>NZ_CP046600.1 GCF_018278905.1 Mycobacterium spongiae
TTGATCGATGACCCCGGTTCAGGTTTCACCACAGTGTGGCAGGCGGTCGTTTCCGAACTGAACGGCGAGCCGAACGGTGACGGCACGCCCGCCAACGGCACGACGCTCACCGCTCCGCTGACTCCCCAGCAACGGGCGTGGTTGAATCTCGTTCAACCGCTGACCATCGTCGAAGGTTTTGCCCTGCTGTCGGTGCCGAGCAGCTTCGTCCAGAACGAGATCGAGCGCCACCTGCGTACGCCGATTACCGACGCGCTCAGCCGTCGGCTCGGTCAGCAGATACAACTCGGTGTTCGCATCGCTCCCCCTAGCACTGAACATGTCGATGAGCCCGCGCACTCACCTTCTGACGATCCGAGCGCGTACCCATCCCTAGACGACTCAAGCGGCCCCGACGATGCCGACGAAACTGGCGATGCCTTCGGTCCTGCCCAGCAGACCTGGCCGAATTACTTCACTGAACGCCCACACAGTGCCGACTCAGCAAGTACTGGCGGAACCAGCCTCAACCGGCGTTACACCTTCGACACGTTCGTCATCGGCGCCTCCAACCGGTTCGCACATGCCGCGACGCTGGCGATCTCCGAAGCGCCCGCCCGCGCATACAACCCGCTCTTCATCTGGGGCGAATCCGGTCTTGGCAAAACTCACCTCTTGCACGCGGCCGGCAACTACGCCCAACGGCTGTTTCCCGGCATGCGCGTCAAGTACGTCTCCACCGAAGAATTCACCAACGACTTCATCAACTCGCTGCGCGACGATCGTAAAGTCGCCTTCAAGCGCAGCTACCGCGACGTCGATGTGCTTCTGGTCGATGACATCCAGTTCATTGAAGGCAAAGAGGGCATCCAGGAAGAGTTCTTTCACACCTTCAACACCTTGCACAACGCCAACAAACAGATCGTGATCTCATCCGATCGTCCACCCAAACAGCTCGCCACCCTTGAAGACCGTCTCCGCACCCGCTTCGAGTGGGGGCTGATCACCGACGTCCAACCCCCCGAGTTGGAGACCCGCATCGCGATCCTTCGCAAGAAGGCACAGATGGAACGTCTTGCGGTACCCGACGATGTCCTCGAACTCATCGCGGGCAGCATCGAGCGCAACATCCGAGAACTTGAAGGTGCCCTCATCCGGGTGACCGCTTTTGCGTCGCTAAACAAGACACCGATCGACAAAGCACTGGCCGAGATCGTGCTTCGCGATCTGATCGCCGACGCGAACACCATGCAAATCAGCGCGGCGACCATCATGGCGGCGACCGCTGAATACTTCGATACCACGGTCGAAGAACTCCGTGGACCGGGCAAGACCCGAGCACTCGCCCAGTCGCGACAAATCGCCATGTATCTCTGCCGCGAACTGACCGATCTGTCACTGCCCAAGATCGGCCAGGCGTTCGGGCGCGACCACACCACAGTCATGTACGCCCAGCGCAAGATCTTGTCCGAGATGGCCGAACGTCGTGAGGTCTTCGATCACGTCAAAGAGCTCACGACTCGCATCCGGCAGCGCTCCAAGCGCTGATAAGCGCCCTCCTCGGAAACTTTTTCGGAAAAAACTTCCTACCCGCGCGTCACACCCGTCACAGTGCTCGTTGTGCGCATCGCTGTGTAGAAACACCGCACACAACCCCGCAACAACCGCTAGTTCCCCACAGTGCCACGTCCGATCCCCAGTCCCTCGCCACCCACCAGATGGTTGTCAACGCAGCCATCCACAACCCAAAACCACGTTCAACAGCACCAAAGCTTGGTTATCCCCAATCTCCACATCCCTTAATACTGTTATTGAGATCTTTCCGATACTTCTTCGTTAAAACACAGCGTTGGGGATGGTCCCGCTTCCCGGGGTCTCACCCCCCGTGGCCCTGCCCGTCGTCGCCGTCGTGGACTAGCTTCCAAGTTGGCGCCAGAAGCTCTACGGTTGTTGTTCGACCACAGTGGTGGCCGTCACGGGGAGTGTCCGTGCTAGCGGGGTGCTCGTCACTGGTTTGAAACTCACGTTAGGTGAAGGGACGCAATGGACGCGGCTACGACACGAGCTGGTCTTACCGATTTGAAGTTCCGTTTGGTCCGGGAGTCTTTCGCCGATGCAGTGTCCTGGGTAGCCAAGAACCTCCCCACGCGGCCAACGGCGCCGGTGCTGTCCGGGGTCTTGTTGACCGGTTCGGACACGGGGCTGACGATCTCGGGATTCGACTACGAAGTCTCCGCAGAAGCACAGGTCGCTGCTGAAATCGCTTCTCCCGGAAGTGTTTTAGTGTCCGGAAGGCTGCTATCGGATATCACCCGAGCCTTGCCGAACAAGCCCGTCGACTTTTCAGTCGATGGCAGTCGGGTCGAATTGACCTGCGGAAATGCCAGATTCTCGCTTCCGACGATGGCCGTCGAGGATTACCCGACGTTGCCGACGCTCCCCGAAGAGACCGGAGTACTCTCCTCGGAGTTGTTCGCCGAGGCGATCGGTCAGGTCGCCATCGCGGCCGGCCGTGACGACACATTGCCCATGTTGACCGGCATCCGCGTCGAGATATCCGGTGACACAGTCGTTTTAGCTGCGACGGACAGATTTCGTTTGGCGGTTCGCGAGTTGACGTGGTCCGCGTCATCCCCCGATGTCGAGGCTGCGGTACTAGTACCGGCCAAGACTTTGGCCGAGGCGGCAAAAGCGGGCACTGATGGGTCCGATGTGCGGTTGTCGTTAGGCGCTGGTACGGGAGTTGGCAAAGATGGACTCCTTGGCATCAGCGGAAACGACAAATGCAGTACCACTCGCCTTCTGGATGCGGAGTTCCCCAAGTTTCGCCAGTTGTTGCCCACGGAGCACACGGCAGTGGCCACGATCGATGTAGCAGAGTTGACCGAAGCGATAAAACTGGTTGCGTTAGTGGCAGATCGAGGCGCGCAGGTGCGCATGGAATTTGCCGATGGGATGCTGCGGCTTTCAGCTGGAGCCGACGATGTCGGACGAGCAGAGGAAGATCTTGCCGTCGACTTCGTCGGCGAACCGTTGACGATTGCGTTCAACCCGACCTACTTGACCGACGGCCTGGGTTCGCTGCATTCCGAGCGGGTCTCGTTCGGTTTCACCACGCCGGGCAAGCCGGCATTGCTACGGCCCGCATCGTCCGATGACGAGGGGGCTCCTGGCGCGGTAGATCCTAAGGGCCCGTTCCCGGCGGTTCACACCGACTATGTGTACCTGTTGATGCCGGTTCGATTGCCCGGCTGATCGCATCCCTCGTAGGGGCTGGGGCAGGTGTACGTCCGGCAATTGGGGTTGCGTGACTTTCGGTCGTGGTCCAATGCGGATCTGGAGTTGTTTCCAGGACGAACGGTATTTGTCGGTCCAAATGGGTTTGGCAAGACGAATATAGTTGAGGCACTGTGGTATTCGACTACATTGAGTTCGCACCGGGTCGGTTCCGATCTGCCGTTGATTCGTTCGGGTGCCGATCGGGCTGTCGTTTCGACGATCGTGGTGAGTGAGGGCAGGGAATGCGCGGTTGATCTGGAGATTGCTGCGGGGCGAGCCAACAAGGCGCGGCTGAACCGGTCACCGGTCCGTAGCCCGCGCGAGGTGGTTGGAGTGTTGCGCGCGGTGTTGTTTGCGCCCGAGGACCTTGCGCTGGTCCGTGGCGACCCGGCAGATCGGCGCCGTTATCTCGATGAGCTGGCGACCGTGCGTAGGCCTGCGATGGCCGCGGTGCGCGCGGACTACGACAAAGTGCTGCGGCAACGCACGGCGCTGTTGAAATCGATGTCCGGTGGGCGGTATCGCACCGATCATGCTGGGCTGGACACCCTTGATGTCTGGGATAGCCGTTTGGCCGAACACGGCGCTGAATTGATGGCAGCGCGTATCAATCTGGTGAACCAGTTGGCACCGGAAGTGCAGAAGGCCTACCAGCTGTTGGCGCCGGAATCACGGTTGGCGTCGATCAACTACCGGACCAGTATGGATCGCACGGGTTCCGGCGAAAGCGTCGTCGCTGATCACCAGAATCTGGAGGCGGGCTTGCTGGCGGCACTCGCGGCACGCCGGGAATCCGAACTGGAGCGCGGTGTGTGTCTGGTCGGTCCACACCGTGATGACCTGGAGTTGCGACTCGGTGAGCAGCTGGCCAAAGGGTTTGTCAGCCATGGAGAATCGTGGTCGTTGGCGGTGGCGCTGCGATTGGCAGCCTACGAACTACTCCGCGCGGACGGGGGCGAGCCGGTGTTGTTGCTCGACGACGTCTTTGCGGAATTGGATGCAACGCGCCGGCGCGCGCTGGCGGCGGTGGCCGAATCCGCCGAGCAGGTCTTGGTGACTGCAGCTGTTTCGGATGACATCCCCGTCGACTGGGATGCTCGACGAGTCCATATCGATCTGCGTGAGAGCGACTCGGGACCCATGTCGGTGGTGCGACCGTGACGGACTCACAGGGGCGGTCTGGTCACGAAGGCGGCGAGCAAGCCAACGACGCACCCGCGATGGATCTGGTCCGGCGCACCCTCGAAGAGGCGCGGGCCGCGGCGCGGGCGCGTGGACACGACGCCGGACGCGGTCGCTCTGGGCCCGCCACGCCGCGCCGCGTAGCGGGGCGACGGCGCAGCTGGTCCGCGCCGGGGCCTGATGTTCGTGATCCCGAACTGTTGGGGAGCGCAGCACGAGACCTGGCGAAGAGACGCGGCTGGTCGGCACACGTCGCCGAGGGGACGGTACTGGGGCAATGGGGCTCAGTAGTGGGCCAGCACATCGCCGAGCATGCAACGCCCACCGCGCTGAATGAGGGGGTGCTCAGCGTCACCGCAGAATCGACGGCGTGGGCAACACAACTGCGGCTGCTGCAAGCACAACTTTTAGCGAAAATCGCCGCTGCTGTCGGTGACGGGGTGGTCCGATCTTTACGGATCACGGGTCCCGCGGCTCCGTCGTGGCGCAAAGGCCCACGGCACATCGCCGGTCGAGGACCCCGGGACACCTATGGATAAGGCACCGAACTGGCGGTATCCGGCTCCAGGGGGAGCGAGCCTGAGAGCCGCCAGGACGGAACGGACCTGCATCAGCAACGTCGGGACGTGGTGGGAATAAAGATATCGACCACACGGCGCAATCAGATAGGTAGAAACGCGGCCGGAGAATCGGTGCGGGGGGCCGATCACGGTAGAGTGGTGGGATGCGACCGCT
This sequence comes from Mycobacterium spongiae, assembly GCF_018278905.1. Classification (NCBI taxonomy): domain Bacteria; kingdom Bacillati; phylum Actinomycetota; class Actinomycetes; order Mycobacteriales; family Mycobacteriaceae; genus Mycobacterium; species Mycobacterium spongiae. The sequence continues at coordinate 5,176 of NZ_CP046600.1, forward strand.
GCGGTGACTGGACCGCTCGCATACAACCCCGAGGAGAGCATCCGGACTGTGGCTGCCCAGAAGAAGAAGACGCAGGATGAGTACGACGCCGCATCCATCACGATTTTGGAGGGGCTAGAAGCCGTCCGCAAACGTCCAGGTATGTATATCGGCTCCACCGGGGAGCGCGGTTTACACCACCTTGTCTGGGAGGTGGTCGACAACGCGGTCGACGAAGCGATGGCCGGATACGCGACCACGGTCAGCGTGACTTTGCTCGAAGACGGAGGCGTCGAGGTCGCCGACGACGGCCGTGGCATCCCGGTCGCCAAGCATGCCTCCGGGGTACCGACCGTCGATGTCGTGATGACTCAATTGCACGCCGGCGGAAAATTCGATTCCGACGCGTACGCGATCTCGGGTGGCCTCCACGGTGTCGGCGTTTCGGTTGTCAACGCGCTGTCCACCCGGCTCGAGGTTGAGATCAAGCGCGACGGCCACGAGTGGACGCAATGCTACAAGCAGTCGGAGCCGGTGGGTCTGCAGAAAGGCGGCACGACTCGCAAAACTGGCTCGACAGTGCGGTTTTGGGCAGATCCAGCGGTCTTCGAGACCACGGAGTACGACTTCGAAACGGTGGCGCGCCGGCTGCAGGAGATGGCTTTCCTCAACAAGGGGCTGACCATCAACCTCAACGACGAGCGTGTGACGGAGGATGAAGTCGTCGACGAAGTCGTCAGCGACGTTGCCGAAGCGCCAAAGTCGGCGAGCGAGCGAGCAGCAGAATCTGTTGCACCCCATAAAGTGAAGCGCCGCACGTTTCATTACCCGGGTGGCCTCGTCGATTACGTCAAGCACATCAACCGCACCAAGAACCCGATCCATGGCAGCGTCGTCGATTTCTCTGGCAAGGGTCACGGTCATGAGGTCGAGATCGCGATGCAATGGAACGCCGGCTATTCGGAGTCGGTGCACACCTTCGCCAACACCATCAACACCCACGAAGGCGGCACCCATGAGGAAGGCTTCCGCAGCGCGTTGACGTCGGTGGTCAACAAGTACGCCAAGGACCGCAAACTCCTGAAAGACAAGGACCCCAACCTCACTGGCGACGACATCCGGGAAGGCCTGGCCGCGGTCATTTCGGCGAAAGTCAGCGAACCGCAATTCGAAGGTCAGACTAAAACCAAGTTGGGTAACACCGAGGTGAAGTCCTTCGTGCAGAAAGTCTGCAACGAACAGCTCACACATTGGTTTGAAGCCAATCCTGCGGATGCGAAAGTCATTGTCAACAAAGCAGTCTCATCGGCGCAGGCACGAATTGCGGCACGCAAAGCGCGAGAGTTGGTGCGGCGCAAAAGTGCTACCGACCTCGGTGGTCTTCCGGGCAAGCTGGCCGACTGTCGCTCTACCGATCCGCGGAAGTCAGAACTGTATGTTGTCGAGGGCGATTCGGCCGGCGGCTCGGCCAAGAGCGGGCGCGATTCGATGTTCCAAGCGATCCTCCCGTTGCGCGGAAAGATCATCAACGTGGAAAAGGCCCGTATCGACCGGGTGCTCAAGAACACCGAGGTGCAGGCGATCATCACTGCCTTGGGTACCGGGATTCACGACGAGTTCGACATCACCAGACTGCGTTACCACAAAATCGTGCTGATGGCTGATGCTGATGTTGACGGCCAGCACATTTCCACACTGTTGTTGACGTTGCTCTTCCGGTTCATGCGACCGCTGATCGAGAACGGGCACGTGTTCCTGGCCCAGCCGCCGCTGTACAAGCTCAAGTGGCAGCGCAGCGATCCGGAGTTCGCCTATTCCGACCGCGAGCGCGACGGCCTACTCGAGGCGGGGCTCAAAGCGGGCAAGAAGATCAACAAGGACGACGGCATCCAGCGCTACAAAGGGCTCGGCGAAATGGACGCCAAGGAGCTGTGGGAAACCACGATGGACCCCACAGTGCGTGTGCTGCGCCAGGTAACTCTCGACGACGCCGCTTCCGCCGACGAACTGTTCTCGATCCTGATGGGCGAGGACGTCGACGCGCGCCGAAGCTTTATCACCCGCAACGCCAAAGACGTCCGCTTCTTGGACGTCTGATCCAGCACACGTGAACCCAACGCTGTCCACACTCAGTGCAAACGAGGAATAGATGACAGACACGACGCTGCCGCCTGGTGACGATTCCGCAGAGCGGGTCGAACCGGTCGACATTCAGCAGGAGATGCAGCGCAGCTACATCGACTACGCGATGAGCGTGATCGTCGGTCGCGCGTTGCCGGAAGTGCGCGATGGCCTCAAGCCGGTGCATCGTCGGGTTCTTTACGCCATGTTCGATTCCGGGTTCCGTCCTGACCGCAGTCATGCCAAGTCAGCTCGATCCGTGGCCGAAACCATGGGTAACTATCACCCGCACGGTGACGCGTCGATCTACGACACCCTGGTCCGGATGGCGCAGCCGTGGTCGTTGCGGTACCCGCTGGTCGATGGCCAAGGTAACTTTGGCTCCCCGGGCAACGACCCACCGGCCGCGATGCGCTACACGGAGGCGCGGCTCACGCCACTGGCGATGGAAATGCTACGCGAAATTGACGAGGAGACAGTCGATTTCGCGCCCAACTACGATGGTCGGGTACAAGAGCCGGCGGTGCTGCCCAGCCGGTTTCCCAATCTGCTGGCCAACGGCTCCGGCGGTATCGCGGTGGGTATGGCCACCAATATCCCGCCACACAATCTTCGCGAGCTCGCCGACGCGGTGTTCTGGGCGCTGGACAACTACGACGCCGACGAAGAGGCAACGCTGGCCGCGGTCACCAAGTGCGTCAAAGGACCCGACTTCCCCACCGCCGGGTTGATTGTCGGCTCCCAGGGCATCGGCGATGCGTACAAGACCGGCCGCGGCTCCATCCGGATGCGCGGTGTGGTTGCAGTAGAGGAAGATTCGCGCGGCCGGACCTCACTGGTCATCACCGAGTTGCCGTATCAGGTCAACCACGACAACTTCATCACCTCGATCGCCGAGCAGGTCCGCGACGGAAAGCTCACCGGGATCTCCAACATTGAAGACCAGAGCAGTGACCGGGTCGGCTTGCGGATCGTCATCGAGGTCAAGCGCGATGCGGTAGCAAAGGTGGTGCTCAACAACCTCTATAAGCACACCCAGCTGCAAACCAGCTTCGGTGCCAACATGCTGTCGATCGTCGACGGGGTGCCTCGCACGCTGCGGCTCGACCAGCTCATCCGCTACTACGTCGACCACCAACTCGACGTCATCGTTCGGCGCACCACCTACCGGCTGCGAAAAGCCAACGAACGGGCCCACATTCTGCGCGGCCTGGTCAAAGCGCTCGACGCGCTGGACGAAGTCATCGCGCTGATCCGGGCGTCGGAGACGGTCGACATCGCCCGCGCCGGGTTGATCGAGCTGCTCGACATCGACGAGATCCAAGCCCAGGCCATCCTCGACATGCAACTGCGGCGCCTGGCCGCACTGGAACGCCAACGCATTGTTGACGACTTGGCCAAGATCGAAGCCGAAATCGCGGACCTCGAAGACATTCTGGCCAAACCCGAGCGTCAGCGCGGCATCGTGCGCGACGAACTCGGCGAGATCGTCGAAAAGCACGGCGACGACCGTCGTACCCGGATCATCGCGGCCGACGGTGACGTCAACGACGAGGACTTGATTGCTCGAGAGGACGTTGTCGTCACCATCACCGAGACCGGCTACGCCAAGCGCACCAAAACCGATCTGTACCGCAGCCAAAAGCGTGGCGGGAAAGGCGTACAGGGCGCCGGGCTCAAGCAAGACGACATCGTCCGGCACTTTTTCGTGTGTTCGACCCACGACTGGATCCTGTTCTTCACCACCCAGGGCCGGGTGTACCGCGCCAAGGCGTACGAGTTGCCGGAGGCCTCCCGGACAGCGCGCGGTCAGCATGTCGCCAACCTGCTGGCCTTCCAGCCCGAGGAGCGCATCGCCCAGGTCATCCAGATCCGCAGCTATGAGGACGCCCCATATCTGGTGCTGGCCACCCAGAACGGTTTGGTCAAGAAGTCGAAGTTGACCGACTTCGACTCGAATCGCTCGGGTGGGATCGTGGCGATCAACCTGCGCAACTCCGACGAACTAGTCGGTGCCGTGCTGTGCTCATCCGATGACGACCTGCTGCTGGTGTCCGCCAACGGCCAGTCCATCAGGTTCTCGGCGACCGACGAAGCGCTGCGGCCCATGGGGCGGGCTACCTCGGGCGTGCAAGGAATGCGGTTCAATGCCGACGATCGGCTGCTGTCGCTGAACGTCGTGCGTGAAGGCACCTATTTGCTGATTGCCACCTCCGGTGGGTATGCGAAACGGACCGGAATCGAGGAGTACCCGGTCCAGGGCCGCGGCGGCAAGGGCGTGCTCACGGTGATGTACGACCGCCGGCGCGGCAGGTTGGTCGGGGCATTGATTGTCGACGTCGACAGCGAGCTGTACGCGATTACTTCCGGGGGCGGTGTCATCCGGACCGCGGCACGCCAGGTCCGCAAGGCGGGACGGCAGACGAAGGGCGTGCGGCTGATGAACCTGGGCGAGGGTGACACCCTGTTGGCCATCGCCCGCAACGCCGAGGAAAATGTCGACGACGCGGTCGCGGAAGTCGACGGCGCGAACGGGTCGAGCAAATAGCTGGCCCACGATAGGGGCACGGGGCGGTTCGCGTGAGCTGGGCAACTAGACTTAGCCCGACGACGATGCGGGTCGCCTAGCGACCCGAGGAGGAGTCGGGCAATTGAAGTGAGCCCGACGACGATGCGGGTCGCGTAGCGACCCGAGGAGGAGTCGGGCCGTCTGAACTAGCTGCCTGGAAACATAGGTAAGGAGCCGCGGTGACTTCACCACACGAACCGGGCGCCCCCAACACCGGCGACAACCCGAATGGGGATGGTTCGGTCGAGCGCGCTGGCGTGCACCGGGCACCGACCGGACCGGGTCGCCTCCCAGACGGTGGAGACTCGCCGCCGTGGCAGCGCGGCGCCGCCCGGGCCTCGCAGGCATCGTCGCGCCCAGCGCCCGAACCCAACGAGGGTCGGACATCGGTGCCCCCGCCCGACGCCGATGCCCGGCTTAACCGCTTCATTTCTGGTAGGACGGCGCCCCCGGCCAGCTCACCGCCACCCGGGAAGTCTCCAGCGCAGGAGCCCGAGGGCCCGGGCGCCGAGGCCTATCCGAGCGAATTGCCCGATCTTTCCGGCCCGGCCCCCAGAGCCACACAACGCAACCCCGCGCCGGAACGTCCGGCGGCCGGGGCCGCAGCGACGACCGGCTCCGGCTCAGGCCGTTCGACCAGCTCCGAAACCCGCGAAACCCATGTTCAGGTGGCGTCGCGACGGCCGCGCGGACCGGTCCGGGCCAGCATGCAGATCCGTCGGATCGATCCGTGGAGCACGTTAAAGGTGTCACTGTTGCTGTCGGTGGCCCTGTTCTTCGTCTGGATGATCGCGGTCGCGTTCCTGTACCTGGTGCTCGGCGGCATGGGTGTGTGGACCAAGCTCAACAGCAACGTGGGCGACTTGTTGAACAACACCAGCGGAAGCAGCGGTGAACTTGTCTCCAGCGGCACCATTTTTGGCGGCGCCATCCTCATCGGCTTGGTCAATATCGTCTTGCTGACCGCGTTGGCGACGATTGGGGCGTTCGTCTACAACTTGACCACCGACCTCATTGGCGGCATTGAGGTGACGCTGGCGGACCGCGACTAGCCTTTTGGGACTTGGGCGGCGGTTGCGGTAATCTCGTCGCTCGGCCGTACCGACGTACGGGCCTATAGCTCAGGCGGTTAGAGCGCTTCGCTGATAACGAAGAGGTCGGAGGTTCGAGTCCTCCTAGGCCCACAACCATGTGTCCGTCATCGCGTTGGGTGAGATGTGCGTTGCCGCTGGCAGCGATCGTTGTGATGGCACTGGTGGTGAGGTCGCGACGTGGCGTCGAGGTCTGGCACGTGGCGGCAGACGAAGCGCCTGGTGACGGCGAGGGGCCTTAGCTCAGTTGGTAGAGCACTGCCTTTGCAAGGCAGGTGTCAGGGGTTCGATTCCCCTAGGCTCCACAAGTTGGACAGTGGGATCGGGTAGAGCCTCGTCGAAATTGCCCAACACGGTCGTGGTTCGGGCGCCAAGCACAACCCTCACGGCAATGTGGGCGCAGTGTTCTAGCGACGCCTATGGACGCGGTTGGACGTCGACGCTCGGGGGACGCGGCGAGGGCTCGGGACGCATCGAGCGCCGGACAACGCTAAATGCGACCGCACCGCCGGCGAGGACCGTGACGGCCGCCCCCGCGATGATCCACGCCCGGCGCTTGTTGCTGTCACAGAGGGACGGCCGCGTGTCCTCAATGACTTGCGGCAGGTTGGCGACCGCTTCCTGGGCGGCGGCTAACTCGCCGGCGATCGTTTCCTGGGCCGCCGCGATTTCGCGGGCTAGCCTGCCTTCCCGGTAGCGCCGCCGCAGCGCCGATGCGGTCGAATGCGCTGAGCCGAATCCGAGCCCGAGAACGCCGCGGGTCACATCCACCGGTCCCACGGCAGAGTAGGTCAGGCCCCGAGTCAGTCGCTCCCGTGAGGTCAGCTTGGTTTCCACCTTTTCGCTCATGGGCCACCTTTCTTTGTCGCCGACACCTCTGGCGCCCAGAGGCTCTCCGGTACCTTCCACAGACTGCCACCAACTGCCCGTCAGCACGCCCATTGCTGACACGAAGCGCCGTGTAACGGTCGACGGCACCGGTTGCGGACAGGCGCGCGGCTAATGGCAGACTGTGCTGTCGTGACCAACAGCCCCATTCAGACCGCCATTGCCACGTTGCACACCAACCGCGGGAATATCAAGATCGCACTGTTCGGAAACCATGCACCCAAGACCGTTGCCAACTTCGTTGGTCTTGCGCAAGGCACCAAAGACTATTCGACGCAAAACGCGTCGGGGGGCCCGTCCGGCCCGTTCTACGACGGCGCCGTCTTTCACCGCGTGATTAAGGGCTTCATGATCCAGGGTGGCGACCCAACGGGGACCGGTCGCGGTGGCCCCGGCTACAAGTTTGCTGACGAGTTCCACCCCGAGCTGCAATTCGACAAGCCGTACCTGTTGGCGATGGCCAACGCGGGGCCGGGCACCAACGGCTCACAGTTCTTCATCACCGTCGGCAAGACCCCACACCTGAATCGGCGGCACACCATCTTCGGGGAAGTGACCGACCCCGATTCGCAGAGTGTCGTCGACACGATCGCGACGACGGCCACCGATGCCAGCGACCGACCCACCGAACCGGTCGTCATCGAGTCGATCACTATTTCGTAGCGGTTTTCTGGGCGCCTGCTTTCTGGGCGCGGGCGCTAGTTTGTGGGTCCGCCGGCGTAGCCGGCGGCGGTGAGGGCATCGAGCACCTCGAGTGGGTCGGTGCCGAGGTCCCAACGGGACAAGATCGTCAGTCCACCGTTGACGGTTTCGATCTCTAGTAAGCGGACTTTGCGGCCAAAGCGGCGGAACTCGGTGATCCGGATGATCTTGATGCTGTCGCGCTGCAATAGCTGCGTCCGGAACCAGCCTCGGATCGCTAAGCCGTCGGGCGTAATTGCCAGCTTTGGCCGGGCGCGCCAGGAGGCGCTCGCAAACAAGATGAGACCCAGCGCGGCAATGCCGGTCATGACACGCCCGGGCTGGTCTGTGACCAAGGTCACAGAGGCAATAGCCATCACAATGCCCCCGGCCCCACAACCAGCGATTCCCGCCGAACGCGGGGCCCATTCCGTTTGCTGCACGCGCTATCTAGACCCTCTCACCATTGTGGATTCAGTTATCCACAGACGCTATCAACAGTGGGGATGAATCACATGCGTGTGATTGCGGGCCGCAGGGTTGCTGGCCGAGTAAAGAACCAGGCACGGGATGAATTCATTACGTCCGCGTCAACAATCAGTGCCAGCGCATCGTGAGCAACAAACCGGTGATCATGAAAGCGAACGCGATCGCGTAGTTCCACGGGCCGAGCTCCGCCATCCAATTCAGCGCCGCGGGGGCTTGGCTGCCGACGGCGGCCAACTGAAACACCATCAACCAGACGAGGCCGATCAGCATCAGGCCAATGAACAACGAGACGAACCACACACTCGACGGTCCGACCTTGACTTTCACCGGGGTGCGGCTGACAGCGCTGACCGTGAAGTCGTTCTTCTTGCGGACCTTGGACTTGGGCATCACTTACCTCGGGATATCTCATAACTACTGCGATACGACGACGAGTGGGACAGGGTGCCACGGTAGTGATCGCAGCAGCAAGGCGTAGTTTGCTTGTGGGTTTGCTTGTGGCTTATCTAGGGGCTTGGCTACGAGACTAACCCACCTGCTGCCGTGACCAGGAAAACGGAGACACGATGACCAACACCCGACGCTCCCCGTGGCGTTTCGGTGTGCCGCTGGTGTGCCTGTTGGCGGGGCTGCTGCTGGCCGCCACGCACGGAGTCTCCGGCGGGGCCGAGATCCGCCGCAGTGATGCCCCGCGTCTCGTCGACCTGGTCCGTCAGACCCAATCGTCGGTGTCCCGTCTGGACGCCGAACATGAAGCCCTGACGAACCGGATCGACTCGGTACACGGACGGTCCGCCGATACTGCGTTGGCGGCCATGCTGCGGCGATCCGCCGAGCTCGCTGGCGAGGCAGACATGAACCCGGTTGCCGGGCCGGGCTTGGTGGTACGACTGCGCGACGCGCAACGTGACGCCGACGGGCGCTTCCCGCGCGACGCTACCCCCGACGACCTCGTCGTGCACCAGCAAGACATCGAGGCCGTCCTCAACGCGCTGTGGACTGCCGGCGCCGAGGCGATCCAGATACAAGACCAACGCATCATCGCAACCTCGGTGGCTCGCTGCGTGGGTAATACCTTGTTGCTCAACGGCCGCACCTATAGCCCGCCCTACACCATCACCGCCATCGGCGATCCAAGCGCTATGCAGGACGCCCTGGATGCAGCTCCGCTGGTGACCTTGTACAAGCAGTACGTGGTCCGATTCGGGCTCGGTTACGAGGAAGAAGTCAAGTCCAACGTGGAGATCGTCGGCCATACCGAACCGGTTCGGCTGCATTTTGCGGAACCGTTGGGGCCAGTCGGTTACTGAACGGTTGCCACGCGCGATCGGATGCGGGATCGGACGGTAGCCTGGCACGATGCGGATTCTGGTTGTCGACAACTACGACAGCTTCGTGTTCAACCTGGTGCAATACCTCGGTCAGCTGGGCGTTGCAGCGACGGTCTGGCGCAACGACGACCCACGGCTCTCCGATGAGGCCGCGATTGCCGCTGATTTCGACGGCGTCCTGCTCAGTCCTGGACCCGGCACCCCGGAACGGGCCGGCGCGTCGGTCAAGCTGGTCCGCGCATGCGCCGCGGTGGGCACCCCACTGCTCGGAGTCTGCCTGGGACACCAAGCGATTGGCACGGCGTTCGGCGCGACTGTCGACCGCGCGCCCGAATTGCGGCACGGTAAGACCAGCAGTGTGTTCCACACCAATGTGGGTGTGTTGCAAGGGCTTCCGGATCCGTTTACCGCGACCAGGTATCACTCACTGACGATCCTGCCGGAGTCGTTGCCGCCGGTGCTTGAGGTGACGGCGCACACCCGCAACGGGGTAATCATGGCCGTGCGGCACACGACGCTACCTATCCAAGGGGTGCAGTTTCACCCGGAGTCGATCCTGACCGAAGGCGGGCACCGGATGCTGGCGAACTGGCTTGCCTATTGCGGATGGACACGAGACGACACGCTCGTGCGCCGGCTCGAAAACGAGGTACTCACCGCTGTCCGGCCGCATGTTCCGAATGCAACCGAAGATACAGCCGAGGTTACTGGCCGAACTTCAGCGTGATGATGCCGTTGCGGTTGACGCCAGCACCGGCGGGCGGGTTCTGATACACGACCCGGTTGTGCTGGGAACCACCTGCGTCGACATCGGCCCCTTTGTCCAGTTTGCCCGTCCAGCCCAGCGCACGTAGCCGTGGCTCGGCGTCTGTCCAGAACATGCCGGACAGGTCGGGCATGACGAACTGGTTGCCCTTGGAGACACGCAGTTCGATGATCATGTCCTCGGGCACCGTGGTCCCCGCTGGCGGATCGGTGCCGATCACGTCGCCGGCCGGGCGGGGGCTGTCGACCGACGCCTGGCTGAATCTGCTAAATCCGTAAATGTTGAGATTCTTCAGCGCTTCATCGACGGTTTGGCCTGCCACATCGGGAATCTGCTTCGTCGCGGGTCCGGAACCGACGATGATGGTGATCACATTGGTGATTGCCGACGTCTGATTGGCCGGGGGGTTGGTCCCGATGACTTTGCCCATGAGGTCCGGGGTTGACGGCGATCTAGTCCGCCTGAACTTCCCGAATCCGGCTGCGGTCAGCTTCTTGACCGCTTCGGCATAGCTCAGCGAGGAAACGTCGGGCAATTCGCGTTGCTCGGGTCCGGTGGACACGTTGATGGTGATCTCATCCCCGGCACCCACTGACGAGTTGGCGGCGGGGTCGGTTCCGATGACATGGTCGGGCGGGATCGTCGAGTCCGGCTTTTGTAGCGTGCGGGTTTTGAAGCCGCGATTTTGTAGGGCAGCGATGGCATCGGCGGATACTTGACCGCGAACGTCAGGGACCCTCAGGTCGCGAGTGTTACCGCCGAAGGTGCTAATGGCGATGGTCACCACGATCGTCAGCACAGCCAGAATGGCCACCGCAGCGACCCACCGGCCCACCGAGGCGGGTGTCTGGTCGGTGTCGACATCTGCCACCGTCGTGCGCGGTAGCGGGTCGGTGTGTGGTCCGCCATGGCTGGCGGTGGCCGACGACAGCAGCGAAGTGCGCTCGGCCTCGGTGAGAACCTTGGGTGCCTCGGGCACCTCGCCGTTGTGTACCCGTACCAGGTCAGCACGCATCTCCGCCGCCGTCTGATACCGGTTCTCCGGGTTCTTGGCCAGCGCCTTGAGAACGACGGCGTCGAGGTCAGCGGAGATGCCTTCGTGTCGTGCGGACGGGGGAAGGGGATCTTCCCGGACGTGCTGATAGGCGACCGAGACTGGCGTGTCGCCCGTAAACGGCGGCTCACCAGTGAGGACTTCGTAGAGAACACAGCCCAATGAATAGACGTCGGATCGGGCGTCGACGGAATCGCCGCGCGCCTGTTCCGGCGAGAGGTATTGGGCCGTCCCGATCACCGCCGCGGTCTGGGTGACGCTGTGGCTGCTGTCGGCGATCGCGCGGGCGATGCCGAAGTCCATCACTTTGACCGCATTGGTGGTGCTGATCATGATGTTTGCCGGCTTGACGTCGCGATGGATGATGCCGTTTTGGTGACTGAAGTTCAGCGCTTGGCAGGCATCGGCAATGACCTCGATGGCGCGCTGAGGCGGCATCGGACCGTCGGTGTGCACGATGTCGCGAAGCGTGACACCGTCGACGTATTCCATGACGATGTAGGGCAACGGTCCAGCCGGCGTTTCGGCTTCGCCGGTGTCGTACACGGCGACGATCGCCGGGTGATTGAGGGCCGCGGCGTTTTGCGCCTCACGTCGGAAGCGCAGATAGAAGCTGGGGTCGCGGGCAAGATCGGCTCGCAGCACCTTGACCGCAACATCTCGATGCAACCGGAGGTCGCGGGCGAGGTGAACTTCCGACATACCTCCGAAACCGAGGATGTCGCCGAGTTCGTAGCGTTCGGACAGGTGCTGAGGGGTGGTCATTGCGGTATCTCGTCTGTTTCCCCGCGATCCGTCCAAGTGAGCATCGGGCCCCCTTGTCGAGCCCCCGCGCCGCTGGGGGTGTTAGTGGCCGGTGGGGTCCCGGTGTTCGTCATGGTAGGTGTTGTTGGGGTCTGCTGTTGCTCATTCTCCGTGCGGGAGTTTATGACGATGAGCACGGCGATGATAATTGCCAGCGCCCCAAGCACTCCGGCGGCCCACAGCAATGCGCGCTGGCCGGACGAGAACGTGCGGCGAACCGGTGGTGGCCGATTGCCGCCGGTGGTCGGGCGTGAACGCCGTGGGGGCGGGGTCCGAGTGGTGGAGTTGGCCGCGACCCTGGCCTGCGTGCCCGACGGAATCGCGGCCGGCGTGGCCCGCCCCGGCGGTGGCGTTTGGCTAGGCCGCGGTGGCCGGCGGCCGGCTCGTACCGCGGCGACCGCATCGGAGAACGGTCCCCCACTGCGATACCGCATACCGGGGTTCTTCACCAGTGTTATCTCGATGAGTTCGCGGACATTGGGGGGCAGTTCGGGCGGCAGCGGTGGCGGGGGTTCCTTGATGTGCTTCATCGCCACCGTCAGGGCGCCATCACCGATGAACGGTCGCTTTCCCGAAACTGCCTCGTAGCCGACGACTCCCAACGAGTAGACATCGCTGGCCGGGGTCGCATCGTGACCCAGGGCCTGCTCGGGCGCGATGTACTGCGCGGTGCCCATCACCATGCCGGTCTGGGTCACGGGCGCGGCGTCCACGGCCTTGGCGATGCCGAAGTCGGTGATTTTCACCTGTCCGGTGGGGGTGATCAAGATGTTTCCCGGCTTGACATCGCGGTGAACCAGGCCCGCGGCGTGCGCGACTTGCAGCGCGCGTCCGGTCTGCTCCAGCATGTCCAGCGCGTGCCGCAGCGATAGCCGGCCAGTGCGTTTGAGCACCGAATTCAAGGGTTCGCCGTTAACCAGCTCCATCACCAGGTAGGCGGTACGGCCCTCGCCGTTCATCTGGCTTTCCCCGTAGTCGTGCACGCCGGCGATGCCCGGGTGGTTGAGCATCGCGGTGGTGCGCGCCTCGGCCCGGAACCGTTCGATGAATTCCGGGTCCGACGAGAACTCGCTCTTGAGGACCTTGACCGCAACGCGTCGGCCGAGCCGGCTATCGACGGCCTCCCAGACCTGGCCCATCCCGCCAGTGGCGATCAAGCGCTGCAGGCGATACCTGCCAGACAGCGTCACACCAACGCGCGGGCTCATGCCTTGCCTCCCGCGCGCTCCGGTCCTCGCGCGTTCCGCGCTGCGATCCTCACGCGCGCTCGCCTGCGGGGGCTCATGCCGTGCCTCCCGCGCGCTCCGGTCCTCGCGCGTTCCGCGCTCGCCTGAGGGGGGCTCACGGTCCCCCCTGTAGCGCGACTTCGATCACAGCCCGCCCAATCGGCGCGGCGAGCGCACCACCGGTCGCAGACAGGCGGTCGCCACCGCCTTCGACCAGCACCGCGACAGCGACCTTTGGCGCCTGCGCAGGGGCGAAGGCGATATACCACGCGTGGGGCGGGGTGTGACGTGGGTCGGTGCCGTGCTCTGCGGTACCAGTCTTAGATGCGATCTGCACGCCGGGGATGGCCCCTTTCTGCTGTGTGACTTTCTCGGCGCCGACCATCAGCTCTGTAAGCTTAGCCGCGAGTTCAGCCGACACCGCGCGGTGCGGCTGGCCCGGTGCCGCGGTGCTGATGTTGGCCAGGTCTGGCCCGGTGAGGCTGTCGATCAGGTACGGCTGCATCGTGATACCACCATTCGCGATGGTCGCCGCTATCTCCGCGTTCTCGAGCGGTGTCACGGCGACATCCTTTTGCCCGATGCTGGTCATCCCCAGCGCCGCTGGGTCGGGGATTGGCCCAATAGTCGACTCGGCGACCTGCAGCGGGATGGGGTTGGGCTGGCTGTCAAGACCGAACGATCGCGCCGCGCTACGCAGGGCATCGGCACCGGTGTTGATGCCCAGCTGGACGAAGGCGGTATTGCAGGATTTGGCGAAAGCCTCTTTGAGCGACACGGTCGCTTGGTCGCCGCACGCCTCGCCGCCGTAATTCTCCAACGTGGCGGTGCTATCGGGCAGGGTGATCTGTGGCGCCGCGGTCAGTTGTTCAGTGTCGGTGGCCCCGGACTGCAACGCGGCCGCGGTGGTGATCACCTTGAACGTGGAACCGGGTGGGTACGTCTCGGCGATCGCACGGTTTGTCAGCGGAGCGCCCGGGCTGTCACGGAGTTGCCGCCACGTCTGCCCCTGCACCTCCGGGTCGTGGGATGCCAGCAGGTTGGGGTCATAGGACGGTGACGACACCAGCGCCAGAATCTTTCCTGTGGACGGTTCCAAGGCCACGACCGCCCCTTTGCACGGCCCGCCGCAGCCTTGCTGCATCGCGTCCCAGCCGGCCTGCTGGATGCGTGGGTTGATCGTGGTCTCGACATTGCCGCCGCGCGGGTCGCGGCCGGTAAAAAAGTCGGCCAGCCGCCGGCCGAACAGCCGCTGATCTGATCCATTCAGCACCGGGTCCTCAGCGCGTTCGAGTCCCGTACTGGAGTAGCGCAGGGAGTAGAAGCCGGTGACCGGTGCGTACACCTCGGGGTTGGGATAGACCCGCAGAAAACGGAATCGGCTGTCGGTGGCCACCGAGTAGGCCAGTAGTTGTCCTCCCGCGGTGATCTGGCCGCGTTGGCGGGAATACTCATCGAGCAGGACCCGCTGGTTGCGCGGGTCGGTTCGCAACCCGTCGGCGGTGAAGACCTGGGTCATCGTGGCGTTGAGCAAGAGCAGCACGATCAACGCCATCACGGTCACCGAGATCCGGCGCAGCGAGGCGTTCATACGCGCTCGATCACCTCAGTGCCGGCCGCCGCGATCGGCGACTTGTCTCGGGGACGGGTGCGCAACGGTCGGCGGGCACTGTGGGAGATACGGGCCAGGATGGCCAGCAGCATGTAGTTGGCCAGCAGTGATGATCCACCGTAGGACATCCACGGCGTGGTCAATCCGGTGAGTGGGATTAGCCTGGTCACCCCGCCGACAACGATGAACAGCTGAAGAGCCAACGTGGAGGCCAGTCCAGCGGCCAACAGCTTGCCGAAACTGTCGCGGGTGGCGATCGCCGTACGCAGCCCCCGGACGATGACGATCGTGTACAGCATCAAGATGCTGGAGAGTCCGACCAGCCCAAGCTCCTCGCCGAACGCGGCGATGATGAAGTCTGTCGATGCCTCGGGGACCGTGTCCGGTTGACCGTTGCCGAGCCCGGTACCGAAGATCCCCCCAGTGGCAAAGCTGAACAGGGACTGCACAATTTGGTAACCGGCGCCGTCGGGATCGGCAAACGGGTGTAGCCACGTCTGGACGCGGACTCGAACGTGGTCGAACATGAAGTACGCGGCCACGCTTCCCAGGGCAAACAGAATCAAGCCGATGATGACCCAGCTGAACCGCTGCGTGGCGAGATAAACCACCACCAGAAACGACGCGTACAGCAGCAGCGAAGTACCAAGGTCCTTCTCGAAGACCATCACTCCTACGGAAGCAACCCACGCCAGCAGCAGTGGCGCAAGGTCTCGCGGTCGGGGCAGGGTCATGCCCATCAAGTGCTTGCCGACGCTGGTGAACAGGCTGCGTTTGGCGACGAGCACCGCCGAAAAGAAGATCAACAGCAGGATTTTGGAGAATTCGGCGGGCTGAATCGAGAAGCCGGGCAGTCGAATCCAGATCTTGGCACCGTTCTGCTCGGATAATGATGCCGGCAGCAGCGCGGGGATCGCCAACACCACGAGACCGACGAGCCCGCAGGTATAGCCATAGCGGGCCAGCTGCCTGTGGTCTCGGAGGAACGTCACGACGAGCGCGAATGAGGCCACCGCGACCAGAGTCCACAGCATCTGCTGGTTAGCGCTGGGATGGGTGTGCCGGCCGATCTCGTTGTCGACGAGGTCGAGCCGGTGAATCATGACCAGCCCAAGACCGTTGAGCAGCGCCACCACGGGCAGCAATAGCGGGTCGGTGTAAGGCGCGAAGCGCCGGATGGCCAAATGCGCGAATCCGAACAACGTGAGAAAAGCCAACCCCTGACTCGTCAGTTCCCAGTGCAAGCCCCGCTCTCTGTTGGCCTCCACGATGAGCAGCGCCGCCACAGTGATACCGCCGGCGAACACCAATAGCAGCAGTTCGGCATTACGCCGAGTCGGCAACGGAGGCGTCACAGCCACCGCTGGCTGTAGCTGCGTTGTCATGCGGCCGCCCGGCAGTCGATGCCCGGCCGAGGTGGGGGTGGCGGAAGCGCGGTCACCGTTGCCGCGGGGGTGTCAGTCGGTTGCGCGGAAGTGTTGGCTGGCGAAGTCGCTGATGGCGAGGCGGGCGCTGCCGGAGAGGTGGCGGTGGGGGTGCCGGTGGGGGTGCCGGTGGGAGAGGTGCCGGCGGGAGGGGTGGCGACGGGTGATGTGGTGGTGGGTGTTGTGGCGGTGGGTGTTGTGGCGGCCGGTTTCGAGGTGGTCGGGTTCGGTTGGGGTGACTGGCTGGCGGTGGCGGGAGATGGTTGCGGCGGAGAGGTAGCTCGTGGAGATGGGCAGGGAGGCAGCAAGGACGTGGCTGCCAATTCGCGCAACTGCCCAATGGCATCGTCGAGGGTGCCCGCCGGAAGCCCCGCCTGAACCGCCGCGCGTTCGGGAGGGCGCAGATCCTCCACCTTCATCAACTGGCAGTCGAGACGATCCCCGGACTGGCGGTAACTGATCTGCGATAGCTCATCGCCGGCAGATAGGCAGCCCATCAGGTAGGGCTCGCTCAGCGCCATGCCCAACAGCGACCCCTGAATCCCCCTCATGATGGACACCGTGCCGTTGTACGCGGCGACATAGTAGTTATTGCGGATGACCGCGCGCCCAATGATCAGGCTCGCTATCGCCAGGACTACCACCAGCCCTACGCCGACAGCCATCCGCCGTCGCGACCACCGAGGTCGATTGAACGACTCAACTTGTGGTGGAACGCGTTTGACAACTTCCTTGCGCGGGTTGATCGCAGACGCACGTCCGGCCGCGGTATTGGGCAGGGTCACTTGGTCGTCGTCACCGTCGCCGGATACCGCACCCGCCAGAATCGGTTGGGTCTGGCCGTAGTCGTAGTCGACGACGTCGGCGACGACGACAGTGACGTTGTCGGGGCCGCCGCCTCGCAGTGCCAATTCGATGAGGCGGTAGGCGCTCTCGGCCACGTCGGGGATCTGCAGTGCTTCGTGGATGGTTTCGTCGCTCACGGGGTCAGAGAGCCCGTCGGAGCAGAGCAGGTAGCGATCACCGGCGCGCGCTTCTCGCATGGTCAGCGTGGGTTCGACCTCGTGACCGGTCAATGCCCGCATGATCAACGAGCGCTGCGGATGGCTGTGCGCCTCTTCCGCGGTGATCCGACCTTCATCGACCAGGGTTTGGACAAACGTGTCGTCTTTGGTGATCTGGGCTAGCTCGCCGTCACGTAGCAGGTAGCCGCGTGAGTCACCGATGTGCGCCAGCCCGAGTCGGTTTCCCGCGAACAGGATTGCGGTGAGCGTGGTGCCCATGCCCTCGAGTTCCGGCTCCACCTCGACCTGCGCGGCGATGGCCGAGTTGCCGGACCGTACCGCGGTATCGAGCTTGCCCAGCAGATCGCCTCCGGGCTCGTCATCGTCGAGATGGGCCAATGCGGCGATCACCAGCTGAGATGCGACCTCGCCGGCGGCATGGCCGCCCATGCCGTCGGCAAGTGCCAGCAGGCGGGCGCCGGCGTAGACCGAGTCTTCGTTGTTCGCGCGTACCAGGCCGCGATCGCTGCGGGCGGCATATCGCAGGACCAGGGTCACGAGCGCCACTCTCCCCCGCAAGCGGGCAGTACGTCCATGACCCGGGCTCGGATACCTGGCGAGCCGGCATGCTCGTCATCGGCGGTAAAGATTATTGCGCGCCGCTCCTCCTGATCGCGGCGCTCTGCATCGTCGCCGGTGCGGGTCACGGGCGCAGCTCGATTGCCGTCTTGCCGATCCGAACCGGCATTCCGATAGGAACTCGTACCGCAGTCGTCACCTTCGCCCTGTCAAGGTAAGTGCCGTTGGTCGATCCTAAGTCTTCGACGTACCATTCGGAGCCGCGCTGCGACAGCCGTGCATGCCGTGTCGAGGCGTAGTCGTCGGTCAGCACCAGGGTCGAGTCATCGGCGCGCCCGATCAGCACCGGTTGGGAGGTCAACGTGATCCGCGCCCCTTTCAGTGCTCCGTCGGTCACCACCAGATAGCGCGCAACGTGCCTGCGCTGGCGTGACGGCAGCAGGCTGCCGGGCAATGCCAGGCTGCGGCGCACCATGACCGCGCCGGTGGGCGCATAGATGTCGGTCTTCAGGATCCGCAGAACAGACCAGATGAACACCCACAGCAGCATCAAAAATCCGGCACGCGTCAGTTGCAGTACCAACCCCTGCATCTGGCGTCCTTTCCGTCCTGCGCTTGCTGTCCTCCGTCGGTGTTGCCGAGCCGATCAGCAAAGAAACGATACTTTGACGGTGGTCGGCGTCGGATCAAGCTCGGCAGCTTTGACCCCGTGTGTTCAGTGAATGCGAACGATGATCTCCGAATGCCCCAAGCGGATGACGTCGCCATCGGCCAACTGCCACTCCTGCACGGGTGCGTTGTTGACGGTGGTGCCGTTGGTGGAGTTCAGGTCCGCCAGCAGCGCGGCCTGTCCATCCCAGCGAATTTCCAAGTGACGGCGTGACACGCCCGTGTCGGGCAATCGGAACTGCGCGTCCTGGCCCCGACCGACGATGTTCGAACCCTCACGGAGCTGGTACGTTCGGCCGCTGCCGTCATCGAGCTGCAGGGTGACCGCAGCTGCGGCGGACCCGTAGCCGCCGTAGCTGCCGTAGCCGCCGCCCGAAGGCTGGCCGTACTCAGGTCCGCTGGGTTGGCCGTAGTCGGGTCCGCTGGGTTGGCCGTAGTCGGGTCCGCTGGGTTGGCCGTAGTCGGGTCCGCTGGGTTGGCCGTAGTCGGGTCCGCTGGGCTGGCCGTATTCAGGTGCGCTGGGCTGGCCGTAGTCGTACTCGCGGCCGGCGGGCTCGGCATAGCCGCCGGCAGGTGGTGGGTATCCGGTGCTCGGCGCTGCGTCGGCGTAGCGGGTGTAGTCCCCCTGGCCGTAATCTTGCCGGCCGTATCCCGGCGCGTCCTGCTGGTAGCCCTGGTCGTACCCGCCTTGTTCGGGGTAAGCCGGTCGCTGCTCGGGGGGACCTTGGGGTGGGTAGCCGCCGCCCTCATCCTGGCGAGTCGGACCACGAAATTGCTGACCCAGCTGTCCCGGCTCTCCGTAGCCGCCGTAGCCGGGCTGCCCGCCGCCAGGCGGCGGTCCGTAGCCGCCCTGCTGGTAGCCCTGCTCGTAGCCAGGAGCGCCATACCCCGGGGGAGGTCCAGCCGGAGCTGGCGGACGCTGCTCATACGACGGCGGAGGCTCATACGACGGCGGAGGATAGCCACCCTGGCCCGGGTCGGCATAGCCGCCCTGACCTGGATCTTGGTACCCCCGTGCGTCGGGATAGCCGCCTTGGCCTGGGTCTTGGTACCCGCGCGCGTCGGGGTACCCGGCCTGATCCGGGTGACGCGGCGGCGGGTAGCCGGGCGGGGGTGGGTAGCCGCCGGCCTCGGGCCGGTAGCCCCCACGGGGGTCGGGTCCGCTCTGGGGATCCGACCCAGCACGCGGATCCTGTTGCGGGGGCGCGTAGCGCTCCTCGTAATAGTCGTCGGGCCGCCCCTGCCCCTGACCGCCCTGGTAGCTCGAATTGTCACTCATCGGTGGTACTCCTGGTTCTGCGTCAAACGCATCTTCTGATTGTGGCTGGGCGGAATTGCTGACCGTCGGGTGGGGCTCGATGTCGGGGTTAACAGCCCCGCGGGCGCGGAACTGGCCAATGTGCAGGTTCGACGAAGGTTCGAACCGGACGACCACATCACCATACGTTTGCCACCCCTGTTCTTGGATATGGTCCGCCAAGTGCTGAGCAAAAGCGCTCGACGTGAACTCCGGGTCGGTGCCCAACTTCTCAGAGTCGCTCACACTGAGCGTAATGATGTATTCGTTGGGTGCCAAAAGGCGATCACCCTGCAGCGCCTTGACACCGTCGGCGGCTTCGCGACGCAGCGCGGCTTCGATTTCTTGCGGGACGATGGATCCGCCGAACACCCGGGCAAACGCGTCCCCGACGGTCGACTCCAGTTTGCGCTCAATGCGCCGGACGAGCCCCTTCTGGCTACTCATCTTGCTGCGCTCGCCTCACAGTTCTTCTACGTTTCTGCTAGGTCGTCTCTTCTAGGTCGTCGACGCAAGGCAAACGACTCGCCCGCGTGTGTTGGTCAACCAAGCATGGTATCGGGATACGGCGGCGGTACGGCACCGTGAGAATCGTGAGAATTGCATTGAGACTGTTCAGAGATCTTTACGAAGCAGAGTCCGCAAGCCCAGGACCCTGATTCGCCCGCCGGCGCCCGACGCGGAGGTTGGGACACATGGCTACTACAGTGATATGGTCCTCCGGTTGTTTCGGGCGAGTGGCGGAATGGCAGACGCGCTGGCTTCAGGTGCCAGTGTCCTTCGGGACGTGGGGGTTCAAGTCCCCCTTCGCCCACCGCGAGTGGTTCACCAACTGCGAGCACCTCTATGTTTGGTGGGGTTGTTGTGCCCTAGACGTCTGGTTGGCGGGTTTGGGGACTTCGGTCGTTACGTCCCCGCTCTGGGGCCCGCGGGGGATTCCGGCGCATCGACGAATCCTGGCGTCGGCGGACGCGGTCTACCTACACTCCACCGGTGTGAGCTAGAAGGCGGCGCAGCAGGACACCATAGCCTCGCGGCAGCTGCTCAAGCTCGCCCTCGACGGCGATATCAGCGATTGCAGGCGCTGCGATGGGATGAACATCTCGGGCGCCACTGCCTCCGCGCCGGGCCATGGCAGCTTGAGTTCACCGGTGGCACTGGTCGGGCAGAGCCTCTGAGAGAAGTACATGGAGAGCCAGATCCCGTTTATCGCCGGCAGTGGTGAGTTGATCGATGAGAGCATCAGGCGTGCGGGTCGTGAGGAGGCGGAGTTGTTCATCAGCAACGTGGTCTACTGCGGGCGTCCTATGAGCACGAGAACGTCAATTGCTCCCCGTTTCTGCACCGCGAACTCGAAACTGTCCGGCCCCGGTTGGTGATCACGCTGGGGCGTGACGCCGACCGCGTATTGGAGTTCTTCTATCCGCGGGCGGGGGTGTCGCCGAAGCCGTTCGAACCTCAGCGCGGTCGCCTCCCGCAGGGTGTCTCGTACATCCTCAATGCCACGCACCCCTCGTGTATAAAACGCCAGTATGAGCAGTTGCGCGAAGATGAATACGTGGCGGAGCTGGCCGCGGCCATTCGGTGGGGCTTCGGTCGTGTGCCCTCGAATGGAAGCGAGTAGCGGCCACAGTCGGCTGCATCCTCCGCACTTGTCGGCCCAGCCGGATATAAGGTTCCGTTCAGTTCAAGACCATGAGTCGAGGGGGCGTACCCGTGATCACCGGTGAGTTGAAGAGCGAGGTCGACCGGGTCTGGGACGCGTTCTGGTCCGGTGGCATCGCCAACCCTCTGGAGGTCATCGAGCAGATCACCTACTTGCTGTTCATCCGTCGCCTGGATGATCTGGAGACACTCGCTGAGAGGAAAGCACGGACGACTGGCAAGGCCGAGGGCATGCGGTTCAGCACCGATCAGCAGGATCTGCGGTGGTCGCGGTTCAAGAATGAGGAGCCGGCGGTCATGTTCGCGACGGTCGGGGAGAAGGTGTTCCCGTTCTTGCGGGCTCTGGGGGGTGACGGCTCGACCTACGCCGAGCACATGAAGGGTGCCCGGTTCACCATCCCGACCGCGCAGCTGTTGTCGCGGGTGGTTGATCTGCTGGATGAGATCCCAATGGCTGACCGCGATACCAACGGCGATCTTTACGAGTATATGTTGTCCAAGATCGCCAGCGCGGGCCAGAACGGTCAGTTCCGAACGCCGCGCCACATCATCAAACTGATAATCGAGATGACCGCGCCGCAGCCAGTCGATGAGATCTGCGACCCTGCCGCTGGCACCGCGGGCTTCTTGGTGGCAGCCTCCGAGTACATCCGCGAACGATACCCATCAGCGCTGTCTGATGCCGCGCAGCGGAAGCATTTCCATACCAGCATGTTCCACGGGTACGACTTCGATAACACCATGCTGAGGATTGCGAGCATGAACATGCTGATGCACGGAATCGAGGCCCCGGACATCCGCTATCGCGACTCGCTGTCGGAAGGCGCAAGCGAGGATACCGAGAAGTACACTTTGATCTTGGCCAACCCGCCTTTTGCCGGGTCGTTGGACTACGAGTCGACATCCAAGGATCTGCAGCGGGTCGTCAAGACCAAGAAGACCGAGCTGCTGTTCGTGGCCTTGTTCTTGAAGTTGTTAAAGCCTGGTGGGCGCGCGGCGGTGATCGTTCCCGATGGAGTGCTGTTCGGGTCGTCAAAGGCGCACAAGGATCTTCGCCGAATGTTGGTTGAAGGCCAGAAGCTCGACGGGGTTGTGAAACTGCCGTCCGGTGTGTTCAAGCCTTATGCGGGCGTGTCTACGGCGATCCTGCTTCTTACCAAGACAAACTCCGGTGGAACGGACAACGTTTGGTTCTACGACGTGACCGCAGACGGGTTCTCGCTGGACGACAAACGAAATCCCGTCGAGGCCAATGACCTTCCAGAAGTGTTGGAACGATGGGGAGAAAGAACCGGCTCAGAACTTGATCGCGCGCGCACCGAGCAGTCGTTCTGCGTATCGAAGGAAGACATCGTTGCGCAGGGATATGACCTTTCGTTGAACCGATATAGGGAGATCGTTTACGACGAAGCTGAGCATAGGCGGCCGTCGGAGATCATCGCTGAGATCGAGACGTTGGAGTCGGAAATCACCGCCGAGCTAGCCGAGTTGAAGGCAATGCTGTCGTGAGGACCGTTGAGCTGGGCCAACTCATCGAGCCAGCGGTTGTGCGCAAAGCAGGGAGCGGCGAGTTCCCAGTCTTGTCCATGACGATGCATTCGGGCTTAGTCGATCAATCGGTGAAGTTCAACAAGCGCGTTGCGAGCGCAGACACGACAGACTACAAGGTGATCGAGCGTGGGCAGTTGGTCGTGGGATTTCCCATCGATGAAGGCGTACTTGACTTTCAGAATTCCTACGACGAGGCAATCGTCAGTCCGGCCTATGGGGTGTGGCAGCTTCGGAGTTCGGAGAGTGCAGACAGTTCCTACTTAGCGAGGTTCCTTCGGTCGCCCCGCGCATTGTCGTATTACAAGGCAAAGCTTCGGGGCAGCACGGCACGCCGTAGATCGCTGCCCAAGGGGGTGTTCTTGGAACTCAAGGTTCCACTTCCAACAATAGAAGAGCAACGGCGCGTGGCCGTAATTCTCGATCACGTCGATGCTCTCCGCTTTAGACGCCGCCAGGTGATGACAAGGCTAAATGACCTTAAGCAATCGATCTTCATCAACGCATTCGGTGACCCGGCTCGAAATCCAAGAGGTCTGCCCATGGGTACGGTGGGTGACCTTGTCGCATCCGCGGATTACGGCACAAGTGAAAAGAGTTCCCTTACTGGTGATATTGCCGTTTTGAGGATGAACAACATCACTTATGGCGGGGATGTCGATCTCAGAGATCTGAAGTACATGACGCTACCGAGGGGCAAGTTCGACAGGTACACTGTCCGGTCAGGTGACGTACTGTTCAATCGGACGAACAGTGCCGAGCTAGTCGGAAAGACGGCGGTCTATCGTGATTCAGATCCGATTGCATATGCCGGGTATCTCGTGCGGCTGCGCGTCGATGAGCATCACCAACCGGACTATCTGTCCGGAGTGCTCAACTCAGGTTATGGCAAGGCGACTTTGCGGGGAATGTGTAAGCGCATCGTCGGCATGGCAAATATAAACGCCAGAGAGGTTCAAACCATTCGGGTGCCAATTCCGAGCTCTGCCGATCAAGAGGCATATGCACACCACTTAGCTGCTGTTCGTCGCCAGCTGGCCGATCAAGCGAATGGGCTGTTGAAGCTCGAAGAACTGTTCGCCTCCCTCCAGTCCCGCGCGTTCTCCGGTCAGCTGTGAGGTAGCGCCATGTCCAACTTCGCCTTCCTGCACGCAATCGGTTGGCTGGAGATGCACACCGATTGTGCTCGGGCGGAAAGCTATGCCACCAGCGACCCACGCTCGGCGTGCTTCTATAGCCGCCGGACCGTCGAGCTGCTGGTCGACTATCTGTACGACGTTCTGGCGCTGCCGATTCCGTACAAGAACAATCTGGCCGCCAAGATCAACGATCCGAAGGTCAAGTCGAAGGTCGGTGTCGGGATCGCGACCAAGCTGAACCTGATCCGCAAGCTGGGCAATACTGCTGTCCACGGTGTGCACCCCATCCCGCCGCGGGCCGCTTTGGATACGTTGCGTGAGCTGCACCACGTGATGCTGTGGGCCGCCTTCCGGTATTCGACCAAGCCGCAAGCGGTTCCGATGAAGGCCGCCTTCGATCCGAAGATCGCGGCCCAGGCGGCACCGCTAACCCGGCAGGAGGTCGCTCAACTGGCGGCGAAGTTCGCCGCCCAGGACGAAGCTCACGCCAAGGCCCTGGCCGAGAAGGACGAGCTGGCAGCGCAGAAGGACGCCGAGATCGCGGAACTGCGGGAGGCGGTCAAGAAAGCCCAAGCCGCCAACCAGCAGAACGACGACCGCGACTACAACGAGGCCGACACTCGGGATCGGTTCATCGACGTGATGCTGGCCGAAGCCGGCTGGCCCCTCGCCGAGACTAAGGACCGCGAGTATCCGATCACTGGCATGCCCAGCCCGGACGGCAAGGGCTTCGTCGACTACGTGTTGTGGGGCCAGGACGGCCTGCCGCTGGCTATTGTGGAGGCCAAGCGAACCACCAGGAGCCCGCAGGTCGGTCAGCAGCAGGCCAAACTGTATGCCGACTGCCTCGAGCAGATGACGGGCCGCCGCCCGGTCATCTTCTATACCAATGGGTTTGAGCACTGGATTTGGGATGACGCCGGCGGCTACCCGCCGCGGGAGGTTCGGGGTTTCTACAGTCGCGACGAGCTGGAGCTGTTGGTCCAGCGCCGCGACACCCGCAAACCGCTGACCGATATGCCGATCGACTCGGCCATTGTGGAGCGCCACTATCAGCACCGCGCCATCCGCGCGATCGACGACGCCTTCACCGGCAAGCAACGTGAAGCCCTGCTGGTGATGGCCACCGGGTCGGGCAAGACCCGCACGGTCATCGCGCTGGTGAAGCAGCTGATGGAGGCCAACTGGGTCAAACGGGTCCTGTTCCTGGCTGACCGCACCGCCCTGGTCACCCAGGCCGCGAACGCGTTCAAGGCGCATCTGCCCGATGCCACCACCGTGAACCTGGTGACTGAGAAGATCACCGACGGCCGGGTGTACGTGTGTACCTACCCGACGATGATGAACCTCATCGACGACACCGACTCCGGCACTAGGAGATTCGGGCCCGGCTACTTCGACCTCGTCGTCATCGACGAAGCCCACCGCTCCGTCTACCAAAAGTACCGGGCCATCTTCGACTGGTACGACTCACTGCTCGTCGGGCTAACCGCCACCCCCAAAGACGAAGTCGACCACAACACCTACCGACTGTTCCACCTTGAAGACGGAGTGCCCACCGACGCCTACAGCCTCGACGACGCCGTCAAGGAAGGCTTCCTGGTTCCCGCGGTCGGGATCTCCGTCGGCACCAAGTTCCTCCGGCAAGGCATCCGCTACGCCGACCTGTCCGAAGAGGAGAAAGACGACTGGGACGCCCTCGATTGGGGTGAGGGTGATCCGCCCGATGAGGTGAGTTCCGAGGAGATCAACCGGTTCCTGTTCAACGAGGACACCGTCGACAAGGTGCTCGCCGAACTGCTTAGCAAGGGCCACCGGGTCGCTGAAGGGGACCGGCTGGGCAAGACCATCATCTTCGCCAAGAACAAGGATCACGCCGAGTTCATTGCGCGGCGTTTCGACATCCAATACCCGCAGTACGCAGGCCAGTTCGCCCGGGTCATCACCCACGGATTGAGCTACGCGCAATCGCTGATCGACGACTTTTCCGTCACCGAGAAGGCCCCGCACATCGCGATCTCGGTTGACATGCTCGACACCGGTATCGATGTCCCTGACGTCGTCAACCTCGTTTTCTTCAAACTGGTGCGCTCCAAGACGAAGTTCTGGCAGATGATCGGCCGCGGCACCCGCCTGCGCCCTGACCTGTTCGGTCCCGGCCTGGACAAGGCGAACTTCTACGTCTTCGACTTCTGCGGCAACCTCGAATACTTCAGCCAAGACCTCCCCGGCTCCGAAGGCTCCTTGCAGAAATCGCTGAACCAGCGGCTGTTCGAAACCCGGCTCGGGCTGATCACCGCCATCGACTCCGCCTGGCCGGCGAAGAACCCCGAGCCATCCGAGGGGCAGGGCACCGAAACCGAACGCGGACTCCGGGTCGACATCGCGTGGTCACTGCACCAAACCGTCGCCGGGATGAACCTCGAGAATTTCCTCGTCCGCCCGCACCGCAAGTTGGTTGAGCAGTATGCGGAATGGCCGGTCTGGAGTGCGCTGACCCCGGAGGCCGCCGGTGATGTGGGCGAGCAGTTGGCCGGGCTGCCCTCGGCGTTCAAAGACGAGGACGAGGACGCCAAACGCTTCGACATGCTAATCCTGCGCCGCCAGCTCGCCCAGCTGGAGGGCGATGACGTCGCCGCGGAACGCCTGCGGAAGCAGGTCCAGAACATTGCCACCCTACTGTTGAGCCAGACGGCGATCCCTTCCGTTGCTGCACAACAGGTCCTGCTTGACGAAGTTGGTAGCGACGAGTGGTGGGTCGATGTCACGCTACCCATGCTCGAATCGGTCCGGCGCAAGCTGCGCGGCCTGCTGCGATTCCTGGAGAAAGCCAAGAAGGTGGTTGTCTACGCCGACTTCGCCGACGAACTCAGCGGAGCCACCCTCGTCGACCTGCCCGGCATTACCCCTGGGACGAACTGGGAGCGGTTCCATGCCAAGGCAAGGGCCTGCCTCAAGCAGCAACAGGATCATGTGGCCCTTCAGCGGTTACGCCGAAACAAGCCGCTGACGTCGGACGACCTCGATGCGTTGGAGCGCATGCTCATTGACAACGGAGTTGGGGAACAAGCCGATATTGACTTTGTTCGAGAGCAGTCGCGCGGGCTGGGGCTGTTCGTGCGCTCGCTGGTCGGTTTGGACCGCGAAGCTGCCGCCGAAGCGTTCGGGACCTACCTCGACGGGACTCGGTTCAACGCTGACCAGATCCGGTTCGTCAACCTCATCGTTACCGAACTCACCGCCAACGGGGTAGTGGAACCGGCGCGACTGTACGAGTCGCCCTACATCGACCACGCACCGA
Organism: Mycobacterium spongiae; assembly: GCF_018278905.1. Taxonomy (NCBI): domain Bacteria; kingdom Bacillati; phylum Actinomycetota; class Actinomycetes; order Mycobacteriales; family Mycobacteriaceae; genus Mycobacterium; species Mycobacterium spongiae. Next base: position 32,413 of record NZ_CP046600.1, read on the forward strand.
CCGGGCCGGACGATGTGTTCTGCGAGAGCGACGTAGACAGCATCATTTCGATACTTAACACTGTGCGAGACAACGCGGCTCCGGAGGGCGGGGCCGCGTGAAGCGCACCGCGGCTGCGGCGATATCGTTCCGACGAAGCCGCGTTCAGGGCTCGCCGAGTATCGCCTGACGGCGGGGCACGGCCCAGCTCCCGAATCGCACCGCCGTCACTTGGAACCGCGGTCTGGCCCCCGAGTGTTGCGCCGAGTTGGCCTGAAACCGTGCGATCATTCAGCGACACGGGGAAGGGATGACGCGCGATGGCGCGACCTCAGCGGTGGGAACTGCTCCTACGAGCGTCGCAGCAGGAGGCACTGCTGGCGGTCAGCCTGTTCAACGATCCTGGCCGGGAACGGGCGCTTGAGGGCTTCGTCGTCCACATGCACATCGCTTGGATGTACGCGTTTCACTCGGAGTGGCTGCGGGCGGGAAGAACTATCATGTGCCGCTCAGCGAGCAGACGGGCAGCCGGTTCTAGTGCTCGTTCGCGTTGCGTTCGCGTCGGAACGGATCTGTTCCCGGCAGTCTGAGGTCAGATCATGTCGCTGTCGGGCTATGCCGTCCGGGAGGACGGGCGGATGATCAGGGCCGCGCGTACGACCACTGCCTCCGAGGCATCGGCCCGCAGCGAGCGGCTGCACAAGCTGCTGGCGGCCCGTGGCGCGCACCCGGCTGTTGTTCGCCACAGTCGGTCTGAGCTCCTACGGAAGGATTGCTACGAGGCCGTGTTCGAAGCGGTCAAGGGCCTCGGTAGCCAGACCGGCATCCATCTGGGAACTGCATTATTGAGATCGCTTCTTTCGCTTGGCTCGACGGGATAGGCAGCGTCGAACCTTTGCCAAGTGGCGCTTGCGGCGCATAGCAGCAAAAGTCCAGTCTGATCCGCGGCTGCGTGGCCCTAGCGGAAAACGGACGCGAGCTGCTCGTACACCTCGGGCAGGGGTTGTACGCCACCGGCGGCCCGCGTTGTCCACAACAAACGCCTCGACGTCAACACACTCGATGTCACCAACTTGCATGAGTAGCGCCTCAGGCGTAGGTGGTTCCAGGTAACCGCGGATTGGAATTAGACCGCGCTGGACCGAGTCATCGGGCGGTACGACACGGATGTGAGGCTCGGTGAAGGTCCATTGCGACTTGAATACCGTCGGATGGACGCCGGAATACCGTGGGGGAGGATCATCCGCGGAGTCGGCTTCTTGCTCGTTGGTATCGGTGTAGGCGGGCTGAAACGGCTCTTGCCAGGTGCAAGCGATCCTGTAGTTGATTCGCGCGACATAGATTGGTGCGTGGCTGGCGTTGCGTGCGTGCCAACGGACTACGATTTCTTCGCGCCCGCCAAGATCTTCCTCCTCGATCGTGGGCCAGAGACCGAGTTGATCAATTTGGCTTCGTTCGCGATCCATGCGGTCGCGAAGGAAGATCCGGAACGCTAACAACAGCGATCCAGCGCCAAGCCATGCGGGAACGCTCCCCCAATCAACCTCCGGCATCAGGCGAGATTACTGGCAGATCGCCACGCGGGTCGACCCGCCAAAGGCTGCCGACTCGCGACGAAAACCCAACGAGTGCGTGCCAACAGGGTTCTGCGAGAGTGCCTATGCGACGGAGGTTCAGGGCCTCGCTCGGTGAGCGGCGTCCCTGTTAGGGTGTCTGCGTCAACCAGCCAGGCGTCCTGTTCACCGTGGCCTCACCTTGTCCACAATGCGTCCGCAGAGCTTCAATGGCTGCCTTACTTTGCCTACCACACAATGGCGTTGGCTTGTGATTTTCGTTGTTTCACGGCGCTTGCCCGGTGCGAACGCCAGAGCCGACTCGTTCGCATCGAGTGGCTCAAAGGTTCGAATCCCCTTAGCTACGCGAGTCTAGAACTGACGGACACCACTGGTAGTCGGGGTCTTCGAGCACTCGTACTCCCGCAGGGTCTCGGTGAGCCGGCGTTTGATAGGCACCCACGCGTGTTCAGGGGCGGTGGCGACATCGTGAGCCCAGCGGCACCCGTCTTGTTCGTACCTTTCGACTTGATCGGCGGTCACCAGGACTGCTCTGGCTCGCCTAGCTGGCGGTAGGACGTGGTTGCGGGATGGATGTCGACCGCAACCCTCTGACGGGCCGGCCAGGGTGTGACGTCACGCCCGATACGCTAGTTGCCTCGCCAAGGTGGTGCTGGATTAGCGCTGCGGCGACTAGAAGGCCAGCCCCATGTGCAGATGCCGAAAAGCAATCCGTGCCGCCGACAGTACCCGCTTGGGTTACGGTCTCTTTGGAAAGGCTGCTCGTCATCGCCGGCTGGCTTGCACGACGCGACGGCTGCTGGCCCTACCACGCTTGACGACGTCGTCACCGAAGGAGTAGCCAGTGAGCAAGACCGCCAGGCGGCTCGGCCCGCAAGACATGTTCTTCCTCTACTCGGAATCGTCCAGCACGATGATGCACGTGGGTGCGCTGATGCCGTTCACTCCACCCCAGGGTGCGCCACCGGATTTCCTGCGCCAACTCGTCGATGACAGCAAGGCCAACGAGGTGGTGGACCCGTGGAATCTCAAGCTCAGCCACCCGGGCATGCTCTATGACCCGACACAGTCCTGGGTGTTCGACGACAACTTCGATCTGGATTACCACGTGCGCCGCTCGGCGTTGGCCAGTCCCGGCGACGAACGCGAACTCGGAGTTCTGGTTTCCCGGCTGCATAGTCACGCATTGGACCTCAGCCGCCCACCGTGGGAGATGCATTTCATCGAGGGCCTCGAAGGTGGCCGTTTCGCTATCTACATCAAGATGCACCACTCGCTGATCGACGGCTTCACCGCCCAGAAAATGCTGGCCCGCAGCCTGTCGACCGACCCGGACGACACCACACACCCATTGTTCTTCAACGTTCCCGCGCCAGGTCGAAAGCCCGACGAGGCCGAAGAATCCGCCGGCGGCGGCGGCCTGATGGGTGGTGCCAGTAGCGTGCTCAGTGGCCTAGGCGACGTTGTGAAAGGCTTGGGCGGCGTGGTCAGCGGGGTGGGCAGCGTCATCGGTTCGGTGGCCGGCGCGGGACGGTCTACGGTTGACCTCACCAAGGCGCTGGTGAACACCCAGTTGCGCAGCGACAACGAGTACCGCAACCTGATTGGCTCGGTACAGGCCCCGCACTCCGTCCTCAACACCCGCATCAGCCGCAATCGCCGATTCGCCACCCAGCAATATTCCCTCGAACGGCTCAAAAGTATTGGCGCCCAATATGATGCGACGATCAATGACGTGGTGTTGGCAATCGTCGGGGGCGGTTTGCGGCGATTCTTGGACGAGCTGGGTGAGCTACCCGACAAGTCGCTGATCGTAGTGTTGCCGGTCAACGTACGGCCCAAGGACGATGAGGGCGGCGGCAACGCGGTCGCGACGACGCTGGCGACCCTGGGCACTGACATCGCCGATCCGGTGGAGCGGCTGCAGGTCATCACCGCGTCAACCAGCCTGGCAAAGGCCCAGCTCAGGACTATGGATAAAGAGGCGATCCTGGCTTACAGCGGCGCGCTGATGGCGCCCTACGGAGTGCAGGTGGCCAGCGCGCTCACCGGGGTGAAGCCGCCGTGGCCGTACACCTTCAACCTGTGTGTCAGCAACGTGCCCGGGCCCAAGGATGTGCTGTACCTGCGGGGTAGCCGGATGGAAGCGTCCTATCCAGTGTCCCTTGTGGCGCACAGCCAGGCCCTCAACGTCACCGTGCAGAGTTACGCCGAGACGCTGAACTTCGGCTTCATCGGCTGTCGTGACACGCTGCCGCACCTGCAGCGGCTCGCCGTCTATACCGGGGAAGCGCTCGATGAGTTGGACGAGCGGAGCGATTCCGCCGCCGTGAACTGACTACCACCACCCGACACCGGTATTGACCGGCCAACCACCCTCACGTACCAGGCTGGGTCTTCGTTTTCGCCCACGCATCCACCTCGGCGGTGACGGGGTCGGTGATGTCGTCGAATTCGGGATGGCGCTTGAGCACCGTGCTGACCATGGAGCACACCGGGACGATGCGCTTGCCGTCGTCGCGGGCACCCTCCAGCGCCTTTTTGACCAGGATGCTGGCCAACCCGCGCCCGCGAAATTCGGGATCGACCACAGTGCGGTAGAAGACCCGTTGATCTCCACGGTCGGCGAATTCAGCGAATCCGGCGGCCTTGCCCGCGACGGCGATGGTGTACTTCTGCTCTTCTGCATGAACCGTGGGTTGCGGTCCGGTCGGGTCACTAGTCATGATGGCGCCCTTTCTTCAGGAGCCTTCGCGGACCTGGCAGCTGGTTGATGCGTGGCTAACACCGCCACCCTACTGCCGCTGGCGTGCCGGGCGGTCCTGTCGCCGGCGTCGACCTACCGAGCCGCAAGCTCGACCAGCGGTCAGGCGGCGTTGCGCGGGCCGGCCCGGCCCACCCGTGAAGTCGGTAGATGCAGCACGACCGCGGTCACCGAGACGACGTCGTGTTCGCTGCGTTCCAGCAGAGCTGCGTTTTCTGGAAGTTGCCGGGAATTGATCTCCCCGGCCGCGATGAGTCCTAAGACCTCGTGGGTGCGCGCGAGCTGCTCGCGCTTGCGGTACTGGCCGCCGGGAAGCTTGACGCCCGCCCATACGCCGTATTCCTCCCGATGTTGGATCGCGTGTTGGGCGCAGCGACGCTGCTGTGCGAGTGGACACCGGCGCAGGCACTGAATCCGTGCCTCCGTCGCCGACCGCTCATAGGCGCGGGCCTTCGCGGCGCCGTCGCCTCCGTCGTCATCCGGGTAGCCGAACCAAAGTTCTGGGTTGGTAGCGCATGGGTGTGCCATGTGTGGGTCTCCTCCTCCGGCTAAACGTAGACGAAAGCGTATACGTTTGAAGCCGAAGGGCGCAAGGGAAAGGCGACAAAAACGCATATAAACTAAGAAGCTGCACGTCGTGTGTAATATCCGGCTATGGCGCGAGGGTGCGATGAGCCGTGAATCGGCTGGCGCGGCCATCCGCGCGTTGCGCGAATCGCGGGACTGGTCACTCGCCGACCTCGCGACCGCGACCGGCGTCAGCATCATGGGTCTGAGCTATTTGGAGCGTGGCGCCAGGAAACCACACAAAAGTACAGTTCAAAAGGTCGAGAACGGGTTGGGGCTGCCGCCGGGTACGTACTCACGACTGCTGGTCGCCGGCGATCCCGACGCCGAGCTGGCCCGGTTGATCGCGGTGCAGCCACCGCCGGCGGCAGCAGCGCGGCGCGCCGATTCGGTGGTAGTGGATCGCCACAGCGACACCGATGTGCTGGAAGGTTACGCCGAAGCGCAGCTTGACGCGATCAAATCGGTTATCGAGCGACTGCCGGCGACGACATCAAACGAATATGAGACGTATATTCTGTCTGTGATCGCGCAGTGCGTGAAGGCGGAGATGCTGGCCGCCAGCTCATGGCGGCTGGCGGTCACCGCCGGTGCTGACTCCACTGGACGCCTCATGGATCATCTGCGCGCGCTCGAGGCGACCCGCGGCGCCCTGCTGAAGCGAATGCCGACCAGCCTCGGGGCACGGTTCGATCGAGCTTGCGCGCGCTCGCCGCTGCCGGAGGCGGTCATCGCCGCGCTCATCGGTGTCGGCGGCGACGAGATGTGGGATATCCGCAATCGGGGTGTCATCCCACCAGGAGCACTCCCCCGAGTTCGCGCTTTCGCTGAGGCGGTGGAGGCCAGCGAGTCAGCCGATCGGGGCTGCTCAGATACGGACGGTGGGACGGAGGACCGGTGAGCCAGAGCGAAATCGAAGTATTGAGTCGTGCCCATCGAATGTTCGCGGGCAGCGGTCGGCACCCCGCGCTGGACACTGACACTTCGCACTACGGAAGTCTGCTGCAGCGCACCGGCGAGCTGAATACGCTGGCAAGCCTGCCTCGATATCAACATGCCGCGCGCCGCGGCCAGACCGCGCTGCGCGCGGCGGCACACACCGATGCCGAGGCCGCGGCAGTCATTGTGTGTGCCCAGCGGGATCGGGCCGAAGCGCACGAGCTGACGAGGAGGGTTCTCGACGCGGCTCGTGCCGATGTCGTTGCCACTCCCCTTGCGCCGCTGGCGTGGCGGGAAGCCATGCGGCGGCGGGCGGCAAGGCTGCGGGCTCAACGCGCACATGTCCTCGCGGCGCGGCGGCGGGCGCGGCGCCGATTGGTGGCGTTACGTGCATTGCATTACCGGATGCCACACCATCGTCGCCATCGTCTGCTTGGCCTGCGGCTACCGGCGGCAGACAGCCGAGCCACAGCGGCCGTGCGCGCGGCGTTGTCGCGACTGGGTCGCCCCTATGTCTGGGGCGCGACCGGGCCCAACCAGTTCGACTGTTCCGGGCTGGTCCAATGGTCCTACGCGCAGGCGGGAGTCCACGTGGATCGCACCACCTATCAGCAGATCCATGACGGGATTCCGGTGCCACTGTCCCAAGTCCGGCCGGGCGATCTCGTCTTTCCGCATCCCGGACATGTGCAGCTGGCGATCGGCAACAATCTGGTCGTCGAGGCACCGTATTCGGGTGCATCAGTGCGGATCAGCCGGCTAGGTAGCAACGTCGCAATTCGTCGCCCCATGTAAGCAATCGAAGCGCCCACCCGGGTTGGGCGAGATGAGAAGGTGGACCCATGTCCGAACAAGCCGGACCGTCGATAGCTGCCATTCAGGCGCGGCAGGCCAAGCTGGCCGGACAACACAACACGATGGCCGACGCCGACAGGGTGCTGGCGGAGGCGCTTGGCAGCGCGCATGCCGCGATGCGCGACAGCGTCCGACGGCTCGACGCGATTGCCGCCCAAATCGATAGTGCGGTGCCGGAGCAGCATGGGCGGGCCGTCGATACACCACTGGGGGCGCGTGAGTTCCAGAAGTTTCTGGTTGCCAAGCAACGGGAGATCGCGGCTATCGTTGCCGAGGCACAGGAGCTCGATCGAGCGAAAAGCGCTGTGCTGGAAGGCCTACGGGTACACTATGCGCGCCCGGGAGGCCAAGAATGAGCTTGAGCCCACCGTGTGATGCGGCAACGGATGTTCGTGAACGTTTATCGAGCCCGCGTCACTTAGGCGCCGGCAATGAGGTGAATTGTGAGCCTCAACACCCCTGGGTACTGTCCCTCGGCATGGCGGAGTCGGGGCAGCATCCGAAGCGCGGCGAGGTGCCTTCGGACGCGACTGCGACGCCAGCGGAGAGCAGCCGAACGGGTTCCGCCGAAGCTATCGCGGATGCGGAACTGGCTCTAGCACACCAGAATTCAGCAAGTGCTCAGCTTGACCTGCTGGTGATTTCGGCGATTCTGAACGCGCATCTCAAAGCTGTCGAGGGTCGGGAGGCGCTCAATCAGCTGCAGCAAGACACCGAGGCCGCGGTACGAACGCGGTCGGATCTGGACACCCCAGCGGGCGCTCGCGACTTCCAGCGGTTCCTGATCGGAAAGCTCCGCGACATTCGTGGAGTCGTGGCCAACGCCAGCCTCGACGATACGTCGAAATCAGCGCTGATGGCTGCCTGGACGTCGCTCTACAACGCGTCGCAGGTGGGATCGGGTACACCACGTGATCCTGAGGCGGCGACAACTACCGTCGATCCTGGACCTGCCGGCAGCGCGGCCGGGCTCGCGGCTTCCCCAGACGCTGCCTGGGATCCAGCCCTCGATGCGCTGCTGCTGGACGATCCTGCCCTGGTGCCTGAGGATTTGGTACCGCAACCACCCGCCGCACCGGTGATGCCGACCCTGCCCTCAATGCCAGCCATTCCCAGCCTTGGTGGCGAAGCCAGACCAGGTGTGGCAACCTCTCCGAGCTCCGCTCCCGGTTGGACCGGGCCGGGGGACCTGCCGTTTTCGGGGCTGCTGAGGGGCGGTGGGTTGGAGCCAATCGGCCTCGACGACGGAGCGTTCGAATCATCAGACCCGGACCCAAGGGATTACGAACCTGCCGACGAACCCGAAGAACATGCCGGCGACGAGCACGAGGACGCGTCATCGGAGCAGCCAGGATCCCCACTGCCCGGGGGACCGACCACAGTTGCGCTGCCCAACGGTGAAACAGTCACCGCCGCAAGCCCCGAGCTCGCCGCTGCGATCAAGGCCGCAGCAGGCGGAGCACCGATCGCGGCGGCATTCCAGCAGCAGGGCATAGCCATACCCGCGCCCGGGACGGCCGTGACCGACCCGATCGATCCTGCCCACGTGATACCGGGCGACATCGGTATATTCACCGACCGTCATGCACTTGCTCTCGGCCGTAGCGAAGCGCTGCTCGACGGCCAGATTCAGCACATCTCCACCGTGACGGGGCCAAGCTTTCTAGGCTGGGAGCACCCGCCGACGCCTCCACCTGCGACTGCGCCGGCCAACACAGCGGCCCCGACACCTACCCGGCCGGCAGGTTCGTCGACCACCTCGCCATTGTGAGGCTGCCGGCGCACCGCCGGCCCAGTTAGAGGAGACAGCAGATGGCAGATCGAATCCACGTGGTGCCAGCACACCTGCGCCAGGCCGCTGTTCATCACGAGCAGACCTCCGACTACCTGCGGACCGTCCCATCGTCACACGCGGCCATCCAGGAGAGTTTGGACTCACTCGGGCCGATATTCGGTGAGCTACGTGACGCCGGGCGGGAACTGCTCGAGTTGAGGCGGCGGTACTACGAGCAACAGGCCGACGACCACTTCGATCTAGCCGACAATCTGAAGACGTCGGCAACCATGTGGGAAGAGCACGAGCAGGAGGCGGCACGTAACCTCGGCAGCATCATTGACGACGGTCGATGACCAACGCCAATCCCGCATTCGACACCGTTCACCCCAGCGGCCATATCCTGGTCCGCTCGTGCCGCGGCGGGTATATGCACAGCGTCGCGCTGGACGAGGCGGCCATGGAAACTGACGCAGAGACGCTGGCACAGGGGATCCGGCTGACCGCGGACGTGTCGTGTCTCAAGGCGCTGCTGGAAGTGCGCGAGGAGATCATCGCCGCGGGGCACACCCCATCCGCGGAGGTTCCGACCCCCCACGACCTTGACGTGGCGATTGAAAAACTGTTGGCGCACCGACTGCGTCGTAGTGACCGCTGAGGGCTTAGAGGGTCCAAGTCTTAGCGATATCGGGGTCGGGCACGATGTCTTTCGGTGGCTCGATCGGATTGGCACCGAACAACTCTCGCGCGCGGGACAGTAAGGCCCGCACTTCGTCGAGTTGCTGCTGTAGCGCAGAATCGGCCATGTCGCCACGCTACCGTGGTCGAGACGACCGTACAATTCATCGTCTGCACGGGCTACGCGAGTGCCGGTAGGCTTGGCGAGTGGCGATCTTCGGCCGAAGGACGGCGCGCCAACGCCTCCGAAGAGCGACGCGGGAATCTCTGGCGATTTCCCCATTCAGCTCTCCCATCGACTGCGCCCCGCGGGTAACGGCGGGGCTTTGGCCCGCCGAGCTATCGACTCCTACCGCCGAAAACAGCTTGCTCGCAACCGATCTCAAGGTTGACCTGGAAAAGATCACGAGTACGGCCAACGACAAGCTCAGGAGCATCAGGCACGCCGGAATGGCCGATTCGGCCCGGCAGGCATCCGAAGCCAGGGTGATCGACGAAGCCCGTGCGCTGGCTGTGCGGCGCGTCGAGGCGACGATCCGCCAGCTCAACCAGATGACATCGGATGTGACCACCGAAGAACCGTGCTCAGATATCAACCCAGATCGTGGCGGGTCGGACACGGACGAGACACGAGTTCAACCCGCCGTCAGCGCATTGCCGCAATCGGAGGAACCAGAATCGTCGGCGGCTGCGTCCTCCGATCCGGACCTCGAACGCTCCCCCGACGCGCCACCTGCTGGACCTGAAACGGAATTCGGCGACAGCCGGTTGCAGCGGCTGCTGACGTTCGTGGCCCGGCAGGAACCACGGTTGAGCTGGGCGGTCGCGGCCAACCCCGATAGCACTCCGGTGTTGGTTACCGATCTGGCCCACGGGTGGATACCCCCGGACATCGCGGTTCCCGAAGGTGTGCGGCTCCTGGAGCCCGAGCGGCGTGCCGGCAAGGTGTCCGCGCTCATCGGTGGCGCCGCGCCTTCGGTGACCTACCGTCCGGGTGATTCCTTGGGCTGGTTTGCGGATCGGGTTGCCCCGACAGCCTCGGTACGACCGCGCTCGTTGCCAATGGTCGAAGATCTTGGACGCGAACTTCAAGAAGCCACCCGCGCGCGCGAGGGCTTGCCACGGGCGGTGCACACGCTGGCGACGGCAGCCGCTGGCGGAACCCGCGTCATCGATGACGAAATCGACTTACTGCGGGTGTATCTCGATACCGCGCGGCACCAGGTCCTCGTGCAATATCCCGCGGTTGATCTGTCGCTGTTGCTTAACTGCATGCTGCTGGCAGCCACCCATGGCAGCGTCACCGGAGATTCGGTATCGGCTAATTATCATTTCGCTTGGTTCCAGAAACTCAATCCGTCGCCGGCCGGAAAGTGAGCTCCAGAATCTCCTGGCAGCGGCACGTTTTGCTGGCTGTGCATGAATTGACGCTGGTCGGAGGCGTGGACATACTGTCATAGTGTCGGGGTCGGGCAGTCGCGCGGAACTGAGCGACAGGGACGAACTGACCGACAGAAACCAACTGACCGACAAAGACCTCGTGGAATCGGTGCTGCGCGATCTGACCGAGGCAGCCGAGAAATGGGAAGAACTCGTCAACGAAGCCGAGGCCGTCACGTTCAGCGTGGACATGGGCGATATTCACGCAGTCGCAAATTCTGATGGTCGGTTACTCAGCTTGACGCTGCACCCGGGCGTGATGACCGGATATGCACCTGGGGAGCTGGCGGACAGATTGAACCTTGCGATTGCCGCGCTGCGCGAAGCGGCGGAGGCCGAGAACGAAGCGCGTTACGGCGGTCGCCTGCGCTGACATTGGCGCCGCGAACGTCGGGTATCCGTGCGCATGAAACAGGACCGTGTCGCGCCGGCAGCGCACCGGCGGCCCTCGTTGGTAACGGGCCGCGGTGTGGCGTGTATGAATGGGTTGGTTTCGAACCAGGTCGGTGTGCACTGTGATCGCCGCGCGCAAGGTAAGAGTGGGCTGACTGATCCCCATGGATTGAACCACAAGAAATGAGGGTCTTTCAGCCGCGTGGGGGCGCTCGGAGCGCAGTGGACCGTCGGCAGGTAGCCCGCGATGGAGCGGTCGCAGCGGTGGCCATTGTCGCGCGCTTTCGACGCATCGGCGCCTACACGGTCATGGGCCGCTGACCCGGGAACCGACGTCCAGACACTCGGCTCGGACGCACTAGAAAGCTACCTTGAGCAGCAAGAACATGGTTCTGAGGTTGCGCTCGGCGGTCTAGCTACTGGCCGACTTCGCAGCATCGCCGGGATCGATCGCCACGCATCTGCGTCGCGGGCGACGTCGACGTCGAGCTCCTTACGGCTTCGGTGATCTGCAGCACCATAGCAGGCCGCGTTGATCGCCACCCAACCTTGGGTTCACCTTGCGGGTTGCTGTGAGTCGATCTCAGCACGCGCGTTGGGGTCCCCCTTATCTTACGGTGACGTTGCTGTCAGATAAGCGCAACGTCCTCCCGTAACTACTCCACCGAAAGTGATTGGTGGAAAGTGGCTTTCCCAGGTCACTGCACTAGTCCCATTAGCGCGGCGTCGACGCCGGTGTCGAGCCACCAGCCCACCACTAGGCGGTATCGATGCCCCACGATGTCCCTGTCGACCAGGAGCCGGTCGTGTCGGAGATCGCTGCGTCGGTACAGGCTGGGCTCAACCTCGCGCCGCGTCTCATGCCGAATTTCGGGGCTTTGCCTCCCGAAATCAATTCGGGTCGCATGTACAGCGGCCCCGGAGCCGGGCCGATGATCGCCGCCGCCTCGGCGTGGGACAGCACCGCTGCAGAATTGTTCGCCGCAGCATCTGGTTACAGTTCGGTGATCTCGGAGCTCACCACCATGCGGTGGTCCGGGCCTTCGTCGGATGCGATGATCGCCGCGGTCGCGCCCTTCATCAGCTGGTTGAGCACCACCGCGGCGCTCGCCGATCAGGCAGGGATACAGGCAAAGGCGGCGGTGGCGGCCTACGAGGCGGCCTTTTCGATGACGGTGCCCCCACCGGTGGTCGCGGCCAACCGGAGTTTGTTGCTACTCCTCGTCTCGACGAACTGGCTGGGGCAAAACACCCCCGCGATCGCCGCAACCGAGTTCGAATACGCCGAGATGTGGGCTCAAGACACCACCGCGATGTTCGGCTACGCCAGCGCATCGGAGCACGCGGCGCTCTTGCCCCCGTTTGCAGCAGCGCCGAACACCGTCAACCCAGCCGGCCTCGCCTTACAGGCGAGCGGCGCTGCCACCGGAGCACACACCGGCGCTGGGTTAGCTGGGCTGGTCGGGCAACCCAGTCCTGCTATGGCGCTTCCGGGAATTTCATTGCTTGGGCAGCAACCCTGGGGCTGGTACTACGGCGTCGTTGACAACGTCGAGGGTCTGGTCTACGACGGGGCCGGCTACACGCTCAACGGTCTTCAGATCGCCGGTCGAACGGTGTGGAGAACTACGGGTTCTGACGCCGCTGCAGCGGGGTCAGCTGCCGGCGCGGCCCAAGCAGAGGTGTTGTCGGAGCTTCCATTGGAGGCCCCCGTACCAGTCGCGGCTGCGGCGACGGCCGCCAAGATCGGGCCCCTGTCGGTGCCGCCCCGTTGGTCTGCGGCGCCCTTCGTATCCCCAAGCGGGACGGCGGGAATGTCGGTTCACGAAGTTCGCGCCACCGAGGCGGGCGGGCTGTCGGGCGTACTGCAAGGCGCGCCGGCCAAAGGCAGGTCCCGCCTGGCCAGCCATGCCGGACGCCGATACGGATTACAACTCAAAGTAATGATGCGCCAGCCCTGTGGCGGGTAGCAAAAGGACACCGTGCGCAACGAAGCGCCAATGACGACCGAATACGAGAGCGGTCGCGACGAGATATGGAGTTAACCACGATGGATTTTGGGGTGCTGCCACCGGAGATCAACTCTGGACGGATGTACTGTGGCCCAGGCTCGGCGCCTATGGTCGCAGCCGCGTCCGGCTGGAACGGGCTTGCGGCAGAGCTCAACACCACCGCCGCCGGCTACGAGCGGGTAGTTACCGAGCTGCATTCCGAGCAATGGACGGGCGGGGCATCGACGTTGATGGTTGACGCGGTCGCACCCTATGTGGCTTGGATGAAAGTCACTGCGGCACAAGCCGAGCTCGCTTCCAGCCAGGCGAGAGCCGCGGTGGCCGCGTACGAGGCTGCAATCGCCGCCACGGTGCCCCCTCCGCTGATCGCCGCGAATCGCGCCGAGCTGGCGTTGTTGAACGCGCAAAACCTGTTCGGCCAATACACCGGCGCCATCGCGGCCCTCGAAGCCCAATATGAGCAAATGTGGGTCCAGGATGCTGTGGCGATGTACACCTATGCGGGTTCGTCCGCCACCGCGGCGGCCGTGACGCCGTTTGCCGCGCCGCCGCCCATCACAAGCCTTTCTCCCGCTGCCGGACAGTCCGTCGCAGCCGCAGTGGCTGCCACCACGTCGGCAGGTACTTCACAGCGCGCCTTGCTAGGGCTGATTTCTCAGTTACCGGCCAAACTGGCGCAACTGGCGTCACCGTCGTCGATGGCGGCGGCTGCTGCGGCCCCGCCCGCATCGGCACGATTGCTGTTCGTGGCCCGCTTGCCGTGGCCGCTAACGTCACTGGCATACAACACCGTTGGTTTGCCGTACTTCGGCATCGGCATGGGCAACAGCATGATCACGTCATCGGAGGCGCTGGGATTGGTCGGCCCCGAGGCCGCTGCGGTTGCCGAAGCGGCGCCGCCGGCCGCGGCTGAGGCAGCCGAAGCGGCGCTGGGTACGGCACCCGTAACCGCGGGCCTGGCCAACGCGACCTCGATCGGCAAGTTGTCGGTGCCGCCGACGTGGACGGAGATCGCCTCCGAGAGTCTGGCCCCGACAGCGGGTTCGGCTTCGGTGCCGCTGGCTAGCGCTATCGTCGATCAACCAGAGTCTGCTGGGGCGGGACATGTGTTGGGTGGCCTTCCGGCAGCCAGTTCAAGTGGGTCGGGTGCGGGTCCCCGGTACGGCATCCGGCCCACGGTGATGGCCAGGCCGCCCTTTGCTGGCTAACACGCCATTGTTCGCCTCGGGAGCCTCGCGCGCTCATCGCCCCGGGCCGGGTGGACCAGCGAATGCTTGAGCGATCTCCAACCAGCGCTGCGCGTCCTCCCCTACCGCCGTGATGTCGAGGGTGCCCAGCGCGCGCCGCTGAGTGACCAACAAGCAAAAGTCTTCAGCGGATCCGGTCACGCGCTGGGCCGCGTCGGACGGCCCCCAAGACCAGCTATCACCGCCAGGCCCGCGCAACTCAACCCGGAAAGGTTCGGGTGGTGGAGCTAGCTCGTTGACGAAGAATGCGTAGTCGCGGGTACGTACCCCGAGATGTGCGATCGACCGCAATCGGGTGGTGACAGGCCGGGTCGTGCCAAGGGCGTCCGCAACATCGAGTCCGTGAGCCCACGTCTCCATCAGCCGCGCGGTCGCCATTGACGCCGCGCTCATGGGTGGCCCGAACCACGGCAATTTGCGGCCCGCGGGCACTGCCTCCAGCTCGTCGTGGAGCCGCCCGCGGATACCCCGCCATTCGGTGAGCAGGTCGCGCGGCGGCCGTGCCGCCTGTTCGTCAGCGGCAGCGTCCACGAAGCCGGCAGCATTGGCCGCCGCGGCAGTCACCATCTCCGCGAAGGCGGCCTCGTCAGTGACCGCAACCAGAGCGACCCGATCGGTCCACAGCAGATGGCCGATCTGATGCGCGATGGTCCAGCCCGGCGCCGGAGTGGGGTCCGCCCATCGGCCGGCTGGAAGCGGCGCCACCAGCGCATCGAGGTCGTCGCTTTCGGCACGCAAGTCGGCCACGATCGGCCCTGAGTCCGCCATTATCGCCTCCTGAGGGGGCCTTCGAGTTAAGGCACATGTGTACCTTAACGAGGGTTCGCAGGCTGGCCACGGCGACCGACGATGCTATGCACAATCAGCCCCATGACATAGAGCACCGACCCGAACAACGCAAACACCGGTGCTCGACCGTCCGCGGGAATCAATGTCGCCGCGATCGTGATCGAGGCGATGTAGGAGACCCAGAACAGCGCGTCCTGTATGGCAAATACGTGTCCGCGCAACGCGTCGTCGACATCGATCTGCATGGCCGAGTCGGCGCAGAGCTTTACCACTTGCCCGGCCACACCGAGGAAAAACCCGCACACCACCATGACCGGTAGCAGCAGTCCGGCGCCGGCGACTTGAATGGCCGCCGCGGCCACCAGCGCACCATTCGCGGTCGCGTAGCGGCCCCAGCGGCGTATTGCGGCCGGTGTCAGCACGTTGGCCAAGAAGGCGCCGAGGCCGGTTGCGGCGAAGAACATGAGTGCAGTACCGAGCCCTCCGAACGCGGGCGCGGTCATGTGCTGCACCAACAACAGGACCAGTAGCGAGTTGATGCCGACCACCATCCGGTGTGCGGCCAGGCCGGCCAGGGCCGCAGCGACCGTCGGGAGCTGGACAACCGTGCGTACGCCATGCAGCCAGCCGGTGGTGACCGCATAGATGGCCGATCCGTGGATCGCGCGCTTGGTGTCGTCTGGTCCGAGTACGCGTGGGCCGAACCGCAGCGCGAGCACCAACGCGATCGATACCGGGACCGTCACGATGAAGATGATTGTGGAGGCGCCCTCGTCGCCGCTGCCCGCGAGCCAACGAGGCAACAACATGAAGTTGGCTCCCAGAAAGGCCGCGATCGCACCCGAGGCGATGGCCACCGAGTTCATCGTGACCACCTGCTCGCGCGGGACCACGTGCGGCAATGCCGCTGACAGGCCCGAGGCGACGAAGCGCGCCAAGCCATTGGCGAGCAGCGCTGCACACAACAGCGGTAGCTCACCAGCCGACAGCGCCAGAATTGTGCCGATGGCGACGATCAAGACCAGCCGGCCGATGTTGGCGCCGACAAGCACCCAACGCCGGTCCCACCGGTCCATCAACGCCCCAGCGAACGGCCCCAGCAGCGAGTAGGGCAAGAACAGCACGGTGAAGGCACCGGCAATGGCCATGGGGCCGGTGGCGTGGTCAGGGTTGAACAGGAGGGCTCCGGCGAGCCCCGCCTGGAAGAGGCCATCACCGAATTGACTTGCGATGCGCAGCTGCAGCAATCGTCGGAAGTCGGGCAAGTTGCGCACCGCCCGCCACACGTCGACGGGGGTGCGCACATGCGTCCGGGTTTGAATCACGAAACCCACTTCCACCATTGGCACCCACGTCGCTGGTCTGGGCGCTACCGCGCTAACAACACTACAAATATTCGTCGACCGTGCTTGTTTGCCCCGAGCGGTACGACAGCGGGTGCAATGATGTTCGGGTGGCCGCACACGAAGATCCCGAGGACCATGTCGCGCCGGCCGCGCAACGGGTGCGGGCGGGTACCTTACTGCTGGCCAATACCGATCTGCTGGAGCCGACCTTTCGCCGCAGCGTGATCTACATTGTCGAGCACAACGATGGCGGCACCCTGGGGGTGGTGCTCAACCGGCCGACGGAGACCGCCGTCTACAACGTGTTGCCGCATTGGGCCAAACTGGCGGCCAAACCGAAGACGATGTTCATCGGAGGCCCGGTGAAGCGCGATGCGGCCCTGTGCTTGGCGACGCTGCGGGTTGGCGCCGAACCCGAGGGTGTGCCCGGCCTGCGGCATGTGGCAGGCAGGGTGGTGATGGTGGATCTGGACGCCGGGCCGGAATCGATCGCAGCGGTGGTGGAAGGGGTGCGGATCTTCGCTGGGTATTCCGGCTGGACCGTAGGACAGCTCGAAGGCGAAATCGAGCGCGACGACTGGATTGTCCTGTCGGCGTTGCCATCTGATGTTCTGGTCGAGCCGCGAGCGGACCTGTGGGGGCAAGTGCTGCGGCGCCAGCCGTTGCCCATGTCGCTGCTTGCCACCCACCCGATCGACCTCAGCCGGAACTAGGAACCACGGCGTCCGCCCGCCCCTTCGGTTCCCGGCCCCCACGCCTCGTCAACGGGGCGATCGCGACCCGCTAACTGGGGGCAAGACAAGACGCAGGCCGCACAGTTGCCACCGCAGTCGGCGGCTTCGAGGGTTGCTGCCTCGCGCCGCAGCAGGTATCGCGCGATCTGCCACGAACCCGCGGCCAGGGTGCCGACCGCGCCGCAGATGCAGACGATGACCAGAACCAGAGCGGTGCGCGGGGGCGCGGCCAGCGCCGCCACTCCCCCGGCTGCCAGCACTATCGCAGCCGCGAGTTGGGTGGGGGCCATAGCGCGCCGCGTCAGCCCAGCGGGGTCGGTGGTGCGTGCCCGGGCAAGCGACCACAGACCGAAGCCGGCGGACGCGACCGCCACGCAGATGCACAACAGGCCCGCGATGAACACCCGGCCACCATACGGGTACGCCAACTAAGCCGTGGCGAATCAGCGCGACGGGACACCCGTGCCGACGCCCAGCGACGGATGACCAGGCGTCGGGTTGGTCAGCGGCAGCTGTGCTGGTGCCGGGCTCTGCACACTCCGCGGTGCGGGACGGCGATGGGGCTGGGGCAGCTGCCCGGGCAGCGCCGCGGGCGCCCGGTGCGGTGTCGCGGCACGCGGTTGCCCGGACGCCGACGGCGCGGCCACTCGGAATCCACTGATGATCGCGTTCGTGGCTGGTGCGTCAGCGATGGCCTGGGACAACGCCGTGGTCACCGACAACGACACCAGGTACTTGTCGGCGCCCGAGCTGGCGATCACATGGCGGCGGGAGGTGTTCAGTGTCATGTCATTCTCGCGGTACGTGCCCTCGATGATTGACGAGGGGAAGCGACCGAAATTGGCCAGCGAGGCGTTTGTCGTCTTCCATGCAAGCAATCTCCGGGCGTCGGCATACCCGTGCTTAATGGCCTCGGCGGAATCGAAGTCACCGACCAGCTTATACACCACCACCTGCGCATTCGATGTGTAGATGCTCTTGCCGCTCACCCGGTCCGCGATCACGGCGAACGCATCGGGCACGTTGGGGTCGGGCACCTGCGTCCAGCGCGGTGGCATCGGGAGACTGATGTCGAGGGCGGTGAATCCCTCCGGCCGCTGCGCTTCGAGGGTGACCTTGTTCTCATGCAGGTAGTCCCGAAGCGTCCCGGTGATTGGGGGCATCATTATGGGCATTGTCGGCGCTAAGGGGGCCCGGGCTGTGGATCTGGGCGCTCCGATCGGAACCGGCGATGCGACCGGTGCTGGCGCTCGGGCAGGGGCAGGAGCCGGTGCGAACCGGCTATTGACCGTCCCGGGAGCTACTGGGACGTATTGCATGGGCGGACCCGCTGTCTGCACCGGGACCGGAGCGGGAATCGGTGGCGCCGGCGGCAGCGGCTCCGCTGTGGCCTTCGCGCCCGCGAACAGTATGACGCCGAGGAAACCAGTGGCCATGCCCGCGGCGAACGCTCGCCACCTGGGTACGATCTGAATCATCTGCGTCGGTCCCTCCGAATGGTTTCGGGCACCGATGCCCGACCTCGAGGCTGAATGTAACCAGGGCCGAAAGGTGGCGAACAGGCTTGAAATAGAGCTGGGATGATCCTCTGATCGGTGTGCAACGCAACTGAGATCAACTCGTGGCCGGCGGCTGGGGCGCCAGACGTTGCAATGCTGCCCTTATACCCTATTGGGCGTGACTGACTCGCCAACCGCCACACCGGGCGGCCCACTCAGCGTCGACGGCGCTGATGCTGGCGCGCCCCGGTACCGCTACACCGCCGAACTTGCGGGAAGGCTGGAACGGACGTGGCAGGACAATTGGGCGCGGCTTGGGACGTTCAACGTGCCTAACCCTGTCGGGACCCTGGCCCCACCGGATGGCTCTGGCAACTCGCTGGAACCTGACTCGAAGCTCTTCGTGCAGGACATGTTCCCCTATCCGTCGGGGGAGGGCCTGCACGTCGGCCACCCGTTGGGCTACATCGCGACCGATGTGTATGCCCGCTATTTCCGGATGACCGGCCGCAATGTGCTGCACGCGTTGGGATTCGACTCCTTCGGATTGCCCGCCGAGCAGTATGCCGTGCAGACCGGCACCCATCCGCGCACCAGGACCGAAGCGAACGTCGCGAACTTTCGTCGGCAGTTGGACCGGCTGGGGTTCGGCCATGACAGCCGCCGGAGCTTCTCGACCACCGACGTCGAGTTCTACAAGTGGACGCAATGGATTTTTCTGCAGATCTACAACGCTTGGTTCGACACCGCGGCCAACAAAGCCCGCCGAATCTCCGAACTAGTCGCCGAATTCGATTGCGGTGCTAGAAGCCTCGACGACGGGCGCGAGTGGGGCCGGCTGTCGGCGGGGGAGCGGTCCGACGTCATCGACGGGTACCGGTTGGTCTACCGGGCCGACTCGATGGTGAACTGGTGTCCAGGGTTGGGCACGGTGCTGGCCAACGAAGAGGTCACCGCAGACGGCCGCAGCGACCGGGGCAACTTTCCGGTTTTCCGGAAGCGGTTGCGACAGTGGATGATGCGAATTACCGCCTATGCCGACCGGCTGCTCACCGACCTCGATGCGTTGGACTGGCCGGAAAAGGTCAAGACGATGCAGCGCAACTGGATCGGGCGATCCGCCGGAGCGCAGGCGTTGTTCTTCGCGACGGGTACCGGTGGTGACATCGTTGACATCGACGTATTCACTACCCGGCCGGACACCCTATTCGGCGCCACGTACTTGGTCATGGCACCCGAACACGATCTGGTCGACGGGCTGGTCGCTGCGGCTTGGCCGGACGGTGTCGACTCATCGTGGACATACGGCAGCGCCACACCGGCGGAGGCCGTCACCGCCTACCGCCACGCGATCGCTTCCAAGTCCGACCTGGAGCGCCAAGAGAGCAGGGAGAAGACCGGCGTCTTTTTGGGCAGCTACGCCATCAATCCGGCGAACGGTGAGCCCGTGCCGATTTTTATCGCCGACTATGTTCTGGCCGGGTACGGCACCGGCGCGGTCATGGCCGTGCCCGGCCATGACCAGCGGGACTGGGACTTCGCTCGAGAGTTCGGGCTGCCGATCGTCGAAGTCATTGCTGGCGGCGATATTTCAGAGGGCGCGTACAGCGGCGACGGTGTGCTGGTCAACTCGGGTTACCTCACCGGCATGAGCGTGCCAGCCGCCAAAGAGGCCATCACCGAACGGTTGGAGGCCGACGGTCGTGGCCGGGCTCGTATCGAATTCAAGCTACGCGACTGGCTTTTCGCGCGGCAGCGCTATTGGGGCGAACCATTCCCGATCGTCTACGACCGCGATGGGCGCCCGCACGCGCTTGATGAAACAGCATTGCCGGTCGAACTGCCCGATGTACCCGACTACTCGCCGGTGCTGTTCGACCCCGACGACGCCGACACCGAGCCGTCGCCCCCACTGGCCAAAGCGACCGAGTGGGTGCACGTCGAGTTGGATCTCGGTGATGGCTTGCAGCCCTACACTCGGGATACCAACGTGATGCCGCAGTGGGCCGGAAGCTCCTGGTACGAACTGCGCTATACCGATCCAGATAATTCAGAACGCCTGTGTGCCAAGGAAAACGAAGCCTATTGGATGGGCCCGCGGCCGGCTGAGCACGGCCCGGACGACCCCGGTGGTGTCGACCTATACGTGGGTGGCGCTGAACACGCCGTGTTGCACCTGCTTTATTCGCGCTTCTGGCACAAGGTCCTCTACGACCTGGGGCATGTCAGCTCGCGCGAGCCGTATCGCAAACTGATCAATCAGGGCTATATTCAGGCGTTCGCCTATACCGATGCGCGTGGTTCTTACGTGCCGGCTGAGGAGGTGGTCGAGCGAAACGGCAGCTTTGTTTATCCGGGGCCCGATGGGGAGATCGAGGTATTCCAGGAGTTCGGCAAAATCGGCAAGAGTCTTAAGAATTCGGTGGCGCCCGACGAGATTTGCGACGCCTACGGCGCCGACACGTTGCGCGTGTACGAAATGTCGATGGGCCCGCTGGAGGCATCACGGCCATGGGCCACCAAGGATGTCGTTGGCGCGTACCGCTTCCTGCAGAGGGTGTGGCGGCTGGTGGTCGACGAGGCCACCGGCGAATCACGGGTGATCGACGACGCAGGTCAGCTGGATCCCGCAACTCTTCGAGCGTTGCATCGGACCATAGCTGGAGTGTCCGAAGACTATGCGGCACTGCGAAATAACACGGCCACCGCCAAGCTGATCGAGTACACCAACCATCTCACCAAGCAGCACCGCGACGCGGTGCCCCGGGCAGCGGTCGAACCGCTGGTGCTGATGCTCGCGCCGCTGGCTCCGCACCTGGCTGAGGAGCTGTGGCTGCGCCTAGGGCACACCACCCCGCTGGCACACGGCCCCTTTCCAGTGGCCGACCCCGGCTATCTCGTCGACGAGACCGTCGAATACCCGGTGCAAGTCAACGGCAAAGTGCGTAGCCGGGTGGTGGTGGCCGCAGATGCGGACGCCGACACCCTGAAAGCGGCCGCGCTGGCCGACGACAAAGTGCAAGCGTTCCTGGGTGGGTCCGCTCCGCGCAAAGTCATCGTGGTGCCGGGCCGACTGGTCAACTTCGTTATCTAGGCGCCGCCTCGTCGACGTCCGAGCTCTTTTCGCCGGTGGCTGGGGCGCTGAGGGCGGTCGGGAAGGCCTAGGCTGCAACCAATTTCGTTAGCAGCCAGCCGGATTCATGCTCGATTTGGTGCGGGGGAGGCGGCCGCAGTGGTGTCTGCCGGTTCGCCCGAAGCGAGCCGCTGCAGCGGTGCCAATGCCGTCATGAGGATGTCCAAGTCCGATCCCGGGAGTTGACTGAGCATCGCGGCCAGTGCGGCGTGCCGGTTCGCTAGCGACTCGCTGTGAACGGCCCGCCCCTGTGGTGTGATGTCGACCAGCACGGCGCGTAGGTCCGACGGATCACGGGAGCGTTTCACGAGCCCGATCTTCTCCAACCGGCGGATCGCCACGGTGGTCGTGGGGGTGCGGACTCGTTCGTGAGCGGCCAGGTCCGTCATTCTGATGGGTCCCTGATCGAGCAGGGTAACCAGAATTGACAGCTGCGCCAGTGTCAACTCGCCAGCCACGACGCCGTTGGGGTCCCCGCGGCGGAGGATCGCAAAGAGTTTGGCCAGCGCGCGGTGCAGCCCCTCCGCCAGCTCCGTCACTTCCGGGGCGGTGAATTCGCTGTGGGCCATAAGTCGGCAGTCTAACCCGACATCAGCGCGACGAACCACGATATCGGACCTGTCTTGTCCCGCTACAGCACTTGAGACAGGAACCGCTGCAATCTCTCGGTCTGTGCAGCATCGAAAATTTGCTCGGGTGAGCCTGATTCCACCACCTTGCCGCGATCCATGAAGATAACAGCATCCGATGCCGAGCGGGCGAAACCCATTTCGTGGGTAACCACCAACATGGTCATTCCGTCGGCGCCGAGATCGGCAATCAGCGCCAGGATGTCTTTGACCATCTCGGGATCGAGCGCCGATGTCGCCTCGTCGAAGAACATCACCTGTGGGGCCATCGCCAGTGCGCGGGCAATCGCCACGCGCTGCTGCTGGCCGCCCGAGAGCGTTGCGGGGCGGTTGTCAGCTTTGTGCTTCAGGCCAACTCGGTCCAGGTGAGCTAAAGCCAGGTCGCGGGCCTCGTCGGTGGGTAGTCGGCGCAACTTGCGTGGTGCTAGCGCGACGTTGTCGAGCACACTGCGGTGGGGGAACAGATTGAAGTGTTGGAATACCATGCCGATGCGCTGACGTAGCCCGTCGGGGTCATCACCCAGCACCGAACGGCCGTCCAACAGGATGTCGCCGCTATCCGGCTCGTAGAGCCGGTTCAGGGTGCGTAACAACGTCGATTTTCCCGAGCCTGATGGGCCGATCACCGCTGCGGTGCTGCCCGCGGGCACTTGGATGTCGACGCCCCGTAGCACCGCGCTCCCGCCGAGGACCTTGTGAATACTCTTGCCCGCCAAGGAAACAGGCTCACGTCCAGTGACCGTCATGTGATTTCCTGGCCGCGTGTCGCTAGGGTGTCCGGACGCTCTTCCGGCTCCGATGTGGCACGGCCGCGGCGAAGTCGTCGGTCGATGTAGTTCACCAAATGTGTTAGTGGGACAGTCAATATCAGGTAGAAGACACCTGCGGCCACCAGCGGCGACAGGCTACCGGTTTGCGCGTTGAGGTCGCGGCCCACCTGAAACAGTTCTCGCTGTTTGGCCACCAGCCCCAGGAAATACACCAGCGCCGAAGCTTTCAGTAGTGCGATGAATTGGTTGACCAATGCCGGCAACACCCGCCGGATCCCCTGCGGGACCACCACCAGCCGCATCGCGGCCGAGTAGCTGAAGCCCAGCGCGCGCGATGCTTCGAGCTGGCCGGGATCCACACTTTGGATACCCGAGCGCAGAATCTCGCCAACGTAGGCAGCGGCCATCAATCCCAACGCGGCAATGCCCAGGGGATAGGGGTTGTTGTTGGTCAGCCCGGCCACCAACGGCCCGACGCCGAGCCCGATGATCAGAATGATCACCACCTCGGGCAGGCCGCGGAAGATATCGGTGTACACCCGGGCTGGCCAGCGCAGCCAGCGCTTGCCGGAGATTCCCGCGATCGCGAGCATCATGCCCAACCCCAGGCCGATGACGCTGGCGCTGACCGACAGGATCAACGTGTTCGGTAGCCCGGTGGTGAACAGCGCCGGGATGGCCCGCCGATACATGTCCCAGTTGAAAAAGGAGTCGCGCAGATGCGCGAGTGTGGACCTGGGTTCGGTCGGTCCCGCCGCCTTGTGGTGATGCTGGGCGGCAATCACGGCGAAGTCCGGCAGGTGTGGAGTCAGCGCGGACCTGGACCCGGGCTTCCAACCCCACGGCAAGCTCCGCGGAACCCAGTCGGTGTACAGCTGTGACCAGGTGCCGTCGGCGATGACGGCGTCCAGCCCCGAGTTAAGGGCATCGACCAGTGGCTGGTTGTCCTTGGCGACGGCATAGCCCACGAAGTCGCCAACGCTGATCGCGTTGGCGACCGCGACGGCTGGGTCGCCTGGCCGCATCACGGTCTGTGCCTGGTGGGCCGGGGCCACCCAGGCGTCGATCTGGCGGGTTTTCAAATTGGCATAGACGGTGTTGAAGTCGGGATACTTCACCGGTTGCAGATGCAGGGTATCGACGACATACGACTCCGCTACCGTGCCGAGCACGACGCCGATGCGTTGCCCGGCCGCGAGATCTCCGAATCCGGTGATGGGGGAGCCGGGCGGCACCACGAGCGTGTGGTAGCCGAAGTCGTAGCCGTTGGTGAACGCGACGGTGCGTCGCCGCGCGGCGGTAGCTTTGAGCGACGATGAGCCCACGTCGAAACGCCGCGATGCCACTTGGGCCAGCAGCCCCGAGAAGTCAGTGCCGACGAAGCGCACCTTGAGGCCCAACTTGTCGGCGATGGCGCGCAGCAGTTCGTTATCGAAGCCGGTGAATCGCCCGGTGGAGTTGATGCAGGTGTTGGGCGGGCCATCGGACAGGGTGCCGACCGTCAGGACGCCTGGTGTGCCCAACCCCAATGCGTCGACGTTGACCGCGCTCAATGGCTCGACAGTCGCCGTCGTCTCGGTGTCTTCTTCCCCGCCGATGGCGGCTGCCGCGGACTCCGAGAGGTCCTCGGGCAGGGCGGTCGCGCTCTCCACACCGGCCGGCGCGCACTGATTGCGGTCCGCAGCCGCGGGCGGCGCCAGCGACAGCGCGGACGCCAATCCGCACACGACCAGGATCGTCGCGACAATCCCGGACAGCTTTAAGCGGCGCCTCATTCCCGCCACCGTATCGATCAACCGGCGGCGTGGCCGTTAAGGAACCGGCGACGACTGCGTGTCAAGTGGCGATGGGACCTCAGCCTGCTGCGCTCCTGGGGAACCGGTCTCGGCTGCGACGAACACCCTGCGCCGGACCAGCTCGGCGACCATGTTCTGGGCCATCAGCTGGGCACGGCCCAAACAGGCAGCTTGAGCGGCTTGCGGGTCACGTCGATGGATCGCCGCGTGCTCGTCTTCGTAGAACGGCAGCATGTCGTTGCGGGCGCACTGATAGGTCGAACTGAACACCCGCGGGATCAGATTCCGCGAGGCGATGATGGTGGCGTGCAGCCGAGGCCCCGCGTACTCATCGTTGATCGTGCTTCGGTACTCCCACGCGATGTCGGCGAAGGTCCGCGATTCCTTCGAGGCGCGCATCGATCGCATGAGTGCATCCAGTTGCCCGAGAATCCGCGGTGTGGGGTTGGCGGCTGCGCGCGCGGAGGCGATGCCGTTGAGGACACCGTCGAGTTCGTGATGCTCGCTGACGCTAGATTCGTCGAATCGCTCGATGAACGCGCCCCGGTGGTAGCGAGTCGCCACGATCCCGTCGTGTTCGAGTTGGATCAGTGCTTCTTGGATTGGGACCCGGCTGATCCCCAGACCCTGTGCGATTTCGTTACGGTCGACGCGATCGCCGCTGCGCAGTTTGCCGGCCAACATCAGGTTGATGATGTGAGAAACGACCTGGTCTTTTTCCTTGAATCCGTACTTTTTCGGCATCCGTTGTGAATCTCTTTCCGCCCCGCTGCGCCATCAGCTCGCAAGTTTCTCATGACTCGACACCTACGCTCAGATGTTTCGCGCGCGTTTAGGTGTTTCGCGCACGTTCAAGTGTTAGCGCATAACGTGAGCAAACGCGAACTGGCGGGCCTTGGAGAGTGCCGCGTCGGTACTGCGGCGCCGCGCATAACCCGACTCAGCGTAGGTGAATCACTCCGCGGATGATGTCGATCAGCCTGCGCGGCTGATCGCTCTGGACGGAGTGACCCGAATTCTCGACGACGTGAGCGCCACGGAAATTCGTTGCCCGCCTGCCGAGTTCTGTGGTGTCGTCATCGGTGACGAAGCCCGATGCGCCGCCGCGCACGAGCGTGATGGGTGCGGACATCGTATCGACGTCATCCCATAGACCCGCGAAATCGGGAAAGGTACGGATGGCGTCGTATCGCCACGTCCAATTGCCGTTGTCGAGCCGGCGAGAGTTGTGGAACACGCCGCGGCGGAGCGCAGTCACCTCGCGATGCGGGGCTGCGGCGATCGTCAGGTCGAGCATCGCCTGAAAGCTGGGGAACTCGCGCTCGCCGTGCATCAGTGCCACGGTGCCGCGCTGTTCGGCGGTCAATTCGGCGTGGCGCTGCAATGCCGACGGAGTGACGTCGATCAGGACGAGTTCGTCCACCAGCTGGGGCGCCAATGCGGCTAGCCGAATCGCGGTCAATCCGCCCAGCGACATGCCGACGACGAATTCGGCCTGGGGCGCCAGCTCGCGCAACACCGGTGCCAGGGTGTCGGCGTTGTGTTGCGGCGAATAATCGCCGTCCGCACGCCAGGCAGAATGGCCGTGCCCGGGGAGGTCCACGGCCAGCGCTGGTTCCCCCAGTCCGAGGACCACCGTGTCCCAGGTGTGCGCGTTCTGCCCGCCGCCATGCAGGAAAACCACCCGTGGGGCCGCGCCGCCCCAGCGTAGTGCGCTAATTCTGTTCTCGTCGCTACCCCGTTCGACCCGCTCGATCTCGGGCAGCGGACCCGTCACGCCCGCTTGCTCAGCGTTTTCTGTCAGCAGGTCGAACTCGGAGATGCCGGTCAATTCGTCGTCAGAGATCTCGGCCACGATCTTTGACACTACGAACCGCACCGAACCTGCGAAAGGAGGGTGGAGTACGCCGCCTTGCGGCGTGCATCGTCGCTCGGCCCGGGTTGATGGTTCGGCTCCTCAACACGCCACTTTGCGGCGTGCATCGTCGCTCGGCTTGGCTGGATGGTTCGGCTCCTCAGCACGCCGCCTTGCGGCGTGCATCGTCGCTCGAACTAGCCCGCGATGATGAACTCTTCGAGCTGGGTCCGCGCAACGTCGTCGGCCAACTGTTCCGGCGGGCTCTTCATCAGGTAAGCCGAGGCCGGGACCACGGGTCCGCCGACGCCGCGGTCTTTGGCAATCTTGGCTGCGCGCACCGCATCGATGATGACACCGGCCGAGTTCGGCGAGTCCCACACCTCAAGTTTGTACTCGAGGTTGAGGGGCACGTCGCCGAAGGCACGGCCTTCCAAGCGGACGTAAGCCCACTTGCGGTCATCGAGCCAGCCGACGTGGTCGGACGGACCGATGTGGACGTCGTTGGAGTTGAACTCGCGGTGGACGTTGGAGGTCACGGCCTGGGTCTTGGAAATCTTCTTCGATTCCAGCCGTTCCCGCTCGAGCATGTTGAGAAAGTCCATGTTGCCGCCCACGTTGAGCTGCATGGTGCGGTCCAACTGGACGCCACGGTCCTCGAACAGCTTGGCCATCACGCGGTGGGTGATGGTCGCGCCGACCTGGCTCTTGATGTCGTCACCGACGATCGGCACCCCGGCGTCGGTGAACTTCTTGGCCCATACCGGGTCGGACGCGATGAACACCGGTAACGCGTTCACGAACGCGACGCCAGCGTCGATGGCGCATTGGGCGTAGAACTTGTCGGCCTCTTCGGAGCCCACCGGCAGGTAGGAGACCAGCACATCCACCTCGGCGTCCTTGAGCGCCTGGACCACGTCGACAGGCTCCGTATCGGACAACTCGATCGTGTCGGCGTAGTACTTGCCGATACCGTCGAGCGTGGGGCCGCGCTGCACGACCACGTTGGTGGGTGCCACGTCGGCGATCTTGATCGTGTTGTTCTCCGAGGCGAAGATCGCGTCCGACAGGTCGAAGCCCACCTTCTTGGCGTCCACGTCGAATGCCGCCACGAACTTGACGTCGCGGACGTGGTACGGGCCGAACCGCACGTGCATCAATCCAGGCACCGACGACGTGTCATCGGCGTTCTGGTAGTACTCGACGCCCTGAACCAGCGAGGACGCGCAGTTCCCGACGCCGACGATAGCGACTCGAACCTCGGTCGACGCCTCCGGCGTCCGAAGGGACTTGTGCTCACTCATTTGGGCGTTTCTCCTAACCTCATAGCCTCTGGGTGTATTCGGTGCTCGGTTGGGACTTTGGTGTGCAGGGGTTCATGTCTGTTCGGCGTGATTGGGTGCTGCCCGTTCCGCGGCGATGAGCTCGTTGAGCCACTTGACTTCGCGTTCGCTGGACTCGAGTCCGAGCTGATGCAGTTGTCGGGTGTAGCGGTCAAACGAACTGCTGGCCCGGGCCACGGCCTCACGTAGACCTTCGCGCCGTTCCTCAACTTGGCGGCGGCGTCCTTCCAGGATGCGCATCCGTGCTTCCGCCGGGGTGCGGTTGAAAAACGCCAGGTGTACCCCGAACCCGTCGTCGGTGTAGTTGCTTGGGCCGGTGTCGGCCACAAGCTCGCCGAATCGCCGACGGCCGGCGTCGGTGAGTTGGTAGACGCGCCGGGCGCGTCGCACCGGGGTGCCCGCGGGGGCGGCGTTCTCGGCGATCAACCCTTCGGCCTGCATGCGTCGCAACGCCGGGTAGAGCGAACCGTACGAGAATGCGCGGAATGCGCCGAGTAGGCCCGTCAACCTCTTGCGCAACTCATAGCCGTGCATGGGTGATTCGATCAGAAGACCCAGGATGGCAAGCTCCAGCATCGACACACCTCCTTTGCCTGGCTGGTTACGTTGGTTAGCTACGACGACCCGACGCCTCGCGAAATAGTATCGTTTCGATATATTTGCCACAACACCATCTGGTGTTAGTGCGCTGTTCGTCACATCGAGCGAGATGGCGGACCGGGGTCGGAGACGCAGAGTTGCCGGCACACACGCGTTGGGCCGCGGTTGTGCGCCGGTGGCGCGGATGGCGTCGTACTCTGGTCAACGTGCGATTGCAGCGACAGGTGGTGGACTACGCGCTTCGGCGGCGCTCACTGCTGGCCGAGGTGTACTCGGGTCGTACTGGCGTGTCCGAGGTGTGTGACGCGAATCCCTACCTGCTGCGCGCCGCGAAGTATCACGGGAAACCAAGCCGGGTGACCTGTCCCATCTGCCGCAAGGAGCAGCTCACGCTGGTGTCGTGGGTGTTCGGCGAGCACCTCGGCGCGGTCTCCGGCTCGGCGCGCACCGCCGAAGAGCTGGTCTTGCTGGCGACGCGGTTCTCGGAGTTCGCGGTCCATGTCGTGGAGGTATGTCGAACGTGCAGCTGGAATCACCTGGTCAAGTCGTATGTCCTGGGACAGGCACGTCCGCCCCGGGGGTCCGGCCGCACGCGGACGGCGCGCGACGGCGCGCGCACCGCCAGTGAATAACGAAGGACGGCACCACCAGTCGCCCAGCGGCACCCCACGCGGCCCGGCGGCTGAGGGTGGGGGCAGTCATCGCCCGGCGGACCCGCCGAATGAATCCCAAACTGGTGGGGACGGCGGTACCCGCCCGGTGTCCGGCCAGCGCCGCCATGTTCCCCCTGACGACAGGTTGACCGCGATCCTGCCGGCGGTTCCCGACGATCGGCCAGCCGGGCAGCGGGACTCCATCGAGGCGGTCAAGGCGGCGCTCGACAGTCCGCCGACGGCGCCCCTGCAGCGCGAACCGCTCGACCAGGTCAAAGCTGCATTGGACGTTCCGCCAGGCAAATCTCGAGGCCAAGAGTGGCCGGGGGGTGGCGGGGGCCCGCCCCCGTCCGGGCCGATCGGTCCCGACGGATCGTCGGGAGGCAGGGCGCCCGGACCGCACTGGGGTTGGTCACGGCACATCAACTGGAAATGGGTGCGGCGTTCGATGTACCTCGCCGCGGCGGTGGTCGTGCTGTTGCCCATCGTCACGTTCACGATGGCGTACTTGATTGTCGACGTTCCCAGGCCGGGCGACATCCGGACCAATCAGGTCTCCACCATCCTCGCCAGCGACGGTTCGGAGCTCGCCAAGATCGTGCCACCGGAAGGGAATCGAGTCGATATCGATCTCGACCAGGTGCCGACACACGTACGCCAGGCCGTCATTGCGGCCGAAGACCGCAACTTCTACTCGAATCCGGGCTTTTCGGTGCGCGGTTTCCTCCGCGCCGTGCAGAACAACCTCTTCGGCAGCGGCGACCTCCAGGGCGGCTCGACCATCACCCAGCAGTACGTCAAGAACGCGCTAGTCGGCTCCGCCCAGCACGGTTGGAGCGGTCTGATGCGCAAAGCCAAAGAGTTGGTCATCGCGACCAAGATGTCGGGGGAGTGGTCCAAAGACGATGTGTTGCAGGCGTATCTGAACATCATCTATTTCGGCCGCGGTGCCTACGGGATTTCGGCCGCCGCGACCGCGTACTTCGACAAGCCGGTCGAACAGCTCACTGTCTCCCAGGGGGCACTGTTGGCAGCGCTGATTCGACGGCCTTCGTCGCTGGACCCGGCCGTTGATCCCCAGGGCGCCCGCGCACGGTGGAACTGGGTGCTCGACGGGATGGTGGAAACCAAGGCGCTGTCCGAGAGCGACCGCGCCGCACAGGTGTTTCCCAAGACCGTGCCGCCCGAGCAGGCCCGTGAGGACAACCAGCCGCGCGGCCCTGAAGGGCTGATCGAGCGGCAGGTGACCAAGGAGCTCCTCGACCTGTTCAACATCGACGAGCAGACCCTCAATACCCAGGGGTTGCAGGTCACCACCACAATCGATCGCCAGGCGCAGCGGGCGGCGGAAAAGGCGGTCGCCAAGTACCTCGACGGGCAGGACCCCGACATGCGGGCCGCCGTGGTGTCTATCGACCCGCATAACGGCGCTGTGCGTGCCTACTACGGCGGTGACAATGCCAATGGCTTCGACTTCGCCCAGGCGGGACTGCAGACCGGGTCGTCGTTCAAGGTTTTTGCCCTCATCGCTGCCCTGGAACAGGGAATCGGTCTGGGCTACGAGGTGGACAGCGCGCCGGTGACGGTCGACGGCATCACGATCACCAATGTTGGCGGTGAGAGTTGCGGGACCTGCAATATCGCCGAGGCGCTCAAGATGTCGCTGAACACCTCGTATTACCGCCTGATGCTCAAGCTGTCGGGTGGTCCAGAGGCCGTTGCGCAAGCCGCGCACGAAGCCGGCATCGCCGAAAGCTTCCCGGGCGTCCCCTACACGCTGTCCGAGGACGGCAAAGGCGGTCCACCCAACAATGGGATCGTGTTGGGCCAGTACCAAACCCGGGTGATTGACATGGCGTCGGCGTATGCCACTCTCGCCGCCTCCGGCGTGTACTACCCGCCGCATTTCGTTCAAAAGGTGGTCAACGCCGAAGGCCAGGTCCTCTTCGACGCCAGCACCGAGGACAACACCGGCGACCAGCGCATCCCGGCGGCGGTGGCCGACAACGTCACTGCGGCGATGGAGCCGATTGCCTCCTATTCAAATGGCCACAATCTGGCGGGGGGCCGGGCGTCGGCCTCAAAGACCGGTACCACTCAGCTCGGTGACACCCTCGCCAACAAAGACGCGTGGATGGTCGGGTACACGCCGTCGCTGTCCACCGCCGTATGGGTTGGTACCGCCAAGGACGACGAGCCATTGGTAACCGCCTCGGGTGCACCGATTTACGGCTCAGGCCTGCCGTCGGATATCTGGAAGGCGACCATGGACGGCGCCCTGAAGGGCACGTCGAACGAGACCTTCCCCCGACCGACCGAGGTGGGCGGCTACGCGGGTGTCCCGGCGCCCCCGCCGCCGCCGCCGGAGGCATTGCCCACCGAAACTGTCATCCAACCCACGATAGAGGTGGCGCCCGGTATTACGATTCCGGTCGGCCCGCCCACTACCATCACCCTCCCGCCGCCCCCACCGCCGGATGGCGCGCCCGCTGATGCTCCCACCCCGCCACCGTGACCGGGATACCGACGCACAGCGCCAGCATCTCGCCCCTGCCTTTAGCCACCGACCTCCGTAGCGCGGACAACCGCGATTTCCCCAGCCGGAATGACGTTTTGGGCTCCGCTCTGGCGAATGTGGTCGGTGGACCGGTGGGCCGGCATGCGCTGATCGGCCGCACCCGGTTGATGACCCCGCTGCGGGTGATGCTCGCGATCGCGTTGGTGTTCCTGGCACTCGGCTGGTCGACAAAGGCGGCCTGTTTGCAGACCACCGGTAGCGGGCCGGGGGACGAGCGGGTGGCCAACTGGGACAACCAACGCGCCTACTACGAGTTGTGCTACTCGGACACGGTGCCGCTCTATGGTGCGGAGCTATTGAACCAGGGCAAGTTTCCGTACAGGTCGAGCTGGATCGAGACCGACGGCGACGGCACCCCGAAACTGACCTACGACGGACAGATCGCGGTGCGTTATATGGAGTACCCGGTGCTGACCGGGGTCTATCAGTACGTGTCGATGGCACTGGCCAAGACCTACACGGCGATAACCAGGGTGGCTCCGCTTCCGGTGATCGCCGAGGTCGTCATGTTTTTCAATATCGCCGCATTCGGACTGGCCCTGGCTTGGTTGGCCACGGTCCGGGCCGCCGCGGGTCTGGCGGGCCGCCGCATCTGGGACGCGGCTCTGGTGGCCGCGTGTCCGCTGGTGATCTTTCAGATCTTCACCAACTTCGATGCTGTGGCAACCGCCTTCGCGATGGGCGGACTGCTGGCGTGGGCGCGGCGCAGACCGGTGTTGGCCGGTGTGTTGCTCGGATTCGGTGCGGCGGCAAAGCTGTATCCTCTTTTGTTCGTGTACCCGTTGCTGCTGCTGGGAATTCGAGCTGGCCGCCTAAGGGCGCTCGCCCGAACCGCAACGGCCATGGCCGCGACCTGGCTGTTGGTGAATCTGCCCGTGCTGCTGTTGTTTCCGCGTGGGTGGTCGGAATTCTTTCGGCTCAACACCCGCCGCTGGGACGACATCGATTCGCTGTACAACGTCGTGAAATCGTTCACTGGCTGGCGCGGTTTCGATCCCAACTTGGGTTTCTGGGAGCCACCGGTGATCCTCAATACCGTTGTCGCGGTGTCGTTTGTACTATGTTGCGTGGCCATCGCCTATATCGCGGCCACGGCTCCCCAGCGGCCGCGGGTGGCGCAGCTGACGTTCCTCCTGTTGGCGGCTTTTCTGCTGACAAACAAGGTGTGGAGCCCGCAATTCTCCTTGTGGCTGGTGCCGTTGGCGGTGCTGGCGGTGCCGCACCGCCGGATCTTGTTGGCGTGGATGACGATCGATGCGCTGGTATGGGTGCCACGGATGTATTACTTGTACGGCAACCCGAGCCGCTCGCTGCCGGAGCAGTGGTTCACCGCGACGGTGTTGCTGCGCGATATCGCGGTGATGGCGCTGTGTGCGTTGGTGATTCGACAGATCTATCGCCCCGAGGAAGATCTGGTGCGATGGCACGGGCGAGTCGATGATCCCGGGGGCGGAGTCTACGACCGCGCCCCCGACGCCGCGCCCGGTTGGTTGCCGGACTGGCTGCGTCCGACGCGGTTGGGGCACTCGGCCGATCCGCAGCCACCTCGGGAAATCGGCGCACAAACCGGCAGCATCAGTACGCCGACCGGGCGCGTCGGGAGCCAGGCATGACGCAGGTCGCCATTCCGGTGTTCCCGCGGTTCACTGCCCTCGATGCGGTTGGCCCTTACGAGGTGTTGCAACGCCTTCCGTCGGTCGACGTGGTGTTTGTAGGTCATCAGCGGGGAGAGGTGCGCACCGCAAACCACATGCTGGGAATGACGTGCGACGCCACGTTCGACGAGGTCAGCACACCGGATGTGGTGGTGTTCCCGGGTGGTCCGGGAACCCGCATCCTGGTCGAAGACCAAACCTTCCGGGGATGGCTGCAATCGGTGCACCCGCATACGAAATTCACGACGTCGGTATGTACCGGTGCGCTCGTGCTGGGCGCCGCCGGCCTGCTCGACGGACTTACCGCGACCACCCATTGGCGGGCCGCAGAGCAACTCAACGAGTTGGGTGCCACCTATGTGCCCGACCGCGTCGTCGAGCATCTACCGCAGCGGATCATCACCGCTGCGGGGGTATCCAGCGGGATCGACATGGCGTTGCGGCTGGCTGAGCTGCTTGTCGATCGCGAGGCCGCCGAGGCCATTCAGTTACTGATCGAGTACGACCCGCAGCCGCCGTTCGACTCGGGTGCGCTCGCCAAGGCTGACACGGCCACCAAGGCGCTCGCCGAATTTCTTTCGCCGCTTCCGTGACGGGGCGCCGTGGCATCGCGGATTCGGCTGGATTTCCCGGTCAGCGCGCTGTCCGGTAGCCTAGGGCGGTTGCCGACGCAGGCGACCCTCCTGCCACGGACCGACCGTGGCCGCGTAGACCAGAGGAGGTGATGAGGTTCCCATGCGTCCATACGAAATCATGGTCATCCTTGACCCCACGCTTGACGAACGTACCGTGGCCCCGTCCCTGGAGACATTCCTCAACGTTGTCCGCAAGGACGGTGGGACTGTTGACAAGGTCGACATCTGGGGCAAGCGCCGGCTGGCGTATGAAATCGCCAAGCACGCCGAAGGCATCTATGTCGTCATCGACTTGAAAGCCGCTCCGGCGACCGTCTCCGAGCTCGATCGCCAGCTCAGCCTCAACGAGTCGGTGTTACGCACCAAGGTCATGCGCACTGACCCGCACTGATCGGATATCAATGCGATCGCCGGGCGTTAGCTACCAGCTGTCGGTGCCGTTGCGTAGGCTCGGCGGCGACATGCTCGCGACTACCCACCCATTCCAGGCGGACCGAGGAGGAAATTGTGGCTGGTGACACCACGATCACGGTTGTCGGAAACCTGACCGCTGACCCCGAACTGCGGTTCATCCCGTCCGGTGCCGCCGTGGCGAATTTCACCGTGGCATCAACGCCCCGCATCTACGACCGCCAGAGCGGGGAATGGAAAGACGGCGAGGCGCTGTTCCTGCGATGCAATATCTGGCGCGAGGCGGCCGAGAATGTGGCCGAGAGCTTGACCCGCGGGTCGCGGGTGATCGTCTCCGGCCGGCTCAAGCAGCGCAGCTTCGAAACCCGCGAGGGTGAAAAGCGCACCGTCGTCGAGGTGGAGGTCGATGAGATAGGGCCCTCGCTTCGCTACGCCACTGCCAAGGTCAACAAGACCAGCCGCGGCGGCGGAGGCGGCGGTTTTGGCGGTGGGTCCCGGCAGGCGGCTGCTGCTGCACCCGCGAGCGGCGGCAAAGGGGACGACCCGTGGGGCAGCGCCCCGGCGTCGGGCTCGTTCGGCGGCGGCGACGACGAGCCGCCGTTCTGAACTAGAACTTCTTCAGCATTAGCAAACGGAAAGAAAGAAACCTATGGGCAAGTCGAACAAGCGGCGCCCGGCTCCCGAGAAGCCGGTCAAGACGCGCAAATGCGTCTTCTGCGCGAAGAAGGACCAAGCGATCGACTACAAGGACACTGCGCTGCTGCGCACCTACATCAGTGAGCGCGGCAAAATCCGGGCACGCCGGGTCACTGGCAACTGTGTGCAGCACCAGCGCGACATCGCCATCGCGGTGAAGAATGCCCGCGAGGTGGCGCTGCTGCCGTTTACCTCCTCGGCGCGATAGCCACCGCACGTCCACGGAAAGTACCTAGAGATGAAGCTGATTCTGACCGCCGACGTCGACCACCTCGGTTCCGTCGGCGACACTGTCGAGGTCAAAGATGGCTACGGTCGCAATTTCCTGCTGCCGCGCGGAATGGCGATCGTTGCGTCGCGGGGTGCCCAGAAACAGGCGGATGAGATCCGCCGCGCCCGCGAAACCAAGGCGGTGCGCGACCTTGAGCACGCCAACGAGATCAAAGCTGCTATTGAGGCGCTCGGCCCGGTATCGCTGCCGGTGAGGACGGCCGTCGATTCCGGCAAGCTGTTCGGCTCCGTGACGGCCGCAGATGTGGTTGCGGCCGTCAAGAAGGCCGGCGGCCCGAATCTCGACAAGCGCATCGTGCGGCTGCCCAAGACACACATCAAGGCGGTGGGCACCCACCAGGTGTCGGTGCACCTGCACCCCGACGTCGATCTCGAGTTGCCTCTCGACGTGGTAGCGGAGAGCTAGACCGCTACGTTCCACTCACTCCGGTAGGCGGCCATCGCCGGCTGGCCGCCGGGTCATGGCCGTCCCCAGGGTGCACTGCGACGACGGCCGGCCCAGCGTGGGAGGTCGCACTGGCGAACTAGCGGGGGGCTCGGTGCGCGCGGTCGGCGTTACCGGCGTGTCACTCGGCGACCATCTTGCTGAAATCGAACACGCCCGGCGCGGTAACCTGGCCCGACACGCCGGAGAGATTCTTGTCCACACGAGATGCGTGGCGTTGTATGGCTGCTAGCAGCAGTGATGTCCCAGCGGTCCGCACTAATCCACAGGTTCTTCACAACCCGCTCAACACAGCCGTCAACGCATTTCCACACACGATGCACAACCTTATGAACAGCAGCCCCTTGGAGTCCTCGCCAGCAACGTTTACGTTCTTCCCGGCGCGAGGTGAGGAGTGTTCTTGGGGAGGCGTGTCACTGCTTTGACTTACGCTCTGGATATCGGCTATCGAATGTACGTTCGGACGCCTGTGTCGGAGGAGGTGAGAGCCTATGGCGGTCGTTGACGACCTAGAACCGGGTGTCGACGCACCCCCCAGTGAGGACTTTGGTCGCCAGCCGCCTCAGGATCTTGCCGCTGAACAGTCAGTGCTCGGCGGGATGCTGCTGAGCAAGGACGCCATCGCCGATGTGCTGGAAAAGCTGCGGCCCGGCGACTTCTACCGTCCGGCACATCAGAACGTCTATGACGCGATTTTGGACTTGTACGGGCGAGGTGAGCCGGCGGATGCGGTGACGGTCGCGGCGGAACTTGACCGGCGGGGGCTGTTGCGGCGGATCGGCGGCGCGCCATACCTACACACCCTGATTTCGACCGTGCCGACGGCCGCCAACGCGGGCTACTACGCGGGCATCGTGGGGGAGAAGGCGCTGCTGCGCCGGCTCGTGGAGGCCGGCACGCGAGTGGTGCAATACGGCTACGCCGGAGCCGAGGGTGCCGACGTCGCCGAGGTGGTCGATCGGGCACAAGCCGAAATCTACGACGTTGCAGATCGCCGGCAATCGGAAGACTTTGTCGCGCTCGAGGATCTGCTGCAGCCGACGATGGATGAGATCGACGCCATCGCCTCCAACGGTGGGTTGGCGCGGGGCGTGCCCACCGGTTTCATCGAACTCGACGAGGTAACCAATGGTCTGCATCCCGGGCAGATGGTTATCGTCGCGGCCCGGCCGGGCGTCGGCAAGGCGCTCGCCTTGGGGACGCCGCTGCCCACGCCGTCCGGCTGGACGACGATGGGTGCCGTCGCGGTCGGTGATGAGCTGCTTGGCGTCGACGGGCAGCCGACGCGGGTGGTGGCTGCCACCGACGTGATGCTGGGACGGCCGTGCTACGAGGTTGAGTTCTCCGACGGGACAGTGATCGTCGCAGATGCGGCGCACCAGTGGTTGACCGACACACACGCAGCTCGCAAGTCGGTGCACGCTGCCGCGGTGG
This sequence comes from Mycobacterium spongiae, assembly GCF_018278905.1. NCBI lineage: Bacteria > Bacillati > Actinomycetota > Actinomycetes > Mycobacteriales > Mycobacteriaceae > Mycobacterium > Mycobacterium spongiae. Next base: position 69,927 of record NZ_CP046600.1, read on the forward strand.
GCTATGACCGCTATCAACAGCGCACCGTTGCAGCGGTGCGGACGACGGCCCAGATCGCCGGAACTCTACGGTGCCATCCTCGAGATCGGCGCCTGAACCACAGCGTGACCAATGCGCGTGCACTTGAGCTACCGGATCGCGAGTTCTTGGTCCCGCCGTACACTCTCGGCGCCTGGCTTGCGGATGGCGCCAGCGAGGCAGCCCAAATCACCACGACCGAACCTGAAATCCTCATGCGGATCGAAGCGGACGGATTCGCAGGCCGGGAGTGCACGTCCACCGCGGGCGCCATGCAGGCGCGACTGCGCACGCTCGGCGTGCTCGGCAACAAGCACATTCCGACGGAATACCTGCGGGGGTCCGAGACGCAGCGGCGCGCTCTGCTCGCCGGGTTGCTTGACACCGACGGAACAGTAGCGGCCGGCGGTGCCGTCCAACTTACGGTGACTAACCCTCGGCTGGCGAGTGATGTCGCCGAGTTGGTCGTCAGCCTGGGTTATCACTGCCACACCTCGACCACACACGTCCGCGGCCGTCACGCGCCGTCCAGCATCGCCTACACGCTGAGTTTCTCCACGGACGATGCGGTGTTCGCGGTGCAGCGAAAGGCGATAGCGCACAAGGAGCGTCGGGCTATCGCCGGCGCCGAGCGCTGTGGATCACGCTTCATCGTGGACGTCCGCCGGATCGAAACAGTTCCCGTGCGATGTGTCGAGGTGGACAACGCCAGCCACATGTATCTGGCGGGTAAGGCCATGATTCCTACCCATAACTCCACTCTCGGGCTGGACTTCATGCGGTCGTGCTCGATCAGGAACCGCCAGGCCAGCGTCATCTTTTCGCTGGAGATGAGCAAGTCCGAGATCGTGATGCGGTTGTTGTCCGCGGAAGCGAAAATCAAACTCTCCGACATGCGTTCGGGCCGCATGAACGACGACGACTGGACCCGGCTGGCGCGTCGGATGAGCGAAATCAGCGAGGCCCCACTGTATATCGACGACTCACCCAACCTCACCATGATGGAGATTCGGGCCAAGGCGCGTCGCTTGCGGCAGAAATCTGACCTGCGGCTGATCGTGGTCGACTACATGCAGCTGATGACCTCCGGCAAGAAGTTCGAATCGCGCCAAGTAGAAGTATCCGAGTTCTCCCGCAACCTGAAGCTGCTCGCGAAAGAACTTGAGGTTCCGGTGGTTGCGATCAGCCAGCTCAACCGCGGTCCCGAGCAGCGCACTGACAAAAAGCCCATGTTGGCTGATCTGAGGGAATCGGGAAGTTTGGAGCAGGATAGTGACGTCGTGATCCTGCTTCACCGCCCCGACGCGTTCGACCGCGATGATCCGCGTGGGGGAGAGGCGGACTTCATTCTGGCCAAGCACCGCAACGGCCCGACCAAGACTGTTACCGTCGCGCACCAGCTGCACTTGTCGCGCTTTGCGAACATGGCCAGATGAAGATTCGGAGGTGTAGGGTCTCACGGAACGTGGCGGAATCTCACGGTTGATTTCAAACGGATTTCAAATTTGAAGGAGTGGTGAGACGCGCCGAGGCGCATGCACTCCGCTCGGGTCCGCGAGTGTCACGCTTCGGGTGTGACTGCGAGCGCCGGACCGGTCGGGCGGTAGCGGGCGACATGGTTTCGGCGGCCAGGACCGCTGGGACCACAACGGTGCGGTTCCGATCCGCACCGAGCCTCGATGTGTCCTCGGTTCCCCTTGTCGGTGCTGATCCAAATGTCCTCGTAGCAGCGGAGCCGTGTCGTGTCTTCCGTTGGCGCGCCGGCCAGAAGCACTATTCGGGCTCCTACTGGTCGGCGACCGAGAGCCGGCATGTCATCTACGAGTCGCGGTTGGAACTCGCCAGGCTGCTGTTTGCAGACTTCGACCGGTTGGTGCACCGCATCTGTGCACAGCCGTTCCTATTGGTGCGGCAATCGAACGGGGATGTGCACAAGCATATTCCGGACTACCTCCTGATCACCGATCAAGGACCAAAGGTTGCGGATGTGAAGCCGGCGAGCCGGCTGTCCAAGCCGGAAGTGGCGTCGACGTTCGCTTGGACGCGGTCTGCGCTTGAACGCCGCGGATGGCTGTACGAAGTGTGGAGCGAGCCGAACGAAGTGGAGCTCCAGAATGTCCAGTTCCTTGCCGGGTTCCGGCGGCGATCCTTGTTCGAGCCATCGTTATTGGCGGCGGTTCGCGGGATCGCAACTGAGGGAATATCGATCGCCAAAGCCATTGGCGGGCTGCCAGATTGGTCTGAGGCGCTGACCCGGTCGGCGTTGTTCCACCTACTGTGGTCGCAAGACTGCTTCTCGCCCAAGCTCTAACCCCAGAGCAGGATCTGAACGCTTATCAGCACGATGGCTGCGGAGATCGACAGATAGAAGACCTCTGTCTTGGTCGGCCGGGTTGGCTGGTCAAGCAATGCCAGCTCGCTAAGGATCTGCCCGGTCAGCACGAGCCCAGCGCCGATGGACACCCACGCGCCGATTGACGGTTCCAACCACGTGACAATGGCCGCGGCCAATGCGCTTCCGCCCACCGCGATGGCCAAGATGAGACCGGGCACGCGGTAGCTACGGAACGGGGTTCGCCGCAGCCACTGCGCCGGGAATCGATTGCCTTCCAGGCCAACAGCCAACGCGATGCCACCGCCGATTGCGGTGATCGCGACGAAGGCGTCCAAGACCACCAGGGCCACCTGAATCCCTGTGCTCGCCACGTCATTGCTCCCTTCGTCTGCACCGACCGAGAAGGGGGCGCCACCTGCTCTCAGGCTTACCCTGACCGGGCAAACTTCGGTTCACTACGTGCTCGCATCCTCGTCGAGAGGGTCAGGATATTGGATGCCGGAGCGGCGGATCACGTCAGCGATGCAGGGCGGCGCGCCGACTACGACCGCAGATGGGCAGGCACAGCTTGTAGCGGAGGCGACAAAGTGCAATAGTCAAATCCTGTGGATTCGTGGGTCGTCGGGCGACCTCGATCCGCGCAACCAGGTGCTGGGCGTCGATCGGCATCGACATGGGAAGTGTCCCCTTTTTCGCTAAACCTCACTTGCCCTGGGGATCGATTGTAAAACGTGCGGGTCCGGGCGGTGTGTTGCCCGGACCCGCACGTTAGACCGTCAGCGGGCCATCAGTGCGAAGACTCCCCATCCGAGGTATTCACGCTGGTAGCGTGTGTAGCGGGCGGGTTCGGTGGTGAGTGCAGCCCGGACTTCGGTGGCCAGCTCGTCGTCCGGATTGTCGTCGAGCCAGCGGCGCAGGTTGAGCCACTGAGCCGCCTGGTACCGGTCCCAGCTTTCCTGATCGGCCAGCACCATTTCCACGACGTCGTACCCGAGGCCGCCGAACTGCTCGATTAGCTCCGGCAGTGCCAGAAAATCGTCCTTGTCTCTGGCGTCGCAGGCTTGGGCGGTGTCCTGGTTCGGCACTTCCTCACGCCAGTACGGCTCACCGATCAGCGTTAGGCCGCCGGGGCGGAGACTCCTGCTGAGCAGTTCGACGGTGCCGGCCACGCCATTTCCGATCCAGGTGGCGCCGAGGCACGCGGCGAGATCGACAGGTTTGTCCGCGACGTAGCCGGAGGCGTCGGCGTGCACGAAGGCAACCTGGTCGGCGACGCCGAGTTCAGCGGCACGTACGCGGGCCTTCTCGGTGAACACCGTGCTGATGTCAACCCCGGTTCCCGTTACGCCGTGGTCACGTGCCCAGGTGGACAGCATCTCGCCCGACCCGCTGGCAAGGTCGAGCAGACGCATCCCGGGTGTCAGGTGCAGTGCCTGGCCCAGGGCAGCGAGCTTGCCCGCAGTGAACGGGTTATGGATGCGATGGTTGCTTTCGCGAATGGTGAAGATGCGTGGAAGATCGGATCCGGTAACAATCCTCGGCATTCCATGACTCCCTCGGTTGACTCGGCGCGAGGGGCGGATCCATGTCACTGGCCGTCACTGCAACGAATCACATTGGCAATCGCTACATCTGATTAACTGACGGCGGAGTTGGGACCACGCCATTGTTGCGGAAAATCTGCTCCGCTGCCGTCACCCTGCACCACACATGCGCGTGGGGGTAGAGGCGAACGTCCCCACCGCACGACTCCAATGGTATACCCTGCGCCGGCCGGCAGTGCGGTGCCGACCCGGTCGGTGCTTAGAAGCAGCTGCAGCAGCGTCGCTCGGCCAGACGGCGCCGCGGTTGAAATCCACGCGGTCCGGATTTTTCGGTCGAGTATGCCGCCGTTTCTCGCCGCGGCGTACGCAACAGGCCGGCTACAAACATGCGCATAGCGTCGTTCCAGCCGAGAGAACGTCGAGGGGGCCTAGGAAATGCAGCGCTCCGTGAGACAAACCAAGCGAGATCGCCGTGAGACAGTGGAGCGAACCGCAGGTCAGCGCACGCCCAAGATGTCGCTAACGGTGAGAACCTACAGGAGGGACCGTGCAGCGATGACGACTTCGAGCACGCCGGGATTGTCCTCGAACAGCTCAGTGGCGTCGAGCTCAAAGAGATGATCGAGCGAGCGGCGCACGTCCGTGAGCTTGACAGGTGCCGGCATGCGCTGCCGCGCCGTTGCCGGTCAGCGAAGTGGGGATAGTGGTGTCGGCGGCTCTGCTGCCGCTGGTGGCGATCAGGGCGGCGGCGATGAGCGCGAGCGCGGAGATGCCCTCTGAAGAAATGCCACTAACCGGAGACGGATCCCCCGATGACACGACGTGAAACACGTGTGACATCGCAGGTCAGAGCATCGCGACATGACATGGAATTTGAGAACCTACGTAGGTTCTCAAGCTTGACTGCACTTTCTCACGTTCAGCTGCACCAAGGCTGCATTTGTGCAGCCGAACTTTGAGACACACCGGATCGACAGTCCCACTATGATCACGCCTCATGACTGAGAGGGCGTCGGTACCAGCAGAGGCCCGCGAGCTAGCACCGCTCGATATTGTCGGCTCCGGGGTCCTGCCGCCCGTTGCTGCCCGGGTGCGCCGCCTTTTCTGGGTGCTTGAGCGGTTGGCGCCCTGGTTGGGATCGCGGTGGGCAGTCGAGTTGTGGTGCACCCCGCCCGTTCTTGAGTCGAGTATGCGTATGCCGCCCGGTGTGCCACCAGGGGCATCGATACAGGCGTTCTGGGATGGACATCGGATCGCCGGGGAGGAATGGGGCGAGGGGCCGCCGGTATATCTGGTACACGGTTGGGGTGGCCAGCGCGCGCATTTGGCAGTGTTCGTCAAACCGCTTGTGGAGGCAGGATATCGGGTCGTGGCTTTCGACTTGCCCAGCCACAACGAATCGGATCCGGGTGCGCTCGCGCCCGGGCGCACCACGGCCATCGAGTGCGCCGACGCGATTACGGCCATGATCGAGACCCGTGGGCCGGCGCACGCGGTGGTCGCCCATTCACTCGGAGCGAACTCGACCGTATTGGCGGCGAGTCAGGGCGCACAGGTTGGCCGCTTGGTCTTCTTGGCGCCAATGGGAGAGTTTCCGCTCTATCTTGACCTGTTCGCCGCACGCCACGGCTTCGGCCGCCGGATCCGTTCGGGCCTGCAGCGTCGTCTCGAAGAACGCATTGGCATGCCACTGCACGAAACGAACATGACGTGGACCGGTCGACGAGCCAACTATCCGCCGCTGCTTCTCATTCACGACCCCGACGACCCGGACAGTCCCCATGCCGCCAGTGAGCGCGTGGCTACGGCATGGCCGGGCGCACGCCTGCTCACCACACGGGGGCTCGGCCGACTGGCGCATTACCGAATTCTGCGCCACCGGCCCGCGATTCGCGCCGGACTGGATTTCATCGGCCACCGCGCCACGGATACGAGCGTCGCGGAGTAACCCAGCGTCACGTAGCGGCCGCGGGCGGCTAAGGACAGCTGCGGTGTTTGATGACAAACTGGCAGGTCACCGAACGAGGTCCCATTGACCGAAATCAGCTGCTAGTACGTCGTCCACGTCGACGGAGGTTCCGTCGATCAAGACGCCGGGGTCAGATGCGGTGACGATCACCCTCTGATACAGGACGGCCGCGGCCACCCGTTCCCCCTGCGACCAAGCCCTCGTCTGCCATGCCCACCGGTAGCCCGGGCTGGTCGAGTGCCCTATCACGCCGTCGCTTATTGCCCATCTGCACTGACGCGCACCGCCATAGATGCCGGTGCGCTGGACACCCAGTACCGAGTTGATCCCGAGGAACCATTGGACCGCGGTGGTTTCCCAGGTGTCGGAGTCGATGTCCTCATCGACGCTGAAGAATATGGGGGCCTGATTTGGGCCGCCGGCGGCGTTGTGCAACCGCAGCGCCGTCGTAGCGTCGGCCACGCCACCGTCATATCCGCGGGTGAAGTCCGACGGCGACTGCGGCCAGCCCGGTTTGCCGTATTGGTAGCAGCTCACCACGTGCAGGCCGAGCGCGCGCAGACCGTCCGTGAACTCACGGGTGACCGGCTTGAAATCGAATGTGGCACCTGGCCGCAATTCGGACACGTAGACCAGCGCACCGTCATAACCCGCCGATTTGATCTGCTCTGGCTGTACCAACACGGTGGCGAAGTCAAGCAGCCGCAGGCCGTCCGCGGATGCTGTCGGGGCTGTAGCTGTTGCCGCCACAGTGGGCCCGGCCGCTAGAACCGGGGTGGCCGCCAACGCGTATTTGAGAATTTCGCGTCGCGTCACGGGTGGGGTCACGTTGGCGAGCGTAGTTTGCGGATTCGGTCTGGGCGCATCTCCACCGGACAGGCCTGGCGGGGTAAGCTCCGGGGCTGCAGCTGCGCAGCTTGATACGAGCTTCGATACGGTGCGGTACCTGCTGGAGACCCACCCGCACCCCAAACGGCTTGGACCCGCGATAGTCCCGGAACGCCACGAGATGGGCGTGTGCCCGCCTCGCCCGCGAGTACAACATCGCGCGACGCGAACCGAGCGACTACGCCCGAAAGACGGTCGAGCGTGACTGCCATGAGACGGTCCACGAGATTCCAGGTCAGTAGTCGCCGTCGATACAGCCGACGGCGAGAACTGACGTGTTCCCGGTGAATGAGTCCAGTTTGTTTCAGCGTCTCGTGGCCCAGTGTGAGGGCTGGCTTCGGACGTCCACGTGCGCCCGTCGGGTCGCCGCGGATCTGCCGCTGGGTCGTGTGGCCAGTCCCGAGGAGATCGCACACTGCGGCTTGTTCCTCGCCTCCGAGGAGGCTTCCTTCGTCACCGGTGCGGTCCTGGTCGCTGATGGCGGCGGCGAGATCGTGAACGTCGGCACACTGGCGTTCGGCGGGAGTCGTTGACGAGGGCGCGGGGAAAAACAAAAAAGTGAAAGACCGAAAGCCGCAGCCGCTGTGGTCCGTCGGAAAACCGCGCAAAGGCGGGGTCCGCGCCCTCGCGACGATCGAACCGCATCCCAGCGGTCACCGCAAGTTCCGCAGGTGCACGAGGGAGACCAGGCCCATATCGCGCCGCAGCACCGCAGGAGGCAGCAGCCGGAAGCCGCGCACGCCGGGCCGTCCGGTGGCGACCTGCACGATCTTTCGCGCGATCCGGTAATCCACGTCCTTGAGCACCCCACGATCTGTTGTCGTGTCGAGGAGGGCGGACAAGCCAGCCACCGCGAACGGGTTGTCAACGTCCAGCATGACGTTGGTGGCAGCCACGAGATGACGCGCTCGTTCACCGGCCGGCAATGACGACAGGGCAGACGAGGCCGCATCGATACGGGTCGCAATGCGTCCGATAAAGCGGCGCAGCCGATGAGGCGCCAAGGCCATCGTTCCGGCATGGCCGACCGACATGCCAAGCCAGTCGATCCGGTTGCGCCCGCGATACGTCGGGTCCTCGGCGGCCGGTTGGCCAGTTCCGCTGAGGGCGGTGCGAAGCTCTTTCTCCAGTTTCCGTTTGACGCCCAGGTCATCGAGCAGCGCGTCGATCAGCGTGTCTGCCTCGTGGAGCGCGGCGAGATCCGGATGGGCAATGACGAAGTCGTCGTTGTACCGGGCGTAGAAAATGCCGTCGACACCGACGATTGCCCGGTCTATGGGTACAACCGCCAGGTTCCCCAGGATCGGGACAAGCGGTGTTCCCATGGCGACGCCGTGGCGACGAGTGAACTGTGCGCCGTCCTGATCGCGCACGACGGGGCGCGCAAGCGTGGCAATGAGATTCCATGCGTCGGACCCGATGGCTCCGCTCGGGCTGCCGAGCGCCGCGACCTCTCGCACGGTGTGCCACAAGGCCGCGTCAGGGCCGACCGGCAGATCGTCTCCGTAGTGTTCGAAATCGGATTGCAAGACGTAAAGCGGAGGGCCGTGTGCTCCCATCCGCTTGCGATGAGCACGCACGAAACCGGCAAGGGCCCGCGCGGCGTCGACATTCGTCAAACCGGGCAAGTAGGAGTAGACGCCGGGCAGGCCGTAGCAGCGCGCATTGTGCGAAAGAAGCTGAAAGAGTGCGGAACCGACGACGTGGTCGATGAACGCGGGGGTATGCGCGGCGCGACGCTTACCGTCGGTCTCGAGGAACCAGAGGTCAACCGGCTCCGGCCGGTATTGGCCGCTGGCGACACTGCGGGCGATCGCGCGGGAAAGGTTTCGGCGCTGAGTCGCGGTGCTGAAGTAGGTGACACCGCCGTCCGCTTCGTCGAAAGCCAATCCGCGCTGCCTCTTCTTGGCGAAGATCCGCAGAATGGTGTCTTCATAGGTTTTCGGGTCCTTCAGTCGTCGCTCTATGTCGACGGGTTCAGCCATTGCGGGCACACTCCGCAGCTTCCGTGGTGCCCCAGACGATGTGCCAGGCCTTCACGGTGTGCAGCCAGTTCTTGAATACCGCGGCGTCGGGGTCGGGCGGCAAAAGAAAGAGCAGGCGCAACCTTCCCTCGTGATACAGCGGCGTGAGCAGGCGGCCATCCACTGGAACCACTGCGGTGCCGCCTTCCAGGCCCGTTATTGCCGTTGGCAGGGCCTGCGCCAGCACGCCCGGTTCGAGACTGCGCATGTCCCGTGAGCCTTCGTGTGTTTCCAGATCGAAGACGATGCCGTCGGCAAAAAGCGCGCGAAATTCGGAGCTCAGGGTTTCCAGGCTGTCCGGCCGCACCAATGCGTCGTCGACGGGCTGAATCCATTCGTCGGCGATGAGCCGGTCAAGTGCATCGCGTCCGTTGGTCATCACCGCCGGCAGAAAGTTGCCGTGGTTCGCGGTGCCACCGGTGATCGCTTGAAGCGTCAGATGCGGCTGTTGCTCGGTATCACGGTTCGCGGATCGCTCATAGTAGATGAGCGCCGTCGGCGTCCGGAATGCGAAATGTCCCTTGTCCCCGAACTTTTGCCGCATCAACGTCATCGTGGCGGATCTCTGCTTGGGCGTGATTGATTCCGCGATCGTGATGCAACCGACACGCACCGGTCCCGGCTCTCGAGCGAGTTCGCGTATCCAGTCGCCCAGTGGCAGCAATGTGGGGACCGGGGGCTGTCGGCGGTCGTGAAAGTGCTGCAGGTTGATCAGAACGATAAGTTGCGTAATCATCGCGGCCGTGATCTCGAGGAGGTCGGAGGCGGGATTGCTGTCGATCCAGACCAGCCCCAACAACGCGATCAAGAACGCGAAGGATCCAAGGTGCGCGCCGAAACGACCTTCAGCGAACAAGCGGATCTGGTAGATGCCGATCGCGCTGCGGACGACAAAGAGCGGCAGCAGCGCGAGCAGGAAGCTAAGTGGTATGTCGTGCAGGACAAACAGCCCGAGCGCGGCAGCAAGAGACCAAAAGTACACTGCGATGACCGGCGCCATCCACAGGTTCCGGTGAAAGAAGAAGATGCGAAATTCACTAAGGGCCGGGAGGCCGCGCAGACGGACGAAATCGAAATAGAACAGCCCCGCGGCCTCGTATGTGCCCCTAAATAACGGCAGGACCAGATAGAAGAACTGGAAGGCATCGACGTGCCGCCAGGCTGCGGCGCCAGCGGTGAGGTCGAAGGACCGGGCGCTCGTCCCATATACGCCAACAAGCGCGAGAACGAGAATGCCGTCGAACCGCAGCGCGAATCCCGACAGCGTGGTCTGCAACCCCAGCCAGGGCGGGATCTTCGGAAGCAACCGCCAAAAGGCCCAAAAGTGATGGGTGGGTGGCTCGAATCTCGGCCACAGTCCGGTCAGCCGATAGACCTCGAGCGTGTAGTGCACGGTGATCGAGATGCCGATCGCATTCGCCGCGATGATCGCAATGATGATTGCGGCCGTCGGATACAAATAAGAGCCAACGCTGAGCACCCCGAGCTGCGCGAGGGTCGGCGCGAACATTGACCAAATGGGTCGGTAAACGCGCCGCGTGGCGTATACACCGGAGTGAATCACCTTGACCGGGAAACCAATCGCAACCTCGAGGACGATCAAGAACGCGTACACGTGGCCGACCGGATTGTGGCCGGAGGGCTGTAGGACCGCCAGCCCGACGCCGCCGACGATCGTCAGCATCACGGCCGCGATCACCGCGAGGACCAGCCAGCGGCCGATTTCGTGCTCGGCCGCGTCCCGTTCCCCGGCCTGGGAGAACGCTCTGAGCCGCTCCCGCATGACCTCGAGAAGCCCCCACCATCCGCCGCCGACGACCAGGCTGCCGATCCGTAGCACCATGACGGTAAAGGCCGCTGTTCCGCCGAGGGTGGAGATAAGAATCAGGAACTCTATGACGTGCACGGCGAATCGCGCCGTGGCGAGCAGCAGCGAGAACCGCAGGCGATAGCGAAAGTACGCACCGATCCTGCCGGTGAGCAGGCTGGTGTACAGGGAGACCGCGCGATTTTCCCGGCGCCCGGTGTGCTCGAACCAGCGGTCGATATCGTTCACTGGACAGGTTTTCGGTTCGAGAAGAGTGCACGATGCAACTGCGGCGAGGAGACGTGGCCGTCGTCTCCGTATCGGCCGGACTGGCGGCGATCGTCGTCGCGGCCGTCGCCTTCAGCTTGCTCATCCTCGATCACTCGCACCCCCCCGCGAACGAAGCCGGAACAAGCACCTCGAGCCTGCTCGTAGTGACCTGGGGACCCAGCCTTTGCAAGGTAGACCCGTCCAACTCGGGATGCAGAACCGGTCACGTCGGCAAGTTAGGGGAGAGATTGATTCTGCACGGGCTGTGGCCCCAGCCGCCCAGCCAGCAGTTCTGCGGCGTGCCAAAGACCGATAAGGCCCGTGACCTACGCAACGCCGACATGTCGTCCCTGGATCTGCCGGAGGATTTGCAATCGAAGTTGCAGCCGGTGCTGTCTGACGCCGCCCTCATGGCGCCCCACGAGTGGTACACGCATGGCACCTGTTCCGGTGTCACACCGGCGGTGTATTTCCGCGACGCCATAACGCTGACCAACCAGGTCAGCAAAATCCTCGATCCGGTGTTCGCCGAACACCCGCATTTGTCGCTCAACACGGTGCGGCACCGGTTCGACGCCGAGTTTGGCGAGGGGGCGGGCAAGCGTGTCAGCCTCACGTGTCGCGACGTTGACGGCGAACAGGTCGTCATTTACGAGGTGCATCTGTCGCTTCCTCCGATCGCCGATTTCGGATCTGCCGAGAACACCGAGAACACCGAGAACACGTTGTCGCTGGGAGACTTGCTCGTCAAAGGCCCAACGATATCCCCCGGATGTCGGCGCGGGCGCGTGCCGTGAGAAATCTCGAGGGCTCGGTCGACGGTCGGCGGCGGAACGTCCTGCGACTCGCAGTGTTTGCGGGGTTCTTGCTGGGTTTGTTCTAGCTGGTTGCCGTGGCACGGGTGGTCGACATCGAGGGGGTCCGTAGCGCCATCGCGGCGACGGGTCCGATCGCGCCGCTGACGTATGTGGTCGTGTCGGCTGCTGCTCGGCTATTGGATCTCACGGAGGACTTCCAGCCGTTCGTGGTCCGCGCGGGAATGGTTGCCCGCCTCCCGCGCGGCCGAGTCGCCACCGCGCAGGCCTGGACGCACCTGGGCCTGACGCCACCGGCCGTGGTCAGCCAGCCGTGCGTGTTCGAGTAGCGAGCGGGGTGGCGCTTCCAGCTATGACGATCCGTTCGCCCCGGGACCGCCAAGAAGTGTTCCGCCGGTGCCCCCGGTGCCCCCAGTGCCGCCGTTGATGCCGTTGCCGCCGTTGCCACCGTTACCGACCAATGTTGGTTGGGAGGTGCCGTCGATGGTTACCGCGACGTTTCCGCCGTCGCCGCCGTCGGCAGCCATTGCACCGCTACCGGCATTGCCGCCGTCCCCGCCGTATCCGATGCCGAGGCCGGTGCCAGCGTCGCCGCCAGTGCCACCAGTGCCGCCAGTGCCAGCGATGCTCTCGCCGCCGGTGCCGCCGGCGCCTCCTCCCGCTAAACCGACCAAGGCCACAGCACTATCACCGCCATCGCCGCCGGCGCCGCCGGTGATGCTGCCGAAGCCGCCGAGACCGCCGTCGCCGCCAATGCCCCAACCGTTGAGTGCAGCGCCCAAGCCGCCGGCGCCCCCGGCGCCGCCGGTGTCACCGGAGCCACCCATTCCGCCGACACCGCCACCTGCCAACACGAACGAAGCGCCCACGCCGCCAGTACCACCGTCACCGCCGGTGCCGCCGCCACCGGTGGCTGCGCCGCCGGTACCACCGTTGCCAGCCGCAGCGGCGAGGAGGCCGCCGGTTAATCCGCCGGCACCTCCGGCGCCGCCTTGGGTTGTGCCTGCTCCGCCCGCGCCGCCGTCACCGCCGCCAGCCAGGAGCGGGCTGTTTGCTTGGCCGCCGGCACCTCCGGCGCCGCCTTCGGTGGTGCCTGTTCCGCCCGCGCCGCCGTCACCGCCGCCAGCCATGAGGTAGCCGCTTCCGACGCCGCCGGTGCCGCCGTCGCCGCCGGTCACGCCCGACCCGCCGGCCCCGCCGTTACCGCCGAAGCCCCAGAGCAGGCCGTCGGTGCTTCCACCGGCGCCGCCCGTGCCGCCGGTTGCCAGCGCCGAGCCGCCGCCGGCGCCGCCCTGGCCGCCGAAGCCGAAGAATGGGGCGGCGCCGCCGGCCCCACCAAGGCCACCTGTCTCGCCGGCACCTGTCACCGATCCGCCAATGCCGCCGGTGCCGCCGTGGCCGATCAGCCACCCACCACGGCCGCCCGCCCCGCCGGTCCCACCGTCAAATCCGCTCCCGCCGGCCCCGCCGTTGCCGATCAGGCCGGCTTCACCGCCACTACCGCCGTTGGCGGTGGCCCCGCTGGTGAAGCTAAATCCGTTGCCGCCGTTGCCGAACAACAAGCCGCCGGCGCCGCCGTTGGGGCTTGCCGCCGTCCCGTTGGCACCATTGCCGATGAGCGGGCGTCCGAACAACGCCATAGTGGGTGCATTGATCACTCCCAACACACTGCTTTCCACCGCCTGCGCGGCATTGGCCGCCTCTGCGCTGGCGTACGCGCTTCCGGAGGCGGTCAACGTTTGCACAAGAGTCTGATGGAACGCCGCAGCCTGAGCGCTGAGCGCCTGGTACTGCTGGCCGTGACTCGAAAACAGTGCCGCAACAGCCGCCGACACCTCGTCGGCACCGGCGGCCACCACCCCGGTCGTCGATGCTGCTGCTGCCGCGTTTGCCTCACTCAGTGAGGCGCCAATGGATTCAATACTTCCGGCCGCCGTCGCCAGCATCTCCGGAGCCGCGATCACAAACGACATCAAAATCCCCAATTCGCTGTTACGTCCGTCATGTGCGTTCGGCGGCAGTCTGCCAGCGAAAGTTCCGAGCTTGCAACGAGTCGATGGTTGCTAGCTGAGCGCCGGGGCGTGCGCCTTTCTCAACGCGGTACTCCTGATCTGCGATTTTGTGCGGCAGCCCGATCTCATGGTGAGAAAATATGAATTCACTATGGGACGTGCGGCGGTCGGTCTGAGAGAGTCCCGCGGCGCCACGCCTAGAGGTGCGGACTCCGCGTGCAGGCACTGCGGATCATGTACGGCGCTGGAGGAGCGCATGCTCTCCGACCGGCAAGCCGCGCGCAGTCGATGCGGGAGGGTTTCGCGAACAGCTCAAGAGTGAGGTGCAGGCGGTCACCGGTCGGATTCCGTCTCGGGTGGGCGCAACCGTGTGGATGGCCCGTGATCTGGTCAACGATGACCGCTACTCGTCGTGCTCGGTAGGCCCGTACGTGGGCACCGCCGCCACGAGGCAGTTGAGTTGGGCAACATCGGTGCCGCGCTTGCGAAAGCGGCGCGCTACGCCGATGCCACTGCTACGGGACGCGATTGCCATCAGTCGCGATTTAGACGACAAGCCCGAAATCACCAGCGAAGGTAAGAATCTCGGTGCAGTTCTCGGGCGCTTGGGCCGCGTTGAGAACAATCAGACGTACCTGGTGGAAGCGATTGAGGCGCTTCAGGAGGCGGCCGAGATCTATAGGGAGCGAGGCAATGTGTCGGGCTCGCCGCGACTTGGCCGATGTCGCCGTAGGCGGTGGCCTATAGGAGGTACGCCTGATGCACCGCACGATCTCACGGACCAGATCCGCTGCCCGAGTAGGGTCGACATAGTGCGACTCGCTATGACTGTTGAACCGGAACGTTTTTCAGCTCATCGACTTGAGCCCAATCAATCGATACCAGCTGCTGTCCTCGAGCAACCGTTGTATGCCGTGTTTCGTTCACGCGAAGAGCCCTACGCGAAGCCGCCTTCGAGGTCAAATGTCTCCCTGCTGCGCTCAGTTGACCGCCGCCGCTCACGGCATCAAACCTGAATCGCTCCGGCTTGTCCGTAGACTTTGATGTGTCCCGGGTTGCGTGGAGTCGGTTGCTTGACTTTGGTCACGACGCCCCACGAAGGAGCCGTGTCGGTCCGAGGGCTTATCCCGTGTTGAGATGCTGATGGCACGCGCGGCGATCAAGGGTCTGCTGGGTAACGACATCGTGCGCCGCGGGGCGCTGTTTGATCGCGCGGTGGTAAGAGACCACCATGTTCCCGCCCTAGCTGCCGGCGGTGGGCCGGTATCTGGATTCGTACTTGCGCTGCTTGTCGGCGGTGGCCTTGCTGTGCGCCTCGGCCATCACCCGTTTGAAGGTGCCGGACGGAAACCCGTGTTTAGTGAGCCGGTATTCGGCGTACTGGTCGATGTAGGACAGGGAATAGATCACCCCGAGGAGGAATCCACCGAGGGCGGCGGTCCAGACGATCCAGTTGGTGCCCATCAGCAGCAGACCGACGACGACGAACGGCGCGAGCACCGCGGTGGTCCGTGAGACTTGTCGTACCCACCGGCTCGACGCGGTGAGGTCGTGCAGCACCCACGGGTGATAACGCCCGGGCAGCGTGCCTCCGTACGCGTAGTGGAACCAACGAATCGGGTCAGGACGCCTTGGTTTCTTGCTCATGGGAGTGTCTCGCTTCTGATCTCGTCGCGGCTTTACGGACAGTTCTGGGTGTGCGACCGCGCTCACTGGGTTTCCTATGGTGCCTGGAGTGCCCCGGCGGCCAGCGCGGCAGCGTTGACCCTGGTCAGCACGTCTCGCAGTCGTTCGAGTTCGGCCAGGTCGACTCCGAGCCGTTCGACCACCGCGAGGGGGACGGCGAGCGCCTGTTCCCGCAGGGCGATTCCGGCGTTGGTGAGGGTCACGTCAGTGGCGCGTTCGTCGGCGGTGCTGCGGCGCCTGACCACCAGGTCCATCGCTTCCAGGCGTTTCAGCATCGGTGAGAGGGTCGCCGAATCCATCTGCAGGGTCGATGCGATCTGCTTGACCGACATTGGCTGGCTCGCATCGCTGGACCGGTGGTGATCCCACAGAGTCAACATCACCAGGTATTGCGGATGGGTCAGGCCGAGGGGCTCCAGCAGGGGCCGGTATACGGCCAGCACCGCGCGGTTGGTGATTGCGAGCGCGAAGCACACCTGCTGTTCCAGGGCGAGCGGATCGACATCCACGGCATTCGATGTGGGCACGATCTAACTGTACCCTAATAGCTAGGGCACAATCTAATTAGTGGGGGAGGTCACGGTCCAGCTGAGATATCAGTCGAGCGAGAGGTTCCCGCAGCTTTCCCGTTTTTCCGCCGAAATGCCCGCCGAGTCAGGTTCGCGGGCGCCGGCTTGGTCATCGGCCCGCCTTGTAGGCGATGGCGTAGGCCAGCTTCCCGGGCTTGGCGGAGTCCACCGGCTGTCCCAACCCATCGAAGGCCTGTTGCCCGAAAGAATCCATCTTGCCGAGGTCAGCAGCGGTGCGCTCGGCGGCGATCACGGTGTCGGGCGGCAGGGCGACGATCGCCCGGGCGAAATTGCCGACAAGGCTGAGGTAGGAAGCCAGTTGATCAAGGTCGAAGGATTGCAGCGAAAGCTTCGGGTCGGTCTGCTCGCGCAGCCAATGACCCCAGTAGAACTCCTGGAACTCCGGGCGGTCATCGTCCGGGATGAAGCCGACGTCGCGGACGAAGTACAGCGCGCCGCGATACCGGTCGTTGGCGAACTGCTTGAGCCCCAGTCCGATCGGCAGTTGATCGGGCGTGATGGGCTTGCCGTGGGCGTCGCGCAGCCAGGTCCAGCCGCGGGACTGCATCTCGTCCCAGAAGGCTTCGGGTTCCAGCGACGAGAGGTTACCGGTGACCTTCAGCCGCACCCCGATGCCGGGGCCGCCACCGGGCGCCTCCCAGAACGAGGTCAGCGTGTGGTGGCCGTCGGTGAGGTAGGGCTGGCCGCCCGGGCCGATCACGACGGTCTTCATTGGGGCCGTGGACTCCGCGGTCTCCGATCCACGTGCGGTCTGGCAACGAAACGACGTCGGGGCGGCGAGGGTAGCGCCCTGGTCGGCCTCGGCCAACCCATCCTGCCCGTTGGTGACACACCACTGGTCGAGCAGTTGGTCGGCCGCGCCGGCGCCGAGGGTGTAGCGGCCTAGGCGGTAGTACACCTCGTCGTAACCCAGCGACGGCTGGGTGGGGCGCAGTTCGCCGAGGGTGACCTCGAGCAGATCGCCTTCTTCGGCAGCGCAGTACCGGGCGTTCTGCTCAGCACACGGCTCGGACGCTCCGGAGGGTGTGGCCGCGCCGCTGCGCTCGCCGGAAGGTGCACTGCAGGCCGCCACGGTCAGCGCGACAACAAAAAACCCGGCGGCGACGGTTCGCCGACCTATGCCCGCCATGTGATCTCCCGTCAACAGGTGACAAACGAACCCAGCTTCCCGGTGGTCTCCAGGGTGGCCAAGGACTTGCCCGTCTTAGCGGTCATATCGGCGTTGCCCGCGGTCTCTTCTGCCATCGTGCACTGTGTCGGTAGGAAGCCCACCGGCGCGGAGTTTATCGTCGGTTGCAGCATCCAGTTCGCGCCCGGGGCCTGCTCGATCTCCTCGGCGAAGCCCGCGGCGAGGCCCGGCTTGTTCATCCGGCTGATCACCAGCCGGTTGGGCGCCCGGGAGAGCATCTCGACGTCACCCATCGAGTCACCGGCCGCCATGAACAGCTCACCGCGACTGATGATGTTGTCGATCGCGCCGGCCTTGCCGCCGCGCCACGACGCCACCCCGTCGGGGATGGACAGGATCTCCAGCTGGGACATCCGGTCGGGGTCCAGGCCGATATAGGCCGGATCGGGGTTCTGGTGGGTCATCTGATAGTCGGAGACCAGCTTCCCGGTTTCCCGGTCCTTGAGCAGCGTGGTGACCGCGACGACGTGATCCATCGGCAGCGCCGCCTCTTGCCCGTACTTCTCGACGATGGCAGGGTTCACCGCGTTCTGCACCATCCAACGCACCGCCCAGGTGACCCCGGCGGAGACCACCCACACGTCGTAGCCGTGGCTGCGCAGGTTGCCGTACAGGTCGGCCATCTGCGGGTAGATGAACGGCCGGCCGGCGCCCAGGATCGTCGACTCCTCCTTGGAATCCAGGTCGGCCGCGCCGGCCCCGTTGTCGTAGACCGCGGCGGTCTGGGCCAGGAAGTCCGACAGCGTGTGGCCGGTAAACGTGGTCGCTACCAACGGCAGTGACGAGTACTCACGGAACGGGTCGGTATCGCCGGCGGAGTCCAGCACCGCGTCGTAGTAGGTGGAGATTCCGTCGGTGATCGCCATCGGCTTGCCCTCGGCGGTGCTGAACGGCGGGAACATCGCCGGGCTCAGCGAGGCCGGGTCGATGGCGTTGGTCTCCTGCACCCGGGCCAGCATCGCCTCCCCGATGTCGCGTGCCTGAGTGGTGTTGTCGAAGTCGAACACCACGATCTTGCCCTGCCCGGACGACGCCGCAATCGTGTCGGTCAGCGTCTGGTAGACCGAGTCGGTCCATCCGGCCCGGTCCAGTTCCGGGACACCGTTGGCGGCCGAGGCGTTCGGCGCGGCGGCTGGGGTGGTGGCCGCTTGTTCGGAGGCTTGGGTGGAACAGCCGACCAGGATCAGCACAGTCACCGCGGCGCAAAGAGCCCGTCGGGGGAGTGGGGAGTGGGGTTGCACGGCCATGAGTCTGGCCAGGCCCCGGCAGTGCCGCGCGCCGAAGTCGGCCCAGGACAGCAGATATTCACCCGTGCGGCAGCCGGAGTTAACCTTCCGCGCTTAGTGCTGGTCATGTGCACGGCCGCGCGGAATATGCACGCGTCGGTACGCTCAAGCCGTGGCAGACGAGCAGCAAAGCGGTTCCGGCATGGTCCGCGACCTCCTCGCATATGCACTGGCCCGATTGGCGTTGGCGGCTGCGCTCGCCGCGGCGATCTACGGCGTTACCCGGCTGTTCGGCGTCGACGACGTCCCGCTCTACGTGGCTGTCGCTGTCGCGATCGTGATCGCGCTGCCTCTCGGTATGTGGGTTTTCGCCCCGCTGCGCAGGCGCGCCACCACCAGCGTCGCCGCATTCGATGAGCGCCGGCGCAGCGATCGCGAGCAGCTACTCGCCAGGTTGCGTGGCGAGCGGTCACCCGACTAGGCACTACGGCCGAGATGTCCGCCACTCAGGAGAACCGTCATTGGTGGATTGTCGCTGCGGCCAGCCTGGTGCTCGGTCTCGTCGTGCTCGACGAGACGGTGGTGGGGGTGGCGCTGCCCACCATCCGGGCTGACCTGGGCATGACAGAGGTCGCCAGCCACTGGGTGGTCAATGCCTACCTGCTGACGTTCACCTGTTTTGTCGCTATCGGTGGCAAACTCGGCGATCTGCTGGGCCGGCGCCGGGTTTTTGTGGTCGGAGCCGCGTTCTTCACGGCCGGATCCGCGGTGGCGGCTACGGCGCCGAGCGGCGGCTGGCTCGTCGCCGCCCGTGCCGTGCAGGGCGTGGGTGCGGCAATGACTTTTCCGGGCTCCATGGCGATCATCACTGCCAGCGTTCCACCGCAGCAGCGCGGCGCCGCGTTCGGAATCCAGACGACGATAGCTGCCAGTTTCATGGCATCTGGGCCGCTGGTGGGTGGGCTCTTGTCGGAGCTGGTCTCCTGGCGGTGGATCTTCTGGATCAACGTGCCGATCGTCGCGGTGGCGGCTGGCGTGCTGTTGATGATGCTGGAGCCGCAGGCCGGCAGCTCCCGGGGCGCCGGGGCCTTCGGTTTCGCGCGGTTCGACTACCCGGGGCTGGCACTGATGGTGGTGGGCTTGACCGGTATCACGGTCGGATTGATGCAGTCCAGCGATTGGGGGTGGACATCGCCGGCCATCATCGGCCCGCTGGTGGGCGGCTGTGCGCTCATCGCCACATTTGTTGCCGTCGAACTCAAACGTGCCGAGCCGGTAGTGCAACTGGAGTTGCTGCGCATCCGCACTTTCGCCGGCGGCAACGTGGTCTTCGCGATGTTTCAGTTCGAGAAGATGATCGTGTTCATCTTCGTAGCGCTCTATCTGCAGCATGCGCTGGGGCGCTCGCCGATCGAGGCCGGCGTCGTTGTCAGCATCGCCATTCTGCCGACCCTGATCACCTCGCGGTTGGCGGGCGCGACCCGCGACAAGTACGGCTCCCGGGTGCCGCTCACCGTCGCGCTCGTTATCACCGGGGTGGCCCTGAGTGCGATCGGGCTGGCTACGTCGTTGCATAGCGAAGCGGCGATCGTTGCGGTGATGGTCGTGTGGGGAGCGACCATGCCGTTCATCGCGGTGAGCGCTCGTCCGGCGTTGATGGGAGCGGTGCCGGCGGCCAAGCAGGGCGAGGCCAGCGGGATCAATCTGAGCGTGCAGATGCTCGGTGGCACGGTTGCCATTGGCGTCGGCAGCCCCCTGTTGATCCTCACCGGCTCCTACGTGCTGCTTTTTCTGCTGACTGGCGTCTTGACCCTCGGCGTCGCAGCGATTGCGTGGTCGATGATCGAGCGGTCCATGACGCAAGCGGCCTGAGCTCAGCCGGTCTTCAGCATCGAGCGGGCCAGCCCGGCGGCGTCCCGGCTGTGATGTTCGGGGAATCCGACATCGAGCAACACGGTGTTGGACTCGGAGAGACAGACGATTGCGTAGGCGATGGCAGCGGCACGCTGCGGGGAGGTCTTCGAGTTGCGCGTGATCGCTGCGGCAAGCTCGTCCACGAGAAGGGCGTACGCGTCCCGCACGGCCTTGCGTGTTTCGGGGTGCCGGCTCGCCGTCGCTTGCAGGAGGTCGAATGCGCGGTCGTCGGTCGAGCGGTGGGTCGTCCAGGCCCGGGAGAACAGCAGGTCGATGATGTTCTCCGGAGTTGGGTCCGGACCCACTGCGTCCCGGATCGCGAGTTCGTAGCGGCGGCCGAGCTCGTGGATCGTGGCGACGCGCAGTGCCTTGTGATCGCCGACGAAGTGGCTGATCGCGGTGCGAGCAACTCCGGCTCGTTCGGCGATGTCGGCCATGGGAACCGTAGGTGAGCCCTGCTCGGAGATCAGCTGGATGTGCGCCTCGATGATCGCGGCTCGGCGTTCGCCGGCGACGCTGGGGCGGCCGCGACGGCGACTGGTCTCGGGATCGCCGGACGATGACACGCCTCGACTATAGACAATTGTTTGACGATACGTCAATCAATTGATAGTGTTCGGCCATGGAGACAGAGACGGATCGAAACGTCGATCGGGTGATCGTGGTCGGAGCGGGGGCGGCGGGTCTCGCCGCAGCGCGGCTGCTGCAGAGCCATGGACGAGACGTGGTGGTGCTCGAGGGACGGACCAGGGTCGGGGGTCGAATGAGCACTGTCGACGTCGATGGCGCTCTGGTTGATGAGGGCGCAGCATGGATCGACGGCCACAAGACCAACCCGATCGTTGGGCTTGCCGGGAGCGCCGGTTTGGCGACGATGCGCGCCGACTATGTTGACCCGTTCCGTGTTGGAGCGTTCGACCCCGTCAGGCGCAGGTGGCTCGGACGCGTCGAGTCGTTGCGCCACATCGTGGCCATCGCACGCGCCACCGAGCGTCTCTCGGAGCCCGACACGACGGAAGCGACGAACCTGGCTGAGCGGATAGACAGGGTGGTCGATCGGCGGGGGCGAGCCGACGACGTCCGCCGCGTTCGCAGGTTCCTGGTTCGTCGGTCGGCCGAGTTGAACTGGGCCGATCGAGCCGACCTGCTCGGTGCCCATGCAACAGAGAGCGGAATGGTCTACGCCGGGCGGGAATCGGTCATCGTCGGTGGCTACGGCCGCCTCGTGGATGTGCTGGCCGCTGGCCTCGACATCCGGCTCGAGCACGTCGTCGAGTCGATCCGATACCGCAACGAGGGTGTCGAGGTCGTCACCACCAAGGGGACGTTCAGTGGTGCCCACGCCATCGTGACGGTTCCCCTCGGTGTGCTCAAAGCCGGCACCATCGCGTTCGACCCGCCGCTACCCGCCGCAAAGGTCGCTGCGATCGAAGGGATCGGAGTCGGACGCCTCGAAAAGATCATCTTCCGATTCGACGAGCCGTTCTGGCGTACCAACCCCACGCGAGCGCGCAACCTGTACAACATCGACGATGACACACCGTGCCCGATATTCTTCGATCTCAGCGCCGGCGCCGGCCGTCCGACGCTGGTTGCGCTGCTGACCGGCGACCACGGAACCCGCCTCGTGGGAGATCCGGAGCCCATGATCGCCCAGGCGCTTGCCATCCTCGAAACGATGTTCCCTGGCCGCGTCACGAAGCCGACGGCAGCGCACACCACAGCATGGCAGCTCGATCCTCTTGCACTCGGTAGCTACTCGACCGTTCGGCCCGAGACCAGCGAGAAGCACTTCGCCGACCTGCTTGCACCGGTCGCATCGCGGCTGTTATTTGCCGGCGAGGCAACCAACGTCCTCCGTTCCGGCTATGTCGACGGCGCGGTCGACAGCGGCGTGCGCGAGGCCAGCCGCATCCTCGGTCATGACGTCAAACTTGAGCTGGTGAGGGCGCCCCTCCATGAGAATCGCCGGGAGGCCTACGCGCACGGCCACGTTGCCGCACGACGTGATTGATACCCCTCGCTGTTCACCGGATCACTTGTGCGGCAACGCCACCCTGTCTGTGCTGTGTGTCACGCCGCCGCGTCGGTGTGTCGAATCGCCTTGACATGCTTCGTGATGTGCTGGGCGAGCAGCTCCACGTTCGGGTTCAGGTTCATGGTGATGTGCGTTCCTGGTATCACGTCGCAGGTGTAGCGCCCGCGCACCAAAGGCCGCCACCCTTTGCCGTTGTCCCCGTTATTGATTCCGTCGCCGTCCTGCGCATCGTAGAAGTGAACGTCACAGGCAAGCGGGCTCGGACCGTAGGCCTTCGTGGCGGCGACATTGGACCGGAACATTCGCAGGAAGGATGCAACGCCGTCCTCGTCCGCCTGGTCCGCGTCGTGTTCGGCTGCCGACACCGAGTCCAGGACCATGCGATATTGGTCGACCTGTGACAGCGCCTGGAACTGTTCGGCCGGCTCGGCTGCCGGCGCCCTGCGGGTGATCAGATAGCTCAGCACCTCGCTATCGGACAGCAACGGTATCGAAGCGTTCGGCCGCGGTGAGTCCACCATGAACACGGTCGCGGTTTCGCCAGCGGCGAGGAGCTGTTGGGCCATCTCGTAGGCAACCACGCCCCCGAAGGACGCGCCGCCGAGCAGATACGGACCGTCACCCACCACTCGACGAATATCGCTCAGGTATCGGGATGCGATGTCTTGCACTGTCGAGTCATCGCGTTCACCTTCCCCGGGCAGCATCTCCACTCCGTACAGCGGCACCGACGGGGGCAGTGCCCGCGCCAGATCCCGGTAGAAGAACACATGGCCGCCGGCAGGATGAACGAAGAAGAGCGGTGTTTCACCGGTCAGATTCGGACCGGTCAGCCGCACAATGCGAGCCGGCAGATCTTCTTGGCCGCCGGCCGCGTCACGTTCGCGGGCTCCCAGAATGTCCTTGATCGTCGGCAACTCGTTGAGCCGACGGGGTGGAAACTCCTCCCCGAGTAACGCACCCGTTCGATGTGCGGCGCGAACCGCAAGCAACGAATCGCCACCCAGCTCGAAGAAGTCGTCGGTCACAGCGACGGTGTCCACGTCGAGTAGCTCGCGCCAGAGCTGCGAGAGCGCCTCGGCAAGATCCGATGTGGACCGGTCCGGGGTCGCGGCGCTACTCACGGCCGCCCGACGCGGCTGGCGGGTCTGCGGATCTTGTGGCTGTTGGTCGTCGACCAGTCGAAGGTCGCGATACGGGTAGGTCGGGAGCGCGACGCGGCGGCGACCGGTGCTGTGCGGCCGCCAGTCCACCGCTACCCCGCGTGACCAGCATTCGGCGACCGTACGGAGCAGCCCCGAGGGAGCCGAACTCCGCTGTTTCGTTGCGCCGAGTGTCTCGACGACGGCGGTGTCGGGAGCTTGATGCTTGACGATGTTGCGCGCATGTCGGGACAGGCTCGCTTCCGGACCGACCTCCACGAGCAGATTGTGGTCAACCGCGAGTGTGGACAGTGCGTCACTGAACGCAACGCTGTGCCGCAGCTGGTCGACCCAGTAGTCGACGCTTTCGAACTCGGTGTCGACCCAATTGCCGGTGCGGGAGGACACGATCGGAATTTGCGGCGCGCGCAACGTGATTCCGGCGAAACCCGCCCGGAAACGGTCCAGGATTTCGTCCATGTGCGGGCTGTGAGCCGCGAATCCGATGCCGAGACGCTTGCTCTCCACGTCGGCGGCGGTGAGAACCTCCGCCAACGCGTCGAGAGCTGGGCCGGCCCCGGCGACCACGATGTCGCTTGGCCCGTTGACGACCGCCACGGTCAGCTCGTCGCTGAGGAGCGGCCGCACCTGCTCCGCGGAGATGTGGGCGGCGAGCATGCCGCCGGGCTTGGTCTGCTGCATCAAATCTGTTCGAAGGGTAACCAGGCGCATCGCGTCGACCAGGGTCATCGAGCCTGCCACGGTCGCGGCGGCGTACTCGCCGAAGCTGTGTCCGAGTAGGGCGTGGGGCACGATGTTGCAGTCGATCAGCGTTTTGGCGAGCGCGTATTCGACGATGAGCAGGGCCGGCGCGCTGTGCTGGTGTTGGCTCCAATCGGCCCGCGGCCGCGCATGCACATAGTCGGCGATCTCTGTTACATCGGTGACCTCACGAAGTTCCGCGAGTGCCGATTCAACGTGGTGGTGAAACAGCGGACTGTGGCGATAGTCCGCCAGGTAGCGCACACCCTGGCCAGGGAACAGGAAGGCAACGTGGGGCTTCCGGCGCCCGTCGACCGCCTTTGCCGGCTCGGACAGCTGGTCGGCGGCCTCGCCGCAGTCGGCCGCAAGCACATACCGCCGGAATCGGTGTTCCTCGCGGCCCTCGTGCAGCGTAAAGGCTACGTCGGCGATCTGCTGGTCTACGTTGGCTTCGAGGTGAGCGGCGAGCTGAACCGATCGCCTGTGCAGGGCTTCGACGCTCGGCGCCGACACCGTGATCACCTCGACGACGGGATCCGGATCGGTGGGGGCGGAACACGGTTGAGTCGGCGCGGGTCCGACGATGACGTGGGCGTTGGCACCGCCGATGCCGAAGCTGCTCACACCCGCGAACGGCCGGTCTGTCGGCCAGGGCCGCAGCGCGGTGTTGACCTCGAAGCCCTTGCCCAGGTAAGTCGGATCCCCGCCGGAAAAGTGCAGGCTCGCAGGTATCTCCCGATGTTCGATCGCCAGCACGGTTCTGATCAGTCCGGCAATGCCAGCGGCTGTATCGAGGTGGCCCGTGTTGGTCTTGAGCGATCCGATCAGGATAGGGGCGTCGTTTTCGTCCGGCGAGTACGCCTCTTTCAGGCCGCTCAGCTCGACCGCATCGCCCAGTGG
The DNA here is from genome assembly GCF_018278905.1 of Mycobacterium spongiae. NCBI lineage: Bacteria > Bacillati > Actinomycetota > Actinomycetes > Mycobacteriales > Mycobacteriaceae > Mycobacterium > Mycobacterium spongiae. The sequence goes on from NZ_CP046600.1 coordinate 95,056, forward strand.
CGTTGCGGTGCCGTGAGTTTCGATGTAGCCAACCTGGGTGGGCGATATCCTTGCGGTCGCCAACGCGGTCTCGATGGCTTCCACTTGGCCCTCCGCACTCGGGGCGGTGAAGCCAATCTTCTCGGAACCGTCGTTGTTGACGCCGAACCCGTGGATGACGGCGCGAATGGCGTCGCCGTCCTCGAGGGCGCGGTCAAGTCTCTTGAGGACAACCACACCGGCGCCGTCACCGGGGACCGTGCCGGCAGCGTCGGAATCGAAGGCACGGCAATGACCGTCGGGCGACAAGATCATGCCGGGCCGGTAGAAGTAACCGACCGGCCGGCCGGCGGTGACGCCACCGGCCAGCATGATGTCGCTCTGGTCGGCGAGCAGCACCTGACAGGCCATGCACACGGCGACGAGTGACGTCGAGCAGGCCGTCTGCACCGAAAACGTGGGCCCGTGCAGATTCAACAGATATGCCACGCGCGTGGTGAGAAAGTCCGACCGCCACGCGATCGTCTGTTGCATCGCAGCGACAGGATCGTCTTCGCGTCGGGGGAGGTCTGACGGTGCTCCGCATCCGGCAACGAGGCCGATTCGTCCGAGGCGCCGGCTTTGCGAGCTGCTGCGCTGACGGCGTCGCGAGTCGTATCCGGCACTGTCGAGCGCGGCGTAAGCCTCCTCCAAGAACGTGAGGTGCTGCGGATCGGTCAGTTTGATTTCCGCCGGCTTGAGTCGGAACGGTTCGTGGTCGAATTGACCGACCCGAGGCATGACTCCGCGCCTGGGCACGTAGTTCTGATCGGTCACATCGTCGGCGTCGACACCCATCTCGAGCAGGGTGTCTTCGGACAGTGTCGAGATGCACTCATTGCCCTTGCGGACATGGTCCCAGAGTTCGTCCGGATTGGCGGCTTGCGGAAAGCGACCTGCCAGACCGATGATCGCGATGGCTTTGGTGGTGTCGGTTGTCGTGGTGTCGGCGGATGTTGTCATGATTCTTCCTAGCGAGAGTGTTTCGGATGAGAAATTAAGCGGCCGAGGGGTTCTGGCGAATGTGCTCGGCAATGTGGCGCACGGTGGGCAACTGCAGCAGCGCCATCAGGCTGACCTCGGCTGCGCATTCCTGTTGGACCATCGCCTGCACCCGGGCAAGCAGGAGGGAATCGCCGCCGATGTCGAAGAAGTGGTCATCGACGTCGACGCGGTCGATTTCAAGCAGCGTGGCCCAGATCCCCGCAATCGTGCGCTCGAGGCTCGCTCCGACGGGTGCTGCCGCACTGCGGGTTTCGGAGGGTGGGGTGGGGAACGCCTCCCGGTCGAGTTTGCCGTGGGGCGTCAGTGGGAAGGCGTCGACCGCCATGATGCGGGCCGGAACCAGTTGACTCGGAACCCGCTCGGCCATCCAGGTTTTGACCTCCTGCGGTTGGATCTGGGCGCCGGGGCGGATAACGATGTAGCCGATCAGCCGGTGGTCGTCGTTGTGGCCTTCGGAGATGACGACCGCGGCCTGTTCGACGTCAGGATGCTCAGCAAGAGCGGCCTCGATCTCACCGACCTCCACACGCATTCCCCGGATCTTGACCTGGTTATCGCCACGACCGATGAAGCCCAGCCGCCCGTCGGCCAGCCAGCGCACGATGTCGCCGCTGCGATAGACCACCCCGTCGTGCCCAAAGGGATCGTTGATGAATCGCTGTGCGGTGAGGTCGGGTTGGCCCAGATATCCGTGACCGACACCGTCCCCGCCGATAAGGAGCTCACCGGGTTCACCGGGCGGGCACAGCCGGAGTTGGTCATCGACGACATAGAGCCGGGCCCCGGCGACCGGGTAGCCGATCGGGGGGTGGCGATCATCGGAGCTAACCTCGCCGAACGTGGCGATGACCCCGGTCTCGGTCGGGCCGTAGGCGTTGACGATGCGCCGGGTCGGGCTGGCCCATTTGCCGACGACGTCGGCGCTGAGCCGGTCACCACCGGAGACCAGGTAGCGCAACGCCGGCAGGGGCCCGACGGGCAGCACCGCTAGCTCAGGCGGGGTGGAGTGGAACCACGTGATGTGGTGCTCGGTAAGGAAGTTCAGCTTCTCGATACCGGGGAGACGCACCTGCGGGCCGGCAATGACCAGGCGCGCACCGGCACACAGGGTCGGAAACGTCTCGAGCAAGCTGACGTCGAAACTTGGCCGCGCACATTGGGCTACCCGGTCATCGGGACCCAGCGTGAACATGTCGTCGTGGGCATCCACCACGTACGTCAGGTTCCCGTGGGTGAGCATTGCGGCTTTGGGTTTGCCGGTCGAGCCCGAGGTGTACAGCACATAGGCCAGCTTGGACCCGTCGAAGCGGGGCAGCGGCCGCGTCGGCGACGCGATGTCGTGGTAGGCCACGTTGATGACGTCCCCGGCAAACGACGTCAGGGCCGAGTGGGGCTCGCCCAGGGTGCATACTGCCGTCGGCGCGGCATCGGCGATGAGGTCTTCGAGTCGCTGACGGGGATGGCTGGAGTCGAGCGGCAGAAACGCTGCCCCTGCCTTCAGGATCCCGAGCATGGTGACCATCCACGCCACCGACGGCGCCACCAGGACGCCGACGATCTGGCCCTCGATCACCCCGGCGTGTTCGAGCGACTCAGCGACCTGGTCCGACCACAGGTCCAGCGTTTGGTAATCGACGCTGCTCGCTGAGTCTGTTACTGCGATTCGCTGCGGTGCCCGCCGGGCCTGGCTGCGAATCCTTTCCAGCACGCCATCGTCGCTGCCATGGCGATAACGAGTGATGAAATCGGCGTCTAGTGGGTGCGTTGTAGACATTACTTGGTTCCTATCTCAGTGAGGTTGGAATCGGGTGCCGCGATGGCGTTCGACAAGAAGTCGAGATAGCCATCCAGAATCGATTCGGCGGTCGTGTGATCGAACAGATCGGTCGCGTACGCGAGACAACATCTCGTGCCGTCTTCGGTTTCTTCGACTTGCATCCCCAGATCAAAGTTGGTTGTCCCGTTGTGGAATGGCGTCATCCGCACGGTCCAGCCGGGCGCGGGCTGCCGAGTCGGGACGTTCGCCGAGAACGAGATCTGGAACAGCGGGTTGACGCCTGGTCGCCGCTTGACCTTGAGCTTCTTGACGAGCAGCGCAAAGGGTGTGCCGGCGTGTGAATGCGCATCGAGGTAGTTCCGCCGGGTAGCAGCGACCAGTTCGCGGAAGCTGGTTTCGGCCGGGACGTCTTGACGGAGTGGAACGGCATTGACCAGGCAACCTACAAGTGAGTTCGTGCCTGGCGCCGTTCTGTTCGCCGAGATCGTCCCGATGGTGATGTCGTCTCTGCCTACGCTGCGCCGCACGAACCCGACGAAACCTGCGAGCATGACGGCGAATGATGTCGCTCCGGACTGCGCGCCAAGCTCACGTACCCCGGTGAGCAGCTCTGGGGATACCTCGCGAGCCAGGCGCGCCCCCGCATTCGTCCGGATTGCCGGGTGTGGTCGGTCCGAGGGCAACTCGGCCGGGATGGCGCCGTCGAGTTTGGTTTTCCACCATTGAATGTCTGGCTGGTGGTCCTTGGTGAAGCGTTGCCAGTGGGCGAAATCGGCCACGGTGTGGGACACCGGGGGGAGTTCGACGGGTCGTCCCGCGCGCGCTGCCTGGTAGGCCTGCGCCAATTCGGCGACAACGAGTCGACAGGACCAGTCGTCCAACAAGATGTGATGGAATCGGACAAGGACGTGATGTTCGTTGTTGCCCGTGTCGAAGACATCGATGCGGACCAGCGGACCATTGGCCAGATCGAACGGCTCGCGGGCTTTCGCCGCCGCGATACGGGCCCAGTCGCTACCGCGGCAGTCGTGGACAATCACGGGCACCGTGGCGTTCTCGTGCACCATACGCCGCGATTCGCCGAGCACTGTCGGATAGCTGGTGCGAAAGGCCTCGTGGCGTTGGACAAGCGCGTCGACCGCCTGTTGAAACGCCTGGGTGTCCAGCGACGCGTGAATCGTGATCTCGAAGCACTCCGCGTGAATTGCCGAGTCTGGAACAAGTCGGGCGAGAAACGTGAATTGTTCCTCCATCGTCGACAAACTCGACGCATGACTCTCGGGGCACTGGCCGATTGTCGAATCCCCTTGCTGCTCTCGGTGATCGACTAGTTCGGCGAGCTCGGCAAGTGATCCCACTTCAAGGAGCTCGCTGAATGTGATAGTCACTGACCGCGCGGCGCTGAGTGCGGCGAGAATACTGGCAGCGCCGATCGATGTCCCGCCCAATGCGAGAAAGTTGTCATCCCGGCCGGGGTCGACGCCGTCTGGTAGTGCGGCGGCCCACGCCCGTGCGATCAACTCCTCGGTGGGGCCGATTGGCGCGACTTTCGACTCGGCGATCTCCGGCGGTGGGCTGGGGAAGGCTTTTCGGTCGAGTTTGCCGCTATGGGTCAGTGGGAAGGCGTCGACCGCCATGACGCGGGTGGGAACCAGCTGAGTCGGAACACGATCGGCCATCCAGGTCTTGACCTCGTGCGCTTCGATACGCGCACCGGGACCAACCACGATGTAGCCGATCAGATGGTGCTCGCCGTTGCGACCGTCGTGAACGACGACCGCGGCCTGTTCGACGTCGGGATGCTCGGCAAGAGCGGCCTCGATCTCGCCGATCTCCACGCGCATGCCGCGGATCTTGACCTGGTTGTCGCCGCGGCCAATGAAGCCCAGCCGCCCGTCGGCCAGCCAGCGCACGATGTCGCCGCTGCGATAGACCAGCCCGCCGTCCCCAAAGGGGTCGTCGATGAAGCGCTGGGTGGTCAGGTCGGGTTGGCCCAGATATCCACGACCGACGCCGTCCCCGCCGATAAGGAGCTCACCGGGTTCACCGGGCGGGCACAGCCGGAGTTGTTCGTCGACGACGTAAAGCCGGGCACCGTTGACCGGGTAGCCGATGGGCGGCTGGCGATCATCGGGTGCGACTTCCCCGAACGTGGCGATGACCCCGGTCTCGGTGGGACCGTAGGCGTTGACGATGCGCCGGGTCGGGCTGGCCCATTTGCCGACGACGTCGGCGCTGAGGCGGTCACCACCGGAGACCAGGTAGCGCAACGCCGGCAGCGGCCCGACGGGCAGCACGGCCAACTCGGGCGGCGTGGCGAATAGCCAAGTGATGTGTTGGTCGATAAGGAAGTTCAGCTTCTCGATACCGGGGAAACGCACCCGTGGCCCTGCAATGACCAGGCGCGCACCAGCGCACAACGTCGGAAACGTCTCAAGCAAGCTGGCATCGAAACTTGGTCGCGCACATTGGGCTACCCGATCATCGGGACCCAGGGCGAACACATCGTCGTAAGCATCCACCACGTAGTTCAGGTTTTGATGCGTGAGCATTGCGGCTTTGGGTTTGCCGGTCGAGCCCGAGGTGTACAAGACATAGGCCAGCTTGGACCCGTCGAAGCGGGGCAGCGGCCGCGTCGGCGAAGCGATGTCGCGGTAGGCCACGTCGATGACGTCCCCGGTAAACGACGTTAGGGCCGGGTGGGGCTCGCCGAGGGTGCACACCGCCGTCAGAGCGGCGTCGGCGATGAGGTCTTCGAGTCGCTGACGGGGATGGCCGGTGTCCAGCGGCAAAAATGCCGCTCCGGCCTTCAGGATCCCGAGCATGGTGACCACCCACGCCACCGACGGCGTCACCAGGACACCGACGATCTGGCCCTCGATGACCCCAGCGCGCTCAAGCGACTCAGCGACCTGGTCCGACCATAGGTCCAGCGTTTGGTAATCGACGTTGCTGGCCGAGTCTGTTACCGCAATTCGCTGTGGTGCGCGCCTGGCCTGCCTCCGAATCCTTTCCAGCACATCGTGCCCCAACGCCAGCCGATCGGGACGGTCGCACTCTGTAGTTGTTCCAAAGCCGCTATTAGTAGCCACATTTTCGACGAAAGCGGTCGACTTGTTCGTGCTCACTTCTGATCACATCCTTTTTGCCGCACGCATCAACTTCACGTGTAGAGATATCTGGGTTTGGCTTTGCGCCGATCGACTCAGAGCTGGGAACGAGCCAGTAATGCCCTGCCGCGAATTCCAGCTCACTGCAAGGCGCTTGAGTTGCAAGCGCATGTTCTTCTGCTGGCCTTTGATGCGAGACCAGCGCTGGGGATGCGGCCCCTAGGGTGGTTGCATATCAACGCCGATTGGCGTGGGTACCGCACCGCCTGACGGCTGAGCCAGGCTATGGGCCAAAGGCAAGCACAGCCCGGAGCCGATGACAACGATTATCGCCGTAGTTGCAGCAATCGCCGGCCGTCCGCCATACATCAGACCCGCAGAGCCCAAGAGTGGGGCGATAACCGCGGCGAGCGCTCGCGCAGCCGACCATATTCCGTGGTAGCGCCCAGCCTGGCCGGCCGGAGCGATCCGGTGCACGACACCGGCACTAACACCGAACCAGGCAATCTCCGCAGGCGCGCACGCGATTGCGGCCACACCGAAGCCAACACGGGATTCGGTGAACACCACGGCCGCCATGCAGATGCCGACCCAGACCGCGGCTGCCGCCAAAATGTCAACGCGCGGAACGACTTCGATTCTTCTGCTCACCCACGGCCCGATCAACGGGGTGAGTGCGACCACGGTCACAGCATTGCCCAGCAGCGCCCAACCATACGTACCGACTCCCAGGCTCGACTCGGAAATCAGCATGGGCATGGTTGTGAACAAACCCATGAATGCGATAAGGGTCGCCAGGCTCGAGAAGAACAGCAGGACAAGCCGTTTGTCAGAAAAGCCGTATCGATAGCCGGCCTGCCCGACTGACGCAATGCCGCGCCCCGCAGCCGGAATGAATAGCGCCACCACGGCCAACCCAGCGCACGCAATAGCGTTGATCCAGTAAAGAATCGGAGCGCCAAACCAGCCGGCAAGCACGCCACCAACTCCGCCGGCGATTGCCATGGCCGCGTTGGTCAGGCCGTAGCGCCAGGTATCGATCTTCACCCGCCGCAGCGGTTCGGCGACCAACTCGGCAATGGCGGCACCCAACACCGGACGCGGCGCGTCGTGAACCAAACCGACGACCAGCGCCCCGATCACCAACGCCAACAGGCTGCGGGCCTGCGCTAGCATCGCCAGCGCGCCGGCAGCCAGCAGCATCGTGCTCACCAGCGCCATGCGCGCCCCGAAACGGTCGACCAGCGACCCACAAACCAACAGTCCGATCGCCCAGCCCAATCCAAAAGTCGCCGAAACGATCCCGAAGGCCGCAGCCTTATAGCCCAACCCCGCGACAAGGAAAACGAGGAAAGGATAGGCAAACCCCGCCAACCGCAGCACCAGACTGCCACCCAGCAACAGCCAAAGCACCGCGGGATACCCCGCGAGCATCGACGTATTCAAACCACCGACAGCTTGAGCCGGTCCGAAGGAGCGATCAGTCGGAGCTTCGAAATCGGAAATCATCACCGTTGCGTGCTCGGCGTTGACGATCCGCCGTGATTCGGCGAGCACCGTCCGGTTGCTGGTGTTGCCGGTACTGCCGCGGTCGATAAGTACGTCGGCATGTGCCGGCGGTTTGGCGCGCTCGACACTCTCGCTTCCGTCCGATGTCCGCGAACGGAAGTCAACCTTCAGTGGCATCTTGGCCGCGCACACGCGAGCCTCCCAGAGAGAGATGGGATACGTTTTAGTATGGAACTGCATTCAGGATATGGCCTGTGCGCGTCGATTGGCTGTATCGCGCTTGTGCGCTACCTGTGACCTCGCTGTGCACGTATCGACAGATGGACGTAGTTGACCGATCGGCTGCACGCGATCAAGCCGAGGGCGCAGTGCATCGCATTGGGATGCGCCACCGGCCGTCGTGGCGCTCGGCCAAACCGGCAACCTTGGGGACAGCGAACGGCAAATATCAAGGGCAACAATCCTATTCAGGGTAGCAGCGCCAGAAGGAGTGCGGATGGGACGTCAAAAGTGATGGCACCGCAGTTCAACCGTCCGGAACGTGCCACGGAAAACAGGAACCAATAGGTCGTTGGCCATTGAGGTTCTCAAGTTCGGTACGCGGGCGGAGGTGCGCCGGATCACTGGGGCCTCGCGACGACCGATCTGATCAGTGAGGCGACGTGGCGACCATTCAGGTGGTACCGCCCGATTGCGCTCGCGGTGTCCAGGACGGCACCGACCCTGTCGTCATCCTCGGTGACAACGGCACCAGGCAAGACACGCTACGTTCAGACATCGGCCCTGAAGTCACACGCGAGCAGTTCCATCAACAGTCCGTCGCGATACCCATCGTCTGGCGTGCGTTCGTACTGGCGCATCACACCGACGCGTCGGAATCCACACTGCTCGTAACACCGAATCGCTGCAACATTGTCTATCGCCGGATCGATCGTCACCCGGTGATGGCCGACGTCAGTGAACAACCACCGCAACAACGTGCGCAGCGCATCGCTGCCATAGCCCCGGCGGTGATAGTCGGGATGGACAAACATGTCGATGCCCGCGAACCGAACGACGGGGTCGCAAACCTGATGCCACTGAATCATGCCCACCAGGTCGCCGCCGGCGACAATCGCCAACAGCTGATGATCGAGCTTGGCCAGGTCACCTTCGGGATCGGGCCAGCCACCCTCCCACCATCGAGCCACCTCAGCGGTGTTCAACGCGCGCCGAAAAGCTGGGGCGTCGGCAATCGTCGCCCGTCGCAACACCACACGCTGGCCATACAACTCCACGTTGCCCACCGCCTCAGGCTGCCCCATCAATTCGACCGAATAGTAGGCATGACCTAGATAGACCCGGCAGCCACCCAGCCTGCTCAGGGTCGGTTCAACTACCAGTCGCTCCTGGGGCCGAAACCTCCGTTCTGGGGCGTGCGGCCCGTAGCCACGGCACGGTTGGCCACGCCCGGGCAATCCTGAGGTGCCTGCAAGTACTGTCAGTGCCCGCATTATTCGATGCCGAAGCCGCCGCGATGATCATCGACGGCCCGATCATCGCGATGGGGCCGGCCGCCGGCGTGAGCTAGGCCTATTCCGACGGTGAACTCGAGTAATCCCAAGACACGGTTCTCAGGGGCGTCATGCGGATATACGCGACGCCCGGTCTGGGTGCGGTGGGCCATTCGGCCTCCGGCACGCCCCGTGCCCGGGCGCCTTCCCGTGACAGCTGAAGTGCTTCGCGTGGGTCCCGAACGATGCGGGCGTGACCTTGGAACATCACTCCGCGGATATCTGCCATGGTGGTGCCGTCCTCGAGCAAGACACTCACGTTCGGGTTGCTCTCGATGTTGGCAACTTTGCGCGTCGCATCCCGCACGCCCATGATGATGTCGCGGCCAAGGCGAAAATATCCAAGGGGTACGGTGTGCGGGAACCCATCGGTGTCGATGGTGCTAAGCATCGCCCAGCCGGGGCGGCTATCGAGATACGCCTGAATTTGCTCGTCGCTCAGTGCTCGCGGCATCAAAACAGGGTAGCAAGACCGAAATCCGTTCCGGGCGTGGCGGTTCGTCGAGGTCCAAAGTGACTAGGTCAGCGAGTGCTTTGTCATCGGATCATCCGGCGGCGGGGCCGGAATCACTGTGAGACAACGGAAAACGCACAGATATAGACAGCCGGGATGACTCTCTCGATGGGAACTTACAAGCTTTGTAGGTTCTCACGCGCCGCTTCCCGACCCACGCGCGGGATCGCCACCGAAGTGATCTCATCGAGCCGCAACAACCGGCAGGGACGCAGCCCATCCAGGGAATGGGTCTTCATTCGCTCGCCGGACGGCCCCTGAACTTTCGACGGTGCGACGACCCCACATCGAACCCCAGCACGGGTCGGCGCCGATACAGACCGAAACCCGTCGGACCGGCTTCATCCGCCACCGCCACCGGGCCGGCCCCGCTCCCCACCGGGTAACCCACGAACATGGGTACGCGAGGCCCCGGCCCGCACCTCCGACAAGACGCCGACGGTCACCCCATAGTGTCTAGGCGGCGGGTCCGCCGTCACCGCCGGTACCGCCCTGGCCACCGGCGCTGCCGTCCGCGGGGTCGCCGCCCATGCCCTCGTCGCCCTCTCCGCCGCTACCGGCGCCGCCGTCACCGCCTTTACCGCCGGCACCGCCGACACTGTTGCCGGCGTTGGCGCCGCCGGTGCCGCCACCACCGCCTGTCGCGCCGTTGGCGCCGGTCCCGGTGGTGCTGGCGCCGCCGTTGCCGCCGTCACCGCCGCGACCACCCAGACTCAAGCCGTCGGCGTTGTCTCCGCCGTTGCCGCCGTCGGTGGCCGCGCCGGCGGCCCCGGCAACCCCGTCGCTGTCGCCGCCGTTGCCGCCGGCACCGCCGACACCGCCGCGACTGTTGCCGTTGGTGTTGTCGTCGCGGCCGTCAGCGGCCAGACCGCCGTCACCGCCGTCGCCGCCGGCGGTCGCCCCGAATCCGCCGTCGCCGCCAGAACCGCCGGCACCGCCGAAACTGCCGCCAGAGTTGACGCCCGGGGTGCCGCCGTTGCCGCCCATCGCGCCGTTGGCGCCGGCCCCGGTGGTACTGGCGCCGCCGTCACCGCCGTCGCCGCCGCGACCGCCGAAACTGGTTGATCCGGCGTTGTCTCCGCCGTTGCCGCCGGCGGTGGCCGCGCCGGCGGCCCCGGCTGTCCCGTCGCTGTCGCCGCCGTTGCCGCCGTCTCCGCCGTTGCCGCCGGCACTGTTGCCCGTGGTGTTGTCGTCGCGGCCGTCAGCGGCTTCACCGCCGTCACCGCCGTCGCCGCCGGCGGTGGCCCCGAATCCGCCGTCACCGCCAGAACCGCCGGCACCGCCGCGACTGCTGCCGGAGTTGGCACCGGCGGTGCCGCCGTTGCCGCCCGTCGCGCCGGCGCCGCCGGTCCCGGTGGTGCTGGCGCCGCCGTCACCGCCGTCGCCGCCGCGACCGCCGGAACTGGTTGATCCGGCGTTGTCTCCGCCGTTGCCGCCGGCGGTGGCCGCGCCGGCGGCCCCGGCTGTCCCGTCGCTGTCGCCGCCGTTACCGCCGTCACCGCCGTCACCGCCGCCACTGAAGCCGCTGGTGTTGTCGTCGCGGCCGTCAGCGGCCAGACCGCCGTCACCGCCGTCGCCGCCGGCGGTGGCCCCGAATCCGCCGTCACCGCCAGCACCGCCGGCACCGCCGAAACTGCTGCCGGAGTTGGCGCCGGCGGTGCCACCGTTGCCGCCCGTCGCGCCGTTGGCGCCGGCTCCGGTGGTGCTGGCCCCGCCGTCACCGCCGTCACCGCCGCGACCACCCTGACTTGTGATTCCGGCGTTGTCGCCGCCAGTGCCGCCGTCAGCGGCTGCGCCGGCGGCGCCGGCTGTCCCGTCGCTGTCGCCGCCGTTACCGCCGTCACCGCCGCGACCGCCGACACTGCGGCCGGCGGTGTTGTCGTCGCGGCCGTCAGCGGCCAGACCGCCGTCACCGCCGTCGCCGCCGGCGGTGGCCCCGAATCCGCCGTCACCGCCGGAACCGCCGGCACCACCGGTACTGCTGCCGGAGTTGGCGCCGGCGGTGCCACCGTTGCCGCCCGTCGCGCCGTTGGCGCCGGCCCCGGTGGTGCTAGCGCCGCCGTCACCACCGTCACCGCCGCGACCACCGACACTGATTGCGGCGTTGTCGCCGCCGGTGCCGCCGTCGGTGGCTGCGCCAGCGGCCCCGGCAACCCCGTCGCTGTCGCCGCCGTTACCGCCGTCACCGCCGCCACCTCCGAGGCTGGTGCCGTTGGTGTTGTCGTCGCGGCCGTCAGCGGCCAGACCGCCGTCACCGCCGTTGCCGCCGGCGCTGGCGCCGAATCCGCCGTCACCGCCGGAACCGCCGGCACCGCCGATGCTGCTGCCGGAGTTGGCGCCGGCGGTGCCGCCGTTGCCGCCCGTCGCGCCGTTGGCGCCGACCCCGGTGGTGCTGGCGCCGCCGTCACCACCGTTACCGCCGCGACCACCCTCACTGACTCCGGCGTTGTCGCCGCCGGTGCCGCCGTCGCTGGCCGCACCCGCGGCCCCGGCTGTCTCGTCGCTGGCACCGCCGTTGCCGCCGTCACCGCCGTCGCCGCCGGCACTGGTGCCGTTCGTGTTGTCGTCGCGGCCGTCAGCGGCCAGACCGCCGTCACCGCCGTCGCCGCCGGCGCTGGCGCCGAATCCGCCGTCACCGCCGTCACCGCCGGCACCGCCGAAACTATTGGTGGAGTTGGCGCCGGGGGTGCCGCCGTTGCCGCCGTTGGCGCCGTTGGCGCCGATCCCGGTGGTGCTGGCGCCGCCGTCACCGCCGTTACCGCCACGACCACCGAAACTGCCGACGGCGTTGTCGCCGGCGTTGGCGCCGTCGGTGGCCGCACCCGCTGCCCCGGCTGTCCCGTCGCTGTCGCCGCCGTTGCCGCCGTCACCGCCGCGACCGCCGGTACTGTTGCCGGTGGTGTTGTCGTCGCGGCCGTCAGCGGCCAGACCGCCCGTGCCGCCGTCACCGCCGGCGGTGGCCCCGAATCCGCCGTCACCGCCAGACCCGCCGGCACCGCCGGCACTGTTGGTGGAGTTGGCGCCGGCGCTGCCGCCGTTGCCGCCCGCCGCCCCGTTGGCGCCGGTCCCGGTGGTGCTGGCGCCGCCATCCCCACCTTCACCGCCGAAACCACCGAAACTGGTCAATCCGGCGTTGTCGCCGCCGTTGGCGCCGTCGGCGGCCGCGCCGGCGGCCCCGGCGCCTCCGTGGCTGTCGCCGCCGTTGCCGCCGTCACCGCCGTCCCCGCCGATACTGTTGCCGTTGGTGTTGTCGTCGAGGCCGTCAGCGGCTAGACCGCCGGTGCCGCCGTCCCCGCCGGCGGTGGCGCCGAATCCGCCGTCACCGCCCGAACCGCCGTCACCACCGACACTGCTGAGGGAGTTGGCGCCGGGGGCGCCGCCGTTGCCGCCCATCGCGCCGTTACCGCCGGTCCCGGTGGTGCTGGCGCCGCCGTCACCGCCGTCACCGCCGCGACCACCGATACTGAAGCCGTCGGTGTTGTCGCCGCCAGCGCCGCCGTGGCCGCCGCGACCGCCGAGGCCGCCGTCACCGCTGATCGCACCGCCAGCACCGCCGGTGCCGCCGGCACCGCCGCGACCACCGAAACTGAGGCCGACGGCGTCGTCGGGGCCGCTGGCGCCGGTGCCGCCGACTCCGCCGGCCCCGCCGTCGCCGACCAACCCGCCAGCACCGCCGTTACCGCCGGCACCGCCATCGGTGCCGGTGGCCGTGGCGTCGGCTCCGTTGCCGCCGTTGCCGCCGTTACCCCCACTGGTCGTTTGCCCCGCTGCGCCGTTGGCGCCGATAAGACCGCCACGCCCACCGGCCCCACCAGCACCGGGGTTCCCACCATCGCCACCGTCACCGCCGCGACCAGCATTGAGGGTGATGTCGCCGTTGGCACCCTGACCGCCGTCACCCCCGAAGCCACCGGCACCACCCGTACCACCAGCACCGAACAACCACCCACCGTTACCGCCGGCCCCACCGGCCCCACCGGCAGCGCCGTCAGTGCCCCCCGCCCCAGCGTCGCCCCTTGATCACCGGCGGCGCCGGCCGCGCCAGCACCACCCACTCCGCCGTTGCCGATCACCACCGCGCTGCCGCCGCTACCGCCGGCACCCGCGCCAGCACCGCCACCCCCGGCCCCACCCGCACCGCCGTCGCCGTAGAACAACCCGCCGCGGCCACCACCCCCACCGGTGCCACCGCTGCCGCCCACCGCAGCGCCGGTCCCGCCGAGGCCACCGGCCCCGCCATGACCGAACAACCCCACCGCCGCGCCGCCAGCCCCCCCGATCCCGCCGGCACCGACGCTGCCCACGCCCCCGAGCCCACCGACACCACCATCGCCCAGCAGCCACCCACCGGCCCCACCGGCACCGCCCGCCGCGCCCACGGCGCCTGTCCCGCCGGCCCCACCACGGCCACCATGGCCGATCAACCCCGCAGCCCCACCAGCACCACCGACCTGTCCGGGTGCCCCGGACCCGCCGGCCCCGCCATTGCCGAACAGGATCCCACCGGCCCCCCCGTTGGCCCCGGTACCTGCCGCTCCGTCGGCGCCGTTACCGATCAACGGGCGCCCCAACAAGAATTGGGTGGGGGCGTTGATGACCGCGAGCAGGTCGTGTTCGACGCTTTGCGCAGAGGCGTTGAGCGCCTCAGCACCCGCATACGCCCCCCCAGCGCTGGCCAGCGCCTGGACGAACCGGTGATGAAACCCTGCCACCTGGGTGCTGAGCACCTGATAGTCGCGGGCGTGCGCGGAAAACAGCGCCGCGATGGCCGCCGACACCTCATCGGTGCCGGCGGTCAACACCGTCGTTGTGCTCGCCGCCGCGGCGGCATTAGCCGCACTGATCGTCGAACCAAGACCGGCCAGATCTGTTGCCGCCGTGGCGATAACCTCCGGGGACGCGATCACCAAAGACATCCGATACCTTCCACACCCGTCATGACCACGGCCACATAACTCTCGATAGCGCTAGGCGGCGGGTCCGCCGGCACCGCCGTCACCGCCGTCACCGCCGGTGCTGCCGACCGCGGGGAGGCCGTCCAAGCCGTCGTCGCCGGGGCCGCCGCTACCGGCACCGCCGTCACCGCCGGCACCGCCGTCACCGCCGGCACTGCTTGATCCGGCGTTGGCGCCGCCGGTGCCGCCGTTGCCGCCGTCGGCGCCGTTGGCGCCGGCCCCGGTGGTGCTGGCCCCGCCGCTACCGCCGTCACCGCCGCGACCGCCCTGACTGTTGTTGACGTTGGCGCCGCCGTTGCCGCCGTCGGTGGCGGCGCCGGCGGCCCCGGCTGTCCCGTCGCTGTCGCCGCCGTTGCCGCCGTCGCCGCCGCGACCGCCGGTACTGTTGCCGGCGCTGTCGTCGCGGCCGTCAGCGGCCAGGCCGCCGTCACCGCCATCGCCGCCGGCGGTGGCCCCGAATCCGCCGTCACCGCCAGCACCGCCGGCACCGCCGACACTGCTGCCGGAGTTGACACCGGGGGTGCCGCCGTTGCCGCCGTTAGCACCGTTGGCGCCGGCCCCGGTGGAGCTGGCGCCGCCGTTACCGCCGTCACCGCCGCGACCGCCGGTACTGAAGACGCCGGCATTGTCGCCGCCGTTACCGCCGGCGGTGGCCGCACCCGCGGCCCCGGCAACCCCGTCGCTGTCACCGCCGTTACCGCCGTCGCCGCCGCGACCGCCGGTACTGTTGCCGCCAGCGTTGTCGTTGCGGCCGTCAGCGGCCAGGCCGCCGTCGCCGCCGTCGCCGCCGGCAGTGGCCCCGAATCCGCCGTCACCGCCAGACCCACCGGCCCCGCCGCGACTGTCGCCGGCGTTGGCGCCGGGGGTGCCGCCGTTGCCGCCGTTCGCGCCGTTGGTGCCGGTCCCGGTGGTGCTGGCGCCGCCGTTGCCGCCGTTACCGCCGTTACCACCATGACTGAAGCCGCCGGCCTTGCTGCCGCCGTTGCCGCCATCCGCGGCTGCGCCGGCGGCCCCGGCAACCCCGTCGCTGTCGCCGCCGTTGCCGCCGTCACCGCCGCGACCACCGACACTGTCGCCGTTGATGTTGTCGTCGCGGCCGTCAGCGGCCAGACCGCCCTCACCGCCGTCGCCGCCGGCGGTGGCCCCGAATCCGCCGTCACCGCCAGACCCGCCGGCACCGCCGACACTGCCGCCTGAGTTGGCACCTGGGGTGCCGCCGTTGCCGCCCGTCGCCCCGTTGGCGCCGGCCCCGGTGGTGCTGGCCCCGCCGTTACCGCCGTCACCGCCGCGACCACCCACGCTGGACACGCCGGCGTTGGCGCCGCCGTTACCCCCGGCGGTGGCCGCGCCGGCGGCCCCTGCTGTCCCGTTGCTGTCACCGCCGTTGCCGCCGTCACCGCCGCGACCCCCGCGACTGGTGCCGTTGGCGTTGTCGTCGCGGCCGTCAGCGGCCAGACCGCCGTCGCCGCCGTTGCCGCCGGCGGTGGCCCCGAATCCGCCGGCACCGCCAGACCCGCCGTCACCACCGAAACTGGTGCCGGAGTTGGTGCCGGCGGTACCGCCGTTGCCGCCCGTCGCGCCGTTGGCGCCGGCCCCGGTGGTGCTCGCGCCGCCGTCACCGCCGTCCCCGCCGCGACCACCGCTACTGATTCGGGCGTTGGCGCCGCCGTTGCCGCCGGCGGTGGCCGCGCCGGCGGCCCCGGCTGTCCCGTCGCTGTCGCCGCCGTTGCCGCCGTTGCCGCCGTCCCCGCCGCGACTGGTGCCGGTGGTGTTGTCGTCGCGGCCGTTAGCGGCTAGACCGCCGTCACCGCCGTCGCCGCCCGCGGTGGCCCCGAAGCCGCCGTCACCGCCAGACCCGCCGCCACCACCGAAACTGTCGCCGGCGTTGGCGCCGGCGGTGCCGCCGTTGCCGCCGTTAGCGCCGGCAGCGCCGGCCCCGGTGCTGCTGGCGCCGCCGTCACCGCCGTCCCCGCCGCGACCACCGCTGCTGATTCGGGCGTTGGCGCCGCCGTTGCCGCCGGCGGTGGCCGCGCCGGCGGCCCCGGCTGTCCCGTCGCTGTCGCCGCCGTTGCCGCCGTCGCCGCCGCTACCACCGCGACTGGTGCCGGTGGTGTTGTCGTCGCGGCCGTCAGCGGCCAGACCGCCGTCCCCGCCGTCGCCGCCGGCGCTGGCGCCGAACCCGCCGTCACCGCCAGACCCGCCGTCACCACCGTCACTGCTGGTGGAGTTGGCGCCGGCGGTGCCGCCGTTGCCGCCGGTGGCGCCGTCAGCGCCGGCCCCGGTGGTGCTGGCGCCGCCGTTGCCGCCGTTACCGCCACGACCACCGGAACTTCTACCTCCGGCGTTGTCGCCGCCATTGCCGCCGTCGGCGGCCGCGCCGGCGGCGCCGGCTGTCGCGTCGCTATCGCCGCCGTTACCGCCGTTACCGCCGTCCCCGCCGAAACTGTTGCCGTTGATGTTGTCGTTGCGGCCGTCAGCGGCCAGACCGCCGTCGCCGCCGTGGCCGCCGGCGCTGCCCCCGAATCCGCCGGCACCGCCAGCACCGCCGTCCCCGCCGGCACTGTCGCCGGAGTTGGCGCCGGCGGTGCCGCCGTTGCCGCCCGCCGCGCCGTTGCCCCCGGCCCCGGTGGTGCTCGCGCCGCCATCACCGCCATCACCGCCACGACCACCGAAACTGCCGCCGGCGTTGGCGCCGCCGGCGCCGCCGCTGCCGCCGCGACCGCCGGCCCCGGCTGTCTCGTCGCTGGCCCCGCCGTTGCCGCCGGTCCCGCCGTCCCCGCCGAAACTGAGGCTGTTGGTGTTGTCGTCGCTGCCGTCAGCGGCCAGACCACCAGTGCCGCCGTCGCCGCCGGCGCTAGCCCCGAATCCGCCGTCACCACCAGAACCGCCGTCGCCACCGACACTGATGAGGGAGTTGGCGCCGCCGGCGCCGCCGTTGCCGCCCGTCGCACCATTGCCTCCGACCCCGGTGCTGCTGGCGCCGCCGTCACCGCCGTCACCACCGCGACCACCCTCACTGGTGTCGCCGGCGTTGGCGCCGCCGGCGCCGCCGTCACCGCCGCGACCGCCGAGGCCGCCGTCACCACTGATAGCACCGCCAGCACCGCCGACCCCGCCGTCACCGCCGCGACCACCGACACTGTTGCCGACGGCGCTGTCCGGGCCGCTGGCACCAGCCCCGCCGGCTCCGCCGGCCCCACCATCGCCGACCAACCCGCCAGCACCGCCGTTACCGCCGGCACCGCCATCGGCGCCGGCGGCCGTGGCATCGGCTCCGTTGCCGCCGGTGCCGCCGTTACCCCCGCTGGTCGTTTGCCCGGCTGCGCCGTTGGCACCGATAAGACCGCCACGCCCACCGGCCCCACCCGCCCCGGGGTTCCCACCATCGCCGCCGTCACCACCGCGACCAGCATTGAGGGTGATGTCGCCGCCGGCACCCTGACCGCCGTCACCCCCAAAGCCACCGGCACCACCCGTACCACCAGCGCCGAACAACCACCCACCGTTGCCGCCGGCCCCACCGGCCCCACCGGCCCCACCGGCAGCGCCGTCAGTGCCCCCCGCCCCCAGCGTCGCCCCTTGATCACCGGCGGCGCCGGCCGCGCCAGCACCACCCACGCCACCGTGGCCGATCACCACCGCGCTCCCGCCGCTACCGCCGACACCCGCGAGGTCACCGCTACCCCCGGCCCCACCCGCACCGCCGTCGCCGTAGAACAACCCGCCGCGGCCACCACCCCCACCGGTCCCACCGCTGCCGCCCACCGCAGCGCCGCTCCCACCGAGGCCACCGGCCCCGCCATGACCGAACAACCCCACCGCCGCGCCGCCAGCCCCCCCGATCCCGCCGGCACCGACGGTGCCCACGCCGCCGAGCCCACCGACACCGCCGTTGCCCAGCAGCCAGCCACCGGCCCCACCGGCACCGCCCGCCGCGCCCACGGCGCCCGTCCCGCCGGCCCCACCACGGCCACCATGGCCGATCAACCCCGCAGCCCCACCCGCACCACCGACCTGTCCGGGTGCCCCGGACCCGCCGGCCCCGCCATTGCCGAACAGGATCCCACCGGCCCCCCCGTTGGCCCCGGTACCTGCCGCTCCGTCGGCGCCGTTACCGATCAGCGGGCGCCCCAACAAGAATTGGGTGGGGGCGTTGATGACCGCGAGCAGGTCTTGTTCGACGCTTTGCGCCGACGCGTTGAGCGCCTCAGCACCCGCATAGGCCCCCCCAGCGCTGGTCAGCGCTTGCACGAACTGCTGATGAAACTGTGCCACCTGGGTGCTGAGTACCTGATAGTCGGCGGCGTGCGCGGAAAACAGGGCCGCGATGGCCGCCGACACCTCATCGCTGCCGGCGGTCAACACCGTCGTCGTGTTCGCCGCCGCGGCGGCATTAGCCGCATTGATGGTCGAACCAAGACCGGCCAGATCCGTTGCCGCCGTGGCGATAACCTCCGGGGCCGCGATCACCAAAGACATCCGATACCTTCCCACCACGTCATGACCACGGCCACATACCCGCCATAGCGGCTAGTCGGCGGGCCCACCGTCACCGCCGTCACCGCCTTGGCCGCCCGCGCTGCCGACCGCGGGGAGGCCGTCCAAGCCGTCGTCGCCCTCACCGCCGTTACCGTCACCGCCGTCACCGCCGGCACCGCCGTCACCGCCGGCACTGCTTGATCCGGCGTTGGCGCCGCCGTTGCCGCCGTTGCCGCCGTCGGCGCCGTTGGCGCCGGCCCCGGTGGTGCTGGCCCCGCCGTTACCGCCGTCACCGCCGTCACCTCCCCGACTGGTGATTCCGGCGTTGTCGCCGCCGTTACCGCCGTCGGCGGCGGCGCCGGCGGCCCCGGCCGTCCCGTCGCTGTCGCCGCCGTTACCACCGTCACCACCGACACCACCGCGACTAGTGCCGGTGGTGTTGTCGTCGCGGCCATCAGCGGCCAGGCCGCCGTCACCGCCGTCGCCGCCGGCAGTGGCACCGAATCCGCCATCACCGCCAGACCCGCCGTTACCGCCGAAACTGTTGGTGGAGTTGGTGCCGGCGGTGCCGCCGTTGGCACCGTTGGCGCCGTTGGCGCCGGCCCCGGTGGTGCTGGCACCGCCGTCACCACCGTCACCACCACGACCACCCACACTGCCGTCGGCGTTGGCGCCGCCGTTGCCGCCGTTGGTGGCCGCGCCGGCGGCCCCGGCTGTCCCGTCGCTGTCGCCGCCGTTGCCGCCGTTGCCGCCGTCACCACCGCGACTGCTGCCGTTGGTGTTGTCGTCGCGGCCGTCAGCGGCCAGACCGCCGTCACCGCCGTCACCGCCGGCGGTGGCCCCGAATCCGCCGTCACCGCCAGACCCGCCGGCGCCGCCGACACTGGTGCCGGAGTTGGTGCCGGCGGTGCCGCCATTGCCGCCCGTCGCGCCGTTTCCGCCGGCCCCGGTGGCGCTGGCGCCGCCGTCACCGCCGTCACCGCCGCGACCACCTTCACTGCTTGAGCCGGCGTTGTTGCCGCCGTTGCCGCCGTCGGTGGCCGCGCCGGCGGCCCCGGCCGTCCCGTCGCTGTCGCCGCCGTTGCCGCCGTCACCGCCGCGACCGCCGAAACTTGAGAAGGTGCTGTCGTCGCGGCCGTCAGCGGCCAGACCGCCGTCACCCCCGTCACCGCCGGCGGTGGCCCCGAATCCGCCGTCACCGCCAGACCCGCCGGCGCCGCCGACACTGTTGCCGGAGTTGGTGCCGGCGGTGCCGCCGTTGCCGCCCATCGCGCCGTTGCCACCGACCGCGGTGCTGCTGGCGCCGCCGTCACCGCCGTCACCGCCGCGACCACCTTCACTGCTTGAGCCGGCGTTGTTGCCGCCGTTGCCGCCGTCGGTGGCCGCGCCGGCGGCCCCGGCTGTCCCGTCGCTGTCGCCTCCCTTGCCGCCGTCACCGCCGCGACCGCCGACACTGCTGCCGTTGGTGTTGTCGTTGCGGCCGTCAGCGGCCAGACCGCCGTCACCGCCGGCGCCACCGGCGGTGGCCCCGAATCCGCCGTCACCGCCAGACCCGCCGCCACCACCGAAACTGCTGCCGGAGTTGGCGCCGGCGGTGCCGCCGTTGCCGCCCGCCGCCCCGTTGGCGCCCGCCCCGGTAGTGCTGGCGCCGCCGTCACCGCCGTTACCGCCGCGACCACCCGCGCTGTTTACCGCGTTGTTGCCGCCGTTGCCGCCGTTGGCGGCGGCGCCGGCGGCCCCGGCAACCCCGTCGCTGGCGCCGCCGTTGCCGCCGTCACCGCCGGCACCGCCGTCACTGTTGCCGTTGGTGTTGTCGTCGCGGCTGTCAGCGGCCAGACCGCCGTCACCGCCGTCGCCGCCGGCGGTGGCCCCGAATCCGCCGTCACCGCCAGACCCGCCGTCACCGCCGACACTGCTGGTGGCGTTGGCGCCGGGGGTGCCGCCGCCACCGCCCGTTGCGCCGTCGGCGCCGGCCCCGGTGGTGCTGGCACCGCCGTGACCGCCGTCACCACCGCGACCACCGAAACTGGTGATTCCGGCGTTGTCGCCGCCGTTGCCGCCGTCGGCGGCTGCGCCGGCGGCCCCGGCAACCCCGCCGCTGTCACCGCCGCTACCGCCGTTACCGCCGTCACCGCCGATACTGACGCCGCTGGTGTTGTCGTCGCGGCCGTCAGCGGCCAGACCGCCGGTGCCGCCGTCACCGCCGGCGGTGGCCCCGAATCCGCCGTCACCGCCAGACCCGCCGCTACCGCCGCGACTGCTGGTGGCACCGGCGCCGGCGGTGCCGCCGTTGCCGCCCACCGCGCCGTTGGCGCCGACCCCGGTGGTGCTGGCGCCGCCGTCGCCGCCGTCACCGCCGCGACCACCCTCACTGGCTGCGGCGTTGGCGCCGCCGTTGCCGCCGTCGGCGGCAACGCCCGCGGCCCCGGCAACCCCGTCGCTGTCGCCGCCGTTACCGCCGTCGCCGCCGTCACCGCCGACACTGAAGCCGGTGGTGTTGTCGTCGCGGCCGTCAGCGGCCAGACCGCCGGTGCCGCCGTTGCCGCCGGCGGTGGCCCCGAATCCGCCGTCACCACCAGACCCGCCGCCACCGCCCCGACTGCTGAGGGAGTTGGCACCAGGGGCGCCGCCGTTGCCGCCCGTCGCGCCGTTGCCTCCGACCCCGGTGCTGCTGGCGCCGCCGTCACCGCCGTCACCACCGCGACCACCCTCACTGGTGAAGCCGGTGTTGTCGCCGCCGGCGCCGCCGTGGCCGCCGCGACCGCCGAGGCCGCCGTCACCGCTGATGGCACCGCCAGCACCGCCGGTACCGCCGTCCCCGCCGCGACCACCGACACTGAGGCCGGCGTTGTCCGGGCCGCTGGCGCCAGCCCCGCCGGCTCCGCCGGCCCCACCATCGCCGACCAACCCGCCAGCACCGCCATCACCGCCGACACCGCCATCGGCGCCGGCGGCCGTGGCATCGGCACCGTTGCCGCCGGTGCCGCCGTTACCCCCGCTAGTCGTTTGCCCAGCTGCGCCGTTGGCGCCGATAAGACCGCCACGCCCACCGGCCCCACCAGCACCGGGGTTTCCACCATCGCCGCCGTCACCGCCGCGACCAGCATTGAGGGTGATGTCGCCGCTGGCGCCAGCACCGCCGTCACCCCCAAAGCCACCGGCACCACCCGTACCACCAGCACCGAACAACCACCCACCGTTACCGCCGGCCCCACCGGCCCCACCGGAAGATCCGTCGGTGCCCGCCGCCCCCAGCGTCGCGCCCATATCACCGGCGGCGCCGGCCGCACCGGCCCCACCCACC
This sequence comes from Mycobacterium spongiae, assembly GCF_018278905.1. NCBI lineage: Bacteria > Bacillati > Actinomycetota > Actinomycetes > Mycobacteriales > Mycobacteriaceae > Mycobacterium > Mycobacterium spongiae. Next base: position 117,280 of record NZ_CP046600.1, read on the forward strand.
CCACCATTGCCGATCACCACCGCGCTCCCGCCGCTACCGCCGACACCCGCGCCAGTACCGCCACCCCCGGCCCCACCCGCACCGCCGTCGCCGTAGAACAACCCGCCGCGGCCACCACCCCCACCGGTCCCACCGCTGCCGCCCACCGCAGCGCCGCTCCCACCGAGGCCACCGACCCCGCCATGACCGAACAACCCCACCGCCGCGCCACCAGCCCCCCCGATCCCACCGGCACCGACGCTGCCCACGCCCCCGAACCCACCGACACCACCATCGCCCAGCAGCCAGCCACCGGCCCCACCGGCACCGCCCGCCACGCCCACGACACCCGTCCCGCCGGCCCCACCACGGCCACCATGGCCGATCAACCCCGCGGCCCCACCCGCACCGCCAACCTGCCCGGGCGCCCCGGACCCGCCGGCCCCGCCATTACCGAACAAAATCCCACCGGCCCCCCCGTTGGCCCCGGTACCTGCCGCTCCGTCGGCGCCGTTACCGATCAGCGGGCGCCCCAACAAGAATTGGGTGGGGGCGTTGATGACCGCGAGCAGGTCTTGTTCGACGCTTTGCGCTGACGCGTTGAGCGCCTCAGCACCCGCATAGGCCCCCCCAGCGCTGGTCAGCGCTTGCACGAACTGCTGATGAAACTGTGCCACCTGGGTGCTGAGTACCTGATAGTCGGCGGCGTGCGCGGAAAACAGGGCCGCGATGGCCGCCGACACCTCATCGCTGCCGGCGGTCAACACCGTCGTCGTGTTCGCCGCCGCGGCGGCATTAGCCGCGCTGATCGTCGAACCAAGACCGGCCAAATCCGTTGCCGCTGTCGCGATAACCTCCGGGGCCGCGATCACCAAAGACATCCGATACCTTCCCACCACGTCATGACCACGGCCACATACCCGCCATAGCGGCTAGTCGGCGGGCCCACCGTCACCGCCGTCACCGCCTTGGCCGCCCGCGCTGCCGACCGCGGGGAGGCCGTCCAAGCCGTCGTCGCCCTCACCGCCGTTACCGTCACCGCCGTCACCGCCGGTACCGCCGAAACCGCCGGCACTGGTGCCGGAGTTGGCGCCGCCGTTGCCGCCGTTGCCGCCGTCGGCGCCGTTGGCGCCGGCCCCGGTGGTGCTGGCCCCGCCGTTACCGCCGTCACCGCCGCGACCGCCCTGACTGTTGTTGGCGTTGGCGCCGCCGTTGCCGCCGGCGGTGGCCGTGCCGGCGGCCCCGGCAATCCCGTCGCTGTCACCGCCATTACCGCCGTCACCGCCGCGACCACCGGCACTGGCGCCATTGATGTTGTCGTCGCGGCCGTCAGCGGCTAGACCGCCGTCACCGCCGTCGCCGCCGGCAGTGGCACCGAATCCGCCATCACCGCCGGACCCGCCGGAACCGCCGAAACTGTCGACGGAGTTGGCGCCGGGGTTGCCGCCGTTGCCGCCGCCCGCGCCGTTGGCGCCGGCCCCGGTGGTGCTGGCACCGCCGTCACCACCGTCACCGCCACGACCGCCCTGACTGCTGTCGGCGTTGTCGCCGCCGTTGCCGCCGTCGGTGGCCGCGCCGGCGGCCCCGGGTGTCCCGTTGCTGTCGCCGCCGTTGCCCCCGTCACCGCCGCTACCGCCGCGACTGACGCCGTTGGTGTTGTCGTCGTGGCCGTCAGTGGCCAGACCGCCGTTGCCGCCGTCGCCGCCGGCGGTGGCCCCGAATCCGCCGTCACCGCCATCACCGCCGCCACCGCCGAAACTGCTGCGGGAGTTGATGCCGGCGGTGCCGCCGTTGCCGCCGCCCGCGCCGTTGGCGCCGGCCCCGGTGGTGCTGGCCCCGCCGTCACCGCCGTCACCACCGCGACCGCCGAAACTGGCTGATCCGGCGTTGGCGCCGCCGTTACCGCCGTCGGCGGCCGCGCCGGCGGCCCCGGCGAGCCCGTCGCTGTCGCCGCCGTTACCGCCGTTGCCGCCGCTACCGCCGGTACTGGTGCCGGTGGTGTTGTCGTCGCGGCCGTTAGCGGCCAGACCGCCGTTGCCGCCGTCGCCGCCGGCGGTGGCCCCGAATCCGCCATCACCGCCAGAACCGCCGTCACCGCCGAAACTGCTGGTGGAGTCGGTGCCGGCGGTGCCGCCGTTACCGCCCGCCGCGCCGTTGGCGCCCGCCCCGGTGCTGCTGGCGCCGCCGTCACCACCGTCACCGCCGCGACCACCGTCACTGTTGGCGGCGTTGTTGCCGCCGTTGCCGCCGTCGGCGGCGGCGCCAGCGGCCCCGGCAACGCCGTCGCTGTCGCCGCCGTTGCCGCCGTCACCGCCGTTGCCGCCGAAACTGTCGCCGTTGGTGTTGTCGTCGCGGCCGTCAGCGGCCAGACCGCCGTCGCCGCCGTCGCCGCCGGCGGTGGCCCCGAATCCGCCGTTACCGCCGTCACCGCCGTCACCGCCGAAACTGCTGGTGGAGTTGGTGCCGGCGGTGCCGCCGTTGCCGCCCGCCGCCCCGTTTGCGCCGGCTCCGGTGGTGCTGGCGCCGCCATCACCACCGTCACCACCGTCACCACCCTCACTGTTTGCGGCGTTGTCGCCGCCGTTGCCGCCGTCAGCGGCCGCGCCGGCGGCCCCGGCGACCCCGTCGCTGTCGCCGCCGTTGCCGCCGTCACCGCCGACACCGCCGACACTGTCGCCGTTGGTGTTGTCGTCGCGGCCGTCGGCGGCCAGACCGCCGTTGCCGCCGTCGCCGCCGGCGGTGGCCCCGAATCCGCCGTCACCGCCGTCACCGCCGGCACCGCCGACACTGCTGCCGGCGTTGGCACCGGCGGTTCCGCCGTTGCCGCCCGCCGCCCCGTTGGCGCCGGCCCCGCTGGAGCTCGCACCGCCATCACCACCGTCACCGCCGCGACCACCCGCACTGATTGCGGCGTTGTCGCCGCCGTTACCGCCGTCAGTGGCCGCACCGGCGGCCCCGGCGGTCCCGCCGCTGTCGCCGCCGTTACCGCCGTCACCGCCGCGACCGCCGATACTGAATGAGTTGTTGTCGTCGCGGCTGTCAGTGGCCAGACCGCCGTTGCCGCCGTCGCCGCCGGCGGTGGCCCCGAATCCGCCGTCACCGCCATCACCGCCGGCACCGCCGATGCTGCTGCCGGCGTTGGCGCCGGGGGTGCCGCCGTTGCCGCCCGTCGCGCCGTTGCCTCCGGTCCCGGTGGTGCTGGCGCCGCCGTCACCGCCGTCACCACCGCGACCACCAATACCGAGGCCGTTGGCGTTGTCGCCGCCGGTGCCGCCATCACCGCCGCGACCGCCGAGGCCGCCGTCACCACTGATGGCACCGCCAGCACCGCCGACCCCGCCGTCCCCGCCGCGACCACCGACACTGTTACCGGCGGCGCTGTCAGGGCCGCCGGCACCAGCCCCGCCGGCTCCGCCGGCCCCTCCGTCGCCGACCAACCCGCCAGCACCGCCGTCACCGCCAGCGCCGCCGGTGTCGCCGGTGTCGCCGACGACGCCCATAGCATCGGCACCGTTGCCGCCGGTGCCGCCGTTACCCCCGCTAGTCGTTTGCCCAGCTGCGCCATTCGCACCGATAAGACCGCCACGCCCACCGGCCCCACCCGCCCCGGGGTTCCCACCATCGCCACCGTCACCGCCGCGACCAGCATTGATCGCCATGTCGCCGTTGGCACCCTGACCGCCGTCACCACCGAAGCCACCGGCACCACCCGTACCGCCAGCACCGAACAACCACCCACCGTTACCGCCGGCCCCACCGGCCCCACCGGAAGATCCGTCGGTGCCCGCCGCCCCCAGCGTCGCGCCCATATCACCGGCGGCGCCGGCCGCGCCAGCACCACCCACGCCACCGTGGCCGATCACCACCGCGCTGCCGCCGCTACCGCCGGCACCCGCGCCAGCACCGCTACCCCCGGCCCCACCCGCACCGCCGTCGCCGTAGAACAATCCGCCGCGGCCACCACCCCCACCGGTGCCACCGCTGCCGCCCACCGCAGCGCCGCTGCCGCCGAGGCCACCGGCCCCGCCATGACCGAACAACCCCACCGCCGCGCCGCCAGCCCCCCCGATCCCGCCGGCACCGACGCTGCCCACGCCCCCGAACCCACCGACACCGCCGTTGCCCAGCAGCCAGCCACCGGCCCCACCGGCACCGCCCGCCGCGCCCACGGCGCCCGTCCCGCCGGCCCCACCACGGCCACCATGGCCGATCAACCCCGCAGCCCCACCCGCACCACCGACTTGCCCGGGTGCCCCGGACCCGCCGGCCCCGCCATTGCCGAACAGGATCCCACCGGCCCCCCCGTTGGCCCCGGTGCCGGGAGCCCCGTCGGCGCCGTTACCGATCAGCGGGCGCCCCAACAAGAATTGGGTGGGGGCGTTGATGACCGCGAGCAGGTCTTGTTCGACGCTTTGCGCCGACGCGTTGAGCGCCTCAGCACCCGCATAGGCCCCCCCAGCGCTGGTCAGCGCTTGCACGAACTGCTGATGAAACTGTGCCACCTGGGTGCTGAGCAGCTGATAGTCGGCGGCGTGCGCGGAAAACAGGGCCGCGATGGCCGTCGACACCTCATCGGTGCCGGCGGTCAACACTGTCGTCGTGTTAGCCGCCGCGGCGGCATTGGCCGCGCTGATGGTGGAACCCAGACCGGCCAGATCCGTTGCCGCCGTGGCGATAACCTCCGGGGCCGCGATCACCAAAGACATCCGATACCTTCCACCCTCGTCATGACCACGGCCACATAACTCTCGATAGCGCTAGGCGGCGGGCCCGCCGTCACCGCCGTCACCGCCCTGGCCACCCGCGCTGCCGACCGCGGGGTCACCGACGATGCCGTCGTCGCCGGTTCCACCGCTACCGGCACCGCCGTTGCCGCCGGCACCGCCGTCACCGCCGTCACTGCTTGATCCGGCGTTGGCGCCGCCGTTGCCGCCGTTGCCGCCGTCGGCGCCGTTGGCGCCGGCCCCGGTGCTGCTGGTCCCGCCGTTGCCGCCGTCACCGCCGGGACCGCCCACACTCAAGTTGCCGGCGTTGTCGCCGCCGTCGCCGCCGTTAGTGGCCGCGCCTGCGGCCCCGGCTGTCCCGTCGCTGTCGCCGCCGTTGCCGCCGTCTCCGCCGCGACCGCCGGTACTGTTGCCGCCGCTGTCGTCGCGGCCGTCAGCGGCTAGACCACCGGTGCCGCCGTCGCCGCCGGCGGTGGCCCCGAATCCGCCGTCACCGCCAGAACCGCCGCCACCGCCGACACTGCCGCCAGCGCTGCCGGCGGTGCCGCCGTTGCCGCCGTTGGCACCGTTGGCGCCGGCCCCGGTGGTGCTGGCGCCGCCGTCACCGCCGTCACCACCACGACCACCCTCACTGAATAGGATGGCGTCGCCGCCGTTACCGCCGTCGGTGGCCGCGCCAGCGGCCCCAGCAACCCCGTCGCTGTCGCCGCCGTTACCACCGTCACCGCCGCGACCGCCGGCACTTCCGATGACAGCGTCATCGGCGCCATCGGCGGCCAGACCGCCGTCACCGCCGTCGCCGCCGGCGGTGGCCCCGAATCCGCCGTCACCGCCAGAACCGCCGTCACCGCCGTTACCGTTGGTGGAGTTGGCGCCGGGGTTGCCGCCGTTGCCGCCCGTCCCGCCGTTGGCGCCGGTCCCGGTGATGCTGGCGCCGCCGTTACCGCCGTCACCGCCACGACCACCCTGACTGGATCCGGAGTTGGCGCCGCCGTTGCCGCCGGCGCCGGCCGCGCCGGCGGCCCCGGCAACGACGTCGCTGTCGCCGCCGTTACCGCCGTCGCCGCCGCGACCACCGTCACTAAACAGATTGGTCTCGTCGCCGGCATCACCGGCCAGCCCGCCGGCCCCGCCATCGCCGCCGACGCTGCCGCCGAATCCACCGTCACCGCCAGAACCGCCGGCACCGCCGAAACTGTTTCCGGCGGAGTTGGCGCCGCCGGTGCCGCCGGTGCCGCCCGCCGCCCCGCTGCCGCCGGTCCCGGTGGTGCTGGCGCCGCCGTCACCACCGTCACCGCCGCGACCAGCCTCACTGGATCCGTCGCCAAGTGCGCCGGCGTTGGCGCCGCCGTTGCCGCCGGTGCCGCCGGCGCCGCCGGCGCCGCCCGTCCCGGTGGTGGTGGCGCCGCCGGTACCGCCGTCGCCGCCGCGACCACCCTGACTGAAGCTTCCGGAGGTGGTGTTGTCGTCGGCGCCAGCAGCGCCCAGACCGCCAGCCCCGCCGTCGCCGCCGACGGTGGCCCCGAATCCGCCGTCACCGCCAGAACCGCCGTCACCGCCGACACTGTTGAGGGAGTTGGTACCTGGGGTGCCGCCGTTGCCGCCCGCCCCGCCATTGCCGCCGGCCCTGGTAGTGCTGGCGCCACCCTCACCGCCGTCGCCGCCGCGACCGCCCTCACTGATGGCGGAGGCGTTGGCGCCGCCGGCGCCGCCGTCGCCGCCGCGACCGCCGATGCCGCCGTCACCAGTGATAGCACCGCCAGTACCGCCGACCCCGCCAGAACCGCCGTCACCGCCGAGACTGTTGACGGAGTTGGCGCCGGAGGTGCCGCCCTTGCCGCCCGCCCCGCCGTTGCCGCCGGCCCCGGTGGTGCTCGCGCCACCCTCACCGCCGTCGCCGCCGCGACCACCCTGACTTGTGAGTCCGGCGTTGGCGCCGCCGGCGCCGCCATCACCGCCGCGACCGCCGTTGCCGCCGTCACCACTGATAGCACCACCAGTACCGCCGACCCCGCCGTCACCGCCGCGACCACCGACACTGTTATCGACGGCGCTGTCGGGGCCGCTGGCGCCAGCCCCGCCAACTCCGCCGGTGCCACCATCGCCGACCAACCCGCCGTCACCGCCGTCACCGCCGACACCGCCATCGGTGCCGACGGCCGTGGCGTCGGCACCGTTGCCGCCGTTGCCGCCGTTACCCCCGCTGGTCGTTTGTCCAGCTGCGCCGTTCGCGCCGATAAGACCGCCACTGCCACCGGCCCCACCCGCCCCGGGGTTGCCGCCGTTGCCGCCGTCACCGCCGCGACCGGCATTGAGGGTGATGTCGCCGTTGGCGCCGGCGCCGCCGTCACCCCCGAGGCCACCGGCACCACCCGCGCCGCCAGCACCGAACAGCAGCCCACCGTTGCCGCCGGCCCCACCGGCCCCACCGGGAGAGCCGTCGGTGCCCGCCGCCCCCAGTGTCGCGCCCACATCACCGGCGGCGCCAGCCGCGCCGGCACCGCCCACTCCGCCGTTGCCGATCAACAGCGCGATGCCGCCTTTTCCGCCGGCACCCGCGAGGTCACCGCTACCCCCGGCCCCACCCGCCCCGCCGTCGCCGTAGAACAACCCTCCGCTGCCACCAACCCCACCGGTGCCACCGCTGCCGCCCACGGCAACGCTGGTCCCGCCGACCCCACCGGCCCCGCCGTGACCGAAGAACCCCAGCGGCGCGCCGCCAGCCCCACCGATCCCGCCGGCACCGACGACGCCTACACCCCCAATCCCACCGGCACCACCATTGCCCAGTAGCCATCCACCGGCCCCACCGGCACCGCCCGCCGCGCCCACGAGGCCTGTCCCGCCGGCCCCACCACGGCCACCATTGCCGATCAACCCCGCAGCCCCACCAGCCCCACCAACCTGCCCGGGCGCCCCGGACCCGCCGGCCCCGCCATTACCGAACAGGATCCCGCCGGCCCCGCCGGCAGCCCCGGTGCCGGGAGCCCCGTTGGCGCCGTTACCGATCAGCGGGCGCCCCAACAAGAATTGGGTGGGGGCGTTGATGACCGCGAGCAGGTCTTGTTCGACGCTTTGCGCTGACGCGTTGAGCGCCTCAGCACCCGCATAGGCCCCCCCAGCGCTGGTTAGCGCGTGGACGAACTGCTGATGAAACTGTGCCACCTGGGTGCTGAGTACCTGATAGTCGGCGGCGTGAGCGGAAAACAGGGCCGCAACGGCCCCCGACACCTCATCCGTGCCGGCGGCCAACACCGTCGTCGTGTTAGCCGCCGCGGCGGCATTGGCCGCGCTGATGGTCGAACCAAGACCGGCCAGATCCGTTGCCGCTGTCGCGATAACCTCCGGTGCCGCGATCACAAAAGACATCCGATTCCTCCTACTTAGGTCATGGCCACGCCCACATACCGAGCTGCGCATCCCCGGTCTCCACCGAAAACCGCTGCGCCCCACCGCGGAGCATACTATACCTATTTGTACTGAAAAAGCCTAATCTGACTATACCGGGCCACGACCGCACGGTCGGCCTGCGCGGAGAAACTCTAATCTCGAAGAAGAAACTCTCATCTAGCCTGGATACGGCATCGGGGTGTAAGTAGGTCCGCCTTGGAAGCGGCCGATAACCCCTGCGCGGCAAAGAGTTTCGCCGCGAGTGCGTTCGAGGGGTTCGAGTGGCGGATGCGGAGCTATTGAGGTATGGGATAGTCCGACGCCAAGCAATCTCACCAGCAAGTTGGGCGACCGTCTTCTCCTTGGCGATTTGAAATTGCATTCAACTAGCTGTCACAGCTGCTGCTTCCGCACTTCACGAGGAGGCACACGCCGGCTGGGGTGATTCGCACGTTGGGTCAGCCATCAGCTCGGCCATCGTGGGTGACTCGAGCTCGATCGGCTAGACCAGTCACCGGATCGTCGGGCGCCGGCTTGCAAATCCTTAGCTGATTGCTGGTCGTTTGGTCAAGATACGCTTCGATCGTGAACGAACTCCTCGGACGGAATTTGCTGGCGATCGTCTTGATCTTCGCGGTAGCCATGCTCGGGGGGCTGCTCCCTTGGCGCTTCGCTAGCACTCGCAGAAGCGAGGTCTACCTAGGTTGGGGCAACGCATTCGCCGGGGGAGTACTCCTTGCCGCTGGTCTCATTCACCTGGTGGGCGACGCCGTGGCAGGTTTTGCGGACCTGTGGCCCACGGTCGACTATCCATGGGCACTCACGCTTGCCGCCGGAGCCTTTCTGCTCATCTTGGGTATCGAGCGAGTGCTGCCGAGAGTGTCTCGGGTTCCTGCGGGCTCGGCCGCTTTGGGCAGTGATCCGGAATCGGACTCGATCGTTGCGGCGGCTGATGAATCTAACCGGTACCCCTACTTGCTCCTGTTGACCCTGTCCGTTCATTCCATCATCGCCGGCATGGCGTTGGGTGCGCAGAAGTCCGTTGCAGGTTTCGTGGCGATATTCATCGCGATCCTGGCTCACAAGTCTGCGGGGGGCTTCGCGCTGGGAGTGAGTTTGCATCGCGTTGGAACCAACTTTTCCCGCGCGCGGGCGCTCGTGACTGGATTCTCCATCATGACCCCATTGGGCATCATGCTCGGAACCGGCATTTCAGCGCTTCTGGATTCCACGGGTGCGCAAGTGTTCGAGGCACTCGTCGACGCTATCGCCGGCGGCACATTCCTCTACATAGCCAGCTTGGACATCATTCGTGAAGCGTTCATTCCCCCACGAGACGACCGGCACATCAGGTGGGTATGGGTCGCCACCGGCCTTACTCTCATGGCCATCGTCGCCATCTGGACGTAGATGTCAACCGGCGTGGATGCGGTGGAACGTCCGGAGGATCGTCGCCATCACCAGGTCACGTCGAGGGACTTGGCGCACCAGATCGTCGGGTGGTTCTTCGACCGGGTGGTTCAGGCAGTCAGTGCCGCCGGCCACGCGATGCATCGGCTCGGACGATGTGATCAGGTACTCGCGCTACGTCATCACCGCAGCCTGACCGGAGAGGTCGTCGCAGACGCCTCCAGCGGCTCGGTCGGAGGCGCTGGAGGACGACTGAACGAGAGTTCTCCCCTGATCGGGGGTGCAGCGGAAGTCTGTACAGCACATGGATGCTCACCCACCGCGCACTGTTGACCTAGGCTAGGCGGCCATGGCGACCTACGGTTCGTGGCCCACTCCGATCACCTCCGAACTCGTTGTGCGGGCCGCCGCCGGACTCGGCGGCGTGAGCCTGCACGGTGACACCGTGATCTGGTCCGAGCTGCGACCGGAGGAGGGTGGCCGCACTCAACTCGTGCGGCGCACGGGTGACGAACCGCCCGTCGATCTGTTGCCGAAGGACCGTAATGCCCGCACCGCCGTGCACGAGTACGGCGGGGGCGCCTGGTGGGTCGCGGGTGAGACGGTGTACTTCGTCGACTGGGCGGATCAGCGCCTCTACGCCGTCACCGGGGACTCCCCGCCGGTGCCAGTGACCCCCGAGCCGAAGGTGCCGCGCGGCGACCGATGGGCAAACGGATGCGTCGCGTCGGGAGGACGATGGGTGTTGGTCGTGCGGGAGCATCACCCGAGCGGGAGTGGCCCAGCCGAGGTGGTCAACGAGATCGTCGTGCTCGACGGCACCGGCGAGGTCGCCCCACGCACGCTGGTGACGGGCCCGGACTTCGTGTCCGATCCGCGCGTCTCTCCCGACGGCAGTCGGCTGTGCTGGTTGCAGTGGTCGCATCCCGACATGCCATGGGACGGCACCGAGCTGTGTGTGGCCGACGTGCAGTGGGCCGACATCGGTCCGACACTGGCTGATCCTCGGGTGATCGCCGGTCGACCCGACGCCGGGCCCGGGGGTGCCGGTGCCGGCGAATCGGTGAGTGCCCCGCGCTGGGCCGAGGACGGCTCCCTGTGGTTCATCTCCGACAGGTCGGACTGGTGGAACCTCTACCGGTGGGACCCAGGCACGGATGGCGTCACGTGCACCGTGGCTGTCGACGCCGAGATTGGGCTTCCTCAATGGGTTTTCGGCCAGTCACGCTTTGCGTTCCTATCGGGCGGTCGCACCGTGTTCGCCTTCTCGCGTGCTGGGATCGACTATCTGGCGATGCGACTGTCCGACGGTCGCGTGGTCGACCTTGATGTGCCCTACACTTCGTTCGCCTCGATCCAGGCCGACGGTGACCGCGTCGTTTTCGTTGGTGCTTCCGCCACCGTCGAGCCGGCCGTGGTGTCGGTTCGCGTGGAGACCACGGGTGCGGTCACTGCGACCGAGATACTGCGTCCACCCCGTGATCTCGGGCTCGACGTGAGGCTATTCTCGCGGCCTGAGTCAATCTCGTTCCCGTCCAGCGAAGGCCGCACCGCCCACGCGTTGTTCTACCCACCGACCAACCCGGATGTGACCGCCGAGACCGGAGAGCTGCCGCCGCTGCTCGTGCTGATCCACGGCGGGCCTACCAGTGCGGCCCGGCCGATGCTGCAACTCGGTACGCAGTATTGGACGAGCCGGGGCTTCGCAGTGGTGGACGTCAACTACGGCGGGTCGACCGGCTACGGGCGCGCCTACCGCAACCAGCTTCGCCACCAGTGGGGCATCGTCGACCTCGACGACTGCGAGGCGGCGGCCCGCTGGTTGGCCGAGCAGCAGCGCGTCGATCCCGCCAGGTTGTGTATCCGGGGTGGGTCGGCCGGCGGCTATACGACGCTGGCGGCCCTCGCCTTCCGGAACACGTTTGCCGCCGGCGCCAGTCACTTCGGCGTGGCCGACCTCGAAGCGCTGGCCACCGAGACCCACAAGTTCGAGAGCCGGTATCTGGACGGGCTCATCGGGCACTACCCGGCTCGACGCGACCTCTACCTCGAACGCTCGCCGATCCACCACATCGACGGCTTCGACCGCCCGCTCATCGTCCTGCAAGGCCTCGAGGATGAGATTGTGCCGCCCAACCAGGCCGAGATGATCGTCGAGGCTCTTCGCGCCAAGGGCATCCCGGTGGCCTACGTCGCCTTCGAGGGTGAACAGCACGGGTTCCGCCAGGCGGTGAACATCCGTCGGGCGCTTGATGCCGAACTGTCCTTCTACGCACAGGTTTTCGGGTTCACGCTGCCCGCGGGGGAGCGCATCGATCTCGTTCCTGTCGAGAACCTGTAGCCGCAAGCAGCCGACGTCGGTGCCCTGGGTGAACCGTTCCGGGTTTGATGCCGCTTCCTTCTGTGTACTTTTGCACCAGCGTTCGGACGCGACCGGTCGCGTGAGCAAGCGGCGCGTATTCAGCTGTAGCGCGTTACCAGCGCGTCGCCGATCGCGGCAAGGTGGTCGCGCACGCCCTGCGGGCCGGTGACGTCGAGCCATTCGATGAGCCCGGCAAGTTCGCCGGCGAGGGCGTACTCGTTGTGGCCCCGGATCACAATCTCGATCCGGCCGCCGGGCGTGGAACCGCCCACCTCGAGGCGGCCCCCGAGAATCGCCCGGAGCAGGCCGAGCCCGTCGGGAGCACACGTGGCCTGAATCTCGACGGGGGTGCGCTTTCGGTCGACCTCGTCGGCGATCTCGCGCCAGCTCTCGGCAAGGTCGAAACCCTCGGGTCGGTGGACGGGATTGTCGGTCACGTCGACCGACGAGACACGGTCGATTCGGAAGGTCCGTCGACCGGACTCTGTATCGGAGACCAGATACCACGTCGAGCCCTTGGCGACAATGCCCAATGGGTGGACGGTCCGCTCGGTCTCGGCGCCCTGGCGGTCGACGTAGCCTAGCCGTATCTGGACGCCGCGGATCACCGCCTCTTGAAGTTCATCGAGAAACCGGGGTGGTGGTCGGGGCTCCACGAGCTGGCTGGATCCCCAGTGTCGGGGGTCTACGACGAGTGATGTCGCGGCTGCCTGGGCCTGCGCCCGGAAGGGCTCGGGCAGTGCGCGCACAAGCTTGCGCAGAGCGGCCTTCACGCCCGGGGTTGCCGTCGAGGCGGGTCCGGCTACGAGAAACAGTGCCCGAGCCTCACTCGCGGTCAGCCCTGAGAGGTCGGTGCGGGCGCCGCCCACCAGACGCCACCCGCCTCCTCGTCCCTGCATGGAGTAGACAGGCACCCCGGCGACGCTCAACGCTTCGAGGTCGCGGCGGGCGGTGCGCTCGGACACCTCCAACTCCAGAGCGACCTCCGATGCGGTGATCTGTTTGCGATGTTGTAGCAGCAGGAGGATGGCTACGAGGCGGTCGGCTCGCATGCAACGACACTTTCACACCAAACCGGACACCAGATGACCGGTTTGGGTCGGCACAATGGCGCCATGATCACACCGACCAGTCCCACCGGCAACCACCTCAAGGATCCCCGGCCGATCCTCGACCGTGCCATCGTCACCGGCGGGTCCGTCATTGCCGGCGTCCGGCCAGAGCGACTCACTCACCCGACTCCCTGCACAGACATGAACGTGCGGGAACTGCTTGCCCACCTCATTGGTGTGCTTGACCGCGTTGCTGCGCTCGGCAACGGCGACGATCCTTTCACCGTCACCGAGGCCCCTGTCCCCGACGATCGCTGGCTCGATGCGTGGCGGGAGTCAGGCAGACGAGCTACGGGTGCCTGGAGCGACGACGCCGTGCTCGAGCGACCCATGGCACTGCCGTGGATCGAAGGCAACGGCGCCGAGGTGCTGGCGTCGTACTTCTCCGAGCTAATCGTCCACACGTGGGACCTTGCGACGGCTACCGGTCAGCACCCTGACTGGGACGATACGGTCGTCGCCGCGGCACTCGACGGGGCACGCCAGATCCTCCCCGCCGAGAACCGCCGGGGTCTCTATGAGGAGATCTCAGCCACGATGGGCCTCGACGAGGTCGGCGTCCCCTTCGCCGAGGCCGTACCGATACCCGATGACGCTCCCGCCATCGACCGCCTCGTCGCCTGGACCGGCCGGGATCCGCGCCACCGATCCTGAGGTACGGACCAGCGTGGCTGTCCAAGGATCCGGCGGATCTGCGAATCGTGTTCTTAGGTGCGGTCCGCGTGAGACGAACCTTGAACGAGTAGGTCAGCGGCGCGAGAACATGCGGCCGAACGTCAGAACCCACCAATGAGGACAACGGGACGGACCCCTGCGCTGTCCGATAATTGCCAACGCTGTCCCTGGTTAACTTTGGGGCGTGAATAGGGGCCTCTTTGTCAGCCTGACCGCCCTCGCTGTGATCGCCAGCGCTATGGCGGGCGGAATGATGTACGTGTTCTCCACCTTCGTGATGCGGGGGCTGGACCGGACCGGTCCGGTCGCGGCGATCACCGCGATGCGCGGTATCAACGCTGAAGCGGAGTCCAATCCGGCTTTCCTGCTGGGGTACTTCGGTGCAACGATCCTGGCTCTGGCGGTCGGCGTGTTCGCCGTCATCCGACTAAGTCAACCCGGAAGCTGGTGGGTGCTGGTAGGCGCGGTCTGCGGGATTCTCGCCGCGATCATCACTGTCGCCGTCAACGTGCCGCTCAACAACCATCTTGACGGTGTGAATCCGGTGGGGTTGTCAGCCGTCGATGCCGCCCGCGAGTGGCGCGCCTACTCCAGAACATGGACGGCGTGGAACCATGTCCGAACCGTAACCGCGTTGGTCGCCGCCCTATTGATGCAGATCGGGCTTGCGCGACAGCTGAACGATTTGCGACATCGCGGTCAAGGTCGCGCCTGAAGATCGCTATAGCGGCGTTCTAGGCCCGACGGTGTTGCCTGCACCATGGTCTTCGGGTGCATTGCGGATCAAGATTACGTCTAGCGGTTTGTACCAGCCTGGAAGGCAGTCGGATGACCAATCTCAGTTCGAACCTGGTTGAGGCCAGGCGCAACCATCCTGACAGCGTCGCGCTGCGTTGTGACGACCTAACGCTCACCTACGCCGAGTTCGACGCCGCCGCCGCACGTGTCGCCACCTTCCTTGATCAGGCGGGGGTGGAGTCCGGCGACCGCATCGGGGTGATGCTGCCCAACACGCCGGCGTTTGCTGTGGTGTTCTACGGCATCCTGCGCCGCGGTGCGATGGCGGTTCCGGCGAACCCACTGCTGAAGGCCCGCGAGATTGAGTACTACCTAGCCAACACCGGCGCGAAGGCATTGTTCGCACCACCTGGCGAAGCCGACCAGGCCATGGCCGGTGCTGCTGCGGCCGGCGCCGAGTGCTGGGTGGTCGATGACGCGGGTCTGGCCAAGCTGATTGCGGGTGTGGCTCAGCAGGGCGAGCCGGTGCTGCGGGCCGACACCGACGCCGCCGTCATCCTGCACACCTCGGGCACCACGGGAAAACCCAAGGGCGCGGTGCTCACCCATGGTGGGCTGGGCCACAACGCCGAGGTATGTGTGCGCACGCTGACCCGTATCGGACCGCAGGACGTTGTGATGGGCTGTCTGCCGTTGTTTCACGTGTTCGGCCTGACCTGCGGGCTCAACTCAGCGGTCCTCGCCGGCGCGACGCTCACCCTGGTTGCACGCTTCGATCCGCGCAAGGCGCTCGAGGTGATAGAGCGCGACGGCGTCACCGTGTTCGAGGGTGTGCCGACGATGTATTCGGCGCTGCTGGGCCCGGCAGCGGGCGCGTCACCCACATCGGCCCGAACATTGCGGGTCTGCATCTCGGGCGGCGCATCACTTCCTGTGCGGGTGCTCGCGGACTTCGAGAAGGCTTTTGGCTGCACGATTCTCGAGGGCTACGGGCTGTCCGAGACATCCCCAGTCGCCTCGTTCAACCATCCCGACAAGCCCCGCAAGGCCGGCTCGGTGGGCACCCCCATCGAGGGTGTCGAGATGCGTCTGGTGGACCTCAACGGAGCCGAAGTGCCGCGAGGCGAGCCAGGCGAGATCCAGATCCGCGGCCACAACATCATGAAGGGCTACTGGAACCTGCCGGAAGCCACCCGGTCGGCGATTTCCGAGGACGGCTGGTTTTCCACCGGCGACATGGGGCGCATCGACGAGGACGGCTACTACTACATCGTCGACCGCAAGAAGGACCTCATCATTCGCGGCGGATACAACGTGTACCCCCGGGAGATCGAGGAGGTGCTCTACGAGCATCCGGCGGTGGCCGAGGCCGCCGTCGTCGGCATTGCGCACGATTCGCTCGGCGAGGAAATCGGCGCTGCGGTCGTGCTCAAAGACGGCGCTACCGCCGAATCCAACGAGCTGCGCGACTTCGCAAAAAACCGGGTGGCCGCCTACAAGTACCCGCGACAGGTGTGGATCCTCGATGCCCTACCCAAGGGGCCGACCGGCAAGGTGTTGCGCCGCGAGATCACTATTCCGACGACCCAAAGTGGAGAATAACCGCATGGTGCCGAACCAAACCTGTTCCGGCCCAACGCCATGCGCGGCTATCTCAACCGTCCTGAGGAGGCGGCGAGGACGATCGTCGACAGCTAGCTGCACACCGGCGACGTGGGTCGCCTCGCCGAGGACGGCTGCCTGGTGTGGTGGGTCGGGCCAAGGACGCGATTGTGGGTGCGGCAATTGTGGTACACCGGCGTACAGCCTTCCAAGGCGATCTACGACCACAGCCGAGCGGCACCCATGTAGAACGATTACGTAGTACATTGTCTGGTGTGAGTGATGTGTCGATCCGAACTCTCAACCAGGAGACGTCAAAGGTGTTGGCCCGCGTCAAGAACGGCGAGGAGATCACCGTTACCGAACGCGGCGAGCCAATCGCCCGAATAACGCCAGCCTTCCCAGGCCCCCTTGACGCGCTGATTAGCGCCGGCAGGGTGCAACCGGCGACCGTGCGCGGTCAGGCACCTCGGCCCACCGTCCCAATGCACGGCGGTCCCGATGCCGGAACGCTGCTGGAGCGAATGCGCGCCGAGGAAAGATATTAGCCCCAGTGATCTACCTGGAAACCTCTGCTCTGGTCAAGCTGATTCGGATCGAAGCCGAATCTGGCGAATTAGGCGACTGGCTCGATCAGCGCACCGAAATACGTTGGATAACATCTGCGTTGACCGAAATCGAGCTGCCAAGAGCCATACGGGCAGTTACCCCGGAAGGGTTGTCCGCAGTCCCCTCCGTGCTAGCCAGGCTGGACCGGTTCGAAATCGACCAGGTCATTCGCTCCACCGCCGCGGCCTACCCCGACCCCGCGCTGCGCTCACTCGATGCGATCCACCTAGCCACCGCTCAAATCGCGGCGTCAACGGGGCCATTGACGGCGCTGGTTACCTACGACAATCGCCTCACGGATGCGGCCGATGCCCTCGGAATAACCATCGTCGCACCCGGCAAAGCAACATAAGACCATCTAGTGACGGTACGAGCAAGGGAGACAAGGCGAATCAGACGAATTGCGGCCCTAAGCGGGTTGTCGAGCAGGGCGGACAACCTACAAGGCGCGCAAGCGCATGGAGGTTGCGGACCCCAACGCATTGACCAGGATGGAAACGTCGCCATGTGCGAGGTCAGAGCCGCAGCGGGTGATATCGAACGTGAGAACTCACAGGTAGCTTCTCGCGAAACCGGGGCGAATCCCGCGCTAGCCGGCGGCGGCGTCGTGTTCCTAAGCTGTGAAGCGACGACGAGAGGGTTGCATGGGCACACGGCATCGCCAGAAAGAGATCTCGAGTGCTAGGTCGGCTCGCGCTGTCGCACCGGACCACTACCACGCGCGCCAGGCAGCGTCAGCGGCCGTGCGGATGGCGCCATGAGCACGGTCGTCGTCGTCGGCTCGGGCAATGCGGGGTTTAGCGCTGCGCACGCGGCCCGAGCGGCCGGGGCTGCGGTGATCCTGTTGGAAAAGGGGCCGCCCGAATGGATCGGTGGCAACAGCTATTTCACGGCCGGGGCGATGCGTTTTTGCCACGAGGGCCTCGCTGATCTGGTCTCGTTGATCGAGCCGGTTCACGCGCACCGCATCGAAGCCATCGATGTTCCGGCGTATTCCGCCAATGATTTCCGCGCAGACATGAACCGCGTTACCGACAGCCGTACCGACCCAGAGTTGAGCCGGATTCTCATTTCCGAGTCCCGCGACGCGGTGGATTGGCTTCGCTCCTTGGACATGCGGTTCGAGTTGATGTTTCATCGCCAGGCCTATGAGGTGAACGGGCGCTTTCGGTTCTGGGGTGGCCTCGCAGTGGGTGTTCGCGGCGGTGGCAAATCCATGATCGGCGACCACCTTGCCGCGGCTAGAGCTGCCGGAATCGACGTGCGCTGCAACGCTCATGTGCGTGGTCTGGTGCTCAACGCGGGAAATGCGGTCGCGGGTGTTCGCCTGGCGGACGGCGGCGAGGTGCGCGCGGATGCGGTAGTCCTCGCCTGCGGCGGTTTCCAGGCTGACCCGGCCTGGCGGGCAAGCTATCTGGGGCCGGGTTGGGACCTGGCGGCAGTTCGAGGCACACCACTCAATACCGGCGATGGCATCGCGATGGCGGTCGAGGCTGGCGCCCAGACTTACGGCCATTTCAGTGGCTGCCATGCGGTGGCATGGGACGCACATGCCGCCGCTACCGGCGACCGAGAGCTTACGAACCAGTTGACTCGCGGCGGATATCCGTTCGGCATCGTCGTAAACACTCTGGGGCGGCGATTCATCGATGAGGGCGCCGATTTCCGCAACTACACGTACGCCAAATATGGTGCCGAGATCCTCCACCAACCTGGCGGCCGGGCCGTGCAGATCTTCGACGCGAAGGTGTCGGGTCTGCTGCGAAGCGAGGAATACGACTCACCCGGTGTCACCAGGGTGCGTGCCGATGATCTGGTGTCGCTCGCTGAGCAGCTCGGTATTGCACCCGGCGCCTTGTCGGAAACAGTCGCCAACTACAACGCCAGCATTAACGATCGTGTCTTCGACCCGACCGTCAAGGACGGCGTGGCGACCGTGGGAATCGATCCGCCAAAGTCCAACTGGGCGCAGACAATAGACACGCCGCCCTTCACCGCCTATCCGGTGACGTGCGGAATCACTTTCACCTTTGGCGGTATCCGGGTCAACTCGGACGGTGCGGTGCTCGACACGTCGGGCAACCCCGTCACCGGGTTGTTCGCCGCTGGCGAGCTTGTTGGCGGCCTCTTCTACTTCAACTACCCCGGAGGATCAGGCCTCACCGCTGGCACCGTGTTTGGTCGCCGCGCCGGCCGCAGCGCAGCCTCCTAATCCGGAGCTCGCCTTGGCGCTAAGCCGTGCACCGCGGACGACGCACTGCTGTCGATGAACTCGGACAGGGTCGGTCAACACCGGCGCTCGACGTACAGATGCCGACTCCGGCCCAGTTGAGAAGCCCTGGTTGGCGACGTAGATCATCGTCGGGCTTGGCCGCCATCCCATTGGCGCCATCGCCCATGGAGACGACCCTGAGCCATACACTTGCTGCGTGAACATCAGCAAGCTCGTTATCGGGGTAGCGATAGCCCCTGTCCGGGCCGGCGTCGCGGTGGCCGACGCCGGACTCACCGCTGCGGCCATGGCGCTCGGTGCTGTGAAGCAATCCTTGGGCGAGGAAGGCCCGAAGACTGTAGACCCGATTACCGACTTATTTCCGCTGCGCGGCGCACTGGTGGGCGCCAACCGAGTTGCCGAACTAACCGAGAACGACAGGGCAATGGGGCGCGCCCTGGTCCGCGGCGGACCAGCGGACAAGCTGATGCGTGCGGGTGGGGTTGTCGACCTGTTGACCGCGCCCGGCGGTTTGCTCGATCGGGTATCCACTGGAGGTAGCTCCTCGCTGGAGCGCATCCTGGAGCCCGGCGGGCTCGCAGATCGACTGCTCGCTGAGGACGGGCCGGTAGAGCGCATGTTCGCCGAGGACGGCGTCATCGAGCGGATGTTCGCCGAGGACGGCGTCATGGACAGGCTGCTGGCCAAGAATGGACCGCTCGAACAACTCACCGAAACCGCGGAAATCCTGAGTAGACTGCAGCCCGCCGTCGAGACGTTGACGCCCACTGCCGAGACCCTTGATTCTGCTGTCGATACCCTCAACAGGATGGTCAACTCGCTGAGTGTCATCACCGACCGCATTCCGCGGCGGTCGACGCGGCCGAGTGTGCGGGCGAAGCGCAAAATGGACCAGGATGCCATCGATGAGTGAGCTGAAAAGACTTTGCGGATAACCGTTTTCGAGCTCCCCAGCAAGGGCCTGATCCGGGCAAGCGGACGCTCGACAATCGAAATCCAAAATCGTTTATACACAACGCTCTATCGGGCGTCATGCTGGCGCGGCATGAGCTGGGCGGGCCAAGCACGCCAACGGGTTGCAACCGCCAACAGCATCCACAACTGTGATCGGGTCAGTGCTGACAACCTCGCTTGCGGAAGATGATCGATTAGCCAGACCCCGAGGTGGGCAATGCCGAAGCCGCCTCTGTACTAATGGCGGAAGGTTGGACACTATGGTCACATCCGATCCTGCGCATCGGCGGAAGCCGTGCCCGGTTCGACCGACGCAGCACGGGCATGTAAGAGGGCTCCGACGTGAATGCCAAGCAACTCCTGGCCGGACTCGCCTTCGCCGGTGCGCTGAGCATGGCCGCCCTCGATGTTGGTGCCGGCGTGGCACACACGGACCCCCCACAGACACCCACACCCCAACCGGGGGAACAGCGACCACCACCGCCGCTACCGGCACAATGGCCGCCGTGTGGAATGGGGGGTCAATGCTCTCCGCGATGCTATCCACCGTGGCTACCGCCACCCGCGCCGGGAGAACCACCGCGACCGCCATTCCCGGAACCGTGGCCACCGGTTGGCATGGGCGGTACCATCCTTCCGCCGTGCCCGGCCCCCGCGCCACCGCCATCGGGGGAACCGTATCCATCGCCACCGGCACCACCGCCAGAATGGCCGCCGTGTGGAATGGGGGGTATGTGCTGGCCGGGCGGGTTACCGCCAGGTTGGTACTGATTGGCTTGCGTCAGTGAGCCTTGGCGTCGAGGTGCTAGCGCCACACGAAACCTGTTGTGGCACCGACGGAAAAGACGGCGGTCCCGTTGATCACGACCGGTGGCCCCGGTTGATTTCGCGCTGAATCTGCTCCTCGGTTATCGGTTTCATCCCAAGGAACACACCGAGACCATGAAAGACCAGGCCGATTCCCCAACCGAGCGCGGGCCACACCGGCCAGAAGTATCCGCCCGAGCTGAAATACCAGACCACGACCAGCACGACGATGCCGACGATATAGGCGCCCAGGTGCCACCAGAAACTGCGTTTCGCGTGAATTCGACCTAACGCTTGGCGCCGCTGCTCATCGGTCATCTCGCCTCGCTCCGCACGCTGTACAGCTACATCGACCGGTTCGTGACCTTGCTCAACGCTCGGCAATCCCCCACGCGGCCGTGTTCACCGGCCAGAACAGCGAGCGGCGGAACTTGCGCGGCTCCCACCGCACGGAGGAGAAGCCGGCCCGCTCGATGATGTCCCGGGTATGCCGGTGTGGGTCGCATCCCTCGAACAGCCATCCCCACGGACGCCGAATGGCCTGCTGAACTCCCGCTCGGACGGATCGTTGTGGTGCGGCGACATGCTCGACAAACCGGAACCGCCCGCCGGGGCGCAACACGCGTCGCGCTTCGGCGACCACCCGGTCCGGGTCGGCGACCGTGCAGAGGACCAGCGAGGAGATCACTTCGTCGACCGATGCGTCGGGTAGCGGTATCTCCTCGGCTCCGGTCGACAGGATCGTGAGTTGCACGCCGGCCGCCTGGCAGCGGCGGCGCAGCCGCTCGTGCATCTGCGTGCTCGGTTCCACGGCGTAGAGGTGCGTGCCGGCCGGCAGGTAGCCGAGATTCGCACCGGTCCCAGCTCCGAGTTCGACCACGGCACCGCCGGTGATTCCGTCGAAGGCGCAGCCCTTGTGCGCTCGCGCCGCGTAGTTGATGTAGCCCGCGAACGCGGTGAAGAACCACGCGTTGAACCGGCTGACGCCGCCGTGGTCGAAGCTCAACTCTTCACGCACCGGGCCGACGTGGAGGTCAGCCGGACGCGGATCAGGACGATTCATGGCTGACCTCCGCGACCATGTCTTGAGCGATAGTTATTGTACCGCGGTTCTGATGGCCAAATCTCCATCTGACTGCCAAACTTTTGTCGATTTGGCCACCGACGGGGATTCTTCGCGATGCGGGGGCGCCAACCCCACTGGGAAACCGCACCGGGGGCAGCAGGCCATCGGCGAAGCAGCTGCCTCGATGACAGCGGAGGGTAGCGGTGCGACAGAAAGTGCAACCGACACGTGGTTCCTCTGTCTCACAACCAATTTCATAGTCTCATCGACCGCATGACATCTGCAGCGAGACCCGCCAACCCTCGGGTCGTTCCGGTGAGCCACGTTGTGTTGCAATAGGAATGCAAGTCTCGCGCGTGATAGTGGCGTGATGGCTGATCCACCAGGGTCGTGAGGCACGCAGGTCGCTGTGGCCCGCGGGAAGGCCCGAGCGATACTGCAACAAAGGAGGCCAATGCCGTGAAGGTGACAATACTGGGTGCGACAGGACAGTTGGGCCGGGAATGCCTCAAGCAATGTTTGGAAGCTGACCATGAGGTGACGGTGCTGGTGCGGACTCCCGGCAAGCTACCGGATGCTCTCCGCGACATGGTCACGGTGGTGCAGGGGGATGCGCTATCGCCGGCGGATGTCGTGCGTGCATTGCCTGTCGGAACGCAGGCGGTCTTGTTTGCCATCGGGGTGGACGAAAAGACCTCACCGGCGGATCTGTGTACCGATGCGACTCGGAATGTGTTGGCGGCGATGCGGGAAAATCTTCAAGGCCAAGAACCTCGGTTGGTCTGGTGCGGGGGCGGTAGCACCATCGTCAAGGACGATGCCGTCACCTGGGGTTCGAGGTTCGTGCGCTGGTATGGGGAACACTTCCTGAAACATCGGCACACCGACAAAGAGCATCAGTTGGCGCTGCTGGAGAAGAGTAGGGATATTCGCTGGACCGGCATTCGTCCGTTGCAAATGAAGCCCGGCGCAAGGACGGGAAAGTACCGGTTGGGCTTCCACCCATTCAGCGCTATGTCGAAAATCAGCTTTGCCGACTGCGCGCACGCGATGGTCGGGATGATGGACGACGACACCTGGCTCGGAAAGGCGCCCATTGTTCAATACTGAAATCACCCGGTGCCAGCGCCACTCGCCGCCACTCGCCGAAATGGCGCACAATGGCTATATGTGTTCACCGATAGCGCCAGCATTGCGCGTCCATCTGCGAAGGGCTTGTGGCCCGTCGGGCTTCGTGGCCGCACTCTGCTGCCCGTAACAGTTGTGTGGTGACAGCGGGACAGGTAGGGCGGATCGGGATTCGCGCTGGCCAGATTTTCGACGGGTACCGGTTTCACGACGGACCGGTGATCGTTGTGGTCGAGGGTGGTCAGATCAGCGCAGTCGATTTCGCCGTCACCGACGGCCCGCCCGAGGCGGCGCTGATTGACCTCGGTGAACTGACTTTGCTGCCGGGCCTCGTCGACGCGCATACGCATCTGTGCTGGGACCCAGACGGTGATCCAGAAGATCTGGCCGACGACCCACACGAGGCGTTGGTGGAGCGGGCGCGGCAGCATGCAACGGCGGCGTTGCACTCCGGAGTCACCACGATTCGCGATCTGGGTGACCGCGACTTCGCGACGTTGTCGCTGCGGGAGGACTATCGCCAAGGAACCCAGCTAGGACCAGAACTGGTCGTTTCCGGGCCGCCATTGACCCGTACCGGGGGGCACTGTTGGTATCTCGGCGGTGCGGCGGATAGCACGGACGACCTCGTCGACGCCGTCGAGCAGCGGGCCGCTCGGGGAGTGGATTGGATCAAGGTCATGGCCACCGGAGGATTCGTCACCGAAGGAAGTGACCCGCTGCAACCCCAGTACGACCATGATCAGCTGACTGCGGTAGTTGAGGCTGCCCACCGGATGGGTTTACCGGTGACTGCACACGCTCACGCTGCCGCGGGGATCGCGGCGGCGGTCGCCGCGGGTGTTGACGGGATCGAACACTGCACGTTCATCACCGAAGATGGTGTCTCCGCCAGCCCGGACATCGTCGAGAGGATCGTTGCCCAAGGTGTGTGGTGCGGTATCACGACTGGCCAGATGGACTCCGAGACGCCGGCCGACATTATTGCGGTTATGCAGGGTGTGTGGCGAGTTACCCGCCAGCTCATCGATAGCGGTGCTCGTGTCGCCTGGTCCTCCGATGCCGGCATCAGCCCCCGAAAGGCCCACAATGTACTCCCGGCGGATCTGGCATATTTGTCCCGGCACGGTTTCACCGTCACCGAATTACTCATCGGCGCAACCAGTGCCGCGGCTGCTAGCTGTGGACTCGGCCACCGCAAAGGCCGTATCACGCCCGGTTTCGACGCTGACCTGCTTGCTGTCGGCGCCGGCGTGAACCACGATCTGACCAGGCTTTGCGACGTCAAAGCGCTATGGCGCAACGGAACCCAGGTACCAGTCGAAACCACCTGCTGACAGGTCTGCTCGCCTCGAATCAGCTCGAGACGCCATCGCGTAGGGCAGCGCCGATCGCCTCGATAGCCCGATCGAGGATGGGGCGGCTGGTAGCGAAGTTGAGCCGGGCAAATCCAGAACCTACCTCGGCACCGAACGGAATGCCCGGACTGAGCGCCACTTTCGCCTTCGAGAGGAGGAAGTCGGCGGGCTCAGCCGGCAGGTTGAGACCCCGAAAATCCAGCCACGCGAGGTAGGTGCCCTCCGGGGTGTTGACCTTCAGCCCCGGAACCGACTCCGTTAGCGCCCGCGCCAGGTGGTCGCGGTTGGCCCGCAGATAGGGAAGCAGCTCATCGAGCCAGGCAGCGCCATGGTCGTAGGCGGCAATGTTGGCACGAATACCCACGGTCGATGTGCCCATCCGGTGCAGCATGTTGATCCGATCCCACTCCTCGGCATCGTGGCGGTTGGACAGGATGACCTGAGCGCACATCAAGCCCGGCAAGTTCCAGCCCTTGGATGCCGATGCCAAAGTGACCACCGTTTCGGCCGCGGTCTCTGACACCGAGGCAGCGGCGACATGGCGCCGTTCGTAGACCATCGGACCCCAAATTTCGTCGGCGATGACCCGAGCGCCGTGGCGGGTCGCGATATCCACGATGGCGAGCAGCTCGTCCGCGGTGAATGCGGTGCCCAGTGGGTTGTTCGGATTGCACAGAATCAGCGACCCGGCCCCGCGGACGAATGCCGCCTCGAGCGCGTCGAGGTCGAGAAGGTAGCGCCCGGAATCTTGCCGCACCGTCGGGACTTCCAGTCGTTGGCGGCCGGTGACCGCCAAGATGTCAAAAAACGGCATGTACGCCGGAACCGGCAACGCCACCGCGCTCTCCGGTCGGGTGAGGAACCTGATGGCGACTTCCATTCCCTTGAGAACGTCCGGAACGACGCGGACCCAGTCGGGTTGGACCTGCCAGCCATACCGCCGCCCGCACCAGCCCGCGGTCGACTTGGGCAGTATGTCCTCGCCGAACGGTGGGTAGCCGAACTCCTCATTCGCGACGCACGCGTGCACCGCGTCGAGCACTGCTGGAGCGGTGGGATAGTCCATCTCTGCCACCCACAGCGGCACCACATCGGGCCCGAAGTAGTTCCACTTGATCGTGTTGCGACTCCGGAGCTGGTTCTCCGTCAACGCATCGAAGCTAGTGCTGCGCATGTCAGCCATTGTCGCCTTTCACTGCCAAGGCGGTACACGCCGACCTCGCGAAGTTCGGCCTATTCGATCCGGGGAGGCCGAACTTGGCCCGGCGCTTACCAGTTGTGGTCTTGGAGTTCCTCGCCGCTTCCCGTGTCGCCAGTGGAGGGATCCGCATGGCCAGCGAGAATGGTGAACCCGGGTTGGCCGCCGGCTAGCACGGCGCCCACCACGACAAGAGTTTCCAGCCCCATGTCATGACGTGCACCGGGGACACCATCTGCGGCGAGGGCGAAGGGGTTGACGTCGAGATTGTCGCCGGTCACAACCATTGCGCTGTAGCGGTGACCGGCCAGGGGAATCGGGAACGGCTTCCAGGCCGGTCCCATCTCGGCAGCATGCAATCGCAGCGCCTCGTGAACGTCGGGTCCGAGACGATCAATATGGACGTGCAGCTGGTCCTGTGTCCGGCCGACTTCGGAATTGACCGCAAGGCTCATCCAGTCGCGCGGCACCGGATGTCCGGCGCGCTGTTCGACGAAAGTTCGGGCACGCCACGCCGCGGCGAAGTAGTTGGTTGCGTCCGGAGCTAAAAGCGCTGGACTTTCGATGCCCGTGATGCGCGCGGTGGGGATCAGGAGAAATTGCGTCGGACCATCAATATCCTTGTACACCGCGTACCCCTTGTCTTCTCCAGCGTGCAGATCAACGAGCGCGCAGGGAGCGGGGTCGCCGGTCTGTTGCTGGTGGGGAACGCACTGGTCATGCACAATCCGCCAGAGTGCGTCGGGATCAGCGTGCGCCCAGCCGAGGCCCCCGACGGACAGTGACCCGACGACAGCGGCCACCAGTATCAACAGGGCCAGAAGCCGGGGGCGCCGCGACGCTGGTGCGAAACCTTCAGCGTTCACGTGGCCATCGTCAACATGCTCACCCGGCTGCTCTCCGCTGAGGGGCGCCGGGCCGATGCCGCAATGGTCTGAGACCATTGACCGCGCAGTCCTATTCGAGCTCATCGCTACCGCCCGCTGCATCCTCATCGACGCTGAGCAGTTCGTGCAGCGCGTTCGACGTCGTATGGGCGGCTGCGGAGAAGGGCTCGAGGACGCTGTCCACGCCGGCGGCGCGAAGTCGCTTGGCATCGTGGCGGGTGTGCGCCGTGAGGGCGATCGTGCCCTCGAACTGATGGTGGCGAAGATTGTGCAGGAGCGCCAAGTTCGTTTGCAGCAGGGGGATGGCGCTGACGACGTACTTTGCCTGGTTCAGGGGCAAGGCTTCGAGCAAGTGGACGTCTTCGGCGCTACCGAACATCGTCGTCAGACCGTCGCGAGGGTCGCCCCTGACCTGATGTGGATCGAAGTCCACTGCGAGGACGTGGTGCCCGCCGTGACTAAGTCGATCGGCCAGGTGGCTGCCGAAGCGTCCCAACCCGAACAGGATGACGTCGAAGTCGTCGGCGGCGGGAGGTATCGGCGCTGCACTATCGCGTCGTTCCAAGACCGAAAGCCAGCGCTTCAAACGGTCATAGATCGGGTGCGAGTACATGATCAAGTACGTCGAGCCGCCAATGGTGATCAGCCCGACGACCGTGATGAGACTCACCGTGGTATTCGTGATGTGACCGAGGCTCAGGCCGAGTGCCGCCAGGATCAGCGAGAATTCGGAGATCTGGGCCACGGTAAGCCCGGCGAGGAAGCCCACCCGCACGGGATACCGCATCGCGGCCATGATCGCGATGACGATCAGCGGGTTGCCAACGAGGACGAACACCGAGAAGACCAGAGCGTTGGTGAGTTGGTGTGCAGTGTCGGTGAATTCGAGCCGCGCACCCAGGTCGAGGAAGAAGAACAGCAACAGGAAATCGCGCAGGCTGACCAGGCGCGCCCCCAGCGCGTCGCGGAACGGCGTGCTGGCCAGCGACACTCCCGCCAGGAAAGCGCCGACCTCGGAGCTGAATCCCATCCACTCGCTCAACGCGGCGACCGAGGTTGCGTAGGCGACGCCGAAAAGCACTAGCAGCTCTTGCGATCTGGCGATATGCGGCAGCAGCCAGGGCAGGATGTAGCGCATGAGCAGCCACATTCCGCCGAGGAGTCCCGCGAATTTGCCCAATACGGTGGTGATGGTGAAGCCGAGATTTCCGCCGGTGTCCTGCGCGAAGGCGGTGAGCGCAATCATCACCAATACCACGACGATGTCTTGGACGATGAGGAATCCCACCGCGATCCGCCCATGAAGCTGGTCGAGTTCACGCTTGTCCGACAAGAGCTTCACGATGATGATCGTGGACGAAAAGGTAAGGGCCACTGCGACGTAGAGCGCAGTCACGCGGTCCATACCGAGCGCGAGCGCAATGAGAAACCCGATCACGGAGGTGAACAGCACCTGGCCGAGACCGGTTGCCAGGGCCACAGGGCCGGTGTTGCGGATCATGTTCAGATCGAGCCGTAGCCCGACGAGAAACAACAAGATGGCGATGCCCAACCTGGCCAGCAAGTCGATCGTGTTGTCGGCTGACGCCCATCCGGTGCCGACAGGTCCGACGGCTATACCCACGCCGATGAACGCCACGATCAACGGCTGCCGCAGTCGGGTGGCGAACAATCCGGCGACCGTGGCGATCGCCAAGATGATTGCGATAGTCGCAAACGGGTGCAGGTCCATGGTCAGTCCCGGACCGCCGGGACCACCAGCACGTCGGATTGCGATTGCCGCATGATGTGCTGGGCGACGCTGCCGAGGAATGCGTAGGACACCTGTGAACGTGCTCCGGTTCCCACGACCGCTAAATCGGCGGCGTGGGAGCGGCACAACTCCACCAGTCGAGTCGGCGGGTGACCCGATTCGATGATGACTTGTGTCGGGGCCGGTGTCAGCTCGGCGGTCAGCCGTGCGAGGTATTCGCGAGTCCGCTCAGTGCAGGTGCTACGCAGCGCGTCGATATCGTCTTCGGCAACGCCATGCATCCGCATGAGGTTCTCGCCGACGACGACGCAGATGTGGATCAGGGTGTGCTTCGCGGAGGGCGTCAAGGCAGAAGCGAATCGCGCAGCACGGGCGGCTGGCGCCGACTCGTCGAGAGCAAGAACGACAGTGCGGTAGGGGGCCTTGCCGAGTTGCTTGACCAGCAGAACGGCGGTGGGATTCATCCGGACCACGTTTTCGGCAGTGCTGCCCACGAAAGCGTCGGCCAACCAGTGGGCGCCGTGGGCACCGACGACCACGAGGTCCACTGTGCGGTCAGCGGCCTCGATCGTGATGGCGTACGCAGCGCTGCCGTGGCGGACCACGATGTCTGCCGGAGTCGAGTTCAGGTGCTCGGCAAGGTGCGCTTCCAGGTCGGCGCGCGCGCCCTCGGCGATTTCCGCATCGATTCCGGTCGGCAGCACGTGTATCGCGGTGAGGCGGGCGTCGTGTTCCCGCGCGAGTTGTGCAGCTCGCGTCACCGCGACGCCTGCCCCCTCTGACATGTCGGTCGCAACCAGTATCTGTCGGGGTGGTGCTGCGGCAACAACCATTACGCCTCTCTCTGGGCTTTATCACAGTCTATTTGCGCGCCCGCAGCCGCTTCTTCCGCGTCAAAGCCGGTCAAGGCCGGCCTGCCAACGCGGAATGTCTCGCACCCAGCGCCTAGATGCTGAGTTGCCGCAGCCGCTGCAGCCGTCGCATCCCGGCGGCAGCCACCTTCTGGGAGAACGGGCTCAGCGCCCCTTCGATGCTCGCGCGGACGTCGTCGATGTCGAAACCGGTGCCGATCGCGACCAGGTGGCTGGCGCGCGTCCCCGCAGGCGCGGTCCGAACGTGCACGGATGTGCCGACGACGTTGACGAGGTAGTGACGTGTGCCGACCGCGACGGTCCCCTTCATCCGGTAGACGCCCGGCGGCGGCTGCTCGAGCAGGTCGACGAGCACCCCGGGGTCGACGGCGCCGTTGCCGACGACGGTTACCGACTGCGCATGCACGTGACCATGGTGGTCGTCGTGGGCGCTGAACGCTTCCTCGACCAATAGTTCCCGAAACGACATCTGGCCGGTCGCGCCGCCGTCGTCGGTGACGTCGTAGAGCAGCCGGGGGTCCACGCGTCCGGCCACCGCGCCCACCACATGAGCGTCCGGATTGTGGTCGCGGACGCGGGTTGTGATCCGACGAAGCGCATCGTCGCGCTTGTCGTCGGCGATCCGGTCCAGCTTGTTGACGACGACGAGGGACGCCGCGCCGTAGCGTGCAGGTGCGGCAGCCGCTGTGTCGACGGTGTTGAAGTGCTCGACGGCGTCGATGACGTCGACAACACCGCCGTGGCGAATCCGGGCGACGCCGCTGAACCGGATGATTCGCGATACCGCTACCGGTTCGGCGACCCCGCTGGCCTCGATGATGATCGCGTCGAGCCCAAGCTTGGGGTCGGCCAGCTTCTCCAACGCCTTGTCGAGCGCGCCGTCGTCAGGCAGATGGCAGATGCATCCGCCCGCGATGGACACCGGTTCATCGACCTGGCCGGTGACCAGGCTGGCGTCGACGTTGAGTTCGCCAAAGTCGTTGATGACAACCCCGATTCGCGCTCCGGGGGCTCGGAGCACATGGTTCAGCAGCGTCGTTTTGCCGGCCCCAAGGTAGCCGGTGAGGGCGATGACGGGGATGGCAGCGGACGGGTGGCGATCGGCCATCGGACCATTCTCTCCTTGATGCGGGTACGGGTTGATCGCGAGTCGGTGGTATCGCTGGTTGGATGGACGGTGTGGGAGGTGCCTCGGCTCTCGGGTCCGCGCGGTTTGGCCTGATCGGCATCGGCGTCGTTGCCCTGCTTGTCGCGCTGATGGTGGTTTCTGTCTGGGTGGTACGGCATCCGCTGCGCGGACGACGAGTCGCCTGTATCGACGACCTGTTAGATCTCCTCCCGGCCCGTCCGGATGCGCCGACGTCGCGGTTGCGGGTCGGGCTTGGGACACGCGGCGTTGCCCTGGCCCTAGGGTTGGCTGGGCTGGCGGTGGTGGTGGTGCTGGCCGTCGGGTTCACCGCTTTGCTCGACAGTGTTCTTGAGGGTGAGGGTCTTGCTGAATTCGACGATCCCGCCGCGCACTGGCTGGCCGGGCATCGCGAGTTGTGGCTGACACAGGTTCTGCTGGTGGTGACCCGGATGGGCAACAGCGATGCGCAGGCGGCGTGGATCGTACTGGTGTGCGTCGTGGCTGCGGTGCGGGCCAGGTCGTGCTTCCCGGTGCTGGTCGGGATGGCCGGTGGCGGCGGGATCTGGCTGGTGATTGTGATCGCCAAGGTGTTGGTCGGTCGGCAGCGACCGGCGCTGCCCTACGCCGTGATTTCCGTTCACGGCTTTTCGTTTCCGTCGGGTCATGCCACTGGGGCGGCCGCGGTCGGGATGTTGTGCGCGTGGATGCTGTGCCGGTGGGTGGTGCGACGGTGGGCACTGCAGGTGTTGGTGTGGGCGGTGACGATCGCGATGATTGCACTCATCGGGTTCTCGCGGCCCTATCTTGGGGTGCATTTCATTACCGATGTGTTGGCCGGCTGGCTTCTTGGCGCCGCCTGGGCCGCAGCAGTGATCGTGCTGGCATCGTCGTGGCTACGTGTGCAGCCGTCCGAGACGAGTGGCCAACTGCAAGGGCCCGAGGGAGTCGGTTGACTGCGTGGGCGACCACCCAGTGGCCTTTCCGGTGTCGCCGTTCCAGTGTCTGATGGCACTGACACGACAGCTCAGCTCAATTGGTCACGATGGTGCGTCGGGTCGCGGGGAGGGTGAGCCGCAGGCGGTCCGGCAGGTGGTCGGTCTCCCAGCGGCCTCGCTCCAACCAAGCGCAGACGAGCTGTAGGTCGTCGAGGGTGTCGATCGCCCCGATCCATCGCGCAGGTCCGTGCGCAACGCGGTCGGCTGAGCAGGGCTGCAACAGCAATACCGCGCTGCCGCCCTGCTGACGGGCCAGGCAGGTGAATTCTCCGAGCAGGCAGCCGGCAGCGACGAGCATCCCGTGAGGGGTGCGGCGCACCGTGGCCTGTAGCTGTTGGAGCACTACTGACCCGAGGTTCGACTGGCACGTCGTGCAGAGCACCACAGTGAACGGGCGGGTGGTGGCGCGGTGTGAACGGGGCATCTTCGGATGTCAACGAGGACCAGCGGATGTCAACGAGGACCCATCGACCCGTGGGCGCTCAGTGCTGCGCGTCCCCGGCGGCCCTGCCCCGGGTAGGGCAGCAGCGCCATCTCGCGCGCGTTCTTGATCGCCTCGGAGACCTTGCGCTGTTGCTGCACTGTCAGGCCGGTGACGCTTCTGGACCGAATCTTGCCTCGGTCAGAGATGAACACCCGCAGTGTTGTCGTGTCTTTGTAGTCGACGCGGTCGACGCCGAGGCTGTCGAGCATGTTTTTCTTCGCCTGCTTGACTTTGGGTGCGTTGACCCGGCGGTTACGCGCGGATTTGCCGGCCATCTACCAGCTCGCTTTCCGGACACCGGGCAGTTGCCCGTCGTGGGCTAGTTGGCGGACCCGAACACGGGAGAGCCCGAATTTGCGGAGGTGTCCGCGCGGCCGACCGTCGACCACGTCGCGGTTGCGTAGCCGCGTGGGACTGGCGTCGCGGGGCTGGCGTGCGAGGGCTTGCTGGGCGGTGGTGCGCTGTTCGGGGGTGCTGGATGGGGAGCGGATGATTTCTTTGAGTTCGGCGCGACGCTCGGCATAGCGGGCGACGGTGGCCGCGCGCTGCTGATTCTTGACAATCTTGGACCTCTTGGCCACGTCAGCGTTCCTCTCGAAAGTCCACATGGCGCCGCAGCACCGGGTCGTATTTGCGCAGGACGAGGCGGTCGGGGTCATTGCGTCGGTTCTTGCGGGTCGTGTAGGTGTAGCCGGTGCCCGCCGTGGACCGCAGCTTCACGATCGGCCGGATGTCGGTGCTTGCCATCAGATCTTCTGGCCTTGGCGACGCAGCCGGGCCACGACGGCTTCGATGCCGTCGCGGTCAATGACCTTCATTCCCTTCGTGGACACCTGCAACCGAACGCGACGGCCCTCCGAGGGCAGGTAGTACGTTCGTTGCTGAATGTTGGGCGACCACCGCCGACGGCTCCGGCGATGAGAGTGCGACACGGTGTTTCCGAATCCCGGCTTGCGGCCGGTGACTTGGCAGTGGGCAGACAAGGGACGTCCTTTCCCGAAACTCGTCCTATTGAAAATCGTTTTCGACAACGGCTGGGTGGCACTGTACCGTCGACACCGCACTAATGAAAATCGTTGTCGATAAGGAGGGCGATGCGCACCCCGGTGATCCTCGTGGCTGGACAAGAGGGCACCGCCGCCACGACGGCTGAACTACTGCGCCGACCAGGGACGTTGGTGATCGAGCACCGTCTCGATGGTCATGTCGTCTGTCGCCGCATGAGCATGGTGCGAAACGGCGCCGTGACCATAGCCGAGGTGGCGTTGGAGCTGGCACACGGATGTGCGTCGTGCACCATCCGCAACGACCTTCTGGTGCTGCTGCGCAAGGTGCATCAACGGTCCGACGTCGACCGTGTCGTCGTGCACCTGGCGGAGTGGGCGGAACCTGAACCGATCTGCTGGGCGATCCGGCACGTCCGCGTCGGGCCCGGCCCAGGCTTCG
Source organism: Mycobacterium spongiae (assembly GCF_018278905.1). NCBI lineage: Bacteria > Bacillati > Actinomycetota > Actinomycetes > Mycobacteriales > Mycobacteriaceae > Mycobacterium > Mycobacterium spongiae. Next base: position 150,191 of record NZ_CP046600.1, read on the forward strand.
ACGAGGGGCCCGCCGCACGCGACGTCGTGGTCACCGCGGTTGTCGCCTGCGTCGACGCCATGGTGTGGCTGCCGCAGGCGCTCGGCGATGAGGAACTGGTCGATGGGCGCACGGTGGCGCAAGTGGTGGTCGCCCAGGCCGAGTTCGCCGACGTGCTTGTCTGTGGCCTGCCGGCTAAGGACCTGCTCGAGGTGTTGCATCGGCTCAATCCGTCGGCCCGTGTGGTCGCCAACGCGGACGCGGTCCCCGACGCTCTGTACCGGTTGCCTGCTGCTGACCGGCGGGGTGACAGCGACCACCCCCACCGCCCGTTGCTGGCGGGGCAACCGCCGCTCGAGGCGGCCGGAAGGGTGCGGTTGGTCGAGTTTCACGTCCGCCGCCCGTTTCATCCCGAACGGCTCCACGATGCGGTGGACGTCTTGCTCGAGGGTGTGGTTCGCGCCCGTGGCCGGCTGTGGCTGGCCAGCAATGACCAGCAGGTGATGTGGCTGGAATCAGCGGGCGGAGGCTTGCGGGTCAGCTCTGCCGGGCCATGGTTGGCGGCAATGAGCGCCTCCGAGCTGGCCTACGCCGACACCGAACGCCGGGTGCTAGCCGATGCGTTCTGGGACGACCGCGACGGCGATCGACACAGCTCGATCGTGGTGTTGGCGTGTGGCGCCGACCCGGAGACGATTCGCGACACGCTGCGCGGCGCGCTGCTCACCGATGAGGAGATGCGGCGCCGCGACCGATGGCCGAACCTGCATGACCCCTTCGGTCAGTGGCATGAGGATCCGTGCAGCGAACCCATTCCTGCCCCCAGCGTCACCGCCGAGAACAACGACAACGACGGAGAGCACCGATGAAACCCAGCATCCATCCTGACTATCACCCAGTCGTCTTCCAAGACGCCAACACCGGTACCGCGTTTCTGACCCGCTCCACGGCAACGAGCGATCGGACCATCGAATGGGACACACCCACGGGGCCCCGAACGTATCCGCTCATCATCGTCGAGATCAGTTCCGAGTCGCACCCCGTGTGGACAGGCAAGCGGCGCATCGTTGACAGCGCCGGACAAGTCGAAAAGTTCAACCGGCGCTACGGTCGCCGGCGCAACCCGTGATCTGCGCGGGCTGGCCAGTCGTGACCATCAAGCAGCACAACGGCGTAACGACTGCGCTCACCTCAGGTGTCGTGGCCTAGTTTGCGGGTCGCTTCGGCGGCTCGTCGGTGATGGCCGGCTACTTCGGACCCGACCACGCTGACCACCGGCGCGAGCATGATGATCAGCAAACAGAATCGAATCGGCAGGCCGGCCGCTGCGAGCAGCACCGAGGCGGCCAGTACGGTGGTGGCCAGCGAGACGAGCAGCGCATATGACCCATCCCAGGCATGAACCAACAATGTGTACGTGAAGTACACGGCCACAAGAAAGACAGCCACCGGCACCGCAATGGACAACACGGTGCTCGATGGTGAGATCCGCGAGTCGTGTTCGATATAGAAAGCGCCAGTGTGCAGGCCAGCGCCGGTGGCCACAATGGCACCGAAGACAACGATGTTCACGTAGCCGAGAGCAAAAGACTGCTCCCGATACCGATGAAGCAGATTGGCGATGGGCGTGGCGTTGTACATCCACCACATGCCGAAGGTCAGACCGGTGCCGGCAACCGCCACCAGGACCGCGTCGAGGGTGAAGCCCTGATCTTCGACCACGGCCGACAGCGACGCGACCGTGCCGATCATCCCCTCACCCAGCGCAATGATGATGAACTGGGTGTACCGCTCCGCGATATGGTGCGCATGCCAGGGGGTGCCCCCCTTGTGTCGTTCAGCGATCCACGGCCCGGTGACCTCGACGAGAAGCAGTGCCGCAGAGAACACTAATGTCATCGCCACCGAGGTGCGCGCCAGCGTTACCGCGATCCATCCCACCTGCGCGACGATGATGGTGACGGCATAGGTCAGGCACGCCGGGCGTCGGTCGGGGTCCTGCTTGGCAGCACGCAACCATTGACCCGCCAAGGTGAGCCGCATGAGAACGTATCCGGCCATCATGACGAGATCGTCGACATGTCCGCCCTTTTCGAGGGAGGCGAACATCCGCAACAGGCCGAACGCCAGGATGATCGCGCCAACCATCTGCAACATGGTGGCAAGTCGGTACGCCCAATCGTCGGTGTCGTACGCCGACGCGAACCAGGTGAAGGTGATCCACGCCCACGCGATGGTGAGAATGGCGAAGACAAAACCGAATAGCCCCGGGCCGGCATGGTTCTCGGAGACCGCATGCGCGAACTCGTTGGCGGCGATCGCCGCCGCGACGACAAACGTCAGGTCGAAAAGCAACTCCAGCGATGTCGCGACACGGTGCTGCTCACGTGGGTCGCGTCCGGACATCCGTCGCAATCGGGGGCCATGCGCCCCGGCCTGCTCCACATCGGTCACGCCCAAACTCCTCACGCGTCTCGGCGATCGCGCCTCCCGAGAAATCCTGTGCGATCGAGTATTCGATGCGGGCCGCTCCGACATCGCCCGCTAGGCCATCCCGGACGATAGCACCGAATCAATCGTCTGCGAGGGGACCGCTGACCACGAAGTGAGCCCATTTGTGGGCCACCCGCGAGGGTATTGACCGATCGGTACAGACTCGCTATGGTGTGGACATGCCCTGGGACAAGTCGTTCTCCATCGACACGGTGCTCGACCGTGCCGGCGACGTATTCCTTGAGCACGGCTACGAGGCGACGACGATGACGATGCTGCTAGCGCGGATGGGGATCCAAAAGGGCAGCTTCTATGCCACGTTCACCAGTAAGCGAGACGTTTTCGTTGAGGTGCTCAAACGCTATATCGCGAACGCCGGCACCGTGATGGCCGACCAAACTCGGGGCCGACCCCCGCTGGAAGCGCTGGTAGACCAGATGCAAACCTCGGCAACGTGGTGCTCGGGCCGTGTGGCGGCTCTTGGGTGCATGCTGGTCAACACGGCGATCGAGCTGGGCCCCCGCGACCCGGAAATACAAGAACTGGTGCACCGTGCCCTCGAGGCCCAGGCCCAGTCCTTCACAGAGCTCGTCGAGCAAGCACAGGCTAGCGGGGCGCTCAGTGCCGATCTCGACGCGGCCTCGACGGCTCAAATGCTGGTCAGTGTGCGACTTGGTCTGCGCGTCATGGGGCGCGCGGGGATGACACCCGACGTGGCCCGGTCGGCTGTCGCCAGCACCTTGGAGGTGCTCGAGCTCGCCTGAATTTTTTTTGCCCAGTGTGTACCGATCGGTACACACTAGATCACAACCAAGGAAGGTAACATCATGTCCGATTTCCCCACCCACACAATCGAATCCGCGCCGGAGGCGGCAACGCCACTGCTCCAGGCAGCCAAGAAGGCCTACGGGTTCGTGCCCAATCTGCTTGCGGGGATGGCCGAGGCGCCAGCGATCCTCGAGGGCTACATGACGCTGTCGCGGATCTTCAACAAAGCGGATCTGACCGACACCGAGCGTCAGATCATCCTGATGACCAACAACCGGCTCAATCACTGCGTCTACTGCATGGCCGCCCACACCTCGATCTCCCAAGGCGCGGGGGTCCCGGCAGACGTGATCGAGTCGCTGCGCTCTGGGACGCCGATCGCCGACGCCAAGCTGGAGGCGCTGCGAAACTTCGCCGCCGTGATCAACGAAACCCGCGGTTGGCCTACGCCTGACGACGTTGAGGAGTTCCTAGCAGCGGGCTACACCCGCCAGACCGTCTTGGAGGTCATCCTCGGTACGGGCTTGAAGGTATTGAGCAACTACACCAACCACGTTGCCGAGACCCAGGTCGACACGGCGTTCGCCGTCAACGCCTGGACTCCGGAAATGGCCCGAGCGTAGCCCAGGCGCGGGACGTATCCCGTTGGTGACCTTTCCATCGTGCTGGCCATCGTGCTGGCCATCGTGGCCGGCGCCTCGACTGACCTACCAAATATCCGCGCGACCTCCCTGACCGAAAGGACGTTGACATCATGGCGAAATCTGTTCTTATCACTGGTGCTACCGATGGCCTCGGATTGGCCACAGCCAGACGGCTAGTGGAGGCCGGCCACCACGTGCTGCTGCACGGACGCAATCCAAGCAAGCTGGCCGACGCGACGAACTCGGTCTCGTCGGCGTCGGGCGATGCGCGGGTGAGTGGATATCTGGCCGATCTGTCACGCATGACGGAAGTCGAGGCGCTGGCCAAGGAGGTGACCGACAAGCACACCAACCTGGATGTGCTGATCAACAACGCCGGTGTCTACAGTGCAGGTGACCTGACGACAGCGGACGGGCTTGACGTGCGTTTCGCTGTCAATACCATCGCGCCCTACGCGCTGACACAACGGCTCCTGCCGCTGATCGGACCGTCCGGGCGAGTTATCAACTTGTCTTCGGCGGCGCAGGCACCCGTCGATCTCCACGCACTGGCCGGACGCGTCAAGCTATCCGGAGATGGTGCAGCCTACGCGCAAAGCAAACTGGCGCTCACGATGTGGTCTCGGGTACTAGGTCTTCGGTTCAAAGATGAGGGTCCAGCGATCATCGCCGTCAATCCAGGCTCAATGCTCGGCACCAAGATGGTCAAGAACGCATTCGGCGTCGCCGGCGCTGATATCGGCATCGGCGCGGAAATCCTGACGCGCGCAGCGCTGGCAGATGACTTCGCAGCAGCATCCGGCCAATATTTCGACAACGACGAGGGCCGATTTTCCTCGCCGCACGACGATGCGCTTGATCCCGAAAAATCCGAGCAGACTGTGCGTGCGATCGAGGCAGTTCTGGCTGACCTGCAGACGTAGGACTTGGAGGTAGACTGTTCGGTCAGCAGGCAGTCGGCTCTACGGCCGCCCCGTCATTGGTTGTCCGAACAGCCAACCTCGCCCTCGACCACGCCGGGGTCCGCTCCGCCGTCTACCGGAGGCCACATTGTCAACGTGTAGTTGCCCGCGTAGCGCGAGTCGTCGCTAGGCAGCTGGGAGGTCTCGATAATCAGCTCGACTGAGGCGAAGGGGTTTTCGCCCTGCGTCTCGCGATAGATCAGCAGCTTGAGATCGTTGCCCTGCCACCATTGCTGCAGGAGATCGGAGCTGCGGAGCCTGAACTCCCGCAGGGACTTGCTGGTGCGTGCATCCTTCGACTGGAACTCGCCGCTCACCGTATGAATGCTGGGAATCGAGCGCCCATAGGAGCCCGTGAAGTCGAGCTCGAGGTTGTTGTCATCGATGCGGCAGTCGAATCCACCGGTGGCCGAAGCCGTAGCCGGCCCGAGGACGACGCCGACCACGACTACCGATGCGGTAATGGCACATATCGTTGTCAGTCTGCCTAGCATGTCTTTCACTCCCGTTGAGCTTGTCTGCACTACCGCTACCGCCTCGATGGCCGGGGTGACGAGTTTGTCCGATGGGCACCATTGTCGCTCCCGGGGCCAAGACTCCTGCTGTCGGCGCGGGAATAGCCTGGTCTGCGCCAGCGTTGGAACGCAGCTGAGTCGACAGATAGGAGTCGCGGATGAGGTTCGGGATTTCCACGTTCGTCAACGACGACACGATCGACCCGGTCTCGCTGGCGCGTGCGATCGAGGAACGCGGTTTCACCTCACTGGCCGTCGCTGAACACACGCACATTCCCGCCAGCCGGGAGTCGCCCTACCCGCTCGGCGGCGAGTTGCCGGCGGTGTACTACCGAACCTTGGACCCGTTTGTCACGCTCGCCGCGGCGGCAGCCGTCACGTCCACAATCGAACTTTTCACCGGAATCGCACTGCTGATCCAGCGCGACCCGATCACTACCGCGAAAGAAGCCGCGAGCATCGATCTCATCTCCGGCGGCCGGTTCGTGTTCGGCGTGGGCGCTGGCTGGAACATTGAGGAGTTGCGCGACCACGGCACTGACCCGAAGACGCGCGGTGCCCTGCTCGACGAGCGGATCGAAGCGATCAAGGCCCTGTGGACGGCCGAACCCGCTGAGTACCACGGCAAGTACGTCGATTTCGATTTGTCGTACAGTCGGCCCAAGCCGGTCCGGCAGCCGCATCCGCCCATCTTCATCGGTGGCGACTCCAACGCCACCGTCAAGCGCGTGATTCGGCACGACGCCGGATGGATATCCAACCCGCTGCCCGTGGCGGCACTGAACAAGCGCATCGATCAGATGCGCGCCGGCGCCGGCGGCGACGTCCCGCTCGCGATGTTCGGCACGCCCGGCAACCTTGAGTACTGGCGTGCCGCAGAAGAACTGGGTTTCGATCAGTTGGGATTGTTCCTGCCCACCCTGCCGCGCGACGAATCACTGAGACAGCTCGACGAATACGCTGACCTGGTGGATCGCTATCGGGGCTAGCGCCACGGTGGTACCGTCGCAGCTTCCGTTACGCGGGAGCCTGCTCGGCGTAGAAATCAGCGACCAGCGAGTCGATCGTGATCTCGGCGACGACCTGCATCGTCGCGTCATAGATCTCGTAGAGAAGATGACTCGGTGAGTCCGGGCGGGCACCGAAATAGACCACGCCACCCTCGGCACCCCCGCGTTCGAGGTGAGGCTTCTGGTCATTTCCCGTTAGCGCGTAGTCACCGGCGCGGCGAAAGCGGTGATTGGTAGTCGAACCATCGGACTCGACGTCCCACAGATGCTGTTCACCTTCCAGGACGATCACGCTGGTGACCGCGGCGTGGCGGTGTATCGGACAGTGCCCGCCGTCGCCTTGCCAGCGCACGATCATGTCGAGCGTTGCGGCTTCGCGGTCGTAGCCCAGAATTGTGTAATCGTGGTGAATCTTGTGGGTGGACCCGGGCCGCCCGGTGACCTCCTTCCACCGGAAGCGCGATGCATCGAAAGTGCTATTGATCATTGTGGATCTCCTCTCGGTCGTCGGCGCTGAGGAGGCGCTTGACGACCTTGCCAGTCGGGTTACGAGGCAGTTGCTCGACAAATATCACGTCGCGCGGAACCTTGAACCGCGCCAGCCGGTCTCGGACATAATCTCTGACGTCCTGCTCCGATAGGCGGGCATCGTGGCGGAGTGCGACGAAGCTGCGCAGCCGCTGCCCGTATTGGCCGTCGGGCACGCCGACGACGGCCGCCTCCCGGATCTGGGGATGGGCGCTGAGCGTCTCCTCTACTTCGGCGGGGAAGACGTTCTCGGCCCCCGACACGATCATGTCGTCGTCGCGGCCATCGACAAAAAGTCTTCCAGCGGAGTCGAAGTGGCCGACATCACCGCTGGAGAGCAGCCCGCCGATGCTCTCCTTCGCTGCGCCATCTGTATAGCCGTCGAACTGAATTCCGTTGCCGACGAAGATCCGTCCCCGCTGCCCGATCGGCACCTCGAGACCGGCGTCTCCCAATAGCTTGACGATCGTGCCGGGCACTGGCCGCCCAACACAACCGGGTTCGTCTGTCAGGTCCGTTGGCGTTGCGATGGTGGCGTAGGCGACCTCGGTGGATCCGTACATGTTGTAGAGCACCGGCCCGAAAGCATCCATGGCTTCGCGGCACAGCGTCGCCCCCAGCGCGGAGCCCGCCACGAAGACGATCCGAAGCGCCGAGAGGTCGAGTCCCGATCGGGAAGTGGGCCCCAGATCAAGGATTCGCCGCAACATGACCGGGACCGCGATCATCGCCGTGGCCCGTTGCGCACCAAGACTGTCCAGCGTTTGCCGTGCATCGAATCGGCGCCTCAGCACCAGCGATGAGCCCAACAGCAATCCCAGCATCACGTGGCCAAAGCCGAGCGCGTGGAACAACGGAACGCAGCATTCGGTCACCTCGCGGGCACGAAACGGCACGCGGCTGAGTAGGCTGCCGGCGGGGAACAACGATCGTGACTCAGCTCGCGGCGCTCCCTTCGGCGTTCCGGTCGTACCGCTTGTCAGGATGACCAGCTTGGCGTGGTCGGCGGGCGGTGGAGGTGGTGACGAATCACCGTCCCCGACAGCCGTCTCCAGGCTGTCGGGCACCGTGTGCTCGCTGAACGCGGTCGTGCATCCCAGTCGGAGCGTCACATCGGAGGCGAGATGGGCGAATTCGTCGTCGTGGACGAGCAGGTCCGCGCCTTCCCGGGCAAGGACGTCACGTATCTGTGGGGCGCCAAAGTCGGTATTCAGCAATACGATCCGGGCGCCGCACTTGGCCGCGGCGAACAGCGCGTCCAGAAAGCCGCGATGATTGCGGGCGAGGATCGCCACCCCGTCGCCGGCGCGTAGACCCCGCTTGTGCCAGGTGTTGGCTACCGCGTTGGAGCGGTCCTCCAGCTCGGCGAAGCTCAGCGCGCCACGCTCATCGACTACTGCGGTGCGGTCACGGTGGAGTGCCGCAGCCATGGTGACCGCCGCTCCCAGGGGTCCGTAGTTGCGCATCGACCGGGACACCGCGACAAGGCGCTGCGGCGGTAGCGGTTTCAGCGCACCGGTGCGGGCCACCTGCCACAGCGCCCACAGTTCCTCGCGCGTCCGCGAGGCCACCGCCGCAGGCCGTTTCGTGGCCGCAGCGCGGGAGCCCCCACGGAGCTGCGGGGTCATTCGGCCGCAGGGCACGGAGTCGGGGACCCGCCGGTGTAGTCGACCTGCCAGTGTTTGATGCCGTTGAGCCAACCCGACCGCAGCCGTTGCGGTGGCGACAACGGGCTCAGGTTAGGCATGTGGTCCGCGATCGCGTTGAAGATCAGGTTTATTGTCATACGCGCCAGGTTCGCGCCAATGCAGTAATGCGCCCCGGTACCGCCGAAACCCACCTGGGGATTGGGATTTCGCAAAACGTTGAACGACTGCGGGTCCTCGAAAACGTCTTCATCAAAGTTGGCGGAACGGTAGAACAGCACAACGCGCTGGCCCTTCTTGATCGCGACGCCGCCAACCTCGGTGTCCTCGAGCGCGGTGCGCTGAAACGCCGTGATCGGAGTTGCCCAGCGGACGATCTCGTCGGCCGCGGTCTCGGGCCGCAGCCGCCGATACAGATCCCACTGTTCAGGAAAGTCGTTGAACGCCATCATGCCCTGGGTTATCGAGTGACGAGTTGTCTCGTTTCCGGCCACGGCCAGTGTCAGCACAAAGAAGCCGAATTCTGCGTCCGACAACTTCTCTCCGTCAATGTCTGCCTGCAGCAGTGTGGTGACGATGTCGTCACCGGGGTTCTTCGTCCTGATGTCCGCCATCTCCATCGCGTAGGCCAGCACCTGCATCGACGATGCTTGACCGTCGATGTCCCCGTATTCGGGGTCTTCGCTGCCGGTCATCTCGTCGGCCCAGCGGAACAGCTTCGCGCGGTCCTCCAACGGCACATCGAGCAGTCCCGCGATGGCCTGCAACGGTAGCTCGCGCGACACCTGCTCGACGAAGTCGCCGAAGCCGTGCGTTGCAGCGGCCCTGACGATGGCCTGCGCACGTTCGTTGAGTTCGGCACGCATGCGTCCGACCGCGCGTGGTGTGAAAGCGCGGGAGATGATCTTGCGCAGCCGGGTGTGGTGGGGGGCATCGATGTTGAGGATCGATGCACGAGCCATGTCGATATGCGCCCGTTCTACGTGATCGGGATACCGGGGGATCGCGGTGTTCTCGTAGGTCGAAAAGATGTCACTACGCAGCGATATCTCCTTGACCTCCTGGTGCTTGGTCACCACCCAGAACCCCCCGTCGTTGAATCCGCCTTTGCCGACGGGCTGCTCGTTCCACCAGATCGGTTGCGTTCGGCGAAGTTCGGCGAGTTCGGCGACGGGGATACGCTCCGCGTAGATATCGGGATCGGTGAAATCGAAACCGGCAGGCAGGTTGGGACATAACGCCATGGCTGCTCCTCTTGTCGGGCGCACTGCTCTCACTCACTCGGATCTGCTGGCTCTAGCGGGCCGTGGTGGTCGGAGAAAAGGGACCCGCGCAGCAGTGCTTTGGCGGCATGCAGCGCACTGTGATACTCGCGCAGTGGGAGAACAGCGGCCTGCTCGGTGAGTCCGCGCGCCAGGGCGTAGATCGCGTTCACCGCGCCGTCGGCGCCAATACGTTCGTCGAGGGCTCCCTGCCGGCATGCGTCGTCGACGATGTCGGCGATGATGTCGCGTAGCACCGCGAAGTCGGCCTGACCGGGTTGCGACTTGCGTACGAAGGCAGCGCTTTCGGCCCGGATCGCGCGCTCGAAGGAGGCCAGGTAGGGATACTCGCGCATCAGCTGATCCGATGCGTCGAGCACGGCGTCGAGCCGGCTGGCCACGTCGCCGTCCCGGGCGCCGGCGGCGCGCAACCGGGGCAACGCGATGTTCTCGATCTCGGCGACCGCCGCCGTCAGCAACTCTGCCTTGGTGGGAAAGTAGTGATAGAGGCTGGCGCTGGTCATGCCCGCGGCTTTAGCGATCTCGCGGATGCTGGCCTGGGAGTAGCCAACTTCGGCGACGCAGCGCATCGTTGCGGTCAGGATCCGCTGGCGCGTTTGCTCGTTGTTGGCGCCGACCGGGCGGCCCAGCTGTGTCGATGTCACGCTCATGTCCGCCCGCCTGCGATTGTCGTCGAGTAGAAACGTGGGCCGTTAATCAATCGATCATTTGATTAAATCATACCCGGGGGCCGGACCGTGCCGCCATGCCACCGACCAACCTCGCTGACTTCGAGGGGGGAGACGGTGTTCTATTGTGGCGAGCCACATTGGTCAGCATGTTCATCCAGGCCAGGCGTTCGTGGAAGGAGCTCGATGAACTGGTACACCGGCAACACCACCTACGACACTGTCTTGACGATCGCCCTGGGCATCGCGGCATTGGTGATCATCGGCGGCTTGTTCATGCAGAGTCCGTACGGCCGATTCGGCGCCACGGCCCGCGGGGTGAACCTGAATCCGAAGCTGGGCTGGTGGCTGATGGAGATCCCGGCAACTGTGGTGTTCGCGATCTTCTACCTGACCGGGCCGCGTCGATTCGACGCCGTCCCGCTAGTCCTTGCGGCTATCTGGCTGCTGCACTACGGCAATCGGGGCTGGTTCTTCCCGCTGTCGATCAGACAGGTGCCGGGCAAACGCAGCAGCTTCAACATCTCGGTGCTTGCCGCCGGCATGGTGATCACCTCGATGCACGGCTACCTCAATGGCGCCTTCTTCAGCCACGACTACAAGCACCAGTACGGCACCGATTGGCTGACTGACCCACGCTTTCTCGTCGGACTGATCGTCTACCTCGGCGGGTTCATCCTGCTGGTCTCCTCGGAGTCAATCGTGCGCAATCTGCGCGACAAGAACAACCCGGGCAGCACCGAGTACAAGATCCCGTACGGCGGCGGGTTCCGGTTCGTCACTAGCCCGGCCTACCTGGGGGAGCTGATCGCGTGGGCCGGGTTCGCTCTGCTGACCTGGTCGCTGGCAGGGGTGGTGATCTTCGCGATCACGGCGGGCAATCTGGTCCCGCGGGCGTTCGCCACTCAAAGGTGGTATCGCGAGAAGTTCCCGGAATACCCTGCCGAGCGCAAAGCCCTGATCCCCGGAGTCATCTGATCCGACCGCTCTGTCTCAAGACTCGGCACCGAACTACCCAACAGACTCAACGCGCCACGGTGGGAAACGGCGATCCTGGCCGGCGTGATAGAGGCAGAGCGCGTTACCTGATGGGTCGCGAAATCGCGCTTCTCGCCAACGCCAGTTTTCGTCTTGCGGCGCGCTATCGAAGGTAACGCCCGCAGCGCACAGTGCCGTATAGCGAGCGTCGACGTCATCACATTCGAAATAGATTGTCGGACCGTTTGTCGTGGGTGTCGTCGACAGATGGAGCGATAACGTCGTCGACCCCGACGGCAACTCGAAACGAGCGTACTCACCGCGCGATGAGACGATCAGCTTCAGTCCGAGCAGTCGATAGAACGCGACAGCCTCGTCGAAGTCCGTCACATTCAGCGTCACCTGGTTGAGGTCCACTGCATCGCCTGCCTAGCCTGCCGATCCGCTGCCATACGGACGGGTGATGATTTCGAGTAGATGCCCGTTTGGGTCCTCAAAATAGACTCCGCGGCCGCCATCGTTGTGGTTGATCTCCCCGACCTTGGTTTGGCCAGGGTCTGCCCAGTAGGAGAGTCCTCGACCGCGGATCCGTCCGAAGATCTCGTCGAATTCGGCCTCGGTGATCAAGAACGCGTAGTGCTGAGCGACGATGTCGTCTGTCTGCATGAAGTCGAGCGAGACCTGGTTGGCTGACTCCACAATCACAAAGGGACCAAATCTCGTCGGTTCGGGTAGCCCGAGTATCTCGGCAAGAAACCGCGCGGATGCTTCGGGGTCTCGGGCCGCCACGATCGTATGGTTCAGCTGCACAGGCATATCCGATCCTCCTTGGTTCTCGAATTGATTATCGGGCTCGTGTGGGTCAATCACATATGCGTCTGGCGATGTCCGGGTCTCGGGTCGACGGGGGCAGCCAGCGTGGCTCGCCACTGCCGCTCGATTTCTGCCAGCATGCGCGGGTAGACGATGAGGTGGCGAAAAGGCTTGATTGCGGCCAGGTACCCGCGACCGAGCAGCCCATGTGGTTTGACCAGAACTGCCAACTGGCCGCGATAGACGCCGGTCTCGTGGGGAACCCAGCCGAGGTGGAGGACCGCGTGGACGGTGCGGTTGACCGTTTCGGCGGCCCACTCGTTGTTCGTGAGATACAGCGCAACGAACGGTGCCGTGGGCGTGGGGCCGGAGGGTTTGTCGAGCAGGTCTGCCGGCACTCGGTCGCGCAGTGGGAGCACGTTGGTGCCGCTAGTGCCGCCGGTGTCGTCCCAGCCAAGGAGCTCGCCCAGCTTGAGGCGGATCGCGAACAACACACGCACCACCTGCGAGGAACTCTTGGTCGCATCGAAAGCTGTCCACAGCCGCACCAGCTGCGGGAAGTCTTGTGGTCCAGCGGGGGTCGGGATTGCCCACACGTCCAGGAGCGTGAAGTCCGGTGCGATGTCATGGATGCGCCAGGGCCGCGACGTGTGTGCCGTATCGGGCAGCCGCATTCGTCAACCTCCTTGTAGAGCAGTGCCGGCCAGGGCGTGGTAGTGGTCGGCGAGATGGCAGTTGCCGTGGCGGGGCGCGACCATGTCGCGGCCGAGCACCGTCAACAAGAATTCGACCGGACCGTAGATCGTCTGCGGCGTGGTCCGGCGGAGCACCCACGGTGCCGCCCGCCGGATGATGTCCGGCAGGTGCGTCACAACGGGCTGGGAATCGAGCGCGGCGAACGCCAGCGCGGCGATCTCGTTGTAGGTCAGCACGTCCGGGCCACCGACTGCAATGACGTCGCCGGGGCGGTTGAGTGCGTCAACGCACACCTCGGCGAGGTCCGAGCCGTGGATCGGGTTGATCCGCGCCTGCCCGTCGCCGAACAGCCAGACCCGCCCGCGGCGCGCCATCGTCAGGAACGCGGTCATGTCGGAATAGAACCCGGTCGGCCGGACTACACAGCCGGAGATCGGCGAGCGCGCGAGGTCATCAACGAACTGCTCCTTGGCGTCGCAGCCGCGTAGGAACCGCAGTCGGTCGCCGTCGAGCACGCTGACGTAGACGAACGACCGCAGACCGGCGTTGCGGGCGGCGTCGAGCAGGTTGCGGTTGGCGCGGTAGTCGACGTCCCGGTAGGCCAGCCCGTCACGCTGCCGGGTGATGCCGACCGACGAGATCACCGCGTCGGCTCCCTCGCACACACCAGCGAGCGTGGCGGGGTCGGTGACCTGCGCCTGGACGACTTCGTTCGCCGGGATGGCGCGCTGCCTCGCCACGGCAGGGTCGCGGCATATCAGCCGGCACCAGTGCCCTCGTCGTGCGAGCTCGTGGGCGATGTGGGACCCGAGGTAGCCGGTGCCGCCGGCGAGCACCACTCGCCGCGGGCTCGTGCGGTTGCCGTGCTGTGCCGCTGTCATGGGACTCGTCCTCACCCGCGGGCGCTGGCAGCAACCCGCCGGACCTGCGCGAAGAACACCGCTGTCACGACGAACCCGGCCACGACCGCGGCGGCGAGCTCAACGAGGCTCGCCGCGCCGGTGTACCAGTAGAACCCGAAGACGTAGGTCACCCCGGGTAGGTAGACCAGCGCGCTGGTGATCATCCCGGGTGAGTAGCGGCCGTGAACGATCGCGTCGAGCAGGTGGAAGAACGCGTTGATCCCGAACACCGCCGCGATCGTCAGCATCAGTACGAGCACCCGATCACCGACGAGCAGGATGACGCCGATATTGACCAGTGCCGCGACCGCGTCGGTCCAGAGCGCCATCCGCGCGGTCAGCGGGCACGTCGGGTCGGCGCTATTCATCGGCCCAGTGTTGAACCAGTGAAGAAACCCGCCCGGCCACACGTATTCCTCGATCGTATGGAGTCCGGCCATGGGTATCAGCAACAGGTACACCCAGTGGCCGTCGGAGAACCGAGCCGGCTCGACCGCAAACAGGATGAGGACGACCGCACCGATCGTCGCGCCCAGCCCGTTGACGAGTTTGGCCCGTTTCAGGTGAGCCTGGTGAGCGGCCCACGGTTCGTATGTTGTGGAGACTGCAGTCATGGTGTGACCTCCTTTGCGTCGGGCTGCACTGTGTGTGGAGGTATGGGCGCGGCCAGCGCCCGTTGCCACATGGGCTCGACCAGATCGTGCATCTGTCTGGTCATTGCGACGACATCGCCGCCGCCGGCGGCCCAGACCCGTCCCACCGCGCCGATCCCGTGGACCAGCGCGCCCGCGCCGACCGCCGCAGCCAGGTCGGTGCGCGGGTCGGCGTCGCGCTCGGCAGCCAGGAGCCGGGTGATGGCATCGGTCCACTCGGCGGTGGCGAGCCCGGCGCGCGACCGCAGCGCCGAACTCTCCTTCGATACTCGCCGGCCGGCCTGCACGTGGACCGGGTCCTGGGCCAGGTGCTCGGCGACGGCGATGCCGGCCCGGCGCACAGCGTCGAAGAGCGACTCGTCGCATCGGCGCGTCGCGACGGTCGAGGAGAAGACTTCCAGCCACCGCCGTGGGCCTTCGAACAGCACGTCTTCCTTGAGTGGGAAGTACCGATATACCGTGCGCCGCGACACGCCGGCCGCATCGGCGATCTCATCCATCGTGGTTGCTTCGTAGCCGTTGGCCACAAACAGATCGATCGCGGTTCGGTAGATCTCGTCGCGGGTCTGTATCCGCAGCCGGTCACGCAGACTTGCAGACTGTTGGCTGCGGTCGGGCGCCGTGGTCACGAGGCCACCATCCTTGAGCGGCCCCGTTCGACACGATCCGGCCGGTCGTCGGCACGCGCCACGAGCCAGCCGCGCAGCGGCCTCGTTCCCAGGACAATGCCCTGCAGCCACGCCGTGAATGCATCGGAGCGCTCAGGTCTGCCGTCGGCGAGCAACGTGGCGGCGCTAGTGGTGTTGGGGTAGATGAAGTGTCTGTTGATCCACCGCTTGACCCGTTTGCCGTCCGCACCCGCCGCGATGATGTGGTTGCGGTCCCAGCCGCGGGTCACCAGCGCACCCCACTCGCCGAGATCAAGACACGTGATGTAGCCGGGCTGGCGGTATGGCCGCGGCTGCTGACCGCAGAGCAGCGCGGCAGCGTTGTGGCCGGCGATCTTGCCCTGGGGTATGGCGTGTTGACACGACATCACGGCGGCCCGTCCCGGTGACGTGGCCGCAGCGGCAACGTCACCCGCTGCGAACAGCTGCTCGACGCCGGCTACGGATAGACATTCGTCGACAGGCAGGCGCCCGTGCGCATCTGGCTGGATGCCTACCTCGTCACCGACCTGGTGCGTGAGTGCACTGGCGCGCTGACCACCGGCCCACACCACGGTCTGCGCTGCCACAGTCGACCCGTCCGACAGGGTGGCCAAGTGCCGATCGACCCGGCTGACTGAGGTGCCGGGGCGGGCTTCGACACCGTCGCACCGGAGCGCGTCGGCGATTGCTGCCCGCGCCCGCGGGCCGAAGCCCGGCGCCACCGTCGATTCGCGCTCGACGAGCACCACGCGCACGTCGTCGGCCCATCCGACCGTGCGGCGGCGAGCCCGCAATCGGGCAGCCAGCTCAGTGGCCACCTCCAGGCCGGTAAAACCGCCACCGACCACGACCGCTGTCCACTGTCCCGGCCCCTTGCCCTCCCCCTCCGCGGTGAGGGTGTCGAGATGGCGCCGCAGCCGCGCGGCCTCGTCAAAGGAGTCGACCCCAAACGGTCGGGTATCCCATGGCGGTTCGATCGCGCTGCTGCCAGGCGCGAGCACTGCGGCGTCATAGCGCATCACTCGTTGGTCTCCGTCCACGATCAGCCGGAGCGTCCGTTGTGCGGTGTCCAGGTCGGTCACCGTACCGACCACGAGGCGCACCCCCACCGGCGTCAGGACACCATCGAGGGGCACTCGTGCCGTGTCGATGTCTTCCTCGTACAACCGTGGCCGAACTGTCAGGTGCCGATCGCGGGTAACCAGCTCAATCGCCACGCTGCGGTGGCCGGCGGTCTGGCGCGCGGCGCTCAACGCCGCATACACCCCGGCAAAGCCGCCACCGATGATCACGAGCCTGCGCATCCGCCGCCTCCGTATCGCTTGCATGTTGACACAATGTGTCATTAAGGCATAGCGTAACTAATCGGATCGAAGTGTCAAGTTTTGGAGGTGAGGTGGATCTCCACATAGCGGTCGACACCCGAGCACGGTGCCGCACGTGGGCGCCCACCCGTGGGGGTCATTCTCAACATGGCTGAAAGGGCGATCGTGTGACTGACACAGTCCCAGCACCGCAAAGCCTGACGGCGCGCCGCCCGTTCCCCGCCCGGATGGGTCCCAGGGGCAACCTCGTCTACAAGCTGGTGACCACCACCGATCACAAGCTGATCGGCATCATGTATATGGCCGCCTGCTTCGGCTTCTTCTTCACCGGCGGGATCATGGCCCTGCTCATGCGCGCCGAACTGGCCGCGCCAGGCTTGCAATTCCTGTCGAACGAACAGTACAACCAGCTGTTCACCGTGCACGGCACCTTGATGTTGCTGCTGTATGCCACACCGATCGTCTTTGGGTTCGCCAACGTCGTGCTGCCCTTGCAGATCGGCGCCCCGGACGTGGCGTTCCCGCGGCTCAACGCGCTGTCGTTCTGGCTGTTCCTATTCGGGGGATTGATTGTCCTCGGGGGGCTCATCACTCCGGGTGGAGCTGCCGATTTCGGCTGGACGGCCTACAGTCCGCTGGCCGACGCCATTCATAGCCCGGGCGCAGGCGCTGATCTATGGATAGTCGGGCTGGCCGTCAGCGGCCTGGGCACCATCCTCGGTGCCGTCAACATGATCACCACCATCATCTGCATGCGTGCGCCCGGCATGACGATGTTCCGAATGCCGATCTTCTGCTGGAATATCTTGGTCACCAGCATCCTGGTCCTACTGGCGTTTCCACTGCTCACCGCCGCCCTGCTCGGACTGGCCGCCGACCGCCACCTCGGCGCGCACGTCTACGACCCGGCCACCGGCGGCGTATTGCTCTGGCAGCATCTGTTCTGGTTCTTCGGGCATCCCGAGGTGTACATCATCGCGTTGCCGTTCTTCGGGATCATCAGCGAGGTGATCCCGGTATTCTCCCGCAAGCCGTTGTTCGGCTACTCCACCCTGGTGTACGCGACGATCGCCATCGGCGCGTTGTCGGTGGCGGTGTGGGCGCACCACATGTACGCCACCGGAGCGGTGCTGCTGCCGTTCTTCGCGTTCATGACCTACCTGATCGCGGTGCCAACCGGCATCAAGTTCTTCAACTGGATCGGCACGATGTGGAAGGGCCAGCTGACATTCGAGACGCCGATGCTGTTCTCGGTGGGTTTCGTGGTGACCTTCCTGCTCGGCGGTCTGACAGGGGTGATGCTGGCCAGCCCGCCGATCAACTTCCACGTCACCGACAGCTATTTCGTGGTCGCGCACTTCCACTACACCATGTTCGGCACGATAGTGTTCGCCACATTCGCGGGCGTCTACTTCTGGTTCCCGAAGATGATCGGCCGCCTGCTCGACGATCGGCTGGGGCGGCTGCACTTCTGGCTAACCCTGATCGGGTTCCACACCACGTTCTTGGTGCAGCACTGGCTCGGCAACCAAGGCATGCCGCGCCGCTACGCCGACTACCTGCCCACCGACGGATTCCAAGCGCTCAACCTCGCGTCGACGACCGGCGCGTTCATCCTGGGGGTGTCGATGATCCCATTCGTCTGGAACGTCTTTCGCAGCTGGCGCTACGGCGAGCCGGTCACTGTCGATGACCCGTGGGGTTTCGGAAACTCGCTGGAGTGGGCAACCACTTGTCCGCCGCCGCGACACAACTTCACCGAATTGCCGCGGATCCGGTCCGAGCGTCCCGCATTCGAGCTGCACTACCCGCACATGATCGATCGGATGCGCAGAGAATTGCACGTCGGTCACCGTGCACGGTCGGACCCGAATCCGCTGACACGAGTTCGGTGACGCCCCGAGCCAAGCCGAATGTACTTAGGCCCTGACACGCGATTGTGGACAGCCATCGCGCCGCGGGGTGAAATGAAAGCAGGCGGGCGAATCCCCCAGCCGCCCAATCCGGCAGAGGAGTTAGGCCATGCACTCGGTGTCGACAGCAGGAGCCACGACTACAGCACCACCGCCCCCACAGCCCGCTATGGCGACATCGCGGCAGCGCCGCTGCTGGGGACGGGTCGCGCGTCGGGTCCCGCTGGTGGGCGTCGCGGCCGCCGTGACGGCGGCAATCGCCCTGACCGGGACTGTGAGCCGACTGGCGGTGACGCTGACTGTCGGCGACGCGGTCGAACTCGCGCCGGGCGTCTCGGTAACTCCCGCGCCGGGCTGGACAGTCGGAGAGCAGGGTCCCGGCTGGGTGACGCTCCATAACGGCTTCGCCACTGCGGAAATGGAAATCAAGGTCAAGCCCGCCAACGGGACGGACCCCGTCGCCGTGCTGCAAGACGACATCAGCCAGCTGAGCAACGTCTCGACGACCGGTCTGACCAACGTTAGAGACTTGGGCGCGCCCGAGACGGAACAGCTGCAGAGCCGAAACTTTCACACCGAAGCCACGATCGATTACAGCGCGGATGGGACATCACGGATGGGCCCGACGCCGGTCATTGGCTCGTTTACCGAGCTGCTGAACACCGCGAACCGTCAATCGGCTTTTATCGTCTTCGCACAAAACGAGGATGCGCCCGGCAATGTCGACGGCGAGGGCACGGCGATGATCGAGTCGATGCTGTAGCGCTTTGCTGTTTGCGACGCTCGCGTCAGTTCCAAGGCCCCGCCACCACGTGTGGTCGCACTGAACGGTGAATCAGGTGGCCACCAACCCGTGGCGGTTGGGACTCGTTGGCTACCCAGGCGTTCCGGGTGTGCCGAAGAGCTGCCCACCGGTGCCGCCGCTGCCAATGGCCCCG
The DNA here is from genome assembly GCF_018278905.1 of Mycobacterium spongiae. Taxonomy (NCBI): domain Bacteria; kingdom Bacillati; phylum Actinomycetota; class Actinomycetes; order Mycobacteriales; family Mycobacteriaceae; genus Mycobacterium; species Mycobacterium spongiae. Next base: position 169,555 of record NZ_CP046600.1, read on the forward strand.
GTCGGCATGCCAGCGCCAGCGGCGCCGCCGTTGCCGCCGTTGCCAATCAGTTGAGCGCTGCCGCCGGTGCCGCCGTTACCGCCGCCGGCATCGGTGCCGCCGTCAACGCCGCTGCCGCCGTGCCCGCCGTCGCCGCCGTCGCCGCCGTCTCCAGACAGCTGCCCACCGGTCCCGCCGGCGGCCCCGTTGCCGCCGTTGCCGCCGTCGCCGCCGTTGCCCCGGCCGGCGAAGCCGCCGGATCCGCCGCGGCCGCCGTTGCCGCCGTTGCCGCCATTGCCGGACAGCTGCCCACCGCTCCCGCCGGCGGCGCCATCACCGCCGCCGCCGCCATTGCCTGCGGCGCCACCCTTGCCGGGGTTGCCGTCGCCGCCGCGCCCGCCGTCGCCGCCGCCAGCGCCGTTGCCGCCGTTGCCGGACAGCAGTCCGCCGGTCCCGCCGCCGGCGCCATCGCCTCCGTCACCGCCTTTCCCGCCGCCGGCGCCGCCGAAACCGCCGTTGCCGCCGCGCCCACCGGTGCCGCCGTCGCCGCCGTCGCTGAACAGCGCCCCGCCCGCGCCGCCGACGGCCCCGATGCCGCCGGTGCCGCCGGTGCCGCCCACGCCGCTGTTGTTGCCGTCGCCGGCGTTGCCGCCGTGCGCGCCGGTGCCGCCGCTGCCGCCGTCGCCAGACACCGCCCCGCCGTTGCCGCCGGCAGCGCCGTTGCCGCCGTTGCCTCCATTTCCGCCGTCGACGTCATTGCCGCCGGCGACTAAGCCGCCGCGCCCGCCGTCGCCGCCGCTGCCGCCGTCGCCAAACAGCGAACCGCCGGTGCCGCCGACAGCGCCGTCGCCGCCGTCGCCGCCGTCGCCGCCATCAATGAAGCCGCCCAGACCGCCGTTGCCGCCGTCGCCGCCGCTGCCGCCGTCGCCGAACAGCCAGCCGCCGCTTCCGCCAGCCGCGCCATCGCCGCCATTGCCGCCGTCGCCTCGGCTGCCGAGAGCGTCGCCGGTGCCGCCCTGGCCGCCGTAACCTCCGTGGCCACCGTTGCCGAACAGCCACCCGCCGTCGCCACCCACAGCGCCGTCGCCACCGACGCCGCCGGCGTCGCCGGCGCCGCCCGCTCCGTTGCCGGCCGCTCCGCCGTTGCCCCCGGCCCCGCCGGCGCCAAACAGCCCGGCGGCGCCACCCGCACCACCGTTGCCGCCCATGCCGCCGGATCCGGCGGCACCGCTGCCATCACTGCCACCGGTGCCGCCGATACCGCCGTTGCCGCCGTGACCAAACAGCCATCCGCCGCGCCCACCGGCGCCCCCGGCGCCACCGGCCGCACCCGTGGCGCCGGTCGGGCTGAAGCCGGCCCCGCCGGCCCCGCCGTTACCGATCAGCCCGGCATCACCGCCGTCGCCGCCGGGTCCGCCGCTCCCGCCGTTGCCGAACAGCAAACCGCCATCGCCGCCGGCTTGCCCGAGCGCCGTCCCGTTGGCGCCGTTGCCGATCAGCGGGCGCCCCAACAACGTCTGGGTGGGCGCGTTGATCAACGCCAGCACATCGTGCTCGACGTTGTGCAGCGCAACGTTGGCGGCCTCGGCTCCCGCATAGGAACCTCCTGCGCTGGCTAAGGCCTGCACGAACTGCTCATAAAACCCGGCCATCTGGCTGCTGAGTGCTTGGTATTCCGCGGCGTGGCCCGAAAATAGCGCCGCGATAGCCGCTGATACCTCATCACCACCGGCGGCCAGCACCAGCGCCGTCGGGGCTGCCGCAGCCGAGTTCGCCGCACTCAGCGCCGACTCGATCCCCCGGAGATCCGTGGCCGCTTCCACCAGCGCCTCCGGGACCGCCACCACGTACGACATCGCTGTTCCTTCCCACCTGGTCGACATTCGACGCGCGCTCCCGCGCGATACCGCTAGCAGCGTCGGCGCAACGACAAGCGCCTGTCCGCGGTCCAAGCGGCCCAACAAGTGGTGCCGAACCTATAAAGCCGGCTACCGACCCCGGCGTAAAAAGTGCTGTTTAGAGGTCATATTGCCCAGAAGTCCCCGTTCTGCTGGGCACTCTGCACTGTGCACAGTGCACACTCCGCCGACGCGCTCCCGCTGGCGCCGCGGAACTCCGGAAGCGATCACAGGTAGCCCCGATGCCATGAACCCGGCTGTCACGGTTCACAATGCCTGATGTGACGCCTGCGATGACAACCGGCGAAGCGGGGGGGTGGCCGCGGCGCCTGTGGCGGGCTGTGCGCAAAGAGGAGCTGCCACCGCCGGTGGCGCCACCGGACACGTTCTCAGCTGACGAGATCGCGGTCATGTTGCGCAGTCTCGGGATTGCAATGCTCGAGGTGGGCCAACCGACCAACATGGTCAGCGCCCGATTAGTGCTGATTGCGTCGCGCTATACCACCAGCACGGTGCGGCTCGCGGTGTTGCCGACGGTGATCATGGTCAAGGTCGACAACGGTCCAGCCACCGAAGTGGACGAATCGAACCAAGCGACGGTGCGTCTCGATCAGGCCGGCGCGATCTCCGACGTCGTACAGCTGGCGGAGGCCGGCGCGATTGCTCCGGGCGACGCGGTCGCTGCGGTGACTGCCGTGCGTGAGCTGCCGAGTCGGTTCGGCTCTGCCACAACAATCTTCGGCCATGCGATGGCGACTATCGGTTTCGGGTTGATGCTCAATCCGACATGGAAGGCGCTCCTGGCCTACGCGGTGCTCGGCGCAGTGGGTGGTCTGGCGCTTGCTATTGGTCGACAGTTCAGCTGGTTCGGGCCCATCCAGGCGACGGTGTCGGCGTTTCTGGTCTCGTTCTTGGCGATCGATTTTTTTGCCGGTGCTGCCAACGAAGGACTGCTTCGCATCATCGCGCCCCCGCTGATCGCCCTGCTTCCTGGCTTTTCGCTCACGACCGGGGCCATCGAGCTTGCCAGCGGGCAGATGATCGCGGGCGCCTCCCGGTTGGTTTACGGTGTCGCGCAGTTGATGCTGTTGGCCGCGGGTGTGGCGCTGGGCGTTCGCCTGGTCGGGTTGCCGAGCCCGCATCAACCGTCGGCGGCGATGGGGGAGTGGTCGTTGTATCTCGCGATTGTGGTGATGGCGATCGGCATGTACCTGTACTTGTCCGCTCCGCGTGGGTCACTGATCTGGTTGGTGATGGGGCTCGGCGTAGCCGTGATCGCGCAAGACCTCAGCGGCATGTTTGTGGATCAGGCCATGTCCGGTGCACTGGGGGCCTTCATTGCTGTCCCGTTTGCGATGTTCGCGTCCGGCTTTAGGTCAGCCCCGCCGCGGATGGTGATGCTCTTGACCGTGTTCTGGGGCCTGGTACCGGGCGCGTTGAGTTTCATCCGGTTCACCCAAAGAGCCGCCAGCGACACGGTTTCGGTCAGCACGTTGGCGGACACCGGCGTGGCTATTTTCGCTATCGCCCTCGGCACGCTCATCGGATTTAGCCTGTTCCGGCGACTCGCGACGAGTGTCCGGACCCAGGGTGCGGTCGCCCTCGGGAACGCCGTCTAGCACTATGACGTCGGCAGCTGGCCGGCCGCGTAGGTGTTGCGGTATTGGCGCGGCGATATTCCGGCGGCTTGCCGGAAGGCGCGTCGAAAGGCTGCAGGGTCCAGGTATCCGGTGGCGGCCCGGATGTGCTCGATCGGCTTGTCGGTGGTCTCCAGGAGTTTCTTCGCCAAGAGGATTCTGGCTTGCTGCACATAGCTGGTCACGCTGCTGTTTGTGGCGGCGTGGAACCGCCTGGCCAGGGTGCGTGGGCTGACGCCGAACATGCGGGCGAGCAGGTCGGATCGAATGGGTGACGCCAGGTGGGTGTCGATGTAGTGCTGCACCGCCAACACGAGTTCGTCGCCGTGCTCGCGCACTGGGGTGAACGCCAGATAGGGCAGTTGACTGACCCGCCCGCCGTCGATGAGCAGCACCTTGCGTGCCAGCGCGGCGCGCTCATGGCCTCCGAAACGTTCGACGAGATAGATCACCAGAGACAGGAAGGTGGTGGCACCACCGCAGGTGATCACATCGCCGGCGTCGACGATCAGTCGGTCGCTACTGACCTTGACTGCCGGATATCGCGATCGCAGCATGTCGGCGAACATCCAGTGTGTGGTGGCCGGTCGCCCGTCGAGTAGGCCAGCCTCCGCGAGCAGGAATGCGCCGATGCACGAGGACGCCACCCGGGCTCCGTCGGCGTGCCATTTCCTAAGCCAGGACGCCCAATCCTGGTTACTGGCAAGTGAATCCAGCAGATGCTCATCGTCGAAGGCGGGCACCACGACAAGTTGGGGTGAAGCGAGATCGCGCGCCGGGCAGTGGGGTTGCAGCACGATTCCGTCGCGGCAGCGCACCGGCGTGGAGTCCAACCCGACTAGGGTGATGTCGAATAGCGGCGTCCAATCTTGGCCCGCGGCCAGTCGCCAGGCGCGGTCGGCTTTGGCCAGCACGTCCATGAATCCGGCCGGCCCGATGGAGGCTCCGCCGGACAGCGCCAGGACAGCGACCGACAACACGCTGCGAGCGTATGCCAAAGCGAAGTGGCCGGTCGTGCGCTGGCCGAATCGGCACGGAAGTTGTCCGATCCGCCCCTCATGGTGTCTGGCTCGTCAAAGCTAGCTTTGCCTTTGCCCCCAAGGCCGCCCCGGCCCTCAGCCGTAAGGTGGCTCCGCGGCAACGAAGGAAGGAAGACTCATGGCATCGACGCAACAGGCTGAGACGGTGGAAGTCGGGCGCAACCCGTGGAGCGTGGTTGTGCATCATCCGCGGTGGCGGACGCTGGAGTTGCGTTGGCTGCCCGGTGGCATGACGGATGCCGACTTCAAGGAGACTCTTGAGTTGTTCGCAACACTCGGTGAACAGCACACGCCACAATTCATGATCATCGACGCCATCGAGTTCCGCCACGAATTCGGCCCGGGGGTGGCGGAATGGCGCGACGAGAAGATCATCCCCCGCTACAACACGGCCGGGGTCGAGAAGTTCGCCTTCCTGGTCGGCGAGGGCTTTCCCGGGACGGTTGAATCCGGAGGACAACCCGGTGTGGAGGGCCCGGCGAGCTTTCCGACCGGTTGGTTTGCCACCCGCGAACGCGCCTATCAATGGCTAGCCGGATAGCCACCGCGACATGCGCCACTAGCGCCCCGCGGTGCGGTCCCACGTTCAGCTAGGCCGCCCACACCGGCCAGGCTTACTTTGAAGTTCTCGACTTGCCGATCGCCGGCCTCGCCGCTGAGCTGGTACCAGACTTCCCAGATGGTGCTGGATTGCTCGATGACGATTGGGATTTCCGAATCGACCCGCGGCGAGAACGCCAGACGCCAGCTGGTCCCGCAGGGCAACATACCCACGACGATGTCGTGGTCGCTCGACGGCTACGGTGACGATCGCCAAGGATTCCGCGGCCTTCGCAGTTCGCGGCCGCGAGGTCGGTCTACGGTGTTAAGGCTGCGGTATGTCCGCGATCGCAGGAATGTATGAAATGTCAGGAACCGGCGGCACTGCGGGGACTTCGGGCAACGCTGGGGGCGTTGATTCCTTTGCGGCGCTTGGGTTCTAGTGTGTCCATACGGGGTCAGTTTCAGTCGTCGCCGACAGCGGTGACGGCAATTGCCGACTTGATGCGCATGTACCGTTTCAGGAAGGTGCTCTCGTCGAGTCCTTTGCGCCTCAGCCAGCCGGTGACTTCGTAATGGCATTTGCTGGCATTGCATGAACGGCACACAGGCACAACGTTTTCCAGCGTATAGCGCCCACCTCGGGAGACCGGCAGCACGCAGTCGCGCTGCAGTGGCTCGCCTGTCGAGCCGCAGTAGGCACAGCCACCCCACGCAGCTTTGAGTGCGGCCCAATGCTCACCGCTGAGGTCGTGTTCCACACGCTGCATCCGGCGTTTGCGTCTGCGCGCATGTCTGGCCCGACGACCGCTCTTGACCACGACCCCAGGTTATTGCACGCGGCCCAAAGCGGGGCGCTCCCGGGCGGTGAGTGGCGTGCGCCGTCCCGGCGAGCTAGGCAGCCGATTTTTCGAGGATGTGGACGCCGCACGCCGAGCCCAAACCGATGACATGGGCCAGACCGACTTTGGCGTTCTCGATCTGCCGATCGCCGGCTTCCCCGCGGAGGTGGTGGCAGATCTCCCAGACGTTGGCGATGCCGGTGGCCGCGATCGGGTGGCCCTTGGACTGCAGCCCGCCCGACACGTTGACGGGCGTCGAGCCGTCGCGCCACGGGGCGCCCGAGTTGAAGAAGTCGGCGGCGCCGCCCTCGTCGCACAGCATCAGATTGTCGTAGTGCACCAGCTCGGCGGTGGCGAAGCAGTCGTGCAGCTCGACCAGGTTCAGCTCGCTCGGCCCGACGCCAGCCTGTTCGTAGGCGGTCGCGGCGGCGTTGCGGGTCAACGTGTTGACATTCGGCAGCACCTGGCAGCCAGACTCGTACGGATCGGTTGTCAGCACCGACGCGGACACTTTCACCGCGCGTCGACGCTGTTCCAGCGAGAGCGTCTGCAACGTCGCGCCGTTGCAAACGATCGCGGCCGCCGCGCCGTCGCAGTTGGCCGAGCACATGGGCCTAGTGTTCGGGTAGGCGATCATCACGTCACTCATGATCTGCTCCAGCGTGAACTTCTTCTGGTAGGCCGCCAGCGGATTTAGCGTCGAGTGAGCGTGGTTTTTCTCGCTGATCTTGGCGAATAGCTCGAAGCTGGTGCCGCCGTACTTGTGGCCGTACTCGGCGCCGATCTGAGCGAACACACCGGGCATGGTTTCGGTGCCGATCCGTCCGTCGACCGGTGCGACTGCGCCGTAGCGGCCTGCAGGTTCCCAGACCTCGGCGTCTTTCTTCTTCCGCCCGCCGGCGCCCAGCAGCCCAGCGCCCGACAGTTTCTCAACGCCAACGGCCATGGCGTACTCGACCTCGCCCGCCTTGACGGCCAGGATGGCGGTCCGCAGCGCTGTGGCGCCGGTGGCGCAGGCGTTTGCGACGTTGTAGACGGGGATGCCGGTCTGGCCGATCTGCTTTTGAAGCTGTTGACCGAGACCGGCATTCGCGGCCATCAGGTTGCCGGCCGCCAACGCGCCGATGTCGGCCATGGTCAGGCCCGCGTCGGAGAGCGCTCCCATCGCAGCCTCGGCGGCCAGGTCAACGGTGTCGAGATCGGGGTGCTTGCCGAACTTGGTCATCCGGATGCCAAGGATCCAGATTTCGTCGCTGGCGCTCATCGTCGCTACTCCTTACAGGTGATCCGGTGGTGGTTGCTCAAGCCGCGGGCTCGAAGCCGAAGCCGATCGCCTCGGTGCCCTCGGAATCCGTGCCGATCGGGTAGGTCGTGAGCCGCACCTTCATGCCGTCGCGGATGTGCTCCGGATCGGGCTCAACGTTGACCAGGTTGGCGCGGACCGGGGTGCCATCGCAGTCGACCACGGATGCCACGAACGGGGTGGGGATCCCCGGTGCGGCGAAGCTGACGATCGTGAACGTGCGCACCGTGCCTTCGGTCGCGACCCGGACCGGCGTGAAGTCGGTCGAGAAGCAGCTGGCGCACGCGTTGCGCCGGTCGAAGAACCGGGCGCCGCAGTTGATGCACTCCCGCGCCATAAGGTGCGGTTCGCCGTCGTCAAGTATCAGATAGTCGACCAATGGGATCTGCCCCGCCATGGAAACCTCCGTCATTCGTCCTACTGACCGTAGCGAGCGCTGGCGGGCTACGACAGATGCACCGCTCGCTATGACTCACGCTACCGGCCAACTGCTCACCGCGTCCCACACTCGGGCTGGCCGAGGATCGCGGATGGGGCGAGACAGATGGAGCCCATGGCCTTGTCGCCCCGACAGTGGTGCTCGAAGCTGCCCGGGCGGGGGAGGGAACGACCGGTGCTTACGGCGATGGCTTGGAGGATCGGCGAGCCACCTGAGCGACGGTCCTGACGTCTGACCGCGCCGGTAGCCGTCGCTCGGACGTTCCGCCGCAGCGCCACATCGCAGACATCGTCACTAGGGGGTTTGGTAGCAGAAACGTACGCGGCTCAACATCGAGACTAAGTGGCCGGTTCGGTACTGCTAGACCCAACGGTAATGCCCATCGAATCACGCATTGCCATTCAGCTAATCGTGAGTCTTAGCTGGGGTTTGGTGATGGCCGGCGCACTCGTGCCGGAGTTGGGTTTCTTCCGTACTCGCTTGGGCGGAGCGTCATACGAGACGGATCGAACTATCGCATCGGAAAAAAATCCGCGCGCGATATACAGACCGCGCGACTACCCACAGCGTCTTTCGTCGAGGTTCCGGTACTGGTCGTTGTGTCGCGACTGCGCCCCGGCGCGGAATTATTGTTGAGCGAATTGACGCGGCTCACCGCCCAGACGTCGTCCTGACCGCATCCTCGATCTCCTCGCCGAGCAACCAGTCACATTGACGACCAGCCAGGGTCAGTCGCCCGGCTCAAGGCGACCAAACACCCCCTAGGCAGAGACCGATCGGATCATTCTCGAGCCTCCAGCGATGCCAATGTCACGCTCGATCGGCCGGCGGGCTCGCTGTTCTAGATCCGCTGCCGATTGGTCCGCCGTCCCGACAGAGGGACACCAATCCATGACGGTCATCGGACCAGTCGCGCCGATGGTGCAGCAACGGTTGGCAATCCGACTCGGCCCGCTATCGACACCATCGTGGCGCCGTATGCCTCCAATGATCAGGCGATGCCGCCCGTGCCGCCCGCGCCGGCGGTGCCGCCCGTGCCGCCACTGCCGCCGGTGCCGCCGACGGGAGGATCGCCGGGATCGCCCGGGCCTCCCGTACCGCCGGTCCCGCCGGGGTTGCTGCCGCCGATGCCGCCGTCGCCACCGTTGCCGCCGTCGCCGCCGGTTCCCCCGGTGCCGCCGCTGCCGGTACCGGAACCGCTGCCTCCGCTGCCACCTGAGGCGCCTACGGCACCGTTTCCGCCGTCGCCGCCGTCTCCGGGGTTTCCACTCTGCTGGGCGTCGCCACCGTCGCCGCCGGCGCCGCCGGTGCCGCCCTTGCCGCCGTCGCCGCCGTCCCCGTCGCCGCCAGCGCCGGCGTCGCCGCCTTTGCCGCCGACGCCGGCCGCACCGCCGGCGCCTCCGGTACCGCCGGCCTCGCCGGGGGTGGCGCCGGAGCCGCGACCGTCACCCGCGCCGCCCGTGCCGCCGGTGCCGCCGATTCCGCCGGTTCCGCCGTCGCCGCCGCCGCTCCCGCCGGTCCCGCCCTCGCCACCGGCGCCAGCCGCGCCGCCCATCCCGCCGGTGCCGCCGTTCTGGCCGCCCTCGCCGCCGGTGCCGCCGGTGCCGCCGATACCGCCGGTTCCGCCGGTGCCGCCGTCGGTGCCGCCGGTCCCGCCGATCCCACCGGCTCCGCCAGCACCGCCTTGGCCGCCGGGGCCTTCACTTGAGCCGGAGCCGCCGAAGGGCCCGTCGCCGCCGACACCGCCGATACCTCCGGCACCGCCGGTACCGCCAGTGCCCGCGCCGGCGCCGCCGGTACCGCCGGCGCCGCCAGTGCCGCCAATGCCGCCATTGCCAGACGGGACGCCGGGGAGTGAGCCGGAAGCGGGTCGGCTGCCGGCGCCGCCAGCGCCGGCAGCGCCGCCTTGGCCGCCGGTTCCCCCACCGATTCCGCCAATGCCGTCGCCGCCAGCGCCGCCGGCTCCGCCGTCGCCGCCCGCTCCACCGTCTGTTCCGGGTGTGCTCGTTCCGCTTACGGTGCCGCCGTTGGCGCCTTGGCCGCCGGCGCCGCCGATTCCGCCGGTCCCGCCGGTGCCATTGACGCTGCCGGCGCCAGCGGTGCCACCCGCACCGCCCGTACCGCCGTCGCCGGCGTCGCCGCCGTCTTGATTGGTGCCGCCGGTGCCGCCGTCGCCGCCTTGGCCGCCGATTCCGCCGGTTCCGCCGTCGCCGCCGGCGCCTTGGATGCCACCGGTACCGGCGCCCGCCAAACCGCCGTCGCCGCCAGTCCCGCCGGCGCCGCCGCTGGCGCCCTGGCCGCCGGTGCCGCCGCCGGCGGCACCGGCCGTACCGGCTGCGCCGGCGCCGCCGGTTCCGCCCTTGCCGCCTTGGCCGCCGTCACCGGAGCTGCCGTCGGCGCCCGCGGTCGATCCGGACCCGCCCGTACCGGCCGTGCCGCCGGCCCCGCCGGCCCCGCCGATGCCGCCCACTCCGCCGGCTACGTCCGGTGTGGTGCTGAAGCTGCCGGTGCCGCCGGTGCCGCCTTGGCCGCCGGTGCCGGCATCGCCGCCTGCACCGCCGCTGCCGGTACCGGTGCCGGTGCCGCCGGTGCCGCCGGTGCCGCCGGTGCCGCCTTGGCCGCCCGCGCCACCGGTGCCACTGCCAACGCCAGTCTCACCTTGCTCGGCGTCACCACCGTCGCCCCCGAGGCCGCCGGTGCCGCCGTCGCCGCCTTTGCCGCCGTCGCCGTTGCCGCCGGCGCCGGCGTCGCCGCCCTTGCCTCCGGCGCCGGCCGCCCCGCCGGCGCCTCCGGCGCCGCCGGGGTCGCCGGGTTGGGCGACGACGCCCATTCGATCGTCGCCTCGGCCGCCGGTTCCGCCGGTTCCGCCCGTTCCGCCGTCGCCACCGTCACCGCCGCCGCTTCCGCCGGTCCCGCCGTCGCCGCCGGTGCCGGCCGCACCGCCTATCCCGCCGTCTCCGCCGAACGTTCCGGCGATGCCGCCGGCGCCGCCGTCACCGCCGATGCCGCCAGTGCCGCCGGCGCCGCCGTCGGTGCCGCCGGTCCCGCCGGCGCCGCCGTCGCCGCCAGCACCGCCTTGGCCGCCGGGGCCGTCACCGTTGTCCAGGCCAGTAGGACCGTTACCGCCGATACCTCCAATACCGCCGGCACCGCCGTTACCGCCGGTACCGGCACCAGCGCCACCGGTACCGCCGGCGCCGCCGGTTCCGCCGCTGCCGCCAGTGCCGGCTAGGACGCCAGCGGACGAGCCGGGGGCGGGTTGGCCGCCGTTGCCGCCGTCACCGGCAGCGCCGCCTTGGCCGCCGGTTCCCCCACCGATGCCGCCGATGCCGTCGCCGCCGGCGCCGCCGGCTCCACCGGCGCCGCCGGCTCCACCGTCTGTTCCGGGTGTGCTCGTTCCTGTTGCGGCTCCGCCGTTGGCGCCTTGGCCGCCGGTGCCGCCGTCGCCGCCGTCGCCGCCGGTGCCGTTAACGCTGCCGGCGGCGGCGGCGCCACCCCCACCGCCGGTCCCTCCGGCGCCGCCGTCGCCACCGTCTTGATTGACGCCCCCGAGTCCGCCTTGGCCGCCGCCGCCGCCAGCACCGCCGGCGCCGCCATCGCCGCCGGCACCGCTAACGCTGCCGGTACCGGCGGTGCCACCCGCACCGCCGTCGCCGCCAGATCCGCCGATTCCGCCATTCTGGGCGGTGCTGCCGTTTCCGCCGGTTCCGCCGGTTCCGCCGGTCCCGCCGATTCCGCCGTCGCCTCCGATGCCGTTAACGCTGCCGGCACCGGCGTTACCGCCCGCACCGCCGTCGCCGCCGGTTCCGCCGCTACCGCCATTTTGGCCGGTGGTGCCGTTTCCGCCCGCACCGCCGGTTCCGCCGGTTCCGCCGGCGCCGCCGTCGCCGCCGGCGCCTTGGATGCCACCGATACCGGCGCCCGCCAGACCGCCGGCCCCGCCGTTTCCGCCGGTTCCGCCGGTGGCGCCTTGGCCGCCGGTACCCCCTGCGGTGCCGCTGCCGCCGGCACCGCCGGCGCCGCCGGTTCCGCCGGTTCCGCCGTCGCCGGAGGAGCCGTCAGCTCCGGTGGTGGATCCGGTTCCGCCGAGGCCGGCGTCGCCACCGGTGCCGCCGATGCCGCCCTGACCCCCGCTACCTCCTGCGGTATTCGCGTTGGCGCTGTTGTCGGTTCCCGCGCCGCCGTCACCACCTTGGCCGCCGGTGCCGCCGTCACCGCCTTGGCCGCCGGCGCCTTGGATGCCGCCGGTACCGGCGCCGGCCGCGCCGCCGGTGCCGCCGGCTCCGCCGCTGCCGCCGGTGGCACCCTGGCCGCCGGTGCCGCCGCCGACCGCTCCAACTGCACCTTCGCCGCCGTCGCCGCCGTGGCCGCCGGCTCCACCGGAGCCGCCGTCACCCGAGGAGCCGGCGGCTCCGGTGGTGGATCCGGTGCCGCCTATGCCGGCGTCACCACCCACGCCGCCGTTGCCGCCTATACCGCCAGCGCCGCCGTTGCCGCTGCCGCTGCTGCCGTCGCCGCCGGTGCCGCCTTGGCCGCCGGTTCCGCCATCGCCGCCTTGGCCGCCGGCGCCTTGGCTGCCGCCGGTGCCGGTACCGGACGCGCCGCCGGCGCCGCCGGCTCCGCCAGCGCCGCCAGCGCCGCCAGTATCGCCGGCTCCGCCAGCGCCGCCACCGGTCGTCCCGGCGGTGCCGATGCCGCCGGCCCCGCCGTCGCCGCCGATACCACCTTGACCACCGTCGCCGGCGGACCCGTCGGCGCCCGCGGTGGAGCCGGTGCCGCCTTGGCCGGCGTCGCCGCCGGTGCCGCCGACGCCGCCTTTACCACCGGCCCCGCCGTCGGTGCCCGGGGTGGCGCTGTTGTCGGTGCCCGCACCACCTTGGCCACCAGCACCGCCGGTGCCGCCGTCGCCGCCTTGACCGCCGGCGCCTTGGGTGCCGCCGGCACCGAGGCCTGTCGCGCCCCCGGCTCCGCCGGTGCCGCCGGCACCGCCGGTGGCGCCTTGGCCGCCGTCGCCGCCACCACTGGTGCCGGCCGTGCCCGCACCACCGGCACCGCCGGTGCCACCGGTGCCGCCGACGCCGCCATCGCCGGCGTTGCCGTCAGTGCCCGCGGTGGAGCCGGTGCCGCCTTGGCCGGCGTCGCCGCCGGTGCCGCCGACGCCGCCTTTACCGCCCACACCGCCGGCGGTGCCCGGGGTGGCGCTGTTGTCGGTGCCCGTTCCGCCGGTGCCACCTTGACCGCCGGTGCCGCCGTCGCCACCCGCACCGCCGGCGCCCTGGGTGCCGCCGGCACCGAGGCCGGTCGCCCCACCAGCACCGCCGGCCCCGCCAGCGCCGCCGGCCGCGCCCTGGCCGCCGTCGCCGCCATCGGCAGCCCCGACCGTGCCGGCTCCGCCCGCGCCGCCGGTGCCACCGGTGCCGCCGACGCCGCCATCACCCGCGGAGCCGTCAGTGCCCGCGGTGGAGCCGGTGCCGCCGAGGCCGGCGTCGCCGCCGGTGCCGCCGGTGCCGCCTTTACCGCCCACACCGCCGGCGGTGCCGTCGTTGGCGCTGTTATCGGTGCCGGCACCACCAGCACCACCGATCCCGCCGGTGCCGCCGTCGCCACCCGCACCGCCCGCACCCTGGGTGCCGCCGGCACCGAGGCCGGTCGCCCCACCAGCACCGCCGGCCCCGCCAGCGCCGCCGGCCGCGCCCTGGCCGCCGTCGCCGCCATCGGCAGCCCCGACCGTGCCGGCTCCGCCCGCGCCGCCGGTGCCACCGGTGCCGCCGACGCCGCCATCACCGGCGGTACCCGCCGCGCCCGCGACCGAGCCGGTGCCGCCTTGGCCGGCGTCGCCGCCGGTGCCGCCGGTGCCGCCTTTACCGCCCACACCGCCGGCGGTGCCGTCGTTGGCGCTGTTATCGGTGCCGGCACCACCAGCACCACCGATCCCGCCGGTGCCGCCGTCGCCACCCGCACCGCCGGCGCCCTGGGTGCCGCCGGCACCGAGGCCGGTCGCGCCCCCGGCTCCGCCGGTGCCGCCGGCCCCGCCGGTCGCGCCTTGGCCGCCGGTACCGCCGCCGGTCGTGCCGGTGGTGCCGATGCCGCCGGTGCCGCCGGTGCCGCCCTGGCCGCCGGTGCCGCCGTCGCCGGCGTTGCCGTCGGTGCCGGCGGTGGAGCCGGTGCCGCCTTGGCCGGCGTCGCCGCCGGTGCCGCCGACGCCGCCTTTGCCGCCGGCGCCGCCGTTGGTGCCCGGGGTGGCGCTGTTGTCGGTGCCGGCACCCCCGGTGCCACCTTGGCCGCCGGTGCCGCCGTCGCCACCCGCGCCGCCGGCGCCTTGGGTGCCGCCGGCACCGAGGCCGGTCGCCCCACCGGCACCGCCGGTGCCGCCGGCCCCGCCGGTCGCGCCTTGGCCGCCGGTACCGCCGCCGGTCGTGCCGGTGGTGCCGATGCCGCCGGTGCCGCCGGTGCCGCCCTGGCCGCCGGTGCCGCCGTCGCCGGCGTTGCCGTCGGTGCCGGCGGTGGAGCCGGTGCCGCCTTGGCCGGCGTCGCCGCCGGTGCCGCCGATGCCGCCTTTGCCGCCGGCGCCGCCGTTGGTGCCCGGGGTGGCGCTGTTGTCGGTCCCGGCACCACCAGCACCGCCGATGCCGCCGGTGCCGCCGTCGCCACCCGCGCCGCCGGCGCCCTGGGTGCCGCCGGCACCGAGGCCGGTCGCCCCACCGGCACCGCCGGTGCCCGCCGTCGCCGCCGGTCGCGCCTTGGCCGCCGGTACCGCCGCCGGTCGTGCCGGTGGTGCCGATGCCGCCGGTGCCGCCGGTGCCGCCCTGGCCGCCGGTGCCGCCGTCGCCGGCGTTGCCGTCAGTGCCGGCGGTGGAGCCGGTGCCGCCTTGGCCGGCGTCGCCGCCGGTGCCGCCGATGCCGCCTTTGCCGCCGGCGCCGCCGTTGGTGCCCGGGGTGGCGCTGTTGTCGGTGCCGGCACCACCGGCACCGCCGATGCCGCCGGTGCCGCCGTCGCCACCCGCACCGCCGGCGCCCTGGGTGCCGCCGGCACCGAGGCCGGTCGCCCCACCGGCACCCCCGGCCCGCCGTCGCCGCCGGCCGCGCCTTGGCCGCCGGTCCGCCATCGCGCGCCCACGGTGCCGGCACCGCCAGCCCGCCGGTGCCACCGTGCCGCCGACACCGCCATCACCCGCGGACCCGTCAGCACCCGCCGCGGAGCCGGCGCCACCGGTGCCGGCCGCCCCACCGGTGCCGCCGATGCCGCCGACACCGCCGGCCCCGCCCGCGGTCCCGTCGTTGGCGCTGTTATCGGTCCCGGCACCACCTTGGCCACCAGCACCGCCGGTGCCGCCGTCGCCACCCGCACCGCCGGCGCCCTGGGTGCCGCCGGCACCGGTACCGGTCGCGCCGCCGGCACCCCCGGCACCGCCGTCGCCGCCGGCCGCGCCTTGGCCGCCGGTACCGCCATCGGCCGCGCCCACGGTGCCGGCACCACCGCACCGCCGGTGCCACCGTACCGCCGACACCGCCATCACCCGCGGACCCGTCAGCACCCGCCGCGGAGCCGGCGCCACCGGTGCCGGCCGCCCCACCGGTGCCGCCGATGCCGCCGACACCGCCGGCCCCGCCCGCGGTCCCGTCGTTGGCGCTGTTATCGGTCCCGGCACCACCTTGGCCACCAGCACCGCCGGTGCCGCCGTCGCCACCCGCACCGCCGGCACCCTGGGTGCCGCCGGCACCGGTACCGGTCGCGCCGCCGGCACCCCCGGCACCGCCGTCGCCGCCGGCCGCGCCTTGGCCGCCGGTACCGCCATCGGCCGCGCCCATGGTGCCGGCACCACCGGCACCGCCGGTGCCACCGATACCGCCGACACCGCCATCACCCGCGGACCCGTCAGCACCCGCCGCGGAGCCGGCGCCACCGGTGCCGGCCGCCCCACCGGTGCCGCCGATGCCGCCGACACCGCCGGCCCCGCCCGCGGTCCCGTCGTTGGCGCTGTTATCGGTCCCGGCACCACCTTGGCCACCAGCACCGCCGGTGCCGCCGTCGCCACCCGCACCGCCGGCGCCCTGGGTGCCGCCGGCACCGGTACCGGTCGCGCCGCCGGCACCCCCGGCACCGCCGTCGCCGCCGGCCGCGCCTTGGCCGCCGGTACCGCCATCGGCCGCGCCCATGGTGCCGGCACCACCAGCACCGCCGGTGCCACCGATACCGCCGACACCGCCATCACCCGCGGACCCGTCAGCACCCGCCGCGGAGCCGGCGCCACCGGTGCCGGCCGCCCCACCGGTGCCGCCGATGCCGCCGGTGCCGCCGGCCCCGCCCGCGGTCCCGTCGTTGGCGCTGTTATCGGTGCCGGCACCCCCGGTGCCACCTTGGCCGCCGGTGCCGCCGTCGCCACCCGCACCGCCGGCGCCCTGGGTGCCGCCGGCACCGGTACCGGTCGCGCCGCCGGCACCCCCGGCACCGCCGTCGCCGCCGGCCGCGCCTTGGCCGCCGGTACCGCCATCGGCCGCGCCCACGGTGCCCGCACCACCGGCACCGCCGGTGCCACCGATACCGCCGACACCGCCATCACCCGCGGACCCGTCAGCACCCGCCGCGGAGCCGGCGCCACCGGTGCCGGCCGCCCCACCGGTGCCGCCGATGCCGCCGACACCGCCGGCCCCGCCCGCGGTCCCGTCGTTGGCGCTGTTATCGGTCCCGGCACCACCTTGGCCACCAGCACCGCCGGTGCCGCCGTCGCCACCCGCACCGCCGGCACCCTGGGTGCCGCCGGCACCGGTACCGGTCGCGCCGCCGGCACCCCCGGCACCGCCGTCGCCGCCGGCCGCGCCTTGGCCGCCGGTACCGCCATCGGCCGCGCCCACGGTGCCCGCACCACCAGCACCGCCGGTGCCACCGTACCGCCGACACCGCCATCACCCGCGGACCCGTCAGCACCCGCCGCGGAGCCGGCGCCACCGGTGCCGGCCGCCCCACCGGTGCCGCCGATGCCGCCGACACCGCCGGCCCCGCCCGCGGTCCCGTCGTTGGCGCTGTTATCGGTCCCGGCACCACCTTGGCCACCAGCACCGCCGGTGCCGCCGTCGCCACCCGCACCGCCGGCACCCTGGGTGCCGCCGGCACCGGTACCGGTCGCCCCACCGGCACCCCCGGCACCGCCGTCGCCGCCGGCCGCGCCTTGGCCGCCGGTACCGCCATCAGCCGCACCCACGGTGCCCGCACCACCAGCACCGCCGGTGCCACCGATACCGCCGACACCGCCATCACCCGCGGACCCGTCAGCACCCGCCGCGGAGCCGGCGCCACCGGTGCCGGCCGCCCCACCGGTGCCGCCGATGCCGCCGACACCGCCGGCCCCGCCCGCGGTCCCGTCGTTGGCGCTGTTATCGGTCCCGGCACCACCTTGGCCACCAGCACCGCCGGTGCCGCCGTCGCCACCCGCACCGCCGGCACCCTGGGTGCCGCCGGCACCGGTACCGGTCGCGCCGCCGGCACCCCCGGCACCGCCGTCGCCGCCGGCCGCGCCTTGGCCGCCGGTACCGCCATCGGCCGCGCCCACGGTGCCCGCACCACCAGCACCGCCGGTGCCACCGATACCGCCGACACCGCCATCACCCGCGGACCCGTCAGCACCCGCCGCGGAGCCGGCGCCACCGGTGCCGGCCGCCCCACCGGTGCCGCCGATGCCGCCGACACCGCCGGCCCCGCCCGCGGTCCCGTCGTTGGCGCTGTTATCGGTCCCGGCACCACCTTGGCCACCAGCACCGCCGGTGCCGCCGTCGCCACCCGCACCGCCGGCACCCTGGGTGCCGCCGGCACCGGTACCGGTCGCGCCGCCGGCACCCCCGGCACCGCCGTCGCCGCCGGCCGCGCCTTGGCCGCCGGTACCGCCATCGGCCGCGCCCACGGTGCCCGCACCACCAGCACCGCCGGTGCCACCGTCACCGCCGACACCGCCATCACCCGCGGACCCGTCAGCACCCGCCGCGGAGCCGGCGCCACCGGTGCCGGCCGCCCCACCGGTGCCGCCGATGCCGCCGACACCGCCGGCCCCGCCCGCGGTCCCGTCGTTGGCGCTGTTATCGGTCCCGGCACCACCTTGGCCACCAGCACCGCCGGTGCCGCCGTCGCCACCCGCACCGCCGGCACCCTGGGTGCCGCCGGCACCGGTACCGGTCGCGCCGCCGGCACCCCCGGCACCGCCGTCGCCGCCGGCCGCGCCTTGGCCGCCGGTACCGCCATCGGCCGCGCCCACGGTGCCCGCACCACCAGCACCGCCGGTGCCACCGTCACCGCCGACACCGCCATCACCCGCGGACCCGTCAGCACCCGCCGCGGAGCCGGCGCCACCGGTGCCGGCCGCCCCACCGGTGCCGCCGATGCCGCCGACACCGCCGGCCCCGCCCGCGGTCCCGTCGTTGGCGCTGTTATCGGTCCCGGCACCACCTTGGCCACCAGCACCGCCGGTGCCGCCGTCGCCACCCGCACCGCCGGCACCCTGGGTGCCGCCGGCACCGGTACCGGTCGCGCCGCCGGCACCCCCGGCACCGCCGTCGCCGCCGGCCGCGCCTTGGCCGCCGGTACCGCCATCGGCCGCGCCCACGGTGCCCGCACCACCAGCACCGCCGGTGCCACCGTCACCGCCGACACCGCCATCACCCGCGGACCCGTCAGCACCCGCCGCGGAGCCGGCGCCACCGGTGCCGGCCGCCCCACCGGTGCCGCCGATGCCGCCGACACCGCCGGCCCCGCCCGCGGTCCCGTCGTTGGCGCTGTTATCGGTCCCGGCACCACCTTGGCCACCAGCACCGCCGGTGCCGCCGTCGCCACCCGCACCGCCGGCACCCTGGGTGCCGCCGGCACCGGTACCGGTCGCGCCGCCGGCACCCCCGGCACCGCCGTCGCCGCCGGCCGCGCCTTGGCCGCCGGTACCGCCATCGGCCGCGCCCACGGTGCCCGCACCACCAGCACCGCCGGTGCCACCGATACCGCCGACACCGCCATCACCCGCGGACCCGTCAGCACCCGCCGCGGAGCCGGCGCCACCGGTGCCGGCCGCCCCACCGGTGCCGCCGATGCCGCCGACACCGCCGGCCCCGCCCGCGGTCCCGTCGTTGGCGCTGTTATCGGTCCCGGCACCACCTTGGCCACCAGCACCGCCGGTGCCGCCGTCGCCACCCGCACCGCCGGCACCCTGGGTGCCGCCGGCACCGGTACCGGTCGCGCCGCCGGCACCCCCGGCACCGCCGTCGCCGCCGGCCGCGCCTTGGCCGCCGGTACCGCCATCGGCCGCGCCCACGGTGCCCGCACCACCAGCACCGCCGGTGCCACCGATACCGCCGACACCGCCATCACCCGCGGACCCGTCAGCACCCGCCGCGGAGCCGGCGCCACCGGTGCCGGCCGCCCCACCGGTGCCGCCGATGCCGCCGACACCGCCGGCCCCGCCCGCGGTCCCGTCGTTGGCGCTGTTATCGGTCCCGGCACCACCTTGGCCACCAGCACCGCCGGTGCCGCCGTCGCCACCCGCACCGCCGGCACCCTGGGTGCCGCCGGCACCGGTACCGGTCGCGCCGCCGGCACCCCCGGCACCGCCGTCGCCGCCGGCCGCGCCTTGGCCGCCGGTACCGCCATCGGCCGCGCCCACGGTGCCCGCACCACCAGCACCGCCGGTGCCACCGATACCGCCGACACCGCCATCACCCGCGGACCCGTCAGCACCCGCCGCGGAGCCGGCGCCACCGGTGCCGGCCGCCCCACCGGTGCCGCCGATGCCGCCGACACCGCCGGCCCCGCCCGCGGTCCCGTCGTTGGCGCTGTTATCGGTCCCGGCACCACCTTGGCCACCAGCACCGCCGGTGCCGCCGTCGCCACCCGCACCGCCGGCACCCTGGGTGCCGCCGGCACCGGTACCGGTCGCGCCGCCGGCACCCCCGGCACCGCCGTCGCCGCCGGCCGCGCCTTGGCCGCCGGTACCGCCATCGGCCGCGCCCACGGTGCCCGCACCACCAGCACCGCCGGTGCCACCGATACCGCCGACACCGCCATCACCCGCGGACCCGTCAGCACCCGCCGCGGAGCCGGCGCCACCGGTGCCGGCCGCCCCACCGGTGCCGCCGATGCCGCCGACACCGCCGGCCCCGCCCGCGGTCCCGTCGTTGGCGCTGTTATCGGTCCCGGCACCACCTTGGCCACCAGCACCGCCGGTGCCGCCGTCGCCACCCGCACCGCCGGCACCCTGGGTGCCGCCGGCACCGGTACCGGTCGCGCCGCCGGCACCCCCGGCACCGCCGTCGCCGCCGGCCGCGCCTTGGCCGCCGGTACCGCCATCGGCCGCGCCCACGGTGCCCGCACCACCAGCACCGCCGGTGCCACCGATACCGCCGACACCGCCATCACCCGCGGACCCGTCAGCACCCGCCGCGGAGCCGGCGCCACCGGTGCCGGCCGCCCCACCGGTGCCGCCGATGCCGCCGACACCGCCGGCCCCGCCCGCGGTCCCGTCGTTGGCGCTGTTATCGGTCCCGGCACCACCTTGGCCACCAGCACCGCCGGTGCCGCCGTCGCCACCCGCACCGCCGGCACCCTGGGTGCCGCCGGCACCGGTACCGGTCGCGCCGCCGGCACCCCCGGCACCGCCGTCGCCGCCGGCCGCGCCTTGGCCGCCGGTACCGCCATCGGCCGCGCCCACGGTGCCCGCACCACCAGCACCGCCGGTGCCACCGTCACCGCCGACACCGCCATCACCCGCGGACCCGTCAGCACCCATCACCCAGCCGGTGCCGCCTTGGCCGGCGTCGCCGCCGGTGCCGCCGACGCCGCCTTTACCACCGGCCCCACCGGTGGTGCCCGGGGTGGCGCTGTTATCGGTGCCCGCACCACCAGCACCGCCGATGCCGCCGGTGCCGCCATCCCCACCGGCGCCACCGGCACCCTGGAAGGCACCGGTGCCGCCGCCGGTGCCGCCGTCACCACCGGACCCACCAGCGAACCCGGTATCGCCGGTGGCGCCGGGAGCGGCGGCGTCGGCGCCGCCGGCGCCGGTACCGCCATGGCCACCGGCACCGCCATCACCACCAAAACCAGCAGTACCCGCATCGCCGGGTTGGCTGAAGATATGGCGGGCGCCGCTGGCACCGGCCTGGCCGGCCGCCCCACCGAGACCACCGTCACCGCCGTCACCACCGACACCGGTGATGCCCTCAGCCCCGGCGCCCCCGGCCCCACCGGTGCCGCCGATCCCGCCGGCTCCACCGGCTCCACCGGGTCCGAACAGCAGCGCGGCGCGGCCCCCGGCCCCGCCATCACCGCCGAGCCCGCCGGCGCCACCGTCACCACCGGCGGCGCCGTCGCCGACGCCGTCGGCACCGGCCTTGCCCGCACCCCCGGCCCCGCCGGCCCCGCCGTCACCACCACGCATGAATAACCCGCCGCGCGCGCCGGCGCCTCCGGAACCGCCGTCACCGCCGACGCTGCCGGTCGTGGCTGCCATGCCTCCGGCACCCCCGGCGCCACCGGCACCACCGACGCCGAACAGCCACCCCGGATTGCCGCCGTGACCACCATCGCCGCCGGCGATACCGGCATCGCCGATCCCGCCGGCCCCACCGGTGCCGCCAGAACCGAACAGCTGCGCGGCCTGGCCCCCGCTACCGCCAGTCCCGCCGCCAATACCACCGGCGCCGCCGTGACCGCCAGCACCGATGAACAGACCGCTGTTGCCGCCCGCACCGCCAGACCCACCACCGATACCGCCAAATCCGCCGGCACCGCCATCACCGATCAACAGACCGCCGGTGCCGCCCGCCCCACCGGCCCCACCATCAGTGCCGCCGAATCCGCCCACGCCACCATCACCGAACAACCACCCGCTATTACCCCCGTCGCCGCCGCCGGAGCCACCGGACCCGCCGGCGCCACCGGCACCACCATTGCCGAACAACAAGCCACCGCTACCACCGTCACCACCGCCGACACCGCCGATGCCGCCATCGCCGAACACCAGGCCCCCACGCCCACCAGCGCCACCGGCGAACCCACCACTGTCACCACCGGCGCCGCCGTCACCGCCACGGCCCCACAACCCCGCGTTGCCACCGGCCCCACCGGCCTGCCCGGAGCCGCCGGCCCCGCCAGCGCCACCGCTGCCGAAGATCAATCCACTATCACCGCCGACGCCGCCGGCCCCCCGACCGCTACCGCCCGCACCGCCATCGCCGAACAGCCACCCGCCGTTACCGCCGTCACCGCCACCAAAACCACCGCCGAAGCCACCGGCGCCGCCATCGCCGAACACCCAGCCGCCGTTACCGCCGTCACCGCCGCCGAAGCCACCGGCGCCGCCATCGCCGAACACCACGCCTCCGCGGCCGCCGGCGCCGCCGACGAACCGGCCGCCGTCGCCACCGGCGCCGCCGTCCCCGCCACGGCCCCACAACCCCGCGTTCCCGCCGGCCCCACCGGTCTGACCAGAGCCGCCGGCCCCGCCAGCACCACCACTGCCGAAGAACACGCCACTGTGCCCGCCCGCACCACCGGTGCCACCGCCGGCACCCCCGGTGCCCCCGGCGCCACCGATACCGCCGTTACCGATTAGCCAGGCACGTCCGCCCGCACCACCGGTGCCGCCACCGATCCCGCCGGACCCGCCGTTACCGCCACTGCCATACAGCCACCCACCAGAGCCACCGGCGCCACCGTTAGCGCCGATACCGCCCGCACCGCCGTTGCCGCCGTTGCCCAACAACCCGGCCGACCCGCCGGCCCCGCCGGCCTGCCCCGGTGCCCCGGCGGCGCCGCTGCCGCCGCTACCTAACAGCAGCCCACCATCACCACCGGCGCCACCTGGAGTGGTCGCATTCGCGCCATCGCCGATCAGGGGGCGGCCCAACAAGGCCAGGGTGGGGCCGTTGATCAGGTTGAGCAGGGTCTGCTCGACGTTGGTGGCCTCCGCGGCCGCATACGACGCCGCGCCGCCCTGCAGCGTCTGCAGGAACTGTTCGTGATAGGCGGCGACTTGGGCGCTGATCGCCTGGTACTCCTGGCCGTACATGCCGAACATGGCCGCGATACGCGCCGAGACCTCATCGGCACCGGCGGCCAATACCTCGGTGGTGGCCGCGGCCGCCGCGGAGTTCGCGGCTTCCAGGGTCGAGCCAATACTCGCCAAATCCCCGATCGAGGCGGCGAGCAGGTCGGGGGTTATCGATACAAACGACACGGGGCGGCTCCTGAGTAGTTTGCAGCAGCAGTGAACGACCGTCGTACTCACACGATTGATGCGATTGTCATTTCGAAACGTATTGCGTCGCCGTTGGCTGGTTAGGTGGTTCGGCTTCTGCCCGTGGCTGGCCCCGGTGGTATTGGCCCAAGATTTGTGGGAGTCATTCAGCCCTCTTGTGGGCGGGAGGTGGCATGACGCGAGCAGTCGTCCTCGCCGTGCTGAGAGTTGACCGGCTGCTGGTCAAAAAGGCGAAGACACCGCGTTGGCGTGCGGCGAGTCGCGTAATCGCACGATGACTCGTCACCGAGCATGTCGGGTATTTGCCGGCACGAAGACCGGGAACGCCACACGACCCAGAAATCGCCTCAGACTGGACCACACCTCGGGGTGCTCGTATTGGTCATGCATCAAACACTGTTGAGCAACGGAAATCGGCATCTCAAGACCGCTGTGCACCGGACTGCGATGAACCAGGCACGCAAACCAGTCAGTACCTGCCTTTGCTCACACAAGAGCTAGAGTCACCGCGACTTGTCTGCCACTGCGCCGCTTTAGAATTGACGACATGGCGGCGATAGGCGGTTTGGACGTCGCCGATGATCTCGGCCCGGCGCGGTGGCTGGCCGAAAGCGTGCAGGGGCGCCTGCCGCGGGTCGCGTCCGATCTCTCCCCAGAGGTGTAGCATGCGGCCGACTCAGCGACCCGTGAGGCCACGCCGCAACACCTTGCCGCGCGGGTCCTAAGCAGTTAATTCTCTTGCACACCAACGGTTTCAGTGATCGGCCGGCGTCGCCGCCGCCATCATGCCGCCGGGTCGGCCCGAAGCTGCCCGGTCCGGCCAACCGTGAGGCCGGCCTCGTCGGGCACAACTGGCGCCGAGGCGCTCACACCCAACTGACAGCCGACGGCCAGCGCCACGTCAAAATCGCTTGATATCACTGATTGGACCGGCCCTGTACACCTACGGCGGCTGTGGAACGTGACCATCGTGGGGGAACCGTGACCGCACCGACCAAACCACGCAGTGCGCCGCAAGCCGATCGAGAGATTGATCTCGACGCTATCGCGTGGCAATTCCTGTGCTCCGACTACGCCACCCCGTCGTATGTGCAATGGCCGCTGGACCGCCGACTCCAGGCCTACCTCGACCGCGATGGGTTGACCGAGATCGCTAATAACGGGAGGGCTTACGCGACGGTCTTCGACCGTGTCATGAGATCGATCGGTCTCGCTATAAACCGCGGGGTGCTACCGTCGCCACACCCAAGGCCAGCGCCGCTGACGGTACCGACCGCGTGATCGACTGACCCGGCCAGTCACCAATGTTCGGCGAGACGGTTCGCCGCTAACGGTGTCTTCGATGCCCGTTGCCCCTGAACGTGTGGAAAACACTGAAGCCGACCAGCGTTCCGAGTGCGATGGACAGGACCGCATGGACGCTTAGTCCCAGTGTCTCGACGTTCGGCGCGTGACCGGTGGCGGCCCCACCGAGCGACATGAAGCTCAACGCCCCGGGAACCAATGACCAGAAGCCAGCAAGAATTATCACGATCGCCGACGGCGATGTGCGGATACGTGACGCCAGCTCGGCGAAGGGCACAACGAGCATTGCGCCGACGGCACCGGCATAGGGCGCCGCTACGGCTAGTGCGCCGAGTTGCTGGCCGATGAGCGCGACGCCGACCGCCGCAACCAGCCAGGGCAGTGAGCTGCGGGGTGCGGACAAATAGATGTAGAGCCCGACGGCGATCACCACAATGGCCGCGTAGAGCGCCCACGGGCCCATCGCCGGCGACGGCGGTTGGGGTGGCAACCTACCCGCGATGTGGATGCCCAGCGCCACTCCGAACGCCAGAAGTGCCAGTTGGGTAAGCCCGTACACCAGCCGACTGGCGCCCGCGAGGATCTCCGAACTCGCCAGCTCCATGGCACCGATTGTCAATGCCATCCCAGGCAGCACGGCCACGAGCGCGGGGGTGATCACGCGTAACAAGCCATCGTTGGCGACTTCGGCAACGAACCACGTCGCCAAGATGGTGACAACGAATGCCGACAGCGTCGGCAGCACCGGGTTCAGCGACGGGAATGGTCGACCGAGCATGGTGATCGCGCCGACCACCAAGCCGAGGAAAAGGTAGCCGGGCAACGCCGCCCAGGTCGGGTTGATCACCATGCCGAAGCCGACGGTTGTAAGGCCGTAGCCCACGACTGTCGTCACCACACCGAAACGAGGACGCATCTTCCGGGCCACGGCGATTGCCTCGACAGCGTCGGCGGGGGTAATCGCACCGAACTCGGCGAGATCAGTGATGTCATCGATGCGTCCTGCGAGGTCGAGCTGCAGCGTGTAGGCGCTGGATACCTCCACCTCGTAGCCGATATTGCCGACCTGCACCACCAGCCCGGTCGGTAACGTCATCACCCGCACGGGCTCGTCGGTGTAGTTCGCGGCGATCCGCACCAGCCGCGCGGCGACGACCTGGGTGGGTTGTTCCACCTCGAGCAGCGCGATACCGATTTCCCGAAGCATTGCCGCGACGTCGGCGTCGCCGCGACTGCCGCCGCCCGGCAGCGCCTCGGGAACCTGTTTGCGCAGCGACCACGACCACCGCAGTACCGCATCCCAGAAATCGGACATGGCGCCATTGTTTTACGACCACCGACACTGCGCACCCTCATGCGCCCGACCAGGTATAAGTGGTCGACCGCGCCGCTCCGCTACCGCGGGAGTGGAGCCGTACGCGAGGCCGGCTCGGCCACAACCGTGTGAAGGCGCCAGCGACCGGGCACACCTTTGAGCTCGTGCTCGCCGGCCTCGGCGAACGTACGCTGCGATCCGCTAACGATCTCGCGGACCGTCGAGGACACCAACACCTCACTCGGTTTTGCCAGCGCCGCCACGCGCGCGCAGATGTGCACCGCCATGCCGGCGACATCGGCTCCGCGCATCTCGACCTCGCCGGCGTGGATGCCCACGCGCACCTCGATGCCAAGGGGGCGGACCGCGTCGAGGATGGCGTTCGCACAGTCAATCGCGACGCTGGGGCTGGTGAAGGTGGCAACGAACCCGTCGCCGGCGGTGTTGACTTCGCGACCGCGGAACCGTTCCAGTTCGTGGCGGACGATGCTGTCGTGGTTGTCGAGAAGGTCGCGCCACCGGTGATCGCCGAGCGCCGCAGCGCGCTCGGTGGAGCCGACGATATCGGTGAACGCGATCGTAGTCAGCACCCGCTCGGCCTCGAACCCGCCACGTACCCCGGTAATGAACTCCTCGATCTCGTTGAGCAACGTAGCGGTGTCGCCCGCCCAGTACAGCGTGTCTGCCCCCGGCAGCTCGAGGTAGCGCGATCCCGCGATGTGCTCAGCGAGGTAACGACCATGTCCGACCGGCAGGAAAGTCGAGCTGTCGCGATGCAGGACCAACGTCGGCGCGATGACGCTGGCGAGCCGGTCGCGCACATCGGCCCGTCCCACGATCGTGTTGACCGCCCGGGCTACGCTCGGCGACATCGCGCGGTTGCCCGCGAGATCCCACCAGGTACGAAATGCGTCGTCGGCGGCGACGCTTGGGGCAATGATCTTGAGTGTGTCGAATCCCCGTTCGAGTGCATCCGGCTCGATCGCCTCCGTGGTGAACGGACTGGTCGAGCTGATCTCGGCGCCCGCCGGATAGTCGGGTGCCCACAGCATCCGTGCCATGCCGTTGACAATCACCAGGCTGCGCACCCGGGCTGGGTAGTCGGCGGCCAGGACCAGGCCCGTCATCGCGGTGAAAACCGGCGCGAAGATCGTGGCCTGCTCGCATCCCACCGCATCCATCACCGCGATCACGTCTTCGGCCCAGAATGTCGGCCCAAGCACGTCGGTGGAAGGGGCGCGTGACGACATGCCGATTCCGCGGTGATCGAGCCGGATTACCCGGCTGAAAGACGCGAGCCGTCGATGGAAGTGGTACATCGACGGCTCGGCGTCGACTGAATCGATCGGGATCGATGGGCCCGCCAGCACCAGCAGATCGATTGGGCCATCACCAAACACCTGGTAAGCGATGTCCATGCCGCCGCACTGGGTGTAATGCGTCCGTGGAACCTGCGCCACGGTGTCAGGCTAGCTCAGGCCACCGACGAACTCGCCGAGCGCCCGACCGGCTTGTTCTCTGATGGGTTGGCATGTCAGTTCTCACGCGACACGTCATGCGTCACCGCGTTTTTTGTCGTCGCGTGGTTGACAATGCCGACATGACGCTTTCGCGCGATGGTGCCGGCCCGCAGCGCCCGGCTGCGCCGGGCGCGCGACCGGTGGGGGGCGGGAACCCGAGGACGGCGCCTGATATCTCACGTCAGACACTTCTGCGCGGTGCCGCCGGAGCTCTGGCCGCCGGAACGGTTTTCGGCTCGGTCCGGGCCGCGGCGGATCCGAATACTCCTGGCTGGGAAGGTCTTTCGGCCGCTATCGGTGGGCAAGTGTTACGACCCGACGACGGTCCCCAATTCGCAACGGCCAAACAGGTTTTCAACACCAACTACAACGGCTCGACGCCGGCGGTGATCGTTACCGCGACGTCCCAGGCGGACGTACAAAGAGCAATGGCGTTCGCGGCCGCGCACAACCTGAAAGTCGCTCCACGCAGCGGTGGGCACTCCTATGTGGGTGCGTCCACGGCGAACGGAACCATGGTGCTTGACCTGCGTCAGCTGGCCGGCGGAATTCGGTATGACGAGGCCAGCAACCGGGTCACGGTAACACCGGCGACGGGTTTGTATGCGCTGCACGAGGCACTGGCCGCGGCCGGCCGGGGTATCCCGACGGGTACCTGCCCGACGGTCGGGACTGCGGGCCACGCTCTGGGGGGTGGTCTGGGCGCCAATTCCCGGCATGCCGGCTTGCTCTGCGACGCGTTGACCTCGGCGTCGGTCGTGCTGCCGAGTGGTAAGGCGGTTACCGCGTCCGCGGGCAGTCACCCCGATCTGCTGTGGGCGTTACGCGGCGGCGGTGGCGGCAACTTCGGCGTGACAACGGCGCTGACGTTTGCCACGTTCCCGATCACCGACCTCGACGTCGTGAACCTCAATTTCCCGCCCCAGTCCTTCGCGCAGGTCCTTGTTGGTTGGCAGAAGTGGCTGCGTACCGCCGACCGAAACAGCTGGGCACTGGCCGACAGCACCGTTGATCCAATGGGTACCCATTGTCGGATCCTGGCGACCTGCCCGGCTGGATCGGGTAGCAGCGTTGCCGGTGCGATCAGTTCCGCAGTGGGAGTGCAACCGATCGGGACTGAGAACCGCACATTCAACTACATGGACCTGGTGCGGTATCTGGCCGCCGGGAACCTCAACCCAGCACCGCTGGGATATGTCGGGGGATCCGATGTGTTGCCCACCATCGACGAGGCCACCGCCGCGGGAATCGCCTCGGCCGTCGATGCCTTTCCTCGCGGCGCGGGTCGCGCGTTGGTAATCATGCATGCACTCGACGGCGCACTCGCGAGTGTGGCACCGGGGGCCTCGGCGTTTCCGTGGCGCCGGCAGTCTGCGCTGGTTCAGTGGTATGTCGAAACATCCGGTTCGCCGTCAACGGCGACCGGCTGGCTCACCACGGCGCACCGCGCGGTGGGAGCGCATTCGGTGGGCGGCTATGTCAACTATCTCGAGGTGAACCAGCCGCCGTCGCGGTACTTCGGCCCGAATCTATCCCAGCTCAGTGCCGTGCGACGCAAGTATGATCCGGGCCAGGTCATGTTCTCGGGGCTGACGATCTAGGTGACTACTAAGCCATCGCCGCTCACGTGGGCCCGCTGTAGTGGTCCAGTCTTTGTGCGACTCGAACAAGCGCTGGCGGCACACGCCGGATCAGATCATCCGCAAGCTCGCCGAAGGCAACAAGCTCCTCGCATCCGGCCAAGAGCTCAATGAGGTGTGCCGGCACCTGGAGATCGCCGAGTCGACGTGGCATCGCTGGGTGGCCCAGTAAGGCGGCATGAAGGCCAACGACGCCAAGCGGCCCAAAGAACTCGAGGCCGCAGCCGCCCGGCTCAAGAAGCTGGTCGCCAACCAGGCCCTCGACATTGACATGCTCAAGGACATCTCGGCGGGAAACTTCTGACCCCGAATCGCAAGCGCCGCTCGCAGCACTTTCTGGACTGGTCACTGGATGCGGCCGCCTTTCTCTGCGGCTGTTGCGTGCGCGATCGACCACACGAGCGGGTGGGCAAGGGGGCGCCGAGGCCTGGGAGTCGCCGGAATCGGGGGCGACTCACGTCCTTCTCTTCCGCGCTTCTCTTCCGCGCGCTTATCGGATCTTGATTACTGCGGTGAGAGCGCCGGTGGTGACGCGGTCGTCACTGGTCGCGATGGTTAAACCGCGGCGGGCCGCTTGAGCGACGATCATGCGGTCGAATGGGTCTTTGTGGTTCCAGTTGAGCTGACCGGCCAGCAGCGCATCGGCTGAGTCGATCCCCAGATCTGCGGCGTTCATGCTCGCCAGCGTTTCATCCCAGGCAGACAGGAGCGGCGCGCCGTCGAGGCGTCCGATCCGCGTCTTGATTGCCACCTCCCAGGCTGAAGCTGCGGACACGGCTAGTTCGTTGGTTTGGTCGGCAAGAGTGTCGAGTGCGGAGGTGGCGATTTTGTCCGGTGTTGAGACCAGCCACAAGAGCACATTTGTGTCCAGCAAGATTGCGGTCATGAGGCCGGTTCCCAAGCGGCCAGCTCGTCGGCGGGTAGCGGATCGTCAAATGTGTTTGGCACAACCAGGTTGGGGAACTGCCCAAAGCTGCGTGGCGCGGCCCGGGCCGGTGACAGCACCGCAACTGGCCGGCCGTGGTTGGTGATCGTGAGCGACGCGCCTGTTCGTTCCACTTCGGCCAACAAAGCATTCAGGCGCGTCTTCGCTTCCGTGCTGGAAATTGACCTCACGGTGCAATCATACACCAATAGCACTAGTCGGAATAGTCCGATCAAATTGGCTCGGGGGAGAGGATCTTGTCCAGTTGGTTGGCGGCGCCAACGGGAAGGAAGTCCGCGAGAACGGTCTTGTGGGTGTGACAATGCGTGGATCGGTGCGCGCCACATGCACTGCCCCGCAGCCGGATTGCGCTGATGCGAGTTTGGACAACGCGGGTCGCAAGCGGGCCAGTCCGACCACGCCCACCCCCTCACCGCGTTAGCTACCTCTGTGGCGCGATTGGGTGAGACTGGGCATCAGGACGTCATCAACGAGGGCTTGGACGGTGGCATCGGTCGGGGGCCGACCAGGAATCAGGGCGCGACACACGATGTAATTGGGCAGCAGGTCCCAAAGTTCGTCGCTGATCGCTTCCGCCTCGATCTCGCCCCGCTCGACTCCTTTCTGAAGGACGCGGTGGATCAGCGCTTTACGTTGGTCCACGAACGCTTGCTGAAGGGCGTCGCCAATAGCGGGATTGCGCGCAATCTCGGTCAGAACGGCCGCCATGGTGCTGGCGTGTCGGCGCGCCTGTTGACAAATCGCGAACCCCAGACGCAGGAGATCTTCGCGCAGCGAGCCGGTGTCAGGGGCGATCGCTACTTGGCGGATGCCGTCGGTCACCGCCGCGAGCACCAACTCGGCTTTCGAAGGCCAGCGCCGATACACCGTCGCCTTGCTCGCCCGTGCGGTGGCGGCGACCGCATCTACCGTCAATCGGTCATATCCGTGTTCTTGCAGCAGACGCAACGTCACTGCAAGTAGCTCGGCCTCGCGCTCCGACCGCGGCGACGATGCCGTGGGCTCGGCAGGACGATCCGAGGCGGTCTGGGTCACAACCTCTACCTTAGAACACTTGCGATAGTACGGTACCGTACCGTACTATCTCGTTATTGCCAGATGTCCCACAGGTGGACGGAGACGAGGAGTGTGAACGATGTCCAGTGCGGTACAACCAGACTTTGATGCCATCTACCGGGGCGGGTCCGAGCCCGGAATAGCAACATTGGCGCCATGGGACATTGGCGGTCCGCAGCCGGTGGTGCAGGAGCTGGTTGCCCACGGCGCGGTGCGCGGCGAAGTGCTCGACCCGGGGACTGGGCCGGGCCACCACGCGATCTACTACGCGTCAAAGGGCTACTCGGCCACGGGTATCGACGCCTCGCCGGCTGCGATCGAGCGGGCCCGGCGCACCGCCGAGACTGCCGGGGTTAGCGTGGACTTCCAGGTAGCCGACGCAACTACGTTGGACGGGCTGGAGAATCGATTCGACACCGTGGTCGACTGCGGCTTCTACCACGTCTTTCAAGAGGACGAAGACACCCAGAAACGATATGCGCAGGCGCTCCATCGAGCCACCAAACCCGGTGCGCGGCTTTATCTCTTCGAGTTCGGCTGCCAAAATGTTAACGGCCTCCAGTGGTCGGGACTGCCGGGCCTGGCGGCGGAAAACTTCGAGCGGGTCCTGCCCGCATCTGGCTGGCGTATCGCGTATCTGGGGACCACCACGTATCAAGCCCGTTTAAGCCCCGAGATGTTCGCCGCGATGGCCGAGTTGAGCAGTGACACGAAGTTCATGGCGGGAATGAAACCCGTGCAGGATCAACTCCAAGTTCTGGCACCGCTGCTGCAAGACCATGTGGTTCATTTGCCATTTTGGAGCGTGCACGCAGCCCGCATCGACTGATCGAGAAACTGGCTGCGGCATCTGTAAGTTACCCCGGTCTTGGGCATTCGGATCTTGAAACACAGCGTGAGGAGCGGTAGTGACCACATCTGATTCAGGGGCGCCGGGCATGTTCGCGCGCGGCGGCACGGATTCCCCGGCCCGGGACGTGGCACTGGCCTACAACTATGCGCGCTTCCGCCCGAGTGAGCAGCAGCGGGAGCAGATTCTGGTTCACGGCTTGGGTGGGCCCAAAATTGGTGATCTGGCAACTGATTTCCGTGCCACCGACCTCGATGGAACTGAGGTGGCGTTGTCCGACTTCCGCGGCAAGGTCGTCGTGCTGGAAACTGGTAGCGCGAGCTGCCCGATGTTCGAGCAACACATCACCAGGATGAACGCGCTGGCCTACCGGTTTCCCGACGTAGTGTTCCTGGTTCTCTACACCCGGGAGGCCCACCCCGGCAGTAACCTTCGGCCGCACCGCAGCCCGGCTGACAAGATCGCCGCCGCGACCTTGCTGCGCCGGCAAGACCAGGAAGGCCGCCGGATCCTCATCGACTCCCTCGACGGCGAGGTACATCGTGCCTATGGCAGCATGCCCAACACCGTTCACCTGATCGATGCGGATGGCACCGTGGTGTTTCGCAGCATGTGGAACGACCCCACGACAGTAGGGGAGGCTCTCACCAAGATGGTGGCCGGTGCCGATCCCAGTGAGCTGGAACCACGGTTTCGGCCCGCGCCTCCCGCGGTGATGTGGCGCATCCTGCGTCGTGCCGGACGGCAAGCGTTGTGGGACATGGCGTTGGCCAGCCGCAAACTGTGGCGGCCCCTGGGCGCGGCGGCCCGCGGTGGCCGGTTCCCGCTTCGGTGAGCATCCCACCGCACGCGACAGCCACCGTGCCACGGCCCAGACCGCGGTGGTCCAAGTCCCTTGAGCCAAAGCAAGTTCAGAGGAGCGCTGATGACAACATCTGGTTCGGCATCAACGGGCCCGCAACCTAACGGCCAACCGGGGCAGGTGACGCTGGCATACAACTATGCACGTTTCCGTCCGAGCGAACACCCGCTCAACCAGGAGTTCAGTGGCCCCAAGATCGGTGACCGCGCACCAGATTTTCGAGTCGCCGACATTGACGGCGCCGAGGTGGCGTTGTCTGACTTGCGCGGTCGCTTCGTAGTGCTAGAAACTGGGTGCGCCACTTGCCCGATGTTCGGCAAGGGCATAGTGACAATGAACGCGCTGGCCTACCGTTTCCCCGATGTCGCATTCTTGGTCTTATACATCCGCGAGGCTCACCCCGGCGAGAACCTGGGACCACATCGCAGCCAGGCTGACAAGACCGCAGCGGCGAACGTGTTACGCCAGGAGGATCGAGAAGGGCGGCGCATCCTCATCGACACCCTTGACGGCCAAGTTCACCGCGCCTACGGCAGCATGCCGAACGCCGTTTATGTGATCGACCCGAACGGGATCGTGGTGTTTCGCAGCGTATGGAACGACCCCGCTGCCGTTGAGAAAGCTTTGCAGCAAGCGATGGCGGGGGGCGATCCCAGTCAACTGCAACCGGGGCCCCGCTTTGCCCCGCCTGCGGTGATTTGGCGCATCCTGCGCCGCGCCGGCGGGCAAGCCCTGCGGGACGTCGTCGTGATGATTCCGCTTGCTGTTCGGAACTTCCCCAAGCTAGCCCGGGACGACGTCAATTCGGCCCGCGATGGCCGCTTCCCGCGATTGCGGAAATCGCCACGGCGCTGACAGAGTGCCGACAATTACCACTGCCCGGGGTGAGTGTGATCGCCGCGTGCCCGACAGCACGTTCCCCGTGACGGATGGCCAGGGTCGACGGCGTATCGGCTGCGGGGCGCGATCGAGCGCTGGGAGTAGTAGCGTCAGTCGCCATGGCCGAGGCAATCGTTTGCGGCGCAGGAGCTGCCGGGCTCGCCGCGGCGGCCACATTAGGGGCCGCCGGCGTGCAGGCGGTGGTGCTTGAGCGCAGCGATCGCGTGGGGGCCAGCTGGCGCTCGCGCTACGACGGGTTGCGGCTCAACACCCCGGCGTGGATGTCAACCTTGCCGGGTTATCGGGCGAGGCATCGCAAATACGGGGAATACCCGAGCCGCGACAATTGGGTGCGCTACCTCGAGGACTACACGCAGTACCACCGGCTGGATGTGCGGTTCGGGGTCGACGTGCAGAAGCTGTCCGCAACTCGGCGCGGCTGGCAGGTAGAAACCGACGGCGAGGCGTTTGAGGCGGCACATGTGATCGTGGCGACTGGTCACGAGCGCAACCCGTACATCCCCGACTGGCCTGGGCGCGAAAGCTACGACGGGAAGCTGATCCATTCCAGCGCCTATCGAAACCCAGGTCCGTACCGTGGTCGCGACGTTCTCGTGGTGGGTCCGAACGTCACCGGCTCCGAGTTAGCCAACCAGTTGGCCAAAGGCGGTGCCGAGCGGGTCCGAGTTGCCTGCCGGACGCCGCCGAACGTAGTAGCCCGCAAGTTCTTGGGCGTGAACGTCAATCTTCCGGGACTCGTGTTGAACCGGCTGCCTTCGCGGGTCGGCGACGAAGTCGGGTGGTTGATGCAAAGAATCCTGTTCGGTCGCCTTGACCAGTACGGGATTCCGCGGTCGCCCATGGGCGTCGCAACGACGATGGTCCGCAGGCGCCAATCACCCGCCTATGACGACGGCTTTATCGACGAACTCCGTGCCGGGCGTATCGAGATCGTCGCAGCTGTTACCGGGTTTGACCGAAGCGAGGTCATCTTGGCCGGCGGCGGACGTATCCGCCCCGATGTGGTGATTGCGGCGACCGGGTATCGACGTGGATTGCAGGACTTGGTCGGTCACCTGGGTGTTCTGGATGCCGACGGCTGTCCGATGGTGAGCGGGGGGCGCGACCATCCCCGGTCGCCTGGCTTGTTCTTCATCGGCTATCGGATCGACCTGAGCGGGCAACTGCGACTGATGCGCATCGACGCAAAGGCGATTGCGGCGACCATCAGCCGCGGTGGAGGTTCCGGCAACAGCTGACGGCAGCGATGCTTCCCCGCAGCGCTACTGGCGCGCGCGCCTCGCGGCGGACACAGCCCTGCGTGCCCATTGAATCAGGGCGGCCTCGTCGGCGCGGACCTGCGAGGGGATTGACCAGTAGGGCATCCGGCCGTGGCGGGTGGCGCCCGCGGCTTCATACTCCGGCTGGGTAGTCTCGTCGACTTTAAGATGCGGTCTGCCTGTCGAGTCAACGAGTCCGAACATGGTGTCGTCGGCGAAGATGCCATAGCCGCCGAACATCTTGCGGTGGTGCAGCGGCTCGTTGAGCGGTGCCAGGTCGGCCAGGAGCGCATCGGCTTCCTGTGTTGCCGCAGGTGTGAGTTTGGCTCCCTTGTCACCCATGCCGCAGCGTCCTTTCGCCACCAACGCTTGTGCCCGCCGCAGTCGACAAGTCTAAACATCGACACATGGGCCAGGCCCGCTGAGAAGTCGCGGCGACCGGTCTTCCGCATCGACGTTGCTTCGACCAACGCGGTCTGAGCGCACCGGGCGATGGCAGTCAACGTGTTGACGCGGCGTGGGTGTGATCACCGCAGGACGGCGATGCTACGCAATGCCAGAAACCGGTGGATTCCCCAAATCGCGGCCAAATCGCAGCTAGATCGCGGCCAGATCGCGCCAGTCCGGTCAACCGGCGTGGCGAGGAAGACAAGAAATCTGCGCCCACCCCTTGCGCTAACGATAATGACCGATATATCTTTCGGTATCGTACAAGGGTGCACCGCCCATCCAGGTGAAAGCGAGAGACGATCGTGAATGAATCACAAGTAGCGAGCCGCCCGCATGGGCAAGCGGACAAGGACGACCCAGTGGAGCCGATCATCGACCGACCTGCCGGTGGTGAGCTCGTCAACGGCAGCGACGATCTCGTTGAGCTTGACGTAGCCCCTGGTCAGCACGGTGACGACCGCGACGACTATGAGCAGGATGACGACTATGAGGACGATGACGACTATGCGGACGATGACCGCTATGAGGACGATCGTCCCGTCGAGCTCTACGACGACGAATCCGAGCTGGAATCCGATTACGATGATGAGGACGAATTCGGACCCGATGAAGGCCTCGGTGACGGCCCCGAACCCAGGCTTGCCCCTGGGCCCAGACACCAGCCGCGACCGCCCCACGGGGATGGCCCCGGCCCGAAGAAAGCCCCTGCTAAGAAAGCCCCCGGCAAGAAGGCCCCGGGCAAGAAAGTGCCCGGCAAAAAGGCCCCTGGCAAGAAGGCAGCCGGGAAGAAGGCGCCGGGCCACCTGCCGCCGCCGCACAAGCGCGGGCCTGGACACCCGCCACCACCTCACGAACACGGTCCCGGACACGGGCCAGGGAGGCTGGTCGCGGAATCGGATTTTGACTTCGGGCCGGGCACTGGTTTCGGTTTCGGGCCCAGCCCCGATTTCGGTTTCGATTTCGGCCTCGGCCGCGGCGGCGCCCGTGGTCGCCGGCGTGGGCCTGGCCGCGGCCGCCGTGTCCGCCCCGGTGATGTCCGCGCCGCCATCCTGGCCCTGCTCGCCGAGGGCCCTATGCATGGCTATGAAATGATCCAGGAGATCGCCCAACGCACCCAGGACTTGTGGCGACCAAGCCCTGGCTCGGTGTATCCGACGCTGCAGCTACTGGATGACGAGGGATTAATTGACAGCTCCGAAAGTGAAGGAAGTACAAAACTTTTCGAGCTGACTAGCGACGGCCGCGCCGCAGCTGAGAAGATCAAGACGCCTCCTTGGGAGCAGTTCGCCGAGGATGTCGACTCGGGTCAGTCCGACTTGCGCACGGTGTTGGCCCAATTGTTCGGTGCGGTAGCGCAATCCGCATACGTGACCACCACTGACGTACAGCAACGCATCATCGCTATCCTCAAGAACGCCCGCCGCGAGATCTACACCTTGCTTGCCGAATCCGATTAGCTTCGCGCGGGAGGCGATGGCTGTGGCCGTGTCGGCGGGTCCTCGGCCGTCGGTCTATCCGACGGCCGGGCCGCCGGCACGGCCGCGGTGCTCACCAGAGGGAAGGTTGACATCGTTGCCAAACAACAGGATTCGTACTAGCCAGATCACACCAAGGGATGGTGACGATGACTGACGAGTTGACCATTCTGCGCCTGCTCACCTTCAAAGGCCGAGTCTCCCGCGAGGCGATTGCGAGCAGTCTCGACATCGATAGTCCGACGGTTCAGGCGGCGCTGGACGGCTTTGTCGCGGCACGGCTCGTTGCGTCGACCCCGATGGGTTATCGAATCACCCCGCACGGACGTGAGCGGTGCACGGAACTCGTTGCTGCTGAGCGGCAAAGCATTGACGCCTCGATAGTGAAAGAGATCTATGGGACCTTTACCGAGCACAACGGTGAGTTGAAGGCGATTATCACCGACTGGCAGCTTCGCGGCTCTGCCGAGCCCAACGATCACAGCGACGGAGAGTACGACCGCGCCGTGTTCGAACGTCTGCTCACTTTGCACCAGCAAGTGCTTCCGCTCCTCGACCGGATCGGCACAGTGGCGCCACGTTTGGGGCACTACAAGTCACGGCTGGCGAATGCCGCCGACGCCGTCGCCGCGGGTGACCATAGCTTCGTCTCCCGCCCGATCGTCGATAGCTACCACACCTTATGGTTCGAACTGCACGAAGACCTTATCGGTCTCGCGGGCCTGACCCGCGCCGCGGAGGCTGCGGCGGGACGCGGCGCTTGAGCGCCATTCAGATCACGAAGTGTGCTCCCGGCACTACCTGACCCGCATAGCCCTAGCCCGCGACGCCTACACAGGACATCCGAAGATTCCTCGAGCTGCCAAGAGATCCAAAGCGCAAACCTTGATACGTGGGTAGTAGTCGCCCATGATTGCTGCCGACTGTTCCGGTGTGGAATTCGGCGGAACATTGTGGATCGCCGGACCGAAGTCATCGTCGCGTAAAAGGTTTCGGAATAGCAGGAAGTGGTCGCCGGGGTGGTCGGCCGACAGCGGGACGAAGGTGGCGTCGGGCACGGCGTCGACTTGGTGGTGTTGTGACTCAGTACCGACGACGTAGGTGTAGTAGCCGGCAGCGTCGAGTTTGGTTTCTTGGTCGGTCCGGCACCCATAGTCAACGGTGCCGTCGGGCAGTGAGTTTTGGGTTAGTGGCGCGGGGAAGATCGAGGGGTAGGTACACAGCGAGAAGTAGCGCACATCAATTCCCGGTTGAGGCCACGGCGTCGGGTTGTCGTCGGCAGGATGGGTCGGGGCTTTGCCGCGCACCACGAGAACGTGATCAGGCGGCGGCGGGTTAAGGAAGTACTTGAGGTAGGCGTTGTCCACGTTGGCGAATGCCGATATGCCGCCGGCGTTGATCCGAGCGAAGCCGGTGACAGGTTCACGACTCGGTAGCGGCTGGCCGGCGCGGGGGCTGCGCCGCAGGGCTGCTCCGAAATTCGGGTCTTGCTTGGTGCAGGCCGCGAATGTTTGGGTTTCACTTGCCGATGCGAGGCTGACCTTGGGTAGTTCGACGGTGGCTGGGTCGCCGCCAGGACGATAAACGCGAAAGATGAGGAACCCATCACGCTCGTCTTCGGTCTCGGGTGGCGCCAGGGGAAGTGTATTGACCTCGCTCGGGTTCGGGTTGGGACGAATCTTGACGGTGTAGGACCCCCCTGCTGCGGCGGGCTGCCGCCACGGGTTTGCGGCCCCCGGGTCCGGCGCGATCTGGTAGTCGGCGATCGACGAGGCGACGTCATTGGCAGTGAAGCTACGGAAACGCCAGTCGTAGGTGTTGAACGAGATGTATCGAGCGTCGGGGAAATTGCCTTCGACGGTGATGTTCAGCGAGGGCTTCACCCGGTAGCGCAGCACCCAGTAGGCCGCAGCCGTATCGGGCGCGGCGACGTTGATGTCATCGAGCGTGTGTTCTGACAGTTCGAGGTTCCATCCGCACTCCGAAGGAGATGGCGGCGCCTGGGCGGTGGGCGCGGCGCCAGACGCGCAGCCTACGACGGCGCCCGCGACCAGCGGGGTAACTACCAGAGCCACCTTGAGTGCCCCGATTACCGACTGGCCGGCTTTGCGATGATGACCACCGCCTCGATTGTCACAGATGGTTGACATTCTACGGACGGACCAGAAGACTTGCCAGTCCAGCGATCAGACGCAGCCGATGCCGGACGCGGTCCTGAGTAAGCAGCCTCCCGTGATCGTTCATGTCGTTCTGCTGGACGCGCGCCCGACGGGCGTCGATCGAGCATCAGCTGCGCACGGCGGTCGCGGCGAAAGTGGTAGCAGAACTGTCGTATTCGGCACCCGCCAGGTCGCCGAAGAATCTGATCTCGTCGAAAGGCACGCTCTGAAGCTCCTTGAGCACATCGTCGCGGGTCAGGCAGTGAGTCCAGTTCCAGTACTGCCTGGTCAGCCCCGCATCTGTGCGAATCGTGTAGCGTTCCAATGCCAACCGAAGCTCTGGATAGGTCCAGGTCTCGCAGGTTCCGATATACGGCCGATCGGACCAGAAACCACCCATCAAGTTCCGTTCCGTCACCGACCCATCGCGAAAAGCGTCGAATCGCCGGGCCGCGGTGACGTCAAAGAGCACCGCCCCTCCCTGGTTCAGGGCCTTTCTCACCCTCACCATGAGGCCGGTCCGCTGCGACGGGCTCAGTGCGCAGTAGTCTTCATAGATCAAGCAGGCTAAGTCGTAGCCACCGCCGAGTTCGTCCACCAAGTAATTGCCTTCGCGGAATTCCGCCGGCAGTGCGTCGCGCTGAGCGGTCAGCCGAGCATGGCGAACTGACCGGGCCGAGACATCGATCCCAACTACCTGCGTTCCCCTACTGGCCAATTGGTTGGCATACAAACCAGGGCCACACCCCAGATCCAGCACACGTGAGGCTCGACCAAGACCGAATTCAGCAGCGATCCAGCTCGTTGATGCTTCGATGAATCGATGAGGACGCGAGGCCGCAGTTTCATCTGCGGCCAAGTGAAGTGCCAGCATCTGCGACGAGATGTGTGGGTCATTCCACAACTTGGGAGTGGTGTAGGCACTAAACGGTGCCGGACGACCATGACCGGTTCCCGCATTCGCTGCCGGCTCCATGCCTACGACGCCGCCGGCTGCAGCGCCCTGCGGGGAGCGTAGTGAGCCGCATCGGACTCGTGTGGTGGGGCGGCGCGCAACAGCCTCGGTGGGCCGAGTATCCCGGCGTTGCTCATGGTCGGTCCTCGCGTTGTCGAAGGTAGTCGCCGGTACTCGGCGGTACTGGAAGGTATGCGAGCGGGTGCTCACGGTCATCGCGGGACGTGACCGTGGAGTGACTCGCTCCCGGCAAACGTAACTTGTGTCGCGCATTGGCTAGCGTGGGCAGGTGCTGTCGACCGTCGCGGTGGAGAATTACCGGTCGCTGCGTCAGCTGGTCGTTCCGTTGCGCCAGCTCAACGTCATCACGGGCCACAACGGCAGTGGAAAATCCAATCTCTATCGGGCGCTGCGGCTGCTGACGGACTCGGCCCGCAACGGTGCGGTCGCCGCGTTGGCTCGCGAGGGCGGGTTGAGCTCAACGATGTGGGCGGGTCCGGCTGTGATCGGCAAGGGTGTGCGCCGCGGGCGTCATCAGGTACAGGGGACCGTGCGCACCGACCCGGTCAGCCTGAGACTGGGTTTTGCCGGGGCCGATTTCGGATATGCGATGGACCTCGGGTTACCCAGTGCGACCAACACCGCGTTCGGGCTTGATCCGGAGGTCAAGGTGGAGGCGCTGTGGGGTGGACCCGTATGGCGCACCGCGACAGCGATAGCGCAGCGGGAGGGGCCCACCGCGCGGGTCCGCGACCACGATGGAAAGTGGCATGTGATGACTGATGTGCTGCGGCCCTTCGATTCCATGCTGAGTGAACTCGCAGACCCGGTGCGCGCACCGGAACTGATCCACATGCGCGAGGGTATGCGGAACTGGCGCTTCTACGATCAGTTGCGCACCGACAGCGGTGCGCCAGCCCGGCAAACCCGGATCGGCACGCGCACAACGGTACTCGGCCACGATGGTGCAGACTTAGCCGCGGCATTGCAAACGATTCGCGAAATCGGCGATGATGCCGCGCTCGATGATGCCGTGAATCGCGCTTTTGAGGGCAGCCACGTCGAAATCCGCAGCGACAATGGTCGGTTCGAACTGTTGTTGCGCCAGCCCGGCATGCTGCGGCCCTTGGGCGCTGGCGAGCTTTCTGACGGCACGCTGCGGTATCTGCTCTGGACCGCGGCCCTATTGACGCCCCGCCCACCACAATTGCTGGTGCTCAACGAGCCCGAGACCAGCTTGCATCCGGAGTTGTTGCCCGCCTTGGCGGCGCTGATTGCCACTGGTGCCCAACACAGCCAGGTCATCGCGGTGACCCATTCCGAACCGCTTGTCGCAGCTCTGCAAGCGACCGCCGACGTGCACACGGTACTCCTGACCAAAGACCTCGGTGAGACCCGGATTGCGGGCCAGCGCCAGCTGGACCAGCCGCCGTGGCACTGGCCGCCACGCTAGCTGCTTAGCTAGCGCCCAAATGCGCACTGTCGTCGTCTAATTCGTCGCGCCGCAAGCCCATCGGAGTGGCAGTGGGGACGTCTCCACCGGCGACCACCGCGCGCGTGATCGGCGTGATCGCCTGGAACAGCGTTTCCACCTCGTCGTCGTTGAGGGCGTCGAGCGCCGACAGGGCAAGGGCGTCGGTTCGCGATTCGATGTGCTCTTTGAGATCCCGGCCGGCATCGGTCAGCGACCCGTCCTCGGTGAGCAGTCCTCGCTTGGTCAGCTGGTGTTCGTGGTGACGCCACGTCGCGTCGTCGTAATCGCGCCTGCTAGCGATCAACTCGCGCGGGGCGCGGCCTGCCGCGACGTGGAACACGTTGGATTCCCTCCCCGAGACACCTGCGGCGGCCAGCACCGCGACGTGCGCGTCGCCGCGCTGCTCGCGCAGCAGCGTCGCCGCATGCCACAGCGCAGCCAGCGGATCGGCCGGCCAGGGCAGGGCCAGGTTGGCAGC
Organism: Mycobacterium spongiae; assembly: GCF_018278905.1. Classification (NCBI taxonomy): domain Bacteria; kingdom Bacillati; phylum Actinomycetota; class Actinomycetes; order Mycobacteriales; family Mycobacteriaceae; genus Mycobacterium; species Mycobacterium spongiae. The sequence goes on from NZ_CP046600.1 coordinate 211,107, forward strand.
GAAGAGTGGTCGACCATCAAGGGGTGCGTGGCGCGCCGCCTTGCCCGCCAATGCCGCCGCGACCTTGACATTGTCATCCGCGGTGAGGCCGTAGCGGCGCAGCGCCACAACGGCGGCGGCTTGTCGTGCGCGCAACGCGGCCTCGGGCCCCTCGATCTGCCACGCCGCTGGGAGCGCCTTCGCGACTTGGCCGGGGGAGAAGTTGTAGAAGATCGCGGTCACCACCTCGGGTGGCACCATTCCAAGCGGTGCCGACCGAGCGGCGAAGTAGCCCATCCAGAAACCCCGGTAGCCCAACTCGCTCAGTGCTGCTCGCGCCTCGGGCGCGAAGTAGGTGATGGCATGCACCGGCTCGAATCGATAGAAGAAGCGTCGCGCTAACTCCGGTTCTCTGCGCACGTTCGCAGTTAACCATTGACTGCTACCGTTCCAAGTGTCGGGGCCTAGTGCCGGTTAGCTCTCTCGTGTGCGCACTGAAGGGGCAGTCAGGTCGGTTGGCAGCGTATCGCCGAGAACGGCCTGCGCGAGCAATTCACCGAGTAGGGGCCCAAACTTCATGAGGTTGCTGCCGACGAAGGCGACCACACGGCCGCGACGTGCCACCGACCAGCCGTCGCCGCCGGAGTCGAGCCACGGGGCGCGGATCGTGACGCAGTCCACCTGGCCCACGGGAGACAGCGACGGGAACAGCGCCCGCACGACGGCGGGTTCCGCCTGCTGCTGCCCGAAGGCCCAGCGGCCGGTGGTGCCGAGCGGCAGCCCGTAACCCTCGGGCGCGGACAGGCACGCCGCGTTGGTGGCGTCTGCGCCCTCGTAGGTAAAGCGAGTATGCGGGGCGAAGTCGAGGCCGAGCGGGCCGAACAGCGCCGGCGTCTCGATACCGGCGCAGATCAGGGCGCCGTCGCCGCGTATCACGGTACCGTCCTCGAGGGTGGCCGAGCCGTCGTCGGCAACCGACACGACCGAACCGCGCCGGATGTCCACCCGCCGCGCCAGGGCACCCAGCGCGCGCCGGATGCGCAGGCTGCCGCCGAGCGGATCGAACACCGCAGACTCCCACGGGGCGGCAAGAAATGGGATCCGCGCCGCGATCTCGGAATGATCGAGCCAGGAGAAGTCGGCGCCAGCGGCCGTCATTGCCGCAGCGGTGTCCGCGGGGGCGCCGGCGGCGATAAAGCCCTCGGTGCCAAGCAGTCGCCCGGCATTCAACTCGGTCTCCCAGCGTTGCCAGCCTGCTCGGGCTCGCAGAGCCAGGCTGCATAGTGCCGCCCGCCGGTGCGCGATGCGAAAGATCCGGGCCAATCCGGCGGACTGCTCGGCGAACGGCTCACCGCGCTCGATGACCACCGCGCGCTGCCCGCGTCGCGACAGCTCATAGGCGGCCGCGAGGCCGCACACCCCCGCGCCGACAATGACGATCACTTCGGCCCACTCTCGCCCCGCGACATCCGGAGACCTACCGGATAGACAACCCCGTCAGTGCCCGTGAAATGACCAGGCGTTGGATCTCACTGGTGCCCTCGAAAATAGTGAAGATCTTCGCGTCTCGGTGCATCCTTTCCACCGGGTAATCGCGGGTGTACCCGTTGCCGCCGAGGATCTGGATGGCTTCGTCGGTGACATAGACCGCGGCTTCGCTCGCCACCAGCTTGGCCATCGAACCCTCTGCGGAGTCGAAGCTCTGGTTGTTGCTCGCCATCCAGCCGGACCGCCATACCAACAGACGAGCCGCATCGATACGGCACTTCATGTCTGCCAACTTGAACGCCACCGCCTGGAATTCACCGATCTTGCGGCCGAACTGCTCGCGTTGGCAGGCGTAGTCGAGTGCATACTCGTAGGCGGCTCGGGCCACGCCGACGGCCATGGCACCGACGATGGGCCGGGTGCGCTCAAAAGTCTTCATCGCCGCCTGCCCACCCGCCGACGCACCGGACTTGGCCCGAGCGATGCGCGCCTCGAACTTGTCCCGTCCGCCGAGAATCATGTCCTCGGACAGACGGACGTCGTCGAGCACCACCTCGGCGGTATGGGACGCGCGGATCCCGTGCTTTTTGAACTTTTGCCCTTGCGCCAGGCCTTTGGCGCCCGGCGGGATCACGAAACTGGCCTGGCCGCGGGAGCCAAGTTCGGGATAGACCGATGCGACCACGATGTGCACGTCGGCGATACCGCCGTTAGTCGCCCACGTTTTGGTGCCGTTGAGAACCCATTCGCTGGTCGCCTCGTCGTAGCGCGCCCGGGTACGGATGGCGCCGACGTCAGAACCCGCATCGGGCTCGGAGGAGCAGAACGCACCGAGCTTGGGGTCATCGGCCGTACCGAACATCTCCGGTAGCCAGCGGACTAGCTGCTCGGGAGTTCCATTGCCTGCCAACGCTGCCGCGGCCAGCCCGCTACCCATGAGGGACAGCGCGATACCGGCGTCGCCCCAAAACAGCTCCTCGAACGAGGTGAGCATGCCCAGCCCGGTTGGCTCGGCCGCCTGCTGCCCGAAGAAGTCAGGGGAGTACAGGCCAACCTTCGCGGCCTCCCTGATGACGGGCCACGGAGTTTCCTCCCGCTCGTCCCATTCGGCCGCGGCGGGGCGGATGACTTCGGCAGCGAACTTGTGTACCCAATTGCGTACCTCGATCACGTCGTCGCTCAGTTGCAGTGAGAAAGTCATAGCTGTACTCCTGAAATAGGTTTGGTGTTCGGGGCTCAGGGCTCTTGAGTGGTCGTGTATTGCGCGAGGACGCTCACCGTTTGGTTGACCCACGCTTCAAAGTAGCGATCGTCATCGATGTTGCCGGGCGACCGGCCCGTCAGCGCCTGCAGCGTGGCGGCGTAGGACAGGGACCCGATTGCTACGGCCGCCGCCGCTTCGGGATCGGGGATGCGAGTGCGTCCGGAGCGGTTGGCGGCCGCGAGCTCGTCGGCGAACCGCTGATAGCCGTTGTCGGTGATGACCTGCCAGGTCTTCTCGTCGAGATCGCCGAGCTCGTCTGGCTCGCGCAGCATGACCTTGAGCAAGTCCTCGCTCTGTTTCAGGTTGCTCCAGATCAGCTGGCCCGCCGTGCGCACTGCCTGTTCGACAGTGCCGAGCTCAACGGCGTCGTAGTGCTCCCGTGCGGCGACGATGCTGTCGAGCCGGTGAGCGACCGCGGTCTCCAACAGCTCGCGCTTGGAAGCGAAATGCTTGTACAGTGCGCCGGAGCCCGGTGCCAAGCCCGACGCGCGCTGAATGTCGGCCACCGACGTCGCCGCGTACCCCTTGGCGGCAAAGAGCCCCAGCGCTGTCGCCAGCAGCCTCTCACGACCCGTCGCCAGCATGGTGAGAGAGTACTCACTCACCATGCTGGGTGGCAACTCTCCAGGGGCGTGCGTTGCTGTCAGTCGGTGCCGCGGTCCCGTAGCGTCGCGGCCGCTCTGCGTGCGTCTTGCGCCAGTGTCGCGATGTCAGCGGTGCGTAGCTCGCCGTCGGCGACGACGGTCTTCCCGCCGACGAGGAGTAGCCGCAACGGCGCCGGCGGACCGTACACCAGCGCCCAGACCGGGTCTTCGACATCGGAGTGGCCGAGCCCGTCCAGTTGCCAGAGCGCTATATCAGCCAGCTTGCCCGCCTCGAGTGATCCCAGTTCGGGGTCGCGGCCCAGGCACCGGGCGCCGCCGATCGTGGCCATCCGCAACGCCTCGCGCGCGCTGAGCGCCCCGGGGCCCCTCCGGAACCGGGCTGCCAGCGTGGCTTCCCGCAGTTCGTAGGACATCGAACCGTGCTCAGTGCAGCCGCCATCGACACCCAGGCCCACCGGGACGTCCGCGGCCAGCAGCTCGGGAATCCGTGCGATGCCGGAGCCCAGGCGGCCGTTGGAGGTCGGGCAGTGCGCGACCCCAGTACCGGTGGCGGCGAATTTGGCGACATCACCCTCGGACAGGTGGACACAATGCGCCATCCAGACATCGCTACCCAGCCAGCCCAGCGACTCCACGTAGTCCACCGGGCGTAGGCCGAACTGCGCGGTGCAGAACTCCTCCTCGTCTGCCGTCTCCGCGAGGTGAGTGTGGAGGCGCACGCCGAGGTCGCGGGCCAGCAAGGCCGATTGTCGCATCAGCTCAGCGGTGACCGAAAACGGCGAACACGGCGCCAACGCGACCCGAACCATCGAGTCGAAAGCGGCGTCATGGTGCGTGCTGACGGCGTCCTGGCACGCTGCCAGGATCGTGTCGAGGTCTTCGACGGTGTGATCCGGTGGCAGCCCGCCGCTGGACACGCCGAGATCCATTGAACCGCGAGTGGGATGGAAGCGGACGCCAATGCGTTGCGCTGCGTGGACTTCTGCGCCCAGCACGTCACCACCATCGTGCGGAAACACGTAGTGGTGATCCATGGTGGTCGTGCAGCCGGTCAGCGCCAGCCTGGCGAGTGCGGCGCTGGCGGCGGCGAATTCCAGGTCGGCGTCCAGCCGGCCCCACACCGGATACAACGTGGTCAACCAACTGAACAGCACGTCGTCCTGGGCATAGCCGCGGGTGATCCATTGGTAGAGATGGTCGTGGGTGTTGACAAACCCGGGAGTGGCCAGGCAATCACGGCCGTCGACGATGGTCGCGTCGGGCACTTCGGGCGCAGATCCCTCGCCGACCGCGACAATCACACCCTCGTCGACAATGATGTGTCCGCAGGAGTATTCGGTATGCGCTGCGTCAACTGCTGCGATAGCGGTGTTGTCGATGACCAGTTTGGGCACGGTTCATCTTGGCATTTTTTCGGCGCAAGTCGGTGATGCTGGATTCCCCGCGACCTGCTCTTGGCGCCGCCTATCACGATCGCGACATCGATCAAGTGGCAGGCAATTTGGGGCCGGATGTGGTCATCGACGCCACCGGGTGGCTTGCAAACATGTTTGCGGGGCGAGTGCCCTTGGGGAACGCAGCGCGCGCGTTCGACGCAAACCGAGGCACCAACCAGAACGATGTGAAGGTGGTCATCGACGTGGACGGGCAGCGCCGATCGCGTCGGCTCCTGTCGACTGGATGCGAGTGTCGGCAATCTGCGGACGGCAACGCTTCGGACCCGTGGCCGAGATTGGCTGGCGAAAGTTCTGGCGGCTGGATCTGGCGAAGCGGAGAATTTCCCCTAGCGGACATCCCCGATGCCCCGCCGCTGCCAATAGCCGGTTGCAACACGGCTCGGAATGTTAGGAAGCGTGGATGGAGACACATTCGCCCAGCAAGCGACCGATGCTATCCACGCGGTCTCGATTGCTGCTGATCGCAGGCGCGGGCTTCTTTCTGCTACTGCTGGTCGTACCGCGGTTTGTGGACATCTACGTTGATTGGTTGTGGTTCGGCGCTGTCGGTTTCCGCAGTGTCTGGGTCACGGTGCTGCTGACCCGGCTTGCGATGTTCCTGATCGTGGCGCTTGTTGTGGGCGGGGCCGTGTTCGCCGCCGTGCTGGTCGGCTACCGCTCGCGTCCGTTTTTCATTCCGTCCGAGCCGCAGCAGGACCCGATCGCGCCGGTCCGCACCGAGGTGATGCGCCGACCGCGCCTGTTCGGGTGGGGCATCCCGGCAGCTCTCGGTGTCCTGTGCGGGGTGATCGCTCAGTTCGACTGGATGCGAGTCCAGCTGTTTCTGCATGGCAGTGATTTCGGCGTCGTTGATCCCGAATTCGGCCACGATATCGGGTTTTTCGTCTTCGACCTGCCGTTCTACCGTTCGGTGTTGAACTGGCTGTTCGTGGCGGTGGTCCTCGCGTTCTTGGCAAGCCTGCTGACGCACTACGTGTTCGGCGGCATTCGCACAAAGGAGGGCAAGGGCATCCTCACCCAAGCTGCCCGGGTTCAACTCGCGGTCCTCGCCGGCACGCTCGTGATGCTCAAAGCGGTTGCCTACTGGTTCGACCGGTACCAACTGTTATCGGGTGGCCGTAAAGAGCCGACTTTCACCGGCGCCGGCTACACCGATATCCACGCCGAGCTGCCGGCCAAGCTGGTGCTGCTTGCGATCGCAGTGTTGTGTGCGCTGTCCTTCTTCGCGGCAATTTTCCTGCGCGACTTGCGGATTCCCGCGATGGCTACGGCACTGCTGGTGCTGTCGGCGATGCTGGTCGGCGGTTTGTGGCCGCTGCTCATGGAGCAGTTCTCCGTGCGTCCGAACGCTGCCGATGTCGAACGCCCGTATATCCAACGCAACATCGAAGCGACCCGACAGGCCTATCGGCTCGATGGTGATTGGGTGGAGTACCAGGACTATCCCGGAATCGGGACCAAGCGTCCCCGTGACGTGCCGGCGGACGTCACCACGATTGCCAATGTGCGGCTGCTGGACCCGCATATCCTTTCGCGAACCTTCACCCAGCAACAGCAGCTCAAGAACTTCTATAGCTTCGCCGACGTATTGGATATCGATCGCTACCGCATCGACGGTGAGCTGCAGGACTATATCGTCGGAGTCCGGGAGCTTTCGCCATCCAGCCTCACTGGAAATCAGACCGACTGGATCAACAAACACACCGTGTACACCCATGGAAATGGCTTTGTCGCGGCCCCGGCCAATCGGGTGAACGAGGCCGCCCGCGATGCCGAGAACATCTCCGACAGCGACAGCGGATATCCGATCTACACCGTCAGCGACATTGCGTCGCTGGGCTCTGATCGACAGGTCATCCCGGTCGAGCAACCCCGGGTCTACTTCGGTGAGGTGATCGCCCAGTCCGATCCCGACTATGCGATCGTCGGCGGTGCTCCCGGTTCCGCTCCCCGCGAGTATGACACCGACACGTCCAAGTACACCTACACCGGCGCGGGTGGCGTGTCGATCGGAAACTGGTTCACCCGATCGGTATACGCGGCCAAGTTCGCCGAGCACAAGTTCCTGTTCTCCCGGGAGATCGGCTCGCAGTCGAAGGTGCTCGCCCACCGTGACCCCAAGGACCGCGTGCAGCGCGTGGCGCCCTGGCTGACCCCCGACGACGACCCCTATCCCGTTGTGGTCAACGGGAGGATCGTCTGGATCGTCGATGCCTACACCACGCTCGACACCTATCCTTACGCTCAACGCACCTCACTCGAGGGACCGGTGACCAGCCCCACCGGCGTGGTGCGGGAAGGCAAGCAGGTGTCGTACGTGCGGAACTCCGTCAAGGCCACCGTCGACGCGTACGACGGAACCGTGACGCTGTATGAGTTCGATCGAGAAGATCCGGTGCTCAGGGCGTGGATGCGCGCCTTCCCCGGCACCGTCAAGCCCGAGGACGACATTCCGGACGAGTTGCGCGCCCACTTCCGGTATCCGGAGGACCTCTTCGAGGTGCAACGTGGCCTGCTCGCGAAATATCATGTCGATGAGCCCCGAGAGTTCTTTACCACCAACGCTTTCTGGTCGGTACCGAGCGACCCCACCAATGACAACAGCTCCGCTCAACCGCCGTTCTACGTCCTCGTTGGCGATCAGGAGACCACCAGGCCGTCGTTCCGACTTGCGTCGGCAATGGTTGGCTACAACCGCGAATTCCTCTCGGCGTACATCTCTGCGCACTCGGATCCGGAGAACTACGGCAAGCTGACTGTGCTGCAGTTGCCCACCGATACTTTGACCCAGGGCCCGCAACAGATCCAGAACTCGATGATCTCCGACACCCGGGTTGCCTCGGAGCGGACCTTGCTCGAACGCTCCAACCGGATCCACTACGGCAACCTCTTGTCGCTGCCGATCGCCGATGGCGGTGTGCTCTATGTGGAACCGCTCTATACCGAGCGGATTTCGACGAACCCGAACAGTTCCACCTTCCCGCAACTTTCTCGGGTGCTCGTCAGCGTGCGCGAACCCCGCACTGAAGGTGGGGTCCGGGTCGGCTATGCACCGACCTTGGCGGAAGCCCTCGATCAGGTATTCGGACCCGGAACTGGTCGGGTCGCCACTGCTCCTGGTGGCGATGCCGCCGCCGCGCCACCACCGGAGGCCGGTGGGCAATCGCCGACGACTCCGGGGCCGCCGGTGGCGCTACCACCGGGCACGGTACCCGCCGAACCTCCGGCAGCCGGACCGCAGCGGCCCGGCATCCCGGCCGGGACGGTCGCCGAATTGCGGGAAAAGCTCGCCGAACTACGTGCGGTGCTCGACCAGCTGGAGCGGGCCGTCGACGCGGCCGAAAAGCCTGCTGGTTAGGTCGCTGGCAGGCGGCGTTCGATGATCGTGAGCACACGTTCGGCCCATCGGATGTTCTGTTCTTCGAACGCGATTCCGCGCAGCAACGTCAGGTAAGGACCCACCCGGTCGGTCTCGGCCAGGTAGTCCTCTTCGGTATCGCCGTCGAGCAGGTGAGTGCGTGCTTGCTCGTAGCGGTGCAGTTTTGCCTTGGCCCATTGCAGTCGCTCGACGATAAACTCTCGGACGGCCGGCATGTTACCTGCGTCAGCAGCCTGGACTTTGACCAGAAGCTCATCGCGGATCACCGGGGGCTTCGGCGGCTGGGACGTGAACTGGTGGATGGCTTCGTGGCCGGCCTCGGTCAGTGAGTACATGCGCTTGTTCGGTCGGCGCTCCTGATAGACGATGCGGGGCGCAATCAGGCCTTGACCGGCTAGCCGCTCGAGTTCGCGGTAGAGCTGCTGCGGGGTGGTCATCCAGAAGTTCGACAGCGAGGCATCAAACTCTTTGGCAAGGTCGTATCCGGACGACTCGCCCTCGAGGAGGGCGGCTAGCACTGCATCACCGAGTGACATTGACCCTATTATACAGCGAAGCTATTAATCGTCTAAAATGAATATTCGTTCATGCAGTCAGGACCGCTATCTCATTCGAATCTCGATTAATCGCTCATTGGCATCTAGGAGCACGATGCACCCCTTCCGCAAGGCAGTCGAGGAACGCGACGAGGCCGCCGTCCAGGCCATGCTGGCCGACGACGTCGTGTTCACCAGCCCGGTGTCGTACCAGCCGTACGTCGGCAAGCCGATCACCGCAGCGATATTGCGGGGTGTGTTGCGGGTCTTCGAAGACTTCCACTACATCCGTGAAATCGCTGACCCCAACGGCTGCGACCATGCGTTCGTGTTCGAGGCACGAGTATCCGGGGCAGCGGGCAAGAAGGTCACCGGTTGCGACTTCCTGCATTTCAACGCCGACGGTCTGATCGACGATTTCATGGTGATGGTCCGGCCACTGTCGGGTGCGACTGCGCTGGCCGAGGCGATGGGAGCCCAGTTTGATCGCATCCGGCAGGAGGCTAGCGAACTGGCCTCGAACTAGTCAGCGTGTTCGTCAACCAATAGAGGCCAACAACGAGGGGGTTCGACTATGCGGATCGGCCTGTCCATCAACTACGCCGGTGGGTTCAAAGAAGTTGCGGCCGAAGTGGCCGACCTCGAGCGTGCCGGGCTGGATATTGTCTTTGTCCCCGAGGCGTATTCGTTTGACGCCGTAAGCGCACTCGGTTACCTGGCGGCCAGCACCCAGCGGGTTCAGCTGGCCTCGGGCATCCTGCAGCTCTACACCCGAACGCCGACGCTGACTGCGATGACCGCAGCCGGGCTCGATTACGTCTCCGACGGTCGGTTCACGCTGGGCTTGGGTGCCTCGGGCCCGCAGGTCATCGAGGGCTTCCACGGGGTGCCCTACGACGCCCCGATCGCGCGCACCCGCGAAATCATCGAGATCTGCCGGCAAGTGTGGCGGCGTGAGCGCGTGACGCATTCGGGCCAGCATTACACGATCCCGTTGCCCGCCGATCAGGGCACCGGGCTTGGTAAGGCGCTCAAGCTCATCAATGAGCCTGTTCGCCAACGTATTCCGATACTCGTGGCCGCGCTGGGCCCGAAGAATGTCGAGCTGGCCGCCGAGGTCGCCGAGGGCTGGCAGCCGATCTTCTATCTGCCCGAGAAGGCACCCGACGTGTGGGGCAAGGCACTGGCTGCTGGCCGGGCCAAGCGGGATCCTGAGCTCGGGGACCTCGACGTGTACGCCGGTCCCACGCTCGCCATCGGCGAAAACGTCGAATCACTGCGGGAATTGGTCAAACCGCACTTGGCGCTCTACATCGGTGGCATGGGCGCCAAGGGGAAGAACTTCTACCACTCGCTGGCTACCAACTACGGCTACGGCGCTCAAGCCGACCGGATCCAAGAGCTTTACCTGGCTGGCGACAAAGAGGGCGCCGCCGCGGTGGTGCCCGATGAACTGGTACGAGACATCAACTTGATCGGCACGCCCGGGTTCGTCAAGGAACGCTTGGCGGCGTTCCGGGAGGCGGGGGTGACGACCTTGAACGTGGCCCCCATCGCAGCCACATCCGCCGACAGGGTCAAGCTGATCGAAACGCTTCGCGAACTGCTTGACTAAATCATCGGCAGCTCAAAGTTATGCTGCAGCACGAAGATAGGCTCTAGAGCCAGACCTCGATTCGTCCGTCGCGCACCCGATGGGATACCGAGGTGAGGTTTAGCGATGTGATGAAGCTGTGCTCGTTGGCGATGTTGGGACCGATACAGCGTCCCTCGGAGTCGAAGTAGAACCCGTGAAACGGGCAGCGCAGGCAGTCGCGGTCGATGACCCCGCCGAACCCGAGGTGCGCACCTTGATGCGGGCAGAACGCGTCATAGACCCTCACGGTGCCGCCGGCATCGCGGCGCGCGATGAGCTCGGCGTCGTCGATGGTGTAGCGGTGCACCTGTCCCGGCGCCACGTTGTCGAGAGTGTCCAGAGGCCGCCATTGGCGTGCCTCAGCCGGCCTCTCGGGTGTGGCCGGGGCGTGGAAGCCTTTCGGATAGAAGGTCTTTCCCCACTCGATCACATCGCGAAGGTGCCTTTCCGACGGCAGCAGAGCCGAAGCGCCCAGGTACTTCTTGTTTTTCCAGATGATCGCGTCGACGTCGAACTCGTTCTTGATGTAGTTCGCCATGATCCGCGCGAGCAGGTCACACAGTCGACGGCCTCTCGTGATCGCGCCGTAGACGCGCTCCACGGCTGCGGGGAAGGTCGCTGGGTCGATGGCCATCGTGACGTAGACGCGGGTTCGATTCGCACCCTCGGGTGTCAGGCTCACCAGAGCGTGCATCCGGGGTATTCGCGAGCCGGTGGCGCCGACAACCGCCAGACCTGGTCCGTGGTAGACGTAATCCTGGGTGAGTTCCAGCTTGGGAAGCACCTTGGACAACCACCGGATGGAGCGCCGGGTCGAACATGAGCCATAGCGGAACCGGGTGTCCTGCTTGAGGGTGATGGTCTCCGCGGTGACCACGTGGTCGTAAATCTTCGAGTATTCCCAGAGGTGCACCGCGCGGAAGTGCAGGTTGTCCGAACCGTTCTCGACGAAGTCCATGACGTGGGTGTCCTCGAACAGCGTCGCGGTGCTGGTCACGTAGGCGGAGTCGTACGGTTCGGCGAACAGGGTGGGGAATGGGCGGTCGGGCTTCTGCAGATCGTCGCCGTACCAGACGAACAGGACACCAATCTCGACGACCGCCGTCATCGGGAGCTTGCCCTCAAAGAACACCGCGTACGGTGTTTCGCCGTCGGCACCGATCGGCTCGACGGTGACGAATGTGTCGAGGAAAGGGATCCGCGAGGGCCGTTTTTTCTCGTACTCGGCCACCGGGATCAGGGTGAACCAGGTGTTGAGCCGCTGGGGCCGGGGGTTGACCCGTTTGCACCCGGGTTTGGCGGCGGCTGAATTCGAATCGTGCGCGGTCGTGCGAGGGTCGTCGAAGACGGCTGGCTCCATGAGCAGCTCTCTTTCGAGTAATCGGCCCGGCCTCGTCACCGGGTTCGATGTCGTCAGCGTATGCCGCAGAATCTAAGCAAGCAATTGATTATATTAGCGGACCGCGACATTGTGCCTCTGACAGCGTCGACATCGTTGCTCTGGCGATCGCCGCGGTCCAGCGTCAGCCGTGCGCGGCCGCCAGCGCGGCGTTGAACGTCTTGCTCGGCCGCATCACCACCGCGGTCTTCTGGCTGTCGGGCGCGTAGTAGCCGCCGATGTCTACCTCCTCGCCCTGAACTGCGTTGAGCTCGGCGACGATAGCGTCTTCGTTCTCGGTCAACGACTTGGCGAGTGGGGCAAAGTGTCCGGCCAGCTCCGCGTCGTCGGTCTGCGTCGCAAGTTCTTGTGCCCAGTAGAGGGCGAGGTAGAACTGGCTGCCCCGGTTGTCGAGTTCACCGGTCTTGCGCGACGGGCTCTTGTTCTTGTCCAGGAGTTTGCCGGTCGCGGCATCCAACGTGGTGGCCAGTATCTTGGCCCGCGCGTTGCCGGTCTTGATGCCCAGGTCTTCCAGGCTGACGGCCAGCGCGAGGAACTCGCCGAGCGAATCCCAGCGCAGGTGGTTCTCCTCGACGAGTTGCTTGACGTGCTTGGGTGCCGACCCGCCGGCCCCGGTTTCGTACATTCCGCCGCCTGCCATCAGCGGCACAATGGACAACATCTTGGCGCTGGTGCCGAGCTCGAGGATCGGGAACAGGTCGGTGAGATAGTCGCGCAGAATGTTGCCGGTCGCGGCGATGGTGTCCAATCCCCGAACAAGGCGCTCGAGCGTATAGCGCATGGAACGTACCTGCGACATGATCTGGATGTCCAGACCCTCGGTGTCGTGGTCGGCCAAGTAGGTGTTGACCTTCTTGATCAGTTCGTTCTCGTGCGGGCGATACGGGTCCAGCCAGAACAACACCGGCATCCCGGAGTTGCGCGCACGGGTGACGGCCAGCTTGACCCAGTCGCGGATCGGTGCGTCTTTGACGACGCACATGCGCCAGATGTCGCCGGCTTCCACGTCCTGTGTCAGGAGCACCTCGCCGGTGTCGAGGTCCACGATCTTGGCGACGCCGTCCCTAGGGATCTCGAATGTCTTGTCGTGCGAACCGTACTCTTCGGCTCGCTGCGCCATCAGGCCGACATTGGGGACGGTTCCCATGGTTGTTGGATCGAACTGGCCGTTGGTCTTACAGAAGTTGATGATCTCTTGATAGATGCGAGAGAAGGTCGACTCCGGATTGACGGCCTTGGTGTCTTTGAGCTTTCCGTCGGCCCCGTACATCTTGCCGCCCGCGCGGATCATCGCGGGCATTGACGCATCCACGATCACGTCGCTGGGCGAATGGAAGTTGGAGATTCCCCTGGCGGAGTCCACCATGGCGAGCTCCGGACGGTGCTCGTGGCAACGGTGTAGGTCTTCGATGATTTCGTCGCGCTGGGTTCCGGGCAACGACTCGATCTTGCCGTAGAGATCGGACAATCCGTTGTTGACGTTGACACCCAATTCGTCGAACAGTTCCTCGTGCTTGGCGAAGGCCTCCTTGTAGAAGGTCTTGACGGCATGTCCGAAAACGATGGGATGTGAGACCTTCATCATTGTGGCCTTGACGTGCAGTGAGAACATCACGCCTGTCTGGTACGCGTCCTCCATCTGCTCTTCGTAGAACCGGCACAAGGCCGTCTTGCTCATGAACATGCTGTCGATGACGTCGCCCTCATCGAGTGCGACCGCGGGCTTGAGCAGAATCGTCTCGTTGCCCTTGGTCGCCAGTTCCATCTTCACGTTGCGTGCGCGGTCCAGCGTCATCGACTTCTCGCCGGCGTAGAAGTCACCGTCACGCATGTGCGCAACGTGGGTGCGCGAAGCCATCGACCACTCGCCCATGCTGTGCGGGTGCTGGCGTGCGTACTCTTTGACCGCCTTGGGGGCGCGGCGGTCTGAATTCCCTTGGCGCAAAACCGGGTTGACCGCACTGCCGAGGCAGTTGGCGTAGCGCTCCTGGATCGCCTTCTCTGCGTCGGTCTTCGGGTCGGCTGGGTAGTCCGGCAGCTTGTAGCCCTTGTCCTGGAGCTCCTTGAGCGCGGCCTTGAGCTGCGGTACCGAGGCGCTGATGTTCGGCAGTTTGATGATGTTGGTCTCCGGCAGCTGCGTCAGCTTGCCCAGCTCAGCGAGATTGTCCGGCACCCGCTGCTCTTCAGTGAGGTAATCGGGGAACTCGGCCAGGATGCGCGCCGCCACCGAGATGTCGCTGGTCTTGACCGCGATGCCCGCCGGTTCGGCAAAGGCGCGCACTATGGGCAGAAACGCATAGGTCGCCAGCAGTGGCGCCTCATCGGTCAGCGTGTAGATGATGGTCGGCTGCTCGGCGCTCATGTGTTCTCCCGGCGTCAATGTCGGTCAGGTGTCGAGGGGCTTTGCACTGTAGTGGCGGCTACCAGTATCACGGATCGCCAACTGCGTCAGACAACCCACCGTGGGGATTCCTGCGGCGGGCCGTCACCTACGCTCTTCGGCGAAGGCCGTCGAGAGCGATCTCGGTCACCTTCCCGGCCAGGTCGGGGTTGTAGCTCTGCATCGCCTGGCACCCGACCAAGAGTGCCTTGACCTCAGCGACATCCACGTCCTTGCGGACGGTGCCCGCGTGTTGGGCGGCGCGCAGCAGGTCGGCGAGGAGGCTTAGGAAGTTCGCCTCTGCGTCGGGAACGGCGCTGTCGATCTCGACCCCGATGCCGGCCAGTGCCTCGACGAGGCCCCGGTCGCCGGCTCCCCATTGCAAGACCATCGAACGCAGAAAGCTGAACAACGCTTCGCCGGGCTGCTCGGTCTCCAGCAAGCCATGGCCGTCGTCGATGAGGCGGTGCATGCGGTCAGCGATCACCGCCCGAAACAGTGCCTCTTTCGTCGGGAAATGCCGGTACACCGTGCCCGCACCGACGCCCGCGCGTCGGGCGATCTCATCAATCGGCACCGACAGTCCCTCGGCCGCAAAGGTCTGGTAGGCGACGTCCAAGACACGCGCCCGGTTGCGGGCCGCGTCGGCGCGCACGGGTCGGACGTTGGGAGCCACATCACACCTCCATCGGGTCGCCGCTGTTGCGAAACGGGGCGCACGCTCCGTATAGTCTACTCAAACGGAGCGTTCGCCCCGTTTGATCAGTCTTAACGAGGAGCCCCTCATGAGCAAATGGACCGCCGCCGATATCCCGGACCAGACGGGGCGCACCGCCGTCATCACTGGCGCCAACACCGGCCTCGGCTTCGAGACCGCCGCCGCGCTTGCTGCCCGAGGTGCGCACGTTGTGCTGGCCGTGCGCAATCTCGACAAAGGTAAGCAGGCTGGGGCACGCATCACCGCGGCCATCCCGGGCGCTGAGGTGGAGATCCAGGAGCTCGACTTGAGCTCCCTCGAGTCCGTGCGTTCCGCTGCCGCGCAGCTGCGGTCGGATCACGAGCGCATCGACCTGCTGATCAACAACGCCGGCGTGATGTACACGCCGAAGTCGAACACCGCGGATGGCTTCGAGATGCAGTTCGGTACCAATCACGTGGGTCACTTTGCGTTGACCGGGCTGCTGCTGGATCGGTTGCTGCCAGTCGCTGGATCCCGAGTGGTCACGGTCAGCAGCATCGGACACCGCATTCGTGCAGCCATTCACTTCGACGATCTTCACTGGGAGCGCAGTTACAGCCGGGTCGGCGCCTACGGCCAGTCCAAGCTCGCCAATCTGCTGTTCACCTACGAGCTGCAGCGCCGGCTGGCCGCGGGCGGCACCACAATCGCGGTTGCCGCGCACCCGGGCGGTTCCAACACCGAACTGGCCCGCAATCTGCCCAGGATGCTCGCCGCGGCTGCCCCGGTGCTAGGGCGATTGATGCAAAGCGCCGAGTTGGGCGCCTTACCCACCTTGCGCGCCGCCACCGACCCGGCCGTGAGTGGCGGACAGTACTTTGGACCCGACGGCTTCGGCGAGGTTCGGGGCCATCCGAAAGTCGTGGCATCCAGCGCCCAGTCGCACGACACCGACCTGCAGCGACGACTGTGGGCGGTCTCTGAGGAACTTACCGGGGTGAGCTATCCGGTCGGTTGACGCCGGTTGGATCACAAGCGAGCCGGTTGGATCACAACGAGTCGGTGGCGGCATGTGCCCCGGCGCGGCGACCGGCGAACACGCAATCGGCGATCGAGAGTCCGCTGACGTAGGAGTTGGAGCAGATTCCGATTGCGGTGCGTCCAGCACTGAACAAGCCTGGAATCCGAGCGCCGGATTCGTTGACGACCGCGCCGGTGCCTTCATCGACTTGTACGCCACCGAGGGTAAGCATCGGTGTGGGGTTGAGCAGGCTGGGCCGAACCGAAATGTTCAGCAAGGTGTACGGGGGCTGGGTTATCCGACGGACAAATTCGGCGGGTTTTCCGGCAGGGTCCGCTGCCCCAGCATCGACGGCGTTGTTGTGCGCCTCGACCGTGGCCACCAGGCCATCAGGATCGATACCAGCCGCCTGCGCAACCCCGGGTATCGTCTGGGCTTTGACCGAGTCGGCCAGCATCAGCGCCGCGGATTGGGCGCGCTGAAACCACAACGGCTGCTTGATCATCTGCCGCCGAGCTTCTCGCATCAACGCGGCATCGGCGAGCAGCCATCCGGTGCCGTCGTGGTCTTTGACCAATGCTTGCCCCACGGCCGCGCCGTATCGACTCTCGTCGATGACTCGGTTGCCGTCCCCATCGACGATGATGGCGCTGATGAATGCGCTCGGCGGGGTGATGAAGCGCCATGCCGAAACGTTGTCCATGCGGTCGGTGACGGCTCCTACGCTTTGTGCCAGCGCGATGCCGCTTCCATCGTCGCCAGTGGTACCCAATTGAAGTCCGGTCCGGTACCTCGGGGCGTAGCGTTCGATCCACTCGGTGTTGCCGATGAAACCGCCAGCGCAGATGATCACTGCCCGCCGCGCGGAGATCCGGACCGGTTGGGCGTAGCGTCGCTCGAGCATCCTGAGGCGGCGCTCTAGCTGGCGGCGCAGCGGGGGGTAGTAGATGCCGGGCTTGGTTGACACCGCTGCCAGCGCCGCATAGATGCGCTGTATGCGCTGTGGCGCGTAGTGCATCGTCATCGCCTCCACTCCGGTGACTCGACCGGAGGGGTCCTGGACCAGCTTGGTTGCGGTGGTCTGAGGGTAGAGCTGAACGCCGAGGCCGAGCGCAGAGTTGGCCAGCGGCTGGTACAGCTTCTTACCGGAGGTGCCTTTTCCCTTGACCCGATGTCCACGTTGGACGGGCGGGGTGTGGGAGCGGAACGCGCCGGCGTTCTCGCTGCCCGAGTGATACAGGTAGTAGTGATTGTTCGGAAATGATGTCTTGTACGGACACAGGCTGGGGTCGAACGGCACGCCGTAGCTGGACAGCCAGTCGATCATTTCGGGGCTGCCGCCGACGAACGATTCCAGAGTCTGTTGGCTGACTGCGTCGCCCACCTCCAGGCGCAGGTAGGTCAGCATTTGCTCGAAGCTGTCCTCCACACCGGCCTGTCGTTGAACTGCCGTGCCGCCACCCGCGTAGATGATCCCGCCGGATATCGCTGTCGCACCACCACCATTCGCCCGATCGAGCGCGACGACCTCGGCTCCGCGTTCGCGTGCGGCAAGGGCCGCGCATGCGCCCGCAGCGCCAAAACCGATCACCACTACGTCGGCGGATTCGGCGAAGTGCGCCGACCTGTCGTGAGTCATGCCAACACCCCAATCCGGGTTGGTCTCCTGCGGGCGTGACTGTAACAGGTGTCCACGTGTCGAACGTGGCTGCGCCGGCCGGACGACATCCGATAGCCGGTCAGCACTCGATGATGTTGACCGCGACGTTGATCGCGAGACCTCCAGTGGCGGTTTCTTTGTACTTGGTATGCATGTCGGCGCCGGTGGTGCGCATGGTGTCGATGACCTGATCGAGGGTGACGCGGTGGATACCATCCCCGCGCATTGCCATTCGCGCCGCGTTGATGGCTTTGCCCGCGGAAATCGCGTTGCGTTCGATGCACGGGATCTGCACCAGCCCCGCGATGGGGTCGCACGTCAGCCCCAGGCTGTGTTCCATGGCAATTTCGGCGGCGTTCTCGACCTGCTGTGGTGTGCCGCCGAGGATCTCAGCTAATCCGGCAGCGGCCATGGCGGCCGCGGAGCCGACTTCGCCCTGACAGCCGACCTCGGCGCCCGAGATCGATGCTCGCTCCTTGAACAGGGATCCGATGGCACCTGCGGTGAGCAGGAATCGGACCGCCACGTCGTCGGGGTCTGCGGCGCCGGCCGGCGTGTAGTGCGTGGCATAGTGCAGCACGGCCGGCACGATGCCGGCGGCGCCGTTGGTGGGCGCGGTGACGATGCGGCCACCGGAGGCATTCTCCTCATTGACCGCCAGCGCCACCAGATTGACCCAATCCTCCGCGAATTCCGGTTTGCGGTGCGGGTCTTCGGTGTTCAACCGCTCATACCAGACCTTTGCCCGGCGCCGCACGGCGAGGCTGCCCGGAAGCAACCCGTCGCGGGTGATGCTGCGTTGTTCGCACTCGACCATCACGTCGCGCAGGTGCAGCAGCCCGCTCCGGACCTCGTATTCGGCGCGGCCGCTTGCTTCGTTGCGCAGTGCCACCTCGCTAATCGAGACGTCGAGCCGATCACAGATGTCGAGCAGCTCCTGAGCGGACCGATAGGGGAGGTCAAAGGAGCACGATCGCTCGTCGCCGGTCTGGCTGGACTGTTCGGTGACGACGAAACCTCCGCCGACAGAGAAGTACGTCTCGATAGCCAACGTGTCGCCGCTGGAGGTACTGGCAGAAAGCGTCATCCCGTTGGGATGCGTGGGCAGCACGACGTCCGGGTGCAACTCGATATCGCCCTCGGTCAACTCCACCGGAATAATGCCGTCGATCAGGGTCATGCCGGAGCTGGCGATCTCGGCGAGACGGCGCTCCTTGTGCTCGGTGGTAATCGTTTCCGGCCGGCAGCCTTCTAACCCCAGCAAGACCGCCGACATGGTCCCGTGGCCGGCGCCGGTGGCAGCCAGCGAGCCGAACAGTTCCACCCGCACCGCGCAGACCTGTTCTGTTTGTCCGCGATCACGCAAGCCGGCGACGAACTGATTTGCCGCGCGCATCGGCCCCACGGTGTGGGAACTGGATGGTCCGATGCCGACTGTAAAGAGGTCAAAAACACTGATGGTCATGTCCGGCTCAGCTCCGGGTAGAGCGGGTACTGGGCGGCCAGCTGTTGGACCTGCGCGCGCAGCGAACCCAGCTGGTCGTCGTCGGTGGCCGTCAGCGCCGTCGCGATGAGATCGGCCACGGTGCGGAAGTCGCTGTCGGAGAAGCCGCGTGACGCGAGCGCGGCGGTGCCGATTCGCAGCCCCGAGGTCACCATCGGGGGCCGGGGGTCGAACGGCACCGCGTTGCGGTTGACGGTGATATCGACCGCGGCCAACCGGTCTTCGGCCTGCTGGCCGTCGAGTTCGGCGTTGCGCAGGTCGACCAGGACCAGATGCACATCCGTGCCCCCCGTCAGCACCGTGATGCCCCGCGCGGCGACGTCGGGCTGGTTCAGCCGGTCGGCGACGATGCGCGCGCCGTCGAGGCAACGTTGTTGTCGTTGCGCGAATTCCGGTTCTGCGGCCATCTTGAATGCGGTGGCTTTGGCGGCGATGACATGCTCGAGTGGCCCACCCTGCTGCCCGGGGAACACCGCGGAGTTGATTTTCTTGGCGATGGCGGCGTCGTTGGACAAGATGATGCCGCCGCGCGGCCCGCCCAGTGTCTTGTGCGTGGTCGAGGTGACGACGTGGGCGTGCGGCACAGGGCTGGGGTGCAACCCAGTGGCGACCAGGCCGGCGAAGTGTGCCATGTCGACCATCAGCACGGCGTCCACTTCGTCGGCGATGGCGCGGAACCGGGCGAAGTCCAGGTGGCGAGGGTAGGCCGACCAGCCGGCGATGATCATCGCGGGCCGGTGTTGACGGGCGGCTTCGGCAACAGCGTCCATGTCGATGAGGTAGTCCGATTGCGACACCTCGTAGGCAGCGACCTTGTACAGCTTGCCGGAGAAGTTGATGCGCATCCCGTGGGTGAGATGACCGCCGTGGGCCAACGACAATCCCAGAATGGTGTCGCCGGGCGTTATCAGGGCGTGCATGGTGGCGGCGTTTGCGGTGGCGCCCGAATGTGGTTGGACGTTGGCGTATTCGGCGCCGAAGAGGGCTTTGACGCGGTCGATGGCCAGCTGTTCGACACCATCGACGTATTCGCAGCCGCCGTAGTAGCGCCGGCCCGGGTAGCCCTCGGCGTACTTGTTGGTCAAGACGGATCCCTGGGCCTGCATCACCGACAGCGGTGCATAGTTCTCCGAAGCGATCATCTCCAGACCGGTTTCCTGGCGGCGCAGCTCGCTATCGATCAGGGCCGCGATGTCGGGATCGAAGGTGGCTAGGGCTTGATTCAGGGTGTTCATCGGTTCATTCCGTTCTGGCGGGCGTGCACGTCGGCGATCACCGGTCGGCGGGTGTGGCGCAGCCGCGCCGGGGTGGTCTGCGGGCAGGCCGGTGATCGGCTGGATTGGACTGCGGGCGGCTTGGTCGATCGTTCGATCGCGCGGTGACGCCCCGCCCGACCAAATCGGGCGAGAGTGTCGATCAGGGGGTAGAAGGTCAGCAACAAGGGGCAACTCCGTTCCATTAGCCCGGCGGCGCCGGGCTGGTTGCTCCCTCCCCGCTCTGTCCTGAAACCTGAGAGTCTGTGGCGTCGCACTACGGCGACGTCGTACACCTTCGGTCGGGGATGGTCGAACGTGACCGTCCCTTGTCTCCAGAGTTGCCTCGGCGGTGCGGTACTGGGGCCTGAGAGATTCCCGGGGAGGAGTTTGCTCCTACGGCGCCTCGAATCGAGGTTCTCCCGCATCGCGTCAGTGGCTGGTCGTGCTATTCGATTGTGATCGGCTGTGAATTTACCCACAGACCGGCCACCTTGTCACGCCCGTTCTTTGTCGTAGTGACGTCGATCACGGGAGGATGGCGCCGCCGGTCATCCGCGCGGAGTCGGGTAGGTCTCGGGCAGGTCGAGGTAGCGCTCGAGGTTTCGGTGCATGTTGATCACGCGCCGCTCCTCGGCGGAGAGCACAAGATGGGAGAAGCCCGGCTGACGCAGGCCGCGCTGCACCCCCGGGAGTACCCGGATGTCCTGAGACAGCACTACGCCGGGTTCGGCGGCCGCGGCGTCCACGCGGACATCAGTTGGCTTGTTGTGCGGCGCGCCCGGCGGCAGCCGCGTCATCAGGAACAACACCAGCTCGCCGTGATCGGGGTCCGGTCCGGGACGGGAGCACATGATCGTCAGGTGGTCCGCGTTGGCAAGCAGGGTCATGTTGGGGAAGACGTTGTATTGGTGCAACCGGGTAATCCGATCGGTATCGGCCCAGCCAAGATCGACGCCGCGACCCGCGGCAAATTCCCGGGTGCGTGCCGCGATCATGTCAGCAACCGTCTGGCCGGCCTGCCGTTCGTCGGCGGGGAACGGAGCACCCTTGTTCGCGCCCATGAGCGCGCCTTGGGTGTCGACGTAAGCGTTCCACACCTCTTCATCGGTCAGGGTGCCGTTGAATCGTGGGCTCGGCACTCCGTAGGGCTGATCGGACTTACCGGTGTGTCCCCAAATCTGTTGTGGTGCATGAATATCGTCGACGCAGCGCAGCAGCTCGGGATGCAACGTAGCGATATGGTAGGTCTCGCTGTAGCCGTCGGCGATCGTCTTCCAGTTGGCGTCGACAGCAACGGTGAGTGTGGCATAGCAACGGAATTCGTCCAGATTGCACCAAGCGATGTCGTCGGGCACTGCCTCCAGGTACTCGATCAACGGCATCGCGTTGACGTCGAGATTGACGAATACCAGCCCCGCCCAGGTCTCGACTCTGACTGGGAACAGCGGGAAGTCGGACAACCGCAGCGAACCGAAGCCCTTGCGGTTCGGCACCCGCTTGAGTGTGCCGGCCAAGTCCCAGGTCCACCCGTGATAGCCGCACTTGAGCTCGTGCAGTCCCGAACCCGAGCCCACGCACAGTGAGTTGCCGCGATGGCGGCACACATTCTGGAATGCCCGCAGCCCGCCGTCTGGAGAATCGGGGTCATCGCGCACGATCACCACCCCGTAGGGGCCGCACCGGTACTCGAAGTAGTCACCCGATGCAGCGACGTGGTCGACCGTGCAGGCGATCTGCCACACCTTCGGCCACATCCGTTCGATCTCGAGCGCGGCGAACTGCGGACAGTAGTAGCGGTCGGCCGGTATCAGGGTGGGGCACGGCGGCGGGGTGCCGATGGCGTCCTCGTCGTGGGTGGGTAGCCGATGGCCAGGGCTGGGAGAATCGCTCATCGGCGGGTTCCTAGCGCGCTCCGCGCACCAGACGCCCGGGACGTGCCCGGGTGTCGACGTCGTCGCGGCGAGTGAGGGTTCCGCCGACGATTGTCGCCGCATATCCGCTTGCGCGCTGCAGGATCCGGTGGCCGCCAGCCGGTAGGTCGTAGGCCATGGTCGCGGGGTGCAGCGTCAGCGCGTCCAGGTCGATGACGTTGATGTCGGCCTTCTTACCCGTTTCGATGGTGCCGCGGTCGGTGAGACCGAACAGCTCAGCCGTATCGCGGGACTGCTTGCGGATCACATATTCCAGCGACAGTCTTTCTCCGCGGCTGCGGTCGCGTGCCCAGTGCGTCAACAGGAAGGTGGGATAGGACGCATCACAGATCATTCCGCAGTGGGCGCCGCCATCGGAGAGACCCAGTACGCCGGCCGGATGCAGCATCATCTCCCGAATGGCATCGCAATTGCCGTCGGCGTAGTTGAACAGCGGCAGCATCAGCATGGCGGACGCGTCGGACTCGAGCATGAGGTCATAGAGGGTCGCCAGCGGGTCCTCGCCGCGCTCTTTGGCGATGGCGGCCACGGTGAGCTCGGGCGTCGGCTCGTAGTTTGGCGGATCGCCGAGGGCGTAGAGCCGTCCCAGCGAGTATTGGACGAACGCGGACATCCCGTCGAACAGCACCGTGGGGTCGATCGGTAGGTCGTCCTCGGACAGGATCGCCGCCTTCACCGCGGGGTCAGCGAGGCGCTGCGCCAAATCCGTGCGGCTGGACTCGGCCTGCAGCCTGCGGTAGGTCGGCCGATGGCCAAAGGCATGATGGCCTTGGAATCCGATCATCATGCCGAACGGCCGCGCGGCAATCTGCGGGTACAAGCGGCTGCCGGCTGCGTGTGCGGCCGCGGAGAGGTCGAGCTGCTCGCGCCACAAGTCCGGGTCGGCATCGACCTGAATGAGAGCAAACGACAGGGGTCGGTCGATTTCGCCGCTCAGCCGACGCATCCAGTCCAGTTCCTTCTTGGGGCCCACGATGTCCTCGCCGGCCGCTCCTTGCGGCGCAAGCTCGAACACCGCTCGACCGCCGGCCGCCATGGCCCGACCGAGGCCGAACAGTTCCTCCTCGGCGGCGAAGGTTCCGGGTACTGGTTCGCCGTCCATCGCACGATGGGCCAGCGTGCGCGATGTGGAAAACCCGAGCGCGCCAGCTTCGACGGCTTCGGTGACCAGTCGGCCCATCGCTGCGATGTCCTCAGGTGTGGCCGGCTCATTGCGAGCGCCCCGGTCGCCCATTGCATACGCCCGGACGGCACCATGGGCGACCTGGCTGCCCACGTCGATCGCGAACTTCCGCTCGCTGATCGCATCCAGGTACTCCGGGTAGCTCTCCCAGCCCCAGGTAATGCCCTCGGTGAGCGCCGTACCGGGGATGTCCTCGACACCCTCCATCAACGTGATCAGCCAGTCCTCGCTACCGGGCCGCACCGGGGCGAATCCAACGCCACAGTTGCCAGTGACGACCGTGGTGACACCATGGCCGCTCGACGGCTCGAGCAAGCTGTCCCAGCTCATCTGACCGTCGTAGTGCGTGTGGATGTCGACGAACCCGGGGGCCACCACATGATCCGTGGCATCAATGGTTTCGGCGGCATGCGCGGTCTGCAAGCCGTCCGTCTCCGAGTCGTCCGTACCCCTGCGGACTACGTCGATGATTACGCCGTCCGCGATGCCGATATCGGCGCGATAGCGCTGGGCTCCCGTGCCGTCGACGACAGTGCCGCCGATGATTTTCAGATCCAACACCAGAGTTCTCCCTTTCGTCGCCGTCAGCCGCGGATGGGGCGGCGCCGCGCGACTCGCGGCTCGGCGAAACTGCCAGGGCGCGGCCATCGCGGTCATTACGCTACGTTGAGTAGCGTAACTCGCGACGGTGTTCGTTGGCGACAGATCGGGTCGACCAAACTTCGCCGCCACTGGTGGTTGACGTCGATAAATTCCGCGGCGTGGTGAGTGGCGCGGGAACCGGTAGAGATGGCTAACCTGGCTCCTGGCCCGGCTCTGGGCCGAACCGAAAGCGACGACCAGTGATCGCCGTCGGCTTGACGCGAACATAATGCGGCTTATCCGTTGCCACCCACGGCAGTAGGTGGGCGCGGTCGGCCTCCTCGCGCTCTTCGTCGGTGCGAAGCGAGCGGGTTGTGCCCTCGACAATGACGCTCCAGCCGCCGGCGGCGTCGTGGTCGTCGGCCTCGAACAGCACTTGGTTGTTCATTGCGGTGCTGACCAGCTTCGTGCCCTCCGCAGTGCGGAACAGCACCGTGCGGTTCTGGACGGCAAAGTTCACCGGAAAGATCTTGGGTCGACCGTCGACGCTGGTGACTAGTCGGCCCAAAGACACGCTGGCCAGCAGCTCCCAACTCTCGCTTGCCGACAGGACGGTCACCGCGTCGTCATTGACAGACATCAGCGACCCACCCCCTTCGTCGGGGCGAGGCTATCGACGGATACCGGCGCAACGGTCACCATCGCAGTTTATTAGAAGCCCGCCGTGGCACCGGACGTGCCTGACGCCAGCGCGGCAATGGCGGCGCATTCTGTTAGCTGTATAAAGCGCAAGTAATTGTTTTCCATAGATTGCAGTTAGCCGAAGGCAAACGTAGGGGAGACCTGGCCGCAAAACACGGACGTTGGTAGCGTCTGGGAATGCTCTTTGCTGCCCTGCGTGATATGCAATGGCGGAAGCGGCGGCTGGTTATCGCCATCGCCAGCACCGGACTGATCTTCGGGATGACGCTGGTGCTTACGGGCCTCGCGAACGGTTTTCGCGTCGAGGCCCGCCACACCGTGGATTCCATGGGTGTTGACGAATTTGTCGTCAAATCGGGTGCGGCCGGGCCGTTCCTGGGTGCCATCCTGTTCCCCGACGTTGACCTGGCGCGGGTGGCCGCCGAGCCTGGCGTCATGGCCGCGGCCCCATTGGGCTGCGTGGGGACCATGATGAAGGACGGCGGCTCGACGCGGAACGTGACGGCATTTGGCGCGCCCGAGAATGGGCCTGGCATGCCGGACGTTTCGGAGGGTCGGGTTCCGTCGAAGCCGGACGAGGTCGCCGCATCGAGCACCCTGGGCCGACATATCGGTGACACCATCGAGGTCGGTACGCACAAGTTGCGAATTGTCGGGATTGTGCCCAATTCCACCGCAATGGCCAAGATTCCGAACATCTTCTTGACAACCAAGGGACTGCAGCAACTGGCGTACAACGGGCAGCCGATGATCACGTCGATCGGAATCGACGGCGCACCCGAGCGTCTGCCGGATGGCTACCGAAGCTTCGACCGAGCGAGCGCCGTCAACGAGCTGGTGCGCCCGCTGAAGGTCGCCGTGAATTCGATCTCGATCGTGGCCGTCTTGTTGTGGATCGTGGCGGTGCTGATCGTCGGATCGGTGGTGTATCTCTCCGCACTGGAGCGAATGCGCGACTTTGCGGTGTTCAAAGCGATTGGCACATCGACGCGCTCGATACTGGCGGGACTTGCCCTGCAGGCGCTCGTCGTTGCGCTGGTCGCGGCGTTGGTCGGCGTGGGCCTTGCGCAGCTGCTGGCTCCGCTGTTCCCGATGATTGTCGCGGTCCCCGTTGGTGCCTATCTGGCGTTGCCGGTCGTTGCCGTTGTTATCGGTCTGTTGGCCAGCCTCGTCGGACTGAAGCGTGTGGTGGCCGTCGATCCCGCGCTTGCGTTTGGAGGTCCTTAAACGGTGGGCGATCTCAGCATTCAAAACCTGGTCGTCGAGTATTACAGCGGCGGGTACGCTCTGCGGCCGATCAACGGATTGAACCTGGACGTGGCGACCGGGTCGTTGGTGATTTTGCTTGGGCCGAGTGGCTGCGGGAAGACGACCCTGCTGTCGTGCCTCGGCGGCATCCTGCGGCCGAAGTCCGGGGCAATCAAGTTCGACGACGTCGACATCACGACGCTCGAGGGTGCGGAGCTGGCCAAGTACCGACGGGACAAGGTAGGCATCGTCTTCCAGGCGTTCAACCTGGTCCCGAGCCTCACCGCCTTGGAGAACGTGATGGTTCCGCTGCGCTCGGCCGGGATGTCGCGCGCGGCCGCGCGTCAGCGTGCCGAGGAACTGCTGACCCGCGTCAATCTTGCGGAGCGAATGAAGTATCGCCCGGGCGATCTCAGCGGCGGGCAGCAGCAGCGGGTCGCGGTCGCTCGCGCGATCGCGTTGGATCCACCGTTGGTGCTCGCCGATGAACCGACCGCACACCTCGACTTCATCCAGGTTGAGGAGGTCCTGCGGTTGATCCGCGAACTCGCCGACGGCGATCGTGTGGTGGTTGTCGCGACGCATGACAGCCGGATGTTGCCGCTGGCCGATCGCGTCGTCGAGCTGACGCCTGATTTCGCCGAGGCCGATCGGCCGCCCGAGGTCTTGCAGCTGGAGACCGGCGACGTGGTGTTCGAGCAGAGCACGATGGGCGAACTGATCTACGTCGTGACCGAAGGTGAGTTCGAGATTGTGCACGAATTAGCCGATGGCGGTGAGGAACTGGTGAAGGTGGCCGGGCCTGGCGACTACTTCGGCGAGATGGGCGTGCTGTTTCACATGCCGCGGTCGGCCACGGTGCGCGCGCGCACCGACGCGACCGTTGTCGGCTACACGGCACCGGCGTTTCGGGAGCGCCTCGGTTCCGGCGGACTGCGTGACCTGATCGAGCACCGTGCGCTGGAGAGCGATTGATCGGCTGCGCTGATGGCGGGCCTGTTGATGGCCGGTACCACGAGTGATGCCGGCAAGAGCACCGTAGCCGCCGGGCTGTGCCGCGCGTTGGCCCGACGCGGGGTGCGAGTCGCCCCCTACAAAGCGCAGAACATGTCCAACAACTCGATGGTCTGCGAAGGCGTCGATGGGGCCGGTGCGGAGATCGGTCGGGCACAGTGGGTGCAGGCACTTGCGGCCCAGGCGATTCCCGAAGTGTCCATGAATCCGGTCCTGCTCAAGCCCGGCAGCGACCACCGCAGCCATGTGGTGTTGATGGGTAGGGCTTGGGGCGAGTTGGCGGCGTCGGACTGGCTCGAGGCAAGGCGGACGCTTGCCGAGACCGCACACCGGGCATTCGATGACCTCGCCGCGCGCTACGACGTCGTTGTCGCGGAGGGGGCCGGTAGCCCGGCCGAGATCAACCTTCGCGCGGGTGACTACGTCAACATGGGGCTTGCCCGCCACGCGCGACTGCCGACCATCGTCGTCGGCGACATCGACCGCGGCGGGGTGTTCGCTGCGTTCCTGGGCACCGTCGCCTTACTGTCCCCCGAGGACCAGGCGTTGGTCGCGGGATTCGTGGTCAATAAGTTCCGGGGTGACCTCGGTTTGCTGACGCCAGGTCTGCGCGATTTACAACGGGTCACCGGGCGAGACGTGTATGGCACCCTGCCTTGGCACCCCGACCTGTGGCTGGATTCAGAGGACGCTCTCGATCTCGCGGGGCGGCGCGCGGTTGGTGCTGGTGTCCGTCGTGTTGTGGTCGTGCGACTTCCCCGGATCAGCAACTTCACCGACGTCGATGCGTTGGGTCTGGAACCCGACGTGGATATCGTCTTTGCCTCCGATCCCCGTGCGCTCAGCGATGCCGATCTGATTGTGCTCCCGGGCACTCGGGCAACGATCGCGGATTTGGCTTGGTTGCGGGCTCGCCGTCTAGACGGTGCGCTAATGGCGCATGTCGCGGCGGGCAAGCCGCTGCTGGGCATTTGCGGTGGCTGTCAGATGCTGGGCCGGGTCATCCGCGACCCGGATCGCGTTGAAGGACCAGCGGCTGAGGTCGATGGCCTGGGTCTGCTCGACCTGGACACGACGTTCCGGCCTGAAAAGGTGTTGCGGCTACCGCGAGGCGAGGAACTCGGAGTGCCCGTGTCGGGGTACGAGATTCACCACGGCGCCACTACTCGTGGTGACGGAGCGGAGCAGTTTCTCGGCGGTGTGCGCGACGGACAGGTATTCGGCACGATGTGGCACGGCGCGTTGGAAGGTGACGCTTTCCGCGAGGCCTTCCTGCAAGAGACGCTCGGGATCGTGCCGTCAGGCAGCCGTTTCCTGGCCGCACGTGAGGGCCGCCTCGACCTGCTCGGAGACCTCGTCGAACAACACCTCGACGTCGACGCCGTGCTCAGCCTGGCCCGGCGCGGATGCCCGCCGGGCTTGCCGTTTCTGGCCCCCGGAGCGCCGTGATGGCAGGGCGCATTGGAGGTTCTGCGCGCGACGTCAGCGCCGCGGTTCAGAGCGTAACGATCCCCCAGAATCCCAACAGCACTGCGTAGAGAACAACCACCAGAACCGCGCCGCGAACGGTGGTCTTGGTGGGGACGCCGGGTCTGAGCCAGAAACTCAACGCCCGGGTTGCGAGCGGCATCAAGACGAAACCGAGGGCGATGGTGCTGAGGACGTTGGAGGTAAACGTCCGCAGAAAAAGGGGAACACCGACACCGTTCAGATAGCCAGTGAGGTAGTTGATGCACATGATCGTGGGGAAGAGCATCAGGAGAACGGTCATCGACTGCTTCCAGTTCGGCGTGTTCGCCCCATCCAGCTCGTCGAAGCTGAACCAACTACCAAAAGCGCTGGGCACCTTGCGTATAACGTTGTGTTCTACCTGCTTGTGGAGTTCCTCAAGAAGCTGGGCACGGGTCTTCGACCGCAGCCAGCTATCCGCGTGCCGTGAATCCTCGAAGCGATACAGACTGGTCCACGCGCCTGCGACATCTTGGGCCGGTTCGAGCAACTCGTAGCCAGTGAACCCGGCGAAGGACCGCGCCGCCGTTGCTAGCGCGTTCTCCGCGGCACGAAACTCCGCTTCGCGCCCCGGCCGGGGCGTCGCACTCACCACGACGGTGACCGAGCTGGAGGCTGGCTGACCGCCGACCATCGTGTGCTCGTCGGCTGGAGCCGCGAGCAGTTGTTCGCCGCGCTCGATCAGCTCGCGGCGCTGCTCGGACTCCATCCACAGAGTCAGATGCTCCTTGGAATCGAACCGAAAGATGATGACCCAGTCGTCGTGCACGCCGGGCACCGGGGGAATTGTTTCGGTACCGATGAAACCCGGGCTCTTACTGGTCGCGGCGTCGATCTCGGCCTGCCAGGCCTTGTAGGCCTCGACCCGGTCGGGATGTACCTTGCGCGCCACCACGGCAGTCGCGACGACGTCTTGGCCAGAAGGGCTCATTTCACGCCTGAACCGGTGCGGAGAGCGAACTCAACCCTGACTGCCTCGCTAGGGCCGGCGAGCGACGAAGTCGACCTCGACCAAGGCGTCAAGCGCGAGTGCGGTCACACCAATACACGTGCGAGCGGGCAACTTTCCCGGTTCGAAGTAGGATTCGTATACGGCGTTGAACTTCTCGTAGTCGCGCTCGAATTCGGTGAGGAAGCCGCGTGCTTGAACCACGTTGCCAAGCCCGACCCCCAGCTGCGCAAGCACGATCTTGAGGTTGTCCATCACGTTGCGCGTTTGGGCCTCGATGCCCTCGGGCAGAGGCCGTGAGTGGTCGTCTGCATAGTTAGGCATCTGCCCGGTGATCCATAGCCAGCCGTCGATCTCGACAGCATGGCTATAGGGTGCGCATGCTTTCGGGGCTGCGTCGAACATCATGAATGCGGGAGTGGTCACGTTATCCTTGCCTCCTCTACACCGAAGAAAGGCGGGAATTCTCGCCGTTTCTTACCGTAACACCGCCCCGAAACCGCAGCTTGGCGCCGATCCTGTGATGGAGGATTCGCGGGAGTCGACAAAAGGACCACGCAGATGTCGCGACCGACCGATGGCCTTACCGGCATGGGCAAGAGGAGAAAGAACGTGCAGGACCAAGTACCCGGGGCCGGAACCCACGACAGGTTCGTGGCGGTTGTCGGAACCTGCGACACCAAGTTTGAAAGCTTGACCTACGTCCGGGATCTCATCCATGCCGCGGGCGTAACCACGAAGCTGATCGATGTCAGTCCGAGAGGTTCGACTGCCAAGGTAACAGAGGCGGTGACTGAGGCGGTGACTGAGAAGGTAGATGTCTCGGCCGCCCAACTAACGGCGGAGGCCGCTGGCTCTCGCGAGGGAATCGCTCGCAGCTCGGATCGAGGAACCGCAATTGCGGCGATGTCCGATGTTCTTTCGTCGTGGGTTGAAAAACATCGAGACGACATCGCCGGCATGATCGGACTCGGTGGCTCTGGGAATACCGCGCTCATCACACCGGCCATGAGAACGCTTCCCGTTGGAATACCAAAGATCATGGTCTCGACAGTCGCCTCGGGAAATGTCGCGCCCTACGTGGGACCCAGCGACATTGCCATGGTGTATTCCGTCGTGGACGTCGCGGGCATCAACGGGATTTCGAGAATGGTTCTGGGAAACGCCGCCCACATGATGGCCGGCGCGGCAAGCCGGGCGGTTCCGGCAGCGGACCAGTCAGAACGACCAGCAGTCGGTCTGACCATGTTCGGCGTCACGACGCCCTGCGTCGACCATGTCGTCGCGAGATTGACGGACCAGTTCGAGTGCCTTGTTTTCCACGCCACGGGAACTGGTGGGCAAACGATGGAGAAGCTTGCCGACGAAGGGTTTCTCATCGGCATGATCGACAGTACGACCACCGAGATTGCCGATTTGCTGATCGGAGGGGTGATGAGCGCCGGCGAAGACCGGATGGGCGCCGCGATTCGTACACGTCTGCCCTATGTGGGTTCGTGCGGCGCACTTGACATGGTGAATTTCGGGGCGATGGAAACTGTCCCGGAGAAGTTCCGGGATCGCCGGCTGCTGGCCCACAATCCGCAAGTCACGCTCATGCGCACGACGGCTGACGAAAACCGCCGCATTGGCGCGTGGATAGCTGCGAAGCTGAACCAGATGGACGGCGACGTGCGATTTTTGATTCCGGAGCAAGGCTTATCAATCATCGACGTGGACGGCGGCCCCTTCCATGACCCACACGCCGACGAAGCATTGTTTGCCACCTTGGCGGCCGCGGTCAAAGCGACGGCGAAACGTAGACTCATTCGAGTGCCGCATGCGATTAACGACCCCAAGTTCGCCGACGCGCTGGCCGATAGTTTTCTCGAAATCGTGAAGGCTCACTCATGACATCTTTCTCCCGCGACGCTCTTCTCCGACGTTTCCACAAGATGAAAGCCGACGGTATTCCGATCATCGGGGGCGGCGCGGGTACCGGTCTGTCTGCCAAGTGTGAAGAAGCCGGCGGAATTGATTTGATCGTGGTCTATAATTCGGGGAGGTACCGCATGGCCGGGCGGGGATCCTTGTCCGGTCTGCTGGCCTACGGAAATGCCAACGATATCGTTATGGAAATGGCAAGGGAAATCTTGCCGGTCGTCCAGAGTACTCCTGTTATAGCAGGGGTCAATGGGACGGATCCCTTCTGCATTTTCGACGTGTATCTGGACGAGTTGAAGCGGCTTGGTTTTTCGGGAATACAAAACTTCCCGACGGTCGGTCTCATTGACGGTGTATTTCGACAAAATCTCGAGGAAACGGGAATATCCTATGCTCAAGAAGTCGACGTCATCCGACAGGCCAACCGCAAGGGCATGTTGACGACGCCATACGTATTCAATAGCGAAGATGCGATCGCAATGGCAAGAGCTGGCGCCGATATCATTGTGTGCCATATGGGTCTCACCACCGGCGGTACTATTGGCGCAGGTACGGCCCGCAAACTCGATGATTGCGCGGCGCTCGTGGATGAATGGGGGGCCGCGGCGCTTGCTGAAAAAGAAGACGTGATCGTGCTAGTCCACGGCGGCCCAGTCGCCATGCCGGACGATGTCGAAGCCGTCCTGAATAAAACAGCGAACTGTCATGGCTTTTACGGCGCGAGTTCACTCGAGCGGCTGCCGACCGAAACAGCGCTCACCGAACAATGCAAGAAATTCAAATCTATCAGACATTGAATCTTGTATACGTCCGGCCTCACCACGTTGTGGAAATCCAGGCAACGCCGAGCCACTCAAATTTACGGGACTTGTTGCGCCAAATTTAAGAGCAGATAGGCGATGCAGACAAGGAAATTCAGCACGACGAGAACCAAGCCCACAAATATCAGTGAACGTATGCCGTTGTGTCGCAGGCGCTTGAACCTCGCGACCCGCTTTTCATGGTTGATCTGTGTTGCGATGAAGGCGAAATTGAGGTCAAAAAATTCGGGTTCGGGGGCGGGGGCGCCCGCGAGTACCTCTCGAATGCGTTGGGGTGGCAGTTGAACGCCGACGTGGGCGAAGCTACGGCTCAGTCGACGCGCCCGCGTACGGCCGGGAAGCTTGCCTCGCATCTCCACGTGAGGCGGGAGCTTCCTCCGCCCGTTGCCCCAGGGGTTTGACGGGGTCCCCACAAGTGGGCATTTTAACGGGCACGGCGCCAATAGCGTCACCCGAGCGGCCGGGCGCGGGGAAACCGACTACGTGCGGACCGCGACCGTAGCCAGGAGGTCGGCGAGTCGATCAGGCCGGTCCACCATCGAGAATGTGCGCGCTCCCGGGACTACCTCGAAACGGGCGTTCGGGATGGTCGCCGCTAGTCGTTGGCCGTCGCTGAGCGGAAAGAACAAGTCTTCTTCCGACCATGCGATCAGCGTGGGCTTGTGGAACTCGGGCAACCGAGTCGCGACGCCCGTGGTGACCTCCGGGCGCAACGATAGGGACAACTGCCGTAGGTCCTCGGCGATTGCCGGATCGGACAGTGCCGGCCGCACCCAGATCCGGGTGAGGTCATCGATGTCGGCGTGTGCGAGGCCCTGATACGCGCGCCGACGTGCAGCGGACGCCCGCATAGTCTGCATCGCCGCTCGGAACAGCGCTCTCGACTTCGCCGCGACGATGACCGGCTTGAGGATCGGCGGTGGAAAGTGTTCGAACGCATCGCAACTGGTCAACACGAGTGCGCCAAGCCGATCGGGATGATACGCGGCGACCAGTTGGGTGACCACCCCACCGGTGTCGTTGCCGACCAGCACCACCTCCTCGAGGTCAAGGGCAGCAAGGACGTCGGCGACGATGCCGGCGACCCCGGTGATGGAGCGGTCGGCGCTGGGGTGCAGTGCCTGCGGATGTGCGCCCAGCGGCCAGGTGGGGGCGATGCACCGCAATCCGCGGCTGGCGAGGCGGTCGCTGACCTGCTGCCACAGCTGGCCACCCATCAGGTAGCCGTGCACGAGTACGACGGGCCTACCGTTGTCGGGTCCAGTTGCTTCGTAATGGATGGTTCCAGAGTTAGTGTCGATCGTCGGCATGCAAGACCCCACCTCGATGTATAGTTACAAACAACCTGCCGGTAACTTACCAACAGACTGTATGGAAATCAAACGACGCACACAGGAAGAACGCTCCGCGGCTACCCGCGAGGCACTGATTTTGGCCGCCCGGAAGTTGTGGGGCCAGCGAGGGTATGCGGAGGTAGGGACACCGGAGATCGCCAAGGATGCCGGGGTCACCCGGGGCGCGATGTATCACCAGTTTGCCGATAAGGCGGCGCTATTCCGCGACGTCGTCGAGGCGGTCGAGCAAGACGTGATGGCGCGCCTGGCCACGCTGGTGGCCGCTGCGGGAGCAACGACACCTGCAGAAGCGATTCGCGCGGCGGTCGACGCGTGGCTCGAGGTCTCTGGAGAGCCGGAGGTGCGTCAGCTGATCCTGCTCGACGCACCCGCCGTGATCGGTTGGGCAGGTTTCCGCGACGTTGCCCAGCGGTACAGCCTCGGCATGACCGAACAGCTGATCACCGAGGCGATTCGCGCCGGACAGTTGGCTGATCAACCCGTGCGGCCGCTCGCCCACGTGCTGATCGGCGCGCTGGACGAGGCCGCCATGTTCATCGCGACTGCCGATGATCCGCACCATGCTCGCCAGGAGACCGCGCATGTGTTGCGCCGGCTCATCGACTCGATGCTCGATGACACGTGATTGACCACGTTGGGCTGCAACAGTTCTCGGATTCACAGCAGTAGAGCACCGTGACTACATAAACTGTTGCAACGAATTTGAGTGGCTAACTCGGCGACCTACAACCGGGGGATATGTGGGTTGTTTCTGAAACAATCGCCGCTACAGCATTTTTAGTGCGTCGGCTGAAGCCGCACACCGCGGTGTTTGGTGGGCAGGTGCACCGTCGAGAAACACCGCGGGGCGCCGGGCCGCCCCCTGGCGGATCGTGGTGCATTGCGCATTCTGCGGAGTTTCCGATTCGCCCCCGCATTGAACTGCGAGAACGTGCCAATCCGTGCTATTGATTTGCTCGGCGCGGTCGACGCGCGGGTACGTGGTCGGGGATGGCTACGCCATGACGGTATGCTGCGGGGATGCTGTCCACCCAGGATCGAGGAGGAGCGAGTCTGTGGCGCGAAGACGCGGATGGAAAGGGGATCCGCCCGACAACGATGATGAGGCGTCGAAGCGCATAATTGACGCGGCCGTGAAGCTAATCGCGGAGACCGGCCCGGATTTCAGCATCGCCAAGGTGGCAGCTTCGTTGGGCGTCATCAGGCAGACGGTTTATCGCTACTTTCCCACTACTGAGGCGCTGGTACGCGCTGCTGCCATTGCGTCGGTGGATGATTTTCTTGATCGGCTCACCGAGGCTGTCCATGGCATACACGATCCGGCGGAAGCGATGACCGAAGGCATGTTGTTCACGTTGGAGGATGTCGTGCGGACACCCCACCTCGGCATCCTGGTTTCGGAACCGTACGCACACACCCGCCCGGGAAACCTTGCGTCCGAAGAGGCGCAAGTATTCGGTATGAGGATGCTCGCCCGTTTCGACGTCGACTGGTCCAAATATGGATATGCCGACGAATCGGACAAACATGACCTCGTGGAGTTCACCCTGCGCACGATGCTGTCGTTTTTTGTCGCGCCCAATGAACCTGCCCGCAGCCGAAAAGAGCTGAAGCGCTTCATCAAACGGTGGCTTGGTGGCGCTATTCTCGCCCAGCAACACTGACTCTGGGGAATCAACCCGCACTCTCCGGCGACTCCGTACCAGACGCTTATGCGATTGATCGCATGGCAATTCTTCGGTTGCGGCAACGGGTTTCAGTGGGTT
Source organism: Mycobacterium spongiae (assembly GCF_018278905.1). Taxonomy (NCBI): domain Bacteria; kingdom Bacillati; phylum Actinomycetota; class Actinomycetes; order Mycobacteriales; family Mycobacteriaceae; genus Mycobacterium; species Mycobacterium spongiae. The sequence continues at coordinate 246,333 of NZ_CP046600.1, forward strand.
TCAGTGAGTTTCAGCGGCGATTCTGAGCGTGGGCACGGCTTGATTGCCGGGGCAATGGTGTCATCGGAAAGCGCGGTTCATTCGTGCGGTGAATGCGTCATAGAAAGTGCGGCAGGTGCTGCGCAATGTGTGCCCCGGCCAATGATGCGGGATGAGCTCGATGGGTAGTTGGGGGTCGAGCTGAAGATGGCGGACCGCAGCGATGGACAAAGCGAACTGGTACGCGGCGTGTTGGGTCGAATCGTCGCTTTCGCTGGCGCCGAGCGCGATGTCCATCGCCGCAATGAGCGCTCTCGCGTCCGCTGCCCACTCATCGAGCGCGAAGAGCGATCGAAGTTTGTCGACGCTGATATCGGTGGCGGCGTCGCGAAAGTGGGTGCACTGCCGGTCCAGGACCGACCGTGATGATGGAAGCCGTTGCGGATCAAGGTTGTCCGGTCGTAGCCACACGCCCTCGCGCAGCTCGGCGAAGTGCAGTGCCATCGCCGCTCTTCTGAGTTCGAGGCGATCGGCTGCCGAACGACGCTCCACCGAGACAACCGCCAGTTCCCAGGTTCCGTCCCATTCGGCTGCGGCTTCGTCCTCGATCCGTGAGGCCTCGTCGACACGTTGACGGCGCTCCAACAAACGCCCGGCGAGCGCATAGCTACCGCCGTCACCGGAGAGTTCGCCGTTGGAGACCATTCGCCACAGGCAGGTGCGGGCGGCGCCGTCGCTAATGCCAAAGAGCGAGGCGACCGCGACTAGCTCCGCGACCGAAAGTTGGGCGGCGTCGGCCCCCAGGAGAGCCGACGCGAGCACGGAGCGCGCGCTCAGCGGCCGGTTGCCGATCAGCTCGCTCACACGAGAGGAGGTTGCCGTGGCTGTGCGGTTATCTTCGCCGATCACCGGTATCACTAACTCGTTGACGCGTGATGCTCATAGTGTGATACTGGCACGCATGAGCTTGCCGACCAAATCGGTAGTTGCTGACGATATCGAGATCGCTCGGCGCATTCTTGCCCATATCGACGCGGGCACCACCGATGAAGGTGAACCCTGGCGCGAGCCCGTCGACAACTATTTGAATCCGCGCCTTTTTGCCGATGAACTCCGGTTGCTGCGCAACGCGCCGAGCGTCTTCGTGCCCACCGCTACTATCCCGAACCCTGGTGACCACATCGAGCGCGTGGCCTATGGAGTCCCCTTGTTCGCCGTGCGGGGTCGCGATCATCGGGTGCGGGTGTTCCGCAACGCATGTAGGCATCGCGGCTTCGCCCTCGTGGAGGGCACCGGATGTTCCCATGCGCTGGTGTGTCGCTACCACGGTTGGACCTACCGCCTCGACGGGTCGCTCTCGCATGTGCCGCACGCAGAGGCCTTTCCGGATCTGGATATGTCGACGCGAGGTCTGGTCGAGGTCGAAAGCCGCGAGGTGGACGGCCTCGTTGTCATCGGGGCGCTGGATTGCACGGGCCCGTCGGCCGATGACGACGAGGCGATGGCTTGGCTGACCGATGGGACTCCGTGGCGGGACAAGCTGGTGCCGGCCCAGCAAGTCTTGTCCGTGGAATCGACGGTGCGGGCGATGAATTGGAAGGTACTCGTCGAGCAGTTTCTTGAGGGCTATCACATCCGCTCGACGCACAAGACTACTTTCTACCCACTTCAGTACGACGACCTCAACGTGGTCGAGGCGTTTGGCCCCAATAGCCGTATCACGTTCCCCTACCGCAACATTGAACGGCTCCGCGACCGCCCGGAGGACAGCTGGACGACGGACGCACGAGTGACATACCTCTATCACCTGTTTCCCAACGTGATGTTGGCGACGTTCCCCGACCTGATGATCGTGGTTGCGCTCGATCCGGTGGACGTCGAACACACCACGGCCACCACCTACACGATGGCCAGACCCAATGTCGTCCAAAAGGGCTCGCCGGAAGAACGCCCGTCGAAAGACCCGCTGGCCGCGGGCGACTTCGTCGCGCGCGGTGCGCGGGAAGACAATGAGATGTCCCAGGGAGTGCAGCGCGGATTACGCGCTGGTGCGAATGCATTTCTCGAGTTCGGGCGGCACGAAGCCGCCATCGGACACTTCCACCGCACGCTGCAGGGGCGGCTGGCCGCTGCCGATCGAACTTCTCGCTAGCGTTATTGCCTACACTGCAACGACACTCGCGGTCATTCAACCGCGCCGTGCCTGGCCACCGATATTCACACCTGACGTGCTGCCTCTCGAGCGAGCTGTATGCGCGAGTTCAGGTCGAGCTTGGCGTATATGTTCGTGAGGTGCGTCTGGACGGTTCGGGACGAAATCTCAAGCCGGGTAGCGATGTTCTTGTTGGCCAGCCCTTCACTGACGAGTCGCACAACCTGCAGTTCGGTCGGAGTTAGTGAGGCCCAACCCTTCTTCGGACGGTTACGCTCACTCCGGCGGCGACGCTGGGAGTGGGCAATCGCTTGCTCGGTCGACATGGCCAGACCCTCTGCCCACGCCTCGTCAAAGTCGTTGTCCCCTAAGGCCGCACGCAGTGCCGCGAGCGTCGCCGCATAGCTTTCGTCAAGTACCTTGAACCGCACAGCGCCCGTACCCCGCCGCGCGGCATCGGCCGCGCCGCACAGCCTTGCCGCATCGCGGTGGTCGCCAGAGTCGCACGCGAGATCTGCAAGACACTCGAGAATCTCCGGAAGTACGAGGAAGGTCTGCATATCGGAGACAATCGCAAGCGCATCCTGCGCGTCGCGGTCGGCTTGTCGCAGGTCGCGCTGGCCGATTGCGACCCGCGAACGGGTCGACAGCGCTAGCGCCAGAACCGCGCCGTTCGTAGCGGTTACGACGTCGTCGGCCCAGCGACGGGCCGCAGCAAGGTCGCCACAACCCAGCGGCCCCAACGCCGCCCACACGAATAGTGCCGCGGTCGCTGGCTCGAGGTTGGTGCGCCGCCGAGCTTCCTCGGCGGTCCGCCACGCCGCAACCGCATCGCCGGTGGTGAGGCAGGCAACCGCAACGCCAGCGTACGCCGCGCCGTTGTGGAACCCAGGAAGTTCGGCGCTGTCTTCCAGGGCCATGTTTGAAGACGCCTGGGCACCGACAGCGTCGCCGTGAAGCGCCCGCACGTAGCCCTCTATGACCAAGCCATAGACCCGAAACTTCGCGTCCCGCGCCGTGGTCGCTTCGTCAATGAGGGTTTCGAACAGAACTAACGCCGCCGCCAAATCACCCCGAAGGAACAATCTGATTCCCTCGAACATGCGTAAGTGACGGGCGGCGAACTGATCACCGGTGGCTTCGGCAGTGTCGAGCGCTTTCGTCGCCGGGTCGACCGTTGCGGCGAAGTCGCCGGCGATGATCGCCGGCATAGTCTGCCGGAAGAGAGCTTGACTCAGCAGCCACGAATCGCCAATTTCCCGGGCAAGCTGGACCGCCTCGGCAAAATACGGCCCCGCCGCCTGGGCGTCGTAGCGGGAGGCGCAGCCGCGGCCGATCAGCGCGCGCACCAATAAGACTCGGTCGTCGAGGGTTCGAGCGACGGTCAGGGCCTGTTCGGTTTCGTCAATGTTTGCCGCGATGCCGACCATGTTGAGCAGCGTTGCGCGGCTGGCGATTGCTTGCACATGGACTTCGGGTGACAAGTTTGGCGCATCGATTTCGGCGAGCCCAGTCTCAAGCCAGGCCAGTCCTTCCTGGATCCGGCCGTGCGACTGCCAGATCGGCTCTAGCGAGGACGCGAGCTCCAACGCGCGCCCGATGGCACCCGTTTCGATGCTCCGCCTGAATGCGTGTCGGAAGTTGTCCATCTCGTCGCATGCCTGCCCCAGGCGTTGTTCATAGTCACGGCGTTCGGGGTCGAGCAGGAACACCGCCAGTAACGCGTAGTAATCACGGTGGCGGTCGGCGACGTCGTCGGTCTCACCGGCCTCGCCCAATTTCTCCAACGCGTAGTGACGCACCGTCTCCAGCAGACGATAGCGTGTTCGGTCGCCGGTGTTATCGGCAAGAATCAGCGACCTATCGACGAGCAAGACGAGCTGGTCGCGGACTTGATGGTCCTCGACGATGGTGCCGGCGGCGACGGCTCGGGCCCCGTCGAGGTCGAACCCGCCCATGAATACCGCCAGGCGGCGCAACACGACGCGTTCGTTCTCGCTCAGCAAGGCATGCGACCAATCGACACAGGCGCGCAGAGTTTGGTGGCGGGGCAACGCGGTCGACCCACCTCCGGTCAGAAGCCGAAGCCGGTCATCGAGACTGCCGGCAATCTCCTCCAGCGACAACGCCCGCACCCGCGCCGCGGCCAGTTCGATCGCCAGCGGCATGCCGTCAAGGCGCCGACAGATCTCCACTACCGCGCCCTCATTATCTTCGGTCACCGCGAAATCGGGCCGAACCCGACGTGCCCGATCGGCGAACAACTCCACGGCCTCATCGGCCAGCGGTAGCGAAGGCACCACCAACGTCACTTCACCGAACACACCGAGAGGCTCACGGCTCGTTGCCAGTAGCCGCAACCCAGTATTGGCGCTCAACAGGGCCACCGCCAAGGATGCGGTAGCGCCAAGCAGATGTTCGCAGTTGTCCAGCACCATCAACATCTGGCGCTCGCCCACGAACTGGACCAATGCGTCCATCGTCGTCATACCGGGCAGATCCGGAAGGCCCAGAGCACGTGCCGCCGCAATCGCAACACCAGCAGGATCGGTGATCGTCGCGAGGTCGACATACCAGGCACCGTCACGCTGCTCGGGCGCAAGTCGCACCGCCAGCTCAGCACCCAGACGCGTCTTGCCGATACCACCGGCACCGGTCAGCGTCACCAGCCGGTTGTCGACCAACAGCGTATGCAGCTGGGTCAGTTGCGCGCCGCGGCCCACGAAACTCGTCAGGCGCACCGGAACATTGTGTGTTTCACCAGTATTGGCGGTTCGCAACGGCGGGAATTTGTTGCCCACCCTGGGATGGCACAGCTGCACCAACCGCTCGGGCCGACTCAGATCATCCAATCGATGGGTGCCCAGATCGATCAACCATGCGTCTGCCGGTAGCCAGTCGACCACAAGCTGCTCGGTGGCACCCGACAGTAATGTCTGGCCACCATGGGCCAGATCCCGCAGCACCCGGGTCCGATTGATCGTTGAGCCAGCGTAGGTGGCGTCGTCACGCAAGCGCACTTGGCCGGTATGCACGGCGATGCGCAATCGGATCGGCGTCAAAGGCGCCTGCTGCAACCCCAGCGCACACGCAACCGCATCACTCGCAAGGGAGAACGCGGCCAGGAAGCTGTCGTCCTCACCCTGTTGAACCAACCGCACTCCCCGATGGTTAGCAACGAGGTCGGTCACAGCTTGATCCAGGCGACCGCTAGCGGCAGCCATCCTGTCGGGTTTGTCGTGCCACATGCGAATTGAGTAGTCGACATCGCCGAGAAGAAATGTCACCGTTCCGGTGGGCAAGGATTGAGTCACGCGCCATAGCTCCAGTTCACCAGCGACAATTCTCAGCAGGCATGCTAGCTGGTCGGACCCGATTTCGCGGCCGGCCCCATCCCGCGCGGCGCGAATCGACCACTACGTCGCAGAAATAGGCAAATTTACGTATAGATTTTGTACGACTTAGGAGCTGAATGCGTCCTAGAGATGAAATTCGCGGCGTGCACGTCTACGACCCCGCAACCATGCCTACGATGGTTCACGTATAGCTTTCGCACGACTCAGGGCCATACCGTGCCTTTAAGGCTGAAGGCCCTGGACGCGACACCACTCTCCTTCGATTGCCCGATAGCTCGTCGCCGACCGTACGCTTCCGGGGCCATCGCAGCCTATTCGTTTGCTCATTACCTATTGGGAAGGTAGCCAATGGCTTTTTTTATCGCGGCGCCGGAGGCGCTGTGGGCAGCTTCGGCCGAGTTGGCCGGTATCGGGTCGGCTTTGAGTGTCGCGAACGCTGCGGCGGCGCCGGCAACCACGCAATTGATGGCTGCCGGTGCCGATGAAGTGTCGGCGGCGATCGCCGCGCTCTTTTCCAGCCAGGGCCGCGCCTATCAGACATTCAGCGCCCAGGCGGCAGGATTTCACCGACAGTTTGTGCAGGTGTTGACTGCCGGCGCCGAGGCGTATGGAAGCGCCGAGACGGTCAGCGCTGCGGCTATGGCCAACCCTGCGCAAGCCGTGGCGCAGGATGTGCTGGGCGCGATCAATGCGCCCGTTCTCGCGCTAACGGGACGTCCGTTGATCGGCAACGGCGCTAACGGTGCCCCCGGTACCGGGGCCAACGGGGCACCGGGTGGGTGGTTGCTTGGTGATGGAGGGGCCGGCGGCTCGGGTGCGGCCGGGCTGCCCGGCGGTGCCGGCGGAGCGGCCGGGCTGATCGGCACCGGCGGAGCCGGTGGGGCCGGCGGACGCTCGGCTGATCTCGGCGGCGCCGGCGGGGCCGGCGGCGCCGGTGGGTGGCTGCTCGGGACCGGTGGGGCCGGTGGGGCCGGCGGGATCGCGACGGGTGTCGCCGTACCCACCGCGGTCGGTGGGGCCGGCGGGATCGGTGGGGCCGGCGGGCTGTTCGGTGCCGGTGGAACCGGAGGGGTCGGTGCGTCCGCCAGTGGCAGCAGCGGGATGGGCGGTGCGGGCGGAGCCGGCGGGACTGGAGGCCTGCTTGCCGGGCTAGTCGGTGCCGGCGGCGGTGTCGGCGGAACCGGCGGATTTGGCAGCATCAGCGGCGGTGTCGGTGGGGCCGGCGGCGATGCCGGTGCGCTGTTCGGCGCCGGAGGGGCCGGAGGAGCCGGCGGATTCAGCACTAGTGACGGTGGGGACGGCGGGACCGGCGGCAACGCTGGACTGCTGCTTGGTACCGGCGGAGCCGGTGGGGACGGCGGATTTGCCAATACCGGCGTCGGCGGGACCGGTGGCGCCGGGGGCAATGCCGGGCTGCTGTCCGGCAGCGGTGGGCCGGGCGGCACCGGCGGCGTCAGCGCGGCCGGGGCCAACGGTGGGCCCGGTGGGGCCGGCGGCGACGGCGGCTGGTTCGGCAACGGTGGAGTAGGTGGGGACGGCGGGTTCGGCGACGCCGGCGATGGGGGCGTCGGTGGGGCCGGCGGAGCCGGTGGGCTGCTCGTCGGCAACGGCGGGGCCGGCGGGCTCGGCGGAGAAGGGGCCGCAACCGGCGGGGCGGGGGGTACCGGCGGCAGCGGGGTGTTCATCGGCAACGGCGGCAACGGCGGCGCCGGCGGCACGGGCCTGACCACCGGCGCCACCGGTACCGGCGGGATCGGCGGGCTGCTTCTGGGACTAGACGGATTCAACGCCCAGGCAAGCACCTCAGTTCTGCATAACCTGCAGCAACAGGCGCTGGGCGCGATCAACACCCCCGTCCAGGCCTTGACCGGGCGACCGCTGATCGGTAACGGAACACCGGGAGCGCCGGGCAGCGGTGCCAACGGTACGGCCGGCGGATGGCTGCTTGGCGATGGCGGGGCCGGCGGGTCCGGCCAAGCGGACATGGGTCTGCCCGGCGGGGCCGGTGGGGCCGCCGGGCTGTGGGGCACCGGCGGGACCGGCGGAATTGGCGGCAGCTCATCGACCGGTGATGGTGGAGCCGGCGGAATCGGTGGGGCCGGCGGACTGCTGGGTGCCGGCGGCGTCGGCGGCGCGGGCGGGGTCAGCAGCTTCGGCGGCGCAGTCAGTGGGACCGGTGGGGCCGGTGGGGCCGGCGGGCTATGGGGCGCCGGGGGGGTCGGCGGCGCGGGCGGGGCTGCGATAGGGGCGACCGGCGGGGCTGGCGGGGCCGGCGGGGCCGGCGGGTTGCTGGCGGGCCTGGTCGGTGACGGCGGCGGGGTCGGCGGGGCCGGCGGGGACAGCCCACTCGGCGGCGGCAGCGGCGGCGCCGGAGGGGTCGGAGGTAGCGCCGGCTTGCTGTTCGGGGCCGGCGGGGCCGGCGGGGTCGGAGGAAGCTCTGTCGCCGCCGGTGGTGCCGGGGGTGCCGGCGGTAGCGCTGGCTTTCTGTTCGGCAACGGCGGGGCCGGCGGGTTCGGCGGACTCGGAGCTAGTGACGGGGGGGCCGGAGGGGCCGGCGGCAACGCGGGCCTGCTGTTCGGCAGCGGTGGGGCCGGCGGGTTCGGCGGAGTCGACTCCTTCGGGGCCGGCACCGGCGGGGCTGGCGGCATCGGCGGCAACGCCGGCTGGGTCGGCACCGGCGGGTCCGGCGGGTCCGGCGGGTCCGGCCTAGCCAGTGACGGAGGTGCTGGTGGACGCGGTGGTGCCGGCGGCCAGCTGTGGGGTAGCGGCGGACCGGGCGGCAGCGGCGGTGCGGGCGGCCTCGCACCCGGCCGCGAAGGCGGGGCCGGCGGTGCCGGCGGCAACGCCGGGCTGATCGGCAACGGCGGCAACGGCGGCAACGGCGGCACCGGCGACACTGCTGGCGGCCCCGGCACGGGCGGCGCCGGCGGGCTACTAGTCGGCCAAAACGGACTCAACGGGTTGTCGTAGGCGGGAGGGCATCGCGTTGCCCACGCTGTTGGCCTGCGCAGAGTGTGCCGATGGGCCAGAGCTGGCTGGTCATCTATTCCTGCATCGAAAGGCGAGGCCGTTCTGCCCTTTGGTGGCGGTATTCGTAGTGACATCGAATCAACCAGTGAAAACGGTGAAAGAAGTTATTGCTCCGCCGAACAATGGATCTCCAGCAGAACAATGGATCTGGCGATCTGACTTGCGATGTGTGCGGCGCCAGCGATTGGCCCCGTGTGTATTCGAGGCGCAACGCGGCCGGTCGGGTGGCAGCGCACCCGACGTCGCGAGACAACGAATTTATCAAATTTGCGGTCACGTCTCGCCAAAGATGTCCCAGCTTGTTCGTGGTTGACGAGGGTTTGCTGTAGGGGGAGGTGGGCGGATGTCGTCTATGTTTGCTGTCCCGGAAACGGTGACAGGCCCGCAGATGACCTCGGTGTAGTCCGCCTAACGCATGGGTTTGAGATCACCGAACACCACGCTGCTGTTTTCCCATTGACTCATTGCCGCTGCTGCCACGAGGCGCCGCCGCAGGAGCCCATGGCTAGCCTGTGGGGGCGGCGCCGCCGGCCGGTAGAGCCCCGATAAGGTCGACGTATCACAGCAACGCCGCGCCATACCTATCGATCAGACACTCGAAGGGGAGGATGATGACCGTCACCGTTGTCGACGCCGGCCCTTGCCGGGTTAGCCGTTCTGTCGAGGTGGCCGCGCCGGCGGCCGAGCTGTTCGGGATCGTTGCCGATCCGCGGCGTCATCGGGAACTGGACGGATCGGGCACGGTCGGTGAGAACATCAAGGCGCCGGCGACATTGGTTGCCGGCATGAAGTTTTCGACCAAGATGCGGTTGTACGGCGTGCCCTACCGCATTACCAGCACGGTGACCGCGCTCAAACCGAACGAGCTGGTCGAATGGCGTCACCCGTTCGGCCACCGCTGGCGATGGGAATTCGAATCGCTCTCACCTACGCTGACCCGCGTCACTGAGACGTTCGACTACCACGAGGCCGGCGCGATCAAGCGCAAGCTGAAGTATTACGAGCGGACGGGTTTCGCGAGGGCCAACGCGACGGGTATCGAAGCGACGTTGGCCAGGCTGCGTGATCGCTACGCCGGCTAGCGTTCAGCCCGGTCGGGATCGGCCGGTGAGATCCGGGGCAGGACTTCATCGGCCAAAAGCTGCAAGCTGGCCCATCCCTCGTCGATGGGAAGTCCCCCGATCAGCGGGTTTATCACGACTTCTTTTCTCCCGCAGCGGGTCTGGTCGACCAACTGCTCGGGTGTCAGGATCTCGACGTTGTTGAGATGTCGCAGCTCCTCGATCGATGACGCGGCGGTCTCGTTGGGTCGCGGGACGCCGGACCGCTTCCACGCGCTGTACTCGGCGGCCTCGTTCATAATGAAGGTGCCGTAGCGTGCCCAGGCCTCGTCGGGATCGTTGTGCAAGAACGTGACGGTGCTGCCGTTTTCGGGATGGTAGACAAAGCCCGTCTGGGAGCCCGGTTTGCCATGTTTGCGCAACTCTTGGTGGTACAGGGCTGCTAGCTCGGGCATGGCCATTGGCGGCGAGAACGGGAGCCCGAAGCGCGCCGCTCGCCGCGCCGCCGCGGCCGTCATCCCGCCGACGAAGACCATCGGATGCGGCCGCGTGTGTGGCTTCGGGGTGACGTCAATGAGCCGACCATGGTAGTGGAAGGGCTGGTCGCTCCAGGCCTGCAGCATCACGGAGAGGCAGTCGTCCATCAGGATGCCGCGTTTCGACCAATCCTTGCCCGCTGCGTGATACTCCTCGGGTCGGTAGCCCATACCGGCCACAAAGCTGAATCGGCCCAAAGCGAGGTTGTCCAGCACGGCGATGTCTTCGGCGAGGCGGACGGGATCGTAGAGCGGGATGATCAATGCGTTGATGCTGATTCGCACCGTGCGAGTTCGTCCGGCGATCGCCGCAGCCAGAATTAGTGGCGACGGTAGCCACCCCGTTGCAGACAAGTGGTGCTCTTCGCCGCTGACGGCAGTGAATCCGCACCGATCGGCATACTCGGCCATGTCGAGTGCGGCCTGGTAGCGCTCGGCGTGGTCGGCCGCCGGATCGGCGATATTGGTCATGTTCAGCCGCAACGCGGTAAGCAAGCTCATCGTTGACCCCTGCCGGCTGATTTCCGGGCGGGGGAACCAGGATATTTTCGGTTTTCCGGGTCAGCATCCTCGGCGCCGGTTTCGCGCAGGAACCTCTTCGGCCGTCGTGTTGCGTAGCGCGGACTTGTGTTGGCGCCAATCTGCAGCGCGGACCCGGATGGCGAGGACGATGGAGAGGACGTAGCGGTCATGCCGTGCGGCGCCTGCCGTCGGTCTGTCGGTCACTCACCGCGCACTCCCTGGCACGCCTGGACTCCTGGATCATTCGAATATATTCGACCGAATATGTTCGACTATGTCGGTAGTGTGCCCGAGGTTAGTGGGTGGGCAAGACACGCAAGTGAGGACACGACCACAGTGACAAAGCGAGCCGAATGACCCGGGCGCAACTGGGCCGCCCGGTCGGCGCCAGCGGCGTGGAGACCCGCCAGCGGATTATCGCCGCCGCGATGCGCTGTGTCAGTCAGGTGGGTTACTCACGGGCAACGATCCGCGAAATTGCCCGGACGGCGAACGTGACGAGCGCCAGTCTCTACAACTACTTTCCGAACAAGTCGGAGTTGATCAAGGCAACGATCGCGGCCAGAGCGGATATCGCGATGCCGCGGTTGCGCAAGGCTGCCGAGGGTAGCGGCGGCATCGTCGAACGGATCGAAGCGGTGCTCGACGAGTGTGGCGAATTGATCCGCGAGTACCCAGACCTGGCCTCGTTCGAGTTTGCGATCCGCGCAGAAAACGTCGTCGACCTAGACGGGCCGGAGTCAAGCCGAGAACCGGCTGCATACGGGTTTAGGGCGTTCCGCGAGATCATCGTGGGCATGGTCGACGACGCCCAGCGGCGCGGGGAGCTCACTGAACAGGCAAACCCGCAAGGTGCGATCGAGGCGATCTATGCGCTTATCTACGGCCTCACCGAGCTGGCCGCCACCGTGCCGCCGGCGGACTTCCACGCCGCGCTGCGCTGCGCCAAGGGCCTGGTCAACGGCACGCTGTTCCAGCGGTCGTAGGTCCGAGCGACCCGGTCGCCAGAGGCGGGTAACCACGACAACGGTTGATATAATCAATCGATTACTTATAAAGTCGGCCTCACGGAGACGGGAGTCGATACCTTGACCGAGACTGTTGGGTGCGCGCTCGATGTCGAAGCGTTGCGCCGGAAGTACGCCGAAGAGCGGGCAAGGCGCTTGCGGGCCGACGGCATCGCGCAGTACGTGGAGGTGGCCGGCGAGTTCGCCCGGTTCGACAAAGACCCTTGGGTGGATGGGGAGTTCACCCGCGCGCCCCGCACCGACGAGGTTGATGTGGCCATCGTCGGCGCCGGCTTCGGGGGGCTGTTGACCGGTGCGCGGCTACGGCAGCTCGGTGTCGACCGGGTGCGGTTGATCGACAGGGCGGCTGACGTGGGCGGTACCTGGTACTGGAACCGATATCCGGGAATCGCCTGCGATGTTGAGTCCTATGTCTACATGCCGCTGCTCGAGGAGCTCGGCTACGTCCCCACGGAGAAGTACGCCAAAGGCGCCGAGATCTTCGCGCACTGCAAGCGCATCGCCGAGCATTTTGACCTGTACCGCGACGCGTGCCTGCAGACCGACGTCCATGAGATCCGTTGGGACGCAGCGACGTCCCGGTGGATCATCCGGACCAACCACGGTGACCAGATGCGGGCCAAGTTTGTCTCCATGGCCAATGGATATCAGGCCAAGCCGAAGCTGCCCGGCATCCCGGGGATTGCCACCTTCCGCGGCACGACCTTTCACACCAGCCGGTGGGACTACGACTACACCGGACAGCGCCTGGAGAACCTGGCCGGCAAACGTGTGGGCATCATCGGAACGGGCGCGACGGCTGTCCAGTGTGTGCCGCACCTGGCCGCGGCCGCGCAACAGCTGTATGTTTTCCAACGCACCCCGTCGTCGGTGGATGTCAGAGCCAATGAGCCCACCGACCAGCGGTGGGCCGACGCATTACAGCCCGGCTGGCAACGCGAGCGGATACAGAACTTCCAGATCCTCACCGCCGGCGGCCAGGCGCCTGAAGACCTGGTTGCCGATGCGTGGACCAGCATTACCCGCAAGCTTCCGGTCATGCGCCATGACAGTGACGGGTCGTCGGACCCCGAGCAACGCACGCGCGAAATCGAGCTCGCGGACTTTTCCAAGATGGAAGAAATCCGAGCGCGCGTCGACCAGCTCGTCACCGATCGTGGCACCGCCGAAGCGCTCAAACCCTGGTACGGCTACTTCTGCAAGCGGCCGTGTTTTCATGACGAATATCTGCAGACGTTCAATCGGGACAACGTCACCTTGGTCGATACCGAGGGGCGTGGGGTCGAGCGCATCACGGAGTCCGGCGTGGTCGTCGACGGAGTCGCTTACCCGCTTGACTGCCTCATCTTCGCGACGGGCTTCGAGGTGGGCACCGATTACTGCCGCCGGACAGGTTTCGATCTGATCGGCCGCGACGGCGTGACGTTGACTGACTACTGGCGCCACGGCGTGCGTACTTTCCAAGGCCTGTGCGCTCACCGTTTCCCGAACTGTTTCATCGAGAGCATCGCCCAGGCTGGGCTCACGGTGAATTTCCCGTACCTGCTCGACGTGCAGGCCAGCCACGTCGCATGGGTCATCGCGTGGGCGCTCGAGCATGGGGCGACCGAGGTGGAAGCATCGTCGGATGCGGAAGCCGCCTGGGTCGACACGGTTTTGGCTCGTTCGACGGCCACCGTAGGTCGAGCCAAGACATGCACGCCGGGGTACTACAACCGGGAGGGAAAGGCGGACGTCAAGACACGCCAGGGCAGCTTCTTCTTCGGTGCGCCCACTGAGTATGCCGACATCCTGCAGGCGTGGCGGACCCAAGGGAACCTGGAAGGCTTCACGGTGCGCGGTGCCGGGGTCGATCGATGACGAGCAGGCAGGCCCGACTGCGGTATCTCGGCGGCCGGCTCAAAGCGGCGACCCGGCGCGGACGTTCACCGAAGGTCGCGATCATTGGCGCCGGTTTCGGCGGCATCGCGGCGGCGGTGGCGCTGCGCCGGGTTGGCATTGATGACGTGGTGGTCATCGACGGCGACGATGGCGTCGGCGGTACGTGGCGGCGCAACACATATCCGGGTGCTGCCTGCGATGTCCAGAGTCATTTGTACTCATTCTCGTTCGCGCCCAATAAGTCATGGAGCCGCACCTATGCGCGCCAACCGGAGATCCTGGCCTATTTGGAAAAGGTGGTCGATGACTTCGACCTACGCCGCCACCTCATGCTGGGTGCGCAGGTGCGCACCGCTCGGTGGAACCCAGACACCTGGCAGTGGGAGTGCCAGGTAGAGCATGCGGGACGCGCGGTCACCGTCACCGCCGACGTAGTGGTTTGCGCTGCGGGCTTGTTCGGCGCGGTCAAGTTTCCCGACATTGCCGGTCTGACCGAGTTCGATGGCTCACTCATGCACACCGCGCAGTGGGATCACAGCGTCGACTTAACAGGCAAGAAGGTGGCGGTGATTGGCACCGGAGCCAGCGCGGTGCAGGTCGTCCCCGAACTGGCGAAGGTTGCCCAAGAGCTGACGGTGTTCCAGCGCACACCGCCATGGATGGTCCCGAAGGACGACCGCTGCTACAGCGCAAAAGAGTTGACGCAGTTCCGGCGCAACCCGCTGGCGGTACGGCGCGCGCGATGGCAGATCTGGAAGTTCCTGCATGACAACACCGCGACCTTTGCCGATGACCCGGTGGTGGCTTCGCGCTCGCAGATCGCAACATCGTTCCTCGAGGACACCGTGGCCGACGAGCGGCTGCGCCGCGCGCTGACACCGGACTATCCGTTCCGTTGCAAGCGAGTGTTGTTGGGCGACGAGTACTACCGGGCACTACAGCACGATCACGTGGAACTCGTCGCCGACCCCATCGACACCATCACCAAGACCTCGGTCGTCACCGAGGCCGGTCGAGTCGTCGATGTCGACGCGATCGTGCTGGCCACCGGATTCGAGACGTCGCGCTACCTGTCAGGCATCGATGTCATCGGGATCGGGGGGCAGCAGCTGCACGCGCGCTGGGGTGATGACCCCAGCGCCTACTTGGGGGTGGCGGTCGGCGGTTTCCCGAATTTCTTCATGCTTTACGGTCCCAACACCAATCAGGGCGGTAACTCGATCGTGTACATCCTCGAGGCGGGTGCGCGGTTAGCGGCCAGCGCGGTGTGCCGGCTGGCGCGCCGTGGGGGTTATCTCGACGTCCGCCCGGAGGCCGAAAAGCGTTACAACGACCAGCTTTCTGCTGACCTGGAACGCACGGTCTGGACTCAGTGCGCCAGCTACTTTCGTTCGCCCACCGGCCGCATCGTTACCCAATGGCCCTATACGGCACTGGAATACGCGCGCCGCACGTGGCGGTTGCGTCCTCGGGATTGGTTGCACCGCACTGGAATAGCCCCGTCAGCAAGACTGGAGCAAGGCGGCCTGGCCCGGCTAGCGCAGACTGAAGTCGATGACGCCGCGGATCAGCTTGCCCGCAACTAGGTCGGCATAGGCATCGTTGATGTCGTCGAGCGCGTAACGTTTGGTGATCATCTCGTCCAGAAGCAGCTGACCGGACTCATACAGCGTGGCCAGTACGGGAATGTCGCTCTTGGGATTGCACGAGCCGAAGACCGTGCCGCACAACGTCTTATTCATCAGGATGAACTCTTGCAGGCCGAACGCGATAGCGCCGGCCGCAGACGCGGGCAGGCCGGTGAGCACACAGGTCCCGGCCTTGCGGGTGAGAGCCAGCCCTTCGGCGACATCGGCCGCACCGATCGTGGCCGGGGAGACGATCACCGCGTCTGCCATCACGCCGCGCGTGAGCTCACGCACCATCTCGGTGGCCTCGGCCGCGGTGGTCGCGGTGTGCGTGGCACCGAAGGTCATCGCGGATTTGCGTTTGAACTCCATCGGGTCGACAGCGACGATTCGGGCCGCACCGGCGATGCGGGCGCCTTGAATGGCAGCGCTACCGATGCCTCCTGCGCCGATAACCACCGCGGTGTCGCCGCCACGCACGTTGGCGCGCCGGGTTGCAGAACCATAGCCGGTCGGTATTGCACATGCCAACAGCGCCGCAGGTACCAGCGGGAACCGTTGGTCGACCTTGACCAGCGAGTCGGCCGCGACGACGGTGTGTTCGGCGAACGCCCCAATCTTGGAGATGTGTGCGAGGTTTCGTCCGTCGAGAGTGTGGTGGCGAAAGGTGCCGTCGGTCGGCATGCCGGGCGCCAGGGTGCCAGACCCCTTGTCGCAGAGGTATTGCATTCCCGACGCGCACCAACGGCACTGACCGCACACGGCGACGAAGGATGTCACCACGTGATCGCCGGGCGAGAAGCGGGTCACTCCCTCGCCCACCTCGACCACCACGCCGGAACCTTCGTGGCCGCCAATGGTCGGCGTCATGGCCGGCGCTCCGGCGGCCCCCGCGGTCTCGGGTTGCGGCGCGAGCATTCCTTGCCGGATGTGTTCGTCGGAGTGGCACAACCCGCAGGCGGTGAGCGCCACCAGCACCTCGCCGGCGCGCGGCGGATCGAGCTCGAATTCTTCGACCGTCCAGGGCTGGCCGTAGCCGTAGAGGATAGCCGCGCGGCTTCTCATCGACGTGGTCCTCTCTGTCGTGCCTGTCGCGTCGCTAGGTGGACTTCGGCGGCGGCCCTCGACAGACCGCAGCATTTACTATCAATCGATTGATTATATGATCTGACTATAACCCGCGTCAGGGCATCGCCGGCATATCTGGTGGCATATCTGGAGGCAGGCCTGGGCGGGACGGTATCGCGTCTGGTGCGTCGAACGGGTCTCGCCGGCCGAAGACTCGTACTGGGCATTGCCTGGAAGGAAAACGGAGAATCCTATGGGTACTTATGCGGTCACTGGATCGGCATCCGGCATGGGTCGAGAAACCGCGCAGCGCCTCAGGGCCGACGGTCACACGGTGATAGGGGTCGATATCCGCGACGCTGACATCGCCGCGGACCTATCGACACCACAAGGACGCACTGCCGCCACTGATGCGGTGCTGGCGGCCTCCGCGGGCATGCTCGACGGTGCGGTACTCGCCGCGGGACTCGGCCCCACGCCCGGACCGGATCGAGTCCGCCAGATTGCCCAGGTCAACTTCCTTGGAGTCGTCGAGCTGCTCAGCTCCTGGCGGCCCGCACTCGCGGCCGCCGAGCGCGCCAAGGTCGTCGTCGTGTCGAGCAATTCGACAACCACTGTCCCGGCGGTACCGCGGCGAACGGTGCGTGCGTTGCTGGCGCACGACGCAGACAAGGCGGCGCGTTCGGTGAAGCTCTTTGGAAAAGGGGCGCCCGCCATGATGTATGCGGCATCGAAGATCGCCGTCAGCCGCTGGGTCCGTCAGCAAGCGGTGCAGCCGCAATGGGCCAAGGCTGGTGTGCGGCTCAATGCCATCGCTCCGGGGGCCATCATGACGCCGCTGCTCCAGGAACAGCTAGAAACGCCCTCGGAGGCCAAAGCGGTGCGACGGTTCCCGATTCCTGTCGGTGAGTTCGGTGATGCTGCTCAGCTGGCTGAGTGGATCTGCTTCATGCTGTCCGATTCTGCTGACTTCCTTTGTGGTAGTGTGATTTTCGTCGATGGTGGATCAGACGCGTATTTTCGTGGCGATGACTGGCCCCGACCCGTTCCGCTGCGCCGGTTAGCGGCGTATCTCCGGCGGTTCAGAAGCGGTCCCCGGGTTGAGAATGCCAGCTGACTACGTGGTGCCAAGGGACACGATGGGAGATTGAGTTGCGGCCGAACGGAGCACGGTGACGATCGGTGTCATCTGCGCGATTCCACAAGAGTTGGCCTACCTGCGCAGCGCGCTGGTCGACGCAGAGCGTCAAGAAATTGGTCTGATCACTTTCGACTGCGGCCGACTCGAGAACCACCGGGTTGTGCTGGCAGAAGCGGGCATGGGCAAAGTCAACACCGGCCAGGTAGCCACCCTGCTCGCCGACAGATTCCATTGCCGCACTGTGGTTTTCACCGGTGTAGCCGGCGGCCTGGATCCGCGTCTGCACATCGGCGACATCGTCATCGCGGACCGGGTCGTGCAGCACGACTTTGGTTTGCTTACCGACGAGCGGTTGCAGACATATCAACCCGGACACATTCCCTTCATCAAACCGACCGACCGGCTTGGTTATCCGGTTGATTCGGAGCTCATGGATCGCGTCAAACACAGGCTCGCGGGCTTTGCCCTTCCGGAGCTATCGGCTGCCGCGGGAGCCGGCGTTCGCCGACCACGGATCAACTATGGCGCCGTTCTGACCGGCGACCAGTATGTGCACTGCGCACGCACCCGCGATCGGCTGCACGGCGACTTTGGTGGGCTCGCCATTGAAATGGAGGGTGGTGCGCTTGCTCAAGTGTGCGAATCTTTCTCCATCCCTTGGCTCGTCATCCGCGCGCTGTCCGATCTGGCCGGCGCCGACTCCGGGCTGGACTTCAATCGATTTGTCACCGAGGTCGCGGCCAGCTCAGCGCGGATCTTGATGCACCTGCTTGCGGTGCTGGACTGAACTGCCTGCCTTCTCGTCCCCGTCGGAAGCATCGATTCGCCAGGTGTCGGGCACGGCCGGGATCGTAGGTCCGTTTCCGAACGAGTCGCTCGCAAGCGTGAGCAGTCCCATCGTAGCGCCGGCATCGGGTCGCGTTGCGGTGCCGGTGAATCCGAAAGACTCGGCACCCGTGGTCGATGCGGTGACATCCGGCTGCGGTTGTGCGCTGGGCAGGTTTTCGGTGTCGTCCAGGGAAAGGAACTCGTCCCGATACCCGCGGCTCCGGGACTTCGCGCGGCGGCGTCGACGCGCTGTGTCTGTGCTGCCGCGGGAGGATGTGGCCGTCGTTGCGAGCTGCGGTGCCGGCGCGGTAGCGGTTGCCTTATTGCGGAGAACGGGGTCGGATCCCGGAGCGGGTCCCGGGCCGCCGACAAGGTAGCCGAAACCTTGTGCGCCCGCGGCCACCGGAGTCGACGTCGCGGTGAGGGGAGCGACCGTAGCTTGTGGCGGCGCAGGTGGCCCCGGTGGGGCCCCTGCGGTCGTTGCCGCGGGTGTGATGCTGGCCACGAGAACCGGTTGATCGGCAAGCGCCGCGGGCGACTCCGCCACCAAGCCAATGGGAACCTGGGCGAGGTGGGACAGTGCTGACAGCCCTAACGCGAGCGGGATCGCGCCCAGGCCAGCGTTCGGCGCCGCGATGGCGTTGTAGATCGGCGTCCCCATGAGCGCGAACGTCGCCGCGTAAGCAAACACATAGAACAACGGCAGCCATGTGGTCACCGCCGCCGACGGGTTCGTGGCGAAGTCGAATACGAGCTGCGCGACGGTCCCCACCGGATTGAACAGCAGCCCCTTGAGCGCGGCATACATCTCGCTGAAATGCTCGGACCCGGACAATAGGTCGGCGATGGGATCGTTGAAGGTCAACGCCGCCGCCGTGGCCTCACCGGCTTCCCCGACACCTGGTGTGAGAATGAGCGGCGACGGATTCGACGGCGGTACCGACGCCAGGGCGGAAGTCGAGATTACCTGGTAGATGCTCATGGTGGTGGCGGCCTGAATCCACATCCGGACGTAGTCCGCTTCGTTCACGGCGATCGGTATCGTGTTGATGCCGAAGAAGTTTGTCGCGAGCAACGCGGTGTGGATGGCATGGTTGGCCGCAAGTTCGGCAAGCGTCGGCATGGCGGCGAGCGCAGCTGAGTAGGCGGCCGCGGCCGTCTCGTGCTGTGCGGCGGCGATAGCGCCATCGGCGCTTTTCTCTGTCAGCCAGGCCAGGAAAGGTGCATGAGCGGCGGCGTACTGCGCGCCGCTGTGTCCTTCCCACACCCCGGTCTTCACCAGGACCAACAGTGTGGACATTTCCGTCGCTGTCGAGGCATATTCGGCGCTGAGCGAAGCCCAGGCCGAGGCGGCCGCCAGCAGCGACCCAGGCCCCGGACCGCTGTTCAGAAGTGTTGAGTGCACCTCGGGGGGTGCTGCCATCCACACCGGACTGATCATCGCCGCACATCCCTCACATATCTGGCACAGATGGCGCGGAAGCCACAACACCGTTGGTCATCATCAGCTGCGCGGTGAGGTAACGGCGCCCGGCTGCCTTGGAACTTTGGTTACCCTAACCTTAGTAACAGGCCATGGTCGGATGCGCAACGAACCAGTCTCAACGGTCGGTAGCGGCGGTCGAGATTCTGAGCGGATCTGGGCGTCGCTGCTTGACCTTGCCGTAGCGGCAACTTCTACCGTCGATGGTGAGGCCGGGGGGCCCGGCCTCACTGAAAGGATGGAAGCGCCATGGGGTGGTCGATCGCGGATGTCGCGCGGATGTCGGGAGTCACCGGCCGCACTCTGCGCCATTACGACGCTATCGGGCTGCTCAAGCCCGCCTATGTGGGTACCAACGGCTATCGCTACTACGAGGATGAGGATCTGCTGCGCTTGCAACAGATCCTCATCCTGCGCGAGCTCGGCTTGAGCCTGGCCGAGATCGACGACGCGGTCGAGTCCGAGCCAGAGACGTTGGCCGCCCTCAAGCGCCAGCACGTCCGCCTGCTCAGGGAGCGCAGTCGCTTGGCGCGCGTGGCCGACACCGTGGCGCGCACCATCGTCGAATTGGAAGGAAAGACGCAGGGGCCGGTCAAGATCAACCGCCCCGAGAACCTGTTCGGGGGCTTCGACCATGCACAGTTCGAGCAGGAGGCCCGCGACCGCTGGCCAGAAGAGTTCGAGCAGGCGCCAGCCTACCCCGCGACAGTGACCGACGAAGACGTCGAGCGCATTCAGCGTGAGGCGACCGCGGCCATGATCCGCATGGCCGAGTTCATGGCCGCCGGCATGCCGGTCGACGCCCCGGCGGTCCAAGCCGAGATCGACGGGCATTACCAGGGCGTGTGCCGCTTCTGGACCCCGAGTCGCAGTGCATACAAGAGTCTGGGCCAGATGTACGTCGACGACGAGCGATTCACGGCGAACTACGAGAAGATCACCGGGGGCCTGGCCGAGTATCAGCGACGCGCGATGGTCGCCTACGCCGACCGGCGCCTCGTGGAGTAATCCTCGGCCCGGAGTGTCCCGGATTGTTGATGGTGTTGATCGACGATGTCAGGCGACCTCGGATCCCGCGGTTTCCGGTTCGGCGGGCGAAGTTTCGGCAGTGATGTCGATGGTTCAGTAGGTTGCGTGGCTGTTGATAGCCATTGCGCACCACCAGCCGCCGACCTCCTTCGTCGAGCTGATCGGCGAACTATACCGTGAGCAGGGGCGTGCCTTCCCGGCCAGCGCGCTAACGCCGGTGTTGATCGACTACCTGATTCCGCAATGATCATCCTCGGGAAGGTGCGCCCAGTTGCTCGCTGAAATCGCGCCCGGTCTCCCAAGACAGGACGGGAACTTTCTGACTGCTTCGGCCGACTAACACGAGGTGAGGCGGAGCAGCGCGGGTCCGTAGGTATCGCGCAGTCAACGTCCATGCAAGGAGAGGTTGAGTCCTGACAGCCCCCATATGGATGGCGATGCCTCCCGAGGTGCACTCGGCTCTGTTGAGCGCCGGGCCGGGCCCGGGATCGTTGCTCGCTGCCGCAACGCAATGGCAACAGCTCAGCGATCACTACGGCGCGGCCGCCGCCGAGTTGACCGGTTTGCTGGCCGAGGTCCAGGCCGACAGCTGGCTGGGGTCGACTGCCACCCAGTACGTGGCCGCTCATGGCCCGTACCTGGCCTGGCTCGAGCAAACTTCGATCGACAGCGCGGTCGCCGCCACGCAGCACCTCACGACCGCTGCGGCCTACAGCTGCGCCGTCGCCGCCATGCCTACTCTCGCCGAGCTGGCCGCCAACCACGCCGTTCACGGAGTCCTGACCGCCACCAACTTCTTCGGTATCAACACCATCCCTATCGCCCTCAACGAAGCGGATTACGTCCGCATGTGGGTTCAAGCCGCCGACGTCATGGCCGGCTACCAGGCCGTGGCCGATGGCGCGATGTCAGCAATACCCCCCACTCAACCGGCGCCGCCCATCCTTGCGCCGGCTAGCGAAGCTTCCAGTAGCCTGCCGAACGTCGTGGGTTCCATCGCTCAACTCATCGGGGATGTGATGGAATTCATCGCCGACCCGTACAGGCATTTTTTGGAGTTCTTCCAGCAATTCGGATTCGGCCCCGCCGTTACGGTCGGCCTCGCCCTTATCGCTTTGCAGGTGTACGACTTCTTCTGGTACCCCTATTACGCCTCGTATGGCCTGCTGCTGCTCCCCCTTTTCACCCCCGCGTTGAGTGCGCTGAGCGCCCTTGGCTCGCTGGCCTACTTGCCGAAAGAGCCGCCGGCCGCGCCGCTCGCTGTTCCCGGCGCGTCCAACCCCGGAGGGCACGTGGGCTCAAACCTGGCTGTTGCGGCAACGCCCGCGACGCCGGGAGCCCTCGGTGGCGGCACACCAACCAGCAACGCCGCGCCGAACACTGCGACCCACGCCGTGGCTGGCGGCGCGACCACCGCATCCGCCATCAGTTACCTGGTACCCCCCTTGGTGCCGCCCTGCGTGAGCGCTGGCCCCAAGGCGGACGCCACATTGCCAGGCAGGGCCAGCGACCCCATCGCTGCCGCCGTAGCAGCACAACCGACCACGGCCTCAGTCCGCCGACGAAGACGCCGCAAGAACAGCGTCGGGACCCGCGGCTACCGGGACGAATTCCTTGACCTCGCCCCAACTATGGACGCCCCAACCATGGACGCCTCTACTATGGACGCGACCGACGATGCCGCCGTCGGTTCCGAGCCCGTCCCAGATCCAGCACATTGCCACGGCTCGGGCTCGCTCGGGTTCGCCGGCGTCGCGCCGAGGGCGACGGGCTCGGCCGCCGGAATCGTCCACATGCCCGCCGAGGGCACAACCACCACGGTCCCGCTGCTCCCGACCACCTGGCCAACCGACGCCGATGCGACACCTGCGCGCGAATAGGGGAACTTTTCGTCGCGGTGTCCGACTGCTCCTGTAGTCGCTCCGTCGTGGAGCCGAGACACCCGAAGTACGACCGAGGAGGTATCACTAGAGGGCCATCGCCGGGAGCGGCTGATGCCGCGTCCCACCCCGAGCGACCGGCATCGATCAGCCGAGAACTTGACGTAGGTAGCAGAGACTGAACGAGGAGAAGAGAGCCGATGACGCTCAACGTGAAAGGCGAGGGGCTCGGTGCACAGGTCACAGGGGTCGATCCCAAGAACCTGGATGGAATCACCACGACCGAGATCCGCGAAATCATCTACACCAACAAGCTTGTGGTACTCAAAGACGTCCACCCATCTCCGCAAGAATTTATCCAGCTCGGAAAGATAGTCGGCCAGATCGTCCCCTACTACGAATCCATGTACCACCATGAGAACCATCCGGAGATCTTCGTTTCCTCCACCGAGGAAGGTCAGGGGGTTCCGAAGACCGGCGCGTTCTGGCATATCGACTACATGTTCATGCCGGAGCCGTTTGCGTTTTCGATGGTTCTGCCCCTCGCGGTACCCGGGCATGACCGCGGGACGTACTTCATCGATCTCGCGAGAGTTTGGGAGTCGCTTCCCGCCGCCAAGCAGGATCCGGCGCGCGGGACCTTCAGCACCCATGATCCTCGACGCCACATCAAGATCCGACCGCGCGACGTGTACCGGCCCATCGGAGAGGTTTGGGACGAAATCAGCCGGACCACGCCCCCGATAAAGTGGCCAACGATCATCAAACACCCGAAGACCGGGCAAGAGATCCTCTACATCTGCGCGACGGGCACCACCAAGATCGAGGACAAGGAAGGCAATCTGGTCGATCCTGCGGTGCTGCAGGAACTCATGGGTGCCACCGGTCAGCTCGATCCCGAATACAAATCCCCGTTTATCCACACGCAGCACTACGAAGTTGGTGACATCATTTTGTGGGACAACCGGGTCCTAATGCACCGAGCGAAGCATGGCACCGCGGCGGGCACTCTGACGACCCACCGTTTGACCATGCTGGATGGCCTCCAGACACCGGGATATGCGGTATGAGCCAGACCGATGTGACCCCCTCGGCGCTGTGTGCGGCCGAAGCCCCCGACACGGTTCCGATCGCGGAGGACCTCCTCAGTCGAGTGCTTGAGCCCTACTCCTACAAGGGATGTCGCTACCTCACCGACGCAACGTACCGGGCCGCCGCTGATTCCGTGCTGGCATATGGAAACTTCAGCATCACGGAGTCCGTCTATATTCGAAGCACCGGGCACTTCAATGCGGTCGAGTTGATCCTGTGTTTCAACCAACTCGCATACAGCGCTTTCGCTCCAGCCATCCTCAACGGGGAGGTTGCTGCACTCCGGGGCTGGTCGATCGAGGACTATTACCAGCACCAGCTGTCGAGCATGTTCATCAAGTCGGCGTCATCGCGCTTTAGAAGGCCGCTGAATCCTCAGGGGTTCTCCGCCCGCTTGCTGTGTCATGATCTGCAGGTCGTCGAGAGAACATGGCGCTATCTCAAGGTCCCGTGCGTCATCGAGTTCTGGGACGACAACGGCGGCGCAGCGTCCGGTGAGGTCGAGCTCGCAGCCCTTAACATCCCGTAAACCGCCAGAAGGAAACCTTTCCACAGTTATGTCACACCTACCGCCTACCGTGCTCGACCGGGTTCTCGAGCAGGCGCGCCAGCGGCCTGCGGCAATCGCGCTGCGTCGCTGCGACGGCACCGGCGCCGTGCGCTATGGCGACCTCGTCACCGAAGTGGATCGGCTCGCCGCGACGCTTCGCGCACAGTCGGTTTCCCGTGGCGCGCGGGTACTCGTCATTTCGGACAACGGACCCGAAACGTATCTGTCAGTGCTGGTCTGCGCGCGGCTCGGGTCGATCGCTGTCATGGCGGACGGCAACCTTCCGTCCGCTACGATTGAGCGTTTCGTTCAGATCACCGATCCGGCAGCGATTCTCATCGCACCCCGAAGTGGGGTCAAACCCTCTTCACTGCCGGTGTCGATGAGCTCTATCCCGGCCGTCGTTGTTGACCTGGATTCTCCTACCAGGGATTCCGTAGATTCGGTCGACATCGACCCGGCATCGAACGCGAACCGGGGCGCGGATGATCCACTGGCGATGATCTTCACCAGCGGAACCACGGGGGAACCGAAGGCCGTACTGCTGGCCAATCGCACCTTCCTCGCCGTCCCAGATATCTTGCGGGACCAGGGGTTGAACTGGGTCACGTGGGTCGATGGAGAAACCACCTATTCCCCGCTACCGGCCACGCATATCGGCGGATTGTGGTGGATCCTCACCTGTTTGATGCGCGGTGGGCAGTGCATTACCGGCGGCGAGAACACGCCTTCCCTCACCGAGATTCTCCATACCAACGAGGTCGCGACGACGTGCCTCGTTCCCACTCTTCTTTCAAAACTGGTTTCCGAGCTAAAGTCATCAAACCAGACCATTGGGTCGCTGCGACTGGTTGGGTACGGCGGATCGCGGGCCATTGCCGCCGATGTGCGATTCATCGAAGCGACCGGCGCTCGCACCGCGCAGGTTTACGGTTTGAGCGAGACCGGTTGCACCGCTTTGTGTTTACCGACCGATGATGGCTCGATCGCCAAGATCGAGGCGGGTGCTGTTGGACGTCCCTACCCCGGCGTGGAGGTCTATCTCGAGGACACGGACGGCGGCGGACCCACCCAACCAGATGCCGGCGCTTCCGCCTCCTTCGGGACACTGTGGATCAAGTCACCGGCAAACATGTTGGGCTATTGGAACAATCCAGCGCGCACCCAAGAGGTTCTGATCGACGGGTGGGTGAACACCGGGGACCTACTAGAGCGTCACGAAGACGGCTTCTTCTACATCAAAGGAAGGTCCTCGGAGATGATCATCTCCGGTGGCGTGAACATAGCGCCCGACGAGGTCGATCGCATTGCCGAAGACGTCCCGGGCGTGCGTGAGGCCGCGTGCTACGAAATTCCCGATGCCGACTTCGGAGCGTTGGTGGGTCTGGCCGTTGTCTCGTCGGCAGACCTCGACGACTCAGAGGCCCGCGAGCTCAAGCGCACGATTGCGGCTCGTTTTCGGCGTGAGTCGGAGTCGGTGGCGCGACCATCGACCATCATGTTGGTCGCTGACATTCCACGAACGCAATCCGGCAAAGTTATGCGGACATCATTGGCAGCAGCGCTCATTAGCGGCAAAACCGGAGCGGTCGTCAGTGACTGAGTCGGCACGCGAACGGATCTTCGCTGCCGTCTGTGATGTCCTGTACATCGAAGACGCGGATCTCGTTGACGGCGACGACACCGATCTCAGAGACCTTGGACTGGATTCTGTTCGGTTCGTTCTCGTGATGAAGCACCTCGGTGTCGACCGAGAATCCGAACTGCCATCCCGACTGGCCGAGAACCTCTCGATCGCTGGCTGGGTGCGTGAGTTAGAAGAATCCGCGGTGGAAAGATCCGCGTGACCGCACCGGATTACTCTGCTGTAGAACGAGTTCCGCTAAGCAGATCGCAGCAGAACCTCTACAACGGAGTCCTTCAGGACGACCACCCCGCGTTGTACCTGATCGGCAAGAGCTACCGGTTCCACCCGGTCGAGCTGACCGAATTCCTGACCGCCGTGGAAGCGACAATTCTCAACAACCCCGTGCAATTGTGCGTTCTGGTGGCATCTTCGGCCGGAGGGGACTATCCGGACCTGGTACCGCGGCTGCAGGTCGGCGATATCGTGCGGGTAAGGACAGCCGACGAGTTTCCGACGGACCAGACCCGCCGCGGCGGCGGCGAGCTCCAACGCACGTGGTCGGCCGGCATCCTTGCCAAGCCACTGATCCGCTACACCGTGCGGACCGACGCCAGCCGGCAGGTGGTGGGCCTTGACGTCCATACCCACCACATCCTGCTTGATGGCGGTGCGACAGGGATGATCGAAGCCGATCTGGCACGGTATCTCGCAGCCGACAGCCCAGCCGAGAGCCCCAGCGTCAGTGCGGGTCTGTTCACGCTGGCGCAAGCACACCGCCGCGAACTGGCCAAGGTAGCTGAATCCCTTGAGCGCCTCACCGACGTTGTGCAGCGTGAACTCGCCCACGAGGAGTCCGAGGCTCGTCACGGCACCCATGGTCAGTTCGCCGAAACTCCCGGGAACGCGGCCAGGGGAGTTCTGTGCGAATCAATCGCGATCTCCGGCGAGGTCTATGACTGGATCCAAGACCTTGCGGAAACACGGCAGGTCCCGCTCAACGTGCTGGTGGCAGTGGCCGCAGTTGCGGTGGACGCGAGCATCCGGCAAAGCACCGAGAGCATGCTCGTGCACGCCGTCGACAACCGATTCGGAGACCCGGAGCTCAACGTCGCTACGTGTCTGGTGAATTCAGTTGCGCACTCGGTCCGATTTCCCCCCTTCGCCTCGGTGCGCGACGTCGTCCGGATGCTCGACCGCGCCTATGTCAAAGCCGTAAGGCGTCGCTGGATTCGCGAAGAACACTACCGCCGAATGTATTTCGCGATCAATCGAACATCTCACGTGGAGGCGTTGACGCTCAACTACATCCGCGAGCCATGTGCGCCGGGACTCCGCCCTTTCTTGTCGCACGCACCGGTTGCGACGGACGTCGGCCCGGTTGAGGGTATGACCGTGGCCACCGTGCTGGATGAGGACCAGCGCACCCTGAACCTAGCCATCTGGAACCGCGCGGATGCGCCGGACACGAGGACACGGCCGAGGGTAGCGGAACGGATTGCTGCGGCTTTGGAAAACATGACGGCGATGTGGGATCAGCCACTCGCGATGATCGTCGACGAATGGTTCGGCATCGACTCGGACGGAGCGCGGTGTCTCGGAGAGGAAGCGGCCCATACAAACCCGCTAGCGCCCGCGTGGTTTCTGGACTCCGGCGGCGGCGTCCAGAAGTTTCTGGCACGACGGCACAACGTCTATCGGTGGGTCGCGTGGTTGGCGGAGTACGGCGCCGCACCCGGTGACGTCCTGGTGTTCACCGACGACAACACTGATCGGACCGTCGACCTTCTGATCGCGTGCCACCTCGCGGGCTGCGGCTACAGTGTCTGCGACGCTGCCGAGGAAGTTGCGTTGCGAATCAACGCAATTGAGACAGCGGGTGACAGCGGGCGAGCGCACGCGGTCGACGTCGCCACAGCCCAGCTCGCCATGGCGCCCGATGACGAGATCAGCAAGCAGGTCGATCGGCGGCTCGCAGAGGTAGCACACGACGGCCGACTCGCGACGAAGACCGCGTACATCATGCCGACCTCGGGGACGACCGGCCGGCCCAAGCTGGTCCGAATTACCCATGGGTCGCTCGCCGTTTTCTGTGAGGCGATCCCGCACGCCTATGGCTGGGGAACAGCCGACACGGTCCTCCAATGCGCACCACTGACGTCGGACATCAGTGTCGAGGAGATCTTTGGTGCGGCGATCTGCGGATCCGAGCTGGTCCGATCACCGGCTCTCAAGACAGGCGATCTGGATAAGCTCGTACAAGACTTCCGCACGCAGCAGTCCACGATTGCCGACCTACCGACCGCCGTGTGGCATCTGTTGTGCGAGGACGGCGAGGCACGTGACCTGATCAGCCGTTCGCGCCTGCGCCAGATCGTGATCGGCGGGGAGGCCATCCGCTCCGGCGCCGTGGACAAGTGGACCGATTCAGCTCCTTTGCAAAGGATCTCGCTTGTCTCCACCTATGGTCCGACCGAGGCGACAGTTGTCGCCACCCAGGTCCCGATTGTCGGCGACCGGGAGATCGTTGCGCGCGGTGCTCGGCTCAGACTCGGTCGGCCGATGGTGCCGAATACGGTGTTCATCGCCTTCGGCGAGGTCGTCATCGTCGGGGATTTGGTTGCCGCCGGCTACCTCGGGATCGACGGCGATGGTTTCGGCGCCATCATCATGCCTGACGGTTCCCACCGACGCGCGTTTGCCACTGCGGATCGGGTGACGGTTGACGCCGAAGGCTTTCCGGTCTTCTCCGGACGCAAGGACGCCATCGTCAAAGTGTCGGGCAAGCGGGTCGATATCGCCGACCTGACCACGCGAATCTGTGAGGACCCAGCGATATCCGACGTCCACGTCGAGCTGTACGAGTTTGGTCTCGGACGAAGTCTAGGCGTGTGGTTCGAGACGCAACGTGCCCGCGCCGACACCGCGGATGCGGCAGTGGAAGCCCGCGTGCGGAGCGTTCTCGCGGGCCAAGGGGTGTCCTCGTTCTTTGTTGTCGGAGTGCCGCTCATTCCACGCAAGCCCAGCGGGAAGGTCGACAGCGACAAGCTGCGGACGATGCCACAGTATGAGCAGGCCGCGCGAAACCAGGGCGAGCCCGGCGAGGCAGCGACCGGATTGGCGGCGCTGTGGAGTCGGCTCCTCAGCAGGCCGGTGCACGCGGACTCATCGCTGCTGGATGAGGGGATCGGGTCGTTGGATCTCATCAGAATCCTGCCGGAAACGCGCAAGTATCTGGGGTGGCGCGCGTCGCTTCTGGATCTCATCAGCGCCGATACCGCTGCAGCTCTGACCGATTGCGCACCGGCACCCGATGCGCCGATGGTTGCCCACGGACTGAGGCCCTTGGTAGCCGGTGAACGACCGGCGGTGATCCCGTTGTCGTTTGCGCAGAGTCGGTTGTGGTTGCTTGACCAAATGCAGGGGCCCTCTGCGGTCTACAACATGGCGGTGGCGTTGCAGTTGCGTGGGCGCCTTGATACCAAGGCCCTGGTTGCCGCGCTCGCCGACGTGGTGGACCGGCATGAAAGCTTGCGGACGGTGTTCTCGACAGTAGCGGGGACACCGCAGCAAGTGGTTATCCCAGCACAGCACGCACAGCTTGACACGGAAACCATCGATGCGACCCAATGGCCGGCCGGCCGGTTGGCCAAGGCCGTCGCCGACGCAGCACGGTACCAATTCAACCTGGAATCTGAGATACCCTTGCGGACTTGGATTTTCAGGGTCTCCTCGGGCGAACACGTACTCGTGGCGGTGGCACACCACATAGCTGCCGACGGTTGGTCGGTGGCTCCGCTCACAGCTGACCTCAGTACCGCCTATGTCGGCCGGTGCGCGGGGCGCGCACCGGAATGGCCGCGATTGCCGGTGCAATACCCCGATTACACGCTATGGCAACGAGAAAACCTCGGTGATCTCGACGACAGCCGCAGCCCGATCGCCTTGCAGCTGGCCTATTGGGAAGACGCATTGGCCGGCATGCCGGAACGGTTGCAGCTGCCTACCGACCGGCCCTATCCACCGTATGCCGATCACCGCGGCGCCACCGTGGCGGTCGACTGGCCAGCATCGCTGCAGCATCGGGTGCGTCGCGTGGCCCGCGAGCACAATGCGACCAGCTTCATGGTGGTCCAGGCCGCCCTTGCGGTGTTGCTGTCGAAGGTCAGCGGCAACCCCGATGTGGCGGTCGGATTCCCGATCGCTGGTCGCACCGATCCGGCGCTGGACAAGCTGGTCGGCTTTTTCGTCAATACGCTAGTCCTGCGGGTCGAGGTGGCCGGCAATCCCAGTTTCGCTGAGCTGTTGGCTCAGGTGCGAGCACGCAGCTTGGCCGCCTACGAAAATCAAGACGTGCCCTTCGAAGTGCTTGTTGATCGGCTCAGACCCAATAGATCCCTGACCCATCACCCGCTGATCCAAGTGATGTTGGCCTGGCAGAACACCGCTGCGGCCGAGCTGGATTTGGGTGATCTGACAGCCACGCCGGTACCTATTGACACCGGAACCGCCCGAATGGATGTCGTGGTGTCGTTGGCGGAGCGCTTCACCGACGTTGGCGAGCCCGCCGGGATTGGCGGGGCGGTGGAATTCCGCACCGATGTGTTCGACGCGGCCACGATCGAGCAACTGGTCGTGCGATTGCACCGAGTGCTTGCGGCGGCAGCGGCTGACCCCCGACGATCGGTGTCGTCGATCGATGTGCTGGATTCCGGTGAGCATGCTCGGTTGGATGAATGGGGCCATCGAGCGGTTGTGAGTTCGCCTGCGGCAGCATCGATGTCGAGGCCGGCGTCGATCCCGATGGCCTTCGCTGCTCAGGTGGCGCGTGCCCCCGAGGCGGTGGCGCTGTGCTATGCGGACGCGTCGCTGACGTATCGGGAGCTCGATGAGGCGTCGAACCGATTGGCTCATCGGTTGACCGGTTACGGGGCGGGGCCGGGTGGGTGCGTGGCCCTGCTGTCGGAGCGGTGCGCGGAGGCGGTCGTGGCGATGCTGGCGGTGCTCAAGACCGGGGCAGCGTATTTGCCGATCGATCCGGCGCAGCCCGCGTCGCGGGTGGGGTTCATGCTTGATGACGCAGCGCCGGTGGCCGTTGTCACCACTGCCGGGCTGCGCTCGCGGCTCGAAGGACACGAGGTGGCGATCGTCGACGTCGAGGATCCCGCCCTGTCGGCGCATCCGGTTACGGCTTTACCCATGCCGGTTGCCGAGCTTATTGCCTACATCATCTACACATCGGGTACCACCGGCGAGCCCAAAGGCGTCGCGATCGCCCACCACAATGTCACCGCGCTGTTCGCCGGCCTGGATACTCGCTTGGCGGCGGCGCAGGTGTGGTCGCAATGTCATTCCTATGCCTTCGATGCGTCGGTGTGGGAGATCTGGGGTGCGCTGTTGGGTGGCGGGCGACTGGTTATCGTGCCGGAGGCGGTGACGACTTCGCCGAACGATCTGCATTCCCTGCTTCGCGCTGAAGAGGTCAGCGTGCTGACCCAGACCCCGGCCGCGGTGGCGATGTTGCCGACACACGGTTTGGAGGCAGTGGCGCTGGTGGTGGCCGGTGAAGAGTGTCCGGCCTCCGTTGTGGATCAGTGGGCACCCGGCCGGGAGATGCGGAATGCGTACGGCCCCACCGAAACCACGATCTGTGCCGCGATGAGCACCTCGCTGACGCCGGGTTCGGGGGCGCCGCCCATCGGTCTACCTGTATCGGGGGCGGCGCTGTTTGTGCTGGATAGGTGGTTGCATCCGGTACCGGCCGGGGTCGTTGGGGAGTTGTATGTAGCGGGTGCCGGAGTCGGTGTCGGGTATTGGCGTCGAGCGGACTTGACGGCGTCGCGGTTCGTCGCATGCCCGTTCGCCGGCGCAGTGCCAGGGACGCGTATGTATCGCACCGGGGACCTGGTGTTTTGGGGTGCGGATGGGCAACTGCGGTATGTGGGGCGGGTTGATGAGCAAGTCAAGATCCGCGGCTACCGCATCGAGCTGAGCGAGGTCCAGACCGCATTGACAGGCTTGGCGGGGGTCGCGCAAGCGGTAGTGATTGCTCGGGAGGATCACCGAGCTGACAGGCGGTTGGTTGGCTACATCACCGAGTCGGCCCCCGGGTCGGCGGACGCCGCCGCTCTGCGGGCGGAGTTGGCCGAACGACTACCCGCGTACATGGTGCCGGCCGCGGTGGTCGTGATCGCGGCGTTTCCCTTGACGGTCAACGGCAAACTCGATGCCGATGCGCTGCCGGCACCGGACTACGGCGACCCATCTGGCTATCGCGCTCCAGCTGGACCAATCGAAGAAATCGTGGCCGGCATCTATGCGGAGGTACTCGGGCTCGAGCGTGTCGGAGTCGACGACTCGTTCTTCCAGCTCGGCGGAGATTCGCTGGCCGCGATGCGACTGATCGCCGCGATCAACGCCACGCTGAACACTGCGCTGCCTGTGCGCGCGTTGGCGCAGGCACCATCGACGAGAAGCTTGAGTCTGCTGTTGGGGCCCGATGCCCCCATGACGTGCGACCCGGCGGCCATGGTGTCCGTACATGGCAGCGACCCCGCCGAGGTGCACGCCAACGACCTCACCTTGGACAAATTCATCGACGCCGCAACACTGGCCAGTGCCCCCGCACTGCCGTGCCCGAGCGCCGAGCCACGGACTATCCTGCTGACCGGGGCGACCGGCTTTCTTGGGCGGCATCTGGTCCTTGAACTGCTAGAGCAGCTAGAACGGGTCGGCGGCAGGCTGATCTGCGTGGTGCGAGCCGAGTCCGACGAGCACGCGCGGCGCCGGCTGGAACTGACTTTCGATACCGGCGACCCGGAACTGCTGCGACACTTCGACGAACTGGCCGCCGAACGGCTCACGGTCATGGCCGGTGACAAGGGCGAACCCAATTTGGGCCTGGGCCAGCCGAACTGGCAGCTGCTCGCCGATACCGTCGATCTGATCATCGATGCTGCGGCAGCGATCAACGCGTCGTCCTACAGCGAGTTGTTCGTGCCCAACGTTGTGGGCACCGCCGAGCTGATCCGGCTCGCACTGACCACCCGGCTCAAACCGGTCAGCTACGTGTCGAGCGCCGATGTCGGCGCTCCGATCGCGCCGGCGGCGTTTACCGAAGACGCCGACATCCGGGTCATCAGTCCCAGCCGCAGAATCGAGCAGGGCTGGGCCGACGGCTACGGCAACACGAAGTGGGCCAGCGAAGTGCTGTTGCGCGAGGCCAACGACCTGTGCGAGTTGCCGGTCGCGGTGTTTCGCTGCGGGATGATCTTGGCCGACACCACCTATGCCGGACAGCTCAACATGTCGGATTGGGTCACCCGGATGGTGTTGAGCCTGGTGGCTACCGGAATCGCGCCCGGCTCGTTCTACCAACCCCCGGATGATCCTGCCGATGGACCCCGGCAACGCGCGCACTTCGACGGGCTCCCGGTCACCTTCGTCGCCGATGCGATCACGGCGCTCGGTACGCAGGTGGTCGATTCATCGACGGCGGGGTTTGCGACCTATCACGTGATGAACCCACATGACGACGGTATCGGGCTCGACGAGTACGTCGACTGGCTGATCGAGGCCGGTCACCCCATTCGGCGCGTCGACGACTTTGGGGAGTGGCTGCGGCGCTTCGAGGCCGGCCTACGCTGCCTGCCCGAGAGAGTGCGCCGGCACTCGGTGCTGCCGATGTTGCTGGCCCGCAATTCTGCGCCTCTGCAACCGCTGACACCGACCCGGGGTCCCTCGGCGCCCAACGACCGATTCCGCGCCGCGGTGCACGCGGCGAAAATCGGTCCCGACAAAGACAATCCAGACATCCCGCACGTGTCGGCGCCGATGATCACCAAGTACGTCACCGACCTTCAACTGCGCGGATATTTGTAGTTCCGAGGGGACCCCTGCTAGATGTGAAACAACCTGCCGCCAAACATAATAGCCATTCCTGCGGCCATCAGTGCCTGGGCGGCGGCGCCAGCCCAACTATGCCAATAGGGGGGCACCCCGCGGCGACGCTCGATCACTGACCGGAAGGTCCACAAGGCCGCTGCGGCCGCGAAACCCAAGAACCAGAACCAATCGCCTGCGCTGATCCAACCCAGCGACCCGGCGCCGGTGGCGGCCATGTCCATGCCGGGCATCGAATCTCCCGACCCCACGCGCTGCTCGGTGCCTGACCCACCGGGTAGTAGATGACCGTCCATGACGGCATACATCCACGCCATTGCCAGCATCATCAGCCCGTGATAGCTGCATAGCGCTCGCTGTATGCCGGACCCGGCCGCTGCGATCGTCATGGTCAGATACCACAGCGACGCGAGCAGAAAAAACACTGCCGCCCCTGCTGTGGGCCACCCTGCGCCCCATGGCCACGCCATCGCCACCATGCCAACCGCCATCGCAAGGTGCAGCCCGAGACTCAGGGCCGAGGTCCAACGGTGGCGTCCAGTCACGAGCGCGCCGGCGAACTGGGCGCCGCTCAGCACAAACAGTGCGGTGACCACCCAACGAAAGAGCAGGTCATCAATCATGCGGTCGCTTTCGGGTTCGGCATCGGCGACCTGGCGAACACTACGCGGTCCTCGACTCGTCGGTCGGCGTCGCTGAACGGCAGTTCGTGGTCGATTGGCATACTCTACGACGCCCAGTCGTAAGCTCGAGGAATGGAGACTGACGGGCGAGCATGAACGTGCCGTCGGGTGCGAAGCCCACCAAGCCTGGCCTCATCACGCTGGTACCACTAGCAGCTGGTCTGCTGGTTGTCTCCGCCGCCGTCGCTATGTACGGGTTGGTCGGGGGAGCGCATCGATATGCGGCGGCCGGTAACCCCTATCCCGGGGCCTTCGCCAGCGTTGCCGAGCCCCTGGGATACTTCGCCGCGGTGCTGTCGGGTGCGGTATGTCTTGGCGCATTGGTCCACGTGATCATGATGTCGCGGCCGGAACCAGATGGCCTGATCGATCCCGCGTCATTCCGGATCCACCTCCTGGCAGAACGTGTTTCGATTGTGTGGCTGGGGCTGACGGCCGTGATGGTGGTGATGCAGGCCGCACACGACTCCGGGGTGGGACCGGCCAGGCTACTGGGCAGTGGCGCGCTGATCGACGCAATCGCCACCTCCGAGGTATCCCGGGGATGGATCGTCGCGGCGATCTGTGCGCTCGTGGTGGTGGTGACGTTGCGCCTCAACACCCGGTGGCTCGGACACTTCGTGCTGCTTGTCCCGACCATGGTCGGTGTCGTTGCGACGGCCGTCACCGGCAACGCGGGCCAGGGGCCCGATCACGACTTGGCAACCAGTGCTGCGATCGTCTTCGCTGTTGCGTTCGCCACGTTGACCGGCCTCAAGACCGTGGCCGCAGTGACGGGAACGACGCCCAGCCGCATGGTGCTGGTGATGCAGGCGGTCTGTGGCGCGGTCACACTGGTGTACGGAGCGGGTTTGCTCTATTTGCTGATTCCCGGCTGGGAGCTCGGATCGGACTTCGCTCGCCTCGGTCTCTTCGCCGGAGCGCTCCTTGCGCTGGTGTGGCTGTCTGACTGTGGGGCGCTATTTGTCCGGCCACCGCGACGCAGCGGTGGTCACGGCGTTGCGGCACTGGCCATGCTTGCCGCCACCGCGGCAGTGGCCGCGATGGCCGTGGGGACCGCGCCGCGATTTCTCGCGCATACCTTCACGGCCTGGGACGTCTTCCTCGGGTACGAACTGCCGCACCCACCGACCATCGTCAGGTTGCTCACGTTGTGGCGCTTCGACTCGTTTATCTCGGCCGCCGCGATGGTGCTCGCGGTCGGCTATCTGGTGGGGTTTGTCATCCTGCGCCGCAGAGGTAACACCTGGCCGGTTGGAAGGCTAGCGGCGTGGTTGACCGGATGTGTCGCCCTGGTGTTCACGACCAGCTCGGGTTTACGCGCGTATGGGTCGGCGATGTTCAGTGTGCATATGGCCGAACACATGACGCTGAATATGTTCATCCCCGTGCTCCTGGTCCTCGGCGCGCCGGTCACCTTGGCGCTCCGAGTGTTGCCGGCAGCCGGCGAGGGACAACCGCCGGGCCCGCGCGAATGGCTGACGTGGCTCATGCACTCCAGGGTGACCGCCTTTCTCTCGCACCCGATTACCGCGTTCATCCTCTTCGTGGCGTCGCCGTACGTCGTGTATTTCACCCCGCTTTTCGATACGCTGGTCCGCTATCACTGGGGCCACGAATTCATGGCGATCCATTTCTTGCTGGTCGGATACCTTTTCTACTGGGCTATCATCGGTATCGATCCCGGGCCGCGCCGCCTGCCCTATCCCGGGCGTATCGGACTGCTGTTCGCGGTAATGCCGTTCCACGCGTTCTTCGGGATCGCGCTGATGACGATGACCAACGCAGTCGGCGCCGTGTTCTACCGGTCTGTCAATCTGCCGTGGCTGGCCAGCATCGAAGCCGATCAGCGTCTTGGCGGCGGAATAGCTTGGGGAGCAACGGAATTACCCGTAATCATCGTCATCGTGGCGCTCGTGGCACAGTGGGCCCGGCAGGACCGCAAAGTCGCTATCCGTCAGGACCGGCATGCCGACAGCGCGTACGGCGATGACGAGCTGGACGCCTACAACGCGATGCTGCGTGAGTTGGCGCGCATGCGGCGCTGAATCGCTGCTGTCTCTAACGGTCCACCCGGCGCCTGCGCCCCTGGCGGCTCAACCTTCCAAGTGCGACAACGTCTTAGACTGAGGCTGGGGGCCGAAATTGCGTAACCGCAAGCTGTTTGACACGACAAAGAATGATGAAAACGCCATCGCGGCCCCCGCGACGAGCGGGTTGAGTAGACCCGCCGCCGCCACCGGGATGGCGGCCACGTTGTAGCCAAACGCCCAAACCAGGTTCGTCTTGATCGTTCGCAAGGTTGCTCGCGCTAGATCCAGGGCTTGCGGAACAATGTCCAGGCTGTCGCGAACCAGGATGATGTCGGCGGCGCCGATGGCGACGTCGGTGCCCCGCCCGATCGCCAAACCCAGGTCGGCACAGGCCAATGCGGGTCCATCATTGATACCGTCGCCGACCATCGCGACTGTTTGTCCGCGATCACGCAGCCCTTGGATCGCATCGACTTTGGCATCGGGCAGCACATCGGCGACAACGGTATCGATGCCTACCTGCGCGGCGACGGCCTCGGCCGCCGCTTGATTGTCACCGGTGAGCAAAATAGTCCGCAGACCGCGCCGGCGGAGCGCGGCGATCGCATCGGCCGCTGAATCCTTGACCTTGTCGGCAATGGTGATCGCTCCACTGGCAACGCCGTCGATCGACACGAAAACTACTGTCTCGCCCCTGGACTCGCCTTCGAGTCGGGCCGATTCGAGGACGGGGTCGGTCCAAGAGTCTCCGACAATCCAGGATGGTTTGCCGACGGCGATCCGGCGGTCGGCCACAACCCCGGACACGCCGCAGCCGGCGACCGCGACAAAGTCACTGACTGGAACCGGATTTGGCGAAGCGGCTACGATCGCGGTCGCCACCGCATGCTCGGAAGCAACTTCGACAGCCGAGGCGAGCTCAAGAATCTCGTCGCAATCGTGACCGCTGGCCGCCGTCACGGTATTTACGGTCAACTGCCCGAGCGTCAACGTGCCCGTCTTGTCGAACACCACCGTATCGACGCTGCGGATGGTTTCCAACGCCCGGTAACCCTTGATGAAGATCCCCAACTGCGCTCCGCGCCCAGAAGCGACCATCATCGCCATCGGGGTCGCGAGCCCAAGTGCGCATGGGCACGCGATCACCAAAACACCAAGCACTACCGAGAACGCGCGATCCGGACCGGCTCCGCTGATCAGCCAGGCGGTCCCGGCTACCGCAGCGATGGCGAACACCGCCGGTACGAACACGGCCGCGATCCGGTCGGCAAGGCGCTGCGCGCGGGCTTTCTGTGCTTGGGCTTCCTCGACCAGGCGAACCATCGCCGCAAACTGGGTGTCAGCGCCGACGGCGGTGGCCTCGACGGTGAGGCGACCGTCCAGCACGACGGTGCCCCCCACCACCGTGGCGTCCGGGTGCGCACGCACGGGCTTGGCCTCGCCGGTCATCGCGCTCGTGTCGATTGCCGCGGTG
This sequence comes from Mycobacterium spongiae, assembly GCF_018278905.1. Taxonomy (NCBI): domain Bacteria; kingdom Bacillati; phylum Actinomycetota; class Actinomycetes; order Mycobacteriales; family Mycobacteriaceae; genus Mycobacterium; species Mycobacterium spongiae. The sequence goes on from NZ_CP046600.1 coordinate 284,293, forward strand.
CCGTCGACAACGACTCCGTCGGCGGCAATCGTTTCCCCGGGCCGCACCACAAAGCGCTGTTGCTTCTTGAGCTCTCCGGCCGGCATCACCAGCTCGGCTCCGTCGGGGAGCAGTACCGTGACGTTCTTGGCGCCGAGCGCTGCAAGAGCGCGTAGCGCGCTGCCGGCTTTGGATTTCGCGCGGGCTTCGAAGAACCGGCCGGCAAGCACGAAGACCGTGACGCCGGCGGCCACTTCGAGGTAGATAGCGTCGCTGTTGAGGATGGCCTGCCACACTCCGTGCGTCGCGCGCGGCTCCTGATGGACCAGAACGGTCGACAGCGACCAGGTCGTAGCAGCCAGGATGCCCACCGAGATCAGCGTTTCCATGGATGCCGTGTGCTGGCGTGCGTTGCGGAGCGCCACGGAGTAGAACGGCCAGGCCGCCCATGTCACGATCGGCGCGGCCAGCGCGGTCAGCAGATACCCCCAGCCAGGAAACCGGGCGCTGGGCACGATCGCGAACACGGTCGACAAATCGGCCAGGGGTACGAACAGCACGGCGGCGACGATCAGTCGCCGCAAAAGGCTGCGGGCGTGGTCAGCGTCGGGGTCTCGGTCGACTCCTTCGTCGCCAGCCGCGTCTGTATGCGGAGCCGCCTGGTATCCCGCCTGCTCAACCACCTGGCACAGTTCGTCGGTGGCCATGCCGGCGGAGTCGATGGTGGCAACCCGCGTGGCGAAGTTGACCGATGCGCGCACGCCGGGGAGCTTGTTGAGCTTCTTTTCGACGCGGCGTGCGCAGGCTGCGCATGACATGCCGGTCACGTCTAGTTGGATGCGCCGTTCAGAGGCGAGGCCGGCGTCTTCCACGAGCGGAGCCGTCACGGCCCTCCTCAGGTTGGGATGCTTGACACTTTTAGCGTACAAGTGCGCTCGCGGCCGCCACGCCGATCCACCCCGCTCTATGGTTGCGGGGGTGGAGCGGAGCACTGGGGCCAGTTCATACGGTCGCTCGGCTGTTCGCCGAGTCAGGTAGGTTGACGAAAATCAAGGACGCTAGAAAGCTCGCAAGGAGGCTGGCCGATGGATGGTCATCACCGGACGACGTGGTGTCGCCCACTCAACGCTGGGAGGCCTGGGAGGTCTCGTCGTAAGGAACGCATTTTCACCGCACTACCAGCGGTAATGGCGACGTTGGAGGTGGCAGCATGACCGGGGATTCCGCCAACGGCGACGTGGCCGGTGAAGCTGGCGCTGGCGGTGCCGGCGGCAGGGGCGGCGCCGGAGGTGCCGGCGGCAGGGGCGGCGCCGGAGGTGCCGGGGGCAGAGGCGGTGCCGGCGGTCGAGGCGGCGCTGGCGGTGATGGTGGCCGAGGGGGCGATGGCGGTCGAGGTGGCGCGGGCGGTCCAGGTGGTGCGCCCGGCCAGGGCGGCCCAGGCGGCGCCGGGGGAGCGCCTGGCCGTGGCGGTGAGCCCGGCCAGCCGGGTCAGCCCGGTCAGCCCGGGGAACCGGGTCAGCCGGGCCAGCCCGGCGAACCGGGTCAACCGGGCCAGCCCGGGGCACCGGGTGGATCAGCCTGAGATCAGCTTCCGGCTAGCGGCATCCCAACGCAGATAGCTACGAAGTGGGTTGGAGGGGAGGTTTTCCAATTGCTGGCCGACAGCCCCGAGACACGGCGTCCAGCAGGGTGCACAGCACCGTACCGGGGCGTGCTGGCGGCTGATCGTCCCGCGCGACGGCCGGAGAACGTTTCGACCCATCAGCCCCAGACGGGCATGCAACGCGACAAGACAGTCCCGTGAATATCGCTGACACGGCCATCAGAAAAGCTACAGCCATGGTGGCCAATCCGGCGCGGATCTCGGACCCCGAACGGTTGTGCAACGCAGTTTTCGGCAAGACCGTGCTGGTCACCGGTGCCTCCTACGGAATTGGCGAGGCAACCGCGCGAAAACTCGCCGCGGCAGGAGCGACCGTGCTGATCGTCGCGCGATCCACCGAGCGACTCGAAGACATTGAGGCCTCCATTAATGCCGGCGGCGGACAATCGATCGCCTATTCGGTCGATCTCACCGACGAGGCTGCCGTCGCCGTGCTGACCAAGCAGATCACCGAGGATCACGGCCCGCTCGATATCGTAGTGAGCAATGCGGGCACGTCACTGCGCCGTTCGCTGCATCAGCAATATGACCGGCCGCATGATTTTCAACGCACGATCGACATCAACTACCTCGGGCCGATCTGGCTGCTGCTCGGACTGTTGCCGGCGATGCGCGAGAATGGCCGCGGGCATATTGTGAACATCTCGAGCGTCGGAGTGCGTGTCGCTCCGGGTCCACAGTGGGGTGCCTACCAGGCGTCCAAAGGGGCTTTTGATCGCTGGCTGCGGAGCGTCGCACCGGAGGTGCACGGCGATGGCGTGGACGTCACGACGGTCTACTTCGCCTTGGTTCGCACCCGAATGATCGAGCCCACACCCGTCTTAGGCCGGCTTCCGGGTTTGAGCCCCGACGAGGCTGCCGACGCCATCGCGAAAGCGCTGATCGATCGGCCCCGCACCAACGAGCCGCCCTGGCTGCGGCCCGCCGAGCTGGCGTCGGTGCTGCTTGCCGGCCCGGCCGAGCGTGCTGCCAGGTGGTGGCACCGGCTGTTGTTCACCGAATCTGCGAGCAGCGGAACCGATCGACGATGACGCCGGGCAGCGTGATCGGCACGGCGGCGCGGGTGTTGGTGCGTTCCGGCCTGTTGAATCCGCCAGCCCCGCTGGCGGCGCTGCGGATACTACGCGAGGTCTATCGAGGCCGCGCGAATCTCTACACCCCGCTCGCAATCGCGGCGGCGCGATGGCCGGATCGAACCGCGATGGTCGACGACGACGGGATGCTGCGCTACCGCGAGCTGCGCTCCATGGTCGAATCGCTCGCTAATGAGCTTCTTCGCGAAGGGGTTTCAGCGGGGCAGCCGGTGGGAATCATGTGCCGCAATGGCCGCAATTTCGTCGTGGGGGTCTTCGCCGCAGGCCTGGTCGGCGCCGACGTGGTGCTCGTGAACACGGAATTTCGCACCAACGCGCTTGCGAGCGCGCTGGGCACCCACACGATCCGGACGATGGTCGCCGACGTGGAATTTGCCGACCAGATACGTGAAACCGAGGAGCAGGTAAGGATCATCGATCCAGCGACAGTTGTGGCGCGCGAAGGTGATTCACGGCCGAAGGTCGCGGCGTCCGGCCGAATCGTGCTGCTGACGTCAGGAACCACCGGGGTGCCCAAGGGCGTGCCGCGCAGCCCCCAGGTGAGCTCTGGAGCTGGCGTCGGGTTCACGATCTTGGAGCGCACCCGGCTGCGCGCCGGATCGCGAGTCGCCTTGGCGGTACCGATGTTTCACGGGCTGGGCTTCGGCATCCTGACGCTGACCATTGGCCTCGGCGGCACCGTACTGACCCATCGGCGATTCGACGCCGAAGCAACGCTCGCGCAGGCATCGCTGCATCGCGCTGACGCGTTGAGTGTGGTCCCGATTATGCTGGCACGCATTCTGGGCCTCCCGCAGCGGGTGCGGGCTCGCAACCCCGTGTCGTGCCTACGCGTCGTCATATCTAGTGGCGATCGGCTGGATCCCAGCTTGGCGCGGCGATTCATGGACGCCTACGGCGACGTCCTCTATAACCTCTACGGCTCCACCGAGGTGGGTATCGGCGCCCTGGCGACGCCGACGGAGCTACGCCGTGCCCCGGATACGGTAGGTAGGCCCGTGGCGGGGTGCCCGGTTCGGATCTTCGACAAGAACGACAGGCCCGTCGGACCCCGGGTCGTCGGTCGTATCTTCGTCGGCGGTGAGCTGGGATTCGAGGGGTACACCGGCACCGACGGCCCAGTTCGCCAGCGGGCAGTCATCGACCGGATGACGAGCACCGGCGACATGGGCTATGTCGACGAGTCAGGGCGGTTGTACATCGTCGGCCGGGAGGACGACATGATCGTCTCCGGAGGCGAAAACGTTTATCCTCGGGCGTTGGAGAACGCTCTGGCCGCACACCCCGATATCGTCGAGAACGTCGTCGTCGGTGTGCCGGACGACCAGTTCGGGCACCGGCTGGCCGCCTATGTTGTCTTACGCGAGGAGGCTGTCTCACACGAGGAGGCTGTCTCACACGAGGAGGCTGTCTCACACGAGGAGGCTGTCTCACACGAAGTACCTGAGGCGGACGCCGCGGCACTGCGGGAGTACCTCAAGGGCAAGGTTTCTCGTTTCGAGCAGCCCAGGGACATTCACTTCGTGACGAGCATTCCGCGAAATGCCGCCGGCAAGGTGTTACGCAGGGAGCTGGCGACCGAAATGTGAGCGCGTGAATCTCACTGCGGCTCAATCCCAATGGCACCAATGGTTTTAGTCAACCATTTGGGTGCCAACGCGGACACAGCCGTCGCTCCCGCGGTGGCGGTGAAAACACCGGTCCAGGCGACCGGTCCCAGCGGTGTACATCCGAAAAACTGGCTGAGAACCGGCGTTTGGACGATGCCGATCAAGGCACCCGCGCTGCCCAGGGCGGTCGCGACCACCAGCGGACTGTGGCTTCGGGTGAGTAGCGTTTGCCCCAGCTGCGTCGTTACCAATGCCGTCAAGCCCATTGTTGCCGTGCGCCTTTCGGAGCCCGGTGTCCACCTCCCGATGGCCCAGGCCGCAGTGGCACCGGCAGCCGTGACCACCCCGCGGTTGACAATCTGGCGCATCAGGGGTGTATCGAGCGACGGCGCCGGTTCGATCAGCACCGCGCGTTGACGCGCCCGCCGCGCCTGCTCCACTTCCTCGTCGGTGAGATCCCCATCTTCTTCGGGATCGTCATATTGGGAGGTGACGGCGATTGCCAATGCCGGGAACATATCGGTGAGCAGGTTCACCAACAGCAGTTGGCGGGTCCCCACCGGTGCTCGCCCGGGGCCAAATGCCGTGCCGATGATGGTGAAGAGCACTTCGCCCACGTTGCCGCCGACCAGGATCGTGACCGCGTCACGAACACCGGCCCACATGCTGCGGCCCTCGACCAGGGCATCGAGCAGCACGCCCAAATCGTCGTCGGTCAGGACGATGTCAGCGGCCCCACGGGCGGCCGACGAACCGCGACCGCTGACCCCGATGCCCACGTCGGCCATCCGAATGGCGGCCGCGTCGTTGGCGCCGTCGCCGACCATGGCGGTCACCCGGCCGGCGCGTTGCAGTGCGGCCACGATTTGGACCTTTTGCTCCGGGCTAACGCGAGCAAAGACCTGCACGTCGGCGACGAGTTTGGCGGACGCGTCTTCGTCAAGGCCGCTCAGCTCCGCGCCCGTCACCACGTGCGCATCTGCTGGCAAGCCCAATTGGCGGGCGATGGCTCGTGCGGTGGTCGGGTGATCTCCGGTGATCAACACGACGTGGCGGTCGGCGTCGAGGAGCTCTTCAATCAGTGGTCGCGCCGATTCCCGGGCGGTGTCTGCCAAGCCGACGTAGCCGAGCAATTCGAGGTCGTGCGCGGCGACATCGACGGCATCGGCGTCGGTCTCGTCATCATCGGTGGTTCCGTTGTCCCAAGGGCGTTGCGCCACGGCCAACACGCGCAGCCCTTGCGCGGCAAGGTCGTGCACCACAGATTCGGCATGTTCGACGTCGGCGTCGGGATCGCCGAACCGGCACCGCGGCAGGATCGTCTCCGGAGCCCCCTTGAGCATCAGTATCGGCGGCCCACTCGCGTTCGCCGTGCCGATCGCCGCGGCATAACCGCGACTGGATTCGAACGGGACCTCCGCCAGTAGCGTCCACTGCGCATCACCGTCTCCGGTCAGCGCATGAGCGGCCGTGAGGATCGCTTCGTCGGTGGCATGCGCATGTCCCCCGCCGTCGTGCGGCTGCGTCGAGGCCCGAGCGGCAGCGCGCAGCACCGCAGCGGATCGAGGATCGGTGGTGTCGGTAACCGGACTGGGCGCTTCACTGTTGCTCGGTACCGCCCGGACGACACGGAGCCGGTTCTCGGTGAGCGTGCCGGTCTTGTCGAAACATATGGTGTCGACCCGGCCCAGCGCCTCGACGGTGCGCGGAGAGCGGACCAGCGCGCCATGGGCAGTCAGCCGCTGCGCGGCCGCGAGCTGGGAGAGTGTCGCCACCAACGGCAGGCCCTCCGGGACCGCGGCCACGGCGATCGCAACGCCGTCGGCGACCGCTTGACGCAACGACGCCCGGCGCAGCAGCGCCAGAGCCGTCACCGAGGCGCCCCCGGCGAGCGTAAGAGGCAGGACCTTGCTGGTCAGCTCGCGTAACCGGGCCTGAACGCCGGCCGACGTTTCGACATGGGCGACTGCCGAGATGGCCCGCTGCGCTGCGGTGCCGACCCCGGTGGCCACAACAATCGCGCGGGCGTGCCCGGCGACGATCGTGCTTCCCTCGAACAGCATGCTGGCCCGGTCTGGGTCGTTGACGGCGACCGGGTCGGCCTGCTTGTCGACCGGCAACGATTCGCCGGTCAGGAAGGATTCGTCGACCTCGAGGTCCTCGGCCACCAACACGCGGGCATCGGCAGGCACGACCTCAGGGGCCGCAAGGTCGATGACATCGCCGACTCGCAGCGACTTCGCGGCAATCGTGACCGTACGGGTGGCGCGTCGCGCCGCATCCAGCCGACGCCGCGTCGTCGCTACCGCGGGGACGACCACACGGCGCACCAATTGGTCCTGCTCGGCGAATAGTTCAGCGGCCGCCGCTTCGGCACGCAACCGCTGTACCCCGCCGGTTATCGCGTTGACCGTCATCACGCCCGCGACCAGCAGCGCGTCGACATTGCTGCCGACGATCGCCGATGCGGCAGCACCGACCGCCAGGATCGGAGTCAACGGATCGGACAGTTCGTGCCGCGTGGCTACGGCGAGGCGTCCCAGGAAATCCGCGGGACCGCGCAGTGGCGACACCAGCGGCTCGTAGGACAGGTCGGACACAATGCGACGCCACGCCGGAGTACCGGGCTCCACCGCCAAGGGCCGTGCGCCACCGGCCAGGCGCGCGTAAACGATCTCGGGGTCCAGCGCATGCCAGGCGGTGAGCGGTTGGGGCGTGGGATCGGGCAACCGAACCACGTTGGTGGCCGACCACGATCCCGACACCAGCGCCGTAGCGGCGGCGGCGTTGACGGGATTGAGCCAGCGACGAAAACTGGCCGGGTTGGTGGTTCTGGCTTGCTCGCCGGTCACTAGAAGCAGCCCGGCCAGCGTCGTGCCGCCCTGGGCGAGGTGTACCGCCGATTCGCTCGCGGACCGGGCTACCGGGATCGCGGACAGGATCCGCACTGCCGCGGCGAGATCGGTGCCGGTAATGATGTCGGCGGTCCACGGTGTCGCGGCGCGGGGATCATCGAGGGCTACGCCGACGTCGGCGATGGCCAGTGCGGCCAAGGTATCGGTCGACGCGAAGTCGCCATGCACCGCCGTGATCAGCAAGACCGGTCCGCGATCCGCGCGCAGCTCGCGCACCAGCTGCAGCAGGGGTGTACCGGGCGGATGCATCGAACCGACGCTCGCAGAAAGATCTTCGGTGCCGGCGACATGGCGCAGAACCACACGAGACCCGGTTCGGTTCGCCGTCTGCAGCAGCGGGATCGCGTAGGGGTCGACCTCCCAGCCGACGTCAACACTGCCTACGCACTGTCCATCGACGACCAGGTCGGCGTGCTCGAGGCCCTGCGCCGGCGTTGCGGCCGGTCCTTGCGATCGAATCCACGCCAGCCGCGCGCCGGTGGCAGGCAGCTCATCGGGATCGGGTTCGGGTGCCTCCTCGCCATGCAGCAGCGCATCGGCAACTTCGTAGACGCGGTCGTCGTCCCAGCCGGGTTCATGACCCCACGCACACAAGACGGCGCGGTGGTCGCCCCGCAGCGCGGCGCCGTCGATGACGACCACCTGCACGCGGTCCAGGCGGCGCAGCGCGCCCGGGTCAAGAACCAGCTCGCCAGTCTGGGCGAGGCCACGACCTAGTACCGCCGCAAACGCCTGCCGGCCCATATGCGCCGCGCGTGGCACGCCGGCCAGAATGGCGCCGGCGGCGTCCTCGGTGCCACCGCCGGCCACCAACGCACTCGCCGCGGCGACCAACACCCCGTTCGCCGCCGAATCCGCGTATCTCTCCACCGGCCCGGCGATGGATCCCTTTTCGGTGTCGATTGCGGCGTCGACGGCACCACCGACTACGACGTGCGAAGCCTCCCCCGCCGCTGCGGCCGCCCAGCTGTGGCGCGGCTCCTGCGACTTCGCCCCGGCTGACGAGATGACGGGGACGACGGGAGCTTGTGGCCGCGTAGGCGAGGCCAGCTGAGGCTCCCGTTCCCGCCACACTCGGCGGTGCGCCGACGCCTCGGAGATCTGCAGGCTGCGCTGCACCAGATCCAGCAGCGGTGTGCCGACCGCTTGGGTGAGTCCGTTTGCCGCCGCGGTTGTCGCCGCCAGTGCTATGTCGGTGCCCACTCGACCGAGGCGGGACTCGAGCAGCGACACCATGCGGGGTTGATGGTTGATGAGAGCCGCCGCGGCCCGGGTGGTTTGCGGTGCCGCCGGCACTCGGGCAACCCAACCGGTGATTGACGCCCCCAGCGCGACCAGATCCATCGCCGCGGCGGTCAACGGCACCAGAATCGCCAACGGGTCACCAGGGTCGGCGAACGGCGCGGCCCTCGGCGCAGACGCCGACGGGCTCAAGTCGGTGGCTACCGAAGCGACTATGTCGCGAACGTCGTCCAACACAGCGTCGCTGTCCGCGTCGGCCTCGATCTCGACGACCAGCCGGCCCATTGCGCCTTCGACGTGCGCCTTGGCCACCCCCGGAATCCTGCGAACGGGTTCCTCGACCACCGCCGCGTGCTCTTGCCAGCGGGGGAATGGCAGCAACGGATCCAGATCAAAATGCACCCGCTGGCCGCTATGCCACCGCACCGGTGGTGCGGGTTGATCGCGCCTGCCGTCCGCGGAACTCCCCGTCCCGAGAAACCTGCCGGTGGTCTGCGCCACCGACTGCACCACCGGGGACGCCAGCTCCAGCACCGGGCTGGCTAGCGTCTGCACCGCGTCCGCAGCGCCAGCCGCGCCGTTCACCCCGGCCCGCAGGGCGTACGTCGCCCCGCCGGCGATCCCGCCGACGACGTCGGACACACCCGGAATCTTCACTCGGCTACCTCTCACCGACCGTTGCTCGGACCGTTTACGCGGACCGCTTCGCGCCTAATGATCCTGGCGTCTTGCGAAGCTGTCCACGCAAGGGCCCGGAGACAGACCGTGTTGTGACCTTCCGTATCCGGTGCCGCCACGAGCTTGCGCTGGCAGCATGCACCGTGACGCTGATCCGGTGAGCACGACCCGAAATGACCCCCGATGATCCTAGCGAGCCGCGGCCGCTGGGGAAGCGGACATGCAAATAGCTGGGCCGTTGGTAATCGCTGTGCGGCTCCGCGTCGCAATATCTGGCCGATTAATTCGGCATACAAGTTCGGTTATAGATAGCGGTGATTTGCCTTGCCGAAGTGGTAGCCCGCCGGGAATGACTTCTCGATGACCTGCAGCTGATGGTCCACCCTGGACTCCAGCTCGAGGACGACGCAGCTGTCGCCGACGGCCTTTGATTCCAGCACTATGTACCTCTGACCGCCACCGTTGACGTCGGTAACCGGGTCACCTGCGTGTAAATTCTCGACGGGCACCAATTCGGGGGTTCCGTTTGACTCCACGCGAATCACAGTAGGGCAATTCGGCCAACCAGGGAACACCCCGAGTCGGTGTGTGAAAGAGCGATCGAGATCGCACCGGCGGCGATCGAGCACCCGCGCCCGATGGCCGGGTTTGCACCGTGTCCGGCGGGCCAGGCGACAATGGTGCAATGAGTCGCCCCAGCTCACCGGATTCGCCGGCCTGCTTCCGACATCCCGGACGCGGCACCTATGTCCGCTGCACCCGCTGCGACCGCTACATCTGTGGGGAATGTATGCGCGCGAGTCCCGTCGGTCACCAATGCTTCGAGTGCGCGCGAGCCGGGGCCAAAACCATTCGACAACCTCGCACGCACTTCGGCGGGCTGCAGCGGTCGGCCACTCCGGTGGTCACCTACGCGCTGATCGCGGCGAACGTGCTGGCTTTCGTGCTGCAGGTGACGTTGGTGGGGGTGGAGCGCCACCTCGCCTTGTGGCCGCCTGCTGTCGCTGCCGGTCAGGGGTATCGGCTGGTGACTTCGGCGTTCATGCACTACGGCGTCATGCACCTGTTGTTGAACATGTGGGCGTTGTATGTCGTGGGCGCGCCGCTGGAGATGTGGCTCGGCCGGCTCCGGTTCGGCGCGCTGTATGCGCTGAGTGCGTTGGGTGGCTCGGTGCTCGTCTACCTCGTCTCGCCGCTGAACACGGCGACGGCGGGCGCGTCCGGGGCAGTGTTCGGTCTCTTCGGCGCCACCTTCGTGGTGGGACGGCGCCTCAACCTCGACGTCCGTTGGGTCGTCGCGCTCATTGTGCTGAACTTGGCGTTCACTTTCGTCGCCCCGGCGATCAGCTGGCAGGGCCACATCGGTGGGTTGATCACGGGTGCGGTCGTCGCCGCCGCCTACGTCTACGCGCCCAGACAACGCCGTGACGTCATCCACGCCGCAGCGACGATCGCGGTGGTCATGGTGTTCGTCGCGCTGATCTACTGGCGCACGGCTGATCTGCTGGCGATGTTCGGCGGACACATCTACCTGCGCTGAATCAGCCGCCGGCACACAGCGCCACCGGCGTGCTAAAGCTAGGTTGTCCCCATGGGCTGGTGGGTCGCGCACGCCGAGCGAACGCTGACCGAAGAGGTCCCCGCGCCACCTGCCGAGGTGCGCGATTTCTATGTGGACCTGGACAACCTGAAGCTCGTGCACCCGCTGATCGTGTCGGTCCGCGAGCTGTCGAGCGCCCAAACTCCCGACGGCTATCAACGGACCTATCGGGTTGTCGACCGAATTCCGCTGGGGCGGTGGACTGTGCGTGTCGGCTACCGGGCGCGTCTACGGGTGCCGGCGCGGGGCGAGGTGATCACCGAGGCCAATCGGTTCCCGGCGGTGCGGCTACGCGGAGCAGTCGCGTTCGCGCCCGTCGCCGCCGGCACCGCGGTGACCGAGCGAGTACGCATCTCGGCGCCCCGACCGCTGGCTGCGGTGATCATTCGCGAGGCGGTCACAGCGCATGTCGCGATGTTGGCCGGCATCCGGCGTCACTTCGAATCGTGCTGAGCGATCTTCCGCAGCGAGGTCAATACTCCCGGAGCCACTGCGTTGCAGTGTGAGGCGCACCATACTCCGCGTACATGCGCCGACTGAATCACACTGGCGTGCAATTCACGGCGTGCATGGGCAGACTTGCGGTCAAGAATGAATACATTGTTGGCCGGCCGACGTCAGACCCCGGTCAACGAGGTTGCTACCTAGCGGGTCCGAGCAACAAGACTCGCCCGCTTCGCCGGGCCAATGACCGCCAACATCGATGAAGAACCAGCGCGAGCACCGAGACGGGCCAACGCCCATGGAACGGCACTCGCTGCGCCCTTCTTTCTAGGGCTGCGCTGCAACGACACTCAGGAGGAACACGACACATGCCTGCCTATCAGACTGTCGTGGTGGGGACCGACGGTTCAGAGACATCGCTGCGGGCGGTCGACCAAGCCGCGGCGATTGCCGGCAAGTCCAACGCCGCGCTGATCATTGCGACCGGGCACTTCCCTGCTCCCGACGACCTGCGCGCGGCGGACTTGCTGAAGAACGACGGCTATAGAGTGTGCGGGCAGGCGCCGATCTACGAGTTATTGCGTGAAGCTAGCGAGCGGGCAAAGGCCGCCGGGGCGAAGAACATCGACACGCGAGCACCAGAGGGCAGTCCCACCAAAGTGCTGAAAAGGGTTGTGGACGAGGTCAACGCGGATTTGTTGGTAGTTGGCAACGTGGGACTTGACCGGACACTAGGTCGATGGCTGTCGATACCCGCGAACGTGTCCCGCAGAGCCAATTGCGAGATCTTGATAGCGAACACCACCGGCAAGGGCGGCGACTCTGTGTCCCAAAGGCGTTGGAGCGTTCGTGGGACCGCACCGGGCCCCAGTAAGCAGGCGTCGCTGACGAGTATCGGCCATTGGCCGCGGTGATCATTCGCGAGGCCGTCACAGCGCAGATCGCGATCGTAGCCCGCATCCGGCTTCAGTTCGAATCATGCTGAGCGATCGTCCACTCTGAGGTCAACGCGAAATCGGACAGGTATTTGGTGGAGCTCCAGCCGCCATCGACGACGATCGTCTGGCCGTTGATAAAGGCACCGCCGGGAGAGCACAGGAAGGCCACGGTGCTCGCCACATCGTCTACGGTGCCCAACCGCTGATGCGGCGTCATTTCGGTATTGATCCGCCGGAAACCCTTATCCTGCAAGCGTTGCTGGGTCATCGCGGTCTGGATGACTCCCGGAGCTACTGCGTTGCAGCGGATTCCCTCAGCGCCGTATTGACAGGCGATGTGGGTGGTTAGCGCGGTGAGACCACCTTTAGCGGCTGAGTATGCCCCGCCGCGCAGCCCGCCCACGACTGCGAACGTCGACGTGATGTTGATGATCGCCGAGCCGGGTTGCAGGTACTTCAGTACTTCCCGGGCTAGCCGGAATGGCGCGCGCAACATCAGATTCAACACGTAATCCAAGGACTCGTCGTCGGTTTCGTGGAGTGGCTTCGGGTTGCCTACGCCGGCGCAGTTGATCAAGAAGTCGATGCGGCCCCATCGATCGGTGGCGGCATCGGTGATCCGCGTGGGCGCGTCGTCATCAGTGAGGTCGGCGCGGTGGGTGGCCAGCCGATCGGGATCGTCGATGGTCGCGGCCAGTCGGGCGAGCTGGTCTTCGTTGCGTCCCGTCGCCAACACTGCCACGCCCATCTCGGCGAGCTTCGTCGCGCAACGGAAGCCGATTCCACCGGTTGCCCCGGTGATGATTGCTACCTGCATGTCACTGTTCCGCCTTCATGAGCGCCGCCTTGATCTGGTGTTTCAGAATCTTTCCGGCATCGTTCTTCGGGAGCGTGTCCCAGATGACCACCTGCTCGGGGACTTTGAAACGCGCCACGCCGGCATCCTCGAGAAAGCCACGCACGCTGCGTAGGTCTGGACCGGGCCTGGCTATGGGAACGATGACGGCGCAGGCCCGCTCACCCGTCTGCTTGTCGGGTACGCCGACGATAGCGATCTCCGCGACGCCTGGATGGGCGACGAGGATGTCCTCAATCTCTTTGGGCGAGATGTTTTCACCGCTACGAATGATGATGTCTTTGGCTCGTCCGGTAACCAGCAGGTAGTCGTCGTCAACCCAGCGCGCCAGGTCACCGGTGCGGAAGTAGCCTTCGGTATCGAACGACTCGGCATCATCGTCAGGGTGTTGGTAGCCCACCAGCATTTGCGGCCCGCGTACCCGGATTTCACCGTCGACGAGTTTGATGTCGGCAATTCCGGCGCGGCCGTCGGTGTCTGCGGCGTGCTGGTTGTGGTCGGGCGCCCCGATCGTGGTGAGCGGAACCTCGGTCGAGCCGTACACGCGGGTAACCACCGCGCGGTCGAAATGTGCTGCTGCCCGGCGTATCAGCGATGGCGACACCGATGCTCCTCCGCAGGCAAACACTTTTAGCTGCGGCAACCGGGTGCGATTGCGTTGGGCGGCAGCGAGCATCTGCTCGAGGAACGGTGTTGCTCCGGCCATGTGAGTGCACTGTTCGGTCTGCAAGAGGTGGACCGCGTCGTCGGCGTCCCAGGTATCCATCAGCACAGCGGTTGTGCCCAGCAGCAGCGGGCATTCGAACGCATAGATCGAGCCGCCGATGTGTGCGACCGGCGACGCGACAAGGAACGCGTCACCCGGCTCGACCAACCAGTGGTCCCGCATCTGACAGATGAGGGCGTGGATTGAGTTGTGAGTGTGCAAGACGCCCTTCGGGCGACCAGTGGTTCCGGAGGTGTAGAGCAGCATCCGTATGGCGTCGGGATCTATATCGTGCCGTGGTGTGGTGGCCTTCTGATCTACGAGCTGACCTCCGAGCTGATCTGCGAGCAACGACTCGAATGGAGTCTGACCGCCGGCGGAATTCCCCCGAACCACTACGACATCGGGTGGCGACTTCATTCCCGCGGTGAGCCGGTTCAACATCGAAATGTAGTCATGGTGGCGGAAGAGCGAGGGAATAAAGATCATCCGGCTATCGGCGTCTTCGAGGATGAAGCGGAGCTCACGATCCCGCAGTGACGGCAGGACCGGGTTGGCCACCATTCCGGCCAGGGTCGTGGCCAGGTAGATCAGCGCGGCTTCGTGCCAGTTGGGAAGCATGAATGTCACCACGCTGCCGGGAGGCATGCGCGCCGTTAGCGCCTGTGACAGCGTCATTGCGTGTTGGTGGAGGCTTCCACAATCGAGCCGCTGATCGGCGTCGACCAGCGCCACCCGACGGGGCGTCTGCTGCGCGGCCTCGCGCAACGAATCGGCCAGGGTGCGTCGGACCCACCAGCCCTGCGCGTAGGCATCGGCGGCGCGTTCGTCATCCCAACGAACCCATCGCCGGCCGATCAGCTTTCGGTTCCGATCCTCGGACATCGCTGCGCCTATCGCCCGCCCTCTCAGAGCATCGTGTCAGGAGGTCCCGTTCCGGCTGGTTCCGATCACCGGCCCACGCCACGCCGGCAATATCGCGGACCCCTATTCGCACTTCAGCTGCAAAAATACCGCCTCACCGGGTTCCACGTGCTGGCCGGGACGATCCGTCGGAACAGCCCGTGACAGCGGGGGCCTTCGCGCTGCCGCAGCAACCTACCCGACCGCGGCGAACGCCCAGTTGGTGTAATACTCCGTGTGACACAGCGCCGGGCCGGAGCCATCTGCGCCGCGCCTGTGCTCTTGCCCGCCGGCCCTGCCGGTCATGCCGGCCGTATGCTGGACGGCGTCCAGGTGGCCACGGGGACAAACCGGGAACGTGGGCGGGATGCCTAGCGTGGACGGCCGTGCGGGCCCCTTGGCAGGTGTGCGGGTCGTCGACCTCACCGCGATGGTGATGGGACCCTACTGCACGCAAATCATGGCCGATATGGGCGCCGACGTGGTCAAAGTCGAGCCCCCGCAAGGTGATGACATCCGGTACGTTTCGGTCGGACCGACGCGCGGCATGAGCGGCGTCTTCGTCAATGTCAACCGCGGAAAGCGCAGCGTCAGCATCGACCTGAAGTCCGACGCCGGCAAGACCGCACTGCAGGCGCTCGTTGCACAGGCCGATGTCTTTATCCACTCGATGCGATCGGAGGCGATCACCCGGCTCGGATTCAGTTATAGCGAGGTCGCGGCCATGAACCCGACGATCGTCTACACCAACTGCTACGGATTCAGCCGGCGCGGACCGAACCGGGCGCTGCCGGCCTACGACGACACGATTCAGGCGGCGTGCGGGTTGCCGTTCGTCCAGGAGCAGCTCACTGGTGAAGCCAATTACGTCGGAACGATCGTGGCCGACAAGGTGGCCGGCCTCACCGCGCTCTACGCCACGATGATGGCATTGTTCCACCGCGAGCGCACCGGGGAAGGCCAAGAAGTGGAAGTCGGCATGTTCGAGACGCTGGCGTCATTCATGTTGGTCGAGCATGCCAACGGCGCGATGTTCGATCCGCCGCTCGGTCCGGCGGTCTATCCGCGCTCGGTAGCTCCCAACCGGCGGCCGTACCGCACAAGTGACGGGTATATCGCCGTGCTGATCTACAACGACAGGCAATGGGCGGCCTTCATTGACGCGGTGCGTCCGGCATGGGCGTGCGATCTGTACTCCACGCTGGAGGGGCGCGCGAAACACATTGACAGCGTGTACGCGCGGTTGGCCGAGACGCTGAGCCAGCGGACGACCGGGGAATGGCTGGACCTGTTCCACGCGCTGGAAATACCCGCATCGGCGCTGTCCAGTCCATCGGCACTGTTCGACGATCGTCACCTCGACACCGTCGGCTTTTTTGAAACTGTCGACACCCCAAGTGGCCCGGTGCGATTCCCGGGCGTACCGACGTGGTTTTCGCGAACGCCGGGCCGGGTTGCGGGTCCGGCACCAGAGCTGGGCGCCGACACCGCGGAGGTGCTGGGCCAACTCGGGCTGGACGGCGGATCTGACCAGGGTTGATGGGAAACCCTCTGGCGATCCGGCATAGCCCGATATTCGCAAATCCGTTGCGTGTCTTCGCGTGTCTCGGCCAGTATCGCGCCGCGTCGCATCTAGGCTTGCTGGGGTCAAGAGGAGGGGCAGCGACGTATCGGCAGCAACGACGGCGCCAGGCGACGAGGTGGTCGGGGCGCACTAGCAGCAAGCGCTGAGCCGGGCGGGACGCATCCCGCACCGGCGCTTTCTGCGCGGCGGCGCCGATGGGTTGCCCCCGTTCGTCGTGCCGGTCGGCTCGCGGTCTGGGACCGCCCCGAGCGGCGCGCCGGAATTCCCGCCCTGGACGGCCTGCGTGCGATCGCGGTTGTCCTGGTGCTCGTCGGGCACGGCGGCATACCCGGGGTCGGCGGCGGGTTCATCGGCGTCGACATCTTCTTCGTCCTTAGTGGATTCCTGATCACGTCGCTGCTGCTCGATGAGTTGAGCCGCACCGGTCGTATCGACTTGACCGCGTTCTGGGTTCGCCGGGCGCGCCGGCTGCTGCCGGCTCTGGTCCTGATGGTGCTCGCCGTGGGTGCGGCGCGCGAACTTCTTCCCGACCAGGCCCTCGGTGGGTTGCGCGGCGATGCCCTCGCTGCGTTTCTGTGGGTGGCCAATTGGCGGTTTGTGGCCCAGCAGACCGACTACTTCACCCAGAGTGCCCCGCCCTCGCCGCTGCAGCACACCTGGTCGCTTGGCGTGGAAGAGCAGTACTACTTCGTCTGGCCGGTGCTGCTGATCGCGGTGACCTTACTGCTGGCATTTCGGGCCAGGCGCTACTTCCGACGCGCCACGGTGGGTGGGGTTCGGTTCGCCGCATTCGTGATTGCCACTGTGGGTGCGATTGTTTCCGCCACGGCTGCGATCATCTTCACCACGGATGCAACGCGCGACCGGATCTATTTCGGCACCGATACTCGCGCGCAGGCCTTGTTGGTCGGTGCCGCTGCGGCGGCGCTACTGATTCGGGATTGGCAATCGCTGAACCGGGGCTGGTGCCTGATCCGGACTCGGTGGGGCCGGCGGATTGCCTGCGTTCTGCCGGTTGTCGGGGTGGCAGGACTAGCGGCGTTGACGCACTACGCAACGGGCGGGGTCAGCGACTTCCGTCGCGGTCTATTGATCGCGGTGGCGGTTGCTGCTGTCGTCGTGATCGCCCCGGTTGCGCTCGAGCAGCGGTCGGCGGTTGCTCGCATCCTGGCCTGGCGGCCGCTGGTGTGGCTAGGCACCATTTCCTACGGAATCTATTTGTGGCACTGGCCGATCTTCCTGGCGCTCAACAATGAACGCACCGGCTGGACCGGGCTGAGACTATTCGCCGCTCGGTGCGCCCTCACGGTGGCCATCGCGGCTGCGTCGTGGTGGCTGATCGAACAACCCATCCGCCGCTGGCGGCCCGCTCGAGTACCGCTGTTGCCGTTGGCGGCGGCCACTGCCGCAACGGCAGCCGCGGCGACGCTGTTGGTTGTTCCGGCGGGAACCGGACCTGCGCTGCGCGAGGTCGGCGTTCCACCCGGGGTTTCCGCAGTGGCGGCGGTCTCCCCGTCGCCCCCGGGAGCGAGCCAGCGGGAGCCAACCGCTGCGCGGCGAGATCCGAACCAGCCGTTCACCGTTTCGGTGTTCGGCGACTCGATCGGATGGACTTTGATGCACTACCTCCCGCCGACACCCGGGTTCAGGTTCATCGACCACACCGTTATCGGCTGCAGCCTGGTGCGTGGGACGCCGTATCGGTACATCGGCAAGACCCTGGAGCAGAGACCGGAATGCGACACGTGGCCTACCCGATGGTCCACCCAAATAGGTCACGATCGCCCGGACGTCGCGCTGCTCATCATTGGGCGGTGGGAGACGGTCGACCGGGTCAACGAGGGAACCTGGACCCACATCGGTACGCCGACTTTCGATGCGTATCTCAACGCCGAGTTGCGGCGAGCCCTGAAGATCGTCAGTGCTACCGGGGTGCCGGTCGTGGTTGCCACCGCGCCCTACAGCCGGGGCGGTGAAAGGCC
This sequence comes from Mycobacterium spongiae, assembly GCF_018278905.1. NCBI lineage: Bacteria > Bacillati > Actinomycetota > Actinomycetes > Mycobacteriales > Mycobacteriaceae > Mycobacterium > Mycobacterium spongiae. The sequence goes on from NZ_CP046600.1 coordinate 302,488, forward strand.
CAACGGGAAACTGTATCCCGAGGATCAACCCCAGCGGGTCAACCAGTGGAACACCATGCTGCGCAACACGGTTCGTCACCACCCGAACGTGCGGATCATCGACCTCAACAAGAAGCTATGCCCGGATGGCGTTTACACCGCCAAGGTCGATGGCATCAAGGTCCGAAGTGACGGTGTCCACCTCACTCCGGAAGGGGTCAAATGGTTGATCCCGTGGATCGAGGAGTCCGTACGGTAGTCGGCTATCGCGTAGCACGGCAGCGTGCGTGGGGGTCACGTTTGACGAATCGCGGCCTCGGTGGGAGCATGGAAGCGCAAGCACCTCGGTAGGTGAGGCGTCTGCATGGACACAGGCCACTGACCCCGAACGTCGAGAGACGCCCCGGGTCAGGACAGCTCTTCCCGGCCTAAGGGTTGAGCCCAAGTGGCTTTCGGGTAATCCGAATACGCCGTGCAGTGCCGAAGCTCCAACGAGAGGGGTGTTCGCCGGCTGGACGCCGGCTTTCGATACCTCTCCCGTGCAGGTGAATGTGGTGGCACCCGCTGGTGCCTTGGCATGAGGAGGTGAGGGCGAGATGAGCGACAGTAGTCCAAGCGGTAGTCCCTATCCGAAATCCGTCTTGTCCCGATCCGGTTCAGGCGTTCTTGCCAGGTCCACTGTGGGCTGAGCATTCTAGGGCGCTGGCGACTCGTGCGCTGATCGTGCTGCGGGTTGCCGAAGAGGTCCGGATGTCGTTTGCGTCGATGACGCACATCCCGATCGGGCTTCCGAGAGGAGGCAATCATGACTTTCGTTGTTGCGCACCGTTTTACCGGTGGCAAGAGGCTGGGCACACCGGCGATGAAGTGTGCTGGTCAGCGGTCGAAGAAGCGGTGGTTCGCACCGAAAAGGCTGACACCGCAAGAGCGGGCGAACCTCTACGTGTCGAGGATGCCGATCGCGGTGATCACGGCCTCGATGGGCGGACATCCGCCGCTCGGTGAGCGCGACGACCGCTAAATCCGTTCGGCGGCTGTCGATTCGGTGGCGGGCTCGCAATCTGTGTCCGCTAGTGGCGGCGTACACTCGGCGCACGCGGCGGTGATTGTGGACGACTAGTAGATGACCTCGATTGGATCGCCGACGGTTACGGTGTCGAAGTACCAAGCTGCGTTGTCCGGGCTCAAGTTGATACACCCATGGCTGACGTTCGCATAGCCTTGCGAATTCACCGACCACGGGGCTGAGTGCACGTACACGCCGCTCCAGGTGACCCGGACGGCGTAGTGGGCGGTTAGCAGATATCCGTCCCAGTGATTCAACGGGATGCCGATCGTCCGCGAGTCCATCACGACCGTGCGTTCTCGCGACAAAGCGCTGAAGCTACCGACCGGCGTGGGGCGGCTGGGCTTGCCCATGGACGCCGGCATCTCGCGGAGCACCTCGCCGTTTCTGCTGACGGTGAAGGTGTGCGCGGAGATGTTGGCCACGGCGACCAACGCATCGCCGGTTTCGAAGCCGGTCGATAGTTGCTGCACACCTACTGAGACACGGGTATGCGGTGGCCAATAGTGGTCCGGAACCCACTGCACGACGTTGGCGTCGACCCACTCGAAGCGACCGGTCATATTGCCCGGCGACGTGACTCTGATGGACCGTTGCGCGGCGTTGCGGTTGACGACCGGCGCATTGAAGGTCACCACCACCGGGTGCGCCACGCCCACCACCGCGCCATCGGCCGGCAACACCGAAGCAACGTCCGGAATCCGCGTGTCGACCGCGACTGCGGCCGTCACCAGGCTGCTCGACCCGGCCGCGACCATCGCCGTAATCGCGGTCATAACGAATAGATAACGAATCGCCCGACGCATGGCCCCCACCCTTCGAGATGGCGCGATCAACACGTTGACAGTCTAGTTGCTGTCGACGCTTCGCGGGCCATAGCAAACAATTCCGGCGCAACCAGGCGGTCGGTCGTGCGGGTGCGGCTGCCGGTGTCCACTCCGGCGAGTGGGGGCCGCCGGGCTCCGCGTCGCGCAGCCCGCGGGGGTCGTGCGCGCGCGGGGCGTGGGTGTGGGCGCGGGCGAAGGTGTAAATGGTGACCGACGCGCCCTGGTGCGGGTTCGTGCCCAGCCTGCTGAACGGATTGTGAAGGCAGAGCATCGGCCGAAGCAGTGGACACGCAATGCGGTTCGCCACCAGTGCGCCAGTGACACCCTGCGGGGTATTCTTGCACATCGTCCGAACGTGCCCGGATGTCGTCATCGGTCTGGTCGGACACCAGGTTGGCCCGCTCGGGCACTGACACGCCAACCCCAGTCCGATCGGTGCCCAGGACCGAGGAGGTGGGGGTGCTCTTCCGTCAGCTGGAGTACTTCGTCGCGGTCGCCCAGGAGCGACATTTCGCCCGTGCCGCCGACCAGTGCTACGTGTCGCAACCGGCGCTGTCGGCCGCGATCGCCAAGCTCGAACGCGAACTCAACGTCACCCTGATCAACCGCGGACACAGTTTTACCGGCCTTACTCCCGAGGGGGAGCGGTTGGTGGTGTGGGCGAAGCGGATTCTCGCCGAACACGATGCGTTCAAAGCCGAGGTGCTGGCTATGCGGTCGGGGATCACCGGAACACTGCGGCTGGGCACGGTACCTTCCGCCTCGACCACGGCTTCGCTGGTCCTCTCGGCCTTTTGCGCCGCGCACCCGTTGGCCAAGGCGCAAATTCGTTCCCGGCTGGCCTCTACCGAGCTCTACCGACGGCTGCGCGATTTCGAGCTCGACGCCGTGATCGTGCACCGTGCACCCGAGGACGCCGACGACGTGGACACCGTGCCGCTCTACGAGGAGCGGTATGTGCTGCTGGCGCCAACGGACATGCTGCCGCCGGGTACGCCTGGACTACGGTGGCCGGACGCGGCGCAACTCCCACTGGCGTTGCTGAGCCCCGATATGCGCGATCGGCAGATGATCGACGCGGCTTTTGCCGATCATTCCCTCACAGTCGCCCCGCAGGTCGAGACCGATTCCGTCGCTTCGCTTTTTGCCCAGGTCGCTACCGGCAATTGGGCGTCCATCCTTCCGCACACCTGGCTCTGGACCATGCCGGTGAAGGGGCCGGCCGGGAGCGAGATCCGCGCCGTCGAGCTTGTCGAACCCGCTCTTACGGCGCAGATCGCCTTGGCCACCAACGCTGCCGGTCCGGGATCCCCAGTCGCTCGCGCGCTCGTCGCCTGCGGCCAGGAGCTGAAGCTGGATGAGTTCTTCGACGCGCAATTGCTGGGGATCACCCCGCGGCGCTGACCGGCGGCGAAGACGCTGTGAGAGCGCTGGTGACGTTCCGGCTCGCGAGATGTCCGCTTTCCTGCCCGGCGGCTGGGTCCAGCTCACAGTCGATGATCGCCGGTCCGTTCGACGCGATCGCCTCGGTCAGGGCCGCTGTCAACTCGGACGGGGTGGTCACGTGGTATCCCTTGCCGCCAAACGCTTCTGCGATCAATTCATGCCGCGCCTGAGAGTTCAACACGGTGGGTGCCGGGTCGCTACCGCCGGGAGCGGCAGTGTTTTCGGCCGTGGTGACTTCGTCACCGCGATAGACGCCGCCGTTGTTGAGAATGACGACTGTCACCGGCAGTCGGTACCGGCAGATGGTTTCGATCTCCATGCCACTGAAGCCAAATGCGCTGTCGCCTTCAATGGCAACGACAGGACGCCCCGTTTCGACGGCGGCGGCGACGGAATAGCCCATACCGATGCCCATCACTCCCCAGGTGCCGGTGTCAAGCCGGTGTCGCGGCAGCTCCATGTCGATGACGTTGCGCGCAAGGTCCAAGGCATTCGCACCTTCGTTCACCACATAGACATCCTGATTTCGTTGCAGCACGGTGCGAATCGCGGCGAGTGCATTGTAGAAACGCATCGGGCGCGGATCCTCGGCCAGCCGGCTGCGCATCGTAGCGTCGTTACGGGCCTTGCGGGCGGCGAGCTCGGCGGACCACGTGGTCCACGACGCCGGGGCGACGGTAGTGTGCGCGGTCAGGCCGCCGACCATCGCTGACATCACAGAGCCGATGTCGCCCGTCAGCGGCGCCATGATTGGCCGGTTGCTATCGAACTCCGAAGGTGCGATATCGACTTGGATGAACTTCGCATCGGCTGACCACTGCGGCGACTCGCCGTGGCCGAGTAGCCAATTCAGCCGGGCGCCAACCAACAACACGACGTCCGCACGGGAAATGGCCAACGACCGGGCGGCGGCAACCGATTGTGGGTGCGAGTCCGGCAGCAGCCCTTTGGCCATCGACATCGGGAGAAACGGAATCCCGGTCGCCTCCACAAACCGCCGGATCTCGTCTTCAGCCCGGGCGTATGCCGCTCCCTTGCCGAGCACGATCAGTGGGCGCTGGGCCTGCGAAAGCGCATCCAGAGCGCGTTCGACCGCGTCCGTTGCCGGCAGTTGTCGCGGAGCTGGGTCGACCAGCCGCCAGATACTGTCCAAAGCGGCCGACGTCTCAAGAGTTTGACCCAGCACCGCGGCGGGGATGTCGAGGTAGACGCCGCCCGGGCGCCCCGAGATTGCCGTGCGGATGGCGCGGGCGACGCCGACCCCGATATCGGAGACCTGCCCGATCCGGTAGGCCGCCTTCACGAAGGGCCTCGCCGCGTTGAGTTGGTCGAGGTCCTGGTAATCGCCGCGCTGCAGGTCCACAACCGACCGGTCGCTCGATCCGGAGAGTTGAATCATCGGGAAGCAATTCGTCGTGGCGTTCGCCAGCGCCGGCAGGCCGTTGAGGAAGCCGGGGCCCGACGTCGTCAGACACACGCCGGGTCGCTGGGTGAGAAAACCCGCGGCCGCGGCGGCATTGCCGGCCGAGGCCTCATGGCGGAAGCCGATGTAGCGGATACCGGACGTCTGGGCAGTTCGAGCGAGGTCGGTGATCGGAATGCCAACCAACCCGTAGATGGTCTTGATCTCGTTCGCTTTGAGCGCGTCTACCACGAGGTGAATGCCGTCAGTCAGTGCAGTTCCGCTTGATTCGGCCGGCTCTTGACGTGCGTATGCCGAACGTGTGCTCATGGTGGCGGCTCCTCGTATGCGTATCGCGGATGGTTCTCGACGGTTGCTGGGCCGCCGGCGTCCCGGTCCTCACTGTGGCGTCGTGCCCCGCCGATGTCCAAGACCGAGTTGCTATGCAGTGATTCACGGTGTCTATTGACTGGAGAAGCCCGGCGGGACAACCCGCATAAGCGAGGTCACTGGCCAAGCGGAGTGTGCACAATGCACAACGGTGAAGCTATGGGCGGCGCACTGCGCTACTCCGTTGCCTCTTTAAAAGTCCTTGTGCCCCAACTCATTGTAAGGCTGCGGCGCGCAGGCTTTCGCACCGGCGATCGGTCGGTGGCAACCGCACAGTCTCCGGCTGCGGTGGGCCGGCGGCAACGTCGGGGACCGGCGGTGACGGCGGTCACTCGGGCAGACATCGCCGCTACGTCGGCGGCGTCGACAGCACCTCCACGACATGGTGCAGCGGCTGCGAGGACGTCGCAAATCTGCCGATGAATGGGTGTGAGAGTTCCAAGACGAGAAACAGGTTGGCCGCTACGAGCACGGCCACAGTCGCGACCAAAGGATAGTGCATTCTGGATTGCTCGACGCCGTAGATGATCGCACACGCGAGGACCAGCCCGCTGGTCAGCAAAATCACCACCCAAATTGACCAGGGCATACCGGTATCGATGCGTGCCTGGATGACTCGTTCGGTGCGGGCTTGGCTGATGCTGTTGAGGTTACTGAAAGAAGTTGTGAGGAAGGCTTTTTGGATATCGTTGCGCGGTCGCACTTCGCTGTACGCAGCGTAGAGGCGTTGTAAGGCTTTGTCGGCCTCGGGTAAGGACCTACCGCGTGCGGCTAGGGGCCATTCCGCGAGGGCCGCACGTTCGTACTCCAACAGACTCTTTCGGATTCGGTCTCTGTCGACCTCGTCGAACGCGTTGACGTCCCTGGCAAGCTGCACTCCGCCGGCACCCTCGATCCGCGCTTGAGCATCCTCGGTCTTTATGTGACTCCATAGAGCAGAAACGACGAAACCGATGAAGAATGCATACACGAATCCGACAACCCCGTATGCGAACCTAGTGACATCATTGTGGGCGTCCTGTTTGATCTGGGGGAAGCGATGCCGGACATAGGTCTGGATGACGAGTGCGCCGCCTACGATCAAAATTAGGAGTCCGAGTAGTAGCAGCCATAGTGGGATGCTGCTCACGAGCCAGCGACTCAAGATCAACTCCTCGCGACATCATGCTGGCGACCCTGTGCGGGATTGCCTGACCATGCCGGGCCGGTACGTGGCTGGGCCTTTTCGCATTTAGCGCTGACGCCGTGCCTCACGTGCACTTTACGCCGCACATTGCGGTACTGACCTAGCACGTGTGTTGATCGGCGATTATCAGCCCGACACGGTTGCAGACCAGCGACCCGGGACGGTCAATTGCGACGGAGGCTATAGCACGCCCGATTCCGGTCGTGCGGAAAAAACCATGGCCAAGGTGCGTGATTGCGCAACGGTCCTTGCCGTGGCCACGCGGTGGCGCATTGGCCAACGTCTGACAACTACTCGGTGCGGCCGAACCATGCTGGCTTCGAGGCCTCCGAACCCGCTGAGGACGTCGCGTGCCTTACCGCCATCCACCAAGCGCGAAGGCACGATCGTCCCTGGGTCTGCTGGTGGCCCGCCGGGCGTACACCGGCCCACCTGCCGGCGTGCCCTACCTGCGCGCCTGATACCTGAGCCAATGCAGCTCCGCTTGGTCCGCGCGTTCCCGCCGCTCACGGCCGTATCGACCCGGGTCGATAGGCAGTGCCTATTGACCGTTAGCGGAACGGTATTGGACGTCGCCCGCTGCGTCCCGGCATCGTGCTGACGGGGTGCCAATCTCGAACCCCGGATGCTTGAAGGGAGCGCACACAATGACACCGAACCCGACCAACAGTGGCCAGGCGGTGACTCACCAGATCGAGGCGTACCGGTCCCCCGAGACGCCCGCATCGCGCGGCCCGCGCATCGCCGACCTGGTGGAGGCGGCGGCAGCCGGGGTGCCGGAGGCGCCGGCGCTCATCGTCGCCGCTGAGCGCACGCCGATCGCCTACCGCGACATGGTCCGTCTCGCCGATGACCTGGCCGGGCAGCTGGTGGCCGCGGGCCTGCGGCCAGGCGACCGGGTGGCCTTGCGTGCAGGCAGCAATGCCGAATTCGTCATCGCCCTCCTGGCGGCGTCACGGGCACATCTGGTGGTTGTCCCGTTGGACCCGGCCTTGCCGGTCCACGAGCAGGGTGCCCGCTGCCAGGCGGCGGGAGCACGGGCACTGCTCGTGGACGGCGCCGCAAGGGACGATGGGGAAGAGCCGTCGATCCGGAGCTGGCCGGTCGCTGTCAGGGTCGGCCCCGACGGTAGCGCCGCGGACAGCCCGCTGTCTGTCCATCTCGGCCCGGTCACCGAACCACACCCGGTCACGTCGACGCCCGACGGACTCCGGGCAGACGACGCCATGATCATGTTCACCGGCGGGACGACGGGGTCGCCCAAGATGGTCCCCTGGACCCACGCAAACATCGCCACCTCCGTGCGCGCCATCATCGCCGAGTACCGGCTGGGGCCGCAGGACGCGACAGTGGCCGTGATGCCGCTCTACCACGGCCACGGGTTGATCGCTGCGTTGCTGTCCACTCTGGCGTCCGGAGGCGCGGTGCTGCTGCCCGCGGGCGGCCGGTTCTCGGCGCGCACCTTCGCCGACGACATGGACGCCGTTGGGGCCACCTGGTACACGGCGGTGCCGACGATTCACCAAATCCTGCTGGAGCGCCTGCGATCCGAGTCGGGCTCCGAACCCGCCCGGGCGAAGCGTGCATCCCTGCGTTTCATCCGCAGTTGCAGCGCGCCGCTCACCGCGGAAACTGTCCTTGCCCTGCAAAGGGAGTTTTCCGCTCCGGTGCTGTCGGCTTTCGGCATGACCGAGGCCACCCACCAGGTGACCACGACAGGCATCGAGGGGAGCCGAGACGGCGCAAACCCGGCGAGTGGTGCAAGCCTGGCGCTGTCACCAGGTCTCGTAGGCCATTCGACGGGTCCACAGGTCGCCATCGTGGGATCGGATGGAGTGACCCAACCAGCAGGCGCGATCGGGGAGATCTGGCTGCGTGGCGCGACCGTAGTGCGCGGCTACCTCGGCGATCCGGCGATAACCGCCGCGAATTTCACGAACGGTTGGTTGCGCACCGGCGATCTGGGGACTCTGTCGAAGGCCGGCGAGCTGAGTATCCGCGGCAGGATCAAAGAACTCATCAACCGCGGTGGCGAAAAGATCTCACCCGAACGCGTCGAGGGTGCACTAGCCGGCCATCCTGGCGTCATGGAGGTAGCCGTGTTCGGTGTTCCGGACCCGATCTACGGGGAGTCTGTCGCCGCAGTGATCGTGCCCCGAGCAGCCGCATCGCCTACCCTGGAGGAGCTTCAGGAATTCTGCCGGGACCGGTTGGCGGCCTTCGAGATTCCGGCTAGCTTCCAGGAAGCAGGCGAGCTACCCCACACCGCGAAAGGTTCGCTCGATCGCCGCGCGGTCGCCGAACTGTTCGGCCGACAGCCGCAGCAGTCACATAGCTGAGGCCGTGATTCCTCCCCAGGCCGCCCGCGCACCCGATTCACCGACGCGGTACGTCTGGACCAGTGTGGCGGCGGCGGCGGTGATCACCAACCCGACGATCAGTGCGTGCACGGCGAGTTTCACTGTGCGCCCGCGTGATTGTTGGATGTGGAGAGCCACAAGCAAGGCGACGGTAGCGACCAGCGCCGCCATCATGTAGACGAGGGTCTCGCCGAGTTCTATGTGGGTCTCGATGGCGGGGGTGGTGCCGATCTGCCCGGCTAACCAGGTTCCCGCATTCGTGGTCAGCGGGGTCAGGATCAGGGCAACCACCGACAAAAAAAGGACCGGCCAGATCAGTCGCTGCCGCGCTGCCGGCCACAGCGCACAGAGCATGGCCAGGATCGCTGCCAGCGGGCCTAGGACAATCACGAAGTGGTTCAACAGTATATGAGCGGGAAGTCCGTTGATGGTCGACATGATGGTGGCGTTCAGGCCGTGTTCAACGGCGCTATCACGCCGATGTCTTCACGCGGGTGGCCGCGGATTCCGGCATTGGTTCGTAGCGAATAAACGTACGGGTGAACGATGCGGCGCCGTGCGCCAGTGAACGCAAGTCGATCGCATACCGAGTCAGTTCTACCTGGGGAACCTCCGCCCTGACCAACGTGCGCTCGTTTCCGGCGGTCTCGGTGCCCGATACGCGACCGCGACGACTGGAGAGGTCACCCAACACCGCGCCGACGTAGTTGTCAGGCACGAGGATTGAGACTTCGTCGAGCGGCTCGAGCAAGGTGACCCGCGTCGCCGCCGCCGCCTCGCGCAACGCAAGCGCACCCGCCGCTTGAAACGCGAAGTCCGACGAGTCGACGCTGTGGGCCTTGCCGTCGAACAGCGTCACACGGATGTCGACTACCGGATACCCGGCGTGCACCCCTTTCTCCATCTGTGCGCGGACACCTTTCTCCACACTCGGGATGTAGTTTCGCGGCACCGCCCCGCCGACCACCTTGTCGACGAACTCGAACCCGGAGCCCTCCGGGAGCGGCTCCACCTCGATATCGCACACCCCGTATTGGCCATGTCCGCCGGACTGTTTGATGTGGCGGCCGCGGCCTTTCGCCTTGCCGGCGAACGTTTCCCGCAGGGGCACCCGCAGCTCCATCGTGTCTACGGTGACGCCATATCGGTTGGCTAACGCGTCGAGGACAACGCCGGCATGGGTCTCGCCCATACACCACAGCACGATCTGATGGGTCTCTTGATTCTGTTCGATCCGCAGCGTTGGGTCCTCGGCCGCTAACCGGCCCAACCCGACCGACAGCTTGTCCTCGTCGGCCTTGGCGTGTGCCTCAATGGCGATGGGCAGCAGCGGTTCGGGCATCGTCCAGGGTTTGAGCACCAGGGGTTCGGACTTGTCCGAGAGTGTGTCGCCGGTTTCGGCCCGGCTCAATTTGCCGATTGCGCAGATGTCGCCTGCCACGACGGCCGGGGCTGGGCGCTGCTGCTTGCCGAGTGGGAACGACAAGACTCCGATGCGCTCATCTTCGTCGTGGTCGGGGTGCGAGTGAGCGGCCCCGCCGCCATTGCCTTCAGGCCCCCCAAAAAAGGATGAGAAATGTCCTGACACATGAACTGTCGCGTCGGGCTTGATGGTTCCGGAGAAGACGCGTACCAAGCTGACGCGGCCCACATACGGGTCCGACGTCGTCTTCACTACCTCCGCCAGCAGCGGCGCGTCGACGTCACAGGCCAACTCTGCATGGGGAGCACCCTGCGGGGTAAAGACCTCCGGCAGTGGGTGTTCCATCGGGGACGGGAATCCGCGAGTCGCGATCTCCAACAACTCGATGGTGCCGACACCGGTGTTGCTGCACACCGGAATCACCGGGAAGAACGAGCCCCGGGCGACGGCTTTCTCCAGGTCTTCGATCAGCACGGATTCCTCGATCGCTTCGCCGCCCAGGTAGCGCTCCATCAGGGACTCGTCTTCGGACTCCTCGATGATTCCTTCGATCAGGACTCCGCGCGCCTCATCGATCCGGTCGGCGTCCGACGGGTCTGGCGATCGCGTGGTGCGCGCGCCGCGCTCATACTCGTACTGCGTCTGTGACAGCAATCCAATAAGGCCGTCAGTGATCGGCAAGTACAGCGGCAGAACCTTGTCGCCGAACGCGTCTTGCGCGGCTGTCAGTGCCTCCGAATAATTCGCCCGGGCATGGTCGAGTTTGGTGATCACCACGCACCGCGGCATGCCCACCTGGCTGCACTCTTGCCACAGAGACTTGGTGGGCTCGTCAACACCTTCGTTTGCCGCGATCACGAACAGCGCACAATCGGCGGCTCGCAGTCCCGCTCGCAGCTCGCCGACGAAGTCGGCATACCCGGGGGTGTCAATCAGGTTGACCTTGATGCCGTCGTGTGACAACGAGGCGACCGCAAGGTTCACCGAACGCTGTTGTCTGATTTCCGCCTCGTCGGAATCGCATACGGTGGTGCCGTCGACGACCGAACCCGGTCTGGATAACACTCCAGCAGCGACGAGCAGAGCCTCGACGAAGGTGGTCTTGCCGCCCCCTGAGGGCCCTACCAGAACGACGTTGCGAACGGTGTCGGGTCCGTCCGCGGTGGGAGCGGTCCCCGCGCCCTGGGAAGCAGTCGCTCTGTCGGCCATGACGTTCCTCCAGTTCTGCCCGGGGTTGTCCGCCTACTCCCGAACGCGGTGTCTTCCAGCCCACAGGACGCAGTAGCCCAACCTTTCCCCCAACCGCGGCTCAGCACAAGGGTCAGGCGGACCGGTGTGCACCGCCTGGGCATGCCGCTATCGCCCGCGGGCTCGACTGGTACGTCCGATCGCGTTGGTGGACAGGTGCCGATCGCCGGTCTCGGGTTAGGCGTGCCAGCTGGTCCACTTGCTCACGGCGACCGCAATAACCGGTCCGCTCAACGAAACACTTTGGTACTGACTATATTTGGTGCGCAGTAGGCGGTATCCCGCACGTGCTGCCTCGCCATCGCGGTATATCGTTGCCAGCCCGTCAGCCCGGATCCACCACAACTGTGTCCAGTTATCGGTGTAGTGGTCGACGAGCACGCTGACGTGGGGATTGTTCTCGATGTTGGTGAGGCGGCGCAGCCGCTGCGTCGTCTTCGGCTTCGCGTCGACAGCTGTATAGATGACGGCTTCACCGGCGGCGTCGCCGAGGTCATCGCCGACGGCGAACACCACTGGGACCAGGTGCGGTTTGCCGCCGGGCGTGATGGTGGCCAGCCGCGCCACCGGTGACTGGTTGAACATCGCTTTCGGATCGAATTGCCCCACCAAATCAGCTTAGGAGCCGGTCTGTGCCCACGGTCGGTTCGCGCGCTAACTTTGCGGCATGTTGGCGGAGACGCAGATCACTAACCTCCTCTATCGGTACGCCGAATGCATCGACACCGGCGATCTGGCGGGTGCCGCGGCCCTCTTCGCGCATGCCCGCCTCCGGGTTGGCGGCCCAGACCCCGGCGGCGAGACGATCGGTGCGGACCGGTTGCTGGGGATCTGGAAGTCGCTGATCGTGCTGTATCCGGATGGGACGCCACGAACCAAACACGTGGTCACCAATCCGATCATCGAGGTCGACGGCGCTACCGCAGTTTGTCGAAGCTATTACTCGGTTCTGCAGCAGACGGAACAGTTTCCCCTGCAGACCATCGTCGCCGGCCGTTACCACGACCGCTTCGAAGATGTCGACGGGCAGTGGCGTTTCGTCTATCGCGACTTGACACTTGTCGACATGGTCGGTGATATCAGTCACCATCTCACTATGCCCAGCACGGCCCATCGCGCGGGTTTAGCGAAATCCGCGCAGGATCCGCCGGAATTTGGGTTATGACGGCCGTCTGAGGTGGCTGTTTTGAGTTACGGTGATGGAGACAAATGCGTGCTGCCCAGAGCCTACTGCTGGGACAATTCGATGCTTATGCCGATGCAGGAGGTTATGGGATGAGCGAATCGCACCACCGAGCTACACGGTGGTCGTGGTTGATCGGCGTGCTAGCCGTCATTGGATCGGTCGTTGGGTTCAGCCTGGTCACGACGCTGCCACTGGCGCATGCGGCGCCGGTCACCTTTGCGCTCGATCGGTTCGCCGAGTACCCGGCGCCGCCGCTCGACCCGTCGGCGATGGTCGCCCAGGTGGGACCGCAGGTGGTCAACATCGACACCAGACTGGGTTACAACAACGCCATCGGTGCCGGCACTGGCATCGTGATCGATCCCAGTGGTGTCGTGCTGACCAACAACCACGTAATCTCCGGCGCCACCGAAATCAGTGCATTCAGCGTGGGCACCGGCCAGAACTACGGTGTCGACGTCGTCGGCTATGACCGCACCCAGGACATCGCGGTGCTACAGCTGCGCGGAGCCGCTGGTCTGCCGGCCGCCGCGATCGGTGGCGGTGTGTCGGTCGGTGAGCCCATCGTCGCGATGGGCAACTCCGGTGGTCAGGGCGGCACGCCTCGGGCCGTGCCGGGCCATGTGGTCGCGGTCGGTCAGACGGTCGAGGCGTCGGACGCCTTGACCGGAATTGTGGAGACGCTCAGTGGGCTGATCCAGTTCGATGCCGCCATCCAGCCAGGGGACTCGGGCGGGCCCACCGTCAACAGCATGGGGCAGGTAGTCGGCATCAACACGGCCGCTTCCGACAACTTCCAGCTCTCCCAGGGTGGACAGGGCTTTGCCATCCCGATCGGTCGCGCGATGGGGATCGCTGGCCAGATCCGATCCGGCGCCGGGTCGCCAACCGTCCATATTGGGCCCACGGCGTTCCTTGGTCTGGGCGTCGTCGACAACAACGGCAACGGTGCGAGCGTCCAGCGCGTCGTGGGTAATGCTCCCGCGTCGGCGCTCGGGATCTACAACGGCGATGTGGTCACCGCCGTTAATGGCAAGCCGATCAACTCGGCGGCCGCGATGGCCGATGCGCTCAATGCGCATCATCCCGGGGACACTATCTCGCTGACCTGGCGATCCAAGTCGGGCGCCACCCATACCGCCGACGTCACGTTGGCTCAGGGTCCGCCGGCCTGACCGCTGGCGGATCCGGACCATCGATGAGCACGCCGGCGGCTAGCCTCGAATCGGCGTGCGGCGCCTAGAGTTCCGCGGCGGATAACCGTGGCATCGTGGAGTTGATGAACGACGTACCGGGTTCCGTCGAGCACGATCCCGCGGCGGGCAGTCACGTCGAAGGAGGCGTGGTCGAGCACCCGAATGCTGCGGACTTCGGCAACGCGGCCGCGCTCCCGGCTGATCCGACGTGGTTCAAGCACGCGGTCTTCTATGAAGTCCTCGTCCGGGCCTTCTTCGACGCCAATGCGGACGGTTCCGGTGATCTGCGCGGACTGTTGGACCGCCTGGACTACCTGCACTGGCTGGGCATCGACTGCATCTGGCTGCCGCCGTTCTACGATTCACCGCTGCGGGACGGCGGCTACGACATCCGCGACTTCTACAAGGTGCTTCCCGAATTCGGCACCGTCGATGATTTCGTTGCCCTCGTCGACGCGGCCCACCGCCGGGGAATCCGAGTCATCACCGATCTGGTGATGAATCACACGTCCGAGTCGCATTCGTGGTTCCAGGAGTCTCGACGCGATCCCGACGGACCGTATGGTGATTATTACGTCTGGAGCGACACCAGCGAGAAGTACACCGACGCCCGGATCATCTTTGTCGACAGCGAGGAGTCGAACTGGACGTTCGATCCGATCCGTCGCCAGTTCTACTGGCACCGGTTCTTCTCCCATCAGCCGGACCTGAACTATGACAACCCGGCTGTGCAGGAGGCGATGATCGATGTCATTCGCTTTTGGCTGGGCCTGGGCATCGACGGGTTTCGCCTGGACGCGGTGCCCTACTTGTTTGAGCGTGAAGGCACAAATTGCGAGAACCTGCCGGAAACGCACGCGTTCCTCAAGCGGGTCCGAAAGGTGGTGGATGACGAGTTTCCGGGCCGCGTGTTGTTGGCCGAAGCCAATCAGTGGCCGGGCGATGTCGTCGAGTATTTCGGTGATCCCAACACCGGCGGCGACGAATGCCACATGGCGTTCCACTTCCCGCTGATGCCGCGCATCTTTATGGCCGTGCGCAGGGAGTCTCGATTTCCGATATCAGAGATCATTGCCCAGACACCGCCAATCCCCGACATGGCTCAATGGGGCATTTTCTTGCGGAACCACGACGAGTTGACCTTGGAAATGGTCTCCGACGAAGAGCGCGATTACATGTATGCCGAATATGCCAAGGATCCGCGGATGAAAGCGAACGTCGGAATCCGTCGTCGGCTTTCGCCACTGCTGGACAACGATCGCAACCAGATCAAGTTGTTCGCTGCGCTCCTGTTGTCGTTGCCCGGCTCGCCGGTGCTCTACTACGGCGACGAGATCGGTATGGGCGATGTTATCTGGTTGGGCGATCGCGACGGGGTGCGTACGCCAATGCAATGGACACCGGACCGCAACGCGGGCTTCTCGACGGCGAACCCGGGCCGGCTCTACCTGCCGCCCAGTCAGGACCCGGTCTACGGGTACCAAGCGGTCAACGTCGAGGCGCAACGCGACACGTCAACATCGCTGCTCAATTTCACCCGGACCATGCTGGCGGTCCGACGTCGCCACGCCGCGTTTGCGGTCGGGACGTTCGAGGAGTTAGGTGGGTCCAACCCGTCGGTATTGGCTTATGTGCGGCAGGTGGCCGGCGTTGACGGTGACACGGTGCTGTGTGTAAACAACCTGTCGCGGTTCCCGCAGCCGATAGAGCTGAGCCTGGAGCACTGGAACGACTACACGCCGATAGAGCTCACAGGGCAGGTGCGATTTCCACGGATCGGCCACCTGCCCTATCTGCTGACACTTCCGGGACATGGGTTCTACTGGTTCCAGTTGTCCGCATTGGGGGAGGGGCAGTGACTCCCGCCGGCGACGATGCAGCGCGCAGCGCTGAGGAGGAGTGGCGCCGATGACCCCCGCCGGCGACGATGCAGCGCGCAGCGCTGAGGAGGAGTGGCGCCGATGACCCCGCCGGAAAAGCTGCCATGGTCCGAATGGCTCCCGCAGCAGCGGTGGTATGCCGGACGCAGTCGTGAACTGGCTACCGCAGAGCCTGGCGTCGTGGTCTCGCTGCGAGATGGGCTCGACCTGGTGCTGGTCGACGTCGCCTATACCGATGGTTCCGCCGAGCGCTACCAGGTGATCGTCGGGTGGGATTCCGAACCGCTCTCCGAATACACCGCGAAGGCCACCATCGGCTCTGCCGATGATCACACCGGTTTCGACGCGCTGTATGACCTGGATGAGCCGCAATTTCTGCTGTCGCTGATCGCCGCGTCGGCCTCGCGTGCTTCGGCGGCCGGTGTGGTGACGTTCACCAGTGAGCCCGAGGTCGACCTGCCACCCGACTCGCAACCACGGGTCTTCGACGCCGAACAGAGCAACACCAGTGTGATCTTCGATCGCCGGGTCATCCTCAAGGTGTTTCGCCGCGTCAGCAGGGGCATCAACCCCGATATCGAACTCGGCCGAGTGCTCGCCCGCGCGGGCAACCCGCATGTGGCCCGGCTGCTTGGCAGCTACGACATAGCCATTAAAGACCCCGAAGACCCCGAAGACCCCGATGCTTCGCTACCCGACGATGTGGTGTGGCCGCTTGGTATGGCGACCGACTATGAGGCCAATGCGGCTGAAGGCTGGGCGATGGCGACCGCCAGCGTTCGTGACCTTTTCGCGGAGGGCGACCTGTATGCCCACGAGGTCGGTGGTGACTTCGCGGGCGAGTCGTACCGGCTCGGCGAGGCTGTCGCGTCCGTTCACGCGACGCTGGCTGACAGCCTCGGAACCGCACCGGCAGCCTTCCCAGTCGACCATATGCTGGCGCGGTTGTCGGCAACGGTGGCGATGGTGCCCGAATTGGGCGAGTTCACGGCAACGATCGAACAGCGGTTCCAGAAGCTGGCGACCGAGACCATCACCGTCCAGCGGGTGCACGGTGACTTACACCTGGGTCAGGTGCTGCGGACCCCGGAAACCTGGGTGCTGATCGACTTTGAAGGGGAGCCCGGCCAGCCCTCGGACCAGCGGCGGGCACCGGATTCCCCATTGCGCGACGTCGCGGGGGTGCTGCGGTCCTTGGAGTATGCGGCCTACGGGCCGCTGGTGGACCAGACCGCGGACAAGCAGCGGGCCGCCCGTGCCCGCGAATGGGTTGAGCGCAATCGCGGTGCGTTCTGCGATGGCTACGCCGCTGCGTCCGGAACCGATCCGCGAGACTTTACGTTGCTGCTCAACGCCTACGAACTTGATAAGGCGGTCTATGAGGTGGGCTACGAGGCCCGGCACCGGCCAGGGTGGTTGCCCGTGCCGCTGCGGTCGATCGCACGCCTGACGAGTGCCTGACCCTGGACCTCGTTTCTGCACCCGCGGCGAACATCTGCAAGCATTGTCGTTGTGGGAAATGAGATTTTTGACAGCGAAGCAAGGTTGTCGTGGTTGTTGGCCGGGCTTGCGGGGGTGCTGGGAGCTGCGGCTTTTACCCACTCGGCCGGCTACTTCGTGACGTTTATGACCGGGAATGCTCAGCGCGCGGTGTTGGGGTACTTCCGCCACGATGTGTGGCTATCGATTGCCGCGGGGCTGATCATTCTGTGCTTCGTCGCCGGAGTGGTGACCGCCTCGGTCTGCCGGCGGCATTTCTGGGTGGACCATCCCCACGGCCCTACCGTGCTCACCACCTTCGGTCTGATGGGGGCAACCGCGCTCGACATCCTCATCGGCGGATGGGACGAAGGCCAGCTTGATTTCTTGCCGATCGTGCTCGTTGCCTTCGGCATCGGCTCGTTGAACACGTCGTTCGTCAAAGATGGCGAAGTGTCGGTCCCCTTGAGTTACGTGACCGGCACCCTGGTCAAGATGGGGCAGGGGATCGAACGGCACATCGCGGGCGGAAAGGCTGCGGACTGGCTCGGCTATTTTCTGGTGTTCGCCAGCTTCGTGTTGGGCGCCACGGTGGGCGGAGTCATCAGCCTGGTGGTCAGCGGAACCCAGATGCTCGCGGCTGCCACGACCGTATGTGCGGCGACAACGGCCTACACGTACTTCCATTCCGATCGGCGGGCTCTGTTGAAGGAGCCCGCGTCGCAGAAGCGTCCCTAACGCGAGACCTCCTCGTCGCGCGCGGGGAGCTGACCCAGACAGGTCGCCCTATGCGATCGGCTACGGCGTGGTGCCCGCGAAGAACAACCCCGCGAGGGTGCCAGAAGAAGCATCGGCAGCAGCGCTGGCCGTTGCGCTGCTGCCGATGCTGGCTGATATTTACTGAGGTTGTTCTGTTGGCTGAGGCTGTTCCACAAGCGGAGTGGCTCCGACCGTGGCGCGGTTGAGCACCCGCTGCATGTCGGGCTTCATGGCCACCAGCTGCTGGTTCCAGTAGGGCCATGAGTGGGTTCCATTAGTCGGGAAGTTGAACACCCCGTTGCGCCCACCCGTTGCCGCGTAGGTGTCGCGGAAGGTCTCGTTGGTGCGCAGTGTCAGGCCTTCGAGGAACTTTGCGGGCATGTTGTCGCCGCCGAGGTCGCTGGGCGTGCCGTTACCGCAGTAGAGCCAAATCCGGGTGTTGTTGGCAACCAGGCGGGGAATCTGAAGCATGGGGTCGTTGCGCTTCCAGGCCGGGTCGGAGGACGGGCCCCACATGCTGTTCGCGTTGTAGCCGCCCGAGTCGTTCATCGCCAGACCAATCAACGTCGGCCACCAGCCTTCCGACGGGTTGAGGAAGCCCGACAGCGACGCGGCGTAGGGGAACTGCCGTGGGTAGTAGGCGGCCAGGATCAGCGCGGAACCACCGGACATCGAAAGTCCAACTGCCGCATTGTCGGTCGGGGTAACGCCTTTATTGGCCTGAAGCCAGAGGGGCATCTCCCTGGTCAGGAATGTCTCCCACTTGTAGGTGTAACCCTGTCCGTTGCCCTGTGAAGGCTGGTACCAGTCGGTGTAGAAGCTGGACTGACCGCCGACCGGCATGACTACCGAAAGCCCCGATTCGTAGTACTCCTCGAAGGCCGGCGTATTGATGTCCCAACCGTTGTAGTCTTCCTGCGCTCGCAGACCGTCGAGCAGGTAGACCGCGTTCGGTCCGCCGCCCTGGAACTGCACTTTGATGTCGCGGCCCATGGACGGCGACGGCACCTGTAGGTATTCCACCGGCAGACCCGGCTTGGAGAACGCCCCGGCGGTCGCCGAGCTGCCGACGGCACCAATTAGGCCGCAAAGCAGGGCAGCCCCGACGACCGCGATAGTCAGCCGATGCGGCACCTTTGCCGCTGCGCCGCGAAACTTTTCACCGAACTTCATAGCTTCTACCCATCCCAACTTTCATCTGTCGCTAGGTTGCCGCCAGGAGCGATCGAATCTGTTCTGGGCGAGTGAAACACAGCGGCAAGGCGCGGTCTGGCTGTCACGGCCGCAAAAGGACGTCGCGGTTGGCTAACGATTGAGAGTCGGCCTGGCATCGGCCCCGCCGAGGGGTTCTTCTATGCTGACCCAGGACCAGAGGAGAGACCTATGCGCGCCTTCGAGTCGGTTGCTGACCTCGCCGCCGCTGTGGGCGAGACTATCGGGCACAGCGACTGGGTGACCATCACTCAGCAGGACGTCAATCTGTTTGCCGATGCGACCGGCGACCACCAATGGATCCATGTCGATCCGGAGCGCGCGGCTGCGGGTCCGTTCGGCAAGACCATTGCCCATGGCTTCATGACGCTGGCACTGTTGCCGCGGCTGCAGCAGCAGATCTACCGGGTCAACGGGATCAAGCTCGCAATCAACTACGGCCTCAATAAAGTTCGTTTCCCGGCGCCGGTTCCGGTCGGCTCCAGGGTGCGTGCCACCAGCACGGTGGCCGCCGTCGAGGACCTCGGCGATGGTGCAGTGCAGGCCACGATGGCGACCACGGTGGAGATTGATGGGTCGGCTAAGCCGGCATGCGTGGCAGAGAGCGTCGTCCGCTTCATCTCTTGACGGTTTGGGCACCATGCCGCTAAACGTCAACTGCGGCTAGGATTTCCGGAAAATGCGGCGGCAGGCGTAGTTCAGTATTCAGCGATCGAGTGCTCTAGCTGTTCGGCCAGCCGGGCCTCGGCATCCGCGCGCCGGGTCGGGATGTGTTGGGACGGGAAAAGAGTTGTCACCGGCTGGTATTCACGCAATGTACGACGAGCTACCGTCATCTTGTGCAGCTCGGTGGCACCGTCGGCAATGGCCAATGATTCGGCGGCCACCATCATCTTGACGAACGGCATCTCGTCGGAGACGCCGAGCGCACCGTGGAGATGCATGGCCCGCTGCACAACGTCGTGCAGCACCTGAGGCATGGCGACCTTAACGGCCGCGATGTCGCGCCGAACCTTCTGGTAGTCCTGGTGCTTGTCGATCAGCCAAGCGGTGCGCAGTACCAGCAGCCGGAACTGCTCGATCTGGATCCAACTGTCAGCGATCTTCTCCTGGGTCATCTGAAGGTCGCTGAGCCGCCCATGCCGAGTCTGCCGCGAAATCGCACGTTCGCACATCATGTCGAATGCCCTGCGTGCCAATGCGATCGTCCGCATTGCGTGGTGGATGCGGCCGCCGCCGAGCCGGGTCTGTGCGATCATGAACGCCTGCCCTTCGCCCCCCAGCACATGATCGGCCGGCACACGCACATCGTTGTAGCGGACGTAGCCATGGCTTGCGTGCTTCCCTGACTCGGTCCCCACACCGACATTGCGCACGATCTCGATACCGGGCGTTTCCGCGGGCACGATGAACAGCGACATCTTTTCGTAGGTATGGGCTTCGGCATTGGTGACGGCCATGACGATGAAGAACGACGCGTGCTTGGCGTTGGTGGAAAACCACTTCTCCCCGTTGATAATCCAGTGGTCGCCATCCCGGGTAGCGGCGGTAACGAATAGGCCGGGATCAGACCCACCCTGGGGTTCAGTCATCGAGTAACACGAGGTGATTTCGCCGTCCAGCAGCGGCTGCAGGTAGCGCGCCTTTTGGTCGTCCGTGCCGAATACTGCCAGGATCTCTGCGTTGCCCGAGTCCGGCGCCTGACAACCGAACACCGATGGCGCCCATCGGGAGCGCCCGAGGATCTCATTGAGCAGCGCGAGTTTGACCTGGCCGAAACCTTGCCCGCCAAGTTCAGGTCGCAAGTGGGCGGCCCACAACCCCTGGTCTTTGACCTGCTGCTGCAATGGCCGCAAAACGGCCATTGTCTCGGCGTTCTTCTTGTCATAGGGATTGAGGGAGACCAGATCGAGCGGCTCGAGCTCGTCGACCATGAATTTCTCAACCCAGTCCAGCTTCGCCTGATATTCCGGGTCCGTTTCGAAGTCCCACACCGTCGCCAACCGTTCCCCGACGCGTCATTGCGCCGCCATAGATTGATGGAGCCAATCCATCGTAGATGTGATGTCGCGATCTGCAGGTAGAACGGGTTGACCGCGCTCCACTGAGGTGCGGACGGTACGGCAAGTCATGTCGTTCAACACGGCGGTCCTGCAGCGGCAACCCCGAGCAATTACCCTACTGGCAGGGCAATCGAAGGAGGTTCATGACTCAGGTCACCCCGGCCGTACGCCCAGCGCAGCGGGGCGATGTCCGAGAGCTATCGCGCACCATGGCCAGTGCGTTTTTCGACGACCCGGTGATGCTGTGGTTGCTTCCTGACAGCAAGACCCGTAGGAACCGTCTGTGTCGGATGTTTGCCACGATGACCCGCCACCACCACCTTGCGCTGGGTGGCGTTGAGGTCGCGTGCGCCGGGTCGGGCATCGGTGCGGCCGCGCTGTGGGACCCCCCAAATCAGTGGCGGGAAACACGCCGGGGGCAACTGGCAATGGCCCCCGCATATTTCCGTGTGCTCGGCTTCCGGGCGGGCATTGGACGTGCCGTTCAGGAAGCGATGAAGCAAGCACATCCGGAAGAACCCCACTGGTATCTGGCTGCCATCGGCAGCGACCCGGCGGTACGTGGGCGAGGCTTTGGTCAGGCCTTGATGCGATCACGGTTGGATCGCTGCGATGCCGAACACTGCCCGGCCTACCTCGAATCCAGCAAGCCCGAAAATGTGCCCTATTACGAGCGTTTCGGATTCACCGTGACCGGTGAGATCGTGCTGCCGCACTGTGGGCCGTCGATATGGCCCATGTGGCGCGAACCCCGGTAGCGCGGTCGTGGTGGCGTTGCCCCCAGCGGTGCAAGCAGCTCGTCGGGCAACAGCCGCGCCACGTCATAACGCCGACGGCACCAACACCGCCGGCCGAGTCGGCAAACACGATGACAGGACGCCAGGTGCGTAGCTACGGCGCAGAACGCTGTCCACGCCGTCATAGGCCGGCGCAGCTGAGGCTCGAGCGCAGAGCTATCGCGGGCTCGGCTGCCGCGGACTGCTGCGTGTAGAGCTGGTCCCGAGGTCAGGGGCTTTTAGAAACACGGCGGCGGAGCACCCAGCCGGCAAGCCGCGTATCGGACGCCGCGCGCGCCCAACAGGTGTTCAGGATCGGCTCTTCCACCCGGCGACACCGATAGCGATCATCCGCAGCTGCTTGACGGCGATCCGCCGGATCTCCTCTAACGCCTCGGCGCCCTGGGCATCCTCGATTGCCTCGGCGGTCACGATCATCGCGTTGACGAATAGGGTTGCCAGAACGTTGAGATCCTCGGTGCTCCACGAATTCAGCCGAGGGAACCGGGCCAAGTCAGTGGCCAGTTCGCTGGTGAGAAGTCGGATCTCGGTGCGGATGGCGTAGCGCAACACGCTGAGCCCGGTAGAGCGTTCGCGGACAATGAAGCGCCAATGCTCACGCCGGTCGGCGACACTGGCGACCAAGATTTCGACCGACGACTCGATCACGCGGTTCGGGTCGAGCTTGCCGGAGCGCGCCCCCCGCAAAGTATCGCGCAGGCTACGAAACGATTCGTCGATCAGGACCAGGCCTAGCGCTTCCATGGACTCGAAGTGACGGTAGAAAGCGGCGGGCACGATCCCGGCTTCCCGGGTGACCTCGCGCAGGCTCAAGCCGCTGAAGCTGCGGTCGTTGAGCAGTTTGAGTGCGGCGGCAATGATGGCGCGCCGCGTCGCCTCCTTGCGTTGCTCGCGCGAGGGGCTCTTTTGGCGGCGATCGTGGCCAGATCGCCGCGAGTGTGTGCTGGGAGTACGACCGTTCACTATGTGAACCGTAGCACATACCGGCGCTTTTCCCTTGACCACCCCCATTGGAAGACGTATTAGTGTACATATGTTCACTCAAACTCTTCCTCGGGCGCTCGCCCAGCGCGTGTTGGGTTCCGATCTGGTTGATCTGCTCACCGGTCCCCATGGCGTAGACCGCTACACCGAGCTGGTGACCCCGACATGGACCTTGGGCGAGGCCCGGGCCAAGGTCGTCGACGTGCGGCGGACGACGCCGCGCAGCGTCACCCTGACGCTCGCGCCCAACGCTGCGTTCGTTTCTCGCAACACCGTCAAAGCGGGTCAGTACGTCAACCTCACTGTCGAGATCGACGGGCGTCGGCACACCCGGTGCTACTCGCCGGCAAACGCAGAAGGCCGCTCCCATCTCGAGCTGACGATCGGTCGCCACGACGGCGGGCTGGTCTCGACTCACCTCAACGACCACGCGTACCGCGGCATGGTGGTTGGCCTGGCCGGTGTCGGTGGGGACTTCGTCCTTCCCGCGCGACGTCCGCGCCGGATCCTGTTCGTGTCCGGTGGCAGCGGCATCACGCCCGTCATGGCGATGCTGCGTACCCTGGTCGCCGAGGGTCATACCCAAACCCGTGGTGCCGAGATCGCCTTTGTTCACTACGCGCCGAGTCCGGCGGAGGCCTGCTATCGCGATGAGCTCGCCGCTATGCCCCGAGTGCGGGTCTTGCACGGCTACACCCGGTCGGGCGACGGCGACCTACTCGGCCGGTTCGGTGCGGAGCATCTTGCCGCGGCGATGTCGTCGCCGGATGTGGTGTTCGTTTGTGGCCCAAATTCTTTGGTCGAGGCGGTGCGGGAACACTGCGATGATGTGCGCTCCGAGAGTTTCGCGCCTCCCGTCTCCCGGTCGCGGGCGAATCCCACCGGCGGCCGAATAACATTCGCAGGCAGCGGTATTGACGTTGTCGATGACGGCCGCTCCTTGCTGGAACAAGCTGAATCAGCTGGTTTGAGGCCGCAGCATGGATGCCGGATGGGTATCTGCCACACGTGCACGCGGCGGAAGACCGCCGGCACCGTGCGCAACGTGATCACCGGGGCGGTGTCGACCCAACCCGACCAGGACGTCCAGATCTGCGTATCTGTGCCCGTCGGCGACGTTGATATGGCCCTGTAGGTGCCTTCGCGGAATAGCTGCCTGCGCTGCCGCCGATGCACCCAACTTCTTGAGAGGAAATGTTATGTCACAGAACAAGATCAGCCTTACCCCAGAACAAGCCGACGCGCTTGGTCGTGAGCTCGACGCCATCAGGGAACGCGTCATTGCCGACCTCGGCGACGAGGACGCCGCCTACATCCGCCGGGTCATCAAGACCCAGCGTGCGCTCGAAGTCGGTGGACGCGCTCTGTTGTTCGCCGGTGTGCTGCCGCCGGCCTGGCTGGCCGGCACCGCGATGCTCGGCCTGTCGAAGATCCTGGACAACATGGAGATCGGTCACAACGTCATGCACGGCCAGTACGACTGGATGGGGGACCCCGCTATCTCCGGCCGTTCGTTTGAATGGGACACCGCATGCCCGGCCGACCAATGGCGGCACTCGCACAACTACATGCACCACACCCACACGAACATCGTCGGGATGGACCGCGACATCGGCTACGGCATCCTGCGGATGAGTGCAGATCAGCCCTGGGAACCATACTTCCTGGGTAACCCGCTCTACGCGTTCTTGTTGATGGTGCTGTTCCAGTACGGCGTTGCGTTGCATGAGCTGGAAACCGAACGCATCCGTGGCCGCGAGATCAGGCTCGCCGACAAGCGTGAGGTTCTTCGGGCGATCTGGACGAAGACGCGTAGGCAGACGTTGAAGGACTACGTCGCCTACCCGCTGCTGGCCGGGCCGATTGCGCCGTTCGTCTTCACCGGCAATCTCTCTGCCAACCTGATGCGCAACGTGTGGTCCTACATGATCATCTTCTGCGGCCACTTCCCGGACGGTACGCAGGAATTCACCGTCGAGGAGGCCCGGGATGAGTCGCGAGGGATGTGGTACTTCCGCCAGGTCCTGGGTTCGGCGAATTTGACCGGAGGCAGGCTCTTCCACTTGCTGTCCGGCAACCTCTCGCACCAGATCGAACACCACTTGTTTCCGGACGTGCCGGCTCGCCGCTACGCCGACATCGCGCCCGAAGTGCAAGAGATCTGTGAACGCTATGGCATCCCGTACAACCGCGGCCCACTGCTGCGCCAGTTCGGCACCGTCGTCCGTAAGATTGTCAAGCTGACCTTTCCCGGGACCGCTTCGGCGACCAACGTCGCGCCACTCGCTGCTGCCGCATAGGGCGCACTGCCTAGCGCGGCAGAGCACAATGGGCCCATGAACTGGACTGGCTCGCGAAACACGGCCACCTCAACACCATCAGGCTCGACGTCCATCGACGTCGAGCCGCCCAGTGCATGGAGTGTCATCTCCGTGATCGCGCGGCTGGACGAACCTGGGGTTCAGTGATGCGAACCGCGACAACCGTCGAATTGTCGGGTGGACCGGATGTTGGTGAGTTCGTTGTCGAGGCTGAAAAGCTGGGTCTCGACGCCTGTTGGGTCGCGGAGGCATGGGGAGCAGATGCGCCGTCGGCCTTGGGCTACATCGCCGCGAGGACGCACCGGATGCTCTTGGGGTCCGGTGTCCTGCAGATCGGCACAAGGTCGCCAACACTGGTGGCCCAGACCGCGATCACGCTGTCCAACCTCTCGTCCGGGCGGTTCTTGCTCGGCTTGGGCGCCTCCGGCCCGCAGGTGATCGAGGGTCTGCATGGAATTGCGTTCAACCGGCCGGTAGCTCGGGTCCGAGAGACCGTCGACATCGTGCGAGAGGTGTTCGCCGGAGGAAAAATCTCTTACTCCGGCAAGGAGTTTCGCATTCCTCGGCCGGATAGTGAGGCGGTGCCGATGCGGGTGTCCATTCGGTCCGAGCATCCCATCCCGATCTATCTGGCCGCTATGTCGCCGGCAATGCTGCGGCTGACGGGCGCGATCGCCGACGGCTGGCTGGGCACCAGCTTCGTTCCAGAAGGAGCTGCGGACGCGTACTTCGCACACCTCGACGAGGGGCTGGCCGCCGCGGGTCGCAGTCGCGCCGATATCGACATTTGCCAAGGTGCCGAAGTCGCATTCGCTTCCGACGAAGATGAACTGCGCGCCATGGTTGCCGATCGCAAGAAAGAGCTCGCCTTCAGCCTTGGCGGGATGGGGTCGGCGAGCACCAACTACTACAACCAGGCCTATAGCCGGCAGGGTTGGACCGAGGTGGCAGCCGCCGTGCGTGAGCGCTGGCAACGAGGCGACCGGGAGGCCGCTGCCGGGCTGGTCACCGACGAGATGGTACTGGCCACCACCCTGATCGGGACTGAGGAGATGGTCCGGACGCGGCTTTCGGTGTGGCACGACGCAGGTGTGAACACCGTGCGGCTCTATCCCGCGGGCGAGACCTTGGCTGCCAAGCTGAACACGTTGGGACGGGCCATCGAACTCGTCTGCGAAACCGGTCCCCGCTGACTCGGCGCGGTCGTGGGCGCTCGGACACCAACCCAGCCCGCTTGCGACCATAAACACTGGCGAGATGTTCAGGCCGGATCTGGATACTCGGTGAACGCTTGATCCCGGACGTCATGCGGTACCTGGCATAGGTCGGCCGTGAGCCGCTACCTTAACGAAGCATGACTACATTGCCCGCCTTGGCAGGCGTCGAACACCGTTTTGTCGATGTCGCTGACGGTGTCACCATCCACGTGGCCGATGCTGGCCCGGCCGATGGGCCAGCGGTGATGTTGGTTCACGGCTTCCCGGAGAACTGGTGGGAGTGGCGTGAGCTGATTGGTCCGCTCGCCGCCGACGGCTATCGGGTGCTGTGCCCCGACCTGCGCGGCGCGGGGTGGAGCTCGGCGCCACGCTGCCGATACACCAAAACCGAGATGGCAGAAGATCTAGCGGCCGTGCTGGACCATCTCGGCGTCGCAACAGTGAAGCTCGTTGCCCACGACTGGGGCGGCCCGGTCGCGTTCATTATGATGCTGCGACATCCGGAAAAGGTGACCGGGTTCTTTGGCCTGAACACGGTGGCGCCGTGGATGAAGCGTGATTTGCGCATGGTGCGAAACCTGTGGCGAATGTGGTACCAGATTCCCATGTCGCTGCCGGTGATCGGCCCCCGCCTGATCAGCGATCC
This sequence comes from Mycobacterium spongiae, assembly GCF_018278905.1. Taxonomy (NCBI): domain Bacteria; kingdom Bacillati; phylum Actinomycetota; class Actinomycetes; order Mycobacteriales; family Mycobacteriaceae; genus Mycobacterium; species Mycobacterium spongiae. Next base: position 329,555 of record NZ_CP046600.1, read on the forward strand.
CAAGGCCCGCTACTTCCGCCTGCTCGCGTCCTGGGTCGGTGATGGCTTCACGGTGTCCGAGGACGATGTTCGCCTGTACGTCGAGCGCATGCGTCAACCCGGGCACGCAGTGGCCGGTTCTCGGTGGTATCGCACATTTCAGACCGGTGAGGCAATGCGCTGGATGCTCGGCGAGTACGACGATGCCCGCGTCGATGTCCCGGTGCGATGGCTGCATGGCACCGGTGATCCGGTGATCACGCCAGACCTTTTTGCAGACTATGCCTCCCACGCTGCCGATTTTGAGTTCGAACTGGTCGATGGCGTCGGCCACTGGATTGTCGAGCAGCGACCGGAGCTGGTGCTGGACCGGCTTCGGTGGTTCCTCAACACCGAGACCTAGACCCCGGGGTCGCGATATCCACGAGCCTTCGGTGTGGCTTTCTGTGTGTATCGGCTGGTACTCACAAGGCGGGTGTGGCCCTAGGAGTCGTCACTCGACGCCGATCGTCACCGCCGTCGACTTCACGTACACCGTGGCGGGCTGACCGACGGCAAGGCCGAGGTCGACTGCGGCGTCCTTGGTTACCGAGGATGTGACGATCTGGTCGCCGCCGTCGAGCCGAACCTTCACAATCGCCATCACGTTGCCGAGTTCGACCTCGGTGATGATGCCTGTGAGTTGGTTCCGGGTCGATAGCCGCATGGCAGACCTCCAATAGTCGACAGTTTGGGAATTGATGCTAGCCCGGCGACGATTCGGGCCGTAGGCCCGATGAGGAGTGGGCGAATTGGGGCTAGCCCGGCGACGATTCGGGCCGTAGGCCCGATGAGGAGTGGGCGAATTGGGGCTAGCCCGGCGACGATTCGGGCCGTAGGCCCGATGAGGAGTGGGCGAATTGGGGCCAGCCCGGCGACGATTCGGGCCGTCCGCCCGAGAGGCGCGGGTCTGCTGATGGGGGTACCGCCCGCTGGGGCGAGCTTGGCACCGGGGCCTCGCCGACGGTCCGAAGGAGAACCTAGTATCGCGGGCCGAGCAGTGCGATCGATGCATCCACCGCCGGTTCGACGATTTCCCGAACGTCGCGTTGATCTTCGACGGCGAGCGCCGCCAACTCCCGCAGACCTCCCAGCAAGATCACGGCCAGCGGTGCCGTTATCGGTGGCAGATCGGCCCGTTGAAACCCTGGGCTGGAGCTGAGACTCACCAGCAGATTGGTCAGCAGGTGCAGTCCTTGGCCCTGGACGGGACGAGCAGCAGCACCGAGTGAGGGGAGTTCTCGGATCCAGCTCAACGTGATGGCCGGGCGAGCCTCGATGTAGCCGACATAGGCCTCGACCGCTTGCCGAATCTGGTGGCGCCAGTCAGCCTCGGGATCGACCGCCTCCCGGATGGTCATGGCGAGATTCTCGGTATCGGCCCGCAACAGTTCCAGAAAGCACTGTTCCTTGCTGCTGAACTGGTCGTAGAAGGTGCGCTTCGAGGTTCGAGCGTGGCGAACGATGTCGGCGACGGTGGTGGAGCGGTAGCCCCGCTCACCGATCGAGGTGGCCAGGCCGTCGAGCAGGCGTAGCCGGAACGGTTCACGGTTGGCTGGGGGGCCGTCGAGAACCGAGCCGCCAGCAACTGCTGTCCCTGGTGTCATGGCGGGTGCACCCTTCGGGTGAATACAGAACCTTGTCAAAGCTTGGTACCACAGAGTACCGTACCAGGAAAGGCCAAACGGTACACCGTGGTACCACCCGTCTCGGGGCCAAATTTGGGAGCACGCCATGAGCGAAGTCATCAGCGCCGCACCTGCGCCGCCCGCTGTCAGATTGCCCGCGGCGGTCCGTGGGCCGAAGTTGTTCCAGGGCCTGGCCTTCGCGATGGCGCGACGGTGGCTGATGCGGCGGCTGGTGCGCAAGTACGGTACGACCTTCACGGTCAATATGCCGATGTACGGCCGAGTCGTCGTGGTCGGCGAGCAGCAGCTAGCCAAGCAGGTGTTCACCACCAGCCCGGACGAACTGGGCAACATCCAGCCCAATCTGAGTCGGATGTTCGGCTCTGGCTCGGTGTTCGGGCTCGATGGCGAGGATCACCGGCGCCGGCGCCGGCTGTTGGCGCCGCCGTTCCACGGCAAGAGCATGAAGAACTACGAGACCATCATCGAAGAAGAGACCCTGCGCGAGACCGCCAACTGGCCGGAAGGCCGGCCGTTCGCCACGCTGCCCTCGATGATGCACATCACGCTCAACGCCATCCTGCGGGCGGTCTTTGGTGCCGACGGCGCCGAACTCGATGAGCTGCGCCGGATCCTTCCGCCGTGGGTCACGCTGGGCTCGCGCCTGGCCGCGATCCCGAAACCCAAATGGAACTATGGCCGCTACAGCCCGTGGGGCCGGTTGGCCGAATGGCGGCGCCAGTACGACCTCGTGGTCGACAAGCTGATTGACGCCGAACGCGCGGATCCCGACTTTGCCGATCGGACCGACGTGCTCGCGCTGATGCTGCGCAGCACCTACGACGACGGTTCGGTGATGTCGCGCAAGGATATTGGTGACGAGCTGCTGACCCTGCTCGCCGCTGGCCATGAAACCACCGCGTCCACGCTGGGCTGGGCGTTCGAGCGGTTGAGTCGCCACAGCGAGGTGATGGCGGACCTGGTCGAGGAGGTCGATTCCGGCGGTGACGAGCTTCGTCAAGCGGCGATCCTGGAAGTGCAGCGGGTCAGGACGGTGATCGACTTTGCGGCTCGCCGGGTCTATCCACCCGTTTACCAGCTCGGCGAGTGGGCGATCCCCCAAGGGGATTCGATCATCGTCAACATCGCCCATATCCACAGCGATCCCGACGTCTTCCCTGACCCGGATCGCTTCGACCCGCAGCGCTTCATCGGAGGCAAGCCGTCGGCATTCGCATGGATCCCGTTCGGCGGCGGGACCCGCCGTTGTGTCGGGGCAGCCTTCGCCAACATGGAAATGGATGTGGTCTTGCGAACGGTGTTGCGTCAGTTCACCATCGAGACCACCACCGCGCCCGACGAGGCGTGGCACGGCCGCGGAGTTGCATACACCCCGAAGGACGGCGGGCGGATCGTCGTACATCGACGTCGCTGACGGCCGGCACCTGCGCTGACCGGATCCCGTGAGAATGTCGCCCCAGGTTCAGCGGTGAAGTCCCTCAGCCCAGATTGGCTGTCCGTCGCGGCAGCTTCCAGTTGGGCCGGACAAAGTGGCAGGTGTAACCGTTGGGGTAGCGCTGCAGGTAGTCCTGGTGCTCGGGCTCAGCCTCCCAGAAGTCGCCGGCCGGGCTGACCTCGGTGACGGCCTTGGCCGGCCAGAGGCCGGACGCGTCGACATCGGCGATAGTGTCGAGCGCTATTCGTTCTTGTTCGTCGTCCAGGTAAAAGATCGCCGACCGGTAGCTGGGTCCCGTGTCATTGCCCTGCCGGTTCTGGGTCGTCGGGTCATGTATCTGGAAGAAGAACTCCAGCAGCGTGCGGTAATCGGTGACGGCGGGATCGTAAACGATTTCAACGGCCTCAGCGTGGGTCCCGTGATTGCGATAAGTCGCGTTGGGGGTGTCGCCACCGCTGTAGCCGACTCGCGTGGAGAGCACGCCGGGCTGCTTGCGAATCAGTTCTTGGACTCCCCAGAAGCAGCCACCGGCAAGGAGAGCCCGCTGCGTCGCCTTGAGGTCATCAGCCATTTCGGTTCTCCCAATCTGCCGGCACGCCCGAGAATCCACGACGCCTTCAGGTTACACTCCGCCGATGAGGTGTAACGGGGCGCGAACGCCGGGCGTGGAACCGCGAGCCGGCCGAAACATGCGCTCTAGCTGCACATTCAGGGACCGCCGGTGAGCACCCCGAGGTTCTCCCGCGGCGAGCTGTCGTCGGCATTCGAGAAGTTCGAGCAAACGGTGGCCCGTGCCGCCGAATCACAGGACTGGGAGGCCTGGGTCGAGCACTACACGCCCGACGTTGAGTACATCGAACATGCGGCCGGCACCATGCACGGCCGCCAACAGGTCCGCGACTGGATTCGGCGAACGATGACGACCTTCCCAGGCAGCCACATGGTGGCGTTTCCCTCGCTGTGGTCGGTTATCGACGAATCCACTGCGCGGATCATCTGTGAATTGGACAACCCGATGCGCGACCCCGGCGATGGCACCGTGATCAGCGCGACGAACATCTCGATCATCACCTACGCCGGCGACGGCCAATGGTGCCGGCAAGAAGACATCTACAACCCGCTGCGGTTCCTGCGGGCGGCGCTGAAGTGGTGCCGCACGGCGGAGGCCCTGGGCACGATCGACGACGACGCCGCGCGGTGGATGCGCCAGTACGGAGGATCCGAATGAACGCACCCAAGCTGGTCATTGGTGCCAACGGCTTCCTGGGTTCGCATGTGACCCGCCAGCTGGTCGCCGACGGCTCTGGGCAGCCGGATCAGGTGCGAGCGATGGTACGGCCCACCGCGAATACCCGGACTATCGACGACCTGGCGGTCACCCGGTTCCACGGCGACGTGTTCGACACCGCCATCGTGCGCGAGGCGATGGCCGGCTGCGACGACGTTTATTACTGCGTCGTCGACACTCGGGCATGGTTGCGTGACCCGGCGCCGCTGTTTCGCACCAACGTGGCGGGCCTGCGCAACGTCCTCGATGTCGCCGTCGAGCAACCCAACCTGCGCAGATTCGTCTTCACCAGTAGCTACGCAACCGTGGGCCGCCGCCGTGGCCAGGTAGCGACCGAAGACGACCAGATCGATTCGCGCCGGCTGACGCCGTACGTGCAATCCCGGGTTCAGGCCGAGGACCTGGTGATGCACTACGTGTCGCACGCCGGATTGCCCGCGGTCGCCATGTGCGTCTCGACGACCTACGGCAGCGGTGACTGGGGGCACACCCCGCACGGCGCCTTCATCGCCGGCACAGTGTTCGGCAAGCTGCCCTTCACGATGAAGGGGATCCAGCTGGAGGCCGTGGGTGTCGATGATGCCGCCAGGGCAATGATCCTGGCGGCCGAGCGCGGGCGGATCGGCGAGCGGTATCTCATCTCCGACCGGATGATCTCGTTGCAGGAGGTGGTGGAGATCGCGGCGGACGAGGCCGGCGTGCCGCCGCCGCGACGGTCCATATCGGTATCGACGCTGTATGCCCTGGGCGCACTGGGCAGCGTGCGAGCCCGGCTGACGGGCAAAGATGCCGAACTCAGCCTGGGGTCGGTGCGCATGATGCGTGCTGAGGCTCCGGTCGATGCCAGCAAAGCGGTTCGGGAGTTGGGTTGGCAGCCTCGCCCAGTTGAGGAATCGATCCGGGAGGCCGCCCGGTTCTGGGCCGCGATGCGGATACCACGGAATAGCACCGAGAACACCGCGGCCTCGCCATCAGAATAGGAACGACTCGCCGCCCGAGTTCTCCGACGTCTCGCCGCCACCGGCGCGCCCGCGCACCCTGACGACTCATGCGCCAACATGGGAAGTCTGCACGGCCGGTTGGTGTTGAACCCCATACCTGCGTCTGAGAAAGGTATCAACCATGAGCCACCGCAAAGTCTTGGAACCTTCGGCTGGGCATCCGATCACCATCGAGCCGACGAAGGGACGGGTCCAGGTTCGAGTCAAGGGCGAGCTGGTCGCGGACACGACTGCGGCCGTAGCGTTACACGAGGCTACTTTGCCTGCGGTGCAATATATTCCGCTAGCAGATGTGGTTCAGGATAGGCTGACTCGCACCGATACCAGCACCTACTGCCCGTTCAAGGGCGACGCCAGCTACTACAGCGTGGCCACGGCGGCCGGCGAATCTGTCGAGGATGCGATCTGGACCTATGAGCAACCATTCCCGGCGGTGGCGGCGATCGCGGGGCGCGTTGCCTTCTACCCCAACAAGGCCGACATCACCGTTGTGCCTGCGTAGGCCAGGCGGCGGGGAGCACCTCTGCTAACGCCTGGGTGTCAGTGTATTCGCGCCAGGAGACGATCAGGCCGTCGCGCGTCTCGAAGATGCACGCAAAAGGGCTGTTGTATCGGACTCCGTCGGCCGTGGTGCCGTCGACCTGGCCCTCGATCACCGCGGTTTCTCCCTCGTTGACGCAGCGGATGAGCTCGATGGTCACCTCGAGAACCTTTTTGCGTTCTTCCACTGCCCGCCGCAGCGTCTCCTTGTCGAACTCGCGGCGAGTGACGATGCTCCAGTACGTGAAGTCGTCGCTGAGTAGGGCGAAGCCTTCGTCGACGTCCCCGCCTTCGCAGAGGCATTGCATGAACATCCATGCGAGTTCGGCCTGCGGGTCGTCGAACGGTGTCGTCACGTGGTTCATCCTGTCTCGCGACGTAGTTCGTGGTCAATTGGCGCGAGCGTCGAATGGCCGGTCAGGCTACCGAGCCCGCGGATGACGGCAGCGCGCACGATCACCTTCACGGGGGCCGGCGGGTTCGGCCACGCGATAGCCCCGCTGCGCCGCGGCCGAGGCGACCCGTGCTTTCGGGTCACCCGGGATGGCACGATTTGGCGGACCAGCCTGCTGTCGTCGGGACCGGTGGCCGCACGGATTAGCCGCACGGCTCCCGATGCCGCCCACTGCATAGCGTGGGGCAACGGTGCCGAAGAATTTGTCGACGTCGTGCCTGCGATGCTCGGCGCCGACGACGACCCCTCCGACTTCGTTCCCAGGGAACCGACAGTTGCCGCCGCGCACCGACGGCTTCCCAATTTGCGGCTGGGCCGCACCGGACACGTCCTGGAGGCCTTGATTCCCGCCGTGATAGAGCAGCGCGTGCCCGGGGCCGCTGCCTTCCGATCGTGGCGGGTGTTGGTCACCAAGTACGGAACGCCGGCCCCGGGTCCAACGCCGACCGGGATGCGGGTGCCGCCCTCGGCGCAGGTGTGGCGGTCCATCCCGTCCTGGGAGTTTCACCGCGCCAACGTTGACCCGGGGCGCGCTCGGACGGTGGTGGGCTGCGCGCAGCGGGCCGCCTCGCTGGAACGATTGGCAGCGCGACCCGCGCAGCAGGCCCAAAAAGCGCTGCAATCGCTACCGGGAGTAGGGGAGTGGACCGCGGCGGAGACGGTCCAGCGAGCCTTCGGTGACCCTGATGCCGTGTCGGTGGGCGACTACCACATTCCCAAAATGATCGGTTGGACGCTGCTGGGTCATCCTGTCGATGATGCTGTCATGCTCGAGCTGCTGGAACCCATGCGACCGCACCGACACCGGGTGGTGCGCCTGCTCGAAGCAAGTGGATTGGCGCGCGAACCGCGCCGCGGGCCGCGGCTCGCGGTGCAGAATATCCGTTCGCTGTAGGAACAGCGACAAAATATGGTGGGCAAGCGCTGGGCGTGATTCGTTCAGCTCGACGCGCCGGGCTGGTAGCAGCGGAGGTCTGGCCGGGCAGACTTGAGCGCGGATCAGTCCCGGCCGGCAGCCCGACCCGCGCGTTCGGCAAGGGCGGTCTCTCGATTCAGCCGCTGCGACTCGTAGATCGTGACGTTGGTCAGTGACATCAGCAACGATGCGATCCCGACGGCCAGGATTGCGCCCGGCACCACCGAGAACGAACCGGTCATCTCGGCAACCATGATCATCACGGCGAGCGGCGCGCGCGAGACACTGCCGAAACAGGTCATCATCGCAACGACCACGAAAATTCCGGGTGCGTCGGGCACCCCTGCCAGCCCGGTCAGCTCACCCAAGCGCCAAATTGCGGCTCCAACGAACGCGCCGATCACGATTCCGGGCCCGAACAATCCGCCGGAGCCGCCGGTGCCGATTGACAGCGATGTGGCCACGATCTTGGCGATCGGGAGAACAACGATGATCCACAACGGGATCTGCATCAGCGCATCTTTGTCAGAGGCCAACTGCGCCCAACCGTAGCCACTGCTCAGGATCTGCGGGATCAGCAGTCCCATCAGCCCGACCAGTAGTCCGCCGATGGCCGGCTTGATCACCGGACCGCCGGGAAGCCGATGCGTGAGTGCCACCGACGCGTGGAAGATTCGCGCATACAGGTACCCGACGGCGGCGGCGATCACCCCGATCACCACAAACCACAGCAGCGGCCACGCCTTTTCGAAGCGATACTCGGCGTCGATGTAGCCGAACAGCGGGTCAAAGCCTAGTAACGCGCCAAGCACGGCGTAGGCGGTCCCCGAGGTGATGAAGCCGGGCAGCAGGCTCTGATAATCGAAGTCATCGCGGTAGATGATCGAGGCGGCCAACACCGCTCCGCCCAATGGCGCGGCGAAGATGGCGCCAATGCCCGCGCCGATGCCCAGTGCCACCGCGATCCGGCCGTCGTCGTCGGACAGTCCCAGCCGGCGGGTCAGCAACGAACAGAAGCCAGCCGAAATCTGTGCCGTGGGTCCTTCACGGCCACCCGAACCGCCCGAGCCGATGGTCAGCGCGCTGGCGACCATCTTGACCAGCACCGCCCGGCCGCGGATGGCGCGCGGGTTGCTATGGACCGCTTCGATCGCCTCGTCGGTGCCGTGACCGGTGGCTTCCGGGGCGAACTTGGCCACGATCAACGCCGACAACAGCGCCCCTCCAGTGGTCACCAATGGAATCGCCCATGGACGCATGAAACCGGCGGACCCCCGGTTGCCTCCCTCGCCGACCGGGGTCGGGATCTGATAGCCCGCCAGGTAGCCGAGGAGAAATTCGGTGGTGTATTTCAGCGCAAGGTAGAAGACAACCGCTCCCAGGCCGGAGATGACACCGATGGTGATGCCCAATAGGAGCCACTTGCGCAGGTAGCCCGCGTTCCTGAGGGTAGCGCCGAATCGCCCACCGGCCGCGTCCGGTGGGGCGGCTGTTGGCTGGGGATCCTGGCGTGGTCGATCCTTCATCGCGGCGGCCCGACCTTCGACTCTCGCAACACGGCCGCAAGCACCCGCCCATCTTATTCAGTAGGGACTACCCGCAATGCGACCTGCCGGTGGAGGAACCAATCTGTCAAGTTCCGTAGCGTTGGATCCGGCTAAGGGGCTCCGCACCGCCGACGTGGCACACTCTAATGATGTCGATTACGGCTAGTCGCGGCCCGGGTCGTCCCCCAGCAGCGAAGGCAGACGAGACACGCAAACGCATTGTGCGCGCTGCCCGCCAGGTGTTCAGCGAACGCGGCTACGACGGCGCCACTTTCCAGGAGATAGCTCTACGCGCCGACCTGACCAGGCCGGCGATCAATCACTACTTCGCGAGCAAACAGCTGTTGTACGGCGCGGTGGTGGACCGAACCAACGAACTGGTCGTGTTGGCTGGCATCGAACGCGCCCGTACCGAGGTGACCCTGATGGCGCGGCTCGCGGCGTTTCTCGCCGTCGCGCTGGAGGCGGACATTCAGAATCCTTCCACGGCGGCATTCTTGGCTACCGAAGTGATGGAGGCGCACCGGCATCCCGAGCTCAATCGAGGCGACAACGATGCGGTACAGATCAGCCGGGAATTCCTCAGGTGGGCGGTCGCCGAGGCCATCGCGCGTGAAGAACTTGCCCCTGACACCGACCCGGGTCCGTTGGTGGAGACATTGTTGCTCGTGTTGTGCGGGGTCGGGTTTTACGCCGGTTTTGTCGGGAGCCACCGGGAGATGGAGAAGATCCTCGCGACGGTAGGGCAGGCGCTGGCCGGCATCCTCTGGCGACCCGGGGGGTAGTCTGCGCGCGCGTTTCGTGACGTGACGTGACGTGACGCACAAAACATATAGACTGCCTAACTTATTGGGTAGCATAGGCACGACATGACCGACCTCGACCACTCCCCACGGTCGCACCCATCCAGGCGGACCGCCGGCGACACCTGGGCGATCACCGAAAGTGTCGGCGCCACCGCGTTGGGGGTCGCCGCCTGCCGCGCCGTGGAAACGGCCGGAGCCGATCCACTGATTCGCGACGAATTCGCCGAGGTACTGGTGTCGTCGGCCGGTAGTGCATGGGCACGGCTGGCCGACGCAAGCATGGCCTGGCTCGAGGGCGACCCGCGCGGACAACGACTGCATCGGATTGGCTGCGACTACCTGGCGGTGCGCACCCACTTCTTCGACGAGTTTTTCCGCGCCGCTGTCTCGGCGGGCATCCGGCAAGTGGTGATTCTTGCCGCGGGGCTCGACTGCCGCGCTTACCGCCTGACGTGGCCTGCAGACACCGTGATCTACGAGATCGATCAGCCCAAAGTGCTGGAATACAAGGCCGAGATTCTTGGCTCGCAGGGTGCGATCACGACAGCGAAACGTGCTGCGGTCGCGGTAGATCTCCGCGACGACTGGCCCGCGGCGCTCACCGCCGCGGGATTCGATCGCTCGCAACCGACAGCGTGGCTTGCCGAAGGTTTGCTCGCCTATCTGCCCAGCGACGCAGTCGACAACCTCCTCGAGCTGCTGACGGCACTAAGCTCACCGGGTAGTGAGATCGCGGTCGAGGTGTTCGGCATGAACTCGAGTGGAAACACCCAGCGCTGGAATCGGATGCGGGACCGGCTCGGGCTGGACATCGATGTCGAAGCGTTGACCTATCACGAACCGGACCGTTCCGACGTCGCGCAGTGGCTGGTGGCGCGCGGCTGGCGGGTCCACAGCGTGGGTAGTCGCGACGAGATGGGCCGATTGGGCCGGCCGATCCCGCACGATCTGGTTGACGAGACCGTTCGCACCACGCTGCTGCGTGCGCACCAGGTCGCCCAGCGAGACCCAACGACACCCGACTAGACCCAACGAGACCCAACGAGATATCTAGGAATTCATACGATGAGCACAATGCGCACCCACGACGACACCTGGGACATCAAGACCAGTGTTGGTACCACCGCGGTCATGGTGGCCGCTGCCCGAGCCGTCGAAACCGACCGGCCCGACGCACTGATCCGCGATCCCTACGCGAAGCTGCTGGTCACCAACGCCGACGCCGGCGCCATGTGGGAACTCATGCTTGACCCGTCCTTGGTTGCCAAGGTGGAAGCTATCGACGCTGACACCGCAGCCACCGTCCAGTACATGCGCAACTACCAGGCAGTGCGGACGAACTTCTTCGATACCTACTTTGCCGACGCAGTCGCCGCCGGGATCCGTCAGGTGGTGATCCTGGCGTCTGGACTGGATTCTCGGGCCTATCGTCTGCCCTGGCCGGCGGGCACCGCGGTGTACGAGATCGATCAGCCCAAGGTTCTGGCCTATAAGTCCACCACGCTGGCGGCAAATGAGGTGGCGCCCGCTGCTGATCGCCATGTGGTGCCCAGTGACCTGCGGCAGGATTGGCCCGCCGCGCTTCGCGACGCGGGCTTTGATCCGACGGCGCGGACAGCGTGGCTAGCCGAGGGGTTGCTGATGTATCTGCCGGCCGACGCTCAGGACCGGCTGTTCACTCAAGTCGGTTCGCTGAGCGCGCCGGGCAGCCGGATCGCCGCGGAGACCTCGCCGCTGCACGCCGAGGAGCGCCGAGAGGAAATGCGGGCGCGGTTCAAGAAGGTCGCCGAGGTCCTGGGCTACGAGCAGACCGTCGATGTGCAGGAGCTGATTTACCACGACGAGGATCGGGCGGCCGTCGGCGACTGGCTCAACAACCACGGTTGGCGGGCCACGGCGCAAAGCGCGCAAGACGAGATGCGCCGGGTGGGCCGCTGGGTAGAGGGCGTGCCGATGGCCGACCACAAGGACGCGTTCGCTGAGTTTGTGACCGCGGAGCGGTTGTAGCGGTTTGGGTGCCGGGTGCGGCTGCCCGCGTTGTCGGGCTCGACCTAGGTACCTCGCTGCTCACCTCGCTATGTACCGGGGAGGAGCTCGACTCTTAAGCTAGGACTGGCCGGCTGCCACGGCGACCGGACGCGGCTACGCGGAGGAGACGACATGTCGAACCATCGCATTGGGTTGCTGGTCCCCAGCTCGAACACCACGATGGAGACGGAGTTGCCGCGGGTTTTTCGCCGCAGCGCGGCCATCTCCGGCGAGCGGTTTTCCTTCCACGCGGCACGGATGCGAATGAAGACGGTCGAACCCGGCGAGCTGGCCGCAATGAACGCCGACGCGCAACACGAAACCTGCAAACTGGCCGATGCGGCCGTTGATGTGATGGCCTACGCCTGCCTGGTCGCGGTCATGGCGGAGGGCATCGGCGCGCATCGCGTCGTCGAGGCGCGGCTCACTGCTGCCGCACGGGCGGCGGGCTGCGCCGCCGAGGTCATATCCAGCGCTGGCGCATTGGTCGAGGGTTTTCATCAGCTCGGGGTGCGAAGCACCGCCATTGTCACGCCCTATACCAAACAGACCGCCACGCAGGTCGTCGACTACATCGAGTCCGAAGGTGTCCACGTGCACGACGTCATTAACTTAGAGGTTGCCGACAATCTCGCGGTGGGCCGGCTCGACCCCGCCCAATTGCCTGATATCGCCAGTGGGCTCGGAACACGCGGGGTGGATGCGGTGGTGCTGTCGGCGTGTGTCCAAATGCCCTCGCTGTCGGCCATCCCGGATGCCGAGAAGGCGTTGGGCCTACCAGCGGTGACCGCCGCCACGGCGACGTCCTGGAAGGTCCTGCGTGCCCTAGGGCTCCCGGCGATCGCCGAGGGTTCGGGTGCGCTGCTGCGGGCTGCGGCTTGACCCTGGACCCGCCGCGGCAGGCCGCCTCGTAGTCCACGGTCCGATCCGATCGCGTGGTTGGCTTCGGGCGATAGGCAGATCTTTCCTACTCCCGTTCGAACTGGGTGATTAGTATCGCGGTTAGCACGGATTTGCGACTGCCCTACGACGTGCGGGCGACTCCGGGAAGGAAGCACAACGATGACCACCGAATCGGTTGCGCCGAAGACTCAGCAACCCGACACCCCCGAGACGCCGACGGCACGAACAGCTGAACCAAGCGCGGGTGCGCCGCCAACAACTCCGCCCGCCACCCCTGCAGCATCCCAGGTCGCCACAATCGTGGCTGGGCTTCGCACCACCTATGCCACCGGGCGCACCCGCAGCATCGAGTGGCGCAAGGAGCAATTGCGGGCGCTGGCCAGGTTGATGGAGGAGAACGATGCCGCGATCACTGACGCGCTGAGCCAAGATCTGGGACGAAACCAGTTCGAGGCATACATCGCCGACATCGCGACCACGGTTGCCGAGGCGAAGTTCGCGGCCAAGCGAGTGCGCAGATGGACGCGTCGGAGGTATCTGCTGCTCGAGGCACCTCAGCTGCCCGGGCGTGGCTGGGTGGAGTACGAGCCGTACGGCACTGTGCTGATCATCGGTGCCTGGAATTACCCGTTCTACCTGACCCTGGGTCCGGCGGTCGGGGCGATCGCCGCCGGAAATGCGGTCGTCCTCAAACCGTCGGAAATTGCCCCAGCGTCGTCGCGATTGATGGCCGAATTGGTGCCGCGCTATCTCGACAACGATGCGATCGCGGTCATCGAAGGCGACGGCTCGGTAAGTCAGGAGCTGATTGCCCAGGGCCTGGACCGGGTGATGTTCACCGGCGGCACCGAGATCGGCCGCAAGGTTTACGAAGGCGCGGCGCCGCACCTGACTCCCGTCACACTTGAGCTTGGCGGCAAGAGCCCCGTGATCGTCGCCGACGACGCCGATGTGGATGTCGCGGCCAAGCGCATCGCCTGGATCAAACTGCTCAATGCTGGTCAGACGTGCGTTGCGCCCGACTATGTGCTGGCTGACGCAAAGATCCGTGACGAGCTGGTCGGCAAGATCAGTGCCGCCATCACGAAGTTCGGGTCCGGGGAGCCGGGCGGAATGCGGATTGTCAACCAACGCCAATTCGACCGGCTCAGCGGCTACATATCCGATGCGAAAGCCCAAGCCGAAGCTGGCGGAAAAAACGACGTTGTCGTGGGCGGCGGGTGCGACGCATCCAAGCTGCGGATCCAACCGACCGTGGTTGTCGACCCCGATCCCAACGGGCCGTTGATGAGCAACGAGATCTTCGGGCCGATCCTGCCGGTTCTGTCGGTCGACTCCCTCGACGATGCGATACGGTTCGTCAATTCACGGCCCAAGCCCTTGTCCGCCTACCTGTTCACGAAGTCGCGCCACGTGCGCGAGCGGGTGATCAAGGAGGTGCCAGCCGGCGGGATGTTGGTCAACCATCTCGCTTTCCAGGTATCGACTGCCAAATTGCCCTTCGGCGGCGTCGGCGCGTCGGGCATGGGTGCCTACCACGGCCGCTGGGGTTTTGAGGAGTTCAGCCACCGCAAGTCGGTGTTGACCAAACCCACGCGGCCCGACCTGTCGAGCTTCACCTACCCGCCGTATACCGAGCGGGCGTTCAAGCTGGCCCGCAAGCTGTTCTGACATGAGCCGGCAGCTGCCGGCGCGGACCGACCGCAACAACCCCGTCTGCTAATAGCTGAGAGGAACCTGATGCCCGGAGTGCAGGATCGCGTCATCGTCGTCACCGGAGCGGGTGGAGGTCTGGGCCGCGAATACGCCCTCACCCTCGCCGGTGAGGGCGCCAGCGTCGTCATCAACGATCTCGGCGGTGCCCGCGACGGCACCGGCGCCGGATCGGCGATGGCCGATCAAGTCGTCGCGGAGATCCGCGACGCGGGCGGCCGCGCGGTCGCCAACTACGACAGCGTCGCCACCGAAGACGGCGCGGCGAACATCATCAAGACCGCGCTCGACGAGTTCGGTGCGGTGCACGGTGTGGTAAGCAACGCCGGGATCCTGCGCGACGGCACGTTCCACAAGATGACCTCGGAGAACTGGGACGCGGTCCTGAAGGTGCACCTGTACGGCGGATACAACGTGCTGCGCGCGGCCTGGCCGCATTTCCGCGAACAGAGCTACGGGCGAGCGGTGGTCGCGACCTCCACCAGCGGCCTGTTCGGCAACTTCGGTCAGACCAACTACGGTGCGGCCAAGCTTGGCCTGGTCGGCATGATCAACACGCTGGCGCTCGAGGGCGCCAAGTACAACATCCACGTCAACGCGCTCGCCCCGATCGCGGCCACTCGGATGACCCAGGACATCATGCCGCCTGAGGTCCTCGAGAAGCTCACGCCGGATTTCGTCGCGCCGGTCGTCGCCCATTTGTGCACCGAGGAATGCTCCGACAATGGATCGGTGTTCATCGTCGGCGGCGGCAAGGTGCAGCGGGCCGCGTTGTTCCAAAACGACGGAGTCAACTTCGACAAGCCGCCGTCTGTACAGGATGTGGCGGCGCACTGGGCCGAGATCACCGACCTGTCCGGGGCGAAAAAAGCTGGATTCAAACTGTAGCTGTACATGAAAGCTTGTGTCGTAAAAGAGCTTTCCGGCCCGTCCGGCATGGTGTACACCGATATCGATGATGTGTCCGGTGACGATGGGAACGTGGTCATCGACGTTCGCGCTGCCGGAGTGTGCTATCCCGACCTGCTACTGACCAAGGGCGAGTATCAGCTGAAGCTGCCGCCGCCGTTTGTGCCTGGCATGGAAACCGCCGGTGTGGTGCGGTCCGCGCCGCCGGGATCGGGTTTCACTGTGGGCGAACGAGTTTCGGGGTTCGGAGTTCTCGGCTGCTACGCCGAACAAGTGGCTGTTCCAGTGGCCAATGTGGTCCGTAGCCCCCCGGAGCTCGACGACGCCGAAGCCGTGTCATTGTTGGTCAACTACAACACCATGTACTTCGCCTTGGCGCACCGCGCGGGTTTGCGGCCTGGCAACACCGTGCTGGTGTTGGGCGCGTCCGGCGGGGTGGGCACCGCGGCCGTGCAGATCGCCAAGGCGATGGGCGCCGCCGAAGTGATCGCCGTGGTGCACCGCGAGGCCGCGATTGACTATGTCGCGGCGCTTGGTGCCGACGTCGTGGTGACGTCGACGGATGACTGGACTCAGCGGGTGGTGGACAAGACTGCCGGTAAAGGAGTCGACATCGTTGTCGATCCCGTTGGCGGCGAGGCCTTCGATGACGCGCTTAGCGTGCTGGCGATCGACGGCAAGTTGCTGGTGATCGGCTTCGCCGCCGGCGATATTCCCACCCTCACGGTCAACCGCTTGCTGCTGCGCAACGTCAGCGTGGTGGGCGTCGCCTGGGGCGAGTACCTCAACCAAGTTCCCGGTTCGGCCGCCCTGTTCGCCTCGGGCCTGGGCCAACTGGTTTTCTTGGGGCTCAAACCGCCTCCGCCGCTGCGCTATCCGCTGTCGGAGGGCCAGGCTGCGCTGCAGACGTTGGCCGACGGAGGGGTGCTGGGCAAGGTCGTCCTCGAGCCGTAGCTCATCGTGCCGCCGGTAGCGCGACCTGAGCCTTAGGTAAAGAGACTCTCAACGTCGCTGACGGTGTCGGCGGCGGCGGAGAGGAGGACGAGGAATTCCACGCCACCCGCAATTGAGGTCAGACCTGCGGTGGCCGCCAACGGTAACCCGATCGCGTTAATCAGATTGCCCTGGGCGAGCTGGCTTGCGAACAGTTGGGTGTTGTACAGCGGCAGCGAGGTTGCCAGCGCGAGGCCGATGTCCGCGGTCGGCAGCAGAACGGCATAGTTGGTCGAGATGATTGAGGTGAGCGTATTGACCACCTCGGCCGGGGTCGGCGCGGCGGCCAAAGCGCTGGCAAAGTCCGCGGGTTGCGGCGGCTGGAACGTCGGGAGCGTGATCGGCTGGGCCAGCAATGCCTGCACATCGGCGGTGAAGTCCTGGATGCCTTCCTGCGTTCCCGCGACCAGGGCATCGCCGATGACCTGCGGGGGCACGTCGGGCCAGATCCCGAATGGCGTCTGCACGTCGGCCGGGCCGGTCGAATAGCCGAAGTTCGGATCGCCGTAGCCAAGATTGACGATCACTTCCAGGTTCGGCTGAATCAGGTTGGCCAGCGGGTTTCCGATGACGGGTATGGCACGCAACGGTTCCAGAAGCGGCAGGTTCTCTGTGGGAATCATGTAGTAGTCGGTGACCCCGGTGTAGCCGGGCGATGTCGGTAGTTCGATGGCGGCGTCGACCTGTGCCGGTGTGAGGTCCATATACCCCGTATGTACGAACACGATTCCCGCAATCGCATTGAGGTTGGAGATGATGTTGAGCGGGTACTGGGGGAAACTGGCGAACCCGTCATACTCGCGGGTGTAAATGGCCGTTGGATAGATCGTGTCCGACGGCGTCGCGCCATAGAACGTCAGGCCCAAGCTCGGGAGCGTCAGACCGGGGAATCGCGCCAGCATACCGCCGTTGGGATTCATTTCGTTGCCAACGAGTACGAAGTTGAGGTCGGTGGCCGGAGGGGCCGCCGGACCCATGGCCGCGAGCTGTTGCATTTCCAGTGACGCGATGATGGCGCTTTGTGAATAGCCGAAAACGGTGACGGTGTTTCCGGGGATCGCGAGCTGGTCCAGGATCGCGTTGTGCATGATGGTCAAGCCCTCTTCCACCGAAGTGTTGAGGACAGATGATCTAACGCCGGTGATCGGATACAACTCTTCGGGTGTGAAGATCGCTTGTAGGGGGTTGAGCGTACGGAGGTAGAGCTCGTTGGCGGCCGCGAGGTAGGCCGGCGACGGCAGCGGAACTCCGGTGGGTCCGAAGATCAAGTTCGTCAGATTCGCCGGGAAGGGTGGAATCGCCGCCGCCGCCGGGGTTGTCGGGGCTGCGGGCAAACCCAACCCGGATTGCAGGGTGTTGGCGATGGCGGCCTCGGCATTCGCGTAGGCGTTGCCGGCGGCGGCCAACGTCTGGTGGAACTGGCTATGAAACGCCTCCACCTGGCCGAGGACGGCTTGGTATTCCTTGCCGTGCGCCGTGAAGAATTGCGCGATGGCCGCCGACACTTCGTCGGCTGCGGCGGTAGCCACGGCAGTCGTCGAGCTTGCTGCTGTCGCGCTGGCCACACTCACTGCCGAACCGATTTCCTCCACCTGCGCGGCAACCGCTCCCATGATCTGTGGCTCAGCGATCAGATACGACATGTGACGCCTCTCAGCTCGAAACTCCGGTGAACCCCGGGTTCCCGTCAGACTAGATCGGTCACCGACGCCCGACGGGCATTTCCGCGAACGAGAGTTGCCCGATTGCGTTTTCCGCATGCTGGGCAGCGCACGATCCAGCCAGATCCTTGAGGGCTAGACGATCGATCCGACGGCATCCACAACGACCCCGAGTTGGAAGCCGGCCGCGAGCGTCAGCATCGCCGTGCTCGCGGCAAGCGGAGCGCCGAAGGCATAGATGAGCCCACCGGTAGCGTCTCCGTTGAGCACTTGCTTGATCCCGTCCAGGAACAGGTTGAGGTTGTAGGACGGCAGGGTGGTCACGACCTCGTTGACAATGTCCGCTGTTGCCAGCAGTGCAGCAGATGTGCTCGCCACTGCATTCGTGATCGACCGGGTGACGTCAGTGTTGAGCGCTTGCACAGCATCGATAAAGCCGATCGGCGAGAACCCCGGCGCAGGCGCCGAAATAGGCGTGTCGGGCAGCGAACTGCCAGATCCGTCCGTGCCGCCCGATCCCAGCAGCGAGTTTGGAAACCCGGACACTGACGGCGCCACCTCGGTGGTGATGGTGGTGGCGAAATCACCGATTCCCTGCTGGGCTCCGCTGAGCAGATCGATACCGATGGTCGCCGGGATTGGTGGGAGTACCCCGAATGGGGTAGCCACGTCGGCATACCCGGTCGAATAGCCATAGTTGGGGTCGCCGTAGCCCAGGTTGACGAGGTAGGTCAAGTTCGGTTGGACCAGGTCCGCCACGGCATTGCCGATCACCGGAATCGCCCGCACCGGGTCTAGAAGCGGCAGACCCGGGTGCGTGATCATGAAGTAGTCGGTGCCGCCGCTGTAGCCGGGGGATGTCGGCAATTGAACAAGGTTGTAACCCGGGGGGAGATTCGACGGATCCAGGTCCGGATAGATGCCATGCACGAACTGGATCCCTGCAAAGGCGTTGAGCACCGATAGAACATTGATCGGGTATTGCGGGAAGGAGGCGTAGCCGTCGTATTGCAGTGTGTAGACGTCGGTTGGGTAGCCCGTGTCGGCGGGCGTCGCGCCATAGAAATCGAGTCCGATACCCGGCAGGGACAAGCCTGCGAAGCGCGACATTAGCCCACCGTTGGGATTCATCAGATTGCCCAGCAGGGTAAAGCTGAGATTAGCCGTGTTCGGGCTGCCCATCGCTGCGAGGTTTTGCATCTGCAGCGAGGCGATGATGGCGCTCTGTGAGTAGCCCACCACGTGCACGTCGTTGCCGGCGGCGAGTTGCTCCGCGATTGCGCTATTCAGGATCGTGACGCCACGGGCAACGGACTCGGTCAGGGTCAGGTCCTTGATGCCGGTGAGCGGATACAACCCTTCGGGGGTGAACAAAGCTCGTGCGTGGGCGGCAATGAAATCGGGGAAATTCGGTGTGACGTATTTCGTGACGAGGTCGTTGACGTAGGTCAACGGAGGTATGGGCAAGCCGCTGCCGCCCATCACCAGAGTGACGTCGGTCGCTGCCGCCGCCGGTGCGGTGAGGGTGCCGCCGCTGAGAGCCCGGTTGAACCCGCTGACGACGTTCAGTGGGGACAGCAACGCTGGGGCACTTGCGGTGAGGACGCTGACGGCGCGGGATGCGGCGGCGGCATTGGCGGCCTCGGCGTCGGCGTAGGCGCGCCCCGCGGCGGCCAATGTCCGGGCAAACTGGTCGTGAAAGCCCGCCATTTGTCTGGTGATCGCCTGGTATTCCTGGCCGTGTGCGCTAAACAGCGTCGCGGCGGCCGCTGATACTTCATCGGCTGCCGCCGCTGCCACAGCGGTTGTCGGCCCCGCCGCGGCCCCATTGGCCTGATTCAGGATCGAACCGATCCCAGCCACCTCCTCGGCGGCTACCACCATGCTCTCGATACCGGCCACGAGGTTTGTCATTGGCACATCTCCCTCACCAAGCAGGGCAGTTATTTGGGATGTGGCGACTATTGGGCTATTCGGTCGAACCGAACGACGAGGTGATCCGCCGGCACCAAGGCCGCCAACCGTCAGCCTAGAAGCATCCGGCCACCTAGTCCCGCGATTGGGCAGTCGAGCTACCCGCGGCCCGGGGGGCGTTAGCGAATGGGTCGGAGGAAGTCGTTCCTGAACGTGGTCGGGTCAGCCGAGGAGCACGCTGCGCAACTGGTCCACTGCAGCCTCGTTGATGCCGGAGTCGCGCAAGTAGCCGTCCAGAGATCCGTAGGTGTCATCGATCGTCTGCCGCGCGGCGGCCAGGTACTCTTCGCGAACGCCGAGGACTCCGTCGGACAGGCGCGCCTGGGTGAATGTGACCACCTCCGGGGTCAGTTCGGTATCCGCGCGTTGTTGGATCATCTCGGTGATCCTGTCTCGCAGCTGCGGTACGGAGTCATTGCTGCGCAGAAAATCCGCCCGGATAGCCGCGCGATCGACACCTATTGCTTCCAGCACGATGGCTACCACGAATCCCGTGCGATCCTTGCCGGCGAAACAGTGGGTGAGCACTGGCCGGCCGGTGGCAAGCAGGGTGATGACGTGGTGCAGGGCGCGTTGGGCTCCGCTACGTGTTGGAAACTGCCGGTATTCGTCGAGCATGTAGCCGACGGCGGCATCGTTGATCGACTCGCTACTTTGGCCCGATTCGTCGGCCGTCTCGGTGATCAACCGCCGAAATGCGTGTTCGTGCGGCGCTTCGCTGTCACTGGGCTCGTCGTCGGCGAGATCCGCGAACGGCAGCAGATGGACGTCGATGCTGTCCGGAACACGGCCAGGGCCACGCCGGGCGAGCTCCCGGGACGACCGGAGGTCAGCCACATCGGTGATGCCCAATCGGCTCAGGGCTTGTCGGCCGTCGTCGTCGAGGCGGCTCAACTCGCTCGACCGGAACAGCCGGCCGGGCCGCACCACGGTCGCGATGTCGGCGACGTCGCGGAAGTTCCACGCGCCGGGAAGATCCCGCAGAGTGGCAGCCATGGCTACGTCACCGCCGCAGCGAACGCGGTTTTTTCGCGTCCTAGCTCGGCTCGGGCGATGGATCGCAAGTGCACCTCGTCGGGTCCATCGAAGATGCGCATGGCTCGATGCCAGCTATACAGGCGCGCCAGTGGCGTGTCGTCGCTGACGCCGGCTGCACCGTGCACCTGGATGGCACGGTCGATCACATCGCAAGCCACCTGCGGGGCCACCGCCTTGATCATCGCGACCAAATGCCGGGCCTCCTTATTGCCGTGCTGGTCGATCGTCCAGGCGGCCTTCTCGCACAGCAGCCTGGATTGGTCGATTTCGTTGCGGGACTTGGCTATTGCGTGTTGCACAACGCCCTGCTCGGCGAGCGGGCGGCCAAACGCCACCCGGTTGCGGGCCCGGTCGACCATGAGCGCCAGTGCGCGCTCCGCCCCGCCGAGTGCTCGCATACAGTGGTGGATCCGGCCGGGGCCCAGCCGGGCCTGGGCGATTGCGAAGCCGCTGCCCTCTTCGCCGAGCAAATTGGTGGCCGGGACTCGGACGTTGTCGTAGACCACCTCACAGTGGCCATGCTGGTCCTGCCAACCGAACACCGGAGTCGAGCGCACGATCGTCACACCCGGGGTGTCCATCGGCACCAGGATCATCGACTGCTGCTGATGAGCGGCCGCGGTGGGATTGGTGCGGCCCATCACGATGAGGATCTTGCAGCGCGGATCCGCCGCGCCGGATGTCCACCACTTCCTGCCGCTGATGATGTAGTCGGCGCCGTCGCGGGAGATGGTGGTTTCGATGTTGCGGGCATCGCTGCTGGCGACCGCCGGTTCGGTCATCGAGAACGCGCTGCGGATCTCGCCGCGCAGCAGCGGACTCAGCCACTGCCCGCGCTGCTCGTCGGTGCCGAACATGTGCAGGATCTCCATGTTGCCGGTGTCCGGTGCCGCGCAGTTGAGCGCCTCGGGAGCGATTTCCAGGCTCCACCCGGTCAGCTCGGCCAGCGGCGCGTATTCCAGGTTGGTCAACCCCGATTCCGCCGGCAAGAAGAGGTTCCACAGGCCCCGTTCTTGCGCCTTGGTCTTAAGCTCCTCGATGATCGGGGGCGCGGTGTGGTCGTCGGGACCGGCCCCGCGGCGGTAGTCATCGTAGGTGGCCTCGGCCGGAAAAACGTGCTCGGTCATGAAGTCGGACAACCGCTGGTGGTAGTCAATCGCCTTGGCCGACATCGCGAAGTCCATGTCCGCCACGATAGGCCACCTAGGGTGTGGTGCCGGCAGATGTATCGGACGCGACACTTAAATCACGCACACGACGCGCCGCGACTCCGGACCGTGGCTTAAGTCTCGCGGTCGCCATCGCGCACGATGGACGTCATGACCGAGAGCCGTCCCCCTTTTCCTCCGTTCACCCTCGAATCGGCAACCCAGAAAGTTCAGGCCGCTGAAGATGCCTGGAACACCCGTGACCCCGAACGTGTCAGCTTGGCCTACACGGTCGACTCACAGTGGCGAAATCGCGACGAGCACATCGTGGGTCGGGAGCAGATCGTGGCGTTCCTGACCCGAAAATGGCAGCGCGAACTCGACTATTCGCTGCGCAAGAGTTTGTGGACCTTCCACGACAATCGTATTGCGGTGCGCTTCCAGTACGAGTGCCATGACCGGACGGGTCAGTGGTACCGCAGCTACGGCAACGAACTGTGGGAATTCACGCCGTCGGGGTTGATGTCGCGCCGTGAAGCCAGCATCAACGACGTGCCGATCGCAGAGACCGAACGACGCTTCTTCGGTGCACGCCCAGCATCGGAGCATGGCAGCGATATCCCGGTCTGGTAGCGGTGGGCGGAGCCAAGGTGGGCTGCCAGGTTAGGGTGGCTGAGCGCGTCGGCAACCAACCGGCCCGGCAAATCCATCGAAGGTAGTAGGGAAAGTAGAAGTACGCGCCATGACAGATCCGCAGACGACAGTCGGGGTGGTCGCCGAATCGGGACCGGACGAGCGGCGCGTTGGGCTGGTACCCAAGGCGGTCGCGTCGCTAGTGAACAGCGGTGTGGCCGTCGTGGTCGAAGCTGGCGCGGGTGAGCGGGCACTGCTTCCCGACGATCTCTACTCGCAAGCCGGCGCCGCGATCGGCGATGCCTGGGCCGCTGACATCGTGGTCAAGGTCGCACCACCTACCCCGAGCGAGATCGGCCGACTGCGCAGCGGCCAGACGCTGATCGGCTTCCTTGCGCCGCGCAACGCCGACAACTCGATCGGCGCGCTCAAGCAAGCCGGTGTCCAGGCGTTCGCACTGGAAGCGATCCCGCGAATCTCACGGGCTCAGGTGATGGATGCGTTGTCGTCGCAGGCCAACGTGTCTGGCTACAAAGCCGTCCTGCTGGCGGGCGCGGAGGCGACCCGGTTCTTCCCGATGCTGACTACCGCGGCGGGCACGGTAAAACCGGCGAGCGTGCTGGTCCTGGGCGTGGGTGTGGCTGGCCTGCAGGCACTGGCGACGGCCAAACGCTTGGGCGCCCGCACCACCGGGTACGACGTGCGCCCCGAGGTTGCCGATCAGGTGCGCTCGGTGGGGGCACAGTGGCTCGAGGTCGGTGTCACGGCTTCGGGTACCGGCGGGTACGCCCGCGAGCTGACCGATGACGAACGCGCGCAGCAGCAGAAGGCTTTGGAGGAGGCGATCGCCGGGTTCGACGTGGTGATTACCACCGCACTGGTTCCAGGCAAGCCCGCGCCACGCCTGGTGACCGCCGCGGCGGTGGAGGCGATGAAGCCCGGCAGCGTGGTGGTCGACCTCGCAGGTGAGACCGGCGGCAACTGTGAATTGACCGAGCCGGGCCAAACGGTGGTCAAACACGATGTCACCATCGCGTCACCGCTGAATCTGCCCGCGACGATGCCCGAGCATGCCAGTGAGCTCTACAGCAAGAACATCACGGCGCTGCTCGACCTATTGATCAAGGACGGCACGCTAGCCCCCGATTTTGACGATGAAGTCATCGCGGAATCGTGTGTGACCCGCCAAGGGGACTGAGAGGACTCCCAAAGATGTACGACGAACTGTTGCAAAACCTGGCGATCCTGGTGCTGTCCGGATTCGTCGGCTTCGCGGTGATCTCCAAGGTGCCCAACACCTTGCACACCCCGCTGATGTCGGGGACCAACGCCATTCACGGCATTGTCGTTCTCGGGGCGCTGGTGGTGTTCGGGAGGGTTGAGCACCCGTCGCTCGCGGTGCACATCATTTTGTTCGTCGCGGTGGTGTTCGGCACCCTGAACGTCATCGGCGGCTTCATCGTCACCGACCGAATGCTCGGGATGTTCAAGGGCAAGAAACCCGCCGCCGGCAAGTCGGATGAGGTCGCCCGATGAACCTGCACTACCTCGTCGAGATTCTCTACCTCGTTTCGTTCTCGCTGTTCATCTACGGGTTGATGGGCCTAACCGGACCCAAGACCGCGGTGCGGGGCAACTTGATCGCCGCGGTCGGCATGGCCATCGCCGTGGCGGCGACGCTGGTCATGATCCGGCACACCACTCAATGGCCGCTGATCATCGCCGGTCTGGTCGTGGGTGTGGTGCTGGGCGTACCGCCGGCACGGCTGACCAAGATGACGGCCATGCCGCAGCTGGTGGCGTTCTTCAACGGCGTGGGCGGCGGGACGGTCGCGCTCATCGCGCTGTCGGAGTTCATCGAAACCACTGGCTTTTCCGCGTTCAAGCACGGCGAGTCGCCGACGGTGCACATCGTGGTGGCCTCGTTGTTCGCCGCGATCGTCGGGTCGATCTCGTTTTGGGGGTCGATTATCGCGTTCGGCAAGTTGCAGGAGATCATCTCCGGTCGGCCGATCGGGTTCGGCAAGGCGCAGCAGCCGTTCAACCTGTTGCTGCTGGCCATCGCTGTGGTCGCCGCGGTGGTCATCGGCCTCAACGCGCATCCCGGTACCGGCGGGGCGTCACTGTGGTGGATGATCGGCCTGCTGGTGGCCGCCGCCGTGCTGGGCCTGATGGTGGTGTTGCCCATCGGTGGCGCCGACATGCCGGTGGTCATCTCCCTGCTGAATGCGATGACCGGTCTGTCGGCGGCGGCGGCCGGTTTGGCATTGAACAACACCGCGATGATCGTGGCGGGCATGATCGTCGGCGCATCGGGTTCGATCCTGACGAACCTGATGGCCCAGGCGATGAATCGCTCTATCCCCGCGATCGTCGCCGGCGGGTTCGGCGGGGTCGGTGTGGCTCCCAGTGATGACAGTGGCGACAAGCACGTCAAAGCCACGTCGGCGGCCGATGCCGCGATTCAGATGGCATACGCCAACCAGGTGATCGTGGTGCCGGGTTACGGCCTGGCCGTCGCGCAGGCCCAGCATGCCGTCAAAGACCTGGCCAGCTTGCTGGAAGACCGCGGGGTACCGGTGAAGTACGCGATCCACCCGGTCGCGGGCCGGATGCCCGGGCACATGAATGTGTTGCTGGCCGAGGCCGAGGTCGACTATGACGCGATGAAGGACATGGACGACATCAACGACGAGTTCGCCCGCACCGACGTCACCATCGTCATCGGCGCCAACGACGTCACCAACCCGGCGGCCCGCAACGAGACCTCCAGCCCGATCTATGGCATGCCGATCCTCAACGTGGACAAGTCGAAGTCGGTGGTTGTGCTCAAGCGGTCGATGAATTCCGGTTTCGCCGGCATCGACAACCCACTTTTCTATGCCGAAGGGACCACCTTGCTGTTCGGCGATGCCAAGAAATCGGTGTCCGAGGTCACCGAAGAACTCAAGGCCTTATAGGCCGCCTGATAGGGCGCGAGCCGCCTTAGACGGGCGGGTAGCCCGGAGGTGGCCAGCCGTCGCCGGTGTCGACGCCACGAAGACCCCAGGTCAGGTACCGGAAGAACCATTCGATCTCGTCGCTGGCGTCGTAGTCCGGATTCGGATCCATCATTCACCTCTCGACTCGCGACTTGGCTCGCTTGGAAGCTTAGTCGCATCCGCGTCGGTACGACAGACCCGCGACACGAACGCCACGCAACCCATGCGACCCGCTGCCTGACCCTGTGGCGCGGAGGAGTATCTAGACTGTCCAACTAGTTGATTGATACTGAGTTGATTCGGGTTCATCCTGTGCCCGCCCTGCAGCGACGATAGTGAGAACAGATGCCGTCCGAAAGTGGTCTTTCGCGCCGTGAGGAATTGCTGGCCGTCGCCACCAAGCTATTCGCGGCCCGCGGCTATCACGGCACCCGGATGGACGATGTGGCTGACGTCATCGGGTTGAACAAGGCCACGGTCTACCACTACTACGCCAGTAAGTCGTTGATTCTGTTCGACATCTATCGCCAGGCCGCCGAGGGCACGCTGGCCGCCCTGCACGACGACCCGTCCTGGACGGCCCGTGAGGCCCTCTACCAATACACCGTGCGACTGCTCACCGGGATCGCTGACAATCCCGAGCGGGCCGCCGTGTATTTCCAGGAGCAGCCATACATCACCGAGTGGTTCACGGCAGAACAGGTCGCCGAGGTCCGCGAGAAGGAAGCGCAGGTCTTCGAGCACGTGCACGGCCTGATCGATCGTGGCATTGCCAGTGGCGAGTTCTATCAATGTGACTCGCACGTGGTCGCGCTGGGCTATATCGGGATGACGCTAGGCAGCTACCGTTGGCTGCGGCGCAGCGGACGGCGCACGGCCAGGGAAATCGCGGCCGAGTTCAGCACTGCGTTGCTGCGTGGGCTTATCCGCGACGAGACGATTCGCGAGCAATCTCCGCTGGGACCCTAAAGCCGCTCACGGAAAGACTGGCGGGGGAATCAGCCGAAATACGTCGCCGAGGGCGCCACTGAGCATCGATAGTGCCGTCACTTGCCGCTGGCCGAAGTAGAAGTTCAGGCCCGGGCTTGTCGAGGGCACCCAGGGATAGGTGTTCGGCAACCACTCGGGCCCGAGAAGGCCAGCGTCTACCCCGATGTCGACGATGGCGCCGTACGGTGCCTGTAGCGACCCTTTGAGCAGGTAGTAGCTGACAGCGAACGGGTTGGGTACCGAGAACAGAGCGGCGGGGGTGGGCACATCGGCATAGTTGCCGCCTGGTCCGTAGTCGGCGTAGCCCAAGTCGACCAGAACGCGTAGCTGCGGCTGGATCAGGTTGGCGAGCGGGGGACCCACAACCGGGATGTCGCGAATGGGCTGCAGCAGCGGCAGATCTTGGGTCAGGAGCATGAAGTATTCCGTGTTGCCGGTGTAGCCCGGAGACGTCGGTAGCGGCACAGCGTTGGCTAGCTCGGCGGCCGTAAGACCGGGATACGTGTTGTGCACGTAGAAGTAGCCCATGATGGCGTTGATATCCGACAGGATATGCAGCGGGTATTGGGGCATGTGGGCGACGGGGTCGTACTGGGCGGTGTAAATCGTTGTGGCGTAAGGATTGTCAGCGGGAGTCGCCCCATTGAATGACACATCGAGGAATGGGATATAAAAGCCCGGGAAACGTGCGAGGAGCCCGCCGTCGGGGTTGTTGGGATGACCGGTCAGCACGAACGCCAGGTCGCTGGGATCGGGGGCGCCCGCACCGAGTGCCATCAGCGCGTTGATCTCATAGTGGGCTATCGCCGCGCTCTGCGAGAAACCAAAGACAACCACGTCGTTCGCTGCGGCCAGCTGGGTGGTAATCGCATTGTGCAACAGCGGCACGCCTTGGGCGACGGACTGGTTGTATGTCAGGTTGCCGAGGTCGGGGGTGACCGGCCAGAACTGCTCGGGCGTGAACAGGGCTTGTCCGATGGCCCCTGGGAAGACGGGCTGAATGTAGTTGGTGAGGATCTCCGTGACGTACTCCGCGTCCGGTAGCGGGAGGCTGGTGTGGCCCATGACCAACGCGACGATCGGGTCCTCCAGCGCCGCCGCGCTCGCCGTGGCGGGTGTGTTGATGCCGCCGGACTCGCCGACTGGCGAGCGCCCCAATAGCGATTGGATCGGTGTGTTCACCGCGTTCACTGCGTGTGAGACTGCGGCAGCGTTGGCCGCCTCGGCGTGCGCGTACGCCGCTGCTGCGCCTGCCAATGTTTGGGTAAACGAGCTGTGGAACGCCGCCGTATGCTTGACGATCGCCAGGTACTCCTCGGCGTATCCGTTGAACAGCGCCGCCGCAGCCGCAGACACCTCATCGCCGGCCGCTGCCAGCACATTGGATATCGGGCCTGTCGCAGCCGCATTGGCCGCACGGATCGCCGCAGCGATCCCGTCGACCTCGGTGGCCGCGGTCCCCAAGATCTCGGGGGTAGTGAGCACGTAACCGACAGTAGAACGGTCCCGCCCCTACGTCCGGTAATTGGGCCAGCTTTTCTGGGCTTGTCACGCCAGGCCGAGTTCGGCGAATGGACGCTTCCGACGGCCCGCCGGTCGGCGCGGGCGTCGAATCGCTTGGCGCCCGGCCATTCTCGAAGTGCGGGCCGGCGGCCCCGGCGGTTGCTGCCTTAGTGGGGTGGCGGAATCAGTTCGAGTAATGGTCCGACGGCGCCGGTGAGCAGAGAAATCCCGGTCACACTCGACTGGCCAAAGCTCACGTTCAGACCAGGCGATAGTGAGGGAACGTAGGGGTAAATATCGGGCCGGAAGGACTCGGGCAAGAATCCAAGATCGACCAGCGCACCGGTGGGCCCCTGCACCGCCCCGAGGGTCAGGTAGTACCCGAGCGCGAACGGGTCGACAATCTGGATGATCCCGGCAGGGGTGGGTATGTCGGCGTAGTTGCCGGTTGGTCCGTAGTCGGCGTAGCCCAAGTCCACGAGTACCCGCATGCTGGGCTGGATCATCTCGGCCAACGGTTGTCCGATATACGGGATCTGACGAATCGGCTCCAGCAACGGCAAATTCTGGGTGGTGAGCATGTAGTAGTCGGTATTGCCGGTGTAACCCGGCGATGTCGGCAACAGTTGAGCGCTCGCAAGCACCTCTGGCGAGTGCCACGGGTGCTGCCAGTGGAGGAATTGGAAGCCGAATAAGGCGTTGAGGGTCGCGAAGGGGTTGAGCGGGTATTGCGGGGCATGGGCGGCGCCGTCGTATTGCATGCTGTAAATGGCGGTCGGATAGGGATTGTCCGCCGGGGTCGCACCGTTGAATGGCACGTCCAGCAGCGGGATGTAAAAGCCGGGGAAGCGCGCGAACAAGCCGCCAACGGGATTGTGGGGGCTGCCGAGCATCAGGAACGAGAGGTCGCCGGGATCGGGCGCGCCGGTTCCCATGGCCATGAAATCGAGGATGGCTTCGTGGACGATCGTAGCGCTCGACGAATAGCCCAGCACGTTGACCTTATTCCCAAAGGCCAGTTCGGTATTGATCGCGGCCTGCAGCAGCCTTAGGCCTTCTCGGTTCGACTGGTTGAACGTCATGTCGCCGACTTCGGGATTGTTCGGCCAGAATTCCTGGGGCGTGAAGAGCCCTTGTCCGTTGGCCCCGGGCAATAGCGGCTGGATGTAGTTGTTGTTGATGGCCGTTACATATTCGGGAATGGGTAGGGGATTCCCGGTGCCGCCCATGATCAAGGCCGTCAATTCGCCCGTGGCTGCCTGCGCGAGCATCGCTTGCAGACCGTTGCCGCTACCGGGCGCAATGGTGCCGGTGGACGGGCGTTCCAGCAGGGATTGGAGCGGCGCACTGAGCGCGCCCAGCGCGTTGGAAACGGCTGCCGCGTTCGCGGCCTCAGCTTGCGCGTAAGCGTTCCCCGCCGCGGCCAAGGCCTGATTGAACTCGCGATGGAACGCCGCTGCGTGCCTGATGATCGCTTGACCCTCCAGGCCATGCGTCTGGAACAGGGCGGCGATCGCTGCCGAGACCTCGTCGATGGCGGGCGCCAAAGCTGCTGTTGTGGGGCCGAGGGCGGCCGCGCCGGCCGCATCGATAGTCGAACCAATCCTCGCCACAGCGTTGGCCGCCGTTGCCAGCATGTCGGCGTTCGCGACCACATGCGTCATCGCCTAGATCCTCCTTGCTCACAGCGATCAGCGCGGGTATCGCAGAGCGTAGAGCCTATCCGCCGGGAAGTCTGGCGTTTTCGCCAAGCGCTCCGTTCGTGCCGCGCCTCGCGAGGGTCATCACGCTCGTCGTGCATTCGTCTTCCATCCGTCTCAGAGGCGCCGAACGCCGGTGGTCGGGGCCTCTGAGACGGATGGAACCCAGTGCGGGCAATTCTGGCCACCAGCTAAGCCTGCCAGCTGAGCCCACCAGCTGAGCGAGTAACCGGGATCACCGCGCGGTCCGGACGTTCGCCGGATTGCTGGGAGACGTGTAGCCTTTCACTAGTCACTTTGTCCCCAATTTTCACAAAAGTAAACACGCGTCACAGCTGGCGGCTCAAGAGCCAGCTCGTGGGGCCGCCACTCCGCGCGAAACCGGTGCAGACTCGGTCCGCAGATGAGAGAGTGGGTGGCAATTAGGGACAAAGCTAGGAATGACTCGCGGGGGGTGAGTCAGATCACACCCTATGTAGCAGCGCGGAGGGGAGATTCTTGGTGCAGCTGACACTAGGCCTGGCGATGTCCGTGAAGTCGGTCCGGTTTCTGCTGGTAGAAGGCCCAGATGGATCCGGTGCGACGTTGGAGCACGACGAGTTTGAGGTAAGCCGTGCCGGCGGGGTTTCGGCGCCCAGCATCTCCGAGCACGTGGTTTCGGTTGTTCTCGGCACCCAGGCGATAGCTGTGGCCCGAGGCCACACCCTGGCGCGGGTCGGGGTCACCTGGACAGAGGATCTCGACACCGAAGCGTCGCTGGCTTTGGAATCGCTCGCCAACCTGGGGATCAGCAACATCGTCTCGGTGTCAATGATCGACGCGGCCGAGGCATTTGCCGGCAAGCTCGCGGAGTCCTCGGGCAGCCGTCGCCCGGCGGTGTTTGTCGTGGAGTCGGATTCGGCGATCGCTACCGCCGCCACTACGAGCGACAGCGGTGCCGTTTTGCACATGATCAGCCAGGTGTACCGGGGCCGGTTCACGCTCGGGGAGGCGCCGAAAAGCCTTGCGGTGTCAATGTTTTCGCACCTACCGGACGAACCTGACGTGGTGTTTGTGGCTGGGGCCGATGGTGACGTGGACGAGGTCGTCACCCAACTCGACGAAGTATCCGAGCTTGCGGTGGTGGCGCCCGCAGAGGCCGGCTTCGCTCTTGCGCGAGGTGCCGCCATCGCCGCGACGTGTCCAACCGCCGCAAGGGTGTCTCCGGACAGCGACACTGCCCAGGCGACAACGCGGGAGGACGCGACCCTGCCTGTGCCCGATGACGGGCCCACGCAGCCCCTGTTATTCGTTCCGCGCACAGCGAGATTGGCGTCGTTGGATGACGGCTCGGAGATCGAGCGGGAGCCCGCGTTTGTGCTGCCATTTCGGAATCGGCGGGCACTCACCTCGGCGCACGCCCTCAGCGCCGTGCTCATCGGGGCGGTCGTGACCTTTCTGGTATCGACAACGCTCGCCTTTACCAACTCGGCTGCCCCCAGCCTTTCTCCGCCCGACCAGCCCGGGTCCGGGGAAAGTCGGCTGGCGGCAAGCTCGGCTAATCCGCCGGCGCCGATCGCCCGGCCCAGCACGGTCGCCACGGCGGGGCAGCCTGGCGCCCATACCGGGCAGCCGTTGGTTATTCCTGGTCTGAACGGATTTTCGCCGGGCGCAACGGCATCCACGCCACCTGTATCGGTGCCGCCAGCGCCCGCCTCCATGCCCCGCGGTGTAGTGGAAGAGAGCTATACGACGTCGCCTGCCCCTGCGGCGCGATCCGCAACCCCGGTCGCTCGCAATCCGCAGGTGGCACCGGACGTCGTCGCAATGCTGCGGAGTTTGTTCGATGGAGCGGCCCCAAACCCGAATGTCTTGGGGATTCCGAATGGGCCGCTGCCGCCACGTTCGCCATTTGATGGCGAAGTTGGTCCGGGTTCGCCGGTGGCACCCCTCACCGAGCCGTTAATGCTGGCGCTATCAGACCTTTCCAGAATTGAGATCCCCGATGCGAACCTCCGCGCGCCGGACCCGACCGGCACGCGATAGCGGCGACTGAGTATTCCCCACCATGAGGCGCGATCGTGACTCTCGTCAGTAGCCGCATTCTCGGTGTCGGTAGCCGCATTTTCGGTGGCGTTCGGCGCAGCCAGAGCGGTGCGCCGGTCGAAGAGCCGGTTGCGCCGGCTCAGGTGGTAGCGACCAGTAGCCGTGAGGAGTCCTCGCGCGTCGGATGGGCCGACACCGTCGGGTTTCGCCGGTTAGCCGAGCTTGCAGTGTGCCGGCCGGCAACAATCATTGGCTTCTGGATCGTTGTCTCGGCGGTGCTGATGCTGACGCTTCCGTCGCTGCGACAGATGGGCAACTCCAATCTCGTGGCGCCGCTGCCATCGGACGTGCCATCCAAGGTGGCCGCGCAGGCAATGGCCAATGCCTATGGCGAGTCGGGATCTTCGAACCTTCTCTTGGTGGTCCTGACCGACGATCGGGGCCTGAGCCCCGGCGACGAGGCGGTCTACCGGAAGATCGTCGACACGTTGTCCGCCGACAAGCACTCTGTGGTGGCGTTGCAGGACTTCGTGACAAAGCCGGACATGCGCGACTTAATGACCAGCGCCGACAACAAAGCGTGGATATTGCCGGTCAGCCTCGCCGGTGATCCGGGTACGCCTGCAGCTGGTGGCATCTATAAGCACGTCGTCTCGACCGTCAAGGCCGCCCTAGCTGACACCTCGGATACCGGGGATACCTCGCTCACCGTGAACTTCGCCGGCCCCGCCGCAACCGCCAGCGAGATGGCAACCCACGGAGAGCACGAAGTGCACGTGATCGGAATCACGTCCGCGATAGTCGTGCTGGCTGTCCTGTTGATCGTCTACCGCAATCTGGTAACCGTCTTGTTGTCCCTGGCCACGATTGGCATCTCGAACGTGGTGGCGCATCGAAGCGTTGCCGGTCTTGCTGAGCTCGGGTTGGTCGTGTCCAGCCGAACCCTCATGTTCATGACCGTGATCATGATGGGTGCCGCCACGGGGTATGCGGTTTTGCTTACCAACAGCTACCACGAGTACCTGAAGGCCGGGTCGTCGTCTGACGACGCGGTGCGGCGCGCGCTCACCAGCACGGGCAAGGTGTTGGCGGCCTGGGCGGCGACTTTAGGTGTCACGTTCGTGGCCATGAGATTCGCCCGGCTAGGCGTGTTCTCCAACGTCGGGCTCGCGCTCGCAGTCA
The DNA here is from genome assembly GCF_018278905.1 of Mycobacterium spongiae. Lineage (NCBI taxonomy): Bacteria > Bacillati > Actinomycetota > Actinomycetes > Mycobacteriales > Mycobacteriaceae > Mycobacterium > Mycobacterium spongiae. The sequence goes on from NZ_CP046600.1 coordinate 362,590, forward strand.
CCGTGGCGGTTGGTTTTCTGGTGACGATCACCCTGCTGCCGGCCCTGCTCTGCCTGGCGGGCAGGCGCGGCTGGGTCGCACCGAGCCGGGACCGTACCGGCCAGCTCTGGCGCCGTTCGGCGGTCAATGTCGTGCGGCGCCCCGTTCGCCATCTGGTGCCGAGTTTGGTCGTCCTGGCTGCGTTGGCGGCCGGCACCATTTTCCTTCGGCCCGACCATGACGACCGCAACATGCTCCCGTCCAGCTCCGAGAGCAATCGTGGATACGCCACATTGGATCAGCACTTTCCGGCGAATTCGGCGATCCCCCAATACCTTTTGGTGCGCTCGCCCCATGATCTTCGGACGGCGCGTTCGCTCGCGGACCTGGAGCTCATGGCCCGGCGGGTGAGCCAGGTACCCGACGTGAGTTCGGTTCGCGGCCTGACAAGGCCCACCGGGCAGCCACTCGAACGGGCCAAGGTTTCCTATCAGGCCGGCCGGATCGGCACGCAGTTGTCGGGCGCGGCCGACCACATCGCGGACACTGACGGCCAGCTCGACTCGCTCAGCCAGGGTTCGCGGGTGCTCGCGGACACGCTCGCGAATATCAGTGCCACCGCCGACAAATCATTAGGGATGGTCGGCGCTCTCGTCGATGCGGCGGCCGACCTGGCCGAACAAATCGATAGCGCAAAAACGCTCGAACTTATCGATGCTGCGCTGGCGCTGGGGAATAATCTGCACCTGATTGGCGACATGTTGGGCGTGAGCCTGGCCGACCAACGCGGCTTTTTCGACGTGCTGGTGCCGGTGGTGGATGGCCTCAATGCCAGTCCGCTGTGCAACGTCAACGCGTCGTGCTCGGCGACCAGAGCGTACCTGGTCGGGCTGGTCCGTGCGCGCGACGACGGCACGTTCGCCACGATCAGCGATTTTGGCAGCAAATTGAAGGCAGTCCACCTTGACGGCAATCTCGATCAGGCGGTGCGCAAGCTTCAGGAGTTCGTGCGTACCGCTATCGAAGCCGTGCGGTCGTTGGGTATCCACGGGACGGCCGAATTGCGTCGGCAAATCGATACCTGGCTCACGGCCGCCACCGGTCTCGCACACGGATCCAACGAACTGGCTGAAGGCGTTCAAGCGCTCGTCGAGCGAACCAGGACCATGGGCGTCGGCCTCGATCAAGCAGGAGAGATCCTGAGCCTGATCAAGAGCGACGCCTCGCAACCATCGATGGCGGGCTTCTTTATCCCGCAGCAAGCCTTGTCCTCTCCCGATTTCAAGAAGGTCGCCGCGGCGACGGTGTCGCAGGACGGCCACGTGGTCCGCTATGTGGTGCAATCGGAACTAAGCCCATTCAGCACGGCCGCCATGGCTCAGGTAGATGCGATCCAGAATGCGGCCCGCAGCGCGCAACCGAACACCACCTTGGCAGACGCAACCATCTCGATTGCCGGCCTGCCGGTGGTGAATCGCGACGTGCACGACTATTCGGGCAATAGCCTCAGATACGCAGGCATCGCGATGATCGTTGTGGTGCTGGCGTTCCTGATCATGCTGCTGCGCGCTGTCGTCGCGCCCTTGTACCTGCTCGGATCGGCAATCGTCGCCTACCTGGCGGCCCTCGGAATCGGGGTCGTAGTGTTCCAACTCGCGTTGCACCAACCGCTTTCGTGGACCGTGCCGGGCGCTGCCTTCCTGGTGATGGTCGCTTTGGGTGCCAATTACAACGTGCTGCTGACGTCGCGCATCCATGACCGATTCCCACATGCGATCCGTTCCGGTGTCATTCGCTCGGCGACCTCGACGGGAGGAGCGATCGCCGCCGCGGGCGTGATCTTCGCGGCATCGATGTTCAGTCTGTTGTTCAGCAGCATGACCGCCGTGGCTCAGGTCGGATTCGTCGTCGGAGTCGGATTGCTGCTCGACACCTTCCTAGTACGGACGGTCACCGTTCCAGCGGTCTCCGCACTGGTCGGCCGGGTCAACTGGTGGCCGTCCGGGGCGCTGGCCGCACTCCGACGCAGGCGAGCCATCCGTGAAGCGGTCACGGCTGTGGTGTATCGGGGCGAGTTGTTGCGGCCGGAAGACATCCGGCCCGTGTTCAGTCGGTCATGGCGCCGAGCCGACGATTGAAGCTCAGGCCGTTGTTCTGGCTGCGGTGCGGCACACCATGCCTATGACCATGCCAATGACACGGACACTTTCCGTGTCCGCTGATACATCGACGCCATGAGCGTGAGCGTTCCGCAGGGCCTGGCGACCGTCGTGGGGTCGAGCCACGTCATCACCGACCCGGACATCCTGGCGGGCTGTAGCACCGACCACACTGGCCGATATCGGGGCCGGGCTAGCGCCCTTGTGCGGCCGGGTTCGGCCGACCAGGTCGCCGCCGTGTTGCGGCTGTGCCGCGACGCGGGAGCCCACGTGACCGTGCAGGGCGGCCGTACATCTTTGGTGGCGGGCACCGTTCCCGAGAACGACGACGTGCTGCTGTCTACCGAGCGCCTCTGCGCCGTGGGTGATGTGGACACCGTCGAGCGGCGCATCGGGGTTGGTGCCGGAGCCACTCTGGCGGCGGTCCAGCGCGCGGCGACCTTTGCCGGCCTGGTGTTCGGTGTGGACCTGTCGGCTCGCGACACCGCGACGGTCGGCGGCATGGCCTCGACGAACGCTGGCGGCCTTCGCACGGTCCGCTACGGAAATATGAGTGAACAAATCGTCGGCCTGGACGTGGCGCTGCCCGACGGATCTGTGCTGCGCCGGCACAGCCTGGTGCGCCACGACAATAGCGGCTACGACCTGCCGGCGTTGTTCGTCGGTGCCGAGGGCACGCTCGGGGTTATCACCGCAGTAGATCTGCGCCTATACCCAGCGGCGTCGCACCGGGTGACGGCAGTCTGTGGATTCGACGATCTCGAGGCGCTTGTCGATGCCGGGCGGGTGTTGCGGGACGTTGAGGGTATAGCTGCGCTGGAGTTGATCGACGGGCGGGCGGTGGCGCTGTCCGCGGAGCATCTCGGGGTGGGCGCCCCGGTGGCGGGTGACTGGCTGCTCTTGGTGGAGCTGGCGGCCGACTGGGACCAGGTCGGTCGACTCGGCGACCTGCTCGCGGGCGTGGCGCTGCGTGGGTCACCCGCGGTGGGCATCGATGTTGCTGCACGACAACGGTTGTGGCGTACTCGCGAATCCCTCGCCGAGGTGCTGGGCGTGTACGGTCCACCGCTGAAGTTCGACGTTTCGCTGCCCTTGTCTGCGATCGGAGGATTCGCCCGGGACGCGGTTGCGTTGGTCCGCGGACTCGTCGACGACGCGCTTCCGGTGTTGTTCGGCCATGTCGGTGAGGGCAACCTGCACCTCAACGTGCTGCGCTGCCCGCTCGATGCCGAGCCGGTTCTCTACACGGCGATGATGGATCTGATCGCCGGGAGCGGCGGCAACGTTAGCTCTGAACATGGGGTGGGCAGCCGCAAGCGCCCCTATCTCGGCATGTCCCGGGAGGCCGCAGACATCGCGACAATGCGAACGATCAAGGCGGCGTTGGACCCGACGGGTTACCTCAATGCCGCGGTATTGTTCGACTGAACTGGTGGCAGGGCGTCCACCGGCATCTTGATCCCGACGGCGTGGCGCAGCTGCGCAAGGAACTGATCGGCGTCGTCGCTTCGGACCAGATAGTGCGATACCGCGATCCGGATCACCGTTGCCGCTTTCACCGCGGCGTTGGGTCCCGGAAGGAGCCGTTGGAGACCCGCTCGCATCTCCGGAATGGCGCCGGCGACCTGCGTGAGGACGTGTTCGGGCTCGACATCGACCATGCGCACTCCGGAGTAGGAATGCTGGTAGTCAACGATGAATCGAAGGGCGGCGTCGAGCTTGTCCGTACCTTTCAATCCTGCTGTGGCCCTGGCCAAACCGCGTTCGAATACCTGCCGCTCGTAGTGCGAGAAGGCGGACAGCAAGTCGTCTTTGGACGCGAACCAGCGGTAGAGCGTGGGGCGTGAGACCCCGGCCTCGGCGGCGACCTCGGAAAGACTGAGTTTGGTTTGGCCGTTGCGACCCAGAACCTGGGCGGTTGCGGTCAGAATCCGCTGGCGAGTCGACGTGTCGGCCGTATCCGCCGGGGAACTCATCACTGCCTTCTCGCCGGCCGGTGTGCCCGGGCCGAGGGCTTGGTCGCGACCAGCGCGGCCCGCCGCGTCTGGATCATCCGGTCATGCCTCGACACAACACCGGACCCTTGCCAAACACCGGACCTTTACAAAACACGGGAAAAGTGTCATGTACGTCGGGTGCCGCTGTCAACGCGACCGGCACTGGGGGCTCCCTTTACAAACCGTGCCCGAAGTATCACGCTGTGCCGTGAGCTGCTACCGCGACCTGCCGGTCAATGGATGGCGAGAGGTGGGCTGATTGTGACGACAGATTCGGAAGAATCGGGTCAGGCCGAGTGGTCCTTAGCCGGCTTGCTCGAGCTCTTCGACCTGCGGGCCGCTGGTCCCGACCGGTTCACTGGCGACACTGCTGCCAACGGAGCGGGTCACGACGGCCGGCAGGTGGTAGAAGGCACCCAGCTAGTGGCGCAGGCGATCGTCGCTGCAGCGAAACGATTTCCCGACAAGTCGGTTCGGTCGATACACGGCGTGTTCTCCCGCGCCGTGACTGTCGGCCCACCCGTTGAGCTCGTCATCGACGTTGTGCACGAGGGTCGGTCCACCGCTACCGCGATCGTGGCCGCGCACCAGAATGGCCGACGTTGCCTGAACGTGACGGTGCTCTCCGATGTCCCGACCGCCGATGTGATTCGCCACCATCTGCCCCGGCCCGAGGTGGCCGCCCCGGCCGATGCCAACCACTGCGGGATGGGAATGTCTGGCCGCGAACTGCGGCTCGTCGACGTTGTCGACGTCAACAGCCCCGATGAGGTTGGGCCGCCGGAGCTTTACGCTTGGGTGCGCTACGCCCCAATCCCCACGCGTGACGACCTCGCCAAAGCACTCGTCGCGTACTTCACCGGCCATCTCGGGATTGCCACCACGATGCGCGCGCACCCGGGTATCGGTACCAGCCAGGCTCACCGCACCGTGTCCACCGCGCCGATGACGATCTCGGTGGCCTTTCACGAGCCGGTGCGCTGGAACGGCTGGTTGCTGTACGCGCACGAGAGCACCCACGTAGGCGCGGGGATGTCGTATGTCCGGGGCACAGTGCACACCGAAGAAGGAGAGCTGGTCGCGTCTTTTGCCCAGGAAGCCTTGATCCGGCCCATGCGCACCAGCGACACGTCGATCGATTCCCGGTCTCGCCTGTAACCGCTATGCGCTTCACCATTACCTACCCGATGCACAGTCATCCCTACAACCCGGAACTGCTCAGCGGGGACAGCATCGCGAAGGTGGCCGCGGCCGCCGAAGCGGCTGGGTTTCATGGCTTCGGCTTCACCGACCATCCGGCCCCATCGCACCGATGGCTGCAGACCGGCGGGCACGACGCCGTCGATCCTTTTGCGGCCTTGGGTTTCGCCGCGGCTCGGACCACGACTCTGCATTTGATTCCCAACGTCGTCGTGCTGCCGTATCGAAACCCGTTCCTGGTGGCCAAGTCTGCGGCCACGTTGGACCTCTTGTCCGGCGGCCGTTTTATCCTCGCGGTGGGTGTGGGCTATCTCAAACGCGAATTCGCGGCATTGGGCGTGGATTTTGACGAACGCGCCGAACTGTTCGAGGAAGCACTGCAGCTGATCCGCAGGGTGTGGACCGCCGATGACATCTCTTTCGAGGGTCGGCATTTCAGCGCCAACGGAATCACCGTGCATCCCCAGCCCGGCACTGCGTCGAGGCCGCCGATATGGATCGGCGGCAATACGGGTGCTGCCCGCCGGCGAGTGGCGAGATACGGTGACGGCTGGTGTCCGTTCCCGGCACCCGCACAGTTGGCCCAGGCTGCTGGCACGGCAGCGATCGACTCGATGGATCGACTCGGCGAGGGCATCGACGACCTGCGGCGTCAATGTGACGCGGTCGGGCGGGATTGGTCGGGAATCGACATCACGTTCACCAACCTCGAGGGCGGTCGCCTCGCCGGCGACGACTTCAATGCGGATGCCTACCTGCTTGGCCTGGAAGAACTTACGGCACTCGGAGTGACCTGGGTGCATGTTGGGCTACCCGGCGACAGTTTGGCGCATGTCCTCGACAGCATCGAGCGATTCCGACATCTTGTCATCGATGCGATCTAAACAGCGGGCACGTGAGATCTGACTATTCGGTACTCCCAGGTGCGCGCCCGCAGCTGCTCGTACATCGAAGACCCGGGTAGTGCAAGAAAGTTGGCGACGCGAGGACTCCCGTCGCCGAAGACTCGATCCCAACTATCGCTGGCTTGATCGCGGGCTGCCAATACGTTGGCGGTGATATCGCGGTCGCATTCGGTTATGAAACCCAGTGCCTTCAAACGCATTCGGACGTGGTCCCAGTCCTCAACGCCAAGTAGATCCGAATGCAAGAACCAGGCACCGGGACGACTGATCCTCCGGACTTCATCCAGGAATCGGGTCAGATTGCTATATGAGTGCGAGGACTCCAGATTAATGATGACATCGCAGGATGCATCGTCCAGCGGAATATTCAATGCGTCGCCCACCATGAAGTGGGCCGACGGGTTGAGGTGTGTCTTGCGGCAGAATGCGATCGCCTCTGACGACATGTCAACGCCGGTCACGTGCGCCTTGAAATTATCCGCGACAAGTGCGGCAGTGCCTCCGCGGCCGCATCCGATATCCACGATTGTGCGGCCATTGAGGTCAAGCGAGCCGATAACTTCGAACACCAACCGGACCGAGTCGGCATTGAAGGTGCCGTCACGAATAGTGAACGAAGATTCATTGTTGGAATCCGTCGGAACGTAGCCGTAATTCAAGAAAAACGATACCGGGGCCAATCCGGCGGTCTCCAGGCGACGGCTAAGCAAGTCGTAGAAGGTGTGCCACTCACCGGCGGACGTGGACATCAGGTCGTCGGCCAGGTGCGCCGACAGCGCATCTGCTGAATTACTCGACGATTCAGCGTGCACCGAAGGGTCGCTCGGGTAGTCCATTGGTGTTGACCTCAATCGAATTACGTATCGATCATTCTGTGGGCTCGGGCGCTCCACCGGATTCCGTTGCGCTCGATTCTGCGCTCGACTCGGTGCTCGATCCGGGGTTCGATTGTGAGGCCGACTCCGGCACCTGTCCGGCGAGGTACTCGGCCAGCGAGCCGATAGTGGGATAGTCGAACACCGCGGTAGCGCTGATCGTGAACGCGCCACCGAACTGGCCGAACAACCGGTTGCGGAGTTCGACCGCCATCAGCGAATCCGTACCCAGATCGAGGAACCGGCTGGTTGCGGGCGGCGGTTGCGCGAGCCGCAGGAAACTCTGCACCTCCTGCTGGAGGAATTCGGTCAGGAAACTGGCGCGCTGCGCCTCGGGCACCTCGTGCAGTTTCCGGAGCAGCTCACTGTCGCCGGATGCCGCCGCGACAGCGCTTGGCAACACGTGGTCGAGAATCGCTGGGCGAGAACCGCCTAGCGCCTTCGCGGCACGCTGCCAATTCGCTTTGATCACGGTCGCCTGGCCGGTTCCGTGAGCGAGTACCTCGGTGAGCGCGTTGAGGGCGGCGGTGGGTTCCAGCGGAACCAGGCCTTGGGCTCCGAGATTGGCCTGCGCGGCGTGCGAGGTGGCCATGCCGCCCTTGGCCCAGGGGCCGAAGTTGACGCTGGTCGCGGGGAGGCCACGCGCCTTGCGGTAGGCAACTAGCCCGTCAAGTAGTGCGTTGGCCGTCGCGTAGTTGGCCTGGCCGGGTGAGCCGAGCACGCTCGAGGCCGACGAGTACATGATGAAGAACTCAAGGTCGTCATCCTTCGTCAACCGATGTAGGTGGAAGGCGCCCAACGCTTTTGGCAGCAGAGTCGTGCGGAAACGTGCCGGATTCTGCTGTGGTAGCAGCGCATCGTCGAGCACACCTGCCAGGTGCGCCACCCCCGCGAGCGGTGGCAACTCCGCCCTGATCAGCTCCAACAACTCTGCGACCTGGGTCTCGTCGCCGACGTCGGACGCGAACGTGTGAATCCGACACCGGTAGCGCTCCATGATGTTGGCGATTGCCCGTTGTGCGTCGGCGTCGGGCGTGCTGCGACTGGCCAATACGATGTCACTTGCCCCGAGCTGGGCCAGATGCGACGCCGTGTGCAGGCCTAGCGCACCGAGACCGCCGGTGATCAGATAGCTCCGATTGTCGTGCGGCTGTAGCGGATTCGGCATCTGCAGCACGATCTTGCCGATGTGGCGGGCCTGCTGCATGCGTCGGAACGCGGTCTTGGCTTCCGTGAGCGGATAGATCTCGACGGGTAGCGGCGCTATCTCACCGGTGGCCAGCCAGTCCGACACGTCAGCAAGCAATCCCCGGATACGCTCCGGGTCTTGGACCATGGTCACGTCGAGCGCGACGATTTCGTAGGCGATATCGGGACGCGCTGCCGCCATCTGCGCATGCGTCCAAATATCCCGCTTGGCGATCTCAGCGAACCGGCCGCCTTGTGCCGTCGCCCGCACAGTCGCGGCGACGAAGCCCTCGTTCGTCAGGCTGTTGAGTACCACGTCAACGCCGGCACCGTCGGTGTCCGCAAGGATCTGATCCGCGAAGTCGGTGCTGCGCGAGTCGTAGACATATTCCACACCCATCTCGCGCAGCGTCGCCCGTTTGTAGGTGCTGGCGGTGGCAAAAACGATCGCACCGCGTTGGCGCGCCAACTGGACCGCGGCCAGTCCGACGCCGCCACTGGCGGCGTGGACAAGCACCCGGTCGCCGGGCTGCAGCTGTGCCCAGTCGAACGCGAGCCGTGCCGTCAGTGCGGCGGCGGGTATGCTCGTCGCGGCTACGGCGCTGAGATCTTTCGGTGCCCGTGCTAGCAACTGCGACGGCACATTCACCCGGCTCGCGAACGCCCCAGGAGTAAAACCGAAGACGCGCTGACCAACCTCGAATCCGGTGATGCCGGGCCCTAGTTCCGTCACTATGCCGCAGAGGTCGCCGCCGATCGGCCCAGGGTCACCGGGATATAGGCCGAGCACGTTGAGCACATCGCGGAAGTTGAGACCGGCGGCCTCTACCCGGACCTGCACCTCATTGGCGACCGGCGGTGATACTTCCGACTCGGTCAACCGAAGGTTGTCGATCGCACCGCGCTCGGTCGGTGCCAACACATAGTCAGGTGCGCGGGGCACTGCGAGGTGCCCGCTGCGTGCCCATGGCAAGAGCCGCGATACGAGGAACTTGCCTTGTCGCAGCGCAAGTTCGGGTTCCTGCACGCCTGGGCCGGCGGTTCCGGGTGCGCTGGGTATGCCGAGCAGGCCGGCCAGGCACGGCACGGTGCCGTCGGACCCGTCGTGATCTACCAATCGACACCTCAGGGTCGGCTGCTCGGCGATGATCGAGCGGCCGAGCCCCCAGAGCGCCGCCTGCACCGGGTCGACCGGCTCGCCGGGCTCGGTCGCCACGGCGTGTTCGGTGATGAGCCATAGCCCACCGGGGAGCTTCACCGCGTCCTCAGTGAGCAGGGCTTGCGTGGCGCTGAGCAGGTTGGCGGTCTCAGTCTGTAGGCGCGCGGCGAATTCGGCGCTCGATTCTTCTGCGCTTGGGTGTCCGGCGCTGCGCCAGACGATGCCGGAGACCGGCGCACCGCGCTCGTGCGCTTCAGCGAACATCTGCTGCCAATGCGCCGGATCCATTGGATCCAAGTGCTCAGGGAACCGGAGGCCATGTGGCAGCTGGGCCGCTAGCTCGTCGAATCCGGCGATCAGCCAGGTGGCATTCGTGCTTTCAGCAGCCGCGGAATCGGCGGTTGCGGCCGGCGGCGGCACCTCATGCCAGCCAAGGGCATACAGCAGCCGGGTTGCATCGCCGCCGAGCCCACGCAGCAACGCTTCCCGGGGCGCGCGCTTCACCGTGAACTCGCGAATGGCGCCCAGGTGGTGACCATCGGGATCCACGAAGTCGAGATCGAACACTTGGGTTTCGCTGTCGATGCCGCCAGCCTGCCATCGTGCACGGCAGGAGAAACGCCGTGGCATCGGGCCTCGTAGCTCCACCTGCCCGTACCGCAGGGGCAAGAACAGGTCTGCCACTGCCCCTGCGTGTTCGGTCGCCGCGACAACCGCGGGGAAGGCCGGGAAGGCGATTCCGGTGCACAGGTCCAGCAGCACTGGGTGGATGGGCTCGCTTCCGAGCTGTTCGGCGAGTTCGTCGCCGACGACAATGTCGCCGACTGCCTCACCGTCACCGACCCATAGTGACTTCAGCGAAGTGGACCAGGTAGGTCCCCACGTCAGCTCCATATCAGCGAAGGTTTCGAACAGATGCGTCGTCTGCGTGCGGGTCAACCGCTCGCGTAGGGCGTCGATGGAATCCGCCGATGGTGGATCTTCGCCGGAATCGGTAGTGCCACTGATCACGGTGCCATCGGCGTTCAACGACCAGTCGGCATCGCGGACGCCGTACGGGCGGCTGTGTACTCGGAAGGTCCAGCCGCCGCCATCTTCGATCGGATGCAGCGCAAGTTGAACCTCGCGAGAATGCTTGTCGCCCAGAATGATCGGCTCGTAGAAGAAGACATCGCGCACTCGCGCCGGCGTTCCGACCGCGGCTAGGGCCATTGCGGCGTACGTTGCACCCGGAACGACAACCGTCCCGTAGATGACGTGATCGGACAGCCAAGGCTGCGATCGTATCGACAGCCTACTGGTGTAAACGGCATCGCCGGAGGCGAGATCCTTTGCACTACCCAAGATTCCGGACGCCGCAGTGCCTTCGACGGCGATTCCGGAAGTCTTCGGCCAGAAATGACGGCGCTGGAACGGATAGGTCGGCAGTTCCAGTCTGTGGCGTGGTTGCTGGTGTAGTGCAGAGAAGTGGGGGCGATGTCCGGAGACGTAGGCCGCGGCAAGTGCCTCGGCGATCTGTCGCCGGGCATCGGCGCCTTTGCGTAGGGAAACGATCGCGCGCGGCGCGGCCGTGTGTTCCGGCCAGACCTGCACGGCGGCCGCGGTCAGGACTGGTTGCGGCCCGATCTCCATCAGCACCGAGCATCCCAGTTCGGCCACGGTGCGCACGCTCTCGGCGAACTGTACCGGCTGGCGAGAATGGCGCCGCCAATACTGAGCGTTCAGCGGGGCGTCTGCCGCGACGACCGCGCCGGTGCGGTTGCAGACCAGCGGCCGGGTCGGGGTGGCGAACTGTAGTCGCGCTGCATAGGATTCGAATTCCCCGAGCACCGGTTCCAACAACTCCGAATGAAAGGCATGGCTCGTGTCCAGCCAGGTGCAGCGGATTCCGTTATCACCGCACGCCGCGACGATCTGCTCGAGATCGGATGCTGGACCCGACAGCGCCGTATTGGGACCGTTGTAGGCGGCGACCGAAACTCGCGGGAAGGTGTCGGCAACCTCCTTCACGTGCTCGGCGTCGGCGAACACCGCGACCATTCGGCCGCCCTCGGGAAGGCTGCCGAACAGCCGGCCACGCTCCGCCACGAGCCGTGCCCCGTCCTCGAGGCTGAACACGTCGGCCACACATGCCGCCGTGTATTGGCCCACGCTGTGCCCAAGCACGACGTCGGGCTCGATCCCCCACGACTGCCACAGCCTGGCCAGTCCCATCCCAACGGCGAACAGCGCGGGTTGAGCAAAAGAAGTGTGCCGCAGCGTTTCTGCGGCATCGTCGCCAGAGCCCCCATCCGTGGCGAACAGCACATCCAGCAACGGACGCGGCAGTATGGGGTCCGTCGCTTCTGCACACCGTGTCACGGTGTCGGCGAACACGGGTTCGGCGTCGAACAACTCGCGGGCCATCCCTGGGTACTGGCTGCCCTGCCCAGTGAACAACCACGCGGTCGCCGGCGGGTCAGCGCACTCGCCACGCACCATTCCAGGACGTAGCCGGTTCTCGCTGAACTCGGCCAGTAGGTTGCGAGTCTCCGCCACGGTGTCAGTGACAAGCGCTGCGCGGTGTTCGAAATGCGAACGCCCGACGCCGACCGTGAAGCACACGTCGGTGATATCGACCTTTGGGTGCGCTTCCAGCCAGGATCCGTAACGCTGCGCCAGCTCCACCAGCGCCTGCGGCGAGCGCGCCGACAGTGGCAACACACTGACCGGATCATCGCGCACGTCCGACTCCGTTGCTGCGGTGACGTCGGGCACGACGTCGGTTGCCGGGTACTCGTCGGCGGGAGTCGATTGTGCTGGCGCCTCCTCGATCAGCACGTGCGCGTTCGTGCCGGTGAACCCGAACGAACTCACTCCGGCACGCCGCGGTCGGCCGTTGGCCTGCCACGGGATTGCCTTGTCCACGACCCGCACCGGCAACGAGTCCCAGGGAATATGCGGCGACGGAGTCTCAAAGTGCAGGTTCTGCGGGAGAACTTCATGCTGCAACGACAACACGACCTTGATCAGCCCGGCGACCCCCGCGGCCGATTCGAGGTGCCCGATATTGGTCTTCACCGATCCGATCAGCAGCGGCCGGTCCGGCTCGCGGCCGCCACCATAGACGGCCGCGGCGGCCTGGACCTCGATCGGGTCACCCAGCGCCGTTCCGGTGCCGTGCGCCTCGAGGTAGTCAACGTCGCGACCGTCGACACCTGCACGAGCCAGCGTCGCGGAGATAAGCCGTTGCTGTGCACCACCATTGGGCACGGTCAAACCGCTGGAAGCCCCGTCTTGGTTGACGGCGCTACCACGGATCACCGCGCAGATCCGATGGCCGTCGCGTACCGCATCGCTCAGCCTCTTGAGTACGAGGATCCCGCATCCTTCGCTGCGAACGTAGCCGTCGGCCGCGGCGTCGAAGGTCTTGCATCGTCCGTCAGGAGACAGCATCCGTGCCCGCGAAGCGGCAACGATGGACGCCGGGCTCAATAGCACGTTCACCCCACCAGCCAGCGCCAGATCGCAGTCGCCAGCGTGCAATGCCTGGCAGGCTTGGTGGACGGCGACCAGCGAAGCACTGCAGGCGGTATCGACCGCCATCGCGGGTCCTTCGAGTCCGAGGGCGAACGCAACTCGACCGGCGATGGCATTGAGCGCATTGCCGGTGATGAAATGGGCTTCGATGCTCTCGACCGGGTCGGCGGACAGCAAGTGTGAATACTCGTTGGCCGCAACCCCCACAAAGATGCCGCTTCGGCTGCCGCGCAACCCCGCGGGGGAATACCCGGCGCGTTCCAGGCCTTCCCAGGCGATCTCGAGCATCAACCGCTGCTGCGGATCCATCCACACGGCCTCACGGGGGGAAATTCCGAAGAACTCCGGATCGAATCCGTCGATCCCGTCGAGGAATCCACCGCAGCGGCTGTAGATCTTGCCCGGCGTCTCTGGATCCGGGTCGTAATACTCGTCGACGTCGAAACGGTCATCCGGGATCTCGCGGATCGCATCGATACCACCGGACAGCACGTCCCAAAAACCATCGCAATCGGAAGAGCCCGGAAATCGGCAGGCAACCGAGACGATTGCGATCGGTTCATCGGTGGGCCGTTGGATTCCGGAGGCCGCTACCGCGGCCGGCCGCGCACCTGAGGCCGTCCCTGAACTGGCGGAAGCCTGTTCGCTGATGCCGAGGACGTCGACAAGCAGATACGTGGCCACGTCGGTGAGTCGCGGATAGTCCATGGCGAGGGTCGTCGGGAGCTCGCTACCCACGGCCTCCTCAACCCGGCGCCGCATTTCGACCGCCATCAGCGAATCCATGCCGAGGTCGAAGAATCCGGCCTCTTCGCGGATCTCCGCCCTATCGATTCGCGTCACTTCCGCCACAACGTCGCGCAGGTACTCCACGACGAGTTTCTTCCGCTGTTGGGCCGGAGCCAGGGTGAGCCGCTCAACCAATCGGGTGGTCTCGGGTCCTGCCGGTGCGGGCGCGGAGTCCGGCACCTCGCGCTCCAACTCCGCCAGAAATGCGCGTTTTCCCGCCTGCTGGTAGAGCGGTAGGAAGCGAGCCCAGTCGATCTGGGCCACAACACCCTGCGCCGCTTCGGGTGGTGCCCCGGGTGTCGCCGGAGCCGCCATGAGGTCGGCCATCCCCGCTAGTGCGTCGGCAGGCTTCAATGTCGTGACCCCGCGCCGATCTAGTTGCGCACGGGCTTCAGGGTCGGCCATGCCCGCCGACCACGGACCGAAGTTGACACTGATCCCAGGAACACCCTGCTCACGCAGGCGCCAGGACAATCCGTCGAGGAAGGCGTTGGCCGCGCTATAGGCGGTTTGGCCGAAGCTGCCCCACACCGCGGCGATCGACGAGGTGCTGAGGAAGAAGTCCAGCTGCATGTCCGCTGTTGCTTCGCTCACATGCCAAGCACCCCAAACCTTCCCAGCGAAGACTCGATCGACTTCGGCGTCGTCCAAGGTTCGCAGTGGGGTGTTGCCGATCTCGCCGGCGGCATGCACGACTCCCGCCAGCGGCGGTAGCTCGGATCCCACGGTTGCCATGAGCCGAGCGACATCGTGCGGGTCGGCGACATCGGCCCCGATCACCCGAAATTCGCAACCGGACTGGTCACGCATCGCGTCGATGCGCTGTTGGGTCACATCGCTGGGGGTGCGTCGGCTGGTCAGCACCAGGTGCCGGGCGCCGTGCGCGGCAAGATATCCGGCGATTTCCAGCCCGACCGCACCCAGCCCGCCGGTCACCAAATATGTTGCGTCATCACGCAATACCGGCGGTGTTGTGGCCGGTTGTCCGGCGCGTCTCGTCAGCCGCGCCACATAGATCGCGTCATCCCGCACCGCGACCTGGTCTTCCCTGCCGGATAAGTCTGGTGATGCTGCCAGCAGCTGATCGATCACGCGCGACCACTCGTCGGCGTCGCCTGCGGACAGATCTGCCAGTCCGCCCCACACGTGCGGATGCTCCAGCGAGGCAGCGCGACCGAACCCCCACAGGCAGCTCTGCACCGGCGACACGGTGTCTGAGTCGCTGACTCGTTGTGCACCACGGGTGACTAGCCAGATAGGCGTCCGCAGCTCGGCAGCGGTCGCAGCCCGGAAGAGGAGCCTGGTTCCTACCAAGACTCGATGCTGCATCCGCAGCAACGACCGCATCGATGTCTCACTGTCGTCGAGCGCCCCGAGGTACACGATGCGCAACGTCGATTCCTCTGCCACCGCGGCGCGCAACGCGACCTCGAGCCCGTTTTCATCTGTCTCGGATGTCGGCACTCCGATGATCTGGTGTCGGTCGCCCCGTGCGTTCAGCACGTCGACCACTGGCTCAATCACCTCGGCGCGATCACCGATCAGGAGCCAAGCAGACCGCTCGTCGGTATCTGCTTGTCTGGTGGTTGCCGCAGTGGCTTTCTCCCAACGAATCTCGTAACGGGCATCTGCCACCGACAGTGCGTCACGCTGTTGGTTGTGTTGCGCAGCAAGCTTTGTCAGCACGTCGAGGGTCTGCTGATTGGCGCCCGCTCCGTCAAGCAGCGCGGCGAGTTCCTCGATCTGGCCATCCTCGAGAAGGCGGACGGCTTCGGTAGGCGCGGCTGATGTCGGATGGGAGGTCTGGCTGGAGATCTGCGTGGGTGGGACCCGCTTCTCATGGAACCAGTACTGGCGATGCTGGAACGGGTAGGTCGGCAGGTCGAGCTGACGCACGGGCGGTTTCTGGAGGGCACCGAATTCGGGCACGTGGCCGACGATGTAGGCGTCGGCAAGGGCCTCGGTGATCTGGCGTTGGTCATCGGCGTTGCGACGCAGCGACGCGATCGCTCGTGGCGCGGTTGCCGGGTCAGGCCACGCCCGCAGGGCTGCGGCGCTGAGTACCGGTTGTGGACCGACCTCCAGCAATACCGCGCAACCGAGCTCCGCGAGCGTGTGCACGCTCTTGGCGAATTCGACCGGTTGCCGCGCATGGCGGCGCCAATAGGGACCATCCAGCGTCACGTTCCTGCCGAGGGCCGTGCCGGTGCGGTTGCACACCAAAATCCTTTGTGGCGATGCGAACTCGAGCCGGCTCGCATACGACTCGAATTCATCGAGCACAGGATCCAACAGCTCGGAGTGGAAGGCGTGGCTGGTATCCAGCCAGTCACACCGGACACCGTCGGCCATCAACCTGGCCACCGCCCGGTCCAGATCTTCGGCTGGCCCCGACAACACAGTATTGGCGCCGTTGTAGGCGGCCACCGACAGCCGGGGGAACTCGTCGGTGAGGGCCTCGACCCGCTCCGCGGCAGTGAACACCGCAACCATCCGACCGCCAGCGGGCAAACTACCGAAAAGGCGGCCACGCTCGGCGAGCAACAACGCTCCGTCTTCGAGACTGAACACACCGGCTACGCAGGCCGCCGAATACTGGCCGACGCTGTGGCCCAGCACCACATCAGGTTCGAGGCCCCACGATTGCCAGAGCCGGGCCAGGCCCATTTCCACGGCGAACAGGGCGGGCTGAGCGTAGCTGGTCTGGCGGAGAGTGGCTTCGCTATCCGGACTGTCCGTGTCGAAGATGACGTCCAACATGGGTCTTTCGAGCACGTCAGCGACACTCGCGGCGCACCGGGTCACCGCTTCGGCGAATATCGGCTCAGTCTCGAATAGCTGTCGGGCCATGCCCGCGAGCTGGCTGCCTTGACCCGGGAACAACCAGGCTGTCTTCGGCCTATCAGCGCATACTCCCCGCACCAAACCCGGTGCCGGGCGATCGTCGGCGAGCGCGCCGAGTAACTCCGTGGCCGATTCCGTCGACCGCACCACCAACGCTGCGCGGTGTTCGAGATGAGATCGCCCGACTCCGGCGGTGTGGCACACATCCGACAACCTCGTCTGCGGGTGTGCGCTCAACCAATTGCGGTATTGGTCAGCGAGCTGCGCCAACGCGGCCGGGCTGCGTGCCGACAGCGGCAATACGTGGAACTTTCGATCCTCGGGCTGCTCGAGCGGACCTGGCGCCGCGACAACCCGGTCTACCTCATCGGGCGCTTCCTCGACGATGAGGTGCGCGTTGGTTCCGGAGAACCCGAACGAACTGACTCCGGCAACGCGGCGCCGACCGTCGCGTTCCCAGGCTGTGGCCTCCTGCACGACGCGCACCGAAAATTGGTCCCACGGAATATGCGGTGACGGATTCGAAAAGTTCAGGTGCTTGGGCAAAACCTCATGTTCGAGCGACAGAATGACCTTGATCAGACCCGCAATCCCCGCCGCGGCTTCCAGATGCCCGATGTTCGTCTTCACCGATCCGATCAGCAGTGGGTGGCTTGAGTCGCGCCCGCCGGCGAGTACCGCGGCGGCTGCCTGGACCTCGATCGGATCGCCCAGGGATGTCCCGGTTCCGTGCGCCTCCAGGTACCCCACGTCGGTGGCCGCCAGGCCGGCGACTCCGAGAGCCTCGGTGATGACCCGTTGCTGGGCGATGCCGTTTGGGACCGTCAGACCCCCTGATGCGCCGTCCTGATTGACCGCGCTGCCCCGGATCACTGCCCGAATCCGGTCACCGTCACGGATCGCGTCATCAAGGCGCTTCACGACGACGACCCCGCAACCCTCGCCGCGTACGTAGCCGTCCGCGGCTGCGTCGAACGTCTTGCACCGACCGTCGGGAGCCAGCATTCGCGCCTGGGAAAAGGTGATCATGGTCCCTGGGCTGATCAGGACGTTCACGCCGCCGGCCAGCGCGAGGTCGCACTCTCCCAAACGCAGCGCTTGACATGCCTGATGGATTGCCACCAGTGACGAGCTGCACGCCGTATCGACCGTGACCGCTGGGCCCTGCAGCCCCAGCCGATAGCTGATCCGGCCCGCTCCTGCGGCAGCCGAGGTCCCAATAGCCATATATGGTTCGATATCGGCGTAGTCCAGCTCATCCGACATCATTCCGAGGTAGTCATGCGTCCCGAGGCCCACGTACACGCCGGTCTGGGTGTTCTCCAAGGCCATCGGCGCTGTCCCTGAATGCTCCAGCGCCTGCCACGCCGTTTCGAGCAACAGCCGATGCTGTGGATCCATCAACATGACCTCGCGGGTCGAAACCCCGAAAAAAGGCGCGTCGAACCCTGCTATGTCATCGATGAACCCCGCCCGGCGGGTGACGATCTTTCCCGGTGCCCCGGGCGTCGGGTCGAAGAACTCCGTGACATCCCAACGGTCCTCGGGGACCTCCGACACCGCATCCCGCCCCTGGCGCAGCACCTCCCAGAACTCGTCCGCATTTGCCGCACCTGGGAAACGCGCCGCATAGCCGACGATCGCAAAACCCGATGCCGGCTCCACCAGTTCTTCGGCGGTTGCCATGCGGTTGTCCTCTCTGCCTCTGCCAGCGAAGATTCGATCCTGCGGGCCTTGCCCGGTTGCCCAGCCGAAGCACCCTGCCGCTGGCAAGTATTACAAGTATGAATAATTCGCCGCGTTGGCACCGGAAAATACGGCCAGCGGTAGCTGCCGGCCAGCGTCCCGCCGCCCTGGTCGCGGGGGTCGTTGTGCCACCGCCGCGGCCTGCGGTGCCCGAGCTGCTGCAAGCGTTTCCGCTCATGCCGCCGACGGCCACCGCCGAAAGGGCTATCTTGATCTCACCACCAGCGTGGCCGGACTGCAGCCGTGGAAACCGGGGAGAAGATATTGCGCATCGGGAAAGTTACGATCGGCTCCATTGCTCAATGGACGCTGAGCCCAGGCTTAGTAACCTCCTGGCACCCAACAACTGCGTCGTGCGAAAAGGCCCGGCAAGCGCCGGTCAGCTCTGTGCCGGTCAGCTACATGCAAACCCAACATCTTCGCGGCTATTACGAACGAACCGCCGCCGGCCTCGACTATTCACGGCAAATCATCGCCACCTGTGAAGTGCCCGGTACGTGCGATATTGACGCTATGACTTATGGTCTCAACGCGTACCTGCGTCGGCACGACACGTACCGCAGTTGGTTCGACTACGCCGGTGCCGGAGACATCACCAGGCATACCATCAGCAACCCTGCCGATATCGAATTCACGCCAACCGATCATGGCGAAATGACCATTGACGAAGTGCACAACCATGTGGTTGCCATACCGAATCCATTGCAGTGGGGTTGCTTCACCTTCGGCATTATCCAAGCCGAGAGCCACTTCACTTTCTACGCCAGTATCGACCATGTCCATGGGGATGCGACATTGATTGGTGCAACCATGTTGGAAGCCCATGGCCAGTACGCGGCGCTGACCGGTGGCGGTGAGCCCCTTGCGCTGCCCGACGCCGGCAGCTTCGACGACTACTGTGACCGCGAGCGCCGGTACACCTCAGGGTTGACGGCAGATTCGCCCGAGGTACGCGCCTGGATCGACTTCGCCGAGAATAACAATGGAAGCCTTCCCGACTTCCCACTTCCGCTGGGTAACCCCATGGAGCCGACCGCGGGCGACATGGTGATGGAGCCGCTGATGGACGCCGAGCAGACGGCGAGGTTCGAATCGGCCTGCGCGGCGGCCGGCGCTCGCTTCGTCGGCGGGTTGTTTGCCTGCCAAGCCCTGGTGGAACACGAGTTTACGGGCGCTGTCACCTATTACGGACTCACTCCCAGAGATACACGTCGAACGTCAGAGAACTTCATGACCCAGGGTTGGTTCACCGGACTGGTTCCGATCACCGTCCCAATAGCTGCCGCGTCGTTCAGTGATGCGGCGTGGGCGGCCCAGGTTTCCTTCGATGCAAATCTGGACTTGGCGAAGGTGCCATATTATCGAGTTTTGGAATTGGCACCGTGGTTGCAGCGGCCCCGACCCAACTTTCCGGTTTCCAACTTCTTGCATGGCGGCGCCGCCCCACTCAACGCCGTGCTCGCGGCAGCTGAATTGGGCTACGCGAATAATATCGGGATTTACTCCGACGGGCGGTACTCCTATCAGCTGACCATCTATGTATTCCGGTACGAAGAGGGCACGGCGATGGCGGTGATGTTTCCGGACAACCCGGTCGCCCAGAAATCGGTCGCGCGCTATATGGCGGCGATGAAGTCCGTGTGTGTGCGGGTCGCTGATCGCGGGCATTGGGGACGCGTTGCATAGTGTCGCGTAGTTCGATGGCCGCTCTGTTCCTGAAATTCCCCATTGTGACCGGGGGCGGTACGACACTGCCCGGTCTGACGCTATATGTCGACGTTTCAACGAGCGTCGCTGACGGGAGAACGCGGCCCCGGAGGCCGGAGGTGAGGGACGCGTGCAACGGCTAGCCGATTTTGTGGTGCGGTGGCCCTGGGTGGTCATCGGGATGTGGGTCGCGATTGCGGTGGCGCTGCCCCTGACGTTCCCGTCCCTGGGCGAGATGTCCCAGAGGCATCCGCTCTCGATTTTGCCCAGCGACGCACCATCGAGCGTTGCCGCTCGAAAGATGACCAAGGCGTTTCATGAATCGGGCGCCGAAGACCTCCTCTTGGTGGTCCTCACCAATGAGAAGGGGCTCGGACCTGCCGACGAAGCCGCTTATGAACGGTTGGTAGCCGCGCTGCGCGAGGACCGGCGCGATGTCGTGATGGTGCAGGATTTCATCAGAACACCGTCCCTGCGACGAGTCTTGAGCAGCGAGGACCACAAGTCCTGGGTGCTACCGGTCGGCATTGCGGGTGAGTTGGGTACTCCGAGGTCGCATGCTGCTTACGTCCGGGTTGCCGAGTTGGTCAAGGCGGCCGTTGCGGGAACGCCGCTGACGGCAAACCTTGCGGGACCCGCGGCTACCGTCGCTGATCTCACCGTGGCCGGCGAGCGGGATCGGATTCCGATTGAGATTGCCATCGCTGTCCTTGTGCTCGTCGTGCTGTTGTTGGTGTACCGCAACCCGATCACCATGCTGCTGCCGCTGATTGCGATTGGGATGTCCTTGATGATCGCCCAGGCCGTGGTGGCTGGATTCTCGCAACTGAGCGGCTTGGGCGTATCGAACCAGTCCATCGTATTTCTGAGCGCGATCGTGGCCGGCGCGGGGACGGATTACGCGGTTTTTCTGATTAGCCGCTACCACGACTATGTGCGGCTCGGTGCTGATTCTGATCAAGCAGTGAAGCGGGCGATGATCTCAATCGGAAAGGTGATCGCTGCTTCCGCGGCCACAGTGGGAATCACCTTTGTCGGGATAAGCTTCGCCCGGATGGGCGTGTTCTCCACGGTCGGTGTGGCGTCTGCGATCGGGATCGGGGTGGCATTCCTGGCGGCGGTCACATTGCTGCCGGCGATTCTGGTGCTTGCCGGCCCACGGGGCTGGATCACCCCGCGACGCGAACTGACGGCTCGATGGTGGCGGCGTTCGGGGATACAGATTGTGCGCCGGCCGAAGGTCTATCTGGCAGCCAGCGTGGTTGTGTTGATCATTCTGGCCTGCTGTGCGGGGCTAGTGCGCTTCAACTATGACGATCGCAAGGCGTTACCGTCTTCCGCCCCAAGCTCGGTCGGGTATGCCGCGCTAGACCGCCATTTTTCGGTGAATCAGTCCATCCCGGAGTACCTGCTCGTCCAGTCACCGCATGACCTGCGGACACCGCGAGCCCTTGCGGACTTGGAGCAAATGGCAAGCCGAGTCAGCCAATTGCCGAATATCGCTATGGTCAGCGGCATCACTCGACCCGCGGGTGTGGTGCCGGAGCAGTTCAGAGCTACCTATCAGGCCGGGGCTATCGGTGCCCAGCTAGGCGGCGTGTACAACCTGATCAACGACCATAACGACGATTTCGGCCGACTCGTCGACGGGGCCAACACGCTGGCCGACAATCTTGTCGATGTCCGCGGTCAGGTCTACCGCATCGTTTCCAGCATCGAGGATCTGATCGACGCTTTCGCGTCGATGAGAGCCCAATACGGCGGCGACAAGATGGTCAAGGAGGTCGTTACCGCGGCCCGGCTCGTCAGAAGCATCAATTCGCTGGGCAATTCCATCGGCGTGAACTTTTCGGCCGTCAAAGACATGTTCGCCTGGGTGGCGCCGGTGCTGGCAGCACTAGAGGCCAACCCGGTCTGCGATGCCGACCCCTCCTGCACCGCTACCCGCGGTCAGTTTGAGCGGATCGTCTCGGCGCATGGTAACGGAAGCCTCGACGAGATCAATGATCTTGCCCGACAACTGCGGGAGATGCAGGACAGGCAGACTCTCAAAGCGACGGCAAACCGCCTGCGCGGTGCACTCGCCAACTTCGTCAACGCCCTGCATTCGATGGGGCTGGACCGCCCCGGTGGCTTGCAGGCGGGCCTCACGGATCTCCAACACGGTGCTGACCGATTCGCAGGCGGCAGCCGCCAAGTGGCCGACGGAGTGGAACGACTGGTCGACGAGATCGAGCAGCTGGGTGCCGGCCTGGGTAAGGCATCGGCGTTTCTGCTGACGATGAAGCGGGACGCGGCACAACCGTCTATGGCGGGGTTCAATATTCCGCCTGAGCTACTGCGCATGGACGAATTCAAGAAAGCGGCCACGATGTTCATTTCGCCGGATGGTCACTCGGTGCGCTACTTGGTTCAAACCAAACTGAATCCGTTTAGCGCGGAGGCCATGGATCAGGTCGATGTCATCAGCGACACCGCGCGGGGAGCGCAGCCGAATACCACATTGGCGGATGCCTCGGTGTCGATGGCGGGATATCCAGTTACGTTGCGGGACACGCGCAACTACTATGAGCACGACATCCGATTCATTATCGCCGTAACCATGGTCGTTGTGTTGCTGACCTTGATGGTGCTGCTGCGCGCGATTGTCGCTCCGCTGTATCTGGTTGGTTCCGTTGTGATTTCGTATCTGTCGGCGGTCGGCATAGGCGTCCTGACGTTTCAATTCGTACTCGGCCAGCAGTTGCATTGGAGCGTTCCGCCGCTAGCCTTCGTGGTGTTGGTCGCGGTGGGGGCCGACTACAACATGCTCTTTGTCTCGCGAATGCGTGACGAGTCTCCACGCAGCATGCGGTACGGGGTCATTCGCGCACTGAGTTCGACCGGCGGTGTGATCACCGCGGCGGGTTTGATTTTCGCGGCCTCGATGTTCGGTCTGCTGTTCTCCAGCATAGGCACGGTGGTCCAGGGCGGTTTCGTGATCGGTATCGGAATCTTGTTGGATACCTTCTTAGTACGCACCGTAACGGTGCCCGCTATAGCTGCTCTCGTTGGGCGCGCGAGCTGGTGGCCATCGCGTCTGCGATTGCCGGGGTCACTGCCGCGGTCACCGGTGCTCGACTGAACTCGCGTCAGAAATTGGCCTGAGATAACGCATACAGGGCACCAGAGAGTATCTGCGAGAAAGGATCGCCGCCGCCGCCGAAGGTGGCCTGAGTGGCGGGCGCGGTGACGGCGGCGGGGTCGAAGCCGTTCACCGGGTCCACGGAGATCGGAGCGGTGAGCGGATCGTCGTTTCGCGAATAGCCGGTATCGACCATAGGCTGTAATTCGGCATCCAGCTGTGTCAGCACATCGTCGGATACTCCCAGGTATCCCAAGGGCAAGATCAGCGGAAGATGTCTTTGGGGAATCAGATACGTCGTTGTCGTCGCGCCCCGAGAGTTGACGGTCGATCTGATGTTCTGTGGTGGCACCATGTCCGGGTTGGTGAAGGCGACGGCAGTATGGCCAGTTACCAGGCCCATGAACGTGTTGGCGAGGGCTAGCAGGTTGTCCGGTCTGTCCGGAAAATCTGCGAGCGAATCGTATGCGGCGACGAAAACCTTGGTGTCGTATTGGCTCTCCACCGGAGGTGGTATGCGGTAGTCGAGTATGGGAACGACGGCGCCAACCGGAAACACCGAAGTCAGGAAACTCTCACCGAAGGCGTGCCGCGCAATTGGGTCACCAAACGTGGCGAACGTCAATTGATCTGGCGGTGGGGCGGTCGGATCGTCGGCGAGTCGCGCCTGCTCGGCATCGAGCACGAGCGAACCCTCGGATAAACCGATCGCGGTACCGGGGCCACCCCTGCGGATCGCGGCATCCAGGTTGTCCACTCCGACGACCACCGACTCCCCGATGCTGGGGCCGTCCATACCCAGGCCGGGAAACACTTCATCCAGCTGGCTGATGCCGGGGAAGAGTTTCTCCGGCACATGGCCCTGAACCTGACCGGCGGGATAGTCGACAATTTCCCGGTTCAGGTTGGGGAACCATTCGCTACCTTCGCGGCGGATGTACTCCTCGTACGGGATTCCCAAGACGTGGGCGCCCCCGAGGGCGTATGCCATCCCGCTGGCGGGTGTCGGTTCGGCTGGCGTTGCGTCGGACAGTCCGGCGTCGGCGATTGCCGGGTCGGCTGGCGTCTCGTCGGCTGTCGCAATCCCGAGACCGAAACATCCTGTGGCCCCAGCAATTCCCAGCGCGGAAACTCCTGCGAGTAGTTTCTTCATCGCTACACCTCGCTAGCCGGTCTAATCTTGTAGTTTGGCATACCTGGCGGGTCCTCACTAGCGCGGTCGGTTGTTTCTCTGCTGCGTCCTCCGCCCGACCGGCCACGACGCCGATAGGCTCGAGACGAACAATCCTGAGATCGGGCAAGCCAGCGCCGGACCGCGGTCTGGTGGGTAAACCCGCCGAGCTGTGGGGTGACAATACGACCATGTCGGGGCCGGTTGACGGCATCAAAGTCGTCGAGCTGGGCGTCTGGGTCGCCGGCCCGGCCGCGGCCGGGATCCTGGCCGAGTGGGGCGCCGACGTCATCAAGATCGAGCCGCCGGCCGGAGATCCCGGCCGCAGTTTCGGACGGATGCTGGGATGCGATCTCGGCGTGAACCCGCCGTTCGAAATGGACAACCGTTCCAAACGCAGCGTGGTGCTGGACCTCACGACCGCGACGGGTCGCGAAGCTGCGTTCGAACTACTGTCTGATGCGGATGTCTTTGTGACCAACCTGCGGACGACGGCGTTGCAGCGACTGGGGCTCGACTACGAATCGGTGGCCGCGCACAATTCCCGTCTCGTCTATGGCCTGATCACGGGGTACGGCGAAGCCGGACCCGACGCCGACCGGGCCGCTTACGACGTGGCGGCGTTCTGGTCACGGGCGGGCGTGGCCCAGCTGCTTACCCGTCCCGGCGATACGCCCCCTTTCCAGCGGGGCGGCATGGGGGACCACTCGGCCGGCATGACGTTGGTCGCCGCCATTTGCGCGGCTCTGCTCTCCCGCGAACGCACCGGAGCGGGTCAACTGGTGAGCACATCGCTGTACCGCCAGGGCGCCTACACGGTCAGCTTCGACATCAACACCTACCTGTTGACCGGCCAACCGATCGCGATCGGCCAACGCGAGTTGATGTCCAATCCATGCATGAACAATTACGCGGCGGGAGATGGCCGGCGGTTCTGGATCGTCGGCCTCGAGGCCGATCGCCACTGGCCCGCGTTGTGTCGGGTGGTGGGTCACCCCGAGTGGCTCACCGATCCCCGGTTCTGCGACGGCCGCGCCCGCGCCGCCAACGCGGTGGCGCTGATTGCCCAGTTGGACGCGATCTTCGCGACCAGGCCACTCGAGGAGTGGGCCGACGTCTTCGCCGACGAGCCGGATTTTTTCTGGTCGCCCGTTCACTCCGTCGAGGACGTGGTCGCCGACGAGCAGTTTCATGCGGCGGGCGGGATCGTCGACGTTCCCGACGGAGAATCCGGCGTCGCGATGGTAGCCACACCCGCAGATTTTCATGGCACGCCGTGGGCGCCGCGGTCTGTGGCACCCGACCTCGGGCAGCATACTTCCGAGGTCCTCGCCGAACTCAAGGCTCGCCGCAACGCCTGACCGGCCAGCGCGCCACTACGGGCGGCCCTTGGGCGGCGGGGCACCGCGAGTGCGGTTCAGTCGAAGGTGATGAGCTGGCGCACGGCGGTGCCGTCAGCCAGATGGTCCATCGCCTCGTTGATGTCGTCCAGTCCGATCCTCGACGACACGAGCGCCTCCACCGGTAACCGGCCGGACCGCCACAACGAGACAAATCGTGGAATGTCACGCGCGGGCACCGCCGAGCCCAAATAGCTGCCGATCAGCGAGCGGCCCTCGGCGACAAGCCCTAGCGGCGACACGCTGATCCGGGCGTCGGGCGGGGGGAGTCCGACCGTAATGGTGCGCCCGCCGGGTGCCGTGAGGCCGATCGCGGTCTGTAGTGCGGCCGGATGTCCCACGGCCTCGATGACGACGGCGGCCTTGATGCCAGCGTCGGTGGCCTGGTGTGGGGTATAGGTCTGGTGTGCGCCGAGCGTCTTTGCGGCGTCCAACTTTGCCGGTAGCTGATCGACTCCGACGACGACAACGTCGTCATAGGTCAGGGCGGTCAGCATCGCTGCCATTCCAACGCCCCCGAGGCCGACGACGACGACCGTCTGTCCCGGCCGTGGATTGCCGACGTTGAGCACCGCACCTCCGCCGGTCAACACCGCGCACCCGAGCAGGGCGGCGACCTCGGGCGGCACGTCCGGGGGTACCGGAACCACACTGGCCCGGTTGCTGACGGCATGCGTCGCAAAACCCGAGACGCCGAGGTGGTGGTACACCCGGCCGCCAGGGCGGCCGAGCCGGATCGCACCTGTCAGCAGTGTGCCGGCGGCGTTGGCTGCGCTGCCCGGTTCGCACGGCGTGAGACCTTCGGTCGCGCAGGCCGTGCAGTGGCCGCAACGCGGCAAGAACACCAGCACAACCCGCTGGCCAACGACGACATCCGTTATTCCGGGACCGACCTGCTCGACGATTCCGGCGGCTTCATGGCCTAGCAGCATCGGCACCGGCCGAACCCTGTTGCCGTCCACCACCGACAGATCGGAGTGGCAGACGCCTGCTGCCTCGATACGAACGAGGACCTCACCATCGCCGGGCGGATCCAGGTCTAGGTCGACGACGCTGATCGGCTGCGACTCCGAGTAGGGACGCGGCGAACCGATCCGGTTCAGCACCGCGCCCCGGATACGAAGCATGTTGGAATACAACCATGGCCTCAAATCCGCTGGTCCCGCGGCCACCTACGCGGAAGAACCTGACCAGCAATGACTTCCCGGTCCAATGGCCGGTGCTTACCCGGTGGGCCGATAACGACATGTTCGGCCATCTGAACAACGCCGTGTACTACCAGCTTTTTGACACCGCTATCAACGCCTGGATCAATACGACCACTGGCCTGGATCCGATTACTGCACCATCGCTGGGCATCGTGGCCGAGTCGGGCTGTCGGTATTTTTCGGAGCTGCATTTCCCGGAGAGGTTGGTGGTCGGTCTTGCGGTCACGCGGCTGGGGCGAACCAGCGTGACCTACCGGCTGGGAGTGTTACGGGCCCGCAGCGAGACGGCATCGGACGAAGAAGAACCGCAGCCGATCACCGCACTCGGGCACTGGGTGCACGTCTATGTCGATCGGACCAGTCGCACGCCTGTTCCGATTCCCGATGCCATTCGCTCGCTGCTGTCGACGGCGTGTGTGACCGACTGAACAGGGTCGAACAGACCGGGTAGGTGGACGCAGATGTGCTTGGTGCAAACAGCCTGGTGCCGGGAAAAGACCGAGATGGCATCCGGGGGTGGGCCTTTCGGTGAACGACCGCCGTGATGGCACTCTCAGGGCCGGTCAAACCCGCGGGTATGCTTCGCCAATGCCAGTTTTGAGCAAGACCATCGAGGTCGGTGCCGATGCCGAGTTGATCATGGCCATCGTCGCCGACATCGAGCGCTATCCGGAATGGAACGAAGGGATCAAAGGGGCCTGGGTGTTGGCTCGCTACGATGACGGGCGTCCCAGCCAGGTCCGGCTCGACACTGCTGTTCAAGGCTTTGAAAGCACCTACATCCAGGCCGTGTACTACCCGAGCGAGAACCAGATACAGACCGTCTTGCAGCAAGGCGACCTGTTTTCCAAACAGGAACAGCTGTTCAGTGTGGTGGCCAGCGGCGCCGCCAGTTTGCTCACGGTGGACATGGACGTCGAAGTCACCATGCCGGTGCCCGCACCGATGGTGAAGATGATGGTCAACAATGTGCTGGAGCTGTTGGCCGAGAACCTCAAGCAACGCGCGGAGCAGCAGGCAGCGAACTAGAGATTCGGCCCGGCCGAGCTAAAGATCCCGTTCCTATCCAGGGTCTCGGTCAGCCGGCGTGCCGCGTCGGTGAATTGCCAGACGGTGTGCTCGACCACCGCCGTGGTGTCGCGTCGACGCAATGCGGCGATCAGCCGTCCGTGATGGTCGACCGTGGCCGCGCCCCATTGCGGATCGGTGGCAAAGACCTGCGCCGGCATGTAGCGCGCGGCGTTGAGCATGAACCAGGCCAATTTGATCCGGCGACTCGCTTGGTTGAAGGCCCGATGGAACGAGAACTCGATGGCCGCGATGGCCTCCGTGTCACCAGAACCGACCGCCCCGGCCAAGGTCGTATTCAGGCGGTCCAGCTCGTCGATCTCGACGTCGGTGATGCGGTCGGTTGCCGCAGTGGCCAGTTCGCGGGCGATCGTGGCCTGCAACCAGAAGATGTCCTCGATGTCCTGTTCGGTCAACGGGAGAACGACGTGACCGCGGTGCGGCTCCAGCTGCACCATTCCCTCGCCGCGCAGTTTCAGCAGGGCCTCGCGCACCGGCGTGATGCTGACCCCGAGCTCGGCAGCGGTCTCGTCGAGTCGGATGAAGGTTCCCGGGCGCAAGCTCCCCGACATGATGGCAGCCCGTAGGTGACCTGCGACCTCGTCGGATAGTTGCGCGCGGCGCAGGCGCCGTCCGCTACGCGGCTGAGCTGACAGTGGCGCGTTCACGTGGCCTGCCAGGACTTTCTGGGTCGTGTTAGGGGCTTGTCAGGGCGACTGCTGAGGCCATAGTGTGACCCACACAACACCATGTTTTATCAAATATCAACCTGACGCAAGCGGTGCGCGAGTGAAGGGACGGGATAGTTGACCGCGCAACTGGCCAGTCACCTGACTCAGGCCGCAACACCAGCCCACGAGCAGCCCTACCTTGCTCGGCGGCAGAACTGGGTCAACCAGCTCGAGCGGCATGCGATGATGCAGCCGCACGAGCCGGCGCTGAGGTTTCTGGGCAGTACCGTGACATGGGCCGAGCTGCGGCGTCGAGTTGCAGCGCTAGCCAGTGCCTTGAGTCGCCGCGGTGTCGGTTTCGGCGACCGGGTCATGATTCTGATGCTCAACCGCACCGAGTTCGTCGAGGCGGTGCTGGCCGCGAATATGATCGGGGCCATTGCGGTTCCGCTGAACTTCCGGCTGACCCCAACCGAAATCGCTTTCTTGGTCGAGGACTGCACGGCCCGGGTGATCATCAGCGAAGCTGCGCTGGCTTCGGTGGCCACCGGTGTCCGCGACATCCAGCCGGCGGTGAACATGATCGTGGTCGCCGGCTGTGCAACCGATGACACGGTGGTCGGCGACGCCGATGTGATCGCGTACGAAGATCTGATCAGCGAGCCCGGGGATGGGCTCGATCCGCTGGACATCCCGAACGACTCGCCGGCGCTGATCATGTACACCTCGGGGACGACCGGCCGCCCCAAAGGGGCCGTGCTGACCCACACCAACTTGACCGGCCAGACGATGACCGCGCTGTACACCAACCGTGCCACTGTCGGTAGCGAAGTCGGTTTCATCGGCGTCCCGTTCTTCCATATCGCGGGAATCGGCAACATGCTGACCGGGATGTTGCTTGGCGTGCCCACCGTGATCTATCCGGTCGGTGCGTTCGATCCCCAGCAGCTGCTCGACGTTCTGGAGGCTGAAAAAGTCACGGGTATCTTTCTGGTCCCCGCCCAATGGCAGGCGGTCTGCGCCGAACAGGAAGCACGACCGCGAGATCTCAGCTTGCGGGTGATGTCGTGGGGAGCCGCGCCGGCGCCGGACGCGTTGCTGCGTTGGATGTCGGCAGTCTTCCCTGGCACCCAGATCCTGGCCGCGTTCGGCCAGACCGAGATGTCGCCGGTCACCTGCATGCTGCTCGGCGACGACGCGATCAGGAAGCGTGGATCGGTCGGCAAGGTGATTCCGACAGTCGCCGCCCGCGTTGTCGACGAGGACATGAACGACGTCCCGGTCGGCGAAGTTGGTGAAATTGTCTACCGGGCACCGACGTTGATGCGCGGCTACTGGAACAACCCGGAGGCGACCGCGGAGGCCTTCGCGGGTGGCTGGTTTCATTCCGGGGATCTCGTTCGCATGGACGAAGACGGGTATGTCTGGGTGGTGGACCGCAAGAAGGACATGATCATCTCCGGTGGTGAGAACATCTACTGCGCCGAGCTGGAGAATGCCCTAGCCAGTCATCCCGACGTCGTCGAAGTCGCGGTCATCGGTCGGGCCGATGAGCAATGGGGCGAAGTGCCGATCGCGGTCGCCGCCGTAACGAATAGCCACCTTCGGATCGAAGATCTAAGTGAGTTCCTGGCTGAGCGCCTTGCCCGCTATAAGCACCCCAAGGCGCTCGAGGTCGTGGACTCTTTGCCGCGCAACCCCGCAGGGAAGGTGCTCAAGACAGAACTTCGTTTGCGTTACGGCGGCGGGACAGATTCCGAAAGCCGTTCTGTGCCAGCTAATTCTGTGACGAGAAAGGACGATTGACAGAAGTTGTAACGTTTGCCAGCGATTGACGAAGGGTTAATTGTGAGGTCGCAGTACACGCCGGGGTGGCCATCGGGTACATTCCTGTGGTCTCCATTACTCCGCGTGAGCAAGGAGATGGCGGTCACACAAGATGGGTCCGGGCAAGGAGGAGGCGTGCGACATGATTCGCCGCGGCGCCGCAGTTCCCACCGTGTTGGCTTGAAGGGGTTGCGGTGACCACTTCCACAACGCTTTCGGGCTACGTTCGCAATCAAGTCCAGACCCCACTGACACTCGTCGGCGGCTTTTTCCGGATGTGCGTGCTCACCGGAAAAGCGCTGTTCCGCTTACCTTTCCAGTGGCGTGAGTTCATTCTGCAGTGCTGGTTCATCATGCGGGTCGGGTTCTTGCCGACCATCATGGTCTCGATCCCGCTGACGGTGTTGCTGATCTTCACGCTCAACATCCTGCTAGCGCAGTTCGGCGCGGCAGACATCTCCGGCTCCGGCGCGGCGATCGGTGCGGTCACTCAGCTCGGCCCGCTCACGACCGTGCTTGTGGTGGCCGGCGCCGGCTCCACAGCAATCTGCGCCGACCTGGGCGCGCGCACCATCCGCGAGGAAATCGACGCCATGGAGGTGCTGGGCATCGATCCCATCCACCGTCTGGTCGTGCCCCGGGTGCTCGCCTCGACGCTCGTTGCCACGCTTCTCAACGGCCTGGTGATCACCGTCGGCCTGGTCGGTGGCTTCCTCTTCGGCGTCTACCTGCAAAACGTGTCCGGCGGCGCCTACCTCTCCACGCTGACCCTGATCACCGGCCTGCCCGAAGTGGTCATCGCGACAGTCAAGGCCGCGACGTTCGGCCTGATCGCGGGCCTGGTCGGCTGCTATCGGGGTCTGACCGTGCGCGGCGGTTCCAAGGGCCTCGGCACCGCGGTCAACGAGACCGTGGTGTTGTGCGTCATCGCGCTGTTCGCGGTCAACGTGATCTTGACGACCATCGGTGTGCGATTCGGGACGGGGCGCTGACATGTCGACTGCCGCTGTAGTGCGCGGCCGCTTCCCGCGGGCGGTCGAGAATCTTCAACGCTACGGCGGCTCGGTGGGCCGTGGACTGGATGAGGCCGGGCGACTGACGTGGTTCGCCCTGACCAGCATCGGGCAAATTCCGCACGCGCTGACGAATTATCGCAAGGAGACGCTGCGGCTGGTCGCCCAGATCGGCATGGGCACCGGTGCGATGGCCGTGGTTGGTGGCACCGTCGCGATCGTCGGCTTCGTAACGCTGTCCGGCAGCTCGCTCGTCGCCATCCAGGGCTTCGCCTCCCTGGGGAATATCGGTGTCGAGGCATTCACTGGTTTCTTCGCCGCACTGATCAACGTGCGCATCGCCGGCCCGGTCGTCACCGGTGTCGCGCTCGCTGCCACAGTGGGGGCCGGAGCTACGGCGGAGCTGGGCGCCATGCGGATCAGCGAGGAAATCGACGCCCTCGAAGTAATGGGCATCAAGTCGATATCGTTCCTGGCGTCGACCCGGATCATGGCCGGACTGGTGGTCATCATTCCGCTGTACGCGTTGGCGATGATCATGTCATTCCTGTCTCCACAGATCACCACAACGGTGCTCTACGGACAGTCCAATGGCACCTACGAACACTACTTCCGAACATTCTTACGCCCGGATGACGTTTTCTGGTCCTTCCTGGAGGCCCTCATCATCACCGCGATCGTCATGGTCAGCCACTGTTACTACGGGTATGCCGCCGGTGGTGGTCCGGTCGGCGTCGGCGAGGCAGTTGGCAGATCGATGCGCTTCTCGCTGGTCTCGGTGCAGGTCGTCGTCCTGTTGGCAGCGTTGGCACTTTACGGTGTCGACCCGAACTTCAATCTCACGGTGTAGCCGCGATGACGACACCGGGGAAGCTGAACAAGCCGCGCGTCCCGCCGTACAAGACCGCGGGTGTAGGTCTAGTTCTGGTCCTCGCACTCGTCGTGGGGTTGGTGTACCTGCAATTCCGGGGCGACTTCACGTCCAAGACGCAGCTGACGATGCTCTCCGCCCGGGCCGGTTTGGTGATGGATCCGGGAGCGAAGGTCACCTACAACGGGGTGGAGATCGGCCGGGTGGATACCATCTCGGAGATCACGCGCGACGGCGAGCCGGCGGCCAAGTTCATCTTGGATGTGAATCCCAAGTACATGCACCTGATCCCGGCGAATGTGAACGCCGACATCAAGGCGACCACAGTTTTCGGCGGTAAGTATGTCTCGTTGACGACGCCGGAAAACCCCACCAAGCAACGGATCACGCCGAAGATCCCGATCGACGCGCGGTCGGTGACCACCGAGATCAACACGTTGTTCGAGACGCTCACGTCCCTGGCGGAGCAGGTGGACCCGGTCAAGCTGAATCTGACGCTGAGCGCGGCCGCCGAAGCGTTGGCCGGGCTGGGTGACAAGTTCGGGCAGTCGATCGTGAACGCCAACACCGTGCTCGATGAGGTCAATGCGCGAATGCCGCAGTCGCGCCGCGACATTCAGCAATTGGCGGCTTTGGCTGATGTGTACTCCGACGCGTCGCCCGACCTGTTTGACTTTCTCGACAACACGGTGACGACCGCCCGCACCATCAATCGGCAGCAAGCGGATCTGGATGCGGTGCTGCTGGCGGCAGCCGGATTCGGCAACGTCACGGGAGACGTCTTGGATCGCGGTGGACCGTATTTGCAGCGGGGGGCCGCGGATCTGGTTCCTACCGCCAACCTGCTGGATACCTATAGCCCGGAACTCTATTGCACTATCAAAGGGTTTTACGACACCGATCCGCTGGCCGCAGCGGCGACCGGCGGCGCTAACGGCTACTCGCTACGGTCGCACTCCGAACTCCTGTCGGGGTTGGGTATTTCGTTGGGGTCTCCCCTGGCACTGGCCACCCAAGGGGGGGCACTGATCGGCGGACTGATCGCCGGATTGATATTCCCGCCCATCTCCCTTGGCCTGACTGCGGCGGCGGCGATACCCGGCCTCGCCGGCGGGGCACCCAACCCCTACACCTATCCGGAAAACCTGCCGCGGGTGGCCGCTCACGGCGGGCCCGGCGGCGCCCCGGGGTGCTGGCAGCCAATTACCCATGACCTGTGGCCCGCGCCGTATCTGGTAATGGACACCGGCGTCAGCCTCGCTCCGTACAACCACTTGGAGGTCGGTTCGCCCTGGGCGATCGAGTACGTCTGGGGCCGTCAGGTAGGGGATAACACGATCAACCCATGAAAATCACCGGAACCATTATCAAACTCAGCATCTTCTCCTTGGTGCTGCTGTTTTTCACTGTGATGATCTTCGTGATTTTCGGTCAGATGCGCTTCGACCGGACCAATGCGTACTCGGCGGAATTCAGCAATGTCAGCGGGCTGCGCCAAGGTCAGTTCGTCCGTGCGTCCGGGGTAGAGATCGGCAAGGTCAAAGCGCTGCACTTGGTCGACGGTGGCCGCCGGGTCCGGGTGGAATTCGACATCGACCGATCGGTGCCTCTCTACCAGTCGACAACCGCGCAGATCCGTTATTCCGACTTGATTGGCAACCGCTACGTCGAGCTCAAGCGCGGTCAGGGCAAGGGCGCCAGCGAAATCCTTTCGCCGGGCGGACTAATCCCGCTGTCGCGCACCTCACCGGCTTTGGACCTCGACGCGTTGATCGGTGGCTTCAAGCCAGTGTTTAGGTCGCTGGACCCCGCGAAGGTCAACAACATCGCCAGCTCACTCATCACGGTGTTCCAGGGTCAAGGTGGCACCATCAACGACATCCTTGATCAGACCGCGCAACTCACCAGCCACATAGCAGAACGCGATCAGGCGATCGGAGAGGTCGTCAAGAACCTCAACATCGTGTTGGACACCACGGTCAGGCATCGAAAAGAGTTCGACCAGACCGTGAACAACTTGGAGAATCTGATCACCGGATTGAAGAACAACGCCGACCCTGTGGTTGGCGGCCTCGCGCACATTAGCAACGGCGCCGGAACGGTGGCCGCGCTGCTGGCCGACGACCGCGAGTTGCTGCGCAAGGCCATTAGCTATCTGGACGGGATCCAGCAGCCGATCATCGATCAGCGCGTTGACTTGGATGACCTGCTTCACAAGACGCCCACCGCGCTGACGGCGATCGGACGCGCCAACGGCACCTACGGCGACTTCCAGAACTTCTATCTCTGCGACCTCGAGATCATGTGGAACGGCTTCCAGGCCGGGGGGCCGGTTCGCACGGTGCGGCTATTCCACCAGCCGACGGGTAGGTGCACGCCCCAATGAGAACACTGGAACCGCCCAACAGGATGCGCATCGGGCTCATGGGCATCGTCGTTACGCTGCTCGTTGTCGGTGTGGGCCAAAGCTTCACCAGTGTCCCCATGCTCTTTGCAAAGCCGAGCTACTACGGCCAGTTCAATGACACCGGTGGTTTGCACAAGGGCGACAGGGTGCGTATATCCGGGCTCGGGGTGGGCTCCGTGGAAGGGCTCAAGATCGACGGCGACCATATCGTCATCGAGTTCTCCATCGGCACGAACACGATCGGTACTGACAGCCGGCTATCTATCCGTACCGACACCATCCTGGGTAAGAAGGTGCTCGAGATCGAGCCGCGGGGTAAGCAAACGTTGCCGCCCGGGGGCGTTCTGCCACTTGGGCAAAGCACCACCCCGTACCAGATTTACGACGCGTTTTTCGACGTCACCAAAGCCGCGTCCGGCTGGGACATCGACACGGTCAAGCGGTCGCTGAGTGTGCTATCGGAGACCATTGATCAGACCTATCCGCACCTGAGTGCGGCCCTGGATGGCGTGGCGAAGTTCTCCGACACCATTGGCAAGCGCGATGAGCAGATCACGCACCTACTCGCCCAGGCCAATCAGATTGCAAGCGTTCTCGGTGACCGCAGCGAGCAGGTCGACCGCCTGCTGGTCAACGCGCAGGCGCTCATCGCCGCGTTCAACGAGCGTGGCCGTGCATTCGACGCTCTGCTCGGGAACATCGCTGCGTTCTCGGCGCAGGTACAGGGATTGATCAATGACAACCCCAACATCAATCACGTGCTGGAGCAGTTACGCATACTCAGCGACGTGCTGGTGGATCGCAAGGATGACTTGGCCGAGACGTTGACCATCTTGGGCGGCTTCACTGCGTCCTTCGGTGAGACCTTTGCGTCGGGTCCGTACTTCAAGGTGCTGCTGTCGAACCTCGTGCCGGGCCAGATTTTGCAGCCGTTCATTGATGCGGCATTCAAGAAACGCGGTGTTGACCCCGAGGACTTCTGGCGTAGCGCTGGGCTACCGGCGTATCGGTTCCCCGACCCCAATGGCACCCGATTCCCCAACGGTGCACCCCCACCGCCACCGCTGGTGTTGGAAGGCACTCCCGAGCATCCTGGGCCGGCTGTTCCGCCTGGAGCGCCCTGCTCGTACACACCGCCCGCGGACGGTTTGCCCAGGCCTTGGGATCCGCTGCCGTGTGCGCACCTCACTGAAGGGCCGTTCGGTGGACCCAGCTTCCCGGCACCGCTTGACGTCCAGACGTCACCGCCGAACCCAGATGGCCTACCGCCGAACCCGGGCGTAGCAATTTCGGGACGTCCAGGTGAGGTCCCGCCGAACGTGCCTGGCACACCGGTGCCCATTCCGGAGGAGGCTCCTCCGGGGGCGCGGACCCTCCCGCTGGGGCCGGCGCCCGGCCCAGCTCCGCCTCCTCCGGCAGCGCCGGGGCCGGCTCCAGGTCCGGCACCACCGGGTCCCGGACCCCAGCTGCCGGACCCCTTCATCAACCCGGGCGGCACGGGTGGGAGCGGCGTGACGGGAGGTAGCCAGAATTGAGCACCGTCTTTAACATCCGCAACATGCGGCTTCCGCAGATGTCGCGGTCCTCGGTCATCATCGGATCCGTTGTGGTGGTGCTGGCCCTGATCGCGGGAATTGTTGGCTTTCGTCTCTACCAGAAACTGACACACAACACTGTGGTGGCGTACTTCACCGCCGCAAACGCGCTGTATGTCGGAGACAAGGTCCAGATCATGGGCCTTCCGGTCGGCAGGATCGACAAGATCGAGCCGGCTGGCGACAAGATGAAGGTGACCTTCCACTACCAGAACAAGTACAAGGTGCCTGCCAATGCGTCTGCGGTGATCCTCAACCCCACCTTGGTGGCCTCGCGAAACATTCAGTTGGAGCCGCCTTACAAGGGTGGTCCGGTGATGGGCGATAACGCGGTGATCCCGGTCGAGCGCACCGAGGTGCCGGTGGAGTGGGACGAATTGCGCGACAGTGTCGCCAATATCATCGACAAGCTCGGTCCCACACCGGAGCAGCCGAAGGGGCCTTTCGGTGAAGTCATCGAAGCGTTCGCCGATGGGCTGGCCGGCAAGGGCAAGCAAATCAACACCACGATCGACGGCTTGTCGCGAGCATTGAACGCGCTCAATGAGGGCCGGGGCGATTTCTTCGCGGTGGTGCGCAGCTTGGCTCTGTTCGTCAACGCATTGCATCAGGACGACCAACAGTTCGTCGCATTGAACAAGGACCTCGCGGAGTTCACAGATCGGTTGACTCACTCCGATCAGGACCTCTCGAACGCCATCCAACAGTTCGACAGCCTGCTGGCGGTGGCACGCCCGTTCTTTACGAAGAACCGCGAGGTGTTGACCTATGACATCGACAACCTTGAGACCGTGACGACCACGTTGTTGCAGCCCGAGCCCTTGGATGGATTAGAGACTGTCCTGCACGTTTTCCCGACACTGGCGGCGAACGTCAACAACATTTACCACCCGGCCCACGGCGGCATCGCATCGATTTCGGCGTTTTCGAATTTCGCTAATCCGGCGGAATTCATCTGTAGCTCGGTTCAGGCGGGTAGCCGGCTGGGTTTTCAAGAGTCGGCTGAACTGTGCGCGCAATACCTCACGCCGGTTCTCGATGCGATCAAGTTCAATTACTTTCCGTTTGGCGCGAACGTCGCCAGTACCGCTTCGACACTGCCCAAGGAGATCGCGTACTCCGAGCCCCGACTTCAGCCACCGGGAGGCTTCAAGGACACGACGGTCCCGGGTATATGGGTGCCCGATACCCCCTTGTCGCATAAGAATACGCAACACGGCTGGGTCGTGGCTCCGGGTATGCAGGGGGTTCAGGTGGGCCCGATCACGCGGGGTTTGTTGACGCCTGACTCGCTAGCTGAGCTGATGGGCGGTCCGGACATCGCACCTCCACAGTCTGGATTGCAGACGCCGCCGGGGCCCCCGAATGCTTACGACGAGTATCCGGTATTGCCGCCGATCGGTGTGCAGGCCCCGCAGGTGCCGATACCGCCACCGCCGCCGGGACCCGATGTGATTCCGGGACCAGTGCCGCCAACGCCGGCGCCGGGGCCTGCGCCCCTGCCGGTTGGCGCGCCGCTGCCTGCTGAGGCAGGACTGGGCCAGTGAGGGGCGCGACGAGCGCGGGACGCGCGAGGAGTAACCCGAGCCAACCGGCCCCGAGGGGCGCGACGAGCGCGGGACGCGCGAGGAGTAACCCGAGCCAACCGGCCCCGAGGGGCGCGACGAGCGCGGGACGCGCGAGGAACAACCCGAACCAACGGTTGGCGGGATTGCTGCGCCACACGGCATGGCAAGGCATGGTTCTGCTGGCGATCGCCGTGATGCTGAGTTCGTGCGGCTGGCGCGGTATTTCTAATGTGGCAATCCCCGGCGGCCCGGGCGCCGGGCCCGGTTCCTACACGGTCTACGTGCAGATGCCGGATACCTTGGCGATCAACGGCAATAGCCGGGTCATGGTGGCCGACGTCTGGGTCGGATCGATCCGTTCGATCAAGTTGAAGAATTGGGTGGCAACGCTGACGCTGAGCCTCAGCAAGGACGTCAGGCTACCGAAGAATGCCATCGCCAAGATCGGACAGACCAGCTTGCTGGGTTCGCAGCACATCGAGCTCGATGAGCCGCCGAATCCGTCGCCGGTGCCGCTGAAGGATGGTGACACCATCCCACTGAAGAATTCGTCGGCTTATCCCACGACCGAGCAAACGTTGGCCACCCTTGCCACGTTGCTCCGCGGTGGCGGTCTGGCGAACCTCGAGTCCATCTCGAACGAGGTCAACAGCATCGTGACGGGTCGGGCAGATCAGATTCGTGCGTTCCTGGGCAAGCTCGACACGTTTACCGACGAGGTCAACCAGCAACGCGACGACATCACTCACGCCATTGATTCCACCAACCGGCTGCTGGCCTACGTGGGTGGCCGAGCGGATGTTGTCGACCGAGTGCTCACGGATATACCGCCGTTGATCGAGCACTTTGCGGATACGCAGGATCTGTTGATTGACGCTGCAGGTGCCTTGGGCCGAGTGAGCCAGGCCGCCGATCAGTATCTGGGCGCGGCACGGGGTGACTTGCACCAGGACCTGCTTGCGCTGCAATGTCCCCTCAAGGAACTCGGCCGCGCTGCCCCGTACTTGGTCAACGCGCTCAGGTTGATCCTCACCCAGCCCTTCGACATCGACAGCGTGCCGAAGCTGGTCCGGGGTGACTACATGAATCTGTCGCTGAAGCTGGACTTGACCTATAGCGCCATCGATAACGGGTTCCTTACGGGGACCGGATTCTCCGGTGCGTTGCGCGCGCTCGAGCAATCCTTTGGTCGCGATCCGGAGACGATGATGCCCGACGTCCGGTACACGCCGAACCCCAACGACGTGCCGGGCGGCCCGCTAGTGCAAAGGGGGTCACGCCAGTGCTGACTCGCTTCATCCAACGCCAGTTAATCCTGTTTGCGATCGTTTCTGTGGTCGCAATCATCGTGCTGGGCTGGTACTACCTACGGATTCCGAGTCTGGTGGGTATCGGCCAGTACACCTTGAAGGCCGACCTGCCCGCGTCCGGTGGTCTCTACCCGACGTCCAACGTGACTTATCGTGGGATCACGATTGGCAAGGTCACTGCGGTCGAGCCAACCGAGCAAGGCGCGCAAGTGACGATGAGTATCGCGTCGAATTACAAGATCCCGGTGGATGCCTCGGCGAACGTTCATTCGGTATCGGCAGTCGGCGAGCAGTACATCGATCTGGTGTCAACGGGCAATCCGGGCAAGTACTTCTCATCCGGACAGACCATCACCAAGGGCACCGTGCCGAGTGAGATCGGGCCGGCGCTGGACAACTCCAATCGAGGCTTGGCCGCATTGCCCAAGGAAAAGATCGGTTCGTTACTCGACGAGACTGCTCAAGCAGTCGGCGGCCTAGGACCCGCGTTGCAACGGCTGGTGGACTCCACCCAGGCGCTCGTCGGTGACTTCAAGACCAACATTCAAGACGTCAACGACATCATCGAGAACTCCGGGCCGATTTTGGACAGTCAGGTCTCCACGGGTTCCGAGATCGAGCGCTGGGCGCGAAAACTGAATAGTTTGGCCGCACAGACCGCAGCGAGGGATCAGGACGTGAGCCACGTCTTGTCGCAAGCGGCACCGACCGCCGATGAGGTGGCCGCGGTGTTCAGCGACGTCAGCGATTCGTTGCCGCAGACGTTAGCGAATCTGGAAGTCGTATTCGATCTAGCCAAGCGCTATAACGCCGGTCTCGAGCAGTTGCTGGTGTTTCTGCCGCAAGGTTCTTCGATCGGGCAGACGGTGCTGACGTCCTTTCCGGGTGAAGCATCGCTTCCGCTGGCACCGACAATCAACTACCCGCCGCCGTGTCTGACTGGCTTTCTTCCGGCGTCGGAGTGGCGGTCTCCGGCGGACACCAGTCCGCGGCCACTGCCGAAGGGCACCTATTGCAAGATTCCGCAGGAGGCCCAGCTGCAAGTTCGCGGAGCGCGCAACATTCCCTGCGTCGACGTTCCGGGCAAACGAGCGGCGACCCCGAAGGAGTGTCGCAGCAACGAACCGTACGTTCCGATGGGCACCAACCCGTGGTATGGCGATCCCAACCAATTGCTCACGTGCCCGGCACCTGCGGCGCGTTGCGATCAGCCCGTGAAGCCGGGCTTGGTGGTACCGGCGCCATCGATCAACACCGGCTTGAATCCGGCACCGGCCGATCAGGTGCCGGGGTCGCCACCGCCGATGAGTGACCCCGTTCAGCGACCGGGTTCGGGTACTGTGCAGTGCAATGGCCAGCAGCCCAACCCGTGCGTCTACACTCCAACACCGGGCCCGTCGGCGATTTATAACCCGGCCAGCGGCGAGCTGGTAGGGCCGGATGGTGTCAAGTACGCCGTCGAGAACTCGATTACAACAGGAGACGACGGATGGAAGGAGATGCTGGCGCCAGCCAGCTGAACCCTGCTGACGCCGACAAGTCGTCGCCTTCGGAGGTGAAGGCACCGGATTCAGGTGAATCCGGTGCTGGAACCGACCAGACCAGCACCGAGGTGAAGGCACCGGATTCAGGTGAATCCGGTGCTGGAACCGACCAGACCAACACCGAGGTGAAGGCACCGGATTCAGGTGAATCCGGTGCTGGAGCCGACCAAACCAACACCGAGACGAAGGCACCGGACTCTTCCCCAGAGACGAATGCCGAGGATTCGACGACGGACCCTGCACCGGCGCCTGGCGACGATGTGGGCACAGAATCAGCAGTTGTCGAACGGGGTCCGTCGCGGCTGCGCCGTGGGTGGCTTGTCGGTGTCACCGCGATGCTGCTCGTGCTGGCCGGCGGTATCGGGGCCGGTGGCTATTTTGCGATGCGTTCCCATCAGGAAAGCCAAATCATCGCCCGCAACGATGTGGCGGCCATGGAGGCGGCGAAGGATTGCGTTGCGGCGACGCAGGCGCCTGATGCGGACATGATGAGCGCCAGCATGCAGAAAATCATCGAGTGTGGGACGGGTGATTTCGGCGCCCAGGCCTCGTTGTACACCAGCATGCTCGTTGAGGCGTATAAGGCCGCGAGTGTCCACGTCCAGGTGACGGACATGCGCGCGGCCATCGAGCGCAACAACAGCGATGGGTCCGTCGATATTTTGGTGGCGCTCCGGGTCCAGGTGTCCAACACCGACTCGGATGCCCATGAGGTTGGGTACCGTCTGCGGGTCCGGATGGCGCTCGAGGAGGGCCGCTACAAGATTGCCAGACTCGACCAGGTGACCAAGTGACGGTGGTGGTCGAGAAGACTCAGACCACGCTGGCACTCGACGCGGCGCCGCAGACCGACCTTGCCCCCTGGCATCTGCGGGCAGCCGCATTCGCTGTTGACGTGGTGCCGGGTATCGCAGTGGTGGCGACGATGGCATTGACGGCGTTGACGGTGCCGCAGCGTAGCACCTGGTGGTTTGTCTGCACGTCCATAGCCGGACTGACGATCCTGCTCCTGCCGGTCAACCGGATGCTGCTGCCGGCGGTCACCGGTTGGAGTCTCGGCCGCGCGTTGACCAGTATCAGGGTGGTGGTGCGCGATGGTTCCTCGAGCGGGCCATGGCGGCTGCTGCTGCGGGACCTGGCCCACCTGTTGGATGTGCTGTCACTGTTTGTGGGATGGCTCTGGCCGCTATGGGATTCACGACGGCGTACCTTCGCCGACATGCTGGCGCGCACTGAAGTGCGACGCGTCCAACCCGTTGAGCGTCCCCAGTTGGTGCGGCGGCTCGTCGCCGCGGTGTCGGTGGCGGCGGCGGCGGCGTGCGTGGGTGGCGCCGTCGTGGGTGCTGCGGTGGTCTACCTTAACGAATGGGGAACCGAGCAGACTCGCGCACAGCTGCAGCTTCGGGGCCCGAAGATCGTGGTCGACATGCTGAGCTACGATCCCGAGACCGTACAAAGCGATTTCGAGCACGCCCGATCGCTGGCCACCGAGAGATATCGCCCGCAGCTGTCCATACAGCAGGACGCGGTGCAGGAGTCGGGAGCTGTTTTCAACCAGTACTGGGTTTCTGACAGTGCCGTGCTGGCGGCGACACCGGATCACGCGACCATGCTGTTGTTCATGCAGGGGGAGCGCGGTACGCCACCCAATCAGCGGTACATCACGGCAACGGTGCGAGTGGTTTTCGAGAAATCGGGCGGGCAGTGGCGCGTTGACGATCTCGCCGTTGTGATGAAACCCCGTCAACCCGAGGGCGAGAAATGAGCCCCCGCCGCAAGTTTGCGCCTGGCGAGGAATCGCTGCTCGTGGCGCGGCCAATCGAACCCGCGCGCCGATGGGGCTTGACGCTGCTGCTGGTCGCGTCCGCGGTGGTGGCGTCCGTGGCGATCTCGTTGTGTGCATTCATGCTGAACTCCCATGAATCGCACGTGCGCGCCGAACAGAAGAATCGGGCGATGCTCAGTGACGTGCGATCCTTCATGACCATGTTCACATCGCCGGATCCGTTCCACGCCAACGACTATGCCGAGGCCGTGTTGTCCCACGCCACCGGTGATTTCGCCAAGCAGTACAACGAGCGGGTGAACGATATCTTGATCCGGATCTCGGGGGTTGAACCGACCACTGGCACGGTTCTCGATGCGGGGGTGGAGAGGTGGAACGACGATGGCAGTGCCAACGTGCTGGTGGTCACCCAGATCACATCGAAATCCTCAGATGGCGAGCAAGTCGTCTCGAACGCAAATCGTTGGCTCGTAACGGCGAGGCAGGAAGGTAACGAGTGGAAGATCAGCAGTCTGCTTCCGGTGATTTGACCCAAGGGTCTTCCGCTAGTGGCGGCGAGGCAAGCGATGACACGGCCCGAGAGACTCCGGAAACTATGGAGAACGTGGACAGCGGTGCGACCGATTCGCCGGCTTCCGAGACTGACCCCGACAGTCGCGCCGGAAGCAATGACTCATCTGCGCAATCCGTCGAAGGCGACGAAGACGATATCGACGATCCGGGCGAGCCGGAAGACAATTCTGCCGGAACGTCCGAAAGCCAAGCCGACGACGGTGATTCGGCCGCGGCGGCGGCCAAGGACGGCAAGGCACGTCGCGGCAGGCGCCTGGCGATCGCGCTCGGGCTGGCCGCTGCTCTGTTTGTAGGGTCCGCAGGGTTCGCGGGCGCGATGGTGCAGCCATACCTTTCCGATCGTGCTGTGGTGGCCACCAAGCTCACGGTCGCGCGGACCGCTGCCAACGCGATCACGACGCTGTGG
Source organism: Mycobacterium spongiae (assembly GCF_018278905.1). Classification (NCBI taxonomy): domain Bacteria; kingdom Bacillati; phylum Actinomycetota; class Actinomycetes; order Mycobacteriales; family Mycobacteriaceae; genus Mycobacterium; species Mycobacterium spongiae. The sequence goes on from NZ_CP046600.1 coordinate 406,199, forward strand.
ACCTACACGCCTGACAACATGGACACGCTGGCCGATCGGGCGGCGAATTATCTCAGTGGCGATTTCGCAGCTCAGTACCGCAGATTCGTCGACCAGATCGCTGCGACGAACAAACAGGCCAAGGTAACCAACAACACCGAGGTCACCGGCGCGGCTGTGGAATCGCTTACCGGCCGGGACGCTATTGCCATCGTCTACACCAACACCACAACCACCAGCCCGGTGTCGAAAAACATCCCTGCGCTGAAGTACCTGTCCTACCGACTGTTCATGAGACGCTACGACGGGCGTTGGCTGGTAAACCGGATGACGACCATCACCTCACTTGACCTGACGCCGCGGGTGTAGCGCGATCGGCGACTCTATGGTGCAGCAGGCTTGCCGCTGCGGCCATCCCGCTGGTGGCTAGTTGAATGCCAGCCAGCTAGGCAACGCGCGCTCATGCGAGTCGCACAGGACCTGGCGGGTGTCACAGGAGCCTTTGGGCGACCCGGCGCCGGCCCACATGCCGCCGGTATCACGGCGCAACACAATCGCGGATGATCCGCCGCCGTCGAGCAGGATTGCTCTATCGCTACCCAGTCCGCGAAACAGATCTTGCATATTGTCTGGTGTGTAGCTCCCGCCCTGGAAGATGTACATTTCGTCTTTCTGCTTCGCGTAAGCGATAGCCGTTCGCGCCGCACTTGGCCCGCCGTCATGGAGTTGCCCGGTTCTGCCCGGTGAAAGCAGCCCGATGCCGGCGACTGCGACAAACCGGGCGTTCTTCTTGAGCAGGTCCTGTATTACGGGCGTGGCGACGTCATAGTCCTGTCTGCCTTTGGGTCGTAGCACATACGGTGCGCCGCCGACCGGCAGAATCATCGTTGTCAGTGAGGTCCAGAATTCGTTTCCGCCGGAGAGACCCTGCTTGCCGGCATAGGCGAGCGTGCCGGTGACCGCCTGGTTGGCGCGCCCTTGGCCGTGGGTGTTGTCGACGTAGGCACCCAGCGGTGAGCTACACCCGGTCTTGCGCCAGCTGCCGCCTTTCTGCCCGCGAACGTCGAAGAAGTTCGCGTTGATCGCGATCGTCGGCCGCCCCAGCCGTTGCCACGCTTGCAGCGGCGGATAGATCTCGGAAGCTTGCCGCAGTCCTTCGCCGGTTCGAGCCCCCGGGTTACGTTCGCAGCGCGATTGGTATCCGGTGTGGGAATCGACCAGCAGATGGGGCGAAAGCCGCCTGGAGGCGTTCTTGATGATCATCAAGTGCCCGCCGTTGTTCATTTCATACCAATGACCGGCGCCGTTGAGCAGCGGCATGGGATGGCCGCCGCCGAAGTTGTACACCAGATAAGAGCCCCTGGTGGTGGCGATCGCTTGGGCGAGCATCTCGCGTCCGTCGGCGGCATGGGCGGCCGGCTGGCCTGTGGTGGTCGCGAGAGTGGCGCACAGGGCCAAGGTGGCGCAGCAAACCGCTAGTCGGCGCAGGCTGGCAGTCGGTGTCAGCACGGTTGCCCTCTCGGCCCGAATTCGCATTCAACCTACCCAGCATTAGTCACATACGTCACACTGTCAACTTTAGTAACAGACCTGTGACGGTCGGGCGGGGTCGAAATTACGTTTCGTCGCTCGAACCTTCGCGGGCGCCATCGCGCGCTTGGTAGTGAGCCTGGTGTTCCACGGCGATGGCCATCTCAACGGCGCCCGGAATTCGGTGGAAGCCCCGGCGGTCGTACATATGGGTGATGATGCCGCCCAGCAACAGGCCAATGACCAGGCCAACTGCCGTCATTGTCAGCGCCTGGGCCAAGCCGGCATCCGCCTGGCCATCGAGATACAGCAGCGCCCGCACGCCCAGGAACACCTGGTGCATGGGCTCGAACTCGGACAACCATCGGAAGAACGGCGGTACCGCTTCCAGTGGCACGGTGGCGCCCGCCGACGGTAGCCCCAAGATGACGAAGATCAGCATGCTGACGAGCAGGCCCATCGAACCCAACACCGCGATCAGCGAGCTAGACGTGACGCCCACCGCGCTGATCGCAAACACCCCGTAGAGCCATAATTGCCAGCCATGCGCAATCGGCATGCCGAGACCGTGAGCTATTGCCATATAGACCGCCGACGTGAGCAGCGCAAGGACGACCATCAATCCCCACTTGACCAGCAGGGTGCGAAACCGCGAGATATTGATCTGCTCCGCGAAGCGGTAGACCGGGCCGAACTCCGCCGGTACGTAGCCGAGCATCGAGTCGACCAATGTGCTGACCACGATACTGCCGGTGAAGCCCGCCAGCAGCAGCAAGAGCGCATAGTAGAACGCCGACAGCCCGTTGCCGGTCCCGTTGGGCAAGGGGTTGTACACCGTGGACGTCACATCGATCGGATTGGCGAGCCCCAACGCCGACGCCCCCGTCAGCGGCGCGCCACCGGTCCGCGCCGCGACCTCGGCTGTAAGCCGTTCGCCTACTTTGCCATTGACGACGGTCATCGCCTGGGTCAGGGTTTGGCCGGCGATACTGGCGGCGAGCGTTCCGGCCCGTGGGTTCGTTGAGATCGTGATCTCTGGCCGTTCCGCGCGGGTAGGTTCCACGGCGCTCACGGCGAAATCACGCAGCCTTGAGGAGAAGGTCGGCGGTATCACCGCCTCGCCGTACACCTCGGCCTTGTCCAGTAGCCGTTTCGCCTCCTCGGGGGAGACCACTCGAACGTCGAACCTGTTCTCATCCAGGCCGGTTGCCAGGCCGTCGACAATCTGTTTGCCGGCGGGCCCGGCATCCTCGTTCACCAGAGCGATGGGAAGATGCCTCAGGTTGGTCGTTGGATTCAAGATGCCACCGAGGTACAGCGCGGCCAACGCCGACATGAGGGCCAGCGTGATGACGACCGGAGCGGCCCAGAACCGCACGGTCCGTAGGGCTTTGATGTTCCGGTTGGGTTTGGGCGCCGCGTGCCGCGGCTGCGATTGTGCCATGCGGGCTCCTGTCTGTTCTGCCTGGATCGCCTAGCCGGCGAGCCGTGCGTGCATTTCCCAGATCAGTATTTCCGACTGCTCCTTTGCCGCCAGCTGCCGGCCATCGGTGTCGGTGAACCGGACCGCGTCGCCCGTACTCACCTCAGCCTCTGGCGCGCTGAGGCCCTCCACAGTCAGTCGACCGCGCGGGACGAACAGATGCAGATAGGGTGCCGAAGGCAGCCCAATAGTGTCGCCTGGCTCGAGCCGCGAGACGTGCAGTGCGGCACTACGGTTGTGCAGCCCGATCGCCGCGTTGCTTCCGGGTATGCCTGAGGCGATGGTGGCGGGAGCGCCCGTCAACAGTTTGTCCTCGATTTCGTGTTGTTGGTAGCTCGGGGAGATGGCGGTGTCGTCCGGGATCACCCACATCTGAACGAAATGCACTGGTTCCGTTGCAGAATCGTTCTTCTCCGAATGCAGGATTCCACTGCCGGCCGACATGCGTTGAGCCAGGCCAGGATAGATGACTCCACGATTGCCGCCGGAATCCTGGTGTGCCAGCGCACCCTGCAACACCCAGGTCACGATCTCCATGTCGCGATGCGGGTGAGTATCAAAACCACCGGCCGGCTCGACGATATCCTCGTTGTTCACCAGCAGCAGCCCGTGGTGAGTATTGTCCGGATCATAGTGGTCGCCGAACGAGAACGAATGTCTGGATGTCAACCAGGATGTCGCGGTGAGGGCGCGGTCGGCCGCACGCCTGATCTCCACGGTTTCCGGCACGGACACCAGGGTAGTGAGCCCACATTGTGCGCGTGGAGCTGCGGCACCCCTGTCAGCCGGGGCGAGGTTGAGGTATCCATACCAGTACCCCCTTAGTTTGACGGTGGAGCCGGTGCGCGTGGCGCCAGACGAGCCATTACGCTGCCCGTAATGGTTGCCACACGTACTGAACGGAATTTCGAGGGCGTCGACGGTGTGCGCATCGTGTATGACGTCTGGACGCCCGATCTCGAGCCGACTGCGGTGGTCGTGCTGGCCCATGGTTTCGGCGAGCACGCGCGTCGCTACGACCACGTCGCCAAGCGGTTGGGTGCGGCCGGACTGGTCACCTACGCCCTCGACCATCGCGGGCACGGCCGCTCCGGTGGCAAGCGGGTGCTTGTGAAGGATATTTCCGAGTTCACCGCGGACTTCGATACCCTCGTTGGCATCGCCCGGCGGGAACATCCCAGCCTTAATTGCATCGTGCTCGGCCACAGCATGGGCGGTGCGATCGTGTTCGCCTACGGTGTCGAACGACCCGACGACTACGACCTGATGGTGTTGTCCGGGCCGGCGGTCGCAGCGCAGGAGCTGGTTCACCCCCTGGTGGCCGTCGCGGCCAAAGGGCTCGGAGTGATCGTGCCCGGCCTGCCGGTGCAGGAGCTCGACTTCACCGCGATATCCAGAGACCCCGACGTTAGGGCAGCCTACGACAACGACCCACTGGTCTACCACGGACGGGTCCCGGCTGGTCTCGGACGTGCGCTTCTGCAGGTCGGCGAGACCATGCCCCGGCGTGCGCCGGCATTGACCGCGCCGCTGCTGGTGCTGCACGGTTCCGACGACCGGCTGATCCCCGTCAACGGCAGCCGTCGCCTGGTCGAATGCGTCGGATCCAAGGATGTCGAGCTCAAGATCTATCCCGGGCTGTACCACGAGATCTTCAACGAACCGGAGCGCAACGAGGTAATCGACCACGTGGTTTCCTGGATCACGGCGCGGATCTAGGCGTGGCGGAGCGGCACCGGCACGGAATTGTCGTAGCGCTCTATTAGTTTGGCGCTATGACGGACGACAAAATGCTGGCCCGCATCGGCGCACTGCTGCGTCAGGCCGAAGGCACCGACAATCCCCACGAGGCGGACGCCTTCTTGGGTGCTGCGCAGCGATTGGCGACGGCCGCGTCCATCGACTTGGCGGTGGCTCGGTCGCATGCAGTCAGCCGCTCGCCCGCGCAGGTCCCGACCCAGCGAACCATCACGATCGGGACGGCGGGCGCCCGTGGGCTGCGGACCTACGTGCAGCTCTTCGTGGGCATCGCGGCAGCCAACGATGTGCGCTGTGACGTCGCGACCAACTCGACCTTCGTCTACGCCTATGGGTTTGCCGAGGACATCGACGCGAGTCACGCCTTGTACGCCAGCCTGGTTGTCCAGATGGTCCGGGCGTCGGACGCCTACCTCGCCTCCGGAGTGCACCGGCCCACGCCGACAATTACCGCTAGGATCAACTTCCAGCTGGCCTTCGGGGTCCGGGTCGGCCAGCGTCTGGCCGAGGCCCGCGAGCAGACCCGGCAGGAAGCCGGGAAGGATCCCGGTCGTGCCCCGGGCACCGCAATTGCTCTGCGGGACAAAGAGGTCGAGCTGCGCGACCACTATCGCAGTGTGTCGAAAGCACGCGGTACCTGGAGGGCCAGCAGAGCCACGGCCGGGTATTCGTCGGCGGCGCGCCGCGCAGGCGACCGGGCGGGCCGGCGAGCACGACTTGGGAACAGCGCGGAGCTGCCCGGAGCCCGGACCCCGCTGGACCGGTGACGGGCGAGGCCGCGCGGGATTCGTCGCCAAGGGACTTCCAACGCGCCAGGGTCTATGCGGCTGAGGAGTTCGTCCGAACACTCTTCGACCGTGCGGCCGAACACGCATCGCCAATGGTGGAGTTCTTCGGTACGCAGCTGACGTTGCCGCCTGAAGGCCGGTTCGGGTCGGTGGCGTCCGTGCAGCGCTACGTCGACAATGTGCTCGCCCTACCGGCAGTGCAACAACAGTGGCCGGCAGTTCCGTCGCTGCGAGTGCGGACGCGGCGGGCTGCCGCTGCGGCGCACTACGAAAATCGCGGAGGCGCAGGAATTGTGGCGGTTCCCGATCGGGGCGGTTCTGACTGGGCGATGCGCGAGCTGGTGGTCCTGCATGAAGTGGCCCATCACTTGTGCCGAGTGCCGCCGCCGCACGGCCCGGAGTTCGTTGCGACGATGTGCACGCTCACTGAGTTGGTGATGGGGCCAGAGCTCGGACACGTGTTGCGCGTTGTATACGCGAAGGAGGGCGCGCGGTGGACGGACTAGACAACGGCTCGGGCCGCCTATCCGACAGGTGACAATTCGTCGCCGCAGGTGCAGCGGTAAGCCTCACCGGCGCCAGTACAGTGGCATGAGACTTCGACGCGAACGCGGCAGCCACAGCCCTCGTGGCTACAGGTCAGCAAGGTACCGGCCTCGTAGTTCGTCATTTGTAGCATCCTCATCGGTGTAGGGGACTCCGGCGAAGCCCCGGTGGCTAACTCTGCCTGGACCATCCCCGGCGTGGGACCGGCCACACCATCATATACCCCGTATGGGTATCGGGTAAACCCGCGGCATGCTCTGGCGGGTGTTCGCGAGGGCGCGAGGCAAGAACCGCATCAAGTTCATCCTTGTCACGGCGCGCTGGCCGCGCTGAGAGAGCCGCAGATTTTCGTTGCTGGCGTTCCGCGCGCAAGCGTACTCTGGGAATAGATGGATGGGTTGCAGCGAGCCCAAAAAGTCTGCTGCACAACAGAAAGGTTGAACAATGAGTACGGTCCATTCATCAATTGATCACCACCCCGATTTGTTGGCTCTGCGTGCGAGCTTTGACCGCGCTGCCGAGTCGACCAGCGCGCATTTCACCTTCGGCCTGGCCATGCTGACAGGTCTCTACGTGGCTGCGTCACCATGGATTGTTGGATTCAGCGCCACGAGAGGGTTGCCCACGGTTGACCTTGTCGCCGGGATCACGGTCGCATACTTGGCCTACGGGTTTGCGACCGCGCTAGACCGCACGCACGGGATGACGTGGACGCTGCCGGTGCTCGGCGTGTGGATCTTCTTCTCGCCGTGGGTGCTACCCGGGGTTGCGGTGACTACCGGAATGATGTGGTCGCACATCGTCGCAGGTGCGCTAATAGCCTTCCTGGGTTTCTACTTCGGAATGCGCACCCGCGCTGCGGCTAGCCGCGGATAGCGGCTAACCGCAGACCGCGCCGATCGCGGCAGAGCTGACCAGCTTGGTGTACTTGGCGAGTACGCCGGTCTTGTAGCGCGCCGGTGGAGGGGTGAAATCCTTTTGTCGGCTTGCGAATTCGTCCGGGTCGGCCAGCACGTCGAGCGTGCGTGCGGCAACGTCGAGTCGGACGCGGTCGCCGTTGCGCAGGAATGCGATTGGCCCGGCGTCAACCGCCTCCGGTGCAACGTGGCCCACGCACAGGCCGGTGGTACCACCGGAGAAGCGGCCGTCGGTAAGCAGCAGCACGTCTTTGCCCAGTTCGGCGCCCTTGATCGCGCCTGTGATGGCGAGCATCTCACGCATGCCGGGCCCGCCTTTGGGACCCTCATAGCGAATTACCACGGCATCACCCTTGGTGATGGTGCCGTTCTCGAGTGCGTCAAGCGCGGCACGCTCACCGTCGAAAACCCGCGCCGTGCCCTCGAACACGTCGGAATCGAAACCGGCCGTCTTGACCACCGCGCCTTCGGGCGCGAGCGTTCCACGCAGGATGGTGATCCCCCCGGTGGGGTGCATCGGGTTGCTCAGTGACCGGAGCACCTTGCCGTCCGGATCAGGCGGAGCGATGGCGGACAGATTCTCCGCCATGGTTTCGCCGGTGACCGTGATGCAGTCCCCGTGCAGCAGACCCGCATCCAACAAGGCCTTCATGACCACTGGCACTCCGCCGATGCGGTCAATGTCGAACATCACGTGACGGCCAAACGGCTTGACGTCGGCCAGGTGTGGCACCTTCGAGCCGATCCGGCTGAAGTCTTCCAGCGACAGCGCGACCCCTGCCTCATGGGCAATGGCCAGCAAGTGCAGCACCGCATTGGTCGAGCCGCCAAACGCCATGACCACCGCGATTGCGTTCTCGAACGCTTCCCGGGTCAGGATGTCGCGAGCTGTGATGCCGCGGCGCAACAGTCCGATGACAGCCTGACCGCTGCGGCGCGCGAAGCCGTCACGCCGACGGTCGGTTGCCGGTGGGGCCGCGCTGCCGGGCAATGACATGCCGAGTGCCTCGGCGGCGCTGGCCATGGTGTTGGCGGTGTACATGCCGCCACACGCGCCCTCGCCGGGGCAGATTGCGCGTTCGATGGCGTCGACGTCCGACCGAGGCATCAAGCCGCGCGCGCAAGCGCCCACCGCTTCGAACGCGTCGATGATCGTGACGTCGCGTTCGCTGCCGTCGGAAAGCTTGGCCCGCCCGGGCAAGATAGAGCCCGCGTAGAGGAATACCGCCGCCAGGTCCAGGCGGGCTGCGGCCATGAGCATTCCGGGCAGTGACTTGTCGCATCCGGCCAACAACACCGAACCATCGAGTCGCTCGGCCTGCATCACGGTTTCGACGCTGTCGGCAATCACTTCGCGGGAAACCAGAGAGAAGTGCATCCCCTCATGGCCCATGGAAATCCCGTCGGAAACCGAGATCGTTCCGAACTCGAGCGGATAGCCGCCGGCCGAGAACACGCCTTCTTTGACTGCCTTGGCCAGTCGGTCCAGCGACAGGTTGCATGGCGTGATCTCGTTCCACGACGAGGCGACGCCGATCTGCGACTTGGCAAAGTCGTCGTCATCCATGCCTACTGCCCGCAACATGCCCCGGGCGGCGGCCTTCTCGAGGCCATCGGTGACGTCGCGACTGCGAGGTTTCGGGTCGGGGATGGCCGCGTCCGAACCGGGCTCATCAGCGGTGTGGGGCCTGTCTTGGGGCATTACCCAATTATGCGGTCTAAGCATCTTCGGGGCGCCACCGCTACTGAATACCTCGCCAATACCCCACTGGGGTACGAGATATGATGAGGTCACGACGCCGTCGGGTCCCCGCCCTTCGGCTGGCGGGCGTATCGGGCGAGTTTTGGAGATTTTGGACGAGTTTCGGAGAGTGGATGACGAGCACATGACAGCAGCACATGGATACTCCCAGCAGAAGGACAACTACGCCAAACGGCTGCGTCGCGTCGAGGGTCAAGTGCGCGGTATCGCGCGCATGATCGACGAGGACAAGTACTGCATTGACATCCTCACCCAGATCAGCGCGGTCAACAGCGCATTGCGATCGGTGGCGTTGAATCTGCTGGACGAGCATCTGAGCCACTGCGTGACCCGTGCGGTGGCTGATGGCGGCGGCGATGCTGATGACAAGCTCGCCGAAGCCTCCGCCGCTATCGCTCGCTTGGTGCGTTCCTGAGCTGCTCGGGCGTGTTGAAACAGCAAGTTGGTTAACAGCTGTCGGTGCAGTGCGTACGGTAGGGGCACCGAGATCACCTCAATGGCTGCACCGCTGCTGGGGATGATCGCGGCTCCCACGCCATGATTGCCGAAACCGCGGGTACCACCGCACGAACCTGGACGCCACGGATTGCCGCGCAACTGGCGGTACTGGCCGCGGCGGCATTCATCTATGTCACCGCCGAGATCCTGCCTGTGGGCGCATTGTCAGCGATTGCGGGGAATCTGCACGTCAGCGTCGCTCTGGTCGGGACCTTGCTGTCCTGGTACGCCCTCGTTGCCGCATTGACGACGGTCCCGCTGGTGCGGTGGACTGCGCACTGGCCGCGGCGCCGGGCTCTGGTGGTAAGCCTGGTCTGCCTCACCGTCTCGCAACTGGTCTCTGCCCTGGCGCCCAACTTCGCGGTGCTGGCCGGTGGGCGGGTTCTCTGCGCGGTCACCCACGGCCTGATGTGGTCGGTTGTCGCCCCGATCGCTACCCGGCTGGTGCCGCCAAGTCACGCCGGCCGCGCCACAACCGCGATTTACATCGGAACCAGCCTGGCGCTCGTGGTCGGCAGTCCGCTCACCGCGGCGTTGAGCCTGATGTGGGGCTGGCGGCTGGCGGCGGCGGGTGTCACCGTCGCGGCGGCGATCGTCACCGTGGCGGCACGGCTGCTGTTGCCAGAGATGGTGCTCAGCGCCCACCAGCTGCAACACGTCGGGCGCCGCGCGCGTCACCACCGGAATGGACCGTTGATCGTCGTCAGCCTGATCACCATGGTCGGCGTCACCGGTCATTTCGTCTCCTACACCTACATCGTGGTGATCATCCGCCAAGTTGTGGGCATACAAGGACCCAACCAGGCCTGGTTGCTCGCCGCCTACGGCACCGCCGGAGTGATTGCGCTCGCCCTGGTGGCGCGGCCGTTGGACCGTCGGCCCAGGGGGGCAATCATCTTCTGTATTGCCGGATTGACGGCGGCATTCGTCATGCTGGCCGCGTTGGCGGTCGGCGGGACTCGCTCCGTGGCGCCGGTACTCATCGTCGGGACCGCGGCGATCGTTCTCTGGGGCGCCATGGCCACTGCCGTGTCGCCGATGCTGCAGTCCGCGGCGATGCGCACCGGCGCCCACGACCTCGACGGAGCCTCCGGCCTGTACGTCACGGCGTTTCAGGTGGGCATTATGGCCGGATCTCTGGCCGGTGGGCTGTTGTACGAGCGCAGTGTTGTGATGATGCTCACTGCATCGGCGGGCTTGATCGGGCTTGCCCTGGTCGGGACGATGGCTAGCCGGCGCATCTTCGAGGCTGCCGGGGTGACTCCGGGTGCCGAGCAAACGGCCAGTTCAGAGGACTGAAGTAGGTGCCTGGCCGGGCGCGCGAGCGCCCATTGGGTGGCTGTTGACGACGCAATCAGCCGGCGCGCTATGCCACACTGAATGACAGAACGTGACTGGAGGGATGCACTTATGTCGCGCTGGACGAGGGGACGCCTCTTCGCCGTCGTGATCGCAGCCGGAGTGTTGGCGGTACCGGTGTTTGGAACGGGCACCGCCCTCGCGGACCCCGATCCAGGTCCGGGTGATCCCGGTGTGGTTGCGCCACCGGGGCCGCCACCACCACCCCCGCCGGGGTTAGACCCGCTGGCGTTGCCGCCGGCACCTGACCCGTTGGCGCCGCCTCCGCCGGCACCAGACCCGTTGGCGCCGCCCCCACCACCGCCCAACCCGTTTGGGCCCCCTCCGCCCGATCCACTAGCGGTGCCGATGGCCATGGGCCCGGTTGCCGGGCAGAACCCGACACCATTTTTCGGAATTCCGCCGTTCCGGCCACCGACGTTCAATCCGATCGACGGCTCCATGGTCGGGGTAGCCAAGCCGATCATCATCAACTTCGCGGTGCCGATCGCCGACCGCGGAATGGCCGAAAGCGCTATTCACATTTCGTCGATCCCGCCCGTGCCGGGCAAGTTCTACTGGATGACTCCGACCCAAGTGCGCTGGCGTCCGTTTGACTTCTGGCCCGCCAATACGGCGGTGAATATCGATGCGGCGGGCACCAAGTCCAGCTTCCGCACCGGCGACTCGCTGGTGGCCACCGCTGATGACGCCACTCACCAGATGACCATCACGCGTAACGGCGTTGTCGAGAAGACTTTTCCCATGTCGATGGGCATGGCGGCGGGCCACCACCAGACTCCGAACGGCACGTACTACGTTCTCGAGAAGATGCCCACCGTGGTGATGGACTCCTCGACGTACGGGGTCCCGGTCAATTCGAGCTGGGGATACAAGCTCACGGTGCACGACGCGGTGCGCATCGACAACAGCGGCAACTTCGTGCACAGCGCGCCATGGTCGGTGAGCGATCAAGGCAAGCGCAACGTCACCCACGGATGTATCAACCTCGGCCCGGCCAATGCGAAGTGGTTCTTCGACAACTTTGGCAGTGGCGATCCGATCGTGGTGAAGAACTCCGTCGGGTCCTACACCCAGAACGACGGCGCGCAGGACTGGCAGATCTAACAACCAGCGTGCGCAGGTGGGCGCGCGCCTGCCGCTGGCGAGTGCTCGACGGCTCGGTCGACTGAGCGGATGAGGTGAGTCGCATCGGGCGTTGCTTGCCGGGACGATTATGTATATCGTCATACTTAGCCGGCCGGGGCATTGAGGAGCGGCGATGCGAAGCCCACGCGAGCGGATGGTGGTTTCTGCCGCGCTGCTGATCAGGGAGCGCGGCGCGCATGCCACTGCGATCTCGGACGTTTTGCAGCACAGTGGCGCGCCGCGCGGCTCCGCCTATCACTATTTCCCGGGTGGGCGCACCCAACTGCTCTGCGAGGCCGTCGACTATTCCGGCGAGTACATCGCCGGACTCATCACGCGGGCGGAGCGGAGTTTGGAGCTATTGGACACGCTGCTCGACCAGTACCGCGAGCAGCTGGTCGCCACCGATTTCCGGGCGGGCTGCCCCATCGCGGCCGTCGCGGTGGAAGCGGGTGAGGCCGCGGACCGCGAGCGGATGGCTCCGGTGATCGCCCATGCGGCAGCGGTGTTCGACCGCTGGTCGACCATGATCGCGCAACGCTTCGTTAGCGACGGGGTAGCGCCGGATCGGGCCACCGAGTTGGCAGAGCTGGCGATGTCGGCGTTGGAAGGCGCACTACTGCTGGCGCGGGTGCGGCGTGACCTGGCGCCGCTGGATCGTGTTCACCGTCAGCTGTACAACCTGCTACTGGCCGAGCTGCCGGAAGGGAAGACCGATGACCACCACTGATTGGCAGCCCACAGCGTGCATTCTGTGCGAGTGCAATTGCGGCATTGTGGTGCAACTCGAGGATCGTAAGCTGGCGCGAATCCGAGGTGACAAAGCCCATCCGGCCTCGCGCGGCTACACCTGCAACAAGGCGTTGCGCCTGGACCACTACCAGAACAACCGTGCCCGCTTGACCTCGCCGATGCGGCGCCGCCCCGACGGCACCTACGAGGAGATTGACTGGGACACCGCCATTGTCGAGATAGCCGAGGGTTTCAAACACATCCGTGACACCTACGGCGGAGACAAGATCTTCTATTACGGGGGCGGCGGGCAGGGCAATCACCTGGGAGGGGCCTACAGCAGCGCGTTTCTGAAGGCGCTGGGTTCTCGCTACCGTTCAAATGCGTTGGCGCAGGAGAAGACCGGCGAAGCGTGGATCGACGCCCAGCTATACGGCGGTCATACTCGCGGCGAGTTCGAACACGCCGAAGTGTCGGTATTCATCGGCAAGAATCCGTGGATGTCGCAGAGCTTCCCCCGCGCACGCGTGGTGCTCAACGAGATCGCTAAGGATCCGGCACGGTCGATGATCGTCATCGATCCGGTGATCACCGACACCGCAAAGATGGCCGACTTCCACCTGCGGGTTCGGCCCGGTACCGATGCTTGGTGCCTGGCTTCGTTGGCCGGTGTTCTGGTCCAGGAAAACCTCTGCGACGAAGCATTTCTCGCCGAGCACGTGCGTGGGGCCGACATCGTCCAAGATGCCCTTCGCGAGCTGCCGATCGCCGAGTACGCGGACCGCTGCGGGGTGGACGAAGAGCTAGTGCGGGCCGCCGCGCGCCGCATCGGCGCCGCATCGAGCGTAGCGGTGTTCGAGGACCTCGGCATTCAACAGGGGCCCAACAGCACGCTGTGCTCCTATCTCAACAAATTGCTGTGGATCCTCACCGGTAACTTCGCGAAAAAGGGTAGCCAGCACCTGCATTCGTCCTTCGCTCCGCTGTTCAGCACCGTCTCGGGCCGATCGCCCGTCACCGGCGCCCCGATCATCGCTGGTCTGATCCCGGCGAATGCGGTGCCCGAAGAGATCCTGACCGATCACCCGGACCGGTTCCGGGCGATGATCGTGGAGAGCGGTAATCCAGCGCACTCGCTGGCCGATTCGACCGCGTGCCGGGAGGCGTTCGAGGCTCTGGAATTGATGGTTGTCGTTGACGTCGCGATGACCGAGACCGCGAGGCTGGCTCACTATGTGCTTCCGGCCGCCTCCCAGTTCGAGAAGCCGGAGGCCACCTTCTTCAATTTCGAGTTCCCGCACAATGGTTTCCAGTTGCGTCGGCCGCTGCTGGAACCATTCCCGGGAACTCTACCCGAACCTGAGATCTGGGCTCGGCTGGTGCGAGCACTTGGTGTGGTCGACGACGCCGACTTGCGGCCACTGCGCGAAGCCGCTCAACGAGGACTTCAGGAATACACCGAGGCGTTTCTCGGCGCGGTGGCCAGCAACCCGACGATGTCGAAACTGCTGCCCTACGTCCTCTACGAGACTCTCGGGCCGACGCTACCCCACGGTCTAGCCGGGGCGGCCGCGGTGTGGGGGCTCGCCCAGAAGACCGCAATGGCTTACCCGGAGGCTGTCCGGCGCGCCGGCTACGCCGACGGTAACGCGCTCTTCGACGCCATCCTCAATAGCCCCTCGGGGGTCACGTTCACCATCCACAACTACGAGGACGACTTCGCGTTGATCAGCCACGCCGATCACAAGATCGCGCTGGAAATACCCGAAATGCTGATCGAACTGCGAACACTGACCACCGCGCCGCCCCGGCTGACCACCTCGGAGTTGCCGATCGTGTTGTCGGTTGGGGAGCGTCGCGCCTTCACCGCGAACGACATCTTGCGCGACCCATCCTGGCGCAAGCGCGACGTCGACGGGGCGTTGCGGGTCAGCGTTGAAGACGCCCAGGCGCTCGGACTTATCGATGGGTGCCGAGCCAGCATCACCACCGCGGCCGGTAGCGCCGAGGCGACTGTCGAAGTCACCGAGACAATGCTTGCCGGACATGCCGCTCTTCCCAACGGGTTTGGGCTCGATTACGTCGACGACGACGGCCGTACCTTGGTGCCCGGTGTCGCCCCCAATTCCTTGACCTCCACCGGATGGCGCGATTCGTATGCCGGCACTCCCTGGCACAAGCATGTGCCAGCCCGAATCGAACCGGCGCGAGCAGAGGCGCGCTAATTCCAGATCTTGACGCGGTTCTCCGCGGTCAGGAACAACGCATCATCCTCGGTGACATCGAAAGCGTCATAGAACGCGTCGACGTTACGAATGACACCGTTGCACCGGAACTCCGGCGGCGAGTGCGGGTCTACCGCGAGTCGCCTGACTGCCTCGGCCTCGCGTGACTTGGTCCGCCAAACCTGCGCCCAGCCGAAGAACACGCGTTGGATGCCGGTGAGGCCGTCGATGACCGGAGCCGGCCGGTCGTCGAGTGACAGCTGGTACGCCAATAGGGCGATGGACAGCCCGCCCAGATCGCCGATGTTCTCGCCAACGGTGAACGCGCCGTTCACCCGGTGGCTGCTGTCCAGCGACCGCGGCGTGTACGAGTCGTACTGCTCGATCAACGCCGCAGTGCGGGAGCCGAACTCGGTTCGGTCATCGTCGGTCCACCAGTCGACAAGATTGCCATCGCCGTCGTACTTGGCTCCCTGGTCGTCGAAACCATGCCCGATCTCGTGGCCGATCACCGCCCCAATACCGCCATAGTTGGCCGCGTCGTCGGCATCGGCGTCGAAGAACGGAGGTTGCAAAATCGCTGCGGGAAAGACGATTTCGTTCATCCCAGGGTTGTAGTAGGCGTTGACGGTCTGCGGTGTCATAAACCACTCGTCGCGGTCCACGGGCTCGCCGAGCTTGGCCAACTCGCGGTCGTGATTGACGGCATATCCCCGTTGATAGTTTCCGTAGAGGTCGTTGCGGTCGGTCACCAGCTTCGAGTAGTCGCGCCACTTGGCGGGATACCCGACCTTGGCGGTGAACTTGCTCAGCTTCGTCAGCGCTCGTTCTCGGGTCTGCGGCGTCATCCAGTCCAGGTCGCTGATGCTGATCCGGTAGGCCTCCCGAAGGTTTTCGACGAGAGAGTCGATGCGCACCTTCGCTGCCGGCGGAAAATGTCGTTGCACATAGAGCTTTCCGACGGCATCGCCCATCAGATTCTCCACCAGCGATACCCCCCGCTTCCAGCGGGCGCGGATCTGCTCGGCGCCGGTTAGCCTCCGGCCGTAGAAGTCGAAGTCCTCGGCGACGAGTTCGCGGGTCAGCCAGGGGGCGCGGGCATGAATCAACCGCCAACGCGCCCAGAATTTCCAATCTTCCAGGTCCTCGCTGCTCCATAGCGATGCGAAAGCGCTCAAATAATCTGGTTGGCGCACAACAAGTTCCGCGACGTCCTCCGGTGCGCTGCCCAGCGCGGTCACCCACCCGGCCCAGTCGAAGCCCGCCGCTTCGGTCTGTATGTCTGTGAAAGTGCGCAGGTTGTAGGTGAGTTCGGCGTCGCGCCGCTTGACCACATCCCAATGCGCGGCGGCGAGTTTGGTCTCCAACGCAACGATACGGGCGGCCGTGTCGGTGTGGTTGGCGCTCTCGCAGCGATCTCCGTACACCAGGCTGAACATGCGCGCGATGTGCCGGGGGTAGGCGGCCAACACCGGGGCGTGTTGTTCATCGCGGAAGTAGGATTCGTCAGGCAATCCGATGCCCGATTGCGAGATGTGAACGAGGTAGCGGGTCGAGTCTTTGGAATCGGTGTCGATATAGAGCCCGATGCCGCCGCCCATTCCGGTGCGTTGCAGGGCGCCGACGACAGTTGCCAAACCATCGCGATCGGCGGCGTTATCTATCGCGGCCAATTCATCGTGTAGGGGTTGGGTGCCCCGGCGCTCGATGGCTTCTTCGTCGAGAAAGCTGGCGTAGAGATCGCCGATGCGTTGGGTATCGGCCGCGGTGGCCGCCGCGGAGCGGGTCTCGCTGGCCTCGGCGATCAGATCGCGTACCTGCTCCTCGGCTCGGTCGAACAGGTTCCGGAACGCTCCGTCGGTTGCCCGGTCGGCGGGGATGTCGTACTCGGTCAGCCAGCGGCCGTTGACGTGACCGAACAGGTCGTCTTGAGGTCTGGCATCAGCGTCTACGTTGCTCAGGTCGATGCCCGAGCGGATGGCCTCCAATGTCACCCCGCCATCCTTCCATCTCTTTTCAGGTGCAACGATCGGGCCATGGCTGACCGGGAGCGGGCCGAGGAACCGGCCCAGGAAGATTCTGCCGACGATGGGGAAGAGGCTGGCCCCGATTCGTCGCGGCACGAAACGTCGGCTGGGGGAATGTTCTCGAGCTACGGAATTGCCTCGACGGTTCTGGGAGTCGTGTCCGTCGCCGCGGTGGTGCTGGGCGTGATGGTGTGGTCGGCACGCCGCGACGACGTTGGGGAGCGCGCCTACCTGACCCGGGTGATGCGGACCGCCGCGGAGTGGACGCACGTCCTGATCAATATGAATGCCGGAAACCTCGACGCCAGCCTGCAGCAGCTGCACGACGGAACCGTCGGAGACCTCAACAGCCACTTCGACGCTGCGGTACGGCCGTATCGGCAGGTGGTGGAGAAGTTGCAGACCCGCAGCACCGGCCGGGTCGAAGCGGTTGCGATCGACACGGTGCACCGCGACCCAGACGCCGAGCCGGGTACCACCCGGCCGGTAGTGACAACGAAATTACCTCCGTTCGCCACCCGCACCGACTCGGTCATGCTGGTTGCCACGTCGGTCAGCGAGAACGCGGGTACGAAGCCACAGACCGTGCACTGGAACTTGCGCCTCGACGTCTCCGACGTTGAGGGCAAGCTGATGATCTCCGGGCTGGAGTCGATCCGGTGAGAAACGCCTGGCGGTTTGCCGTTTTTGACGTTGTGGCGCCGCTGGCCGCTATCGCGGCTCTGCTGTCCATCGGAGTCGTGCTTGGCTGGCCGTTGTGGTGGGTGTCGGCATGCTCGGCGTTGGTGTTGCTGATCCTGGAAGGTGTCGGCGTCAACCTCTGGCTGCTGCGCCGCGACGCGGTGACCGTCGGTACCGATGACGATGCGCCCGGCCTGCGACTGGCGGTTGTCATGGTGTGCGCGGTCGCCCTGTCGGCCGCGGTGGTCACCGGCTACATCCATTGGACAACGCCCGACCGCGACTTCAAACGGGATTCTCGAACCGTGGTAGAGATCGCTACGGATATGGCCGAGGCTGTCGCGTCATTCTCGCCGGGCGCTCCGGGCGCCTCCGCCGACCGGGCGGCGGCGATGATGGTGCCCGAGCAAGCGGCCGCGTTCAAGGAGCAATACGTCAAGTCCAGCGCCGAACTGGCCGAGCGCAACGTCACCGCACAGGCGGTCGCCCTGGCGGCCGGAGTCGAGGCCATCGGGCCGTCGGCGGCCAGCGTGGCGGTGATCATGCGGGTGACTCAGAGCATCCCTGGTGAACCTGCCAGTCAGGCCGCGCCAGCCGTGCGGGTCATGTTTACCAAGCGTGACAGCGACTGGCTGGTGCTCGACGTCGCGCCGATCAGTGCTCGCTAAGTGTTCGGGGAGCGCTCGGACTTCATGTTGACAAACCGGTCCGACAACCGCCGCATCCGGATCATCAGCGAGGCGGTCGGGCTTTGGCTGCCGTCGAGGTAGGCGGCCAAGTCCGCCTCGGCTACGCCGATTCGTGAGGCGAATTCTTGTTGTTCCAGGCCGCAGCGTTCCAACAGTAGCCGAACGTTGCGGGCTACCTCGGCGCGTTCGTTGGCCTCGAGGTGGGTGCGGGCGCGATCCAGCACTTCTGACAACGCCGTGGCGATCCCGTAGGGCGGCGAGCCGTCCAGAACCTCCTCGACCTGCCGTGCCGTCCGCCCATATGGGTCGCGCTTTAACGCGGCTGCGATGCGTTTCCAGGTGGCGATCTCGCCGCTCGCCAGCGCCGACCGGATCGCGGCGGTAGGCCAGAGTTCGACCGGCTGGTCGGTATCCGGAGGACTTGGCTGCGCCGAGGGCTGCTCTGAGGGGGCGGGGCGTCGGTCGGCTGCCAACGTCACCTCGCCTCCTCCAACATCGCTACGGCCACCGACAGGCAGCGCTGCCGGACCTTCTCCCAGCTTGCCTCAGTGGCTGGGTCGGACGGTTGATCCTTCTGGTCGGACGGATGCGGATCGGCCAGCCGGCGAACCAACTGGGTTGTCACACCTTGCTGCGCGGGTGGTTGACAACGGTAGTACCTGTCCATTGCGGCCAGCACGACCGCGGCGGTCTCGGGTTCTATGGTATCGACCATGTCAGCAAATTCGATGTAGTCGCGGTTGCTGTTACGACACATGATCAGATAGCCCATGAGGCGCACCGTTTCTGCTCCGGTCGGGATCAGCAGCCGGTCACCGGTGGGCAGCGCCACATTGGTGGTTTCCATCGGACTGCGGCGCTCGTACCTCCGATGGGCAGCTTCACCATGGGGGACTGTCGGCTCGGTCCCGTTATTGTTGCTTGTCCCGTCGTTGTCGTCGGTCCTCTCATTGTTCGAGGTCTCCAGCGCGTCGAGGGCCACCGAAAGGCGCCCCCGCCAGAGGGTGACGGGATGTAGTGGGCGCTCATTGCGCGACATGGCGCACGCGACGTCGCTGCGGTGTGCCAGGCCGACCGCCGCGCTGGCTGTCGCGTGACTGTTGGTCCCCGGTTCTCCCTCTCTGGGAACGGTTGCCGATGCGGCCGAGCCATTGCCGCCTCGTTCCTGTTGTGCGACCTGGTCGGGCTTGTTGCCGTTGTGCCTACAGCCGGTGAAGGCGAGTGGGTCGGCAACGCAAATGGCATCAGGGGCAAGGTGTTTGAGCTTGGCCGCGGACTCAAGCGCCATCTTCAGGTCTGAGCTGGGCGTTATCGCACCGGCGATGTCGTCCGGAATGTTGACCGCGCCACCGAGGTCGGCCGCGGGCAGCGGCCGGTCGAAGTCGACCGACGGCAAGATGCGGGCCAACCAGCGGGGCAGCCACCAGTTCCATTGGTCGAACATCGCCATCAGTGCGGGCACCAGAACCAGTCGCACGATCGTGGCGTCCACGGCGATGGCGACGGCGCATGCCACCCCGATCTCGGCTACAAGGGGCATGCCGGCGAAGGCGAATCCGCAGAACACCGCGATCATGATCAGCGCAGCGCTGGTGATCGTGCGAGCGCTGGTACTGACGCCGTAGGCAACGGAGTCCCGCGTGTCGCCGCTGTAGAGGAAACGTTCCCGGATTCGCGTGAGCAGGAAGATTTCGTAGTCCATCGACAACCCGAATGTCATAGCCAGGACCAGCGGCGGAACGGTGCTGTCGATCGAACTGAGCGGCTGGAACCCCAGCCCCTCTGCCCAGCCCCATTGGAAGACCACCACCAGGCTGCCGTAGGCGGCAGCCACCGACAGCAGGGTCATCAGCACACCTTTGAGTGCCAAGAAGACTGAGCGGATCGAAATCAGCAGCATCAAGAACGCGATCGCCGCCACGAAGGCAAGTACCAGGGGCTCCGTCGCGGAGACTCGGTCGTCGAAGTCTTTGATGAGGGCGGTGGGACCACCGACGTCCACGAGGGCAGGGCCGGCGACCTCGGGTAGTTGGGTCCGCATCCACGTGACGGTTTCCCGGGCGCCGAGGTCTTCCGGATTGACTGACAGCACCGCACTGAGCAGAGCGCTGGCATCGTCGCCAGCAAAAACTGGCGGTCCCACCGAGGCGACGTGGGGAGCCGCGAGCATCTGCTGACGAATCGCAGCCAGTGTCTGGCGGTGGGCGGGTGCGGACGCGCCTCCGTCTGGAAATCTGACCAGCACCGCGACCGGGCCCTGGGCGCCTGGACCGAGTGCCTGCGCCGCTGCCGCCACCCCGTTGCGGATTTCGTGCGATGAGTCGAACTGGCGCAGCAAGCTGTTGCCCAGCACCATCGATGCTGTCGGTGCTGCCATGACGATCAAGACCGTCGACGCCGCCAAGGCTGTGAGCCAAGGCCTGCGCATGACCCATCTGACCCACTGGGACCAGAACCGAGAGTGGGTACTCTCCGGCCGCCGCGACCAGTGCAGCAGCGCCGAGCGCTTGGCGGTCGCCTTGGAGAATGTGGCCAGTAGCGCCGGCGTCAAGGTTGCCGACGTCAGCATGGCGACGGCGACCGCGAGAATCGCGCCCGTGGCCATCGACCCGAGGGCAGGGGTGTTGATCCAGTAGATCCCAGTGAGCGAGGCGATGACGGTCATGCCGGACAGCACCACCGCGAGCCCGGATGTGGCCATCGCCGCATCGACGGCATCCCGCGACGAACGACCAGAACGCAGTTCTTCGCGGAAGCGCATCAAGATGAATAGGGAGTAGTCGACCGCAAGGGCAATCCCGAACATAGACACGGTCGAGGTCACGAACACCGACATGGTGGTATGCATTGCCAGCAGGTAGACCAGACCCATGGTGACGACGACGGTGCAGACGGCGAGGGCCAGCGGGATCGCCGCAGCAGTCAGCGAGCCGAATACCGCTAGCAGGACAATCAGGATGATCGGCAGGTTCCAGCGTTCGGCGTCGGCGATGTCGCGTTTGGTGTTCGCGGCCGCCGCGGCGCTCAGTGCGCCCTGGCCGATGACGTACAGCCGCACTTTGCCGTTCGCCGTTTTTCCGGACCGCTCGCCATCGACTCCAATTCGTTGGCGCAGTTTCTTGGCGACATCGCTCGTCCCAGCGTTGCTGGCGTCCAGCCGCAGCGACACCACGTAGGGGCGGTCGGGCCGAGGCGGGCGTTGGGTGGGGTTGGGCGCCACGGTAACGCCCGGCAGCTCATCGGCCAGTCCCTGCAGTAGCGCGACAGCGTCGTTGATGTCCTGATAACTGGCGTCCGGGCGGGGCGCGGCCACAAGTGCCAGCTCGGGGGCTTCTTGCCCGGGGTATTGAGCGTCGACCACATCATGGACCAGCAATGACTGCGAGCCCGCGACTTCGAACCCGCCGCCGGTGAGGTTCCCCGACTGCGTCATCGCCAGGTAGATCGCCGGCACCAACGCCAGTAGCCAACCGGTGAAGACGAACCAGCGGAACCTGCGCAGGTTGCGGCTCAGGCGCATCATGAACTGCTGGATTTCGGTCTCCCCGTAATGTCGCACGTTGCGTGCTCGCGAGCCTACCTCAGCAGGATGCGCGTCAGGTGGTCTTGCGGGTGCTGAGCTGCGACGTCACCGAGGCTGCAAGGTTGCTGCAAAGACGGTGTGAGTATGTCGTAGGAATCGGGATTTCGGCCCAGAAGTTGGCCGCGCCGATGTCGACGGTGGCAGGATGGCTCTTGGCCCCGGGGGGTTCGGGGACATCCGCGGTGGGCGTGCACGGGATCACTGCACTCGGTGATTCCGTCGCCCATTCGCCAAGGCCGGATGACACCCAATCGCGCAGGTTCAGCAGTGCTGCTCTGCGTTGTTGTCGGGCTCCTGCTCTGGTGGTAAGGGGCCGTGCAGGGCGGTTTCGGCAGGATCATCGGATGGTTTGTGCTGCGACGAGGTGGCTTGATCGGTCGCCGCGTTGCTGGCGGGGCTGCCGGCCGGGTCTGCGGTAGGTGCGGTTGCTGATTCGTCGGCATCCGGGTCGGCATCCGGATCGGTGATGTTCTCGGTGCGGAACATGAAAAAGAACACCACCCAGCCGATCGCGGCGATGAGCAGCCAGCTGATCAACCGGTAGATCAGCATCGCTGAGATGGCACTAGGCAGAGTCATTCCGCTGGACACCAGCCCGGGTACCAGCACCGCCTCGACGACCAGCAGTCCGCCCGGCATCAGCGGAATGGTGCCGACCGCGCGAGCGGCGGCGTAGGCCACCGTCAACCCGGCGACCGAGGCGTGGTCGCCGGCGGCATAGGCGGCGAAACCGAGGCAGGCGACGTCGGCGATCCAGTTGAACAATGACCAACTGAACGCCACGGCCAAGTCGCGTCGGCCCAGGCTGACCGATTCCAGCTGCATGAGTATCTCGCGCCACTTCTCCAAGCCGGTGTCGGCCGGCCTGCCGCGAACCGAGTTGGCCCACGACAACACCCGCCGGCCGATCCCTTCGATCAGCTCCGGCCGTGACGCCACCGCCTGCGCCAGCAACAACAGTGCGACGAACCCGCCGAGCGTGAAGAACAGCGAGAACGGGTTGTTCTTTGCGCCCAAGAAGAAGGCGCCGCCCAACCCGAGTAGTGCCAGTCCCACGGCCTGGAGGACTCCCGACATCACCAGCTGCCACGACGCCACCACAGTCGAGGCGCCCCACATGCGTTGCTGACGGAGCAGGAACGTCGCCGACAACACCGGCCCACCGGGCAGCGTGGTGCTCAGCGAATTGGCGGCGTAAAAGGCGGCTTCCGAGCGCCACTGCTTGACGTGGACCCCGGCGGATCGCAGCAAAGTTCGCTGGATCTGGGCGAAGCTGTGCATTGACGCGCCTGCCGCTGCAATCGCAGCGAGCAGCCACCACCAGTTGGCCTCGTACATGCTCGCCCAGGCTTTGTGGAGTTGGTCCCAGCCCAGCGCCACCTCGACCGCAAGCACGATTGCGACGATGGTCAGGACCACCCATCGCAACCACCAGTACTTGCCGCGCGCGGACTCCCCCGCCCGAGCGGGTGGCGTCCTCATCCGCGCGCGGGGGAGTCCGCACCCGCGCTGACGGAGGTTGCGCGAAGCGGCGTCATGCGACACGTGCATCAGGGTAACCGCGCAGGTGGCGCGCTAATCGCCGCACGTGGCGGTCTGTGTCGGGCTCGTTCTGCGGTCGTGACCGGATCGTGCCGGCTGCTGACCGCAGAAGCGATCCGGCGCGGTGGCGGAGGCCGTCGCTCGGCGATTTCGGGAGCGCTGTGAGGTGGGCGGGAACCAGCGCTTTGCCAGCTAGGCTTGCCGGGTGTCGACAAGCCTGGATGATGCTTCGGTCGCACCATTGGTGCGCAAGGCGGCTGCGTGGGCGTGGCGGTTGCTGGTCATTCTGGGCGCGGTGTTAGCCCTGCTGTGGGTTATCCGCAAACTTGAAATCATCGTCGTTCCAGTGTTGCTGGCTTTGATACTCAGTGCGTTGCTGGTGCCGGCGGTGGACTGGTTGGACAACCACGGGGTGCCCCGCAGCGGCGCGGTGACGCTGGTTTTGCTCAGCGGTTTCGCCACCCTAGGTGGCATCCTGACGTTTGTCGTCAGCCAGTTCATCGTCGGCTTGCCCGATCTGGTCGCGCAGGTCGAGCAGAGCATCGAGGCCACCCGCAAATGGTTGATCGAAGGACCTGCGCACCTACGCGGCGAACAGATCGACAACGCGGGCAACGCTGCGATCGAGGCGCTGCGAAACAATCAGGCGAGGTTGACCAGCGGCGCTCTGTCCACAGCGGCGACCATCACCGAGCTGGTTACGGCGGCGGTGTTGGTGCTGTTCACACTGATTTTCTTCCTCTACGGAGGACGCGGGATCTGGCACTACGTCGCCAAGATCGTCCCGGTGGGCGTCCGGGACCGAGTGCTGGCGGCTGGGCGGGCAGGGTACGGATCGCTGATCGGGTACGTGCGGGCGACGTTTCTGGTGGCGTTGGTTGATGCGGCCGGTGTCGGCGCGGGGCTGGCGATCATGGGTGTGCCCCTTGCGCTGCCGCTAGCGTCGTTGGTCTTCCTGGGGGCGTTTGTGCCGCTTGTCGGTGCCGTGATCGCCGGCTTCCTCGCGGTCGTGGTCGCCCTGCTGGCCAAGGGTTTGGTCTATGCGTTGCTCACGCTTGGTTTGCTGGTCGGGGTGAACCAACTTGAGGCTCATTTGCTGCAGCCGTTGGTCATGGGGCGCGCGGTCGCGATCCACCCGCTGGCGGTGGTGTTGGCCATTGCTACCGGTGGTGTACTTGCTGGGATTGTGGGTGCCTTGCTTGCGGTCCCTACGGTCGCTTTCTTCAACAATGCCGTGCAGGTTTTGCTGGCCAACGATCCAGGCGCAGCCGCCGACAGCCTGACCGTGGACGCAGCCGATGCGCGAGATGCGGGCCGAGAGGGTGAGCCCGTAGGCGCCGCCTCCGACAGCCTCGAAGGCGGCCCTGCGACTGACGCGGAGGAGGCTTAGAGCCGTCCCTCGCGGCGCAGCAGATCCGCAGCGCTGAGACCGCCCGCCGCACGCCGGCGCTGGCGCGTGTTGTCCGGCCCGCCGCGGGCATTGAGCTGCTCGGTGGCGGCTTCGGAGTCGTTGCCGTCCGGGCGGCTTACCGGGAGGGCGGCGGTTGGGTCAGCTGGGTCGCCGGTGGCGTCGTCGGAAGGGTTCTTCGGAATCCGCATGGCCCGGGTTTGACCCGCCGACGGGGCCGGCGGCGGCGTCGGGCTCGGCGCCGGCGCTTGTGCTGGCGACGGTGCCGACGGTATTGGCGACGGGGGCCGCGTGGGTGCCGACGAAGGCGCCGTCGCGCCGCGAGCCGAGCCGCGAACGTCCGCCGATCGTTCCGGTGATGATTCGGTCTGGGCACCGTGGTGAGTGGGCGCCCCGAAGCGGGTGGTCGGCGGCTCCGCCGATTGCCCTGCCACCGGGCTGGTCTTGGCCTTCCCTGCGCTACCCGTGCTGGCGGGTGCCTCCTTGCCGGGTTTGCCGTCAGGGCGGCCTGCCCCGCGCGGACGCGATGATTCGACCGCTGCGGAGTGACCGGCTTCGAGTGTTGGGCGCGGAGCCGCGGCGAGCAGACCCGCGGTGACGGGAGGCCGTCCGGAACGCCCGTTGCCGGCGGGCCGCTTGCGCTCGTCAGGCAGATGGATCTCGCCCAGCCCGATGCGGGTCTGCAAGCGTCTCATCCAGCGCGGAGCCCACCAACAGTCATCGCCGAGCATCTTCATGACCGAGGGAACCAAGAACATCCGCACCACGGTCGCGTCCAGCAGCAGGGCCGCCATCAGGCCGAACGCCAGGTACTTCATCATCACCAGATCAGA
Source organism: Mycobacterium spongiae (assembly GCF_018278905.1). Classification (NCBI taxonomy): domain Bacteria; kingdom Bacillati; phylum Actinomycetota; class Actinomycetes; order Mycobacteriales; family Mycobacteriaceae; genus Mycobacterium; species Mycobacterium spongiae. The sequence goes on from NZ_CP046600.1 coordinate 431,667, forward strand.
GAAGACGAAGGATCCCGCGACCACGGCAAGCACCAAGGCGGCGGCGGTGATAAGTCGCCCGGTCGTTGCGGTGCCGATCCGGATCGCCTCCTGGGTCGACATGCCGTGCTCTCGCGCCTCGACCATGCGGGACACCAGAAACACCTCGTAGTCCGTGGCCAAGCCGTACCCGACGGCGACCACCAACGCGATGACCGGAGCGGTCAACGGGGTCGCCGTGAAGTTCAGCAAGTTCGAGAAGTGACCGTCGACGAAGATCCACGTCAGGATGCCCATGGTGGATCCGAGCGTCAGCGCGCTCATCACCGCTGCCTTGATCGGTAGCACCACCGAACCGAACGCCAAGAACATCAACAGTGTTGTGGTCGTGAGCAGGATCAGCAGCATCGCCGGCATGTTGTCGAACAGGCTATGGATCGAGTCCTGTTCCAGCGCCGGTGTTCCGCCGACAGATATTTCGATGCCTTTGGGGGGCGTTATCGCGCGTAGTTCTTCGAGCTTCTTCGCCGCGTCACCCGAGTTGATCAGCCCGTTCTGTAGGACCCGAACTGACGGATCCTTTGACCCGCCGGGAGCGTAACTGCGCTCCTGCCACATGTTCGCGGGGTTGTTGTCGGGCTCGATGAATCCGCTGATCGACATCGCCTTGTTGCGAACATCGGCGACCTGCTGGTCGGTGAGCGGCTGGCCATCGGTCGACTCGATCACGAGCGTCAGCGGATTGGTGCGGTAGCCCGGGAAGAGCTCGTCGAAGTGCTCCTGCGATTGACGCACCGCGTTATTCGGCGGCAAATACTTCTCGCTCATGCCGCCGAGCGAGAGGTTGAACAACGGGATGACCAGCAGGACCATGCCGACCACAATCGGGAGCGCAAACACCAGCGGGCGCTTCATCACCCAGTTGACGAGCTTGCCCCAGAAGCCGGCCTCGACTTCTTCGCGGGTCTTGGTTTTCTGCAGCCGGTCGGCGAGCCAGTTCAGGTAGGCACGCGACACTTGCCAGTTCCGCAAGAACGGCACCCGGAACAGGGTTCGTACGCCGAGCGCGTCGACGTGGCGGCCGAGGATGGCGAGGCAGGCGGGCAGCAGGGTGATCGACAGCAAGGCCGCCAAGCCGACGGCCGCGATGAGCGCATACGTCAGCGATTTCACGAAGCCCTGCGGCAACATGAGCAGGCTTATCCCGGACGCGATGATCAGCACCGCGGAGAAGGCCACCGTACGGCCGGCGGTCATCACCGTGCGTCGCACCGCGGTCTCGGTGTCGTAGCCTTCGGCGATCTCTTCTCGGAACCGGCTCACCACGAAGAGCCCATAGTCCACCGCGATACCGAGGCCGATCAGTGAGACGACGGGTTGCGCAAAGAAATGCACCGGCCCGAACACCGCGATCAACCGCATGATCCCCAGCGCTCCGGCGATGCTCAGGCCGCCCACCATCACCGGCAGGCAGGCGGCGATGACCCCGCCGAACACGAGGAACAGGACCACGGCCACCAACGGCAGCGCCAGAACTTCCATCCGCCGCTGGTCGGTGGCGATCGTGCCGGTCAACGCCTCGGCGACCGGCTCGAGGCCGGCCAGTTGAACTGTGCCGCCGTCGAGCTTCTGTAAGGACGGCGCGATGTCCTTGTAGTTGTTGAGGATGGTGTCGTCGTCATCACCTTTGAGCGGGATGGACACGAAGGTGTATTTCTTGTCTTCGGTGGCCATCCCCTTGACTACCGCGCTGGTCGTGTCGGGCGCTCTCAGGTAGCCGGCCCAACCCATCACTTGGTCGGGGTGGTCGGCCACGAACTGGTCGAGTTCGTCGACGACTTTCTTCGACCACGCCGGGTCGTTAACGGTCTTCCCCTCCGGGGCGTGGAAGATCGCGACGATATGACCGCTGCGGTCCCGACCGTAGACGTTGTCGCCGAGTACCGAGGCCTTCACTGACTGACTGCCGTCGTCGTAGAAACCGCTCTGCGTGACGTGTGAACCGAGGGACAGCCCGAAAACGCCGCCACCGAGGGACAGAGCCACCATGACCCCGATGACGATGAACCGGTAGCGGTACACCGTCCGACCCCACCAGGCGAACACGGAAGCTCCTTACTGGATCGCTAGCGACCCTCGCACTACTTTTCGTTTTTTAAGAACGGTTTTCGTTTTTCAAGCATGTCGAGCGTCAGACACGCGAGGTCAACAGCGAGGACAGCGGCCGGAATGGCTGCAGCCAAGCACCCTGCTCAGGTAGCGAATCAAGGCCGATCCGCGGGAGCGGCTCCCGGAAAACCCCAGCAATGTCCTCCAGGTCGACGAACTCCAAGGTATCCGACGCTAGCGCCCAACTAGCGTGTTCGCGAAATCCAAGCACCTGAACTGGGGTTCCGCCGCGGGCGATCTGCTCGAGGGGTTGGCGGAAGGCTTGACCATCGGCCGACGCCACTACCAGCGCCGCAAGGCCCTGCTGGTACCGCTGGTCGATGTGGTCGAGCATGTCACGGTCGACATCGCTGTCCTCGTCAACCTTCGGTTTGGCGAAGACCGCGAACCCGACGTTTCGCAGGGCATCCACCCAGGGCCGGACCACTTCGGCACTACCGGGCGCGATGTTGGTGAAGACGGTGGCTTCAGGTTCGGTCGACACATCTGGCTGGCCAGTGGCGACTTCCGCGGTAAGCGTCAGGAGCCAGCGGCCCAAGGCGTCGAAACGCGGTCGTTCCAGAGCTGTCGGCCGACGACCCAAGATGGAACCCAGACCCATGTCGAGGTTCGGGGCGTCCCATACCAAAAGGACACGTCCCGTTGGGGATGGGAGGCTGCCCAGCCCGTCCTTGGATAACTCGGATAAGGCCGGCACCGGCGGCGGGACGAAGGGCTGGGACGCTGGGGTGGTCACTTCTTCAGTCAGGCTCATCGTCATCTAGTTTTCGGTTCGTTTCATATCAACCGCGCCTTTTCTCTGTCAGCGGCGTTTCCTAGCAGCCGCGGTTTTCTCTATCAACCGTGCTTTTCGGGTCAGCTCCGTGTTTTCCAGATCAACTCCGCTTTTTCCAGATCAACTCCGCTTTTTCCAGATCAGCTCCGTGACGCTGCTGCCCTCATGCTGGGCTTTGGTCTCGTACTTGGTAGTGGGGCGCCACACCGAAATCGGCAGCGGTTCGGTGCCGGGGTCAACGCGAACCAGGCCGGGTTGGCCGTCGCCGGAATCGGCGATGTGCTCGGCGTACCCGGAGTGATCGGTCGCGGCGTGCACGACACCGCCAGGGCGCAGCCGGTCGGCGATCAACGCAAAGGTCGCCGGCTGCAGCAGCCGCCGCTTGTGGTGGCGTGCCTTCGGCCACGGATCGGGGAAGAAGACCCGAACGCCGTGCAACGAACCGGGGGCGATCAGGTGTTCTAGCACGGTGACCGCGTTTCCGCGGATCAACCGGATGTTGTCTACTTTCTCGCGCTCCAGTGCGCATAGCAGCTGTGCCAGACCTCGGCGATAGATTTCCACCGCGATCACATTGATATGCGGCTCGAGCTGTGCCATCGCCAGTGTCGAGGTGCCGCTGCCTGACCCGATCTCCAGCACCACTGGTGCATCGCGGCCAAACCAGGCTTGCGCGTCTACCGGGCCCGGCGGCACGGATTGGGCCGGCGGGGATTGCGGGAGTGCCATCATGCCGAATCGCGGCCATAGTCGCTCCCAGGTCTGGCGTTGAGCATTCGACAGAGCGGAGCGCCGCGACCGAAAGCTGGTGGACGGAAGATTGCCGCTAGCGCTAGAACCTGCCCCGTGGTCGAGACCCTGGCCCGATTTCACCGGCGTGTCGGGGTCTGCCCCCAACCCGGGTTGCGCATGCATTTGTCCATCGTGGCCCATGAACGGCTGGTGTAGCCGCCTGTGGTCCAGATTGATACCCAACAGTTGCCTTTTGCTGGTACCAGAAGGTGACTCGCGATTCGGCGGTGCGGATGCCACCATTCGATAGCGCCGGGCAATCGAGCCCTGTCAGCAGCCCGCCCACGGCGTCGGTTTCAGTGGCGATGCGAACGTTGCCGCCTGCAGGGAGCCACTGCGGATTGCGGCTGATCGCTCGGCAGAGGGATCGAACAGAGCGGGCGGGATATGAGGGGACAGGGGCACCAGATATTCGCCGACGAGTTGAGGCGATTTGCGGCCAGGACCGATGACCGGCGAACCGAGGCCGTCGCCGAGCGGGCTACCGAACCACTGCGGCTGGCAGTTCGTGGGCGTCGTGGAGTGGGGTGCAGCACCGTCGCGTGCGCGCTCGACCGAGCTGGTAGCTCGTTAGGCATTACCGTGGCACCGCCGGAGCGCACCGGTGATCGCGGTGATCAGCCGGCCGAGCTGGTCGTCTACGTCATTGCCGAGGCGATCAAGCCCGAAGACTCCGATGCCCTGGAGGCCATCGCCGCGACCCGCCAGCCGGTGGTCGCTGTGCTGAACAAAGCCGACCTGGTCGGCACGCTATCGGGTGATGGTCCGATCGCGGCGGCCCACGCTCGGTGCAAGCGCTTCTCCGCACTCGTCGGAACACCCGTGGAGCCCCTGATCGGGCTACTTGCTGTTGCCGCGCTCGACGATCCGGATAGGCGCCCAGACCCGGACTTGTGGGCTGCTTTGCGGGTGCTGGCCGCGCACCGCGAAGGCCCAACCTGTGTGGACGGATCTTTCGACGGTTTTCTCGCCGCACAGCTTCCGGTGCCGACCGAGATACGGGTGCGCCTGCTGGACACCTTTGATCTTTTCGGCATCGCGCTGGGCGTGGCCGGGTTCCGGGCCGCCACCTCCGCGGGCGAGCTCGCGGGAACCGCGGAACAAGTCCGTGTCCTGTTACGTCGGGTCAGCGGCATCGACGCCGTCTTGGACCGCATCTGCGCCATCTGCTCCCAGCTGTGGTACCGGCGGGTGCTCGTGGCCGTCGCGGAACTCGAGGCCTTGGCCGTCTCGCGGGACCGCGTTGGCGAGCAGGTCGCTGAATTTCTGTCCTCCGATGACTCGGTGCTGGCCCGGATGGCTGTTGCGATCGATGTGGTGCGGGCATCCGGATTGGCCGCTGGCAGCGATCCCGAGCCGGAACCTGCGCCATCCGATGGTCCGGCCGCGCACTTGTCCCGGGCGGTGCGTTGGCAGCGATACCGGCTACACACCAGTGCGGGCCGCCTGGATTCGACAAGCGAGGTTGGCCGGGCATGCGCGGCCGATATCGCTCGCGGATCGCTTCGGCTCTGGTCAGATGCCGGCGCCGTGCCGCCGGGTGCATCCGAGGCGTCGCGGTGACCGACGGGCCTTACGAAGACCCCGCAGCCCGGGTGGACACCCTGGTGGCGGCGGTCAAGCCACGGCTGGACTCGCCCGCCGTCAGCCGCCGTGCGGTTGTCTTGGTGACCGGTCCATGGCTGGCTGGGGTCAGCAGTGTGGTCGCGGCGCTGGCCCAACGGCTGCCGCACCGCACCGTGGTCGAGTCGGCAGACTTCACGCCTGCAGATGCGCCGATGGCGGTGGTATTTGTCATTTCCGGGGCGGCTCACCTGGCCCCATCCGATTGTGTGCTGCTGGACGCCGTCGCCGAGCACACCGACGTGGTGGTCGGGGTGGTTGCCAAGATCGACGTGCACCGCACCTGGCGCGACGTTCTCACCGCCAGCCGCGCCAGGTTGGCCGCGCATGCGCCGCGCTACGCCCAGGTGCCATGGGTTGGCGTGGCCGCGGCCCCCGAACTCGGTGACCAGCGTGTCGGTGAGCTAGCCGCGACTGTCGAGTCGCGGCTCACCGATTCGCATGCTCCGCGGCGAAACACGTTGCGGTCGTGGGAATCGCAGCTTCAGGCTCGGGCGCGGCGGCTGGATCGCGACGCCGAGGGCGCGCAGCGGCGGGAACGAGTCGACGCCTTGCGCGCGCGTCGCGGTGCGGCCATGCGGCGGCGACGCCAATCAAGGTCGGAGCACAGCATCGCAGCTCGCCGGCAGATCCAGCAGGCGCGGATCGAGTTGTTCCACTGCGCACGCGATCGGTGCTCGTCAGTGCGCAGCGAGTTGCGTGAGCGCAGCGCGGTGTTGTCCCGACGGGGCATGGCCGGGTTCACCGAGCAGGTGCGCAGCCGAGTCGAGGATGTTGTCGTTGAGGTGAACGAGGCCACCGACGCCTGCCTCGCAGGTGTGGCGCAGGGTTTGGGCGTGCCGATGCAGCTGCCGGCCATCGCGAAGCTTCCAACGGTCGCGCTCTCGGCTCCAACGCTGAATTCGCGACGGGTGGAAAGCCGGCTGATGATGCTACTTGGCGCTGGCTTCGGACTGGGTGTGGCGCTGACGTTGAGCAGGGTAGTGGTCGGTCTGGCCCCGGGACTGCGCACCGCGGCGCCCCCCGGACTCGCGGCAGCGGGGACCGTGGCGTGCGTTGCGATCGGGCTGGCGGCGACGGTCTGGGTGGTCACTACCCGGAGTCTGCTGCGAGATCGTGCCGATGTGGACCGCTGGGCGGCCGATGCGGTGACATCGCTGCGGGCCGTTGCCGAGCGGCTCGTTGCCAGTCGAGTCCTGGCGGCCGAGGCGGCGGTGGGCGTCGCGGTGAGTGCCCGAGATGAGTCCGAGGATGCCCTGTTGGCCGATCAGCTGGCCATCATCGACAGCGAACTTCGCGACCATGCAGTCGCCGCGGCCCGGGCCGCGGCGCGCTGCGACCTGGAGCTGCCGATGCTCCGCGACGCACTGTCTGCCGTGCGTGCCGAACTGGGTGATCCTGGCACGGGCAATCGCACTCTCACCCGCACCGCGCTACCGGATGTGACCTAGCGCAGCGCAGTTATGGCCTCGTCGGGCGCGTTTAGCTCGCGGCAACCCAAAGCGCGATCCGCGGCGACGGGCGGGATGCGCGAGCGCAAGATTGTGCCAGTTCGGACGCCTTCTGAATCGTTGTTGTGAGCAGGCTTATACCCGCCCGAACCGTCCCCGGCAAGTGATGCGCGATAACCTTGTGTAAAAGCGACACCGCGTGGGCACTTGTATGCGCGACTGCATAGCTGGCTCAGACGCAACGATGAGAACCCGATGACTAGCAGGAGAGTTTAATGACCGCAGCGACAACCCCCGGTCTGGACACCGCGCCGACGAATCACCAGGGGCTGCTGTCCTGGGTAGCCGAGGTCGCCGAACTTACCCAGCCTGACCGGGTGGTTTTCGCAGACGGCTCCGAGGAAGAGTTTCAACGACTCTGCGCTCAGTTGGTCGATGCCGGCACCTTCATCCGGCTCAACGAAGGCAAGTACCCGAACTCCTACCTCGCATTATCCGATCCGTCCGATGTTGCACGGGTGGAGTCGCGTACGTTCATCTGCTCTGAGAACGAGATCGACGCTGGTCCGACGAACCACTGGATGGACCCCAGCGAAATGCGGTCCGTGATGACGGACCTGTACCGGGGCTGCATGCGCGGTCGCACCATGTATGTGGTGCCGTTCTGCATGGGCCCCCTCGGCGCCGAGGACCCCAAGCTCGGAGTGGAGATCACCGACTCCGAGTACGTGGTGGTTTCGATGAAGGTGATGACCCGCATGGGCAGCGCCGCACTGGAGAAGATGGGAGACGACGGGTTCTTCGTCAAGGCGTTGCACTCGGTCGGCGCCCCGCTGGAGTCGGGCCAAGCAGACGTGTCGTGGCCCTGCAACGACACCAAGTACATCACTCACTTCCCGGAGACTCGCGAAATCTGGAGCTACGGCTCCGGCTACGGGGGCAACGCGCTGCTGGGCAAGAAGTGCTACTCGTTGCGTATCGCCTCGGCGATGGCCCGTGATGAGGGCTGGCTAGCCGAGCACATGCTGATCCTGAAGCTGATTTCGCCCGAGAACAAGGCGTACTACATCGCGGCGGCCTTTCCGTCGGCGTGCGGCAAGACCAACCTGGCGATGCTTCAGCCCACCATCCCCGGATGGCGCGCCGAAACCCTGGGCGACGACATCGCCTGGATGCGGTTCGGCAAGGACGGCCGGTTGTACGCCGTCAACCCGGAGTTTGGCTTCTTCGGCGTGGCACCGGGCACCAACTGGGACTCGAACCCGAACGCGATGCGCACGATCGCCGCTGGTAACACGGTTTTCACCAATGTTGCGCTCACCGACGACGGTGAAGTGTGGTGGGAGGGCCTCGAGGGCGACCCGCAGCATCTCACGGACTGGAAGGGCAACGACTGGTACTACCGGGAGACGGAAACCACCGCGGCTCACCCGAACGCCCGATACTGCACACCGATGTCGCAATGCCCCATTCTGGCGCCCGAGTGGAATGATCCCCAGGGCGTGCCGATTTCGGCGATTCTGTTCGGTGGCCGCCGCAAGACCACCGTTCCGCTGGTCACCCAAGCGCGCGACTGGCAGCATGGCGTGTTCATCGGTGGCACGCTGGGCAGCGAACAAACCGCGGCCGCCGAGGGCAAGGTCGGCAACGTCCGCCGCGACCCGATGGCCATGCTGCCGTTCATGGGCTACAACGTCGGCGACTACATCCAGCACTGGATTGACGTCGGCAAGAACTCCGACGAGTCCAAGCTGCCGCAGATCTTCTTCGTCAACTGGTTCCGCCGCGGGGACGACAATCGCTTCCTCTGGCCAGGCTTCGGCGAGAACAGCCGGGTACTGAAGTGGATCATCGACCGCATCGAGCACCAGGCCGGCGGCGTTAGCACGCCGATCGGAACCGTTCCGGCTGTCGAGGACCTCGACCTGAGCGGGTTGGATGCCGATGTCGCCGACGTGGCGGATGCGTTGGCGGTCGATGTCGACGAATGGCGCCAAGAGCTGCCACTGATCGAAGAGTGGCTGGAGTTCATCGGTGAGAAGCTGCCGACCGGGATCAAGGACGAGTTCGACGCGCTGAAGCATCGCCTGGACGAGTCTCACTAGACCAGTCGGGGCCGCCTGTAAGGCGCCCGGTCGGTCATGTGCTGCTGGGCACGCCGGGCATCCTGGCACGCAGCGAGCTCGAGAACGAATTCAACGCCAGGTGCGACCGGCCGCAGCCTGCGACGTACAGTCGGCCCATGCAGATTCGCCAGCACGTCGGCTCCGGCAAGCCAGCTGTGATCTTGCACCCATCGGGCGTGGTCATCGGCTTCGACGAGCTGGAAGCCCGGGCCAATCGGCTCGCGCATCGGTTTCGTGGCGCGGGTCTGCATGAGGGCGACACCATTGCGATCCTGATGGAGAACAACGAACACATGCACGCGGTCATGTGGGCGGCTCGCCGCAGCGGCCTGTACTACGTGCCGATCAACACCCATCTCACCGCTGCCGAAGCCGCCTACATCATCGACAACAGCAGTGCCAAAGCGATCATCGGTTCTGCGATGTTGCGCGACACCTGCGCAGGGCTGGCTGAGCATCTTCCGGGTGGGTTGCCGCGCTTGCTGATGATCGCGACAGCAGGTTCCGAGGACGGTCTGCCGGGCTGGGATCGCTACCCGGAATGCGTGGTCGACCAACCTGATAACCCGATCGACGACGAACTCGAAGGTGACCTGCTGCAATACTCGTCGGGCACCACCGGCCGACCCAAAGGGATCAAACGCGAACTGCCGCACGTCCCACCGGACGCGGCGGCGGGGATGATGTCGGTAATGGTTGGCGCCTGGATGGAACCCGACTCGGTGTATCTGAGCCCCGCTCCGCTGTACCACACCGCACCCTCGGTCTGGTCGATGAGCGTTCAGGCCGAGGGCATCACCACGGTGGTGATGGAGAAGTTTGACCCCGAAGGTGCGCTCGATGCCATCGCACGCCATCGGGTAACCCACGGCCAATTCGTGCCAGCCATGTTCGTCCGGATGCTGAAACTTCCTGAGGCCGTACGTCATTCGTATGACTTGTCCAGCCTCAAGCGGGTGATGCACGCGGCCGCGCCGTGTCCGGTGGAAATCAAGAGGCAGATGATCGACTGGTGGGGACCGATCGTCGACGAGTACTACGCATCCTCGGAAGCGATCGGGGCGACGATGATCACCGCCGAGGACTGGTTGGAGCATCCCGGTTCGGTCGGCAAACCCATGGAAGGCGCGGTCCATATCCTGGCGGAGGACGGTAGCGAGCTGCCGCCTGGGCAGGCGGGTGAGATCTATTTCGACGCCGGGTATTCGTTCGAATACCTCAACGACCCGTCGAAAACCGCTGCGGCGCGAGACAAGCACGGCTGGGCGACAGTCGGTGACGTCGGCTATCTCGACGGCGAGGGTTATCTGTTCTTGACTGACCGGCGCCACCACATGATCATCTCGGGCGGAGTGAACATCTATCCGCAAGAAGCTGAGAACCTTCTGGTCACCCACCCCAAGGTGCTCGACGCGGCAGTGTTCGGTGTCCCTGATGACGAGATGGGACAACGCGTCGTTGCTGCGGTGCAGACCGTCGAGGAGGCGGATGCCACCGAAGAATTCGCCGAAGAGCTATTGGGATGGATACGAGAACGCCTGTCGCACTTCAAGTGTCCTCGATCGATAGCGTTCGAGTCGCAGCTGCCGCGCACCGATACGGGCAAGCTCTACAAGAACGAGCTGATAAACAAGTATTCGGTGTAGCCGATGCTCCGGGTGATCGACCTGTCGAGCGTGCCGGAGCCCTACCCCGACATGGTATCGCCGGGCGTCGTTGTCGCGTTCGGCTCGGCGACTGACATGGCGTCGCCGTCGGCTGAATTCTGGCTGGAGAATGCGACTTTCACCCTCGTCGAGGGCCGCACTGCCGATCGGCGCGCGGTCACTGTCGAATCGGTGGCCGGGGCACTGGTCGAGCTGAAGCGGCGTTGTGAACGCTGGCCGCGGGCAAGTGCCGTGTGCGCCGACGTGTTGCGCGTCGTTGACCCGGGCGATCCCACGCTCACCGGGTTGGTCACCGAGTCACTGGCCTATTCGACCTTGCAGGCCGGACCGGAGTTCGCGCGGTGGCTTGACGAGCGCGGGCCGGTGCACCCACCCGACATCGCGGAACCGTTACTCGTTGACCGCGACGGTGACATTGTGCGGATCAGGTTCAACCGGCCGCAGCGTCACAATGCTTTTTCCGACGACGTGCGCGGTGCCCTCCTGGAGGCACTGACCGTTGCCGTGATGGACCCGGCGGTGACCGAAATCGTATTGAGCGGCAATGGTCCATCATTTTGCAGCGGCGGCGACCTTGCAGAGTTTGGCACTTTTGACGACCCGGCGTCGGCACATCTGGCCCGGACCCGGCACAGTCCCGGCCTGCTGCTCGACGCACTTACCGTCAGGCTTGGACCGGCCTGTCGTGCCGAGGTGCACGGCCAGGTGCTCGGCAGCGGGCTAGAGATGGCGGCGTTTTGCGGTTGGGTTGCGGCCAAGCCGGATTCAGTGTTCGGACTTCCTGAATTGAGTCTCGGGCTGATTCCCGGAGCCGGCGGTACCGTCAGCGTCACGCGCCGGATCGGGCGGTGGCGTACGGCCTATCTTGTGCTGTCCGGTCGAACTATCGATGTCGATACAGCGATGAGCTGGGGGCTCGTGGATGCAGCCGCCGGTGGGCGACGCCAAATGTGATGGCGATCAACGTAACAGGCGCGGTTCGCTCAGAAGTCGGAGTATGTGGTTTCGACTGTGGACGGGAGTTCGCTGACGGCAACCGCCAAGATCAAGACGTAAATCACCAGGGCGATCACGGCCAGGACGACGCCGGTGATCGCGCCGATGATGGCCCATTTCTTGGCGTTGGCCGACGCAGTCTGCGCTTCCGCGAAGCGGCCCTGAGCCCACAAACCGGACACTTTGGTCGAATACACGATCGAGACGATCCCAAATGGCAAACAGCACAGGACGGTGACCAGAATCGCCCAGACCAGGTAGTTGTCCGGCTCCTGCTGATAGCCCGGATATGCCGGCTGTTGGCCCCAACCGGGCTGCTGGGCCGGCCAACCGGGTTGCTGGCCCTGCCATTCCGGGGAGCTTCCGTACGGCCCTGGCGGATAGTTCATGGCACCCGACTTTCTTCCGCTTGCTGGTCTGCTCCCGCGCCGCATGCTTGCACCGAAGTCAGCAAATATACATGGCGGCATGCTGATGGTACTGGGCCTCGGCAAAGCGCCAACAGCCAGATCGCTGCCTGGCTGATCAGCCAACCAACAGTCAGCGTCCCTACGTTTCCCAGGACGCTGCCAGCGGACTCACCGAGGCGGTTCAGAGATTGGTTCTAGTGTCGAATGTCAGATAGGAGTCGACATTATGAACGTGGACCAGATCGTGAACGTGGACCAGGCGCGCATCGCGGCCCTCGAAGAATCCCAGGCGAAAATTCTGGCAGCGCTCGAGGTTATTGGCGGCACCCAACGTGTGCTTGCCGATGCGGTGCGCGAATACATCAACTCGATCGACTCCACGGTCCTTTCTGTCTCCTTCATAGCCCAGGACACCAACCACCGAACTCACGCAATTGAAGAATCCACGGCCGAGATCAAGGACCTGCTCGTCAGGGGTCCGTCAAGCCGCATTCCGGCCGGCCACCGCGAGGTGTGAAAACCCCTACGCGACGTCTATAACCCGCCTCGGGCCACCAGCTGTCGGGCGATCACGTTGCGCTGGATCTCGTTGGTACCTTCGCCCACGATCATCAACGGAGCGTCACGGAAATAGCGTTCGACGTCGTATTCGGTGGAGTAGCCATAGCCACCATGGATGCGTACGGCGTTGAGAGCGATCTCCATCGCGACCTCGGACGCGAATAACTTGGCCATCCCGGCCTCCATATCACAGCGCTGGCCGCTGTCATAGCGCTCGGCAGCGTATCGGGTGAGTTGGCGGGCCGCGGCGAGTTTGGTTGCCATGTCGGCCAGGTAGTTGCCGATTGACTGATGTTTCCAAATTGGCTGTCCGAAACTCTCCCGTTGTTGTGCGTAGTTGAGCGCGTCCTCCAGCGCTGCCGTCGCGACTCCCAGGGCCCGCGCGGCCACCTGGATGCGACCTGTCTCAAGTCCTTTCATCATCTGCGCAAAGCCCTTGCCCAGCTGGCCGCCGAGGACCGCCGTGGGGGGCACGCGAAGATTGTCGAACGACAACTCGCAGGCCTCGACGCCCTTGTAGCCCAGCTTGGGCAGGTCCCGTGACACCGTCAGTCCGGGGCCGGGTTCGACGAGCACGATCGAGATGCCGTAGTGGCGCGGTGTCGCGGTGGGGTCGGTCTTGCACAGCAACGCGATCAATCCGGAACGGCGCGCGTTGCTGATCCAGGTCTTCGACCCGTTGATCAACAGTCCGCCGCGGCCGTCGGGCAGGGCCGTGGTCGACATGTTCTGCAGGTCGGAGCCGCCGCCAGGCTCGGTCAATGCCATGGTGGCCCGCAGCTCCCCGGTGGCCATCGGCGGCAGATACGCCCGCTTTTGCTCCTCGGTGCCGAATAGCGTCAACAGCTTGGCGACCACCGTGTGCCCGCCCACTGCGCCGGCAAGGCTCATCCAGCCGCGTGCCAGCTCCTGAGTGACCTGGACATAGCACGGCATCGACACCGGTGACCCGCCGTAGTCCGCGCCGATGCCAATGCCGTAGATGCCGATGCGCTTCATCTGCTCGATCCACGCTTCGGGGTAGGTGTTGGCATGCTCGACCTCGCGAACGGTCGGTTTCACATCGCGGTCGATGAACGCCCGCACGGTAGCGACCAGCATGTCCTCATCGTCGCTCAGGTCGTTGTTCAACTGACCATTCATCTGCGCCACCTTGACGAGCCGGCAATATTGACCCCTGGTTGCACAGCCTGCCAGCATGTGGCGTTGTGACGCACAGCCACTCCGGGTACGCGGCCATACGCGAGGGCGGACCCTACTTCGACGACCTGTCCATTGGTCAGTTGTTCGACTGGGCGCCGGCGGTGACGCTGTCGTCGGGTTTGGCGGCCGCCCATCAATCGATCGTGGGCGACCGGCTGCGGATGGCTTGCGATGCCAATCTCAGCGCCGTAGTGACCGGCGAACCGGCAGCGCTGGCGCATCCGGGCCTGGTCTGCGACGTGGCGATCGGGCAGTCGACGTTGGTGACTCAGCGGGTCAAAGCCAACCTGTTCTACCGCGGACTCAGGTTCCATCGATTCCCGGTGATCGGCGACACGTTGTACACCCGCACCACGGTGGTCGGGTTACGCGCCAACAAAGCCAAGTCCGGCCGCGCGCCAACGGGACTGGCGGCGCTGCGGATGACGACCGTCGATCAGGCCGATCGTCTGGTCCTCGACTTTCACCGGTGCGCGATGCTGCCGGCGAGTCCCGACTGGCGCCACGAGGACGCCGAGCCCGGGGATGACCTAGCGACCATCGGCGCCGATGCCGCAACGCCGGCGGCCGATCCGACCGGGCACTGGGACGCGGCGGCCTTCCGGAAGCGGGTGCCCGGACCGCATTTCGCAGATCTTGGGGCCAGCCTTGCCGGCGCGGTGTTACACAGCACCGCAGACCTGGTCAGTTCAGCGCCGGAACTGGCCCGGCTCACCCTGAACATCGCTGCCACACATCATGATTGGCGGGTCGGCGGCCAACGTTTGGTGTACGGCGGGCACACCATCGGCCTGGCACTGGGTCAGGCGAGCCGGCTGCTGCCCAACCTGGTGACGGTCGTGGGCTGGGAATCCTGCGATCACACCGGTCCGGTGCACGAATCCGACACCCTCTACAGCGAGCTGCACGTTGAGTCCGCCGAAACTACGGGCAACGGCGGCCTACTCGGATTGCGATCAGTGGTCTACGCCGTCAGTGACGCTGGCGACGGATCCGACCGGCAGGTACTGGACTGGCGGTTTAGTGCCGTGCACTTCTAGCCGACTGCGGGAAGTGACCACTGCCAGCACAGCATCTGCGGGGGATCCTTGGCGCGGCTACGCTCGGCTAGGTGAGCTGTGCGCAGTCCCCGCCGATTGAGGACTGGGGGAGCAGTGGGCTGGCCTACCTGACGGGTCTGCCCGACGGGCCACCCGACTTCTCCCGCGCGCACCTCCTCCGTCGCGCCGAGCAGATCGCGGCCGATGCGGCGACCTTGCTGACGGGCCGGGCGGCGTTGTTGGGATTGACCCGCGGTGGCCGGATGTCGGCCGGCGGTGCCACCCGCTTGCTAGCGGCGCGAGACGGGTGGTGCGCCATCACGCTGTCTCGCCCCGACGACGTTGCCGCAGTGCCGGCGCTCCTACAGGCCGATGCAGTGCTTGGCGACCCGTGGCCGATGCTACGACGCTGGGTGGCAACATGTTCAGTCATCGAGGTCGTCGAGCGCGCGCAGCTGCTCGACATTCCGGCGGCCGCCCTGGGCGAAGCCGTGGCCGAACCGCCACGGGTGGGTCGCCTCGGTGCGCGATCCCGTCCGCGTGAGCCAGCCGGCCTGCTGATCGCTGATCTGTCGTCGATGTGGGCGGGGCCGCTGTGCGGCTATCTGTTGGCGCGTGCGGGGGCGACCGTCGTCAAGGTCGAGAGCCGGCGTCGCCCCGATGGCACCCGGGCGGGCAACCATGCCTTCTTCGACTGGATCAACGGAGGAAAGCTTTCTTACTGCCTCGATTTCGACCGTCACGGCGACGAATTGCGGGATCTGCTGGCAGTCGCCGACATCGTGATCGAGAGTTCACGGCCGGCGGCCCTGGCACGACGCGGACTCGGACCGGACTGTGTCGCGCCGCGTGCGGGACGAATCTGGTTGCGGATCAACGGATACAGTGTGTGTCCCGACCGACCCGCGTTTGGTGACGATGCGGCCGTCGGCGGCGGACTGGTGGGTGTGGCCCGCGGTGCTGGTCTTGACGGACCGGTGTTCTGCGGTGACGCCATCGCTGATCCGCTGACTGGATTGGAGACGTATCGGGCCGCCTCAGAATCCTTGCTCGGTGGTGGTGGCGAGCTTATCGAGGTGTCCATGGCGGCCGTCGCTGCGACCTACGCGGCGCTTCCGGTAGCCCCATCAGCAGCGCTGTGCCCGGGTTCCCCGCCGTCGGCGCCGCCGGTACCCGCAACGGCAGCCCGCCTTGGCCGGGACAACGACACCGTGCGCCGGTTGATCAGCGAAAGATATTGTTTATCATGCTGATCCGGCGGGCCTCGTTGCTGGATGGCGCACGGGTTGACATCCGCGTGAGCGCTGAGATCGATGAGGTTGGCGATACCCTGACGGCCAAGCGTGGGGAGGATGTGCTCGACGCTGCCGGTGGGACCGTGATGCCCGGTCTTCACGACCACCATGTGCATCTGCGTTCCGCGGCTGCCGTCGTGGATTCGCTCTCGCTTGGGCCTCCTCAGGTCCATACCAAAGATCAACTGATGCAGGTTTTGTCGAGCGCGGCGCCAGGGGCTGACGGATGGATCCGCGGGGTCGGCTATCACGAGTCCGTTGCCGGACCATTGGATCGGGGCGCTCTGGATGCCGCCGTGTCCGGCATTCCGGTGCGTGTCCAGGACCGCAGCGGCGCGTTGTGGATCCTCAATTCGGCCGCGCTAGGCCGAATCGGCATGGCCGAACATCCTGACGGGCGCCTGCGCAGCGCCGATCGTGGCTGGTCTCGTGCGCTGCAACGACGCGAGACCGACCTTTCGCAATTGAGCCGCCGACTCACCGCGGTCGGTGTCACCGGGGTCACCGACGCCACGCCCGACCTCGAAGCCGCCGACATGGTCTCGTTGATCTTGGCCCGGCGTCGCGGCGAGTTTCGGCCGCGGCTACGGTTTCTGGCGCCGGGTAAGAAGATCCTCCACGACGACAGCCTCGACCTGGATTACCTGGCCGGCTGGATCGCTATCCAGCACAACGCCGACCGTCCGGTCGCGGTGCATTGTGTGACCGCGGCACAACTCGTGCTGACGATCGCGGCTTTTCGCATCGCGGGCAGTCATCGGTCCGATCGTATCGAGCACGCCGCGGTGGTCCCCAGCGACTGCTTGGCCGACCTGACCGACCTCGCCGGCCTGGGGCTTACGGTCGTGACACAGCCAAACTTTGTTGCCGAGCGCGGTGATCAGTACCTTGCGCAGGTACCCGTCGCCGAGCACGATCAGTTGTGGCGGCTCGCGTCGCTGGTGAATGCCGATGTGCCCGTTGGACTCTCCACAGACATGCCATTCGGCCGCGGTGACCCGTGGGCGGTGATGCGCGCCGCGGTGCACCGCCGCACACCCTCGGGGGCCACTCTCAATGCCGTCGAATGCGTCTCAGCACGAGCCGCGCTGGGCATGTTCTTAGGGCGGTCTGACCAGCCTGGAAGAGCGCGCACGATACGAGTCGGTGAACCAGGGGACCTATGCGTGCTGACTGAGCCGCCGGCGGCGGCGCTGGCCGAGCTGGACCCAGACTTGGTTTCGGCGACGATCATCGACGGCGAGGTCGCTTATGCGGCACAGTGAGCCGGGCTTCAAGCCACGGGAGTCAACCCGGTAGAGAGGCTTGTGCACTGGCTGTCAAAAAACCTCTGTGACACTGCCGCGTTGGGTGCCACATGGTCGAAACCATGGAAGGCGCCGTCAACGACCTCGATGTGGCACGGCACCCCGGCGGCGGTCAGGCGCTCGGCGTAGGCCAGATTTTCGTCGTGAAACAGGTCGTGGTTACCGACGCCTATCCACGCGGGTGGCAGGCCTCTCAGGTTGTCGCGTCGCGCCGGCACCGCGATCTGGGGATCGGCGTCGCCGAGATAGGCCCTCCAGCCGAACCCATTGGCGCGCGCGTTCCACAGCCGGTAGCGGGGATTGGCGGGCAACCGGGAACTTCGGTCATCGAGCATGGGATACACCAGCAGCTGAAATACCGGCGCGATGTCACCTCGGTCACGCGCGAGCAGGGCCAGCGCGGCAGCGAGGCCGCCGCCGGCGCTGGCGCCGCCGACGGCCACCCGCTCCGGGTCGACGGCGGGCAGCCCAACCAGCCAGGTCAACGCCGAGTGGCAGTCCTCCAGCGGCGCGGGGTACGGGTGTTCGGGTGCTAGCCGGTATTCCACGGAGGCGACGGTGATCCCCAGTTTCTTGCTGAAGCGGCGGCACAGCCAGTCGTCGTGTCGTGCGGTGCCCGTGACATACCCGCCGCCGTGAATCCACAGCAGGGCAGGCGCCGGTTCGCTGGATCCGACGGGCCGATAGACCCGGACACCGACTCCGGAAGTCAGGGTGATGACCTCGACGTCGCGGGGGGTGCGAGAGGTACGCCCCGAAGCTGCGATCCACGCGCGGACCAACGGCAAGGTCCGCCGACCCACCAATTGTCGAGGCACGAAGTGGGCGACGCGGCGCAGGTCTGGATGGGCATCGTTGCCAGGCACCAGTCCAGTATGGGGCGCCAGCGAGCGCCGCGATGGCGGAGGCGGCGTGGCCGCGTGCTCGGGGGCGGTGTGGCCGCCTGCACGCCAAGACGGGCCAAGATCAGCCGGCCAAAATCAGCCAGCCAAGATCAGCCAAGGTCATAGGTATCGGAGCGCGCTGGGTTCGTTTAGAGTCGGTTCGTGACATCGGCGCGCCAGTCGGTCCGACGTTGACCGAGGTTCGATTGCTCAGCACTGTGAGGGAGATGTGACGGATCCAGCAGGCGCGCCGGACAAACCCTCCGAAAACGACAAACCCTCCGAAAACGACAAGCCCCCCGAAAACGAGGATGCCTACGGCTTTCCCGCCCGCCTGTGGCGCACGCTGGACCAACATCCGCCCCCGGGTCTGAAAAGGCTGGCGCGGTTTAGGAGCCCGCTGCGCGGCCCGTGGTTGACGTCGGTTTTTGGCCTGATGCTGTTGGTGACGCTGCCGATCGTCATGATCACCGGACTGCTCTCCTATATTGCCTATGGGCCGCAGCTGGGCCAGGCCATCCCGGCTGACGTCGGCTGGCTCCGGCTGCCTGAATTCACCTGGCCAACCCGCCCATCATGGCTGTACCGGCTGACCCAGGGTCTACACGTGGGGCTGGGGCTGCTGATCATCCCCCTGGTGCTGGCCAAGCTGTGGTCGGTGATACCGCGGCTGTTCGTGTGGCCGCCAGCGCGCTCGATCGCCCAGCTACTCGAACGGCTGTCGGTATTGATGCTCGTCGGTGGGATCTTGTTCCAGATCGTCACCGGCGTGCTCAACATCCAGTACGACTACATCTTCGGGTTCAGCTTCTACGACGGCCATTACGTCGGGGCATGGGTCTTCATCGCGGGTTTCCTGCTACATATCGCGGTCAAGATACCGCGCATGATCACCGGGTTGCGATCACGGTCGATGCGAGAAGTGTTGCGCACCAACGTGGCCGATACTCGCCCGGAGCCGCCCGACCCGGACGGACTGGTGGCCGCCAACCCGGCCGAACCGACAATCAGCAGGCGCGGTGCGCTGGGCCTCGTTGGTGGGGGCGTGCTGCTGCTGGGAGTGCTGACCCTCGGCCAGACGCTCGGCGGCTTCACCCGCAGGGCGGCCCTGCTGCTGCCCCGGGGCCGAGTTAGCAGCCCGGGCGACTTCCCCGTCAACAAGACCGCCGCCGACGCCGGCGTCACAGCGAGGGCCACCGACCCGAACTGGCGGTTGGTGCTACGCGGTGGGCCTTCGGAGGTGATACTGGACCGCGCCGCACTGGCCGGAATGCCGCAACGCACCGCGCGGCTGCCGTTGGCGTGCGTCGAAGGGTGGTCGGCAGTCCGCACCTGGGGCGGTGTGCCACTGGCCGAACTGGCCCTGATTGCGGGCGTGCCGACGCCGCACTCGGCGAGAGTGCGATCGCTGCAGCGCGGCGGCGTCTTCGGCGAGGCTAAGTTGGCGGCCAATCAGATCGCGGATCCCGATTCACTGCTGGCGCTGCGGGTCGACGGGACCGACCTCTCGCTGGATCACGGATACCCAGCCCGCGTCATCGTTCCCGCATTGCCCGGCGTGCACAACACCAAATGGGTCGCGACCATCGAATTCTACAAGAGTTGAGATGCCCAGTATTTCAACGCTTTTCACGAAATTCTACGGATCACGTCCGTCGCACCTGCTGGCGATGATCTCCGGCTTCGCGTTGGTGGGCTACCTACTGACCATTTTTCCGCCGTCGGCGCTGTGGAACGAGGTCACCTGGTGGCAGTCGATTGCGGTATGGTTCGTCGCCGCGGTCGTCGCCCACGACCTGCTCTTGTACCCGGTCTACGCCCTGGCCGACCGGATCCTGGCCACGCGGGTTCGCCGGCAGGACGACCCGGCGGCCGGGCGCACGACGGCAGTGCCGGTTCGCAACTACATCCGGATGCCCGCGATGGCGGCCGGACTGACGCTGTTGGTCTTCCTTCCCGGCATCATCCGCCAGGGCGCGCCGACATACCTGGCGGCCACCGGACAAACCCAGCAGCCGTTTCTGGGTAGGTGGTTGCTGCTCACCGCGGTGCTGTTCGGGATCAGCGCGCTGGCCTACACGGTTCGCCTGGGTATCGCGCGCAGGCGAGGCAAGGTGGTATTTTCAGCCGGAATCGACGAGCAAGGGTGTTCGGCGCCCGGCGTGAGCGACGAGGAGTAGGCTCCCCCCATGGCGCAGCGAGGACGGACCGGGCCAACCATGCGGTGCATGAAACGTTTGCTACGTGCCCGGCCGGCCGACTATGTGTTAGCTATTAGTGTCGCAGGGGCATCGCTACCTCTGGTAGGAAAGCATCTTAAGCCTCTGGGGGGCGTTGCTGCTATCGGTTTTTGGGGCGCTCGACACACGCCAGACTTCTTGTCAACGACAGCGCGGGACTGGCTGACTCCGGGTATCAACGAAGTGCGCCGCGAAGAGCGGGCGCGCACGCATGAGGTGTCCGCCGCTGCGCTGCGCGGCATCGTTTCGACCGACGCCCTCGCGGTCGAGTGGCCGGAGCCCGAGCGCACCCCGCCCGTGTGGTCGGCTCTGCGGCACCGCCGCCACCTGCACCGCTCGAGCGTCCGCTACGGCGACGACCAGGGTCATACGCTCGACGTATGGCGCCGCGAAGACTTACCCGCGCACCCCGCCCCGGTGCTGGTCTTCATTCCGGGCGGCGCGTGGGTGCACGGCAGCCGCACCATCCAGGGGTATGCACTGATGTCCCACCTCGCCGAGCAGGGCTGGGTGTGCCTGTCGATCGACTACCGCGTGGCACCACATCATCCGTGGCCGCACCACATTATCGATGTCAAGACCGCCATCGCGTGGGCGCGCGCCAACGTCGACAAGTTCGGCGGTGACCGTAACTTCATCGCGGTGGCCGGCTGTTCGGCGGGTGGGCACTTATCGGCGCTGGCCGGACTCACCGGCAACGATTCCGAATACGAGGACGAGCTGCCGGAAGGCTCCGACACCTCGGTCGATGCAGTTGTCGGGATCTACGGTCGCTACGACTGGGAAGATCGCTCCACTGCGGAACGTGCCCGGTTCGTCGATTTTCTGGAGCGGGTTGTCGTGAAGCGGTCGATCGATCGCCATCCCCACGTATTCCGCGACGCATCGCCCGTGGCGCGGGTCCATCGCAATGCGCCGCCGTTCCTGGTGGTGCACGGCAGCCGCGACAGCGTCATCCCGGTTGAGCAGGCGCGGAGCTTTGTCGAGCGGCTGCGCGAGGTCTCGCGCTCCCTGGTTGGCTATCTGGAACTGCCTGGTGCCGGCCATGGGTTCGACCTTCTTGATGGTGCTCGCACCCGCCCGATGGCGCATGCCATTGGCCTTTTCCTCAATCAGGTCCACCGCAGCCGGGAACAATTCGCGAAAGAGGTCATCTAGGTTCGCGTCGGCTACGGCCAACGACAAGGTCGCCCGATGAATAGGGGGCTACGGTGAAACGGCTCACTGGTTGGGACGCGGTACTTCTATACAGCGAGACGCCGAATGTGCACATGCACACCATCAAGGTCGCTGTCGTGGAGTTGGATCCGGATCGACGTGACTTCAGCATCGACGCCTTTCGCGAGGTCATTGGGGGTCGGCTCGCCAAACTCGAACCGCTCGGCTATCAGTTGGTCGACGTCCCCCTCAAGTTCCATCACCCGATGTGGCGCGAGCACTGCGATCTCGACCTCGACTACCATGTCCGATCCTGGCAGCTGCCCGCCCCTGGCGGCCGGCGCGAGCTCGACGAGGCGATCGGACAGATCGCCAGTACCCAACTGGACCGTGCCCGCCCCCTGTGGGAGATGTACTTTGTCGAAGGCCTTGCCAACAACCGGATTGCGGTAGTTGCCAAGATTCATCACGCGCTCGCCGACGGTGTGGCCTCGGCGAACCTGCTGGCGCGCGGAATGGACCTATTGCCGGGACCGGAGGGGCGCCCGTACGTATCCGATCCGGCTCCCACCAAGCGGCAGCTGATGTCCGCGGCGTTCGTGGATCATTTGCGTCATGTTGGCCGCATACCGGCGACGGTCCGGTACACCGCGGCGGGTGTTGGCCGAGTGCGACGCAGCTCGCGCAAACTCTCGCCCGAACTGACGATGCCCTTCACTCCGCCGCCGACCTTCATGAATCACCGGCTCACACCCGAGCGTAGGTTCGCCACCGCCACCTTGGCGCTGGCCGATGTGAAGCAGACCGGCAAGAAGCTCGGGGCGACGATCAACGACATGGTGCTGGCCATCTCGAGCGGGGCGTTGCGTACCTTGCTGCTGCGTTACGACGGACAAGCCCAACCGTTGCTGGCCTCGGTCCCGGTAGCTTACGATTTTTCGCCGGAGCGGATCTCCGGGAACCGCTTCACCGGAATGATGGTGGCGCTGCCCGCCGACTCCGACGATCCGCTGAATAGAGTGCGGGCCTGCCACGATAACGCGGCGTCGGCCAAGGAGAGCCACGGTCTCTTGGGCCCGGAGCTGATCAGCCGTTGGGCGGCCTACTGGCCGCCGGCGGGCACGGAGGCGCTCTTTCGGTGGTTGTCCGACCGTGATGGGCAGAACAAAGTCCTCAACCTGAACATTTCGAACGTTCCGGGTCCGCGCGAACGCGGCAGGGTTGGCGGCGCGTTGGTCACCGAGATCTATTCGGTCGGCCCGCTGACAGCGGGCAGCGGATTGAACATCACGGTGTGGAGCTACGTCGACCAGCTCAATATCTCGGTGCTCGTCGACGGATCCACCGTCAAAGACCCGCATGAAGTAACTGAGGCCATGCTCGCCGATTTCATCAAAATACGAAGGGCCGCAGGACTTTCCGAGGAACTTACGGTCATCGACACGGCGATGGCCCAAGCTTGACAGAGGCTCGATTCAAACCTCGATTACCGGCCTGATTCATACCGGAGGGAGTTGCGAAGCATCGTGGGCACTGGAAACGACGACGCCGCCACCCCCGAGCCCGAAGTACTGGTTGAACAGCGGGATCGGATCTTGATCATTACGATCAACCGGCCCAAGGCCAAGAACGCGGTCAATGCTGCGGTGAGTCGGGGCTTGGCGGATGCGATGGATCGCCTTGATGGCGACGCCGGCCTTTCGGTGGCGATTCTGACCGGCGCGGGCGGGTCGTTTTGCGCCGGTATGGACCTCAAGGCGTTTGCCCGGGGCGAGAATGTCGTGGTCGAGGGCCGGGGCTTGGGCTTCACCGAACGTCCACCCGCCAAGCCGCTTATCGCGGCGGTGGAAGGCTACGCGCTGGCCGGCGGGACGGAGCTGGCGCTGGCTACCGACCTCATCGTGGCGGCCAGCGATTCGGCGTTCGGTATTCCCGAGGTCAAACGCGGATTGGTCGCCGGCGGCGGGGGACTGCTACGCCTACCGGAGCGGATCCCGTATGCGATCGCGATGGAGCTGGCGCTGACCGGTGACAGCCTGCCCGCCGAACGCGCTCACGAGCTGGGGCTCGTGAACATCCTGGCCGAGCCGGGAACCGCCCTCGATGCCGCGATCGCGTTGGCGGAAAAGATCACCGCCAACGGCCCGCTCGCGGTCGCGGCCACCAAACGCATCATCACCGAATCCCGAGGCTGGAGCCGCGACGCTATGTTTGCCGAGCAGCTGAAGATCCTCCTACCGGTGTTCGCCTCCCATGACGCCAAGGAGGGTGCCATCGCCTTCGCCGAGAAGCGCCCGCCCCGCTGGACTGGGACCTGATCGAACCTGCACCCGTTGGTCACGGCCAGCTAGACGCGCCCGCCGTTGGCCACCACTATTGCATCGCCGACGCCTCCGGGACGTTCTCGGCGCGATGGCGGAAGAATCCCCGTCGTGCACTGGTTCGCAAGCATCTCACCTGCCATAGCTAGCTTGCGCGGAACGATCGGGCTGACGCAGTAGATTCCGGCAGCATGGCCGACCGCACGGTGGGTCGGCGCACACTCTGGGTTCGGCCAGCTCGCGGCCTAGCGAACGGTTGTGCGGTGTGCGGTGTTGTTGGACCGCGGCGCGTCTGGCACGGTCGCGAATTTCGTCAACATCGTGTTGTGGAGTGCGCCCACCCGTGCGCCAGTCGCCGGTGTCGACGTCGCCGTGAGCGCTGGAATCGATACGGACGGTCTTCGCGCGGCCGGGACCGATGAATGCAGCGCGGTGGGGGGTTGGACAGCCTGGTCGGACAAGGCTCGGATCGATCCCGTGAGCCCGAGTGCGTGGCCGCGTATATCTGAGTCGCTCACGAGGCGGCGCCGCGCGCGCCGCCTATTCACGCGGTCGGATCGTGGGTGTGGGCTTGTTGGACTCGGGCCTCGCCACGACGGCCGTGATCGCGACTGTAGCAAATATCTCTACGAGTATCATGGTTCGCGTAGCGCCGCGGATATCTACTTGCCATAAAACTATTTACAAACGTCAACGGACTATTACGGTTCGCTGTATAGTGCTGAAAGCACGCCTTCGGGCGCGTGTATGGACTGTTTCAGCAAATACAACATGGTGATGTAGGGACCCTCGATCGCGGTGCCGACGGCACCTAAGGTGCCGCTGATTTGGTGTCGCGACGGCGATGTCGTCGGGCCTGTCGTTTTCCCGGGAGACACCGGGGGATCCGCAGGTCGACAACGACGGCTTGGTCATGACGTGGTGGGAGGTATCGGATGTCTTTTGTGATCGCGGCGCCGGAGGTTATCGCGGCAGCGGCAACGGATTTGACCAGTCTTGGTTCGACCATCAGTGCGGCCAATGCCGCCGCGGCGGCCACCACGACAACGGTGTTGACCGCCGGCACTGATGAGGTGTCAGCGGCGATCGCGGCGTTGTTTTCTGGGCACGGCGCGGATTATCAGATGATCAGCGCCCAGATGGCGGGGTTTCATCAGCAGTTTGTGCGGGCGTTGAGTGCTGCTGGGGGGGTGTATGCGGCGGCTGAGGCGGTGAATGCATCGCCGTTGCAGAGTATTGAGCAGGCGGTGTTGGGGGTGATCAATGCGCCCACCCAGTTCTTGTTGGGACGCGCGTTGATCGGTGATGGTGCGAACGGGACGGCGCCGGGCCAAGCTGGTGGGGATGGCGGTTTGTTGTACGGCAACGGCGGAGCCGGCGGAGCCGGCGGTCGCGGTGGTAATGCTGGGCTGATCGGTACCGGCGGGGCCGGCGGCAGCGGGGCGGGCCATGGCGTGTCCGGGGGTGCGGGCGGTAGCGGCGGGTTGTGGTACGGCAACGGCGGGGCCGGCGGAGCTGGTGGGACGGCCGCTTCTGGGCTTGGTTTGACGGGCGGGGCTGGCGGCGCCGCTGTGTTGTTCGGTGCTGGGGGTGCTGGCGGTGTCGGCGGGGCCGGGGGCACGGCGGTGACTGGTGGTTCCGGTGGTGCCGGCGGTGTCGGTGGGTTGTTGTTCGGCAACGGTGGTGCTGGCGGTATTGGCGGTGTCGGCGGTGCTGGTGGTGGTGTCGGCGGTGTTGGTGGTGTAGGTGGCGGCGCCGGGTTGTTCGGTACCGGGGGCGCTGGTGGGCACGGCGGTGTTGGTGGCGCTGGTACGGGTGGTGGTGGCGATGGTGGCGATGGTGGGGCCGGGGCTGTTGGTGGGTCCGGCGGGTCACTACTTGGTTCTGGTGGGGCTGGAGGTGTTGGTGGGCATGGTGGTGTTGGCGGTGCCGGCACTGCGGGCGCCAGCGGTGGCGGCGATGGCCTTGCCGGTGGCGCTGGTGGCGCTGGTGGCGCTGGTGGAACTGGTGGTGCTGGTGGGTTGGTCGGCGCCGGCGGTGTTGGTGGTGCCGGCGGTGTTGGTGGCATTGGCGGGGCCGGCGGGGTTGGTGGTGATGGGACCGCCGGGGTGAGCGGTGTCGCCGATGGTGCCGGCCAGGCCGGTGGCAATGGTGGCGCCGGTGGGGCCGGTGGTGCTGGTGGGGTTGGCGGAGGCGGTGGATCTGCTGTTTCGGGCTCAGTTGGCGGCCAAGGTGCGGGCGGAAGTGGGGGTGCCGGCGGTAACGGTGCGGCCGCTGGTAACGGTGGGGCGGGTGCTGTCGGCGACATCACCATCAACGGTGGAGCCGGCGGGGCCGGCGGTAACGGCGGCAATTCCGGTGCTGGCGGCGCGGGCGGGGCCGGTGGTGCCGGTTCGACGCAGGGTAGCGAGGGTGCCAGCGGCATAGCTGGTGGTGGCGGTCACGGTGGCGCTGGTGGGGCCGGCGCGGACGCCACCGTGGCGGGTCAGGCCGGTGGGGCCGGTGGTCGGGGTGGCGACGGCGGGTTGTTCGGCAACGGCGGCAACGGCGGCCGAGGCGGCAACGGCGTCGCTGGCGCGGCGGGTACCACTGCCGCCGATGGCAACGGCACCACCGGCCGGAACGGCGGGGCCGGCGGGGCCGGCGGTGCTGGCGGTGCTGGTGGCGCCAGCGCCGGTGACGGCGGTGACGGCGGGGCCGGCGGGCACGGCGGCAAGGGCGGTGTCGGTGGGGCCGGCGCCGCCGGAGCCGCCGGCGACATCACCGTCAACGAGGGTGCCGGTGAGGCCGGCGGTCATGGTGGTGACGGCGGGGCCGGTGGCAACGGCGGAGCGGGCGGGGCCGGTGGGGCCATGTTAGCGGCAACTGGTCAGGCCGGTAGCCAGGGCGTTGGCGGTGACGGCGGGGTCGGCGGCGCTGGCGGGGCCGCGGGTGACGGCGGGGCCGGCGCCAACGGTGACATCACCATCAACGCCGGTGCCGGCGGCAACGGCGGTAACGGCGGCAACTCCGGTGCCGGCGGAGCGGGTGGTTTAGGTGGTGCCGGTTCGACCCCGGGTAGCGATGGTGCCCGGGGAATCGCCTCAACGGGCGCAGGCCACGGTGGCGCCGGCGGGGCCGGCGCCGACGCTGTCGCGGCAGGTCAGGCCGGCGGGGCCGGTGGTAAGGGTGGCGACGGCGGGTTGTTCGGCAACGGCGGCAAGGGCGGCGCCGGCGGGGCCGGTGTCGCTGGCGCGGCGGGTACTACTGCCGCCGATGGCAACGGCACCATCGGTCAGACCGGCGGGGCCGGCGGGGCCGGCGGTGCTGGGGGGGCTGGTGGCGCCAGCTCCGGTGACGGCGGTGACGGCGGGGCCGGCGGGCACGGCGGCAATGGCGGTAGCGGCGGGGCCGGCGCCGCCGGAGCCGCCGGCGACATCACCGTCAACGAGGGTGCCGGTGAGGCCGGCGGTCATGGTGGTGACGGCGGGGCCGGTGGCAACGGCGGAGCGGGCGGGGCCGGTGGGGCCGTGTTAGCGGCAACTGGTCAGGCCGGTAGCCAGGGCGTTGGCGGCAACGGCGGGGTCGGCGGGCGCGGTGGAGCCCCCGGTAATGGCGGTGACGGCGCCAATGGTGACATCACCATGAACAACGGAGCCGGCGGCAACGGCGGCAACGGCGGTAACCCCGGTGCCGGCGGCGCCGGCGGGACCGGAGGTAGCGGCTCAACCCCAGGCACCGAAGGCGCGACCGGCGCAAGCCCCAACAGCGGTGGAGACGGCGGGAAAGGCGGGACCGGCGCACCTGGCAAAGCAGCCATCGGTACCCCCCGGCCCCAACGTAACGGCGGCGACGGCGGCGACGGCGGCGCCGGCGGGACGGTCGGCAACGGCGGCGACGGCGGTGCCGGCGGTGCCGGCGCGTCCAACTTCAGTCACCCCGGAGGCACAGGAAACGCAGGAATCGTGGGTGCCGGCGGCAACGGCGGTGCCGGTGGCAGCAGCGTCAGCGGGAAGGGTGGTGACGGTGGTGCCGGCGGTGCCGGCGGGTCCCACATCTCCAGCCTCGTCGAGGCAGAAGTAACCATGGGCGCCGGTGGCGACGGGGGTGCCGGCGGCGACAGCGTCAGCAGGACCGGTGGTGACGGTGGTGCCGGCGGTGCCGGCGGGTCCCACATCACCAGCCCCGTTGGTACAGGAACGATGGGTGCCGGCGGCGCCGGGGGTGCCGGCGGCGACAGCGGCAGCGGGACCGGTGGTAAGGGTGGTGTTGGCGGTGCCGGCGGGTCCAACATCAGCAGCCCCCTCAGTACAGGAACCGTGGGTGCCGGCGGCGCCGGGGGTACCGGCGGCGACAGCGCCAGCGGGACTGGTGGTGCTGGTGGTGATGGCGGTGCCGGCGGGTCCAACATGTCCAGCCCTCTCGGTGCCAAGACCGTGGGTGCGGGTGGCAAGGGCGGCGACGGCGGGATGGTCGACAAAGGCAACGGCGGGATTGTCGTCGGCAACGGCGGCGACGGGGGTGACGGCGGTGTCGGCGGGTCCAACATCACCAGCCCCGGTGCCGGAACCGCGGGTGCCGGCGGCGCCGGGGGTGCCGGCGGCAGCAGCACCAACGGCGACGGTGGTGACGGTGGTGATGGCGGTGCCGGCGGTGACGCCGCGAGTATCCCGGGCCTGCCCACTGTGGGCGGTGACGGAGGGACCGGCGGTGTCGGTGGTAGCAGCGATAGTGCGGCTGGCGGTAAAGGCGGTGTCGGTGGCGACGGTGGTAACGGCGGTGACCAGACCATTTCAACCAGTCGCGGTGGTACGGGTGGTGGCGGCGGCGCCGGCGGCAACAGCAACAACGGGGGTGGTGGCGCCGGTGGCACGGGCGGTGTTGGTGGTGACGGCGGCAACAGCGCCGGCATCAGTTTCGGCGGTGACGGCGGTCACGGCGGTGACGGCGGGGTCGGCGGGGTCGGCGGGGTCGGCGGCACCGGGGATGGTGGTGTCGGTGGTGCGGGCGGTCAAGGTGGTAACGGTGGCAACGCCGCCGCTACCGACAGCATCGGCGGCAACGGCGGCACCGGCGGTCGCGGCGGCGCCGACAACACCTTCGGTCGTGCTGGTGGTGACGGCGGTGACGGTGGTGCCGGCGGCGACGGAGCCGGCCGAAACAGTGTCGGCGGCGCCGGCGGCACCGGCGGTGTCGCCGGCAGCACCGGTCTTGGCGGCGGCCCCACCACCGGTGGTGCCGGTGGTGCCGGTGGTGACGGTGGCGACGGCGGTGCCAACGCTCTTGGAAACAGTGAGGGGGGCGTCGGCGGTGCCGGCGCAGCGGGCGCTGCCGGCTCCAAGATTGGTGGTGCCGGTGGTGCCGGTGGATTCGGCGGTGATGGCGGTGACAACGCCGGGGCACTGAGTCGCGGTGGCGCCGGCGGCGACGGCGGTGCCGGCGCCGCCGGCACCGACACCAAAGGTGGTACCGGTGGTACCGGTGGCGACGGCGGCGACGGCGGCGACACCGCCGGCCAAGGCAGTGTCGGCGGCAACGGCGGTAGCGGTGCTGAGGGCGGTCGCAGCGGCACCGAGGCTGGGGGCAAAGCTGCTAGCGGTGGTGACGGTGGTGACGGTGGTGCCGGCGGTGATGGCGGCAATGACAGCCGTGGAGACAGCCGCGGTGGCGTCGGTGGTGACGGTGGCAACGGTGGTGCCGGCACCGCGAAAAGTGGTAAGGGCGGTGTCGGTGGCGACGGCGGTGGCGGCGGTGACGACGCCCGCCTCTTCAGTGTCGGCGGTGCCGGCGGTAACGGCGGCGCCGGTGCCAACGGCACCGGCGTGGCTGGCGGCGCCGGTGGGGCCGGTGGCATAGGCGGTGACGGCGGGAACAACTCCGGCTCTGTCAGTCAAGGCGGTAGGGGCGGTTTCGGCGGTACCGGCGGCACGAGCAACGCCAACGCTGGCGGCACAGGCGGCGTTGGTGGCGCCGGCGGTGATGGCGGCAGGAACGCCACTACCGACAGTATCGGCGGTGACGGCGGCGACGGCGGTCGCGGCGGCGCAAGTAACGGTACTAGTAAAGCGAGCGGTGGCATCGGCGGTGCCGGCGGCAAGGGCGGTGACGGCGGCGACGTCGCCGGCCGCAACAGTATCGGCGGTGACGGCGGCAACGGCGCCACCGGCGGTACCACCACCGCGACTGACGATGCCAGTGCCGGCGGTGCCGGTGGTGCAGGCGGTGCCGGCGGTGACGGCGGCGAGAACGCCACTCAAATCAGTCAGGGTGGCATCGGTGGTGCCGGTGCCGCCGGTGGTACGGGAACCGCGACAGGCGGTGCCGGCGGTTCCGGCGGTGACGGTGGTAACGGCGGTGGCGGAGCCCGCGCCATCAGTCTCGGCGGAGCCGGCGGTACCGGCGGTGTCGGTGCCACTGGCGGCAATACCGGCGGTGGTGGCGGTGACGGCGGCAGCGGAGGTGCCGGCGGCGACGCCGCCCGCTTGGACAGTCTCGGCGGCAACGGCGGCAAGGGTGGCGTCGGCGGCTTTGGCCTCACCAAGGGTGGTGACGGTGGTGACGGTGGTGCGGGCGGTGCCGGCGGCAAGGACAGCCAGGGAACCAGTGGCGGTGGCGCCGGCGGTGTTGGCGCCGCCGGCGGTGACGGCACCGCATCCGGTGGCAATGGCGGTAATGGCGGTAACGGTGGCAACGGCGGCACAGGCGCCCGCACCGTCAGTGTCGGTGGTGAGGCTGGTGGCGGCGGTGTCGGCGGCAACGGCAGCACCGGGGATGGTGGCATCGGTGGTAAGGGCGGTATCGGTGGTAGCGGCGGCAACAACGCCGGCGACAGTTTAGGCGGCAAAGGCGGTTTCGGCGGTACCGGCGGCCACAGCGTCCTTGGTGAGGGCGGTGCCGGCGGTGTCGGTGGCGCCGGTGGTGACGGCGGCCTCGGCGCCGTTACCGACAGTGCCGGTGGCGCTGGCGGCAACGGCGGTCTCGGCGGAACCGGCTTGACCTCCGGCGGTGACAGTGGCAAGGGCGGCGCCGGTGGTAACGGCGGCGACAACGCCGGCCGCGACAGTATCGGCGGCACGGGCGGCCGCAGCGCCACCGCCGGCACCGGCGTCAACGGGTCCGGTGGTAATGGTGGTCAGGGCGGTGACGGCGGTGCCGGCGGTAGCGCCGTCCGAAACAGCGTCGGCGGCGGCGGCGGCAACGGTGGCCTCGGCGGCGTTGGCGTCAACGGTAACGGTGGTAACGGCGGTGGCGGCGGTAACGGCGGTAACGCCGACACCGGTGCCTCAAGTGTCAGCGGCAACGGCGGCAACGGCGGCAACGGCGGCGACGGCGGCGACGGCAAAGTCGGCGGTGAAGGGGGTTCCGGTGGTGCCGGGGGTACCGCCGGGATCCAGGGTATCCCCGGTCAGCCCGGTATCGACGGGTCGCCGTGACGGACGCGACGAGGTCCGCCTAACTGGAGATCCTCTATTCCGGCAATCTATCGCTGCGAGCCGCCTATCAGTGCTGCCCGCTTGGATAAGCTGTGTCGCGGCGAGTTGGGAGTGGCAGACGACCGCCCCTGTTGAGTTACACTGCGACCTAGGTTTGTAAAGTGGCGGGGGATCCAGAAGGACTCGAGGATGAGTGTTTCGCTGCTGCTCGAGATGGCCGCGTCGAGCAATCCCGACCGCACCGCCGTTGTTTGCGACGGGGTTTCCGGAGATGTTCGGCTCACCACTCAGCAGCTCAGCGATCTTGCGGATGGCGGCGCGGGCGTGGTCGCGGGAACCAATGCCCGCCATGTGGTCTACCTCGGCGCCGGCGGGATGATGCTGCCGCTGCTGATCTTCGCCGCCGCGCGCGCCGGGCTGGCCTTCACCCCACTCAACTACCGGCTCTCCGCGGACGGCATTCACGCGCTGATCCGTCGGCTGCCCGAACCCCTGGTGATCGTCGACTCGCGCTACCGGGAGATGTTTCCCGAGCCAACGCCGCTGCTGATGTCCTCTGACGAATTCCTGACAGCCGCCGGCACCACGGAACCGACAACGGTGGTTGCCGACCCGGATGATGTCGCGATTGTGCTCTTCACCTCGGGCACCACGTCAGTCCCGAAAGCCGTCGAACTGTCGCACAACAACCTGACCAGCTACATCACCGGCACGGTTGAATTCGACTCGGCCGCGCCCACCGACGCGGCATTGATCTGTGTGCCGCCGTACCACATCGCCGGGGTCAGTGCCGCGCTGTCGAACCTGTACGCCGGACGCACCATGGTTTACCTGCCCGACTTCGATGCCCGCGAATGGGTCCGGCTGGCCAACGCAGAGCGGGTCACCACGGCCACCGTGGTGCCCACCATGCTGGAACGCCTGGTCACCGTGCTAGAGACGAGCCACGACAAGCTCCCGTCGTTGCGGAACCTTGCCTACGGCGGCGCCAAGGTGGGCTTGCCGCTGCTTCGGCGGGCCCTCGAACTGCTGCCTGACGTGGGTTTTGTGAACGCCTATGGCCTGACCGAGACCAGCTCGACGATCGCTGTCCTGACGCCCGAGGATCATCGCACCGCGCAGGCAGCATCGGATGCGGTTGTCGCCAACCGATTGGGCTCGGTCGGCCGGCCGGTGCCGGGTATCGAGGTACAGATTCGTGACGACGATGGCTCGGTTGTGCCTCCGGGGCGCACTGGTGAGCTGTTCGTCCGCGGTCCGCAGGTATCCGGCCGCTACACCGGGATCGGCTCGGTGCTGGACGAGAACGGCTGGTTCCCGACAAAAGACCACGCCATGCTGGACGAAGAGGGCTACCTGTTCATCCGCGGGCGCAGCGACGACACCATCATCCGCGGTGGCGAGAACATCGCTCCCGCCGAGTTGGAGGAGGTGCTGATCGAGCACCCGCAGGTGCGCGATGTCGCCGTGGTCGGTGTCGACGATTCACACTGGGGCCAGGCGATCGTTGCGGTCGTCGTGCCGTCCGCGGGCATAGACCCAGACGCGGAGGAACTACGCAACTATGTGCGCAAGAGTTTGCGGGGGTCGCGTACCCCCGACCGAGTAGTGTTTCGCGACGAGCTGCCAACTACCGCCACCGGCAAGGTTCTACGCCGCGAGATCGTGCGCGAACTGCTCGCCGCACCGGCCGAACACTAAGCGTTGGAGGGACGACCATCATGATCAAGAACGGAACCCGCCTGGCCAGTCAGGTGTGTGACACCCAGGTCATCATCGTCAGAAGCGCGGAGAGCCTCGATGATCTGCGTTGTGGCGGCGCAGCGATGGTGGGAATCGGCGCACCACGCTCGGGCGAACTGGATCCCGCATTCGCCGACGGCACCGTGATGGGAAAGCGCTATACCGACGACACCGGCGCCGAGGTGCTCGTGACTAAGCCCGGCGCGGGGACGTTGAGCATTGGCCCAACCCCGCTGCAGCTCAAAGAGGTTAAACCGCTGCCGGCCAGCGACTGAACCCAACTCGGCGGCGGGATCGGCGACATCTCATCGTCCACCGACTCCGATTTTTGCACTCGGTAGGTTGGACACGGTTGCGCAGGCATCGGAGGAAGGGAGTTCGCGATGACCGCCGAGCTGGAATTGTCGGGGATCGATGTTGACACGAGCGCTCCGGTGCTCGTCACCGGCGCGACCGGGTACGTCGCGGGATGGATCATCAAAGGCTTGCTGGGTGCTGGCGTTACCGTCCATGCTGCCGTTCGTGACCCGAAGAACACGGCCAAGATTGCGCACCTGGTCGACATGGCGGAGACGTCGCGCGGTGACATCCAGTTCTACCGCGCTGACCTGTTGGCCGAAGGCTCATACACCGAGGCGATGACGGGCTGCGGCATCGTGTTCCACACGGCCTCCCCCTTCGTCCGCGCGGTTGACGATCCCCAACGTGATCTGATCGATCCGGCCGTCAAGGGCACGACCAATGTCTTGTCCGGCGCCAACGAGGTCGCATCGGTGTCTCGGGTCGTCGTGACCAGCTCATGTGCGGCGATCTATACCGACGCCGTCGACTGCGAGAACGCTCCGGGTGGCACCATCACCGAGGAGATCTGGAACACGACGGCCTCGCTGACACACGAGCCGTATAGCTACTCCAAGGTGCTTGCCGAGCGGGAAGCGTGGCGGATCGCGGATGACCAGGATCGTTGGCGGCTCGTCGTCGTTAACCCCTCGCTGGTGATCGGCCCAGCGCAGGGGCCGGATCCGACCTCGGAGAGCTTCGCCATTGTCAAGCAGATCGGCGACGGGACAATGAGAATGGGTGCGCCCCAGATGGGGATGGGGGTAGTCGACGTTCGCGAGGTTGCGCGCGCACACATTGCCGCTGCCTACCTGCCAGAGGCGCATGGACGCTATATCGTTTCAGGCCACAACACCGACATGCTCGAGCTGGCCCAGTCGTTGCGGCCGCGTTTCGGGCGGGACTTTCCGCTGCCGAAGCGCGCGCTGCCGAAGTTCATGGTGTGGCTTGCCGCCCCATTCGTGGGTCTTAGCCGTGAGTTCGTCGCCAAGAACGTTGGCCACGTGTGGCGGGCCGACAACGCAAAAAGCCAGCGCGAGCTCGGCGTCACCTATAGGCCGATGCAGGAATCGATGGAAGACATGTTCTCCCAAATGATCGAACGCCAGGCCTTGGCTTCATAGGGCACCAATCGCTGCAGCCATCGCTACGATTGCTGGGCCCTGTTCGTGGTGACGAATTCTTTTGCCGTGATGAGGAATTCGAGCTGTTCGCTAACCTCACGCAGCGGGTCGGCGCTCCGCGTCGAACGACACAGCACGATGGCGCCTTCCAGCGCGGCGATGGACATCACCGCCAGCGAGGCCGCGCTCTTCTCGTCGAAACCGTCGGCCACGAAGGCCCCGGTCAACGCGGCACACCAGCGGTTCAGTATGACGCCGGCTTCGACCGATAGCGCGGGCTCGTCGTCGCCGGAACCGATCGCGGCCGCCGCCACCGGGCAGCCGGCGTTGAAGTCACCATCGGTCAGTACTCGTTCCCAGAACCGGACAAAACGTTGCAGGAGGACTCTGGCGCCGCGGTCGGCTGCACCATCGATCAAAGCGGTGATGGAGTCGCCGGCGAAAGACAGCGCCTCGGTCAGGATTTGGTTGCGCCCGTTGGGAAAGTGGTAGTAAACCGAGCCGCGGGGAGCGCCGCTTCTGGCGAGCACGGCATCGATGGTCACTCCCGAAGCTCCGCATTCACGCATCACCTCGGCCGCGCTGATCAGCATTTTTTGCCGGGTGTCGCGGCGCTTTGCGGTGGGACTGGGGTCAGTTGCCATCATGCGCTCGGCGACGAGTGGCGGCACAGCGATGTCGTCTGACGCACCCACCGTGATCCATAAATATGTTAGATACCATATCTGTGCGGGCCAGACCAGCGTTTTGCGCGGCATATTTCAGATTCTTCTTTCGAAATGGCCCAAATAATATGTACTCTTGCATAATAGCGATTGGTGCGGTTCACTGAGTTCATGACTGTTGCTTCCCAGAATGCTCCCCAGACCTCACCCCTTGAGCTGCCCAACCTGGAGCATGTGACGCTGGAGCGTGACGGTCATGTGCTGCTGATCGGTCTGAACCGGCCACAGAAGCGAAACTCGTTCAACCGGGCGATGATCGCCGATCTATCCCGCGCCTACGCACTGGTGGAATCGGATCCCTGGGTACGCGCCGGGGTGCTGTTTGCCCATGGTGACCACTTCACCGCCGGGCTGGATCTCGTTGACGTCGGTCCGAATATCGCCAGCGGCGAGACGTCGTTCCCGGACGATGGCCGCGACCCGTGGCGGTTGGACGGCTCGTGGACGACGCCGGTGGTTGCCGCGGTATATGGCTGGTGCATGACGCTGGGCATTGAATTGCTGCTGGCCGCCGACATCCGCATTGCGGCGGCCGGCACCAGGTTCACGCAGCTCGAGGTGCAGCGTGGGATTTACCCGTTCGGGGGTGCGACGATCCGGATGCCCCGCGATGCCGGCTGGGGCAACGCCATGCGGTGGCTGCTGACCGGCGACGAGTTCGACGCCGCCGAAGCGCACCGAATTGGGTTGGTCCAGGAGGTTGCCGACGATGCGTCGGCAGCCGTGTCACGGGCGCGCGAGATCGCGCACACCATTGCCGATCGTGCCGCACCCCTGGGGGTGCGGGCCACCCTCGAATCGGCGCACCTGGCACGCCAGCAGGGCGAGGCCGCCGCGGCCGAGCGCCTGCTCCCCGACATGAGGACGCTATTCACCACCGAGGATGCCGCTGAGGGCATGCGGTCGTTCGTCGAGCGCCGGCCGGCCCGATTCGAGGGCCGCTAGCTAGCTGACGGTGTAGCCCATTGGCAGCAGCACGCTCTTGTGCTGGGTGAAGTGCTCGACGCCTTCGGGCCCGTTCTCGCGGCCGATGCCGGAGTTCTTGTAGCCGCCGAACGGGCAGCCGGGGTCGAAGGCGTACCAGTTGATGCCATAGGTACCGGTGCGGATCTTCTGTGAGATCTCCATGCCTTTCGGCACGTCGGCGGTCCACACGCTGCCAGCCAGCCCGTATACCGAATCGTTGGCAATCGTGACCGCGTCCTCCTCGGTGTCGTAGGGGATGATGCTGAGCACGGGGCCGAAGATCTCCTCTTGGGCGATCGTCATCTTGTTATCGACGTCGGCGAAGACCGTGGGCTGTACGAAATAGCCGCTGTCGAGGCCCTCGGGGCGGCCGCCGCCGCAGACCAGCCGAGCGCCCTCTTCGATGCCCTTGGCAATGTAGCCCTCCACCCGGGTCCGCTGCTTCTCGGAAATCAGCGGACCGACCTGGACGGCCGGATCCGACGGCAGCCCCACCGGCAGCGCCTGAACGAAACCGCTTATCGCGTCCACAATTTCGTCGTACCGCGAGCGCGGTGCCAGGATGCGCGTCTGGTTCACGCAGCCCTGTCCAGCGTTCATCACCCCGGAAAACACCATCATCGGAATCGCGGTCGCCAGGTCGACATCCTCGAGGAGGATGGCCGCCGATTTGCCGCCGAGTTCCAGCGTGCAGGGTTTGAGCAGGTCCGCCGCGCGTTTGCCGACCTCTTTGCCGACGGACGAGCTGCCGGTGAAGGTGAACATGTCGACGTCGGGGTTGGATGTCAGTGCCTGTCCCGTTTCCACCCCGCCGGGTACCACCGACAGCACTCCTTCGGGCAGACCTGCCTCGGCGAACAGCTCTGCCAAAGCGTTTGCGGTGAGCGGGGTTTCTGCTGCTGGCTTGAGCACCACCGTGCAGCCGGCCAGCAGTGCCGGACCCAGCTTGTTGACCGCCAAGAACAACGGCACGTTCCACGCCACGATCGCGCCCACCACGCCCACCGGCTCGCGATGGACGATGGTCTGCCCGTATGAGCCCGTGCGGGTCTCGGTCCACTTGACCTGATCGACGGCGCTGGTGGCAAAGAAGTTCATCGCCCCCATGGTCCCCATCCAGTGCATCGTCTCGATGATGGTCGGTGGCTGGCCCGTTTCGGCTGCCAGCAAGGTGGTGAATTGATCCTTGCGGTCCTCCATCAACTTCACCACCGCGGCGAGGACGGCAGCGCGCTCTTTCGGCGGAGTCGACGGCCAGGGACCGCTGTCGAACGCGGCCCGCGCCGCGGCGACCGCGGCGTCGACGTCGGCGGCTGCGGCCGATGGCACCTTGCCGACGTACTCGCCGGTTGCCGGGCAATGCACCTCAATGACATCCGAGGTCGATGGATCCACCCACTTGCCGCCGATAAAAAGCTTGTCGTATTCCGTCGTGACGCTGTTGGTCATAGACGCCACCCTACCCAAGGTGAAAGCAAAACGAGAACACGTTTCAGTCAAGTATCCCCGCGGGCGTACCGGGGCTGTAGCACGAGCACCAGATTGCTCACCAGGAACTCGCGTAGCACCGGCACAGACGTCACCCACCATGCCCATCGTGGGTGGTAGCGAGGAAATGAGCCGACCAAAGCTCCGGTGTTGGCTGCCCAGCTCAGGCCATCGGCCGCGGACACCGCAAACAACGACGATCCGTAGTTGTTCTTTGCCGGATGTCCGTGTTTACGCAGGTATCGCGCGGCGGCGCGGGCGCCGCCGAGGTAGTGCGTGAGGCCCATCTCGTGCCCGCCGAACGGGCCTAGCCAGACGGTGTAGGAGAGCACCGCTAGGCCCCCCGGCCTGGTCACCCGCAGCATTTCGCGGCCAAGCTGCCACGGTCGCGGCACATGTTCGGCCACGTTCGACGACAAACAGATGTCCACAGAATCATCGGCAAATGGCAACGCCATGCCCGACGCCCGGACGAAGGTGCCCGCCCCAGCGACGGCAGGCGCGGCCGCGTGCATCTCGTGAGGCTCTGGTTCGACGCCGATGTAGCGAAGGCCGGCATCTGCGAAAGCTGCCGCGAAGTATCCCGGCCCACCCCCCACATCGAGCAACGTGCGGCGCATAGGCGGCTCCCCGTGCGTCGCGAGCCAGAGCTCACCGACCATGGCCGCGGTGTCGGTCGCCAGCGCACGATAGAACCTCGCGGGTTGCGACCGCTCATGGCGGAACTCGGCCAGCAGCCGCAGCGAGCGCCTCAGCGTCGCCCGATGGGCGAAGACGTCGGTGATGTGAGCAGTGCGTGCCACTGCGGACACCCTACGCAGTCGGCTGACCGGCGGTCCCCACCGTCTAGACATCCCAGGGTTTTAAGGTGTCAAGCGGCAGTTGGGGTGCGGTGTGCCCAGGCGGTGTGTTCGTTGTATCGGGTGTGGTGTCGTAGGCAGCCGTGCAGGATGGCGACGAGACGGTTGGCTAGGGCGCGTAAGGCTTGGTGGTGGGTGTCGCCGGCGCCGCGGTGTTGGTCGTAGAACGCGCGGGCGCCGGGGCTGGCCACCAGGGCGCAGAAGGCCCATTGGTCGATGGCGTCGTAGAGACGGCGGTTGCGTGCGTGGCGGGCCAGCACGGCGCGTTTCTTGCCCGACGCGACAGTCAAAGGTGAGGTTCCGGCGTAGTTTTTGCGAGACTTGGCATCGGTGTAGCGATTCGGGTCGTCCCCGAACTCACCGAGCACCCGGGCGCCGAGTACAGCGCCGAGTCCTGGCAGGGAGAGGTAGATGTCGGCGTCCGGGTGTGTCTCAAAATGGTCGGCGAGGCTGGCCTCGAGCTCGTTAATCTGGCGGTTGAGCTCTGCGATGATGCTGACCGCGGCGCGGGTGCTGGCCGCGAACGCGGCGCTGACCGCTGCGGGTGCCGATAGCTGCTCGGTGCGCAGCGCGGCGAGGATTTCGCGGGCGCGGGCGGCGATATAGCGCTGGCGCCCGCCGCGTTTGAGCGCAGACTGGATCGCTGGCAGGCTCAGCCGGGTGGCCTGTTCTGGGGTAGGGGCGCGCCTGAGCACCTCCAGGGTGTCGCCGTGGGCGAGGTCCTCGAAAGCCGCCAGTGCGCTCGGGTAGTACTCCCGCAACGTGCTGCGCAGCGCGTTGGTGTGGCGGGTGCGTGCCCAAATCAGGTTCTGATGTGCGCGGGCCAGAACTTTGATGGCTTCAGCGGTGGAGCTGTCGCCGGCGAGCGAGCGATGGTTGTGTCGATCAGTGCGCACCAAGTCAGCCAGCAGTTTGGCATCGCTGGCATCGGATTTGGCTCCCGAGACGTGGTGGCGATCGCGGTAGCGGGCCACCGCCAGGGGATTGATCGCAAACACCTGATAGCCGGCCGCCGCCAGGGCGCCCACCCACAAGCCCCGGTCGGTTTCGATGCCGATCACCACCTGACCTGGCTCCTCGGCGTGCGCCGCGATCAGCTCGTGGAGCTGGCGAACGCCGGTCAGGCCTTCAGAGAGCCGCCGTGACGCCAACCGCGTACCGGCCTGGTCCATCACATGCACGTCGTGATGGTCTTCGGCCCAGTCGTCTCCGATGAAAATCACCCGATGTCCTCCTCCGATTTCCGGTTGTGGGATGAGCCGAGGGCGCCCGGGCGGCAACCTAATGGATCAGTGCTCCACACCGGCACGACATCCCATCAGCGCTACGGGCAACCCCACCATCCGACCGGGGCACGATCTAGTCGTAGAAGTCCACACTCGCTTCAGGCTGCAGAAGTGCTCACCGGCCGGTGGCTCTCAGACCAGCCTCTCCCAACCGAACCCTTACCGATGGAAGCCCCGCCGATCCATTCCCATTAGGCTGTTGAGCGATGTCTGCCGTACGCCGTGAGCTGAACGCGGTACTGCTGTTGTGCTGGCGAGACACCGGGCATCCCCAGGGCGGCGGCAGCGAAACCTACGTGCAGCGCATCGGCGCTCAGTTGGCCGCATCCGGCGTTACGGTCACGCTACGCACCGCCCGCTATCCGGGTGCGCCCCGACATGAGGTGGTCGACGGCGTGCGGATCCGCCGTGCGGGTGGACGCTACACGGTGTACATCTGGGCACTGCTGGCGATGGCCTTCGCGGAGTTCGGAGCAAGGTTGGGGCTGCCGCGATGGCGCCGGGTGCGGCCCGACGTGGTCGTCGATACCCAAAACGGCCTGCCGTTCATGGCGCGGCTGCTGTACGGCCGGCGGTCGGTGGTGTTGGTGCATCACTGCCACTGCGAGCTATGGCCGGTGGCCGGTCCGGTGATGGGCCGACTGGGCTGGCTTGTCGAGTCGACGGTCTCGCCGCGGCTGCATCGGCGTAGTCAGTACGTGACCGTGTCGCTGCCGTCAGCCAGGGACTTGGTTGCGCTCGGCGTCGACAACAAGCGGATCGCCGTGGTGCGCAACGGTCTCGACGAGGCACCCGCACCGTCGTTGTCGGGCCCGCGGGCGGCCGCGCCGCGGGTGGTAGTGCTGTCCCGGCTCGTGCCGCACAAGCAGATCGAGGACGCCATCGACGCAGTCGCGCGACTGCGGCCGCGGGTGCCGGGCCTGCACCTCGACATCGTCGGTGGCGGCTGGTGGCGGCAGCGACTTGTCGACCATGCGCACAAGCTCGGCATTGCGGGAGCGGTGACCTTTCACGGCCATGTCGACGATGTGACCAAACACCAGCTGCTGCAACGCGCATGGGTGCATCTGCTGCCCTCCCGCAAAGAGGGGTGGGGTCTGGCGGTCATCGAGGCCGCCCAGCACGGCGTACCAACGATCGGGTACCGATCGTCCGGCGGCCTGTCCGACTCGATCATCGACGGGGTGACCGGAATGATGGTGGATGATCGCGTTGAGCTGGTGGCGCGACTCGAACAACTCCTATCGGACTCGGTGCTGCGTGATCAACTGGGCGCAAAGGCGCAGGCACGCAGCAGCGAATTCTCCTGGCGGCAAAGCGCCGATGCTATGCGAACCGTGCTCGAAGTGGTACAGCGCGGCGAGGTCGTCGCCGGCGTCGTCTGCCCGCCGCCTCCCGAGGCTTAATCCGCGGCGCCGCCTAGCGGCGTGTCTTCGCCCTGGTTTATGTGTCGGCGCACCCGACAGGCGGCCATGCCGGCCCCGCTGAGAAGCAGCAGCGCCAACCACGCCAGATGGGCGGCGACGGTCGCGCGCCGGCGGTTGGGTGCGATGTCGCTGCTCTCGCCGCCAATGCGGTAGGCGGCAAGGTGTTGGTCGCGGTAGACCGGTGGCAGCTCGTCCAGAGTGCGGGCGGCCAAGCCCATGTCGCCAGGGCTGTCGGATTCGACAACCAGCCAGGCCACTCCCGCCGCGGCCAAGCTCGACGGGTCGGATCCAGCCAGCAGCAACTCCTGCACCGCCCTGGCGTGGTCTCCCTCCCCGATTACGGTGACCCCCGATATGACCAGATCACCCGTGGTCAATACGTCCGCGCGCACCCATCGGGGCAGCGGATCGAGCACCGGTGCCGGACCGGCCCACGAAAAGCGTCGCATCGTGCCCGCGGGCAAGACGGCGACGGTCCCCGGATGTGCGTTGATCACCGCCGCCACGGCGGCCCACCCGGGCGGGTAGCGCACCGGCTCGACTCTGCCCCAGACGCCCCAGGCCAGATCGGGCAGCGCCACGATCAGCGTCAGGCAGCATGTCAACGCCGTCACCGCGGGCCGCAGCCAGCGCCGCGGCGTCACCACCGCGCCGGCTGCGGACAGCGTGTATCCGGGCATCGCCAACGCCACCCACTTCTGCCCGTCGCGCAGCACGCCGAAGCCGGGCGCAAGGTCGGTGACCGCCCGCAACATCCCAAGGCCAGGGCCGGTCGCCAAGACCGCCGGCACTAGCACTGCGCACGCGGCCAGCACCAACAGAGGTACTGCTCTCGGCCGGCGCGTCACCGTCGGAAGCCCAAGGGCCACCACGCCCAGTAGTAGGGCGGCCGAGGCCACCGCGAAAAGCGTTGTCCGCGAACTAGGTACGGCCTCACCATTCCAGATCCCGCCAAGACTGGCCAGGCTGGCGAGCGTACC
This sequence comes from Mycobacterium spongiae, assembly GCF_018278905.1. NCBI lineage: Bacteria > Bacillati > Actinomycetota > Actinomycetes > Mycobacteriales > Mycobacteriaceae > Mycobacterium > Mycobacterium spongiae. The sequence continues at coordinate 474,014 of NZ_CP046600.1, forward strand.
CAGCCCGGGCTCCGCGCGCGGCGCGAACGCAGCAACTCCCACCGTGTTGGCGGATGTGTGCGGGGTCAGTGATGCGCCGAGAGCCGCGGCGGTGAGCCACGGCAGGGCACTGATCGCCGCGGTAGCGAACGTCGCTGCCGCACATCGCCAGCGTGGCCAACCCGAGCCCGGTGCCGCGACGCAGACCACGGCAACGGTCGCGGCAAGCAGCAGCCCGGTCGGGGTCAGTCCGGCCATCGCAATCCAGAACGCCAGGCCGAAGAGCCCCGACCAGCCGGCGCTATTGGTCGACCGCAGCGTTAAGACCGATGTCGCAACCCATGGCAGCACGCCATAGCCGACGAGCAGGCTCCAATGGCCTTGCAGGAGTCGTTCGGCTACGTAGGGGTTCCAGATTGCCAGCGTGGTCGCCACGAATTGGCCAGCCATGCCCGCCACCGGCAGTGTCGTCGCGACCAGATGCGCCGCACCCCATCCCGCCAGCCACAGCCCCACGATCAGCAGGGTCTTTACCACGACTCCGCCGTCGAGTACGCCCGACGCCAGCGCCACCGCGAAATCCTGTGGTGTGGCTCGCGGCGCCGCGGTCAAGCCCAGAGCGCCATCGGAGAGATACGACCGCGGCGTGGACACGGCATCGCGCAGCAGCAGGTATCCGGGGCATAGCAGCGGTCCGGCCACCACCAACGCCAGAATCAACGCGTAGCCCGGCACTGCCGACCGAGCGACGCCGCTCAGCACGGTCCGCCGCGAGCGGGCCGGACCCCGAGCGGGGCCGGAGGTATCCCCACCTCGGGCCATGGCCCGCATCGTCGGCGAGCTAGGACCGCTCCGGCGGGCTGGAGCCGGCGGGTGGACTGGAGTCGGGAGGCTCTGAATCACGCGGCGGCTCGGCAGAGCCCAGCTGGGGCGGATCAGAACCGGGCGGCGACGATTCCGGCGCCAGATCGGGGCGTTGTGTCGGCAGCTTCTCGGTCTCGGCCTCGGCCCCGGGCACCGGCTCCGCAGCGCCACCGCGGTAGAGGTCATCATCGGCGCGATCGAGGCCGGGATCGATCAACGCACTCTCGGTCCGCAAGCTGAACGACGCGAGCACGCCGCCGCCGATCAGTGCAATCAGGCCGGTCGCGGTAAAGGTGATCGGCAGCACCCGCGACCAGAGCGCCAGCCGGTCACGCTCGTCGCGAGCCGCATTGACCTGGGATTCGACCGTCTCTTCGGTCGAGGTGACCTCGTAGTCGGCCATCGTCAACTCTGGCTTCAGCGCGTCGCGGGCGAAGTAGTGGTTGGCGTGCTCGGTCTCCTTGACGATCGTTCCCGACACCGGGTCGACCCAAAAGCTGCGTTGTGCGGCGTAGTAGCGGGTCATGGTGATCTGCTCCATCGGATCACCCGGCAGCCCCCACATCGCCGCTGGCGCGGTGACTTTGCTGTCGTCTTCGCTGGCATACAGGGACGGATACTTCACCGGCGCCACCAGCTTTCCGTCGGCGCTGTAGCCGATGTTCTGCGTGAATCGGTACGTGGTGAGACCGTTGACGTCCTCTTCGCCCTCGTAGTTGGCGTCGAACGGCTTCTGCGCGATGGGATCGAAGTAGGGATAGGACTTCTTCTCGGTGTGGAACGGGAATCGGTAGGACAGCCCCTCGTGCCGCAGCGGGATCGCAGTGGGCGGACTCTCGTCATTGAAGCCGCGCGGCTTCTGGACCGCGCCGCCGGTGTGCGCGTCGTCGGAAACAGACATCGCCGTCTCCCGGTTGAGCGTGACGGTGTCGACGATCGCCAAGAGCAGCCCGCTGTCCTTCTGCCTGTCGGTGCGCCGGACCGACGTTCCGACCTGGAGGGTGACCACGACGGCGTTGGCGGGCGACTCGACGGTGACTTGCTGCTGTGACACCAGCGGCACGTTCTTGTTGGTGACGATGTGCTGTTCCGACAGAGACGCCGAATCGATCGCGGTTCCGCTGCCGTCGCTGACCAACGTGGTATCGATATCGAGCGGGATTCTGGCGATCCTGCTGCTGGTATATGTCGACAGCAGCAGCGCCGCGATCAGCAAGGCGGATCCGAGTCCGATACTTCCGCATGCAGCGATCCGCAACATGACTGCCCGGTTCACGTTGCTGTGACCTCCTTATGGTCCATGGACTCGTCGGTCGGAACCCTGTTCCGGCCTGACCAAGCGGCGAGGCAAAACCCGTTTGACCCTAACAGCAGAACGTAGGGGCTCGGCGGACGAACCTGTCGTGACATTTCCGTTATGCGGGGTGTCGGCTACGGTATGCCGATTCGCCAGCTGGACATCACAGGCACACTGTGTTGGTGACCGATGACCGGCAGGTAGGGGGGACCCGCCGTTTCCTGCCCGCCGTTGAGGGCATGCGCGCCTGCGCAGCGGTCGGGGTAGTGGTCACGCACGCCGCTTTTCAAACGGGGCACTCCAGCGGCGTCGCCGGCCGGTTGTTCGGCCGTTTCGATCTGGCGGTGGCGGTGTTTTTCGCTCTGTCGGGGTTCCTTCTGTGGCGCGGACATGCCGCGGCCGCGCGGGATCACCGGTCGCGCCCGTCGACAGGTCACTATCTGCGATCGCGGGTTGTCCGCATCATGCCTGCCTATGTGGTGGCGGTCGTCGTTATCCTGTCGCTGCTGCCCGACGCGGACCACGCCAGCATGACCGTGTGGCTGGCCAATCTGACGCTCACTCAGATCTACGTACCCCTGACCCTGACCGCCGGCCTGACCCAGATGTGGAGCCTGTCCGTCGAGGTCAGCTTCTATCTGGCGTTGCCGATCCTGGCGTTGCTGGCTCGCCATGTGCCGGTGCGCGCCCGCGTGCCGGCGATCGCCGTGCTGGCGGCCCTGAGCTGGGCGTGGGCCTGGGTCCCGGTGGCCGCCGGATCTGGGATCGACCCGCTGAACTGGCCGCCGGCATTCTTTTCCTGGTTCGCCGCCGGCATGTTGTTGGCGGAATGGACGCGCAGCGGCATCGGGTTGCCGCACCGGTTGGCGCGTCATCGCGTGCTGATGGCCGTCATGGCTGTGCTGGGATACCTGGTGGCGGCTTCCCCCGTGGCCGGTCCGGAAGGGCTCGTGCCCGGCAGTGCTCCGCAATTCGCGGTGAAGATCGCCATGGGCTCGCTGGTGGCGATGGCGTTGGTGGCACCGTTGGTTCTGGACCGGCCCGATACCCCGCACCGCCTGCTGGGTAGCACCGCCATGGTGACCTTGGGACGCTGGTCCTACGGCTTGTTCATCTGGCACTTGGCCGCACTGGCGATGGTGTTCCCGGTGATCGGCACCTTCCCGTTTACCGGGAGGATGCCGGCGGTGTTGGTGTTGACGCTGATCTTCGGTTTCGCCATGGCCGCGGTCAGCTACGCCCTCGTCGAGTCGCCCTGCCGGGATGCGTTGCGGCGCTGGGAACGCCGCACAACGTCAACCGGCACGACGCCGACCACCAAGCAACCGGAAGCGCCGCTGCGTTCCGTCGGCGACCTGCAAGCCGACGCCATCGCGCCGTGACGCCGCACTTCTCATGCCACGAATGAGCCCGCCTGGCCCCGAAAGCCTGCCATCGTCCGGCCGGCAATTGGGTCAGCTGTATGCGCCCTGCCGCTCAAAAATGCGGCGTGGATTGTCGACGAGCATGGTGTGCAGCTGCTCGTCGGTGACACCGCGTTCTCTCAGCGCGGGGATCACGTCGTTGTGGATATGCAGGTAGTGCCAATTGGGCATTGCCGCCGGCACCAGCTCCTCGGGTAGCGCGTCGAAATAGCAGTTGGCGTCATGGGAGAGCACCATCTTGTCGGCGTGCCCGCGCTCGCACATTCGGGCCACGATGTTCACCCGGTCCTCGAACGGGGAGATCAGGTCGATGCCGAACCGGTCCATTCCCAGGTAGGAGCCATTGCTGATGAGCTCCTCGAGGTAGTCGACGTCGGTGCTGTCGCCGGAGTGTCCGATGACGACCCTGCTCAGGTCCACACCTTCCTCAGCGAAGATTCGCTGTTGTTCGAGCCCGCGCCGCAGCCCGGCGTGGGTGTGGGTGGAGATCGGGACGCCGGTGCGCTTGTGCGCTTGGGCGACCGCGCGCAGCACGCGCTCGACACCTGGGGTGATGCCGGGCTCGTCGGTGGCGCACTTGAGAATTCCCGCCCTGATACCGGTATTGGCGATGCCTTCCTCGATGTCGCGCACAAACATGTCGGTCATGATCTCCGGGCCGTCCAGCATTCCGCCCGGGCCTAGATAGTGGAAGCAGAACGGTACGTCGTTGTAGGTGTACAAACCGGTCGCGACCACGATGTTCAGGTCGGTGGCTGCCGCGACGCGTGCGATGCGGGGGATGTACCTGCCCAGTCCGATGACGGTGAGGTCGACGATGGTGTCCACGCCGACTGCCTTCAGCTCGTTCAGCCGGGTGATGGCGTCGGCCACGCGCTGGTCTTCGTCGCCCCACGCTTCGGGATAGTTCTGGGCTACCTCGGTGGTCATGATGAATACGTGCTCGTGCATGAGCGTCACGCCGAGGTCCGTTGTATCGATGCAACCGCGCGCGGTATTGAGGTCTGACACCTAACCGATGCTAGGCCGCCGGCGGCGTTTGCCGACAGTGTTGGTTTGTCGGGCTGTGCCACGATGGCCGCATTGCAGTACGGTCACATCGTTGCGTCAAATCCTTTTCTGATCCGCCCGGGAGCCTCCACCATGCTGCTCAATCCCAACCGCTTGGAACGTAAGTACCCAGACCGTCGCTCGGGAGAGATCATGGCGGCGACGGTGGACTTTTTCGAGTCCCGAGGCAAGGCGCGGCTCAAGCACGACGACCACGAGCGGAGGTGGTACTCGGATTTTCTCGAGCACGTCGGGCGGGAGCGTATCTTCGCTTCGCTGTTGACGCCGGCGGCCTATGGCGCCGACGACTGCCGCTGGGACACCTATCGGATCAGTGAGTTCGCCGAGATCCTGGGCTTCTACGGGTTGAGCTACTGGTACCCCTTTCAGGTGACGTCCCTGGGTTTGGGCCCGATCTGGATGAGTGCCAATGAGGACGCCAAGCGCAAGGCTGCCGCGCAGCTCGAGGCGGGCGAAGTATTTGCGTTCGGCCTGTCAGAACAGACCCACGGCGCCGACGTCTATCAGACCGACATGATCCTTACCCCGAGCGATGACGGGGGGTGGCGGGCCAACGGCGAGAAGTACTACATCGGCAACGCCAATGTAGCTCGCATGGTGTCCACCTTCGGCAAGATCGCCGGGACTCCAGAAAGCCAAGAAAACCCGGAGTACGTCTTTTTTGCCGCCGATTCGCAGCACGAGCGCTATGACCTGATCAAGAACGTGGTGAACTCGCAGAACTACGTCGCCAATTACGCGCTGCGGGACTACCCGGTCACCGAAGCCGACATCCTGCATCGGGGGCCCGGGGCCTTCCACGCCGCGCTCAACACGGTCAACGTCTGCAAGTACAACCTGGGCTGGGGCTCGATCGGCATGTGCACCCACGCCCTCTACGAGTCGATCACGCACGCCTCCAATCGCCATCTCTATGGGCAGGTGGTGACCGACTTCTCGCACGTGCGGAGGCTGCTCACCGATGCCTACGTGCGGCTGGCTGCCATGAAGCTGGTGGCCACCCGGGCCAGCGACTACATGCGCAGCGCGTCGGCGGCCGATCGTCGGTATCTGCTCTACAGCCCGCTGACCAAGGCGAAGGTCACCAGCGAAGGCGAACGCGTCATCACTGCGTTGTGGGATGTCATCGCCGCCAAGGGAGTCGAGAAGGACACATTCTTCGAAACGGTGGCTCGCGAGATCGGCCTGCTGCCTCGCTTGGAGGGCACCGTCCACATCAACATCGGGCTGCTGGGCAAGTTCATGCCCAATTACCTGTTCGCCCCGGATGCCGAGCTTCCGGTAATTCCGCGTCGCGACGACGCCGCTGACGACTCGTTCCTGTTCGCGCAGGGGGCCACCGGGGGCTTGGGCAAGGTGCGCTTCGGTGACTGGCGCGCCGCATTCGCCAGCTTTGCTCATCTGCCGAACGTTGCGCTGCTGCGCGAGCAGGTCGAAGTGCTCACCGAGTTGTTGGCCAGCGCTACTCCGGATGCGGCCCAGCAGAAGGACATTGACTTCGCCTTCGGCGTTGGGCAGCTCTTCGCGACGGTGCCCTATGCGCAGCTCATTCTGGAAGAGGCGCCGCTCTCGGACGTGGATGAGGCATTGATCGACGAGATCTTCGCGTTGTTGGTTGCGGACTTCAACAGCTATGCGGTCGAGTTGAACGACAAGTCCGTCACGACGGACGAGCAGGCCCGATTCGCGATGCGAATGATCCGTCGACCGGTGCACGAGTCCTACGACCAGATCTGGAAGGGATACGTGCAGCCGCTCAACGGGGCCTACCAGATGCGCCCGTGAGGCGTCCCGTAACCAGCGGGCGCCGAAATTGCTTCTAGGGCGGTAGTTTCGGTCCCGTCAACGACCCTGACGGCAATCTCGTGGCTATCGACGCCGACCTTGACTGTGGTGCGCCGCACAGTAATATGACCAGTGGTCATCGAGGCCAGGAGGCCGTATGCCGACGGTTACATGGGCGCGGGTTGATCCGGTCCGGCGCGCGGCGGTCGTTCAGGCCGCGGAGGCCGAATTCGGGGCGCACGGTTTTTCCCAGGGCAGCCTCAACGTCATCGCTCGGCGGGCCGGGGTCGCCAAGGGCAGCCTGTTCCAATACTTCGCGGATAAGCGCGACCTCTACGCATTCATCGCCGACGTCGCGAGCCAGCGGGTGCGATCGTTCATGGAGGATCTCATCCGCGAGCTTGACCCGAATCGGCCGTTTTTCGAGTTCCTGACTGATTTGCTCGATGGGTGGGTCGCTTACTTCGCCGAGCATCCGCGCGAACGCGCGCTGCATGCCGCGGCAACTCTCGAGGTGGACGCCGATGCGCGCGTCAGCGTGCGATCCGTGCTGCACCGCCATTATTTGGAGGTGTTGCGGCCGCTGGTGCGTGACGCGAACGCGCGCGGGGACCTGCGCGCGGATGCCGACACCGATGCATTGTTGTCGCTGCTGCTGCTGATCTTTCCGCACCTGGCACTGGCGCCGTATCTGCGCGGTCTGGATCCGATCCTCGGACTTGACGAGCCGAGCCCCGAGCAGCCGGTGCTGGCGGTGCGCAGGTTCGTCGCAGTGCTTGCCGCGGCCTTCGCCGCGGTACCCAACCCGGCGCCGAGCCCAGCCCCGCAATGATCCGAGGAGGTCACTATGCAACGCACTCACTTAGGCTCGCTGGCTCCCGGCGGCCTCAACTGGGACAGCCTTCCGTTGAAGCTGTTTTCCGGCGGCAATGCGAAGTTTTGGGATCCGGCCGATATCGACTTCTCCCGTGACAGCCAAGATTGGGAACCGCTGTCCGACCTGGAACGCAACTACGCCACCCGGCTGTGCGCGCAGTTCGTCGCGGGCGAAGAAGCGGTCACCGAGGATATCGCTCCGTTCATGGCCGCCATGCGCGCCGAGGGGCGGCTGGCCGACGAGATGTATCTGACCCAGTTCGCGTTTGAGGAGGCCAAACACACGCAGGTGTTCCGGCTGTGGCTGGACGCGGTCGGGATCAACGACGATCTGCATCGCTACCTCGATGAACTTCCGGCATACCGGCAGATGTTCTACGAGGAGCTGCCCGCATCGCTGGACGCCTTGGTGACGGATCCCTCGCCGGCCGCCCAGGTTCGAGCGTCGGTCACCTACAACCACGTCGTCGAGGGCATGCTGGCGCTGACGGGATACTATGCCTGGCACAAGATTTGCGTGGAGCGCGGCATTTTGCCCGGTATGCAGGAGTTGGTTCGGCGCATAGGCGATGACGAGCGACGCCATATGGCGTGGGGAACCTTTACCTGCCGGCGCCACGTCGCCGCCGATGACGCCAACTGGACGGTATTCGAAACCCGAATGAACGAGCTCATGCCGTTGGCGCTGCGGCTCGTTGAAGAGGGTTTTGCTCTCTACGGCGACGAAGTCCCCTTCGACCTGTCCAAGGACGAATTCATGCAGTACTCGGCCGATAAGGGCATGCGGCGGTTCGGGACAATCTCGAGCGCGCGCGGTCGCCCGGTGGGCGAGATCGACCTGGACTACTCACCGGTTCACCTCGAGGACACCTTCGCCGAGGAGGACGCAAGAACACTCGCCGCCGCGTCGGCCTAGCGCGATGATCCAGGCCAGCCGTCAGGCGACCCACACGGTCTTGAGGTTGCAGAACTCGCGGATCCCCTGCGCCGACAGTTCTCGGCCGTAGCCGGACCGTTTGACACCGCCGAACGGCAGCTCCGGATAGGACACCGTCATCCCGTTGATGAACACCTGGCCGGCCTCAATGCCATCGATGAAGCGTCGCTGCTCGGTTGCGTCCCGGGTCCAGGCGTTGGAGCTGAGCCCGAAGGTGGTGGCATTGGCGATCTCGATGGCTTCGTCGATGTCGCGGACACGGTATACCGAGGCGACGGGGCCGAAAACCTCGTCGGTGTAAAGAGCCATGTCCTTGCTGATGTCGGTGATCACCGTCGGCGGGTAGAACCAGCCCGGCCGGTCCGGGCGCTGGCCACCACAGCGGATCACCGCGCCGGCCGCGGCGGCGTCTTCGACCTGCTTTTCGACCTCGTCCCGACCGGACTCGGTGGCAAGGGGACCGACATCGGTGTCCGGGTCGGTCGGGTCGCCGACCCGAAGCGCTTGCATTCCCGCGACGAATGTGTCGACGAACTGGTCGTAAATGTCGGTGTGTGCGATGAATCGCTTGGCGGCGATGCAGGATTGGCCGCAGTTTTGCACCCGGGCGGTGACCGCGGTGGTGACTGCCGCGTCCAGATCGGCGGATGGCATCACGATGAATGGGTCGCTGCCGCCGAGCTCGAGCACCGTGGGTTTGATCTCGTCGCCGGCGATGGCACCGACCGATTGGCCGGCCGGTTCACTGCCAGTGAGGGTCGCCGCGGCGACTCTGGGGTCGCGAAGGATCCGCTCGACGGCACTGGATCCCACGAGCAGGGTCTGGAAACAGTCGTCCGGGAACCCGCCGCGGGCCATGACGTCAGCCAGGTACAACGCGCACTGCGGGACGTTCGACGCGTGCTTGAGAATGCCTACGTTGCCGGCCATGAGCGCCGGGGCGGCGAATCGCACGGCCTGCCACAGCGGAAAGTTCCACGGCATGACGGCCAGCACTACGCCGAGCGGTTGGTAACGACCGTAGGCCTCGGATGCCCCGACCTTCCCCGGATCGGCTGGCTCGTCGGCGAGCATTGCTTCGGCGTTCTCGGCGTAATAGCGAAAACCCTTGGCGCACTTCAGTGCCTCGGCTTTGGCTGAGGCCAGCGTCTTGCCCATCTCCAGGGTGATCAGGGCGGCGGTCTGATCCGCCTCGGCTTCGAGCAGGTCGGCGGTGGCGTTCGCCCACTGGGCGCGTTGGGCGAAGCTGGTGTGACGGTAGCTGGTGAACCGCGCATATGCGCGGGCTATCGCCGCCTCGACTTCCTCGTCTGATGCCGCTGTGAAGGTTTGGACCGTCTCCCCGGTGGCCGGGTTGATCGTGGCGATGGGCACGCTGACATCCTTACGCTGGGTTGGTTTCTACGAGGCCGCTATCCAGCCTGCCACTATCCCAGCCCGAGCGAGGCGCTGCATCGGCACCGCCACACGCCAGGTGGTCAGACCTCTAGGTCGCTCTCGTCGTCCTCGTCGTCGTCCCCGTGCCGCAAGAGCTTTTCCGGGTGATGGAACGCGTTGACACGCGGTTGGCCTCGGTCTAGGTGAGGTGGTGCTAGCCATTCGGTGTCGCCGTTGGCGCTTTTTCGCGTGGTCCAGCCCCCGGGTTTGATCAGCCGGTGATGAGGGCCGCAACCGAAGGTCAGGTCATTCACGTCGGTGGCGCGGCAGTGGGCGTAGGGGGTGACGTGATGGACTTCGGAATAGTAGCCGGGCACATCGCAGCCCGGGGCTGTGCAGCCACGGTCTTTGGCGTACAAGACAATCCGCTGCCCCGGTGATGCTAGGCGTCTGCTGTGATAGAGCGCCAGCGTCTTGCCCTTGTCGAAAACTGCCAAATAGTGGCGGGCGTGGCGGGCAAGGCGGATCACATCGGACATCGGTAGCAGGCTGCCGCCGCCGGTGAGGCCGGTGCCGGAGGCGGCTTCCAACTCGGCCAAGGTGGTGGTCACGATGATCGAGGCGGGCAGCCCATTGTGTTGGCCCAGCTCGCCGGAGGCCAGCACCGCGCGCAGGGCGGCGTTGAGCCCATCGTGGTGGCGTTGGGACCGTGAACGGGTGTCGGCATCGATGGCCTCTTGGCTGGGCGGTCCGTCCACGCAGGCGGTGTCCTCGGTCGGGTTGCACACGCCGGGAGCGGATAGTTTGGCCCACACCGCCTCAAGGGTGGCGCGCGCTTCGGGGGTCAGCCAGCCGCGCAGTTCCGACATGCCGTCGGCGTGTTGGTTGCCCAGGGTGAGGCCGCGGCGGCGGGCGCGGTCCTCGTCGCGGAAGTTGCCGTCGGGGTTGAGGCAGTTGGCGATTTTGTCGGCGAATCCGGCTAGTTGCTCGGGCCGATACTGGGTGGCTTTGTCGGCTAGATCGGCTTCGGCGTGGTCGCGGGTGGGCTGATCGACCCAGCCGGGCAGCTGGTGGTAGAAGCGGCGGATGACCGCGATGTGTCCGGCGCCGAGACTTCCGGCGCGCTGGGCTTTGGCGGTGCCGGCCAATACCGGCGCCAACGGCTCACCGGTGAGCCCCCGCCGGGGTCCGAGGTCGGCGGCTTCGCGGATGCGCCGGGAGGCCTCGGCGCGACTGGTCCGGGTCTGGTCGGCGATCGCGTGGCAGAGCTTGCCGCCGAGCTCTTCGGGGTTGGCTTGGCGGGCCAGATGGTTGATCAGTTGATGTTCGGGTACCGGGACGCGTCGGCGCACCCGTTCGCAGCGTGCCAACAACGCCAACCATTCCCGGGTGGTGAGCGCGTCGAATTCCAAACCGGCCACGCTGTCGAGGGCGGCCTCGAGGGCATCGAAGGCCGCCGTGATCGCTTCGCGATCCGCCACAGCACCCGAACGCATACCCCGAAACTATCGGAGACCACCGACAAAATATGGCCGCGAAGAAACTGTTGAAATCACTGGGGCGAAGGCGATTTCCGGCTTATGCTGGCGCGAAGTCGGCGACTTCCAGCAACTCGCCTACGCAGGCGTCGATGGCGCCAGCGACGATGATTTGCGTCGTGCTACACGGGGCCGGTTCCGGCGTCGCGATGCGGTGGCGGATGGACACGGCGCGTGCGGCGGCGGTGGCCGGGTCGTCGACGGCAAGGGCTGCTACGGCGGTGGAGAGCTCGCCAAGGGCGGCGCGTATCGAAGCGTCGAGCCGCTCGCCGCCGGACCGAGCTCTCGTGACGGTGCCTACGAGCAGCAGTGCGGCGTTGGCAAGTTCCGCCGATCGCGCGGCGTGGCGATCAGCGGTGCGCACGGCGTAGCGGAGCCGCCACCGGCGAGGCGCGACGCGCACCAACAGTCGGGCGGCCTTGCGGACTTCGAGGAGTTCGGCCAGTCGTCGGTGCAGCTGGCCGGCGATGCCGACGGTCCCGTCTGGCGTCGAGGCCGAATCGGCGTTGGGGATTGCGATGCGCGCCAGCATGTCGGCCACTGCCTCAAGCACCGCGTTGCGGGCATCGCGCAGCATGTGCACTGGATTCTTCGGGAACAGCACCAGGCTGAACACCAAGGCCAGACCGCCCCCGATCAGCGCGTCAAAAATCCGTTCCAGGGCCAGGCCGCTGAGCGGGAAGGTGAGGAGCAGTATCGCCGACATGGTGGTCTGATTGACGAACATCGGTCGTTGCGGAACGAAGCCCTGTCCGATCAGCATTGCGACGCAGAGCGACAACAGCACAGCAGCAGCGATCGCGATTGCTCCGGTCGCGAGAACTTCGCGGACTACGGCGCCCAGCGCGATCCCGAGCGCTACGCCGACCATCATTTCGACGGCGATTTCGGCGCGCACCGCGCTGGTCATCCAGAGGCATACCGCTGCGGCGATCGGAGCGAAGAACGGGTACGGATGGTCGAGGACGTCGCGGGTGATATACCACGCCAATCCGGCCGCTGCCGCGGTCTGCGCGATCGGCCACAAGACGCTGCCGAGTTGGGACGCGGCCGCCCGGATGTGCTTGGCGTTCATCCGTGGGTCACCGCGCATGCGGAGAATCGCTGTTGGTCAACGCGATGGGGGAGACGTACCCACCGATCAGCGTGCGGTGCCACCAAGCGTGATCGCGGAGCAGTTCGGCCACCGTGGTAAATCGATACTCGTAGAGCTGCGCGCGCACATACCGGGGTGGAGATTGCGCGAAGGGATTGCGGCGAAGCAGGCGCACCGTCGGGGGATCGTTGCGTAACAGCCGCATCATGAATGGTGTCAACCACGGCAGCGCGTAGCCCGGCGAGATAGCAGCGAACCACATCAGCCAATCCAGCCGCAGGTGGTACGGCGCCCACTGCCGTGGCAGATGACGCACCGCACCGGGCTTTCCCTTGAATTCGTATTCCTTCCAGACGGTCTGCGCGGTGATTCTCGCCTCGTCGGTGCCTTCGATCACCACCTCTCGGCGGACCCGGCAGATGCTGCCGAATGCGCCGTAAGTATTGACCATGTGAAATGGGTTGAACGACATGTTCATTCGCTGATGAGGGGACAGCAAGTTGCGCGCTGGCCAGTAGCTCAAGACCACGATGGCTGCCGTGAACGCGAGGACGACCACGATGAACCATTGCGGGGGTCCAGGCAGCCCAGGCCGCGCGGGTATCGGCAGCAGCGCGGCGGCCCACGACTCCATCCAAGACTGATCGATCGCGCTGCATGCCAGCAGAATGGTCAGCCAGTTGAGCCAGGCGAAATTGCCCGAGACGACCAGCCACAACTGGGTGATCACGATGATCACGGCCGCGATACTTGCGACGGGCTGCGGGGCGAACAACCCGAACGGCACTACCAGCTGGGCAAAATGGTTGCCCGCCACCTCAACCCGGTGCAACGGCCTCGGTAGGTGGTGGAAGAACCAGCTCAACGGACCTGGCATGGGCTGGGTTTCATGGTGGTAGTACAGGCACGTCAGATTGCGCCAGCACCGATCGCCGCGCATCTTGATCAGACCGGCACCAAACTCGACCCGAAACAGCAGCCAGCGCACCAACCACAAGGTCAGAATCGGCGGGGCCGTGCGCTGGTTGCCGAGGAAGATCATCAGGAAACCGGTTTCCAGCAGCAACGACTCCCAGCCGAACGAATACCACGTCTGTCCGACGTTGACGATCGACAAGTAGAGCACCCACAGTGTCAGCCACATCAGCATGGCCGTCCACAACGGTGCCAGGTCTGCTAATCCGGCGACCATCGTCGCGGCTAGCGCCGCACCGGACCAGCAGATGATAGCGAAAAGACGGTCGCTATAACGAAAGTGAAAGATGCTCGGCGTTCTGAAGAACGATTGCTCGGCCAGATACCGCGGTACAGGAAGCATCCCCTGTTCTCCGATGAGCGCCCGGAATTGCCGCGCGGCCGCGACGAATGCGAGTAGATAGATTGCCGCCGCGCCGCGCTCGAGCACCAGCCTGCCCAGCCAGTATTCGGGCGCCGAAAACCACCCCATGGCCGCAACTCCTCGGACGGTGACCGCGAACCTAGTTAACCAGTCGGTGAAGGTGACGCCAAGCGGCAGGGGACTGGGCGTGGCGCCTAACGCGCACGTCGCGCGAGAGTCGGAGTCACCACCGCCGCCGCCAATGCGGCGAGCGAAATCAGCGCGAGCAATTGGACCCCGGCGGAGTGGCCGGCATAGCCGTCGACCGAGCGCCACGGATGCCGCGAAAGCGCCGCCCCGGCCAGGATCAACCCGCCCGCGCTCACCCCGACGGTAATCCGGTCGCGCAACTGATCGCGGTGGCGCAGCGCGTACTGCAAGCCCAAGGCCGCGCCGACTGCGACGGCCCCTGCCGCGCCGGCGATCACCGCCCCCCACGCCAGCACCGCGATCGCCGCCCCGGCTCCCGGCGTCCACGGTTGTGCCGGTGGTTCGTCGTCGCCACGTCGACGCCGCCGTGTTGGGAACGCCAACAGCGCCAGTATCGGCAGCAACGCCAGTCCCAGCCCGAGACCCGCCCGATACAGCGAGTTGGAAGCGAATGTGAGGGTGATCGTGTCGGCATCTCCGGGGGGTACTACCCAACCCTGTTGCCATCCGTTGACGGCGATCGGCGTCAACCGGGCACCGGCACTGGTGCGTGCCACCCATCCCGGGTTGATGCTCTCGGGAATGACCAGCACCCGCGAGGTTGCCGATTGCGGGGCACGCACCTCGCGGCGGCTGGCACCCCACGTTGCCGTTGCCGCGGAAACGACTGGGCTGCTGGCTAACTCGGTCGCACCCTCAGCCGACAGCCGGGCTCCGTCCACGACGAAGGCGGGTCCGGGGCTGATCAACAACTCCTGCTGCCCCGCGGGCAGCGCGATCGGATCGCGCTCGCACGGTAGCGCGGCTACCGGCTCGCCATCGAGCAGTGCACCCACTGTCGTATGGATCGAAGTGTGTACGAACCGGCCGGCGATCGCGATGACCGGGCCCGGGATATCCCCGTCGCAATCAACGGTGATCTCCCGAGCGCGGTTGCGGCCGCCGTCAGCCGCGGCAACCGGATTGCCGTCGGCGCCTAACACCAGAACCTCGGCCAGACCCGGCGGCTTGAGTTGGTCGAAACCCAGTGCATTGCGGTCGATGATGTCCGCCCAGTCGAGCAGGCTGACCGTGACGGTGTCGGTGACTCTGGGTTTCAGCGACAATGTCTGCGGCGCGCTCACCCCGTTGTCGCCCGGCGTCAGCGAGCGGACCTGAGGTCCGTCGCCCAGGTCCACGGCGACCATCGTCGGATGCGCAGGCAGGGTCGACTCACTGGGGAAGATCCGTAGCGCCGCTACCGTGGTGGGCCGCGGCAGGGTGACGGTGAGCGTCGGCGGGGTCTTGTGCTGGACCACTCGCTGCGGCGCCGTCCACGCCGTGGCCGCATCGCCGTCGCTAGCCGCGTAGGCGGAACCGAGCACGTCGACCACGTCGGAATCCCCTTGGGCCCGTGCGCTATCGGACTCGGCGATCAAGTCAGCGAGCTTCGGCCCCTGACGCGGCCGCACCCATACCATCGGGGTCACAGACATTGGGCTCGGCACGGTCAGCATGCGGCTGAAGTTGACCGGTTCTTCGGGCGCCAGCGCCATGGAAGCGGCACAGCGCATGCTGTCGGGCGCCCGGGCACAACCGGGCCGGCCCAGCAGTTCCGGCCCCAGATCCCATCGCGCGATCGCCGAACCCGCCGGTGGTCCGGGAACCAGCACCGTATGCCGCAGATCGACTGGATGGGCGAATCCGGAAGCGTCGTACTGCGTAATCCTGAGATCGGTGATCCCGAACTGGACGCCGGAAGATCCGTCGTCCGTGGCGGCCGCGGTGATCCGCACCCAGGGTGTCTCGCCGTAGGGCAGGGCTGCGGTGAGCGGCTTCCCAGCTTCGTCGAACCGCAGGGTGGTGCTGCCAGTGGCGGTCTCAACCTGGATGCGGCGGACCTGCGCGCCGACCGCCGTCGCACTCGGGGTCAATGTGATGACGGCATTGGCCACCGGATGATCAAAATCCACACGCAGCCATTGCCCGACGGCTGCCTGCAACGCGTTTGACACCCATGCCGTTGCCGGGTCACCGTCGATAGCCGCCGCGGGAGACGTCGCCGGAGCGACATCAGGCATGGCCGTGGAGTCCGACGAAGAACTCGACGCCGTGACCCGACCCCCGATCCAGCTACCGACGACCGTCTCGGCTCCCGGTACCGGATAGTCGGGCACTCGGTTGAACGTGCGCCGAGCATCACCGGGCGCCCGGATCGCCGACGAGTGCTGGTCTACTCGTCCGTAGTCGGTCTCGCGCGCGACCGGGGTGTCGGTGACGGTGACGACCGGAGCCGGAAGGCGAGCAGCCCGAGCATCTGAGGTCAGCAACACCGGCCCCAACGCCGGTTCGCCCAGCAGCCGGCGCCGGTCATCGAGACGCAACAGAACCTCGGGCCCGCCGTCGATGCGCGCCAACTGGTCAGCGTCGGCGAAGTAGGGTGCACCCGGATCACGGCTAGCCGCCACCCGGTAAATCTCAATCGCCGGATACCGCGGCCGCAATCCGCTGTCGGCGACGAAACCCGACAGCGACGGGGGACCCACGGGTGCTCCGAACTCGGCCACCTTCGAAAGTCCCGGCGATCCCGTGATGGCGCGGTGTACCAGGATGGGGCGCGCCGAGCGCGACGTCTCGGGATCCAGATCGTTGCGCACCACCACATAAGAGATGCCTTGGCGGGCCAGGGTATCGGCGAGTCCGGCCGATGGGCGGCCGGCCGCGAACAGGCGTTGCACCGAATCCAGCGCCCGGATGGTTTGCGGCGGAGTCAGCGGGATGGAGTCGCGTACTCCCCAGGGGCCCTCGCCGAGCACTTGCAACGGCTCATCGTGGCTGGTGCCCCACACCTGGGTAGCGAACGGCGCACCCGGGACCACCAACACCCGCCCCGGCATCGGCGCCCCCACGTGGTGTCCAGGCTCGCGACCCCCATCGTCACCGACATCGTGACCGGCATCCCGACTGACATTGTGTCTGCTGAGCCACTCCGCAGTGTCATGCCAATACCGCGGTATCGCGCTGAAGGTGCCCGGTGGTGCGAGTCGGCCAGTCCAAGCCAGCGAGGTGCTGACCATCAGTGCGGTCAAGGCCACGATCCCCACCGCTACCCGTTTGTCCCGTTCCGGGTGGGCGAACGCGCGCAGCCACACCGGGATCGCCGCAGTGCCCGGCAGCGGTACCCGGCCGAGCAGCGCCGCGAAGCCCAACACCAGCGGGATACGGATCAGTGATTCCAGCTTGTGAACGTTGCGCAACGGAGCCCCACTAGCGTCCAGAAACGCCTGCACCTGGTGGGCCACCGGGGAGCCAAGTCCACCGCTATAGCCGACGGCCAACAGGACCACCCCGGCCAACAGCATCGTCACCAGCCGGCCGGCGCCCGGCGCCCGGCGCACGACCAGCAGAGCCAGCCCGGCCAGCCCAGCCGCCGCGACGAGGCAGGTGCCCAAGATGGCCGCAGACCCAGTGACCAACGGCGCGCCCGCGGTTGCGGTGGGCGCTACGAACGGTGTCCAGCTGTCGGTGCCACGCAACATCTCTACGAGAGAGGACCATTGCGTCGTTACGCCGGAGGATTCGATGAAGTCGAGGAACGGTGGGCTGACGGCGCGCAGCAGCACCAGCGCCACGATCCACCACAGCATTGCCACGGTGAGCGACAACAGGCACCAGCCCGTGTAGCGCCACCACAATCGGTTTGGCCGGTGACACGCCCACCAGATGACCGCCGGCAGACACCCAGCCAGGGTGGCGATGGCGTTGACCGCACCCATCAGCGCCACAGCCAGCCCGGCCTGAGCGGCCAGCACCCGCACCGACCTCTCCGAAGCACCCCGCAACGCCAGAATGGTCGGCAGCAACACCCAGGGCGCCAGCATGATCGGCAGGGTCTCCGACGAGATCGACCCGAGCGTGGTCAGCACCCGCGGCGACAGAGCGAACGCCGCTGCGCCGACCACGCGTGAGCTTCCGGTGCCGATTCCCAACGCTTCAGCGACCCGCAGCAGGCCCCAAAAACCGGCGGTGAGCAGCAGCGCCCACCACAAACGCTGGGTTATCCATCCGGGTACGGACAGCAGGTGACCGACCACAAAGAAGCTGCCGTGCGGAAACAGGTAGCCGTAAGCCTGGTTCTGCACCTGGCCGAACGGCAGATCACTGTTCCAGAGGTTGGTCGCGCGCGCCAGGAACCGCAGCGGGTTGGCGGTGAGGTCGAGTTTCGTGTCGGGCGCGACGCGACCCGGCGATTGGGCGAACGTCAATACCAGCGCCACAGCCCCGACCAACAACAACCATCTGCGAGAAAGCGGAGCCGCCGGCGGGGCGGATGACGGTGCCGCAGGCGCCGCCTGCGTCGTCATCGCCGCCGGGCTAGCTACGGTTGCCGTACTCGACCCGGTTGAGCACCGACGACGACGGATCGCCCCCGGGCAATGGCGGCTTCGTGTCCTGCTGGACCATCAACGTGATACCGAAGATCGCGGCCGCACCCAGCAGCAGACCAACCACCACGCTCGCGGCGGCGGGCGCGACGATCCGGTTCATCGATGGCTCCTCGTGGTGTGCGGGCGCGGCCAGAGACGCTAGTGGCAACTTAGCAGAACGGCGTTCATGGCTCGTGCGAGCGATCCTGCGGCGGCAGGTCGGCATTCCGGCACGCCGTCGCGGTACCGCAAGCGTGATCCCGGTCCGGGACCCGGCTGAGGAAGTTCGGCACGCCAGCGGATCTACCCGGAAGTGCTGGTCGGTGGGCGCCGTGACAGCATGTCCGGATGGCTTTTGCGCGCGCACTGGCAGTGCTCGTTACGGCGTCGACGCTGGTCGCAGGCTGTGGGAGCGGCGGCACGGGCACCGGATCGGAGGCCGAGGCGTCAAGTCCGCGGCCCGCTGGCCCAGCTCCGCTCGCCGAGCCGGCACCACGGGTGTGTGCTGAGCCGGCGGCGGTGCCGGCCTTGCTGTCCACCCGCGACAAGCTGGCCCAGCTACTGATGGTGGGGGTGACCGATGCCGACGACGCACGGGCCGTGGTCACCAACTTCCGGGTCGGCGGAATCATCATCGGTAGCGATACCGACTTGTCGATGTTCGACGGGCCGCTGGCCGAGATCGCGGCCAACGCCGGGCCGCTGCCGCTGTCAGTGAGCGTCGATGAAGAAGGCGGCCGGGTGTCACGGCTGCGGTCTCTCATCGGGGGCAGGGGCCCGTCGGCGCGCGAGCTGGCACAGACCGAAACTGTCGAGCAGGTTCACGACGTGGCGCAAGAGCGTGGCCGGCAGATGAAGGAGCTGGGCATCACCGTGGACTTCGCCCCGGTGGTCGACGTCACCGACGCTCCGCCCGACACAGTGATCGGGGATCGGTCGTTCGGCTCGAATCCGGAACAGGTCACCGCATACGCCGGCGCCTACGCTCAGGGTCTACGAGACGCCGGGGTGATGCCGGTACTCAAGCATTTCCCTGGCCACGGGCATGGTTCGGGTGATTCGCACACCGGTGCGGTCACGACGCCGCCCCTGGGTGAGCTGGTCACCGATGACCTGGTCCCGTACCGGAGCCTGGTGACGGCGGATCCGGTCGCTGTGATGATGGGTCACCTGCAGGTTCCGGGGCTGACCGGCGATGTTCCGGCCAGTTTGAGCAAGGCCGCGCTGGACTTGTTGCGTACTGGTACCGGGTACGGTGGCCCGCCTTTCGACGGCCCAGTGTTCAGCGACGATCTATCCAGCATGGCCGCGATCTCCGAGAGGTTCGGCGTGGCCGAGGCGGTACTGCGAACATTGCAGGCCGGCACCGATATCGCGCTGTGGGTCAGCACCAAAGAGGTGCCCGCGGTGCTAGACCGCCTGGAACAGGCGCTGGCCGCGGGCGAATTGGATAGCTCGGCGATCGACGAATCAATAGTTCGGGTGGCGACGATGAAAAACGTCAATCCCGGGTGTGGCCGCTAGCGCGTGTGCGGCGACGGCGCATTGCTTACTCTGTAGTCGGATCGACAGGCTAGAGAGGCGCACGATATGGCAGGTGGTACCAAGCGGCTACCGCGTGCTATCCGTGAGCAGCAGATGCTCGACGCCGCCGTGCAGATGTTCTCGGTCAACGGCTACCACGAGACCTCCATGGACGCGATCGCCGCCGAGGCCCAGATCTCCAAGCCGATGCTGTACCTGTACTACGGCTCCAAAGAGGACCTGTTCGGCGCCTGCCTGAACCGCGAGATGAGCCGATTCATCGATGGCGTCCGCGCCGATATCGATTTCGAGCAGAGCCCGAAAGACTTGCTGCGCAACGCGATTGTCTCGTTCATGCGATACATCGATACCAACCGGGCGTCGTGGATAGTGATGTACACCCAGGCTACCAGCACGCAAGCGTTCGCCCAGACGGTCCGTGAGGGCCGTGAGCGGATCATCGAGCTGGTGGCAGAGTTGGTCAGGGCCGGCACCCGCAGCCCGAGGTCTGACGCCGACATCGACATGATGGCGGTGGCGCTGGTGGGTGCGGGGGAGGCGATGGCCACTCGGCTGAGCACCGGCGACACCGATGTGGAGGCGGCAGCCGAATTGATGATCAACCTGTTCTGGCTCGGTCTCCGCGGCGCACCGGCGGATCGGGATGTCGGCCCCAACCTCGCCGCGGGTTAGCGGTTGCTACTTGCGGTCCGCAAGCGATGCGGGCTCGATCGGGAAGTCAAAGTAGGTGGCTGGATAGGGCTCCGGTTGGTAGGTGAAGTGCCACCACTCGGACTCGTAGTTGACAAACCCCTGTGATTGCAGCACGGATTCGAGCAGAACCCGATTCCGCAATTGGTCACCCTGGATGCGGGCGTCGCGGGTGTGTGCGAGGGTATCGAAACAGTCGAAGCCCGAACCCATGTCGATGGAATCATCGGGGAACCGAACCGATACGGGTGCGGTGCAATCGATGAGCGGCTCACCTGCTAGGTAGGCCCGGGTCGGTAGGGCCGGTAGCTTCACCAGGGTGAGATCAACGGT
The DNA here is from genome assembly GCF_018278905.1 of Mycobacterium spongiae. Taxonomy (NCBI): domain Bacteria; kingdom Bacillati; phylum Actinomycetota; class Actinomycetes; order Mycobacteriales; family Mycobacteriaceae; genus Mycobacterium; species Mycobacterium spongiae. The sequence continues at coordinate 494,760 of NZ_CP046600.1, forward strand.
GCTGCCCCGACTGTGTCCCGAGTGATCGGCGATGTAGCCGTCGCGGAAGAGAGACGCCTTGTCGAGGCGCGGGTAGAACTCTGCCTTCATCCGTTGATCACCGAGATCACCTGCCCACCTGACGAAATCGTCGACCGCCCGCTGGGGTCGGTAGCAGTCGTAGACCTTCAGGGTGTAGCCGAGCTCCACGAATCGCCTTTGGGCACGTTTGAGTCCTTCGGCCGCCGCCAGAGTCAGGATGCACATGGGTGCGCGATAGCCATCGACGCGGTCGCCGATGAAGTTGTGGGCGCTAAAGTAGCGAATATCCTGGCCGATGGTCGGATCGATGTCGGCAAGCGCGACGAAGTCCATCGGAGCAACGGGCTCCGGATGCGCGCGGGCCGGGCTTTCTTCGGCGGAAAGAGGCGCGAGCACCACAGTCAGTAACGCGACGACGCAGCGGGCCATGCGCACCGGGCAGGGCATGGGCTATCTTGGCTGCCGGATGTCTCGCCATGCAACCCAACCGGCGCGCAACCCAGGTGATTTGATCTGCGTGCGCGGGTGACGTCGGTCCAACTCGTCGACGAGTCAGGGCTGCCGGAATCGATCGCAACCGGCTAGATTCGGGCGGTGCCCCGATGGCCCGCATCCTCCTCGGACCGTGCGACGGTCGGAGGCGTCACCTCGCGGGCGTCGCGCAATGTGGACTTCTTCTGCGCCGTGGTCGTGGTCGGACTGCTGGCCGGGTTCGCTGGGTTGTCGACAACCGTGGTGCTGCGCTTCGTTGAGCACCTCACGTACCACTACACTTTCGGCTCGCTGCTCGACGCGATCGCCGGCACCAACCCAGTCCGCCGCGCGGTGGGTCCGATGGTCGGCGGCGGGTTGGCAGGGCTGGGCTGGTGGATGCTGCGGCGCAGAGCCGACGTGCCGCCGTTGGCCGGAACCATTGCCCGTCACGAGCGAATACCACGGTTGTCGTGGAGCATCGATGCGCTACTGCAGCTGGTGTTGGTCGGTTCGGGTGCATCGCTCGGCCGGGAGGGAGCGCCGCGCCAATTTGCCGCGGTGCTCAGCGATCTGTGTACCGGTTGGCTCAAGCGCCTGTCACGTGCCGACCGTGAAATCTTGCTGGCCTGCGCTGCCGGGGCGGGGCTGGGTGCGGTCTACGCCGTCCCACTGGCCGGTGCGCTCTATGCGCTGCGGGTGATGCTGAAGACCTCGCATCCGCGCGCGGTGGGCGCGGCGTTACTTACCTCCAGTCTGGCCGTCGCGATCGGCTCGGCTGTCACCCATGACCGACCGGAGTTGGATTGGCCCAGTGCGGATTCAACGTATGTGCTGACCGCGCATGGGCTGGTCCTGGCGCCGCTGGCGCTCGCAGTGGGGTTAGCTTTCAACCGGATCATGGCGGTAGCACGCCCGGCCACCCTGCTGCGGTCGTGGGTGTTGATCCCCGCGCTCGCCGCCGCAGGGCTGCTGACCGGCATCTGTTCGCATTGGTGGCCCGAACTGCCAGGCAACGGCAAGAGCATCCTCACGGTGAGCCTGGCCAGCGGCATGACACTGTCGGCGGCGGCCGTGATCCTGGTGCTGAAACCGCTGCTGACCGCGCTGTTCCTGAGGGCCGGGGGAGCCGGTGGGATGCTCACCCCGTCGCTGGCGACCGGGGCCGCAGCGGGATCGCTGTTGGTGCTGACGATCAACTCGGTGGCCGGGACGCACCTACATCTGCCGGCGGTATCGCTGGCCGGTGCGGCGGGTGTGCTCGCAGTCACCCAGGGGTCTCCGGTCTGGGCGGCGATCTTCGTATGGGAACTCGCTCGCCCACCGATTTGGCTGCTCGTGGTCTTCCTGGGCAGCGCGGTTGGCGCACACGGGCTGCGCATGCTGGCCAAACGCCGGCTATAGCCCTCGAACGGTCGCGGTCAGGTGTGGATAGCCCTTGGCGACATTGCGCAACGTGAGATCCCAGCTCTTGGCGCTCGCGTTGCCTTCGTCGACGTAAAGTCCCGCGGTGGCGGGCAGCACCATCGGTTTGGCGAACCGAACCGAATAGCGCACCGCATCGGGCAGCTGCGCTTCGATATTCGCCAAGATCGTCGCGGCGCTGAACATCCCATGCGCAATGACGGTCGGAAACCCAAACAACTTCGCCGCGATCGGATTGGTGTGGATCGGGTTGTGATCGCCTCCAACAGTGGCATATCGCCGGATCTGGCCGGGCGTGATTCGCAGGACACTGGCGGGCGGCGGTAGCTTGGCCTGTTTCTCCGGCGGCGGCTTCGGCTCGTCGGACAAGCTGGTGCGTTGCTGGTGCAGGAATGTGGTCACCTGATGCCAGGCAACCTCGTTGCCGACGCTCACGTCGGTAATCAGATCGACGAGCAGGCCCTTGCGGTGTTCACGGAGATTCTCCGCGTGCGTGCGCACCCCGACCGTATCCGTTGCCGCGATGGGCCGGTGCTGCGTGATGTGGTTCTCGATGTGTATCGATCCCATAGCCGCAAAAGGAAAGTCGAAGCCGGTCACCAGGGACATCACTGAGGGAAAGGTCAACACAAACGGGTAGGTCAACGGCACATGATTGCCATAGCGCAAGCCGGTGACGGCGGCGTAGGCTGCGACGTTCGCGCGGTCGATGGGCAGTTCGGCGACGGTCACTGTCCGGGTAGGCAGCTGGTTCCCGCGAGGCACCACGGGTAATGCCCCGGCCGCCGCGCGCAGCAGGTTCCTCAGGCCGCTTGGCTGATTCACTATATTCTCCTCCGAGCTCCGTCTCGCCGCACCTAAGCGCCGATCATGGCCTGGCCGCAGACCCTAATGACGTTGCCGGTCACCGCGTTTGAAGCCGGACTGGCGAAGTAGGCGATAGTCTCGGCGACATCGACCGGCTGACCACCTTGCAGTAGCGAGTTCAGCCGGCGGCCTACCTCACGAGTCGCCAGCGGGATGGCAGCCGTCATCTGGGTTTCGATAAATCCAGGGGCGACGGCATTGATCGTGATGCCCTTCTCGGCGAGTACCGGTGCCAGAGTTTGAGTAATGCCAATCATGCCGGCCTTCGTGGTGCCGTAGTTGGTCTGTCCGCGGTTGCCCGCGATGCCAGCGATCGAAGACAAGCCAATCACCCGGCCGCCCTTGCCGATGCTGCCGTTGCCGACCAACCCCTCGGTAAGCCGAAGTGGGGCAAGCAGATTGACAGCGAGAACGCTATCCCAGCGGGCATCGTCCATGTTGGCCATGAGCTTGTCGCGAGTGATCCCAGCGTTGTTGACCAGGATGTCGGCCTTCCCGCCATGGTGATCGCGCAAATGCTCGCTGATCTTCTCGACGGCGTCGTCCGCGGTGACGTCGAGCCACAGCGGAGTGCCACCCACCTTGTTGGCGGTTTCAGCCAGGTTCTCGGCAGCAGATTCCACATCGATCGCCACGACGCCGGCGCCGTCGCGAGCGAACACCTCCGCGATCGTCGCACCGATGCCCCGAGCAGCGCCGGTCACAATGGCGACCTTGCCGTCCAACGGTCGCTCCCAGTCGGCCGGCGGCGTCGAGTCGGCCGCCCCGACATAGAAAACCTGGCCGTCCACGTAGGCCGATTTGGCGGACAGGATGAATCGCATCGTCGATTCAAGGCCCGTGGCAGCCGGCTTGGCGTCCGGCGACAGGTATACCAGCGCCGCCGTTGCGCCGCGGCGCAGTTCCTTGCCCAGCGAGCGGGTAAAGCCTTCCAACGCCCGCTGCGCGATCTGCTCATCGGTGCTTGCGGCCGCTTCGGGGGTGGTGCCGATCACCACCACTCGCGCGGAGCGGCCAAGGTTGCGCAGCACCGGGGTGAAGAACTCGTGCAGCCCCTTCAGCCCGGCCGGCCCCGTGATACCGGTCGCGTCAAAAACCAGCCCGCCGAACGAGTCGGCCCAGCGACCGCCCAGGTTGTTGCCTACCAGGTCGTAGTCGTGGTCGAGCGCGGTGCGCAGCGGCTCGACGACCCTGCCCGGCTGGTCCTGGGGACCGCCGATCAGCAGGGGGCCGGCTAGCGGCGGGTCGCCCGGTCGGTAGCGGCGCAGTGTCTCGGGTTGCGGAACACCAAGTTGCTTGGCCAGAAACGATCCGGGACCGGAGCTGACAACCTGCGAGAACAGATCGGACGAACCTTTGGGGGCCACTGAGCTGCCTTCCGTTTTCGTGCGGGGTCGGGCGTTGGTCAATACGGCAACCGTATCGAGGACGAACTTACTTCAGAGTAAGAACAGTGGGTAGTATGGCCCGCGACGGCCGATCCCCCAAACTGACCAACCCGGAGACACGGAGAAAAAAGTGGCCCCTGCGAGTCCTGATGCAAGAAAGAAGGCGGCTCAGCCGAGCCCCACAAGCCGGCGACGGGTTGCCGTGCTGGGCGGTAACCGCATTCCCTTCGCCAGGTCAGACGGCGCGTACGCGGACGCGTCCAACCAGGACATGTTCACCGCGGCGCTGGGCGGGCTCGTGGACCGGTTCGGGCTGTCGGGCGAACAGCTCGGTGTGGTGGTCGGCGGCGCTGTTCTCAAGCACAGCCGTGATTTCAATCTGATGCGCGAATGCGTGTTGGGGTCCGAGCTATCTCCGTACACTCCGGCGTTCGATCTGCAGCAGGCGTGCGGCACCGGCTTACAGGCCGCGATCGCGGCAGCCGATGGCATCGCCGCCGGCCGCTACGAGGTCGCCGCCGCCGGTGGGGTGGATACCACCTCAGACCCACCGATTGGCCTGGGTGACGATCTGCGCCGCACCCTGCTGAAGCTGCGGCGATCCAAGTCCAACGTGCAGAGGCTGAAGCTGGTGGGCGCACTGCCGGCCAGCCTTGGCGTCGAGATCCCGGCCAACAGCGAACCCCGCACCGGGCTGTCAATGGGTGAGCACGCCGCCGTTACCGCCAAGCAACTGGGGATCAAACGTGTCGACCAGGATGAACTGGCCGCCGCCAGCCACCGCAACATGGCTGACGCCTACGATCGAGGCTTCTTCGACGATCTGGTCACGTCCTTCTTGGGGCTGTATCGCGACGACAATCTGCGGCCCAACTCCAGTGTCGAGAAGCTGGCGACGCTGCGCCCGGTCTTCGGGGTGAAAGCTGGCGACGCGACGATGACGGCAGGCAATTCGACGCCGCTGACCGACGGTGCCTCGGTCGCATTGCTGGCCAGCGAGCAGTGGGCGAAGGCACACTCGCTGACCCCCCTGGCTTACCTCGCGGATGCGGAGACCGCCGCCGTCGACTATGTCACCGGGAACGACGGTCTACTGATGGCGCCGACGTACGCGGTACCCCGGCTGTTGGCCCGAAACGGGCTGAGCTTGCAGGACTTTGACTTCTACGAAATCCATGAGGCCTTCGCCTCCGTGGTGCTGGCGCATCTGCAGGCCTGGGAATCCGAGGAGTACTGCAAACAGCGGCTGGGTCTCGACGCCGCACTGGGGTCGATCGATCGGTCCAAGCTCAACGTCAATGGGTCGTCACTGGCGGCAGGGCACCCCTTCGCGGCCACTGGTGGCCGGATCCTCGCGCAGACCGCCAAGCAGCTCGCGGAGAAGAAGGCCGATCGCACAGGCGGGACGAGCGAGCCCGTTCGCGCGTTGATTTCGATTTGTGCCGCCGGCGGCCAGGGCGTGGCAGCGATTCTTGAGGCCTGACCAGGCCTGACCAGTCCTGATACAGGCCTGGCCCAGCCCAGGACGCAAAAATCCCCCGGTCACCGTGACCGGGGGATTTCGCTGTGCTGCTCGGTTTAAGCGGCCTAGACAGGCCTAGAAAGCAGCCTCGTCGAGCTCCATGATGTCGTTGTCCAGCGTCTCGATCACCTCGCGGGTGCTGGTCAACAGTGGCAAGAAGTTCTTCGCGAAGAACGACGCCACCGCGACTTTGCCCTCGTAGAAGGCTCGCTCGTCGCCGCTGGCACCCGCGTCGAGGGCCGCGACGGCCACGGCGGCCTGGCGTTGCAACAACCAACCGATGATCAGGTCGCCAACGCTCATGAGGAACCGCACCGAACCCAGACCCACCTTGTAGAGGCTGGTGACGTCTTGCTGGGCGGCCATCAGGTAGCCGGTCAGCGAGGCCGCCATCGCCTGAACGTCGGTGAGAGCCTTGGCCAACAGCGCGCGTTCGGTCTTCAGCCTGCCGTTGCCGGACTCGCTGTCGACGAACTCCTGGATCTGGCCCGACACGTGAGCCATCGCGACGCCCTTGTCCTTCACGATCTTGCGGAAGTAGAAGTCCTGCGCCTGGATGGCGGTGGTGCCTTCGTACAGTGAGTCGATTTTGGCATCTCGGATGTACTGCTCGATCGGGTAGTCCTGCAGGAAGCCCGACCCGCCGAGGGTCTGCAGGCTCTCGGTGAGCTTTGCGTAGGCCTGCTCGGACCCGACGCCCTTGACGACTGGCAGCAACAGGTCGTTGATCTTGTTAGCCAACTTCGCGTCCACGCCGTGGATTGCCTCGGCAACCGGCGCATCCTGGAAGGTGGCCGTGTAGAGGTACAGCGCGCGCAGACCTTCGGCGTATGCCTTCTGGGTCATCAACGAACGACGTACGTCGGGGTGATGGGTGATGGTCACCCGCGGCGCGGTCTTGTCGGTCATCTGGGTCAGGTCGGCCCCCTGGACGCGGGACTTGGCGTACTCCAGCGCGTTCAAGTAGCCGGTGGAGAGCGTCGCGATGGCCTTCGTGCCGACCATCATCCGGGCCTGTTCGATGACCTCGAACATCTGGGCAATGCCGTTGTGCACCTCGCCGACCAGCCAGCCCCTGGCGGGCACTCCGTGCTGCCCCAAGGACAGCTCACAGGTCGTCGACACCTTCAGACCCATCTTGTGCTCAACGTTGGTGACGAATACGCCGTTACGCTCGCCGAGCTCTCCGGTTTCAAAGTCGAAGAGGAATTTCGGCACGAAGAACAGCGACAGCCCTTTGGTGCCTGGCCCGGCGCCCTCGGGACGGGCCAGCACGAGGTGGAAGATGTTCTCGAACAGGTCGCCGGAGTCACCCGAGGTGATGAACCGCTTGACCCCGTCGATGTGCCAGGATCCGTCGTCTTGTTGGACAGCCTTGGTCCGCCCGGCGCCCACATCCGAACCGGCATCCGGCTCGGTGAGGACCATGGTCGAACCCCAGCTCCGCTCAGCGGCCAGCACGGCCCACTTCTTCTGCTCCTCGGTGCCGAGGTGGTGGAGAATCTGGGCGAAACCTGCGCCGCCGGCGTACATCCACACGGCCGGATTGGCACCGAGAATGTGCTCGTTCAGCGCCCACATCAGCGAACTGGGCATCGGCATTCCGCCGAGTACCTCGTCGAGGCCTGCTTTGTCCCAACCGGCGTCGATGACGGCTCGGACCGAGTCCTTGAAGGACTCCGGCAGGGTCACCGAGTGCGTCTTCGGGTCGAATACGGGCGGGTTGCGGTCACCTTCGATGAAGGAGTCGGCGACCGGCCCCTCGGCCAATCGGCTGATCTCGGTCAGCATCTCGCGGGCGGTGTCGGCGTCCAGGTCGCTGTACGCGCCCTCGCCCAGGGCCTGGTCCAGGCCCAGCACCTCAAACAGGTTAAACACCTGGTCGCGGACGTTGCTCTTGTAGTGGCTCACTAGGGTTTCCTCCTCGTTGAGAACGCCACCTGATGGTTGGGTACTTGGCTAAGTTACCCACCAGTAACACGATTAAAATATATCGGCTAGATACTTCAACGCAAGTCCATGTGACCTACATTCCACCAACCGGTGGGTATGCGCCGAGCCCGGTCGCCGGCGAGCAGCTACGACCTGCAGCGATGATCCTCCGATGCGAGTATGAGGAGCATCACAGTGGGGTCCGTCCTGATGCGGCATGCCCGGACTGATACGTGCGCCGATAGGCACCCGAGTAGGGTCGGGTGCGAGAATTCCGTCCTCGGCTCAAGGGGCGAATGAAGTCCGTGAATTCACAGAGCAAGCTGACGCCATCGTCATTGCGTGAGGCTTTCGGTCACTTCCCGTCGGGGGTAGTGGCGATAGCCGCCGAGGTTGACGGCGTTCGGGAGGGTCTTGCGGCGAGCACCTTCGTTCCTGTCTCCTTGGACCCGCCCCTGGTCTCGTTCTGTGTGCAGAACATGTCGACGACGTGGCCCAAACTCAAAGTCGCCCCGATGCTGGGCATCAGCGTGCTCGGTGAGACTCACGACGAGGCTGCGCGCACCCTGGCCGCAAAAACGGGGGACCGGTTCGCGGGTTTGCAGACAGTGTCCAATGACAGTGGTGCCGTCTTCGTGAAGGGCACCAGCCTGTGGCTGGAGAGCGCGATCGAGCAGCTGATCCCCGCCGGCGACCACACCATCGTCGTCCTGCGGGTCAGCGAGGTCACCGTGGACGCCGACGTGGCGCCGATCGTCTTCCACCGCAGCGCCTTCCGCAGGCTCGGGGTGTAGGCGCGCGCCATCCGCGAGTTGACGACGTCAGCGGCGGAAAAGCTTGTTGCCCAGCCAGACGATCGGGTCGTACTTGCGGTCGGCGACGCGTTCTTTCATCGGGATCAACGCGTTGTCGGTGATCTTGATGTTCTCGGGGCACACCTCGGTGCAGCATTTGGTGATGTTGCAGTAGCCCAGGCCATGTTCCTGTTGTGCTTGGTTGCGCCGGTCGGCAGTGTCCAGCGGGTGCATTTCGAGCTCGGCGATCCGCATCAGGAAGCGAGGACCGGCGAATGCCTTCTTGTTCTCCTCGTGATCACGCACCACATGGCAGACGTTTTGGCACAGGAAGCATTCGATGCACTTGCGGAACTCCTGCGAGCGCCCGACGTCGACTTGTGCCATCCGGTACTCGCCCGGCTGCAGCTCTTTGGGTGGTGCGAAGGAAGGGATTTCTCGAGCTTTTTCGTAGTTGAACGAGACGTCGGTGACCAGATCTCGCATCACCGGGAAGGTCCGCATCGGCGTTACGGTGACGACCTCGTCCTCTGCGAAGGTCGACATCCGGGTCATACACATCAGCCGTGGCTTGCCGTTGATCTCCGCTGAGCAGGATCCGCATTTGCCGGCTTTGCAGTTCCAGCGCACCGCGAGGTCCGGGGTTTGGGTCTGCTGTAACCGGAGAATGACGTCCAATACGACTTCGCCCTCGTTGACCTCCACCGTGAAGTCGCGGAGTTCGCCGCCGCTCTCGTCGCCGCGCCACACCCGCATGCTCGCGTTATAGGTCATTAGCCTCTCCGTCCTGGATGCTCGGCCAGCTCGTCGTCGGTGTAGTACTTCTCCAGCTCGGCGATATCAAAGAGCTCCAGCAAATCCTGCCGCATGGGCAGCTGTGACTCCCGGGTGATGGCGATCTGGGCACCGCCCTGGGTGTCGGCATCCTCCGCGGCGCGGCAGACCAGCAGTGTATTGCGCCAATTGGGGTCCATGCCGGGATGGTCGTCACGGGTGTGACCGCCGCGGCTCTCGGAACGTTCCAGCGCGGCTTTGGCTATGCACTCACTAACCAGCAGCATGTTGCGCAGGTCGATGGCGAGGTGCCAGCCGGGGTTGAATTGGCGATGTCCTTCGACCGCGACGTTGCGGTACCGCGTCCAGAGCTCATCCAGGAGGGTCAGCGCCCGCGATATCTCGTCGGCGGTGCGGATGATGCCGACGAGGTCGTTCATCAAGAACTGCAGGTCCATGTGCAGCGCGTAGGGATTCTCCGGTGCCGAGCCGTCGCTTGGCCCATCGAACGGCCTCAGTGCTCGCTTGGCCGCTGCATCGACCGCCTCGGGCGAGGCTGACGGACGGCTGCTGAGGGCTCGCACATAGTCGGCCGCTCCCAGGCCGGCCCGTCGGCCGAAGACCAGCAAATCGGATAGTGAATTGCCGCCCAGCCGGTTGGAGCCGTGCATGCCGCCAGAGCACTCGCCGGCGGCGAAGAGCCCGGCCACGGTGGCCGCGCCGGTGTCGGCGTCGACTTCGATGCCGCCCATCACGTAGTGACAGGTCGGCCCGACTTCCATTGGCTGCGTGGTGATGTCGACCTCCGCCAGCTCCATGAACTGGTGGTGCATCGATGGCAGTCGACGCTTGATGTCGGCGGGAGTCAACCGCGATGCGATATCGAGGAAGACCCCGCCGTGCGGGCTTCCGCGGCCAGCCTTGACCTCCGCGTTGATCGCGCGCGCGACCTCATCGCGGGGCAGCAGGTCCGGGGTGCGGCGGGCCGAGTCGTTGTCCTTGAGCCACTGGTCTGCTTCCTGCTCCGTCTCGGCGTACTGGCCTTTGAAGACCGCCGGGATGTAGTCGAACATGAAGCGCTTGTCCTCGGAGTTCTTCAGAACCCCGCCGTCGCCGCGAACACCTTCGGTGACCAGGATCCCTTTCACGCTCGGCGGCCACACCATCCCGGTCGGGTGGAACTGGACGAACTCCATGTTGATCAACGACGCGCCCGCGCGTAGAGCCAGGGCGTGCCCGTCGCCGGTGTACTCCCAGGAGTTGGAGGTCACCTTGAACGACTTGCCGATTCCTCCGGTGGCCATCACCACCGCTGGGGCCTCGAACAGGATGAACCGGCCACTTTCGCGCCAGTAGCCGAACGCGGCGGCGATCCGCCCGTCCCGACCGGAACCGTCTTTGATCAATTCGGTGATCGTGCATTCGGCGAATACCTTGATCCGCGCCTCGTAGTCGCCGAGCTCGGCGTGGTCTTCCTGTTGGAGCGAAACGATTTTCTGCTGCAAGGTGCGGATCAACTCCAGGCCGGTGCGGTCGCCGACGTGCGCCAGCCGTGGATATGTGTGCCCGCCGAAGTTGCGCTGGCTGATCTTGCCGTCGTCGAGGCGGTCGAACAGTGCGCCGTAGGTTTCCAGCTCCCACACCCGATCCGGTGCTTCCCTGGCGTGCAGTTCGGCCATCCGCCAGTTGTTGAGGAATTTGCCACCGCGCATGGTGTCGCCGAAGTGGGTCTTCCAGTTGTCTTTCGGGTTGGTGTTGCCCATCGCGGCGGCGCAGCCGCCCTCGGCCATCACGGTGTGTGCCTTGCCAAACAGCGATTTGCACACCACCGCAACCTTGAGACCGCGTTCACGGGCTTCGATAACCGCGCGCAAACCCGCGCCCCCGGCACCGATCACGACGACGTCGTAGGTGTGCCGTTCGACCTCAACCATGAAACCTCGCTCAGCTTTTCGGTAATGACTTGCTATTTCCTGATGGGGGTGAAGGGCTGTTTCAGCCGATGAATCTGAGGTCCGTGATCGTGCCGCTCGCCACCAGCATGACGTAGAAGTCGGTGAGTGACAGGGAGGCAAGCGTGATCCACGCGAATTGCATGTGCCGGGTATTCAGCTTGCTAACTTGAGTCCAAATCCAGTACCGCACTGGGTGCTTGGAGAAATGCTTGAGCCGACCGCCGGTCACGTGTCGGCAGGAATGACACGAGATCGTGTAGCTCCACAGTAGGATCACGTTGATCGTCAGAATTAGGTTACCCAAACCAAACCCGAACCCCGACGGGGAGCGAAACGCCACTATTGCGTCATACGTGTTGAGTACCGACACGGCCGTCGCAAAATAGAAAAAGTAGCGGTGGCTGTTCTGAATGATCAAGGGAAACCGTGTTTCACCCGTGTAGTGGGCGCGCGGTTCGGGCACAGCACAACTGGTCGGCGACTGCCACACCGACCGGTAGTAGGCCTTGCGGTAGTAGTAGCAGGTGAGCCGGAACCCGAGGAGGAACGGTAATGCCAATGCTCCCAGGGGGATCCACCACGGAAAATGGCCAAGCCAGACGCCCAGGTGGCTCGAGCCCGGCGCGCAGGACGCGCTGATGCACGGCGAGTAGAACGGCGTCAAGTAGTGGTATTTCTCCACCCAGTAGCCGCTGCCCCAAAACGCCCGGGTGGTCGCGTAGACGATGAATGCCAGCAGCCCGAGATTGGTAGTCAGCGGCGCCGACCACCACAGATCGGTGCGCAGAGTGGGCTGCGGGATTTGTGCGCGAGTGGGTGAGAAAACGCCGGTATCAGGACGGTTCGCCGTCGGTGCGCTCATCTAGTTTGATCCTCTTCGAGTGGTATCTGGTCGAAGGGTACACAGATAGAGGGTCCCCATTACGGCGGGGCTTGGTTGTCAGTACCTGCTGTGACCTCCGACACCTTCGTCGTCGACATCGCGCCAGAAATCGCGGTCGTACTCGGTGTCGGGGATCGCGATCTTCTCGCTGGATTGCTGGACGGTGGCCCGCTCCAGGTCCAATTCGGACATGTCGGTGTCGAGCAATTGGATATCAGTGAGGATCCGATCGGCGTCGATGACAATCCGCCGCATCGCGGGATTGTCGCCGTATCGCGACTTGAGCGAGGTCACACACCGCCGCAGGCCGCCGATGAGGTCGTAGAGTTCGGCGAGTTCAGTGGTGGCGGACACGTATGCTCCCTGGGCGGACGGTGTTACGGATCACAATACGCCACCCGATGGTATCCGCGGCGCGAGCCAGATTCCCCGGAAAGCCTCAGAAACCATGGTCGTCATGCGACCCGAACCCAGTCACACCACCTGAGTCCAACGCGCCGCGACGTTGCTGGGGCGGCATCAGCCGGGCAACCCGGTGGTGCTGCCCACGGTGCGGGACGCGTGGTCGGCGCGCTGACCGCCGACGCTGGGTTCGCCGCTCTGACGGTCGGTAGCCGTCCGCTAGCTGATTCGATCGGCAAAGCCGACAGCGAGGGGATGTCGTTCGAGCACGTGCTCGCCTGGGCTACCCGATCACCGCGGCGGTCGATATCCCGGTATCGCTGGACCTGGAATCGGGCTCTGGGGTGCCGGCGCCGCGGCTGATCGAAGGGCTGTTCAGGGTGGGCACTAGCCACACAAGAGCTGCTGAACGAGTACTTACGTCAGGGTTGCGGAAACGGCCATCCGTTCGGGCACATCTGCCTCAGATCGTTGGCAGTGTCATAAATCAAATCCCCTGCCTCGTTCAGGTCTGCCAACTCGCCCGGCTGCCAGCCCACTTCGAAGGGCTGCTGGATTGCGTCACGTTGGAGTTGGGCAAACAGCGCGAACCCGTCCGCCCACTTATTCAAGTCTTGCCTCAATGCTGGCGTCGAAACTGCGTCGGCCCCAGCACGGGCCTTGTCACTCATCACCGACCATCGGTGAAACACCGACGATGGGTCGCGCTCCTCAGAGCCTGTCGTCGCGGTGTTGGCCGCCGCCCTCACCTTCCAGTCTTGTGCGAGCCGTTCAACGATGGCGCAGTCCTCGGCGGGGGGATTGGTATCGGTGTTCTGCCGCACTATCACAACCGTTGCTGCTGCGCCGCAGACAACGAAAACGGTAGCGATCAGCACAAACAACCAAGGTCTTCGGATTGTGGTCATGGTCACGGGCTCGCTACTACCCTGGGTCGATTCGTCGGAAGCTCGTATTGGTCGCCAAATGGGTTCGGTAGGTAGAGGGGCAACCGGGGGTTGTCGACCTGGATTCCGTAGATGTCCTTGATACCAATTGGGTTCCAGTGATTTTGGTCTCTAATCACCGGCATGTAACCTCCGGCACTGTTGTGCGGGACCAAGGCGGTCACGTGCTCGGCCTCGAAGTCGTACCCAACCCAGGTCGCCTGATACCAATTCCCGTCTCGCTGAATCCAGCGGATGTGGTCTGAGGCACCATCGAAGCCCTCGCCCACCAGACGAAACCGATATTCCTCCTGCATAGTCCAGGCCGGCTGCACACCCCATCCATTGGGCGGTGTCGCGACTACGTCCTGTAACCCCGACGTCGGCCCGGTCACCGGGGATTCTGAAAAATCCTTGCGCCATGGTTTTGGCTGGGTAATGGGTCCCGTGGGTGGCCCACCGCCGGGACCGCTCGGGTAGGGGTGGTCGCGGTCGATGTCCCAACGGCCGCCACCGGGGGCAGAATCAGGCGGCGGCGGCGGATCCCACGGATAATGCCACGGCTCGTCCTCGAGCACCCCGGGACCACCGTCGTGTTTGACCGTGTGGTCGACGGGTTGGACCGTGTCGTGTTTGTCGTCGTCGACGATGGTGTCGTCGGGGTTGGGTGCCTCGGGAAAGTTCAGGCTGCCGATGCCGTAGGTGGCGGCGGTGATGTTGGTGGTGAGCTGGTGATCGGTGGCCATTAGGGTACCGAGCCGGTGGCGGATGAAGCTCGCGTGTCCTTGAGCGTGGACTTGCCGCGCCGCCCGGAACTCGGCTGAACCGCCGTAAGAGTGATCAGTCACCGAATACAGTTCGCCGACCTCAAAGCCCTCCGCATGCGCCTCATGCACGGCCTCGAGCACCCCTTGCCTGCAGGCCTGTAACTGCTCGTCTCCACGAATGGCGAGGCTCGCCGCCTCCTGCAATTGATCCGACGCCTTGCGCACCCTGACCAAATCGAGGTAAGCGCGCTCCTGCGCGGCGGCCGCGGCCTGACCCCACCACGGGGTGCCTCCGGGGGTCGAGATCCGCGCGTGGACCTCGGCGAATGCCTGCGCCCAGAGGTTGGCGGTGTGCGTCCAATACTCGGCTGCCTCCCGCAGATACCCGGTGTCTAGAGTCTTCACCTGCGACAACGTCGGTACCGACAGGCTGGCAGGCATTTAGGTCACCGTCGTCGGGGAGAGCGCCCGCAACTGGGCAGCCGAGCGGGCTTCGTTTGCGCTGTAGCCGGTAGCGGCGGAAGCGAGTTCGGTGGCCGTGGCTTGCATGCGCAACGTGCACCGGATGCCTGCGGCAACGACTTCGGCGTGCGCACGAGTGACCGCTGCCGCGTTGCCCAGCGGCGACGATAATCCCGTCGCACTCGGCGCACTATTGCTCGCCAACGCGCCCGCAGCGGACTCACACCAGCCCGCCTCCGAATGCAGGCCGCCCCCGCTGACCCGCAGTTCCGCGGCTGTTCGTGATTCCACTCCCAAAGGCTAGCGGCCAGGACAGAGGACCGCCCGTCACCCGTGGGTGACACGAGGAGCGCCGGCGCGCGACTTGGCACGGCCGGTGCCGACGTCTTGTATCCGGTAGGTACGACCAGAATGTGTTGTGACGCTTGGTGACTGAGCTAGCGCACGCTGACACAGACCAGGGCAGCCCAGACCCAGATACGCCGATCCGGCGGAGCTGACTACCCCGCCGGATCGGTTCCTATAGCGAATTACTTCGTGATCGCGATGCGTTGCGGTTGGGCTGCCGCCGGGTCCTTGTAGGCGTCGGTGACCCGGACGGTCAACACGCCGGCGTCATACGAAGCCGCGATGGCTTCACTTGTGACGTGCTCGGGCAGCTGGAAGGACCTGCGGAACGAGCCGTAGCGGATCTCACGCAGCGCCCGGCCGTCCTTGCCGGCCGCGTCCGGCGCATGCTCGTCGCGGTGTTCGCCCCGGATGACCAGGACGCTGGCTCGGTGGCCGGGTTCCAGTTCGACGGTGACGTCCTTGTCGACGTCGACACCGGGCAATTCCAGCCGGACCACAGCGTTGTCGCCATCCCTGACGATCTCCGCAGCCGGGTTGAATTCGCTGGTGAGAGGCTTGTACCAGTCCGCAGTCGCGGCTGGGCCGAAAAAGTTACGTAGCCAGCGGTCGGTGTCCCAGGCCGGACGCACCGGTCGCGACCAGAGGGTGAGGTTGCTCATGGATAGCTCCTTCTGCTTCGTTGTGTGTTAGCTGTGTCCGGCGCCGTTCAGGCCGGCTACTAGCAGAACATGAGCGGACCACGCTTAAGTTCCACCTGGGCGTTCGCCGCGAGCGAACGCGGTCACACGGGTGTGTGACCAGCGGTGAGGACGACGTCACCGGGGCGTCACATTTGGCGATTCTCATGTAATTTGCCCCTCCTACCCTCAACAACATGTCTTCCGCGGTTAGTTCGCGCGCGCACGCCGCGGCCCGCCACGTCATCGTGGTCGGGCACGGCATGGTGGGCCACCGACTGGTGGAAGCACTGCGCGCCCGCGACACACACGGTTTGTGGCGGGTCACCGTGCTGGCCGAGGAGGCCGACGCCGCCTATGACCGAGTCGGCCTGACCTCCTACACCGAAAGCTGGAATCGCGGCCTGCTGGCCTTGCCCGGCAACGACTACGCCGGCGACGAACGGGTTCGCCTGCTGTTGCGCACGCGGGTCACCGAGATCGACCGTGCGACAAAATCGGTAATCACCTCTGATGGCCAACGGCACAGCTACGACGCGCTGGTGCTGGCCACCGGGTCCTACGCGTTCGTACCTCCAGTGCCCGGACACGATCTGCCGGCCTGCCACGTCTACCGCACCCTGGACGACCTCGATGCCATCCGCGCCGCCGCGCAGCGCACCCTCGACGCAGGTCACACCAAGGCCGGGGTGGTGATCGGAGGTGGACTACTGGGGCTCGAAGCCGCCAATGCGCTGCGCCAGTTCGGGTTGCACACCCACGTCATCGAGATGATGCCGCGATTGATGGCTCAACAGATCGACGAGGGTGGCGGTGCGCTGCTGGCCAGAATGATCGCCGACCTCGGGATCGCGGTGCACGTCGGCACGGGCACTGAATCGATCGAAACCGTGCAGCATTCCGACGGCGCGGAATCGGTACGTGTGCGAGTGCGCGACGGGAACAACGAGAAAAACAATGAGAAAGTCGTCGACGCTGGCGTGGTGGTCTTCGCCGCCGGCATCCGGCCGCGCGATGAGCTGGCGGAGGCCGCGGGCCTCACACGTGGTGAACGCGGCGGTGTTCTTACCGACTTGTCTTGCCGGACAAGCGACCCCGATATCTACGCGGTCGGCGAGGTGGCTGCCATCGAGGGGCGCTGCTACGGCTTGGTCGGGCCTGGCTACACGAGCGCCGAGGTAGTGGTAGACCGACTGCTGGACGGCGCCGCGGAATTTCCGGAAGCTGACCTGTCAACCAAACTCAAACTGCTCGGCGTCGACGTCGCCAGCTTCGGTGACGCGCTGGGGACAACTGCCAACTGCCTCGAGGTCGCCGTCAACGACGCCGTTAATCGCACCTACGCGAAACTGGTTCTCTCCGATGACGCGAAGACCCTGCTCGGCGGCTTGCTGGTGGGTGACGCCTCGTCGTACGGGGTGCTGCGCCCGATGGTGGGCAGCGAACTGCCGGGCGATCCGTTGGAGCTGATCGCTCCCGCCGGTTCCAGCGGCAGCTCCGGCGCGCTGGGAGTCGGGGCGCTGCCGGACTCGGCGCAGATCTGTTCCTGCAACAACGTGACCAAGGGTGCGCTCAAGTGCGCGATCGCTGACGGTTGCAGCGACGTGCCCGCACTGAAGACGTGCACGGCGGCCGGCACCTCGTGCGGATCGTGCGTGCCGCTGCTCAAGCAGCTACTCGAAGCCGAGGGCGTGGCACAGTCCAAAGCGCTGTGTGAACACTTCAGCCAGTCGCGCGCCGAGCTCTTCGAGATCATCTCTGCCACCGAAATCCGGACTTTCTCTGGTCTGCTGGAGCGTTTCGGGCGAGGGAAGGGCTGCGACATTTGCAAGCCGGTGGTCGCCTCGATTCTCGCGTCGACTGGCTCCGACCACATCCTCGACGGTGAACAAGCGTCCCTACAGGACTCCAACGACCATTTTCTGGCCAACATCCAGAAAAACGGCAGCTACTCGGTGGTGCCGCGGGTCCCCGGCGGTGACATCAAGCCGGAACACCTGATTCTTATCGGCGAGATCGCCCAGGATTTCGGGCTCTACACCAAGATCACTGGCGGACAACGGATCGACCTGTTCGGCGCTCGCGTGGATCAACTGCCGCTGATCTGGAAGCGGCTGGTCGAGGGTGGCATGGAATCAGGCCACGCGTACGGCAAGGCGGTGCGCACCGTGAAGAGCTGTGTTGGCAGCGACTGGTGCCGCTACGGGCAGCAGGACTCGGTGCAATTGGCCATCGATCTGGAGTTGCGCTATCGAGGGCTGCGGGCACCGCACAAGTTGAAGCTCGGTGTCTCGGGTTGCGCTCGGGAGTGCGCCGAGGCGCGCAGCAAAGATGTGGGCGTCATCGCCACCGACCAGGGCTGGAACCTCTATGTCGGCGGCAATGGTGGTATGACCCCCCGGCATGCCCAGCTGCTGGCGGCCGATCTGGACACCGAGACGTTGGTCCGCTACATCGACCGGTTCCTGATGTATTACATCCGGACGGCTGACCGGTTGCAGCGCACCGCGCCGTGGGTCGAATCGATTGACGGCGGGCTTGATCATGTGCGCGAGGTCGTGTGTGCCGACTCACTGGGTCTGGCCAGTGAATTCGAGGCCGCGATGGAACGCCATGTGCAGAACTACAAGTGCGAATGGAAGGGCGTCCTGGACGATCCGGAGAAGATGTCGCGGTTTGTCTCCTTCGTCAACGCACCGGACGAGGTCGACTCGATGGTGACGTTCACCGAGCGGTCCGGACGCAAAGTTCCGGTGCCCATTGGTATTCCACGGGTCCGGCCATGAACAGCCGCAGCCAAGCAGGTCCGGGCGTGGCCAGAATCGCCAAGCAACGCAATTGAGTAGGGAGGGACTATGACACTTCTCAACGACATTCAGGTATGGATCACGGCTTGTGACTATGACTACCTTATTCCGGGTCGTGGTGTCGCTGTCCTGCTCGACGACGGTACTCAGGCGGCATTGTTCCGGTTGGACGACGGGTCGGTGCGCGCCGTGGGAAACGTTGACCCCTTTTCCGGCGCAGCGGTCTTGTCACGCGGGATCGTCGGCGACCGCGGAGGTCGTGCCACGGTCCAGTCACCGATCCTGAAGCAGGCTTTCGCGCTCGACGACGGTTGTTGCCTCGACGATCCACAGGTGTCGGTGCCGGTGTACGCGACGCGGGTCACGCCCGACGGTCGCATTCAGGTCGCGCGGGTGGCCGCCTAGCGCCAGCTATTCCCGCCGGATATCTCCGACGAGGTAGCGCTGCATTGTCGGGCCGATGGCGTCGACGAGCATATCCACCGACATGGAGTGCAGCGGTTCCGAGCGCACTCCATAACGCATGATGCCCAGGCCGACGAGCTGAGAGGCGCACAACGACGCCCGGATGGCGATCTCGTCGGCACCCAGCATCTTGAGCACCGGGTTGAACACCGGCCCGATGAACATGCCCTGCACGATTTCGGCGGTCTTGGCCAGTCCGGTGGACGCGATGGCGCTTGCGGCAAAGGGGCCGCCGCCGGCCGCATCCCATGTGGTGATCAGCAGGTACAGTGTGCGCCGACCGACCTGGTTGATGCTTCCGGTGACGATTCTGTCGACGAACTCGGGTGTGCTGAAAGGCAGGCGCAACATCTTCGCCACCGGGTCGAAGAGCCCCCACGATGGCTCTTCGCGACGGGACATGGTGTCAGGATCACCTGAATGTGATCAAAGATCAAGCGTCGTAGCCCTCGGCGCGGCTGACCGTCAAAGCATTGCGCTCCACGCCATTCGGCGGACGCTGCAACCGCTGATCGACGGACTGGCACGGCATGACGCTGCGAAATCGGCCTGCAATCAGCCGTGCCAAACCGGGATGGGTGCCAAGCGGTTGCGTAGCAACATCGGCCCCACAGGTGCGCAGCCGTTGTTGAAACAGACCATCGGCCAACAGGTAGGAGGCGACGACAACGCGGTGCGAACGCGCGCGGCTGGTGCTGGCCCGCGCCTGCTCGCGTGCCATTCTTACCGCGGTGCGCACATCCGGATCGCCGGTGGCCGCGTAACCCAGGTACACCGGTGACCCCGTCAGTTCGGACAGGAGCGCCCGGGTGGTGTGCAGGTCGGCACGCGCCGTGCGATCCGAGGTGCCCGCTGCCGCAAGCACCACTGAATCGCCTGGACACCAACCAGATTCCACCAGCCGCTGGAAGACGATCCCGGTGATCTCCGGGCCTGGCCCTAATGCCGGAGTGACGGTCACATTCGGGTGACCGCTGGCGAGGATGTGGGCGGGCAGATCGCTGCGCACGTGATACCCGCGAGACAGGAAGGCGGGCACCACGACCACGGCGTCGGTCGCGGCCCGAGACCCGGACTGCGAGGAAAGATTCGAGAGCACTTCACTGGGTGAGGGACCCAATACGTCGACAAAGGCAACCTGCACGGCGTGACCGACGAGCGCACCCACTTCGGCGGCGAGGTCACCTATCATCGCCACACCGGATGCCCTGCGGGTTCCGTGGGCTGTCAGGAGCAGATTCATGGGCTACCGGTTTGGCCGTCGATGTCGAGCCGGTAGCCACGTTTGACTACCGTCGCCACGATGTTCTTGTCGCCGAGAGCCGTTCGTAGCCGGAGCACGGCCGTATCCACGGCGTGCGTGTCGTCGCCGGCGCCAGGGAGCACGCGCAGCAACTCGTTGCGCGCTACAACGTCGCCGGGCCGATGTACCAGTGCGCGCAGAATTGCCATTCCGGATGGCGAGATCTGCTTCACCGAATCATCCACCAGCACGGAGGTGCCGCGGATCTCGATCACGTGGCCTGCCGCCTTGAAGGTGCATGATCCCAGCAGCGGTAGCTCTTCGGCGATGTGTCGGGCCAGAGCTCCCAATCGCATCCGCTCGGGCGCTGACGTCGGGACGCCCTTGCGGATCAGCGGTCGGGCGGTCACCGGGCCTACGCACATCGCATGCACGTCGGTGCGCAGTGCGTGCAGTAGCTGGTCTTCGATATCCAGTTCGCGACCGCGCTCGAGCACCGCGGCGGCGGCCGGCGCGGATGTGAAGCTGACGGCATCGAACTGTCGGCGAGCGATTCCCGTGACCAGCTGATCGAACACCCCGCCCGGTGGGGCTGGCTTCCACCGATAGACCCGGATAGGCACGACCTCTGCACCAGCAAAACGTAAGCCCCCGAGGAATTCCGGAAACGGGTCCCAGCTATCGGCGGCACCGTGCAACTGGACGGCGATGCGCGCACCGGACACGCCAGATTCCAGCAGGTATTCCAGCACTTCCTGAGAGGATTCGGATTCCGGGGACCACTCCTCGAACAGGCCAGCGGCACGCAGCGCGCCGGTCGCTTTCGGCCCGCGAGACACGATACGACCCGCTGACAGCGCCGCGACGAGCTCGTTGACTATCCCCCACCCCTCAGCCGCGGCCAACCAGCCGCGGAAACCGATACCGGTGTGCGCGACCAAGATGTCAGGAGGATCAGCGATCAACGCTTCGGTGTGGCCGTGCAGTTCGTCGTCGTCGGGCAGCGCGATCATCTTGATGGCCGGGGCATTGCAGACTTCGGCGCCCTGGCGGCGCAGCAGAGCGCACAGCTCTTCGGCGCGGCGCGCCGACGTCACTGCAATCCGGTAACCGGTCAGCGGCGCAGACTTATTCTGGGCCATACGAAGTGTCTAAGCCTGTGAGGTTTCCGCCGCGTTACCGGTCAATTGCTGACGCATTGCCCCCAGCCACGGTGGCTCGGACCGCGCGTGGTCAATCCGGGATCCGGCCCGCCGGGGGGTCGCCGTCGCCGCGATCGCTGCCTTCGACCACGACCGCGATACCCCAGTTCGCTACCAGGCATCTCCCGCGCGCCAGTCGCACATCAGCTCCGCGGAGGTGTCCACCGTGACGTCGACCGGCAACACAAAGACCGTTCCGTCATCGTCGGGGGTGCGGGTGGGACCCGACGGCGCCAGTACCGACGTGGGGCCGAGCCAGGGCAACCAGCCACGCGACGCGTACAACCTACGGGCCCGCTGCGACGAGCTCAGTGCACCGAGTTGGTAGGCTCCCCGGACTACCTGCTCCACGCCGTCCAGGAGGGCTCGTACCAAACCCTGGCCGCGCCAATCCTCGCGCACGGCAACACCTTCGAGGTATCCGCACCGCAACGCGTCACCCTCGTAGATCAGTCGGCGCTGGACCACCGCGGCGTGTGCGATGATCGCGCCGTGATGCCAGATCAGGGCGTGCATTCCGCCCAAAGCATGCTCCCAGTCGCTCTCGCCGAAGTCGCCAGCGAAGGCTTCGGTGAGCATCCGGCTGATGCCCCGCAGTGCCCCGCTGTCGAGGTTTGACGTGTGGACCAGGCGGGCGGTGGGTACCTGGCTGTGCACAAGCCCTGTCTACCAGGCTTGAGTTACGGCCGGGCGGCACCCAGCGGAGACCGTGCCCGTGCCCAGTGCAGTCGCACGTACTGGCCGGGTCGCACCTGGGCGACTTTGTCGATGTCTTCGTCGGCCACGACGCCAACGACCGGGTAGCCACCGGTAATGGGGTGATCGGGCCCGAGGATCACCGGTAACCCGTTGGGCGGCACTTGGATCGCGCCCCGGGTGACGCCTTCGCTGGGCAGTTGCCGGTCCGGGGTGCGGTACTTCATGGGGCGGCCTTCCAGCCGCGTCCCCACCCGGTCGCTGCGGTTGGAGGCCATCCAGATCGTGTGTACCAGGGCGTCGGGATCGACGAACCAGTCCTGGCGCGGCCCCGGCACCACCATAAGGTCCACTAGATGTTCATCGAACGCGGCAACTGGAGCCTGATCGAGTTCCGGATAGTTGTCCGTGTGCTCGCCGACCGGAAGCACGTCTCCGGCCTGCAGCGGCGACGGCCCGATTGCGGACATCACGTCATAGCTGCGCGACCCCAGCACCGGTGTCACGCTAATGCCGCCACGGACCGCCAGATACGTTCTCAGGCCGGCGTGCGGGGTACCCAGCGAGATCAGTTGACCGTCGCGAACATGATGAATGCTGTTGGTACCAAACATTATTCCGTCTACGGTCGGGTCGGTGTCGGCGCCTGTGACCGCAATGTCCACATCGCCGCCGCGAACCCGCGCCGAGAAACCACCGAACGTTACCTCGACGGTGGCGCGATCGTCGGGATTGGCGACCAGCCGGTTCGCCAGCGTGTGTGAGCGTCGGTCGGCGGCCCCGGAGCGGCTGACCCCAAGGTGGGCCAACCCCGCCCGCCCAAGGTCTTCAACGACCGCCAGTGGTCCGCTGCGCAGGATTTCCAGGGTTGTCACGGCTCCTCCTTCAGCGTGTGGCTATTAGGGCTAGTGGGCTCTATTAGGCTTAAGCGGCCCGGAACTGGACCCACGTGCCCCGCGTGAGGAGCGCCGGTTCGGGCCGGTCGAGATCCCACAGGACCGCGTCGGTGTGGCCGATAATCTGCCACCCGCCGGGAGACTGGCCTGGATAGACTGCGCTGAATTCGCTGGCGAGGGCTACCGAGCCGGCAGGCACCGCAGTTCGCGGCTCGGCGCGCCGTGGAACGCGCAGGCGCGGGTCGCCGTCGATGAGATAGGCAAAGCCCGGTGCGAAACCGTTGAACCCCACCCGCCACGGGGTGGCTGTGTGCGCGTTGATGACCTGCGCGGTGGTAAGGCCGGTGTGGTGGGCGACGTCGGCGAGATCCGGCCCGTCGTAGATGACGTCAATGACCACTTCGCGGCGATGATTGACCTCAGCGGGCACCGCCATGTCCGCAGTGACCCGCAACCTGCGCAACCGCTGGCGAGTGACCCCTTGCCAGCGTGGTCCGGCGAGTTTCAGGAGCACAGTTGCCGCAGCCGGAACAATGTCGACGACACCGGGCAGTGCCGCCTCCCGCACCGCGTCCGTCCAGGCCAAAACGTCACCCGTGGTGTTGCATTGCAGCAGCAGCGCCTGGTCGCCGTAGTCGAGCACGGTGGCTGCCACCGATGCCTCCTGTGAGATGTCCATCACGCTCATACCTCGAAATTAGCGCCGGAAACCCGGGTCCGGCGAGGGATTTTCGAGCACTGCCAGAGGTGCCTTAGCAAACGCTCATCCGGGCGCCGGTCAGCGCCGTCCGGCGGCGGCTCTAGCCAAGAATCTCGGCGATCTTCGGGGGCAGCTGATCGGCGACGACGGGATAGCTCAGCACGGACGAGAATGCGATAGCGCCGGCGAGTTCCAAGGTGGTGAAGATGTGCCGATTCTGTTCGGTCGCTTGTGACGCCGCTACCTCCGGGTCGGCCAGGAGCGCCTTTTCGGCATCCGGACTCTCGGTCGTCCAGATCACCACGTCTGCGGAATCGAGCACCGCCGTGATGTGATCGCGTGGGATGACGGCGCGCTGACCCGTGCCGAAGGGTTTGATGCTGTCGGCGATGACCAGACCCATGTCGTTGAGGAAGTCGGTCCGCCAGCCAGCGAGGGTCGCCACCACGGTGCCGCGGAAAAGGCTGCCCTGCATCAGCAGTGCCTTCTTGCCCCCCCAGTGCGGATTTCGCTGCGCAACCGCGGCGAATTGCCGATCGACGTCGTCGACCAGCGACTTCATCCGGTCGGCGGCGAACACCGCCTGGCCGATCGTCGAGGCCTGGTCCTTCCACGGCTCGAAGAATGCGTCATCCGCCGACTGCGGAACCGTCGGGGCGATCGCCGACAGCTTCTGGTAGGTAGCGGCGTCCACGCCGGCATTGATGGCCACGATCAGATCCGGCTTGAGAGCGGCGATCTTATCCACCTGAATCCCATTGTCGAGGTTCAGCACCACCGGGTGCGCGGCGCCGAGCTTGGGCTGTGCCCACGGCCACACCGCAAAGGGCTGGTCACCGAACCAGTTGGTCACCCCGATCGGGACCACTCCGACGGCGAGCAAGTCGTCCTGCTCGGTGTAACCCGCGCTGACGACACGGCTGGGTGGCTCCTTGATGACAGTTTGACCGAACAAGTGGGTAATCGTCACCGACCTTGGGCTCGAGCCCTCCGACGCCGGTTCGGGGGACGAACACCCCGATAGGGCGCCGGTGACCCCGGCCGCCGCTACCGCGCCGGTGACCTGACCAAGAGATAGCCCTGCGGCCCCTGCGAACTGCAAGAATCCCCGGCGACTCCATCGTTGTTGCACAGCGTGAGGGTAGCGCGCGAGGCACCGGCGGCGCCGCGCCCAGCAAATGGGCCGGTGTTGCACGCCGACTCCTCACAGCGGCCCACCGGCCGAAGCGAGCTAAAGGTATCTCCGCCGTAACAGTCAGCATCCGGCCTGTTAACAGGGCCTTCATAGCGTCAAGCCGTCACTACACGCGCCGCGAAATACCGCCGGTAACCGCCACGGAGTCGCACGCCTGTCGACAGGAGACCCATCAATGACGATCGCTTCAGCTCCGAAGCCCCCCGAAGTTGGTCACGCGCCGCAGCCCCAGCGCCATCTGGGAAGGCACTGGATCGACGACTGGCGTCCTGAAGATCCCGAATTCTGGGAGACGACGGGCAAACCCATCGCTCGGCGCAACCTGATTTTCTCCATCTTCGCCGAGCACGTCGGCTTCACCGTGTGGATGTTGTGGAGCATCGTGGTTGTCCACATGACGGCCAGCGCCCCTGGCATCGCCGCAGAGTCCGGGTGGGCGCTAACACCCAGCCAGGCCCTGACCCTGGTTGCCGTCCCCAGCGGGGTCGGGGCGTTCCTGCGTCTGCCGTATACCTTCGCGGTACCGATCTTCGGCGGTCGCAACTGGACGACCATCTCGGCGGCGTTACTGCTCATCCCGTGTCTGTTGCTGGCCTGGGCGGTGAACCACCCCGGCCTGCCGTTCGGGGTGCTGGTCGCGATCGCCGCGACCGCTGGGTTCGGCGGCGGCAACTTTGCCTCGTCAATGGCCAACATCTCGTTCTTCTTCCCGGAGAAGGACAAGGGCTGGGCGCTGGGCCTCAACGCGGCCGGAGGCAACATCGGCGTGGCGGTTGTGCAGAAGGTCATTCCGCCGATCGTGGTCGCCGGCGGCGGGGTGGCCCTGGCGCGCGCCGGACTGTTCTTCGTGCCGATGGCCGTGGCCGCTGCGGTGTGCGCATTCTTGTTCATGAATAACTTGACGGAGGCCAAGGCCGATGTGAAGCCGGTGTGGCAGTCGATGCGGCACGCCGACACCTGGATCATGTCGCTGCTGTACATCGGCACCTTCGGGTCGTTCATCGGGTATTCGGCGGCTTTCCCAACGCTGCTCAAGACCGTCTTCGGCCGCGGTGACATTGCGTTGGGATGGGCGTTCATCGGCGCGGCTATCGGTTCGGTCATCCGTCCGCTGGGCGGCAAATTCGCCGACCGGATCGGCGGTGCGCGGATCACCGTCGTAAGTTTCGCGATGCTCGCTGCCGGCGCTGCCGCGGCGCTGTGGTCGGTGAAGGCCGTCAACATGCCGATGTTCTTCATCAGCTTCATGTTCTTGTTCGTCGCTACCGGTATCGGCAACGGTTCGAGCTACCGGATGATTTCGCGGATCTTCCGGATCAAAGCCGAAGTCGCCGGCGGTGATCCCGAAACGATGGTCCACATGCGCCGCCAGGCCGCCGGTGCGCTGGGCATCATCTCCGCGTTCGGCGCGTTCGGCGGATTCATCGTGCCGCTGGCCTACGCGTGGTCGAAAGTCCACTTCGGCAATATCGAACCGGCTCTGCGCTTCTACGTGTTCTTCTTCCTCGCCCTGCTCGGCGTCACCTGGTACTTCTACCTGCGCAAGGGCACCCACATGGCAGAGGTAGGGGTGTAATCAGGATCTGTGCCAGGGGCTGTAATCCGCGATCAGCTCCTCCTGGGGTGGGCGCTGGTCCGCCGGCACGTGGCGCAGATTGATCCGGATCCGGTACCAGATCGAGCTCGGTCCACGCATACCGTCGACCAGGACGTCGGCCGGCTGCAGCCGGCCGGCGGCGGCGGGATACCGATCGCGCCACGTGTCCAGCGCGGCCATCGCCTCGTCCTTGGTTTTGGTGCGGGCGATCTCGATGAGCGGCATCGTGGACTGGCGTCGGTTGCGTGGTCCCCCGGCCGATCCCGAGCCTTTCGGAGCCCTTTCCGGTGGACCTAGCTCTTCGGCCAGCATCAGCAGTCCGTCGAGCCCGCCGACCGTGTCGTCCATCCCAGCCCACGGGTCACCGATGTCGGCGAAACGGCGGGGAACGGTGGCCATGGTGAACGACGCTGGATCACAATGTGAGACCTCGTCCCAGTGCAGCGGCGTCGACACCCGGGCGTCGGGCGTAGCGCGTACCGAGTAGGCGGACGCGACCGTACGGTCCTTGGCGTTCTGGTTGAAGTCGACGAAGACACCCTCGCGTTCTTCTTTCCACCAGCGGCTGGTCGCCAGCTCGGGGATGCGCCGTTCGACCTCACGCGCTACCGTCTGGGCCGCCAACCGTACCTGTCGAAACGGCCAGTGCGGGGCGATGCGGGCATAGACATGGAAGCCCCGCGACCCGGACGTCTTTGGCCACGCGACCAGGCCGTGGTCTTCGAGTACCTCGCGCGCCACCAGGGCGACGTTCACGATCGACTGCCAGGCAACCCCGGGCATCGGGTCCAGGTCGATCCGCAGCTCGTCTGGATGGTCGAGATCGTCGTCGTGCACCGGGTGCGGGTTGAGATCGACGCACCCCAAGTTGATCACCCACGCCAGTCCCGCGGCGTTGCGAATGACGGCTTCTGCGGCGGACCTGCCCGACGCGTAGTGCAGTTCGGCAACGTCGACAAAGTCGGGCCGGTTGGCCGGAGCGCGTTTCTGGAACACCGCCTCGGCCGAGATGCCTTTGACGAACCGCTTCAGCATCATGGGCCTGCCGGCCACCCCGCGGAGCGCTCCGTCAGCAACGGAAAGGTAGTAGCGGACCAGGTCCAGCTTGGTGTAGCAGTCCAGGTCGGGTTGTCCCTGGTTCCCAGGGAAAACAACCTTGTCGGGGTGGGTGATGGTCACCTCGTGTCCAGCCACATGGAGCGAAACCGGGCCGGTCATGGGAGATCATGCTAGTTCTGCGAATACTTCCTGCCGCTTTGCGACCTGCGTCACATATTGTGAGGTCATGCCGAACCTCAGCGACCTGCCCGGGCAGCCAGCCAAAATCGGGGCCAAAATCCAGGAATACGTCGAACGCGGTACCGCCGAATTGCACTACCTCCGCAAGATCTTCGAATCGGGCGCCATCGGGCTGGAGCCGCCGCTGAACTACGCTGCCCTGGCGGCCGATATCCGCAAATGGGGCGAGATTGGCATGCTGCCGGCGCACAACGCCAGGCGCGCCCCCAACCGCGCGGCGGTGATCGACGAAGAGGGCGAACTCACCTACGCCGAGCTCGACAAGGCCGCGCACGCGGTCGCCAACGGCCTCCTCGACATGGGGGTCGGCGGCGGCGACGGCGTCGCCATCCTGGCCCGCAACCACCGCTGGTTCGTCATCGCCAACTACGGCGCCGCCAGGGTCGGTGCCCGCATCATCCTGCTCAACAGTGAGTTCTCCGGCCCCCAAATCAAGGAGGTGTCGGAGCGCGAAGGCGCGAAGATCATCATCTACGACGACGAGTACGCCCAAGCCGTCAGCAAAGCCAAGCCGGCTCTGGGCAAGCTGCGGGCACTGGGTGTCAATCCCGATGCCGACGAGCCATCCGGCAGCACCGACGAGACGCTGGCCGAGTTGATCGCGCGCAGCAGCCAGGAACCCGCCCCGAAGGCGAGCAAGCACGCGTCGATCATCATCCTGACCAGTGGGACAACCGGTACGCCCAAAGGCGCCAACCGCAGCACTCCGCCGACGCTGGCACCGGTCGGCGGGATCTTGTCGCATGTTCCGTTCAAGGCCGGTGAGGTGATGTCGTTGCCGTCGCCGATGTTTCACGCGCTGGGTTACGCCACGGCGACGCTCGCCATGTTCCTGGGTTCGACAATGGTGCTACGGCGCCGGTTCAAGCCACCGCTGGTGCTGGAAGACATCGAGAAGCATCGGGTGACTTCGATGGTGGTGGTGCCGGTCATGCTGTCGAGGCTCCTCGATGCGCTCGAAAAGATGACGACGAAGCCGGATCTGTCCAGCCTGAAGATCGTGTTCATCTCCGGATCGCAGTTGGGCGCCGAGCTGGCCACCCGCGCGCTGCGGGATCTCGGCCCGGTGATCTACAACATGTACGGTTCGACCGAAGTCGCATTCGCGACGATCGCCGGCCCAAAGGATCTGCAGTTCAACCCCAGCACCGTGGGGCCCGTCGTCAAGGGCGTCAAGGTCAGGATCCTCGACGACAACGGCAACGAGGTGCCCCAGGGCGATGTCGGCCGGATCTTTGTCGGAAATGCTTTCCCGTTTGAGGGCTACACCGGCGGTGGCGGCAAGCAGATCATCGATGGTCTGTTGTCATCGGGTGACGTCGGCTATTTCGACGAGAATGGCCTGCTGTACGTCAGCGGCCGCGACGACGAGATGATCGTGTCCGGTGGTGAGAATGTGTTCCCCGCCGAGGTCGAGGATTTGATCAGTGGGCACCCCGACGTGGTGGAAGCCACCGCGCTCGGCGTCGACGACAAGGATTTTGGGGCTCGGCTGCGCGCTTTCGTGGTGAAAAAGCCGGACACCACCGTCGACGAGGAAGCGATCAAGCTCTACGTGCGCGAGCACTTGGCACGCTATAAGGTGCCGCGCGAAGTGATCTTCCTCGACGAGCTGCCGCGCAACCCGACCGGCAAGATCCTCAAGCGCGAGCTGCGCAACATCGAGGTCGACTAGCGCGCTTACGGGTCGCGGGGCAGGCCGAGCAGCCGCTCGGCGATGATGTTGAGCTGTACCTCCGAGGTGCCGCCGTAGATCGTGG
Source organism: Mycobacterium spongiae (assembly GCF_018278905.1). Taxonomy (NCBI): domain Bacteria; kingdom Bacillati; phylum Actinomycetota; class Actinomycetes; order Mycobacteriales; family Mycobacteriaceae; genus Mycobacterium; species Mycobacterium spongiae. The sequence goes on from NZ_CP046600.1 coordinate 524,237, forward strand.
TGGCGCGGCTGGCCAGCAGGTTCTCGCCCCATTTGCCGGGCGATTGCTCGGGGTCGCCGATCACGGCATCGGTGCCGAAGGACGACACCGCAAATTCGGCATAGCCCTGACCGGTGCGCATCGACAGCAGCTTGGAGATCGCTGCCGACGGCATGGCGTCACCGCCGGAAAGGGTCAGCAACGTCGAGCGCAGGTTGAGCACTTTGGCGGCGTGACCCTCGGCAATCAATTGGCCGGCGCGGTGTCGCGCGACCTGGTCGAATTGGCCGTCGCGAACGAAGTCCACGAACTCGTCCAAGGTGGCCAGGAAATTGGAGTCGCTGCTGCCGATCGATACCCGCTCCGCGGTCAGGGTGTTGCGGCTGACCTCCCACCCCCGGTTCACCTCTCCCAAGACGTGGTCATCCGGCACGAACACGTCATCGATGTAGACGGTGTTGAAGAACTCATTTCCAGTGAGCTCTTTGAGCGGCTTGACTTGTATGCCTTCACTTCTCATGTCCAGCAGGAAATAGGTGATGCCGTTGTGCTTCGGAGCTGTCGGATCCGTTCGCGCCAAGAGCGCACCCCATTGGGAAAATTGCGCAGCGGTGGTCCAGATCTTCTGTCCGGTGATGCGCCAGCCACCGTCCACCCGGGTCGCCTTCGTGCTCAGGGCGGCGAGATCGGATCCCGCACCTGGCTCGGAAAACAGTTGGCACCAAAAGATTTCGCCGCGGAAGGTCGGCGGCAGGAAGCGCTGCTTCTGTTCTTCGGTTCCAAACGCGACGATCGACGGCACGATCCACGCCGCGATGGCAATCCGCGGTTGCTTGACCCGCCCGGCGGCGAGCTCCTGGGCGATGATGATCTGCTCGACCGGGCCGGCCGCCCGCCCCCACGGTGCGGGCAGATACGGCAAGACCCACCCGCCTTCGGCGAGCGCGGCCTTGCGCTGCTCGCGGGGCATCGCCTTCAGTGCGGCGACTTCGGCCCGGATCTCGGCCCTCAGCTCCTCGGTATCGGGGTCCAAATCGACGTCCACCGAACGCAGACCGATGCTTGTTGCGGTGTCCACCACGCGCTGCGGGTACTCCGAGGAGCGGCCGAAGCACGCGGCCACCATCAGGGCGCGGCGGTAATACACGTTCGTGTCGTGCTCCCAGGTGAAGCCGATGCCGCCATGCACCTGAATGCAGTCCTGTGTACAACGCTGAGCTGCGGCCGGCGCTAGCGTGGCCGCTACCGCGGCGGCGAACTCCACACCTGAACCTGCCTCGGTTGTCTGGCCTGCCTCGCGCGCTTCGTCGAGGGCGCGTGCGGCATCCCACACCGCGGCGGTGGCCCTTTCGGTTTCGGCGATCATCTCCGCGCACTTGTGCTTGATGGCCTGGAACTGACCGATCGGCCTGCCGAACTGCTCGCGGATCTTGGCGTATGCCGATGCGCTGTCAGTTGCCCACCGCGCGACACCCACGGCTTCTGCGGACAGCAACGTGGACATCAGCGCGTGGGCGGTCGTCATGGTCAGGTTGCTGAGTACGGCATCGTCGCCGACATCGATCGCGTTGGCCCGCACATGTGCGATCGGCCGCAGCGGATCCACGCTGGCAACCGGCTCGATCTCGAGCTGATCGTTGCGCAGCACAACCCACTCGTCGCCGCTGTCGATCGCCACCGGTAGGACCAGGACGGATGCTTGTGCCGCGGCTGGTACGGCCCGCACTTCGCCCCGGATCACCAGGGCTCCTTCGCCCTCCGGGCCGTGCCGGGTGGCGGTGAGCCCGGAATCCAGGGCATAGGCGGCGATGGTTGCGCCGGACGCCAGTTCGGCCAGCACCGCCGCATGGGGGTCGTGTTCGGCGATCAGAGCGCTGGCGATCGCCGACGGGACGAACGGTCCGGGCATCGCCCCATAACCGAATTCCGCGAGCACCACCGCCAGCTCGAGGATGCCGAAACCCTGTCCGCCGACGGCTTCCGCGAGGTGCACACCCTGCAAGCCCTGTTCTGCCGCTGCCTGCCAGTACGCCGGCGGGTTTTCGACTGGGGTTTCGACGGTTGTTTCCAGGGCCGCGTGCAATACCTCCGACGGCGCGACCCGCGCCACCAGGGATCGCACCGAATCGGCCAGGTCTCGATGCTCAGCAGTTATCGCGATTGGCATTGCTTGCCTTCCCTTGCTCGTGCCGGGCACCCACCAATCTAGTGATCATTCGCGTTTGGTTAGCGACGCGGTCCAGGGGCTGCCCATAGAGCAGCTGACTGCAGATGGCGCCGGCTTCGGACAGATAGCGCCGGTGTCGGCGGCCCACTCGTCGAGGAGCGATGTCAGTTGCTATCGCGGTCACACCGGTGGATCAGTCGAAACGCTAGCGGGGTGTAGGAGTTGCGGATACTATTTTGACGTTTCCGAAAATAAACTCTCTCGACAGGAAGAGGCCGGCTGTGTCATACCTGGTGACGGTCCCGCAAACGGTCGCGACAGCAGCCGGAGACTTGGTCACGATCGGATCGTCGATCGTCGAGGCGAACGCCGCAGCCGCGGCCCCGACCACCGCACTAGCCGCAGCAGCCGCCGACGAAGTATCGGCCGCCATCGCGCAATTCTTCGGCGCGCACGCACAGACCTATCAGCAGATCAGCGCCGAAGCCATGGCCTTTCACCACCACTTCGCACGCTCGCTCAGCGCGGCCGGCGCGTCCTACGCCAGCGCCGAAACGGCCACATTGCAAAGCCTGCAACAAGACCTACTGAGCGTCATCAACGCGCCCACACAAGCCCTGCTCGGACGCCCACTGATCGGCAACGGCGCCAACGGGACGGCGGCAAATCCGAACGGCGGGGCCGGTGGGTTGCTGTACGGCAACGGTGGCAATGGCTACAGCCCCACCAGCGGCGACAGCGCGCCCGGTGGTGCCGGCGGTGCTGCGGGGCTCATTGGCAATGGCGGGGCCGGCGGGGCCGGTTTCCTGGGCGGTGTCGGCGGTGCCGGTGGGCACGGTGGCTGGCTGTACGGCAATGGTGGGGCCGGTGGGGCCGGCGGGGCTGACGGCAACGCCGCCACCGGTGGGATGGGTGGTAACGCCGGGCTAATCGGATTCGGTGGTGCCGGCGGGGCCGGTGGAGCCGGTAGTGCGACCGGCGGTGCTGGCGGCACCGGTGGAGCCGGCGGCACGGGCGGGTGGCTGTATGGCAACGGTGGAGCCGGCGGCACCGGCGGGGACTCCATCGGGGGTAGGGCCAATGGCGGCGACGGTGGCGCCGCGGGGCTGATCGGGGTCGGCGGGGCCGGCGGTGATGGCGGCGACGCCTCGGGCACCTTTGGGCAGGCCGGCGGAAACGGAGGAGCTGGCGGCCACGGTGGGCTGCTCATTGGCGCCGGCGGGGCCGGTGGGACCGGCGGCATCGGCGGCACCGGCAGCCCGGGCGGTGGCCCTGGCGGCGACGGTGGCAGTGGTGGTGACGCCGGGCTGATCGGTGTCGGTGGGGCCGGCGGTAGTGGCGGCGACGGTGTCGATACTGGTGGCGTGGCTGTCGGTGGGAATGGCGGGACTGGCGGGGCGGGCGGGACCGGTGGGTGGTTATTCGGGACCGGCGGTGCCGGCGGGACCGGCGGCAATGGCGGAACCCACGGTGGCTTGGGATCGGCCGGCGGTATCGGTGGGGTCGGCGGGGCCGCTGGACTGATCGGCGCCGGGGGTGCCGGCGGCGCCGGCGGCCTTGGTGGACCCACCTTTCCAGGCGGTGATGGCGCTGCTGGCGGGCGCGGTGGCGACGGTGGTAGCGGCGGGTGGTTCTTCGGTGATGGCGGGGTTGGCGGGGCCGGCGGCGGCGGCGCGGATGGTGCCGGTACGACTAGCAGTGGCGGGGGCGGCGGGACCGGGGGCGGCGGCGGTTCTGCCGGGTTGATCGGTGCCGGTGGCGCCGGCGGGGTGGGGGGAAGCGGCGGGATTGGCCTCGATGCTGGCGAATCCGGCGGTGCTGGCGGTCTGGGAGGGACGGGAGGCAGCGGTGGGGTGCTTGTCGGTGGCGGCGGCTCCGGCGGCTCCGGCGGTCTGGGCGGTCCTGGGTTAGCCTCCGCCAGCGGCGGGAGCGGTGGGACCGGCGGTAGCGGGGGTGGAGGCATCCTTATCGGTAACGGTGGTAGCGGGGGGGCCGGCGGTCCTGGGGGGTCTGGCTCTCCCGACGGGACCGGCGGCAGCGGTGGAATGGGCGGTTCCGGCGGGCTGTTGGGTCTTAACGGGGCGCCCGGCCCGTCGGGTTAGGGCATAGTGTCGCTGCTCAGTCACCGGGCGTCGCACTCATGGATCGCCGTGTGATGGTTAGGCCTCTACGGGTCATCGGGGGGCATGCGGCAACCGGCTTCGATACTTCGATCGGGCGGTCTACCAGCTAATCCGACATGTCGCTACGGCTGCACGATCCCGTCTGATCCATCTATTCCGTTGGTGCCCAGCAGCGTGCCGCCGCTGCCGCCCGTGCCGCCGGTGCCGGCGGTACCGCCAAACTGGCCGTCTCCACCGTTTCCGCCGCTACCGCCGATGCCGATCAGCCCGGCGTTTCCACCGGAACCACCGTTCCCTGCGCCGGAACCGATGCCGTCACCGCCGGTACCGCCGTTGCCGCCCACGCCGATCAGCCCGGCGTTGCCGCCCGCCCCGCCGTTGCCCGACGTACCGCCTGCGACGATGGTGCCGGCCCCCCCGGCCCCACCGAAGCCCAGGAGCGTCCCGCCAGCTCCGCCGGTGCCGCCAGCCCCGCCGCTACCAACAGCGAATTCGCCGCCAGATCCTCCGGCCCCGCCAATGCCGATCAACCCGGCCCTACCGCCGCTCCCGCCGGTCCCGCCGGCCCCGGAGGCGAATATCGATGCGGCCCCGCCGGCGCCACCGGCACCGAAGAGGAGCCCGCCAGCACCGCCGCCCCCGCCGCTGCCGCCGTCGTCGGTGGTGAACAACGATGCCGCGCCACCGGCGCCGCCGACGCCGAAGAGTAGCCCGGCGTCGCCGCCGGCGCCGCCGTCATTGCTACCGCTTTGACCGCCGGACCCACCGGCCCCGCCGTTACCGAACAGGCCTCCGTTGCCGCCGGCCCCGCCGACGCTTGGTAGGCCCCCGGAGATGTTGTTGCCGGCGTTCCCGCCTGCCCCGCCGGTGGCGCCGGAAAGCATCCCGGCGTCGCCGCCGGCTCCGCCGACACCGGCGGGGCCGCTACCTTCCTCATTGTCCCCGCCTGCCCCGCCGGCTCCGCCAGCACCGGCAAACAACCCGCCGGTCCCACCGTTTCCACCCGCCCCGCCGGGACTGCCCGTCGTCGTTGCGTCGGTGAGATTGTTGCCGCCCGGACCTCCGGCACCGCCGGGACCGAACAATCCGCCATCACCGCCGTTTCCACCAGGCCCGGCAGAGCCGCCGCCGGGGTTTGCCGCGCCCGCGCCACCAGCGCCGCCGGCGCCGAAAAACATCCCGCCGGCACCGCCGTGTCCGCCAGGTCCCGCGCTGCCGCCGCCAGGGTTCGGTGCACCATTGCCGCCAGCACCGCCGGCGCCGAACAGTCCGCCATCCCCGCCGTTTCCGCCCGATCCGGGGGAGCCGCCACCGGGGTTCGGCGCACCGTTGCCGCCGGCACCTCCTGGGCCGAACACTCCGCCAGGCCCACCGTTTCCGCCGTCCCCACCGCCGCCACCGCCGCCCGGGTTTACCGCGCCGTTGCCGCCGGCACCTCCGGCACTGAACAGCCCACCGGCCCCGCCGGTTCCGCCAGCCCCGCCGCCGCTGCCGTTAATGGCGGTGCCGATTCCGCCGTTACCGCCGACACCGGCGGCCCCAAAGATTAGGCCGGCGCGTCCGCCGCTTCCCCCGGTGCCGGCGCCACCGCCGGAGTCAATTCCGCCGGTCCCGCCAGCACCACCGGAGCCGAACAACCCCGCGTTGCCGCCGTTGCCGCCGTTCTGGCCGACGCCGCCGGACCCGCCGGCCCCACCATTGCCAAACAAGATCCCGCCCGCTCCGCCGTGTTCCCCGGTCCCCGCCGTCCCGTTGGCGCCGTTGCCGATCAGTGGGCGTCCGAGCAGGGCTTGTGTGGGCGCGTTGATGACGCTCAGTAGGTCTTGTTGCAGGCTTTGCAATGTGGCCGCTTCGGCGCTGGCGTAGGACGCGCCGGCCGCGCTGAGCGAGCGTGCGAAGTGGTGGTGAAAGGCCATGGCTTCGGCGCTGATCTGCTGATAGGTCTGTGCGTGCGCGCCGAAGAATTGCGCGATGGCGGCCGATACTTCGTCGGCGGCTGCTGCGGCTAGTGCGGTGGTCGGGGCCGCGGCTGCGGCGTTCGCCTCGACGATCGACGATCCGATCGTGACCAAGTCTCCGGCTGCTGTCGCGACCGTTTGCGGGACCGTCACCAGGTATGACACAGCCGGCCTCTTCCTGTCGAGAGAGTTTATTTTCGGAAACGTCAAAATAGTATCCGCAACTCCTACACCCCGCTAGCGTTTCGACTGATCCACCGGGCTGATCGAGACAACCGCACGCGGCGCAGCCCCGCGCATCACAAGAGACCAACGTCTGCGGCCGCGAGGTCGCCTCGGTCCCCTAGAAAGGACGGCCGCGGTCCAGTGATGCGCAGGCGGGTCGAGCTAGGGATCGCCCGGTTGGTTAACGACATGGGCCAGCGGCTGCTCGTTGAGCAGCCGACGGCAGTTGGCGAGCGCTTCACTCAGATAGCGCTGCATGGTGTCAGCGGTGTACCAGGTCACGTGTGGTGTGAGCACCACGTTGTCCAGGCCGAGCAGAGGGTTGTCGGGTGCTATCGGCTCCACCTCGAAGACGTCGAGTCCCGCGGCCGCCAGCGATCCGTCACGCAGTGCGTCCACAAGCGCGACTTCGTCGACGACGGCACCGCGTGAGGTGTTGACCAGAACTGCGTTGGGTTTCATTCCGGCCAGTGCATGCTTGTCGAGAAGGTGATGGGTGTCCGTCGTCAGCGGCAGGTGCAGCGAGACGACGTCGCTGGCGGCCAGGAGTTCCGCGAGGGGCCGCCAACCGGGCCGTCCGTCGTCGCGGGTGCTGGTGTGCAGGACGGTGGCCCCCATGGCGGAGACGATGCTGCCGACGTGTTTGGCGACGTTTCCGTAGCCGACCAGACCGACGGTGCAGGCGCCGATGTCGCGCACTGTTTCGCCCAGGTCGGGGTCGGCGGGCCAGCCGCGCCCATCGCGGACCGCGCGGTCGAGGGTCGGCAGTCGGCGCAACGCCGCCAACATCAGCAACACCGCTCCCTCGGCGACCGACGGCGCGTTGGCACCGGGCATATTTGCCACTGCGATGCCATGTTTGGTCGCGGCCGCCACGTCGATGGTGTTCACACCCGCGCCGAGTTTGTGCACCAACCGCAGCCGGTTCCCTTGCTGCAAGTCGGTGGCCGATAGCGGGCGAAGCACATGCCAGATCACGTCCGCGCTCGGTAGCTCCCGGTAGAAACACTCATCGTCATTCTCGGCGCACCAGCGGACATCAAGCCACTCGCGTTCAGCCGCGACAATGTCAAGCACAGTGGCTCCAGCAACGAAGTGTGCGAGAACGCGCAGGGGAGGTGTCGGGGGTTGTTTCAGCGCCATCGCTGGGCTATCCAGGTGGCTATGGTGTCCGCTTGCTGCGTGCGCGCGCCGGTAGTGGTGAAGTAGTGGTCGCTGTCGATCGAGCCCTGCGTCTTGTCGGTGCTCGCCAGCGCGTCGTAGATGTGCTGTGCGTCGGAGGGGAAAACACCGGTGTCGGCTTCGGCATTGATAACCAGGGCCGGACAGGTGATGCGGGCCAGGTGCGGCTCGGCCCGTGTCTGTGCCACCCGCAGGCTCCACATTCCGAGCCAGCTGCGTAGCGTGCACGCCGCGGCGATGCCGTGTGCGGACCGGTTCGCCTTGGCCGGTGTGCCCGCGTAGCACTGGTTGGGCTGACGTTTCGTCGGTTCGATGCTGGGATCGACCATGCGCGGGTCGGCCCAGGTGCGCATCACGCTGAATGGCCGATCGGAGAACCCGGCCGCGCGAACACGTTGAAGTTCTGCTTCGGCCCACTCGGTGATGGCGTGGTTGCGAGTGACCTGCGCCGCGCGGTAGCGGCCGAGGAACTCCGCCGAATATGGCGGGCCGTTGCGGACGTTGAACAGGTCCAGTTCGGGATCTGTTGCCACCGGATCGTTCTCGTCCACCACTGCCGCGTCCATCCAGGACGTCAGGACATCCGGTCGCCCGGGATGCGCGGCGGTCGCGACGTAGCCGTCGGCAGCGGGCAGTTCGGCCAAACCCGTGGCTGGCCGCATGCCTTGCAGCGCAGTCACGTTCGGTTCAACCGCCTGTGACTGATAAGCACCCATCAACGAACCACCCCCCGAATTACCAAGCAAAACCACCGTTTCCACACCCTGAACTTCGCGCAGCCAGCGCACCCCGACCCCGATATCGACCAGGGCATGATCGAGCAGAAAGCTACTTTCGAAGCCGCGGAATCTCGTGTTCCAGCCCAGAAATCCGATACCACGGGTGGCGATGTAGTCGGCGAGATAGTGCTCGGAGAAATCGATCTGATAGTGCGTGGCGATGATCGCGACCGTCGGTTTGCATCCGGCGGCGTAGTGGTAGAGCCCCTGGCACGGGTGCCCGCCCGCACCGGCGCGCCCAGCGGTTGGCGACGCCAGCCCGACGAACTCTCGAGTGATCTCCGGTGCGCCTGTGTGGGCAGGCAATTCAGCGAACCTCCTCGCCGTAAATGGCTCGGTAGTAGATATTGGCCAGCGTCTGTATGCAGGCCTGGTCGTCGGGTTCGCTGGATCGCGGCCCGCTGAGCTGGATGTAGCAGAACTGATTGAACATCGCCACGATCGCCACAGCGATCAGCTGGGGGTCGTCCCCGGGACAGTAACCCTCGGCTTGGGCGCGTTTCACTGTCTCGGCGATGAAGGAGATTGGGATGGCACACATCTGAGCCCAGTACTGCGCGAAGTCATCGTTGACCATCGCCAGCTGCGAAACGCTGATCACTTCGGCAAGGCGGTTGCGATAGGTGTGCCAATGCGCGGCGGCCGCCTCGTACGCGCGCTCGCGGTTGGATAGCCCGTGGCCGGTTACCGAGAGCGCCCGCTGGTTGGCTTCATCGCGGAAGCGCACGGCCCACTGCCGCACCATCGCCTCTTTGGAGTCGTAATAGTTGTAGAACGATGCGGCCGAGCGGCCCGCCGCAGCGGCGATATCGGCGATGGTGGTCGCCAGGATCCCTTTGCGCGCGATGACTACTCGCGCCGCGTCGTCGATTGCGGCTTGGGTCCGGCGGCCGCGATGGGTGGGGAACCGGCCGGGTCGGCCGTGCTGCTCGGACGCGGTCGCCACCTGCTGCGCCCTCCCTTCGGCAGCTCTGGTCCAAATCTGAATCTGATGTTAGATTCAGATTTGGATATCGGCCAGACCTTGCACCCAAGGGAACGGGACCGATGGGAGCCGCGATGATCAAGCCGCACAACACCAACACCGAATTCGAGCTCGGCGGGATCAACCATGTCGCGCTGGTGTGCTCGGACATGGCACGCACTGTCGACTTCTACAGCAACATCTTGGGTATGCCGTTGATCAAGTCGCTCGATCTGCCCGGCGGACAGGGTCAGCACTTCTTCTTCGACGCGGGCAATGGGGACTGCGTCGCGTTCTTCTGGTTCGCCGAGGCGCCCGATCGCGTTCCCGGCATCTCGTCGCCGGGCGCGATCCCGGGCATCGGGGACATCACCAGCGCGGTGAGCACCATGAACCACCTCGCCTTTCACGTGCCAGCCGAGAAGTTCGACGCCTATCGGCAGCGACTCAAGGACAAAGGTGTGCGGGTCGGTCCGGTGCTCAACCATGACCAGAGCGCAATGCAGGTGTCCCCGACGGTGCATCCGGGGGTGTATGTGCGGTCGTTCTACTTCCAGGACCCAGACGGTATTACGTTAGAATTCGCTTGTTGGATAAAGGAATTCGCAAAAAGTGACGTGCCTGCGGTACCGCGGACCGCAGCGGAGCGCCGCCCGCGGATAGCGGCGGGTCGCTAGCCGATGTGACTCACCTGGCGAGCCCGCCTCCGGATGATGGATTCGCGGCGTCGACCGCGACATCCGCCAAATCGGGGCTGTACACGGTGGGGTCAGTGAGCTGGTCGAGCAGTGCGGCCAGCTGATCGACGAGTTGGTCGGGATCGAGTTGCACATCGCCGGCAAGCCAGGCGCTGATGGTCTGTACGACCCCGCCCACCGCGAAGTGTGCACCAGCTTTGATGCGGTCGGTTGCCGGCGTTTGCAGGGCGTCGGCGGCATGTTGGCCGGACAGCATGGCGAACAGCGCGGCGGATTCGGCGCGCTTGCGCACGACCACCGAGTTCGCCAGCTGTGTGCTGAACAGCAAACGTCCGATGCGGGCGTCATCGGCGATCGTGCGCACAATGTTGGTCATACCCGCGCGGCTCTGCTCGTTCGGCGGTGCCGCCGCTACCGCCGCCTGGGTGGTGGCGGCTATATCGGCGACCACCCAATTGAAGACACCGGCGACGAAAGCGTCCTTGTCGGCGAAGCTTTCGTAGAAATAGCGTGGTGTGAGGCCGGCCCGACTGCAGATCCCACGGACGGTCAGCTCGGAATAGTTCTGCGGATCGGCACCCAGGAGGTCCAGGCCGGCGCTGAGCAACCGGCCACGACGGTTTGCCAGCCGCTCGGCGGCTTCGATGCCCCGGTACGGCCGGTCACTAAGAGTCATAGACGCCTCCTTGAGACTAGGGTAACGTACGCGAATATCAGACAACCAACGTTGTCGCAATTTGCGCGGCGGGAGGTCTTCGGGTGGTGTTTCAGCAGACCGAACAGTACTCCATTCCGCATGTCGAGCGTGCCGTCGCGGAGCCATTCGGCTCTCGGCGAGGTGGCCAGCGTCGACCGGCTAACAGCCGGGCGCGTAACCGGGATCGCCTGATCGGAGTGGGGCTGCTCGCCGGCCCGGCGAACGTGATCATGGAGTTGGCGCGTCCCGGGGTTGGCTATGGGGTGATGGAGAGCCGTGTCGACAGCGGCCGAATCGACCGCCATCCGATAAAGCGGGCGCGCACCACATTTACCTACATCGCGGTGGCCATATCGGGCAGCGACGCGCAGAAGGCGACATTCCGTCGCGCGGTGAACCGTGCGCATGCACAGGTTCGCTCGACACGCGAGAGCCCGGTCGAATACAACGCGTTCGATCCCGAACTACAACTGTGGGTCGCGGCGTGTCTCTACAAGGGCACTCTTGATGTTCACCGCATGTTCGTTGGCGAGCTGGAGGAAGAGGAAGCCGAGCGCCACTATCGCGACGGGATGACGCTTGCCACCACGTTGCAGGTACCGCCGGAGATGTGGCCGGCGGATCGGGCGGCCTTCGACCAGTATTGGCAGGAATCGTTGGACAAGGTTCACATCGACGACGCCGTTCGCGAATACCTGTACCCGATCGCCGTGTCGCGGATACGAGGCATCGTGCTGCCGGGTCCGCTGCGGTGGTGGCTGGAGAACGTCGCGCTCCTGATCACCACCGGCTTTCTGCCGCAGCGGTTTCGTGACGAGATGCGGTTGCCCTGGGATGCCGGCAAGCAGCAGCGCTTCGATGCGCTGATGACAGTGGTGGGCTCGATTAACCGGCTGATGCCACGGATTGTCCGAGAGTTCCCTTTCAATCTGATGCTCTGGGACCTGGATCTGCGCGTGAAAACTGGGCGGCCACTGGTGTAGTAGCCGTCGGAGCCCGTGCCGGCTGGCCCAAGCCCGCCGGTTACGTCAAGCCGTTGAGCCCGTCCTCGCCGATGATCAGCCCGCTGGTGCCGCCGGCACCGGGCGCGCCCCCGGCTACTCCGCCGTTACCACCGTTGCCGCCGTTGCCGATCAGCACGGCGTTACCGCCGGTCCCGCCAGCCCCGCCAGCAGCGCCGTCGCCGCCAGCCCCGCCGTTGCCGCCGTTGCCGATCTGACCGGCCGTTCCGCCGTTCCCGCCGGCTCCCCCCGTGTTGACCGCCCCGCCGGTGGCCCCACCGGCTGCGCCGGCTCCGCCGGAGCCAGCGAGGAGCCCAGCGCTACCGCCGGTCCCGCCGGCCCCACCGTTGCCGGCAGCACCGAATCCGCCGCCGCCGCCGGTGCCGCCGTCACCGAAGAGCAAGCCCCCGGTGCCGCCGGTCCCGCCGACACCACCGGTGACGAGGCCGCCCCCGCCGGTCCCGCCGGCGCCGCCGGAGGGACCGATGGCCAGCACGCCGGCATTGCCGCCGGCCCCCCCGGTGCCGGCGGTGGACCCGGCGCCGGTACCAGAACCCCCGCTGCCGCCGGTGCCGCCGCCGCCGAACAGCCCGCCGCTGCCGCCGGCACCGCCGGTCCCGCCGGTTGTGCTGCCGTTCCCGCCGGCTCCGCCGGTACCACCTTCGCCGAGCAGCACGCCCTCCCCGCCGTTCCCGCCGGCCCCGGCGGTAACGCCGAACCCGCCGGTTCCGCCGGCCCCGCCGTTGGCGAACAGCCCGCCCGCTCCGCCATTGCCGCCTACGCCGCCTAAGGCGGCGGCCCCAGAGCCGCTGCCGCCGCTGCCGCCGGTTCCGGCGGCACCTGAGAGGAACCCGGCACCCCCGCCGGTCCCGCCCGTCCCGCCTACGCCGACGCCGATCCCGAGCCCGCCGCTGCCGCCGGTGCCGCCGGAGCCGAATAGGAAGGCCACGCCGCCGGCTCCGCCGAGTCCGCCGACGGCGGCGCTGTTGCCGCCGGCCCCGCCGGTGCCGCCGCTGCCGAAGAGGAACCCGCCGTCTCCGCCGGCCCCGCCTTCAGCAGCGAGTACCCCGGACCCGCCATTTCCGCCGTTGCCAAACAACCATCCGCCGGCCCCGCCGGCGGCCCCGGAAGCCGCGGCTCCGTTGGCGCCATTGCCGATCAGCGGCCGTCCGGTCAGTGCCTCGGTCGGCCCATTGATTGCAGTCAGCACCTGCTGCTGTAGAGCGTGTATTGGGTTGGGGCTAGGCCCGGCGTTGAAGCCGTCCGCGCCCAACAGCGCGCCGCCGAAGCCGCCGGTGCCGTCCGCGCCCAGGGTTGCGCCGAAGCCACCGCTACCGCCGTTACCGCCATTGCCGATCAGCACGCCATTGCCGCCGGCCCCACCGGCGCCGCCCGTTGTCCCCGGCAAACCGTCGGCGCCGGTACCGCCGCTACCTCCATTACCGCCATTGCCGATCAGCCCGGGCGTGCCGCCAGTACCACCGGCGCCGCCGGTGCTACCGAGCACAGCGCTGTTGCCGCCGGAACCTCCGGTGCCTCCGGAGCCCGCGAGCAGGCCGGCGTTGCCACCGGCCCCGCCCGCGCCACCGTTGCCATTGACGGGGCCGCCATTGCCGCCCGCGCCGCCGGCTCCGCCGTCGCCGAAGAGCAAGCCGCCGTCGCCGCCGGCTCCACCGACCCCACCGGATTGAGCGGCACCGAAGCCCTGCCCACCGGCTCCACCGGCCCCACCGGCGGCACCAAGGCTGAGGATGCCGGCGTTGCCGCCGCTGCCGCCGGCGCCGCCGGCGCTTATGCCCGACCCGCCGCTGCCGCCGGTGCCGCCGGCACCGAACAGGCCGCCGGCACCGCCGTCCCCTCCGGTCCCGCCGTCGGTGGTGATGGAATGTCCGCCGACCCCGCCGGTTCCTCCGGTTGCGAATAGCCCGCCGGCCCCACCGTCCCCACCGGCACCACCATCCCCGGTGTTGCCTTGCCCGCCGGCTCCGCCGGCTCCACCGCTGGCGAACAGCCCGCCGGCCCCGCCGGCACCACCGGCCCCGCCGGTGGTGCCGCCCAACCCGACGGTCCCGCCGGCGCCGCCCACGCCGGCGGCACCTGCGAACAACCCGGCGTTGCCGCCGGCCCCGCCGGCCCCGCCGGCCCCACCTGTTGCGCCGCCGCCGGCGCCGCCAGCACCGCCGGCACCGAATAGCAGGGCGGACCCACCAGCACCACCGAACCCGCCGGTCGCGATGTCGGAAGTGCCGCCGGCCCCTCCGGCCCCACCCATGCCGAGGAGACCGGCGGCCCCGCCGTTACCGCCGTTACCGCCGTTGGCGCCCACACCGGCCGCCCCGGACCCGCCGTTACCGCCGTTGCCGATCAACCAGCCGCCATCCGCGCCATTGGCGCCGGTCCCCGGGGCGCCGTTGGCGCCGTTGGCGATCAACGGGCGCCCGGTGTTCGCCAGGAAGAACTCATTGATCGGGGCGAGCAGTGGCGATGTAGCCGAGGCCTCGGCGGCCGCGTACGCGGCGCCACCGCTGGTCAAGTTCTGCACAAACTGGGTGTGAAAGGCCATCGCCTGGGCGCTAAAGGCCTGATAGGCCTGTCCATGGGCGCCGAACATTGCCGCGATCGCTGCCGACACCTCGTCGGCGCCTGCGGCGAGCACGTTCGTCGTGTTGGCTGCCGCGGCGGCGTTGGCCGCGCTGATCGTCGATTCGAGACCGGTCAATTCTGCTGATGCGGCCGCGATAATTTCCGGCGCCGCGATGACGAAAGACATCTGTCCTCCCAGAGCTATGACTGCGCTGTCATGCCGACCTGGTCCCACGGTCTCCAGGGGAAAACGGCCGTTCTTACGATATCCCCCTTCCTGGCCAAACGACCGAAGTATTTCTCAAGACTTTGCTCTTCGTTCTTGGTCGTTCCGGGTCGCGGCGCTGACGATTGGGGTGTGCCGTCGAATACCCTCCGAGCCAGTCACCGCGGGTCCGTCGTCCACCGCGGCGCGAGTCGGACTTGCGATGTCTCACCGCGTGGTGTCGAATGTCGCTAATGAAAATCATGTTCATCAAGGCCGGGCGGTTCGTTCGGCGATGACAGCTCCGGTGTGGATGGCTTCCCCGCCCGAGGTTCATTCGGCAATGCTGAGCAGTGGCCCGGGACCTGGGGCGTTGCTTGCGGCCGCGGCCGCATGGTCGTCGCTGAGTGCTGAATACACCGACGTGGCTGACGAGCTCACCGCGGTGCTTGGCGCAGTGCAGGGCGGCGCATGGCAGGGGCCTAGTGCCGAGCAGTATGTAGCTGCCCACGCGCCGTATCTGGCGTGGTTGACTCGGGCCAGCGCGACCAGCGCGACCGCGGCGGCCCAGCATGAAACGGTCGCCGCCGCCTACATCACGGCCCTGGCGGCCATGCCGACCCTGGCTGAGCTCGCCGCCAACCACGTCGTCCACGGAGTGTTGTTGGCGACGAACTTCTTCGGGATCAACACCATCCCGATCGCGCTCAACGAGGCCGATTACGTCCGCATGTGGATTCAGGCAGCCGCGACGATGGGTGGCTACCAAGCCGTCTCCGACACGGCACTCGTTGCGACGCCACAGTCCGGCGCGGCGCCGCCGATTCTGAAGTCCGAGGTTGCAGACGAGGACGACGACCACGGCGAACACGACGACGATCACGGGGACCACGACGACGACCATGATCATGACCATGACCATGACCATGACCATGACCACGGACATGACCACGACCATGACCATGGCGACCCCACCCTGATCGACTACTTCGTTGCTGAGGTTTTGCGCGTCATCAGTGGTGGCCGGGTGATTTGGGACCCTCTCGAAGGCACCCTCAACGGCGTCCACGTCCACGACATTTCCGATGCAACTCAACCGATTTGGTGGCTTGCGCGTGGCCTCGAACTGGGTCAGCAGTTCCAAACCTTTGTCCAACAATTGTTCACCAATCCGACCGGCGCCATGGAGTTCATCGTTGAACTTGCCCTGTTCGACTGGCCCACCCACGTGGCCCAACTCGGTCAGGCGCTCGCTCAGTCGCCGCAGTTGCTGGCAGTCGCGATGAGTGGCGCCGTCTCGAACCTGGGGGTGGTGACCGGCTTTGCTGGGCTATCCGGGCTGGCTGGCATCCAGCCGGTGCTTCCGGCGCTAGCACCCGTTGCGGCCGTGCCCCCGGTATTGCCGGCGGTCGGCATGGCTCCCAGCGTCGTGGCTGCGGGTGCGGCACCTGCCGCTCCCGCGGCTCCCGCCTCTGCACCCGCGGTGAGCACCGTCGCTACCGCGGCCGCGCCCCCGCCACCGGGTATTGGGGGTGGAGGTTTCGGCTTCCCCTACCTCATCGCTCCTCCCGGCATTGGATTCGGTTCGGGAATGAGCGCCAGCGCGAGCGCACAACGGAAGGCGCCCGAACTGGACAGCGCCGCGGTGGCAGCGGCGGCCGCCGCACGCGAACAAGCTCGCGCCAGGCGGCGCCGACGCGCGAAGAGGCACGGGCACGGCGACGAGTTCCTGAGTATGGATATCGAGGTCGACCCGGATTGGGGCACCCCGGACGGCGAAGACTCGGCCGCGGAGGCCTCGGACCACGGTGCCAGAGCGCTGGGTTTCACCGGAACCGCGCGCAAGGGGGCGATCCGCGAGGTCGCCGGGTTGACCACGCTGGAGGGCGATGGCTTCGGTGGCGGACCAACGATGCCGATGACGCCGGGCACGTGGGATCCCGATGCCGCGGGTGACCCCGGTAAGGGCTAGCTGTCGCCGTCAAGGACACGTGACCGGCAGCAACGGCATGCGCCGCGGCGGCGACGCGTAGGGTCGGTTGAGTGCGCACCGAAGGCGACAGCTGGGACATCACCACGAGTGTCGGCGCGACCGCGCTGTTTGTCGCGACCGCGCGAGCCCTGGAGGCACAGAAGCCCGACCCGCTGGTCGTCGATCCTTATGCGGAGGTGTTTTGTCGCGCCGTTGGCGGTTCGTGGGCCGATGTCATCGACGGCCGGGCTCCCGACCACCAGCTGAAGTCCGCTGACTTTGGGGAGCATTTCGTCAACTTCCAAGGGGCTCGCACGAAGTATTTCGATGCGTACTTCGGCCGTGCGGCCGACGCGGGTGCGCGGCAGGTGGTCATCCTGGCGGCCGGACTCGACTCGCGCGCCTACCGGCTGACCTGGCCCGCCGGGACAACGATCTTCGAGTTGGACCGTCCGCAGGTTCTCGACTTCAAGCGTGAGGTGCTCACCGGCGGCGGGTTCGAGCCGCGGGCACAGCGTCGTGAGGTCGCCGTTGATTTACGCGACGACTGGTCGCGCGCTCTGCAGGACAGCGGTTTCGACCCGGCCAGGCCGTCGGCGTGGCTTGCCGAGGGCCTGCTGATCTATCTCCCGGCCACCGCCCAGGAACAGCTCTTCACCACTATCGACACGATGACCTGCGGTGGCAGCCACGTCGCCATCGAGGACGGTGGTCCGCTGCCTGCCGACGAGTTTGCCGCCAAGCTCGAAGAAGAACGCGCGGCCGCCGCGGGTGGCCAGTGTCCATTTTTTCAGTTGGTCTACAACGAGCAGTGTGCGCCAGCGACCGAATGGTTCGGTGCGCGAGGCTGGACTGCGATCGGCACCCCGTTGACCGACTACCTTCGCGAGGTCGGCCGGCCAGTGCCGGGACCGGATAGCGAACCCGGACCGATACTCATCCGCAACACCCTGGTTAGTGCGGCCAAACCGGCGGCCACGCCGGGAACTTAGGTCGGGCCGGGCGCGACCCATTCAGGGTGACTGCGCGATCGGTTCCTTGTGCTGGCTAGGCCCCCACCCCGGTCGGTAATGAAAATCATGTTCAGTAAGCTAGGCTGTGCTGCGTGCCCCTGCCAGTGGAGGAATACCTGTCGTGACCTTGCAGATCGTGCCCGATGACCTGCCTAGAGTCTGGGAAAGACCAGATTTGAGCGTCTGTACAGTTAGCTTATGCAATGCTAACTTCGGGGCAGATTTCAGTCGGGTTGTCCATTGACGACGTTAGGTGCAGAGGGCGGGGGCGTGGAACAAAACAACACCGGCATGCTTGCAGCGAACTCCGTGCGGTCGCGGGTACCCGACAAGGTCGATGCGGACGTCATCAGCAGGTTTGCGACGTGCTGCCGGGCGCTCGGTTTGGTGGTCTACGACCGCCAGCGTCCAGCCGACTTGGCCGCCGCTCGGTCGGGCTTCGCTGCTCTCACGCGTGTCGCCTACGACCAGTGTGATGCGTGGACTGGCGTGGCGGCCGCGGGTGATGTGTCCCGACCCGTTCTCGAAGCGATCGTGGCTACCGCGGCCACCGCAGGCGCATTGCAACGCCAGGTCGACCTTGCGCACGGGCTCCTGGGGTTCCGCTACGACGCCGGCCTTTACTTGCGGTTTCGTGCTACCGGCCCAGATGATTTCGATCTCGCATATGCCGCAGCGTTGGCCTCAACAGGAGAGGCCGAGCAGTTGGCCAAGGCCAACGAGTTGGTCTCGGCGATCACCAAACGTCGTCCCCAATGGCGAGACGCCCGCTGGGTCGAGGTTGTGATCAATTACCGTGCCGAGCGCTGGTCGGATGTCGTCAAGCTGCTGACCCCGATAGTCAATGCCCCCGATCTCGACGAGGCGTACGCACACGCGGCCAAGATCACCTTGGGCACCGCGCTGGCCCGGCTGGGCATGTACGCGCCGGCGTTGTCCTACCTGGAGGAACCTGACGGTCCTGTCGCGGTCGCCGCGGTCGACGGTGCCCTGGCCAAGGGGCTGGTGCTGCGTGTGCACGTCGACGAGGAAGCAGCCAGCGAGGTTCTGCAGGACCTGTACGCCGCCCACCCCGAAAACGAACAAGTCGAGCACGCTCTGACCGACACCAGCTTCGGGATTGTGACCACCACGGCGGCACGGATCGAGGCTCGAACCGATCCGTGGGATGCGGCCACCGAGCCGAGTGTCGAAGACTTCGTCGACCCCGCGGCTAAGGAACGCAAAGCCGTGCTGCTGCACGAGGCCGAACTCCAGCTCGCCGAGTTCATCGGCCTGGATGAAGTCAAAAACCAGGTATCCCGGTTGAAGAGCTCGGTCGCCATGGAACTAGTGCGCAAGCAGCGTGGGCTTACCGTCGCCCAGCGCACCCACCACCTGGTGTTCGCCGGCCCACCCGGAACCGGCAAGACGACCATCGCCCGGGTCGTGGCGAAGATTTATTGCGGCCTGGGCGTTTTGAAGCGAGAGAACATCCGCGAGGTGCATCGCGCCGATCTCATCGGTCAGCACATCGGCGAGACTGAGGCGAAGACCAACGCGATCATCGACAGTGCCCTCGACGGTGTGCTGTTCCTCGACGAGGCCTACGCCCTGGTGGCCACCGGCGCCAAGAACGACTTCGGTTTGGTGGCCATCGACACGCTGCTGGCCCGCATGGAAAACGACCGTGACCGCCTGGTCGTCATCATTGCCGGCTATCGGGCGGATCTCGACAGGTTTCTGGATACCAACGAGGGCTTGCGGTCCCGGTTCACCCGCAATATCGACTTTCCGTCGTACGCCTCAAGTGAGTTGGTGGAGATCGCGCACAAGATGGCCGAACAGCGGGATAGCCTCTTCGAACAGTCCGCGCTCGACCATATGGAGGCGTTGTTCGCCAAGTTGGCCGCAGAGTCGACACCGGACGCCAACGGAGTCTCGCGACGCAGCCTCGACATCGCAGGCAACGGCCGCTTTGTTCGCAACATCGTCGAACGTTCGGAAGAAGAACGAGAATTCCGACTGGACCATTCTGAACATGCGGGAACCGGTGAGTTCAGTGACGAGGAGCTGATGACGATCACCGACGATGACGTCAGTCAATCGGTGGAGCCGCTGTTGCGTGGTCTGGGATTGTCGGTGCCGGCATGACAAGTAACGAGCCGGACGACGAATGGGGCGAGCCGCGGCGTTCGTTTGCCTCGCGAACCCCGGCCAACGACAACCCGGACAAAGTGGTCTACCGCCGCGGTTTTGTCACCCGCCACCAGGTGACCGGTTGGCGGTTCGTGATGCGGCGCATCGCGTCTGGTATCGCCTTGCACGACACCCGGATGCTGGTCGATCCGCTGCGCACCCAGTCGCGCGCGGTGCTGATGGGCGCGCTCATTGTGATTACCGGCCTGGCTGGCTGCTTTGTATTCGCGTGGATCCGGCCGAGTGGGTCGGCGGGTAACGACGCAGTGCTCGCGGATCGGTCGACCCACGCGCTGTATGTGCGGGTGGGGGAGGAGTTGCACCCGGTGCTCAATCTGACCTCGGCTCGGCTGATCGTCGGTCGCCCGGTCAGCCCGACGACCGTGAAAACCAGCGAGCTGGATCGGATTCCGCGCGGCAACCTGATTGGTATTCCGGGTGCACCGGAGCGAATGGTGCAAGACACCTCAAGCGACGCGAACTGGACGGTGTGTGACACCGTCGTGGGGCCCGCCCAAGGCGGCCGTCGTGCCCACAGCGCGGGCGTGTCGGTCATCGCGGGTCCACCGGAGGGCGGCGGCGCCCGCGCGGCCGCGCTCGGCCCGAGCCAAGCGGTGCTCGTCGATAACGGCGCAGCTACCTGGCTGCTGTGGAACGGTCGACGCAGCCGGATCGATGTGGCCGATCGCGCGGTCACCAGTGCCCTTGGATTGGGTGTTGATCTGCCTGCCCCGCGCGCGATCGCGCGGGGGCTTTTCAACGCGATACCCGAAGCGCCGCCCCTGACGGCGCCGGCCATTCCGAACGCTGGGGACCTGCCGGACTATGGCTTGTCCACACCGATCGGTGCGGTTGTCGCGGCGTACTCGCTGGACAGCTCAGCCGAGGACGGATCTGAAGGGATGCGCTACTACGCGGTGCTGCCCGACGGTCTGCAACAGATCTCGCCGGTGCTGGCCGCGATCCTGCGCAACACCGACGCGTTTGGTCTGCGGCAGCCGCCACGACTTGGGCCCGACGAAGTCGCCAAGCTGCCGGTGTCGCGGACTCTGGACACCACGCGCTACCCGGACCAGCCGGTCACGCTGGTCGATGTCACCCGCGACCCGGTCACCTGCGCGTACTGGAGCAAGCCGGCTGGTGCGGCCGCGAGCTCACTGAGCCTGATGGCTGGCTCTGCGCTGCCGCTGCCCGAGGATATGCGCACTGTCGACTTGGTCGCCGGTCCAGCCACCCGCGTCGCAATGCCACCAGGCACCGGCTATTTCACCCAGGCAGTGGGCGGCGATGCCGCGGCACCCGCCGCCGGATCGTTGTTCTGGGTCTCCGACACCGGGGTGCGCTACGGAATTGACACCGAGTCCGGCAATGGAGCCGGTGGCCAAGGCAAAACGGTTGAAGCGCTAGGCCTCAACCCGCCCGCGGTGCCGATCCCGTGGTCGGTGCTCTCGCTGTTCGCCGCGGGCCCGACGCTGTCACGCACCGACGCACTGCTGGCCCACGACAGCCTGGCACCCGATCCCAAGCCGGGTCGGCCCGTCTCGGCAGAAGGGCAACCCTGATGAGCCGCTTGATCTTCGAGGCCCGTCGGCGGCTGCCGGTGCCAGCCAGCCGCAAAGGCGCCATCGCCATCGAAGCGCCTCCCGAGCTGCCCAGGGTTATTCCGCCCTCGCTGTTGCGGCGCGCGCTGCCGTTTTTGATCGTGATGCTCATCGTCGGCATGATTGTCGCGCTGGTCGCCACCGGAATGCGGCTGATCTCGCCGCAGATCCTGTTCTTCCCGTTCGTGCTGCTGCTGGCGGCCACCGCGCTCTACCGCGGCAACGACAAGAAGATGCGGACCGAGGAGGTCGACGCAGAGCGCGCCGACTATCTGCGATACCTCTCGGTGATCCGCGACAACATCCGGGCTCAGGCCGCCGAACAGCGTGCCGCCGCCCAGTGGTCCCATCCCGAACCCGCGGAACTGAGATCGGTGCCTGGGTCCCGCCGACAGTGGGAGCGTGACCCGCACGATCCCGATTTCCTGGTGCTGCGCGTAGGCCGGCACACGGCACCGCTAGCCACTGCGCTGCGGGTGAACGACTCCGCCGACGAGATCGATCTGGAACCGGTGTCGCACAGTGCATTGCGCAGTCTGCTCGATACGCAGCGCATCGTTCGCGACGTGCCTATCGGCATCGATGTGACCAAGATTTCTCGGATTACGTTGGTCGCCGAGGATGATGGGGGCCTCGAGAAAACCAGAGCCGCGTTGCGGGCCTGGATCGCGCAAGCGGCGAGCTGGCACGACCCGACGGTCCTGGGGGTAGCGCTGGCTACGCGCGGTCTCGAGAGCCGCGACTGGTCGTGGCTGAAATGGTTGCCGCACGTCGATATCGCCGGCCAGCTTGACGGTGTCGGCCCGGCGCGCTACCTCAGCGACGATCCCGATCATTTGGTCGCATTGCTCGGGCCAGCCCTGCTGGACCGGCCGGCGTTTACCGGTGGCCCCGCTGATGCGTTGCGGCACTTGCTGATTATCGTCGACGACCCGGACTACGACGTGACCGCGTCCACGCTGGGTATGGGCCGTGCGGGCGTCACGGTTGTGCACTGCTCCGCAACCCCGCCACACCGTGAGCAGTATTCGGATCCCGAGAAACCGATCTTCCGTCTTGTGCACGGCGGTCTCGAGCGTTGGCAGGCCGGGGGCTGGCAACCCTTTGTCGCCACGGCCGACCAGCTCGGGGCAGACGAGGCTGCCCATCTGGCCCGTCGGCTGTCGAGGTGGGATTCGAACCCGACGCACACCGGATTGCGCTCCGCGGCGACTCGCGGCGCCACCTTCACCAGCCTGCTGGGAATACCGGACGCGTCGCGGTTGGATGTGGCAGACCTGTGGGCGCCGCGACGCCGTGAAGACGAGTTGCGCGTTCCGATTGGAGTCACGGCTACGGGCGAGCCGCTGATGTTCGACCTCAAAGATGAGGCTGAAGGCGGAATGGGTCCGCACGGCCTGATGATCGGAATGACCGGCTCGGGCAAGTCCCAAACGCTGATGTCGATTCTGTTGTCGCTGTTGACCACTCACTCCGCCGACCGGCTGATCGTCATCTACGCCGACTTCAAAGGGGAGGCCGGCGCCGACAGCTTCCGGAACTTTCCGCAGGTGGTCGCGGTGATCTCCAACATGGCCGAGAAGAAGTCGCTGGCAGATCGATTCGCCGACACGCTCCGTGGCGAAGTGGCCCGCCGCGAGGTGCTGCTGCGCGAGGCCGGCCGTCGGGTGCAGGGCAGCGCATTCAACTCGGTGCTCGAATACGAAAACGCGGCTGCGGCGGGGCACGATCTCCCGCCGATTCCAACATTGTTCGTCGTTGCCGACGAGTTCACCCTGATGCTGGCCGATCACCCGGAATATGCCGAGTTGTTCGACTACGTCGCGCGCAAAGGCCGCTCGTTCCGGATCCACATCCTGTTCGCATCCCAGACGTTGGACGTCGGCAAGATCAAAGACATCGACAAGAACACGTCATATCGGATTGGCTTGAAGGTAGCGAGCGCCAGCGTTTCGCGCCAGATCATCGGCGTGGAGGATGCCTATCACATCGAGTCCGGCAAAGAGCACAAGGGCGCCGGTTTCTTGGTACCGGCTCCCGGTGCCACCCCGATCAAGTTCCGCAGCACCTATGTCGACGGGATCTACGACCCGCCGCAGGCCACTAAAGCGCTTGTAGTGCAATCTATTCCAGAACCAAAGATATTCACCGCCACAGCTGTTGAACCGGACCCGGGCACCGTGATCTCCGGCGGCGACCAAGAAGAGCCGACCGGTCCGCCACGTAAGCTCATCGCGACCGTCGGCGAGCAGCTTGCGCGTTGCGGGCCAGTGGCTCCGCAGCTGTGGCTGCCGCCGCTCGACGAGCCGATCCCGCTGACCGACTTGCTAGCGCGCGCCGGCAGGCAGGGGCAGTGGCGCTGGCCGCTCGGTGAGATCGACAAGCCATTCGAGATGCGCCGTGATCCACTGGTATTCGACGCGACGTCGGCGGCCGCGAATATGATCATCCACGGCGGCCCGAAGTCCGGCAAATCTACCGCGCTGCAAACCTTCATTCTGTCCGCCGCGAGCCTGCACTCGCCGCGTGCCGTCACATTCTACTGCTTGGACTACGGCGGTGGGCAGCTGCGAGCGCTGGAGCATCTGGCGCACGTCGGCAGTGTGGCTTCCGCGCTGGAGCCCGAACGCATCCGCCGCACTTTTGGTGAGCTCGAGCAGCTGCTGCTGTCCCGGCAACAGCGGCAGGCATTCCGCGGTCGCGCTGGAAATGGCGACGGCAATGGTTCGGGCGGCGACTCGCCCTTGGATGACGGTTTCGGCGAGGTATTCCTGATCGTCGACAACCTCTATGCCTTCAGCCGCGACAACACTGACCAATTCAATACCCGCAATCCGTTGCTGGCTAAGGTGACTGAGCTCGTCAACGTTGGTCTGGCATATGGCATCCATGTGATCATCACGACGCCGAGCTGGCTGGAGGTGCCGTTGGCGATGCGCGACGGCCTCGGGTTGCGGCTCGAGCTGCGGCTGCACGACCCGCGGGATAGCAATGTCCGGGTGGTCGGGGCGTTGCGTCGCCCGGCCGAAGCCGTTCCGCACGACCAGCCGGGACGTGGTTTGACCATGGATGCACAGCATTTCCTCTTTGCCGCGCCAGAATTGGACCAGGTGGCCGCGATCAATGCCCGCCATCCTGGGGTCAGTGCTCCGCCGGTGCGACTGCTGCCGACGAACCTCGCGCCCGAGGCAGTTGGCGCGCTCTCGCGAGGAACGGATCGCGTCGTCATCGGCCAGCGTGAAGAAGACCTGGCACCGGTGGTGCTCAACTTCGCCGAGAACCCCCTGCTGATGGTCTTCGGTGACAGCAAGTCCGGAAAGACCACCCTGCTGCGTCACCTCATCCGCACCATCCGTGAGAACACCACCGCTGATCGAGTGGCATTCTCCGTGCTCGATCGCCGGTTGCACCTGGTCGACGAGCCGTTGTTCCCCGACAACGAATACACCGCCAACATCGACCGCATCATTCCGGCGATGCTCGGCCTGGCCAACCTGATCGAGTCGAGGCGCCCACCGGCCGGCGCCTCTGCCGCCGAGCTGGCGCGGTGGAGCTACGAGGGTCATACGCACTACTTGATCATCGATGACGTCGACCAGATACCTGATTCACCGGCAATGACCGGCCAGTACATCGGACAGCGCCCGTGGACTCCGCTAATCGGGTTACTTGCTCAGGCGGCGGATTTGGGGCTGCGGGTGATTGTTACCGCGCGCGCCACCGGATCAGCACACGCGCTGATGACCAGCCCCCTGCTGCGCCGTTTCAACGACCTGCAGGCGACCACGTTGATGCTGGCGGGCAATCCGGCTGACAGTGGCAAGATCCGCGGTCAGCGATTCAGCAGGTTGCCACCCGGGCGGGCAATTCTGTTGGGCGACAGCGATACCCCGACCTATATGCAATTGGTGAATCCGCTCGCGGGTGCTACCGCGATGCTGGGTGAAACGCAAACAGAAGGAGAGTGAGGCATGACGCTGCGTGTGGTTCCGGAGGGATTGGCCGCGGCAAGCGCGTCGGTGGAGGGGCTAGCGGCGCGGCTGGCTGCCGCTCATGCAGCAGCAGCTCCATTGATTACCGCGGTCGTGCCGCCGGCGGCCGATCCGGTGTCTCTGCAGACCGCTGCCGGGTTCAGTGCCCAGGGTCAAGAGCACGCTGTCTTCGCCGCCGAAGGTGTCGAAGAGCTGGGGCGCGCCGGCGTGGGTGTGGGGGCCTCCGGCGCAAGCTATCTCAGCGGTGATGCCGCCGCCGCCGCGACGTACGGGTTCGCAGGCGGCTAACGTGACTGGGCCCATCTGGATGGCTTCGCCGCCGGAGGTACATTCGGCGTTGCTGAGCGCTGGCCCCGGGCCCGGGTCGCTGTTGGCGGCCGCTGGGGCCTGGAACTCGCTCAGCGTCGAGTACTCGGCTACGGCGGCGGAACTCACTGGGCTCTTGGGGGAGGTTCAAGCGGGGGCGTGGCAGGGGCCTACTGCCCAGCGATATGTGGCGGCGCACGTGCCTTATGTGGCGTGGTTGGCGCAGGCCAGCGCGGATGCGGCGGGGGCGGCGGCGCAGCACGAGGCCGCTGCGGCGGCCTACGCGGCCGCGTTGGCGGCGATGCCGACACTACCGGAGTTGGCCACCAATCATGTCGTTCACGGTGTGTTGGTAGCGACGAATTTCTTTGGGATCAACACGATTCCGATCGCTCTCAATGAGGCCGACTATGTGCGGATGTGGATGCAGGCCGCTGCCACCATGGGTCTGTACCAGGCGGGCTCGGGTGCCGCGCTGGCGTCGGTGCCGCCGGCCACACCTGCACCGCCTGTGGTGAACCCTGGCGGCGGCGTGGCCAGCAGCGTCGCAGCCAGCTCGGCCCAGAGCTCGGCCCAGGCGCTCGCCGTTGCCGATATCTGGCAGTGGTTGCTGCAGTTGCTCCAAAACCTCTGGAACGCTTACGTCAACTTCTTCGGCGGGATGTTCCAACTCATTGGGGAGTTCTTGCAGAATCCCATCGGGAACTCGATCCAAATCATCATCGCCTTCCTCACCAATCCGGCTCAAGCGCTGGTTACGTACGGGCCGCTGTTGTTTGCGCTGGGCTACCAGACCGTCAGCCTGCTCGGCTGGCCGACCTGGGCCATGATCCTGAGTTCGCCGTTCCTGGGTCCGGTCGGGCTGAGCGTGGGCCTGGGCGCAATAGCGTTGCTGCCCACTGCGGTTGCCCCGGCCATCGTGCCGGCCGCCGCCGCACCGTTGGCCGGAGGTGCGGTCGCCGGGTCCGTCTGGTCCGTGGCTGGCGTTACGCCAACGGGGGCCGGCGCCGGCGCAGCACCCGCGGGACCCGCTGGCGCGGGTGCGCCAGCAGGTGGTGCTCCCGCCCCGGCAGCTCAGCCGGCTTCGATGGTTGCTTACGCGGTGGGTCTCGGCGGCGATGACGGGCCGAGTCTCGGGCCGACGGTGGGTGGTCGCAGCGGAATCAAAGCGCCCGCCGCGACGGTTCCGGCGGCCGCTGCGGCCGCGACCAGTCGCGCACAGGCACGAAGGCGGCGCCGCAAGCGGACCGAATTGCGAGACTTTGGCAACGAGTTCGCGGACATGGAATCCGATATCAGCGTCGCCCCCCCGACCGTAGATGAGGGCGCACAGGCTTCCGACCAGGCGGCCGGTTCGCTGGGTTTTGCGGGGACCGCGCCCAAAGAACACGTGGTCGCGGCCGTAGGGCTGACCGCGCTGCCCGGTGATGAATTCGGCGGCGGCCCCCACATGCCGATGATGCCCGGGACCTGGGATCAAGGCGGTAGCAACCCGGGTGAATCTGCCCCGTGGGAGAGAGGGGGAGACGACGTTTTGCAGCGTGACAGTAGGTGATCGAGTTCCCAATCGAGTGGCCCCGAAGGGGTCGAAAGGAGAGATGTTGTGAGTCTCTTAGATGCCCATATCCCGCAGTTGGTGGCTTCGCAGTCGGCGTTCGCCGCCAAGGCCGGCCTGATGCGGCACACGATTAGCCAGGCGGAGCAGGCGGCAATGTCGGCCCAGGCCTTTCACCAGGGTGAGTCCGCGGCCGCGTTCCAAGGTGCCCATGCCCGTTTTGTCGCGGTGGCGGCCAGGGTCAACTCCCTGCTGGATATCGCACAAGCGAACCTGGGTGAGGCCGCGGGCACGTATGTGGCCGCCGACGCTGCGGCTGCGTCGACCTACACCGGCTTCTGAACCGAGCAATTCTGACCGAGAGGACTTCTCATGTCGCAGATCATGTACAACTACCCGGCGATGCTGGCGCACGCCGGCGATATGTCCGGATATGCCGGCACGATGCAGGGGCTCGGCGCCGACATCGCCGCTGAGCAGGCCGCATTGTCGAATGCCTGGCAAGGCGACACCGGGATCACGTATCAGGCGTGGCAGGCCCAGTGGAACCAGGCCATGGAAGACTTGGTGCGGGCATACCAGGCGATGGCGGGCACGCATGAAGGCAACACGCTCGCCATGATGGCCCGCGACCAGGCCGAGGCCGCCAAATGGGGCGGCTGACAGCGCTGCGCCGGATTTAGATGCATCCTCAACCCAATGCCGTCGAGCTGACGGTGGACAACGCGTGGTTCATTGCGGAAACCATTGGGGCGGGCAACTTCCCATGGGTGTTGGCCATCACCCCGCCGTACCGCGATGCAGCAGAGCGCAACGCGTTCCTCGACCGCCAAAAAGTCGACCTGACCAGGATGGGTCTGCTGTCGCACGACGGTGTCATTGACGCGCGGGTTGCCGACTGGATCAAAGTCGTGTGCTTCCCAGACCGGTGGCTCGATCTGCGCTATGTGGGGCCTGCGCCGGCCGACGGCAATGGCGACCTGTTGCGCGGTGTCGTCGCGCAGCGTGTCAGCGCCACTGACAAGTCGTCCTACGCGACTATCGTTGCGCTGCGCAGCGCGCAGCTGATCACCTTCACCGCAATGGATATCGACGACCCCCGGGCGCTGGTCCCCATCCTGTGCGTGGGGCTCGCGGGGCGGTCGCCGGCGCGGTTCGAGGAGTTCAGCATGCCAGCGCGCGTCGGCGCGCGGGCCGACGAACGGCTGAGGTCTGGTGCACCGCTCGGCGAAGTCCTTGAATACCTGAGCATCCCGGCATCGGCACGACCCGTAGTGGAGTCGGTGTTCTCCGGTCCGCGCAGCTACGTCGAGACCGTCGCCGGCTGCAATCGCGACGGTCACCACTCCACCACCGAGGTCGGCTTGAGCGTGGTCGACACCACCGCGGGCCGGGTCCTGGTCAGCCCCTCCCGCGCATTCGATGGCGAGTGGGTTTCCACCTTCAGCCCGGGGACTTCCTTTGCGATCGCGGTCGCGATCCAAGCGCTGACCGGGTGCCTACCGGATGGCCAGTGGTTCCCCGGCCACCGGCTTTCCCGAGATTTTTCTGTCCAACCCACGTAACGAAAACCAGAAAGAGACGACGATGTACGAAATTCGGCCCCAACGCCTTTGGAGGGCACGGTGAACTCGAGCGCCGTCATGCCAATTGTCCGCGTCGCAGTCCTGGCGGAGAGCCGGTTAACGGAGATGGCGCTGCCCGCGGAGTTGCCGTTGCGTGAAATTCTGCCTGCGGTAACGCGTTTGGTGGTTCCCGTCGGTGAGAACGGTGACGGCGGTGACCCTGATGCCAGCGCACCCGTCCATTTGAGCCTGGCGCCGGTGGGCGGTGCGCCGTTCAGCTTGGACGCCAGCCTGGACACCGTCGGCGTCGTCGACGGCGATCTGCTCGTGTTGCAGCCGGTGCCCGCCGGTCCGGCCGCGCCCGGGATTGTCGAAGACATCGCCGATGCCGCGATGATCTTCTCGGACTCGCGGCTAAAGCCCTGGGGCGCAGCGCATATCCAGCGCGGGGCGCTGGCCGCGGTGATTGCAGTGGCATTTCTGGTCACTGGACTGGCAACGACGTACCGGGTCGCCACCGGCGCGCTCGCCGGGTTGGTAGGGGTCAGCGTCATAGCGGTGGTGATCGCGGCGGCCGGGCTGCTCGTCACCGCTCGGTCGGCGCGGACTGGGATCGCACTCTCGATCGCAGCCCTGGCACCCATCGCTGTCGCGTTGGCGTTGGCGGTGCCCGGAACGTTCGGACCGGCTCAGGTACTGCTGGCGGCAGCCGGGGTAAGCGCATGGTCGCTGATCTCGTTGATTGTTCCCAGCCCCGAGGGTGAACGTGTGGTCGGCTTCTTTACAGCGGCGGCGGTGGTCGGCGCCGGAGTGGCGCTGGCAGCAGGTGCCGAACTAGTTTGGGAACTACCGCTTTTGAGTATCGGCTGTGGACTGATCGTGGCCGCGTTGTTGGTGACGATCCAGGCTGCGCAGCTCTCCGCGCTCTGGTCGCGCTTTCCACTGCCGGTGATCCCGGCACCGGGCGATCCGACGCCGTCGGCGCCATCGTTGCGGGTGCTTCAAGACCTCCCGCGGCGGGTGCGGGTCGGCGACGCCCATCAGAGCGGATTCATCGCGGGCGCGGTGTTGCTCAGTGTTCTGGGATCTGTGGCGATCGCCTGGCAACCTGAGACGCTGCGTGGGTTGGGTTGGTACGTCGTGGCTGCGACCGCGGCGACGGCAACCTTGCGTGCCCGAGTCTGGGATTCGGCCGCGTGCAAGGCGTGGCTGCTGGCCCAGCCCTACTTGGTTGCCGGAGCACTGTTGGTGCTCTACGCGGCGACGGGACGCTACGTTGGCGCCCTTGTTGGGGCCATCGTTCTCCTGGTGTTGATGCTGGCCTGGGTGGTCGTCGCGCTGAACCCGGGTATCGCCTCGCCGGAGAGCTATTCGTTGCCGATGCGCAGGCTGCTCGGGTTCGCTGCCTCCGGTTTGGACGCGTCGCTGATCCCCGCCATGGCCTACCTGGTTGGTCTGTTCAGTTGGGTACTCAATCGATGATTCGAGCCGGACTTCGAACCGGGACCGCGAGTCTGACGGCGTTCCTCGCCGTCGCGTTGGGCAACCCCGCGCCGGCATTTGCGGTCATACCGCCGGTAGTTGACGACGCCGTGGCGCCACCGGAGGGAACCGCCGGTCCAGTCGCGCCGATGGAGCAACGCAGTCCGTGCACCATCGCCGGGACTATTCCCGGTACCGATCCCGGTGAGCCAACGCCCAGTCAGTCGATGCTGGACCTGCCCGCGGCCTGGCAGTTTTCCCGCGGCGAAGGTCAGCTGGTGGCGGTTATCGACACCGGGGTGCAGCCCGGTCCGAGGTTGCCCAACGTCGATGCCGGTGGCGACTTCGTCGAGGACACTGATGGCCTCACCGACTGTGACGGGCATGGAACCTTGGTTGCCGGGCTCATCGCCGGCCAGCCCGGCGAGCCGGGCGACGAGGACGGTTTCTCCGGGGTGGCGCCCGAGGCGCGAGTGCTATCCATCAGGGTGACGTCCGCCAAGTTCTCGCCGCGGACGCCGGGCGAGGATCCGCTTCTCGGCCGAGTATCGCTGGATGTCACGGCGCTGGGACGGGCTATTGTGCGCGCGGCCGACCTCGGTGCCAGGGTGATCAACATCTCCGCGATCACGTGTCTACCGGCTGATCGGAGCATCGACCAGGACGAGCTGGGTGCCGCCATTCGCTATGCCGCTGTGGACAAAGACGCGGTGATCGTGGCCGCGGCGGGCAACAGCGGGTCCGTTTCATCGGCCGCCGGCAGTGCTACTTCGGGGCCCTGCGAATCCAATCCGCTCACCGACCTGGGCCGGCCGGACGATCCACGCAACTGGGTGGGTGTCACGTCGGTCTCCATCCCGTCGTGGTGGCAGCCGTACGTGCTGTCGGTGGCTTCGCTGACACCGGACGGTCAGCCATCGAGGTTCACCATGGCGGGGCCGTGGGTGGGTATTGCGGCGCCCGGTGAAGACATTGTGTCGGTGAGCAACGGCGAGGGCGGCGGCCTCGCCAACGGCCTCCCCGATGATCATCAGCAACAGCTGCCTCTCAACGGCACCAGCTACGCCGCCGGCTACGTATCGGGGGTGGCTGCGCTGGTCCGCGGTGCGTATCCGGACTTATCGGCGACGCAGGTGGTGCACAGGCTCACCGCGACCGCGCACGATGGTGCCCGGGCGCCGTCCAACGTCGTCGGCGCCGGCAATTTGGACCCGGTCGCGGCACTGACCTGGAAACTGTCGGGAAGCTCCGACGACGACGCGGCACCCGAAACCGCTCCCACCAGAGCGGTCGCGCTGCCACCGGCACCCGCCCCGAAGGACACGACACCGCGGACCATCGCGTTCGTCGGAACCGGCGCGCTGGCTGTGATCGTCGCCGCCACTGCAGCAATCGTCGCGATAGCGCGCCGACGAAAGGAGACCACGGCGTGAGCCTGCACCGATCGATCCTGTGGCCGGGCACCGGCCGGATCACCCTAGCGTTGCTTGCGGTGGTACCTGCGGTGATGGCGTATCCCTGGCAGTCCGGGCGCGACTGGTGGGTAGTCGGTATCGCGGTCGTTGTCGTAGCCGTGTTGTTTGGCTGGTGGCATGGACTGCATTTCACGACGATCCTGCGCCGCCGGCTGGCCATGATGCGGTCCCAACGGGAGGTTTCCGAATCTCGCACCGATAGCCGAACAACGGCGCTGTTGCGGGTGGGCACGGGCGACGGGGGCCCGGATTCGCTTCCGCTGCCGGTCATCGCCCGGTACCTCGACCGCTACGGCATTAGGGGCGACACGATCCGAGTTACCTCCCGCACCAACGGATCCGATGAATGCCAGACCTGGATCGGCTTGACGTTGTCAGCAGCCGACAATCTGGCGGCGCTTGCGGCCCGGTCAGCGCGAATCCCGTTGCACGAGACTGCCGAGGTCGTTGCTCGCCGGCTTGCTGACCACCTCCGAGAGATGGGATGGGAAGCCAACACGGCTGTCCCTGAGGACATCCCGGCCCTGGTGGCTCCAGACGCCCGCGAAACGTGGCGCGGAATGCGGGCGGCGGAGACGGATTACGTCGCGGCATATCGGGTCACCGCAGATGACGAGCTGGCCGACACCTTCGCCGCGATCCGATCGCATCCGGCACGCGAGACCTGGACGGTCTTGGAGATCGCCGGTGACCCGGCCGGCTATACGGTGGCCGCGGCATGTGCCCTCCGCACTGACGCAGAGCCGGAAGTGGCCGCGCCGGTGTCCGGGTTGACGCCGCAGCGCGGAAACCATCGGATGGCGTTGACGGCATTGGATCCGTTGTCCGCCCAGCGCCTCGAGGGCCACACGGATGCGCCCGTCACCCTGTCGCCCGGGTTTGCGGCCACTAGTCAACCATGAATTGTTGCAGGAATCGGGTCATCCGGCGCAGATAGTCCAGTTGACTCACGTGCAGCACATGGCTGCCGGGGAACCAGTGCATCGCGCACCGATCCCAATGCTCCCAGAGCTTTACGGCCTGTTCCGGCGGCGCCATTCGATCGCCTAGTCCGGTGATGACCATACGGCGTTCCGGGGCAATCAGTGGCGCGTAGTTCAGTGGGCAATGGTACGCAAGCCCGTCGGCGAGATCTTGACGGTTGATCCTGCTGAGCCACAGACCCAGCTCTACGAGCTTACTGGCCGGAAACCATTGGTCGAACATCGTTGCCAGGGTGACGACGGGGCAATTGGGTATGACCGCTTCCAGTCGGTCGTCGACTGAAGCGACCAGTGCGGAAGTGTAGCCGCCCAGTGATATTCCGGTCAGAGCGATTCGGTCCACCCCGGTATGCCGCAGATAGTTGATGATGGAGCGGAAGTCATGCACGGCCTGGGCCATCGACTCGGCGAAACCGTTGAGCCCGGCGGCGAAATAGCCGAAACCGCTGAAGGGTGAATGTCTTTCGGCTCGCCGACCGTGAAAGGGCAACGTGTACAGCAGGACGTCGTAACCCGATCGGTAGTACCAGGGCAGTGAGAAGAACACCCCGTTGAGCAAGTAGGACGATCCCATGAACCCGTGGATGACGCAGAGCGTGGGGCGCGGCCCGTCGTCGTGACGCCAGTGTTGGGCGCGCACGATGTTATTGGAGGTCAATGCGCTCCAGCGGCGACGCATCGTCGGGTTGATCGCCCGGAAGCTGCTCGCGAACTCGATGTTGTCGACCATGCCGCGCGCGATGTATTCGGCCAGCGGGTTGGCCTGCCGGGCCGAGATCCGGGGCACCTCTGTCGGAGCTGGAAACGACTTCGCGGGATCGTGCTCGGCCGCGAGGTCGGCGTAGAACGCCAAGTTGGCGCGCTCGCTGCCGGAGTGGCGCACGACGCTGGCAAGAACGGCCGGCGGCACCGTCGTGGAAAGCAGTGTCGAGACGGCGGTGCGGAGCGTGATGTCGCCGATGGCAGATGATTCGACGAGGACTCGCTGGCGAAGCGACAGCGAGGAACGCGGGGGCAATCCTTCCGCGCTGGCGTCAGCGCCCGGCACGTCGGGCATCAGCCGCGGATCGATGGGATCGGCCCCGGCCGTCCCGGACGTCCCTGCAGCCTCAGACATCTCAGACATCACGCTGATGGTATCCCGTCGGTCTCGTCAACCGCTGGCAGATTCGACAGTCTTGTCAATTTCTCCCGGTCTGCGCCGGCGCGCGTGCGCGCGCGCGACAATCGGTTTGTCTATAGTCACTCGACGAGCGGCGGTGCCGATCAGGAGGACCGATATGTGGGATCCCGACGTCTACTTGGCCTTTGCGGATCATCGCAATCGTCCATTCTATGAGATGCTCTCGCGGGTCGGCGCTACGCGGGCGCGGCGCGTGGTGGACCTTGGTTGTGGCCCGGGGCACCTGACGCGCTACCTGGCGCGCCGGTGGCCCGAGGCAGTAGTCGAGGCGGTGGACAGCTCGCCGGAGATGGTTGCGGCCGCTCGGGAACGCGGAGTCGACGCCACTGCCGGTGACTTGCGCAGCTGGAAGCCCAAGCCTGATACCGACGTGGTGGTGAGCAACGCCGCGCTGCATTGGGTGCCGGAGCACCCTGACCTCATGGTCCGATGGGCCGGTGAGTTGGCCCCGGGATCATGGATCGCCGTTCAGATCCCCGGCAACTTCGAGACGCCATCGCACTCGGTGGTCCGCGCGTTGTCGCGCCGCGAGCCCTACGCAAAGATCATGCGCGACATACCGTTTCGAGTAGGTGCGGCGGTGCAGTCCCCGGCGTACTACGCCGATTTGATGTTGACCGCCGGATGCAAGGTCGATGTCTGGGAAACCACCTACCAGCACCAACTGTCCGGTGAGCGACCGGTGCTGGAATGGATCAACGGGACCGCGCTGGTCCCCGTGCGGGAACGGCTCAGCGAACAGATGTGGGAGCAGTTCCGTCAGGAGCTGATCCCACTGTTGGACGACGCGTACCCGCCGCGCTCGGATGGTACGACCCTCTTTCCGTTCCGACGGTTGTTCGTGGTTGCCGAGGTTGGGGGCTCGGGTCGTTCACGTCGGTAGCCCGAGGCGTGGCGCCTCGAGCCGGTAGCGATCGACCCACGCGTCCGAGCGTTGGTTGGCCTGGCGCTCCAGCATCGGCGGCGGCGCCAATGTCGGATCCTGCCCGATTGCCTCCAGCACGCTGCCCACGATCGCAGTCAGGTTGCGCCACAATACCGGGTAGGCGACGTCGAACGGCGTGATGCCCTCATGGGAGAACCAAGCGCGCCAGCTGCTTTCCTGATCGCGCAGGTTTCTGATGATGTGGGCGATGGCGCCAGGGTGGTAGGTGGCCTGGGAGTCGCGCTTGGGGTCCGGGTGGCCGCGCCAGACCTGGGTTTGTACGGCGCGCCAGAAGGACACCGCCTGAGACACCACGTCCGGACGGTGGACGTGGACGAAGACCGGTTCGCTGCCCACCACATCGCGAATCGCCGCGCGCAATCCGACGCCGGAGCGGTCGGGTAGTTGCGATGCCCGCTGCTGCAGCAGGGCGGTCTGGTTCCACATCAGCTTGCCGCCCCAGACACCGTTGGGTGTTCGGCCAGAACTGCGGATGTGTTCACGCCAGGCAATCGGTGTCGCGGTGTCCGGTGTGCCCGGCGTCAGCGGATCGAGCAATCGCAAGATCGATTCATCGTCAACTTCGGCGAACCATTCCCGAGGCTGGGGTGCCATGCCCGTGCTCGGCAAGTACTGGAAGAACTCTTGCGGCTCCCCAGCACTTCCGGTGGCGCGCAGCGACTCCACCAGCAGCGTGCTGCCGCTGCGCTGGGTGGCGAGCACCAAGTATGAACTCCCCGGACGGTGCACTGGACCGGCCTTAGCGACCAGAACTGTTGTTGCTCGGCGGGGTGGCTGCCTCGTCGATACCGCGGTCGACGGCGATCGCCGACCTGCTGGTCGGGCTCGCGCGGTGGATCTGCAGATACGTTTCGGTATAGCGCTGGGCAATGCGGGAACCGGCGAAGTCCGACGGTATGACATCGTTGGTTTGCTGACGCCAATCCCGGAGTCGGACAGCAAGGTCGGCGGCGATCGCCGCCACGTCGTGACTGCTGTCGTGTTCGGCCAACAGATTGTTGGCTTCGTCGGGGTCGGCCCGCAGATCGTAGAGCTCGCGTTCCGGGCGCGGCGACGTGACCAGTGGCGCGACAACCAGCCCGGATGGGCTTTCCTCGATATCCCAGGGTAGGTCCAGCAATGGCCGGGGCACATAGTTCTCGATATAGCTGAATTCCTTTGTGCGTACTGCCCGCATGGGATCGAACGAGTCGTGGTAGGTCTTCATGGTGTACACGTGGTCGCGCACCGCGCGGGTGTGTACGCCAGGTGCCAGCAAGGTGTCTGCATGCGACACACCCTCGACGTCGGCGGGTATTTCGAGTTCCAACAAGCCCAATAGGGTGGGGACCAGGTCGACCCCGCTGAACAGCTCGTCGTAGACGTAGGGCTGTGCCGCCCTGCGGGTCGGCGGGCGAATGATCATCGCGATACCGGTGCCGGCGTCGTACAAGGTGGATTTCGCGCGGGGGAATGCCGGTCCGTGATCGGTGAGGAACACCACCCAGGTATTGGCGTCCAGGCCGGTCTGGGTCAGCGTGTCCAATAGCTGGCCAACCGCGGCGTCGGCGGTGGCGATGGATCCATAGAACTCGGCCAGGTCCGCGCGTACCTCGGGGGTGTCGGGTAGATAGGCAGGCGGATCGACGATGTCGGCATCGGCTGGTTGGTAGCGGTCCCGCGGATAGGGGCGGTGTGTTTCAAAGAAACCGACCGTCAGCAGAAACGGTTGCGGGGATAGGCTGGGGACGCGCTCTCGCAGCCATTCCTGGGCCTTGGGGACAACGTATTCGCAGTAGGAATTCGACACATCAAATTCGTCGTAACCCAACCGTTTCGGAAAGGACGTCTCGTGTTGCATGCCGAAAAGCGCGGAGTACCATCCGTTGTCCGACAGCAGGTGCGGAAGCGTCCGGACTCCTGTTCGGTATTCCCAGCCATGGTGTGCCAGGCCGACCAATCCATTGCTTTGTGGATAGCGGCCGGTGAACAGCGAGCCGCGCGACGGTGAGCACAGCGGCGCGGTGGCATGGGCCTGGGTGAGCAGAATACCTTGGGCAGCAAGCTGATCCAGTCGCGGGCTGGAGACGTCGGGGTGGCCGTAGACGCCGAGCTGGCGGCCCACGTCGTGCCAGTGCACGATCAAGACGTTCTCGTGTTCGGTGGTCACGTCCTCACCCGTCATCGTCGTCACCTCTCCAGGCTGCCAGGCCGGCGCCCCATTGGTTCTCCGAGACAAAGTCTGGCAGGGGTCTTGCTAGCGCCCAGCCGTCCAACTCCAATGCGGGCCGATCCGGAAAAGTGGGGACCGGGCCCAGACACAAGACGGCCACCGGTTCGGCATCGGCCGGCATGGCCAGCAGGGCCGCCAATCGCTGCGGATCGAACAGGGACACCCATCCCATACCGAGGCCCTCGGAACGAGCTGCCAGCCAGAGGTTTTGGATGGCGCAGGAAACCGACGCGAGATCCATCTGCGGCAGTGTCCGTCGGCCGAAGATGTGGGCATCGCGGTCGTCGCACAATGCCACCACCATCAGCTCGGCGCAATCGAGAATGCCCTCGACCTTGAGGGCCAGAAACTCCTCCGCCCGCTCACCGAGGGCGCCCGCGGTGAGCATGCGCTCTTCGTCGACGAGTGCGTGGATGTCTTTCCGGAGCTGGTCATCGGTGATCCGGATGAAGCGCCATGGTTGCATCAGTCCGACGCTGGGGGCGGCATGCGCGGCGTGCAGCAACCGCGCCAGCACTTCTTCGGGCACTATGCCGCCGGGGACGAACCTCCGCATGTCGCGGCGCTCGGAGATCACGCGGTAGACGGCTTGTCGCTCTTGCGGGCTAAACGCGTGATCGGTCACTTGCTGGGTTTCCTCCCCGGGTTGGCGTCGACGGCGATCGGCAGGCAGTTCACCGTCAAGGACTGTACGTAACGCCGACAGCGCGAAAGACGTACTCGGCTGGCACGTCGAAGGCCAGGGATCGCAACGGCAGGCGGGCGAGGACATCGTCATCGATCGCCGCCTTGAAATAAAGCGAGAGCCCACCGCTGAATCGTGGGTCGACGGTGGCCACGTCGAGATCGAGCCGCAGGCCCGTCGCCGAGATGTGGGCGCTGGCCGCCCCGGCCCCTGCGCCGTCCCAGCGCACATCAACGGCACGGCCGGCCAGCTTCGGCACCACCGACAGCGTCGCCAGCACTCGTAGCGTGGTGAAAGTCAGCGAACCTACGTAGCTCGCGACACTGTGCGAGGCGCGCAGCCCGGGGATGACACCGCTAAACCGTCTTGTGACCGCGATCTGTTCGGCGAGGTAGATGAGTCCTTCGCGATCCAGCTCGGCACGCAGATCGGCCGGTAGCCGACCGAGGCCAAACAACCGCCGGACAATCACCGCCATGACGCAAGTATGCGGCCGTTTCGCCGGCGCTGCATTGGTGCTGGTATCGATTGAGTCATGACCCGGCGCGAGATCATCCTGACTGTTTCGTTTGCTGTAGCCGCCTGCGCGGGCTACGCCACGATGTGGGTGGGGTACTCCCAAGAGTGGGTCTGGTTGCACAACCTCGACTGGTCGTTGTTGGATTCGGCCCACGATATTGGGTCAAAGCATCCGGTGTGGGTGCGTTTTTGGGATGTTGTGTCCGTCGTGATGGGCCCGGGGCTGCGACTGCTGGGTTTGGCGGCCGCCGTGATTGCGCTGGCAAAGCGCAGGGTGCGGATAGGGTTGCTGTTGTTGGCCTGTCTGCCGCTGAGCGGGTTGATCGGGCTGGTGGCCAAAGGCCTCGCGGACCGCCCTCGGCCGGCTTCTGCGTTGATTGCGGAACATGGGAGCTCATTTCCGTCCGGGCACGCGTTCGAGGCGACCGCTGGCGTGCTCGCGCTGTTGACCGTGCTGTTGCCGATGATCAGCAGCGAGGCGATGCGTGTTGCTGCGGTCGCGGTGGGCGCATTCAGTCTGTTGATGACCGGCGTTGCCAGGGTCGCGTTGAATGTGCATCACCCGTCCGATGTGGTTGCCGGTTACGCGCTCGGATACCTGTACTTCCTGGCCTGCCTGTGGGTATTTCGACCCCCACCACTGTTCGGCGACCGGCCCGCGCGTGCGGACTCCTCGCCAGGTTCGGCCGCTGGGCAACCGGTGCCGGACGCCAACGCTCACTGAAAGCGCGTTGTGTCGATCAGCCCGGTGAGCCGGTCGCCCCGGGACTTCCTAGCAGGGACCCGCCGGCACCACCTGCACCACCGTCGCCATCGGCGCCGTCGGTAATGCCCGGGCCGCCGGACCCGCCGGCGCCACCGTCGCCGCCGTTGCCGATCAGGCCCGCGTTGCCGCCGGCGCCACCGTCACGACCGGCGCCACCGGGACCAGACAGCGGCGATCCGCTCCCACCGGCACCGCCTGCGCCGCCAGCCCCGCCGTTGCCGTACAACCAGCCGCCAGACCCACCGGTCCCACCGAGGCCGCCATCGCCACCGGCAATGCTGGCTTCACGGGTGTCGCTGCCGCCGGCCCCGCCGGCCCCTGCGTCGCCACCGTCACCGATCAGTCTGGCGGCACCGCCAGCGCCGCCGGCACCACCGGTCCCGGCGATCCCACTCGCGACATTGTGATCACCGCCGGTCCCGCCATCCCCGCCGGCCCCGCCGTTGCCGTACAGCCACCCGCCGGCGCCGCCCGCCCCGCCGGCCCCGCCGGCTGCGCCGTTGAGAGCGACGCCCTCGCCGCCGCCGCGCCCGCCGGCCCCACCGGCTCCGATCAGCCCGGCCGCACCGCCGTCACCGCCAAGCCCACCGGTGGCACCCGGGGCGGACACGAGACCGCCCGCCCCGCCGGCGCCGCCGGCTCCACCTTCGCCCACAAGCCACCCGCCGCGGCCGCCAGCCCCACCGTCGCCGCCGAAGCCGCCACTCGTGTCGGACGGTCCGGCCCCGCCGGCCCCGCCGGCACCCCCGGCCCCGATCAGCCCGGCCGCACCCCCGGCACCACCAAGCCCGCTGCCGCCGCTGCGGGCGCCGACACCGCCGTCCCCGCCGGTGCCGCCGGCGCCGTACAGCCAGCCACCCCTACCCCCGGCTCCACCCTCGCCACCATCAGCGGAAACACCGCTGGTGGAGTCCCCGCCGGCCCCACCGGCCCCGCCGGCCCCGAACAGCCCGGCGGCACCGCCGCCACCGCCCAGCCCGCCTGGGGCGCCGCCCGGGGAGATCCCGCCGACCCCGCCGGCGCCGCCGTTGCCGAACAGCCAGCCACCGCTACCCCCGGCACCACCGGCGGCATTGGCCCCACCGACCCCGCCGGCGCCGCCGTTGCCGATCAGCCCCGCCGCGCCACCCGCGCCGCCAGCAACCCCGGGGTCGACGCCGTCTGCGCCGTTACCGCCGTTGCCGTACAACAACCCGCCGGCCCCGCCGGCCTGACTCGGCGCGGTGCCGTCGGCGCCGTTGCCGATGAGCGGCCGCCCGAGCAACGCCTGGGTGGGCGCGTTGATCGCACCCAAAAGGTCGTGCTGCACGGCCTGAAGCGGGGAGGAGTTGGCCGCCTCGGCGGCCGCGTAGGCACGGCCGGCACCGTCGAGGGCTTGGAGAAACTGGGCGTGAAACCCCGCCGCTTGGGCGCTGAGCGCTTGATAGGTCTGCGCGTGGGCGGAAAACACAGCCGCGACCGCCGCCGACACTTCGTCGGCACCCGCGGCCAGCACGGTGGTTGTCG
The DNA here is from genome assembly GCF_018278905.1 of Mycobacterium spongiae. Taxonomy (NCBI): domain Bacteria; kingdom Bacillati; phylum Actinomycetota; class Actinomycetes; order Mycobacteriales; family Mycobacteriaceae; genus Mycobacterium; species Mycobacterium spongiae. The sequence continues at coordinate 564,737 of NZ_CP046600.1, forward strand.
GCATCGCTGCGGCCACGTTGGCCGCGTTGAGCGTCGAGCCGATGCTCGCCAAATCGGTTGCCGCCGCGGCCAAGACCTCGGGGGCGGCCACCACAAATGCCATCTCGTTGCCCTCATCCGGTAGCTCGTCGACGCATCGGGGAAAGGCTCAGCCTAGCGGCGGGTCGCCCAACACATGCGTGCTTCGGCCGAACCCTCGAGAGTCTGCTGAACCCGATCAGCCGGGTAGGCCGGTCGCGCCGGGGCCGCCCAGCAGCGATCCGCCGGACCCGCCGGCACCCCCGCCGCCGCCGGCACCCTCGACAAGGCCGTCCCCGCCCGCCCCGCCGGGGCCACCGCCGCCGCCGTCGCCGATCAACCGGGCGTTGCCGCCCACACCACCGTCGCCGCCGTTGCCACCGCTCCCGACCGGAGCGATCCCGCCGGCCCCACCGAACCCGCCGGCCCCACCGGCCCCGTATATCCACCCGCCAGACCCGCCGGTGCCGCCCACACCACCGCTCCCGGCCGGGGGCCCACCTCCGTTGTTGGTCCCGCCGACCCCGCCGGCCCCGCCGACCCCGCCGTTGCCGAACAGCCCGGCGGCACCACCGACACCACCGCGCCCACCGTCCCCAGCCTCGGGGGAGCCGCCAAAGTTACCGCCGCCGTTGCCGCCGTGCCCCCCGGCCCCACCGTCACCCAATAGCCAGCCGCCGGTGCCGCCAGCCCCGCCGTCTCCGCCAGCCTCACCCAAGTCATTCAAGCCCGCCCCGCCGGTCCCGCCGGCACCGCCGACCCCGATCAGCCCCGCGGCACCGCCAGCACCGCCAAGGCCGCCAGCACCGGCGAGCCCGCTGACTCCACCGTTGCCGCCGGCCCCACCGGCACCGTAGAGCCACCCGCCGGCCCCGCCGACTCCACCGGTACCGCCGTTACTCCCGCTCCCCGCATCCCCGCCGCGCCCGCCGTCGCCGCCAAGGCCGAACAACCCGGTCGCACCGCCGGCACCACCAGGCCCCGCGTCACCGCCGAGGAGGGTGGTCGACCCGCCGGCGCCGCCGAAACCGCCGTTGCCGAACAACCATCCACCTCGGCCGCCGAGCCCACCCGCGGCCCCGGCCCCGCCGACTCCGCCGGCCCCGCCGTTACCGATCAACCCCGCCGCGCCCCCGGCACCCCCGGCCACCCCGGCGTCGACCCCGGCCGCACCGTTGCCGCCGTTGCCATACAACAACCCGCCGGCGCCGCCGGCTTGCCCCGGCGCGGTGCCATTGGCGCCGTTGCCGATCAGTGGGCGCCCCAACAACGCCTGGGTGGGCGCATTGATCACACCCAACACCTGCTGTTGCACGGCCTGCAGCGGCGAGGCGCTGGCTGCTTCCGCGGCCGCGTAGGCGCCGCCGGCTCCGTTGAGCGCCTGCACAAACTGGGCATGAAATCCCGCCGCCTGGACGCCGAGCGCCTGATAGGCCTGCGCATGGGCGGAAAACAGCGCCGCCACCGCCGCCGACACCTCATCGGCACCCGCGGCCAACACCTCCGTCGTAGGCACAGCCGCGGCGACATTCGCGGCACGAAGGGTAGAGCCGATGCCCGCCAAATCCGTTGCCGCCACCGCTACCACCTCGGGGACTGCCACCACATACGACATCGCTACGCTCCCACCCGGTCATCTTCGACCGCTACGGAAAACGATCGTTCCGGAGAACTCAGCCTATCGGTGTGTACCCACCACATCCAGAGTCCGCGCGTGAAATCCACCCGCCCTCCGATACGGCGGATGTATCACAGCGCAGTGACCCAAATGCATCCCAACCTTGACTTGACCTCGAGGTTCGGTTCGCCTGACGATAATGCGATGCGCCGACTGGTGGCTCTGCTGTGTGCTGCGGTGTGCATGTGTGGAACGGCTCTCGTGCTGGCGCCGGTGAGCGCTGCGGTCGTCAACCCGTGGTTCGCACACTCGGTCGGCAACGCCACACAGGTGGTGTCGGTGGTCGGTACGGGCGGTTCGAAAGCCAAGATGGATATCTATCAACGCACGGCTGCGGGATGGCAAGTGCCGAAGGCCGGGATCCCCACCCACATCGGTTCGGCTGGTATGGCGCCGGAGGCCAAGAGTGGGCATCCGGCCACCCCGATGGGGGTCTACAGCCTGGATTCCGCCTTCGGAACCGCGCCGAATCCGGGTGGCGGGTTGCCCTACACCCAGGTGGGGCCGAATCACTGGTGGAGCGGCGATGACGACAGCCCTACGTTCAACTCCATGCAGGTGTGCCAGAAGTCTCAGTGTCCGTTCAGTACGGCCGCAAGCGAGAACCTGCAGATCCCGCAGTACAAGCACTCGGTCGTGATGGGCGTCAACAAGGCCAAGGTTCCCGGCAAAGGCTCGGCGTTCTTTTTCCACACCACCGACGGTGGGCCGACCGCGGGTTGCGTGGCCATCGACGACGAAACACTGGTGCAGATCATCCGCTGGTTGCGGCCCGGAGCAGTGATCGCGATCGCGAAGTAGCTGCCGGAGGTTCGAACGTGATTCGAGTGTGAACTGTGCGACGGGTCCGCGGGGGGTCTCGTCGCACAGTTCACCATCGGGTCTGCGCCGCGGTCGTCAGGCCAGGGCGCGGCCCGGTTGTAGCGTGAAGTTGAGGCCCGCCAACGACATTGTCGCCTCGTAGGTTCGGTCGTAGCCGGTGGCGCTGATCCGCCAGCCATCGGCCGTGCGCCGGTACTGGTCGCGATAGAACGCCGCGCCGATCAACATGAAGTTGAGGTCTGCGGCGATGACTCGGTCTTGCAGGTACCAGCTGCCCGTCGCGGTATCACCGGTCACGGTGATTTCCGGGTGGGTGACTCGGTGCTCGGTGATGATGTTCGGGCCAAGCGATGAGCGCATGTAGTCCACCACGTCGGCGCGGTTGGTGAAGTGCAGCTCTTTGCCGAGCGATGGTCCGTAGTCGCCGGCAATGTCCTCGGTGAGCGTGTCAGCGAAGTCATCCCAGTGTTTGGTGTCAAGTGCCCGCAGGTACCGGTACTTGATTCGTTTGATCGCTTCTACATCGGCGGCCACATCTGGCGGACTCATTACGCCATTGCAACACATCCAGCCCGGCGCGGCGCGCGAGGCCTGAGCTGGCTACTTTGGGGACATGAGCCGATCTCGGTATGCGGGGCTGTCCCGCAGCGAGCTGGCAACGCTGGTGCCCGAACTGCTCCTGATCGGGCAGATGATCGACCGCTCGGGTATGGCCTGGTGTATCCAGGCGTTCGGCCGCGAGGAGATGCTGCAGATCGCCATCGAAGAATGGGCGGGCGCGAGCCCCATCTACACCAAGCGGATGCAGCGGGCGCTGAGCTTTGAGGGCGACGACGTACCGACCATCTTCAAGGGGCTGCAGCTCGACATCGGTGCTCCGCCGCAGTTCATGGACTTCCGCTTCACCCTCCGCGACCGTTGGCACGGGCAGTTCCACCTTGACCACTGTGGCGCGCTGCTCGATGTGGAGCCGATGGGTGACGAGTACGTCACCGGCATGTGCCACACGATCGAAGATCCGACATTCGACGCCACCGCGATCGCGACCAACCCGCGCGCGCAGGTGCGCCCCATCCACCGGCCGCCCCGCAACCCTTCGGACAGGCATCCGCACTGTGCGTGGACAGTGATCATCGATGAGTCCTATCCCGAAGCTCAAGGCATCCCGGCGCTGGATTTGGTCCGTGAAACCAAGGCCGCAACTTGGGAATTGGACGCGATCGACCCCTCGGACGAGGGATCGGCCGACTATTCAGGTGCGTTGCTGTCCGATCTTGACTTCGGTGCCTTCTCGCACTCCGCGCTGGTGCGGATCGCCGAGGAAGTATGCCTGCAGATGCACCTGCTGAATCTCTCGTTTGTCATTGCGGTGGCCAAACGCGCCGCAACCGACGCCGAACTGGCTGTCTCGGTGAACACGCGCCAGTTGATCGGCGTTGCCGGGCTCGCCGCGGAACGCATTCACCGTGCCCTGGGATCTCCCGGCGGAATCGAAGGTGTGCGGCGGGTATTGGAGTTGCATCCGCTGCTCAACCCTGCCGGCTACGTTGCTGCCGAAAACTCGGCCGGCCGGCTGGCGGTCCACCCGTCCCCGGCCCACGTCGACGGTGCCTGGATCTCGCTCTGCACACCCGACAGCGTGGCGCCGCTGCAGTCCATCGCCACGGCTGTTGACCCGTATGTCCAGGTTCAGGTCACTGGAACGCCCACCGACTGGATCGCAGAACTCACACACACCGATACCCCGGTGGCCGAGTTACCAGAAGTGCTGGTAGCCAAGGTCAGCGGGGGAGCCGACTTCCGGTTCGAACCGAGGCGCTCGCTGCCGCTGACCGTGGTGTGAGCCCGACGCCTCCTGTCAAGGCGATTGCGGTACCACTTGGGTGACACCTGGGCATCGAGCGCGTACCAATGAGGTTGGGACCGAACTGGATACGGTGACTGCGCAGCTAGGGTTAACGCTGGCCGAAACCCCCATCGACGAAAGTCTTCGCTCTATGTACGACCCGCTGGGGTTGTCGATCGGGACCGCGAACCTGGTTGCCGCTCGAAATGGGATAACGCCGGTGTGCCGACGCGCCGCGCTGACCCTGTATCCGCACTGTGCTCCGAAAATCGGCGCGCTTGGCGAGAACCCGAATGCGACCGACTCCGGAACCCGGATCACTGGTTTTGTGGAGCGCATCGTTGACGCGGCGGAGCTGGTGTCTCCAGACGGATCCGTGCACGATCCGGAGCTATTGCTCGTTGAAGCGCTCGACGCGATGGCGGTCGCCGCCGGCGCGGATACGAGTTCGTCGGAGATTTCGATAGCCGTTCCAGCGCATTGGACTCCGGCAACCGTGCAGGCGTTACGTAACGGGTTGCGGACGCACATCGGCTTCGTCCGCAGCGGCATGGCGCCGCGTCTGGTGTCGGATGCGGTCGCGGCGCTAGCGGCGGTGAACTCTGAGTTGGAACTTCCGCTTAGCGGTGTGGTGGGGCTGCTTGACTTCGGTAGTTCTGGTACGTACGCAACGTTGGTTGAAAGAACTGCCGATTTTGCAGTGGATTTCGGGGCATCGGATCTCGAGCCGGTCAGCGACACCATGCGCTACGAAGGCTTCTCGGGAAACGGGATCGACCAAGCGCTGCTGGCGTATGCACTTGACGAACTAGGACACAGCGACCACCCTGCCACCGCCAACACCGCGGTCGGACAAGTCTGCCAACTCAGAGAGCAGTGTCGTGCGGCCAAGGAACGGTTATCGGCCTACGGTGTAACGGAATTGGCTGCGGAACTTCGGGGACGACGGCTCAGCGTACAGGTGACTCGAGCGCAGCTGGAAGACCTGATCTCCGACGGGCTGAACGGTTTCATCCGCGCGTTCGACGACATGCTGGCGCGCAATCGCGCCGGTTTCGCCGACCTGGCGGCGGTCGTCACCGTGGGTGGCGGTGCCAATATCCCGCTTGTCGCGCAACGTCTTTCGAGTCACATCGGCCGGCCGGTGCTGACCGCGTCGCAACCGGCGTATTCGGCGGCTTCGGGCGCATTGCTGCTCGCCACCCGCGGCCGGGAGCACAATGTCGCGACGCGAGCGTCGATAGGCCTGCTCGCGAAGGCGGCTCCGGGCACCAATGTGATCGAACTGCCGGCCGGTGACGTGATGGTCATCGACGCGGAGGCTTTAACGGATCGGGAGTTGGCCTGGTCGCAGACTGACTTCCCGAGCGATGCGCCGGCGCGCTTTGACGAGGATCCCTACAACGAAGAGGGTCCCTGCTGGTCGATGCGGTTGAACGCGATCGAGCTGCCCAAGGAACCGCCGTGGCGCCGGTTGCGGGTATCGCAGTTGCTCATCGGGCTCTCGGCAGCGGTGGCTATGACCGCGATTGGGGGCGTGGGATTCACCGTGACGGCCATCGAAAGGCGCCAGGCCTCCCAGATCCCGATCGTTCCGAGCATCGCGCCCGTGCCGCCCTCCCGATTCGGGGAGACTGAGCCGGAAGCTGAGATTTCCCTCCCGCCGAGCCCCACCGCCGTGCCGATCCCCAGTGCGGCTCCGACCAGCGCTGCCGCGCCACCGATGCCATCGGCGGCAGCGCCGGCGCCCGAGGTGACACCGACAACGGTGCCGCCAGTCACACCCGCGACGACAACCCCCTCGCAAGCACCGGCGGCGACAACCACCCCAACGACGACTGCGCCGCCGGCCACCACCTCGCCGACGGTCACAACCCCGTCCACTACTCCCATGACTCCCACGCTTGAGGGGACTGCGACGACTGCTGCGGCTCCCGAGGCTGCGGCTCCAATGACTCCGGCGAGTCCGCCTGCTGCAACTCCGGCGTCTCCCACGGCGCCGACGCCGAAGATGAAGACGGAGTGGTTACACATCCCGGGGATACCCATCCCGATCCCGGTCCCGGTCCCGAAGCATTTCGGTGATCTAGCACCAGAGAACCCCTTCTTGATTCCTGGCCCTGAATGAACTCTGAGCTGGCGGGGGATCGGCCGCGCCGCTCCGACATGTGAGCTTGGCCAGAATTCGGCTTCGGCTGGCCCCGCACGAAGTAGGCTTGAGCAGGCAAAACTGCACAAAGTTCCAGCTAGTCGGGGTGTCGTCGCCGCATCGATGTGCGGCGTAATTTGTTGCGCGCCAAACCCGTTCGCCAAGACCCCATGGCTAGCGAGCCGATGGCCGTGGAGGGCCGGATGGACATCGTACTTGGGGTTTCGATGGAGCCCACGATGGTGCGTTTGCTGCTGATCGAGGGCGAGAACGCCGACGGTGTCACCGTTGAAGAAGGCAACTTCGACGTCGTCCCGCAATCGGACAAGGCCCCGCGCCCGGCAAGTTCTCCTGGGGCCGATTCGGCGATGGCCGCGATCATCGGCACCCGAGAAGGCGCTGCCGAGGGCGGCCACCGGCTGTTGACGATCGGTGTGACGTGGACCGACCCAGCCGAGGTCAGCGCGCTACGAACCCGGCTCGCTACCCACGACGTCGGCAGCGTCATGCTCGTATCCCCGTTGCTAGCGGCGGCCGCTCTGGCGCAGACGGTCGGCTTCGCGATCGGCTACGAACACATCGCCATGGTGTTCGTCGAGGCGAACAGCGCGACATTGGCCATTGTTGATGTGGCCGACGGTTCGATCGTCGATTTGCACCGGCAGCCTTTGGCAGACCCCCAAGGCTCACAAGGTGCCGTCGCGGCCGTACTGGCGACCATGGTCGCCGGTCTGGATGGCCCGGCCTCGCGGGCCGACGGGTTGCTGCTCGTGGGGTGCGGGGTCGATGTTGTCGCGGTCAAACCCGCACTGGAGGCGGCCACGTCGCTTGTGGTGAACGTGCCCGAGGAACCGGCGCTCGCGTTGGCCCGGGGGGCGGCGCTGGCGTCGGCGAACGCGCCGCTGTTCGCGTCGTCCACCGCCGCCCTGGCCTACGCGCTCGATCCCGGTACCGGCGAGGTGAACCCTGCAGCCCTGAGTCCGAGCTATCTCGACGTATGTGCCCAGGCCGATCCGGGAGCCAGCGGCCTGGCCTACAGCGCCCTGAACGACGACCCGGACGAGTACGAGGAGAGTGGTCGGCGCCGCAGGCCGCTCGTGCTGGCCGGTAGCGCGATGGCCGGGGCCGCGGCCGTCGCGGCGGGATTGCTGATGGTCTCGTCTGATGTTCGGCCGTTGGCCGCGCAGCAGCCCGGTTCACCGGCGGGTACACAAAGCATCTCCACCCCTGCGGTCGAGTCCTCGGCGGCCGATGTCCCGGCGCGGATCCCGCCCGAGGTTCCAGCCTCGCTGCCGGCGACGATCGACCCGGAAACGCAGGAGGCCGCGCCGCCTGCTCCCAGCCCGGTGCCGGTAGCACCCGCGGCGGAGGTGCTGAACCCGCCCGAGCCGCCGCCCCCACTACCGCGGGCGCCGCGCACCGCGGCGAACGTGGTACCGGCCACACCGCGTCCGGTGCCGACTCGGCGCTCGGTGCCCATCCCGGTCCAACAGACCCCGCTTCCGGTCGCCCCGCAAACCACACCCCCGGCCGCAATACCCGCACCGCCGCCACCGGCGCCACTACCGCCACCTACCCCGATGATGACGGTCTACCTGCACTTGCCCTTCGTCACGATCCCGATTCCGATTGCACCGCCGCCACCGCCACCGCCACCACCGCCGCCACCGCCGCCGATCGAGCCGGGCCTAGTGCCCCTCCCGTAGCGCGTGGCGGATTGCGTCGACTGAGCGCACACTGGGCATAGCGGTACGAGCGATGAGGAGGTCGCGTGGGCGACGATGATCGGTTCGGATTTGATCCCGACGAATTCGAGCGGGTGATCAGGGAGGGAAGTGAGGGACTGCGCGACGCATTCGAGCGGATCGGCAGGTTCCTCAGCGGACCCGGAGTCCGGTCGGGGTGGTCGGGGATCTTCGAGGACTTGTCAGCGCGGTCGCGCCCCGCGCCGGAAACAACTGGCGAGGCGGGTGATGGCATCTGGGCCATCTACACCACGGATGCCGATGGTGGTGCCCGCGTCGAGCAGGTCTATGCGACCGAATTGGATGCCCTACGCGCCCACAAAGACAACACGGACCCGACGCGTAAGGTCCGTTTTCTCCCGTACGGCATCGCGGTCAGCGTGCTCGACGATCCATCAGAGCCGACCGGTCCGACCGGTCCGACGGACGAGACGCCCTAAGCCGCCGGGTCAGCCCTGCTCGACGACGTTCGCTCTGCCGGATTTGGTGATCTTCGGCGCGCCTGAGTGATACGTGACCTGGTTGTTGAGACCAGACGCGATGATGGTGTCGGAGCTATCGACGGTGACCGAGTTCTGCATGCCGGACACGGTGAGGGTCGCGCAGTGGCCGGTGATGATCACCGTGTTGGACATCCCGCTGACGGTGACGATGCTGTCGTTGCAGACGATCGTCTTGTCGGCGTTGACGCCGGACACGCTGAGCCGACCACCAAGGGGCGGGAGCGAAGTGGCCGGTCCCGCAGTCGGCGTCGCAGTCCCGCGGTCGGAGGGGGGCGAGCCAGGGGGGTTCTCCTTGGGCCACGCGGTCGCACCCGGGGCACTCGGAGACGGAGACAGGCTGATTACGCCGTCACCGGAGAGTTGGCGGGCGGTGAACGCGGCGATGCCGCCCACCAGAGCCAGCACGCCAAAAACTCCGACTGCGGCCACGATCCACCAGACCCGATTACCCGTCGATGATCTCGGCGTTGCCCCGGGGAACGGGGAGCCATAGCTCGGCGGCGGTGGCGCCGGTGGGTAGGTGTAACCGTCGGATGAGTAGGAGTAGTCGCCCGGTTGCGTACTTCCGATTTCGGATGCACGGGCCACGTCGGCCAGTGGTCGCTCCAGCTCCCGAATCCGGGCCTCCGGGTCATCCTCTGGGTTCATGCACAGATGCTCCCACACAGGGGCGGGCCTCGAATAGCTCGAATAGGTTGACTGGGTAGTTTCGGCCTGACTGGGTAGTTTCGGCCTGACTGGGTAGTTTCGGCCTGACTGGGTAGTTTCGGCAGAGTGGCCGAATTGTCGAATCGCCAGATCGTGTTGCGCCGACGCCCCACCGGACTCGTTGCGCCCGGCGACACCGAATTGGTCGTCTCGGCGGCCCCCGAGCCGGCCGCTGGCGAGGCGCTCGTGCGCACGACATACGTGGGCATTGACGCAGCCGCCCGGACCTGGCTCGATGACCAGGCCGGCTACCTTCCGCCGGTGCAACTCGGCGAGGTTGTGCGGGCGGCCGGGATCGGCCAGGTCGTCGAGTCGCGCTGTGCGGCTTACGCCGTCGGCGACGTGGTCACCACGCTGACAGGCTTTCAGGAGTACGTCATCGTGCGCGACGACGTATTCAGCACACCGATCCCGGGCGAGGATGACCAGCTGGCGATCATGTCGGTATACGGTCCGACCGGCGCCACCGCCTACTTCGGGATGACCGACATCGGCCGCCCGCAGCCGGGGGAAACGGTGGTGGTCTCGGCAGCGGCCGGTGCAACCGGATCGGTGGCTGGTCAGATTGCCAAGATCGCCGGAGCCCGGGTCGTAGGGATCGCGGGCGGGCCGGCCAAGTGCCGCGCGGTGGTCGACGACTTCGGGTTTGACGCCTGCATCGACTACAAGGCGGGCAACCTGGCCGCTGCACTCAAAGAGCAGTGTCCGCGACGGGTCGATGTCTACTTTGACAACGTCGGTGGTCCGATCCTCGACGCGGTCTTGGGCCGGTTGGCATCGAGAGCGAGAGTCGTGTTGTGCGGCGTCATCTCCAGCTATCTGACCGGTGAGCATCCGGGACCGGCCAACTACGTGAACCTGCTGGCCAAGACCGCACTCATGCAGGGTTTCAATGCTCTGGACCAGTGGGGCCGTTTCGACGAAGCCTTCGCCGCGCTTCGCCAGTGGGAGGCGCAGGGGCGGCTCGTGCACCGCCAAACCATCTTCGAGGGAATCGAGTCGTGCGTCGACGCCCTCAATGGCCTGTTCACCGGCGTCAACATCGGCAAGACGCTGGTCAAGCTCAGCGATCCCACACCGCGCTGAACCCGTCGGGCGTCGGGCGCTGAGCCGGGGGTTCCTTCCGATCTCGATCGCCGCCCGATCGCCGAGTTCTTCGTGATTCGGGTTGGCCTGCTATCGTCCCATGCTTATGCCTCAGATGGATCGTCGCCACATGATGATGATGGCGGGGTTCGGCGCTCTGGCAGCCGCGATCCCCGCCCCGAAAGCCTCGGCCGACCCGTCGCGACCGGCGGCACCGGCCGACCCGGCGCCCGCACCTGCCGCACCGGCCGCGGCACCCGGGGGACTCCTGTTCGCCGACGAGTTTGACGGTCCGGCCGGTTCGGCCCCCGACCCGTCGAAATGGCGGGTGTCGAACCACCGGACGCCCATCAGGAACCCGGTGGGATTTGATCGGCCGCAGTTCTTTGGGGAGTACCGCGACAGCCGCCAAAACGTGTTCGTCGACGGCAACTCCAACCTCGTTCTGCGCGCCACACGGGAGGGCAACAACTACTTCGGCGGCCTGGTCCATGGCCTGTGGCGGGGCGGGATCGGAACCACCTGGGAGGCACGCATCAAGTTCAACTGCCTCGCTCCGGGCATGTGGCCCGCCTGGTGGCTGTCCAACGACGATCCCGGTCGCAGCGGGGAAATCGACCTGATCGAGTGGTACGGCAACGGGAACTGGCCGTCGGGAACGACCGTGCACGCCAACCCCGACGGCACCGCGTTCGAAACCTTCCCCATCGGCGTCGACGCCGCCTGGCACAACTGGCGCGTCACCTGGAACCCCACCGGCATGTATTTCTGGCTGGACTACGCGGACGGGATGGAGCCGTACTTCTCAGTTCCGGCGATCGGCATCGAGGATCTGAACGAACCCATCCGCGAGTGGCCGTTCAACGACCCCGGCTACACGGTGTTTCCCGTCTTGAACCTGGCGGTGGGTGGTTCCGGTGGCGGCGACCCCGCGGCTGGCTCTTATCCGCAAGAGATGCTCGTCGACTGGGTACGCGTCTTCTAGGACGCACCCTATTGTCGGGTTGCACGTGCGCCGGCCTGACTGGTAATCGGTCCAGCAGGCGGGGATGTCGCACGCGTCGCCGCAACCTCAGGTCCGATTCCCGGTAGCCGTGCTGCGTCGCGAGCCGGGCCACGACAGTGCTATCGGGGCCGGTCGCTGGGAGGCACGATGCACGTCGTAGCCGCGGGCGCGCGATCAGTGTCGGCGCGCACGATTCGCAGCGCGAGTATCCGCATCGTCCCGTTCTTGATGGCCCTGTACTTCGTCAACTACCTGGACCGCATCAACCTGGGTATCGCCAAGAACGACATCAGCACGCACCTGCAACTGTCATCGACAATGTTCGGGCTCGTCTCGGGGATCTTCTTCGTCGGGTATGTGCTCGTCGAGGTTCCATCCAACCTTGCCCTGTACCGCTACGGTGCGCGCCGTTGGCTGGCGCGCATCGCGGTGTCGTGGGGGATCGTTGTCGTGGCCATCGGTTTCGCGCCGAACGTTGCGACGTTGCTAGCCCTGCGGTTTCTTCTCGGGGTCGCCGAAGCGGGCCTGTTTCCCGGGGTCATCTTCTACCTGAGCCGCTGGTTTCCGCGCGGCTACCGGGCGCGCATGATCGCGCTTTTCATGACGGCCAGCCCCATCGCGGCCGCGGTAGGCACACCGGTGTCCGCCTGGTTGATCCAGGTCGGCGATGGGGTTTTCGGGATGGCGGGCTGGCAATTCATGATGATCTGCGAGGGCGTCCCGGCCATCGCCCTCGGAGTGATCTGCTGGTTCTATCTGACCGACAGTCCGGATAAAGCGCGGTGGCTACAACCCGACGAACGGCGCTGGCTCGTCGACGTGCTTGCCCAGGAGCGGCGCCAGGTTCGCAGTGATTTTCGCTTTTCGTTGCGGGGTGCGCTCACCAGCCCACGGGTCTGGGCGTTGGCACTGGTCTACTTCGGTATTGCCTACGGCCTCTACGCGTTGGCGTTCTATATGCCGTCGATCATCTCGGGGTTCCGGAAGACGTTCCGGATCGAACTCTCTATCGTTCAGATAGGCCTGATCACCGCGATTCCCTATGCGTGCGCGGCGGTGGGGATGTACCTCTGGTCGCGCCATGCTGACCGCACCGGCGACCACGTGCGGCATGTCGCGATCGCGCTCTTTGTTGGCGGACTGGCCATTCCGGTCGCGCTGTACCTGCACAGCCCAGTGCTGGTCGTGATATTCGTGGCCATCACTGCGACGGCGGTGTTCGGTGCCATCCCCAGTTTCTGGGCATTGCCGTCGCGCTTCCTCGCCGGCACCGCGGCAGCGGGAGCGATCGGGCTGATCAACTCGATCGGCAATCTCGGCGGCTTCGTTGCCCCCTACGTAACCGGTGCGCTTGAACAAGCCACCGGAACGGACAAGGCCGGCATGTGGTTGGTCGGTCTCGTGATGCTGATGTCGGCGTTGCTGGTTGGAGTCCTGCGCGCCACGCCGACCCGAGACCGGGCGGCAGGTGATACGAACTGAAGACCGATCGCTCGGGAGACAGTATGGAGTTCTTGGTAGTCATGACCACCCGGATTCCCGACGGCGCTTCTCAAGACGAGGTCGCCGTGGTCCGCGCTCGCGACGGTGCACGCTTGCGCGAACTCGCGGCGCACGGCCAATTGCTGCGGTTGTGGCGCCCGCCGCCGTTGCCGGGCGGGATACGGACCTTCGGTCTGTTTTGCGCCGACGACGACCGCCAGCTAGAGCGGCTGCTTGCCTCGATGCCGTCGCGCACTTGGCGCACAGACGACGTCACGGCCTTGCGGACACATCCGAATGACCCGGTTTCCGCGGGGATCTCCGGTGTCCCGGGGAAGGGTCCAGAATTTCTGATCGCGATGACTATGGCGGTGCCGGCCGGGACCCCGGATCATGTCGTCGACGACACAACGGCTCGGGAGGCTCAACGCCACCGGGCGCTGGCGCAGCGGGGGCACCTGGTGCGGTTGTGGTCGCTAGGTGGTGGGCCGGATGGCCCCCATACCCTCGGCCTGTGGCGTGCTCGCGATCCGGGCGAGCTGATGGCCATTCTGGAATCGCTGCCGCTGTCTGGCTGGATGACGATCGAGACAACGCCGCTGGGTCCGCATCCCGATGACCCGATCCGCCGTGGGTGACACGGCGTACTGACCCCAGTCGCCCCCAAGCGCTAGGTGGTGTCCCATTCGCCGCGGCCGACGAGAACATCGCGGAGCAGGTCCGCGCGATCGGTGATGATGCCGTCCACACCCATGTCGAGAAGAGCATGCATGGCGTCGGGGTCGTCGATCGTCCAAGCATGCACCTGGCGTCCCGAATCATGAACTTTCTGAACCATTCTCGGCGTGATAATGGGTAGGCCGCCGATCCGCGGCGGCAGCTGAAGGCAATCACTGTCGCGCAACACCCGCCAGGCGTATGCCTGGCTGGCGGCCGTTCGTGCCGCGAGCAGCGCCAGCAACGCCCCGCTGCCGGCCGACGTGGCCACCCGTTTGGAGAGCAGACGCAACGCTTGCCGGCGACGACGATCGGAAAACGAGCCGATCAGCACCCGGCGGTGGGCGTTGAGTCGCTCGATGACGGCGACCGTGGGTTCGATCGCTGACGCGGCTTTGATGTCGATGTTGACCCGTATGTCCGGCAGTGCGTCGAGGAGGTCTTCCAGGCGGGGGATCGACTCCCCCGCCCCCAACTGTGCTTGGCGGACATCTCGCCAATACCGTCGATCGACGGCGCCGGTGACGCCGGATTCGGGTTGGATTCTGCGGTCGTGCAGGATCACCGCTACACCGTCGCGGGTCGCGCGGACGTCGGTCTCGATGTAGCGAAACCCCAGACTGGCCGCCTCGCGGAAGGCGCCCATACTGTTCATCGGCACACGAAACGACGTAAATCCCCGGTGCGCCATGGCAATCCGTCCCGGACTGCGCAAGAACTCGAGGCTAGGCGCACGGGCATCGCCCATGACGCAAGTATCGCACTCCGCAGAACCGACCGCGCATGGTCGCGGCGGGCCGTGACGGCGACGGCGGTTGGGCTACGCTCACCACAGGCGTCAGCGACGCCCCAACAGTGGCGCCGTATCCACCGATACGGTTCAAATACGATGCGGAGAAGCACAATTGACCCTCAAGGCGCTCTTTCTCAACTGCACGCTGAAGAAGTCACCCGCCGTCTCCAACACCCAGGCCCTCATCGACCTGGTCGCTGGTCTCATGGAGCCGATGGGCGTCGAATGCGAGACCGTTCGACTGGTTGACTACAACATCGCCTACGGCACCGAGTCCGACATGGGCGATGGCGACGAATGGCCCGAGATCTACGCAAAGATCAAGGACGCTGACATTCTGATCCCATCGATGCCGGTGTGGATGGGGGTGCGCAGCTCGCTATGTCAGCTGATGTGCGAGCGGCTCGACGGTTCGTATCGCGATCTGGACCCCCGCACCGGGCAGTACCCGCTCTACGGGAAGGTCGTGGGGGTTATCGTCACGGGCAACGAGGACGGCGCCCACGACTGCTGCGCCACCACGCTCTACAACTTCACGCACTACGGGTGCACCGTCCCGCCCAACGCTGACTGCTACTGGGTGGGCGACGCCGGACCCGGGCCCAGCTACATCGAAGCCGGCCAGGGACACCTCTACACCAACCGCACCGCCCGGTTCCTCGCCAGCGGCACCGTATGGATGGCGAACATGATCAAGGCGAATGGACCGATCGGCACCAACCTGATCGAGCTGACGGCCGAAGCCCAAAAGGTAAGTACCGACACGGCTCCGGCGGGCTGATCCGGAACGTGGCGCTTCGCCCGCTGGTTGCGCCGGCTATGCCCGCTTACCGGCCGCGTCACGCCGACCGAGGCCGGTGGTGAACACGACCGCCGCAGTGGTGGTGGGTTTCAGGCGTGGGTGGAACGCCATGGGCAGCCGACACGGCTAACGCATTCGCGGCTCGACGAAACAGATTTCTAGCGGGCGAGGCAACACCACGTGCCTTGCTGCCTGGCGACGAAACGCACGGCGCGAAGGTATACAGTACCGCGGGTACCGGATTTTAGAACCTGCGGTGGCATCGCTGCGCGGCGACGTGACGATCGTGCTGCAAGCTGCGCGCGAACGTAGTTGACTTGAACACGTCTGACGATGAATCCGCAGGACAGGCGGGAGGGCCAGGCATGCTGCACCGTATCGCGACCCTGGCCATCGCCGCACCGCGCCGCATCCTCGGTCTCGCGGCACTCGTGATGATTGGCGCGGGCGTCTTCGGCGTCCCCGTGGCCGACCATCTGTCCGCCGGCGGCTTCGATGACCCGAGTTCCCAGTCGTCGCGGGCCACCGCGGTATTGCGCGACACCTTCCACCAAAGCGACCAGCAACTCCTGTTCAGCGTGACGGCGCCGGAGGGCACCACCAGCACTGCCGCCCGGACCGCCGCCACCCATATCGTCGACGGGCTGCACGCGTCACCGCACGTGCTGAGCGTCACCTCGGCGTGGAGCGCGCCGGCATCGGCCGCATCGGCCTTGGTGAGCAGGGACGGGAAGACCGGCCTGATCGTCGCCGACCTCGCCGGCGGCGAGAACAAGGCCCAGAAGTATGCGAAGCAACTCGCGGATGAGCTGACCGTCGACCAGGAGGGGGTTACCGTCCGCGCCGGCGGGTCCGCGATGGTGTACTCGCAGGTCAACGACCAATCCGAGCGTGATTTGGTGCGCATGGAGTCGATCGCTGTCCCGTTGAGCTTCGTTGTGCTGGTCTGGGTTTTCGGTGGACTGTTGGCGGCCGCAGTTCCGGCTATCGTCGGTATGTTCGCCATTCTCGGCACGTTGTCGGTCCTACGGCTGATCACGTACGCCACCGACGTGTCGATTTACGCGCTCAACCTCACTACCGCCATGGGCTTGGCGCTGGCCATCGACTACACGCTGCTGATCATCAGCCGCTATCGCGAGGAACTCGCCGAAGGCACCGTCCGCGAGCTGGCGCTGGTGCGCACCATGGTCACCGCCGGCCGCACGGTGTTGTTCTCAGCGACGACCGTCGCCCTATCGATGTCGGCGATGGTGCTGTTTCCGATGTACTTTCTCAAGTCGTTCGCCTACGCCGGAGTCGCGACAGTCGCGTTCGCGGCGACAAGTGCAATCGTGTTGACGCCAGCGGCCATTGTCCTGCTCGGTGACCGTCTGAGCGCCCTGGACGCGCGTCGACTGCTACGCCGAGTGTTGCGGCGGCCCGAACCAGAGCGCCGTCAGGCACATCAGCTCTTCTGGTATCGGTCGACGCGGTTTGTCATGCGTCGCTCCGTGCCGATCGGGCTTGCCGTGGTGGCGCTCCTGCTGCTCGTCGGAGCGCCCTTTCTCGGTGTGCGCTGGGGCTACCCGGACGATCGGGTGCTACCGGTGTCGGCCTCGTCACGTCAGGTCGGCGACGAGCTGCGCAACGACTTCGTCGACGACACGGAAAAGGCGCTGCAGGTCGTCATCACCGGCGCCACAAACCTGAACCCGCACCAACTCAGCCACTACGCCACGGCGTTGTCACAGGTGCCCGACGTCTCGGACGTGTCGGCCCCGTCGGGGACGTACGTCGGCGGCAGGTTGGTTGGGCCTCCGACCGGCCCTACCGGCATGTCCGGAGACAGCGCGTATCTGACCGTGAACAGTGTGGTGGCGCTGTACTCGGACGACTCAGAAAATCAGCTCGATGCGCTACACGCGGTCAGCCCGCCGGGTAGGTGGACGGTCGAGTTCGCCGGATTGGCCCAGGTCAACCGCGACAGCGTGCACTCGATCATTTCCCGGATACCGTGGGTGCTTGGTCTGATCGCCGTGATCACCTTCGGGCTGCTGTTCTTGCTGACCGGCAGCGTCGTGCTGCCGGTGAAGGCGGTCATCCTCAACGTGCTGTCGTTGACTGCCACGTTCGGCGCGCTGGTGTGGATATTCCAGGAAGGACACCTCGGCGCGCTGGGCACGACGTCGACCGGAACGATCGTGGCCAACATTCCTATTCTGTTGTTCTGTATCGCGTTCGGGTTGTCCATGGACTACGAGGTTTTCCTGGTCTCGAGAATTCGCGAGTACTGGCTCGAATTGGGTCAGGACACATCGGCGACCAACTCCCAGGCGGCTAACGATGAAAGTGTGGCCCTCGGCCTGGCCTATACCGGTCGGGTGATCACGGCCGCAGCGCTGATCATGGCGATCAGCTTCGCGGCGCTGACCGCTGCCGAGGTCTCGTTCATGCGGATGTTCGGACTCGGGCTGACGATTGCGGTGCTCGTGGATGCCACGGTGGTGCGGATGGTTTTGGTTCCGGCGTTCATGCATCTCATGGGCAAGTGGAATTGGTGGGCACCACCGCCGTTGGTGCGGCTGCATCAACGCATAGGCATCAGCGAATCCGGGGGCTAGAGCCGTCAGCTCGCAACCAAGGGCTCCAATGGCACGGACCACAGATCCTGGCTAGCGGTCCGGGCTTCGAGTGGAGTTAACTTCTCGACCACCATCGGAGCGGGAAAGGAGTAAAACCGGAATCATGAACAGCGAGAAGGCAAGAGCATTTCTGGACGAGATGGCCAAGGCCGTGTGTGATCCGGACGCTGATTCTACGATCACCGACCGCTATTTCACTGAAGATTTTGAGCAGATTATCGACGACACCAGCATCGGCCGGTCGCAACTCGACGCGCGAATCGATCTTCTCCGGAAGGACTACACGGACGTCAGCTTCGAGTACCTTTCGGTGATCGCCGAGGGTGATCGGATCGCCGATGTGCATCTCGTTCGTGCGACGGCCAAAGACTGCCAGCAGCTCACAATTAAGACGATCAGCCTGTACACGCTGCGAAACGGGAGGATCTGGCGCGCCGAGTCCCTCACCCGCCTTGTCGAAGGGTCGGCGGCGGACCGCCAGTTGCTTGTGCATGGCGAGTGAGGCGACTACCGCAAAGACCTGGCCCAGTAGCTCCCGCAAAATCGAGCCGGCGGGATCGGACACGAATGCAGGCAATCAATGTCGGCCCACGCTGACGAGGAGTCTTGGCGCATCACCCATCCATGAGCCGTTGTGCACCGAATAGGTATCAGCCTCGTCGTGGCCGGCGATGAACCCCGCAGCGACGAGTCCTAACTACTTTCACAAGGAGTGCACGTGATTGAGATGCAGCGTGAGTTGGCCACCGATTCCGCACCGGACGCTGTGTTCGCCTACCTGGCCGATTTCACCACGACCGAGCAGTGGGATCCCGGCACGGTCCGGACGGTACGCATAGCCGGTGATGGTGGAGTCGGAACTCGCTACGCCAATACCTCGCGGTTCGCGGGCCGTACCAGCGACCTTGTCTACGAAGTCGTCGATGTGACACCAGGTAGAGCGATCGAACTCCGCGGCGAGAACGCCTCGCTCATTGCCCTGGACACCATCACCGTCACCGCACACCCGAGGGGCAGCCTGGTCGTCTACCGTGTCAGGTTCGCGTTCCAGGGCTGGCTTCGCTGGGTCGAACCGTTTCTGCGACCTATAGTCGCAGACCTGCTCGATAAGGGCGCACGAGGACTTCGACGCGAACTGGCACGAATCTGAAACGCTCATAGTCCCGCACAATGGCGCCTTCCCGGAACAGCGGTCGCGCGGGTACTAGTGGAGCCGATGACGGGAATCGAACCCGCGTATTCAGCTTGGGAAGCTGATGTTCTGCCATTGAACTACATCGGCGCGGTGCACCGAAGGCTAGCATCTGCGGTCATTCCAGCACGCCCAGGCTGTACAAGATCAGGAATCCCGCGAAGAACATCACCGCCATCCACGGCCGCTCGGGTGTCTCGTGCGCCTCGACGAGGAGTTCCTCCACGACAAGCCACAGCAATGCCGCGGCGGCGAAGGCGAGCACGAAGGTGAGCACCGCCGGTCCGGTCCAGGCGAGCGCGACCGCGCCCAGCACTGCACCCGCGGCGGTGAGCGTGCTGACTCCCGCGGTGGTCACTGCGGCGCGCGTCCTCGGCACCCCGGAGCCCGTGAGTCGCAGCGCCACGGCCAGGCCGAGAAACAACACCTCGACCGTCAGCGCGATCGTGATGATGATTGCGGTTCGGGTCGACACCGTTGCGCCCGTAGCGACAAGCAACCCGTCGATGAAGAGATCGACCCCGACCACGGCGAGGAACCCGATGGGTAGTCGACCGGCGCCATGGTTTTCGTCATGGTCTGCGCCATCACCTTGGTGTGCCTCCTCATGGTCTCCATGGTCTTCGAATTGACGAAACCAGACGAGGAGCGCGACACCCGCGGTGAAGCCCACAACGATCAGCCAGAGCGGACCCCGCTCGCGCAAGTCTGGGAGCACCTCGCCGGCGAGGGCGGCCATGACGACGCCCGCGGCGAAGTGCTGTACGCCGCTGACCAGCGCCGCGGATGGTCTACGCACGACTGCGACAGCGCCGCCGAGGCTCGCCGCGAGAACGGGGAAGACGGCCAACGCGGCGGCCGTTGTCACGTTGCTGATGTCAACCTCCCGGGTTCGGTCGAGGACGCTGCATCGCGCGTGCTTGAACGGTGCTTGAACAACGGTGTTTGAACATTGTGGCGCCTGAACGACGAATGCGGTGACACGACCTGGCCCGGGGCCCCAGAATCGACGAAAAGCGAGTCGCGATGTTTGGAGGACTCCGGGGTGATACCCACGACCGAGGGTTCATCCGCGTAGAAGGGAGCAGCATGTCAAAGGTTCTGGTCACCGGATTCGGACCGTATGGCGTGACACCGGACAATCCGGCGCAATTCGTTGCCGAGGCGCTGGATGGTCGCACGATCGCCGGTGCGACCGTCGTCGCGCGGATCGTGCCCAATACCTACTTTGGGTCGATCGATGCTGCTCAACAGGCCATCGCGGACATTGATCCGGAGTTGGTGATCATGCTGGGCGAATACACCGGCCGTGCGATGGTCACCGTCGAGAGGCTGGCGCAAAACATCAACGATTGCGGGCGCTATGGCCTCGCCGACGGTGACGGCACGGTTCTGGTCGGTGAGCCCACGGATCCCGAGGGCCCCGCCGCCTACTACGCGACCGTGCCCGTTCACCGCATGGTCCTGGCCATGCGCAAGGCCGGCATACCTGCTGACGTCTCCGACGCCGCGGGCACTTTCGTGTGCAATCACCTTATGTATGGGGTGCTGCACCACCTCACCCAGAAAAGCTTGCCCATCCGCGCCGGCTGGATTCACCTGCCGTGCTTGCCCAGCGTGGCCGCTCTGGACCGCAACCTCGGCGTACCCAGCATGTCCGTGGAGACCGCAGCCGCCGGAGTCGCCGCCGGAATCGAAGCCGCGCTCCGACACACCTCCGATACCAGCGAACCGGTGCCGTCGCGACTACTCGTTTAGTCGAAACCTAGTCGGCCGCCGGAAGTTGTCGTAGGCGGCTGCGATGATGCAGGTATGTCCTCGACCGCATCGTCTGGCGCCGCTGTCATGCCCCTTGACCAGCGCCTGGAGGTGCTGTTCGACGAGCTGGCGGAGTTGACCGGTCAGCGCAACGCGATTGATTCGCGCATCGTGGAGATCGTCGCCGAACTCGACCGCGACGAGCTGTGCGGTGCCACCGGCGCGCGGTCCGTGGCAGCGTTGGTGGCCTGGAAGACCGGCACCTCCTCGGCAACCGCTCACACCATCACCACCGTCGCCAAACGGCTGCCGGCGTTTCCCCGCTGCGCCCAAGGCATGCGCGAGGGCCGGCTGTCGCTGGATCAGGTCGGTGTCATCGCCGGGCGCGCACCCGAGGGATCCGATGAGCACTACGCGCAGTTGGCCGGCTGTGCCACGGTCAACCAGCTGCGCACCGCGCTAAAGCTCGAACCGCGACCCGAACCCGATTCTCGACCCGAACCGCAGCCGTCGATCACCACCAGCAGTGACGAGGAGTTCACCTGCTGGCGGATCAGACTTGCCCATCCGGACGCGGCGAAGTTCGATGCAGCATTGGCCTCGCATCGTGATGCGCTGATCGCCGAGTGGAAACGCGATCACGACACTGGGGACCGCGTATCGGATCAGGTGCCGCCGTTGCCGGGCACCGTTGAGGCGTTTCTGCGGCTGGTCGAGGCCGGATGGGACGCCGAAGTCGCCCGCCGCCCACACGGGCAGCACACCACCGTGGTGATGCATCTCGACGTGCACCAGCGTGCGGCGGCGCTGCACTTGGGCCCGGTGCTGTCGGAGTCTGAGCGCCGCTACCTGATGTGCGATGCCACCTACGAAGCCTGGTTCGAACGTGACGGTGAGGTCATCGGCTCGAGCCGTGCGAGTCGTCAGATCAACCGCCGGCTTCGCCGTGTGCTTGAGCACCGCCACCGCAGCTGCGCGGTACCCGGCTGCGGCGCCACCCGCGGTTTGCATGCACACCACATTCAGCATTGGGAAGATGGCGGCCCCACCGAGTTGGCCAACTTGGTGCTGGTCTGCCCCTATCACCACCGGCTACATCACCGCGGCAGCATCACCATCACCGGACCCGCACCCAACATCACCGTCACCGATCGCGCCGATCGACCCCTCAGCGCGGGATCGCTGGCGCGCCCACCGACGAAACCCCCGCCCGCGGTCCCGCCTTGTCCTGGACCTATGGGCGAACGCGCCAACTGGTGGTGGTACCAACCGTTCCAGCCGCACCCACCACCAACAGCCAACTAACGTCTGGTGGCCAGCGTATCGACCGCTGCCGCGTCAGCCTCCTCATACCATTTCGGCCGCATCCCCGGGGGAGTCCCCGATCGCCTCTTTGAGCCGCGGCATGGTGCTTTTCAGAAGCTCCAGGCTCTTCCAGCCTTCCTGGGGCGACAGGCCGCCCAGCAGCGGCTGAAATGAGAATCCGCCACGGTCGGGAAGTGAAGCCAGCTTCTCGATCAGCTGGTCCGGCGTCCACGCCGCAAAAAGACCCGATTGGCGCAGGATCTGGGGATCCGCCAGCCCATGAAAGGGCGAGGCCGATGCTCCGTTTTCCTGGCCTTCCTGCTCGGCCCATTTCGCATATTCGGTCATGACGTGGACGGCGTGCTTCTCAATCGCGGCCCAGCCCGCATCGGGATCCTCGCAAAGGTGGATGCTGAGCGGCAATCCCGCCCGGTAGTACTGCCTGGGCCGCCGGTCGAGCGCGCGGCATTCGTCGAGATAGACGTCGACCAGCTCGGGATTCATTGGCAGGAAACCGATATCAAAATGCGCGGCGCGCTTCGCCGCGGCCACCACCCCGCCACCAACCATCACAATATCCTCGGGCTCTTGCAGCGGCAGCGGGCGAACATAGACCGGCCGCCCGTCGAATTCGAATCTCTCGCCCCGGAGTGCACGCAGGATGGTCTCGATCCCGCGATCCATTAGCTTTGCCCGGTCCTTGAGCGACTTGCCGAACATCGCGAATTCGGTGGGCACATATCCGGCGCCCACAACGACAGAGATCCGACCATTCGACATGAGGTCGGAGACCGCGATGTGTTCGGCGATAGTAATCGGATCATGCAGCGGCAGAACTACCGCACACAGCAACACTCGGGCTTTCTTCGTGACCGCCGCCACACCGCCTGCCAGCGTGAAGGGCTGCGGCAGGTAGCCGTCGTCGGAGCCGTGGTGCTCCATCAGGCCGATGAAATCGATCCCAATCTCGTCAGCGAACTCCGCCATTTCCAGTGCGGCGCGATAGAGTTCCGCTCGCGGTGTGCCCCATTCGGGTGCCCGCATGTCGAAGGAGACGTGCGTTGTGATTTCGCGCATTTCAACCCCTTGACCGCTGCTCTTCACGCCGGGCACCGCAGACAAACTGAAGGCATTCAAGCAGATGACGCCCGGACCGCAGCGGTTGACTATCGAAAGTGATGGTCCAACACGGATGGGGTCCGACTTGCGGCCTTGACGCTGGTCGACCGCTTGGGCGGAAGGCTGATTCTTTATTCTTTCGTTATCGTGTCGTAATCTGCTTGCCGTGGGCCGACATGAATTGACCAAGGACCGACGCAGGGGGCGCCGGGGGTCGGTATTGCTGGGGTCGGTGCTCGGTGCTGCCGCCGTGCTTCTCGCCGCCGGAGCCGACGTGTATCCGGTCGCCGACCGCGAGGAGGTCAAGCCGGCCGACGACGCTGGAGCCTGCTGCTTAGAGATCGTGGCGGCAGTACCGGGTTTCTCGCCGGATATCGCCGGTGGCGATGGCG
Organism: Mycobacterium spongiae; assembly: GCF_018278905.1. Lineage (NCBI taxonomy): Bacteria > Bacillati > Actinomycetota > Actinomycetes > Mycobacteriales > Mycobacteriaceae > Mycobacterium > Mycobacterium spongiae. The sequence continues at coordinate 588,482 of NZ_CP046600.1, forward strand.
AGGGTGTGATCACCGGCCGGCTGACGGCCGCATCCCGACTTCACACGCGGTCGCGCTTCTTGCCGGCTGGAGTCGCACCGGAGCGGGGTCTGCAGATCAGAACCATCTTGGCTGCGCGGAGCATCAGCGATGAATTCCCGCAGATTCATCAGATCGGCGGGGTTCGACCGGATCCGCTTCCGTGGCATCCGAACGGTTTGGCGCTTGATGTGATGATTCCTAATCCCGGCAGCGCGGAGGGGATCGCGCTCGGAGATGCGATCGTCGCATTCGTGCTGAAGAACGCGGCGCGATTCGGGATGCAGGACGCGATCTGGCGAGGTGTTTACTACACGCCCCAGGGCGCGCACCGGACCGGAGCCGGCCACTATGACCACGTCCACGTCACCACTACCGGAGGCGGATACCCGACGGGTCGGGAAGTCTACGTGCGCTGAGCCAGCGGACCGGCGGCAGCTAGGCTCGTCGGGTGCTGCTCTCCGATCGCGATCTTCGGGCCGAAATATCGGCGGGGCGGGTGGGCATCGACCCGTTCGACGACTCCCTGATCCAGCCTTCCAGCGTCGACGTCCGGCTCGATTGCATGTTCCGGGTATTCAACAACACCCGCTACACCCACATCGACCCCTCGCAGCAGCAGGATGAGTTGACCAGCCTGGTGGAGCCGGCCAAGGGTGAACCGTTTGTCCTACACCCCGGCGAGTTCGTGCTCGGGTCCACGCTGGAGCTCTTTACCTTGCCCGACGACCTGGCAGGTCGGCTGGAAGGCAAATCGTCCCTGGGCCGGCTGGGACTGCTCACGCACTCGACCGCGGGTTTCATCGATCCCGGCTTCAGCGGCCATATCACCCTGGAGCTATCCAATGTTGCCAACCTGCCGATCGCATTATGGCCAGGCATGAAGATCGGCCAGCTGTGCATCCTGAAACTGACCAGCCCCTCCGAGCATCCGTACGGCAGCAGCGGGGTGGGCTCGAAATACCAGGGCCAGCGGGGTCCCACGCCCTCGCGCTCATACCAGAATTTCATCAGGTCGACCTAGCCTCGGCTGCAGTGACGCATCGGTTTGTGCGGCGATTACCGCACGGTACCCGCGTATTACCCACCGTTCATGTCGCCCGAAGGCTGTCACCTACAGTTCGCCTATCGCTCAGCGTCGCGATGCAGTGAGCTCATCGCGACCACCTACACACGGTGGTATGCGATGTACCGTCTTCGGTACCGGCTATCTGGGTGCCACCCATGCCGTCGGAATGGCGCAGCTGGGGCACGAAGTCGTCGGAGTCGATATCGATCCAGGTAAAGTGGCCAAGCTCGCCGGCGGCGACATCCCGTTCTACGAGCCCGGCTTGCGAGAGCTCTTGACGGAAAACCTCGCCGCTGGACGTCTGCGGTTCACCACCGACTACGACATGGCGGCCGAGTTCGCCGACGTGCATTTCCTGGGGGTTGGCACCCCGCAAAAGAAGGGCGAGTACGGCGCCGACCTGCGACATGTCCATGCGGTCATCGATGCGCTAGTGCCGCGCTTGTCCAGGACGGCGGTCCTCGTTGGCAAGTCGACGGTTCCTGTCGGTACCGCTGCGGACTTGGGACGCCGAGCTGCGGCGCTGGCGCCCAAGGGGGTTGACGTCGAAGTTGCCTGGAATCCGGAATTTCTTCGCGAGGGGTTGGCGGTGCATGACACCCTCGAACCCGACCGCATTGTCCTTGGGGTACAACAGGGCTCAGAGTGCGCCGAGGTAGCGGTCCGCGAGCTGTACCGGCCGCTGTTGGAGTCCGGTGTGCCGTTTCTGGTGACCGACCTGCAGACCGCAGAGTTGGTCAAGGTATCCGCCAACGCCTTTCTCGCCACGAAGATTTCGTTTATCAATGCCGTCTCCGAGGTGTGTGAGGCGGCCGGTGCCGACGTCAGTCTGTTGGCTGATGCGCTCGGTTACGATCCGCGGATCGGACGCCAATGCCTCAACGCGGGTTTGGGTTTCGGCGGCGGTTGCTTGCCCAAAGACATCCGCGCCTTCATGGCCCGCGCGGGCGAACTGGGAGCAAACCAGGCGCTGACATTCCTGCGCGAGGTCGACAGCATCAACATGCGCAGGCGGACAAGGATGGTCGAACTGGCCACCACCGCATGTGGTGGCTCGCTGCTGGGCGCCAACATTGCCGTGCTCGGCGCGGCGTTCAAACCAGAATCCGATGATGTTCGCGACTCGCCGGCGCTCAATGTGGCGGGTCAGCTACAGCTCAACGGTGCCGCGGTCAATGTGTACGATCCGAAAGCCCTGGACAATGCAAACCGGCTGTTCCCCACGTTGAACTACGCGGTCTCGGTCGCCGAGGCGTGCGAGCGTGCGGACGCGGTGCTGGTGCTTACCGAATGGCGGGAATTCATCGACCTCACGCCCGCTGACCTAGCCGACCGGGTGCGGGCGCGCGTCATTGTTGACGGCCGTAACTGCCTCGACGTCGCTCGATGGGAAAACGCAGGTTGGCGAGTACTGCGGCTGGGCGCGGGGCGATCAGGGCGCTAGCGCGAACTCACAACGTTGGGCCTTCGCCGGCAGGGAGCCCGTCGGTGTCACGCGGCCGAGTGGGCCGTCAGACCAACGCCGTTTTATGTCGTGGGGTAATCAGCAAGTTTGCACCATGTTTGGGAACGCTGGTGATGTTGCGCACCCGTGGACTCTCGCCCTTTCCTGGTTCCGACGCGGTGATGGTGAACCGGCGGAAGATTTCTTCCAGTATGACCGAGCCTTCCGTGAGCGCGAATCCGAAACCGAGGCATCGACGCACCCCGCCGCCGAAGGGGAGCCAGGTGTTGGGCGCCACGCTGCTATCGAGGAACCGGCTGGGCCGAAACTCCGTGGGCAAAGGGTGGGAGTCCTTGCGAGCATGGGCCAGCAGGATCGAGGTGCTGATCACCGTTCCCACCGGGAGTCGCCAGCCGCCGATCTCCGTGGGCGCGACGACTTTCCGGGACGCAGAAGCGATGACCGTGTGCAGGCGCATCCCTTCTTTGAGGACAGCCTCCAGGAACGCGTTATCCCCACTCATGGCGGCTGAGGCCACCTGAGCTTGGATGTCCTGGTCCTGCGCAAGTTCCCATAGGGTCCAGGACAGGGCGGCAGCGGTTGTCTCGTGGCCGGCGAGCAGCAAGGTGATGAGCTGGTCGCGGAGCTCGGAATCGGTCAATGCCGTCGCGGACACGTCGTCTGCCTGCAGAAGTCTCGACAACACATCGCTGCGGTCTGCTAGATCGGAAGCGCCACGGCGCGAACCGATTTCGCGGTAGAGCAACTCGTCGATCCTGCGCTGGTTGTCGGCGAAGCCCTTCCACGGGTTCACCCGCCTGAGTGCAGGATAGGGAATCCCAGCGAAGATGACGGGGGATATGTTGATGATGTCTTGCACGCTGCTTGTCAACTCGGCCTTGACTTTTGGGTCAGTGACCCCGAAGACCACCCGCAGAATGATGTCGAGGGTGAGTGCGTTCATGCGCTCGAGGGCATTGATTTGTGATCCGACAGGCCATCGTGCCAGGTGCTCACACGTGACGGCGCTGATCATGTCGCGATATCCGCGTAGCGCGGCCCGAGTGAACGCCGGCATGAGCAGCGATCGCAACCGCGCATGCTCGTCTTCGTCGGTAGTCAGCACGGAGTGCTCGCCCATGACGAAGCCGAGAATGTGGTTGCCTTCGCCCGCGTGCAGCACCTTGGGGTCGGCCGCGAAGATCTCTTTGATGTGCTCGGGGCGGGTATAGATCACGACCTTGTCCGCATATGGCGGTACCTGCAGGGTGAACACGTCTCCGTATCTGCGGTGCATCGCGGGCAGAAACCGTTCCCGAAACCTCAGGTACAGCACGCTTTGTAGGTAGCGCGGTAGCCGCGGCCCGGGTGGCAGGGCAGCTCTCCCCGATTCCCGGTTGATCGTCATGAGCGCTCCGTAGATAAACGAATGTTTGAAACATTTGTTTATCACGCTACGATGAGCGTGTGCAAGAGCCACGGACAAACCGGGACAAACTGCTTGACGGCGCGCTGGTTTGCCTACGGGAACGCGGCTACGGCAACACCAGCTCGCGCGACATCGCGCGGGCGGCGGGCGTGAACGTCGCGTCCATCAACTACCACTTCGGCGGCAAGGACGCGTTGCTTGACGACGCGCTCGGCCAGTGCTTTTCCGGCTGGAACCAACGGGTTCGGGAGGCCTTCGATAGGACCGCGGCCACCAGTTCCCACGAACTGATCCGTGCCGTTCTCGAGGCCACCGTCGATTCGTTCGAACAGATCCGTCCTGCCGTCTACGCGTGCTTGGAGTCATACGCTCCGGCGCTGCGTTCAGAGCTCCTCCGGGAACGCCTCGCCGCCGGATATGCCAGCGTGCGTGAACATTCAGTCGAGCTGGCTCGCGCTGCCCTCGCCAGCACGGATGTGGGCTCGCCTGACGGCCTGCCGAACATTGTCTCGGTATTGATGGCAGTTATCGATGGCCTCATGATCCAGTGGATTGTCGACCCGACGGCGACTCCCCGATCGGCCGAGGTTCTTTCGGCGCTTGCCGACATCGGCGCGTCCGTCACCGTGGACCCAGCAAAGCTGCCGTGAGCCACCGCGCCTCCTGGTTCGCCGGTGTGCGCAGGATCTAGCGGTCGATGAAGCCGGTACGACTTTGTCGCGGCAGCTGTCGGCAACCAGCCGCAAGGCTCAGCCATGGCAACCACGATGGATCCTTGTGGACCGGTGCCCCCTGTCCACTAGGGTCAACAGCGTGTGGGCTATCGGTGACGCCGTTGTGGGGACCCTGCCGAGTGGAAAACCATCCACGATGGCAGCGGCACCGAATCCCGGGCCGCCCACCTTGCCACCCACGACGTCGCGCGCCGTCTCGGCGACGACGCGCCCGAGCGCTGGTTCATCGCGGAGCGTGCCCGCCAGGTCGCGACCGCCGATCGTCCGGTCGCCCGCGGCGATGTGTTACCCGCCCTGAGCCGCGTTCCACAAGGAGAAGGTTGCCGAAGAACACGCCTGGTTGGACCATTGAGACGGATGCCCCTGGCATCAATGGGATGACCGATCGCCGAGACGGCTATCCGCTGGTTGCGCCAAAGGAGTTCGATGCGCCTTCGGTGTTTCGCCCGGTAAACCTGCTGCGCGAATCCCGCCGTCAGAAAGCCCTGCCGGACACTCCGGTCCCCGAGGTCTGCGTTTTGGATCCCGACGGCGACATCGTCCGCCACCTGGCGCGCACCGGGACGGGCTACCGCCACTCGGGCTGGGCCTGCTACCACACCGACATGTGGGTCACCCAGACCAATGGAGTTGAACTCGGGGTTGTCGGGATGGCCGTGGGCGCGCCGTTTGCGGTGTTGGTGGCCGAGCAGCTCGCCGCTTGCAACGCGGCGTTGGTGGTGAGCATCACCTCCGCCGGCCGCATTTCCGGAACCGACACACCACCGTATTTCGTCCTTATCGAGCGGGCGCTCCGCGACGAGGGAACAAGCGCGCACTACGTCGCACCCGGCGAATGGAGCTATCTCGCCCCGGGGTTGCGGCAAGGACTCCGAAATGCGTTCGATGACAACGGTATCCCGGTAATCTCGGGAAGCTCGTGGACGACCGACGCGCCGTACCGGGAAACCGCGGCGGCAATCAAAGAGGCCGAGAGGCGGGGAATCACCTGCGTCGAAATGGAGGCAGCGGCGTTGTACGCCTTCGCCACCCGGGTTGGCCACAACGTCGTCTGTCTGGCGCATATCACCAACACGATGGCGGTCAACGGTGACGACTTCGAAAAGGGTGTCGACAACGGGGTCAACGTTTCCTTGGTGGTCGCATCCGCGGTTGCCACGGCGGTACTAGGACGGCCCTAAGAGGCCACTGCTCGCACCGGCCCGCACCCCCCGCATGCGGTTTTGTGCGTGGTTGTGAGTTTTCGCAGGTCGAGCGCAAATCCACGACGAACCGGCAGCGTCGCCGAGCCGCGCCCAGGCCGAAAAAGAATGTGTTAACAGCAAGAAAAATGCTTCATTCCGCACCATGACGATCGGGCGGTTCGTTGCGGGTGCCACGAGCCCAACCCCATCGCTCTAGCAGTGGCTTTTCGGTCCAAACGGCAACAGCCCGGGCTGGCTTCGACAACGCAATATAACCGTGGTGTTAAAGCAATCGCACAGCCACGCGGGCGGGTCGGTGCGATGTTCTTTTCGACCGAAAACCTCCCTTACGCTCAGTCAATGACCGCGCGGTAGTCGTTGTTCGAGAGGAGGCGCCGTGGTTGATCTGAACCAGAATCGCCAGACCGCCGCCGACACCTTGCTCGGATTCGGCAAATACTTTCATCAGGGCGAGATCTCCCCGGACTACCGAACGCTGCACAAGATCGGTGGCCGGTCGGCGGACGACTTTTACCGGGACCGCTGGGCGCACGACAAAGTGGTCCGCTCAACACACGGTGTCAACTGCACCGGCTCGTGTTCGTGGAAGATCTACGTCAAAGACGGCGTGATCACCTGGGAGTCCCAGCAGACTGACTACCCGACGGTCGGTGCCGACAAACCAGAGTACGAGCCGCGCGGTTGCCCGCGCGGTGCCTCCTTCTCCTGGTACACCTATTCACCGGCGCGGGTGCGCTATCCGTATGTGCGCGATGTCCTGCTCAAGTACTACCGCGAAGCCAAGGAGCGGCTCGAAGATCCCGTGCTGGCGTGGGCGGACATCGTCGACGACCCGGTGAAGTCGAGTCGCTACAAGGCCGCGCGCGGCAAGGGTGGATTTGTTCGGGCCGAGTGGTGGGAGGCCGCGGAGATCGCCGCGGCGGCGCACGTGCACACCGTTAAGCGGTACGGCCCCGATCGGGTCGCCGGCTTCTCGCCGATACCGGCGATGTCGATGGTCAGTCATGCGGTGGGGGCGCGATTCATTTCCCTACTCGGCGGGTCGATGCTGTCGTTCTACGATTGGTATGCCGACCTTCCGGTGGCCTCGCCACAGGTCTTCGGCGACCAGACCGATGTACCGGAGTCGGCCGACTGGTTCGACGCCGGCTACCTGATCATGTGGGGCTCCAACGTTCCGGTCACCCGCACGCCCGATGCGCACTATATGACGGAGGCGCGCTACCGCGGCCAGAAGGTGGTCGTGGTCTCGCCGGACTACGCCGACAACACGAAGTTTGCCGATGACTGGCTTCCCGCGCATCCGGGTACCGATGCCGCGCTGGCGATGTCGATGGGGCACGTCATCCTCAAGGAGTTCTTCGTCGAGCGGACGACCCCCTACTTCTCCGACTATGTCAAGCGATACACGGATCTGCCGTTTCTGGTCACGCTGACCGAGCGCGACGGGCAATGGCTGCCCGGGAAATTCCTCACCGCAGCCGATCTCGGCGACACCAGCGAAGGTAGTCAATCCAAAACGGTGCTCCTCGACGCGCAGGCCAACCCCGTGGTGCCCAACGGCTCGTTGGGCCACCGATTCACGGCATCGGGCGAAGGAAAGTGGAACCTCGATCTGCACGGCACCGACCCCCTGCTTTCGCTGCACGGCAGCCACACCGACGTGGCCGCGGTGCAACTGCCTCGCTATGACGGTGATCGGCCCGGCGTGCTGACGCGCGGGGTCCCAACGAGGATCGTTGGTGGACAACGGGTCACAACGGTCTTCGATCTGCTCATGGCGCAGTACGGGGTGCACCGAGAAGGCCTGCCGGGCGACTGGCCTTCGGGCTACGACGACTCCACGCAGCCATACACCCCGGCGTGGCAGGAACCCATCACCGGCGTGCCGGCCAAGGCGGCGGAACGGATCGCGCGGGAATTCGCCGACAATGCCGAACGCTCACGCGGCAGGTCGATGATTCTGATGGGCGCGGGAACCAACCACTGGTACCACTCGGATCAGATCTACCGCTCATTTCTGACGTTGGTGATGCTCACCGGCTGTCAAGGTGTCAACGGCGGTGGCTGGGCGCATTACGTCGGCCAGGAGAAATGCCGACCTATCACAGGCTGGTCGACACTGGCTTTCGGATTGGACTGGCAGCGGCCGCCGCGCCAGATGCAAGGCACGGTGTTCTGGTACCTGGCGACCGACCAGTGGCGCTACGACGGGTTCACCTCCGAGGCGATGGCGTCCCCGCTGGCCGAAGGTCGATTTGCCGGCCGAACGGCAGCCGACAACATCGCGCAGGCGAGCCGAATGGGTTGGATGCCTAGCTATCCGACCTTCAATCGCAATCCGCTGGATCTGGTCGACGAGGCCGCGCGGCTGGGCAAGGACGCGTCGGCACACGTCGTCGACGGGCTGAAGTCCGGCCATCTGTCGTTCGCGTGCGAAGACCCGGATGCGCCGGAGAATTTTCCCCGCTGCCTGACGGTGTGGCGGTCGAACTTGCTCGGCTCGTCGGCGAAGGGCAACGAGTACTTCCTCAAACACCTGCTCGGTACCGACTCCAACGTCGCCGCACGTGACGAGGATGGCGTGCGTCCCACCGATGTGCGTTGGCGAGACGAGGCGCCGGTCGGAAAGCTGGACCTGCTGTTGTCGCTCGACTTCCGCAATACCAGCACCACACTGTATTCCGACATCGTGTTGCCGGCTGCCACGTGGTACGAGAAGCACGATCTGTCCAGCACCGACATGCACCCGTTCGTCCACGCATTCTCACCGGCGATCTCGCCGCCGTGGGAGACCAAGACCGACTTTGAGGCGTTCCACCGGATCGCGCGAGGCTTCTCCTGGCTGGCCGAAAAGCACTTGGGCAAGCGAAAAGATATCGTCGCGGTCCCGCTGCAGCACGACAGCGCCGACGCCACCGCCCAGCCCGGCGGGCGGGTGCTGGATTGGAAAGCTGGTGAGTGCGAGCCGATTCCCGGCAAGACGATGCCACGGCTCGTTGTCGTTGAGCGGGATTACGCGACGATCGCGGAAAAGATGGCCGCACTCGGGCCGATGGTGGAAACCGTCGGACTCACCACCAAGGGGGTGACGACGCATCCGGACGCCGAAGTTGAGTACTTGCGGGGCGTCAACGGTGCCGTGGTGAGTGGTTCGGCTATCGGGCGGCCGTCGCTGGCCAAGGACATCCACGCGGCGGAGGCAATCCTGGCCCTGTCCGGAACAACAAATGGGCGCTTAGCGGTCGATGGGTTCGAGGCGCTGCAGCGCCGCACCGGCACGGAGCTGGCCGACCTCGCCAAGGAGAACGAAGGTCGCCGTATCACGTTCGCAGACACGCAGTCTCGGCCGGTGCCGGTGAACACATCACCGGAATGGTCCGGCTCGGAGACCGGGGGTCGTCGGTATGCACCGTTCACGATCAACACCGAACGACTCAAGCCGTGGCACACGCTGACCGGACGCCAGCACTTCTACCTTGATCACGACTGGATGGGTGAACTTGGCGAGCAATTGCCGATCTTCCGTCCGCCGCTGGACATGACGGCATTGTTCAACGAGCCCGTGGTGGGTCACAAGGCCGGCGACAACGGTGCCGCGATCACGGTGCGGTATCTGACCCCGCACTCCAAGTGGTCCATCCATTCCGCCTATCAGGACAACTTGTACATGCTCACCCTTTCCCGTGGCGGGCAGTCGATTTGGATGTCGGATGTGGATGCCGCGAAGATCGGCGTCAAAGACAACGACTGGATCGAATGCACGAACCGCAACGGCGTGGTGAACGCGCGTGCGATCGTCAGCCATCGGATGCCCGAAGGCCTGGTGTTCATGTACCACGCGCAAGACAAGGCGGTCGATGTGCCCCGCACCGAAAAGACCGGGAAGCGTGGCGGTATTCACAACGCGCTCACCCGGATCATGATCAAACCGTCACACCTGATCGGGGGCTACGCGCAGCAGTCGTTCGCCCTGAACTACCACGGACCCACCGGGAACCAGCGCGACGAGGTCACCACGATCAGACGGCGTTCACAGGAAGTGGAGTACTGACGATGAAAGTCATGGCTCAGCTCGCGATGGTGATGAACCTCGACAAATGCATTGGCTGCCACACCTGCAGCGTGACCTGCAAGCAAGCTTGGACCAACCGCGGAGGGATGGAGTACGCCTGGTTCAACAATGTGGAAACCCGCCCGGGACAGGGATATCCACGCGGATACCAAGACCAGGAGAAGTGGAAGGGCGGCTGGAAACTCAACAAACGCGGCAAGTTGACGCTCAAGTCGGGATCAAGACTGCGGCGGCTGCTGAGTATTTTCGCCAACCCGGACCTGCCCACCGTGTCGGACTACTACGACCCGTGGACCTACGACTACGAGAACCTGCTGTCCGCGCCGGCCATGGACACCACACCGGTCGCGCGCCCCAAATCGCTGATCACCGGCGAAGACACCAAGGTGACCTGGGGCGCGAACTGGGATGACGACCTCGGTGGCGGGCCGGAGCAGATTGGCCGCGATCCGCTCCTGGCCAAGGTGTCCGACAAGGTGAAACTCGAGTTCGAGCAGACCTTTATGTTCTACCTGCCGCGCATTTGTGAGCACTGCCTCAACCCCTCATGTGCGGCGTCGTGTCCTTCCGGCGCGATCTACAAGCGCAGCGAGGACGGCATCGTGCTGGTTGATCAGGACCGGTGTCGCGGTTGGCGGCAGTGTGTTACGGGATGCCCGTACAAGAAGATCTATTTCAACCACAAGACCGGCAAAGCCGAAAAGTGCACGTTCTGCTACCCGCGGGTGGAGGTGGGCATTCCGACGGTGTGCTCGGAGACCTGTGTTGGTCGGTTGCGCTATATCGGTGTGCTGCTCTACGACGCTGACGCAGTGGCGGCGGCGGCGTCGGTGCCCGACGAGACGGAGCTCTATCCAGCCCAGCTCGGGGTATTCCTCAACCCGCACGACCCGCGGGTCGTTGCCGAGGCGGAGCGCGCGGGGATCTCGAGCGAATGGATCGAGGCCGCGCAGAATTCGCCGGTGTACCGACTCATCGTCGATTACCAGCTCGCGCTTCCGCTGCACCCCGAATACCGGACGATGCCGATGGTCTGGTACATCCCGCCGCTGTCCCCGGTCGTCGACATCCTGGCTGAGACTGGTCATGACGGTGAGAATTCGAACAATCTTTTTGGTGCTATCGACGCTCTTCGCGTCCCGATCGAGTATCTGGCCGAGTTGTTCACCGCTGGCGACCCCGGTCCGGTTCGCCTTGCGCTGCAACGGCTCGCCGCCATGCGGTCGTACATGCGGGCGGCGAACCTGGGAGAGGACTTCGACGACACCATCCCGGCATCGGTGCGACTGCGCGGGGAAGAGATCGAGTCGATGTACCGGTTGCTGGCCATCGCCAAGTACGCCGACCGTTACGTGATCCCCAATGGTGCGGGATCGGACGCTCATCGCCTGGATGCGCTGGCCACCGGATGCAGCCTGGACACCGACGGCGGTCCAGGGATGACGGCGTTCGACGCCATGGCAGACAAGTTCCATCTCACCAACACCAACGGCGCCGCCCCGGAAGAAAACTCGGAAGAAAACTCGGAAGAAAAGCCAGTCCGGGTCAACCTGTTCAACTGGGATGGCAAGAGCACCGATGGCCTAGTGCCCTCGAAGTGAGGGAGCGATGAGCGAGCGATGAAGATGCTGACCTTGGCGCGCCGGCGGTCCGACTATGGAGTCGGTCTGTCCCAGCGCGACCAGCGCCTGGTGTGGCGGATCGCGGCGCTGCTGCTGGACTATCCCGGCGCGCAGACGCTTGCTATGACCGATCAACTCCACGCCGCGGCTACCGAACTACCCGAATCCGTAGGCGCGCCGCTGATCGAATTCCTGGACGCAGTGTTTGATGCGGATCCGCTACAGCTCGCCGCGCGCTATGTGGAAACGTTTGACATGCGTCGTCGTTCGAGCCTGCACTTGACGTACTACGCCTACGGGGACACCCGAAAGCGGGGCATGGCGCTGCTGCGGTTCAAGCACGCCTACCGCCAGGCCGGGATGCAGATCGGCGATGGCGAACTACCCGACTACCTACCGCTGGTTCTCGAGTTCGCCGCAACCGTCGATCATGTGCAGGGCGAGCGGTTGTTGGGCGAACATGTTCCGGTTCTGGAGCTGCTGCGACTGTCCCTACTGGACAACGGTTCTCCCCACGCACTGGTGGTGGCCGCGGTGCTGGCGACGCTACCGCCGATCAGTACCGCGGACCGCCGTCGGATTGCCGAGCTGGCTGCACAGGGACCGCCCGACGAGCACGTCGGCCTGGAACCGTTCGCCTTGGATCCGCTCACCACGGAGGGCCGCCGGTGACTACCCTGCTGTGGATGACCGCGCCATACGTCGCGTTCACATCGTTTGTGCTGGGACATATCTGGCGCTACCGCACCGACCAGTTCGGCTGGACCACAAGGTCTTCGCAGATTTACGAGAGCCGGCTGCTACAGCTGGGAAGCCCGCTGTTCCACTTCGGCCTGCTTGGCGTCTTCGGCGGTCACGTCGTGGGCCTGCTCATTCCGCAGTCCTGGACCGCGGCGGTCGGCATCTCCGAGTCTGCCTACCATCTGATGGCTGTCACGATGGGCTCGCTTGCGGGTTTTGCCGTCGTGACCGGACTCGGAATCCTGCTCTATCGGCGCATTACGGTGTCTGCGGTGCGAAAGGCCACCACCCGCAGCGACAAACTGATGTATTTGCTTCTGGTGGGCGCCTTGGTGACCGGCATGCTCAACACCTTGACTAACGTGTTCGCCCGCTACAACTATCGCGACACGGTGTCGCCGTGGTTCCGCAGCCTGTTCTCGGTGCACCCGTCGGTGGACTTGATGGCCCAAGCGCCGTTGACGTTTCAATTACACGCGCTGATTGTTCTTGCCCTGCTCAGTATTTGGCCCTACACGCGGCTGGTGCATATGTTCAGCGCGCCGATCGGATACCTGGTGCGTCCCTATGTCGTCTACCGCAGTCGCGACCCCCAGAAGGCCTCCAGCAACCGTTACGCAAAAGCCTGGGTGGCACCCGAGGCTCCGCCCGCGCGAAGCCGCTGGGTGTGACGTTGATGCTCGGCGCCGGGCAAATGACGGAGACATAGCTAGCGTCGTCGCAAGGCCTGTCTGATCTGCGGATCCAGCGGGAAACCGATTGTCCGACGGATGGTCGCAGCTACCGGCTCGGCCATCGTGCGAGTGACGGCGATCACAGTTCGCAACCATGGGGCACCCATAAAATCAATCTCACAGGTTTCAACCCTCACGCGCTGCGCTGCCCTCGCGCACCATCCCGGTAGCAAACAGAGCACCAGAAGCGGTGCGGAACGGGAGGGTATATGAGCCTGGCATTTCACTGGTTTCTGCCGACCTACGGCGATTCCCGGAACCTGGTCCCGGGTGGCCATGGCACGCCGATGTCCGGGGACCGGCCTGCGACGCTGCGTTACCTGCGCCAGATTTGTGCGGCCGCCGAAACCAATGGTTTCGAGGCGGTATTGACGCCCACCGGATTGTGGTGCGAGGACGCCTGGCTGACCACGGCGATGCTGATCGAGGACACCGACACGCTGAAGTTTCTGGTCGCGGTCCGACCGGGGCTGACCAGCCCGACCCTGGCCGCCCAGATGGCGGGGACTTTCCAACGGCACTCAGGCGGACGACTGCTGCTCAACGTCGTCACCGGTGGCGAGTCGCATGAGCAACAGGCCTACGGGGATTTCCTGGACAAGCAGTCGCGGTACGCCCGTACCGCCGAATTCCTCCAGGTCGTCCGCCGACTATGGGCTTCAAGTGATCCGGTGACCTTCGCGGGCGATCACATCCGCGTCGAGGGTGCCGAGCTGACCAATCGGCCCGACCCGGTGCCGGCGGTCTTCTTCGGCGGATCGTCAGAACCCGCCGGGTCGGTCGCGGCTAGGCACGCCGACGTCTACCTCACCTGGGGCGAGCCGTTGGTCGCTGTCGGTGAGAAACTGGACTGGATTCGCGGGCTTGCCGCAGGTAGTGGCCGGGTTCTCCAGTACGGCTTGCGGATCCACGTGATCAGTCGCGACACCGCTGAGGAGGCGTGGCGCGAGGCGGACAGGCTGCTGGCCGGTGTCGATGCGGCCGACGTCGAACGGCTGCAGGCCAGCCTGGCGCGCAGCGAATCGGTAGGGCAGCGGCGGATGCTGGAGTTGCACGGCGGAAGCGTCAGCGAGCTGGTGGTCGCGCCCAACTTGTGGGCCGGGGTAGGACTGGTACGAGGCGGGGCTGGCACGGCCCTGGTCGGGTCGCACGACGAGGTCGCCCAACGGCTGGTCGAGTACTCCAACCTGGGCATCACCCATTTCATCTTGTCGGGATATCCGCACCTGGAGGAGGCCTACCGGTTTGGCGAAGGCGTGCTGCCGCTGCTAGAACGCCGCGGCCTCTGGAAGCGGCCGAACGCCGCGGCCGAACCCGAACCCGCGGTTCCGTTCGCGGTCGCCGCCGCGCACTGACCCCGATGGCGACAGCACTACCGGTGCGCCCGACCGGCGCGGGTGAGTCGCAACGGCAGCAGTCCCGGCGCCTGCGCATTGTCGTGGTAGCAAGCTTGCTGGGCACCACCGTGGAGTGGTACGACTTCTTCCTCTACGCCACCGCAGCCGGTCTGGTGTTCAACCGGGTGTTCTTTCCCGGCGAAAGTTCCCTGGTGGGCACCCTGCTGGCGTTCGCGACATTCGCGCTCGGGTTCGTGATGCGGCCAATCGGCGGGTTGGTGTTCGGGCATATCGGCGACCGCGTCGGCCGCAAACGCAGTCTGGCGCTGACGATGCTGATCATGGGCGGCGCTACCACGTTGATTGGGGCCTTGCCCACCGCGGCCCAGGTCGGGGTCTGGGCACCGGTGGGCTTGCTGGCACTGCGCTTGGTGCAGGGTTTCGCGCTCGGCGGTGAGTGGGCCGGTGCGATGCTGCTGGCTGTCGAACACAGCCCAGCTCACCGGCGGGGCCGCTTCGGGGCGATTCCCCAGATGGGGTTGGCGCTCGGTCTCGCGCTTGGGACGGGCGTGTTCGCGTTCCTCCAGCTGGTTCTAGGCCCGGATTCCTTCCTTGCTTATGGCTGGCGTCTGGGGTTCCTACTGAGCCTCGGGCTGGTCATCGTCGGGGTCGTGGTGCGGTTGCGGGTCGAAGAAACGCCCGCCTTCCGTCAGCTGCACGACCTCGAGGTGGCCTCCTCCATGCCCATTCGGCAGATCCTTCGGGAACCCCGCAGCAGGCGCAACACGGTGCTCGGGCTGCTGTCGCGCTGGGCCGAGGGCTCGGCGTTCAACACCTGGGGCGTCTTCGCCATCAGCTACGCCACCGGCGCGTTGGGACTGAATAGGGTGTCGGTTCTGGTGGTGGTGACGGTTGCCGCACTGCTCATGGCGCTGCTGCTCCCCGTTTCGGGGGCACTGACAGATCGTTTCGGCGCGCGGCGGGTCTATCTGATCGGCGTAGCCGGCTACGGTGTTGCAGCTTTTCCGGCATTCGCCTTGTTCGGCACCAAGAACCTGGTCTGGTTCGGGCTGGTGATGATCATGGTGTTCGGCGTCGTCCACGCGATTTTCTACGGAGCGCAGGGCACGCTGTACTCGGCGTTGTATCCCACGGGCACCCGCTACACGGGGCTGTCGTTGGTCTACCAGCTCTCGGGCGTCTACGCGTCCGGGGTGACACCGATGATTCTGACCGCACTAATCGCGGTCCGCGGGGGAACGCCGTGGGCCGCGTGCGGATATCTGGTTGCGACCGCCGCGATAAGCGTGCTGGCCACCGCGTTGATCCGAGAGCATGACCTGCAGCTTTGAGCCGGCCCGCGGCTTCCGGAAACCCCTGGCATCGCCGTCCCGGCGGGCTCGACCACACCGGCGCGACGGTAATCTGAGCAGGTGGATCACGCGGCGCTATTCGTCGAGCACAACCGCCTCTTTTCGGAAGTGATCCACAACGCTGATGAGTCCACGCCGCTGCCCACCTGTCCGGACTGGACGCTCGGCCAACTGATCCGCCATGTCGGCCGGGGGGATCGCTGGGCCGCCCAGATCGTCGGCGATCGACTTGAACATTTCCTCGATCCACGCAGCGTTCACGATGGCAAGCCACCGCCGGACCCCGATGGCACGGTCGCCTGGTTGCACGACGGTGCCCAGCGGTTGCTCGACGCCGTCAACCAGGCGGGCGGTGATACACCGGTGTGGACCTTCCTCGGGACCCGCCCCGCGAAATGGTGGGTTCGACGCCGGCTACACGAGGTGGCGGTACATCGAGCCGACGCCGCGATCGCACTGAAGCGTGATTTCGCGCTGCAACCCGAGACGGCGGCCGATGGGATCAGCGAATGGCTGGAGCGCCTCGCGATCCAGGCCGGAAGTGGGGACGCGGCAGCGCCTCTCGACGGCGACACCACCATGCACCTGCACTGCACTGATCCCGGTCTCGATAAGGCAGGGGAATGGACGATCCGACGTTGTGGAACCGGGATCGCCTGGTCGCACGAGCACGGCAAGGGCACTCTGGCGCTGCGCGGCGGCGCCACCGACTTGCTGTTGGCGATGGTGCGTCGAGTGCGCGTCACCGACACTGCGATCCAGATGTTCGGTGACGATGGCGTGTGGGAAAAATGGCTGGAACGTACCCCGCTGTAAACCTGTGATCAGCCCGGGTCCACACGGTAATTTGCAGAACATGACCACATCGGAGATCGCCACGGTTCTCGCCTGGCACGACGCCCTCAACGACTCCGACCTCGACACCTTGGTGGCTTTGTCCAGTGACGATGTCGATATCGGTGACGCGCACGGAGCCGCACAGGGCCACCAGGCACTGCGCCAGTGGGCCGCCTCGCTCAACGCGACGGCGCAGCTTGGCAGGATGTACGTGCACGACGGCGTCGTGATCGTCGAGCAAGAGATCAGCAATCGGGAGGACCCGGACGCTGTGACTACCGCCGCGTCGGCGTTCCGGGTGGTCCGCGATCACATCACCTCAGTTTTCCGTCATGATGACTTGGCGTCGGCGTTGGCAGCCACCGAGCTGACCGAGGCCGACCGGGTCGAGTGAGATCAGCGAGCCACGAGGAGCGACTATGCGGGGGATCATCCTGGCGGGCGGTTCGGGCACCCGGCTGTACCCGATCACGTTGGGCATCAGCAAGCAGTTGTTGCCCGTGTACGACAAACCGATGATCTACTACCCGCTGACCACGCTGATGATGGCCGGCATCCGCGACATACAGCTCATCACCACCCCCCACGACGCTCCCGGTTTTCACCGACTCATTGGCGACGGCGCTCAATTCGGCATCAACGTCAGCTATGCAACCCAGGACGAACCCGATGGTCTGGCGCAGGCATTTGTTATCGGTGCCAATCACATTGGCAATGAGCCGGTGGCATTAGTGTTGGGGGACAACATCTTCTATGGGCCAGGGTTGGGAACCAGCCTGAAGCGCTTTCAATCTATAAGTGGTGGAGCTGTTTTCGCGTATTGGGTGGCTAATCCGGCAGCGTACGGCGTCGTCGAATTCGGCGCCGACGGCATGGCACTATCCCTGGAGGAGAAGCCCGCCACGCCGAAATCCCACTATGCCGTGCCGGGTCTCTATTTCTACGACAACGACGTGATCGAGATCGCGAAGGGCCTGAAGAAGTCGGCCCGTGGCGAGTACGAGATCACCGAGGTCAATCAGATCTATCTGAACCAGGGCCGGCTGGCGGTGGAGGTGCTGGCCCGCGGGACGGCGTGGCTGGACACCGGGACGTTCGATTCCCTGCTGGACGCTGCCGACTTTGTCCGCACGCTGGAACGACGGCAGGGTCTCAAGGTCAGCATCCCGGAGGAAGTGGCGTGGCGGTTAGGCTGGATCGACGACGAGCAGTTGGCCCAGCGCGCCCATTCGCTGAAGAAATCCGGATACGGCAACTACTTGCTGGAGCTGTTGGAGCGGAACTGATGTCAGGCCGCCAGATACGCGGGTGACCCGCTCTCGATTTGGCGGCTACTGCCGGTAGCTGACCAGGAAGTTACCCAGCCGCTCGATCGCTGCCGCCAGATCACGGGACCACGGCAGCGTTACGAGCCGCAGGTGATCCGGCGTCGGCCAGTTGAAACCGGTGCCTTGAGTGACCAAAATCTTCTCCGACAGCAGCAGGTCCAGGACGAGTTGTTCGTCGTCGACGATGTCGTAAACCTCGGGGTCCATCCGGGGGAACACATACAACGCACCTTCCGGCTTGACGCACGAGACCCCGGGGATTTCGTTCAGTTTGGCCCAGGCGAGATCGCGCTGCTCCAGCAGCCGACCGCCGGGAAGCACCAGGTCTTCGATGCTTTGGTGGCCGCCGAGGGCAACCTGGATGGCGTGCTGTGCGGGGACATTGGGGCACAAGCGCATATTGGCGAGCAAGCTGATCCCCTCGATAAAGCTGCTCGCGTGGTCTTGGGGTCCGGTGATTGCCAGCCAGCCGGCCCGGTACCCGGCAACGCGGTAGGCCTTCGATAGGCCGTTGAACGTTAGGCACAACAGATCAGGCGCGACGGTCGCGACGCTGATGTGCTCGGCGTCGTCATAGAGGATCTTGTCGTAAATTTCGTCGGCCAACAGAAGCAGCTCATGCTTGCGCGCCAAATCAGCTATCTGGGTGAGGATTTCGCGGCTGTAGACCGCGCCGGTGGGATTATTGGGGTTGATCACGACCAGTGCCTTGGTGCGCTCGGTGATCTTGGATTCGAGGTCGGCGAGATCGGGTTGCCAGCTTTGGGTCTCGTCGCACAGGTAGTGCACCGGGGTACCGCCCGCCAACGAGGTCGACGCCGTCCACAGCGGGTAGTCCGGTGAGGGGATCAACACCTGGTCACCGTTGTCCAGCAAGGCTTGCAGCGTCATGGTGATCAGCTCGGAAACCCCGTTGCCCAGGTAGACGTCGTCCACGTCGAATCGGGGGAAGCCGTCGACCAGCTCGTAGCGAGTAACCACCGCGCGGCGGGCAGGCAGGATGCCCTGCGAGTCGGAGTATCCCTGCGCATAGGGCAGCGCCTGGATCATGTCACGCATGATCACGTCGGGTGCCTCGAAACCGAACGGGGCCGGGTTGCCGATGTTCAGCTTCAGGATTCGGTGACCTTCGGCTTCCAACCGCGCGGCGTGCTGATGCACCGGTCCGCGGATCTCGTACAGGACGTCTTGAAGTTTGGACGACTGCGCAAACGCGCGCTGTCGGTGGTGCCCCGAGGCGTGCCAGTGCAGCTGGTGTGTAGTCACGTCAACCATGGTGCCATCACTGTCCAGTGAAATTTGCTGAACGGTGTCAAACCGTGATCAGCGCTTACCTGGCGGACGCGCGCCACGCGCGATACCCAGACCTTTGACCGGCGTCGGCGGCGGGGTCGGCGCGCCGTCGGCCGTCGCGGATGCCTCCGACTCCGGCTGAGCTTCTGGCTTTGCTTCTGGTTCCGGCGGGGCCGCCGTGGTTGCCTCCGCCGGGGCCGCGGAAGCCCTTTTTGCCCCAGGGCGCTTGGCGCCCGCAGCGATACCCAGACCCTTAACGGGCGCTGCAGGCGCCGCGGGCTTGGCCGGGGGAGCCTCGGGTGCCGCGGCGGTGTCAGCCGGCTGCGGGGGTGCAGGTGCTGCCCTGTTGGCGCCGGGTCGCTTGGCGCCGGGGGCCATGCCCAGGCCTTTGGCGGGTGGGGCGGGTGCGGCGGGTGCGGCCGGGGCCGCTTCGGTTGTCTCCGCTGCCGAGGTGGTGGTTTTCTTCGCGCCGGGTCGCTTGGCGCCGGGGGCCATGCCCAGGCCTTTGGCGGGTGCGGCGGGTGCGGCCGGGGCCGCTTCGGTTGTCTCCGCTGCTGGGGTGGTGGTTTTCTTGGCGCCGGGTCGCTTGGCGCCGCCTGCGATGCCCAGCCCTTTCACCGGCGCCGCAGCAGCTGGTGCCGCGGGTGCCTTGGCCGGCGTCGCGGCTGGCGCGCTTGGCGCGGCGGCCTTTGGCGCAACCGTTTCTGCCTCCGGGGCTGGTGCTTGCGAGGCTCGTGCGGCGGCTTCTTGAGCAGCCGTGCCCTTGGCCGGGAGCTTCGCCGTATCGCGGTCGAGCGACTCCAGGAGCACCTGGGCCACGTCAAGCACCTCAACGCCGCTGCGACCGGCCTCTTCGGAGCGGTCGTTGACACCGTCGGTCACCATCACCCGACAGAACGGGCAGCCGGTCGCGATCGTCGCCGCATTGGTGGCCAGCGCTTCGTCGACGCGTTCATGGTTGATCCGCTTGCCGATGTGCTCTTCCATCCACATGCGCGCGCCGCCCGCGCCACAGCAAAAGCTTCGTTCGGCGTGGCGCGGCATTTCGGTGAGGTTGGCGCCCGTGACGCCGATCAGCTCGCGCGGGGCCTCGTAAACCTTGTTGTGCCGACCCAGATAGCAGGGGTCGTGGTAGGTGATGTCTTGAGATATTGGCGCGACAGGCACCAACCTCTGGTCGCGGACCAGCCGATTGAGCAGCTGGGTGTGGTGCAGAACGGTGTAGTTGCTGCCCAGCTGCCGGTATTCCTTGCCGATGGTGTTGAAGCAGTGCGGGCAGCTGACCACAATCTTGCGGTCGACGGCCTCCACACCCTCGAACAGATCATCCAGAGTCTCGACAGCCTGCTGGGCCAGTTGCTGGAACAGAAACTCGTTGCCCGACCTGCGCGCGGAATCACCGTTGCAGGTCTCTCCGGCGCCCAAGACCAGGTACTTCACCCCGGCGATGGCCAGCAGTTCGGCCACGGCTTTGGTGGTCTTCTTCGCCTTGTCGTCGTAGGCACCGGCGCAGCCGACCCAGAACAGGTACTCGTAGCCGGCGAAGCTGTCCACATCGTCGCCATACACGGGCACATCGAAGTCGACCTCGTCGATCCAAGCGGTGCGGTCCGCGGCGTTCTGCCCCCACGGATTCCCCTTGGTCTCCAGGTTCTTGAACAGTGTGGACAGCTCGGAAGGAAACTCCGACTCCATCATCACCTGGTAGCGGCGCATATCGACGATGTGGTCGATGTGCTCAATATCGACCGGACATTGCTCGACGCATGCGCCGCAGGTGACGCAGGACCACAGCACGTCGGGATCGATCACGCCGCCCTGTTCGGCGGTGCCGACCAACGGGCGGGCCGCCTGCTCGGGGCCGTGACCCGGGACCCGGCCGAAGCCGGATTCCGGCACATGGTGGCCCTCGTGTTCGGCTGTTTCGAGGTCGAGACCCTCGAGCGGCTCAGCCTTGTTCGTACCGAGGATGTAGGGCGCCTTGGCCATCCAATGGTCGCGCAGATCCATGATGACCAGCTTGGGCGAAAGGGGTTTTCCGGTATTCCAGGCTGGGCACTGCGATTGACAGCGCCCGCACTCGGTGCAGGTGGCGAAGTCGAGGTTGGCCTTCCAGGTGAAGTCCTCGATCTTGCC
This sequence comes from Mycobacterium spongiae, assembly GCF_018278905.1. Taxonomy (NCBI): domain Bacteria; kingdom Bacillati; phylum Actinomycetota; class Actinomycetes; order Mycobacteriales; family Mycobacteriaceae; genus Mycobacterium; species Mycobacterium spongiae. Next base: position 609,857 of record NZ_CP046600.1, read on the forward strand.
GCGGCCGAAAGTGGCGTCGTCGCTGGGATTCTCGAAGTCGATCGGCTTGCCGTCGGACTCCATCGGCAGGAGCGGGCCCAACCCGTCGGGTAGCCGTTTGAACGTCACGTTGATGGGTGCGGTGAAGATGTGCAGGTGCTTGGAGTGCAACACAATCACCAGAAAGGCGAGCATGACGCCGATGTGCAGCATCAGCGCGACGGTCTCGATGATCTCGTTGGCGTTGTGGCCCAACGGTTGTAGCAGTGCGCCCATGGCGTGGGAGAAGAATGCCCCTCCGCCGTAAGGGAATTCATCGCCAAGGGCATTCACCGATGCACCCCGGAAGACGGCGTAGGTCCAGATGACGTTGAAGATCATGAACAGGACCAGCCACGCACCACCGGTGTGCGAACCATAGAAACGGGACTGGCGGCCGTATTCTTTCGGCTCGCTGCGCATCCGGATGATCGCAAACGCGATAATGCCGGTCAGCACGGCCAGCGCAAAGAAGTCCTGCAAGGCACCTAGCGCATCCCAGCGACCGATGATCGGGAGGTGGAAGTTGGGTTGGAAAAGCACTCCGTATGCCTCGATGTACACGGTGAGCAGAATGAAAAAGCCCCACATCGTGAAGAAGTGCGCCAGCCCTGGTAGTGACCACTTGAGCAGCCTTCGCTGCCCGAACACCTCGGAGATCTGAGTCCAAACGCGGGCGCCGAGATCCGTGGTGCGCCCACTGGCCGGCTGGCCGGACATGGTGAGTTTGTATAGCCACCAGACACGCCGCGCAGCGAATACTCCCACGATCGCTGTCATGCTCATGCCCAGTATCAGTCTGATCAGCGTCTGGGTGGTCACAGAAGATCTCCCCAATACCTCGTTACTCTGGGTTCGCGCCGGCGTTGCCGCGCGGCACCCCATCGGTGTCGTCGCGGACAACGCACCCGCGTTGCCCGCTTGACCTGCTCATAGTGACATCTGTGCGGTTTTCACCGCGAGAAAGGCTGTCCTAAGTTAGCCCACGAAAGCTGGGCATGGGTACCGCAGTCCGCTGTTCGGCAAGGCCGGGCGCCGATCGCGGTCACCTGCCGGTAAAGCGTGGTTCGCGCTTGGCGGCGAAAGCGGCCAGGCCTTCTCGGGCGTCGTCGGAGCGGACCACCTCGATCACGAAGCGCTGCTCGATTCTGCGTGCCTCTTCCTCGTCGATCCATCCGCTTTGGAGCACAGCGGCTTTCGCATTGCGTACGGCTAGTGGGCCGTTCGCAGCCACCCGCGTTGCGATCTCGCGCGCTTTGTCCAGAGACTGGCCCGTGGGCACGACATGGCCGACGAGGCCGAAGTGGTATGCCTCAGCTGCGGTGAGTGGTTCGCCGGTCAGGATCATTTCCATCGCTTTGGTGTAGGGAATCTGGCGTTTCAGCCGCACCGTAGAGCCGGCCCCGGCGATGAGCCCTAGCCGTGCCTCGGGCAGGCCGAAGGTTGCGTGTTCTTCGGCGATTCGAATGTCAGTCTGCTGCAACATTTCGCACCCACCGCCCAGGCACGGCCCGTTGACCGCGGCGATCAACGGCTTGGTCAGCGTTCGGGTCAGGAGCAGCCCCTGGCTGATGATGCTCCCGGGCGATGTGCCCGCTGGCACGGCTGCATTGGGTTTGGCTGCGTTGGCTGGCTTCGAGCCCTTGACCATCCACCCATCCGCCAGGTCGCCGCCGACGCAGTAGGACGACCCTTGGCCTGTGATGATCGCCACACGAATGGCGTCGTCGCTGTCGATTTCGTCCCACGCCTGCGCCATGAGCGCGATCATGTTTGGTGTCAACGCGTTTTTCCGGCGCGGGTTGTTCATCGTCAGAATCACCACGTGGCCGTCGCGTTCCACCTTCAACTGCGGTTCGTCTACCACGGAAGCTCCTTTGCTGCTCGATCGGGTCGCTCGCGGGAGCCGGTGACTCCAGCGGCCGCATTGTTGTGCTGCTCAGCGCAGCGGATCGGGCGGTGTCGGTAGGCCGTCCTCGATGGGGATGTCGAACGCGAACACCATGTAGCTCATCGTCGCGTACAGCCCGCACAACACGACGAGCTCGACCACCCCGGCGAGGCCGTGGGCGGCCACAATTCGATCTTGGGTCTCCTGAGGTATCGACCTGTTTGCGGTCACCGCATCAACCGCCGCTAGCACCGCCCGGGACGCGTCGGGGAGGGCCGCGGGGATCTCGCCGGCGGTGAGCTCGGCGATCGTATCGGCCGAGATGCCGGCCAAAGCGGCGGGACGCTGATGATGGCTCCACTCGTAGCCGGAGCCCAGACGGGTTGCGTAGCGCAGGATTACCAGCTCGCGAACATCGTCCGGGAGCGTGCCGTGGAAGCGCAGGTGTTCGCCGAGAGCGCCGACTTTGCCGGCCACAGCCGGATTGTTGAACATCCGCACGTACACCTCGCCGAGTTGCGGACGGCCCTCGGCGTGGGCGCGCACCGAGGCCATCCGGTCGAAGATGGCCCGGTCATCACCGGTGAGCTGGTCTGTGGGATCCGGTAGCGCCGCCATCAATCGTTGTCCTCCCACTCGCGCTGACGTTGACGCCAGGGTCCGACCGGAGTCGGGTGGGTCTTGTCGATGACGAGATCCAGGAGATAGGGGCCGTCCGTGGCCAGCGCGCGGGACACCGCAGCGGCGATCTCGGTCGGTTCCTCCACCCGCTCGCCGTCCGCGCCCACCGAGCGAGCGAACCCCACCCAGTCCATTCCGGCGATATCGGTGAGTCGCTCCGGTCCCGGGCCCATCGCATGAGCCCGGTAGTAGATGTTGCCGTACGACGAGTTGTTCATGACCGCGACGACGATCGGGATCCCTTCGCGGGCGGCCGTGTGCAATTCCATGCCGTGCATCAACATGCAACCGTCACCGGTGGCTACCAGCAGAGGCTGTTGTGGCCGGGCCAGCTGGACGCCGATACCGAGCGGGATGGCACCACCCATGGGGCCCAGATTGGTCAATGAGTAGTGCGTCCCCGGCTGCCGGACATCCCAGTACTCGGCAAACCAGGCACGGTGGGCACCGGAGTCGACGCACAGGACCCCATCGTCGGGGAACGCCGCACGCAGCTCGCTGACCGCGCGGGCGGGATGCATTGGGACGGCGTCGCTGGTGGTGTCCTCAGCCCTCAGATGGCGCGGCCCGCGCCCGCGAACGGTATCGAGAAATGCGCGGCGAGCTGCGCGGCCCGAGTCGAGTGCCTGCGCGTCGACGAACTCGAGAAGCCAAGCCAGCGCCGTCGCCGGGTTGGCGACGACGGCGTGCTCCGACGGCCAGGTCCGACCGATCCGCAGCGGGTCGGGGTCGATGTGGGCCATCCTCTTCGACGGCAGCATTGCCGGGTCCCACTGCAGGGTGTCCCGCTGGGACAGCCCCGAACCGACGACGATCAAGACGTCGACGTCGTCGGAGCGGATGGCGTCGATCGCCCATCGCGAACCGCCGTACCCGAAGACCCCGAGCGCGAGCGGATGATCTTCTTCGATCAACCCCTTGCCGGACAGCGTGGTGGCAACGGGGATATCGAATCGCTCGACGAACGCCCGCAGCTGGGCGGTGCCATCCGCATGGAGCACTCCGGGGCCGGCGAGGACCACGATCCGCTGGTGGTCCGGCTCGGCAAGCGCCGCGGCCAGGTTCGCCAACGCTCGCTCGTCCACGATCGCCGGTGACACGAGATCACGACCGATCCGATGCCACGTCGCGTCGATATCGGCGCGTTGCACGTCGACCGGCACCGAGATATGGGTTGGCACGCGCTGGGTCAGGGCGTGTGTCATCGCGTGGCGAAGATGATGCGGTACGACCGCAGGCGAGGATAGCGACACCGACAACCCGGTCACCGCGCGCAGCGCGGAGATGTCGTCGATCCCGGCCCCCGACGCATCCTGGAACCCGCCCATGCCCTCCCACGACCGTGCCACCTCGCCGCTGATCGCGAGAACCGGTGTCCGGTCGGTCATCGCGGCGGTAAGAGGGGTGACCATGTTGAGCACCCCCGGACCGCCGATACCCATGCACACGCCCAGACCGCCGCCGGCTCGGGCGTATCCGTCGGCCATGTAGGCGGCGCCGCCTTCGAACGCGGCGACGATCGGCCGCACGCCCGAGGTGCCGGTCAGCGCGGGCATGAATGCATCGTTGAGCCCACCAAGGTCAAGAAAAATGTGGCCGACACCTTGCTCGCCCAGCGAACTGATCAGGTAATCCGCGACCTTCATGCGGATCTCCTTCCGTCGTGAAGGTGGGCCGCATGCCATGTTTCCATAGCCCGGAAGCCAATGGCCGTGCGCCGTCTAGGCGCTCACCCGGCTGGTTAGCGATGTTCCCCTGGTTTCGGGAAGTCGGTAGGTACTGACCAGGCTGATCAGCACCAGAATGGCCATCATGAAGCCGATGGTCCAGCTGCCGTAGTGGTTACGCAGTGGGTCAGCCACCATCGGTGGGATCGCGCCGCCGATGATGCCGGCAAGGTTGAGTGCCAGCCCGGCGCCGGTATAGCGATGCCGGGTGTGGAACAACTCGGGTACGAACGCCGCCATGGGAGCGAACGCCAGCGCCACGATGGCGTAGATACCGAGAATGGCCACCGTAAACAGGATGGGACTGCCGGTGTCGATCAACGCAATGGCCGCGAACGACCACGGCACACCCAATGCCCAGCCGGACAGGATGACAGGGCGGCGGCCCCATCGGTCGCACGCGCTGGCTGAACACATGGCGACGGCGATCCAGACCACGCCGCCCAGCATCCCGGCGAACAAGATCGCGTTCTGCGAGAGCCCACGGTCGTGATGGGCGTACGTCGTCAGGTAAGTGCTGGCCATGAAGACAAATGTGAACGCCCCAACCATGCTGCCGGCAGCGAGCGCAACGTTGCGCGGCTGGCGTCGGAAGACCCCGGCGATCGGCGCGCGTGACGGCGTGGTGGTTGCCAATTGGGTCTTGAACACCGGGGTTTCGTCGATGGTGAGTCGTACATACAACGCGATCGCGATCAGTAGTGTGCTCAGGAGAAACGGAACGCGCCATGCCCACTGGATGAAGGTGGCACTGGTGTCGCCGATGGTCAGTTTGACCCCGAGAAAAGTCAGGCTGGTCAGGACCAACGCAATACCGACGCCGAGCGATGTGAACATCCCGTACCACCCGCGCTTGGCCGTCGGCGCATATTCTGCGGCCAACAGTGCAGAACCCGCCCACTCACCGCCAACGGCAAATCCCTGCGCCAGCCGCAGGGCAACCACGATCAACGGTGCGGCCACACCGATCGTCGCCGCGCCTGGGGTCAGCCCCACGGCCACGGTGGACAAACCCATAATCAGCAACGTTGCGATCAATGTCACTTTGCGCCCAAGGCGGTCACCGAAATGCCCGAAGAAGGCCGCACCCAGTGGCCGGGAGAAGAAGGCCGCGGCAAACGTTCCCATTGACGCGACGGTGGCCGTGGCGGGGCTCATATTGGGGAAGAAGACGGTGGGAAACACCAAAGCCGCGGCGGTGCCATAGATGTAGAAGTCGTAGAACTCGATCGCCGTACCTACTGTGGAGGCAACCGCAACGCGACGGAGATCCCGCCGCCCAGGTTCCGGTAAAGTCACTTCCGCCTCGCCGCCGCGCCGGTCGGCTCTGGCTACCTGGGACCCGTTGGCAAGCACCGCATGATGCTACCAAATTCCAAACAAAACAGAATGGTCTGGAATGGACTCGGGTGCGGCCGAGAGCACCGAGGCACGCTACTGCCCGGACGCCGCTGAGGTAGGTGTGATGGGCGCCGCGGTTGTCGTTGGCTGTGTGGTCGTCGGTGGCGCGGTGGTGGTTGCCTGCGAGGACGTGGTTGGTGGGGCCGTGGTGGTCGACGGAGCGGTTGTGGTGGTCGGTGGGGCCGTGGTGGTCGACGCAGCGGTGGTGGTCGTTGTAGCTGTCGTTGTCCCTGTCGTTGTGGTTGTGGTGACAGGCTGGCTGGTCGTTGTGATCGCGGAGGGCGGCGTGGCGGTGGGGGATGGCGTGATCACCGTGACGGTCGGGAGATGGTCCTGCCCGGTCACGGTCACCGTCTCCGGAGACGGCGGCGGCACGGGTTCGGGCGAGCTCGTATTGACCGGTGTGCTGTTGTCTGTGCCCAGGGTCAGTGCCAATACCGCGGCGATCAGGATGGCAACACCAGCGGCGGCCAGGCCGAATATCACGGCTGCGCGCTGATACCACGGCAGCTGCTCAGGTTCGGCGCCGGATCGGTCCCGATCCGCCTGGCCGTATGCCGGTGCGTAGTCGGTTGTGGTTGCGTCTCGCGTGTATTCGCCCGTGGCATCGGGGCCGGTGTAGGGGACCGGTTCGTTGCCGGTGGCGGTGTCCTCGGACCAGGCGAGGGCGCGGTAGGTCGCCGATGCGTCATTGTCGGAGGCCGATTCGTTGGCGGCTGCGCTCGCGGCCCGGTTTGCCCACGCCGTCGGCGAAACCTCAGTCGCAGAGCCGATGCCGCCGACGATGTTGGTGGGCGCGTCCACGGCCGAGCCCGCACCGGTCGGGGCGCTCGCGGCCGATTGCTCCTGGCCGATCAGTGCGGCGCCGATAGCGGCGGTGAACATGGGTTCCGCCACGGTGAGGACGGGCACATGCAGGCGCTCAGACAGTCGAGTCTCGATGAGAGGGATGCTGGCGCCGCCGCCGACAGTCGCCACTGCTGCCACGGTGGCCGGCGGAATACCGTTGCGCTGCAACATGTCTTCGACAGCCGTGGCGAAGTGGTCCAGTGGATCCGAGATCAGTTGCTCGAATTCGCCGCGGGATAGCCGGACATCGTTGCCAGAACTTGGCAGTCCTGCCGCCCCGACCGGGCTCGTCGCGATGGTCGCCATCGTGGCGGTTGAGAGTTGTTCCTTGGCGCGTCGGCAGTGGCCAAGCAGGCGGGTCAATGACCCCATCCGTGTCGCGGTGCCCGAAGTATCGGTGGCATCGGCATCGGGAACGGTGGTGAGAACGTGGTTGACGATGAGCTGATCGATGTCGTCGCCGGAGAACTCGCGATAGCGGACGGTGGGACCGATCGTTTGCAGATCATCCGCGGCTCTCGACGGGGGGTGTGCCAGAGTGACGCTGGTGCCGCCGGCGCCAAAGTCGCACAGTACGACGACGCCGGCGGCGGGCAATCCAGCCCTGGTGCGCACCGCCGAAAGCGCGGCAGCGGCGTCGGAGATCAATCCTGGCGATACCCCGTCGGGCGACAGGCCCGGCTGCGCAATCAACGCCTCTCGCAGCGCCGCTACCTGGTGCTCGGACCAATACGCCGGGGTCGCGACCATGATCGGCGCGCCGTAGCCAACGGCGCGTGCCATTGCATCTAGCGCCTGGACCGTCAGCGCTTCGCCGTGGTACTTCGTCCCGTCGGCCGCGACCAGCGGAGCATGGTCGCCGACCCGCTCCACGAATCCCCGCAGCACCAGGTTGGGTTCAGCCGGGCTCGGATTCTGTTCGGGCAGACCGACTTCAGCCGCGCGCCGGTCGAACAGCCGCAACACCGATGCCCGGGCTACCGGGTCGCGACCCACTCGGGCTGCGACCAGGTTGGCCACTCCGATCGACAACCCGAGCGACTCGGTCATCTCCCACACCCCCCGTGTCCGTTGTCGTTGCTGTTAGGCGCTGCCGCTAGGGAATGTTGGGCAACGTGATAACCGTCGGCACTTGCGGGATTGTGATTTCCGTCGGCAGTTCCGGCAGGTTCGGCAGCTCGGTCGGCAGGCGGGGGATTCTGGGTGCGGGTCGCGTTGGCTGCTGAGCCGGCGGCTGAGCTCCTGGCGCGGTGGTCGGCGCAACGGTGGTGGTCGCGGTCGGTGGCGTGGTGGTTGTGATCGAGGGGGTCGTGGTGGTCGTGGTGGTCGTGGTGGTAGTGGTGGCTGGCTCCTTGCCGGTTCCCTGGTCGCCACCGACCAGCTCGATGATGCCGTAGCTAATAAGCGCGATCAGGATCAAGACGAGCAGTGCCCAGGCGATGACCATTGCGGGCCGGCGATACCAAGGGCTGGGCTCGGCATCCGGGTCGTAGAGGTCGGGTGGCTCGACATAATCCGGCGGTGGGGGCGGCGTCGATCGCTGGTATTCGCCGGTGCCGACGTCGGCGTGCTGGCCGTGTTGGTTGTTGACGTCATCTGGTGGGCCGTACCGTGCCACGGCACCGATGGTACTGGGGTAGCTGTGCGAGCTATCTCAGTACGTGTCGACCTTCTCGATGCTGACAAACATGCCATGGCCGGTGCCGTTGTTCGTGAAGCGAGTGCCGTCGACGGTGGCGTCGATGGTCCAGCCCACGGCGTCATAGGTCGCGTAGTCGATGGTCACGGTCGGGATTGCGCCGAGATTGCCCAACACCCATTGCACGGAGCCGCTGGCGGTGATGTGGACACCGTTGGCGTGCTCGCCATCCTGCATGGGGGAGTCGGTGAACGGCGCTTCGCACCCGACGCTTTCCTCGTTGATCTGGCAGCGCGTCTGGCCGGATTTCGTTTCGATGAAGACATACCCTCTCTCGTCGGGCGGCAGAGGGATGGCGCCGCCCGGCACGGTGGGGCTGGTCGGTGCCGTCGGTTGCGCCGGGGAGGTGGTGGCTGGGGGCGAGATGCTCGGCCGCGGCGTGGGGAACGCCGGCTCGGCGGGTCCTGCCCCTGGTGCCGCGACCGGTCTGCCGGCGATGGTTTCGCTGCAGCCGGACACCGCAACAGTGACCGCCAGCAAGCCCGCCAGGAGGCCGCGAGCCGTCGCCGGCCCTGTTCGCTGCGGAGACATATTGAAATCAGCCTACGCACCGAGTGACGCAAGTGACCGCAGTGACGCGCCTCGATGCCCGGGATTGGTCGTCATTCGGCGACCGAGTTTCCCGCGGTGACTTCCGCGCTCTGTGCTAGTCGGCCATCGCGGCGTATCCGTCGGATAGGCGACGCAACTGCGCGGCGCCGTCGCCGGCGAACGAAGCACCGTGCATCAGCGCCAAAGTGGTTGGCTGTAGCTGCGCCAGCCGCTCGAGGGTAGGCGCGAGATTCGTGGTCAGCCCAGTGGCGTGAAAAAGCGACTCGGCCTCCAGCGCGGGCGCGACACAGTCGGATTCGGTCACTGGCTGGCATTGCCCGGTATGCGCGAGGAGGTCGCCCGCCAGCAGCGTCGACGTTGCCTCGTCGAACCACAGCCCGCTTTCCCAGTTGTGTGGAACATGAGGCGTGGCAATGAACCGCAGCCGGTGGCCGCCGATGTCGTGTGCGTCGTCTTGCGGTGCGACAACTGGTGAGCGGTCGCACATGTCATTCAGCGACAGCATGCACGCCAATGGACCGTGGATAACTTGCGCGTTCGGAGCGGCGTCGAGCAGCAGGTTAACCGCCCCGCACTCGTCGGCCTCGACATGGGCAAAGGAGATCCAACGCAGCCGCTTCAGGGGGATGACTTTGCCGATCGCCGCGGACACGAGCGGAAAGAGTTGCCGCATCCCGCAGTGGAACAAGAAAGGCTCCTCGCCCGTCAACAGGAATTGGTTGAAGGTGAAGCCCTTTTCGGTGATCCCCGGCACCCAGGTGGATATCCGAAAAACGTTAGGCGCGACCTCGTCGAGTTTGGTCTCCAGCCCCGGATTCATAGCCCTATCGTGCACCCTTCGGGTGGACAACAGCTCAAACCCGGGGAATCAACTCAGCGGGGCGGCTCGACCGGCTGTGTGGCAGCGGCATCCGCGGTGCCGGCAATGTTGTTTTCAGCAGCTAACCGCACCCGCTGGCGGACCATGTACCAGCCGAAGACCAGGGCGGGGATGCCGACGATCATCGCGGCGAGCATCCAGCGGCCATATGCGTCGTCGACGAGCATCAGTATCAGCACGCCCGCGAGGAAGGCCAGGGTGAGATAGCCGCTGTACGGCGACATCGGCATTCGGAAGTGCGGCCGCTCCAGCTCGCCAGCTTTGGCCAACTGATGGAACTTGAGCTGGCATGCCACGATAGTGCCCCAGGCCACGATGACGCCGGTGGCAGCGATGTGGAGCACGATTTCGAAGGCCTGGCTCGGTTTGACGGCGTTGAGCACGATGCCGAAGAGGCCGATCGTTGCCGTCAGCAGGATTCCGCCATAGGGCACGCCGCTTTTCGTCATCGGCGCGGCGAACTTGGGGCCGCTGCCGCTAATCGCCATCGACCGAAGGATCCGCCCGGTGGAGTACAGGCCGGCATTCAGGCTGGAGAGCGCGGCGGTGAGCACCACCATGTTCATCAGGCTCCCGCTACCGCCGAAGCCGACCTTGGTGAAGAACGTCACGAACGGGCTCTCGTGCTCGTGGTAGGCGGTGTAAGGCAGCAGCAGGGCGAGCAGGACCGTCGACCCGACGTAGAAGACCGCGATACGGAACACCACTGAGTTGATTGCGCGCGGCATGATCTTTTCCGGTTCAGCAGTTTCCCCGGCCGCGATGCCGACCAGTTCGACAGCGGCATAGGCGAACACCACCCCCGAGGTGACGAGCACCAACGGCAGCAGACCGGTCGGCATGAGGCCCCCGTGGGTACTCCAGAGCGAGAACCCGGTCGCCTGGCCGTCCACCTGGAAACGTCCGGCCAGAAAGACCGTTCCGACGATAATGAACGTCACCAGGGCCAACACCTTGACCAACGACGCCCAGAACTCCAACTCACCGAACAGCTTGACCGAGATCAGGTTCATCGACAGCACCACCACCAGGGCGATCAATGCCAGGGTCCATTGCGGGATGACCTGCACCTGCCTCCAATAGTGGCAGTAGTGCGCGATTGCGGTGGTGTCCACGATTGTGGTCATTGCCCAGTTCAGGAAGTACATCCAGCCCGCGACGAAAGCCACCTTCTCCCCGAAGAATTCGCGGGCGTAGGACACGAACGACCCGGAGCACGGCCGGTGCAGAACCAGCTCGCCGAGCGCGCGCAGGACCAGGAAGACGAAGATGCCGCAGACTGCGAAGACGAGGCACAGCGCCGGCCCTGCTGAGGCAAGCCGACCGCCGGCGCCGAGGAAAAGTCCGGTACCGATCGCGCCGCCGATCGCGATCATCTGAATCTGCCGATTCGAGAGGGACTTGTGATAGCCCGCATCCTCGCGGGTGAGGATCTCGGGGTCGCTGGCTAGCGGTGGCATTTAACTCCTGCGAACTCCTGCGAACTCCTGCCGTCGTGGCCTCCTGGAACGCCGCGACGCGGGCACATCCGACGAACGGACTGGGTGTCAGGCTATCGCACGATCACGTGACGGGAGTCACGCGAGCCGTTCGGATCAGACCGCGACTCACTACCGGCAACGGCGATTCTTGCAGTTGGATCGCGCTGTCGGCGGTGCCTGGCAGAACTGGCTGGGTGGCCCCGAGTGTAGGAAGTCACGGAATCTGTCAAAACCTGGCGGCGCCGGCCTCAGTGTCTTCAGTAACGTGTCGCTAGGAGCGAGTCACGACGTTGTCGGATTCCTCAGTACCGGGGAGCAAATCTGTGACATCTACCGGTTGTCGCGGCAGAAGAAGATGGGAAACCACACAGCGCGGCTAGATCTTGTGGCGATCGGCTTGACTGTGGCCCCGCGAGTTGGCGCACGATAAGCGAGAGCGTTCATTGGTGGGAACAGGTGGCAGCGCAACGGCCTTGGTGCCGGGTAACTCAACGATGAATGGCGCCAGTGGCGGTTGTGTCGTGCTTTGCTGGCTGATGGCGGGCCGTCACCAGAAGCTGTTGACGTTTATGCAATCGTCGAAGTTCGGGGATTCAGCCAACAGCGACAACCAGACGCGGGCTATCTGCACCGGCCAGCCAGCGCGATGTGCGCAGGGGTATGTCGGGGTTCTCGCTCGAGGTTCAGGATGCGACCGCGCTCTCGCGGACCCATGCCAGGACACCCACAAGCACTGCGTCTCCGGTCAGTGGGGTGGTGCTGGGGTCGCTGATGATGTCGAGCGTGTCGTCGTGCAGGGCGAAGTTGCGGGCTTGGTCGGTGCCGACCCAAGGGTGGTACCACGCGACGTCGACGGTAGTGATGAATCGGTTGGGCGGCTCCAGGCGGTAGTGCCCTGAGTAGGCGACCATCTGTCGAAGCGCGTGCGCCTCTGTACCGTCTGGGCTTGGCGGTTGCTGTCCGTCGGGGGTGAGTAGCGCGGTCATGCGTCCCTGGGGAAGGAGGATAAGGACACCCACGGGGTGGGCGCCGAAGGGGTAGATGCGGTCTCCGGTGTCCACGTTCTTCAAGTAGTAGCTGGTTAGGCGCCAGACGCCGCAGATGTCGGGCATGTCGGTCATCAGTCGGTTGCTCTTTCCGGGAGAAGGCCAGTCCCGGTTGTTTCGGCTGTCTTGTATTCGAATAGCTGGACGACGTTGGCAGCCATCCAACGCCGAAACGCGCTGAGCCCTTCTTGTCCAGACGGCAGTTTGAGAGCTTGACAGAAGACCTCGCCTCCTACTGCTTCGCCCATCCACAAGATGGACAGGAACAGGACGAAGAGCCGCACGTCCTCGTCACTTTGAGTGTCAACTCGGCTTCCGAACGATGCCCGCTGCCAGCCGGTTGCGACGCGCACCAGCGGCTCGAAGTCCGGTATGTCGACGTCGTTGACGCGCCCACCGAGGATGAGCCAGGCGAATAGACGCCCGATGCCTTCCTGCTGCACGACGTCGAACACTTTCGCCAGTGCTTCCGCGCGCTGGTCGGGGGCCGCCGCCAGCGATTCTCCGAACGCGCGTGCGGCCCGCTCGACGCCACGCTCGAGCGCGGTAGAAGTGAACGCCTCTATGAGGCCCTCGCGAGAGCCGAAGTGGTGCAAGACGGTGCTGTGATGCATCCCAGCTTGCTCAGCGACGTCAACGAGGCGTAGGCCATCGGGCCCGTCCTTATGAAGGCATGCTTCCGTGGCCCTCAAGATCTCTTCGCGAGCTGCCTCAGTAGTGCGCCTAAGCCGTTTGGCCATGGGTCTCTCCTTGTCGTGGTCTGGCATGCCTGCTGAGTGACCGCGCGAGCCACGGACGCCTTTCGCCGGAGCCTACACACACCATTGTGCACTATATACACATTTGTGTGGATAGTTAGGCCCAAGTGCATGGGACAAGCACGCAACGGTATGCAGAATCTGAAAGTCCTGCGCCTGCGGGCCCGAGGGCTTAGATACTGCGTTGCAAGCTACTTACTGATCTATAAAGTGATGTACCACAACAACATTAGTAGATACGCCGGTCAGGGAGGGGTGAACTCCGGCTGCCCTTCTTGTGCGGGGCGAGGGCTCCTTGTTGACTCAGAAGGTCTGATGCTGCTATAAACAATGGTGTTAGTAAGACTCGGAAGACTTGCTCAGCTCCACTCGAGGAACCCCGACCCCAAGGACTGCACGATGGATTCACAAACTCGCGACACGCCTGCTGCGATCCCGGTCGCGGACGCGGCTGCGCCCGACTCGGTCGTGCGCAGGATTGAGGTCGCGACCGCGCGTTTTCGGCAGGGGCGTACGCGGTCGCTGGAGTGGCGCCGGGATCAGTTGGACAGGCTTGCCGAGTTCGTGTCCAAGGAAGAGCACCGCATCCAGGATGCTGTGCGACAAGACTTGGGCCGGCCTGAGTTCGAAACCTACTTGGCGGAGCTGTGGCCGCTACTGCTCGAGATCAGGGATGCCCGCAAGCACCTGAAGTCGTGGGCTGCGCCGCGGCGGGTGCCCACACCGCTTGAGCTGCAACCTGGCTCGGGTGTTGTTCAGCCCGAGCCGCTCGGAGTCGCGCTGATCATCGGACCGTGGAACCTGCCGGTGAATCTGGTGCTGGCGCCGCTGGTGGCCGCGATCGCCGCGGGCAATTGCGCGGTGCTCAAGCCCTCCGAGCTCTCCCCAACGGTTTCTGCTCTGCTCGCTGAGCGGCTCCCGCGCTATCTCGATCCGGAGTGTTTCCCGGTGGTACAGGGCGGCGTTGCCGAGACCACGGTGCTGCTCAAGCAGCGGTTCGACCACATCTTCTACACCGGCGGCGCACCGGTGGGGCGCCTCGTCATGGCCGCAGCTGCGCTCCATCTCACGCCTACGACGCTCGAGCTCGGCGGCAAGAGCCCGGTCATCGTCGATGACAGCGCCAAGCTGCAGCTCGCCGCCAAGCGCATCGTGTGGGGCAGTTTCATGAACGCCGGTCAGCTCTGCGTGGCCCCCGACTACATCCTCGTCTCCGAACACAAGCGTGACGCGCTGGTCGCCGAGCTCAAGTCGGCGATCGAGGAGTACTTCGGCCCAGACCCGCAAGCGAGTCCCTACTTCGGGCGGATCATCAACGAACGACACTTCGATCGGCTCAGCAAGCTGATCGCTGAGGACAAAGTCGCCCACGGCGGAGACACCGATCGCAGCGACAAGTACATCGCGCCGACCTTGCTGACCGGGGTGACCGAGGACGACGCGGTGATGCAGGAAGAGGTATTCGGGCCCGTCTTACCGATCATCACGGTGCGCGATACCGATGACGCGATCAGGTTCGTCAACAGCCGCGAGAAGCCCCTGGCTCTCTATGTGTTCGCCGAGGATCGCCAGGTGCAGGATCGGGTGATCGCGCAGACCACCGCCGGCGGGGTCACGATCAACCACACCGTGCTGCACATCGCCCACGGTGGCATGCCGTTTGGCGGGGTGGGCGCGAGCGGTATGGGTGCCTATCACGGCAAGTGGGGCTTTGACACCTTCTCGCACCTCAAGCCGGTGCTCAAGAAGGCCACGTGGATCGACCCGCCGATCACGTCCGCGCCCTATAGCGGCTGGAAACGCCGCGCGCTGGGCCTATTCACCTAAGAAATTTCACCTGAGAAACAGAGGAAACCATCGCATGTCGTCACTACAAAAGCCACTCGCGTTGCGGTCCGGATCCGTTCTCCCCAATCGAATCTCCAAGGCCGCGATGAGCGAAGTACTCGCCACCCCGGACGGTCGAGTCACCCCGGCCCACCTGCAGCTCTACGATACCTGGGGCGCCAGCCAGGCGGGCTTGCTGATTACCGGAAACGTGATGGTGGACGGCCGCCACATAAACGAGCCACTCGTTGTCGACGGACTGCACCCGGACAATTTCACGGCGCTGAAGAAATGGGCGCTGCTCGGCCCGAAGCACGGCGTGCACATCTGGCCGCAGTTGAGCCACCCCGGCAAGCAGTCACCCAAGATCGTCAACGACGTTCCGCTCGCACCATCGGCGGTCCCGATCGACAATCCGATGTTCCAGCCGCCGCGCGAGCTCACCGAAGACGAGATCTGGGACATCGTGGACCGGTTCGCGCAAGCAGCGCACCGGTGCGAGAAGGCCGGCTTCAGCGGCGTCCAACTTCATGGCGCCCACGGCTACTTGCTCAGCCAGTTCTTCTCACCCCATCACAACCGGCGCACCGACAAGTGGGGCGGCTCCTTCGACAACCGGATGCGCTTCGTGTCGGAGGTTTACCAAGAGATCCGCAATCGAACCGGCGCCGACTTCAATGTGGCCATCAAGATCAACTCCTCTGACTTTCAGAAGGGCGGTTTCACCCAAGAAGACTCGCTGCGGGTGGCCCAAGCGCTCGACGCCATGGGTATCGATCTGATCGAGATCTCCGGCGGCAGCTGGGAGAACCCGGTCAATCGTCGCGGCACCAAAGAGAGCACGCGACGCCGCGAAGCCTATTTCCTCGACTACGCCGAAAAGGTGAAGAGCCTCATCGACGTCCCGCTGATGGTCACCGGTGGCTTCCGCACCAAAGCCGCGATGGAGTCCGCCATCGACAGCGGCGCGGTCGACATCATCGGCCTCGCTAGGGCTTTCGCGGTCGATCCGTATGTCGCCCGCAATGTCTTCAACGACAACGAGTACACCTCTTCGGTACAGCCCATCACCACCGGGATCAAGAAGGTCGACCAGATGGCGGTAATGGAGATCAGCTGGTACACCATGCAAATCCACCACATCAGCCAAGGCAAAGCACCCCACCAGAAGGCGCACGGGGCGTTCTCACTGCCGCAGGTGCTCTTCAATTTCTGGAAGAACGGCCGAGCCGTCAAACGCGTTCGAGCATGAAGGAGAAGTCATGAGCCGCAAACAGAGATTCCTTGTGGTGTGTTCTGCACACGCGCGGGGGGAATCGCTGAAGAACACCAAGATTCTCGAGGGTGATTTGCAACGGATCTATCGCCAGCACTTTGGGTCGGACACGTCGATCACGTTGATCTGGAATGTAATTCCGGAGGGGCAAGCCTTCATCGCCGGCGCACCGTCCACGGCGACGACCGTCCTAACTCCCGTTCCAGACCACGCTGGTCAGGATCTGCGCGAGAGGTTCATGCGTGACATCTGCACCTCATGGCAAGGCCGAACGGGCTGCTCGATCAACGAAATCATTGTCACGGCAATGAATGTCACCGAGGCAAAGCGCTACGCTCAGATGTCGCGGCGCCGCTTCGATCCACGAAAAGGCAAAAGCTTGGCGGTCAAGGTCGGCGTCGGAATGCTCCACTCTCGCGCCACCAAAGGCTACCTGTCCAACACCCTGAACATGCCGAGTTAGGACTAATACCATGCCGCTTTACACCGTTTCCACCCGTCGTCCGCTGCCTCTCGATGTGCGCGAAAGCGTCGCGATGATGATCACCGACGTGCACTGTGAACACACGGGCGCACCCCGCACGTTCGTGAATGTCTATTACTCACACAACGTGCCGCTGCGCCCGGGTATCGAGCTGGATGTCTTCGGCTCAGTACGAGGCGGACGCACGCTACAAACCAACGACAACGTCGAGGACGACATGGTCGACCAATTGGCGAAACTCACCGGCATCGCGCCGTCGCGGATCGACTTCTCGATCTTCCCGGTGCCGGCAAGTTGGATCATGGAGGGAGGTGTTGTGCTGCCCGAACCCGGTGAAGAAGACTCCTGGCTCAAAGAACACGGCCACGCCGCCAAATAGCCCCGCCCGAACCATGCGCCCCTGAGCTGCGCACCGTCGCCACCAGGGAACTACCGATCCGCGGACCCGGATTTCCATCAGCGTGCCGAG
This sequence comes from Mycobacterium spongiae, assembly GCF_018278905.1. Taxonomy (NCBI): domain Bacteria; kingdom Bacillati; phylum Actinomycetota; class Actinomycetes; order Mycobacteriales; family Mycobacteriaceae; genus Mycobacterium; species Mycobacterium spongiae. The sequence continues at coordinate 626,896 of NZ_CP046600.1, forward strand.
TCTCATCGGCGTGCCCAACTGCTTACGAATCGTCTTGCCAGAAAGGTCGCTCAACCATGAGGACAACCCTTTTCAGTCTTGTCACACTCATTGTCTATTTGTTCACGATATTGCTTCCGGTCATCATCCCGGCCGTGCTCACGGCTTACGACGCGATCGCGGACCGTTCACGGTCGAGATCAGCCCGAGCTCTTTCCGCACAGCCGAATCTGTAGGGCCCTCAACCCGCCGGGCGGCCCCCGGCAAACGTGAATTGCTTTTCAGTCCAAAACAACTCGTAAGGCGAACCCCATGACCTCGACACCGCCCGGCGCACCGGTGCGCAAACCTCCACCCCAGCGAGGTCTGCTGCGGAAGCTCATCGCAGATCGGATCAGCGATGCCAAACCGCAGGCCGCTCCAAACGAAACCTTCATGCGCTACGTACAGAATCCCGTCTGGAACTTCCTGTGCGATCATTATTTTCGGTTGGAGATCGACGGATGGCACCGGATCCCCGACGAACCGTCGCTGCTGATCGGTGTGCACTCGGGCGGGTCACTGACGATGGACGCCTGGACGCTTGTGCATTCGTGGTATCGCCGGTTTGGCGGGGGCCGGATCCTGCACGGCACCGCCCACGACGTCCTGATGGCCGCGCAGGTGCTCGGTGACTACTTCAAAGCCGTCGGGGTGATCCCGGCCTCGCGCCACGGGGTGACCACCGCCCTGGCCACCGGCCACGACGTGGTGGTCTGGCCGGGCGGCGTTGACGACTCGATGCGCGCCTGGCGCAACCGCGACAAGGCGGTGCTGGGTGGTCGCAAAGGGTTTGTCCGCCAAGCCATTCGCTCCGGGGTACCGATCGTGCCAGTCGCAACAGTCGGCGGGCACGACACCGTCTTCGTGCTGTCCGAAGGTCGGGCGCTCGCACGTTTGAGTGGGCTGGGCGACCGCTTGCGCGGCGCGACGATGCCGATCATTTCCGGGTTCCCGTTCCCGCTGGCAGTCGAGGTCCTGCCCGCACACCTACCGCTGCCAGCCAAGATCCGCACCGAATTCCTGGATCCGGTTCGGGTCGACACCGACCCCGCGCGCGCCGACGACACCGACTACCTCGACACGATCTATCGCCAGATCGAGGGCTCAATCCAAGACAGCATGGATCGGTTGGCCCGACGTCGCAGCTTCCCGGTGTTCGGGTGAGGTAGCGATGCGCCAGCTCACCAGCCTCGATGCGCAGTTCCTCGCAGTCGAAGAAGACGGCCGCGCTCACGCCCACATCGGCGCGCTGAGCATCTATGACCCCTCGACTGCGTCCGGGGGCGCATTGACGCTGCAGGCGGTGCGCGATCTGATCGCGAAGAGGATCGAGCGGCTGGGTCAACGTGCGGTGTTCGATCCGCCGGCGCCGCCGGCCAACGTCGTGATCTCCAACGTGCCGGGTTCACCCGAACCGCTGTATCTGGCCGGCGCGCAGCTACTCGCTCAGTACCCGGTCTCCATGATCGTCCACGGCGCCGGACTCAACATCACCGTCTCGAGCTACCGCGACTCCCTGGACATCGGCGTGCTCACCGACCGGGATCTCATCGACGATGCCTGGCCCGTGCTCGCCCACATCAAGGCCGAGCTGGCCAAGCTGTGCACCCTCATCCCGACTCGCGGACGGCGTAGGCGCAAACCCGGAAAACCCTCCGCCACCGCACGAACACGCAATACGGAACAGAGGTGACCGACATGGGTGGCAGCGTGAGTGACACCACCCCGGGTGGACGTGTGGTGGCCGGACTCGACTACGACTGGCTGGTCATCGGCTCGGGCTTCGGCGGCAGCGTCGCGGCGTTGCGACTGGCCCAGAAGGGCTACCGGGTCGGGCTTGTCGAGCGTGGACGCCGATTCGCTGACGAGGACTTCGCCAAGTCCACCTGGCAGCTTTCCCGCTATTACTGGGTGCCCAAGCTCGGCCTCAAGGGCATCCTGTCGATGACGTTATTCCGCGACATCTTCGTCGGTTCAGGCAGTGGTGTGGGCGGCGGTTCGCTGGGCTACGCCAACACCCTGTATCGGGCGCGGTCCGCCTTCTACGGTGACGCGCAATGGGACGGGCTCGCCGACTGGGAGACCGAGCTGACCGAGCACTACGACACCGCGGAGCGGATGCTCGGTGTCACCGAATACGACGAGGACACCCCCGCGGGTGAATTGCTGCGCCAATATGCCACCGCCAACGGCTTCGGCGATACCTATTCTCGTACCCGGGTGGGCGTGTTTCTGGGCACCCCCGGAGTCACGGTTCAAGACCCCTACTTCGACGGTGCGGGCCCCGAACGCACAGGCTGCATGCGCTGCGGATCCTGTTTGGTGGGCTGCCGCCACGGCGCCAAGAACACTCTGGTCAAGAACTACCTGTACTTCGCCGAACGGCACGGCGTCGAGATCGTGCCCGAACGGCAAGTCGTCGACATCCGGCCGCTCGGCGCCGCCGACGGATCCGACGGGTACGCGGTAAGCCATGTGCGCTCCGGGGGACTGGTGCGCACCGATCGCCGCACTATCACCGCCGGCGGTGTGGTGGTCGCGGCCGGAGCGCTCGGAACCAACCGGCTGCTGTTCCGCAGCAAACTAGCCGGCTCGCTGCCGCGAATCTCGGATCGCCTCGGCTATCTGGTGCGCACCAACAGCGAGTCGATCCTCGCGGTGACCGCCAGTGACGACGCCGTGGATTTCAACCGCGGTGTCGCCATCACTGCCAGCATCTACCCGGACCCCGACACCCATATCGAGCCGCTGACCTACGGTAGCGGCGCGGACTCGCAATCGCTGCTGTTCACGCTGCTCACCGAGGCGGGCACCCGACGCACCCAGCCGCTGCACCTGGTGCTCAACCTCGCGCGTCGCCCACGAACCGCACTGCGTACGCTGCGCGTCCGCAACTGGTCACGGCGCACGCTGATTCTGCTGGTGATGCAGACCCTCGACAACGCGATACGGCTGCGCGTGAAGCGCCGACTTCCCGGTGGCAGCGTCGTCTTGACCACCGAACAAGACGCCGACAGCCCCAACCCCGACAAAGTCCCGGCGGCCTACCGCGCCGCGGAGTGGATCAGTGAACGGCTCGGCGGCACACCGCAGGCCGTGTTCACTGAGGCCATGTTCTCGATCCCGACCACTGCCCACATCCTCGGCGGCGCGGTGATCGGCCGCGACGAGCGCCACGGTGTGATCGACGCATCCCAGCAGGTATTCGGCTACCGCAACCTCCTGGTGTGCGACGGCGCCGCCGTGCCGGCCAACGTCGGCGTCAACCCTAGCCTGACGATCACCGCCATGGCCGAACGCGCACTGAGCCACATCCCACCCGCCAGCTCCTAACACCGCAGCCGATCAATCCAGGAAGCAGACCATGAACCTCACCACCCTGCCCGACCTCCGTGCCCAGCAAGCGCCCACGGCGCCTGCGATCGCCGACGACACCATCGACATGAACAACGCCGAGTTTCTCGACGCCGTGCGCCGAGCCAGCGCAACACTGGTTAACAACGGCGTCCAGGCCGGCGATGTCGTGGCCATCATGCTGCCCAACCACACCGGCTTCGTGGTGGCGTTGTTCGCCGCCTGGCGACTCGGTGCAGCGGCCACGCCGATCAGCCCCACATTGGTACCGGCCGAAATCGGCTACCAGGTCAAGGACGCGGGCGCACGAGTCGTCATCGTCGACACAGCGCCGAACTACGACCTGCCGACACAGGTGGTCCTCACCGCCGAGCTCACCGCCGACGACGCCCAACCGGGTCAGACATGCGCCGAGCACGACAACGACGCGCTGGCGCTGCTGATCTACACCAGCGGCACCACCGGGCGCCCCAAAGGCGTCATGCTCGACCACGCGAACCTGAATGCCATGTGCCGCATGGCCGTCGACGCCTTCGCCATGTCAGAAAACGATCACAGCTTGCTGATTCTGCCGTTGTTCCACGCCAACGGCATCATCGTCGGTGCGTTGTCCGCGCTGGTCGCCGGGGGCCGCATCACGATTGCCGGCCGATTCAGCCCGCACACCTTCTTCGATCGGCTCGAACGCTGTCGCGCGACCTACTTCTCGGCCGTTCCAACGATCTACACCATGCTCGCCGACCTGCCCGACGAGTTCAAACCCGACACGTCCTCGGTGCGTTTCGCGATCTGCGGCGCCGCGCCGGCCAGCGTCGGGTTGCTCAGCAAGTTCGAAAACCGCTACGGCATACCCTTGATCGAGGGCTACGGACTCTCGGAAGGCACCTGCGCAAGTACCGCGAATCCCCTGAACGGGGCCCGTAAACCAGGCACCGTCGGGCTCGCGCTGCCAGGCCAGGAAATCCGCATCGTCGGTGCCGATCACCGCACTGTTGCACCAGGCGAAACAGGCGAGGTCGCGATCAAAGGGCCCAACGTCATGCGGGGCTATCTGAATCGTCCAGACGAGACCGCGAAAACGATCATCGACGGCTGGCTGCACACCGGCGACGTCGGTCGCCTCGACAAGGACGGGTACTTGATCCTCGTCGACCGGGCCAAGGACATGATCATCCGCGGCGGCGAGAACATCTACCCCAAGGAGATCGAATCCGTCGCCTACCAGTTGCCCGAGATCGCCGAGGCCGCGGTCATCGGACGCCCCAGCGAGCTCTACGGCGAGGAACCCGTCCTCTACGTCTCCCTCAATAGCGGCAAAGACATCACCGCCGACCGCATCCGCGAGCACCTGCGCAACTCCCTGTCGAAGTTCAAGCGCCCCGTCGACATCACCGTCCTCGACGAGCTACCCAAGAACGCGGTCGGAAAACTCGACAAACCAACACTGCGGAAGTCCCTCGCGACCGAGCGATCGGGAACCTAACCGCAGTCGCGATCCTCAGCGCGACGATCACTCCAGAAGGAAACGGAGGTACAGATGCAACAAGTCAAGACGGGTTCAGCTGTCGCCGGTCAGGGCACCACGACCGTCGGCGTAGTCGCCGAGTCGGTTGACGGTGAGCGGCGAGTAGCGTTGGTGCCCAAGGCCGTCGCCGGCTTGGTATCGCGCGGGATCGCCGTGGTGGTCGAGTCTGGTGCAGGTCAGCGGTCGTTGTTGCCCGATGAGTTGTATCAGTCCGCGGGCGCGACGATCGGTGACGCATGGTCCGCCGACGTCGTGGTGAAGGTGGCCCCGCCCACCCCGGCCGAAGTGAACCGGCTGCGCGAGGCGCAGACGTTGGTGGGGTTCCTCGCCCCCCGCAGCGCCGACACAACCATCCCGGCGTTGCGGGAGCGGGGGGTTTCAGCCTATGCGGTGGAGGAGATTCCGCGGATCTCGCGGGCACAGGCGATGGATGCATTGAGTTCGCAGGCCAATGTGGCGGGGTATAAGGCGGTGTTGGTGGCGGCCTCGGAGGCGACGCGGTTTTTCCCGATGTTGACCACGGCGGCGGCACGGTGAAGCCGGCCAGTGTGTTGGTGCTGGGTGTAGGGGTTGCGGGGTTGCAAGCATTGGCGACGCCAAGCGGCTGGGTGCGCGGGCGACGGGGTACGACGTACGCCCGGAGGTCGCTGAGCAGGTGCGGTCGGTGGGCGCCCATTGGCTGGATCTGGGAATCGCCGCCGCCGGTCAGGGTGGATATGCGCGGGAGTTGACCGAGGCAGAGCGCGCTGATCAGCAGAAGAAGCTTGAGGAGGCGATCACCAGGTTTGATGTGGTGATCACGACGGCGTTGGTGCCGGGGCGCGCTGCTCCGCGGCTGGTGACCGCGGCGGTGGTCGAGGGCATGGCTGCTGGCAGCGTGGTGGTCGATCTGGCCGGCGAGGCCGGCGGCAACTGCGAGACACGTTGATGACTTTCCGACACGCTCCCGACAGCTCAATGAGAATCCGACAACTTGTGCGGCTTCCTACACCGAACGCAGCCCTGGGGAACAAGAACCGAACACCCAACGTTGGCATAGTCGACAAGTTGAGTGAGACAGACTCAAGCCCAAGTTGACAGCCCCGTGGCGTCACAGGCAGGCTTGAGCGGGGTTCACTCAGCATAGTGCGCCACAAGGCTCTATTTACTCAGGAGGATTCACCATGGCTCGTGCGGTCGGGATCGACCTCGGGACCACTAACTCCGTCGTCGCAGTTCTGGAAGGTGGCGACCCTGTTGTCGTCGCCAACTCCGAGGGCTCCAGAACCACACCGTCCATCGTTGCGTTCGCACGTAACGGCGAAGTGCTGGTTGGCCAGCCCGCCAAGAACCAGGCGGTGACCAATATCGATCGCACCGTGCGTTCGGTCAAGCGGAACATGGGCACCGATTGGTCTATCGAGATCGACGACAAGAAGTACACCGCCCCGGAGATCAGCGCCCGGGTCCTGCAGAAGTTGAAGCGGGACGCCGAGGCCTACCTGGGTGAGGACATCACCGACGCGGTTATCACGGTGCCCGCGTACTTCAACGATGCTCAGCGTCAGGCGACCAAGGACGCCGGCCAGATTGCGGGGCTCAACGTGCTGCGCATCGTCAACGAACCGACCGCCGCGGCGCTGGCCTATGGCCTGGACAAGGGCGAGAAAGAACAGACCATCTTGGTCTTCGACCTTGGTGGCGGTACCTTCGACGTCTCATTGCTGGAGATCGGCGAGGGCGTGGTGGAGGTCCGTGCCACCAGCGGTGACAATCATCTCGGCGGCGACGACTGGGACGACCGGATCGTCGAGTGGCTCGTGGACAAGTTCAAGGGCACCAGCGGCATTGACCTGACCAAGGACAAGATGGCCATGCAGCGGCTTCGCGAAGCCGCGGAGAAGGCCAAGATCGAACTGAGCTCGAGTCAGTCCACCTCGATCAACCTTCCCTACATCACGGTAGACGCCGACAAGAACCCGCTGTTCCTCGATGAGCAGCTGACCCGCGCGGAGTTCCAGCGCATCACCCAGGACTTGTTGGACCGCACCCGCAAGCCGTTCCAGTCGGTGATTGCCGACACCGGTATCTCGGTATCAGCGATCGATCACGTGGTGTTGGTTGGTGGTTCCACCCGGATGCCTGCGGTGACCGAACTGGTCAAAGAGCTCACCGGCGGCAAAGAGCCCAACAAGGGCGTCAACCCCGACGAGGTCGTCGCGGTGGGTGCCGCGCTGCAGGCCGGCGTGCTCAAGGGTGAGGTGAAAGACGTTCTGCTGCTTGATGTTACGCCGCTATCCTTGGGGATTGAGACCAAGGGTGGCGTGATGACCAAGCTCATCGAGCGCAACACCACCATCCCGACCAAGCGGTCGGAGACGTTCACCACCGCCGATGACAACCAGCCGTCGGTGCAGATTCAGGTCTATCAGGGCGAGCGTGAGATCGCCGCGCACAACAAGTTGCTCGGTTCCTTCGAGCTGACCGGTATCCCACCGGCGCCACGCGGTGTTCCGCAGATCGAGGTGACGTTCGACATCGACGCCAACGGCATCGTTCACGTCACTGCCAAGGACAAGGGCACCGGCAAGGAGAACACGATCCGTATCCAGGAAGGCTCCGGCCTCTCCAAGGAAGAGATCGATCGGATGATCAAGGACGCCGAGGCGCACGCCGCTGAAGACCATCAGCGTCGTGAGGAGGCCGACGTTCGAAACCAGGCCGAGACGCTGGTCTACCAGACGGAGAAGTTCATCGCTGAGCAGCGGAGTGGAGACTCCGAGGCGGGTGCTCCGAAGGTCCCGGACGACACGCTGGACAAGGTTGATGCCGCAGTCGCGGACGCGAAGAAGGCGCTGGATGGCACCGACATCGCCGCGATCAAGTCGGCGATGGAGAAGCTGGGCCAAGAGTCGCAGGCGCTGGGACAGGCCATATACGAGGCGACGCAGGCCGAGGCCCAGGCCGCTTCGGAGGCCGCCGGAGCGGCCCAGCCCGGCGGTGCCGCGGCCGGCGGCGCCCAGGCGGGCGCTGACGATGTCGTGGACGCGGAGGTGGTCGACGATGACCGGGAGACCAAGTGACGGGCGGAAACCAGAAACCGGATGGAAATCAACCGCCGGATGACAATCCGTTTGAATCGCTCACCGTGACTGACAAGCGGCGCATCGATCCCGAGACGGGTGAAGTGCGGCACGTCCCTCCCGGCGACACGCCGGGAGGGACGGTAGCGACGGGGAAACAGGGCGACGCGGTCGCCGAGCTGACCGCCGATCTGCAACGGGTGCAAGCTGACTTCGCCAATTACCGCAAACGGGCGTTGCGCGATCAGCAAGCGGCCGCGGACCGGGCCAAGGCTGGCGTGGTCAGCGAATTGCTCGCCGTTCTCGATGATCTCGAGCGGGCGCGCAAACACGGCGATCTCGACTCGGGCCCGCTGAAGTCGGTCGCGGACAAGCTGATGAACGCATTGACCGGGCTCGGACTGGCGGCCTTTGGGGCCGAGGGTGAGGATTTCGACCCGGTGTTGCACGAAGCCGTGCAGCACGAAGGCGATGGGGGGCAGGGGTCCAGGCCGGTGATCGGCGCCGTCTTACGGCAGGGCTACCAGCTCGGCGAGCATGTGTTGCGGCATGCCTTGGTCGGCGTTGTCGACACCGTTGCCGACGATGCCGCCAGCGCAGGCGGCGTTACAGCCGCTGAATCGGCGGACCAGGCCGGAGACGCCGGCAAAACCGAGCAGGCCGACGCTGGCAATAGCGTCGACCCCACCGGGGAATAGGGAAGTCGAATCGCGGACAACAAAAATGAGATAGAAACTGTTGGAAGGAGGTGACGCGATATGGCCCAGCGTGAGTGGGTCGAAAAGGACTTCTATAAGGAGCTGGGCGTCTCCTCTGACGCCAGTGCCGACGAGATCAAGCGCGCCTATCGCAAATTAGCGCGCGACCTGCATCCCGACGCGAATCCCGACAACGCGGCCGCGGGCGAACGATTCAAGGCGGTCTCCGAGGCGCACAACGTGTTGTCGGACCCTGGCAAACGCAAGGAATACGACGAAACCCGCCGGCTCTTCGCAGGCGGTGGCTTCGGCGGTCGCCGATTCGACAGTGGCGATTTCGGTGGCGGCATGGGCGGCTTCGGTGTGGGTGGCGATGGCGCCGAATTCAACCTCAACGATTTGTTCGACGCCGCGGGCCGTTCCGGCGGCGCCAACATTGGCGACCTGTTCGGCGGTCTATTCGGACGGGGCGGTAGCGCCCGTCCCAGCCGGCCGCGGCGTGGCAACGATCTCGAGACCGAGACCGAGCTGGATTTCGTGGAGGCCGCCAAGGGCGTGGCGATGCCACTGCGGTTAACCAGTCCGGCGCCGTGTACCAACTGCCACGGCAGCGGGGCGCGCCCGGGCACCAGCCCGAAAGTGTGTGCTAGTTGCAACGGTTCGGGTGTGATCAACCGCAACCAGGGCGCTTTCGGCTTTTCCGAACCCTGCACCGACTGTCGGGGCAGCGGCTCGATCATCGAGAACCCTTGCGAGGAGTGCAAGGGCACCGGGGTGACCACTCGCACCCGCACCATCAACGTACGTATCCCGCCCGGCGTCGACGACGGGCAGCGGATCCGGCTGGCTGGACAGGGCGAGGCCGGATTGCGAGGCGCGCCGTCGGGTGATCTCTATGTGACGGTTCATGTGCGGCCGGACAAGGTCTTTGGGCGCGACGGTGACGACCTTACGGTTACCGTCCCGGTAAGTTTCACCGAATTAGCCTTGGGCTCAACGCTTTCGGTGCCGACTCTGGACGGCACGGTGGGTGTTCGGGTACCCAAGGGTACTGCCGACGGCCGTATCCTGCGGGTGCGTGGGCGCGGGGTGCCCAAGCGCAGCGGCGGTAGCGGCGACCTGCTCGTCACCGTGAAAGTTGCTGTGCCGCCAGACCTACACGGCGCCGCCCAGGAGGCGTTGGAGGCCTACGCGGCGGCTGAGCGGTCTAGTGGTTTTGATCCACGGGCCGGATGGGCAGGTAGTCGCTGATGGCCAAGAACTCTCCAAGACAAGACGCCCGGACGTTTTTGATCTCCGTGGCCGCCGAGTTGGCCGGCATGCACGCACAGACGCTGCGTACCTACGATCGGCTCGGTCTGGTCAGCCCGAGCCGGACCGCCGGTGGTGGGCGCCGCTATTCGCAGCACGATGTCGAGCTGCTGCGGCAGGTGCAGCGCCTCTCGCAGGATGAGGGTGTCAACCTCGCCGGCATCAAGCGCATCATCGAGCTGACTAATCAAGTCGAGGCGCTGCAGTCCCGGTTGGATGAGATGGCTGAGGAGCTGCGGGTTTTGCGTGCCAACCAGCGCCGCGAGGTCGCGGTGGTGCCGAAGAGCACAGCGCTGGTTGTCTGGCAACCGCGCCGGTGAGCGAGCGGCGCAGTGGGTGTGCGCCGGTGGGCGAGCGCCTATGGCGTGGAGTTGTCGTTGAAGAAGCCGGACAGTTCCATGCCGAAGTTCCCGACGCCGGAGACAAATGCCTGCGTCGCGATGTCGAGCACGGTTGTGTTGAAGAAACCCGAGATGAAGTTGCCAAAGTTGGCAAAGCCCGATTGCATGGCGCCGAAGTTCTGCATGCCCGAGTTCTCCAGGCCGCCGGCGTTGAGGATGCCCGACGTTTGAGTGAAGACGTTTCCGAGGCCGGATACGGCGCCGGCGGCGTCGTTGAGGAAGCCTGATGCGCCACCGCTTCCGGAGTTGAAGAAGCCCGACGACGGGGTCGTGGTCGAGTTGAAGAATCCGGGGCTTCCCTGCCATCCGAACCCGAAGGTGAACGGGCCGATCGTCCCGCTGTCGAACAGGTCGATGGGCTGCTCGATGGGGAAGTCGATAATAGTCTCGGGGTTGAGCACATTCGGGTCGATGGTGAAGGGCCCGAGGTTGACTGTATCTACCGTTCCAATCGGAATTGTCCCGCTCAGGACGCACCCAACGAACGGGATGTAGACGAAACAGACCGTGATGGACAAATCTAGCGGGATGCTGATTTCGTCGATGGTGATCAGGTCTTGGGTGATGGCGTTGATTGTGCCGGTGATCGGGATTTGGATGTCGGAGGCTATGTCGTAGCCCCAGGGGATTTCGGGAATGGTGGTCTGGTATTCGAACCCGCCGAGGCCTTGGTAGTCGCCGCGCCAGAAGATGCCGTTGCTGTAGTTGCCGGAGATGAAGAACCCGGTGTTGACGTTGCCGGAGTTGCCGATGCCCGTGTTGGAGTTGCCGGTATTGAAGTAGCCGGTGTTGTAGTTGCCGGTGTTGAAGTCGCCGCTGTTGTAGCTACCCGGGTTGAAGCTGCCGGTGTTGGTGTTGCCCACGTTGTACAGGCCGGTGTTGAAATCGCCGGCATTGGCGATGCCGGTGTTGACCATGCCGCTGTTGAAGAAACCCGTGTTCGTGCTGCCGGTGTTGCCGATGCCGGTGTTGTACTCCCCGGAGTTGCCGATGCCCCAGTTACCGGTGCCCGAGTTGAAGAACCCGACGTTGCCGGTGCCGGAGTTGAACAGCCCGATGTTGCCCGAACCGGTGTTCAGGCTGCCGAACCCGGTCAAGGCGTTGCCGCTCAGGCCGATACCGATGTTGCCGTCGCCGGTGTTGCCGAAGCCGATGTTGTTGTCGCCGGTGTTGCCGAAGCCGATGTTGAAGCTGCCGGTGTTGCCGAACCCGACGTTTTGGATCGCCGCGGTCAACGACGGACCCACGTTGCCGAAGCCGAAGTTTCCGGTGCCGATGTTGCCGCTGCCGAAGTTGAAGCTGCCGATGTTGCCGCTGCCGACGTTGGAGCTGCCGAAGTTGCCGTTACCGAAGTTGCCGAGGCCGATGTTGCCGCTGCCGAAGTTGTTGGCGCCGATGTTGGCGCTGCCCAGGTTCCAGAATCCGTCGTTGGCGAACCCGAGGCTGAAGGTCGTCGCGTCGGGGCCGTTTTGGAACCATCCGGCCAGGTTCGTGCCGATGTTGAGCAGCCCGGAAATCGTGGCCGGGGATGCGGTGCCGGTGTTGAACAGACCCGAGATGGTGTTGCCGAGGTTCGCCATCCCGGATTGCAGCGAGCCGAAGTTCTGGAAGCCGGAGTTTCCGATGGTCGCGGTGGCGACGTTGAAGAAGCCCGAATTGTTCCCGAAGTTCTGCAGGCCCGAGGCGTTGCCGATGCCCCAGTTGAGGAAGCCCGACGACAGGCCGGTCGTGGCGTTGAAGAAGCCCGGTTGCGGCACCACATCGATGAGCGGAACGAACGCGGGTCCGCCGAAAGCCCCGCCCAGGACGTTGATGGACGTGTTCGGGCCACCGATGAGAATATCCACCGCCGGCTGCGTGCCGAAACTGATGGTGATCGGGGTCGACGAATCGGTGCCGCCGTGGATGACGATGTCGGGCACCTTGGCAGTGAGCGTGCCGGAGATGATCGCGAAATCGACTTTCCCGGAAGCGGTCCACGCCGGAATGGTGATCGCCGGGATGGAAATGTCGGTGATGTCGGCGGTGATGGGAATGTTGATGGGGACGTCGACGGTCAGGAAGGCCGGGACTTGCTGGGCCTGGATGGTGTAGTTGGCCCAGATCAGGCCCTGGCGGTCGGCGCGCCAGAAGAAGCCGTTGTTTTGGCTGCCGGTGATGTAGCCGCCGGTGCCGAAGTCGCCGGCGTTGGCGATACCGGTGTTGTAGTGACCGGTGTTGTACGAGCCGGTGTTGTAGTCACCCAGGTTGGCCATACCGGTGTTGAAGCTGCCGATGTTGAACATCCCGGTGTTGTAGTCGCCGGGGTTGGCGAAGCCGGTGTTGAAGTTGCCGGCGTTGAACAAGCCCGAGTTCCAGGTGCCGGTGTTGCCGATGCCGGTATTGCCGGTGCCGGAGTTGCCGATACCCCAGTTGCCGGTGCCGGAGTTGCCGATGCCGACGTTGCCGGTGCCCGAGTTGAACAAGCCGATATTGAAACTGCCCGAGTTGGTGCCGCCGATGCCGATCTGGTTGTCGCCGGACAACGCGATACCGAGCCCGCCAGTGGCCATGTTGCCGATACCGATGTTGCCGGTGCCGGAGTTGAAGATGCCGGTGTTGCCGGTGCCGGAGTTGAAGAAGCCGGTGTTGCCGGTGCCGGAGTTGAACAAACCGATGTTGCCCGCCCCCGAGCTCAGCGACCCGAACCCGGACTGGCCGTCGCCGGTGAGCCCGATACCGACATTGTTGTCGCCGGTGTTGAACAATCCGATGTTGTTGTTGCCGGTGTTGGCGAAGCCCTGGTTGAAGTTGCCGGCATTCGACAGGCCAATGTTGTTGTCGCCCAAGTTGAACAGGCCCGTGTTACCGATACCGAAGTTCAACGGGCCGATACCGATCTGATTGTCGCCGGTGATCCCGATGCCGATGTTGTTGCTGCCGGTGTTACCGAAGCCGATGTTGTAATCGCCGGTATTGCCGAAGCCAAAGTTGTAGTCGCCGACGTTGCCGATCCCGATGTTGTTGATGGCCGCCGTCAGCCCCGGACCCGCGTTACCAAAGCCGAAGTTGAAGTCGCCGACGTTGCCGCTGCCGACGTTGCTGTTACCGATGTTGCCGAAGCCGACGTTGCCGCTACCGATGTTGGCGCTGCCGATGTTGACGTCGCCGATGTTCGCACCGCCGATGTTCAATTGGCCGACATCGCCAAGACCGATGTTGAAGATGGTCCCGGTCTCGCCGTGGAACAGCCCGGCCAGGTCGGTGCCGATGTTGAACAGACCCGACAGGTTGCCCGCCGTCGCCAGCCCCGCCGTGCTGGTGTTGTAGAACCCCGACACCGTGTTGCCCAGGTTGGCAAACCCCGATTGCAGCGAACCGAAGTTCTGCATGCCCGAGTTCCCGACCGCCGACAACGTGGAATTCCACAAGCCCGAATTGCCACCGAAATTGCCGAACCCGGACGCCGTACCCGTCCCGGAATTGAAGAAACCCGACGACGGGGTGCTGGTCGTGTTCCCGAACCCGGGCGCCGCCGGGATGTCGAGGAACACCACATTGATGGGTCCCAGACCGCTGCGGATAGAGATCGGGATCGTCGTCGAACCATCGGTGGCACCGATGTTGGCAGTGATGACAGGCAGGGTGCCGCTGATTGTCGGAATGGTGATCGGCCCGATTTTGAAGTTCGTGATCAACGCGGCGTTGATGGTGATCTGCGGGAAAGTAAAGCCGTTGAGGGCCAGGCTGCCCAGGTCGGCACTGATCGGGATATTGACCGGGATTTCGATGTCGAAGTTCAACACCGGGAATTCCGGGATGTTGAGGGCCACGTGCGTGCCCCACAAACCCTGGTAGTCGCCCCGCCAGAACATGCCGTTGCTGTAATTACCCGCGTTGAACGCGCCGGTGTTGACCGTGCCGGAGTTGCCCAGGCCGGTGTTGTAGTCACCGGTATTGAACCAGCCCGTGTTGTACTCGCCGGAGTTGAAGTCACCCGTGTTGGTGCTGCCCGTGTTGAAGCTGCCGGTGTTGTAGACACCGGGGTTCGCCATGCCGGTGTTGGCCATACCGGTGTTGTAAGCGCCGGTGTTGTAGGTGCCCGCATTGGCCCAGCCGGTGTTGCCGGTGCCCGGGTTCCACAGCCCCACATTGCCGATGCCCGAGTTCGCGATGCCCGAGTTGATCGTGCCGGTGTTGCCGATACCCCAGTTGCCAGTACCGGAGTTGCCGATACCGATATTTCCGGTGCCCGAGTTGAACAAGCCGACGTTGCCGGTGCCCGAGTTGAACAGGCCCATGTTGCCGGTACCGGTGTTCAACGCGCCGAACCCGACCTGCCCGGTGCCGGACAGCCCAATACCGATGTTGTTGGTGCCGGTATTGGCAAACCCGATGTTGTTGCTGCCGTCGTTCCCAAAGCCCTGGTTGAAGTCGCCCAGGTTGCCGAAACCGATGTTGTAGTCGCCCAGGTTGCCGAAACCGAAGTTGTAGTCGCCCAGGTTGCCGGGGCCGAAGTTGTAGATGCCCTGGTTTCCGGAGAAGACGTTGAAGCTGCCGATGTTGCCGCTGCCGAAGTTTGAGTTGCCGATGTTGCCGGAGCCGATGTTGAAGTCGCCGAGGTTGCCACCGCCGATGTTTCCGACGCCGAAGTTCGCGAAGCCCAGGTTGAAGATTGGGTTGTTGTTGAGCAACCCGGCAATGTTGTCGCCGATGTTGCCGAAGCCGGAAATATCGGCCGGGGTTGTCAGGCCCGTATTGAGGAAGCCGGAGATGTTCTCGCCGAGGTTGGACACTCCCGATAGCAGGTCGCCGAAGTTCTTGTAGCCCGAGATTCCTGAGGTCCCGGAGGTGAGGTTGAAGAAGCCGGAACTGTTGCTGCCGAAGTTTCCGAATCCCGATACGGTGCCGGCGCCGTTGTTGAGGAATCCCGAGGACGGCAAGATCGTCTGGTTCCCGAAGCCCGGGGCTACCGGGATATCGATGATCGGCAGGCTGATGGGGAGCAGGGTGCCGCTGCCGACGATGTCGATCAGCGGGTCGGTCATGCTGGTGCCGATCGCGAAACTTAGTGAGGGAAGGGTAATGGAGAGGCTCGGGATGGTGAATGAACTGACGTCGACGATGCTGCCGGCCGGGATGATGCCGAGGATCGTGATGTCGACCGAGAGCGATGGAATGGTAATGGAGCTCACACTGACGAGGCCGAGTGTGGCGCTGATCGGCAGGAAGAAGTGGATCGGCACTTCGAGGTTCACCGGGATGCCGGTATCAGGAATGACTTCCGTGTAGCTGTAGCCCCACAGGCCCTGGAAGTCACCCCGCCACAATGCGCCGTTGCTGAAGTTCCCGGCAATGAAGGCGCCGGTGTTGACGTCGCCGGAGTTCGCGAGACCGGTGTTGTAGTTGCCGGTGTTCAACCAGCCGGTGTTGTAGGCGGCCGGGTTGAAATCGCCGGTGTTGAAGGCGCCGGCGTTGAAGCTGCCGGAGTTGTAGCTGCCCGGGTTGCCGACGCCGGTGTTGACGATGCCGGGATTGTAGAAACCGGTGTTGATGTTGCCGGCGTTGAAGATGCCCGTGTTGAGGGTACCGCTGTTGCCGAGGCCCCAGTTTCCGGTGCCGGAGTTCCCGATGCCGACGTTCCCGGTGCCGGAGTTGAACAACCCGGCGTTGTCGGTGCCGGAGTTGAAGAGTCCGCTGTTGCCGGTGCCGGAGTTGAGGTCGCCGTAGCCCTGTTGGTCATCGCCGGTGAGTCCGAGACCGACGTTGCGGTCCCCGGTGTTGGCCAAGCCCGCGTTGGCGTTGCCGGTGTTGGCGACGCCCTGGTTGTAGTTGCCTGCGTTGCTGAACCCGATGTTGTAGCTGCCGACGTTCCCGCCGCCGACGTTGTAGTCACCCAGGTTGCCGGGGCCGAAGTTGAAGTCGCCGCGGTTTCCACCGCCGATATTGAAGTTGCCGAGGTTTCCGAGGCCGACGTTGTTGTCCCCAACGTTGCCGAAACCGACGTTGTTGTTGCCGACGTTTCCGAATCCCACGTTGTTCTCGCCGACGTTGCCCAGGCCGATATTGAACGTCGATGTCGCGATGACCTGGTTTTGGAAGACGCCCGCAAGATCGCTGCCGACGTTGTAGAAGCCGGAGAGGTTGGCCGGTGTTGCGGTACCCGTGTTGAAGAGGCCCGAGATGGTGTTGCCGAGGTTCGCCACGCCCGATTGCAGGTCGCCGAAGTTGTTGAAGCCCGAGGTTCCCGAGCTTGCGACGTTCTGGAAGCCCGAAATGTTGGCGCCGATGTTGGAGATGCCCGACACGATGGTGCCGTCGTTGAAGAAGCCCGACGATCCGGTGGTGGTGTTGAAGAAGCCCGTCTGCGCCGGGATATTGATGGGCGTCCAGTCGACGGGACCGACGCTGGCCCTTATGGGGACAAAGAGTCCCGTTGAACCGTCGGTCGCGCCGATCTGGGCCGACATCTGCGCAAGGGTGGCGGTGATCGGCGGGATGGTCAGCGAGGAGATGTCGCCGGTGAGGAGATCCAACCCACCGATGACGAAACCAAAGGGGACGGAATTGAGTGTTATGCCGGTGTATTGGATGGGTGTGAAGCTGGCGATGATGGGGATATTGATGGGGGCGTTGATGTCGATGTGCGCGGGAATTTCGGGAACATTGATCGCGTAGCCGCCGCCCCAGAGGCCTTCTTCGCCGCCGCGCCAGGTGAAGCCGTTGCTCATGTCGCCGGTGATGAAGAAGCCAGTGGAGATATCGCCCTGGTTGGCGAAGCCGGTGCTGTAGTTGCCGGTGTTGTACCAGCCGGTGCTGTAGTCACCGCGGTTGGCGTGGCCGGTGTTGGTGGTGCCGCTGTTGTAGTTGCCGGTGTTGTAGGTGCCGGTGTTGGCCATGCCAGTGTTGTACGAGCCGGTATTGAACAAGCCGGTGTTGGTGGTTCCGGTGTTGCCGATGCCGGTGTTGAGCGTTCCGGAGTTGCCGATGCCCCAGTTGCCATCACCGGAGTTGAAGAAACCGACATTGTTGGTGCCGGAGTTGAACATGCCGATGTTGCCGCTGCCCGAGTTCAACCCGCCAGCGAAATTGATGCCGACTTGGTTGTTGCCGGTCAGTCCGATGCCGATGTTGTTGTTGCCGGTGTTGGCGAACCCGATGTTGAAGTTGCCGTCGTTGCCGAAGCCCTGGTTGTAGCTGCCCAGGTTCCCCAGGCCGAGGTTGTAGCTGCCCAGGTTGCCGAAGCCCTGGTTGAAGTCGCCGACGTTTCCGGGGCCGATGTTGTAGATGCCCTGGTTGCCGGAGAAGACGTTGAAGTCGCCGAGGTTTCCGCTGCCCAGGTTGAAGCTGCCGACGTTTCCGCTGCCGACGTTCAGTTGGCCGAGGTTGGCCAGACCGAGGTTGAAGATCGTTCCGCTGGGGCTGTTGAACACGCCCGCTACGTTGGTGCCGATGTTGTAGAGGCCCGAGACATTGGCCATCGTGCCGAGTCCGGTTGTGCCGGTGTTGTAGAAGCCGGAGATGGTGTTGCCGAAGTTCGACACGCCGGTAAGCATCGAGCCGAAGTTCTGGAAGCCGGAGTTCCCTGTTCCCGAGAGGCTGCCGTGCCACACGCCGGAACTCAGAGCGCTGAAGTTCTGGAAGCCGGAAGTGCCGCCGACACCCGAGTGGAAGAACCCCGACGAGGGATTGGTGGTGGTATTGCCGAAGCCGGGGGCCGCGTCGATCTTGAGGAAGGTGATCGTGCGGCTCTCCAGGGCTCCTTGAATAGTGATGGGAATTGACGTCGAGGATGAGCCGATTTGGATTGTCGCTTGCGGAGTAGTAATAAACGAGTCGGTGAGGTTCATGGGGCCGATGAAGAAGATGCCGCCCAGGTAGAAAGTCTTGGGGAAAACCTGGACCTCGGTAAACGGCACCACCTCGGAGGGGATGATCATCGTCATGTTTACCGGAATGGTCATGGGCATATCTATGATAATTTCAGGAGTCGTGATAGAGAGGTCGATAGCAATCTGACCCTGGTTATCGCCGGACACGAGGAAGCCATTGTTGTTGTTGCCGGTGTTGAAGGCGCCGGTATTGATGTTTCCGGGGTTGAAGTAGCCGGTGTTGGTGTCACCGGTGTTGAAGTCGCCGGAGTTGACGTTGCCCACGTTGTGGCTGCCCGTGTTGGTGCTGCCCACGTTGAGGACGCCGGTATTGTAGTCGCCGACGTTGTAGAAGCCCGTGTTGAATGTTCCGGCATTACCGAAGCCGGTGTTGTACATACCGGCGTTGTGGATGCCCGTGTTCGCCGTGCCCGGGTTCTCGAAACCCCAGTTTCCGGTGCCCGCATTGCCGATGCCGACGTTTCCGGTACCGGAGTTGAACAAGCCGACGTTGCCGGTGCCCGAGTTGAACAAACCCATGTTGTCGGTGCCCGAATTGAACAGACCGCTGTTGCCGATGCCGGAGTTCAGGGCGCCGAAACCGACTTGGCCATCGCCGGTCAGGCCGATGCCGAAATTGCCGTTGCCGGTATTCCCAAAACCGATATTGTTGAGACCGGTATTCGCAAATCCCTGGTTGTAATCGCCGGCGTTACCGAAGCCGACGTTGTAGTCGCCGGCGTTTCCGGAACCGTTGTTGTAGATACCCAGATTCCCGGAACCGAAGTTGAAGTCGCCCAGGTTTCCGATACCGAAGTTGTATGTGCCGAGGTTGCCGAGCCCGAGATTCTGGACGCCGAAGTTGCCCCAGCCATAGTTGACGTCGCCGAAGTTCCCACTGCCAAAGTTACCGAGGCCGGAGTTACCCAGGCCGAAGTTTTGCGTGCCGAAGTTGCCGAGGCCGACGTTCCCGTCGCCATCGTTTCCGATGCCGAAGTTATTGATCCCCACGTTGGCCAAGCCGAAGTTACTGGTGCTCGGTGGGCCACCAAAGAAGCCGGCGATATTGGCGCCGTTGTTGACGCCGCCCGAGATCAACGCCGGCACTGTGATGGCCAGGAAGCTCGTATTGAGGAAGCCCGATACGGTGTTGCCGGAGTTGATCAGACCCGATTGCATCACGCCGCTGTTGCCGGTGCCCGAGTTGCCGATGACCCCTTCCGACGTGTTGAAGAAGCCGGAATTGTTGGTACCGGAGTTGAAGAAGCCCGATTCACTGCCGCTGCCGCTGTTGAAGAAGCCCGAGGACGGGGCGGTAGTCGAGTTGAAGAAGCCGGGGCTGTCGCTGAAGAACAGGCCCTGGAAGTTGCCCCGCCAGAAGAATCCGTTGTTGAAATTGCCAGCGATGAAGGCGCCAGTGTTGACGTTGCCGGAGTTGGCGATCCCGGTGTTGAGGTTGCCGCTATTGAGGTAGCCGCTGTTGTAGTTGCCCAGGTTGAAGCCGCCGGTGTTGCCGCTGCCCGGGTTCCAGCTGCCCGTGTTGTAGTTGCCCGCGTTGGCGATGCCGGTGTTGGCGATACCTGAGTTGAAGAAGCCGGTGTTGGCTTCGCCGGAGTTGCCGATGCCGGTGTTGTAGCTGTCGCCCGAGTTGAAGAAGCCCCAGTTGCCGGTTCCCGAGTTGCCGATGCCGAAGTTGTCGGTGCCGGAGTTGAACAAGCCGGTGTTGCCGGTCCCCGAGTTGAGACCGCCGAACCCCGACTGGCCGGTGCCGGTGAGCCCGAAGCCGATGTTGTTGTCGCCGGTGTTGCCGAACCCGATGTTGTTGTCGCCGGTGTTGCCGAACCCGATGTTGCCGCTGCCGGTGTTGCCGAAGCCGATGTTGTTGATGGCCGCCGTCAGCGCCGGACCCACGTTCCCGAACCCGAAATTGCCGATGCCGATATTGCCCAAGCCGACGTTGGTGTTGCCGATGTTGCCGCCGCCGAAATTGAAGTCTCCGACGTTGCCGCTGCCGATGTTGCCCTGGCCGTCATTGGCGAAGCCCAGGTTCCGGAAGGCGTTGACCGACGCTTGAGCGGTTGCCGCCGCCGCGGCCGGTGCAGCGCCGACCGCCGCGTTGATGCTGTTCATCGCGCCAGATGTGCTCAGCAGAGCTTGCACACCCTGGGTGAGTGGGGTCACGGCCGCCGCGGCGGCGGCCGGCGCGGCGCTGACCGCCGCGCTGATGCTGTTCATCGCGCCAATCGCGCCAGATGTGCCCAGCAGAGCCTGCACGCCCTGGGTAAGCGGGGTCACCGCGGCGAAAGACGCTTGGGCTGCGACGGCGGCCGCGGCCGGTGCGGCGGTAACGGCCGCACCGATACTGGCCATGGGGCCGGACAAGCCGGCCAGCTCGAGGATGCCCTGGCCGAACGGTGTCAACGCCGAGACGGCCGCTGACGCCCCGGCATGGTAGCCAAGCATCGCAGCAACGTCCTGGGCCCACATCTGTTCATAGGCGGCCTCAGCGGCGGCAATCGCGGGAGCGTTCTGTCCCAGCAGGTTGGACAGCACCAGCGACACAAATTGGGTGCGGTTAGCCGAGATGATCGCCGGAGGCACCGTCGCGGCCAGCGCTGCCTCGAATGCGGCGGTTGCCAGACGGGCCTGGGCGGCGGTCTCCTCAGCCTGCGCGGTCGCCGCGGTCAACCAGCCCAGATAGGGCGCAACCGCGTTCGTCATGGCGACCGACGCGGCACCCTGCCACGACGAACTCGCCAACCCGGAGGTTACTGCCGAAAACGAGGTCGCGGCCGAGTCCAGCTCGGTGGCAAGACCCTCCCAAGCGGCGGCAGCCTGCAACATCGGCTCTAGCCCCGCGCCAAGATAGAGGCGTGCGGAGTTGATCTCCGGGGGCAGCACTGCGAAGTTCATGCATTCATCACCTGATCCATCCTGCAACCGTCCGCGGCCATCGGAGGGCGACTACTCCATAAGACTCCGTCGAGGGGGTGTGTGTCTCGGCATTGGCAAATATTTCTGCGATTGTTGTCAGGCAGCCTTCGTCACCGGGCGCCGAAGGCTTGCTAGTGGCGTCGGAGCATCGGTGGTCAGCCGCTGCGCAACGCCTGTCGGTGCAGTTCAGGCCCGCCCGTGGGTGTCGGTCGCCGCCGACGGAGTCGTACCCAAAGCACCCCCACAGCACGCCCATAGCTTTCGCAAAGAGTCCGCTAAGCATCCCCGAACCCGTCACCCCGAACAGCCACGGGCATGCCGCGGCGCACTGACCCAGTCTCGACGCGTTGAACTTGAATCGAGAACACTGCAACCGCCGGGTTGTCACGGTGTGCGCGTTGATAACCCCCTCTTCGCAACGCATCGGTCGGTGCGGCCATTGGTTCGAAGCACACCACGTCTTCACTGGGTGGCGCGAAGATCTGCGCCGCCGGATACCCGCGTTCGAAATGCACTTCAATACGGCGGTCGCCGCCGGAAACCGCGAATATCGCCCCCTCGTCCACATGGTCGTAGCCATCGTCGAAGGCTTGATCGCCCAATCGTTGCGACCGCCGCGGTTGCCGGGCGGTCGCACCGGTGGGTAATCCGCGCTCATCGGTGGTCAGCTGCCGCAACGGCGGTGTCTCGATAGTCCACTCGCCGCGCGGCACCTCCGGCACCTGGAGGTACGGGTGAAATCCGAAGCACAGCGGCACACATCTGTCGCTGGTCGCAGTTACCGTGGTGCGCACCGTCAGCGTCCGCCGTTGCAGCCGCACCGCCAGCTCGAGAACATGCGGATAGGGGAAGCTGGCAAGCAGTCTCGGGTCGGCGCCAAAGTCAAGCTGTGCTGTTAGCTCATGCGCCGACTTCGCGGTCACCCGCCAGCCGGGGTAAGCGGCCAGCACGCCGTGGATGGGTAACCCAGCTGGGTCGGTACGTACCCCGTTCTCGCCCGGTACCAGCGTTACCGCGATGCCCTCAGCGGTGTATGTGTTCTCGCCCAGTCGATTTCCCCACGGATACAGAATGGGGATTCCCATCGTCTTGCCCGCGCCGCGATACGCGTCCAGGCCGCGGCGTTGGCCAAGCAGCTCCACTCCGGAGTCCGTCAGCGATACGCCGATCATGCCGGCGTCCGGCACGTAGCGCGCGACCAGCGACGACGACGGATCGCGCAGCGTGACCTCGGGCACCCCAGGAGCATAGTGGCCAGCCAGTCGCGGTTGACCAGTCGCTGCCCGCAAGCGCCGAACGTCGCCCAACGAGTTCGGGCGGCCGGCTAGCGGGACAGGGGATCGTGCTGAATGCTTTCCGGTGGAGCGCCTTTGGCGATCAGGGCGGTTCTGGTTGCGCTGACCATGGCCGGCCCACCGCAGATCAGGATCTGCCGGTCGCTCCAACCGCCGTATTTGGTGACCACATCGGGCAGCCTGCCGATCTGATGCACGTGCAGGCCGCGCGGCGGCGAAAGGTCCGGATAGTCCGCGGCCCAGGACGGGTCGCGGTCGTAGTCCGACACCGGCGAGACCGAAAGCCACGGGTTGTGCGCCGCAATCTGCCATAGCGTGCGGAGGTCGTAGAGCTCGCAGCGGTATCGTGCGCCAAAAAACAGGTGCACTCGGGGATTCACTGCGAAACGGGTGAGGTCCATGATCAATGCTCGAAGCGGCGCCAGACCGGTGCTGCCGGCGACCAGGAGCACGTCCCCACCCTCGCGGTCGATCCCCAAAGACCCGTGTGGGGCGGATAGCCGCCACCGGTCGCCCGCTTGGGTCTCGGTGACGATGGCGGAACTAACCAGGCCACCCGGAACCGCGCGGACGTGAAATTCGATGCCCCCGTCGGGGTCGGACGGTATGGCTGGGCTGAGATATCGCCAGCGGCGCGGGCATTGTGGTACCTGGACATTGACGTACTGGCCGGGGTGATAGTGCAACGTCTGGTCTAGGTGTAGCCGAACGATGGCGAGGTCGCGGGACACCCGAATGTGCTCGCTGACCGTGCCGTCCCACCAGCCGGGCCCCTCGTCGTGGTCGGCGGCTCCGCTCATCACCCCGGTGATCAGGTTGAGCGACTGGCGGGCGGCATCATCGACGGCGTCGGACCAAGCGTGCCGGCTTTCGTGGCTCAGATGGTCGCGCAGCGTCGCGTACAGGGCACGGCACAATGTCTCGTATTGGCGTGGCAGGACGCCGTATTTGCGGTGATCGCGGCCGAGCTGGGCGAGGAAGGCCACCGGTTCCTCGGCGCGCTGGGCGACCAGCTCACCGTAGACCCAGTGCAGCGCGTGCGCGAAAGCCGTTCGCTGGGAGTCCATTTCGGGCGGGAACAGGTCGCGTACCGACGTGTCGAGCGCGAACCAGTTGTCATAGAAGCTGCGGACCAGCTCGTTCGAGCCTGTGGGTTCGCGGTCCGGGAAGTCGGGGAGGTCCGGACAGTCCGGTCTGAACGCGTCGCGCAAAACCCGCAACGCTTCTCGGTCGTCGAGGCCCACGGACCTCGATTCTAAGCTCGCCCCGGAACTGCGCCCGGGCAGCTACGTCCGCTTCAATTGCAGATCGAACGACGACCCAGAGTTGGCGTTGGTGTAGGTCATGGTCATTTGGGAGCCTTCGACGCGCCCGGACATCGTCCCATTGGTGGCAACGCACCAATGTGGACCTGAGCTGACTGTTCCCGTGTAACTCCCGGAGAATTCCCCGGTGGGTAGGGCAATGGTGAAGTCGGCTTCGATGGCGAGTTCACATTTTCCAGCGCCAGGTGCTTCTTCAGCGAAGCTGACGATCCGGCCGTTGCGTACCACAACCGTTGCCTTCGACGGCAGGTTCTCAGCGACATAGGTGCCGTCGTACGTGGCGGTCGTGGCGCTAGGGGTATCGGGCTGTCTCGGGGGCGGACCGGTACGCATTCTGTCCGCCCCAATCGTTCCGGCCATTCGTTCGAACGTGGCGCCCGTGTAAATGTCGACCAGCACGAACACGATGGTCACGGTCCTCGCTGCTTGCACGATGACGATCGCGCCGGGGTTGAAGTCAGGCCAGGGCGTGCCGCGTTGTAGTGGCCTGAGGTCGATCGCTATCGGGTTGGTGAGCGGACTGCCGGCGGGGCCGCGCACTCGCGGAACCCCGTAGATGTCGATCATGATCGCGGTGCCAGCCTGCAGAATCGCTTGCAGCGGAACCGGTTTGCCGTCGATGAAACCAAAATTGGTGACTCGGGTGTCCACCCGCAGGTAGACGGGAGTGAGCTCACCGATATACGCCTCGATCTGATCGACGGAAACTGAGGTTCCTTGCGACCATTTCAGTGACGCGTCGGTATTGAGCGCAGTCACGAACGCGCGCGCTTCGGCGTCGTGGGTCTTGAGAAACGAGATCATCTGTTCTCGGTCGCAAGAGGCGTCGTCTTGAGACCCACCGTAGAGCCCCGTCTTGTCGCCGGGCATGTGCTGCGCGACCACCTCGGTGCCGTTGCCGTGTGGAGTCAGTTCGGGACCTGGCAGTGGTTTGCCTGACAGTGGCGTTGCCACCGAAGGCATGAACGGGTCCTGGCCGGGATCTTCAGCGGCAGTCAGCCACAGTTCCCCGCCGCCCTTGCGCGATTCGTCATCACCTCGGTTCGCACAACCGGCCAGACCAACCGTGAGGAGAAGGGACAGAAAAAGACGTACTGCGCAGCCCAGCTGGGCCGGATGGCGGGGCAGCTGATATGGCGGGCGAAGCTGTCGGCCGCGGGACATGCCGTTACGATACGGCCGGTTTGCCTGCGGCTTTCGATCAATGCGACAAGTCGCACGAGTAATTCTGCGGAATAGCCAAGCCGGTGGATCGTGCGCCGCTGCCCGCCGCCCGGTGGCCGGAGTGCGGGTCTCGACCGAGCGCTTGGGACGCCGTGTTTGACGTGGCCTGGCAGTAGCCGGCGTCACGCTAAAATTGAGCGGAACAGACTCAACCTTGACGGCGTTGAACAACACGACAAGCATTTTTTGGACGTATCCCGAACGGAGATGTTGTGGACTCATTCAACCCGACCACCAAGACGCAGGCGGCCCTGACGTCGGCATTGCAGGCGGCATCGGCCGCCGGCAATCCGGAGATCAGGCCCGCTCACCTGCTGATGGCTTTGTTGACGCAGGCGGACGGGATCGCCGCGCCGCTGCTCGAGGCCGTGGGTGTCGAGCCCGCTACCGTCCGCACCGAAGCGCAGCGCTTGCTCGACCGGTTGCCACAGGCCAGTGGCGCGAGCACGCAGCCGCAGTTGTCCCGCGAGTCACTGGCCGCGATCACCACCGCGCAGCAGCTGGCCACTGAGATGGACGACGAGTACGTCTCCACCGAGCACGTGATGGTCGGGCTGGCTACCGGCGACTCGGACGTCGCCAAGTTACTGACGGGGCATGGAGCGTCGCCGCAGACCCTGCGGGATGCATTCGTCAAGGTGCGTGGTAGCGCCCGGGTAACCAGCCCGGAGCCCGAAGCGTCGTATCAGGCGCTGGAAAAGTACTCCACCGACCTCACCGAGCGTGCTCGCGAAGGCAAGCTTGACCCAGTCATCGGTAGGGACAACGAGATCCGCCGGGTGGTGCAGGTGCTCTCGCGGCGCACGAAGAACAACCCGGTGTTGATCGGCGAACCCGGCGTCGGAAAGACCGCGATTGTGGAAGGCCTTGCGCAGCGCGTTGTGGCCGGGGATGTCCCGGAGAGCCTGCGCGGCAAGACGATCGTTGCGCTTGACCTAGGTTCCATGGTCGCGGGCTCGAAATATCGCGGGGAATTCGAAGAACGGCTCAAAGCGGTGCTCGATGACATCAAGAACTCGGCCGGGCAGATCATCACCTTCATCGACGAGCTGCACACCATCGTCGGCGCCGGCGCAACCGGCGAGGGCGCGATGGACGCCGGCAACATGATCAAACCGATGCTGGCGCGCGGGGAGCTGCGGCTAGTCGGCGCGACGACCCTTGACGAGTACCGCAAGCACATCGAAAAGGACGCCGCGCTGGAACGCCGCTTCCAGCAGGTGTTCGTCGGCGAACCGTCGGTGGAGGACACCATCGGCATACTGCGGGGGCTCAAGGACCGGTATGAGGTGCATCACGGTGTGCGCATCACCGACTCGGCGCTCGTGGCCGCGGCGGCCTTGAGTGATCGCTACATCACTGCCCGTTTCCTGCCCGACAAGGCCATCGACTTGGTCGACGAATCGGCCAGCCGGCTGCGGATGGAAATCGACTCGCGGCCGGTCGAGATCGACGAGGTCGAGCGGCTGGTGCGGCGGTTGGAGATCGAAGAGATGGCGCTGGCCAAAGAGCAAGACGAGGCGTCCAAGGAGCGGCTGGAGAAACTGCGCGCCGAACTCGCCGACAAGAAGGAGGAACTTGCAGAGTTAACTACTCGCTGGCAGAACGAGAAGAACGCCATCGAGATCGTTCGCGAGTTCAAGGAGCAGCTGGAAGCCCTGCGCGGCGAATCCGAGCGGGCCGAGCGCGACGGCGACCTTTCCAAGGCGGCCGAGCTGCGCTACGGGCGGATACCCGAGGTGGAGAAGAAACTTGACGCCGCCCTGCCACAGGCCGAGGCCCGCGAGCAGGTGATGCTCAAAGAGGAGGTTGGTCCCGACGACATTGCCGACGTGGTGTCGGCATGGACCGGCATCCCGGCGGGCAGGCTACTCGAAGGCGAGACCGCCAAACTCCTGCGGATGGAAGACGAGCTGGGCAAGCGCGTCGTCGGGCAAAAAAAGGCGGTGCACGCTGTCTCTGATGCGGTGCGGCGCAGCCGTGCAGGAGTTGCCGACCCCAACCGGCCTACCGGCTCGTTCCTGTTCCTCGGCCCGACCGGTGTTGGCAAGACCGAGCTGGCCAAAGCATTAGCCGACTTCCTGTTCGACGATGAGCGCGCGATGGTCCGCATCGACATGAGCGAGTACGGCGAGAAGCACTCGGTGGCCCGGCTGGTGGGCGCGCCTCCCGGCTACATCGGCTACGACCAGGGTGGTCAGCTGACCGAGGCGGTGCGCCGCCGGCCGTACACGGTGGTGCTGTTCGACGAAGTGGAGAAGGCCCACCCGGACGTGTTCGACGTGTTGTTGCAGGTCCTTGACGAGGGCAGGCTGACCGATGGCCAGGGCCGCACGGTCGACTTCCGCAACACCATCCTCATCCTGACCTCGAACCTGGGGTCCGGCGGTACTGAGGAACAGGTCATGGCGGCAGTGCGCGCGACCTTCAAGCCGGAGTTCATCAACCGGCTCGACGACGTGCTGGTGTTCGAGGGGCTCAACCCGGACGAGCTGGTGCAGATCGTCGACATCCAGCTCACGCAGCTGAGCAACCGGCTGGCGCAGCGCCGGCTGCAGCTGGAGGTGTCGCTGCCGGCCAAGAAATGGTTGGCGCAGCGCGGATTCGACCCGGTCTATGGTGCCCGGCCGTTGCGCAGGCTGGTGCAGCAGGCGATTGGTGACCAGTTGGCCAAGATGCTGCTCTCCGGTGAGGTGCACGACGGCGACACCGTCCCCGTCAACGTCAGCGCTGATGGCGAGTCGCTGACACTCGGTTGAGCTGGGCTGTGATTGGGTTGTGACCTGCTCGGATTCTCCATTCGGGCCGGACAGCGGTTACGCTACCTGGGATGGTTCCGTTTTGGTTCACGCTCTCCGCCCTGTGCTTCGTCAGTGCGGTAGTGCTGCTATACGTCGATGTCGATCGCCGTCGTGGGCGCAGCAGACGCCGTAAGTCATGGGCGCGCTCCCACGGATTCGACTTCGAACGCGAATCAACCGAGATTCTGCATCGCTGGAAGCGCGGCGTGATGTCGACAGTGGGCGACGTCGCCGCCCAGAATGTCGTGCTGGGCCAGATCCGTGGCGAAGCGGTCTACATCTTCGACTTGGAGGAAGTCGCCACGGTGATCGCGTTGCACCGCAAGGTAGGCACCAATGTCGTGGTTGACCTGCGACTCAAGGGTCTCAAGGAACCGCGGGAGAGCGACATCTGGCTGCTCGGCGCGATCGGGCCGCGGATGGTGTACTCGACAAATCTGGACGCCGCCCGGCGGGCCTGCGACCGGCGCATGGTCACCTTCGCCCACACGGCACCTGACTGTGCCGAGATCATGTGGAACGAGCCGAACTGGACCTTGGTCAGCATGCCCATCTCCAGCGGCCGCGCGGAGTGGGACGAGGCCCTGCGCACCGTGCGCCAATTCAACGACCTACTGAGGGTGTTGCCCCCATTGCCCCAGGGGAGCCAGCAGGAAACTGAAGCGCCGGCGCCACAGAGCGCGGCATCCGGTCGTTCCCTGACGGCCGCCGGTCGGGCCGAATTGCCGCCGCGGCGCCCGCAGGCCGATGCGGGCATCATTTCGCCGGTGCGGCCCGAGGCCGAGCCGGTCCGCCGTGACGAAGCTCGTTCTGAGGGTGTTCGCCGCCCGCCGCCTGCCGGCCGGAACGGCCAGCAGGCCACCAACTACCAGCACTGATAGCACGCCCGAACCTGCCGGGGGTCGAGTCGGAATCAGTACACTGTGGCCCATGCCCCGCCCCGTCGCCGTGATCACGCGATTGGCGGCCCGCAGCCGGATGCGCGGTGGACGTGGCCGTAACTAACCGCGCCGAGCTGGCCGAGCTGGTGCGCGATCTGTCAGTAGTGCACGGTCGCGTCACGCTGTCGTCGGGCAAGGAAGCCGACTACTACGTGGACCTGCGCCGCGCCACCCTGCACCATCTGGCGTCCCCACTGATTGGCCGGCTGATGCGCGAGCTCACCCACGATTGGGACTACGCGGTCGTCGGCGGCCTCACCCTCGGGGCGGACCCGGTCGCGACGGCCATCATGCATGCGCCAGGCCGCCCGATCGACGCTTTCGTCGTCCGAAAGTCAGCGAAAACGCATGGTCTGCAACGACTTATCGAGGGGTCGGAGGTGTCTGGCCAGCGGGTGCTGGTCGTGGAGGACACCAGCACCACGGGCAACTCGGCGCTGACGGCGGTGCGCGCCGTCCACGAGGCGGGGGGCATGGTGGTCGGCGTGGCAACGGTGGTGGACCGCGCTACCGGGGCCGCCGAAGCCATCAAAGCCGAGGGTATTCCGTACCGGAGTGTGTTGGGCCTGTCCGATCTGGGGCTCGGCTAGGCCGAAGGCTGTGCGCACACTCATCGCGATCGTTCTCGCTGTTTGCTTGGTGGGCTGTTCGGGTGCCAGTCATCCCGGTCGCGTCTACGGCGCCGCGGCCGGGCGAATCGGCGAGTCGCTGGAGGTGCTGGGCTGGAACATGACCGTCTCCAATCTGCGCTGGGAGAGCGACTATGTGCTCTTCGATGTCTCGGCGAGTGTGGCGTCGCAGGCCGACCCTGGGGCGGCGCACGCCAGGCCCGAGGACATGCGCTATGGCCTCTACGGCGCACTGGCACATCCGATGGAGTCGGCCGGCCTTGGCAGCTGCGACGACGCGATCACGCACGCGCACACCATCGCTTCGCCGCTATCGGCCACTGCGGACCAGCTCACCGGTACGGTCTGCCTGGGTCCACTGCAGGATCGCAGCGCGGTCCGCGGCGTGTACACCTACTCGCCCCGGGATCGGATTCCCGATACCGCGGCAGCATATCCGGCGGCATTTCCGGTGGGCATGCTGCCGACCAAGGAGAATGACACCGGCTTGGTGGTCAGGACCACCAGCGTGTCCGCCTGGCGCGCCGACGGCCGACCATTGACCACTGCACAGCTGGGAAACCCGATGGCGTTCAACGGCAACGGCTACATGCTGCTGGGGTTGACCGCCGATGCTGTCGCGGCGCGGTATCGTGACGACTCCGCGGCCCGCGGTGGCCCGATGATGTTGCTGGCGGCGCCGACGCTTCCCGGCCGCGGCTTGAGCCCGGCGTGCACGACGTATGGATCATCGGTGCTGATCCTGCCGGAAGCGTCGCTGGACGCGGTGCATGTCAAAGTGTCGCTGTGCACGCAGGGCGAAATCAACGAGGCGCTCTTGTACGCGACGGTGGCGATCGTCGGCACGCATGCCGCGGTGTGGACCATCCGATGAGTGAATGCGTGGGCCCCACCGAGTGGGGGTCACCTGGCGCCGGTGTGGGTCCCTGGGTGGGAGATCTGCCCGATGACCCGCGCTACGACCCAACGTTGTTGCGTGACGGCGATACTCGCAATGTGGTTGACGCGTACCGATACTGGACTCGAGAGGCGATCATCGACGATATCGACGGGCGTCGTCACCCCCTGCATGTCGCAATCGAAAACTTCGCCCACGACGCCAACATCGGTTCGGTGGTGCGCACTGCCAATGCGTTCGCGGTCCATACGGTCCACATCGTCGGCCGTCGGCGCTGGAACCGGCGCGGTGCGATGGTGACCGATCGCTACCAGCGGTTGTGCCACCACGACAACACGGCCGCTCTCCTGGACTTCGCGGAAAGTGCGGGTTTGACCGTGGTCGCCGTGGACAACGTCCCCGGCGCCGTGCGGCTCGAGCGCACCGCGCTGCCACGCGAATGCCTGTTCGTGTTCGGGCAGGAAGGTCCGGGCATCACCGATGACACCCGGGCCGGTGCCGCGATCACGGTGTCGATCGCCCAATTCGGCTCGACGCGCAGCATTAACGCCGGGGTCGCTGCCGGCATCGCAATGCATGCCTGGATCGGGCAGCACGGGGATCTGGCTCGCGCTTGGTGAATCTCGCCGATGATCAGCAGCCCTAGTGAGGTTTCGCCGGCCTCATCTTGAATGAGATCTCCAGCTTGATGCGGAAGGTGATCGCGCCGCTCGAGTCCACGGACATGTCCTGCTCAATCACTCGGGCCACCCGGATGTCGTCGACGCTTTCGCGCGCCCGCTGCACCGCCTCCGCCGCGGCCTGCTCCCATGATGTCGGGCTCGTGCCGATGATGTCGATCACCTTGTACACACTCATGCTTATCTCCTCAACTCAAAGGACCCCTGCGAGCCTATAGCTAACTCCACAGGGTGACATGGACTTTCGGGCGGAACCTCGCCACCCCCACTCCGCTGCCCCGGATCATCGCTTGGGTACATCTCGGGGTGGTGATGAAGCGAACGAGTTCGGATACTGCGGGTTGGCGAGCTGACGGCGCCAACGTCGCCGCGCACCACTCACCCGTCCGGTCCAGCCCCGGGCCGGTCACATGCACCAGTCTCCCGGCGGCCAGATCCTTAGCGACCGCGAAACCGATGGTCAGCGTGGCACCGCCGACACGCAGCACCTCCTCCAAAGCGGCGGCGTCACTTTGGAAGATCCGTTGTTGTGATTCCGGAATTGCCAAGCCGCGCAACATGGTTGCGATCTCGCCGTCGACGTTGCCCGCCGATGGGCCCAGCATCCACAATTGTTGGCGCAACAGCGCGGGCGTCGGAACACCGGAGGCCAGTGGGCTATTCGGCGCGACGACGGTAATGATCTGGTACTTCAGGAAGGGTCGGACGAAGAGCGAGTCGTGGGAACCGATTGAGCTCTCGCTTGCCGGCCCGATCGCGATGTCGACCGCGCGCGAACAGATCAGGTCGCGAAACCGGCTCGTCGGATGCACGCTCAACTCAACGGAGAGGTCGTCGGCCCGGGACGAGAAGAGTTCGATCAGACCCGGCGCCGCGTGCTCGGCAAAGGTGCTCGACGCGGCGATGCGCAGCAACCGCCGCCCGTGGGCCGCCTCGGTGACCTCAATCGCGGTTTGCTGCTGCAGGCCGAGGATTTCGACGGCACGGCTGGCCAGTCGCAGCCCGCCCGGTGTGAACGCCAGCCCGGCGCCCGTCCTGGTGAACAACGGGTCGTCGAGTTCCTTGCGCAATGCCGCGACATGCATCGAGACTCCAGCGTCGGAAACGCCCAGTTCTGCGGCGGCCGCTCGCACCGAGCCCAAACGCACTACCGCTGAATAGGCTCGCAGCTGAGCCGGGGTCATGAGGCTCAGCCTACTTTGGGCGCCTACTTTGGAAAGCGTGCGCGAAGTGCTCGCCCAGCTGATGTCGATCTGGAGCGCCGGCGAAACCGCCGGGCTGGGCACGGTGGTGCGAACGTTCTCCTCGGCTCCCCGGGCGCCGGGAGCTGCGATGGTGGTAGCTCCCGATGGTTCGGTGAGTGGGTCGGTCTCGGGTGGTTGTGTCGAGGGCGCCGTGTACGAACTGGCGACCGACGTGGCCAGCAGCGGGACGCCGATGCTGCAACGCTACGGGGTGAGCGAGGACACCGCCTTCGCGGTGGGCCTGACCTGCGGCGGCGTGATTGACATCTTCGTCGAGGCAGTGTCGCGGGAGACCTTCCCCGAACTTGGCGAGGTGGTCGACGACATCGGCGCTCATCGGCCGGTGGCGATCGCGACGGTCATCGCTCATCCGGAGCCGGGGTGGGTGGGCCGGCGGCTCATCGTCCGCCCCGACCCGAGCAGACCCGCCGCGGGAACGCTGGGGTCGGCCCGGTCGGACGCGGCAGTCACCGACGATGCCCGAGGCCTGCTCGCGGTCGGGCGCAGTGAGGTCCTCGAGTACGGACCCGATGGTCAGCGTCGCGGCGATGGCATGGAAGTCTTCGTGTCCAGCTATTCGCCGCGCCCGCGGATGCTGGTCTTCGGCGCGATCGACTTCGCTGCCGCATTGGCGCGGCAGGGATCGTTCCTCGGCTACCGCGTCACGGTCTGCGACGCCCGTGCGGTATTCGCTACGCCAGCCCGCTTTCCCACGGCCGATGATGTCGTTGTCGAGTGGCCCAACCGCTATCTGGCCGCGCAAGCGCAGGTGGGAGCCGTCGACGAGCGCACTGTCATCTGTGTGCTCACCCACGATCCCAAGTTCGATGTCCCGCTCCTCGAGGTGGCGCTACGCCTGCCCAAGGTGGGGTATGTGGGCGCGATGGGTTCGCGACGAACGCATGACGACCGGATGGACCGGCTGCGCGCGGTGGGGCTGACCGACGCCGAGCTGAGTCGGTTGTCCAGCCCGATCGGACTGGACCTCGGCGCCCGAACGCCGGAGGAGACCGCGGTGTCGATCGCCGCAGACATCATCGCCCGCCGCTGGGGTGGCGGCGGACGCCCGCTCGCGGACGTCGACGGGCGAATCCACCACGACACTCAGGGGGAAGGCGAGTTTAGGGCCGTCACCGGGTGACATCAGCGATCACTTAACTCGACATTGACGCCCGTTTTGTCAGCGGCCGACACTGGAATTTCCTGTCCTCGTGATCCGGTGAGGTCATCATGCAAGTTCCTGGTCCTTTCGAATATGAACGTGCCACCAGCGTCGACCACGCAATCGGGCTACTAGATCGGTTGGGTGAGGGGGCGCGAGTGGTCGCCGGCGGCCACAGCCTGTTGCCGATGATGAAGCTGCGCATTGCCAACCCCGAGTACCTCGTCGATATCAACGACCTGGTGCCTGAGCTGGGGTACGTGATCACCGATCCCACCCTGGTACGCATCGGTGCGATGAGCCGCCATCGCGAGATTCTCGAATCGGACGCGTTGGCCTCGGTGTGTCCGATCTTCCGCGATGCCGAACGGGTGATCGCCGACCCGGTCGTCCGCAATCGTGGCACCCTTGGCGGCTCGCTCTGCCAGGCCGATCCCGCTGAAGACCTGTCGACCGTGTGCAGTGTGCTGAATGCGGTATGCCTGGCACGAGGGCCTTCGGGCGAACGCGAGATCGCCATCGACGAATTCCTGGCAGGGCCGTACGAGACCACCCTCGCCTACAACGAGGTCTTGGTCGAGGTTCGAATTCCCCTGCGACACAGAAGCTCCAGCGCCTACGCGAAGGTCGAACGACGGGTGGGCGACTGGGCGGTCACCGCGGCAGGCGCAAGTCTCACCCTGGATGGCCAAGAAGACGACACGATCGCCGCCGCCCGCGTCGACTTGACCGCGGTCAATCCCGACCCGGCCGCACTCGCAGAGCTCTCCGCTCACCTGGTCGGCCAGCCCGCCACCGAGGAGGTCTTCGCCGAGGCGGGCCGGCGGGCCGCGCAAGCCTGCGACCCGGCCGCCGACGTCCGCGGCACTGTGGAGTACAAGCGCCACCTGGCCGGCGAATTGACCGTCCGCACGCTGCGTACCTCTGCCCAACGGGTACACAGCCAGCCCGCCCCAGAAGGGACCTAACAATGCAGGTGAACATCACAGTCAACGGCGAACTGGTCACCGCAGACGTCGAACCCCGGATGCTGCTGGTGCACTTTCTGCGTGATGAGCTGCGGCTCACCGGAACCCACTGGGGTTGCGACACCAGCAACTGCGGTACGTGCGTCGTCGACGTGGACGGCGTTCCGGTGAAGTCGTGCACGATGCTTGCCGTGATGGCATCGGGGCACAGCGTCCGTACGGTCGAGGGGCTGGCAGGTCACGACGGCCAGCTCGACCCGGTGCAAGAAGGATTCATGCGCTGCCACGGCCTGCAGTGCGGCTTCTGCACGCCGGGCATGATGATCACCGCTCGCGCGCTGCTGGACCGCAATCCCGACCCCGACGAGGAAACCATCCGGGAGGCGATCTCCGGGCAGATCTGCCGCTGCACCGGATACACCACGATCGTGCGCTCGATTCAGTGGGCGGCACACAACTCCACGACCGAGGCGGCCACATCATGACCACCACCGAAGCACGTCCGCCAGCACCGGACGAACGTCCGGAAGATACCGCCGATAACAACCAAAAGCCTTGTGGCTACGGCCGGATGATGCGCAAAGAGGACCCACGATTCATTCGGGGCCGGGGCACCTACGTCGACGACGTCGCGCTGCCGGGCATGCTTCATCTGGCGATCTTGCGTTCGCCCTACGCGCATGCTCGTATCGCCGGGGTCGATGTGACTGCAGCACTGGCACATCCGAAGGTCAAGGCCGTGGTCACTGGCGCGGATCTGGCCGAAAAGGGCCTGGCCTGGATGCCAACGCTGGCCAACGACGTCCAGGCCGTGCTGGCTACCGACAAGGTGCGCTTCCAAGGCCAGGAGGTGGCGTTCGTCGTTGCCGAGGACCGATACTCGGCCCGGGACGCGCTGGAGTTGATTGACGTCGACTACGAACCACTCGATCCTGTGGTCGATGTCCGAACCGCACTCGACCCGTCGGTGCCAGTGATCCGCTCCGATCTCGACGGCAAGGCCGACAACCACATCTTCGACTGGGAAACCGGTGACGCGACTGCGACCGAGGCCGTCTTCGCCAACGCCGACGTCGTCGTCAAGCAGGAGATGGTCTACCCGCGGGTGCACCCGGCACCGATGGAAACCTGTGGCGCGGTGGCGGATCTGGATCCAGTGACCGGCAAGTTGACGCTGTGGACTACGTCGCAGGCGCCGCACGCGCACCGCACGGTGTACGCAATGGTCGCCGGGCTGCCCGAACACAAGATTCGGGTGCTCTCACCCGACATCGGCGGCGGTTTCGGCAACAAGGTGCCGATCTATCCCGGGTATGTGTGTGCGATCGTCGCCTCGCTGGTGCTGGGCAAGCCGGTCAAGTGGATGGAGGACCGCAGCGAGAACCTGACGTCCACCGGCTTCGCCCGCGACTACGTGATGGTCGGCGAGATTGCCGCCACCAGTGACGGCAAGATTCTGGCGATTCGCTCGAATGTGTTGGCCGACCACGGCGCATTCAACGCCCAGGCCGCCCCGCTGAAGTACCCGGCCGGGTTCTATGGCGTGTTCACCGGCAGCTACGACCTCGAAGCGGCGTATTGCCACATGACCGCGGTGTACACCAACAAGGCGCCCGGCGGGGTCGCCTATGCGTGCTCGTTCCGGATCACGGAGGCCGTCTACTTCGTGGAACGGCTGGTGGACTGTCTGGCCCACGAGCTGCAGATGGACCCGGCTGAGCTGCGACTGCGGAACCTGTTGAGACCCGAGCAGTTCCCGTATACGTCCAAGACCGGATGGGTGTACGACTCCGGTGACTACGAGACCACCATGCGCAAGGCCATGGACATGATCGGCTATGACGCACTACGCGCCGAACAACAAGAAAGACGGGCTCGTGGCGAGCTGATGGGTATTGGCATGGCGTTCTTCACCGAGGCCGTCGGTGCCGGACCGCGCAAAGACATGGACATTCTTGGCCTCGGTATGGCCGACGGCTGCGAGCTTCGCGTGCATCCGACCGGCAAAGCTGTGGTCCGCCTTTCGGTTCAGACCCAGGGCCAGGGACACGAGACGACGTTCGCGCAGATCGTTGCTGAGGAGCTGGGAATTCCACCGGACGACATCGAGGTGGTGCACGGTGATACCGACCAGACGCCGTTCGGGTTGGGGACCTACGGCAGCCGGTCGACTCCCGTCTCGGGCGGGGCGGCGGCTCTGGTAGCCCGCAAGGTGCGCGACAAGGCCAAGATCATCGCGTCGGGCATGCTTGAGGTTTCGGTCGCCGACCTGGAGTGGGAGAAGGGCTCCTTCCACGTCAAGGGCGACCCGTCGGCGTCGGTGACGATTGCCGACATCGCGATGCGCGCGCACGGGGCCGCTGAGCTACCGGACGGTATCGAGGGCGGACTCGACGCCGAAGTCTGTTACAACCCATCGAATCTGACCTACCCGTACGGCGCCTACATCTGTGTGGTGGACGTCGATCCAGGCACTGGCGCGGTCAAAGTGCGGCGCTTCCTGGCTGTGGACGACTGCGGCACTCGGATCAACCCGATGATCATCGAGGGTCAGGTGCACGGCGGCATTGTCGACGGCATTGGCATGGCGCTGATGGAGATGATCGCCTTCGACGAGGAAGGCAACTGCCTGGGTGGTTCGTTGATGGACTACCTGATTCCGACCGCTCTCGAGGTCCCGCACTTGGAGACCGGACATACCGTGACGCCGTCGCCGCATCATCCGATCGGTGCGAAAGGCGTCGGCGAATCGGCGACTGTGGGGTCGCCGCCGGCGGTCGTCAACGCCGTGGTGGATGCGTTGGCCCCATTGGGGGTTCGCCACGCTGACATGCCGCTGACCCCGTCGCGGGTCTGGGAGGCAATGCAAGGGCGGGCCACACCGCCCATCTAGCCGCGTGGCGACGACGCGGGGAGAGGTATGAGCCCGAGGAGGAGCCGCGCACATTCAAACGGGTCGGCCAAGGAGCGTGGATGACGATCAGCGAACGGGCAGCGCAGCTGTTGGCCGCGCGGACCCCGTTTGTGCACGCGACCGTGGTCCGTGCTGGGCCACCTGCCTCCGCTTATCCCGGCGATGAAGCAATTTTATTGGCAGACGGCACAATCGAAGGCTTCGTTGGCGGCCAGTGCGCACAGAATTCCGTCCGCAAGGCGGCGCTGGGAGTACTGCAGGCAGGCGAAAGCGTGCTGCTGCGAGTCCTTCCCGATGGCGACGTGCACTTCCCAGAATCCCCCGGGGCGTCCGTTGTGGTCAACCCATGCCTGTCGGGTGGCTCGCTGGAGATTTTCCTGGCGCCGCAACTGCCGCCCCCGGTGATCCAGGTCTACGGAGCCACGCCCATCGCCGCGGCGCTCATCCAGCTTTGTGGCGTGCTGGGTTACGAGGCCAGAGAAGTGTCGGCCGGCGACGGTCGGGTCGACCTTGAACTCGCCGACACTACCGCCGTGGTGATCGCCAGTCATGGCGGTCCGGAGGCCGAAATCGTACGTGCCGCGCTGGACCATGGTATTGGGTATATTGGCCTGGTAGCCAGTAAAATTCGCGGTGCATCGATCCTGGACTCACTGGATCTCAACGAGGCCGAACGCGCTCGCGTACACACTCCGGTCGGCTTGGGTATCGGCGCCAAGACGCCGGCAGAGATCGCGGTGTCGATCGCTGCCGAAGTGATCGCCGCCCTGCGCCGCGGCGACCTGGGCCAGCCCATGCCGGTGACGAGCGCTCCGCGCGATGCCGTTGACCCGGTGTGTGGCATGACGGTCGCGGTCGGTCCCGCCACCGAGCACCTGTTGCTGGCCGATGTGGAGTATTGGTTCTGCAGCCCCGGATGCCGGACCGCGTTCGCGGGCGGAGAAACCGGCACATGACGTCGCCCCAGGTCACCGGTGTCGTGTTGGCAGCCGGCGCATCCCGCCGGTTGGGAACTCCCAAACAAGTGCTGCCGTATCAGGATACAACCGTGCTCGGGGCGGTCCTTGCGATCGCTCGCGCCGCCGGATTCGACCAGCTGATCGTCACCCTGGGCGGGGCCGCCGATGCAGTGCGCGACGCGGTGGACCTGGACGGGGTAGACGTGGTGGTTGTCGAGGACTTCGGCACCGGGTGTTCGGCTTCGCTACGCGCCGCGTTGGAAAGGGTGGATCCGAGATCTGCCGGCGTCGTGCTGTTGTTGGGCGACCAACCACAAGTGCACCCCGCGACCATTCGACGGATGGTGCAGCGCGGCCGAATAGGGCTCGTGGATGACATCATGGTGTGCGGCTATCGCGACGGCATCGGGCATCCATTCTGGTTTAGCCGCAGCGTATTCGGCGAGTTGTCCGGACTTCACGGGGACAAGGCGGTGTGGAAGCTGGTGGGGTCGGGACGGTACCGGGTGGGCGAAGTCGAGGTGGACGGGTGTGTACCACTGGACGTCGACACTTGGGACGACTATCGGCGGCTGTTGGAATCGGTGCCGCCGTGACGACGGTGACGTTTACCGACCCGGACGACGTGATCCGCCAGTTCGACGCTGACGACTACCTGCTCGACATGGGCACCGCGTCCGCGATCTATCTTGCGGTGACGCTGGGCAGGCCGCTGTTGCTGGAGGGTGAACCCGGCGTCGGTAAGACGACAGCGGTGAAAACCCTTGCAGCGGTATTGGGTACCGAGCTCGTTCGGCTCCAGTGTTATGAAGGGCTGACCGCGAGCGAGGCGCTCTACGATTGGAATTACCAACGCCAGCTACTGTCGATCCGGCTGGCCGAAGCGCGTGGTGCCGGCCTTTCAGACATTTCCGAAGCCGACTTGTACACCGAGGCATATCTGGTGGATCGGCCCATTCTGCGATGCGTGCGCCATCGTGGATCGGCAGCACCGGTGCTGCTCATCGACGAAATCGACCGTGCTGATGACGAATTCGAAGCCTTGCTGCTGGAGTTCCTCGGCGAATCCAGCGTCAGCGTTCCGGAGCTGGGCACCTTCGTCGCCGAGCGTGCGCCGATCGCCGTGCTCACGTCGAATCGCAGCCGCGACCTGCATGACGCACTCCGGCGGCGATGTCTGTATCACTGGATCGACTACCCAGAGCCGGCCCGGGCAGCCGAGATTGTGCGCCGGACGGTGCCCGGTGCCACCGCGCCGCTGATTGAGCATGCTACCCAATTCATCGGCAGCGTACGCGATCTCGATCTCGACAAGCCGCCCGGGGTAGCTGAGACAATCGATTGGGTCGGGGCCCTGGTGGCGCTGGGGGTCGCTGACCTGGTCGATCCGTCGGTGGTTGCCAGTCTCGGGGCGCTGGCCAAAACACCCGATGATCGTACGCTGATTCGCGATGCGTACCACGCTTTTGCTGAGTACAGCCGCACATGAGAGGACGCACAGCATGAAGATCGCCAACGAGTTCACCGTCAGCGCACCCATCGAGCAGGCCTGGGATGTGCTCAGCGACCTGGAGCGGGTGATCCCGTTGATGCCGGGAGCCCAGCTGACCGGTCATGAGGGGGAGGACTACCTCGGCAAGGTCAAGGTCAAGGTTGGTCCGGTGACCAGCGAGTTCAGCGGCAAAGTGCATTTCGTCGAGCTGGACCGTGCCGAGTACCGTGCGGTCATCGACGGCAAAGGCAAGGAGTCCCGCGGCACGGGCAACGCGGCCGCCACGGTCACCGCCCAGCTCCAGCAGGCCGGGGAATCCACTCACGTCGTCGTCGACACCGATCTCAAGATCGTCGGCAAGCTGGCGCAGTTCGGCAAAGGAATGCTGCAACAGGTCTCGGAGAAATTGCTGGGCCAGTTCGTGGAATCGCTGGAAGCCGAACTGGCGGTGCAGACTTCAACGCCCACAGCGAGCGCCGAGGACGCCGCTGGCACGCCGACACCGTCGACGCCGACTGCCCCGGCTTCCGCTCGCCAGTCGGCCGCTTCCGAGCCGGCGCCGATCGACCTACTGGAGCTCGCCGGCGGCGGCCAGGTCAAGACCTATGGTGCGGTGGCGCTGGCGGGTCTGACGGCACTGCTGCTGATCTGGTTGCTGCGCCGGCGACGATGCAGAGCGTAGCGATGAGGAGGAGCGGCGCCATAGGGTGCGCCGGCGACGATGCAGAGCGTAGCGATGAGGAGGAGCGGCGCCATAGGGTGCGCCGGCGACGATGCAGAGCGTAGCGATGAGGAGGAGCGGCGCAATCGACTGGGACCGGCGACGAGCTGGACGGGGATGACTACCCCTCTGTTATTGCGCGGTGTTGATCTCGCGGCGTTCGCGGCGGCCACGGTCGCGCGGCTGCGGGGTGCCGGGGTGCTGGTTTCCGCTAGCGGTCCAGCGAGTCTGGTAGCGGCTCTGCGGCAGTTGGTGCCGCACACTCCCACGTCCCTGTATTGGGCAGCACGGATAACGCTGGTGAACCGGCGCGAAGATGTTGCCGCGTTCGATGCGGTGTTCGCGTCAGTGTTCGGCGTTTTCGGGACCGATGAACCCGACGGTGCGAGCCGGGCCGCCTCGTCGCTGCCACTTGCGGGCCCCCGCGCGCCCGCCGCCGGCGTCGTGCATCGCGCGGACGGCCGATCGAGTGCCCGCCAGGCCCAGGATCTGCCCTGGACTACCCGGCAGCCGGTGGCGGCCAGCGCCGACCGGGACGAGCCCGGCATCCAACTGCCCGACCTCCTGCCCAGCCGCATCGCCGCCCTCGCCGATGAACCGTTCGACCAGTTCGATCCCGACGATCTGCGACTGCTCGGAGGCTGGCTGGAGGCCACGGTGGCACGCTGGCCCCGGCGGCGCAGCCTGCGCCATGAGTCCAGTCCGCACGGCAAGCGGATCGACCTGCGGGCGACGATGAATGCTTCACGATCGACCGGTTGGGAATCGTTGCTGCTTGCGAGAACTCGGCCCCGGCGTCGTCCCAGGCGCGTGGTGCTGGTCTGCGACGTCAGCCGGTCGATGCAGCCTTTCGCCGCTATCTATCTGCACCTGATGCGGGCGGCGGTGCTACGCCAAGCGCGGATTCGTCCCGAGGTCTTCGCGTTCTCGACTTCGTTGACTCGGCTGACCGCGGTGCTATCGCACCGCTCGGCCGAAGTGGCGCTGGAGCGGGCCAACGCCAAGGTGAGCGATCGCTACGGCGGCACGTTTATCGGTCGCAGCATCGGTGCGCTGCTGGCTCCGCCGTACGGGAACGCGCTGCGCGGAGCGGTCGTGATCATCGCCTCCGATGGCTGGGACAGCGATCCTCCCGACGTGCTGGAGCGCGAGCTGGCTAGGGTGCGTCGGCGCGCCGAGGTGCTGGTCTGGCTCAATCCGCGCGCGGCCCATGGCGAGTTCGTGCCGCTGGCGGGTTCGATGGCGGCGGCGCTGCCCCATTGTGACCTCTTCTTACCGGCACACTCCCTGTCAGGCTTGCAAGAGTTGCTGTCGGCGCTGGCGGGCGATCCCCGCACCCGGACGTCATTCCACGCTTAGGACGTCGCTGCCGGCCAGTTCGCTACGAGAAGTGTCTTTGAGGTCGACACCCGAGCGGCCAAGTTTGCGAGCCCCGGCGACGAGCACCGCGGTAGTTGCCGCGGCGGTTTCGTAGTCGAGTCCGTCGGGAGGATGGATGTTGGAAATGCAGTTGCGGTCGGCGTCGGTGAGACCAGGCGAGGGGCGATGGGTCAGGTAGATTCCGAGGCTGTCGGCGACCGACAGTCCTGGTCGTTCCCCGATGATCACCAGCACGGTGCCTACTGCCAACGCGTGACCAATGTGGTCGCCCAGAGCCACGCGAGCCTGGGTCGCGATGACAGGTGGGGCGATGCGATAGCGGTCGTTGAATTCGCGGACCAGAGCAGCTACCAGGCCGGCGGCATGATCAGTAAGCGCACGGGGGGAAAGGCCGTCGGCGAGCACGATACCGATGTCCGCGCCAGTCTTCGCCAGGACCGACAGGTCTGCCGGACGGCGGCCGAGGTCGGGCCGGCGAAGAAACTCGCCACGTGACGTTGCCTGACTCTGCACACGTAGCGGTGCACCGATCCCCAGTTCGTGGATCTGCTCGACGAGGCTGTCCACCTCCAGGGGGTCGTGCACGGCGTCGCGCGCGGCGGCGTGTGCGGCTTGGAACTCGAGGACTCGCCGAGTTGGCAGCGAGTTGCCCGCACGTCCAAGCCCAATCCGTGCCTGGGTCGCCTCCCGGAGCAGTGCCCAGAGGTCGTCAGCCGAACGCGGGTCCGGAGTATTCATGCGCCACTTGCCAATGCGCGCAGTGGCGAGGTTGCGAGATCGATGGGCAGAATCCGGCCGTCGGGGTCTGCCATACCGAGACCGGCCAGCCAGGCTTCGAATTCCGGTGCAGGGCGCAGCCGCAGCACCTGACGCACGTACAAGGGATCGTGAAATGACAGGCTTTGATAGCCGAGCATGATGTCGTCGGCGCCAGGGACGGCAATGACGAACGCGGCGCCCGCCACTCCCAGCAGAGTGAGCAGCGTATCCATATCATCTTGATCGGCCTCGGCGTGATTGGTGTAGCAGACGTCTACGCCCATGGGGAGGCCGAGAAGTTTCCCACAGAAGTGGTCTTCGAGCCCGGCGCGGATGATCTGCTTTCCGTCGTAGAGGTATTCGGGTCCGATGAACCCGACCACCGTGTTGATCAACAAGGGCTGGAGCGTTCGGGCCACCGCGTAGGCTCGCGCCTCCAACGTCTGTTGATCGACGGGTTTGCCCCCGACGCCGAGGTGTGCGCCGGCCGACAGGGCCGACCCTTGTCCAGTCTCGAGATACATGACGTTGTCGCCGACGGTACCGCGCCGTAGCAACCGTGCGGCTTCGTTGGCTTCCAACAACATTGGGATGGTCACGCCGAAACTGGAGTTGGCGTCTTGGGTGCCCGCGATCGACTGGAATACCAGATCCACGGGCACACCTTGGTCGATCAGTTCCATGGTGGTAGTCACATGACACAGCACGCACGACTGCATCGGGATAGCGAAACGTTGCCGGATGTCGTCGAGAAGACAGAGCAAATCCGCCGTTGCGTGTGGCGAGTCGGTCGCGGGATTGATCCCAACCACCGCGTCACCGCAGCCCATGAGCAAGCCGTCGAGCATCCCGGCGGCAATGCCGCGAGGGTCGTCGGTCGGATGGTTGGGCTGTAACCGAGTGGCGAGCCTGCCCGGCAACCCCACGGTGGTGCGGAAGGCCGCCGTCGCGGTCGCGGCCGCGGCAACCAGAATCAGATCCTGGTTGCGCATGATTTTCGACACTGCGGCAACCATTTCCGGGGTCAGGCCGGACGAAACTGCCGCGATCTGCACCGCGCTGTCGTCGCGGGTTGCGATCTCCAACAGCCAATCGCGAAGACCGCCCACCGTCAGATGAGAAATCGGGCTGAACGCGGTTCGATCATGACTGTCGATAATGAGCCGGGTAACCTCGTCGGTCTCGTACGGTACGACCACGTCGTTGAGAAAAGTTGTCAGCGGGATGTCGGCGAGCACCCAAGCGGCGGCGGCACGCTCGGCGTCGTGTTCGGCGGCGCAGCCGGCCAGCTGATCACCGGAGCGCAATGGCGTCGCTTTAGCCATCACGTCAACCAGACCGTCAAAGGTGTACGTGGTACCTGAAACAGCTTGCCGGAAACTCATACTGGTCTGTTTTCGACGTCGTCGAGCCCGGCCAGCTCTTCGTCCGGGGAATTGGCGACCAAGCGGTGCCGGCTAACGAGGGCGAA
Organism: Mycobacterium spongiae; assembly: GCF_018278905.1. Lineage (NCBI taxonomy): Bacteria > Bacillati > Actinomycetota > Actinomycetes > Mycobacteriales > Mycobacteriaceae > Mycobacterium > Mycobacterium spongiae. Next base: position 670,915 of record NZ_CP046600.1, read on the forward strand.
GTAGAGCATGAAGGACACGAACACTCCTAAGCAGCACAAGAAGGCCACGCCGTCCACCAGAAATGTAGCAACGAGGGCTAGTGCCGCAACCACCAAGGCAAACCCGGTGGTGGCGGTTCCACCTGGGGTCCGGTAGGGGCGTGGCATCTCGGGTACGCGCCGGCGTAGCACGATATGACTGATCATCATCAGCACGTAGCTCAGGGTGGCACCGAACACGGCCATATTGAGCAGAAGGTCGCCTTTGCCGGTCAGGGACAATGCGAACCCGATGACACCGGGGACGACGAGAGCCAGCGTCGGCGCTTTGCGAGAGTTGGTGATTGACAGCGCCGTCGGCAGGTAACCCGCCCGTGATAGCGCGAAGAGCTGTCGCGAATAGGCGAAAATGATCGAGAAGAAGCTGGCGATGAGGCCGGCCAACCCGATGTAGTTGACGATGTGGGCGGCGCTCGTTTGCCCCAACGCGACGACCAGTGGATTACCCGCTGACGACAGTGCGTCGGCGCCACCCGCGCCGGTGGCCAACAGCAGCACGACCGCGCACGTCGTCAGCAAGACGCTCAAGGCTGCGGTGATCCCGCGGGGAACATTGCGCGCCGGATCGGCGGTTTCCTCAGCGGCCAGCGGAACTCCTTCCACCGCCAGGAAGAACCAGATCGCGAACGGCAGCGCCGACCACACCCCGAGGTAGCCGTGCGGCAGAAAGACGGATGCGCCCACCGCGTCGGAAGCGGGGATGTCCGTCAAATTGGCCAGCTGGAAGCGGCCAACAGCCGCCACCGCGAAGACTCCGATGCCCACCAGCGCAACGGCGGTAATCACGAACATCACCTTGAGTGCCTCACCGACTCCGCTGAGATGAATACCGATGAAGACGACGTAGATCGTCAAATACACCCACCAACCGTCGCGAATGCCGAACAGGCCCAGCGACTGAACGTATGCGCCGATAAATGTGGCGATGGCCGCAGGTGCGATCGCGTACTCGATCAATACCGCGGTACCCGTCGCGAATCCCCCCCATGGCCCCAGAGCGCGGCGGGCGAACGTATACCCTCCGCCCGCAGTCGGCAGCGCCGACGCTAGTTCGGACATGCCCAACACCAAGGCCAAATACATCGCGGCGATCACCACGGCGGCTATGGCCAATCCGCCGAAGCCGCCGCGTGCTAGCCCGAAGTTCCAACCCGAATAGTCCCCCGACACCACATAGCTGACGCCGAGCCCCGCGAGTAGCAACCAGCCGGCGCTGCCGGTCTTGAGCTGTCGTTTCTGAAGGTAAGTTGTTGACTCCGTGTGGCTTTCGACGCCACCTGCGAGGTGGGCAACGTGGTGATCGCCAACCATGTGGTCGTCCTCCATTCCGTTCGACGGCTCCTCAAGCATCCGGTCAGGAAAGGCTGAAGCCAACCCCTGCGATCGAGAATTATCGAGAATTATCGAGAATTATTGAGAATTAACGTTCTCCCGGGCCGGGCGCCGCGCGCCGGGGCCGTCACGCGGGATCGACTGGAATCGCGGCCGCCGCCTGGTAAGGCAAGATCTACATCATGGACCAGGTATGGGCGAACCGGGCAGCCAGCTCCGAAGCCGCCGTGACGCAACGACACCTGAAGCGGCTCTGGGCGTTGCCGGGTACCCAGCTCGGAGTGGTGGCCTGGCCGTCGCAACGGCGCGATCGATTGTTCGGCACCTGGCACTACTGGTGGCAGGCGCATCTTCTCGATTGCCTCATCGACGCGCAGTTGCGGGATCCGCAACCACACCGGCGCACCCAGCTCAATCGGCAGGTTCGCTCGCACCGGCTACGCAACAACTTCTCGTGGACAAACAATTACTACGACGACATGGCGTGGCTGGCCCTGGCGCTGGAACGCGCGGCCCGGGTGGCCGGCGTCGAACGGCGGCGAGCGCTGCCGAAACTGACCGATCAGTTCGTCAAATCCTGGGTGCCTGAGGACGGCGGCGGGATCCCTTGGCGCAAACAAGACCAGTTCTTCAACGCTCCCGCGAACGGTCCGGCCGGAATCTTTCTCGCTCGGTATGGGGACCGGCTGCGGCGGGCACAGCAGATGGCCGACTGGATCGACCGCACGCTGATCGACCCCGAGACGCACCTGGTGTTCGACGGCATCAAGGCAGGGTCGCTGGTGCGCGCCCAGTACACCTACTGCCAGGGCGTCGTGCTCGGGCTGGAAGCCGAACTCGCCGCACGCACCCACGACGACAGGCATGCGCCACGGGTGCACCGCCTGGTCGCGGCAGTGAATGAGCACATGGCGCCATCGGGTGTGCTGAAGGGCGCCGGCGGCGGGGACGGCGGCCTGTTCGCGGGCATCACCGCCCGCTACCTTGCGCTGGTGGCGACCGCGTTGCCAGGCGACGCCGCGGGCGACGTGGCCGCCCGCGACGTAGCCCGCAGCGTGGTGCTGGCCTCGGCGAAGTCGGCGTGGGACTATCGGCAAACCGTCGACGGTCTGCCGGTATTCGGGCCGTTCTGGGACCGCGACGCCGAATTGCCGACGGCCGGCGGTGCTCAGGCGCAGTTCATCGAGGGCGCGGTGAGTGGTTCCGAGGTTGCCGAGCGGGATCTGTCGGTGCAGCTCTCCGGGTGGATGCTGATGGAAGCCGCCTATCGCGTCACGACGGACGGCGGCTCACTCGGGTAGGGCCACCTGGTTGGGCTCGGCCTCGGCATTTCCAGCGGAACGGCGCCGCGCCCGGTAGACCCGCGCGGCGGAGATCATGGCCGGCATGAGCGACACGAACAGTATTCCCAGGATGATCAGCTGCAGGTTCTTGTGGACAAAGGGAACATTGCCGAGGAAGTAGCCCAGCAGCGTCACACCGGCCCCCCAGCTGATGCCGCCGATGATGTCGAATCCCAAGAACACCGGATACCGCATGTACGAAACGCCGGCGATCACCGGTACGAAGGTCCGCAGGATCGGGGCGAACCGGGCCAGGATGATCGTCGCGGGCCCGTACTTTTCGAAAAAGGCGTGCGACTCGGTCACATAGTGCTTCTTGAAGAAGCGGGAGTCCTCTTTTTTGAATAGGGCTGGCCCAATGCGGCGCCCGATGAAGTAGGCGGTCTGATCGCCGAGCACGGCGACAATCGCGACGCATGGGGCGAGCACCCCGATGGCCACCGGTGCCTCTGGGCTTGCGGCCAGCAGCCCGCCGGTGAACAGCAGCGACTCACCCGGTAGCAGGGGAAACAACAAGCCGGTCTCGACAAAGACGATGATCAAAATGCCGGGCAGGACCGCGGACCCGAAGACGCCGTTGGCGCCCAACCAGTACATCGGGTCGAGGATGTCCGGCAGGGCCGACACGGCGGTGCTCATGAGGTCTCAACATACCGGCCGACTCGCTGCGCGAGGCACAGGCGCAGGCCGGACTGGCTGCTCGTCGAAATAGTGGTGTTGCGATACTGGGAAGATTGGAGTCTTGAGGAGGTCGTTCATGCCTGTCGCAACGCCCGAGGTCTACGCCGAGATGCTGGGGCGTGCCAAGGAGAACTCGTACGCCTTTCCGGCGATCAACTGCACCTCCTCGGAAACGGTCAACGCCGCAATCAAGGGTTTCGCCGACGCCGGTAGCGACGGCATCATCCAATTCTCCACTGGCGGTGCCGAGTTCGGCTCCGGTCTTGGGGTCAAGGACATGGTCACCGGTGCGGTCGCGCTGGCCGAGTTCACCCACATCATTGCGGCCAAGTACCCGATCAACGTCGCTCTGCACACCGACCACTGCCCCAAGGACAAGCTCGACACCTACGTCCGGCCGCTGCTGGCTATCTCCTCGGAGAGAGTGGGCAAAGGTGCCAATCCTTTGTTCCAATCGCACATGTGGGATGGGTCGGCGATACCGCTCGATGAGAATCTGGTCATCGCACAGGAACTGCTCAAGGTGGCGGCGGCGGCCAAAATTATCCTGGAGATTGAGATCGGCGTCGTCGGTGGCGAAGAGGACGGCGTCGCGCACGAGATCAACGACAAGCTCTACACCAGCCCTGAGGACTTCGAGAAAACCATCGATGCGCTGGGTGCCGGCGACCAGGGCAAGTACCTTTTGGCCGCGACGTTCGGCAATGTGCACGGCGTCTACAAACCGGGCAACGTCAAGCTTCGCCCCGACATCCTTGCCCAAGGGCAAAAGGTGGCCGCGGCCAAGCTCGGTTTGGCTGACGCTGATGGGGTCCGGGCGAAGCCTTTCGACTTCGTTTTCCATGGCGGCTCGGGCTCGGAGAAGTCAGAGATCGAGGAATCGCTGGAGTACGGCGTCGTGAAGATGAACGTCGACACCGACACTCAGTATGCGTTCACCCGCCCGATCGTGACGCACATGTTCACCAACTACGACGGCGTGCTCAAGGTGGATGGCGAGGTTGGCGTCAAGAAGGTCTATGACCCCCGCAGTTATCTCAAGAAGGCCGAAGCGGGCATGACCGAGCGGGTGGTGGAGGCCTGCAACGACCTCCACTGCGCCGGGAGGTCCCTCTCCAGCTGAGCGGAGCCTGCAGTGTGGTGTGGGCGGGCGCTCATAGACCCTGAAGCTGTGACAGCGTCATGTGCGCGATCATGAAGTAGATCATCAGGCCCGTGCCGTCGACGATGGTGGCGATCATCGGCCCCGAAACAATTGCTGGGTCGGCACGCAACTTCTTCAACACGGGCGGAAGGAAGGCCGCTACCAGCGACGACCACAGCACGATCGCTGCCACCGACAATGAGACCGTCACCGTCACCTCCGGCCCCACGCCCAACGTCCAGGCGCGAACCACCGCGGCGCTTGCCATCGTGATGCCGACCAGTACCCCGGTCGATAGCTCCTTGGCCAGCACCGCAGGCATATCGCGAAACCGGACTTGACCGGTGGCCATCGCACGGACCAGGGTGGTGGCGATCTGGGTGCCCGTATTGCCGCCGGTACCGATCAGAAGTGGAATGAAGAACGCCAGCGCCACCACCGCCTCCATTTCCTCGGAGAACGCCCGTAGGACGGTGCCGGTATAGGCTTCGGCGGCGAACAGCACGAGGAGCCAGACGACCCGCTTGCGCCACAGCAGCCAGGGCGACGCCCGCAGATACGGCACCTCGAGAGGCGCTGAACCCCCTTGTCGCTCGGCGTCTTCGGTTGCCTCTTCCTCGGCAATGTCGATCGCTTCGTCTTCGGCGAGGATGCCAAGCAGCCTGTTGTCACCGTCGACGACGGGCACCGCCATCAGGTTGTGGCTCATGAGAGTCTGCGCGGCCAGCTCTTTGTCGGTCAGCGGCGAGACGACGATGAGGTCGTCGGTCATCAGATCGGAGACCCGCTGTACGCGATTGGCCAGCACCAGAGCCCGGAACGCCACCACGCCCAAGAGGTGGGAGTCGGCGTCGGTCACGTAGACGTAGGCGGTGGTTCGCGAATCGCTACGCAGGCCCGACGCGTGGTCACGCACGCTGGCGACGGCTTCCGAAACCGTCATGTCTGGGCGCACGGTCAGCGTTTCGGGCACCATGTGCGCCGCGGCGGAATCCTCCGGCCAGCTCAACAGGCTACGCAGCACCTTCGCCCGCTCCAGCGGCAGCAACATCAATAACGCTTCGCGCTTTGGCTCTTTGAGTTCCCGCAGGATGTCGGCGGCATGGTCGGTGTCAAGCGCGTCGATGAGTGAAGCGGCCACCATCGGGTCCATGGCCCGAAGCGCCTGCGCGGCCAGTTGGTGGTCAACCGATTCCAACAACTCAACGCCGTTGGCGTTGTCCAGCAACTGGCCGAGTCGTGCTAACTCTGCCTTCGACAGAGCGGCAAGTTCGTGAGCACGGTCCGGCAGATCTGTGACGACATCCAGCCACAGATCGATGGCTTTCGGCGTTCCAAGGCCAAGAACCTGGCGCATATCGATGGTCGAGTGTTCGACTGTTGGTTGGCGGATGCTCACGTTGCGTCCACCTGCCTTTCCTTGACAAATGAGACGTGACACGGCGCTTCCGTCACGGCCGGGGGGCCGCTACGCGCAGTGGGAACAGGCAGTTCGCCAATACCTTGCCACAGGACGGATTTCACCGCATTGCCGCGTCGATCTTTTCTCCCATGGGGACGCAGCTAATCGGTCAATATGACGCGCTGGTGGTGCGGCCGGGTCTTGCTGATGGCCAATTGGCAAACGATCAGCAAAATATCAGCAATTTGCCACGACTAGCTATCCGCGGACTGACAGATCTTCCATTGGTCGTCACGGAACTGCAGGTCAAGGCTGCGGGTGGAGCGGACCTGCGGATCGTAGGCCATGAACGTGGTGACGTTGGCCTCGGCGTGTTGGCCATTGACGACGACCTGGTCGATGCTGGCGATGACCGGATATTGCTTGGCTGCCGCGACCCGGCGGTACGTGTCTGCCCAGGCACGCTCGTCGTAGTGAACATAGCGATCGCGAGTCGTGCCGCAGGTAATGCTGCGCAGGGCAGTGAGGTCGCCCGTCTGGACCGCAATGTCAAAGTTCTGGATAGTGTGCCGCACCTGGTCCTCTTGAGAGACCTTCGAGTGTTTGCCGCGGGTGAGCAACACCGTGCCGAGGATGGCGATCGCGGCCAGCGCCAAGACTATGGCGACCACGGCCAGTACCCACCCGAGGGTGCTTTGTTTGGATTTCGGTAGCTTGCCGTCCGGACGGGGTGGGATCGATTGCGGCGCCGCTACTTTCGGAGAAGAACTGCCGGCCGGCGGCGGTGGGGTGATCGGCGCCGGATGAGTTGGGAAAACTTCGGTGGCGGGTTCCGGGCCAGTCGCGATGACCTGGGTCTCTCTTGCGTCGAAGCCGGGCGCGGTGAAGCGGCGTTCGCGCTGTGCCTCCGGCGGCGCCTCGTGGGGATTGTCCTCGGGAACGGGGCTGGTGATCACCACGGTCTCGGTTTGGGCGTCACTGGGCGGTGGAGGGTTGTCCCTGTTAGCTGCTTCGCCGGCATCCGTGGGTCGCTCACTCGTCGGCTCATCCCTGGGTTCGGTGGGGCCGCGATCCGGCTCGGGTGCGTTGGGCATCTCGGGTGCGTTGGGCATAGGTGGTGCTGTCCTCACGAAATCGAGTGGGTATGTGGAGCTTAGCGACCCCGCCGTCGGTTGGCCTTATCGTCAGCGCCGGTCGGCGTTGTCGTCGAGGTTGGGTGCGCGAGCGGAATCGGCGGCTAGGCACAATAGACACCATGACGCCGATGCGTGATCTTCTGGGACCTGATCCGATCCTGCTGCCTGGTGACCGCGAGAGTGAAGCCGCATTGCTCGCCGGGGAAAACCCGGCCACCGTCGCGGCCGCTCACCCCGAGGCGTCGGTGGCCTGGGCCGCACTCGCCGAAGGAGCCTTGGCCGACGGCAAGGTCGTGACGGCGTACGCATATGCGCGTACCGGTTACCACCGCGGCCTCGACCAGCTGCGCCGTAATGGCTGGAAGGGGTTCGGTCCGGTGCCGTACTCCCACGAGCCCAATCGAGGCTTCCTGCGCTGCGTGGCGGCGCTGGCGCGCGCCGCTGACACTATCGGTGAGACCGACGAGTACGGCCGTTGTCTGGACCTGCTCGATGATTGCGACCCGGCGGCCCGCTCGGCGCTGGGGTTCTCCGTGCCGCGGTGACTCGCTCGGATGCGCGCGGTCGCGGGTCAGCGCGGTGTTAGAACCAGATGCTCCAGAAGCGGGTGAGGACGCTGCCCGCCGCGGCCAGCCAGCGCGGCACCCCGGACAGTTCGAAGAGCCAGTAGACGATCCCGAAAAACCACCGGTTGAGCGCCGGCGCCAGGAAAAGCAGCAACAGGAAAACCATGGCGAACTGCTTGGCCGGGGCTAGCGCGCGTTGCGTTTCCGGACTCAGATGCGGCTCGAGTGCGCCATAGCCGTCCAGACCGGGGATTGGCAGCAGGTTCAGAACCACCGCGGTGACCTGAAGGAATCCCAGGAATGCGACGCCGGCCCACATCACGGTGTGTGCGGGGTCGAACAACAATCGTGCGGTCGTCAGCAACAACGCCGCCAGCACGGTGTTCACCGCGGGTCCGGCCAAACTCACCAGGGTGCGGCGCGACGCCGTCATGAACCAGGTCTGCACATACACCGCGGCACCCGGGAGGCCGATGCCGCCTAGCGCTATGAACACCATGGGGAGTCCGAGCGAGAGCATCGGATGGCTGTAGCGCCGCGGGTCGAGCGTCAGGTAGCCGCGAATCGCGACATCGTGGTCCCCGAATCGCCAGGCGGTGACGGCATGTCCGAATTCATGCAGGCACAGCGACACCAACCAGCCGGCGATGACGAAGGTAAACACTCCGACGTAGGCCAGCGGCCGCGCGGTTGCTCCGGCCAGCCAGGCCAATGCGGCCCCGGCGCTCGTCAAACCGACCAGGCTCAAGAAGATCGGGCTGGGTCGGACGGCCTCGTGCACGCCCGGGTCGCTCACCGGTCGAAAGCTACCGGACCAGCAGCCAACCCTCGACGTTGCGGTAGAAGGTCGACCGTCGCACGCTGCGCGGGGCGGCGACCCCGTCGCGGACCACAGTGGCGCCGGTAGTGCCCAGCTGAGCCGCTCGGCCGCTGATCCAGCGCCGTGGCCTGCGGCGGCGACGCGGCCGGTGTTGCACGGCGGCTCGCAGACCCGGAAGCGCCAGGGTCGGCTCGATGGACATCCCGGCGACGTCGCCGTCGAAGAGTGCCGTGTCGTCGACAACGGCCTCACCGTGGATCAGCGCTTGGCCGTCGGCCGGTAGCCACCTCGCGTGGCCCACGACCACCGCCCCGGTTTCGTCGCGAATCAGGGGGACCCGGTCGGGGGTTCCGTGGCGCGCGCGTCGCGCCGCGCGGCGCCCCGCGGGCAATCCGTACGCTCGGGTCGCGGCCGTGCGCCGGCGCGGCGCATATCCCACCTCGACATCGAGCCGGTTGCTGCGCAACAGCCGGGTCAGCACCGCGGCCAGGTCCGCATCGGCGCCCACCACCACCAGCCGGCTATAGGGACCAAGTGCGGTGTCGATTGCGGTCGGATCCTCGACATGATGGGCGGGCAGGCCGCTCAACGGCCTGGGCGGACGACCATCTCCGAACAGCAGCACCGCAATGGCGGGCGTCATCTCCGCCCTATTCATAGCCGTTTCATGCCTGTATCGAGGCTCCTCGCGAACCGCTGAGTAGGGTAGGTCACCGGCTGGACCACAATAAGCGGGCGCAACCCGCGAGACCAGGTGGGAGCAAGTCATGCCGGCAATCGTCCTCATCGGCGCCCAGTGGGGTGACGAGGGCAAGGGTAAGGCCACGGATCTGCTCGGTGGGCGGGTGCAGTGGGTGGTGCGCTATCAGGGCGGCAACAACGCTGGGCACACCGTCGTTTTGCCGACCGGAGAGAATTTTGCGTTGCACCTCATCCCGTCGGGTGTGCTCACGCCCGGCGTGACCAATGTCATTGGCAACGGCGTGGTGGTGGACCCGGGTGTGCTGCTCGGCGAACTGCAAGGACTCGAAGACCGCGGTGTTGACACGTCGAGGCTGTTGATCTCGGCTGACGCGCACTTACTCATGCCCTATCACGTTGCCATTGACAAGGTCACCGAGCGCTATATGGGCAGCAAGAAGATCGGCACTACCGGCCGCGGCATCGGGCCGTGCTATCAGGACAAGGTCGCCCGCATGGGGATCCGGGTCGCTGATGTGCTCGACCCCGATCAGTTGGCGCGCAAAGTCGAGGCCGCCTGCGAGTTCAAGAATCAGGTGCTGGTCAAGATCTATAACCGCAGGGCGCTGGACCCCGAGCAGGTGGTGGATGCCTTGCTCGAGCAGGCCGAGGGCTTCCGGCATCGGATAGCTGACACCCGGCTGCTGCTCAACTCGGCCCTTGAGGCCGGCGAAACCGTGTTGCTGGAGGGCTCTCAGGGCACTTTGCTCGACGTCGATCACGGCACCTATCCCTATGTGACGTCATCGAATCCGACGGCAGGCGGGGCAGCCGTCGGTTCCGGGATCGGCCCAACCCGGATGTCGACGGTGCTGGGCATTCTCAAGGCCTACACCACCCGGGTGGGATCTGGCCCGTTTCCCACCGAACTGTCCGACGAGCACGGCGAATACTTGGCCAAGACCGGCGGCGAAATCGGAGTGACCACCGGCCGACGCCGGCGCTGTGGCTGGTTCGACGCCGTCATCGCGCGCTACGCCGCCCGGGTCAATGGGATCACCGACTACTTCCTGACCAAGCTTGATGTGCTGTCCAGTCTGGAAACGGTCCCCGTCTGCGTCGGCTATGAGGTCGACGGGGTGCGGATGGGTGACATGCCGATGACCCAGAGCGATCTTTGCCGCGCCGAACCCGTCTACGAGGAGCTGCCGGGCTGGTGGGAGGACATCTCCGGGGCGCGGGAGTTCGGTGAGCTGCCCGCCAAAGCGCGTGACTACGTGCTGCGACTGGAAGAGCTGGCCGGAGCGCCGGTTTCGTGCATCGGAGTCGGTCCCGGGCGAGACCAGACCATTGTGCGCCGGGACGTTCTGCGGGCCCGCTCGTGAGTGACGCCGTCCAGCACCCCGAATCAGTCGATCCCGACTACGAACACCATGGCGGCTTCCCTAACTATGGTCCAGCCCACCCCGGTCCGGGTTTTGGCCGATTCGTAGCCACCATGCGCCGACTGCAAGACCTCGCCGTGTCCGCCGACCCCGGCCCGGGCGCCCAGGACGTGTGGGACGAGGCGGCCGAGCGCGCCGCAGCGCTGGTGGCGCTCCTGGACCCGTTTCAGGCAGCCGAGGGCCAGGCGCCGGCCGGGCGGACCACGAGCTTGCCGGGCTGGGGCAGTCTGCTGCTGCCGCCGTGGACGTTGACCAGGTATGCGCCTGACGGTGTCGAGATGACGGGATCCTTCAGCAGGTTTCACGTGGGGGGCAACTCCGCGGTGCACGGAGGGGTGTTGCCGCTGCTGTTTGATCACGTGTTCGGCATGATCTCGCATGCGGGGGGACGGCCGATCAGCCGGACGGCCTTTCTGCACGTCGACTACCGCAAGATCACCCCGATCGATACGCCGTTGGTGGTCCGCGGGCGGGTCGCCAAGACCGAGGGCCGTAAAGCGTTCGTGGCGGCAGAGCTCGTAGACGGCGACGAGACATTGTTGGCCGAAGCCAACGGGCTGATGGTTCGGTTGCTGCCCGGCCAGCCCTAGGCGGGGGAACTGCAGGCTCTGAATCTGACTTGGCCAGAATGAATTTCGGTTCCAAGGGCCTCTCCGAAGGCGCCAAATGGGATCTGCTCATTGCGGGCGTTGCTTCGTTGTACCTCATTTTCATCATCTTGATCATCAGTTACCCGCGCTTTAGTTGCCGCCGCCGTCATCGTCGGTACGGTAGTGCTTTCACTGGGTGCTTCCTTAGGCCTGTTCGTGCTGATCTGGCAGCACATGCTCGGTATCCAATTGCCCTGGCTCTTCGTGCTAGCGATGACCGTGTTCGTTCTGTTGGCGGTGGGGTCTGACGACAGCTTGCTGTTGGTTTCCCGGTGGAAGCAGGAAATCGGCGCCGGGCTCAACACCGGCGTCATCCGTGCTATGGGGGCTACCGGAAAGGTCGTATTGCGGTGGGGCATTCACAATAGGTTCCGCGCCCACTCGGCGGCTTTGACCGAAGTGGGGGAGGTGTTCGTCGCCGTTGCTGGTGCGCACCGCCGCCGAAGACGTTGGAAAGCCTATGTCCAATCTTCGTTCGGACGGGCAATCGCGGTGAACCGGCTGCCGTAGATCAGCTCGGTGTCGGCAGGCGATTCGTCGACTGTCAGAGCGCTGCAAGTATAGCCCGAAGGAACGGTTCGTCTTCGCACTTAACTGCGTCCGGCAGTTCGGCGAACGGCACGCTCGATTCGTGTCGCTTCCCCTGCATCGACATCCAAGCCGTCCAGGCGTCATGGATGTCTTCCAGCGTCGTGTCGGCGGCTTTGGCGCGAGCAAGTACCGCATAGATGAGAAGCAGTGGGTATGAATTCTCCGGGACAATTTCAGGAGCCAGGTTTCTCCTGATCCGGTCAGCAATTTCCTCCACGTAGTTCATTGGAATCGCCAATTCACGTGGATTGCCAACACGAGATATAGCAGCGCAAACAGGCTTGGGACTAAACGCTCGATCTGTCCGAGTTCTGCGTATCGCCTCTGCCAAGCCTTGGCCCGATCCTGCTTCAGGTGCTCCCATTCGTCCTTGAACAAATGGACGCGTAGGTATTTCTCTTCAAGATTGTTGATCACGGCGAATTTCGCACTGTTCAGGTCGCGGTAGGACCGCAGCAGCATCCACCAGGAGCTGGCGATGAGCACCCCGGCGACTGCAGCGAGGGTGAGTACAAAGCTGTCCGGGTTCGCGTTATCTTGGACTCCATCGTTGACAGCGAATGCGCCGAGCGCAATAGCTAAACCGGTCTGAATGGACAAGAAGAAAGTGTTCGCCGTCGCCCTTCGGGCGGACACACGATCCGCCATCTCCACGGCGAGTTTGTATTGTTCGAACATGTAGGAATCGGGGGATTCCTGAGGCTGAGTGGGATTGGTCATCGGCTGCCGCCGATCAGCAGCTTCAGATTCTCCCACGTCAAGTCGTACATCTTGTCTGTTGACTCCGCCCATGTGGGCGTCCGGCAAGTTCGATCCGGACGGTCCCGCAACAGAAAGTATGCGATGCTTTCCTTCTGGGCGATTGAGAGTTCGGCGCCAACTCCCACGGCCGTGTCGGTGTGCCCGGCGCAGATCACCGCAACAGCTTCGCATGCCCGAATCCTTACGCGCGCTTTGGCTTTCCAACCGGCCGAAGCTTCCTTAATCGACCAGTCGCAAATTTCGAACGGGGAGTCGGGATTCTTCGCCTGCCCGACAAGGAGGTTCTTCAAATCGAGGTCATGGTCGCAATCGAAACTAGTGAGAGCCCGGGTCTTAGCCACTGTTGCCTTTCGTCAGCGAACTCCTCGCGGTCGCACACCCGGTCCGCCGTTGAGCGATGGCGGAAGTCCTGGATATCGAGGACCGACCGAATGCTCACGCTACCTTAGAGGTCCGACACGCATGGCTCGTCGAATAACTACTGTCAGAAATTCATGGCCAGCGATGCCCGCATGTCGTCGCCTGCGCGGGTTTTGCCCTACCAAACGTGCACCAAGGTCTCGCCGGGCATATCGCATCGTCCGCCCCCACATCACCGGGGTAGGTTCCCGTGAGGTGCAACGGTTGGAGAAGTTGCTCGAAGACACCGCGACCACATTGTCGTCGGTGCCCACCGACATCGTCGGGTTCCGGGCGCACCGGGCTCAAGGCCCTCACTGCATGCCAGAATGATCGAGCCCGGTTGAATACGCTCGCCAATCCCTCTCTGAGCCAAAATCCCTTGTCCGAGAATCTAATTCGCAGTCATATCATTCCTGAACTACACAGATTCCTGAAAGCCACGAGTACGGGACCACTGGTTTGCCGGCCAGGAACTGCAGACCACCTGTTTGGCTCGCTAGGGATGCTCTGCGTCATTTGGTTGTATCCACTAAACGGGGCAGCCCAGCAATCCCCGGCTGCGGTAGCGACGAGGACGGATCTTTAGATGAGTCAACGCGTTTTGCTGTTGTGCGTGTTGGTGAAGGGCTTGACTGCAGAGTGCTTTGCGCGGTTAGGTGGTGTTGGAGCTGTGACGGTCGGTCGCGGCCGCGCTGACTGTCTCGGCTATGGGATTAGAGGAGTCATCGTGGCTCGGGTATTTATTAGCCATTCCCATAACGACAATGACCAGGCGCGCCGGATTCATGAGTGGCTGGTTGAAGACGGCCACGACGTGTCGTTGGACTTCGATGTTGATGACGGTGTTGCGGTGGGGGAAGTGTGGCGGCCATGGATTTTCCAGGAGCTGCGCGACGCTGATGCGCTGATCGTGGTGGTCACACCGTCGTTGCTGTCCTCGCCGTGGTGTGCCGCTGAGCTTGGTGCAGCGCTACAGGGCGGCAAACTGTTGTTGCCGGTGCGAGCGTCGGCGGAGCCGTTGGATGCCCAGCAGCGTCGAGTGGATGAGTTGTTACGGCCTCACCAGTTCGCCGACATGGTGGGTGATCCGGTGAACGCTCGTGCGATGCTGAGGAACCGGCTGGCCAAGATCGATGGCAGCGCGGGTTTGGGTTGGCAAGACGGCAAGTCGCCCTATCCGGGTTTGGAGCCGTTCCAGCGCGATGATCATCGGGTGTTTTTTGGGCGACACCGCGAGATCATCGACGTTGCCGAGGGTTTGCGTGCGGTGCGTGAGCCTGCGGTGTGGGCGGTGGTGGGCCCGTCAGGGTGCGGTAAGTCGTCGCTGGTGCGTGCGGGGGTGTTGCCGAGGATCAACGACCCAGCTGGTGAGTGGTTGGCGTTGGATCCGATCACGCCGGGCGGCGATCCGGCGGGAAGTTTGAGGCAAGCGATCGTTGTCGAGGCGCATCGGTGGCATCTGCCGGCCGACGCGATGTCGTTCGACACTTCCGCACCTCTTGATGGGCAGGGCCTGGCCGATATGGGCAGGGAGTTGCTCATTGGCGCCGAGGCCGGCGTGGGCTGCAAGGTGTTGATCACGGTGGATCAGTTCGAGGAGTTGATCACTCAAACCAGTGATTCAAAGCGCCAGCAGTTTGTCGACGTGCTTAATCATGCGTTGCAGGGTCGGTTTCAGGTGTTGGCGACGTTGCGGCCGGAATTTTTGCAGCCGGTACTAAACGATCCCGCGCTAATGAAATTGGGGTTGCGCACCCATCTGATCGGTCCGCTTGGCAGCGATGAGGCGCTCAGTCAGGTGATCACGCGGCCGGCTGAGGTGGCTGGTTATCGGATCGCCGAGGGGTTGACCGAGACTCTGGTCCAAGATACGGGCAGTGGCGATGCGTTGCCGTTGCTGGCATATACCCTCAAACAACTCGCTCAGGATGTGCCGCGGGGTGGCGAGCTCACCTTCGAGCGCTACCACGCGTTGGGGGGCGTGAAGGGTGCGCTGATTCGCCATGCTGATGCTGCGCTGGCGCAGGCGTGCGCCGCCGCTGGTGTTGGCGAAGACACCATCCTGCGCGGGCTGCTGAATTTGGTGACCATCGACGATGACGGCAACACTGCACGGCGCCCCGCTGCGCTCGACAGGTTGAAGATTCCCGAGGGCGGTTTGGACCCGTTCGTTGATGCCAGGTTGGTGATGACCTCTCCCAGCGAGGACGGCCACACCTACGTCACAGTCACGCACGAATCGCTGTATCAGCATTGGCCAACACTTGCCGAGCAGGTCGAGGACAAAGCGACCGCACTGCGAGCCCGCCGCAAACTCAACACCCTCGCGAACGACTGGGACGACGACGGCCAACCTCCCGGCGCACTGTTGACCGGCGCGGCATTGACGGCGATGAAAGCCCAACTTGCCGGCACCACTGCCCGACACCATCCGGACGGCGATCTCGTCAAGCAACCCAAGCGATTCCGCCTCCCCAGGTCGTGGAGACTCTGGCGAAACCACGAACATCACCTCGACTACAAAGTCGACCTCAGCAACACCGAACAGCACTACCTCGGTGCCAGCACCAAACACAACCGCGGAATGCGGCAACGCCGTGCAGCCAAGCAAGTCGGTATCGCCGGTTTGGTGTTGGCGCTGGCCGGCGCAGGCGCGCTGGCTGTCAACAGTCGCCACGAAGCCACGAAGCGTGAGCGAGCGAGGGCGGCGACGACCCTCGTCTATGAGGCGACCGACCTCCTGGAATCGGGGCGGGGTGAGGTAGAGGCCTATCACAAATTGCTCGCCGCCGATGATCTCCGTCCCGGTATCGCGAACGTGGAGATCGCCCAAGCGCTCAACAAGCTTGCTGCCACAAGCAGGGTCCTTGACACCGGGCAGACGGTGTACGCCTTGAGCCTCAAAGGGCGGCGGATCGCTTCACTCAGCGACAATTGGCAAAACTTGCAGTTGTGGGATATGGAGACCGGTCAGCCTCACGACGCCGGCCCGTTGCAACACCCCAGCGGAGGACGGCTTTCAGATGTGCAGTTCGATCCGACGGGGCGGTGGATCGCCGCCGTACACAACATCGACGGCGAACATGACAGTCTGCTGTTGTGGGATGTGCAGACCGGTCAGCCTCACGACGCCGATCCGCTACAACTCCCCGGCGGAGGACGATTTTATTATGTGACGTTCGATCCGACGGGGCGGTGGATCGCCGGCATGCACGACGTCGACGGCGAACATAAGAGTCTGCTGTTGTGGGACGTGCAGACCGGCCAGCCTCACGACGCTGGCCCGCTACAACTCCCCAGCGGAGGATGGTTTTCAGATGTGCGGTTCGATCCGAAGGGGCGGTGGATCGCCGTCGTCCACAACGTCGACGGCGAACATGACAGTCTGCTGTTGTGGGATATGCGGACCGGTCTGCCTCACGACGCCGGCCTGCTGCAACACCGCAGCGGGGGGCCGATGTCGGGTGTGCAGTTCGATCCGAAGGGGCGGTGGATCGCCGCTGTCGGTGGCGACGGTCGCAGTGTCCAGTTGTGGGATGTGCAGACCGGTCAGCCCCACCACGCCGGCCCGCTGCAATACCCCAGCGGAGGACGGTTTTCAGGTGTTCAGTTCGATCCGACGGGGCGGTGGATCGTCGCCGTGCAGAACATCGACGGCGAAGATGACAGTCTGCTGTTGTGGGATGTGGAGACCGGCCAGCCTCACGACGCCGGCCCGCTGCAATATCCCAGTGGGGCACAGGGCCTGCAGTTCGATCCGACAGGGCGGTGGATCGCCGCTGTGCAGAACATCGACGGCGAAGATGACAGTCTGCTGTTGTGGGATGTGCAGACCGGCCAGCCTCACAAGGCCAGCCCGCTGCAACACCCCAGCGGTCAACCCATCAGGGCTGTGACATTTGGACCGGAGGGACGATGGCTTGCCTCGGTTGGGTCTGAACCCGCCTACGCGCCTGGGGAACCCACGCATAGGAGTGCTCAGGTGTGGGATATCGGGAGCGGCGAGCGTGTTGGTCCCCTGCTGACCGGCCGCGGTACCGGCCCAATCTTAGGGGAGTTCAACCCGATTGATCCGGCCACATTCATCGTTTCTCTAAGCGACGGTATCGTGCGATGGTGGGATGCTCAGTCCAGTGGCTATTTCCCGGATCACCAAGGGGTGCAGGCCCTCAGCAGCGACGCAAAGCGGGTGGTCAACACCGGAATCGACAACGCTAGTGCCAACACCACCCTGCGGGTTTGGGTTCAGGAGACCGAATCTGCCCTACCCGGCGGCACCACCATATTCACACTTACCGCCGGCTGGCCGCTGGTGGCCTTCAGCGCCGACGGACACCAACTTGCGAGCTACTATCTCACCGATGACCACGCTGACCAAAGCGCTGGCTTTCTGCGGATCCAGGATATAGAGCAGCACACCAACACGACCGCGACTATTAGCGACCTGTTTTACCCACGTGGCGAGGGGAGTACCTCCCTAGCTGTGAGCCCCGAGGGTCGCTGGTTCGCCTACTTGAGCACACGTGAGGACCGGCACGTGACTGTAGCTGATCTCACCAGCATTGACGGCCACGGCGAACCGACGAGCACACTTCCCATCGGCCTTCCCTACCCGCCCTCAACCATGGCGTTTAGCGCTACCGATCCGAATTTGCTGGCTAACGCTACAGTCGATGGCACAATACACGTGCTGGACGTCGAGAACGCCAAACACCTAGCTGCAACCGCGCACCCGCTTCCCGGCCCGATCACCGCGCTGGCGTTTAGCCCGTTCGACCCCACACAACTAGCGATAGCCGACAGTGGCGGCCGGTTGTGGATGTGGGACTTCACGGATGGCCAACCATTCATCACCAACAGAAGTAATCCAGGCGGAACCATAGACGCGCTAGCATTTAGCGACAAGGGCCATGTTATCGCGATCGTAAGTGGTCCCGCAGCGGAGCCCGCTCGAGTGTGGTACATGTCCGCTAATCCCGAAGATCTGTGCAAGAAACTGACGGTCAACATGACCACGCGGCAATGGAGCGACTGGATCGCCGAGCAGCTGCCTGGCTACGAATACAAGACGCTTTGCAAGGGTTTGCCTACGCCCGCCTAGTGTCTTGCGCCCAACATATTTCAGATTCCCCAAACCATCCGCCGATTGCTGAAATGAATTAGTGGCACGCGCGCTGTCATTTTCGGCCCGGCTTGGCGGCAACGATCACGGCGATAGCCAGCGCGACCGCTCCGACACCGATCAGCGGGTGCCACCACCGTTCGCCGAACCAGTAGACGAGACAGACCATTAGGCCGGGGTCCTCGTCGGCGCCGAACAGCAATCTGCGGACGAAGGGTGCGGACAGCGCAAGAACCGCGCCGACAAGGGTGACCGACAGCAGTGCGAACAGCAGCCTGCTCGAGAACTGCCAGGTGGCCAGGACGATGAGGTAGCCTCCCGTTCCGGCCATGATCAGGCCCGTGACTCCGGCGACAGTTGCGCTTTGCGTCGTCGCGGCAACACCGAGAACGAGCAGCGCTGCTCCGACGGTCAGTGACCACTTGGCGATGCCTTTGCTCAACGACACCGCCCGATACCCACCGAGCGCCAGTGTCTGCAAGGTGATCACGGGTGGTTTGAGGACGGAAGGCAACTGCCGGACGGAGCCGGCCGCCGCGGAGGCGGTCGCAGCGGTCTTCGTGATGGTCTGCGCCATCAGTGGTGACCCTTTGTCGGTGCCCAATGTCTCCTTGGCGACCGGATCCTGGTTCAACAGGGCGTATTTGGCGCTGCCTGGGCTTGCGGCCAGCACCTTCGTGGCCCAGGTTCGCGAAACAGTGGGACTCCAATCCGGCCTTTGCCCCGGTTGCGGGTCGAGAACCGAATTGGCCAGTCCGTCGAGTTCCTCATCGAGGACTCGTTGCTGCCAGGCTTGGGCCAGCCACAGTGACGTCCGCGGAATGCTTGGTGGTATGGCCATCTTCGGGTCGTCGAGGAATTCGAGCTCTTTGAGCACCATGTTCTCGGTCAGATAGTGGTCGGATCCATCGCCGGAGGCCGGCAAACGGTAGCCCGGACTTGGAAAATCCAGTGCCCCAAGTTGTTTGAGTCTACCGAGAAACCACCGCGATCCAGCTTCGGAGGCATCGGCGCCTTCGCGTGCCCGGACCAAACGCAGTACACGTCGTGGGTCCAAGAGTACGTGGACGAGCCAGCCTGCTCCGTCGAGGCGGCCCCACATCCAGTCGTTGGCTCGCCATGACCGCTTGTAGAACGCCCCGAAATGGTGGAACTGCATGCCGGTCAGCTTCTGCTGGGCGGTCTGCCAATCGTGCGCCAGCAGGCACCGGCAGTCGGCACTGACTTGCACCAGCTCGAGTGACTGCTCGATGTCCGTCTCGGCCGGAAGCATCGCCCGCTGGGTGGCGGCCATATCGAACAGTTTCATCGCGACCACCCGCGAACTGGTGGGCGGACCAAGATAGTTGAGGTAGGTAGTCAGCTGACTGGCGGCGGTGCTCTCCTGAGCGGGCAGGGAGTCGGACTGCGCGTCCGTAGGGGAGCGCGAGGCGTTTGCGGCAAGTCGCCGAAAGGTCTGCTCGCCGGTCACAAAGACCTCGCCCAACTCTGCCCAGGCGTCCGCGGGCACCGCGAAGTGTTTCACATAGTCACAAGCCAACTTGGCGGCGGCGTCCTCGAGGGACCCTTCCCGTAGTACCGGATTGGTGCACACACCACGAACGAGTTCACCAGGATCGGCTGGTGCACCCGTCGGGCTGCTTCGATGGATTCTCTCGGTCAATGTGCCCAACATTGCGATATCAGGTTTCGAGGCTGCCAGCTGATATGCGGCCTGAATAACGCTCAGCGCCAACCCTTTTGCGATATCGAACGCGGCGTGCCCGTATCGGGCAAAGTCGGCTGGACCGTCGGGCAGCGCCTCGTCGGGTGATGGTGACCAATGACCCAGCATCGAATCGCGGATCTTTCGTCGGCACGCCTTCTCGCCGTCGGCGCCTACGGCGAGTTCGGGTTCCCATTTCTTGGGGATGCTGTCTGTTGTCGTGGCTGGCTGCGGCGGCCAAGAGCTGAGTTGGCGTAGCAGAGCGCTGGTGAGGGTTTGAGCCTGGTGGCTCGCCTCACGTGTCGCGTAGTCGGTCAGCAGCGATGCGGTGAGAAGCCGCGAGCCCTCCGGTAGTGTCACCGCGAGTTCTGCCAGGCGGAGCCTGGTGTTCGTTCGAGCTTCCAGGCGGTCCTGGTGAGCTTTGATCGCATGCAGATCGGCAGCGATCGATTGAGTCGTGACCGCCTCCAAGTCCTTCAAGAGCGCGTCGACAAGCCCGAGCGGCTTGGCGACGTTGTCCGGTGCCGGGTCGGCCACCAGGTCGGGCGCCGGACCTCCGGACGGTACGACATACAGCAGCACTCGCCGTACCGGCCGTCGGGCGGGCCGGTCGAAGACGCTCTTGAGCAAGACATTGATGGGCTGGTTGTCGAGCAACCCGCCATCGGCGACCCAGTGCGATCGGGTGAAGTTGGTGAAGTGCCCCATCGGCGGTCGAGCCGGCACCTTCGCTTTCTGAGGCGTTGGTTTCCACAAAGGAACAAAGGATGGCTCGAACGCAAGGGGGAACGAAGCCGAGCTGCGCGCGGCTAAGGCCAACGCCGGCACTGTGGAATCGTCGGCGAGCTGAGCCTTGGTGAACGTGAACAGACCGCGGTGGTTGACGTCTTGGACCAGCGTGCCGAATGAATCGGTGAACCTGCTCGTCTCGCCGGCTAGCAACGTCGTGGTGATGTACACGGTCGTGCACGGGATGCAACCATCGCCGGGGATCGCCGCCGGCGGAAACGGCCCGCTGTCAAGCTTCGGAATCTCGGTCGCTAGGGCGGCGAACATGCGTTCGTCGCCATACAACAGCGACGGCGTGTTCTTGTCTCGTGGGTCTCTGAGCAGGTCGGTCAACGCCCCGAGATCCAGCCAGAGGTCGCGCAGCCCGCCGAGGTCTTTCCCGTTGACTCGCGACCAGGCAAGCAAAGCCGCGTTGATGCCCCCCGCGCTTGTCCCGGACAAGATGTCGACGTCGACGACCAAGTCGAGCAGGTCGATGAGTTCCCGGTAGAGCCGCAACGATGCGGCCGATTCTGTGCTGAGTCGGCTATCGGCCGGGAAGCTTCCGCCTACTCTGCGCCACTGAGACGCCTGCGCGAGCAGGTTGATCTCCCGCGCGACACCGGCCATCCAGATCGCAAGGCTAACCCCGCCCGTCATGGTCGTCGCCAGCCGCAGTTCTTGCGTTCGCTCCGTCACCGGTGACGGGCCGCCCAAGGCCATCGCGCCCCCTCGATGTTACGAGGTCCACTAGCCGCGACATTGGCCTGACCGCCGCGACCTAGCAACGAGTCTGCTTCCCGTACACGGCCCACATTGGCCCGTGTGCTCATGATCGCCTCGAATCCGATCCCGGTCAACGGTTAAAACTGTCAGCTCCCGGTGGAGTAGACCGGTCATCGTGCGACACGCCCCGCACGACCACCACCCAGCTCGTGTCCGATCGCTTCGCCACCTACCACCCCGGGCGCCGGCACATCGGCTTCGGCCGGTTGACCCCCGTCGAATTCGAAGTAATCATGACCAAACCGGCTCACCCGGCCGGGAAACCGAAACTGTCACCCGATCGTGCGGCAGACCGGTCGACCAAACAGGGTCGCGCCCAGTGTTGTGCAGGCGTTGTTGAAGACGTGTTGTTGGGTGGAAGGGGTTTTGTGTCGTGTCTTTTGTGTCTGTCGTTCCCGATGAGTTGCTGATGGCCGCCGGTGAATTGGCGGGTATAGGTTCAGCCGTTAGCGCAGCCAACGCGGCTGCAGCCGCAGCCACCACTGCGATAGCTCCCGCCGCGGCCGATGAGGTATCGGCGGCGATGGCAGAGGTGTTGAATGCTCACGCTGAGGGTTATCAGGAGCTCAGTGCCCAAGCGGCCGCTGTTCATCAGCGGTTCGTGTCCAACCTGCACACCAATGCGCGGGGCTTTCAGGCGGCCGAGGCGCAAAACGCGTTGCAACAAGTGCTAAACGACTCGCTCAATACGGTCAATGCGCCGTTCCTCGCGCTGTTCGGTCGTCCGCTGATCGGCAACGGCGCTAACGCGCCTGCCGGTAGCGGGGCCAACGGTGGGGCCGGCGGCATCCTGTTCGGCAACGGGGGGGCCGGTGGGTCCGGGGCAGCGGGAGTCAACGGTGGCGTCGGCGGGGCCGCTGGCCTGTTCGGCACCGGAGGCGCCGGCGGGGCCGGCGGCCTCGGCGCTAACGGGGGAGCCGGCGGTACCGGCGGCCTACTTTTCGGAGACGGCGGCAAGGGCGGGGCCGGCGGGGCTGCTGGACTGTTGGGCACTGGCGGTGTCGGCGGCGCCGGCGGGGGCGCTAGCTGGCTATTCGGGGCCGGTGGCTTCGGTGGGGCTGGTGGGCCTGGCATAGCCGGCGGGGATGGCGGGGACGGCGGCCGCAGCGGGCTCTTCGGCTTCGCCGGTTCCGGTGGCGCTGGCGGTGCCGGCGGTGTGGGTGGCAGCGGCGGCGTGGGCGGCACCGGGGGTGTGGGCGGCGCCGCCGGTCTGTTCAACAACGGCGGTACTGGGGGTGCTGGCGGTTCGGGGTTCGCCGACGCTGCCGGCGGTGATGGTGGAACCGGAGGCTTGGGCGGGCCCGTCGGGGCCGGCGGCTTGGGCGGGGCCGGGGGTGCCGGCGGGTTGGGTGCAGACGGCGGGGCCGGCGGGGCCGGCGGAGCGGGCGGCGGCAGCGCGGGTGGGGCTGGCGGGGCCGGCGGGGCCGGCGGGTTGGGCTTCAATGGCGGGGCTGGGGGTGCCGGGGGCGCTGGTGGGGCCGGCGGGGCCGGCGGTGTGGGCGGCGGGGGCGGCAACGGTGGGGCTGGCGGGGCTGGTGGCGCGGCCGTGGACGGCGGCACCGGTGGGAGTGGCGGCACCGGCGGGACCGGCGGCACAGGCGGGATCCTCTCCGGCGACGCCGGCAATGGCGGCTCTGGCGGTGCCGGCGGCGACGGTGCCGGCAACGGAGGTGCAGGCGGGGACGGCGGGAACGGTGGGGCCGGCAAGGTGTTCGGGGCCGGCGGGGCCGGCGGCGCCGGCGGGAACGGTGGGTCGGGCCTCAATGGCGGGGATGCCGGGGGTGGTGGCGATGGCGGGGCTGGCGGGGCTGGCGGTTTGGCCGGCGGCGGCGGGGCTGGCGGCGACGGCGGGATCAGCGTTGGCTCCGGATCAGTCGGCGGGGCCGGCGGCAATGGCGGCACCGGCGGCGCGGTCGCAGGCTCGGGCGGTCCTGGCGGTAACGGCGGTGCCGGCGGGACCGCCAGCGGGGCTGGCGGTAACGGCGGCAATGCCGCGCTCATCGGAGATGGCGGCAGTGGCGGTACCGGCGGCACTGGCTTCGATGTCAATCCCGCCGGTAACGGCGGTAGCGGCGGAAGCGGTGGACTGTTGTTCGGTAACGGCGGTAGCGGCGGGGACGGCGGCAGCGCCACGCTGGTCGGCGATGGCGGTGATGGCGGCGACGGCGGCAGCGCCAGGTTGGTCGGGAACGGCGGGAACGGCGGTAACGGCGGGATTGGCGTAGTGGTGGGATCTGGTGGCACCGGCGGCGCTGGCGGGCGTGTGCTTGGTGTGAATGGGTCGAACGGATCGCCGTAACCCACTGAAGCCTATTTTGGTGGCGAGCGCCGCAACCCAGGTTCACGTAGCGGTTGCACTATGGACTATTCCGCGCGCCGGAGCCAGAATTGAAAAGGCTGGAAGCGCACCGAGAGGATTCCCTAGATGAATAGGGAAAACGGCTCACAAATTATCGGTCCCGACAAATTCGCAGGGACATCGTACCCGGCAATTCAATCGCGGTTTTTAACCAATGTCGACTGAACGGTGCATAACTGATGGGGTTCAAGATGGGATCAAGCGGCCCCGAGGTTGGCCGCTGGCAAGAGTTCATGCGTCGCAAGTTCGCCTCGTATTCCGAAGAGTTGCCCGTTGATGAGCACTATGGCTACTTTGACGGCGTTGTTGTCAACGAGGCCAAGCGTCGGCTCGGGTTGCCGCAAGACGGTGTGGCCGATGACGATTTCCTGATCCGGATCGGGTTCAGTGCCGGCCAGGCGCGGCCCCTGTCGACGACGTGGGTCTACAGCGCCGCTGGCACGCGGGCCCCGTGGTCGATCGGGCCGCCGTTCGAGATCGGCGAGCACGCGAAACGTCGTGGGCTGAGACATCAACCGGTTGACTATCCAGCCGGCGGCTTCTTCGGTCCACCCGACCCGACAATGTCCTTCAACGAGTCCATCAAAGTTCTGCGTAACGAGTGGGCACGGCTGCTAAGGCTCAACACCGCCGGAGACATCGTCACGATCTCCTACTCACAGGGCGCCGACGGGATGCAGCGTGCCACCGCGGAATTGTTCGGTGACGGCGGCGAGTTCGCGTCCCAGCGGCATCGATTGCGGCGCGCCATTATGGTGGGCAACCCCACTCGCCCGTCGGGTCCAACCAAGATCGGCAACGACCCGCGTGGTGCGGGCATCGCGCGCTGGCATCCACCAGACTGGCTGCAGGCCATCACTTTCGACATTGTGACGCACTATGACATGTACGCGTGTGCCGAGGACACAACCCTGGTGCCGCTGTTCTATCCCTGGTTCACCCGAGCCGAGACCGAGTTGTCGTTCGTGGCCTATTCAGCCCAGGTAATCGTGCCGACCGTCGCGAGCTTCTACAACATCTTCATCCCCCCGATACTTGGGGGGCTATTCGGTCCCTTGGGTGTTCAGGCCCTAGCTTTGGTAACCCGCATCCCGGTCGACACGCTCAACGAGCTATTCAAAGGGATATCAGGTGAAGACCCGGACCCAGAGCTGGTGGAGGCGTTGTCCGCGAAGGGGTTGCTCAGCGACATCCCGGGCTTGATCAAGAGTCTGGTGGCGTTGGGTGGGATTCGAACCCACAACGAGTACCACTTGCCCCGGCCCGAGTTCGGCAATCGCACCGGCATTGACGTGGGTATCGGGCTGATCGACGAGATCCTTTAGCCAATGCGACCGGTAGAAGGGGCTCGCCTACCTGATCATGATTCCGGATACCTGAGGAGTTGTCATGACGAACAGATTCTGGCCCGTGGCGCGGGGCCACCGGATCACCTCGCCGTTCGGACCCCGGTGGGGCACTCATCATGCTGGCGTCGACTTCGGCTGGGACGGCGGCTCGGCCAATCGGCCCGTCTACGCGTGCGCGGGCGGACGGGTGACTCGCTCCGGGGCGGCCGCCGGCTACGGGGGTCCCGATCCCGCGGGATGGCTAGTCATCGACCACCCGACCGAGGACGGCGGCGGCACCACCGAATACGGCCACATTGTGGGCGAGGTTGTCGACGGCACGCGAGTGGAAGCAGGGCAGCGCATCGGTCACATCAATCCCGACCAAGCCAGCAACGGTGGCGTGGCACCCCATCTGCACCTGTCCGTCATGCCTCTTGGCTACGACCCGAGCCGGAAGATCGACCCGATGCCCTGGCTGAAGGACGCCGCCTATCCTGGTGAACACGTGTCGCCGGAACGGCCCAGCGAGGCGACGACCGACGATCTGGTCGGCAAGGAAATGGTCGACTATTCCGCCGGGATTCCCGGTGCGCGGGCGATCAAGGACGCCGGGTTCGTCGGGGCGGTTCGCTATGTCTCGGAACGGCGCGCCAACTGGATGCAGGGCAAGCCGCTGACCCGCGCCGAAGCCGATGACTTCAAACACCATGGCCTACAACTTGTTTCCAACTACCAGTTCGCCAAGGGCGGCTTCGCCACCTCCGACTACAACCGGGGCTTCCCGGGCGGCGCTCAGGACGCACGCAAGGCCCAGGACATCCACGAGGCTGCCGGTGGACATCCCCGGGGCGTCATCTACGTGTCCATCGACGCGGCACCCAGCCAGGCAGAGTGGGATGGCAAGGTCAGGCCGTATCTTGAGGCGTGGCAGGAGTTTCTGGGCAACGAGCGGCTGGGCGTCTACTGCAACCCATGGGTGATCGACAGGTGTCTGGAAGCCGGAATCGGCACTTTCTTCTGGGAACACGGGTGGGGCGGAGACATCGACGCTGCAGCGCACCCCGCTGCACACATCAAGCAGTTCGAGATCGATCGGCGCAGGGTCAACGGAATCGGCGTGGACCGCAACCGCATCCTGAAGCCGTTGTTCGGTCAGTGGGGCACTGAGGGCGAAGCAGTACCCGTGACACCGCGCGAACAACCGGAACAGGCAGTGCCACAGCTGAAACCACTCACCAAGGTGTGGCGCGGCGATCCGGTCTGGCTCCCGAAGGTGATGCGGCTATGGGGGCTCGCCCTCACCGACGTGGGAAACCCGATGAACTGCGGGCACGGTGATTTCCGTGAGGTGCGGGGAGTCATCGGCCACCACACCGCCGGGGGAACCACAAACGACTGGAAGGTGGTCAAGAACGGCCGTGCCGGCTTGGCGGGGCCGCTAGCGCAACTGGTGCTGGAGAAAGACGGCACGTTCAAGTTCATCGCCGTCGGTATTTGCAACCACGCCGGGCCCGGGCGCGGCTCGGCGTGGGCGCCCAAGTTCACCACCGATGCCAACTGGTACACGATCGGCATCGAAGCGGTAAGTCGTGGGATCCCGCCGTGGGATTGGACACCCGAACAGCTGCGCAGTTACAAGATCTGCACGGCCGCCATCCTGTGGTATCTCGGCAAGGATTCATCATGGTTCTGCGGTCACCGGGAATACAACCTGGTCCACGGCAAGATTGATCCGGCAGGCATCGACCTCGACCAGTTCCGTCGAGAAGTACAGGAATTGATCGATCGCGGTCCCGATGTGTACCGCAACGCTGGTCCGCAGCCTGGCGTGAAGACCCGTATCGAGCAGGTGCGCGATACCAACGACTGGTTGGGCCACACGACGATCGTCGAGCGCGAACGGCCCAGCCCGGACGGAGTGGGACGATACGCGCACTATGAGCACGGCTCCATCTACTTCCATCCCGAAATCGGCACCTTTGCCGTCCCGAAGCCAGGCATCTACGATTTCTGGGCGTCGGTCGGCTGGGAGACATCGTTTCTGGGCTATCCCACCGACGACGCGGTGCAGGTTGATCAGGGGACGTGGCAGAACTTCCAGCACGGCACCATCTACCATCGAACCGGCGACGACCACGCCTGGCCAGTGCACGGCGGCATCGCCGAAACCTGGCGGAGCGCCGGTGGGGTAACGGGAAAGTTCGGCTGGCCGCAATCCCGCGAAATCGAACACTGTTCGGACACGGTATACCAAGAGTTCGAAAACGGGCGGATCTACTGGCGTTTCACCGGCGGTCCCGTAGCCGTGCCCGACGTCGCTGGTGGAGTACCTCCCACCGAGGCGCCGCCGGTGGTCGGCGAACCGGAGACCGACGCGCGCGACCAGGTGGGCGATACGGTTCACGGCGCCGAGGACGTCAGCCCAGTCACGAGGCCAGCAGCAAACGCGACGTGGGATGGAATCTGGCGCGTTGGCGTCGAGCCGCTATCCGGTGATCAAGTCCGATTGATCCAGCGACGCGCTCTGCGCGCCTTCGGCAGTTACTCGCGGCCTCTGGGCGTTCAAATAAACGGGGTCTACGACGGACCGACCGGAAAGTTCGTGAAGGAATTTCAATCACGGAAGAACAGCACCGGATTCCAGCCACGACTGCCGGCGAACCCCAACGCGCAGCCGGGCGATTGCGACTACGAGACGAAGAAAGCGCTGGGCGTTCTGTAGGCAACGACGCCCACCTCCGGCGTCCCGACCGTCCCGACTTGGGTCGGCTACGCGATCCCCGGCACGTGACTATTGACCCTGGGTCGGTGGCACCACGATGATGGTCGCCCCGGGGATCGCGGCCAACGTCGCCGCCAGGTTGGCCACCACCCCCGGCGGCAATCCGGGCGGCAGGCCGGGAATCGCAGCGTCGGCAGCCGCGGCGGGAATCGCGGGTGTGTTGGCCGCGGGCTTCGCGGCGGCCGCGCCGGCGCCGCCGCCCGCGGCCGAAGCGGCTGCCGGGGGCGTTGGCGAGGAGGGGGCACCACCCCTGGCCGCAAGACCCGCCAGACCGGTCGCGGCCATACCTGCGCCCATGATGCCCATGTAGCTGCCGTCGGAATCGCTGGCCACGAACATCGGCGTCGAGCTGGGAAACATCGCCGCGACCTGGCGCACGGCCGGGGGAAGTGCCCAGCTCTGCGGCACCGACAGGCCGCCGACGGTGGCAGCACGGCCGCCGCTCGCAGTGACCGCAGCGCTAAGTCCTGGCTTCGACGCGATCTCGGGCGCAGCCACACCCGGCTGTGCGTCCTTCGCCAATTCACGATCGGCGAGTTGTCGTTGGATTGATTCATCGATTTCGTCGTCGCGAACGTCCTCGGCGAACTGTGCCAATGATGTCGCGAGGCTGGCACCGGCAACGAGCAATCCGGTGGCTACCAGAATGTCGAGATCTTGGAGGGGGTTTGGTAGGGCGTCAAAGGGCGGGGGGAGGAACGATTGAAGGGTGGGCAGGACGTCCGTTCCGATTGCCGCAGCGGGTGCGGCCGCAGCTAGCTCCGTCGCGGCCGTGTCACTCAACAGTTCGGCAACCCCATGGGTGGTCGGCGGTGGCGTGGTGAACGGTGCCAACTCCGATGCGGCCGCCGAGGTACCGGCATAGCCCTCCATCGCGACAATGTCCTGTGCCCACATCTCGCCGTAATCCGCTTCGCTGGCCGCGATCGCTGGAGTGTTCTGGCCGAACACATTGGATCGGACCAGCGACACCGTGATGCTGCGGTTGGCCGCGATCACCGCCGGGGGCACCGTCATCGCATACGCCGATTCATATGCGCTGGCCGCCGCGACCGCTTGCGCGGCAGCCTGCTCGGCCTGCGCGGCGGTGCCCCTCATCCAGGCCACGTAGGGTGCCGCCGCGGCCGCCATCGACAGCGCCGACGCGCCTCGCCACCCATCACCGGTGAGCCCAGAAATTACCGAGGTGTAGGAATCAGCTGTCGCGTTCAGTTCGCCAGCCAGCCGCTCCCAGGCCGCGGCTGCGCGCATGAGCGGAGCGGAGCCGGGACCCGAGTAGATTCTGGCCGAATTGATCTCTGGCGGGAGGGCGCCGAAGTCCATGCCTAGGCACCTCCCCGGGGGGCGGTGGCCGCGGACCGGGCGCCAACCACCTGGTACGTCGCGACGCAACTGGCGACCGGCGCAGCTGCCACCGCAGACACCGGACGTGCGGCGCGGAGCGCCCCACGTTGTGTCGTCACGAAAGACATGGACTTCTCCTTGACGAGACGGTCCGGTCGGCGAATGGCGTTCTATGGGGTCTTGAATACGGTGTCGGTGTCCCGATCAAGACCTATACCCGATCATCGGCTACGGGCTGTTCGGGTCATGACATATCACTCACTTGCCCCCACCTCCTGTGACCAAGATATACAGGGCACTATCAGCAGAGTTACACAAAAATTAAAAAAATGAGCGACGAAGCGCCTTTCTCTCATAGTGGCCTTCCCGAGAGGCCTCGAAACGATCGTCTCGGTCGCGTCCGCCTTGCGCACGGCCGCTACCTACGCTCTTATCCTTGAGCGGCATGCACGATCGTGTCCCGCTGTTCGACGACTACCGAGCGAGAGGGTGAGCTGGTGACCGAAGGCTTGACCGAAGGACAGCGCGAGCCCACCGGCAGGCATGGGCGCCCGCAGGCCGCGGCGGATGCCGAGACGACGTCTCTTTTTGTGCCGCCGGCGGTGCAGCCACGTCACGAGCCTGCCGATTCCGACCGCGACGACCGATCTGCCGCCCGCCCGCGCGTCCTGCTGTTGGGTTCTGATGAGCGCGGCCGGGAGCTGGTGATCGCGTTACAGCGGCTCGGTGCTGAGGTGATCGCTATCGACGACTACCCGGAAGCGCCGGCGCACCGGGTCGCCGATCAGTCGTTGGTGGTCAAGATGACCGACGCTGACGAACTCGCGGTGGTGGTCGAGCGGCTGCACCCGGATTATCTGACCACGCTCACCGATGCGGTCGCGGTAGATATTCTCGATGCTCTCGAAACCCGGGAAAGTGGGCCGCCCGAAAATGGGTTTCCCCAGCTGGTGCCCGGCGCCCGCAGCATCCGGTTGACGGCCGACCGGGAAGGACTTCGCCGGCTGGCCGCCGACGAGCTCGGCCTGCCGACCGCGCCGTTCTGGTTCGTTGGTTCGCTGGGCGAACTCGAGGCGGTGGCCGCCCACGCCGGGTTTCCGCTGCTGGTGAAGCCGGTGGCCGGAGCCGTAGGCAGGGGACGGTCGGTGGTCACCGGACCCGACGAGGTCGCGCCCGCCTGGCAGCGCGCGGTAGGGCAAGAGACAGCGCCCGAGTCCGGGCCAGCCAGTGGTCGGGTGTGGGCGGAGACACCGGTCGACATCGAGTATCTGGTCACCATGATTGTGGTGTCCAGCGATGGCGCCGAGGGTCCCGAGATCAGGTTCTGCGGGCCCATCGGTCACCGCGGCGCCGAGGACGGTGAGCGGGAATCCTGGCAACCCCACCAGATGAGTGCGGCGGCGCTGGACGCGGCCAAGTCGATCGCTGCCCGCATCGTCAAGGCGCTCGGCGGGCGGGGGGTATTCGGGGTCGAGCTGATGGTCAACGGCGATGAGGTCTATTTCGCGGATGTCGCTGCGTTCCCAGGAGAGAGTGCCTGGGTTACCGTGCGCAGCCAGCGGCTTTCTGCGTTCGAGTTGCAGGCCCGGGTGATTCTGGGTCTGGCGGTGGACACCATGTTGATCTCGCCGGCCGCCGCGCGGGTGCTGAGCTCGGCCGGGAAGGCCCCAAGTGCCGAGGCGCTGATCGATGCGCTGCGCGTGCCCGAAAGTGACGTCCGAATCTTCCAGGCCGCCGGGCGTTGGAATCGTGGCGGCGCGCTGCCCGCACATGGCGTGGCGCTGGCCACCGCACCCGATTTGGCGGCTGCAACCGACCGCGCCCGCGAAATCGCGAGCACGCTGAATATGCGAGACTCACGCGGGTGAAATACGCAGGCGATATCACACCACAGCAGGCCTGGCAGATGCTCAGTGATAACCCGCACGCGGTACTGGTAGACGTGCGAACCGATGCGGAGTGGTGCTTCGTCGGTGTGCCCGACCTGTCGGGACTGGGCCGACAGGTGGTCTACATCGAGTGGAACCGGTCCGACGGTGCTCCCAACACGAACTTCGTGGCCGAACTGACGGACCGGATTGCGCCGGTTGCCGCCGACCAGGCCGAACGGCCGGTGGTGTTCATCTGTCGCTCCGGGCAACGTTCCATCGGTGCCGCCGAGGTCGCAACGGAAGCGGGAATTGGTCCGGCCTACAACGTGCTGGATGGCTTCGAAGGACATCTCGATGCTCAGGGCCACCGCGGCGCGACCGGTTGGCGGGCGGTTGGACTTCCCTGGAAGCAGGGATGACACCGATGGGGCAGCGAGGGGCCGCGGCCATGCGCCGCACGGCTGGCACCCGAGACCGGTTGCGCGGGGCGTGGCGCGCGTGACCGACGACCGATCGGTCCGTAACCCGAAGCCGCTGCCGGATGGCGTCAGCCCGGCCACCATCGGCGTTCGCGGCGGTATGTTGCGGTCGGGATTCGACGAGACGGCCGAGGCGATGTACTTGACGTCCGGGTATGTCTACGGGTCGGCCGCGACTGCCGAGGAGTCGTTCGCCGGTGATCTGGATCGCTTTGTGTACTCCCGGTACGGCAACCCGACGGTGGCCATGTTCGAGGAACGGCTGCGATTGATGGAGGGAGCCCCGGCGGCGTTCGCGACGGCCAGCGGCATGGCCGCGGTGTTCACCTCGTTGGGTGCGCTGCTGGCGGCCGGTGACCGGTTGGTCGCAGCGCGCAGCCTGTTCGGGTCATGTTTCGTGGTGTGCAGCGAGATCTTGCCCCGATGGGGTGTCCAGACCGTCTTCGTCGACGGCGATGACCTGGCGCAATGGGAGCAGGCACTGTCGGTGCCCACGCAGGCGGTGTTCTTCGAGACGCCGTCGAATCCCATGCAGTCGCTGGTGGATATAGCTGCGGTGACCGAGCTGGCGCACGCGGCGGGCGCAAAGGTTGTGCTGGACAACGTATTTGCGACCCCGCTGCTGCAGCAAGGCTTTCCGCTTGGGGTCGACGTGGTGGTGTATTCGGGCACCAAGCACATCGACGGTCAGGGCCGAGTGCTCGGCGGCGCCATCCTGGGAGACGCGGAGTACATCGACGGTCCGGTGCAGAAGCTGATGCGCCACACCGGCCCGGCCATGAGTGCCTTCAACGCCTGGGTGCTGTTGAAGGGCCTCGAAACGCTGGCGATACGCGTCAACCAGAGCAATTCCGCGGCGCAGCGCATTGCGGAATTCCTCGAGGAACATCCAGCGGTCAGCTGGGTTCGCTATCCGTATCTGGTGTCACACCCGCAGCACGACCTGGCCAAGCGTCAGATGTCAGGTGGCGGAACCGTGGTCACTTTCGCGCTCGATGCCCCGGAGAACACCGCCAAGCAACGCGCCTTCGCCGTGCTGGACAAACTGCGGCTGATCGATATCTCCAACAACCTGGGCGATGCCAAATCCCTCATCACCCATCCGGCGACCACGACGCACCGAGCGATGGGTCCAGAGGGGCGCGCCGCGATCGGTCTCGGCGACAGCGTGGTCCGCATCTCCGTCGGACTGGAAGGCACCGACGACCTGATTGCCGATATCGACCAGGCTCTCAGTTAGTGCGTCAGCGGCTATTCGACCCGCTGTTTCTCCCGGGCAGCGGCCTGGGCCTCGTCTGCCTTCGACGCCTCCTGCTCGGCGTGTTCGGCCGCCGTGAAGGCGTCCTCGGTTTGTGATTTGAGCCAATTCATCGCCAGTCTGGCGTAGATCATCTGGCTGGTGATGGTCATCTGACTGCGACCGCGACCGATGAAGGTGACCGCCCAGTGAAGCACCGTGGTGAACTGGTTCTTGAAGCCGACCAGGTAGAGCACATGCAGCACTAGCCAGGCCAACCAGGCTAGGAAGCCGCCGAACTCCAGCTTTCCGATCCGGGCCACGGCGGTGAACCGGGACACAGTCGCCATGCTGCCCTTGTCCTTGTAGCTGAACGGTGCGCGATTGGCCGGGTCGTCGCGGCCCTTGAGCGACTGTTTGATCACCTTGGTGGCGTAGGACGCGCCCTGGATCGCGCCTTGTGCCTGCCCTGGCACGCCGGGTACGGACATCAGGTCTCCGATGACGAAGACGTTCGGGTGGCCCGCGACGGTGAGGTCGGGCTGCACGATCACCCGGCCGGCGCGGTCGATTTCGGTGCCGTCGGACTGTTCAGCAAGCATCTTGCCGAGGGGACTGGCTTGGACGCCGGCCGCCCACATCTTGCATGAGGATTCGATGCGGCGTTCGACGCCGTCTTTGTCCTTGACGGTGATGCCGTTGTAGTCGACGGCGGTCACCATGGCGTTGAGCTGAACTTCGACCCCCATCTTCTCCAGCCGGCGTTGCGCCTTCAGGCCCAGCTTCTCGCCCATTGGCGGCAGCACCGCGGGCGCGGCATCGAGCAGGATCACCCGGCACTCGCTGGGCTTGATGGTGGTAAATGCCCCAGCCAGGGTGCGTGCGGCGAGTTCGGCGATCTCCCCGGCCAGCTCTACGCCCGTCGGGCCGGCACCGACGACGACGAAGGTCAGGCGGCGTTCGTGTTCGTCGTGGTCGGTGGTGACTTCGGCTGCCTCGAACGCGCCCAGAATCCGGCCGCGCAATTCTAGGGCGTCGTCGATGGTTTTCATTCCGGGTGCAAAAGTGGCGAAATGGTCGTTGCCGAAGTAGGACTGCTGTGCCCCGGCGGCGACGATGAGGCTGTCGTATGGCGTGACCGTATGCATGTCCATCAGCCTCGACGTCACCGTCTTCGCAGTGAGATCGATGGCGCTGACCTCGCCCAGCAACACCCGGACGTTCTTCTGTCTTTTCAGGATCAGCCGGGTGGTGGGCGCTATCTCGCCTTCCGACAAGATTCCAGTGGCCACTTGATAGAGCAACGGCTGGAATAGGTGGGTCGTCGTCTTCGAAATGAGGGTCACGTCGACATCGGCCCGCTTGAGCGCCTTGGCCGCATTCAGACCACCGAATCCGCTTCCAATGATGACGACGCGATGGCGGCTGGCGAGAGCCGAGGGATTGCTGGATGGGCTGGTCATGCTCCTCCTTCAGTCGCAACAGTCTGTGCGGCGCATCTACACCGTACGACTCGACCGACGAGAACGGAGCGCGAGTCTTGGGCTAGCCGTCCCGCAGTGCTGGCGCGTACGCGCGGCGAGCCAGGTTTACAGCATACGGGTATGGGGTATAACGTGAGGAAGTGATGTCCGGCATGTCGGCGCTGTCGCGGCGCGGGTGTGCGGAGCGGTGCAGATCGCCCCGGCCTCGATCGATGGTTGCCGCTGCGCTTGCTATCTGGCTCCTGGTGGGAGTCGCTGGCGGGCACTGCGGCATCTCGCGGGCGCAATCTCTCGAGGCCAATCCTCAGCAGCTGTCGACGGCGTCGGGCTTGAGACTGGCCACCATCGTCGGGCATGTGCATGTCGCCGACGGCTCCACATCGCAGTGCTCGGCCAAAGTTGCGATTGCCGTGTTGCCACGCTCGACCGGGCCACTGCTTGCACTTGGCATGGCGGCGATAGTCGTCGCCACCGTCTTGTCCGCGCACCGAGCCGTGCCGGACGGGCGCAGTCCGCCTTCCGGGCCGGTTCCTGTCATTGCCGGTCGGACTCTCTTGACCCGGTACTGCCTGGCTCGTCGCTGATCTTCGATCAGTAGCCGCGACGCGTTTGCGGCTCCCCGCCAGAGAGACGAGCGAACGTTTCTCGCCTATGGGCGGCATTGATTCTCGCCTAACCCGTCGGCATCAACGCCCGCACGGCGCGAGATAGACACCAAACCCCGACGTCGGGTCGCCAGGCCGCGACCGTCCGTTCGATGTCGGTGGACGCGAAATCAGTTGGAGGTATAGGAAAATGGATTTCGGAGCGCGACCCCCAGAGGTCAACTCCGCCGAGATGTACGCGGGTCCCGGCTCTGGCTCGATGTTGATCGCCGCCGCGGCCTGGGAGGTAACGGCCGAAGAGCTGTATTCCGCGGCCAGTGCCAGTCACGCGATCATCTCCACGCTGACCGATCACGCCTGGCTGAGCCAGGCCGCGGTGGCGATGGCGGCCGCGAGCGCGCCCTACGTGGCGTGGATTGGCGCCACAGCGGTACGCGCGGAGCTGACGGCCTCGCAAATGAGAGCAGCCGCTGGCGCGTATGACACGGCCTTCGCGGCCACGGTGCCGCCGCCGGTGGTTGCGGCCAACCGTACGTGGTTGATGTTTCTCACCGCGACCAACGTCTTGGGCGTGAATGCCGCCGCGATCGCAGCCGCGGAGGCCCACTACCTGGAAATGTGGGCTCAGGATGCCGCGGCCATGTACGGGTACGCCGCCGCATCAGCGACGGCGTCGACCTTGACATCGTTCACTGGGCCCGACCAGGTGGTCGATGTGACCGGTGTGGCCGAGCAGTCCGTCGCCGTCGCCCAGGCTGGCGCCGTGTCGGGGGCTACGCGGGCCT
Source organism: Mycobacterium spongiae (assembly GCF_018278905.1). Taxonomy (NCBI): domain Bacteria; kingdom Bacillati; phylum Actinomycetota; class Actinomycetes; order Mycobacteriales; family Mycobacteriaceae; genus Mycobacterium; species Mycobacterium spongiae. Next base: position 706,567 of record NZ_CP046600.1, read on the forward strand.
CCGCGACGCTGCCTGATGTCGCGTCGGCAGTGCCGCAGGCGTTGCAACAACTCGCCCAACCGCTGCAGCTCGGGACCTCGTCGATCGCGTCGTCCGGGACCAACGGCTGGAGTCTGCAGGATGCCCTGGAACAGCTGACGATGGTGGCGGCGCCGACCAGCTCGGGTGCGTCGACGATGAGTTCATCGATGTCGGCGATGTCATCGATGAGTTCGGTGGTCAAGACCCTTGGCGCGTCCGGCGCCATCGCCGCGCCCCTCGAGGGGGACGCTGCCACGGCGTTGGGCTCAGCCCTGAGCGGCGAACTGGCCCGGGTGGGTGGCTGGTCGGCGGAGCAATTGCCGGGATTGAGCGCACCCGAATCGGCGGTGTCGGCTGAGGTGGGCAAGGCCGTCTCCCTCGGTCCGCTATCTGTGCCGCAGAGTTGGGCTTCGGCCGCTGGGGCGTCTGGGCCCCTCGTCGGGCAGGTGTCGAGTGCGGGCATCGGTGCCGGTTCCCCGGGCGAGATAGGCGGGCCGGGAAACATGTTCGGCGGTCTGCCCTTTGCCGGAATGGCCCCCCGCGGCGAAGGCGGCTTGAGCGTGGCCACGATGCGGCCCGGCGGGGTACGTCACGCCGTGATGCCGCGCCCCGAGTTCGTCGGATAGGCCGCCCGGTCGTTGCGGGCGGCCGCACCACAAACATCTGGGGCGAGTGGGTGTTCGCAGTTTTCTCGCACCCTCGGCATCGGGCGGTGGCGAATGGCCATGTCGCTGCACGCTGTCCAGTAGGGTGCTTCCATGGCTGGTTCCTACCGCAGGCTGTCGCCGGAGGACCGTCGGGCCGAGTTGCTCGAGTTGGGCTCCGAAGTGTTCGGTGCCCGCCCTTATGACGAGGTGCGCCTCGACGAAATCGCCCAGCAGGCGGGCATATCGCGAGCCCTGATGTATCACTACTTTCGCGACAAGAGGGAGTTTTTCGCGGCGGTGGTGTTCGCCGAAGGCCAGCGGATGTACGACCGGGTCAGCGCCATGGGCGAGGACGTTCGCAGTTTCACTGACGACGGGGGTCAGTCGCTGTTTGACTGGGTACGGGACGGGGTGTTGGTCTACCTGCGCCACGACGAGACGCACCCCTACAGCACGCGGACGATCTACCTCGAGATGGGTCGTGGGGAATCGTTCTTGAGGGCCATCGAGGACATCGACTATCACCGGGTGGTGGACCTGATCATGACCGTTCTCGATCGGGCAATGGGGGCGGCCTTCGACACTCAGGTGCGGGGAGCGGTCCAGGCGACGGTGTTCAGTTGGGTGGGATTCGCAGGCGAGTTCTGCAGCCAGCGGGTCGTCGATCCCTCGCTCGACGCTGACCAGCTGGCCGGCACGTGCGCGCATATGCTGCTCGATGCGCTGGGTCGGTTGCCTGGCTTTCCAGCCGACCTGATCACCGCAGATGCGCGGCGTTCCGCATCGGGCGCTTGATCCGGACCGCGCGATGACGCGCGATGACACGCGATGACAATAGACGTCTGATCAGCTTGGCTGCTGCGGAACTCGTAGTGTTCATGCGACAGCAACTGCTATACGTCAGCGTCGCGCGATAAAAGACTTATACAGCAGCGCATCTCGGCAAGAGACGGTTATGCGAGCGGTTCTAACGTGGCCAGGAACGTGCTGTGGTCCGGTAGTTGGCATTGGGCACGCTGCAGAAGTCCGAGGCGGTCCCGGCCAGCAAGACGAAGTAGCTTTCCTCGCCCCGGCGCGTAAATGGCGGATAGGTCCAGCCGTTGTTACACATCGAATTCGGTCCGCCCGCAGTCGCTCTGCGCCAACCGGACTTGGCGCATGCGGTGAGGGCATCGACGTCGTCGACCGTGCTCTTGGCGATGACCAGCATCGCGCCGCCCCATTGCCCGTCCGTCCGCCGGTAGGCGCGCGCTCCGAATCCAGCACCATCCTGTTGGCATCCGAGCGCCCGCTCCAGCAGGCGGAAGACGGAGGCGATGTCGCGGTCGGCGACATCAGCTGCCGCCGCGATGAACTGGGCAGCATCCGAGCCGTCGACTTCTTGCACATCGGGATCGTCGAAGCTGACCAGCTGCTCCGAGATCCGTTGCCCTACTGCGCCGTTACTGCCGCCAATGATCGGCCCGGCGTCGGTAGGTGTCATCGGGGGCAGGGTGTCGGTGGGGTCGGCATGTGCCGTCTGCGTCCCAATCAACGCACCTAGGGACATGCCCCACGCGGTGATGATGGCAACGATCCGACGTTTGATAATCGCCACTGGCTATCTCCTGGGCTTTATCGGTGGGGCGTCGTTCGGAGCTATTTCGGCGCCGATCTTGCGAAACAGTATGTCAGCCTGATTGCGGTAGTCGCCCTCGTCGTCGAATGCCTCAGGCGCGTAGGTGACTGCAACAGCGATCGCAACCTTTTGTGACGGCAGATAGGCCGCTACTGCTCCGTAGCCGGCGAACTGGGGATTCTGCAGAAGCCAGTCACCGGATATGACGATTCCGAGACCGTAGGTGTAGCCCTCGTCTTGTTCGAAGCAGGTAGGGCAGCCCGGTTGCTTATGCGTCTTACCGCGCAGATCGGTCGAAACCATCTTCTTGTAGGAGTCTGCCGAGAGCAGCTTGCCGGAACCGATGCCAACTGCGGTGGCCTCCAGGTCATAGATGTTGGTCGTCTGAATTGCGCCACGAGTGATAGTCCAGGACGGATTCCAATACGTCGATTCTTCGTAGAACGGAATCTGATCGGGGATCTTCAGCGCTCCCCGGCGTTCGGAGCTGAAAGCGTGGAGGACGGGCTGGGGGATGGCGGGAGTGTCGGAGTTGGTGGTGGCCGTCAAGCCAAGCGGACCGAGGACCTTGTTCTGCATCAGTGTCGGCATGTCTTGACCCGTCGCCTTCTCCAGAGCCAGCCCTAGCAAGACGTAGTCAGTGTGCGCGTAGTTCCAGTTCGTCCCGGGGTCGTAAAGCAGCGGGCGTGAGGAGATCTGATCAAGCAATTCCTGAGTTGTCCATTGCCGAAAAGGATCGGCGTAGAGCGCATCGTTGAACTCCTCGTTGCCGAGCACGTAGTCGGGGTAGCCCGACGTCATCTGAGCTAGTTGTCCCAGCGTCACGCGGTCGGCGTGTGGAAACTCGGGCAACCACGTGGACAACGTGTCATCAAGGCTCACCTTCTTCTCGTCGACCAGCTTGAGCAATAAGGTCGAGACGTACGAGATCGCCACGGCGCCATTGCGAAAGCGCATTTCGGGGGTGGCCGGCACCCCGGTCATCGAATCACCAACAGCCTGAGTAACGATCGCCTCGCCGGCTACGCTGACCCGGACGATCGCGGCCCGCAGATGAGCCTGCGCCATGAAGTCCCGCACGACCCGCATGACCGCTTCGGCTTGGGTGCCCGCGCCACGAGGCGACGCCTCGGACAGCTCGCTGCTCGGCGATCCGCAGCCGGACACCATCCCCAAGGCGAAAAGCACACACGCGACGTTTCGCAAGATCGGCATGCTCAAGTTTTGCAGCTTGGGGTCAGCGGAATGCGGATAGGCCAGTGAATGCTTGGCCCAAGACCAGTTGATGCATCTCTGGTGTGCCCTCGTAGGTCAGCACTGATTCCAAGTTGACCATGTGCCGGATGACCGGATACTCCAGCGATATCCCGTTGCCGCCCAGTATTGTTCGAGCGGTCCGACAGATCTCGATTGCCTCACGCGTGTTGTTGAGTTTGCCGAAGCTGACCTGTTCCGGGCGCAGTCCGCTGCGGTCCTTCAACCGGCCGAGCTGTAGCGACAGCAACAGGCCCTTGTGCAGTTCGACCGCCATGTCAACGAGCTTTGCCTGCGTCAACTGAAATCCCGCGATCGGACGACCGAACTGAGTGCGTTGTGTGGCGTAGTCGAGCGCGCACTGCCACGCGGACCGGGCGGCTCCCATCGCACCCCAGACGATTCCGTAGCGTGCCTCCGACAGGCAAGACAGTGGCCCCTTGACGCCGGTCGCGCCGGCCAGTAGAGCGTCGGCGGGCAACCGCACGCCATCGAGGACCAACTCACTGGTGATCGAAGCCCGCAGCGACAGCTTGTGGTGGATGGTGTTGGCACTGAAGCCCGGGGTGTCGGTGGGGACGATGAATCCGCGGATCCCGTCGTCGGTGGCGGCCCATACGATCGCGACGTCGGCGACCGAGCCGTTGGTGATCCACATCTTGCGGCCGTCGACGATCCAATCCGCACCATCGCGGCGTGCCCGGGTCTTCATCGCGGCCGGATCGGACCCGACGTCGGGCTCGGTCAGCCCGAAGCAACCGACCAACTCACCGCTCGCCATGCCCGGAAGCCACCGGCGCTTCTGATCCTCGGAGCCATGGGCCCAGATCGCGAACATCGCCAACGAGCCCTGCACCGACACCAGCGAACGGATTCCGGAGTCAGCGGCTTCGAGCTCTAGGCAGGCCAGGCCGTAGTGGACCGCGGACGCGCCGCCGCATCCGTAGCCCCGCAAATGCATTCCAAGCAGACCGAGTTCGCCGAATTGTTTCGCTAGCTCGCGGGCAACCGGCAGGTCGCCGTTCTCGAACCAGTCGGCCACGTGCGGGGTAACGTGCTCGGCGCAGAACCGCCTGACGGTGTCGCGGACCGCGATCTCGTCGCTGGACAGTGCCGCGTCAAGCCCAAGCGGATCAGATGGGTCGAAGGCGGGAATGGTGTCAGTGCTCATGCCTCAATCCTGCCCGTGCCCGGTACTCTCGCGGGATGCAACCGTGGCGCGCGCTGAACTGGCTGGTCTGGCTGGCTGTCGACGTTGTCGCCGTGCTCATTTTTTGTGCTCTTGGGCGTCGCAGCCATGCCGAAGGGGTCACGATTGCTGGCGTCGCGACCACGGCGTGGCCGTTTCTCACTGGGGCCATCGTCGGATGGTTGGTGTCGCGCGGTTGGCGGCGACCCACGGCGGTGGCCCCCACCGGCGTGGTTGTTTGGCTATCGACGGTGACGATCGGCATGGTGCTGCGCAAGGTCAGTTCGGCCGGGGTGGCGGCGAGCTTCGTTGTCGTTGCTGCCTCGGTCACCGCGGTGCTGCTGCTAGGTTGGCGAGCGGCTCTTGGGCTGATGTTGCGCCGTTCGCGCGGCTAGCGAGCCATCAGCATCATCGTGGTACTGCACCAGGGCTGGTGGCTTATGTCGCTGCGCCCGCTAATTTCAGGGCCGCGTCCGTGGCCTCGCGGATCGGGCCACGCCACAAGTCGCCGTGGCCGGGTGCCAGGATCTCAGCGTCGACCTGCGCAAGCGCGTCCAGGCTGCGGATCGCGTCCTGCTGGCTATGGCTGAATACCGCCGGAAGCAGCTGGGGCCCGCTGCGACGGAGCAGCGGATGGCCGGTAACCAGAGCGTCACCACTGGCCAGCACGCCGTCGACAAGATACGAGCAATGTCCAGTGGTGTGGCCCGGGGTGAAAACCGCTGTTGGCTGGCCTGGCAGTGCAACGGCAACGTCGTCGGTCAGCGGCTGGGTGGTCGGGATGCCGTCGCGGATCAGGCCGCCGCTGCGAAGAACATGAAGACCCCATACCGCCCAGCGTGGCCGCCAGATGCGCAGCGCGACATCCACAACCGATGCCTGCTCCAGGTACTCCCGCTTGGCGTGCCGTACCTCCTCTGCGTGGCAGTAGACCGCTGTTCCGTGCTGGCTGGCGAACCAGATCGCCGAGCCCAAGTGGTCGATGTGTGCGTGCGTGAGCAGGATGGCGCGCACATCGCGGGGTTCGTAGCCCAGCTCGCGTAGCGAGGACAGCACCTGTTCGCGGTCGCCGGGGTAGCCGGCGTCGATCAGGATGACGCCCGTGTCGTCGGTGACGAGCAACCAATTAACCGCGTGGCCATGGGCAAGGTGCACGCTGTCAGTGACCTGTACAAGTTCGGTGGGCACCTTCGACTGGTGGGCCATGACGGCGAGTCTAGGAGTGATCGCAAGCGCGGCGGAGCCGGGCGTGGCGGGTCGCGACTGGTGGGAGGGCAGTGATCGCAAGCGCGGCGGAGCCGGGCGTGGCGGGTCGCGACTGGTGGGAGGGCAGTGATCGCAAGCGCGGCGGAGCCGGGCGTGGCGGGTCGCGACTGGTGGGAGGGCAGCGATCGCAAGCGCGGCGGAGCCGGGCGTGGCGGGTCGCGACTGGTGGGAGGGCAGTGATCGCAAGCGCGGCGGAGCCGGGCGCGGCGGGTCGCGACCGCAAGATAGGAGTAGAAAGAACTCGTGGCTGAACTGAAACTCGGATACAAGGCGTCCGCCGAACAATTCGCACCGCGCGAGCTCGTCGAGCTAGCTGTGGCCGCCGAAGCGCACGGGATGGACAGCGCGACCGTTAGCGATCATTTCCAGCCGTGGCGCCACCAGGGTGGGCACGCGCCGTTCTCGCTGTCGTGGATGACCGCCGTCGGCGAACGCACCAACCGTCTGCAGCTGGGGACCTCGGTGCTCACTCCCACCTTCCGGTACAACCCCGCCGTCATTGCACAGGCGTTCGCCACCATGGGTTGCCTATACCCGAACCGAGTCTTCCTCGGAGTGGGCACCGGTGAGGCGCTGAACGAGATCGCCACGGGGTATCAGGGCGTGTGGCCGGAGTTCAAGGAGCGGTTTGCTCGGCTGCGAGAATCGGTGCGGTTGATGCGCGAACTGTGGCGCGGCGGCCGCGTGGACTTCGACGGGGAGTACTACCGGCTCAAAGGCGCCTCGATCTATGACGTGCCTGAAGGGGGAGTTCCGATCTACATCGCCGCCGGCGGCCCGGTGGTGGCCAAGTATGCCGGCCGTGCGGGCGACGGATTCATCTGTACGTCGGGCAAAGGCGAGGAGTTGTACACCGAGAAGCTCATGCCAGCGGTCCGAGCCGGTGCAGACGCTGCCGGTCGCAACCTGGACGGCATCGACAGGATGATCGAGATCAAGATCTCCTACGACCCCGACCCGGAGCTGGCGCTGTCCAACACCCGATTCTGGGCGCCGCTATCGCTGACCGCTGAGCAGAAACACAGCATCGACGACCCGATCGAGATGGAGAAGGCCGCCGATGCGCTGCCGATCGAGCAGATCGCCAAGCGCTGGATCGTGGCATCGGACCCCGATGAAGCCGTCGCAATGGTCGGCCAGTACGTCACGTGGGGTCTCAACCACCTGGTATTTCACGCGCCCGGGCACGACCAGCGTCGATTCCTGGAGCTCTTCGAGAAAGACCTTGCCCCTAGGCTGCGCCGACTTGGCTGAAATGCAGGCTGCGCCCCACGCTGGTGCGGCCGCCTCTGCGATCTACATTGCCGCACCCGAACCCGAGACCGGCAAGTCGACGATCGCACTCGGGATTCTGCACCGGCTGATCGCTACGGTCGCCAGAGTCGGCGTGTTTCGGCCCATCACCCGGCTTGGCGAAGACCGTGATTACATCCTGGACCTGCTGCTAGAGCGCAGCACCGCGGGCCTGCCCTACGAACGCTGCGTGGGCGTGACCTACCAGCAGCTTCATGCCGCCCGAGACGCTGCGATCGCCGACATCGTCGACGCGTATCACGCAATGGCCGATGAGTGTGACGCCGTGCTGGTCGTCGGCAGCGACTACACCGACGTCACCACTCCCACCGAGCTCTCGGTCAACGCCCTGATCGCGGCGAACCTCGGCGCACCGGTCTTGCTGACGGTGCGCGGTAGTGGCCGCACCCCCGATGAGGTCGTCAGTGCTGCCGAGGTCAGTTTGGCTGAGCTGGACGCCCAGCGTGCGCACACGGCCGCGGTAGTGGCCAACCGCTGCGATCCCGCCGAGCTGGATGCTGTCGCGGACGCACTCCGTGCATTGGCGCCGCGCAGCTATGTGTTGCCCGAGGAACCGCTGTTGGCCGCGCCGACTGTCGCCGAGCTCCGACAAGCGTTGGGAGGGACGGTAATCAGCGGCGATGCGGCCATGCAGGAACGCGAGGTGATGGGCATTCTGGCCGCCGGCATGACTGCCGGACACGTGCTGGAGCGGCTGCGCGACGGCATGGCCGTGATTACCCCGGGGGATCGCTCGGACGTCGTGCTCGCGGTCGCTAGCGCCCATGCGGCCGAAGGATTCCCGTCGTTATCGTCCATCGTTCTCAACGGCGGGTTTGAGCTGCATCCGTCGATCGCGGCTCTGGTCTCCGGCCTACGGCTGCGGTTGCCGATCATCGCCACGGAACTGGATACCTACGAGACGGCAAGCGCTGCGGCCGCAGCACGCGGCAGGGTTACGGCGGCGTCACAGCGCAAGATCGACACCGCCCTGGACCTGATGGATCGCCACGTCGATATCGCCGACCTGCTGGCACAGCTGACAATCTCGATCCCAACCACCACCACACCGCAGATGTTCACCTACCGGGTGCAGCAGCAAGCTCGTTCGGATCGCAAGCACATCGTGCTGCCGGAAGGCGGCGACGACAGAATCCTCAAGTCCGCCGGCCGCCTCCTTCAGCGAGGGATCGCCGACTTGACCATTCTCGGTAACGAAGCGCAAATCCGCCTGCGTGCAGCAGAGCTCGGCGTCAACCTTCGCGGCGCCACGGTGATCGATCAGCAAACTAGCGAACTGCGCGACGAATTCGCCCACCAGTATGCGCAATTGCGTAAGTCAAAGGGAATCACCGTGGAGCAGGCCCGCGAAACCATGGGCGATGTTTCGTATTTCGGGACGATGATGGTGTACACGGGCATGGTCGACGGTATGGTGTCGGGCGCTGCCCACACCACAGCGCACACTGTCCGGCCAGCCTTGGAAATCATCAAGACGGTTCCCGACGTCTCCACGGTTTCGAGCGTTTTCCTCATGTGTTTGCCCGACCGGGTGCTGGTCTATGGTGACTGTGCGATCATCCCCAATCCCACGCCGGTACAGCTCGCGGACATCGCGGTGTGTTCGGCACACACCGCTGCACAGTTCGGAATTGAGCCGCGAGTGGCCATGCTGTCTTACTCCACCGGCGACTCCGGTACCGGGGCTGATGTCGAAAAGGTGAAAGCGGCGACGCGTTTGATTCGTGAGCGAGATCCGCAGCTGCCCGTTGAAGGCCCCATTCAATACGACGCCGCGGTAGACCCGTCGGTCGCGGCTACCAAGATGCAGGACTCGCCGGTGGCCGGTCGTGCCACTGTGCTGATCTTTCCGGACCTCAACACCGGCAACAACACGTACAAGGCGGTTCAGCGCACCGCCGGGGCGATCGCGATCGGCCCTGTGCTGCAAGGTCTTCGGAAGCCAGTCAACGACTTGTCCCGAGGGGCTTTGGTCGACGACATCGTTAACACCGTGGTAATAACGGCGATTCAGGCTCAGGATGTCCATGTCAACCGCTAGCTCCAATGATGTGGTGCTGGTGATTAATTCCGGCTCTTCGTCGCTCAAGTTCGCTCTAGTCGAACCTGACTCAGGCGTGTTGCGGTCAGCGGGCAGCATTGAACAAATCGGAGAAGCATCGTCATCGGTCGCCAGCCATGACGCGGCACTGCATCGCGCGTTCGACGAGTTGGCAGAAAACGGTTTTGATCTGCGGGCGTGTGGTCTGGCGGCGGTTGGACATCGAATGGTACACGGCGGCAAGAAGTTCTATCAGCCGACACTCATCGACGATGGGGTGGTTGACGAGCTCAAGAAATTGTCCCCGCTGGCCCCGCTGCACAACCCGCCTGCGGTACTGGGAATCGCGGTGGCGCGAGAATTGCTGCCGGATGTGCCGCATGTTGCGGTGTTTGACACTGCCTTTTTTCACGACCTGCCCGCGGCAGCCGCGACCTACGCCATTGACCGGGAGCTGGCCGATGCGTGGCAGATCCGCCGATACGGATTTCACGGCACATCGCATCACTACGTCAGCGGACAGGCAGCGGTATTCCTGAACGAACCGTTGGCTCGCCTGAATCAGATTGTGCTGCACCTCGGTAACGGTGCCTCTGCATCGGCGATTTCCGGCGGCCGACCGGTCGAGACGTCGATGGGCCTGACGCCATTGGAAGGCTTGGTGATGGGCACTCGCAGCGGCGACGTCGACCCCGGCGTCATCAGCTATCTATGGCGCAACGCCAACATGGGCGTGGACCAGATCGAGTCGATGCTCAACCACCAGGCCGGCGTGCTGGGCTTGGCCGGCGAGCGCGATTTCCGGCGGCTTCGCCAGATGATCGAATCCGGGGATTCAGCAGCACAATTGGCGTACCACGTATTCATCCACCGGCTGCGCAAGTACATCGGCGCCTACCTGGCAGTACTGGGCCACACCGACGTCGTGAGCTTCACCGCGGGGATCGGCGAACATGATGCGACGGTGCGCCGGGACGCCTTGGCGGGGATGACCGAGCTTGGCATTGAGCTAGATGAGCACCGCAATCTCCACCCGGCGGGCGGCGCGCGACGGATCTCCGCCGATGACTCCCCGATTACCGTCCTGGTGGTCCCGACCAACGAGGAGCTGGCCATCGCTCGGGACTGTGTGCGCCTGCTCTAACAACCCCTGTGGATAGAGCGAGACGCCCTCCGCTGTGGTCGTGCGATTCTTTGTGAGATGCGGGATTTGGGGGAACCGTTTGTCGGCAGCGAGGCATTGGCTTGTCAGGTGTTGAGTCGGCACCAGTTGCGGACGCGCTACCGTGCGGTGTTTCCGAACGTCTACTTATCGAACGACATCCAGCCCTCTTTGGACCGGCGCATCGCTGCGGCCTGGCTTTGGGCCAGTGGGCGGGGCACTATCGCTGGGGCAGCGGCCGCGGCCTTGCACGGGGCGAAATGGATTCCCGACAATGTCCCGGTGGAGCTGGTGCATGCCAACACCCGCCCGCCGCGCGGCGTACTGACGCGGCGCTACCAGTTGATCGACTGCGAAACGCAAAGCATCGATGGCCGTGCAGTCACTACGCCAGAACGCACTGCCTTCGATATTGGCCGCCGCGGGGCGATCCGTTCCGCGGTTGTCCGGCTCGATGCGCTCGTACGCGCAACAGATTTGAAGGTCCACGATGTTTTGCGGGTCGCACAGTGCCATCCTGGTGCACCTGGATTGCGACGGCTGGAAACAGCGCTGGACCTGGTCGACGCTGGTGCGCAGTCACCCAGGGAGAGCTACCTGCGGCTACTCCTCATTGATGCCGGATTCCCCCGACCGCAGACCCAGATACCGGTACCCGGCGCGGACGGGATTCCGGTCGCCTACCTCGATCTGGGTTGGGAGCAGGACATGGTCGCCGTTGAGTATGACGGCGACCAACATCGGGCGGACCGGAAGCAATATGTCAAAGACATTCGCCGCCTAGAAATGCTAGAGCGTATGGGCTGGGTCATCGTTCGCGTTGTCGCCGAGGACCGCCCCGCCGACATTGTGCGCCGCGTCAGGCAGGCATTCGATGCCGGGGGTTGAGTGTGTGTTGGTGGCTTCGATCGTGCGCTGAGGGTGGAATCTGGGCAACATTTCCGCCCTGGACGCACACCCGAATCCTTGAGCGCACGCTCGTCCAGCGCAGGCGATGACTCAACCTAGAAGGTGCTGGTGGGCCGCACCTTGTTCGCCATGTCTACCAGTGTGTAGCGATGCCGCTGGGTGGGCGCTACCCGGGCTAGGCTGCGCAGCGACGCCTCGACGCCGAGCCGCAGCCCGTGTTTGGTGAACGGAAAACCGAGGATGTGGTTGGTGCTGGCCTCATTATCGTGCAGCCAGTCCATGGCTCCGCCGAGCACCAAGGCCCGGATCTGCAGCACGCGGGGTTCGGTAGGCGGGAGCGCCTCAACTCGACGGGCGGCGTCGCGGATCTGGTCTTCGGTGACTTCGCTCGTTGACCGGCCGGACAGCAGAGTTACCGCGCTGGTTAGCCGGGCGGTAGTGAAGTGCCGGGAGGTGGCCGGTACCTCATCGAGGGTGCGCACCGCACCGGTCCGGTCACCTTCTGCCGACTGGGATCTGGCTAATCCGAATCCGGCGGATACCACGCCGTTGTCGGTGCCCCACACCGCTTGGTAGAACTTGTGCTCGTCGGCATCGCCATCCAATTCGGCAGTGGCACCCAGCGCTAGCTTCGGCGCGAGCTCGCCGGGAAAGGTGTCCAGCACCTCGGTGAAGTGCTTGATGGCCGAGTCGTAGTCCCCAGTGAGCAGCTCCGCGACGGCCCGGTACCAGATCAGTCGCCATCGCCAGCCCACGCGCTCGGCCAGGTAGTCGAGCTTGCGGGTTGCCTTGGATACGTCGCCCAGGTCCAGGAGAGCCCGCACCTCCATCAGCGGCAGCTCGATCGACTCGGACAGGTCGATGCCTTCCCCGTCCAGTGCCCCGTGGCGAGCGGCGCGGAGCGAATCCAGTGTCTGCACCGGCTCGGAAAGCACCGTCGCTTGCAGCACCGGAGCTGCGACGTCGGCGGGATCGACCAGCGGAACCGGCAGCGCGGTGACGATCTCCTTGGCGGTCAACTTCTCCGAGTGCACCTGGCCGTCCAGATACACGTCGGTATGTGCGACCAGCAGATTTACCCCGAACGTGGAGCGGGTACGGCTGAACATCGACGAGAGTCCGGGCCGCGGCACCCCCGTGTCCCGCGCGACCACCTCCCGCAACACGCCCATCAGCTGCCCGGACATCTCCTCGGCGCTGACGAATCGCCGCCGCGGGTCAGGGTCGATGGCACGGCGCAATAACCGGGCGAAAGAGTCGTACTTGGCCAATACTGGGTCGTCTTCGGGCAGCCCGTCCGCGTAGCGGCCGTCGCGGGTGCGCAGGTTCAGTGTGAGCGCCGCAAGGGTGCGACCCACGGTGTAGATGTCGGTGGCGACGGTCGGGCCGGTCCGCACGATCTCTGGTGCCTGAAATCCGGGCGTGCCGTAGAGGTAGCCGAACGAGTTGATGCGCGACACTGCGCCGAGGTCGATGAGCTTGAGCTGTTCCTCGGTGAGCATGATGTTCTCCGGCTTGAGGTCGTTGTAGACCAAGCCGACGGAATGCAGGTATGTCAGCGCGGGCAGGATTTCGAGAAGGTAGGCAATAGCCTCGGCGACTGGCAGCTTCTCGCCTGGGTCTTGCTTGAGCGATTGCCCGCCAATGTATTCCATGACGATGTACCCGACCGGATCGCCGTGTCTGTCGGTGTGCTCGACAAAGTTGAAGATCTGCACGATCGATGGGTGCACGACCTCGGCAAGGAATTGTCGTTCGGCCATCGCGATCGCTTGTGCTTCAGCGTCACCGGAGTGCACCAAGCCTTTGAGCACGACTGGGCGATCGTTGACGTTGTGGTCGAGGGCAACATAGATCCAGCCCAGACCTCCGTGCGCGATGCAGCCTTTGACTTCGTACTGGCCCGCGATGGTGTCACCGGGATTGAGCTGCGGCAGGAACGTGTACGGGCTACCGCAGTAGGGGCACCAGCCCTCGGACGCGCCAGCACCCTCCGGTCCGGACCGGCCGACCGGCCGTCCGCAGTTCCAACAGAACCGCTTGGATTCCGGCACCACTGGGTCGGTCATCAGGGCTTCGAGCGGGTCGATATCGGGCACCCGCGGAATCTCCACCAGGCCGCCCCCGAGCTGTCTGGCGGGTGGGAGCACCCGGGTCGTCAGCCGGTCTTGCGGTTCGGTGTCGGCGCTGGCGACAGTCAGATGGGGGGTGTCATCGTCATCGTCATCATCGAAACTGGGGCGAAAGAGTGCCTGGGTCCCCACTGGCCGTGCGGCGGCCGTGGCGGTCAACACGTCTGCGGGCTGGGTGCCGGGCCCCCCGTCTTCCGGGTCCTCCCAGTCCTCCGGGTTTTCGGGCTCCCGGTCCAAGGCTGAAAGTTCTTCCTCAGGAGGCTTTTTCAGCTCTTTCTTGGTGCCCTTCGTCATCAGTCCACGTACCTCGGCGCTGGTGGGGCCGGTGCTGGGCCGAGGGCAGTTAGCCACTTGCGATACAAGGTGTTCCAGGTGCCGTCGGTACGGATACGTTCGAGTGTGCCATTGACGAACCGCACCAGCCCGGTGTTTTCCAGGTTGATCCCGATGCCGTAGGGCTGGTTGGCCATGTGCGGCCCGACGATATGCAGGTAGGGGTCTTCTTCGACTAGTCCAGCCAGGATCGTGTCGTCGGTGCTGATTGCGTCAATCTCGCGCTGTTGCAGTGCTACCAGGCAGTCGGCCCACGTCACCACCGACACGATCACCGGCGGTGGCGCGATCTCTCGGATCCGACGCAGCGAGGTCGTGCCTCGGGCCACACAGACCCGTTTGCCCGACAGATCGGCCGCGTTGGTGATCGACGAGTCGCGGGGGGTGAGGATGCGTTGGTTGGCGTCGAGGTACACGGTGGAGAAGTTCACCAGCTTGCGTCGCTCGCACGTGATCGTCATCGTCTTGGCGACGATATCGACCTGCGACTTCTGCAGTGCGGTAACTCGCTCGGCGGCGGACAGTATCCGGTACTCGACGTGTGATGGGTTGCCGAAGATGTCGCGTGCCACCTCACCGGCAATGTCGACATCGAAGCCCGTGATCTTTCCGGAGATTGGGTCGCGGAAACTGAACAGGTTGCTGCCGATGTCGAGCCCCACGATGAGCCTGCCGCGGGCGCGGATATTGGCCACCGCGGCGTCGGCCTCGGCCCTGGTGGGGAATGGGCGCAGGCTGGCGGTGGGGTCACAGTCCTGTTTCGCACTGTCCGGCGGTAGCGGGGGCTGCGGCGGCATGACCTCCATGCCGACCGGAGTGGGAAGTGGCAGCGTCGGAGTGGCTTTCGATTTCAGCGGCTCGGAGTGGCCGCACCCCGCCAGCACCACTGCCGCGGTCAGCACCGCGAGAGGAGTCGCTGCCCGCCGGCCCCGGCGCAGGCATGTCATCACCGATACTCTTTCAGCCGGGGCCACAGGCCTAGGGCGACCGCGATGGCGGCGCTCATGCTCAGCACAACGCCACCCACCTGCGCACCGGCCAATCCTCGGTGCGCGTTGTGAACGTCGGTCCGCAGTTGTGTACGGCTTTGCTCCATGGCTTTGGTCAGCGCGTCGTCGAGCGTGTCGAACGCCGGGGTGGAGTCGTCTTCCCCCTGACCTAGTGCAACCTGCGTTGCGGCGCGATAATTTCCGACCGACATATAGGAGTCGATTCGGTCGTTCGCCTGCTGCCAGCGCACCAAGAGCTGGTCGGCGCCTTGCAGGTCGAGCTTGTCTACGGCGTCCTGGCGGGCCATGTAGTCGTCGAGCTGCTGGTGCATGGAGTCGATGCGCTGCACAAAGGACTGCTTGCGGACCTCTTCATCGCCGCGCCGGATCAACCCGAGCGTCTCGTCGGCTCGCGCCTGCTGGGCGGTGATCGCCAGGTTGGTGATGGTCTTGAGTGACTCGGCCGCGGTGTCTTTCGCGCTGCGGCTGGCAGTGGTGGAGATTGTTAGCGCAGTTCCGACCCATACCACCATGACGAGGATACCGAGCGCGCCGACCACCAGACCGGGGTTGATCCGTCGCCTGGTGTGCCGGGCCAGCCAGCGATGCGAGAACGCGCCGAAGACCACCGTCGTGGCGACGACCAGTATTACCGGGGCTGGAAAGTGGGTTGATGCAGTGGTTTCGGTGTCGACGCGCGTTGACGTCGCCTCGTACAGCTGTTGCGCGTCGGGCAGGATCTTCGACTGCATCAATCCCGATGCCTCTGACAGATATGACGACCCGACCGGGTTGCCGGCCCGGTTGTTGGTGCGCGCGATCTCCACCAAGCCGGTGTAGACCGCCAGTTGCGCGTTGATCCGGCCCAGCAATTGAACCAGCGAATCGTCGGTCAGCCCGGCTGAGGCGCGGGTAACCGCTACCGAAGCGTCGGTGATGGCTTGCTCGTAGCGTTGCCGGACGGCGTGCGGTTCGGTTTGGGCGATAAACGCGGTGGCGGCTGCGGCGTCGGCGACCGACAGCGTGGTGTAGAGCCTCCCAGCCGCGAATGACAACGGCTCGGTGTGGTCCAACACAATAGTCAGGACGTGTTGCCGGTGTTCGATGGTCGTGGACGTGGCGAACGCACTCGCGACGCCGAGGGCTGCCAGGACGATACCGATGGTCAGAATGCGTCCAGGTGACGTCGAGACGAACCACCAGCGCGGATGTGCCGGTTCGGCGGGTGACTGCGCACCCATCGGCTCGGTCGACGGGTGCGCCAGCTCAACGGTCACGTGTCTCGGACCTCATCTCTCGGCCAACCCAACAAAGTTCTATAAGCGAATTCTAAGAGAAGCTGTTCCCCCGTGGGGGGAGGTGTACCCAATTGCCCGCTGCCTCGATGCCCGCCTCCCTCCTGGACGCGCGGGAGTGCCTCCATCAGGGTGCCTGCATATCCTGAACGCGTGCACGGCGACGGCGACGGGTGGGTGGTATCTGACCGCGGCGTTCCCTACTGGGGCCGGTACGGCGCGGCCGGTCTGTTGCTTCGGGCACCGCGGCCCGACGGAACCCCCGCGGTACTGCTGCAGCATCGTGCGCCGTGGAGCCATCAGGGGGGTACCTGGGGCTTGCCAGGGGGTGCTCGAGACAGTCACGAGACTCCGGAGCAAACAGCGGTACGGGAGGCTGGCGAGGAGGCCGGCTTAGTTGCCGAGCGGGTCGCAGTGCGGGCGACCGTGGTCACGGCGGAGGTCACCGGGGCCAGCGGTACGGGCTGGACCTACACCACAGTCGTCGCCGATGCCGGCGAGTTGTTGGACACGGTGCCCAACCGCGAAAGTACCGAGCTGCGCTGGATCGGCGAGGACGAGGTGGCCGACCTGCCATTGCATCCCGGATTCGCGGCCAGCTGGCAACGGCTACGAACCGCTCCGGCAACGTTGCCGCTGGGCCGCGGCGATGCCCGGCGCCAGCGTCTGCCGCGGACCATGGAGATCGAGTCCGGGGTATTCGTCTGGTGCACGCCGGGCGAGGCGGATCGAGCGCCGTCGCAGCTGAGTCCCCGGATCAGCCTGCTGCTGCAAGCGCTGAGCTGAGCTCCGCGGCCGCGGCCCGTGGATCCTCGGCCGCGGTGATCGCTCTCACAACCACGATCCGACGGGCGCCGGCGGCCAGCGCGTCGGGCAACCGGCGGGCATCGATGCCGCCAATCGCGAACCACGGTTTGTCGCCGCCGAGGTCGGCCGCCGTCCGGACCAGCTGCAGGCCCGGGGCAGCACGGCCTGGCTTGGTGGGCGTGGGCCAACAGGGTCCGACGCAGAAATAGTCGCAGTCCGCGGCCCCGAACCCAGCCCCGGCCGCCGCTACCTGGCTGGGGTTGTGGGTGGACTGACCGATGAGCGTGTCGGGTCCGGCGATGTCGCGCGCCACCTGCACTGGCAGGTCACCCTGACCCAGGTGCAACACGTCGGCGCGCGCTGCGCGAGCGATATCAGCGCGGTCGTTGACCGCGAACAAGGCGCCGTGCCGGCGCGCCGCGTCAGCGAGGATTTCGCACGCGGCCAGCTCCGCGCGTGCCTCGAGGGGGCCGAACCGCTGCTCACCGGCTGAACCTTTGTCGCGCAGCTGGATGATGTCCACGCCTCCAGAGAGTGCGGCGTCGGCGAATTGGGCCAAGTCGCCACGCTCGCGACGAGCATCGGTACACAGATACAGCTTCGCGGCCGCCAGGCGGGCCACCGGTAGTGTCGCAGCGTGGTGCACACCGCGACGCTAGCGGCTAGCGTGGAGAATCATCACGGGAGTCCCGGGAGCGGGGCTGAGAGTGGGCTGTACCAGTTGCACGCCAGTTTGCAGCAAGGGTGCTACTGGACCTGCCCTGACCGTCACACCTGATCCGGATCATGCCGGCGAAGGGAGCAGAGGATGCCGTCGACCGTGTCCGGCCCACCACTGGGGTCGCTGGCTGTCATCGGCGGCGGTGTCATCGGACTGTCGGTGGCGCGCCGGGCGGCGCGCGCCGGATGGTCGGTGCTGGTGCATCGCAGCGGCGAGAGTGGCGCGTCCTGGGTTGCTGGCGGCATGCTTGCCCCGCACAGCGAAGGCTGGCCCGGCGAGGAAAGGTTGCTGCAGCTGGGTCTGGAATCCTTGCGGTTGTGGCGGCAGGGCGACTTTCTGGACGGGTTGCCGCCACAGGTGGTCACTGCGCGCGAGTCACTGGTCGTGGCGGTCGACCAGGCGGACGTCGCTGACCTGCGGACGGTCGCGGACTGGTTGTCTGCACAGGGTCATCCGGTGATCTGGGAGTCCGCTGCCCGTGACATCGAACCCTTGCTGGCGCGGGGTATCCGGCATGGCTTCCGGGCACCCACCGAGCTGGCGGTAGACAACCGTGCCGTGCTGGACGCGCTGTTCCGGGACTGCGAGCGCCTCGGAGTCCGGTGGGCTGAACCCGTGAATACTCTGTCGGATGCCCAGGGGGACATGGTGGTGATCGCCAATGGCGTTGATGCTCCGGCGTTGTGGCCTGGCCTGCCCGTGCGCCCCGTCAAGGGTGAGGTGTTGCGCCTGCGTTGGCGGAAGGGATGTATGCCGTTGCAGCAGAGGGTAATTCGTGCTCGAGTTCACGGACGTCAAGTGTACCTGGTGCCACGTGCGGACGGGGTGGTCGTGGGCGCGACGCAGTATGAGCACGGTCGCGACGTCGCGCCGTCCGTGTCTGGCGTGCGCGACCTTCTCGATGACGCGTGCACGGTGCTGCCGGCCCTGGGCGAGTATGAGCTTGCCGAGTGCGGGGCCGGGTTGCGTCCGATGACTCCCGACAACCTGCCTCTCGTGCAACGACTGGATGCGCGGACCCTCGTCGCTGCCGGGCACGGTCGATCCGGCTTCCTGTTGGCTCCGTGGACCGCCGAACAGATTGTGTCCGAACTTGTTCCGGTCGGCGTGCGCGCAT
This sequence comes from Mycobacterium spongiae, assembly GCF_018278905.1. Classification (NCBI taxonomy): domain Bacteria; kingdom Bacillati; phylum Actinomycetota; class Actinomycetes; order Mycobacteriales; family Mycobacteriaceae; genus Mycobacterium; species Mycobacterium spongiae. The sequence goes on from NZ_CP046600.1 coordinate 725,382, forward strand.
GATCGTCGTCGTCAACGAGCAAGAGGTAGAGGTCGACGAGCAGACGACCGTGTCGGCGTTGCTGCAGGCCATGGGCTTTCCGGACCGAGGTATCGCCGTGGCATTGGACTGGGCGTTGCTGCCCCGATCCCGCTGGGCGAGAAGGCTTTCGGAAGGCGACCGACTCGAGGTGGTGACGGCGGTGCAGGGTGGGTAGCGCTGAATTGCCCGGCGCGCTCCGGCGCGAAGAGGCAAAACTCACGATCGGCGATCGCAGCTTCGCCTCGCGGCTCATCATGGGAACCGGAGGAGCGAGCAACTTGGCGGTTCTGGAAGAGGCGTTAGTTGCTTCCGGCACCGAGCTGACCACTGTCGCGATGCGCCGGGTGGACGCCGAGGGAGGAACGGGGCTTCTCGACTTGCTCAACCGGCTGGCGATCACACCGCTGCCCAACACGGCAGGCTGCCGCAGCGCTGCGGAAGCCGTATTGACTGCGCAGCTGGCCCGTGAGGCGCTCAATACCAACTGGGTCAAGCTAGAGGTGATCGCCGACGAACGCACGCTACTGCCGGATGCTGTCGAATTAGTTGGGGCAGCAGAACAATTGGTGGACGACGCCTTCGTGGTGCTGCCGTACACCAACGACGATCCGGCACTGGCTCGCCGATTGGAGGACACGGGTTGTGCGGCGGTGATGCCGCTGGGCTCGCCGATCGGCACCGGCCTTGGCATCACCAACCCACACAACATCGAGATGATCGTCTCGCAGGCTAACGTTCCCGTGGTGCTCGACGCCGGCATCGGGACGGCGAGCGATGCCGCGCTGGCGATGGAATTGGGTTGCGACGCGGTGTTGTTGGCTACCGCGGTGACGCGGGCCGCGGATCCGCCGGCGATGGCTTCCGCGATGGCTGCCGCCGTCACTGCCGGCTATCTGGCGCGTCGGGCCGGGCGGATCCCAAAACGCTTCTGGGCGCATGCATCCAGCCCGAAGCGTGAAACGGCCGAGCGATCGACGACGTGACTTGAACCAACGGCGCCGGAGGAATGTGGATGCCGCGGCAAACTTGCCCGTTGTGATGCTGTGGCTTCGCCGCTCGGGTAGGGTAGGCACCGTTTTCACGCCAGCTAACTTCTCTTGACTGGAGAATCCATGACCCAACCACCACCACCCGGCTACCCGCCGCAGCAGCCCGCCGGGCAAGCACCGGACAACTACTTGGTGTGGTCGATCCTGGCGACGTTGTTCTGTTGTCTTCCGCTCGGGATTGTTGCGATCGTTAAGTCCAGCCAGGTCAACGGGTTGTGGGCGCAGGGCCGATACGCTGACGCACAGGCTACCGCTGAAAGTGCGAAGAGAATGGTGATGCTGTCGGCCGTCATCGGTGTCGTCGTCTTCGTTATCTACGGCATCATGATGGCACTGGGCGCGGTGAACGTCGGGGACACGAGTGCTGCGATGACGTCGGCGCTGATCTAAGTCCGGGGTGTTGTCGTGGTTACCCATCAAGGTGCGGTGCGGCTGAGTCTGGGAGCGCCGCTGGCGGTGGCCGCGGCCACGACCCTGGTATGCGCTGCCATCTGGGTGGGGGACCCGACGACTCCGAACGGTCCGCTGCCGGTGTGCCCGACCAAGGCTCTGCTGGGAATCGATTGCCCGGGGTGCGGAAGCCTCCGCATGCTCTACAGCCTGATGCACGGCGATCTGCTGGCGGCCGCGAGGTTCAACGCTCTCGGCCTGGCGGCGGTAGGGCTGTTGGTCTGGGCGTACCTGGCCTGGACGTACGGTCGCGTGGTGGGTCGACGAGTCCGGGGTTGGCAGCATCATCGTTGGGCGGCGTTCGCGACGTTGTCGCTGGTCATGATCTGGTTTGTCGTGCGCAACATCCCCTTTGCGCCCTTTAGCGCGTTGTTCGTCTGAAGTTTGGTCTAGCTTCGGGACGGGTGGTCAATCGATGCGACGCAGGTGCCGAGGTCTAATCTGGGCGCGATGGTGAACAAATCAAGGGCGCAGCTGGCGGCGCTGATGGTGGTTGTGATCGTTGCTGTCGTGAGCATGGGTTGCGGCCGCTCGTCGAACCAATCGCAATCCGACGTCAGTAATCCCGCTGCGGCCGAATTTGCCACCACCTTGCGGGACCGGGTGACCACCGACGCGATGATGAGGCACCTGTCGAAGCTGCAGGACATTGCCAACGCCAACAACGGCACCCGGGCGGTAGGCACACCTGGCTATGAGGCCAGCGTCGACTATGTGGTCAACACGTTGCGCGACAGCGGTTTTGACGTGGAAACGCCAGAATTCTCGGCTCGGGTGTTCAAATCGGAGAAGGGGTCGGTCGCTATCGGCGACCGGACCGAAGAGGCCCACGCGCTCGAATACAGTCTCGGTACACCCCCCGACGGGGTGACGGGGCCGTTGGTAGCTGCCCCCACGGATGACAGTCCTGGCTGTACGGTCTCCGACTACGACGGGCTGACCGTGCAAGGTGCGGTAGTGCTGGTGGATCGCGGCAGCTGCCCGTTCGCTCAAAAGGAAGATGTCGCGGTGCAGCGTGGTGCCGTGGCACTGATCATCGTTGACAACGTTGACGAAAAGTACATGGGCGGAACTCTCGGGGTGGACACTGAAGTCAAGATCCCCGTGGTGAGTGTCACCAAATCGGTGGGATTGCAGCTGCGGGGGCTGAGCGGACCGGCAACGGTCAAGCTCGACGCTAGTACGCAGAGTTTCACGGCTCGCAACATCATCGCGCAGACGAAGACGGGGTCTTCCAGCGACGTGGTGATGGCAGGTGCGCACCTCGACAGCGTGCCGGCCGGGCCCGGCATTAACGACAATGGCTCGGGGGTGGCAGCGGTTCTCGAAACCGCGGTCCAGCTGGGGAACTCACCGGACGTGCGCAACGCGGTGCGATTCGGCTTCTGGGGCGCAGAAGAACTGGGGCTGATCGGGTCTCGAAACTATGTCGAGTCGCTGGATGTCGACGCGCTGCGCGACATCGCCCTATATCTGAACTTCGACATGCTGGCGTCGCCAAACCCGGGTTACTTCGTCTACGACGGTGACCAATCACTGCCGCTGGACGTCCGAGGGCGGCCGGTGGTGCCTGAAGGATCGGCGGGAATCGAGCGCACGTTCGTGGCGTATTTGAAGTTGGCGGGCGAGACTGCTGAAGACACCTCATTCGACGGGCGCTCCGACTACGACGGATTCACACTGGCGGGTATCCCGTCGGGCGGGTTGTTCGCGGGCGCCGAGGCCAAAAAGTCCGCCGAGCAAGCTGAGCTATGGGGCGGGACCGCCGACGAGCCATTCGATCCCAACTACCACAAAGAGACCGACACCCTAGAACATATCGACCGCAAGGCCCTGGGCATTCAGGGTGGGGGCGTCGCCTACGTGGTGGGTTTGTACGCGCAGGACGTGACCGGCCGAAACGGTGTTCCGGTGATCGAGGACCGTATCCGCCACGAGCTCGTCAAGCCATAGTGGGGTCGGCTCGGCACTCGATCCTAACTGGTCTGAAAGTGGGTGACACGATCGAGACGAGCTGGGAAGCGTTGTCGGTGACGGGTTCTGGGCACGCTTACGTGGGGGTCAGCTGTGCGGATCCGGTGCGGGGTGTCATCGGGGTGCTGGCGTACGACCCGAGGTTGGGTCGTGGCTCTGTTTCGGCAATGGCGGGTAATCATGCGATCTAAGATTGGGATTCCTTATGGTGCAGCCGGTCGGGACGGGGTTGGGCGAATGTATGACCGCGGGCGTAATCGACGTCAACTGCCCTGCGGTGACTTGAACAGGCTGGTCGCCGTGCTGCGGGCGTCAACCGCCTGCCTCGCCGCGATGTTGATGGTGGTCGGTTGCACGACCATCGTCGACGGACGGGCCTTGTCTATTCTCAACGACCCTTTCCGAGTGGGGGGCCTGCCAGCGACCGACGGTCCGAGTGGCCCTCGCCCGAACGCGCCAAGTCCGAAGGGCACAGTGCTCAACACCAACAACGGCGAGATCGACGAGTTGTCGTTGTTGTCGATCAACGATATTCAGGAGTACTGGAAAACCGCGTACAGCGAACCGCTGCAGGGCGCCTTCAGGCCGGTCACCAAACTGGTGTCCTACGACTCCGAGGATGTTGACAGCCCCATCGTCTGCCATATCGATACCTACGAGCTCGTGAACGCGTTTTTTACGTCGCGCTGCAACATGATCGCCTGGGATCGCGGCGTATTCATGCCGGTCGCGAGAAAGTATTTCGGTGATATGTCGGTCAATGGCGTCTTGGCGCACGAGTTCGGCCATGCGCTGCAGATCATGGCGAAACTGGTTACCCGAGACGACCCCACCATCGTCCGCGAGCAGCAAGCGGATTGCTTCGCGGGCGTCTATCTGTGGTGGGTGGCGGAGGGCAAGTCGCCGCGCTTCACGCTGAGCACCGCAGACGGGCTTGACCACGTTCTGGGCGGGATCATCACGACCCGCGATCCGGTGATGGACGCCGACACCGAAACCGAGGACGAGCATGGTTCGGCCTTGGATCGGGTCAGCGCATTTCAGATGGGCTTCCTTAGCGGCACCACGGCATGTGCTGCGATCGACGAGGCCGAGATTGACCAGCGCCGTGGTGATCTGCCGACAGCCTTGCGGGTCGACACCACCGGGTACCCGGAGACCGGCGAGGTCCCGATCGACAGGGACACGTTGTCGACGCTCATGGAGTTGATGGGAAGTATCTTCGCGCCCAACAGGCCGCCCACACTGTCCTACCGGCAATCCGATTGCCCCAACGCGAAGGCCAGCCCCCCGGCGTCCTACTGTCCGGCCACCAACACCATCGTGGTCGACCTGCCAGCCCTGGCAAAGATGGGTAGAGTCGCCGGCCCAGGGCAATACCGCCTGCCTCAAGGCGACGACACCGCCCTGTCGATCGTGATGTCGCGATACACGCTGGCAGTGCAAAATGAGCGCGGATTGGCGATGCAGAGCCCGTGGACGGCACTGCGGACGGCATGTCTGACCGGGGTCGCACACCGCGAGATGGCCGAGCCAATCGACCTGCCTTCCGGTCAGGAACTAGTGCTGACCGCAGGTGACCTGGACGAAGCCGTTTCCGGACTGCTCACCAACCGCATGGTCGCCAGCGACGCTGACGGGATCAGCGTCCCCGCCGGCTTCACTCGGATAGCCGCGTTCCGCGCCGGCGTGGGTGGCGACATGGCGGCGTGCTACTCACGCTATCCGGGATAGCGCCGGGGCCGTGACCAGCGGCAGCGCTGGTTCTCCGAATGCCGCGGCCGCCGGTAGCTCGTGTCAGACCGGCCAACTATGCTCGAACACATGTTCGATCTCGCGGACTATTGGGAGCCCTCCGTCACCGACCAATCGCAGACATTGATCGAGCGGATGCGGATGGCCGGGCGCGCCGAGGCCCAGGCCGCGGCGGCACGGTTGGATGCGATCGGGGAGTTGTTCGAGTTGCGCCGCGTTGAACGCGGCGAATGCGCGGACTGGGCGGTGGATACCTGGGCGGCCGTGGGTGGCGAAGTCGCTGCGGCGTTTGCCACCAGCCTGGCCATGGCGGGCAGCTATCTGCGGTATGCATTGGCGATGCGTCAACGACTACCCGAGGTGGCGGCGGCGTTTCGAGCCGGGACGATCGACTACCGAACGTTCCAAACCCTGGCCTATCGCACCGACTTGATCACCGACGAACAGGTTCTGACCCGCGTCGACGCCGAGCTCGCACTGCGGGTACCTCGATGGCCGTCGATGACTCGAGGAAAACTGGCCCATGCCATCGACCGGATTGTTGCCGCGGCCGATCCGGATGCGCGGCGTCGGGTGCGTGAACAGCTCCAGGATCGACACGTCACGATCTGGGAGTCCGAAGACGGGATGGCCGAGATGACCGGGCGGCTCTGTGTCATCGACGCCACGACGTTGGATGCCCGACTGCGGGCATTGGTGGCTACGGTGTGTGCTGCCGATCCACGCACCAATGATCAGCGACGCGCCGATGCCCTGGGCGCGCTCGCGGCCGGGGCACAGCGGCTCGGCTGCGGCTGCGGCACTCCCGACTGCACCGCCGCACAGAAAACGGCATCACCAGTGGTCATTCACGTGGTCGCCGAGCAAGCCACCGTCGAGGGCCGCAGCCAGACTCCTGCGGCACTGCTGGGCGCCGAGGGGCTCATCCCCGCCGACCTGGTCACCGAGCTGGCCATCGCCGCCCGAGTGCAGCCAATCGTGGCGCCCGCACACGCCGAGCCTCGCTACCGCCCCTCGGCTACGGTGGCGGCGCTGGTGCGGGCGCGGGATTTGACGTGTCGCGCTCCCGGCTGCGATCGCCCGGCCACCGACTGCGACCTCGACCATACGATCGCGTTCGCTGACGGCGGTACCACGCACCCGTCCAACCTCAAATGCCTGTGCCGCACCCATCACCTGTTGGCCACGTTTTGGGGTTGGCGAGCCCAGCAACTGCCAGACGGCACCGTGATCTGGCGGCTTGCCGACCACCAGACCTACGTGACCACTCCCGGCAGCGCGTTGTTGTTTCCCGCTCTGGCTACCCCTACCGGCGACCCGCCCGAACCAGACCCGGCCCGCGCCGACCGCCGCGGGCAACCCACCGCGAAGATGCCGCTCCGAGCGCGCACCCGTGCCCAACACCGAGCCCACTACATCGCCGCCGAACGCCACCGCAACCACCAAGCCCGACGAGCTACGCCGGCCGGCCAAGCCCGCGCCACCGATACCCGACACCGGCCACCGGATCCCGACGACCCACCGCCGTTTTAGGCGACTGGTTCCTGCTGTTGGTCGACCTGCTTGTGCTGTTGGCCCTGCTGCTGTTGCTCCTTCTGCTGTTGATCATTGTGGACCCAAGCCACCAGAAAGCCGGTGACCAGCAGCCATCCGATAGCAATCGTCGGGATCGCCCAAGCACGACGCAGCATGAGCGCTTCGTGGCAACGCTGAACGAGGTTGGCATCATCGGCTTGGGCGGCCTGGGTGAGGTTGGAGCTGACCCCGCTGCCGCAGCTGACTTTGATGCCATATACGTCATACACATTCAGGTGGACTGGAAACCACAGGGCCATGAGTCCGACGACCCCTAGGAACACACCCACGATTCCGAGGTACATCGTGCGGTGACTCACCGCTGCTCCATGCCTTGCGGTGTTGTTTTGCCGACCTCGAACACGAGGCCGCGAGATCGACGTCGTCCATCTGGTGCAGGTGCTCCACCTGGGTCATCGACCATTGTGTTCCTACTCTCAACCCCGAGCTGGCCGCGATCTGCCACATCGCGCGACTACCTGACCCCCACAGACCAGCTGTTGCCCAAGGTACACCTGTCGACGGTCACTGCGTAGGTGTGGCGTCTGATGGCTGCCGCGAACGTACGCAGGCTGGGATCACGCCGGTTGTCGGGTTGGGGCCAACGGTCTACCCCAGAATTCGCAGGGTCGCCTCGATAGCGAGGACGGCGACGTCGAGGGTTTTCGAGCGCAAGTCGTGTCGTGCGCCGGTGACCTCGACCACTTCGGTAGGTCCAGAAGTCATCGCCGCAGCTTCGCGTACCTCGGCGAGTGTGCCGAACGGATCCGACGTTCCATGGGTGAATACCGCTGGCACTGTGATGTCCGGCAGATGTTCGGTGCGGCGGCGCTCGGGCTTGCCCGGCGGGTGGACGGGATAGGAGAAGAGCGCCAGCACGTCGACGGGCGCTTGCCCGGAGGCCACCACCATGGACGTCTGACGACCACCGTAGGAATGTCCTCCGGCAATCAGTGGGCCGTCGGCAATGTCGCGGCACAACTCGATTGCTTCGACGATGCCGGCGCGGTCGGTGGACGCGGAGCCGGACGGCGGGCCTGTGGGGCGGCGCCGGCGGTAGGGCAGGTTATACCGTACCGCGAGCCAGCCACGTCGCGCCCATTCGTCGCAAACCTGTTGCAACAGTGTGGATTCACGGTTACCGCCCGCACCGTGGGTGAGGACAACGACGCCATGCGGTCGGTCTTCAGGTTCGTGCGCGATGCCTGCGATCTGCTGGAGGTTCATCCGCCGCTCTTTCCCACAGCCTCGCACTGCATCGTCGTCGGCGCGTTTCATGACAGGCGGAAGAGGGGCGAGACGGGGCCGTGGCCGCTGCCCAGCGGGTACGCGGCGCGCAGACATTCGGTGACCCAGTGCTTCCCGAACTCGACCGCCTCGGGCACGGTAAACCCATGTGCCATCGCGCATGCGGCTGCGGCTGCCAGCGTGTCACCACCGCCATGGTCGTTTCGGGTGGGCAGACGCTGCGCCTCGAATTCGTAGGAGTCCGCGCTTTCAGAAGAGCCACCATAGAGCAGGTCGCAACTGGTCGGCGACGACCGCAGGTGTCCACCCTTGACCAGCACCCACCGTGGGCCCAGCGCATGGAGCGCCTTGGCGGCCGCGCGCTGCGATGTCGAGTCGACCACCTCGATATCCACCAGCAGGCGCACCTCGTCCAGATTCGGTGTCACCAGCGTGGCCAACGGGAACAGTTGAGTTCGAAGCGAATCCAGTGCCCCGGGCGTCAACAAGGCGTCTCCATGCATGGACGTACACACCGGGTCGACGACAAGCGGGATCGTCAGGTCAAGACGGCGCCAGGTTTCGGCGAGTGTGGCGACGATGCTGGCCGATGCCAGCATCCCCGTTTTGGCGGCCTGAATGCCGATATCGGTGGCTACCGCCTCCATCTGGCCTGCTACGGCGTCCGCAGGGATCTCGCTAATGCTCTTGACTCCCAGCGTGTTCTGCACGGTGACCGCGGTAACCGCGACGCAAGCGTGCACACCGAGCAAAGCGATCGTGCGCAAATCTGCCTGGATGCCGGCGCCGCCGCCGGAGTCCGACCCGGCGATGGTCAGCACTCGCAGCGGCGTCGCCCCCGGCGGCGCCAGCGGCAGATACTTCACTGGGTGATCGGAAGGTACACCCGGTTGCCCTGCTCGGCGAACTCGCGTGACTTTTCAGCCATCCCGGACGCAAGCGCGGCTTCGATGTCCTCTTCGGTCTCGAGCCCGTGTGCGGCCGCGTAGTCACGCACATCTTGGGTGATGCGCATCGAGCAGAACTTTGGCCCGCACATCGAGCAGAAGTGCGCCGTCTTGGACGGCTCGGCCGGCAGGGTCTCGTCGTGGAATTCTCGTGCGGTGTCAGGGTCTAGCGACAGCGCGAACTGATCGTTCCAGCGGAACTCGAAACGCGCGGTCGATAGCGCGTCGTCGCGTTCCTGGGCGCGGGGGTGCCCCTTGGCGAGATCGCCGGCGTGCGCGGCGATCTTGTAGGCGATCACCCCGTCCTTGACATCCTTGCGGTCCGGCAGCCCGAGGTGCTCCTTCGGGGTGACGTAGCAGAGCATCGCGGTACCCGCCTGCGCGATGATGGCCGCGCCGATTGCGGACGTGATGTGGTCGTAGGCGGGCGCGATGTCGGTAGCCAGCGGGCCCAACGTGTAGAAGGGAGCCTCCTCGCACAGTTCCTCTTCCAGCCGCACGTTCTCGACAATCTTGTGCATCGGGATGTGCCCGGGTCCCTCGATCATGACCTGTGCACCATGGGCTTTCGCTATCTTCGTTAGCTCGCCCAGAGTGCGCAGCTCGGCGAACTGGGCGGCGTCGTTGGCGTCGGCGATCGATCCGGGCCGCAACCCGTCGCCGAGCGAGAAAGTGACGTCGTAGCGTGCGAAGATCTCGCACAGCTCCGCGAAATTCGTGTACAGGAACGACTCCCGATGATGAGCCAGGCACCAGGCGGCCATGATCGACCCGCCGCGGCTGACGATGCCGGTCACCCTCTTGGCGGTCAACGGCACATACCGCAGCAGCACTCCGGCGTGCACGGTCATGTAGTCCACGCCCTGCTCACATTGCTCGATCACCGTGTCGCGGTAGAGCTCCCAGGTGAGTTCGGTGGGGTCGCCCTTGACCTTCTCCAGCGCTTGGTAGATGGGCACGGTGCCGACCGGAACCGGCGAATTACGCAGAATCCATTCGCGGGTCTCGTGAATGTTCTTGCCGGTGGACAAATCCATGATGGTGTCGGCCCCCCAGCGGGTCGCCCACACCATCTTGTCGACCTCCTCGGCGATCGACGATGTCACGGCGGAGTTTCCGATGTTCGCGTTGACCTTGACCGCGAACGCCTTGCCGATGATCATCGGCTCCATTTCGGGGTGTTTATGGTTAGCCGGAATCACCGCGCGTCCCCTGGCGACCTCGTCGCGAACCAGCTCTGCCGGCATGCCCTCGCGGGCGGCGATAAACGCCATCTCGGCGGTGATCTCGCCGGCGCGTGCGCGTTGCAGTTGGGTGCCGCGGTCAGCGAACACGCCTGGACGAGGCGGGAGACCGGCGGTCAGGTCGATCACGGCGGTCGGATCCGTGTACGGACCCGAAGTGTCGTAGAGGTCGAAGTGGTCACCGTTGGACAGGTTCACCCGCCGGAATGGCACCCGGGCTCCGGGAACGCTGGCCAGATCGAGGTAGGCCTTGTTACTACCCGCGATGGGTCCAGTGGTCACTGATGGTTCTACGGTGATGGTCATTTCGGCATCTCCCTACGCCGGCATTACCCGGTCAGGTTCGTACGGTCGACGGCCCCAGCCGTCCTCTCAGCGCACTAGGCATGCGCTCCCGCGTGATCTGTTAGGAACTAATCGATTGCCCGCCTCCTGCTCGAACCGCTGGGCGATTCGCATCGTCGCCGGGCACCTCCACGCTAGCGCAGCAGCGCGGCGATTGGCATAAGGGCCTGGGTTTGCTCGTCTCGGCCGGCGTAGCGAGCAGCTCACCGACGTGGTTCGATGTTGCCGCGCCGGCTGGTTACGCATCTTCCATGGCTTCGCCGATTTCCTCCAGGACACGGCTGTGATGATTGGTTGCCAGCACGTGCCCAGCGGCGATGACCAGCGCCACGGGCCAGTCGATGAGTTCGAAGGCCGCCAGCGCCGCCAGGCCACCGAAATAGGCGATTTGTTCCGGCCGCGGTATGGCCACCTGCCCCACCACTGGCAGGTTCGCAACGAACGTCTCGCCTTCCCGGATCTTCGCCACGGCCTCACGCTGGGATGTCGCTCGACGCGCCTTATCTTCCGCCATCATTTGCCTTTCAGTAACTAAGGGTTTGCCGCGGAGCCGGATACCGCGGTCACCGTCTGACGTATGCCGAGGACCGACGCCCAGGCCGATCCCCTAGTTTCGTCGATTGCTGTGTTGCTAAGCGTGCCGTTGCGGGAACTGTATGCGCTGCTGTGGCGCGTCGGCGTTGTCGAGGTCCGGGGCACGGATCCGGCGCGGCGCCCCCAGGCTATGACATTGTCGTCTTCGGCGGGTCGGGGTTTGATGTGTCCCGACCCGTCAGCGCACGAGCCGGACTGGCGACGGTCGCAGCAGTCGGGGCTGTTAGGTCCTGCGCCCGGCCATCCGGTTCGAGGGGGTTGCAGCCGAGCAGCTGGCTGACCTGCGAAACGTTCGGGGCGCTGGGCCGCCATGTGTACACCCGTCATGGCAGCCCGCACCGGGCATGGACCGCTTGACGGCCGACTAGTTGGTACTGCGTAACTGAGCGGTGCCGGCGCGGCGGCCAGCCGTTTTCTTCGCTGCAGCTTTGCGTGGGGCTTTGGCCGGCTCGGCTTTCTCCGGCTCGGGCTCGGGCTCGGGCTTGGTGGGCACCGTCGTCAACTTGGCTTTCACCGGCGGTGCGGGCACCTCGGGCTTTTGGTTCATCTTGCGCAACAACAGCGCGCCACCACCAACGGCCAACAGGATGGGCCATTCGACTACGCCAACGACACCGAGCGTGCCGATGGCCAATGCAGCCGCCGGGGTCGACTTGCTGCCGGTGCTGAGCCCACGCTGAATGCCATCGGCCGCTCCTTTAACGCCGCCGACAACTCCGTTGATCGCCGCACCACCTACGGCGCCCGCGGCCGCGGTGGTCGTCGTCGCCGCGCGATTCACCGTCCGACCCACTGCTCGAACCGCCCCGCCAACGACACTCATGATGACTCCCTGGACTTGATCTCTATCGATTTGTATAACTCTGTACCGCAGATCCCACGGCGACAAGGTTGTTCTCAACGTGTTCCAAAACGAAACCCTGCCACGTTACAAACACGCAGACAACAAGTTGCCGTGAAGTGTCTTCCAGCTTACGCCGCGGGTCGACGCTCCGAACTGTTACGCAAGCCCTTCAGTCATCATGGCCATCGGACACGTCGACGAACACCGGCGCGTGATCGCTGGGCGCCTTGCCCTTGCGCTCCTCGCGGACGATCTGTGCATCGACTACCCGGTTGGCCAATGCCGGCGAGGCGAGGATGAAGTCGATGCGCATGCCTTGCTTCTTCGGAAACCGCAGCTGGGTGTAGTCCCAGTAGGTGTAAACCCCCGGCCCTGGGGCGAAAGGCCTTACCACGTCGGTAAATTGGGCGTCAAGAATGGCGTTGAAGGCCTTGCGTTCCGGCTCGGAAACATGTGTGCAGCCGGCGAAGAATTCGGTACTCCAGACGTCCTCGTCTGTGGGGGCGATATTCCAGTCGCCAGCCAGTGCGATCGGAGCTGTGGGCTCGTGCTGCAGCCAACCTGTAGCCGTATCATGCAGCGCGGCAAGCCAATCCAGCTTGTACGTGTAGTGGGGGTCCTCCAAGTTGCGGCCATTGGGCACGTACAGGCTCCACACCCGAACCCCGCCGCAAGTCGCGCCGAGGGCGCGCGCCTCCGCTCTGGCGGCGGCCGGCGGCTTGCCACTCCAGTCGGGTTGGCCCTCGAACCCATACTGCACATCGTCGAGGCCTATTCGAGACGCGATCGCGACCCCGTTCCACTGATCGAAGCCGACGTGGGCGACCTCATAACCGAGTTCAAAAAATGGCAAGCTCGGAAATTGGCTGTCCGAACACTTCGTCTCTTGGATGGCCAGCACATCGACTTCGGCCCGGACCAGCCAGTCGCGGACCCGGTCCAGGCGGGTGCGAATCGAATTGACGTTCCAGGTGGCTAGGCGCATCGTGCCGTCAGGCATGGCTAGACGGTAGCCCAGGCTCTTGGTGGGCCGGGAAGTAGCGGCAGCGGTGGTGCGTCCGGAAACCCAGAGACTCGCCGAGGGCGCGCGCAGCGGCGTCGTGCTCGCCCACCCGCATATACCCACGGCTGGCACCGTGGTCCGCGCCCCAGCGCAGGAGCGATTCGCACAGCCGGCGTTGCGCACCGGCGGTGTCGCGGTGGTCTGCCGCGGAGAATGCCGAAAGGCCTACCCATCGGGTGCCGTCCGGCGCGTCGGTCACCGCCGCGCGAGCGACGCCGCCGCCCGGGACATCCTCGTCGCGGCCGAATGCGAGCTCGCCGTCGATGACTGCGGTAAGCACGTCCACGGGTACAGGTGGTAGGTGCCGGCGCTCGCCCGCACGGTACGCGCGCAGCCACACATCATCGGGGCGGGCGGAGACGACGATGGATTGGTCGGATTCGACGGCGCCGAGGTCGCGCACCAGGATTCGTTCCGTCCATTCGCTTGCCAGGCCGGCAGGCGGCGGCAGGAGTCGTTCCGGCACGGCCAGGCGCGGCGTCAGATTCCGGTGCGTGTACCAGGAGATGATTGCGGGAATGGTGCTGATATCAGCCGAAATGTCCAGCGGGACTGCTGAATTTGCGCCCAGCGAGGCTCCGCGTCCGGCCCGCAGCAGCCAGCCGTTCTGCCAGGCTTGTTCAATACCGGGCCAGGCGGCGGCAGCGGCGCGCTCCAGTCCGCGGATCTCGGACGTGCGCACCACAACGTCGGTCAATTCCCGCAGCGCTACCGCGTCCCCGGGGGCGAACTCGACGATCGCGCCGTTCTTGGTTCGGACGCGCACGGTCGGACTGACGGCCAGTAGGTGGCCGACGGCATCGGTCAGCGGCGGCACAGATCCGGCGGGCCGGCGGTACCGCACAGTCACCCGTGTCCCTAGGGCCGGCCACATGACCATTAGTGGCCGAACGGATCGGGCCCCTCGCCCGGCAGCCACGACAGTCCGGGAACGCCCCAGCCGTGGGACTTGACGGCCCGCTTGGCGCTGCGGGCATGCCGGCCGATGAGTCGGTCCAGGTACAGGAATCCGTCCAGGTGGCCGGTCTCGTGCTGCAGCATGCGCGCGAATAGTCCGGTGCCCTCGATCGTGACCGGACCGCCGTCGGCGTCGAGTCCGGTGACCCGCGCCCATGTTGCCCGTCCGGTGGGAAATGATTCGCCGGGAACCGACAGGCAGCCTTCTTCGTCCTTGTCGGGGTCGGGCATGGTCTCGGGTATTTCGGAGGTCTCCAGGACCGGGTTGATGACCACGCCGCGGCGGCGGCCTGCGTTGCCGCGGTCGTCGGCGCAGTCGTATACGAACAGCCGTAGTCCGTAGCCGATCTGGTTCGCTGCCAATCCGACCCCGTGAGCAGCGTCCATGGTCTCGTACATCGTGGTGATCAATTCGGCCACATCGGCCGGTAAGGAGCCGTCGGCGGCGACCTCCACCGGCGTCGTTGCGGTGTGCAAGACGGGATCTCCCACGATGCGAATGGGGATGACTGCCATGGTCGGCTAGCTTAGGCCCGCCGACGATGCGGGGCGGCACGCCCCGGGGCGGGGGTGGGTCGGCGCGGACCGGCTCCGGGGTCGTGGCATCTCTCGGAGGGTCGGCGATTGGGGGATTCCAAGCAAGTCGGCCGACTCGCGGGTCTGGGTTACCGTCCGACACTTCGCGGCGTGGTTGAATATTCGCCGAACATGCCCCTTTGTAGGTCAAGTTATTCGAGCAACTTCAGAATTCGCCGGAAGGGTCCAGGGGAAGCGGATATGGACAGCGCCATGGCGCGGGCAAATCGGTCGGGGGACGACAGTGAAGTCGCCGACGGGCTGACCCGTCGCGAACACGACATCCTGGCATTCGAGCGTCAGTGGTGGAAGTTTGCCGGGGCCAAGGAAGACGCAATCAAAGAGTTGTTCTCGATGTCCGCGACGCGCTACTACCAAGTGCTCAATGCGCTGGTGGATCGTCCCGAGGCGCTGGCGGCGGACCCGATGTTGGTGAAGCGGTTGCGGCGGCTGCGTGCCAGCCGTCAGAAGGCTCGGGCTGCGCGGCGCCTGGGTTTCGAGGTGACCTGACACCAGGGTGCCTGTGCCCGTCGTTTTGCGGGTTGTGGCCCTGTCCTGGTTACAGTGGGCTCGATGAACGAGCGCGTACCCGACTCCTCGGGGCTTCCCCTGCGGGCCATGGTGATGGTGCTGTTGTTCCTCGGCGTCATTTTCCTGCTGCTCGGATGGCAGGCCCTTGGCTCGTCGGACAACCCTGAGGATGCCTCCGCACCGCTATCGGTGAACACGACCACGACCACGACCACGACTACGACCAGCCCGACAAGCGCCACGCCCGAGGCGAGCCAGGCCGAGGTGCGCGTCTACAACATTTCGGGAGTCGACGGTATCGCCGCGCGCACGGCGGACCAGCTCAAGGAGGCCGGTTTCACGGTCACCGAAATCGGAAACCTGGAGCTGCCCGACGTCGCCGGGACCACGGTCTACTACGGGGACGAGGGGGAGCGGGCCACCGCGGACGCGATCGGCGAAAACCTGGAAGCCCCGGTCGAGCAGCGTCTTCCGGAGCTCTCGGATGAGCCCCCCGGGGTCATCGTCGTCGTGACGGGTTGATGCTGCCACCGACACGCGCTGGGGGCGTGTCGGCCCGGTCGATCGGTTGTGGGTCGCCAGGTTAGGCTCTCGCTATGCCTACGCTCGCCGGTCACCGCACTGTTGCCGCCACCATGTCCGCACTGTCTGTGTCGCTGCTGGCCGCTTGCGCCGCGCTGGTGAGTGCATGCACGCCGAACCAACCACCCGCTACGACGCCCGGGACCACGCCGGCCGTGTGGACGGGGTCACCTCCGCCGGCGGAGAGCTCAGGCCAGGGCGAGGAGTCGGCCTCGGCGCAGACCATTACCACCCAACTGACGGCCCCCGACGGCACTGGGGTTGCGACGGCAACGTTCGAGTTCAGCAGCGACTATGCCACCGTCACGATCAAGACGATCGGCACCGGCCAGCTCTCGCCCGGCTTCCACGGCGTCCACATTCACGAGGTGGGCAAGTGCGAGCCGAACTCGGTCGCCCCTGCCGGTGGCGCGCCCGGCAACTTCCTGTCCGCGGGCGGCCACTTCCACCTGCCTGGGTACACGGCCACTCCGTCTAACGGTGACCTGAGTTCGCTACAGGTACGCAAAGACGGCTCGGGGATGCTCGTGACCACTACGGACGCTTTCACCATGGACGACCTGGTGACCGGCGACAAGACCGCGATCATCATTCACGCGGATGCCGACAACTTCGCCAACATCCCGCCGGAGCGCTACGCCCAGGTCACCACCGGGACACTGGGTCCCGACGCGATCACGACGGCCACCGGTGACGCGGGCAAGCGGGTGGCGTGCGGTGTCATCGGTTCCAGTTAGCTCGCCGAGCAACAGGGCTGGTGCCCGGATCGATTTCGCCGGTTCACCCCGGCCGACCGTCGGTGTGGAGTGGGAGTTCGCGCTCGTCGACGCCCAGACCCGCGACCTGAGCAACGAAGCCACCGCGGTCATCGCCGAGATCGGCGAAAACCCGCGCGTGCACAAGGAATTGCTGCGCAACACCGTCGAAGTCGTCAGCGGAATCTGTGAATGCGCGGCAGAAGCGATGCAGGACTTGCGCGAGACATTGGGTCCCGCACGGAAGATCGTTCGCGATCGGGGGATGGAGCTGTTCTGCGCGGGCACCCACCCGTTCGCCCAATGGTCATCCCAGAAGCTCACCGACGCGCCGCGCTACGCCGAGCTGATCAAGCGCACCCAGTGGTGGGGCCGGCAGATGCTGATCTGGGGCGTGCACGTCCATGTCGGAATTCGCTCGGCGCACAAAGTGATGCCGATCATGACCTCGCTGCTCAACTACTACCCGCATCTGCTGGCGCTGTCCGCCTCCTCACCGTGGTGGGGCGGCGAGGACACCGGATATGCCAGCAATCGGGCGATGATGTTTCAGCAGCTGCCTACCGCCGGATTGCCGTTCCATTTCCAGAGATGGGCGGAGTTCGAAGGATTTGTCTACGACCAGAAGAAGACCGGCATCATCGACCATATGGACGAAATCCGTTGGGACATCAGGCCGTCGCCACATCTGGGCACGCTGGAGTTACGGATCTGCGATGGCGTGCCCGACCTGCGCGAGCTCGGCGCTCTGGTTGCGTTGACGCATTGCCTGGTGGTCGACCTGGACCGCCGACTGGACGCCGGTGAGACGCTGCCGACGATGCCGCCCTGGCATGTCCAGGAGAACAAGTGGCGCGCCGCCCGCTACGGCCTGGACGCCGTGATCATCTTGGACGCCGACAGCAACGAACGACTGGTTACCGACGATCTCAGTGATGTCCTGACCCGGCTGGAGCCGGTCGCGAAATCGCTGAACTGTTCCGACGAACTTGCCGCTGTGTTTGACATATACCGCAATGGTGCGCCATACCAGAGACAACGGCGGGTGGCTGAGGAACATGACGGTGACCTACGCGCCGTCGTTGACGCGTTGGTCGCGGAGTTGGAGATCTGATCATGGCACCCGAACCCGTTGAGTTGGCAATATTTCCGCTCGAATCGGCGCTACTGCCGCATCAAGAATTGCCGCTGCGCATCTTCGAGCCCCGCTACGCCGCCTTGGTGCGGCATTGCGTAGGGAGAGGCGAGCCCTTTGGCGTGGTTCTGATTTCCCAAGGGCGCGAGGTCGGCGGCGGTGAGTCGCGGTGTGACGTCGGGACGCTGGCCGAGATCAACGAATGCATCGACCACGGCGAGGGCCGCTACGAGCTGCACTGCCGAACAGGGGAGCGAATCCGAATCTGCGAGTGGCTGCCCGACGCCCCCTACCCCCGGGCGACGGTGCGGCCCTGGCCCGACGAGCCCGGGGAGCCGGTGACCGACGCCCAATGCCTGGATATCGAAGATCGCGTAATGGCGTTGTTCGAGCGGGTCGCTACCGCGCGCGGGGCTCAGCTGCCGGGTCGCGATGTGGTCCTCGGGCGCGCCGACCCCGCGGTTGACACGTCCGATGCCGGCCAGCGCCTGTTTGCGTTGGCGGCACGGGTCCCGATCGGACCAGCCGACCGCTACTCGGTTCTGGCGGCACCGTCAGCTGCCGAGCGGCTGCTAGCGCTGCGCGAGGCCCTCGACTCGGTCACGGCGATTGTGGAGTTCGAGCTGTCGGGCAACTAGGAGCGGCTACGTCGAGGGCCGTCGAGCAGAAATGACACCCGCCGCGCCCAGAGCCGCGTAGGGCCCGGTGATCGCGATCAGGCGCAGCAGGGTGCGGACCCTGGGATCGCCGCGCTGCAGGCGGTTCAGCTCTATCGCGGCGTTGACGTTGTCCAGAGTGTCGACCATCAGTCCGATCCGTTGCCAACGCCTCCGGTTGGGCTCGTCGCTGGATAGGTACCCCACTCCCAGCGCGATCGCGCGACCCCCAAAGATGCGGATGAGGTAGCGCAGTTCGGTCGACAGCATCTGGTCGGGCACAGCGTTCATCCGAGTCTGCGACTGCGGTGCGACATATGCGGCCGCGCCCAACAGGACTCGGCCGATCGCGGCCGCGACAAACGCGCGCTGCAGAAGCTTCGGCTGGTGTGGACGGCTTCGCCCAGTAGCATCTTCGATCCTCATCGCACCAGTCTCTGGCGTCGACATAAGCATGTCGATTACCTCGGAGGTAGTGGTAAGGACTCCGACGCGGCGCTACATTCCGATCATGTCCGCGGGAAACGCTGTGCGGGAGTGGCGCACTCGTCGGCGCATAAGCCAAATGGACCTGGCGCACCAAGTCGGTGTGTCGCCGCGGCACATCAGCTTCGTGGAGACTGGCCGGGCGAATGCAAGCCGGAACCTGCTACTCGGAATCGGCGAGTCGCTTGACCTTCCGCTGGGCGCACGCAACCAATTGCTGCTCGCCGGCGGCTACGCGCCCGCCTTTACTGAGCACACCCTGGATGCTGAGCGGATGCGGCCGGTCAAGGCGGCCGTCGACGCCGTACTCTGCGGGCACGCGCCGTATCCGGCTCTCGTCACCGACGCATGCTGGAATCTGGTTGCCGCCAACGTGGGCTGTGTCGTGTTGGTCGAGGGCGTCGATCCGGAGCTGGTGTCTGGGTCGATCAACGTGATGAGGTTGTGCTTGCACCCAAGGGGATTGGCCCCACGGCTGCTCAACTATGCGGAGGTGCGCGGGGCGATACTGCGCCGTATCCGTCGCCAGGCGGACGTCACGGCTGCCCCCGATATCTGTCAACTCTACGAGGAAGTGTCGGGCTTTCCAGCACCCGTGGCTGAGCTGAGCGAGGCGGAATCCCAGCTGTACGTACCGTTTCGACTGGCCGGCCTCGACGGGGTCGAACTGCGATTCGTCAACACGATTGCGACGTTCGGCGGCCCGCTCGACGTCGGCGTGGAGAGCCTGGCCATGGAGTCATTCTTTCCTGCGGACACCGCCACGGCTGATCACCTGCACCGCCTGGACAGCGGTCGGCGGCTGCGTGCCGTCGCCGACGACTATCCGCAACTGCTCGACTTCATCAGCGGCCAGTAGACAATCGCCGGACCTGCGGGGTGTGCGCCTCGGTCGGCTTACGGCACGCCGTTGATTCCGTCTTCGCCGATAAGGAGCCCGCCGGCACCGCCGGTGCCGCCGTCGCCTGGGGTTACACCAATGCCGCCGTTGCCGCCATTGCCGCCATTGCCCACCAACGGCCCGGCGCTGCCGCCGGCGCCGCCGGCCCCGCCGCCACCAATAACGTCGGCGCCCTCCCCGCCGGCGCCGCCGGCCCCGCCGCTGCCCGCGAGCTGCCCGCCGCTGCCGCCGGCCCCACCGTTGCCGCCGGTACTGAGAAGAAAGGCGCTGCCGCCGGCGCCGCCGGCCCCGCCGCGGCCGAGCAGCCCGGCGTTGCCGCCAGCGCCGCCGGCCCCGCCAGCGTTGGCGCTCTGCCCGCCGAACCCGCCGGCCCCGGCGTCGGAGAACAGCAGTCCGGCATTGCCGCCGCCGCCACCGGCACCCCCGATGCCATTACCGCTGCTGACCCCGCCGTCGCCGCCGACCCCGCCGGCACCGAACAGGAACCCGGCGCTGCCGCCAGCACCACCGTCCCCGCCATCGAGAGTGGCGCCGAATCCACCGGCCCCGCCGGCACCTCCGGGACCGCCGAGAGTCCCAGCGCTGCCGCCGGATCCGCCGGCACCCCCGGCGTGGCCCAATCCACCGAGCCCGCCGAGCCCGCCGCCAGCGCCGACCAGACCGCCAAGGAGCCCACCAGCCCCGCCGGTCCCGCCCGCGCCACCGGTGGCGTTGGCACTAACGAAGCTGGTTCCGCCCGCGCCGCCAGTCCCGCCGGCGCTCCACAGACCGCCGGCGCCGCCGGTGCCGCCGGCCCCGCCGCTGGCGGCAGTCGCGACCCCGCCGGTCCCGCCGGCACCGCCGTCGCCCAACAGCCACCCGCCGGTGCCGCCGGCCCCACCGACACCGCCGACGCCACCTGCCGCGCGCGCGCCGGTTCCCCCGGTCCCGCCGGTGCCGAACAGGCCGGCGGCCCCACCGGACCCGCCGGGCATGCTGGTGCTCACTGGGCCCGACCCGCCGGCCCCGCCGTCGCCGAGCAGCCACCCCCCGTGCCCGCCGTCGGCCCCGCTGCCCGCGGCGCCGGGGGTGCCGTTGGCGATCAGCGGGCGCCCGGTCAGCGCCTGGGTGGGCGCATTGATTGCTTGGATCACGTCTTGTTGCAGGGTGTGCAGCGGTGAGGTGCTGGCCGGGGCATTGAATCCGTCCAGACCCAGCAACAGCCCGCTGATCCCGCCGACACCGTTGCCGCCCGGGGTCGCGGCGGTGCCGCCGACGCCGCCGTTGCCGCCGTTGCCGATCAGCACAGCGTTGCCGCCGGTCCCGCCGGCCCCGCCGGCACCACCGACTGTTGTGCCCTCACCGCCGGCGCCGCCGGCACCGCCGTTACCGATCAGCAAGCCGGCCCTGCCACCGACCCCGCCGGCTCCACCGTTGCCAGCTAAGACGTCTCCGCCACCGGTCCCGCCAGTTCCGCCGGTTCCGCCGTTGCCCACCAGTCCGGCGTTACCGCCGGCCCCGCCGGTCCCGCCGTCGGTGAAGCCGAATCCGCCGGTCCCGCCTGCACCTGCGCCCCCGAATAGCAACCCGGCGTCGCCGCCGGCGCCACCCGCCCCGCCGACGCCGCCACTAGCGGTGCCGCCCGCACCGCCGGCCCCGCCGCTGCCGACTAGCAGCCCGGCGTTGCCGCCGGTCCCGCCCGTCCCACCGTCGCCAGTATCGGTGAACCCGCCGGCTCCGCCGGCCCCGCCGCCGCCGAAGAGTAGCCCGGCGTCACCCCCGGCCCCACCGGCCCCCCCGCCGGCGGTGCCGGCTCCGCCGGTGCCTCCATGACCGCCCGCGGCGCCGATCAATCCGGCCAGTAGCCCGCCGGCTCCGCCCGCCCCACCGGCCCCGCCGACCCCGGCTACACCGAGGGTGCCGGCACCCCCGGCCCCACCGAGCCCGCCGGCCCCGAATAGTCCGCCGGCCCCGCCGACACCGCCGACCCCGCCGGTGCCGACTTGCGAGGCCCCACCCGCCCCGCCGGTCCCGCCGGTGCCCAGCAGCCATCCGCCGCTCCCGCCGGCCCCTCCTGCTCCGCCGGTACCCAGCACCGCGATCCCGCCGGCCCCGCCCGCGCCGCCGGTGCCGATGAGCCCGGCGGCCCCACCGGCACCGCCGGGCATTCCCGCCGCACCGGATCCGCCGGCGCCACCGTCGCCGAGCAACCACCCACCTGGGGCGCCGTTAGCTCCCGTGCCGGGCGCCCCGGGCGCGCCATTGCCGATCAACGGGCGCCCGGTCAGCGTCTGCACGGGCGCATTGAGGGTGTTGAGCACCGCTTGCAGCGGCGCGGCATTGGCGGCCTCGGCGCTGGCGTAGGCGCCCGCTCCAGCGGTCAACGCCCGCACAAACTGGTCCTGAAAGGCCGCCGCCTGGGCGCTGAGTGCCTGATAGGCCTGGCCGTGGGCGGAAAACACCGCGGCGATCGCCGCCGACACCTCGTCTTCGGCCGCGGCCACGATCCCGGTCGTCTGGGCCGCCGCGGCCGCATTGGCCGCGTTCAGTGTCGAGCCCATGCCCGCCAAATCGGTTGCTGCCAAACCCAATACTTGGGGGATCGCGACCACGAACGACATGACCCACCTCCTCGGCCCGCGCACAACCCGGTCAGTATCGCCTCACCTACGGTCGGCAAACCCAACGTATCTCGTTTCAGGGCACCGTGAGTCGGAAGTGTCGAATCGAAAGAAACCCGGATCCGGTGAGGTGAACCCACGGAAATCAGGTAAGCGGTTGGCGCACAACGGGAAATCCCCCGCCCGCAAGTGTCAGCCAGTGTTAGAGGCTCACCGGTACTGGCTACCGGCACCGCCCTGTTCGGTCGAGGTGTCGAGCTCGAGCTCGTCGATCGACAACGAGTCCCGCAGGTCCTGCTCGCGGTAAGCCAACCGCGCGACGCGGTGCGCCACCACCGGGGCGGTGATCACCGTGAATACCCCGGAAAGGATGAGCATCCCGACGTCGTGGTCGCCGCGTAACCGGATGGCGGCACCGGCCAGGACCAACAGCAAACCGAGTACCTGCGGCTTGGTTGCGGCGTGCATTCTCGACAGGGTGTCGGGAAACCGGACGACACCAAGGGCCGCGGTGAGAGCCAGCACACAGCCAGCGAGGACCAGCACGCCGGCGATCACATCGAAGATGTTCACTTCGGCCCTTTCCGCCGGATGTCGGGTACCCGGAACCGCGCGACGCTGACCGATCCCACGAAGCTGATCAACGCCATGGCCGTCAGGCTGTATGTCGCGGTGCTGTCCAGACTGGACGCGGCCCACGTACCGATCGAGCACATCGTCACCGCAATCAGGGTGTCCAGCGCGACCAGCCGGTCCAGCGTGCTGGGACCGGCCAGCAGGCGGAAGACCGTGATGATCGCCGCGGTGCCGAGCAGCACCCCGGCAATGACCCAGATACCGTTCATGCATACTCCCGGGGCTGTCGCGATGGGCTGGCAGGCTGCCAGTCCGCATCCCGCTCGAAGGCCGCCACCAACAGCCGCTCGACTTCGGCGACTTGGCGATGGAACCGGTCCAGGGAGCGAGCCGAGCCCACGCCAATGGCATGCAGGTAGATCACTCGCCGCAGCTGGTCGATTTCCAACACGATCGATCCCGGAATCATCGTCAGGATGCTGGCGGCGTACACCATTACCAGGTCTGACTTGAGGGACATCTGTACTCGCAGTACCGCGGTGGGCGGCGGGGGACCAGGCCGCACCGCTAGCCAGGAGACTTGAATGCTGGACGCCGCAAGGTACCAAGCCACCTGGACGAACAGCCGCAGCAGCGACAGCGGATGAACCCGGCCCTGGACGCGCACGGGTGGCATCGGCAGCAGGGTCGTGATCGCCAACGCGACCAGCAGCCCGGTCAGCACAGTCGCTACCGACAGGAGATCCCACAGCAGGACCCACTGGGCGGTCAACCCGACCAGGATCGTGATCCGCAGGGCGACGGTCCTCGCGGTGGCGTTCGTGACGCTCATGGCCCGGCACCTCCCGGCCCACCCGAGCTGACTCCGGCCTGAACGTGCCGGCCCGTGTCATCGTCGGGCAGCACCGTCGAGATGTAGTGGCCGCGGTCGAGCACTTCGCTCGCTGCTCGCTGGCTGTAGGCGAAAATCGGCCCGGCCAGGACCGCCAACCCCAGCCCGACCGCTACGAGCGCTACGGTTGGGCCGATCATTGCGGTCGGCATCCGGCCGACGTCGTGGCGGTCGCCGAACGCGACAACGTCGTCCTCGGTATCGAGCAACGCAGCGGCTCGGGCGCTCACGAGGTCACCTTCCGGTGCGTCAGCACGCGGACGCCAGAACGCCTGGGTCCACACTCGCGTCACCGCGTACAGCGTGAGCAGGCTGGTGATCAACCCGCCGGCCACCAGCAACCACGCCAACACCGATCCGTCGGCGGCGCCGGCGCGTAGCAAAGCCACCTTGCCGATGAACCCCGAAAACGGCGGAATGCCGCCAAGATTCAGCGCCGGGACCAGGAACACGAACGCGAGCAGCGGGTTGGCGGCCAGGCCGCCGAGGCGGCGCAGGGTGGAGGCTCCACCCTGGCGTTCGATGAGCCCGGCCACCAGGAACAATGTGGTCTGAACGACGATGTGGTGCGCCACGTAGTAGATAGCGCCGGACATGCCCAGCCGATTCGACAGTGCCACCCCGAACACCATGTAGCCGATATGGCTGACCAGTGTGAAAGACAGCAGGCGCTTGATGTCGCTCTGCGCGATGGCCCCGAGGATGCCCACGAGCATGGTCAGCAGCGCGGCGACCAGCAGCACGCCGTCCAGCGTCGCACCCGGAAACAGCAATGAATGCGCGCGGATGATCGCATAGATACCGACCTTGGTGAGGATTCCGGCGAACACGGCGGTGACCGGTGCCGGCGCTATCGGGTAGGAGTCCGGCAGCCAGGCTGACAGTGGGAACACCGCGGCCTTCACACCGAAGGCAACCAGCAGCACCGCGAGTATCGCACTGCGGGTGCCGGCGCTCAGCGTGCCGACTCGCACCGCCAACTCCGCCAGGTTGAGCGTTCCCGTCGCGGCATACACCAGAGCTATGCCGAGTAGGAAGATGGCCGACGACACCAGCGATACCATCACGTAGCCGATACCGGCGCGCACCCGTGGGGCGCTGGCGCCGATGGTGAGCAGCACGAAGCTGGCGCTGAGCAGGACTTCGACGCCGACGAACAGATTGAACAGGTCGCCGGCCAGGAACGCGAGGCACACACCGGCCGCCAGGGCGAGATAGGTCGGCAGGAAGATCGAAATCGGTTGCCGCTCGTCGCCGTCGCGAATGCCCTGGCCGATTGCGTACACCACCACTGCCAGCAGCACGATCGACGACACCACCAGCATGAGCGCTGACAGCCGGTCCAGCACCAACGTGATGCCCAGTGGCCCCATCCCGGGTTCGGTCTGGCCCCAGCCGCCGACGTTGAGTGCGAGGGTGCCCGCTTGGTCCGTCAGGTAGAGCAGCACCGCGGAGACCACGACGATCGTCGTCAGCGCGAACAGCGTGACCGCGCGCTGTAACCGCGGCCGCCGGCCGGCGATGAGGTTCGCCGCGGCACCGATGGTCGGCACCAGCACCGGTAGCGGGATGAGGGCGGCGACTACGCCGCTCGACGAGCTCATCGCGACCCCTGACGGCCGGGTAGAGCGTCGAGCTCGTCGGGTTCGTCGGTGTCCGGGTAGGGCTCGGCCGGGTCGGTATCTGGCGCTGCAGCCTCCCTGATCGACAGCCGCGAGACCCGGGTGTCCTCGGGATCGTTGTCGAGCGCCTCGACGGTGGTCAGCCGATAGGCGCGGTAGGCCAGCGCCAGCACGAACGCAGCGACGCCCATGGTGATGACGATGGCGGTCAGGACCATGCCCTGCGCCAGCGGGTCGGCGATGGTGGTCTTGCCGACGCTCTCGCGGTCTTGTATCGGGGGACTGCCGGCAGGCCCGCCGACGGTAACGATCAGCAGGTTGATCCCGTTGCCGATGAGCAACAGCCCCAACAACATCCGGATCAGATTGCGTTCCAGGAGCAGGTACACACCGCAGCTGATGAGGCCCGCGATCATGAGCAACGGAATGAGGAAGACAGTCACCGCGCCGGGACCTTCGGTGCCACAGTGGGATCGTTTGCCTGCTCGTCGAGGCGCGCGCCCAGGCTGCGCAGGACGTCGAGCACCAGGCCGACCACGATCAGGTACACGCCGAGATCGAAGAACAATGCGGTGCTGAACTCGACGTGGCCGACGACGGGTACATCGAAGTGCACCAGCGCTGAGGAGAGCACCGGCGCCCCGAGCGCCAGCGACGCCAGTGCGGTGGTCGCGGACAGACCCAGGCCGGCGCCCAGGATCTTGCCCGCATCCAGCGGCAGCGTCTCGCCGAGTTCGTAAGGACCGCCCGCGAGATAGCGCAACACCAGTCCGAGCCCAGCCATGAGCCCGCCGGCGAAACCACCTCCGGGAGTGTTGTGGCCGGTGAGGAAGAAGTACACCGACACCATCATGATCATCGGAAAGATGGTGCGCGTGGTGACCTCCAAGACCAACGAGCGGTTCTTGGGGTCGCGGTAGTCGCTGCCGCGCAGCCAGGTGGTGTCGCCGATGGCCGGGCTATACGGTGTCGGCGGGCTTTGCGCGCTCCGGGGCTGCTCGGGTTGGCCGGTGTGGGGGATCCGCGGCGCGGCACCGAACCTGCGGTGCCGGAACACCATGGATGCCACTCCGGTCGCCGCGACCAGCAGCACCGAGATCTCGCCGAGGGTGTCCCAAGCGCGGATGTCGACCAACAGGACGTTGACCGTGTTGGCGCCGTGTCCCCGCAGGTGTGCCGCGTCAGGAAGCAAACTCGCGATCGGGCGGTCGGTCCGAGCGGCCATCGCGAACATTGCGAGGACCGTGACAGCGGCGCCTACCGCCACCGCCATGAGCGTGCGGGGCAGCCGGTGTTGGTTCATGGCGTCGCGGTCAACCTCCGCCGGCAGCGTCCGTAGGACCAGCACGAAGATCACCAGCGTCACGGTCTCGACCAAGAACTGCGTCAGCGCCAGATCCGGAGCGCCGTGATAGGCGAACACCGCGCCGCAGCCGTAGCCGGTCACGCTGACCATCAGCACCGCGGCTAGCCGATTACGCATCATCGTGGCGCCCAACGCACCGGCCAGCAGCGGGATGCCGAGCAACAGTTGCAGTGGGGTGTCCCAGATCCGGACATCGGGCCGGTCGCGGGCACCGGACAGCAGCGCAGCCGAGGATATGAGCACCAGCGTGCACAGGATCACGGCCTGGGTGGCGGGGATCGAGCCACGCTGGGTAATGGCCGTCAATCGCACCGAAAGCACGTCGAGGGCGCGGATCGTGCGTTGATAGACGCGGTCGGCGTTGCTCAGCGGCAGCCAATCCGGTCGGAGGCGGCGCAGCCGGGCGCGCGCGACGAACGCCATCGTTCCAGTCAGCAGGACCAGCGTCGACAGCAAGAGTGGCAGATCCGGGCCGTGCCACAGCGCCAGCTTGTAGCCGGGCGCGCCGGGCGCACGCGCAAACGAGGTATCGGCGTAGTCGGCGAGCACACGGCTCAGCCGTACGGGGGCCAGTCCGACTGCCAAGCCGGCCGTGGCCAAGATCGCCGGTGTGGTCAGGAATGTCGCTGCGGGACGGTGCAGGCCGGCCACGGGGGCGCTGGGGCCGGCGTTCCCTTTCCGGGCGAATGCGCCCCACAGGAAGCGCAGGCTGTAGATCAACGTGAACACCGAGCCGACGACGATCGCGCCGAGCACATAGGGAGTGGCCACGCCGAGTGCCGCACTGTGCGCCAGCGCCGCGAACCCGGCTTCCTTGGCAACGAACCCAAGAAAGGGGGGCAACGCAGCCATGCTGGCGGTGGCCGCTGCCGCGATCACGAATAGCCACGGGCAGCGGTTGCCGAGCCAAGCCAGCCGGTGGATATCCCGGGTGCCGGTGGCGTGGTCGATGATTCCGACCACCATGAACAGCGCGGCTTTGAACATCGCGTGTGCGCACAACACCGCCAGGCCGGCCAGCATCAGGTTGCGCCCGCCGCCGCCCACCAGCACGGTGATCAACCCCAGCTGGCCGACGGTGCCGTAGGCAAGGATCAGCTTGAGATCGTCTTCGCGGATCGCGCGCCAGCCGGCCAGCAGCATCGTGACCACACCCAGGACCAGCAGTGTTGGCCGCCACCCCGGAGAATCGGCGAAACCCGGCGCCAATCGTGCGATCAAATACACACCGGCCTTGACCATCGCCGCGGCATGCAGGTAGGCGCTGACCGGCGTCGGTGCCGCCATCGCGCCCGGCAGCCAGAAATGCAGCGGTACGATCGCCGATTTGCTCATCGCGCCGACCAGCACGAGCAGCACGGCAACGGTGACTGCCGTCCCCGACGGTGGGGCGGCGATCACGTCGGAGAGGTTGAAGCTGCCGGCGGCATAGCCCAGGATGATGATCCCGGCCAGCATCGTCAGGCCTCCGGCCGTGGTCACCAGCAGAGCTTGGGTGGCTGCCCGGCGGCTGGCGATACGTTCGGCGTAATGGCCGATCAGCAAGAACGACAGCACCGTGGTCAGTTCCCAGAACACGTAAAGGACCAGCATGTTGTCGGCGACGATCAGACCGAACATCGCTCCGGAGAACGCGAGCAGCTCGGCCGCGAAGCTGGGGAGCCGGTTCTCGGCGTCATCGTCGCGGGGACGGAAGTAGTCGGCGCAGTAGCACAGCACCAGGGCGCCGATCCCCAGCACCAGCACGCTCATGATCGCCGCCAGGATGTCGAACCGCAGCGCAATGTCCATCGAGAGGCCCGGCACCCAGGACACCGCCACCCGATGGTCGTCGCCCGGCGAGCTCGGCCAATTCGTGGCGACCCAGGCCAGCGAGATCAGCGGAACCAGTGCCAGCGGATAGAAGGCGAGCCGACCCCATTTGCGTACTAGTGCCGGCGCCAGGGCAGCGACCACCGCATGGGCGAGCAGGATCGCGAGCACGGCACTCCGAAGCGGTCTGCGATGAGCCCTCGGCGAAGAGCGCAAAGCGGGGTGTCAGCCTAATAGGGCCATTTCGGTGGGCAGTCTACCGGCCGGTTGCGACCGCGGGACTCGGCCTCACCGGCCTTCGGCGAACGCGCGCAACGATGCCACCTGGGCGGGATTCAGTGAGGGACCGATGGTTTCGCAGGCGGCGGCAAGGTCCGCGGCGGTGACGGTGGCCGCGTCGATGGTCCGGCGCATCGCGGTAAGCGCGGCCTCGCGCAGCAGGGCCACGCAGTCGGCGGCGCTGTATCCCTCCAGGCCGGCCGCTACGGCGTCGAGGTCAACGTCAGAACCCAGCGGGATCGACTTGCCGGCGGTGCGCAGGATTGCGCTGCGCGCTGCGGTGTCGGGCGGTTCGACGAACACGAGCCGTTCCAGCCGGCCCGGCCGCAGCAGCGCGGAGTCGACAAGGTCGGGCCGGTTGGTTGCACCGAGCACGACCACGTCGCGCAGCGGATCGATACCGTCGAGCTCGGTCAGTAGCGCGGCCACCACTCGGTCGGTCACTCCCGAGTCGAAGCTCTGGCCGCGTCGCGGCGCCAGCGCGTCGATCTCGTCGAGGAACACCAACGCCGGCGCTGAGTCGCGAGCCCGGCGGAACAATTCGCGCACCGCCTTCTCCGAGGAGCCCACCCATTTATCCATCAGCTCGGAGCCTTTGACCGCGTGCACGCTCAGCTGGCCGGTGCTGGCCAGCGCACGCACCAGATATGTCTTTCCGCAGCCCGGCGGTCCGTACAGCAGCACGCCCCGGGGCGGTTCGATACCGAGGCGGTCGAAGGTGTCGGGGTGCTGCAGCGGCCACAGCACGGTTTCGGTGAGTGCCTGTTTGGCCGCGGCCATGTCGCCGACGTCGTCGAGCGTGACGCTTCCCACGCTGACTTCTTCGCCGGCCGATCGTGACAGCGGCCGGATGACGGTCAGTGCGCCGAGCAGGTCGTCCTGGGTCAATGTTGGAGGCTGGCCGTCGGCGCTGGCTCGAGATGCCGCCCGCAACGCCGCCTCGCGCATCAGTGCGGCCAAGTCGGCGACGACGAAACCCGGTGTGCGGTTAG
This sequence comes from Mycobacterium spongiae, assembly GCF_018278905.1. NCBI lineage: Bacteria > Bacillati > Actinomycetota > Actinomycetes > Mycobacteriales > Mycobacteriaceae > Mycobacterium > Mycobacterium spongiae. The sequence continues at coordinate 755,209 of NZ_CP046600.1, forward strand.
CGATCTCGTCAAGGTCGAGGTCTTCGGTCGGGACCGGCTTCAGCAGCGCCTCCAACAGCGATTTGCGGGTCGTCGCATCCGGTAGCGGAAGGCCCAGCTCCCGGTCGCACAGTTCAGGCGAGCGCAGCCGTGCATCCACTTGGTCGGGCCGGGCGGAAGTGGCGATCAGCGCTACGCCTTCGGTGTCCACGGCGGTGCGCAGCTGGGTCAGGATCAGCGCCGACACCGGTTGGGCAGCCGCCGGCAGCAGGGCGTCGATATCGGTGATCAGCAGCACGCCGCCGCCGTCGCGAACCGTCTTCACGGCCGAGGCGACGGCGCGCAGTCGGTCGTTGGCGGCCACCGCCCCGGCCTCCGGGCCGTCCAGTCGCACTACTCTGCGGCCGTCGCACACCGCGCGTACCAGCGTCTCCTTTCCCACGCCGGCCGGACCCGACACCAGCACACCGAGAAAGGTCTCGGCGCCCAGAGCCTTGAGCAGGTGCGGTTCGTCAAGGGCGAGTTTGAGCCATTCGGTGAGCTTGGCGGCCTGTGGTTGGGTGCCCTTGAGTTCTTCGACTTGGATCTCCGGGCTCGCGAGGTCACCGACGGACGTGGTGGCGACAGATTGGCCGGCGGAACCCCAGGTCACCAGCGAGTTGGGCTGCACGCTGACCGGACTCTTGGGGTCGACGCCGGTGACGGTCAGCAGCTCCGACGTCCAGCTGATCCCGACCGCCGCCGCCAGTGCACTGCTCGCCGCTGACGTCGACGTGCCGGGGCCCAGATCGCGCGGCAAGAGCGACACAGCGTCGCCCACCGTCATCACCTTGCCGAGCAGGGCTTGGCGCAGGGTGGCCGGGGGAATCGACTTGGTGGTCTGTGAGGAGCCGCTCAGTGTCACCGACCGCGCGCCGTAGACGGTGACCGGACCGACAAGGACCTCGGAGCTCTCCCGCAGCCCCGCGTTGGACAGCGTCACGTCGTCGAGCAACACCGTGCCCACCGGGACATCGCCCTCGGCCACCCCCGCCACCGCGGCAGTCGTTCGTGACCCGGTCAGCGACACCGCGTCCCACTCACGGATACCGAGGGCGGCAATGGCATTCGGGTGCAACCGGACGACGCCGCGGCGCGAGTCGACCGCCGACGTATTCAGCCGGGCCGTGAGTTTCAACTGGCGGGTCGTCCCGGATTGTGCACCGGGTTGGGTCATGGCCGCCCGCCAGGCTTGCGCAGGCCCAGGCGCGCCATCGACCGGCGGTGCGGTTGTGACCGGCGGCGGGTGGCGCGCCGCACGGCGCGCTGTTGCGCCCAGCGCTGCCTCGCCTTCGGGTCCCACGTTTCGGGGTGCTTCGCCAGAAACCGCTTGCTGCGTACCGCAAAGGGGATGTGGATGACATAGGCGACGATGATCGCCAGAAGCGTGAGGTACGGAAAGATGAATGCCGAGGCCACGCCGATGGCGAGCAGAGCCAGCATGGGGGCGACCATGGTCGGCGGCACCGTGAAGGTATGCACCTTGCGCATCGGGATGCGGCTGACGACCAGCAGGGAGACTCCGACGAGCCACACCGCCACCACCCAGTTGGCCCAGTCGGTGTTCCACCAGTCGTCGCGGAAACCCCATTCCTCCAGCTGCAGCTTCGCCGCAATGGGACCGACGGCTCCGACGGCCCCGGCCGGCGCCGGCATGCCGACGAAGTAGTTCTTGGCATAGACAGGCTGATCGACATCGAGCAGCACGTTGAATCGCGCCAGGCGCAGCACGACGCAGACCGCATAGAGGAGGACGACCAGCCAGCCAACCCTGGGCAGGTTCTGCAACAGGATTGCGTAGACGATGAACGCCGGGACGACGCCAAAGTTGATCGCGTCGGCGAGCGAATCGATTTCCTCGCCCATACGCGACGTCGCGTTCAGCACGCGCGCAATGCGCCCGTCGAGCGCGTCCAGCACGGCAGCCAGCACGAGCAGAGCCATTGCCCAGGTGGCCCGGCTGTGTTCGGGCATGCTGGTGTCTTGAGCGTATTTGACCGCGGTGAGCCCGAGGCAGATCGCCGCCACGGTCATGGCGCTGGGTAGGTAGCGCACGGTGATGTGCCGCTGCCTGTCGGGCCTGGTGGAACCTGTGGACCTGGCGGACCTGGTGGGCTTGGTCATGGCAGCTCGGCCAGGACGGTCTCGGCGCCCACCGCGCGCTGGCCCGGCGTGACCAGCACCCGCGAGCCCTCGGGAAGATAGGTGTCTAGTCGCGAGCCGAAGCGGATCAGGCCGTAGGTGTCGCCGATCACCAGCTTGTCCCCGGCGTGTGCGTCGCACACAATGCGCCGGGCTAACAATCCCGCTATTTGCACGACGATGACCTCTGAGACCTCTGAGCCCTCTGTGCCTTGGGCGCCGCCTGGGGTGCGGATCCGCACGCTGGTGCGCTCGTTGGCCGCGCTCGCCTCGGGCCGATCGGCTGATCCGAAGCGGCCCGGGCGGTGCTGGACGGCGATAACTTCGCCGCTCACGGGGACGCGCTGGACGTGAACATCCAGCAGCGACAGGAAGATGCTGATCCGCAGCCAGGGCACCTCGCCCATGCTGAGTTCGGCGGGCGGGGCGACGGAGTCGATCGCGCAGATCACGCCGTCGGCGGGTGCGACGACAGCGCCCGGCCGAGTGGGTGGCACCCGCGGGGGGTGTCGGAAGAAGCCCGCGCATGCGCCGGCGGCCAGCAGACCCCCCCGGCGCAGCCAGCGGAAGTTGCGCCCGGTTGCCGCTTGGCACAGAGCCCCGGCGGAGGCGACCGCCAGGCCGGTGGAGATGAAGGGGCGGCCTGCCGGGTGAATCGGCGGAACGGTGGAGCGCACCAACTCGAGGAGGTGTTGGGGGCCTTCGGGGCGGGGGCGTCGTGCCACGCGGTCATCTTACGGAAGGCATTGCGAGCCGAACTGGCCCGTCGGCACGGCTTTGCCCACCCGGTGTTGGCTACGTCAGATCCCAGACCTGCAGCTGGGTTCCGGCGGAAACCTCCACGGTGTCCTCCGGGATGTCCAGGAGCCCGTTGGCCAGCGCCAGCCAGCGCAGGTGATGCGACGCCGGTGGCCCGTAGCTGGTGACCTCGCCGGTTTCCTTGTTGAGGACGGCGCGGCGGAACTGCCGTTTGCCGCGCGGCGACGTCAGTGTCTCGGTGAGTACTGCGGCGCGGTGCGGTCGGTACGGATCCGGCAGCCCCATCGCCCTCCGCAGCGGCGGACGGATGAACACCTCGAAGGACACCAGCGCGCTGACCGGGTTGCCGGGCAGCGTGACGATCGGTGTGCCGGCGACCCGCCCGACGCCTTGAGGCATTCCCGGCTGCATGGCCACTTTGACAAATTCCACGCCCTCATCGGCCTGGCCGGAGGGGCCGAAGGCGTCTTTGACCACTTCGTAGGCGCCGGCGCTGACCCCGCCGCTGGTGATGATGAGGTCGACGTGGTACTCAGGGGCCGCGTGGCGGTCGAGGATCGCGCGGAATTGGGCGACGTCGTCGCCGGCGGTCGCGGTGGCGACCACCGTGGCGCCCGCGTCGCGGACGGCGCCGGCCAGCATGACCGAGTTGGACTCGTAGATCTGACCCGGCTGCAGCGGGGTGCCCGGGGTCACCAGCTCTGACCCGGTGGAAATCACCAGAACCCGCTGCGGAGGCAGCACGTGCAGCTCGGCGAGCCCGAGTGCGGCGGCCAGGCCGAGGGTGGCGGGAGTGACGATCTGGCCTTTGGACAGCACCGTCGTGCCCGCGGTGACGTCTTCCCCGGCCAGCCGGATGTGCTTGCCGGCGGTGGCCTGCTGGCGGATCGCCACGGACGCGACGCCGCCGTCGGTGGCTTCGACCGGGACGATGGCCGTCGCACCAGCCGGAACTGGCGCGCCGGTCATGATGCGGTGTGCGGTTGCGGGTTGCAACGTGAGTTCTTCGGTGCGTCCGGCGGGAATGTCTTCGGCCACCGGCAACACGATCGGATGGTCCGGTGTCGCAGCCGCGGTATCTTCGGCGCGCACCGCATAGCCGTCCATCGCGGAGTTGTCGAAAACCGGCAGTGACAGCGGCGCCACCACGTCGTCGGCGAGGGCCAGCCCTTGGGCGTGTTCGAGCGGTACCGAGGCCGCGGCGCGGGGCCGGATCAACTCGGCGACGACGCGCTGGTGCTCTTCAACTGAACGCATTTGGCCATTATCGGCGTGGGTCGTGGGGACGTCGGACACGGTCCCATAGAAGCAAAGCCTCGGGTCAGCTTCAGAGATAGTTCGGTGTCGTCAACTGTCTCGTGCGGAGACCGTCGCGAGATCTCGTGGCACGACTGTCGCCCGCCCGATGGGTGAATCGACGACCGTCGCCGCGCTCATCTAAGGGCACCGACGGATAGACATCGCGCGGCTCAAGCCGCATGGCCATCTGAGGCACATAGCCATCTGAGGATTGCGCCGCCGGCGAGTCGTTGCAGGGCCATTCAGGCCAGGGCGACGCAAAGCCCGCTGATCGTGTTCGGCTGGTCTGCGGCGATCACGATCAGATCAGGTATCGCGAGTTCGCCGAATACTGCCCGCAGTTTGGTCTTGTCGTATGCGGCAGCGGGAGTGTGTGAGCCGCAGCGAGGAGGCAGCCCTGCACGTGGTGGCGCATGGGCCGATTTGCCCACCGCGTGGCGATGCTAGCTCGTTGCGGAGACACGACGCGACCCGTACCCGTTGTTTGCGGGCACTACGGCCAGCCTAGCGGGTGTCCGCTGTTACGGTGCGACGCCGCCGGCCCCACCGGTGCCCGCGGTGCCGCCGGTGCCACCGCTGCCGCCGCTGACTCCCACCGGGCCGCTGCCTGGGTTGCCGTCGCCGCCGCTGGTGCCAGGGTCGCCGGGAGCCGGGATCCCGATGCCAGCGCCGTCGTTGCCGGTGCCGCCGTGTCCGCCGTCGCCGCCTTTGCCGCCGTCTCCACCGGTGCCCCCGGTGCCGGTGCCGGTGCCGGTGCCCCCGGCACCGCCGGTCCCACCGATGGCACCGTCACCGCCAGTCCCACCGGCACCATCCGGACCGGTGTCGTTGCCGTCGCCGCCTCTGCCGCCGGTGCCGCCGCCGCCGCCGGTGCCGCCGGCGCCGCCGTTGCCGTTGCCGCCGGCACCAGCGTCCCCGCCGATACCGCCATTGCCGGCGGCGCCGCCCGCGCCGCCCGCGCCGCCCATGAAGGGGCCACTCACAGGGGGTGTAGCACCCCCCTGGCCGCCGGTACCGCCGGTGCCGCCGGCGCCGGCGTCGCCGCCGTTGCCGCCGCCGGCACCACCCACGCCGCCGTTGCCGCCGTTGCCGGCGGCGCCACCGACGCCGCCTACGCCAGCGCTGTTCGAACCCGGAGCGCTTGTTTCGAGGGGACCGCCCACGCCGCCGGTGCCGCCGTCGCCGCCGCCACCACCGGCTCCGCCGGTGCCACCGCCAGTGCCACCGATGCCGGCACCGCCGGCACCGCCCTGCCCGCCGACGCCGCCGATACCGCCGACGCCGCCAGTTCCCGAGTCTAGGACGTCTTCCCCAGAGGCACCGGCCCCGCCGGCGCCGCCAATGCCGCCCTGCCCGCCGGCGCCCCCGTCTCCGGCGTTCCAGCCAGCACCCGCCGCGGATCCGGCGCCGCCGGCGCCACCGGCGCCGGCCGCACCACCCTGCCCGCCGTCACCGCCTCCGAGGCCGCCGGTATTACCGAAGCCGCCTTCACCGCCGCTGCCGCCCTTGCCGCCGGCGCCGCCGTTGCCGTTACCGCCGACACCAGCGTCGCCGCCGATACCGCCGTCGCCACCGGCGCCGCCGACGCCGCCGTTGCCGCCCTCGCCCGGGGAAATAATAGGACTCCCAAAGCCGCCGGCGCCGCCGTTGCCGCCGGTGCCGCCGGTGCCAGCGTCGCCGCCGTTGCCACCGCCGGTACCGCCGTTGCCGCCGTTGCCGCCGTTGCCGGCGGCCCCGCCAGCGCCGCCATTGGCGCCAACACCGCTAAGACGAGTAATGCTTATGCCGCCGTCGCCCCCGTCGCCGCCGGTGCCGCCGGCGCCGCCGATGCCACCGCCAGCAGAACCGATGCCGGCACCGCCGACACCGCCCTCACCGCCCGCGCCACCCATACCGCCGGGTCGGCCAGCCGCCTTACCAACAACGCCGTCTCCGCCAATCCCGCCGGTCCCGCCGGTCCCTCCCTCTCCGCCGGTGCCACCGGTGCCGTTGGCCCCGCCTCCGGCGCCGCCTGCGCCGGCAGCACCGCCTGCACCGCCGGTCCCGCCAGCTCCCGCGTTTCCACCGGCCGCGACTGCGCCGCCGTCGCCGCCTTTACCCCCAGCGCCGCCTTGGCCGCCGATGCCGCCGGTCCCGCCGGTGCCGGCGGTGGATCCGGTGCCGCCGGTGCCGGCGTCGCCGCCTGCGCCGCCGGTGCCACCTATGCCGCCGTCGCCGCCGACGACACCGCTGTTGGCGCTGTTGTCGGTGCCTGCGCCACCAGCACCGCCGGTGCCGCCTGTGCCGCCTTCACCACCTGTGCCGCCGGCGCCCTGGATGCCGCCCGTGCCGAGGCCCGCGGCGCCGCCGTCACCTCCGGTGCCGCCCTGGCCGCCGATGCCACCTGTGCCGCCGGTGCCGCCGCCTGCTGCGCCAGTGGTTCCGGTGCCGCCGGTGCCGCCGGTGCCGCCTTGGCCGCCGGTGCCGCCGTCGCCGGATGAGCCGTCGGCACCCGTGGCCGAGCCGGTGCCGCCAGCACCGGCATCGCCGCCGGTGCCGCCGGTGCCGCCTTGGCCGCCGTCGCCGCCGACGACCAGCGGGTCGGTGCTGTTGGTGCCCACACCACCCGTGCCGCCGGTGCCGCCGGTGCCGCCGTCGCCGCCTTGACCGCCGGCGCCCTGGATACCGCCGGCGCCGGCACCGGCGGCCCCGCCGGTGCCGCCGGTGCCGCCTTGGCCACCGGCCGCGCCTTGGCCGCCGTTGCCGCCATCGGCCGCCCCGACGGTGCCGGCACCGCCTTTGCCGCCGGTGCCGCCTTGGCCGCCGGTGCCGCCGTCGCCGGAGGAGCCGTCGGTGCCGGCGGTGGAGCCGGTGCCGCCGGTGCCAGCGTTGCCGCCGACGCCACCGAGACCACCCTGGCCGCCGGCGCCGCCGGCGACGCCGTCGTTGGCGCTGTTGTCGGTGCCGGCGCCACCGGTGCCGCCGGTGCCGCCGGTGCCGCCGTCGCCGCCTTGACCGCCGACGCCTTGGATGCCGCCTGTACCGGCGCCTGCTGCGCCGCCGCTGCCGCCGGCCCCGCCGGCCCCGCCGGTGCCGCCAGTGGCGCCTTGGGCGCCGGCGCCCACCACGGTGGTGTTGTCCGCGCCCGCGCCGCCGTCGCCCCCGGCCCCGCCGGCGCCGCCGTCACCGGCGGTACCGGTAGCGCCCGTGGTGGAGCCGGTGCCAGCGACACCGGCGTCGCCTCCCACGCCACCGTCACCGCCCTGGCCACCGGCCCCGCCGGCCAGCAGCGGATCGGTGCTGGCAGTACCGTCTCCGCCGGTGCCGCCTTGGCCCCCGGTGCCGCCGTCGCCGGCGCTGCCGCCGGCGCCTTGGATGCCGGTGCCTGAGCCGGCGCCGCCGTTTCCGCCGGTGCCGCCGGCGGCTGCGGCGCCGCCGGTTCCGCCGGCGCCATTGTTGCCCTGACCGACGCCGCCTATACCGCCATCGCCGCCGGTGCCGCCGTTACCGCCGGCACCGCCGTTTCCGTTGCCGCCGGCACCAGCGTTGCCGCCTATACCGCCATTGCCGGCGGCGCCACCGGCGCCGCCGATGGCGCCGTCGCCTTCGATAAAGGCCGGGCCGCCTGTGCCGCCGTTGCCGCCGGTGCCGCCATTGCCGGCGTCGCCGCCGTCACCGCCGCCGATGCCACCTGCGCCGCCGTTGCCGCCGTTGCCGGCGGCGCCGCCCAAACCGCCTACACCGGCGGGATCACCGGGGTTAAAGGCCTCGCCGCCTATGCCGCCGTTGCCACCATTGCCCCCGGCGCCGCCGGCGCCGCCGGTCCCACCGCCTGTCGAGCCGATGCCGGCGCCACCGATACCGCCGTTACCGCCGTTGCCGCCCATTCCGCCGGTAAAGCCGGGATCGCCGAAGCCTGAGTTGTCGCTAGCTTGGCGGCCGTTGCCGCCGGCTCCGCCCGCTCCTCCGGTTCCACCGGTGCCGTGAGCCCCGCCTCCGGCGCCACCCGCACCGGCCGCACCCCCTGCACCGCCGGTCCCGCCGGTCCCGCCGGTGGCGCCGCTGCCGAAGGCGCCGCCGGTGCCGCCATCACCAGCGATACCGCCAGTGCCGCCGTTACCGCCGCGTCCGCCGACGGCGCCGTCGATGCCCGCGCCACCGGCGCCGCCGGCCCCACCGGCTCCGCCGGCCCCGCCGTCACCGCCATCCTCGGGGCCGATGCCGCTGTCGCCTTTGCCGCCGGCCCCGCCGGTGCCGCCGTCGCCGCCGTTGCCGCCGCTTCCGCCTCCGACCCCGCCAATGCCGGCGCCACCGGCTCCGCCGGCCCCGCCGGCCCCGCCGGCCCCGCCATCGTCGCCGTTGAGGGCGGTCCCGCCGCCGTCTTCGCCTTGGCTGCCGGTCCCGCCCGTGCCGCCGTCGCCGCCAACCCCACCGGCGCCGGAGCTACCGTCAGCGCCGGTGCCCGACCCGCTGCCGCCGGCACCGGCCGCGCCGCCGGTCCCGCCGTCACCGCCATCCCCACCGATCCCGACGCCCTCAGGCTCGGCGTTGCCGCCGATGCCGCCGATGCCGCCGGTGCCGCCGGTGCCGCCGGTCCCGCCGTCGCCATCGCCGCCAGCGCCAGCCGCGCCACCCGTGCCGCCCGCGCCGCCTGTGCCGCCGGCGCCGCCGACACCTCCGTCGGGCGTGGATGCCCCGGTTCGGGAATCGCCAGCACCGCCGATGCCGCCGACACCGCCATCGCCAGCCGCACCCCCATCACCGCCGCCGATGCCGCCCGTGCCGCCAGCACCGCCATCGCCGCCGGTACCGCCGGTCCCGCCGGCACCGCCGTCCTCGCCGCCCTCGCCTGCGATGCCGCCGGCCCCGCCAGCCCCGCCGGTGCCGCCGGTGCCGCCGCCGGTGGCACCGATGCCAGCGCCGCCGGTGCCGCCGGTGCCGCCGACGCCGCCCTTGCCGCCGTCGCCACCCGGCTCGCTGGTGTTGGGGCCGTGGCCGCCTTGGCCGCCGGTGCCGCCATCGCCGCCGGCTCCACCGGTCCCTCCGGTGCCGTCGGCGCCCATGACGGATCCGGTGCCGCCTTGACCGGCCGCACCGCCGCTGCCGCCGTCGCCGCCGGCGCCCGCGTCGCCGCCGGCCTTCCCCGTCAGATCCGCGCTGTTGTCGACGCCGTTGGCGCCGGTGCCGCCCTTGCCGCCGGTCCCGCCGTCGCCGCCAGTGCCACCGGCGCCTTGGGTCCCGCCGGTGCCGGTGCCGGCGGCCCCGCCGGTGCCGCCTTTACCGCCGTCGCCGCCAACGGCACCCGCCGCGCCGTTATCGCCGGGGTTGGCGCCGTCGGCGCCTTGCCCAGCGGCGCCGCCGGTCCCGCCGGTGCCGCCGGTGCCGCCGTCGCCGGAGGAGCCGTCGGCGCCTGCGGTGGAGCCGGTGCCGCCGGTGCCGGCCGCCCCACCGGTGCCGCCGGTGCCGCCTTTACCGCCGGCCCCGCCCGCGGTGCCGTCGTTGGCGCTGTTATCGGTCCCCGCCCCGCCTTGGCCACCGGTGCCGCCGGTGCCGCCGTCGCCGCCCGCACCGCCGGCGCCCTGGGTGCCGCCGGCACCGAGGCCGGTCGCGCCACCGGCACCGCCGGCCCCGCCGTCGCCGCCGGTCGCGCCTTGGCCGCCGGTACCGCCATCGGCGGCGCCCATGGTGCCGGCACCACCGGCACCGCCGACGCCACCAGTACCGCCGACACCGCCATCACCGGCGCTGCCGTCGGCGCCTGCGGTGGAGCCGGTGCCGCCGGTGCCGGCCGCCCCACCGGTGCCGCCGGTGCCGCCTTTACCGCCGGCCCCGCCCGCGGTGCCGTCGTTGGCGCTGTTATCGGTCCCCGCCCCGCCTTGGCCACCTTGGCCGCCGGTGCCGCCGTCGCCGCCCGCACCGCCGGCGCCCTGGGTGCCGCCGGCACCGAGGCCGGTCGCGCCCCCGGCCCCGCCGGCACCGCCGTCGCCGCCGGCCGCGCCTTGGCCGCCGGTACCGCCATCGGCGGCGCCCATGGTGCCGGCACCACCGGCGCCGCCGGTGCCACCGATCCCGCCGGTGCCGCCATCCCCGGCGGACCCATCGCTGCCCGCGACCGAGCCGGTGCCGCCTTGGCCGGCGTCGCCGCCGGTGCCGCCGATGCCGCCTTTACCGCCGGCCCCGCCCGCGGTGCCGTCGTTGGCGCTGTTATCGGTCCCCGCCCCGCCTTGGCCACCGGTGCCGCCGGTGCCGCCGTCGCCGCCCGCACCGCCGGCGCCCTCGGTGCCGCCGGCACCGAGGCCGGTCGCGCCACCGGCCCCGCCGGCACCGCCGTCGCCGCCGGCCGCGCCTTGGCCGCCGGTACCGCCATCGGCGGCACCCATGGTGCCCGCACCACCGGCGCCGCCGGTGCCACCGATCCCGCCGGTGCCGCCATCCCCGGCGGACCCATCGCTGCCCGCGACCGAGCCGGTGCCGCCTTGGCCGGCGTCGCCGCCGGTGCCGCCGATGCCGCCTTTACCGCCGGCCCCGCCCGCGGTGCCGTCGTTGGCGCTGTTATCGGTCCCCGCCCCGCCTTGGCCACCTTGGCCGCCGGTGCCGCCGTCGCCGCCCGCACCGCCGGCGCCCTGGGTGCCGCCGGCACCGAGGCCGGTCGCGCCCCCGGCCCCGCCGGCACCGCCGTCGCCGCCGGCCGCGCCTTGGCCGCCGGTACCGCCATCGGCGGCGCCCATGGTGCCGGCACCACCGGCACCGCCGGTGCCACCGATCCCGCCGGTGCCGCCATCCCCGGCGGTACCCGCCGCGCCCGCGACCGAGCCGGTGCCGCCTTGGCCGGCGTCGCCGCCGGTGCCGCCGATGCCGCCTTTACCGCCGGCCCCGCCGGCGGTGCCGTCGTTGGCGCTGTTGTCGGTGCCGGCACCACCAGCACCACCGGTGCCGCCGGTGCCGCCGTCCCCGCCTTGACCGCCGGCGCCCTGGGTGCCGCCGGCACCGAGGCCGGTCGCGCCACCGGCACCGCCGGCACCGCCGTCGCCGCCGGTCGCGCCTTGGCCGCCGGTACCGCCATCGGCGGCGCCCATGGTGCCGGCACCACCGGCGCCGCCGGTGCCACCGATCCCGCCGGTGCCGCCATCCCCGGCGGTACCCGCCGCGCCCGCGACCGAGCCGGTGCCGCCTTGGCCGGCGTCGCCGCCGGTGCCGCCGATGCCGCCTTTACCGCCGGCCCCGCCGGCGGTGCCGTCGTTGGCGCTGTTGTCGGTGCCGGCACCACCAGCACCACCGGTGCCGCCGGTGCCGCCGTCGCCGCCCGCACCGCCGGCACCCTGGGTGCCGCCGGCACCGAGGCCGGTCGCGCCACCGGCACCGCCGGCACCGCCGTCGCCGCCGGTCGCGCCTTGGCCGCCGGTACCGCCATCGGCGGCACCCATGGTGCCGGCACCACCGGCGCCGCCGGTGCCACCGATCCCGCCGGTGCCGCCATCCCCGGCGGACCCATCGCTGCCCGCGACCGAGCCGGTGCCGCCTTGGCCGGCGTCGCCGCCGGTGCCGCCGATGCCGCCTTTACCGCCGGCCCCGCCCGCGACGCCGTCGTTGGCGCTGTTATCGGTCCCCGCCCCGCCTTGGCCACCGATGCCGCCGGTGCCGCCGTCCCCGCCTTGACCGCCGGCACCCTGGGTGCCACCGGCACCGAGGCCGGTCGCCCCACCGGCACCCCCGGCCCCGCCGTCGCCGCCGGCCGCGCCCTGGCCGCCGGTACCGCCATCAGCGGCACCCATGGTGCCGGCACCACCCGCACCGCCGGTGCCACCAGTACCGCCGACACCGCCATCACCCGCGCTGCCGTCGGCACCCGCCGCGGAGCCGGTGCCACCGGTGCCGGCCGCCCCACCGGTGCCGCCGACGCCGCCTTTACCGCCGGCCCCGCCGGCGGTGCCGTCGTTGGCGCTGTTATCGGTCCCCGCCCCGCCTTGGCCACCTTGACCGCCGGTGCCGCCGTCCCCGCCCGCACCGCCGGCACCCTGGGTGCCGCCGGCACCGAGGCCGGTCGCGCCACCGGCACCGCCGGCCCCGCCGTCGCCGCCGGTCGCGCCTTGGCCGCCGGTACCGCCATCGGCGGCACCCATGGTGCCGGCACCACCGGCGCCGCCGGTGCCACCGATCCCGCCGGTGCCGCCATCCCCGGCGGTACCCGCCGCGCCCGCGACCGAGCCGGTGCCGCCTTGGCCGGCGTCGCCGCCGGTGCCGCCGACGCCGCCTTTACCGCCGGCCCCGCCGGCGGTGCCGTCGTTGGCGCTGTTATCGGTCCCCGCCCCGCCTTGGCCACCTTGGCCGCCGGTGCCGCCGTCGCCGCCCGCACCGCCGGCACCCTGGGTGCCGCCGGCACCGAGGCCGGTCGCGCCCCCGGCCCCGCCGGCCCCGCCCGCGCCGCCGGTCGCGCCCTGGCCGCCGGTACCGCCATCAGCGGCACCCATGGTGCCCGCACCACCGGCGCCGCCGGTGCCACCGATCCCGCCGGTGCCGCCATCCCCGGCGGTACCCGCCGCGCCCGAGACCGAGCCGGTGCCGCCTTGGCCGGCGTCGCCGCCGGTGCCGCCGACGCCGCCTTTACCGCCCACACCGCCGGCGGTGCCGTCGTTGGCGCTGTTATCGGTCCCCGCACCACCAGCACCACCGGTGCCGCCGGTGCCGCCGTCGCCGCCCGCACCGCCGGCACCCTGGGTGCCGCCGGCACCGAGGCCGGTCGCGCCCCCGGCCCCGCCGGCCCCGCCCGCGCCGCCGGCCGCGCCCTGGCCGCCGGTACCGCCATCAGCAGCACCCATGGTGCCGGCACCACCGGCACCGCCGGCGCCACCGATCCCGCCGGTGCCGCCATCCCCGGCGGTACCCGCCGCGCCCGCGACCGAGCCGGTGCCGCCTTGGCCGGCGTCGCCGCCGGTGCCGCCGACGCCGCCTTTACCGCCGGCCCCGCCCGCGGTGCCGTCGTTGGCGCTGTTGTCGGTGCCGGCACCACCAGCACCACCGGTGCCGCCGGCGCCGCCGTCGCCGCCCGCACCGCCGGCGCCCTGGGTGCCGCCGGCACCGAGGCCGGTCGCGCCCCCGGCCCCGCCGGCCCCGCCCGCGCCGCCGGCCGCGCCCTGGCCGCCGGTACCGCCATCGGCGGCACCCACGGTGCCCGCACCACCGGCACCGCCGGTGCCACCGATCCCGCCGGTGCCACCATCCCCGGCGGTACCCGCCGCGCCCGCGACCGAGCCGGTGCCGCCTTGGCCGGCGTCGCCGCCGGTGCCGCCGATGCCGCCTTTACCGCCGGCCCCGCCGGCGGTGCCGTCGTTGGCGCTGTTGTCGGTGCCGGCACCACCAGCACCACCGGTGCCGCCGGTGCCGCCGTCGCCGCCCGCACCGCCGGCGCCCTGGGTGCCGCCGGCACCGAGGCCGGTCGCGCCCCCGGCACCCCCGGCCCCGCCCGCGCCGCCGGTCGCGCCCTGGCCGCCGGTACCGCCATCGGCGGCACCCACGGTGCCCGCACCACCGGCACCGCCGGCGCCACCGATCCCGCCGGTGCCGCCATCCCCGGCGGACCCATCGCTGCCCGCGACCGAGCCGGTGCCGCCTTGGCCGGCGTCGCCGCCGGTGCCGCCGACGCCGCCTTTACCGCCCACACCGCCGGCGGTGCCGTCGTTGGCGCTGTTATCGGTCCCCGCACCACCAGCACCACCGGTGCCGCCGGTGCCGCCGTCGCCGCCCGCACCGCCGGCACCCTGGGTGCCGCCGGCACCGAGGCCGGTCGCGCCCCCGGCCCCGCCGGCACCGCCCGCGCCGCCGGCCGCGCCCTGGCCGCCGGTACCGCCATCAGCAGCACCCATGGTGCCGGCACCACCGGCACCGCCGGCGCCACCGATCCCGCCGGTGCCGCCATCCCCGGCGGTACCCGCCGCGCCCGCGACCGAGCCGGTGCCGCCTTGGCCGGCGTCGCCGCCGGTGCCGCCGACGCCGCCTTTACCGCCGGCCCCGCCGGCGGTGCCGTCGTTGGCGCTGTTGTCGGTGCCGGCACCACCAGCACCACCGGTGCCGCCGGCGCCGCCGTCGCCGCCCGCACCGCCGGCGCCCTGGGTGCCGCCGGCACCGAGGCCGGTCGCGCCCCCGGCCCCGCCGGCCCCGCCCGCGCCGCCGGCCGCGCCCTGGCCGCCGGTACCGCCATCGGCGGCACCCATGGTGCCGGCACCACCGGCACCGCCGGTGCCACCGATCCCGCCGGTGCCGCCATCCCCGGCGGTACCCGCCGCGCCCGCGACCGAGCCGGTGCCGCCTTGGCCGGCGTCGCCGCCGGTGCCGCCGACGCCGCCTTTACCGCCGGCCCCGCCGGCGGTGCCGTCGTTGGCGCTGTTATCGGTCCCCGCCCCGCCTTGGCCACCTTGACCGCCGGTGCCGCCGTCGCCACCCGCACCGCCGGCACCCTGGGTGCCGCCGGCACCGGCACCGGTCGCCCCACCGGCACCCCCGGCACCGCCGTCGCCGCCGGCCGCGCCTTGGCCGCCGGTACCGCCATCGGCCGCGCCCACGGTGCCCGCACCACCAGCACCGCCGGTGCCACCGATACCGCCGGTGCCGCCATCACCCGCGGACCCGTCAGCACCCGCCGCGGAGCCGGCGCCACCGGTGCCGGCCGCCCCACCGGTGCCGCCGACGCCGCCTTTACCGCCGGCCCCGCCCGCGGTCCCGTCGTTGGCGCTGTTATCGGTCCCCGCCCCGCCTTGGCCACCTTGACCGCCGGTGCCGCCGTCCCCGCCCGCACCGCCGACACCCTGGGTGCCACCGGCACCGGCACCGGTCGCGCCACCGGCACCCCCGGCACCGCCGTCGCCGCCGGCCGCGCCCTGGCCGCCGGTACCGCCATCAGCAGCGCCGATGGTGCCGGCACCACCCGCACCGCCGACGCCACCAGTACCGCCGACACCGCCATCACCGGCGCTGCCGTCGGCACCCGCCGCCGAGCCGGTGCCACCGGTGCCGGCCGCCCCACCGGTGCCGCCGACGCCGCCTTTACCGCCGGCCCCGCCCGCGGTCCCGTCGTTGGCGCTGTTATCGGTCCCCGCCCCGCCTCGGCCACCTTGACCGCCGGTGCCGCCGTCGCCACCCGCACCGCCGGCGCCCTGGGTGCCGCCGGCACCGAGGCCGGTCGCGCCACCGGCACCCCCGGCACCGCCGTCGCCGCCGGCCGCGCCCTGGCCGCCGGTACCGCCATCAGCAGCGCCGATGGTGCCGGCACCACCCGCACCGCCGACGCCACCGATACCGCCGACACCGCCATCACCGGCGCTGCCGTCGGCACCCGCCGCCGAGCCGGTGCCACCGGTGCCGGCCGCCCCACCGGTGCCGCCGACGCCGCCTTTACCGCCGGCCCCGCCGGCGGTCCCGTCGTTGGCGCTGTTATCGGTCCCCGCCCCGCCTTGGCCACCGATGCCGCCGGTGCCGCCGTCGCCGCCCGCACCGCCGGCGCCCTCGGTGCCGCCGGCACCGGCACCGGTCGCGCCACCGGCACCCCCGGCACCGCCGTCGCCGCCGGCCGCGCCCTGGCCGCCGGTACCGCCATCAGCAGCACCCATGGTGCCCGCACCACCCGCACCGCCGGCGCCACCGATACCGCCGGTGCCGCCATCACCCGCCGACCCATCGCTGCCCGCGACCGAGCCGGTGCCGCCTTGGCCGGCGTCGCCGCCGGTGCCGCCGACGCCGCCTTTACCGCCCACACCGCCGGCGGTGCCGTCGTTGGCGCTGTTATCGGTCCCCGCACCACCAGCACCACCGGTGCCGCCGGTGCCGCCGTCGCCGCCCGCACCGCCGGCGCCCTGGGTGCCGCCGGCACCGAGGCCGGTCGCGCCACCGGCACCGCCGGCCCCGCCGTCGCCGCCGGCCGCGCCCTGGCCGCCGGTACCGCCATCAGCGGCACCGATGGTGCCGGCACCACCGGCGCCGCCGGTGCCACCGATCCCGCCGGTGCCGCCATCCCCGGCGGTACCCGCCGCGCCCGCGACCGAGCCGGTGCCGCCTTGGCCGGCGTCGCCGCCGGTGCCGCCGACGCCGCCTTTACCGCCGGCCCCGCCGGCGGTGCCGTCGTTGGCGCTGTTGTCGGTGCCGGCACCACCAGCACCACCGGTGCCGCCGGCGCCGCCGTCGCCGCCCGCACCGCCGGCGCCCTGGGTGCCGCCGGCACCGAGGCCGGTCGCGCCCCCGGCCCCGCCGGCCCCGCCCGCGCCGCCGGCCGCGCCCTGGCCGCCGGTACCGCCATCAGCGGCACCCATGGTGCCGGCACCACCGGCACCGCCGGTGCCACCGATCCCGCCGGTGCCGCCATCCCCGGCGGTACCCGCCGCGCCCGCGACCGAGCCGGTGCCGCCTTGGCCGGCGTCGCCGCCGGTGCCGCCGACGCCGCCTTTACCGCCGGCCCCGCCCGCGGTCCCGTCGTTGGCGCTGTTATCGGTCCCCGCCCCGCCTTGGCCACCTTGACCGCCGGTGCCGCCGTCGCCACCCGCACCGCCAGCACCCTCGGTGCCACCGGCACCGGCACCGGTCGCCCCACCGGCACCCCCGGCACCGCCGTCGCCGCCGGCCGCGCCCTGGCCGCCGGTACCGCCATCAGCAGCGCCGATGGTGCCGGCACCACCCGCACCGCCGGTGCCGCCAGTACCGCCGACACCGCCATCACCGGCGCTGCCGTCGGCACCCGCCGCCGAGCCGGTGCCACCGGTGCCGGCCGCCCCACCGGTGCCGCCGACGCCGCCTTTACCGCCCACACCGCCGGCGGTGCCGTCGTTGGCGCTGTTGTCGGTGCCGGCACCACCAGCACCACCGGTGCCGCCGGTGCCGCCGTCGCCGCCCGCACCGCCGGCGCCCTGGGTGCCACCGGCACCGAGGCCGGTCGCGCCACCGGCACCGCCGGCCCCGCCGTCGCCGCCGGCCGCGCCCTGGCCGCCGGTACCGCCATCAGCAGCGCCGATGGTGCCGGCACCACCGGCGCCGCCGGTGCCACCGATCCCGCCGGTGCCGCCATCCCCGGCGGTACCCGCCGCGCCCGCGACCGAGCCGGTGCCGCCTTGGCCGGCGTCGCCGCCGGTGCCGCCGATGCCGCCTTTACCGCCGGCCCCGCCCGCGGTCCCGTCGTTGGCGCTGTTATCGGTCCCCGACCCGCCTTGGCCACCTTGGCCGCCGGTGCCGCCGTCGCCACCCGCACCGCCGGCGCCCTGGGTGCCGCCGGCACCGGCACCGGTCGCGCCACCGGCACCCCCGGCACCGCCGTCGCCGCCGGCCGCGCCCTGGCCGCCGGTACCGCCATCAGCGGCACCCACGGTGCCGGCACCACCCGCACCGCCGACGCCACCGATACCGCCGACACCGCCATCACCGGCGCTGCCGTCGGCACCCGCCGCGGAGCCGGTGCCGCCGGTGCCGGCCGCCCCACCGGTGCCGCCGACGCCGCCTTTACCGCCGGCCCCGCCCGCGACGCCGTCGTTGGCGCTGTTATCGGTGCCGGCACCCCCGGTGCCACCGGTGCCGCCGGTGCCGCCGTCGCCGCCCGCACCGCCGACACCCTGGGTGCCGCCGGCACCGGCACCGGTCGCGCCACCGGCACCCCCGGCACCGCCGTCGCCGCCGGCCGCGCCCTGGCCGCCGGTACCGCCATCAGCGGCACCCATGGTGCCGGCACCACCCGCACCGCCGGCGCCACCGATACCGCCGGTGCCGCCATCACCCGCCGACCCATCGCTGCCCGCGACCGAGCCGGTGCCGCCTTGGCCGGCGTCGCCGCCGGTGCCGCCGACGCCGCCTTTACCGCCCACACCGCCCGCGGTCCCGTCGTTGGCGCTGTTATCGGTCCCCGCCCCGCCTTGGCCACCGATGCCGCCGGTGCCGCCGTCCCCGCCCGCACCGCCGGCACCCTGGGTGCCACCGGCACCGGCACCGGTCGCCCCACCGGCACCCCCGGCACCGCCGTCGCCGCCGGCCGCGCCCTGGCCGCCGGTACCGCCATCAGCAGCACCCACGGTGCCCGCACCACCCGCACCGCCGG
Source organism: Mycobacterium spongiae (assembly GCF_018278905.1). Classification (NCBI taxonomy): domain Bacteria; kingdom Bacillati; phylum Actinomycetota; class Actinomycetes; order Mycobacteriales; family Mycobacteriaceae; genus Mycobacterium; species Mycobacterium spongiae. The sequence continues at coordinate 773,468 of NZ_CP046600.1, forward strand.
TGCCGCCGGTGCCGCCGACACCGCCATCACCGGCGCTGCCGTCGGCACCCGCCGCCGAGCCGGTGCCACCGGTGCCGGCCGCCCCACCGGTGCCGCCGATGCCGCCTTTACCGCCGGCCCCGCCGGCGGTGCCGTCGTTGGCGCTGTTGTCGGTGCCGGCACCACCAGCACCACCGGTGCCGCCGGTGCCGCCGTCGCCGCCCGCACCGCCGGCGCCCTGGGTGCCGCCGGCACCGAGGCCGGTCGCGCCACCGGCACCGCCGGCCCCGCCGTCGCCGCCGGCCGCGCCCTGGCCGCCGGTACCGCCATCGGCGGCACCCATGGTGCCGGCACCACCGGCGCCGCCGGTGCCACCGATCCCGCCGGTGCCGCCATCCCCGGCGGACCCATCGCTGCCCGCGACCGAGCCGGTGCCGCCTTGGCCGGCGTCGCCGCCGGTGCCGCCGACGCCGCCTTTACCGCCGGCCCCGCCGGCGGTGCCGTCGTTGGCGCTGTTATCGGTCCCCGCCCCGCCTTGGCCACCTTGGCCGCCGGTGCCGCCGTCGCCGCCCGCACCGCCGGCGCCCTGGGTGCCGCCGGCACCGGCACCGGTCGCGCCACCGGCACCGCCGGCACCGCCGTCGCCGCCGGCCGCGCCCTGGCCGCCGGTACCGCCATCAGCGGCACCCACGGTGCCGGCACCACCGGCGCCGCCGGTGCCACCGATCCCGCCGGTGCCGCCATCCCCGGCGGTACCCGCCGCGCCCGCGACCGAGCCGGTGCCGCCTTGGCCGGCGTCGCCGCCGGTGCCGCCGATGCCGCCTTTACCGCCGGCCCCGCCGGCGGTGCCGTCGTTGGCGCTGTTGTCGGTGCCGGCACCACCAGCACCACCGGTGCCGCCGGTGCCGCCGTCGCCGCCCGCACCGCCGGCGCCCTGGGTGCCGCCGGCACCGAGGCCGGTCGCGCCCCCGGCACCGCCGGCCCCGCCGTCGCCGCCGGCCGCGCCCTGGCCGCCGGTACCGCCATCGGCGGCACCCACGGTGCCGGCACCACCGGCGCCGCCGGTGCCACCGATCCCGCCGGTGCCGCCATCCCCGGCGGTACCCGCCGCGCCCGCGACCGAGCCGGTGCCACCGGTGCCGGCCGCCCCACCGGTGCCGCCGACGCCGCCTTTACCGCCGGCCCCGCCCGCGGTCCCGTCGTTGGCGCTGTTATCGGTCCCCGCCCCGCCTCGGCCACCTTGACCGCCGGTGCCGCCGTCGCCACCCGCACCGCCGGCACCCTCGGTGCCGCCGGCACCGAGGCCGGTCGCGCCCCCGGCCCCGCCGGCACCGCCGTCGCCGCCGGTCGCGCCTTGGCCGCCGGTACCGCCATCGGCGGCACCCACGGTGCCGGCACCACCGGCGCCGCCGGTGCCACCGATCCCGCCGGTGCCGCCATCCCCGGCGGTACCCGCCGCGCCCGCGACCGAGCCGGTGCCGCCTTGGCCGGCGTCGCCGCCGGTGCCGCCGACGCCGCCTTTACCGCCGGCCCCGCCCGCGGTCCCGTCGTTGGCGCTGTTATCGGTCCCCGCCCCGCCTTGGCCACCGATGCCGCCGGTGCCGCCGTCGCCGCCAGCACCGCCGACACCCTGGGTGCCGCCGGCACCGGCACCGGTCGCGCCACCGGCACCCCCGGCACCGCCGTCGCCGCCGGCCGCGCCCTGGCCGCCGGTACCGCCATCAGCAGCGCCCACGGTGCCGGCACCACCCGCACCGCCGACGCCACCGATACCGCCGACACCGCCATCACCGGCGCTGCCGTCGGCACCCGCCGCGGAGCCGGTGCCGCCGGTGCCGGCCGCCCCACCGGTGCCGCCGACGCCGCCTTTACCGCCGGCCCCGCCCGCGGTCCCGTCGTTGGCGCTGTTATCGGTCCCCGCCCCGCCTTGGCCACCGATGCCGCCGGTGCCGCCGTCCCCGCCCGCACCGCCGACACCCTGGGTGCCGCCGGCACCGGCACCGGTCGCGCCACCGGCACCCCCGGCACCGCCGTCGCCGCCGGCCGCGCCCTGGCCGCCGGTACCGCCATCAGCAGCACCCACGGTGCCCGCACCACCCGCACCGCCGGCGCCACCGATACCGCCGGTGCCGCCATCACCCGCCGACCCATCGCTGCCCGCGACCGAGCCGGTGCCGCCTTGGCCGGCGTCGCCGCCGGTGCCGCCGACGCCGCCTTTACCGCCGGCCCCGCCCGCGGTCCCGTCGTTGGCGCTGTTATCGGTCCCCGCCCCGCCTTGGCCACCTTGACCGCCGGTGCCGCCGTCCCCGCCCGCACCGCCGACACCCTGGGTGCCGCCGGCACCGGCACCGGTCGCGCCCCCGGCACCCCCGGCACCGCCGTCGCCGCCGGCCGCGCCCTGGCCGCCGGTACCGCCATCAGCAGCGCCGATGGTGCCGGCACCACCCGCACCGCCGACGCCACCAGTACCGCCGACACCGCCATCACCGGCGCTGCCGTCGGCACCCGCCGCGGAGCCGGTGCCACCGGTGCCGGCCGCCCCACCGGTGCCGCCGACGCCGCCTTTACCGCCGGCCCCGCCCGCGGTGCCGTTGTTGGCGCTGTTATCGGTCCCCGCCCCGCCTCGGCCACCTTGACCGCCGGTGCCGCCGTCGCCGCCCGCACCGCCGGCGCCCTGGGTGCCGCCGGCACCGAGGCCGGTCGCGCCCCCGGCACCCCCGGCACCGCCGTCGCCGCCGGCCGCGCCCTGGCCGCCGGTACCGCCATCAGCAGCGCCGATGGTGCCGGCACCACCCGCACCGCCGGTGCCACCTTGGCCGCCGACACCGCCATCACCGGCGCTGCCGTCGGCACCCGCCGCCGAGCCGGTGCCACCGGTGCCGGCCGCCCCACCGGTGCCGCCGACGCCGCCTTTACCGCCGCCCCGCCCGCGTCCCGTCGTTGGCGCTGTTATCGGTCCCCGCCCCGCCTTGGCCACCGATGCCGCCGGTGCCGCCGTCGCCGCGCCGCCGCCCGCCGCGCCCTCGGTGCCGCCGGCACCGGCACCGGTCGCGCCACCGGCACCCCCGGCACCGCCGTCGCCGCCGGCCGCGCCCTGGCCGCCGGTACCGCCATCAGCAGCACCCATGGTGCCCGCACCACCCGCACCGCCGGCGCCACCGATCCCGCCGGTGCCGCCATCCCCGGCGGACCCATCGCTGCCCGCGACCGAGCCGGTGCCGCCTTGCCGGCGTCGCCGCCGGTGCCGCCGACGCCGCCTTTACCGCCCCACCGCCGCGCGTGCCGTCGTTGGCGCTGTTATCGGTCCCCGCCCGCCTGCCCACCGGTGCCGCCGGTGCCGCCGTCGCCGCCCGCACCGCCGGCACCCTCGGTGCCGCCGGCACCGAGGCCGGTCGGCCCACCGGCACCCCCGGCACCGCCGTCGCCGCCGGCCGCGCCCTGGCCGCCGGTACCGCCATCAGCAGCACCCACGGTGCCGCACCACCCGCACCGCCGGCGCCACCGATACCGCCGGTGCCGCCATCACCGGCGCTGCCGTCGGCACCCGCCGCCGAGCCGGTGCCACCTTGCCGGCGTCGCCGCCGGTGCCGCCGACGCCGCCTTTACCGCCGCCCCGCCGGCGGTCCCGTCGTTGGCGCTGTTATCGGTCCCCGCCCCGCCTTGGCCACCTTGACCGCCGGTGCCGCCGTCGCCGCCCGCACCGCCGGCACCCTCGGTGCCACCGGCACCGGCACCGGTCGCCCCACCGGCACCCCCGGCACCGCCGTCGCCGCCGGCCGCGCCCTGGCCGCCGGTACCGCCATCAGCAGCACCCACGGTGCCGGCACCACCCGCACCGCCGACGCCACCGATACCGCCGCACCGCCATCACCGGCGCTGCCGTCGCGCCCGCCGCCGAGCCGGTGCCACCGGTGCCGGCCGCCCCACCGGTGCCGCCGACGCCGCCTTTACCGCCGGCCCCGCCCGCGACGCCGTCGTTGGCGCTGTTATCGGTCCCCGCCCCGCCTTGGCCACCGATGCCGCCGGTGCCGCCGTCGCCGCCCGCACCGCCGGCACCCTCGGTGCCACCGGCACCGAGGCCGGTCGCGCCACCGGCACCCCCGGCCCCGCCGTCGCCGCCGGCCGCGCCCTGGCCGCCGGTACCGCCATCAGCAGCACCCATGGTGCCGGCACCACCCGCACCGCCGACGCCACCGATACCGCCGACACCGCCATCACCGGCGCTGCCGTCGGCACCCGCCGCCGAGCCGGTGCCACCGGTGCCGGCCGCCCCACCGGTGCCGCCGACGCCGCCTTTACCACCCACACCGCCCGCGGTCCCGTCGTTGGCGCTGTTATCGGTCCCCGACCCGCCTTGGCCACCGATGCCGCCGGTGCCGCCGTCGCCGCCCGCACCGCCGGCACCCTCGGTGCCACCGGCACCGGCACCGGTCGCCCCACCGGCACCCCCGGCACCGCCGTCGCCGCCGGCCGCGCCCTGGCCGCCGGTACCGCCATCAGCAGCGCCGATGGTGCCGGCACCACCCGCACCGCCGGTGCCACCAGTACCGCCGACACCGCCATCACCCGCGCTGCCGTCGGCACCCGCCGCGGAGCCGGTGCCACCGGTGCCGGCCGCCCCACCGGTGCCGCCGACGCCGCCTTTACCGCCGGCCCCGCCCGCGGTCCCGTCGTTGGCGCTGTTATCGGTCCCCGCCCCGCCTTGGCCACCTTGACCGCCGGTGCCGCCGTCGCCGCCCGCACCGCCGGCACCCTCGGTGCCGCCGGCACCGAGGCCGGTCGCGCCCCCGGCACCCCCGGCACCGCCGTCGCCGCCGGCCGCGCCCTGGCCGCCGGTACCGCCATCAGCAGCACCCATGGTGCCGGCACCACCCGCACCGCCGGTGCCACCAGTACCGCCGACACCGCCATCACCGGCGCTGCCGTCGGCACCCGCCGCCGAGCCGGTGCCACCGGTGCCGGCCGCCCCACCGGTGCCGCCGACGCCGCCTTTACCGCCCACACCGCCCGCGGTCCCGTCGTTGGCGCTGTTATCGGTCCCCGCCCCGCCTTGGCCACCGATGCCGCCGGTGCCGCCGTCGCCGCCCGCACCGCCGGCACCCTCGGTGCCGCCGGCACCGGCACCGGTCGCCCCACCGGCACCCCCGGCACCGCCGTCGCCGCCGGCCGCGCCCTGGCCGCCGGTACCGCCATCAGCAGCGCCGATGGTGCCGGCACCACCCGCACCGCCGGTGCCACCAGTACCGCCGACACCGCCATCACCGGCGCTGCCGTCGGCACCCGCCGCCGAGCCGGTGCCACCGGTGCCGGCCGCCCCACCGGTGCCGCCGATGCCGCCTTTACCGCCGACCCCGCCGGCGGTCCCGTCGTTGGCGCTGTTATCGGTCCCCGCCCCGCCTTGGCCACCGGTGCCGCCGGTGCCGCCGTCGCCGCCCGCACCGCCGGCGCCCTGGGTGCCGCCGGCACCGAGGCCGGTCGCGCCACCGGCACCGCCGGCCCCGCCGTCGCCGCCGGCCGCGCCCTGGCCGCCGGTACCGCCATCAGCAGCGCCGATGGTGCCGGCACCACCGGCGCCGCCGGTGCCACCGATCCCGCCGGTGCCGCCATCCCCGGCGGTACCCGCCGCGCCCGCGACCGAGCCGGTGCCGCCTTGGCCGGCGTCGCCGCCGGTGCCGCCGATGCCGCCTTTACCGCCGGCCCCGCCCGCGGTCCCGTCGTTGGCGCTGTTGTCGGTGCCCGCACCACCAGCACCACCGGTGCCGCCGGTGCCGCCGTCGCCGCCCGCACCGCCGGCGCCCTGGGTGCCGCCGGCACCGGCACCGGTCGCGCCACCGGCACCCCCGGCACCGCCGTCGCCGCCGGCCGCGCCCTGGCCGCCGGTACCGCCATCAGCAGCGCCCATGGTGCCGGCACCACCCGCACCGCCGGTGCCACCAGTACCGCCGACACCGCCATCACCGGCGCTGCCGTCGGCACCCGCCGCGGAGCCGGTGCCGCCGGTGCCGGCCGCCCCACCGGTGCCGCCGACGCCGCCTTTACCGCCCACACCGCCGGCGGTCCCGTCGTTGGCGCTGTTATCGGTCCCCGCCCCGCCTTGGCCACCTTGACCGCCGGTGCCGCCGTCGCCGCCCGCACCGCCGGCACCCTGGGTGCCGCCGGCACCGGCACCGGTCGCGCCACCGGCACCCCCGGCACCGCCGTCGCCGCCGGCCGCGCCCTGGCCGCCGGTACCGCCATCAGCGGCACCGATGGTGCCGGCACCACCGGCGCCGCCGGTGCCACCGATCCCGCCGGTGCCGCCATCCCCGGCGGACCCATCGCTGCCCGCGACCGAGCCGGTGCCGCCTTGGCCGGCGTCGCCGCCGGTGCCGCCGATGCCGCCTTTACCGCCGGCCCCGCCCGCGGTCCCGTCGTTGGCGCTGTTATCGGTCCCCGCCCCGCCTTGGCCACCGATGCCGCCGGTGCCGCCGTCGCCGCCCGCACCGCCGGCACCCTGGGTGCCGCCGGTACCGGCACCGGTCGCCCCACCGGCACCCCCGGCACCGCCGTCGCCGCCGGCCGCGCCCTGGCCGCCGGTACCGCCATCAGCAGCGCCGATGGTGCCGGCACCACCCGCACCGCCGGTGCCGCCGGTGCCGCCGACACCGCCATCACCGGCGCTGCCGTCGGCACCCGCCGCGGAGCCGGTGCCACCGGTGCCGGCCGCCCCACCGGTGCCGCCGATGCCGCCTTTACCGCCGGCCCCGCCGGCGGTGCCGTCGTTGGCGCTGTTGTCGGTGCCGGCACCACCAGCACCACCGGTGCCGCCGGTGCCGCCGTCGCCGCCCGCACCGCCGGCGCCCTGGGTGCCGCCGGCACCGAGGCCGGTCGCGCCACCGGCACCGCCGGCCCCGCCGTCGCCGCCGGTCGCGCCCTGGCCGCCGGTACCGCCATCGGCGGCACCCATGGTGCCGGCACCACCGGCGCCGCCGGTGCCACCGATCCCGCCGGTGCCGCCATCCCCGGCGGTACCCGCCGCGCCCGCGACCGAGCCGGTGCCGCCTTGGCCGGCGTCGCCGCCGGTGCCGCCGATGCCGCCTTTACCGCCGGCCCCGCCGGCGGTGCCGTCGTTGGCGCTGTTATCGGTCCCCGACCCGCCTTGGCCACCTTGGCCGCCGGTGCCGCCGTCGCCGCCCGCACCGCCGGCGCCCTGGGTGCCGCCGGCACCGAGGCCGGTCGCGCCACCGGCACCGCCGGCACCGCCGTCGCCGCCGGTCGCGCCTTGGCCGCCGGTACCGCCATCGGCGGCACCCATGGTGCCGGCACCACCGGCGCCGCCGGTGCCACCGATCCCGCCGGTGCCGCCATCCCCGGCGGACCCATCGCTGCCCGCGACCGAGCCGGTGCCGCCTTGGCCGGCGTCGCCGCCGGTGCCGCCGATGCCGCCTTTACCGCCGGCCCCGCCCGCGGTGCCGTCGTTGGCGCTGTTATCGGTCCCCGCCCCGCCTTGGCCACCGATGCCGCCGGTGCCGCCGTCCCCGCCTTGACCGCCGGCACCCTGGGTGCCACCGGCACCGAGGCCGGTCGCCCCACCGGCACCCCCGGCCCCGCCGTCGCCGCCGGCCGCGCCCTGGCCGCCGGTACCGCCATCAGCGGCACCCACGGTGCCCGCACCACCCGCACCGCCGGTGCCACCAGTACCGCCGACACCGCCATCACCCGCGCTGCCGTCGGCACCCGCCGCGGAGCCGGTGCCACCGGTGCCGGCCGCCCCACCGGTGCCGCCGACGCCGCCTTTACCGCCGGCCCCGCCGGCGGTGCCGTCGTTGGCGCTGTTATCGGTCCCCGCCCCGCCTTGGCCACCTTGACCGCCGGTGCCGCCGTCGCCACCCGCACCGCCGGCACCCTGGGTGCCGCCGGCACCGAGGCCGGTCGCGCCACCGGCACCGCCGGCCCCGCCGTCGCCGCCGGTCGCGCCTTGGCCGCCGGTACCGCCATCGGCGGCACCCATGGTGCCGGCACCACCGGCGCCGCCGGTGCCACCGATCCCGCCGGTGCCGCCATCACCGGCGCTGCCGTCGGCACCCGCCGCGGAGCCGGTGCCACCGGTGCCGGCCGCCCCACCGGTGCCGCCGACGCCGCCTTTACCGCCGGCCCCGCCGGCGGTGCCGTCGTTGGCGCTGTTATCGGTCCCCGCCCCGCCTTGGCCACCGGTGCCGCCGGTGCCGCCGTCGCCACCCGCACCGCCGGCGCCCTGGGTGCCACCGGCACCGAGGCCGGTCGCCCCACCGGCACCGCCGGCACCGCCGTCGCCGCCGGCCGCGCCCTGGCCGCCGGTACCGCCATCAGCAGCGCCGATGGTGCCGGCACCACCCGCACCGCCGGTGCCACCGATACCGCCGGTGCCGCCATCACCGGCGCTGCCGTCGGCACCCGCCGCCGAGCCGGTGCCACCGGTGCCGGCCGCCCCACCGGTGCCGCCGACGCCGCCTTTACCGCCCACACCGCCCGCGGTCCCGTCGTTGGCGCTGTTATCGGTCCCCGACCCGCCTTGGCCACCGATGCCGCCGGTGCCGCCGTCCCCGCCTTGACCGCCGGCACCCTGGGTGCCACCGGCACCGAGGCCGGTCGCGCCCCCGGCACCCCCGGCCCCGCCGTCGCCGCCGGCCGCGCCCTGGCCGCCGGTACCGCCATCAGCGGCACCCATGGTGCCGGCACCACCCGCACCGCCGGTGCCACCGATACCGCCGGTGCCGCCATCACCGGCGCTGCCGTCGGCACCCGCCGCGGAGCCGGTGCCACCGGTGCCGGCCGCCCCACCGGTGCCGCCGATGCCGCCTTTACCACCCACACCGCCCGCGGTCCCGTCGTTGGCGCTGTTATCGGTCCCCGCCCCGCCTTGGCCACCGGTGCCGCCGGTGCCGCCGTCGCCGCCCGCACCGCCGGCACCCTCGGTGCCGCCGGCACCGAGGCCGGTCGCGCCCCCGGCACCCCCGGCACCGCCGTCGCCGCCGGCCGCGCCCTGGCCGCCGGTACCGCCATCAGCAGCACCGATGGTGCCGGCACCACCGGCACCGCCGGTGCCACCAGTACCGCCGACACCGCCATCACCGGCGCTGCCGTCGGCACCCGCCGCCGAGCCGGTGCCACCGGTGCCGGCCGCCCCACCGGTGCCGCCGACGCCGCCTTTACCACCCACACCGCCCGCGACGCCGTCGTTGGCGCTGTTATCGGTCCCCGCCCCGCCTTGGCCACCTTGACCGCCGGTGCCGCCGTCGCCACCCGCACCGCCGGCACCCTCGGTGCCACCGGCACCGGCACCGGTCGCCCCACCGGCACCCCCGGCACCGCCGTCGCCGCCGGCCGCGCCCTGGCCGCCGGTACCGCCATCAGCAGCACCCATGGTGCCGGCACCACCCGCACCGCCGGTGCCACCGATCCCGCCGGTGCCGCCATCCCCGGCGGACCCATCGCTGCCCGCGACCGAGCCGGTGCCGCCTTGGCCGGCGTCGCCGCCGGTGCCGCCGACGCCGCCTTTACCGCCGACCCCGCCCGCGGTCCCGTCGTTGGCGCTGTTATCGGTCCCCGCCCCGCCTTGGCCACCTTGACCGCCGGTGCCGCCGTCGCCACCCGCACCGCCGGCACCCTCGGTGCCACCGGCACCGGCACCGGTCGCCCCACCGGCCCCGCCGGCCCCGCCGTCGCCGCCGGCCGCGCCCTGGCCGCCGGTACCGCCATCAGCAGCACCCATGGTGCCGGCACCACCCGCACCGCCGGTGCCGCCGGTGCCGCCGACACCGCCATCACCGGCGCTGCCGTCGGCACCCGCCGCCGAGCCGGTGCCACCGGTGCCGGCCGCCCCACCGGTGCCGCCGACGCCGCCTTTACCGCCGACCCCGCCCGCGGTCCCGTCGTTGGCGCTGTTATCGGTCCCCGCCCCGCCTTGGCCACCTTGACCGCCGGTGCCGCCGTCGCCGCCCGCACCGCCGGCACCCTCGGTGCCGCCGGCACCGGCACCGGTCGCGCCACCGGCACCGCCGGCCCCGCCGTCGCCGCCGGCCGCGCCCTGGCCGCCGGTACCGCCATCAGCAGCGCCGATGGTGCCGGCACCACCGGCACCGCCGGTGCCACCAGTACCGCCGACACCGCCATCACCGGCGCTGCCGTCGGCACCCGCCGCCGAGCCGGTGCCACCGGTGCCGGCCGCCCCACCGGTGCCGCCGACGCCGCCTTTACCGCCGGCCCCGCCCGCGGTCCCGTCGTTGGCGCTGTTATCGGTCCCCGCCCCGCCTTGGCCACCTTGACCGCCGGTGCCGCCGTCGCCACCCGCACCGCCGGCACCCTCGGTGCCACCGGCACCGGCACCGGTCGCCCCACCGGCACCCCCGGCACCGCCGTCGCCGCCGGCCGCGCCCTGGCCGCCGGTACCGCCATCAGCAGCACCCATGGTGCCGGCACCACCCGCACCGCCGGTGCCACCTTGGCCGCCGACACCGCCATCACCCGCGCTGCCGTCGGCACCCGCCGCCGAGCCGGTGCCACCGGTGCCGGCCGCCCCACCGGTGCCGCCGACGCCGCCTTTACCGCCGACCCCGCCCGCGGTCCCGTCGTTGGCGCTGTTATCGGTCCCCGCCCCGCCTTGGCCACCTTGACCGCCGGTGCCGCCGTCGCCACCCGCACCGCCGGCACCCTCGGTGCCACCGGCACCGGCACCGGTCGCCCCACCGGCACCGCCGGCCCCGCCGTCGCCGCCGGCCGCGCCCTGGCCGCCGGTACCGCCATCAGCAGCACCCATGGTGCCGGCACCACCCGCACCGCCGGTGCCACCTTGGCCGCCGACACCGCCATCACCGGCGCTGCCGTCGGCACCCGCCGCCGAGCCGGTGCCACCGGTGCCGGCCGCCCCACCGGTGCCGCCGACGCCGCCTTTACCGCCGGCCCCGCCGGCGGTGCCGTCGTTGGCGCTGTTGTCGGTGCCCGCACCACCAGCACCACCGGTGCCGCCGGTGCCGCCGTCGCCACCAACACCGCCAGCACCCTGCAAGGCACCGGTGCCGCCACCCTCGCCGCCGGCCCCACCGTCGCCACCCGCAAACCCAGTGCCACCGGTGGCCCCGGCGCCGGTGGCGTCGGTGCCGGCCGCGCCACTACCCCCCTGACCACCATCGCCACCATCGCCACCGAGACCGATGGCACCGGCGGCACCGGCCTGGCTGAAGATGTTGCCGGCACCGCCGGCGCCGGCCCGACCCGCGGCGCCGCCGAGGCCGCCATCACCACCCTCGCCACCGACACCGGTCAGGCCCTCAGCCCCGGTACCACCGGCCCCGCCTTGCCCGCCGATCCCGGCGGCTCCGCCGGCCCCGCCCGGACCGAACAGCAAAGCAGCCCGACCCCCGGCCCCACCGTTGCCGCCGAGCCCGCCGGCACCACCGTCACCACCGCCGCCACCATCGCCGACACCGTCGGCACCGGCCTTGCCCGCACCCCCGGCCCCGCCGGCCCCGCCGTCACCACCGCGCATGAACAGCCCGCCGCGCCCGCCGGCACCCCCGCTACCGCCGTCACCACCGACACTGCCGGTGGTGGCCGCCACGCCACCCGCACCCCCGGCACCACCGGCACCACCGACGCCGAACAGCCACCCCGGATTGCCGCCGACACCGCCGTCGCCACCGGTACCGCCGGGGGCACCGACCCCGCCGGCCCCGCCGGCGCCGCCGAAACCAATCAGCTGCCCGGCATGACCACCGTTACCGCCGGCCCCGCCGCCGATACCGCCCACGCCGCCGTGACCGCCGTCACCAATAATCAGGCCGCTGTTGCCGCCAGCACCCCCAGCCCCACCATCAATGCCGCCGAATCCGCCGGCACCGCCATCGCCGAACAACAACGCCCCGTTACCGCCGGCCCCGCCGCCGATACCACCGCTACCGCCGGCACCGCCAGCACCGCCGTCACCGAACACCCAGCCGCCATCACCGCCGCGTCCGCCGCCAGCACCGCCGGTGCCGCCATCGCCGAACACCAGGCCGCCATGGCCGCCGGTGCCGCCGACGAACCGGCCGCCGTCGCCACCGGCGCCGCCGTCCCCGCCACGGCCCCACAACCCCGCGTTCCCGCCGGCCCCACCGGTCTGACCAGAGCCGCCGGCCCCGCCAGCACCACCACTGCCGAAGAACGCGCCACTGTGCCCGCCCGCACCACCGGTGCCACCGCCGGCACCCCCGGTGCCCCCGGCGCCACCGATACCGCCGTTACCGATTAGCCAGGCACGTCCGCCCGCACCACCGGTGCCGCCACCGATCCCGCCGGACCCGCCGTTACCGCCACTGCCATACAGCCACCCACCAGAGCCACCGGCGCCACCGTTAGCGCCGATACCGCCCGCACCGCCGTTGCCGCCGTTGCCCAACAACCCGGCCGACCCGCCGGCCCCGCCGGCCTGCCCGGCTGCCCCGGCGGCGCCGCTGCCGCCGCTACCTAACAGCAGCCCACCATCACCACCGGCACCACCAGGAGTGGTCGCGTTGGCGCCATCGCCGATCAGGGGGCGGCCCAACAAGGCCAGGGTGGGGCCGTTGATCAGGTTGAGCAGGGTCTGCTCGACGTTGGTGGCCTCCGCGGCCGCATACGAGGCCGCGCCGCCCTGCAGCGTCTGCAGGAACTGTTCGTGATAGGCGGCGACTTGGGCGCTGATCGCCTGGTACTCCTGGCCGTACATGCCGAACATGGCCGCGATACGCGCCGAGACCTCATCGGCGCCGGCGGCCAGCACCTCGGTGGTGGCCGCGGCCGCCGCGGAGTTCGCGGCTTCCAGGGTCGAGCCAATACTCGCCAAATCCCCGATCGAGGCGGCGAGCAGGTCGGGGGTTATCGAGACGAACGACATGTGGCGGCTCCCGTTAGTGCGCGGCAACAGTCAGGGACCGCATCCACCCACAAATTGATGCGATCGTCATTTTGAAGGGTATATCGTCATTTTGAAACGTATTTCGTCTTTGGTTAACCGATTTGGTGGTTCCGCTAAACCTGCGGTTGGCCCCAGTTGGTTTGGCCCACGGTTTGTGAGAGTTGTGTGGTCCCGTGTGACGGGCGGGAGCTGGTATGACCGCGAGCAGATCGTGCCCCGGTATATTTCGACTGATCGGCTGCTGGTCGCCATGGGTGAGACGCGACGCGACGTCGTGCGGTGACCAGCCTGTCTCGGAGGCGAAGCGTCACCGACGGCCTAGCGCGTTGGGTGGCGATAGCCCGGGAGCGACACACCTTTGTCCAGATCTTTGTCCGGATCATGCGACGACACGAGCCGCAATCCATGCCAGATAGCTATTGACCAACACCTTCGAAGAAGGCCACGGGGCTGCCGGGCCGGGTAGCTGATGGCTGGGGCGCCGGGGGCAACGTTGGGTTGGCCGGCAACGGCAGCAATGGCGGTGGCGCCGGAACAAGGGGTGAGGCTACGCGGAGCCGGTTGAGGCGGACAGTCAGGCGGAACTGGACGGACAGGTTGACCTAGCCGGTTTGCCGCTACTGGATCCAGTAGTTGTCGTGGTGGATGAAGAACTCGCGGCGTTCGTCGTCAGTCATGTCGACAAGACCGGCCAAGCCTTCGAAGTAGCCCTGACGGGGTCCGCCCGGAGCGAACAGGATAAGGATCGATGCCGGTTCGTCAGCTTCGTTGCTAAAACCGTGCACCCCGCCCGGCGGCACGTAGAGGTAGTCCCCAGCAGATGCGTCGACCCAGTCCTGGCCGTTATGCATGCGCATCCTCCCAGTCAGGATGAAAAACGACTCGGACATCGTCTTGTGGAAGTGTGGGCCGGGTCCGCCGCCGCGAGGGGCGATCTCTAGTCGGAACAGGCCGAAGTCACCGTCGGTGGAGGTCTGAGTGGCCAAGTAGTGGAACTTGTTGCCGCCCAATTCATAGTCGGGCGGCTCGTCTCCACGCTTCAGCCATGCACTGACTTCACCGCGATCGCCGGTGTACCGGGGCGGCGGATACGGCGGCACTGCGAGCGACATCAACCAAGTATTGCGGTTGCCGTACCCACAAGCTAGGGCCGAAGAGCTCGCCCGGGCGGGGTTTGATGGTCCGGCTCCTCAGCGTGCCGCGCCCCGGCGCGCATCGTCGCCGGGGCGGGGTTTGATGGCCCGGCTCCTCGGCGTGCCGCGCCCCGGCGCGCATCGTCGCCGGGCGGGGTTTGATGGCCCGGCTCCTCAGCGTGCCGCGCCCCGGCGCGCATCGTCGCCGGGCGCCTTGCACTCGGCATAGGCGAGTGCTAAGAATGACGTTGGCACTCGCGACCGGCGAGTGCTAGGTCGGGACGGTGAGACTGGGCTCTGTCGTGGTCCCCACGGCAGTCGTGGTCGTCCGTCGCGGGCACTGCACCCGGCCAGCGTAAGTAATGGGGTCGACCCTCACCCGGTCACCCCGTTTCATTCCCGATCCGGAGGAATCACTTCGCAATGGCCAAGACAATTGCGTACGACGAAGAGGCCCGTCGCGGCCTTGAGCGGGGTCTGAACAGCCTCGCCGACGCGGTAAAGGTGACGTTGGGGCCCAAGGGCCGCAACGTGGTCCTGGAAAAGAAGTGGGGCGCCCCCACGATCACCAACGATGGTGTATCCATCGCCAAGGAGATCGAACTGGAGGACCCCTACGAGAAGATCGGCGCCGAGCTGGTCAAGGAAGTCGCCAAGAAGACCGATGACGTCGCTGGTGACGGCACCACGACGGCCACGGTGCTGGCCCAGGCGCTGGTTCGTGAGGGCTTGCGCAACGTCGCAGCCGGAGCCAACCCGCTGGGTCTCAAGCGCGGCATCGAGAAGGCAGCCGAGAAGATCACCGAGACCCTGCTCAAGGGGGCCAAGGAGGTCGAGACCAAGGAGCAAATTGCGGCCACCGCCGCGATTTCGGCGGGGGACCAGTCGATTGGCGACCTGATCGCCGAGGCGATGGACAAGGTCGGCAACGAGGGCGTCATCACCGTCGAAGAGTCCAACACCTTTGGTCTGCAGCTTGAACTCACCGAGGGCATGCGCTTCGACAAGGGCTACATCTCGGGCTACTTCGTAACCGACGCCGACCGTCAGGAAGCGGTCTTGGAGGAGCCCTACATCCTGCTGGTCAGCTCCAAGGTCTCCACGGTCAAGGATCTGTTGCCGTTGCTGGAGAAGGTCATCCAGGCCGGCAAACCGCTGCTGATCATCGCCGAGGACGTCGAGGGCGAGGCGCTGTCCACCCTGGTCGTCAACAAGATCCGTGGCACCTTCAAGTCAGTGGCGGTCAAGGCTCCCGGCTTCGGTGACCGGCGCAAGGCGATGCTGCAGGACATGGCGATTCTTACCGGCGGTCAGGTCATCAGCGAAGAGGTTGGGCTCAGCCTGGAGAACGCTGACTTGTCGCTGCTGGGTAAGGCCCGCAAGGTGGTCATCACCAAGGACGAGACCACGATCGTCGAGGGCGCTGGCGACACCGAAGCCATCGCCGGGCGAGTCTCCCAGATTCGCGCAGAGATCGAGAACAGCGACTCCGACTACGACCGGGAGAAGCTGCAGGAGCGCCTGGCCAAGCTCGCCGGGGGCGTCGCGGTGATCAAAGCCGGTGCCGCCACTGAGGTAGAGCTCAAGGAGCGCAAGCACCGCATCGAGGACGCGGTGCGCAACGCTAAGGCAGCGGTTGAGGAGGGCATCGTCGCCGGTGGCGGTGTGACCCTACTGCAAGCCGCCCCGGTGCTGGACGAGCTGAAGCTCTCCGGCGACGAGGCGACCGGCGCCAATATCGTCCGGGTGGCTTTGGAGGCTCCGCTCAAGCAGATCGCCTTCAACTCCGGGTTGGAGCCCGGCGTGGTGGCCGAGAAGGTGCGAAACCTTGCGGCCGGCCAGGGCCTCAACGCCGCCACCGGTGAGTACGAGGATCTGCTCGCCGCCGGCGTTGCCGACCCGGTCAAGGTGACCCGCTCTGCGTTGCAGAACGCCGCGTCCATTGCGGGGCTGTTCCTGACCACGGAGGCAGTTGTCGCCGACAAGCCGGAGAAGGCGGCCGCTCCGGCGGCCGACCCGACTGGCGGCATGGGTGGCATGGACTTCTAGTCCAGCGACCCCAGATATCCGAGCGGGCCGCGTTGCGGCCTTAAGCTGGACAGTCGGTTCGAGTCCGAGTACGAAAAAGCCCGGTCCCGTTGGGGCCGGGCTTTTTCGTGCACTACGCCGGTTCGGCGAACACCACACAGTCGTGCCGGCAGCCTTTTGCAGCCGCAGGTGAGTCCGGATCGGCGTCGCGGTGCAGCAACGCCCGAGTAGGCACGACAGTGCACCGCGCGGTCGCGGCCTCGTCGTCGCCGTTGGAGCCCGTGTCGTCGTGAGCCTCCGCGCGGCCGTCGACGATCAGGGAGTAGCCGCCCGGTTCGGGTGGGGGCCACAACAGTGTGACGTCACTGCGCCGGGTGAGATTTACTCGGGTGCGCCCGCCGATCAACCCGGCGTCGACAATCGTCCGGGGTCCATCGGGGCCGTCAAGGGACTCCCGCAATACCGGCTCGACCGCAACGGTGTGTATGCGGTAGCCGTCATCGACAGTGATCAGGTAGGCGAACGGATAGTCGGCCAGGGCAGCCGCCAGGCGCTTGAGGTCTACCTTCTTGGCGTTCTTAGCACCCATGGATTCGAGCATAGGCCGCACGTGGCTCGGTGCCGGTGGGTGTTGCGCGGTGCTAGTCCGTCCTGACTGGCAACAGTCTGATGACGTTGTTGACGTCCCCGGGCTCCTGTTCGTCCGCCGGGTAGAAGCTGGACTTGGGGATGCCTGCGGGTGGAGTGCTCGGGTTGCCGATGGCCGGTTCACGCACGCCTGCGTTGCGCATAGCGGCCTCGTTGGTGCCCGGGTTGTAGACGCTCGTGTAGCCCGGGGCTCGGAGGCCGGTGTTGGCAGCACCTGCCGTATTGGCGGCGTTTGCCGAGTTGGCGGCGCCGCTGCCGGGATTGCCTGGCTCGAAGCTGCCAGTAGGGGCGCTGGCTGGAGCGGCGACTGGCGCATTGACCGGGCCTGCCGTGGCGACCGGGGGTGGGTTGATGGGGCCCGCGAGTGCGGGGGTGAGCCCGCCGGTATTTGCCATCGCCGAGCCGAGAAGGCCGGAACTTAGCGCTACAGTGCCGCCCGTCGCGTAGCTGGCCGAGCTGGCCAGCCCTGCGTCCATGCCGGCCGCGCTTTCCACGCCAACGCCCTGCATGCTTGACGACCACAAGCCGGAGCCCATGCTGCCGACGCCGCCCAAACCGGCGTCGGCCAACCCCGAGTTTCCTAGGCCCGTGTTGAGCGAGCCCGAATTGCCGACGCCCATGTTTCCGTCGCCGGAGTTGAAGAAGCCGACGTTCCCGGTACCGGAGTTGCCGAAGCCAACGTTGTCGCTACCGGAGTTGAGGCCGCCGAAACCGACCTGGCCTTCGCCGGTGATCCCGAATCCGACGTTCCCGGTGCCGGTGTTACCGAAACCAATGTTGGAGTCACCGAGGTTGCCAAAGCCCATGTTGCCGCTGCCGGTGTTTCCGCTGCCGACGTTGCCGCTGCCGGTGTTTCCGCTGCCCAGGTTGTAGTTGCCGCTGTTGTTGTTGCCGATGTTGCCGCTGCCGGTGTTGCCGAATCCGAGGTTGACCGAGCCGTTCTTGCCGATGTCGATACCGAGGTTCCGCAGCACCTGTTGCCAAGGAGCCAGGTGTTCGGCCGCCGCCGATGCGTCGAAGTGGTAGCCCACCATTGCCGCGACGTCCAACGCCCACATCTGCTCGTAGGCGGCCTCGACATCCATAATGGCTGGAGTATTGAAACCGAACCAGTTCGTGTTCGCCAACACCTGCATCAGGCCCCGGTTGGCTTCCACTACCGCGGGCTGCACGGTCGCAGCCAGCGCTGTTTCAAACGCCGTAGCCGTTGCTGCAGCCTGCGCGGCCGCCTGTTCCGCCTGAGCTGCCGCGGCACTGAGCCATGACATGTACTGGGTGGCGACGGCCATCATCGCCGCTGCCGAGGGGCCCACCCAAGCACCGCTGGTCAGCTCGGATGTCACCGAGCTGAACGAGGTCGCCGACGAGATCAACTCTTCGGCCAGTCCGCCCCAGGCCGCGGCCGCGGCAAGTAGCGGCCCCGCTCCGGGACCGGCGAACATTAGTGCCGAGTTGATCTCAGGCGGCAACCACGCAAAATGCGGGCTTGTCACTGAACCAACTTAACTTCCAGCGCCCGCTGGCGTGGCCGGATTAGCCAGACACAGGGGCAGGTTTACGCCCGCGGACCAACTTCCCAGGTCGCGCAGGGGTCGGAACACCGTTTTCGGCGATGATCTGACCGGAAACCAGAGTCGCAATGTAGCCCTCGGCGGATTGGTCGAGGCGGCGGCCGCCGGCGGGCAAGTCGTAGGTGATGACCGGCTTGTGCAGCCGCAGCGCGGCGTGGTCGATGATGTTGAGATCGGCTTTGTAGCCGGTCGCGATGCGCCCGCGGTCGCCTAGCCCGGCAACGCGGGCCGGGACGGACGTCAGTTCGCGGATGGCTTCGGCGACCGTAAACTGTCCCGACTTCCGGTCGCGGGCCCAATGGGCGAGAAAGAACGTCGAGTAGCTGGCGTCGCAGATCATGCCGTAATGTGCGCCACCGTCTCCGAGACCGAGCACTACGTCCTCGCGGTGCAGCAGCTGGCCCACGGTGTCCAGCGAGTTGTTCTCCAGGTTGCTTGTCGCAACCAGCAGCATGGCCTGGCCCTCGTTGTCGAGCAGCCGGTCATAGGCTTCCTCCATCGGGCTTACCCCCCGAGCCCGCGCCCGGGCCCCGATGCTGGTCGAGGGGTCGGGCTCGTATTGGGGGTCGTCATCGAGCGGGAAGATCCAATCCCAGGCCTGAGCCACGTACAGGATCGGGTGACCGTCGCCGGGTTTGTCGGCCAGTATGCGGGCACGGACCTCGGGTTTGCGCATTTCGGCCACCCGTTCGGCCAGTGGCAGGTGGGCGATCTCGCGGTAGCTGGGATACAGCACGAACGGGTTGGCAGTCAGCTGCAACCCGATGATCAGCCCGATCGGACGCGGCAGCAGTTGTGCCGTGACGACGGACCCCGCTGTCGCCCGGCTATTGGCCTTTTCCACCATGGTGATGGCGTCCGGCCACGTGGGTTCGCCGGTGTTGGCGACGACCAGCGTAAACGTCACCGGCAAGCCGACCTCTTCGGCGACGTCGAACACCGTCTGGAGCACCGGTTGATAACCGCCGGCCGGAATGTCGGGCACAAATTGCAGCAGGCCACCGCCGCCGTCCACAACGCCGCGGGCGATCTCCTCGATCTCCCCACGAGCGGCGTCATAGCTGGGGATCTGTGCACCGCTCTCGGTCTTGTGGATCGCCAGCCGGGAGGACGCAAAGCCCAGTGCCCCAATCTCGATAGCCTCCTTGGCCAGTGCCCGCATCTTCGCCAGATCCTGGGCAGTGGCTGGCGCGCGGTCGGCGCCCCGCTGTCCCATCACGTAGACCCGCAACGGGGAATGGGGGAGATAGACGGCGACATCAATATCGCGCTTGCCTGCGTCCAGCGCATCCATGTACTCGGGGAAGGATTCCCAGGTCCACGGCAGCCCGTCAGTCATGACGACCCCCGGGATGTCCTCGACACCGGCCATCACGTCGACGAGTACCTCGTGATCCTCCTTGCGACAGGGCGCGAAGCCGACGCCGCAGTTGCCCATCACCGCCGTGGTTACCCCGTGCGCCGAGGATGGCGTTAGCCGATCCGACCAGATGGCCTGGCCGTCGTAGTGGGTGTGCAGGTCGACGAAGCCGGGTGTGACCAGCAATCCAGTCGCGTCGATCTCCCTCGCGGCATCTCCGTCGACGGCGCCGACAGCTGCGATGACGCCGTCGTGCACCGCGACGTCGCCAACGTACGGCTCGCCACCCAGTCCGTCGACGATGGTGCCACTGCGGATCAGAAGGTCGTAGGTCATCTAACTAATCTACGACCGTGTCGGTGGCTGATGCCAGGATCGATGATGTGCGACGTAGTGGCCTTGTCGGCGGGCAACTCAGCCGACGCTTCTCTCAGGGAAAATACTTGGTCTCTCAGCGAAAATACTGGCAGGCCTAGGGCGGGAAGGGTGGGCATGGAGGGCACGTTGTTCTTCGACGGCAAGTGCGGCATGTGCACTCGGAGCCGCGATCTGGTGGTAAAGCTAGATCGGCGCGGACGCGTGGCGACGGAACCCTTTCAGCGGCCCGGGTCCGCGGAAAGATTGGGTATTGCGGCACACCGGCTGGGGGAGTCGGTGTGGTGGTTGGACTCCTCAGGGGCGGTATATGGTGGCGCCGAGGCCGCAAATGCTGCCCTGTCGGCTGCGCTGGGCACTGGGCTGCCGCTGCTGATCTACCGTCGGATCCCGGGGATGCGGCGGCTGCAGGAGCGTCTCTACACCTGGGTAGCGGCCAACCGGTATCGCTTTCCCGGGACTACTCCCCAGTGCGAAGCTCATCCCGAGACCTGCTGACAAACGCGCAGGTTGAGCCCGGCGCTGTCCATGCCGGAGCCGCTGCAACGGCGTAGGGTCACCGGTATGTCAGGCGCCAAGGCTAGGGCCGATGCGGCCCAGGAGTTGCTGCGCGACGCATTCACCCGGCTGATCGAACACGTCGACGAACTCACCGACGAGCTGACTGACGACGTCTCCAACTATCGGCCGACCGCACACGCCAACGGCATCGCCTGGCTGATCTGGCACAGCGCACGGGTTCAGGACATTCAGGTTGCCCATATCGCGGGCGTCGAAGAAGTGTGGACCCGAGACGGCTGGGTGGACCGCTTTGCGCTGGATCTGCCCCGGCACGACACCGGCTACGGGCATACTCCCGCGGATCTGGTGAAGGTGCGGGCACCCGCGGACTTGCTGTCCGCCTACTACCACGCGGTGCACAAACTCACGCTCGATTACGTTGCCGGCGTGACCGCCGACGAGCTATCCCGTGTGATCGACACCAGCTGGGATCCGCCAGTGACCGCCAGCGCGCGGTTGGTGAGTATCGTCGACGACTGCGCGCAACACCTTGGCCAGGCCGCATACCTGCGGGGGATTGCCCAGTAGGTTCTATCCGTGCGATTCCTGGCGGCTGTGCTGTTTTGGCTGGCCACGACGCTTGCGCTCGCGGTCGCGGTCCCGGTGGTGTGGGCGCAGCGCAATGTCGTCGATGCGGACGGCTACGCCGCCTTGGCCCAGAAGGCGGCCGATGATCCGGCCCTGCAGGCCGCCATGGCGGCTGAGTTGACCTCCCGGGCGATGACGCTGATCGCCGAGCGTAGCGGGCAGCGCTCTCCGGTCGACAGCTCAGTGGTGCACGAGGCCGCCATCGCCTTCACGACGAGCCCATCGTTTCCGCCGCTGTTCGCTCACGTGGGCCGCGCCGCACACAGCTGGTTGTTCAGCGAGCCGCGGCCACACAACGGCGAGCAATGGGTGGTCGACTTGGCGCCGATGCTCAAAGACGACAGCTCGCTGCAGCAGTTGTTGAGCAGCTACAACGTGAAGGTACCGGCGACGCTGACCGTTCCGTTGACCGTCTCGGCACCGTTGGCGGAGGGGTCGATGCGGCAAGGACAGTTGCGGCGGCTAGCCGTCTGGGGGCCCTGGGTGAGCGTTGGTGCGGTAGCCGTGAGCGGTGTCTGCGCACTAGCGACCCTGGTGGCCGCGCGGCGCCGCGGCAAGGCGCTGGCCAGCTTGGGCGTTTCGGCGCTGCTGGTGGGTGCGGCCGGGTGGGCGGGAATCGAGATCGCCGGGCGTTATGTCAACGACGCGCTTAACAGGACCACCGGCGACATCCGCCGGGTCGCCGACGTGATGGTCAGCCATGCCGAGGACAGCATGCACCTATGGCTTAACGTCACGCTGGTCGGTGGTGTGGCGCTGGTGGTACTTGGCGTGTCCGTCGCGATGCTAGGCAGCCTCTTCACGTGATTTGTGCCGCGTTGCCCTGGTGGTCGTGCTGTTCCCTCGCTCACCCAAGGGGCAGCTCGGCCAGGAACGTGCCGGTCGGTTCCACCGATCCGGTGCCAGGTTCGACGGTGAACGCCAGCGCCCTTGAGGTGCCGAGGTCGCTCAAAGTGGCTGTTGTCGAAGGAGTCACCGCCGCCGCGCCCATGGTCCCCGCCGACGTCGGTCCCTTGGCGCCGAGCAACCACATCTGATAAACGGTGCCCGGAGCCGGCGGCGGCACATTGTTCATCACAAGTACGCCTGCATTGCGGTCCCGGGAGAACATGACCGTGGCGGTTCCTGGGCCGAGTGAGCCAGAGATCGTTTGCACGTCGGGTGCCGCCAAGACTTGATCCGCGACCGTCGGGGTTGGCGATGGCCGCGTTAGCGCCCCGAGGCCGAACGCCGCGAGCCCTATGGCGATTGCGGCCGCGGATGCCACAACAGCCAAAACAGTTTTGCGCCAACGTGATTGACGCTCAACGCTAAGTTCTAGGACAGCCAGGGTAGCGGCGCGCAGCTGCGCTGGCGGCTCGACCATCGTGGTGGCCGACACGACTGCCATCGTCTCGCGGACAGCGCGAACTTCTTCATTGAAGGCGGCCGCCACCGGTGCGGGCACCGCGGCAACCTGCCGGTCGATAGCGGCCCGCTCGTCGTCTGATACGGCATGCAGGGCATACGGAGTCGCCAGCTCGAGCAGCTCGAAGTCAGCGGGCTCAGTCATATGCGCCGCTCCTCCCCATCGCTGCGCTCTGCATCGTCGCCGGCGCGGTCATTAGCGCCGCTCCTGCGCATCGCTGCGCTCTGCATCGTCGCCGGCGCGGTCATTAGCGCCGCTCCTGCGCATCGCTGCGCTCTGCATCGTCGCCGGCGCGGTCATTAGCGCCGCTCCTGCGCATCGCTGCGCTCTGCATCGTCGCCGGCGCGGTCATGACACGTCCAGGCAGTTGCGCAACCCCCGCAGCGCGTCGCGCATCCGGGACTTGACCGTGGACAAGTTGGCCGCCAAGCGTTGCGATACGTCGGCATACGTCAGCCCGCCGTAGTAGGCCATTTCGATGCATTGCCGCTGCGCATCGGTCAACGCGTCCAGACACTCGGTCACCCGGCGCCGCTCATCACCGGCGATGGCGGAGTCGGCGACGACGTCGCTGGCAGGATCAATATTGGCGACGGCGTACCGGGATTCCCGCTGCCCACCGGCTTGCTCGGCACGCACCCGATCGACAGCGCGTCGGTGGGACATGGTCAGCAGCCAGGCGAGGGCCGAACCTTTTCCGGGGTCATAGACCGATGCTGTCCGCCACACCTCAAGATAGATCTCCTGGGTGGTTTCCTCGCTGTAGCCGGTATCACGTAGCACCCGTATCACCAGTCCGTACACCCGGGCCTTGGTGTGATCGTAGAACGCGGCGAAGGCGTCGGTATCGCCGCTCGCAATGCGAAGCAGCAACGCGTCGAGGTCGTTGCTGCGCCGTGGCGGTCCGGTCATCGATCGGTAGCCTATCGCCACCGACGACCGTGGTTGGCACACCGGTGGTCATGGGCGCGCCCACTGCGGCGGTCGGGGTACGAAATACGCGGTCCGCCGCTGGTATTCGGCAAAGCCGGGACGACCGTTCATGTACTTCTCGGTCAGCCGAGCCCCACTGACATTCACCAGGAAGTAGGTCATGACCATTGGCGAGGCCACCGTCACCAGTGGCAACCAACCGTTGACGGTGATCAGCCACAGCCCCCACCAGACGCAGGCATCGCCGAAGTAGTTGGGGTGGCGCGTCCACGCCCAGAGGCCGCGGTCCATGACCTTGCCGCGGTTGGCCTGGTCGGATTTGAATGCCCGCAGCTGCCGGTCGCCCACCGCTTCGAAGGTGAGACCGACACCCCACAGGGCCAAACCCACGCCCGCGACCGCCAGGAGCGGCTTCGGTGTCGGCCCGGTGACCGCCGACAGCTGCAGTGGGAACGAGATGAACAGGGTCAAAGACCCCTGCAGTACGAAGACCTTGCGCACCACCCGAGCGGTCGTGGCCCCGCGCAGCAGGTCGGCGTAGCGCGGATCTTCGCCCTTGCCGGCGGTCTTCCGGTATACGTGCCAGCTCAGGCGCAGGCCCCAAATCGAGACCAGTGCCAACAGCAGCCACCGGCGGGTGGGATCACCGTGACCGAGCAAGGCGCAAACAGCTGCGACCCCGACGAAGCCCAGGCCCCAGGCGACGTCGACGACGTTGTACCGGCCGATCCTCCTACCGATCACGAAGGCGGTCGAATGCACGACTGCCAGTGCTAGGGCCGAGACGCCGGATACGGCAACGATATTCACGGGTTGGTCCTACATTCGAACGTCCATTGGTACACGTCGAGGTAGCCGGACCTGAACCCCGCCTCTGAGTAGGCCAGGTACAGCTCCCACATCCGTTGAAACACGTCATCGAAGCCCAAGTGCACCAACGCATCTCGTTTCTGAATGAACTGTTCCCGCCACAGCCGCAAAGTCTCGGCGTAATGCGGTCGCAGTGAGGCGGTATCGATTGTGCGCAAACCGGTCTGGCGTTCGGTGATTTCGACGATGGCCTGTGTGGAAGGCAGCAGTCCACCGGGGAAGATGTACTTTTGCATCCACGTCTGGGTGTTGCGGGTGGCCTTCATTCGATGGTGCGGCATTGTGATTGCCTGAATCGCTACGCGACCACCAGGCCTGACAAGGCGTTCGAGCGTTCCGAAGTATGTCGGCCACGAACGGTATCCCACTGCTTCGATCATCTCGACCGAGACAATGGCGTCGTAGCCGGTCCCAACCTGGGTGACGTCGCGGTAATCGCACAGGTCGATCTGAACCAAATGGGACAGGCCGGCCGCGGCAACGCGCTGACGCGCTAGCCGTTGCTGTTCTGTCGAGAGGGTCACCGACTGGACTTGGGCTCCCCGAGCCGCGGCCTGGATGCAGAGCTCGCCCCATCCGGTGCCGATTTCCAGCACTCGGCTGCCATGCTCGACCCCGGCGGCGTCGAGAAGCCGGTCGATCTTGCGGCGTTGAGCTGCGGCCAAGTCGTGCCACGTTGCCGGCAAGTCGCTGAACAACGCAGACGAGTACGTCATCGTCTCGTCGAGAAACTCGGCGAACAGATCGTTGGACAGGTCATAGTGCTCGGCGACGTTGCGGCGGGCCTGATCTCGGCTGGGGTCCCGCCATATCGGCTGAAAGGCCGGCGCGATCGGTCGCAGCCAGTGCAGTGCTCGCGGCACCAGGTCGCCCACCGATTCGGCGAACACCGTCAGCACTCCGGTCAGGTCATTCGATGACCATTCGCCGGCCATATAGGACTCGCCGAATCCGATGAGTCCATGGCGTCCGACCCGGCGCGCGAACGCTTCCGGCTCGTGCAACACCAGGGTGGGGGACATCGGATTGTCGGCGCCAACCAGTGTTCCGTCGGGGTGGATCAGGCGAAGCGGCAGGCGGGCGGCGGCCCGATGCAGCAGCCCGCGGGCGATCGCGGCTGATGCCGTGGCGACCAGTCCGGACGGGACCTTGGCCACCGCGGGCCAGCGCTGCGAGTCTATTGCCGCGGAACGATTTTCGACGGTTCCTTGCAACGCCCGAGCGCTCATCGCGGTACTACCGGAAGTCGACGTAGCCATAACTTTATCCCCTGTATTCGGATACGAGCGGCCACCAACAATGGGGCCAGTGGTGAAATGAACTGCATAATCGCGACTTGGGTCCACGTCGCCGGCCGCAGGTCTCCGCGCAAATTGGCGATGAAGTCCGGGAAGGTGTTTTGGCGCTGTCGGTGCAGCGAAACGGTGACGTCGACTTCTTGGCCGGGTCGTGGTGCCCGCACCGAGTAGTAGCCGTCGACCTTATTAAACGGCGACACGTAGAACTTTTTGGCTGTCACGACAGGTAGATCTGCCGGGGGCAGCAAATAGGCGTGACGCCCGCCATAGGTGTTGTGCACCTCGGCCACGACATGGCGCAGACGCCCGTCGCGGTCGTGACACCAAAAGACGCTCAACGGGTTGAAGACGTAGCCAATAACTCGGGCCTGCAGCAATGCGGTGATCTGCCCGTCGGGCATGGCGATGTCATGGTCGGCGAAGACGGCTTCCAGGCGGTCGCGCAGCGAAGCGTCGGTGGCAGACGACGGATCCTCAGAAGGAGGTTCAGCGAAATGATCATCGGGGTTGAACCGGGCGAACGGGCGAAGCCACCACGGGAGTGCAGGGAGTTCGTCGACGTCGATGTACCAGCTGTAGCTGCGGTATTCGAACGAGTGGTGTATCGGTGTGTGCCGGGAATGGGTAATTCTGGTGCGGTAGATCGCCGGTGTCGGCGCTTGCGTCAGCATCCAACTACCGCCTTCGGACGGGTAGTTGCGGGCCAGTCGGCGCCGAGTCGTCGGGCCGCGCGCAGTCCCGACGCGGCACCGTCTTCGTGGAATCCCCACCCGTGGTAGGCGCCGGCGAATACCACACGATCGTCGTCGAGGGTCGGCAATAGGCGTTGGGCGGCAACCGATTCGGGCGTATACAACGGGTGGCTGTAGGTCATCTCGGCAATCACTGACTGCGGATCGACGCGGTCATGTCCGCCGAGTGTCACCAGAAAGCGCCGGTCGCCGCTAATGCGCATGAGGCGGGTGACGTCATAGCTGACCACGACATGGTCCTTGTCCGGTGCCATTAGGTAATTCCAGGATGCCCTAGCTCGGCGGTGGCGAGGCAACACTGACTCGTCGGTGTGTAGCTGGGCGCGGTTGGTCGAGTAGGGAATCGCTCCCAGAACGGCACGCTCGGCCCGCGTTGGAACGTCGAGTAGCAGCAACGCCTGGTCGGGGTGAACGGCGACGACGGCCGCGTCAAAGAACCGCGGCGTGTGGCTACCGGCTTGCACCAGCACGCCGCTGGGCACGCGCCGCAGCGAGTGCACGGGTGTTCGGGTCAATACCTCGTCGACCCCAGCCGCAATGGCCTGCACGTAGTTGGCCGATCCACCGGTCACCGTGCGCCATCTCGGCGAGCCGAACACCGAGAGCATCCCGTGATGTTCGAGGAAGACGAAGAGATACCGGGCCGGATAACGCATGGCGTTGGCTCCGGCGCAGGACCACACCGCCGCGACCAGCGGTGTCATGAAGTGATCGATGAAGTACTGCGAGAAGCGGTGTCGATTGAGGAAGGCTTGCAGTGTCTCCAGGTTGTTTTGAGCAGCGTCGGTATCCTCGCTCAGCAGTCGAAGAGCGGCGCGGTGGAAGCGCAGGATCTCGCCAAGCATCCACAGATAGCGAGGCCGCAGGGATTGGCGGCAGGCGAACAGTCCCCCGATTCCCAGCGCACCGGCGTACTCGAGGCCAGTGTCGTCGGCTCGGACCGACATCGACATGTCCGACTCCTGGGTCGCCACGCCGAGTTCCTCGAACAAGCGACACAGCGTTGGATAGGTCCGGTCGTTGTGGACCAGGAAGGCCGAGTCGACGCCGACGACGTTCGTGCCCTCGGGGCCGGCACCGCTGTCCACATAGTGGGTGTGGGCGTGACCCCCGAGCCGTTCGTCGGCCTCATAGAGGGTGACGTGGTTGCGTCCCGACAGAACGTAGGCGGCAGTCAGGCCGGCCACACCGCTGCCAATAACGGCTACCGAGCGTCCCGTGGAACGCCAGGGCTGTATCTGCTGCACACCAGTCATTCGGAGCTGTGGACCCCTCGGATGGCTATTCCGGCCGCGTGCGGTGGCGCGTGCGGCATCGGCCTGGAGATGGCCACGGGCGCTATCGGTCGGACCCTCCTATCGGTTGCCGCTCAACGCTAGGGACCGTTCCGCGGGCTGCGGTGCCAGATGCTCGGCCCGGGTTCTCGCGGGGCGCGAGCGCACGCGCATCGGCCACCAGAACCAGCGGCCCAGCAGAGCGGCGATGGACGGTGTCATGAATGCGCGCACGATCAAAGTGTCGAACAGCAGGCCCAGCCCAATGGTGGTGCCCACCTGTCCAATGACCCGCAGATCGCTGACGGCCATGGATGCCATGGTGAACGCAAACACCAGGCCCGCGTTCGTGACAACCTTGCCGGTACCGCCCATCGCCCGAATGATGCCGGTGTTGATCCCGGCGTGTATCTCCTGTTTGAACCGGGAAACCAACAGCAAGTTGTAGTCGGACCCCACCGCCAGGAGAACGATGATGGACATCGCAAGCACCAGCCAGTGCAATTGAATGCCGAGAATGTGTTGCCAAACCAGTACGGACAGGCCAAAGGACGCGCCCAGTGAAACAGCCACCGTACCCACGATTACCGTGGCAGCGACAAAGGCGCGGGTGAGGATCAGCATGATGATGAAAATTAGGCACATCGAAGCGATGCCGGCGATCAAAAGGTCCCATTTGGCGCCGTCGGCGATGTCCTTGAACACTGCTCCGACGCCGGCTATGTAGATCTTCGAGTCCTCCAGCGGTGTTCCTTTCAGCGATTCTTCGGCCGCGGTGAGTATTGGGTCGATGCTGGCGATGCCTTCAGGTGATGCGGGGTCGCCACGGTGCAAGATGATGAAACGGGCGGCATGTCCGTCTGCCGACAGGAACGAGCCCATGGCGCGCTGGAAGTCTTTGTTCTCGAAGACCTCGGGCGGAAGGTAGAACGAGTCGTCGTTCTTGGCCGCGTCGAAATCCTTGCCCATTGCTGTCGCGTTGTCGCTCAGCTCCTCCATCTGATCAAAGATCCCGGTCATCGTGCTGTGGAAGGTGAGAACCATGGCACGCATGTTCTCCATGCTGTCGATCATCGGCGGGAACGTCGCGACCATCTGCGGTGTGAGTCGATCCAGGTTGCTGATGTCGCCGATGAGGGCGGTGAGCTGTTCGTCGATCTGGTCGACCCCGTCCAGCGCGGTGAATACCGATCGCAGCGACCAGCAGATCGGAATGTCGTAGCAGTGTCTTTCCCAGTAGAAATAGCTGCGCAGCGGTCTCCAGAAGTCATCGAAGTCGGCGATGTTATTGCGTAGCTCATCGGTGATTTGCTGCATCTCTTCGGTGTCGAGAAGCATGTGGTGAGTGGTGTCGGAGAGTTGTGTCATCAAGCCCTGCATCCGGCGCATGAGTGCTGCCGTCCTGCCCATCTCGTCGGCTTGTTTGACCAAATCCTCCATTCGGTCACGCTGATACCGCAGGGTCTGTAGCTGACCAGCGTTTTGCATGCTGATCAGAAACGGTATTGACGTGTGATCCATGGTCGTCCCGTCTGGACGGGTTATTGCCTGCACTCGGGAGACACCTGGAACACGGAAGATGCCCTTGGCCAATCTGTCCAGGACCAGAAAGTCCGCGGAATTCCGCATATCATGATCCGACTCGATCATGAGGATCTCCGGCTTCAACCGGGCCTGAGAGAAATGACGATCCGCGGCCTCGAATCCTTGAATGGCGGGCGTGGATCTCGGCAGATACTCCCGGTCGTTGTAGCTGTTCTGGTACCCGGGCAGGGTGAGCAGTCCTATCAGAGCGACAGCGATGGTCGCGGTCAGGACGGGCAGTGGCCAGCGAACCACCACGGTGCCGACTCGTCGCCAGCCACGCACCTTGAGCAGGCGCTTGGGGTCGAATAGTCCGAACCGGCTGCCAACCGCGAGCACTGCTGGCCCGAGGGTGAGCGCGACTCCGACCGCGACCAGCATCCCCACCGCGCAGGGTATGCCCAGGGTTTGGAAGTACGGCATCCGAGCGAAGCTCAGGCAAAAGGTCGCTCCGGCGATGGTCAGCCCGGAGCCCAAGATGACGTGAGCGACCCCGCGGTACATGGTGTAGAAGGCGGTTTCTGGGTCCTCGCCGGCCTGCCGGGCCTCTTGGTAGCGCCCGATGACGAAAATTCCGTAGTCGGTACCGGCGGCGATTGCTAGCGACGTGAGCAGGCTGACCGCGAAGGTGGAAAGTCCGAACACCCGGGCTTGGCCGAGCAGCGCGACGGCTCCCCGTGCTGCCACCAATTCCATGCCGACCGTGGCCAGCAGCAGAACCACGGTGATGGGTGACCGGTAGACGAGCATCAGCATGATGAAAATCACGACGACGGTGGTCACGGTGATCTTGATCATGGATTTGTCGCCGCTCTCGTGCATATCCGAGACCAGAGCCGACGGTCCGGTGACGTAGGCGGTGACCCCGGGCGGCGTTGGCGTCTGTTCGACGATCTTGCGGACTGCTTCGACCGATTCGTTGGCTAGTGGCTCGCCTTGGTTACCGGCAAGATTCACCTGCACATAGACGGCCTTGCCATCGTTGCTCTCCGCGCCGGCAGCCGTGAGCGGGTCGCCCCAGAAGTCCTCGATGTTGTACACATGCTTCGTGTCAGCCCGCAGCTTGTGAATCAGACGGTCGTAGTACTCGTGGGTATCGTCGCCGAGGGGATGGTCGCCCTCCAAGACGACCATCGCCACACTGTCGGATTCCCCTTCGTCAAATACCCGCGCCATGCGGCTCAATGCGATGTACGACGGCGCATCCTTGGGGCTCAGCGACACTGAACGCTCCTGGCCGACCGTTTCCAGTGGCGGGACGAACACCGTCAGCAGGACGCAAATTGCCAGCCAGCCAAGGATGATGGGCACGGCAAAGGCACGGATCATTCGCGCAATGAACGGCTTTTCGGGCTCGGTGCTGGCGGCTGGGTCGTTCGCGTAGGTGGTACTCACGCGGACTTCACCACGCAAAAGGTATAGGCGTTGACGTCGTTGGTAACTCTCTCCGCTTTGACGACGCCGTCCACGATGATACGGCAGCCAATGCTGTTGCTATTCCCTTGGGCCACAATGTTTCCCATCACTGCCGCTGCATTTGTCGTGATATCCAACGACCATGGCAAGACTGCTCCATCCACACGCTGTGGCTCCGAGTTGACGTCGAAATAGCTGATGTCGGCGACGGTTCCAGGTGGTCCGAAGATCTCGTACGTCAGCTGTTTAGGGTTGAAGGGCTTGCGACCTTCCAGGTTGCTGTCGGAATACGACGCCCGCTTTTCCGAGCCGAAGTAACTGCGGATCCGGAACACAGTGAATCCCCCGACGACGACTACCGCCAGGATGACCAGTGGAATCCAAATCCGGGATAGCAACCTGAAAATCTTTGATCCCCTTCACCGGTTAGCACAGCTACGGCAAACGATACGCCGGCCCGTCGAGCCCTTTCTGGGCCTCTCCGAAGCCCTTTCGAACACGCTTCACTGCATCTCGTTCTTCTCGCCGCGTCGGACCCCACCGCGCTGGCGCCGACCGTGGCGGCGGCGGCAGGGCCACTTGCGAACATCGCCAGTCACCTCTCGCCAGGAGCGTCGTGGTGACGGCGCAACCAAGGCTTGCCTAAGTAAACCATGGCTCGATAGTGGCCCGTCGGGAACTGTCACTCCTCTCCGTTGAGCATCTGAGTCTAACGCATATCACGTGCGTAACAGGGGTTTGCAGTTTTGGCTTCTGCTCGCAAATCACGCGCTGTGCGTTACCCTCTGGCGGTGGGGCAACTTGGCTTTCAACGCGCCCGCACCGAGGAAAACAAGCGCCAACGTGCGGCGGCACTGGTGGAAGCCGCGCGCTCGCTGGCCCTTGAGGACGGTGTTGCGTCGGTGACGTTGACCGCGGTCGCCGATCGTGCCGGAATTCACTACTCCGCAGTACGCCGCTACTTCACCTCGCACAAAGAGGTCCTCCTGCACCTCGCCGCCGAAGGCTGGGTGCGGTGGTCGGACACAGTGTGTGAGCAGTTGGGCGCAGCTGGCCCGATGTCCTCCTCGCGGGTCGCGGAAACGTTGGCCAACGGTTTGGCCGCCGACCCGCTGTTTTGTGACCTGCTGGCCAACCTTCATCTACACCTCGAACACGAGGTGGATGTGGACCGGGTTGTCGAGGTCAAACGCACTAGCACTGCCGCGGTGCTTGCTCTCGCGGCCGCGCTCGAGCAAGCGCTGCCGGCGCTCGGCCGTTCCGGCTCCTTCGACATCTTGTTGGCCGCGTACTCATTGGCGGCCACACTCTGGCAGATCGCCAACCCCCCAGAACGGCTCACCGATGCGTATGCCGAGGCTCCCGAGGTGCTCCCGCCGGAGTGGAATCTCGACTTTGCCGCCGCACTCACCCGACTACTGACGGCCACCTGCGCCGGCCTTATCTCCGAAGCGTCGTCGGCAGACTACGGTTTCACGTTATGACCGGCCGTGCGTCGCGCGCTGGTCACCAGCTAGCTTGCCTATCCTGACAACACCGCGACGTCACGGATAATGTCGCCGGGTTCGTTCACCGGCGCCCCGCAGGTGCGGCACGACGAGCTGGAGTGGCGCCTGAGCCTGCCTACCTGCACCAAAGCTTCCGCCTCGGCGCGCCAAAGGCACGCGATGCACAGGATCGCGATGGTGTTCCCAAAGGGATCGAGGTGCGGATGGTCGCATTCGTCGACTGCGTGCATATGAACGATATGGGTGGCGCGGTTGGCGCAGCCAGTCTCGCTTTGGCAGGTGATCCCACGCCAGTCAAGCGCTGCCAGCGTGTCTGGGATCTCGTTGCCAGTCGTTTGGCTCATACGTCAACCTCTCCGGGCTTCCGGACCGCCAGCGCTTCCGACAGCTGGATGCGCATCGAATATCTCGGTGCATATCTCGGGGCGTGTCTCGGGTAGCGGCCTAATTATGGTTACCGTTGTACCGCCCTGGCAAGGGTTACCGGTGCGTTGTCACTCGTCGCAGGTTGAATTCATAGAACGGCAGAGCCACATCGGCGCACTTCTGGTAGCCACTCGACGCCTGGCTGACGGCGGGTTCGGAAGAACCGTCTCGACGAAATCCGCGCCGCTTAGGCCCAGTTCCACACCGACATATCGCCGGGAGGGTATGCGTTGCACTCCGCGGTGGACTTGGCGACAACGCCCTTGTTATTGAAGAAGATCTTCATGTGGTTTCGCCATCCCCACCACAGCGGATCGATGCCATCGTAAAAATGCTCGGAATAATCCCGGCGCTCCGCTGGCGTCAGCGAGAAGAACCAGTGGGCTTTGTCCTGGGTGGCTTGTTGAAACTCGGGGTGGTTGTTGTAGTCGATCATGTACCGCTGGTAGTAGATCGGGCTGGTATCCCTGGTGGCTGCCAGTATCTGTTCGGCATCGCACGTGGTCGCGATGATCCGGCGCGGGATCGGAAAGTCTTCGGTGGAGTCGGCGACGGCCGTTTTCGGCCAGGTCACGGCGGCCATGCTGAGAGCGAGGAAGGCAGCTCCTGCGCGCAGTGCCAAATTCAGCCGAGACATGTTGGTTACCGTAGCACTTTCGGTTGGTGGGCGGGTGGGCTCGGGTGAGCCGGGATCAGATTCATAGCTCAGCTTACTACGCATCGTCATCAGGAACGATCACATGTGTCGGGTCGGGCCGGCGCTCCGGCGGGGCCTGGCTGTAGTCGCCGAACGGACCGTCGCGGCGTTCGACTGCCGCCCGCACCCCCTCGGTCTTTGCGGTCTGGATGAATTCCACTGCATCGGGAGTGTTGCGCATCAGACCGTCGAGGATGCCGCCCAGCATCTGCGTGGTTGCCAGGCCCATGTTTTCGTAGGCCTGGTTCACGATCAGCTTCTGAGCGCGCAGCTGCGACAGTGGTATCTGCGCCAGCTCGGCCGCGATCTCGGCCACTCGGGCTTCGAGCCGTTCGAACGGCACGGCTTCGTTGATCAACTCGACGTCGGCGGCCTCGACGCCGGTCAGTGGCCGGCCCGTCAGCGAGTGCCATTTGACCTTGGCCAGGCTCAGCCGATACAGCCACATCCCGGTCAGATACGCCCCCCACATCCGACTGTAAGGGGTCCCGATCACGGCGTCGCTGCTGGCGATCACGATGTCGGCGCACAGCGCATAGTCGCTCGCGCCGCCGACGCACCAGCCATGCACTTGGGCTATCACCGGCTTGGACGCCCGCCAGATGGCCATGAACTTGTGCGTCGGCCCCGTCTCGTGAGCAGTGACCATGGCGAAATCCTTGCCCGGATCCCACTGTCCATCGGTCGTGATGCCGCCCGACCAATGCTGCAACCCTCCGCCGAAGTTGTAACCTCCGGAGAAGGCGCGGCCGGCACCGCGCAGCACAATGACCTTGACTTCCGGGTCGCGCTCGGCCAACCCGATGGCGGCCTCGATCTCGTCAGGCATGGGCGGAACGATGGTATTCAGCTGGTCCGGCCGATTCAGTGTGACGGTGGCAACCGCGCCGGCCGTCGCGTAGAGCAGCGTTTCGAAGTCAGTGGCCATAGCAGCAGCGAACTCATTTCCCCGGTGTCGGTCAAGCGTCGCCCAGCATCCGGCGCAGGAATGTGTAGCTCAATGCCGACTTGAAGGCGAGCTGTTCGTTGTCGGCCGCGCCCGCGTGCCCGCCCTCGATATTCTCGTAGTACCAGACCTGGTGGCCCGCGGCACGAAGGGCGGCTGTCATCTTGCGGGCATGGCCGGGATGCACCCGATCATCGCGAGTAGACGTGGTCATGAGCACTGGCGGGTATTTCCGGGTTGTCGAAATATTCTGGTACGGCGAATAGTCGGAAATGAACTCCCAGTCGGCTGGATTGTCCGGGTCGCCGTACTCGGCCACCCACGAGGCGCCAGCCAGCAATAGGTGGTAGCGCTTCATGTCCAGTAGCGGTACGTCGCAGACCAGCGCGCCGAACTTCTCCGGGTATTTGGTCGCCATGATCCCCATCAACAGTCCGCCGTTGCTTCCGCCTCGCGCGCCGAGCTGCTCGACGGTACAGATGCCACGGTTCACCAAATCTGCGGCCACCGCCGCGAAATCCTCGGCGACCTTGTGCCTGCCCTCCCGCATCGCCTGCGTGTGCCAGCCCGGTCCGTACTCGCCGCCACCGCGGATGTTGGCCAGCGCAAAGCTGCCCCCGCGGGCCAGCCACAACCGGCCAAGCACGCCGTCGTAACCGGGTGTCCGCGCCGTCTCGAATCCGCCGTAGCCGCTCAGCAGCGTGGGGCCGGGTCCATGGGAGCTCTCGGGATCGGCAGCCCGCACGACGAAGTATGGAACCGAGGTGCCGTCATCGGACGTAGTGAAATACTGTGCCACGGAGAGGTTTTCAGCATCGAAGAAGGCCGGCGCGGACTTGATCGGGTCCAGCGGGCCGGTGTCGGTGCCGCGGAGGAGTCGCGACGGCGAGTCGAATCCACTGGAGTCGAGAAAGAACTCGTCGCCGTAGCGGTCGGCGGTCACGACGACGGTATTGGTGGCGGCTGGGATGCCAGACAGCGGTTCGCGTCGCCAGGTTCCCGGGGTGGCGATCTCGACTCGGCTGGCGACGTCGGCCAGCGTAACGATCAGCAGCCGGTCTCGGGTCCACGCGTACTGATACAACGCGGTGTGTTGGTCGGGCTCGAACACCACCTGGATTTGCGCCGTGCCGGCCAGAAAGGCTGCATAGTCGGCGGCCAGCAACGAGCCGGCACGGTATGTGGCGTTACCCAGGACCCAGTCGGAGCGCAGTTCGATCAGCAACCAGTCACGATGAATGGACACGTTCGCGTCGGTTGGTGCATCGATGCGAACCAGCTCGTCGTCGCGCAGCTCGTAGACCTCGTCGTTCCAGAAGTCGAGGGCGCGTCTTAACACGGTGCGCTCGAATCCAGGCGTCCGATCCACCGACGCCGTGACGCTCACGTCGCTGCGCGCGCCCTCGAAGATCGTCGTTGCATCGGCCAGCGGCGTGCCGCGGCTCCAGCGTTTGATCACCCGCGGATAGCCGGACGTGGTGAGCGAGTCGGGACCAAAATCGGTGCCCACCAATATGGTATCCGGGTCGGCCCAGGTGAACTGCGACTTGGCCTCCGGTAGCGCAAACCCGTCGCTCACGAATTCGCGCGTCAGCATGTCGAATTCCCGCGCAACGATCGCATCCGAGCCGCCGGGCGAGAGGCTGATCAGAGCCCGCGTGCGGTCGGGCTCGATGACGGTGGCGCCGGCCCATACCCATTTCTGGCCGTCGGCGCGGCCGAGCTCGTCGATGTCGATGAGCACATCCCATTCGGGAGTGGCCGTGCGGTAGCTGTCCAGTGTGGTGCGCCGCCACAGCCCGCGCGGATTGTCCGCGTCGCGCCAGAAGTTGTAGAGGTATTCCCGGCGTCGGCCCACGTAGGGAATGCGGGTATCGGTGTCGAGCACCTCAAGAGCCTCGGCGCGCATTCTGTCGAACTCGTCCTGGAGCTTGCCGGCGCAGAACTCTTCCATGGTTGGCTGGTTGCGCGCGCGCACCCAATCCAGTGCCTCCTCACCGTCAACCTCTTCAAGCCATAGATAGGGGTCCGTGTCGTCCGCGGCAGCCTGCGATGTCATGAAAGCCATTGTGGCCTCCGGCGGTAGTGTGAGTTGTATTGCATCTGACGAGGATCGAACGAGGAGCTGAGCCAATGACTGTCTTTTCCCGTCCGGGTTCCGCCGACGCGCTGATGTCGTACGAGTCCCGATATGAAAACTTCATTGGGGGCCAATGGGTTGCGCCCGCCGCGGGCCGATACTTCGAAAACCTGACCCCGGTAACCGGCCAGCCGTTCTGCGAGGTGCCGCGCTCCGACGCTGCCGACGTCGACAAGGCGCTCGACGCCGCGCACGCGGCGGCTCCGGCATGGGGCAAGACCGCTCCAGCCGAGCGCGCAGCGATCCTGAACAAGATCGCTGACCGCATCGACGAAAACACCGCCGCGCTGGCTCTGGCCGAAGCCTGGGACAACGGCAAACCCATCCGGGAAACGCTGGCCGCAGACATCCCGCTGGCGGCCGATCACTTCCGCTACTTCGCAGCCGCTATCCGCGCTCAGGAGGGCTCGCTGTCGCAGATCGACGAGGACATGGTCGCCTACCACTTCCACGAGCCGCTGGGGGTGGTCGCGCAGATCATTCCGTGGAACTTCCCGATCCTCATGGGTGCGTGGAAGCTTGCCCCAGCGCTCGCCGCCGGCAACGCAGTCGTGCTGAAACCCGCCGAGCAGACGCCCGCCTCGATGCTCTTCTTGATGTCGTTGATCGGTGATCTCTTGCCGCCCGGGGTAATCAACGTTGTCAACGGATTCGGCGCTGAGGCCGGCAAGCCGTTGGCATCCAGCGACCGGATCGCCAAGGTCGCGTTCACCGGGGAGACCACGACTGGCCGACTGATCATGCAGTACGCCGCGCAAACCTTGATTCCCGTCACCCTGGAACTCGGCGGCAAGAGCCCGAACATCTTCTTCTCCGACGTGATGGCCGCGGGTGACGACTTCTGCGACAAAGCGCTCGAGGGGTTCACCATGTTCGCTCTCAATCAGGGTGAGGTCTGCACCTGTCCGTCGCGCAGCCTGGTTCAGGCCGACATCTACGACGAGTTCCTGGAGTTGGCGGCGATCCGCACCAAGGCGGTCCGGCAAGGCGATCCCCTGGACACCGAAACGATGTTGGGCTCCCAAGCGTCGAATGACCAACTGGAAAAGGTGTTGTCCTACATCGAAATCGGCAAGGGCGAGGGGGCAAAGGTCATCACCGGCGGCGAGCGCGCCGACCTTGGTGGCGACCTGTCCGGCGGCTTCTATATGCAGCCGACGATCTTCAGCGGCACCAACGATATGCGGATCTTCCAGGAAGAGATTTTCGGGCCCGTCGTCGCGGTGACCCCGTTTGCCGATTACGACGACGCGATGGGCATTGCCAACGACACGCTCTATGGTCTGGGTGCCGGTGTGTGGAGTCGCGACGGCAACACCGCCTACCGTGCCGGGCGGGACATTCAAGCCGGCCGGGTTTGGGTCAACTGCTACCACGTATACCCAGCACACGCCGCGTTCGGCGGGTACAAGCAGTCTGGTTTCGGCCGTGAGAACCACAAGGTGATGCTCGATCACTACCAGCAGACCAAGAACCTGCTGGTGTCCTACTCGGATAAGGCGGTTGGGCTCTTCTGATGGTCGCACCGGCGAGCGCCCCTCCGGGCGTGCTCATCACCGCCGATGCAGCCTCGCTGCTAGCGCGGCTGCAGGATCGCCATGGTCCGGTGATGTTCCACCAATCCGGCGGGTGCTGCGACGGGTCGTCGCCGATGTGTTACCCGAGCGGGGATTTCCTCGTCGGTGACCGCGACGTATTGCTTGGTGTGCTCGATGTCGGCCCATCATCGGGCTCGGACGGAGTCCCGGTGTGGATCTCGGGTCCCCAGTACGAAGCCCATTACCAGGGAGAAAAGCAGACCCAGCTGGTCATCGACGTCGTGGCCGGGCGCGGCGGCGGGTTCAGTCTGGAGGCGCCGGAGGGTGTGCGGTTCCTCAGCCGCGGTCGCGTCCTCACCGCGGCCGAGAAGGTGTTGCTGCAAGCTCAACCGGTGATCACCGGTGCCGGGTACGCCCGTGGTGAACGTCCGCCGTCGCGTGGTCATATCGTCGATCTCGATGACCACGATGCCGCGCCGGGCACGTGCCGCGCCACTGGGCAGTAACCGCAGTAAGGTCGTACACCGTGATTCCCCTACCACGGTCATGGCTGCTGACAAGCGCCATGCTGGTTGGCACGGCACTCGGGGTGCTCGCGGGGGTGGCGTTCACCGTGCTGGTCAGATCCCCGATCCGGCCAGATTTCGTCATTGCGCTGGTCGTCGGGATTCCCACGGTGACCGGGATGGCGGTCGTCCTGCTGTCCGGGCGTCGGTGGGTCACGATGGTGGGGGCATTCATCCTGGCGATGGCGCCGGGTTGGTTCGGTGTGCTGGTCGCGATCCAGGTGGCATCCGGTGGCTGACGACGGGCACCCGGCGGCGCCAGGCACTGAGCCTTTTATGCCGGATTTCGACGACATCGGCGAGCCCTCGGTGCCGTTCGTGCCGGATTTCGACACGGACGCCCAGCCCGTTGTTGCTGTGGCAAGCCCGAAGAAGTCTCGCCTGAGAATACGATCCCGCCTGAATAGGCAGCCCGGCCGGACAAAGAAGTCCGGCCCCCCGAAGAGATCCGGGGCGCACCGGACGCGGCAGCACGAGGACGAGCTCGAAGGTTCAGGGCCAGCCGGCATCGCGCAGGAGCCTACGCCCGATGCTTCGGCCACCGACGGGGCTGCCGCCCCGGTGGCGGTTCCTGGCAGGTACCAGTATGTGAAGTGGTGGAAACTGCTGTTGGTGGTGCTCGGCGTCTGGTTCGGCGCGGCGCCGGTCGGGCTGAGCTTGTTCTACTGGTGGTATCACACCATCGACAAAACGCTGACGGTGTTCGTCGTGTTGGCCTACGTCGTCGTGTGCACTGTGGGCGGCCTGATGCTGTCAATGGTGCGACGCAGACCGTTGATCGCGGCCCTGTCGCTTGCGGTGATGTCGGGACCGTTCGCCTCGGTCGCCGCCGCGGCACCGCTCTACGGTTACTATTACTGTGAGCGGGCTAGTCGTTGCCTGATTGGCGTCATCCCCTACTAGGTTTGTCGCGCCGGGCCACTAGGGTGGTGGCGTGACTCACTACGACGTCGTTGTTCTCGGAGCCGGACCCGGTGGATATGTCGCCGCAATCCGTGCCGCACAGCTCGGTCTGAAGACTGCAATCGTTGAACCCAAGTACTGGGGCGGCGTATGCCTCAACGTCGGCTGTATTCCTTCCAAAGCCTTGCTGCGCAATGCCGAGCTGGTCCACATTTTTTCCAAAGACGCCAAGAGTTTCGGCATGAGCGGCGAAGTGACCTTCGACTATGGGGTTGCCTATGACCGGAGCCGCAAGGTGGCCGATGGCCGCGTTGTCGGCGTGCACTACCTCATGAAGAAAAACAAGATCACCGAGATCCATGGCTATGGCCGATTCACCGATGCCAACACGCTATCGGTCGATCTCAACGATTCGGGCACAGAAACCGTCACCTTCGACAACGCCATCATCGCCACCGGTAGTAGTACCCGATTGGTTCCCGGTACCGAGTTGTCAACCAACGTCGTCACCTACGAGGAGCAGATCCTGTCCCGGGAGCTGCCCAAGTCGATCGTTATCGCCGGAGCCGGCGCAATCGGCATGGAGTTCGGCTATGTGCTGAAGAACTACGGCGTCGACGTCACGATCGTGGAATTCTTGCCGCGGGCACTGCCCAACGAGGACGCCGAGGTGTCCAAGGAGATCGAGAGGCAGTTCAAGAAGCTCGGCGTCAAGGTTCGCACCGCAACCAAAGTGGAGTCGATCTCCGACGACGGGTCGCAAGTCACTGTCACCGTGAGCAAGGGCGACAAGACCGAGGAGCTCAAGGCCGACAAGGTGTTGCAGGCCATCGGGTTTGCGCCCAACGTGGAGGGATACGGTCTGGACAAGGCGGGCGTCGAACTGACCGAGCGCGGGGCGATCGGTATCGACGACTACATGCACACCAATGTGCCGCACATCTACGCGATTGGTGACGTCACCGGTCTGCTGCAGCTTGCCCATGTTGCCGAGGCGCAGGGCATCGTGGCAGCCGAAACCATCGCAGGCGCAGAGACCTTGGCACTCGGTGACTATCGCATGTTGCCGCGGGCCACGTTCTGCCAGCCGCAGGTTGCCAGCTTCGGACTCACCGAGCAGCAAGCCCGGGACGAAGGTTACGACGTCGTCGTCGCCAAATTCCCGTTCACGGCGAACGCTAAAGCACACGGTCTGGGCGATCCCAGCGGGTTCGTCAAGCTGGTGGCCGATGCCAAACGGGGTGAGCTGCTGGGCGGGCATCTGATCGGCCACGATGTATCCGAGCTGCTGCCGGAACTCACGCTGGCGCAAAAGTGGGACCTGAGTGCCGCCGAACTGGCTCGCAACGTGCACACTCACCCCACGATGTCGGAGGCACTGCAGGAGTGCTTCCACGGTTTGACTGGCCACATGATCAACTTCTGAGCCAACGATGAGGCCTCACGAGACCACCGGGACCGTTGCGGGTGCTATCGGGGGTGCGGCACTCGGCTATGTCTTCTGGCTGGTCGCCATTTCGATCGGCGAGGACTTCTCAACGGTGAGTCGGTGGAGCCGGATCGTGTTGCTGGTGTCGGTTGCGCTAGCGATCGGCGCGGCCATCGGGGGTTTGCTCTTGCGATGGCGGCGCAAATATGCCTGGTCGGCGTTTGCGTTCTGTTTGCCGGTTCTTCCGGTCGTGCTGACGTTGGCCGTGCTGGCCGACGTCTACCTGTGATCGGCGGCTAGCGTTTGTCGACCGGGTTGTCCAGAGGGATAGCGAGGGCAGTCACCGTCGCGGCGATCCCGTCGTATTGAGTTGCGAGCATGCAGAATTCGATCAACCGTTGCCGATTGAGGTGAGTGGCCAACTGCTGAAACGTGTCGGCCGTGACCGAACGATTCGTGATCAACTCATCGGTTGCTTGCAGTAGCGCCTGTTGGCGGGCGCTCAAGACTTTCCGGGGACCGTCTGACTCGGGAGCCTCCGGCCACGCGAAAATCGTGGCCTGCGTTTGTGCATCCAGCCCCGCACCGCGGGCGATCCGGCGATGGTGCTGGAGCTCGTACTCGCAAGAGCGTAGGTGCGCGACCCGCAAGATCACCAGCTCGGTATCGGCGCGGGGCAGCCGTCCGCGCAGGAGCCGCCCGCCGTAGAGCAGGAAAGCCCAAAACAGCGACTGGCGATAACCCAGCGTGGCGAACAGGTGCATCCTCGGCGCCCGCAGCACGCGGGCGCCCACCTTGGCGATCACCCAATTGATCGGCCCGAGCTGGCGCAATCCGCCGGGCGGGATGCGCGCGATATCGCCAGATTGCGCCTCGGTCATGCCGGCTTCACCAGGTACGGGGACACGGTGCTGCGGTGCGCGTCGAGGTCCAATGCGCGCCCCAGGGCGGGGAATGCCCGCTGCGGACAGTTGTCGCGTTCGCACACGCGGCATCCCGCGCCGATTGGTGTAGCCACAATATTCGGGTCGCCCGACAAGTCGAGTCCTTCCGAGTAGGCGAGCCGGTGAGCGTGGCGGAGTTCGCAGCCCAGCCCGATCGCGAAGGTCTTACCGGGCTGACCATACCGGGCGGCGCGGCGCTCGACAGTTCTGGCCACCCACAGGTAGTTGCGGCCGTCCGGCATCTGGGCGATCTGCACCAGGATTTTGCCCGGGTTGGCAAACGTCTCGTAGACGTTCCACAGGGGGCAGGTGCCGCCGCTGGAAGAGAAGTGAAAGCCGGTGGCCGACTGGCGCTTTGACATGTTCCCAGCCCGGTCGACGCGGACGAAGGAGAACGGTACGCCACGCATGGACGGCCGTTGCAGTGTCGACAAGCGGTGTGCGATGGTCTCGTAGCTCACCGAGTAGAACGCCGACAACCGCTCGACGTCGTAGCGGAAGTTCTCCGCAACATCATGAAACTGGCGGTAGGGCAGCACCGCGGCGGCGGCGAAGTAGTTGGCAAGGCCGAGCCGCGCCAGCGTGCGCGACTCGTCGCTGGTGAACTTGCCTTCGGTGACCATGCTGTCGATCAGGTCGCCAAATTCGAGATATGCCAGTTCGGCGGCCATCTTGAACACCTGCTGACCCCATGCCAGGTGGCTACTGATCTCGAGTGTCTTCGTAGTCGGGTCATAGTGGTGCAGCACGGTATCGCCGAGATCAATCCGCTTGGCGATGCGTACTCCATGCAACTCGGTGAGTCGACGGGTCAATTCGCGGGACAGGTCGCCGTGGTGCATCCGCATTTTGGTCGTGAGGTCTTCAGCGGCGGTGTCCAGCTCGTGCAGATAGTTCTGGCGTTGGTAGAAATAGTCGCGCACCTCTTCGTGCGGCATGGTGATTGATCCGGTACCGCTGCCATCAAAGAATCGCTCCTCGGTGGCAGCGGCCAGCTGGGCGGTGGTGATCCGATAGCGTCGATGCAGATTGACCATCGCGCGAGCCAGGCCGGGATGAACACTGACCAATTCGGCGACTTCAGTCGGGGCGATGTCGACGTCCAGATCGCGGTCCATGGTCACCTCGCGGAGCTCGGCGATCAGACGCGTGTCGTCCTGAGAGGCAAAAAAGGTCGCGTCGACCCCGAACACCTCGGTGATCCGCAGGAGGACCGCCACGGTCAGCGGGCGAACGTCGTGCTCGATCTGGTTGAGGTAGCTCGGTGATATCTCGAGCATCTGAGCCAGCGCGGCCTGGCTGAAACCGCGCTCGCTGCGTAGCTGGCGCACACGTGCGCCGACATACGTCTTCGACACCTGGTCAAGCCTACCTGGCGTTGCGAAGGCTTCATTAGCAGAGTTCGCACCGGCGCGCGATTGGTGTTTCCGTGACGTCATTGGCATGATTCGCACCGGCGATCTCGGGTTGATCTGAGGCACCGACGAGGAGGAAACGGGGACTTAGCCGTGAGCCTGGACAAAGAATTGATGCCCGTGCCCGACGGTCACCCCGATGTGTTCGATCGCGAATGGCCACTGCGCGTCGGCGATATCGAGCGCACGGGCCGCCTGCGGTTGGACGCTGCTGCCCGGCATATTCAAGACATCGGCCAGGACCAGCTGCGCGAAATGGGCTTCGAGGAAACCCACCCGCTGTGGATCGTGCGCCGCACCATGGTCGATCTGGTCCGACCCATCGAATTCCAGGACATGCTGAGATGCCGGCGCTGGTGCTCGGGTACTTCGAATCGCTGGTGTGAGATGCGGGTCCGGATCGATGGACGCAAGAGCGGGCTGATCGAGTCCGAGGCGTTCTGGATCCATGTCAATAAGGAAACGGAGATGCCGGCGCGCATCGCCGACGACTTCCTGGCGGGTCTGCACAAGACCACCGCCGTTGATCGGCTTCGGTGGAAGAGCTATGTGAAGCCCGGGACCCGCGAGGACGCCACGGAAATCCACGAGTTCCCGGTCCGGGTCACCGATATTGACCTCTTCGACCACATGAACAACTCGGTGTACTGGAGTGTGATCGAGGACTACTTGTGGTCCCACCCGG
Source organism: Mycobacterium spongiae (assembly GCF_018278905.1). NCBI lineage: Bacteria > Bacillati > Actinomycetota > Actinomycetes > Mycobacteriales > Mycobacteriaceae > Mycobacterium > Mycobacterium spongiae. The sequence goes on from NZ_CP046600.1 coordinate 817,335, forward strand.
AGTTGCTGCGCGGGCCGCTGCGCGTCACGATCGAACACGAGGCGCCGGTTGCGCTAGGCGACAAGCTGGAGATCATTGCGCACGTTCACCCGGCGGGCTCGACCGACCAGTTCGGTCCCGGCCTGACCGATCGCGCTGTTACAACGCTCACATACGCCGTCGGCGACGAGACGAAGGCCGTCGCCGCGCTGTTCGCTCTGTAGGCCTCGGCGCCGAATCGCCCGCCTTCTCGGAAACGCCGCTTCACCTGCGGATTGTGGTTACTGGCCAGTAGCTACTGTAACGGTTCAGTAATCTCACTCCTTCGCAACATTAGCAAAATTCGGCTGCGGCATTGCGGAAATTTGCAAGTGGAATCGGTAGACGATGTCGATGAGCTGTGCCATCGTCGACTTAGCACGCAAGTGAAGTTGAGTCCCGGCGCCGCCGCAAGATGGTCCGGCATTCAACAGCCGATTCACCAGCCATGGATGGTTGTCAGCCGTTCATCGGCCTGGTGATAGGCCCGGAAGAGCATGAAGGAGCAGCCCGATGTCTGTCGTTGGCACCCCGAAAAGCGCTGAGCAGATCCAGCACGACTGGGACCACAACCCGCGCTGGCGGGGCATCACCCGCACGTACACTCCCCAGGATGTCGTGGCCCTTCAGGGGCACGTCGTCGAGGAGCACACCTTGGCACGCCGTGGCGCCGAAGTGCTGTGGGAGCAGTTGCACGACCTGGAGTTCGTCAACGCGCTGGGCGCGCTGACCGGCAACATGGCTGTCCAACAAGTGCGCGCCGGCCTCAAGGCGATCTACTTGTCTGGTTGGCAGGTGGCCGGCGACGCCAACCTGTCGGGCCACACCTACCCCGACCAAAGCCTGTACCCAGCCAATTCGGTGCCCCAGGTCGTCCGGCGTATCAACAACGCATTGCTGCGCGCCGATGAGATTGCCAAAGTCGAAGGCGACCGTTCAGTCGGCAACTGGTTGGTGCCGATCGTCGCCGACGGTGAGGCGGGCTTCGGTGGTGCGCTCAACGTCTACGAGCTGCAGAAAGCCATGATCGCCGCTGGTGTCGCCGGTTCGCACTGGGAGGACCAGCTGGCATCCGAGAAGAAGTGCGGCCACCTGGGTGGCAAGGTGCTCATCCCCACTCAGCAGCACATTCGCACCCTGACCTCGGCTCGATTGGCGGCTGACGTCGCAGACGTGCCGACCGTTGTCATCGCGCGTACTGATGCCGAGGCGGCCACGTTGATCACCTCCGATGTCGACGAGCGCGACCGCCGATTCATTGCCGGCGACCGCACCAAGGAAGGCTTCTACCGCGTGAAGAATGGCCTCGAGCCCTGCATCGCGCGCGCCAAGGCCTACGCGCCGTTTGCTGATCTGATCTGGATGGAGACCGGCACGCCGGACCTGGAGCTGGCGAAGAAGTTTGCTGAGAGCGTCAAGGCTGAGTTCCCGGACCAGATGCTGGCCTACAACTGCTCGCCATCGTTCAACTGGCGCAAGCACCTCGACGACGCCACCATCGCGAAGTTCCAGAAAGAGCTGGGTGCTATGGGGTTCAAGTTCCAGTTCATCACGCTGGCCGGTTTCCACGCCCTGAACTACTCGATGTTCGATCTGGCCTATGGTTACGCGCGCAACCAGATGAGCGCCTACGTCGAACTGCAGGAGCGTGAGTTTGCCGCCGAGGAGCGCGGCTACACGGCCACCAAGCACCAGCGCGAAGTTGGTGCGGGCTACTTCGACCGGATTGCCACCACGGTGGACCCGACGTCGTCGACGACGGCTTTGGCCGGCTCCACCGAAGAGGGCCAGTTCCACTGAGCGGCTGCTCGCCGCTGGGGAAGTAGCATAGGCCCCGCCCAGCCAACCTGGGCGGGGCCTGTTGCGCTGTCGGACACCATTCGTAGGAAAGAGAACAAACTGTGAGCGATGCGGCGATTCAGCGGGTCGGGGTTGTCGGGGCTGGGCAGATGGGGTCGGGCATTGCCGAGGTCTGCGCGCGTGCCGGCGTCGACGTGGCGGTTTTCGAAGGCACCGAGGCGCTGATCACCGCCGGACGCAACCGCATTGTGAAGTCTCTTGAGCGCGGCGTCAGCGCGGGCAAAGTGACTGAACGCGAGCGCGACCGTGCGCTCGCCACGTTGTCGTTCACGACTGACCTGAGCGATTTTGCTGACCGGCAGCTTGTGATCGAAGCCATTGTGGAGGACGAGGCCGTCAAGGCCCGAGTCTTCTCCGAACTGGACCAAGTGGTCACCGATCCCGACGCGGTGCTCGCGTCGAACACCTCCAGCATCCCCATCATGAAAATCGCTGCGGCGACCAAGCATCCGCAGCGTGTGCTGGGCTTGCACTTCTTCAATCCGGTCCCGGTGCTGCCGCTGGTTGAGTTGGTCTGCACCCTGGCCACCGACGAGGCTGCCGCCACCCGCACCGAAGAGTTTGCCAGCGCGATCCTAGGCAAACAGGTCGTTCGATGTTCGGATCGGTCCGGCTTCGTGGTGAACGCGCTACTGGTGCCGTACTTGCTGTCGGCGATCCGGATGGTCGAGGCGGGATTTGCCACCATCGAAGATGTCGACAAGGCAGTCGTCGCGGGGCTGTCGCATCCTATGGGACCCCTGCGGCTTTCCGACCTTGTTGGCCTGGATACGCTCAAGTTGATTGCGGACAAGATGTTTGAGGAATTCAAGGAGCCGCAGTACGGGCCGCCTCCGCTGTTGCTGCGGATGGTTGAGGCGGGCCGGTTGGGCAAAAAATCGGGTCGAGGTTTCTACACGTACTGAAGCTTCCGAGCCGGCCGCAGGCGCCCCTTATGCCCGGTTCGCCGGGCTCCGGCGGCCAAGCCGTGATCGTGTGACAGCGGTTGTCGGTATCCGGTAGTATTTTTCGCGATCAGCAGACGAGAGGCATTTCCACACATGACTGACTTGAGGCCTTTTTACGAAGAGTCGCAATCCATCTATGACGTTTCCGATGAGTTTTTTGCGCTATTTCTTGACCCCACGATGGCCTACACCTGCGCGTACTTCGAACGCGATGACATGACTTTGGAAGAGGCGTCTAACGCGAAGTTCGATCTCGCCTTGGGCAAACTGAATCTAGAGCCCGGGATGACGCTCCTCGATATCGGGTGCGGCTGGGGTGGCGGGCTGCAGCGAGCGATAGAGAAGTACGACGTCAACGTCATTGGTATTACCCTCAGTCGCAATCAGTTCGAGTACAGCAAGGCCAAACTCGCGAAGATCCCGACCGAGCGCTCCGTGGAGGTGCGATTGCAAGGTTGGGAGGAATTCGAGGACAAGGTCGACCGGATCGTCACCATCGGTGCTTTCGAGGCGTTCAAGATGGAGCGCTATTCGGCCTTCTTCGAGCGATCCTATAACATCCTTCCCGACGATGGCCGGATGTTGTTGCACACGATTCTCACCTATACCCAGAAACAAATGCATGAAATGGGTGTCAAGGTGACGATGAGCGATATCCGATTCATGCGATTCATCGGTACCGAAATTTTCCCGGGTGGACAGTTGCCGGCGCAGGAAGACATTTTCAAGTTCGCACAGGCGGCCGGTTTTTCCGTCGAAAGAGTCCAATTGTTGCAAAAGCACTACGAGCGGACGCTGAATATCTGGGCGGCAAACCTGAAAGCGAACAAAGACCGAGCCATCGCCATGCAGTCTGAAGCCATATACGACAAGTACATGCACTATCTGACCGGGTGCGAAAACTTCTTCCGCAAGGGCATTAGCAACATTGGGCAGTTCACTTTGACGAAGTAGCGAAATGCCGCGCTGCTATCTCGCCGACTTGTCGCGGGTCCAGCTGGGGGATTATGTGCGTGTTCGGGCCGGTTCGTGTGAGCGGGTGGGCCTCGGCGCATCGGCGCATCAGGCTTAAGCCGGACTACACATCGGCTCTGCTTAGCCGTCTTGCTAGCCGTCTGGTTATCTGTCGTGGCCGCCGGCTTGCGGTCACGACGCCGCTGCTGGCTTGTGTTGGTTACTTTTCCAGGGTGAACTGGTTGATGTCGGTATAACCCTGGCGGAACAGCTTCGCGCACCCCGTCAGGTACTTCATATAGCTGTCGTAGACCTTTTGCGATTGGATCGCGATGGCTTGTTCCCTATTGGCTTCAAGGGCCGCCGCCCAGGTGTCGAGGGTCCTCGCATAGTGCAGTTGCAATGACTGGATCCGAGTGAGGTTGAAACCGACCTTTTCGGCGTGCTCTTCTACCGTGGGGATCGACGGTAGCCAGCCGCCGGGGAAGATCTCCGCGAGGATGAATTGGGTGAAGTGCACGATTTCGCGCGTCAACGGCAGACCCTTTTGCCTGGCTTCCCGAAAGGTGGGGCGCACGATCGTGTGCAGCAGCATCACGCCATCTTCCGGCAACGCGCGGTAGGTCACCTCAAAGAAATGGTGATAGCGCTGGTGGCCAAAGTGTTCGAAGGCGCCGATCGAGACAATGCGGTCGACCGGCTCGTGGAACTTCTCCCAGCCCTCGAGTAGGACGCGTCTGGTGCGCGGGGTGTCCATCTCGTCGAACATGCTCTGGACGTGCGCGGCCTGGTTTTCGGACAACGTCAGACCCACGACGTTGACGTCATATTTTTCGATTGCGCGTCGCATCGTCGCGCCCCAGCCACAGCCGATATCGAGCAGCGTCATCCCGGGCTCGAGCTTGAGTTTGCCCAGTGCCAGATCGATCTTGGCGATCTGCGCTTCTTCAAGTGTCATGTCGTCGCGTTCGAAATACGCGCAGCTGTACGTCTGGGTGGGGTCGAGGAACAGCCGGAAGAAGTCGTCGGACAGATCGTAGTGGGCCTGTACATTGCCGAACTGCGGTGTGAGCTGCACGGACATACCGATATTGAGCCTTTCTGTGTCCGGTACCTGCGAGGCGCAGGCCCCGGGGCACCCCGATTGCCACCGGGTGCACCTCCTGCATGCTAGCTGTTCTGGCCTGTTCTAGCTGCATCCTGGGCCGCGCCGGGGCCGTCGTCGCTTGCCGGAGGTCAGCCGGAATCCCGGAGGTGCGCCTGCCCGCCCATATCGGGAAGGCCTGGATGCTAGACCTCTTCGCGGGGCGGCACGATCGGCGAGGGATGTGGCTGCTCCCGGAATTTCTCTAGTGATCCGCCGGCCTCCACGATGCCACACAATGCGCTCCAGCTCAGCATCGTGAGGTAGTCGATCAGTTCGTCTTTAGTCATCCGCGGGTCCGACATCCACGAGTGGGTGGCCAATTGCACGCCCCCGACAATCAGGTATGCCCACGGCTCCACCCCACCGGTGTCCATCCCGGCCTCATGCATGCGGCGGCGCAGCATAACCGCGATCATGCGGGCAATGATTCGCTCTGAGTCGGCGATCACTTTGCTTTTGCTGGCCGAGCTGTTCGCCATCACGAAGCGATACGGCTCTGGCTCGGCCGCCACGGTTTCGACGTAGACCCGAATGATTTCGCGGGTGAGGTCGTAGCCGTCCAAGGTGGATGACAGCGCCGCGGCCATGTTGGGGATCAACGTGGTCTGCGTGAAGCGCATCATCACCGCTGTCGTCAGGTCGTTCTTGTCGACGAAATAGCGGTAGAGCACCGTCTTGGAGACGCCGATCTCCGCGGCGATCTCGTCCATGCTCAGGTAACGGCCGTGTCGGCGGATGGCGACGATCGTGCCGTCCACCAACTCATTGCGGCGCTCCACCTTGTGCTGATGCCAGCGTCGCTTGCGGCCATCCGTCTTCGCGGTCACGGCCGGGATACCCTCTGCCACTTTCGCCGATTGCCATTCATGAGACGCCTTGATACTACGGCTTGTGAGGGTCTTTATGGCGCATCAGGCGGCATGCGCACGTGGCTCGGATGGCCCGACAGGCACTGCCGTTACATTAACTGCTTGCCGCAACTGCTTGCCGCAATAGCGGATGATGGTGTGGTGGCACACAGAGCCGATGTGTCGGGCTCGCCGTCGCGCGGGTTGGACTCGAGCAGGTTGCCAACTGGGCTGCGCCGGGCCCGAGTATCTTTCGCGGAGTCGTTCGCCGGGGCCGATCCGGAGGCCGATGCCGAGCGGCGGGTGGCGTTGCGCCGGATGAAAGCGGTGGCGCTGAGCTTCTTGGTGGGTGCCACTGTGGTGTTCCTGGTGTGTCGCTGGGCGCAGTCGCAAGGTGCCACCGCGACCTGGATTGGTTACGTCGGTGCGGCCGCTGAAGCCGGCATGGTGGGCGCGCTAGCTGACTGGTTCGCAGTGACTGCCTTGTTCACGCATCCGCTGCGCATCCCGATTCCGCACACGGCAATCATCAAGCGTAAGAAGGACCAGCTAGGCGAGGGTCTGGGGACCTTCATACGGGAGAACTTCCTGTCCGCGACGGTTGTGGAGGCCAAGTTGCGGGATGCACAGGTGCCCAGCCGGCTGGGCAAGTGGCTGTCAGAGGTCGCGCATGCCCAGCGGGTGGCCACCGAAACTGCGACGGTGCTACGGGTGCTGGTGGAGCTGCTCCGTGACGAAGACGTCCAGCACGTGATTGACAGGATGATCGTGCGCCGCATCGCCGAACCTCAGTGGGGTCCGCCCGTGGGCCGAGTACTGGCGACACTGCTGGCGGAGAATCGGCAGGAAGCATTGATCCAGCTGCTGGCCGACCGGGCGTTTCAGTGGTCGCTGAACGCCGGTGTGGTCATCGAGCGGGTGGTGGAGCGTGATTCGCCGAGCTGGTCGCCCCGATTTATCGACCACCTGGTTGGTGACCGTATCCATCGCGAGTTGATGGAATTCACCGACAAGGTTCGCCGCAACCCCGACCACGAATTGCGCCGCTCGGCGACCCAGTTCCTCTTCGAGTTCGCCGAAGATCTCCAGCACGATCCTGCCACCATTGCGCGCGCCGATGCGGTGAAAGAGCAACTGATGGCGCGCGACGAGATTGCCGATGCCGCCGCGACCGCGTGGAAGACACTCAAGAAGCTGGTCCTCGAGGGTGTCGACGACCCGTCCAGCCCGTTGCGCACCCGGATCACCGAGGCCGTGATCCAGATCGGGGAGTCCCTACGCGACGATGCTGACCTGCGCGACAAGGTGGACAACTGGATGGTGCGCGCCGCCCAGCATCTGGTCTCGCAGTATGGCGTGGAGATCACCGCGATCATCACCGAGACCATCGAGCGCTGGGATGCCGAGGAAGCCAGTCGGCGCATCGAACTGCATGTGGGTCGAGACCTACAGTTCATTCGAATCAACGGGACAGTGGTCGGGGCGCTTGCCGGGCTGGCGATCTACGCCATCGCGCAGTGGCTGTTCTGAGTGGGTGCTAACAAGCGCTTGCAAAAGCAAGCACCTGTCCGTACGCTGGGGCCATCGATACCGGACATGACTCTAGGAGTACACCGATGCCGCCGGAGGAGAAGCTGGCCGCCAAGGTGTCCACAAAGGCCTCCGACGTGGCCTCTGACATTGGCAGCTTCATCAGAGCACAGCGGGAGATAGCCCACGTCTCGGTGCGGCAGCTTGCCGAGCGGTCCGGTGTCAGCAATCCGTACCTCAGTCAGGTGGAACGCGGACTGCGCAAGCCGTCCGCCGACGTGCTGAGCCAGATCGCGAAGGCGTTGCGGGTTTCAGCGGAAGTTCTCTATGTGCGTGCTGGGATTCTTGAGCCCAGCGAGACCAGTCAGGTGCGTGACGCGATCATCATCGACACCGCGATCACCGAGCGTCAGAAGCAGATTCTGCTCGATATCTACGCGACTTTTACCCAGCAGAACGAAGCCACCCAGCTGAACGAAGCCACCCAGCAGAACGAAGCCACCCAGCAGAACGAAGCCACCCAGCTGAACGAAGCCACCAGTGAGGAGAGTCCGAGCGATCCGACATCGACGATTGGCTAGCCCAGGTCAGCGACATTCATGCGCTCGGCCACGGCGGATCAATCCGAGCCGACACGGGTATCGCCAATCATGCGAGTCACATTGGTGATGTCCACGATGCCGGCTGTCGGGTAGCCCAACAGGAAGGGGAAAGTTATCTCTTTGAAGTCAGTTGCTGGCTGAGCCGGCTACAACTTCCAGACCAACTTTCAAACCGAATACGTAAAAGCACCAGCTAAGAAACCAAAGTAGTGAAAGGGAACACCATGGCTGACAACACGAATGTCGAGGACCTCAAGGCACCGCTTCTCGCGGCGCTCGGCGCGGCCGACTTGGCCCTGGCCACTGTCAATGACCTGATCGCCAACTTGCGCGACCGTGCCGAAGAGACTCGCACCGACACCCGCAGCCGGGTTGAGGAGAGCCGCGCTCGTATCACCAAGCTGCAGGAGGACCTGCCCGAGCAGATCACCGAGTTGCGCGAGAGGTTCACCACGGACGAGTTGCGCAAGGCTGCCGAGGGCTACCTCGAGGCCGCCACGAGCCGTTACAACGAGTTGGTCGAGCGCGGCGAGGCCGCTTTGGACCGGCTGCGCACTCAGCAGGGGTTTGAGGACGTGTCGGCGCGTGCCGAGGGCTATGTGGACCAGGCTGTCGAGCTGACGCAGGAAGCCCTGGGGACGGTCGCGACGCAGACCCGCGCGGTCGGTGAGCGCGCCGCCAAGCTGGTCGGTATCGACTTGCCGAAGAAGGAAGCCCCGGCCAAGGCCAAGAAGACGGCTCCCGCGAAGGCCAAGAAGGCTGCTCCGGCCAAGAAGACGGCCGCAAAGAAGGCGCCTGCGAAGAAGGCCGCCAAGAAGGTCACCCAGAAATAGCGATCCACTCGGACCGCTGATCCACTCGACTCCGAGCCGCCCCGCCGGGCGGCTCGGAGTCGACGTATTGGACGGAATCCGCTTAGGCTGAATGTGTGAACCACCTCGTGGGTACCGTCATGTTGGTCTTGCAGATCGCCGTCTTGGTGACGGCGGTGTACTCATTTGTGCATGCAGCGATGCAACGACCGGACGCTTACACGGCTGCCGACAAGATGACTAAGCCGGCGTGGTTGGTGATCCTTGGTGCGGCTGTGGCGTTGACGTCCTTCCTGGGCTTCGTTTTCGGCGTGCTGGGGATGGCGATAGCCGCTTGTGCGGCCGGCGTGTATCTGGTCGATGTACGGCCCAAGCTCCTCGAGATCCAAGGTAAGTCGCGCTAGCGTCCTGCGCCTGACGCGGCTGCAATCCTGTCACTTCGACCCGCGGCGAGCCGAAGGGTTTAGGTCAACCCGTTGATCCCGTTTTGGCCGAGCAGGAGCCCGCCGGTGCCCCCGGTGCCCGCGGTGATGCCGGTCCCGCCGTTGCCGATCAGCACGGCGTTGCCGCCTCAAGTACCGCGTATCCCCGTTGTGCGCGGCACGCTGCCCCCGCCGGTGTCTGCTGGATCGACGAAGTGGAACGCTGGTGCGGTGTGTGCACCGACCAACTGCGGCGCCGCGTCGCCCCCGAAGCGTTGCAACTCGCGCCAGCGACGCACTCGACTGCAGCTATGCTGGGGCGACCGCGACATCATTTCGCGCGGATTACGGGCGCAGGACATGGCGGGATGAGAGTTCTGTTGGCGGTGTCGACTGCGGTGTTCGTCGCCTTGTTGGGCGCAGGACCTGCCGGTGCGAGTCCCGCGGCTGACCCCGGGGCCGATGCGGATCCACCGTTCGTCGGCCACGTCGAGTGGACACAGTGGCGATCTCTGACAAGCCTGCGGATTTATCCCACGACATCGGGGCGCACGGCGGCCGGGCACCTCGGACCTCGCGGCGCGGCCGACGAGGCGTGGGCGGAGGTGCTCGCGCTCGCACCCGATGCTGACTCCGTCGGCATGCACGCACAGTTCATGTGCCACTGGAACTTTGCCGAGATTGCGCAGCCCGGAAAAGCTAGCTGGAACCTTGAGCCTTGGCGGCCGGTCGTCGATGACGTCGCGATGATCACGTCGGCCTGCAATCCGGTCGGCGCTGAGGTGCGGGTGCCCTCGACTACCGATGGCCAGTTCTAGTGTCGGGTCAACCCAGTCGGGGGCAGCTGGCGGCGCTGGTGGACCACACCTTGCTCAAACCCGAGGCCACCAATGCTGACGTGGCCGCCCTGGTTGCCGAGGCGGCAGACTTGGGCGTCTACGCGGTATGTGTGTCGCCGCCGATGGTGCCGGTCGCGGTCGACGCGGGCGGCGTGCGGGTCGCGGCGGTGGCAGGTTTTCCGTCAGGTAAGCACGTGTCCGTGGTCAAGGCGCGGGAGGCGGCTCTAGCCGTAGCTTCGGGGGCGCGGGAGATCGACATGGTGATCGACATCGGTGCTGCGCTCGCAGGTGACTTCGATGCGGTGCGATCAGACATCGAGACAGTGCGCGCCGCCGCGTCCGGGACCGTGCTCAAGGTAATCGTCGAGTCTGCGCTGCTACTCAGTCAGGCGAATGCGCAAACGCTGACCGGCGTTTGTCGAGTGGCCGAGGAGGCCGGCGCGGAATTCGTCAAGACCTCAACCGGGTTTCACCCCGCCGGCGGTGCGACGGTGCGTGCGGTCGAGCTGATGAACGAGACCGTCGGCGGGCGTCTTGGAGTCAAGGCCAGTGGCGGAATCCGGACGGCCGCGGATGCCATCGCGATGCTGGACGCGGGCGCTACCAGGCTGGGGCTGTCCGGCACTCGAATGGTGTTGGACGGGCTTAGTCAGGATTGACCCGAGGGTGGCGACGTCAGAGGTTGGCGAAGCACGGGTTCTGGGTGCCGATGGGGATGGCGGCGTCGCGGGTGGAGAAGTGGCTGATCACGCCGGTCGGGGTGACCTGCACGCTGTCCGCGTGAATACCCAACGGGTAGTTCTTGGTCAGGGTGGCGGTGAAGTCGTTGAGTGTCGATTGCACGATCTCGCGTGGCAAGGAAAAGCCCAGGGTGTTGAAACTGATGATCTCGAGCGCGATGCCGTTACCGGACACCTTGGGCTTCGCCACAATGTCGTTGAGCATCCCCTTTAATTCGATGGTGCCATCGGCGGGATGGGTGATCACGGCGCTGGTAACGAAGGCGCCCAGCACAGGAATCGCATTCTGTACCGATTCCTTGATGCCTTCGGACGACCACGTGATGGTGGCATCCAGCGCGCCGATCGTGCCCTGGGAGCTCGGCGTCGACTTGAGATTGACGTCTTGGATAGTGATCTGGACCTTCATGCCTTTGGCATCACGTATCTGGTTGCCTGCGGTCTCAACCGAAATGTTGGTGAAGTGGCGCGTGGCGACCTGCCACAGCAGCAGTGGCGCGACCCCGAACGAGGCCGTGGCTTGATCGTTGACCTCGCATGCCACCGCCTCGGCGACCTTGCTATTGGCGACGTGGCGAGCGTAGAGCTCGCCAGCGATCAGCCCGGCAACCAGGAGCGAAAAGACGATGATGAGGACCAGAAAAATGGTTAGCGGGTCCCGACGGGAGCGTCGCTTGGTTTTCACCGTTGCTGGCTCTTCCGGCGGCTTAGCCGTCTGAGCCGATGGCGCCGCCGATGTGCGGGGCGATGATTGGGAACTGGGTCGCGCCGCCGCGGCATTGGCGGCAGCCAGTTGTTCGGTTTGTGACTCGGCCTGCTGCGGCGACTGAGCAGGCAAAGTCGGTGATTCCTCGACCCGAGCACCGCCGGGCTCGCCGGGGCGAAGCCGCCCGGTTGATGGATCGGACTGTGCCGAAGGACGGGAGTGAGGGTCGCGCCCGCTCGCGGGTGAAGGACCTGGATCCCCGGGACGTGCCCACTTTGTTGGGTCGCTCGCTGGTCCTTGCGGGTTAGTCACCCACGCGATTCTGCCCTATCAAGCTGAACGAAGTGTGAGTGGTTGCGCAGCACTGCGAGGTTGTCGCGGGCGGCGGCGACGTTGTCGACGTCGATGTCGGCGACTAGCAGTTGCTGCCGGGTACCAGCCGCCGCAACCGTCTCGCCCAGCGGTGAGGCGACCAGGCTCCCGCCCACTCCGGTGGGCGCTTTCGAGCTCGCGAGCGTGTCGCCGGGGTCGGCCTGACCGGCCGCGGCGATGTAGCTCATCGAGTCCAGTGCCCGTGCCCGCGCCAGCAGTGTCCACTGTTCGAGTTTGCCGGCACCGGAGCCCCACGATGCGCACACCGTAATGAGCTGGGCTCCGCGCCGGGCTAGTTCGGTGTAGAGCGCGGGAAAACGGATGTCGTAGCAAATGGTCAACCCGACCGCAACGCCGTCGACGTCGACCACTACCGGTTGGTGTCCAGGTGCGACGGTCCGCGATTCGGTGAAGCCGAACGCGTCATAGAGGTGAATCTTGTGATAGTGGGTGTCGGGGCGATTGGGCGTGCCCGGCCCCGCGGCGATGAGTGTGTTCGTCACCCGCCCGCCGTCGGCGGGGGTGAACATGCCGGCGATCACGGTGATGTCGGACTCGGCCGCGATCTGACGGACGCTGGTGGCCCAGGGGCCATCAACGGGCTCGGCGATCGGGCTCAGCGGGACGCCGAACCGGCACATGGTCGCCTCGGGAAATACCACGAGGCGCGCGCCCTCGTCGGCGGCCGTGTCCGCGTACTCGCGCACCAGCTGCAGATTTGCCTCAGGGTCGGTACCGCTGAGGATTTGCGCCAATGCGATTCGCATGCGCGCCAGCTTAGGCCCGCCGACGATGCGCGCCGCCTGCGGCGTGAGGAGGAGGTGGGTGAGTCCAGTTCGAGCCCGCCGACGATGCGCGCCGCCTGCGGCGTGAGGAGGAGGTGGGTGAGTCCAGTTCGAGCCCGCCGACGATGCGCGCCGCCTGCGGCGTGAGGAGGAGGTGGGTGAGTCCAGTTCGAGCCCGCCGACGATGCGCGCCGCCTGCGGCGTGAGGAGGAGGTGGGTGAGTCCAGTTCGAGCCCGCCGACGATGCGCGCCGCCTGCGGCGTGAGGAGGAGGTGGGTGAGTCCAGTTCGAGCCCGCCGACGACCTAGCATACCACTAATGCAAGTAATAACTTGCATTAGTGGTATGCTAGCCACTACCGGTATCGACGCGGCGTTCGGAGGTACATGCCCAGGCGTATCGACGTAGACGGCTTATTCGACGCGACGGTCCGGGTATTCGCCGAGCGCGGATACCGGGCCACGACAACCCAGGAGATCGCCAGTCGAGGCGGGGTCAACGAGGTCACACTGTTCCGCCGCTACGGCGACAAGGCGACCCTGATCAACACGGCGCTGACGCACGCTCTCGCGAAGTCGCCTTTTGCTCGAGTGACGGTCACCGACGACGTCAGGGCCGACCTCGTGGCACTAGTGCAGGCCTACGCCGCGACGGTGGAAACCTACGGTGGTGCCGTCATGACGCTGTTGGTTGAAATTCCACGTCACCCCGAACTCCGTGGTGCGATGGCCGCGTTCACGCCGAACCTGCTCAACGCCGTTCAGGTGATTGCAACACATCAAGATCGAGGACAGCTTAGGCCGGGTGACCCCGTGCAGAAGCTCGTCACACTTATCGCGCCACTCATGGTAGTCGGCCTGTGGGCGCGCACCGGAGCCGAAATTATCGCGCCGAAGTTTGACCCGGACGCCCTCGTCACCGCATTCCTTGACGGCCAGCGCGGGAACTGATCCCGCATTCGTCACGGCGGGCGATGGAGCCCGGATAAACCTCGCGCACCAGGAACTAGCGCGCAGCGTTGTTGGCAATCCAGTCGGTGGTGAATTGATGTTCCGCGGTAACCAAGCCGGCCAATTGGGTGCCGATGATTTTCTCCAGCTTGCCGCCGATAATCGGGACACGCACCTGGACAGTGACCCGGTACGTCAGCCGGGCCGCCTCCGATTCAGGGGCTGGCGCCAGCACGGCGATGCCCTGAAGGCTCACGGGAGCGTTGACGATCGACCCGGCAATCGACGCCGTTGCGGTGCCGTCGTCGACCGGACCCCAAATCTCCTCGCGTCGCACGGACAAGTCGCCGCGGTGTAGCTGCGTGACCAAGCCAGGCAGGTTCTGGCTGAGCATGGTCTGCAGGGTCACCACTTCGATGGTCTTGTCGGTGTCCGATTCACCACCCACCTGCATCGACTCCAGCGTCGCGACGTCGACAGGGGAAACTGCCAGCCGTCCCTGCCAATAGTCGAGTTCACCGAAAGCTCGATGAACTTCTTCAACGCTGCGCTCGTAATCGACCGACATGTCAAATGAACGCGGCATAGCTGGTCAGGCTACCGTTACACGCCGTGGTCGGTTCGCTCTTTGCCGGTGCGCATGTCGCCGATGAGGTCCCGTTGGCGCCACTGACCACCTTGCGTGTCGGTCCGATTGCCCGCCGGGTAATTACCTGCGCCACTTCCGAACAGGTGGTTGCAGCACTGCAGTACCTGGATGCCGAGGCCACGGCCAGCGCCGGCAGTCCGCTGTTGGTGTTTGCTGGCGGGTCCAACCTGGTGATCGCAGAGACCATGACCGACCTGACCGTGGTCCGGCTGACAAACAGCGATATCACGGTTGACGGCAACCTCGTGCGCGCGCAGGCAGGGGCGGTGTGGGACGACGTCGTGGTCAAGGCCCTAGAGCACGGTCTCGGCGGGCTGGAATGCCTATCCGGTATCCCCGGGTCGGCCGGTGCGACTCCGGTACAGAACGTGGGCGCCTACGGCGCCGAGGTGTCCGACACCATTACTCGGGTTCGTCTCTTGGACCGGGGCAGCGGCGAGGTGTGCTGGGTGCCTGCGCGCGAGCTGGGTTTCGGCTACCGGACCAGTGTGCTCAAGCACTCTGGTGGGGAGGCAGATGGCCTTCGGACTCCCCGAGTGGTCCTGGAAGTGGAGTTCGCACTGGATCCATCTGGTCGCAGTGCGCCGCTAAGGTACGGCGAACTGACGGCGGCCCTGGGTGTCACCGGCGGCGAACACGCCGATCCGCACGAGGTTCGTGAGGTGGTGCTGGCGCTGCGGGCACGGAAGGGCATGGTGCTCGACGCGGCCGACCATGACACCTGGAGCGTCGGATCGTTCTTTACCAACCCGGTGGTGGCACCCGACGTCTATCATCGGCTGGCCCGGTGGGCCGCCGATCGCGGCGAGGGTGCGGTGCCGCACTATCCGGCACCCGACGGGGTCAAGCTGGCGGCTGGCTGGTTGGTGGAGCGGGCCGGATTCAGCAAAGGGTATCCGGACGAGTCGCTGGATGGCGCTACCGCGCGGTGCCGGCTTTCCACCAAGCATGCGCTTGCCCTGACGAATCGAGGTGGAGCCACTGCCGAAGACGTGATGGCGCTGGCACGAATCGTCCGCGACGGCGTTCGCGATGTGTTTGCTATCACACTTCATCCCGAGCCTGCGCTGGTCGGATGCATGGTGTAGCTGCTACTTTCGTGTTCTAGTACCCCCGCCGCGGGTCTTTGTGCCGGGGGAGTTGCAGTCTGTCCCGGTATGGTTGACGTCCGTGAACACATCGAGCGTCCCGCAGCCGGTCAATCGGCGCCGGGCATTGGCGGCCCTTGGGGTCGGGGTGTTCGCGCCGGTGGTTCTGGCCTCGTGCGCCGGCAAAGGAGCCCCGCTCACGGGCAAGAAGGTGCCGCAGGCGCCCCAGCTGACATTCCGGCCTGCCGACACCGCCGAGGATGTGGTCCCGATCGCTCCGATTAGCGTGGAGGTCGGCAATGGCTGGCTCCAACGGGTCACTCTGACGAATCCCACCGGCAAGGTTGTGGCCGGGGCGTACAACCGGGATCGCACCGCTTACACGATTACCGAGCCGTTGGGCTACAACACCACCTACGTCTGGAGTGGCTCGGCGGTCGGCCATGATGGCAAGGCCGTCCCAGTGGCAGGCAAGTTCACTACCGTGTCGCCTGCCACGACGATCGACGGTGGATTCCAGCTGGCCGACGGTCAAACCGTCGGGGTCGCTGCGCCGGTCATCATTCAGTTCGATTCGCCGATCAGCGACAAAGCCGCTGTTGAGCGGGCGCTGCGTGTCACCACCAACCCCCCCGTCGAGGGAAGTTGGGCGTGGTTGCCCGACGAGGCGCAAGGTGCACGCGTGCATTGGCGTCCGCGGGAGTACTACCCGGCGGGCACCACGGTCGACGTCGACGCGAAGCTCTACGGAATACCGTTCGGCGACGACGCCTATGGCGCACAAGACATGTCGCTGCATTTCCAAGTTGGGCGCCGACAGGTGGTCAAAGCAGAAGTCTCCTCCCACCGCCTTCAGGTCGTCACCGATGCGGGCGTCATCATGGACTTCCCCTGCAGCTATGGGGAGGCTGACTTGGCGCGAAACGTTACCCGCAACGGGGTGCACGTCGTGACCGAGAAGTACGCCGACTTCTACATGTCCAACCCGGCTGCGGGCTACACCAATGCGCACGAACGCTGGGCGGTACGGATTTCCAACAATGGCGAATTCATCCACGCCAACCCGATGAGCGCTGGAGCGCAGGGCAATACCAACGTCACCAATGGCTGCATCAATCTGTCTAACGCCAACGCCGAGGAGTACTACCAGTCCGCGATCTACGGTGATCCCGTTGAGGTGACCGGCAGCTCGATCCAGCTGTCCTACTCCGACGGGGACATCTGGGACTGGGCCGTGGACTGGGATACCTGGCTGTCCATGTCGGCGTTACCGCCGCGGGACGCGCACACACCGGCGACTCCGATTCCTGTCACCGCTCCGGGGACACCGTCGGAAGCCCCGAGCGCGACCAGTCCCAATAGCACCGTCACGACTAACGCACGCCCGGGTGGTTAGCCTTTCTGGTGGCTGATGCCTGGTCGCGCGGCCGTATGACGATCTGGTCCAGGTTGACGTGCGGCGGGCGGCTGGCCACGAAGCCGATCACCTCGGCGATATCTGCAGCCGTCAGCGGTGTCATGCCGGTGTAGACCGCATCCGCGCGTTGCCGGTCGCCGTCGAAACGAACCAGCGAGAATTCGGTCTCGACAGCACCCGGGGCAATCTCGGTGAGCCGGACTGGCTTTCCCAGCAATTCGCCGCGGAGCGTGCGGTGCAGAGCGCCCTGCGCGTGTTTGGCCGCCGTGTAGCCGGCGCCCCCGTCATAAACTTCGAGTGCGGCAATCGAGGTGACGGTGACAATCAGGCCGTCGCCGGAAGCGATGAGCTTGGGCAGCAGTGCACGGGTCACGCGCAGGGTGCCGAGCACATTTGTCTCCCACATCCAGCGCCAGTGCTCCATATCGGCGTCGGCCACGGGTTCCAGCCCTTTGGCGCCACCAGCGTTGTTGACCAGCACGTCAACCCGCTCCAAGTCACGTGCCAAGGCCTGTACGGCGGTGTCGTCAGTGACATCGGCCACAACTGCTGTTCCGCCGAGCTCGTGGGCGAGTGCAGTTAGTCGGTCTGCCCGACGTGCCACCACGACTACTTGAAACCCTTGGGCGGCAAGCGTTCTGGCACTTGCTTCGCCGATCCCGGAGCTGGCGCCGGTAACTACCGCGACTCGTTTCTGGGTGCCGGCTGTCGTCATCGGGACCACTGTAGTAAACGTGCTAAGTTTTCGGTGTGTACCTCAGCGCTTTGTTCAGCACGACGACCGCGTGTCTTTTCGCGGGCGCTTGTTGTTGTCGCGCACTTTGCCGCGCCTAACGCAAGCCCGTCGGCAGGTGTGGCCAAAGGACCCGGCCACCGGAACTCGGATAAGGACGCCCGTGCACTCGACTACCCGTGCCTCTCAATCGCCCCGCCGCAAACCCGGCCAACAGCGCCAGGTGCGGTCGCACCGTTACATAATGCGCCCTGCTCTGCATCTGTCGGATTCCGCGGCCGCGTCGGTCTTCCGAGCGGTACGCCTGCGGGGTCCCGTCGGCCGCGATGTTATCGCTGGGGTCACATCGCTGAGCGTCGCCACGGTGAATCGCCAGGTCAACACGCTGCTTGAGGCCGGTCTGTTGCGCGAGCGCGCCGACCTGGCGGTTTCTGGGGCCATTGGGCGCCCACGCGTGCCCGTGGAGGTCAACCACGAACCGTTCGTGACTTTGGGCATGCACATCGGGGCGCGGACGACCAGCATCGTCGCGGTCGACCTCTTCGGCCGCACGCTCGATTCGGTAGAGACTCCAACCCCGCGTCATGCTGTGGGGCCTGCGCTGACGTCACTGGCCGAGAGCGCCAGCAAGTACCTGAGTCGCTGGCACCGGCGCCGTGCGTTGTGGGTCGGGATAGCGATTGGTGGTGGAGTCGACAGCGCCACCGGGCAGGTCGATCACCCGCGGCTCGGGTGGTGCCAGGCTCCAGTCGGTGCGGTGTTTGCCGATGCTTTGGGTCTGCCGGTTTCGGTGGCGTCCCATGTTGACGCCATGGCCGGCGCCGAAGTGCTGCTTGCTAGGCGCCGGTTCGCGCCTAGCTCACCGACCAGCTTGTACGTATACGCCCGCGAAACCGTGGGCTACGCGCTGGTGATCGGTGGGCGCGTGCACTGCCCGGCCAGCGGCCCAGGCACTATTGCCGCGCTACCGGTCCACTCGGAGCTGCTCGGTGGCACCGGGCAGCTGGAATCCACGGTCAGCGACGAGGCGGTGTTGGCGGCTGCCCGCCGCCTCAAAGTGCTTCCCGATATCGTCCCCGGCGCCGCGCCCACGACTCGGGCTGGCGGTTCTGCAACGGCCATCACTGACCTGTTGCGGCTGGCGCGGACCGGCAATGATCAGGCCAGGGAGATCCTGGCAGAGCGGGCTAAAGTGCTGGGAGAGGCCGTCGCGCTGTTGCGCGATCTGCTCAACCCCGACGAATTGGTGGTCGGCGGCCAAGCGTTCACCGAGTATCCGGAGGCGATGGAGCAGGTTCAGGCGGCGTTTGCCGCGCGCTCGGTATTGGCGCCGCGTGATATCCGGGTCACGGCTTTCGGCAACCGAGTTCAAGAGGCTGGTGCCGGCATCGTGTCGTTGGGCGGCCTCTACGCCGACCCGCTCGGCGCATTGCGCCGTTCCGGGGTGTTGAACCCCCGGCACCTGGATCCGGCCCCCGAGGCACTTGCCTAACCGGGTCTGACGTGCAGCGTCCGCGCACGAGATGCGCTCCTGCAAGGATGGCAGTGTGGGCAACAATGACGGCTCTTTGAATCGCGTCGCGGCGAGGGACCCGCGCCGGGTTGCACTACTGGCGGTACATACCTCGCCGTTGGCTCAGCCCGGCACCGGCGATGCCGGAGGCATGAACGTCTATCTTCTGCAAAGCGCGCTGCATCTTGCCCGGCGCGGTATTGAGGTGGAGATCTTCACTCGGGCCACCGCGTCCGCGGATCCGCCGACGGTGCCGGTGGCGCCCGGAGTCTTGGTGCGCAACGTCGTGGCGGGGCCGTTCGAGGGCCTGGACAAATACGATTTGCCCACCCAGCTGTGCGCTTTTGCCGCCGGGGTGTTGCGCGCCGAGGCTGCCCACGAACCAGGCTATTACGACATCGTGCACTCGCATTACTGGCTCTCCGGCCAAGTCGGCTGGCTGGCCCGTGACCGCTGGGCGGTGCCGCTGGTACATACTGCGCACACCCTGGCCGCGGTCAAGAATGCGGCGTTGCCCGATGGTGACGCGCCCGAGCCGCCATTGCGCAAGGTCGGGGAGCAGCAGGTCGTCGATGAGGCGGATCGATTGATCGTCAACACCGAAGATGAAGCCAATCAAGTGATTTCGATCCACGGCGCTGACCCAAGACGAATTGACGTCGTCCATCCCGGCGTCGACCTGGACGTGTTCGGTCCCGGGGATCGCCGGACAGCCCGGGCCGCGTTAGGGCTGCCAATCGATGAGCCGGTGGTGGCATTTGTGGGTCGGATTCAGCCGCTGAAAGCGCCGGACATCGTGCTGCGTGCGGCCGCGAAGCTACCCGGGGTGCGCACGGTCATCGCAGGCGGGCCGTCGGGCAGTGGCCTGGCCTCGCCGGACGGATTGGTTCGGCTCGCCGACGACCTCGGCATCACCGCGCGGGTGACGTTCCTGCCGCCGCAGTCGCGCAGGGATCTCGCGACCGTGTTCCAGGCGGCCGACATTGTCGCCGTTCCGAGCTACTCCGAGTCGTTCGGGCTGGTCGCCGTGGAGGCGCAGGCCTGCGGTACGCCGGTCGCGGCGGCCGAGGTGGGCGGGCTGCCGGTCGCGGTGCGCGACGGGGTCACCGGGACGTTGGTGCCCGGGCATGAGGTCGATCGGTGGGCGGATGCGATCGATCACTTGTTGCGGCTAAGCGTCGGGCCGCAGGGAACAGCGATGAGTCGCGCGGCGGCCCAGCACGCGGCCACCTTCTCATGGGAAAACACCACAAACGCCCTGTTGGCCAGCTATCGACGTGCGATCGCCGATTTCGCTGCCGCGCATCCGCGACGCGACGTGATTTCGGACCGGGCTGCGATGCGCAGACCCCGGCGCTGGACGTCGCGTCGCGGGGTGGGCGCATGAGTTCCACCTCGCACACCATGCAGACCGTGCAGCGAGTCATCGAGGATGCACTCGAGGTCAGCCAGCTAAAATACGCACACCACGACGGCGCGCACGGCGGGCCACCCGGCTTGGTCGTGGAGCTTCCCGGCGAGCGAAAGCTCACGACCAACACCGTCTTGAGCATCGGCGAGCATTCGGTGCGCGTCGAGGCGTTCGTCTGTCGTAAGCCCGACGAGAACCATGAGGGGGTCTACAGGTTCCTGCTCAGGCGCAACCGGCGGCTATACGGGGTCGCCTATGCGTTGGACAAGGTCGGCGACATCTATCTGTTGGGCCGGATGTCGCTGCACTCGGTGAATGCGGAAGAGATTGATCGGGTGCTGGGGCAGGTGCTCGAAGCGGTGGATTCGGACTTCAACACCTTGTTGGAGTTGGGTTTCCGGTCGTCGATCCAAAAGGAGTGGGAGTGGCGGGTTTCCCGTGGCGAGTCGCTCCGGAACCTGCAGGCGTTTGCACACTTGCGCCCGACGACGATGCCGAGCGCTCAGCGCGATCAGCTGCAGGCGGGAAATCCGACGGTCGACGGCGAGGAGGACTAGCGTTCGGGACCCGTGGCCGGGGTTCTGCCACAGCCAGGCCGCGCGATCGAGAACGCCCACATTCGTGAGAGACTTGGCCGAATGCGACCCGAGATGCGCCCCAGAATCGGCACAGGAAACAGCGACACAAACACTGTCACATTGGTGCTGCTCCGCCACGGCGAGAGCGACTGGAACGCCCGCAACCTGTTCACCGGTTGGGTCGATGTCGACCTGACCGAGAAAGGCCGGGCGGAGGCAGTTCGAAGCGGCGAGCTCCTAGTCGAGCATGACCTCCTGCCCGATGTCTTATACACATCGTTGTTGCGGCGCGCGATCACCACCGCGCACTTGGCGCTGGACAGTGCCGACCGGTTGTGGATTCCGGTGCGGCGCAGCTGGCGGCTCAACGAGCGCCACTACGGCGCCTTGCAGGGCCTGGACAAGGCCGAGACCAAAGAGCGGTATGGCGAAGAGCAGTTTATGGCGTGGCGGCGCAGCTACGATACGCCGCCACCGCCGATCGAGAAGGGCAGCACGTTCAGCCAGGACGCCGACCCGCGATACGCCGACATCGCCGGCGGCCCGCTGACCGAATGCCTTGCTGACGTAGTAGCGCGGTTCCTGCCTTACTTCACCGACGTCATCGTCGGCGACCTGCGGTCCGGCAAGACGGTGCTGATCGTTGCGCACGGCAACTCCTTGCGGGCGCTGGTCAAGCACTTGGACCAGATGTCTGACGACGAGATCGTCGGACTGAACATTCCGACGGGCATTCCGCTGCGCTATGACCTGGATGAGGATCTGCGGCCGGTGGTGCCCGGCGGTGTCTATCTGGATCCGGAGGCGGCGGCCGCCGGTGCCGCCGCGGTGGCCAGTCAAGGCGCCGCAAAGACCTGATTTCGGCCGCTCTACGGCTGTCTGCTGAACATCGCATGAACGGTGGCGGAACACCTGGCGCGGATGGTGTGACTTGTCCGATTTTGGCCTTGCGCCGCTAGGGCTGCGTTCACCCGATTTGTAGGATTTCGTTGTGACTGTGTTCTCGGCACTGTTGCTGGCCGGGGTCTTGTCCGCGCTGGCACTGGCCATTGGTGTTGCGGCCGGAACCCGGTTGGCGCCCTGGATCGTCCAACGCCGCCAACGGGTGGCCACCGAGCGTTCGGGAATTACGGTCTCGCAGATGTTGCAACGCGTCGTTGCGCTGATGCCGATGGGCACCGCGGTGGTCGATGCCCATCGTGACGTTGTCTACCTCAACGAACAGGCCCGCAAGCTGGGTTTGGTGCGCGACCGCCAGCTTGACACCCAGGCCTGGCGGGCAGCGCAGGAGGCGCTGGGCGGTGAAGACGTCGAGTTCGACCTGACACCGACCAAGCGTTCGGCCCCGGGTCGATCTGGGCTCTCGGTGCATGGGCACGCGCGGCTGTTGAGCGAGGAAGACCGCCGGTTCGCGGTGGTGTTTGTCTACGACCAATCGGACTATGCCCGCATGGAGGCGGCCAGGCGCGACTTTGTCGCCAACGTCAGTCACGAGCTGAAGACACCAGTTGGCGCTATGGCTTTGCTTGCCGAAGCGTTGCTGGCTTCTTCAGACGACTCCGAAACGGTTCGCCGGTTCGCCGAGAAGGTGCTCATCGAGGCCAACCGGCTGGGCGACATGGTCGCTGAGCTGATCGAGTTGTCTCGGTTGCAGGGTGCGGAGCGTTTGCCCAATGTGACCAATGTCGACGTCGATACGATCGTGACCGAGGCGATTTCCCGCCACAAGGTGGCGGCTGACAACGCCGACATCGAGGTCCGTACCGATGCACCTAGCGGCCTGCGGGTCCTCGGAGACCAAACCCTGCTGGTTACCGCCTTGGCCAACCTGGTTTCTAATGCAATCGCCTATTCGCCTCGCGGATCGTTGGTGTCGATCAGCCGTCGCCGCCGCGGTGACGGTGTTGAAATCGCGGTCACCGATCGGGGTATTGGGATCGCTCTGGAGGACCAGGAGCGGGTCTTCGAGCGGTTCTTCCGGGGCGACAAGGCGCGCTCACGTGCTACTGGTGGCAGCGGCCTCGGGTTGGCGATCGTCAAACATGTCGCTGCCAATCACAACGGCAGCATTGGGGTGTGGAGTAAGCCCGGAACTGGATCGACGTTCACGCTGTCCATCCCGGCGTCGGGAGCAGCCTCCTCGGAGGTCGATGGGGAACCCGAGCAGTCAGGCGGGCGTGAAGGGCGGCCAAACAGGTCACAACGAGAGGAAGAGCTAAGTCGATGACCCGCACCGGCGACGATGCAGAGCGAAGCGATGAGAAGGAGCGGCGCTGATGACCCGCGGCGGCGACGATGCAGAGCGAAGCGATGAGAAGGAGCGGCGCTGATGACGAGTGTGCTGATCGTCGAGGACGAGGAGTCGCTGGCCGATCCGCTGGCGTTTCTGTTGCGTAAGGAGGGTTTTGAAGCCACGGTGGTGACCGATGGTCCCGCGGCCCTCGCCGAGTTCGACCGGGCCGGCGCGGACATCGTGCTGCTCGATCTCATGCTGCCGGGGATGTCGGGCACGGACGTGTGCAAGCAGCTGCGTGCTCGCTCCAGTGTTCCGGTGATCATGGTGACCGCCCGCGACAGCGAGATTGACAAGGTGGTCGGCCTAGAGCTGGGCGCCGACGACTACGTGACCAAGCCCTATTCGGCGCGTGAGTTGATCGCCCGGATCCGGGCGGTGCTCCGTCGGGGTGGTGACGACGAGTCTGAAATAAGCGATGGGGTGCTGGAGTCCGGCCCAGTGCGGATGGACGTCGAACGCCACATTGTCTCGGTCAACGGCGACACCATCACCCTTCCGCTCAAGGAGTTCGACCTGCTGGAATACCTGATGCGCAATAGCGGGCGGGTATTGACCCGCGGTCAATTGATCGATCGGGTCTGGGGCGCGGACTACGTTGGCGACACGAAGACGCTCGACGTCCATGTCAAACGCTTGCGGTCCAAAATCGAGGCTGACCCGGCTAACCCGGTGCACCTGGTGACCGTGCGGGGGCTCGGCTACAAGTTGGAAGGCTAAGTCCGGTCACCGACCACCTTGTCGGCGACTGCCGACGCCAGAGCCATGATGGCTAGCTGCGGGTTCACTGCGGCGCAGCTGGGCAAGATCGACCCATCGGCAACCCACACGCCTTCCGCACCGCGCAGTCGACCGGTCTCGTCGACTGGACATATCTGCTCGTTGGCACCCGCGGCCGCGGTGCCGGTCGGGTGGAAGGCCGCAAGGTGCAGGCTTGCGGGGTTGCTCTGCTGC
Organism: Mycobacterium spongiae; assembly: GCF_018278905.1. NCBI lineage: Bacteria > Bacillati > Actinomycetota > Actinomycetes > Mycobacteriales > Mycobacteriaceae > Mycobacterium > Mycobacterium spongiae. The sequence goes on from NZ_CP046600.1 coordinate 841,503, forward strand.
ACCACGTCGTGCAGCTCAGACAGCGACGTTACGGGTGGAACGCCGGGAAGTCCGGTGAGTACCTCGACGGCGCCGGCGGCGAAGAGCAGCCGACCCATGGCCTGCATTGCCACGCGAAGCTTGAGTACGTCGCCACGGTCGATGTCGTAGCGCACCAGCTGCTCGCCTCCCAGCGACCGCACTGAGCCCACCCCGCGATCGGCCACCATGGCACCGAAGGTTGCGACGTGAGACGCCCGGTCGAGCCAGCTCAGCAGCTCGGCGCCGTACCCGGGAAAGACCATCGACCCCATTCCCGGCGGCGTGGATGTCGCTTCGATCAGGACGCCATCCGACTCGTGCAATTCGTGGGCAGCGGCGCTCTGCAATACTCCGCGCCAGGCCAGGACATCGTCCTCGAAACGCCCGGCGAGCATTGTCGCCGGATGTAGCGCAAGGTTGCGGCCGAGCCGGGGATGCTTGCCAAGACCGCTGCGCCGCAACAGCCCCGGTGTCTCGGTTGTACCGGCGGCAATGATGACCGTGTCGGCGAGCACGTCGAAGGCGGTGCCATCGGGGCGGCGGGCGCGCACCCCGCAGGCGCGTCCACCCTGGTGGAGTACTCGTTCGACCCGCGCCTGCGAGACGATATGTGCACCGGCGGCGCAGGCTTGGGGTAAGGCGTTGAGATGTACGCCGAACTTGGCGTTTCGGGGGCAGCCGATTGCGCACTGGCAACAGCCGTCGCAGTCGGGTGCGTTTCGCGGAATGGGTGCGGCTCGCCAGCTCAGGGACTTGGCGGCGTCGAGTAGCAGGCGTCCGTTGCGGCCCATGACTTGGAGGGGCACCGGTGCGACTCGCAACGTGTGCTCCACCTCGTCGAGGTGGTCGGCCAGCAGGTCCGGGTCGGCGATGGTGAGGCCGAATTCGTCGCGCCAGCGCTGTTGCACGGCAAGTGGTGGCCGGTAGCAGGTGCCGGAGTTGACGACGGTGGTGCCTCCGATCGCCCGGCCGACGGGCAGCACTATCGCCGGGCGGCCCAACGCGACGGTGGCCCCTGCTCCGCGGTATAGCCCGGCGTAGCGGTCGATCGGATGGGTGGTGCGAAACTCCTCGACCGTCCAGCGCCGTCCCTCTTCGAGCACGATGGTGTCGAACCCATTCCGGGCCAGGGTGCGGGCCACCATGGCCCCGCCGGCGCCGGAGCCGACGATGACTGCATCGGTGGTTACGACGGAACGGCTTTCGGTCGACGAGGTGACGCCCAACTCCGCGTCAGGTCGCGCCGGATCGTGTTCCTGGGCGCGCGAGAGCAATTCGTGCGCGTATGTGTCGGCGCCGTTGGCGAGCAGCACGATCGCCTTCAGGCCCTCGACGGCCGCGCCGGCGTCCGGGCTAAGCGCAGCGATCCGGCGCAGCACCTGCGCACGCGCATCCGGGTCTAGTTGCGAAAACGACCGGCCGGTGGTGAGGTAGCTCGCTGCGGTCAGCGACAGCACGCCCCCACGCACGGCCCGACGCGATGTCGCTGGGAGCTGTGCCACATAGCGGTTGACGCGTTCGGCGAGCTGGGCCGGCGACGGGCCGCCGTGCTCTTCGGGCAGCAGCGCGGTGCCGAACGAGGCTAAGGACGCGAACGACGCCCGTTCCGCAATCCGGCTCATGACGCGGATGCGGTGAGCTGCCCCAGTTGTCGGCCGAGTTGTCGGCCGAGTTTGAGGAAGAACGGGTAGGTCGCGAAGATGAGGGCGGCGGTCGCGTGTAGTGGCCACCCGGACTTGCCGGTTTCCGGGGTCGTGTTCACGTTGAAGACCCCGCTGTTCCACATGAAGTCGCGCCCATTGTGGGCGCGGAAGGGCCGCCACAGCAATCCGAGGCCGGGCACGTTGTGGTAGAGCCCGAACGATCCGCCGAAGAAGACGCCCAGGGTGGCGGCCTCCGCGCCATCGCGACGATCCGCGGGTACGCGACGCTCGATGAGAACTCCGGAGATGAACAGCAACGGTGGGTCGAGTAGGAAGCTCATGATGGTGTCCTTTCGTTGAGGGCGGGTGCTCCAGAGCCCTCCGGGGCGTCGCGCAAGCCAACTTCGGCGTGCCCGATGCCGTGCAGCGACCAGGTGCGCTCGACTACCCGGCTGCCGCGCTGGCGGCGACTGATCTCGATGTGGATGTCGGCTTGTTCGGTGTTGGTGCACACCGCAGTGGCCCCGTCGGGATCGGTGTATCCCAGGCTCACGCACTTGTCCGGGGGCTGGTCCACCCGGATCAGCACGTCGCGGCTGCCGATGCGCCCCTCCAGCTGCCAGTGCTGCAGACCCAGCGTTGTCCGCATCCGAAGTGATGGCAGCGGGCTTGCGGGCCAATCCGTTCCGTCGATGCGGAAGCGAACGAACGCCATGGGCGCAAGCCTGCGTAGCCCCGGTCTGCGCGACACGGCGGTCACGACCTCGGCGACATCGCCGTTGCCGAGGTCGGCATGGATCCATCCCCAACGCTTGGCGTTGCCGTGCCCATAGATGTGGGCGATACCGCCTCGCCAGCCGTCGAGGCGGTGGGTGTCGTCGCCAACGCTCATTGTTCCGGTGAAGTCGGCGCTGGGAGCGAGCACTACTTGGGCACCGGGCAGCAACTCCCGCTCCCATGCCACGCGCGGAAACGTCCACAACGGTGCGCCGCTGTCCTTCCAGGACAGATCCCAGCCCAGCGATCCCGCTTGCCCGCTGAGTTCCTCGGGGCCCACGCGTGCCTCTGGGGTCTCGAACCAGGTCGGGCCGGCTGCGGGTTGGGTGGGCTCGGGACCGAAGCGTTCGGTGCGCGGCGGGCCGTCGGAGGGAAACCAGGTCGCCCAACCGTGCGCGTATGGCGCTACACCGGTCGCGGCCGGTGCCACCGTTTCGCAATGCACCCACAGGCCGGCGCGGGTCAGCGGATCCGACAGTGTGGCATACCACACTTCGAGGCGGCCGGACGCACCACGCCAGCGTGGGGCGGCGGCCGATCGCATTTCGTTGTCCACTGCTCACCTCTTCTCGTCGAGTGTGTTTTGAGGGCGTCGAGTGTGCCTTCAGGGCGGGAAAATGGCCCAAATCTCGCCCTGGATGCACAGTCGGACGCGCCCTAGGGCCGACAGATGCTTTGGTTCTGGCTATGTTGTTCGTTCATCCACTATATTGGTTGAGCCAATGAACCAGTCAAGTGTTTTTCAGCAACCGGATCGTCAGCGGGTGGATGAGCAGATCGCTACGTCGATCGCCGACGCCATCCTCGACGGAGTTTTCCCGCCCGGGTCGACCCTGCCGCCCGAGCGGGAATTGGCCGAACAGCTCGGGGTCAATCGCACTTCGCTGCGGCAGGGTCTTGCTCGGTTGCAACAGGTCGGGCTGATCGAGGTCCGCCACGGCAGCGGCAGTGTTGTTCGTGACCCGCAAGGCCTTACCCATCCGGCGGTGGTCGAGGCGCTGGTACGCAAACTGGGCCCGGATTTTCTCGTTGAATTGCTGGAGATCCGTGCGGCGTTGGGACCGTTGATCGGCCGTCTCGCGGCTGAACGCCATACTCCTGATGACGCTGAGGCCTTACGTGCCTCGCTGGCGGTCGTGGCGGAGGCGGACACGACCGCAGGCCGTCAGGCCGCCGATCTCGCCTTCTTCCACGTGGTGATCCACGGCACCCGCAACCGCGCATTGGGTTTGCTGTACCGCTGGGTTGAGCACGGCTTCGGGGGGCGCGAGCATGAGCTCACCGCGGCCTACGACAACGCTGTCGCGGTGGTGGCCGATCTACGGGCGATCACCGACGCGGTCCTGGCACGTGACGCCGATAAAGCCGCCGCAGCCGTGGAAGCGTACTTACGTGCCAGCGCGCTGCGCATGGTCGCGGCTTACGAGAGCCGTGACCAACGCGGCTAGCGGGCGGTGTGCTACTTGGCTGCTCGCGTCGCGGGATGTACGGCGATGAGTCCTAATCGCCCGCGGCGCTTACACATCGCGGCGAGTTCCGCGTAGGCCTTCGCGCCGAGCAGTTCGGTGAGCTCGTCGGCAAGGCTTTCCCAGACCGGCTTGCTGCCGATATGGGCGGCTGGATCACCGGTGCAGTACCAGTGCAGGTCGGCGCCGCCCGAGCCCCAGCCACGTCGGTCGAATTCGGTGATGGTGGTTTTGAGGACTTCGGTGCCGTCCGGCCGGGTGACCCATTCTTGACTGCGTCGGATCGGTAGCTGCCAACAGACATCGGGTTTCATGGTCAGTGGCGGCACGCCCAACTTGAGCGCTTTGCTGTGCAGCGCGCAACCGGCGCCGCCGGCGAAGCCGGGCCGATTCAGGAAAATACATGCGTCCTTGTGTCTGCGAGTTCGGAATTGCGGTTGCCCGTCGTGTTCGTCGAGCTCCAGATAGCCCTTGCGGCGCAGACCCTTATCGCGGAATTGCCAGTCTTCGTCGGTCAGCTTCTTCACCGAGTCGTCCAATCGCGCACGATCGTCGTCGTCGGACAGGAATGCTCCGTGCGAGCAACACCCATCGTCGGGCCGGTCTGCGACGGTGCCCTGGCAGGCTGGGGTGCCAAAGACACACGTCCACCGCGACAGCAGCCACGTGAGGTCGGCCGCGATGATGTGCTCGTGATTGTCGGGGTCGTAGAACTCCACCCATTCACGAGCAAAATCCAGTTCGACCTCTTGGCCTGGGTGCACCTGTCTCGGGCGCGAGTTCGCCACGACTGCAACGTTAGACGACCGCTAGAGCGGCGGTTCTGCCTGCTAGCCGGCGCGAGCCGCGCCGTAGTGCGTCGCTACTCAGCGGGTCGCGATGCCGCGGAATTTGCGCACGGCTAGTTTGATTTTGTGCGATTGGGCGTGCTGGACGTTGGTAGCAACACCGTCCATCTCCTGGTAGTGGATGCTCACCGTGGTGGGCATCCGACGCCGATGAGTTCGACCAAGGCCGCGCTGCGTCTGGCCGAGGCCACCGATAGCTCGGGCAAGATCACCAAGCGCGGTGCGGACAGGCTGGTGACCACCATCGATGAATTCGCCAAGATCGCGGTGAGTTCGGGCTGTGCTGAGTTGATGGCTTTCGCCACCTCCGCGGTCCGCGACGCGGAGAATTCTGACGACGTACTGTCCCGGGTACGCGACGAGACCGGTGTCGAGCTACAGGCGCTGCGCGGTGTCGACGAGTCGCGGCTGACCTTTTTGGCGGTGCGGCGCTGGTTCGGGTGGAGTGCGGGGCGCATCATCAACCTCGATATCGGTGGCGGTTCGCTGGAGGTGTCCAGCGGTGTCGATGAGGAGCCGGAGGTGGCGTTGTCGCTGCCACTGGGCGCCGGCCGGTTGACCCGCGAGTGGCTGCCCGACGACCCGCCCGGCCGGCGGCGGGTGGCGATGCTGCGTGATTGGCTTGACGCCGAGCTGGCTGACGCCAGCGTTGCCGTCCTGGAAGCTGGCAGCCCGGACCTCGCGGTAGCAACGTCGAAGACGTTTCGCTCGCTGGCACGACTCACCGGTGCGGCGCCATCGGCCGCCGGGCCGCGGGTGAAACGAACCCTGACAGCTAACGGCCTGCGGCAACTCATCGCATTTATCTCTAGGATGACGGCGGCTGACCGTGCAGAACTGGAAGGAGTTAGCGCCGAGCGTGCGCCGCAGATCGTGGCGGGCGCCTTGGTGGCGGAGGCGAGCATGCGAGCGCTGTCGATTGAAACGGTGGATATCTGCCCGTGGGCACTGCGGGAAGGGCTCATCTTGCGCAAACTCGACAGCGAAGCCGACGGAACCGCCTTGATTGAATCCTCGTCGGTAGCGCCTTCGGTGCGCGATGCTAGAGGTCAGGCAGTTGATCGGAACGCGGTTACCCGATCGAGAGGCAACAAACCATGACTCGACCACACTCCGAGACGGAGAGCCCGAGCACGCGGCAGATCCCGGTGGCCGAATTGCTCGCCAAGAACGGAACCATCGGCGCCCCGGCGGTAACTCGGCGGCGCCGTCGTCGCCGCGGTGATGCCGACATGGTCACGGTTGCCGAATTGACCGGTGAGATCCCGATCGTTCGTGACAGTGATCATCCCGATCATCCCGATCATCCCGATCATCCCGATCATCCCGATCGTCCCGATCGTGCTGACCATGCTGATCAAGGCGATCGTGAGGACCGCAACACACGCCCTCAGGATCGCCCGCAGGAAGCCCACGACCAAGCAGCCGAAGGGCCGATCCAGGTTGCCGAGGCTTCTCTGCAGTCGCCCGCCCAGACGGATCCATCACCGATCACCGAAGAAGGCCCGGAAAGCCATCCCAGTACCGGGTACTGGTCTGAAGCGGAGCCGCGCTGGCCCAAGTCACCGCCGCAGGCTCGGCGCGGTTCCGGGCCGGAGCGTAGCGAGTACCCGCGCCCCCTGCGTCACACCGACGATAGCGATGCGCAAAGCTCCTTCGCGCCTTCCGGTGCCGAGCATATGAGTCCGGATCCAGTAGAGCCCTATGGCGATATCTCGGTGGATGTCACCGACACCGAGGTGAGCGAGGTCGAACCAGCGACCGAGGATTCCGCCTTCGCGCGCTCCTACCTGCAGGCTGCAGACGGGGCCTCCGACCAGGCGCTTTTCGGCGGTCAGTCGATCGCGGACGAGATTGCCCGACGACAGCGCGGTCGACAGCAAGGATCGTGGTTCGGCGACGACGGTGTGGGTTCCGACGGTGAGTTCGCCGAACAAATCGCCGAACAGCGAGTCTTAGAAAGGGAGGCAGGGAAGGAAGGGGAGGAAGGGGAGGATTCCGGCGACTCGCCGGGCACGATTGACACGCTGTGGCGTGGCACCGCGGTGGTGTTGCAGTCGATCCTGGCCGTTGCGTTCGGCGCTGGCCTATTCATCGCCTTTGACCAGCTATGGCGGTGGAACAGCATCGTGGCCCTGGCATTGTCGGTATTGGTCATCCTGGGCCTCGTGGTCGGGGTGCGCGTGGTGCGCAAGACCGAGGACATCGCGAGCACGTTGATCGCGGTCGCGGTCGGAGCGCTGATTACCTGGGGACCGTTGGTGCTATCCCTGCAGGCGGGCTAGGCGCCACCACACTCGACAGTGCGCCCAGCAATCAAAGTCGGTCTTTCGACAGCCTCGGTTTACCCGCTGCGGGCCGAGGCCGCATTCGAGTACGCCGCCAGACTCGGCTACGACGGGGTTGAGTTGATGGTGTGGGGGGAGTCGGTCAGCCAGGACATCGACGCCGTCAAGAAGTTGTCGCGGCGCTATCGCATGCCGGTGTTGTCCGTACACGCTCCTTGCTTGCTCATCTCGCAGCGGGTGTGGGGCGCCAATCCGATCCTCAAGTTGGATCGCAGCGTGCGGGCCGCTGAAGAGCTGGGTGCCCAAACGGTCGTCGTGCATCCGCCGTTCCGGTGGCAACGCCGCTACGCCGAGGCGTTCAGTCATCAGGTAGTCGCGCTCGAAGCCTCGAGCGAGGTGATGGTGGCTGTGGAAAACATGTTTCCCTTCCGGGCGGACCGCTTCTTCGGGGCCGATCAGTCCCGTGAACGGATGCGTAGGCGTGGCGGTGGGCCGGGAGCGGCGATCTCAGCGTTCTCGCCGTCCTACGACCCGCTGGACGGCAACCACGCCCACTACACCCTTGATCTCTCCCATACCGCGACTGCGGGTACCGACGCGTTGGATATGGCGCGACGGATGGGCTCGGGTCTGGTGCACCTGCATCTGTGCGACGGCAGCGGCCTACCGGCCGATGAGCACCTGGTTCCGGGACGCGGCACGCAACCGACCGCCGAGGTGTGCCAGATGCTGGCCGGTGGCGGGTTCGCGGGCCATGTCATCTTGGAGGTGTCCACCTCGGGGGCACGTTCGGCTACCGAGCGGGAAGACATGCTGGCCGAATCGCTACAGTTCGCACGCACGAACCTGCTTCGCTGACAACCCGGAAAGCCCGGTAGGAGCCATGAAGCCGTTGTTCACGACCGCGATGTCGCTGCGCGCCGTCGACGGTAGTGGTGCGGAGTTTGAGGGTGAGCTGAACGAGCATTGGACCATCGGGCCCAAGGTGCACGGTGGCGCCATGCTGGCCTTGTGCGCCAATGCCGCTCGCATAGCTCACGGACGCGGTGCAACACCGCACGTGGGGCAGCCGGTCACCGAGCCAGCCCCCGCGCTGGGACCGGCCCTGGAGCCGGTCGCAGTGTCGGCCAATTTCTTGTGGGCACCGGATCCAGGGGTGATGCGGCTCCAGACGTTTATCCGCAAACGTGGTCGCCGGATCAGCGTGGTCGATGTCGAACTCAGGCAGCGCGACCGGACGGCGGTGCACGCGGTGGTCACCTTGGGCGAGCCCGAGCATTCTCTGCCCCGGGACACGGTTGACAGGGCGGATGAGACCAATCCAGCAGCGCCGCTCCTGTCAGCGAACCCCGTCGGGGAGCTGATGGCCCCGGAACCGCCGGGCGATATTGCACCCATCGGTCCCGGCCACCCGCTGGCCGGGTTGGTGCATCTGGGCGAAGGTTGCGACGTCCGGCCGGTGTTGTCGTCGCTGCGCCCAGCTGCTCATGGTCGGCCGCCAGTGATCCAGATGTGGGCGCGCCCGCGCGGTGCCGCCCCAGACGCGCTGTTCGCACTCATGTGTGGGGACTTGTCGGCTCCGGTGACGTTCGCCGTCAACCGCACCGGTTGGGCGCCCACCGTTCAACTCACCGCCCTGCTGAGGGCATTGCCAGCTGACGGCTGGCTGCGAGTGATCTGTACCTGCGTGGAGATCGGGCACGACTGGTTCGACGAGGATCACATCGTCGTCGACCGGTTGGGCCGTATCGTCGTGCAATCGCGCCAACTCGCGATGGTTCCCGCCCGGTAGCAGGCGACAGCAGGGCTGTCTGCGATGCTTTCGACATGGCGAGAATCGCGATCATCGGCGGCGGCAGCATCGGTGAGGCGCTGCTATCCGGTCTGTTGCGGGCGGGGCGGCAGGTTAAAGACCTAGTGGTGGCCGAACGGCTGCCTAGTCGAGCCAAGTACCTGGCGGAGACGTACTCGGTGTTGGTCACGTCGACGGCAGACGCGGCGGAAAATGCGACGTTCGTCGTCGTTGCGGTCAAGCCTGGCGACGTCGAATCGGTAATGGGGGACTTGGCCGCCGCCTCCGCCGCGGCCGATCGCGATAGCGCCGAACAGGTATTTGTCACCGTGGCGGCGGGCGTCACGATCTCGTATGTCGAGTCCAAGCTCCCGGCCGGGACGCCGGTGGCCCGCGCGATGCCGAATGCGGCGGCACTGGTCGGTGCGGGAGTCACCGCGCTGGCGAAGGGCCGGTTCGTCAGCCCAGAGCAGCTCGACGAAGTCCGCGCCCTGTTCGACGCCGTCGGTGTGGTGCTGACCGTTCCCGAACCGCAACTGGACGCGGTGACGGCAGTGTCCGGCACGGGACCGGCGTATTTCATGTTGTTGGTCGAGGCGCTGGTTGACGCGGGTGTCGCCGTGGGTTTGAGCCGTCCTGTAGCCACTGACCTCGCGGCGCAGACGATGGCCGGATCAGCTGCGATGCTGCTCGAGGGGTTGGATCAAGGCCGGCGACCGGCCGACGGGGGGCCGTTGGGATTGGGGGTGAACACCACCCCGTCCCAACTGCGGGCATCGGTGACGTCACCAGGCGGTACGACCGCCGCCGCGCTCCGTGAGCTTGAACGTGGGGGATTTCGGGCGGCCGTCGATGCCGCTGTCCAGGCCGCCAAAAACCGCGCTGAGCAGCTAAGAATTACATCGGAATAATTCAAAAATTTTTGAATTGATTGTCCCCCACTAGTACCAGTAACCCCACTAGTCCCGCTATTCTCCTTTTGTATGCACGCGTGGGTGCCAACGGAGGGGAAGCCGCTGGCATTGCGTGTGCCTGACACGATTGGGTTGCGATGACGTCTACGAATGGGCCATCGGCGCGCGATTCTGCCGGCAAGCGAGACACCGCTTCGGTCGAAAGCCAGCAGGCCAGGACACAATTTCTCACAGTGGCCGAGGTAGCGGCGCTGATGCGGGTCTCCAAGATGACGGTGTACCGGTTGGTGCACAACGGTGAGCTGCCTGCGGTTCGGGTCGGCCGGTCGTTCCGGGTGCACGCCAAGGCCGTCCACGACATGCTGGAGACGTCGTACTTCGACGCCGGGTAGCGCACAATCTCGCCGCGCGACGCTATTTTGGCGTCGGCGGGGCACCCTAATGTCGCGCCCCTCGGCAGTGGGAACGTAGCTTCTGAGCACCGGACGTGCCTGGTTCCGGCGGTGAACCGCGCACGGTGGCGATGCCGGTTTGGTGTTCTGCGCCGCCGGCCGGGTAAGGTGTCCGGGGCATTTCTTACGAGTCTTACCAGCCGGTACAGGCAGATAGCGGAGTCATGGGTTCAGTAATCAAGAAGCGGCGCAAGCGCATGTCGAAGAAGAAGCACCGCAAGCTGCTGCGCCGCACCCGGGTGCAGCGCAGGAAACTTGGCAAGTAGGCGGTCCGACGTCCGGCGCCGACCGTCATCCGCCTGTAACGCTCTTTCGTCTCGTCACCGGTAGGCTATCGGGGTGGATACGTCGAACGGCCGGGGTGGCACCGGAGGAGTCGGCGGCGACAACAGCGACAACGTGCACCTCCCGAAGGTTGTGCTGGTCACTGGCGCGTGCCGGTTCCTCGGCGGCTACCTGACCGCGCGCCTCGCCCAGAACCCACTGGTCAACCGGGTCATTGCGGTGGATGCGATCGCGCCGAGCAAGGACATGCTGCGCCGGATGGGCCGGGCCGAGTTCGTTCGCGCCGATATTCGTAACCCGTTTATCGGCAAGGTGATTCGCAACGGCGAGGTCGACACCGTGGTCCATGCCGCGGCTGCGTCGTATGCGCCCCGCTCCGGCGGCGGCGCCGCGTTGAAGGAACTCAACGTGATGGGTGCGATGCAGCTGTTTGCCGCGTGCCACAAGGCGCCGTCGGTTCGTCGGGTTGTGCTGAAGTCCACCTCCGAGGTCTACGGCTCGAGTCCGCACGACCCCGTCGTATTCACTGAGGACAGCACCAGCCGCCGGCCTTTCCGCGATGGCTTCGCCAAAGACAGCCTCGATATCGAGGGTTATGTGCGGGGCCTTGGCCGGCGCCGGCCGGATATCGCGGTGAGTATTCTGCGGCTGGCCAACCTGATCGGCCCGGCGATGGATACCACGTTGTCGCGCTACCTCGCCGGGCCTTTGGTGCCGACGATGTTTGGTCGCGACGCGCGACTGCAGTTGCTCCACGAGCAGGATGCGTTGGGTGCATTGGAGCGTGCGGCGATGGCCGGTAGGGCTGGCACGTTCAACATCGGAGCAGACGGCATCATCATGCTGTCGCAGGCGATCCGCCGCGCCGGCCGGATTCCGGTGCCGGTGCCGGTCTTCGGGGTGTTTGCGTTGGATTCGCTGAGGCGGGCGAATCGCTACACGGACATCGGTCGTGATCAATTCGCCTACTTGAGTTACGGCCGGGTGATGGACACCACAAGGATGCGTTCCGAACTCGATTATCAGCCGAAGTGGTCCACCGCCCAGGCATTCGACGACTACCTCCGCGGCCGTGGCCTGACTCCCATTATCGACCCGCATCAGGTACGCTCCTGGGAGGCTCGTGCCGTAGCCTTGGCCCAGCGCTGGGGTAGCCGAAATCCAATTCCATGGGGCGGGGTCAGGTAGATATCGTGGCGGGTGAACCCAGAGCGAATGTCATTCCACTGCACACGAATCGGGGTCGGGTGGCGGCGCGGAGGCGCGCCAATCAACGGACAGAAGAGTCCGGCCAGCACCCCTCGCTGATATCTGATCCGGGTAGCCCGGCGTCCGCCCAACAGGCCGCCGCCATCGTGCGCGAAATCGACGGGCATCGGCGGGCTGCCGGTGGCACGTCGACGGCCGATGCTCCGCTCAACGAGCTCGCACAGCGCGTTGCCGAGGTGGCCGGATTTTTCCGGCAACGACTGACCGGTGACTACAGCGTCGATGAGTTCGGCTTCGACCCGCACTTCAACAACGCCATCGTTCGGCCTTTGCTGAGGTTCTTCTTCGAATCTTGGTTCCGGGTCGAGGTCAGTGGGGTCGAGAACATACCGAGCGATGGCGCGGCCTTGGTGGTCGCAAATCATGCCGGGGTCCTGCCGTTTGACGGATTGATGCTGTCAGTAGCGGTTCACGATGAGCACCCGGCGCATCGGGATCTGCGACTGCTTGCCGCCGACATGGTTTTCGACCTACCCGTGCTCGGTGAGGCCGCGCGCAAGGCGGGTCACACGCTGGCCTGCACGACCGACGCGGAGCGGTTGCTCGGCTCTGGCGAACTCACCGCGGTGTTCCCGGAGGGCTACAAGGGGTTGGGCAAGCGCTTCGAGGACCGGTACCGGTTGCAGCGTTTCGGTCGTGGCGGCTTCGTGTCGGCGGCGCTGCGCACTAAAGCGCCCATTGTCCCGTGTTCCATCATCGGATCCGAAGAGATCTACCCGATGTTGACCGATGTCAAGCTGCTGGCGCGGCTACTCGGACTGCCGTATTTCCCAGTCACGCCGTTGTTCCCGTTGGCCGGCCCCGCCGGGCTGGTCCCGCTGCCGTCGAAGTGGCGCATCGCGTTTGGTGAGCCGATTTACACCGCAGACTACGCAACCACCGACGCCGACGACCCGATGGTCACATTTGAGTTGACCGACCAGGTTCGGGAGACCATCCAGCAGACGCTATACCGCCTGCTGGCCGGGCGTCGCAATGTCTTCTTCGGCTGAGATTGCGCTACTAGCGGAAACGTCACTGCACGATCGTGCCGTGACCGGCGCCGCCAGAAGTCACTTGACCATGGTGAACTGGCACACGTCCGTGTAGTGATCGCGGAACAGATCGGAGCAGCCGGTCAAGTAATGCATGTAGATGTCGTAGACCTCTTGGCCCTGTAGCTCGATGGCCTTGTCTTTGTGCGCTTCCAGTGCGGTAGCCCACGAATTGAGCGTCGGAACGTAGTTCGACCCAATCCGGTGGTAGCGCTCAACCTTGAAACCGGCCCGCGACGAGTATTCGTCGATCTGCGGAATCTGGGGCAACCGGCCGCCGGGGAATATCTCGGTCAAGATGAACTTGATGAAGCGCAGCAGGCTCATCGGCGACGTCAAGCCCAGCTCCTTGGCTTCGGCGGCATCGGGGACGATGATCGTGTGCAGCAGCATCCTGCCGTCGTCGGGTAGCACGTTGTAGCACATCTTGAAGAAGCGGTCGTAGCGCTCCCAACTGGCATCACCGGCGCCATCGGCAAAGTGCTCAAACGCGCCGAGTGACACGATGCGGTCAACTGGCTCGTCGAATTGCTCCCAACCCTCCAGCCGCACCTCTTTGTGACGAGGGCTGTCCATCTCGGCGAACTTCTGCTGGTCGTGGGTGAACTGGTTCTCGCTGAGCGTCAGGCCGATGACGTTGACGTCGTACTCGGCGATCGCGTGCCGCATGGTCGAACCCCAACCACAGCCGATGTCGAGCAGCGTCATACCAGGTTCGAGGTTGAGCTTGTCCAGGGCGAGTTTGCGCTTCGCGTATTGAGCTTCTTCCAACGTCATGTCGGGACGCTCGAAGTAGGCGCAGCTGTATGTCATGGATGGATCGAGGAACAGTTTGAAGAATTCGTTCGACCGATCGTAGTGCGACTGCACGGCCTCTACCGGCGGTGACAGGTCAACCGGCAGGGCTTTTTCACCCCGTTTGGTCATTGATCGGACCCTACTTCCCCCACTAGATGGACGCAATTGCGGCCACGGTCGCATCGGCTTCCGCCTCGTGGTGAGCGGCTTCTCCCAGCATGGTGACAACGCTGGTAACCACGGGTTTGCCGTCCGCGTCGGTCACTTCGCTGCGGATCTGGGCGAGTACGGTGCCGTGCGATTCGATGACGGAGTCGAGGTAGGTGTCGAAGTACAACTTGTCGTGGGCCAGGATCGGCCGGTGGAAGCGAAACTTCTGGTCGCGATGAAAGACTCGCGCGATGTTGATGGGGATGTTGAACTTGGTGAAGATCTCCAACTGCACCCGTCGCCCAGCGATCGCCAGGAACGTCAGCGGGGCGACCAGCGCCGAATAGCCGGCTTCAGCGGCATCGGATTCGCTGTAGTGGCTGGGGTGCTCGTCTTTGAGTGAGACCGCAAACTCACGGATCTTCTCGCGCCCGACCACGAAGTAGTCCGGGGCGCGGTAATGCTTGCCGATGAGTCCTTCGGCTTCCTCGGGGATTGTCATTCCGTTGCTGCTCTCCGCTCAAATAGATGCTAGCGGCGCAGCTTATCAGCGTGATTGGCGCCGCGAGGCCAGAGCCGCCAACGCGCCGCCGGCGGCACCTAGTGCCAGGGCCGACGGCACTCCGATCCGGGCTGCCTTGCGAGCGATTCGGAAGTCGCGGATCTGCCAGCCACGTTCGCGGGCCAGGCTGCGCAGCCGAGCGTCCGGGTTGATGGCGACCGCGGTGCCCACCAGCGACAGCATGGGCACGTCGTTGTAACTGTCGGAGTACGCCGTACACCGTTTGAGGTTGAGTCCCTCCCGTATGGCTAGTGACCGCACCGCGTGAGCCTTACCGGTTCCGTGCAGGATCTCGCCGACCAGCCGGCCGGTGAATACCCCGTCGACCGATTCGGCGACCGTGCCGAGGGCGCCGGTCAGGCCCAGCCGGCGTGCGATCGTCGCCGCGAGCTCGTACGGCGTAGCGGTGATCAGCCATACCTGCTGACCGGCGTCGAGATGCATCTGGGTCAGTTCGCGGGTGCCAGCCCAGATCTTGTCGGCAATGAACTCGTCGTAGATCTCCTCTCCCAGGGCCACGAGCTCCGCCACTGACCGGCCCTCGATGAAGGACAGCGCCTTGCGCCGGCCAGCGGCGACATCGTCACTGTTTTCCTTGCCGAGCAGCTGAAACTTGGCCTGTGCGTAGATAAATCCAAGAACGTCGCGATAAGTGAAGTAGTCGCGGGCGGCCAGCCCGCGGCCGAAATGCACCGCCGACGAACCCTGGACCAGGGTGTTGTCCACGTCGAAAAACGCGGCGGCGGTCAGGTCGATCGGCGGCGGGGGACCACCCTCGGGGGCGGCGACGGGGGCTTGAATGTCCTCGAGCGCACGGATAGCACTGGGATTGGGGGGCGGCAGATCGGCCGACCGCGCCAGATCACCGCGACTGCCCCAGCCGGTGCTGCTCGTGTCGGAGGAAGCCATCACACACCTCCTAGGTCGCGGTGCCGGCGCTGTGCCGGTTTCTTGGCCGCTGTCAACCCTATCCGGCCTATCCGGCGAATCCGCTGAGGACGTTTTGGTGCTTGGCGGGCCGGGCGATTGACGAGTACTTCGGTACCTGCGGGCGGTCGGCTATTTTGGAGTCAAGTCGGATGAGATATGCCTACTGGCATGCGACTGGCGAAGTCGAACATGGGGGACAAAGAACATACAAACTGGTGATGTTGTGAACATCGGCAAACTTAGGCAAAGGCGCCCTCAGCGTCATAATGAATTCATATGTGGGTCGTCGGATCTTCACGTTGCCGTCGCACGTCGCACGCCGAAGGTCGCGACCATCGCATCCTCGAGCGCGTCGCAAGAGTCGCCATCTATGACCGCCTAGACAGGGGTAGCCGTCCCGACTGATGCGAACACGCGGGGCACATGTCGCCGACCGGTACGGCCGATGCTGTTGCCGCTCGAACCCTGGCACTCGAGGTCGCGGCCGCCGCGAGATGACCGCTGAGGGTGGCTCAGGTGGCGGGCTAGGGCTCCGAAGTTGGCGGCGCCCGGTGCCTCGCGTCGGCGATCCACCGCAACTGGGTTGGCCGCACGACGGCCGCGACGGCTCGCACCCGGCCACCAAGGCCGCGAAGTCCTCACCGCCAGATCGAGATTCACCGCAACCGCACCGAAAGTCACGACAACAAGAAAAGGAGCAATGCAGAAATGTTGGTCGATTTCGCGATGTTGCCGCCGGAGATCAACTCGGCCCGAATGTATGCGGGCCCGGGCGTTGGTTCACTGCAAGCCGCGGCAGTGACCTGGGGAGAGCTATCCGCGGACTTGCAGTCCACCGCACAAATCTATGAATCCGTCGTCTCGGATTTGCGCGCCTACCGATGGCTGGGTCCGTCGTCGATGTCGATGGCCGCTGCGGTCATCCCCTACGTGGAATGGCTGACGACGACCGCTGCGCAGGCGCGGCAGACGGCCGGCCAGGCGGCAGCGGCGGTGGCCGCCTTTGAGCAGGCATTCGCGATGACGGTGCCCCCGCCGGTGGTCGCGGCCAACCGTGGCGAGTTGGCAGTCCTGACGGCGACGAATTTCTTCGGCCAGAACGCCGCGGCGATCGCGGCCGTCGAGCTGCACTATGCCGAGATGTGGGCGCAAGACGCCACCGCGATGTTCGACTACGAGGGCGCGTCCGCGGCCGCGGCGACGTTGGCCCCGTTCGCGTCTCCCGAGCAGACCACCAGCTCCAAGGGTGTGACCGCCCAGAACGCTGCGGTGGCCCAAGCATCTGCCCCCGCCGGTAGTGACGGCGTATTTGGAGGTGCGTTGAGATTCATCCTGCAAGCCATCGAGGGCGGGATCCTTCCGTTGGCTCCTGAGCTATTACCCCTGTTTGAGGCTGGCGAAGCGGCGCTCGATGTGTGGCAGCAGTTCCCAGATCTCGTGAGCGATGACTTCACCGTTCTCGACGGCGTCTTGGCTTGGTACGCATCGGTCAACACGGTCGATACCGTTGAATCGATCGGTACCGGGTTTATCCGCGCCCAGCAGGCACTTGGCTTGTTGCCGAATTTGGGGCCACCGGCGGCACCGCCGGTGGCCGCTCCGGAATTGCTCGGCTCGCTGAAGTCGATTGCCGATGCGATTTCTGGTGGCGGCTCGCGTGCGCTCGCGGGTCTCGGGAGCAAGGTGTCGGCGGCCATGACCAGCGCGGGCAGGGTCGGGCCAATGTCGGTGCCGGCAGCGTGGGCCGCACCGGAGGTCGCCAGTGTTAGCCAGTTGCAGGGCACACCCCTGACGACGGTGGCGCTCGACAACGGCCCCGCGGCCGTAATGCCCGGGGTGCCGTTGGTGGGGTCGGGGCGCACCGCCGCCGTGCCGCGGTACGGTTCGCAGCTCACCGTAATGACGCGGCCATTCTCGGGCGGGTAGCGAGCAAAACCTCTCATGTGCTCATCGGCTCCGAAGCCGAGTTGTCGCGGCCACTCCTGCGGCCCCGCCCAAGCGCGATTGCTGCGATGCCACACTGGGCCTATGCCCCGCTCCCCCCATCGGCCCCACGTGGAGTTGCTGACACGCGACGGCTGCACGATCTGCATACGGGTACGCACCCAGTTGATCGAATTGGCCGCCGAGCTGGGCTTCGACCTGGTGGCCACGGACGTCGACGTTGCGGCATCCGCCGGCAACCCGGGCCTACGGGCGGAATTCGGCGACCGCCTACCGGTGGTCCTCCTCGACGGCCGCGAGCATAGTTATTGGGAGGTGGATGAGGCGCGGCTGCGTGCCGATCTGGCCGCCCGCTGAGGCAACTGTCGTCGTCTGCCGGTATTTGGTAGCCCACCTGATTAACGTCTACCGTAGACATCGGTTCGCTAACCGCGGACAGTTTCACTGACTGCGGATAGTTTCACTCACTGCGGAAAGCAAGGGGGCTGGCCAGGTGATGCGGCTGTGAGCATCCTGCTTTTCGGGGTTTCGCACCGCAGTGCGCCGGTCTCTATCCTGGAACAACTCAGCATCGACGAACCCGACCAACTCAAGATCGTTGACCGGGTGCTGGCCTCGCCGCTGGTCACCGAGGCGATGGTGCTCTCGACCTGTAACCGCGTTGAGGTGTACGCGGTAGTCGACGCCTTCCACGCTGGACTGGCGGTGATCGGGCAGGTGCTTTCCGAGTATTCCCGGATGTCGATGGGCGAACTGACCAAATACGCATATGTCCGATACAGCGAAGCCGCCGTTGAGCACCTTTTTGCGGTTGCCAGCGGGCTGGATTCGGCGGTGATCGGCGAGCAACAGGTACTTGGTCAGGTGCGCCGCGCCTACGCTGCCGCCGAGGCCAACCGGACCGTCGGCCGGGTGCTTCATGAAATGGCCCAGCGGGCGCTGTCCGTCGGCAAGCGCGTGCACTCCGAAACGGGGATTGACGCCGCCGGTGCGTCGGTGGTGTCGGTTGCTCTTGGAATGGCCGAACGCAAACTCGGCAGGCTGGCGGACAAGACCGCCGTCGTGGTCGGCGCGGGCGCGATGGGGGCACTCTCGGCGACGCACCTGACTCGTGCCGGAATCTCCCAGATCCACGTGCTGAACCGGTCGTTGTCACGGGCGCAGCGGTTGGCGCGCAAGACCCGCGATTCGGGCGTGCGAGCCCACGCACTGCCTCTTGACCGCCTGGCCGAGGCGCTGGCGGATGCCGACGTGGTGGTCAGCTGTACCGGGGCGGTGAGCCCGGTGGTCTCGCTGGCCGATGTCCACTACGCGTTGGCCGCGTCGCGACGCGACGAAGCCACTCACCCGCTGGTGATCTGCGATCTGGGTATGCCGCGTGACGTCGATCCCGCAGTCGCGGGCCTGCCCGGGGTCTGGGTTGTTGATGTCGACCGCGTGCAACACGAACCGTCGGCCCATGCCGCCGCTGGAGACGTGGATGCGGCCCGCCACATTGTGGCGGCCGAAGTGGCCACCTACCTGGCGAAGCAGCGGATGGCCGAGGTTACTCCGACCGTGACGGCGCTGCGCCAACGCGCTGCGGATGTGGTGGAAGCCGAGTTGCTGCGACTGGACAACCGGCTGCCCGGCCTGCACAGCGCCCAGCGCGAGGAGGTGGCCCGCACGGTACGCCGGGTGGTGGACAAGCTGTTGCACGCGCCGACTGTACGAATCAAGCAGTTGGCCAATGCCCCCGGCGGCGACAGCTACGCGGAGGCGCTGCGCGAGCTTTTCGAACTTGACCAGACGGCCGTCGATGCCGTCGCCACCGCCGGCGAATTACCTTCGGTGCCAAGCGGATTCGATGCCGAAAGTCGCCGCAGCGTCGGTGATTTGCAGGGTGGCCCACAGCAATCCACCGAGTAGCCGATTGACCCACGTGATCCGGATAGGTACCCGGGGGAGCCTGTTGGCTCGGACCCAGGCTGCACTCGTCAGGGACGCATTGATCGCCGGTGGCCACCCCGCCGAGTTGGTCATCGTCAGCACGACAGGCGACCGGTCGTCGGCGCCAATCGAGAGCCTTGGTGTGGGCGTCTTCACCACGGCGTTACGCGAGGCTATCGACAATGGCCGAGTCGACGCGGCCGTTCATTCGCACAAGGATCTGCCGACCGCTGAGGATCCACGATTCTCGGTGGCCGCGATCCCGGTTCGGGATGACGCCCGGGATGCGCTGGTAGCCCGTGACGGGCTGGTGCTCGGCGAATTGCCGGCTGGATCGCTCGTGGGCACATCGTCGCCCCGCCGGGCGGCACAGCTTAGAGCATTGGGTCTCGGTTTGGAAATCCGCCCCCTACGAGGCAACCTAGATACCAGATTGAACAAGGTGAGAAGTGGTGATCTTGACGCTGTTGTGGTGGCCCGGGCCGGTCTGTCCCGGTTGGGCTGTCTCGATGATGTCACCGAGACGCTGGAGCCGGTGCAAATGATGCCAGCGCCAGCGCAAGGCGCGCTCGCGGTTGAATGCCGCGCGGGTGACAGCCGGCTCGCGGCAGTGCTCGCGCAGTTGGACGACGCCGACACCCGAGCGGCGGTGACTGCCGAGCGAGCCCTCTTGGCCGAACTCGAGGCGGGTTGCTCTGCGCCAGTGGGCGCGATCGCCGAAGTGGTTGAGTCGATTGACGACGACGGCCGAGTCTTCGAAGAGCTGTCGTTGCGCGGCTGCGTGGCCGCGCTGGATGGATCCGACGTGATCCGCGTGTCTGGTGTCGGCATGTCCGCGCGTGCACGGGAGCTAGGTCTCTCGGTCGCCGCGGAGCTGGTCGAGCTGGGCGCACGGACGCTGATGTGGGGAGCGCGGCAAAACCCGCGCAAGGAAGTTGAGTGAGAGTACGTGGGAGCGACAATGATGACGCGAGGGCGCAGGCCGAAACCGGGCCGCATTACGTTCGTGGGCTCAGGTCCGGGTGACCCCGGATTGCTGACAACACGGGCCGCCACGGTGCTGGCGAATGCGGCTCTGGTATTCACCGACCCCGACGTACCGGGTCCGGTTCTGGCGCTGATCGGCAAAGATCTTCCGCCGGTGTCCGGTCCGGCGCCGGCCAAGCAGGATGCCGGGACTGTCGATGCGGGTGGTTCGGGAGGCGGCCAGGCGTCACCGACGGTGATGTCTGGTGGTCCCGAGATCCGCCCGGTGCTGGAGGAATCCGCGGACGTTGCCAAGGCGCTGGCTGCTGAGGCTCGTGCAGGTGCTGATGTGGTGCGGCTAGTGGCCGGCGATCCGCTCTCGGTGGATGCGGTGATCGCCGAGGTAACCGCTATCGCGCGCACCAGCCTGCACCTGGAGATCGTGCCAGGCCTGGCCCCGACGAATGCGGTGCCGACGTATGCGGGACTTCCGCTGCGTTCGTCGCACACGGTTGCCGACGTGCGCGGCGATCCCAAGGACACCGATTGGGAGGCATTGGCGGCAGCGCCCGGTCCGCTGATCCTGCAGGCGACTGGGCCGCAGCTGGCTGACGCGGCCCGCACTCTCATCGAGCACGAGCTAGCTGAGTCCACGCCGTGCGTAGTTACCGCGCAGGGCACCACCTGCCAGCAGCGTTCGGTCGAGACGACCCTGGAGGGACTCACCGACCCCGCCGTGCTCAGCGGGACCGAGCCTCCTGGATTCTCCTCCGGAAGTGGCGGGGACACCCAGAATTTGCCGTTGGTGGTCACCATCGGCAAGACCGTCGCCAGTCGGACGAAGCTGAATTGGTGGGAGAGCCGCGCGCTCTACGGCTGGACCGTGCTGGTTCCGCGCACCAAGGACCAGGCTGGCGAGATGAGCGAGCGGCTGACGTCGTATGGCGCGCTGCCGCTCGAGGTGCCGACCATTGCCGTAGAGCCGCCACGCAGCCCCGCCCAAATGGAGCGGGCCGTGAAGGGTCTCGTCGATGGCCGTTTCCAGTGGGTGGTGTTCACCTCTACCAACGCAGTGCGGGCGGTGTGGGAGAAGTTCGGTGAATTCGGTTTGGATGCCCGCGCGTTCTCCGGGGTGAAGATCGCGTGCGTGGGCGAGTCCACGGCTGATCGGGTCCGTGCTTTTGGAATCAGCCCCGAGCTGGTGCCCGCCGGCGAACAATCCTCGCTGGGTCTGCTCGACGATTTCCCGCCCTATGACAGCATTTTCGACCCGGTGAACCGGGTGTTGCTGCCGCGCGCCGACATCGCTACCGAGACGCTGGCCGAGGGTCTGCGCGAGCGCGGCTGGGAGATCGAGGATGTCACCGCCTACCGGACCGTGCGGGCTGCACCGCCCCCGGCGGCCACCCGCGAAATGATCAAGACGGGCGGGTTCGACGCGGTGTGCTTCACCTCGAGCTCCACGGTACGAAACCTGGTCGGTATCGCCGGCAAGCCGCACGCGCGGACCATCATCGCTTGCATCGGGCCGAAAACCGCCGAGACGGCCGCCGAATTCGGTTTGCGGGTGGATGTCCAGCCCGACATCGCCGCGGTCGGGCCGTTGGTTGACGCCCTGGCCGAACACGCAGTCCGATTGCGCGCCGAGGGCGCGTTGCCCCCGCCACGCAAGAAGAGCCGCAGGCGCTAGTGACGACCGCAAGCGCGGCGACGACCGCAAGCGCGGCGGAGCCGGGCGCGGCGGGTTCTCAGTCATGAGTGTTCGTGGCTACCCGCGGCAGCGACCGCGCCGGCTGCGCTCGACGGCGTCGATACGCCGATTGGTGGCTCAGACCTCTTTGGAGCCACGGCATTTGGTGCTGCCCATGTTCGTCGCAGACGGAATCGATGAGCCGCGGCCGATCGCCTCGATGCCGGGCGTAGTGCAGCACACTCGGGATTCGTTGCGCAGCGCGGCCGCGGCGGCGGTCGCCGCAGGGGTCGGCGGGCTCATGCTGTTCGGCGTCCCGCGCGACGAGGATAAGGACGGTTCTGGGTCGGCGGGTACGGACCATGATGGCATCCTGAACGCCGCGCTTCGCGACCTTGCCAAGGATCTTGGTGAGGCGACGGTATTGATGGCGGACACCTGTCTGGACGAGTTCACCGACCACGGGCACTGCGGGGTTCTCGATGATCGGGGCCGAGTCGACAACGATGCCACCCTGGCCCGCTATATCGAACTTGCAGTGGCTCAGGCCGAAGCTGGCGCCCATGTCGTTGGGCCGAGCGGGATGATGGATGGCCAGGTGGGCGCGATCCGTGACGGCCTGGACGCGGCCGGCTATACCGACGTAGTGATCATGGCCTATGCGGCCAAGTTTGCCTCGGCGTTCTACGGTCCATTCCGCGAGGCAGTGAGTTCGAGCCTGTCGGGTGACCGTCGTGCCTATCAGCAGGACCCAGGAAACGTCGCCGAAGCACGGCGCGAGATCGCGCTGGATCTTGAGGAAGGCGCCGACATCGTGATGGTCAAACCCGCGATGGGGTATCTCGATGTCGTCGCTGCGGCGGCCGAGATCTCGAGTGTGCCGGTCGCCGCCTATCAGGTCTCGGGGGAGTACGCGATGGTGTGCGCGGCGGCGGCGCATGACTGGATTGATGAGCGCGCGACGGTGCTCGAGTTACTCACCAGCATCCGCCGTGCCGGGGCGGACATCGTGCTTACCTATTGGGCGGTGGCTGCGGCGAATTGGCTCGGGTGATGGAGGCTTGACATGACACCGGAGAGGGATACGAGGTCCGAGACATTGTTCTATGAACCCGGCGCCAGCTGGTATTGGGTGCTGACCGGGCCGCTGGCTGCGGTGTCGATGCTTCTGATCGAGATGTCCAGCGGCGCCGGGACGGGGTTGGTGACTCCGGCGATATTTCTGGTGATGGTGTCGGCGTTCGTGGGTCTACAGGTGAAGGCGGCGCGGATCCACGCGTCGGTCGAGCTCACCGAAGATGCGCTGCGCCAGGGCACCGAGACGATCTTGGTGGCCGAAATCGTCAAAATCTATCCAGAGGCACAGAATTCGGTGGATTCCGGGATGCCGGTGGAGAAGTGGCAATCGGCGCGCGCGCTTGGCGAACTGGTCGGAGTACCGCGCGGCCGGGTCGGGATCGGCTTAAGGCTGTCGCAGGGCCGAACCGCACAGGCCTGGGCGCGCCGCCATCGCCAGCTGCGCGCGGCGCTGACCCCGCTGGTTCAAGAACGGGTCGGGCCCGCCCGATCGGATATCGCCGAGACTGACAATGACGGCGAAACCGGGTCAGACCGGTGACCGCGCGCTACCGGGCTCTCGTCGAAATCGCTCTGGCGATTGCCGCGCTGGTGTGCGTTGGGCTGAGCTGGTCGCGGACCCGTTCTACGGTGGCGGTCGCGCCCGTCGCGGACGGGGAGCCGGTCACCCTGTCGGTGGTCTACCACCCGCAGCAGCTGGTGCTGACATTGCTCCTGGCCACCGTGGCCGGGGTGTTGGCGGTGGTCGCGATGGCGCGACTGCGGCGGGCCCGGTCTGGACCGAATCCGATCGATGCTGTGCACTCAAGCGCGGACCCGACCTGAGTTGCCGCTTGCCGCAACGGGTTCAGCGGCTCAATCTTCAGCGTGCCGTTCGGTAACTCATTTGGCGTTCCTGCATAGTTCATTCGCTAAGACCTGACTTGGCTCACGTTGGAGTCTGTTCGCGTCGTTGCGGGTCGTTGCCCTGGGTTTTGTTCTCGGTCGGGGCGAAATTGGACCACTAAGATCAGGCCGTAGGCTGCCCGGGTGGCTTACGTGCGCACCGTGAAGACGTCCTCGGGGGCGACGGCGGTGCAGGTCGTGTATCCGTTGGCGCAAAGGGTCCCGCTCGATCGAGTACATCGATTCCGCCCACGATGACGTTGGGTTGGCGGCCTGAAGGCCGCCGCGGCGAGCGGTTGGCGGCTGGGCAGACCGAGTGGATCTGGGGTTGTCGCGCGGTGTCGGGTCGGGCGCGTTGCCGATCGCTTGCTCTGCGGTCGCTGAACGGCAAGCATCGCTCGGATTGCGCACAGATCTTCGCGAGCGTACGCGAGTTGCCGGCGGCGGCTGGCGGCGACGGTGTAATGATCAACTACACTGGCGAGGCGTTGGTGGCCTCAGCGCTCGCATAGGAGCCGGCGCCCGCGGTCAACGTTTTTACGAATTGCTCATGAAACCCTGCCGCCTGGGCGCAGGTTGCCTGATGGGCTTGCGCGTACTGCCCGAACAACGCCGCGATGGCCGCCGACACTTCATCGGAGCCGGCTGGCGCCACCGCTGTGGTCGGGGCCGCCGCAGCGGTGTTGGCAGCGTTGATCATCGACCCAATGCCGGCCAAATCCGAGGCAACAGCAACGAGCGCCTCCGGCGCCGCGATCACAAACGACATTGGATACCTCCCTAAACGGGGACCGAACCGATAGTCGTGGCCAAACCAAGAGGCCACCACAATCCCGTCGCATCGAGTGTGTGGCTTTGATCGGGTGAAATCCATCCGTCGGTTCGCGTATGTATGCGCCGCCGGGGGTCGTAGACTTGCGCCATAGGCGGGGTGGTGGTAGCCGCGGGCGCTGACTGGTTATTGCGGCTTCTTGCCAGCTCAGGGCGGCTATTGGTCCTGGGGGCGTACGCACCGCCGATGAATTGGAGCTGGTGCGCGTGACTGAACCGCTGACGACGGGAACGGTGACGCTTCTTCTCGCGGATGTTGACTGCTCCGCACGCCTGTGGCACACCCAACCCAGCGAGATGGCGGCCGCCAGCGCTCGTCTAGATGACGCAGTGGCCGACCTCGTCGGGGTCCATGGGGGAGTACGGCTAGTCGAACAAGGTGAACAGGACAGATTCGTGGCCGCGTTCACCCGTGCCAGCGACGCGGTGGCGTGTGCATTGGAGTTGCAGCAGGCGCCGTTGGCGCCGATCCGGTTGCGCATCGCGGTGCATACCGGCCAAGCGCGGTCACGCGACGAAGCTATCTACGCTGGTCTGGCCACCAACCGGACCGGGTGCCTGAGAGATCTGGCTCATGGTGGCCAGACACTGCTGTCAGGTACGACAGAGCAGCTAGTCGCTGACTGGCTACCGGATGATGCCTGGCTGATCGACCTGGGCAGCCATCAACTGCCCAACGTACCCCGGCCAGAACGGGTGGTGCAGCTATGCCATCCCAGCCTAGGTGACAAGTTCCCGCCCTTGCGGACCGGTAAAAGTGGTGACACGCACAATCTTCCGGTGCACCTGACCAGTTTTGTGGGCCGCGGCCCGCAAATGACTGCAGTGCGAAACCTGTTGGTCGACAACCGGCTTGTGACGCTCACAGGCGCCGGTGGTATTGGCAAGACACGCCTTGGCGCCGAGATAGCCGTGCGCACCTTGACCGAGTTTCCCGACGGTGTCTGGTTTGTCGATCTGGCGAGGACTACCGATCCCGCCCTTGTTTCGGTCGCGGTGGCGCGTGCTCTAGGCCTTCCCGATCGGCCGGGCATGACAATGATCGAGGCGCTGGTCGGGTTCGTGGGCGAGCGCCAGATGTTGCTGGTGCTGGATAACTGCGAACATCTGCTCGCCGCGGCTGCATCCCTGTCGGTCGACTTTTTGGGCGCTTGTCCTGGGTTGAAGCTGTTGGCAACCAGCCGGGAGCCCCTGAGCGTGCCCGGCGAAGCAACGTTTGTGGTGCCATCGCTATCGCTGGCCGACGAGGCCATGGAATTGTTCGCCGATCGGGTTCGCCGCGTTCGCCCCGATTTCGCAGTGACCGAGGACAACGAGGCTGCCGTGTCGGAGATCTGCCGGCGGCTCGACGGCATGCCGCTGGCGATCGAACTGGCAGCCGCGCGGGTGCGGGCGTTGTCGCTCGAGGAGATTGTCGCCAGCCTCGATGATCGGTTCCGTCTCCTGACTGGAGGTGCGCGCACCGCCTTGCGCCGCCATCAGACGTTGCGCGCCTCGGTCGATTGGTCGCATGCGTTGCTGACCGAGGACGAGCGCATCGTGATGCGTCGGCTGGCGGTGTCTGTGGGTGGGTTCGATCTGGATGCGGCGCAGGCAGTCGCCAGCGGCACCCACATCGAGGATTATCAAATTCTCGATCAGCTGGTCTTGCTCGTCGATAAGTCTTTGGTCGTTGCCGAAACCACTAGCGGCCCTACGCGCTATCGGTTCCTGGAGACGGTGCGACACTACGCATTGGAGAAACTGAGCGAGGCCGGTGAAGCCGACGAGGTGCGAAACCGTCACCGCGATTACTACACCTCTCTGGCGGGCTTACTCGTTGCCCCAGCACAAAGTGACTACGAACAACGCGTGGCGCGCGCGTGGAATGAGATGGACAACTTCCGTAGCGCATTTGGGTGGAGCCTCGAGACCGGCGCGATTGGGCGGGCGTTGGAGCTTGCGTCCTCGCTGGAGCCGCTGTGGCAGTCGCACGGCGGGATCCAGGAAGGGCTGGGCTGGCTGGACACTGCGCTCGCCGAAATGGATGCGCCTAATGTGGTCCCGGAAGTCCGTGTGCAAGCACTGGCCAGCCGGGCAACACTCCTCTCTTTGGTGGGCGTAGCGGCAAACGTTGAGGAAACCGAAGAGGCCCTGACCATCGCCCGAACCCTGGATGACAGGGTCTCGTTGGTGCGGGCGCTGATGGCCCGCGGCTGCGCCTCCATTGATGACGCCGACGCGGCCGGGCCGTACTTCGCCGAGGCGGTCAACATTGCCCGGGAAGTAGGCCATTCGTGGCTGCTCAGCCAAGCGCTCTTCCGGCAGACCACGCCAGGGGTAATCACCGGCGACTTGGCCGCAACGGTCAAGGCCGCCGAGAAAGCGCTCGATGCCGCGGAGGCGACGGGCGATCGATTCGCTGCCCGTCATTGCCGCTTGCTCGAGGGAATCGAGATGTTCCAGCAAGGTGATTTGGCAGCGGCGTTGGCGCCGCTCGGCGAGGTGATCGACGAAGCGACCGCGGCGCAAGACGAGATGTTCCGGGTTTATAGCCTGGCAGTCCAGGCCATCGTGCGGGCGTTTCAAGGCGACGCGGGCAGTGCTCGGGCTTGTGCCGACGCCGCCCTGGACGGCGGCGCCGAACTTCTCGAGTTCCACAAGGGCGCGGCGCATGCGGGTGTTGCGGTCGCGTGCCTGGCCGCCGGCGATGCGGTTGCGGCAGCGCGGGCCTGCGAAGAAGCTCGGCAGCTCACCGGGCTGGAGCCGGTGACGGTCGGACTTTACGTGTGGGCGGCCCTGGGGCCGCTGGGCTGTGGCGACCTTGCCGCGGCCCGTCGCTGGGCCAACGATGTCGTGCAGGCGACACAGGGCTCGTTTCTGGCTTTGGCGCTGTCGACCCGTTCGCGCGTCGCGATGGCCCAACGTGACCTGAAGCAAGCCGAACACGACGCCCTTGATGCGCTCGCAATCGCAGCCCGTATTCGGGGGGGTACCCTTGTCGTTCCGGACGCTCTCGAATGTCTTGCCGATTTCGCGTGCGATGTCGGCAATCACCACGACGCGGCGAGGCTGTGCGGCGCGGCCGCCACCGCCCGGCTGGGCATGGACGCGGTGCGGTTCAAGACACTTGGCGAAAGCTATGCGGCCATGGTGCGAACAGTGCGTGAGGAATTGGGAAACGACGACTTTGACATCGCGTGGGCTGAGGGCGCAGCCTTGTCGACGGAGGAAGCCATCGCCTACGCCCAGCGCGGTCGCGGCCCACGCGAACGCAACCGTCCGGCCAACGGTTGGGCGGCGCTAACTCCGACCGAAGTCCAAGTGGTGCGGCTCGTCGGTGAAGGGCTGGCCAACAAAGACATCGCCACCCGGCTCTTCGTTTCACACCGGACCGTCCAGGCGCACCTCACGCACGTATACGCAAAGCTCAAGCTGACCTCGCGTATGGGGCTCGTCCAAGAGGCAGCGCGCCACGCCTGACCGTCGGTGCAAGATTGGGTTGCTGCGGATTTGGTGGCTCGGCAGGATGGCCGCGCGGGTCGCTGCCACACAGCCGTAGCTGTCTGCCGCCACAACCGAGCCCGCCGCAATCACCGATCACGTGGCCCACATCCGACGGTCCTCGCGACTCCTGCTGGCCAGTGCGGCAATGCCGACGCCTGCTGCCGAGGCGCACTGTGATGGCCCGCGATCGTGGCCGCATCCGCAGCGCTGATCTCCTGGTAGTTGCCCTCAGCAGCTGCAATCGTCGGCGCGTTGTGCCCTAGCACATTAGACAGCTCGGACGAATCAGCTCCACTCGAGGCGGCTCTGATGTGACGGCGCGGCCAGCCAAGACCCGCTCGCGGACTAGTCGGACAAGTCGCTTCCCGACCGCACCAGCAGCCAACCTACGACCGCTCGAACCCTGCACTTGGCCCGGAAAAACGCCACGTCAGAGACCGCGACCGAGGCCAAGATAGGACAAAGGTCCTATTCAATATCGCAAATCAACGACGTAGAACTTGATGGCACAACCTGGATTACAGCAGGCTCGGCCACAGTCGACGCCGTGGCCTGCGGCACGTCCGGGCGGACAACCGCGTGGCCAAGACCCGGGACGAGCAAGACCCGGGACGAGAAGGGGTTGGGGCGTTGAATTTTTCGGTATTGCCACCCGAGATCAACTCAGCCAGGATCTTCGCGGGTGCGGGCACGGGACCGATGCTGGCGGCGGCGGCGGCCTGGGATGGGGTGGCTGTCGAATTGGCTTCGGCGGCCAGTTCCTTTAGGTCGCTGACTTCTTGGCTGGCAGGGGAGGCGTGGCAGGGTCCGGCGGCGGCGGCGATGGCGGCGGCGGCGGCCCCGTATGCGGGATGGCTGGCTGCGTCGGCGGCGCAGGCTGAGCAAACGGCCCTACAGGCCCGCACGATTACGGATGTGTTTGAGGCGGTGCGCGCGGCGACGGTGAATCCGGCGATGATCGCAGCCAACCGTTCCCAGCTGGTGTCGCTGGTGATGTCGAATCTGTTTGGGCACAACGCGCCGGCGATCGCCGCCGCCGAGGCCGCTTACGAGCAGATGTGGGCACAGGATGTGGCCGCGATGGTTGGCTATCACGCCGGGGCCTCCTCGGTCGCCTCGGCATTGACGAACGTTGCTCAGCCGCTGAAGAACCTGGCCGGTCTGCCGGCCCAGATGGCCAGCGCGATTGGCAGCGCGCCCGTGGCCGGCGCGGCCGTGAGAAGTGCGGCTGCGGCCAGCCCGATTGCGGCGCCCGCAGCGGCGGTCGCCGCCGCGGCGGCGGGCTCGTCCAGATCGCTCGGCTTCAGCCTGGGTGTGGCCAACCTCGGCGTCGCCAACGTGGGTAGCGGCAACGTCGGCGTCCTCAACTTCGGCGCCGGAAGCTTCGGTAGCAACAATGTGGGATCTGGAAACTTCGGCAGCAACAATATCGGCGCTGGAAACTTGGGCAGCGTCAACTTCGGCCCGGCAAACCTCGGCAATTCTAACCTGGGTTTTGCGAACATCGGCAGCGGGAACATCGGCTTTGCGAACACCGGCAACAACAATATTGGCATTGGGTTGACCGGCAATAACCAGGTCGGCATCGGTGGCCTGAATTTCGGTGGCGGCAATATCCTGAATTCGGGTGCCAATAATATCGGGTTGTTTAACTCGGGCACCGGGAATATCGGCTTCTTTAACTCCGGCAACGGAAACTTTGGTATCGGGAACGCGGGCAACAACAACGCGGGCTGGTGGAACACCGGATCGGCGAACAGCGGATTCTTGAACGCGGGCTCCTTCAACACGGGCACCTTCAATGTGGGTGACGCCAACACCGGAAGCATGAACACCGGTAGCTACAACACCGGTGATGTCAACCCGGGCTCCTTTAACACCGGTAGTTTCAACACCGGTGACACCAATACCGGGTTGTTGAATTCAGGCAATATCAACACCGGTGCCTTCAACGCGGGCAACATGAATAACGGGTTCTTCTGGGTTGGTAATGGCCAGGGCGGTCTCACGTTCGCACTTAATTCGCCGGCCATGACCTTGCCTGCTGTGGAGATACCGGGGATTAGTATCCCGGCCCTCGACCTGCCGGAGATTGCGATACCGTCGCTGTCTCTTCCGGCGGCAACGACGCCCGCTGATATCATTGTGGGCGGATTTGGATTTCCCGAAATAACGATACCTTCGATAACAATACCGGAAGTCAGCATACCGCCGATAGCTGTCAACGGGTTTGCGTCGCCCACAATAGTGGTGCCCGAAATAACTATTCCGTCGGCTAACATAGTTGGCAGCGGCATTGTGGATTCGTTTACGACGCCCGAAATTACGGTCCCTGCGATCAACATTCCACAATTTACGATCGGCGGAACTGGCAGCGTGGGCGGGTTTACCGGACCCGCGATTACAATCCCCGAGATAACTATGCCCCCTATATCGTTCGGCACCTTCACGACACCTACGATAACGATGCCGAAGCTCGATTTTCCCAATGCCACTTTGCCCGCAATCAATTTCCCCGGCGACCCATTCTCTGACGGCGTCCCGAACACCACCATCGGCCCCGGATCGATCTTCGTAGCGAATATGGATTTCGGGGGTGGTGCTGGTGATACCTTCATCTACATCGTGCCATTTTCTTTTGACCCAACTGTGCTTACGCTTGGCGCGATCGGCGCGGGCCCTTTGCCCCAATTCACCATCACTGACATCGAGCTGCCCAACGTCACATTCTCATCCTTTTCTATTGGCGGCATTGAGATCGGAACTTTCGGATTGCCGACAATCGTGACCCCTCAGATCTCTACGCAAGAGTTGACCATTCCCTCCATCGCTGTCAGCGACTTCCTCACGCCCCTCATGCGGACACCTGCGATTAGCACTCCCCAAGTTGTCATCGACAGCATCAATGTCGGTGCGTTTGCTTTGCCGGCAATCGGCATTCCGGAGATCACGACGCCCGAGTTGACGATTCCCTCGGTTGGTGTCGGTCAGCTTGCCTTGCCGCAAATCGGCATTCCCGAGATCACGACGCCGGAGTTGACCCTTCCGTCGGTTGGGGTTGGTGGTTTTAGCACTCCTGGGCTCACCATCCCCGGTGCCACGTTGGCCGCTACCAACATCGCGCAGTTGGTCATCCCGCCGACGCCGGGCTTTTTCAACTCGAGCGACGCACCATCGTCGGGCTTTTTCAATACGGGCACCGGCAACAGTTCGGGCTTCGGCAACAGCGGTGCCGGCCTCTCGGGTTGGTTTAACGAGAGTCCGATCGGGCTGGCCTTCGGCTCGGGATACCAAAACGTCGGCGCCGCCTTCTCGGGGTTCTCCAACCTCGGCAACAGCGTCTCGGGACTTGGTAACCTGGGCACCCTCCCGTTCGCCAATAACCTGGGTCTGGCCAACCTCGGCGTCGCCAACTTGGGCAACGGAAACGCCGGCGTCTTCAACTTCGGCAGCGGAAACCTTGGTAGCAACAACTTCGGTTTGGGAAACTTCGGCGGCAACAATGTCGGTTCCGGAAACTTGGGGAGCCTCAACTTCGGTCCGGCAAACCTCGGCGATTCCAACCTGGGTTTTGCGAACATCGGCAGCGGAAATATCGGCTTTGCGAACATCGGAAACAACAATATTGGCATTGGGTTGGCGGGCGACAATCAGGTCGGCATCGGTGGCCTGAATTTCGGCGGCGGTAATATCCTGAATTCGGGTGCCAATAATATCGGGTTGTTTAACTCGGGCAACGGGAATATCGGCTTCTTTAACTCCGGCAACGGAAACTTTGGTATCGGGAACGCGGGCAGCTTCAACACGGGTTGGTGGAACACCGGAGAAGTGAACACTGGATTCTTGAACGCGGGCTCCTTCAACACGGGCAACGTAAACCCGGGCTCCTTTAATACGGGTGACTTCAACACCGGTGACACCAACACCGGGTGGTTGAATTCGGGCAATATCAACACCGGTGCGTTCAACGCGGGCAACATGAATAACGGGTTCTTCTGGGTTGGCAATGGCCAGGGCGGCCTCACGTTCGCACTTAATTCGCCGGCCATGACCTTGCCCGCTATCAACATACCAGGGATCAGTGTCCCGGCCCTCGACCTGCCGGAGATCACGATACCGTCGCTGTCTCTTCCGGCGGCAACGACGCCCGCCGATATCATTGTGGGCGGATTTGGCTTGCCCGAAATAACGATACCTTCGATAACAACTCCGGAATTCAGCATACCACCGATAGCTGTCAACGGTTTTGGGTTGTCCACAATAGTGACGCCGCCAATAAGCATTCCGCCGACGCAAATAATTGGTGACGGCAGCATTGTGGCTCCGTTTACTGGGCCGCAAATTAGGGTCCCTGCGATTTCTATTCCGTCGTTTTCGCTCTTCGGCGGCTCTGTGAGCGAGTTTACCGGACCCGCGATTACAACGCCCGAGATAACTACGCCCGCTATATTATTCGGTAACTTCCATACACCTACGATAGCGATGGCGAAGTTCGATTTTCCCGCAATCGATTTGCCCAGAATACACTTTGTCGGCGACCCATCATTCCCAGGCGTTCCAGACGAAGGCATCCCTGCGGGCTCGGTTCGTGTATCTGCTTTCGATGGCGGCGGCGTTGTTGGTGATGGAGACATCTACCTGACCCCATTTATCTTCGCCCCAACTCAGCTTCAGTTTGGCGCGATCTCCGCGTTCACTTTCCCCGACGTCGCCATCAGTGACTTCGGGCTGCCCAGCGCCACAATCCCATCCTTTACTATTCCCGGAATTACGTTCGGATCCTTCTCCTTCCCGACCATCACGTCCCCTCCTGTCATTACGCCGGAGTTGATCATTAGCCGGTTTGGGGTTGGTGGGGTTGATGGGTTCGCGTTGCCGGATATCAGCATTCCTTCGATCACAGCGCCAGGGTTGACCATTCCCCCCATCGGTGTCGGTCCGTTCGCGTTACCGCAAATCGGCATTCCGGAGATCACGACGCCCGAGTTGACGATTCCCTCGGTTGGTGTCGGTCAGCTTGCCTTGCCGCAAATCGGCATTCCCGAGATCACGACGCCGGAGTTGACCCTTCCGTCGGTTGGGGTTGGTGGTTTTAGCACTCCTGGGCTCACCATCCCCGGTGCCACGTTGGCCGCTACCAACATCGCGCAGTTGGTCATCCCGCCGACGCCGGGCTTTTTCAACTCGAGCGACGCACCATCGTCGGGCTTTTTCAATACGGGCACCGGCAACAGTTCGGGCTTCGGCAACAGCGGTGCCGGCCTCTCGGGTTGGTTTAACGAGAGTCCGATCGGGCTGGCCTTCGGCTCGGGATACCAAAACGTCGGCGCCGCCTTCTCGGGGTTCTCCAACCTCGGCAACAGCGTCTCGGGACTTGGTAACCTGGGCACCCTCCCGTTCGCCAATAACCTGGGTCTGGCCAACCTCGGCGTCGCCAACTTGGGCAACGGAAACGCCGGCGTCTTCAACTTCGGCAGCGGAAACCTTGGTAGCAACAACTTCGGTTTGGGAAACTTCGGCGGCAACAATGTCGGTTCCGGAAACTTGGGGAGCCTCAACTTCGGTCCGGCAAACCTCGGCGATTCCAACCTGGGTTTTGCGAACATCGGCAGCGGAAATATCGGCTTTGCGAACATCGGAAACAACAATATTGGCATTGGGTTGGCGGGCGACAATCAGGTCGGCATCGGTGGCCTGAATTTCGGCGGCGGTAATATCCTGAATTCGGGTGCCAATAATATCGGGTTGTTTAACTCGGGCAACGGGAATATCGGCTTCTTTAACTCCGGCAACGGAAACTTTGGTATCGGGAACGCGGGCAGCTTCAACACGGGTTGGTGGAACACCGGAGAAGTGAACACTGGATTCTTGAACGCGGGCTCCTTCAACACGGGCAACGTAAACCCGGGCTCCTTTAATACGGGTGACTTCAACACCGGTGACACCAACACCGGGTGGTTGAATTCGGGCAATATCAACACCGGTGCGTTCAACGCGGGCAACATGAATAACGGGTTCTTCTGGGTTGGCAATGGCCAGGGCGGCCTCACGTTCGCACTTAATTCGCCGGCCATGACCTTGCCCGCTATCAACATACCAGGGATCAGTGTCCCGGCCCTCGACCTGCCGGAGATCACGATACCGTCGCTGTCTCTTCCGGCGGCAACGACGCCCGCCGATATCATTGTGGGCGGATTTGGCTTGCCCGAAATAACGATACCTTCGATAACAACTCCGGAATTCAGCATACCACCGATAGCTGTCGACGCGTTTACGTTGCCCTCAATATTGACGCCGCCAATAAGCATTCCGCCGGCTGTCATAGGTGCCGGCAGTGTGGGTTCGTTTGCGACGCCCGAAATTACGGTCCCTTCGATTTTCATTCCGTCGTTTGAGATCGCCCCAGCTAACTTTGCTGGCGCAGTGTTCGGGTTTACCGGGCCCGAGATTACAACGCCCGAGATAACTATACCCCCTATATCGGTCGGCGGCTTCACTGGACCTGCGATAACGGTGTCGGCGTTCGTTTTCCCCAATATCGATACGCCGTCTATTACTGTTAATGTCCCCCCCAATACTCCTGGGGTTAAAATAGTTGCCGCCGATGTGGGCGGTCTTGTTGGCAATTTTGACATTCTCATCCAGCAATTTACGCTGCCCGCAACTCAGCTAAGGGGGGGCGGGTTCGACGCGTTCACTCTCGGCGGCCTCAACATCGGTGACATCGCGCTGCCCAGCGCCACAATCCCATCCTTTACTATTGGCAGCATTGAGACCGGTGCATTCGGACTGCCGCTCATCACAACCCCGGTGATCCAAACGCCATCGTTCACCATTCCCTCCATCGATATCGGCGACTTCGTCACGCCCGGCATTGAGACACCTCCGATTCTCGCTCCGTCGTTTACCATCAACAACATCGGTGTCGGTGCGTTCGCGTTACCGCAAATCGGCATTCCCGCGATCACCACGCCCCAGTTGACCATTCCCTCGGTTGGGGTTGGTGGGTTCGCGTTGCCGCAAATCAGCATTCCGGAGATCACCACGCCGCCGTTGACCATGCCGTCGGTTGGGGTTGGTGGTTTCAGCACTCCTGGGCTCAGCATCCCCAGCGCCACGTTGGCCGCCACCAACATCGCGAACGTGGTCGTCCCGCCGACGCCGGGCTTTTTCAACTCGAGCGACGCACCATCGTCGGGCTTTTTCAATACGGGCACCGGCAACAGTTCGGGCTTCGGCAATAACGGCGCCGGCCTCTCGGGTTGGTTTAACGAGAGTGCGATCGGGCTGGCCTTCGGCTCGGGATACCAAAACGTCGGCGCCGGCGTCTCGGGGTTCTCCAACCTCGGCATCGGCCTTTCGGGGCTCCGCAGCATCGGCCACCGGTTCGCCGGGTGGTTCTTGTAGGCCACCGCGCCATAGCCGGTCAGGGCGTGGCGCCCGCCGTGGGCTGCTGCGGGCACGGCGGGAGCGCCCGGACCGCCACCGCAGCGTCGGTGCCGTGTGGGGCCACTGGCCCCCGGCCGGGTGTTGGCGGCCGACGGACAACGCGACCCGGATCACGATGGCGCCCGTGTGGCGGTTGCTACCCACCCCACCCGATGGGTGCCGTCGCGGCAGCGGCGCCAGCAGCACGACGGTTGCTGGAGGCAGTACACCGGGAAGAGGGCCGCAGCAGGTCCGGCCCGGGCTACCGCGAAATCCTTCGCGTCGACGTCACCACCGCGGAGGACCGCGCCGGCTGGCTGACCTTCCCAGCGGTCGGTGACCGCGCGCGGCCCGTCCGGCTTCAAGCTCGTCACCGGGGACGCCCACGCCGGGCTGATCAACGCGAGCCGCGCAGCCGTGCCCGGCGCGGCTTGGCACGGTGTCGCACCCACCACGCAACCACGTTGATGGCGACCACTCCCAACGTGGCCGGTCGGGTGCACCTTACTGAACTCGGTATTCGATCAAACATGAAGCGCAATCCGTTGCCGCCCAGCATGATCAGATCGATCGACGCACTTGCCGACATGCTACCGAAGGCGCTGCACACCTCGAGGATGCCTGCAGCGGTCTGTTGGCGTTCACGACGTTCCCCCAACAAGTCTGGCGCCAGATCTGGTCGAACAACCCTCAACAAACGGGCCTAATCGGGCCGCTACTTCGCCCTCGGCCTCCTCAGGAAATCATGCGCTGCCCCAACGCACCGACCGAACACGAGGTCAGCCCGGCGGCACGGACCGCCTGACCCAGAAAGTCGAAGAATCCCACGACGACGGGCCGACCCACTACCCGACGACCTCCGTGAAGCGCTCAGCAGAATCAGCAGCCAACGTGAACACTGATTTGACCGAAGTCCGGCCGAGGGTGCGCACTCACGTTCGGACCTGACCTGAGTTACCGCCTCCCGCAACGGGTTTAGCGGCTCAATCCTCAGCGTGCCGTTCGTAGTCCCAGCGTTCCAAGCGCGCTTGTAATTGCAGCAGGCCAAGTCCGGCGATGGGTGTGGCCGCCATCAGGACGACCAACAACATCTGGTTCATCTCAACCTCCCGGACTCTTCATTGGTAACACGTTTGGCGTTTCTTCGTGGTTCATTTGGTGATATGTCTCACCTCCACTCGCGTCATTGATCGGAACTCGACGTCATTGATCGGACAGGGCACCATCGACGAGCGCACCGATCGCTGGTGCCAGCAGCTGCGCGTATTCGGTCGTGAGGTGATTGTCATCACGGAACACCAGCGTGTCGCCGACAATGACTGGGCAGCGGTCCGGAGTGCAGAACAAGTCGGTCAGATCCGCATAGTGGCCGCCGCCGGCCGTCGTCGCCGCCTGCTCGGCGGCGATGCCGCCGCTGTCGGCCGCGGCCGATCTGGGTGCCGCGCACGCAGTGGCATCGTCGAGATGCGCGGACAAGCAGTTAGGCACCGGCATCTGTGGGTCTGCAACCGGTCCGAGGACGAGGACGTCGGATCCGATGCTGTGCAGCAATGTCACGGTACGCGAAAGAGTTTCGATCCACGCCGGGTCGTAGGACGCGAAGCTGAAGTCCGGACGGTAGCGCCGGCTCATGCTGAGCACCACTAGTCGCGGCGGTTCGGCCCGCAAATGCGCGATGATCTGGCCGCGCCATTGCTCACATTCGGTGTAGTGACGGCCCAGATACGGGCTGTCGATCGGCAGATCCTGCATAGGGCAGGTGACTTTGGCCAGCGTCTGCAGCCGCCAGTGGCGTTGCTCGGCGATCCGCTGCAATGCCGGGTCCCACATGGCGGCGTGCGAGTCGCCGATCAGGGCCACCGTCGTCGGTGAGGCGGTGTCGCCGCTCACGCACCCGTCGTGGCCGAGCTCGTGGAGCACTTGGCGAAAGGAACGCATGCACCCGTTGACGAAGACGGCCGCCTTGTCGGCCGGAGCTTCGGCAAGCGACGGCTTCAGGTTGGACGGGACGGCTCGCGGCCCCGCCGACGCGGCGACCGCCGCACGCACCTGCGCGAAGGCGCTAGGAACCGGGTCGTGACGTGGATCTGCGGTCGGGTTGGTCGGTGGCAGCGTGACCATGTTGGCGGCCTGGG
The DNA here is from genome assembly GCF_018278905.1 of Mycobacterium spongiae. Lineage (NCBI taxonomy): Bacteria > Bacillati > Actinomycetota > Actinomycetes > Mycobacteriales > Mycobacteriaceae > Mycobacterium > Mycobacterium spongiae. The sequence continues at coordinate 879,103 of NZ_CP046600.1, forward strand.
CGGCAACTCCGTGTCCCCGTGGCACCGGAATCACGATGAGCAGCAGTACGCATACGCTGGCGATGGCCGCGCTCGCTGCGCCAGCCAGCGCCAGACTGGCCTTCGCGGAACGGCGCAAAGCGGTGGCAAACCGACCGGGGTTCTCGACGAGATACATGGTGAGTACCGCCAGTCCCGCCGAGACGATCGTCGCGGCGAGCCGGCTTGGCAGGCCTGCGGGCGAGCCCAACAGTGGGGGCAGGAGCAGCAGTACTGGCCAGTGCCAGAGATACCACGAGTACGACACTCGGCCGACCGCCCGCATGATGGGTCGGCACAGCAGCCGACCGGCTCCCAGGCTCCCGGTGACGCAGCCTGCGCCGATGACCAGCGCAGTGCCCAGCACCGGCAGCAGCGCTGCCGTGCTGGGGTACGGCGTGTTCGGGCCCAGCTGGGTGCTGGTCAGCAGGATCAGAACCAGGCCGCCCCAGCCGGCGATCGCCGCGGGCAGCAGCGGCAGGCGGCGCCATTGTTGGACGCTCAGGGCTACGAGACCGCCGGCGGCCAGCTCCCAGGCGCGCGTCGGCAAGGAGAAGAAAGCCCATGGCGGCGACGTGCGGGTCCATATGATGGCGGTCGCCAACGATGCCGCACCAATCAGACCGAGGACCACCACATACGGCGCCCGTTGTGGCGAGGGGTTGCTGCCGACGGGTCGACCGGCACGGCGGGCGAGCCACGCGGTGGCGATGATCAGCGCCGGCCACACCAGATAGAACTGCTCCTCTACCCCCAGTGACCAGTAGTGCTGAAACGGCGAGGGCGGCAGGTCGGAAGCTAGGTAGTCGGTGCCCTGGTTGGCGAATCGGTAGTTGCCGACATAGAGGGCGCTGGCGATACCGTCCACGAAGATGCTTCTGGCCTGCAACGGCGGCAGCACGACGGCGGAGCCGATAGCGGTTGCGACGCCGACAGCAGCCGCGGCCGGTAGCAGGCGGCGGGCCCTGGCGCCGTAGAAGCGGCCGAGTCGGACGGTAGTTGTGGTGGTGACCTCCCGCCAGAGCATCCCGGTGATGAGGAAGCCGGAGATGACGAAGAAGACGTCCACGCCGATGAAGCCGCCCGCAATCCCGGGGATGCCCGCGTGGCAGAGGACGACCGCGACCACCGCGACGGCGCGCAGGCCCTCGATGTCGGGGCGGAACGCGGTCGCCGATGTCCGTGGTTCCCGGTCGCCGGGACCGCCCTTGGTGTCGAGCTGGCGTGCGGTCATCGACGCCGTCGGCGGTACCGGGTCTGGTGAGTCCTCATGTCGCCCGGCTAGGACGCCATCCAGGTCAGCTCGCGGGGGAGCTGCTTGCGCCAATACGTCACGTCGTGACCGCCGGGGGAGAACCCGCCCGCCGGGGGTGTCTGCAGTTGGTTAACGAACTGGCGTGTGGCGAAATAGAAGCGGTCGCTGGTTCCGCAATCGACACGCAGTGGAATCGAGTTCAGCGCCGGGCGGCCCAGCACCCGGTTGCGCATCCAATCCTCGTAGCTGTCGAACGCACCAGGGGCACTCCCGGTAAACGACGTGAACAACGCCGGGCTGATCGCACAGATCCCCGCGGTCCGTGCGGGGCCCAGGCGGGCACCCAGCAGCAGTGCCCCATATCCCCCCATGGACCACCCCAGGAATCCCACCCGGGAGGTGTCCATACCCATCGCGGTCAGCATCGGCAGCAGCTCGTCGAGCACCATCGCGCCGGAGTCTGCGCCGGATGCCCTTCGGTGCCAGTAGGTATTGCCGCCGTCGACACCCACCACCGCGAACGGTTGCTTGCCGGAGCTGGCCAGCTGCGCTAGGCCGGCCTCGACTCCGAGGTCCACCATCATGCCGGCGTTGCCGTCCTTGCCGTGCAAGGCGATCACCGGTCGCAAGAATTCGGCCTTGCCGGGCGGCAAGGCGATGACCCAATTGGTCTTGATGCCGCCGCGAGCTGCCGAGACGAACGACCCGGCGAGCTTCGTTCCCAGGGTGCTGCCGGCTGTCGGGGGTTCGAACGGGGAGGGAGCCTGCGGCGCTGCCTGGGGCCTCGGCGGGTCCAGCACGCTGCTCAATGCCCACACGCCCGCGGCTCCTGCGCTCGCAGCAGCGCCCATCCGTAGCGCGGTACGGCGGTTGAGGTCTCCCACGAGCGCCATCCTGCCGCGGTGAGCGGTGTCGCTGGCACAGCCACGCCGTAGCGCTGAGCAATCGTGATTCTGAGCGCACGCCCGATGCTTATGCGACCGCGCGATGGGCTTCGCAAGGCTGCTCCCACACCCAGCTGAGGTCGCCCAATCTGTGCCGTGACCAGGTCACTTCTGACCTAGGCGCACCGTCGTGTGCGACTACCACTAAACTAGTACGACGGTGCGGGAGTAACGTCGCCGTACGGCAACCCCGTTGGGGCGTGTCTGGGCGTGACGTGTTCGAGCCCAGCCCTGGTGGCGGAGCTCTCGTGCGAGGGATGCAGCGCAGGTACGAGTTCGCCCCGGGCCCGCGGGTGAGCTGGGCGCATTCCTTGGCAATGGGTGCACCGTGCGCCTGGCGAGCTTTTTGCTCGCGTGCGGGCGAAGGGAAAGAGAGGTTATGTCGAGTCTATCGATCTCGCAGGACAATGCTGATCTTCAATTGCACGATCAAATTTATGGAGATGACCCATTGTCGGACCGTGAGACTGGTCTTTATCGCGCCGAATACGTCATGAGTTTCGTGGAGAAATGGGATGAATTGATTGATTGGGACGCCCGTACCCAGTCCGAGGGACGGTTCTTCGTTGACGTCCTGCGCGCCCGCGATAAGCAACAAATTCTCGACGTCGCCACCGGCACCGGCTTTCATTCCGTTCGGCTGACCGAGGCGGGCTTCGACGTGACGAGTGCCGATGGCTCGGCGGCAATGCTCGCCAAGGCTTTCGCCAACGGCACAAAGCGAGGCCTCATCCTGAGGACGGTGCAAGCCGATTGGCGACAGCTGAACCGCGACATTCATGGCAAGTACGACGCCATCATCTGCCTCGGCAACTCCTTCACCCACCTACATAACGAGCATGATCGCCGTCGGGCACTGGCCGAATTCTATGCCGCCTTGCGCCACGACGGAATTCTGATTCTCGACCAACGAAATTATGACGAGATACTCGATCACGGGTTCAAATCAAAGCATAAATACTATTACTGCGGTGATAAGGTAAGCGCCGAGCCGGAGTACGTTGACGACGGCCTCGCGCGTTTCAAGTACACGTTCCCGGACGGCTCCGAATACACGCTGAACATGTTTCCGTTGCGGAAGGCCTATGTTCGCCGCCTAATGCACGAAGCGGGCTTTGAAACAGTACGGACATACGGCGATTTCCAGGAAACATACGAGGAGACCGAGCCCGATTTCTTTGTCCATGTGGCGGAGAAGTCGCTGAACCGCGATGCGAGTTCTGAGGCCAGCCCCCACCAGGGCCTCGTGGCCGGAGCCGGCAGCAAAAGCGAGCCTGAAGCCTATTACGACAGCGGCGACGCGGACGCCTTCTACTCGATGATTTGGGGCGGCGAAGATATTCACGTCGGGTGCTACGAGCGCACTGATGACATCAGGGCCGCCGGCATCGAGACCGTGGACCGGATGATTCGCCAGCTCTCGACGCTCGATGGCAGCGCGGCGGTCTTGGACCTCGGGTCCGGTTACGGCGGATCCGCTCGGCGCATTGCCGAGCAATGCGGTGCCACGGTCACCTGCGTGAACATCTCCGATGTCCAAAACCAGACCAACCGCGACAAGAACCGTCGGGCCGGGCTTGACCAGAGGATCCGGGTGATCCATGGCAGTTTCGACGACGTTCCCGAGCCGGACAACTGCTACGACGTCGTGTGGTCCCAGGACGCGATCCTGCACGCGCCTGATCGGCGCAAGGTCCTTGAGGAGGCGTTCCGGGTCTTGCGGCCGGGCGGGCAACTGATCTTCACCGATCCGATGCAGGCCGACGATGCGCCAGACGGCGTGCTGCAGCCGGTCTACGATCGGCTCAACCTGCGTGACCTGGGTTCGATGCGCTTTTATCGGGAGGCGGCACAGGCGCTCGGTTTCGAGGTTCTTGATCAAAGTGACCTCGTCGGCAACCTGCGCACGCACTACAGCCGGGTGCTCGAGGCGCTTGAGGCCCGGCGCGGTGAGCTCGAGCGGAAGTCCTCGCCGGAATACCTCACCAAAATGTGCGTAGGACTGAAGAACTGGGTAGATGCTGCCGATAGCGGCTACCTGGCCTGGGGTATCCAGCACTTCAGAAAGCCCGCCTGACTCGAGTCGCGGGCTCCGGTGTCCGCGATCGGTTCGACGGGTGTTGGTTGTCGGTATCGTTGATGCCACGGCCGGCGTGATGGTCGTGGCATCAACGCCTACTCGGCGACGCCAGTACTGCCCTCGACGAACCGGAAGGCAGACGCGATAGATACCACCCCGGGACTCCGCCCTGGGCTGTCGCAGCGACAGCTCAATATGATCGCCATCGGCGGTGTCATCGGCGCTGGGCTGTTCGTGGGGTCTGGGGTGGTCATCCGGGCGACCGGTCCCGCTGCGTTTCTGACCTATGCGCTATGCGGGGGCTTGATCGTTCTCGTGATGCGGATGTTGGCGGAGATGGCCGCCGCGAACCCGTCGACCGGGGCATTCGCCGACTACGCGACAAGCGCTCTCGGTGGCTGGGCGGGGTTCTCGGTCGGCTGGCTGTATTGGTACTTCTGGGTCATTGTCGTGGGATTCGAGGCGGTTGCGGGCGCGAAGGTGCTCACGTACTGGATCCATGCGCCGCTGTGGGTGCTGTCACTGGTCCTCATGGTGATGATGACTGCGACGAACCTGGTCTCGGTGTCGTCCTTCGGCGAGTTCGAGTTCTGGTTCGCCGGGATCAAGGTCGCTACCATCGTGGTCTTCCTGGTCCTTGGGATGGCGTTCGCTGTGGGCCTGGTACCGGGCCATGGGGCGGATTTCAGCAACCTCACCTCTCATGGCGGGTTCTTTCCTCAGGGGGTGGGGGCCGTCTTCGCCGCCATCGTGGTCTCGATCTTTTCCATGACTGGCACGGAAGTCGTCACGATCGCCGCGGCGGAAACGCCCGACCCGCAGCGGGCTGTGCAGCGGGCGATGAGCACAGTCGTCATCCGCATAGCGACCTTTTTTGTCGGTTCAGTGTTTCTGCTTGCCGTGATCTTGCCGTGGAATTCGATTGAGCCGGGAACCTCGCCGTACGTCGACGCCTTCCATCACATGGGCATTTCGGGCGCGGATCAAGTCATGAATGCGGTGGTACTCACCGCGGTACTCTCCTGCCTGAACTCGGGCTTGTACACCTCGTCGCGAATGCTGTTCGTACTCGCCGCTCGACGCGAAGCGCCGGCCTACTTGGTCAAGCTCAGCGCTCGTGGGGTCCCGCACCTCGCGATCATGGTCTCCTCTGGAGTGGGTTTCCTGTGTGTGATCGTGGCCTGGCTCTCCCCGGAAATGGTGTTCATTTTCTTGCTCAACTCTTCGGGCGCCATAATTCTGTTTGTCTATCTGTTGATCGCACTGTCGCAGATCGTCTTGCGCCGGCGGACACCTCCGGAGGCCCTGCGGGTGCGGATGTGGTTATTCCCCGGACTGTCGATCCTTGCGGTCACCGGCATCGTCGCCGTGCTCGTGCGGATGGCGTTCGACGACACCGCACGCAGCCAGCTCTGGCTCAGTTTGCTGTCCTGGGCGGTGGTGATTGCGTTCTATTTCGGCGCCAAATATGCAAGGCGTAACAGCCATGGAGACAGCCGAATTGGGCCGGCGCAACCGACGTGACCACCGTCTGCGCCCGTCGATGCATTTAGCCCGTCTGGCTAGGGGTACCGCGCTCTCCGATGGCACGCGCGGTAAGACTGGCCGCCATCCCGTCGGTCGTGTCACCGGGCTGACAATTCGCATGTTGCGGCCGCCCGACATAGTGCAATATCGGAAGTGAGTTTCGAGGAGGTGGGCGAGGGTGATCCGTGCCGTGTGGAACGGGACCGTGCTGGCCGAGACGCCGCGAACCGTGAGGGTTGAGGGCAATCATTACTTCCCACCTGAATCGGTACATCGCGAGCACCTGAACGACAGCAAGACCACGTCGATATGCCTGTGGAAGGGCGTTGCGCACTACTACGGGATCGCAGTGGACGGCTGCGGGGCTCTTGCTAATCCGGATGCTGCCTGGTTCTACCCGCGGCCGAGCCCGCTGGCCCGTCGCATCAAGAACCATGTCGCTTTCGGCAACGGGGTTGTCGTCGAAGGACAGCCCGAAGGCGAACGACATGGGTGGCCGTCACGCGCGGTGTCATGGCTGGGTGCCAAGGTTGCGCGATGAACCCGAACCCGATTGCGCCCGGTCGCAGGTCGGCTGAACGCCGGCTGCCGATGTGGCGTATCGGAATCGCTGGGGGGTTCGTTGGCATCCTGTGCTGTGTCGGCCCAACGATCCTTGCTCTTCTCGGAATCATCAGCGCGACAACAGCACTCGCTTGGTCTACCGATCTCTATGACAATTACGCGTGGTGGTTCCGGCTGGGCGGGCTGGCGGTTCTCGCGCTGTTGGTATGGGTCGCGTTGCGCCGGCGCAATCAGTGCAGCATCGACGGGATCCGGCGGCTGCGGTGGCGGTTGGTTACCGTCTTGGCGATCGCGGTTGGCACTTACGCCGCGCTATATGCGTTCACGACGTGGCTCGAAAGGTTTGCTTAGGTCACGCGAGTCATCCCGCGCGAGTGCGCAACCCGCTCAATCCCGAGAATTTTCATTGGTTCTCGTTGTTCACACCGTGAGACATTGTGGGATTCACGGGTGGGTTCGCGCTGCTCCTCAACGCAGGGCGAGGCAGTGCGCGATATCGAAAATTTGTATTTATCTTGATCCATCGAATCGCTTGACAACGTTGATGAGGTATAGAAGCATTCGGGACGTGCCAGCCGATTTAGTTGTCGCACTGCTTGAACCGGAGTTCTTGGACCGCCTTCTCCTGGCCCAAGGTTGACTCTATGATGACTTCATCTAGGCGTATGGACCCCCGCGCGGTCGGGGCTATAACTGCGGCTTACGTCGTTAGGCACGGTCGCCGGAAATAGCGAGCCGCAGCCCTCATGGTCGGGCTTGGGGGGAGTGATGAATCTGGATACGACTGATCGCGACACCCTTGCTGATCTTGGGCTGGCGTCGTTGCGATGGGCTCGCAGACTTTGTGATCCGGTGCTGCGCAGAGCCGTCGGGTCCATACGCGAGCCGTTGGCCACGAGGGCCGGATATCACCTCGGTTGGTGGGGAGTCGATCGATCATCGGCGGTGGGCGGTTCGGCGGGCAAAGCGCTTCGCGGCGCCCTTGTCTTGGCGGCCGCAACGGCCTGCGCCGGTGATGATTCCGGTGATGCTGCCCGGGTTGCGGCGGCCGTCGAGTTGATGCACAACTTCACGTTGCTGCATGACGACGTGATGGATGGCGATCGGACCCGCAGGGGAAGACCGACGGTGTGGAGCGTGTGGGGCGTTGACGACGCGATCGTCTTGGGCGACGCGCTGCATGCTGCGGCGATTCAGATACTGACCGACATGCGCGACCAGTCCGTTGCGATGCAGGCGATCATGCGGTTGGAGCGGGCTTGCGTGGAGCTGTGCGTCGGTCAAAGTGAGGATTGCTCTCTTGGTGGGCGCATGCGGGTGACGGTCGATGACTACACACGCATGGCAGCAGGCGAGACCGCATCCCTGATCGGTTGTTGTTGCGCCCTAGGAGCTTTGAGTGCCCACGCGGATGATGCGATCATCGCGGCGTTGGAGCGGTTTGGCCGTGAGTTAGGTCTTGCGTTTCAATTCGTGGACGACCTGATTGGCATCTGGGGTGACCCCCGTGTGACGGGAAAACCGGTCGGCCGCGATCTTGCCCGGCGTAAGGCAACGCTGCCGGTTGTCGCCGCGCTCAATTCGGGATCTGAGGCAGCTATCGAATTGGCGGCGCTGTATGCAGGCGGCGCCGAGTTAACCCAGAGCGACATCGATCGGGCTGCCGAGCTTGTGGAGGTCGCCGGAGGCCGGCGGGCTGCGCAACGGTTTGCCGATGAACGACTCCAAGCCGCCGTGAGTGCACTGCCCGATGCGGTGGGATCCGAAGAGCTTGTGGCGCTGTCGCAACTGGTTCGCCGATGGCAGCGCTGATGGCGACGGTGCCCAGGGGAAGGCGGTCAACCCCAATGGCGATCCTTCGTGACACCGACGCCTTAGACATTGGTGTGGGCAGTGCTGTGGGAACGGCGCAGCAGCGTGGGCATAACCCTTCAGCTAGCCTCGGGCTGCGGGGTCAAAGCCAAGCCTTCTCCCCGCGAGCGATTCCTGAGGGGGCTGCTGGCAGCTACCTGGCCGACCTTCGTGGTGATGAGCCGCTCGTTCGAGAGTTGCAGCGAGTAGTGATGGCAGAAATCACCTTGTCGGAGAATGTCAACGGCTGGGTTGAGCGGTTCAGCCAGGTGAACCGCCGCGATCCCTATCTCTGGATCTGGTGCCGAGCGGCCGCCGAGATGGCCTCGCTGCCCAGCATCGACGCCGAGCTGTACGACCATGTGATCGACTCGGTGATCCTGATGGTCATCATCAATGCCGTGATCGATGACGTCGCGGATCACCATGGCCGTCAAGGATTCCTGGACGCCCTCCTTGACATCGTCGAGGGTCGCGGCGGTGCGACGGCGATCGATCCAGCCCTAACGCGCAAAGCCGTGAGCCCTTTGGAGGCAACGACTTTAGAAACGTTGTGGTTCTTCTACTCGACCTTGATGCAGCGGGCACGAAGCTATCCGCGCTGCGCGGAGTTTGCCGACATCTTCGCCTACGATTGCAGGGTCTGGGCCAACATGTACCGGCTCTCTCATCTTTTTAACGATCACCCCGATATGATGAGCATGGTCGAGCACGATCTCGTCATGCCGTACAACATGGGCATGGTGATGTATACCGACCTGCAGCTGATGTGTTCTTCTCGGTTCGAGATGACCGATCTTGGGGCAGTGCGGGCCGCCGCTATTCTCGCTCAATACATGGGCCGGATTGGCAATCTGACCACGACGTGGCGCCGTGAGATCGACGAGCACGACTACACGAGCGGGGTCTTCGCCTACGCAGTGGATAAGGGGTTTGTCGATATCGAGTGGCTCAAGCATCCCGACGCGACAGGCTGTCGCCAAAGATTATCGAGGGGATTGTCCGGGGCAACTGCGAAGAGTTCTTCTTCGGGAAATGGTTCGCGAACCGCGATGAGATCCTCCGGCTCGGCGAAACAATCAAGAGTTTCGATGTTCGCTACTGGATTGATGGCCTGTCCCGACTGATCTGCCTGCATCTGGGTAGCCGTGGCAAGAAGTAAGCGAGCGGGCGGCAGCACTGTTACGACCTAGACATGAGGCAACCATTGGCGATCACTCAGCGGAGTCGGGCTCGCTGAGTTCGTCGAGATCTGGCAACGGCCGACGGCAGATTTCTGCCGCCTCGTCGGAAGGTAGGCCGAACATGATCAACAGATCGCGAGTGGCGTGGTCGGCCGTCTCGGCGTCGTTGCGTTCAGGCTGGTCGTGCAGCAGCTGACCAAGTCCCATCAGCGCGCCGCCCGCTATGGACATTGCGAGCGCCGGATCGTCGACGGTGAACCTGCCGGCGTCTGCTGCGACGCTGATGTCGCGCAGGGCCCGTGGTGCTAGGCCGCGGTCAGCAGAGATCAACGTCAACCCGGTGTTAAGCAGTACCCGGAATATCTCGGGCCGCCGCCTGAACACCCGCCCGACCAACCGGAAACTTCGAGCGAATGTCTCTGCAGGGTCCTCGCCTTCCGCGGTGAGCTTGTCGAGGATCGTGCCGAGATCGTCGAGGACCTCGTTGACGGCCGCCTGGAACAGCTCGTCCTTGCTGCGGAAGTGGTTGTAGAACGACCCCATCCCGATGTCGGCCGCCTGGGTGATCTCGAGTACGGGCACGTTGAGTTTGCCGGCCGCGACGAAGGTCTGCGCGGCCCGGATCAGCGCGGCGCGGGTCCGCATCTTGCGTCGCTCCAAGCGGTTGTCTGCGGCTGGTTCGGCAGCGGGCATGCGCTGATGCTAGCAGAAAGCATCAATACTGAGGATTTCGTCAGAAAGTCTTGACACCGGCCCGGCGGGTAAGTGACGATATCGTCAGTCAATCGAGGAGACGCCAGTGAACACCCAGGTCGACGTCCATAGGGACCTGCACAGCGAGCAGGGTGCCAGGCGTGCAGAGCACCCCGGCCGCTCTGCGAACCCGCTGATCAAGGTTCGTGATCTCGCGTGGCTGGAATTCGAGAAGCCGGACCTGGTCCGCGCCGAAGCCTTTGCGCGAGCGTTCGGGTTCAGCACCGTGCTGCACACCGCGGACGAGTTGCACCTCCGCGGAACGGACACCGGCTCGCCCTGTGTGATCATCCGTCGCGGACCGCACTCACGGTTCGTGGGCCCCGCCTTCGCCGCAGCAGACAAAGTCGATGTCGAACGGCTAGCCAGCGCGACCGGAACCAAGACCCGTAAGCTGCCGGAGGCCATCGGCGGCGTGGCGGTGGATCTGACCGACCCCAGCGGAACTCCGGTCCGCGTCGCGGCCGATACGCACATCTTGGCCGAACTGCCCGCGCAACGGCCGCACACCTTCAACTTTGGTCACGAGGTGCGTCGCGCGAACACCACGCAGCGGCCGCCGTGCGAGCCGGCCCGCGTGCAGAGGTTGGGCCACGTCGTGCTCCAGTCCACCAAGTACATGGAGTCGCTCAACTGGTACCTCGACCACTTCGGCCTGATTGTCAGCGACTTTCTGTATTACCCGGGTCAGCGTGAGCGCGGGCCCACGATGAGCTTCATCCGCTGTGACCGCGGAGCGACGCCGGCCGACCATCACACGCTGGCCATGGTGCTGGGGCCCGCCAATCGCTATGTGCACTCGGCCTACCAGGTTTGCGACCTGGACGCGATCGCCGCGGGCGGAGAATACCTGCGCGAGTCCGGGTACGACCGGTCGTGGGGGATCGGCCGACACGTTCAGGGCAGCCAGATCTTCGACTACTGGCGTGATCCCGACGGGTTCATGGTCGAGCACTACAGCGACGGCGACATGTTCGACAACACGCTGGAGCCCGGATGGGCGCCGTTGACGGCGTCAGGCCTCGCGCAATGGGGTCCACCCGCGACAAAGGACTTCCTGGGGATGGCTCCGGGCAGAGAAGCAGTTCGCGAACTTCGGTCGATGCTGACCGCGGTCCGCGACGACAACGAATTCGGCATCACCCGCCTGCGCGGACTCCTGAAAGTGGCACGGTCATGAGCATCTCGATCTATCGCACCTCTGGCACCTGGTGGGCGGGCACCGCCGACACCGCGGCCAAAGTCGACACGTCGGCGACGACGACGGCGCAGTTGTTGGCCGACCGGGCGGTGCTGGAACGAGCCGCCGCCGGTCTAGAGACCGCAACGGTCGACGGTCTGGACCTGATCTCGCCGGTGACCGCGCCATGCCGGGTGGTCGCTCAGATGACGAACTTCGCGTCGCACATCGAGGACACAGGCGGAAACCCGAAGACGGTGCCGCTCACGTTCTTCCGCAAATCCTCGGCGTCGATCACTGGCCCGGTGGCCGACATCGTCAAACCCACACACGTTCGCCTGCTCGACTACGAGGTGGAGATCGGTCTGGTGATCGGACGCGGCATTGCAGTGGGTACAACGGTCACCGCTGACAACCTGGCCGACTACGTCTGCGGGCTGACGGTGACGAACGACGTGTCGGCTCGCGATGTGCAACTGACGAAAACCCAGTTCTACGAATCCAAGTCGTACCCGACGTTCACGCCGGCAGGCCCGGCACTGGTGCTGCTGGATGCCGACGAGTTGGGTCGCTTCGGCGACCTGCGCCTGCGGACGCGGGTCAATGGCGAACTGCGGCAGAACAGCACGGTGGACAACGACATGATCTACCGGCCAGCCGAGGCGCTCACCGCGTTGGCTCGGTTCCAGCAGCTGTCGCCCGGCGACCTGGTGATGACGGGCACGCCGGTGGGCACGGCGCTGTCGGCGCCGCCGAAGGCGGTTCACAAGGTCGTATCGCTGTTGCCTGACGACGTCAAGTGGAAGATGTTCTTCGCCGGTCAGGCCAGAAACAGCAAGTACCTGCACGACGGCGACGTCGTCGAGGCCAGCATCGCAACAGACGACGGCAAGATCGATCTCGGCGCACAGCGCAATGTGGTGAGGTACGCATGAACGTCGAATTCGACGTCGCGATCGTGGGCTACGGTCCGGTGGGCGCACTCACTGCACTGCAGTTGGCCGAGGCGGGTTTGCGGGTGGTCATCCTCGAGCGCGACACGCGGCCGGTCGTGCTGCCGCGTGCAGTCGCCCTGGACGGCGAGTCCGTGCGCGCCTTCCAGCGGCTTGGGTTCGGCGAGACGGTCGCAGCCATCCTGCAGCCGCCGCGGGAGAAGGACGAAGCCTGCTTCACCAACTCCAAGCGCGAGCGGCTTTTCGGGCTGGAGATACCCCCTGTCGGCGACAGCGGCTGGCGTGACGTCGCCTTCTTCGACCAACCGGAGCTCGAGGCGCTGCTACGCGAGCTGGTGGGCCGCCAGGAGCGCATTGAGGTGCTGCTGGGCCACGAGGTCACGGCGATTCAGCAGGACGGCGACGGCGTGCGTGTGCGAAGCGTGGTGCGGCCGGATGGCGCTGAAGTCGAGCTGCATGCCTCATGGCTGGTGGGCTGCGACGGCGCCTGCAGCTTCGTGCGCCGGACGTGCGGGATCGGCTGGGAGAGCCTCGGTTACGACCAGGACTGGCTGGTGGTGGACGTCATCGCCGGCCCGCAGGCCGAACTGCCGCTGGTCACCATGCAAGTCTGCGACCCGCAGCGCATCGCGACTTACCTCTGCGGGAAGGACCCGTACCGCCGCTGGGAGTTCCAGCTCGCCGAGGGTGAGACACGCGAGGAGATGCTGGCGCCCGAGAAGATCCGCGAGCTGCTGGATCGATGGCTTCCGCCCGAGCACTACGAGATTCGCCGCGCCGCGGTCTACCAGTTCCATGCGGCCACCGCGGACCGCTGGCGGGACGGCCGTATCTTCCTGGCCGGGGACGCGGCCCACCAGACCCCGCCCTTCCTGGGGCAGGGCCTGAACGCCGGATTCCGGGACGCGGTAAACCTCGGCTGGAAACTTCCCTTGGTCCACCGCGGCCTGTGCGAGGCGGGATTGCTCGAGACTTACGCCGGTGAGCGCGACGCGCACGCCCGCGAATTGGTGGAGTGGGCCGTGGCCATCGGAAAGCTGATCGAGACGCTGGCAGCTCGGGAAGCCGGCTTGCCCGATCCGCATCCCGCGATCGATCTGAGCGCGGGCTACGGCCAAGGTCGCGCGGCGCCGCCTTTGCGCGACGGCGTGCTGATGACGGATCAGGCCGAGCGTGGCCTGCCCGTCGGCGTTCAGCTGCTCCAGCCGACAGTGCGGGTCGCCGGCGGCGAGCCGGTGCGCCTTGACGAACTTCTCGGACCCGGATTTGCGGTGGTCGGGCGCACACAGGCCGATGTGGCGCTCGGCGCCCACGCGCGGGCCGTGCTGGAAATGCTGGATGGGCGAGCCGTCGGCCTGGAGGGACTCACTGCGGTCGAGGGCGCCTGCGATCCGGTCTTCGACACTCACGCCGCTGTCGTGCTGCGACCGGATCGCTACGTTTTCGGCGTGGTGGACGACGAGTACAACCTCGACGCGCTGCTGATCAGGCTGGCGCAACAACTCGCGCTTCGAAGAAAGGAGGGTCGAGCAGTGACCATCGAAGCGCCAGAGGGATCGACGAACCACGACGGGGAGGTGGAGCGGCTCTGGACCGGAGCGGACGTGACCCACCGCTTTGTCAAGGGCGGCGACATCACGTTCCACGTTGTGACGGCTGGGGACCCGTCCAACCCAGTCGTCGTCTTCGCCCACGGCTTTCCCGAGAGCTGGTACGCGTGGCACCACCAGATGACGGCGCTTGCCGCAGAATTCCACTGCGTGGCGTTCGACCTCAAAGGCTACGGACAGTCAGCCCACCCGACCCGTCATGACTCGAACTACGACTACGCCCACTGCGCACGTGAATGGGTCGACCTGTTCGACGCGCTTGGTCTCGACCGCTTCGTCCTCATTGCGCACGACCGTGGCGTTGTCATCGCCGACCACTTCTGTGCGATCGAGGGCATTGCCGGCCGCCTACAGGGCTATGTTCGCGTGCAGCAGTCGGGCAACCGCCCCCACAGCGAGCCACGCCCGCCCCACGAGTTCCTCCGCAGCCCAGAAGCCGTGCCCCTCCTCGAGTCGGGCCCGCTCGTCGACATGGCCTACGGGCTGATCGAACGAATCGACGGAGGTGAATCGCTCGTCCATACCCCGATCGCCGACGAAGACATCGAGCGGATGCGGACCGAGGTCCGACACCCGGGTGCAGCCGAGGGTATGTCGGCCAGCTTCGTGTCCGCCGGCTTCGATGGCGAACTCGAGGACCGCATGGATGGGCTATTCGCCGCGATGACGATGCCGGTGCTGTTCCTCCAAGGCCGCTACGACCCCGGTCAACAGCCACACGAATACGAGACGATCACCTGCGAAGTGCCTGACGGGCGACTCGAGTTCGTCGATGCCGGGCACTTCGCCCACCTCGAGAAACCAGCAGCGGTCACAGCAGCGATCCGCGGCTTCCTGGGAGCGATCGAAGTGGACACGCAGCCGCCGACGCCCGCACGCCGCAACACACGCACGCCCGGACCCAGTCCCAAGGATGGCGTGGCACCAACACACGCGCGATAGCATTTGAGCGTTGCCATTTCTTCGACGCTGCCAGTTTTGGGCTCTGCCAGTTTTTGGGCTCTGCCAGTCTTCGGCGAGGACCAGGCGATGGCCGAAGCGTGGCGGCGGCTGGCTAGCGTTCGGCAGACGACAGGCGACCAACGGCGAGCGTGATACACCCCGCCACGAAAGGGCCTCGAAAGGACCTCGAAAGGGATTGTGGTGATTAATTTTTCGGCGTTCCCGCCGGAGGTTAATTCGGCGCGGATGTTTCTCGGGGCGGGTTCGGGTTCAATCCTGGCGGCCGCGGTGGCCTGGGATGGGTTGGCTGCGGAGCTGGGTTCAGCGGCAACCTCGTTCGCCTCGGTGACCTCGGGGCTCGCCGGTGGGTCGTGGCAGGGCCCGGCATCGCTGGCGATGGTGCGGGCCGCGGCCCCTTATCTCGGTTGGCTGAACGCTGCGGTATCCCAGGCTGAGCAGGCGGCCTCACAAGCCAGGGTAGCGGCGGCCGCATTTGACGCGGCGCGAGCGGCGACCGTGCATCCGGCGATGGTCGCGGCCAACCGCGCCCAGCGGATGTCGCTGGTGTTGTCAAACCTGTTGGGCCAGAATGCCCCGGCGATCGCGGCCACCGAAGCCGCCTATGAGCAGATGTGGGCACAGGATGTGTCCGCGATGTTTGGTTATCACGCGGGGGCCTCAGCGGTCGCCTCGGCATTGGCACCGTTGGCCCGACCGCTGCAGCACCTGCCGGTGTTCGGCGCGGGCGGCGCCGGCCCAAAGGTGGCCGGTGCCGCGATGGTCCGCCCTGATGCCGGCGTGTCGTCGGTCGCCGCCGCCAGCGCGGCCGGCATTAGCCCCATTGTGTCGAGCCTGCGGAACCTCGGCTTGGCGAACTTCGGGGGTGCCAGCTTAGGGTTGCCCAGCGCGGCTTCCCTGGTGCCGTTTGGCAACATCGGATTCGCCAACACCGGCAGCAACAACGTTGGCTTCGCGAACACCGGCGACGGGAATTTCGGCCTGGCTAACACGGGCAACGGAAACATCGGTATCGGGGTGACCGGCGACAACCAAGTGGGTATCGGTGTCCTGAACACCGGCGCTGGCAATATCGGCCTGTTCAACTCGGGCAGTCAAAACATCGGCTTTTTCAACTCGGGTACGGGAAACGTCGGCATCGCGAACTCGGGCGCGATCAACACCGGCATCGCGAACCCGAATATTGGCAATTGGGGCATCGCGAACTTAGGTAGCTACAACACGGGTCTCGGCAACTTAGGCAGCGTCAACACGGGCTACTTCAACTCCGGCATAGCCAACACCGGTATTGGCAACTCCGGCAACTACAACACGGGGATGGGCAATTCGGGTAACACCAACACAGGCAGCTTCAACCCCGGCAGCTACAACACCGGCTACCTGAATTACGGCGACTACAACACCGGTCTCGCCAACTTCGGCAATGTCAACACTGGTGCATTCATCACCGGTAGCTTCAGCAATGGCCTCTTCTGGCGGGGCTTTTACCAGGGTCTATTCGGCATCGACATCGGGTTTGATGTCCCGGGCATCGGGCGCGTCACAATCATCCACGTCCCGGCGACGCCGGGCTTCTTCAACTCGACCGCAGACCCCTCGTCGGGTTTCTTCAACAGTGGGGCTGGCAGCGCCTCGGGCTTTTTCAACGTCGGAGCCAACAATTCCGGCTTCCAGAATTTCTCGCTGGGAAGCATTGGCAACTCAGGTGCCAACAACTACGGCGTGATGATTTCGGGCTGGGTCAACCGGGGCGACACCATCTCGGGCTTTTTCACCTCGGGTCCGCTGCCCTGACTCCCTCAGGCGGCCTTGGTGAGCAGCACCGCCTCGTCGAACGGGAGTCTGGCGAAGATCGGCCGCCATCGGCCGACGACGTACGGCGCGGCCTCGGCTTTCGTCAGTCGCCGGGGGTCGGTGACATCAAATGTCTTGCCGTAGCGTCGCATCCGGCCGCCATCGGCGGCGACAAGGTTCTTGAGCCAGTCGCGGTCCGGTCCATAGGTAAGCAGAATCGCGACGCCGGGCGCTCCGTCGACCTCCGCGCTGAACACGGTCAACGGGGTGCGGTACCGCTTGCCGGACTTGCGTCCCAGGTGCTCGAGAATCGCCATGGTCGGGAGCCAGCCGGCCCACAGCCGCTGAATCGGGTTGGTGACGTAGCGGTTGAATCGGGCCAGCCACTGCGGAAGTTGCATGTCGTCATCTAACTCGCAGAGCGGCTTGGCCAGCAAGCAACAACGGCGGGCCGCGCAGACTCTTACACCCTGTAGTTGGGCGGGGCGCTTGGGCTGGGACACTGGTTTCCATGGTGAGCACTGGCCAGACCGCCGCCCAGGCTAGGGGCGTGGGCACCTCGGCTCGGCTGTTCGAGGATGCCTGCGCGGTTATTCCTGGCGGGGTGAATTCGCCAGTGCGCGCATTTACGGCGGTCGGCGGAACCCCTCGTTTCATCACCGAAGCTCACGGCTGCTGGCTCACCGACGCTGACGGCAACAGATACGTCGATCTGGTCTGCTCGTGGGGGCCGATGATCCTCGGGCACGCGCACCCGGCTGTTGTCGAAGCTGTCACCCTGGCCGCGTCCCGAAGCCTGTCTTTCGGGGCGCCGACGCCGACAGAGACTCAACTGGCCACCGAGATCATCGAGCGGGTAGCGCCGGTCGAACGCATCCGGCTGGTGAACTCCGGTACCGAGGCCACGATGAGCGCTATTCGGCTGGCCCGGGGTTTCACTGGCCGGGCCAAGGTCGTCAAGTTCTCCGGTTGCTATCACGGGCATGTGGACGCGTTGCTGGCGGACGCGGGTTCGGGCGTGGCCACGCTGGGTCTGCCGTCTTCTCCCGGGGTCACAGGAGCGGCCGCGGCTGACACGATCGTGCTGCCCTACAACGACATTGATGCGGTGGTGGGGACCTTCGCCCGGTTCGGAGACCAGATCGCTGCCGTGATCACCGAGGCCAGTCCGGGGAACATGGGCGTCGTCCCGCCTGGGTCGGGTTACAACGCGGCGCTGCGTGCCATCACAGCCGACCACGGCGCGTTGCTGATCGTCGACGAGGTGATGACGGGGTTCCGGGTCAGCCGAAGTGGTTGGTACGGAATCGATCCGGTCCCCGCGGACCTATTCACGTTCGGCAAGGTCATGAGCGGCGGATTGCCCGCCGCGGCCTTTGGTGGGCGGGCCGAGGTGATGCAACGTTTGGCGCCGCTCGGCCCGGTGTATCAAGCCGGGACCCTGTCGGGCAACCCGGTGGCCATGGCCTCCGGGCTGGCGACGCTGCGAGCCGCCGACGATGAGGTCTACGCCGCGCTGGACGCCAACGCTGATCGCCTCGCCGGGCTGCTCGGTGAGGCGTTAACGGGTGCGGGTGTAGCGCATCAGATCTCGCGCGGCGGCAACATGCTGAGCGTGTTCTTTACCGACACCCCGGTGACCGATTTCGCGTCCGCGCGGGCCAGCGAAACGTGGCGTTATGCCCCGTTCTTTCATGCGCTGCTGGATGCGGGCGTCTATCCGCCGTGTAGCGCTTTCGAGGCGTGGTTCGTCTCGGCCGCCCTCGATGACACGGCGTTCGATCGCATCGCGGGGGCCGTGGGCGTTGCGGCCGCGGCAGCTGCCGCGGCCCAGGAGGGGGAATCCCGATGAGCGAGCAGACCCGGGTGCACGTGGTGCGGCACGGCGAGGTGCACAACCCCACCGGCGTGCTCTACGGGCGGATGCCCGGGTTCCATCTGTCCGAGGTCGGTCGGGGACAAGCGGTCGCGGTGGCCGCGGCGCTGGCAGAGCGCGACATCGTCGCGGTGATCGCCTCTCCACTGCAGCGGGCTCAGGAAACCGCCGCTCCCATTGCCGCGCGGCACGATCTCTCGGTGGACACCGATCCGGACCTCATCGAGTCGGCCAACTCCTTCGAGGGAAGGCGCATCGGCCCCGGCGACGGGGCCTGGCGTGACCCTCGGGTGTGGTGGCGCCTGCGTAATCCGTTCACGCCCTCGTGGGGCGAGCCGTATACCCAGATCGCGGACCGAATGACGACGGCGGTGGACAAGGCGCGCGCTCGCGCCGCCGGTCGCGAGGTCGTGTGTGTCAGCCACCAGCTGCCGGTGTGGACGCTGCGGCTGCATCTGACCGGCAGGCGGCTGTGGCACGACCCGCGCCGCCGGGACTGTGCCCTGGCGTCGGTGACCTCGCTGCTCTACGACGGTGACCGACTGGTCGACGTGGTGTATTCGCAGCCGGCGGGCGGTTGACCATGAGGGGGCTGCTGATCACCGTGGCGGTGTGTGCAACGGTCGTGACCGGACTGCTCGCCGGCTGTTCCGGTCGCGACGCCGTCGCTCAGGGTGGCACGTTTGAATTCGTCTCACCCGGTGGCAAAACCGACATCTTCTACGATCCGCCCGCGGACCGCGGGCGCCCCGGGCCACTGGCCGGCCCGGACCTGATGGATCCATCCCGCACGCTCTCGCTCGACGATTTTGGTGGCCAGGTGGTCGTCGTCAACGTGTGGGGGCAATGGTGCGGGCCATGCCGTGCCGAGGTTAGCCAACTCCAGCAGGTGTACGAAGCCACCCGCGGCCTCGGGGTTTCTTTCCTGGGGATCGATGTCCGCGACACCCGTCAGGCAGCCCAGGACTTTGTCACTGACCGCCACGTAACTTTCCCTTCGATTTTCGACCCGGCGATGCGCACCCTCATCGCGTTCGGCGGCAAGTACCCGACCACCGTCATTCCGTCCACGTTGGTGCTGGACCGCCAGCACCGAGTGGCGGCGGTGTTTTTGCGCGAATTGCTGGCCGAAGACCTGCTGCCGGTCATAGACCGGGTGGCGGCAGAGACCGGGCAACCTGAGGCGGGCCACACTCCGCCTGGACCCCAATGAGAGGGTTCACCGAGATCGCCGCCACGGGACCGTTGCTGGTGGCATTGGCAGCGTGCGCGTTGGCGGGGTTGGTGTCGTTCGCGTCGCCTTGCGTGATCCCGCTGGTGCCGGGGTACCTGTCGTATTTGGCTGCTGTTGTCGGGGTCGACGTTGTCGGCGAGGCTGGCCGCGCGCGATCCGATGCGCCATCCGATGGCCAGGCGGGGTCGGGTGCCCTCAAGGCTCCGCCGGCCGCGCGGTGGCGGGTTGCCGGATCGGCCGTTCTTTTCGTGGCGGGCTTCACCACGGTGTTCGTGCTCGGCACTGTCGCCGTGCTGGGGATGACCACCACGCTGATTACCAACCAGCTGGTGCTGCAGCGAGCCGGCGGGGTGCTGACCATCGTCATGGGGCTGGCGTTCGTGGGCCTGATACCGGCCCTGCAGCGTCAAGCGCGGTTCACCCCGCGGCAGGTGACGACGGTGGCGGGGGCGCCGCTGCTTGGTGCGGTCTTCGCGCTCGGCTGGACACCGTGCTTGGGGCCGACGCTGACGGGGGTGATCACCGTCGCTTCGGCCACCGAGGGGGCCAACGTGGCGCGGGGGATCGTGCTGGTAATCGCCTACTGCCTTGGGTTGGGGATACCGTTCGTGCTGCTCGCGTTCGGTTCGGCGACGGCGGTGACGGGCGTGGGCTGGCTGCGCCGACACACGAGGGCCATCCAGGTCTTCGGTGGTGCCTTGCTGATCGCCGTGGGCGTGGCCCTGGTCACCGGGGTGTGGAACGAGTTCGTTTCGTGGCTGCGGGACGCGTTCGTGACCGACGTGAGGTTGCCGATTTGAGCCCGCGAGAAGTGGCGCGTCTGCTCGCGCAGAGGGCGCGCAATACCTGGCGCACGTTGACGTCGATGGGCACCGCGCTCGTGCTGTTGTTTCTGCTTGCGCTCGGCGCGATACCCGGGGCGCTACTCCCGCAGCGCAGCCTCAACGCCGGCAAGGTCGCCGACTACCTCGCCGCCCATCGGCGGATCGGCCCGTGGCTGGACAGGCTGGGGTTTTTCGACGTGTTCTCCAGTTTTTGGTTCACCGCAATCTATGTACTGCTGTTCGTATCCCTTGTCGGTTGTCTGACACCACGGATGGTGGAGCACGCCCGCAGCTTGCGAACCAAACCGGTCGCAGCTCCGCGCAACCTGACCCGGCTGCCCAAGCACAGCCACACACACATCGCCGGCGAGCCCGCCGCGCTGGCGGCAACGATCGCCGGTCGACTGCGAGGTTGGCGCACGATCGTCCGGGACGACTCCGCGTCGGTGCCGCCAACCATAGAAGTGTCCGCCGAGAAGGGCTACCTGCGCGAATTCGGCAACCTGGTGTTCCACTTCTCGCTGCTGGGTCTGCTCGTCGCGGTAGCGGCCGGCAAACTCTTCGGCTACGAGGGCAATGTGATCGTCATCGCCGACGGTGGCCCCGGTTTCTGCTCGGCGTCGCCGGCCGCCTTTGACTCATTCCGCGCCGGCAACACCGTGGACGGCACGTCCCTGCGCCCGATCTGCATCCGGGTCAACGACTTTACGGCGCACTACTTGCCGTCGGGCCAGGCCACCTCGTTCGCCGCGGACATCGACTATCAGGTTGGACGCGATCTGGCCGCCAACACGTGGCGTCCGTACCGTCTGGAGGTCAACCACCCGCTGCGGCTCGGTGGTGATCGGGTGTACCTGCAAGGTCATGGTTACGCACCCACTTTCACGGTGACGTTCCCGGACGGACAGAACCGCACGTCGACCGTGCAATGGCGCCCCGACAACCCGCAGACGCTGCTGTCCTCGGGTGTGGTGCGCGTCGACCCGCCCGCCGGCAGCTACCCGGACCCCGGCGAGCGTCGAAAGCGCCAGATCGCGATCCAGGGCTTGCTGGCGCCCACCGAGCAGCTCGATGGCACCCTGCTCTCGTCGGGCTTCCCAGCGCTCAACGACCCGGCGGTGGCTGTCGATATCTACCGTGGCGACACCGGCCTCGACAGCGGGCGACCCCAGTCGCTGTTCACCCTGGATCCCCGCATGATCGAGCAGGGCCGGCTGATCAAGGAGACGCGGGTGAACCTGCGTGCCGGCGAGCAAGTGCGGCTCGAGCAGGGTCCGGCGGCAGGCACCGCGATCCGTTTCGACGGTGCCGTGCCCTTTGTCAATCTGCAGGTCTCCCACGACCCCGGGCAGGTCTGGGTGCTGGTCTTCGCCATGACGATGATGGCCGGACTGTTGGTGTCGCTGGTGGTGCGCCGCCGCCGCGTGTGGGTTCGGCTGGCGCCGGCGCCAGAATCGGCAGGTACGGTGAACGTCGAGCTGGGCGGCCTGGCGCGCACCGACAACTCTGGGTGGGGTGACGAGTTCGAGCGGTTGGCTGAACGCCTGCTGGCTGGGCTCGGCGAGTCGGATGCGACCTCAGCCGACGAGTCGGCCGCCATCAGCGTACGAAGGAGTTCTGCGGTGGACGTCACATGAACACGCTGCACATCAACGTCGGGCTAGCCCGGTACTCGGACCTGGCGTTCACGTCGGCCGTCGTGGCGCTGGTGGTCGCGCTGGTGCTGTTGGCTTTCGAGCTCGCATACGTCCGCGACCGCAAGCTGGCAGCGGTGGCGGCACCAGCCGGATCGGTGAGCAACGACAGCTCCAGACCAGGCGTCGTGGCTGATGATTCGCCGCGACCGTTCGACGAACGCGTCGGACGCGCCGGGCTGGCCGTGGCCTACCTAGGCATCGGGCTACTGCTGGCGTGCATTGTGCTGCGGGGCCTGGCCACGCTGCGGGCGCCCTGGGGCAACATGTATGAGTTCATCAACCTAACGTGCTTGTCCGGGCTGGTCGCCGGTGCCGTGGTGCTGCGCCGCCCGCAGTATCGGCCGTTGTGGGTGTTTGTTCTGGTCCCGGTGCTGGTCCTGCTCACGGTGTCCGGACGCTGGCTCTACGCCAACGCTGCACCCGTCATGCCGGCGCTGCAGTCGTACTGGCTGCCGATTCACGTATCGGTGGTGAGCCTCGGTTCGGGCGTGTTCCTGATCGCTGGTGTTGCCAGCATTCTGTTCCTGCTACGCACCTCACGGTTGGCGGATCGCGAGCAGGGCCAGGGCGCTGCGGGCGCGCTAGCACGGGTCGTCGACCGGCTGCCGGATGCCCAGACCCTGGACCGGCTCGCCTACCGGACCACGATCTTCGCGTTCCCGGTGTTCGGTTTCGGCGTGATATTCGGTGCGATCTGGGCCGAAGAGGCCTGGGGCAGGTATTGGGGCTGGGATCCCAAAGAGACGGTGTCCTTCGTCGCATGGGTGGTGTACGCGGCTTATCTGCATGCCCGGTCAACGGCGGGATGGCGGGATCGGAAGGCGGCCTGGATCAATGTTGCTGGATTCGTCGCCATGGTCTTCAACTTGTTCTTCGTTAACCTGGTGACTGTCGGCCTGCATTCCTACGCGGGGGTTGGCTGACAGTTCGCCAGCGATCGACCGGAGTAGTTGCAGCATGAGGCCGCAAAAGGGGCGTGCGCGTGTCTGAGCATCCAACGACGGGGGCGCCCCGGCGCTCCCCGGATGGCGAAGGTGCGGCGGATCATCCGACTGTGCAGTTGCCGCGTCAGCAATACTGCGCTGATCCGCCCGCAGAAACCGGTGACTCAACACCGAGCGGATCTTTTGCGGCATTTCGCACCGAGCAGCAGGCCCCTGCTCCCGGGGACGACGCGACGGGCGCGGTCCCGCAGACGGCATCCGCCGAATCGCCGCCCTGGGATTCGGAACAGGCTACCGGGCCGGTAGCCGGCCTTCCGCGAGTCGACCCGACCGCATTCGGCGCGTATTACGGCGGCCCGACCGACCCGCCCCCGCAGCCGCCACACCGCCCGGAGCCAGCGTCACATTCGCGCTACCCCGAACTGTCCACCAGCATGCTGCTCCGCCAGCCCAAACCACCCCCCTCGGAGGGGTGGCGGCGGTTGCTCTACATGCTGTCCGGACAGCTGGTCAACTTGGGCGAGGGTCCCCGCGCCACTCACTACAACGATCTGGTGGCACGCGTGAACCGGCCGTTGCGGGGTTGCTACCGCATCGCGCTGCTATCGCTGAAGGGTGGTGTTGGCAAGACCACCATCACCGCGACGCTGGGAGCCACGTTCGCGTCGCTGCGCGGTGACCGGGTAATAGCCGTGGACGCCAACCCGGAGCGTGGCAACCTGGGCGAGAAGGTCCCGGTGGAGACGCTGGCGACCGTGCGGCACCTGCTGCGCGATGCCGATGACATCGAGCGCTACAGCGATGTCCGCGGCTACACGTCGCAGGACTCGAGCGGACTGGAAGTGCTGGCTTCGGACCCCGACCCGGCTGTTTCGGAGGCTTTCAGCGCCGACGACTATACGCGGGCTCTGGAAATGCTGGAGCGGTACTACGGCCTGCTGCTCAGCGACTGCGGCACCGGGCTGCTGCATTCGGCGATGTCGGCGGTATTGGCCAAGTCCGATGTGCTTGTCGTGGTCAGTTCGGCTTCTATCGATGGCGCGCGCAGCGCCTCGGCGACGCTGGACTGGCTGGAGGAGCACGGCCACGAAGACTTGGTGCGTAACTCCGTCGCCGTCGTCAACGCGGTGCGGCCCAGCTCCGGCAAGGTCGACCTGCAAAAACTGATCGAGCACTTCTCCCGGCGTTGCCGCGCGGTCCACCTGGTGCCATTCGACCCGCACCTTGAGGAAGGCGCCGAGATCACTTTGGAGCGGCTCAAGCGAGAGACCCGACTAGCGCTCACCGAACTGGCGGCCGTGGTGGCCGAGGGCCTCCCCAGTGACTAGCAACGGTGCGGCTAACGCGGGTTGTTGTCGCCGTGCCCCAAGCGCCACAAGAACTCCGGATCGTCGTCGGGTCCGATAACGCGTGTCTTCGGGCGGGCGAGCTGGGACCGTGCAGCGCGCCAGCCAATGTAGATCAGCGTCCCCAGGACCAGGATCAGGAGCAGGTAGAGCACTCAACACCTCCTGAGATCGAATATACCCGCGCCGTAGGCTCTGACTGTGTCCGAAGCGCCCAGGGGCAAGACCGCCCGGAGCCGTGTTGTTGTCGATGTAGTGGTCTACGCGGTGGCCAGGCTGCTGCTGGTGGCGGTGCTCAGCGCCGCGATCTATGGGATTGGGCGACTCGTCGGAGTGACGGAATTCCCGCTGGTCGTTGCGGTGCTTTTCGCCCTGATCATTGCGATGCCACTGGGTATCTGGCTCTTTAGCCCCCTGCGTCGGCGCGCTACGGACGCGCTCGCGGTCGCCGGCGAGCGCCGGCGTACCGAGCGTGACCGGCTCCGGGCGCGACTGCGTGGTGAGCCGGCACCGGACGAGGGGTCCGACGAGGTCGTTGACGGGGAGTGAAACCGCTGGCTGCGCCTTTCGGCGCCACCGTCACGAGCCGGGCGGCATCCTGACGACTTGGGCGGCGTAGCTCAGGCCGGCACCGTAACCGATCAGCAGAGCCAGGTCGCCGGGTGTTGCTGTGCCGGTTTCCAGCAGTTGGGCCATCGCCAACGGGATGGAAGCCGCTGACGTGTTGCCCGTGTGCTCGATATCGTTGGCGACAACGGCATCCGGTCGTAGTTCGAGGTTCTTGGCCAGCACTTCGTTGATTCGGCTATTGGCCTGGTGGGGGATGAAGACGTCGATCTCGTCAGGCCTGACCCCTGCCGCGTCCAGGGCCGCGCGCCCGACTTTGCCCATCTCGAACGCGGCCCAGCGGAAGACGGCGGTACCTTCAAGCCGCAGAAATGGGCGCGGGCCCGTCGGGTTGTCGGTATAGGAGATCCAGTCGATGTCCTGGCGAATGGCGTCGGCCTGGCTACCGTCGCTGCCCCAGACGGCCGGCCCGATTCCTTGCGTCGGCGTGGTGCCTATCACGACGGCAGCGGCGCCGTCGGCGAAAATGAAGCAGTTGCTGCGGTCCTGCATGTCCACAGTGGGGGATAGTTTCTCGGTGCCGATCACCAGCATCGTGCCGGCGCTGCCGCCCCGGATCATGTCGGCAGCGACGCCAAGCGCGTACCCGAATCCCGCGCACCCCGCTGCCAGATCGAATGCGGGTACGGCCGTTGCGCCCAGTGCCGCTGCGACCATCGGGGCCGACGCGGGGGTCTGCAGGAAATGGGTGCTGGTGGCGACGATCACACCGTCGACGCCGGAACCATCGAGTGAGGCGCTCGCCAGCGCTCGCTGACTGGCCTCGACCGCCATCGACGTTGCGGACTCGTCGTCGGCAGCGAACCTGCGGGTCTTGATACCGGTTCTCGAGTAGATCCACTCATCGGACGAGTCGATGTTTAGGCAAATCTCGTCGTTGGTGACCACCCGCTTGGGGCGGTACGCCCCGATACTGAGCAATCCGACGCTCTTGGCGCCGCTGGTTGTGGCGATCTCCGTCATAGCCTTCCTCGGTTGGTTATTCAGGCTTGTCGGACCTGATCGACTGTAGACGCGGTCGGCGTGGCCGGTGGCCGCAGGTCGCTACCTTCAGTGTGCAATCCCGGCGCCATCCTGCCCAGGGCATACCGACGGTTGCTCTTGTCGGGTAGGTGGCCTTGTTTCCGTTAGGTGGCCGTGTTTCCGTTAGGTGGTCAGAGCCAATGCCCCCGCCACCGCGATCGCCCACACGAGCATCGCCAACCCGGTGTCGCGCAGTACCGGAATCAACTCACGCCCGCCGCGACCGGATCGAACCGGGCCGAGGGCCCGCAGCGCCAGCGGCGCCGCCAGTAATCCGGCCGCGCACCATGGCGCCGCGATCATCAGCACCCCGGTCGCGATTGTGGCGGTGGCCAGCAGTGCCTGGTACAGCACCCGGGTGCGTGCGTCGCCAAGCCGCACCGCCAGCGTGATCTTGCCCGATAGCGCGTCTGTCGGGATATCCCGCAGGTTGTTGGCCACCAGTACTGATGACGACAACGCACCGGTGGCAACCGCCAGCACCAGCCCTACCCAGTCGACGCGCAGCGCCTGGGTGTACTGGGTACCGAGGACAGCGACGAGGCCGAAGAACACGAAAACCGCGACCTCGCCAAAGCCCGAATAGCCGTAGGGTTTCGACCCGCCGGTGTACAGCCAGGCGCCGGCAATGCACACGGCTCCGACCGCGATCAGCCACGGCGCGCTGAGCAGGGCGAGCGCGCAGCCGGCCGCGGCACCGACCGCCAGTGCCACCATTGCCGCGGCCAGCACCGTTCGGGCGGGGGCCAGGCGTGAGCCCACCAACCGCGCCGGGCCAGTCCGGTCGTCGTCGGTGCCCCGGATCCCGTCGGAGTAGTCGTTGGCGTAATTGACCCCGATAGTCAGTGCGATCGCGACAGCCATGGCCAGCAGCGCCCTCCACCACACCGCCGCGTCCAGCCAGGCGGCGGCGCCGGTGCCCGCGACAACGGGTGCCACTGCGTTGGGGAGGGTCCGCGGCCGCGCGCCGGAGATCCACTGGCCGAAACTTGCCATCAGGCCATCCTGCCAGGATGGCCGCGCAGCCCCGTGCCTGCGACCAAACGTGCGGCATGAATGACAATGAGCGGATGCTCGGAGTGATCGGCGGTAGCGGCTTCTATACGTTCTTTGAGCCCTCGGGGTCGTCGGATACCGTCAATCCGCCCACGCCGTATGGTCAACCCAGCGCCCCTATCACGATGGGCACGATTGGGGAGCACGAGGTCGCGTTTCTGCCCCGGCACGGTGCACATCATCAATACTCGGCGCATACCGTCCCGTACCGGGCCAACATGTGGGCGCTGCGTGCGCTCGGGGTGCGGCGGGTTTTCGCGCCGTGCGCGGTGGGTAGCCTGACCCGCGAGCTCGGTGCCGGCGTGGTCGTGGTGCCCGACCAACTGGTCGATCGCACCAGCGGCCGGGCCGACACGTATTTCGATTCCGGCGGTGTGCACGCCACTTTTGCCGATCCCTACTGCCCCGCGCTGCGGGCAGCGGTCACCGACCTGCCCGGGGTGGTCGACGGCGGGACCATGGTGGTGATCCAGGGTCCGCGCTTTTCCACCCGCGCGGAAAGCCAGTGGTATGCCAGCGCCGGGTTCAGTCTGGTCAACATGACCGGCTATCCCGAGGCGGCGCTCGCTCGTGAGCTCGAACTATGCTATGCGGCAATCGCTTTGGTGACCGATGTGGACGCAGGTGTTGCCGCGGGAGACGGTGTGAAGGCCGCCGACGTATTCGCTGCGTTCGAGGAGAATATGAAACTGCTCAAGACGCTGGTGCGCGGCGCGATCGATCGGGTTGGGTCCGAGCCCACCTGCACGCACTGTCTGCGGCACGCGGGTGTCACGTTGCCGTTCGAGTTGCCATGAGAGTCCTCGTGACCGGAGCGGCCGGTTTCATCGGGTCGCGGGTCGGCGAGGTGCTGCGCGCCGCGGGTCATGACGTTGTTGGCGTCGATGTGTTGTTGCCTGCCGCCCACGGTCCGAACCCCGTGATGCCGCCGGGATGCCACCGGGTTGATGTCGGCGATCCCGGCGCGCTGGGTCCGATGTTGGCCGGTGTCGACGTGGTGGTTCATCAGGCGGCGATGGTGGGTGCCGGCGTGGACGCCGCAGACGCACCCGCTTACGGCGGGCATAACGACTTCGCGACCACCGTGTTGCTGGCGCAGATGTTCGCTGCGGGGGTCCGCCGGCTTGTGCTGGCGTCCTCGATGGTCGTCTACGGGCAAGGCAGGTACCGCTGCCCGGCGCACGGTCTCGTTGATCCGCTGCCGCGACGGCGCGCGGACCTTGATGCCGGGAATTTCGAGCACCGCTGTCCGCTCTGTGACGAGGCACTGCGGTGGCAGCTCGTCGATGAGGACGCCGCGCTACGGCCACGCAGCTTGTATGCGGCTAGCAAGACCGCGCAAGAGCACTACGCGCTGGCCTGGTCGGAGTCGACCGGCGGATCGGTAGTGGCGCTGCGGTACCACAACGTTTACGGTCCCGGCATGCCGCGTGACACGCCGTACTCGGGTGTGGCGGCGATCTTTCGTTCGGCGTTGGAAAAAAACGAGCCACCGAGGGTCTTCGAAGACGGCGGTCAAATGCGTGATTTCGTTCATGTCGACGACGTGGCCGCGGCTAACCTCGCCGCGGCACACCTGATTGAATCCGACCATCACGGTTTTGCCGCGGCCAACGTGTGTTCCGGCCGGCCCATCTCGATCCTGGACGTGGCGACCGCGCTCTGCGACGCGCGTGGTCGCTCGGTGTCGCCCGTCATCACCGGCCAATACCGCAGCGGCGACGTGCGTCACATTGTCGCCGATCCTGCACGCGCGACCAATCTGTTGGGGTTTCGTGCGGGCGTCGATCCGCAGGCAGGGCTCCACGAATTCGCGTTCGCGCCTCTTCGCTGACCCGAAGCCTGTCACCGAAATCGAGGTCGGTGCGGTGTCGTGTCGACCTTTGACGGGCGGCTGTCGATCTCGACGTCGCTAAGGCCGGTAGATCTTCGGGCTCACGTGTGGCGTCGGCTCGGTTGACCGAAAGATCCGTGGCGATGCGGCCGGTCCGGCGTCGGGATCGGGAGCCGTTTGGCGCTGTCGGCTCGCCGGGTGTCGTGGGCTTTCCGACGTCCGGCGAAGCCGGCCGATGATGATGGCAGCCGCGAGGACGCCGATCGCGAGGCCGCACAGCACCACGTCGAAGATGCTGGTGATCTGTTGGGCGAGATTGTTTCCATAGACCGGGTTAGCTGGCGCGCCAGGCGATGTTTCGAAGCGCGGAGCCAAGACGATGCCGACGATGATCCGCGACGCGCTGAGAGTGACGAGGAGTCCAAACAGGGATGAGATCAGCCGCGCGGGCGCCGCCTCCGCGGCCAGGTAAAAGCGCAACCATAGCGCCAGGGCCGCTGTGGCGAGATCGAACGCGACCAGCGTCATGGTGTCGTAGCGCGAGTAGGGGAAGTTCAACATCACCGCGGTGATCAGGTCGGTGACCCTCATTGCGACTGAACTCAGGCACCACACGGCGATAAGCGTCAGGGAGCTCCGCGCCGCCGCCTGCCAGACGCTCTTGGCGATCGGTGGTGCGTTGGAGGATCTGAATAATGTCAGCGGCGCGAACAACGCCGCGCCCGCCGCCCACACCAGATAACCCTCGTACCCGACCCCGGCCGTCGACGTGTTCTGGGCAATGCCGTGAAAGGCGTCGATTTCGCGGCCGATGGGAAGAACCCACACCAGGATCCCGGCGACCAGAGTCGACGCTCCGAGCCAGATCACCGCGACTCGGTTGGCCTCGGTGGCTCGAAGTAGCCAGCGGGAGGCAACCAGGACCGCGATCAGCGCTACCACACCGTAGACGACCGCGGTGCTGATGACCGCGATGTTCTGCCGGCCGAATCCGGACCCACTCGCGGAGGGCTGCAACGCGTAGCGCACTCGCCAGCACAGGTTGAAGCCGGTGTTGAGCGCGGCGGCGAACATCGAGCCGTAGCCGATAACCTGCGCCGCGCCCAGCCAACGGGTGTATTTGTCATCGCGAGCAGCTGTGTCAGTGATCACCGGTTGGGCGCTCAAGAGTGCGCCGGTGATGCCGAGCCACGCTCCTGGCCCGACGCCACCGGGTACGTGGACGGTCCCGCCGGAACGGATCGTCTGCACTGAGTCGAAGACGACGAAGGCGGCCACCAGGACGATGTAGGGCAGGTTGAGCGCGAGACGCAGCCGGCCGGCGAGGACAGGGTTCGATTGCGAGCCCGAGGGTCGCCCGGGCCCGGCGTATGTGACGACGAGAGACAGCAACGACAGCAGCGTCACCGCCAACAGAAGCCCCGACACCGACCTGCTGGTGTTCGGGATGCGGAAACCGAAGTACAGGTTCCACGGGAAAAACAACGCGGCGACGACCAAGGCGCCCGCGGTCAGGTCGCGGGCGGTGTTGCGGCGGCGCCCCGAGTCCCGAGCGGGGTCCGTATGGTGGTCCGGTCCGGTCGGGTCGGGAGGCTGCTGTTGCACCTCCTCACCCGCGATGGGGCCGGTGGGTGGGTCGTCGGTGCTCTGGCTCACGATCTCCCCGTACGCTTGGGTCGGCTTGGGTCGGCTTGGGTCGGCTTGGGTCGGCTAGGGTCGGGTACTGCTGATAGCGGTTCGCCGGGAGCGAAACTCTGCAGGAGCGACCGCGCTGCTCGTAGCGACACATTCTCCGTTCGACGCGGCTTCGTGCTGGCTATCCTGCAGTTTTTGAATCCGATTAGGCTGCGCTCGTACCGGAACCTCGTCGCGCGAACGACGAATACTGTCGACGGTATCCCAGTGTAGTGATGCCGGACATTGCTGGTTACGGGGTGGCCAGCCGAAAGTGAGCGGAAAATTGGACGTCGTTTTGGGGGTGGCGGTCGCGGGTGGGGTCGCGCGCCTGGCCCTTGTCGAGTCGGGCGCGGCGGACTCCAGCGTGATCGACCAATCCTCGGTCGACGTGGCGGAGAATCCTGTCCAGATATTGACCGAGACGGTGGTGGGCACGGATCGGTTGTTGGCGCAGGAGAGCCACCGGCTGGTCGCCACCGGGCTGTGCTGGTCGGATCAGGATAAGGCTGACGAGCTGCGCCAGGCGCTAGACAACTCCGGTGTCGCTGACGTCGAGGCACTATCGGAGGCACAGGCCGCCACAGCGCTCTTAGGGTCGGGACGTGCCGGTTCGGCCGTGCTGGTGGTCGGCGATGAGACGGCAACGCTGTCGGTACCGGGTGAACTATCGGCAGCGGGTGAGCAGCACGCGCCGCCGACCGTTTTGGCTGCCGCTCTGGTGGAGGGCGCCGACGCCGAGGCCGTTGATGAGGCGACGTTCGATACCTTGATGGCCCCGCTGCGCGACCAGCCCCCCGGTGATGTCGTACTGGTGGGCACCTCCGCCGAGCACACCGCGGTTCTTGCCGATCAACTTCGTGCGATGTCGGCCATGCGGGTGCAGATCCCCGACGATCCCACGTTCGCGCTGGCGCGCGGCGCCGCGATGGCGGCCGGCGCGGCGGCTGGTTCGGCGACGATTTCTCAGCCGGTCTCGGGTGACGACGCCACCACCTTCCTGCCCCAAGTCGAGGCCGGGCAATCCAGCGCAGAAGACGATCAGCTGGCATATTCGCAGGCCGGCGACGACGAACTGCTTCCCGTTGAGCCGATGGACGACTACGGCGATGATGGCGATGGCGATGGGGATGCTGAGACGGGGCCGGCCCGCCTCAGCACACGGTCGCTGCTCATCGGTAACGCTGTCGTCGCGTTCGCGGTGATCGGATTCGCTTCGCTGGCGGTCGCGGTGGCTGTCACCATCCGCCCGACAGCGGCGTCGGCGCCGGTGGAAGGCCACCAAAACGCCCAGCCGGGGAAGTTCTTGCCCCTGTTGCCGACACAGCAACAGGCGCCGGTACCGCCACCCCCGCTGGATGACCCCACCGCGGGATTCCAGGGCGGCACCATTCCGGTTGTCCAGGGGGTGGTTCCTCGGCCGGGAGCCGGGACGCCGCAGGCTCCGGCCCCCGCGGTTCCCGGCGTTGTGCCCGTTCCGGTGCCCCTCCCGGTTCCGGGCTTTCCGTTTCCGGGTTTGCGGCCAGGGCTACCAATACCGCCGACCGCGACAGTGACGAGGCCGACGAGGCCGACGAGGCCGACCAGGCCGACGACGCCGCCGACCACGCCGCCGACTACGGCGACGACGAAGCCCCCGACAACGACGAAGCCCCCGACGACGACGAAGCCGCCGACGACGACGAAGCCGCCGACGACGACGAAGCCGCCGACGACGACGAAGCCGCCGACGACGACGAAGCCGCCGACGACGACGAAGCCGCCGACGACGACTGCGAAGCCCGTCACACCGACGACGGTTGCGCCGACGACGGTTGCGCCGACGACGGTTGCGCCGACGACGGTTGCGCCGACGGCTGCACCGACCACGGTTGCGCCTACGGTTGCGCCGCAGCCGACACAGACTGTGGCTCCCCAGCCCATACAAACTGTGGCTCCCCAGCCAACACAGACTGTGGCTCCCCAGCCGATACAAACTGTGGCCCCGCAACCGACGCAGCCGGCTCCGCAGCCCCCCTCGGGCGGTGGTTCTGCCGGTGGTGGTTTGCCCAGTGGCGGTTCGCCCAGTGGTGGTTCGCCCGGTGGTGGGTCACTGGGTGGTGGTTCGCCCGGTGGTGGGTCACTGGGTGGCGGTTCGCCCGGTGGTGGGTCACTGGGTGGTGGTTCGTCGAGTGGCGGGTCACCGGGCGGTGGTTCGTCGAGCGGTGGTTCGCTCGGTGGTGGTTCCTCAGGCGGTAGTTCCTCGCGCGGCGGTTCGTCAGGTGGTAGTTCCTCGGGCGGCAGCTCCTCGAGAGGTGGCTCATCGGGTGGTAGTTCGTCAGGCGGTAGTTCGTCGCGCGGTAGTTCCTCTGGTGGCGGTTCGTCGCGCGGCGGTTCGTCGAGCGGCGGTGGCCACTCCTCGGGGCGCTGACACCCCCTAAGGTCGCTGTATGTCCAGCGATGCGGTGACGGTGGTCTTGCCCTGTCTGAACGAAGAAGAGTCCCTACCGGGGGTGCTGGCCGCGATTCCGGCCTGCTACCGGGCGCTGGTGGTGGACAACAGGAGCACGGACAACACCACCGCAGTAGCCGAGCGCCACGGTGCCCGGGTAGTGGCGGAACCGCGGGCCGGGTACGGCTCGGCTGTACACGCCGGCGTCGTCGCGGCGAGGACGCCCATCGTTGCGGTGATCGATGCCGATGGGTCGATGGATCCCGGTGACTTGCCCCGATTGGTCGCCGAACTCGAAAGGGGCGCGGACATGGTGACCGGCCGCCGGCGTCCGGTGCCCGGCTTGCACTGGCCGTGGGTCGCCCGCCTGGGAACCGTGGTGATGAGCTGGCGATTGCGTTCCCGTCACGGCCTGCCGGTGCACGACATCGCGCCCATGCGGGTTGCCCGCCGGGAAGCACTGCTGAATCTGGGGGTCACGGATCGACGGTCCGGGTACCCGCTGGAACTTCTAGTTCGCGCCGCAGCCTCGGGCTGGCGCGTCGTCGAGCTGGACATCGCCTACGGTCCCAGGACCGGCGGCAAGTCCAAGGTCAGCGGCTCGCTGCGCGGCAGCATCATCGCCATCCTGGACTTTTGGAAGGTGATCTCGTGAGCTGCCTGCCAGTGACCGTGCTGGTGGTCGCCAAAGCCCCGGAACCCGGCCTGGCCAAAACACGGCTCGCCGCAGCGGTTGGCGAGCAGGTCGCCGCTGATATCGCCGCCGCTGCGCTGCTCGATACGTTGGACGCGGTCGCCGCGGCGCCGGTGACCGCGCGGGTGGTCGCGCTGACGGGTGACCTGGATAGCGCCGCTTGCGCCCCCGAGATCCGCCGCCGGCTGCAATGTTTCACGGTAGTTGGCCAGCGCGGTGACAGCTTTGCCGACCGGCTTGCCAATGCGCATGCCGATGCCGCTGACGGGAATCCGGTGCTGCAAATCGGGATGGACACGCCACAGGTGACACCCGAGTTACTGGCCGAATGCGCGAGTCGCCTGCTCACTGCGCCGGCCCTGCTCGGGTTGGCCTGTGACGGCGGCTGGTGGGTACTTGGGGTACGCACTGCAGCGATGGCGGAGTGTCTGCGCACCGTCCCGATGTCGCAGCCGGACACTGGGCGACTCACGCTAAAAGCTCTGTCTGACAGAGGCATTGATGTATCTACCGTACAGATACTGGCTGATTTCGACCGCGTTGGCGACCTCGCCGGGGTCCGCGACGCCTGCCATCCCGAGAGTCGCTTCGCCCGAGCGACCTGGGCGGCCGGGCTCTGAGTCCTGCGTCGATGCCACCCTCGCGGTGAGCACGCCGCGCTACCAATTCGTGAAGATGATGCTGTTCAGGAGCAGGGCTCCGGCCGTGTTGACGGCCAGCCAGAACCGGTGCGACCGTGTCGGCAGTAGGGCTGGCGCGGCGGTCAGCCAGATGGTGAAGGGCAGCCAGATCCGCTCTGTCTCGGCTTTGCTCAGCATGCTCAAGTCGGCGAACGCAATGGCTGCCAGCATGGCCAGCAGCAGTAGGTGGAACCCGGACCGACGGCGGATAGCGGCCCGGTCGAACAGCCAACTGATGCCGGCCATGCTGCCCAACCCGATGGCGCATACGACGCACGCCAGGTTGGCCCAGACCCAGTATTGGAACGGTCGATCCTTGGCAATTCCCTGCCAATAACGCTGCTGTACCAGGGTATAGCCCTCGAACCAGACAAACCCCGCTACAGCAAACGCCACCGCCACCGCCGCTGCCGCCAGCACAGCGGGCCCGAGTGCCCGCAGAACCGGGCGCCAATCTGCCGCCGCGAACAACACGGCAACCGCAGGCAGCCCCATCAGTACCAGGCCATAGTTGAGAAAGACGGCCCAACCGAGCAGCAAGCCCGCCGCCGCGCCCGTCAGCGCCGGGAACCGGACTTTGCCATGTACCGCCAACGTGAGCAGCGCGATACCCCAGGCCGCGACCCCGGCAAAATATCCGTCGGCCGAGACGGCGACCCAAATCGCGGTCGGCGCGACGGCGACGAACGGTGCGGCCAACCGCGCGGTGTGCTCCCCAGCCAGTGCCCGGACGGCGATGATCACCGCGGCCGTCGCACTGGAGCCAACCAGCAGGCACAACAGGCCGGCCCAGGCGCCGCCCCCCAGGCCGATCCGGTCCAGCCACACGAACGTCAACAGCGCGCCGGGTGGGTGACCCGAGACGTGGGTGACCCACGAGTTGGGTTGAAAGTCGACAATCCGGCTGGAGAACGTCCGCACAGTGGCCGGGATGTCGGCGATGCCCGGTACCTGCCACAGATACTCGTCTCTGCTGGTCAGCCGGCCGACAAAGCCGCGTTGCCACCCGTCGATCATCGCCAGCGCAAACGCCCATGCCCCAGCGGTAGCCCAGGTGCCCAGGGTCAGCACTCGCCATGAGACCCGTTGCGCCACAATCGGCCCCCACAGCACCGCGGCCATGGCAATAAGGATTGCCGGTGCGGTTCCCCACCCGACGTGAGCGTCCCAATAGCCGAAGATCGGTGCTGCGCCGGCGTGCGCCCCGAAACGCTCCAGGCCGATGTCTCGCCGCGGTCTGACCCCGATATTGAGCCGCGGCAGCACGAACGCAGCTGCTACCAGGATCAGCCCGACCGCTACCCCCCAGACCTCCCGGCGCCCCGTCCTCACGATCGTCCAGCCTATTGACCGGGCCGGCTCAGGGATGGCGACGGGCCGCCTCAGCTCTCGGCGCTGGCGGTAAATCGCCGCTGCAACGCGGACCGATCGACCTTGCCGATACCGCGCAGCGGGAGCTCGGTCACGCAATGCAGTTCCCGGGGCGCCGCGGTGATATCGAGAGTCCGCGCGGCGTGTGCGCGCATGGCGTCGAGCGTCGGTGGTAGGTGGCCCGCGGCGACCACCACCGCGGCGACCACTCGCTGACCCAATCGGTCGTCGGCAAGTCCGAAGACCGCACACTCACGCACCGCCGGGTGGCTGCACAATGCGGTCTCGACGAGCTGGGGGAGGACGGTCAACCCGCCGGTGCTGATCGCGTCGTCGGCACGGCCTGCCACGGTCAGGACACCTGAATCATCGAGGTCACCGACATCGTCGGTGTGGAACCAGCCCGGGTCGGCGAACGGGTCGGGATCGACCGGGTTGCGATAGCCCTTCGCGAGTGTCACGCCGCCGATCGCGATGCGCGCGTCGGGTAGCACCCGCAACCGGACTCCGGCCAACGGGACGCCATCGTAGACGCAGCCCCCGGCGGTCTCGCTCATCCCGTAGGTGCGGACCACCGCGATTCCCGCTGACGCGGCGGCCCGCAGAACCGGGCGTGGCGCCGGTCCGCCACCGATCAATACCGCGTCCAACTCGGCCAAAGCCGCCGCCGCGGCAGAGTCGTCGAGCGCCTTGGCCAACTGGGCGGAGACGAGCGACGCGTACCGTCGCCCGGGCCCCAATCGTGCTACCGCGCTCGGCAGCTCGGTAACGTCGAAGCCACCCGAGACATCCAACTCGACGGGCGTGGAACCGGCCACCACGCTGCGCACCAGCACCTGTAGGCCGGCGATGTGATGCGGCGGCAACGCCAAGAGCCAGCTGCCCGGACCGCCGAGTCGGTCGTGGGTGGCCACCGCGCTGGCCGTCAGCGCGGCGGCGGTCAGCATCGCCCCCTTGGGCGAGCCGGTGGTTCCCGACGTCGTCACTACCAGGGCGACGTCGTCGTCGATGCTCTCTCCTACTCGCAACGCACGCAACACGGGACTGTCGCGCTCGGGGACCGGAACCACTGCCGAGTCAGCACCGTCCAGAACCCGGCGCAACGCGGGCAACAGCAACGAGGCCG
Source organism: Mycobacterium spongiae (assembly GCF_018278905.1). Taxonomy (NCBI): domain Bacteria; kingdom Bacillati; phylum Actinomycetota; class Actinomycetes; order Mycobacteriales; family Mycobacteriaceae; genus Mycobacterium; species Mycobacterium spongiae. Next base: position 916,213 of record NZ_CP046600.1, read on the forward strand.
CAGAACCCCCTTGGACCGCAAGCGCGCGCAGGACTGCTATGGGTGGTCCTCGCCGTCGCGCACGTCATCGAGGGGCCAGCCTTTGGCGGCCAACCGGGTGCGCACCCGCTGCATGTCCTCTGGTGACGGCAAGTTGTCGGTGACGTGGGTGATCACTACGCCAACGTCGATCCGGTCGAACTCGCCGCGCCGCATCAGTTGGGCGGCCACCGCCTTGACCTCGTCGTTGCTCAGTCGCCGGGAGAGTAGGGCCAGCACCGCGAAGTAGTCGGTCGGCGGAATCCCCTCGGGGTAGCCCGCGCGCAGCCAAGAGACGATCGAGGTAAGAAACCGGTTCACGCCATACAACTTCCCGTCAGGACTGTCTGCAGACCTCTCAAAACCTATGTCAGGGACATGTTTGACACTACGTCGGATCGGCGCCGAGAAAGGCCCAACCGGTGTGATGCGCGATGTAGTCACGGGCGATGTAGAGCACCCCCAGGATGACCACCGCGACGACCAGCGCATAGATTGCCCAGGCGAGCGCGATCAGCACTGGGTTGCGGTGGGGTGTCGCGCCGCCTGTGCCGATTTCGCCGACGCCAGCGGCATGCAGCCGCACTCCGAGCGCGAACACCCCCGGCAGCGCGGCTCCGGCAAGCAGGCTGAAGACCAAGATCTTGAGGGTGGCCTCGTAGTTGAACCACTCGCTCATCAGCTGTTCCTCGCGGTCGTCACCGCGCCGTCCGTGCCCACCTTCGGTGCGCGACCATCGGGTTGCGGCATCGGAGGTGCGGGCGGCTTTCCATTCGAAGTCGGCTCCTGAGCGTTGTCGAGACCGGCGGTCAAGCTGCCCTCCCATTCGGCGTTGACGTTCTTGTGGTCGACTTTCGCCTTGCGGGATTGCTGGTAGATGGCGGCCGCTACCGCGACCAACAGGGAAAAGCCGATGATCGCGCCGGGGTATCCGCCGATGAGGTGCACGATCCAGTAGGTGATCGCGCCGACGAGCCCAGCCAACGGAAGCGTGACCAGCCAAGCGACCGCCATCCGCCCGGCTATCCCCCAGCGCACCTCGGCGCCGGGCTTGCCCACTCCGCTGCCCAGCACCGAACCGGTGCAGACCTGCGTCGTGGACAACGCGTAGCCGAAGTGCGCGGACAGCAGAATCACCGCGGCCGATGACGACTCAGCCGCCATTCCTTGCGGGGACTGGATCTCGACGAGCCCCTTGCCCAGGGTGCGGATGATGCGCCACCCGCCCAGGTAGGTGCCGAATGCGATGGCTACCGCGCAGGACACGACAACCCATAGCGGCGGAACGCTGGCTGAAGTGCTGACTGCTCCGTAGGACATCAGCGCCAGGAAGATCACGCCCATCGTCTTTTGGGCGTCGTTGGTGCCGTGCGCGAGCGAGACCAAGGAGGCTGAACCCCACTGGCCGTACCGGAAGCCAGCGTTGGTGCGTTTCTCCGGGACACCACGGGCCAGCCGGTAGACCAGCGAGGTGGAAATCGCCGAGATGGCGACGGCCAGCACCGCGGCAATGACAGCCGGGATGAGCACTTTGGAGGTGATGCCCCTCCAGATCACCCCGTGCAAGCCCACGGCGGCGATGGTGGCCCCGACGATGCCGCCGACCAGAGCGTGCGAGGAACTCGACGGAATGCCGAGCAGCCAGGTCAACAGGTTCCAGACGATGCCGCCCACCAGGCCGGCGAAGACCAGTTCGAGTGTGACCAGGTTCGCGTCGATCAGACCCTTGGCAATCGTCGCCGCGACCGCTGTCGACAGGAACGCACCCACCAGGTTGAGTACGGCTGACAGTGTCACCGCGGCCTTGGGCGCGAGCGCGCCGCTGGCGATGGAGGTCGCCATGGCGTTGCCGGTGTCGTGGAAGCCGTTGGTGAAGTCAAACACCAATGCGGTGATGACGACAACGATCAAGAGGAACAACTGGAGGTTCACAGCGCCCAATTCTGCTGGTCGGGGTGTTCCGTTGTCGAACGCACGAGTTCGCGAATTGCAGGTCCCTGGCACTCGTTGCCAGATGTTACCTAGCAGTTAACCAGATGTTCCCCGACGTTCACCTCGGGTGTCCCGGCGCAGCGGGTGATCGGGGGGCACCTCGATGAAGATCAACGTGACGCCATCCGGGTCGGTTACGTGCATCTCGTGCAGGCCCCAAGGTTCGCGCCGCGCCTCGCGCGCGATCGACACCCCCCGAGCTATCAGCTCGGACTGGGTGGCCTCCAGGTCACGCACCTGCAGCCACAGCGCGCCGGGGAATGGCCCGCGGGAGTGATCGGGTGTCCCGAATCCGGCCAGTTCGAGGAGCGACTGGCCGGCGAAAAACACTGTGCCCGCACCGTAGTCACGAGCGATCGCCAACCCGATCTCGTCGCGGTAGAAGCTCAACGACCGCTGATAGTCAGCCGGCCGAAGCAGCATCCGACTGGCCAGAATCTCCATGACCTCGTGTTTATCACGACGGGCACCGGCGGCGCAGGGTCTCCGCACCGGGACCGGTGAGGTCGTCGCACGCCGCGCCGCGGCCGGTCATGGCCAGCAGTAGGGACAGGAGGGGGCCCTCGACTCCGGCTGTTTTGGGGTCACCCTGCCCGTGTTGCCATGCGTCGTCGGTGGCGTTCAAGGTGAGTCCGGCGACTCGGCTCTTCGAGCCGATGAGCAGGTTGGAGCCCTTGTAGAAGTCGATCACCTGCCGAACCGCTTCGGTGGGGTAGGTGTGCGAGATACCCAAGGGACGACGGATGTCCTCGCCGTGGATCATGACCTCGCCGAGCCAGGAGATCTTCGGGCCCGGAGGTGCGGAGGTGGAATGCTGCAAGCCGCCGAACGTGCTGAGGGTGACGGCAGCATCGGGGCCGCGCTGCTTCGCGATCTGTGCATTCGCGAACCGGTCGAAGTTGAACCCCGCCCTGGCCATACCGAGGAAGAACTTGGGTGGGTTCAGCGAGGCGGTCGCCGACAGATGCGCGACGACGTCGCGGACCGTCCAGCGCGTGCACAGTGACGGCGCGTCCCATTGCGATGACGTCAGGTTGGCGAGGTCTGCGGCGAGTGCGCCGCGCTCGGCAGAGATCGTGCTCCAGACATCAGACATGACAAACTCCCGTCGGTCGGATCAACTGTCCAATCGGTTGCTGCGCCGCTGCATGAGTGCGTTCACCCACCGCGGGCCAATGCTGTCCAACGCGTTGACGGCGACGGCGACCCGCGGCGCGATTCGTACCGGCCGGGTGCGCGCGGCGGTCACCATCCAACCGGCCGCTTCGGCAGGGCTGAGCGCGGGCATCCCGTCGTAGGCCTTCGTGGGTTTGATCATCGGCGTGTCCACCAGCGGGTAGTACAGCGTCGTCGAATGCACGCCCCGACCTCCCCATTCGGTTTCGACAACCCGGCTGACCGACGCCAGCGCGGCCTTCGATGCGTTGTACACCGAAAACAGCGGCGACGCCTCTGACAGCACCCCCCAGGTCGCGACGTTGATGATGTGACCGTCGCCGCGCTCGAGCATGCCCGGTGCAAGTCCGCGGATCAGCCGCAACGGAGCGTAGTAGTTGAGGATCATCGTTCGCTCGACGTCGTGCCAGCGTTCCAACGATGCGGCCAGCGGTCGACGAATGGACCGACCGGCGTTGTTGATGAGGATGTCCACCCCGCCGATGCGCTCGTCCACGTCGGCAACCAGCGCGTCGATTGCGTCCATATCCGAAAGGTCGCATGGCACCGACATTGCTCTGCCGCCTGCCCTCGTGATCCGGTCGGCCAGGGCGTCCAGCAGCTCCGGGCGCCTGGCGACCGCAACCACCGTGGCGCCGTGGCGGGCGAACTGCTCTGCCGCGGCGGCTCCGATGCCCGACGAAGCGCCCGTGAGCAGGATGCGCTTGCCGTCGAGGCCGACCGGCGTCATCGCGGGCCGATTGATCAACAGCTGCGGTGAGATCGGCGGCCGCATACCCGTCAGCGCAATGTGTTCGGTCAACCGGCGAAGCGGGCTCTTGCTCACAGGTGGGGAGTCTAGGCCGACGCCGGCGGCCACTAGAAATACCGGGGATAGTTGCTCCAGTCCGGTGCGCGCTTTTCCAGGAATGCGTCGCGGCCCTCTACGGCTTCGTCGGTCATGTAGGCCAGCCGGGTTGCCTCACCGGCGAACAACTGCTGACCTACCAGACCATCGTCCAGCAGGTTGAACGCGAACTTCAACATCCGTTGGGCCTGCGGCGATTTGGCGTTGACCTCGGCCGCCCATTCCAGTGCTACGGTTTCCAGCTGTGCGTGGTCGACAACCGCATTGACCGCGCCCATCTGGTGCATCTGCTCGGCGGTGTAGGACCGGCCCAGGAAGAAGATCTCCCGGGCGAACTTCTGCCCTACCTGACGGGCCAAGTATGCGCTGCCATACCCGCCGTCGAAGCTGCCGACATCGGCGTCGGTCTGCTTGAAGCGAGCATGCTCGCGACTGGCCAGGGTGAGGTCGCACACCACGTGCAGGCTGTGGCCGCCGCCCGCCGCCCAGCCGTTCACCAGGCAGATGACCACCTTGGGCATGAACCGAATCAGCCGTTGCACCTCCAGGATGTGCAACCGGCCTGCGCGAGCCGCATCAACGGTATCCGCGGTCTCGCCGGACGCGTACTGGTACCCGGACCGCCCGCGAATTCGCTGATCGCCGCCAGAGCAGAACGCCCACCCGCCGTCGCGCGGGCTGGGCCCGTTGCCGGTCAGCAGGACCACTCCGACGTCGGGGGACATGCGGGCGTGGTCGAGCACCCGATACAGCTCGTCGACGGTGTGCGGGCGAAAAGCGTTGCGCACCTCCGGACGGTTGAAGGCCACCCGCACCGTCGCGTCGTCGACGTGGCGGTGATAGGTGATATCGGTCAGATCGTCGAAGCCGTCAACGAGCTGCCACGCCCGTGCGTCGAATGGGTTGTTGGTCACGGCTGTTGAGCTCCATCCTGGTTGATCACCGCCGATTGTGACGCCACCGTCACGTTGGGTCGCAAATGTGGCTGTGGCGTCACGCTCGGCGGGCGGTCACCCCACGGCGCGGCCGGAGCCCTCCCAAAACCGTGCCCGGACGGCCTTCTTGTCTGGCTTGCCCAAACCGGTCAACGGTAGCGAGTCGACGACGACCACACGCTTGGGCGACTGTACCGAGCCCTTGCGTTCCTTGACCGCGGCCTGGATCTCGGCGGTCATGGCCTCAATGGACGCATCATCGCGCGCCGCGTCGGAGCGCAGCACCACCACCGCGGTGACAGCCTCGCCCCATTTCTCGTCCGGGGCACCCACCACGCACACTTGGGCAACGGCGGCATGTTCGGCGACGACGTCTTCGACTTCGCGCGGGAACACGTTGAATCCGCCAGTGACAATCATGTCCTTGACTCGGTCGACGATGTAGTAGAAGCCGTCCTCGTCTTCCCGGGCCATGTCGCCGGTGTGCAGCCATCCGTCTTTAAAGGTCTGCGACGTCTCGTCAGGTAAGTTCCAGTAACCGCCAGCCAGCAGCGGCCCACCGACACAGATTTCGCCCGGCTCGCCCAGTGGCACCGGCTGGCCATCCTCGCCGAGCAACGCGACGCGCGCGAAGAGAGTGGGCCGCCCGCATGAGGTCAGTCGTTTGTCGTCGTGGTCCGTCTTGGCGAGATAGGTGATCACCATCGGCGCTTCGGACTGCCCGTAATACTGGGCGAAGATCGGACCGAACCGGCGAATCGCCTCGGCCAGCCGCACCGGGTTGATCGCCGAGGCGCCGTAGTACACGGTCTGCAGCGATGACAGGTCCCGGGTGTGCGAATCCGGGTGGTCCATCAGCGCATACAACATCGACGGCACCAACATCGTCGCCGTAATGCGTTGATCTTCAATCACTTTGAGCACCTCGGCGGGATCAAACTTGGCCAGCACGATCATCTCGCCGCCTTTGATCAAAGTGGGGGTGAAAAACGCCGCACCGGCATGTGAGAGCGGCGTGCACATCAAGAACCGGGGGTTGGCCGGCCACTCCCACTCGGCCAGCTGGATTGAGGTCATCGTGGAGATCGATTGCGCGGTGCCCATCACCCCCTTGGGTTTGCCGGTGGTGCCGCCGGTGTAGGTCAGGCCGATGATCTGCTCCGGCGGCAGATCGGCGGCGACCAGCGGCTGTGGCTGATACTTAGCCGCTTCGGCCGCCAGATCGACAGCCACATCCTGCAGCGAATCGGGCACCGGGCCGATCGTCAGAATCTGTTTGAGCGAGTCGACCTTTTCCAACAACCCCAACGCGCGCTCGACGAACATCGGGTTGGGGTCGATAACCAAGGAACTGATGCCGGCATCGGACAGCACATACGCGTGATCGTCCAGCGAACCCAGCGGGTGCAGCGCGGTGCGTCGGAAACCCCGGGCCTGGCCGGCGCCAATGATCATCAGCACTTCGGGACGGTTGAGCGACAGCAAACCGACCGCGACCCCGGTGCCGGCGCCCAGCGCCTCGAACGCCTGGATGTACTGGCTGATCCGGTCGGCCAGCTGACCGCCGGTCAGCGTGGTGTCGCCGAGGAACAGCACCGGCTTGTTCTTGTGGCGCTTGAGGGCGCCCACCAGCAGGTGGCCGTTGTGGGTCGGATTGCGCAACAGCTCGTCAGTCATAGTGCAAGACTAGAACGTGTTGCAATTCGGTTTCTGCCGTGTCCGTGGTTTTGGGCGCTGAGCAGTTGAAATCCCCCGCGGTGGCCCGGTGATGATGTCAAGCAGCGGGCGGCCGAGACCGTGACCACCCAATCCGAATCTAGGCTTGCCAACCGGGAGCGGTTTGACATAGGAGAGACACATGGCCGATGCGCACGATGCGGACGTTGTTATCACCGGAACTGTGCTTACCGTCAACGAGGCCCGGCCAACGGCCGAAGCGATCGCCGTCGCCGACGGCAGGATCATCGCCGTCGGCGACCAAGCTGACATCGCCGGTCTCGTTGGCGAGGCTACCCGCACCATAGACCTGGGTTCCGGCTGCGTCATGCCGGGATTCGTTGAGGCGCACGGTCATCCGTTGCTGGAAGCTCTCGTGCTTTCGGACCGAATCGTGGACATTCGCCCGGTGACGATCCGCGACGCCGCTGCTGTCGTCGAAGCTATCGGTGCCGAGGCGGCCAAGCGGGGGCCCGCCGGCGCCTACGCCCTCGGCTGGGATCCACTACTGCAAAACGGGCTTCCGGAGCCGACGCTGACCTGGCTCGACACCATTGCGCCCGATGGTCCTCTGGTGATCTTCCACAACTCCGGGCACAAGGCCTACTTCAACTCGGCGGCCGCCCGACGGAGTGGTCTCGACCGCGACACACCCGATCCCAAGGGCGCCAAGTACGGCCGCGACGCCGATGGTGAACTCGACGGCACTGCCGAAGAAACTGGCGCGGTGATCCCGCTGCTGACGGAGGCAGCCGATCCCAGCGACTATCCGGCAATGTTGGTTGCCGAGTGTGCCCGGCTCAACCGCGCCGGGCTCACTACATGTTCGGAGATGGCGTTCGATCCGGGGTTTCGGCCCTTGGTCGAAGGGCTCCGCGGTGAGCTCACGGTCCGGCTGCGTACCTACGAGATTTCCAATGCGCATCTGTCCACCGACGCGACGCCGGGTGAGGGCGATGACATGCTGCGCCAGGTGGGCATCAAAATCTGGGTGGACGGCTCTCCCTGGATCGGCAACATTGATCTGACATTTCCGTACTTGGACACCGCGGCCACCCGCACTATCGGTGTGCCGCCGGGATCTTGCGGGCACGCCAACTACACGCGTGAACAGCTGGCAGAGATCGTCGGCGCGTACTTTCCATTGGGGTGGCCGATTGCCTGTCACGTGCACGGCGACGCCGGCGTCGACACCATCCTCGACGTGTACGAAGAGGCGCTGCGTCGACATCCGCGCGACGATCACCGATTGCGACTCGAACACGTCGGCGCTATCCAACCGGAGCAACTTCGGCGGGCCGCCGAGCTTGGCGTCACCTGCAGCATCTTCGTCGACCAGATTCACTACTGGGGTGACGTTGTCGTCGACGGCCTGTTCGGGCCCGAGCGCGGGTCCCGCTGGATGCCGGCAGGGTCGGCAGTCGCCGCGGGCATGCGCATTTCCTTGCACAACGACCCACCGGTCACACCGGAAGAACCACTGCGCAACATCAGTGTGGCCGCGACCCGGGTAGCACCCAGCGGGCGGGTGCTGGCCCCGGAGGAGCGGTTGACGGTCGAGCAGGCGATCCGGGCACAGACCATCGACGCCGCCTGGCAACTGTTTGCCGACGACGTGATCGGCTCGTTGGAGGTCGGCAAGTACGCCGACATGGTGGTGCTGTCGGCAGACCCGCGGACGGTGCCTCCCGAGGAGATCGCCGACCTCGAGGTGTGTGCGACGTTCTTGGCGGGTCGTCAGGTTTACTCCACGTGATACCCGAGTTGCCCACTCTCGACGACCTGCTGGACCGCTTGCATGTTGTGGCACTTCCGATGCGGGTGCGTTTCCGCGGCATCACCACCCGCGAGATTGCCCTGATTGACGGCCCGGCGGGGTGGGGCGAGTTCAGCGCGTTCGTGGAGTATGAGCCCGCGGAAGCGTCGGCGTGGTTGGCGTCGGGGATCGAAGCCGCCTACCGCGACCCGCCCCCGTTGCGACGTGACCGGGTCCCCATCAACGCCACCGTGCCGGCGGTCGGCGCCGACCGGGTGGGCGGGGTGCTGGCCCGGTTTCCTGGTGCCCGTACCGCCAAGGTAAAGGTCGCCGAGCCAGGACAGAACCTCGCTGACGACGTGGATCGGGTCAACGTCGTGCGGGAAACGGTGCCGATCGTCCGAGTGGACGCCAACGGCGGCTGGAGTGTCGAACAGGCTGTGGCCGCGACCGCCGCTCTCACTGCCGACGGTCCGCTCGAATACCTCGAACAGCCGTGTGCGACCGTCGACGAGCTTGCTGAGCTGCGCCGGCGCATTGACGTGCCGATCGCTGCCGATGAAAGCATCCGCAAGGCTGCCGACCCACTAGCCGTGGTGTGTGCCGAGGCCGCCGATATCGCGGTGCTCAAGGTCGCTCCGCTGGGTGGTGTCCGGGCTTTGCTCGAGATCGCTTCACGCATTGATATCCCGGTGGTGGTCTCCAGCGCACTCGATTCGGCCGTCGGGATCGCCGCCGGGCTCACCGCCGCCGCCGCCCTACCTGAACTCCGATACGCCTGCGGACTGGGCACCGGCGGGCTGTTCATCGACGATGTCACCTCGAACTCGGAGTCCACCGCGGCTGTGGACGGATTTCTGCCGGTCGTGCCCGCGATGCCGGACCCCGCGCGGCTGGCGGCACTGAGTGCCACCCAAGGACGGCGGCAATGGTGGATCGACCGGGTCAAGACCTGCTATCCGCTGCTTGTACCGTCGTTCGGGTGATCAACCTGGCTTACGACGACAAGGGGACCGGCGAGCCCGTTCTCTTCATCGCCGGTCGCGGTGGCGCCGGACGCACGTGGCAACCGCATCAGGTCCCGGCGTTCCTGGCGGCCGGATACCGGTGCGTTACCTTCGACAACCGCGGCATCGGCGCGACCGAAAACGCCGAAGGTTTCACGACCCAAACCATGGTCGCCGACACCGTCGCGCTGATCGAATCCCTGGGCATCGGTCCGGCTCGCATCGTCGCTGTGTCGATGGGCGCTTTCATCGCCCAGGAACTCATGGTCGTCCGGCCCGAGTTGGTCAGCTCGGCGGTGCTGATGGCTACTCGCGGTCGCTTGGACCGTGCCCGGCATTTCTTCGGTGAAGCGGAAGCCGAACTCTTTGAGTCCGACATCGAGCTGCCATCCACATATGACGCGAAAGTGCGGTTGTTGGAAAACTTCTCCCGCAAGACGCTCAACGATGACGCGGCTGTCGGTGACTGGATCGAGATGTTTCGCATGTGGCCGATCAAGCAGACCCCAGGACTGCGCTGTCAACTGGACGTAGCGCCGCGGGACAACCGCTTGCCGGCCTACCGAAACGTTGCCGCGCCGGTCCTGGTGCTCGGGTTCGCCGACGATGTTGTGACCCCGCCGTACCTGGGGCGCGAGGTCGCCGATGCGCTGCCCAACGGTCGCTACCTGCAGATCCCGGATGCCGGTCATCTGGGTTTCTTCGAGCGGCCGGAAGCCGTGAATGCGGCGATCCTGAAGTTCTTCGCCGGCACGAAGGCCTAGCGCGAAGGCCTAGGCGAACCCGAAACGGATCGCTCGCGCGGCGGCGCTGATATGGCTGATATGGCTGATATGGCAGCGCAGCCGGCCGTGATGGCCGGTTGTGACACCCTGTACTGGTGAACCCCTCGACGACACAGGCCCGAGTCGTCGTTGACGAGCTGATCCGCGGCGGCGTCCGCGACGTGGTGTTGTGCCCCGGTTCCCGGAACGCGCCGTTGGCATTCGCGCTACACGACGCCGACCGATCCGGCCGGATTCGGTTGCACGTTCGCATCGACGAACGCACCGCCGGCTACTTGGCCATCGGGCTGGCCATCGGGGCCGGCGCGCCGGTCTGCATAGCGATGACGTCGGGCACCGCGGTGGCCAACTTGGGCCCGGCCGTGGTCGAGGCGAACTACGCTCGAGTGCCGCTGATCGTGCTCTCGGCCAACCGGCCCTACGAGCTGCTGGGCACCGGGGCCAATCAGACCATGGAGCAGCTGGGCTACTTCGGCTCTCAGGTGCGCGCCACGATCAGCCTGGGCCTGGCCGAGGACGCTGGAGAGCGGATGGCCGAGCTCAACGCGACTTGGCGATCGGCGACGTGCCGAGTGTTGGTCGCAGCCACCGGTTTTCGCAGCGCCAATGCCGGCCCGGTGCATTTCGACATCCCGCTGCGCGAACCGCTGGTGCCGGATCCGCAACCCGTCGGCGCCGCTGCCCCGCCCGGTAGACCCGACGGCACACCGTGGACATACACGCCGCCGGTCACCTTCGACCAGCCCCTGGACATCGATCTCACGCCAGACACCGTCGTCATTGCCGGACACGGTGCGGGCGCGCACCCCAACCTGGCGGGCTTGCCCACGGTCGCCGAGCCGACGGCATTGTGCGGGCAGTCGCGGCCACACCCGTTACATCCACTGGCGCTGCCCTTGCTGCGGCCGCAGCAGGTCATCATGCTGGGCCGACCGACCCTGCACCGTCCGGTGTCGGCGTTGCTGGCCGATCCGAATGTGCCGGTGTACGCGCTCACGACCGGGCCACGCTGGCCGGACGTCTCGGGCAACTCGCAGGCCACCGGCACCCGGGCGGTTACCACGGGGGCGCCGAACCCCGCATGGCTGCACCGCTGCGACCAGATGAACCGCCACGCGGTCACGGCGGTGCGGGAGCAGCTCACCGAGCACCCGTTGACCACCGGCCTGCACGTCGCAGCGGCTGTGGTCGATGCGGTGCGGCCCGGCGACCAGTTGGTGCTCGGGGCCTCCAATCCGGTTCGAGACGTGGCCCTGGCCGGTTTGAACACTGCTGGCATCCGCGTGCGATCCAACCGTGGCGTCGCCGGCATCGATGGCACCGTGTCCACCGCGGTCGGTGTAGCCATGGCCCACGAGATGGCTCACGAGATGGCCCACGAGGGGGCCGCTATGGCGCCCGGTGAGGGCATCGCCCGCCCGGACGGCCCGCCCCGGACCATCGCGCTGATCGGCGACCTCACTTTCGTGCACGACAGTTCCGGGCTGCTGATCGGGCCCACCGAGCCGACGCCGCAGCGGCTGACAATCGTGGTATCCAACGACAACGGCGGCGGCATTTTTGAACTGCTCGAACAGGGCGACCCGCGGTTCTCGGACGTGTCATCGCGGGTCTTCGGTACCCCGCACGACGTCGATGTGGGAGCCCTGTGTCGTGCCTACCATGTCGATAGCCGCCAGATCGAGGTCGAGGAGCTGGAAACGGCTCTCGACGAGCCATTTACCGGCATGCGGGTGCTGGAGGTCAAAGCGGACCGATCCTCCTTGCGACAATTGCATGCCGCGATCAAGGCGGCCTTGTGAGGACCTTGATGAGGACCGCGTGATATCGCCGAAGTCGATCCTGCGAATTCTCGTCCACGGCACGACCGAAGAACTGCCGCAGACACGTGCGCGGATCGTCGTGCGGTGGGTGCGAATCACGATCCTGATTGTGACCTGTCTGGTCACCCTGCAGTCGTTATTGCTGGTAGCGGGAGCCTGGCGCAACGACCTGGCGATCCAGCACAACATGGGAGTCGCGCAGGCGCGGGTGCTCAGCGCGGGGCCGCGACGCTCAACCATCGAGTTCGTCACGCCCGAGCGCATCACCTATCGCCCCGAACTCGGTGTGCTGTATCCCTCCGAACTGGCCACCGGCATGCGGATTTACGTCGAGTACAACAAGAATGATCCCGACCTCGTCCGGGTGCAGCACCGTAATGCCGGGCTGGCCATCATCCCGGCGGGGTCCATCGCTGTGGTGGCCTGGCTGTCTGCCACCGTCGCGCTGGTCGGTCTGGCAGTCCTGGACAAACGGTTGAACAGGCGTGCCGAGTCAGTGAGCGTGACCGGCCAATCGGAGCCTGCCAGCCGCGGCTGACACCGGCCGGCTGACAGCGGTTCGCGCAGCGTTCGAGCAGGCCGGGGCGCTAGGTGAGCTCCGAGAACAGATTTCGTGTCGCGTACGTCCGCTGGCAACCTTCCCGACAGCCGCCGCTGACAGCTTGGCGAGTGTGCGGGTTGTTGTTGTCGCCGAGTCGTTTCTTCCCTATGTAAACGGCGTGAGCAACTCGGTCGTCCGGGTGCTCGAACATCTGCGTGGCAATGGTCACGAGGCGCTGGTCATCGCACCCGACACGCCGCCTGGACAACCTCGCGCGGAGCGACTGCATAACGGTATCCGGGTGCATCGCGTGCCGTCTCGAATGTTCCCGAAAGTCACCACGTTGCCACTAGGGGTCCCGTTGCCTCGATTGGTCGGCGTATTACGCGGATTCGATCCGGACGTGGTGCATCTCGCGTCACCCGCGTTGCTGGGCTACGGGGCGTTGCGGGCCGCGCGCCGGTTGCGGGTACCCACCGTCGCGGTATACCAAACCGACGTCCCGGGTTTCGCGTCGAGCTACGGCATTCCGATGGCGACGCGGGCAGCGTGGGCATGGTTCCGCCACCTGCACGGCCTCGCGGACCGCACTCTCGTGCCGTCGTCGGCGACCATGGAAGCTCTTGTTGCCCAAAATATCCCGCGAGTGCACCGATGGGCGCGCGGAGTCGACTTGTTCGGTTTCGCGCCGTCGGCGCGGGACGCGGCACTGCGGCGTCAATGGTCACCCGATGGCAAGCCGATCGTAGGCTTTGTCGGCCGGCTGGCCCCGGAGAAACACGTCGATCGCCTCGCGGTCCTCGCTGCCAACGACGCGGTACAGGTCGTGATAGTCGGGGATGGGCTGGACCAGGCGAAGCTTCAATCCGCAATGCCCACAGCGGTATTCACCGGCGCACTATACGGTAGGGAGCTCGCCGCGGCCTATTCCAGTATGGACGTTTTCGTGCATACCGGTGAACACGAGACGTTTTGTCAAGTCGTGCAGGAAGCGCTGGCGTCGGGGCTGCCGGTGATTGCCCCCGACGCCGGCGGCCCGCGCGATCTCGTGATCCCCCAACGTAGCGGGCTGCTCTTGCCGGTTGCCGAGTTCGAGGCCCGGTTGCCCGCCGCGGTCGCCCACCTGCTGGCCGAACGGCATCGCTACTCGCTCGCCGCCCGGCGCAGCGTTCTTGGCCGGCGCTGGTCTGTGATCTGCGATGAGCTGCTCGGCCACTACGAAGCGGTGCTGGGGAGTCGGCGGGTTCGAGCGGCCTGAGGCAGGTAGCGTCTGGGTCGTGAGTCGCGCGGCCCTGGACAAGGATCCCCGGGACGTCGCGGCGATGTTCGATGGCGTCGCGCGTCGCTATGACCTGACCAACACCGTGCTGTCGTTGGGCCAGGACAGGTACTGGCGGCGTGCCACCCGATCGGCGCTCCGGATTGGTCCGGGCGACAAGGTACTGGACCTTGCGGCCGGTACCGCGGTCTCCACGGTGGAGCTCGCAAGGTCCGGAGCGTGGTCTGTGGCTGTCGATTTCTCTGTCGGGATGCTCGCCGCGGGCGGTGCACGACATGTGCCCAAAGTCGCCGGCGACGCCACTCGGCTGCCGTTTGACGACGAGGTATTCGACGCGGTAACCATCAGCTTCGGGTTGCGCAACGTAGCCGACTTTCCGGCTGCCCTGCGTGAAATGGCGCGCGTCACCAGGCCCGGCGGTCGGTTGGTGGTGTGCGAGTTCGCCACGCCCACAAGCGCGTTGTTCGCCACCCTCTATAAGGAATACCTGATGCAGGCGTTGCCGCGGGTGGCGCGGGCGGTATCCAGCAATCCTGACGCTTACGTCTACCTCGCGGAGTCGATCAGGGCATGGCCGGACCAGACGACGCTGGCGCGCCAGATAGCCGGAGCCGGGTGGTCAGCAGTGCGGTGGCGCAACCTCACCGGCGGCATCGTGGCGTTGCATGCCGGCTACAAGCCCCTCAGGCGGGCCAAGTCGACGGGTTAGCGGCTACCGGCCCGTTGGAGAACCCCGATCTGGTCGGGGCAGTAGTGGTCGATCGCCGCTCCAAGGAACTGCAAGGACTGTCCCTGTGTGGTTCCCTTGGGCAGGTTGCGCTGCAAGAACGTCGCTGACTTGTGAGCGTCCCCGTCAACCCCACGGATCAGCCGTTCGCAGCTGATCTTGGCGAGCCACGCGTTGTAGTCTTGCGGGCCGTAGATCCCGTAGCCATGCAGGGTGTCGTTGAATGGGGCATCGTAGTCGTCGGCGTGTGCCGGCGCCGCCAGGCCGGCGGCGGCGATCGCCATGGCCGCGGTAATAGCCAGCTGTCGTGCCTTCATTAGCCGGACTATACGCCTCGACTGCGCGATCCCAGACCGATGGGCCGAGAGCAGCGAGCGGCCGCGGCCTGGTGCTGGGATGAAGAACGCACTGCGATCGGTCGTCGGCCTAGCTGAATGGCGGTCGGCGGTCGATCAGCCGTGACGCCCGTCCGCCGGCGCGCCACAGCCGCGCTACCCAGTCGGCGTCATCGTCGGTGACCAGGTTCGCCATCACTCGCACCGCGATCGTCATCAGCGCCGTGGAGCGCATCGCGACGGGTCCGGTCGCCGGTAGGAAACGCTGGAAGGTGAGTAGCAGCGCCAGCCTGCGCGCCACGGAAAAACCGCGGCCGTAGTGATCCCGCAACTGCGACGGCCACAGCCGCGTCAGATCACGAGAGTCCAGGAGCTCGGCGGCCAGCCGTCCGGTCTCGAGCCCGTAGTCGATGCCTTCCCCGTTGAGCGGGTTGACGCAGGCTGCGGCATCGCCGATCAGCATCCAGTTCGGCCCGGCCACCCCGGAAACCGCACCGCCCATCGGCAACAGCGCCGAGGACACCGCGCGCGGTTCGCCGGTGAAGCCCCACTCGTCGCGCCGCAGGTCGGTGTAATAGGACATCAGTGGGCGCAGCGCCAGATCCGCCCGCCGTTTCGACGTTGACAATGCCCCGATGCCGATGTTCACCTCGCCGTTGCCCAGCGGGAAGATCCAGCCATAGCCAGGCAACACCGCCCCGTCGGGGGAGCGCAGCTCCAGGTGCGACGTCAACCAGGGGTCGTCGTCGTGGGCCGTCGTCAAATATCCCCGCGCGGCGACGCCGTACACCGTTTCCTGGTGCCATCGCCGCCCGAGTTTGCGGCCCAGCGAGGAGCGGGCTCCGTCAGCCACGATCAGCCGCCGGCAGCTCACTTCGGTGCCGTCGGCCAATGTCACCGATACCACCCGCCTCGACGAGTCATGATGGACAGCAACGGCTTTTGCCCCCAGCAGCATGCGCGCGCCGCAGTCCTCGGCGACCTTGCGAATCCGGTCGTCCAACTCGAGTCGGGCGACGGCACTACCATGGGCAGGAAACGACGGGCCTGGCCAGTCCACATCGACGTGGCCGCCGTAGCCGCTCATTCGCAATCCGCGGTGCCGGATGCGGCCTGCCAGCCACTCGCCGAGGCCCAGCCTCTCCAGCTCGATGACCGCACGCGGCGTCAGCCCGTCACCACAGGCCTTGTCGCGCGGGAAGGTGGCTGAGTCGATGACCAGCACGTCGCGGCCCGCGCGGGCGGCCCAGGCGGCCGCCGCCGATCCGGCCGGTCCGGCACCCACAACTACCACGTCGGCTCTGGTCTGCACGATCACCAGTATGTTGGTCGGATGGAAACCCCGCAGACGGTGGTTGCGGGCATCGACTTCGGCGACGCCCACTTCGCCGCGACGGTGCGTGCCGATCTCGCGCGAATCGAACAGCTCATGGATGCCGAGCTGCGCAGCGCTGACGAGGTGATGACGGATTCGTTGCTGCACTTGTTCAAGGCCGGCGGCAAACGGTTCCGCCCGCTGTTCACGGTGTTGGCCGGGCATACCGGGCCACATCCGGACAATCCCGAAGTGACGCTCGCCGGCGCCGTGATCGAGCTGATCCACCTTGCGACGCTCTACCACGACGACGTGATGGACGAGGCGGAAGTCCGCCGCGGGGCACCCAGCGCCAACGCGCGCTGGGGCAACAACGTCGCGATTCTGGCCGGCGACTACCTCCTGGCCACGGCGTCCCGATTGGTATCACGGCTAGGGCCTGAAGCCGTCCGGATAGTCGCCGACACGTTCGCCGAGCTGGTAACCGGCCAGATGCGCGAGATGCGCGGCACACCCGAGGGAGCGGACGCGATCGAGCAGTATCTGAAGGTGGTCGATGAGAAGACGGGCTGCCTGATTCAAGCCGCAGGCCGGTTCGGCGGGATGTTCTCCGGCGCCGACAGCGATCAAATTGAGCGGCTAAGTCGTCTCGGCGGCATTGTAGGCACGGCGTTTCAGATCGCCGACGACATCATCGACATCGACAGCGACTCCGACGAGTCCGGCAAGCTGCCCGGCACCGATGTGCGTGAGGGGGTGCACACCCTGCCGATGCTCTATGCGCTGGCCGAACCGGGTGCGGACAGCGCGCGACTGCGCGTGTTGCTGGCCGGACCGGTCCACGACGAATCAGACGTCCATGAGGCGCTGACGCTATTGCGGGCCTCGCCCGGCATGGCCAAAGCGAAGGATGTCGTGGCGCAGTACGCGGCCGAGGCGCGCCGTGAGCTGGCGCTGTTGCCGGACGGTGCCGGCCAGCGCGCCTTAGCGGCACTGGTCGATTACACCGTCAAGCGACACGGCTAGGGCGGCCCTCGGAACCCGCAGAGCCGTGTCGTGCGTTGAATCAGCAGCTATCCCCCGAGCTGGGTGTTCCTAGGAGGACACATACTGATGACCTGGCATCCGCACGCCAACAGGCTCAAGACCTTCCTGCTGTTGGTCGGTATGTCCACGATGATCGTGGCCGTCGGCGCGTTGTTCGGCCGGACCGCCCTAGTCCTGGCGGCGCTGTTTGCCGTTGGGATGAACGTCTATGTCTACTTCAACAGCGACAAGCTGGCCTTGCGGGCGATGCGCGCGCAGCCGGTGTCCGAGCTGCAAGCACCGGTGATGTATCGGATCGTGCGCGAGTTGGCGACCAGCGCTCACCAGCCGATGCCGCGGCTATACATCAGCGACACGACCGCGCCCAACGCGTTCGCTACCGGCCGCAACCCGCGCAATGCCGCGGTGTGCTGCACCACCGGCATCCTCGGCATCCTCAGCGAGCGGGAGTTACGTGCCGTGCTGGGCCACGAACTGTCCCATGTCTACAACCGTGACATCCTGATTTCGTGTGTGGCGGGCGCGTTGGCGTCAGTGATCACCGCGCTGGCCAACATGGCTATGTTCGCCGGTCTGTTCGGGGGCAACCGGGACAACGGCAATCCCTTCGCCCTATTGCTCGTCGCGTTGCTGGGTCCGATAGCGGCGACGGTGGTGCGGATGGCCGTGTCACGGTCCCGGGAATATCAGGCCGACGAATCGGGCGCCGTCCTGACCGGCGATCCCTTGGCGCTGGCGTCGGCGTTGCGCAAGATCTCCGGCGGCGTGCAGATGGCGCCGCTGCCGCCAGAGCCGCAGCTGGCCAGCCAGGCCCACCTGATGATCGCCAACCCATTCCGTGCCGGTGAGCGGATCGGGTCGCTGTTTTCGACGCATCCGCCCATCGAGGACCGGATTCGCCGGCTGGAGGCGATGGCGCGGGGCTGAGACGGGCCGCTGGGACGGGCCGCCGTGAGGGCACTAGGCAGCTGGTTCGGGGTCGGGCTTGATACGGTCGACGGCTCCGCGACGAGACCGGTGGCCGCGCTCCAGAACACCGTGAACCCGCACTGTGCCCCCACGGGTGCGGTGCCGCCGTTGCCAGTCGGTAATCGCCTGGTGTGCGGCGTGATCGAGGTAGGTCACCGCGATATGAAGCGTGACGGTGGCGCTTTCCGGGACCGAAGCCAGCACGCGCGTAAGTCGGGGCAGGGTGAGAAAGGTGCATACCCCTTCGACGACCACGCGCCATTCGTCGTCCACGGGATGGGCCTCCACCCTGGCCCGCATGACGCGCCAGCCGGTCATCGCCACCGCCAGGGCCAACCCGATCATCACCCCATGGAGGAGACTGAGGAAGACGACGGCGAGTACGGTCACCAGGTAGATGGCGAAATCCCCGCTTCGCAGGGCGGTCTCGATGTACGCGGGCCGCAGCAGCTTCAGCCCGATGACGACGAGCAGGCCCGCGAGTGCGGCGTAGGGAATCTGGTCGATCAAGCCCGCGAAGGGGAGGGCGAACAGTAGAACCCAGAAGCCGTGCAAGATCGTTGCGGCGCGGGTTTTCGCTCCTGCCCTCAGATTCGCTGAACTGCGCACAATGACACCGGCGATGGGTAGCCCCCCGATCGCTCCCGACACGATGTTCGAAGCGCCCTGCCCGATCAACTCCCGGTTGAGTTCGGTCCGTGGTCCACTATGCATCCGGTCAGTCGCGACCGCAGTCAGCAGACTCTGGACGCTGGCGACAAGGGTGACCGTGATGACGCCGATCGCGACGGCGCCCCAATTGCCGTGCGGAATGGCCGGCAACTGCAGCGCGTCCACGACCGAACCCTCGAGCGCGATCCGTGACACCTGGAACGGAAATACCACCGAGACAACGGTCGCCACCACGATGGCAACCAACGGACCGGGAATGGGAGCCAACCTCGGCGGTGCCCAACGCCACGCGCCCATGATGGCGATGACGAGCAGGCCCAGAAAGACCCCTGGCTTGTGGGCGCCGACGATTTGTGCAGGCAGCTCGATGACGTCGGCCCACGCCGAGCTGTGGGACTCTCCACCCAGTAAGACGTGAGTTTGTTGAAGTGCGATAGTGATCCCGATGCCGGCCAGCATCGCGTGCACCACCACCGGTGACATGGCCAGCACCGCTCGCGCAACGCGACTGAGCCCCAATAGCAGCTGCACGACGCCGGCCATGACGGTGATGAAACAGGTTATTCCCCAACCGAACTCGGCGATAAGATCGGCGACGACGATCGTTAGCCCCGCCGCGGGGCCACTGACCTGCAGTGCCGATCCACCCAGTGCCCCGCCGACGATCCCGCCGACGATCGCGGCGATCAGCCCGGCGAGCACGGGCGCGTCTGAGGCGATCGCGATCCCCACCGACAGAGGTAGTGCGACGAGAAAAACGACCAGCGACGAAGGCAAGTCGTGCCGGATGAGCGATCGCAGCCGATCGGTCCGCCGCACCGCCGGGCTCTGATCGACCTGATGAGGGCTCGGTGTGCTGAGCCGGTCGGTGTCTGGCATCAATGGTTCCCCTACGAGGGTTGAGCAACGGCCTTCTTGATGATCCCGCCCCAGCTGCGCTGCGCAACGTTGGTGTAACTCGGTGGCGTTCAGGCTATTGCGTTTGTTCCCAGCCATCTTGCTCTAAGCCGGAATGCCTGACGACCCGTTCGACGGTATTGATGCGGTTCGGCAACGGCAACCGCACGCGCCGCGCACATAGCAAACACAAATATTTTCGCGGCGACACCGCCAACAACCCCGTACGCGGCGTATTACCGCACGTGGGCAGCGATAATCTAGCCTCAGCTTGAATTTCTCGTAGCCGTAGTTCGAATTCCTCGCTAACTAAGCAGCCGCTTCAGGTTCTTGCGGCTCGACGAGGTCGTCCATCGCCCGGCGAGCACGGTGGCCCGTATGGATTCCACCGTGGATGTGAACCGTCCCTCCGGTAGCGCGATAGTGCCGTTGCCAATCGGCAATCGCCTCGTGCGCAGCGTGATCGAGGTAGATGACCGACATGATGAGCGTGACCTTCTCGCCTGCGGGAATGGATGCCAACACCCGCGTCAGCTTGGGCAGCGAAAGGAAGGTACACGTTCCTTCGACGACCACGTGCCACTGGTCATCGGCATGCTCGGCGTGGATCCTGGTCCACATCACCCGCCATGCGGTGAGCGCGATGGCCAGGGCGAGTCCGATCAGTACACCCTTCATGAGATTGAGGAAGATGACGGCGACGATGGTGACCAGATAGACAGCCAAGTCCCCGTTGCGCATGGCGGTTTCCACATGGGCCGGCTGCAGCAGCCTAATGCCGACGAAAACGAGCAGGCCGGCTAGCGCCGCGGTGGGGATCTGTTCGATCAACCCTGCGAATACCAGGGTGAAGACCAGGATCCACACACCGTGCAGGATTGTTGAGGCGCGGCTCTTGGCGCCTGCCTGGATGTTGGCCGAGCTGCGAACGATCGCGGCGGCGATCGGAAGTCCGCCGATCATCCCGGATGTCATGTTGGCGACGCCCTGTCCGGCCAGCTCGCGGTCGAGGTTGGTGGGTGTCCCGTCATGCAACCTGTCGATCGAAACCGCTGACAAGAGACCCTCGACGCTAGTGATGAGAGCGACCGTGACCACGCTGATCGCGACGGCGCCCCAATCTCCGTCGGGAAGCCCCGGCAGCTGGAACGCGTCTACCAGCGACCCTTGAAGCTTGATCCGGGCCACATCGAAGGGGAACACCACCGAGATGGTGGTTGCCACGACGATGGCGACCAGGGGGCCAGGTATTCGTGCCACCCGCTTCGGGACCCACCGCCACGCGATCAGTATGGCGATCACCGTCAGGCCGAGAGCAGTGTTGCCGCCATGCGCGTTCATGATCTGTCCGGGAAGCTCAACGACGTTACGCCAGGACGTGCTCTTGGACGACCCGCCCAGCAACACGTGCGTCTGTTGCAATGCGATCGTGATGCCGATGCCGGCCAGCATCGCGTGCACGACGACGGGTGAGATCGCCAGCACCGCTCGCGCAATCCGGCTGAGCCCGAAAATCAGCTGCAAAACGCCCGCCGCGACCGTGATCAAACACGTGACTCGCCAACCGAACTGGGCGACGAGGCCGACGGTGATCACCATCATCCCGTTCGCCGGACCACTGACCGCCAGTGGCGCCCCGCCGATGAATCCAGCGACGATGCCTCCGACTGCTGCCGCGATCAGCCCGGAGAGCACCGGTGCGTCCGACGCGATCGCGATCCCCACCGATAGTGGCAGTGCCACCAGAAAAACCACGATCGACGCCGGTAGGTCGTGCTGGACGACCGATCGTAGGTGGCGAGCTAGAGACGCTGGTGGATCGTGCTCGCGGGCTTGACTGCCGCCTGGTTCGCTGCCGGGCATCGGTGATTCCCTCGCTTAGTCATCGCGGGACGGTCCGACACGCCGCCCGCATTGCCGTGGTTTGCGCTGGTAACTATTGGCGCGCAGGAAAATACCGTCGCCCCAGGTTGTGGGGTGGAGCCTGGTTACTGCCCCGACAGTATTGGTGCCGCCAAACCGGGTCAAGCCATGGGCCGCTCTCATATCCATCGCAGATTTCAGTGCTATGGGCGCCCACGCTACCGTTAGAACCCTGAGCCGTGAACCTCGTGTCCGGGTACTTCGGCGGCTAAGCCACGGTAGGCCTGTTCGACCGTCGCACCGTGATTGATTACTGCGTCGACTTCGCGTGCGATCGGCATGTTGAGCCCAAATTCGTCCGCGAACTCCATGATCACGCTAGCTGCCTTGACGCCCTCGGCGACCTGGTTCATCGACGCGATGATCTCATCGATGCGCTTGCCTGCTCCGAGCTGTTCACCCACATGACGATTGCGGCTGCGCTGGCTGGTACAGGTAACGATCAGGTCGCCGAGACCCGCCAATCCAGGGAACGTATCGGTGTTCCCACCCATTGCGACACCTAACTTGGTCATTTCACGCAGCGAGCGCGCAATCACCAGCGCGCGGGTGTTTTCGCCGATGCCTAACGAATAACCCATTCCGACCGCGATGGCGAAGACGTTCTTCAGCGCGCCGGCCATCTCGACGCCGACCACATCGTCGGTGGTATAGACGCGGAAGCGCCGGGTACGGAACAACGCTGCCAGCCGGGTTGCCAGATATTGGTCCGGCATTGCCAGCACCGCGGCTGCCGCATATCCCTCGGCCACCTCGCGGGCGATGTTCGGGCCGGCCAGGATGCCGGCCGGGTGGCCGGGGAGTATTTCCTCGATAATCTGCGACATCCGCATGTTCGTGCCTTGCTCGAGCCCCTTGACCAGGGACACCACCGGCACCCAGGGCCGCAGTTCTTTGCTCAGTTCGGTCAGCACACCCCGGAAACCGTGGGAGGGCACGCCCATGACGACAACGTCGGCGCAGTTGGCGGCTTCGGCGAAGTCGGTGGTGGCGCGCAGACTCTGACTGAGGTGAACATCCGTGCCCAGGTAGCGGCTGTTGTGATGGTTCTCGTTGATGTCGCTGGCGGTTGCCTCTGAACGCACCCATTGCAGTGTCGGCCCCCGGCGTGCGCAAATTGATGCCACGGTCGTGCCCCAGGAACCGCCGCCGAGGACAACGACCGTGGGTTCGCGTTGAGCTGCTGCCATGGGATCAGCGTATTGCCGGCACTCGACATTGAGAAGCGGTTCCGGGGGGTCGCGTCGTTGTTGGGCGCCTATCCCGCCAGTGGTGCCCGGTCGACGGCGCGGCCGAACACCATCGACTCCTCAATGCGGTCGAACCGGTAGTCGATGGCGTCGGCGAAGTAGTTCTGCCGGACATTCCAGGGCCGTTTGGTGCCCGACCTCGGTAGTGCGTGCACGGACCGCTTCACATAGCCGGCCTGGAGATCCCACGTCGGCTTCTCGACCATCGGCTCGTTGCCGCGGTGTGGGTAGGCGTGAGTATAGCCATGAGAATCCATGTGCGCCAATAACTTTGACGTTGCCCGGGCGGTCATGTCGGCGCGCAGCGTCCAGGACGCGTTCGTATAGCCGATGCACCAGAACAGGTTCGGCACGTCTTCGAGCATGTGCGCCTTGTACACGAAGCGATCCCGCGGATTGATCTGGGCGCCGTCGAGGCTGATCGTGGCGCCGCCAAGCGCCTGCAGCTGCAGGCCGGTGGCTGTCACGATGATGTCCGCATCCAGGTGACCACCGGACTCGAGGACGATACCGGTGGCGTCGAAATGGTCAATATGGTCGGTGACGACATCCGCGCGGCCCTCGGCGACGGCGCAATACAGATCGGCGTCGGGGATCAGGCACAACCTTTGATCCCACGGGTTGTACCGGGGCTTGAAGTGGGTGTCGACGTCGTAGCCAGCGGGCAGGTTGTTGATCGCCGTACGCCGCAGCAGCCGCTTCATCAGCCGCGGTAGCTTGCGGGCCACGAACCAGACGACCGCCTCGATCAACGCGTTGTACATGCGGACGACCACGTGGGCGGCCCGGCGGGGCAACACTTTACGAACGACAGCCGCGAACGTGCTGTACTTGGACGCCGAGACGAGGTAGGTCGGAGAGCGCTGCAGCATGGTTACCCTGTTCGCCCGCTCGGCCAGCGCCGGGATGAGCGTCACGGCGGTGGCACCACTGCCGATCACGACGACGTTCTTGCCACTGTGGTCGAGGTCCTCCGGCCAATGCTGCGGATGCACGACAGTACCGCCGAATTGGTCGATACCGGGCAAGTCGGGGGTGTAGCCCTCGTCGTAGTTGTAATAGCCGCTGCCGAAAAACACGAACCGGCTGCGGCAGCGCTTGCGTACACCGTCTTGCTCGAACACCACGGTCCAGGTATCGGTGGTCGAATCCCAGTCCGCCTCGCGAACGTAGCAGTGGAACCGGATGTGGCGGTCGATGCCGTACTTGTGGGCCATGTCGGTGAGGTACTCGCGGATGTGGGCGCCGTCGGCGACGCCTTCTTCGCGGGTCCACGGTTCGAACGGAAAGGACAGCGTGAAGATGCTGCTGTCGGAGCGCACGCCCGGGTACCGG
The DNA here is from genome assembly GCF_018278905.1 of Mycobacterium spongiae. Classification (NCBI taxonomy): domain Bacteria; kingdom Bacillati; phylum Actinomycetota; class Actinomycetes; order Mycobacteriales; family Mycobacteriaceae; genus Mycobacterium; species Mycobacterium spongiae. Next base: position 940,558 of record NZ_CP046600.1, read on the forward strand.
AACAGATCCCACGTGCCGCCGATCCGCTCACGACGCTCCAGGATGGTGTAGGTCAGCTGGGGGTTGCGCTGGATGATCCGATAGGCGGCGCCTAGTCCCGAGATGCCGGCACCGACGATGAGGACATCCACATACTCGATGTGGGGGTCGGAGTCGGCTGGGATTTGGTCGGCGGATTGCTCGGGAGTTGCCGTCATCTGAGAACCTCGCTTGACTTCTGGGATCCGTCACCAGAGTAGGTCTGAATGCTTGCCGAGCGTGACGTCACTGCGAGAACGGACGCGCGATTTCGCAGTGACGTCACGCTGGCGCGGCTACCGGTAGTTGACGAACTGCAGCGCGACGTCAAGATCGGCCTTCTTCAGCATTGAGATGACGGCTTGCAGGTCGTCACGTTTTTTGCTGGTTACCCGCACCTCGTCGCCCTGGATCTGGGTCTTGACGTTCTTCGGGCCCTCGTCGCGGACGAGCTTGGTGATCTTCTTCGCATTTTCGCTGCTGATGCCCTGTTTCAGGGTCCCGGCGACCTTGTAGGTCTTGCCGGAGGCTTGTGGCTCGCCGACGTCGAACGCCTTCATCGAGATGTCGCGGCGGATCAATTTCTCCTTGAAGACATCGACGGCAGCCTTGACCCGCTCTTCGGTCGAGGACGTCAGCTCCACGCCCTCCTCGCCCTTCCACGCGATGCTGGTGTCGGTCCCACGGAAATCGAAGCGCGTCGCCAACTCCTTGGCAGCCTGGTTGAGCGCATTGTCGACTTCCTGCCGGTCGACCTTGCTCACAATGTCGAACGATGAGTCCGCCATTCGATCCGTCCCTTCTCATCGGTAATAGCCGTTTGTGCTCTGTCTACCCGCTCGTTGTACCCTGCTAGGCGGCAGGTTGCCCGAGCGGCCAATGGGAGCGGACTGTAAATCCGTCGGCGTATGCCTACACAGGTTCGAATCCTGTACCTGCCACCAGTATCGTGGCAGTTCAGCGGCTATTCGGCGCCTTCACAACCGTGTTGAGCGACGCCCGCCACCGTGTTGACAGGTGGCGGGCGTCGGGTCGGCGCCTACCGGCGGGGGAGTAGCCCGAGTAGCCGCGAGTCCTCCGGGGACGCGTCTTTGCCGCCAAGGCGGCCATCGTCATCGCCACGGACGTGGACGCAACACGTTTGCGAGTCCTCCCGCGATGATTGTTCAGGTGGCTGCGCCACCGCGGTCCCAGCGCCCAGGACGCCGAGGCCGGTCAGGGCGGCACCGACGGTGACAACCTTCCAGGTTGCTGGTCGTTTCACGATCTGTGGTCCTTTCGTCTAGGCAACGCGTATTTCGCGATCATTGTCAGAATGCCGCGCCGACGTGAGCGCTGGGGGAGATGAGGATGAGCGGTCCCTCACGCCGGGCTGGCTGGTTCCTATCGGCGGTGTGGACCTGAGCCGCCCAACTACACTTTCCTCGGGGGTTCCATGCGACCCATCCTTGGTGGAGGTGAGCAACCTGGTGAGTTCGCTCCCCGATACCGCCACGCTCGAGGCCGTGCTGGACATGGCCGCGGCCGCGCCGTCGGCCCGGAATTCGCAGCCCTGGCGGTGGCGGGTGGGCGGTGATGGGGTAGGTCTCTACGCCGACTGGGGTCGTCAACTCGATGACAGCGATTTCGCCCGCCGCGATGTCCTTCTTAGCTGCGGCGCCGTACTCGATCATTGCGTGGTGGCGCTGGCCGCAGCGGGTTGGTCTCCCCGGGTCCGCCGGTTGCCGGATTCTGACGACGCCAGATATCTGGCTCTGATCGAAGTGGTGGAATCGCCAGCCAGTCAGGACAGCGTCGAACTGTCGGCGGCCATCCCACGACGACGGGCCGACCGCCGCCGCTACGACACGAGAGCGATTCCGGCCGGCACGTTGGAGTGGTTCTACATCCAAGCGGCGCGCGCTGCCGTGAGGCTGGGTGTGGTTCCCAAAATTCGGTGGGTCCGAGCTGACGACGGCTCGGTCATGCTTCGGTACGGCAAGGGGCCCCGCGGTGCGGGGGGGCCGCCTGCCGACGACGCCGCGATGATGGTGCTGGGCACCGACACCGACAGCGATCTCGACCGGCTGCGCGCCGGCGAGACGCTCAGCCGACTGGTTCTGTCGGCCACGTCGGTGGGATTGGCGACATGCCCACTGACGGAGCCGCTGCAGAACACCCGTGATCGGCTGACGCTGGCCTGTGAGGTCTTCGACGGAGAGGCGTACCCGCAAACCCTCATCCGGGTGGGATGGGCACCCCGCGACGGCGACGCCCTGGCGCCGGTCGGGCGACGTCCCGCACGCGAGATCACCATCTGGGACCCAGACGTGCGCTCCGCCCACTGAGTCCTGCACACCTGCCCCGCGTCCGGCCGCCGCACCCGAGCCTGCGGCTCGGGGTCGACGCCGGCACTTTGTCCTCGGGCCGAGGCCTGCCGTACCGCTCGGAGTCTACGGCGACGGAGTCACCAGTTCGTGTTGGGCGGTACCGGTTTCCACCTGGGGCTCGACGGCGGACGGTTCGGCTTCAGGCAGCGGTTCAACACGGTAGCGGCGAAGGCGGTTGGCATTGCCCACCACCGACAGCGACGACAGCGCCATCGCGGCGGCTGCGATCATCGGCGAGAGCCGCAGCCCGATCAGCGGATACAGGACCCCGGCCGCAAGCGGGATGCCGACGGCGTTGTAGATCAAGGCAAAGAACAGGTTCTGCCGAATGTTGCGCATGGTGGCGCGGGACAAGCTGATGGCGGTGACCACTCCGGCCAGCGACCCCGAAATCAGGGTGATGTCAGCGGCTTCGATGGCCACGTCGGTGCCGGTGCCGATCGCCAGTCCGACATCGGCGTGGGCGAGGGCGGGTGCGTCGTTAATTCCGTCGCCGACCATGCCGACGCGCCGTCCCTCGGCTTGCAGCCGTCGGATCTCGTCGGCTTTGTGGTCGGGCAGGACTTCGGCGAGCACCCGCTCCACCCCGACCTGCCGGGCGATCGCGGCGGCGGTTCGGGCGTTGTCGCCGGTGATCATCACGACCTGGAGGCCCAGCTTGCGCAGGGCTGCGATCGCCGCGACCGAGTCGTCCTTGACGGTATCGGCGACGGCGAGTGCCCCCGCTGGTTCGCCGTCGACGGCGGCGAGGATCGGCGTTTTGCCAGCGCCCGCGAGATCGGCGCTGAGGTGCTCGAGTTCGGCTGTGTCGACGCCGTTTTCGGCCAACAACGTTGCGGTGCCCACCAGCACCGAGTGGCCGGAAATAGTGGCCCGGACCCCTTTGCCGGTCAGGGACTCGAACTCTGTCGCAGCGGGTATGTCGATGCCGCGATCTCGGGCGCCTGCGACCACAGCACTGGCGATGGGGTGTTCGCTGTCGGATTCGGCGGCAGCTACCAGGGTGAGCAGTTCTTTTTCCGGAAGTGTCCCGGTCACCTGGACGTCGGTGAGTGCCGGCTTGCCGGCAGTGATGGTGCCGGTCTTGTCCAGAACGATGGTGTCGAGTTTGTGTGCGGTTTCGAGGGCTTCGGCCGAGCGGATCAGGATGCCCGCGCGGGCGCCTTTGCCGGTGCCGACCATGATCGACAGGGGTGTGGCCAGACCCAGGGCGCAGGGGCAGGCGATGATCAACACCGCTACGGCCGATACCAAGGCCTGCGTCAACGCGGGTGTCGGGCCGGCGACGAACCAGATCGCGAAGCTGGCGATGGCGATGGCGATGACGACCGGCACGAAGTAGGCGGAAATCGCGTCGGCGAGCCGCTGAATCGGGGCTCGGGATGCCTGCGCCTGCTGCACCATGCGGATGATTTGGGCGAGCATGGTGTCGGCTCCGACCTTGGCGGCCCGCACCCGCAACGACCCGGTGGTGTTCACGGTCGCGCCGATGACGGTGTCGCCTGGGTATTTGGTGACCGGGATGGATTCGCCAGTCACCATGGACTCGTCGACCGCGGATTGTCCGGACATGACGGTGGCGTCGACGGGGATTTTCTCTCCTGGCCGGATCACGATTTCGTCGTCGACGGCGACCTCATCGACGGGGACTTCGACTTCGGCGCCGTCACGCAGGACTCGGGCAGTGCGGGCCTGCAAGCCGAGCAGGGCGCGGATGGCTTCGCCGGTGCCCGCCTTGGCGCGGGACTCCAGCAGCCGGCCCAGCATGATCAAAGTCAGGATCACCCCGACGGCTTCGTAATACACGTCTCGCACTTCGGGCGGCAGGGCGTCGGCGGCGACCGTAGCGAGCAGGCTGTATCCATAGGCGGCGACCGTTCCGAGGGTGATGAGGCTGTTCATGTCGGCGCTCCGATGAGCCAGGGCCAGCCAGCCGGAACGATGGATTGGCCATCCGACGTAGAGCATCACCGGGGTGATCAGGGCCAACTGCACCCAATTGTTGAGCAATAGCGCCGGCACCCACCTGGTGCCCCATGGTTCTGTCATCACCGCATACAGCACCGGGGCGGTGAGGACTGCGCCGATCACCACTCGACGGGTCAGATCGGCGATCTCGCTGCGCCGCTCGTCGGCCTGCGCAGCTTCCACATCCGCGGCGGCCGGCTCGGCGCCGACGTCGGTTGCCTCCTGCTCGGCGGCGTTGGGTCCCTCGGGTGCGGCCGACCCTGCCTCGGCGCCGTTGGGGGTCACGAGGAGCGTGCCGCTGATCATGTTCATGCTGCAGGTAAATCCGAAGGACCCCGCCTCGTGCGGGGTGAACCTTACGGTCGTGCGCTGATGGGCGGGCAGCGCCGCGGACAGCTGATGTTCCGGGAAGATCACCCGTGAGCTGCAATCACCGGATTCCTGTCGGTCGAACTCGATCTCGACGGGAATGCCCTGGCGCACTTCGACGACGCGGGGGCTGTAGCCGCCCCGGACCGTCACCTGCACCCGCTGCACCCCATGGTCGATCGCGGCGGCGTGGGCGCGGCGCGGCGCAAAGAAGTACCACGTCAACCCGGCGATCGCCAGGACCGCAGCTGTCAGGGTCGCAACCTCAACGCTCGACACGATGTACTCCTCTGACCGTCTCCGACATTGCCGCAACGTCGATGGCTCGACGCGGTCGACCCCATCGTAGCATACCCCCAGGGGGTATGGTAGTGACTCCGGACGGACCAACCTTTAGCCTACGGTCGGTAGACATCGGCACGACAGGCGTGCCGGAGCGATTCAGGGAGGTTGCCGCGATGAATCGGTTGAGTCCCGATCGAATCATGGGGATCGGTGCCGGATATTGCGCAGCAAAGGTATTGCAGAGCGCGGTTGGGCTCGGGCTATTCACCGAACTCGGCGACCGTGAGATGACAGCGGAGGCCATCGCCGAACGGTTCGGGCTGGTGCTGCGGCCGGCGACTGACTTTCTCGACGCTTTGGTGTCACTGGATTTGTTGGCGCGCAACGGGGACGGACCCGGGGCCGGCTACCGCAACACGGAAGAAACCGCGCACTTCCTCGATGAAACCAGCCCCGCGTACCAGGGCGGCCTGCTGAAGATTTGGGACCAACGCAACTATCGGTTCTGGGCGGATCTGACCGAGGCACTGCAGACAGGAAAGCCGCAAAACGAGGTCAAGCAAACCGGACGCCCGATGTTCGAGTCGCTGTACGCAGATCCGCGGCGACTCGAGGTGTTCATGTCCGCGATGGATTCGGCGTCGAGTCGCAACATTGAGCTCCTTGCCGAACGGTTTCCGTTCGAGCGCTACCGGAGCCTCTGTGATGTGGGCGGCGCCAGCGGCCTCCTGTCGCGGATCGTCGCCAGGGCGCATCCGCACCTAGAGTGTGTCAGCTGGGACCTGCCAGCAGTGACCGAGATCGCACAGCACAAGCTGGCCGAGGAGGGCTTGGGAGATCGCGTGCGCGCGGTCAGCGGTGATTTCCTCGCTGACCCGCTGCCGGTCGCGGACATCATCACGATGGGCCAGATCCTGCACGACTGGAACCTCGAGCACAAACAACGATTGATCGCGAAAGCCTACGAGGCACTCCCCGAGGACGGGGCCTTCATCGTGGTCGAGACCTTGATCGACGACGCGCGACGGGAAAACACATCCGGTCTGATGATGTCGCTCAACATGCTGATCGAGTTCGGCGATGCATTCGACTACTCGGCTGCCGACTTCCGGAAGTGGTGCAGTGCGGCCGGATTCCGGTCGTTCGACGTGATCCCGCTCGCTGCGGGTTCCAGCGCGGCCGTCGCCTACAAGTAGCCGACAGAGTCGCGATCACCCTGGAGCCGCGATCACTATGGAGCCGCCCGAATTCACCATCGCCGACGCCCAGACTGCCTTCGATCGGGGCGAGTGGACCGCCGCCGGCCTGGTTGACCGCTATCTGACGCGAATCCGGCAGATCGATCGTTCCGGTCCCACGCTGCGGTCGATGATCGAAGTGAACCCCGACGCTGTGGCCATCGCTGAAGCGCTAGACGCCGAACGCGCACGGGGACGAACCCGCGGTCCGCTCCACGGCGTCCCCATCGTCGTCAAAGACAACATCGACACCGGCGACACGATGGCCACGACCGCCGGATCATTGGCTCTGGAAGGCAACATCGCATCACGAGATGCGTTTGTGGCCAGGAAATTACGCGACACCGGCGCCGTAATCCTCGGAAAAACGAACATGAGCGAGTGGGGCTATTTGCGTTCCACCCGGCCGTGCAGTGGGTGGAGCAGTCGCGGCGGCCAGGTGCGCAACGCCTATGTGTTGGACCGAAGCCCGCTCGGCTCCAGCTCGGGGTCGGCGGTTGCGGTGGCGGCCAACCTGTGCATCGGCGCAATTGGAGCCGAGGTCGATGGCTCCATCGTGCGTCCAGCGTCGAGCAGCTCGATCGTTGGTCTCAAGCCCACGGTCGGGCTGGTAAGTCGTGCCGGCGCCATCGGGGTCGCGGCGCCGCAGGACACGTTGGGCCCGATGGCGCGCACGGTCGCCGACGTGGCGACCGTCCTGACGGCGCTGACGGGCTTCGACGAGCACGACCCGGCAACTCGCGACGGTGCCAAGCACGCAGCGCCTGACTATCGCCGATTCCTCGACCCGGTGGCCTTGCGCGGAGCCCGCCTCGGAGTGGCCCGGGAGTGCTTCGGACAGCACGAGGGAACCGACGCACTGGTCGACGATGCTGTCGCCCGGCTCGCGGAACTGGGCGCGCAGATTGTGGACCCGGTTCGGGCGAGCTCATTGCCCTTCTTCGGAGACCTCGAAGTCGAACTCTTCAGCTATGGCCTCAAGGCGAGTCTCAACGGCTATCTCGGCAGCCATCCTGGTGCCGGGGTGCGAAGCCTCGAAGAATTGATCGCGTTCAACGAGCAGAACGCCTCTCGGGTGATGCCGTACTTCGGCCAGGAGTTTCTCGAGCAGGCCCAATCCAAGGGCGATCTGACTGATGCGAACTACCTTCGGGTCGCGGCCGAGCTGCGTCGTCGCGGGCGCGACGAGGGAATCGACAAGGCGATGCGTGAACACCGACTCGACGCGATCGTCGCACCCACTGAAGGCTCGCCGGCTTTCGTCATCGACCCCGTGGTCGGTGACAATATTCTTCCGGGCGGTTGCTCGACACCGCCGGCGGTCGCCGGATACCCGCACATCTCCGTTCCCGCCGGCTATGTCCGCGGTCTGCCGGTCGGGCTGTCATTCTTCGCTGGTGCGTTCCAGGAACCGAAGATCATCGCCTACGCCTATGCCTTCGAGCAGGCAACCCAAGTTCGGAGGCCACCGGACTTTGCACCAACATTGCCCAGCTGACAGTCCGTCCGGCCCGGTGGTGACGAAAGTCGGTCAAATACCGCTTATTTGGCCTGCGGCCAGGGTGTTCCCGCCACAAACCGGGCTGCGGATAAGGGCATTCATTCTTCCCGCGGTGGCCCGCAACGGCGATCGTCGTCGTTTGTCGGAACCGGTCACAGCGCGCGATGCGGCCGTAGAATCGTTGTTATGACTAACACCGCGCCTACCACGCTGCCTCCCGGACCTCGCTGGCCTCGGTCGGTGCAGGCCGCAGCGATGTTGCGGAACGCCCCGGGTTTTCTGGCCGGCTGCAGACGCAGGTATGGGGCCGTTTTCACGATCCGCGTCGCGGGCATCGGCACGATGGTGTATCTGACTGATCCGGCCGATGTCAAGAAGGTATTCGCCGGAAACCCGAGCGTGTTTCACGCCGGCGAAGCCAACACGATGCTGAGCGGGATTCTCGGTGAGAGCTCGTTGTTGGTCGTCGACGACGACGTGCACCGGGACCGGCGACGACTCATGCTGGCGCCATTCCACCGCGATGCCGTTGCGCGCCAAGCCGAATTGATGAGCGAGATCGCCGCGGCAAACATCGCGGGTTGGCCGGTCGGAAAAAGGTTCGCGGTGGCGCCCAAGATGGCGGAGATCACGCTCGAGGTGATCCTGCGGACGGTGATCGGCGCCACCGACCCGGCTCGGCTGGCCGCACTGCGCAACGTGATGCCGCGGCTGCTCGACGTGGGTCCATGGGAGACGCTGGCCATTGCCAAGCCGGACTTGCTGAATCGGCGCCTGTGGCGGCGGCTGCGTCGCCGCCTCGCGGAGGCAGACGAATTGCTCTATGCGGAGATCGCTGATCGGCGCGCCGACCCTGACGTCGCCGCACGCACCGATGTGCTCGCCATGCTGGTCCGAGCCGCAGACGAGGACACCTCAACACCGGCGAGCACCATGACCGACCGCGAGTTGCGAGACCAGCTGATGACGTTGTTGGCCGCCGGTCACGACACCACGGCCACCGGCCTGTCCTGGGCACTGGAGCGACTGACCCGCCATCCCGCGATACTGGACAAAGCTGTGGATGCGGCCCATGCCAGTGCGGCGGGCGATCCGGCGGGCGACGAGTACCTCGACGCGCTGGCAAAGGAGACGCTGCGGATCCGTCCCGTGGTGTTCGATGTGGGCCGGATTCTCACCGAGCCGATTGAGCTGGCCGGCTATCGCCTGCCTGCCGGGATCATGGTGGCCCCGACCATCGGGCTGATCCATTCGAGCGCCGCGGTGTACCCGGATCCCGACCGGTTCGATCCGGATCGGATGCTTGGTGCGAGCCTCGGTCCGACCACCTGGTTACCGTTCGGTGGCGGGAATCGACGCTGCCTCGGCGCTACCTTTGCCATGGCCGAAATGCGGTTAGTCCTCAGGGAAATCCTGCGCCGCGTCCAATTGACCACCACAACCGCGGCCGACGAACGAACCAGGTTGCGTCACGTCACCATCGTGCCCAGCGGGGGCGCGGTGATCCACGTCCGCTCGATCACCGATGTCGCGTCAGCGGCGCAACCGGCGGCTCAGCCGGGGGGCTGCCCCGTCGCTGAACACAGCACTGCACCAACGGGCGCTCCCGCACCCCGGTAGGAGCTGGTGTGTAAGCACCGGCCCGATGAACCCTCGAATCAGAGGCAGCCGGCGCTCGCCGGTTTACGGTTGTCGGCCGAGTTCCTGCTCGACCATCGGCAACACCTCGTGCGCCAGCAGGGTGATTGTCCGACACACGACCTGCTGCTGCATGCCCATCCACTGGACCCTGGCGACCAGCCGAGTGAACCCGGTTGCCCGCGCCAGGCGTACCAGGTCCTCGGCGCAGTTCTCGGGTGACCCGATGATCACTCGGCCCGCGAGCAATTCGTCGACGCCGTTTGGCGCCGTTGGATCGCCAACGACGTCGTTGAACAACCCCCATTGGTCAAAGACTTGATAGCTGGCTTGCAGGTAGGGCGCCGCCTCGCGGATCGCGGTAGATCGATCTTCGGCGACCACGATATTGCGCAGCAACGGAAAATCGGCCGGCTGCGGCTTGCCCAGTACCCCGAGTCGGGCGCGGAAAGCTTGCGCCTGGTCGACGATGACCGACTCGGCAAGGTGCGACGAGGCTACCCAGGTGTCGCCGATGGCGGTGTCGGCGAGTTCGGCGGCTCGCTCCACAGACCGAATAGCACTGCCGCCCAACCATATCGGCGGCCGGGGACGCTGAACGGGCCGCAGCGCGAGCGCACCGTCGTCGACACGATAGTAAGTGCCGTGGAAGCTGACCCGATCCTGCGACCACAGCCGAGTAATCAAGTCCAGCGACTCGGTAAACCGCCCGACGCGTTCCCTGCGGTCGATGCCCAGCAGCGCAAACTCGTCACGGGCCCAGCCCGCCGCCACGCCGAGGGTAAACCGGCCGCCGGACACGGCATCGAGAAACGCTCCATCCGCCGCGACGTGTAAGGGGTGATGGTGAGGCAGCACGAGAACGCAGGTCGACAGTGACATCCCGGCAGCGGCCGGTGCGAGGTGGGTCAGAGTCTGAAACGGTGGGAGCCATGCCGCCGAGCCGTAGGGCAGATGCGACCCGATGGCAACGCCGTCATAGCCTGCAGCTCGAGCTGTCGTCACCTGCTCCACGTGCTCGGCCAACCGGACATCGAGAGGATCGCCAGGCCGGTGCTCGGGGTTGATGAATAGCGTCAACCGCACGACGTCAAATGCCGTAGTCGGGAAGGTCGAAGTCGTCGCGCATGCTGGGGGCGAACACGGTGGCCAGCGGCCCGAAGTTCATCATGCGAATCGCGATGTTGCGGAACCATAGGCCGAATCGGGTTTTGGTGGCGAAGAACCCGATGAACCGCGTCGCGCCGGCCTGCTTGCGCTGGATGAGTGGATGCAGCAGCTTCTCGTAGGCAGCGAAGGCCTGCTGGTGGTCGCCGCCGGCGCGGTTGAGTTCGCCGGCCAGGACGTAGGCTTCGGTCATCGCCAGGCCTGTGCCCTCTCCGCCCAGTAGGGAGATGCACCCGGCCGCGTCGCCGATCAGCAACACCCGCCCGCGCGACCACCGGTCCATCCGGATCTGGCTGACGACGTCGAAGTACAGGTCATCCACGTCGTCAAGCGTTGCCAGGATCTGCGGGCACTCCCAGCCGCTGTCGTGGAACTGGTTGCGCAACTGATCTTTTGGCGGTATGCCGGGGCTGTCATGGTCGGCCCGGAAGACGAAGAGGAACAGGGTGCGGTCGCCGCGCAGTGCAACGCGCGCCACCTGCTGGCCGGGAGTGTTGTAGGTGACGTAGGTCAGCTCGTCGCGGGGGTGGTAGCCGTCGACCACGCAGGCCGCGACCTTGCAGCCGAGGTAGTGCTCGAACTCCCCCTCTGGTCCAAAGATGAGATTGCGTACGTTCGAATGCAGCCCGTCGGCCCCGATGACCAGGTCGAATTCGCGCGGCGCGGCATTGTCGAAAGTGAGGTGGACACCGTCGGCATGCTCGTCGATGGCCGTGATGCTGTCGCCGTAGATCGTTTCGACGCGATCTTCGATGGTGGCGTAGACCGCCGCGGCCAGGTCACCGCGCGGCAAGCTGGTGAAGTCGCCGTCGATCATGCGGCGCACCACTTCGACGCCGAGCTCCGCTTTGACCTCGCCCCGCGGGCCGATGGAGCGGATGTGTTGAACCTGATACCCGTCGCCTCGGACCCGGTCCTCGATGCCCATGCGTTTGGCGACTTCGTATCCGGTTCCCCAGAAGTCGATCATGTAGCCGCCGGTACGAAACTTTGGCGCCTGCTCGATGAGGGTCGGGGTGTGCCCGGTGCGGTGCAGCCAGTGGGCGAGCGCCGCGCCGGCCACGCCGGCGCCGCTGATTGCGATTCTCACACTCCGATTCTGCCCTGAGCTCGACCCCGGAGAGGCACCGGCCGGGACTTCCGGCAACTCCTAGTGGGGCATTCCGCTGAGGGCATTGATCAATACGTTAGCAATGGCTAACGTATTGATGTGTGCTCGACATGTTGGAGGTCGCAGCTGAGCCAACCCGGCGCCGGCTGCTCCAACTTCTGGCCCTCGGCGAGCGCACCGTCACCCAGCTCGCGTCGCAATTTCCGGTTACCCGTTCGGCGATATCGCAGCACCTTGCGGTCCTGGCCGAGGTGGGGCTGGTGGCTGCCCGCAAGCAGGGGCGGGAACGGTACTACCGGCTCGACGAGCGCGGGATGCTGCAGCTGCGCGCGCACTTCGAGTCGTTCTGGAGCGACGAGCTCGACCGTCTCGTCGTCGACGCAGCCCACTACACACCCGCACAAGGAGAGTTCGTCATGCCGTTCGAAAAAACAGTCGTCCTGCCCTTGGATCCGGCCGAGACCTTCGCGCTCATCACCCGAACCGATCGGCTTCGCCGCTGGATGACCGTCGCCGGCCGCGTGGAGCTGCGAAACGGTGGCGCCTATCGGTGGACGGTGACTCCCGGGCACACGGCGGCGGGCACCGTCGTCGACATCGAACCGGGCAAGAAGGTCGTCTTCAGCTGGGGGTGGGAGGACGACGGTGATCCGCCGCCAGGCGGGTCGACGGTGACCATCACGCTGCACCCAGTCGATGGCGGCACCGAGGTGAAGCTGGTCCACGACGGATTGACCCAGGAGCAGGCCGCCCGTCACGCCGAAGGCTGGAATCACTTCCTCGACCGGTTGGTCCTTGCGGGACACCACGGTGACGCTGGCCCCGACGACTGGGGGGCGGCACCGGACCCGCTCGACGAATTATCCTGCGCTGAAGCAACATTGGCTGCTCTTCAGCATGTGTTGCGGGGGTTCGATGCCGCCGCGCTGTCGGCGCAGACACCGTGCGCCAAGTACGACGTGACGCAACTCGCCGATCACTTGATGGGATCGACGACGGCGATCGGTGCCGCCGCGGGCGCGCAGGTGCCGCCCCGCGACAAGGACGCACCCCTGGAAACTCAAGTCGCCGACGCGGCGCAGGTGGTACTGGAGGCATGGCGTCGACGCGGGTTGGACGGCACCGTCGAGCTCAACTCGAACCCCGTGCCGGCGGTCGTGCCCATTAGCATCCTAAGCCTTGAATTCCTGGTTCACGCTTGGGATTTCGCTCACAGTGCCGGGCGCCAGGTGGTCGTTTCCGATCCGGTGGCGGACTTCGTGCTGGGGGTGGCCCGCCAGTTCATCACCCCCGAAGCTCGCAGCGGTGTGGGTTTCGCCGAGCCCGTCGCGATCGGGGACGACGCCGGAGTCCTTGATCAGCTGATTGCGTTTACCGGCCGTCAAGCGATTGTCGCGCACGTATCCGCCAAGTAACGAAAGGTTAATCATGCCGAAGAGAACCGAATACTCGCAGGGCACCCCCAACTGGGTCGACCTGCAGACCACTGATCATCCTGCCGCCAAAGAGTTCTACTCGTCGTTGTTCGGCTGGAGTTACGACGACACCCCGACGCCCGACGGTGCCAGCGTGTACTCCATGGCCACGCTCAACGGAGAAACCGTGGCCGCCGTCGCGCCGATGCCTCCCGGCGCTCCCGAAGGCAGGCCACCGGCCTGGAACACCTACATCGCCGTCGACGATGTCGACGCTGCCGTAGACAAAGTGGTGCCCGCAGGTGGGCAGGTTCTGATGCCGGGCTTCGACATCGACGATGCCGGGCGGATGGCTTTCATTGCCGATCCGACTGGCGCGGTCGTCGGGTTGTGGCAGGCCAATCAGCATATCGGCGCGACTTTGGTCAACGAGGCGGGCGCGGTGATGTGGAACGAATTGATCACGGACAAACCCGATTTGGCGCTGGCCTTCTACGAATCCGTCGTTGGTCTGACCCATACAACGATGGAGATGGCTCCTGGCCAGCACTACCGCGTGCTCAAAGCCGGCGCCGCCGATGTCGGCGGCTGCATGGAACCGCCGATGCCGGGGATGCCGAACCATTGGCATGTGTACTTCGAGGTCGACGACGCCGACGCGACGGCGGCCAAGGCGGCGGCATCCGGCGGCCAGATCACCGTGGAACCATTCGACATTCCCTCGGTGGGGCGGTCCGCTGTCCTGTCGGATCCCCAGGGCGGCGTATTCAGTGTGCTGAAGCCCGCGCAGCAGCAATAGGAGCAACGGGAGCGCGGTCGCGACTGACGCCCGCGGCATCATGGCCGCGGGCGTCAGCCGTTGGGTTCGTCTCAGTGCCGCACGGTGTCGCCCAGCCGGTCGCCCCAGGCTCGGTAGGCGGCGGCGACAACCGGGTCGTCAGGGTCGCCGGGGGCGTTCTTCTCGGCAATCGACACGAGCGCATCGGCCAACTCCATCGGGGCGACGTTGTGCCGCTTGGCCGTGTGCACGATGTCGGTGAATGCCTCGTCGAGAGTGCACCCGAGCAAGGCCACCAGTACGCCTTCGGCGGCGCCGAGCCTGCGCTGCCCAGCGCGGCGCGGAATCCCCGGGTGCGCGTTCTGTCGTCGTGTCACCGTGGGCTCCCTTGCTGTGCGACGGCATCGATATTCTCCCATGACGGCACGACGCAGGCAGGGCCGTAAGTCCCATCCATCCGGGCTGAAGGGCATCCACATGAGCGGATCAACGGTGGACTGCGGGGCAACCTCCAGGAGACCGTCGGCCGAGCCCGGCTATGTCGATGTCCGCGCCTACGCAGAACTCAACGACTTCGTGGCGCCAGAGTCGCGCGGAGCGTCGGTGCGCCGGCCGTTCCGGAGTCATCAGACGGTCAAGGATGTTCTCGAGGCGATGGGTATTCCGCATACCGAGGTCGATCTCATCCTGGCCAATGGCGATCCTGTCGACATTGGCCGCCGGCCGGCCAACGGGGAGCGTTTTGCCGCCTACCCCATGTTCGAAGCGCTCGACATCGGGTCGACGGCAAGGCTGCGGCCCGTGCCGCTCCGCAATCCCCGCTTCGTCGTCGATGTGAACTTCGGCCGACTGGCGCGGCTGCTTCGGCTCCCAGCATCCGCAGGCGCAGACGATTGAGGTCATGCGGCGCCTGGAGCTGCGGCAATGGTTTGTGGGCGGATCTACTGGGCGGGGTCACACCACGCGAGGTTGATCCGGCTCGTCGAGCAATTGCGTGACCAGCTTTGATGGGCGCCCGGGGCGGCTGGCTAGGGTTTGACCACCGGAAGGCTGAAAGTCGTGACGGCGGTTGTCGGGATGCAGGACCGATCGACGTTTCGGTGCGGGTCGTCGATGAATGCGGTCATGATCGCCTGGGCGCAGGCCGAATTCGGCACCACGGGATGGCCCACCCCGGGAAACCGCAGCGCGGTGGAGTTGCTGAGTCCCGGGGTGACTGCGCGAACCCACCGCGGCGCCGTGCTCGAATCGAATGTGCCCGACAGGATGAGCGCGGGAACCCCGCTGCTGGTTGGCAACCGATCAATGGTGTCGGACCTGCCTAGGCCCCAGGCGTCGCACTCACGAAAAATCCAGCTGCCGGTCGGCATTATTCGCAGGACCGAATCGGGCAGTCCCGGCATCGCCGCCTGCGCTCGGGACAGGGAGCGTTCCGGCGTGGTCCAGTTCGCCATCTCCTGGCAGTACGTCCCCAACGCCAGTCCGGCGCCCACGAGTCCTCGCTGCGCCTGCGACGGGATACTCGCGGCAATCGCGGCGGCTGTCAGGCTGGCATCACCGTTGGCGAGCGCGAAGATCATCCGTGGAATGTCGGCGACCTTGGCAGGGTCGGCACTCCACTCGAGAACCAAAGGCACCAGCTTGAAACCGTCGATGACGACCCTTACCGCTTCCCCGCGGGGACCGGCCGTAGTGACTTCCACCGGTGACTGACTCAACTCGTTGACGGTGTGCAAGAAGACCGCGGGTAGGTTCGGGTATGCCGCCGCACAGGCGGATTGTTCGGCACACGCTCGAAAGATGGCGGCCAGGCCGCTAGCAGGGGCTTCCCACCAGCGCTCGACGATGTTCTGATTGGGCGGCACCACCGAGTCCAAGACCACCGACCGTATTCCTTCGGGATGTGTGCGTAGCAGGTGCATGGCTAGATCGGTGCCGTAGGAGACGCCATAGACGTTCCATTGATCGATGCCTAGCTGCACTCGCAGATCGGCGATATCGGCCGCGTTCTCCCTGGAGCTGTACGCCGCGAAGTCGACATCCGCCGCATCCAGCCGCTCCCGGCAAGCTGCGACCGCAGCCGCGTCAAGGTCCGCGGTGGACGGAGCCTCGAAGGCCAACCCCACTGCTCGAGTGGCGAACTCGTCGAGTTCCGGGCAGCCCAGGTGCGGATCGTTGTGCAGGGTGCCCCGCTGGTTGACGAAGATGACATCGCGATCAGCGTTCATCCCGCCGGCGACCACACCGGGCGCGCTCAGTGTGCCGGCCGTGCCGGGACCCCCGGCCAGGTAGACAATGGGGTCGGGCCGCGGCTTGTCGCTGACCGCTTTCACCCGGGCAACCAGCACCCGGATGGTGCGACTTTGGGGATCGAGGCGGTTCTCCGGAACGGAGAGATATCCGCACGTGTAGGCCGAGTCCAGATTGGCCTGCGGCAGGCCTGGGACGTTGGGTTCTGGACACGGCGCTGGGCTGTACGAGGCTGATGCTGTGGGTGCTCTGGGTCCTAGGGGGGACGCGCAACCGACCAGCGATGCGACGACCATCACCGCCGAGAGCAGGAAGGACACCGCGGCGTGCGTGTTCGAGCTACCGAATATGCTTGTGCGCAAGGAGGTTCAGCGATATCGGCGCAAAGCCTAGTCGGCCGGAGTCAACCGAATGGCTGCCAACTGGAGCCGGTCGACAGCTTCGGTGAATTCTTCCAGGGTCGGGACGCGTCCGTCGCGGAACTTCAATCCCATCATGCGTTGAGCGCGCTTCAGGTCGTAGGACTGGGCGCACCGCAGGCATAGATCGGCGACGACAGCCCGGTCGCGGATGAGCTCGCCGCGCATCGGGGTCGTTGTCCCGTTGTAGAGCACGTGCGTGGCGGCGCCGCCGGCAAAGTTGTGCTTCCAGCCAACAGCGCCGGTCAACGCGTAGAGATCGTTGTCGATCACGTGGGCGCTCAAGGGAATCGAGAACTGTCGTCCCGTCTTGCGGCCCGTGAAGCTCATCACCATCAGTTGCTTGCGAAGCGAGCCGGCCAGCGGAGTGCCGAGCAGGACCCCAAGCATCGGGTTGACCAGACGGAGGAGGGCCGATGGCGGGTGCCCGACGTCGACGGCATAGGACTGTTCTGTCATGCCAACACCGTAGGACTAATCGGAGTTCGCGGCTACGACCACATCGATGTCGACACCGCTTTCGAAGCCTGATAAGGCGGCTTTGGTCGGTGGCTGGGTAGCCCCCGACCCAGCTTTGTCGTGGTCTCGGGAGTGTTTGTCGTGCCGTCAGGGAGTGATGGTGGTCTGGTCGTCGATAATGCCGGTGGCGTCCATTAATTCGATTGTCTCGTCATCGAGAGAGTCGGCGTCGAGTTGCAGAACGTAGAGGGCGTCCGGGGTCGGAATCACCACCGTCTTCTGTGCGATCGTTCGTAACTGGCCGTTCTTCGTGTAAGAGCCACCGAGTTGCCAGGCCTCGAAGCCATCGAGCGTGGACTCGGTTCCGTCATCGCCGTCGAATCCGGGCAGATTCTGCAATTCGCCAGGGGCGAATTCGAGAATCTTCGCCGGGTCGACGTCACCGGTGAGTCTGGAGAGAATCGCAATGATGGTGGGTGGATCGTTGGGATCTGCGGCCTCGGTGTAGACGATGCCGCCATAGGGGGCGTTGGAGCTTTCGGGTAGCAGCCGCCAGTCATCCGGAACCGGCAAGTCGATGGTCGGGGAGCCGGGATCGCCGTGGTGGACGAGGGTCTCCTCGATATCGTTGTCGTTGATGTAGTCGGCGATGGTGTAGTTGGGGCCACCCTCAGCCTCGGCGGAGGTGGTTTCCGACGACGTCGTCGAGGTCGGCGAGGTCGGGGTCGAGGTCGCTGACGACGCACCCGTTGTCGTCGGGGATGATTTGCTGTCTGTCTTGAAACTGAAGCTGCAACCAGCCAGTGCCAGGCCCATCAATATCGTCGCAATTGCCGCCGTGAAGTGCTTCATTGGTCGCCTTCCCGAACATTGGGCCGGCACTTCCGGCCGGTCAAGTCGGATTGAGACTAGCCCAATTGGCACCAAGCGCGGCCAGCATGGCACGGCCCCAGCGGTCCATTTCATCTCGAATCGCCTCCGTTTTTGTCTCGAATCGACTCGAAACACCGCGGGAAGACACGGTTATGCAGTAAGAGACAGCTATGCGGTCACGGTGGCTGTTCAGAGTGCTTGCCGCAACCATCGCTGCGATAGGCCTCTTCGTTCCGTTCCTTATCGGGTCGCCGACGGCTTACGACGGGGAGCCGGTTTTCGTCACCTACCCGGTCGAGCACGTCGACACGCTTATCGGTACCGGGACCGGAGGCGAGATAGTGGGGGAGATCAACAACTTCCCCGGGGCCTCGGTTCCGTTCGGCATGGTGCAGTACTCGCCGGACACCGTCAACAACTACGCCGGCTACGACTACGACAACCCGCGGTCCACCGGGTTCAGCATGACCCATGCCTCGGTGGGCTGCCCGGCATTCGGTGACATCTCGATGCTGCCGACGACCACTCCGATCAGCTCGCAGCCGTGGAACGCCTGGGAGGAGATCGCTCACGACGACACCGAAGCGGGCGTACCCGGTTACTACACCGTGCGATTCCCCGGTACGGGAGTGGTCGCCGAGCTCACCGCCACCACGCGCACCGGCGTTGGCCGATTCCGATACCCGCACAATGACTGGCCCGCGCTGTTCCATGTGCGCTCGGGCGCATCGCTCGCGGGCAACTACGCCGCAACTCTGCACATCGAGGACACCACCACGATCACCGGTTCGGCGACCAGCGGAGGGTTTTGCGGCAGGAACAACGTGTACACCGTCTACTTCGCCATGAAGTTCAGCCAGCCGTTCAGTATGTGGGGCACCTGGGACGGCTACGCGGTCTCCCCCGGCAGGGATACCGCCGATTCCCGGTACAGCGGCGGCTACGTCGGCTTTCCGCCCGGCTCGGTGATCGAGGTCCGGACCGCGCTCTCCTACGTCAGCGTGGACGGGGCGCGCGCCAACCTCGCCGCCGAAGGAGACACGAGCTTTGATGCCATTCGCACGGCAGCGTCGGCCGAATGGAATGCCGCGCTATCGCGAATCGCGGTGGCGAGCAAGGACGACGGCGACCTGCAGACCTTCTACACGTCGCTCTACCGATCGCTGTTGCACCCCAACACATTCAACGACGCGGACGGACGCTACCCCGGCTTCGATGGCACCGTCCACCGCGTCGCGGATGGGCGCACGCAATATGCCAACTTCTCCGACTGGGACACCTACCGCAGCCTTGCGCCATTGCAAGGCCTGCTGTTCCCCGAGCGGGCCAGTGACATGGCCCAATCGTTGGTGAACGCCGCCGAGCAGAGCGGTGCCTATCCGCGCTGGGCGATCGCGAATTCCCCGACCGGGATGATGACCGGGGACAATGTGGTACCGCTCATCGTGAACCTCTACGCGTACGGGGCGAAG
Organism: Mycobacterium spongiae; assembly: GCF_018278905.1. NCBI lineage: Bacteria > Bacillati > Actinomycetota > Actinomycetes > Mycobacteriales > Mycobacteriaceae > Mycobacterium > Mycobacterium spongiae. The sequence continues at coordinate 959,888 of NZ_CP046600.1, forward strand.
GACTTCGACCTCAAGACGGCGTTGCGCTACATGGTGAGCGCGGCGACCCAGGGCGGTATCGGCCGCGACGGTTATGTTGAGCGGCGCGGCGTCGAAGCCTACCTGGAACTTGGCTACCGGCCACAGACGCCGGGGTTTCGTGCGGGCGCGTCCGTCACGCTGGAATGGTCGATCGACGACTTCGCCATCTCGCGATTCGCCGAAGCGCTGGGCGACACCGCGACCGCGGCCGAATTCCAGCGCCGGTCCCAGTATTGGCAGAACCTGTTCAACCCGACGACGGGCTACATCTCGCCGCGTAGCACGGCCGGGTTCTTCCCCGAAGGCCCCGGGTTCGTGGAGTTTGGGTCGGGCTTCGGCCAAGACGGATACGACGAGGGCAACGCCGAGCAGTACCTCTGGTCGGTGCCCCACAACGTAGCCGGGCTGGTGACCGCTCTGGGCGGGCGCGAGGCCGTGATCAAACGGCTCGACCGCTTCACGAAGAAGCTCAATGTGGGCCCCAAAGAACCGTATCTCTGGGCGGGCAACGAGCCGAGTTTCGGGGTGCCGTGGCTGTACAACTACGTCGGTCAACCGTGGAAAACTCAACAGACGGTTGATCGGGTGCGGGGACTGTTTGGCCCTACACCGGACGGCGCGCCCGGCAACGACGACCTCGGTGCCCTTGCCAGCTGGTATGTCTGGGCCGCCCTCGGTTTGTATCCGAGCATCCCGGGAACATCGATCCTGACCGTGAACACGCCCATCTTCGATCGTGCGATCATCGCGCTTCCGTCCGGAAAGTCCATCCGGATCACCGCACCGGGCGCGTCGGGGCGTAACCGCCTGAAGTACATCAATGCCCTTGCTATCGACGGCCAACCGACCGATAGAACCTTCCTCCCGGGGTCGATCGTGCACACCGGCGCCGACCTCGTGTTCTCGCTCGCGGACAAACCCAACAAGGATTGGGGCACTGCGCCCTCCGCCGCACCGCCGTCCTTCGGGGTGGGCAGCACGGCGGTCACCATGAATATCGCCTTTCCCATTGTCGAAATCGCGCCTGGTGCTACCGGGACCGTCACCGTGGACGCACAACGGATGATCGAGGGCGTCAGCGACTACACCATCACGGGTGCGTCCTCCGGCGCAGGAATCACGGCCGAACCCATACATGGACAGTTCGACCGTGACGGATCCGCAACCGTTCCGGTCGCGATTACCGCAGCCCGATCGGTTCCGGTGGGTTACTACCCGATGTACCTCGCGATCACGGCCGGGGAGAGCGCACAGACGCTGATCGTGCTGGTCGTGGTTGCAGACGTCCTAGAGTGACTGCTAGATCATCTCGTTTCTGGTCAGCCAGCGCATGACCTGCCAGCCGACGAATACCGGAAGCCAGCACGTGAGTATCCGGTACAGCAGCACTGACGGCACGCCCTCGGCCGCGGGCACGCCGAAGGCGGCGAGCCCACCGATCAACGCCGCCTCCACTGCGCCGACGCCGCCCGGGGTGGGGGCGGCCGACGCGAGGGTCCCGCCGACCATTGTCACCACGGTCACGGTGACGAACGTGGTGCCACCACCAAAGGCTTCGATGCTGGCCCACAGCGCCAACGCCGCTCCGAGAGTCGTTCCAGCGCAGCCAAGGACGATCAAGGCCAGCCGCCTCGGTTCCCGGGCAAGCGCAATGAGGTCGGTCGCTACTTCCTGGAGCCTCGGGCGCACCGCCGTTGCCAGCCAGCGCCGCAATCGTGGCACAAAAAGGAATGTGCCGACGATGCCCAGCGTCACTCCGGCGATGAGATAGAGCACGTTGGCATTCGGAACGAAGTGCGACAGGTCGGTCGACGTCCCGGCCACGGCGCTGAAGGTGATCAGCAACGCGAGGTGCACGATCACCTGCACTGATTGCTGAAGCGCTACGGCGGCCGTGGCCCGCAATGCGCTGAGTCCGCCCTTCTGCAGGAACCGCGTGCTCAGCGCGAGCCCCCCGACACCGGCCGGAGTGGTCGTTGCGGCAAAGGTGTTTGCTACCTGCATGATGGTTAGTTTCCAAAAGCCCACCAGCCCGTCGGCGCAGGCCCACAACGACGCTGCGGCACCGACATACGTCAGCGCCGACACCGCCAAGCCCAGCAGTGCCCACCACCAGTTCGCGGTTCGCAGCTCGGAAAAGAAGGTCGGCACAGTGCTGATGAAGGGGTACGCGACATAGACCAGGGCACCGATCAGCACCAGTTGAATGATCTGGCTACGGCTGAAGCGGGTGATGGTTTCGGTCTTGATCTGATCCGCACCGGTCTGGCGTTTGACTTCCGCGCGTGCGCTGGAGATGACTTCGCCCGGTTCGGTAACCGATTCGCGGACTCGTTTTGGCACAGCGGACTTGGTCAGTCGCCGCGACGCGGTGAGGACTCTTTCTTTGCCGAACGCGTCGATGGCCGCACCCACGGCCGACTTGGCGTCGTACAGCGCTGCCGTCGTCACCAGGAGTTGGGCCAGGTCGGATTGGAGTTGGGCTTCGGTGGCACCGTATTCGGCGCCGCCGAAGCCGCCGAATAGCACGGTGCCGTCGTCGACCGTGATCTCGCTGCTGCACAAATCGCCGTGGGAGATCTGCTGATCGTGCAGTATCCGCAGCGAGTCCCACACCAAGGCAACCGGTGTCGTCGGCGCGGCTTCACGGATGCCAATTCCACGAGCTGGCTTGTGTGCGTAAAGAGTCCAGCCCCGGTCGAGCGGGGAAACGCCGATCACCTCTGCATTGGCGACGCCCGCGGCTGAGATGGCGATGGCCATCAGGGCCTGATGCTCGACCGCGCGGCGCATGGAGGCGTGCAACGGCGCGGTCTCCGAGCCGCGCAGTCTCAGCTTTCGCCAGAGCTGGCGTAGCACCCCTCCGCCGCGTTGATGTGGGCCGTACAACTCGATCAAAGCCCCGGCGTGGGGATCATCGGATGCGGCCGAGAGGACCAGTGGTCCACGTCCACCGGGCCGCAGCACCGTGAGCCCGGACACCGTGAATCCGCGTCTGGACAACGCGCGAACCGCGCCGTCGAGCGGCACCTCCAGCGCGGGAGTGCCGACCGCGAGGACTACTACCGCGCCGACGAGCCATCCGACCGCCAGGCCCAGTAGAGATCGGGCGGGCACGATGGCGCTGACAACGAGATGGATCGGCACGAAAGCCAGCAGCAGAGCCCACCACCGGTGTCGCCAGCGGGAGGGTAGCCACGGGCCCGAGACGGTCAGCACCGCGGCGAGCATGGCGATCCAGCGCGGGTCGTCGAGCAATTGGGCGGGCAGTGTGGTGAGCCGATCCGACAGGTCGAAGTGCCATTGCGGTGCAGCGATGCGATTGCTGGTGATGGACAGCGGCAGGATGGCCAGTACCCCTGCGGCCGCATATGCGCCGAGCAGTTTCCACTGCCGGTAGAAAATCAGGCCAACAAGGATTGCGAACGGCAATGCCACAATTGCCAGGCCGTACGCCAGGTACACCAGATCCGATTGAGCGGGGGATAGGACCCCGACGATCTGGGAGATGGATTTCTCCAGTGCCTCCCATTGCGGGCGCGTGATGAGGGAACTCGTGACGACGGCGATGAGGAAAACCACCGCGAGGACCAGCCGGATGATGTCGTTGGTGCGCCGGGCTAGCGGTTGCAGCAAGCTGCCGGACACGCTGATCTCGCGCCCGTCAACTCGCATATTCGCAGATCCTTCGGATCAGGTCAGGGCCGCGTCGGTTAGCGGCCCGCAGACAACTTAACCGGATGCCTGCGTCGCAGGTGTGGTCGCAGGGGCGATGGTTGCGACGCGAACAAGCCCCGGCTCCGACACGGTCGGGCGCCATGATGGCCTGACCACTTGACCTCTGATCATTTTGGGAGCACACTGAGCGCATGGCGCTGCAGCCAGTAATTCGCCGATCGGTGCCTGAAGAGGTTTTTGAGCAGATCGCAACGGATGTGCTCAGCGGTGAGATGCAACCCGGCGCGGCGTTGCCGAGCGAGCGCCGGTTGGCCGAGGTGTTCGGCGTATCTCGGCCCGCTGTCCGCGAGGCGATGAAGCGGCTGTCGGCCGCCGGCCTCGTCGAGGTGCGCCAGGGCGACGTCACCACTGTGCGTGATTTCCGGCGGTACGCCGGCCTGGACCTGCTGCCCCGGTTGCTGTTTCGCAATGGTGAGTTGGACAGCTCGGTTGTGCGCAGCATGTTGGAGGCGCGGCTGCGCAACGGCCCAAAGGTCGCCGAGCTGGCGGCCGAACGGCACGAGTCGACATTGGCGCAAGTCCTTGAGGATTCGCTGCGGTCAATGGAGGCCGAGGAAGATCCCGTTGAGTGGCAACGTCACGCCCTCAAGTTTTGGGACCATGTGGTCGACAGTTCTGGTTCGATCGTTTATCGGTTGATGTACAACGAATTTCGCGGCGCCTACGAGCTAGCTCTAGCCGCTCTGGCCGGCACGGTGACCGCCGACTTCAAGCGGCCGAACGACTACCGGATCGTGGCGGATGCGATCTGCTCCGGTGATCCCGCGGCAGCAAAAAAAGCTGCCCAAGATTTGCTGGAGCAAACGAACGCGTCGCTGCTAGCCGCGCTGGACAGCTCGGGAATTCGGCAATGAACTCGGCGCGCACTGTGTTGGGGCAGCGGCGCAGGGACTCTGTCGATCCTCAGGGGCTGTGCAGATGACCACCCGCACCGCGATCACGACCTATGTTCGCGGCCAGACGCAGCCGGCGATCGATGCGGTCGGCGGGTTCTACCGCACCTGCGTGCTGACCGGCAAGGCGTTGTTTCGCCGGCCGTTTCAGTGGCGTGAGGCGATCGAACAGGGTTGGTTCATCACGAGCGTCTCCTTGCTGCCGACTCTGGCCGTCTCGATTCCGTTGACCGTGCTGATCATCTTCACGCTCAACATCCTGTTAGCGGAATTCGGCGCCGCCGATATCTCCGGCGCCGGCGCGGCACTCGGCGCGGTCACCCAGCTCGGTCCGCTGACCACGGTGCTGGTGATAGCCGGTGCCGGAGCGACGGCCATCTGCGCAGACCTTGGCGCCCGCACCATTCGCGAGGAGATCGATGCGATGGAGGTTCTCGGCATCGACCCCATTCACCGGCTGGTGGTGCCGCGCGTTGTCGCCGCGACGATCGTCGCCGCGCTCCTCAATGGCGCGGTGATCACCATCGGCCTGGTCGGCGGGTTCATCTTCGGTGTCTTCATTCAGCATGTTTCCGCCGGCGCGTACGTCGGCACGCTCACGCTCGTGACGGGTCTGCCCGAGGTCCTTATCTCGATTGTCAAGTCGGCCACGTTCGGTCTGATCGCAGGCCTGGTCGGCTGCTACCGCGGGTTGACCACCAAGGGCGGTCCCAAGGGCGTCGGCACCGCCGTCAACGAAACGTTGGTCCTGTGCGTCATTGCGCTGTTCGCGGTCAACGTGGTGTTGACCACGATCGGCGTGCGGTTCGGAACGGGACGCTAGGCATGGCGAAGACATCGGCGGCAACTGTCCTGCGCGGCCGCTACCCTCGCACGGCGGCAAATATCTCCCGCTACGGCGGCGGCACGGCCCAAAGATTTGAGCAGTTAGGGATTTTCGCCAGGTTCACCCGCCTCAGCGTCATCCAGATCGGGTGGGCGCTGCGCCACTACCGCAGGGAGACGCTGCGGCTCACCGCCGAGATCGGCATGGGCACCGGCGCGATGGCTGTCATTGGGGGCACGGTGGCGATCATCGGCTTTGTGACGCTGTCCGGCGGCTCGTTGATCGCGATTCAAGGGTTCGCTTCGCTGGGCAACATCGGGGTCGAGGCCTTCACCGGTTTTTTTGCCGCACTGGCCAACACGCGCGTCGCCGCGCCGATCGTCGCCGGTGTCGCGCTGGCCGCCACCGTCGGCGCGGGCGCCACGGCCCAACTCGGCGCCATGCGGATCAGTGAGGAGATCGACGCACTGGAAGTCATGGGCATCAAGTCGATCTCGTTCCTCGTCTCCACCCGGATCCTCGGAGGGCTGGCGGTGATCTTGCCGCTCTACGCACTCGCCCTCGACATGGCATTCACGTCCGGGCAGGTGGTCACCACCGTGTTCTACGGACAGTCGAACGGAACCTATGATCACTACTTCCGCACCTTTCTACGCCCCGAAGACGTGGGCTGGTCGGTAGTCGAAGTCGTGATCATCGCGGTGGTGGTGATGATCACCCACTGCTACTACGGCTATACCGCCAGCGGTGGCCCGGTCGGCGTCGGTCAAGCCGTCGGACGGTCGATGCGGTTGTCGCTGGTCTCGGTTGTGATTGTGGTCCTGCTGGCTGAGTTGGCGCTCTACGGCGTCGACCCGAACTTCAATCTCACGGTGTAGCCGCTGTGACGACGGTGGTGACGCGCAAGCATCGACGGGTGTGGCTGTACCTCGAGGGCGTTGTTGTGCTGCTCGTCGGCGCCTTGGTTCTCGTATTGGTGTACTTACAGTTTCGCGGACACTTCACGCCGAAGACCGAGCTGACCCTGGTGGCGTCGCGGGCGGGATTGGTGATGGAACCAGGCTCCAAGGTCACGTACAACGGGGTGGACATCGGGCGGGTGGCGAGCATCTCGGAGATCGAGCGGGACGGCAGGCCGGCGGCGGAGCTGTTGCTGCATGTCAATCCGCGCTACATCGAGCTGATTCCGGTCAACGTCGCGGCAAGTATTGAGGCAGCGACCCTGTTCGGCAACAAGTATGTTTCCCTGACCTCTCCGGAAAAGCCCGACCAACAGCGGATTTCGCCCCAAGACGTGATCGACGTGCGGTCGGTGACCACGGAGTTCGATACGCTGTTCGAGACCATCACCTCGCTTGCCGAGAAGGTGGATCCGATCGAGTTGAACGTCACGTTGTCCGCGCTCGCACAGGCGCTGGACGGGCTAGGTGGCAAGTTCGGAGAGTCGATCGCCAGCGGCAATGAGATTCTGGCGCAGTTGAACCCGCGGATGCCTCAGATCCGCTACGACGTGCGAAGGCTTGCCGATCTCGGCGATGTCTATACCAGCGCGTCCCCAGATCTGTGGGCTTTCCTGCAGAACGCGGTGATCACCGCGCGCTCGCTCACCAAGCAGCAGGGCGATCTGGATGCCGCACTGTTGGCGGCGGTGGGAGCGGGCAACACCGGCGAAGATATCCTGAGCAGGGGCGGGCCGTTCCTGGCCCGCGGCGCCGCCGATCTGGTACCCACCGCTGCGTTGCTCGACACCTATAGTCCCGAACTGTTCTGCACGATCCGCAACTTCCACGATGCTGCGCCGAAAGTCGCGAACGCCGTTGGCGGGAATGGCTATTCACTAGCTGCGGCAGGCACCATCATCGGAGCTCCCAACCCCTACGTTTACCCGGACAATCTGCCGCGTATCAACGCTCATGGGGGACCGGGTGGACGCCCAGGGTGTTGGCATCCGATCACCCGGGACTTGTGGCCGGCGCCGTATCTGGTGATGGACACCGGCGCCAGTTTGGCGCCGTACAACCACTTGGAGCTGGGCCAGCCGATGTTTACCGAGTATGTGTGGGGACGCCAATTCGGGGAGAACACGATCAACCCATGAGGACCACATCAACGGCGATCAAACTCGGCATCTTCTGGTTGGTGCTGTTGATGTTCACCGTGATGATCATCGTGGTGTTCGGCCAGGTGCGTTTCAACCGCACAGCTGGGTATTCCGCGGTGTTCACCAACGTGAGCGGGCTGCGGGCCGGGCAATTCGTCCGCGCCGCCGGGGTAGAGGTCGGCAAAGTATCCGACGTGGTGCTGATCGATGGCGACACCAGGGTCTTGGTGAAGTTCACCGTCGATCGCTCGGTACAGCTGGATCTAGCGACAACGGCCTCGATCCGATACCTCAACCTGATCGGCGACCGCTACCTGGAGCTACGTCGTGGCGACAGCGGCCGCCCGCTGGCGCCGGGCGGAACTATCCCGCTCGCGCGCACCCAGCCGGCCTTGGATCTCGACGCTCTGCTCGGCGGGTTTCGTCCGCTGTTCAAGACGTTGGATCCAGATCAGGTCAACAGCATCGCGTCGTCGCTCATCACGGTGTTTCAGGGTCAAGGCGCCACCATCAACGACATCCTCGATCAGACCGCGACACTGACAGCGACGCTTGCCGACCGCGACCGGGCGATCGGCGAGGTTGTCCGCAACCTCAACACCGTGCTGGCCACCGCGGTCAAGCACGAAAAGGAGTTCGACCAGACGGTCGACCGGCTCGAGGTACTGATCACCGGATTGAAGAACCGGGCCGATCCGCTGGCAGCGGCAGCGGCGCATATCAGCAGCGCCGCAGGAACCCTGGCTGACCTGCTGGCTGCGGACCGCCCATTGCTGAGCGACAGCGTCGGACACCTCGAGCGCATTCAGGGGCCGCTGATCGAGGATTTGTCGTCTCTGGACGAGGTCTTGGAGAAGCTGCCGGACGCGTATCGCATCATCGGCCGTTCCGGTGGGATATACGGCGACTTCTTCAACTTCTATCTGTGCGACATCGAGTTGAGAGTCAACGGATTACAGCCCGGCGGACCGGTACGCACCATCAAGCTCTTCGGGCAGCCCACGGGGAGGTGTACGCCGCAATGAGGACGCTGACGGAATTCAACCGGGGGCGGATCGGCGTGATGGGAATCGTGGTCACGCTGCTGGTCGTTGGCGTGGCGCAAACCTTTACCAGCGTGCCGATGCTGTTCGCCACTCCTACGTACTACGCACAGTTCGCCGACACGGGCGGCATCAGCGCGGGTGACAAGGTGGAAATCGCCGGGGTGAATGTCGGGCGGGTTCTCTCGCTGTCGATCCGCGGCGACCGGGTCATGATCGGATTCTCGTTGGTGGGCCGAACTATCGGAATGCAAAGCCGAGCGGCGATCCGTACCGACACCATCCTGGGCCGCAAGAACATGGAGATCGAACCCCATGGTTGGAAGCCGTTGCAGCCCAACGGATTCCTGCCGCTGGCGCAGACCACAACGCCCTATCAGGTCTACGATGCATTCGTCGATGTGACAAAGGCGGCGACTGGATGGGACATCGGCGCCGTCAAACGCTCGCTCAACGTGTTGTCGGAGACATTCGATGAGACGGCTCCCCACCTCAGTGCCGCCCTCGATGGTGTCAAGGCATTCTCCGACACCGTCGGCAAGCGCGGTGAGCAGATCGAACGACTTCTGGGCAACGCCAGCAAGATAGCGCACGTCTTGGGGCACCGCAGCGAACAGGTCAACGGGTTGCTGGTCAATGCCAAGACGCTGCTGGCCGCGCTGACACAACGCAGCCAGGAGCTGAGCATTCTGCTGAGCAACGTGTCGGACGTATCGACCCAGGTGTCCGGGTTCATCAACGAGAATCCCAACGTCAATCACGTGTTGGGTCAATTGCGCACGGTCAGTGATGAGCTGGTCTTACGCAAGACAGAGTTGGGTGACGTGTTGGTGCTGCTCAGTAGATACACGGCGGCCCTGACAGAGGCAGTCGGCTCGGGACCGTACTTCAAGGCGGTGGTGGTTAATCTGCTGCCCTACCAGATTCTTCAGCCCTGGGTTGACGCGGCGTTCAAGAAGCGCGGCATCGACCCGGAAAACTTCTGGCGCAGCGCCGGGTTACCGGAAGCCCGATGGCCTGACCCCAATGGCACCCGATTGCCGAACGGTGCCCCGCCGCCGGCACCGGAGCTGATGGAGGGCACGCCCGAGCATCCGATGCCGGCAGTCCCGCCCGGTGCGCCGTGCTCCTACACGCCGGCGGCGGATTCGTCTCCGCGGCCCGACAATCCACTCCCCTGTGCCGGCGCGACCACGGGCCCGTTCGGCGGCCCCATCTTCCCGGCGCCGCTGGACGTCGCCGCCTCGCCGCCGAACCCGGATGGCCTGCCGCCGACACCGGGCATCCCGAGTGCTGGCCGACCGGGCGATCCGCCGCCGGATGTTCCCGGCATACCGGTGCCGTTGTCCCCGAACGCGCCGCGCGGTGCGCGCACCGAACCGGTAGCACCGACCGGTCCGATGCCGCCACTACCGCCCTTTGCTCCCGGGCCACCCGCGGCACCCGGCCCCGGGCCGGCGCTGCCCGCCCCGTTCGTCACGCCCGACGGGACGGGAGGTAGCAGCCAGTGAGCACGATCTTCGACATCCGCAACCTCCGACTGCCACACGTCTCCCGCAGGGCGATCATCGGCGGAGTGCTGGTGGTGGTCTTGGCCGTCGTCGGGGTCGTCGTCGGCGTGCAGCTCTACCGAAAGCTCACCACCAATACCGTAGTCGCATATTTTCCTGAGGCGCTGGCGCTGTACCCCGGCGACAAGGTCCAGATCATGGGTGTGCGGGTCGGTTCGATCGACACGATCGAGCCGGTCGGCGACAAGATGCGCGTGACTTTTCACTACAGCAATAAGTACGACGTGCCCGCCACCGCCACCGCGTCGATCCTCAACCCCAGCCTGGTGGCGTCGCGCACCGTGCAGCTGTCACCGCCCTACACGGGCGGTCCGGTGCTGAAAGACGGCGCCGTGATCCCGATCGAGCGGACCCAGGTGCCCGTCGAATGGGATGAACTGCGCGATTCGATCAACGGCATCATCCGGCAGCTCGGCCCGACGGAGGAGCAGCCTAGAGGGCCGTTCGGCGATCTCATCGAATCGGCCGCGGACAACCTGGCCGGTAAGGGCAAGCAGGTCAACGAAACACTCAACAGTCTGTCGCAAGCACTGACCGCGCTCAACGAGGGTCGCGGGGACTTCGTCGCGATCACCCGAAGCCTGGCGTTGTTCGTCAGCGCGCTGTATCAGAACGATCGACAGTTCGTGGCCCTCAACGACAACCTGGCCGAAATCACTGACTGGTTCACCAAATCCGACCATGACGTGGCCGATACGGTCAGCCACGTTGATGGCGTGCTGACCGACGTACGAAAGTTCCTCGACGACAACGGGCCTGTGCTCGCCGCTGATATCGACAACCTTTCCGAGGTGACTACCACAATCCTGCAGCCCGAGCCGCGCGACGGCCTGGAAACCGCCTTACACGTGCTGCCCACCTATGCGAGCAACTTCAACAACCTCTACTACCCGCTGCACGGCTCAATAACGAGTCTTTTGGTGGCCCCGAACTTCGCGAACCCCATCCAGTTCATCTGCAGCGCCATCCAGGCGGGCAGCAGACTCGGCTATCAGGACTCCGCCGAGTTGTGCGCCCAGTACCTGGCGCCGGTTCTGGACGCCATCAAGTTCAATTACCTGCCGTTCGGCTCCAACCCGTTCACCTCGGCGGCCACCCTGCCCAAGGAGGTGGCCTACTCAGAGGAGCGGCTGCGGCCGCCGCCCGGGTACAAGGACACCACCGTCCCCGGGATCTTCTCGCCGGACACACCGTTTTCGCACCGCAACTCTGAACCGGGCTGGGTTGTCGCGCCCGGTATGCAGGGCACGCGGGTTCAGTCGTTTACCGCCACCATGCTGACCCCGGAGTCGTTGGCCGAGCTACTCGGCGGACCTGACATCGCCCCTCCGCCACCGGGAACCAACTTGCCGGGACCGCCCAACGCCTACGACGAGGTCAATCCGTTGCCGCCGCCGTGGTATCCGCAACCCGCGCCGCCGCCAGTACCGCCGGCGAGCTTGCCTGCGGAAAGCGTTGCGGGACAGACAGGCCCGGGCCAGTGAGCGCGGTGAGCTCGAGCGGTAGCCGCCCGAACCGTCGGCCCCTGAGCGCGGGTCGTCGTGGACTGGTCTTTGCGCTGGCGCTGTTGCTAATCCCGATGGTATTGACTTCGTGCACCTGGCGTGGGATTGCCAATGTACCGCTGCCGGTCGGGAGGGGCACCGGTCCCCATCACATGACGATCTATGTGCAGATGCCGGACACGCTGGCGCTGAACACCAATAGCCGGGTCAGGGTTGCCGACGTATGGGTCGGCACGGTGCGTGACATCAGCCTGAAGAACTGGATCGCGACCCTGACGCTGGACCTCGATCCGACTGTGCAGCTACCGGCAAATGCGACCGCGAAGATTGGCCAGACCAGCCTGTTGGGTACACAGCATGTCGAGCTGGCTGCGCCGGCACATCCGTCGCGGCAGCCGTTGGAGACCGGCGACACAATCCCACTGAAGAACTCCTCGGCTTACCCCACCGTCGAACGGACGTTGGCGAGCATCGCGGTCATCCTCTCCGGCGGCGGCATCCCCAACCTCGAAGTGATCCAAGCCGAGATCCTCAACATCCTTGGCGGCCACGCGGACCAGGTGCGCGAATTCCTCGGTCGCCTAGACACATTCGTCACCGAACTCAATCGCCAGCGTGACGACCTTACTCGGGCGATCGACTCGACCAACGAGCTGGTGACGATCATCGCGAATCGCAACGACACGCTGGACCGGGTGCTCACCGAATTTCCGCCGCTGGTAGCGCATTTCGCTGATACGCGGGATCTGTTCGCCGACGCCACCGAGTCTCTGGGGCGGTTCAGTGACGTCGCCAACCGGGTTCTGTCCGACACCCGGCCCAGTCTGCACGAGAACCTGAATTCGTTGCAGCGACCGCTCTATCAGCTTGAGCGGGCCGCGCCGTATGTGGTCGGGGGGCTGAAGCTGGGCCTCACAGCGCCGTACAACATCGACGAGGTGTCCAAGGTGATCCGCGGCGACTACGTCAATGTGTCCGGCACGTTCGACGTGACGCTCTCCGCCCTTGATGGCGCGCTGCTGAGCGGAACGGGCGTGTCGGGGATGTTGCGAGCGCTGGAGCAGGCGTGGGGACGGGATCCGGACACCATGGTTCCGGACATTCGCTACACGCCGAACCCGAACAGCGTCCCTGGGGGACCGCTCGTGGAAAGGGCCGAGTGAGAGATGCTTACTCGCGCCATCAAGATACAGCTGCTGTTGTTGAGCGTGCTGGCGGTCGCCGCGGTGGTGGTCCTCGTCTGGTACTTCCTGCGGATACCCAGTTTGGTCGGGATTGGGCGATACACCCTCTATGCCGAATTGCCGCAGTCCGGCGGCCTGTACCGAACAGCCAATGTCACCTATCGGGGCATCACGATCGGGAAGGTTGCCGGCGTCGAACCAACCGATCGCGGCGCGCGAGCGCGGATGAGCATTGACGACGGCTACCAGATCCCGACCGATGCGACGGCCAATGTGCACTCGGTGTCGGCGGTTGGCGAACAGTATCTCGACTTGGTATCCGACCGCAGCGAAGGTCCGTACCTGCGCAATGGTCAGACGATCACCAAGACTACGGTTCCCAGCCGGATCGGTCCCGCGCTTGACGCCGCGAACCGCGGATTGGCGATGCTCCCCAAGGACAAGGTCGCATCCCTGCTGCATGAGACGGCGCAGGCTTTGGGGGGCATGGGGCCTTCGCTTCAGCGCTTGGTCGACGCAACCCAGGCGATCGCTCATGATTTCCGGGACAGCATCGACGACATTGACGACATCATTGAGCGTTCGGCGCCCATCATCGACAGCCAGGTCGACTCTGGGGACGAGATCGCCCGCTGGGCTACCAATCTCAACATGTTGGCCGCGCAGACCGCGCAGCAGGACGAAGCGGTGCGACGCATTCTGGCCGACGCGGCGCCAACGGTGGATCAGGTCAACGCCACGTTCGACGATGTGCGAGAGTCGTTGCCGCAGACGTTGGCCAATCTTGAGGTCGTGCTCGACATGCTCAAGCGCTACAACGCCGGGGTTGAGCAAGCGTTGGTGTTCTTGCCGCAGTCCGGCGCGATTGCCCAGACGGTTACCTCAGCATTTCCCGGAGAAGCTGGACTTGGCGTCGGCGCTATCGCGTTCAACCAACCGCCGCCCTGCTTGACCGGATTTCTGCCGGCATCGCAGTGGCGATCGCCGGCTGACACCAGCACCGCGCCGCTGCCGAAGGGCACCTACTGCAAGATCCCCATGGACGCGACGAATGTTGTTCGTGGAGCACGCAACAACCCGTGCGCGGACGTGCCCGGCAGGCGGGCCGCCACGCCACGAGAGTGCCGTAGCAAGGAGCCGTACGTGCCGCTGGGTACCAATCCCTGGTACGGGGACCCGAACCAGATTCTGACCTGCCCAGCTCCCGCAGCGAGATGTGATCAGCCGGTGAAACCCGGCCAGGTGATCCCGGCGCCGACGGTCAACAATGGTGTCAATCCGCTACCCGCCGATCGGCTGCCCGGAACGCCGCCCCCGGTCAGCGATCCGGTGCAAAGACCCGGTTCGGGCACCGTCCAGTGCAATGGGCAGCAACCCAACCCCTGCGTCTATACCCCGAGCGCGTTGCCCACAACGATTTACGATGTGCGCAGCGGCAAAGTCGTCACCCCGGACGGTGTGGTGTACTCCGTCGAGAACTCGGCCCATGTCGGATCCGATGGGTGGAAAGAAATGCTGACACCGGCGGGTTAGTCGAGAGTCCGAGCCGCCCCCAGTCCCGGCCCGGGCCCTATTCGTTGGTCCAGGTCTCGGTGAGCATCGTGGCGCGGGGAAGCAGGGACCGCGCCGACGCGCCGACGGACCATGTGCGCCACTCGGTGTCGTCGATCAGGTCGAGTCCTCGCATGATCGGTGACTGCTCGCCGATCGCGATCTGTACGTCGCGCTCAGTGACGGCATCGCCACCGGGGTGCGATCTCGGGCCGAGTCGCTCGTGCACCCGCGCCGCGAGTTCGGGGCGGGTCAAGGAACCGTGGACCGCCAGCACGCCGATCGTCAGTTCGGTGATTTCGGTGGCAAGGGTGTCGGGTTCGAATGCCGACCTAATTCGGCGTACCACCGCGAGATCATCCCCGGCCGCCCGGGTGGACGCGAGCACGCCGCGGTGTAGGCGCAGCAACCCGACGCCGCGCAGCAGCCGGTGCAGCGCCACCAGCGGCCGCAGGTCGTCCTCGATGGCCGTGGGCGAGCCCAGCGGATGCCACTGCGGACGGTGTTCCTGCATGCCGAGGACAACCGCAGTGGGCAGCCGCCCGCCCGAGGTGAGTTTTATTCCGTCGGCGGTGAAGTCAAGCAGCAGCCGCACGCTGGCGGGCACCGCGCCAACCACGCGGCGCACCCACTGGTCGGTGGCGGCATGGTTGAAGGGGTGCAACCGGTTGCCCACCCAGTCGCGCATCCGGTGGTGCTCGGGATTTGTCGGGTCGCCGAGCACGTCGAGCAATTCGGCGTAGCCAGACGGTCCACCGCAATCCTCCGGCGGGCAGGAGCCGTCGCCCCTCACACAACCCGGGGTCGCGTCACCGCGCCCGAGCACCGTGACGTCATGGATCCAGCCGTCGCCCATGTCGTAGTGATACTCAAATCCCAGCCCCAGGTCCGTTAGCCGAGCGTCGTTCTCATCGCGCTGATACTCCGGCGCTGCGTCCGCGGGCGGCTCGCTTCCGTATCTCACGTGCTGCGTCACGAACTGGTGCAGATGCGAGTCGGTCCAGCCGACCGCGGCCTGCAGTAGATCGTGCAGCTCCGGAAGTGTCGCCGACGCGGGCACATCGATCACCCGGGTGACCGCCGGCTCCACCCCGCGCAGCACGACCTGTAGTCGCGTGGTCTTCACGATTGCCGCCCGCTCTTGGTGGATGTCGGCGCCGCACAGCACTTCTTGTACTTGCGCCGCGAACCGCACCAGCACGGCTCGTTGCGGCCGGGCGGCCAGGTAACCACGCTCGGGTCGCTGTCGGCGGCCAAGCGATCGGCATAACTGGCCCGGGCGTTCGAATCGGGAGGGCGCCCCTGCTCGGCGCACCACGCGGTAAACGGCGCCACTCGCACCGGCGCGATCGCCAGCGTGGCGATTCCTCGCTCTGAGAGCTCGTGGAGCTGTCGCTGAAATGCTCTGCAGTACAACGCATGCGGCAGTGGTCCGTCCGGGCCGGCCGCCAGATCACCCTCGGCCAGCTCCGGCCACAGCGCGACCGCCTCCTCGTAGTCACCGGAGGGCACCCAGGCCAACGTCATCGTGGCCGGCGCACCCGGGTCGCAACTGTCGGCGGGTGGCGGCTGCGTTTCCTGCGGACCCGTCGGCCGGTCCTGTTGCCCGTCCAGGAACGCCCAAGCCTGCTCCTGCAGCGCGTCGGCTGGCCGGCCCACGCTGTCCATGCTGTCTTGTCGCAGTCCTGCGAGTTGCTCGACCAGCTGCTCGGGATCGCCGGTGCGCACCGCCAGCTGCAGGCCCTCGGTCAACCACTCCAGCGCCACATCATGGCGACCGGCGTAGGCGTATGCCAGCCCGGCGTTGTTGTAGAGCCACACATCCTCGGCCGTGTCGGCGCGAACCTCCGCCCAGATCCGTTCGGCCTCGGCAACTCGGTCGGCCCGCATCAGAATCTCAGCCCGCAGACACCGCGGGTCCGGCCGCATGTCGAGACCGGCATCGACGGCGGAATCCGCCGCGGCCAGCGCATCCTCGTAGCGTTCGAGCCCCTGGTATTCCGTCGCCAAATCGAGATACAGATCGGCCAGGTCGAGCGCCTCGGCCGCCTCTGGATCGTTCGTACACGTCCGCACCGCTCGCTCCAATACCGCCGCGTAGCGAACCGAATCCCGCGGGTTCGAGGTGGCTGCCGCATGCAACTCCCGCTCTAGCCGTTCGGCCAGACTCGCCATGCTCGGTATCCTCCCCCATTGCCGTGATACATCCGGGGCGGGGTGCAACCGGCCCGCTGCTGGCCGGCGTTGCCATTGTGCTGCGGGGAGCGTAGTTTGCAGATACCATCGAAATATCAAAGAAATATCATTGTTATTTGACGGTGTCCGGGCCTCCCATGAGTCGTTGGCTGGGTGCTGATACGGGAGGTATGCAGTGTCGTTGGTGGTGGCGGTGCCAGAGGTGTTGGCCTCGGCGGCAGTGCAGTTGGCGGGTGTGGGGTCGCTGGTCGGTGACGCCAATGCGGCCGCGGCGGCGTCGACGACGGCGATAGTGGCTGCAGCCGACGACGAGGTGTCGGCGGCGATCGCGGCATTGTTCTCCGCCCATGGGCAGGCCTATCAGGCCGCCAGTGCGCAGGCG
Source organism: Mycobacterium spongiae (assembly GCF_018278905.1). Taxonomy (NCBI): domain Bacteria; kingdom Bacillati; phylum Actinomycetota; class Actinomycetes; order Mycobacteriales; family Mycobacteriaceae; genus Mycobacterium; species Mycobacterium spongiae. The sequence goes on from NZ_CP046600.1 coordinate 976,899, forward strand.
GCAGCGTTTCACGCCCAGTTCGCCCAGGCGCTGACCGCCGGTGCGGATGCCTACGCCAGTGCTGAGGCGGCGAGTGCGACGTCGATCGCTGATCCGTTGTTGGCTGCGGTTAATGCGCCGGTGCTGGCGATGACGGGTCGGCCGTTGATTGGCAATGGCGCTAACGGGGCTCCGGGCACGGGGGCCGCGGGGGCGCCGGGGGGCTGGCTGCTGGGTAACGGCGGTGCGGGTGGTTCCGGCGCGCCCGGCCAGGCCGGGGGCGCTGGTGGTGCGGCGGGGTTGATCGGCGCTGGCGGTGCCGGTGGCGCCGGCGGGGCCGGTACGGCGGGTACCGCCGGTGCCGGTGGTGTTGGTGGGGCTGGTGGCTGGTTGTGGGGTACCGGCGGTGCCGGTGGTGCCGGAGGCGCTACCGGCACGGCTGCGGTTGGCGGTGTTGGCGGTGCCGGTGGGGCCGGAGGCCTGCTCGGCGGCGGCGGGGCCGGGGGGACCGGCGGAGGATCCCTCCTTCTTACGACGGTGGGTGGCACTGGTGGGGCCGGCGGATCCGGTGGGTTGCTAGCGGGCTTTGTAGGCGCTGGCGGCGGTGACGGCGGCGACGGCGGTGTCGGTGGGAGCGGGGGCGCCGGCGGGGCCGGGGGCAATGCTGGGCTGTTGGCCGGTCCCGGTGGTGCCGGTGGGTCCGGCGGTCTCGGCTTTGGCGCTGGTGGCGCTGGTGGCGCTGGCGGGGCCGGCGGCGATGGTGGTGTGTTGTTCAGCAGTGGCGGGGCCGGCGGGACCGGCGGCCCCAGCCACGGTACTGGTGCTGGCGGGGCTGGTGGGTCTGGTGGTGACGGCGGCTGGTCCGGCAGCGGTGGCGTCGGTGGGAGCGGCGGGGCCAGCCTTGGCGGTGTCGGGGGCGACGGGGGGACCGGCGGCACCGGCGGGGTGTTCGGTAACGGCGGGACCGGCGGGACCGGCGGCGCCAGCCTTGCTGACGTCGGAGGCGCTGGTGGCGCTGGGGGCCAAGGTGGGCTATTGATCGGAAATGGCGGGGCCGGCGGCGCGGGCGGGGAGGCGGAGCCCTCATTAGGGGGTACCGATGGCGGTACCGGTGGGGTCGGGGGCAATGCGGTGTTGATTGGCAACGGCGGCAATGGCGGTATCGGCGGCATCGGAATGACGTTGGGCGCCGATGGCCTCGGCGGTGTCAGTGGGCTGCTGGTGGGGTTGGATGGTTTCAACGCCCCAGCGAGCACCTCGGTGTTCCATACACTGCAGCAGCAAGTGATCGGCGCGATCAACGCACCTGTTCAGGATCTGACGGGTCGGCCGTTGATCGGTAACGGCACTCCCGGGGCGGCAGGCAGCGGGGACAACGGTGGGGCTGGGGGCTGGCTGCTCGGTGACGGCGGTGCCGGTGGTTCTGGCGCTATCGGCGCCAGCGTTGACGGTGGGACTGGTGGGGCTGCAGGGTTGTGGGGCACGGGCGGGGCCGGTGGGGCCGGTGCTGCTGCGTTGGGCTTCTCTGGTGGGGATGGCGGTGCCGGTGGGGCTGGCGGTTTTCTGGCGGGCGATGGCGGTGCCGGTGGGGCCGGCGGGGCGGCACGTGTCGGCGTCGGCGGGGATGGCGGTGCCGGTGGGGTCGGGGGATTGTTGAGCGCCGGCGGTGCGGGCGGCGTCGGCGGGATAACTTCCGACGCCGCTGCCTTGAACGTTGGCGCGGGCGGGGCTGGCGGTGCCGGCGGGTTGCTCGGCGGGCTGTTCGCTGCTGGCGGCGGTGCCGGCGGGGACGGCGGATCCGCTCTGCGCAGCGACGGCGGTGTCGGTGGGGCCGGCGGCAACGCGGGGGCGCTGGGCGGTCCTGGCGGCTCCGGCGGTTCCGGCGGCTTCAGCTTCAGTGATGCCGGTGGCGCCGGTGGGGCCGGCGGTAACGCCGGGTCGCTATTCGGTGCGGGCGGGGTCGGCGGGACCGGCGGCACTAGCGCCGGCATCGGCCATTCCGGCGGGGATGGTGGGGCTGGGGGCGGTGCGGGGCTGCTGTTCTCCAGCGGCGGTGCTGGCGGTGCCGGCGGCGCCTCCGGCCTCATCGGCCGGGTAGGCGTCAACGCTGGTGGGAATGGTGGTGCCGGGGGCAACGCGGGCTGGCTGGGCGGCGGTGGGGCCGGAGGTGCCGGCGGCGACGGCAATGGCGCCGGTGGTGGTGCCGGTGGGGTCGGCGGGCTTGGCGGGCAAGTGATCGGCAACGGCGGCGCTGGTGGCGCCGGCGGGCAAGACGACAACGGTGGGGCCGGTGGCCCCGGCGGGGCCGGGGGTAATGCGGTGGTGATCGGCACTGGCGGCAACGGCGGCAACAGCGGCATCGGCACCCCCGACGGTGCCCCGGGCTCAGGCGGCACCGGTGGGCTGTTGGTGGGCTCGGACGGAATTAACGGGTCGACCTAACCGGCGAGCGGGACCGGTTGGAGAGTTGCCGGGTTAGCGTTCAACCCGAAGCGACACAACGATGGTCGTTGCTAGGAGTGCTCACGGGTCGTCTCCGTCGTTGGTGTTGTCGCCGAGCAGGTCTTGAGGGTGGAAGTATCTGTTTGTCCGGGGTTGGCCGTGGTCGAGGTGGGGTGGTGGGATCCATTCGGTGGTGCCGTCTCGGCGTTTGCGGGTCGTCCAGTTGCCGGTGGTGATGAGTTTGTGGTGGGGGCCGCAGCCGAAGGTGAGGTCGTTGATGTTGGTGTGGTTGGTTTCGGCGTAGTCGGTGACGTGGTGGACTTCGGTGAGGTAGCCGGGAACGTCGCAGTTGGGGAAGGTGCAGCCGCGGTCTTTGGCGTGCAGCACGATTCGTTGCCCCGGTGAGGCCAGGCGCTTGGTGTGATACAGGCCGAGTTCTCGGCCCTGGTCGAAGATGCGCAGGTAATGATGGGCGTGACGGGCTAGCCGGATCACATCGCTGATTGGTAGCAGGGTGCCCCCGGCGGTCAAAGCGTTTCCGGCGCCGGATTCGAGCTCGGCCAGCGTGGTGGACACGATGATGGCCGCGGGTAGCCCATTGTGTTGTCCGAGATCGCCGGAGCAGAGTAGGGCTCGCATGGCGGCGTTGAGGCCGTCGTGGTTGCGCTGGCTGGTGCTGCGGGTGTCGGACTCGATGGCGGTTTGCGGCGGGGTGCCGCTGACACACGGGGTCGCGTCGTTGGGGTTGGACATGCCGGGGGCGGCGAGTTTGGCCAGGACTGCGTCGAGGGTGGCGCGGGCTTCGGGGGTGAGGTAGCCGGTGATGGGGGACATGCCGTCGGCGTCTTGTTTGCCGAGGGTGATGCCGCGGCGGCGGGCGCGGTCGGCGTCGGTGTAGGTGCCGTCGGGGTTGAGGCAGTCGGTGAGTTTGGCGGCAAGCTTGGACAGCTCGTCGGGGCGGTACTGGCGTCCCAGCTTTGCTAGGTCGGTTTCGGCTTGTTGTCGAGTCGTCGGGTCGACGACGCTGGGGAGTTGGTGGAAGAAGGTTCGGATGACGCGTACGTGGTCTGCTCCGATGTGCCCGGTGCGTTGGGCTTCGGCGGTGGCCGTCAACAACGGTGGCAACGGTTGGCCGGTGAGTGCGCGGCGGTGCCCGAGATCGGTTGCGTCGCCGATGCGGCGGGAGGCGTCGGCGCGGGTGATGTGTAGTCGCTGAGCCAGCGCGAAGGCCAGCTTGCCGCCTAGCTCGTTGGCATCGGCGTGGTGGGCGAGTGTGTTGATTAGCGGGTGTTCGGCGGCCGGTAGCCGGCGTCGCACTGCTTCGCTGCGTTGCAGCAGCGTCAGGCATTCCGGGGTGGTCAGCTCGTCGCACGAGAGCTCGAGCACCCGGTCAAGGGCTGCGTCGAGCGCGTCGTAAGCCGCAACGATCGCCTCCCGGATACTAGAACGCATGTTCGAATAATACTCTCGCCACCGACATTGATGCTGTTAAGGCGGCCGGTTGAGGATGGTCGTGGCAACCGCTGCCGGTAGTGACCCGGCCACCGACGGACGCCTTTTTGGGTCGTCTTCCAATTGATCTGTCCCACCGGTGCGCGGCTGCCGATCAAGAGCCCCGGCGGGGCGGACATGACTTGATCGGGAGCCTGGCAGTTTCCTCATCAATGTCTTGTCTGCCCGCTCTGGCCAGGACGTCGTCCGCTCCACCGGTTGATATCAGCAGAACAGGAGACACCACCATCGTGACAGCATCACGCGTCGTGGTCATCGCCGCCGACACCCATCTAGACACCGTCCATCTAGGAGCTGTCGTGGCTCCGGTGGGCACCGCAGGTGGCCCCGACCGGACCCACCGGCCAGGCATCTTTGGCTGGGTATTGATACGGGAGGTATGCGGTGTCGTTGGTGGTGGCGGTGCCCGGGGGTGTTGGTCTCGGCGGCCGTGCAGTTGGCTGGTGTGGGGTCGCTGGTCGGTGGGGCGAATGCGGGCGCGGCGGCGTCGACAACGGTGATTGTCGTGTCAGCCCAGGACGCCGGGGTTGATCGGCGCTGGCGTTGCTGATGGCGCCAGGGGAGCTACGGGCGCCGCTGCGGTTGGCGGGGTTGGCGGGGTTGGCGGTGTTGGGGTGGCGGGGGGCTGGCGGGGGGTCTCGGTTTGCTGGAACGTCGGGTAGTGCTGGTGATGCTGGCAGATCCGGTGGGTTGTTAGCCGGTTTGGTGGGTGTGGCTGCGATGGCGGCGCCTATGAGAGCGGGGGTGCGGGCGGAGCCGGGGGTAATGCTGGGTTGTTGGCCGGTCCGGGTTGCGCCGGTGGGTCTGCTGGTCACGGCTTCGGAACCGGCATTGGTTGGTCGGCTGGCGCCGGCGGCGATGGTGGTCTGTTGTTCGAGATCAGTGAAGTTCTCATAAGTAGTGGGTCAGATCAGCGGGGCCAGCTGCGGGTGCAGCTAAACCAACAAATGAGTTAACCCGCGGCGAAATATCTTCAGAAATAACGCACGCAACAATACTTGTGGGTATGCGTTCTTACACTGCTGCTACGCACTACCGAGGGGCTTCTCGTGTCGTTTTTCTCCATAACTCCCGACCTGCTGAACGCCTCGATCGGCGATTTGGCGCGTATCGGTTCGACCTTGGAGGCCGCGAACTCGGCGGCGGCTGCGGCGACTACGGAGGTGTTGGCTGCCGGTGCTGATGAGGTCTCGGGGCGTATTGCGGCGTTGTTCGGCATGTACGGCCAGGAGTATCAGGCGATCAGCGCCCAAGTCGCCGCCTATCACGAGCAGTTCGTGCAGACGCTGCAGGGCGGCGCGGCGTCGTATGCGGTCGCGGAGGCCACCAACGTCGAGCAGACCCTGCTCAACTTGATCAACGGCCCCACCCTGGGGTTGTTGGGGCGTCCACTGATCGGCAATGGAGCGAATGCGACCACTGCTGGTGGCGCCGGTGGTGATGGTGGGTTGCTGTGGGGCAGCGGCGGCAGTGGCGCCGCTGGGGCAGCCGGGCAGGCCGGGGGGGCCGGCGGGTCGGCCGGGTTGTTGGGCAACGGCGGCAACGGCGGTGCGGGCGGTATCGGCGCTAGCGGTGGCGCCGGTGGCTCTGGTGGGTGGCTGTATGGCAGTGGGGGTAACGGGGGGTCCGGCGGGATCGGTGGCGGCAGCGGTGGTGCGGGCGGACACGCTTGGTTGTTCGGTAATGGCGGTATCGGCGGTGCTGGGGGCACCGGTGGCACTGGCGGCCGTGGGGGCCTGGTGTTCGGCGATGGCGGCACCGGCGGTGCTGGCGGCGGACGCGGTGGTGATGGCGGCTGGGTGTTCGGTGACGGCGGTGCGGGCGGTGCCGGCGGTGGCGGTGGTGTCGGCGGCGGGGCTGGCGGTAACGGGGCCTTGTTGTTCGGCGATGGCGGGGCCGGCGGATTCGGTGGCACTGATGGTGGAGCTGGGGGTGCTGGCGGCAACAGCGGCCTGATTATTGGTGACGGCGGTCACGGCGGCGTGGGTGGTATCGGCGGCGGTACGGGCGGCAATGGTGGTCAAGCGGCACAGTTGTTCGGATTTGGCGGCACCGGCGGCGCCGGCGGCATCGGCGATCCTGGCAGCGCCGGGGGCGATGGCGGCGCCGGGGGCAACCCAGGGTGGCTGTTCGGCACCGGTGGCGCCGGCGGTGCCGGCGGCGCGGGTGGCACTGCGACCAGCATCGGTACCGCTGGCGGTGATGGCGGCGCTGGCGGCGCAGGCGCGCGTGGCGGGCTATTCATGCGCGGCGGTGATGGCGGGGCCGGCGGGGCCGGAGGCGCGGGTAAGGCCGGCAGCGACGGCATCGGGGACGGCGGCTCCGGTGGTGACGGCGGCGCAGGCGGTAGCGGCGGCGATGGCGGTGCCGGGGGTCGGGCCGCGTTGTTGTTCGGCCCGGGCGGCGCCGGCGGAGCCGGCGGTATCGGAGGCACCGGCGGGGCCGGGGGCTTGGGGGCCGACAGCCTCACCGGAATCGGCGGTGACGGTGGTGCTGGGGGTACTGGCGGCGATGCCGGTCAAGCCGGCACCGCGGGCGCCCGCCACCTGTTCAGCCAGGCCGGGTCGGCCGGTGCCATCGGTTTCGGTGGCGCTGGTGGCGAAGGTGGTCACGGTGGTACCGGCGCGGCCGGCACCGACGCCACCGTCGCTGGGGCAACGGGCGGCACTGGGTTTGCGGGCGGAGCCGGTGGGGCCGGCGGCGACGGTGGCGGCACCGGTGCCTTCCAAGGTGCGGGCGGTGACGGTGGGGCCGGTGGGATCGGTGGGACTGGCGGGCAAGGCGGCACCGGCGCTGATGGTGCGGGCTCGGGTGGCGCCGGTGATGCTGGTGGTATCGGTGGGGTCGGCGGGCAGGGCGGCGAGGCCGGTATCGGCGGCACTGGCTCGGCGATGGGGGCTGCCGGGACCGCCGGTGACGGCGGTGCGGGAGGTCTCGGTGGTGATGGTGGCAGCGGTGCGGACAACACCGATATCGCCGCGGCCGGCGCGCAAGGCGGCACCGGTGGGGCTGGTGGGGCCGGCGGTCAAGGCGGTACCGGTGGTTTGGCTGGTGCGACCAACGGTGGTACCGCGGGCACTCAAGGTGTGGGTGGCCAGGGTGGGGTCGGTGGGATCGGTGGGACTGGCGGGCAAGGCGGCACCGGCGCTGATGGTGCGGGCTCGGGTGGCGCCGGTGATGCTGGTGGTATCGGTGGGGTCGGCGGGCAGGGCGGCGAGGCCGGTATCGGCGGCACTGGCTCGGCGATGGGGGCTGCCGGGACCGCCGGTGACGGCGGTGCGGGAGGTCTCGGTGGTGATGGTGGCAGCGGTGCGGACAACACCGATATCGCCGCGGCCGGCGCGCAAGGCGGCACCGGTGGGGCTGGTGGGGCCGGCGGTCAAGGCGGTACCGGTGGTTTGGCTGGTGCGACCAACGGTGGTACCGCGGGCACTCAAGGTGTGGGTGGCCAGGGTGGGGTCGGTGGGATCGGTGGGACTGGCGGGCAAGGCGGCACCGGCGCTGATGGTGCGGGCTCGGGTGGCGCCGGTGATGCTGGTGGTATCGGTGGGGTCGGCGGGCAGGGCGGCGAGGCCGGTATCGGCGGCACTGGCTCGGCGATGGGGGCTGCCGGGACCGCCGGTGACGGCGGTGCGGGAGGTCTCGGTGGTGATGGTGGCAGCGGTGCGGACAACACCGATATCGCCGCGGCCGGCGCGCAAGGCGGCACCGGTGGGGCTGGTGGGGCCGGCGGTCAAGGCGGTACCGGTGGTTTGGCTGGTGCGACCAACGGTGGTACCGCGGGCACTCAAGGTGTGGGTGGCCAGGGTGGGGTCGGTGGGATCGGTGGGACTGGCGGGCAAGGCGGCACCGGCGCTGATGGTGCGGGCTCGGGTGGCGCCGGTGATGCTGGTGGTATCGGTGGGGTCGGCGGGCAGGGCGGCGAGGCCGGTATCGGCGGCACTGGCTCGGCGATGGGGGCTGCCGGGACCGCCGGTGACGGCGGTGCGGGAGGTCTCGGTGGTGATGGTGGCAGCGGTGCGGACAACACCGATATCGCCGCGGCCGGCGCGCAAGGCGGCACCGGTGGGGCTGGTGGGGCCGGCGGTCAAGGCGGTACCGGTGGTTTGGCTGGTGCGACCAACGGTGGTACCGCGGGCACTCAAGGTGTGGGTGGCCAGGGTGGGGTCGGTGGGATCGGTGGGACTGGCGGGCAAGGCGGCACCGGCGCTGATGGTGTGGGCTCGGGTGGCGCCGGTGATGCTGGTGGTATCGGTGGGGTCGGCGGGCAGGGCGGCGAGGCCGGTATCGGCGGCACTGGCTCGGCGATGGGGGCTGCCGGGACCGCCGGTGACGGCGGTGCGGGAGGTCTCGGTGGTGATGGTGGCAGCGGTGCGGACAACACCGATATCGCCGCGGCCGGCGCGCAAGGCGGCACCGGTGGGGCTGGTGGGGCCGGCGGTCAAGGCGGTACCGGTGGTTTGGCTGGTGCGACCAACGGTGGTACCGCGGGCACTCAAGGTGTGGGTGGCCAGGGTGGGGTCGGTGGGATCGGTGGGACTGGCGGGCAAGGCGGCACCGGCGCTGATGGTGCGGGCTCGGGTGGCGCCGGTGATGCTGGTGGTATCGGTGGGGTCGGCGGGCAGGGCGGCGAGGCCGGTATCGGCGGCACTGGCTCGGCGATGGGGGCTGCCGGGACCGCCGGTGACGGCGGTGCGGGAGGTCTCGGTGGTGATGGTGGCAGCGGTGCGGACAACACCGATATCGCCGCGGCCGGCGCGCAAGGCGGCACCGGTGGGGCTGGTGGGGCCGGCGGTCAAGGCGGTACCGGTGGTTTGGCTGGTGCGACCAACGGTGGTACCGCGGGCACTCAAGGTGTGGGTGGCCAGGGTGGGGTCGGTGGGATCGGTGGGACTGGCGGGCAAGGCGGCACCGGCGCTGATGGTGCGGGCTCGGGTGGCGCCGGTGATGCTGGTGGTATCGGTGGGGTCGGCGGGCAGGGCGGCGAGGCCGGTATCGGCGGCACTGGCTCGGCGATGGGGGCTGCCGGGACCGCCGGTGACGGCGGTGCGGGAGGTCTCGGTGGTGATGGTGGCAGCGGTGCGGACAACACCGATATCGCCGCGGCCGGCGCGCAAGGCGGCACCGGTGGGGCTGGTGGGGCCGGCGGTCAAGGCGGTACCGGTGGTTTGGCTGGTGCGACCAACGGTGGTACCGCGGGCACTCAAGGTATGGGTGGCCAGGGTGGGGTCGGTGGGATCGGTGGGACTGGCGGGCAAGGCGGCACCGGCGCTGATGGTGCGGGCTCGGGTGGCGCCGGTGATGCTGGTGGTATCGGTGGGGTCGGCGGGCAGGGCGGCGAGGCCGGTATCGGCGGCACTGGCTCGGCGATGGGGGCTGCCGGGACCGCCGGTGACGGCGGTGCGGGAGGTCTCGGTGGTGATGGTGGCAGCGGTGCGGACAACACCGATATCGCCGCGGCCGGCGCGCAAGGCGGCACCGGTGGGGCTGGTGGGGCCGGCGGTCAAGGCGGTACCGGTGGTTTGGCTGGTGCGACCAACGGTGGTACCGCGGGCACTCAAGGTGTGGGTGGCCAGGGTGGGGTCGGTGGGATCGGTGGGACTGGCGGGCAAGGCGGCACCGGCGCTGATGGTGCGGGCTCGGGTGGCGCCGGTGATGCTGGTGGTATCGGTGGGGTCGGCGGGCAGGGCGGCGAGGCCGGTATCGGCGGCACTGGCTCGGCGATGGGGGCTGCCGGGACCGCCGGTGACGGCGGTGCGGGAGGTCTCGGTGGTGATGGTGGCAGCGGTGCGGACAACACCGATATCGCCGCGGCCGGCGCGCAAGGCGGCACCGGTGGGGCTGGTGGGGCCGGCGGTCAAGGCGGTACCGGTGGTTTGGCTGGTGCGACCAACGGTGGTACCGCGGGCACTCAAGGTGTGGGTGGCCAGGGTGGGGTCGGTGGGATCGGTGGGACTGGCGGGCAAGGCGGCACCGGCGCTGATGGTGCGGGCTCGGGTGGCGCCGGTGATGCTGGTGGTATCGGTGGGGTCGGCGGGCAGGGCGGCGAGGCCGGTATCGGCGGCACTGGCTCGGCGATGGGGGCTGCCGGGACCGCCGGTGACGGCGGTGCGGGAGGTCTCGGCGGTGATGGTGGCAGCGGTGCGGACAACACCGATATCGCCGCGGCCGGCGCGCAAGGCGGCACCGGTGGGGCTGGTGGGGCCGGCGGTCAAGGCGGTACCGGTGGTTTGGCTGGTGCGACCAACGGTGGTACCGCGGGCACTCAAGGTGTGGGTGGCCAGGGTGGGGTCGGTGGGATCGGTGGGACTGGCGGGCAAGGCGGCACCGGCGCTGATGGTGCGGGCTCGGGTGGCGCCGGTGATGCTGGTGGTATCGGTGGGGTCGGCGGGCAGGGCGGCGAGGCCGGTATCGGCGGCACTGGCTCGGCGATGGGGGCTGCCGGGACCGCCGGTGACGGCGGTGCGGGAGGTCTCGGTGGTGATGGTGGCAGCGGTGCGGACAACACCGATATCGCCGCGGCCGGCGCGCAAGGCGGCACCGGTGGGGCTGGTGGGGCCGGCGGTCAAGGCGGTACCGGTGGTTTGGCTGGTGCGACCAACGGTGGTACCGCGGGCACTCAAGGTGTGGGTGGCCAGGGTGGGGTCGGTGGGATCGGTGGGACTGGCGGGCAAGGCGGCACCGGCGCTGATGGTGCGGGCTCGGGTGGCGCCGGTGATGCTGGTGGTATCGGTGGGGTCGGCGGGCAGGGCGGCGAGGCCGGTATCGGCGGCACTGGCTCGGCGATGGGGGCTGCCGGGACCGCCGGTGACGGCGGTGCGGGAGGTCTCGGTGGTGATGGTGGCAGCGGTGCGGACAACACCGATATCGCCGCGGCCGGCGCGCAAGGCGGCACCGGTGGGGCTGGTGGGGCCGGCGGTCAAGGCGGTACCGGTGGTTTGGCTGGTGCGACCAACGGTGGTACCGCGGGCACTCAAGGTATGGGTGGCCAGGGTGGGGTCGGTGGGATCGGTGGGACTGGCGGGCAAGGCGGCACCGGCGCTGATGGTGCGGGCTCGGGTGGCGCCGGTGATGCTGGTGGTATCGGTGGGGTCGGCGGGCAGGGCGGCGAGGCCGGTATCGGCGGCACTGGCTCGGCGATGGGGGCTGCCGGGACCGCCGGTGACGGCGGTGCGGGAGGTCTCGGTGGTGATGGTGGCAGCGGTGCGGACAACACCGATATCGCCGCGGCCGGCGCGCAAGGCGGCACCGGTGGGGCTGGTGGGGCCGGCGGTCAAGGCGGTACCGGTGGTTTGGCTGGTGCGACCAACGGTGGTACCGCGGGCACTCAAGGTGTGGGTGGCCAGGGTGGGGTCGGTGGGATCGGTGGGACTGGCGGGCAAGGCGGCACCGGCGCTGATGGTGCGGGCTCGGGTGGCGCCGGTGATGCTGGTGGTATCGGTGGGGTCGGCGGGCAGGGCGGCGAGGCCGGTATCGGCGGCACTGGCTCGGCGATGGGGGCTGCCGGGACCGCCGGTGACGGCGGTGCGGGAGGTCTCGGTGGTGATGGTGGCAGCGGTGCGGACAACACCGATATCGCCGCGGCCGGCGCGCAAGGCGGCACCGGTGGGGCTGGTGGGGCCGGCGGTCAAGGCGGTACCGGTGGTTTGGCTGGTGCGACCAACGGTGGTACCGCGGGCACTCAAGGTGTGGGTGGCCAGGGTGGGGTCGGTGGGATCGGTGGGACTGGCGGGCAAGGCGGCACCGGCGCTGATGGTGCGGGCTCGGGTGGCGCCGGTGATGCTGGTGGTATCGGTGGGGTCGGCGGGCAGGGCGGCGAGGCCGGTATCGGCGGCACTGGCTCGGCGATGGGGGCTGCCGGGACCGCCGGTGACGGCGGTGCGGGAGGTCTCGGTGGTGATGGTGGCAGCGGTGCGGACAACACCGATATCGCCGCGGCCGGCGCGCAAGGCGGCACCGGTGGGGCTGGTGGGGCCGGCGGTCAAGGCGGTACCGGTGGTTTGGCTGGTGCGACCAACGGTGGTACCGCGGGCACTCAAGGTGTGGGTGGCCAGGGTGGGGTCGGTGGGATCGGTGGGACTGGCGGGCAAGGCGGCACCGGCGCTGATGGTGCGGGCTCGGGTGGCGCCGGTGATGCTGGTGGTATCGGTGGGGTCGGCGGGCAGGGCGGCGAGGCCGGTATCGGCGGCACTGGCTCGGCGATGGGGGCTGCCGGGACCGCCGGTGACGGCGGTGCGGGAGGTCTCGGTGGTGATGGTGGCAGCGGTGCGGACAACACCGATATCGCCGCGGCCGGCGCGCAAGGCGGCACCGGTGGGGCTGGTGGGGCCGGCGGTCAAGGCGGTACCGGTGGTTTGGCTGGTGCGACCAACGGTGGTACCGCGGGCACTCAAGGTGTGGGTGGCCAGGGTGGGGTCGGTGGGATCGGTGGGACTGGCGGGCAAGGCGGCACCGGCGCTGATGGTGCGGGCTCGGGTGGCGCCGGTGATGCTGGTGGTATCGGTGGGGTCGGCGGGCAGGGCGGCGAGGCCGGTATCGGCGGCACTGGCTCGGCGATGGGGGCTGCCGGGACCGCCGGTGACGGCGGTGCGGGAGGTCTCGGTGGTGATGGTGGCAGCGGTGCGGACAACACCGATATCGCCGCGGCCGGCGCGCAAGGCGGCACCGGTGGGGCTGGTGGGGCCGGCGGTCAAGGCGGTACCGGTGGTTTGGCTGGTGCGACCAACGGTGGTACCGCGGGCACTCAAGGTGTGGGTGGCCAGGGTGGGGTCGGTGGGATCGGTGGGACTGGCGGGCAAGGCGGCACCGGCGCTGATGGTGCGGGCTCGGGTGGCGCCGGTGATGCTGGTGGTATCGGTGGGGTCGGCGGGCAGGGCGGCGAGGCCGGTATCGGCGGCACTGGCTCGGCGATGGGGGCTGCCGGGACCGCCGGTGACGGCGGTGCGGGAGGTCTCGGTGGTGATGGTGGCAGCGGTGCGGACAACACCGATATCGCCGCGGCCGGCGCGCAAGGCGGCACCGGTGGGGCTGGTGGGGCCGGCGGTCAAGGCGGTACCGGTGGTTTGGCTGGTGCGACCAACGGTGGTACCGCGGGCACTCAAGGTGTGGGTGGCCAGGGTGGGGTCGGTGGGATCGGTGGGACTGGCGGGCAAGGCGGCACCGGCGCTGATGGTGCGGGCTCGGGTGGCGCCGGTGATGCTGGTGGTATCGGTGGGGTCGGCGGGCAGGGCGGCGAGGCCGGTATCGGCGGCACTGGCTCGGCGATGGGGGCTGCCGGGACCGCCGGTGACGGCGGTGCGGGAGGTCTCGGCGGTGATGGTGGCAGCGGTGCGGACAACACCGATATCGCCGCGGCCGGCGCGCAAGGCGGCACCGGTGGGGCTGGTGGGGCCGGCGGTCAAGGCGGTACCGGTGGTTTGGCTGGTGCGACCAACGGTGGTACCGCGGGCACTCAAGGTGTGGGTGGCCAGGGTGGGGTCGGTGGGATCGGTGGGACTGGCGGGCAAGGCGGCACCGGCGCTGATGGTGCGGGCTCGGGTGGCGCCGGTGATGCTGGTGGTATCGGTGGGGTCGGCGGGCAGGGCGGCGAGGCCGGTATCGGCGGCACTGGCTCGGCGATGGGGGCTGCCGGGACCGCCGGTGACGGCGGTGCGGGAGGTCTCGGTGGTGATGGTGGCAGCGGTGCGGACAACACCGATATCGCCGCGGCCGGCGCGCAAGGCGGCACCGGTGGGGCTGGTGGGGCCGGCGGTCAAGGCGGTACCGGTGGTTTGGCTGGTGCGACCAACGGTGGTACCGCGGGCACTCAAGGTATGGGTGGCCAGGGTGGGGTCGGTGGGATCGGTGGGACTGGCGGGCAAGGCGGCACCGGCGCTGATGGTGCGGGCTCGGGTGGCGCCGGTGATGCTGGTGGTATCGGTGGGGTCGGCGGGCAGGGCGGCGAGGCCGGTATCGGCGGCACTGGCTCGGCGATGGGGGCTGCCGGGACCGCCGGTGACGGCGGTGCGGGAGGTCTCGGCGGTGATGGTGGCAGCGGTGCGGACAACACCGATATCGCCGCGGCCGGCGCGCAAGGCGGCACCGGTGGGGCTGGTGGGGCCGGCGGTCAAGGCGGTACCGGTGGTTTGGCTGGTGCGACCAACGGTGGTACCGCGGGCACCCAAGGTGTGGGCGGCCAGGGTGGGGCCGGCGGGATCGGCGGAACCGGCGGCGACGGCGGAAACGGCAGCACCGCCCAAAATGGCGGAATCGGCGGAACCGGCGGCGACGGCGGTGCGGGAGGCACCGCCGGTACCGGCAGCGTTAGCGGTGCCGGCGGCGATGGCGGCGCCGGCGGTGCTGGCGGCGGCGGCGGCCAAGGCGGACTCGGGGGCGTCAATCAAGACGGTGGCGACGGCGGCGCCGGAGGGACCGGCGGTGGGGGTGGCGCCGCCGGCGCCGGCAGCGTTAACGGCACCGGCGGCGACGGCGGAACCGGCGGCACCGGCGGCCAGGGTGCCGACGGCGGAGCCGCAACCGAAACGAGCACATCTGGAACAGACGGTGGAGCTGGCGGCGACGGCGGCGCCGGGGGCGCTGGCGGCGACGGCATCGGAGGAACCGGTGGGGGAACCGGCGGCCAAGGCGGCACGGCCGGCGACGGCGGTGACGGCAGACCACCAGACCCCGACTCGCCTGCTGGCGCCCTGTCCGGCACTGGCGGCAGCGGCGGTACCGGCGGCGCCGGCGGCATCGGTGGTGCTGGTGCCGGTACCGGCGGTAACGGCGGTGCCGGCGGTATTGGAGGTGTCGGCGGTAACGGTCCTAGTGGCCTCCTCCTCGGTGGCGGCCCTGGCGGCCAAGGCGGAGCTGGCGGCGACGGCGGAGCCGGCGGCACCGGCGGCACCGACGGCGGCACCGGCGGCACCGGCGGCATCGCCGGTGACGGCGGCGCCGGCGGCATAGGCGGAACGTTAGGCGGAGACGGCGGGATAGGTGGCGCGGCCGGCACCGGCGGCGACGGAGGGACCGGCGGAAGCGGCGGCGGTGACGGTGGCGACGGCGGAACGGGGGGAACCGGCGGCGCCGGCGGCCGAGGCGACGATCGAATGGGCGTCGCCGAACCCAGCGACCCCGGCGGTGCCGGAGGCGCCGGCGGTGCGGCCGGCGCTGGAGGCAAGGGCGGCGACGCCGGCGCCGGCGGCAACGGCGACGGTGGCAAGGGCGGCGACGGCGGCATCGGTGGAACCGGCGGTGACGGCGGCGACGCCGAGCAAGGTGAGACTGGCGTTGGCAGTGGTACCGGTGGCGCCGGCGGCGAAGGCGGCACTGGCGGCACCGGCGGCACCGGCGGCACTGGCACTGGTACCGGTACCGGCGGTGTGGGCGGCGATGCCGGCACCGGCGGCCAAGGCGGCACCGGCGGCACCGGCAGCTTCAGCACCACACCCGACGTAGCCGGCGGAGTGGGCGGCGCCGGCGGGGCCGGCGGGGTCGGCGGCGCGGCCGGTGCGGGCGGGTCCGGATCGACCGCGGGCGCCGACGGCAGCTCTGGTGACGGCGGCCAAGGCGGCAAGGGCGGAACCGGCGGCGCCGGCGCAGCCGGTGCGGCGGGTGCCGCCGGCGGCGGCACCGGCGGCCAGGGCGCCAGCGGCGGCGCCGGCGGGACTGGCGGCGCTGGCGGTTTGGCGGGCGCCGGTACCGGTGGCATCCAAGGCGACGGCGGCGACGGCGGAACCGGCGGTATCGGCGGCACCGGCGGCGACAGTGACTCCGGCACCGGTGGCATCGGTGGCAGCGGTGGTCGCGGCGGTGACGGCGGTGAGGGCGGTGACGGCGGCGGCGGCGGCAGCGGGGGTCGCGGCGGCACCGGCGGCGACAGTGACTCTGGCACCGGTGGCAGCGGTGGTCGCGGCGGTGACGGCGGTGACGGCGTCGACAGCATCGGCGACGGCGGCAGCGGCGGCGGCGGTGGAGGAGGCGGCGGCGGTGGCCTCGGTGGCAGCGGCCGCGGCGACGGCGGTAGCGGCGGGACCGGCGGTGGCGGCGGCCACAGCACCATGGGCAACGGCGGCAACGGCGGCGGCGGTGGTGCTGGGGGCTTGGGCGGAGGAAGCGGCGGAAACGGGGGTCACGGCGGCGGCGGCGGCAACAGCACCATGGGCAACGGCGGCAACGGCGGCGCCGGTGGGGGCGGCGCTTCCGCCTCCGGCTCCGGAGACGGCGGAGACGGCGGTGACGGCGGCGGCGGCGGCAACAGCGACATGGGCAACGGCGGCAACGGCGGCGCCGGTGGAGGCGGCGGCGCCATTGGCTTAGGCAGCACCGGTGGGGCCGGCGGCACCGGCGGCAACAGCAACGCCGGCATCGGCGGCAACGGCGGCGGCGGCGGCGGCAGCGGCGGCAGGTTGGGCCAGGGCGGCCCCGGCGGCGCGGGCGGCGACAGCACCACCGGTATCGGTGGCAACGGCGGCGGCGGCGGGGGCGCCGGCCGCCTCAGCGTCGACGTCGGCGCGGGCGGTGCGGGAGGTAGCGGCGGTGCCGGGGACGGCGGTACCGGTGGTGACGGCGGCATCGGCGACGGTAACAACGGCGGCAGCGGCGGTGCCAGCGGCGGCGGCAATGCTGGCGGCGATGGCGGTCGCGACGGCGGGGGTGGCGGCGGCGGCAACGCCGCGGGGGGCGATGGCGCCTTCGGCGGGGGTGGTGGCGGCGGCAACGCCGCGGGGGGCAATGGCGCCTCCGGCGGGGGTGGTGGCGGCGGCAACGCCGCGGGGGGCAATGGCGCCACCGGCGGGGGTGGCGGCGGCGGCAACGCCGTGGGCGAGAATGCCGTCGCGGGCGGGGGTGGCGGTTCGGGCGGTGGTGCGGCCTGAGAGAGCATGGACAGTCTGCGCGTCAACCGCGCCCAGATCAGGGCTTGGGTCGGGCGGCCCCGCACTGCCGATCAATCTGCGCGGCTGTCGGCAGCAACTCCTGACTTCGTTGCCGGGAGTGCTCACGGGTCGTCTTCGTCGTTGGTGTTGTCGCCGAGCAGGTCTTGAGGGTGGAAGTATCTGTTTGTCCGGGGTTGGCCGTGGTCGAGGTGGGGTGGTGGGATCCATTCGGTGGTGCCGTCTCGGCGTTTGCGGGTCGTCCAGTTGCCGGTGGTGATGAGTTTGTGGTGGGGGCCGCAGCCGAAGGTGAGGTCGTCGATGTTGGTGTGGTTGGTTTCGGCGTAGTCGGTGACGTGGTGGACTTCGGTGAGGTAGCCGGGAACGTCGCAGTTGGGGAAGGTGCAGCCGCGGTCTTTGGCGTGCAGCACGATTCGTTGCCCCGGTGAGGCTAGGCGCTTGGTGTGATACAGGCCGAGTTCTCGGCCCTGGTCGAAGATGCGCAGGTAATGATGGGCGTGACGGGCTAGCCGGATCACATCGCTGATTGATAGCAGGGTGCCCCCGGCGGTCAAAGCGTTTCCGGCGCCGGATTCGAGCTCGGCCAGCGTGGTGGACACGATGATCGAGGCGGGTAGCCCATTGTGTTGTCCGAGATCACCGGAGCAGAGTAGGGCTCGCATGGCGGCGTTGAGGCCGTCGTGGTTGCGCTGGCTGGTGCTGCGGGTGTCGGACTCGATGGCGGTTTGCGGCGGGGTGCCGCTGACACACGGGGTCGCGTCGTTGGGGTTGGACATGCCGGGGGCGGCGAGTTTGGCCAGGACTGCGTCGAGGGTGGCGCGGGCTTCGGGGGTGAGGTAGCCGGTGATGGGGGACATGCCGTCGGCGTCTTGTTTGCCGAGGGTGATGCCGCGGCGGCGGGCGCGGTCGGCGTCGGTGTAGGTGCCGTCGGGGTTGAGGCAGTCGGTGAGTTTGGCGGCAAGCTTGGACAGCTCGTCGGGGCGGTACTGGCGTCCCAGCTTTGCTAGGTCGGTTTCGGCTTGTTGTCGAGTCGTCGGGTCGACGACGCTGGGGAGTTGGTGGAAGAAGGTTCGGATGACGCGTACGTGGTCTGCTCCGATGTGCCCGGTGCGTTGGGCTTCGGCGGTGGCCGTCAACAACGGCGGCAACGGTTGGCCGGTGAGTGCGCGGCGGTGCCCGAGATCGGTTGCGTCGCCGATGCGGCGGGAGGCGTCGGCGCGGGTGATGTGTAGTCGCTGAGCCAGCGCGAAGGCCAGCTTGCCGCCCAGCTCGTTGGCATCGGCGTGGTGGGCGAGTGTGTTGATCAGCGGGTGTTCGGCGGCCGGTAGCCGGCGTCGCACTGCTTCGCTGCGTTGCAGCAGCGTCAGGCATTCCGGGGTGGTCAGCTCGTCGCACGAGAGCTCGAGCACCCGGTCAAGGGCTGCGTCGAGCGCGTCGTAAGCCGCAACGATCGCCTCCCGGCTACTAGAACGCATGTTCGAATAATACTCTCGCCACCGACAGGACTTCCGGGTTTGGGACGGCTGAATCCTTTGGTGCGCAAGTGAATTAGGCAATGGCAACGCCAGCAACGTCGGGGTTGTCGGCAGGGCGGCAACGGCGGCAACGGCGGTACCGGCACACCCGGCGGTGCCTCAGGCGCCGGAGGCCCCGGCGGGACGTTGCTGAGCGCAGACGGTTTGAGCGGGTTTGACCGGGTTGGGCTAACTGGACAGCGGCTTCGGTTGCAGGTGTGCCGTGTGGGGCGGGTGTCTGGCGTCCGCGGTGGTGTTCTTCGGTATCGGTGGAGCGGTGTCGACCTGGCTGCGATGTTGCTGGCGGGTCTGCGACGCATGTGGCTGGTGGTCGTTGAGCGTGCCGTCCGGGGTGATGCGGCATCTCGTGTGGGGCCGGGTGTGGGTTGGTGGAGTGGGTTCCTGCGACGGCGTTGTCATTGTGCTGCGGTAAGCGTAACTTGCGTATATCGTTGAAATATCATCGTTATAGACTAGTGTCCGGGCCTCCCAAGAGTTGCTGGCTGGGTGCTGATACGGGAGGTATGCAGTGTCGTTGGTGGTGGCGGTGCCGGAGGTGTTGGCCTCGGCGGCAGCGGATGTGGCGGGTGTGGGGTCGCTGGTCGGTGAGGCCAATGCGGCCGCGGCGGCGTCGACGACGGCGATTGTGGCTGCAGCCGAAGACGAGGTGTCGGCGGCGATCGCGGCATTGTTCTCCGCCCATGGGCGGGCCTATCAGGCCGCCAGTGCGCAGGCGGCGGCGTTTCACGCCCAGTTCGCCCAGGCGTTGACCGCCGGTGCGGATGCCTACGCCAGTGCTGAGGCTGCGAGCGCGGCCTCGATCGCTGACCCGTTGTTGGCCGCCATCAATGCGCCGGTGGTGGCGTTGACCGGGCGCCCGTTGATCGGCAATGGCGCCAACGGGGCTCCGGGCACGGGGGCCGCGGGGGCGCCGGGGGGCTGGCTGCTGGGTAATGGCGGTGCGGGTGGGTCCGGCGCGCCCGGCCAGGCCGGTGGTGCCGGCGGGGCGGCGGGGTTGATCGGCGCGGGCGGTGCCGGTGGCGCCGGCGGGACAACTGCCGGTGTCGGCGAGACCGGCGGTGCCGGTGGGGTTGGCGGTGCCGGCGGCTGGCTATGGGGTACCGGCGGAGCTGGCGGGGCCGGCGGGTCCGCTACCGCCGTTGGTGGTGTTGGTGGTGTTGGCGGTGCCGGCGGGGCCGGGGGTCTGCTCGGCGCCGGCGGAATCGGCGGGACCGGCGGAACCAGCCTCGGCGGAGGTGCGACGGCCGGTGGTGCTGGTGGTTCCGGCGGATCCGGCGGGTTGTTAGCCGGGTTGGTGGGCGCCGGCGGCGGTGACGGTGGTGACGGCGGCGCCGGCGAGAACGGGGGTGCCGGAGGGGCCGGGGGCAACGCCGGGTTGCTGGCCGGTCCCGGTGGCGCGGGTGGGGCCGGCGGCCGCGCCTTCAGCGCAGCTGGCGGAGTTGGTGGAGCCGGCGGTGATGGCGGGCTGCTGTTCGGCAACGGCGGAGTCGGCGGGACCGGCGGATTCGGCACCGACGTCGGTGGTGTTGGTGGTGGCGGCGGTGATGGCGGCTGGTTCGGTAGCGGCGGTGCCGGCGGGACCGGCGGCACCAGCCGTTTGGGCATCGGGGGTGATGGTGGGGCGGGTGGCGCCGGCGGGGTGTTCGGCAACGGCGGGGTCGGTGGCACCGGCGGCACCAGCGGTTTCACTGACGCCGGCGGCGGCGGTGTTGGAGGCCGGGGCGGGCTGCTGATCGGTAACGGCGGGGCCGGCGGCGCAGGTGGCGAGGCACGCCTTACCGGAGGCGGCGATGGTGGTGTCGGCGGCGCTGGTGGCAATGGAGTGCTGATTGGCAACGGCGGCAACGGCGGCATCGGCGGCACCGGCACAACGTTGGGCGTCGACGGCCTCGGCGGGGTCAGCGGGTTGCTGGTCGGGCTGGATGGCTTCAACGCCCCGGTGAGCACCTCGGTGTTCCACACGCTGCAGCAGCAAGTGATCGGTGCGATCAACGCGCCCATCCAGGATCTGACGGGACGTCCGCTGATCGGTAACGGCACTCCCGGAGCCGCGGGCACCGGGGCAAGCGGCGCGCCCGGGGGCTGGTTGCTCGGCGACGGCGGTGCCGGCGGATCCGGTGCAGCCGACTCGGGTCTGGCTGGTGGGGCCGGCGGCGCTGGCGGCTTGTGGGGCACCGGCGGGACCGGAGGTGCCGGCGCCGGCAATCCGGCTGCGGGTGGCGTCGGTGGGGTTGGTGGAGCCGGGGGTGCTGGCGGTTGGCTGTTCGGTGACGGCGGAGGCGGCGGGGTTGGCGGGTTCGCCGTGAACGGCGGTGGTGGCGGCATCGGCGGCACCGGGGGCTTGTTGAGCGCCGGCGGAGCTGGCGGCACCGGCGGGGCGACCTTCGGCGGCATCGGTGGTGCTGGCGGAGCGGGTGGTACTGGCGGGCTGTTCGGTGGGCTGTTCGGTGCGGGCGGCGGAACCGGTGGTGACGGCGGGTCGAGCGACGGCAGTGCTGTCGGAGGTGTCGGTGGGGCCGGGGGTGACGCGGGACTGCTGGGCGGCCCCGGCGGATCCGGCGGATCCGGCGGACCGGGCCGTGGTCTCGAAGCTGGGGCAGGTGGGGCAGGCGGTAGTGCCGGGTTGCTGTTCGGTGCGGGCGGAGTCGGCGGGACTGGCGGCATCGGCCTCAACGATTCCGGTGGGGATGGTGGGGCTGGGGGCACCGCTGGTTTGCTGTTCTCCAGCGGCGGCACCGGCGGCGCTGGTGGGTTCTCATCGCCCGGATTCGGCAATGGTGGCGTTGGTGGGGCCGGGGGCAACGCCGGCTTGCTGGGCGGCGGCGGCGCCGGTGGCGCCGGTGGCGACGGCAATGGCGTCGACGCGGGGGGCGGCGGTGCGGGTGGTCGTGGTGGGCACCTGATCGGCAACGGCGGCGCCGGTGGGGCCGGCGGCAACGGCGGCGCCGGCGGCGACGGTGGTGCCGGGGGCAACGCGATGGTGATCGGAAACGGTGGAAACGGCGGAAACGGCGGCACCGGCACACCCGACGGGGCCCCGGGCGCCGGCGGCACCGGCGGGCTGTTGGCCGGTTCGGACGGAAATAGCGGCTAGAGATTCACCTCGGTTGATGGCGCGGCGGCCCGCAGGCGTTGTCGTAGCCCCGTAGCGCGCAGCGCCCGCCGTCCAATGGCCGCTCGCACGTCGGCCTCTGAACCGACTACGCGGACCCTCTTTGTGGCTCGAGTCACCGCTGTATAGAGCAACTCCCGCGTCAGCAATCTGGAATCGTGTGGCGGCACCAGCACGGTGACCTCGTTGACTTGGCTGCCCTGGCTCTTATGGATCGTCATCGCGTACATGGTCTCCACGTCGCCGATCCGGCTGACCGAGAAGTTCAGTGGGCCGGTCGCTCCGGCAATGACGGCGCGCAGGCCGTCCGCTCCAGCGACCACCACACCGGTGTCACCGTTGTAGATACGCAGTCCATAGTCGTTGGCGGTCACCAACAATGGCCGACCGGCGTACCACGGCGACCACATTGGGTCGCCCGTCTCGGTGCCGACCCAATGCTGCATGCGCCGGTTCCAATGCCGCACGCCGTAGGGCCCCTCACGATGTGCGCAGAGCAGCCGCTGCTCGCCGAGCTCCGCCACAGCGGCCGACGCGTCGCCGAGCATCGCCGCCTCACGTACCCGCAGGGCATGGGGGAGCAGGGCCAGCCGCAAACCGTCTGTCGGGTCGTCGGTTTCGAGAAACTCGAGGTGCTCACCGCCCGCGCGAAGCAACGCGACCGCCTGATCCGCGTCGCCAACCCTGATCGCGTCGGCCAGCGCGCCGATCGATTCGCCGAACCGATGCGAAGTCCGCAATGCGGCGACCCGCACGTCGCCGCGCGCGGACAGGCCATCGACCAGATCCGCCAACACTGCTCCGGCTTCCACCGACGTCAGCTGGTCAGCGTCACCCACCAGGATCAGCCGTGTGTCGCGACGCACCGCCTCCAGCAACCGGGCCATCATTGTCAGCGACACCATCGACGTCTCATCGACGACGATCACGTCGTATGCCAGCCGATTCCCCCGATGGTGCCGAAAGCGCACCGACGTGTCGGGCCGGCTACCTAGCAACCGGTGCAGTGTCACCGCCTGCAAACCGGAAAGCCGTTCGCGGTCAACGGCCTCGAGCCTGGCGACCTCAGCGGCCACCGCTTCGGTCAACCGCGCCGCGGCCTTTCCCGTCGGTGCGGCCAACGCGATCCGCAGGCCGGCAGCGCCTGACCTATCCGCCTGCGCGGCGAGCAGCGCCAACAGCCGCGCGATCGTGGTGGTCTTGCCGGTGCCCGGCCCCCCAGTCAGCACGGTAACTCCTTGCGACAACGATATTTCCGCTGCTCTGCGCTGTTCCTGGTAGCCCGGCGGGAAGAGTCGCTGGTAGTCGGGCACGTCGACGCTGGGCGTGGGGACCGACAGCGCGAGCAACTCGGTGCACACGTGCTCTTCCTCGCGCCAGTATCGGTCGAGGTACAGCAGCCGGCCGTCGTAGAGTCGCAGCACCGGCGGCTGGCGAAACAGCGGGCTCGCCCGCAATGTGGCCAGCCACGCGACCGGGTCTGGCCATGCCAGGTCCGGGGCCCCCGTATCGGCGGCTACCGTGGTCAGGTCGACGCAGACGGAGCCGGCGCGCAATGCTCTTACTGCCAGCGCCACCGCCAGCGCAACGACGTCGCCGGCTGCGCCCTCGACCTCCCCGGCCAACGCGGTAACCCGCTGCGCCACATGGACGTCAGCGGACTCCAAGACTCCGGCTGCGTTGAACGTGCGCAGCAGTGGGCGCGCCTCGATTGCTATTCGCCGATCCAGCGGGTCTTCGAAGCCGGTGCCACTCACGTCGCACGCCGACCCTGGTCGAGCATGTCAGATAGCCTCACAACCATCTCGGCGGGCGGCAGCCAGCTGAATACTCCGCAAGGATGCCCATCGACTCGTGGGGTCGACGCCCCGCACATTCCCCGCACAAACAAGTACAACACCCCACCCAGGTGACGCCGCGGCTGGTAGTCAGGTTGCCGCCATCGTAAAAAGCGATGCAGCACAACGGTATACAGAAGTGCCTGTAATGGGTAATCGGAATGCAGCATCGCGTCGGTCAACCGTGGAAAGCTGTAATCGGCAGCAGTGTCGCCGAGCATGTTGGTCTTGTAGTCGACGACCAGATAACGCTGTTGCGGCACCCGCAGCACAACGTCGATCGACCCAGACAGATAGCCATGCAACGGCTGGGCGCCGAGATCCTCAGACATCAGCCGGCCGGCATAGCGGGCGAGCGGATCCTCGGGTGGCAGGTAATCGCGAAGCAGCGCACCCAGGTCGGCGACTCGTGGGGGCGCAATCGCCTCCGCGACGTCGCCGCCGGCCAGCGGTAGTTCAAAGGTCAACTCCCGCAGTCGATCCCGATGTCCGATCCGGCGCAACGTCAGCTCGTCGGCCAACGGGCCCAAGGGCGTGTCGTGCATGGGCACAAGTGCGGACGCGAGTGCGGTCGGTTCCACGTCGACGGGCCACAACCGCGAATGATCGAGGACCTGACGTCCCAGCTCAGCCTCCAGGTCAACGGCAAAGGGGTCGGCATGTTCAAGTACGGCATGCACCAGCGAACCGAATGTTGCACCGGCCGGTAGGTCGGCCATGGGGGAAGTGGTGTCCGGCCCGATCTCCGGCGCGGTCGAGACCGCCACCTCTTCGGCCTCGTCGTCGCGAGCAGTGATCTCCGGTTCACTGCTGACTGCCGCATCGTGCGCGCCGCGGACCAGTGCCGAATACGACGTGCGCCGCCACGTGGTGTCGATCGACCGGTGAAAATGGCGTACGGCCAGCTCGGCCGGTGGCGGCGGCCGCGGAACGGGCGCAACGGCCGCTGGCGCGGATTCTTCGATCGCTGGGCCGCCAGCCGCCTCCCACGCCCGAAACTGGTCCAACGCCTCATCGTCCGAGATCGTTCTCGGTACGCAGCTGTTCGGCACTTCGGCAGCGCCGCGGCGCCGCCCGCGTAGCAGGCGTGACAGGCCACCGGTCGGTTCGTCCTTGGCGGGCGCCCACCATGCCACGACTTGTGACTGCGCTCGCGTCAGCGCGACATATGTCAGCCGAATATCGTTGCGGGCCGCTTCGGCTCGGCTGAAGGCTTCGATGCTCTTGCGATCGGCACTACCTGGGCCGCCGATATCCAGGCACCGAACGCCGTTGCTGTCGTGGTAGAGCGGAATATCGTCGATGAAAACGTGCCGGTTGAAGGCGAACGGCAAGTACACGACCGGAAACTGCAGCCCCTTGGCGCCCCATACCGTCAGGATCTGTACCGCCGCGGCGTCACTGTCGATTCGCCGGGTGCGTTCGGGTGCTCCGCCGCGATCATCGCACTGGCGGCGCAGCCAATCGCGCAACGCCGGCAAAGTCAGCCGCTCGCGGTGGGTGATGGTGTGCAGGAGTTGGGCGATATGGGCCACGTCGGTCATCGTCCGCTCGCCGCCGCGTTCGGCAAGCACGCGTCGCCCCATTCCGGCCAATTGTGCTGCCTCGAAGACGGCGGCCGGACCGCGCTCGCGCAGTTGGGCGGCCCAGTTCCGCAGCGTGGTGGATACATCGTCGGTCAAGGCGTCGCCGCCGCAGGCAAGCTCGTTGGCCGTCTTGCCGAAGAACACGGTGGTTGCCGCGGCCCGTACCAGCCCGCTGCGGTGTGTCTGGTCGAAGGCGTTCAGCAGGCACAGCCAGTCCTTGGCGGCGTCGGCGGCAAAGACGTCGCCGTCACCGGTGTACACAGCGGGAATGCCGGCTTCGGTCAATGCGACTTGGCAGGGCCGGGCGTCTTTGCTTGATTCGACAATGACCGCGATGTCTGCCGCGCGGATCGGCTTCGCGTCAAAGGTTGCGTCGCTGGCTAGTAGCGCACCGATATCGGTCGCGAGGTCGGTCGAAATGTAGCGGCGTAGCTGGTCGATCGGGATGGTCCGGGTCTGGTCGTGGCCGAACCCGGCGCGGTTGACGACCCGCAGGCGAAACGGTGCGTTGCGCGGCGCGTTCCGCAACCGATGGCCGCCAACCCGAGCCTCGACATCGCGGACGACGATGTCGGGGTCGCCAAGCTCGGCTCCCAACAGGACCGCGTGCAGGCTGTCGACGAGCGCTTTGTCGCTACGCCAGTTCACGCCGAGCGTGCGACGGTCACCGGCGGTACGGGCCGCCCCCAGGTAGGTGTAGATGTCGCCGCCGCGAAAGCCGTAGATCGCCTGCTTGGGATCGCCGATCAGCACCAGCCTGCAGTGGCCGTTGAAGGCGCGGTCGATGACGCGCCACTGAATCGGGTCGGTGTCCTGAAACTCGTCGACCATGACCGTCGTCCAGCGCCTGCGCATGCGGCCGGCGGCGTGGGCTGCCGTCGAGTCAGTGGCGCCTTCGAGGGTCTCGGCTAGCCGGCTGAGCAGGTCGTTGTAGCTGAAGATGCCGAGCTGGCGCTTGCGCAGTTCGAGTTGTACGAGCACATCCGTGGCGAAGCGCAACCGCACCGCGGCGACCGACTGCGGGTCCGGGTGGTGCGGGCGCAACTCGGCACACGGGTCAGCGACCACCGCGCGAGCCAGGTTCAGTGCGCCCGAGCGGCTGAGCGCTACCTCGTCACGTTCCGCTCCGAAGTGAGTAAGGTACAAATCATCGACAATCTGCGCGACCACGTCGTCGAGGCTTTCGACCAGTGTCGCACCGGCATCCGTATCGCCAGCTACTCCAAGAGATTTGAGGACAAGCTGGCAGAACTGGTGCGTGGTGCAGATGGTCGCGGTATCGAAGTCGGCGAGCGCAGTGCGCAGCCGTGCGCAACGCTCGTCGCGTTCGGCAGCGGTGCCGCGTTGCAGGTGCGCAACGAGGTCATTCGGTAACCCGGGTACCGAACCATCAAGTGCGGCTACGGTGTTCACCAGCTGGGCACGGACCCGTTCCCGCAGTTCCCGGCTGGCCGCTTTGCTGAAGGTGATCAGCAACATTTCGTCGAGTGGGGTGACGCCTTCGGCGACGAACCGGGTGACCAGCCCGGCCAGGGCGAATGTCTTGCCCGTACCGGCACTGGCTTCCAACACCGTCGTGGACCCGCTTGCGGGCAACGGACCCAGGAGATCGAAGTGGTCCATCAACGCAGCTCCGAGGTCGAGAGTTCGGACCGCAGCAGCGGCAACCACAGTCGCACAGCGAGCGCGCCCAGCCGGGTATCCTCACCCGCGACGTCTTCGCCGGGGTGGGGTGCACCGAGCAGGACGTCGAGCCGAGCTCTTGGGCCCCAAACTCTTTCATGAGCCGGCTCAGCGTCCTCGCCGCGGTAGTTGTTCTGCGAGTGCCAGCGCCAGCCTGCGACTTTCACTGGATCTCTGCCGGTCTTGCGGGCGTCAGCCCACGCGTAGGACGTCCTGAGTGGAAGCGGCAACGGTTCGCGACGACCGGCGTCGTAGAGGCGCACCAAATCCTGCAGGGTTTCGCGCGGACTGGCGGGCGCGCCCAGGAGGCGTTGTTCCATAGGATGCTCGCGGTGCGCGGTTCTCCGGGAACCCTTGCTGGAGCGTCCGATGCATAACGCGGTCCAGTCGAGGTCGGGGTTTTCGGCCTTCAACGCCAGCAACGGAATCCACGACTCGAGCAGTCGTCTTCCGCCGAGCTTGGAGTAGGTGACTGACACCGTGCGGGTGCCGAATACCGGTGTCACCGTACCGGTGATTCGCCGCCCGTCGTCGAGCGCAACGTCGATATCGTAGGCCTGCGGTTCGCCGCGGCGGTGCCGCAGGGCCTCGGCGGCCAACCCAGCCGCCGCGGTGCGGATCTCTCGTGCCTTGCGCCAGCCCAGCTGTCCTGGCGGCAAGGTTCCGCGTCGCCACTCGGCCTCGGCCGCCGCACCGGCGTCCAAGCCGCGCAGCATGTCGCGCAGCATGCGGTCGCCAGCCGCCCACTGTTCCAGGTTGTCGATTTCGACAGGTATTTCGTCTTTGACCTCGTCCACCTCGGCCGGCAGCGTGAGGTCGAGCTCGCGAAAAAACCCTTTGACTGGGTCACGGAAAAAGCTGAGCAGATCGGCCACGGCGATGTCGGCGTGGGTGGGTTCGGGCAGCAGTTCGGATAGGAAGGCCTGGGCTCGGTGCCGTTCTCCCGCGGCGGCTCTGGCCGCCAGCAGTGAACTCGGGTCGAAGGTGAAGGGCCGCTCGGGCACCAGTTCGCCGGGAGTCACATTCCGAATGTCAAAGGGCTGCAGTGGATGTTCGACCACCAGGCGGGTGCGTACCGGCCGCGCCGTGGTCTTGTCCAGGGTGTCGAGCAGCTCAGCCAATGGCACTGCCGGCGGACGCGGATGCCCGGTGTGTTCGTCGGCGCCGGTATACGTGATGACCAGTGTCTCGGTGGCGGCGCACACCGCATCGAGCAGCAACTGCCGGTCTTCGGAACGGATGTCGCGGTCGCCGGTCATCGGCTGCCGAGCGAGTACGTCGTCGCCGTCGTCGAGTGCCTGCCGTGGAAATACGCCATCGTCTAGCCCAACGAGGCAAACCACTCGGTGTGGGACAGAGCGCATGGGGACCATCGTGCATACGGTCAGGGTGCCGGTGCGGAAGTTGGCGCGGGTCGGGCGCGGGGCCAGGTGCCCCGTCAGCAGTGCGCGCACGTCGGCCAGCCGCAGCGCAGTGGTCTGGCGGAAGTCGGCTTCGGCCAGGATAGTTGCGAACTCACGCCGCAGCTGGCTCGGCTGCCAGATGCCGTCGGAACTCACCTGAGTCAATTGCGCGACGCCCGCGGTCAGTGCGGTGATCCACTCGGTCAGCGATCGGACGCCGTCGAGTGAGTCGACCGCCGATTGCAGCCGGTCCAAGTACTCGGCCAATCTGCCGGCCAGCTCGACCCGATTGCTGCCAACGTCGTCGACCGGCAGCGCGGTGCCCAGCCATGCCCGCGAATCGTCGGACATCGCTACCCCGGTAAGGATTCGGTCGAGCCCGAAACGCCATGTGTTCGAGATGATGTGGTCGAGTCCGTACGGCTTGCGGTGCGGCGCGTCGAAGCCCCAGCGGACACCGGACTCGCGGACCCATGCCGTGACGATGTCGAGATCGTCGTCGGTGAAGCCGAAGCGGGCGCGTACCGGCGCAGCCGAAGCGAGGTTGAGAACCTGCGTGGCGCTGACCCGGCTGCCGGCGATCGTGAGCAGCTCGTCGGCGACGCCCAACAGCGGGTTGGTGTGCGAGAGGGCGCGATCGGCCAACCGGACTCGCAGTCGGTGGGCCGGGTGGCTGTCGCCCGGAAGCTCTCCTAGGCCGAAACCGGCGACAATCAGCGGCGCATAGGTCTCGATGTCGGGACACATCACCACGACATCTCGGGGCTGAAGCGTCGGGTCGTCGGCCAAGAGCCCGAGCAGGACTTCGCGCAACACGTCGATTTGGCGGGCCGGGCCGTGGCAAGCGTGGACCTGGACGGATCGGTCGCCGGTGGCCGGCACGCGACCGCCCGGCCGGACCGCGTTGGCAGCGATGTCGGATTGCAGCCAGCCCAGGAGGGTCGCTCGCTCCGGGGCAAGCCCCAGGCACTCGTCGGTGCTGCGGCGGACCGGCAACACCCGCTGCAGCTCGCGCAGGTCGCGGCCCAGCGTCTGGAGCAGCGGGTGTTTTGCGCCGTGTCGGGTGGTGTCCTCCCGTCGCGACACCGCACCGTAGCTGCCGGCGAGCGCGCGCCACAGGTCGTCGCTGGGGTGCGGTATCCACAGGTGCAGGTCATGGTGCGCCGCGAGGGCGTCCAACAGTTCGATATCTGCGATTGCCAGCCGGGTATGGCCGAAGAGCGACAGCCGGGCCGGCAGGTCGCTGGGAGCCTCGCGGAGCCGGGACACGGTCTTTGCATGGCGGATGTGCGGGGGATCGGCGGGGACCTTCGCGACGAGCAACCGCCAAAGGTGGGCCTGCCAGGTCAGGTCGGCGTCGAGGCGGTCGACGTCGCCGTCCGTCCAGGCGGCCAGGAGTTGGGGGCGTTGCCGGGCATACGAGGTGAACAGGCCGGCGAGCCGGCGCGCCACCGCATAGCGGCGGCCGTGACGCAGCTCTGCCTCAGCCCCATTGTGGAAGTGGCCCAGATGTTGTGCCAGCGTCTGGCACCATGGCTCGTTCAGGCTGGTGTCGATGACTTCCAGCAGTGCCCAGGTGAGGGCTTCCGGCGACCAGGGGTCGTTGTGGCCGGTGCCGGTGATCTCGGCGATCAACGAGCTTGGACTGCGGAAGGACACGCCGGCGCACACTCCATCACTGCCGGCACCGGATCCCAGCACATGCGAAAGCCGTTGGCTCAGCCAGCGTTCCATGCCGCGGGCGCCAACCAGGACCAGCTCCTCGGCGAACGGGTCGGGCAGGGGGTCGCTCAGCAGGGCACCGAGCCCATCGGCGAGCAGATCGGTGCGCTGGGCACGATGCAGATGAAGCGCCATCGCGGGTCACCCTAGACGTTCCCGGGTGGTCGCACCATGCTGTTTGAGGGGTTGGCTGGGGGTTAGTAGTGCCCTGGATGGGTACGCGTGCCACCGAAACATGGGACGCAACCTGCCCCCGGCGCCATGTACGGCGGCATCGAAGAACCGCCAGCCGTGGGGCTTACCTGCGTCACCGATCGGGCTGCGCCGCAAGACCTCTCGACGGTGTGGGTGGGCGCCGGGGGCTGACCGACTCGTACGACGGGTGATTCAGGCCTCGGGTTGGATGCGGTCGTAGTCGATGAGGAGATGTCGCGGGCCGCGGAATACCTGGCTGATGCGGTAGGGCGGTGGGTCCTCGACCAGGCGCGGGTTCTCCACGCGGCGGAGAAACGCATCGAATGCCGTATTGACTTCCAACCGGGCTAGTGGGCCACCAAAGCAGACGTGAATCCCGCGGCCCCAGCCGACGTGCTCATTGTCAGGGCGTTGGGGGTCGAACTCGTTGGGGTTTGCAAAGCGTCGCGGATCTCGGTTGGCGGCGCCGTACATGAGGTAGATGGGCGCGCCTCGCGGGATGGTAGTACCGGCAATCTCGATGTCGGCCAATGCCGATCTCGTCGGGAAGAACTGCACCGACGACTGCAGTCTCAGCACTTCCTCGATCGCGCCCGGAACCAGTTCCGGTCGGCTGCGCAGCAACTCGATCGACCAGGGGTTGCGCAGCGCCGTCAGCACACAGTGCGAGATCAGATTGACAGTCGAGTCGTGTCCTGCGACAAACAGCAAGATCGTGTTGTTGACGATCTCGCTCGCTGACATTCTCCCGTCAGGTCCGTCGTCGTGCACTAGTTGGGAAATCATTCCCGGCCCTGGTGTCTTCGCGGCTTTCTCGGCCAGCTCCACAATGTATTTGGTGAGTGCAATGTTGGCCGCTTGACCTTTTTCTTGCCGGCCGTGGCCCTCTTCGGTCTCGATCTCCGGGCCGAGGTCGAAAATGCCCGCCATAATGTCGACGATCCAGGCGTGAAACTGCGGCTCGTCCTCGATCGGCACGCCCATGATCCGGCAGATCACATTGACTGGAAGCGGATAGGCGAACTCGTCGACAACGTCGATACGGGTCTTGTGCGGGGCTTTGTCTAAGGCTCTGTCCAGCAGCCCGTTGACAATCTGCTGGCATAGCGGCTCCTGGCTGGGAATCAGGTTCGGCGAATGCGGTGGTCCAAAAAAGCGCATGCACTGCCGGCGTGCCCGGTCGTGGTCGGGCGGATCCGACGCAATAAAGCTGGGATCCCGGTCGTATGCGTCCATCATCTCGACCAGCGACTCATCGAGATTGGGAGCCTGGTACTCGGGGTCGTTGGGGGGCGCGAGCGGGCGAACTTTGCGCGTATCCGAACTCACCCGGGGATCGTGGGCCAGGGTGATCAGCTCGTCGTATCCGGTCACGGCATACACACCGTTGGCAACTCGGGCGACCGGCGTCTTGCGGAGCTCGTCGAAGAACGGATAGGGATTAGCACGGTTCTCATACCGCATCGCGGCATCGAAGGCTTCCTCGGGGGTCATGCAGGTTCCTCCGTTGCTGTGTTGGCTTCGGTTCGTTCGGTTCGTTCGGTTCGTCCGGTTCGTCCGGTTCGTTCGGTGTCAGATCATGGCCGCCGCGGCCGGAATTCGGCCTGGCGCTCGCCTGGGTTGTGCCCAGTCAGCACCACGTCCGCGGTCTCGGTGGACACACCAGCCGCGGGGAAGTCAGCGGGTAGCACACCCATGTTTTCCGGAAAGTCAAAGCCCGGCGGATGCGGCGGGAAGGGACCCGAGCGCGCGATCTGGTCGCGGTAGTGGTCGATCCACTTGCCGTGATTGAAGGTAACCGCACCCACGATGCGTCCCTGGTGACCATAGGCCGCGGCGAATCGCCGCTGCTTGACCGAGCCCTGGGTGAAGACAATCTCGTCACCGAAGGACGGCACCCCAACGGATTTGATGTTGACACCGAATTGACCGGACCAGAATTGAGGGATCAGGAGGTGTGCCCAACGATCGACTTCGTCGCAGACCATGTTGTGGGCGGCAACGCGGGCCCCCAGCACGGCGTTGTCCCAGTGTTCCATCGCCAGGAACTCGTAGTCATAGAGCACGTGCGGCGCCCTGGCGATGTCGCCGGCCACGAAGATGTGATTGGTGACCAAGCCGTTGATATCGAACGCACGGCACCCGGCGTCGCAACCGACTCCCCAAGGGCCGGCGGCCAATCCGGCTCCGTCGAGCCACTCGACGTTGCGGATCGATCCCAACGACGTCACCACCACATCCACGTCGAGCGTGCTGCCATCGGACAGCCGCGCCCGCCGCACGTGCCCGCCCGCGTCGCCCTCCAACGCCAGCACCGAGACCCCGGTGCGCAGGTCCACCCCCGCCGCGCGCTGCATTTCGGCGGCGATCGCGCCGATCACCCCGCCGAGCGGACCGGACAAGGGAGCTGGGCCCCTTTCGGCCACGGTGACGTCCAGGCCGAGCTCGCGACACACCGACGCCACCTCGGAACCGATGAACCCGGAACCGATGATCAACACCCGGCGCGGACGAGCGGCCAACGCCGTCTGCAGCCGCGCGGCGTCGGCACTCGTGCGTAGCGTATGCACGCCCGCAAGCGCGGCTTCGGCAGGGTTGGGCCATTTCCGCGACCGCACACCGGTGGCGATCAGCAGGCGATCGCCCACCACCTCGCTGCCGTCAGCCAGCCGCACCAGCTGGTTGGCGCGATCCAGTGCGGTCGCGGCGACCCCGAGTTGCCACTGGGCATCCAGCTTGCGCATCCGGGGCAATTTCGTGTGGTCGGCGGCCACCCACCCCGCCAGAACCTGCTTGGACAGCGGAGGCCGGTCATAGGGCTCGTCCGGCTCGTCGCCGATGATGGTCAGTTGGCCCCGGAAACCCTCTTCCCGCAGCCCTTCGGCGGCACGAAGCCCGGCCAGTGAGGCGCCGACGATGACGATCCGGCCCTTCTCTTTAAACCTGTCTCCGTCGATCGTCATGCCCACCCCGCCCGCCCACCGCGCTTCCGGGACCCGCTACCGGTCATCGAGCTTGGTGTCGAGCTGGGCATCCGCCTTCTCCACGATGATTGCTTGCACCGGGCATGACGCGGCCGCCCGCAACACCCGCAGACGTTCGGTGTCATCAGGGTTGGGGTCGTAGGTGAGGGCTTCCTCGCCGCTGAGTTTGAGAACGCTCGGCGCCAGGGGCACGCACTGCGCATACCCCAAGCAGCGATTCAGGTCGACGACGATCCGCATAGCACCCCGATCCCGCGGCCAATGATGCGACGCCGCGTAGCGTACATCGACCGTGGCGCCGGTGCGATAGTTGGC
This sequence comes from Mycobacterium spongiae, assembly GCF_018278905.1. NCBI lineage: Bacteria > Bacillati > Actinomycetota > Actinomycetes > Mycobacteriales > Mycobacteriaceae > Mycobacterium > Mycobacterium spongiae. The sequence continues at coordinate 1,010,077 of NZ_CP046600.1, forward strand.
GCGCGGCGGCGCCGCGCTGCGTGCATGCTGGGGCCATGAACAGAAACGAGATCACCGAACAGATTGTCGTCGCCCGCCTGGCCAAGGGCCTGAGCTGGCAGGAGCTGGCTGACGCCATCGGACGGCCGGTCATGTGGACGACGTCGGCGTTGCTGGGCCAACATCCGATTCCCGCTGAACTCGGCCGGGTTCTGGTGAAGAAGCTGGGCATTGACGAGTCGGCCGTTCCCACGCTGGCGGCAGTGCCCATGCGCGGCGGGCTGCCAACCTCGGTTCCCACCGATCCCACCATCTATCGCCTCTATGAGGCCTTGCAGGTATACGGCGGCGCCATCAAGGAATTGATCCACGAGCAATTTGGTGACGGCATCATGAGCGCCATCAATTTCCACGCCGACGTGCAGAAGAAACCACATCCCTCGGGTGACCGGGTCGTGGTGACGTTCAACGGCAAGTTCCTTCCCTACCAATGGGTCTCGGCCGACGACACTCCCGACGTCGGCGTGGGTCACTGAGCCATGGAGGCGCCGCGCCAGCGGGCGGACCTGGTTCTTTCCGGTGGCGGCGTCAAGTTCATGGGCCTGGTAGGTGCGATCGCGGGCCTTCTCGACGCTGGGTATACGACCTACCGGGTATCAGGCGTCTCCGCGGGGTCGGTGGTCGCCGTGATCTCGGCCGCAGCGTCGAAGGCTGACCAACTCGCGAGCGACCAGATCAGGGAGCTTGCGCTATCAGTGCCGCTGAGCAAATGGCGCGACGCCGGGCCGGTTCCGCTGCTCGGATCCGCATTGGGGCTGATGCGGGACTCGGCCATGTATCGCGGGGATGCCGCCTATGACTGGATTCGCGGCGAACTGAAGAACCTCGGCGTCACGACATTCGGTGAGTTGGCACTCGACGATGACCAGCTGCCCGTCGAGCAGCGCTATCGGGTCGCCGTCACGGTCGCTGATCTGACGAGAGCGCAGCTGGTGAGGTTGCCTTGGGACTATCGGCGGGTCTACGGAGTTGATCCGGATGAACAACCCGTCGCCATGGCGGTTCGCGCTTCCATGGCCATACCGTTCATTTACCCCCCGGTCACGGTTACCGGTATGGATGGACTGCGGTCCACACTGGTCGATGGTGGTGTGCTTTCGAGCTTTCCGATTGATTCTCTCGACCGCATCGACCGCATTCCGCCGCGTTGGCCCACTTTTGGGATAACGGTCATACCCAAGCTCGCTGAGGGCGTAGAACAGGCATTTCCCGCGCTGCGGCCGCTGCGGTTCCTCCAGCAGTCGGCGTTACTGGAAAGCCTCTTCACGACCATGCTCGTGGGCCACGACCAGGCTCATCTGAGCCAGCCGTGGGTCAGTGCGCGCACGATCCCCGTCGCCTCGACCGACGTGGGCGTCCTCGATTTCGACATCGCCACATCGCGCCTGGAGGAACTCTATGACCGAGGCTACGCAGCGACCGAAGCGTTCCTGTCGAGCTGGGATTGGCCCCAATACCTGCAGCGTTTCCGGCAGTTCCCAGAGTGATCACAGCACCACGATGCTGCCGATCGCTGCGCCCCTTCGCTGCCCTAGCGGTCTGCGGCCGCCCTGCGGCCGCGAAGGTGAAGTGACGGCTCGCGGCCTGCCTGTCACACTTCGACCTGGAGGAGGCGACGGGGGACATGGAGGAGGCGACGGTGGGGTGTTGCGGTTGCGCCAGCTACCGCAACACCCCACCGTCCACGTCGAGACCTACAATCCGAATTCGGCTTCTATCCCGTCGATCCCGGCCCGGATGGCCTTGAGGGCTTCGGCACGGGCTCGCAGCTTGGTTGCGGCATGGGAGCGCTGGTCGAGCTCGGCGAATTCCTGTGCGGCTTCCTCTGCGCGGCTGACCACCACCTCGGGCAGTGCTATCTCGTCGATGAATCCAGCTGCGAGGGCGGTTTCGCCAAAGAACGTCTTGGCCAGCCCGGCACTTTGCTGGTATGCGGATGGTGTCAGCCTTAGCTTGATGATCTCGAGCGCCGCATACGGCACAACCATGCCGATCGCAACTTCATTGGCCCGAACGTTGTAGGCGTGCGCGGCCACCCGATGGTCGCCGGAAGACAACAGGAATGCCCCCATGGCGATGGCGTGGCCGGTGCAAGCCATGACGACGGGCTTGGGGTAGGACAACAGGCGATAGGAGAGCTCGAATCCGCCTCTGAGCATGTCGATCGCCGGCTGAACCTCGCCGGAGGTAAGGATCTTCAGGTCGAAGCCGCCACTGAACACCCGTTCATTTCCGGTGATCACCAGCGCCCCGACGTCATCCCGGTCGGCGTTGTCGATGGCTTCGTTGAGGGCCTGCTGCATGGTCGGGCCCAACGCGTTGACCTTGCCGTCGTCCATCCTGATGACCGCGATGGAATCCTTGCGGCTGTAGATGACCGGACCGCTCATGGTTACTCCTTCGATACGGGCAGTCAGTCGATTGAATCAGATCTGCGTGATGGGTCTCAGCGAGCCCAGAGTTTTTCCGGTGCGCTCCCGGCGACGCCGACCGACTCCCTCAACCGCCCATCAGCATTCGCCACTGACTGAGATCTGTGGCGCGATACACATAGTTGGAACGCTTGACCTCCGACAGCGGGGCGCTTGGCTCGGCTGAATACCAATGTCCGGGGAAGAGGGTGGGGTCACCCGGAAGCTTGGCCAGCTGCTGCAGGCTGCGATAAATCTCGTCGGAGTCTCCGCCGGGAAAGTCGGTGCGTCCGCAGCCTTCGAGGAACAACGTGTCACCAGCGATCAGCCGGCCGTCGAGCAGAAAACACTGGCTGCCGGGCGTATGCCCCGGGGTGTGCAGCAGCTCGATGTCGATGTCGCCGACGCTGACCTTGTCACCGTGCTCATGGGTCGTCAGGTCGCCGATGGGTATCTCGGTAACCCGCGAAACCCACAGCGCTTCATGGGTGTTCACGTGCACCGGTACGGATCCCCGCTCCAGTAACTCGGCAAGTCCCTTGAGTTGAAAACCCATCATCGAACCGCCGACATGGTCGGGGTGGTGGTGGGTCACCAGCACCCCCGACAGGCGCATGTCGTCTGCCTCGAGCGCGTCGACCAGATCCCCGGCCGCGTACGCCGGGTCGACGACCATGCAGTCCCCGGTTTGGCGGTCGCCGATCAGGTACGCAAAATTGCGCATCTGTGTCGCGAACATATCGCCGGGGGCGAAATCACGACCAGAAAGCAGTTGACGGAAGTACAGCCGATCCTTTGACACGTCACCAGACTAGGTCTCGTCCAGCACGCGCCCAAGACCGCCAAGCGGGACGTCTTCATGTCGGGTACGGCAGGGATCGACCGACATGCCCAATTCCTTGATCACTGGCTTGAACGCGGTGGGTATTGTTGGGCCATGCTGACCAAGGTCGAGATCGAGGTTGACGACGGCCTGATCCAAGAGGCGATACGTCGTTACCGTTTGGCAGGTGCGCGCGAGGCCGTCAATCTCGCGCTACGGACCCTCCTCGGTGAATCGAGCGAGGAGTCGCACGATGAGGAGTACGACGAGTTCAGCGATCCCAGCGCCTGGGTTCCGCGGCATGGCAGCGACACCGGGTGAACCCGGCACGCGCCCTCTGACACCGCGTAGCCTTCGCTGCCCACGCCGGATCGTGACTCGTGGTTTGGTGACGTTGCGCGACAGGCTGTACCCTCTTTTAGGCCCGCGGCCCGACTGGTCGCTACGGGTCAGCGGCCCCCTTAGCTCAGTCGGCAGAGCGTTTCCATGGTAAGGAAAAGGTCAACGGTTCGATTCCGTTAGGGGGCTCGGCAGACGCCGCAGGCGGGCGGCCCCGACCGTAAGGTGGGGTGGCCCAGAGGCGATGTAGCTCAGTCGGTTAGAGCGAACGACTCATAATCGTTAGGTCGCCGGTTCGAGTCCGGCCATCGCTACAACTCAACCACGAGACGTTCTACGGAGTTGGGAAAGAGAAGAAAGAGAAAAGGACATGGCTTCCAGTACCGACGTGCGGCCGAAGATCACATTGGCATGTGAGGTGTGTAAGCATCGCAACTACATCACCAAGAAGAACCGCCGCAACGACCCGGACCGGCTCGAGGTAAAGAAGTTCTGCCCGAATTGCGGCAAGCACGAGGCGCACCGCGAGACGCGGTAGGGCAGCCCCGCAGCTAGTTATTCGGACCGAATAGGTAGGTTGTATAGCCGTGGCGCTGACCGAAGACATCGTCGGAATGCATTATCGGTACCCCGACTATTACGAGGTTGAGCGGGAGAAAATCCGCGAGTACGCCGTCGCCGTGCAAAACGACGACGCCTCGTTCTTCGAGGAGAGTGCGTCCACCGAACTTGGATATGGGGGCCTTTTGGCCCCGCTGACGTTCATCTGCGTATTCGGCTACAAGGCTCAGTCGGCGTTCTTCAAACAGGCGAACATCGCGACCTCTGAGGCGCAGATCGTCCAGGTTGACCAAGTTCTGAAGTTCATGAAGCCGATCGTGGCGGGCGACAAGCTCTATTGCGATGTGTATGTGGATTCGATGCGTCTAGCGCACGGCACTCAGATCATCGTGACCAAGAACGTAATCACCAACGAAGCTGGTGAGATTGTGCAGGAGACCTACACGACCCTGGCGGGCCGTGCCGGCGAGGATGGGGAAGAGGGATTTTCTGATGGCGCTGCGTGAGTTCGGTTCGGTCCAGGTTGGAGACCAGCTTCCGGAGAAGACCTACCCGCTGACCCGCGCCGATCTGGTGAACTACGCCGGGGTGTCGGGTGACCTGAACCCGATCCACTGGGACGACGAGATCGCCAAGGTCGTGGGGTTGGACACCGCGATCGCCCACGGCATGCTGACGATGGGCCTCGGCGGCGGCTACGTCACATCGTGGGTCGGCGATCCGGGCGCGGTCACCGAATACAACGTGCGGTTCACCTCGATCGTGCCGGTGCCCAACGACGGTAAGGGCGCCGAGATCGTGTTCACCGGCCGGGTGAAGTCGATTGATCCGGATAGCAAGTCGGTGACCATCGCACTGACAGCCACCACTGACGGCAAGAAGATCTTCGGTCGGGCCATCGCTTCGGCGAAATTGGCGTAGGCGGGCGCAGTTTATGGCTCTCAAGACCGACATTCGCGGGATGAGTTGGAAGTACCCGGACAGTTTCGTCGTGGGTCGCGAGCAGGTTCGGGGATTTGCACGATCCATCCAGTGTGAGGACGCGGCCTGTTACGACGAGGATGCCGCTGCCCAACTTGGCTACCCGGCCATCGTGGCGCCGATGACCTTCGTGACCATTCTTGCGAAACTCGTCCAATCGGATTTCTTCCGCAATGTCGACATCGGTATGGAGACGATGCAGATCGTCCAGGTCGACCAGAGGTTCGTGTTCCACAAACCGATATTGGCCGGGGACAGGTTGTGGGCTCGGATGGACATCCACTCGGTGGACGAGCGTTTTGGTGCCGACATCGTGGTCACCAAGAACATCTGCACCAACGACGACGGTGAGCTGGTCATCGAGGCCTTCACCACCCTGATGGGCCAGCAGGGTGATGGTTCGGCCAAGCTCAAATGGGACAAGGAAACCGGACAGGTCATCAGAACCGCGTGATTGGTGTCTGACTCCTACCGCCATGTACACTCGGACCTCGGGGTTTTCCCTAGATAAGCGCGCTTTCCGTAAGTGGAACGAGCGGAGTGAGCGACGGGTGAGACAAACCATCCGCCTCATGTCTCAGTTCGCGATCGGCCGAACGGAGGGCGCGCGCGTCATGTAAGCCCCGGCACAACGAGGTTGGCTCTGGCTTGGCTTGGTCTGGTCTGGTCCTGCCTGCCAGCCGCGAAGGGGCGTAGCTCAACTGGCAGAGCAGCGGTCTCCAAAACCGCAGGTTGCAGGTTCAAGTCCTGTCGCCCCTGCTGCAGGCCACCTCCGGCGACAACTCGGGTCGGGACGGCCGAAGCAAGAACGGACCATCGGTGACCATGGGTATCGTGCCATGGTGGACACTGGGAGGTGCCCGACGAGATCGGAACGGCTCGCGGGATAGCTAGCAAGCGAAGGAGCACGCGGTGAGCGACGAGGGCGACGCTGCCGACGAAGCGGTAGCCGACGGCGCCGACAGCGAGGACAACCGCGACAGTGGTGGGCGGACGGCTCTGGTGACAAAGCCGGCGGCACGACCGCACCGACCCACAGGCAAGCGGTCGCGACAGCGCGTGGCCGATGCCGACGAGGACGTGGACGACAGCGAGTCGGCCGAGGCTTCCGACGACACCGACGCCGCCAAGGAGGACTCGGGCAAGAAGGCCACGTCGAAGGATTCCAAGAAGGATTCCCGAGCCAAGACGGCCAAGAAGGGCAAACCGGGGGCGAGGCCAGCCAACCCGATCGCATTCGTCTACAACTACCTGAAGCAGGTCGTAGGCGAGATGCGGAAGGTGATCTGGCCGAACCGCAAACAGATGGTCACCTACACCTCGGTGGTGTTGGCGTTTCTGGCCTTCATGGTGGCGCTGGTCAGCCTGGCCGATTTCGGCTTGACCAAGCTGGTCCTGTTGGTGTTCGGCTGAGGTTCGACAGGGATAGAGAGGACTGAAAACCGTGACTACCTTCGACGGTGACCCGTCCACAGATGAGGCGGTCGACCTGCAGGAGGCCAGTGCCCCCCAAGACATAGCCACTCCACCGCTAGAGGCGGAAGACGCCGAAGAGGTTGACCCGGCCGCCGCGCTCAAGGCGGACCTGCGGGGCAAGCCTGGCGACTGGTATGTCATCCACTCCTACGCTGGCTACGAGAACAAGGTCAAAGCCAACCTTGAAACCCGGGTGCAGAACCTGGACGTCGGCGACTATATCTTCCAGGTGGAGGTGCCCACCGAAGAAGTTACGGAGATCAAGAACGGCCAGCGTAAGCAGGTCAACCGCAAGGTGCTGCCCGGCTACATCCTGGTGCGCATGGATTTGACGGACGACTCGTGGGCGGCGGTGCGCAACACGCCCGGGGTGACCGGGTTCGTTGGCGCAACGTCTCGCCCGTCGGCGCTCACTCTCGACGATGTGGTGAAGTTCCTGTTGCCGCGGGGCTCGACGAAAAAGACCGCGAAAGGTGCCGCGGCGACGACCACCGCGACCGCCGAGGCGGGTGGGCTGGAACGCCCGGTTGTCGAGGTCGACTACGAGGTGGGCGAATCGGTAACCGTGATGGACGGGCCCTTTGCCACGTTGCCGGCCACCATCAGCGAGGTCAACGGCGAACAGCAGAAACTCAAGGTGCTGGTCTCCATTTTTGGCCGCGAAACGCCGGTAGAACTGACCTTTACCCAGGTCTCCAAGATCTAGCTCACGCCCGCGTGCGGGCGGCCGCATGCATAAGACAGGCATAGACCAGGCATAAATCAGGAAGGAATATCGACACGTCATGGCCCCGAAGAAGAAGGTCGCCGGGCTGATCAAGCTGCAGATCGCGGCGGGGCAGGCTAACCCTGCACCGCCGGTGGGCCCTGCGCTCGGCCAGCACGGCGTCAACATCATGGAGTTCTGCAAGGCGTACAACGCCGCAACCGAGAATCAGCGCGGCAACGTTGTCCCGGTGGAGATCACGGTCTATGAGGACCGCAGCTTCACATTCGTGCTCAAGACGCCGCCCGCTGCCAAGTTGCTACTCAAGGCCGCTGGCGTGGCCAAAGGCTCATCGGAGCCGCACAAGACCAAGGTCGCCAAGGTGACGTGGGACCAAGTTCGTGAGATCGCCGAGACCAAGAAGGCGGACCTCAACGCCAATGACATCGACGCGGCCGCCAAGATCGTCGCCGGTACCGCGCGATCAATGGGGATCACCGTCGAATAGTAAAATCACCCGTCTAAACCCGTTGGACGACGATGCGGGCCGTCCGCGGCCCGAGGAGGAGTCCGACAAATCAAGAAAACGTGGGAGGGCCAGCTTCGGCCCGCCATCCGACCACGACCCAACATCAGATTGGATATCCAATGAGCAAAACCAGCAAGGCATATCGCGCTGCGGCCGAGAAGATCGACCGCAACAACCTCTATACGCCGCTGCAGGCCGCCGAGCTTGCCAAAGAAACGTCGTCGACCAAGCAGGACGCGACCGTCGAGGTGGCCATCCGGCTTGGGGTCGACCCGCGCAAGGCAGACCAGATGGTCCGCGGCACGGTCAACCTGCCACACGGCACCGGAAAAACTGCGCGAGTTGCGGTGTTCGCCGTGGGTGAAAAGGCGGATGCGGCCGTCGCCGCTGGGGCGGATGTCGTGGGCAGCGACGACCTGATCGAGCGGATTCAGGGCGGCTGGCTCGAATTCGACGCCGCGATCGCGACACCCGACCAAATGGCGAAAGTCGGTCGTATCGCTCGAGTCCTGGGTCCGCGCGGGTTGATGCCCAACCCCAAAACCGGCACCGTGACGCCAGACGTCACCAAAGCCGTTGCCGACATCAAAGGCGGCAAGATCAACTTCCGGGTAGACAAGCAGGCCAACCTGCACTTTGTCATTGGCAAAGCCTCGTTCGACTCCACACTGCTGGCAGAGAACTACGGAGCCGCCCTCGACGAGGTGCTGCGTCTCAAGCCGTCGTCGTCGAAGGGCCGCTACCTGAAGAAGATCACCGTATCGACGACCACGGGCCCGGGGATTCCCGTTGACCCGTCGATCACCCGGAACTTCGCCGCCGAGGCCTAGTCCCGACGGCGGGCGGGCCGAGGCTCTGGCCCAGGTGACGGCCTAGGTAACGGCGCCGGGCTTGAGGTAGGTCACCAAGCTGCAATCGAGCATTTCGTCAGTGAAGTAATGCTCGCAGCCGCGCAGATACTTCATGTATCGGTCGTAGACCTCTTCAGAGGTGGTCTCGATGGCTTTGTCCCTGTTGGACTCCAACGTGTCCCCCCAGATCCGCAGCGTCTTGATGTAATGCGGGCGAAGTGAAAGTGGTTCAGGGACAACGAAACCGGCCTTCTCGCCATGTTCGACCATCATTGCGGTGGAGGGTAGGCGACCGCCGGGGAAGATCTCGGTGATGATGAATTTGATGAAGCGAGCGGTCTCGAAACTCAGCTTCTTACCGCGGGCGGCCATGTCGAAGGGGTGGTAGCTCACGCTGCTTTGAACGGTCATCCTGCCGTCCTCGGGCATGATGGTGAAGCACCGCTTGAAGAAGTCGTCATAGTTCTCGTGCCCGAAGTGCTCGAAGGCCTCGATCGACACGATCCGGTCGACGGGTTGGGTGAAATCTTCCCAGCCTTGCAACAGCACTCGGCGGGAGCGGTTGGTGTCGACCGAAGCCAGCACCTGCTCACAGCGAGCGTGTTGGTTCTTGGACAGGGTCAGGCCGATGACGTTGACATCGAACCGCTCGACGGCACGCTTCATGGTGGTGCCCCAACCGCACCCGATGTCGAGCAGGGTCATACCGGGCCGGAGATCCAACTTGTCCAAGTTCAGGTCGATCTTGGCGTACTGAGCATCTTGGAGCGTGAGCTCTGGTGGATCGAAGTAGGCGCAGCTGTAGGTCCTGGTCGGGTCCTGGAACAAGGCGAAGAAGTCGTCGGAGACGTCGTAGTGCGCCTGGATGTCCTCGGAGCGCGTCCGCGTCTTGGTCGGACCTACTGGGTTGTCAGCCATTCTCGTTGCGTTCTCCTGGATGGTGTTTCTTGCTCAGCTGCACACGAAGCGCACGTGTTCTCGCGGTGTCCTCAGGGTGTCACAAGCCGGTGTCAGGCTGTGCCCGGGTAGCCCTTCTGCGGCACGGAAGTCTACTTGGCCAGGGTGAACTGGTTGCAGTCGATGTAGCCCATCCGGAAGGCCTTGGCGCAGCCGGTGAGGTATTTGATGTACCGCTCGTAGACCTCTTCGGATTGAATCTCGATGGCCTCGTCCTTGCGCGCCTCCAGGGCCTCCGCCCACAGGTCGAGGGTCCTGGCAAAATCCGGCTGCAGCGACTGGCGACGGGTCACGGTGAAACCCACCTTTTCCGCGTGTTCTTCCACGGACTCGATCATGGGCAGCCTGCCGCCCGGGAAAATTTCGGCCAGGATGAACTTGATGAACTTGGCCCACTCCATCGTGACTGGTATCCCGCGCGCCATCACCTGCTTGGGGTGCAGACCCGTGATCGAGTGCAGCAGCATCACGCCGTCAGCAGGCATGGCCTCGTAGGCGAATTTGAAGAAGTCGTCGTAGCGGTGGAAGCCGAAGTGCTCGAGCGCCTCAATGGTGACGATGCGGTCTACCGGATCGCTGAACTCGGCCCAGTCGCGCAACAGCACCTGGTGCGTCCGATTGCTATCGACCTCGTCGAGCACCTGTTGGCAGTAGGCGTGCTGGTTCTTCGACAGCGTTAGCCCGACCACGTTGACGTCATACTTCTCGATGGCGCGCTTCATGGTGGAGCCCCAGCCGCAGCCGATGTCGAGCAGGGTCATCCCGGGCTCGAGGCCGAGCTTGCCGAGCGTCAGGTCGAGCTTGGCGAGCTGCGCTTCGTGCAGAGTCATGTCCTCGCGTTCGAAGTATGCGCAGCTATACGTGCGGGTCGGGTCCTGGAACAGCGCGAAGAACTCATTCGACAGGTCGTAGTGTGCCTGCACGTCTTCAAGATTTGACGGCGTGCACACGGTGCCCGCTGGTTTGTCAGACATGGGTCCTCCCAGATGGGTGCGGGCACCTTCATCAGGTGGCCATCCCCGGCACCTTACACGGATGCGGGCCTAACCTACCCATTTGCGATCGTGTGAATAGGCTTTTCCGATCCGGGCGCTGCGACGGTACCTACTTGGTGAGGGTGAACTGCGCCACATTGATCAAGCCCCGGCGAAAGCGTTCGGCGCAGCCGGTCAGATAGTGCATGAAATTGTTGTAGACCTCTTCGGACTGCACGGCGATCGCGCGATCCCGGGCTGCCGCCAAATTGGCGGCCCACATGTCGAGGGTCCGTGCGTAGTGCTGCGGCAGCAGCTGGATGCGGTCGAGACAGAACCCATTGATTCGCGCGTTGTCGACGATGTCGGGTTCGGAGGGAAGTTCGCCACCGGGAAAGATCGATTCGCGCAGGAATTTCAGGAACCGCAGGTCGCTCATCGTCAGCGCAATACCCTGCTGGTGCAACCACCTGCGGTCGTAGGTGAACAAGCTGTGCAACAGCATCCGACCGTCGTCCGGCAGGATGTCGTACGAGCGTTCGAAGAATGCGCCGTAGCGTTCCTTACGGAACGCATCGAATGCCTCAAAGCTGACGATCCGGTCTACTTTTTCGTCGAACTCTTCCCAGCCCTGCAGTCGGGCCTCGGCGTGGCGGCGCGTGGGAGTGGTCGCCAGCCGGTCCCGGCTGCGCTGATAGTGGTTCTTGCTCAGGGTGAGGCCGATCACGTTGACGTCGTACTTCTCCACGGCGCGGACCAGCGCTCCACCCCACCCGCACCCGACGTCGAGCAGCGTCATACCCGGTTCCAGGTTCAGTTTGTCCAGGGCCAGATCCAGCTTGGCGAGTTGGGCCTCCTCGAGGGTCATGCTCTCGCGTTCGAAGTAGGCGCAGGTATAGACCCAGGTGGGGTCTAGGAACAATGCGAAGAAGTCATCCGAGATGTCATACGCGGCTTGTGAGTCTGCGTAATACGGTGTCAGCTTGGTCATAGCCGGTACCTCCCGCGCCCACGGTAGCAACTTGGGTCGAGTCCCGGATTAGACCTCGACGTCGGATTGATGCTCGCGGCTGACTTCGACCATGAAGTTGGCGAAGTAGCCGGTCAGTTGCGGGTCGGACATCATCTGCCACTTCGGCGCCAGCAGTTTCATGTACCGCTCGACGTAGAGGAACTGCTTGCCGATCAACACCAGTTCGCGCGGCAGTTTGACGTCGTAGGCGTCGGCGAGCGCCGAGAGCTGGCGGCCGATGTCCGCATACGACATATCGCCCAGCGATTGCATGGTGAGCGGGGTGGCGAACTTCTCCAGATCCTTGGCGGCCTCGGCTTCGGGTTTCATGGTCCCCACGGCGCCCATCAGCACGACGATCTTGCCGGCCGCGGCATGGTCTTTCTTCACCAGCAGGGCATACACGAGCTCACGTAGCAGCCAGCGGGTTCGGGGATCGATGCGGCCCATGATCCCGAAGTCGAAGAACACGATGCGGCCCTCGTCGTCGACGTAGAGGTTGCCCGCGTGTAAGTCGCCGTGGAACAACCCATGCCGCAGGCCGCCTTCGAAGACCGAGAACAGCAGCGCCTTCACCAGCTCGACACCGTCGAACCCCGCCTTGCGGATGGCGGCCGCGTCGTCGATGCGGATTCCGTGCACCCGCTCCATGGTCAGCACTCGTTCGGTGGTGAAATCCCAATGCACGTGCGGTACCCGGATATTGCGACCCAACGGTGAGGCGTGCAGATGAGAGACCCAGGCTTCCATCGACTGCGCCTCGAGTCGAAAGTCCAGCTCTTCGGCCAGGTTGTCGGCGAAGTCGGCGACCACGTCTTGGGCAGACAGTCGGCGGCCCAGCTTGGCCAATTCGACGGCCTGCGCGAACCGCTTCAGGATCTGCAGGTCTGCGGTGACCCGGCGGCGGATACCGGGCCGCTGGATCTTGACAACGACGTCCTCGCCGCTGTGTAGCGTCGCGTAGTGGACCTGCGCGATGGACGCCGACGCGAACGGCTCCTCGTCGAAAGTGGCGAAAAGATTGGCCGGCTCGTCCCCGAACTCCTCGACGAAGAGCTTGTGTACCTCGTCGGTATTAGCGGGTGGCACCCGGTCGAGAAGGCCGCGGAATTCGCGGGAGAGCGACTCTCCGAACGCCCCGGGGCTCGACGCGATGATTTGCCCGAACTTCACGTACGTCGGACCGAGGTCGGCAAAGGTCTGGGGGATCTCTTTGATGACCTTGTGCTGCAACGCACCCTTGCCCGGCAGCTTCGTGGCCAGCCGAGCGGCGGTGCGGGTGACCTGCCATCCGGTGGCGGCTACCCGGGCCGCTTCAACCGGCAGCGGCACCCGGTCAAGCTTGACCACCTCGCGGTGTTTTGTAGAACTCATTCCAGCAGTGTGCCAAACCGAAGCAAGCGAGTCCCAATTTGCGTGAGCCCGCTCACGTGCTGGTAATGGTCGCCGAATGTGTCATCGTTGCGAAAATCCGGCCGGAATTTCGCACTGATTGCACATTCGGTGGCGCTCCGAAATTAGTCGGCAAGGGCGAAGTTCTCGGTGAGAGTTTCAACGATAGGACGCCACACGGGCTCGGGAAGGTCATGGCCCATTCCATCGACCACGACAAAGCGAGCACCTGGGATGGCCGCGGCCACGCCCCGCCCGTTGCGTGGCCGCAGCATCGGATCCACCGAACCGTGCAGCACCACGGTAGGCGCGGAGATCGCCTTGCTGTAGGCCAGCAGGCTGCCGGTGCCCAGCACGGCGTCGAACTGGCGCACGATGCCCGGCGGATAGTTGCAACGTTCCGCCAGCTGCTGGACGCGATTGCGTAGCGCGCCGTCGGATGGCAGGAAGTTCGGGCCGTTGAACACTGCGATATTGCGCACCTCGAAGGCCAATTTCTCCTCGACGGACGCGTCCTTGGGTGGCGAGTCGAACGCTCGCTTGATAACCCGCCAGGCCGGTGGTGCCGACAGTGGTTTGCCCGTGGTCGACATGATGATGCCCAGCGACGCCACCCGCGCCTGCTGGGTGCCGGCGAGGATCTGCGCGATCATCCCGCCGAGGGAGGCGCCCACGATGTGGGCTCGCGTAATGCGCAGATGATCCAGGAGAGCGACGACGTCCTGCGTCATGTCGATCAGGGTGTAGGGCACTGGGCTGGGTTTGCCCAGCAAGTAGCGGCCGATGCGCCGGTAGACCGAGCCGTCCGCGCGCAGTCCGTGCATCTTGGCCGACAACCCCGTGTCTCGGTGGTCGAACCGGACGACTCGGTATCCGGCGTCGACCAGTTGGGCGCAAAAGCCGTCCGGCCACATCGGCAGCTGTGCGCCCAGGCCCATGATGAGCAGCGCCGGAGGACCGGCTGGGTTGCCGAGCTCCTCGTAGTAGAGCTCGACGACGCCGTCAGGCGTCTCCCGGCGAGCTACGCCGCTTGTGGTCAGCACATCTTCTTTCTACTCAGGCCGTCGCCAGGGCGACAGCCACGGCTGCGGTTTCCAGTGCTCCTGCGCGGCGATCAGTTCATACATGGTGGCGCCGTCGATGCTCTCGCGGACGATGTCGGCGTGTCCGGCGTGGCGGGCCAGCTCGTTGATGACGTGCAGGATGACCCACCGCACCGACCAGGCTTCGATATCGGGGGGAAACCATGGAATCTCAGCCGGAACCGGCACTGCGGCGTCCAAGTCCGCAATTTCCACCAACCGCAGCGATTTCGCATTCTCTGTTTCGAATTCCCGCAGCAGCCCCGCCAGCGTGTCGTCGGAGCGCATCACGAACTCGTCGGAGAATTCCTCGGCGATCTCGTCGAACGGGCGGGGGTCTCGAGGTGGTGCTTGGGGTGCCGCGGCGACGCGTGCCATCCAATTGCGCTGCACACCGGTGGCATGCTTGACCAGCCCGCCGATCGACAGAGCGCTGACCGACGGCGTGGCCCTGGCTTGCTCGTCGGTGAGGCCATGCGACACCGCGAAGTAGGCGCTCTGGTGATACGCAAGGAACTCCCGCAGCGCGCCGCGCTCGTCGCTCACCCGGCCAGCCAGAGCCGGCATGCTCACTCCTTCTGGTCGACGCCATGACATCGAATGCTGCAGGCGTGACCGGGGCGTCAATCCGCCGGTCGGGCGCCGTATGGTGCGGTAATGCAGGTGGTTTCGGCGGAGTCTACCGAGCTTTTTGTAGGCCCGGCCGACGAGCCGCTGCAGCTGGCGCGCGTCACGGTCACCGGGTGCACGGAGCCGACGTCGATTCGCATCGATGGCCCAGGGGTGCGTGGCCAGGCGGCCGCCACGATCGGCGACTGCGTCATCGAGATTCCGGTTACGGTCGAGGCGCCGGTTGTCGGCGAACGCCGCGCCGCCCGGGTGCAGCCCGGCGACAGGCCCGGGCTGCCCTTCGAGTTCGTCGTCGCCGAGCCGGGGTGGACGATGTTCATGGTCAGCCACTTCCACTACGACCCGGTGTGGTGGAACACCCAGGGCGCCTATACCAGCCGATGGACCGAAGACCCGCCCGGACGAGCCCGCCAGGCCAACGGCTTCGCATTGGTGGCGGCGCACTTGGAAATGGCGCGCCGCGAGCCTGAGTACAAATTCGTGCTGGCCGAGGTGGACTACCTCAAGCCGTATTGGGACGCCCACCCCGAGGACCGCGCTGACCTGCGCCGATTCCTTGCGCAAGGCCGAGTCGAAGTGATGGGCGGCACCTACAACGAACCCAACACCAACCTGACAAGTCCCGAGACCACCATCCGCAACTTGGTACACGGCATCGGGTTTCAGCGCGACGTGCTCGGGGCGGACCCGGCGACCGCATGGCAGCTCGACGTGTTCGGCCACGATCCGCAGTTTCCCGGAATGGCCGCCGATGCCGGGCTGACGTCGAGTTCGTGGGCACGGGGGCCGCACCACCAATGGGGCCCGGCGCACGGCGGCTCGGAAAGTGGCGGGGTCGAGCGGATGCAGTTTTGCAGCGAGTTCGAGTGGATCGCGCCTTCCGGGCGTGGGCTGTTGACCCATTACATGCCGGCGCATTATTCGGCGGGCTGGTGGATGGACTCTTCGACGTCGCTGGCCGAGGCGCAAGACGCCACCTACGCGCTGTTCGGTCAGCTCAAGGAGGTCGCGCTGACCCGCAACGTGCTGCTGCCGGTCGGCACCGATTACACTCCGCCGAACAAGTGGGTCACCGCGATCCACCGCGACTGGGGCGCCCGCTACACCTGGCCGCGATTCGTGTGCGGGCTACCACGGGAGTTCTTCGCGGCGGTTCGCGCCGAACTGACCGAGCGCGGTGTTGAGCCGTCGCCGCAGACCCGCGACATGAACCCGATCTACACCGGCAAGGACGTGTCGTACATCGACACCAAACAAGCCAACCGGGCCGCGGAGAACGCCGTCCTGGATGCCGAGCGATTCGCCGTATTCGCTGCTTTGCTGAGCGGCGCCGAGTACCCGCAGGCGCCGTTGGCCAAGGCCTGGGTGCAGCTGGCCTACGGCGCACACCACGACGCGATCACCGGCTCGGAATCCGACCAGGTCTACCTCGATCTGCTCACCGGTTGGCGCGACGCATGGGAATTGGGCCGGGCCGCGCGGGACAACTCGCTGGCGCTGCTGTCCAGCGTCGTCGCTGGTTCGGACGACACGGTGGTCGTATGGAACCCGCTGACCCACCAGCGCAGCGATGTCGTCACTGCCAGCATTGACCCGCCGGTCGACGCCGGCGTGCGAGTCCTGGACGCCGACGGCACCGAGGTGCCCGTGCAGGTCGAGCACGACGGACGATCGGTGACCTGGCTGGCTCGCGATGTGCCGTCGCTCGGCTGGCGGGCGTACCGGCTGAGTCCCGCCGACGACGTGGCCGGTTGGCAGTCGGTTGCCGGCACGGAGATCGCCAACGAGCACTTCCGGCTGGCCGCGGACGCCGACCGCGGCGGAGCGGTGCGGTCGCTGGTTCATCAGGGCCGCCAGCTGATCGCTGACGGCGGGCTGGGAAATGAGCTCGCCGTCTACGAGGAATACCCAGCGCACCCAACGCAGGGGGAGGGCCCGTGGCATCTGCTGCCCAAGGGGCCGGTGGTCTGCTCGTCGGAATCGGTCGCTTCGGTGCGGGCCTACCACGGGCCGCTGGGGCAACGGCTGGTCGTGGCGGGCCGGATCGACACGGTACTGAGCTACACCCAGACCCTGACCTTGTGGCACGGCGTGGCTCGGGTGGACTGCCGCACGACCATCGACGGGTTCACCGGGTCAGATCGCTTGCTGCGGCTGCGCTGGCCGTGCCCGGTGCCGGGCGCGATGCCGGTCAGTGAGGTCGGCGACGCCGTTGTCGGTCGCGGATTCGCGTTGCTGCACGACGGCCCCGAATCGGTGGACACCGCACAGCATCTGTGGACGCTGGACAACCCGGCGTACGGCTGGTTCGGTCTGTCCTCGGCGATGCGGGTGCGCGTCGGCGACGCGGTGCGGGCAGTGTCAGTCGCCGAGGTCGTCTCGCCGGCGGAGGCGATGTCCGGCCCGCTCGCGCGCGACCTTATGGTCGCGTTGGTCCGCGCCAGTGTCACCGCCACGTGCAGCGGCGCGGACAAGCCGCGCTACGGCCACCTCGACGTCGACTCCAATCTGCCGGACACGCGGATTGCGCTGGGTGGGCCCGACCGCAACACCTTCACCAAGGCCGTACTGGCCAGCGCCGACCCGGAGTACACCGCGGAACTCGAAAGCCAACTCGCGAGCACCGGGCGGGCCAGAGTGTGGGTGCCCGCGGCCGCCGAATCCACGCCGTTGGCCGCGGCGTGGCTGCCCGGTGCCGACCTTCGCGCACCGCGGGCGCTGCCGGTGTTGGTGATCGACGGCTCCGATGACACGAACCTGCGGACCGAGATCGCGTCGGTGGCCGACGACCTGGCGGACGCCGAGATCGTCGTCACGCAGCGGGTCGGATCGGGGATGGAACCTTTCGAGGCCCGTACGGTTGCGTTGCTCAACCGCGGGGTGCCCAGCTTCGCCGTCGACGTCGACGGGACCTTGCATACCGCGCTGATGCGGTCCTGCACCGGGTGGCCGTCCGGCGTCTGGATCGACGAACCGCGCCGCACCGCGCCGGACGGCTCCAGCTTTCAACTCCAGCACTGGACCCATCATTTCGACTACGCATTAGTCTGCGGCGCCGGCGATTGGCGGGATGCCGGGATCCCGGCTCACAGCGCACGGTTCTCCCACCCACTGCTCGTCATGCCCGCACGCGACCGCGGAGTCAACCTGTCGCGCGTCGGTTCGTTGTTGCGTCTTGAGCCGGCCGAATCGGTGCACCTGGGAGCTCTCAAAGCGGCAGGCAACCCCTTGGCCAGCGGCAGCGGGAATCCGGTCGACCCGGCTGCGGTGGCGCTGCGGTTGGTGGAGACGAGCGGGACTGGTGCGCGCGTCGCGCTGGACTGCGACCTCGGCGCCATACAGACGGGCGAGCTGGCCGATCTGTTGGAGACCCCGGTCGGAGTGCTGGCGGGGCGCACACGGTCATCGGATCTCGACGGGTTCCAGGTCGCCACGATGCTGGCCCGGTTTGACCTACCCAAGGTGCTCGATGCCGATGGAATGGCACTGGCCCCGCACGCCGAGGCCGCCCAGCCGCTCTATGCGCGCTATTGGCTGCACAACCGCGGTCCCGCGCCGCTGGGTGGGTTGCCGGCCGTCGCCTATGTGCATCCGCAATCGGCAACCGCCACGCCGGGCAGCGACGTGGTGTTGCGCCTGACTGCCGCCAGCGATTGCACCGATTCCGCGCTGACTGGCGTGGTTGTGCTCAGGTGCGCCGACGGTTGGTCGGCGACACCACCCGAGCTGCCGTTCACGCTATCCAGCGGGCAGCATCTCGAGGCCGACGTGGTGGTGCGCATCCCGGACGAAACTTCTCCGGGCCTATACCCCATCCGGGCCGCGCTGCGCGTCACAGACACGGCTGTACCGGTGGCCTGGCGCCAAGCGGTCGAAGACGTGTGCGTGGTCGCTGTCGGTGCTCGCGAAGATGTCGGCGAGCTGCTGTACCTCGTTGACGGGCCGACCGATGTCGAACTGGCCGCCGGCGACTCGGCCCAGCTGTCCATTGCGGTGGGCACCGATGCGTGCGCCGACGTTGCGATAGAGGCCCACCTGATCAGCCCGTGGGGAACCTGGGAGTGGATCGGCCCGGCGGTGCTCGGCGCCACGCTGCGGGCCCGGGGAACTGCCCAACTCGTCTTCGACGTGACCCCGCCGCACTCGCTGGAACCCGGACAGTGGTGGGCCCTTGTCCGAGTGGGTTGCGCGGGCAGGCTCGTCTACACGCCGGCGGTTAGGGTGACCGTGACATGAGCGTCCCGGTCGGATTCCGCAGCTTCGCGCCCCCGGCGAGCATTGTCGCCGCGCGGGTGGTCGCGATGGTCGACGGCGTCGCGGTTGCCGTCGATGAGGTCGACGCCGCCGAAGCTCGGCTGCGCGCGGGTGCGCGGTCGGCCGCGCTGCCGGCCAGCGGCACCAGCGAAGGACGGCAGCTGCGGCGCTGGCTCACACAATTGATCGTGACCGAGCGGGTGGTCGCCGCCGAGGCGGTGCGGCGCGGGCTGCGCGTGACGGACGCGCCGACTCAGGCCGAGCTACTGCCCGATGCGACGGCCTGCCTCGAGGTCGGTAGTGTGGCCGCGGCGACGCTGGCCAATCCGCAGGCCCGAGCGCTTTTTGCCGACGTCACCACCGACGTCTGGGTCAGCGCCGACGAGGTAGCCGGTTACCACGCCCGCAACCCACTGCGGTTTGCCGCGCCCCGCGCCGACCGCGACGGCTGGCGCTCCCCGTCGACCGTCGGTCCGCCGTTGCAGCAGGTGCGGTCGGCGATTGCCGAGCACCTCGTGGGCGCCGCGCGGCGACGCGCTTTCCGGGTGTGGCTGGACGCGCGGCGCGCTGCGCTGGTCCAATTGGCCCCCGGCTACGAGCATCCCGGCGACCCGCGCCAGCCCGACAACACCCACCGGCACTGATCGACGCATGCATACCCTCTGCCTCGACATCGGCGGCACCAAGATCGCCGCCGGCCTGGCCGATCCCGCCGGCACACTGATACATACAGCCACCTGCGCTACCCCAGCCGCCAGCGGAGCCGAACAAGTCTGGGCCGCGGTCGCCGAGATGATCACCGATGCGCTCGGCGTGGCGGGCGGTGCCGTTGCTGCGGTCGGCATTGCCTCAGCAGGTCCCATTGACCTGCACAGCGGAACCGTTAGCCCGATCAATATCGCGTCCTGGCGTGGTTTCCCGCTGGTGGACAGGGTTGCGGGTGTGGTGCCCGGGGTGCCGGTACGACTGGGCGGCGATGGGGTCTGTATGGCGCTCGGCGAGCACTGGCGGGGAGCGGGGCGGGGCGCGCGCTTCCTGCTGGCCATGGTGGTCTCCACCGGCGTCGGCGGGGGACTGGTGCTCGACGGCGCCCCCTACGCCGGCCGCACCGGCAATGCGGGTCACGTCGGACATGTGGTGGTCGACCGAGAGGGTGAGGCCTGCTCGTGCGGCGGCCGGGGCTGCGTTGAGACGGTCGCCTCCGGACCGTCGATGGTGCGCTGGGCGCGGGCCAATGGCTGGTCGGCGCCGCCCGGCGCTGGCGCCAGGGCGCTGGCCGACGCGGCGCGCGCTGGTGATGAGGTGGCGCTGGCGGCATTTCACCGGGGCACCCGTGCTCTCGCGGCGATGATCGCCTCGGTCGGTGCGGTGTGCGACCTCGACCTGGTTATCGTCGGCGGTGGCGTCGCGAAATCGGGTCGCCTGCTGTTCGACCCGCTGCGCGAGGCCTTGGCCGACTATCTCGGTCTGGATTTTCTGTCCGCTCTGCGACTGGTACCCGCCGAGCTGGGGGGTGAAGCCGGCTTGGTCGGCGCGGTCAGGCTCGCGGGACTGGGCTGACGGGCAAGGGTGCGGACAGTGGCCGGACCTGGACCGGTCGGGCTGTCGTTTTGGCTGATCGGATGGCCACCCGCTATTGTGGTTGCCGATCCACCGAAGACCGTCGGTCACCGAGCAATCGGTTGAAGGTCCGGGAACATCCCGGCGGCCCACGCAGGAGGACGAGGCAGATACAGCCGGCGAATGCGCCGGCGTATTTCAACGCCCCGGCCACTTCCTGCGCCGGGGCGTTTCGTCGTTTCTGTCCTCGTTCGGGAGATCACAGACATCAAGTCGCCGCGCGACTTCCACTGGACTTCCACGTCAGGAGGCAGGCATGGCCAAGGCTGACAAGGCCACCGCCGTTGCGGACATCACCGAGCGCTTCAAGGCGTCGACCGCGACGTTGATCACCGAATACCGCGGTCTGACGGTGGCCAACCTGGCCGAGCTGCGTCGGTCGCTGGGTGGGTCGGGTACCTACGCGGTGGCCAAGAACACCCTCATCAAGCGGGCGGCCTCCGAAGCCGGTGTCGAGGGACTCGACGAGCTGTTCGTCGGCCCCACAGCGATCGCATTCGTCACCGGTGAACCAGTCGACGCCGCCAAGGCGCTCAAGACTTTCGCCAAGGAGCACAAGGCGCTGGTCATCAAGGGCGGCTACATGGACGGCCATCCGTTGACCGTCGCCGAGGTCGAGCGCATCGCCGACCTGGAGTCCCGCGAAGTCTTGCTGGCCAAGCTCGCCGGCGCCATGAAAGGCAATCTCGCCAAAGCGGCCGGGCTGTTCAACGCGCCGGCCTCGCAGGTGGCCAGGCTCGCGGCCGCGCTGCAGGAAAAGAAGGCATCCGAAGCGCCGGCGGAAGCACCCGCCGAGACCCCGGCTGAAGCCGAATAGCAGCAGCACCCTAAACCCAATCAATTGAGGAGGACCCCAACCATGGCAAAGCTCTCGACCGACGACCTGATGGACGCGTTCAAGGAAATGACGCTGTTGGAGCTCTCGGACTTCGTCAAGAAGTTCGAGGAGACCTTCGAGGTCACCGCCGCGGCTCCGGTCGCTGTTGCCGCCGCGGGCGCCGCTCCGGCTGGCGGTGCGGCCGAGGCCGTCGAGGAGCAGTCCGAGTTCGACGTGATCCTCGAGGCCGCCGGCGACAAGAAGATCGGCGTCATCAAGGTCGTTCGTGAGATCGTCTCGGGCCTGGGCCTGAAGGAGGCCAAGGACTTGGTCGACGGGGCGCCCAAGCCACTGCTGGAGAAGGTTGCCAAGGAGGCCGCCGAAGAGGCAAAGGGCAAGCTCGAGGCCGCCGGCGCCACCGTCTCCGTCAAGTAAGTCAACTCGCTACTAGCCCCCAGGATCGGGGGCTAGTAGCGTGCTCAGCCGACGCCGACCGCCAACCGCTGCGACTGTAATACTTGCTCAGGTGAGTCGCCCAGAGCGACTAGCTCTCGTGAGATCAGCGATCCCAGCACGGGCGTGACTGCCGAGCCGTCGGTGCCGAAAAAGCCCGCCAGTTCGAGCATCACAAACCCATGCATGAGCGACCAGAGCTGGGCGGCTGTGGCCACCACGGCAGCGTCCGCAGCGTTGGGGTCGACGGGTTCTACGCTGATCCGGCCCGCCTCGATCGACCGCAGCACCGAGCGGACGAACTGCGCGAAGGCAGGGTAGCGCTCGCCGATCTGCGGGATCGATAGCGTCAAAACATTATGAGCCGGCGCGTTGATGCCGTGCGCGCTGGTGCTGCCGAACATCAGCCGGTACATGTGGGGGCGCTCTATGGCGTAGTGCCGGTAGGCGAGCCCAGTGGCCAGCAGGTCGGCGACCGGGTCGGCCGTGTGGGGTAGCGCCAGCGCAGCGTCGAACTGGCGCATGCCCTCGTCCGCGACCTCTGCGATCAACCCGGGCATCCCGCCGAAATGGGTGTACACGGCCATCGTCGAGGTGCCGGCGGCACTGGCCACCTTGCGGGTCTGCAGTGCATCGGGACCGTGGTCGTTGAGCAGACCGACGGCGGCGTGCAGCATTTCGTCGCGCACGCTGCGTTGGGTCTGAGGAGTCATCACTGTCATCTTCTCATTGGCGGCGGTTCGTATGCCGCGTTGTCGTTGGCGCAACGCCGGTGGTTGCACAGTGGGTGGGCTACAGAACGGGATTGCCGGCATCTGCCGACGAGATCGTGGAGATCACCAGCCTGGGCTGGGCGCGGACCGCGCAAAAGGCCTGTTCCGGATGCGCCGGGAAGGCCCGCGGGCGGCAAATGAAGCAACCGGCAGAGAAATCTTCTCACCCGTCCCATCCATGACCAGATCGGTTCCGAATGGCTGTTATCGAACCCCCGACGACCGCACCACTGGCCATCCAGGAACAGGTCTCTACCAGGAACAGGGCTCTACAAGGAAGAAGATGCACCAGAACATGACAACCGCGGCGGCTCGTCGAGCGCCATTGACCCGTTCCTGACCACCCAAAAGAGGGGAATGACCGGATGAGTTTTGGCCGTTCGACCCATCGGTTGCCGCGGCTGGCGGAAGTTCCACCAGTTGGCGAGATGAGTCCCGAGATGAGCGCCGAGGTCAGCCCCGAGATCAGTTCACTGTCGATGGCGCCCGTTGCGGATTCGTCACCGACGACGCAGAGAAACCGGGCAGTCACCGTCTCCGGTGGCGCCTGGCTATCCAACCTGCGACTGGCCGTGCTGGCCAGCATTGCCGACTACGTCGCGACCCAGCGCACGGCTCTTGACGTGGCTGGCTTCGACGCGGCCGGCGACCTGCTGGAGGAGTTTGTCTCGCGGGGTAAGTGCTTGCGCTCCACCTTCATGTACCTGGGTTGGTTGTCTGGAGCCGCACCGAGTTCAGCGGCCCTGTCGGCCGCCGCCAGTTTGGAGCTGCTGCACGCCTTCGCGCTCCTGCAAGACGACGTGATGGACCAATCGTCCGAACGCCGAGGCCTTCCGGCCGCCCATGTCAAGCTGGCCCGTTGGTACCGGGAAAGTGGATTGTCGGGCTCAGCAGAACGTTTCGGCGAATCGGCCGCTACCTTGCTCGGCGACATGTGCCTGATCTGGGCCGAGCAGATGCTACGCGAAAGTGGCATCGATGCTCACCGCCTGCAACGAATATGGCCGCGCTACGACGCCATGCGCATCGAACTGGCAGTCGGCCAATTCGGCGACCTGGCAAGCGATGTGCGCGACCTTCCGTCGTTGGATGCGGTTCTTGACGTAGCGAGGCGCAAGTCGGGCAACTACACGGTGCGCCGCCCGTTGGAGATTGGGGCGGCAATGGCCGGTTGCGACGATCGCACTCTGGCGCAGCTGGGCCGCTATGGTGCCGCCGTCGGTGAGGCCTTCCAACTTCGCGATGACCTTCTGGGTGTCTTCGGCTCGCCGGCGATCACCGGCAAGCCTAGTGGGGGGGATCTGCTCGAACGCAAGGCGACCAGCGTTGTGGTAACCGCCCATCACTTGGCCGACGAGCCGGCGCGGCTCCGGCTTGTCGAACTGGTGAACAGTGACGATCTCGATGAGACACAGCTTGACTGCTTCAAGACGTTGATTGTGACAACCGGTGCTGCGCAGCGGATCGAAGACATGATTGGCCATCGGGTTGAGCTTGCTCGAAATGCCCTGGACGAGTTGGCGATTGACGATGCAGTTCAGCGGGCGCTGGACGATCTGGCGGTCGCTTGTGCGAAGCGGTCCGCGTGAGATCACACGAATTGAGAGGTAGGCCGACGATGCGGACCGTGCGGGGACTAACAGATCACGTGGTGGTGATCGGTGCGGGATTGGCCGGGCTGTCGACCGCACTGCACCTGGCCGGCCGCGGCCGCAGAGTTACGGTGGTCGAGCGCGAACCGTGGCCGGGCGGCCGTGCCGGACGAATCGACATTGGCGGTTACCGGATCGACACCGGCCCCACCGTGCTGACCATGCCCGACCTCATCGATGACGTTTTTGCCGCCGTCGGCGAAACGCGTTCTGACCGCTTGGAGCTGCTCCCGGTCGACCCGGCCTACCACGCGGTATTCGCCGATGGCAGCTCTCTGGACGTGCACACTGATCCGGATCGGATGACCGCCGCCATCGAAGCTTTCGCGGATCGCAAGCAGGCTGCGGGCTACCGCCGGCTGCGCGACTGGCTGGAGCGGTTGTACCGCATCGAGTTCGACGGCTTCATCGCCGCGAACTTCGACTCGCCACTGTCGCTGCTGACCCCGCAGCTGGCCAGGCTGGTGGCGCTCGGCGGATTCCGCAACTGGGACGCAATGGTCAAGCGCCACATCACCGATTCCCGATTGCGGCGGGTGTTCACCTTCCAGTCGTTGTATGCCGGTGTGGCACCCCAAGACGCGCTGGCGGTTTACGCCGTCATCGCCTACATGGACACCATCTCGGGCGTCTTCTTTCCGCGCGGGGGAATCCGGGCGTTACCTGACGCACTGGCGGATGCGGGATCAGACGCCGGTGTGCAGTTCCGCTACTGCTCCAGCGTCACCGAACTCGAACGCCGCGGCGAGCGAGTCACTGCCGTGCGCACTGACCAAGGTGAGCGCATCGCCTGCGACGCGGTGGTCCTGACAACGGAATTGCCCCGGACCTACGAGCTGCTGGGCCGCACGCCCCGTCGCCTCGGGCGGCTGCGAGCAGCGCCGTCGGCGGTCGTGGTGCACGCAGGCTGTGACAGCCTGGCGATGCCCGACAAGCCGACGGCTCATCATTCGATTCTCTTCGGTGAGGCCTGGGAGCAGACGTTCACCGATATCATTCGCGACGGTCGGCTGATGCGCGACCCATCTTTGCTGGTTACGCGGCCAACAGCGGGCGATCCGAGCCTCGCGCCGGCCGGTCGCGACCTGTTGTACCTACTGGCTCCGGCTCCCAACCTGGCCGGGAGTTCCGTTGACTGGTCCGGCGTCGGCGACGCCTACGCCCGAACAATCCTGAACACCGTGGCCGACCGGCTGATGCCGGGCCTCCGGGACAGCGCCGAAGTGCTCGATGTCGTCACCCCCAAAGACTGGGCGCGCCAGGGGATGGCGGCCGGTAGCCCATTCGCGCTCGCACACACCTTCGGCCAGACTGGGCCGTTTCGCCCCGCCAACACCGTCCGCGGCATCGGCAATGCGGTACTGGCTGGATCGTCGACCGTGCCCGGCGTGGGCGTGCCGACCACGCTGATCTCCGGGCGATTGGCCGCCGACCGAATAACTGGCCTCATCGACCGACCGGTAGCCCACATCGATATGAAAGCGCCACTACCATGATCCGAAGTGAACTAGACGCCGCCGGCATCGACGATGTGCGGTTGCGTCACGCATATCGCCGCTGCCGCGAAATCAACGCGGCCCACGGGCGCACCTTCTTCTTGGCCACCCGGTTGCTGGCGCCGGATCAGCGACCGGCCGTGCACGCGTTGTACGGCTTCGCGCGCCGCGCCGACGACATCCTCGACGAGCTTAATCCCGATCTAGACACGGACATTCGAGCTAAGCGTCTTCAGCAATTCTGCGACCGATTGGTCGCCGCCGCAGATCTCGGTGACGATCCCGTCCTGGTAGCGGTCAGACACACCGCGCGTCGGTACGACATCGGCGCGGACCTGTTCGACGATTTCCTCGCGTCAATGCGTATGGACCTGACCGTGACCGACTATCCCACCAGGGAAGCGCTCAACGGCTACATGCGTGGCTCAGCGGAAGCCATTGGGCTCCAACTCCTCCCGATATTGGGGACCGTAGTACCTGCCGACGAAGCCGCGCCGTATGCCGCTGGGCTCGGGCGCGCGTTCCAGCTCACCAATTTCCTCCGTGACGTCGACGAGGACCTTGAGCGGAACAGGGTCTACTTGCCGGCGGACGAACTGGCCACCTATGGCGTGGACCGCGATGTGCTGATGTGGTGTCATCGCAGTAGTCGCACTGATGCGCGAGTTCGCAGCGCATTGGCGGCCCAACACGAGGTCGCACGGGAAACTTATCGGTTTGCCGCCGACGGTATCGCGCTGCTGGCGCCGCGCTCCCGGCCTTGTGTGGCAACGGCATTGACGCTGTATTCGGAGATCCTCGACCGTATCGAAGACAGCGACTTCGCCGTGTTCGGGCGCCGCGCTACCGTCGGCACGGCCCGCCGGCTGCGGGTCGCTGGGGCTGGGCTCCTGCAAGCGTGGCGGGTGCGCACCGGTGACTCTGTGGGGGCTCCTCGACAAACGGGTGCCGCATGAGCGATCGGTGGCAATACCTCCTGGTCCTGGCCGCATGTTTGGCGATAACGGCGCCGCTGGAGTTGTTCGGCAGCGGCGTGTATCGGCATCCTCGGCGGCTGGCGAGGGCGGTGCTACCCGTTGCGGTCGTCTTCCTGATCTGGGACATGGTGGCTGTGGCCGGCAAGGTGTGGACATTCGATGCCAGCTACATCAGCGGCCTGCGTATCCCGTTTGGCGTGCCGATCGAGGAAGTGGTGTTCTTCCTCGTGATTCCGGTGTGTGGGCTATTGACCTACAACGCGGTCAGCACGATCCTCGATTGGCGCAACCACCGATGAGCGGGTTGGGCTACACGGTGCCGGTCGTGTTGGCCGTGGTGGCCGTCTGCGCGCTGGAACTGGTGGTGCTGCGCACCGGTCTGTTTCGGCGCCTGGCCTACTGGTTGTCGATGGTGATCGTGCTTGGTTTTCAGGTCCTGGTCGACGGCTGGCTGACCAAGCTCAGCTCGCCGGTCTTCCGATACAACGAGGATCAGATCACCGGCCTGCGGTTTCCGTTCGATATCCCGATCGAGGATTTCCTGCTGGGCTTTGCCGTGGTCACCGCCGTGCTGCTGCTGTGGGAACGCCAACGTCTCAGCGACGGACTACGCGACGAAGGCGCCACGGCTGGTCACCCTGCCACACGGATCGATCGACACGGCCGCAGCAGGCTAGACAGCTAACCGCGGATACGTAAGGGGAGCGCCGCATGCTATCGAGAATGGCCCGCATCTCCATTGCAGCGCCGCGACGCGTAATCACGCTCGCGATCCTGGTCATGATAGGTACGGCCATCTTCGGCATCCCCGCGGCCACGAGCCTGTCCGGCGGCGGATTCCTGGATCCGGCATCCGAATCCGCACGGGCCGCCGCGGTGCTCGCCGACAAGTTCCATCGGGGCGACATGGAGATGGTGCTGCTGGTGAGCACCCAGGACGGTGCAAACGGTGGCGGCGGCGTCCTGGAGGGTCGCGCACGTGCCGTCGGCACTGACGTCGTGCGCCAGCTCGCCGAATCACCCTTCGTCGCGCAGGTGGCCTCGCCGTGGGACACGCCACACCCGGGGCCGGGCATGCTCAGCGCCGACGGCAAATCCGCAGTGATTCTGGCTGCGCTCACCGGCGATGAGAACAGCGCTCCCAAGCATGCCCAGGCGTTGGCGGACCGGCTCACGGGTGAGCGTGATGGGGTCAGCGTGCAAGCCGGCGGTGCGGCGATGGTCTATGCGCAGGTCACCCGGCAGACCGAAAAAGACTTGTTGCGCATGGAGTTCATTGCGGTGCCGCTGAGCTTCGTCGCGTTGGTATGGGTATTCGGCGGGCTGCTCGCCGCGGCATTGCCGGTCGCCGTGGGCGGGTTCGCGATCCTGGGTTCACTCGCAGTACTGCGTGGCATCGCATTGGTCACCGACGTGTCGATTTTCGCGCTGAACGTGACGGTGGCGCTGGGGTTGGCCTTGGCCATCGACTACACCTTGCTGATCATTAGTCGGTATCGCGACGAACTGGCCGAGGGAGCGCCCGCGGACCAGGCCTTGGTGCGCACCATGACCACGGCGGGTCGCACCGTTGTGTTCTCGGCCATGACGGTGGCCTTGGCGCTCGTGGCAATGGTGCTGTTCCCGATGTACTTCCTGAAGTCTTTCGCCTATGCCGGCATCGCGGTGGTGGCGTTTGCGGCCGTGGCGGCGGTCGTGGTGGCGCCGACGGTGATCGTGTTGTTGGGCGACCGGCTGGATGCATTCAACGTCTGGGATCTGGGTCGGCGGCTGCTGCGTCGCCCCGCCCCGCCGCCACGACCGATAGACCAGACGTTCTGGTACCGGGCGGCGAAGTTGGTCATGCGTCACGCGATCCCGATCGGCCTGGCGATCATCGCGCTGTTGCTCGCGCTAGGGGCACCGTTCCTCGGCATCAAGTGGGGCTATCCCGACGACCGGGTGCTGCCGCCGTCCTCGTCGGCACGGGCAGTCAGCGATCGCATCCGCAGCGATTTCGACGCGAATTCTGAGACCAGAGTCACCGTCGTCATCCCCGATACCGCGGGTCTGACCAAACCGGA
Source organism: Mycobacterium spongiae (assembly GCF_018278905.1). Lineage (NCBI taxonomy): Bacteria > Bacillati > Actinomycetota > Actinomycetes > Mycobacteriales > Mycobacteriaceae > Mycobacterium > Mycobacterium spongiae. Next base: position 1,038,945 of record NZ_CP046600.1, read on the forward strand.
CTTCAACAGGTATGCCGCAGAACTGTCGCGGGTGGCCGACGTATCGGCGGTGTCCTCGCCGACCGGCACGTTCGTCGCCGGGCAACCCACAGGGCCGCCGTCCGCACCCGCCGCAGTGGCGGGCGGCGGCGCCTATCTGACTGTGGAAAGTACCGCGCCGTTGTACTCGCCCGCCTCCGAAACCCAATTGGTCCAGCTGCATGCCGTGGAGTTGGCGGGAGGCCGGGCGGTGCTGATGACGGGAATCGCTGCGATGAATCGCGACAGCGTTGACGGGATCACGTCGCGGTTGCCCGTGGTGTTCGGGTTTATCGCGGTCGTGATGCTCGTCCTGCTCTTCCTGCTCACCGGCAGCGTGGTGTTGCCGGTCAAGGCGGTGGTGCTCAATATGCTCTCGTTGACGGCGGCGTTCGGTGCTTTGGTGTGGATCTTCCAGGACGGGCATTTGGGTGCGTTGGGCACTACACCGACCGGAACCTTGGTCGCAAACATCCCGGTCTTGTTGTTCTGCATCGCATTCGGTTTGTCCATGGACTACGAAGTGTTCCTGCTGTCCCGCATTCGCGAGTACTGGCTGGAGTCGCCACGAAGTCACGCTGACAACGACGAAAGCATCGCGCTTGGCCTCGCGCGCACGGGTCGGGTGATCACCGCCGCAGCGCTGCTGATGTCGATCTCGTTCGCCGGTCTCATTTCCGCCGAGGTGTCGTTCATGCGCATGTTCGGCGTGGGGCTGACTATTGCCGTGTTGGTCGATGCGACGTTGGTGCGGGTGGTGTTGGTGCCGGCTTTCATGCATGTGTTTGGCAGCCTGAACTGGTGGGCGCCAAGACCGCTGGCACGATTGCACCAGCGGGCTTTTGCAGGTGAATCCGAAGCCGACCGGCCCGAACCACGCGACGACTATCTGACCGCGGTGCACTGAGCCGGGGATTGGGCTGTTGGGGTCCGTCCGATCGGGCAAACGGGGTGTCGGCGAGCCAGTCAACGGCGCTTGTTGGCGCAGCGGCCCCAATAGTTGATGCGACCGCCGCGGTGTTGGCGTATCATGGTGGATAACACCGAAATAACAATGTTATAGGAGCTCCAGGCATGACGTCACCACAGACCGCCGAAACCCGGAATCCGTATCTGGAGGGCTTCCTGGCGCCGGTCGGCGCCGAGGTCACCGCCGCAGATCTACCGGTCACCGGGCACGTGCCCGAACACCTCGACGGACGCTATCTGCGCAACGGGCCTAATCCGGTCGCAGAGGTGGACCCGGCCACCTATCACTGGTTCGCCGGTGAGGGCATGGTGCATGGGGTGGCGCTGCGCGACGGGAAGGCCCGTTGGTACCGCAATCGATGGGTGCGCAGCCCGGGTGTGTGTGCCGCCCTCGGCGAGCCCGCGCCCGCTCCGCGCAGCCCGCGCGCCGGAGTGATCGACGGCGGACCCAATACCAATGTGCTGACTCATGCCGGGCGCACGCTGGCACTCGTGGAAGCCGGTGTCGTCAACTACGAGCTCACCGATGAGCTCGACACCGTCGGGCCGTGTGACTTCGACGGCACGTTGTCCGGTGGCTATACCGCCCATCCGCTGCGTGATCCCCGAAGCGGCGAACTGCACGCGGTGTCCTACTCGTTCGCCCGCGGGAGGACCGTGCAGTACTCGGTGATCGGCACCGATGGACGTGCCCGCCGTACGGTCGGTATCGCGGTGACGGGATCGCCGATGATGCACAGCTTTTCGCTGACCGACAAATATGTGGTGCTCTACGACCTACCGGTGACATTCCAGCCGGCGCCGGCGTTGCCGACGGCCGTGCCGCGCTGGTTGCAACAACCGGCCCGATTGGTAATCCAATCGGTTATCGGCCGCGTCAAGATCCCCAGCCCGATCGCGTCGATGCTCAGCCGAGGCGCGCAAGGCTCGGGGGGCTTCCCGTACTCCTGGAACCCTAACTACCCAGCACGCATCGGCGTGCTGCCGCGCGACGGCGGCAACGAAGACGTGCGGTGGTTCGAGATCGAACCCTGCTACCTCTACCACCCGCTCAACGCCTACTCGGAAATCCGCGGTGGCTCCGAGGTTCTGGTACTCGACGTCGTGCGGTACGCGCGGATGTTCGAACGGGACCGACACGGTCCCGGTGGCGACAGCCGGCCCCTGTTGGTTCGCTGGACCATCAATCTGGCGACGGGTGCGCTGACCACCGAATCGCTCGACGATCGACCCCAGGAGTTTCCCCGGATCAACGAAGCCTTGGTGGGTGGCCGGCACCGCTATGGCTACACGGTCGGCATCGAGGGCGGGTTTGTCGTCGGCGACGGATCGGGGTCGACCGAGATGTCGACTGCGTTGTACAAGCACGACTACACGAGCGGGTCGACTACGGTCGCTTCGCTCGATCCCGCGTTGCTGATCGGTGAGATGTGCTTTGTGCCGAACCCCCCGTCCGGCTCCGGGGCGAACGGGAAAGCCCGCGATGAAGATGACGGCATCCTCATGGGCTACGCCTATCACCGCGGCCACGACGAGGGGCAACTTCTCCTGCTGGATGCTCAGACGCTGGAGTCGATGGCCACCGTGCACCTGCCACAACGGATACCGATGGGCTTTCACGGCAATTGGGCTCCGAGAGCCTGATCCGGGAGCGTCCCTGCCATTTCTGAACCCGGCCCGCGGCGCGTCCGCACCCGCTGGCTCGGGAATCTCAGTGGGCAATATCCGCCAGTGGCGCCACATCAGTGATGTCTTTCCCCATGCGTGCGCTACAGTGACACATGCCACACAAACGGGCAGGTGGGGCTATGCATCGACGGAAGGATTCCCCATGGGCGTCGCTATCGAGGTGAATAACCTGACGAAGTCCTTTGGATCCTCGAGGATCTGGGAAGACGTCACGCTGGAGATCCCCCAAGGGGAGGTCAGCGTGTTGCTGGGACCGTCGGGTACCGGCAAATCAGTGTTCCTGAAGTCCCTCATCGGTCTGCTGCGGCCCGAACGCGGTTCGATCCTCATCGACGGCACCGACATCATCGAATGCTCGGCAAAAGAGCTCTATGAAATTAGGACGCTCTTCGGCGTGCTGTTCCAGGACGGTGCGCTGTTCGGGTCGATGAACCTCTACGACAACACCGCCTTCCCGCTCCGCGAGCACACCAAGAAGAAGGAAAGCCAAATCCGGGACATCGTCATGGAGAAGCTGGCCATGGTCGGCCTCACCGGGGACGAAAAGAAGTTCCCCGGCGAAATCTCCGGCGGTATGCGTAAGCGTGCCGGACTCGCCCGCGCCCTGGTTCTGGACCCACAAATCATTCTGTGTGACGAGCCGGACTCGGGCCTGGACCCGGTCCGCACCGCCTACCTGAGCCAGCTGATCATGGACATCAACGCCCAGATCGACGCGACCATCCTCATCGTGACCCACAACATCAACATCGCCCGCACGGTGCCGGACAACATGGGCATGCTGTTCCGCAAGCACCTCGTCATGTTCGGCCCGCGCGAGGTGCTGTTGACCAGCGACGAGCCAGTGGTGCGCCAGTTCCTCAATGGCCGCCGTATCGGGCCTATCGGCATGTCCGAGGAAAAGGACGAGGCCACGATGGCCGAAGAGCAAGCCCTGCTCGATGCGGGTCACCACGCCGGCGGTACCGAGGAAATCGAGGGTGTCCCGCCGCAGATTGCCGCGACGCCGGGAATGCCGGAGCGCAAGGCGGTGGCTCGGCGCCAGGCCCGCGTGCGCCAGATGCTGCACACCCTGCCCAAGGATGCCCAGGCGGCGATCCTCGAGGACCTCGAGGGTACGCACAACCTGGCGTAGCAAGCGATCCCCACGTAGGGGCGTTGATTCGTGCGGACCGTGTGCGGTGTGGTTCACGCGCCGCTCAGTTCGCTCACATTGGTTCTGGAGTGATCTGGACTGATCCCGGGCGGATTTCACCGTAACTTCGCCCAACTTGCCGTCCGTTCCTCTTGACGGCGGGGCCCAAACGGTCCACTCTGTTGGGCAGCATGTGTCGGATGTGTCCAAGAGAAGTCGAGATGCCAGCCAGCGCCGATGTCCCTTGGATCCGAAGTTGAGGAATGCGCCGTCCTGCGCTATTGTTGGACGTTGCGCTGGCTACTTCCTGCCCACCTCACCCGCCACCTGACACCCACCCGATACCGGTGTCCTAGCCTGAGCCCGGTTTGTTGCTCAGCTGTTTGGTTGTGTGCGTGAGATCCGGGCAGATCGTCCGCCGGCCGAACCGACACAACTATCTGCGGCGAACTGGCCCGGTGGGCACCGGCTCACACAGGCTCTCTCCGAGGGGCTCGTTAGTCGCACGAGGTGCTGGAAGGACGCATCTTGGCTGATTTCCGCCAGAGCAAGACAGACGCTAGTCCCGATCGGAGTCGCCCGCAAAGTTCCTCGAATGGCTCGGTAGCCGGAGCGCCAAACCGAGTTTCCTTCGCCAAGCTGCGCGAACCGCTGGAGGTTCCCGGTCTGCTTGATGTGCAGATCGATTCGTTCGAGTGGCTGGTCGGCTCCGAGGAGTGGCGCGAATCTGCGTCGGCCCGCGGCAATGCCAAACCGGTAGGTGGCCTCGAAGAGGTACTTGTCGAGCTGTCGCCGATCGAGGACTTCTCCGGGTCCATGTCGCTGTCGTTCTCCGACCCCCGGTTCGACGAGGTGAAGGCGCCCGTCGACGAGTGCAAAGACAAGGACATGACGTACGCGGCGCCGCTGTTCGTCACCGCCGAGTTCATCAACAACAACACCGGTGAGATCAAGAGCCAGACGGTGTTCATGGGCGACTTCCCGATGATGACCGAGAAGGGCACGTTCATCATCAACGGCACCGAGCGCGTGGTCGTCAGCCAGCTGGTGCGATCGCCCGGTGTGTACTTCGACGAGACCATCGACAAGTCCACCGAGAAGACGCTGCACAGCGTCAAGGTGATCCCAAGTCGCGGTGCCTGGCTCGAATTCGACGTCGATAAGCGCGACACAGTAGGCGTGCGCATCGACCGCAAGCGTCGGCAGCCGGTCACCGTGCTGCTCAAGGCGTTGGGCTGGACCAGCGAGCAGATCACCGAGCGGTTCGGGTTCTCCCCGATCATGTTGTCGACGCTGGAGAAGGACAACACCGTCGGCACCGACGAAGCGCTGCTGGACATCTACCGCAAGTTGCGGCCGGGCGAACCGCCGACCAAGGAGTCCGCGCAGACGCTGCTGGAGAACCTCTTCTTCAAGGAGAAGCGCTACGACTTGGCCCGCGTTGGCCGTTACAAGGTCAACAAGAAGCTCGGGTTGCACGCCGGTGAGCCGATCACGTCGTCCACGCTGACCGAAGAGGACGTCGTGGCGACCATCGAATACCTCGTTCGCCTGCACCACGCATCTCAAGATGGTCAGCCAGCCACGATGACTGTGCCGGGTGGTGTCGAGGTGCCAGTGGAAACCGACGACATTGACCACTTCGGCAATCGCCGGCTGCGCACGGTCGGCGAGCTGATCCAGAACCAGATCAGGGTGGGCATGTCCCGGATGGAGCGGGTGGTCCGGGAACGGATGACCACCCAGGACGTCGAGGCCATCACCCCGCAGACGCTGATCAACATTCGGCCGGTCGTCGCCGCAATCAAGGAGTTCTTCGGCACCAGCCAGCTGTCCCAATTCATGGACCAGAACAATCCGCTGTCGGGGCTGACCCACAAGCGTCGACTGTCTGCGCTGGGTCCGGGCGGCCTGTCGCGTGAGCGCGCAGGCCTGGAGGTCCGCGACGTGCACCCGTCGCACTACGGCCGGATGTGCCCGATCGAAACTCCGGAGGGTCCGAACATCGGTCTGATCGGTTCGTTGTCGGTCTATGCGCGCGTCAACCCGTTCGGGTTTATTGAGACGCCGTACCGCAAAGTGGTCGACGGTGTGGTTTCCGATGAGATCCACTACCTGACCGCTGACGAGGAAGACCGCCACGTCGTGGCACAGGCCAACTCGCCGATCGACAATGACGGCCGCTTCGTTGAGCGGCGTGTCCTGGTCCGCCGCAAGGCGGGCGAGGTGGAATACGTGCCCTCCTCCGAAGTGGATTACATGGACGTCTCACCGCGTCAGATGGTGTCGGTGGCAACCGCGATGATCCCCTTCCTCGAGCACGACGACGCCAACCGTGCGCTGATGGGCGCCAACATGCAGCGTCAGGCGGTTCCGCTGGTGCGTAGCGAGGCGCCGCTGGTCGGCACGGGCATGGAACTGCGCGCGGCGATCGACGCCGGCGACGTTGTCGTGGCAGAGGACAGCGGCGTCATTGAGGAGGTGTCGGCCGACTACATCACGGTCATGGCCGATGACGGCACCCGGCGGACCTACCGGATGCGGAAGTTCGCCCGCTCCAACCACGGAACGTGTGCCAACCAAAGCCCGATCGTCGACGCTGGCGAGCGGGTCGAGGCTGGTCAGGTGATTGCCGACGGTCCGTGTACCCAGGACGGTGAGATGGCACTGGGTAAGAACCTGCTCGTGGCGATCATGCCCTGGGAGGGTCACAACTACGAGGACGCCATCATCTTGTCCAACCGTCTCGTCGAAGAGGATGTCCTTACCTCGATCCACATCGAGGAGCACGAGATCGACGCGCGCGACACCAAGCTCGGCGCCGAGGAGATCACCCGGGACATCCCGAACGTCTCCGACGAGGTCCTGGCCGACCTGGACGAGCGCGGCATCGTGCGCATCGGCGCGGAGGTTCGCGACGGCGACATCCTGGTCGGCAAGGTCACCCCGAAGGGGGAGACGGAACTGACGCCCGAGGAGCGGCTGTTGCGCGCGATCTTCGGTGAGAAGGCCCGCGAAGTCCGCGACACCTCACTCAAGGTGCCCCACGGTGAATCCGGCAAGGTGATCGGCATTCGGGTGTTCTCGCGCGAGGACGATGACGAATTGCCGGCTGGTGTCAACGAGCTGGTGCGTGTTTACGTCGCCCAGAAGCGCAAGATCTCAGACGGTGACAAGCTGGCCGGTCGACACGGCAACAAGGGCGTCATCGGCAAGATCCTGCCGGTCGAGGACATGCCGTTCCTCCCGGACGGCACCCCCGTGGACATCATCTTGAACACCCACGGTGTGCCGCGACGGATGAACATCGGCCAGATCCTGGAAACACACCTCGGCTGGTGTGCCCACAGTGGGTGGAAGGTCGACACCGCCAGCGGGGTACCGGACTGGGCCGCACGGCTGCCCGAGGATCTGCTCGCGGCGGACCCGAACGCCATCGTGTCGACGCCGGTGTTCGACGGCGCACAGGAGACCGAGTTGCAGGGTTTGCTGTCGTGCACGTTGCCCAACCGGGACAATGACGTGTTGGTGGACGGCGACGGCAAGGCCGTATTGTTCGACGGCCGCAGCGGCGAACCGTTCCCGTACCCGGTGACGGTTGGCTTCATGTACATCATGAAGCTGCACCACTTGGTGGACGACAAGATCCATGCCCGTTCTACCGGCCCGTACTCGATGATCACTCAGCAGCCGTTGGGTGGTAAGGCCCAATTCGGTGGTCAGCGGTTCGGCGAGATGGAGTGTTGGGCGATGCAGGCCTACGGTGCCGCCTACACACTGCAGGAGCTGCTGACCATCAAGTCCGACGACACGGTTGGCCGCGTCAAGGTGTACGAGGCGATCGTCAAGGGCGAGAACATCCCGGAGCCCGGCATTCCCGAGTCGTTCAAAGTGCTCCTCAAGGAGCTGCAGTCGCTGTGCCTCAACGTTGAGGTGCTCTCGTCCGACGGCGCGGCGATTGAACTTCGCGAGGGTGAGGATGAGGACCTGGAGCGGGCCGCGGCGAACCTAGGGATCAATTTGTCCCGCAACGAATCCGCTTCTGTTGAGGACTTGGCTTAGGGCTTTGCTAGTGCAATGAGGAAGCCACAGTCCGCCTAGTTACTAAGCCCGCAAGGGGAAAGGGAGTTACGTGCTCGACGTCAACTTCTTCGATGAACTCCGTATCGGTCTGGCTACCGCGGAGGACATCAGGCAATGGTCTTACGGCGAGGTCAAGAAGCCAGAGACGATCAACTACCGCACGCTGAAGCCGGAGAAAGACGGCCTTTTCTGCGAGAAGATCTTCGGACCGACTCGTGACTGGGAGTGCTACTGCGGCAAGTACAAGCGGGTGCGCTTCAAGGGCATCATTTGTGAGCGCTGCGGCGTCGAGGTGACCCGCGCCAAGGTGCGTCGTGAGCGGATGGGCCACATCGAGCTGGCCGCACCGGTGACGCACATCTGGTACTTCAAGGGTGTGCCGAGCCGGCTTGGCTACTTGCTGGACTTGGCCCCGAAGGACCTTGAGAAGATCATCTACTTCGCGGCGTATGTGATCACGTCGGTCGACGACGAGATGCGGCACAACGAGCTGTCGACGCTTGAAGCCGAAATGGTGGTGGAACGCAAGGCCGTTGAGGATCAGCGCGACGCCGAATTGGAGGCCCGGGCGCAGAAGCTGGAGGCCGACCTGGCCGAGCTGGAGGCCGAGGGGGCCAAGGCCGACGCCAAGCGTAAGGTTCGCGACGGCGGTGAGCGTGAGATGCGCCAGATCCGCGACCGCGCGCAGCGTGAGTTGGACCGGCTGGAGGACATCTGGAGTACCTTCACCAAGTTGGCTCCCAAGCAGCTGATCGTCGATGAGAACCTCTACCGAGAGCTTGTCGACCGGTATGGCGAGTACTTCACCGGCGCTATGGGCGCGGAGTCGATCCAGAAGCTGATGGAGAACTTCGACATCGAGGCCGAGGCGGATTCGCTGCGGGAGACCATTCGAAGTGGCAAGGGACAGAAGAAGCTTCGCGCGCTGAAGCGGCTGAAGGTGGTCGCGGCCTTCCAGCAGTCGGGCAACTCGCCCATGGGTATGGTGCTCGACGCGGTGCCGGTCATCCCGCCGGAGCTACGCCCGATGGTCCAGCTCGACGGTGGCCGCTTCGCGACGAGCGACCTCAACGACCTGTACCGCCGAGTGATCAACCGCAACAACCGGCTCAAGAGACTCATTGATCTGGGTGCGCCGGAGATCATCGTCAACAACGAGAAGCGGATGCTGCAGGAGTCCGTGGACGCGCTGTTCGACAACGGCCGTCGTGGCCGGCCGGTCACCGGGCCCGGCAACCGTCCGCTGAAGTCGTTGTCGGACTTGCTCAAGGGCAAGCAGGGCCGGTTCCGCCAGAATCTGCTCGGCAAGAGAGTGGACTACTCGGGTAGGTCGGTTATTGTGGTCGGCCCGCAGCTCAAGCTGCACCAGTGTGGTCTGCCCAAACTGATGGCGCTGGAGCTGTTCAAGCCGTTCGTGATGAAGCGGCTCGTCGACCTCAATCACGCGCAGAACATCAAGAGCGCCAAACGAATGGTGGAGCGCCAGCGTCCACAGGTGTGGGACGTGCTGGAAGAGGTCATCGCCGAGCACCCGGTGCTGCTGAACCGCGCCCCCACCCTGCACCGGCTGGGTATCCAGGCGTTCGAGCCAATGCTGGTGGAAGGCAAGGCCATTCAGCTGCACCCGTTGGTGTGTGAGGCGTTCAACGCCGACTTCGACGGTGACCAGATGGCGGTGCACCTGCCACTGTCCGCCGAGGCGCAGGCCGAAGCCCGGATTCTGATGCTGTCGTCCAACAACATCCTCTCGCCGGCGTCTGGCCGCCCCCTGGCCATGCCGCGACTGGACATGGTGACCGGGCTCTACTATCTGACCACCGAGGTTGACGGCGACACCGGCGAATACCAGCCGGCCACCGACGACAGCCCGCAGTCGGGCGTGTACTTCTCGCCTGCGGAGGCGATCATGGCTGCCGACCGCGGTGTGCTCTCGGTGCGGGCCAAGATCAAGGTGCGGTTGTCGGCGCTGCGTCCACCCGCCGAGATCGAGGCCGAGCTGTTCGGCGCCACCGGCTGGCAGCCCGGTGACGCGTGGATGGCCGAAACCACGCTGGGCCGGGTGATGTTCAACGAGCTGCTGCCGCAGGGCTATCCGTTCGTGAACAAGCAGATGCACAAGAAGGTGCAAGCTGCGATCATCAACGACCTGGCCGAGCGCTACCCGATGATCGTGGTCGCGCAGACCGTCGACAAGCTCAAGGACGCGGGCTTTTATTGGGCGACGCGAAGCGGTGTCACCGTCTCGATGGCCGATGTGTTGGTGCCACCGCGGAAGAAAGAGATTCTCGACCACTACGAAGACCGGGCGGACAAGGTCGAAAAGCAGTTCCAGCGTGGCGCTTTGAACCACGATGAGCGCAACGAGGCGCTCGTGGAGATTTGGAAGGAAGCCACCGACGAGGTTGGCCAAGCGTTGCGGGAGCACTACCCCGACGACAACCCGATCATCACGATCGTGGACTCCGGTGCCACGGGTAACTTCACTCAGACACGGACGCTTGCTGGCATGAAGGGTCTGGTGACCAACCCGAAGGGTGAGTTCATCCCCCGGCCCGTCAAGTCGTCGTTCCGCGAGGGCCTGACCGTGTTGGAGTACTTCATCAACACCCACGGCGCTCGAAAAGGCCTGGCGGACACCGCGTTGCGGACCGCTGACTCTGGATACCTGACCCGGCGTCTGGTCGACGTGTCACAGGATGTGATCGTCCGCGAGCTGGACTGCCAGACCGAGCGTGGCATCGTCGTCGAGCTGGCCGAGCGTCAGCCTGACGGCAGCTTGATTCGCGACCCGTACATCGAGACCTCGGCGTACGCGCGCACGCTGGGCACCGACGCGGTCGACGGGGACGGCAACGTGGTCGTCGAGCGCGGTCGGGACTTGGGCGATCCGGAGATCGATGCGCTGCTGGCCGCGGGTATCACGCAGGTGAAGGTGCGTTCGGTGCTGACCTGCACCACGAGCACCGGCGTGTGCGCGACCTGCTATGGACGTTCCATGGCCACCGGCAAGCTGGTCGACATCGGTGAAGCGGTCGGCATCGTGGCGGCCCAGTCCATCGGTGAGCCCGGCACGCAGCTGACCATGCGTACCTTCCACCAAGGCGGTGTCGGCGAGGACATCACCGGCGGTCTGCCACGAGTGCAGGAGCTCTTCGAGGCCCGGGTGCCGCGCGGCAAGGCGCCGATCGCCGATGTCACCGGCCGGGTCCGGCTCGAGGATGGCGAGCGCTTCTACAAGATCACCGTCGTGCCCGATGACGGGGGCGAGGAAGTGGTCTACGACAAGCTCTCCAAGCGGCAGCGGCTGCGAGTGTTCAAGCACGAGGATGGTTCCGAGCGGGTGCTCTCCGACGGTGACCACGTCGAGGTGGGCCAGCAGCTGATGGAAGGCTCCGCCGACCCGCACGAGGTGCTGCGCGTGCAGGGCCCCCGCGAGGTGCAGATCCACCTCGTTCGCGAGGTCCAGGAGGTCTACCGCGCGCAGGGTGTGTCGATCCACGACAAGCACATCGAGGTGATCGTGCGCCAGATGCTGCGCCGGGTCACCATCATTGACTCGGGCTCGACGGAGTTCCTGCCCGGCTCGCTGATTGATCGTGCCGAGTTCGAGGCAGAGAACCGTCGCGGGGTGGCTGAAGGCGGCGAGCCCGCCGCCGGCCGTCCAGTGCTGATGGGCATCACGAAGGCGTCGCTGGCTACCGACTCGTGGCTGTCTGCGGCGTCGTTCCAGGAGACCACTCGGGTGCTCACCGATGCGGCGATCAACTGCCGCAGCGACAAGCTGAACGGCCTGAAGGAGAACGTGATCATCGGTAAGCTGATCCCTGCTGGGACCGGCATCAACCGTTACCGCAACATCGCTGTGCAGCCCACCGAAGAGGCGCGCGCAGCGGCGTACACGATCCCGTCCTACGAGGACCAGTACTACAGCCCGGACTTCGGTCAGGCCACCGGTGCCGCCGTCCCGCTGGACGACTACGGCTACTCGGATTATCGGTAGGCCTACCCGCTCGCTACCGCGAGCGCTCCGGGTCAGCCCACCGTGAATTCGCGGGTCGATGCAGAGAACGGCCGAAGCGTACCGTCGCGGTCCTTCGCGGCGCCGTGGTGCACGATGCGGTACTGGCCGGGCGTGGCGTCGCCGGGAATATCCCACCGGATGCTGACGCGGGACTCCGCCGGACCGTGTCGTCGCCAGCAGAAGCTGGTTGCCCAATCGCCGTCATCGGCAACCCGACCCCAGTCGTCACCGTCCAGCCGGACGACTTCGAGGTAGGTGCCGCCGCGACGCAGGTCGTTATTCGGAAGTGCGCTGACGAACACGGCTTCTACCGCCTCGCCCGGTCGGTATGCCGCCGCCGGCTCTGAGACGACCGTTCCGAACGAACCGGCATCGGCCGGCGCGCTGCGTGCCCAGCTCAGTGGCCGGGTCGGCCCCGGGCGGCAGCCGTCCGGCATGGGACGGCCGTCACGCATGGCCTCGGCAAGTTGGGCCACCGTCTGCATCAGGGCGGGCAGTTCCCAGCGGCCAAACAACGTGCTGCCGCCTTCGTAGCGCTGCTCAAGATACTCTTCGGGCGTCGTGATGTAGTGGATGTAGGCGTTGCTGTAGCCCACGCAGAGCACGTCGGCCAAGTCGGCGCCGACAATGGAGGCGACCGTTCGGCGCAGCCGAAGCCCGGAGACGATCGTCGGCTCGCCGGGGATGCCAATCAGATAGAGGCGCCCGATCCGCACGAGCTGGACTGGAACGATTTCCTGGATGAACGGATGTATGCGGTTGGGCAGCCGCGCTGGTAGCACAATGCCTTTCGGCGTTTGCGCCGCTCCGGCTGACTTGGCTAGCCGGTAGATGGCGCGGGATACTCTGTCCCAGAATGGGTTTCGTCCTTGGTGAAAACCGAGGAGCCCCTTGCCCTCGTCGGTGCCTGCCATCGCTGCGGCACCCACGATCGGCCGGCCGGTATGGTGCTCTTGACCATCGGGCGTGTACTCGCTGCGGACGCGGACCGCACCGAGATCGACATACGTGAACCGGGCATCGATTCCGGTGCCGATGGGCGTGGCGCCGCTCAGCTGTGTGAAAGCGTCCTCGAACTGGCGCATTCCGGTGCGGCGGGTGTTCTCCAGTTCGCGGGCCGGTGCCGACCCGGCAGGAAGGGGCCCATCGACGTTCGGGCTCATGTCGCCGGGGTTGGTCTGTGCGAAGGCGGCGATGAAGTCGGGCTGACCGGCAAGGTAGTCGGCGCCGTCGACGGTGCGTTCCCAGTGGTAAGCCGCAAAGCCCTTGTTATCTCCGGAGATCAAGTGGTTGCGGTTGGTCATACTGGTGCCGTGGGTGGCGAAGAAATGGATTGCGCCCACCGTGCGCTCACCCCGATTGATCCGGACGAGGGTGCTGTGGGGGTCGATGCTCTTCGGGAAGAACGCCTTGTCAGCCGATGGGTTTCGCTCGAAGGCTGAGGGAGACCGGTTGATGCTTGCGCTGTGCAACTCCCCGTGCGACAGTGCCACCTCGGCCGGCGCCACATCGCTATGTGCGTGTTCCACCGATTCCACGATTCCGTCCACAATCGCCGCGAATGTTGCTGGCCGGAAACCGTTCGTTGTCAGGTTATAGAGCAGGTGTCCGCAGTAGCCACCGGGACCGGCGTGCGTGTGCGTCGTGGTGATCATCGTGTTGCGCTCCGAGTAGGTGTCGCCGTACGAATCCGCCAGCCGGCGCAGCACTTCCTCGTTCACGTTTTGCATGGGCAACGGCAGTTCCACCACAACGAGCAACAACCGTGCGTTGTCGTCGTGGGAATCATCCTGGAAAACAAATGCCCGTGACCTCAGCCGAAGGTGAATACCTGCGGTGCGCTGCTCGGCTTTGCCGTAGCCGAGCATGCCGCAGTCGGCCGCCTCTCCGGTGATGTCGGCGATGCCGCGCCCCACACTAAGCATCGCCTAGTCCTCCGCAACCGCAGCACGGTCACCGGCGCCACACGACTCGCTGCCCGCGGAAACGTATCCCACGGGGAAATACCTTATTCGTCGGGTCCACGAACGCGTTCGTCGCGTCGGTTAGCCGTGTCGGCGGTGACGAGCGTCGTGCATCTCACTCGGTGGTGCTCGCGGACGACGTTTGGTACCGAGGTGGGATCCGGTAGCCCCCGAGGACGTCGGTGAGCAGGGCGGCGAACTCCACCGTGGTCCGGTCATCGCCAGGGCTTCCCATGACCTGGATGCCGATGGGCAGTCCGGCTGAGTTGACGGTGATCGGCATCGTCGTCGCCGGCGCACCGGCGATGTTGGCCAACGCGTTCCACTTGAGTTGGTCCCAGTAGGAGCGCGAGGTGCCGTTCACGCCGATGCGGCGGCCGAGGCGGTCGTGGTCCTTGTTGTGGTGCACCGGCGCGGCAGTGGGGGTGACCGGCAGCAGCAGCACATCGAAGTCGGCGAAGAACCGGGGCCAGCGATGGCGGATTTCGTGGCGTGCCGCATCGGCAAACAGCCACGCACGGTGGCTCTGCGATGTCGCGCGGATGATGCCGGCGGCTTCGCCTCGAGGATGGCGAATCGAGCGCAGCGCGATGGCGGCGCCAGAGAGTGGGCTGATCGTCGAACGGTCGATCGAGAAAGCCGCGGCCGCCAAGCTCGTGAAAACGTGATGCGATGCCCTCAGGTCCACCGGGACGCTGGCGGGATGCGCAGCGACCCGGGCACCGGCGTCACGCAGTGCCGCGGCGACGTCGTCGATCGCGCTGTGCACGTCGTTATCGACAGGGCAGTCTGGATCGTCCACCCAGACGGCTACCCGGAAGTCCCCCAGCGCCGTCGCCCGCGGCGGGGCCAGGGTGTAGGAAAAACCCCCGCCGGGGTCGATCGGCCCGACGGTGGCCTCGATTGCCGGGATGATGTCGCGGGCACCGCGCACCACAACGCCGGCGCACGCCATATCGGGCTCTCCCCAGCGCCCCGGGTTTCCCGGCCCATTGGGAATGTGGCCGACCAGCGGAACAGATCGCCATGTCACCTTGTGTCCGTAGAGGCCGCAGAAGTGGGCTGGGATCCGCGTAGAACCGCCGATCTCTGAGCCGTAGTCGAAACTCGTCATCCCGGCGGCGGTGGCTGCGGCGCCGCCGCCGGCGGAGCCGCCGGACGTGCGTGAAAGGTCCCACGGATTGTTGGTGCGTCCAAAGACCGGGTTGCTGGTCTGCACGTCCTGATTACCGGTCGGCATGTTCGTCTTTCCGAGAATGATCGCCCCGGCGTTGCGTAATCGGGCAACGGCCACAGCGTCCTCGGTGGGTAAGTTGCCGGCGAGGTCGGGGCGCCCGCAGACCGTCCGCATGCCGGCTGTTTCGTAGCTGTCCTTGACGGTGATCGGCAGGCCATGCAGGCGACCGAGGGGTTGGCTGCGTGCGCGGGCCGTGTCGGCGTTCTTGGCATCACGTCGCGCCGTCTCGGCGTCGAGCGTGACGATCGCATTGAGCGATGGGTTGTGGGTATCGATACGGGAAAGATAGAGCTCGACCAGTTCGGTGCTGGAGACCTCCTTTGCGGCCAACGCGGCGAGTTGTTCGGTGGCTGGAAGAAAAGCGAGATCACTTGGGGTCAACGAGGACACGATCTTGCACCTCACCGTCATCCATAGCGGAACACCTGATTTAGATATATTTATCGTAAGTCGACACTATATGATTTACAAGTGTCGTAGCCGGCCAACCGAACCCGGCGATCGGTCAGTGGCTCGAAGGCCGCCGAATCCGGAATGCGTGAAAGAACTTGGACAAGAGCTTGCGATTGCCGCCCACACGGAGCGCCCCGTTCTTGACGGCCTGGGTGGGCGACAGGCCGCCGAAAGCCAGCGCGATAAACGTCGGCAAATCCGTGTCGATGACCAGGTCGGGGCCGACACCGGCGGTGCCGCATCGCAGATCCACTCCGCCGCTGTCTGCCTTGATCCACATGAGCTCGGTGCCGGCCCGCACCTCGACGATGGCATCGAGGGCAGCGGCCTCGGCTGGATCGGCCGTGGCCAGCATCGCCTGCATCAACCACGACGCGCGCGACTCGGCGTCATCGTCGATAGGGACATCGAGTTGGAAGCCCCACACACCGAGCTGGCCGAGAATCGGGCGCAATTTTGCGCCCAGATCCGTCAATTCGTACGCGCGCGTCGAAGCCGGTTGCGGCAGCACCACGGACCGAATCACTTTCGAGCTCTCCAAGGTCTTGAGGCGAGCCGCCAGCATGTTGGTTCCGATCCCTGGAAGCGCCTCAAGGAGATCTTTGTACCTGCGCGGTCCCATGCACAGCTCCCGAACCACGAGGATGGTCCACCGCTCACCCAGCACGTCGAGAGCTCGCGCCAAGCCGCAGTTCTGCCTGTAGGTCCGCTGACCGCTCATACCAGAAATCGTAGTTCGCGCTGACAAATTCTATAGCGGATCGCCTGGCGGGTTCCGGTGCCCGGCCGCCGGGGCGCAGTTGGTGCCGTCGAACACCCAGTCGGGGCTGTTCGACCCGCTCTAGACTGGTCTGGTGCTCATTGGTTCCCATGTCAGCCCGCGTGATCCGCTGGCCGCAGCGCAGGCAGAAGGCGCTGACGTCGTACAGATTTTCCTCGGCAACCCGCAGAGCTGGAAGGCGCCCAAGCCCCGCGAGGACGCCGCCGCCCTGCGAACTGCGGCGTTGCCGATTTACGTGCATGCGCCCTATCTGATCAACGTAGCGTCGGCGAACAATCGCGTGCGGATCCCGTCGCGCAAGATCTTGCAGGAGACCTGCGACGCGGCCGCAGATATCGGTGCCGCAGCGGTGATCGTGCACGGCGGGCATGTTGCCGATCACCAGGACCTTGACGAGGGTTTCCAGCGTTGGCGCAAGGCGCTCGACCGGTTGGAAACCGAGGTTCCGGTGTATATGGAGAACACGGCGGGCGGCGACCACGCGATGGCCCGCCGGTTCGACATCATCGCCAGGCTCTGGGATGTCGTCGGCGATACCGGCATCGGCTTCTGCCTCGACACGTGTCACACCTGGGCGGCTGGTGAGGCGCTGGTCGATGCCGTGGATCGCATCAAAGCCATCACGGGCCGCATCGACCTGGTGCATTGCAACGACTCCAAGGACGAGGCGGGTTCAGGCCGCGACCGCCACGCCAATCTGGGCAGCGGGCACATCGACCCCGCGCTGTTGGTGGCCGCGGTCAAGGCCGCCGACGCACCCGTTATCTGCGAAACCGCGGACGAGGGCCGCAAAGATGACATCGCCTTTCTGCGAGAAAAGACCAGCCGCTGACCTCTCGGTCACACGTCGGCCCGCGCGCCATCGGGTCGGCGCGTCGCTCGGCGTCTTCGTAGCGTTGCTCGGTCTACTCTCTGGCGCGATTCTCGGCTGCTCGCCGCGCACTCCGCCGATGGGGTTTGGGAACGGCACGAGCATCCACACGATCAGCGTCGGTGGAGTCGACCGCACCTACCGGCTCTACAAGCCCGTGGGATTGCCACCTTCAGCCCCACTCGTCGTCATGCTGCACGGCGGTTTCGGCAACGCCGCCCAGGCCGAAAGATCCTACGGCTGGAACGAATTAGCCGACTCCGAAAAATTCGTCGTCGCCTATCCAGACGGCCTCTACCGCGCCTGGAACACCAATGGCGGAGGCTGCTGCGGACGGGCCGCACGCGAAGGTGTCGACGACCTGGGCTACTTGGTCGCCGCCGTCGCCGACATTGCCGACAACGTCAGCATCGACCCCACAAAGGTCTATGCCACGGGGATGAGCAATGGCGCGATCATGTCCTACACCCTGGCTTGCAATACCGGCATATTCGCGGGGATTGGCCCAGTCGCGGGTACCCAACTCGATCCGTGTCACGCCCCGCATTCGGTGTCGGTCATGCATATTCATGGCACAAATGATCCGCGCGTGTACTACACCGGCGAGCCCGGTTCCGGGTTCGCGCACATCGATGGTCCACCGGTGCCCGCCCTCAATGCGTTCTGGCGCAACGTCGACCGCTGTAGCCCTCCAGTGGCCACCACCGACGGTCTGGTCACCACGTCGAGGGCCACCTGCCCGGACAATCGCAGCGTCGCACTGGTCACCGTCGATGGGGCCGGTCATCAATGGCCGTCCTTTGCCACCCAGATGCTCTGGCAGTTCTTTTCGGCCAATTCCGGGTGAGATCACCCATCCCATTACAACTCTTGTCCAACTGTAGAAGAAATGTAACATTGGTGGCATGCCCGATACCCACGTCGTCACCAACCAAGTTCCTCCGCTGCGCGACCACAACCCCGCGTCCTCTGCCGTGCTCGTCGAGGCGTTGATTCGCGAGGGTGGGCAGTGGGGCCTCGAAGAGGTCAACGAGGTTGGCGCGATCTCGGCCAGCCTCCAAGCCCAGCGCTGGGGTGACCTCGCCGACCGCAACCGGCCGGTGCTGCATACCCACGACTCCCGCGGGCACCGAGTCGACGAGGTGGAATACGACCCGGCCTACCACGAGCTGATGCGCACAGCGATTGCCCACGGCATGCACGCCGCGCCGTGGGCCGACGAGCGCCCGGGTGCCCACGTGGTGCGCGCGGCGAAGACATCGGTCTGGACGGTCGAGCCGGGCCATATGTGCCCCATCTCGATGACCTATGCCGTCGTGCCGGCGCTGCGATACGCCCCCGAGCTGGCTGCAGTCTACGAACCGTTGCTGACCAGTCGGTTCTACGACCCGGAGTTGAAGCTGGCCACAACAAAGCCCGGCGTCACCGCGGGCATGTCGATGACCGAGAAGCAGGGCGGTTCCGATGTGCGAGCCGGTACTACCGCGGCGACTCCCAACGCCGACGGCACGTATTGCCTGACCGGCCACAAGTGGTTCACCTCGGCGCCCATGTGCGACATCTTTCTGGTACTCGCGCAGGCGCCCGGCGGGCTGTCGTGCTTCCTACTGCCCCGGGTATTGCCCGACGGCACCCGCAACCGGATGCTCTTGCAGCGGCTCAAGGACAAGCTGGGTAACCGTGCCAACGCGTCGAGTGAGGTGGAATACGACGGTGCCACCGCATGGCTGGTCGGCGAAGAAGGCCGTGGCGTCCCAACGATCATCGAGATGGTCAACCTCACCCGGCTGGACTGCACGCTGGGCAGCGCGACCAGCATGCGCACGGGGCTGACGCGGGCCACCCATCATGCCCAGCACCGAAAGGCTTTCGGTACGTATCTGATTGACCAGCCGCTGATGCGCAATGTGCTGGCAGACCTGGCGGTGGAGGCCGAGGCCGCCACCATCGTCGCGATGCGGATGGCCGGTGCCACCGACAATGCGGCGCGCGGCAACGAGACCGAAGCGCTGCTGCGCCGCATCGGCCTGGCTGCTAGCAAGTACTGGGTGTGTAAGCGCGCGACGCCGCACGCCGCCGAAGCACTGGAGTGCTTGGGCGGCAACGGTTATGTCGAGGAGTCCGGGATGCCGCGGCTGTACCGCGAGGCGCCGCTGATGGGCATCTGGGAGGGTTCGGGCAATGTCAGCGCGCTGGACACGTTGCGTGCCATGGCAACTCGGCCCGAATGCGTTGAAGTGCTCTTCGCGGAGTTGGCCCATAGCTCCGGTCAGGACCCCAGGCTAGACAGCTACGTCGAGTTGCTGCGTGGGCAACTGGGCGATCTGGAGACCATTGCCTACCGCGCGCGCAAGGTCGCCGAAGACATCTGCTTGGCGCTGCAGGGTTCGCTGTTGGTGCGCCACGGGCATCCTGCGGTCGCCGAAGCCTTCCTGGCGACCCGCCTCGACGGGCAATGGGGCGGGGCGTTCGGCACCATGCCGGCCGGGCTGGATCTCGCACCGATCCTCGAGCGTGCCCTGGTAAAAGGCTGAGCAGCGGGCCGCGGAACAGATGAATCACACGATCGGGCGGGTCGACGTGGACGACCTGAAGACCATGACCTACGAGGTCACCGACCGGGTCGCGCGGATCACTTTCAACCGGCCGGAGAAGGGCAACGCGATTATCGCCGATACGCCGCTGGAGCTTTCGGCGCTGGTAGAACAGGCCGATCTCGATCCTGGCGTGCATGTGATTCTGGTGTCGGGGCGGGGTGAAGGTTTCTGCGCGGGCTTCGACTTGTCCGCCTACGCCGAACAGTCGGTCTCCTCGGGGGCTAGCGACGTCTACCGAGGTACCGTGCTTGACGGCAAGACTCAGGCCGTCAATCACTTGCCGAACCAACCCTGGGACCCGATGGTCGACTACCAGATGATGAGCCGCTTCGTGCGCGGGTTTTCCAGCTTGATGCATGCCGACAAGCCCACGGTGGTCAAGATTCACGGCTATTGCGTGGCCGGTGGTACGGACATCGCTCTGCACGCCGATCAGGTGATTGCTGCCGCCGATGCCAAGATCGGCTATCCGCCGACGAGAGTGTGGGGGGTTCCGGCGGCGGGACTGTGGGCGCACCGGCTCGGCGACCAGCGCGCCAAACGTCTGTTGTTCACCGGCGATTGCATCACCGGCGCGCAGGCCGCCGAGTGGGGCCTGGCGGTCGAGGCGCCGGATCCGAAAGACCTTGACCAGCGCACCGAGCAACTGGTGGAGCGGATCGCCGCGCTGCCGGTCAACCAGCTGATCATGATCAAGCTCGCGCTCAATTCCGCCCTGCTGCAACAGGGTGTGGCCACCAGCCGGATGGTCAGCACGGTTTTCGACGGTGCCGCTCGACACACGCCGGAGGGGCACGCATTCGTCGCCGACGCCGTCCAACACGGGTTCCGGGATGCGGTGCGCCACCGCGACGAGCCGTTCGGCGACTATGGCCGCCGGGGGCAATCCGGCGTCGCAGGTTCAGGCCAGGGGTAGACCATGCCCACCATGACTGCCCGGTCGGTGGTGCTCAGCGTGTTGCTCGGCGCTCATCCGGCGTGGGCCAGGGTTAGTGAATTGATCCGCTTGACAGCCGATTTCGGCATCAGGGAGACGACCTTGCGGGTCGCGTTGACCCGCATGGTCAGTGCCGGCGACCTGATTCGATCTGCAGACGGCTACCGGCTTTCGGAGCGATTGCTAGCCCGTCAGCGTCGCCAGGACGAGGCGATGCGCCCACCGACCCGCGCGTGGGACGGTAACTGGTACATCCTGATCGTCACGAGCGTCGGCACCGATGCCCGCGCTCGGGCCGCGCTGCGAACCAGCATGCATCGCAAGCGTTTCGGCGAGCTGCGTGAGGGAGTGTGGATGCGGCCCGACAACCTTGACCTCGACCTGGAACGCGACGTTGCGACTCGGGTACGGGTACTGACCGCACGCGACAACGCACCCGCTCAACTGGCCGGGCAGCTATGGGATTTACCCGGCTGGGCCACGGTGGGCCACCAGTTGCTCGACGAGATGGCCCAGATGACCGAGGCCGACGATATTCCCGGGCGTTTCGGGGTGGCCGCGGCGATGGTGCGGCACCTACTCACCGATCCGATGCTGCCGGAGGAGCTGCTGCCCGACGCTTGGCCGGGCGCCCGAGTGCGCGCGGCATACCATGACTTCGCCACCGATCTGGCGGAACGACGACATGAGAACCAACTCCTGGAGGCGACATGAGCGATCTGGTATTGGTCGAGCGCACTGGTCGGGTGACGACGGTGATTCTCAATCGGCCAGCATCGCGTAACGCCGTCAACGGCCCGACCGCCGCGGCACTGTACGCCGCGTTCGAGGAGTTCGAGCGTGACGACGGGGCTTCGGTGGCTGTGCTCTGGGGGGCGGGCGGCACCTTTTGCGCGGGCGCTGATTTGAAAGCGTTCGGCACGCCGGAGGCCAACGCGGTGCATCGGACCGGCCCGGGCCCGATGGGTCCCAGTCGCATGGTGCTGTCCAAACCGGTGATCGCCGCGGTCAGTGGCTATGCAGTTGCCGGCGGCCTGGAGTTGGCGGTGTGGTGCGATCTGCGGGTGGCTGAGGAGGATGCCGTGTTCGGCGTCTTCTGCCGCCGATGGGGGGTGCCGCTCGTCGACGGCGGCACCGTGCGCCTGCCACGGTTGATCGGCCACAGCCGGGCGATGGACATGATTCTCACCGGCCGTGGTGTATCGGCGGCGGAAGCGCTCACCATGGGGTTGGCCAATCGCGTGGTACCCAAAGGTCAAGCGCGGCGGGCCGCCGAAGAGTTGGCGGCCGAACTGGCCGCCCTACCGCAGCAGTGCATGCGATCGGACCGGCTCTCGGCGTTGCACCAGTGGGGACTACCGGAGTCCGCGGCGCTCGACCTTGAGTTTGCCAGCATTTCGCGAGTGTCTGGCGAGGCAATGGCGGGGGCCGGACGGTTCGCCGCGGGCGCGGGCCGCCACGGCGCCCTCGCGGGCCGTGACGAACACGCCTAGCGGTTCACTGCCGCTCGATGCTGTTGCCCGCCCCGAGGTTGTCGATCGTCGGGTCGCCACTGTGGTAAGTGATGGTGTTGTTGATCCCCACCACGCTGAGGCGCTCGTCGATCTCGTCGAAAGCGATCTTGTTGTTTGTGCCGCCGATGGTCACCGTCGCGCACGTGCCGGTCACGGTGAGAGTGTTGTCCGAGCCGCCGACGTTCAGGGATTTGCCATCGGCGCAGTCGATCGTGGCGGTAGTCGCGATGGATCCGTAGTTCAGTGTGTTGCCGATCTCGATCGAAGCGGTTGTGGTTCCGCCAGTCGTGGGCGTGGGTGGGGCGGTAGCGCCGCTGGGAACCGTCGTGGTCAGCGTGGGTCCGGGCGGCGTCGTTGTTGCCGGTGGATTGGCTGTCGAGCTGCAGCCGGCCAGCCCTAGCGCGACGAAGACCAGCGCCACTGCAGCTGGCCGCGATGAGTCGGAAATCCGTTGGGCGGGCATTGATCCTCGACTTCCCGGTGTGGCGGCGGAGTAGGAAACGAACGCGGCGGGCCGGCGCTAGCTACCGACCCGCTGGAGCCGGTTGACCATGCCCAATTCGCGGCCACGGTCCCAGATGAACGGGTCACCGTTCTTGAAAAACACCGTCTCGTCCCAGCCGTAGGCCGTGATGTCATTGATGATGGTGTCGGCGATAACGGTGTTGGAGGAGCCCATCACGGTCACCGCCCAGCAGGTTCCCAGCGCGGTGACCATGTTTTCCGTGCCATTGACGAACAGGGTGGAATCGTTGCAATCCACCACTCGCTCGATGCCCTCGCCTACCACGTGGGTATCGCCGTTCTTGGCATGGGCGACCGGCGGTGGGGCAGCCAGTGTCGCCGCGATGGCGATGGCACAGATAGCTGCCGATCCGGCCAGGGTCTTCCCATTCACTGCTGGCCGCCCTTCGCCTGTGGGTCTCTACTCGATGGAGCCCTGGACAGAGCTTACGTGCATTCGGCGGTGCGACGACAGACCCAATCCGCCAAAGGCGATAGACCCGGTCGATCCCAACCACGAAAGGCAATTCGACGGCGCGCCGTACTTTCGGCCCCAACCCTTCTCATCGATTCCGATGATCGCCACCATCGGCTTCGGTTCGGCTGCCCCTGTCGACAGAGTCAGCAGGTGCGAGCCGCTTCGCCGCGAATCCAGCCGTCAGATTCAGCGGCAGGACTATCACCACCGGCCACACCGCATCGTGGTTTGCGGCCATCAGGCCCAGCGCAATACTCAAACCTATTTGGCCAGCGCTGACGACGAGCTGTCCAAAGGCGATGAGGAAGATTCGCTCGGCTGGCTCAACGTAGTGCGAAATCCATAGTTGGGCTGCCGTGAACACATTTTGATTGGCAATCGCCGCAAGTGAAATCACGAGACCGATGGCGACGAGGTTGGGCCGCGATCCGGCCAGATGGCATGCGATGGAAAGCATTCCGGCTGCGATGCTGATGAGCGCGCTGCCGACGAACAAGCCGTTCAGACCGAACCTCGCGCGAGTGCGGTTCCACAAGCCGATGCCGCCCAAGAAGTCCGACGCTGACGAAGAGGACGACAGCGACCATGCGGTCATGTTCATCGCCCGGTATCGCGGCGACGCGGATGCAATCTGGGGGGGTCACAACCTGGCGGTTTGAATACCGGAATCATTCGCGCGATGGCTGGTACTGGGGGCGTGGTGACCGCTGCCGGCATGGTTTTCGCTGTCACCATGTCCCTCGTTGTGTTCAGCGATGTGCGGATTATCGGCCAGATCGGCACACCATAGGTTTGGGACTGCTGTTCGACACGCTGATCGTGCGCGCGGTTATGACGCCGCCCATTGCCGCATTGCTCGGACGCTGGTTCTGGTGGCCGCAACGAGTGCGGCCGCGCCCATCGAGTCAGATGCTGCGCCCATTCGGTCCGCGTGGCTTAGTTCGCGCCCTCTTGGTGTCACCCGACCACAAGTCGCCCGCTATGGATCGGCCTTAGCAGTGGTCACGGGTGGTGATCACGCTGCTCTTGAGCCAGTTGGGTCGATCCTCGGGGCGACCGGTCTCATTGCAGATATCGGCTGCAAAGGCACAATCTCGAACAGCGAACTAGCTGACCCAGCTAGCGTGACACTGGCAACTAGAGTTCTTCGCTATCCCTAGAGTCCACCGAAGGGCGGTCATGGCAGCTTCGCCGGAACCACCGACAGCGGGCGGCCGTGCCCGCGCCGCGAAAGCGGGCAAGGCCATCGCCCGCCCGGCCAAGCTGAGCCGCGACAGCATCGTCGACGGCGCCCTGAATTTCCTGGACCGGGAGGGTTGGGACTCGCTAACCATCAATGCGCTGGCGACACAGCTCGGGACCAAGGGGCCGTCGCTGTACAACCATGTGGAGAGCCTGGAAGACCTGCGCCGCGCGGTGCGGATTCGCGTCATCGACGACATCATCACGATGCTGAACAGGGTTGGCGAGGGGCGCGCCCGAGACGACGCGGTATTGGTCATGGCTGGTGCCTACCGCAGCTACGCCCATCACCACCCTGGGCGGTATTCGGCGTTCACCCGGATGCCGCTTGGCGGCGAGGACCCTGAGTACACCGCCGCGACCAGGGGCGCGGCCGGACCAGTTATCGCGGTGTTGTCCTCCTATGGCCTCGATGGCGAAGAGGCTTTCTATGCTGCGCTGGAGTTTTGGTCGGCAATGCACGGGTTCGTCTTGTTGGAGATGACTGGTGTCATGGACGACGTCGACACCGATGCGGTGTTCACCGACATGGTGCTCCGCCTGGCGGCTGGAATGAGCACACGCACTGCCCACGGCGAGACCAAGCCGGTCTAGCACCAACTGCGCGCCACCGGCCTCACGAGGGCCTCACGAGGGCCCGAAAGGGCACAGAACAGGCCGACCTCCCAGGGCTCGGCGAGCATTCTGCGTGGCGACGATGGTGGATCGGGAGTGCCCGGCGACACCGCTTTGACCTGCCAGACCGACGGCGGGTATTGTAGTGGCTCGTGCCTGGCGGCCTACAGCGCCTGACGTAAAGGCGTGGATGCCGGGCCAATTCGCATGTCCACGGTGCAACGGATAAGACGGATATGTTCGGGGCACGCAAATGCGACACGCCCGGTCGCGGGGTACGGGGTTTATTCCGAGGCAGGGCACAACGAGAACGTGAACGCGCAATAGAGAAAGCCGGTAGATGCCAACCATTCAGCAGCTGGTCCGCAAGGGTCGTCGGGACAAGATCGCAAAGGTCAAGACCGCGGCTTTGAAGGGCAGCCCGCAGCGCCGTGGCGTGTGCACTCGCGTGTACACCACCACTCCGAAGAAGCCGAACTCGGCTCTTCGAAAGGTTGCTCGCGTGAAGCTGACAAGTCAGGTCGAGGTCACGGCTTACATCCCTGGTGAGGGTCACAACCTCCAAGAGCACTCGATGGTGTTGGTGCGTGGCGGTCGGGTCAAGGACCTGCCCGGTGTGCGGTACAAGATCATCCGCGGTTCGCTTGACACGCAGGGCGTGAAGAACCGCAAGCAGGCTCGCAGCCGTTACGGCGCCAAGAAGGAGAAGAGCTAATGCCGCGCAAGGGGCCCGCGCCCAAGCGTCCGCTGGTCAACGACCCCGTCTACGGGTCGCTGCTGGTCACCCAGCTGGTGAACAAGGTCCTGTTGAAGGGGAAGAAATCGCTAGCCGAGCGCATTGTGTATGGAGCGCTTGAGCACGCCCGCGACAAGACCGGCACCGACCCGGTCGTCACCCTCAAGCGCGCTCTCGACAACGTCAAGCCTGCCCTGGAAGTGCGCAGCCGTCGCGTCGGCGGCGCGACCTATCAGGTGCCGGTCGAGGTGCGCCCCGACCGGTCGACCACGTTGGCGTTGCGCTGGCTGGTCGGCTATTCGCGGCAACGGCGAGAGAAGACGATGATCGAGCGCTTGGCGAATGAGATCCTCGATGCCAGCAATGGCCTCGGGGCTTCGGTGAAACGACGCGAAGACACGCACAAGATGGCCGAGGCGAACCGCGCCTTTGCGCATTATCGCTGGTAAAAACCATCGCCGTGCCCACAGCCGCGGAAGCGGCGACATCACCGAGAAGGCCGTCACGCAACAACCGACAGCGATAGATAGCTAACTAGCAAACCGAAAGAGTGGGAAGACTTCTGTGGCACAGAAGGACGTGCTGACCGACCTGACGAAGGTCCGCAACATCGGGATCATGGCGCACATCGACGCCGGCAAGACCACGACGACGGAGCGCATCCTCTACTACACCGGGATCAGCTACAAGATCGGTGAGGTGCACGACGGTGCCGCCACCATGGACTGGATGGAGCAGGAGCAAGAGCGCGGCATCACCATCACCTCCGCAGCCACCACCTGCTTCTGGAATGACAACCAGATCAACATCATCGATACGCCCGGTCACGTCGATTTCACGGTTGAAGTCGAGCGCTCGCTGCGTGTTCTCGATGGCGCCGTCGCAGTGTTCGACGGCAAGGAAGGTGTCGAACCGCAATCCGAGCAGGTCTGGCGGCAGGCCGACAAGTATGACGTCCCGCGGATCTGCTTCGTCAACAAGATGGACAAGATCGGCGCCGATTTCTATTTCTCGGTGAAGACCATGGAGGAGCGCCTGGGCGCCAACGTCCTTCCGATCCAGCTGCCCGTGGGCTCCGAGGGGGACTTCGAAGGTGTCGTCGACCTAGTCGAGATGAACGCCAAGGTGTGGCGCGGCGAGACCAAGCTTGGCGAGACGTACGACACCGTCGAAATCCCGTCCGAACTGGCCGAGAAGGTGGACGAGTACCGCACCAAGCTGCTCGAGGCGGTTGCCGAAACCGACGAGGAACTGTTGGAGAGATACCTTGGCGGCGAGGAACTCACCGTCGCCGAGATCAAGGGCGCGATCCGCAAGCTGACGATCAGCTCGGAGGCCTACCCGGTGTTGTGCGGCAGCGCCTTCAAGAACAAGGGCGTGCAGCCGATGCTCGATGCGGTTATCGACTACCTGCCTTCGCCACTGGATGTGCCACCGGCGCTGGGCCACCCGCCCGGCAAGGAGGACCAGGAAATCCTGCGCAAGCCCTCGACCGACGAGCCGTTCTCGGCGCTGGCGTTCAAGGTCGCGACACATCCGTTCTTCGGCAAGCTGACCTACGTCCGGGTGTACTCCGGCAAGGTTGACTCTGGCAGCCAGGTCATCAACGCCACCAAAGGCAAGAAGGAACGCCTGGGCAAGCTGTTCCAGATGCACTCCAATAAGGAGAACCCGGTCGACACCGCCAGTGCCGGCCACATCTACGCGGTGATTGGCCTCAAGGACACCACCACCGGCGACACGCTGAGCGATCCGAACCAGCAGATCGTGCTGGAGTCGATGACCTTCCCCGATCCGGTGATCGAGGTGGCTATCGAGCCCAAGACGAAGAGCGACCAGGAAAAGCTGAGTCTGTCGATTCAAAAGCTCGCGGAAGAAGATCCGACCTTTAAGGTGCATCTCGATCAGGAGACCGGTCAGACCGTGATCGGTGGCATGGGTGAGCTGCACCTGGACATCTTGGTCGACCGGATGCGGCGGGAATTCAAGGTCGAGGCCAACGTCGGCAAGCCACAGGTCGCGTACAAGGAGACCATCCGCCGCGTGGTCGAGAGCGTCGAGTACACGCACAAGAAGCAGACCGGTGGTTCGGGCCAGTTCGCCAAGGTGATCATCAAACTCGAGCCGTTCACCGGCGAAGACGGCGCGACGTACGAATTCCAGAGCAAAGTCACTGGCGGTCGCGTCCCACGCGAGTACATCCCGTCGGTCGATGCCGGTGCACAGGACGCGATGCAGTACGGGGTCCTGGCGGGTTACCCGCTGGTGAACCTGAAGGTCACTCTGCTCGATGGTGCCTTTCACGAGGTCGACTCTTCGGAGATGGCCTTCAAGATCGCTGGTTCGCAGGTGATGAAGAAGGCAGCTGGGCAGGCCCAGCCGGTGATCCTGGAACCTATTATGGCTGTCGAGGTGACGACGCCCGAGGACTACATGGGCGACGTGATCGGCGACCTGAACTCCCGCCGTGGTCATATCCAGGCCATGGAGGAGCGGAGCGGGGCACGCGTCGTCCAGGCGCATGTGCCGCTGTCGGAAATGTTCGGCTACGTCGGCGACCTGCGGTCAAAGACTCAAGGCCGGGCGAACTACTCCATGGTGTTCGACTCGTACTCCGAAGTGCCGGCGAACGTGTCGAAGGAGATCATCGCGAAGGCGACGGGCGAGTGAGCGGCGAGGCGACGGCGAGTGAGCGAAGCTCACGAGTAAGGAGCCGAGCAGTCGGGACAAGCTCAGGAGTGAGGAGCCGAGCGATCGGCATCTTAGCGACAGGGAGTAACCTGGCCCGGTTACTGCCGCGGCATAACTGAAAACATCGAAACTGCTTTTTTAAGCACCAACAAGTCCAGGAGGACATAGAAGTGGCGAAGGCGAAGTTCCAGCGGACCAAGCCCCACGTCAACATCGGGACCATCGGTCACGTTGACCACGGCAAGACCACCCTGACCGCGGCTATCACCAAGGTGCTGCATGATAAGTATCCCGAGCTGAACGAGTCGAAGGCGTTCGATCAGATCGACAACGCCCCCGAGGAGCGTCAGCGCGGTATCACCATCAACATCGCGCACGTGGAGTACCAGACCGACAAGCGTCACTATGCACACGTTGACGCCCCGGGTCACGCCGACTACATCAAGAACATGATCACCGGTGCCGCCCAGATGGATGGTGCGATCCTGGTGGTCGCCGCCACTGACGGCCCGATGCCGCAGACTCGTGAGCACGTGCTTCTCGCACGTCAGGTGGGCGTGCCGTACATCCTGGTGGCCCTGAACAAGGCTGACGCCGTTGACGACGAGGAGCTCATTGAGCTCGTCGAGATGGAGGTCCGCGAGCTGCTGGCCGCCCAGGAGTTCGACGAGGAAGCCCCGGTCGTCCGCGTCTCGGCGCTCAAGGCCCTCGAGGGTGACCCGAAGTGGGTCAAGTCGGTCGAGGAACTGATGGAAGCGGTCGACGACTCGATTCCGGACCCGGTGCGCGACACCGAAAAGCCGTTCCTGATGCCAGTCGAGGACGTCTTCACGATCACCGGCCGCGGCACCGTTGTTACCGGTCGTGTCGAGCGCGGCATCATCAACATCAACGAGGAAGTCGAGATCGTCGGTATCCGCCCGGACACCACCAAGACGACCGTCACCGGCGTGGAGATGTTCCGCAAGCTGCTCGACCAGGGGCAGGCCGGCGACAACGTCGGTTTGTTGCTGCGTGGTGTGAAGCGTGAGGACGTCGAACGTGGCCAGGTCGTGACCAAGCCCGGCACCACTACCCCGCACACCGAGTTCGAAGGCCAGGTCTACATCCTGGCCAAGGACGAAGGTGGCCGGCACACGCCGTTCTTCAACAACTACCGTCCGCAGTTCTACTTCCGTACCACCGACGTAACTGGCGTGGTGACGCTGCCGGAGGGAACTGAAATGGTGATGCCTGGCGACAACACCAACATCTCGGTCAAGCTGATTCAGCCCGTCGCCATGGACGAAGGTCTGCGCTTCGCGATCCGCGAGGGGGGCCGCACGGTCGGCGCCGGCCGGGTCACCAAGATCATCAAGTAGGTTGCGCTAGCCGGATTTGTCATTGCGCCCGGATCGCCGACAGCGGCGATCCGGGCGCAATGCTATGCGCTCGTCCTCGTCGGGGCCGGATCGCCGCCGCCAGTACGTCGCTCACGCACGCCCTGCGAGCGTTACTCTGACACGAACTTCTTGGCATGAGTTTCCCGGCAAGGCGAGGAGCAGGTAGGTGTTGGCGCGCTACATCAAGATGCAGCTATTGGTGCTGTTGTGCGGAGGCCTGGTCGGGCCGATCTTCCTGGTCGTCTACTTCACCCTCGGTCTGGGCAGCCTACTGTCGTGGATGTTCTACGTCGGTCTGCTGATAACGGTCGCGGATGTAGTGATCGCCCTTGCGCTGACCAATTGGGGCGCGAAGACGTCCGCCAAGCGGGCCGAATTGGAACAGAGCGGAGTGCTGGCGCTGGCACAAATCACCGGGCTCACCGAGACGGGGACACGCATCAACGACCGGCCGCTGGTGAAGGTACACCTCCACATCTCCGGCCCCGGCATTGCGCCGTTCGATACCGAAGACCGGGTCATCGCCAGCGTGACGCGGCTCGGCAACCTCACCGCGCGCAAACTTGTGGTCCTGGTCAATCCCACCACTGGGCAGTACCACATCGACTGGGAACGAAGCGCGTTAGTCAATGGTCTGGTGCCCGCTCAGTTTACCGTCGCTGAAGACAACCAGACCTACGACTTGAGCGGGCAAGCGGGCCCGCTGATGGAGATCCTGCAGATTCTCAAGGCAAACAATATTCCGCTCAACCGAATGGTTGACATCCGCTCAAATCCTGCGTTGCGGCAGCAGATTCACGCGGTGGTACGCCGAGCGGCGCAGCAACAGACCCCGACTCCGAGCGCCCAGCCGGCGCCCGAAGGCCCACAACCGTCGATCGCCGAAAGGCTTGCCGAGTTGGACTCGCTGCGAACAAGCGGCGCCTTGACCGAGCAGGAATACCACAGCAAGCGCGCGGAGATCATCGCCGAGATCTGAGCCCCCCGGGCGCATCGTTGCTGGGGTTTAGAACGTGTTTCAGTTTCGCTGCTAGCCTGGCACCCGGCGAAAGGGGGTCCGCTGTGGCGGCACGAACGGGATCACTGCTGGGCCGGGTGGCATTTATTACCGGAGCTGCTCGTGGGCAAGGACGCGCTCACGCCGTCCGGCTCGCCCGGGAAGGTGCCGACATCATCGCGCTGGATATCTGCGCGGCAGCATCCGACTGCGTGACCTACCCGCCGGCCAGTCCCGAACAGCTCAACGAGACGGTTCGAGCTGTGGAGGCAGAAGGCCGCAAGGTGTTGGCGCGTGCGGTGGACATTCGCGATGGCGCGACGTTGCAGCAGTTGGTGGCCGACGGGGTCGAGCAGTTGGGCCGGCTCGACATTGTGGTGGCCAATGCTGGCGTGCTGGGTTGGGGCCGGCTCTGGGAACTCACCGATGAGCAGTGGGACACGGTGATCGGCGTCAACCTGACCGGCACGTGGCGGACGTTGCGCGCTACCGTGCCCGCGATGATCGAGGCTGGCAACGGCGGCTCGATTGTGGTCGTCAGCTCGTCGGCCGGTGTGAAGGCGACGCCGGGCAATGGTCACTACGCGGCGAGTAAGCACGGACTCGTGGCATTGACGAACACGCTCGCGATCGAGCTCGGCGAATTCGGCATCCGGGTCAACTCCATCCATCCCTACTCCGTCGACACCCCGATGATTGAACCGCCGGTGATGATGAAGCTGTTCGCCGCGCATCCCGGCTATGTGCATAGTTTCCCGCCAATGCCGTTGCAGCCCAAGGGGTTCATGACCCCGGATGAGGTATCCGAGGTCGTCGTGTGGTTGGCCGGTGACGGTTCGGGCACATTGTCGGGCAACCAGATCCCGGTCGACAAAGGAGCCTTGAAGTACTAGCCCGCAATCGTGTATGAACTCCTCGTGACCAGTAGCGAGGGCGTCAAGGAATTTGACAGTGGGATAGTGATCGTCGGCGGCGGACTGGCTGCGGCCCGGACCGCCGAACAACTACGCCGGGCCGGCTATGCAGGTCGCCTCACTATCGTCAGCGATGAGGTGCATCTGCCCTACGATCGGCCACCGCTGTCCAAAGAAGTGCTGCGTAGCGAGGTCGACGACGTCGCGCTCAAACCGCGCGAGTTCTACGACGAGAAAGACATCACCCTGCGCCTGGGTTCGGCTGCCACCAGCCTCGACACCAGTGCGCAGACGGTGACGCTGGCTGATGGAACGGTGCTCGGCTACGACGAGCTCGTCATCGCGACCGGTCTGGTGCCGCGGCGGATCCCCGCGTTTCCCGACCTCGACGGCATCCGGGTGTTGCGGTCGTACGACGAAAGTATGGCACTGCGCGAGCGCGCGTCCGCGGCCCAGCACGCGGTGGTGATCGGCGCCGGCTTCATCGGTTGCGAGGTGGCCGCGAGCCTGCGTGGCCTCGACGTGGGCGTGGTGTTGGTGGAGCCGCAGCCGACACCGCTGGCGTCGGTGCTCGGCGAACAGATCGGTGAACTGGTGGCGCGATTGCACCGCGATGAAGGCGTCGATGTGCGCCTCGGTCTCGGTGTGGCCGAGGTGCGTGGTGAGGGCCATGTCGACACGGTGGTGCTGACCGACGGTACGGAGTTGACGGCTGATCTGGTTGTTGTGGGCATCGGATCACACCCCGCTACCGATTGGCTAGACGGCAGTGGCATCGCCGTGGACAACGGTGTGGTCTGTGACGAAGCCGGACGTACCAGTGCACCAAGCGTGTGGGCGCTCGGTGACGTTGCTTCGTGGCGGGACCCGATGGGACACCAAGCGCGCGTTGAACATTGGAGCAATGTCGCCGACCAGGCCCGAGTCGTGGTGCCAGCGATGCTCGGTAACGACGTGCCCGCTGCGGTGGTGGTCCCGTATTTTTGGAGTGACCAGTATGACGTCAAGATTCAATGTCTGGGGGAGCCGCACGCCACCGATATCGTGCACCTTGTCGAAGACGACGGCCGCAAGTTCCTGGCCTACTACGAGCGTGACGGCGTGTTAGTCGGTGTGGTTGGTGCTGGGATGCCGGGCAAAGTCATGAAGACGCGCGCCAAGATTGCCGGTGCAACGCCCATTTCCGAAGTGCTGGAGTAGCCGAAATCCCGAGTCACCGCCCTGCGCGACATGATGGTGCTGGGCGACGCTACGCGGTTGAGCGCGGCGGATGGCGGCGGCTGCGTCGATAGGCGCTCATGGCGGCGAACGTTGCGCGTGCGGTGGATATGAACGCCAAGACTGCCAACACGATCAAGACGAGAAACATCGAGAGCCAATCGGACCTGCTGTGGTCGACGCTCCACCAGATGTAGGCGAACACCACGGCGGAGACGAACAGCAGGCCGGCGCGCCAGTTACCCCGGTAGGTGATCGCGGCATCGCGCAAGGCATGGCCGCGGTCGACACTCGCGATGAGGTCGTCAATGCGCAGGTCGATGGATCGCCGCAGTTCGGCGCGTCTTTGGGCTTGATCGGCCGGAATTCGGTCGAGCAGGTCGAGGTCATCCTTGACCGAGCCCCGCACGTCGGCTCCCTGAAAAAAATTCGCGGCAAAAACACCCAGCACTAGTCCGCCCAAGACGGGCGCAGCGCCGATCAACAGTTGGATCAAGTCATCCATCGCTGCTTTCCCTTGCTCCATCCCAGCGGGGCCTCCTGCAAGGCTCCGCGGGTTTTCACTATGCCGCGACGGCCGCGTCGACAGCAACGGGTTGCTGGTTACGCCGGCGGCGCGCGGGTCGCGCGTGGTGCCCCGCGCCAGTCATAGGCGTTGTGTCACAGGCATTCTTGAGTAGCGTTGTGCGCAGAGCCCTCTGGATTGCCGCAGCTGTTCGTTATCACGCTGCGCTGTCAAGATTAGGACCAGGTGCGCTCGGTGGTGAGCGATTTCCGGGTGCGTTCAGCTGTCCGCGCTAGCGGGCAGGCTCCAGTTCATGGTCCGGGTCAAATGCTGGGCTACGCGGGTCAGCGTCGTGATCGCCGCAGACTGGCTTTGGTGGCGCCAGATAAGATATAGGTCGAAAGTCGGTATTTCGTCGGTCAAACCGACGGCTGTGAGCTCGGAGCCAAGGTTGTCGGCCATCGACTCTGGCACCAGGGTGAAGCTGTGACCATCTTCGAGGCTGAGGTGACGCAGGCCCGGAATGGGATCCTCGCGGAAGGGGAACGTTACGTCGGCGCTGTCCAGAATCGACATGAGTATGTCGAAGTGCGCCGGAGCCCGGTTGCGGGAGTAGAAACAGAACGTTTGGCCGGCGAACTCGGCTAGCCCGACGACGGATCGGCCGGCCAACGGGTTGTGGTTGGCAACGACGGCGCAGAACTGTTCACGGCGCAGGAGTTGACGGCGGTACTCGGCCCGTTTCGGAATGGTGTGTGCGAGCACCACATCCAAGGTTCCGTCGAGTAACGCCGCATCGAGATCGAGCGCCCAGCCCTCTCGTGCGGCGATCTCGAGATTGGGATATTGCTCTGTGACTGCGGCAAGAAACCGCGGCAGGGTGTCGTAGGCGGCGGACAAGACGTAGCCGAGTTCGATGGTGGCGACGTGTCCGTGGTGGGCTTGGCGCGTTCGCTCGATGAGGAGTTCGGTATCGGCCAGGATCGCCCGCGCGCCTTCGACGAAAACTCTGCCAGACTCCGTGGGAGCGGTGGGGCGGCGCTCGAACAAAACGACCCCCAACCGGTGCTCGAGTTCGGCGATCTGGCGACTCAAAGGAGGTTGGGCGATGTGCAGTCGTTGTGCGGCACGGTCGAAGTTTCCCTCATCGGCAAGTGCGACCGCGTAGCGCATGAGCCGCAAGTCCACGTCCATACCCCGAGGGTATCTGGAGCGCACGTGATGGGTCTTGGACTTCGCGCAACGCGATCTCCAGAATCGTAGTTGAGATCCGAGTTGTCCCAAGCGACGAGCGTCATCCGGTCGGCAGTCATCGGCGGCGGATAGCCCCGAACGTTCGAACCTGCTCACGGCCGTCGCAGACACGGCTGCGATGCGGCGTTGCCTCGCTCGAACCGCCTCAGGAGTTCGTGGCTCCCAACAGCTCGGTTGGACAGCAACAGACCGTGAGGAGTTCGATCCCATGCTGGGCAATGACGTATTTGTCTTCGACAACGTCGTACACATGTACGACACCTCCGAGGACAATCTGGTCGACGCCGCGTCGATCATCGATCGCAACGGGCAGCTGAAGCGCGCCGGCAAGCGCCGGGGAACGCCGAAAACCCTTCCCCCCGCGGCGAACTCCACCGGCATCGGCGACGGCTACGACCGACGTTGGAACGTCGAGGAACTGGGTGACCTTCTCTTCGCCGACGGCTTGACCGACATGGCGATGGCTCAAGCCGTGGTGCTCTTCGATGTCTACAAGGACGGTTTCGCCCCCGTTCAGGCCCAGTACGACTTCGCCCAGGCCTTTCCCGACAAGGTCCTGTTCTGCGGCGGCGTGGACCCGATGTTCCCCGGCAAGGCGGGAGCCAAGGCCGATATGACCCGTCAGGTCGAACAGATGGGCGCCCGATCATTCAAGTTCTACAACGGCCATGTCGACGACAGCTCGTGGCGCTGCGACGACAAAGAACTCGCATACCCGATCTATGAGCATGCCCTCGAACTGGGTATCGAGGTCATCCAGTTTCACAAGGGCAATCCCATCACCCGCGCACCACTGGACACCTTGACCCCGCTCGACATCGAACGTGCTGCCCGAGACTTCCCGGAGCTGACCTTCGGGATTCATCACCTGGCGTTGCCGTATTTCGAGGAATGCGTCTATATCGCGCAACGTAATCCGAATGTGGTGCTGGTGTTGTCAGGGACCATGCATCTGCCGCTCATCGCGCCCTGGCGTTTTCAGCGGTACCTCGGCCGCCTGCTGCGCGACGTGGGCGCCGATCGCCTGCTGTGGGGATCTGAGGCGCCCCTTCTCGGGAACCCGAGGCCGGCCATCGAGTGGTTCTGGAACATGGACATGCCCGAGGAGCTTCAAGACCGCTATGGCTTCCCTCAGGTCACCGAGAGCGACAAACGCCTCATCCTGGGCCTCAACCAAGCGCGTCTGTTCGACGTCAGGCCTCCCACCGAAGCGTTCAAAGGCGTCAAGGCGCAGTTCCTCCCCGACGACATGATGCTCACCGGGACACCCACCCCGTCCCGATGACCGAGGAGATGATCGTTGTGACAACTACTGTGAAGACCCCTGACGCAGAGACGATCGAAGGCGTCGTCGCCGCGCAGATCCGCCCCCTGCTGCATGTTCATGGGGGCGATATCGATGTGTTGTCGGTGTCCGATGCCGGCCATGTCGAATTGCAGTTCCAGGGCGCATGCAAGACCTGCGTGCTCAAATCGGTGACTTATGCCATCGCGGTCAGAGAACGACTGCTGCAATACCCCGGGGTGACCAGCGTCGAGGTGCACGGCGTCAACTTGTCCGAGGCAGCGCTCGCGCGGGCCAGCATGGCGTATGCCGGGCATTCGCTGATGCTGACGGCAAAAGACACTGCCCTGGGCCCGCAGCAGACGCCGAGACTGGGGGGACTGGAGCGGCCATGACAACTACCACTATTGTGCGGCTTCGGCAGATACTGTGCGCCGACACTACCGTTTTCAGCTCGGCGGTCCTCGAGTCCACAGATCCTGCGCTTCCTGCAGTAGCCGCCGACATCGGAGTCGACTTCCTCTGGTTCAACATGGAGAACACGTCGTTCGGCCTCCGTGACATCAGAGAGTCGATCCGTATGCGCAATCACGGGTCGGTAGTGTCCGTCGTGCGGATACCGCACGTCGGCGCTACTCAATTACCTGGCAAGATAATCGATTTCGGCGCCGTCAGCGTGGCGGCGCCCGGCGTCTGCTCGGTCCGGGAGGCGCACGCTAGCGTAACGCCGGTGAGCACATGAGGATTCACAACACCCCAGTCGCGGTCACGCTCACCTTGGGGCACGCCCACACGATCGCCCAGCACGCGCTCACCCACGCACGAAGCCTCGCGGCGAAACCGATCGCCGTCGCCGTACTCGACTCGGGCGGCCACGTCCAGGTGGTGCTGCGCGAAGACGGCGCCGCCTACCTACGACCCGACATCGCCATCGCCAAGGCCTGGGGAGCCCTCGGTATGGGTGAGTCTTCACGACAGCTGACCGCCCGCGCGGTCAAGAAACCGGAATTCTTCACCAGCCTCGTCGACATCGCCGAAGGCCGAATGGGACTCTCTCCCGGAGGGGTACTGATCCAGGACGATCGCGGATCGATCATCGCAGCGATTGGGGTCTCAGGCGAACTCTCCGATGTCGACGAACAATGTGCCGTTGCCGGCATCGAAGCGGCCGGCTTCACCGCCATTCTCGGAATCGACCCGTGACGGGCCTCGGCATCGACGGTCTGCTGGCCAAGACGCTGACCAGCAGCAATCCGATCGAGTCGATGATCTCGATCGCCCGAACGACCAACCGTAACGTCACCCGCTGGCGTGACGGGCAGATGGTGCTGCACTGGACCGCCGCGGGCATGCTCAACGCCGCACGATCCTTCCGCCGGGTCAAGGGATACCAGCCAGATGCCCGAACTCGTTGCCGCCCTTCACCGA
Organism: Mycobacterium spongiae; assembly: GCF_018278905.1. Lineage (NCBI taxonomy): Bacteria > Bacillati > Actinomycetota > Actinomycetes > Mycobacteriales > Mycobacteriaceae > Mycobacterium > Mycobacterium spongiae. The sequence continues at coordinate 1,076,463 of NZ_CP046600.1, forward strand.
AATGCCCACCCCGAAAAAACCACCGATGCCGAACCTGTCGGAACCGCCGCATAGAATAACCGCGGGTCGCCGGCCAAAATCCACGCAACTCGGGACATGCCCTTGGGACCGACGGCGTACTCTGTCCGGCGTGCCCGAGGCCTGTGACCACGCTGATTCGGACGGGGTGGGGGCAATCTCGCGGCGATCCGCCCTGGCGGCGGCGGGGTCAGCTGTGGTCGGCGCCGCCGTCGTGGGCACGTCGGCGTGTAGCTCCGCAGAGTCCCCGCAATCCTCACCTGCTTTGCCCGACAATGCTCTGATTACGCTCGGGGTCGCATGCGGCCCACCCCCGACTCGCAATAGGACAGGAATTTCATCGGCGCTGAAAATCGGCAGCGATGTCTATGTGATCGATTGCGGCCTGGGCTCGCTAAACGCATTCACCAACGCGGGCCTGCATTTCAACGACGTGAAAACCATGTTCATCACCCACCTGCACGCCGACCACATTGTCGACTTCTACAGCTTCTTCCTGTCGGGCGGCTTCAAATCTCCATCCGGCCGCGCGCCGGTACTGGTGTACGGTCCGGGGCCGGCCGGGGGACTGCCGCCCAGCGAAGTCGGCAATCCGAACCCGGCTACGGTCGATCCTGCGAACCCGGCGCCGGGGCTCGCCGCGACTACTGCGGCGCTGCATCAGGCGTTCGCCTATACCAGCAACATCTTCATCCGTGACTGTGGTATCGACAATGTCCAAGACTTGGTCAAAGTCATCGAGATCGCGGTGCCGCCGGGGTCCGACTATCGGAACAGATCGCCGAAAATGGATCCATTCCAAGTGACTTCGGACGACAACGTAGTCGTCACCGCGACGCTGGTTTCCCACTACGACGTGTACCCAGCGTTCGCCCTCCGCTTTGACCTCAAGCAATCGGGTGTCTCCATTACCTTCTCGGGCGACACCACCAAGTCCGACAACCTGATTACCCTGGCCCAAGGCTGCGACATCCTGGTCCACGAGGCGATGTTCAGTCTCGATACGGCCTACTACGACAACGTTTTTCCGCCGAACTACTTGCCGAACTCGCACACGTCCGCCGAGCAGGTTGGTGAGGTTGCCGCAGCGGCCGACCCCAAGCAATTGATCCTGTCCCACTACGCTCCCAGTGACCTCCCTGACTCGGACTGGCTCGGAAAAATTGGGAAGAACTACTCGGGCAAGACCACCGTCGCGCAGGACGGCCAGGTCTTCGCTCTCTGATCTGGTTTGCTGGGTGCAGTCCGCTCGGCCGAAGCAGGACTTCTGCTGCCCGGATTGCTCGTCATAGCCAGTCCACAGGCACGCCATGCGGATGGCATTCGCCCAATACCTGGTCCTGGCCAGCTGGCCAGGTGCGCGCGCGCACCAGAAACCTGAGGCTATTGCCGGGCCCCTCGCGCGCGGGCTCAAACGTGAGGTACGCGAACGGGGAGCGGGCGTCGGCGCACGCTGCCAGTGCGTCGACCCGGCCGCGGACCGCGGCTTGTTCGCTGGCAGCAAGGTACTGCCAGGTGATCGAATGCCAGAGTACGGTGACCGAACCCTCGGCAAGGGTCACGGCGGCGACCGCGGCGGGCGCCGCGTGCCGCTGCAGCTGCGCGGGAACGTCGCGGGCTACCCGCACGGCACCACGCAACCGGTCCAGCCGAGCGCTCTGGTCCGGCCACACATAGCTCAACAGCGTCAATTCTCCAGCTGAGTCCCCATCCTTGCCGGTGACGTCGATGGGTGCAATGTCGTATCCGCGCCGCTCGATGATCCACATCGGATCCTGCGGGGGCAACTGACCGCGCCACGCGTCATCGATCGTCACCGGCGAGTCGGCCGGTCCCCAGGAGCCGCCGGAGTAGCGATAGTGGTATCGGTCTGCCCGCAAGTTCAATCCGGCGCTTGACCCAATCTCGAAGAGTCTTATCGGCATGCGCAGGTCCCGATTTATCCGCAACAGGCCACCGATCAACACTGCAGATCGGCCCACCTCATTGGTCTGTGGCGGTTGATCGAGGGCGGCGCGAAGCGACTCGGTGTGGTCGGACGCGGTCCGGACGATCTGAGGCCAGGCGGTGTTGGCTTGCCAGGTACCACCGGTGCTGGGGTACCAGCACCGCAACGCCGAAGCTCGACCGTCGAGCACTAACCGGTGCAGTCCACCGAGCAGCCGAAGCGGCACGGCCTGGCGCGCGGGATCGCCTTCGTGGTCGCGCAGAATCGTGGCGAAGATGCCGCCGGCGTCGACGTCGCGGGCCACCAATTCACAGAGTTCGCCGTACATTAGCGAGCCGGAAGCGGCGCAGAACCGCCCCTGCGACCGCAGGGAATGGACTAGGCGTTCAGTGTCGGTCATTGATCTCATCGATCCCGTTCAATCCGGCGCCGACGACGTCGAACGCTCTCCCCAGGGCGTCGGGCAGCGAAACCGATTCGTCGCCCAGCCAATGTTCGTAGGCGCTCAGAGCCACTCCAAGCATCGTCCAGGCTACGGTCTGGGGTTCTAGGTCGGTGGTCGTCGCGCCCAATCTCCGCGCGACGAATGCGGCGATCACCTCGCGCCAGCCTGCATACATGGTCATCGAATAAGCCTGCAGCTCAGCGGTTTGCAGGATGACTCGCATGCGCTGGCGATGTCGTGCGGTCTCGGAGTCGTCGAAGGTGTTGAAAGCCAACAGGGCCGCGCGCAGGGCCTCGCGCAGCGGAGTTCGCGGATCGACGTGATCAAGCATCTCCTTCAGCTGGGTGAGGTGCGTGTTGAAATCGCCCCAGGGTATGGCGTTCTTGGACGCGTAATAGCGGAACAGAGTCCGGCGGGCGATGCCGGCGGCCTGCGCGACGTCATCAACGCTGACATCGGCGAAACCGCGGGCGGCAAACAATTTGATGGCAACGTCGCTGATGTGGGGCTGTGTCGTCGAGCGGCGTCGGCCCGGTCGCGACTCGTACCGCATCACAGCTGGCCTTCCGTTTCGGCACTCGATGCCATATTGTGTGCAGGTCGACCAATCATTGTCGAATCCCATCGCCGAAAGGTAATCCGTATGGACCACGAGACCGATACCGACACCGAGCTCGTCACCGAGAGCCTGGTTGAAGAGGTTTCCATCGACGGAATGTGCGGGGTCTACTGACCGTGCCCACGCCCGCGCACGAGTGCCGGGCTGACTCCGGTGAATTCGACCCCGATCGTGGCTGGCGGCTGAACCCCCAAGTAGCCATTCGACCGGAGCCGTTTGGCGCGCTGCTCTACCACTTCGGCACCCGCAAGCTGTCTTTCCTCAAGAACCGCGTCGTCCTCTCGGTTGTGCAGGCGCTGGCCGATCATCCTGATGCCCGATCGGCCTGTCGCGCCGCCGGGGTCGATGACGGCGACCAGGCCCCTTATCTGCATGCGCTCGGTGTGCTGGCAGATTCGACGATGCTCCTACGTCAGGAGTCCCGATGACCGCTGCAACAACCGTGGTGCCGAAGCTCATCGAGCAGTTCGAGCATGGGCTGGACGCGCCAATCTGTCTGACCTGGGAGCTGACCTACGCCTGCAACCTGGCGTGTGTGCACTGCTTGTCGTCCTCCGGCAAACGCGACCCGGGGGAGCTATCCACTCGCCAATGTATGGACATCATCGACGAGCTGGAACGCATGCAGGTTTTCTATGTCAACATCGGCGGTGGCGAACCCACAGTGCGCCCGGACTTTTGGGAACTCGTGGACTACGCCACCGCCCACCACGTCGGTGTCAAGTTTTCCACTAACGGCGTCCGAATCACTCCCGACGTAGCCGCCCAACTGGCCGCCAGCGACTACATCGATGTTCAGATTTCGCTGGACGGCGCGACCGCCGACGTCAACGATGCCGTTCGCGGCGCCGGGTCCTTCGCCATGGCGACGCGCGCGCTGGAAAATCTGGCCCTGGCGGGCTTCGCGGACGCCAAGATCTCCGTGGTGGTCACCCGGCACAACGTCGAACAGCTCGACGAATTCGCCGCCTTGGCAAACCGTTACGGTGCAACGTTGCGGATCACGCGGCTGCGGCCCTCAGGGCGCGGCGCGGATGTCTGGGAAGAATTGCACCCGACCTCAGACCAGCAGGTTCAGCTGTACCACTGGTTGGTCGCCAACGGTGAGCGGGTGCTGACCGGTGATTCCTTCTTCCACCTCTCGCCGCTAGGCCAGTCCGGTGCGCTCGCGGGCCTGAACATGTGTGGTGCGGGCCGGGTCGTCTGCCTGATCGACCCGGTGGGCGACGTTTACGCTTGCCCGTTCGCGATCCATGACCGCTTCCTTGCCGGAAACATATTGTCTGACGGTGGGTTTGACAACATCTGGAAGAACGCTCCGCTCTTCCGCGAACTGCGCGCCCCCCAGTCTGCCGGTGCCTGTGGTGGCTGCGAGCACTATGACAGCTGTCGAGGCGGTTGCATGGCGGCAAAGTTCTTTACTGGGCTGCCAACCGATGGACCCGATCCCGAATGCGTGCAAGGTCACGGCACGCCGGCGTTGGCGCGCGAGCGCGCGACACCTCGGCCGCGCGTCGACCACTCACACGCCGGGCGTGTGCGCAAGCCGGTGCCACTGACGCTGTCCGTGCGACCACCGTCGCTACCGCCGAGCCGTCCGTGCAACGAAAGCCCGCTGTAGCAGTGGCCGACCAATGGTTTGAGACGGTCGCTATCGCGCAGCAACGCGCGAAGCGGCGTCTGCCCAAATCTGTTTATTCATCGCTGATTTCGGCAAGCGAAAAGGGAATCACGGTCGCCGATAACGTGGCCGCTTTCAGCGAACTCGGCTTTGCGCCCCATGTTGTCGGCGCGGTGGACAATCGTGATCTCTCGACCACTGTCATGGGCCAAGATATTTCGTTGCCCGTAGTTATCTCACCGACCGGCGTTCAAGCAGTCGACCCCGAGGGTGAAGTCGCCGTGGCGCGGGCCGCCGCCGCGCGAGGGACGGCGATGGGCCTGTCGTCGTTCGCCAGCAAGCCGATAGAAGAAGTCGTCGCCGCTAACCCGAAGATCTTCTTCCAGCTCTATTGGCTCGGGGATCGCGACGCCATCGCACAACGCGTCGAGCGTGCCCGGCAAGCCGGGGCTGTCGGCTTGATCGTTACCACAGACTGGACGTTCTCGCACGGGCGTGACTGGGGCAGCCCCAAGATCCCCGAGCAGATGAATTTGCGCACTATCACCAGACTCGCTCCAGAGGCCATCGCCCGGCCGCGCTGGTTGTGGAAGTTCGGCAAGACGCTACGGCCCCCGAATCTACGAGTGCCCAACCAGGGCCAGCGGGGTGAGCCCGGGCCACGGTTCTTCGCCGCTTATGGTGAGTGGATGGGAACGCCGGCGCCCACCTGGGATGACATTGCCTGGCTGCGTGACCTGTGGGGCGGACCGTTCATGCTCAAAGGTGTGATGCGTGTAGACGATGCCAAGAGAGCTGTAGATGCCGGTGTTTCGGCGATCTCGGTGTCCAACCACGGCGGCAATAACCTGGATGGCACGCCCGCGTCGATTCGCGCCTTGGCGCCGATCGCCGAAGCGGTCGGCGGCCAGATCGAGGTGTTGCTGGATGGTGGCATTCGCCGGGGAAGTGATGTCGTCAAAGCGGTAGCTCTCGGCGCGCGCGCGGTCATGATCGGCCGCGCGTACCTCTGGGGCCTGGCGGCATCCGGCCAATCGGGCGTCGAGAATGTCCTCGACATCCTGCGCGGCGGTATCGACTCAGCTCTGATGGGTCTCGGGCGTTCCGCTGTTGGTGACCTCCGCCCGGACGACCTACTGATTCCCGGTGGATTTACCCGGGAGCTGGGCATGGTACAACCGCGGAATGCTTAGTCGGTATCGAGCCAGATTCCATCCAAGACGCCGCCCGGTCGGCGTGGCAATGTAATTCCGCGCCACTTCGCCCTACCACAGAGTTCGCGGCTGTGGGATGACGGTTATGAAAAATCTGATACACGCGTGGCTGTCGGGGCGGACGAGCAGAATTTCGGGGGTTGGAGATCGGCGGGAGAGAAAAAAGTTTGATGGATGAGGCAACAATTGGTGCACGCCAGGTTAATTCGTCCTACCATCGGCGAGTGCCCGTACTCGGGGAGCTGGGGAGTGCGACGTCGAGGCAGCTGTCATTGTTCACCTCGCCGTCAATATTGATCCCACTCGGATCTACCGAGCAGCATGGTCCCCACCTGCCGCTCGACACCGATACCCGGATCGCGACCGCGGTCGCGCGGGGCGTTGCCGGGCGCCTGAACGATGAGCCGCCAGCCGGAACTCAGGCGGAATGGCTCTTGGCGCCGCCGGTCGCGTACGGCGCGAGCGGTGAGCACCAGAGCTTCGCCGGCACGATCTCCATCGGTACCGAGGCGCTGACCATGTTGCTGCTGGAGTACGGCAGGTCGGCCGCGTGCTGGGCTCCCCGCCTGGTCTTTATCAACGGCCACGGTGGCAACGTCGACGCGGTGAACCGCGCGGTAGATCAGCTGCGCTCCGAAGGTCGCGATGCCGGCTGGTGCCCCTGTGTCGACCCTGGCGCCGACGCTCATGCCGGTCATAGCGAAACATCAGTGTTGCTGCATATTTCGCCGGCCGATGTGCTCACCGACCGCTGGCTCGCAGGCAACGACTCGCCGGTGACCGAGTTGTTGCCGGCATTGCGGCGTGGCGGAGTAGCCGCGGTGAGCCCAACGGGAGTATTGGGGGATCCGACCACGGCGACCGCGGCCGAGGGAAGACGAATCCTGGCACACATGATCGAGGACTGCGTGGGCCGAGTCGCCCGGTGGGCGCCCGGACTGGGCGGGAAGCTGACATGAGCCAGGCTCGGCTACCGGACGGATTCGCGGTGCAGGTCGACCGTCGGGTGCGCGTGCTCGGTGACGGCTCGGCTCTGCTGGGCGGCTCGCCGACAAGGTTGCTGCGACTGGCTCCCGCGGCTCAGGACATGCTGTCCGATGGCCGCCTCAAAGTTTGCGACGAAGTCAGTGCCGAGCTCGCCCGCACCCTGCTGGACGCGACGGTGGCGCATCCGCGGCCGGCGACGGGCCCATCACACCGTGACGTCACCGTGGTTATACCGGTACGAGACAATGCTTCTGGCCTGCATCGCTTGGTGTCCTCGCTACGTGGACTTCGCGTCATCGTGGTTGACGACGGTTCATCGTGCCCAATCGAACAAGAAGACCTTGTCCATGCACACTGTGATATCGAGGTACTGCACCACCCGCGCAGCAAGGGGCCGGCAGCGGCCCGCAACACGGGGTTGGCGGCTTGCACCACCGACTTCGTCGCATTCCTGGACTCGGACGTCGCGCCTCGCCGTGGATGGCTAGAAGCCCTGCTCGGACACTTCTGCGATCCCGCCGTTGCGCTGGTTGCACCCCGGATTGTGGGATTGTCGCAAAGCGAGAGCCGGGTGGCTCGCTACGAAGCGGTGCGTTCGTCGTTGGACCTCGGCCAGCGAGAGGCGCCGGTGGTGCCATACAGCACGGTGTCCTATGTGCCCAGTGCGGCGATCATTTGCCGGAGCTCCGCCATCCGGGAGATTGGCGGGTTCGACGAAACGTTGCACTCCGGGGAAGATGTCGACCTATGCTGGCGGCTGGTCGAAGCCGGCGCCCGAATGAGGTATGAGCCAATCGCGCTGGTGGCCCACGATCACCGCACCGAGTTGCGGGACTGGATCACGCGCAAAGCGTTCTACGGGGGCTCAGCGGCGCCGCTATCGGTGCGGCACCCCGACAAGACCGCACCGTTGGTGATTTCCGGGTGGGCACTGATGGCCTGGATACTGATGTCGCTGGGCACCGGCATCGGTCGGCTCGGGTCACTGGTGATCGCGGTGCTGACTGGCCGCAAGATCGCCCGTACTCTCGGTACCGCTGATACCTCTGTCTGTGACGTTTTCGTGGTCGCTGCCCGCGGTTTTTGTGCGGCCGCTATGCAGCTCGCGTCGGCACTGTGCCGGCACTACTGGCCTGTGGCGTTGCTTGCCGCGATCCTGTCGCGACATTGCCGGCGGGTGTTTTTGATTGCGGCGGTCGTCGATGGCGTGGTGGATTGGGTTCGTCGCAGGGAAGGCACCGATGGTGATGCCGAACCGATTGGCTTGTTGACATATCTGCTGCTCAAGCGAGTCGACGACCTGGCCTACGGCATCGGGCTGTGGTACGGAGTGCTGCGTGAACGCAATGTCGGTCCGCTCAAGCCGCAGGTTCGTACGTAACGGCTGCCTTGACTGCGGCGGTGGAGCACAGCGATGTGCTGATCGTGGGTGCCGGTAGTGCGGGATCGGTTGTTGCCGAACGTCTATCCGCCGATTCCACTTGTTTGGTGACCGTGCTCGAAGCGGGGCCCGGACTGTCAGATCCGGAGATACTCGCCCTGACCGCCAATGGGCTGCAACTGCCGATCGGGGCTAAAAGCCCGCTCGTTCACCGCTATCTAACTACGCTCACCGAGCGACCGGCTCGGCAACTGCCAATCGTGCGCGGAGCAACCGTCGGCGGTTCCGGTGCGGTCAACGGTGGCTACTTCTGTCGGGGGTTGCCGGCGGACTTCGACCGCAACGAGATACCCGGATGGGCATGGTCTGACGTCCTAGGCCACTTCCGGGCTATCGAGACAGATCTGGATTTCGACACCGCCTGCCACGGTGACCGCGGTCCGATCCCAGTTCGCCGGACACACGACTTGACCGGTGCCACCGAAACTTTCGTCGCCGCCACCCATCAGGCCGGGTTTGGATGGATTGCCGACCTCAACGATGTTGGGCCGGCACTGCGCTCCGGTGTGGGCGCAGTTCCGCTGAATATCGTCGACGGCGAACGGACCAGTTCTGGGGTCGGATATCTGATGCCCGCGCTGCGGCGACCGAATCTGACGCTGCTACCACGGACCCGCGCGGTGCGACTGAGTTTCGCTGGCGCAACTGTTAGGGGTGTCGAGGCGATCGGACCATTCGGCCCAAGAACCTTGACGGCAGATCGAATTGTGTTGTGCTCCGGAGCAATTCAGACAGCGCATCTGCTGATGCTCTCCGGTGTCGGTGACGAGACAGTGCTACGTGCCGCCGGCATCGATATCGTGGTTGCGCTACCAGTGGGAATGGGCTGCAGCGACCACCCGGAATGGGTTATGCCGACCAGCTGGGCGGTGGCCGTGAATCGGCCGATACTGGAGGTAGTGCTGACCACCGAGGACGGCATCGAAATCCGACCTTACACAGGTGGTTTCATCGCCATGACCGGCGACGGCACTGCCGGGCATCGTGACTGGCCGCACCTCGGAGTAGCTCTGATGCGGCCGCGGTCCCGTGGCCGCATCACGGTGGTGTCGCCGAATCCCGAGGTGCCGGCTCGCATTGAGCACCGGTACGATAGCGCGCCAGCCGACGTTGAGGATCTGCGTCGAGGTACTGAATTGGCTCGCGAATTATGTGGCTCAGCAACGCATATCGGCCCAGCCGTGTGGTCGACGTCGCAACACCTATGCGGTAGTGCACCGATGGGAGCCGAGGGTGACGCGCGGGCTGTCGTTGATCAAAGGTGTCGGGTTCGTGGGATCGAGAACCTCTGGGTGATCGATGGATCCATCCTGCCCACGATCACCAGTCGCGGTCCGCACGCGACTATCGTGATGCTGGCCCATCGCGCCTCGGAATTCGTTCGATGATGGTCGGGCGTCCGTGAGCGTAAGTGCCGGTCAGCTGACAATGCTGGGCGGGGGGGGCTTCGGCTAGCCAACTGACTGTGAGATCGGTTCGGAATTCGCCGCCCCGCAGACCGCAGAGGGATTGGTCTTTGATGTCGGCCTCGGTGGAGGCGATGCTCGCCCTAGTGTGTGCCGGGCTAATGACGGACGGCACCGCTACCTCTGTGTTGCGTGTGTCGCAACTCCGCGCCTGACGTGGGCAAACTGGATGAACGCTAGCGCCTGGTGCCCCTTCAGACGCGCGTGGCCAGTGTGACGTGAGTGGTGTCCGGGTGCGGGCCGCGGTAAGTCCGCCGCGATTCCATCAAGGATTTGGACCGGGCCATGATCTGAGGCATACTGTTCAGGTTGCCTTGCGCCCGGTTCACGCCTGGCCGGGCATACGACCGGCGCCCACACGGGCGCGTCCGGTCCCATCCTTGGAACGCGACCGATTTCGGCCTTGAGATTTGGCCGCGCCAGGGCTGCGTGCGGGCGACACGCCCGACCGCGGGGGCCGGTGGGACCTACGACAGGTAAACAGCGGCGCAGTATCCGGCGCGGCGTTAGCCCGGCCCAGTTAGACGGGGTCGGTCGCCGTGCTGGGGGCAACGGGCCCGGATACGGGCCTCGAATGGGAGTGAGGTAGGAGAAGCGTGGCGGGACAAAAGATCCGCATCAGGCTGAAGGCCTACGACCATGAGGCTATTGACGCGTCGGCGCGCAAGATCGTCGAGACCGTCGTCCGCACAGGTGCTAGCGTCGTCGGTCCGGTGCCGTTGCCGACCGAGAAGAATGTGTATTGCGTCATCCGCTCTCCGCATAAGTACAAGGACTCGCGGGAGCACTTCGAGATGCGTACTCATAAGCGATTGATCGACATCATCGATCCGACGCCGAAAACCGTTGACGCCCTCATGCGCATCGATCTTCCGGCCAGTGTAGACGTCAACATCCAGTAGGGAGGCTGAGAGCGATGGCGCGAAAGGGCATTCTCGGTACCAAGCTGGGCATGACGCAGGTTTTCGACGAAAACAACAGGGTCGTGCCAGTGACCGTCGTCAAGGCCGGGCCGAACGTGGTAACCCGAATCCGTACGCCGGAACAGGACGGCTATAGCGCCGTGCAGCTGGCCTACGGCGAGGTCAGTCCGCGCAAGGTCAACAAACCGCTGACCGGTCAGTACGCCGCCGCCGGCGTCAACCCGCGGCGGTTCCTGGCCGAGCTGCGGCTCGACGACGCGGACGCGGCTACCCAGTACGAGGTCGGTCAGGAGTTGACCGCGGAGATCTTTGCCGACGGCAACTATGTCGATGTCACCGGTACCTCCAAAGGCAAAGGCTTCGCGGGAACGATGAAGCGCCACGGATTCGGTGGGCAGGGCGCCAGCCATGGTGCCCAGGCGGTTCACCGGCGTCCGGGTTCCATCGGCGGCTGCGCCACCCCCGCGCGCGTGTTCAAGGGCACCAGGATGGCCGGCCGAATGGGCAACGACCGGGTGACCGTCCAGAATCTGTTGGTGCACAAGGTCGATACCGAAAACGGCGTGTTGCTGATCAAGGGCGCGGTCCCGGGCCGCACCGGTGGACTGGTCATGGTCCGCAGTGCGATCAAGCGAGGTGAGAACTGATGGCTGCCCCGAAGGGAAAAGACCCGAAGGCGCTGACAATCGACGTCAAGACGCCGGCCGGCAACGTTGAAGGATCCATTGACCTGCCAGCCGAGCTGTTCGACGTCGTGCCGAATATCGCGCTGATGCACCAGGTAGTCACCGCGCAGCGGGCAGCGGCCCGCCAGGGTACGCATTCGACCAAGACCCGAGGCGACGTTCGTGGCGGCGGCAGGAAGCCGTATCGGCAGAAGGGGACCGGGCGCGCGCGCCAGGGTTCCACGCGGGCTCCGCAGTTCGCCGGCGGAGGTGTCGTGCACGGGCCGAAGCCGCGCGACTACAGCCAGCGCACGCCAAAGAAGATGATCGCGGCGGCGTTGCGCGGTGCGTTGTCGGACCGAGCCCGCAACGGCCGCATCCACGCGATCACCGAGTTGGTCGCCGGCCAGACGCCGTCCACCAAGAGTGCCAGGGCATTTCTGAGTACGCTCACCGACCGCAAGCAGGTGCTGGTGGTCATAGGACGTAGCGACGAGACCGGTTCCAAGAGCGTGCGGAATTTGCCCGGCGTGCACGTCCTGGCGCCCGATCAGCTCAACACCTACGACGTGCTGCGCTCTGATGACGTCGTGTTCAGCGTCGAGGCGCTCAACGCCTACATAAACCTCAGTGGTGCCGCCAACAACACGACATCCAAGGAGGTTTCGGCCTGATGGCGACCCTCGTTGATCCCCGCGACATCATCCTGGCACCCGTGATCTCGGAGAAGTCCTATGGGCTGCTCGATGACAACGTGTACACGTTCCTGGTGCACCCCGATTCGAACAAGACGCAGATCAAGATCGCAGTGGAGAAGATCTTTGCTGTGAAGGTGGCATCGGTGAACACCGCGAATCGGCAAGGCAAGCGCAAGCGCACCCGGACCGGGTACGGCAAACGCAAGAGTACTAAGCGCGCCATCGTCACCCTGGCGCCGGGCAGTAAGCCGATCGACCTGTTCGGAGCACCGGCCTAGCCCGGCGACGACAGAAAGACCTGATTAGACATGGCAATTCGCAAGTACAAGCCGACGACTCCCGGTCGTCGCGGCGCCAGCGTGTCCGACTTCGCCGAGGTAACCCGGTCGACTCCCGAGAAGTCGTTGGTGCGGCCGTTGCACGGCCACGGTGGGCGAAACGCGCACGGCCGGATCACCACCCGCCACAAGGGCGGTGGCCACAAGCGCGCCTACCGGGTGATCGACTTTCGTCGCAACGACAAAGATGGCGTGAATGCCAAGGTCGCACATATCGAGTATGACCCGAACCGCACCGCGCTGATTGCGTTGCTGCACTACCTCGACGGTGAGAAGCGCTACATCATTGCGCCGAACGGGCTCTCGCAGGGCGACATAGTGGAATCGGGTGCCAACGCCGATATCAAGCCTGGCAACAATCTCCCGCTACGCAACATCCCTGCCGGTACCTTGATCCACGCCGTCGAGCTGCGACCCGGTGGTGGCGCGAAGCTCGCCCGCTCGGCGGGCTCGAGCATCCAGTTGCTCGGCAAGGAGGGCAGTTACGCATCGCTACGTATGCCGAGCGGGGAGATCCGCCGGGTCGACGTCCGCTGCCGCGCGACGGTCGGTGAGGTGGGCAACGCCGAGCAGGCAAACATCAACTGGGGCAAGGCCGGTCGCATGCGATGGAAGGGCAAGCGGCCGTCGGTTCGTGGTGTTGTCATGAACCCTGTCGATCACCCGCACGGTGGTGGTGAGGGCAAGAGCTCCGGTGGCCGCCACCCGGTCAGCCCGTGGGGCAAGCTCGAGGGGCGCACCCGCCACCCGAACAAGGCCAGCAACAAGCTCATCGTCCGACGCCGACGCACCGGCAAGAAGCACTCGCGTTAGGCCGGTGACGATGCAGAGCGCAGCGATGAGGAGGAGCCGGGCAATCGGATTTAGGAGTAGGACATGCCACGCAGCCTGAAGAAGGGCCCGTTCGTCGACGACCATCTTCTCAAGAAGGTCGACGTACAGAACGAAAAGAACACCAAGCAGGTGATCAAGACCTGGTCGCGGCGTTCGACCATCATTCCGGACTTCATTGGTCACACCTTTGCTGTTCACGACGGCCGCAAGCATGTCCCGGTGTTCGTCACCGAGTCGATGGTGGGTCACAAACTTGGTGAGTTTGCGCCAACGCGCACGTTCAAGGGCCACATCAAGGACGACCGGAAGGCCAAACGGCGATGAGCACTACTACCGAATATCCGTCAGCGGTCGCCAAGGCACGGTTTGTGCGGGTGTCGCCGAGGAAAGCACGTCGAGTCATCGACTTGGTGCGTGGCAGGTCGGTGTCCGACGCGCTCGACATTCTGCGCTGGGCGCCTCAGGCCGCCAGTGAGCCGGTGGCCAAGGTGATCGCAAGTGCGGCGGCCAACGCGCAGAACAACAGCGGGCTGGACCCGGCCACCCTGGTGGTGGCGACCGTCTACGCAAACGAAGGTCCGACCGCCAAGCGGATCCGCCCGCGCGCCCAGGGGCGGGCGTTTAGGATCCGCCGGCGAACCAGCCACATCACGGTCGTGGTGGAGAGCCGGCCGGCCAAGGATGAACGATCGGCGAAGTCGTCGAGGGCGCGCCGTGCCGAGGGCAGCAAGGCCGCTGCGAAAGCACCTGCGAAGAAGTCTGCGGCGAAGAAGGCCCCGGCTAACAAAGCACCCGCGAAGAAGACGACGACGGCGAAGGCGCCCGCCAAGAAGGCGGCTGCCAAATCTGCAGCCAAATCAGAGACCACGAGGAAGACTTCTGAGACTTCTGAAGCGAAGGGAGGCTCAGACTAGTGGGCCAGAAGATCAATCCGCACGGCTTCCGGCTGGGCATCACCACCGACTGGAAATCGCGGTGGTACGCCGACAAGCAATACGCCGATTACGTTAAAGAGGACGTCTCAATCCGTCGACTACTGTCGAGCGGGCTGGAGCGGGCGGGCATCGCCGATGTCGAGATCGAGCGCACCCGCGACCGCGTTAGGGTCGACATCCACACCGCGCGTCCTGGCATCGTCATTGGGCGTCGTGGTACTGAGGCAGACCGGATCCGCGCCGATCTGGAGAAGCTGACCGGCAAGCAGGTCCAGCTCAACATCCTCGAAGTCAAAAACCCAGAGTCGCAAGCGCAATTGGTGGCCCAGGGGGTCGCCGAGCAGTTGAGCAACCGGGTGGCGTTCCGCCGTGCGATGCGGAAGGCTATCCAGTCGGCGATGCGTCAGCCCAATGTCAAGGGCATCCGGGTGCAGTGCTCGGGCCGCCTCGGCGGCGCGGAGATGAGCCGCTCGGAGTTCTACCGCGAGGGCCGTGTCCCGTTGCACACCTTGCGCGCGGACATTGACTACGGACTCTATGAGGCCAAGACCACCTTCGGGCGGATCGGTGTGAAGGTGTGGATTTATAAGGGCGACATCGTCGGTGGCAAACGTGAACTGGCCGCCGCCGCACCGGCCGGCTCGGATCGTCCGCGCCGCGAGCGGTCGTCGGGCGCGCGGCCACGGCGAAGCGGTGCGTCGGGGACCACGGCGACCGGCACCGACGCCGGGCGGGCCACAGGTGGTGAGGAGACTGCCCCGACGGCGGCGGCAGACAGCGCGGCCCCGGCCCCTGAAGAACAGAGCACGGAGAGCTGAATCATGTTGATTCCCCGCAAGGTTAAGCACCGCAAGCAGCACCATCCCAGGCAGCGTGGTATCGCCAGCGGCGGTACGACCGTCAACTTTGGCGACTATGGCATCCAGGCCTTGGAGCACGCTTATGTCACCAACCGGCAGATCGAGTCCGCGCGTATCGCCATCAACCGGCATATCAAACGTGGCGGCAAGGTGTGGATCAACATTTTTCCCGACCGCCCGCTGACCAAGAAGCCCGCTGAGACTCGGATGGGTTCGGGTAAGGGCTCGCCGGAGTGGTGGGTCGTCAACGTCAAACCGGGCCGAGTGCTGTTCGAACTCAGTTACCCGAATGAAGGGGTTGCTCGGGCCGCGCTGACTCGAGCGATCCACAAGTTGCCGGTTAAGGCACGCATCGTGACCCGAGAGGAGCAGTTCTGATGGCAGTGGGAATTTCCCCTGGTGAACTGCGCGAGCTCACCGACGACGAGCTGACCGAGCGGTTGCGCGAGTCCAAGGAAGAGCTGTTCAATCTGCGCTTCCAGATGGCGACCGGCCAGCTCAGTAACAATCGCCGACTCCGCACGGTGCGGCAGGAAATCGCGCGCGTCTATACCGTGCTGCGCGAGCGAGAGTTGGGCCTGGCTGCTGGTCCCGATGGTCCCGATGGTCCCGATGGTAAGGAATCGTGATGGCAGAGGCTAAGACCCCGGCGAAGACAACGTCCTCGCGGTCCACAGCGAAGAAGGCAGCGCCCAAGGCGGCTGCACCGAAGGACGTTGCGCCGAAAGAGAAGGGGCCTAAGCACACTCCGCGCACGCCGCGCCCGCGGGGTCGCCGCAAGACGCGCATCGGCTACGTTGTCAGCGACAAAATGCAGAAGACCGTCGTGGTCGAGTTGGAAGACCGCGTGCGGCATCCGCTGTACGGCAAGATCATCCGGACGACCAAGAAGGTCAAGGCACACGACGAGAACAGCGTCGCTGGCATCGGCGACCGCGTCTCGCTGATGGAGACTCGTCCGATGTCGGCGACCAAGCGCTGGCGGCTCGTCGAGATCTTAGAGAAGGCAAAGTAAGGCCAAATACAAGTAATGGTCAGGCCATTAACAGGTCATTGGCCGCATACCGACTGGAGCAGAACCGCCCGAAATTGACTAAGTTTCGGGCGGTTCTGCTATTGGCTGGCTACCCTGGCAGGCGAGCGTAGTCTGCGCGAGATGTTCAATACGTGAGTTCACTATGGGAATGAGGGTTGGCCAAATGGGGAGTGGGTCGGCGGGGTCGAGTGACTTCAACGGCAAGATCGAGCTAGATATTCGCGATTCGGAGCCGGACTGGGGTCCGTACGCAGCGCCTACCGCGCCGGAGGGCTCGCCGAACATCCTGTACGTGGTTTGGGACGATGTCGGCATCGCCACCTGGGATTGTTTCGGCGGCTTGGTCGACATGCCCGCCATGACGAGGATCGCCGAGCGTGGGGTGCGGCTGTCGCAATTTCACACCACTGCGCTGTGCTCGCCGACCCGGGCTTCGTTGCTGACCGGCCGGAACGCGACCAGCGTTGGGATGGCCACCATCGAGGAAATCACCGATGGGTTTCCCAACTGCCATGGTCGCATCCCCGCTGACAGCGCGCTGATTTCTGAGGTGCTTGCCGAGCGCGGCTACAACACCTACAGCGTCGGAAAGTGGCATCTGACACCGCTGGAGGAGGCCAACATGGCCTCGACCAAGCGGAACTGGCCCACCTCGCGAGGCTTCGAGCGCTTCTACGGCTTCATCGGTGGCGAGACCGACCAGTGGTATCCCGACCTGGTCTACGACAACCACCCGGTCAACCCGCCCAGCACGCCCGAAGACGGCTACCACCTGTCGAAGGACATCGCCGACAAGACGATCCAGTTCATTCGCGATGCCAAGGTGGTTGCGCCCGAGAAGCCTTGGTTCAGCTACGTATGCCCCGGGGCCGGTCACGCGCCGCACCACGTCTTCAAAGAATGGGCCGACAAGTACGCCGGCAAGTTCGACATGGGGTACGAGCGCTACCGCGAGATCGTGCTGGAGCAGCAGAAGGCTATGGGGATCGTGCCGCCGGACACCGAACTGTCGCCGATCAACCCCTATCTCGACGTGAAGGGCCCGTCGGGCGAACCGTGGCCACCGCAGGACACGGTGCGACCCTGGGAATCGCTCAACGACGAAGAGAAGACGCTATTCAGCCGGATGGCGGAGGTGTTCGCCGGCTTCCTCAGCTACACCGACGCGCAGATCGGCCGGATCTTGGACTACCTCGACGAATCCGGCCAACTGGACAACACGATCATCGTGGTGATCTCGGACAACGGCGCTAGCGGGGAGGGCGGGCCCAACGGCTCGGTCAACGAGGCCAAGTTCTTCAACGGCTATATCGACACCGTCGAAGAGAGCATGAAGTTGTTCGATCACCTCGGAGGCCCGCAGACTTACAACCACTACCCCATCGGTTGGGCGATGGCTTTCAACACGCCTTACAAGCTGTTCAAGCGCTATGCCTCCCATGAAGGCGGCATCGCCGACACAGCAATCATCTCGTGGCCCAACGGTATTGCGGCCCACGGCGAGGTCCGTGACAACTACGTCAACGTCTGTGACATCACTCCGACCGTCTACGACCTGTTGGACATGGCACCGCCGGAGACCGTCAAAGGTATTCCGCAAAAGCCGCTGGAAGGCGTGAGTTTTAAAGCAGCTCTTGCTGATCCGGGCGCCGATGTCGGCAAGCAAACCCAGTTTTACAGCATGCTGGGCACCCGTGGAATCTGGCATCAAGGCTGGTTCGCCAACACCTTGCATGCCGCGACACCAGCAGGCTGGTCGCACTTCGAAGCCGACCGCTGGGAGTTGTTCCACATCGCTGAAGACCGCAGTCAGTGCCACGACCTGGCCGCCGAGCGTCCGGACAAGCTCGAGGAACTCAAGTCCGTGTGGTACTCCGAGGCCGCCAAGTACAACGGGCTGCCGCTGTCGGACCTCAACCTCATGGAAGCGTTGATGCGGTCGCGACCCTCCCTCGTCGGCGATAGGTCCAGCTACGTCTACTATCCCGGGTGTGCCGACGTGGGCATGGGTGCCGCCGTGGAGATTCGTGGCCGCTCGTTCGCGGTGCTGGCCGACGTGAGTGTCGATACCACCGGTGCCGAAGGCGTGTTGTTCAAGCACGGTGGCGCCCATGGTGGCCATGTGCTCTTCATCCAGGACGGACGCCTGCACTACGTCTACAACTTCCTCGGTGAGCGCCAACAGCTGGTCTCTTCGAGCGACGCGGTGCCGCTGGGCAGACACACATTCGGTGCGAGCTATTCGCGGACGGGCACCGTGGCCAACAGCCATACGCCGCTGGGTGATCTCACATTGTTCATCGACGACACCGTGGTCGGCACACTGGAGGATGTGGTTGCGCACCCGGCGACTTTCGGGCTGGCGGGTACCGGCATCACCATCGGTCGCAACGGTGGTTCGGCGGTGTCGAGCCGCTACAAGGCGCCGTTCGCGTTCACCGGCGGCACTATTGCCCAGGTCACTGTCGACGTGTCCGGCCGGCCGTACATCGACGTGGAATCCGAGCTTGCACTTGCCTTTTCACGCGACTGAGCTGGTTGAGCTGCCCGGCGGAGAGTTCCGCATGGGCTCGACGAACTTCTACCCCGAAGAAGCGCCGAGCCATAATGTCACCGTGCCTGCCTTTGCAGTAGAGCGGCATCCGGTGACTAATGCGCAGTTCGCTGAGTTCGTTTCTGCGACAGGCTATGTGACAGTCGCAGAACAACCCCTTGACCCCGCGCTTTACCCGGGGGTGGCCTCCGAGGATCTATGCCCCGGTGCGATGGTGTTTCGCCCAACCAAGGGGCCGGTCGACTTGCGTGACTGGCGGCAGTGGTGGGATTGGGCACCCGGTGCGAGCTGGCGACGGCCCTTTGGCCCGGGCAGCGACAGCCTCGACCAAGCCGATCACCCGGTGGTTCAGGTGGCCTATCCCGACGCGTTGGCGTACGCGCAATGGGTTGGGCGGCGCCTGCCTACGGAGGCGGAGTGGGAGTACGCGGCGCGCGGCGGTACCACCACCACCTACACGTGGGGGGACGAGGAGAAGCCCGGAGGTCGGCTGATGGCTAACACCTGGCAGGGCAGGTTCCCGTATCGCAACGATGGTGCACTGGGCTGGGTGGGCACGTCGCCGGTAGGGACGTTTCCGGCCAACGAGTTCGGCTTGTTTGACATGACCGGAAACGTCTGGGAGTGGACAACCACCAAGTTCTCCGCACACCACCGGATCGATCAGCCCCCAAAGCCGTGTTGTGGGCCGTCCGAGTCCCCGCATTCCGCCGACCCGACGATCAGCCAGACCCTCAAAGGGGGCTCACACCTGTGCGCGCCGGAGTACTGCCACCGCTACCGGCCGGCGGCACGCTCGCCCCAATCGCAGGACACGGCGACCACCCACATCGGGTTCCGCTGCTTCGCCGACGTCGAGTAGGGCATCAACTAGCGCGGGGCGCCGGGCCGCTGTAGCGGCATCAGTGTCGGGGGCGTGTGGCAGTATCGAATGTATGTTCGAAGATGTGCCGTCCGGGTGTGACGAGGTGCAGTCTCGGTGTGATGAGTTGGTGGAGCGGTGCTATCCCTCGTCGACCGTGCGGTCGGGGGTGTTGGTGGATGCGATCTGCGCGGCGGCGCGCGCGGAGAATCGGGGCGCGGCCGCGCAGCTGGTGGCGATCGGTGAGTTGTTCGCCTATCGGCTGACACGCTGTTCGGACACCGAAGACTGGGCGATCGACACCATGGCGGCGGTGAGCGCGGAGGTGGCCGCAGCCCTGCGGATCAGTCAGGGGCTGGCCAGCAGCCGGCTGCGGTATGCCCGGGCGATGCGCGAGCGGCTGCCGCGGGTGGGCGCGGTCTTTGCCGCTGGTGATATCGACTATCGGGTGTTTCAGACGATCGTGTATCGCACCGATCTGATCACCGACCGTGAGGTGCTCGACGGGGTGGATGCCGAGTTGGCGGTCACGGTGAGCCGCTGGCCGTCGATGACCCAGGGTCGGCTGGCCAGCCGGATCGACACGATCGTGGGCCGCGCCGACGCGGATGCGGTGCGCCGGCGCACCCAGCGCCACACTGACCGCGAGATCTGGATCGGCGATGGCGACGACGGCATGTCGGAGATTCATGGCAGCTTGTTGCGTCCCGATGCGCGTGCTCTCGACCAGCGGTTGACCGCGCTGGCGGCCACGGTCTGTGAGCATGATCCGCGCAGCCGCGAGCAGCGTCGTGCCGATGGTTTGGGGGTGTTGGCCGCTGGGGCCGATCGGCTGGGGTGTCGCTGTGGGCGGGCCGACTGCGGGGCCGGGAAACGCCCGGCCGCAACACCGGTGGTGATTCATGTGATCGCCGAGCAGGCCACGCTCACCGGCACGGGTACGGCACCGGCATCCGAGGTCGGCGTCGACGGGCTGATCACCGCCGACGTCGTGGCTGAACTGGCCAGATCAACGACGCTGGTGGCCTTGGTGGCGCCGGGCGATGCCCCGCCCGAGCCGGGGTATGTGCCCTCGACGGCATTGGCCGATTTTGTGCGGTGTCGGGATATGACCTGCCGCTGGCCTGGCTGCGACCATCCCGCAGCCGATTGTGATCTCGACCACACGATCCCGTATGCCGACGGCGGGCCCACCCACGCCGCCAACCTGAAGTGTTATTGCCGCACCCATCACCTCGTCAAGACTTTTTGGGGTTGGCGTGATCAGCAGTTGTCCGACGGGACCGTGATCGTGACGTCACCGGCGGGACGGACCTATGTCACCACCCCCGCCAGCGCATTATTGTTTCCCAGCCTGTGCCGGGCCACCGGTGCGCTACCAGCACCCGAGGCCGACCCACCGCCCGACGACCCTGCCGGCCGCACCGCGCGGATGCCCCGCCGCCGCCGCACCCGCGCCGACGACCGCGCCCACCACATCGCGACCGAGCGCCGCCACAATCGCAACACCCGCACCCGCAACACCCGCACCGCCCAACTCGTCGAATCCGCCACCTCCACCGACCCGACTCCAACCAACAACAACGACCCCCCACCGTTCTGACGTACGTGGAGTGATCATGTGTCCGCGCCGGGGCTGCCGGCGTCATCCTGGGCGACCCGGCCCACAGCCGCCAGTTGATACCATCTGACTCCGTGTCGCAGTGCGGAGGCTGGACTTCGGCAGTGGGTAATCCGGTGGTGACCATCGATGGCTGATAGCAATCCGCCACCGGACCATTCGGCGCCGGCGCCGGACCCGGTGGCGAGTGTCGCCCAGGAACCCAAGCGCATGTCGCGGCGACAGCATCGCGTGCTTGATGTTTGCATCATCGTGGGCGTCTTCGTTGTCTACGTTTTGTCGCTGCTTGGCTATCACTGGCTGGCCAGCACACCGGGTCCGCTCCCGAAGCCGGATGTGGGCACCACCGACGACACCGTGGTCTTAGTGCGCTTCGAGGAGTTGCACACGATCGCCAATCGCCTGGACGTCAAAGTACTGGTCATGCCCGACGATTCGATGATCGACCCACGCCTCGACGTCCTCACTGTCGACACCTCGGTGCGCTTTTACCCGGATAACGAACTCGGTGATCTGCAGTACCCGGTAGGAAAATCGCCCGCGCAGGTAGCGACCACAATCGAGGCGCATGGCGACCCACGTAACTGGCCATTTGACACCTACACCACCGACACCATTCAGGCCGACGTCCTCGTCGGAGCGGGCGAGAACCGCCGATACAAACCTGCGCGGGTCGAAGTTACGGGTTCGCTGGAAGGCTGGGACATCAGCGTCGAAAGGGTCGGGGACAGCAGTCAATCCTCTGATCGTCCCGACAACGTCATCGTCACCCTGAAGAGGGCAAGGGGTCCCCTGGTGTTCGACCTGGGCATCTGTCTGGTCCTGATCACGCTGCCGACGTTGGCTCTGTTTGTGGCCATTCAGATGCTCACCGGTCGGAGACGATTCCAACCTCCGTTCGGCACGTGGTACGCCGCGATGCTGTTCGCTGTCGTGCCCCTGCGCAACATCCTCCCGGGTTCCCCACCTGCGGGTGCGTGGGTCGACCAAGCTGTGGTGATTTGGGTGCTTATAGCGCTGGTCGCGGCCATGGTGGTGTATGTCGTGGCGTGGTACCGCGAATCGGACTAGCGAGCGTCGGCCTCTGTGTTGGGGTGCTCCGAGGGATTTGGCTCTGAGCTGGTCGTCCCCTAGACTCTAGGGGTTGCCTTGGGCAGACCTCGGCCAGTGCGCGTCAGCGTTTCGGGCCCCGCGTGCCCGTCGGCAACAAGAGCGCGCACGTCAGGTTTGGCGGACTTTGCTGTGTAAAGGCCCGCTGAGAGCTCCGCGAGCTGTTCTCCTGCCGTGCACACGTCGACCAGGTCAGGAGATCGAGTGATTCAGCAGGAATCGCGGCTGAAGGTCGCCGACAACACCGGCGCCAAGGAGATCTTGTGCATCCGTGTGCTCGGCGGTTCTTCGCGACGCTACGCCGGCATCGGTGACGTCATCGTGGCTACCGTCAAGGACGCCATTCCCGGTGGCAACGTCAAAAGGGGGGACGTCGTCAAGGCCGTTGTCGTGCGCACCGTCAAAGAGCGCAGGCGTTCCGACGGCAGCTACATCAAGTTCGACGAAAACGCTGCGGTGATCATCAAACCCGACAACGACCCGCGCGGAACCCGCATCTTCGGGCCCGTCGGCCGCGAGCTGCGGGAGAAGCGCTTCATGAAGATCATTTCGCTGGCCCCGGAGGTGTTGTGATGAAAGTCCACAAAGGCGACACCGTTCTGGTTGTCTCGGGGAAAGATAAAGGGGCCAAAGGCAAAGTCTTGCAGGCCTATCCCGGTCGGAACCGGGTGTTGGTCGAGGGGGTCAACCGGATCAAGAAGCACACCGCGGTTTCGACCAATCAACGCGGGGCAAAGTCGGGTGGGATCGTTACCCAGGAAGCGCCGATCCACGTCTCCAACGTGATGGTCGTCGACTCCGACGGCAAGCCCACCCGAATCGGTTACCGCGTTGACGAGGAGACCGGCAAGCGGGTCCGCGTCTCGAAGCGCAACGGCAAGGACATCTGAAGGCATGACTACTACTGAGAGCGCCGCAAAGGTTCTGCCGCGGCTCAAGGAGCGCTACCGCAGCGAGATCCGGGATGCGCTGCACAAGCAGTTTGGCTACGGCAACGTGATGCAGATCCCGACTGTGACGAAGGTCGTGGTCAACATGGGGGTCGGCGAGGCCGCACGGGACGCCAAATTGATCAACGGGGCGGTCAACGACCTAGCGCTGATCACCGGGCAGAAACCCGAGATTCGCCGGGCCCGGAAGTCGATCGCGCAGTTCAAGCTTCGCGAGGGCATGCCGGTCGGGGCGCGCGTGACTCTGCGTGGGGACCGGATGTGGGAGTTCCTGGACCGGCTCACATCGATTGCCTTGCCGCGTATCCGTGACTTTCGCGGGTTGTCACCCAAACAGTTCGACGGTACTGGCAACTACACCTTCGGGCTGGCCGAGCAGGCGGTGTTCCACGAGATCGACGTGGACAAGATCGACCGGGTCCGCGGTATGGACATCAACGTCGTCACCTCGGCGACGAACGACGACGAAGGCCGAGCGCTGTTGCGGGCTCTCGGCTTTCCGTTCAAGGAGAACTGAGTAGATGGCGAAGAAGGCACTGATCAACAAGGCCGCACGCAAGCCCAGGTTCGCAGTGCGCGCCTACACCCGCTGCAGCAAGTGCGGCCGCCCCCGTGCGGTTTACCGCAAGTTCGGGCTGTGCAGGATCTGTCTGCGCGAGATGGCGCATGCGGGTGAGCTACCCGGCGTGCAGAAAAGCAGCTGGTGACGGCCACCGGACCTAGGAGTAGCGCTCAATGACTATGACGGACCCGATCGCAGACTTCTTGACCCGTCTGCGCAACGCCAACTCGGCGTACCACGACGAGGTGAGTTTGCCGCATTCCAAGCTCAAGGCCAACATCGCCCAGATCCTCAAGAGCGAGGGATACATCAGTGACTTCCATACCGAGGATGCTCGGGTTGGCAAATCGCTGGTCGTCCAGCTCAAGTACGGGCCTAGCCGGGAACGCAGCATCGCCGGTTTGCGGCGGGTGTCGAAACCGGGACTGCGGGTGTATGCCAAATCGACCAATCTGCCGCGGGTGCTCGGCGGCCTCGGTGTGGCGATCATTTCGACGTCCTCGGGTCTGCTCACCGACCGACAGGCAGCCAGACAGGGCGTGGGCGGCGAAGTCCTCGCGTACGTCTGGTGAGAGCCTGCTAAGAGCGTGGTGAGGAGATAGCTATGTCGCGTATTGGTAAGCAACCGATTCCGGTCCCGGCCGGAGTCGATGTGACGATCGAAGGCCAAGCCGTTTCGGTGAAGGGCCCCAAGGGCACTCTGGATATGACCGTCGCCGAGCCGATCACAGTGGCGCGCAACGACGACGGTGCGATCGTGGTCACCCGCCCCGACGACGAGCGACGCAGCCGCGCGCTGCACGGCCTGTCGCGCACCCTGGTGTCCAACCTCGTCACCGGGGTGACGCAGGGCTACACGACCAAGATGGAGATCTTCGGCGTTGGCTACCGTGTTCAGCTCAAAGGCTCCAATTTGGAGTTTGCATTGGGCTATAGCCACCCGGTGGTGATTGAAGCCCCTGAGGGCATCACCTTTGCGGTCCAAGCACCGACAAAATTCACCGTCTCCGGGATCGACAAGCAGAAGGTCGGCCAGATCTCGGCGAACATCCGCCGGTTGCGCCGCCCCGACCCTTACAAGGGCAAGGGCGTCCGCTACGAGGGCGAGCAGATCCGCCGCAAGGTCGGAAAGACAGGTAAGTAGTCATGGCGCAATCAAAGGTTGGCACTGCTTCGCGAAAGTCGACGGCGCAGAACGTATCCGAAACTCGAAGACGGTCCCGGCTGCGCAGGCACGCGCGGCTGCGCAAAAAGATCTCCGGCACCGCCCAGCGTCCTCGGCTGGTCGTCCACAGGTCAGCGCGGCATCTTCACGTGCAACTCGTGAACGACCTGAATGGCACCACGCTGGCCGCTGCTTCAACGATCGAGGCCGATGTGCGCGGCCTGGACGGTGACAAGAAGGCCCACAGCGTGCGGGTTGGGCAGTTGATCGCTGAGCGGGCCAAGGCTGCGGGCATCGAGACAGTGGTGTTCGACCGCGGCGGGTACAGCTACGGAGGACGGATCGCGGCGCTGGCCGATGCCGCGCGCGAGAACGGATTGAGGTTCTGATGAACGGGAGGACCGCATAATGGCGGAGCAACCGGCTGGAGGCGCTACCGACGGCCGCGGCGACAGCCGTGACGGGCGAGGTGATCGGGACGGCCGGGGTCGCCGCGATGGCGGTGGCCGCGGCGGTCGTGATCGCGACGGCGACAAGAGCAACTATCTAGAGCGGGTCGTCGCCATCAACCGGGTCTCCAAGGTGGTCAAGGGTGGTCGGCGATTCAGCTTCACCGCATTGGTCATCGTGGGGGACGGCAACGGGATGGTTGGCGTGGGCTACGGCAAGGCCAAGGAAGTTCCGGCCGCGATCGCCAAGGGTGTCGAGGAAGCCCGCAAAGGCTTCTTCCGGGTGCCGCTGATCGGCGGGACCATTACGCACCCCGTGCAAGGGGAAAGGGCCGCCGGCGTCGTGCTGTTGCGGCCGGCTAGCCCCGGTACCGGTGTGATCGCCGGTGGTGCGGCCCGTGCGGTCCTGGAATGCGCCGGGGTGCGCGACATCCTGGCTAAGTCGCTGGGTAGCGACAACGCGATCAACGTGGTGCACGCCACCGTCGCCGCCCTCAAGCTGCTCCAGCGTCCTGAAGAGGTGGCTGCGCGTCGCGGCCTGCCCATCGAAGACGTTGCGCCGGCAGGGATGCTGAAGGCGCGTCGGGAAAGTGAAGCGCTGGCCGCCAATCCACGGCGAGAGGGAACGGGATAGTCATGGCGGATCTGAGGATCACCCAGGTACGCAGCACCATCGGAGCACGCTGGAAGCAGCGTGAGAGCCTGCGAACGCTGGGCCTGCGAAAGATTCGCCATTCGGTGATTCGCGAGGACAACGCCGCGACTCGCGGTTTGATCGCGGTGGTGTCTCACCTTGTCGAGGTGGAGTCTGCCGAGACCGGAGGTAAGGCCAAATGACCATCAAGCTGCACAACCTTCAACCGGCGCGCGGCTCCAAGACGCCGCGCACCCGCGTCGGGCGCGGCGACGGCTCCAAAGGCAAGACGGCCGGCCGTGGTACCAAGGGCACCAAGGCTCGCAAGCAGGTTCCGGTGGCCTTTGAAGGTGGGCAGATGCCCATCCATATGCGGTTGCCCAAACTCAAAGGCTTTCGCAACCGGTTCCGTACCGAGTACGAGGTCGTCAACGTCGGCGATATCAATCGGTTGTTCCCGCAGGGCGGTGCCATCGGCGTCGACGACCTCGTAGCCAAAGGTGCGGTTCGCAAGAACTCTCTGGTCAAGGTCCTCGGCGACGGCAAACTCGCCGTCAAGGTGGACCTGACCGCCCACAAGTTCAGCGGCAGCGCACGCGAGAAGATCACCGCGGCGGGCGGTTCGGCCACCGAGCTCTAGACGTCTGCTCGCGTGAGCTGCGGAATCACCTCTGCGGCAAGGCGTTCCATTTGCTCCCGGTTCTGCGCGACGTCGGCACCGACCGGATTGAGTAGCAGCATTTGGGCACCCGCCTCGATCACCTCGTGCAGCCCGCGAGTGACGGTCTCAGGCGTGCCCGACACAGCAACGGTGTCGAGGCCGGGCTTCGTGCCATAGATGCGACCCAGCCCGGCCAGCACGCGATCGCGAGCCCGGTCGGCGTCGTCGTCGATCATCAGGTAGACCCGCTTGCCGATGGTAAAGCGCCCTGGGTCCTTGTTTTGTTCGGCCAGTTCGCGGCCCAGGATGGTGACGGCCTCGGCGAAGGCCTCCGTCGGCGACGACCCCGCGCCCAGGAACGCATCGCCGAGGCGCACCGCCCTGGCCAGGGCCTTGGGTGCCCGGCCCCCGAACCAGATCGGCGGGTGCGGCCGTTGTACCGGCTTGGGCGAAATGGGGAGGTTGTCGACGTCGCGAAACTGGCCGTGGAACGTCACGGTGGCCTCGTCGGCCCAGGCCGCCTTCATCAATGCCAGGCCCTCGGTGAAATACCGCACATGGGTGGTCGGCTCCACACCGAAGGCGGCGAACTTGCGGGTACCGCCGCCGGTCGCCACGCCCAGGTCGAGCCGACCGTGGCTGAGCCGGTCGACGGCGGTGGCCGCCGACGCCAATTGCAGCGGATCATGCAGCGATGTGACCAGGACGGCCACCCCCAGTCTCAGGCGTTGGGTGCAGGCCGCCGAATACGCCAGCAACTCCAGTGGCGCCAACAGCGGTGACTCGCCGATGACCTGTTCGAGCACCCAGCCGCCCTCGAACCCGAGTTCCTCGGCGCGCACCAGATAGGAGCGGAGCTCGGCGGTGTCGAAGCCGTTGGAATCGAGTTGGGGTATGGCAATCGAGAACCTCACATCATCACGGTACGGCGATTGGCCGCCGCAGTGACGGCTTCCGGTCGCGCGAGTCGGGTTTCTGTACGCTGCAGACATGTTCGCCTTTCTCACATCCCTACCCGGTGTCGACGACGTGCGTGCCTTGGTCAATCGGGTCGATACCGCCCGCCACCACGGCGTCCCGAACGGCTGCGTGCTCGAGCTGAACCTGCGTTCGGTGCCGCCAGAGACGACAGGGTTCGATCCGGTTGCGTTTCTGACCGGGGCAGGCCGTTCGATGGCGCTGCGCGACACTATTGCGGCAATCCACCGTGCTGCCGAGGACCCTCGGGTCGCGGGGCTGATCGCCCGGGTGCAGCTCCCGCCGGCAGCGGCGGGCGCGGTCCAGGAGCTACGCGAGGCCATAGCGGCTTTCAGTGCGGTCAAGCCCTCGCTGGCATGGGCCGAAGTCTATCCGGGCACGCTCTCGTACTACCTGGCTTCGGCATTCACTGAGGTCTGGATGCAACCGTCGGGAAGTGTCGGGCTCATCGGCTTCGCCAGTAACGCCACGTTCCTGCGCGACGCGCTGGACAAGGCGGGCATCGAAGCACAGTTCGTCGCTCGAGGTGAATACAAGTCGGCGGCCAATTTGTTCACCGAGGACGGCTTCACCGAGGCCCACCGCGAAGCGGTCACTCGGATGCTCGAAAGCGTGCAGGAGCAGGTGTGGCAGGGTGTCGCCGAATCGCGCAAGATCGATGTCGGCGCGCTTGACGAGTTGGCCGATCGGGCTCCGCTCTTGCGCGACGATGCGGTGTCCTCTGGCCTGGTCGACCGGATTGGGTTCCGCGACGAAGCCTATGCCCGCATAGCGGAACTAGTTGACACCGAGGATAGTTCGCCGACATCCGATGATGCCGAGGTGGACTCGGATGAAAAGGGTCCGCCGCGGCTGTATCTGGCGCGATACGCGGCGGCTCGGCCGCGTCTGGCACCACCGGTGCCGTCGATTCCCGGTCGCCAGCCCAAGCCGACTATTGCCGTGGTCACAGTGGAAGGGCCGATCATCAACGGACGTGGCGGGCCCCAGTTACTGCCCCTCGGTCCGTCGAATGCCGGCGGTGACACCATCGCGGCGGCGCTGCGGGAGGTAG
The DNA here is from genome assembly GCF_018278905.1 of Mycobacterium spongiae. NCBI lineage: Bacteria > Bacillati > Actinomycetota > Actinomycetes > Mycobacteriales > Mycobacteriaceae > Mycobacterium > Mycobacterium spongiae. The sequence continues at coordinate 1,105,111 of NZ_CP046600.1, forward strand.
CTGCCGACGCGTCGGTGTCCGCGATCGTATTGCGAGTGGACAGTCCTGGCGGCTCCGTCACCGCGTCCGAGACCATTTGGCGTGAGGTAAAAAGAGCGCGGGAACGTGGCAAGCCGGTTGTTGCGTCGATGGGTGCGATCGCCGCGTCCGGTGGCTACTACGTCTCGATGGGCGCCGACGCGATCGTGGCCAATCCGGCGACCATCACCGGTTCTATCGGCGTGATCACCGGAAAGTTGGTGGTTCGTGATCTGAAGGACCGTTTGGGTGTGGGGTCAGACACGGTACGGACCAACGCCAACGCCGATGCCTGGTCGATTGACAAGCCCTTTACTCCGCAGCAGCAGGCCCATCAAGAGGCGGAGGCGGACTTGTTCTACTCCGACTTCGTGGAACGGGTTGCCGCGGGCCGCAACTTGAGTACCGACGCGGTGGATGTCGTGGCGCGAGGCCGGGTCTGGACTGGGGCTGACGCCCTAGAGCACGGCTTGCTCGATGAGCTGGGCGGCTTGCGGACCGCGGTGCGCCGCGCGAAGGTGCTCGCCGGGCTGGACGAGGACATCGAGGTGCGCATCGTCACCTACCCGGGCTCGTCGTTGCTGGACATGGTGCGACCACGCATGTCATCGCAACCGGCGGCCGCTTCGATGCCGGAAGCGGTAGGTGCGCTACTTGCGCGCTCGGTTGCCGGGATCATCGACCAAGTGCAGCAGACGTTCAGCGGCGCCAGCGCGTTGTGGCTGGGGGAGTCGCGCCTATAGTGTGCTGCTCAACTCGTTAGGCCGCCGCTGATAAAGATGATTTCGCCCAGCGGGTCGTCGTCTTCCGGGGTGGGAAGTGTCAAGCCGGTGCGCTCGAACAATTCAGCGCGTGACACGCCGTCGACGTCCCACCCCTTGTCGCGCAGGTAACTGACGACATGGTTGCGTTCGCCTGAGTACACCAGCGATGCCATATCGATGTCCACGCCGTGGTCCCGAAAGGAGCTGGACAACTCGCGTGCCCGGTCGGTATCGAAATCCACAATGCCGGGCACAAATTCGGTGGCGATCGTGCTGCCCGGACAGCTCAGGGCGGTGATGTTGTCGAACAACCGGTCCTGCGCATCTGGCGGTAAATAGATCAGGAGGCCTTCGGCCAGCCATGCCGTCGGTGCGGTGGGATCCAGGCCGGCCGTTTGCAGCGCTGATGGCCAGTCGCCGCGCAGATCGATTCCGAGGGTGCGCCGGACTGCCGTGGGTTGGGCACCAATACCAGCCAACGTGGTTGTCTTGAAGCCGATCACCTGCGGCTGGTCGAGTTCGAAGACCACTGTGCCGGCCGGCCACGGCAACCGATACGCGCGGGAGTCCAACCCGGAGGCAAGGATCACCGCTTGCCGTACCCCGGCGTCGGTCGCGTTGATGAAGTAGTCATCGAAGTACTTGGTGCGCACCGCCATTCCGTCGATCATGGCCTGCAGTCGTGCGGGCGAGACGTTCTCGATCTGCTCCAGATCGAGCTCGCCGTCCATCATCTTGGTGAAGAAATCCACGCCGACCGCGCGCACCAGCGACTCGGCGAACGGATCGTCGATCAATCCGCGCGGATCCTTCGTCGCCAATGCGCGCCCCGCCGCGACCATGGTCGCGGTAGCGCCGACGCTGGACGCCAAATCCCAGTCGTCGTCGCTTGTGCGTGGCATGGCTTACCTGTTCGAGGATCTACCCGAGAGTGCTGGTGACGTAGCGCAACTCGCCGAAGACAGCCAGAACTTCATCGTCGGGCACATCAAATCCATTGTGCGCGTAAAGTTCCTGGAACGTCCGGGCGATCACGTTCCATCCGTGGGTTTCGAGGTAGTCGATCACCGTGCTGCGCTCACCGTGGTAGATCAGCTCGGGCATGTTGAGATCGAGGCCGACGCGGCTGAAGCGCTCAGCGAGTTGCTGGGCACGCTCGCCGGAGAAACCCGCCGGGTCGGCGAAGTCATCGGTCGCCAGTCGGCTACCCGCTGCGCTCAGCGCGGCAACGTTGTCGAACAACCGATCTTGGGCATCGGGCGGCAGATAAACGAGCAGGCCTTCGGCAATCCACGCGGTTGGTTGGGTGACGTCGAAACCATGCTGACGCAGGGCGGCGGGCCAATCGTCTCGCAGGTCGATGCCGATCGGCCGTCGGTCGGCGGTTGGCGCCGCGCCCAACCCGGCCAGCGTGCGTGTCTTGAAATCGATGACCTGGGGCTGGTCGATCTCGTAGACGACCATGCCAGCCGGCCAATTCAGCCGATAGGCCCTGGTGTCAAGGCCGGACGCCAGGATCACCGCCTGGCGGATGCCGGCGTCGGCGGACGCGGTGAAGAAGTCGTCGAAAAATCTGGTGCGCGCCGCCATCTGCTCGCTTAGCGACCGGCGACTCACCAATGGGTCGTCCTCGATGGTGGTCTCTCCGTCCATCATGCGAACGAATGGGGCTAGGCCCACAGCCCGAACTAATGGATCGGCCAGGTGGTCGTCGAGCAATGCGCTGGGCTGCCTGGACGCCATTGCTCGCTGAGCCGCGACCATGGTTGCGGTCGCGCCCACACTCGAAGCCGGGTCCCAGCTGTCGCCCTCGGATCGGACGGACTCGGTCTGGGTCATTCGGCCGCCTGCGGCCTTGGAGTGCGGTACAACGTGCCACTGACGTAGAGCATTTCAGCCGCCGGCAGGTCATCGTCTTCCAGCGGGGGAAGGCCGTTGGCGGCGTAAAGCTCCTTCATAGTGCTGCTCGTGACCAGCCAACCATGCTCGGAAAGGTAGGTCGAGGCCTCGTTGCGGTCGCCGAAGTACACCAGCGCGCTCATGTCGATATCAAAACCGTAGGTGCGCCAACGCTCGGAGATCGTCTTCATGCGCGCCTTGAGCCGATCCTCGTGTTCGGGATCGACGTTGTCCATGCCCTCGCTGGCGAATCGGCTGCCGGTCGCGCTGAGCTCGGTGACGTTGTCCAGCAAGCGGTCCTGGGCGTCTGGCGGCAGATAACCGAGCAGGCCCTCGGCGCTCCACGCGGTGGGTAGAGACGGGTCGAATCCGGCCGAGGTGAGTGCGGTCGGCCAGTCGTCACGAAGATCGACGGCGACCACCCGCCGGTTGGCGGTGGGAGCCGCATTCAGCTCGGCCAGGGTGCGCGTCTTGAAATCGGTGACCTGCGGCTGGTCGATTTCGTACACCGTGGTTCCCGAGGGCCAAGGCAGCCGATATGCCCGGGAATCCAGTCCCGACGCCAGAATCACGACCTGGGTGATACCGGCTCTTGTCGCATCCAGGAAGAACTCGTCGAAAAACTTCGTACGGACGGCCATGCCATCGACCATTCGCGTCATGGCCCCCAGCGAGCTTCCCGGATCGTCGTCGAGGTCGGTCGGGCTCGTTTCCCCGCTGGCCAGTCGGGAAAGCAGATCCACCCCGACGGCCTTGACGAGCGGCTCGGCAAACGGATCGTTGATCAGGGGGTTGGTCGCGCGGCTCGCTATCGCTCGTGCGGTCGCAACCATGGTCGCGGTCACGCCGACGCTGGACGCCAGGTCCCAGGTATCTCCGTCGTGCCGGCTAGAGCGGGTGGATGTCATGGTGTGCTCCATTTCGGAAGCGGGGTCAATACGCAATTAATTAGATAGCTTAACAAGATTCTACCCTGGGTTCGCGCGCAAATAGCTGTAAACGCTGGCGAAGTTCCGGTTCACCTCTTCGGGAATGGGTACAGGTCCACCGAGAGCGCGTGCACCCCAGACGATTTGAGCGGTGCGCTCGACCAGCGCGGTGACGTGCAGGACCTTGTCGGGGCGCGGTCCCACGGCCACCAGCCCGTGGTTGGCGATCAGCGCGGCGGCGCGGCCTTCGAGGGCCTTGACCGCGTTGGCGCCGACATCCGGTGTGCCTGACGCGGCGTACTCGGTGCACCGCACGTCGCCGCCGCAGTAGATCGCGAACTCGTCGACGCACGCCGGAATCGGCTCATGCGCGATAGCGAACATGGTCGCCCACACGGGATGGCTGTGGATCACGCTGCCGATGTCGTCGTATGCCCGATAGCAGGCCAGGTGCAGCTTCATCTCCGTGGAGGGGGACCGGCCTTCTTTGGCCCGCACCACGGCGCCGCCGGTGTCGACGAGCACCAGATCGTCGAGCACCATTTCCGCGTAGTCGACCGACGACGGCGTGATGACGAGGTTGCCGTCGGAGCGCCGGGCGGAGATGTTGCCGGCGGTCCCCTCGACCAGACCACGGCGCAACATATCCTTCGCCGCCGCCAACACCGCGGATTCCGGGTTGTCTACGAATCTCACGAACCCAGCACCTCCGGGTTGACGATATGGACGGGCGGCTTGCCGGACAGCAGCGCCTCCAGGTCGTCGGCAACCATGTGGGCCTGCCGGACCTCAGTGTTCCACGTTGCCCCACCGATATGCGGGGTGAGCACGACGTTGGACAGGCTGACCAACGGATGGTCGGTAGGCAGCCATTCGCCGGCAAAGTGGTCGAGGCCAGCGGCGGCCACCTTGCCGCAGCGAATCGCATCGACGAGCGCGTCACTGTCGTGGAGCTGGGCTCGCGCGGTGTTGAGGAAGACGACGCCGTCGCGCATTGCTGCGAATTGCTCGGCGCCGATCATTCCCACGGTGTCATCGGTGACGGTTGCGTGTAGCGAGACGACGTCAGCCTCGTGCAGCAGCTCGTCGAGGCTGTCGCGGGCCTCGCCCTGGTACGGCTCCTGGTACGGGTCGTGGGAGATGACTTCCAAGCCCAGCCCACGCAGCCGCCAGCGTACGGCGCGACCGACCGCGCCCAGGCCTACTAGCCCGGCGGTGAGCCCGGCAATCTCCGCGCCGCGGAACCGCTGATAGGGGATGGTGTCATCGCGAAATACGCTGCCGCTGCGAACATCCGCGTCTGCGGCTACCAGATGTCGGGTAGCGGCCAAGAGCAGGGCCACCGTCATCTCGGCTACCGCGTCGGCGTTGCGGGCCGGGGTGTTCAGCACCGGGATACCGGCCGCGGTCGCGCCGGGGACATCGACATTCGTGGGGTCGCCGCGAGTGGATGCGACCACCCGCAAGCCCAGCTCGAACACCGGGCCGCTGATCGAATCGACCTCCGCCACAACGACATCGGCGGACTCTGCGGCGATCCTTTCGGCCAGCTGCTCGGCGCTGTAGATCCGTAGGGGGGTCTGCTCGATCCACGGGTCGTACACCACGTCGGCAAGGAGCCGGAGCTTGGCGAACCCCGGTCCACGTAGGGGTGCAGTCACCAGGGCGCGCGGTCGAGACGTCACGAATCCCCATGCTGGCGTACGGTGGCGCCCGTGTCACGCGAAGCCGTCACAATCGGAATTGACATCGGAACCACGTCCGTCAAGGCGGTGACCGCTGACGGAGACGGCACGGTGACGGCCCGGGTCCGAATTCCGCACCAGCTGCGGGTGCCGGCAGCCGACCAACTGGAGCACGACGCTAGCGAGGCATGGCGGCAGGGACCATTGACGGCCCTTGATCGGTTGGCCGACCCCCGGAAGTCCGACGTTCGCGCCGTGGCCGTCTCCACCATGGTGCCGTCGCTGACTGCCGTCGATTCCTCAGGCCAGCCGATCAGCCCGGGGCTGTTATACGGCGATGGCAGGGGACGGGTACTCGGCGCCCCAGAGGGGCAGCCGCACCTACTGCCGTCGGTGGGTGAGACCGCCGAGTTTCTCCGCTGGACGGCCGCCCAAGCGCCTGATGCGGCCGGGTATTGGCCGGCGCCGGCGGTGGCAAACTACGCACTGGCCGGCGAAGCGGTGATCGACCTCGCCACCGCCGTCATGGCCAATCCCCTCTACGACGGGACTGCGTGGAACCCGAAGGCATGCGCGGACTGTGGTGCGACGGCTGACCAGATGCCGAGAGTGGAGAGATTCGGGGTTGCGGTCGGGCACGTGAGCGGCACGGATGCGGCATTGGCCGTCGGCGCTATCGATGCGTTGTGCGAGCAGATCGTGGCAGGCGCCGACCGCGCTGGTGAGGTTCTCGTGTTGTGTGGCGCCACGCTGATCGTGTGGACAACCATCTCCGAGGCCCGGCAGGTCCCGGGGCTATGGACCATTCCGCATCCGGCTGGCGGCAAGAGCCAGATCGGAGGCGCCAGCAACGCCGGCGGGTTGTTTCTCGACTGGGTGGATCGTCTCGTCGGGCCGGTGCCCGCCGCGGGTGAGCTGGAGAGGGTCGATCCGCGCCGGGTACCGGTGTGGCTGCCGTATATCCGCGGTGAGCGCACGCCGTTTCATGACTCGGGCACCCGCGCGGTGATCGACGGCCTGGATCTCACCCACGACGCCGCATCCGTGCGGCGGGCCGCCTACGAGGCGTCGGGCTTCGTCGTGCGCCACATCATCGAGCTGGGCGCGGCGCCTGTGGTGCGCATCGTGGCGGCCGGGGGTGGGACCAGGGTACAGCCGTGGATGCAGGCGATCGCCGACGCTACCGGCCGGCCGGTAGCGGTGTCCGGGGTGGCCGAAGGGGCTGCCCTGGGAGCCGCGTTCCTTGCCCGCATCGCCGCCGGCCTGGAATCCTCGATCGCCGACGCCGCAGGGTGGGCCGCGACCGAGCGCATCGTCGAACCCCGGCCGGCCTGGACGGGTCCTACCGGCGAACGCTACCGCCGGTTCCTGGAGCTCAGCGGATCGCGGCTGGCGTAGAGCAGCCGGGGAAACTTCGCCTAACGCGCTGGCGCAGTACCCGGTGAGGCGTTCTACGCTTATGGAATGACAGATCACGACCAGACCGCTGCCCGTCGAGAGATCGCAGACGCCTTGCTTGCCGCATTGGAGCGTCGGCACGAGGTCGCCGACGCCATGGTGGAGGCCAAAGACAAGGCTGCCGCGGTCGAGGCGATCGTGAAATTGCTGGGCACGTCTCATCTCGCGGCCGAAGCAGTCATGGGCATGTCCTTTGCACAGCTCACTCAGGACATGCGCAAGAAGATCATGGCCGAACTCGAAGACTTGAACAAGCAGCTGAGCTTCACGCTCCGGGAACGCCCGGCGAGCTCGGGTGAGAGCTTGGAACTACGGCCGTTCTCCCCGGGAGAGGATCGCGATATCTTCAGCGCGCGCACCTCGGACATGGGCGCCGCCGGTGATGGATCCGGTGGGCCGGCCGGCAGCCTCGACGACGAGATCCGGGCCGCGGGAACCCGCGTCGACGACGAAGAGGCGGCGTGGTTCGTGGCCATCGACGCCGGCGAAAAGGTCGGCATGGTGTTCGGGGAGCTCGTCCACGGCGAGGTGGACGTGCGGGTCTGGATTCACCCCGATCACCGGAAGAAGGGCTACGGCACCGCCGCGCTGCGCAAGTCGCGCGCGGAAATGGCGTGGGCCTTCCCGGCTGTGCCCATGGTTACCCGCGCGCCCGCGGCCCAACCCTCCTAGCCCGTCAGCTGCCAAAGTCAGCCGAGAGGTAGATCACCTCGCCCAACCGGGGGGCGACCCTGACAGGGCCTGCCCGGACCAGCTGTTAGTCTCGTACACGATTTGACGCGCTATAGATAATTCGGCCGTACGTCCTGGCCTGCGGGTGTTGGGCGCGTAACGCAGGATGGCCCCCGGCTGCGCAGGAGGAAGAGTGCTTTCGGCTTTCATCTCGTCGCTGCGTACAGTCGACCTGAGACGGAAGATCCTCTTCACGCTGGGCATCATCGTCCTCTATCGCGTGGGTGCCTCCATGCCATCGCCTGGAGTCAATTTCCCGAACGTCCAGCAGTGCATCAAAGAAGCCAGCAGCGGCGAGGCCGGACAGATCTACTCGCTGATCAACTTGTTCTCCGGCGGCGCGTTGTTGAAGCTCACGGTGTTCGCGGTCGGGGTGATGCCCTACATCACCGCCAGCATCATCGTGCAACTGCTCACTGTGGTCATCCCGAGGTTTGAAGAACTCCGGAAGGAGGGTCAAGCAGGCCAGGCCAAGATGACGCAATACACGCGCTACCTGGCGGTTGCGTTGGCCGTCCTGCAGGCCACCAGCATCGTGGCGCTGGCCGCCAATGGCGGGTTGCTGCAGGGCTGCACGCTGGACATCATCGCCGACCAGAGCATCTTCACCCTGGTCGTCATCGTGCTGGTGATGACGGCCGGCGCGGCACTGGTGATGTGGATGGGCGAGCTGATCACCGAACGCGGTATCGGCAACGGCATGTCGCTGCTGATCTTCGTCGGTATCGCCGCCCGCATTCCCTCCGAAGGTCGCTCCATCCTGGACAGCCGCGGTGGGGTGGTCTTTTCCGCCGTCTGCGTGGCCGCGCTGATCATCATCGTCGGCGTCGTCTTCGTCGAGCAGGGTCAGCGCCGGATCCCGGTGCAGTACGCGAAGCGCATGGTGGGTCGTCGGATGTACGGGGGGACCTCCACGTATCTGCCACTCAAGGTGAACCAGGCCGGCGTTATCCCGGTCATCTTCGCGTCCTCATTGATCTACATTCCGCATCTGATCACCCAGTTGGTCCGAAGCGGCAAGGGTGGTCTGGGTAGCAGTTGGTGGGACAAATTCGTCAGCACTTATCTGTCCGACCCGAGCAACCTGGTCTATATCGGTATCTACTTTGGGCTCATCATCTTCTTCACGTACTTCTACGTGTCCGTCACGTTCAATCCCGACGAGCGTGCCGACGAAATGAAGAAGTTCGGTGGGTTCATTCCGGGAATTCGGCCGGGGCGGCCGACCGCCGACTATCTGCGTTTTGTGCTGAACCGAATAACCCTGCCGGGTTCGATCTACCTCGGCGTGATCGCGGTGCTGCCCAATCTGTTCCTGCAGATCGGCGCCGGGGGAACGGTACAGAATCTGCCCTTCGGCGGTACCGCGGTTCTGATCATGATCGGTGTCGGTTTGGATACGGTCAAACAGATCGAGAGTCAGCTCATGCAGCGCAACTACGAAGGGTTCCTCAAGTGAGAGTTGTTTTGCTCGGACCGCCCGGGGCGGGCAAGGGGACGCAGGCTCAGAAGCTGGCCGAGAAGCTCGAGATCCCGCATATCTCCACCGGTGACCTGTTTCGGCAGAACATAGGCAGCGGCACCAAACTCGGTGTGGAGGCCAAGCGATACCTGGATGCCGGTGATTTGGTGCCATCCGAGCTAACCAACCAGCTCATTGACGACAGGTTGACCCACCCGGACGCGGCTGCCGGTTTCATTCTGGACGGCTACCCCCGCTCGGTGGAGCAGGCCAAGGCGCTTCACGAGATGCTCGCGCGCCGCGGGACCGACATCGATGCGGTCGTCGAGTTTCGCGTTTCGCAAGAGGAGTTGTTGGCGCGGCTCAAGGGTCGTGGCCGCGCCGACGATACCGACGATGTCATCGTCAACCGGATGAAGGTCTACCGCGACGAAACCGCTCCCCTGCTCGACTACTACCGCGAGCAGCTGAAGACCGTGGATGCCGTCGGTGCCATGGACGAAGTGTTCGCGCGCGCGCTGCGAGCGCTGGGAAAGTAGCCATGGGGGCCCTGGCGCGGCTGCGGGGTCGCAGAGTCGTTCCGCAGCGCAGTCCTGGCGAACTCGATGCGATGGCCGCGGCGGGTGCCGTCGTCGCCGCCGCACTCAAGGCCGTCCGCGAGGCCGCGGTGGCGGGAGTGTCCACACTGAGTCTCGACGAGGTAGCCGAGTCGGTGATCCGCGAGGCCGGGGCCACGCCGTCGTTCCTGGGCTATCACGGTTTCCCGGCCTCGATCTGCTCGTCGGTCAACGACCGGGTCGTCCACGGGATACCGTCCGCCGCGGAGATTCTCGCGCCCGGTGACTTGGTGTCCATCGACTGCGGGGCAATCCTCGATGGCTGGCATGGTGACTCGGCGATCACCTTCGGGGTCGACGCGCTGCGTCCGGTCGACCAGGCGCTGTCCGAAGCGACCAGGGACTCATTGGAAGCAGGAATCGCCGCAATGGTGGTCGGCAATCGGTTGACCGACGTGTCGCATGCCATCGAAACGGGCACCCGCGCCGCCGAGGTGCGGTACGGACTGTCTCTCGGGATCGTCGACGGGTACGGGGGCCATGGTATCGGCCGGCAGATGCACTTGGATCCTTTCCTGCCGAACGAGGGCGCTCCTGGGCGCGGGCCTGCATTGGCCGTGGGTTCGGTGTTGGCGATCGAGCCGATGCTGACGTTGGGGACCCGCAGGACGGTAGTGCTCGACGACAAATGGACGGTCAAGACCGCCGATGGCTCTCGTGCGGCACACTGGGAACATACGGTGGCGGTAACTGAGCACGGACCCCGTGTTCTCACGCTTGCCTAGCTCGCACTGTGGCGAATGTGGTGCCGCGCCGGCATTGAACCAAATACTTACTGGACTCGTGTCAGTAAGCAGGAGGTGGTCCAATGGCGCGTGTAGCCGGCACGGGGAGGGCGTCGGGCGCTGCCGAAGCCACGCTGATGAAGGCGCTTTACGATGAGCACGCTGCGGTTTTGTGGCGCTACGCGCTGCGGTTGACGGGCGACGCGACCCAAGCCGACGATGTGGTGCAGGAGACCTTGGTGCGGGCCTGGCAGCATCCGGAAGTGGTGGCCGACACCGAACGATCGGCGCGGGCGTGGCTATTCACCGTCGCTCGCAACCTGATCATCGACGACCGGCGCAGCGCCCGGTACCGCAATGTCGTTGGTTCGATCGACGACTCGGGCGCCCCAGAGCAGTCCACGCCGGATGAGGTCAACGCGGCGTTGGACCGGTTGCTCATCGCCGACGCGATGGCTCAGCTGTCATGCGAACATCGGGCAGTGATCAGCCGGTCATACTACTGGGGATGGACCACCGCACAGATAGCAAGCGACCTTGGGGTTGCTGAGGGAACGGTGAAGTCGCGGCTGCACTACGCGGTGCGGGCGCTGCGGCTCACCCTGCAAGAACACGGAGTTACCCGATGACGGCGTGGGACGCTAGTTCGGGACGCATTCGCGGAGCTGTGGGCTCCGCATGTGTGGGGGTGACAGGAGATGGATGACATGAGGACGCCGCTAAGGGGACTCGGCCCACCCGGCGATGACCGGGCGCACGACGCGGCCACCGGTGGCAACGACCGCTACGCGATGTGGGATGCCGCCTACGTGCTTGGGTCATTGTCGGCAGCCGACCGCCGCGAATTCGAGGCGCACATGGCCCACTGCCCGGCGTGTCGGGCCGCCGTCGGGGAACTGTCTGGTGTGCCGGCCCTGCTGTCACAGCTCAGCCGGGAAGAAGTGACTGCGATCGATGAGTCCGGCTCGGGTGTCGGGGCTGCGGAGATGTCACCGGAGCTGTTGCCGTCGTTGCTGGCAACGGTGCGCTGGCGCCGTCGCCGCAACCGCCTCGCGACCTGGACGGCGTCGGCTGCCGCTGCCGCGGTGCTCGGGGTCGGCGTGCTGGTTGGTATCCAGGGCCATCCCACGTCTGACCAGCAGGTGACCGCGTCGCCGCTGCCCATGGCGCAGACCGGGACAACCCTGCTGACCTCGACCGTGGCGATCAGTCCGGAGCACTGGGGAACGTTCATCAATCTGCGGTGCGTCTGCCTGGCGCCCCCGGATGCCCACCATGACACGCTGGCCATGGTCGTCGTGGGTCGCGACGGCAGCCAAACGCGGCTGGCGACGTGGGTGGCCGAACCCGGACACACTGCGACGCCCGCGGGAAGCATTTCCACACCCGCGAATCAGATCGCGGCAGTACAAGTGGTTGCCGCCGATACCGGTGAGGTTCTGCTGGAGCGTTCCCTCTAAGGGGGTTGAGCGGCTGTACCCGCAGGTGCGGTAAGAAAGGGCGTGGCTGTCTCACAGAAGCGCGACCCGATCGCCGCGGCCCGGACCAACTGGGAAAACGCCGGCTGGGGTGATGTCGCGCAAGGCATGGTCGCGGTGACGTCGGTAATGCGTGCCCATCAAATCCTGCTGGCCCGCGTCGAGACGGCGTTGCGTCCCTACGACCTGAGTTTTTCCCGCTTCGAGTTGTTGCGATTGTTGGCGTTCAGCCGCACCGGGGCGTTGCCGATCACCAAAGCCTCAGACCGGCTGCAGGTGCACGTCACCAGTGTCACCCACGCGATCCGGCGGCTGGAAGCCGATGGGCTGGTGCAGCGCGTGCCCCATCCCACCGATGGGCGGACGACGTTGGTGCACATCACCGAGCTGGGCCGCTCCACGGTCGAGGACGCCACGGAGACGCTGAACGAGCAGGTGTTCGCCGATATCGGCATGGCCGCCGGTGAGTCGGAGGCGCTGGTGTCGTCCATCGAAACGTTGCGCCGTAGCGCAGGGGACTTCTAGATTGAACCGGGAAGGGCGGATCGTGGACCCACTCGCAGCTCACCAGCGTGCTCAAGACGCATTCAGTCGCGTTCTCGCTGGCGTCGGTCCCGACCAGCTCGACGCCCCCAGCCCGTGCACGGAGTGGACGGTCAGCGATCTGATCGGCCACGTTCTCTACGGCAATGAGCATGTCGGGATCTGGGCGGGTGGACCCGATGAGCCTCCGGCGCGGCCGGAGAACGTCGTCGCAGCCCATCGGGCTGCCGCCACCGCAGCTCACGAGGTCTTCGCTCGACCGGACGGGATGTCCATCACCTTCAGGCTGCCGTTCGGGGACTTCCCCGCAGAAGTCTTCGTCGGGCTACGCACCATGGACGTACTCACCCATGCCTGGGACTTGGCAGCGGCCACCGGGCAGTGCACCGATCTTGATCCGGAATTGGCGACCGAGCAGCTCGCCGCCGCGCGCCGGCTTGTGGGGCCGCAGATCCGCGGGCCTGGCCAGCCGTTCGGCGACGAGCAGCCTTGCCCACCGGAACGGGCTCCTGCCGATCAGCTGGCTGCGTTCCTGGGCCGAAAGGTGTGATCTAGCCGCCGCGCAGCGTCTCGATCACCGCGCTGAAATCCAGGGCGGCATGGTCGTCGGCGAACTGGGTGAAGATCTCTGCGGCGTGGCTGCCCAATGGTGCCGTCGAACCGGTCGCGGCCACCGCATCCATCGCCAGACCCAAGTCCTTGTTCATCAGTGCGGTCGCAAACCCGGGTTCGAAGTTGTTGTTGGCCGGCGACGTTGGCACCGGGCCGGGCACCGGGCAGTTCGTGTGCACTGCCCAGCAGTTGCCCGTCGAGCCGGTGATGACGTCGAACAACGACTGCGCCGACAGCCCCAGCCTTTCGGCCAGCACGAAGGCCTCGCCGATAGCGATCTGCTGCACGGCCAGCACCATGTTGTTGCACACCTTGGCGGCTTGCCCCGCACCCGCTGCGCCGCAGTGGATGATTTTGGCCGCCATGGGTTCCAGCACTGGACGTGCCCGCTGCAGCACGTCGGCGTCGCCGCCCACCATGAACGCCAGCGTCGCGGCCACCGCTCCCTTCTGGCCGCCGGACACCGGCGCATCGAGCTGGGCCACGCCGTGTGAGCCGGCAAGTGCGTGGATGTCGCGGGCATCGCTGACCGAGATGGTGGAGCTGTCGATGAACAGTGCACCAGGTTGAGCAGCAGGCAGCACGTCGGCGTAGCAGCGTTTCACCACGTCGCCGTCGGGCAACATGGTGATAACCACATCGGCCTCGGCCACCGCGTCGGGAGCGCTGTCGAACACCGTGGCTCCGGCAGCCAGCGCGGCAGCGGCGGCTGCCGGAGCCGGGTCGAATCCGCGCACGGTGTGGCCAGCGGCAACCAGATTCGCCGACATCGGCCCGCCCATGTGTCCCAGTCCCAGGAAGGCGATCGTCTCGGTCATTGGGTCTGTCTCCTACGCGCTGGTACGCAACCGTGCGGCCTCGGCCCGACCGATCACCACCCGCATGATTTCGTTGGTGCCTTCCAAGATCCGATGTACTCGTAGATCGCGCACGATCTTTTCCAGACCATACTCGCGTAGGTACCCGTATCCGCCGTGCAGTTGCAAGGCCTTGTCGGCGACGTCAAAGCAGGTGTCGGTGACGTAGCGTTTGGCCATCGCGCACAGCTCGACTTTGTCGGCGGCATCGTCGTCGAGTGCGTTCGCCGCCCGCCACAACAACATTCGCGACGCCTCGAGCCCGGTGGCCATATCGGCCAAGGTGAACCGGATCGTCGGCTCGTCGAGCAGCGAGGCACCGAAGGCCTGGCGCTCGCGAACGTAAGCGCCCGCTTTGTCGAACGCGGCTTGCGCACCGCCCAGGGAGCACGCCGCGATGTTGAGCCGGCCGCCGTTGAGCCCGTTCATCGCGATGCCGAAACCGGAGCCCTCGCCGTCCGCTCCGCCCAGCATCGCTTCAGCGGGTACGCGCACCCCCTCCAGCACGACCTGCGCGGTGGGTTGGGCATGCCAGCCCATCTTCTGCTCCGGGGCGCCGAAGCTGATTCCCGGAGCGTCCTTTTCGATGACAAATGCCGTTATTCCGCGGGGCCCGGGGTTCTCGGGGCCCCCGGTTCGCGCCATCACCACGTAGACGTCCGACGCGCCCGCGCCGGAGATGAACTGCTTAACACCGTCGAGCACGTAGTCGCCCCCGTGTTTGACCGCGCGGGTGCTCAATGCGCTGGCATCCGAGCCGGCGCCCGGCTCGGTCAGACAGTAACTCGCGATCACATCCATCGTGGCCAGGCGTGGCACCCAGATCTTGCGCTGTTCGGCGGTGCCGAAGGTGTCGATCATCCAGGCACACATGTTGTGGATAGACAGGAATGCGGCGGTCGTCGGGTCGGCCGTGGCGAGTTGCTCGAAGATGCGCACCCCGTCGAGGCGGCGCAGTCCGCTACCGCCGACGTCGTCGCGGCAGTAGATCGCCGCCATCCCGAGATCGGCGGCTTCGCGCAACACGTCCACGGGGAAATGGTTGGTGGCATCCCATTCCAGTGCTTGGGGGGCAAGGCGTTTGGCGGCGAACGCGGCTGCTGTCTCGGTGATCACCCGCTCGTCGTCGTTGAGGGTAAACATGGCGACGTCAGCTCTAATCCATGGTGGGGATGACGAATTCGGCACCGTCCTTGATGCCGGACGGCCAGCGTGACGTGACGGTCTTGACCTTCGTGTAGAACTGGATCGATGTCGGACCGTGCTGGTTGAGGTCGCCGAATCCGGAGCGCTTCCACCCGCCGAAGGTGTGGTAGGCCACCGGAACCGGGATCGGCACGTTGACACCGACCATGCCCACCTGTACCCGCGCGGTGAAGTCGCGTGCCGTGTCGCCGTCGCGGGTGAAGATAGCGACGCCATTGCCGTACTCGTGCTCGGATGGCAAGCGCAGCGCTGCCTCGTAATCATGGGCTCGGACGATGCACAGCACGGGCCCGAAGATCTCGTCGGTGTAGATCGACATTTCTGGTGTGACGTGGTCGAACAGGGTCGGACCGATGAAAAAGCCACCTTCCAGGTTTGCGGTGCCGTCAGGCAGCCCAAACGACAGGTCATCGCTCGTCCGCTCGCGGCCGTCAACGACGATCTCGGCGCCGGCGGCCACTCCCTGGTCGATGTAGTCGTGAACCCGCGTCAACGCGGCCGCGGTGACCAGGGGGCCGTAGTCGGCCTTGGGGTCCAGGCTGTGGCCGACACGTAGGTTATTGACCCGCTCGATCAGTCTGGCGCGCAACCGATCCGCGGTTTGTTCACCGACGGGTACCGCCACGCTGATCGCCATGCAGCGTTCACCGGCACTGCCGTATCCGGCGCCGATGAGCGCGTCGACCGCCTGGTCGAGGTCTGCGTCCGGCATGACGATCATGTGGTTCTTGGCGCCGCCGAAGCATTGCGACCGCTTGCCGGTTGCCGCGGCCCCCGCGTAGATGTACTGGGCGATATCGGAGCTGCCGACGAATCCGACCGCCTGGACATCGGGATGGTTCAGCAGAGCGTCGACGGCTTCCTTGTCACCGTGGACGACCTGGAATACGCCGGGGGGCAGGCCCGCTTCGACGAACAGCTCCGCGAGCCGGACCGGGACCGATGGGTCGCGCTCACTGGGCTTGAGAATGAACGCATTTCCGCACGCCAGTGCTGGGCCAGCCTTCCACAGCGGGATCATCGCTGGAAAGTTGAATGGGGTGATGCCGGCGACGACACCCAGGGGCTGACGCAGCGAGTAGACGTCGATTCCCGGTCCGGCGCCTTCGGTGTATTCCCCTTTGAGTAAGTGCGGGATACCGATGCAGAATTCGATCACCTCAATGCCGCGCTGGACGTCGCCCTGGGCGTCGGCCAGGGTTTTGCCGTGCTCGCGGGACAGCAGTTCGGCGAGCTCGTCGATGTGGTCGTTGACCAGCTCGATGAATCGCATCAGCACCCGGGCGCGGCGCTGCGGATTCCACGCGGCCCAGCCCTTTTGCGCGTCGGCGGCCGACGCTACCGCGGCGTCGATGTCGGCTGCCGATGCCATCGGTACCGTCGCCTGGACCTGCCCGGTGTTGGGGTCGAAGACGTCGGCGGTGCGAGCGGACCGGCTGGTGCTGCGCTGGCCGTCAATGAAATGTGGAATCTGCGTGGTCATGGTTGTCCCAGATAGGTAGGAAGGGGAAAATCACGGTGATACTTGCATATCCTAGTAAATCGGCCGAGTGCCGACAACTTCGTGGCCACGCTCCGGCCGCGGTGGCGTCAGGCGTCGCGGCCGAAACGACGTAGCCGCAGCGAGTTGGTCACGACGCTGACCGAGGACAACCCCATCGCGGCGCCCGCAACAACCGGGTTGAGCAGTCCGAGCGCGGCAAGGGGGATCGCGGCGGTGTTGTAGCCGAAGGCCCAGCCAAGATTTTCGTAGATCGTGCGCAGGGTCCGCCGCGCGAGCTGGATCGCCCGCACCACGCCGTCGAGCTGGTCGGACATCAGCGTGATATCGGAGGCCTCGATGGCGACGTCGGTACCGGTGCCGATCGCGATGCCCAGATCGGCCTGCGCCAGGGCGGGGGCGTCGTTGACGCCGTCGCCAACCATCGCAACGACCTGACCCTCGTTCTGGAGGCGCCGAATCTCGGTGACCTTGTCCTGCGGCAGCACCTCGGCCAGCACGTGGTCGATGCCGACCTGTTCGGCGATCGCGGCGGCGGTGCGGGCATTGTCGCCCGTGATCATGGCGACCTCGAGCCCGAGGGCATGCAGCTGGCGAACGACGTCCACGGCGTCGTCCTTGACGGTGTCGGCCACCGCGAGCACACCGACAACCTGGTCGTTCCGGGCGACGAACACCGCGGTTCGGCCGTGGCCTTCCAGCTCCGCGGCCGTCGCGGCGAGGTGCTCGGGAAGCAGCACATCGTGCTCGTCGACGAGCGTGCGCCGCCCAACCACGACAGACTCGCCGTTGACCGCGGCGCGCACGCCGTGTCCGGCGAGGTTGGTGAACTCGGTGGCGGCGGGAATCTCCAACCCGCGCTCGCGCGCACCGGCAACGACGGCAGCGCCGATGGGGTGTTCGGAGCCGGACTCGACCGCGGCCGCGATACGCAGCACGGCATCAGGTTGGCAAGACGTGCCGGCGATCACATCGATGAGCCGCATCTGGGCGCGCGTGAGGGTGCCGGTCTTGTCGAATACCACGGTGTCGATCCTCTTCGAGGTTTCCATGACCTCGCCGCCCTTGACCAGGATGCCCAGATCCGCGCCCCGGCCGGTACCGACGGTGATCGCCGTCGGCGTGGCCAGGCCCAGTGCGCACGGGCACGCGATGATCAGCACCGCGACCGCTGCGGTGATACCGGCTGCTGGGTTAGCGGCGATCAGCGTCCACCCGGCAAAGGCTGCCACGGCGACACCGACCACGATCGGCACGAACACCGCAGAGACCCTGTCGGCCAGCCGTTGCACCGGGGCTTTGCCGCCCTGCGCCTGCTCGACCAGGCGCACAATCTGAGCCAATGCGGTGTCTGCCCCGACTGCGGTGGCGCGTAGGGTCAGCAGCCCGTCGATATTGACTGTTGCTCCGGCAACGCGGTTGCCGGCCGCCTTCTCCACCGGGACGGACTCGCCGGTGAGCATCGACTCGTCGACGGCGGCGCGGCCGTCGGTGACTTCGCCGTCGACCGGGATCTTCTCTCCGGGCCGTACCCGCACCAGGTCTCCTAAGCGGACCTGATCGACCGGCACGCGGAGCTCTTCGCCGTCGACCAGTAGCACTGCCTCTTTGGCGCCCATCTCCAGCAGCTTGCTGATCGCCTCCGATGCCTTGCCTTTGGCTTTGGCCTCGAAATAGCGGCCCAATACCACGAACGCGATAATCAGCGCCGCGGTGTCGAAGAACAGCGGTCCACCGGCAAACAACTGATAGGCGGAGTAGCCGAACGCCGTCAACGTGCCCAGCGTGATCAGCGTGTCCATGTTCGCGCTCAGGGCCCGCGCCTGCTGCGCGGCTGCGTTGAGCATGGGCCACCCGGCGACGAATTGCACCGGGACCGTCACGGCAAAGGCCAGCCAACCCGCCCACGGCGCGGCTCCGAAAAGCGTTGTCGCAGCAGCCGCTGCCAGCGCCAGCGGCCAGGTCAACCACACGCGGCGCGACCACTGACGCCGTTCGCGCCGGTTCGCTTCGGCTGGCGGTGCCGAGCACGCGGCCGGTCTGTCCGCGTTCTGAGAGTGGCCGAGGAAGCGACGGCGCAGGCCTCGCAGCGCGACCGCGGTCCCATCAGGGATGTGCTCGGCATCGGCGATCGCCGAGAGGACCGCAGCGGTGTCGCAGTGTTCGGGCGAATACCAGATCACCACCGATGACGTGCGCGGATAAGCATGCACAGTGCTTACGCCGGGCACCTTGGCGGCGGTGTCCTCGATTGCGACGGCCCGGACCGCGTCGAAACGGAACCGGGTGTGCACGCGCATCCGCCCCGCCGCGTTGGAAACCACTCGGGGAGCGACGTCGCCAGGGCTCAGGGTGTCAGCGGTCATGGTTGTGGCCCTCTCGCGCCATCGTCGGCGGTGGAACGTCCTCGGCGGCACGCTCTCTGGCCTCGGACATCACATCGGCGACAGTGAGTCGAGCCTGTTCGGCGCTCGCCTCGGCTTTGCGCTCGGCCTCGCGCACAGCCCGTAGGCCCCACGCGGTCACGCTGACGGTTGCCTTGCGCAGCGGAGCCTTCGTCACCGCGGTGCGCAGCGCCTCGTACGCGGCGACGCCCACCACGCCGGTCGCCACCGCGGGCGCCGCCTTCATAAACATTCCTTGCCATGCCATGTCGAACGCTCCCGTCTCATCGTTGCCACCGCTACCAGTGAGCTCGAACCCAGTGTTATCCTTCCAGCGCACTGGAGGGTCAAGGGAGGGCCTCGTGAAGATCGGCGAGCTTGCCAAACTGACCAATACCAGCACCAAGACCCTGCGGTTCTACGAGGAATCGGGGCTGCTACCGCCGCCTACGCGCAGCGCGTCCGGGTATCGCGACTATGGACCCGACATGGTGGATCGGCTGCGGTTCATCCATCGGGGCCAAGCGGCGGGGTTGACCTTGCAGAAGGTGCGCCAAATCCTGGCGGTTCACGATCGCGGCGAGGTGCCGTGCGGGCACGTCCGACAGGTCCTGAACGCTCGCCTCGACCAAGTTCGCACGCAGATCGCCGAGCTCGTCGCCCTCGAAGGCTACTTGGAGACTCTTCTCGACAAGGCATCGCAGCGCGAGCCCACCGAACACGACAATTCCGCCGTGTGCTGGATTTTGGAAAGCGACCTGGACGCCCCTGACTAGACCGGCAGCGCCCTAGCGAAGCTGGCCTCTTACTCGTCGCGCAGAGCGCCGACGAACTTCTGCGCCTCTTCCCATGTGGGTAGCAGGCCGGATGCGCGCACATCGTCGAAGCTGGGAGCCGCTGCGTCTCGGTCGGACAAGCTGGGAGCGACGCCGCCGACGAGTGGCCAGTCGATCGCCAGCGTCGGATCCGTAGCACGGATCGTGTGCTCGCGCTGCGGGCTGTATTCCGCCGAGCAGAGATACATCACCGTCGAATTATCTTCCAGCGCAAGGAAACCGTGTGCCAAACCTTCGGAAATGTAGATCGTCCGACGATCCCGATCGTCGAGCAGCACGGAGTCCCAGCGGCCGAATGTCGGTGACCCCAAACGGATATCGACGACAACGTCGAAGAGGGAACCGGATACACAGGTGACGTATTTGGCTTGGCTTGGCGGTAGTTCGGCGAAGTGCAGGCCACGCAGCACCCCGGCCGACGACACCGAGCAGTTGGCCTGCCGGACGTCCAGATGGTGCCCGGCGAATCCGCGGAATCCCTGGTCGGTAAGCCACTCGAAGAACACTCCACGGGAATCGCCGTGGATGGTGGGGGTGATCTCCCAGGCGCCCGGTATGGCTAGTTCGCGTACCTGCATGTCACTGACCGCGTTCTTCGTAGCGCGCTTCGGAAGCGTCCTTCAGTGGACGCCACCATGATTCGTTGGCACGGTACCAGTCGATGGTGGCGTGCAAGCCCTCGTCGAAGTCGGTGTGTTTTGGAGCCCAACATAATTCGTTGTAGAGCGCCGACGGGTCGATGGCGTAGCGCAGGTCGTGTCCAATGCGGTCGGTGACATGATCGAAGTCGTCTGGGTCACGGCCCATCATCTGCAGCAGCGTCCGCAACACGGTCAGGTTGTCGCGCTCGCCCTCGGCGCTGATGAGGTAGGTCCGGCCGATCTGGCCTTTGTCCAGGATCCGCCGTACCGCGCTGTTGTGGTCGTCGACGTGGATCCAGTCGCGGACGTTGGCGCCCGTCCCATACAGTTTGGGCCGCCGCCCGGTGAGCACATTGGTGATCTGGCGCGGGATGAATTTCTCGACATGCTGATACGGCCCATAGTTATTGGAGCAGTTGGAGATCGTCGCGCGGACGCCGTAGGACCGCACCCAGGCTCGCACCAGCATGTCCCCGCCGGCCTTGGTTGCCGAATAGGGACTCGATGGGTTGTACGCCGTGTGCTCGGTGAACCGTTGCGGGTCGTCGAGCTCCAGGTCGCCGTAGACCTCGTCGGTTGAGATGTGGTGGAGCCGCACATCGTGACGTCGTACCGCTTCCAGGATGGTGAAGGTACCGATCACATTGGTATGTAGGAACGGTTCCGGATTGTCGAGCGCGTTGTCGACGTGAGATTCGGCGGCGAAGTGCACGACCGCGTCGGACTCGGCCACCAGCTCCGAAACCAGCTCGGCGTTGGCGATGTCACCCTGCACCAGCGTGATCGCATCCTCGACGTCGGCCAGCGACTCGCGCCGGCCGGCGTAGGTCATGGCGTCGAGCACCGTGATCTGGTCGTCGGGATATTCGCGCACGGTGCTGTGCACGAAATTCGCGCCGATGAAGCCCGCGCCACCGGTGACAAGCAGCCGCATGGGACAAACCCTAGCCCAGCAGCGGGCGGGCCAGTTCGCTCAGTGTGGGTAACAGCTGTTCTCCGGGTGAGGCTCCCAGCACCTGAATCGCCACGTGGTCGGCGCCGGCGTCGAGATGTTCGTGGAGGCGTTCTGCGATGGCATCGGGGGTGCCGTAGGCCACCAGGGCATCGATCAGCCGGTCGCTACCGGGCTTGCGTACGTCGTCTGCGCTGAATCCAAGTCGCAGCCAGTTGTTCACATAGTTGCGCAGACCTAGGTAGAAGTCGACGAACTGGCGTCCGATGGCGCGGGCTTCGTCGCGATCGGCGGTGAGTACCACCTTGTGTTCCGGTGCCAGAAGTACCGAGCTCCCGACCAGCTCGCGGGAGGTGGCCGTGTGTTCCGGCGTCGTCAGATAGGGGTGGGCGCCGGCGCTGCGTTCTTTGGCGAGCCGCAACACCCTCGGACCCAGGGCGGCGAGCACGCGACGTCCGATGGGCACCCCGGCTGCGTCGAGTTCAGCGAGATACTCGACCAGTTTGTCGTAGGGCTTCTGGTACTCCTGAGTGTGTTCGCGGTGCCCCACCCCGACGCCGAGCAGAAATCGTTGTGGATATGCGCCCTCGATGCGCCGATACGACTCGGCGACGGTGTTGGCGGGCGCTGACCAGGTGTTGACAATCCCGGTGGCTAGCTGCAGCGATGTAGTTTGTGCCAAAGCCGGCTCCGCCCACGCCAGATCCGCGTCCGGCGACGCTCCGATCCAGACGGCGCCGTAGCCGAGCGATTCGATCTGGGCGGCCAGTTCCGGCGCGAGGGAACGGCTGCCTATCCATACGCCGAACTTGCCGAGGTCTGGTTTGGGTGAAACTGGTTGGGTCACCATCGTCCTCGCTTCGACCTCAGCGCCCCAGGCCCAGCGGTTCGGCCAATTCGGCCAGCGCCGGGACCAGATTGTCACTTCGGGTAAGTACCTGGATCGCTAGGTGGTCGGCTCCCGCGTCGAGATGTTCGGTCAGTCGCGCCGCGATGGCGTCGGTGCCGCCGTAGGCGACGGTGGCGTCGACCAGGCGATCGCTGCCCGGACGGGCGATGTCGTCGTCGGTGAAGCCCAGCCGTTTCCAGCTGTTGCGGTAGTTGGCCAAGTCGAGGTAGATGTCGAGCGCCTTGCGGCCCACGATGCGTGCTTTCTCGGAATCAGTGGTCAGTACTACTTTGTGCTCCGGCGCCAGGAACGCCGAAGGGCCGATCAGCTCACGGGCTTGCGCGGTGTGTTCCGGCGTCGTCAGGTATGGGTGCGCCCCGGCGCTGCGTTGCGCGGCAAGCCCCAGCACCCGCGGACCCAGTGCGGCCACCACCCGGCGGTTGGCGGGCACGTCCAGGTCGTCCAGCCTGTCCAGGTAGTCCGTCAGGGCCTGGTAGGGCTTGCGGTACTGGCTGACCGCTTCGGGATGGCCGACCCCGATGCCCAGCAGGAAACGCCCCGGGTAGGCCGCCTCGATCCGATGGAACGATTCGGCGACTGGTTCGGCGGGCGCCGACCAGATGTTGACGATGCCGGTGGCGACCTGCAGCGTGGTCGTCGCCTCGAGGATGGGCTCCACCCAGGCCAGCTCAGCGGGCGGCGAGCCGCCGACCCAGACCGCGCCGAAGCCCAGGGCCTCGATGTCCTTGGCCTGTTGGGGCGTGACGGTGCGTCCGAACGTTCCGAAGCGGCCGAGACGAGGTTTACTGGCATCGCTCATGACTGCTCCAACCCCCGGCCGGCCTGGCCCTATTCCTGGGATTCGTGAGGTTCGGCGGCGTTTTGCGCGGAGTGCGGCGATGCGGGTATTGTGGGCCAACGGTGCGGCGTCCCGTGCCGACTCTTGGCGTGCCCAGTCTTGAAATTTCTCGGAGCGTTTCGCGGAATTTCCACCACCGGCTCACGTTGTGTAGTGCGGTCACCTGCTGCGCCGAGACTGGCCGCTGCCACAAGGAAGAGAAGGATAGCCAGATAGTAATGGCCAAGAAGGACGGTGCCATCGAGGTCGAGGGTCGAGTGGTCGAGCCCCTGCCCAATGCGATGTTTCGCATAGAGCTGGAGAATGGCCACAAGGTGCTCGCCCACATCAGCGGCAAAATGCGCCAGCACTATATCCGCATCTTGCCGGAGGATCGGGTGGTGGTGGAGCTGTCGCCGTACGACCTGTCCCGGGGCCGCATCGTGTACCGGTACAAGTAACGAAATACCTCAGAGAACAGGACCGAGCTGCCGTGAAGGTGAACCCGAGCGTCAAGCCGATGTGTGACAAGTGCAGGGTGATCCGTCGGCACGGGCGGGTCATGGTGATCTGCGCCGATCCGCGCCACAAGCAAAGACAAGGCTAGGCCGGACAATCAGGTCCGCCGGAACCTGGCCAGCTTTCACCCACAACTAAATGCAGACCTCCCAGTACCAATGAGCGGCTGGCATCGATTGCGATGGGCACGCTCATCCACGCCCGGACGGAGGCCGGGCCCCGCGGAGTTCGCGGGAACGGACTGGGACAAGACCTCCGCAACGAAAGAGGGAAGCCACTGATGGCTCGACTAGTGGGCGTCGACCTGCCGCGTGATAAGCGGATGGAGGTCGCGCTGACCTATATCTTCGGCATCGGCCGTACCCGCTCGAACGAAATCCTGACAGCCACCGGCATCGATCGGGACTTGCGCACCAAAGATCTGACCGATGACCAGCTCACCCGGCTGCGTGACTACATCGAAGCCAACCTGAAGATCGAGGGTGATCTGCGCCGCGAGGTGCAGGCCGACATTCGCCGCAAGATCGAAATCGGCTGCTACCAAGGTCTGCGCCACCGCCGCGGCATGCCGGTGCGTGGCCAACGGACCAAGACCAACGCTCGGACCCGCAAAGGTCCCAAGCGCACCATCGCAGGCAAGAAGAAGGCCAGGTAACCGATGCCACCGAAGAAAGCGGCAACTGGATCGTCGAAGAAGGGGCACAAGACCCGCCGTCGGGAAAAGAAGAACGTTCCGCATGGTGCTGCCCACATCAAGAGCACGTTCAACAACACGATCGTGACGATCACCGACCCCCAGGGCAACGTGATCGCCTGGGCGTCCTCAGGTCACGTCGGGTTCAAGGGCTCCCGGAAGTCGACCCCGTTCGCGGCCCAGCTGGCCGCCGAGAACGCCGCGCGTAAGGCGCAAGAGCACGGGGTGCGCAAGGTGGACGTGTTCGTCAAGGGCCCGGGTTCGGGTCGCGAAACTGCTATCCGTTCACTGCAAGCTGCTGGCCTGGAGGTCGGCGCGATCTCCGATGTCACGCCCCAGCCGCACAACGGCGTCCGCCCGCCCAAGCGCCGCAGGGTTTAGTCGCGGTCGAGGAGGAAACCAACCCATGGCTCGTTATACCGGACCCATCACCCGCAAGTCGCGCCGGCTGCGCACCGATCTCGTCGGCGACGACCAAGCCTTCGAGAAGCGTCCGTACCCGCCCGGTCAACACGGTCGCGCACGGATCAAGGAAAGCGAGTACTTGCTGCAGCTGCAGGAGAAGCAGAAGGCCCGCTTCACCTACGGTGTGATGGAGAAGCAGTTCCGTCGCTACTACGAAGAGGCCAACCGTCATGCCGGCAAGACGGGTGAGGCGCTGCTGCAGATCCTGGAGAGCCGGCTGGACAATGTGGTGTACCGCGCAGGGATTGCGCGTACCCGCCGACAGGCCCGCCAGCTGGTCAGCCACGGGCACTTCCTGGTCAACGGGGTGAGTGTCAATGTGCCCAGCTATCGCGTGTCGCAGTACGACATCATCGACGTGCGCGACAAGTCCGTGAACACGGTGCCGTTCCAGATCGCCCGCGAGACGGCGGGTGACCGTCCAATTCCCAGCTGGCTGCAGGTGGTGGGGGAGCGGCAACGCATCCTCGTCCACCAGCTGCCCGAGCGGGCACAGATCGAGGTCCCGCTGACCGAGCAGCTGATCGTCGAGTACTACTCGAAGTAGACGTCCTGCACCGACGGTGCATGGCTGCCCTGGTCGCCGCGGCCGCGGCGACGACAACCTGAGCGGCATCAAATAGCGGGTGCCGAGAAGGAGAAGAAGAAACACCATGCTGATCTCACAGCGACCGACACTGTCGGAGGATGTGGTTTCCGAGAGCCGGTCACAGTTCGTCATCGAACCGTTGGAACCGGGCTTCGGTTATACGCTGGGCAATTCACTGCGGCGCACGTTGCTGTCGTCGATCCCCGGCGCGGCGGTTACCAGCATTCGCATCGACGGCGTACTGCACGAGTTCACCACGGTGCCCGGCGTCAAAGAAGATGTGACCGACATCATCCTGAACCTCAAGGGCTTGGTCGTGTCCTCGGAGGAGGACGAGCCGGTGACGATGTATTTGCGCAAGCAGGGTCCGGGTGAGGTGACTGCCGGTGACATCGTGCCGCCGGCCGGGGTCACGGTGCACAACCCCGGCATGCACATCGCCACGTTGAACGACAAGGGCAAGCTGGAGGTCGAGCTCGTTGTCGAGCGCGGTCGCGGTTACGTCCCCGCGGTGCAGAACCGAGCTTCCGGCGCTGAAATTGGGCGCATCCCAGTCGATTCGATCTACTCGCCGGTGCTCAAGGTGACCTACAAGGTGGACGCCACCCGTGTCGAGCAGCGCACCGACTTCGACAAGCTGATCCTCGACGTGGAGACCAAGAGTTCGATCACCCCGCGCGATGCCCTGGCCTCGGCCGGCAAGACGCTGGTCGAATTGTTCGGTCTGGCACGCGAGCTCAACGTTGAGTCGGAAGGCATCGAGATCGGGCCGTCGCCTGCTGAGGCGGACCACATCGCCTCGTTCGCGCTGCCGATCGATGACCTGGATCTCACGGTGCGCTCGTACAACTGCCTCAAGCGCGAAGGCGTGCACACGGTCGGTGAACTGGTATCGCGCACCGAATCCGACCTGCTCGACATCCGTAACTTCGGCCAAAAGTCGATCGACGAGGTCAAGGTGAAGCTGCACCAGCTCGGCCTTTCGCTCAAGGACAGCCCGCCGAGCTTCGACCCCTCTGAGGTTGCGGGCTATGACGTCGCCACTGGGACCTGGTCCTCCGAGGGTTCCTACGACGAACAGGACTACGCCGAAACCGAACAGCTCTAAGTGCGTCCGACGTCGACGCGGGCCGGTCAGCGGCCCGCCGGACTACCGGACAACTGGCCCAGAATCTAGACAGGAGCGTTGCAATGCCCAAGCCCACCAAGGGTCCTCGCCTCGGCGGGTCGTCTTCTCACCAGAAGGCGATCCTGGCCAACCTGGCTACGTCCCTTTTCGAGCACGGGCGGATCAAGACTACGGAGCCGAAGGCCCGGGCACTGCGGCCGTACGCGGAAAAGCTGATCACGCACGCCAAGAAGGGGACGTTGCACAACCGGCGCGAGGTGCTCAAGAAGATCCGCGACAAGGATGTGGTGCATACCCTCTTCGCCGAAATCGGGCCGTTTTTTGCCGACCGTGAAGGCGGCTACACCCGGATCATCAAGGTCGACGCGCGCAAGGGCGATAATGCCCCGATGGCGGTGATCGAATTGGTCCGGGAGAAGACCGCTACGGCGGAGGCGGATCGGGCGCGCAGGGTAGCTGCGTCACGGTCCAAAGCCAAGCAGGGCGCTGCCGAGGAGCCGCCGGCGGAGGCGCCGCCGACCGAGGATGCGAAGACCAGCGATTCTGACGAGGCCTCCGAGAATTAGTAGTGAGGTCCGTCTGCGGCTCGATATCGCCTATGACGGAACTGATTTCGCTGGCTGGGCGCCACAGACGGGGCAGCGTACCGTAGCCGGCGCACTCAATGAGGCCCTCACGACCGTGTTCCGTACGTCCGTGCGGCTGTACGCGGCCGGGCGTACCGACGCTGGAGTGCATGCCACTGGTCAGGTGGCGCACGTGGATGTGCCCGCCGAGGCGCTGCCAAGGGCCTATTCGCGGTCGGCCCGACCGGGCGATGCGGAATTCGTGGCCTTGGTGCGCCGGTTGGGCCGATTCCTGCCTACCGACATCCGAGTTCTCGACATCGGTCGTGCACCAGCGGATTTCGATGCGAGGTTCTCGGCGCTGTGCCGGCACTACATCTACCGGTTATCGACGGCACCCTACGGGGTGGAACCGCAGCAGGCCCGCTACATTGCCGCCTGGCCCCGGGATCTTGACGTTCACGTGATGGCTGAAGCGTCACAAGCCTTGCTGGGGCTGCACGATTTCGCGGCTTTCTGTCGCCGTCGAGACGGCGCAACCACCATCCGTGATCTGCAGCGGTTCGACTGGTCGCGGGATGGTGACATGATCACCGCGCACGTCAGCGCGGACGCCTTTTGCTGGAACATGGTGCGGTCGCTGGTTGGGGCATTGCTGGCGGTCGGCGAACACCGGCGCCCGGCGGCGTGGTGTTCTGAATTGCTCACGGCGACGCGACGGTCCAGCGATTTCGCTGCCGCGCCGGCCCGCGGTCTGACGTTGGTCCAGGTGGACTATCCGCCCGACGACCAGCTTGCGTCTCGGGTCATGACGACCCGGGGCCTGCGATCGCAGCCTGACTAGTCCGATAGGCCTAACTCGCTACGGATGCTTCCACAATGCTCAGCGGTGAGGCGGTTGGTATTACGCGGGCTAGGCGTAACCCGGCCTGAGCGAGCAACTTACGGAAATCGGCTTCGGTGCGTTCGCGGCTGCCAAAATGCAGAAGCATCTCCAGATCTACCCATTTACCGACGAATTCGCGATTGTGCTCTGGCAGCACAAATCCGATCACCAGCACCGTGGCATCGGCACGGGCTGCCACCCGCACGTTCCGCAAGATCTCCACGGCCTCCTCGTCGGGCCAATCGTGGATGACAGTTTTGAGAATATAGGCGTCACCGCCAACGGGGACACTGTCAAAGAAAGATCCACCCTCCACCCGGACCCGGTTCTCAACCCCCAGTTGCTGCAAGAGCTTCGGAGCTTCGGCCACGACCTGCGGCAAGTCGAGCAAGATACCCTGGGTATCTGGCGCCGTCGCCAAGATGTCGGCCAGCAGCTGGCCTTGCCCTCCGCCGACATCGACGATCGTGCGATAGCGGGTGAAGTCGTAGGCGGCAAGAACGGGGGCCGCCGCCAACTCTGAAATTTGCGTCATGGCGTCATCGAACAGACTCGAATATTCCGGGTCTTTGGCGAGGTAGTCGAAGAACGCCATATTGCGCAGCCCCGGAACGACGGTCGTGCCAGTTCGGATCGCGTTCGCCAGCATGGTCCAATGTTCTCGGTGTTGTCGGCACCCGAAGTAGCGGGCTACGCCGGCCACCGACCAGCGCGAGTCGGAGCGCAGCGTGTCAGCGAGCGGGCTCAGGTCATAGCGGCCATCGCGGCGTTGACGAAATATGCCCTTAGTCATCAACGCTCGCAGCAGCCGATGGAGCGCGCTGGCGTCTGCGCCCACCGTGTTCGCCAGCTCATCGATGGAGAGGGGTCCTTTTGCCAGGGCATCGGCAATGTTGAGTTGGGCCGCGGCGGTAATCGCATGGGCCGTCCAGCCGCCAAACATGAACTCCATCATCACCGCCGGTGGGGGATGCAGACGTTGGTTAAACCGATGTAGGTGGTGGCGAACCCGCTCGACGACGCGGGCCAGACGGGCGGGCGGAACCTTCATTGCGGTGGACAGAACACTCTCCTTATTCACGTGTTGTTATTAACGTTTTGTTCAGTTATTGTTTTCGTTTTGTTAACTACTTTGGTATACTGTCCCTTGCGTCAACGGCCCTTGGGTCGAGCGGCTGTCTTAGTGCGATGTGAATAGCGCACGACGAAGCCGCAGCTTTGTTGTGCTATCCCAATCCCCTAGGTTCCGCTCGACGAGCGATCATGCCAAGAAGCGCGCAATGATGTGAACGCCTTCCAGGCAACTTTCAGCTAACTTTGCTCAAATGCTCAGGTAGATCCGAGGACCGGGCCTAGCCCGCCGATGGCGGGCGCGTCATCACCGTGAGGCGCGTTCCGTAGCGGGGACCCGGTCCTGCGGCGCCTCTGCCCGATCCGCCAATCGGCATGCCTGAAACCACGTTCCCGCTGGAGCCGACTTCGGCGGGCTCGACCACGTCGTTGACGAACTTGGACACGGTGGTGGGTGCCGTCGCCGGGGTCGCTCCGGCCCAGCTTGCTGGTACCGACAGCTTGCCGACCGTGCTGGCTTGGGCTAGACCGGCGGATACTGGTCCACCGCCGGTCAGTCCGGCTGCGCCCGCGGCGGTCGCGGCGGCCCCCGGCACGGCGGCTGCCGAGCCGGCATCCCCCAAAGTACTTGCGGTCGCGGCAAAGAAGCTGGTTATGCCGGCCCCGAAGAAGGGCAAGCCAAGTGTGTCGTAGAAGAAGTTCGCGAACGGCGCATACCACTCCAAGAACCGTTCGATCGGTCCCGCTGTTGATGAAGCGGCAGAGGCCAGCGGTGACGTGAGGTCCTGCAGGACGGCCGGCAACTCCGAAATCAGCTTGGCCAGCGTGGTTTGCGTCGTTCCGGCGGTGGTGGGGCTGGTGGTTGGCGGCGGCGGCTCGAACGGCGTCACGGCAGTTGCCGTCGCCGCGGCACCCGCGTACTCATACATCGCCTCCGCATCACGCGACCACATCTGGGCGTACTGCGCTTCAGTGGCGGCGATCGCGGCGGTGTTTTGGCCCACAATGTTCGTCGAAACGAGCGCGGCCAAGTCAGTGCGGTTAGCGGCGATCTGGGGCGGGGGAACCATTGCGTCGAGCGCGGATTCGTACGCGGCGGCAGCGGCGCGGGCCTTGGCGGCGGATTGCTCGGTCGCTGCGGCGGTGTCACGCATCCACATCACATAGGGCATGACAGCATCGGCCATCGCCGCTGAGGAAGGGCCCAGCCACCCTTCGCTATGCAGCGTGGTGATCACAGTCTCGTACGCCTCTGCGGCAGAGGTTAGCTCGGCGGCCAACCCGCTCCAGACCGACGCGGCCGCCAGCATCGGCGTCGATCCTGGACCGGAATACAGGCGAGTGGAGTTGATCTCGGGAGGTAATGTTCCAAAATCCATCGCTACGAGTGCCTCATCTTGATTGTTGGAATTGCCATCTCGGTTCCTCCTGACTAGCTCTGTGCTGCGATGCTCCTTGCTGCGATGCCCGTGGGTCTATCCAGCGGCGGGCGGTCGAGACATCACGATGTGCCGTATCCCGTATCGGCGTCGGGCGAACGTTGCGGTGCGATCGTTGTCGGGCATGTTCGGGACCACAGCGGTAGGTGCATCAGGGTGAGCAGCGGTGACGATGCCGCGTGACATTCCCTCATGGGCGACGACATTCAAGGGTTGCGCCGAAGTTGTCCAGCTCCGCGGCACGGCCAACATCCCAAGCCTGTCGCCCTGTCCGATGAGTGCTGACACTGGTGCCGGTGCGACCCGTGCTACTTCTTGAATCGGGGAGATGCCAAGGGCAGCGGCTGCCGCGGCAGCCCCGTCGTCGGTGATCACTTGTTGGGCAAACAGGAAGCCCAACTGAACGATTCCCGCGCCGAAGTAGGTCAATCCCCAGGTGTTGACCAAGGTGTTCCAGTCGTTGGTTGGCAGGATGGGCTTCGGATGCCCACCGGAAGGACCTCTGGCTTTGGCGACGGTCGCAGCCTGTCCAGTACGCCCGGTGTCTGCCGTGTTTGGCGGTAATCCAAACGGGCTCAACGCCGAGGCAGTCGCCGAGGAGCTGGCGTAGGCGTACATGGCGGTGGCGTCGATGGCCCAGAACTCGAGGTACTCAGCCTCGGTGGCCGCGATCAACGGTGTGTTCTGACCGAAGAGATTGGTCGCGATGAGGGCGCGCAACAACACGCGGTTGGCTGCTATTGCCGGCGGGGGGATAGTCATCCCGAACGCCGTCTCGTACGCGCCCGCGGCCACCCTTGCCTGGATACCGGTCTGCTCGGCTTGTTCGGCCGTGTCGCTCAACCAGGTGATGTAGGGCGCGACTGCGGCGAGCATGGCCGCGGACGCAGGCCCCGACCAGGGCAAGCTCGTCAACTCCGCGAGGACCGAACCGCATCGACTCGCCGCGTCGCACAGTTCTGACGCCAGTTCGTCCCAGGCTGTCGCGGCGGCCATGAGCGGTCCCGATCCCGGGCCGGAGTACATCCGGCCGGAGTTGATCTCCGGCGGCAGTTCTGCAAAATCCGATACCACTGCGGCGGGCGGCACGCAGCCATTGGCGTCAGGCCCTGGTGGGCGGACGTCAATAGCCATCGAAGAACCCTTCCCAATAGTGATAAACGAACGCAGCAGAGAGATTCGAGACGGGCTGCCGCTACGATGCCGACGAGCTAGTCGTGGGCTGCGAGAACGTGCTCGGATCGCTTGTCGGTGGACAGGCACAGGGAACAGACGTGTGCGTCATGGCTCTGGCAAGCCGCCATGTCGGGGCGCTCAAAATCCTCAAAGCAAACATGGCAGTTCAGCTGGTCGGCCGAGGGGTTGCCGTGCGCGTCGTACATGGGTAGATCGATGCCGTCGTGCGTGCGTCGCAAGTAGTACTTGCCCTTGGTGGCGATCGCGAGAAGTGGTGGCATGACGAGCGCGACGGCGATTGCCACCAACGGTGAGTAGGGCCGCAGCGCCTCGCCCAGGCCGCCGAAGAACGCGAGGATCGACAGCCCCGCTGCCAACGACATCGACCCGAAGCCGACCGGGTTGACGGCATACAACATTCCGCGGCGGAATTCGGGCTTCTTCGGCGAGAGACCGAGGAGGTACTTGTTGAACACGATATCGGAGGCCACCGTCACGACCCATGCCATACCGCAATTGGCGTAGAATCCGAGGATCGTGTTGAGGAAGTCAAACATATTGGCTTCCATCAGAATCAAGGCGATTGTGAGATTGACACCCAGGAACACGACACGCCCGGGGTAGTGTTTGGTGACGCGGGTGAACGAATTGGTCCACGCCAGCGAACCCGAATACGCATTCGTCACGTTGATCTTGATCTGGCTGAGCACGACCAGAACCACCGCAAGTGTCAGCGCCAACCACGCCGGCATGAAGTTGCGGTATACCTGCATGAACTGATGCACCGGCAGGTTCGCGATCGCAGCGCCCCCAGCGACATTGGAAATCAGATATACGGCCAGGAACAGCCCGATGATCTGCTTGGTGGCGCCGAACACAACCCAGCCGGGACCGGCGAACAACATCCAGGTCCACCATCTGCGCGAATTCTCCGGCGTGCGCGGTGGCATGAAACGTAGGTAGTCGATTTGTTCGGCAATTTGAGCGATAAGGGCCAAGCACACGCCTGCCGCCAGCAGTACTGAGCCGAGGTGGACACCGCCGTCTCCGCTCTTGCCGGCGTAGGCGAAGAATTGCCCGACCGAGTACGGATGGTTGATCACGAGGTAGCCGAACGGGGCCACCATCAGCAACAACCACAGTGGGGTGGTCCAAAGCTGAAGCTGGGACAACACTTTCATGCCGTACATCACCAGCGGAAAGACCACCAGAGTCGAGCAGGCGTAGCCCAGCCACAGCGGGACATGGAGGCCCAGGTTGAGGCCCTGAGCCATGATCGAGCCCTCCAGCGCGAAGAAGATGAATGTGAACGTGGCGAAGATGACGTTGGTGACCACTGACCCGTAGTAGCCGAATCCGCTGCCCCGGGTGATCAGATCCAGATCGATGTTGTACCGCGCCGCATAGTAGGCCAGCGGAAGGCCTGTGATGAAGACCACTGTCGCAAATAGCCCAATTCCCCAGAGTGCGTTGGCAGTTCCCCACGCGATGCCTACATTGGCGCCGATCGCGAAGTCGGCCAGATAGGCGATTCCACCGAGGGCCGAGATTCCCACGACCGCCGGGGACCATCGTCGGTAGCTGCGTGGCGCGAACCGAAGTGTGTAGTCCTCGAGCGTTTCTCTGGTGGCCGCGACCGGCCCCTCCAAATCAGTTGGGGCTGAACGTATTGCCTCCGTGTCGCTACCCAGCATCAACCCTCCTGAGCAATGTCATCGGTCGACGGCAATCAGAATCTCCATGGCGTGCCGTGCGCCTGCCTTTGTGGAGAATGTGAAAGTTAACTCCACGTCAACGCGTTGGTGGAACGTCGCTACCGTTCAGCGTGACTGTAACCCTGGCTTTGAGGGCATGCCACCCGAAGGCCGCGGGTACAGCGATGTCGCAGACGTTGTCCAGCGGTCTCACAAGATCGGTGATTTCTGGTGAACCGTGGCGAGTCGGGCTAGATCCTGACAGCGACGAAACTGGCTGCTTGAGTGGTCATTCCGGGGACGTAGCTGGTGTGCGCTTTCCACTGGTCGCCGTTGGAGCAGATCGGGTCCCCGGGGTGGCACAGGTTGAGGATCTTGCCCGCGAAATGTGGGCTCAGAACCGTCATCAACCTGCCCGCGCGGCCAGAGGGATTTCCGAAAAGCGTGACCGCGACAACGTGCTGTGCCGCTCGGGCCGGCAAAGGATCTCGGAAACCCAGACCGGGAACTGGCGCCGCCGTGACGATATCGATCACCGCCGCACCCTGCGAGTACCCGCCGAGCACCAGTCGTGTCTCGGGACACGCGGCCGCCATTTCCTGAACATGGTCGCTGGCGTCATTCGCGCCTGCGGTGGCGGCGAGAAAGTCCTCGTCCGCGGGATAGTCCACGCCATACGCGCCGATGTTCTTGCCGGTCTGCTCGCGGAGGGAGGCGACCAACGCGGTGCCCACCCGTCCGAGACCGGGCGGCTCGTCGGTTCCACGGGCAAAGATCACCTCGGCGTCCGGGCACGACGCTCCATGCGCCGTCGGCGCCGAGACAGTCAACGAAGGGGCCAACACGATTGCGGCTGTTGCGGCGACCGGGATGAGCCTCATGAGTCCCGATTTTAGGGGCATGTGGCCGATGTTTCGGTGAACCAAGGACGATGGATCTGGGCATTTCCCCGGCCACTAGAGCCTGGAGGCGACGAAGGTCGCAGCCTGGTTGGTGTACTCGGGGATGTAGCCGTCGGTGTGCCCGCTCAACGCGTTGCCCGGGCCCGCGTGACAGATCGGGTCTGTGGGATTGCACAAGTCGATGGCCTTGGAACCCAACAACGAACTCTGGTTCGTCAGCGGTCCGCCAGTGCGACGGGCCACATTGCCGAAAACGGCGACCGCTGCGATGTTGTCGGCATATTGGGCGGGTAGCGCACTGCCCCAGGGGATGCCGGCAATCCGAACGCCACTGACGATGTCGATCACGTGGGCGCCCTGGGAGTAGCCGCCCAGAACCAGCTTGGTACTCGGGCACGACGAGGCCATGAATTTCACGTGGTCAATCACGTCGTTGGCGCCGTCGCCTCCGTGCAGCTGCAGACGGCTGGCCGGGTAGTTCACCGGGTAGACCCCGATGTTCATGTCCGCCTGTTGGCGCAGCGAGTCCACGAAAGCCTGTCCGACCCGGCCGATGCCGGGCGGCTCACTGGTGCCGCGAGCGAAGATCACTTCGGCTTCCGGGCAGTCGTTGGCCGTGGCGACGGGGGCGGTGGCTCGAAGGGTGCTGGGCGCGGCCACCAAAGCGGCTGCGGCGGCCAAGGTGGCAGCGGCGCGGCGCCAGCTGTGCTTGTCCACGTCGGAATTCTATCGGCAACCTCGGGAGATCTATCGGCCTGTGGATGAACAGCACAGACCGGACGACTCGCAGGACACTATTGCCCTACCGTATGCCGCAACGACGTGAGGTACCTCCGGGGAATCGTGGGGAGAAATTGCCGGGACCAACAAGCACTTGGCTGCACGTCAGCGGCTACCGATTCCTCGTGCGCCGTATCGAGTCTGCGCTGCAGTATCGCGACATCCCAGCGCTCGGTGCGCCTCTTCGCGCCCGGACAGCATCGTTGGCGGTCGGATGCTTGCTGGCGGCTGTTGCCGTCGTGGGGTACGGCTTCGTTGCCGTGCTGCGACCACAGGCCGCGCTCGGCGATGCCCAGATTGTGATGGGTCGAGAATCCGGAGCGCTGTACGTACGAGTGGGTGACACCTGGCACCCGGTGCTCAACCTGGCCTCCGCGCGGCTTATCGCGCCGAGTGCTGGGAGCCCGCGACGGGTGCGCGAATCCGCATTGGGCCGCACGAAACGCGGCCCAATGTTGGGTATTCCGGGTGCCCCCCAGCTCGTGTCCCGTCCGTTGTCCGGCGATGAGTCCGCGTGGACGATCTGCGATAGTCACGGCGACGGGTCGACGACGGTCATCGTGGGACTCGCCGATCGGGCGCCGATCCAGCGATTGGCTGCCGGGACGAGCATTCTGGTTGCGAGCAGTTTCTCCTCGCCCGTCTATCTGCTTTACGGTGGGCGGCGGGCCGTTGTGGATCTCGCCGATCCCGCAATTGCACGTGCACTGCGACTGGAGGGCCGAGCCCCACAGATCGTCGCGCAATCTCTGCTCACCGCAGTTCCGGAGGTACCGCCGATCGCGGTTCCGCGCATCCGCAGCGGCGGCCGGGTGAGGTCTGGGCTACCTGGGTTTCCGGTCGGCAGCGTGGTGCGCGTCGGCCGCGGTGACGGTGATGAGTACTACGTGGTGTTGCGCGACGGGGTACAGCGAATCGGCCAGTTCGCCGCGGATGTGCTCCGGTTCGCGGCTACCCGGGGCACCAGCAATGTGATCTCGGTGGCTCCCGAGCTGATAGGTGCCGCCCAGATCGTGAACACGCTGCCCGTATCCACCTTTCCGGATTCCGCTCCCGCGCCGGTGCATGGCCCGTGGACAGAAGCGCCGACCACCGTGTGCGTAACGTGGTCTGTCGCGGCGTCGGGCGACGCTGAGGTCGATTTCTTGACCGGCAGCGCTCCGCCGGTGCCGCCAGGGCAGGTGCCGGTGACCCTGGCACAAGCCGACGGCCGCGGCCCCGCGCTGGACGCGGTATACCTTCCGCCGGGACGTAGTGCGTACGTTGCTGCGCGCGGTCTTTCGGGCGATAGCTCCCGAGTCGGCACGCGCTACCTCGTCACCGACACCGGGGTGCGGTTCGGTATCCACGACGGCGATGCGGGACGCGCGCTGGGTCTACCGTCGGCGGCGATCGCGGCGCCATGGCCGATACTTGCGACGCTGCCGGCCGGGCCGGAGCTGAGCAGGGCGCAGGCTTTACTCGCGCGCGACGCTGTCGCGGTTGGACCGCCGTAGCACGCGGGTGGCGGTACTCGTCGCTAGTGCCGCCACCAGCACGACGACGCACGCTGCTGCGCCACCGATGGCGATATTCCGGGCACCGGGAGCTGGCGGGCCGGGCGTGGGGCGTTGGTCGGTCGGCTTGTGTATTCGCGAGGGCCGCGGGACTCGGGAGGGCTGCGGGTCAGGGACTGCAATGCCGGACTGTGGGTCTGTCGCCGTGCTGACCGCCGCCATCGCGTCCACGGTGCCGTTGCCGACGAGCGGATTCCATCCTGCGGGCGGATGATGGGCGGTCGCCTTGATTCGGTCCATCACTTGGCGCGCGGGCATCGTGGGGAAACGTGCACGGATCAGGGCGGCTAGCCCACTCACCACGGGCGCGGCATAGCTGGTGCCCGATAGCGGTGCCGCGTCATGGGATGCATCGATGCTGGTCATGATTCCGTCACCGATCGGGTTGAGCGACGTCACTGACTCGCCCGTGGCCGCGACATCCACCCAGGGTCCGGCGAGGGTGAACGCCGACGGCTCGCCGGCGGCATTGACCGAGCCGACGGTCAGCACATAGTCGTCGTACCAGGCCGGGCTGACGGCGACCGACACGCTGCCTTGGGTCGTATCGGACCGCTGGGGTGGACACTGCGAAGCTCCGCCGGTGTTACCGGCCGCCGCCACGACAACCGCGTTCCGAGTGTCGACGGCATAGGCGAGTGCAGCGCCCAGCGCGCGGTCGTCGAGGGCGGCCGCGGGTGACACGCATGCGACCGATGAAATGTTGATCACCGATGCACCGAGGTCGGCGGCCGTCCGGACGGCCTGTGCCATGGTGTCGACATCGCCAACGCCGCCGCCGGTTGGGTCGTTGCCTGGCCTGAACTTGGCACTGGACTGACGGATGCTGATGACGGTCGCTTCCGGCGCGACGCCGCTGAACTTGTCTAGCGTGGAATCGCTGGTGGCTCCGATAATTCCAGCCACCAGCGTGCCGTGTGCGTCACAGTCCTGAGTGCCGTCGCCGGCGGAAACGTAGTCGCCTCCGGCCACCAGCTTCGGCAACCTCCGGTGTCGAGCGACGCCGGTGTCGATCACCGCGACCCGCTGGCCCGCACCTCGGCTGAGTTGCCAGACTCGTGGCAGGTCGAGATCGGCGAGTTGCGTGGGTGCTGCGCTGGCCTCCGCGGCCCGTCCGGGTTTCGTCGTCACGACTGCGCAAACCTCGCGTTGCACGGTGGGTTGTGGGGGCGCGGGAGGCGCCGGCGCGGGCAGCCAGGTGTCGTCGATTGGGGGTGGCGAAATCGCCAGTGCCGGCGCCGCTCCAAGCTGGCTCGCTGCTGTCAGCGCGGCAACCGCGAGCACCCGTGTCACGCCCGAGGTCGCCGCGTTCATGCCAGATCAAGGCCGCGAACGGTGCTGAAGATGTCGCAGATCCAGCAAGTCAGCGGCGCCATCGCGATCAGCGCCAGACATTCCAATTGCTCTAGACGGCGCCGTATGACGGGTGACAGCGACCTGGTAGGAGCGACAAGGCTCAGATACGCTGCGGCAGCGGCGAGCATGGCAGTCGCCGCGACGATCCACGGGCCGTGCTCGGGCAGTGCGGTCGCGGTAAGGGCTAATGCTGTTGTACCAGTGATGATTCCACCGAGGGTGAACATCAGCGCTTTTGTCGGGTCGACGTCGCGGCGGGCGCGCAACAGGAGCAGCACGCCTGTGAGGGCGACCAATAGCACGCCGCCAAGACGCTGCGCGTCGGTGCCCCGGGTTGCCGCGGCGGCGCTCGTCGCGGCGATAGCCGCTGACGACGAAAAAGCGGCGAGCAAGCTGGTCAACCACTGATCGGCGCGGATCGCCCTGGTGGCCAGCGCGGTTGTAGCCGGCGCCGGATCGGCGTCGAAGTGGCCAGGTGCTGGCGCACGGTGGGGTGACAGCCCCGCCAGCACGATTGCCATCCGAGGAGATGCTTCTAGCAGGCCGAGGGAAACCACCGCGGTCAGCGAACCTACGACCGGCCATCGGATTGAGGTGATTGCCGCGGACAGCGTAGCCACCGCGATCACCAGGGCGGCGCACGCGGTGGCCGTCAATGTGACGACACCACAGCCCGTCGCGCGTAGTGCGAGCACCGATGCGACGGCTGCACTCATGGCGGCCAGCAGCACGTTGGGGACACCTGGTCCACCGGGAACCGCCAGGAGGCCGGCGACCGCGGCGAACGAGGTGGCCAGGACACTCAATGTGAGCCCGGCGATCGGGTCTCGATATGTTCGGTGCGCGATCACCGCCAGGAGCAGCGCGACCAGGCTGGACGCTGCTGCCGTCGCTACCGTTGCTCCGCCGTAGCGGGTGACGTTGGTGTTCAGTGTGTTTCGAATCAACGCCAGAGCACCGACGATGGCGACGCCGTTGGCCGCCAGCGCGCCCGTGAGTCGAGTCGCGTACCCGCAGCGTGGCGCGACATTGGCTCTGAGCGTTTCCGCCACCGCCTCCGCGACGTCGTCGTAGCGGACCGTGGGTGGCTCTGGGCGGTCATGGCTCAGCACCAGAACCGCGCCGTCACGGATTCCGTTTTGCGCTAACGTCGTCGAGGTGTCGAGGGCGGTACCGCTTGGGCAGGTCAGGTTGTAAGGTGCCGGTTCCAGATCGGCGCTGCTACCGAAGCTGTCGACGATCGACGGGATCAGGCTGGCGACCGGTACCCCGGCCGGCAGCGACAGGTCGACGACGGCCGCGCCCGCATGAATCGAGACGCGGCGCAGCCCCAGATCGTCTATAGACAATTTCGACTCCTTTGCATGCGGGTCATCGGCACGGTAGCCAGTTTCTTGCTGTGTGGCTCCCGGCTATCCACAGGCGAGTTGCGGTGAATTTCGCTGCTGCTTAACGTCGTCGGACTGTGCCGGCCGAAATCGTCGTTGAGGCGCCACCCGAAGTCCCGCGACCGACATCGGGCGACCAGCTGGTTCGCCTGGTGCCGGCCATCATGTCTGTCGCAGCGCTGGCTGTCATGGTGGTGGCCCTGGTGTCGCGCACGCCCACGACGCGACACCCGACCATCCTGGCGTTCCCCATCATGATGCTGGGCTCTTTGTTCGCTACGGCCGCCAGCGGCCGTAGCCGGCGGCGGGCCGTCGGTGTCGATACCGATCGCGCCGACTATTTCGCATACTTGAGAGTCCTGAGGCAGACCGTGGCGGAAGCCGCAGAATCGCAGCGTGTCTCCGTGTACCGGCAGCACCCGGATCCCGGTGCGCTATGGACGATGATCGGTGGCCCCAGGATGTGGGAGCGAGGTTCGGCCGATCACGAATTCTGCAGTGTCCGTGTCGGTGTTGGGCTCCGGCCACTGACCACCCGTTTGGTGACCCCGCCCGCGCCACCGATACAGCGTTCGGATCCGGTGACCGTTGATGCGCTTCGCCGGTTCCTCCGGGCGCACTCGACGATTGCGGACGTGCCCATCACGATCCGATTGCAAGCCGGTCCGATCACCATTGACGGCGAGGTCGAACGGGTGCGCGGACTGCTTCGCGCGATGATCTGCGGACTAGCTGTATCGCACCCACCGGACGAGCTGCTCATCTCCGGGGTAGTCAGTGATCGGAATCGGGTTCACTGGGACTGGCTGAAATGGCTACCGCACAATCAGCATCCGAGGGTCACCGACGGCGCTGGTCCGGCACGAATGGTGTATCCCAACCCGCAGGAGGCGCGGTCGGCGCTTGCTGGAGCGGCGCTGCCTCACCTCGTGGTGATCGTCGACTCGGATCAGCCTGTCGACGTTGGATTGTCGCACGCGACCACCCTGGAGGTCGGCGCCGGCGGTGACGGCATGCCCGCGCTGCTGCGGTATCGCGGCGAACGGGAAACTTTGGTCCGCCCGGACCACCTGGATTCCGCGGCCGCGTTGACCTGCGCTCGCCGGCTCGCGCCATATCGGGTCGGCGACGGAGGCTGGGACTCGCGGTCTGTTGTCCGCCAAGGCTGGGCGCAGCTGATCGGCATCGACGACTTCGCCGCCTTCGACCCAAAAACCCTGTGGCAGGACGAGAAAAACCAGGACCACCTCCGGGTTCCGATTGGCACCAGGCTCGATGGCGAGCCGGTGGAGCTGAACATCAAGGAGCCCGCCCAGGGGGGCATCGGACCGCATGGGCTTTGCGTTGGAGCCACCGGATCGGGCAAATCGGAGCTGCTGCGCACGGTGGCGCTGGGCATGATGGCACGCAACTCTCCCGAAGTACTCAACCTGCTGTTGGTCGACTTCAAAGGCGGTGCAACGTTTCTCGACTTCGTTTCGGCTCCACACGTTTCCGCCGTCATTACCAATCTCTCGGATGAAGCGCCGCTGGTTGCCCGGATGAGAGACGCCCTGGCTGGTGAGATCAATCGTCGGCAACAACTACTTCGGTCGGCCGGCAACTTCGTCAGCCTGGCGGCATACGATCGGGCACGCCGGGCCGGAGCTGCGTTGGCCGCGCTGCCGACGCTATTCATCGTCGTCGACGAGTTCTC
This sequence comes from Mycobacterium spongiae, assembly GCF_018278905.1. Classification (NCBI taxonomy): domain Bacteria; kingdom Bacillati; phylum Actinomycetota; class Actinomycetes; order Mycobacteriales; family Mycobacteriaceae; genus Mycobacterium; species Mycobacterium spongiae. The sequence goes on from NZ_CP046600.1 coordinate 1,146,043, forward strand.
CGAACTGCTAAGTCAGCATCCCGATTTCGCGGACATGTTCGTCGCGATCGGCCGGCTTGGCCGGTCGCTGGGCATGCACCTATTGCTGGCAAGTCAACGTCTCGACGATGGTCGGCTGCGTGGACTGGAAGCCCACCTGTCCTATCGCATCGGTTTGAAGACGCTGTCGGCCAGCGAGTCCCGGACCGTTGTCGGAACTCACGACGCCTACGAACTACCGAACACGCCCGGTGCAGGGTACCTGCGGTCGCCGACCGACGAGTTGACGCGTTTTCACACTGCACTCGTTTCCGAGCCGCTTCGGCTGGCGGGAGACACCGCGAGTCACCCTCCGCTCACGGCGTCGGTGCGGCCTTTCGCCACGAGCGTCGTGGGTTCGATCACGAACCGCGAACTGGTCGAGTCGGACGGGGCAGGCTTGCTCACCGTTCTGCATATGGTGCTAGAAAGGCTCTCCGGCCACGGACCAGCCGCGCACCAGGTCTGGTTGCCGCCGCTGGGAGCGCCACCCACACTAGAATCCTTGCTGCAGGACGCTGACCCGGCGCGAGGTGAATGGGCCGTACCGATCGGAGTCGTCGACCGCCCGTTCGAGCAGTCCCGAACGCCACTGACCGTCGACGTGTCCGGAGCCGCCGGCAATGTCGCAGTCGTTGGCGCACCACAAGCTGGTAAGTCCACGGCACTGTGCACCCTCATCATGGCGCTGGCGGGCACCCACGGTCCCCATCACGCACAGTTCTACTGTCTGGATTTCGGCGGCGGAGGGCTGAGTTCGGTGCGCGGCCTGCCCCATGTGGGTGCCGTTGCCAATCGGGCCGATCGGCAACTCGTCTGCCGCATGGTTGCCGAATGCGAATCCATCGTGCGGTCCAGGGAGAGCTTCTTCCGCGAACACGGTATCGACTCTGTGGTGACCTATCGCCGCGACCGAGCCCATGGGTGTCCTGGGTCATACGGCGAACCGTTCGGCGACGTGTTTCTGGTCATCGACGGCTGGACAAGCCTGCGTCAGGAGTTCGAGGCGGCTGCTGAATCGATTACCGCTCTCGCGGGTCAGGGACTCTCGTTCGGTGTCCATGTCGTACTGTCGGCTTCTCGCTGGGCGGACATCGGGCCGTCGCTGAAGGATCAGCTGGGCACCCGGATCGAGTTGCGGCTGGGGGATCCCGCGGATTCCGAACTGGACCGCAAGCGGGCGCGACAGGTACCGTGCGACGCTCCCGGTCGGGGACTGAGCCGCGATGGCAAGCAGATGCTGATCGCTCTGCCGAGGCTGGACGGTGTCGACCCGCGGCGCCGCCCCGGCGACTCCGTCGCGCCCCCGATCCCGCTGCTGCCAGAGCGGGTCGACTACGCAACCCTGATCGACCGCGTTGGAACTGAACTCGGTAGGCGGATTCTGCTCGGTATCGGGGAGAGTCGGCTGCAGCCGGTCACGGTCGATTTCAAACGCCAGCCGCATCTGCTCATCGTCGGGGACAACGAGTGCGGAAAGACCGCCGCGTTGCGCACGCTGTGCGCCGAGATCGTCCGGACCAACTGCGTCGCGGAGGCCCGACTGTTCATCATCGACTTCCGGCGAACGCTACTTGGCGTCGTCGAATCGGAACACCTGGGCGGCTACGCAATCTCGTCGGCGGCGGTGGATGTGTTGCTGCCGGGCCTGCTCGATCAGCTGAATATGCGGATGCCCACAGCCGAGGTGAACCAGCCGCAGCTGCAAGCCCGGTCCGGGTGGTCTGGCCCAGACATCTATCTGGTGGTCGACGACTACGATCTGGTGGCCACTTCGGCCGGCAATCCGCTGCTTGCTCTGCTCGAATACGTGCCACACGCACAAGATCTCGGTCTGCACCTGATCGTGGCCCGACGCAGCGGGGGCGCCGCGCGTGGCTTGTTCGAGCCGCTGGTGGCTAGTTTGCGTGACCTTGGCTGCATGGGGCTGATGATGAGCGGACGCCCCGACGACGGTGTTCTCTTGGGTTCCTGCCGTCCGATGCCGCTGCCGCCGGGCCGCGCGGTCCTCGTCACCCGCACCGACGACGAGCAGGCTATCCAGGTCGCCTGGAGTGCCCCACGATGAAGCTGCCTTGAACGCGCACCGGGTGGTGATCGAGGCGGGTCCAGCGACGATCCGCCGATTATGTTGCGGCACCACAGTGGCCGCTGGTGCCGAAGTCGCCATCGCCGCGCTCGGCGCTATTGACGACGCGGTGGCGGTGGTGGATGACCAGCCGGTGGCCGTTGATTCCCTGTGGTCGGCCGTGCTGCGGTCGCTGGCGTGCGATCGGGGCCAACCCGTGGTCGTTGTGCATCCCTCGTGGTGGCCGGCGTCGCGCGTGGGTGTGGTCAGCGCAGCGGCGCGCGCGGGAACGATAGATGTTGCCGCGATATCGCGCGTGCGGTTGCTGGTGCGGGCGTCGTCGGCGAAAACGACTGTGGTGGTGGAGATCACCGAACGGTTGGTGGTGGTCACCGGTGCTGAGGTGGTCGCCGTACCACGCCGGATGCGATCCGGGCCTACGGCCCACGAGGTTGCGGGTGTGATCACCAGCATGAGCGCCACAGGGCAACCCGGGACCCCCGCGCAGGTGCTGATCGATGTGGCCAGCGGTGTTGCCGGGGCGCCGGATTTCGCTGAATCGATTGCCGACGAAGTGCGGGCCTCGGGCATCGGGCAGCAGGTGACGATCGTCGACGACGCGTGGCTGGCGCGGCTGGCCCGGGCGATGCACTCGAACGTAGCCAAGCCACGCTCGGCGCCCGAGCCCGGCGCCAGCACTGTCATTGGTCGGAGATACCGCACGCGTATGCGTCCGGCTGCCGCTGCTGTCCTGACGGTGGTGGCCGTGGCGGTGCCGTGCGCGGTCGCGGTGATCTGGCGCCGGGCTCCGTCCGCCGAGACGCCGGCGACGTTCTTGGTGGAAGGCCGGGTCGCAGTAGCCATTCCCGACGACTGGCTCACCCAGCGGATACTCGCCGGTCCGGGTTCGGCCCGGGTCCAGGTCACATCGCCATCAGATCCCGAGGTGGCGTTGCACGTCACGCAATCGCTCGTCGCCGGCGAGACACTGGCTGGCGCGGCGGAGCGGTTGAAACGGGCAATCGATGCCGAACCGGCGGGCGTGTTCGTCGACTTCAACCCCTCGGGCAGCAGCGCGGGCCGAACCGCGGTGACCTACCGCGAAGTCCGTGCCGCGCATCACGTCCGGTGGACCGTGTTGGTCGACGGCTCGGTCCGCATCAGCATCGGGTGCCAGAGCAGGCCCGGGGCGCAGCACGCAGTTCGCGCCGTATGTGAGCAGGCCGTGCGATCCGCTCACGCCGTTGGTTAGCGCGGGTATGAGCCGGCCGATCAGTTGGAACCAACTGAGGTTGGCGGTGGTCATACCTGGTAACAGGTCTAGGGGAGGGGGACAGGTGAGCGGATCGAACACGCTGAGCGCCGACTTTGACTTGATGCGTTCGGTCGCGAGCACGACCGACGCACGCAACGAGGAGATCCGGGTGATGCTGCAGTCGTTCATCGGCCGTATGAGCAGCGTGCCGCGGTCAGTGTGGGGTGGGCTCGCGGCCGCGCGTTTCAAGGATGTCCTCGAACGCTGGGACGCCGAGTCGGCGAGGCTCTACCGCGTCCTGCACACGATCGCCGAAACGATTCGACACAACGAGGGCGCATTGCGCGAAGCCAGCCAATCCCATGCCCACAGCATTGCCGTGGCCGGCGGAGATCTGTGATCGGGGGCGATGATCCATGGACCCCGCTGTCTCCTACAACTTTGGCGAGATCGAATACTGCGTTCGCCAGGAAATCCATAGCACCTGGTCGCGTTTCAACGCTGCACTGGACGAACTGAGGTCGCAGATCGCGCCGCTGCACCAGCTCTGGACCCGAGAGGCGGCAGCCGCATATCAGGTCGAGCAACTCAAGTGGCATCAGGCAGCGCACGCGCTCAACGAGATCTTGCTCGATCTGGGAAACGCCGTCCGCGACGGGGCCGCCGACGTCGAGAGCGCGGACCGGCGAGCCGCCGGCATCTGGACGCGATAGCGACGAGCATCTGGACTCTGTGTGGGTCCCGACGGAGGAGAGCCGTCGGGACCACACAGTCATCCACATCGGTGGTGGCAGTCGGTTGGGCCAACGCCGGGGCATTTTGACCTGCGCGGATGCCCATCGGTAAGCTGCTGGGGTTGGCGTGCGGGTACGCCGGGGCTCGGGTCAATGTCGGTCGCTGAGAACAACCCCACCCTTAACGCCTGACCGGCGCCCGGGTCGCACCGGGATCCACAGCCTGACAAACAGGCCCGCAGAGAAAGAGTGGTAAGCGCTGTGCCTACATACGCGCCCAAGGCGGGTGACACCACGAGGTCGTGGTACGTCATCGACGCTACGGACGTCGTGCTTGGCCGCCTTGCCGTCGCAGCAGCCAACCTGCTGCGGGGCAAGCACAAGCCGACGTTCGCTCCCAACGTCGATGGTGGTGACTTCGTCATCGTCATCAACGCCGACAAGGTCGCCGTCAGCGGCGACAAATTGCAGAAGAAGATGGCGTATCGCCACTCCGGTTATCCCGGTGGCCTGCACAAACGCACGATTGGCGAGCTGATGCAAGACCACCCGGACCGCGTGGTGGAGAAAGCGATCGTGGGCATGCTGCCCAAGAACAAGCTCAGCCGGCAGATCCAGCGCAAGCTTCGCGTCTACGCGGGCCCGGAGCATCCACACACCGCCCAGCAGCCGGTTCCCTACGAGATCAAGCAGGTGGCGCAATGACCGGAACCGAAACCACCGAAGCCCCAGAAACCCCAGCAGACCCAGGCGCGTCGCTGGAGAGCCAGGCCGCCCAGAGCGAATCACTCGTTCTCGAAAGGCCCATCCAGACCGTTGGCCGGCGCAAGGAAGCCGTGGTCCGGGTGCGGCTGGTGCCCGGCACCGGCAAGTTCGACCTCAACGGCCGCAGCCTGGAGGACTACTTCCCCAACAAGGTCCACCAGCAGCTCATCAAGGCTCCGCTCGTCACTGTGGAGCGGGTGGAAAGCTTCGACATCTTTGCCCTCCTCAGCGGCGGCGGCCCGTCGGGTCAGGCAGGTGCATTGCGTTTGGGCATCGCGCGAGCGTTGATCCTTGCCTCGCCGCAGGACCGGCCCGCGCTGAAGAAGGCGGGCTTCCTCACCCGGGATCCGCGTGCCACGGAGCGCAAGAAGTACGGCCTGAAGAAGGCCCGGAAGGCGCCGCAGTACAGCAAACGCTGATCAGCGATCACTTTCTGGCCGCGACCGTGCATCGTCCTGGGCACCATTACGCGTCGTTGTCGGCGTGTCGGCGCGGGATCACGCGCGGTTGCGGTCAGATGCGATCAAGCTATGAAGGTGCACTCTAGGTGCACGACCGTCAATTGTGAGAGGTTTGTCCTCATGGGTCGACTATTCGGCACCGATGGTGTGCGCGGGGTCGCCAATCACGAGTTGACCGCCGAGTTGGCCCTGACGCTGGGAGCCGCGGCGGCGCGGCGCCTGGCAAGTTCGGCCGCGCCTGGCCGGCGGATTGCCGTGATTGGTCGTGATCCGCGGGCCAGCGGCGAAATGCTGGAGGCCGCCGTGATCGCGGGCCTGACGAGTGAGGGCGTCGATGCGTTGCGGGTCGGGGTGCTCCCCACGCCCGCGGTGGCCTACCTGACCGGTGCCTATGATGCCGATTTCGGGGTGATGATCTCGGCGTCGCACAATCCGATGGCGGACAATGGGATCAAGATCTTCGGGCCCGGCGGCCGCAAACTGGACGACGACACCGAGGATCAGATCGAGCGGCTCGTTGCGGCCGGCCCCGGGTCGCGCCCGGTTGGCGCCGGAATTGGCCGGGTCGTCGACGCCGAGGATGCAGCGGAACGGTACTTGCGCCATATCGGTAAGGCGGCGACACAGCCGCTCGATGGGTTGACGGTGGTCGTTGACTGTGCCCATGGCGCCGCGTCGTCGGCGGCGCCCCGCGCTTACCAGGCGGCCGGTGCGCGGGTCATCGCGATCAATGCCGATCCGAACGGCCTGAACATCAATGACGCTTGTGGATCGACGCATCTGGACTCGCTGCGGGCCGCGGTTATTGCCCACGGCGCCGACCTGGGTCTGGCGCACGACGGCGATGCCGACCGGTGCCTGGCGATCGATGCTGGCGGTGACCTTGTCGACGGCGACGCCATCATGGTGGTCCTGGCGCTGGCGATGGCCGAAGCCGGCGAGCTGGCCTCCGAGACGCTGGTCGCCACCGTGATGAGCAACCTAGGGCTGCACCTGGCCATGCGTTCGGCCGGTGTCACGGTCCGCACAACGGGTGTGGGTGACCGCTACGTCTTGGAGGAATTGCGTGCCGGTGACTACAGCCTTGGCGGCGAGCAATCGGGCCATATCGTCATGCCGGCTTTGGGCTCCACCGGCGACGGCATCGTCACCGGCCTGCGATTGATGACTCGGATGGTGCAGACCGGCTCACCGCTGGCCGCGTTGGCGTCGGCGATGCAATCGTTGCCGCAGGTGCTGATCAACGTCGAGGTCGCTGACAAGGCGACTGCCGCCGCGGCCCCCTCGGTCCAGGCGGCGGTCGACCTAGCGGCGGCCGAATTGGGTGACACCGGTCGGATCTTGTTGCGCCCCTCCGGAACTGAGCCCATGATTCGGGTGATGGTGGAGGCGGCCGATGAGGCTATCGCGAAGCGGTTGGCCGTCAGTGTTGCCGACGCGGTGAGCGCTGCACGCTGACCCCCGCGGCTGTGCCGACGGTGCCGGTGGAACCCCGTGACGTTGCGTGGCGTCGGAGTATTACGTGGGACCCGATTGCGCAAACAGCGGTAGATGTGTAGGCGTTGATGTCACGGCGGTGTACGCGGTGGCCGACCGTATGGTCGCCGCCGCCGACGTGATCGACGACGCCGTCGCGAACCACCTGGCGGGGCTGGTTTTCGGCGGGGCCTGCGCCGGTGAGGCCCACGTCGCGCGCGCCGAGGCGCTGCGCGCCGCGCTCGACCGGCTGGTGGCTGAGTTGTCGCGGTGGTCACGGGCCGCGGCCGAGATCGCTGCCGCCTTGCGGGCTGCGGCAAACCGCTATGCCGATGCCGACCTGGACGCCGCGACCCGTATCGCGTGACCGTGGCTGACTGGCTAGACGTCGCCGGGCGCCTGGAAGAGGGCCGGCCCGCCGTCGAACACACCCAACGCTACGTGCAGGCTTGCCGAGCGGTCGGCTACGAACATCCCGACCTGACCTCGCGCCCTGCCCAGATCCGCGACTGGTACGACAGTGAAGAGGGACTGGACCTGCGCGCGCTGGACCGTGACTGCGTCCACCTGGAGGCTGCGGCCATCGCGATCACCGAAGCTTCCCGGATACAGCGCGGCCAGGCTGCCGCGCTGGCGGCGGCATGGACGGGGCGGGGCGGCGACTGTGCGGTTGGCTTCGTGCACCGTCATTGCGAAGCCGGAAACGCCCTGGCCGTTGAAGTCCGCGCCGCCGCGCTGCACTGCCGATCGCTGCGCGACGACCTATGGCATCTGGTCGACGCGAAAGTGGCGGCGGCGATCGCCATCGACGATCGCACGCTGGCACAGCGACCGGCGTGGTTAGCCGCCGCGGCCGCGGTCACCACCGGCGCAACGGACGCAACCGAAGCCGACGAACTGGTTCGCCATCACATTAAGCCGTACGTAGACAACGATATTCGCGTTGACTGGCTGACAGCGATGCGTTCGACGCTGACCCGGGCGGCCGCGTCCTACGACACGGTCACCGACCGGCTGGCAAGCGCGCCGCGAGCAGACTTCGAGATTCCGGGCGATCTCTGGTTTGACCGCGAATCCCCGGACTTGCCCCTGCCGGCCGAGCCCACGACAGGGCCCACTACAGGGCCCACTACAGGGCCCACTACAGGGGTGGTGACCGCACCCGCCGCCGTCCTTCCCGCGCAGCGGTCAGACGGCGTTCCCCCCGCGCCCCCGGCGCCCCCGGATTCCGGTCCCGCGTTCGCCGTGGACTCTGCGATCCCGACCGGTGCCGGCAGCGCGAGCGGCTTTGGGAATGCTGGCGGCATCGATGCTGTCGGCGGACTTGCGGGGCTTGCCAGCCGGATCGTCGCCGCGATGGGAGACCTGCTGGGTTCGGCGGCTGGCCAGCTCACCGATCCGCTAGCGGCCGACGATCCCGTGGGCACCCTGGACGGGTCGGATGCCGCCGACGAGTCAGCGCACGCCGACGATCCGGGAGAGCCCGAGCGGAGCGAGGAACCCGATCGGGAAGACGGTCGGGCGAACGCCGAGGAACCACAACTCGGCGAGCAGGCCGTCGGCGTCGTTGGGGAAGCCGCGACGCCACCGGTTGTCGAACCGCCCCCAGCTGGCGCGCCGCCGGTCTCCCCCGCACCGGCGGCGCCGCCGCACCCACCGGCAGAAGCATCAACCCCGTGTGAGATCGCCGCCGATGAACTTCCGAACGCAGGGCAATAGCAGTTCCGAAGGACCGCAGCTCGAGAAAAAGCGCAGCTCGAGAAAAGTTGTCCGGAGCTACTTCAGTAGTGCGACGATCTTCTCTTCCGGGGTGACCGGTGGCGCCTCGAGATCGACCGGATCCGTCTTGGGCAGCGCCACATCAGGATCGGCGAAGTCGCGGTAGGTTTTGTCGCCGGCAAGGGTGGCGAGTAGATACCCGGTCAGCAAAGCCCGCACTGTGCGCTGGGTACCGCGATGCGATCCGGCTAACCCGATCGCCTTGGACAGTCGCCTGCCCTCGACCAGCCCGCGAGCCTCGGCTTTGCTGACGATACGGAGCGTGGCGGTGTCCCACGCCTGAGAAAGTCCCAGGGCGTTGGAATTCAGCGTCGTGGGATCTCCCGGCGCGCTCAGGATCAACCCCGGGACCTTCAGGGTGGCTGCTGGCTGTTCCGCCGGCGGATTGGTCACTGTGGGGAAGATCGCTGCCACGGCCGACGTCCGGGCCGGCATACCCGCGGCCGCGAACACGGCCGCCGAGCCGCCAAAGCCGTGGCCGAGTAGGCCGAGCTTTGCGGGATGCACGCCGATATTGCCGGACCCGAGGCGCACGCCCGCGACGATGTCGAGGGCAACCCCCAGGTCATAGGCAAGGTTGAGCACTGACGGCACCAGTCCGCGCTGGGTGTCGGGAGCGGCGGCCACGATGCCCCACGACGCGAGATGCTCCAGTAGAGCCTGGTAGCCGGAGGCGCCGGTGAGCCAGTCGTGACCGAACGCGACGCCTGGCAGGTTCAGTCCGGTTTCCGGGGTATACACCACGCCGGGTAGGCCGGCAAAGGCCAGGTCGCCGCGCAAAACGCGGTGCGGACCACGGCGTTGCAGGGCGGCGACGAGCTTGCGGATGCGGGCCACCCGTTGACGTTAGCGGATGATGCGACTGCGCTGCGGTGCACGTCCAAGCGTGGCGTTGGGCACCGCTACTGGTGCGGCATCCGTGAAAGCAACAAAAGCATGTAATTTCAGACTACAGTGAAACTTGTGAGTGTCGACGAGAGCACGTGTGCTGCTGAGTCCGACGCCGAGATTATGGACTTCGTCGAGCAGATGGGCGGGTACTTCGAGGCCAATGGCCTGACCCGGCTGGCTGGGCGGCTGCTGGGGTGGTTGCTGGTGTGTGAACCCGAGCGGCAGTCCTCGGAAGAGCTGGCGGCGGCCCTCGGTGCGAGCAGTGGCGGGATCAGTACGAACGCCCGAATGTTGAGCCAGTTCGGATTCATCGAGCGGCTCGCCGTGGCGGGGGACCGGCGCACGTTTTTCCGGCTGAGGCCGAACGCGTTCGCCGCCGGTGAGCGCCAGCGCATCCGCACCATGGCCGATCTGCAGGCCATGGCCGACGCCGGACTGCACGCGCTACGCGGGTCTGCGCCGGAGCGTGGACGCAGGCTGCGCGAGATGCGGGATCTGACGGCCTACATGGAATCGGTTCTGGCTACCGCCCTGGATGAGTTTCGGGGTCACTCGGCTGCAGACCCACCGTGAGCGCGCTCGAGAGGCCCACCGAGAAAGGAACACCCATGAGCGCCCCGAGTGACGAGCGCACCATCGCTCACCCCATTACCCTCGGCAGCCCGGAGTTCATGGCCGACCAGCACTTCTACTACGACTGGATGCGTCGCGAGGCCCCGGTCTACTGCGGCCGGATGACACTTCTCGGCGACCAAGACGTTTACTATGTCTCGCGCTACCGCGACTGCCTCGCCGTGGTCACCGACCCCAGAATCCAACGTGTCGTTCCTGGCGCCGAACCGTTGCCGCTTCCCGCGGCTCTGCGCATGCTCACCGACCACGCCATGATCTACAAGGACGACCCCGAGCACATGCGGCTGCGCAAGCTCGTCAGCCGCCCTTTTACCCCGAAGGCGATCGGCCGCCTCGCCGATCGGGTCGACACGGTCACCCGCGAACTACTCGACGGAATGGAATCCGGACAGCGCATCGACCTGCAACAGGACTATGCCTTGCCCGTTCCAACCACCGTGATCAACGAGATGGTCGGCGTACCCGAAACCGACCGGTACCGCTTCCGTGGCTTCATCGAGGTGATGGTCGACGGGATTGCCACCTATGGCCTGGAGATGGCTGCGCTGAAGATGGAAGGCTTTATCGACTACCTGCGCGAGCTGATCGAGCTGCGTCGTGCCGACCCCGGCGAGGACATCCTCACCGGCTTGATCCACACCTGTGAGGACGGCGACACACTGAGTGAAGACGAGATCATCGCGATGGTGTTCTTGCTGGTCGCTGCCGGGTATGAGACCACCTACAACCTCATCACCAACGGGGTCGCCGCCCTGTTGACTCACCCCGATCAACTCAGCCGACTCAAAGAGCAACCCGACTTGATCGACTCCGCGGTCGAGGAAATCTTGCGGTACACGGGCACCGCCGGCAGTACTGAGCCCACTACCTATGCAGCCGAGGACCTCACCCTGCACAACGTCACCATCCCCCGCGGCGCGCTGGTGCTGGCGCTGTTGGCCTCGGCGAACCGCGACCCCGACGAGTTCCCCGACCCCGACACCTTCGATATCGCCCGCACGCCGAATAGCCACCTTGCCTTCAGCAAAGGCAACCACTTCTGCCTTGGCGCGTCGCTGGCCCGCATGGAAACCAAAATCGCCATCGCCAACCTGATCGAACGCTTCCCCAACCTGCGCCTCGCCGTGGACCCTGAGGATCTGCGCCTGGTGCCAATCCCGCTGTTCAACCGCCTCGAGGGGCTGCCCGTCGTGCTCGGCTAAGGGGCATCGAAACCGCTGTTCTGGGCCGTGTGGCCGTGCTGGGCGGTTCCGACCTGCACTACCCTGGTCTGCTATGTGCGGAATTGTCGGCTACGTGGGGCCGCGCCCTGCCTGCGAGGTCGTCTTGGACGCGCTGCGCCGGATGGAGTACCGCGGCTACGACTCGTCGGGAATCGGACTCGTTGACGGTGCCGGCGGACTCACCGTGCGCCGTCGGGCCGGACGGCTAGCCAACCTGGAAGCGGCGGTGGCGGAAATGCCGCCGGAGACGCTGCGCGGTACTACCGGGCTGGGCCACACCCGCTGGGCCACCCATGGCCGGCCCACGGACCGCAACGCGCATCCGCACCGTGACGCTGCCGGAAAGATTGCCGTCGTCCACAACGGGATCATCGAGAACTTCGCCAGCTTGCGCCGGGAACTGGAGACTGCCGGGGTCGAGTTCGCCAGCGATACCGATACCGAGGTCGCGGTGCACCTGGTGGCACAGGCCTATCACCACGGCGAGACTGCCGGCGATTTCAGTGGTTCAGTCCTGGCCGTGTTGCGTCGGCTGGAAGGCCACTTCACTCTGGTCTTCGCCAACGCCGACGAACCCGGCACCATCGTCGCCGCCCGCCGCTCGACGCCGCTGGTTCTCGGCATCGGCGATGGCGAGATATTCGTGGGCTCCGATGTGGCCGCATTCATCCCGCACACTCGCCACGCGGTCGAACTCGGCCAAGGACAGGCGGTGGTCATCACCGCAGACGGCTACCGGATCACCGATTTCGACGGCAACGACGAGCTGCAAGCCGGTAAGGACTTCCGGGAGTTTCATATCGACTGGGACCTGGCTGCTGCCGAAAAGGGCGGCTACGAGTACTTCATGCTCAAAGAGATCGCCGAACAACCCACCGCCGTGGCCGACACCCTGCTCGGGCATTTCGTGGACGGCCGGATCGTGCTCGACGAGCAGCGGCTATCGGATCAGGAACTGCGCGAGATCGACAAGGTATTCGTGGTCGCCTGTGGCACCGCCTATCACTCCGGGCTGCTGGCCAAGTACGCGATCGAGCACTGGACGCGACTGCCAGTGGAGGTCGAGCTCGCCAGCGAATTCCGCTACCGGGACCCGGTTCTGGACCGCAGCACCTTGGTGGTGGCGATCTCGCAGTCCGGCGAGACCGCCGACACCCTGGAAGCGGTCCGCCACGCCAAGGAACAGAAGGCCAAGGTACTGGCGATTTGCAACACCAACGGATCCCAAATACCGCGGGAGTGTGACGCGGTGCTCTACACACGCGCCGGCCCGGAGATTGGCGTGGCCTCGACCAAAACCTTCCTTGCCCAGATTGCCGCGAACTACCTCCTCGGTCTGGCGTTGGCTCAGGCCCGCGGAACGAAATACCCCGACGAGGTCGAGCGCGAGTACCACGAGCTCGAAGTGATGCCTGACCGGGTGGCCCGGGTGATCGCGGCGATCGAACCGGTCGCCGATCTGGCCTATCGGTTTGCGCAGTCGTCGGCCGTGCTGTTTCTCGGGCGCCACGTCGGCTACCCGGTGGCCCTGGAAGGCGCGCTGAAGCTCAAGGAATTGGCCTATATGCACGCCGAGGGTTTCGCGGCAGGTGAGCTCAAACACGGCCCTATCGCACTGATCGAAGACGACCTGCCCGTCATCGTGGTCATGCCTTCACCCAAGGGGGCAGCGACATTACACGCAAAGCTCTTGTCCAATATCCGCGAAATTCAGACCCGTGGCGCGGTGACCATCGTGATCGCCGAGGAGGGCGACGACACCGTACGCCCCTACGCCGATCACCTGATCGAAATCCCGGCGGTGTCAACGCTACTGCAGCCGCTGTTGTCGACCATCCCGCTTCAGGTCTTCGCCGCGGCGGTAGCCCAAGCACGCGGGTACGATGTCGACAAACCGCGGAATCTGGCCAAGTCGGTCACCGTGGAGTAGACGCGCTGCATAGGGTGGACGCCGTGGCGAACGCATCGGTGTTGGCGCGACTGCGGTCATTGGCGCTGACGGTGTGGCACTTCATCACTGGAGCGCCTTTGACGTACACCTGGCTGGTCGCATTGATGGTTACGACCGCCATCCAGAACCACCTGACTGGGCGCAAGTTGCACACGGTGCTGCTGCACCGTTCCACCAACATCTACGAGCTGGGAACGGATCCGCTCGAAGTGCTGTTCTCCAGCTTGCTGTGGATCGATGGAAAGAACCTGGAACCGTATCTGCTGCTGTTCACCATATTTCTGGCGCCCGCTGAGCACTGGCTTGGTCACTTGCGTTGGCTCACAGTGGGACTGACCACCCATATCGGCGCTACCTATGTCAGCGAAGGAATGCTCTACCTGGCGATCCACCATCGCGAAGCATCGGAGAGGCTGCTGCACTCTCGCGATATCGGGGTCAGCTACTTCCTGGTCGGCGTGATGGCCGTGCTGACCTATCACATTGTGAAGCCGTGGCGCTGGGGTTATCTCGGGGTGTTGTTCGTCATCTTCGGTTTTCCGCTGATCACGATGGACAAGACCGAGCTGGACTTCAGCGCGATCGGTCACTTCGTGTCGATCTTGATTGGCTTGGCCTTTTACCCGATGGCCCGCGACCGAAGAGGCGCGCCGCTGAATCCGGCCAGAATCAAAGCGATGCTTCGGCGAGGCCGAGGCGTCGATGCGACCGACCCGCGAGCATGAAATCCTGACTCTGATGCGGCATTACTACTCCGTCGACGCCATCCGCGACGCCGAAGCGCCCTTGCTGGCCAGCTTGGCCGACGGTGCGCTGATGCGGCGCGCGGCCTACGGGCTGGCCACGGCGATCATCGCTGAGATGACCAAGCGCTTCGGTGGGGTAGCGGGCCGCCGGGTGTGCGCGGTTGTCGGCTCCGGGGACAATGGCGGTGACGCGCTGTGGGCCGCGACCTTCGTGCGCCGCCGCGGCGCGGCCGCCGACGCGGTGCTGCTCAACCCGGACCGAACCCACCGCAAGGCGCTCGCAGCGTTCACCAAATCCGGCGGCCGCGTTGTCGAGAGTATATCGGCGGCAACGGATCTCGTCATCGACGGGGTAGTGGGTATTTCCGGCTCGGGCCCCCTGCGCCCGGCCGCGGCCAAGGTGTTCGACGCCGTGGACCAAGCCGGTATCCCCGTGATTGCGGTCGACATCCCCAGCGGTATGGACGTGGCGACGGGCGCGATCACCGGTCCCGCTGTGCACGCCGCGTCCACTGTCACCTTCGGAGGCCTGAAACCCGTGCACGCGCTCGCCGACTGCGGCCGGGTCACACTGGTCGACATCGGCTTGGAATTGCCGGCTACCGACATGCTGGGGTTCGAGGCTGCCGATGTGGCTGCGCGCTGGCCGGTACCGGGTCCCCACGACGACAAATACACCCAGGGCGTGACGGGCATCATGGCCGGTTCGTCGACATATCCGGGCGCGGCGGTGCTGTGCACCGGGGCGGCTGTTGCGGCCACCTCGGGGATGGTCCGCTACGCCGGCACGGCGGGTGCCGAGGTGCTCGCGCAGTGGCCGGAAGTCATCGCCTCGCCCACCCCGGCTGCCGCCGGCCGGGTCCAGGCCTGGGTGGTGGGGCCGGGGCTGGGCACCTCGGACGCAGAGGCGGCCGGGGCCTTGTGGTTCGCGTTGGATACCGACCTGCCGGTGCTGGTCGACGCGGACGGACTGACCATGCTGGCAGCCCATCCCGATCTGGTGGCCAACCGCAACGCGCCCACGGTGCTGACGCCGCACGCCGGCGAGTTCGCCCGACTGGCGGGGGCGCCCCCCGGAGATGACCGGGTGGACTCCTGTCGTCGGCTTGCCGACACGCTGGGGGCAACCATCCTGCTCAAGGGCAATGTCACCGTCATCGCCGATCCCGGCGGCCCGGTCTACCTGAATCCGGCCGGACAGTCCTGGGCGGCGACGGCAGGCTCCGGCGACGTGCTGTCGGGGATGATCGGGGCGCTGCTAGCTTCCGGGCTGCCCGCGGTCGAGGCCGCCGCCGCGGCAGCGTTCGTGCACGCGCGCGCCGCCGCGCTGTCAGCCGCCCACCCCGGCCCTGGCGAGGCACCCACCTCGGCGTCACGAATCGTCTCCCACGTCCGGGCCGCTGTGGCGGCCCTCTAACTCCGCTAGCCCGCCCGCCACCGAAAGGATTCGTCGTGTCCCGCAGCCACCCGTCTGTGCCCGCGCATTCGATCGCCCCCGCATACACCGGCCGGATGTTCACCGCGCCGATACCGGCATTGCGTATGCCCGACGAGTCGATGGATCCGGAGGCCGCCTACCGCTTCATCCACGACGAGCTGATGCTTGACGGCAGCTCCAGGCTGAATCTGGCCACGTTCGTCACCACCTGGATGGACCCCGAGGCCGAGAAGCTGATGGCCGAGACATTCGACAAGAACATGATCGACAAGGACGAGTACCCCGCGACGGCGGCCATCGAAGCGCGCTGCGTGTCCATGGTTGCCGACCTGTTCCACGCCGAGGACCTCACCGATCACGACCCCGACAGCGCCACCGGCGTGTCCACCGTCGGCTCCAGCGAGGCGGTGATGCTCGGCGGCCTGGCACTGAAGTGGCGCTGGCGGCAGCGCGTGGGCGACAACTGGCAGCGCCGGACTCCGAACCTGGTGATGGGCTCCAATGTTCAGGTCGTGTGGGAGAAGTTCTGCCGCTACTTCGACGTCGAACCCCGCTACCTGCCGATGGAGAGGGGACGCTACGTCATCACGCCGGAGCAAGTGATTGACGCCGTCGACGAGGACACAATCGGGGTGGTAGCGATCCTGGGCACCACCTACACCGGTGAACTCGAACCCATCGCGGAAATCTGCGCCGCCCTCGACAAACTGGCAGCTAGCGGCGGCGTCGACGTCCCGGTGCACGTCGACGCTGCCAGCGGGGGTTTCGTCGTGCCGTTTCTGCATCCGGATCTGCAGTGGGACTTCCGGCTTCCGCGGGTGGTGTCGATCAACGTCAGCGGCCATAAATACGGCTTGACCTATCCAGGTGTCGGGTTCGTGGTGTGGCGCAGCCGCGAGCACCTGCCCGAGGAGTTGGTTTTCCGGGTCAACTACCTGGGCGGCGACATGCCGACCTTTACGTTGAACTTTTCCCGCCCCGGCAACCAGGTCGTGGGCCAGTACTACAACTTCCTGCGGCTGGGCCGGGACGGGTACACCAAGGTCATGGCGGCCCTGTCGCAGACCGCGCGATGGTTGGCTGAGCAGCTGCGTGCCCGGGACCACTTTGAGCTGATCTCAGACGGTTCGGCGATCCCGGTGGTCAGTTTTCGCCTCGCTGGTGACCCCGGCTACACGGAGTTCGACATCTCCCACGAGCTGCGAACCTTCGGCTGGCAGGTACCCGCCTACACGATGCCCGACAATGCCACCGACGTCTCGGTGCTCCGCGTCGTGGTGCGGGAAGGCCTTTCCGCCGACCTGGCTCGGTCGTTGCACGACGACGCCACAGCCGCCATGGCCACCCTGGACAAACTCAAGCCGGGCGGGCGTTCCGACGGCCACCACTTCGCGCACTGACTCACCTCGGCGGCCGCTCTGCCAGAATGGCGGCTGCGTACTGACATACCGAAGAAGGGGAGCACGACCTCGTGGCCGTTTCGCCGATAGCTCTTGCGCCGGGTGTTCTCGCCCAGGCCGAGGTGGATCTGGGTGCTATCGCGCACAACGTGGGGGTGTTGCGCGAGCACGCCGGCCGAGCGGGGGTGATGGCTGTCGTCAAGGCCGACGGCTACGGTCACGGTGCAACAGCGGTGGCGCGTGCCGCGCTGAGCGCCGGTGCGGCCGAACTGGGCGTCGCGACCGTCGACGAGGCGCTCGCCTTGCGCGCTGACGGCATCACCGCGCCGGTGCTGGCCTGGTTGCATGCCCCCGGGATCGACTTCGCGCCGGCCGTGCTCGCCGACGTCGAGATCGCAGTGTCCTCGGTGCGCCAGCTCGATGAGCTGCTCGCCGCGGTGGGTCGGACCGGGCGGACGGCGACGGTCACGGTCAAAGTCGACACCGGGCTGAACCGCAACGGTGTCGCTCCAGCCGACTACCCGTCAATGCTGGCTGCCCTAGGTCGAGCCGCCAGCGCGGACGCTGTCCGGCTGCGTGGCCTGATGTCGCACATGGTCTACGCCGACGAGCCGCACAAGTCAATCAACGACCTTCAGGCCCAACGGTTCAGCGAAATGCTGGCGCAGGCCCGTGATCAGGGTGTGCGGTTCGAGGTGGCGCACCTGTCGAACTCATCAGCCACCATGGCGCGTCCCGACCTGACCTTCGACCTGGTTCGACCCGGTATTGCGGTGTACGGGCTCAGCCCGGTGCCCAAGCTGGGCGACATGGGGCTCCTACCGGCGATGACGGTGAAATGCGCTGTCGCGTTGGTGAAGTCGGTTCGAGCCGGGGAGGGAGTGTCGTATGGACACACCTGGATTGCGCCCCATGACACGAATGTGGCACTGCTACCGATCGGCTACGCAGACGGCGTCTTCCGTGCACTGAGCGGTCGCGTGGATGTGCTGATCAACGGTCGGCGGCGGCCCGGTGTAGGGCGAATCTGCATGGACCAGTTCGTCGTCGACATTGGCCCCGGTCGGCCGGACGTGGCCGAGGGTGACGAGGCAATCCTCTTCGGCCCCGGCACCCATGGTGAGCCGACCGCGCAGGATTGGGCAGATCTGCTGGGCACCATTCACTACGAGGTGGTTACCAGCCCGCGCGGTCGGATCACCAGGACCTACCGCGAGGCCGAAACCGTTGAGCCGCTATAAGACCCGCAGGCGCCAGCGGGGCAAGGCCTGGCTCGCGGGAAGCGCCGGGCTGACCGCGGTCGCGACGATTGTCGGGGCATCGGCTCGCCGGTCGATGGCCGAACGCGCTGATGTCCTCGACGATCCGTATGCCAACGAGGATTTCGAGAGGTTGGACAGCGATCGCGGCCGCGTCGTGACCACGTCCGACGGTGTGTCCCTGATCGTGCGGGAGGCCGGTCCGGAGGATGCCCCGGTAACTGTCATCTTCGCCCACGGATTCTGTCTGCGCATGGGCGCCTTCCACTTTCAGCGGATGCGGCTGGGCGACCTTTGGGGTTCGCAGGTCCGGATGGTCTTTTATGACCAACGTGGACACGGTCAGTCCGGTGATGGCGCGCCTGAGTCCTACTCGCTGACGCAACTTGGCCAGGATTTGGAGGCCGTGCTGCAGGCGAGGGCGCCTCGCGGCATGGTGGTGTTGGTCGGCCATTCCATGGGCGGCATGACCGTGTTGTCACATGCTCGGCAGTTCCCCGAGCGGTATGGTCGCCGGATCATCGGCGCCGCATTGATCTCTTCGGCAGCCGAAGGGGTGACACGGTCACCGCTGGGGGAGTTCCTGAAGAATCCGGCGCTGGAAGCGATCCGGTTCACCGCGCGCTCTGCGCCGACACTGCTGCACCGCGGCCGAAATGCATCGCGATCACTGATCGGTCCCATCCTGCGGGCGGCGTCTTATAGCGACCTTCAGGTCAGCCGAAGTCTCGACGCCTTCTCGCAGCGGATGATGAACGAGACCCCGATCGCTACCTTGGTGGGCTTCCTGAACGCCCTGGAGGTGCACGACGAGACGGCGGGGCTCTGGACGTTGCTGAAGATTCCGACCCTTATCGCTTGCGGCGACCACGATCTGCTCACCCCGGATGAATATTCTCGCAAGATGGCGGCGTCGCTACCTCAGTCCGAACTGGTCATCGTCTCGGGTGCCAGTCATCTGGCGCTGCTGGACAAGCCCGATGCCATCAACGAGGGGCTCGTTCGCCTCGTCAACCGGGCTATTCCCAGCAAGATGGCGCTGCGGTACCGGCGGTTCGGGGAAGGATATCGCCGGATCGGAGAACGGCTCCGACGCCGTGGGTGAGAGGGGCGTGGATGGCGGCGACCTGCCTGCCGGTGGGACTGCGAACCTGGCGCATGCCGAAGACACCGTAGCGCTGGGGTCCCGACTGGGTGAACAGCTGCGCGCGGGCGACGTCGTCGTGCTCTCTGGTCCGCTTGGTGCTGGAAAAACCGTGCTGGCCAAAGGGATTGCGGCCGCGATGGATGTCGATGGACCGGTCACGTCGCCGACGTACGTGCTGGCCCGGGTACACCGTGCTCGACGGCCGGGTATGCCGGCGATGATTCACGTCGACGTGTACCGGTTGTTGGACCACCAGCGAGCGGATCTGCTGGGTGAACTCGACTCACTGGATCTCGACACCGATCTCGACGATGCGGTTGTCGTGGTGGAATGGGGCGAAGGACTCGCTGAACGCCTCTCCGAGCGCCACCTCGACGTCCGCCTGGAGCGAGTCCGCCACTCCGACGTGCGGGTCGCGACCTGGAAGTGGGGAAGCTGATGGGCGCCGGCGAAAGCCTGGTCTTGGCTATCGACACAGCAACCGCGGCGGTGACGGCCGGCGTTGTGCGACGAGAGGGCTCCGCTCGCACCGTGCTCGCCGAGCGGATCACGATCGACGCGCGAGCCCACGCCGAGCAGCTGACTCCGAATGTGCTGGCTGCGCTCGGCGATGCCGCGGTGACCATGGCCGATCTCGACGCCGTCGTCGTGGGGTGTGGTCCGGGACCGTTCACCGGTCTGCGGGTCGGCATGGCCACCGCCGCCGCATACGGGCATGCCCTGGATATTCCGGTGTACGGGGTGTGCAGCTTGGACGCGATCGGAGGGCGAACGACCGGCGACGTTCTGGTGGTCACCGACGCGCGTAGGCGCGAGGTCTATTGGGCGCGCTACTGCGACGGCGTGCGGACCGGCGGGCCGGACGTCAGCGCCCCGGCTGATGTCGATCCTCGCCAAGCTCAGGCAGTAGCCGGGTCGCCGGCCCACGCGGCGCTGTTCGACCTGCCGAGGTGCGATCCGGTCTACCCGGCGCCGGAGGGTTTGGTCGCCGCGGTGACGGGTTGGTCGGACCCCGCACCGTTGGTGGCGTTGTATCTGCGCCGGCCCGATGCGAAACCATTGGCGGCCCGCCGATGACCCGCCAAGGCGAGCCCGTCATCGTGGGTGCCTTGACCCGCGCGGACGCCGAGCGGTGCGCTGAGTTGGAGGCCGTATCGTTCGAGGGCGACGACCCGTGGCCGGCGATGGCGTTTGAACGCGAGCTGGCCAGCGCGGGTAACCACTATGTGGGCGCGCGCAGCGCTGGCACGCTGATCGGCTACGCCGGCATCGCCCGGTTGGGTCGCCAGCCGCCGTACGAATACGAGGTGCACACCATCTGCGTCGACGCGGCCTATCACGGCCGGGGCATCGGGCGCCGGTTGCTGAACGAGCTGCTGGACTTCGCCAACGGTGGTGTCGTGTTCCTAGAGGTCCGCACCGACAACGCCGCCGCGATCGCGCTGTACCGCAGTGTTGGGTTCGAGCAGATTGGCCTGCGTCGGCGCTACTACCGAGTCAGCGGCGCAGATGCCTTCACAATGCGCAGGGATCCAGGAGGTGCCCGCCTGTGACCGGAAAGATCATCGTGGCCATCGAAACTTCCTGCGACGAAACCGGTGTCGGGATCACGCGGCTCGATGCTGACGGCGCCGTGACTTTGCTGGCCGACGAGGTGGCTTCGAGCGTGGATGAGCACGTCCGGTTTGGCGGCGTCGTCCCCGAGATTGCCTCTCGGGCGCATCTGGAAGCGCTCGGCCCGACGATGCGGCGGGCACTGGATGCCGCCGGGGTGAAGCGACCCGATGTCCCCGATGTCGTCGCTGCCACCATCGGGCCGGGTTTGGCCGGTGCCCTCATGGTGGGAGCGGCTGCAGCCAAGGCCTATGCAGCGGCCTGGGGAGTGCCGTTCTATGCGGTGAATCACCTGGGCGGGCACTTGGCGGCGGATGTGTACGAACATGGACCGCTGCCGGAGTGTGTGGCACTGCTGGTGTCCGGGGGACACACCCACCTGTTGCACGTGCGTGCCCTCGGCGAGCCGATCGTCGAGCTAGGCAGCACTGTCGATGACGCCGCCGGCGAGGCTTACGACAAGGTGGCCAGGCTGTTGGGCTTGGGCTATCCAGGCGGCAAGGTGCTTGATGAGCTGGCGCGCACCGGTGACCGGGACGCCATCGTGTTTCCGCGCGGCATGACCGGCCCGGCCGATGACCCCTGCGCCTTCAGCTTTTCCGGCCTCAAGACCGCGGTCGCGCGCCACATCGAAAGCCATCCGGAGGCGGCCGGCGTTGCTGACGCCGACATCGCCGCCGGATTTCAGGAAGCCGTCGCCGACGTGTTGACCATGAAGGCGGTGCGGGCGGCCACCAGACGCGGGGTGTCGACTCTGCTGATCGCGGGAGGGGTGGCCGCCAACTCCCGGGTGCGCGAGCTCGCTGCACAGCGGTGCGCCGAAGCCGGCCTGACCCTGCGAATCCCCCGGCCTCGGCTGTGCACCGACAACGGCGCCATGATCGCGGCCTTCGCCGCACATCTGGTAGCCGCGGGTGCAGCACCGTCTCCCCTGGACGCGCCGAGTGACCCCGGACTGCCGGTGGTAATAGGCCAGGTCGGGTGATACAGCGCCGGTGTGCGGTGACGGCGGCGTTGCAGCCAGATTGCCCGGAAGCACCGGGGCGGCCTTGAGTGCTAGCACTCTCATGTATAGAGTGCTAGGTGGCAGTCGGACGACCCCTGCGTCGGCACCCGCGACGACGGCGCGAGGGCTCGGAAGAATGCCGAATCACCTGGTAATTCGGACGGTTCGGGGCACGCCCCGGACCGGCCGTCAACTCCGGTCCGGGCGAGACGTCCCGGACCTGATCTAAATAGTGGAGGGCTCCAATCGTGGCGAAGGTGAACATCAAGCCACTCGAGGACAAGATTCTCGTGCAGGCCAACGAGGCCGAGACCACGACCGCGTCCGGTCTGGTCATTCCTGACACCGCCAAGGAGAAGCCGCAGGAGGGCACCGTCGTCGCAGTCGGCCCAGGCCGGTGGGACGAGGACGGGGAGAAGCGAATCCCGGTGGACGTGTCGGAGGGTGACACCGTCATCTACAGCAAGTACGGCGGCACCGAGATCAAGTACGGCGGCGAGGAATACCTGATCCTGTCGGCGCGCGACGTGCTGGCTGTCGTCTCCAAGTAAGTCCGTGTACCGCCCCGGCAATCCCCGTGCTGTCAACCGCGGGCGATTTCCGGGGCGGCATGCGTTAGCAGCCAGGCACTAGGGGCGGAAACGGGAAGGAGCCTTATGAGCAAGCTGATTGAGTACGACGAGACCGCGCGTCGCGCCATGGAGGCGGGCATGGACAAGCTCGCCGAGACCGTACGGGTGACGCTGGGGCCACGCGGACGGCACGTGGTGTTGTCCAAGTCCTTCGGTGGCCCCACGGTGACCAACGACGGCGTCACGGTTGCGCGCGAGATCGATCTGGAAGACCCGTTCGAGAATCTCGGTGCACAGCTAGTGAAGTCGGTGGCCACCAAGACCAACGACGTCGCCGGCGATGGCACCACCACCGCGACCGTGCTGGCGCAAGCGCTGATCAAGGGCGGCCTGCGACTGGTCGCAGCCGGCGCCAACCCGATTGCCGTCGGCTCGGGAATCGGCAAGGCCGGCGACGCGGTGTCCGAAGCGCTGCTCGCGGCGGCGACGCCGGTATCCGGCAAGGAAGCCATTGCCCAGGTAGCGACGGTCTCCTCGCGTGACGAGCAGATCGGTGAGCTGGTCGGCGAGGCGATGAGCAAGGTCGGCCACGACGGGGTGGTCAGCGTTGAAGAATCCTCGACGCTGAGCACTGAGCTGGAGTTCACCGAGGGCGTCGGCTTCGACAAGGGTTTCTTGTCGGCCTACTTCGTGACCGATTTCGATTCTCAGGAGGCAGTGCTCGAGGACCCGCTGATCCTGCTGCACCAAGACAAGATCAGCTCGTTGCCCGACCTGTTGCCGTTGCTGGAAAAGGTGGCCGAAGCGGGCAAACCGTTGGTGATCATCGCCGAAGATGTCGAGGGCGAGGCACTGGCGACGCTGGTGGTCAACTCGATCCGAAAGACGCTGAAAGCGGTCGCGGTCAAGTCTCCCTACTTCGGCGACCGGCGCAAGGCCTTCCTGCAGGACCTTGCGGTGGTAACGGGCGGCGATGTGGTCAATCCCGACGCCGGACTGGTGCTGCGCGAGGTGGGCCTCGAAGTCATGGGGACAGCCCGCCGCGTCGTGGTCAACAAGGATGACACGATCATCGTCGACGGTGGCGGCGCCTCCGACGTGGTGGCCAACCGCATCAAGCACCTGCGCGCTGAGATCGACAACAGCGATTCCGACTGGGACCGTGAGAAGCTCGGGGAACGACTGGCCAAGCTGGCCGGCGGGGTGGCCGTCATCAAGGTTGGTGCCCCCACCGAGACCGCGCTCAACGAGCGCAAGGAAAGTGTCGAGGATGCCGTTGCCGCGGCTAAGGCGGCTGTCGAGGAGGGCATCGTCGCCGGCGGTGGCTCCGCGCTCATCCAGGCGCGCACAGCGCTGACGGAATTGAGTGCGTCGCTCTCCGGTGATGAGCGGCTCGGCGTCGATGTGTTTGCCGAGGCGCTGAGCGCACCCCTGTACTGGATCGCGACCAACGCCGGACTGGACGGCTCAGTTGCCGTCCACAAGGTCAGCGAGTTGCCCGCCGGACAGGGGCTCAACGCCAGCACCCTGAGTTATGGCGAGCTGGCCGCCAACGGCATCGTTGACCCGGTCAAGGTGACCAGGTCGGCGGTGCTCAATGCAGCGTCGGTGGCGCGGATGGTGCTCACCACGGAGACGGCCGTCGTCGACAAGCCCGCCGAGGAAGAAGACGAGCACGGCCACGGCCATCACGGGCACGCTCACTGACGTCAGGCGCGAGTGACGAAGCACCCCCGGCCTCACCACCGGGGGTGCTTCGCTATCCCGAGGAGAGCAGCTGCGGGAATGGTGTCACCGCGAGCAATTGGTCCAGAGTCTCGAGGGTGAACACCCGGCCGTCGGTGTACTGCAATACCGGCCCCAGCGTGTCGTTGACGCGTGCCCAGCCGGTGCCGCCGAGCACGGCGATCACCGGGACGCCGCCCAGCCGCGCGCCCTCGGTTTGCAACAGCCGGAAGCGAGTGGCTTTGTCGCGCGCGGTCCCGCCGTCGTTCGTTGACTTGCATTCCAGCATGGCCCGCAGCGTGTCGGTCGCATCGAAGATGACGAAATCCGGTGCGGGCGTCATAGTTACCCCGAACCGGGCCACGATCTCGCCCTGATTGTGGCTGCCCGTGCGGATGTACGGCACGCCGACACTCTTGAACAGTGCCTCGACTTCGTCTTCAAGGGAGTCACCCTTCTTGCCCGATGTCGCGTTGGTGACTTGCCCGAAGGCGCCGCCGTAATGGCGTTGATGGAGAAACCAGCGGTAGGGCACACCGTTCGTGGCAAGGTGGCGCACGCTATCCCAGCTGTCACGGGTATCGAACTTGTCCTGTTTGCTATGCAAGCCCAGCGGTGGATCGGCAAAGAGCTGTTTTCGCATCAGCAGGTCGATGGTGCGGGCCAGTACGGCGGATTGTTCGTTGGTAAGCCGCCTGCCTTTCTTTTCGGCCGCGTCGATGGTGTTTGGGGTGATCGCTGCGCTCCCGTCGCCCAGTTGCTCAACGACCATCGTTGTCGTCAGGGCGAATTCGTTCTTGAGCAGCCCGGTAATGGTGCGGAACACCAGCAGCGTCTGTGGGTTTGACTCAAACAGTTCGGCCAAGTCATCGACACCGATTCTGGTGAAGCCCTCGGTGGCTGACTCGGCGGCCGCATAGACGGTGTCGAAATGCTCCTCGTCGTAGAAGGGCGCATCGTGGACGAAGGCGAAGTCTGGAGCCAGATTCGGCACGTAAAGTTGTCGGGCGATGTCGGCGTAGACCGTCGGCTGGTCGGTCTTGCCGTGTTGTTCGGGTATCAGCCGGATGGCGTTGACACGCCGATCCCAGGTGTTGGCATCGATCACGGCCGCGACCGTGTCCTCGATTGAGCTCACTGGCCCACAGCGCGCAGGACCCCCGCCGGGTCGTCGGCCTGGCCGGCGGCGAGGCGTTCCCGCGCAACCCCTACGAAGCGTTCATGCAGCTCGAAACCGACTGATTGGCGGTCGTAGCGGCGGGCCACCACCACCGTGGTCCCGCTGCCGGCGAAGGGGTCGACGACGAGCCCGCCCTTGGGACTTGCGCATCGAATGAAGAACTCGGCGAGCCCTTCCGGCATGGCCGCGGTGTGCGCCACACCGCGGTACTGGTTGTACGTCTGGGGCACCGACACGACGTTGCCGGGGTCCGCACCACCCCGCAGGTATGTCTTGGTGCGGTCGCGACCGAATCCGGACGCGGTGTTGCGGCGCCCGTTGGCGTCGTTGTTGCGGCGTGCGATCTCGGCGGCGTCGGCCTTGTACGGAATACGGACCGCATCGAGGTCGAAGTAGGGACGCTCCCCGCGCGCGAAGTGATAGACGTACTCGAACGAGTCCTTGGTGCGTGGGCCAAACTTACCTGGGACCGCATTCGGCTTGGACCAAATGTAGGTTTCGATCCATCGCCAACCCATCTGCTGAAGCGCTAGGACCAACTGGTAGACGTAGGGGTGTCGCTGTCCTTTCAGGGTGCCTCGATTGGCGACGCGGTTCTTGATGTTGATGATCATGCTGCCGGTCTCGCTGGTTGCGGCCAGCATTTTCTCCGCGAACGGGAGGAACCACTCGACGTAGCGATCCGGATGGATTCGGCTATATGCGCGAGCATCCGCATACGGCGGCGACGTGAAGAACAAATCGACACCGCCCCCGGGCAGTAGGGGCAGGAAGTCGGCCGCGTCACCGTGCACGATGCCCTCGGCCAACATGCGATGCAGCTGCCCCCTACGCGCCATAACTGCGGATATTAGCGATCGTCACCGACAGCACCGCTCAGGCGCTCCGCGACCCCGCATCAATGGCGGGGTCGCGGTCGTTGGTCGTCGATCAAGCCGTGCGGCGGATTCCTCGGGCGCGCCCGATGGTGCCCTTGAGAAGCAGGTCGCGCTCCGATTCGGAGAGCCCGCCCCACACGCCGTAGGGTTCGGCGACCTCGAGAGCGTGCGAGCGGCATTCCTCGATCACCGGACAGCGTCGGCACATCTCCTTGGCGCGCTGCTCGCGCTGCATGCGGGCACGGCCACGCTCACCATCGGGATGAAAGAACATCGACGAGTCGGCGCCGCGGCACAGGCCCCGCAATTGCCAATTCCAGATATCGGCGTTGGGTCCGGGTAGCTGCTCCGGTTGTGGCATTGGTCCATACCTCTCTGCGTGGTGGGCCCAAGTGGAGGTCAGGCGCGGGTACGCACGAGTTGTGCAACTGATTTTCTAGTGGCGTCGACGATGACGACCCGTCAAAGATAGACGCTAGGGGCGGTGCCAAATTTCCGTCAATAGCCAACAGCTCCAGCAAAATATCGACGCGTTGTTCGAGAATTAACTCCGCGTTCATCTGTACCGCATTCGCAGTCGCGCAGCGTGCCATCCGCAGCGAACGGTAAACGAGTATCACCAGGTCGACCGCGACTGTGAGGAAGCCTAAATGGGCGTACAGATCTCGGTGAGTAATATTTGGTTAACACGGACAGCACAAACTTTTTACCACTGGGGTCTAGCTAACACGGTGATTGAAACTCGCCACACTCGGGGGATTGATCAAACGCTGGCCGAAGCCGCGTTCGGAAGCCAGCCCGGTACGTGGCCGCTACCCGCGGCGACGACGCCGCACCAACTGTGGCTGCGTGCCGTCGCCGCCGGAGGGCAGGGGCATTACGGCAGCGCCTACCACGACCTGGCGGTGCTGCGACGACGCGCGTCGGCCGGACCGCTGGCCTCGCTGGCTCACAGTACCCATGGATCATTCCTGCGGCAGCTTGGTTGGCACACACTGGCGCGGGGTTGGGACGGACGCGCGCTGGCGGTGGCCGATAGCGATCCCGAGGCGTGTGCCGACGCGCTGATCGGGCTGGCGGCCGACGCCCTGGGCGTCGGCCGTCTCGCCGGGGCGGCGACCCTGCTGAGTCGCGCGGACCAGGCGCTCGCGGCGGGCGAGATGTCGGCGCTGGCCCGCGACCGGCTAGCTGTGCGCCGGCACTGGGTGACCGCTGAGCTGGCCATGGCCGCCAACGAAGGGACCATCGCGGTCCGCCACGCCGAAGAAGCAGCAGAGCTGGCCCTGACAATGCAGACGGGGCAGACGGGAGACACGGGGACCGGTGCATCGGTGCGACATGGCGTAAAAAGTCAGATGGTGCTGGCCGCCGCATTGTGCAGTGCCGGGGCGACCAAGCGGGCCGGTCTAGTCGCTGATGACGCGCTCGATGCCTGCGGACGGCTCGGGCTCATCCCGCTGCGTTGGGCACTGGCTTGCTTGCTGATCGATATCGGAAGTGTCACGTTTTCGGCACGGGAGCTGCACGAAGTTCGCGATATCTGCGCAGGCCAGGTGCGGCGCGCCGGTGGAAGCTGGCGTTCGGCGTGAAACGCCGTTCGGCCGTTATTGTCGATCTGTGAGTTAGCCCCGGGATGTGTCCGGTTCGTGACTTTGGAGATATCGCCGTCAATGACAATCGAAGGGGAACGTCTCGATGCTGTGGTCGCGGAGGCCGTGGCAGGAGACCGAAACGCGCTTCGGGAGGTGCTGGAAACCATCCGCCCGATTGTTGTCCGATATTGCCGGGCTCGAGTTGGCAGGTTCGAGCGGAGCGGCATGTCAGCAGATGATGTGGCACAGGAGGTGTGCTTGGCCACCATAACGGCGCTACCGCGCTACCGGGACCGAGGACGGCCCTTCCTGGCCTTCCTGTACGGCATCGCAGCACACAAGGTCGCCGACGCTCACCGGGCGGCGGGCCGCGACCTTGCGTATCCCGCCGAATCGGTTCCCGAGCGTCGGTCATTCGACGCAGGGCCGGAGCAGATGGCCATCGAGGCCGATTCAGTCACCCGGATGAACGAATTACTGGAGATCTTGCCGGGCAAGCAACGCGAGATCCTCATCCTGCGTGTGGTGGTCGGGCTGTCCGCGGAGGAGACCGCGGCCGCCGTCGGCAGTACCACCGGAGCGGTGCGGGTGGCGCAGCACCGTGCACTTCAGCGGCTCAAGGACGAAATTGTTGCGGCAGGTGATTATGCGTAATTCGGGATCTGATTCTGGCTATCCCCTCGGCTCCCTCGGCGATCAGCCGGCTTTGGACGAGCTAGCCCACACGGATTTGCTTCTTGACGCCCTCGCTGAACGTGAGGACGTCGGTTTCGGCGATCCGGACGACCTCCACGATCAAGCGCTGGCCGAGCTGCTCAGTGAGTGGCGCGACGATTTGCGATGGCCGCCGGCGAGTGCCTTGGTCTCGCAGGACGAGGCCGTTGAGGCGCTGATCACCGGGGTGACGGAGCGCCGTCGCACGCGTCGTGGTCTAGCGGCGATGGGGTCAGTGGCGGCAACGTTGCTGCTGTTGAGCGGATTCGGCGCGGTCGTCGCCGATGCCCGTCCGGGAGACTTGCTCTACGGCTTGCACGCGATGATCTTCGACGACTCGCACGTCAACGACGACCAGATCGTATTGTCGGCCAAGGCCGAGTTGGCCAAGGTTGAGCAAATGATCGCCGAAGGCCAATGGGACCAGGCCGAGACTCAGCTGGCGGAGGTCAGCAGTACGGTGCAGGCCGTCAACGACGGTGGGCGTCGGCAGGACCTGATCGACGAGGTAAATCAGCTGAATACGAAGGTGGAGCAGCGCGACCCTAACGCGACCCTGCCGGAGGGCTCGCTACCCCAATCCGAGCTGCCGGATGTGCTCGCACCGAGCGATTCTCCGGGGGACTCGCTGACCCCTCCGGCTGGCGAAACAGCGTCGCCGGCTCCGGCGAGCCCGCCGCTGCAATCCGACATCCCACCATCGAGCGCACCTGAATGGTCCGCGCCCAGCCCGCCCAGCGAGGCTCCGCCGTCAGCCCAGATCACGGCGCCGACGCCCGCGGTGGAGGCGCCCGCGGTCGAACCGACCTCGCCGCCCGCGGCGACGCCAACTCGTGGCCCACGGCCCGGCCCTGATCCCGCCTCGGCGACCGACTCGTCGCTGGAACCCGCCGCCGGTGGGTCGATCAGCCGGCCGAGTCCGGAGGCACATTTATCCGGGCAAGACGCGTCGGACACGCCGGCAACGGCGAGTCCGATACCCGAGGCGGGGGTTCAGTGACGCCGGTGCAGACCGTCGGCGTCTGACGTCGCCTGATTCAGCGACGCGTCGGCGTATCCCCGGCAGTAATCCCACGTGACGTACGCGTCCGGTTCGGGGTCGAAAGCGGGCTCGTGCGGGCGAACGGTGCCGTCGATGAGCAGCTGCAGCAGGTTGGAGCGCAGCATGTCCCAATCGTGGTAGTGGTCTTGCTGACACTCGTCGCAGCACACCACCAGGCCGCGGATTCCCTTGTGCGCCAACAGAGCCTCGTACACAGCCAGATCAGCCAAGTCGGCCTCTACCGCCATCCGCTCTTGCTGATCCAGCGGCTGAGCTGGTTCGGCGGCTTCCAGCGCCGACGTCGGGTCGCAGGGATCGTCGGCAAACGGGTCGGGCGGCAAACCCGGTGGGAGGTGGTCACGCACGCCTATACACTACGCAGGCGGGCAGCGATCGCGCCAGCAGTTGACTCACCAGGTTCTTTGCGCGGTTCCTTCTCACGCCGCTACCGCGGCGCGCATCGTCACCGGGAGGGAGCGAGCCGATAGGATGGGTTTCTCACTCACGCATGCGTATGGAGGGCCTCACTGATGTCCCGCGGCATGTCCCGCCTGGAAGACAGTTCCGACCTGGTTGCCAGCACGTACGTGCGCGTCGGTGGGCTGACTGACGAGCCGGTCGCGACCGGCGGCGACGATCCGCACAAAGTGGCAATGCTGGGGTTGACGTTCGACGACGTTCTGCTGTTGCCGGCGGCCTCTGACGTGGTTCCTGCCACGGCGGATACCTCCAGCCAGCTGACCAAGAAGATCAGGCTCAAGGTGCCGTTGGTCAGCTCGGCGATGGACACCGTCACCGAGTCACGGATGGCCATCGCCATGGCGCGCGCGGGTGGCATGGGAGTGCTGCACCGCAATCTCCCTGTCGCCGAACAAGCGGGCCAGGTTGAGATGGTGAAGCGCTCCGAGGCCGGCATGGTCACCGATCCGGTCACCTGCCGTCCGGACAACACCTTGGCGCAGGTCGACGCGCTGTGCGCCCGGTTCCGGATCTCGGGCTTGCCCGTCGTCGATGACGACGGTGCGCTGGTGGGAATCATCACCAACCGCGATATGCGGTTCGAAGTGGACCAGTCCAAACAGGTCGCCGAGGTGATGACAAAAGCGCCGCTGATCACAGCCCAAGAGGGCGTGAGTGCGTCGGCGGCGCTGGGCTTGTTGCGCCGCAACAAGATTGAGAAACTGCCCATTGTCGACGGCCGTGGCCGGCTGACCGGGCTCATCACTGTCAAGGACTTCGTCAAGACCGAGCAACACCCGTTGGCCACCAAGGACAGTGATGGCCGGCTGCTGGTGGGCGCGGCCGTCGGTGTTGGGGGCGACGCCTGGGTGCGGGCAATGATGCTGATCGACGCCGGCGTCGATGTGCTCATTGTGGACACCGCACATGCGCACAACCGATCGGTGCTCGACATGGTCGGCCAACTCAAGGGCGAAGTCGGCGACCGGGTCGAGGTAGTCGGTGGCAATGTGGCCACCCGGGCGGCGGCCGCCGCGCTGGTCGATGCCGGCGCCGACGCGGTGAAGGTCGGCGTTGGGCCGGGATCGATCTGCACGACCCGCGTGGTCGCCGGTGTCGGCGCACCGCAGATCACCGCGATTCTGGAGGCCGTCGCGGCGTGCGCACCGGCGGGCGTGCCGGTGGTTGCCGACGGGGGACTGCAATACTCGGGCGACATCGCCAAGGCACTGGCCGCTGGTGCGTCAACGGCCATGCTGGGGTCGTTGCTTGCCGGTACCGCCGAGGCGCCCGGCGAGCTGATCTTCGTCAATGGCAAGCAGTTCAAGAGTTATCGCGGCATGGGGTCGCTGAGCGCCATGCAAGGCAGGGCCGGAGGCAAGTCATACTCCAAGGACCGCTACTTCGCCGATGACGCGCTGAGCGAAGACAAGCTGGTACCTGAGGGGATCGAGGGCCGGGTGCCGTTCCGCGGTCCGCTGTCGTCGGTGATCCACCAGCTGACCGGTGGCCTGCGCGCCGCGATGGGCTACACCGGCTCGCCCACCATCGAGGTGCTTCAGCAGGCGCAGTTCGTCCGGATCACAGCGGCTGGCCTCAAAGAGAGCCACCCGCACGACGTCGCCATGACCGTCGAAGCTCCCAACTACTACGCGCGCTGAGAACGACCATGATCGAGATCGGCATGGGTCGCGCCGCCCGCAGCACGTACGAACTCAGCGAGGTCAGTATCGTGCCGTCGCGGCGGACCCGCTCGTCGAAGGACGTGTCGACGGCGTGGCAACTCGATGCGTATCGATTCGACATACCCGTGGTAGCGCACCCCACGGATGCCCTCGTCTCTCCGGAGTTCGCAATCGAACTCGGCCGGCTCGGCGGGCTGGCGGTGCTCAACGGCGAAGGGCTCATCGGCCGCCACGCCGATGTGCGGGCGAAGATCGCCCAGCTCGTGGAAGCCGCCGACAAGGAGCCCGAACCGTCAGCGGCGATTCGGCTGCTCCAGGAGCTGCATGCCGCGCCGCTGGACCCCGACCTGCTCGGCGCCGCGGTCGCCAGTATCCGAGAGGCGGGCGTGACCACGGCGGTGCGGGTCAGCCCGCAAAACGCCCAAGCGCTGACGCCGGTGCTCCTTGCCGCCGGTATCGACCTCCTGGTTGTTCAGGGCACGATCGTCTCGGCCGAGCATGTCGCCACCGGTGGTGAACCGCTCAACCTCAAGACCTTCATCTCCGATCTCGACATTCCCGTCGTCGCGGGCGGGGTGCTCGACCACCGCACGGCGCTGCACCTGATGCGCACTGGTGCCGCCGGCGTCATCGTCGGCTACGGCTCGACCCAGGGGGTGACAACCTCGGACGAGGTGCTCGGGATCAGCGTGCCGATGGCCACCGCGATCGCCGATGCTGCGGCCGCCCGCCGCGACTACCTCGACGAGACCGGCGGCCGGTACGTGCATGTGCTGGCCGACGGAGACATCCACACCTCCGGGGAGTTGGCCAAGGCCATCGCCTGCGGCGCCGACGCCGTGGTGCTGGGCACGCCGCTGGCCGAATGTGCCGAGGCGCTCGGTGAAGGCTGGTTCTGGCCGACGGCGGCCGCGCACCCGTCGTTGCCGCGCGGAGCGTTGCTGCAGATTGCTGCTGGCGAGCGACCGCCGATGCAGCAGGTCCTGAACGGCCCGTCCGACGACCCATTCGGCAGCCTCAATCTGGTCGGCGGTCTGCGCCGGTCGATGGCCAAGGCCGGCTACTGCGACCTCAAGGAATTCCAAAAGGTCGGCCTGACCGTCGGGAGCTGATTGCCCCGCGGTCGGCCGCTGCCAGACTTAGGGGCTGACTAGCAGGCTGAATGTAAAGAGGTTCATACTGCAGCGATGAAGCCGCATTATGACGTCCTGATTATCGGTTCGGGTTTCGGGGGCAGCGTCACCGCGCTGCGGCTGACGGAAAAGGGCTACCGGGTCGGCGTGCTGGAGGCCGGCCGGCGGTTCTCCGACGAGGACTTCGCGAAGACATCCTGGGATCTGCGCAAGTTCCTATGGGCACCCAGGCTGGGTTGCTATGGCATCCAACGCATCCACCCGCTGCGCAACGTGATGATCCTGGCCGGGGCCGGAGTCGGTGGTGGGTCGCTGAACTACGCCAATACGTTGTATGTGCCGCCGGAGCCATTCTTCGCTGACCAGCAGTGGTCACACATCACCGACTGGCGCAGCGAGCTGATGCCGCATTACCACCAAGCCCAACGCATGCTGGGCGTGGTGCAGAACCCGACTTTCACCGACGCCGACCGCATCGTCAAGGAAGTCGCCGACGAGATGGGGTTCGGTGACACGTGGGTGCCGACGCCGGTGGGAGTGTTTTTCGGTCCCGACGGCACCAAGACTCCGGGCAAGACGGTGCCCGACCCGTATTTCGGTGGTGCGGGGCCGGCGCGCACCGGCTGCTTGGAGTGTGGCTGCTGCATGACGGGTTGTCGCCACGGCGCGAAGAACACTCTGGTGAAGAACTACCTTGGTCTTGCCGAATCCGCTGGTGCACAGGTTATTCCGATGACGACGGTGAAGGGATTCGAGCAGCGGTCCGATGGGTTGTGGGAGATCCGCACCGTTCGCACCGGTAGTTGGCTGCGCCGCGACCGGCGCACCTTCACCGCTTCCCACGTCGTACTGGCCGCGGGCACCTGGGGAACCCAGCATCTCCTGTTCAAGATGCGCGACCGCGATAGGCTGCCGCGGTTGTCGAGCCGCCTGGGCGTGTTGACTCGGACCAACTCAGAGTCGATCGTCGGTGCCGCCACCTTGAAAATCCCTACGGACCTTGATCTGACCCACGGGGTCGCGATCACCTCGTCGATTCACCCGACGCCCGACACCCACGTCGAACCTGTCCGCTACGGAAAGGGCTCGAACGCGATGGGGCTGTTGCAGACGCTGATGACCGACGGGTCCGGTCCGGAAGGCACCGATGTGCCGCGGTGGAAGCAACTGCTGCGTCAAGCCGGTGGGCAGCCGCGCCGGATGATCCGAATGCTCAATGCGCGCCAGTGGAGCGAGCGGACGGTGATTGCGCTGGTGATGCAGCATCTGGACAACTCGATCACCACGTTCACCAACCGGGGAAAGCTGGGGATCCGCTGGTACTCCAGCAAGCAAGGACATGGGGAGCCGAACCCGACGTGGATTCCCATCGGCAACCAGGTCACCCGCCGCATTGCCGCCAAGATCGACGGCGTTGCGGGCGGTACCTGGGGTGAGCTGTTCAACATCCCGTTGACCGCACACTTTCTTGGCGGCGCTGTGATCGGCGACGACCCCGAGCACGGAGTCATCGACCCTTATCACCGGGTCTACGGCTATCCGACGCTGTCGGTGGTCGACGGGGCGGCGATCTCGGCGAACTTGGGCGTTAACCCGTCGCTGTCGATCGCCGCCCAAGCCGAGCGGGCCGCGTCGCTCTGGCCGAACAAGGGCAAGAGCGATCAGCGGCCGCGGCAAGGGGAGGCCTACCGCCGGCTGGACCCGATCGAGCCCGAGCACCCGGTGGTGCCCGCGGACGCGCCGGGAGCGCTGCGATGGCTGCCGATCGATCCGGTCAGCCACGCAGGGTGACACCGGTCGGTCCGCGCTGGGTCAGCTAGGCCCCCCAGGCCCACCGTTAGCCAGCCAGGGCCAGCGGCGCCCCGCTGACCACCCGGCTGCTCTGCCCGTGGATGTTGACGGGCACATCGCCCATCAAGGTGACCCGATGCATGAGCCGATACTGGTCGTCGTAGTCGTCGATCGCCCGGTGCTGGGTTGCCCGGTTGTCCCAGATGGCGACGTCACCCGGCTCCCAGTTCCAACGGATGGTGTTCTCGGGCACAGTGATTCGCTGCTGCAGTAGGTCGAACAGCACACTGAACTCGCGGCTGTCCAGACCGACGAATCCGCGTACGAAGTTTCCTAAGACCAAGGTGCGCTCACCGGTCTCCGGATGTACCCGCACGACCGGGTGTTCGGTCCGGAAGTCGGGCTTCTCGAACGACTCCAGGAGTGCCTTTTGCCCGTCGGTCAGGGCCTCTTCAGCGATGTAGTCGAAGCGGTTGCTGTGCAGTCCCCAGAGGTTTTCGACGAGGCACTTGAGCGATTCGGGCAGCTCGGAATAGGCAGTCGCGGTATTGGCCCACAGTGTCGAGCCACCGTAAGCGGGCAAAGTGACGGCTCGCAGGACTGACGCCGACGGGTAGTTCGCGGCGAACGTGACGTCGGTGTGCCAGCGGGTGGCTTTGCCGAACTCCGAGTTGATCGGCGTGATGACCGGCGCGTCCTTGAGGGCTAATACTGCGGCCGGGTGGGCGACTGGCGTGCCCAGCAAGCCGGCGAACGCGAGCTGCTCGTCGTCATTGAGATGGTTCTGGTCACGGAAGAAGATCACCTTGTGGGCCAGTAGCGCGGCCCGGATTTCGCCGATCGTGCCGGCGTCAAGGTTCTCGCCGAGGCGCACCCCGTCGATCTGGGCGCCGATGCGGCTGCCCAGCTTCTTTATGGCAATCGAGTCAGTCATTGGTGGGTCCTTCAGGAAGAAGCGTGACTGTAGTCAGTTGACTACATCCGCTACTGTAGTCGAATGACTGCGCGTTCCGCAACCGATCGCGGGAAGATCCCCTCTGGCCGGGAAGAGGTGGCTGCCGCGGTTCTGGAAGCGGCCGCCGATCTTTTTGCCGATCGCGGTCCGGCCGCTACCTCGATCCGTGATATTGCTGCGCGATCCAAGGTCAACCATGGATTGGTATTTCGTCACTTCGGCACGAAAGAGCAGCTGGTCGGGGCGGTGTTAGATCATCTGGGCGCGGATCTGGCGGGACTGCTGCATTTCGGAGCGTCCGACGAGGTCGTCGACCGGGCGCTCGACCGGCAGATGCGCGTTTGGGCACGCACATTGCTTGACGGGTATTCGGCCGAGCAGCTGCAGACGCGTTTCCCTAATGCCGACGAAATGATCGACCATGTGCGTGCTCGTCATGACAACGACGCCAGCGCGCGGCTGGCTGTCGCGAACGCGATCGCGTTACAACTCGGGTGGCGGCTTTTCGCACCCATGCTGCGCGCGGCGACGGGCATTGACGAGCTGCCGGAAGCTGAACTGCGCGAGGCGGTCTTAGCCGAATTGACGCGGATCCTCGAACCTCACTGACTCCTGCTCATCGCCCGCCGATGTACTGGCTCACGGCCTCGCGGCTGCGGCGGCGGCGGAAGTAGCGGCTTATGGACGTGTATGGCGATGGTCGATGGCGAACGTGTGTTCAGCACGAGGTCTTTCCCGGCATGGCGGATCGTCAGCTCGGTACCGGGCCCGTCGCGCAGGGTGAAGGTGACGTCGGAGTGATTGGCGTCTACGGTGAGCCGGAAACCGCGCCACCGCAGCCGGAACCGCAGCCGCGAGATTCCGTCGGGCAGCTGGGGATCGATAGACAAGATGCCCTCGTCGTCCCGCAGGCCGCCGAAGCCCCCGACCAGGGCTGTCCACGCTCCGGCCAGTGAGGCCATGTGCAAGCCGTCGCGGGTATTGCGGTGTAGGTCGCGCAAGTCGATCAGCGCTGCCTCGTAAGCGTAGTCGTGAGCCAGCTCGAGATGGCCGACCTCGGCGCACATGACGGCCTGAGTGCAGGCCGACAGGGAGGAGTCGCGCACCATACGCCGCTCGTAGTAGTCGACGTTGCGCGCTTTTTGGTCGGGCGTGAATGCGTGACTCTGCCATTGCATCGCCAGCACCAGGTCGGCCTGCTTGATCACCTGTGTGGGGTAGAGCCGCACGTAAGCCTCGTGCAGCAGCAGCGGGTAGGTCGTTTCCGCATCGAAATCCCACTCCGCAAAAGTGGTGAACCCTTCGCACTGCTGATGAACGCCGAGCTCCTCGTCGTAGGGAATCTTGGTTGCGTCGGCCGCGTCGCGCCAAGCCGCCATCTCCTCGGTCGTGACACCCATCGCTTCGGCTGCTTCGGGGTGACGCAGGCAGGCATCGGCGGCGGTGATCAGGTTGTGTGCCGCCATCAGATTCGTGAACACATTGTCGCGGACAATTGCCGTGTACTCATCGGGACCGGTGACCCCGTCGAGGTGCCAGACCCCATGGCGATCGTGATGCCCGAGCGACAGCCACAGCCGGGCGGTCTCGATCAGCACCGTGAGGCCGCAGTCTTCCTCGAGCGAGTGGTCGCCGGTGACCGTGCGGTACCGCTCGAACGCCATGGCGATGTCGGCGTTGATGTGCCAGGCTGCCGTGCCGGCTGGCCAGTAGGCCGAGCACTCCTGTCCGCGGATGGTGCGCCAGGGAAAGGCGGCACCTTTGAGACCGAGCTCGGCGGCGCGCTCGCGGGCGAGATCCAACGTCGAGGCGCGCCAACGCAGCGCGTCGGCGACCGCGTGTGGGGCGGTGTAGGTGAGCACCGGAAGCACGAAACCTTCGGTGTCCCAGAAGGCGTGGCCATCGTAGCCCGTCCCGGTGAGCCCCTTGCTGGCAATCGCACGGCGTTCGGCGCGGGCACTGGCCTGCAACAAGTGAAACAACCCGAACCGCACTGCCTGCTGACACTCCGGATCACCCTCGACCTCGACGTCCGCGCTCTCCCAGAAGTCGTCGAGGTAGGCCCGTTGCGACTCCAGCAGACCCTGCCACCCGCTGTAGCGGGCGCCGTGCAGCGCGCCCGCGGCCTGGTCACGCAGCGCCGGGCGGGAGCGCAGGCTCGACCAGCCATACGCGAGATACTTGACGATGCGCAGCTTCTGACCCGGACGCAGTCCGCAGATCACGGTGGTCCGGGCTAGGTCGGGACGTGCATCGGTGGTGATTTCGACGCGCCCGGGCACCTCGACCTCGTGGTCCATCCCGGCGGCCATCATCAGCGCGCTACTGCGGGTTCGGTGCATCAGCAGTGCACCGCGGTCGGTGTTCTCGTGGTCAACGGCCTCTAGCGGCTTGTCCAGGATGGCCGACACCCGGGGGTCGGCCGAGGTCTGCGGTTGGTCCTCGTTGGTGACGAGCTCGGACTGCACGGTCACACGAACGAATTCGTCGATGGCTTCGACCACGTACTCGAAGGCCGCGACGCTGCGATGGGCCAGCGATACCAGGCGGGTCGAGACGATCTTGACTTGCTTGCCGGCCGGTGAGCTCCAGTGCGCACGCCGGGTCAGCGTTCCGGCGCGCAGGTCGAGAACCCGTTCGTGGGAAAACAATGTGCCGTACCGGACATCGAATGGTTCGTCTCCGACCAAGAGCCGAAAGATCTTGCCGTTGGTGACGTCGACGATCGTCTGGCCGGCCTCCGGGTAGCCATATCCAGCCTCGGCGTACGGTAGCGGCCGGATTTCGAAGAACGAATTCAGGTAGGTTCCGGGCAAGCCGTAGGGTTCGCCCTCGTCGAGGTTGCCGCGCAACCCGATGTGCCCGTTGGATAGCGCGAACAGCGATTCCGATTGCGCCAGCAGGTTCAGGTCGAGCCGGGTCTCACGGATTTGCCACGGTTCGACGGGGAATGCTTCCTCAGTGATCATGAATTTTCCTCGTGATCATGACTTTTCCTTGTGATCGTGATTTTCCTGGTGGTCATGATCGAAGCAGTTCGGCGAGATCCGTTACCACCACGTCGGCGCCGTTGCGGCGCAACTGTTCGGCCTGGCCCACTCGGTCGACACCTACCACGAACCCGAAGTTACCGGCACGGCCGGCCTGTACGCCCGAGAGGGCGTCCTCGAACACGGCCGCCGAATCCGGATCGACCTCGAGCAGCTGCGCTGCGCGCAAGTAGGAGTCGGGCGCGGGCTTGCCCGCGATGTGCTCCTCGCGCAGCGTGACCCCGTCAACCCGGTGCTGCACGAACCGTTCGAGGCCCGTGGTCGCGAGCACCACGCGGGTGTTGGCGCTCGAAGACACCACGGCCACACCGAGACCCGCGGCTGAGACCGCCTCCAGGTAGCGGCGCGACCCATCGAACACCTTGGCCCCGTCCGCAACCAGAAGCTTGCCGAACATGTCGTTCTTCTGCTTGCCCAGGCCGTAGACCGTCTCGACGCCGCCGGGGTCGTCCGGGGAGCCGTCGGGAATGTCGATTCCCCGGCTGCTCAGAAACGACCGGACCCCGTCTTCGCGCTTCTTGCCGTCCACATATTGCTGATAGTCCGCAGCTGCGTCGAACGGGACGAATCTTTGGCCCGTGCGCTGGGCACGTTCCGAGAGATAGCCGTCGAACATGGCCTTCCAGGCCTTGGTATGCAGACTCGCGGTATCGGTAAGCACGCCGTCGAGGTCGAACAGACAAGCACTTACCTTCTCTGGCAGACCCAGCACGGTGGACCTCACTCCGGGAAACTTTACTTCCTGACGTAGTTGGGCGGTACCACTTCACCATGCCCGCTGGGCATCCGCGGCGATTTGGCGCACAACAGCACCGTGTCGTCGTCGCAGGCTTTCGATTGCACGGCGTCGCGCTTCGGCTGCCAGCGGACTTGCCAGAAAACTATGAATCAACCAAACCGTGTTTGCGGGCTAGCTCCTCAAAATTGCTTCGGATAGCAAGAATTTGCTGGGAAGTCAGCGGTGGCGTAATTTTCAATAGCCTTTCGGTGACCACATGGGCAAATTCTTCGGTCGAAAACACATCGAAATATTCGTCATTCGGGGACCCCGCGTCAGTGGCGAGGGTATTCGAGGTGCGTGCCGGCTGCGTGTCGGTTGATAGGCGGACTTCCGTGGCGAACTTGCCGCGATCACCCTCTTCGACGCCGAAGGAGACCCTAGCGCCTCGCGTCGCCTGTCGCTTTTCCATTTCCAGATCATTGGCGTGGAGAAAGACGTCGTCCCCGCCCATATCGGGGGTAATAAAACCATAACCGCGTACTTCGTCGAAACGAACGATCTTTCCCGTGGCTCGTGTCACGTTGATACTCCTAATTTCAGCGATTAACGGCATCGTACCCATCGGCCAGCTGTTCCTCGACGCCGCCACTCCTGTGATGCGATCGGCGGCGCACCGAAACCACGTAGTGGCGGGGCCACTACACTCAGTGCCCGTGACATCAGCGTCGCCGCGCCCCGTGTTGGTCGTTGACTTCGGCGCGCAGTATGCGCAGTTGATCGCCCGCAGGATCCGGGAGGCCCGGGTGTTCTCCGAGGTCGTCCCCCACACCGTCGCGATCGATGAGATCAAGGCCCGCGATCCGCTGGCGCTGGTGCTGTCGGGTGGACCGGCCAGCGTCTACGCCGACGGAGCTCCCAGACTCGATCCCGCGCTGTTCGACCTTGGTCTGCCCGTATTAGGTATTTGTTACGGGTTCCAGGTCATGGCGCAGGCGCTTGGCGGGACAGTTGCCCATACCGGCACCAGCGAGTACGGCCGGACCGAACTGAAAGTCGTTGGTGGCGAGTTGCATTCTGGCCTGCCCGACGTCCAGCCGGTGTGGATGAGTCATGGTGATGCCGTGACGGCCGCGCCGGAGGGATTCCACGTGGTGGCCAGCACTGCGGGTGCCCCGGTAGCAGCTTTCGAGGCGGCCGATCGACGTTTGGCCGGGGTTCAATATCACCCCGAGGTGATGCACACGCCGCACGGACAACAGGTGCTCGGCCGGTTTCTGCACGACTTTGCCGGGCTCGGCGCCCAGTGGACGGCTGCCAACATCGCCAACGCGCTGATCGAAGAGGTGCGCGCCCAGATCGGCGACGGCCACGCGATCTGCGGACTGTCCGGCGGGGTGGATTCGGCGGTGGCCGCAGCCCTGGTGCAGCGCGCCATTGGCGACCGGTTGACCTGTGTCTTCGTCGACCACGGCCTGTTAAGAGCAGGTGAGCGAACCCAAGTGCAACGCGATTTCGTAGCCGCCACCGGTGCCAATCTCGTCACCGTCGATGCGGCAGAGACCTTCCTTGCGGCGCTGGCGGGGGTGAGCAATCCCGAGGGCAAGCGCAAGATCATCGGCCGCCAGTTCATTCGCGCGTTCGAAAGCGCAGTGCGGGATGTACTGGGCAACAACACCATTGAGTTCCTGGTCCAGGGCACGCTGTATCCGGACGTGGTGGAGTCCGGCGGTGGCAGCGGCACCGCAAACATCAAGAGTCACCACAATGTCGGCGGCCTACCCGACGACCTGAAGTTCACCCTTGTCGAGCCGCTGCGGCTGCTCTTCAAAGACGAAGTCCGAGCGGTCGGACGTGAGCTGGGTTTGCCAGAGGAAATCGTTGCACGCCAGCCCTTTCCGGGTCCAGGCCTGGGCATCCGGATCGTCGGCGAGGTCACCGCGAAGCGATTGGAGACACTGCGGCACGCGGACTCGATAGCGCGCGAGGAGCTGACCGCGGCGGGCCTGGACCATCAGATCTGGCAGTGCCCGGTGGTACTGCTGGCCGACATCCGCTCGGTCGGGGTGCAGGGCGACAACCGGACCTACGGCCACCCGATCGTACTGCGTCCGGTATCGAGCGAGGATGCCATGACCGCCGACTGGACCCGGGTTCCCTACGAGGTGCTCGAGCGCATCTCCACCCGAATTACCAATGAGGTCGCCGAGGTCAACCGCGTAGCGTTGGACATCACCAGCAAACCGCCGGGCACTATCGAGTGGGAGTAGGCCGCCGCGCCTTTCTCCTACCCGGCTAGTGGATTCCGGGCAGCTCCCCGGTGAAGTAGCGTTGCAGGCTAGGTGCAATCGTCTGTGCGACTTGTTCGGCCGGTAGCGAGGCGAAGGGCTCGATCTTGACGATGTAGCGAGCCATCACCACACCCAACATTTGTGCCACCACGAACTCGGCGCGGATCACGGCCGTCCCCGGCGGGCTGTCGACTCGAGAACCCACCCCGGCGGTGACCATTTCCTGAAGGAAGGAGCGCGTCAAACTCACATCGCCTCCTCCGGCAATCAGCGACCGTAGTGTTGCGATCCACGCGGCGCCGCGTTCGGAATCCCAGATGTCGAGCAACAGCAACGGTAGTCGCAAGCCGAGCTCGTCGATGTGCGCTTGGCGCATTGGGATGAGTATTTCCATGGGGTCGATGGGAATATGAATTGCGGCCGCGACCAGCTGCTGCTTGGTTCCGAAGTAGTGATGGACCAGCGCGGCATTGACCTCCGCTGTCCGGGCCACTGCCCGCATCGACGTTTTGTCAATACCGTTGCATGCGAACAATTCCCGAGCGCTGGCCAGAATACGCTCGCGCATATTGGACTTGCTGCCGGGTGGTCGTCCGGGTCGTCTGCGTTTGTTGGTGGTCAAGGTGATGCCGCGTCCATCACGGTTGCTGCCGGAAGTGTCATCCGGCTTGGCGCGCTGTGGTGCGTTTCGATAGTCGACAGAAACGTTTCCTCCACTCAGCGACGAGATACTCATAGGCCGACTTACCACCTCAGAAGAGAAGAAGGAGAAGAGAACGATAAGAATTCTTATTGTCGCGACATTATTGCCCCGATGCACGGTTCCGCAGCGTGTTCCCAGCAAGCTGACATCCGGTGTTCAGCCGAGCCCTCGCTGCACTACAGCAACCCGCCAACCGCTCGGTTGCGTGACCGATGATCGGACCGGGGCGCGTAGCTCCAGATGGACCCTAGTATCGTTGATATTCAACGTTATTCAACGCCGCTCAGCGGCCTAGGCGGCGCTTGGTTTCTGCGTGCAGTGACCATCAAAACTTAGTGTTGTTGATATTCAACGTAATTCAACGCTGTTCAGCGATATTGCGCACGATTACTCCCTTGTCGAAATGAGATTTCACCGGTTAGGGTAATTCCGTCGACGCCAAGCAATTTCCAAGCAGACCGGTCTGGTGAAACCCGCGGTTGAGGCGTATTAGGCCGTCTGTCAACGATATCGGGACATTCAGCAGCGCCTCAACTTTGACGTTCAGGAGATTCTTGTGCTGAGAACAATCATTCGTACCGCGATCTCGATCCGCCGCGCCCCTAGCCTGGACGAGGCGACTCGGGAACAGATGTGGGCGCTCTATGCGCCACACCACAACACGGACCGCGCGGAGTTTGATAGACGACTGGCGGTCCTCGATGAGGTCGCACTGTTCTCCCGTCGACGCGATGGGACGCTGATCGGTTTCTGCGGCATCCGGCGCCGCGTGGTGCAGCTCACCGGCGGGCGCCGGGTCGCGGCCTTCTACCTGGGGCTGTGCTACCTGCAGCCCGCGTGGCGGTCGAACGCGATTGTTCAGCGGATGGTGCTGCGCCGCGTGCTCGGCCCGTGGTTATCTCCCAGATTTGACCGGGTCTACTTCTGGAGCGATTGCCTCACTTACCGCCCCTACCTGGCCATGGCGCGCAATCTGCGCGAGTACTACCCGTCACGCACGCGCGCGGATTCCGCCGAGGTACGCGAGGTGATCGCGGCGCTCGGGAGCGCGTACTACGGAGACAGCTTCGACCAGCAACGGGGCACGGTGCGCAAGCGGAGGCCACGCATCAAAGGGCACGAGGCTTTCGTGTCCGCAACCGATCTTCACGATCCCGACATCCGGTTCTACATGGACCGCAACCGTGACTACGACCGCGGCGACGGGATGATCGCGATATGCCCGGTGTCGT
This sequence comes from Mycobacterium spongiae, assembly GCF_018278905.1. NCBI lineage: Bacteria > Bacillati > Actinomycetota > Actinomycetes > Mycobacteriales > Mycobacteriaceae > Mycobacterium > Mycobacterium spongiae. Next base: position 1,189,627 of record NZ_CP046600.1, read on the forward strand.
TGGCAAACGTCGTGCATTTGCTTGGGCGGCAGCTGCGCAAAGAGATCGTAACGCGGCGTGCGCCGGCTCGGTCGTCGACCGCCACGATGCGCACGAGCGCGTAGCGGCCAACGATGTCGTCAATCTTCTCGCTCGTTCACGCACCGCTCGAGCTCCCGTTCCGCTCGGCCTTTGCGCATGCTAGTGCTCGTCGCAACCTGGGGGCGAGCATCTGGGTCGAGGTCAGGCGTGGTTCCCACACGGGCCTCGGCGAAGGATGCCCGAGGTCGTATGTGACAGGTGAGACCATCGACGGCTGCCGGTCGTGGATCGACCAGCACATTGCCGAGATCACCTGCACCTGCGCAGATCTCGCAGGTCTCCTACGCTGGAGCGCGGCACACGAGGCGGAGATCGACCGTGCCCCCAGCGCGTGGTGCGCGATAGAGTGCGCCCTTTTGGATCTCTTCGCCCGCGAGGATGGCGTCTCGGTCGAGGTGCTCCTGGGGCTCGGCGATCCGCGGCGCACGTATGCGTACACCGGTGTCCTCGGCGATGAATCGCCAGAGCGGTTCACCGCGCTGCTCGAGATGCACCTCGCAGCAGGGTTCTCCGACTACAAGGTCAAGCTCGGCGGGGACCTCGCCGCCGACCGCGCCAAGCTCGACCTCCTACACCGCCGATGCACAGCAACGGGACGCACCCCCCGCGTGCGGCTCGACGCGAACAACCTGTGGCGTGAGCGGCCGCTCGACGCGGGCCCGTACCTCACAGAGCTACGCGCGAAGTTCTTCGCGTTTGAAGAACCGGTCGCCCCCGGCGATGTTGCAACGCTCGCTCGCCTCGCCGTCGAGCTCGACCGCGACGTGATCCTGGACGAGAGCGTTTGCCGCATAGCTGATCTCGAGCACTACACGGAGTTCTCCCGGCCGCCGATCGTGAATGTCAAGGTGTCGAAGGCCGGCGGGATCATGCGCGCACGAGAGATTGTGCGCGCGGCCGCGGGCCGCGGACTTGGGGTCGTAGTAGGGGCTCACGTCGGCGAGACGTCGGTGCTCACCCGGGCCGGAATGCTGCTCGCACAGGCCGCCGGCGACGCGCTGGTGGGGCACGAGGGAGGATATGGTGCCCACCTTCTCACCCACGAGCCAGCCGCACCGTGCCTGACACTTGGGCGAGGCGGCCTGATCGATCTCAGCCACGCACGTGCCGTCCGCCGGCCGGGCCAAAAGCGGACTGCGTCGGGCGGGGCGTGGTCAGCCGGTTGGGGACTCACACTCGCCGAACGGCTATGAGGAGTCGGCGATGGGGTTCTTGAGGCGGGCCTGGATGCCCCTGGTGATTGCCGCTGTCCTCGCGATTGTGGGCTTCGCTGTCCACCGGATCCGCGGTGTTTTCGACTCCGAACCCGTTTCCGTCCCAAGCGCATTCGCCAACGACCCCAAGTCCTTTGACCCGAAAGTGGTGAAGTATGAAGTCTTCGGCCCCCCAGGAGCCGTGGCGGACATCAGCTACCTGGATCTCGATATCCAGCCGCAGCGGGTCAGCGGTGTGGCTCTGCCGTGGGAGCTGACCCTGAGTACCACCGCACCGGCCGCCTTCCCCAAGATCGTCGCACAGGGCAACAGCGACAGCATCGGATGCCGCATCGTCGTCGACGGGGATGTCAAGGATGAGAAGATCTCCACTAGCGTCCACGCCCAGACGTTCTGCCTGGTGAAATCGGCTTGAGGGCGCTGGTGATTCGAGCGCCAACAATAGTGTGCCGGCCTTCTGAAAGTGTTCGTCGGACGTGCATTCCGCGGACGATCCGCCGGCTAGCGGTTCCGATCATCCTCGCCTGGGTAGCCACTATCGCTGCGCTGAGCGTCTTGGTGCCGCCGCTGGAAAAGGTCGGCGCGATGCGGGCGGTGTCGATGAGCCCCCACCAGGCGCCGTCGATGATCGCGATGCGACATATCGGCGATGTGTTCGAGGAATTCAGTTTCGACAGCTCGGTCATGATCGTGCTGGAGGGCCGGCGCGAGCTTGGCGACGACACTCACCGATTTTATGCGCGGCTGGTCGACAAGCTTGAAGCGGACGCCGAACACGTCGAACACGTCCAGGACTTCTGGGGCGACCCGCTGACCGAAGTCGGCGCACAGAGCGCCGACGGTAGGGCCGCTTACGTGCAGGTGTATCTCGTTGGCAATCTGGGTGAAAACAGCGCCAACGACTCAGTGCGGGCAGTGCGGGACATCGTGGCCAGCATCCCCGCGCCGGACGGGGTACAGGCCTATGTGGCCGGGCGGGCCGCGCTTGACACAGATCGCCTCGGTGCGGGCAGCCGCAGCCTGCGGAAGATCGAGGGAGTCACCTTTGTGGTGATTACCGTCATGCTGTTGCTGGTCTACTGGTCGATCGCTACGGCGGTCGTGGTGCTTACCTTCGTCGCGTTGTCGTTGTTCGCCGCCCGCGGAGTCGTGGCGTTCCTTAGCTACCACGAGCTCTTCGGGCTTTCGATTTTCGCGACCAATCTGCTGGTGACCCTGGCGATCGCGGCATCGACGGATTACGCGATATTCCTGGTCGGTCGCTATCAAGAAGCGCGTGGAACCGGCGAGGACTCCGAATCGGCGTTCTTTACGATGTTCAGCGGAACTGCGGGGGTGGTGCTTGGCTCAGGTCTGACGATCGCCGGGGCAACATTCTGCCTGCACTTCACCCGGCTGCCGTACTTCCAGACACTCGCCATTCCGCTGGCCATCGGCATGGTTGTCGTGGTCTTTGTGGCGCTGACCCTGGGTTGCGCGATCGTGACCGTCGCCAGTCGCTTTAGCTTGCTCGAACCTAAGCGGCAGATGCGGATTCGAGGATGGCGAAAGATCGGTGCCGCAGTGGTGCGCTGGCCTGGACCCATCCTGGTCGCGACAACTGTGCTGTCGTTGGTCGGCCTGCTGGCCCTACCCGGATACCGCACCAACTACAACGATCGCAACTACATTCCGGCTGACTTGCCGGCGAACGTGGGGTATGCGGCCGCCGACCGGCACTTTCCGAAAGCCAAGATAAATCCCGAAGCGTTGATGGTTGAAGGCGATCGCGATTTGCGCAATCCGGCTGGCTTTCTGATCATCGAGCGAATCGCCAAAGCCGTATTGCGAGTTGAAGGTATCGCGCAAGTTCAGGCCATCACGCGCCCGCAGGGAATCCCCATCAAACACACCTCTATCCCGTTCCAGATGAGCATGCAAGGCACCACGCAAGTGCTGAACATGCCTTACATGCAGGACCGGATGGACGACATGCTGGTCATCGCCGACGAAATGCAGGAGGCGATAAGCATCATGGAGGTGATGCTCGACTTGTTGGGGCAGCTCACGGATACCACCGACAGCATGACCGCGAAGATGCACAAGACTGTCACCCACGTGGGCGAAGTCCGGGATCGCATCGCCGATTTCGACGACTTCTTCCGGCCGCTGCGCAGCTACTTCTATTGGGAACAACATTGTTACGACATTCCCCTTTGCTGGTCACTGCGCTCGGTATTCGAATCCCTCGATGGCGTCGATACCTTGACCGAGGACATGCAAAGCCTGCTGTCCGAGATCGATCGCCTAGATGCGCTGATGCCGCAGATGCGGGCGCTGCTGCCACCGCTGATCGCGATCATGAAGACCATTCGCCGCCTCTTCTTGACGATGCGATCCAGCATGAAAGGACTGCAGGATCAGGTGGACGCCATGCTGGTCAACGCGACAGCTATGGGGCAGGCTTTTGACAATGCCATGAACGACGACTCGTTCTACCTGCCCCCTGAGGCTTTCGAGAACGAAGAACTCAAGCGTGGCATGGAGATGTTCTTGTCACCGGACGGCCACGCGGTGCGCTTCATCATCTCCCATGAAAACGATCCGATGACCCCGCAGGGCCTTTCGCACATTGACGCGATCACGACCGCCGCGAGGGAAGCCCTCAAATCGACGCCACTGACGGGAGCCAGGATCTCCCTTGCCGGCACCGGATCGGTCTACAGGGACATTTCCTACGGAAATCGCTACGACCTGATGATCGCGGGATTAGCCGCGCTCGGGCTGATTTTCACCGTCATGCTGCTCATGACACGTGCGGTCGTCGCGGCCGTAGTCATCGTCGGCACCGTCGTGTTGTCGTTGGGTACGTCCTTCGGGCTGTCGGTGCTCGTATGGCAGTACATCCTGGGCATTGAGCTGCACTGGTTGGTGCTGGCGATGTCGGTCATCATCCTCTTGGCGGTCGGTGCCGACTACAACTTGCTCTTGGTATCTCGACTCAAGGAGGAGATCCGTGCCGGGCTAAAGACTGGGATGATTCGGGCAATGGGCGGCAGTGGTTCGGTGGTAACCGCGGCGGGTTTGGTGTTCGCTTTCACCATGATGTCGATGGTGGTGAGCGACCTGACTGTGATCGGTCAGGTCGGTACCACCATCGGTCTAGGCTTGCTGTTTGACATGCTCGTGGTCCGCGCGTTCATGACACCGTCGTGCGCGACGTTGCTAGGCCGCTGGTTCTGGTGGCCTCAGATGGACCGTACCCGCTCCCGCGCAGACAACTGACTCGTCGCTGTGGAGTAATCGAGATTGACTGTAGCACAGCAGGACCCACAACGACGAACCGTAATAACCTGGTATAACGGCTAATTCAGCAATAATCATCACACGATTCGTCGAAAACTCTGACACTGTAGGTCGCCGTCATTATCATGGGCGTGTTCGCTCCTCCGAGCGCTATTCATAGGAGTACCAATGTCTTTTGTGATCGCATCGGCTGCTGAGTTGGCGTTGGCGGCCTCCGATTTGGCTCGGATCGGTTCGACGATCGTCGAGGCTAATGCCGCTGCGGCAGCCCTGACGACGGCGCTGCTTCCCGCGGGCGCCGACGAAGTGTCGGCGGCGATTGTCGTGTTGTTCGGGGCGCACGCGAAGGCCTATCAGGCGTGTGGCGCCGACGCCGCTGCGGTTCACGAGCATTTTGTGCACGCGATGACCACCGCTGCGGGTTCATATGTCGCAGCCGAGGCCGCCAATGCTTCGCCGCTGCAGCAGGTACTGAACGTGGTGAACGCGCCCACCCAGATCCTGCTGGGACGCCCGCTGATTGGCAACGGTGCCAACGGGGCGCCGGGAACCGGCCAGCCCGGCGGGGCTGGCGGGATATTGATCGGCAACGGCGGGAACGGCGGCTCCGGTGCCGCCGGCAAGGACGGCGGGAGTGGCGGGGCCGCAGGGTTGTTCGGCAATGGTGGGGCGGGCGGTGCCGGGGCCAACGCCACGCTGTCCGACGCGACTGGGGGCGGTGCTGGCGGCGCCGGCGGACTGCTTTTCGGTACCGGAGGTCCCGGCGGGGCGGGAGGCTTCAGCTCTGCGCTTGCCGGCGGTGCCGGTGGTGCCGGCGGCCCTGGCGGGCTGTTCGGCTCCGGTGGCATCGGCGGCACCGGCGGCTTTGGCGGCGGCTCTGGCGGCGCGGGCGGGGCCGGCGGTCCCAGCGGGCTATTCACCCTGATGGGAGGTGGTGGCGCCGGCGGCGCTGGCGGGTCCGCCACGGGCGCCGGTGCCGTCGGCGGCGCCGGCGGCACCGGCGGGAGCGGCGGGCTTTTCAGCCACGGCGGTGCCGGCGGTGCCGGCGGGCTGGCCATCGGCGGTGCGGCCGGGGGGGCTGGCGGTTCCGGCGGTTCCGGCGGCATCGTCACTGGTGATGGCGGCGTTGGGGGCAGCGGTGGCCAGGGCGGCGGCGGGATGGATGGTGGACCTGGTGGTGCCGGCGGCGCGGGTGGTGTCGGTGGCTGGTTGTTCGGCGCTGGCGGCGCCGGTGGCGAAGGCGGTGCCGGCGGCCTTAGCACCGGAGAGTTCTCGGCCGGCGGCGCTGGCGGTGCTGGGGGTGGTGGCGGTGTTGGCGGGCTGTTCGGCTCCGGTGGCGCTGGTGGGTCTGGTGGAACCGGCGGAATGCCCACCGGGATCGATGCGGGTGTCGGTGCGGGTGGGACGGGTGGGGCTGGCGGCAACGCCGGGATGATCTTCGGTGCCGGCGGTACCGGCGGCACCGGAGGGGACGGCCAAACCAACGGGGCTGGTGGGGCTGGCGGCAACGCCGGCGTCGTCTTCGGTGCCGGCGGAGCCGGCGGGGCGGGCGGAACCGGCATCTCGGGCGGCACCGGGGGAACCGGTGGCACAGGCGGCAACGGCGCCATGCTGTTCGGCAACGCCGGGGCCGGCGGATCGGGTGGTTCCAGTACCGTTGGCTCCGGCGGGACCGGCGGGCAAGGCGGCAACGCCGGGGTCATTGGCAACGGCGGCAACGGCGGCGCGGGGGGAACGAGCTCAGTCGGGATCGGTGCCGGCGGCGCTGGAGGGGCCGGCGGCCACGCTCTGCTGCTTGGCAACGGCGGCAACGGCGGCAACGGGGGGATAGGCACTACGATGGGTGCCGGTGGCGCGGGCGGCACCGGAGGACCGTTGGGCTACAACGGGATCGACGGGTTGCCCTAGCTGAGGCCGGGGTCGGTTTTGGCGGTTAGGGCTGCGACAGCTTCAATAAATCGGCGGCCAGCAGATGGCGCACCGACTCGGCGACGGCGTCGATTTGTCGGTAGCTCTCAACAAAACCGGCGTAGAACGCCATGCCGCACGACACGACCATCAACGTCTCGACCAATAGTGCTGCATCGATATCGGTAGTGAGTTCGCCGTGTTCGATAGCATCGTCGACGGCCCAGGTGAGAAATCTTCGTGCAGTGCGCACGGCATCGTTGCCGGCCGGGTTCAGATCCGGATGCCGTTGTGACTCCATCGCATCCGCTGCCAGGAACGCAGCCGTGGAAGGATTCTGAGAATCAGAATCCGCGGCAACGGTGATCAACGCAGCGATACGCGCTGTCAGGGACGTCTCGCGAAGAGCCCGTTCGATGACCGCCTCGACCACAAGCCTGTTGGTTCGGTCCACCACCTCCCGGTAGAGCGCCCGCTTACTGGAAAAGTAGTAGTCGATCGCCGGCCGCGCCAGATCGGCGCAGTCGGCGATTTCCTGGAATGTCGTCCCGTCGTAGCCGCGTTGGCTGAACACGCGACGAGCAGCCCGCACAATGCTTTTCCGAGTCTCATCCGTCCGTGGTGGCTCCACAGGGGCAGCCGGCTTCTCGTTTGACGAACGGCTGCACGGTTAGAGTGTGCCATCACTGGCGCGCGGGGGCTGGGCTGGCGACACTGAAAACATTGCGGCCAGCCCAACCGACATCGCCAAGAGCCGAGGGTCTGTGCTCTAAATAAGTTGTTGCACAATAGACTTAGGAACTTGCGGGTCGAGTGTCCAAAGCTGATCGGTGCGCCACGCGCCGAGCATCGACAACCCCCGTTGTCTAAGCGTGTTCTGTTCGACAGCCCTCGATACTGTTGAAATTCAACGGTATTCATCGACATCCGCGGCCATCGCCATCTCAATACGGTTGATATTCACCGATATTCACTACTGCTGGCAATACAGCCCGGCGTATCCGCGAAAGGCCAGGATCGATCCGGCGTAACTCGGCCGTCCGGTGGACGCACGGCAGCGGTCCGCGATTGTCCCCGGCCTGCCACAAAGCAATCGAAACCAGCCATAAACCTCTCAAAACGAGCCCTAAAGCCTATTCCAAACCTATTGTTACGGCCGGCCGGGAATTGCCAACGATCCACCCGGCAGCGACCACTTGTAAAGGTTGCGGCCGATTAATTTCCACACCTTCGCTAGCGAATTTCTCATGTTCGAGTGTTTAATTATGGCTCTACCGGTGATGAATTTCGGGGCGCGGTCAGGCGGAAGCAGGCCCCAGCACCGCGGCGTCTACCTGCTACGTTGCCCAGCCAACCGCTCAGGCCAGTCCACGCCGCTGGCGAATTTCTGCGACGTCCGTGACGAATTCTGCCGGTCCGACTGATGAATAACCTGCTTAATAAATCGAGTTTCTTGGCAAATTTTTGTTTAAGCCCATTGAATGATCCGGCGGTTGGTGATATTTGTAGATCGACACAGGTCGCGAAACTGTGATTGCAATGATTTACGGAGGACGCGAGGGCATGATTGCAAAAGTTCCGTATGGCGTCCGATCGGTGGTTTGCACCCTAGACCTGTCGACTCCCGCGTTGGGCCGATGAGCATGTCGTCGCTGCGCAGAGCCAACGTATCCGTCAACTATCGAATCGCACCACAGCGGGTCGCGCCGGATCGCGCTGCTGGCGCATACCGCGAAGGACGCGGCATCACCTTGACCACCAACAAGCGCAGACGTCCCGGGCGACCGCCCGGTGGGAAGTCCAATATGCGTGAGCGCATTCTCGCGATCGCGCGGGAATTGTTTGCGCGCAACGGTATTAACCAGACATCGATGCGGGCAGTGGCGAGGACGGCGGGGGTCGATGCGGCGCTTGTCCATCACTACTTCGGAACCAAGCGGCAGCTCGTTGCGGCGGCGATTCATATTCCCATCGACCCAATGGAAATACTCGTCCCGATGCGCCAAGCTCCCATCGAAGAACTTGGACTGCGACTATCGTCGCTGTTGCTCGACATCTGGGATTCGGAACGCGGCGCCGCCTGGATCGCGACACTGCGGTCACTGATCGCTGCAGCCGATGTGAGCTTGACACGCTCCTTCCTTCAGGAAATGGTCGCCGCCGGGGTAGGTTCTCGGGTCGACAACCCGCCGGGGACGGCCGCCATCCGTGCCGAGTTCGTCGTGTCGCAAATGTTGGGTGTAGTCATGGCTCGCTACATCGTAAAAATCGAGCCTTTCGCGTCGTTACCGGCCGAACAGATCGCACAGACGATCGCGCCGAACCTGCAACGCTACTTCACCGCGGATCTGCCGGGTATTCATCCGCTGTGACTCGCGGGAAGAACGTGCGTGCGGGCTAGCCCGCTGAGACAGGCCGTGCTGTTGATATCGTGGCGCGCTCGTTGGTGACTCATTAGCCAACGCAGCGCGTAGCGGCGCGCAACTCGCGGTCTTCGTATCTGCGGCCAACCGTCAAAGTCTGACAAACGAGTCATTACCGCTTCGAGACAATTGCCTGCTGCCCAACCGGGCATGACGCTAATGATCGAGGACTTTCACGTGGTTAATTCTTGTCACGGGACTGGTGAATTACTCAGGTGCTAGCGGCGATTTTGGGAGCCGTGAGTGATGAATTTCCGCAGGCGCACGGCCGGAAAGAGGACGGGTAACACGTTGTACTCTATGCGATTTGGTGCGTGGACGCGCTGCCGATTTGGGCCGGCAAGGAATTCTTGCAACGCTCGTGATGAATTGTGCGCATGACGCTGGTCAATATTGTGCTGAATAAATCCGGATTGCCTTGTTGAACTCTTGGTAAACGCGTTGAAGAATGCGCCGATTAGTGCTAATCATGGGCACATGCACTCCGCAAAAACTGCGATTGCCATAGGTCGAGGCAGAATTGTCGTGCGGAGGTACTGGGCGTGACGCCGACGTTGGGCCAGCTCCAATCCTTCGACAGCCGCCCGAGTGGCATCGAGTAGCACATGGCGGGTACTCGGCTCACGACCAAGGTTCAGGTTAGCGGTTGGCGCTTTTTGCTGCGCCGGCTGGAGCACGCCATCGTGCTCCGGGACACCCGAATGTTCGACGATCCGCTGCAGTTCTACAGTCGGTCATTCACTCTTGGTGCGGTCGTCGCGATCCTGATCATGGCGGGCGCCGGGTTGCTGGCGTATTTCAAACCGCTGGGCAAACTTAGTGGCGACCGTCTACTGACCGAGGGCAGTCTGCTCAGCGACGACGCTACCCACCAGCTTTATGTGATCCTGTCCGGAAGGTTGTATCCCGTCTACAACCTGACGTCGGCTCGGTTGGTACTGGGCAAACCGGCCAACCCCGCAACCGTGAAATCCTCCGAGCTGGGCAAGCGGCCCATAGGCCAAACCATCGGAATCCCCGGCGCCCCCTATGCCACGCCGGTTTCGGCGGCGAACTCCTCGATCTGGACCCTGTGTGACACCGTCGCTCGGGCCGAGGCCGCTTCTCCGGTGGTGCGCACAGCGCTGCTGGCGGTTCCTTTGCAATTCGATCCGTCCGTCGATCCCCTGAAAGCCGACGAGGCGGTCCTGGTGTCCTACAAGAGCAGAACGTGGATTGTCAGGCCGCAAGGGCGACACGCCATAGATCTGACTGACCGAGCCCTCCGCTCGGCGATGGCGATACCCATGACCGCCAGGCCGACCCCGATCTCCGAGGGCATGTTCAACGCACTACCGGACCTGGGGTCCTGGCAGCTACCGCCGATACCAGGTGCTGGAGAACCCAATTCGCTGGGCCTTCCCCCGGGTCTGGTGGTCGGGTCGGTGTTCCAGAGCGAGACCTCCTATAGGTCGCAACACTTCGTCGTGCTCTCCGACGGCATCGCCCCGATCAACGCCGACACCGCCGAGGTGCTGCGCGACAAGGAATCTTATGGATTCGCAGAACCACCATGGATGTTGCCGAACCTCGTGGTCGATATCCCCCACACGGTGTATGACTCACCCCTGCCTGACGAACCACTCAAGATCGTCTCCGGGCCAGCAGATTCCACGTTGTGCTGGACGTGGACGTGGCAGTCGGGCAGCGGCGACGAGTCGCCGCAGACCGCCGTGATTTCCGGCCGGCATCTGCCGATACCGCCGTCAACAATGCGCCTGGGTGCCAAGCAGATCCATAACACAGCAACCGTTTTCATCGACGGCGGAAAGTTCGTGACCCTGCAGTCACCGGACCCCCGACACACCGAATTGATGTATTACATCGATCCACACGGCGTGCGCTACGGGGTGCCGAACGCGGAGGGGGCGAGAGCGCTGGGCCTGAACTCGCCCAATAATGCACCGTGGGAGATCATTCGTCTCCTTGTCGACGGTCCGGTGCTGGCGAGGAACTCCGCGATGCTCGAACACGACACGCTGCCCGCGGACCCGAGTCCGCGAAAAGTGCCCGTCGGAGCGTCTGGAGCCGCCAGGTGACGCCCAACAAGGTGCGCCCTGGCCACCGCCCGCAGCCAATGCCGGTCCTCGGCCGGCCGGTCAGCACAACAACAGGGAGGTACGCCGATGCGACAAATGTCATGCGACCCGGCCATTTACGGCATTGCCCTCGGAATAGTCGCCAACGCTGCCAGGGGCCGGGCGGCCTGCGCAACGGCATCAGGGTCGGTGACCGTGATAGCCCCAGCCGGTGCCGACGAGGTCTCCGTGCAATTCGCCAGTGTGTTCGCGTCGGAGGGAGCCCACATGTTGGCTTTGAACACAGCGGCGCAAGAAGAGCTCAGTCGGGCTGGCGAGGCGTTCGCCGAGATCGCCGGCATCTATTCAGTCGTCGACCACAGCTCCGCCGCCTCACTCGCTTAGCGGCCCGACCGACGAAACGGCCCAAGCAGCGCCCCGCAATCGAAAGGCTCCGATAGCCATGCTGTGGCACGCAATGCCGCCGGAGTTGAACACCGCCCGGTTGATGGCCGGAGAAGGCGCGGCGCCGGCGATTCAGGCCGCTTCGGGTTGGGAGGCCCTTTCGATCGCCCAAGAAACTCAGGCTGACGAGTTGGCAGCGAGCCTAGCTCTGCTCGGGCAAGCGTGGACCGGAACGGCCAGCGAACGCGCGCTAGCGGCTACCACGCCGATGGTGGTCTGGCTGCGCACCGCGGCAACATCGGCGCACACGCGCGCGCTGCAAGCAACCGCGCAGGCCGCGGCATACACACGCGCGCTGGCGATGACCCCTTCGCTGCTAGAGATCGCGACGAACCACATCACACACGCGGTCCTTACGGCCACGAACTTCCTCGGTATCAACACGGTACCGATTGGCGTCAACGAAGCGGACTACTTCATCCGCATGTGGAATCAGGCCGCCAGCGCCATGGACGTTTACCAGGCAGATACCGCCGCCAACACGGTTTTTGAGAAGGTCGGGCCAATGGAGGCGATCCTTGGTCCGGAGACGGGCCAGGCTGCCGCGTCCGCGGCGGGCCGACTCGCGGCGACCGCGTCGAACGCCTCCGCCTTGCCCGCTGGGGAGTTGACACTTCAGCAGTCCCCTGCGATGAGCGGCGCGCTGTTGAACCTGCTCCGGCCGTTGCAGCAAGTGACGTCGCTGTTCAGCCAGATAGGTGGCGCGAGTGGCCCGCCCGGCGCGAGTCCAGGCACCGAGCACGGAGCGCAGCTAGGCCTGCTCGGTGCCGGTGCCCTGTCCAACCATCCATTGACCGGCGGGTCGGGCCCACGCATCGGCGCGGGACTGCTGCGCGCAGACTCGCTACCTGGCTCAGGTGGATCCTCGGCGCGCACGCCGCTGATGGCGCAGCTGATCGGTCAGCACCACCAGCCGCCGGCGCCGGCCAGTCCCACCGGCGCCGGCCCCGGCTCATCTACGGCAGGTGGCGTTGCCCCGATGGGAAATCTCGGTCGCAGCGCACAATCCGGCGGTGGCTCAAAGCCAGGACTGGCGGCACCAGAGCCGCTTTCACCGGCGCAGGACGACTACGACGCAGTGGACTCCGAAGACGGTGACGACTGGTGAGCGCCCACACCGACAGACTTCCCGGCCACCTGGGCCGGAAGACTCGCCATCACGTGGCGAGGAACACGCAAAGAAAAGGTAGTCCGACATGGCAGTGATGAAGACCGATGCCGCGACCCTGGCCAGAGAAGCCCAAAGCTTCGACCGAATCGCCGGTGAGCTCAAGGCCTCCATTGGGCGGGTGGAGTCGACGGCAAGCGATTTGCAACCCGCATGGCATGGCCAGGCCGGTCTGGCCGCCCAGGCCGCGCTGCAACGTTTTCATGAAGCGGCCAACAAGCAAATACTGGAGCTCAACCAGATATCGACGAATATCTCGAGTGCCGGGATGAACTACAGCAGGGCCGATGACGACCAAAGCAGCTCGCTGGCATCGCAAATGAACTTCTAACCCAGTACCACTACCCGAAACGGAGCAACGACATGTCTGAAATGCACTACAACTTTGCCGCCATCGACGCTGGAGCATCCGCAATCCAGTCGGAAGTCCTCACCGCCCAAGGACTTCTCGATGATGGGAAACGATCACTCACCGCTCTCCAAGCGACGTGGGGCGGTAGCGGCTCAGAGTCCTACCAGGCCGTTCAGCAACGATGGGACAGCACCGCTGCCGAACTGAACGCCGCGCTGCAGAGTCTTTCGAAGGCGATCACCGAGTCCAGTCAGGCGATGCAGGGCACCGAACAGGCCGTCACCGGCATGTTCGCGTAGGTCGCCGATTCATCATGGAGAACACCAATCGAGGATCCAGCGATGCGTGACATGACCGTCGATTCCATCGAATTGGCGGCCGCAGGGGCAACGCTGCGTGAACTCATTTTTCCCGAGGCCCCGCCGCCAGTAATTTCCTTTGGATGGGATGACGCGTCGGAGGCGATCAACGAGGTCATCCCACCCATCTACGCGATGGTGACCGACGGGTTGCTCGCTGCCAAAGCCGCACTCACGACGATCGGATCCGACGTCGCCACCGCGGCCCAAGCCTATGCAGACACCGATAGGACGCTGGGCGGTCGACTCAGCGAGCAGCGATTCTAGGCAGCTGCGCACGCAGCGGAAAGCGTTGCCCCCGAATGAAAGAGACGATGCGATATGACCCAACCGCAGAATATGCGGTCGGCGAAAGAGGAATTGTTGGCCAGAGCCGCCGAGCTGGCGGCTGTGATCACAGAACCGTCCGACAACCCCGCGGCGCCGTGCGACCTTCCGATGATCATCGACGCGGCCGGCGAGATTGCGTTCTCCTACCACGCGATGCGGACGTACCTCGATGCCGGCAATCGGGTGCGCCAACAACTGGCCAAGGCCCTGAGGCAAGCGGCCAAGGCCTATAAGGCAACTGACGAGGCCGCTGCCGAAACCGTGAATGCCGGAGGTGACTCCGCGCCCGCGGCTACGCCGCCTCACCTGCTGGGTGCCGATGCTTCCGGGAACGGCGCCGGCACGGGCGCTGGCCCCCCTCGCGTCGGCCCCGTTGTCGGCTCTGGTGCACCGATCCCTCACTTCTACCCACTCAGGCAGGCCGCCGAGGAGATCGCCAGTCCCGACCAGGGCGTGGCGTTGAACAGCTTTGCCGACGGGTGGAGTGCGTACGAGCAAGAGTTGCTGGACTCAACCACGGCGTTCCGACCGTTTGTGCATTGGGAAGGCGCGGCGGCAACCGCTGTCGAGGCGAACTTCGAACGGCAGCGGCAGTGGGTGTACACGATGGCCCACCTCTGTAAACAGCTGGTTTCCCAGGCTCACGGCGTCACCTCGGCGCACAGCTGGGCTGTCTCGCAGCATCCCACGGTCGCTCAGATACATGAGCTCGACGTCGAGTGGGAAGATGTCGAGCGTCGCGGATTTGATCGACAGTATTTCGAAAAAGTGCTGCTGGTGAGATATGCGGCGCTGCAGAAGCAGTCGGAAGAGGTGCTGGGCGAATACGCCAAGAGGGCGGACTTGCCGTTGCCGCCATTGGATCCGCCGGAGCCGCCCCCCGCGTACAGCCCTACGCCCGCAGCGGCACCGGGGACCAATGCGGGCGGTCTTCCGGCGACGCCCAGGCTCCCGTTGACGGGCATTCCGTCCTTAGGCGGCATGCCGTCAACGCCGGCGCCGGGCACCGCGGCGACCACGGGCCTGCCCGGCGCCCCGGCGCCCACTCCGGCGTCCGTCGGGGGCGGCGGAATGGCGGGCGGAGCTGGCGGCAAAACGCTGCAGCCGGCGGTGGGGGCCGCTGAGCCGCGGACTACCGCGGGGGCGCGTGGTCTCACGAACCCGGATCGTGCGACGCCGGTCGCAAGGGGCGCGGCCGCAGGCCGCGGTGGCATGGGTATGGCCCCGATGGGCCATGGGGGACGCGGGGGAGGCGTGGGCGGCAACGGCAAGCGGGGACAGCCCGCCGACGAGGCGCTTTATACCGAGGACCGGCCGTGGACGCAGGCCGTCATCGGCGATCACGGTCCCGACGACGCGGACAGCAATGACGCGCCCAGGGCTGCGCATGGCGGTCCGGATGAGCCCTGATCGGGAGGTGAATAGGCAATGGGCATAATGCGGCCGCTTGGTCCCTACGCGGAGGAGATGCTCGAACCCGGGGGGTGGCCCGAGGTCGATGAGGACGAGTTGTTTGAACGCGCACAACAGTTCACCGAGGTACGAGCGCAGTTGGTCGACGTGCATTCGACGTGTCGGCAGCAGATGTCGCAGATCTTCGAAGGTGGTGTCTGGGCGGGCGGTGCCGCCGGCGCTGCCCACGCCAAGCTCCTCGACTACAGCCTTCGGTTGCAAGAACTGGTGACGGAGCTCGAGCAGCTGTCGGAATGGCACGACCAGATCGCCGCGTCGATCACGCAGACGAAGTTGGAGATCTACGACGCCGTGCTGGAGGCTCAAATTGAGATACAAGTCCTAGAGACCGACCCCGCGGAACTCCCCGCGATCGAAGGATTGGTGGCTGCGGTGAACGCAATGAACGTCATCCTGGTCACCGCTCTTGGCGAGGAGATTCAAGAAGGCTTGAGCTTGTTCCCGGAGGTCATGTTCGGCGAGATCACCCCGGATCAACCAGAGAGTTTGGTTGCCAGCCCCACCCCGAGCGACACGCCAGTCGCACCATCCCCAGCATCCTCGGAAGCCCTACCCGGCCGGATGCAACCGGTACCTGGAGAGCCAGCGCCGGCTCCGAGTGGGCCGCCGGCTGCCGCCCCGCGGCCAACGGAGTTGCCGCCACTTGCCGCCCCACAGCTGACTCCGGCAATGCACGCACCCCTGACGGCTCATCCTGCAGGCTCCACTCGGCCGGTGCCGCGCGACCCAGCCGCCGAGCCGCCCGCACCGGTGGGTCCGGTCGCGGCACCACCGCGGCCGTCGGCGGCCGGGCCAGGCAACGGCGAACCGCCAAGCGAGTTGGGGACCGGGTCGCCGAGCCATGGGCTCCCGCCCGGACGGAGTCCATTGCCACCCCAGGCTCCGGCCGCGCCAGCTGCCGCACCCGCCGCGGCGGCACGCTTATCCACCCCGCCGATGGCGTCGACGATGTCAATGGCGCCTGTCGCATCCGGCGGTGCCGCCGCTGGCCAGGGCGTAGGGTCGTCTGCTCCGATCGTACGGGCTGGCTCGGGCGGTCCGCCCGCCACGCCACCAGCGGGATCGGCCAGCAAGGCTCCGGGGCTCATGCGGCCCGATGCGGGCCCGAGTCTGGCCGCTCCGACCCCGTCGGCGAGTGCAGGTGTACTCACGTCGATCCCGGTCTCGGTGGCGCGCGCCGCCCGCGACGCCGTTGCCGTGGCCACGACCGCTCGTCGGACGGATGACCCTGATCCGCTGCGGCTGGCGCGGCGGATCGCGGCCGCTTTGAACGCTCCCGACAGTGGCGGCGTGGGCGATTTCGGGTTCTGGTGGGTCACCGCCGTGACCACCGACGACGCGATCGTGGTGGCCAACAGCTATGGGCTGGCCTACATTCCCGCCGGCGTGCAGCTGCCGAAGCCGGTTCGCATGGCCAGCGCCGACGAGGCCATCCCAGCCTCCGACCGGGCGCGCTGGGCGACCCACCCGGTGATCGCGGTGCAGGGCTGGGCGGACCATCGCAACACTTGGCTGCGCGCGGTGATCGCGACCGAGGAGCAGCTGGCCAATTCCGATCCCGGAGCGCCCAAAATGGTGCTCGAATCGGACGACATCCCGGCCACCGGCACAATGGGCGGCCGATCGCGCCTGGAGGTGGTGGCTCCTGAGGCGGCGGGCCAGCTGGCAGCGACCCCTGATGATCGTCTGATCGACCTGTTGCCGCCACCGCCGGTAGCCGTCGATCCGCCGGCGGATCAACGCCACACGTTGTGGTTCGAGGTTCTCAAACCGTTGACCAGCGACGCCGCGGGTCGCGACAGCGCACATCTGGGCGCGTTCCACCGCTACGCTGCCCACGCCCAGGAAGTCATCCTCGGGCAGGCGCATACCGCGGTCGATTTCGCCGCCCAACGCGCCGCCGTTGCCGAATGGCTGTACTGGCAGCACATCACCGGGCTGCTCGACGCCACCTCTGCCGGGGCCAAGGTTCCTGTTTGAACAAGATCACGGCGCTTGACGATTGTCGGAGGGCGGGTGTTTACTTGATTCGAACATATGTTCGAGTAAGTGGGATTCGAGTAAGTTGAAGATGTCGGTAGGAGACGGTCGTGGCTGTGGCTTTCGCCTCCGACCAGCGCCTTGAGAATCGTGATGAGCAGCTTGAATCATTACGACGGCAGATGGCTGGGATATCGGGGATATCCGGGAAGGCCTTCGCCCAATCGGATGGCCTGTTGGCGGATTCGGCCGGGCCGGAGTTGGTACCCCGGGGCGCGGTAGCGGTGCTGTCGGGTGCCCGGTCACTGCTGCTGAGGATGGTTGCCGCGGTAACCGCGGCCGGAGGCAACGTCGCTATCGTCGGCCAGCCGGATATCGGCTTGCTGGCCGCCGTGGAGTTGGGGGCGGATCTGAGTCGGCTGGCGGTGATACCGGATCCGGGCACCGATCCGGTGGAGGTGGCCGCGGTGCTCATCGACGGTATGGATCTGGTGGTGCTCGGTCTGGGTGGGCGCCGGGTGACGCGCACCCGGGCGCGGGCGGTGGTGGCCCGGGCTCGTCATAAGGGGTGCACCCTGCTGGTCATCGATGGCGACTGGCAGGGGGCGCCGAGGCGACTGCAGGCCCAGGTGTGCGGCTATGAGATCACGGCGGGCAATCGCGGCATACCCACGCCCGGATTCGGACGGATCAGTGCGGTGCGGCTACAGATCAGCGGGGTGGGTGCGGCGGGGCGAGCGATCGGTCGGGCTCGTACCGGGTGAGTTGTGGTGGTCTCTTCCCGAGTGCTGGCGATCTGGTGCATGGACTGGCCGGCGGTCGCAGCGGCCGCAGCCGCCGACCAACCCGCAACGGCTCCGGTTGCGGTCACTTTGGCAAACCGGGTGATTGCCTGCTCGGCGAGCGCGCGGGCCGCCGGAGTGCGACGGGGGCTGCGGCGCCGGGAGGCGGCGTCGCGTTGTCCGCAACTGCATATCGCAACCGCCGACGCTGACCGCGACGCCCGCTTCTTTGAAGCGGTGATCGTGGCGGTCGACGATCTGGTGCCCCGCGCCGAGGTGCTGCGGCCTGGGCTCCTGGTTTTGCCGGTGCGCGGGGCGGTGCGCTTTTTCGGGTCCGAGCAGCAGGTGGCCGAGCGGCTGATCGATGCGGTGGCCGCAGCTGGCGCCGAATGCCAAGTCGGGATCGCCGATCGGTTGTCCACCGCGGTCTTCGCTGCGCGCACGGGCCGGATTGTCGAGCCGGGAGGTGACGCACAGTTCCTGTCAGTGTTGTCTATCCGGCAGCTTGCCACTGAGCCGAGTTTGTCCGGTCCGCAGCGCGATGAGCTCACGGATCTGTTGTGGCGGATGGGGATCCGCACTATCGGGCAATTTGCAGCGCTGTCGGTTACCGACGTGGCTTCTCGGTTCGGTACCGACGCGGTGGTCGCGCATCGGTTTGCCCGCGGCGAACGGGAGCGGGGGCCGTCCGGGCGGGAGCTGGCGCCGGAACGTGATGCCGAACTGTACTGCGATCCGCCCATAGACCGGGTTGATGCGGCGGCATTCGCCGGGCGCTCGCTGGCCAGTACGTTGCATCAGACGCTGATGGCCGCCGGAGTGGGATGCACCCGGCTGGCGATTCACGCGATCACCGCCAATGGCGAAGAGCTGAGCCGGGTGTGGCGGTGTGCTGAGCCGTTGACCGAGGACGCCACCGCCGACCGGGTGCGCTGGCAACTGGACGGGTGGTTAAGTAACCGGTCCGCCCATGATGCCCCGACGGCAGCACTGACGCTCCTACGACTGCAGGCGATCGAGGTGGTGTCCGCCGAGGCGCTGCAATTGCCGTTGTGGGGCGGCTTGGGTTCCGGGGGTGAGGAGGACAGGCTTCGGGCGCATCGTGCTCTCGTGCGGGTGCAGGGCCTGCTCGGTCCGGAGGCGGTGCGGGTGCCGGTGCTCAGTGGCGGCCGCGGGCCGGCCGAACGCATCACATTTGCCCCGCTGGGTGACGAGCCGGTGCCGCAGGCCGACCCCGGTCAGCCGTGGCCGGGTCAACTGCCCGGGCCGTCGCCGGCGGTGCTGGTCGATGACCCGGTGGAATTGCTTGACGAGCAGGGAAATCCGGTAAGGGTGACCGCGCGGGGGATGTTTTCTGCCGATCCGGCGCGACTGATCTTCCGTGGCCGAGACGACCGGCTGCACTGGTGGTCTGTGCCGTGGCCGGTCGACGAGCGATGGTGGGATCCGGATCGGGCAGGCGGCCGCACCGCGCGGGCCCAGGTATTGCTGGAGGGCGACCGGGCGCTGCTGCTGTGCTACCGCCGGCGGCGGTGGTACCTCGAGGGGATCTACGAATAACTCACGCTGAGCGTGGGTTACCTATTCGTCGCGCCAACGCTGCGACTCGCTCAATGAACCGGTCGAAGAACGCTGCGGGGTCGACACCAATGCCAATGCGCACGTTGGGTTCTCGGCTACCTGACCAATCCGCGACTGTCGTGCCGCGGGTAGCTGGATCGCTCAACGTGACATCCACCGCAGCCGCTCGCGTCGATGCGAGCTGAGGATCAAGTGCGACCGCTGCGGCCAGCGGATCGTGCAGGTACGCCAGATACCCATATCCGCGGTCGCGGTGGACCTCGAAGTAGAACTGCATCGCATCCTCGATCACCCGGACCAGGGCAGACTCGCCCGCGGCCGACAACAGCCTGGCGAGGATGTCCGGCGTCATCACGACGTGACGGGTGAGGTCTAATCCGCACACGATCGGAAGTCGTTGTTGCCCAGCCCAGGCCGCGAACACCTCACTGGCTGCCTCGGGGTCCACCCTGATATTCCATTCAGCCGCCGGATCGGTGTCGCTGCCGAACTCGCCGCCCATGATCACCAGCCGGCGTAGCAGTGTCGGTAGCGCGGGTTCGGCCCGCAGCGCCAGCGCCAGGTTGGTCAATGGGCCGGTCGCCAGGCCGATCAGTTCCCCGCGGTGTCTGTGCGCCGCGCCTACCCAGGCAGCCACGGCATCGTAGCTGGTCAGCTGGCGCTCGGTGGGGGGCAGGTCGGCATAGCCTAAACCCTTGGGGCCGTGAACGTTACCGCGAGCTGGCCATCCGCCGCTTAACGGCCGGTCAGCGCCCTTGGACACCGGAATGTCGGTCGCCCGGCACAATTCGAGCAGGCCGAGGTTGTTCGCGCACACCTGATCCACCGAGATATTTCCGCCGGTCGATGCGATGCCGACAAGATCGGCGTCGGCACTGGCCAGCAGGTATATCAACGCCATCGCGTCGTCGATGCCGGTGTCGACGTCGGCAAACACGGGGTTCATCGCGGTCACGATACGCCGCGACTACGCTGTCGTAATGCCCGAGGACGGACCTGTCCGATGATTTCTTCCGGCTGTTTCTCGACCCCACCCAGCCGTACAGCTGCGCATACTTTCAACGCGACGACATGACGCTGGAAGAGGCGCAGATCGCCAAGATCGATCTGGCGCTGGGCAAGCTCGGATTGCAACCGGGCATGACACTGCTCGACGTCGGCTGCGGCTGGGGCGCCACCATGATGCGAGCGGTTGCAGGGTTGGGAGCAGTTCGAGCAAACGGGGGCGGCTGTCGACCGGATCGTCAGCATCGGCGCCTTCGAGCATTTCGGGCATGAGCGCTACGACGCGTTTTTCAGCCTGGCGCATCGCCTCCTGCCCGATGACGGGGTCATGCTGTTGCACACCATCACCGGGTTGCACCCGAAGGAAGTGCACGAACGCGGTTTGCCCATGTCGTTCACGTTCGCTCGATTCCTCAAATTCATTGTCACCGAAATCTTTCCGGGCGGACGCCTGCCCTCGATACCGATGGTGCACGAGGGTGCCAGCGCGCGTGGCTTTGCGGTTACCCGCGTCCAGTCGTTGCAGCCGCACCTGACGGGCTGCGCGGAGATGTTCCGCATCGGCTACATCGACGTCAACCAATTCACGTGCGAGAAGTGACTGTCTGGCCCTGGTGATCCGGCCCGAGTGATCAGCCCCCCGTGATCAGAAGTCGCGGATGCTGTCCCAGGTCACCAGCTTCCAGCCAGTAGTCGGATTGCCCGTGATCACTACCCGGCCGATATTGGGCAGCGGGTGGGTGGTCAGCAGGCTTTGCCTGGGATTTGTCACGTTCATCAGTGTCCAGACCATGATTGCTGTTCCTTGTGAGAACACGACCGGCTTGTTGTGGCCACTGTCGTAGATCTCGCGGACGGCCGCGCTGAAGTGGGAATTGAACTCGGTGCCGCTGATTGACCCCGGAATGGTGTTGCCGACATCGCCGACCAGCCAGTCCGCAGGGGCCAGCAAGTACGTCGAGTTGGCCATCGACTCGGGTTTGCCGTTGAACCAGCCGGCATCGATGGCTTGCAGGCCTTCGAGAATCTCGACTTGCTTGCCGAGTTCGCTGGCTAGGGGCCCTGCGGTTTGCTGCGCCGCTGCGATGGGGGAGGAATAGATGCTGTCGACGTCGTTGCGAGAAATATGACGCGCCACCTGGCGGGCTTGTCCTTTGCCTTCGGTGGTGAGGCCAGAACCGGGCATGTCGGTATCGATGATCCCGTCGGCATTGGCTTGGGTTTGCGCGTTCCGGATGAAGGTCAAGGTGATGCTGCGTGGCTGCGGCGTGCCACTGCAGGCGGCGACGACTAGTGTCGCGACGATCATGGCGAAGAATTTCGAGGCTTTCCACATCATGGTGCGCTTGGGCATGGCGATAGCCTGCCCTGCCGATGGGGTCGGTGTGAAGGGTTTGCGATGGTTGAGTGCAGAAAAGGCTTGATTTTTTTATCGAAAGGAGCCCCGCATGGCGATCGATCCTCATTCCATCGGAGCGGCCACCGAGCCGACGTTATTCGAATGGACCGAACGCGACACCCTGCTCTACGCGCTCGGTGTCGGCGCCGGCACCGAGGAGCTGGCGTTCACCACCGAGAACAGCCACGGCATCGACCAGCAGGTGTTGCCCACCTACGCGGTAATCTGTTGCCCGGCCTTCGGGGCTGCGGCGAAGATCGGCAAGTTCAACTGGGCCACGCTGTTGCACGGCTCACAGACCATCCGGTTGCATGCACCGTTGCCACCAACGGGACAGCTCTCGGTAGTCAGTGAGGTCGCCGATATTCAGGACAAAGGCGAGGGCAAGAACGCCATCGTGGTGCTGCGCGGCCGCGGCAGTGATCCGCAGACGGGTTCGCTGGTCGCCGAGACGCTCGCCACGCTCGTGCTGCGGGGCCAGGGCGGCTTCGGGGGAGCGCGGGGTGAGCGGCCGGGCGCACCGGAGATCCCCGACCGCGATCCCGACGCCCGAGTCGACTTGCCCACCCGTGAGGATCAGGCGCTCATCTATCGCCTGTCCGGTGACCGTAACCCGCTGCACAGTGACCCCTGGTTCGCTAAGGAGATGGCCGGTTTCCCCACGCCGATCCTGCACGGGCTGTGCACCTACGGGGTGGCGGGTCGCGCGCTGGTCGCTGAGCTTGGCAACGGGGTCGCTGCCAACATCACCTCGATTACGGCGCGCTTCACCAAGCCGGTGTTTCCCGGCGAGACACTGAGCACCCTCATCTGGCGTACCGAGCCGGGTCGGGCGGTGTACCGCACCGAGGTTGCCGCGGCCGACGGCACCGACGACCGAGTGGTGCTCGAAGACGGCGCCGTCGAATACGTGCAGACCTGACCGAGGCCCGGCCCCGATAGGCGTCGGTTAGGTCTCCTCCGGCGTCTTGCGACCGCCGCTGAGCTGACGGGCCAGCCGGTTGGTGAACTCAGCGACCTCTGCGGGGCTGTCCAGCGCGAACAGCGCCGCGGTCGCACGGTCGCCGTCGTCGGTGTGCCGCACGACGATCGGAATGCCGTCGTCGTGAACCGCGTCGAACGCGTCCTCATCGGTGATGTCGTCGCCGAGATAGACCGGCACGAGCCCGGCGCAGTCCGAAGACTGCAACTGGCCCATCACCCAGCGCAGTGTTTTCCCTTTGTCCCAGTTGACATCCGGACGTAGCTCGATGACTTCGCGGCCCGTCGTCACCCGCAAGGCGTGATGCTGGCCGGCCGCGCGCACTGCCGCGGACACCGCGTCCACGTGGTCGCGTGCCGCGTTGCGATAGTGCACCGCGACGCCAAACCGCTTGTGCTCCACCACAACGCCGGGGATGGATCCGAGTCGATCACGCAGCTGGGCCGCTGCTTGTTCAAGAACCGGTATCGCGGCGGCGGCGGCGTCGTTGTGGTGGTGCGTTCCGTCGGGTGCTGTCAGCTCGAAACCATGACTACCCGCATACCAAATGCCGGGCAGGCCAACTCGCGTGGACACGTCTGCAAGATCGCGGCCGCTGAGCACGGCGACCGGACACACTGCGGCCAACGCCTGCAGGGCCTCGGAAGCACCGACCGCGGGCTTGGCCGCGTTGGCATCGTCGACGATGTCCGACAGCGTGCCGTCGAAGTCGAAGAATACTGCGGGCTGGTGGGCGACGAGGCGGTTGGCCAGCCCGGCGGCGTGCAAGGCATCGGGGACCTGTGACATTCGCAGGTCCCCGGTTCGCACGCTGATCTCGTCCGGGTCGGTGATGATTGTGTCGGCGCCACAGCGGCGCAATTCGTCCCCGTCTCCGGTGTGGTCGACACCGACAACCAGGGCGAATCCGCTGTCGCGCGCAAGTGCGACGCCGGCGGCGTCAGCGGTGATGACAGCGCATCGACCCGGCCGGACGGCCAGGCCATTGGCCGCGTCAATGAGGACGTCGGGGTTGTCGGACGAGGAGAAGACGCCGGTGCCCAGCCCGGCATGGTGCAGTTGCTCCAGCAGCGCACGCGTGGACCCCAACGCGGTGTTGAGTAGCACCGCGTCGAGGCGGCGCGGGTCGATGGTGACCGGTCCCAACTTGCGCACGCCCCACTTTCTCACGGCGCGCAATGCCGCGGAGACAGCCTGGGTTAGTGACGTGCTCGCGCCGGCGCAGACGGACGTGTGCGGTGCGCGACGCCACTGAGGGAACGCGATGTGCGCGTGCGGCGCGCCTTGGTGAACAGGAGGACAGAATCCTGGCTCAGTGCCGCCAACCGTGCGATCCCCTGTTCAATGCCGGCGGCAAGCTGCTCTATCGCGGGCGCGGCGTCATAGGCTGCGGTGATGCCGAACACCAGTTCGTCGCCGTAGCTGAGCACCGCAACCCCCGTGCTGAGCTGCAGCGCGGTCGGTGGGATAGGCAGCAACTGGCTCAGCTCTTGGCCCATCAGCCGTAGCCGGTGGCGTGGCCCGGGTGCGCTGGTAGCCAGGGTTACGATGCCTTGTTGCGGCAGCCGGGCCAGGGCGTTGATCGCCTTGGTGCACAACATGAAAGGCGTATTGTCGGCCGTCAGGTCGAACAGGCTGGCGGTCTGGCGACCGAGGCACCGCGTGTTGGGGTGCGACCGCTGGTGCACCGTGCGCAGGCGCTGAATCGCGTCGTCGGACTCGACGGGGAGATACGGCAACATGGCCGAGCTGCCATCGGTCTTCTCCCACGTGCGCAGTGAGTCCGCACGCGGTTGTTCGCCGCGCTGCAGCAGAACCGTCCGGAAGCCCTCAGTGATGGCCGCCAGCGCGACATCGTTGGCGGTGACCCCGAACTTGCGGCACACACTGTCGACGGCAACGCGGGGAACACCTACGGTGCGATATCGCCGCATGGTGGTAGCCGGGCGGGCCGGTGCCGCCCAGGTCGCCGGCCAGGTGAGGGCGCGCGCGGCGGCTTTGCAGACGGCGCCGGTGATGGTGGCAGACGTCCGCAACAACGTGTCGGCCCAGTTGTGATCGTCGATACGCGGAGAACTCGGTGCGGCACCGACACCATGGGCGAACGTATCGCGGTCGGCATCGTCGCAGAGCCTGGTAAGGAGATGGGCGGCCGAGAGGCCGTCTGCCATGCGATGGTGAACCTTCATCAAGATCGCCCACCGGTCGTCCTTGAGGCCCTCGATGATCCAGCACTCCCACGGCGGGCGATCCACGTCGAGGGGACGCTCTAGGGCGTGGGCGATGGCCCGGAACAGCTCGGCTTCGTCGCCCGGCCGGGGAAGGGCCACTCGTCGCACGTGCTGGGTGAGGTCGAATGCTGGATAGTCAGTCCACTGGGCGGCCCCCAGCACCTGCGTACAGCGGGGAATCGCCGTAATCCGTTGTGCCAGAAATGCTGTGATGACCCCATAGTCAGGAGCCATGCCGTCAACAACGGCGACTGCGCCCAGCGCCATCGTTGGGTGCCGGTGCTGATCGCGCGCTGTGAAGAAGTCCGAATCCAATGTCGCCAATTGTGCCATGAGAAGTCCCGCCGTCGTTTCGACTCGTACCAGTATCGGTGGCCGGAACACCGAGTGGTAGGCCCACAAAGTTAAAAGCGTGTTTAGTAGTTGAAGACCTGTTTAACAGCGCCGATGGGCCGACGCGTTCGAGTTCATCGAACATACATTCGATACACTCGGTGCGTGGGCTGGAGTAACGGGCCGCCGAGTTGGGCGGAAATGGAGCGGGTGCTGGACGGCAAACCGCGCCATGCCGGTCCGCCGACGTGTGATGGTGCAGATGACGGCCCGCGGTCGCACAGGCGCGGGACGTACCAGCCGCCGGATTCACAGGCGGCTGGCACGTTCCGCTCGGCCTTTGCGTATGCCGAGCTGCATGCGCATTCGGCGTACAGCTTTCTCGACGGTGCCAGCACCCCGGAGGAGTTGGTCGAGGAGGCGGCCCGGCTCGATCTGCGCGCTCTCGCGCTGACCGACCACAACGGTCTGTACGGGGCGGTACGGTTCGCCGAAGCTGCGGCGGAACTCCAGGTGTCTACGGTATTCGGCGCCGAGCTGTCGCTGGGACCCGAGGCGCGCACCGAGCAACCAGATCCGCCCGGCCCGCATCTGTTGGTGCTGGCCCGCGGCCCGGAAGGGTATCGACGGTTGTCGCGACAACTGGCCGCGGCCCATCTGGCCGGCGGTGAGAAGGGTAAGCCGCGCTTCGATGTCGATACGCTGGCCGAGGCGGCCGGCGGGCACTGGCATATTTTGACAGGATGCCGTAAAGGTACTGTGCGCCAAGCGCTTTCCAATGGTGGTGCAGCAGCGGCGGAACGGGCGTTGGCCGATCTGATAGATCGGTTCACCCCCGGGCGGGTCAGCATTGAGCTGACCCACCATGGCCACCCGCTCGACGACGAACGCAACGCGGTGCTGGCCGGGTTGGCGCCGCGTTTCGGTGTCGGCGTCGTCGCCACGACCGGGGCGCATTTCGCCCATCCGTCCCGTAGCCGTCTGGCCATGGCGATGGGCGCGATCCGGGCCCGGCAGTCGCTGGACTCCGCCGCCGGGTGGCTTGCTCCGCTGGGTGGCTCGCATCTGCGCTCCGGCGAGGAGATGGCCCGGCTCTTCGCGCAGCGGCCCGAGGCGGTGACCGCCGCTGCCGAGCTTGGCGAGCAGTGCGCCTTCGGGTTGACGTTGATCGCGCCGCAGCTGCCGCCTTTCGATGTACCCGATGGGCACACCGAGGACAGCTGGTTGCGCCAGTTGGTCATGGAGGGTGCTGGCGACCGCTACGGACCTACCGACCAGTCGCCCAGGGCGCGGAAAGCTTATACCCAGATCGACCATGAGCTGAAAGTTATCGCGCAACTGAGGTTTCCGGGCTATTTCCTCGTGGTGCATGACATCACCGAGTTTTGCCGGAAGAACGATATCTTGTGTCAAGGGAGGGGATCGGCGGCAAATTCCGCGGTCTGTTATGCCCTCGGCGTCACTGCTGTCGATCCGGTGGCCAATGAGCTGTTGTTCGAACGCTTCCTATCGCCAGCCCGCGATGGCCCACCCGATATCGACATCGACATCGAGTCGGATCAGCGCGAAAAGGTCATCCAATACGTCTACGACAAATATGGCCGTGACTATGCCGCCCAGGTCGCCAATGTCATCACCTACCGCAGACGCAGCGCCGTGCGCGACATGGCCCGCGCCCTGGGCTTCTCGCAGGGGCAGCAGGACGCGTGGAGCAAGCAGCTCAGCCACTGGAACGAGCAGGTCGACGACATTGAGGGCATCCCCGACCAGGTGATTGATCTGGCAGAACAGATTCGGAATTTGCCGCGGCATATGGGCATTCATTCCGGCGGAATGGTGATCTGTGATCGCCCGATCGCCGACGTGTGCCCGGTGGAATGGGCACGCATGGA
This sequence comes from Mycobacterium spongiae, assembly GCF_018278905.1. NCBI lineage: Bacteria > Bacillati > Actinomycetota > Actinomycetes > Mycobacteriales > Mycobacteriaceae > Mycobacterium > Mycobacterium spongiae. The sequence continues at coordinate 1,216,927 of NZ_CP046600.1, forward strand.
GAATCGCAGCGTCTTGCAATGGGACAAAGACGACTGTGCGGCAATCGGTTTGGTGAAGTTCGACCTACTCGGGCTGGGCATGCTCTCGGCGCTGCATTATGCGAGAGATCTGGTGGCAGAGCACAAAGGCATTGAGGTGGACCTGGCCAGGCTCGACCTCGCCGAACCGGCGGTGTACGAGATGCTGGCGCGTGCCGATTCTGTCGGTGTGTTCCAGGTGGAGTCGCGGGCGCAAATGGCGACATTGCCAAGACTCAAACCGCGGGTGTTCTACGACCTGGTAGTGGAGGTCGCGCTGATCCGTCCGGGGCCTATCCAGGGCGGGTCGGTGCACCCGTACATCCGAAGACGCAACGGCATCGATCCGGTCGTCTACGAGCATCCATCCATGGCAGCTGCGCTGCGAAAGACGCTGGGAGTGCCGCTTTTTCAAGAACAGCTGATGCAGCTCGCGGTCGACTGCGCCGGTTTCTCCGCAGCCGAGGCCGACCAACTCCGCCGTGCCATGGGGTCCAAACGGTCAACTGAACGCATGCAACGGTTGCGTGGTCGGTTCTACGACGGCATGCGCACACTCCACGGTGCGCCCGACGAGGTGATCGACCGGATCTATGAGAAGCTGGAAGCGTTCGCCAATTTTGGCTTCCCCGAGAGCCACGCGCTCAGTTTCGCGTCATTGGTGTTCTATTCCTCGTGGTTCAAGCTGCACCACCCGGCGGCGTTCTGCGCGGCGTTGCTGCGCGCGCAGCCGATGGGCTTCTATTCGCCGCAGTCACTGGTGGCCGATGCGCGCAGGCATGGCGTGGTGGTACATGGACCCGATGTCAACGCCAGTCTGGCGCATGCCACGCTCGAGAATGCCGGAACGGAGGTGCGCCTCGGTCTCGGTACCGTCCGCCATATCGGCGACGACCTCGCCGAAAAACTGGCCGAGGAACGAAAATCCCACGGCCCGTTCGCTTCCCTGCTGGACTTGACCTCCCGGCTGCAATTGAGTGTGCCGCAGACCGAAGCGCTGGCGACGGCCGGAGCGCTGGGCTGTTTGGGGATGTCTCGCCGGGGGGCGCTGTGGGCGGCCGGGGCCGCAGCCACCCAACGGCCGGACCGACTACCCGGGGTGGGCTCGTCGTCGCACATCCCAGCCTTGCCGGGAATGAGCGAGCTGGAGCTGGCCGCCGCCGACGTATGGGCCACCGGCATCTCCCCGGATAGTTATCCGACGCAGTTCCTGCGGGCAGATCTGGACGCTATGGGGGTGGTGCCCGCGGACGCACTGGGATCGGTACCCGACGGCGACCGGGTGTTGATCGCTGGTGCGGTGACCCATCGGCAGCGCCCGGGGACGGCCCGAGGGGTGACGTTTATCAACCTCGAGGACGAGACCGGGATGGTCAACGTGCTCTGTACCCCGGGAGTGTGGGTGCGGCATCGCAAGCTGGCGTACACGGCACCGGCGCTGCTGATTCGCGGCCAAGTCCAAAACGCCAGCGGCGCGGTCACCGTCGTGGCCGAGCGGATGGGCCGCATTTCCCTCGAGGTGGGCTCGCGTTCGCGTGATTTCCGCTAGCCGCTAGTGTGCGCCAACAGTGAAACGTGGAATTCACTGTCGGCCCGGCTGCTAGCCGGTGGGCGTCGTCCACACCCGGCTAGGAGTGATTTTCAGCAGTGTGCTGTATGCCGCGATCGCCTCGGTCAGACCGAATGCCGCGGCGTCGTCGCGATACTTGGCCCAGTACGGTTCGTCGTCGCGGCAGTCGACATCGGTGGCGGCTACGGCAGCAGTCCCACCCACCACGACGATCCCGCCGCCGTTGCCGTCCGAGTCCAGGTTCAGGCTGACCTCGGGATGGGAGTTGATATGGGCAATCTTGGCCGCCTTCGGCATGGAGTACACGCTCAGATTGGTCCCGTCGAAGTAGAACCAAACCAGCCGCGGAACGGGCCGGCCCGATCTGGCGACGGTGGTCAGCCACCCATAGTGATCTGAGGTGAGCCTGCTAGAGACCTCTTGTGTCAGTTCGACGCTCATGAGGCCAAATGTAGTCTCCACTCATGGCCCTCAACTTGTCCGTCGATGAAGTCCTCACCACTACCCGCTCGGTCCGCAAACGCCTCGACCTCGACAAGCCGGTGCCGCGCGCCGTGCTGATGGAATGTCTTGAATTGGCGTTACAAGCGCCCACCGGTTCCAACGCACAGGGCTGGCAGTGGGTGTTCGTCGAGGATGCCGAAAAGCGGAAGGCCATTGCCGATATCTACCTGACCAACGCCCGGGGCTACCTCAGCATGCCCGCACCGGAGTACCCCGAGGGCGACACCCGCGGTGATCGGATGGGCCCAGTCCGTGATTCCGCGACCTATCTTGCCGAGCACATGCACGAGGTGCCGGTCCTGATGATCCCCTGCCTGCAGGGCCGCGCCGACGAAGCGCCGCTGTTCAGCGCGTCGTTCTGGGCTTCGTTGTTTCCGGCGGTGTGGAGTTTCTGTCTGGCGCTGCGTTCCCGGGGACTGGGCTCTTGCTGGACGACGCTGCACCTGCTTGGCGAAGGCGAGCGACAAGCGGCCGAGGTGGTCGGCATTCCCTACGACCAATACAGCCAGGGCGGGTCGTTTCCGATCGCCTACACCAAAGGCACCGATTTTCGGCCGGCGAAGCGGCTGCCCGCCGAATCCCTGACGCATTGGAATAGCTGGTAACTAGATCGCCCCGGCATAGCCGTGCTGTCGCCAGGCTTCGTAGGCGGCTACCGCCGCGGCATTGGACAAGTTCAGCGACCGCCGACCCGCGAGCATGGGAATGCGCACCTGCTCGGTGATGTGGGAGTCGGCCAAGGTCGCCGCGTCCAGTCCGGTGGGTTCCGGCCCGAACATCAGCACATCGCCGGCCCGGTACTCGATCTCGGTGAACGCCGTGGTGGCCTTCGCGCTGAACGCGAATACGTGCGCCGGCGACAGCAGATCCCACGCGGACTGCAGCGACGCATGAACGGTGACTGACGCCAGGTCGTGATAGTCGAGTCCGGCTCGCCGGAGCTTGGGTTCGGACAGATCGAAACCCAGCGGCTCTACCAGGTGCAGCTCGCAGCCGGTCGCCGCGGCGGTCCGGATGGCGTTGCCAGTGTTGGGGGCGATGCGTGGGGAAACGAACAGCAGTTTGAACACAACTCAGTATCTTCCCGGCGCAGTGCTTCGAGGGCGCGTCGACCATGTCCACTTCGCTCGCCGGTGTCTATCATCCTCCAGGTGAGATGTCCGGCCCAATCAATTGATATTGTTATTATCGGCGCAGGCCCTGCGGGAATTTCTACAGCCTTGCACCTTCTTCGGCGGAATCCAGAGTGGGCTGAGCGCATGATTATCGTTGAAAAGGCCGTTCACCCACGTCATAAATTATGCGGAGGTGCCGTGACCAAACTGGGGACAAGAACTTTACAATCCCTGGGACTTCCGACGCCACCGCCGATACCGCATGCAATCGTTCGTGACGCGCATTTAAAGTACCGACAGCTTACTATTCACGTGCGTCGCGATCCTATGCTTTGGGTTGCGCATCGCGACGAATTTGACCATTGGTTGGTAAATGTTGCCAAAGAGCACGGTATAGTCATTTGTGAGAATCAGCTTGTTGAAAATATCGTATTTGAAAAGGGAATTGCCTTTGTGAAAACGCGCGAGGTGACCTACCGAACAAAGGTGGTTGTTGGCGCGGATGGTTCGCGAGGAATCTCACGGCGAGTCTTGTATTCGCCGACCGAAGCGCGTGGACGAGTCGCACGAGTCTTGGAGGTTGTTGGGCCGACATCGTTGTCAACACCGACTTTTGACGGGCTGTCAGCCCTATTTGATTTTACGGACGTGAGTCAAGACCTGCAGGGGTATGCTTGGGACTTCCCCTCCTTTGTGCAGGGGCAGGCGCACTTTAATCGCGGTATATATGATGCACGCGCGGCGCGCCAGCGTCCGAAAGGGCAATTGCCGAAGCTATTGGAGAAGTTTCTTCGTGAGCATCATACGAATCCCGATAGTGTAGGCATACAAGGTCATCCCATTCACTGGTTCAGTCCACGCAATCGGCTGGCCATTCCCGGAATGCTCGTGGTTGGCGATTCGGCAGGTGCGGAGCCTCTGTTCGGCGAGGGCATTGGGCCAGCTTTGGCCGGCGGCGCCATCGCTGCAAACGCCATTCAAGCTGCCTTTGAACGGAATGACTTCCGCTTCCGGGGGTATCGTTGGCAACTCTTATCGTCCAGGCTGGGCGCTTACCTGATGTGGCGTTGGTATGTGGCGTGGTGGAGCTATCGATTGAGTGGACACCCCTGGTTTATGCGCACACTGTGGGTGATTGCGGCGATCATAAATCGCACAGCACGAGGGAAATAGTCTCGGTCGCTGCGACGGTTGGGTTCGGGCAACTCGGATAGGGCAGGCCGAGGCGAGGCCGTCTGCGGGACCTCCCTGAGCGCGCGGTTGGCCGTACACACCAACGATGTGGTCTCGGCCCTTGACTGACGCGGGACACTCACGCGCGAGCTGCTATCTGGTCAATAACAATTGCGATGACCTCTGCTCTGCCTACCCTGGAGCCTGTCATACTCGTCGGATTGCCAGGCGTCTCCGTTCGCGCCCCGCTGGCTGGGGCGGACGGAATAAAGCAGGAAGTTTAATGAGCCTCTCCATTCTGCGCGTGCCACCTATCGGGGATGCGGCCGGTCGCGCGGCCGAAGCCACGTGACCATGTTCAGCCGGCCGACCACCCCGGTTGGGGCGGTTGTACCGGGTATGCCGGCAAGTCCCGTCGTCTCCGCTCCTGACGTGGCTCCCTCCAAACGTCCGCCGTCCTGGTCGTTGCGCAATTGGCCGGTTGGATGGAAGGTCGTTGCGATTGCGCTGGTTCCGCTTGTGCTGGCGGCGACCTTGGGTGGGTTGCGTGTTCACGGCGCGATTGCGAACGCCAGCGGACTGCGGCTGGCAGCCGCCCGCGCCGACGTCATCGGTGCGATCACCAAGTACATGTCGTCACTGGACGTTGCCCTGTTGGCGAGTTCCACCGGGCATGACGTCGAGGGGTCAAAGAAAAACTTCGCGGCCCGCAAGTACGAACTGCAGACACAATTGGCCAATACCGACGTGATCCCCGACGTCCGGTCGGCGGCAAACACGCTCTTGAACGGCGGTCAGACGCTCTTGGACCAGGTGCTGGCCGACAGCATCAGTTTGCCGGACCGGGTAACGACCTATGCACCGATCCTGTTGACCGCCCAGAATGCGATCAACGCCTCCGTGCGCGTCGACAGTGAGCGCATCCGGACCCAGGTAGAGGGCTTGAGCCGCGCCGTCGGAGCCCGCGGGCAGATGACGCTGCAGAAGATCCTGGTGACGCGGGGAGCAGAGGTTCCGGAGCCGCAATTGCGCACCTCGATGATCACCTTGGCCGGTACGGAACCCTCGACGCTGTTCGGCCTGAGCGAGGTGCTCGGGGCGGGCTCGCCAGACGCCAAGACATTGCAGGAGCAAATGGTGCGCCGCATGGCGATCATGGCCGATCCGGCCAGCGCGCTCGTCGGTAACCCGGAGTTGCTGCAGTCGATACAAGTCACCCAGGGCATTGCCGAGCAGGTCATCAACGACGCGGTGGCGTCGGTGATGAACTCGGTGCACGGCGAGGCCACCGCTCGGCGCGACGCCGCCATCCGCGACGCGGTGCTGGTCACCAGCGCCATCGCGATCGCGCTGGTGATCGTGTTGTTGGTGGCGCGCGCGTTGGTCGGGCCGTTGCGCATGCTGCGCGATGGCGCGCTGAAGGTCGCGCACGCCGATCTTGAGGACGGGATCGCCCGCGTCCGCGCCGGCGCCGAGCCACTCCCCGAGCCGCTTGCCGTGCATACCACGGAGGAAATCGGCCAGGTCGCGCATGCGGTCGACCAACTGCACGCCCAGGCCCTACTCCTGGCCGGTGATGAGGCCCGATTGCGGCTGCTGGTCAACGACATGTTCGAAACGATGGCCCGGCGCAGCCGTTCGCTGGTCGACCAGCAACTATCGGTGATCGACGAGCTGGAACGCAACGAGGAGGACTCCGATCGGCTCGACGGCCTGTTCCGGTTGGATCACTTGGCCGCCCGGCTGCGCCGCAACAGTGCCAACCTTCTAGTGCTGGCCGGCGCGCAGATAACGCGCGACCACCACGAGCCGGTGCCGCTGTCGACCGTCATCCAGGCCGCTGTGTCGGAGGTGGAGGACTATAGCCGTGTCGACATTGCGGTGCTGCCCGACTGCGAGGTGGGCGGTGCGGCGTCGGGCGGCGTCATACATCTGCTTGCCGAGTTGATCGACAATGCGCTGCGCTACTCGCCGCCGACCACCACGGTTCAGGTTTCGGCGGCCCGCGGCAGCGAAGGGGGCGTGCTCCTGCGGGTTGCCGACGCCGGCTTGGGCATGACCGACGGGGATCGGCGCATGGCCAACATGCGGCTGCAGGCCGGCGGTGAATTCACCGGAGACCTCAGTCCTGATCGCGCTCGGCACATGGGCCTTTTTGTGGTCGGCCGCCTGGCCGGTCGGCACGGTATTCGGGTGGGACTGCGGGGCCCGGCAGCGGGCGAAACGGGCACCGGCACAACCGCCGAGGTGTACTTGCCGCCGGCCGTACTCGGGGGTGCGGTCGTAGCCACCGCGTCGGGGCCGCACGCACGAGTATTGATGGTTTCGCCGCCGCCCGCGAAGGCCGACCAAGCGGCCGGCCCGCCGCAGGCTCCCGCTGCAGCGGATCCTGCGGGGCCGCCGGTCACCGTGTTGCCCCGCCGCAATCCTGGGTCCAGCGGCGTTACCGATGTTCCCGTCGGGCAGGTCGAGCAGCAGCAGCCAGAACCCCGTCGCGAGCTACCAACACCCTGGTGGGAGAACGGGTTCGAGCGAGAGCCAGCACCAACAGCGACCCAGGTTCCGGCGCCATCCCTACAGCAGTCCCCAGCCACATCGGTATCGGACACCGCGGCGCCATCGGGACCGGCCGATGACGACGTCATCTACCAGCGGATGCTCTCGGAGATGGTGGGCGATCCCCACGAATTGGCCAACAGCGCCGATCTGGATTGGCAATCGGTGTGGGACCACGGTTGGTCGGCGGCCGCGGAGGCCGAGGACAAGCCGGTCGGGGCGCACACCCACCAGGGACTGCCGGTGCGGGCACCGGGTGCCCGGCTGGTGCCCGGTGCCGCCCAGCCCGACCAGAAGGACCAGGGCGGCCCCGACGGGGAACAGCAGCGCCCGTCCCCGCAAGGGCGCGACCCCGAAGCGATTCGTGCCGCGATCAGCAGCCATTTCGGGGGCGTGCACGCTGGACGGTCGGCTGCCCGCGAATCGAGTCAGGAAACCGATCAGCAATGAACGCCCGTCCGCCCCAAAGCCCACTGGATTGGCTCGTGTCGAAGTTCGCCCGCGAGGTCGCTGGGGTAACGCATGCATTGCTGGTGTCGGTTGACGGCTTGACGGTCGCTGCCAGCGAACACCTGCCGCGAGAACGAGCAGACCAATTGGCCGCCGTCGCTTCGGGCCTTGCCAGCCTCGCTACCGGTGCCTCGCAGTTGTTCGAGGGTGGCCAAGTGTTGCAGTCGGTGGTCGAGATGCAGAACGGTTTCTTGCTCTTGATGCGTGTCGGCGACGGCTCGCATCTGGCGACGTTGGCGGTTGCCGGATGCGACATCGGCCAGATCGGCTACGAGATGGCCATTCTTGTCGAACGGGTGGGCGCCGTCGTGCAGTCGGCGCGGCGCCCCGAGCCGGGCTTCGTCCGCCGTTGAGCCGCGATGGACAGCCGCGAGCCCGCGCCAGCATCACCTAAGACCAGATTGGTCCGCCCCTACACGTGGACGGCCGGGCGCACCGACACCACTGTCGAGCTTCCGTTGGAAGCACCGGTGCAAGTGTTGCAGGCCGGGCTGGATCACCGATGGCCGTCGAACGACATGCGTGCCGCGATCATCGAGTTGTGCGCCCGGAATCCCGAGAATCCCCGCAATCCCTCGGTCGCGGAAATCTCGGCCCGGTTGGATTTGCCGGTCGGTGTCGCGCGCGTCTTGGTCGGCGATCTGGTTACGTCCGGCTACCTTCGGGTGCACGGGACCTTAACCGACCGATCGACCCGCGATGAGCGCCAAGAACTCATAGGGAGGACCCTGCGTGGCCTTCAAGCACTCTGAGGCGCACTCCACGGTGCCGGGTCCCGCATCGACGAAGATCATCGTCGCCGGCGGGTTCGGTGCCGGCAAGACCACCTTCGTCGGCGCGGTCTCGGAGATCATGCCACTACGCACCGAGGCGATGGTGACCGATGCCTCGGTGGGTGTCGACATGCTCGAAGCCACCCCGCATAAGGGGACCACCACGGTCGCAATGGACTTCGGTCGCATCACCCTGGGCCAGGATCTGGTGCTCTACCTGTTCGGCACTCCCGGCCAGCGTCGTTTCTGGTTCATGTGGGACGACCTGGTCCGCGGCGCGATCGGCGCGATCATTCTGGTCGATTGCCGGCGGCTGCAAGACAGCTTTGCCGCGGTCGATTTCTTCGAGCACCGCAACCTACCTTTCGTGGTCGCGGTCAACCAGTTCGACGGCGCGCGGCGATACCCGGTTGGCGAGGTGCGCGAGGCGCTGGCCCTGCCGGCGCACATTCCGGTGATCAACGTCGATGCCCGCAATCGCAGGTCGGTGACGGATGCGCTGATTGCGGTCAGCCAATACGCGCTGACCGCAATCGCCACATCTCCGGGTGGCTGAGCGCGTTGCAACATTGGACCGATTGCGAAGTGGTCGGCCAGGACTTTCGCGACGAGGACCTCGGCCGGCTGCACACCGAAAGAGCAGTATTCAGCGAATGCGATTTCAGCGGCGCCAACCTAGCCGAGTCGCGGCACCGCGGATCGGCGTTCCGCAACTGCAGATTTCTACGAACAACACTGTGGCACAGCTCATTTCAGCAATGCAGTCTGCTGGGCTCAGTGTTCGTGGAGTGCCGGCTGCGGCCGCTCGAGTTCGACGAAGTGGATTTCACGCTTGCCGTATTGGGCGGCAACGATCTTCGCGGTGTCGACTTGAGCGGTTGTCGGCTCCGGGAGACCAGCCTGGTGGAGGCTGATCTGCGCAAATGCTCGCTGCGCGGCGCCGACCTCACCGGTGCGCGGACCATCGGTACCAGGCTGGATGATGCCGATCTGCGGGGCGCGAGCCTGGATCCAACGCTGTGGCAAACCGCGTCGCTGGCGGGTGCGCGCATCGATGTTCCGCAAGCGCTGGCTTTTGCGCTGGCGCACGGGCTTCGGTTGGACGCGTGACGGCAGGGCGTGGGAACGTCGACCCGAGCCTACGTGTTCGTCGGCCGCAGCAGACTGATGATCCGCTGGTGGTGTCCGACCTCGAAGGTGACCCGCGGCCCGTCGGGCTTTCCAATGTTGAGGGTCTGGCCATCCTGGATGTCGATTTCCTGGACTCGCTGGCCATCGAGGAACATCCCATTCGGCGAATCGTTGTCGACCGCGACCCAGCGGCCACGCTCGAATCGCAACAGAATGTGTGCGCGTGCGACCAATGGGTGCGCGACGCGCAGGTCGGCGTGCAGGTCGCAGCCCACCACCACGTCGGGGCCAGCCCCGAAGCTGCCATGCGAGCTGCCTGACCGGACCGTCAGCACGGGCGCGGCGGGGCTGCTCATCAACTCAGGGTAGATGGGCGGGACCCGTCAGCGGCGCTTGAGTCGAATCTTCCACCACAGGATGGTGATATACGCGATGCAGAGGACCCCGAGCATGCTCATGTCGAACAACCACGCGCTCTTCGTATGGTCCCAATGCTGGTCTTTCGGGCTGGTCGGGCCGGGTGTTAGGCGGTGAACGTCGATCGTTGACGATGCCGCCGCATAGCCCCAGCGCGCTGGCGTGGCCCACGATAATTGGTCCAGCAAGAACCGGTTGGTCACCCAGATCATCCCGCCGGAGAAGACCAACTGCGACATGATGGCGATCACCAGCATGGGCATGATCTGATCCTGGGAGCGTGCCAGTGCCGACAGCGCCATGCCGAGGATTGCCGAGGCCACACAGGTCGCGGCCACGGTGACGAACAGCTCGAAACTGGAGTTGCCCAGCAGCACCGCATTGGCGATTGGTTGGCCCCACCCGACGACGGCGATGGTCGTGGCGATCGCTGCTTGCACCGTCGCGAACACGCAGAACACGACGATCTTGGCGGCCAGGTAGGCCCAGGTCGACAGGCCGACGGCCTGCTCCCGCCGGAAAATGGGACGTTCGCCGACGAGGTCGCGGATGGTCAGCGCGGTACCCATGAACACCGCGCCGACGTTGAGCATCACCAGGATCTGTCCGGGCTGGTTGGGTGCATTGCTGTGCGGGTCGGCGATGTCGAATCCGGTCTTGCCGCGAACGGTGAGCGTCAAGACGCCAATGAGGAACGGAAGGATCGCGAGGAACACGGTGTAGCCGCGGTCGGAGACGACCAGTCGAATCTGCCGGCGAGCGACAGTCGCGAACTGCCGAATCACGTTGGTGGGCGTCGATTCGGCCACGCTAGCCGGGCGGGACTGTCCGGGGGCCGGCGGCGGCGGCCGGTTTGCGGCAAGGAAACGGCGGTTTGCCTCGTCGGGGTCGGCGCCCACTTTGGTGAAGATGTCGGCCCAGTTGTTGGTTCCCATGGCCGCACCGATCTGGTCGGGCGGGCCCAGGAATGCCGTCTTGCCACCGGGTGCCAGCAGCAGCAGCTGATCGCACACGTCGAGGTAGGACACAGAGTGGGTAACCACCAACACCACGCGGCCGGCGTCGGCCAACTGCCGCAGCATCATCATCACCTGCCGGTCCAGCGCCGGGTCCAAGCCGGTTGTTGGCTCATCGAGGATCAGCAGGGACGGTCCGGTGAGTAGCTCGAGCGCCACCGAAGCGCGTTTGCGCTGACCGCCGGAGAGCTTGTCGACGCGGGTGTCGGCATGCTTGGTGAGGTCGAGTTCTTCGAGCACCTGGGCCACGACCTGCGCTCGGTCTTCTTTCGTGGTGTCTGGCGGCAGGCGCAGTTCGGCCGCGTAGCCGAGGGCTTGGTTGATGGTCAGCTGGCGGTGGACGACGTCGTCCTGGGGGACCATGCCGATCCTGCTGCGCATGGACGCGTACTCGGCGTGGAGGTTGTGCCCCTCGAAGGTCACCGTGCCAGAGCTGGGGCTGGTATAGCCGGCGATGAGCCGCGACAGCGTGGTCTTGCCCGCCCCGGACCCGCCGATGATGGCGGTTAGCGTTCCCGGTCGGGCGGTCAGCGAGATGTGGTCGAGCAGCTGCTTGTCATTTTCGACGGTGAAGCAGACCGAGCTGACCTCGAGACCGCCAGCGCGAGTGTCGGCCTCCGTGCGGCGGACCAGGGTGTCGCCGGTGAACACCAGGTCGACGTTGCCGATCGTGACCACATCGGCCTCGGTCAATGTCGCAGACCCGACCCGAACCCCATTGACGAAAGTTCCATTGACGCTGTGGGCGTCACGGATCTCGGTGCCCGTCGGTGTCTGAATGAGGAAGGCGTGGTGCCGCGAGGCCAGGACGTCCTGGATGACAATGTCGTTGTCGTTGGCACGGCCGATCGTGACGGAGCCGGCAGGCACCCGATGGGCCCCGGACCGCGACTGCAGGAGGGCACCGAACATCTTCGTCGCGAGGTTCGTCACCTCAGGCGGTTTGGCGCTGGGAGCGGGTGCCTGGGCTGGCGGTGTGGGATGGGCTGACGTGGGGGGCGGCTGGCCGGGCATCGGCGGGCGGGGTGCCACGGTGGAGGGCGGGGGAGCGGGGCGCGCGGGATACCTGGGCTGTCGTGGGCTGCCCGGGTGCACGGGCTGCACCGTGGTGCTTGGTGGGCGTTGGGGCGCACCGGGATATGTTGGCGGCGGTGGTGCGGACGTCCGCGGTGGCTGGCGGGTTTCCGCTGGCCCAGGCGGCGCGGCCGTCTGATTTGCCGGCGCATTGATGCGCATCGACTCGGTCTGCGGTGGGCGCCCGGCCACTCCGGCATATCGCCCGATCTCAAAGACCAGGCACGGCCCGTCGGGATTTCCGATGTTCACGCTCTGGCCGTCACGAATGTCGACTACCGGCACCCGTTGGCCGTTGCAGAACGTCCCATTCAGCGAATTGTTGTCGATCGCCAGCCAGCGCCCCTGATCGAAGCGCAGCACGAGGTGTGCCCGCGAAATCAGCGGATGGGTGATACGTATGTCGGCCCGCAGGTCGCGTCCGACCACCACGTCATGCCCCGCCGCGAACGTACGCGTAGCGCCTTCGTAGCCAACGGTAAGCGCTGGTGGCGGGGGCGGAGTCATCGCACCAACTCTAGCTCGCGGACCCACGGCAGCAGTTTCAACATTTTCCGCGCGTCGGGGTCATTCGGGACGGCATAGGCCCATTCATCCCGCGGTCACCCGGCTGGGCACAGTTTCCCGGCTCCTCCTCACGCCGCGGCGCGGCGTGTATCGTCACCTGGCTCAACCGGGCGCGCCGGTGACCACGCAGTGAGTGTGACGGTAGATCGTGGGCATGCATCGATTGCAGTGTGTGCAGGCTGATTTCACGCTGTGGCGCGTGCCGTCGGCGGCGATCCGATTGATCAGGTCGGGTTCGGCCAGCAATGCCCGCGCCATGGCGACGAACTCAAAACCCTCGGTCATCGCCAGATCCATGGACTCGCGATTGGTGATTCCGCCCAGCAGGATCAGCGGCATCGACAGCTCGGCGCGAAACAGCCGAGCATCGCGCAATAGGTAGGCATCGTGGTAGGGGTACTCCCGCATAAACTTGTTGCCGGTCATGCGGATACCCCAGCGCAGCGGCGGCTTGAAGACAGCCGCGAACTCCTTGACCGGCGCGTCGCCGCGGAACAGATACATCGGGTTGACCAGCGAACTGCCCGCGGTCAGCTCGAGGGCATCCAGGCCGCCGTCATCTTGCAGCCACCTTGCGGTGGTCAACGCCTCTTCGACGGTGATCCCACCGCGGATGCCGTCGGCCATATTGAGCTTGGCCGTTACCGCGATCCGACCGGCCCCGTCCTTCTCGACCGCGCGGCGCACGGCCATCACCACTCCTCGAGCCAATTTCGCTCGGTTCTGCAGCGACCCGCCGAACTCGTCGCTGCGCCGATTGATCAGCGGAGACAGAAAAGCACTCGCCAGATAGTTGTGCCCCAGATGAATTTCCACGGCGTCGAAACCAGAGTCGACGGCCAGGCGAGCGGCGTTGGCGTGCGCGGCCATCACGTCATCGATGTCCGCACGGGTCGCCTTCTTGGCGAACCGCATCGCAATCGGATTGAAGAACCGCACCGGCGCCAACGCCTTCGCTTTGTTCGACCGGGCATCGGCAACCGGGCCGGCGTGGCCGATCTGCGCGCTCACCGCCGCGCCCTCCGCGTGGATGGCCTCGGTGAGCCGGCGCAGCCCCGGCACCGCTTCCGGGCGCATCCAGATCTGCTCGCCGCCGGTGCGGCCGCCGGGGGAGACCGCGCAGTAGGCGACGGTGGTCATGCCGACCCCGCCGGCGGCGGGTGCTCGGTGGTAGTCGATCAGGTCGTCGGTCACCAGCGCATGCGGTGTGCGCGCCTCGAAGGTCGCGGCCTTGATGACGCGGTTGCGCAATGTCAGCGGTCCCAGCGTGGCCGGCTCCAACACGTCCGGGGCAGCGGCGAGGTCAGAGGCCATATTGGGAGCCTACCCGCGTGGGCATGCCAGACTGTCTGGCGTGGGCGCAATCACGCTGGACGGCAAGGCTACCCGCGACGAGATCTTCGTCGACTTGAAGCAACGGGTGGCGGCTCTGAGTGCGTCGGGGTCCGCGTCGCACCGTACGCCGGGATTGGGCACCATCCTCGTGGGCGACGACCCCGGGTCGCGGGCCTACGTCCGCGGCAAGCACGCCGATTGCGCCAAGGTGGGGATCACGTCCATCCGGCGTGACCTGCCCGCTGACATCAGCCAGGCCACGCTCAACGAGACCATCGACGAACTCAATGCCAACCCGGAGTGCACCGGCTACATCGTGCAACTGCCGCTGCCGAAGCATTTGGACGAGAATGCGGCCCTGGAGAGAGTCGACCCGAGCAAGGACGCCGACGGGCTGCACCCGACCAATCTCGGCCGGCTGGTCCTCAACACCCCGGCGCCGCTGCCGTGCACTCCACGCGGCATCGTGCACCTGCTGCGCCGCTACGACGTCGGGATCGCCGGCGCACACGTCGTTGTCATCGGCCGCGGGGTGACGGTCGGTCGCCCCCTGGGGCTGTTGCTCACTCGGCGATCCGAGAACGCGACCGTCACGTTGTGCCACACCGGAACCCGCGACCTGTCGGCGCTGACCAGGCAAGCTGACATCATCGTGGCCGCGGTCGGCGTGCCGCAGCTGCTGACCGCCGACATGGTGCGCGCCGGCGCCGCGGTCGTCGACGTCGGTGTCAGCCGCACCGAGGACGGGCTGGTCGGCGACGTGCATCCCGACGTCTGGGAGGTTGCCGGTCACGTGTCGCCCAACCCCGGCGGCGTCGGCCCGCTGACCCGAGCGTTCCTGCTGGCCAATGTCGTCGGGCTGGCCGAGCAGCGATGAGCTTGCCGGCCGCTATGACGCGCGCGGTGCGCGCCCAATGGCCTGTCATGCTGGTTGGGCTCATTTTCGCCGCGGCATTCGCGTTGGCGGGGGCCAATTTCTGGCGTCGCGGTTCCCTGCTGATCGGCATCGGTGTCGGAGTTGCAGCCACGCTCCGGCTGGTGTTGTCGGATGACCGGGCCGGTCTGTTGGCGGTGCGTAGCAGGGGAATCGACGTCATGACCATGACCTCGGTCGGCGCCGCGATGGTCTACATCGCGTGGACAATCGACCCGCTGGGCACGGGGTAACCGCCTAGAACCCCGGCAGCCCCGGTACTTGTTGCAGTGCCGACAGGCCGCCGTCGGCGAGGTTGGACATCACCGATGGGCAAAACATCGTGATGGCGAAGCCCGTGAAGGCTTCTGACATCTCCGGCGACAGGTGGTCGATGGCGGCGACGGTCGACGCGGCTGAGGCGAACGATCCGCCCTGCTCGGACAGCATGGGGCACAACACGTGGCCCAGCGCAAGGGCGGCTGCCGGGTCGCCGTAGTCGACGCCTGCGGTGTTCAGCGCAGTGATGAAGGCGTCGTCGGTCGTGTCGGCGTCGGCGGGGTTCGCGAATGCCGCCATCGCGGCGAAGACGCCCGCGGCGGCCGCCAGCAAACGAATAGTTATCGGCCGGTGACGCGCGACCCACACCCGCCGATGGCTGTTGTCCTGTGCCTTCATAGCTGCTCCTCGGTTTGTCTCGGAGTGCACTTTGGGCACTCAGGTAACTTTAAGAACTGTGGTGTATAACAGTCACATTTGAAACACGACGGGATAAAAGTTTGCGCACTATGCGTGTCGCCGGAGAATCCGGTCCGGCCTCGCCGTAGGGACTGCCAACAATGCAGCTCAAGGATCTCGCGTGATCTCGCGTCACATGTTTCTTCGCGGCGCTGCCGGAGCACTGGTCACCACGGCGCTGTCCGCGGCCGTGCCGGCACGGGCAAATCCCGGCGGCTGGAGCTCGCTGGACTCCTCGATCGGTGGTCGGGTGCTGCTTCCGAACGGCGGCGCCTCGTTCACTCGAGCTAAACGGGTCTTCAACTCGCTCTACGACACCTCGACCCCAGCCGCGGTCGTCACGGTCACGTCGCTTGCAGACGTCCAGCGGGCGGTCACATTCGCAGCCGCGAACAAGCTCACGATCGCCCCGCGCGGCGGCGGGCACTCCTACATTGGCGCGTCGACGGCGGACGGCGCCATGGTTCTCGATCTACGCGGATTGCCCGGCGGGGTGCGGTTCGACAGTGCGACCGGCGACGTCACGGTGCCGGCCGCTACCGGCCTTTATGCGGTCCACCAGGCACTAGCTGGTCCGGGACGGGCGATTCCCACGGGGAGCTGCCCAACGGTGGGTACCGCCGGTTTGGCCCTCGGCGGCGGGTTGGGAGCCGACTCCCGTCATGCAGGCCTGACGTGCGACGCGCTCACGTCGGCCACGGTCGTGCTGCCCAACGGTGACGCGATTACCGCGTCGGCCGACGACCACCCCGATCTGTTCTGGGCACTCCGCGGCGGCGGGGGCGGCAACTTCGGCGTGACGACGTCGATGACTTTCGCGACGTTCCCCACCGCCGACTCCGATGTTGTCCGGGTCGATTTCCCGGCGCAGGCGGCAGCACACGTGCTCACCGGATGGCAGACATGGCTGGCCGCGGCCGACCGCAACACCTGGGGCCTCGTCGATTTCTCCACCGGCTCCGGACGCGCCAACTGCCATGTGCTTGCGACGTGCCCGGCGGGCTCGGGGCCTGACGCGGCCGCCGCGATCAAGGCCGCAGTCGGACTGCGCCCGAACGATATTGAGCGCAGAACCTTGCGTTTCATGGACTTGGTCACGTATCTGGCGGGCGGCAGCGCGACAAGTACGCCGCGCGGCTTTGTCGCCGGGTCCGACGTCATCGGTGTGGTAGACGCGAGCGCGGCTGACGCGATCGTTGCTGCGATGCGACAGTGGCCGCCCGGCGCGGGACGGGCGTCGGTAATCGTCGATACCCTCACCGGCGCGGTCGGTGACGTGGACCCGGGTGGTTCGGCATTCCCATGGCGGCGGCAAGCCGCAGTCGCTCAGTGGTATGTCGAGACTCCCAGTGGCGAGCGAGTGTCGACTGCCACCACTTGGCTGAAAGCCGCACATCGCGAGGTGCAACCGTTCTCGGTAGGCCGCTACGTCAACTATCGGGAAGCCAACACCCCAGTGGAGCGCTACTTCGGCCCGAACCTCCCACGGCTGGCCGCCGTCCAGCGGAAATACGACCCCGATCGGGTAATTTGCTCTGGGCTCGACCTGTGATCCTCAGTGGCCCGCATGAACGATGTGTGGCCTCAGTAGATGTGCACTTTGCACCGTCTGATCCAGCTTTCTGGACAACTTGCCCTCTAGCAGCCGTATTTCGGGCGGAATCGTAGTCCGGATCGTAAGTTGGACGCCACATTGCCGGGCACTGGCGGTCCTCTGCGAATACGCCAACGCGTCGTGCGCCGTCGCGATGTCCATGCGAACCCATCGGAGATCGCGATCGGTTGAGAAGGGAATGAGGCGATGGACCTTCCGGGTGTGACCGACCAGGACGGCGTTGACCTCCGGATACCCACCGTTCAGGCTAAGAGTGCCGGTCCGATGATGAGCGAACGATGAATTTTCAGGTGCTGCCCCCGGAGATCAATTCCGTATTGCTGTATGGGGGTGCGGGGTCGGGTCCGTTGTTGGCTGCGGCGGCGGGGTGGGAGGGGTTGGCCGCGGAGTTGGGGTTGGCGGCGGAGTCGTTTGGGTCGGTGACGTCGGGGTTGGCGGCGGGACCGGGTGGGTTGTGGCAGGGTGCGGCGGCGGCGGCGATGACGGCGGCGGCGGCTCCGTATGTGGGGTGGTTGGACGCGGCGGCGGTGGCGGCGTTGACGGCGGCGGGGCAGGCGCGGGTGGCGGCGGGGGCTTTTGAGGCGGCGTTGGCGGCGTCGGTGGATCCGGTGGTGGTGGCGGCCAATCGGGCGGTGGTGCGGTCGTTGGCGTTGTCGAATGTGTTGGGGCAGAACACCGCGTTGATCGCGGCGGTTGAGGCTGAGTATGAGGTGATGTGGGCCCAGGATGTGGCCGCGATGGTGGGGTATCACGGCGGCGCGTCGTCAGCGGCGGCGTTGCCGGCGTTTGGTCAGCCGTTGGCGGGGTTGGCGGGCCTGGCGAAGGTGTTTCGGCTGAATGCGGGGTCGGCCAATGTGGGCAATTACAACTTCGGTCTGGGCAACGTGGGGGCGTTCAACGTTGGTGGGTCCAACGTCGGTGGGCGCAATGTGGGTGGGGCCAACGTGGGGAGCGGCAACCTGGGTTTCGGCAATGTCGGTAGCGGCAATGTCGGTTTCGGAAATTCCGGTCTGGGGCTGGTGCCGGGCCTTGGCAATATTGGTTCGGGCAATGCCGGGAGCAATAATGTTGGTCTTGCGAACTTGGGTGTGGGCAATATCGGTTTCGCGAACACCGGCAACAATAACATCGGTATTGGGCTCACCGGTAACAACCTGACCGGTGTCGGTGGGCTGAACTCGGGTAGCGGGAACATTGGGCTGTTCAACTCGGGGACCGGGAACGTCGGTTTTTTTAATTCCGGGACCGGGAATTTCGGGTTGTTCAACTCGGGGAGTTACAACACGGGTGTCGGTAATTCGGGGGTGGCCAGTAGTGGGTTTTTCAACACCGGAAGCTTCAATACGGGCGTGGCGAATGCTGGTGGTTACAACACGGGTAGTTTCAACGCGGGGAGCACCAATACCGGTGATTTCAATCCGGGCAGCGTCAACACGGGCTGGTTGAACACCGGGGACACCAACACCGGGATCGGCAACTCTGGCGATGTCAACACCGGTGTGTTCATCTCGGGTAACTACAGCAACGGCGCCTTGTGGGTGGGCGATTACCAGGGCCTGTTTGGCCTCTTCGCCGGATCTTCGATATCGGAGATCCCGATCGGGCTGGGCCTCGACGGCGGTATTGGTCCGATCACTCTTGAGCCGATCCAGATCCTTCCGGACATCCCGCTGAATATTCAGCACACCTTTAACTTGGGTCCGCTGGTGGTTCCCGATATTGTGATTCCGGCATTCGATGGGGGCACTGCCATACCCATCAGCATCGGCCCACTGACCCTCTCGCCCATCACTCTCTTCGCCGCCCAGGTCTTCAACACGACTTTTAACGTTGGTCCGCTGAATGTGTTGGGGGTCGTCAACGTACCCGCGATCACTGATTCAGCTGGTACTGTGATCGGCCCCATCAGTATCGACACCAGAATAAACCAATCATTACCCTTTACTATCGACTGGAATACCCCCGCCATCACGGTGTTGCCGAATGGCATCAGTGTTCCGGATAATCCGCTGGCGTTGCTGGCCAGTGCGTCGATCGGTACCGCTGGCGTTACTATCCCCGGGTTTAGTATTCCGGCGCAGCCGTTGCCGTTGACGATCGATATCGCGGGCCAGATCGATGGCTTTAGCACCCCGGCGATCACGATTGACCGCATCCCGCTGAACCTGGGGATCGGGGTCAACATCGGTCCGATCCCGATCGAGGGTCTGAATATTCCGGCGACGCCGGGGGTGGGGAACTCGACGATTGCGCCGTCGTCGGGATTCTTTAACTCCGGTGCCGGTGGGACCTCGGGTTTCGGGAACTTCGGAGCGGGTAGTTCGGGGTGGTGGAACCAGGCACCCAGTGCGGTGGCCGGTGCCGGTTCGGGTGTGCTCAACGCCGCCACGCTGGGCTCGGGTGTGCTCAACGTCGGCTCGGGACTTTCGGGGCTCTACAACACCAGCGCGCTGGGTGCCGGAGTCCCGGCGGTGCTCTCGGGTGCCGGCAACATCGGCCAGCAGCTGTCGGGGTTGTCGGCGGCGGGGACCGCGCTCAATCAGACGGTGATCGCCAACCTGGGGTTGGCCAACGTCGGCAACCTCAACGTCGGGCTGGGCAATGTCGGGGAGTTCAATGTCGGCGGCGCCAACATCGGTGACATCAACCTGGGCAACGCCAATATCGGCGACGGCAATATCGGGTTCGCCAACGTGGGGCACGGCAACGTTGGCGCCGGTAATGCTGGGCTGGCCGTGGGGTTACCAGGGCTGGGCAATGTGGGTTTCGGTAACACCGGTAGCGGCAACTGGGGTTTGGCGAATCTGGGTGTGGGCAATATTGGTTTTGCTAATAGCGGTAGCAACAACATCGGGATCGGGCTGGTCGGGGACAACCTGACCGGTATCGGGGGTCTCAACTCGGGTAGCGGCAATATCGGGTTGTTCAACGCCGGCACCGGCAACATCGGGTTCTTCAATTCGGGGACCGGCAACGTCGGCATCGGCAACTCCGGGTCCTACAACACCGGCGTCGGGAACTCCGGTATGGCCAGTACCGGGTTGTTCAACTCCGGGAGCTTCAACACCGGGGTCGCTAACCCGGGTAGTTACAACACCGGCAGCTTCAATGCCGGCGACACCAACACCGGCGATGGCAACCCGGGCAGCGTCAATACGGGCTGGTTCAACACTGGGCAAGCCAACACTGGTATCGCGAATGCGGGCACCGTGGGTACCGGCGCGTTCATGTCGGGTGATTTCAGCAACGGCATCCTGTGGCGCGGCGAGTATGAGGGCTTGGTAGGGGCACGGTTGGGGCCCACGATTTCCCAATTCCCGGTCACGGTGCAGGCGGGTGCGGGGGTGGGGCCGGTGACTGTGGCGCCGGTGCCGATCCCGGCCCTGCACTTCGACATCACCAACGCCTCGGTGGGTCTAGGCCCGTTCACCCTCCCAGAGATCACCATTCCCGCGATCCCCATCGACGCCGTGGGATCCGTAAACCTCGGGGAAGCCACCATCGCGCCAATTCGTGCGATTGAGGCCCTCACCGCCTCTCTGGGGATTGGTCTCGGATCCTTCAGCTTCAACGAGCCGTTCGCCACTATTGGCCAGTTGGGCGATCCCAATGGGTTCTTCTTGTCGAACTTGTCACTCAGTGGCGTCACGCTCAGCGGTTCTACGGTTGGCAGTGCCGTCCCCGCAAGCATCAGCTTCAGCAGTAACGCGTTGACGCTGTTCCCGAATGGCTGGACGATTCCTGCACAGACGCCGGTGACGGTGAACCTGTCCGGCGGTAATGACGCGATCACGTTCTTCCCGGGTGGTCTGGTGTTCCCGCAGGCGTCTGCGGGGGTCACCAACCTGTCCGGTGGTCTGGACGCGTTCACGTTGCTGCCCAACGGGCTCACGATCGACACCATTGCGGCCGGGGTGGATGGGACCGCGTTGATCGGGCCGATCCAGATCCCAGTTATCGATATTCCGGCGGTCCCGGGTATCGGCAACACCACCACGGCACCGTCGTCGGGGTTCTTCAACGCCGGTGGCGGTGGGGGATCGGGTTTCGGCAATGTGGGTGCGGGCATGTCGGGCTGGTGGAACCAGGCCCACGACGTGCTGGCCGGAGCGAGCTCGGGTTTGGCCAACGCCACCACCCTGGGCTCGGGGGTGCTCAACGTCGGCTCGGGACTCTCGGGGCTCTACAACACCAGCACCCTGGGGATCGGGGCGCCGGCGATGCTGTCGGGCATCGGCAATGTGGGCCATCAGCTGGCGGGGTTGTTGGCCGCGGGCACGGTGCTTAGCCAGGGCAGCAGCATCACCAACGTCGGTCTGGCCGATATCGGCGTATTCAACCTCGGGGTGGGCAACCTCGGCGACGTCAACGTGGGTGCGGCCAACTTCGGCGAAGGCAATCTGGGGTGGGGCAACCTCGGCGCCACCAATATCGGGTTCGCCAACATCGGTACCGACAACCTGGGGTGGGCCAACACCGGCGTCGCCGCCGGTCTGGCTGGTGTGGGCAATATCGGGTTCGCCAACGCCGGGGACAGCAACTGGGGGTTGGCGAATCTGGGTGTGGGCAATGTCGGGTGGGCCAACACCGGCACGGGCAATATCGGGATCGGGCTGGTCGGGGACAACCTGACCGGGATCGGCGGCGTGAACTCCGGGGCCGGCAATATCGGGTTGTTCAACTCCGGCACCGGCAATATCGGGTTCTTCAACACCGGCACCGGCAATTTCGGATTGTTCAACTCCGGCGACTACAACACCGGGATCGCCAACTCCGGTATCGCCAGTACCGGGGTGTTCAACGCCGGGAACTTCAACACCGGTCTGGCCAATCCCGGCAGCTACAACACGGGTAGCTTCAACGTCGGCGACACCAACACCGGCGATTTCAACACCGGCAGCCTCAACACCGGCTGGCTCAACACCGGTGACGCCAACACCGGGGTGCTCAATACCGGCACGTTCAACACCGGGGCGTTGATGTCGGGCAACGCCAACAACGGCCTGCTGTGGCGCGGCGACTACGAGGGCCTGTTCGGCGTGTCCTTTGGCATCACGATTCCCGAGTTCCCGATCCATATCACCACCACCGGCGGGGTGGACCCCATCGTCATCCCCGACATCGAGCTGCTTCCCCCACTGCACTTGGACCTGACCGGAGACGCGAGCTACCAGTTCGCGGTGCCCGATATCCCCATCCCGGGAATCACCATCGGCATCGACGGCGTCGTCAACGTCGACTTCACCGCCCCCGCCACCACCTTGCTATCGGCGTTGAACGCTACCGGAGTTTTTACCGCGGGCCCCGCTACCCTCTCGAACGTCCGAATTAATGACTTCGACCTCAATGTGACCCTTCCGCAGGCCATCGTGGACTTTTTCCGGGTCTTTGATCCGAACTTCGCTAATCCCGTCGTGATTGAATTGAACTCCCCGGTATCCCTCAATTCCGTAGCGCTTGGCGCAATATCTGTGCCGCTGGAGATATCTCCGGATCCCATTATGCTGGAAGCAATTTCAGAGAGCAGTTCGACACTCATCGACGAAGCGTTTGATATTCCGGCGTCGATCATTGATGGGCTTTCGATGTCTGAGGTGTTGCCGATTGATTTGTCGGTGGACATCCCGGCGGTCACCATTCCGGGTGTCAGGATTGACCCGATCCCGCTGGATTTCGACATCCTCACCAGTGCGGGGCCGATCACCATCCCGATTATCGATATCCCGGCGGTCCCGGGCTTCGGGAACTCGACCGAGCTGGCGTCATCGGGTTTCTTCAACTCCGGCGGTGGCGGCGGTTCGGGATTCGGCAATGTCGGGGCGGCGGTGTCGGGCCTGCTGCACCAGGCCGCCCCGAACGCGATGCTGGGGACGTTGTCCGGGCTGGGCAATGCCGGCACCCTGGCCTCGGGCCTGCTGAACTCGGGCACCGACATCTCGGGGCTGTTCAACGTCAGCACGCTCAACGTCGGCGAACCCGCGGTGATCTCGGGTTTCGGCAACCTCGGCAACCAGCTGTCGGGGCTGTCCCTTGATGGCCTGATCGCAATGCTGACCAGCGGGGGTTCGGGCGGGTCGGGCGAGCCGAGCATCATCGACTTGGCCCTGGCCGAGCTGCAGCACTTGAACATCCAGAACCTGTTTGACCTAGGCAACGTCGGTGGGATCAACCTCGGCTTCGCCAATATCGGCGAACTCAATGTGGGTGCGGGCAACCTCGGCACCACCAATGTGGGTGGCGGCAACCTCGGTGCGCAGAACTTTGGGTTGGGCAATATCGGCGACGGCAATGTTGGGTTCGGCAACGTTGGCCACGGCAACGTTGGGTTCGGCAATTCGGGCCTGGCGGCCGGCCTGGCGGGTGTGGCCAATGTCGGGTGGGCCAATGCCGGCAGCGACAACTGGGGCTTGGCGAACCTGGGAGTGGGCAATATTGGGTTCGCCAATACCGGTGACAACAACATCGGGATCGGGCTGGTCGGGGACAATCTGACCGGGTTCGGTGGTTGGAACTCCGGGACCGGCAATCTGGGGTTGTTCAACTCCGGTACCGGCAATATCGGGTTCTTCAATACCGGGACCGGGAACTTCGGTATCGGGAATTCGGGTAGCTACAACACCGGTATCGGTAACTCGGGTGTGGCCTCGACCGGGCTATTCAATGCCGGGAGTTTCAACACCGGGGTGGCCAATGCCGGTGGCTACAACACGGGCAGCCTTAACGTGGGCAGCTTCAACACCGGTGACGTCAATCCCGGCGATATCAACACCGGTTGGTTCAACGTCGGTGACATCAACACCGGCTGGTTCAACACCGGCAATGTCAACACCGGGGCGTTCAACGCCGGCAGCTTCAACAACGGGGCGTTGTGGACCGGTGACTGGCACGGTGTCTACGGCTTCTCGTTCAGCATCGATATCGCTGGTAGCACCCTTCTCGACATCAACGAAACCCTAAACTTCGGCCCCGTCACGATCGATCAGATCGACATCCCCGGCATGTCACTGTTCGACATCGACGAACTCATCGAGATCGGGCCGTTCACCATCCCACAAATCGACGTGCCCGCAATAGATCTCGACATCCACGATCTGATCCCGGACCTCCCAACGGAGATCCCGCCGATCGTCTTCTTCCCCGGCGTGGACTTCCCCGGCGAGACTATTGTGACTCCCGTCATCAACCCGGCCACTCCAGCCCCGCCGCCATTCACACTCCCCGTGATCACCGTGGACATCTCACAGCCGGGGATACTCGCCGGCACGTGGACCATCGGGCAGCCCAACGGCCTCAACGCCAACGGCCATGCCAACCAACCCGTGACGGGCATCACCATTACCACCGGCGCCGGTAACGCATCGACCGGTAGCACGTCGATCACGATCCCACCCATCGTCATCCCGGAGATCGCGACGTCGAGTATTCCGCTGAACATTGATGGGGCGTTGCGGTTGCCGGCGTTCACCTTGTTCCCGGGTGGGTTGTCGATTCCGGAGAACCCGATTCCGTTGATGGTCCAGGCGGCCGGTGTGTTGGACCCGATCACGATTTTCCCGGGTGGGTTCACGATCGACCCGCTGCCGCTGAACCTGGCGTTGAACCTCAGCGTGCCCGACAGCAGCATCCCGATCATCGATATCCCGGCGACACCGGGCTTCGGCAACACCACACCGACGCCGTCGTCGGGGTTCTTCAATTCCGGGACCGGCGGCACATCGGGGTTCGGTAACTTCGGTGCGGGTATCTCGGGGTGGTGGAACCAAGCACACGAGCTGCTGGCGGGGTCGGGCTCGGGGGTGCTCAACGTCGGCTCGCTGGGCTCGGGGGTGCTCAACGTCGGCTCGGGTGTCTCGGGGCTCTACAACACCAGCACCCTAGACCTAGGAACCCCGGCGTTGCTCTCGGGCATCGGCACCCTGGGCCAGCAGCTGGCGGGGATCTCGGCGGCCGGGACCGCGCTGCACCAGACCCTGATTGTGAATCTGGGGTTGGCCAATGTGGGCAACGTCAACGTGGGGTTGGGCAATGTCGGGCAGTTCAACCTCGGGGGCGCCAACCTCGGCGATCTCAACCTGGGCCTGGGCAATATCGGTGGCGGCAACCTCGGGTTCGCCAACGTCGGTGACGGCAACTTCGGGTGGGCTAACAAGGGGCTGGCCGCGTTGGCGGGGGTGGGCAATGTTGGGTTCGCCAACGCGGGCAGTGACAACTGGGGGCTGGCGAATCTGGGTGTGGGCAATATCGGGTTGGCCAACACTGGGAGCAACAACATCGGGATCGGGCTGGTCGGGGACAACCTGACCGGTATCGGGGGGCTGAACTCCGGGGCCGGCAATCTGGGGTTGTTCAACTCCGGCACTGGCAATGTCGGGTTCTTCAACACCGGTACCGGCAACGTTGGGTTGTTCAATTCCGGGGACTACAACACCGGTATCGCCAACTCGGGCGTCGCCAACACCGGGTTGTTCAATGCCGGGAGTTTCAACACCGGGGTGGCTAACCCCGGGAGCTACAACACGGGCAGTTTCAATGCCGGGGACACCAACAGTGGCGATGTCAATCCCGGTGATGTCAACACCGGCTGGTTCAACACCGGCCACGCCAACACCGGCATCGCCAACTCGGGGGCGGTTGGCACCGGGGCGTTCCTGTCGGGCAATTTCAGCAACGGCATCTTGTGGCGTGGTGACTACGAGGGCTTGTTGGGCTTGTCCTATCACCTTGATGTGCCCAAGATCTCGATCCTGGACGCGGAGTTCACGGGCAGTTTCGGTCCGGTGGTCATCCCGCCGATCCCGGTCCCGGAGATCAATGCCCACCTGGGTGGCAACGTCGCGATGGGCGCGTTCACCCTCCCGCAGATCGACATCCCCGCCCTTGACCCCGACATCACCGGAAACATCGCCCTGGGCCCCATCACCCTCCCGTCCGTCACCATCCCCGCTATCGACTCCATCACCTTCATCAGCTCGTCGGACGGGGTAACCGCGCCGTTCACATCGTTCAGCCCATTCATCATCTGGACGTCCGCCGGCGTCGGTGCCCCGACGTACTACACGATCGGCAGGGAATACATCCCCACCCCAATCCTTGACCCCCCAACCCCGTTCGCGACCGGCAATGTCGGTGCCAACGGTGGCATGTCCGGCCCCAGTAACACCATCATCAGTCTGGCCACCCAGGCTTTTAGCACTCCCGCGCTCAGTATTCAGCCGCTGTCGGCGGGTTTCGGTGTGCCGGGCAGTCTGGATGCGATCACCGTGTTCCCGGGTGGTTTGACATTCGACGGCGCTTCGCTGCTCAACCTCGATGTGATCGCTGGTGCCGGCGGGGTGGACATTCCGGCGATCACGTTCCCGCAAATCCCGGCCAGCGCCGTCGGGTCGCTGTTCGTTGCTCCCAGCAGCATCCCGCTGATCGACATCCCGCCGACCCCGGGCATCGGCAACACGACCACCCTGCCGTCGTCGGGGTTCTTCAACACCGGTGCCGGTGGCGGATCGGGGTGGGGCAACGTCGGTGCCGGGATGTCGGGCTGGTGGAACCAGGCCCACGACGTGGTGGCCGGGGCCGGCTCGGGCTATTTCAATGTCGGCTCGCTGTCCTCGGGCATTCTCAACGTCGGTTCGGCGGTATCGGGCTTCTACAACACCGCCACGGTGGCGTTCGGGACCCCGGCGGTGGTCTCGGGCATCGGCAACGTCGGCGATCACCTCGCCGGGGTGT
This sequence comes from Mycobacterium spongiae, assembly GCF_018278905.1. NCBI lineage: Bacteria > Bacillati > Actinomycetota > Actinomycetes > Mycobacteriales > Mycobacteriaceae > Mycobacterium > Mycobacterium spongiae. Next base: position 1,243,678 of record NZ_CP046600.1, read on the forward strand.
TGGCCGCCAACGCCGGTGGGCACAACCCCATCACTGTCTTCAACGCCGGGTTGGCCAACGTCGGCAACGGCGACGTCGGGTTCGCCAACGTCGGCAACCTCAACTGGGGTGCGGCCAATATCGGCGACCTCAACCTGGGCCTGGGCAATATCGGTGGCGGCAACCTCGGGTTCGCCAACGTCGGTGAGGGCAACCTCGGGTTCGCCAACTCGGGTCTGGCCGCGGGCCTGGCGGGGGTGGGCAATGTCGGGTGGGGTAATGCCGGTAGCGGCAACTGGGGATTGGCCAACCTCGGTGTGGGCAATATCGGGTTGGCCAACACCGGGAGCAACAACATCGGGATCGGGCTGGTCGGGGACAACCTGACCGGGATCGGCGGGCTGAACTCCGGGGCCGGCAACATCGGGTTGTTCAACTCCGGCACCGGCAACGTCGGGTTCTTCAACACCGGTACCGGCAACTTCGGATTGTTCAATTCCGGCAGTTACAACACCGGGATCGGCAATTCCGGGATCGCCAGCACGGGGTTGTTCAACGCCGGCAGCTTCAACACAGGCATGGCCAATACCGGTAGTTACAACACGGGCACCTTCAACGCCGGGGACACCAACACCGGTGATCTCAACCCGGGCAACACCAACACCGGCTGGTTGAACACCGGGCATTCCAACACCGGTATCGCCAACGCCGGCAATGTCAACACCGGTGCCTTCATCGAGGGCAACTTCAGCAACGGCATGCTGTGGCGGGGCAACTACCAGGGCCTGCCTGGTTTCGAACTGGGTTACACCATTCCGCAGTTCCCCGCGGTCGGCGTCGAGGTCACCGGTGGGGTGGGTCCGATCACCGTGCTGCCGTCCATCCAGATCCCGTCGATTCCGTGGGGCGTCACCGCGATCGGCGACATCGGCGCACTGGCCATCCCGGACATCCCGATCCCATCGTTCACCGTGGGCATCGACCCCAGCCTTGCGGTGGGCCCGATCAGCGTCGCGGACATCATCCTCACCACCCCCGGCGCTACGCTCTCCGTGCTCCAATCGGAAGTCACCACGATTTCCGGATCGAGCGATTCGTTTGTCTTGCTCGCCAGCTTCGCTCTACGCCTTCCGGGACCGGTCATGTTCATGGGCAATCCTGGCGGAGAAACCGTCATTACCCCCGGATTCAGCGTGGATCCCATAGCCTTCGACCCCACGCCAGTGAGCTTCCCGGGATTCACCATCCCCACCGACCCCATCCAGATCGGCCTGCCGCTGTCGCTGACCATCCCGGGCTTCACCATCCCCGGCGGCACGCTCATACCCCAACTACCCCTGGGCCTGGCGCTCTCCGACGGCACCCCCGCCTTCGACATCCCGTCGCTGATCACCATCGACCGGATCGCGCTGGACCTGACCGGCGACTCCACCATCGGCCCCATCAACATCCCCATCTTCGGCTTCGGCGGAACCCCGGGCTTCGGCAACATGACCACACTGCCGTCGTCGGGCTTCTTCAACACCGGCGGCGGCGGGGGCTCAGGCTTCTACAACGTCGGCTCGGCCATGTCGGGCTGGCTCAACGCCATCTCCGATCCGCTGCTGGGATCCGCCTCCGGCTTCGCCAACTTCGGCACCGAACTCTCCGGCATCCTCAACCGCGGCGCCGACCTCTCCGGCGTGTACAACCGCAGCACGCTCGACCTCATCACCTCGGCCGTGGTCTCCGGCTTCGCCAACGTCGGGCAAAACCTCTCCGGCTTGTTCTACACCGGAACCGGACCGTAGAGCCTTGCTCAGGCCAGTGTCGCTCGCACACACACCGTGACGTAAGGGAGCGCCAGACCTGCCGAGTTGGCCAGCGCGGGATGGGTCGCCAGCAGCTGGCGTACCTGGTCGAGTGTCTTGGTGCGGACCTCGGCCGGCGAGTTGATGCAGTAGGTCCGAGAAGCAACCAGGTCGATCAGTGCCTGCGGCGTCAGGTAATTCGTCCACTCGACCTGATGGCGGGCCATGTCGGCAAACGGTTGTGGCAGTGTCACCTTGTCGCGGACCGGATCGCCGTCGCGGCCAATGATGTCACCCAGCTCGCGCACCCAGCCGAGCCGTTCGTCGCGGGTGTTCCACACCAGGCCGAGCCGCCCACCCGGTCGCAGCACGCGGGCCACCTCGGGAATTGCGCGAGCGGGATCGACCCAATGCCACGCCTGCGCGACCAGCACTGCATCAACGCTGTTGTCCTCCAACGGAATTTCTTCCGCGGTACCGAGCAGCGCACGCGTCTTCGGCAGCGAGGTGCACAACACCTCCAGCATTTCGGCGATCGGGTCAACCGCCACCACGTCCAGGCCACGCTCGACCAGCCTGGTGGTCAGCTTGCCCGTACCCGCCCCCAGGTCGAGCACATCGCGCGCGCCCGCGGGCAGCAGCCAGTCGATCGCTTCCGGTGGGTACGACGGGCGGCCCCGTTCGTAGGCGGCCGCCGCGGACCCAAACGACAGGGACCGGTCCCGCCGGGAGCGAGTCACCGCGGACCCGCGCCTTGGCCGTCGGCCAATTCGAGGGTCTTGCGGATCAGGTCGCCGACGGCCTCGGATTCCAAGAGGAAGCCGTCGTGCCCGTAGATGGACTCCACAACATGTAGCCCCGTGCAGCCCGGCAGCAGCTCGGCAAGCTCCTCCTGCAAGCGCAGCGGGTAGAGCCGGTCGGATGTGATACCACCGACCACCACCGGAACCGGGCACCCGCGCAGCGCCGCGGCGACCCCGCCGCGGCCGCGGCCGACATCGTGACTATTCAGTGCCTCGGTCAGGGTGACGTAGGTGCCGGCATCAAAGCGAGACAACAGCTTGTCGCCCTGATGCTCCAGGTAGCTCTGCACCGCGTAGCGGCCGCCGGCCGCCGGGTTCTCGAAGCCTTGATTGTTGTTGGCGAACCGGGTGTCGAGTTCGACCTCGCCGCGGTAGGTCAGGTGCGCGAAGCGGCGGGCGATCGTCAGACCGCCACTCGGCGTGCGTCCCGTCTCGTGGTAGTCGCCGCCTTGCCAGTTGGGGTCGACCTTGATGGCCGCGATTTGGGTGGTCTGGGTGCCGACCTGGTCGGCAGTCGCACGCGCGCCCACCGCCAGCAGTAATGCAGCCCGGACCCGGTCCGGATATCCCACGGCCCACTCCAGGGCTCGAGCGCCGCCCATCGAGCCGCCAACGACGGCGGCGACCTCGGTGATGCCGAGCGCACCCAGCGCCGCGATATCGGCCGTCACCTGATCACGCACCGTTGTCCTCGGGAATCGCGAGCCCCAGGGCTTTCCATCGCGCGCCAGCGAGCTGGGTCCGGTGGAGCCACGGCAACCGCCCAGCACGTTGGTGGCCACTGCGCACCAGCGGTTGGTGTCGATCGGCGCACCCGGCCCAGCGACCCCATCCCACCAGCCTGCGGTGGGGTGCCCAGGTCCGGCGGGGCCGGTGATGTGCGAGTCGCCGGTCAGGGCGTGCAGTACCACCACGACGTTGTCCCGTGCTGGCGACAATTCGCCCCATCGCTGCACCGCGATGCAGACATCGTCGATCACGGCGCCGCTCTCCAGCCGCAGCGGGCCGATGTCGACCATGCCGACCTCGCCCTCGGCGGGCAACGTCTGGGCAGGCACGTCGGAGATCGTCACGCCAGACCCGCTCAGAATGCCGCCACCGACTGCGGATCGCCGCTGAATTTCTGGGCCGCGGCAAAACCGAGCTCGAGGTCGGCCAGGATGTCATCGATCCCCTCGATACCGACGGCCAACCGCACCAGGCCCGGGCTCACGCCAGTCGCTAGCTGTTCGGTGGGGCTCAGCTGGGCATGGGTCGTCGATGCGGGATGAATCACCAGCGAGCGAACGTCACCAATGTTGGCGACATGGCTGTGCAGCTTCAGCGCGTTGACGAACGCCTTTCCGGCCTCGATGCCGCCGGCCAGCTCGAACGAGAGGACGGCTCCGGTTCCCTTGGGCGCCAGCTTCTTTGCTCGCTCATGCCACGGGGAACTGGGCAGCCCCGCATAGTTGACCGATAGCACCCCGTCGTGGGCTTGCAGGTGCTCGGCGACCCGCTGCGCGTTCGCGACGTGCCGCTCCACCCGCAGGCTCAGCGTTTCCAGACCCTGGGCCACCAGAAACGCGTTGAACGGTGACGCCGCCGACCCGTAGTCACGCAGCAGTTGCACCCGCGCCTTGAGCGCGTACGCCGGCGGCCCCAGCTCCGCATAGACGACTCCGTGGTAGCTGGGGTCGGGGGTGGTGAACCCGGGAAAGCGGCCCTGTGTCCAGTCGAAGGTGCCGCCGTCGACGATCACGCCGGCGATCGCCGCGCCGTGGCCACCCAAGTACTTGGTGGCCGAGTGCACGACGATGTCGGCGCCCTGGGCGAAGGGCCGGATCAAGTACGGCGTGGCAATGGTGTTGTCGACGATCAGCGGTACCCCGTTGCGGTGGGCGACCTCGGCAACGAACGGCGTATCCAGCACGTCGATTTGCGGGTTGGAGATGGTTTCAGCGAAGAACGCTTTGGTGTTCGGGCGCACCGCGGCCTGCCATGAGTCCGGGTCGTCGGGATCGTCGACGAAGCCGACTTCGATGCCGATCTTCGCCAGCGAATAGTGAAACAGGTTGTAGGTGCCGCCGTAGAGCCGCGGGCTAGACACGATGTGATCTCCAGCACCCGCGACGTTCAGGATCGCGAACGTCTCCGCAGCCTGCCCCGAGGACAGGAACAGCGCCGCCACCCCGCCCTCGAGCGCGGCGATGCGCTGTTCGACCACATCGGTGGTCGGATTGCCGATCCGGGTGTAGATGTTGCCGGGAACCTCCAGCCCGAAGAGCGCGGCAGCGTGCGCGGTGTCGTCGAAGGTGTACGACGTGGTCTGGTAGATCGGCAGCGCCCGGGCGTTGGTGGTCGGGTCAGGCTGCTGGCCAGCGTGAATCTGTTTGGTTTCGAACGACCAAGACGCGGTCGGATCGGCTTCTGTGCTGCTGCTATCGGCGCTCATCAGGGATCTTTCTGCTCACAATGGGGATTTCTGCTCACAATGGGGAGTAGGCGACATCGGCCGGGCAAGGCCCAACATGCTGTGGTGAATGTGTGCGCATCACGTTTCCCTGTCTGGTCAGGGGCCCGTCACGGCGGACCCGCGCTTGCCGCGCAGCCGGTGGTGGCTACTCAACCTGGTCATCACCCGGGGCACCCCACCGCGGTTGGAGGGTTGCCGGCCAGCAAGCCGGGGCTTGACGCTGGCGCTCATGACCGATCTGAAGCCTATCGCATGCCAACTACTCAGTGCCAACTCCGGGCGAACCCGGACTCTGAGTACTCTGGCGTGACGAGCAACCGCTCGGGGCACGCCCGCACGGCTGGAGGACTCGGAGCTAGATGTCCAGCGAACCCAAGATCAAGGTCAAAGGTCCGGTAGTAGAGCTCGATGGCGACGAGATGACCCGGGTCATCTGGAAGCTCATCAAGGACATGCTCATCCTGCCGCATCTCGATATCCAACTGGACTACTACGACTTGGGCATTGAGCACCGCGACGCGACGAACGACCAGGTGACCATTGATGCCGCCTATGCGATCAAGAAACACGGCGTGGGCGTTAAATGCGCGACCATCACTCCCGACGAAGCTCGAGTGCAGGAATTCAACCTGAAGAAGATGTGGCTGTCTCCCAACGGGACGATCCGAAACATCCTGGGCGGCACGATTTTCCGTGAACCGATCGTGATTTCGAACGTCCCGCGGCTGGTTCCGGGCTGGACCAAGCCGATCGTCATCGGCCGCCACGCATTCGGTGATCAGTACCGAGCGACGAATTTCAAGGTCGACCAGCCAGGCACCGTCACACTGACTTTCAGGCCCGCCGACGGCAGCGAGCCGATCGTGCACGAGATGGTGTCCATCCCCGAGGATGGCGGTGTCGTAATGGGGATGTACAACTTCAAGGAATCCATTCGAGACTTCGCGCGGGCGTCATTCTCCTACGGCCTCAACGCAAAATGGCCCGTCTACCTGTCCACCAAGAACACCATCCTCAAGGCCTATGACGGCATGTTCAAAGACGAGTTCCAGCGCATCTACGACGAAGAGTTCAAGGACAAATTCGAGGCGCACGGACTCACCTACGAGCATCGCCTGATCGATGACATGGTGGCCGCGTGCCTCAAGTGGGAAGGTGGCTACGTGTGGGCGTGCAAGAACTATGACGGCGACGTGCAGTCGGACACCGTCGCGCAGGGCTACGGTTCGCTGGGCCTGATGACGTCGGTGTTGATGACGGCCGACGGCCGGACCGTCGAGGCCGAAGCCGCCCACGGCACCGTCACCCGCCATTACCGGCAGTATCAGGCCGGCAAACCGACGTCGACGAACCCGATCGCGTCCATCTTTGCCTGGACCCGCGGGCTGCAACATCGCGGCAAACTGGACAACACACCCGAGGTCATCAAGTTCGCTGAGCAACTGGAAGAGGTCGTTATCGCCACTGTCGAGAGCGGCAAGATGACCAAGGATCTTGCCATCCTGATCGGTCCGGAGCAGAACTGGTTACTCAGCGAAGAATTCCTCGCGGCGATCGCCGACAACCTCGAACGGGCACTCAGCTAGCTGGTGGTTCCGAGTAGTCGGAGGCCCGGATATGCGGGCAGCACTCTTCGATGAAGCCGGTGATCAGATCGGTGATGCGGCCCGGCGCCTCGAACATCGGAACGTGGCCCACGTCGTCGAGCACGGTGATCCGGTGGTCGTCGGGAAGATTGCGGGTGAAATGCTTGCTGAACCTCGGCGAGGGGACAATCCGATCTTTGCCGCAGATCACCAGATGCGCCGGGACCGCGTTCTCGGCGAGTTCCCGCAGGCCGTGCAGCAGCGCCGCCTTGACGAGCAGCTGGAAGTAGGCGGGGCAGTGCGCGACATCGTCGACGATGCCGACCAGCTGGTCGTCGGTCACCCCGTCTGGCGATGCGCTGATGGCGTAGCTGGCTAACCGGCGGGTGAATGGCAGGCGCAGGCGCAACACCCGCGGCCCGAACAACCACGCGAGCCCCAACAGTGGCATACCCATGACGAACTTGGTGATCACCTCGAATTTGGCCGGGCTCCAGCGCGTCCACCCGCCGGCCGGCGCGATGCCGGTCACACTGCGTGCCCGTCCGCGTCGTTCGAGTTCGAATGCGACCCAGCCGCCCAGGGAGTTGCCGACGATGTGCGCCGTATCCCAGCCGAGGTCGTCCATTTGACGCTCGACGTGGTCGGCCAACACCGCCGACGACAGAAACCACGTGCCGGCACGCGGCCCACCGTTGTGCCCGGCCAATGTCGGGGCGAAAACCTCGTAGCGGCCGGTATCGGCCAACTGCTGGGCCACCACGTCCCACACTGTCTGCGACATCAGGAACGGGTGCAGCAGCAGGACCGGTTCTCCTGAGCCCAGATGGATTGGCGGGCGGCTCATCGTCATACTCTCGACACTACAAGGCCGGGTGATACCGCCGGTACCGGCGGCGCCCGCAGACCGCTCATCGAGGCGGCGTGCGGCCACGTGACAAGATCGGGTCATCATGAGCACCGCTACCGGATCCCGCCGGATATTCTCCGGCGTGCAGCCCACTTCTGATTCGCTTCATCTCGGCAACGCGCTGGGCGCCGTCGCCCAGTGGGTCACGCTGCAGGACGACCACGACGCGTATTTCTGCGTGGTGGACCTGCACGCGATCACCATCCCGCAAGACCCCGACGCGTTACGGCGTCGGACACTGATCACCGCCGCGCAATATCTGGCGCTGGGCATCGATCCCGCGCGGGCCACCGTCTTCGTGCAAAGCCACGTACCCGCCCACACCCAACTCGCCTGGGCACTGGGCTGTTTCACCGGCTTTGGCCAGGCGTCGCGGATGACTCAGTTCAAAGACAAGTCGACCCGTCAGGGCAGCGACGCAACCACCGTGGGCTTGTTTACCTATCCGGTGTTGCAAGCCGCTGATGTGTTGGCCTACGACACCGAGCTGGTGCCTGTCGGTGAGGACCAGCGACAGCACCTGGAGCTGGCCCGCGACATCGCACAACGGTTCAACAGCCGGTTCCCGGACACATTGGTGGTGCCCGATGTGCTCATTCCCAAGGTGACCGCCAAGATCTACGACCTGGGTGACCCGACGTCGAAGATGAGCAAGTCGGCGTCGACGGATGCCGGGCTGATCAATCTGCTCGACGATCCTGCGTTGTCCGCCAAGAAGATTCGCTCGGCGGTGACCGACAGTGAACGTGATATTCGCTACGACCCGGCTGCCAAACCGGGGGTGTCGAACCTGCTGGGCATCCAGTCGGCGGTCACCGGAGTTGAGATGGACTCCCTCGTTGCGGGATACGCCGGGCGCGGCTACGGCGACCTCAAGAAGGACACCGCCGAGGCCGTTGTCGACTTCGTCGGCCCCATCAAAGCTCGGGTCGACGAATTGATGGGTGATCTCACCGAGTTGGAGAACACGCTGGCCACCGGGGCACAACACGCCGAGGATGTCGCCGGCAAAACGGTTCAGCGTGTCTATGACCGGCTGGGTTTTCTTCCGCGGCTCCGGTAAACATGACCGAGCCAGCCAAGCCGCCGGTCCTCGATCGGGTGCGTGCCCGCTACGCGTGGTTCGACCACGTCATGCGTGCCTACCAGCGCTTCAACGACCACAACGGCAGCTTCTTGGCAGCGGGCATGACCTACTACACGATCTTCGCGATATTTCCCCTGTTGATGGTCGGCTTCGCGGTGGTGGGGTTCGCGTTGTCCCGCCAGCCGCGGCTGATCACGGCGATCGACGACCGGATCAGGGAGTCGGTGTCCGGCGAACTGGGGCAGCAGCTCGTCGACCTGGCGAATTCGGCGATCGCAGCGCGCGCTTCCGTCGGCCTCATCGGTTTGGCCACCGCGACCTGGGCGGGCCTGAGCTGGATGTCACACCTGCGGAAAGCGCTCGGAGCGATGTGGGACCAACCGAGTGGTTCAGCGGGTTTCGTGCGGAACAAGTTATCCGACCTGGGAGCCATGCTGGGGATGTTCGCAGTGGTCCTGGCTACCATCGGACTCACTGCGCTCGGCCATGCCACGCCGACCGTTCTGAGATGGCTTCACATACCACAGTTTTCGGGGTTCGACGGAATACTGCGTGGTGTTTCGGTTCTGGTGTCGGTGTTGGTGTCGTGGGTGTTGTTCACCTGGCTGATCGGCCGGCTGCCACGGTCGCCGGTGAGTCTGGTCGCCTCGATGAGGGCGGGTTTGATGGCCGCTATCGGATTTGAGCTGTTCAAGCAGCTAGGGTCGATTTATCTGCGGATCGTCTTGCGTAGTCCCGCGGGCGTCGCGTTCGGTCCCGTCTTGGGCTTGATGGTCTTCGGATTCATCACCGCGTTTCTGATCTTGTTCGCCACCGCGTGGGCCGCGACGGCGTCCGAGGATCCCCGTGCCCAAAGAGTCGAGCCCCCGGGGCCGGCGATGATCAGGCCGCGGATACAGGTGGACGAGGGCCTGAGTACGCGCCAGACGCTGACCGCGGTGGCCGTCGGAGCCGTTGGTGCGCTGACGTTTTCGCGTCTAGCCCGCTCTCGTCGGCACCAGCGTTAGCTTTGGGCGCGGGCCGGTCCCGAGCATTGGGCCGGCACCGATGCTCACCGATTTCACCTGTGTGACAGTGGATTTGCGCTCAGGAGCGGTGATTCTTGTCAGTGCCCGGCCATAGAATTGGAACATGCTTTCGAGTAGGCGTGAGGAGATCGTCGAGGTCTTTGACGCGCTCGATGCTGACCTGGATTGCGCATGCGAGTTGTCGTTTGATGGGCTTACCACTCCAGAGCGGTTGACGTTGCTGGAACGCTTGGAGACCGTGCGCCGCCGGCTGCCCGCAATCGAGCATGGGTTGATCAATCAGATCGCTGAGCAGGCCGGCGAGACCGAGCTCGGCGGCACCCTAGCCAGAACATTGGCCGATCGGCTGCACATCACCCGCGGCGAGGCCGGTCGGCGGGTGGCTGAGGCCACTGAGCTCGGCGAGCGGCGGGCACTGACTGGACAACCCCTGCCTCCGCTGCTGACCGAGACCGCCCGCCTCCAGTGCGACGGACGTATCGGCGGCGGTCATGTTCGGATCATCCGCGACTTCTTACGCCGGCTGCCCGTCAGCGTCGATGTTGAGACTCGGGATCACGCCGAGGCCCACCTGGCTGAGTTGGCCACCCAGTTTCGCCCCGACGAAGTAGCCAAGCTGGCCCAGCGGTTGATGGATTACCTGCACCCCGATGGCGACTACACCGATGATGACCGTGCCCGCCGACGCGGGCTCACGCTAGGCAAACAAGACGTCGACGGCATGTCGAAGTTGACCGGCTGGCTGACGCCGCAGACCCGCGCCGCTGTCGAGGCGGTCCTGGCCAAACTGGCCACACCTGGGATGTGTAATCCTGACGACCAAACGCCAGTAATCGACGGTCCGGCCGGTGACGAGGCGATCAAGCGTGACACCCGCGGCAGTGCCCAGCGCAACCATGACGGCCTCAATGCCGCGTTGCACGCGCTATTGGCCAGCGGAGAACTAGGTCAGCACAATGGGCTACCCGCGGCCATCGTCGTGTCCACGACGTTGAAGGACCTGGAATCCGGTGTGGGTAGGGCGCTTACCGGTGGGGGCACCCTGCTACCGATGTCGGATGTGATCCGGCTGGCCCGTCATGCTCATCATTACTTGGCGATCTTTGACGAGGGCAAGGCGATCGGGTTGTATCACACGAAGCGGCTGGCATCGCCCGGACAGCGAATAGTGTTGTACGCCAAAGACCGTGGTTGCACTCGTCCGGGATGTGACGTGCCCGGCTACCAATGCGAAGTCCACCATCTCACTCCTTATGCGACCTGCCGCACCACCGACGTCAACGACCTAGCCTTCGCTTGCGGCAAGGACCACTCGTTGGTCGAAAAGGGCTGGACCACAAGAAAGCGCGCCAACGGTGATACGGAGTGGATACCACCGCCGCACCTGGATCGTGGGCAACCCCGCACCAACGGGTACCACCATCCGGAGAAGCTACTTTCAGACCGCGAAGACGGCGGACCATAGGTGGTTGCGCCCGCAAGAGGGACAGATATGCCTCTTAGCCGTCTGATTTGGACGGTCCTATTCCTGAACCACGCCTAGCCGCCGGCCGGTGCCCGCCAATCGCCGTTGGCCATCACCGCCGTCACCTGCAAATCCGGTTCCAAAACAACAAGATTGGCATCGTAGCCGGTCGCCAGCTGGCCCACTCGGTCGAGACCGAGCGCCCGGGCCGGGTTCGTCGACGTCATCTGCACCGCTGCGGCCAACGCCGCATCGCGCTCCGGTCCCCGTGCGGCCACGGCCCGGAAGAGCTGATCCATGGTGGCGAGGCTGCCGGCGACCGTCGGCGTCCCCCGCACCCGCGCCACACCGGACTCGACGTCGAAGTGCACCGAACCGAGTTGAAACGCACCGTCGCCGCATCCCGCCGCGGTGGTGGCGTCGGTGACCACGGCCACCCGATCGGCACCGACGGCCCCGATCACTGCGTGCACCACCGCGGGGTGGAGGTGCACGCCGTCCGCGATGAGTTCTACGGTCACCCGCGAGTCCTGGAGCAGCGCGAGAGCGGGTCCGGGCTCGCGATGGTGCAGCGGTGGCATCGCGTTGAACAAGTGGGTGGCAACGGTGGCGCCCCTGGCGATGGCTGTCTTGGTCTGCTCATAGGTCGCATCCGTGTGACCCACTGCCACAACAGCTCCCGCGTCCAGAAATCGACCGATCGCGGCGTCGCTCCCGGCCAGCTCGGGCGCCAGCGTGACCATTCTGATGGTGCCGCCCGCAGCGGCAAGCACAGCGTCGATTTCGGCGAGGTCCGGGACGCGCAGCTGCGAGCGGTCGTGCGCCCCGCACCGTGCCGCGGCGAGCCAGGGACCCTCCAGATGGATGCCTGCCACGGTGTCCAGCCGGCTCAGTCCGATGGCCTCGGCAAGCACGCTCACGGCCGAGACCAGTTCTGCGGGTGCGGCGGTCACTAGACTGGCCAGCATCGTCGTGGTGCCGTGTCGCAGATGGAATGCGGCCACCCGCGCGGCTTCCGCGGCGTCCCCCGCGGCAAACGATGCGCCGCCGCCGCCGTGCACATGCATGTCGACGAAACCGGGAACCACAAGGGAATTCCCGAGATCGAGGCAATCCCCAATACCGGCACCGGCGTGCTGAGGCGGCGTCCCGACGCCGCACGCGACAATCCGCCGCCCCGCGGTCTGCACCCAGCCCGGTCGGCGGATCTGACCGTCGATCGCGACCGCACCCGCGCGGATCAGGGTCATTTAGGCCTCCCAGCGGCCGCCGTTCTCCCAGAAGTGCCGGATCTCCTCCAGCTGGCGGCCTTTGGTCTCCGGAGCAAACCAGTACACCACGGCGAACGCGATGAGCGCGAAGAACCCAAACACCGCGAAAACGGCTGCGCCGCCGAGTGAACGCAGCATCGTGAGGGAGAACGCGGCAACGATCGCGTTGGCCGTCAGGCTCGACGTCAGCATCAGGCTTGACCCCAGCGACCGCAGGCGCGACGGGAAGCTCTCGCCCGCGTAGACCCAGACCAGAGAGCCGAACCCGAAGCTGAACCCAATGATGAATAACAGCACGCCGCCGAATCCCACTATCAATGCCGGGCCTCCTTGCTGGCCCGGGTCCCTGGCGAAGACGGCGACCAGCACGATATCGGCGGCGATCATCATCGCGATGCCGGACAACAGGATCGGACGCCGTCCCAGCCGGTCGACGAGAATCAGCGACGTGCACACCGCGGCCAAACCGGCGACCTGCACTAGCGCGGGCAGCCCCAGCAGGGCGAAATGACCTTCGAAACCCATGGCTGCGAACAGACGGGGGCTGTAGTAGATGATCGCGTTGATGCCGGTGATCTGCAGGAGAAAGCCCAGCGTGACGACAAACAGGGTGGCCCGCAGATACGGCCGCCGCACCATTTCGGCGATGCTGCTGGTGCTGGCCTGGTCTTCGGCTACGGCGCCCGCGATCTCGGCCAGCTCCACGTCGACATCGGCGTCGGCCACGACCCGACGTAGCGCGGCGCGTGCTTCGGCGGCTCGGCCCTTGAGGAGCAACCACCGAGCGGTGTCGGGCATGCGCAGCAACAGCGGTAGTAGCAGCGCGGCGGGTACGGCAGCCAGCCCGAGCATCCATCGCCAGCTATGCGAACCGGCCAGCAGGTAGCCGACCGAGTAGCCGACGATGAGGCCGCTGACCACCGCCACCTGATAGGCCGCCAGCAGCGACCCGCGCACCGCGGCCGGTGCCGACTCGGCCACGTAGACCGGGATGACGACCACCGATACGCCGATGCACACGCCGAGCAGCAGGCGTGCGGTCAGCAGCATCGGTAACGAGATTGAGAGCGCGCCCATCAGTGCGAACAGCACGTAGCCGGCGGTGATCAGCACCGTCGATGTCTTGCGCCCGATCGCGTTGGCGAGTACCCCGGCTCCGAGCGCCCCCGCGATCTGGCCGATCACCACCGTGGTCGTGACCAGTTCCTGTTGCCGTGTGGTGAGGTCGAATTCGTCGCTCATGAACAGCAGCGCTCCCGCGATGCTGGAGAGGTCGTAGCCGTAGATGAGGCCGACGCTCGCGGCGGTGAGCCCGACCGAAAGTCGCCGCAGCGCCGGCCCGCGTCCCACCGCTGCCAACGTCCCTAGTGCTGGGCTCGCCGGTTCATCGAGCGGGCGACCATGATCAGGCCGAACACGATGATGGTGCCGATCAAGGCCACTCCCACTCGCACCGGAAGGGTGTCTTGGGACGCCATCAGCCCCGCGGCCTGGTTACTGTCGGCCAGTTGGTCGGCGGTGCCGTCTTGGCTCGTGGTTATCAGCGAGGGGTCGGGCTCGACCAGCGATCCGATCTGGGTGCCCTCAGGTGTGGCAAACCCGTAATCCAGCAGGCGTGCCGCCTGTTCCCAGGGCTGGATCGGTCGTCGCGTCCCGTGCAGCAGCACCGCCACCAGCCGCCGGCCATTGCGGTTGGCCGCCCCGACGAAAGTCTGGCCGGCGTCGTCGGTGTAGCCGGTCTTACCCCCGAGTGCGCCCGGGTAGTGATAGAGCAGCTTGTTGTCGTTTTCCAGTTCGTAGCCTGGATGGTCGCCGTGGCCGGGGAAGTCGAAGGTGCGCGTCGCCACAATGTCGGCAAACGTGGGATTCTGCCAGGCGTACCGATAGAACAGGGCGATGTCATAGGCCGAGGTGCTCATCCCAGGCCCATCGAGTCCGGATGGCGTAGCGACCCTGGTATCGCGACCGCCGAGCTTGGCGGCCAGCACATTGATTTTCTGCAGGGCGGCCTCCATGCCACCGAACTGCATGGCCAGCGAGTTAGCGGCATCGTTGCCGGAATGCATCAACAGCCCGTGCAGCAGCTGGTTGACGGTGTAGGTGCCGCCGGGGGCCACGCCGACCTTGGTTCCCTCCGTGGCGGCATCCGCCTCGGTACCGGCGACCGCCTTGTTGAGACTGAACGCGTCGATGGACGTCATCGCGACGAGCACCTTGATCACGCTGGCCGGGCGGTGCCGGCCGTGGGGATCCCGGGCTGCGATGACGGCGCCACTGTCCAGATCGGCTACCAGCCACGCTTCCGCGGAGACGTCACCGGGCACCGGTGGGGTATCGGGGGCTGTGACCACACCGCAGCTGCCCAGCGCATTGCCGCCGACCGGCGTGTGCGGCACCGGCAGCGGCAGCGGCGGCTCACCGGCCCGCGGAACCTCCGACGAGTCCACCGCCTGCGGGGTGGACACCTTGTATGGGCAGATGCTGGGCGCGCTGTTGGGCTCGGCGGTCGCGACGGGCACTGCGAGCATCGCAGGTCCGGTGATCGCGAATGCCGCCGCAGCCAGGCATGTCGCGGCGCGGAGTGCGGACCGTAGGAAGGGCATCGCTGTGCAGAGTAGGTGATCGCCGCCCGGATCGCCGGGTGCCGCGCTGTGACTGATGAGACAGAAGTTATTTGACACTGTCAGAAATCTAGATGACACTGTTAATAGCGATGACGTCACTTCTCACCTTGTCCGAGTTCGCCGCAGCGGCCGCCCGTGCCGTGCAGGCCTCCGGCGCCGTGCCCGACAATCGCCAGGCCAAGCCGATCCCGGCCGAGCGGATGATCCGCTACTACACCGCCAGGGGGTTGCTACCGCGGCCGGGTACCCGGGGACGCGCGTTGACCTACGGGCGCACTCACCTGCTCCGTCTGGTCGCGATCAAACGGCTCCAAGGGCAGGGGTTGTCGCTCGAGGAGATCGGTCAGCGCCTCGACCGCCTGCCGCCAGCCGAGCTGGAATCGCTGGCCGCGATCCCGCCGAGCGCAATGCCCGCGGACCTGGGTGATCCCGAGGCTGATTCCGGACCGTCGCGCGCCGCCGGCCGTTTCTGGCAGACCGCACCCGAGACGTCTCCCGCCCCGGCACCCGATCCTCCATCGGTCGCCGCCATGACGGCCGTGCGGCTCTCCGACAACGTCACCGTGCTCATCGACGGACCGGCAGGCGCGCTTCCCGCGCCCGAAACCCTGCGCAGCGCCGCCGCTCCGCTCCTCGACCTTCTCGCACGAAAGGACTCCCCATGAGGACCCAGTTGCTTCCCCTGATAGCCGCCGAACCCGTACCCGCAAGGACGGCGGCCGAGCCCACATGTGGCGAGCTGAAATCCGCCGACGGGCGCTTGCTGCCCCTCAAGGCGTGCAGCGTCGACACCGTCGTCGTCGGCATGACCGCTACCTCTACCGTGCGGCAGCTCTTCGCGAATACTGGCGATTCGACCATCGAGGCCACCTATGTGTTTCCGTTGCCGCCGCGCGCGGGTGTAACCGATTTCGTCGCCGACATGGCGGGACGTCGAGTGGTTGGTGTGCTCAAAGAGCGTGGCCAGGCCCGCACCGACTATGAGCAGGCGGTGGCCGATGGGCAGCGCGCCGCCATCGTGGAGGAGGACCGCTCCGATGTGTTCTCGGTGCGGGTGGGCAACCTCGGGCCCGGTGAACAGGCCACTGTCGAAATGCGACTGACAGGTCCGCTGGAGTTCCAGGATGGCGAGGCCACCTTCCGCTTTCCTCTGGTGGTCGCGCCGCGGTACACCACCGGCAGCCCGCTACTCGGCGATCAGACGGGATCCGGCGTGGCCTGCGACACCGCTGCCGTGCCGGACGCGTCGAGGGTGACTCCGCCTCGTCTAGAGGACGTCGACGACCGCCCCGACCTGCAGATATCGCTGTCGTTGCACGACGGTGGCCTGCCGGTCTCCGACCTGCGGGCCTCCCTGGCCACCGCGGTGCTGGACTCCTCCCCGGAGGGTCTCACCCGGCTGCGGGTCGAGCCCGGTGCGCGGGCCGACCGGGATTTCGTGCTGCGCTTTCGCCTCGACCGCAGCGAATGGTCGTCATCGGCGCTGCTCGTCCCGGATGCCGAACGCGACTCAGCGGATGGCGAAGGCACTTGGTCAGTCACGCTGGTGCCACCAGCCGAAACGTCGACCGCGCCGCGCGACGTCGTAGTGGTGCTCGACCGTTCCGGCTCGATGGGCGGCTGGAAGATGGTCGCCGCGCGGCGCGCCGCCGGCCGGATCGTGGACATGCTCGACACCGTCGACCGATTCTGCGTGCTGGCATTTGATCACCAGATCGACACGCCTGCGGCCATGCCCGCCGGACTCGTCGAGGGTTCGGACCGAAACCGGTTCGCTGCGGCGTCATGGCTGGGCACGTTGACCAGTCGAGGCGGTACCGAGATGGCCGCACCGCTGCGCACAGCGGTCGAGATGCTTACCGCGTCCGGCGAAGACCGGCAGGCCAGCGTGGTCCTGGTAACCGACGGCCAGATCACCGGCGAAGACCACCTGTTGGCGACGCTGGCGCCGGCCATCGGGCGAACCCACGTGTATTGCGTCGGCATCGACCGTGCCGTCAACGCCGGTTTCCTGGACCGGCTGGCGCGACTGGGCACCGGACGGGCCGAGTTGGTCGACTCGGAAGACCGCCTCGACGAGGCGATGGCCAGGCTGGCCCGCACCATCGGGCGTCCGTCGCTGACCGCGGTCCGGGTCACCCCAGACGCAATGGCAGGAGTCGAGTGCATCGACGGCACCGTGACACCGAGCCTGTCGCCCGACGCTTTCGCGGGTGTGCCGTGCGTGATCTCGGGGCGGTATCGCGGCCCCGCCACTTCCGTCACGCTGCATGTCGAAGCCGACGCGGCGAACGGCCCGTTCGCGACGGCGCTGCCCGCCCGGGTGGTGCCCGAAGCTATAGCCGTACGGACGATCTGGGCGCGTAGCGTGGTCCGCGACCTCGAGGACGAATACGCGTCGTGGCGAAGCTCGGATGCATCCGACGATCTGGCCGCGCGGCTGATCGCGCACTCCATCCGGTTCGGTGTGCTATCCAGGTTCACCGCATTCGTGGCCATTGATCCGGATCGCCCGGAATCGAGTGAGGCCGGCCCGCTGACCGAGATCGTCCAGCCGGTCGAGGCGCCCTCAGGATGGGCAGCCCCCCGCCTCATGGCGGCCGCCGCACCCATGGCGGCCCGGGCCATGACCCCGCCGCCGAGTGCCGCTGCTGTTCCCGCTGCGAAGCGGGTCCGCAAGCGATCCCTGGCGGATCTGCTCAAGAGGGTGCGGCAGGCCGTCCCGAAGGACGACTCTGGACTCGATGACGTGTGGGCGGAGTTGACCGTACACCGCGACACCTCAGCCGATCCCGACCTTCGTTCCGCGCTCACGAAGCTCTGCGATGCGCTCAATAGGTACCTGTGCAACCCCACCGAGAAACAGGCTCGGACGGTGATGGAAGCTCTCGACGAGGTCCAGCGGGTACTCGCCACGGCCAAGCGCCGCCGACGCGTGCGCAGGCCCCGTTTCTGGGTGTAGCCGGCTCGAGCCGGCCCCGCGCTGGCGCGTGAAGTGACACAATCAGCCCAACCCTCTAGTGGCGACATCAGCTCAAGGCGCGAGGCGATGGATTACCCGAGGCTGCGGCCCGAGATCAACTCCGTTCGAATGTATCGCGGCCCGGGACCGGGCTCGCTGCTCGCCGCCGCGGTGGCGTGGGATGGGCTGGTGGCCGACCTAGACTGCGCGGCTGAGGCTTGCGAATCGGTGATCGCGGGCCTGACCGACCGGTGCTGGCTGGGCTCGTCATCGGCGTCGATGGCCGCCGCCGTCGCACCGTACCTGGGCTGGTTGCGTGCGGCGGCCACCGAGGCCGGGCACGCAGCCGCCCAGGCCCGGGAGGTGGCGAGCTCTTATGAAGCCGCCTTTGCCGCCACGGTGGATCCGGTGATGGTTGCGGCGAACCGGGCTCACATCGTCGCGCTGGCGAGATCGAATCTGTTGGGGCAGAACGCCGCTGCAATCGCGGCCGTTGAGGCGGCGTATGAGCAGATGTGGGCCCAAGATGTCGCTGCAATGGTGGCCTATCAGGTGGGCGCCCTGGCGGCCAGCGCGCAGCTGATGCCCTGGCAGCAACCACTACCCAGCATGGGGTCGGGCGCATTCACCGGGACGCGGATCACCGTCCCGGGTGCCTCACCGTTGTTTCAGCCGAGGATCTTTCAGGAGATCATCGGCCTGACACCGCCGCAATATGCTGCGCTCAATGTCGCGATCGGCGAGAACTGGTTCCCGGACACGATGGCGCAGGTGGTCAACTACCCCGCCACGTTTGGTTTCCTCAGCGGCTCCCTTGCGGCCCCCGACGTCAACCAATCCGTCGCCATTGGTCAGCAGTTGCTGCACGCCGAAATTCTTCGCGCCGCCACTACCGGCGAACCGGTCGCGGTATCCGGACTGTCGCTGGGCACCGTCGTCATCGACCGCGAGCTGGCCTTTTTGGCCACGGATCCGACGGCACCAGCACCCGATCTGTTGACATTCCTTCACCTGGCCGGTCCTGAGCGCGGGCTGGCCCACACCTATCTCCCGAACGGCGTCACCGTCCCGCTCATCAACTACACGGTGGGGGCCGTGCCGGAGAGTCAGTACGACATGAATGTCGTCTACCGCCAGTACGATTTCGCCGCTAATCCGCCGGATCGGCCGTGGAATCTGGCTGCCACTCTCAATTCGCTGCTCGCCTTCAACTCTGTGCACACCCCAACCGCGTTCGCGTCACCGGACCAGGGGGTAGTGGTTTCCACCGCCACGAGCGTGCTGGGCGGAACGACAACCACGTACATGATTCCCACGCCCCTCCTTCCGCTGCTCATGCCACTTCAACAGCTTGGTGTCCCGGCACCGATTATCGGCGCGCTGGATAACCTCATGAGACCGATCGTCAACCAGGGCTACTCCCAGTACGACCCCACTGGTGGCCCCTACCTCAGCCACGGAAATCTGGTGTGGTCGCTTTGAGCACGCTGCGCAGAATGGATTCGATGGTGTCGAACTCGGCCTGACCGCTGATCAGCGGCGGGGCCACCTGAACTACGGGATCGGCGCGGTCGTCGGTGCGGCAATACAGCCCGGCGTCGAACAGGGCAGCCGACACCTGGCGGAGCAGCCGTCCACGTTCCTCGCCCGAGAAGGTCTGTCTGGTCGTCTGGTCCTTGACCAACTCGATGCTGAAGAAGTACCCCTCGCCGCGAACATCGCCCACCACGGGCAGGTCGTACAGCTTCTCCAAGGTGGCCCGCAGTGCGGGCGAGCGCTGCTTAACCTGATCGTTGAGGCCTTCGCGCTCAAAGATGTCGAGGTTGGCCAGGGCGACCGCGGCCGACACCGGATGGCCACCGAAGGTGTAGCCGTGCGGGAACATCGTCGTTCCGTCGTTGAACGGTTCGAACAGCCGATCGCTGGCGAGCATCGCCCCGAGCGGTGAGTAGCCCGACGTCAGGCCTTTGCCGCAGGTGATCATGTCGGGAACGTAGCCGAAGTCGTCGCAGGCAAACATCGACCCGATTCGGCCGAACGCACAGATCACCTCGTCGGACACCAACAGCACGTCGTACTCGTCGCAGATCGCGCGGACCCGATCGAAATAGCCGGGGGGAGGCGGGATGGAACCGCCCGCGTTCTGCACCGGCTCCAAGAACACCGCGGCGACGGTCTCGGGTCCTTCGAACTCGATCGCCTCGGCGATCCGGTCGGCGGCCCACAGCCCGAACGCCTTGGCGTCGGTATCGAACGGCGCGCGGTAGAAGTTCGTATTCGGCACTCGGAACCCGCCGGGCGTCACCGGCTCGAACGGCGCTTTGAATGGCGGTAAGCCGGTGAGCGCCAGGGCTCCCTGAGTGGTTCCGTGGTAGGCCGCCGCCCGCGAGATGACCTTGTGCTTGCCGGGTTTGCCGATGAGCTTGAAGTACTGTTTGGCCACCTTCCATGCGGTCTCGACCGCCTCGGTGCCACCTGATGTGAAGAACACTCGGTTCAGGTCCCCGGGGGCGTAGTGCGCCAGGCGCGCGGCCAGCTCGATCGCCGGTGGGGTGGCGTACCCCCACAGTGGGAAGAATCCCAGCGTGCCGGCTTGTCGGGCTGCGGCCTCGGCGATTTCGGCGCGTCCATGACCGACCTGCACGACGAACAGGCCGGACAGGGCGTCCAGGTAGCTCTTTCCCCGGTCGTCAAAGATGGTGACGCCCTCGCCGCGGGCGATGATCGGATGTGCGATACCCGCGCCGTGCCGGGTGAAATGTAACCAGAGATTCCCAGACATGGCCGCGAGCGTAGCGCCAGTGCGCGATTCGGCGCGCAGCGTCACCGTGGCGCTACGCTCGCGGTATGCCCGCGACCACGCAGGTCAACGAGTTTGAGGCGCTGCGACCGCATCTGATGTCCGTCGCCTACCGGCTGACGGGAACCGTCGCGGACGCCGAAGACATCGTCCAAGAAGCCTGGCTGCGCTGGGACGCGGCCGCAAGCCGGGACCAGGTGGTCGACGTGCGGGCCTGGCTCACGACCGTGGTGAGCCGGCTGGGCCTGGACAGGTTGCGGTCGGCGGCGCACCGGCGAGAGACCTACACCGGCCACTGGCTGCCCGAGCCGGTGGTTACCGGCTTGGACGGCGCCGATCCACTGTCTGCCGTGGTCGCCCACGAGGACGCCCGGTTCGCGGCGATGGTCGTGCTGGAGCGCCTGCGCCCGGATCAACGCGTTGCATTCGTGCTGCACGACGGCTTCGCCGTGCCGTTCGCCGAAGTAGCCGACATCCTCGGAATCACCGAAGCGGCCGCCCGGCAACTGGCGTCGCGGGCACGGAAGGCCGTTGCTTCCGGACCCACGCCCGATACCGCCCATAACGAGGTCGTCGGGCAGCTGATGGCCGCGATGGCCGCGGGCGACCTGGACGCCGTCGTGTCGCTGCTGCATCCCGACGTGACCCTCACCGGCGACGCCAATGGCCGGGCGCCCACCGCCGTCCAGGTGATCCGCGGGGCGGACAAGGTGGCCCGGTTCCTGTTCGGGTTGGCGCGACGATACGGCCCGGCGTTCTACTCGGCGAATCAGTTGGCGATGGTCAACGGCGAACTCGGTGCCTACACACTCGGCACGGCGGGCGACGACGAACATTGGGCGATGCTGCCGCGCATCACCGCGATGACGGTGCGCGACGGAAAGGTCTGCGCCCTCTGGGATATCGCAAACCCGGACAAGTTCACCGGTTCCCCGCTGCGCGAGCTTGCTCGGCAGCCCAGGGCACTCGGCACGCATCACCGGAACTAAATCCCTGCTCGGTGATGCCCAGTGCCGAGTTCATCCGGGCACGCATGTTTTCCAGACCGATCTGGTACGTCAGCTCGAATACGCCGGCGTCACCGAAGCGGACTCGGAGGTCAGCGACCTGCTCGTCGGTCACCGAATGCGGGTCGGTGGTCATCGCGTCGGCGTAGGCGATGGCGGCCCGTTCGTCCTCGGTGAACGCCGGAGACGTTGCATAGCTGTCTATCTGGGCAAGTCGCGCAACGTCGAGTCCGTCGAGGCGCTGCAGCATGGATCCGAAATCGACACACCACGAGCAACCGATGCGGCGCGCAGTCCACAACACCGCGAGCTCGCGCACGCTGACAGGTAGCGTTCGCGATGCCCGCTGCTGCATCGTTTCGTGAACGGCACCGGCGACCAGCAGTCGCGGGTGATGGGCGGCGACAGTGAACGGCTCGGGGACCGCGCCGTAGCGCCGCCGTGCGACGCGGTACATGGCGCGGGTCAGCAGGCCAACGCGCCTCGGGGGCAGGGGTTCGATGCGGGTTTTCTGTGTCATACCCCTTCAGACGAGACAGCCCGCCAGATTGTGACGTCCGCTTCCAAGAATCCGCCAAGAATTCGCTGAGGATTGCGGCGGATTCTGTGGGGCATGTCGTACTCGTACTTCGCCGACCTGCCCCGGCTCGAGGACATCGAACCGACTGCCCACACCGACGTTCTCGTTGCCAACCCGCGAGTAGACCAGGGGCGCATCCGAGTCGCGGTTGACGCCGTCTTCGACGCCCATCCGGCCCTGGGCGCCGTGTTCGAACCGTGGTTTGACAGCTGGACATCTCGCCCGGGCGGCGGGTGGAGCTGGGGAGTGGAGCCCCCGGGAGGCGCGGTCGCGGAGGTGGTGGGGCGGCATCAGGCCAGTTTCGACATGCGTACCGGCAGATTGTTCGCGGTGTCGCTGATTCCTGGAACTCCGGACCGGCTGGTACTCACCGCCAGCCGCCTCTGCATGGACGGCGCATCATGGCGGACCGTGGTCGACAACCTGGTGACGGAATACGACGGGGGTGTGCTGGCTCCGGAGGATGAGCTCAGCGCGAGAACATCAGCGCCCGCTTGACCTCCTGAATCGCCTGGGTCACCTCGATGCCCCGCGGGCAGGCTTCGGTGCAATTGAACGTCGTCCGGCAGCGCCAGACCCCGTCGACCTCGTTGAGGATGTCCAGGCGCTCGCCGGCCGCCTCATCGCGACTGTCGAAGATGAAGCGGTGGGCGTTGACGATCGCCGCGGGACCGAAGTAGCTGCCCTCGTTCCAGAACACCGGGCAGCTGGTGGTGCAGGCCGCGCACAGGATGCACTTCGTGGTGTCGTCGTAGCGGGCGCGGTCGGTCCGGCTCTGGATACGCTCTCGTGTGGGCGGGTTACCGCTGGTGATCAGGTAGGGCTTGATCGCGCGGTACGCGTCGAAGAACGGCTCCATGTCGACGACGAGGTCCTTTTCCACCGGCAGCCCGCGGATCGGCTCGACCGTGATGGTGAGCTGCTTGCCAGGTTTCTTGGGTAGCAGATCACTCATCAGCACCTTGCAGGCAAGCCGGTTGACACCGTTGATTCGCATGGCGTCGGAACCGCACACTCCGTGGGCGCACGACCGCCGGAATGTCAGGGTCCCGTCGAGGTAGCCCTTGATGTAGATCAGCAGGTTGAGCAGCCGGTCGCTCGGCAACGTGGGCACCCGGAAGCTCTGCCAGCCGCCGGTTGCCGCGTACAAGTCCGGGTCGTCGGGGTTGAACCGGGCGATCTTCAGGGTCACCATCACTGCGCCCTCGGGAACGGGCGGCAAGGGCGGATCCAGTCCTGGTTCGACGCTGTCGCCGACGGGCGTTCCCTGCGTTTCCAAAGACATCAGTATTTCCGTTCCTTGGGTTCATAGCGGGTCTGCACAACGGGTTTGAAGTCGAGGCGGATGTCGCTGAGCAGCTCGGTGCCCTGCTTGTAGGCCATGGTGTGTCGCATGTAGTTCACATCGTCGCGGTTGGGATAGTCCTCGCGGGCGTGACCACCGCGAGACTCCTTGCGGTTGAGTGCACCGACCACGGTGACTTCGGCGAGCTCCAGCAAGAAGCCGAGCTCGATAGCTTCCAGTAGATCGCTGTTGAAGCGTTTCCCCTTGTCGTGCACGGTGATTCGGGAATACCGCTCTTTGAGAGCGTGGATGTCGGTGAGGGCCTGTTTCAGGGTCTCCTCGGTGCGGAACACGGCAGCGTTGTTGTCCATGGACCGCTGCAGCGCGTTCCGGATGTCGGCGACGCGCTCGTTTCCGTGCTCGGAGAGGATGTCGGCGACCCAGCCGATGACCATCGCAGCCGGGTCCGGCGGCATGTCCACGAAGTCGTGGCCTTGTGCATAGTTGGCCGCGGCGATGCCGGCCCGGCGACCGAAGACGTTGATGTCCAGGAGCGAGTTGGTGCCCAGCCGGTTGGCCCCGTGCACCGACACGCAAGCGCACTCACCTGCCGCGTAGAGGCCGGGGACGGTGTAGTTGTTGTCCCGCAGCACCTTCCCGGTGACGGTTGTTGGGATGCCCCCCATCACGTAGTGGCACGTCGGGTAGACCGGGACCAGCTCGTGGACTGGATCCACTCCCAGGTAGGTGCGCGCGAACTCGGTGATGTCGGGCAGTTTCGCTTCCAGCACCTCTTCGCCGAGGTGGCGGACGTCGATGTAGACGTAGTCCTTGTGCGGACCGGCACCGCGGCCCTCCAGCACTTCGAGCACCATCGAGCGGGCGACGATGTCACGGGGTGCCAGGTCGACGATCGTCGGGGCATAGCGTTCCATGAAGCGCTCGCCGTCGCCGTTGAGCAGCCGGCCGCCCTCGCCGCGCACGGCCTCGGAGATCAGGATCCCCAGGCCGGCCAGTCCGGTCGGGTGGAACTGGTGAAACTCCATGTCCTCCAATGGAAGTCCCTTGCGGAAGACGATGCCGATGCCGTCGCCGGTCAGCGTGTGCGCGTTGGAGGTCGTCTTGTACATTCGCCCGGAACCGCCGGTTGCGATCACGATGGCCTTGGCGTGGAATACGTGAACCTCGCCGGTGGCGAGTTCATAGGCGATCACCCCGGTAGCGACGGGACCGCCCGGGGTTTGAGTAAGCGCCAGGTCGAGCGCGTAGAACTCGTTGAAGAACTCCACGTCGTGTTTGACGCAGTTCTGGTAGAGCGTTTGCAGGATCATGTGGCCGGTGCGGTCGGCCGCATAGCAGGCGCGGCGCACCGGGGCCTTGCCGTGATCGCGGGTGTGCCCGCCGAAGCGGCGCTGGTCGATGCGGCCCTCGGGGGTGCGATTGAACGGCATCCCCATCTTCTCCAGATCGAGCACCGCGTCGATGGCTTCCTTGCACATGATCTCCACGGCGTCTTGGTCGGCGAGGTAGTCGCCGCCCTTGACGGTGTCGAACGTGTGCCACTCCCAGTTGTCGTCTTCGACATTGGCCAGTGCGGCGCACATGCCGCCTTGCGCTGCACCCGTGTGGCTGCGGGTGGGGTAGAGCTTGGTGAGCACTGCCGTACGTACCCGGGGACCCGCCTCGACCGCGGCGCGCATGCCGGCCCCGCCCGCGCCGACGATCACCACGTCGTATCGGTGTTGCTGGATCACCGGTCCCCTTTCAGGAGATGTTCGCGTCGAACGTCAGCAGCACATAGGTTCCCAGCACCAGCGTGAACGCCATCGACAGCGCCAGCAGTGCGTTGAGCCAGAAGCGCGTGGTGTCTTTGCGGCTGTAGTCGTCGATGATGGTGCGCAAGCCGTTGCCCCCATGCAGCTGCGCCAGCCACAACAACAGCAGGTCCCAGATCTGCCAAAACGGCGACGCCCAGCGCTGGGCCACGTAGTTGAAGTCGATGCGGTAGACCCCGTTCTCCCACATCAGCATCACGAACAGGTGTCCGATCGCCAGGAACACCAGCACGATGCCGGACAGGCGCATGAACAGCCATGCGAATTTCTCGAAGTTGGGGATGCCGGCGCGTCTACGCGGCGAGCGTGGGTTATCCAGGCTGGCGGGGCGATCGTGGCTGCGTTGCTTGACCGGCGCGCTCATCCGACGTGCTCCAGCATGTGGATCCCCACCACCACCGCCGCGGGAACGATGAGCAGCAGCCAGATGATTCCGACCACCCAGAGCATGAGCCGTTGATAGCGCGGGCCTTGCGACCAGAAGTCGATCAAGATGATCCGGACGCCGTTGAGGGCGTGATAGGACACCGCAACCACGAGGCCAAGTTCCATCACGCCGACGATCGGCGTCTTGTACGTCTCGATCACCGAGTTGTAGGCCTGCGGACTCACCCGGACCAGGGCGGTGTCCAAGACATGCACGAACAGGAAGAAGAAAATCGTCGCACCGGTGATTCGGTGCAGCACCCACGACCACATACCGGGATCTCCCCGATACAGCGTCCGAGGTGGTCGCCGCTTACGGGATACGCTTGTCGGCGTCGTCGTCACCTCTGCTCAACCCTTTCGAAACCCGGGCTATCGAGCTTAGCTTGGGCGCGGTTGCTGGCGGTACCCAACAGTGCTTTCCACCCCCTTGTGGCGTGTCGGGGTTAGGGTGACTTTCTGGGTCGCCCAACGGTGGATGAGGTTGCGCAATGCCGGCTGTT
Source organism: Mycobacterium spongiae (assembly GCF_018278905.1). Classification (NCBI taxonomy): domain Bacteria; kingdom Bacillati; phylum Actinomycetota; class Actinomycetes; order Mycobacteriales; family Mycobacteriaceae; genus Mycobacterium; species Mycobacterium spongiae. Next base: position 1,270,074 of record NZ_CP046600.1, read on the forward strand.
GATTGGAACATGCTGCGGGACAAAGCAATTTGTGCGGCAGCTGGAGCTTATGCGCCCTATTCGCGGTTCCATGTCGGCGCGGCCGCGCTGGTGGACGACGGCCGCGTGGTCACCGGATGCAACGTGGAGAACGTCTCCTACGGGCTGGGTTTGTGCGCCGAATGTGGCGTGGTGTGTGCCCTGCATGCCTCGGGCGGCGGCCAGCTGCTGGCACTGGCCTGCGTCGACGGCCTTGGGTCTGCGCTGATGCCGTGCGGGCGGTGTCGCCAGGTGCTGCTGGAGCACGGCGGCGCCGAGTTGCTGATCGACCATCCGGCCGGACCGCGACGGCTCGGCGACCTGCTGCCTGATGCTTTCGGCGTCGATGATCTCCTCCGGGAACGCTCTTGACCGATGTCGCGCTCGACGCACCGGCGGTGATCCGGACCAAACGGGACGGCGGCACGTTGTCGGACGCCGCCATCGATTGGATCATCGGCGCCTACACCGACGGCCGGGTCGCCGACGAGCAGATGTCGGCGCTGTTGATGGCCATCGTGTGGCGCGGCCTGGATCCGGGCGAGATCGCCAGGTGGACGGCGGCGATGCTGGCCTCTGGCGAGCGGATGGACTTCGGCGATCTGCCGACCGTCGACAAACACTCCACCGGCGGCGTCGGAGACAAAATCACCCTGCCGTTGCTCCCCGTTGTCGTCGCCTGCGGCGGTGTAGTGCCGCAGGCGTCCGGCCGCGGGCTCGGACATACCGGCGGCACCCTGGACAAGCTGGAATCCATCGTCGGGTTTACGGCGAACCTGTCCAATCAGCGAGTGCGCGCCCAACTTGGCGACGTCGGCGCGGCGATCTTCGCCGCCGGCGAGCTGGCGCCGGCGGATGCCAAGCTGTACGCGCTGCGCGATATCACCGCCACCGTCGAGTCGCTGCCGTTGATCGCCAGCTCGGTGATGAGCAAGAAGCTGGCCGAAGGCGCGGGCGCGCTCGTGCTCGATGTGAAGGTTGGTTCCGGCGCATTCATGAAGTCCGAGGAGCAGTCTCGCGAACTGGCCCACACGATGGTCGAGCTGGGGTTCGCGCACGGCGTGCCTACTCGTGCGCTGCTGACCGACATGAACTGTCCGCTCGGCGGGACCGTCGGCAACGCGCTCGAAGTGGCCGAGTCGCTCGAGGTGCTGGCTGGAGGCGGGCCAGCCGACGTGGTCGAGCTGACGGTGCGGTTGGCCGCCGAGATGTTGGAACTCGCCGGAATCAACGGCCGCGATCCAGAACAAGCACTGCGTGACGGCACCGCGATGGACCGATTTCGCCGGCTGGTCGCCGCGCAAGGCGGTGATTTGTCGCAACCGTTGCCCGCCGGTCGGCATTCGGACACCGTGGCCGCGGGCCGGGGCGGCACAATGGGCAACATCGACGCGAAGGCAGTGGGGATGGCAGCATGGCGGCTCGGTGCCGGCAGATCACGACGGGGTGAGCGAGTGCAACCCGGTGCGGGCATCAGGATTCATCGGCGGCCCGGTGACCTTGTGACGGCCGGTGAGGTCTTGTTCACGCTGTATACCGACACCCCGGAACGTTTCACCGCCGCGCGCGCCGAGCTGGAGGGCGCGTGGAGTGTCGGCGACACACCGCCGCCGACGCGGCCGCTGATCATCGATCGGATAGCCCCGTGACCACGCCGCTGGACCTAGAAGCGATTAGGCAAGCACCGAAAGCGCTGCTCCACGATCACCTCGACGGCGGTCTGCGTCCGGCCACTGTGTTGGACATCGCCGGCCAGATCGGTTATGACGGGCTGCCCGCCACCGACATCGACGAGCTGGCGACCTGGTTTCATACCGCCTCACACAGCGGCTCGCTGGAGCGCTACCTCGAGCCGTTCTCGCACACGGTGGCTGTCATGCAAACCCCGGAGGGGCTGTACCGCGTCGCCCATGAGTGCGTGGAAGACCTGGCCGCCGATTCGGTGGTGTACGCGGAGATCAGGTTCGCTCCCGAACTACATATCGACCGCGGGTTGTCCTTTGACGAGATCGTCGACGTCGTGCTGGCTGGATTCGCCGAAGGCGAAAAGACCTGCGCCGCCGCGGGTCGTCCGATCACGGTGCGCCTGTTGGTCACCGCTATGCGGCACGCCGCGATGTCCCGAGAGATCGCCGAGTTGGCGATTCGGTTCCGGGACAAGGGCGTTGTCGGCTTTGACATCGCGGGCGCGGAGGCCGGTTACCCGCCGACGCGGCATCTGGGTGCTTTCGCGTACATGCGTGAGCACAACGCGCGCTTCACGATCCATGCCGGGGAGGCGTTCGGGTTGCCGTCTATTCACGCCGCGCTCGCGTTCTGTGGTGCGGATCGGCTGGGGCACGGCGTCCGGATCGCCGACGATATTGAAGTTGATGCTGGCGGTGGTTACCGGCTGGGTCGGCTGGCATCGATCCTGCGAGACAAGCGCATCCCGCTGGAGTTGTGCCCCAGCTCGAACGTTCAGACCGGTGCGGTCGCCAGCATCGCCGAACATCCGTTTGACCTGCTGGCGCGTACGCGGTTTCGGGTGACGGTCAACACCGACAACCGGCTGATGAGCGACACCTCGATGAGCTTGGAGATGCACCGCTTGGTGGAGGCATTCGGCTACGGCTGGAGCGACCTCGAGCGGTTCACGATCAACGCCATGAAATCGGCGTTCATTCCGTTCGACCAGCGGCTGGAAATCATCGATGACGTGATCAAGCCGCGGTTCGCGGTGCTGATCGGATAGCGGGGGTCCGAATCCCCGGCGTTTTCCCCTGCGTTGCCCTACAGCAGCCCGGCGGCGCCGCTGGCGCCGGCGGATCCGTCGAACCCGTCGTTTCCGGCAGGGGTGGTCGGGGGATCGCTAGGCCCACCGGCACCGCCGGCCCCAGCCGCCGCGCCGGTGCCGCCGGCGCCGATCACCTGGGCGCCGCCCCCGTTGCCACCGTTACCGCCATTGCCCCCGGAGATACCCGGGGAATTGGTAGCGGCGCCAATGCCGCCGGCACCGCCGTTGCCGCCGGCGCCGAAGAGCCAGCCGGCCCCGCCGCCAGTGCCGCCGGAACCGCCAGCCCCGGCGATAGCATCGCTCATCGGATCTGTGATTCCGCCCATCCCGCCTTGCCCACCGGCGCCGCCGCCGCCGATCAGCCATCCGCCGGCGCCACCGGAGCCGCCGCTGCCGCCATCGCCACTGTTTTGCATCGAGGAGCTTCCGCCGGTGCCCCCGGCTCCGCCGGCCGCGCCGTCGCCGAACAGCGTGGCGGCACCGCCGGTTCCCCCGGCGCCTCCGGCTCCGCCGGCAATGGTGGTCCCGACTCCGCCGGTCCCACCTTGACCTGCGGCCCCAGCGTTGCCGCCCAGCCAGCCGGCGTCGGCGCCGTCGCCGCCGGCACCACCGACACCGCCGGCGATGAATCCTGACCCGCCGGCTCCGCCGACCGCGCCCGCTCCACCGGCACCGAACAGCCCTGCCGCACCACCGCTGCCACCGGCTCCGCCGCTCCCGCCGAAGAAACCGAGTGCGCTGGTGCCGTCATTCGCGTTGCCGCCAACCCCGCCTCGGCCGCCGGCCCCAGCGTCGCCGAACAGCAAGCCGCCGCCCCCGCCATCACCGCCGCTGCCGCCGTTGCCTCCATGGGTGCCAAATAGATCAGGGATATCGGGGTTCGTGCCGCCGCCAGCTCCACCGGTCCCACCGTGCCCGCCGGCCCCGCCGGTGCCCCACCAACGGGCCGCTCCACCGGCGCCACCGTTGCCGCCGTTGCCGCCGTTGAGACCGGGCAGGCCCGCCACGGCGTCCCCACCGGCTCCGCCGGCCCCGCCGTTGCCGAAGAACCACCCGCCGACTCCGCCGCTCCCGCCGGCGGCACCCGCACCCCCGACGCCACCGGCTCCGCCATTGCCGATCAACCCGGCTGCGCCACCGGCACCACCGGTCTGGCCGGGCGCACCGGAACCGCCGGCCCCGCCGTTGCCGTACAGCCACCCACCGTCCCCGCCGGCCTGCCCGGTGCCGGCCGCCCCGTCGGCGCCATCACCGATCAGCGGGCGCCCCAGAATGTCGGGGACCGCACCCCCGCCGTAGAGTCGGCCGCCGGCGCCTGCGGCACCGCCGGTCCCAACCAATCCTCCGGCTCCACCTGGTCCGGCGGTTCCGCCCGCACCACCGATGCCGCCGGCGCCGATCAGCTGCGCCGAGCCGCCGTTACCGCCATTGCCGCCATTGCCGCTGGTAAAACCCGCCTCGGCGGTAGCGGCACCAGCGCCACCGGCGCCGCCGTTGCCGCCGTTGCCGTAGAGCCACCCGCTGATGCCGCCATTGCCGCCATTGCCGCCACTGCCCCCTAACCCGATGGAGCCGACGGCGGCAGGCCCGCCGGCCCCGCCCTGCCCCCCGGCGCCGCCGTTGCCGATCAGCAGGCCGCCGGCACCACCAACTCCTCCGGTGCCGCCGTTGCCGGCGTAGACATCGGTCGCCCCGCCGGCACCGCCGGCCCCGCCGGCGGCGCCGTTGCCGAACCAACCGGCGGCACCACCATTGCCACCGGTCCCGCCGGAGCCGGGTAATACGCCGTGCATATCGCTGTCGTCGACCGAGCCGCCGTCTCCGCCCTGCCCGCCGGTGCCCGCGGTGCCATTCAGCCACCCGCCGCGGCCGCCATCCCCGCCATCACCACCGTTGCCGGCGGCCAGCTCCCCGGTGACCCCGCCGGCCCCTCCCGCGCCTCCCGCTCCGCCGTCACCGAACAGCCCAGCGGAGCCGCCGAAGCCGCCGGTCCCACCGCGGCCACCAGTGAACCCGATATCGGGCTGGTTGCCGTTCCCGCCCATCCCGCCTTGCCCGCCGGCGCCGGCGTTGCCAGCCAGCCACCCGCCGTGGCCGCCATTGCCGCCATTGCCGCCGACACCGCCGTTGGAACCAATTCCGTCTGTGGCCGCGGGGTCGCCGCCCGCAGCTCCACCGGTCCCGCCTTCGCCGCCGGCCCCGCCGAAACCCCACCACCCGGCGCCGCCGCCATTGCCGCCGTTGCCACCGTTGCCGCCGTTGAAGCCGGCGAGGAGCGTCGGGCCGGCACCACCAGCTCCGCCGTTGCCGCCGTTGCCGTACAACCACCCGCCGCGTCCGCCGGACCCGCCCGCAGCGCCGGCCCCGCCGGAGCCGCCGATTCCGCCGTTGCCGATAAGCCCGGCCGCGCCGCCGGAGCCGCCGGCGATCCCGGCGTTCATCCCTGGCGCGCCGTCGCCACCATTGCCGTACAGCAGCCCGCCGGCCCCACCGGCCTGCCCCGGTGCTGTCCCGTCGGCGCCGTCGCCGATCAGGGGACGTCCCCATAGCGCTTGGGTGGGAGCGTTGATGGCATTCAGCACCTCGGGCGGCACCGCTGCCAAGGGCGAGGCGTTGGCGGCCTCAGCGCTGGCGTAGAACGCCTCACCAGCCTTCAAGGCCGCCACGAACCGGTTGTGGAACGCCGCCAGCCGTGCGCCGAGCGCCTGATAGTCCAGGGCGTGGTCGGAAAACAGCGACGCGATGGTCGCCGACACCTCGTCGGCACCGGCGGCCAGCAAACCCGCTGTTGGCGCCGCGGCCGCTGCATTGGCCGCGCTGATCGCCGAGCCGACGCCCGCCAAATCCGACGCCGCCGCAGTAAGAATCTCCGGAGCTACTACCACGTAGGCCATCGCTGATCTCCAGGTCAGATGTCAACCAATTGTCGCCAGTGTCAAAGGTATCGGCGACGCAATGCGCCGTCTACAGTGGTGCGCACCTGCCTGGCGGTGAGTCTGATCCCACCGCTCTTGACTCACGAGGCCTCCTAGAAGGGCGGCGGCTCGCTATCGTCGGATGCCGATGGATCGTGAGTGCCGAAATAGCACTCTTCCCAACGTCGTTGGCCGGCTTCGCGTTTCCTGCGGTTGTGGTTGCGCTCCGCGGCGATGCGCGCAGCCTGGTTCTGGGTGCGGGAACGGGCGCGTTTGGGCATCATCGCGTCGCGGCTGCCGCAGCGATCGTCGGGTGCCGGGCCGCTGGCTGGCAGGTCGGGGCCAGGCCTGCAGAGTCCGGGGAATAGCAATGCGCTGCCCGGTGTGGTGACATAAGTCTGCCCGTCGGGCACCGACCAGATCACGGTACCGTCTGGCAGCTGCTTGTCGCGCCATCCCCAAAACGTCTTGAGCAAATGGTGTTTTCGGCAGAGGCATTTGAGATTCGCCGGATGGGTGGCACCACCCTCCCGGTACGGGATGGTGTGATCGACGTCGCATTGGGTTGCCGGCCGATCGCAGCCCGGCGCTCGGCAGGTCAGATCCCGGGCACGGACAAAGTCCGTCAACGCCCGAGACGGTGCGTATCCGGACTCGGGGCGCACGGGCATTGAGATCGGTCGCAACTCGGCCGATTTGGCCAACTCACGCACCATCTCCGCGGGGATGATGCCGTCGCCTGGAAGAAGCCCCGGAGACTCGCCGGACCCGTCCACCGTGGCGCGATCGGCCACTATGTGGATCATGATCGAGCTGGGCTGCCGTGGTGTGGACGCGGCCGGGCAATGCGCGTTGTCGCAGCCGCATGCCAGCCGGTCTTGGCTGGCGGCCAGCGCGCCGAGCGCGTCTGCACGCCGCTGCCCGGCCGTGCGCGGATCGTCCGGGCAGACCGTGTCGGCGAGGGCGTCGAGCCTACGATCGAGCGCCTCCGCCGTCGTCGCAAAAACCTGGCCATTGACCAACGCCATCCCTGAGTCGACCGGAGAGCAGTCCACATAACGGTCCGCGGCGTCGCGCCGCGAGCGCCGCACCGCGTCTCGGTCGATCTTGGCTACGACCCGATCGACCTCGGTGGCGAGTTTCCAACTAGTCATCGACGGCCAACGGGGGGCCTTCAGCGCCAATTGTGCGTCGACCTCTGCCAAGGCATCCGCGTCGGTGATCAGTTCGGTGCGAAATACGATCGTCCGGAATAGCCGGAAGTCGATGTCGCCGTTGCGGAAGGCGGCGGCTACTTCGGGTAGGCGTTCGTGCATCGCTCGGGCGTAGCGCAGGTTGCTGTGACCCATCGCCACACTGGTACGCAGCGCCGCCGCGACTTCAGCGGCCACCGCATCGCACGTGTCGACGGCCCATTCTTCCCGGTTACCATGCTGGGCTAACCGCAGCCTCAGTAGATCGCCGATAGCGATCAGGCGTGCTGCCGCGGCCTGGGCTTCGGCGCGCGCGGCCGTGGTGATTCGGGCGAGGTGCGCGGGAGCATCCATATCGAACACATGTTCGATTATAGATGGAGGCGGCGACATCGGTTGGGGGAGCGCGCACCACAGACGAGAAGCGTCCCGCCATAACATCGCTGGTGTGCTGCTCAACCGCGCCACTGCCGAGGCCATCGCAGCCGGCCGCATCAGCCTGGTGCTGCGGCGTTGGGACCGATCCCGTGTTAAACCGGGTGGTACACAGCGCACGGCGGCAGGCACGATCCGCATCGAGGATGTCGCGGAGCACCCGCGCGATTATCGGGTGACCGAAAAGCAGGCGCGGGCGGCCGGATATCGCGATGCGGCCACGGCGCAGGCTGAGCTGGATCAGCGGACCGCCAGGCACACCTATCTGATCACGGTGTCGTTCGCGGGCCCCGACGAGCGTTCGGAGCTCGCCGCGGACAGCGCCCTGACCGCCGCCGACATCGCGGCGATCGTGGTTCGCCTCGACCGTTTGGACGCCGCCAGCAAATCTGGCCCCTGGACCAGGAGTTACCTGCGGCTGATCGCTGATAACGAGGCGGTGCGCGCCCCGAACTTGGCGGCTGGCGAACGAATCGACGTGCCGCGGTTCAAGCGGCGGGTGCGGCGACTCAAAGAGCTGGGCCTGACCATCAGCCTTGACGTCGGCTACCGTCTGTCTCCGCGCGGAAAGGCACTCATCGAAGCCATCGGCTAACGCGGTCGCCGGCTGGCGGCGCTATTCGCGCCTTAGCCGCGACACGGGTGTCCGATGTCGTCGCCGGCTGGCGGCGCTATTCGCGCCTTAGCCGCGACACGGGTGTCCGATGTCGTCGCCGGCTGGCGGCGCTATTCGCGCCTTAGCCGCGACACGGGTGTCCGATGTCGTCGCCGGCTGGCGGCGCTATTCGCGCCTTAGCCGCGATTCCACGAAGGTTTCTAGCTTCTCCCACTCGCGTACCGCTTTGGCGTAGGGGCCTGTGGGCTTGGCGACCGAGCCGGGCTCTAGCGCGTAGGCCACAAGCTTGCCCAGCGGCTTGGCTGTGTCCAGTGCCTTGTCGACCGCGCTCTCCTCGGAGTAGTCGCCGATATCGCGGAGCAATTCAACCGCCAACTCGAGTTGGTCGACGTCCACGGCCTCAGGCCCGTCGGCAAAATCGTCAGCAAGCCCGGTCAACACATAAACATTGTCGTCGGTGACATCCACCTCAAGGGAGCCGTCCGTGGCGGCGGTCCGAATGTCGTCGTAGGTACTCAGGTCAGACAAGTCATGGTCATGTTCGTCGGCAAGGTAGCGGGCGAGCGCTCGTTCGGAAGTGAACACGCTAATTCGACCATTGCGGCCCAGGAAGATAGGACGATCATCGAGGTAGCAGCGCAGAGTGTAGAGAGTGCCGCTACCGGTCATGATCCGGACCGGGTCGATGCCCACCTTCAACCAGAAGTCCTCGTCGCTGCCCAACACGACGGTGTCGTCGGCAGCGCGGGGCTCTTCATCGACTTCTTCGGCGTCGTCGACCGCATCCGCGCTCGTCTCGGCGACGGCCTCGTCGTCTTCGCCGTCGGTCTCGTGTTCGTCGGTTTCGTCGGGTTCTTCGGGTTCTTCCGGCTCCTCCGCCAACTCGTCAGCAGCCTGGCTTGACAGCTCGGCATCGACCTCGGGCGTGCTCACGATCTCGTCGATAGCCGTGAGCACGTCGTCCCAGCTTCGGCCGATTACCTCGGCGATGGAATTCCAACGCTTGTGGCCGGCCTTCCCGGTGAAGTGGTCGATTCCGCCGGAAACCGTGCCCAAGATGGGATTTCCGTTGAAGAACTTCGATACCGCGGCTAACTCGCACACCGATCCTATGGACGACACGATCGCGAGCGTGGCGGCCAACGCCGTCACCGACTCCTCGGTCGGCTTCTCGGCGACCAGTTCCTCGACAACCACCAAGTCGAACTGTTTGTCCGTGGCTGGATCCAACTGGTGTGCGTGGGCGCTCGTCAACTCATTCCAGGCCGGGTGATCGACCAGGTCGCTGTCGCTATCTGCGCGCACGAATGCGACCAACTCGGGCACGGTCGCGAAGGCGTACAGGTCCTCGTCCTTACCTAGGAATGCCTCCCATTCGTCGCCCGAGTCGCGCCAGCGCGGTGCCCATAGCGTGTAGCGGTCACCGGCGGACAGGCTCAGTCGGATCGGCACAAGGTCAGCAACCATGCGGCACACAATAGCGACGGCGCGCGACGCCGCGTCCACGGGTAGCGGCCTCGATTGCGGCTACCCGGCCCAAATGCCGGTGATCACCCCAGCGTTCTTGGCGTACCCGGTCTTAGGCAGCCCATACATCTGCTCCAGCGTGGAAAGCACGTTGTAATGGTTGATCCTGTCGTTGTAGGTTCCCGGCTGTACGTGCGCGCCATAGAACACAGTCGGGATCTGATTGCGACTACCGCCATCGTCTTCGTCCCAGGTCACGATGAGCAGGCTGTTGTTGGCCTTGGCCCAGTTGGCATACGCGGACAAGTTGCTCTTCAACCAGGCGTCGCCCTGGGCGATGGATCCGTCGTGCATGTCGTTGTTGCCGTTGGGGATCACGAAGGCCACGGTCGGCAGCCTGGCAAAATTGTCCGGGTTGTCCGGCTTCGGAAAAGCCGAGAACGGCATCGACAGCGTCGCCGGGACGTTGCTGAAGTTGACCCACGGCGCGTGTTTGCGGCCGTATCCACCCGCACTGCACACGGTTGAGCCGACCATCGGCAGGCTCTCGGCGAAGCCGACGAAGGTCAATCCGGCAGCCAACAGCTCGGAGCCTAGGTTCGGAAGGTTGCCACCGTTGACCGGGCACGTGTTCTTCTTCAGCCCGAATGTGTCGCCGGCGAAGAGCGCCAGATAGTTGGGTTCGCTTGGGTGGGTTTCGGCAAATGACTGGGCCATCATCGCCCCCCTGGCTGCCAGCGCGTTGACGAAGGGAGCCGACTTGTTGCCGATGATCGCGGATTGAGACCGGTTTTCCTCCACCACGACCACCACGTGCGCGAAGGTTGGCAAGGTGGCTGCGGCAAGGTCCACGCGCTTACCGACCCAAGGGGCCGGCAGCGACATCGCCAACGCGCCTAACACTGTCAGGGCGAGGGCCATTCCGCGGGGCATGGCGGGAGTATATGGGCGGTTTTGCCCGGCTCGCGGCATGGACGGGAGCTTGTTAGCGAGGCTAGTTCTGATTGTTACGTAGTCTCTAAGCCATGCAGGTGTGTGTTGTCGATCACCCGCTGGCCGCAGCCGGGCTGACCACGCTGCGCGATGAACGCACCGACAACGCCGCTTTCCGGGCCGCGCTCGGCGAGCTGACGCGGGTGCTGGTCTACGAGGCCACCAGAGACGCGGTGCGCGAGCCGGTCCCGATCCACACACCACTTGCTGCGACGGTCGGCTCCCGACTGGCCAACCCCGTGCTGCTGGTTCCCGTGCTGCGGGCCGGGCTTGGGATGGTGGATAGGGCGCTTGCTGCGATCCCGCAGGCCCAGGTTGGCTTCGTGGGGATTCGCCGTGACGAGGAAACCCACCAGCCAGTCCCGTATCTCGAGGCGCTGCCCGACGACCTGAGCGGTTGGCCGGTAATGGTCCTCGACCCCATGCTTGCCACCGGTGGGTCGATGACATACACCGTCGACCTGCTGCAAGGCCGGGGCGCGACGGATATCACCGTGCTCTGCGTGGTGGCGGCACCGGAGGGCCTCGCCGCGCTGGAGAAAGCGGCTCCGAACCTACGGTTGTTCACCGCAGCCATCGATGACGGGCTCAACGAGGCCGCGTACATCGTCCCGGGCCTCGGCGACGCCGGCGACCGTCAATTCGGTCTCAACCCGATCACCAGCCCCGCACCGCGGCGACCAGCTCATGCCGCAGTCCACCAGCCCGCTCCCGGGCAAGATGCAGGTCACGGGCCACCGCGCAGCGAACCTCCACATAGCACTTCAACTTCGGCTCGGTCCCCGAAGGCCGCACCACTATCCTGATCGACGTTTCGTCATCGCCGCCGGCAAAGATCAGCGCATCGGTGATATCGGTGGTCGCAACGGCAAATCCGACAAGCCGATCCGGCGGGGTCTTGCGTAGCCGTCGAATCAGGTCAGCGGCTTCGCGGGCATCCGCGACGCGACGCGGCACGGCCGCAACCTCGTGCACCCCGTGTCGTCGGGCAAGCGCATCGAGCAGGTCGGGCACCAAAAGGCCGTCCGCCTTCAGCGCGGCCACCAGATCACACGCCAACACCGCGGCGCTGATCCCGTCTTTGTCGCGCACGGCGGCGGGGTCGACGCAGTGCCCGATCGCTTCCTCATAGGCGTAGACCAGGGTGCAGTTGGGCAGGTTCGCATCGGCGCGGGCCAGCCATTTGAAGCCGGTAAGGGTCTCGACGTGGATGGCGCCGTAGTGCGCAGCGATTGCCGCCAGCATCCGCGATGACACCACGCTGCTGGCCACGACCGCCGCCCGCGGCTCAGTGAGGTGCGACAAGATGTAATCGCCGAGCAGCCAACCGGTTTCGTCGCCGGACAACATTCGCCACCCCGACGCGGTGGGTATCCCCACCGCGCAGCGATCGGCATCTGGATCAAGAGCTATCGCGACGTCCGCGTCGACCTCCGCGGCCAGGGCGAGCAGTGCGTCGGTGGCGCCGGCTTCCTCCGGGTTCGGGAAGGTGACGGTCGGAAAGTCGGGGTCGGGTGCGAACTGCGCCGCGACCGTGTGGATTTCGTCGAAGCCCGCGCGCTCGAGCGTCTCGACGGCCACCTTCCCGCCGACGCCGTGCAACGGGGTCAGGGCCACCCGAACCGAACCCGCGCCTCGGCGAACCCCGGCCGCGCGGCGGATGTAGCGCCCGATGAGGTCGGTGTCAGCGAATTCGACTGGTCTCCTGGGGATCTGATCGGCTGGGGGAGCGGTGGAGATCGCGGCTTCGATCTGGCGGTCAACAGGGGAGACGATCTGGATGCCGCCGTCGAGAAACACCTTGTACCCGTTGTCGGTTGCCGGATTGTGTGACGCCGTGATCTGTATCCCTGCGGCGGCGCCGGTAGCGCGAACGGCGAAAGCGACGAGCGGCGTTGGCGCCGCAATGGGGAGCTGTAGTACCGAAAAGCCCTCGGCAGCAAGCACTTCAGCTGTCGCAACAGCGAACGCCTCCGAGCCATGCCGGGCGTCGCGCCCCACGACCACCAGCGCACCAGCTCGATTCCGCAGTACCTGGGCCACCGCCCAGGTAGCGCGCAACACGACTGCGATGTTCATCGCGTCCGGACCGCCGCGAATCGGCCCACGCAACCCTGCCGTCCCGAAGGTGAGGGGGCGGGCGAACCGTGCGGCCAGCTCGGCTGGACCGCAGGAGGCCAGTTCGGCGGCCGTCTCCGGGTCCGGATCGTGGGCGATCCACTCCTCAGGTGTCACGATCAGAACCCGTGGAACCGCACTCGCTAGAACCTGGCGATGATGTCAGCGAGCAGCGAACCCATTCTGGTCGCGGAATCGGCTCCAGCGGCGAGCACCTCGGCGTGGCTGAGCGGCTCTCCGGCGATCCCGGCCGCGAGGTTTGTTACCAGGGAGACGCCCAGTACCTCCGCACCCGCCGCCCGCGCGGCGATGGTTTCATGCACCGTCGACATGCCGACGAGGTCGGCGCCCAACGTCTGCAGCATCCGGATCTCCGCGGGGGTCTCGTAGTTCGGTCCAGGCAAGCCCGCGTACACGCATTCGGCCAGTGCGGGGTCCGCTTGGCGGGCGAGTGCGCGCAGCCGGGGTGCGTACGCATCGGTCAGGTCCACGAATCTCGCGCCGACCAGAGGCGACCGCCCGGTCAGGTTCAAGTGATCGCTGATCAGCACTGGCTGGCCGACCTGCAAGCCTGGACGCAGCCCGCCGGCGGCATTGGTCAACACGACGATCTGGGCACCAGCGGCGCAGGCCGTCCGCACCGGGTGCACGACGTGGCGCAGGTCATACCCCTCATAGGGGTGGATACGACCGACCAGGACCAGCACCCGGTGCTCCGCGATCTGCATCGACAGCAGTTCACCGACGTGACCGGCTGCGCTTGGCGGCCTGAATCCCGGCAGCTGGGCATGGGGCAGCACCGTGGTGGCGGAGCCCAGGGCCGCAACCGCCGGCGACCATCCCGAGCCGAGCACAATCGCGACGTCGTGCTCGGCGGTGCCGGTGCGCTCAGCGACGACGCGCGCCGCCCGCTGGGCGAGCTCGTCGGGTTCGGGCTGACCGTCAGTCACATCGATCGAGCCTAGCGGTGGGCGGCCGAGCCCTAGCTGAAGATGCCCGAGCTGTTGGTGGCGGAGTTCAACAAGCCCGACGTAAAGCCGAAGAGGTTGTTGCTTGCCGAGTTGAGGATGCCCACGTTGCCAAAGCCGTCCGTGTTGAAGATCCCTACGTTGAATTCGCCACTGTTGAAGATTCCGATGTTGCCACGGCTCAGTATGCTGCCCGGGCTCGTGTTCAAAATGCCCGCGTTGCTACTGCCGTTGTTGAAGAAGCCCGAATTTCCAATGCCGTTGTTGAAGAAGCCCGAGCTCGGCAGCGAGTTGTCAGGTGTGTTGCCGAAGCCCGAGTTGCCGGTATTGACGGCCGAACTGAAGAGGCCTGTGTTGCTGTTGCCGGTGTTAAAGAGGCCAGTGTTGTTGTTGCCCGAGTTGAACCAGCCTGTGTTGTTGGTACCCCCGTTGAAGTCGCCGGTGTTGTTGTTGCCCGCGTTGAGGTTGCCGAAGTTGTCTTGGCCGGTGTTTCCGATGCCCATGTTGCCCAAGCCTGAGTTGGCGAAGCCCATGTTTGAGTTGCTGGCGTTTGCCAGGCCGAAGTTCCCGGCACCCGAGTTTCCGGTACCGGTGTTGAACTTGCCGGTGTTGGCAAAGCCGGTGTTGGTGTCGCCGGAGTTGCCGATGCCGAAGTTTCCGTCTCCGGAGTTGAAGAAGCCGACGTTGTTGTCGCCCGAGTTGAACAACCCGAAGTTTCCGGTGCCTGTGTTGAGGAAGCCGATCCCCATCTGGTCGTTGCCTTGGAGTCCGATACCGACGTTGTTGCTACCGGAGTTGCCGAAACCAAGATTGCCGGCCCCTTCGTTTCCGAGACCAACGTTGTCGAACCCGAAGTTTCCGAGGCCGATGTTCCCGCGGCCGAAGTTCCCGAGGCCGATGTTTCCATCACCAAGTAACCCTATGTTTCCAAAGCCCCAGTTATTGTCGCCGAAGTTTCCGGCGCCGATGTTCCCGTTGCCGATGTTCCCGAAGCCCAGGTTGCCGCTGCCCATGTTGCCGATGAAGTCGCCGGCCGCCGCGGTCGCGGCCGCCGACAGCGCCCCCTGCTCGACGTGCAGCGGACCGATTCCGATTAAGTGATCGCCGGTGAGCCCGATCCCGATGTTGTGGTTGCCGGTGTTGAACAGGCCCTGGTTGAAGGTGCCCTCATTGCCTACACCGAGCAACGTCAGAGGACCCAGCGCAAAACCGGTGTTACCGGTACCGGTGTTGAACAGGCCCGCGTTCTCGAGGCCGTTGTTGCCGATGCCAAACCCGCCAAAGGTGGTGAGGTTATTGGGGTCCACCGGGAACGTCGGGCTCAGGTTGCCGAAGCCGATGTTGGCCGAGCCGGTGTTGCCGAAGCCGATGTTGAAGATGCCGCTGTTGCCGGCACCCACGTTGTTCATGCCGGTGTTCCAGCCACCGAGGTTTTCGAGGCCGTTGTTGCCGATACCAAACCCACCGAACGTGGTGATGTTGTCGGGATCGACCGGGAAGTTCGGGCTCAGGTTGCTGATGCCGAAGTTCAGCGAGCCGACATTGTCGATGCCGACGTTGTAGTCACCGGTGTTGAAGAACCCGATGTTGCCGATGCCGACATTGCCATAACCCCAGTTCCCCGCGTCCGACACCGCCTGCGCCGGCGCGGCCGCCAACTGCGCCGCGGCCGCCGACAGCGCCCCGGAATTGATGTGCAGTGGGCCGATCCCGATCAGGTTGTCGCCAGTGAGACCGATGCCGATGTTGTGGTTGCCGGTGTTGAACAGGCCCTGGTTGAAGGTGCCCTCATTTCCCGCACCCAGGTACCCCAAAGGGCCCAGCGCAAACCCGGTGTTACCGGTACCTGTGTTGAACAAGCCCACGTTTTGGACGCCGTTGTTGCCGATGCCAATCCCACCGAAGGTGGTGACGTCGAAGGGATCGACCGGGATGGTCGGGCTCATGTTGCCCAACCCGATGTTTAACGAGCCGGTGTTGAACGCGCCGATGTTGAACTCACCGGTGTTGAAGAACCCGACGTTGCCGCCGCCAACGTTGCCGTAGCCCACGTTCGGCCACTCCGACATCGCCGGTGCCGGCCCTGCCGCCAGCGCCTGCGGCCACGACGTCAACGCGGCCGCTGCCGCCGCGGCTCCACCGTGGTACCCCACCATCGCGGCCACATCTTGGGCCCACATCTGTTCATAGATGCTCTCAGCGGCCGCAATCGCCGGCGCGTTCTGCCCAAACACATTCGATAGCACCAGCGCTACGAACTCGTTGCGGTTGGCCGCGACCGCCAACGGATGCACTGTGGCAGCCCGTGCTGCCTCGAACGCACTGGCCACTGCCTTGGCCTGACGAGAAGCGCCGATAGCCTGCGCGGCCGCCTCGCTCAACCAGCCGGCATACGGCGCTGCCGCCGCTGCCATCGCCGCCGCGGCGGCGCCCTGCCATGCCTGGTCGGCCAACCCGGAGGTCACGGAGGTAAACGACTGCGCCGCCGATCCCAGCTCGGCGGCCAAGCCATCCCAGCCCGCCGCGGCCTCCAACATGGGCGCGGAGCCAGCACCCGAGAACATCCGCAATGAATTGATCTCAGGCGGCAGTACCGAAAAATTCACGACAATCCCTTCCCCGTGGTTGCTTCCCCGACCGGCACGTCGTCCGGCCGGGACAATCTACAACGAGGTCCCGAAATATGTATTCAATATCTGGGGAAACGCGGGTTGTTGAGAAACGTCACCGCGCTGCCTGCCCGGGGTGCGCGTCTCAACCGCGCCCGCGGGGAGCACTGATCGGGATTGCCGACACGCGTGCTAGGTGGCCCGATACATCTGAGATTTTCCGTTGTGGCACAGCAGATTATGTCTGAGTGTCCTGACGACAGGACTGCGTTACTGTTGACCGTCCATCGTCGCTCTGCGGCCAAGATCGTGAGCTAGGGACTGTCTCGCGTTGAGACACCAGAATGGATTCATATCAATCCTATCGCATCGCGGAACGGCCCGACAAGCGCCGCGGCGGTCGTCGGTGGCCGGATCGAGTCCTGGCTGGACGCGTCGATGAGATACTGCGAGGATGCCCCAAGCCAGCGCATCAGACCGTGTCGAGGAAGTGGTGCGCTGTCGTGCTGCCGACCTAGTCGCCTTGTCCCATGCGATCCACGCCGAGCCGGAGCTGGCGTTCGCCGAGCACAAGAGCTGCACGAAGACGCAGGCGCTGGTCGCCGAACGGGGCTTCGAGATCACGAAGGCCGCTGCTGGGTTGGAGACAGCGTTCCGCGCCGATTTCGGCAGCGGACCGCTGGTTGTCGGAGTGTGCGCCGAGTATGACGCGCTTCCGGGACTCGGACACGCGTGCGGGCACAACATCATCGCGGCCGCCGCGGTAGGCACCGCGCTGGCTCTGGCTGAGGTCGCCGACGACCTCGGCCTCACCGTAGCCTTGCTGGGAACTCCGGCCGAGGAGTCCGGCGGGGGAAAAGCGCTGATGTTGCAGGCCGGGACGTTTGACGATGTCGCGGTGGCCGTGATGGCGCATCCCGGGCCATCCGACATCGCCGGGGCCAGGTCATTAGCGTTGTCCGAGGTGACAGTGCACTATGAGGGTAAGGAATCGCACGCCGCGGTGGCGCCGCACCTCGGGGTCAATGCGGCCGACGCGGTGACCGTTGCGCAGGTTGCGATTGGTCTACTGCGGCAGCAACTGGCGCCAGGCCAGCTGGTGCACGGCATCGTCACCGATGGCGGGCAAGCGGTCAACGTGATCCCCGGGCGCGCGGCAGTGACCTATGCGATGCGCGCGCGGGAGTCGACGTCATTGCGTGAGCTGGAGGCCAGGATGTACGCGTGCTTTGCCGCGGGCGCGTTGGCCACGGGGTGCGAATATGCGATCGATCAAGCCGCTCCGGCCTACGCGGAGCTGAAACCCGACCAGTGGCTCGCCGACGCGTGTCGGCAGGAGATGTTTCGGCTAGGACGTGAGCCGCTACCGCCCGCAATCGAGGCCGAGCTTCCCCTGGGCAGCACCGACATGGGCAATGTCACGCAAGTGCTGCCGGGGATCCATCCCGTCATCGGCGTCGACGCCGGAGGGGCCACGGTGCACCAGCGCGCATTCGCTGCCGCTGCGGCAGGCCCGAGCGCCGACCGTGCGGTCGTTGACGGCGCGATCGTCTTGGCCCGCTCGATTGTCCAGCTCGCCGAGACACCCACTGAGCGGGATCGGGTACTGGCTGCGCAGCAGTGCCGACTGAGCGGGGCGCGGGTATGAGCCTGGTCGACGCCGCCGAATCGTGGCTGGCTACCCATTACGAGGACCTGGTCGCCTGGCGCAGACACATCCATCGCTACCCGGAGTTGGGCCGCCAGGAATACGCGACCACGCAGTTCGTCGCCGAGCGGTTGGCCGGCGCGGGACTAAATCCGAAAACGCTGCCGGGTGGGACCGGACTGACCTGCGACTTCGGTCCTGAACACCGGCCTCGGATCGCATTGCGCGCCGATATGGACGCGCTGCCGATGGCCGAGCGTACCGGCGCCGCATACGCCTCGACGATGCCCAACGTCGCCCACGCCTGCGGGCATGATGCGCACACCGCGATCCTGCTCGGTACCGCGCTGGCATTGGCGTCGGAACCCGAGTTGCCGGTCGGGGTGCGGCTGATCTTCCAGGCCGCCGAAGAGCTGATGCCCGGTGGCGCTATCGACGCGATCGCTGCCGGTGCATTGATCGGGGTGTCGCGGATCTTCGCCTTGCACTGCGATCCCCGGCTCGAGGTCGGCAAGGTCGCGGTCAGACAGGGCCCCATCACTTCGGCGGCCGACCAGATTGCCATCACGCTGTATTCGCCGGGTGGACACACGTCGCGTCCCCACCTGACCGCTGACCTGGTCTACGGGCTCGGGACACTGATCACCGGTCTGCCGGGTGTGCTCTCGCGCCGTATCGACCCACGTAATAGCACTGTCTTGGTGTGGGGTGCGGTCAATGCGGGGGTGGCCCCGAACGCTATTCCACTTACCGGCGTGCTGGCCGGCACCGTGCGCACCGCCAGCCGGCAGACCTGGGTCGACCTTGAGGAGTTGATCCGCGAGGCCGTCGCCGGTTTGCTGTCACCACTGGCCATCGAACACACGCTGCAATACCACCGGGGCGTGCCGCCGGTGGTGAATGAGGACGTCTCGACGCGCATCCTGACCCATGCCATCGAAGCCGTTGGCCCCGATGCGCTGGCCGACACTCGCCAGTCCGGCGGCGGCGAAGACTTCTCGTGGTATCTGGAAGAAGTTCCCGGCGCGATGGCGCGGCTGGGCGTATGGCCCGGGCGGGGGCCGCAGCTGGATCTGCATCAGCCGACATTCGACCTCGACGAGCGAGCCCTCGGTATCGGGCTGAAGGTGATGGTCAGCATCATCGAACAAGCGGCTAGACCCTAATTTAGGCCCTGATTCAGGTCGTAGTCCCAGGACCGATGTTGCGGGCCGGACGGGTGCGCAGATCGTGCACGTAATGGTTTGGCGCGCCGGCGATCTCGGCCGCATCGGCCATCACGCCCAGATAGCGCGCCGACGGCAATCCGCCCTCCCAGGCGTCCAGGACGTACAGCCACGCCAGCACAGGATCTATTGAGGTGTCCGACGAGATCCGTTCCACCCGGCATCGGATCTTCTTGTGAATGCCGAACTCGGATCCTTCCCACTGGTCAAGGTTCATCTCATCTGCGGGCGTCATGTCGTAGAGCACGACGAACACACTGGAATCCGGATCCTCGACGACCGTCGCCAGTGCCCCTTCCCAGCCGATGTCCTCGCCGCCGAATGTCAGCCGCCAGCCGGGCAACCAGCCGGTTCCGGTCATCGGAGAGTGAGGTGCGCGCTCGAGCATCTGCTCTGGATGCATGTTCGATCCGTACGCGGCGTAGAGCGGCACGGGGAAAGCTTAGACGGCTCCTGCCTGCGTGGCGTGCACGATTGGGCCGCGGTTGCCCGCCACGCTGCCGCGCGCTCGTATCTTTCGGCGTCGTCAAGCTAGGTTATGGGCTGTGGCGACCCGCATCGTGATCCTCGGTGGAGGCCCGGCTGGCTACGAAGCCGCCCTGGTAGCCGCCACCTCACACCCCGAATCAGCCCACGTCACCGTGATTGACAGTGACGGCATGGGCGGCGCCGCTGTTCTGGACGACTGTGTGCCGTCCAAGACGTTCATCGCCTCTACCGGCTTGCGCACCGAACTGCGACGGGCTCCTCGCCTGGGATTCGATGTCGACTTCGACGACGTAGAAATCTCGTTGCCCCAGATCCATGCCCGCGTCAAGAGACTGGCCGCCGAACAGTCGGCCGACATCACTGAGCAGCTGCTGGGTGTGGGAGTCCATGTGATCGCGGGTCGGGGCGAGCTGGTCGACCCCAGCCCCGGCCTGGCGCGGCACCGCATCAAGGCCACCGCCGCCGATGGCACCTGCAGCGAGCATGAGGCAGACGTCGTGCTGATCGCCACCGGGGCGAGCCCGCGCATCCTGCCGTCAGCTCAGCCGGACGGTGAACGCATCCTGACCTGGCGGCAGCTCTACGAACTGGACGAATTGCCGGAGCACCTCATTGTGGTGGGGTCTGGGGTCACCGGTGCGGAGTTTGTCCATGCTTACACCGAATTGGGGGTCCGGGTTTCGGTGGCGGCCAGCCGGGACCGGGTGCTGCCATACGAAGACGCCGACGCCGCGTTGGTCCTGGAAGAGGTGTTTGCCGAGCGCGGCGTGCAGCTGTTCAAGAATGCCCGCGCCGAGTCTGTCACTCGGACCGCCGCCGGGGTCCTGGTCACCATGACCGACGGGCGCACGGTCGAGGGCAGCCACGCCTTGATGACGATCGGCTCGGTTCCCAACACCAGCGGCCTTGGCCTGGAACGGGTCGGCATCGAACTGGGCCCCGGTAACTATCTGCCCGTGGACCGAGTGTCGCGGACAGCGGTGCCCGGTATCTACGCCGCCGGAGACTGCACCGGTCTGCTGCTGCTGGCCTCGGTGGCCGCGATGCAGGGCCGGATCGCGATGTATCACGCGCTCGGCGAAGGCGTCACCCCGATCCGGTTGCGCACAGTCGCCGGGACAGTGTTCACCAGACCCGAGATCGCCGCGGTCGGCGTGCCGCAATCGGCGATCGACGACGGGACGGTGAATGCGCGGACCATCATGCTGCCGTTGCGGACCAACGCGCGGGCAAAGATGTCTGGGTTGCGGCAGGGGTTCGTCAAGGTGTTCTGTCGCCAATCCACCGGTGTGGTGATTGGCGGTGTGGTGGTGGCGCCTATTGCGTCGGAGTTGATCCTTCCCATCGCCGTAGCTGTACAAAACCGCATCACCGTTAACGAACTCGCGCAGACACTCGCCGTTTACCCGTCGTTGTCGGGCTCGATCACTGAGGCCGCTCGCCGGCTGATGG
This sequence comes from Mycobacterium spongiae, assembly GCF_018278905.1. Classification (NCBI taxonomy): domain Bacteria; kingdom Bacillati; phylum Actinomycetota; class Actinomycetes; order Mycobacteriales; family Mycobacteriaceae; genus Mycobacterium; species Mycobacterium spongiae. Next base: position 1,290,997 of record NZ_CP046600.1, read on the forward strand.
CACACGACGATCTGGACTGAAGGGCAACTCACGCGCCGCCGGAAGAACTAGCCTTAGCTCTGCACCACTGACCGACGACTAGCTGACAGGAGTGCCCACTGTCGTGAGCAACCCGATCCATCCCTCAGAGAGTCAGGACACCGGGCCGGCTTCAGCGCTAGGGCCTGCGCAACGGGCCGCGGCCTGGGAGCGACTCGGAGCTGAACAGTTCGACGTGGTGGTTATCGGCGGCGGCGTGGTGGGCGCGGGGTGTGCGCTCGATGCTGCCACCCGCGGGCTCAAGGTGGCGCTGGTCGAAGCGCGGGACTTGGCATCCGGCACGTCGAGCCGGTCGTCGAAGATGTTCCATGGTGGGCTGCGCTACCTCGAACAACTGGAGTTCGGGCTGGTACGCGAAGCGCTCTACGAGCGCGAGTTGTCACTGACAACCTTGGCGCCCCATCTGGTCAAGCCGTTGCCCTTCTTGTTCCCGCTGACCAAGCGCTGGTGGGAACGCCCGTATATGGCCGCGGGAATATTCCTGTATGACCGCCTGGGCGGCGCGAAATCAGTTCCGGCGCAGAAGCATTTGACGCGTGCGGGTGCGCTGCGGTTGAGCCCGGGCCTCAAGCGGAGCTCGCTGATTGGCGGCATCCGCTACTACGACACCGTGGTGGACGACGCCCGGCACACGATGACGGTCGCGCGGACCGCGGCGCACTACGGTGCGGTCCTGCGGTGCTCTACCCAGGTGGTCGCGCTGCTCCGCGACGGGGACCGAGTGATCGGCGTGCGCGTGCGCGACTCCGAGGACGGCTCGATCACCGAGGTTCGTGGCCATGTCGTGGTCAACGCGACTGGGGTCTGGACCGACGAGATCCAGGCATTGTCCAAGCAGCGTGGGCGGTTCCAGGTGCGCGCGTCGAAGGGTGTTCACGTGGTGGTGCCCCGCGACCGGATTGTCAGCGACGTCGCGATGATCCTGCGCACCGAGAAGTCGGTGATGTTCATCATCCCCTGGGGGAGTCACTGGATCATCGGGACCACAGACACCGACTGGAATCTCGACCTCGCTCACCCTGCGGCAACCAAAGCGGACATCGACTACATCCTCGAGACCGTCAACACCGTCTTGGCGACACCGTTGACCCATTCGGACATCGACGGAGTCTACGCGGGGCTGCGCCCACTGCTCGCCGGGGAAAGCGACGAAACCTCCAAGCTTTCCCGGGAACACGCGGTGGCGGTGCCCGCGGCCGGCCTCATTGCCATCGCCGGCGGCAAGTACACCACCTACCGGGTGATGGCGGCCGACGCAATCGATGCCGCGGTCCAGTTCATTCCGGCCCGGGTGGCACCGTCGATCACCCAGAAGGTGCGGCTGCTGGGCGCCGACGGCTACTTCGCGCTGATCAATCAGGCCGAGCACGTGGGTGAGATGCAGGGTCTGCCCCCATATCGCGTCCGTCATCTGCTGGACCGCTATGGCTCGTTGATCTTCGATGTGCTGGCGTTGGCGGCCGGCGACGCCGAACTCCTCAGCCCCATCACAGAGGCGCCAGGCTACTTGAAAGTGGAAGCTCTCTATGCCGTCACGGCCGAGGGTGCCCTGCATCTCGAGGATATCCTGGCTCGCCGGATGCGGGTCTCCATCGAGTATCCGCATCGCGGTGTCGAATGCGCCCGGGAGGTGGCTGATGTGATCGCTCCCGCGCTGGGCTGGACCGACGATGACATCGAACGCGAGGTTGCGAATTACACCGCCCGAGTGGAGGCCGAAGTGCTGTCACAGGCGCAGCCCGACGACGTCTCGGCCGATATGTTGCGTGCCAGTGCACCCGAGGCGCGTGCCGAGATCCTCGAGCCGGTTCCCCTGAATTGAAGGCTGCACCACTTCCCGTCCGCGACGGATTGGGGCCAGCTCGGGTGCGGCTGGATGGTGGACCGGTGCTCGCCGAGCTGACCGCCCGGTTTGGCGCGCCGGCGCGCGCCAAGGTGCTCGCCGGAGAGGTTGTCGACGGCGACGGCGCGACGATCGATACCGGTACCGTCCTGCCGCCCGGGTCCTTCGTGTACCTGTATCGCGAGCTGCCGCACGAGGTTCCCGTACCCTTTGAGATCCCGGTGTTGCATCGCGACGACGACATTGTTGTCGTCGACAAGCCGCACTTCTTGGCGACCATGCCCCGGGGCCGGCATGTCGCCCAAACAGCGCTGGTGCGGTTGCGTTGCGCGCTGCGCCTACCCGAACTGAGCCCGGCCCACCGGCTGGATCGGTTGACCGCCGGAGTCTTGCTATTCACTGCCCGCCGCGAGGTCCGTGGGACGTATCAAACGCTGTTTGCCCGAGGCATGGTGAGCAAGACCTACCTGGCGCGGGCTGAGGTCGATCCGGCCCTGGTGCTTCCGCGCGTTGTCCGCAGCCGGATTGTCAAGCGCCGCGGCCACCTGCAGGCGGTCTGCGAGCCCGGTGTGCCCAACGCGGAGACAAGGGTGGAGTTGGCATCGCCGGAGGGGCGCTACCGGCTCACGCCGCGGACCGGACGCACCCACCAGCTGCGGGTGCACATGGCATCGCTGGGGATACCGATTCTGGGAGATCCGTTGTATCCCGACGTTGTCGATGTGGCCGCCGATGACTTCAGCGTGCCGCTGCAATTGCTCGCCCAGTGCATCGAGTTCGATGACCCCATCACCGGGACACCCCGTAGGTTCGTGAGCCGCCGGGAACTGTGACTCAGCTACTCGTGAACGTGATGTCGCGGGCAGTACGCGGCGATGCTCACACCGACGAAGTACCCCGCGCGATAGCCGTCCAGATTGCTGCTGCCGGACACGTCAGTGGCGATTTCGGACTTGGGCCTTCCGGTGTCGAGTTCGTCGCAGACCTGATGACCGGCAAGTATCGCCGTCTGCGGGGACGCGAAGTTGATGCCCTTGGACTGCACGGCATTCAGGAACGCGTCATCGACCCGGTCGGCGCGCGCAGATGGGGTCCCCATTGCCGAGAGGCCAAGCACGACGATGGTCAAGGACAGGCCGACTGACAGTGATCGCACCGACCCGGGCGAGCGCGCTTGGCTGGTGGCCATTGCTGAAACCTCCCCGCTGACGAGCGCTGGCGGCAAGCCAAGTCGCTGACATTGCGATCATCGCACGCCATGATGGGAAGGGCGAAGCCCTCGGCGCCGACGAGCCTGGCCCGGCGACTACGACGACAAGGTTTAATGAGCCATATGGGCGCCACGATGTCGGAAGTCTTTCGAGACCGTGTACCGACCGAAAACGGTAACTGAATTCGTGCACGTCGCTGCTGCCAGTGGCGAGCGTAGCTTCCCGCCACAACGGGACTACTTGCTAGGATGCCGCATGACTGCGTCGGCGGCGATTGTTCGTCTGTACCGCTCGAGGAATTGAATTGAAATCGAATCGATTTGGCGCGGCGCTGAGCGTACTAGTCGCTGGCGCGGTCACGCTGTCGGCGTGCGGTCGTGACGACAACGCCGCTAGCCAAAGTCCGACATCGGACACTGTGCCGGTGGTGGTGAGCTGCGGCGGCAAGCCGTCTGTGAAGGCCAGCGGTTCCACCGCCCAGGAAAATGCCATGACCCTTTTTGCTCGGGCCTTCGAACAAGCCTGCCCGGGGCAGTCATTGACGTACACGGCTAACAGTTCCGCGGAAGGAATCAGCGAATTTATTGACGACAAAACGGATTTCGGGGGCTCGGACTCGCCGCTGAGCCAAGACGAGCACGCCAAGGCCGAGCAGCGATGTGGCTCACCCGTGTGGAACCTGCCGATGGTCTTCGGGCCCGTCGCCATCGCCTTCAATGTCCCGGGTCTGACCACGTTGAACCTGGACGCTCCGACCGCGGCGAGGATTTTCAACGGCACCATCACGAGCTGGCACGACCCGGCGATCCACGCGCTGAACCCAGGTGCCAGCTTGCCCATTGAGCCGATTCGGGTGGTTTATCGCAGGGATCGTTCTGGCACCACGGAGAATTTTCAGAGATATCTCGATAGCGCTTCCAACGGTGCCTGGGGTAGGGGCGCCGGTAAGGAATTTAACGGCGGTGTCGGCGAGGGCGTCGAGAGCAACGAAGAGGCGGCCGCCCTCGTTCATCGCACCGAAGGGGCGATTAGCTATGTCGAATGGTCGTACGCCCTTGAAGAGCACTTGAGCATGGCCAGTGTCTTCACCTCGGCCGGTCCGCGGCCGGTACCGATCAGCACCGAGTCGGTGGGGAAGACGATTTCGGCCGCCTGGTTCATCGGTGAGGGTAACGATCTTGCCTTCGACACGATCTCGTTCTTTCGGCCGAATCAGCCGGGTTCCTACCCGATCGTGTTGGTGTCGTACCAGATCGTGTGTTCGAAGTATCGCGATGCTCAGGTCGGCACGGCCGTAAAGGCGTTGTTGCAAAGCGCTGTCGACGTGAGCCAGAAAGATCTGGCACACAACGGATATGTCCCCGTTCCAGACGCATTCATGCCGAGATTGTTGGCCTCGATCGATGCCATATCCTGACCTGTGGTTGGATGCGGTACCGGCAGCCCCGGGCCGCATACAAGCCGATGACACCCAATGTTCCAGCGGTATTTTCGCATTAGTCAACTCTTTGTTCCGAGAGGTTTCCTCGCGTAGGTTTGGTCAGTGTCATGGACTTCATTTCGTTGCCGCCTGAGATCACCTCGGCGCTCATTCACTCTGGTCCTGGGGCGCAATCGCTGATAGAAGCCTCCGTTGCCTGGCAACGGCTGGGCACCGATTTGGAGGACACGATCCGCATCTATGTCCCCGTGTTGTCCTCGGCGGCAGAGGCCTGGAACGGTCGCTCGTCGACGGTGATGATCGACGCGGTTGCGCCCTACCTCACCTGGCTGCGCACGACTGCGCAACAGTGCCAGCAGTTGGCCTCCTCGGCGCAGCTAGCGGTCGGGGCGTTCGGCTCCACGGTGTCGGCGGTGGTTCATCCCTCGGAGGTCACCGCCAACAGGGTCCAGCTCGCGCGGTTGGTGGCGACAAACCGATTGGGTGGAAACCTTGCGGCTATCGCCGATACCGAAGCACAGTACGACCGCATGTGGGTGGACAATTCGGCAGCGTTGTATCGCTATCAAGCAAACACGGCACAAGCACTCGCGTTGCCCGAATTCTTCTCACCGCCTTCGATTGTCAATCCGACGGGGGCCGCTGCGCAAGCCAGTGCGGTGTCTTCCGCGTCCGCGGCTCCCGCGGCAGCTACCTCTCCGGTGGATTCGATACTGCAGGCGGTAGGCGTTACCTTCGACCCCAACGCAGGCTGGTTTGGGCTGGGCAACACCTACCTAAACCAGTGGATATCGTCCGGATGGCCCGTCAACCTCCTCGAATTCCTCGCACAGAACACGTCGGCTCAGGCGCTGCGGTCCGTGGCCCCCGACATTGCTGCCGGCCTCTCGGAAGGCGAAGCCGCCCTGGAAGAATCAGCGGCGGGTTTGGCCAGCGCAAGCAGAGCCTTGAGTGCGGCAGGGACGCCGACGGCCGCTGCAGGCGTCGCGGTTCCGATGGGCAAAATCAGCGCGCCCCCTGCCGTGGTGGGGTTGTTACCTGCCACGCAAACACCGGTGCAGCTCGCTTCGGCCGCGTCGCCGCTTCCGGCTGGCGCACAAGGGTTCCCCATGCTTCCACCGCTCATGCCGCCACCGATCGCCGCAGGCAGCGGTTGGCGCAAGAGGAAGCAGCCCAAGTACGAAGACCTCGAAGTGGGCCTGGAACTCAAAGGCACGATCATGCCCCGGCCGCCGTCAGCCGGTTGACTGTTCAACGCTGGCACGCCCGACACCAGAACCGCACCCGCTCGCCGGTCCCGTCATAGTCGATGGCGGTTCCGCAGCGGCGGCAGCCTTGGCCGGCTCGTCCGTAGACCCACAGGCGCCGACCTGCGCGGGTGTCGCCGGTAGTGCAGCGGTGCCAACGCACGCGGTTAGCCCACAACATGTCGCGAGCCCGAGTGACCAAGCGCAGCGGGTCACCGACAGCGCCGACCGGTGCGGTCGGCAGATGTCCACTGAGGAAACACAATTCGTTGCAATAGACGTTGCCGATCCCGGCCATCACCCGCTGGTCGAGTAGCACCTCGGCGACGGGCCGGCCCGGATCGGCGACCAGGTTGTCGGCGGCACGCTGCGCATCCCAGTCGTCGCCCAACAAATCGGGTCCCAGATGCGAGACAACGGAGAAGTCTCTCTCCCGATCGAGAAGCTCCAGCACACCCAGATCGACGCCGACTGCTCGGATGGTGCCGCATTCCAGAATGATTCGCGAGCGGTGATCCACCCGCACGGGCCGATCTCCGACTCGCCAGCTGCCGTCCATCTTCAAATGGGAGTGGATGCTGGCCGCCCCGATTCTGATGAACAGATGCTTGCCTCGGCTGAGTACCTCGTCCACCACCTGACCGGTCAGGTCGACGGTCGCCAAGCGTGGCACCCGGATATCGCACCGCGTCACCACACGACCGGCCAGATGCTGGCGCAGCGTTGTCGCGGTGCGCCAGATGGTATCTCCCTCGGGCATCGCTTACCGCAGCCGCAACCCGCGGGGCGTGCGGACGAAGCCGGCTTGAATGAGGCTCGCCGCCGTGTCGGTCACCGAGGCTGTCGTGTCGGGCGCAAGCACCGGCGTCCCATCTATCCGCTCGACGACGATTGACGCGACGCGGCGAGCGGCGACGAGGTCAGCCAGCCCGATGGCAGCCGCGTGCCCCGCGCCAGGGTCTTCGGTGAATGTCAGCAAGGAACGCCCTCCTCGCTCGAGAAACCAGGCCAGCTCGCCATCCACCAGGACGACGAGTGCTCCGGCTTTGCGACCGGGTCGGGCGGTGCCGCCACCACGCGACGCCGGCCAGGGCAGCGCCGCACCGTACGGGTTGGCCGGGTCGGCGGCTGCGAGAGTAACCGCCTGGTACTCGGGCCGTTCCGGGTCCTTGAACGAACCCGGGCCGTCGAGATAGCTGCGGAGCCGGTCGACGGTCGACGCGACGGCGAACTGGGCGCCTCCCAGCGATTCGACGAAGTAGCCGCGCTGGCACCTGCCGGCTTCCTCGAACGCGCCCAGCACCTTGTAGAGCGTGGCGAACCCGCCCGGGACGCCCTCGGCGGCCACCGCGCCTTTGGTCAGCACACCGTGGCGATTCAACAGCACCTCGGCGTGGTGATGTGCCCGCAGCGTGGAATCGGGCTCGGCGAGTGGCAACGCCGACCAGCGACCGGCCACCATCGGGTCAGTCCTGCGGGTCTGTGCGTGTGCGACGCTGTACCGGCTCAACCGCGGGCGGCGGGGTCCCCGGTGCGCCGGGGCGGAGCGGGTACGAGAACCTGTGCCGCCCAGTAGCGCGCGCACTGGTGCAAACGTGTCGCCGGTGATCAAGCCGGCCCAGATCAGTTCCCACAGAGCTGCTTTGAGCTCCGCCTCGGCGACGTCGTGCTGTGTCAGCTGACGGAAGAAGTACGCGCCGCCGCCGGCCAGCGTGTCCACGATCGTCCGGTGGACATCGGTGAACTCGATCTCCGCCGGAGCGGTCAAGGTCACCGGCGCCGCATCGGCGGGGTGCAGCGCGATCCAACCATCGCTGCCCGAGATCGATCCGGCGCCCGACCACGTGACCTCTCCGCTCGCGAGCAGCTCGTCCAGCATCGCCGGAGAGTAGTCGCGGACCCGTGGGGCGAGCACCAGCGGCTCAATAGCCGAGGCTGGCATCCGGACGCCCGCGAGCTGTTCGATGGCGGCGGCCAGGCCATCGATGCCTGTGTTGCCCGTGTTGGCAGTATGCGCTGACGAGGTGGCGGCGGCGACCCCGTGCCAGGCCGGCAGGAATCGGCCGTAGGCCGCGGTGCTGACCGGTTCAACCTGCGCCCGGAGCGCGGCCAGCGAGCGGCGGCGCAGAATGCGCAATACCTCCGCATCGCACCACTGTTCACCGCCGGCGGCGCTCGGTGTCTCGGGCACGGCGACAAAGTCGCCGCGCACCAGTCGGCCGTCGTTGGCCAAGCGCCCGAGCACGTCCGCGGTGACCCGTAGGCCCAGACCGAACCGGCCGGCGGCCTCGGCGGTAGTGAACGGGGTACGGGTGCGCGCGTAGCGGCCCAGCAGCTCGCCCAGTGGATCGGCCACCGCCTCCGTGAAGCTGGTCGGGACGCCGACCGGCACCGCGCTCCCGACTCCGTCGCGGAGGCGGCCGATATCTTCGACGGCCACCCACCAGATGTGATCGGCGAAGGACACGGTCAGTGCCCGTCTGGCGGCACGCAGTCCCTCCAACCACCCCGTGACGTCGCCGCCATCGGACACCGCTGTCCGAGCGGCGACCTCATCCTCGGTGAGGGGACCCAGCAGTCGCAATAGGTCGGCAACTCCTTCGGCATCGGGAGCGAGCCGATCAGCCGACAGATGCTGCAACTGGCGGCCGGTTGTCGCGATCACCTCGGGATCGAGCAGTTCGCGCAGCTCCACACGGCCAAGCAGCTCGGCCAGCAGCGTGCTGTCGAGCGAGAGCGCGGCGGCGCGGCGTTCGGCCAGCGGGATATCACCTTCGTAGATGAACGCACCCACGTAGCCGAACAACAGTGACGCCGCGAACGGTGAGGGTGTCGCGGTCTCGGCTTCGGTGACCCGCACCCGGCGCTGGGCGATGTCGGTCATCAGCGCCACCAGCGTGGGGACATCGTAGACGTCCTGGAGGCACTCGCGGACAGTCTCCAGCACGATGGGGAAGTCGGGGTACTTGCGGGCCACGTCGAGCAATTGGGCGGCGCGCTGGCGCTGGTGCCACAGCGGCGAGCGGCGGCCAGGGTGTCGGCGTGGCAGCAGCAAGGCGCGCGCCGCCGATTCACGGAACCGCGAGGCGAACAACGCCGAGCCGCCCACTTCCGCGGTGACGATCGGATCGATCTCGTCGGCCTCGAAGATGAACAACTCCGCGCCAGGCGGGGGCTGCCCGGAGTCGGGCAAGCGCACCACGATCCCGTCGTCGGAGGCGGTCGGTTTCTCGTCGATGTCGTAGCGCTCGCGCAGCCGCCTGCTGACCGCCAGTGCCAGTGGTCCGTGCACCCGAAGCCCGTACGGCGAGTGCAAGATCACCCGCCAATCGCCGAGCTCGTCGCGGAACCGTTCTACGAGCAAGCTGGTGTCAGTGGGTACCACCCGGGTGGCGGTCCGTTGTTCAGCCAGCAGCTCCCACAGGTTGGCGGTCGCGTTGTCGTCGAAACCCAAATCCGCGCAACGCTTGCCGAATCTCCCGCGGTCCAAACGGGCCAGCTCACCGGTAAAGGCGCCGAGGGCGGCACCGAGTTCGGCGGGCCGGCCGACATCGTCGCCGCGCCAGAACGGCAACCGTGCTGGCTGCCCTGGCGCGGGGATCACCAGCACCCGGTCGTGGGTGATCTCGGTAATCCGCCAGCTCGTGGCACCCAGCGAGATCACGTCGCCCGGGCGGGACTCATAGACCATCTCTTCGTCGAGTTCGCCTACCCGCGAAGGTTTTTCGGAGTCGTTAGCGGTGGAAGCCAGATAGACTGTGAACAGTCCCCGGTCGGGGATGGCACCGCCGGAAGTGACGGCAAGCCGCTGCGCACCCGGTCGCGCGGTGAGCGTTCCCCCGAGGTCACCGTCGCGGTCGTAAACCAGCCGCGGCCGCAGCTCGGCGAATTCGGTGGACGGGTATTTGCCGGACAGCAGATCGAGGGTGGCTTCGAATGCGCTGCGCGGCAGTGTGGCGAACGGGGCGCTGCGGCGCACGGTGTCGAACCACCGATCGGCGTCCAGCGGTTCCAGCGCGGCCGCGGCCACCGTGTGTTGCGCGAGGATATCGAGCGGGTTCGCGGGGACCTGCATGGTTTCGATCTGGCCCGAGAGCATCCGTTGCACACTCACCGCACAACCGAGAAGGTCGGTGCGGTGCTTGGGGAACAGCACCCCACGCGAGATCTCCCCGACCTGGTGTCCGGCCCGGCCGATGCGCTGCAGGCCGCTGGCCACCGATGGCGGTGCCTCCACCTGGATCACGAGATCGACGGCGCCCATATCGATGCCGAGCTCGAGGCTGGACGTCGCGACGACCGCCTTGAGCTGGCCGCGTTTGAGGTCCTCTTCGACCAGGGCGCGCTGCTCTTTGCTGACCGAGCCGTGGTGGGCACGCGCCAGCACGGGCGGCGCGCCGAGAGCCTGGCTGTCCTGGATGGAGCCGATGATGTGCGCCGGCGCTCCGCCGGCCACCTGCCCGTTGGGCTCGCCAGTGGGCTCGATTCCGCAACGTTCCGCATGGATTTCGTTGAGCCGGGAGGTCAGCCGCTCGGCCAGCCGCCGGGAATTGGCGAACACGATGGTCGAATTGTGCGATTCGATCAGGTCGGCAAGCCGCGCCTCGACATCGGGCCAGATGGTGTTGTTGGCCAAGTTGGCCATGTCGGGCACCGGCACCTGCACGGTCAGCTCGACGGTCTTGGACGAGGGGGGAGCCACGATGGTCGTCGGGGCTTGGCCCGACAAGAACCGCGCCAGCTCCTCGGGCGGACGCACCGTTGCCGACAGCCCGATGCGCTGGGCGGGCCGCCGTTGAGACTGGTCCTGGTTGAGGTCATCGAGCCGCTCCAGCGACAGCGCCAGGTGTGCGCCGCGTTTGGTGGCCGCGATCGCGTGAATCTCATCGACGATGACTGTCCGCACGGTAGCCAAGGTCTCGCGCGCCGCGGAGGTCAGCATCAGAAATAACGACTCCGGGGTGGTTATCAATACGTCAGGTGGCCGAGCGATGAGCTGGCGCCGCAGTGCTGGCGGGGTATCGCCCGAGCGCACGCCCACGCGAATGTCGGGTGCCGGCAGGCCCTGGCGCTCGGCGAGCCGGGTGAGCCCCGCTAGCGGGGTGCGTAGGTTGCGCTCGATATCGACGGCCAGCGCTTTGAGCGGCGACACGTACAGCACGTGGGTGCCCGAGTTCGGTTCGGCCGATCTGGCCAGGCCGTCGAGAGCCCAAAGGAATGCGGCCAGCGTCTTGCCCGAACCGGTCGGCGCGATAACCAGTGTGTTGTCGCCCTCGGCGATGGCCGCCCACGCGCTGGCCTGCGCGGTGGTCGGCGCGGCGAAGGTGCTTTCGAACCAGGCGCGGGTGACTGCGCTGAAGCGATCCAACGGATCCGCGGCGGTAGCCCTCGGGGTGCCCACCCAACCATGGTGCCAAGGGGCACCGACAAATCCGAGCCGAGTTGGGGCAGAATCGGTCCAGCCTTCTTCTCACAAAATGCAGGCCGACACGCCCATTCGGTGGGTCCGCATTGATCTGCGGAAATCGATATACGGTAATAAAAACTGCGCCAGGAGGCTTTTTGGGGAAGAGCGAATACCCGGTCGACGGAATGACCCGTCGACAATTTTTTTCCAAAGTCGCTGCCGCCAGCAGCGCCGGGGCCTTTATGTCCCTGGCCGCTCCCGTGGTCGAAAAGGCCTACGGCGCGGGTCCCTGCGGCGGTCAATTGACCGACATCGAACACATCGTGTTGTTTATGCAGGAAAACCGATCGTTCGATCACTATTACGGCACGTTATCCGATGTCAATGGGTTTGACACCCCATCGCCGTCCTACCAGCAACCGGGTTGGAATCCGATGACACAGCGGCTTGACCCCGCCGGCATCGTTTCGCCATTCCGCCTTGACACCACCCGGGGCCCGTTGAAGGGCGGCGAGTGCGTTAACGATCCCGTTGAGGGCTGGATCGCTATGCACCAGGCATGGAACAACGGCGCGAACGACGGTTGGATCGCCTCGCAGTCGACCCAACCGCTGCAGGGCAACGTCGCCGCGACGATGGGTCATTACACGCGCGCGGACCTGCCCATTCACTACCTGCTGGCCGATGCGTTCACCATTTGCGACGCCTACCATTGTTCGCTTCTGGGTCAAACGTCACCCAATCGGCTGTACTGGATCAGCGCCAACATCGATCCTGAAGGCGTCAATGGAGGGCCGCTGCTGGAGACGCCCCGCGTAATGCCGCTAAACCAATTCACGTGGACCACCATGCCGGAGAATCTCAGTGCCGGCGGGGTCAGTTGGAAGATGTACCAGAACAAGCTTCTCGGTCCCATCAACGACACCGAGCTGAGTATCAGCGGCTTGCTGAACACTTTCAAGCAAGCTGGAAATCCGAGGTCGGATTTGGCCCGTTACGGTCTCGCGCCGGTCTACCCACGGGACTTCGTGGCCGACGTCAAGGCAAACAGGTTGCCGTCGGTTTCCTGGGTGGTTCCGGCAGTTACCGCCTCGGAGCATCCCGCGTTCCCGGTGTCCGTCGGTGCCGTCGCGATTGTGAGCCTGCTGCGGATCTTGCTGTCCAATCCGGCGGTGTGGGAAAAGACCGCGCTGATCGTGAGCTATGACGAAAACGGTTCTTTCTTCGACCACGTCACTCCACCCACGGCGCCGCCGGGCACGCCCGGTGAATTCGTCACCGTTCCCGACATCAACGCAGTGCCGGGCTCCGGTGGGATTCGCGGGCCAATCGGGTTGGGCTTTCGAGTGCCCTGCACGATTATCTCTCCGTACAGCCGGGGGCCGCTCAAGAGCAGCGACATCTTCGATCACACGTCGCAGTTGAAGTTCATCTCGAGGCGATTTGGGGTGCCGGTGCCAAACCTCACCGCGTGGCGTGACGCGACGGTCGGCGATATGACTTCGGCGTTCAACTTCGCCGCCCCTGCCAACCCGTCGAGACCCAATTTGGATCATCCCTTGCTGGCCTCGCTCCCAAAACTGCCTCAGTGCGTTCCCAACGTGGTGGGAGGATCGACGGTAAAAATATCGATCCCGTATCAGGTGCCATATCCGCAGGTCATGCCCACGCAGGAAGCCGGGCCCACGCGTGGCACTCCCAGCGGGCTGTGCTGAATCCCAGATCGGCGAACGTTGACTACCGCTGGGGTTCGGTCCGCGCGGCTTCCACGGCATCGGCGAGTTGGGCTTGAATCTCAGGCACCCGGGCGATCGCGTCCAACAGCGTGTGCGCGCAGACATCGGCGAGCCGGTCGGCGTCGTTGTCGGGGTTCATGATCCGCTGACGGCACACCTCGAATGTGAACGAGATCCAGCCGCAAATGATGACCCAAAGCTCCCGCTCGGCCTCTGGTCCTAAGGCTTTGCCCGGCATGGCACCCACGAACTCGCGGATTCGGGACATGATGTGTTCGGCTTGGCGGTTCTTGGCTTCGTCGTCGATGCCGAGCAGAACCGGGTCGGACCTGCCGAGCCCAACATACGCGGCCCACGCTGCCTCGGGGTGCTGTTCGTGGTAGGCCATGTAGGCCAACACGCCGGCCCGGAGCTCCTCCAACATCGTCAGGCCGGGCAACGGTGGCTGTTGGGTGGCCGCGTACAACCGATCGGCCTCGTCCTTGACGACCGCGGCGAAGAACGTCCTCTTGTCCGGGAAGTAGTGATACATCAGCGCTCGCGACACCCCGGCACGCTCGGCGATTTCGTCGATGCGCACCTCATCGTAGGGTCGTTCGCCGAAGACTTCGGCCCCCAGGGCGAGTAGTTCGGCGCGGCGGTCGGCTGGGGATAGCCGTCGCCTGGCTGTTGTCATGGGACAGATCCTACCCACGCAGGTCAGGAACTCCTGGTAGTTGGGCTATCCGAATTCCACGCCCTGAGCCAGTGGCAGCTCGCTCGAGTAGTTGATGGTGTTGGTGGCGCGACGCATATAGGACTTCCAGGCATCCGAGCCGGACTCGCGGCCGCCGCCCGTGTGCTTCTCGCCGCCGAAAGCGCCGCCGATCTCGGCGCCGGAAGTGCCGATATTCACGTTGCTGATACCGCAGTCGGACTCGGCCAGGAACCGCTCGGCCTCGCGTAAGTCGGTGGTAAAGATCGACGATGAAAGACCTTGTGGCACAGCGTTATTCAGAGAAATGGCGGTATCGAGGTCCTCGTAGGTCAATACGTAGAGGATCGGTGCGAACGTTTCCGTCGCCACGATGTCCGTCTGCGACGGCATCCTTACTACCGCAGGAGCGACGTAGTAGGCGCCCGCGTAGGCACTGTGGGGACCGGCCGCTCGGCGCTGCCCGTCGATGACCTCGCCTCCGTCCGCGCGGGCTTGTTCCAGCGCTCCGACCATGTCGCGGTAGGCGGTCTCGTGGATGAGTGGGCCGACCAAGGTGTCGGGCTCCGACGGATCGCCGATGGGTAGCTGCCGATACGCGGCGACGACGCGAGCCACAACATGGTCGGCCACCGAACGGTGCACGATCAGCCGACGTAGGCTTGTGCAGCGCTGGCCGGCGGTGCCCGCGGCGGCGAAGACGATAGCCCGCACCGCGAGCTCGAGGTCCGCCGACGGCGTCACGATGGCCGCGTTGTTGCCGCCCAATTCCAGCAAGGTGCGACCGAAGCGCTGGGCGACGCGAGGACCGACCTGCTGGCCCATTCGCACCGAGCCGGTGGCCGACAACAACGCGATGCGCGGATCGTCGACGAGTTGTTCACCCAGCTCGGCACCGCCCAGCAACAGGCCGCTCAGTGACGGTGGCGCACCAACGTCGACCGCGGCCCGGTTCAGCAACGCCTGGCAGGCCAGGGCCGTCAGCGGTGTCAGCTCGGAGGGCTTCCACACCACCGTGTCTCCGCAGACCAGTGCCACTGCGGTGTTCCATGCCCAGACCGCAACCGGGAAGTTGAACGCGGTGATGACGCCGACCACCCCGAGCGGGTGCCAGGTTTCCAGAAGCCGATGCCCGGGGCGCTCCGAGGCGATGGTGCGGCCGTACAGCTGACGTGACAGACCCACCGCGAACTGGCAGACGTCAATCATTTCCTGAACCTCGCCCAGCGCCTCGGAGGTGATCTTGCCTACTTCGACCGTCACCAGGGTCGCCAGGTCGTCCTTGTGTGCGGTGAGTAGCTCGCCCAGCCGGTCGACGAGGGCTCCACGCACTGGCGCCGGTGTCGTGCGCCACGTCGCGAACGCTCCGGTGGCCTTCGCGATCGTGTGATCAGCCTGTTCGGCCGTGGTCGGCATGACGGTGAACAGCGTCTCCCCGGTAATCGGTGTGCTCGCCGGCAGTCCGTGGCCCCCGGGCTCACCGAGCTCGACCCCGGATCCGTTCGAGTTGCCGATCGCTTCAAAGGCGCCGAGCACCCGGGTGCGTAATTCGGCTGTGGTCGCGTCACCGGCGCGGGTCATGCGGGTGCCTCCTGAGAGATCGCTTCGTAGAGCTCATATGGGTCATGGATGTGACGGCCGATCGCTCCGGCCAGCCACTCGACGTCGTATCCGTAGTCCTCGCTGCCGGCCATGTCGGCGGCCACCGGGTCGCGATCGAGGTTGGAGCGGAAGATGCCGGCGGCGGAGGCAGGCAGGAAGTCTTCGTAGACGATGGGTGCCGACGGGTCGCCACCGCGGTAGTAGGCCAGCTGGTCGGCGGCCATCTCCTCGTCGGTTGCCGGGAAGTGCTCACCCCATGCGTCGGCGGGATTGGCAGCGCTCATCGCGGCGTCGTAGCGTGCTCGGCCCTTGCGGGTCAGCGCTACACCCCGCGCCTCGACTTCGCCGAACCGCACTCGCAGCGTCCCTTCGGCAATACCGTCGTCGGCCAACCGGAACCGGCGCGGCTCAGCGAGTGCCCGAAAAGAGGTCTGGCGCAAGAGCACATCGGGTCCGTCGGCGCGAGGGGGACCCTGGATCTTGTCGATCATCGAGATGCCCCGTTCGGTCATCCGACGGTACAGATCGTCGATGTCGAGAACTCGCGGCGTCAGGTGGTTGATGTGGGTGGAGCTGACCCCGGCTATGTCGGCGGCCACGTCCGATACCCGGCGCAGCTCGTCGTACCAGGACTTGTCGATCGGTTCGGCCGACAGCGCGAATGCGGCAACCGCCGCCGCGATGAAACCGTTGGCGTCGTCGGCATAGCAGCCGCCTTCGGCCGCAATCTTTCGAGCCTGGGCCAGCAATGCGGGATCGAATAGCTGGCGGCGCCCGAGAAAAGCCTGCACCCGGGCGCGCAGCTCGGGTTCGAAGTACCGTGGATCTTCGACGGCCAGCATTGACGTGAAGATCCTAAATGGGTTGCGTGCCAGCTCGTTCGGATCGATAGGGCGAAACGCCGTTGACACCACCGGAATCGGTGACTCGGCGCAGCGCAGGTCATAGTAGCCGACCGGCCGCATTCCGAACGCGGCGAACAGATCGGCGACGTCGGCAAGTTCTGCCGCGTTGCCCACCCGGATGGCGCCGTGTCGCTCGGCGGTGACTCGCGCCAACGAGCCAAACCGCTCGGCATTTCGATGCTGCGCCGCAAAGTCCTTGTTCACCTGCGCGGCTACCGCGACCAGCGTGCTGTACGCAGGCACCTCGGTGGCGTACATGGCGGACAGTCCGGCGGCGAAGCGTGCACGCAGCTGCCAGGCCACCAGCCAGTCCTGCCGTTTCACGCCGCTCATGCCGGGCCGCCGCTGCGATAGTCTCCGGCCATGGGTGACACGCTCGACGATATCGACCGGATCCTGGTGCGCGAGCTGGTCGCCGACGGACGCGCGACGCTGTCGGAGCTGGCCGCGACTGCAGGCCTATCCGTCTCCGCGGTCCAGTCGCGGGTGCGCAGGCTCGAGTCGCGTGGGGTGGTGGCCGGATATTCGGCGCGGGTCAACCCGGAGGCGGTTGGGCACATGCTGTCGGCGTTCGTGGCCATCACTCCTCTTGATCCTTCACAGCCCGATGATGCGCCCGCGCGTCTGGAGCACATCGCCGAGATCGAGTCGTGCCACTCGGTCGCCGGTGCGGAGAGCTACGTGCTGCTCGTCCGCGTCGAGTCCGCGCGAGTACTGGAGGACCTGCTACGACGGATCCGGGCAACCGCCAACGTTCAGACTCGAAGCACCATCATACTGAACACGTTTTACACCGATCGGCAGTACATACCATAAATTTTTCGGCACATAGATGGGTAATCCGGAAAATTAGCACGCTACTCTGGTGGCATGACTGCCCTAGCGAACGCCCGTGTGTCCGCCGGTACCCCAGCAACTTCTCCGGCCAGCCGGCAAACAGAGCCCGATCAGGTTCACGAGGTGCTGGGGCACAGCATTCTGGTCGACGGTTTCGACATGGTGCTCGATCTGGCCCGATCAAGCGGTTCCTATCTGGTCGACGCCCGCAGCGGCCGGCGGTACCTGGACATGTTCACATTCGTCGCCTCGTCGGCACTGGGAATGAATCACCCGGCCCTGGCCGACGACCCGGAGTTCCGTGCCGAACTTACTGCGGCCGCCCTGAACAAGCCCAGCAACTCCGACATCTACTCGGTGGCGATGGCCCGTTTCGTGGAGACCTTTGCCCGCGTCCTTGGCGACCCCGTCCTGCCGCATCTGTTCTTCGTCGAGGGCGGCGCCCTGGCGGTGGAGAACGCACTCAAGGTGGCCTTCGACTGGAAGAGCCGGCACAACCAGGCACGCGGCATCGACTCGGCGCTGGGAACCCAGGTACTGCACTTACGCGGCGCTTTCCACGGGCGCAGCGGCTACGCCCTGTCACTGACTAACACCAAGCCGGCCGTTACCGACCGGTTCCCAAAGTTCGCGTGGCCCCGCATCGACGCCCCGTACCGCAGGCCGGACCTCGACGGGCCGGCGATGGCCGCGCTGGAAGCCGAATCGCTGCGGCAGGCCCGCGCGGCCTTCGAGGCTCACCCGCACGACATCGCATGTTTCCTCGCCGAACCCATTCAGGGTGAAGGCGGCGACCGCCACTTTCGGCCCGAATTCTTCGCGGCGATGCGCGAGCTGTGCGACGAATACGACGCCCTCATGATCTTCGACGAAGTGCAGACCGGTTGTGGGCTGACCGGCACCGCGTGGGCCTACCAGCAATTGGGCGCTCAACCCGACGCGGTGGCGTTCGGCAAGAAGACACAGGTGTGCGGAGTGATGGCTGGCCGCCGAGTCGAAGAGATCGCCGACAACGTGTTCGCCGTCGCGTCGCGAATCAACTCGACCTGGGGCGGAAATCTCACTGACATGGTGCGTGCCCGTCGCATCTTGGAGGTGATCGAGGCCGACGGCCTCTTCGAGCGGGCCGCGGAGCTGGGCCGCCATCTGCGCGCACAGCTCGATGAACTCGCCGCCGACTTTCCGGACGTCGTTCTCGACCCCCGGGGCCGCGGCCTCATGTGTGCGTTCAGCCTGCCGACCAGCGCCGCCCGCGACGAGTTGATACACCGGTTGTGGCAGCGTCGCGTAATTGTGCTGCCGGCAGGCGACCACGGCGTGCGATTCCGCCCCGCCCTGACGGTTGCGCGTACCGATATTGATGCCGCGATAGCCGCCGTGCGCGCCGCGTTGACCTAGCGTGGACCAAGAACAGCCGAAACACAGGATCGAGGTTCGCGGATGCAGACGATGGGTGAGCGACCGCCCGACGATCGCTTGGGGCAGGACGACAGCGAGGTCCGCGCCGCGATCCGCTTCGCGCTGGCGGGTGCTGTCGCTGGGATTGGTTTTGTCATCGTGGCTGCTTTGTGGATCAGCACCTGTGGTCCTGCGGCCGTCGACACGGCTGCCTGTGGCCCGCCGCAGCGGACCCTGCTGGCGATGGGCGGGCCGGCGATCTTGTTTGCCGCCGGACTCTGGGCTTTCGTGCGGACCTATCGCGTTTGGCGTGACCGGGGAACCTGGTGGGGATGGCACGGTGCCGGGTGGTTCCTGTTGACGCTGATGGTCCTGGCGCTGTCGATGGCGGTCCCGCCGATGGTGGGCCCGGTCATGGCAGTATGAGCGCCAGCCGATGCCCCAGAACGGTAGAGTGTCGGTCGAAAGTTGCCAGGAGGCCACATGACCGATGCGGATCTGAGCACTACCAGGCACCAACGCAGCACTCGCGCGGTTGAACTCAACGTTGCTGCGCGCTTGGATAACCTGGCGATGCTGCGCACTCTGGTCGGTGCGATCGGAGCATTCGAGGACTTGGATCTCGATGCCGTGGCGAACTTGAGGCTAGCCGTCGACGAGGTGTGCACCCGGTTGATCCGGTCGGCGGCCGCGGGAGCCACCCTGAGCTTGGTCGTCGATCCGCGAGACGACGAAGTTGTGGTGGAAGCATCCGCCGCCTGCTCAACACACGACGTGGTGGCTCCGGGCAGCTTCAGCTGGCACGTCCTGACGTCGCTCGCCGACGACGTCCAGACTTTTCATAACGGTCGTCGGCCCGATGCCGCCGGTAGCGTCTTCGGCATTGCGTTGACCGCCCGACGTACGGCCTCGCACCGGTGACACCGCACGGCTTGCTGCCCCGCCGCGCTATTTGATCTCGGCCAGCACCGTACCTTGGGTGATGGCCGCGCCGGCCTCGACCGCCAGTCCGCTGATAGTGCCGTCCTTGTGGGCGGTGACCGGGTTTTCCATCTTCATCGCCTCAAGGACCACCACCAGGTCGCCGGCGGTGACTTCCTGTCCTTCTTCGACCGCCACTTTCACCACGGTGCCCTGCATGGGTGCCGTCACGGCGTCGCCTGATGCTGCCGCACCGCCATGCGCACCCCGCTTGCGCGGCTTGGGCTTGCGTCGAATAACCCCGGCTGGGTCGCCACCGTCGTTGGACAGTGCCAAGTCGGCGGGCAGCGAGACTTCGACACGGCGGCCGTCGACTTCCACGACCACCTTCTGTCGTGGCCGGGCGTCCTCTTCGTCCACGGGTTCGCCGCCGGCGAAGGGTTCGACGGTGTTGTTCCACTCGGTTTCGATCCAGCGGGTGTGGACCGAGAAGCCGTCATCGTCCCCGATGAAGGCCGGGTCGGACACCACCGCGCGGTGGAACGGAATGACGGTGGCGAGGCCTTCGACCGTGAACTCGTCGAGGGCGCGGCGGGCCCGTGCCAGCGCCTCCTGGCGGTCGGCGCCGTGCACGATCAGCTTTGCCAGCATCGAGTCGAACTGACCGCCGATCACCGACCCTGACTCCACACCGGAGTCCAACCGAACGCCTGGGCCAGCCGGGGGGTGGAACGTCGTGACCGGTCCGGGTGCGGGCAGGAAGCCTCGGCCCGCATCCTCGCCGTTGATCCGGAATTCGATCGCGTGGCCGCGCGGCGTGGGGTCCTCAGTCAAGTCGAGCTTCTCGCCATTGGCGATCTTGAACTGCTGCAGGACCAAGTCGACGCCCGCCGTTTCCTCGGTGACTGGGTGTTCGACCTGGAGGCGGGTGTTGACTTCCAGGAACGAGATCAGCCCGTCTTGGCCAACGAGGTATTCGACGGTTCCGGCGCCGTAGTAGTGGGCTTCTTTGCAAATTCGCTTCGCCGACTCGTGGATTTCCTTGCGCTGGGCGTCGGTCAGGAACGGTGCGGGCGCCTCCTCGACCAGCTTCTGAAAGCGGCGCTGCAGTGAGCAGTCCCGGGTGCCGGCGACCACGACATTGCCGTGCTGATCGGCAATCACCTGCGCCTCCACGTGGCGGGGCTTGTCCAGGTAGCGCTCGACGAAGCACTCGCCGCGGCCGAACGCGGCCACCGCCTCGCGCACCGCCGACTCGTACAGTTCGGGGATCTCTTCGATGGTGCGGGCGACCTTCATGCCCTTGCCGCCGCCACCGAAGGCCGCTTTGATCGCGATCGGCACGCCGTGCTCGTTGGCGAACGCGACCACCTCGTCGGCGTTGTTGACCGGGTCGGGGGTGCCAGGTACCAACGGGGCCTGGGCGCGGGCGGCGATGTGACGGGCGGTGACCTTGTCACCGAGGTCGCGAATCGATTGCGGACTGGGACCAATCCAGATCAGGCCGGCGTCGATGACAGCTTGGGCGAAGTCGGCGTTCTCCGACAAGAAGCCGTAGCCGGGGTGGACGGCGTTGGCGCCGGACTTCGCCGCCGCATCGAGCAGCTTCTCGAAGTCCAGATAGGACTCAGCCGAGGTCTGACCGCCCAGTGCGAACGCCTCGTCCGCCAGGCTGACGTGCGGAGCCTCGGCGTCGGGTTCGGCGTAAACCGCCACGCTGGGCAGGCCGGCATCGCGGGCTGCCCGGATCACCCGGACTGCGATCTCGCCGCGGTTGGCGACGAGAACCTTAGAGATACTAGCGGTCCTCGAGCTGGCGTGACTAGGCACTGCGCCTCCTGTATGACTGGCCGGTCTGCGTCTCTAAGAGAATTTCTTACAAGTGTGTCGGGGGGAAGTTTATGCGGAGCGAAGACGGGCCGGTCACGCGGTTCCTCGATTCAGGCGGCCTCGCGGACCCGTCGCTTGATCCGGGCCAGCATGGCCGACATGCCGCGTAACCGAAGTGGGCTGATCAGAGCCGCCAAACCCAGGTCGCTGTAGAAATCCTCGGGCACCGCCAAGATGTCGGCGGCCGGTTGTTCGTCCAGGCCGGCAGCCAGGATCGAGGCGAACCCGCGGGTGGTTGGTGCTTCGGCCGGCGCGCTGAAGTGCAGCCGTACCCGGTTGGGATCGCACGCGTCGACATGCAAGAAAAGGGGGGACTGGCACTCGGGCACCGGCTCCATCGCGGACTCAGCCAGATGCGCAGGAAGCGCCGGAAGCTCGTTGGCGAATTCCAGGAGCAGGTTCAGCTTGTCTTGTCCTTCGACTTCCGAGAAGTCGGCGACGACCTCCGCTAGCGGCGCGGGCAGGCTCGCAGGCTTCGTCATCGGTCGGACACCGTGCCCGGGCTTTCACCGGCGACGATCGGGACCCGTACGGTGTTGCCCCACTCCGTCCACGAACCGTCGTAGTTACGCACCTCCGGCTTCCCCAGCAAGTGGGTGAGCACGAACCAGGTATGGCTGGACCGCTCGCCGATGCGGCAATAGACGATGGTCTCGTCGTCGGGTTCGAGAAATCCGTAGAGCTCCTCTAGCTCGCCGCGGCTACGGAACCGCCCGTTTTCGTCGGCCGCCATCCCCCATGGGATCGATCGTGCGGTCGGGATGTGACCTGCGCGCAGCGCCCCTTCCTCAGGGTAGTCGGGCATGTGGGTCCGCTTGCCGGTGTACTCGTCGGGGGAGCGCACGTCGATGAGCGGCTGGGAACCGAGGATGGCCAGCACGTCGTCCTTGAACGCGCGGATCGGGGCATCGTTGCGCTCGACAACGGGATAGCCGGTGGACGTCTTGGACGGGACCGTCAGCGTGGTCTCGCGGCCTTCCGCAAGCCAAAGGTCTCGTCCGCCATTGAGCAGCCGCACATCGGGGTGGCCGAACAACGTGAACACCCACAGTGCGTAGGCCGCCCACCAATTGCTCTTGTCGCCATAGATCACCACGGTGTCATCGCGGGCGATGCCCTTGCGGTCCATCAATTCCGCGAACTGCTCGCCGGTGATGTAGTCGCGCACGCGCGGATCGTTGAGGTCGGTATGCCAGTCGATCTTGACTGCCCCGGAAATGTGGCCGACGTCGTAGAGCAGAACGTCCTCGTCGGATTCGACGATCGCCAGACCGGGCGCGCCCATGTTGGCAGACAGCCAATCCGCGGTCACGAGCCGTTCGGGGTGGGCGTAGGCGGACAAGGTCGGGTGTGGATCTGGGGGCAGCGGCACGCCTTCGAGCCTACCGCCGGCCGGAATATCGCTTGGCGGTGCGGCCCGCGCGACGGTGATTGCGCTTGTCGCTCGCGGGTTCAGCCCGCCCACAGTGTCGCGACAGACAGCCCCGCTCGCTCTAGCAGTTCCCTTAGAAGCGGCAGGCTCAAGCCGATGACATTCGATGGATCGCCGTCGACACCATTGATGAACCAGCTGCTCAGGCCGTCGAGCGTGAATCCTCCTGCGACCCGCAACGATTCGCCACTGGCCAGGTAGGCTTCCAGGTCTTGCGGCGGGGGCGATCCGAAATGCACTGTGGTAACAGCGTTTTCAACTTCAGTGGAGGCCACTTCGTTGTCCAGAAGTCGGACAACGCAATGACCGGTATAGAGCTGGCCGGCGCACCCAGCCATGGCATGCCACTGTCGGCGTGCGTCCGCGACAGACCGCGGCTTGCCGCATAGCGTGCCATTGAGGTACAGCATCGAATCACCGCCAACGACAACACAATCGGCGGAAATGGCGTCGTCGACATGGGGTAGCACCTGCTGGGCCTTTGCCTGGGCGAGGGCGCACACCACGTCCGCGGGTGCGGCATCCGAGCCTAGGGTCGCGGTGACCGCGTCCTCGTCGACGCCAGACACTATGACCAACGGGTCGATGCCAGCCTGGCGAAGCACTTTGAGCCGACCAGGGGATGCCGACGCCAGCACCAGCCGGGTCATCGGCGCATATGCGTCATTTCCTGCAGCGTGATGCGCTGCCAACTGAACACCGGATACCGCAGCTTGTCGACTGGCAGGCCCCACCGGGCAGGCTCGGGCGCAGCCGCTGGGGCAGCAGGGGTGATGCTTCCCAGTACCGCCACCAACGCGGCCAATTGCTGCTCTGTGGGGTGTCCCTTGAGGATTTCGATATGCGGTTCATGCGGATGCGGCGTCTCGACGGTCGGCGCGGAAGTGCCCGACTCACCGTTCACCGGGGTCTGATCGTTCATCTCACTCCCGTCGGTTATAGGGGGATATTCCCGTGCTTCTTCGGCGGCAGCTGTGCGATCTTGCGCTCCAGCAGGCGCAGCGCGGTACCGATGTAGCCGCGGGTGTGGGACGGCGGGATCACCATGTCGACGTAGCCACGCTCGGCGGCGACATAAGGATTGACCAACGTGTCCTCGTACTCCTGCTGCAACTGCAATCGCAGCGCGTCAACGTCCTCGCCGTTCTTAGCCGCCTCGGCCAGCTGCTGGCGGTAAACGAAGCCGACCGCGCCGGAGGCTCCCATTACTGCGATCTGTGCGGTCGGCCACGCCAGATTGACATCGCAGCCCATGTCTTTGGATCCCATCACGCAGTAGGCGCCGCCGTAGGCTTTGCGGGTGATGACGGTGATCTTCGGGACGGTGGCCTCGCCGTAGGCGTAGAGCAGCTTGGCGCCGCGGCGAATGATGCCGTTGTATTCCTGGTCGGTGCCCGGTAGAAAGCCGGGAACGTCCACCAGCATGACGATCGGGATGTTGAAGCAGTCGCAGGTCCGGACAAACCTGGCCGCCTTCTCGGAGGCGTTGATGTCGAGGCAGCCGGCGAAGTGGGTCGGCTGATTGGCCACTATCCCGACGGGTCGCCCGTCGATGCGGCCAAACCCGACCACGATGTTCTGGGCGTAGCCGGCTTGTATTTCCAGGAATTCGTCCTCGTCGAGGATGCGGGTGATCACCTCGTGTATGTCATAGGGCTGGTTCGGCGAGTCCGGGATCAAGGTGTCCAGCTCGAGGTCCTCGTCGTTGAGGTTGTCTTCGATGGCCGCTGCCGGCGTCGCGGCTTGGTAGCGCGGAGCGTCGGTGGAGTTATTGGGTGGTAGGTAGCCCAGCAGCTCGCGAACGTAGTCGAAGGCGTCCTGCTCGCCCGATGCGACGTAGTGCGCCGTGCCGGACTTGGCCATATGGGTGTGCGCGCCGCCGAGTTCCTCCATGGTGACGTCCTCGCCGGTGACGGTCTTGATGACGTCCGGTCCGGTGATGAACATCTGGCTGGTCTGGTCGACCATGACGACGAAGTCGGTCAACGCGGGGGAGTAGACGTGCCCACCGGCCGCGGCACCCATAATCAGCGAAATCTGCGGGATGACGCCCGAGGCCAGGATGTTGTTGCGGAAGATGCGGCTGTAGAGGCCCAGCGAGACCACGCCCTCCTGGATGCGCGCGCCTGCGCCGTCGTTGATCCCGATGAGTGGGCGCCCGGTCTTGATCGCCAGCTCCTGGACCTTGACGATCTTTTCCCCGTACACCTCGCCGAGGCTGCCGCCGAACACCGTGGCGTCCTGGCTGAAGACGCACACGTCACGGCCGTCGATGGTGCCGTAGCCAGTGACCACACCATCGCCCAATGGGCGGTTCTCGCCGAGATTGAAGTTGGTGCTGCGGTGCTTGGCCAGCGCGTCGAGCTCGACGAACGAGTCCTCGTCCAACAGGGCATAGATGCGCTCGCGAGCGGTGAGTTTGCCCTTGGCGTGGACCTTGTCGACGGCGGCCTCACCGACCGGGTGCAGCGACTCTTCCCGGCGTCGTTCCAGCTCGGCCAGCTTGCCCGCAGTGGTGTGGATGTCGATGGTGTGCTCGGCCGCGGGCTCAGCAGTGTGGTCGGTAACCCTAGTCATGGGAGTCGATGCTATCGGCAACGGCGGCGGGCTCTTGAACGGCGCTCTTAAGCTGGGCGCGTGACAGACCGCGATTGGCTCCGGTTGCCGCTGGACGCCCGCTCATTGCGTGACGAGTTGATCGACGCAGGCTTGGGGTGGCGACACCTCGATGTTGTCGATGAAACCGGTTCGACAAATGCCGACCTGCTGGCGCGCGCCGCGACCGGCGTCGATATCGACGGCGCGGTGCTCATCGCTGAGCATCAGACCGCCGGGCGCGGGCGGCGCGGCCGTGAATGGTTTGCCGATCCGCGGGCGCAGATCGCGATGTCGGTGGGTGTGCGCGTCGCGGATCCCATCCGGGTTCCGGTCTCGGCGTGGGGCTGGTTGTCACTGGCGACCGGTTTGGCCGTCGTGGACGCGGTGGCTCCCCTCATTGCCGACACCGCGGTGGAAGCCGGCCTCAAGTGGCCCAACGACGTCCTGGCCGGCCCTGCTGGATCGCTCGGCAAACTGGCGGGCATCCTGACCGAGGTTGCGCGGCCGTTCGCGGTAATCGGTGTGGGACTCAACGTCACGCAGGCACCTGCCGAGGTCGAAGGTTCCGGGGCAACCTCGCTGTGTGATCTGGGCGCGCCGGCACCCGATCGGGACCAACTGGCCCGCAGCTTGTTGCGCCAGCTCGCGGCGCGGCTGGTGCAGTGGCGAGCCGGGGACCCGCAGCTGATGGCCGACTATCGGGCGTACAGCTTGACCATCGGGTCGCGGGTGCGCGCGGTGCTGCCGGCCGGTGCAGAGGTCGTTGGATTCGCGCGGGACATCGACGACGACGGTCGGCTGTGCCTGGAACCGGACGCTTCGACGAGCGCAGCGGGCGACGGCCCCGGGGGACAAACGATCGTGATTTCTGCCGGTGACGTCGTGCATGTGCGCTAGCAGGCGCGAGCTGGAGCACCGCGGCGGCCCGGAGAGATAGGGTCGCCAGGGTGAGCTATCCCGATAATGCCCTGGCCAGTGGCGAGCTTGTTGTTCTGCACCGCCATCCACACTGGAAGCGGTTGATCTGGCCGGTTGTCGTTCTCGTCCTGATCACTGGCCTCGCAGCGTTCGGGTCCGGGTTCGTCAACTCGACGCAGTGGCATCAGACGGCCAAGAACGTCATCCACGGGGTCATCTGGGGGATCTGGCTGGTGATCGTGGGTTGGCTGACATTGTGGCCATTCCTCAGCTGGCTGACCACCCATTTCGTGGTGACCAACCGGAGGGTGATGTTTCGGCAAGGAGTGCTGACCCGCAGCGGTCTCGACATTCCGTTGGCACGGATCAACAGCGTGGAGTTCCGGGACCAGATTCTCGAACGCATGCTGCGCACCGGGACGCTGATTATCGAGTCCGCCTCACAAGATCCGCTCGAGTTCTACGACATTCCGCGCCTGCGAGACGTGCACGCGCTGCTCTATCACGAAGTCTTCGACACCCTGGGTTCCGACGAATCACCCAGCTGAGGCACTCGCCTCGCAGGCTTCGACTCCGCGCGGCTGGCCTTGTTGCGCCAGGTACGCAGCAGGGTGACATTGCCGCTCTCGAGGCTGTCTTCGAAGACCTCGGCGATGCCGCCCGCCGTGAGGGCGGATTCCAGCGCCGTCTCGGGGGCTCTCTCGGGGTTCCGGGCGAATTCGTCGGGAAATACCCAGCGGCGGAACGCCCAGAAGCGGAACGCCATTTGGAGCAGGTTGCCGATGATGTAGGCGGAGATGAAGTCGGCGATGTTTTCCACCGTCAGTGACACGGTCGGCACTCGCAGCTGCAGAACGTAGCTGGAGAACCACAGTGGTGCCATGCTCAACACCACACCCACTCCGCTGAACGCGAAGAACAGCAGCGCTTCGTGATGGCGCTCCCGGCCGCCACGGTCACGGAAACTCCACTCCCGATTGAGGATGTAGGAGGCAATGACCGCGACAATTCCGGCGATCACCTTCGCCGTCACCGGCTTGGGTTCGAGAATCGTGAGCTTGAGTGTGTAGAAAATTGCCGAGTCGATGATGAATGTGGTGCCGCCGACGATGGCAAACTTGATCAGCTCATGGTGGCGCTGCGCATAGGGCTGGACTACCCCCGGAAGGCGCGCGATCGTGGCATCGGCAAAGGACACAGCACGTCAGTGTACGGTTGGACGCAAAATTGACGCAAAATGGTAGCTGACGATTGGGTGCCACGGCCGACAAATACGCCGGTCAAGACGCCGGTCAGGTCCCATGACACCATGATGGCCGTGCCGAGTTCACGCACCCCACAGATCGCACCGGTCGTTGCCCCAGTAGTTGCCATGGTCGGCGGCGGTCAGCTTGCCCGGATGACCCATCAGGCCGCCATCGCGCTCGGGCAGAATCTCCGCGTACTGGCCAGTTCGACCGATGATCCGGCCGCGCAGGTCACCCCTAACGTGGTGATTGGCTCGCACACCGAACTTGACGATCTGCGCCGGGTTGCCCTCGGAGCCACCGCCCTGACGTTCGACCATGAGCACGTCCCCAACGAGCTGCTGGACAAGCTGGTCGCCGACGGTGTGAATGTCGCGCCGCCTCCGCAGGCGCTGATATACGCCCAGGACAAACTCGCCATGCGGCAGCGGCTGGATGCTCTGGGTGTCGCCGTGCCGCGGTACGCGGGGGTTGCGAGCCTCGACGACCTGGATCACCTCGACGCGTTCGCTGCGCAAGTCGGCGGCGCGGTGGTCGTCAAAGCGGTCCGCGGGGGGTACGACGGCCGCGGCGTTGCGATGGCCCGTGATCTGGCGCATGCTCGCGACATCGCCCTCGGGTACCTCGCCGACGGGGTGCCGGTGCTCGTCGAGGAGCGAGTCGAGCTGCGCCGGGAACTGTCCGCGCTAGTGGCGCGCTCACCGTTCGGCCAAGGTGCGGCGTGGCCGATAGTAGAGACGGTGCAGCGGGACGGCATTTGCGTGGAGGTGCTCGCGCCAGCGCCGGCCCTGCCCGACCATGTGGCCGCCGCGGCGCAGCAGTTGGCGTTGCAGCTGGCGGCCGAGCTGGGTGTGGTCGGTGTGCTTGCGGTGGAGCTCTTCGAGACAACAGCCGGTGCGCTGGTGGTCAACGAGCTCGCGATGCGGCCGCACAACTCCGGGCACTGGACCATGGAC
Source organism: Mycobacterium spongiae (assembly GCF_018278905.1). Lineage (NCBI taxonomy): Bacteria > Bacillati > Actinomycetota > Actinomycetes > Mycobacteriales > Mycobacteriaceae > Mycobacterium > Mycobacterium spongiae. The sequence goes on from NZ_CP046600.1 coordinate 1,319,319, forward strand.
GGGGCTCGCACCAGCCAGTTCGAGCAGCACTTGCGCGCGGTGTTGGACTACCCGCTCGGCGATACCGAGGCCATCGCGCCGGTGACCGTGATGGCCAATGTCCTCGGTGCCGCCCAACAGCCGGCGATGATCGTGGATGAGCGATTGCACCACCTGTTCGCGCGGATGCCTGATGCGCGGGTGCATCTCTACGGCAAGGCGGAGCGTCCGGGCCGCAAAGTGGGGCACGTCAACTTCTGTGGCTCCGACCTGGGTGCGTTGCGCGAACGCGCCGAGCTGGCCGCGCACTGGTTGTCACACGGGCAGTGGAAAGACGGATGGGAGGCACATGACCCAACGGTCCCGAAGGCTTGAACAGCCCCGAGTCGGGGTGATCATGGGCAGCGACAGCGACTGGTCGGTGATGTCCGAGGCCGCGCAGGCGCTCACCGAGTTCGACATCGCGACCGAGGTTCGGGTCGTGTCGGCCCATCGCACCCCGACCGTCATGTTCGACTACGCCCGTGGCGCGGCCGAGCGCGGCATCGAGGTGATTATTGCTGGGGCGGGCGGCGCCGCTCACCTGCCCGGTATGGTTGCCTCAGCGACGTCGCTGCCGGTGATCGGGGTGCCAGTGCCGCTGGCCCGGCTGGACGGGCTGGATTCGCTACTGTCGATCGTGCAGATGCCGGCCGGTGTTCCGGTGGCCACGGTGTCCATCGGCGGCGCCCGCAACGCGGGCCTGCTCGCGGTGCGCATCCTGGGATCGTCCGACGCGGAGCTGCGAGCCCGGATCGTCGAATTCCAGGATCGGCTGGCCGACAGCGTGCGCGCGAAGGACGCCGCGCTACAAGAGCGTTGGGGTACGTTAACCGGCGAGTTACAAGGAGACTAGGAGGGCTCACACGATGGTTGCATGGGCCGGAAATCCGTCGTTCGATGTGTTCAAGCTCCCCGAGGAGCACGACGAATTGCGGGCAGCGATTCGCGCGTTGGCGGAAAAAGAGATCGCGCCGCATGCCGCCGACGTCGACGAGCAGGCTCGGTTCCCGGACGAGGCGCTCGCGGCGCTGAATGGGTCCGGTTTCAACGCTGTCCATGTTCCGGAGGAGTACGGCGGTCAGGGCGCTGACTCGGTAGCGGCCTGCATTGTTATCGAAGAAGTCGCGCGCGTGGACGCGTCCGCCTCGTTGATCCCCGCTGTCAACAAGCTCGGCACCATGGGCCTGATCCTGCGAGGGTCGGAGGAGTTGAAGAAGCAGGTGCTGCCCGCACTGGCTGCCGACGGGGCGTTGGCATCGTATGCGTTGAGTGAACGCGAAGCCGGCAGTGACGCCGCGTCACTGAAAACTCGGGCCAGGGCCGACGGGGATCACTGGGTTCTCAACGGCGCCAAGTCGTGGATCACCAACGGTGGCAAGTCGACCTGGTACACGGTGATGGTGGTGACCGATCCCGACCGCGGCGCCAATGGCATCTCGGCGTTCATGGTGCACAAGGACGACGAGGGGTTCAGCGTCGGTCCCAAAGAAAAGAAGCTTGGGATCAAGGGCTCGCCGACGACCGAGCTGTATTTCGAGGACTGCCGAATCCCCGGCGATCGCATGATCGGCGAACCCGGGACCGGTTTCAAGACCGCGCTGGCCACGTTGGACCACACGCGGCCCACGATCGGTGCGCAAGCCGTGGGCATTGCCCAGGGCGCGCTGGACGCCGCGATTGCCTACACCAAGGACCGCAAGCAATTCGGCGAGTCGATCAGCACCTTCCAAGCAGTGCAGTTCATGCTGGCCGACATGGCGATGAAGGTCGAGGCGGCGCGGCTGATGGTCTACACCGCCGCCGCCCGGGCCGAACGCGGTGAGTCCAATCTGGGCTTCATCTCGGCGGCCTCGAAGTGCTTTGCCGCGGACACCGCGATGGAGGTCACCACCGACGCCGTGCAACTGTTCGGCGGCGCCGGCTACACCACAGACTTCCCCGTCGAGCGGATGATGCGCGACGCCAAGATCACCCAGATCTACGAGGGCACCAATCAGATTCAGCGCGTCGTGATGTCGCGGGCATTGCTGCGCTGATACGTGGTCTATCGGATGACTACCGGCGCCTCAGGGCACACGATGCCGTTCTGATTCACCTCGTAGACGCGGGCGGTCGAGATGTCGAAGAACGCACCGACGAGTTGTACGTCACCGGTCGCGACCCGGGTGGCCACGATGGGGTGGCGGGTAAGCCTTTCCAGCTGAACGGCGATGTTCACAATGCTCAATTGTTCACGTTCCGGGTACCCGGCGGATGCGGCGCTGCGGCGTGCCGGATGGTGATTGTGGAATGCGACCAGACTGTCGCGGGCGAATTCGAGCCAATGGCCCATGGGCGTCGTAGCGTCTGTCGCAGTGCCTTCGAGCAAGGTCGCCATCGCGCCGCATGACGAATGCCCGCAGACCACAACCGAACTCACGCCGAGCTGGTTGACAGCGAAGTCGAGGGGGGCGTCGACGGAGGCGTCGGTGGGATCGTTGGGTACCAGGTTGCCGAAGTTGCGAACCGTGTACAGGTCTCCGGGGCCGCTGGCGGTGATGACGTGCGGGAGAATCCGTGAGTCGGCACAGGTCAGGAACAACGCATAGGGGTTCTGCGAATCGGTGAGCCCAGCGATGTAGGGGTGCAGTGCGGCGGCACCGTTGCGGTGGTAGTCGTCGATGCCGTCGAGAATCGATGCGCTGCCGCCATTGTGGCTGTTGCCGCGCGCTGACCGGCGCGGACCCAGTCCTATCGCATCGTGGGTGAATTGCCGCTTCGGCGGGTCGGTGTGGGCGCGGTCCAGCCTTCCCGGCGCGGTTTCGACGATCGCTACCGCTCCGCCCATCGCCTCGTGGGCGCGTTGCCAATCGGAAATGGCGTCGGACACGGAGTCGTCGATGTAGTCCGCGTTCAGATTCAGCGTCACCGCGGACCCCTGCGGCAGCGTGGAGAGGACCTTCGTCAGGCGAGGCAGAAGGAGGAAGCTCGCCGTGCCATCGATATAGACCCGCCACTGTGTGGGCCCCTCGCCTCCGACCGGCCTGACTTCCACTGGCGCACGGATGACCCGGAACAGAAGGAAGAGGATTGCGACGGTAAGTCCGATCAGGACGCCCTCGAGAAGATTGAGAAACACCACACACGCGATGGTGATGGCGTAGATCACGAAATTCCCGGTGCGCCAGGCAATTTTGATGTGAGCTAGTCTGACCAGCCGGCCACCGACCACGATGAGCAGGCCTGCCAGCGCGGCCTTGGGAATGAGTTCGACCAGGCCGGTAAGAAGCGACGCAAACAGCAGGACCCACACGCCGTGCAGCACCGCCGACATCCGGGTGCGGGCACCGGCGGCCACATTGGCCGAGCTGCGGACGATGACGCCGGTGATGGGTAGCCCGCCGAGCAACCCGGACACCACGTTCGCGCTGCCCTGACCGATCATTTCCCTGTTGAAGTTGGTGCGTGGACCCCGGTGGAGCTTGTCGACACCGACCGCGCACAGCAGTGATTCCACACTGGCAATGAGGGCGATGGTGAGAACACCGATGGCGATGGCGCCGATGTGGTGAGCCCACGGCTGTCCGGAGGGGGACAGGGCGGGCAGTTGGGGTAGACCAATCGCTTCGAAGAAGTTGCCGGAGAGTTGGATGCGCTCCACGTGCAGGTCGACAATCAGCGAGAACGCGGTGGCTCCTGCGATGGCCACCAGTGGGCCGGGAATGATGCGCACCGCGGCGGGAAGCTTTGACCACACCAGCAAGATGGCGATGACTATCCCGCCAATGATCACCTCATGCAGTTCGTGATGAAGGATGCCGTCCGGCAGCGCCGCGATGTTTCGCCACGCCGTGCTGTGCGACGAACCGCCCAGCAGGACATGCACCTGCTGCAACATGATGGTGACGCCGATGCCGGCGAGCATGGCGTGTACCACGACCGGCGCGATGGCGAGCGCAGCGCGAGCTATCCGGCTCACGCCGAACAGGATCTGTAGAGCACCCGCGCCAATCGTCATCAGGCACAACATGGGCCAACCCAGCTCGTCGATCAGCCCGGCGACCACCACGGTGAGACCCGCAGCGGGGCCGCTGACCTGAACCGACGATCCGCCCAGTGACCCGGCGACGATCCCGCCGACAACTGCGGCGATCAACCCCGCCATCAGCGGAGCCCCCGAGGCGATGGCGATCCCTAGAGAGAGGGGGAGCGCAACGAGGAAGACGACGAGCGATGCCGGGAAATCGTGCCGCAGATTCTGCGGGATTGACCGGGACCCGAGAGCATCGATTAACCGCTGCCCGCCACGAATGCCCGCACAACAATTCACGTCGATCGTCCTCGCTGGCCATTGCCTTAGGCCGACCTCGAATGGATCCACCGACAATTCTAAAGAACGCCGTGCGGTGAACAGCGCAACGACGGACTAATTCAGTACCCCTTCAGAAAAACGTCGTTGTGTTGGCCCGCGACCGGTGGGGGATCGGTGGCCGCCGGGGTGAAGCTTGAGTAGCGCGCCGGCGTGCGGATCACGGTGACGGCCCCAACCTCCGGGTCACCGCTGCCGACGTCAAGGGCGAGGTCGTTCTCGGCGAACAGCGGGGTGTCGACGACCTGCTTCCAGGTGTAGGCGAGGCAGGCCATGAGCCCGTTGTCCTGAAGCAGCTCGACCCATTCGGCGGCGGTCTTGGCGCTCAGCGCCGTTTCGAGTTCGTCGGTCAGCTCGGGGTAGTTGATCGCCCGCAAGCGCTGGTCGGTGAATCGCTCGTCGTCCAGCAGCTCGGGCCGGCCGATGAGGTGGCACAGTTTCTCCCAGTGCTTTGGCACATATGCGCTAATGACGATGTAGCCGTCGGCGGTGCGGAATGCGTCCGATGGCTGGGTGGCGAATCCAACTCCCTTGCGCCGCCTGGTCTTCGGTGTGGGTTCGGGTTTCGATTGGTCACCAGCCGTGCGGTTCAAATGCATAGTCAGCTGGTTGGCTTGCAGCCCTACCGCCACGTCGTACATGGCGACCCGGACCGTGTCGGCTACCCCGTGGCGTTCGCGGTTGAGCAGCGCGGCCAGCACGGCTTGTGCCAGCACGTGACCGCTGGCGTTGTCGACGAGTTGGAATGGAATGATCTGCGGTTTGCCGTCCGGCGTGGCCATCCCGGTAGTCATGCCCGCCTCTGCGGCGACCATCAGGTCGATCCCCGGGCGGCTGCCATTGGGGCCATTGCCCCCGTACGCCGTCAGGCGGGCATAGATCAGCTTGGCGTTGCGCGATCGTAGGTCGTCGGGACCCAGACCCAGCCTTTCCATGGTGCCGGGTCGAAACGCCTCGAGGACGACGTCTGCGGTGTCTGCCAGCCGCAGGATCTGTTGCCGGGCCTCGTTGGTGGTCAGGTCCACCGACACCGATTTCTTGCCGCGGTTGTTGGGCAGAAAATAGGTGGCTAGCGGCGGCCGGCCGGGAAGCACCGCGGTGATCTGCCGGGCCGCCTCACCGCCGGGCGCTTCGATCTTGATGACCTCGGCACCGAGGTCGGCGAGCACCTGTCCGGCCAGCGGTCCGGCGACGTTCTGCGTGAAGTCGAGCACCCGGAACCCGTCGAGCGGTTTGGCGGGATTGTCGTTTGGCATCGGCGCCCCTTCCGAGTGTCCCTAGCGTGCGGGCGTCTTGCTCCGCAGGACGGCTGTGCAGTAGTAGGCCTCGGCGAAAGCGGACGCTGCGGCGCTGCCCGGGGATGGCGTCGGTAATCCGTTGTGAGCCAACAATTGTTCTAATGGCGTGCTCTGGGTGTACCAGCCATTGGCTTCCAGGTACGCGGCGACGTCGCTGCGCTCACCCGGGTATCCCAAGTCGTCGAGTTCGACGTCGAGGCCATGCTCGTACCATTTCTTGTTTGCATTTTCCATGACCTGGATGGTTTCTGGGGAGAACCTGAAGACCTCGGCGAGCAGGCGGCTGCCTTCGACGCTGAGCGCGGTGATCTCGTCTACCAAACGGTCCTGAGCTTCTGGCGGCAGAAACGCGAGCAGTCCCTCAGCACTCCACGCGGTCGGCCGTTCAGGCTTGAAGCCGGCCTGTCGCAGCGCGGCCGGCCAGTCGTGCCGCAGGTCGCTCCGTACGCCGCGCAGGTCGGCGGTGGGCTCGGCGTCCAGGGCGGCCAGGGTAGCCGCTTTGAAGTCGATGATTGCTGGTTGGTCGATCTCGAAAACCGCTGTTCCCGGCGGCCAGGGCAGCCGATAGCCGCGGGCGTCGAGTCCGGAGGCAAGGATGACGGCCTGTCGGATGCCCGCGTTCGACGCTTCGGTGAAGAAGCTATCGATGTGGCGGGTGCGCGCGGTCAGAAGGTCGGTGATGGGCTGCACGCCCCAGGGGGAGTCGGGGATGTCGACATCGGCGGGGTCGAGTTCGCTGCTGGCCCATCGGTTGAAAAAGTCGACGCCGACCGCACGCACCAGCGGCTCGGCGAATGGGTCGTCGATCAGTGCGGCCTTCGTGGCACGGGCGCGGGCCGCCGCCACTATCGTCGCGGTGGCTCCCACACTGGAGGCCAGATCCCAGCTGTCGTTGTCGCTGCGCGCCATCGGGTGGTCCTTGTCTGTCAGGCGACCTACTGGTTAGCCAGATTAACCATAGAGCCTGACAGTATTGCCAGCTTTCGGCGCCGCATTGGCCGACGGCGTGGGCCACACTGTCGAACTGCCGAAACCGATATGCACGGCATTTGCGGCATTCACCGCCACCATCGTCCTCTACCATCGTCGGGGTGGAGATGGTGACCGGCCACCACGATGGCCATCCGCATGCGATGGTTACGGCCGACGCCGAGTGGCGGCAGAACGTCCAGTGGGCGCGCCTGCTGGCGTGGGCCAGCCTCATCGTGTTGCTCACCGAAGGTGCCGTCGGGGTGTGGGAGGGCCTGGCGGTCGGATCCATTGCGTTGACCGGGTGGGCACTGGGAGGTGGATCCGAGGGCCTGGCCAGCGCGATGGTGCTGTGGCGCTTCACCGGCGACCGCACGCTGTCGCAGACCGCCGAGCGGTTCGCGCAGCGCGGAGTTGCCGTGTCGTTTTGGCTGATTGCACCGTATGTCGCCATCGAATCGATCGGTGGCCTCCTTGGCCGCCACCATGCTGAGACCTCGGTGATCGGCATTGGGTTGACGGCCGTCGCCCTGCTGCTGATGCCGGTTCTTGGTTGGGCCAACCGCAGGGTGGGGGCGCGGCTGAAGTCGGGAGCCACCCGCGGCGAAGGCACCCAGAACTATCTGTGCGCTGCCCAAGCCGCGGGGGTTCTGCTGGGGCTGGCAATCACTGCGGCCTGGCCCGGTGGGTGGTGGCTTGATCCGGTCGTCGGGCTTGCCATCGCTGGCATTGCGGTCTGGCAAGGCATCCGGGTCTGGAACGGCCACAACTGCGGCTGCTAGGCCGTCATACCGGCTCAGGTGAGGCGGTATCGGATCAACCGAGAGCTGTTGGCCACCACCGCGACTGACGATGCGTTGTGCAAGATCGCGGCCAGCACCGGTGACAACGCACCGCCGGCTCCGATAAGCAGGCCGGAGGCGTTCACCGCGATGGCCATACCGTAGTTCTGCCGGATCACATCTACTGCCCGGGCACCCAGGTCACGCACGTCGATCAGGCGGTTCAGATCATCGTTAGCCAGCGCTACGTCCGCGGTTTCGACGGCGACATCAGTTCCGGCCAGGCCCATCGCGATCCCGATATCGGCGGCCGCGAGCGCCGGGGCGTCGTTGACGCCGTCGCCAACCATTCCAACGATGTAGCCCTCGTCCTGGAGCTCGCGCACCACCTCGAGCTTGTCCTCCGGCATCACTTCGGCGCGCCATTCGTCGATCCCCAGCTCACCAGCGACGACCTTGGCGATATCTGGGTGATCCCCGGTGAGCATGACGACACGGCGGATGCCGCTGGTGCGCAACTTGGTCAGCACCTCGGCTGCCTCGGGCCGTACTTCGTCGCGAAGGCTGATGAGCCCTACCAGCGTGCCGTCGACGGCAAGCAGCAGCGGTGTCTCCGCCTGGCGACGAAGTTTGTCGACCCAATTGGATGCCTCCTCGGACACCTTCACGTTCTCGGCGCCCAGCAGCGACGGGCTGCCCAGCAGCAGGGTCCGGCCGTCCGCCCAGGTTCGCATGCCGAGGCCGACCAACACCTCGCACTCTTCGTGCGGCGGAATGCTGATTCGGCGTTCCTCGGTCGAACGGATGACGGCTTCGGCCAACGGGTGGCGCGAGTGGATCTCCGAGCTCGCGGCGTACGCCAGAACCTGCTCGGGCTCCCAATCTTCGTGCATAGCAACGATATTGGTAACTATCGGGCGACCCATCGTCAGCGTTCCGGTCTTGTCGAACACGATCGCGTCCACGCGTCCGGCCTGTTCGAGATGGGATCCACCCTTGATCAGAATGCCGCGGCGCGCACCGTTGCCAATCGCGGCGCTGATCGCGGTCGGTGTGGACAGGCCCACCGCACACGGGCATGCGATCAAGAGCATGGTCATTGCGCGGCGTACGTCGCCGGTGATCAGCAACGTGATGGCCGACAGGATGAACGAGGTGGGAACGAAGCGCCGGGAGAAGTTCTCCCCGACAGTCTGGATGGGTGCCCGGTCGAGCTGAGCTTCCTCGACGCGCGAGATGATGCGTCCGATGGTGGTTTGACTGCCGACGGCGTGGGCGCGCACCACCAAGCGTCCGCGCTCCACGACTGAACCGGCGTGCACGCGCGTCCCGGCAACGACGCTGACCGGAAGGTTCTCCCCGGTGATGGCCGACTGATTGACGACGGCCTCGCCTTCGACGACCTCCCCGTCGACCGGTATCGCGACGTGATCGTGGACCACCACCTCGTCACCGATCTGCACGGTGTCCATCGGCACCTGCACCTCGGTGCCGGCGTCGGGGCCTTCGGTGAGGCGCACCCAGGCCGTGTCTTGGTTGCCGCGCAGCAGCTCGGAGATCGCCCGGCGGGTCCGGCGCAGGGTCAGATCCTGCAGATACTCACCGATATTGAGCAGCCACAGTACGGTGAGCGAGACGACGTTCTCGCGCAGGATGAGGCTGGCCAGGGTCGCGGCCGAGACCAAGGCGTCGGTCCCGGCCTTCCCGGAGCGCAGCGATCCTAGAGCGCCCCGCAGGAACGGGTAGCCGGTAAAGATGGTGACGCCGGTGGCCACCAGGCTGCTGGTGGGTCCAAGTAGCGGCGGCCGCTTGAACACATACCGGCGCACACCGAGCAGGGCCAGCGCGACGCCGCCGACGACCATCCGGAGCACGTCGGTGTTGCGGATCTCAGACGAATGCGGCTGCCGTGCCGGGATCAGCTCCGCGGGCACGGCTGCCGCATCGCGGATGGCCGCCAGAACCGAGGAGCGCTCGCAGCGTTGCGGCGAGTACCACACAACGACAGATCCGGTACGCGGGTAGGCATGGACCACCCGCACCCCGTGCTGCTTGGCAACCGCCTCTTCGACCGCCACCGCCCGACGGGGATTGCTGCGGACCCAGGCGACGTGGACTCGCATCCGTCCGGCCGCGTCTGACACGACTTCGAGAGCGGGATCCGCCGCGGTGTCGTCCGATTCGGCCAGGTCTGGTCCGTGCGCGAGAGCCATGTCGGCGGATCAGTGGTCGTGGTCGTGGGTGTCGCCGATCGCCGGTGTCGGCACTTCCTCGCCAATGCGCTCGCGGGCTTCTGCCATCACGTCGGCAAGCTTCAGCCTGGCCGATTCCGCGGCTTCCTCGGCCTTGCGGGTTCCGCGCAGGCCCAGCTCCGCTGCCGATACCGCGGATTCCCGAAGCGGTGCTTTGGCCGCGGCTTTGCGCACAAGGTCATAGGTGGCCGCCCCGACCACCCCGTGGACTACCAAGGTGGCCGTCTTTGCCAATAGTCCGTATGCCGCCATTGCCTGAACCTTCCTTCCGACCTGTCCGTCAAACCAGCGTTGGCACGACGTTAACATCTAAATATCGCGATATCAACATGTATTGTCCACTGTGTGGTGCACGGCGGTTAGCGCGACTGGCCCCCTCAGAGGACGCGGGTGACCTTCTCGGTGTCGATTCTGCGTTGCAGCACGTCGGGATCGGGAGCGGAATCTGGATTGGCCACCTGTACCAAGGACGCGCCCACGGCCAAGATCGCCAGCAGGCCATCCACCACCTCACTAGGTCCGGCCCACGACTCGCTGGAAAGCACCCGATCCGCTGATGTCAAACCCCTTACCGCCGCCGAGCTCGCACAGTCGGCCAGGACTTGTTGAACTGATCGGCCGGCCAGCGCCGGACCGGGGTGCTTCTCCGAGATTATCTGATCGCCATGCGCCCGCACCGCGGTCGCGTAGTCGGTGACGCCTACCGGCAGCCCCGGTGCCGGCCGGCCGAACGGATCCAGCGATAGCACCGCGACCTCGCCGGCCCCGACGATCCGGTCGGCCTGGTCCAGGCGTTCGCTCGTGCACAGCGCAATGTCGGCTTCGACATCAGCCGGCATATCGCCGAGCACCACTTCGGCGCCGATCCACCACACCCCGAATAACGCCGCCGCGGTCTGCCAATGGGCCGGCAGGAGGATCGCGACTCGGCTTGTCGGACTGGCGGCGAGTTCGTCGCGCAAGAGGTTGCCGGTCTTGGCTGCCCAGTTGGCCAGTGTCGCCGCCGATAGTTCGATGCGTTCGCCGATGGCATCGTCGTAGTACGTGATGCGGGGACCGACGGGGTCGGCCCGCAGCATCGGGTCCAGGATTGCCGCACTCAGGGTAGTCAGTTGACACACTCGGGCTTGTCGGATCCAGCGGTGAGGATCTGCGACGGCAGCGGCTCGCTGTCACCGGACTCGAAGTCGGACGCGCTGGTGAGCGTCATCGATCCGCCATCGAGCCCCGAGCCCGGACCGCTGTAGTCGTCGGCCAGCACCACCTCGACCGAACCTGGTTGCACGGACGTATCGGCGACGACCGGCAGCCCTCCCAGTTCCCTGGAGACCTCCTGTGCGCCCAGGTCGTCGATCGTGGCGGCCCGCACCTGGCTGCTCTCCACCGGGCCGTCGTCGTAGTTGGCAACAGATCCGGTGGTGAATCCTTTGGTTGTCAACACGTCCGACACCGCGGCCGCCAGTCCGTTGATGTCGGTGCCGTTGGCCACATTGGCTGTGGTCTTCGCGGGCGTGTATGCCAACTGCTCGGTCTTGCCCTCGTCCTGATCATGCAGCAGGCTCGCGACCCAGTCCTGCACCTGTTGCGGATTTACCCGCACGACACTTTGCATACCGTCGTCGCTCCAGCCGGCTCCGTCGAGCACCGGAATGGTGGCGAACGCGACATTGCCGCCGGTCAGTTCTTGCAGCTCCTGAATGAAGTCCATGATGTCCCAGCCCGATGACAGCACCACCGAGCGCTGGACGGCCTGCTCCAGCCGCCTCAGTGTGGCCGGGCTGGACAGCGTCCGCCCGGAGATGACCCGGTGGGCCAACGAGGCCATCACTGCCTGTTGCCGCACCACGCGGTCCAGGTCGCCGCGTGGCAATTCGTGACGCTGGCGGACGAAGCTGAGCGCCTGCGGACCGTTGAGAACTTGCCGGCCTGCCGGGAAGTCGGCACCAGAGAGCGGTTCGTAGACGGGTTCTTGCAGACAGACGTCGACCCCGCCGAGCGCGTCGGTGATCAACGCGAAGCCAAGCAGCCCGATCTCGGCGTAGTGGTCGACGGTGACGCCGGTCAGGTCGGAGACCGTCTTGATGAGCGCTTCCCGCCCGGCTTCGGTGCCGCGAGCGGCGGCGTCGGCCGCCGAACCGCCGGCTTCGACGAGCCCGGCGCGTATTTCCTCCCTGGTTTGGCCATAGACGCCGTTGATCTTCGTCTTCCCCAGACCGGGAGCCTGGACGTAGGAGTCGCGGGGAATGGAGATCGCCGTCGCGGACTTTCCGTTGTTGGGCAACCGGATCAAGATGATCGTGTCGGTGTTGGTCGCTTCCTCGTCGCCGGCGCGCAACGTCGCGAGCTCCTCGGGGGACAGTGGGTTGCCGTGTGCATCAGTGCGGCTGTCCAGGCCCACCAGCAATATGTCGATTGCGCCGTCATCGCCGCCATGGCCCAGCGAGGGGGCCGACATATGGAAAATGCCGTCCTCGAAGGACCGGACGGTGCTCCAGGCCAACCCCGTGCCGCAGATGATCGCAAAAGCGAGCGCCCCGGAAAGGGCACGAATCGGACTAAAGCCACGAAGCCCGCTAAAAGGACGAATCGCGCGAACACCACGAACCACATGTTGCTCAAGCATCACATTAGGTTACTTGCGACACAGTCGCTTGCCGGGTAGCCAGCCCCGGCGTGCCAGACTCGAACCATGTCGGGCAGGTCGGGCAGGATTGTCATCTCCGGTGCGGGCGGCCAGCTTGGCAGTTTTGTGGCGGCGCGAGCCACGGCTGCGGGCCGCGAGTTTGCGGCGCTGACCTCGGCGCAATGGAACATCACCGACCCGCCGGCAGCCGATCGGATCGTTGCTAGCGGCGATCTGGTTGTGAATTGTGCCGCCTACACGAACGTTGACGGAGCCGAAAGCGATGAGTCGGCCGCATATGCGGTCAATGCCAGCGGGCCGGAAAACATCGCGCGCGCGTGCGCGCGGGTCGGCGCGCAATTGATCCACGTGTCCACTGATTTTGTCTTTAGTGGCGATTTCGGGGGAGCCGCGCCTCGCCTCTACGAGCCTGATGATGAAACCCAACCGCAGGGGGTGTATGCGCGCAGCAAGCTCGCCGGCGAGGTGGCCGCGCTGGCGGCGTTGCCGAACACGGTCGTGGTGCGGACCGCGTGGGTCTACACCGGCGGGACCGGCAACGATTTCGTCGCTGTCATGCGCAGGCTTGCCGCCGGGGACGGTCCGGTGGACGTGGTCGACGACCAGGTCGGCTCGCCCACCTACGTTGGCGATTTGGCTGCTGCGTTGTTGGAGCTGGCAGACGCTGATGTGCGGGGGTGTGTGCTGCATGCCGCCAACGAAGGTGCCGTCTCCCGGTTCGGGCTGGCGCGTGCGGTGTTCGAAGAATGTGGAGCAGACCCCCAGCGGGTGCGGCCGGTCAGCAGTGCACATTTTCCGCGGCCCGCGCCACGACCGTCCTACTCCGCGCTGTCGGGCCGACGGTGGGCTGAGTTGGGCCTGACGCCGTTACGTCCCTGGCGCAGTGCACTTGTCGCCGCGTTGGCAGCGGGATCGCGCGATGCTCACGCCGATCGACCGCTACCCTCGACGCGTGACTGACGTTCTGCCCGTCGTGGCGGTGACCTACTCGCCCGGCTCGCATTTGGAGCGTTTCCTGGCTTCGCTGTCGCTGGCCACGGAGCGACCCGTGAGCGTGGTGCTGGCTGACAATGGGTCCACCGACGGAACGCCAGAGGACGCAGTGCAGCGCTATCCGAATGTGCGGGTGTTCGCCACCGGGGCCAACCTCGGGTATGGAACCGCGGTCAATCGTGCGTTCGCCCAGCTCTCGGCGACGCGCGCCGCGGACGGTGGCGCGGACCGTCAACCCCGCGTCGACGATTGGGTGATCGTCGCCAACCCGGACGTGCAATGGGGTCCGGGCAGCATCGACGCCCTGCTGGACGCCGCGGCTCGGTGGCCTCGTGCAGGGGCGCTGGGCCCGCTCATTCGAGATCCCGACGGGTCGGTGTACCCGTCGGCACGCCACCTGCCCAGCCTGATCCGCGGCGGCATGCATGCCGTGTTTGGGCCGTTCTGGCCTGGGAATCCGTGGACGACGGCCTACCGTCAAGAGCGGCTGGAGCCCACGGAGCGACCGGTGGGCTGGTTATCCGGGTCGTGTCTCTTGGTGCGCCGGTCGGCCTTTCGTGAAGTTGGCGGATTCGACGAGCGCTACTTCCTCTATATGGAGGACGTCGACCTCGGTGACCGGCTCGGCAAGGCTGGCTGGTTGAGCGTCTACGTACCGTCGGCCGAAGTCCTCCACCACAAGGGACACTCGACCGGGCGTGATCCGGCCAGTCACCTCGCGGCTCATCACGAGAGCACCTACATATTCCTGGCAGATCGCCATTCTGGCTGGTGGCGCGCCCCATTGCGCTGGACGTTGCGGGGATCGTTGGCAGTGCGTTCGCGTCTGATGGTGCGCAGTTCTCGGCGCGGTTCTCGACGAAAGAATCTGGCAGAAGGGCGGCACTGAGGTGGCTAACCCGCACGTAGGCCCTCAAGTCGACGCGGTGATCCTCGTGGGAGGGAAGGGCACTCGCCTGCGGCCGCTGACGCTGTCAGCGCCCAAACCCATGCTGCCGACTGCCGGACTGCCCTTTCTGACCCACCTGCTGTCTCGGATCGCCGCGGCGGGCATCGAGCACGTCGTTTTGGGCACCTCGTACCAGGCGGCGTTGTTCGAAGCCGAGTTCGGGGACGGGTCCAAGTTGGGCCTGCAAATCGATTATGTGACCGAGGAGAGCGCCCTGGGTACCGGTGGCGCGATCGCCAATGTCTCCGCCCAGCTTCGACACGACACGGTGATGGTGTTCAACGGCGATGTGCTCTCCGGCGCGGATTTGGGCCAACTACTGGACTTCCACCAGAGGAACTCCGCTGACGTCACTCTGCATTTGGTGCGGGTTGGCGATCCGCGGGCCTTCGGGTGTGTGCCCACCGACGCCGAGGATCGCGTCGTCGGTTTTCTGGAAAAAACGCAGGACCCGCCGACCGACCAGATCAACGCCGGCTGCTATGTGTTCGAACGCGGGATCATCGACAGGATTCCCCAGGGTCGTGAGGTCTCGGTTGAGCGTGAAGTGTTTCCGGCTCTGCTCTCCGACTCCGACGTGGAGGTCTACGGATACGTCGACGCTACCTACTGGCGCGACATGGGTACGCCAGAGGACTTCGTTCGGGGCTCGGCCGATCTGGTGCGTGGAATCGCCCCGTCGCCGGCGCTCCATGGGCACCGTGGTGAGCAGCTCGTGCACGACGGCGCGGCAGTGTCTCCGGGCGCGGTACTGATCGGTGGCACGGTCGTCGGCCGGGGTGCCGAGATTGGTCCGGGTGTCCGGTTGGACGGTGCGGTCATCTTCGATGGTGTCAAGGTTGAGGCAGGTAGCGTGATCGAACGCTCGATAGTCGGCTTCGGTGCCCGGATCGGTCCGCGGGCGCTGATCCGTGACGGTGTGATCGGCGATGGTGCCGACATTGGCGCGCGGTGCGAGTTGCTGCGTGGCGCTCGGGTGTGGCCCGGCGTCTATCTTCCTGACGGCGGCATCCGCTACTCCAGCGACGTGTGACTCCGCCTCGAATGTGACTCTGGCGTCGCGCCCGATGTCGACTGTCGCACTAGCGCCACGCTCGGCGTGTGGCCGCGGCGACCAGGTACGCCAGCGCGGTGTCGGTTCCGGCCGGGAGGGCATCCACTGGCCACCACTGCAAGTCGTGCGATTCGTCGCTGATCGCGATCTGCGCCCCGGCGGGAGCGCGCGCCATGAATTGCAGGTCGAGATGACGGGTCGGGATGCCCAGCGAGCAGGTGACCGGGTGAACGTGCACAGCTAACAGGTCGGGCGCCAGCTGCAGACCAGCGGTGCCGGATTCCTCGGTAGCCTCACGCAGGGCGGCTGCCGCAATATCGTCGTCGTCTTCTTCGCAGTGCCCTCCCAGCTGTACCCAGCGCCCTAGGCGCGGATGAAGGGTGAGCAGCGCCCGGTCGCCGCTGGCGTCGAGCACCAGCGCGGAGGCGGTGACGTGGCCCGACACGCACTCGCGAACGCACGCATCGGTCCGCCCGTGGACGAAAGCCAGGATGGCGTGCCGCAACGAATCCTGGGCCGGATTGGGAGCCTGCCAGGCGGTCAGGGTCGCGATCACCGACTGGCGAAGATTTGTCGGCTGGGTACTCATCGCGACCCTCGCTTGGTCCTGCGATCCCGCAGCGCGACCCATGCCGCGCGGCAACCCGCGACGACGTCGGGCGGCAGGCCCAGCCCGTCGATGAGGACATATCGATCGACGACGTCAAGTGCCTTGTCGACGTCGTTGGCCTTCAAGAGCCGGTCGACGTCGTGGGCGAGGTCGGCGCTGGCGTATGCCGGTGGGGGAATCGGTAGGTGATCGGCTTCGCTGGGTTCCAGCTCCAAGATGCCGCCGCCGTAGCTGCGGCCCATGATCTCGGCGAACGCGAAGGTTGCGCTGTTGTGGAAGACCGCGGCAAGCGCCCCGGGGTCAATATCGGCGGTAAGCCGGACCCGGTGCACCGTGTCGGTGCTCGTTGCGGCGGCGGCGTTGACAGTCAGGCGCGGGGCCCGGTGGATCTGGCGCAACATGAACAGGTCGGGCATCCAGAGTGACGGCGTGGTCCACCACGGCTTGCGCAGCGAGCACTTGTAGCCCGTGTGCACACCGGCGGACTCGCCGGCACGCAGGTGAGCGACCAGTGCGTCATCGAGCGGGTCCACGGGGGCATCGAGCAGCCAGGTCCGGTGGTTGGCGGCGATATCGCTTGCCCGGCAGTCCATGTCGTAGACGAGACCGGACAGTTGGCAGCTGCGCGAGACCAGCGGGACACAGTGCGCGGTCAGTTCGAGTTCCTGGGCTCGGGCGTCGGTGAAGGTGAAGAAGCTGTTGCGACCGGTCACGATGCCGACGTCGACGTCGGCGATGCGGCCAAGCCGAATGAGGTTGTCCGATCGCTCTAACCAGCGCAGCAGCTGGATCTGCGCCGGAGTCAGGAAGTACTTGGTCCACTTCTCTCTTTCGACCACGACGGCGGGCTCGGGATGGCCATGCTCGATGTCGAGATCAAGGCAGGACAGACCGTCGGCGTCGCGGAGCGCGACGGTGCGTACCCGGGCAGGGCCTTGCCCAGGGCCACCCACAACGCCGCAGAACAACACGACCTCTTGCAGGATGCCGTCGAACACTAGGTGTTCGAAGGTCACCAGCGTGATCTCCGAGAATCGGCTCAGGAGAAAGGCGCGCAACTCTGCGGCGTAGGTGACTTGGAGCAACTCGGCGGGAAGCACCAGGCCGACGCGTCCGCCCACGCGCACCAGGATGGTGCTCGCTACCACGAATGGGACCCAGGCGTTGGTCAATCTGGTGGCCCGCAGGCCCACGCGCTTCATCAGTGCCAAGGCGGGCTCGCGCTCTTCGGCGGCCCAGTTCCCGAAGCGGATGTACGGAGGGTTCCCGGCAACCCCATCCCAGCTGTCAGCATCGGATTCGGTCAGCCAGGTGAACAGGTTGTCGGTGTCGACGGGTGCGAACTCCCGCGACTTCGCGGCCTCCTGTGCGACCAGTTCCACGCCGTGCGCCTGGGTCGTTAATGCGGCGAGCTCGCGCAGGATCCGACCGTCGCCGCAGGCGGGCTCGAGGATCTTTTGCCCCGCCCGACCAACCCAGCTTGCGAGAAATCGAGCAACTGGTGCGGGCGTGTAATAGCCGCCGCGAAGCTTGTCGTCCGACGCAGCGGCCTTGCCTGCGAACGTCGCTATCGGATCAACCATCTGCATGGGTTCACTTGCGGATCAGCAAGTCGGCGACGGGCACCGGTTCTCGCAGGCCGGCCGGCGTTTCGGGGTAGCCGATCGCGATGGCACCCAGCGGATCCCACGTGGGCGGCAGGCCCAGCTCTTCGCGGGCGAGGTCGGCAGCGAAGATTGTCGAGCCGATCCAGCAACTGCCTAGCCCGCGGACGGCGAGCGCGACCAGCAGGGCTTGTACCGCCGCGCCGACCGCGACGGTGAACATGGTGTGTTCGGCGTCGGTGCGGGCGGCATCCGGGTAGCTGTGTGCGCCGTCGGGCACCAACATCGGGATGACGACTTCGGGGGCATCGTAGAGGATCTGGCCGCGCGCGACCCGTCGTTCGATCGCGTCGGCGGGCCGGCCGTCACCGGCGAGGTCGGAGCGCCACTTGGCTTTCATCCGGTCCAGTAGCCGCGTCCTGGTGGCGTGAGTCTGTAGCCACACGAACCGAACCGGCCGAGTGTGGTGGGGAGCGGGCGCGGTGAGCGCCTCGGCCACGGCGGCTTCGATGAGGTCCGCGGGCACCTGCTGGTCGCTGTAGTGGCGTACCGACCGGCGCGCCAGCTGGGCCTGTTGCCGACCCAGCTCGAGGGCTTCTGCGGTGCCGAGCCAGAAAAGATCCTCATCGCCGGGGCGCACCAGGTGCCGGGCTGTTGAGCCGTCTTCGGCCGCTACGTTGGCCGAGAGCCCGCGTACGACGGCGACCGGCAGGTTGGTCAGTTTTCCCTTGACCAGATCGGCGGCTGCCGCGATCTCGTCGGCGATGGCGATCTCGGTGACGACCAACTCATTGCCGTACTGGTCGACAGCGCCCGAGTAGTTGTGCAGCACCGCGATACCGGCCGCGCCGACGGCTGCGTCGGTCTGGCCGTTGCGCCAGGCGCGGCCCATGGTGTCGGTGATGATGACTCCAACGGTGACCCCGAGCCGTTCGCGCAGCCCGGTGCGTAGGGCACTGGCGCTGGCGTCGGGATCGACCGGCAGCAGCGCGAGTTCTGTCCGGCCGACGTTGGATCCGTCCACCCCGGCGGCCGCCTGAACCAACCCGAGGCGGCTTTCGGTGATCAGGGTCCGACCTTTGCGCGCAAGCACGCGGACCGCCTCATCGTCGACCAGCTTGCGGCGCAACTGGTCCCTTTCCTCCGCCTCCTCGGGCGCGGCGACCAGGCGACCCTCGCACTTGGAGACCACCTTGCTGGTTACTACCACGACGTCGCCGTGGCGCAGCCACGGCGCGGCTGCGGCGACCGCGGCGCACAGATCATCGCCGGGACGGAATTCGGGAAGGCCGTCAACGGGCAAGATCTCAATCTTCGAGGCGGTGCCATGCTCGGGGCCGGTCACGCGGCAACGCCCGCAAGCGCAAGCCCGGCGGTCACCATCTGTGCCGTTGCTTCCGGATCGGTCATCAATAGTGGGATCGACCGCACAACGACGTCGTCGATCTCAGCGTGGTCGCCATCGTGTACCAGCCAACAGTCGAGTATTCCGGTGGAGCGCCGGGCACCGTAGTGTCGGCCAACGGCCTCTGCGGTGGATTCCACGCCGACCACGGTAAGGCATGCATCGGCCATGCCGCGCAACGGCTTTCCGCCGATGATTGGTGAGTAACCCACGATCGGGGCTTTGCTGGCCCGCAGCGCGCCGCGAATACCGGGTATGGCGAGGATGGCGCCGATGCTGACCACAGGGTTGGACGGCGCCAGCAAGATGACGTCGGCCCCGGCGATGGCTGCGACTACTTCCGTTGCTGCACTGGCCTTTTCAGACCCGACGAAAGCGAAGCTGTGTGTTGGCACTTGGGCGCGGTAGCGAACCCACCACTCCTGGAAATGGATCGCTCGCTGGCTATCGTCGGCGGGATCGGTAATGACTACGTGAGTCTCGCAGCGGTCGTCACTGCTGGGCAGCAACCGCGCGCCCGGTTGCCAGCGATCGCACAGCGCCGTCGTGATCTGTGACAATGGGTAGCCCGCGCGCAGCATCTGGGTGCGCACCAAATGGGTGGCCAGATCTCGGTCACCGAGTTCGAACCAGTCGGGAGTTGCGCCGTAGCGCAACAGTTCCTCTTTGGCGTGCCAGGTTTCGTCGCGATGTCCCCAGCCGCGTTGCGGGTCGACGCCACCGCCGAGGGTGTACATGCAGGTGTCCAGATCCGGACAGACACGTAGTCCGTGGATCCAGGCGTCGTCGCCGATGTTGACGACCGCGGTCAGTTCGTGGTCGGACTCCCGACGTTGTAGTGTTGCGAACTGGCCTAGCCCGAGCAGATGCTGCACCCCCAGCAGGAAGCGGGCACCGCCGACCCCACCGACCAACACGGTGATCTTCACAGCGCTTGACAGTACTGCCCGACGACGATGCGCGCCGGTACGGCGGGTTGAGGAGGAGGGCGATTGGGTTCGTGCCCGACGACGATGCGCGCCGGTACGGCGGGTTGAGGAGGAGGGCGATTGGGTTCGTGCCCGACGACGATGCGCGCCGGTACGGCGGGTTGAGGAGGAGGGCGATTGGGTTCGTGCCCGACGACGATGCGCGCCGGTACGGCGGGTTGAGGAGGAGGGCGATTGGGTTCGTGCCCGACGACGATGCGCGCCGGTACGGCGGGTTGAGGAGGAGGGCGATTGAGTTCGTGCCCGACGACGATGCGCGCGGGGGGAGCGGGGCGGCGGTCGGGGGCCCTCGCGTGCGGTGGTTCGACCGGCCGGGGTCCCTGGCGGCCGACGACGCATCGATACCGGGGCCGGAATAACGAGAGTCGGGGCGATTTCGGCCCCCGCGCGACAACGACGGAGGAACGAGTTAATGTCAGTGACTGAAGTGGCCAATGTGGCGAATACTGCGGGTATTTGGCGCAAAGATGTGAGTAGTTGCACTCGACACGCCGCGGGCCACGCGTGACAGAACCGCAGAAATTTGATCACGAGATGGTACGGAAATGCGCCAAGACGCTTGACCCGACCGGCCAACCCGTGTCTAATCACATCAGTGTCATTCCCGGTTGGCCGGCCGGTTTCGGTGTCGCAGACCGAGATTCGATCACTTGTTCGAGTTGGCGGTACATCATAAAAGCGGGAAGCATTCACTCTCTAGGAGAAAGTGAGGAGGCGGAGGCATGCCCTACGAGCACCTTCGGGGCGTAATGGGAAGCACACCGCACATCACGACCGGCTGGGCGCAGGAGGAAATTGCCCGACCACATTTAAGTTTGGTTCCCGAGGCGCCTGGCGCATTCGAGCCCGAACCTGAGCCGGCGACCCCTGATCAATGGCAGGACCGCGCACTATGCGCGCAAACAGATCCGGAAGCGTTTTTTCCGGAAAAGGGTGGCTCCACCCGTGAGGCCAAGAAGATTTGCATGGGGTGCGAGGTCCGTCACGAGTGCCTCGAGTATGCCCTGGCTCATGACGAGCGCTTCGGCATCTGGGGTGGGCTCTCCGAGCGCGAGCGCCGTCGCCTCAAACGCGGCATTATCTGATCGCGGTCTAGATCCAACCGCGGTCCGGGCGGTCCGATCGCGGGGCTCTCAGCCGGATCCAACGCGCGCCAGCCGAGGCGTTCAGTCGTCGTCGATCGTCGGGTCGATTGCCGAGGGCTCGATGTCCAGATAGCTGGCCACCTGGGCCACCAGGATTTCGTGCAACAGCTCGCCGAGCTCCGCGGTATCTTTTGCCCGCCGCTCAATTGGCTTGCGGAACAACATGATTCGTGCTCGCGTGGCGTTGCCGCGAACGTCCACCCCGGCCGGGATGAGCCGGGCCAGCGGGATCGGGCCGTCGGCGATGACTTCCGGCGGCCACTGCACACTGTGCGGGTCCTTGGCTGCGATCCGCGGGATCTCATCGACTGCGACGTCGAGGTCCGACAGCCGCGTTTGCCATCGCCGCTCGATGGGTTCGTAGGCCTCCAACACAGCCATGTCGAACCGCTCGGCCCGGCTTCGCCACCCCGGGACCGTCGGGGGAAGCAGCGGACCCCGAATATCACGGCTTCGCCGCGTGGCTCGCCGCGGCGCCGACGCACCCCTGGACCGACCGCTTCGCGGCGAGCCGTGGGAATCGCTCACGCGCCGATGGTAACGGTTGAACATCGCGCCGCGAGCGGATGCGCGTGTCCGGCGCTTCCGCGGCGTTTCGTCACGATAGCCTTTCGGTCGTGAACGTACCCCGTCGCTGTTGCCGGCCCGGGTGTCCGCACCATGCAGTGGCCACCTTGACGTTCGTCTACTCGGACTCGACAGCGGTGATCGGCCCGCTTGCGACCGCGCGGGAACCCCATTCGTGGGATCTGTGTGTCGGCCATGCCGGCCGAATTACCGCACCACGTGGGTGGGAACTCGTGCGTCATGCCGGGCCCCTGCCCACCCACCCGGATGAGGACGATTTGGTGGCGCTCGCAGACGCCGTGCGTGAGGGCAGTTCGACCGGTATGGGGTTGTCGTACGCGGCAGGGACCGGCGCGTCACTGGACGAGGTGCCCCGACACCCAGGTGGTGATATGTCCACGCGTGCCGGCGGCGGCACCTCCCCCTGGGGACATGGCTCTACCGACACCCGGTTTCAGCCTGCGGGGGCACAAGCCACCGCGACGACCGGCGGCGTGCTCGCGCCATCCGAGCATCGATCGGGACGCCGGCGCGGACATCTTCGGGTTCTGCCCGACCCGGCGGACTAGGGCTAGACCACACTGGCGAAGGCGGATCAAGACCGTTCGATACCGATTCGGTCGGCACCTTTGGCAGGCCGATAGGCTGGCGGCCAAGAGTCGAACGTTCCCAGGTCGTCAGGAGCCCACGCGCATGTCTTGGCCCGCCGCGGCTGTCAATCGTGTCATCAAAGCGTACGACGTGCGCGGGTTGGTCGGCGACGAGCTCGACGAGTCGCTGGCAACCGACCTCGGCGCCGCATTTGCGAGGTTGATGCGAGGTGAGAACGCCCGACAGGTGGTGATCGGCCACGACATGCGGGACAGTTCGCCGTCGCTCGCGTCCGCTTTCGCAACCGGGGTCACCAGCCAGGGCCTCGACGTCGTGCGAATCGGTTTGGCATCAACCGATCAGCTCTACTTCGCCTCCGGGTTCTTGGATTGCCCCGGTGCGATGTTTACTGCCAGCCACAACCCGGCGGCATACAACGGCATCAAGCTCTGCCGGGCCGCCGCCAAACCTGTCGGTGCCGATACCGGATTGGCCGCGATCCGCGACAACCTGGTCGACGGGATCGGACACGATGACCGGCCGCCCGGTGGGCCAGGGAGCATCGCCGACGAGGACTTGCTGGTTCGCTACGGGGAGTTCCTGCGATCGCTGGTCGACACCGCCGGGTTACGTCCCTTGCGGGTCGCGGTCGATGCCGGCAACGGCATGGCCGGCCACACAGCACCGGCCGTTCTCGGTGTGATCGATTCGATCACGTTGTTGCCCTTGTACTTCGAGCTGGACGGATCGTTTCCCAATCATGAGGCCAACCCCCTGGATCCGACGAACCTGGTAGATCTGCAGGCTTACGTGCGCGACACCGGCGCCGATATCGGGCTGGCCTTCGACGGTGACGCCGATCGCTGCTTTGTGGTCGACGAACGAGGAGAGCCGGTCTCGCCGTCCACGGTGACCAGCTTGGTGGCGTTGCGCGAGCTCAACCGCGAGACCGGGGCAACCGTGATTCACAACGTGATCACGTCACGAGCAGTGCCCGAGTTGGTTCTCGAGCGCGGCGGCACGCCGCTGCGCTCACGGGTCGGGCACTCCTATATCAAGGCGCTCATGGCGGACACCGGCGCGATTTTCGGTGGTGAACATTCCGCGCACTACTATTTTCGCGACTTCTGGGGCGCTGATTCCGGAATGCTGGCCGCTCTGTACGTGCTGGCCGCTCTCGGCGAGCAAGATAGACCGTTGTCCGAGTTGACCGCCGACTACCAACGCTACGAGTCCTCCGGCGAGATCAACTTCACCGTTTCCGACGCGTCGGGTTGTATGGAGGCCGTGCTGAAGTCGTTCGGCAGCCGCATCCAGTCGCTCGATCATCTGGACGGGGTGACCGTGGATCTGGGTGAGGGCAGCTGGTTCAACCTGCGTAGCTCTAACACCGAACCGTTGCTACGACTCAATGTCGAGGGACGCAGTGCCGGGGACGTCGACGCGGTCGTCGACAAAGTCAGCGCTGCAATCGCGGCCCACAAGGTGCGCGACGGGGCGGGACTGTGAACGCCATTCGGGCGATCGATCTCGAAGACGCCGATGGCCTGATGGCTGCCGACCGGGATGGCTTGTTGCGCACCGCGTCGACGGCCGGCGCGCAGGTGCGGGCAATCGTGGCTGCCATGGACGAAGGTGAGCTGGCCTCGCTGCGCGGCGCGGACCGACCGCGCACGCTGATCTGGGTGGCCGGCCGCGGTACTGCCGAGACTGCCGGCGCGATCCTGGCCGCGACGTTGGGTGCTAACGCCGCCGAGCCGATTGTGGTCGTCACCGAGGCGCCGCCGTGGGTCGGGCCACTTGATGTGCTGGTCGTCGCCGGCGACGATCCTGGCGATCCGGTGTTGGTCGGCGCCGCAGCGACCGGGGTACGTCGGGGAGCACGGGTCGTCGTGGTGGCCCCATACGAGGGTCCGCTGCGGGACGCCACAGCCGGCCGTGTCGCGGTTCTGGCGCCACGGTTGCCAATCCCCGATGAGTTCGGTCTGTGCCGCTACTTGGCCGCGGGCTTGGCCGCACTGCACATTGTGGACTCCAAGCTGCCGATCGATCTTGGGCTGATGGCAGACGAACTGGATGCTGAGGTGCTCCGCAACAGTGCCGGCCGCGAGCTGTTCACCAATCCGGCCAAGACTGTCGCTGCTCGCATGTCCAATCGAGGAATCGCACTGGCAGGCGACAACGCCGCCACTTTGGCGCTGGCTCGCCATGGCAGTTCGATATTGCTGCGGATCGCGCAGCAGGTGGCGGCGGCCACTGGACTGGCGGATGCGGTCGTGGGGCTCCGCACCGCACGAGCCAACGGCCGACGAAACTCGCCTGACTCCTTGTTCCATGACGAGGACATCGACGGGCCGCTCCCCGACCGCCTTCGCGTGCTGGCGTTGGCCCTGGCCGGGGAGCGGACGGTGGTGAGTGCGCGGGTTGCTGGGCTTGACGACGTTGATGTGATCGTGGCCCAGGACGTGCCCGAAATCCCTGATGCACCTGGCGGCACCGTTGGGCCTGGCGGTGCACTCGTGCCAGCAGGCCCGACTGTCTCGGAACGCGCTGAACAGCAACTGGCAGTATTGGCGGTCCGGCTAGAGATGGCCGCGGTTTACTTGCGACTGGTGCAAGGATAGTGCGGGGATAGATAGACGGTGGAACTGCTACGCGGAGCGTTACGGACCTACGCCTGGGGGTCGCGCACCGCCATCGCCGAATTCACCGGGCGGCCGATGCCGGCCGCTCATCCCGAGGCCGAACTCTGGTTTGGAGCGCATCCGGGTGACCCGGCCAGGCTGGAAACCGCGAATGGCGAAGTCTCCTTGCTCGATGCGCTGGTCGCCGATCCGGAAGGACAGCTCGGCCCGGCATCGCGTGCCCGGTTCGGTGACGTGCTGCCTTTCCTCGTTAAAGTGCTCGCGGCCGACGAGCCGCTGTCACTGCAGGCCCATCCCAGCTCCGCGCAGGCGGTCGAGGGTTTTCGCCGCGAAGAACGACGGGGCATTCCGGTGTCGTCGCCGGTCCGCAACTACCGTGACACCAGTCATAAGCCCGAGTTGTTGGTGGCGCTGCAGCCGTTCGAGGCACTGGCCGGATTTCGGCAGGCGGCCGGCACCAGCGAGTTGTTGCAGGCGTTGGCCGTCTCCGATCTCGACCCGTTCATCGACTTGCTGAGCGATCAGTCCGACGCCGACGGTCTGCGTGCGCTGTTCACCACCTGGATCACTGCACCCCAGCCCGACATCGACGTGTTGGTGCCCGCCGTGCTCGATGGCGCCATTCAATACGTCAGTTCCGGCGCCACGGAATTTGCGTCCGAAGCCAAAACGGTGCTGGAACTCGGAGAACGCTATCCGGGCGACGCTGGCGTGTTGGCGGCGTTGTTGCTCAACCGAGTCAGCCTGGCGCCCGGCGAAGCGATCTTCCTGCCGGCCGGCAATCTGCACACCTATTTGCGTGGTTTTGCGCTGGAGGTTATGGCCAACTCCGACAACGTGTTACGGGGGGGCCTCACCCCCAAGCACGTCGATGTGCCCGAGCTACTGCGGGTCCTGGACTTCACTCCCACCGGGGAGGAGCAGCTGCGGCCACCACTTCGCCGCGAGGGAATCGCGTTGGTCTACGAAACCCCGACTGACGAGTTCGCGGTGTCGCTCATAGTGCTCGACGGTGATCATCTCGGCCATGAGGTCGACGCGTCCTGCCGTCACGACGGTCCCCAGATCTTGTTGTGTGCGGAAGGTTCGGCGACGGTTCACGCGAAGGGCGGCGCACTCACGCTGGAACGCGGCGCGGCTGCCTGGTTCGCTGCCGACGACGGCCCGATCCGGCTTGCTGCCGCGCAGCCGACCAAGGTGTTCAGGGCGACGGTTGGGTTGTAGCGAACTGTCGTCGTGTCCGACGCTCGCGCAGCCACAGCCGCAAATTGTGACCGATAGCGCGTCCGATGATCGGCGCCGACGGCACCATGTAGAGGCTGTCCAGTAGTGAGAACCGCCGCAGAAACCATTCGGCGAGAACGGGATCCGTTTCGGCGGCGCCGAGGAATTGGTCGAACAGCGAGCCGGCCGGTCGCCACCACCGAGGTACGTGCTCGGCGACGGCATGGTGGAAACTGATGTCGGCGATCGCGTTCATCATCCACACCGGATATGTAGTCTTCGCGGTAGCGTGATTGAGGAAGCTAGCCAGTTCGGCGCCCGATTCCAGAGCCCGTCGCAGATGGCCGGCCTGTAGCACCGTCATCGTCATGCCCTGCCCGAAGGTGGGATTGAAGCTAGCCACCGCATCGCCCAGCGGGATGATGCCGACAGGGAAGCGGTCGACCTTGTCGTACCGGCGCCATCTGCAGGTCGGAAAAGCGTGAAATGCCGTTTCGCCGAGGGGCTCGGCCTGCGTTAGCGCGGCGGTGAATCGAGCTGGCAGCAGCTTGTCCGCGAGCGCACGCATCTCGTCGAAGGTCGGCGGCGGTTTCGCATGGGCCACACCGAATGTGGTCAGGACCCAGGTGCCGTCCTCGTAGCACAGCATGCCCAGCCCGAGCGACTGATCGTGCGAAGCGCCGGCGACGACAACCTTCTCCCGGATCAGGCCATCGGGGATGCGGAACTGGTGGGTGGCATAGCTGATCCCGATGTCCACCGTCTCTTCGGCCGGCCGCTGATACCCCCACTGTGCTAACCACACCGGCAGCCGGGTACCACGGCCCGCGGCGTCGACAACGAGGTCGGTGGCGACGAATTCCCCGTCAGCTAGGTCTTCCCGGTCGGCCCCGGCGTCTTCGGCTGGACCGGCGGGATCCAGGAGCACGCCGGTAACTCGCTGGTGTGTGCGCTCGAATGTCGGCTCGGTGACCCGGCGGCGCACGATCTCAACGTTGTCGATGTCGAGAACGCGGCGTCTCAGCTGCCATTCCAAGTGCGGCCTGCTGGGCACATAGGCCGTGAACTCTTTGCGTAGCGTGTGGCCCGTCCCGAGGACGTGACCGGCGGCGCCCAGGTAGATGCAGTCCGGACGGTTCTCCAACATCGCCACGCCAGCAGCCACCATGTCGTTCAGCAGGCCCGGGAAGTGGCTGTCGAGTTCTTGTGCCCCGCGGGCCATTAACAGGTGTAGATGTCGGTCCTGCGGGACCGTGGCCCGGGTGGCCGGTGCGCCCGGCAGCTCGTCGCGTTCGAAAACAGTAACTTTGGAGTAGAAGTCCGACAGCACCCGCGCTGCACACAACCCGGCGACGCTGGCCCCGATGACCACAGCGTGGTCTGCCCCGTGGCCATTCGGGTTTCGTGGCCGCCTGGGCAAGCTCTTGGCCAAGCTCCCCCGCATTCCCGCAGATTACCCAAGTACTGTGCGGTCACAAATAGCGCGAGAGGAAGCATCGGATGGCCGGTCGACGGCGCATGAAGTCGGTGGAGCAATCGATCGCTGACACTGACGAGCCCAGCACTCGCCTCCGCAAGGATCTCACCTGGCGGGACCTTGTTGTTTTCGGTGTATCGGTGGTGATCGGCGCCGGCATCTTTACGGTGACCGCATCGACTGCCGGCGACATCACCGGCCCGGCCATCTGGATATCGTTCCTGATCGCGGCGGGCACGTGTGCGTTGGCGGCGCTGTGCTACGCGGAATTCGCATCGACGCTGCCGGTGGCGGGTAGCGCGTATACCTTCTCCTACGCCACCTTCGGCGAGTTTCTCGCCTGGGTGATCGGCTGGAACCTGCTGTTGGAATTGGCCGTTGCCGCCGCCGTGGTCGCCAAGGGGTGGTCCAGCTACCTAGGCGCAGTATTGAGATTTGGCGGTGGCATCGCCCATCTCGGATCCTTCAATTTCGACTGGGGTGCGCTGCTGATCGTGTCGGTGGTCGCGTCCTTGTGTGCATGGGGCACCAAACTGTCGTCTCGGTTTTCGGCGGTGGTCACAGCGATCAAGGTGTCGGTGGTGATCCTGGTTGTGATCGTCGGTGCCTTTTACATCAAGCCTGCCAATTACTCACCGCTCATCCCTGAGCCCAAAAGCGGACACGGTGGATACGGTGCCCACCAATCGATGCTGTCGCTGCTGAGCGGAGCGCACGGAAGCAATTACGGCTGGTTTGGCGTGTTGGCAGGGGCATCGATCGTGTTCTTTGCCTTTATCGGGTTCGACATCGTGGCCACCATGGCAGAGGAGACCAAGCGTCCCCAGCGAGATATCCCCCGCGGGATTCTGGCGTCGCTGGGGGTCGTCACCGTGCTCTACGTAGCGGTGTCGGTGGTGCTTGTGGGCATGGTTCCTTATTCCGGCCTCAAGACGGGACCAGGCGGCCATTCGGCGAACCTGGCCACCGCGTTCGAAGCCAACGGGGTGCACTGGGCCAGCGGCATCATTTCCGTCGGCGCGCTTGCGGGACTTACCACCGTCATCATGGTGCTGGTCCTGGGGCAGTGTCGGGTGTTGTTTGCGATGGCGCGCGACGGCCTGTTGCCGCGGCAGTTGGCGAAGACTGGTTCACGCGGCACGCCGGTGCGGATCACGGCGTTGGTCGCGGTGGTGGTGGCCGCGACAGCCTCGGTGTTTCCGATAGTCAAGCTGGAAGAGATGGTCAACGTCGGCACACTTTTCGCCTTCATCCTGGTGTCGGCGGGGGTGATCGTGCTGCGCCGTACCCGGCCGGACCTGCAGCGCGGGTTCCGGGCGCCCTGGGTGCCGCTGCTCCCGATCGCCTCGATCTGTGCCTGCGTGTGGCTGATGCTGAACCTGACGGTCCTGACCTGGGTCAGATTCGCCGTCTGGTTGTTGGTCGGAACCGCGATCTATCTGGGCTACGGGCGCCGGCACTCGGTACAGGGCCGTCGGGAGGCCGCGGTTGTCAAATAGGGCATGTTTGGACAGTTTGTTTACAAACTAGCTTCTAATGTCTAGACAGAAGACTCAAACGGGCGTATTGTCCATCCTCACGTGGTGTGACTCACAAGGAGGTTTGGCATATGACCACAAGATTCGGCTCCGAACTGTCGGAGGTGCCCGAGACGCAGTGGCGTGACAAGAAGCGCTACTTGTGGCTTATGGGATTGATCGCCCCGACCGCGTTGTTCGTGATGCTGCCGATCATCTGGGGGATGAACCAGCTCGGGTGGCATGCCGCCGCGCAGGTGCCCCTGTGGATCGGGCCGATTCTGGTGTACGTCCTGTTGCCGCTTCTCGACCTGCGGTTCGGGCCTGACGGCCAGAACCCGCCGGACGAGGTGATGGAGCGGCTGGAGAACGACAAGTACTACCGCTACTGCACCTACATCTACGTTCCGTTCCAGTACCTCAGCGTGGTCTTGGGCGCGTATTTGTTCACCGCCTCGAACCTCGATTGGCTGGGTTTTGACGGGTCGTTGAGCTGGGCGGGCAAGATCGGCGTCGCGCTCACGGTCGGTGTGCTGGGCGGCGTCGGCATCAACACCGCCCACGAGATGGGGCACAAGAAGGAATCGTTGGAGCGATGGCTGTCCAAGATCACCCTCGCGCAGACCTGCTATGGGCACTTCTACATCGAGCACAACCGAGGTCACCACGTGCGTGTCTCCACGCCGGAGGACCCGGCATCGGCACGCTTCGGCGAAACCTTCTGGGAGTTCCTGCCGCGCAGCGTTATCGGCAGCATGCGGTCCGCGGTTTCGCTGGAGGCGCAGCGGGTGCGCCGCCAGGGTCGTAGCCCCTGGAATCCCACGACCTATCTGTCCAACGACGTGCTCAACGCCTGGGCGATGTCAGTGGTGTTGTGGGGTGTGATGATCGCGGTGTTCGGCCCCGGTCTGATTCCGTTTGTGATCATCCAGGCAGTTTTCGGCTTCAGCCTCCTAGAAGCCGTCAACTACCTCGAGCACTATGGGCTGTTGCGGCAGAAGAAGGCCAACGGCCGCTACGAGCGTTGTGCGCCCGTGCACAGCTGGAATTCCGACCACATCGTCACCAACCTCTTCCTGTACCACCTGCAACGACACAGCGACCACCACGCCAACCCCACGCGCCGCTACCAGACGCTGCGCAGCATGGCCGACGCGCCCAACCTGCCCAGTGGGTATGCGTCGATGATCTCGCTGACCTACTTCCCGCCGCTGTGGCGGAAGGTCATGGACCACCGGGTGTTGGAGCACTACGGCGGCGACATCACCAAGGTGAACGTGCAGCCCCGGCTCCGGGAGAAGCTGCTGGCCCGCCACGGAGTTCGAGACGGCGTCTGCCAAGGGGCTTCGCTGTGACCCGCGTCACGGCGAAGGCCTATCGGTGTCCGGTTTGCGACTACGTCTACGACGAGGCAAAAGGTGAGGCCAGGGAGGGTTTTCCAGCCGGCACTGCCTGGGAGCAGATTCCCGACGACTGGTGCTGTCCCGACTGCGCAGTGCGTGAGAAACCAGATTTCGACGAGATCCGACAGGAGTGAAAGCAGCAGATGAGTGACTACAAGCTGTTCCAGTGCGTTCAATGCGGTTTCGAGTACGACGAGGCGCTGGGCTGGCCGGACGACGGCATCGCGCCCGGTACCCGATGGGCCGACATCCCCGAGGACTGGAGCTGCCCGGACTGCGGCGCAGCCAAGTCGGACTTCGTGATGGTGGAGGTGGCTCGCCCGTGATCACCACCAAGACCGCTGCGAAAACAGCTATTGTCGCGCCTGTGAAGCGGGTTCCCTACGCCGAGGCGTCACGTGCCCTGCTGCGCGATTCGGTCCTCGATGCGATGCGGGATCTGCTGTTGACCCGGGACTGGTCTGCGATCACGCTGTCCGACGTGGCGCGCGCCGCGGGGATCAGCCGCCAGACCATCTACAACGAGTTCGGGTCGCGGCAGGGCTTGGCGCAGGGCTACGCGCTGCGCCTGGCCGATCGGCTGGTCGACACGGTCCATGCGGCGCTGGACGCCAATGTTGGCGATATCTACGCGGCCCTGCTGCAGGGCTTCCGGACGTTCTTCTCCGAGTCGGCGTCGGATCCATTGGTCATCTCGCTGCTCACCGGTGTCGCCAAGCCCGATCTGCTGCAATTGATTACCACCGAGAGCGCGCCCATCATCACCCGCGCGTCGGCGCGGTTGGCGACGGCATTCACCCACAGCTGGGTGGCTACCAGCGACGACGACGCCAATGTGTTGTCGCGGGCGATCGTACGGTTGGCATTGAGCTACGTGTCCATGCCGCCCGAGGCCGACCACGACGTGGCTGCGGATCTGGCCCGGTTGATGACACCGTTCGCGGAGCGCCACGGGGTCATCAACGTCCCCTGAACCGTGGGGCTGACGGTCGGCGGCTACAGTGGGTTAAAGAGCGTATGTAGGCGAAGCAGCCCGCTCGGATCCCCGTAGACCCCAAAACAAGGATGAAACACGCTATGACGACGACCGAAACCTCGCTGACCCCCGACGTTCGCAATGGCATCGACTTCAAAGTCGCCGACCTGTCACTCGCGGATTTTGGGCGCAAGGAACTCCGGATCGCCGAGCATGAGATGCCGGGTCTAATGTCGCTGCGCCGGGAGTACGCCGAGGCGCAGCCGCTGAAGGGTGCCCGGATCTCGGGTTCGCTGCACATGACCGTCCAGACAGCAGTGCTGATCGAAACCCTGACCTCGCTGGGCGCCGAGGTCCGATGGGCATCGTGCAACATCTTCTCCACTCAGGACCATGCGGCGGCGGCCGTTGTCGTCGGCCCGCACGGCACGCCCGAGGAGCCCAAGGGTGTCCCGGTGTTCGCCTGGAAGGGCGAGACGCTCGAGGAGTACTGGTGGTGCGCCGAGGAGATGCTGACCTGGCCCGGCGAGCCCGCCAACATGATCCTCGACGACGGTGGTGACGCCACCATGCTGGTGCTGCGCGGCATGCAGTACGAAAAGGCCGGCGTGGTGCCGCCCGCTGAGGAGGACGACCCCGCCGAGTGGAAGGTCTTCTTGAACCTGCTGCGGAATCGCTTCGAGACGGACAAGGACAAGTGGACGAAGATCGCCGACTCGGTCAAGGGGGTCACCGAGGAGACCACCACCGGCGTGCTGCGGCTGTACCAGTTCGCCGCGGCCGGAGATTTGGCCTTCCCGGCGATCAACGTCAACGACTCGGTGACCAAGTCCAAGTTCGACAACAAGTACGGCTGCCGGCACTCCCTGATCGACGGGATCAACCGCGGAACCGATGCGTTGATCGGCGGTAAGAGGGTGCTGATCTGCGGTTTCGGTGACGTCGGGAAGGGTTGCGCGGATTCAGTGAAAGGCCAGGGGGCTCGGGTTGTCGTTACCGAGGTCGACCCGATCAACGCGCTGCAAGCCCTGATGGAGGGCTACGACGTCCAGCGAGTCGAGGACGTCATCAGCGACGCCGACATCATCGTTACCGCCACGGGCAACAAGGACATCATCACGCTCGAGCACATGAAGGCGATGAAAGACCAGGCGATCCTCGGCAACATCGGCCACTTCGACAACGAGATCCAGATGGCCGAACTGGAGCGGTCGGGTGCGACGAAGCTGAACATCAAGCCGCAGGTCGACCAGTGGACTTTCGGTGACACCGGCAAGTCGATCATCGTGCTCTCCGAAGGCCGGCTGCTCAACCTTGGCAACGCCACCGGACACCCGTCGTTCGTCATGAGCAACAGCTTCGCCAACCAGGTGATCGCCCAGATTGAGCTATGGACCAAGAACGACGAGTACGACAACGAGGTATATCGGCTGCCCAAGCACCTTGACGAGAAGGTGGCCCGCATCCACGTCGAGGCTCTGGGCGGCCAGCTGACCAAGTTGACCAAGGACCAGGCCGAATACCTCGGGGTTGACGTCGAGGGTCCCTACAAGCCGGACCACTACCGCTACTGAGTATCGGCGGTTGTTCGCGCCGTGCTGATCGCGATCGAAGGCGTTGACGGCGCCGGCAAGCGCACGTTGGCTGAAGGCCTACGAAAGGCTTTCGAGCAAGCCGGGAAATCGGTGGCCACGCTGGCGTTCCCGCGCTACGGGCAATCGCTGACCGCCGATATCGCAGCCGAGGCTCTTCATGGCGGGCACGGTGATCTCGCGTCGTCGGTCTACGCCATGGCGTTGCTGTTCGCGCTCGACCGAGCCAGCGCGATCGACGACATCCAGGGGTTGTGTCGTGAGCATGACGTGGTGATCCTGGACCGCTACGTGGCCTCGAATGCGGCCTACAGTGCGGCGCGCCTGCATGAGACTGCCGCTGGCGAGGCGGTCGCGTGGGTGCAGCGGATCGAGTACCAGCGGTTGGGCCTTCCCTCTCCGGACTGGCAAGTTCTGCTCGCGGTGTCACCAGAGGTGGCCGGGGAACGAGCCCGCAGCCGGGCCGTAACCGATCCCGACCGGGCGCGCGACAGCTATGAACGCGACCACGCACTGCAGCAGCGCACCGGTGCGGCGTACGCCGACCTGGCCGCCTCCGGGTGGGGTGGACGTTGGCTGGTCGTTGATTCGCACGTCGATCCGGGCCGGCTCGCCGCCAGTTTGACCGGCTCACAACCGCCAGCGGAGGCAATCACCTAGGGGAATTGGCGGGTATTTCGCGATATCTGGCCCGAATTTGCCCTTATCGACCAAGAAACGCCCGTGTGGTGCCCTAGCTTTGTCGCGATGTGGTGACACCATGGAGACCATGAGGCAAAGGATTTTGGTCGTTGATGACGACGCTTCGCTGGCCGAGATGCTGACCATCGTGTTGCGCGGGGAGGGTTTCGACACCGCGGTCATCGGCGACGGCACGCAGGCCCTTACCGCGGTGCGCGAGCTGCGCCCCGACCTGGTGCTGTTGGATTTGATGCTGCCCGGCATGAACGGCATCGATGTGTGCCGGGTGTTGCGTGCCGACTCCGGCGTCCCGATTGTGATGTTGACCGCAAAAACCGACACCGTTGATGTGGTCTTGGGTCTCGAGTCGGGTGCTGACGACTACATCATGAAGCCCTTCAAACCCAAGGAGTTGGTCGCGCGCGTGCGGGCGCGGCTCCGGCGCAACGATGACGAACCCGCCGAGATGCTGTCCATCGCCGACGTCGACATCGATGTGCCGGCACACAAGGTCACCCGCAACGGCGAACAGATCTCACTAACACCGCTGGAATTCGACTTGCTGGTTGCGCTGGCACGCAAACCGCGCCAGGTGTTTACTCGTGATGTGCTGCTCGAACAGGTGTGGGGCTACCGTCATCCGGCTGACACTCGCTTAGTGAATGTGCATGTCCAGCGTCTGCGGGCCAAGGTCGAGAAGGACCCGGAGAACCCGACCGTGGTGTTGACCGTTCGAGGAGTGGGATACAAGGCCGGACCTCCGTGATCCGCACCGGCGACGACGCAGCGCGTCGCAATGCTGAGGAGCGGCGCCAATGATCCGCGCCAGCGACGATGCAGCGCACCGCAATGCTGAGGAGCGGCGCCAATGATATGGGGCTCGCGGCGACGCATCCGGAGTCGGTGGGGTCGCTCCGGGCTCATGACACGCGGCTTGAGCGCTTTGCGTCGCGCAGTCGGTGCCGCCTGGCGCCGGTCGTTGCAATTGCGAGTCGTGGCCCTGACTCTTGGGCTCTCGTTGGCAGTGATCCTGGCGCTCGGTTTTGTACTCACCAGCCAGGTCACCAACCGGGTACTCGACGTCAAGGTCAGAGCCGCAATTGACCAGATTGAGCGGGCACGCACCACCGTCAACGGGATCGTCAAAGGCGAGGAGACGCGCTCCCTGGACAGCAGCCTCCAACTTGCCCGCACCACCCTGACGTCGAAAACCGACCCCGCCTCGGGTGCGGGCCTCGCAGGAGCGTTCGATGCAGTGCTGATGGTGCCGGGTGACGGGCCTCGGGCAGCGTCTGCTGCCGGACCCGTCGATCAGGTGCCCGAAGCGTTGCGCGGTTTCGTCACGGCAGGGCAGGCGGCCTATCAGTACGCGACGGTGCACACCGATGGTTTCTCCGGGCCGGCGCTGATCGTCGGTACTCCCACGTCGTCACGCGTGGCCAACCTGGAGCTGTACCTGATCTTTCCCTTGGCGAGTGAGCAGGCCACGATCACGCTGGTACGCGGCACGATGGCCACCGGCGGGCTGGTGCTGTTGGTGCTGCTCGCCGGCATCGCGTTGCTGGTCTCCCGCCAGGTCGTGGTACCGGTGCGTTCGGCGTCGCGGATCGCCGAACGGTTCGCCGAGGGGCATCTTTCCGAACGGATGCCGGTTCGTGGTGAAGACGACATGGCGCGGCTGGCGGTGTCGTTCAATGACATGGCCGAGAGTTTGTCCAGGCAGATCACCCAGCTTGAAGAATTCGGCAACCTGCAGCGACGATTCACCTCCGATGTGAGCCACGAACTGCGCACGCCGCTGACCACCGTGCGGATGGCCGCTGACTTGATCTACGACCACAGCTCCGACCTGGACCCGACGTTGCGGCGCTCCACTGAGTTGCTGGTCAGCGAGCTGGACCGATTCGAGACACTGCTCAACGAACTGCTGGAGATCTCGCGGCACGACGCCGGCGTGGCTGAATTGTCCGTCGAGGCGGTTGACCTGCGCGCGATGGTGAACAACGCGCTCGGCAATGTGGGTCACCTGGCTGAGGAGGCCGGTATCGAGTTGCTGGTGAATTTGCCTGCCGAAGAGGTGATCGCCGAGGTGGATGCCCGGCGGGTAGAACGGATCCTGCGCAACCTGATTGCCAACGCCATCGACCACGCCGAGCATCACCCAGTGCGGATTCGGATGGCCGCCGACGAGGATACGGTCGCCGTCACCGTTCGCGACTACGGAGTGGGGTTGCGGCCAGGCGAAGAGAAGCTAGTGTTCAGCCGCTTCTGGCGTTCGGACCCGTCACGGGTGCGTCGGTCCGGTGGCACCGGGTTGGGCCTGGCGATCAGCATCGAGGATGCACGCTTGCACCAGGGGCGGCTTGAGGCATGGGGCGAACCCGGCCAGGGGGCCTGCTTCCGATTGACACTTCCGCTGGTTCGGGGCCATAAGGTCACCACCAGCCCGCTGCCCATGAAACCAGTCCCGCAGCAAGTCCAGCAGCAGCTGCCGCAACCCGCGCCGCAGCCGACGCTGCCGCCGATGCCCCAACCGCTCGGCCTGGAACAGAAGCCTGAGCACAAACCTGAGCACAAGGAGGGCCAGCGCCCGCCTGAGCATGCCGACTGGATCGGCTGATGCGGCTCTTGGCGTCTTGGTCCTCGTTGTTCCTTGCCTTGCTGCTCGCCGTACTGCCGCTCGCTGGCTGCGCGAGCGTCCCCAGCACCTCTGCCCCGCAAGCCATCGGCACGGTGGAGCAACCGGCGCCGTCGAATCTGCCCATGCCGACCCCCGGTATGGATCCGGACGTACTGCTGCGCGAATTCCTCAAGGCCACAGCAGATCCGGCTAACAGGCATCTGGCGGCGCGCCAGTTCCTCACCGAATCGGCTTCCAAGGACTGGGACGACGCGGGTAGCGCATTGTTGATCGACCACGTGGTGTTTGTCGAGACCCGCAGTGATGAGAAGGTTTCGGTGAACATGCGGGCGGATATTCTTGGCTCGCTCTCCGATATGGGCGTGTTCGAGACAGCCGAGGGGCAGCTGCCCGACCCGGGACCGATCGAGTTGGTCAAGACTTCCGGCGGCTGGCGTATCGATCGCCTGCCCAACGGAGTCTTCCTGGACTGGCAGCAGTTTCAGGCGACATACAAACGCCACACGCTGTACTTTGCTGATCCGACCGGCCAGACCGTGGTTCCCGATCCGCGCTACGTCGCGGTGTCTGACAGCGATCAGTTGGCCACCGAGCTTGTCTCCAAGCTGCTGGCGGGCCCACGTCCTGAGATGGTGCACACGGTGCGTAATCTGCTCGCTCCGCCGCTCCGGCTACGTGGGCCGGTGACGCGCGCCGATGGCGGCAAGAGCGGGGTTGGCCGCGGATACGGAGGTGCACGCGTCGATTTGGAGAAACTCTCCACCACCGATCCTCACAGTCGGCAACTGCTCGCCGCACAGATCATTTGGACGCTGGCGAGGGCCGATGTGGGAGGGCCGTATGTGATCAACGCCGACGGTGCCCCGCTCGAGGACAAGTTCGCCGAGGGCTGGACGACCTCCGATGTCGCCACCACCGACCCGGGTGTGGCCGACGGCGCGAGCGTCGGGTTGCACGCGTTGGTGGACGGGTCGTTGGTAGCGCTGGACGGTCAGACTGTCAGCACCGTCCCGGGAGCCTTTGGACAGATGCCGGGCCAAACGGGCGCCACTCTGTCGCGTAGCGGGCGTCGGGTGGCGTCGGTGGTTGCCCTGCGGCCTGATGCCCCGGACATGGCGTCATTCCTGTGGATCGGTGATCTTGGCGGCGAGGCGGTGCAGTCCGCCGACGCGCGCCGCCTGTCGCGGCCCAGCTGGTCGCTGGACGAGGCGGTCTGGGTGGTGGTTGATGAAAACATCGTGCTCCGGGTTATCCAGGATCCCGCCTCGGGGCAGCCAGCGCAGATTCCCGTGGATGCCACCGCGGTGACCAGCCAGTTTCCTGGGCCGATCACCGACCTTGAGCTGTCCCGTGGCGGGACGCGTGCGGCGATGGTGATCGGTGGGCAGGTGATCCTCGCCGGCGTCGAGCAGACGCAGGCCGGCCAGTTCGCCCTGACCTATCCCCGGCGCCTGGGATTCGGGCTGGGTTCGTCGGTGGTGTCGCTGTCCTGGCGAACCGGCGACGACATCGTGGTGACCCGCACCGATGCCTCCCATCCAGTGTCGTATGTAAACCTCGACGGGGTGAACTCCGACGCGCCGGCTCGCGGACTACGCCCTCCGCTGTCGGCCATCGCGGCCAACCCCTCCACGGTGTATGTCACGGGCCAGCAAGGCCTTCTGATGTACTCGGCGTCGGTCGCCGAAAGCCAGCAAGCCTGGTCGGCGGTGCCAGGACTGTCGATGCCCGGAGCGGCGCCGGTACTGCCGGGATGACCGACTGAGCCTCTTATCGAGGGTTGACCGCAACGGTTACTCTCGCAGTGAGGAGGCGCGTGCCGATGTCGCCCAGTATTCCCCGCCTACGTTGGGAAGATTCCTTTCGTGCGCTGGACATGCTGTCCGGGTTGTGGTCGTCGACCGGCATATCGGCGGTGGGTGTCGGAGCTGCCCAGGCGGTCGCGACGCCCTACCGGACGGTATTCCTCACGCTGCAGCAACTCCTGGTCGGCAAGACGGTCACGGTTCGTATGGGTAGCCATGATGTCGTGCTGACTGTCACTGAGCTGGACTCCGAACTGGAGCCGCAGGGGCTGGCTGTTGGACAGCTCGGGGACGTCCGGGTGGCCGCCCGCGACATCACCTGGGACCAATACCACCTCCATAGCGCCGTTGCGGTCCTGCGCAACATGCACGTTCGCCCGGGCGTGCCGCCGCTGGTCGTGGCCGCTCCGGTGGAGTTGACCTCCGCATTGCCGGCCGCGTCGTTCGATGATCTGCTGCAGCAACGGGTGCCCCAATTACGTAGCGAGGTGTCCGAGGAAGGCAGAGCCCGGCTTCGCTGGGCACGCCGGCCTGGCTGGGGGGCGCTCGAGGTAGACGTCGACGTGATGGAGAAGACCTCGGGAACGGCACTGTGGCTACAGCCGCGAGCCGTGATACTCGGTCAACGGCGTCGGACCCTGCCGGCGTGGGCTCCGGCTTTTCAGGTGCCACTACCCGGCGTGCCGCACGGTCTGTTGATCACCGGCGCCAGCCTGAGCTCGGATTCGTTGCAGCTGTCGGCTCTCCTGCCGGAGCGGCGAACGGAGTTGCCGCTGCGATATCTCGAAGACCTCATCACCAGATTGAGCCAAGGCGCACTGAGCTTCACCTGGCCATCGCTGTTGCGAAGCTCTGACTGATCCGCCAAGCCGTGCGACCGGGTGTCACCGCCGGGCGGCACACTGTCGCTGTGTTCGACGTCATCCTGCCGTTGGAGTGCGGCGGCTGCGGGGCGTCATCCACGCGCTGGTGTTCCGTGTGCGCGAGCGCGCTTGTGGTGGCTGAGGGTGAACCGCACGTGGTGAGTCCCCGCATTGACCCCGGGGTTCCGGTATTCGCCCTGGGCCGGTACGCCGGTGCCCGCCGCCGGGCGATACTCGCGGTCAAAGAGCAGGGCCGCCGCGACATGGTCAACCCGCTGGCGCGCGCACTGGCCGTCGGTATCCGCCGGTTGTTGGCCTGGGGCATGCTCGAGACTCCGTTGACGATCGTGCCTGCGCCAACGCGGGCATGGGCGGCCCGGGGTCGCGGTGGTGACCCTGTTACCCGGATTACGAAGACTGCGGTTGCCGCTCACCCGGACATCGCTGTGGTTCCAGCTTTGCGAATGCGTGCGTTGGTTCGCGACTCGGTGGGCCTTGGCTCGTCGGCACGCGAGCGTAACATCGCGGGTGGAGTAGTGCTGCGGGGTCAGCGGTTTGCCGCCGAAGTTCGCACTGAGGTACTGGTCGTTGATGACATCGTCACCACCGGGGCGACGGCCCGCGAGTCAGTTCGGACGCTGCATGCCGCCGGAATCGGGGTAGCTGGGGTGTTGGCGCTCGCGGCTGTCTGACGGAACCCCGTAGTTCCATTCGAACCCCGTAGTTCCATTCGAACCCCGTAGTTCCATTCGAACCCCGTAGTTCCATTCGAACCCCGTAGTTCCATTCGAACCCCGTAGTTCCATTTGAAGTTGCCAAGAGAAGGCTGTGACACGCAAGAGGTCTGCGAAATTGGTGGCACTGTGGGACGAACACCGGCTAACGTCGATGCCAACATCTAGCGACTCACGGTCGCGATTCGCCAGGTTGACTAGTCCGCGGTGGGAGGTGAGTACTCGACATCTTGCTCCGGCGGGCAGCCTGCAGCGGTGAGGTTGCTAGCACCGCTCCCACCCCGTCGGCGCGTAACTGAAAGCCGGGCACGCAGGGCGCGTGTGACGTGGAAAGAGAAACGAGTTGTCACGTATGTCAAGGCAAGCCGTGGATTCCGGTGAGATTCTGGACCGATCGTTGGGCACAAAGGAGCAGGTCGAAGCCGCGCCAGGCGCCGAGATCGTGTTCAAGGGCCGCAACGTCGAGATCCCTGACCACTTCCGCACCTATGTGTCGCAGAAACTCGCTCGGTTGGAGCGTTTCGACCGAACCATCTACCTGTTCGACGTCGAACTCGACCATGAACGTAACCGTCGCCAGCGCAAGGCATGTCAACGCGTCGAGATTACCGCCCGCGGTCGGGGGCCAGTGGTCCGCGGTGAGGCCTGTGCCGATAGCTTCTATGCCGCCCTCGAGTCGGCGGTCGTCAAGTTGGAGAGCCGGTTGCGTCGCGGCAAGGATCGCCGCAAGGTGCACTATGGCGACAAGACTCCCGTTTCGTTGGCCAAGGCCACGGCGTTGGTGTCGCCGCCGGAAAAGGCTTTCGACGATGAACCCGCGCAGCCACACCAGCACGATGGCGCGCTCCCGGACAAGCAACCACGCCAGCCGGGGCGGATCGTCCGCACCAAAGAACACCCGGCAAAGCCGATGTCCGTCGATGACGCCCTCTACGAGATGGAGCTCGTCGGACACGACTTCTTTTTGTTCTTCGACGAACAGACCGAACGCCCGTCCGTGGTCTACCGTCGGCACGGCTACGACTATGGCTTGATTCGGCTGGCTTGATTCGGCTTGCCTGATCCGGCTGGCTTGATCCGGCCGGGTCGATTCGTCGCTTCGGCGATCGGCGGTCTTTGCTTGGTCGTCACCTACCATGGGAGTCGCTTTACCGAATAAGACTCCTACCCATAGGGGACATTGCCGTGTTGTCGAAGTTGCTGCGCCTTGGCGAAGGTCGCATGGTCAAGCGCCTGAAGAAGGTGGCCGACTATGTGAACACATTGTCGGACGACGTCGAGTCGCTGACCGACGCCGAGTTGAGGGCCAAGACCGACGAGTTCAAGACGCGCCTGCGCGAGGGTGAAGACCTCGATGATCTGCTGCCCGAAGCGTTCGCGGTGGCGCGCGAGGCGGCCTGGCGCGTGCTCGATCAGCGCCCGTTCGAGGTGCAGGTGATGGGCGCGGCCGCTCTGCACCTGGGCAACGTCGCCGAGATGAAAACCGGTGAAGGCAAGACGCTGACCTCGGTGTTGCCGGCCTACCTCAACGCCCTGGGCGGCAAGGGCGTGCACATCGTCACCGTCAATGACTACCTGGCCAAACGTGACAGCGAATGGATGGGCCGCGTCCATCGCTTCCTCGGCCTGGATGTCGGCGTAATCCTGGCACAAATGTCACCTGAAGAGCGGCGCGTCGCCTATAACGCCGACATCACCTACGGCACCAACAACGAGTTCGGCTTCGACTACCTGCGCGACAACATGGGCCATTCGCAAGAAGAGTGCGTCCAGCGTGGACACAACTTCGCGATCGTCGACGAGGTCGACTCGATTCTGATCGACGAGGCCCGGACCCCTCTGATCATCTCCGGTCCGGCCGACGGCGCGACAAACTGGTACACGGAATTTGCCCGGTTGGCGCCGCTGATGGAGAAGGACGTTCACTACGAGGTCGACCTGCGCAAGCGCACCGTCGGCGTGCACGAAA
Organism: Mycobacterium spongiae; assembly: GCF_018278905.1. Lineage (NCBI taxonomy): Bacteria > Bacillati > Actinomycetota > Actinomycetes > Mycobacteriales > Mycobacteriaceae > Mycobacterium > Mycobacterium spongiae. The sequence continues at coordinate 1,361,067 of NZ_CP046600.1, forward strand.
AGGGCGTGGAGTTCGTCGAAGACCAGCTCGGCATCGACAATCTGTACGAGGCCGCCAACTCGCCGCTGGTCAGCTACCTCAACAACGCGCTGAAGGCCAAGGAGCTGTTCAGCCGTGATAAGGACTACATCGTCCGAGACGGTGAGGTGCTCATCGTCGATGAGTTCACCGGGCGCGTACTGATCGGCCGCCGCTACAACGAAGGCATGCACCAGGCCATTGAGGCCAAGGAACACGTCGAGATCAAGGCCGAGAACCAAACGCTGGCCACCATTACGCTGCAGAACTACTTCCGGCTCTATACCAAGCTCGCCGGCATGACAGGTACCGCCCAGACGGAGGCGGCCGAACTGCACGAGATCTACAAGCTCGGCGTAGTCACCATCCCGACCAACAAGCCGATGATTCGCGGGGACCAGTCTGACCTCATTTACAAGACCGAAGAAGCGAAATACATCGCGGTGGTCGACGACGTCGCCGAGCGTTACGAGCGAGGCCAGCCGGTCCTGATCGGCACCACCAGCGTCGAGAGGTCGGAGTACCTTTCGCGGCAGTTCACCAAACGACGCATTCCGCACAATGTGCTTAACGCCAAATATCATGAGCAAGAGGCGGCCATTATCGCCGAAGCTGGCCGCCGGGGCGCGATCACTGTCGCCACGAACATGGCGGGGCGCGGCACCGACATCGTGCTGGGTGGCAACGTCGACTTTCTGACCGACCTGCGGCTGCGCGCCCGCGGCCTAGATCCAGTGGAGACCAACGACGAATACGAACAGGCCTGGCACGAGGAGCTGCCCTTGGTCAAGGAGGAGGTCAGCAAGGAGGCCACCGACGTGATCGAGGCCGGTGGCCTCTATGTGCTGGGCACCGAGCGCCACGAGTCGCGCCGTATCGACAACCAGTTGCGCGGCCGTTCCGGTCGTCAGGGCGACCCGGGGGAGTCGCGCTTCTACCTGTCCTTGGGAGACGAGCTCATGCGCCGGTTCAATGGTGCCGCGCTGGAGACACTGTTGACCCGGCTGAACCTGCCCGATGACGTGCCGATCGAAGCCAAGATGGTTACTCGGGCCATCAAGAGCGCGCAGACGCAGGTCGAGCAGCAGAACTTCGAAGTTCGCAAGAACGTGCTGAAGTACGACGAAGTGATGAACCAGCAGCGCAAGGTCGTATACGCCGAACGTCACCGGATCCTTGAGGGTGAGAACTTGGCGCAGCAGGCCAAAGACATGCTCGCAGACGTCATCACCGCCTATGTCGACGGAGCGACCAGCGAGGGCTATGCCGAGGATTGGGATCTGGACGCACTGTGGACGGCGTTGAAGACGCTCTATCCGGTCGAGATCAAGGCGGAGGCGCTCAAGCGCCAAGACGAGGACTCCGAGCGCGACGAGCTGACTCGTGAAGAGTTACTGGATGAGCTGCTTGCCGATGCCGAACGTGCTTATGCGGCACGGGAAGCCGAGCTCGAAGAGATCGCCGGCGAGGGCGCCATGCGCCAGCTGGAGCGCAACGTGTTGCTTAACGTCGTCGACCGCAAGTGGCGTGAGCACCTCTATGAGATGGACTACCTCAAGGAGGGGATCGGGCTGCGAGCGATGGCGCAGCGCGATCCGCTGGTGGAGTATCAGCGCGAGGGCTACGACATGTTCATGGCCATGCTCGACGGGATGAAGGAAGAATCGGTCGGGTTCTTGTTCAACGTCGTTGTGGAGGCTGTGCCCGCCCCGGAGGTTGCCCCCGTCGCTGAACCCGAAGAGCTCGCGGAGTTCGCAACGGTGGCCGCGGCCACCGCGCAGCAGGGGGATTCGGTCGCCGCTCCGGTGCGCGAAGCCGCTCCGAGTGCCGTGCGTGCCAAGGGTATTGCGAATGAGTCGCCCGCCCTGACCTATTCCGGGCCGGCAGAGGATGGTTCGGCGCAAGTGCAGCGCAACGGCGGTGCAACAGCGAAGACGCCGGCCGGTTTACCGGCGGGTGCCAGCCGGCGCGAGCGGCGTGAGGCCGCGCGTCGTCAAGGTCGCGGCCCCAAGCCACCGAAATCGGGGAAGAAGCGCTAGCCTGCCAGGCTGTCGGGGGCGGCCGGCTTCTCTATCGGCGGCATTTCGTCAAGGATTGGCGGTATGGACGTCAACGAGGTGCTACTGCCCGGGGTCGGTTTGCGGTACGAATTCACCAGTCACAGGGGTCAGCGGATCGGCATTATTGCGCATCGCGGCGGTGATTTCGAGGTTTGCTTGTATGCCCGCGACGATCCGGACATGGCCCGGCCGATCTTTCATCTCGCCGGTGACGAAGCTGAGACGGTGGCCCAGATTCTTGGTGCGCCAAGGATCGCTGAGCGGTTCACCGAACTGACTCGTGAAGTGCCTGGGCTCGAAGCCGGTCAAATCCGGATTCGGCCGGGCAGCCCGTTTGTGGACCGACCGCTGGGTGATACCCGCGCCCGTACCCGCACCGGCTCCTCGATCGTCGCCATTGTGCGCAACGAGGATGTGCTCGCCTCACCGAGCCCGGATGAAACCCTGCGGGCGCACGATGTCCTGATCGTCATCGGTACCGAGGAAGGCAACGCCGGAGTCCAACAGATCGTCGACAAAGGCTGATCCGGTGCAAGTTTCAGAGGCGCTGCTATTCCAACTTGGCGCTCTCTTGGTCACGCTCGCTGTTCTGGGCGCGATCGCCCGCCGTTTCGCGTTGTCCCCCATACCCGTGTACCTGATGGTGGGTCTTGCGCTCGGCAACGGTGGCATCTTGCCGGTAGCCGCTGCCGATGGCTTCATCATTACGGGCGCGCCCATCGGTGTCGTCTTGCTGCTTCTGATCTTGGGTCTGGAATTCTCCGTGACCGAGTTCGCCACCAGCATGCGGCACCACCTGCCTTCCGCCGGTGCCGACATCATCCTCAATGCCACGCCCGGCGCAGCGGTCGGCTTGCTGTTGGGATTAGACGGCGTCGCCATACTGGGCCTCGCCGGCGTCACCTACATCTCGTCGTCGGGGGTCATCGCGCGTCTGCTGGAGGACTTGGGCCGGCTCGGCAACCGGGAAACGCCGGCTGTGCTGTCGGTCCTGGTGCTGGAAGACTTCGCGATGGCCGCCTACCTGCCGCTGTTTTCGGTGCTGGCATCGGGCGGCACCTGGATAGATGCCGTCGCGGGCACGGTGGCCGCTGTGGGGGCACTCGTCGCGGCGTTTGCCGCGTCGTACTACTGGGGTCACCATGTCGGCCGACTGGTGTGGCACCCAGATTCCGAGCAACTGCTGCTGAGGGTCCTGGGGGGAACCTTGATTGTGGCCGCGATGGCCGAATTACTGCATGCCTCGGCTGCGGTCGGCGCGTTTCTGGTCGGGCTCACCTTGACCGGGGAGACGGCGAACCGTGCGCGCAAGGTGCTTAGCCCGCTGCGCGACCTTTTCGCCGCAATCTTCTTTCTGGCAATCGGATTGTCCGTTGCGCCCAAAGAGCTGCTGTCGGCCTTTCCGATCGCCCTGGCGTTGGCGGTTGTCACCGCCGCGACAAAGGTGGCTACCGGGATGTACGCCGCGCGGCGCGATGGGGTCGCCCGGCGGGGCCAATTGCGTGCCGGCACCGCGCTCATCGCCCGCGGGGAGTTCTCCCTCATCATCGTTGGCTTGATTGGCACGTCGATCCCAGAGGTGGCAGCGCTGGGTACGTCGTACATCTTCATTGTGGCCATCGCGGGTCCGGTCTTGGCCCGCTACGTCGGCGAGCCGCTGGCCAGCGCAACATCGCCTGGTTAGCCCGCGCCCGTCGGCCGCGGTGAACCCGATCATCACCCTATGTGCAGGGCGACCACTTGCCATCGGGTTTCGTTCTGGCTGGACTGCCGTTCGACACGACAGGCGATGGCGTGGACCCGGTCTCCCCGGCCGTAGGTTCCGAAAACCTCGGCGGCGCTGTCCGGCGCACCGGCTGGCTGAAGCCGCGTACGGCGCAGCACGGCAGCGCCCCGGCAGCCGGACGGGTGTGCGCCCACCGCTCGGCTGATCGAGACCACCGAGTCGACGAGGCTGGGCGCCAGCAGGGAGCTTAGCTGGGCGGCCGGACGGCGGCGGTCGATGACTTCTAGCACCCGACGCAAGGTGGCATCGGCGAACATGGCCGCCTGCCGCATGGGCGCCGATACGACCTCGATGGCGTTGGTGGCCAGCTGACTGCTGCTTGGCGCGCTGCCGCGCGGCCGTCGGGTACGCGAGGTGCCGGGCGGCAGCGGGGCCTGCGGCGGTGACTGGCGCCGGGCAACACTGCGCAACGGGGGCTCGTAGTCGACCAGCGGCACGACGGCCGCGGCGCCACGGTCGGGTGGGCTGACAAGGGGACTGACGGTCAAACGGGCACTCTCCAACTCAACGATGGGAACCAACACAGCGATTGGCACCAAACTCAGTGATTCGAACGATGAGCCTGCTGGAGAGTGGCAGACCGTGGTTTTCTGTTGCCGGTCATCATTGCACAACCAGGGCTGGCGTGTACCCGCGCCGAAATCTGCGTCGGGGGAGCGGCTAGCGTTGGCGACAACCTCGGCCGACGTGGCCGATTGACAAGGAGGACAGGGCCATAATGGTGACCCGGTTGTCCACAGCAGATGCGTCTTTCTATCGGTTGGAGAATACGGCCACCCCGATGTACGTCGGGTCGTTGTCGATTCTGCGCAACCCGCGCGCCGGCCTGAGCTATGAAACCCTGTTGGCCACCGTGGAGCAGCGGTTGCCGCAGATACCGCGCTACCGGCAGAAGGTCCGTGAAGTGAAGTTGGGCCTGGCCAGGCCAGTGTGGATCGACGATCGCGACTTCGACATCACCTACCACGTCCGGCGGTCGGCGCTGCCCTCGCCGGGAAGTGACGAGCAGTTGCACGAGCTGATCGCGCGGCTGGCCGCTCGACCGTTGGACAAGTCGCGGCCCTTGTGGGAGATGTATCTCGTCGAAGGCCTGGCCAAGAATCGCATTGCCATCTACACGAAGTCGCACCAAGCGCTGATCAATGGCATGGCTGCGCTGGAGATCGGCCACGTCATCGCCGATCGGACCCGGCGTCCGCCGCCGTTTCCCGAAGACATCTGGATCCCCGAACGCGACCCTGGCACGACCAGACTGGTGCTGGGAGCGGTCGCAGACTGGGTAATGGGCCCGGGCACGCAGGCGCAGGCTGTTGGATCGGCGATCGCCGGGCTGGCGACGAGCTCGGTTCAGCTCGCCGAGGCGGGCCGTCGCGTGCTTGACGTGGCTCGCACGGTGGCGCGTGGCACCGCGCCCAGCAGCCCGCTCAATGCGACCGTCTCGCGCAACCGACGGTTCACCGTTGCCCGGGGGCGGCTCGAGGATTACCGGGCCGTGCGTGCACGCTACGACTGCGACATCAATGATGTTGTCTTAGCGGTGGTAACGGGAGCCCTGGGTGATTGGCTGATGTCGCGTGGCGTGGCGGTGTCATCCACCGCCACGGTCCGGGCTATGGCGCCGTTGCCCGTCTACGCCGAGGACCAGCTCGCCTCGGCTGGCCCTGGCCAGGCGATCAGCCAGGTCACGCCGTTTCTGGTCGACTTGCCCGTGGGAGAAGGCAATGCCGTGGTGCGGCTTTCTCAGATCGCGCACGCCACCGAGTCGAACCCGACGGCTGCTAGCTTGGTCGACGCCCGGACGATCGTCACGCTATCGGGTTTTGCGCCACCCACACTGCACGCCATGGGAATTCGGGTTGCTACCAGCTTTTCGGCGCGCCTGTTCAACCTCTTGATCACCAATGCACCGGGAGCCCAGTCGCAGATGTACATCGCCGGCACGAAGCTGCTGGAGACGTACTCGGTGCCACCGTTGCTGCACAACCAGGCGCTAGCCATCAGTGTGACGTCCTACAACGGGATGCTGTATTACGGAATCAATGCCGACCGTGATGCAATGAGCGACGTTGACTTGCTGCCGAGTTTGTTAAGCCAATCGCTCGACGAACTTCTCCAAGCTCCCCGGTAGCCAGAGAAGGTCAAGCGCCCGCATGGTTATAGCATCCGATGATGTGAGCACCGCGACCAACGACGGCGCACCGCCGAAGGTGACGAAGAGCAAATCGAGCGCGCGAGCCAAGAGTAAGATCCCTGCCGGTATCTACCGTGACGAATTGTTCCGGCTGCAAACAGAGTTCGTCAAGCTGCAGGAGTGGGTTCGCCATTCCGGATCGCGCATAGTGGTCCTCTTCGAAGGCCGCGACGGAGCGGGCAAGGGCGGGACCATCAAAAGGATCACCGAGTACCTCAACCCGCGGGTCGCTCGCATCGCGGCGTTGCCCGCTCCTACCGATCGCGAGCGTGGGCAGTGGTATTTCCAGCGGTACATCGCCCATTTGCCTGCCGAGGGGGAAATCGTGTTCTTCGACCGGTCGTGGTACAACCGCGCCGGCGTGGAAAAAGTAATGGGCTTCTGCACGCCGCAAGAGCATGCGCTGTTCCTGCGGCAAACGCCGATCTTCGAGCAGATGTTGATCGACGACGGGATTCTGCTGCGCAAGTATTGGTTCTCGGTCTCTGACGAGGAACAGTTGCGCCGATTCAAGGCGCGGCGGAGTGACCCGGTCCGGCAATGGAAACTTAGTCCCATGGACCTGGAATCGCTGTATCGGTGGGAGGACTATTCGCGCGCCAAGGACGAGATGATGGTGCACACCGATATACCGGCCAGTCCGTGGTATGTCGTGGAGTCCGATATCAAGAAGCACGCGCGCCTGAACATGATGGCCCACTTGCTGTCCACGATCGACTACCGCGACGTCGCAAGGCCAAAGGTCAAGTTGCCCAAACATCCCCTCGTGAGTGGCAACTACGAGCGCCCGCCGCGTGAGTTGTCGACCTACGTCGAGGACTACGCCGCTACCTTGGTCGAGGGCTAGGTGGTGATCGCAAGGGCGGCGAAGCCGCGGGCAGCGGGTCACCGCCGGAGGGTTGCCGTGGTGATCGCAAGGGCGGCGAAGCCGCGGGCAGCGGGTCACCGCCGGAGGGTTGCCGTGGTGATCGCAAGCGCGGCGAAGCCGCGGGCAGCGGGTCACCGCGGAGTAGGGCGGGCACGGGTCCAGTGATTCAGGTTTACATCCCGGCGACCTTGGCCATGCTGCAACGCCTCGTCGCGTCGGGTTCGTTGTGGCCGGTCAACGGCACTGCCTTCGCGGTCACGCCGACCCTGCGCGAGTCGTATGCGGAGGGCGACGAAGACGAACTCGCCGAGGTGGCACTACGTGAAGCAGCGCTGGCGTCGCTGCGATTGTTGGCAGCTGACGACGGCGACACGGCCGCCGCGGAGACTCTGCCACCGCGGCGCGCGGTGTTGGCCGCCGAAGTTGACGACGCCAGGTTCCGCCCCGATCTTGATGACGCGGTGGTCAGGTTGGGAGAACCTGTTGCGTTCGATCACGTGGTTGCCGCATACGTGGACACGTCAACCGCCGAGCCGGATGTGAGAGCCGCGATCGCGGTCATCGATGCCGCAGACCTGGGCGACGAGGACGCCGACTTGGTCGTCGGTGACGCCCAAGACCATGATCTGGCCTGGTACGCCAGCCAGGAATTGCCATTCTTGCTTGACCTGCTCTGAGACGGGCGACGATGGCGAATCTGTGGGCTGCTTCAACCCTGATTTCCGCCGAGCGCGAAGTGTGACGCATTCTGCGCGTCCAGGCGTAGATACGGAACCGTAGGTTACGCTACCGTAGGTTGACGGAGGGGCGTGAAACCGCCCTACAACCTGGGCGGAAGCTAACGACCGCACCGTGAGCAGGAGCTTCCTATGAGCAAGAAATACGCGCCGATTACTGCCAAGGTCGTCGATACCAAGCGTCCTACCGTCGCCGGCGTAGACAAACACCCCGGCTGGCACGCGTTGCGCAAGATGGCCGCTCGGATTACTACGCCGCTGCTACCCGACGACTACCTTCACCTGGCCAACCCGCTGTGGTCCGCGCGTGAACTGCGAGGGCGTGTCTTGGAGGTCCGCCGGGAGACCGAGGACTCTGCGACCCTGGTCATCCAACCTGGCTGGGGTTTCAGCTTCGACTACGAACCGGGCCAGTACATGGGGATCGGGTTGCTGATTGACGGACGCTGGCGCTGGCGGTCGTATTCGCTGACGTCGAGCCCGGCTGCGACGTCACGGTCCGGGTCACCGCGTACGGTGACAATCACCGTCAAGGCGATGCCCGAAGGGTTCTTGTCGACTCACTTGGTAGCCGGCGTCGAGCCGGGCACGATTGTGCGGCTGGCAGCGCCCAAAGGCAATTTTGTGCTACCCAACCCCGCACCTTCGTCGATCCTGTTCCTTACCGCCGGATCCGGCATCACGCCGGTGATGTCGATGTTGCGGACGTTGGTGCGCCGCAACCAAATCGCGGACATAGTGCACCTTCATTCGGCGCCCGCGATGTCTGATGTGATGTTTGCCGCAGAGTTGGATGCGCTGGCAACCGACCACGCGGGCTATCAGTTGCGGGTGCGAGAGACGCGCACTGAAGGTCGGCTCGATCTCGCGCGGCTCGATGTTGAAGTGCCGGATTGGCGGGAGCGTCAGGCCTGGGCCTGCGGGCCCGAGGGCATGCTCAGTCAGGCCGAGAAGGTTTGGTCGTCAGAAGGCATCAGCGACCGCCTGCACTTGGAACGGTTCGCGGTGTCCAAGGTGGCGCCTGCGGGAGCTGGTGGGACGGTCACGTTCGTCCGTAGCGGCCGAAGCGCGACTGCCGATGCCGCGACATCAGTGATGGACGCCGGTGAAGGTGCCGGTGTGCAGATGCCGTTCGGCTGTCGGATGGGTATTTGTCAATCGTGCGTCGTTGAGTTGGTGGAGGGTCATGTCCGTGATCTCCGGACGGGCCAGGAGCAGGACCCGGGCACTCGGATCCAGACCTGCGTGTCCGCCGCATCGGGCGACTGCTCGGTAGACATCTAGGTTACCCGTTGGTAACCTACGGATACGTAGGTTACGATAGCGTAGGTCACCGCCGCTACGACCGCAGGGAGAGAACACGATGGCGATCACTGACGTCGACGTATTCGCGCATCTGACGGACGAAGATATCGAAAACTTGGCCGTCGAGCTGGATGCCATCCGCCAGGACGTTGAAGACTCGCGCGGCGAGCAGGACGCTCGCTACATCCGACGCACCATCGCGGCGCAGCGAGCCCTGGAGGTGACGGGCCGGCTGCTGCTGGCCGCCAGCTCGCGCCGCTCGGCATGGTGGGCAGGCACCGCAACACTGGGCGTGGCAAAGATCGTCGAGAACATGGAGATCGGCCACAACGTCATGCACGGCCAGTGGGATTGGATGAACGACCCGGAAATTCACTCCTCGACATGGGAGTGGGACATGAGCGGGTCGGCCAAGCACTGGCGTTACACCCACAACTTCGTGCACCACAAGTACACCAACATCCTCGGTATGGACGACGATGTCGGCTACGGCATGCTGCGCGTCACGCGCGATCAGCGCTGGAAGCGCTACAACATCTTGAATCTCGTGTGGAATACCATCCTCGCAATCAGCTTTGAGTGGGGAGTTGCGTTGCAGCACTTGGAGATCGGCAAGATCTTCAAAGGCCGCGCCGACCGCGACGCTGCCAAGATTAGGCTGCGTGAGTTTTCCGCCAAAGCCGGCCGCCAGGTGTTCAAGGACTACGTCGCATTCCCGGCGCTGACTTCGCTGTCACCTGGAGCGACGTACAAGTCCACCTTGACGGCCAACGCGGTTGCCAATGTGATGCGCAATGTGTGGTCCAACGCCGTGATCTTCTGCGGGCACTTCCCTGACGGCGCAGAGAAGTTCACCAAGACTGACATGATCGGCGAAACAAAGGGGCAATGGTATCTGCGGCAGATGCTGGGCAGCGCCAACTTCGAGGCCGGCCCCACGCTGCGGTTTATGAGCGGCAACTTGTGCCACCAGATCGAGCATCATCTGTATCCGGACTTGCCGAGCAACCGGCTCGCCGAGATCTCCGTGCGGGTTCGCGAATTATGCGACAAGTACGACCTGCCTTACACCACAGGCTCTTTCTTGGTGCAGTACGGCAAGACGTGGCGCACCCTTGCCAAGTTGTCGCTGCCGAACAAGTACTTGATCGACGACGCCCACGATGCGCCGGAAACCCGAAGCGAGCACATGTTCGCCGATCTGGAGCCAGGTTTCGCGGGTGCGGATCCGGAAACCGGACGCCGGCGTGGCCTGAAGACCGCGATCGCGACCGTGCGCGGCTGGCGTCGCGGCAAGCGTGGCCGCGGATCCAACGGCACCATCAAGGGCTTGGCCGCCTAGCATCCCGCTGCGCGAGAAGGATCGCCAGGGCTCTGATCAGCTCGGCGTGCGGTGGATCAAGGTTCCCTGAGCGTTGCCAGCAGCCGTCGGGCGGCGGCGACGCGGCGTACCGCCGGTCCGCGGAGGGTGTCCAGCGCGCATTCCGGGTCGGCGGGCGCGCCCATGTGCCCGCAGCCGCGCGGGCAATCCTGGGTTGCTTCGGCCAAGTCGGAGAACGCCAACAACACGTCGTCGGGCCGGATATGGGCCAACCCAAACGAGCGGATGCCCGGAGTGTCGATCACCCAGCCGCAACCGGGCGATGAGTCGCCCAAGGGCAGGGCCACCGACTGCGTGGAGGTGTGGCGGCCCCGACCGATGTCGGTGACCTCGCCGACTGCCCTATCGGCTTCCGGCACCAGACGGTTCACCAGCGTCGATTTGCCGACCCCAGAATGTCCGAGCAGCACCGTGATCTTGCCGTCGAGCAAGTCCGCGACCGCGAGCAGCGGATCGTCGCGGCCCGCGGCGATGACCGTGAGGTTGAGATCGACGAACTGGTCGCAGAACGGTTCCGGTGAGGCAAGGTCAGTCTTGGTGAGGCACAGAATCGGTGTCAGCCCACCGGCGTAGGCGGCGATGAGCGCCCGGTCGACGAGGCCGGTGCGTGGTGGTGGGTCGGCCAGCGCCACCACGATCAGCAGTTGGTCAGCGTTGGCGACCACTACTCGTTCGGTCGGGTCGGTGTCATCGGCGGTGCGCCGCAACACCGTTCGGCGTGGCCCTCGCCGCACAATGCGGGCCAGGGTGTCAGGCTGCCCGGAAAGGTCGCCGACCAAGTCGACATTGTCGCCGACGACGATCGGGGTGCGCCCGAGTTCACGTGCTCGCATAGCGGTGACCCGCCGATCCGGGGCGCCGCCGAGGACGCATCCCCAGCGCCCGCGGTCGACGCTGACCACTTTGGCCGCCTCCGCGTCGGCGTGCTCCGGACGGGTCTTGGTCCTCGGTCGCGAGCGCTTGCTAGAGCGGACCTTGACGTCGGACTCGTCGTAGTCGCCGGGTCTCAACCGCCGGACCCCTGACCGGCCAACATGCCTGCCCATAGGTGCGGGAATTCCGGCAACGTCTTCGTGGTGGCGGCGATGTCGTCAACCTTGATGCCGGCAACCCGGATCCCGATAATTGCGCCGGCCATGGCCATTCGGTGATCGGCATAGGCTCGCCAGACGCCGGGGCGCAGGGGTGTCGCGGTGATCGCAAGTCCGTCGGCTGTTTCCTGACAGTCTCCTCCCAGGCGGTTGATCTCAGTGCTCAACGCCGCAAGCCGGTCGGTTTCGTGGCCGCGAAGATGGGCAATGCCCGTCAGGCGGGACACCGAACCTGGCGTTGCGACTGCCGCGAGTGCGGCGACGGACGGCGTGAGTTCACCGACGGCGCGAAGGTCCACGTCGAACCCGCCGTAGGTCTCTGCGCCCTGCACCGTTAGCAACGAATCGGCATGGGTGACAACGGCATTCATTCGTTTGAGAACGCCGAGTATGTGGTCTGCGGGCTGCACGCTTTCTGCGGGCCAGCCGGTAATGCGTACGTTTCCGCCGCTGACCACGGCCGCAGCCAGGAACGCAACCGCGTTGGTCAAATCCGGTTCGATGTCCCAATGCCGGGCCTTGACCGTGCCGGGGTGTACCTGCCACTGGTTCGGCACCGAGTCGTCGATGTCGACGCTGGCCTGGCGCAGCATCGCGACGGTCATCGCAATGTGGGGTGCCGACGGCAGTGTCGACCCGGTGTGCTGCACAGTCAGGCCCTCGGTGAACGATGCCCCAGACAGCAACAGGCCCGAGACGAACTGCGATGACGCTGATGCGTCGATTACCACCGTGCCGCCAGCGACCGATCCGCTGCCCTGAACGCGGAAGGGCAGCCCGCTACCGTCGATGGGCACGCCGAGATTGCGCAGCGCATCAAGCAGGGGTGCGATGGGCCTGGCCCGGGCTTGCTCGTCGCCGTCGAAGTCCACCGGCGAATCGGCCAGCGCGGCTAGGGGCGGGACGAAACGCAAGACTGTGCCCGCCAGCCCGCAATCCACGCTGGCGTTGGGACCGGGTTCGATGCGGCCGCTTACCGCTAGGTCGGACGCGGAATCGTCGATGCACAGACCCAGAGCCCGCAACGCCGAGATCATCAGGGCGGTGTCGCGGCTGCGAAGGCCACCGGCGATGGTCGACGTGCTTTGTGTGGTCGAACCCGGGCGCCCCGGGTTCTGTGCGGCCGCCAGCGCCGCCAGCACCAGCGCGCGGTTGGTCTGAGATTTTGAGCCTGGAACGGTCACGGTCGCGTGCACCGGCGTTTGCGCGAAGGGAGCCGGCCAAGGCTCGGTGCTGCTCACGTGTTCATCCTGCCGTGTCGGCGGGTGTCGTGGGTACCGGGCACCATGGGAGGCATGTGCGGACGGTTTGCGATCACCACCGACCCGGCCCTGCTGGCCGAGAAAATCACGGCGATCAATGAAGTGCCGGCGGCCACTGGCGGCGTGCCATCAGAAGCCATGGCGCCCAATTACAACGTGGCGCCGACGGCGAGCATCGCGGCCGTGGTGTGTCGCCATGCGGAGCCCGATGACGAGGCCAGTCGTCGCGTCCGGCTCATGCGCTGGGGTCTGATCCCGCCCTGGGTCAAGGCCGGTCCGGACAGCGCACCCGTTACCACAGGCCCACTGCTGATCAACGCCCGTGCCGACAATGTCACCACCTCGCCGGCTTTTCGGTCGAGCGCTCGGTCCAAACGGTGCCTTGTTCCGATGGACGGCTACTACGAATGGCGCGTCGACCCGGACGCTAGTGCCGGTCGGAGGGCTCGCAAGACCCCGTTCTACCTGTCTCGCAGCGACGGCGAGCTGCTGTTCGCGGCCGGCCTGTGGTCGGTGTGGAAGCCCGCCAAAGATGGTGCGCCGTTATTGAGCTGCACGATTATCACCACGGATGCGGCCGGCGGACCGGCCCAGATCCATGACCGGATGCCGCTGACGCTGGCCGAGGACGACTGGGATGCCTGGCTGGACCCCGATGCCCCGTTGGATCCCGAGTTGTTGACCCGTCCGCGAGCTGTCGCCGACATCGAGTTGCGTGAGGTGTCGACGCTGGTCAACAGTGTGCGCAATAACGGTCCTGAGCTGCTCGAGCCGGCCGAGCCGCAGCCGGAGCAGATCACGTTGCTCTAAAGCGGTGGGCGGGCGAGATGCAGCCACGAGTCATCGTTCTCGGCGCCGCGCTGGCGGAGAACCCCACGCGAGCGTCTTGGAAGGCTCAACGACCGGCGAAGTCCTCGCCGTCTGGCCGCTCGGGAGCGCAGGCGTCCTCGACCTTGTCGAGGCCGTCGCAAGGATCTTCGTGCCACTCACCGAACGGGTCGTCATAGTCCGTCCAGGCCTCAGGATGTGACAACTCTTCGTCGGTGAGCAGCGCACCCGACAACACGCGGGTGATCCGGTCCGGGTCCGCGCCGCACACCAGGGCCGTAAGTGAGACATGGCGGTCGCCGAATTCTTCATCCCACCGCAGGCTGGCGAGCGCAACCCGGTCGGGATCTGCCTCCCGCTGCTCATCTGGTGACGAGCCCGCGAGCCACCTGCCAGCATCGCCCACGCGCAGACCGCCGCCGGCTGATTCGATCCATACGACGGTGTCCGGCTGGCTCGCCAGCCAAACGCGTCCCTTGATGCGTACGACGCCGTCGAGCAGCTCGTCGATTGCCAGGTGCAGGCGCATCGGGTGAAACGGGCGGTTCGCCTCGAACTCGATGATCTGCACGTCGCCGTCGGCAGCGAGTGGCGGCTCGCCAGCAAGCAAGGGTGCGTGTGGGTCGTAATCATGGTCGCGCCGCGGGTTGGATTTCATGGCATCGAGCGTTGCGGGCAGCAGACCGACGCCCACGACGATCGATGCTCGCGGCGTCAGCCGCCGCAGCACTGCGTGCGTTCGATACTCACGCTCTGACAACACGAGGACGTCGGCGAACTCGGCCTGGCCTACCACGACCTGGGCGACCGTCCGATCGTCGTCGAGCTCGTCGGCGCTCAGCGCGTCGATCAACCATTGCGACGTGGCCACGGTGCTGACCACGGCCTGGATAGCGACGTCTCGGGCGGCGGGCCCATCGACGTACCCGGGTCCGACGTGGACGTCGACGTTGTTGATCGCCCAGCAGACCGGTTCTGGCTCGAGCCACGGCGCCAGATGGACGACGATGCGACTCACATCGTCGCGGCGGTGCAGACGGCGCAGCAAGATAAGCAGGTCATCGCGGATGGTGCAGTCGACGCAACAGTTGGCCAACTCCAGTGGCCATTCCGATGTGTGTGGCTCGTCCCCGGAACGAATGCGCACCGAGCGAACCACGACCTGCCCGTCGTAGCGGTGCGTGACGACGATGGTGCCGGAATCCCGCAGCAGACGTTCGCACACCTCGTCCGTCAGTTCCTGGCCGGCCACTACGAGCACCGGAGTCCGCTCCACAATCCACCTCAAACGAGAATCATTTTCATTAAGGGACGGGTTCACCGTAGCGGCAGCTGCTGGTGCTGTCGAAATCGCCAGCCGATCCGCGCCGGTGCCCCAGCGTCGATGCTGCATTCGGCGGTGGCGAGCACTACCGCTAGTCTTAATGATAATCATTTTCATTTCTACAAACGGCGGTGCGTCGCCAGCCTTGGAGGTTCCGATGCCGGATACCACTGCCGACTCGTGGGTGCTTTGACGCGGCGTTGAACAAGTCGCGTCCAACTACCACGTGTCGGCCGCCTGATTCGACGGCCGTCGGCCACAGACGGTGGGTCTTGAACCCTCAGCACCGATGCGGGGTGGTCACGTCCGCATTGCGGCGGTCTGTCGAACGTCAAGGAGGCTCATGATCGTCTTTCCCTTCACCGCCGTACTCGGCCAGGAAGAGCTGAAGCACTGCTTGGTGGTATGTGCCATCGACCCGGGTGTCTCAGGGGTGCTCGCGGTCGGTGACCGCGGCACGGCGAAAACCACCACCGTGCGGGCGCTGGGGGCACTGCTTGAGCGCGCCGGTGCGCAGATGCCAGTCGCCGAATTACCCTTGGGAGCGAGCGAAGATCGTGTTCTTGGCTCGCTCGACATCGACCGGGCGCTGCGCGGGGAGGTGGCCTTCGCGCCGGGTATCCTCAGTGATGCACACGGCGGGTTCCTGTACATCGACGAAGTGAACCTGCTCGATGACTACCTGGTCGACATCCTTCTCGACGTCGCGGCGTCCGGCGTGAACCGTGTGGAGCGCGACGGCATCGGCTACACACACCCGGCTCGCTTTGTGCTGGTTGGCAGTGGCAATCCCGAGGAGGGCGAGCTGCGGCCGCAGTTGGAGGACCGGTTCGGCTTGGCCACCTTCGTGCGCACGATCGCCGATGCGCAGACACGCCTGGCTATTGTGCGTCGACGATTGAGTTTCGAGTCCGACCCCGAGAAGTTCGAGCGTGAGTGGCTCGACGTCGAGCATCGACTGGCCGATCGGCTACTCGCAGCACGCGACGGCCTGGAGAATGTGCAGATTCCGGAGGTTGTTCTGCGCCAGATCGTCGACATTTGCGTGGAGTCAGGGGCGGTCGGCCACCGCGCCGAGCTGGTGCTCACCCGGGCCGCTCGCGCGACCGCGGCATTCGGAGGCCGCCATCAGGTGACGCACACCGATGTTGCGTTGGCTGCGATCCCGGCCTTGCGTCACCGCACCCCGCGGCAACTAGCTGAGACACCCACGGCTCCGGCCGCTCGGGTGAAGCTGGCCACGGCGCGCGTGCTTGGCCTGGCGGGATGAGTCTGAACACCCCACTACCGGTAGACCCAGTTTCGGACGTGGTCGCACGATGGCGTGCCGGTGACCACTTCGGTGTCTTGTGCACGGGAGATCCACTGTTTGCCGAGAACGTGTTCCGAGCGCTGGCCCCGACCGCGGATCGCGCCTTCGGAAATGCGGAGTCCGTCGGTGCCGAGGACTTGGCGGGTCTGGACGGTGAGCGCGTGGTCGCTTTGGCATGGGATCCCGCGGACATCCATCCGGCCTTGCTGCGGCGCTGTACGGCCGTCCTGAACTGCGGTCACGTAGCCAGCCGCCGCCGACACATAGTGCGCTCGCCTGCGGACCTGGTGGCTGCGACCGTGCACGTGTTGGATTCCGCGGGAGTGCGCGATCACGGTGTCGAAATGGCCGCAACGCGTCTGGTGATTGGCCTGCACGCCGGTGGATGCAGCGACCCGCTCTGGGTGGTGCGCGCAGTCGTTGCAGATCCTCGGCGTTCGAAGACCGCGGGCGATGATCCGAACGGGACTTCTGGGGTGACCGAAGAAGAGGCGCAGGCTGGTGCCGAACTGGCGGCGAGCGACGACGGCAGCCAAGAGTCGCCAATGCCGGTAGAGCCCGACCTCGACACATCCTCAGCTGCGAACGACGACCCCGATACTGGTCGCGATCCGTCGGGCGAAGACGAGATTCGCCACGAGAACCGCGCAGGCGAACAGCAAATGCCAGCAACCGAGCAGGACCCGTCGGCGGCGTCATCGGACGGAAAGGGCGATTCTCCCGAACCCGCTGCCGAGACGGATACCGCAGCGCACGAGATCCCAAGCGAGGCGGGTGCCGAACGTGGCGGGGCGGGGCTGCCCGTGGCTCCTCAGCGCGGGGCAATTTCCGGGCTGGAGGCGAACGGCGAGGATCCAGTCGCTCGTCAGGCCGGAGGCGAGGGCCAAGGGCTGGGTCAGGCCTACGAACATACCGACATCCGGGTCCAGCGAGCACTGGACGCGATGCCATCGCGCCGGATGCGAGACGCCACAACGCATATGCGCGGCAGTCGCGGTGCGCGTAGTCAGTCCCCGGAACGGGGACCGATCCTGAGGGTGGTACCGCCCGAACGCGTCGGTGGTCGTGTCGCGGTGATACCGACGCTGCGCCGCGCGGCGTGGCGCAGGGCGCTGAGCGCAGAGGATGACGCCGAATCGGTCACATTGATTCGCGATGACCTGCGGGGCGCAATCCGGCGCCGGCCGGGCGGCTACCACACAGCCATCATCGTTGACGGTAGCTCTTCTCTTGGCCGCTCCGGACTGCTTCGCGCTGGCGCTGCCGTGGATCAGGCGGTGGCGGCGATCGCCGCCCGACGCGGAGTTGTCTCCGTGATCGTCGCGGCTGGAAAACGCGCCCGTGTCGTCGCCGAACGCTCGACAAGCCTTGCGCGAACCAGGCAAGCACTTGTCACAGCGCAGACAGGCGGTGGCACACCATTGGCTCACGCATTAAGTTGTGCGATCGATCTACTCGCCAAAGATGAGTTGCCGAGGCGCAGGCTGCTTCTCCTGACTGATGGGCGAGCCACCGTCGGGCTCCGCGGCAGTTACTTGCCGCCAGCAGCTGCGGTGGAAGAGCTCGCCAAAGTTCTCGCGGAGGCGACCCGCCTAATACCAGATGTAGCGATGCTGCCGATCGGGTTCGCGGAGTCGCGGGACAAGGCGACATTCATCGCGGCAGGCGTCCGCATCAGCGGCTAGCGGGGTGGCCCAGCGAAATCGGGGCCTGGTTAGGAGCCGGGTAGTGGCGTCGGCCATCGCTGCAACTCCTCTTGGCGCACCTAGACCGAACACCACATCGGCCCGACGGCAAGAGACTTGACTGGCCACGGAGAGAGTTGCCATCTGGAAACCGGTGAAAACGAAGCGACACGAATGATTTTGGGCCGAATGGCCCGCGGGCCAACCCGCTCTAGGGTTGGACGTATCCCGGCGGGTTGACGTCTTCGACCCACAGATCGACGCCGAGCTGTGCTCCGGGCACGCAGTCGTAGACCGACAAATCGGCGACACCGGACTCGACGAGCACGTCCTCGCACAGCAGCGTGTTACCGGTGTAGTCGGTCGCCGGCTTGTTGAGGATGACGTACGCCGCGTCCGCGTAGACCTCGGGCCTGCGCGACCGCGCCATCGCTTCGTCGCCACCCAGCAGATTCTGTACCGCCGCTGTCGCCACCATCGTGCGTGGCCACAATGTGTTCGACGCGATGCCGTGGGCGCGCATCTCCTCAGCGATCCCCAATGCGCACAGCGTCATGCCGTACTTCGCCATCATGTAGGCGGTCGGCTTCAGCCACTTGCTGCCCAGCAGGATCGGCGGGGACAGCGTCAGGATATGCGGATTCTCCCGACCCTTCAGATGCGGAATGCACGCTTGCGACACCGCATACGTGCCGCGCACCTGAATGCTGTTCATCAGGTCGAAGCGCTTCAGCGGTACATCGGTGATGGCGCCCAGGTTGATCGCCGAGGCGTTGTTGACGCACATGTCGATACCGCCGAATTGCTCGACGGTCTTGGCTACCGCGGACTCCACCGAATCTCCATCACGAATGTCGCCGACGATCGGCAGCGCCTGTCCGCCGGCGTCCTCAAGTTCCTTGGCCGCGGTGTATACGGTGCCTGGCAACTTTGGGTGCGGCTCGGCCGTCTTGGCGATCAGGGCGATGTTTGCCCCGTCGCGGGCGGCTCGTGTGGCGATCGCCAGGCCGATACCACGACTGGCGCCGGAGATGAACATGGTCTTGCCGTTGAGGGACATGGCGCCACACTAGCGCCCGGCCCGATGTGGCGGGCCCTGGGCACCGCCATGCTATCGAGGATGCGGTTCGACCTGGCAAACGCGCGGTACGGGCAGTGCGGGAAATAGCACGACGGCGATCGCTGTTGATTGATGCGGCAACTATGGCGTCTGCGGCAGCCGGCAGGCGGCGGCAGACGCCAGCGGAACCCAGCGGAGAAGGCCGAGCGGAGAAGACCGGGAGAGACACTGTCGGTCGCAGCATTTAGATTTGGAGGAGGGGAGTCTGGTGTCAGCGGCGATGAGCCTGACTGCCGAGGAGTTGCCTGCGCGTATCCTCGTGAGTCCGGTGTCGCTACCGATGTCCGACGACATCGCCGACGAAGGGACCGTGCTAATCAAGATGGCCGACATCGATGGCGTGACAGGTTCCGAGGTTGCCGCGTCCGGACCACCCGAGGAGACCGACGAGCAGTTAACGGCGCGCTTCGAGCGTGACGCGATCCCGCTGTTGGACCAGCTGTATGGCGGCGCGCTGCGCATGACGCGCAATCCTGCCGACGCAGAGGACCTGGTCCAGGAGACGATGGTGAAGGCCTACGCGGGATTCCGCTCATTCCGCGCAGGCACCAATCTCAAGGCTTGGCTGTATCGGATCCTGACCAACACCTATATCAACAGCTATCGCAAGAAACAGCGGCAACCGGCGGAGTATCCGACCGACGAGATCACCGACTGGCAACTGGCCTCCAGCGCCGCGCATTCCTCGACTGGACTGCGCTCTGCTGAGGTCGAGGCGCTTGAGGCGTTGCCGGACTCCGAAATCAAAGAGGCGTTGCAGGCTTTGCCCGAGGAGTTCCGGATGGCCGTCTACTACGCCGACGTCGAGGGCTTCCCGTACAAAGAGATCGCCGAGATCATGGATACTCCGATCGGGACCGTGATGTCGCGGCTGCATCGCGGTCGACGTCAGTTGCGTGGGCTCCTCGCCGGCGTGGCCAAGGAGCGGGGCTTTAGCCGAGGTGAGCAGGCGCAGCAGGAGGTGTCTTCATGAGCGAGTTTTCCCGCTCATCGGGCCCGTGCGGCGGCGGTGGCGATTCCCATGACCCGGCGGGTTGTGCAGAAGTGATAGCCGAGGTATGGACTCTGCTTGATGGTGAATGCACGCCGGAGACGCGGCGCAAGCTGCGTCAGCATCTTGAGGCGTGCCCGGAATGCCTGCGACATTACGGGCTCGAGGAGCGGATCAAGGCCTTGATCGCGACCAAGTGCAAAGGCGAAAAGGCTCCTGAAGGTCTACGCGAGCGCCTCCGGCTGGAGATTCGCCGGACCACCATCATCCGCGGTGGGTTCTAGCGCCTGAGTCTGGAAGCTCCTAGGAATTCGGCCGCTTACCGTGGTTAGCTTTGCTGTGCTTGCGGTCACGCTTCTTACGGCCACGCTTGGCCATGGAGAACCTCCGTAGTTCGGTAGATATCCGTAGTTCGGTAGATATGCGACAGGCGACGTCTCTGCCCGGTTGTTGCCCAGTGTCTCACGGGGTCGCATATTCGGTGTTGGTGGTCCGCGCGCCGCGGCCCCAAGGGGTCTTGTGGTTCGATATACATTCGACATACAGGAGCCTGGTGAAGGCAGATGGAACAGCGGTCGGCACGGTGGATGGCCGAAAACGAGTGGGGTGAAGATGGCCGAGGATGTCCGCGCCGAAATCGTTGCGAGCGTGCTCGAAGTCGCTGTCAGTGAAGGCGACCGAATCGGGAAGGGCGACGTCGTCGTCCTGCTTGAGTCGATGAAGATGGAAATCCCCGTCTTGGCCGAGGTCGCCGGAACCGTCAGCACGGTGAGTGTGTCGGTGGGTGACGTCATTCAGGCCGGCGACCTCATCGCGGTGATCAGCTAGCAGTTGGACGCTACATACCTGGAATTCGGGAGACGTGGGAGTTTCTTGTGTCGACTCTCGGTGATCTGCTTGCCGAACACACGGTGCTGCCAGGCAACGCCGTCGACCACCTCCATGCGGTGGTCGGGGAGTGGCAGCTGCTAGCCGATCTGTCGTTCGCCGACTACCTCATGTGGGTCTGTCGCGATGACGGTGTGCTGGTGTGTGTTGCCCAGTGCCGGCCGAATACCGCGCCGACGGTGATGCAGTCCGACGCGGTGGGCGCCGTTGTCGGCGCTGACAGCTTGCCCATGGTCGCCGCCACCTTCGACTCGGGTGTGGCACAGCAGGAAAACGATGCGGGCCAACGAGACTCACTCCAAGAGGGCGTGACGAACATGGCGGCATCCCCGGTACGGTATGGCGACCAGGTGGTGGCGGTGCTGACGCAGCACCAAGCCGCGCTGACGGCGCTTCGCAAATCAGGTCAGTTGGAGAGCGCTTACCTGGATTGCGCCGGCGATCTTGTGCACATGTTGGCGGAGGGCACTTTTCCCGACGCGGGGGACGTGGCGTTGTCGCGTTCTACGGCGCGGGTAGGTGACGGTTTTATCCGCATCAATGTCGACGGCGTGGTCTGCTATGCCAGCCCCAACGCGTTGTCCGCTTACCACCGGATGGGTCTAGCGACCGAGTTGGAGGGGCACAACCTGATCAAAGTCACCCGTCCCCTGATCTCGGACCCGTTTGAGGCGCAGGAGGTAGCCGAGCACGTGCAGGACTTGCTGGCCGGCGGGCGCAGCATGCGGATGGAAGTTGACGCAGGTGGCGCCACGGTGCTGCTGCGCACGCTGCCGCTGGTGGTTCATGGGTGCAATGTCGGTGCGGCGATATTGATCCGGGACGTCACCGAAGTGAAACGTCGGGACCGCGCCCTGATTTCCAAGGACGCAACGATCCGGGAAATCCACCACCGGGTGAAGAACAACCTGCAAACGGTGGCGGCGTTGCTGCGGTTGCAGGCCAGACGGACTGCTAACGCCGAGGGGCGGGAGGCCTTGATCGAATCGGTACGCCGAGTTTCGTCGATCGCCTTGGTCCACGACGCGCTGTCAATGTCAGTGGACGAGCAGGTGAATCTTGACGAGGTCATCGACCGGATCCTGCCGATCATGAACGACGTGGCGTCGGTGGACAGGCCAATCCGGATAAACCGCGTCGGCGACCTTGGTGTCCTGGACTCCGACCGAGCGACCGCGCTGATCATGGTGATTACCGAACTCGTGCAGAACGCGATTGAGCACGGGTTCGACCCGGCCGCCGAAGAAGGGTCCGTCACGATTCGCGCCGAGCGCTCGGCGCGCTGGCTCGACGTCGTGGTCCACGACAACGGGCGGGGTCTGCCGGACGGATTCAGTCTTGAGAAGTCGGACAGCCTGGGCCTGCAGATCGTGCGGACTCTTGTGTCTGCGGAGCTGGATGGGCGGATGGGCATGCGCGAAGCCGCCCAACGTGGCACCGACGTGGTGCTGCGGGTACCGATCGGTCGCCGCAGGTTAGTCCTATAACACCGCACGCAACAGTGCGGCCCCGACGATCGTCGGGGCCGCACTGTTGCCGAGACTGTGTCGTCAGACTCCGGTGCGGGCCTTTGTCCGGGCGTTGCGGCGCTTTAGCGCGCGCCGTTCGTCTTCGCTCATGCCGCCCCAAACTCCGGAGTCCTGGCCGGTATTCAGTGCCCAGCCGAGGCATTCTGTGGTGACGGGGCACCGATTGCAGACCAGTTTCGCGTCAGCGATCTGCGCGAGTGCCGGACCGCTGTTCCCTACCGGGAAGAACAGCTCCGGATCCTCGTCACGGCAGACCGCCCGATGGCGCCAATCCATTAGTCGTTACTCCTCACTATGTGCGCAGCAGCGCGCACAGGCGATTCTTCTTGGCTGGTAACGCGTGCTCAAGAAAGGTTTCCGTACCCTTACATATCTCTGCATGCAACCTTTTGATCGTTTCACAGGCTCAACAGATGTCAATAGTGTTACGTAAGCCCGTGGGCTATCTCACTTCGACGCTCTGTCACCAAAGCCTTAACCCAGTTGTACTACACTGCGGCGCGATTTGCGCGTGACATTTCGTCACTAGTCCACCGTGTCTGTGATTATCGCAGCTCAGGCGCGGTTTTTTGCGGGCGGAGCTACCACCGCTAGGGCATCTGGAACTGCCCGGAACGTCATAGTTTTGCGCAAACCTAGGTAGTCCCCGTCGAACTGAGTGGCGATCGGCGGCCCCATGGAGGTGACGCGCAGGCTACCAACGTCATCTTCGTTGATCAGGTGGTTGAACTCGAACTTCGGCCGCTTGGCGAGCATTTGCCGTACCACCTTCAGGGTAGGAACCAGCTTCATGGTGGTGACGGCG
Organism: Mycobacterium spongiae; assembly: GCF_018278905.1. NCBI lineage: Bacteria > Bacillati > Actinomycetota > Actinomycetes > Mycobacteriales > Mycobacteriaceae > Mycobacterium > Mycobacterium spongiae. The sequence goes on from NZ_CP046600.1 coordinate 1,384,248, forward strand.
AATACGCCTACCCCCGTCTCGAACGTGCAATCGGGATTGGTCCATACCGGCCGATCGTTTGCGTACGTCCACGGGCTGGAGTTGGATACGAAGACGAAGTGCACCCCGGTAACCGGCTCGCGGCCTGGAAGTTGCAGCGTAAGAAGCGGTTCGCGGCGTGTGCAGGCGAGTGCCGTTCGCACCGCTGCCCGGATATAACGACTGGCCGTGACTTTGCCACCTTTGTCGCGTTCTGCCTCGACCGCGGCCACGACCTCGGCGTCAACGCCCATTCCGGCGTTGAACACAGCCCACTGGTCCCCGCAGTCGATCAGGCCGATCCGACGCCACTGCTGGCGGCGGCGGTAGTCGTCCAGCAGCTGGATGAGTTGGTTGGTCGCCGCGATCGGATCCCGGGAAATCCCCAGAGCCCGAGCCAGCACGTTCGCCGAACCGCCCGGAACCACCGCGACAGCGGGCACCGGTCCGACCGGGGTCGTGTTGGGGCTTCCCAGTAACCCGTTGACCACAGCGCTTACCGTGCCGTCGCCGCCATGCACCACGACTAGGTCCACCGCATCTGAGACCGCGGCCTGCCCTAGTTCCGCACCGTGACCAGGATGTTTGGTGTGCTCGACAGTGAGTTCGAGGCGGCTTTCGAGCGCGTGTGCGAGCAGATCGCGGCCAGCCGGCGTGGTGGAGGTGGCGGTCGGGTTGACGATCAGCACGGCACGCATCACGCATGAGCCTAGGCCGTGCGACGATGCGGGCCGGTACGGCCCGTTGAGGAGCACGGCAATCCGGCCAGGCTGTACGACGATGCGGGCCGGTACGGCCCGTTGAGGAGGACGGCAATCCGGCCAGGCCGTGCGACGATGCGGGCCGGTACGGCCCGTTGAGGAGGACGGCAGTCAGGCTAGGCGCGGCGACGATGCAGGCCGCAGGGCGGCGTGAGGAGGAGCTGCGCGATTGGGGTAGGAGCGGCCGTACAACGCCGCTTAGTGCTTGCGTGTCGTGGTGCGCTGGCTCATCGGGTGGCGGGATGTGGTGACTACGCTGAAGCCATGATCGTCCCCCGCCTGGCTCCTCGGGGAGTGCCGCCGGCGCCGAGCGTGGTGCGCGCGGCGGGCCTGCTTGTCGTCGCACAAGGCGTAGCAGGGCTGGTGGTGGCCGCGATTCTGATGGTGCGTGGCGTGGGCGGCGCGGACCAGAGTGTCGTGAACGGCTTGGGCACGGCAATCTGGTTTGTGGTGGTCGGGAGCGGGGTGTTCGCGGCCGGGTGGGCGTTGATGACCGGCAGGCGCTGGGGACGCGGGTTGGCTATATTCGCCCAGCTGATGCTGCTGCCGGTGGCGTGGTACGTGGCTGTGGGCTCGCATCAGCTCCTCTTCGGGATCCCGGTAGGAATCATGGCTCTGTGCGCTTTGGGGTTGCTGTTCAGCCCCGGGGCTTTGCGATGGGCCGCGGGCGGTGATCAGCCCGGCCCCGCCAACGCGGCCAGTGGCGGACCAGAGAGCCGATAGCCGATGCACTCAGGCTGCGGTTGAGCGCCGACGCCGTCGTAGAGCGCGATGGCATCGGAATTCCAGTTGAGTACTGACCACGACAGCCGCGTGTAGCCTTTCTCGACGCATTCACCCGCCAGGCTCGTCAGCAACCGGCGGGCCAGACCGCGGCGGCGAAACCGCGGCCGCACGAACAGGTCCTCGATGTAGATGCCGGCAACGCCATCCCAGGTGGAGAAGTTAAGAAACCACAGCGCCATCGCGGCAACCTCGCCATCAACCGTGGCAACGTGACCTCGAACGATCGGGGCGTCACTGAAAAGTGCTGCAGCTACTTGGTTTTCGGTCACAGTGCATTGAGCGGCAGCGCGTACGAATTCGGCCAATGCATGGATCATGGCCACAATGTCGGCGGTGTCTTCCGGAATGGCGGGGCGGATTTTCTCAGTCATTGCTCGACTCCCAGCGCGGACAATATCGTGGCGAATTTCGTTGTGGTCTCGTCAACTTCGTCGTCGGGATCGGATTCGGCGACGATCCCGCCGCCTGCATGCGCGCGGGCGGTGAGACGATCGGCCGACAATTGGGCACCGCGGATCGACACCACCCAATCGCCGTCCCCCCGGGAGTCGCACCAACCCACGGCGCCGGCGTAGAAACCGCGGTCGCCTTCCAACTCGGCGATGAATTCGGCGGCGGTCGTTGTTGGCACGCCCCCGACGGCCGGGGTGGGATGCAGGGCCAACGCTAGATCGATTGCCGTCGTTGAGGTATCGCGGAGTCGGCCCTTGATCGGGGTGCACAGGTGCCATACCGCCGCGGTGCTGCTCAAATGTGGCTCGGATGCGATTACCAGTTCGTCACACAGCGGCTCCAGGGCGGCACGCATCGTGTCGATGACCAGTTGGTGCTCGTGTCGGTTCTTGGCCGAATCGGCCAGCGCCGCTCCGTTGGCGGCGTCGAGCACCGGGTCGGCGGCACGGGGTGCGGAGCCGGCAAACGGCTGGCAGAAGACCTGATCGCCCGAGCGTGCGACCAGGAGTTCTGGACTGGCACCGACCAGAGCGGTCCCCGTATAGCTGGTGCCGGCCGCCGTCAGGTCGACCAGATAGCCGTACGCTGCATGGTCGGCGGCAACCAGCTGGCGCAGTACGGTCCGTGCGTCTATCGGAGCCTCGGCGACCAGGTGCAACGCGCGGGCCAGCACCACCTTGTGCAGTCCGCCATCGGGTGCTGCCAGCCGATCGCGGGCACGAGCGATCCTGGCGCGGTACTCCGCGGGCGGGGGGACAGCCGCGGCGATGCGCACTTTCGGCGGCGTTCCGGTCGGCCAATCCGGCACGGTGTCGGTGCGCCGAACGGCGCTCGGCGCCATCAACGCGGCCGGTCTGGCAGGGTCGAAAGGCAGCGCGCCCAACAGGATCGGCGCGGCTCCAGAGCGCAGCGCCGCCTGCGCGGCGGCCACGTCGCAGTAGTGCGTCTGCACCCCGTCGGCAACCAGCGTCCCTCGTGGCCCGCATAGCGCGAACGGCGGCTCGGTGAACGTCTTCACCTGGCTGCAACCGGTTGCAGTTGGCCGCCCAGTCCGAGCGCGGTGAGCTGCCGCACGCCATGCTCGAACCCGCAGATCGCGATCGAACCGGCGAGCATGTAGAAGCGGCTGCCCTCAACGAGCGGTAGCTCGAGCCAACGAGCAATGACCGCGCGGGAAAAGTGGCTGTGGCCGACGAACACCACGTCGCGCGATGTCATCGTCCCCAATGCCGATGCGATGGCCCGATCAGCGCGGTCGCTGACCTGCGCCACACTCTCGCCACCGGGACATCCGTGTGTCCAGACCAGCCAATCAGGAACTGACTCCCGGATCTGCGGCGTCGTCAGGCCTTCGTACGACCCGTAGTCCCATTCGGCGAGCAAGGGAGATACCTCGTTAATGGCGAGTCCGGCCAGCTTGGCGGTGGCCAGGGCACGATGGCGCGGGCTGCTGATCACCATCGGGTCAGCGAGTTCGAGTCCACTCAAGACCCGCCCCGTGAGCTCGGCCTCCACCTTGCCGACATCGGTGAGGTCAAGATCGGTCCTGCCGGTGTGTTGGCCGGATTTGGACCAGGCCGTTTCGCCGTGGCGCAGAAGTAGCAGTCGATGGTTGTACACGCCCATGCCGACCGATTCTGCCGGACACGTCGTGGGCCGGTCGGAGGGCGCGTTCGGGAGTGCCCATGCCAGGATGGCACTGTGACTGCGCGCCGACGATGCAGAGCGATGCGATGAGGAGGAGCGGCGTTTGTGAGTGAGACCCGGGTGCTGGCGGTGGCCAACCAGAAGGGTGGAGTGGCCAAGACGACGACGGTCGCTTCGCTCGGTGCGGCGATGGTGGATAAGGGACGGCGGGTGCTGCTTGTCGATCTGGATCCGCAAGGATGTTTGACTTTCTCGCTTGGCCAGGATCCCGACAAACTGCCGGTCTCGGTGCATGAGGTGTTGCTTGCGGAAGTCGAGCCCAGCGCGGCGCTGGTCTCGACGATGGAGGGAATGACGTTGTTGCCGGCCAACATTGACCTGGCTGGCGCCGAGGCGATGCTGTTGATGCGGGCCGGCCGTGAGTATGCGCTCAAACGAGCGCTTGCCAAGCTTTCCGATCAATTTGACGTGGTGATCATCGACTGTCCGCCCTCGCTGGGGGTGTTGACCCTCAACGGATTGACGGCCGCAGATGAGGTCATGGTGCCGCTGCAGTGCGAGACGTTGGCGCACCGCGGTGTTGGCCAGTTTTTGCGCACGGTCGCCGATGTTCAGCAGATCACTAATCCGAATCTGCGCCTGATAGGCGCGCTGCCGACGCTGTACGACTCGCGAACCACCCACACCCGTGATGTGCTGCTCGATGTCGCCGACCGCTACGACCTGCCGGTGTTGGCGCCGCCGATTCCCCGCACGGTGCGCTTCGCCGAGGCCAGCGCCTCGGGTTCGTCTGTGATGGCCGGGCGCAAGAACAAGGGCGTCATTGCCTACCGCGAGCTGGCGCAGGCGTTGCTCAAGCACTGGAAGACCGGCAAGCCGTTGCCGACGTTTGCAGTAGAGATCAAGTCGTAGCACAAACCGAGGGTTGCGGATATCAGCCAAGAACCACCACGGTTCCGCCGCGCTGCTCGATAACTTTGGAGCCAGACACCGCCGGGACTACCGCCGAGGTGCTCGGTGATCGCGTCACCTGCAGGTAGCGAATGTTCGCGCCGCTAACCGGATCGTAGACGCCGATTCCGCCAGTGACCGGCACCAGGAGTTGCCCTGCCATCATTACCCCGGGCCCCAGCGGGGCCATCGTCTCGCCGGCCGCGATGGTATAGCGCTGGGTCAGGGTGCTCGCATCGAAGACCAACAGCGCATCGCCGGTCCACCACGTCACCAGGCTTCCGGTCTGCGAGGCAGCCGCCGCGGCCGATGGCTGGGTAGCCAGCAGCGTGCTCGCCACCGTGACGCCGGTCTCGTCGATGACTTCGATCCGCGGCTGCGGGGAGGGCAGGTAGACCGCGGTGTTGTTGTGCGCGACGACCAAGACCCGAGCGCCCGAACCCGGCTTGATTCCGGGTTCGGGCACGAAGCGCTGTTCGGGCTCATCGTCTTCTTTGCCCGGGCGCAGCAGGACCAGCCGCACGTCGGCCTGATCCGCGCACGCCTCGAGCACCGAGACCGCCGACGAACTCGCTGCGGCCGACTCCAGTGTGCATCCGGAATGGAGCCCTCGGTTCGAGGGTTTCACGCGGGCATCGATCTCGCCGTAGGACAGCATCCGGACCATGTCCGAACGCCACAGTTCCAACCGAGTGGTGCCGGCCGACAACACGGTCGTGCCGTCGGACGACAGATGCACCCGTGGATCGGCGTAGCTGCTGCGGGCCGGCCCGCGGCGACCGGTCGAACCGTTGATGGTGCTGACCTGGCCGCAACCGCGGCCATCGCGGTAGACCGCGACGACATAGTGGTAGACCCAGGTCGCGCCGCAGAGATCGCTGTCACGGGTGTAGCTCCAGACCGATTCCCCGGTGGCGGGGTCGTGCCCTTCGAGCGTGCGCCCGTCGCCGGTGGTCACCGTTCCGCCCACGACTACCGGGGCGCGGGTCGCGGGGCTGGCAGCGGACCAGAGCTCGGTCAGCGAAGCCGGGACTTCTCGGGCGGGCGTCGGCGTGGGCGCTGGAACGGAGGCCGGGCGACTGATGGTGGCGCGGGCATCGCTGGTCCACCAGATCAGGGCGGCTGCGATCGAGACGACCACCACGATCGCGGCGGCGGCCGCAAGATCGGCCTTGGTGCGGCGCTCGGGTCTTACCACGGCAAGACCGCGGGATTAATTGGTCGGTGTGGCGAGGTTATCTCCGGCGCCGGTCTTGCGTCCGCGACGGCGACGGCGCCGACGGGTGGTCTCGGAGCTACCAGTGCTGGAACTCGCCGCGGGAGCGGGACCGGAGCCAGCGTCCGAAGCGTCCTCGCCGTTGGCAGCTGGGTTGCTGGCAGGGTGTCCGGTGACCGGTTTACCGCCGCGCGTGCGGCGTCGGCGGGAGCCGTTTCTGTTGTTCGGCGGGCTTTTGGCGGTGCCGCTTTTCTGCCCGCCAGAGTCGGTGGAGCGCTTGCCGCGCGACGCGCGCGGCGTGCCGACCCTGCCGTCGGCATCGGTCGGGATCGCTAGCTCCGTATACAGGTGCGGCGAGCTGGAGTAGGTCTCGGCTGGATCAGGAGATCCGAGGCCAAGAGCATTGTCGATCATCGCCCAGCGGGGCAGCTCGTCCCAATCCACGAGCGTGACCGCGACTCCGGTGCGGCCGGCACGACCCGTCCGCCCGATGCGGTGGACGTACATCTTCTCGTCTTCGGGGCATTGGTAATTGATGACATGCGTGACGTCGTCGACGTCGATGCCGCGCGCAGCCACGTCAGTGGCGACCAGTACATCGATGTGGCTGGAGCGGAAGGCTTTGAGAGCCTTTTCGCGCGCTATCTGTCCGAGATCGCCATGGACTGCGCCCACAGCGAAACCGCGCTCGGTCAGCTCGTCGGCGACCTTTTGGGCCGTGCGCTTGGTGCGGGCGAAGATCATCGTCGCACCGCGATCTCGCGCCTGCAGGACACGGCTGACCAGCTCAACCTTGTCGAGCGCGTGGGCGCGATAGACAAACTGCTCGGTGGCGTCGTGCACCGCGGAGGAATGCGGTGCTTCCGCTCGGATGTGCGTGGGCTGCGCCATGAACGTGCGGGCCAGGGTGATGATGGGGTCTGGCATGGTCGCCGAGAACAGCATCGACTGCCGATCGGTGGGAATTTGGCGAAGAATGCGCTCGATGTCGGGTAGGAATCCCAGGTCGAGCATCTCATCGGCCTCGTCGAGCACCAGCACGCACAATCCGCCCAACTGCAGGTGGCCCTGCTGACAGAGGTCCAGCAGGCGGCCGGGGGTGCCCACCACGACGTCGGCGCCGACGCGTAGCGCCTCGATCTGGGGCTCGTAGGCGCGTCCGCCGTAGATGGACACGACCGACAGCGGGCGCTCGCCGTTGGTATCGCTGTCTGCGGCCGCTCCCGCGGTCAGATATCTTGCGGCAACGGCGAGGTCATCGGTCACCTGCAGACACAGCTCGCGAGTGGGCACGACAATCAAGGCACGGGGAGTGCCGTTGAGAGGCCTGACCCCATCTCCGGAGGTGATGCGCTGCAGCAGCGGCACGCCGAACGCGAAGGTCTTGCCCATACCGGTTCGGGCCTGGCCGATCACGTCATCGCCATCGAGCGCTAGCGGCAGGGTGAGTTCTTGGATAGCAAAGGGGGACTCGATGCCGTTTTCGGCTAATGCGCGGACTATCTCGTCGCGGACTCCGAGTGTGGCAAATGTTGGTTGAGGGCTTAGTTCAGTTGTGCTCTTCAATGCGGTCATCAGTTGGGTCAGGCGCCTTTCGGTGACGGTATCGGTCTTATGCCGGTGTTTCTCTGTCGCGGCTCACGCGCGCACGAGTTCCGACTCCGATCACGTCGCCGAGTCGCCGACCCACGCACATTCTCCAGTGGGTCCGCTACGTGCACGCACATATTCATTGGTAGTGGTGGTACAGACAAACCACTACCAATGAGCATCATAGCTGGTCGGCCGGCAGGCTCCCATTTTCCGATACGGCTGCCGACTAGAGTGTTGCCATGACTTCGCCCTCGTCCGCTGACCAGGTGGCGGATTCGTCCAGGCCCCAGCTGCCGGCGGAGCATCCCGGCGTCAACGAACTGTTTGCCTTGCTGGCTTACGGCGAAGTCGCTGCTTTCTACCGCTTGACAGAGGAAGCACGCATGGCGCCGGATCTGCGCGGCCGGATCTCGATGGCGACTATGGCCGCCGCTGAGATGGGGCACTACGAGTTGCTGCGCGATGCGTTGGAACGTCGTGGTATCGACGTCGTGCCGGCGATGTCAAAGTACGCGTCGGCGCTCGAGAATTACCACCGGCTGACGATGCCGAGCACGTGGCTGGAAGCCCTGGTCAAGGCCTATGTCGCTGACGCCTTGGCAGCCGATTTGTATCTGGAGATCGCCGACGGGTTGCCCGACGAGGTTGCCGACGTCGTGCGGGGGGCGTTGTCGGAGACGGGGCACTCGCAGTTTGTCGTCTCCGAAGTGCGCGCGGCGGTGACTACGAGTGCCAAACAACGGAGTCGGCTGGCACTGTGGTCGCGTCGGCTGCTCGGCGAAGCAATCACTCAGGCGCAACTCGTGCTGGCCGACCACGACGAGCTGGTCGACTTGGTGGTATCCGGTACTGGTGGGCTGGCCCAGCTCGCCTCGTTCTTCGACCGCCTTCAGCAGACACACGATCAACGGATGCGCGAACTGGGTCTTGGTTAGCGCCGAGATGAGGCGCACCGATCTAGCGCGTGCAGGTCGTGATGATCGAGTTGCTGGCCGAGGCTACAACCGGCTGGCCTGCGGCGTTCACGATCGAACAATTGAGACGACTGTAGATGCTCGTCGCGACCACCGATTGGGTCTGCACGCCTGGGTTCAAGACCACCATCTTTGTCCATGGCAGTGACACGTTGAATTCGGTTTTAGGGAAGCCCTGCTCGTCGGTGTAGACGACGTTCACGAGGTCGAGGAGCTGTTTGGCTCCCGTCACGCGGTACACGACGGCGCGCGGGTTGAGGGCGGCACCCGGGGGTGCAGGGGTCGGTGGTACCGCAGCAGTTGGCGTTGGGATTGCCCCGATACCAGGCCCCAGGCTCGGGCTGGGACTGGCGGACGGTGGTGTCAAGGTGGTGACCGTCTCCGGGGAAAGTGGTGATGTCCGGGATGGAGTGGGCGATGTACGTGGCGTGGTCTTCGGTGAGCTAGTGGGCGCGGCCGTCGTCCGCGGCGAGGCGGAGGTCGCTGTTCGGGGGGCTGGGGCTCCGACCGTGGCTTTTGTCGACGCGCTGTCTCCGCTATTGATGATGACCGCGGTCGCTATGGCACCGACGGCGACAACACCGCCGATGGTTGCTGCGAGCGGCCGCCACCGGCGATCGGCCGGCCACACCCACTCGCCGTCCGAGTCGGCCGAGCTGGACTCGAAATCATCAAGGTCGATTTCGCTGGTCACGTAGTCTTCGGCGGTCGGGTAGTCCTCGACGTTCCGAACGCCTTCGTGGAGCGGGTTAGCTGTGTTACTGATGGTGCTGATGTTATTGGCGGCGGAATCCGCGACCGAGTGTCGCGCGGCGTGTCGGACTGGCCTAGACCTAACCGTTATGCACCTGCTTGCTTGCCGTGAACTCTCTCCTGAGGCGGGGAACATCCAGGCGGCCAGCTGAGGCCATTGGGTTCGTGATTGGGGATGCGGTGAAAGTTGTGACCAGGAACACGGATGTTTTCCCGATGGCGACGCGTCGATGAAGGTGCTGCGTGGCGACGCGCAGCATCTCGAGCCGCAAGGGGTAACTCCGGTAGCGGAATGCCGACATGGCTGATAGCGCTAGCGGCACTAAACAGACACTGCTCCGGTCTTAATTCCATTGCACTAGAACATGATTCGAAGTCGCGCTATCCCTGCTTGCTTCGAAACCGTGACTCGCTCTGCGCGGCGCCACGCTAGCTTGTTTGCCGGGTGACTGTTTTACGTTGTTCCCCTTGAACTTTCCATCGCGTCGATATCCGCTCGCTGGGTTTTCGTCCTGTGGCAGTACGGGATTTTGGCATTGGTCGCTTCCGGAGTTGTGGACCAAGTAGCGGCGCGCCGCGACCCGCACTCCGCCCACAGGGCCACTACGATCGCCGCGTGGTGGATCGCTATGGAACCGATGTGCTGGCTGGGGGGCGGCGTCGGAAGCCCCAATCGGTCCAGCACACAGTCGAGCTCGGAATGGTTGTCGAGGATGCTCAAACGGGTTATGTCGGTGCCGTAGTCCGGGTGGAATACGGCCGCGTTGACCTCGAAGACCGACATGGCAAGACCCGCGGCTTTCCGCTAGGCCCCGGCTATCTCCTCGACGGACAACCGGTAATCCTCACGGCGCCGCGTCGTCCCGCGCCTGACCGAGCGAAACGAACAGCATCCGGTTCGATCCCGGCTCCGGCTAGGCGGGCTCGAGCCGCGCGCGCCAGTCGGATCTATGTTGAGGGCCGTCACGACGCCGAACTGATCGCGCAGGTCTGGGGCGACGACTTGCGAGTCGAAGGTGTCGTAGTCGAGCACCTCGGTGGCGTCGACGACCTAGTCCGGATCGTCGCCGACTTCCGCCCCGGACCCAGCCGCCGGCTAGGCGTCCTCGTGGACCACCTCGTCCCCGGATCCAAAGAAGCCCGGATTGCCGAAGCGGTGCGCCGCGGGCCAGGTGGCCCTGACGCCTTGGTTGTCGGTCATCCCTATGTCGACATATGGCAGGCAGTGAAGCCGCAGCGGCTCGGGCTGACCAAGTGGCCAAGCGTGCCTAGGGACATCGAGTGGAAGCACGGAGTTTGTGAAGCGCTCGGGTGGCCGCACGCCGACCAGACGGACATCAGCAGCGCATGGCGACGCATCCGCTCGACGGTGCGCAACTGGAACGATCTGGAGTCAGCCCTAATAGGTCGAATCGAAGAGCTCATCGACTTCGTGACAGAGCCCGCGGCCTAAATCGGGGGATCCGTCACGGGCGGATCCAGGGACATGGCTTGCCTTGGTTCGGTGTAGTAGCCGCTCGGAAGTTGCCCGAACGCGCTCAGAGCACAAGGCTCTTGGCGAGGATTTCTCCGGCTGCGGAGAGCGGGAGAGCCCCGACCGCCCGGCATGGATCGATTCACCCCCGAGGATTATCAGCAAAGTGGCGCATCTGGCCTCCGACGAGCACGCGAGCTTCCAATAGCGAGTTAAGGCGCCATACGTTTCGCAGCTTGTCGGGTATGCGGCCCCGTCGAACGACTCCAGGTGTTCTGCTACCTCCGATCAAGTATGGAGGCGGCGATCATCTGTGGTCGGGCCAGGCCCACCGGTGAAAGCATCGATGACATTCACCCCGTCCGGCTGCAGCCAATCGGAAGTCGCGTGAAACTGGGAGTTGTTGGCCCAGAAGATGTTCCGATGCATCGGCGACGTTACGCCAATGGCGACACCCGTTGCTACTCAAACACTCGTCGTGTGGTGCTGGGGCCTGGGTGGGCTGGTCGGGGTGTGGGTGGGGTGGCTCTTATAGGTCGTGGAGTACATCGGCTGGGGTCTAAGCCACCCTGATTGCGAAACCGCCAGCTGACCAACCGCGGTGACGCATAGCTTCGCTCGCTAACGGTCGCGGTCGGTGTGCGGTTGCGGTCGCTAACTGCCGCTACAACTGTTCAGGAGCCCTCCGGTGTCTTTTGTTTCGTTTACTCCCGATGTTTTCACTGGTGTTGTTGGTGATTTGGCCAGTATTGGTTCGGCGTTGGAGGCGGCGAACGCGGCGGCGGCTGCGGCGACGACGGAGGTGTTGGCTGCGGGTGGTGATGAGGTGTCGGCGCAGATTGCGGCGTTGTTCGGCATGTTCGGTCAGGAGTATCAGGCGATCGGTGCCCAGGTTGGGGCGTATCACGAGCAGTTCGTGGTGACGTTGCACAGTGGCGCGGTGTCGTATGCGGCTGCTGAGGCCGCCAATGTGGAGCAGACGGTGCTCAATGTGGTGAACGGTCCGACTCAGGTGTTGTTGGGGCGCCCGTTGGTGGGCAATGGTGCGAATGCCACCACGCCGGGTGGTGCGGGTGGGAATGGTGGGTTGTTGTGGGGTAGCGGCGGTAGTGGTGCGGCGGGGGCGGCTGGGCAGGCTGGGGGGGCCGGTGGGTCGGCGGGGTTGTTGGGCAACGGCGGCAACGGCGGAGCGGGCGGAACGGGTGGTGCCGCGGGTGGGGCCGGTGGCTCCGGCGGCTGGCTGTACGGCAATGGCGGCACCGGCGGCGCTGGCGGGATCGGCGGTGGCGCGGGCGGTGCCGGTGGCCGGGCTTGGCTGGTGGGCCATGCAGGTATGGGTGGGGCCGGGGGCACGGGCGGCGTTCCCGGTGCCCTCGCTGGCGGCTCCGGCGGCGCCGGCGGCAGCGGTGGGTTGCTTTACGGCGACGGCGGCAACGGCGGCAACGGCAGTGCTGGGGCCGACAATGCCGCCGGCGATGGCGGTGCGGGCGGCGCCGGCGGCGATGGCGGCAGCGCTGGGCTGTTCGGGCATGGGGGCGTTGGCGGTGTGGGCGCTGATGGAGGCAGCGGCGGGCCGACTGTCGGCGGGGCTGACGGCGGGGCTGGCGGGGCCGGCGGTGACGGCGGTCGCGGCGGGTGGCTTTACGGCAATGGCGGCGCCAGTGGTGTCGGCGGCAACGGCGGCACCGGGCCCGGCAACGGCGGGGCTGGCGGTGCCGGCGGCAATGGCGGTGCCACTGGGCTGTTCGGACATGGTGGCACCGGAAGCGCCGGCGGCACCGGCGGGGCCGGCGGTGGTTTCAGCGGCGACGGCGGTGACGGCGGCACCGGCGGCCGGGGCGGATGGATTTACGGTGACGGCGCCAGCGGCGGCGCGGGCGGGCACGGCGCCAATACCGGTGCTGGTGGTGCTGGTGGTGACGGCGGTGCTGGTGGGGCCGGCGGACTGATCGGGGCCGGCGGGGCTGGCGGGGCTGGCGGGGCCGGACAGGGCGGCTCGTCCGGTGGAGCTGGCGGGGCCGGCGGCCATGGCGGCCATGGCGGTTGGCTGACCGGTGGCGGCGGCAACGGCGGGCACGGCGGGCAAGGCGGTAACGGTGTCACCGGCGGAGGGCCCGGCGGTGACGGCGGCAGCGGCGGCAACGCCGGTTGGCTCGCCGGTAGCGGCGGTAACGCCGGCAACGGCGGCAACGCCGGCAACGGCCCCACCAACGGCGGCCGCGGCGGCGCCGGCGGCAGCGCCGGGCTCGTCGGCCGCGGTGGCAACGGTGGGGCCGGCGGCAACGGCGCTGGCGGCGGCTTAGCCGGGCCGGACGGTGGGGCCGGCGGCGCCGGTGGGGCCGGCGGCAACGGTGGTGGACTGATCGGCGACGCTGGCCATGGCGGTGACGGCGGTAATGGGGGTATCGCCACCAACGGAGGCGACGGTGGCGCCGGTGGCGCCGGCGGGTCGGCGGGGCTGTTCGGTAACGGCGGTAACGGCGGCATCGGCGGTGCCGGCGCCACCAGCACTTCCGATGGCAGCGACGGCGCTGGCGGTAACGGCGCGGCCGCCGGCCATGGTGGCTGGCTGTACGGCAGCGGCGGTAACGGTGGGGCCGGCGGCATCGGCGGCGGTGCCGGTGGGGCCGGCGGTAACGGCGGCTTCTTCGTTGGCAATGGCGGTAATGGCGGCGCTGGGAGTATGGGCTCTGCCGGCGGGGCTGGCGGTGCCGGTGGCGCGGGCGGTAATCCTGGCTGGCTGTTCGGGGCTGGCGGCACGGGCGGGGCCGGAGGCGCCGGCGCGAATGCGATAACGCCGGGTGCTGCCGGTGGCGCCGGTGGTGACGGCGGTGCCGCCGGGCGCGGCGGGCTGTTTATGCGCGGTGGTGACGGCGGGCGCGGCGGTGCCGGCGGAACCGGTGCTGACGGCAGCCCTGCCGTTGGTGACGGTGATCCCGGCGGTGTCGGCGGCGCTGGTGGTGTGGGTGGTGCTGGCGGCGCCGGCGGCAGGGCCCCGCTGGTCTTCGGCAACGGTGGGGCCGGCGGACTTGGTGGTGACGGTGGTGGCGGCGGCGCGGGCGCCGCGGGCGCCGCTAGCGCCACCGGGATCGGTGGTGACGGCGGTAGGGGTGGCGCCGGTGGCGCCGCCGGCGCGGGCGGGCTTGGTGGCGCTGCCCAGATCTTCAGCCAAGCCGGCAGCACCGGCATCAGCGGCGATGGAGGTGACGGCGGGACCGGTGGTGCGGGTGGCGCCGGCGGTGACGGCACCGACGCCACCGCGGGCAGCGGCGCGACCGGCGGTACCGGTTTCGCGGGCGGGACCGGCGGTGTGGGTGGGGCCGGCGGTGACTCCGGCGCCGGCGGCACCAACGGCTCCGGCGGTGTCGGCGGTATCGGCGGTATAGGCGGCACCGGCGGCGCTGGCGGCAGCGGCGCCGACGGTGGAGCTGGGGTCGCCGGCGCCGATGGCGGCCAAGGCGGTACTGGCGGCATCGGCGGATCAGCAGGTGCGGGTGGCGCGGCCGGCGCCGGCGGCACCGGCGGCACGACCGGCGCCGACGGCAGCGCCGGGGATGGCGGTACCGGCGGTCAGGGTGGCCTTGGTGGTGATGGTGGCAGCGGCATCGCCGGTGCGGCGGATGGCGGGGCCGGCGCCACCGGTGCGGCGGGCGGGGCCGGTGGTCAGGGTGGCACCGGTGGTGCGGCCGGTGCGGGCACCGGCGGTGTCCAGGGCGCCGGCGGTGCTGGTGGTGACGGCGGTGTCGGGGGTCAGGGCGGTACCGGGGGTGCCGGTACCGATCACAGCGCTACCCCGGGCACCGATGGTGGCGCTGGTGGCGCTGGCGGTATCGGCGGTACTGGTGGCGACGCCGGGGCCGGTGGCAAGGGTTCTGTGGCGGGTGCTGATGGTTCCGCGGGCGATGGTGGTGTTGGTGGTACTGGTGGCACGGGTGGCCAGGGTGGTATTGGTACCACCGGAGCCGCTGATGGCGGTGACGGTGGCCAGGGTGCGGCCGGCGGTCAAGGCGGCGCTGGCGGTAAGGGCGGTGCGGCCGGTTCCGGGGTCGGTGGTAGTCAGGGTGCGGGCGGTGCCGGTGGTGACGGCGGTGTCGGGGGTCAGGGCGGTACCGGGGGTGCCGGTACCGATCACAGCGCTACCCCGGGCACCGATGGTGGCGCTGGTGGCACTGGCGGTATCGGCGGTACTGGTGGCGACGCCGGGGCCGGTGGCAAGGGTTCTGTGGCGGGTGCTGATGGTTCCGCGGGCGATGGTGGTGTTGGTGGTACTGGTGGCACGGGTGGCCAGGGTGGTATTGGTACCACCGGAGCCGCTGATGGCGGTGACGGTGGCCAGGGTGCGGCCGGCGGTCAAGGCGGCGCTGGCGGTAAGGGCGGTGCGGCCGGTTCCGGGGTCGGTGGTAGTCAGGGTGCGGGCGGTGCCGGTGGTGACGGCGGTGTCGGGGGTCAGGGCGGCACGGGGGGTGCCGGTACCGATCACAGCGCTACCCCGGGCACCGATGGTGGTGCTGGTGGCACTGGCGGTATCGGCGGTACTGGTGGCGACGCCGGGGCCGGTGGCAAGGGTTCTGTGGCGGGTGCTGATGGTTCCGCGGGCGATGGTGGTGTTGGTGGTACTGGTGGCACGGGTGGCCAGGGTGGTATCGGTACCACCGGAGCCGCTGATGGCGGTGACGGTGGCCAGGGTGCGGCCGGCGGTCAAGGCGGCGCTGGCGGTAAGGGCGGTGCGGCCGGTACTGGGGTCGGGGGTAGTCAGGGTGCGGGCGGTGCCGGTGGTGACGGCGGTGTCGGGGGTCAGGGCGGCATCGGCGGAGCTGGCACGGATCACAGCGCTACCCCGGGCACCGATGGTGGTGCTGGTGGCACTGGCGGTATCGGCGGTACTGGTGGCGACGCCGGGGCCGGTGGCAAGGGTTCTGTGGCGGGTGCTGATGGCTCTGCGGGCGATGGTGGTGTTGGTGGTACTGGTGGCACGGGTGGCCAGGGTGGTATCGGTACCACCGGAGCCGCTGATGGCGGTGACGGTGGCCAGGGTGCGGCTGGCGGCCAAGGTGGCGCTGGCGGTAAGGGCGGTGCGGCCGGTTCCGGGGTCGGGGGTAGTCAGGGTGCGGGCGGTGCCGGTGGTGACGGCGGTGTCGGGGGTCAGGGCGGCATCGGCGGAGCTGGCACGGATCACAGCGCTACCCCGGGCACCGATGGTGGCGCTGGTGGCACTGGCGGTATCGGCGGTACTGGTGGCGACGCTGGCGCCGGGGGTACCGGGTCCAGCACGGGTGCTGATGGCTCCTCTGGTGACGGCGGCCAAGGCGGTACCGGTGGCGCCGGTGGTGACGGTGGTATCGGCGCCACCGGAGCCGCCGGTGGCGGGACCGGCGGCCAGGGCGCGGCCGGCGGTCAAGGTGGCGCTGGCGGTAAGGGCGGTGCGGCCGGTTCCGGGGTCGGTGGTAGTCAGGGTGCGGGCGGTGCCGGTGGTGACGGCGGTGTCGGGGGTCAGGGCGGCATCGGCGGAGCTGGCACGGATCACAGCGCTACCCCGGGCACCGATGGTGGCGCTGGTGGCACTGGCGGTATCGGCGGTACTGGTGGCGACGCTGGCGCCGGGGGTACCGGGTCCAGCACGGGTGCTGATGGCTCCTCTGGTGACGGCGGCCAAGGCGGTACCGGTGGCGCCGGTGGTGACGGTGGTATCGGCGCCACCGGAGCCGCCGGTGGCGGGACCGGCGGCCAAGGCGCCGCGGGCGGTTCCGGCGGTGCCGGTGGTGACGGCGGCGCGGCCGGTGCCGGCACCGGCGGTGTCCAGGGCGCCGGCGGTGCCGGTGGTGACGGCGGCGCTGGTGGCCAGGGCGGTACCGGGGGTGCCGGTACCGATCACAGTGCCAATACCGGTGTCGATGGTGGCGTCGGTGGCGAGGGCGGTATCGGCGGCACTGGTGGCGACGCCGGCGTCGGCGGCAAGGGTTCTGCGACGGGTGCAGATGGTTCCGCGGGCGACGGCGGTATTGGTGGCACCGGTGGCACTGGTGGCCAGGGTGGTATCGGCACCACCGGGGCGGCCGGTGGCGGGACTGGCGACCAGGGTGCGGCCGGCGGTGACGGCGGCGCCGGCGGTAAGGGCGGCGCGGCCGGTGCAGGAACCGGCGGCAGCCAGGGTGCCGGTGGTGACGGTGGTGACGGCGGTACCGGTGGTCAGGGCGGCACCGGTGGTGCCGGTACGGATCACAGCGCCAGTACCGGGGTCGATGGTGGCGCCGGCGGTCAGGGCGGCATCGGCGGTACCGGTGGGGACGCCGGTGCGGGCGGCAACGGATCCACCACCGGCGCTGACGGCTCTGCCGGTGACGGTGGCACCGGCGGTGCCGGTGGCACCGGGGGCCAGGGTGGCAGCGGCACCCTGGGGGCGGCCGGTAGCGGTACCGGTGGCCAAGGCGCCGCGGGCGGTGATGGCGGCGCCGGCGGTGAGGGCGGTGCGGCCGGTGCCGGTAGCGGCGGCAGCCAGGGCGCCGGCGGCGCCGGTGGTGATGGTGGCACCGGTGGCCAAGGCGGAACCGGCGGGGCCGGCAAGGCCGGGGCGGCCGGCGGCGGTAACGGCGGCGATGGCGGTGACGGTGGCACCGGCGGCACCGGCGGAGCGGCCGGTCAAGGCGGCACCGGGTCAACGACCGGCGCCCACGGCGCCGGCGGTATCGGCGGAGCCGGTGGCGACGGCGGCGACGGCGGCAAAGGCCTCTTCGGCGACGGCGGCACCGGCTCGACCGAGAACGGCGGCTTCGGAGGCAAGGGCGGTGCCGGCGGCAACGGCGGCGCGGGCGGCGACGCCGTCGACTTCGAGCTCGACAAAGGAGGCGACGGCGGCGCCGGCGGAAATGGCGGCGCCGGCGGCGCCGGCGGTGGTGGGGGCGGCGGAATTATTACTCCCTTCGGCGACGGTGGCAACGGTGGTGACGGTGGCGCCGGTGGTGTCGGCGGTATCGGCGGCCAGGGCGGCCTCGGAGGAGGTGATGGCGGCGCCGGTGGCACTGGTGGTGATGGCGGTACCGCCGGTAACGCTGGTAACGGCCACGACGGCGGTCCTTCCTTCGGCGGTAACGGCGGTGACGGCGGCACCGGTGGCGCGGCAGGCGCCGGCGGCGCGGGTGGCCAAGCCGGCTTTGGAACCATCGGTAGCAGCGGTACCGGTGGCGTCGGCGGGACAGGTGGCACCGGGGGCGCCGGCGGTAACGGCGGTATCGGCGTCACCGACAGTGCCCTCGGAGGGGGTGGCACTGGGGGCGCCGGAGGCGCCGGAGGCGCCGGCGGTGAGGGTGGTGTCGGCGGTGACCTTCCCGTTGTCGGCGGCGGTGCCGCCGGTGCGGGCGGCGACGGTGGCGCCGGCGGTGAGGGCGGCGCAGGCGGTGCCTCCGACGTCACCGGCACCGCCGAAGCCTTGGGCGGTGAAGGCGGCGAGGGCGGCGCCGCCGGGAACGGTGGCCATGGTGGCGGAGTTCTTGGTCCCTTCGGTGGCGGCGCCGACGGCGGCGTAGGTGGCAATGGCGGTGCGGGTGGCACCGGCGGTGCGGGCAACTCGACCACCGGTACAGGCACGGGTGGTGCGGGTGGCGCCGGTGGAGCCGCCGGTGATGGCGGCAACGGTAGCAATGCTGGCGGCGACGGTAGCCCCGGCGACGCCGGCGCTGGTGGCACGGGCGGTCAGGGCGGCACGGGCGGCGACGGCACGGGTGGTGCAGGCACATCCGGCGGCGCTGGTGGCAACGGCGGTGCCGCCGGTAGCGGCGGCACTGGCGGCAATACTGGTGCCGACAACGGGGACGGCGGCGCCGGCGGGTCCGGCGGCACCGGCGGCGCCGGGGGCGGCGGCGGCAACGGAGGCGTCGACGACACGGGTGGTATCGGCGGTGCCGGCGCCACCGGCGGCGCTGGCGGCGACGGCGGCAACGGCAGCGGCAGCGGCAACGGCGGCATGGGTGGTGGCGGTGGTACCGGCGGTGGCGGCGGCACCGGCGGCACCGGCGACGGTGGCGCCAATCCCGGCAACCCCGGCACCGGAGGCGGCCTCGGTAATCCAGGCGGTGGCCCGGTCGGAACTGGTGGGGGCAACGGTGGCACCGGTGGCACCGCCGGCACCGGCGGCGCCGGCGGCCCCGCATGACCGCAAAAACCCGCTGCTCCAAAGCCAGTCGACAAGCTAGGCGTTGACCAGCACGTCGGGTGGCCGGCGTTGAATGAGGCGGGGCGTTGCCATGGCGAGCATCTGTCGGCCCGGACCCTCTCGCCTTTCGGTTCGGGCGAGCTGGCTTGGTAATCGCTGAGGTCGGTATCGGTGGTCACGTCGTTTTCGGCGGTCTGGTAGTCCTCGACGTTCCGAACGCGTTCGTGTAGCGGGTTTGCTGATGTTGCTGATGATGTCGGCGGGGGAATCCGAGAGCGGGCGTCGCGTGGCGTGTCGGACTGGCTTAGGCCTAAACCGTTATGAGCCGGCGTCTGGGCGATCTGTCGTGAACTGTCTTTGGAGACTGGTAGCCCCCAGGCGCTTCGCGCAGGGCGATGGCGTTGCGGCGCTTGAGGTTTAGGGCCAGAAGCTCCTCCACCTGATGTCTGTTTGAGCGTGTCACTGTCGGGGGCCTGATTCGCCACCGGCTTGTTCGGCCGCGCATTTCTGCTTGGCGTCTTGTTCGCCGGGTGGGTGTGAGAACACAGTCGCATTGCGACGCGACTATTGCGACGGCTTTAGCTGGGCCTGTTTGGGGGCGGGGGGCGGGGTGGTTCTTATAGGTCGTGGAGCACGCCGTCTGGGGTCCTAAGGCAACAGATAGCGAAACCGCTAGCCGACTGACCGCGGTAACGCATAGCTTGGCTAGCTAACGATCGCGGTCGGTAATCGGCCGCGGTCTTTCACTGTTACTGCGACCGTTCAGGAGCCTTCCGGTGTCTTTTGTTTCGTTTACTCCCGATGTTTTCACTGGTGTTGTTGGTGATTTGGCCAATATTGGTGCGGCGTTGGAGGCGGCGAACGCGGCGGCGGCTGCGGCGACGACGGAGGTGTTGGCCGCGGGTGCTGATGAGGTGTCGGCGCAGATTGCGGCGTTGTTCGGCATGTTCGGTCAGGAGTATCAGGCGATCAGTGCCCAGGTCGCGGCGTATCACGAGCAGTTCGTGGTGACGCTGCACAGTGGTGCGGTGTCGTATGCGGCTGCTGAGGCCGCCAATGTAGAGCAGACGGTGCTCAATGTGGTGAACAGTCCGACGCAGGTGTTGTTGGGGCGCCCGCTGGTCGGCAACGGCGCGAATGCGACCACGCCGGGTGGTGCGGGTGGGAATGGTGGGTTGCTGTGGGGTAGCGGCGGCAACGGCGCGGCGGGGGCGGCCGGGCAGGCTGGGGGGGCCGGCGGGTCGGCGGGGTTGTTGGGCAACGGCGGCAATGGTGGTGCCGGTGGCATCGGCGCCGCGGGTGGTACTGGTGGCACTGGTGGGTGGCTGTATGGGCGCGGCGGTAACGGGGGTGCCGGCGGGATCGGTGGCGGTACCGGTGGTGCGGGCGGACACGCGTGGTTGTTCGGCAACGGTGGTCTTGGCGGTGCTGGGGGTAGCGGGGGCAGCGGGGGCGGCACCGGTGGCGCTGGTGGCAATGGTGGGGTGTTCTACGGCAGTGGTGGTGCTGGTGGGGCGGGTAGTTCTGGTCAGGCCGGTGGGGCTGGTGGGGATGCGGGGTTGTGGGGTCGTGGTGGTGCTGGCGGTGCCGGTGGTGATGGTGGCAGCTTCGCCGGTGGTACTGGTGGGCGTGGGGGCCTGGTGTTCGGTGATGGCGGCGCCGGCGGCATCGGCGGCGGCGACGGCGGTGATAGTGGGGGGTTGTTCGGTGCCGGTGGTGCCGGCGGTGCCGGCGGTGATGGTGGGTTCGCTGGCGGGTCCGGTGGTGATGGTGGCTTGGTGATGGGTGCTGGCGGTGCCGGCGGGGTCGGTGGTGTTGGTGGTGGGGCCGGCGGTGCTGGCGGCAACGGTGGTTTGTTGCTCGGTGACGGCGGTGCCGGTGGTGTGGGTGGTGTCGGCGGCGGGACCGGTGGTAACGGGGGTCAGGCCGCCCAACTGTTCGGTTTCGGCGGGTCCGGTGGGGTCGGGGGTGTCGGCGATGCCGGTAGTACGGGCGGTGATGGTGGTGCTGGCGGCACCCCGGGGTGGTTGTTCGGCGTCGGTGGCGCCGGTGGGGCCGGTGGTGCTGGGGGTGTGGCGACCTCGATCGGTACCGCTGGCGGTGACGGCGGTACCGGGGGCGCTGGTGCGCGCGGGGGATTGTTCATGGGTGGTGGTGACGGCGGGGCCGGCGGTGCTGGGGGTGCGGGTAAGGCCGGTGTCGACGGGGTCGGTGATGGCGGGTCCGGTGGTGATGGCGGCGGTGGCGGTCTCGGCGGTAACGGCGGGGCCGGGGGTCAGGGCGCGGTGTTGTTCGGCTCTGCCGGGGCGGGCGGGGCCGGCGGGATCGGCGGCGCTGGTGGTGCTGGGGGTGCGGGTGCTGACGGCATCACCGGTGTCGGTGGTGACGGTGGTAATGGCGGCACCGGTGGTCAGGCTGGCCAAGCTGGTGCCGGTGGTGCGGGCAACGTGTTCAGCGAGGCCGGGACGGCGGGGACCGTGGGTTTTGGTGGTGATGGTGGTGCCGGTGGTCATGGTGGCGCCGGGGCTGCTGGTGCTGATGCCACCGGCGCCGGCAACACCGGTGACACGGGGTTTGCTGGTGGGTCCGGTGGTGTTGGTGGTGATGGTGGCGGCAGCGGTGTGTTGCAGGGTGCTGGTGGTGTTGGTGGTGACGGCGGGGTCGGGGGTATCGGCGGTGCTGGTAGCGCCGGCAGCGCCAGTGTTGATCCACAAACGGCTGGGGGTGTCGGCGGCCACGGCGGTGACGGTGGTGTTGGTGGTGATGCCGGCCTGGGGGGTGCTGGTTCGGTCGCTGGGGCTGGGGGTAGTGCTGGTGATGGCGGCGCTGGTGGTGCCGGCGGGGCCGGTGGTGCGGGTGCCGATAACACCAGCGTGGCTGGTGCGGGCGCTGATGGCGCCGCTGGTGGTGACGGTGGCGCTGGTGGTGGCGGCGGCAAGGGCGGTGCGGCCGGTAACGCTCATGGCGGTACCGAGGGCAGCCGGGGTGTCGGGGGTGCCGGTGGTGATGGTGGTACCGGTGGTCAGGGCGGTACCGGTGGTGTGGGTACGGATAACAGCGCTAACGCGGGGGTCGATGGCGGTGCCGGCGGCCAAGGCGGTACCGGTGGTGCCGGTGGCGACGCCGGGGCTGGCGGTGCTGGGTCGGTGACCGGTGTTGATGGCTCCTCCGGTGATGGCGGGGCCGGCGGCGCCGGTGGCGATGGTGGTGATGGCGGTGTCGGCACCGCCGGGGCGGCCGATGGCGGTGACGGCGGCCAAGGCGCGGCCGGCGGCCAGGGTGGCGCTGGTGGTGATGGTGGTGCGGTCGGTGCCGGTACCGGTGGCAGCCAGGGCGCCGGGGGTACCGGTGGTGACGGCGGTGCCGGTGGTCAGGGCGGTACCGGTGGTGTGGGTATCGATAACAGTGCTAACGCGGGGGTCGATGGGGGTGCGGGCGGTGCTGGCGGTGCCGGTGGTGCTGGTGGCGACGCCGGGGTTGGGGGCGCCGGGTCCACCACGGGTGCTGCTGGTTCGGCCGGTGACGGTGGTACCGGCGGCGCCGGTGGCGATGGTGGTGATGGTGGTATCGGCACCGCCGGGGACGCTGGTGGCGGTACCGGTGGTCAAGGTGCGGCTGGTGGGGCGGGCGGCGCTGGTGGTGATGGTGGCGCGGCCGGCGCCGGGGACGGTGGCAGCCAGGGCGCCGGGGGTACCGGTGGTGATGGTGGCCTCGGTGGTCAGGGCGGCACCGGTGGAGCCGGTACCGACAACAGCGCCAACGCCGGTCTAGATGGTGGCGCCGGCGGTGATGGCGGTGCCGGCGGTGCTGGTGGGGAGGCCGGCGCCGGGGGCAGCGGGTCCACCGCGGGTGCTGATGGCTCCGCTGGCGACGGTGGTGTTGGTGGTACCGGTGGCACCGGGGGCCAGGGCGGTATCGGTACCACCGGGGCCGCTGGTGGCGGTACTGGCGGCCAAGGCGCGGCCGGCGGGGCTGGCGGCGCCGGCGGTGAGGGTGGTGCGGCTGGTGCCGGGGTCGGCGGCAGCCAGGGTGCCGGCGGCAGCGGTGGTGACGGCGGTATCGGTGGCCAGGGCGGCACCGGTGGAGCCGGTACGGATCACAGCGCCAACGCCGGGTTAGATGGTGGCGCCGGCGGCGCCGGCGGGATCGGTGGTACTGGTGGGGAGGCCGGCGCCGGGGGCAGCGGGTCCACGACGGGTGCTGACGGCTCCGCCGGCGATGGCGGTGTTGGTGGTACCGGTGGCACCGGTGGCCAGGGCGGTATCGGCACCACCGGGGCGGATGGTGGCGGCACCGGTGGCCAAGGTGCGGCCGGCGGTGACGGTGGCGCCGGTGGTAACGGTGGCGCGGCTGGTGCCGGGGTCGGCGGCAGTCAGGGTGCCGGTGGTGCTGGTGGTGACGGCGGTATCGGCGGTCAGGGCGGCACCGGCGGAGCCGGCACCGACCACAGCGCCAACGCTGGGCTCGATGGTGGCGCGGGCGGTCAGGGCGGTATCGGCGGTACCGGTGGGGACGCCGGTGCCGGCGGCAACGGATCCGCCAAGGGTGCTGATGGCTCCTCCGGTGACGGTGGCACCGGTGGCACCGGTGGCACCGGCGGCCAGGGTGGCAGCGGCACAACCGGGGCCGCTGGTGGCAGCACTGGTGGAACCGGTGGTGACGGCGGTGCCGGCGGAGCTGGTGGTGACGGTGGTGCCGCCGGTACCGGTACCGGCGGCGTCCAAGGTGCCGGTGGCACCGGCGGTGACGGCGGGTTCGGCGGTCAAGGCGGCACCGGTGGAGCCGGCACCGACAACAGCGCCAACCCAGGTCTCGACGGCGGCGCCGGCGGCACCGGCGGCACCGGCGGCACCGGCGGAGCGGCCGGTCAAGGCGGCACTGGGTCAACGACGGGCGCCAACGGCGTCGCCGGCGACGGCGGAGCTGGCGGCGACGGCGGCACCGGAGGCGCCGGCGGCAAAGGCGTCGCCGAAGTCGGCGGAGCTGGCGGCCACGGCGGCGACGGTGGAGCTGGTGGTGACGGCGGAGCCGGCGGTCGCGCTGTCGACATCAGCGAAGTCGGCGGCGCCGGCGGCGCCGGCGGCAATGGCGGCGGCGGCGGTACCGGCGGTGACGGCGGCTCCGGTCTCGGCATAGGCGGTGTCGACGGCGGTGACGGCGGTAACGGCGGCGCAGCCGGCCACGGCGGCAACGGGGGCGACGGCGGCTTCGGCGCCGGTACCGGCGGTGTCGGCGGTGTTGGCGGTGACGGCGGTGCGGCCGGAACCGGCGGCTTCACCCAGAACCCAGGTCTCAACGGCGGCACCCCGGGTGCTGGCGGCACAGGCGGCGCCGCCGGCAACGGCGGCACAGGCGGAAAAGCCGGCGACGGCGCCGGAGGCGTCGGCGGTGACGGTGGCTCGGCCGGTACCGGCGGCGACGGCGGCAAGGGCGGCGAAGGCTCCGCCGGTGTGAGCGACACCTTTCCTTCCGTCGGCGGTGACGGCGGTGCTGGCGGTGCTGGCGGTATCGGCGGCGACGGCGGTGCCAGCAATGGGATCAGCGGCACCGCCGGTAACGGCGGTGCGGGTGGCACCGGCGGTGCCGGCGGTGACGGCGGCCGGGGCGACATCATCGGCGACAATACTGCTACGGGCGGCGCGGGCGGCGCGGGCGGCGCGGCCGGTAGCGGCGGCAACGGCGGCGATGCCCGCGTGGGCGGCGACGCCGGTGACGGCGGCGTGGGTGGCGACGGCGGTGCGGGCGGCACAGGCGGTGAAGGCGAGGCCGACAGGTCCGGTACCGGCCTGGGTGGCGCGGGCGGCGCAGGTGGTGCCGCCGGTGACGGCGGCCAGGGTGGCACTGCCGACGCCGGCCACGGCGGCGACGGCGGCGACGCCGGAACCGGCGGTCAAGGCGGCACCGGCGGGGCCGCCAAGGGTCCTGATGCATCCAGCGGCGGTAGTGGCGGCAAAGGCGGCGCCGCCGGTAACGGCGGCGTAGGAGGCGATTCCGGCGGCCAGAACGGCGACGGCGGTGCCGGCGGATCCGGAGGCGGCGGCGGCGACGGCGGCGGCGGCGGTGCCGCCGGCACCGGCGGCACGGGTGGTCCTGGTGGTTTCGGTGCCACCGGTGGCACCGGAGGCGACGGCGGCAATGGCAGCGGCACCGGCACCGGTGGCAGCGGTGGTGGCGGCGGCGACGGCGGCGGCGGCGGCACCGGCGGCGCTGGCAACGGCGGCGTCAATCCCGGCAACCCCGGCACCAGCGGCGGCCTCGGTAATCCGGGCGGTGGCCCGATCGGAACCAGCGGCGGTAGCGGTGGCACCGGCGGCACTGCGGGTATACCTGGCACAGGCGGAAGCCGGCTTTGAATGACCGCGAATACCCGCAGCCGAGACAGTTACACCGCAGCCGCCGGGTGACTACCCCGAGGAGGACCCCTCTATGTGGTCAGGCCGCCTCGGGGGCGACGTTGGCGTTGTCGTCACAGCGCTGGTCCCGGTGACCACGCGCGATTTGAGCAGCCAGTCGAAAGCCACGCGTTGAGCAGTTCGTCTGGTGGCTGGCGTTGAATGACTCGGGGCGTTCTTCTGCCACGGCGAGTGTCTGTCGGCCAAACTCTCTCGCTGTCCGGGTCGGCCGAGCTGGCTTCGTAATCAGCGAGGTCGGTTTCGGTAGTCACGTCGTCTTCGGCGGTCGGGTAGTGCTCGACGTTCCGAACGCGTTCGTGTAGCGGGTTAGCTGATGTCGTCGGCGGAGGAATCCGAGAGCGGGCGTCGCGCGGCGTGTCGGACTGGCTTAGGCCAAACCGCTATGAGCCGGCCGCTGAGCGATCTGCCGTGAACTGTCTTTGGAGACTGGGAGCCCGCCTGGCGCTTCGCGCAGGGCGTGTCGTTCCATCTGTGTGAATCTGGTCTTGTCGATCGTTGGGGCCGCTCTTCGGGCGGGCGGGACAAGTGTCTTGTCCGAGGCCCTGGAGGCGCCAGTTAAGGGCGGGGTCGCCCGCCGCGCAGGGCGATGGCGGTGCGGCGCTTGAGGTTTAGGGCCAGAAGCTCCTCCACCTGATGTCTGTTTGAGCGTGTCACTGTCGGGGGCCTGATTCGCCACCGGCTTGTTCGGCCGCGCATTTCTGCTTGGCGTCTTGTTCGCCGGGTGGGTGTGAGAACACAGTCGCGTAGCGACGCGACTATTGCGACGGCCGTAGCTCGACCTGTTCGGGGGGGGGGGGGGGGGGGTCTTATAGGTCGTGGAGCACGTCTCCTGGGGTCGATGGCGCCGTGATTGCGAAACCGCGTGCAATCAACCGCGGTGGTGATTAGCTTCGCTAGCTAACGATCGCGGTCGGTGTCCGGCCGCGGTCTTTCACTGTTACTGCAACTGTTCAGGAGCCTTCCGGTGTCTTTTGTTTCGTTTACTCCCGATGTTTTCACTGGTGTTGTTGGTGATTTGGCCAGTATTGGTGCGGCGTTGGAGGCGGCGAACGCGGCGGCGGCTGCGGCGACGACGGAGGTGTTGGCCGCGGGTGCTGATGAGGTGTCGGCGCAGATTGCGGCGTTGTTCGGCATGTTTGGTCAGGAGTATCAGGCGATCAGTGCCCAGGTTGCGGCGTATCACGAGCAGTTCGTGGTGACGCTGCACAGTGGTGCGGTGTCGTATGCGGCTGCTGAGGCCGCCAATGTGGAGCAGGCGGTGCTCAATGTGGTGAACGGTCCGACGCAGGTGTTGTTGGGGCGCCCGTTGGTGGGCCATGGTGCGGATGCGACCACGCCGGGTGGTGCTGGTGGGAATGGTGGGTTGTTGTGGGGTAGCGGTGGTAGTGGTGCGGCGGGGGCGGCCGGGCAGGCTGGGGGGGCCGGCGGGTCGGCGGGGTTGTTGGGCAACGGCGGCAATGGTGGTGCCGGTGGCATCGGCGCTGCGGGTGGTGCTGGTGGCACTGGTGGGTGGCTGTATGGGCGTGGCGGTAATGGGGGTGCTGGCGGGATCGGTGGCGGTGCCGGGGGTGCGGGCGGACACGCGTGGTTGTTCGGCAACGGTGGTCTTGGTGGTGCTGGGGGTAGTGGGGGCAGCGGGGGCGGCACCGGTGGCGCTGGTGGCGATGGTGGGGTGTTCTACGGCAGTGGTGGTGCTGGTGGGGCGGGTAGTTCTGGTCAGGCCGGCGGGGCTGGTGGGGACGCGGGGTTGTGGGGCCGTGGTGGTGCTGGTGGTGCTGGGGGTGATGGTGGGTTCGCTGGTGGGGCTGGTGGTGATGGTGGGTTGGTGATGGGTGCTGGCGGTGCCGGCGGGGTCGGTGGTGTTGGTGGTGGGGCCGGCGGTGTGGGCGGCAACGGTGGTTTGTTGATTGGTGATGGTGGTGTGGGTGGTGTGGGTGGTGTCGGCGGCGGGGCTGGTGGTAACGGGGGTCAGGCCGCCCAACTGTTCGGTTTCGGCGGGTCCGGTGGGGCTGGGGGTGTCGGCGATGCTGGTAGTACGGGCGGTGATGGTGGTGCTGGCGGCACCCCGGGGTGGTTGTTCGGCGTCGGTGGCGCCGGTGGGGCCGGTGGTGCTGGGGGTGTGGCGACCTCGATCGGTACCGCTGGCGGTGACGGCGGTACCGGGGGCGCTGGTGCGCGTGGGGGATTGTTCATGGGTGGTGGTGACGGCGGGGCCGGCGGTGCTGGGGGTGCGGGTAAGGCCGGTGCTGATGGGGTCGGTGATGGCGGGTCCGGTGGTGATGGTGGCGGTGGTGGTCTCGGCGGTAACGGTGGGGCCGGGGGTCAGGGCGCGGTGTTGTTCGGCTCTGCCGGGGCGGGCGGGGCCGGCGGGATCGGCGGTGCTGGTGGTGCTGGTGGTGCGGGTGCTGACGGCATCACCGGTGTCGGTGGTGACGGTGGTAATGGCGGCACCGGTGGTCAGGCTGGCCAAGCTGGTGCTGGTGGTGCGGGCAACGTGTTCAGCGAGGCCGGGACGGCGGGGACCGTGGGTTTTGGTGGTGATGGTGGTGCCGGTGGTCATGGTGGCGCCGGGGCTGCTGGTGCTGATGCCACCGGCGCCGGCAACACCGGTGACACGGGGTTTGCTGGTGGGTCCGGTGGTGTTGGTGGTGATGGTGGCGGCAGCGGTGTGTTGCAGGGTGCTGGTGGTGTTGGTGGTGACGGCGGGGTCGGGGGTATCGGCGGTGCCGGTAGCGCCGGTAGCGCCGGTGTTGATCCACAAACGGCTGGGGGTGTCGGCGGCCACGGCGGCCAGGGCGGTGTTGGTGGTGATGCCGGCCTGGGGGGTGCTGGTTCGGTCGCTGGGGCTGGGGGTAGTGCTGGTGATGGCGGCGCTGGTGGTGCCGGCGGGGCCGGTGGTGCGGGTGCCGATAACACCAGCGTGGCTGGTGCGGGCGCTGATGGCGCCGCTGGTGGTGACGGTGGCGCTGGTGGTGGCGGCGGCAAGGGCGGTGCGGCCGGTAACGCTCATGGCGGTACCGAGGGCAGCCGGGGTGTCGGGGGTGCCGGTGGTGATGGTGGTACCGGTGGTCAGGGCGGTACCGGTGGTGTGGGTACGGATAACAGTGCTAACGCGGGGGTCGATGGCGGTGCCGGCGGCAAAGGCGGTATCGGTGGTGCCGGTGGCGACGCCGGTGCTGGCGGTGCTGGGTCGGTGACCGGTGTTGATGGCTCTGCGGGTGATGGCGGTGTTGGTGGTCAGGGTGGCGATGGTGGTGATGGTGGTGTCGGTACCGCCGGGGCGGCCGATGGCGGTGACGGCGGTCAAGGCGCGGCCGGTGGGGCTGGCGGCGCTGGTGGTCAGGGTGGTGCGGTCGGTGCTGGTACCGGCGGCAGCCAGGGCGCCGGTGGTGCTGGTGGTGATGGTGGTACCGGTGGTCAGGGCGGTACCGGGGGTGCCGGTACCGATCACAGTGCTAACGCGGGGGTCGATGGGGGTGCTGGCGGTGCCGGCGGTGCCGGTGGTGCTGGTGGCGACGCCGGGGCTGGGGGTGCTGGGTCCAGCACGGGTGCTGCTGGTTCGGCCGGTGACGGCGGTACCGGCGGCGCCGGTGGCGATGGTGGTGATGGTGGTATCGGCAGCACCGGGGCCGCTGGTGGCGGTACCGGTGGTCAAGGGGCGGCTGGTGGGGCTGGCGGCGCTGGTGGTCAGGGTGGTGCGGTCGGTGCTGGTACCGGTGGCAGCCAGGGTGCCGGTGGTGCTGGTGGTGACGGCGGCCTCGGTGGCCAGGGCGGTGCCGGTGGTGCCGGTACCGACAGCAGCGGCAATACCGGGGTTGATGGTGGTGTCGGTGGCACTGGCGGTATCGGCGGGACCGGTGGCGAGGCTGGGGCTGGGGGCGCCGGGTCCACCACGGGTGCTGATGGCTCCGCCGGAGACGGTGGTGTTGGTGGTACCGGTGGCACCGGTGGCCAGGGCGGTATCGGCACCACCGGGGCCGCTGATGGCGGTACCGGCGGTCAAGGCGCGTCCGGCGGGGCCGGCGGCGCCGGCGGTGAGGGTGGTGCGGCCGGTGCCGGGGTCGGCGGCAGCCAGGGTGCCGGCGGTACCGGTGGTGACGGCGGGGTCGGTGGCCAAGGCGGCACCGGTGGAGCCGGTACGGATCACAGCGCCAGTACCGGGGTTGATGGTGGTGTCGGCGGCGCTGGCGGTATCGGCGGGACCGGTGGCGAGGCCGGCGCCGGGGGCAGCGGGTCCACCATGGGTGCTGACGGCTCTGCCGGCGATGGCGGTGTTGGTGGTACCGGTGGCACCGGTGGACAGGGCGGTATCGGCACGGCCGGGGCGGACGGTGGCGGCACCGGTGGCCAAGGCGCGGCCGGCGGTGATGGCGGCGCCGGCGGTAAGGGCGGCGCGGCCGGTGCCGGGGTCGGCGGCAGCCAGGGCGCCGGCGGTACCGGTGGTGACGGCGGTATCGGCGGCCAAGGCGGCACCGGCGGAACCGGCACCGACAACAGCGCCAGTACCGGGGTCGATGGTGGCGCCGGCGGTCAGGGCGGCATCGGCGGTACCGGTGGGGACGCCGGTGCGGGCGGCAACGGATCCACCACCGGCGCTGACGGCTCTGCCGGTGACGGTGGCACCGGCGGTGACGGTGGCACCGGTGGCCAGGGTGGCAGCGGCACCCTGGGAGCGGCCGGTGGCGGTACCGGTGGCCAAGGCGCCGCCGGCGGTGATGGCGGCGCCGGCGGTAAGGGCGGTGCGGCCGGTGCCGGTAGCGGCGGCAGCCAGGGCGCCGGCGGCGCCGGTGGTGACGGTGGCACCGGTGGCCAAGGCGGCACCGGCGGGGCCGGCACCGACAACAGTGCCAACCCAGGTCTCGGCGGCGGCGATGGCGGTGACGGTGGCACCGGCGGCACCGGCGGAGCGGCCGGTCAAGGCGGCACCGGGTCAACGACCGGCGCCCACGGAACCGCCGGCGACGGCGGCAGGGGCGGCGACGGCGCCAGCGGTGGTCAGGGCGGTATCGGCACGACCGGGGCGGCCGGTGGTGGTGCTGGCGGCCAAGGTGCGGCCGGCGGTGATGGCGGAGCCGGCGGTGATGGCGGTGCGGCCGGTGCCGGTAGCGGCGGCATCCAGGGTGATGGTGGCACCGGTGGTGATGGTGGCACCGGTGGTCAGGGCGGCACCGGCGGGGCCGGCACGGACAACAGCGCTAACCCAGGTCTCGACGGCGGCGCCGGGGGTGCCGGCGGTATCGGCGGCGTCGGCGGCGGGGCCGGTCAAGGCGGCACCGGGTTAACGACGGGCGTCAACGGCACCGCCGGGACAGGCGGAGCGGGTGGAGCAGGCGGTACCGGCGGGGCCGGCGGCCACGCCGTGGCCGGCGGCGACGCCGGGGGTGACGGCGGCGTAGGCGGCGTAGGCGGCAAGGGCGGCGTCGCCGGCGCTGGCGTCGGCGGAGCAGGCGGCGTCGGCGGTATCGGCGGCGACGGCGGTATCGGCGGCGACGGTGGCACAAGCGTCAACGGCTCAACCGTCGGCGGTGACGGCGGCAATGGCGGTGCAGCCGGCAATGGAGGCTCCGGCGGCGTGGGCAGCTTGGATGGCGACGGCATCGGCGGTACGGGCGGCGTCGGCGGTAACGGCGGTAACGGCGGTAACGGCGGTGACGGCGGCGAGGGTTTCGGCGGTAACGGCGGTGACGGCGGCCGAGCCGGCGACGGAGGCTTAGGCGGGGCGCCTGGTAAGGGAATCCATGCCGGTGACGGCGGGGCGGCCGGTATCGGCGGTAACGGCGGTGACGGTGGCAACGGCCTACCCGGCGCCACAACCAGCGTGGCCGAGGGCGGCGCCGGCGGCAATGGCGGCGCCGGCGGCAACGGCGGCATGGGCTTCCCGGTTGCCACCGGCTTCGGTGGCAACGGCGGTGCGGCCGGTGACGGAGGTCAGGGCGGCGCTGGCGGCGATGGCTTCTCCGCTGCAGGAATAGGCATCGGCGGCGCAGGCGGTGCCGGCGGTGCCGCCGGGAACGGCGGCGCGGGCGGTCAAGGCGGCACTGGGCTATCGACACCGTCACCCTCCGACGGCGCTGGCGGGGCCGGCGGAGGGGGTGCCGCCGGCGGTGCGGGCGGTGCCGGCGGCGACGGCACCTCCTTCGCTGGTATCGGCATAGGCGGTGCGGGCGGCGCCGCCGGTAGCGGAGGTTCCGGCGGTAACGGCGGCGAGGGCTTCCGCGTCCCCACCGGCGCCGGCGGCAACGGTGGCACCGGCGGTCAGGGCGGCGCCGGCGGCACCGCTGCGGGTGCATCCCCCTTCGGCGGCGGCGGCGACGGCGGCGCGGGCGGCGCCGGCGGTACCGGCGGCCGAGGCGGCGATGAGCTCAGCACCATCGAGCCCGGCGACGGCGGCAGGGGCGGATCCGGTGGTGGCGGCGGGTCCGGCGGCGACGGCGGCGGAAGCACTGGTGGTCCGGGCGGGTCCGGCGGCGGCGGCGGGTCCGGCGGTGATGGCGGCGACGGCGGCAACGGCAGCCGGACCGACAGCGGCAACGGCAGCGGCGGCACGGGTGGCGACGGCGGCACCGGCGGTGGCGGCGGCACCGGCGGCGCTGGCGACGGCGGCGCCAATCCCGGTGACCCCGGCACCGGCGGGGGCCTCGGTAATCCAGGCGATGGCCCGGTCGGAACTGGCGGCGGTACCGGTGGCATGGGCGGCACCGCGGGCACCGGCGGCGCAGGCGGCGCCGCATGACCGCGAAAACCCCTGCCCCAGAGCGGGCAGGGGGCAGGCCCTGGGTGACTCACCCGGGAGGAAGACCCCTATATATGGTCAGGCCGCCTCGGGGGCGACGTTGGCGTTGTCGTCACAGCACTGGTCTCCGCGACCACACGAGGTTTGAGCAGTCAGTCGACAAGCTACGCGTTGAGCAGCAGTTAGTGCGGCTGACTGGCACCAATGCCCGGTCGCCGTCGAGGAGCGCCGGGCACGTCTACTAGCCTGCTGCTGACACTCTTGCGAGCGAATACCAACGGAAGGGGCCACGGGTGGAGGTCAAGATCGGTATCACTGATAATCCGCGCGAGCTGGTGTTCTCCAGTGAGCAGACGCCCGATGAGGTCGAAGAGCTCGTGCGCGATGCGCTGCGCGATGACTCGGGTCTGCTGACCCTGACCGACGAGCGGGGTCGGCGCTATCTGATTCACGCCGCTAAGGTCGCCTATGTGGAAATCGGTGCCGCCGATAGCCGTCGCGTCGGATTTGGCATCGGGGCCGATGTTGCCGGTGGCTCCGCCGGAAAGGCCGCTAAGAGCGGGTAAGCGGCACGTGGGACAACCCACCCCAGGCGAATTGCACGGTGCCCTCGACGGCGTCTGACTTCGAGATCGGGCGGTCGGAGTCCAGCCAGTATCTGGCGGAATCGACGCTCATGCCGACCAAGCCCACGGCAATCATCCGAGCGCGGTGCGGGTCGAGCCCGGAATCGGCGCTGATGAGCGCGAATACCGCGTCGATGCATGACTCGGTGGCGACGCGCACCTGCGCGGCGACCTCGGGCTCGGTGACGATGTCGTTCTCGAAGATCAGGCGGTATCCCTGGCCGTCGTGCTCGATGAAGTCGAAGAAAGCCTGGACGGCCACACGCAACCGCTGCTGGTTGTCGGTGGTCGTGCTCAGTGCCTGCTGCACGCCGGCCACCAGGTTGTTCACGTGTCGACGTAGTACTGCCAGGTAAAGTTCCAGCTTGCTGGAAAAATGCTGGTACAGAACGGGCTTACTGACTCCCGCGCGATCGGCGATCTCGTCCATGCCTGCAGCGTGGTAACCGCGGTCGACAAACACGTCGCTGGCGACGACAAGCAGTTGCCCGCGACGTTCATCGCGGGGCAAGCGGTTGCCGCGTCGGCCGGTGGCCGGAACACCTTCGACCGGCCGACCGTTGTCGGACGATCTGGCGGCACGTCGTTGCGCCGCTCTGGCGAGATCGCTCATCGGTCCCAATCTGATCGCGCTAAATTCCAGGCCATACGCCTTCCCCACGGCCGCAGGTTTGTCGCAACGACATTACTCCCTGTCGACTCACAGTAGCGTCGGACTGACCTGAACTGGCGCTATAGGTGCCGGCGGATGTCGGCTAGCGAGGCGTCTTCGGGCGTGCCAGAGGTCCGCCTTGGGGCCAGCTGTGTAATCCTGGGAGAATGACGTTTCCGGGGCCTGCCGGCAGCACAGGTCAGGTGCCCGTGCTGCATGACGAGTGGCGCGAGCCGCTGCGGGCTCAGCGCGACCCGACCGCCGGTACCGACGGACGCCCCCGTGTTGACCGCGACCGGAAGCGCCAATGGCGCAGACAAACCTGGTTAGGGCGGTTCGTGTCGGCCTACGGCTGGCGCGCCTACGCACTACCTTTCCTGGTGGCACTCACCGCCGTGGTGGTGTACCAGACAGTGACGGGGACGAGTGCGCCAAGGCCGGCCGCCGCGCAGACCGTCCATGATTCGCCTGCCATCGGCGTGGTGGGCACCGCGATCCTCGACGCACCGCCACGCGGCCTGGCGGCCTTCGATGCCAATCTGCCGGCCGGGACGCTGCCCGACGGCGGCCCATTTACCCAAGCGGGGGACAAATCGTGGCGTGTTGTGCCAGGCACCACCCCGCGCGTTGGCCAAGGCACCGCCAAGGTGTTCACGTACACCGTCGAGATCGAGAACGGTCTCGACCTCACGATGTACGGCGGTGATGACGCATTCGCTCACATGGTGGATCAGACGCTCGCCAATCCCAAGGGCTGGACTCACAACCCGCAGTTCGCGTTCATCCGGGCCGATAGCGGGCAACCCGACTTTCGGATTTCACTGGTGTCACCGGTGACGGTGCGCGAAGGATGTGGCTACGAATTCCCCTTGGAGACGTCGTGCTACAACCCGGCGTTCGGGCCCGACCGCCAGGCGCGTGTGTTCATCAACGAGGCGCGCTGGGTACGTGGAGCGGTTCCGTTCGAAGGTGATATCGGTTCCTACCGGCAGTATGTGATCAATCATGAGGTCGGCCATGCCATTGGCTATCTGGGCCACGAGCCATGCGAGACCGAGGGTGGCCTGGCTCCGGTGATGATGCAGCAGACTTTCTCCACCTCCAATGACGACGCGGCCAAGTTCGATCCCGACTGGGTCAAGGCGGATGGCAAAACCTGCCGGTTCAATCCCTGGCCCTACCCGATCGCCTAGCCAACCCGCCGCGAGCCACAACCTCCGAGCGGCTTGGGGAAGCAATGTGGCCCGTCTTGGTGTTGTGTCTGGTACGCGTCGTTGCCGTCGCTGCGGACAACTGCTGTGATGGTTCCGACGCGGGTCGAAGTTGATTCGCGAACACACTGAGGAGACATTCGGTGCCGACATCGTTGCCGCCACTGGTTGAGCCCGCGCCCGCGCTGAGTCGCGACGAGGTGGCCCGCTACAGCCGCCATTTGATCATTCCCGACCTTGGTGTCGACGGGCAGCAGCGGTTGAAGAACGCACGGGTGCTGGTGATCGGCGCCGGCGGGCTTGGAGCTCCGACATTGTTTTACCTAGCCGCCGCCGGTGTTGGCACGATCGGCATCGTCGACTTCGACGTCGTCGATGAGTCAAACCTGCAACGTCAGATCATCCACGGTGTGGCTGACATCGGACGGTCCAAGGCGCAATCGGCCCGCGACTCCATCGTCGCTATCAATCCCCTGATCGAGGTGCGACTACACGAGGTTAGGCTCGAAGCTGCTAACGCGGTGGACCTGTTCAAACAGTACGACCTGATCGTGGACGGCACCGACAACTTCGCGACTCGGTACCTGGTCAACGATGCCGCGGTGCTGGCCGGGAAGCCTTACGTGTGGGGGTCGATCTACCGCTTCGAGGGTCAGGTGTCGGTGTTCTGGGAGGACGCTCCAGACGGTCTCGGCCTCAACTATCGCGACCTTTATCCGGAGCCGCCGCCACCGGGCATGGTGCCGTCGTGCGCCGAGGGGGGCGTGCTGGGCATCATCTGTGCCTCGATTGCCTCGGTGATGGGCACCGAGGCAATCAAACTGATCACCGGGATCGGTGAAACTCTGCTGGGCCGGTTGATGGTGTACGACGCGCTGGAGATGAGCTACCGCACAATCACCATCCGCAAGGATCCATCGACACCGCGGATCACGGGGTTGATCGATTACGAGCAGTTCTGTGGCGTGGTGTCCGACGCCGCCCATCAAGCGGCCAGCGGCTCCACCATCACCCCGCTGGAGTTGCGCGATTTGATGGATTCCGGCAAGAAGATGGCGCTGATCGACGTTCGTGAGCCGGTCGAGTGGGACATCGTGCATATCGACGGAGCCCAGCTCATTCCGAAGTCACTGATCAACTCCGGGGAGGGCCTGGCCAAGATGCCCCAGGACCGCACACCGGTGCTGTACTGCAAGACAGGTGTGCGCTCGGCCGAGGCGCTGGCTGCGGTGAAGAAGGCCGGTTTCTCCGACGCGGTCCACCTGCAGGGCGGCATCGTGGCCTGGGCCAAGCAGATGCAGCCCGACATGGTGATGTACTAGAGGCGATGCCGGCCCGACCGTCGCCGAGTCCAGGCTGGGTTGGCTGGGTCGGATTGTCGCGCTCCTCAGCGGGCCTTTCTGGCCCGCATCGTCGCACGACTAGACATCCCAGGGTTTTAAGGTGTCAAGCGGCAGTTGGGGTGCGGTGTGCCCAGGCGGTGTGTTCGTCGTATCGGTTGTGGTGTCGTAGGCAGCCGTGCAGGATGGCGACGAGACGGTTGGCTAGGGCGCGTAAGGCTTGGTGGTGGGTGTCGCCGGCGCCGCGGTGTTGGTCGTAGAACGCGCGGGCGCCGGGGCTGGCCACCAGGGCGCAGAAGGCCCATTGGTCGATGGCGTCGTAGAGACGGCGGTTGCGTGCGTGGCGGGCCAGCACGGCGCGTTTCTTGCCCGACGCAACAGTCAAAGGTGAGGTTCCGGCGTAGTTTTTGCGAGACTTGGCATCGGTGTAGCGATTCGGGTCGTCCCCGAACTCACCGAGCACCCGGGCGCCGAGTACAGCACCGAGTCCTGGCAGGGAGAGGTAGATGTCGGCGTCCGGGTGTGTCTCAAAATGGTCGGCGAGGCTGGCCTCGAGCTCGTTAATCTGGCGGTTGAGCTCTGCGATGATGCTGACCGCGGCGCGGGTGCTGGCCGCGAACGCGGCGCTGACCGCTGCGGGTGCCGATAGCTGCTCGGTGCGCAGCGCGGCGAGGATTTCGCGGGCGCGGGCGGCGATATAGCGCTGGCGCCCGCCGCGTTTGAGCGCAGACTGGATCGCTGGCAGGCTCAGCCGGGTGGCCTGTTCTGGGGTAGGGGCGCGCCTGAGCACCTCCAGGGTGTCGCCGTGGGCGAGGTCCTCGAAAGCCGCCAGTGCGCTCGGGTAGTACTCCCGCAACGTGCTGCGCAGCGCGTTGGTGTGGCGGGTGCGTGCCCAAATCAGGTTCTGATGTGCGCGGGCCAGAACTTTGATGGCTTCAGCGGTGGAGCTGTCGCCGGCGAGCGAGCGATGGTTGTGTCGATCAGTGCGCACCAAGTCAGCCAGCAGTTTGGCATCGCTGGCATCGGATTTGGCTCCCGAGACGTGGTGGCGATCGCGGTAGCGGGCCACCGCCAGGGGATTGATCGCAAACACCTGATAGCCGGCCGCCGCCAGGGCGCCCACCCACAAGCCCCGGTCGGTTTCGATGCCGATCACCACCTGACCCGGCTCCTCGGCGTGCGCCGCGATCAGCTCGTGGAGCTGGCGAACGCCGGTCAAGCCTTCAGAGAGCCGCCGTGACGCCAACCGCGTACCGGCCTGGTCCATCACATGCACGTCGTGATGGTCTTCGGCCCAGTCGTCTCCGATGAAAATCACCCGATGTCCTCCTCCGATTTCCGGTTGTGAGATGAGCCGAGGGCGCCCGGGCGGCAACCTAATGGATCAGTGCTCCACACCGGCACGACATCCCATCAGCGCTACGGGCAACCCCACCATCCGACCGGGGCACGATCTAGTCGTAGAAGTCCACACTCGCTTCAGGCTGCAGAAGTGCTCACCGGCCGGTGGCTCTCAGACCAGCCTCTCCCAACCGAACCCTTACCGATGGAAGCCCCGCCGATCCATTCCCATTAGGCTGACTGGTGTGAGTGTCGAGCCACCGCCGGAGCACGCATTGGCGGCATTCGGCTTGTCCGGTGTGAATCCCGATCCGTTGGGTCCCAGCTGGGAAGGTGGCTGGCGGTGCGGTGAAGTCGTGTTGTCGACGGTTTCCGATCACGCCCGCGCGGCGTGGTCGGCCCGGGTGCGCGAGACGTTGTTTGTCGACGGCGTCCGCCTGGCCAGGCCGGTGCGTTCGACTGACGGGCGGTACGTGGTGTCCAGTTGGCGGGCAGACACATTCGTCGCCGGCACGCCGGAACCCAGGCATGACGAAGTCGTTTCGGCGGCGGTGCGACTGCACGAAGCCAGCGGAAAACTGGACCGGCCTCGATTCCTGACCCAAAGTCCCACCTTGCCGTGGACGGACATCGATGTGTTCATTGCCGCTGACCGGGCCGCGTGGGAGGAACGACCATTGCAATCGGTCCCGCCGGGAGCGCAGACTGCCCCTGCGACAGCTGAACCGCAGGCATCGGTCGATCTGATCAATCAGCTTGCGGGGCTGCGCAAGCCAACCAAGAGCCCCAACCAGCTGGTGCACGGAGATCTCTACGGAACAGTGCTTTTCGCCGGCACTGCTGCTCCCGGGATTACCGACATCGCGCCTTACTGGAGGCCTGCGTCCTGGGCCGCCGGGGTAGCCGTCGTCGACGCGCTGTCGTGGGGCGAGGCCGACGAAGGACTTGTCGAGCGGTGGAATGCATTGCCAGAGTGGCCGCAAATGCTGTTGCGCGCAATCATGTTCCGTCTGGCGGTGCACGCGCTTCACCCGCGCTCCACCGCCGACGCGTTTCCGGGCTTGGCCCGCACTGCGGCGCTAGTGCGGTTGATGCTCTAACGCTCCCGGGATGCGATGGGTACGTCAGCCTGGCAACACGACGAAACGAGGCTGGCGGATGTCGATTTCGATGAGCAGGCAATCTCTCAGCTGGGCGGAAATTCGTGACGGACTCCGCGCAGCGCGACCTTGCCGTCGACGCTGAGGATGCCTTCGGCGCGCAACAGCTCCAGTTGCCGGGTCACCAAATGACGCGCTGGGCGCCCGGAAGCGGTGATCACCCGGTGCCACGGCAGGTCCGAGGAATCGGTGCGCATGATCCAGCCGACGATGCGTGGACTGGAAAGGCCAGCGACGGCAGCGATATCGCCGTAGGTGGCGACCCTGCCGGGGGGAATGGCCGCGACCAGCGAGCGCACGCGTTCGACTTGATCGTCCGTCACGGGCGCCACGGCTAGCCCGCCTTGAGCCGATCGCGGATCACGGTGGCGACCTCGGTTGGCCTTGCCTGCGGCACCATGTGCCCACACTCGAAATCCAGCAGCTGGAAATCGGCTCCTAGTCGGCCGTGAAGCGCGGAGATGAGTTGGTCGCTCACGTATTGCGGGTCAGCCTTTGTTGCACGCACCACGGTGGTCGCCGTCCCAGCCGGTGGCAGCTTGATGCCGCGGGCGAGTTCACTCCAGTAGCACACCATCGCTGGCAGGCTGATTCGCCAGCCATAGCGTCCGTTTGGCAATGAGATGAGGTGTTCGGCGAGTTCGGCGTCCAGCACGACGGGGTCCACGTCCGCCCACGCGCCGGTCGCCTTCTCGGCACGCGCCTCGGCTGCGTCTGGGTAGTCGGGGAAGGCCACCATAGCGTCGACTACTTCGCGCACACGCGATCCGTCCAAACCGACGGCAGGATCGAGCAGGATCAGCGCCGCCACCAGGTCCGGGTGAGCCGCGGCCAGCTGCAGCGCGATAGCGCCCCCGAACGAGTGCCCAACCACGACCACCGGCTGGTCGGACTCTTCGCTGACCAGTGCGGCGAGTGCCGAAACATTTGCATCGATGGTCCAGGGCGCCGCCCACGACGACCTGCCGTGACCCAGCAGATCAGGTGCGGCGATGCTGATTTCGGGCAAGTGGTCGGCCAGGAGTTCCCAAGCCTGGCCGTGCTCGGTCACCCCGTGAATCGCCACCACCTGCACCGGGCCGGGCGGTCCATAGCGATGCACGTGAAGGTCTGCGGTCACTCGTCGATGGTGCCAGTGTGGATCGCGGCTGGCCCCGGCGGGCTGCCGGCCGACGCGATTATCGGCCAGGTCGGTGGTCGGGATTGGTGGTCAATCCCGATAGTCGTCAGAGACCGGGACGACCATTGCCTGGTCGATCAGGTCGGCTTCGTTGGCATCGAGGTTCCGCGCGTCGCCGCTCAGGTAGGTGGTGTCCAAGCCCGCTTCGTCGTCGAAGTTGGCACCACGATGCTGTTCCACCGCGTCGGCTTCGGGTATTTCGCTATCCGGACCGATGCCCGCTCGGTCGCTCATGCTCGAATTCCTAACCTCGCTTCGGGTTTCGTATCGGCCGCTAAGGTCAGCCAGCATCGATCTTATCCAATCGGGAGGCGGAATAGCTGCTCGTGCGCTCAGATCCCTGTCGTGCTTGAGCGGTCAACGCAACAGGCAATGGGCACGCCGGCGAGCGATGCGGTGCTGACTTGTCGGACCCGCGTGGTGTCATGCCGCCATGCCATACACGTGGGACGCACAGGCGCGGGTTGTTCTGACGCCAGGCTTTCGCGGGGTGATACGGATCCTCGGCGGCCCCGGGACGGGAAAGAGCAGCCTGCTGGTTGATGCCGCAGCCGCTCACATCGCGGCCGGCGTCGATCCGGAATCGGTTCTCTTGCTGACAGGCTCCGGTCGCATCGGGACCCGCGCGCGCAGCAAGCTGACGACGACCTTGCTCCAATCCCGCACGTCTGGTCCCTGCCGTACCGCGGTTCGCGAACCTTTGGTTCGTACCGTCCACGGCTACGCTCATTCGGTATTGCGCCGGGCTGCCGACCGCGCGGGCGGCGCGCCCCCGCGGCTGGTCACCTCCGCCGAGCAGGACGCCATCATCCGCGATCTGCTGGCTGGTGACCTCGATGACGGGCCGGCTGCTGCCACCACCTGGCCGGCGCATCTGCTGCCCGCCCTGAGTACGGCCGGATTTGCCACCGAGTTGCGAAACCTTATGGCGCGCTGCGCTGAACGTGGCGTGGAACCGGGCGAGCTGGAGCGGCTGGGACGCCGGTGCGGGCGCCCGGAATGGTCTGCGGCCGGCCAATTCGCCCGGCAGTACGAGCAGGTCATGTTGTTGCGAGCGGCAGTCGGGACAACTACGCCGCAGGCGACGGTGCCGGCGTTGGGTGCCGCCGAACTGGTCGGGGCGGCTCTGGAAGCCCTCGCGGCCGATCCCGAGTTGCTGGCCGCCGAGCGAGCGCGGGTTCGGTTCCTCTTGGTGGACGATGCTCAGCAACTCGACCCGCAGGCAGCTCGTTTGGTCGGTGTGCTGGCTGCGGGCGCTGAGCTAGCTCTGGTCGCCGGTGACGCCGACCAGGCTGTGTTTGGGTTCCGCGGCGGCGGGTCGGCCGGATTGTCCGCCGCCAGCGGGTGGCCGCGTCAGGCCGACGAAGGTCTGGCGGTGAGGTTGACGGTGTCGCATCGGTGTGCCCCTGCCGTGGCACGCGCCATCACTGGAATCGTCAGTCGGCTACCTGGCGGCCACGTGGGGCGGCGGATCGAAGGCACCGGGACCGATGATGGGTCGGTGACGGCGCGCCTGGCGGCGTCAGCGCACGCGGAGGCCGCCATGATCGCCGACGCGTTGCGGCGTGCGCACTTGATGGACGGAGTGCCGTGGTCGCAGATGGTCGTCATTGTGCGATCGGTACCGCGCGCCGCGGCACGTTTGCCCCGCGCCTTGGTTGCTGCCGGGGTTCCCGTAGCCGTCCCCGGAATTGGCGGGCCGCTGGCGCAGGAGCCCGCGGCGAGAACGCTGCTCACGGTCCTCTCGGCGACCGCTGACGGGCTCGATGGCGACCACGCTCTGGAGCTGCTGACGGGGCCGATCGGTCGCGTCGACCCAGTCTCGCTTCGCCAGCTGCGCCGGACGCTGCAGCGTGTCCAGGGTGACGACGGCTCCGCCAAACTCGGCGATCTGCTGGTTGCGGCTCTCACCTGCGAGGCGCCCCTCTCGGGGCCGCAACTTCGGCCGTTGCGACGGGTGCGTGCCGTGCTGGCGGCGGCGTCGCGGTGTCACGGCTCGGGTCATCTCGGGGCACACGATCCGCGGTACACACTGTGGGCGGCGTGGCGAAGATCCGGTCTGCAACGTCGTTGGTTGGCGGCCAGTGAACGCGGGGGCTCTATCGGCGCCCAGGCCGTCAGGGACCTGGAAGTAGTAACCGCGTTGTTCGACGTTGCCGAGCGCTATGTTTCACGCACGTCTGGAGCGTCATTGCGCGGACTTGTCGAGCACGTAGCGGCACTGCAGCTGCCGCGGGTCAGTCCAGAACCGGTATCCCAGACCGAGCAGGTCAGCGTGCTCAGCGCCCACGCCGCCCTCGGCCATGAGTGGGATCTAGTGGTCATTGCTGGTTTGCAGGACGGCTTGTGGCCCAACACTATTCCGCGCGGCGGCGTGCTCGGCACCCAGCGGCTTCTCGATATGCTCGATGGTGTCGGCGAATATGCTTCGGCGCGGGCCCCGCTGTTGGCCGAGGAGCGCCGGCTACTGGCGGCTGCCATGGGTCGTGCACGGCGTCGGTTGCTGGTGACGGCTGTGGATGGCGATGCGGGAGCCAATGGCCGAGAAGCCGCGTTGCCGTCGCCGTTCTTCTTCGAGATCGCTCGATGCACCGACGGCGACGGCGATTCCAATGCAGTCCAGCCGATCTCGGCGCCGCGGCTATTGTCGGCCACTGCGGTCGTGGGTCGCCTGCGTGGCGTGGTGTGTGCTCCCGCGGGCGCGGTGGACGACGCTGCTCGCGCCTGTGCGGCAACGCAATTGGCTCGGCTGGCCACAGCGGGGGTACCGGGTGCCGCTCCCGACGGGTGGCACGGTCTGATCCCGATCAGTACCCGCGAACCGCTATGCGACAACGGTGATGTGGTCACGTTGGCACCGTCGGCATTGCAGGCCCTCATGGACTGTCCGCTCCGCTGGCTGGTTGAGCGTCATGGCGGTACCAACGCGCGTGAACTGCGCTCCACGGTCGGCTCGGTGCTGCACGCGCTCATCGCCGAACCCGCCAAGAGTGAAGCTCAGCTGCTAGCCGAATTGGACCGCGTATGGACGCTGCTCCCGTTTGCGGCTGGGTGGTATTCGGCCAATGAGCTTGCCCGGCATCGTGGGATGATCCAGGCGTTCGCCGCATGGCGGGAACAAACCCGAGGTGAGTTTCGCGAACTCGGCGTCGAGGTCGACGTGGATGGAACCCTGGTGGCACCAGCTGATGGCGGCGAGCGACGTGGAGAAATCCGGATACGCGGCCGAGTGGATCGGCTGGAACGCGACGCGGCGGGCCGGCCGGTCGTCGTCGACATCAAGACCGGCAAGACACCGGTCAGCAAAGACGACGCCCAGCGCCACGCCCAGCTGGCCATGTATCAGCTTGCGGTGGCCGAAGGATTCGTACCCGGCGGCGACGAGCCGGGCGGTGCGCGGTTGGTCTATCTCGGCAAGAGCGGCACCACCGGCGCCACCGAACGCCAACAGGATCCACTCACTCCGGCGGCCCGCCAGGAATGGCTCAACCTCATCGGCCATGCGGCCGCCGCTACCTCGGGACCGCAGTTCGTCGCCCGGCGCAACGACGGTTGCGCCCACTGCCCGATGCGACGGTGCTGTCCGGCCCACGCCGCGGGATCAGCGCCGTGACCTGCATAGCGGCACGCTACAGTCCGGATGAATTAGCTTGTGCATTAGGACTTTTCCCGCCCACCGACGAGCAGGCCGCCGTCATTTCCGCGCCGCCTGGCCCGCTGGTCGTCATTGCGGGTGCCGGTGCCGGCAAGACCGAGACGATGGCTGCGCGGGTGGTGTGGCTGATCGCCAACGGCTACGCGGAACCCGGCCAGGTGCTGGGACTGACATTTACCCGCAAGGCCGCCGGCCAGCTGCTGCGCCGCGTCCGGTCCCGGCTGGCCCGGTTGGCTGGCATCGGCCTTACCCCGGGTGTCGCGGCAGCACCGGATCCGATGGCCGAACCGACGGGCACGCCGGTGGTCAGCACCTACCACGGCTTCGCAGGTGCGCTGCTCCGGGACCATGGGCTGCTGTTGCCAATCGAGCCGGATACCAGGTTGCTCAGCGAAACCGAACTGTGGCAGTTGGCTTTCGACGTCGTCAATAGCTATGGCGGTGAGCTCAGCACCACCAAGACACCGGCCGCGGTCACGTCGATGGTGCTTCGGTTGTCGGGTCAGCTCGCTGAACACCTGGTTGACACCGGGCAGCTTCGCGACACCCACGTCGAGCTGGAGAGGCTGGTGCACGTCCTGCCCGAGGGTTCGCACCGTCGCGATCGCGGCCCCAGTCAGTCGCTGTTGCGGATGTTGGCTACCCAGACCGAGCGCGCCGAGCTGGTGCCGTTGCTGGACGCGCTGCATCGGCGGATGCGCGAGAGGCGGGTGATGGACTTCGGTATGCAGATGGCGGCGGCCGCGCGCTTGGCAATCGGGTTCAGCCAGGTGGGTCTCGACCTGCGCAGTCGTTTCCGGGTAGTGCTGCTCGACGAGTACCAGGACACCGGGCATGCGCAGCGGGTCGCGTTGTCGGCGCTCTTCGGCGGCGGTGTTGATGACGGATTGGCGTTGACGGCCGTGGGGGACCCGATTCAGTCGATCTACGGCTGGCGCGGCGCCTCGGCGACAAACCTGCCGCGGTTCAGCACCGATTTTCCCCTATCCGACGGCACCCCCGCGCCGGTTCTGGAGCTGAGGACCAGTTGGCGCAACCCGCCGCGGGCGCTGCGCGTGGCCAACGCGATTTCGACTGAGGCGCGACGGCGGTCGGTTGCGGTGCGCGCGCTGCGTGCGCGTCCAGACGCCTCGCCGGGTACCGTGCGCTGCGCGCTGTTGTCCGACATTCAGGCCGAACGTGAGTGGATCGCAGACCACGTTCAGCGGCTATACCGACGAGCCCAGTCCGACGGTGTCGACCCGCCGACCGCCGCGGTATTGGTACGCCGGAACGCCGATGCCGCGCCGATCGCCGATGCGTTGCGC
Source organism: Mycobacterium spongiae (assembly GCF_018278905.1). NCBI lineage: Bacteria > Bacillati > Actinomycetota > Actinomycetes > Mycobacteriales > Mycobacteriaceae > Mycobacterium > Mycobacterium spongiae. Next base: position 1,428,638 of record NZ_CP046600.1, read on the forward strand.
GACCGCGGCATTCCGGTTGAGGTGGTCGGGCTGGCTGGCCTGCTGTCCATCCCCGAGGTTGCCGACGTCGTGGATATGTTGCGACTGGTTGCCGATCCGACGGCCGGGGCCGCGGCGATGCGGGTGTTGACCGGTCCACGATGGCGGCTGGGTGGCCGCGACCTCGCGGTGCTGTGGCGTCGTGCGCTGGCTCTTAGTACCGGACCCGGGGCACCATCTGCTTCCCGGGCAGGCGCGAGCGAATCGCTTTCGCCCGGGTTGGTCGCTGCGGCGGCTAGTCCGGACGTTGACGCGGCGTGTCTGGGCGACGCCATCTGTGACCCGGGTCCAGCCAGCTGGTATTCGGTGGCAGGGTACGAGCGCATCGCAGCGCTGGCGGCTGAGTTGACCGCGTTGCGCGGACATCTGAGTCATCCGCTGCCCGACCTGGTTGGCGAGGTGCGTCGCGTGATTGGCGTCGATGGTGAGGTTCGCGCGGCGTCAGCGAGCCTGGGGGCGGCCGCCTGTGCCTGGTCTGGCGCCGAGCATCTCGACGCCTTCGTCGATGTGGTCGCCAGTTACTGCGATCGCACGATCGGTCTCTCAGGCACCGTTTCGGTAGCGGGTCTGTTGGCCTATCTGGACGTGGCCGCGGTGGTGGAGGGTGGTTTGGCACCCGCGCAGTCCCCCGCAAGTGGCTGGTGCCCCCAGGGCGTTGCCTCTGATCGGGTCCAGGTGCTCACTGTGCATGCCGCGAAGGGTTTGGAGTGGCGGGTGGTGGCCGTGGCGCACTTGTCGGGGGGGACCTTCCCGTCGACGGTGTCGAGAAGCACCTGGCTGACCGACGCGACCGAGCTGCCGCCGCTGCTTCGAGGTGACCGCGCCTCGGGCGCCGCGCTCGGCATCCCGATTATGGACCTCTCGGATGTCGTCAATCGAAAGCAGCTGTCGGACAAGATCTCCGAGCATCGTGGTCAGCTCGACCAGCGGCGTCTGGACGAAGAGCGCCGGCTGTTGTATGTGGCGGTGACTCGGGCTGAAGACACGCTGCTCGTATCCGGTCACCATTGGGGTGCCACCGGAATCAAGCCGCGTGGGCCGTCGGATTTCTTGTGTGAACTCAGAGATGTCATCGAATGTTCGGCTGCGGCTGGCGATCCGTGCGGAGTCGTCGAACTGTGGGAGCCGGAGCCCGCCGACGGGGAGAAGAACCCGTTGCGTGGCAATGTTGTCGAAGCTGCGTGGCCTGCTGATCCGCTGGGATCCCGCCGCGGGGATGTGGAACGCGGTGCGGCTTTGGTGGCTGCCGCGATGGCCGGCGACGTGGGCGGCGGCAACGCTGACGTCGACGGTTGGGCCGCTGACGTCGATGCGCTGTTGGCTGAGCGTGCGCGTGCTGCGGGGGCACCACCTGCCTGCGGAGGAGCACCCGGGCGCGCCCTGCCCAGTCAGTTGTCGGTCACCGGACTGGTCGAGCTGGCGCGTGACCCCACCGGAGCGCCGCGGCGGCTGATGCATCGTTTGCCGACGCGCCCGGACCCGCATGCATTGCTGGGCAACGCTTTTCATAGCTGGGTTCAGCAGTTTTACGGCGTCGAGCTGCTGTTCGATCTGGGGGACCTTCCGGGTGCGGCCGACTCCCATGTGGGCGATACCGCGGAGCTAGCCACGTTGCAGGCGTCCTTTGCCGCGTCGGCCTGGGCGGCGCGAACTCCGGTCGCGGTTGAGGTGCCGTTCGACATGCCAATTGGCGATACCGTCGTGCGCGGCCGCATCGATGCGGTGTTCGCCGATGTCGATGGCGGCGCCACGGTGGTGGACTGGAAGACCGGTGAGCAACCGCACGGGCCGGATGCTATGCGGCGGGCGGCTGTCCAGCTTGCCGTTTACCGGCTGGCGTGGGCCGCGTTGAGCGGATGCCCGCAATCTTTGGTTCGCGCCGCCTTCTACTACGTGCGCACCGGAACCACGGTGATCCCCGATCGGTTGCCTGATCCCGTCGAGCTGGAGGCCCTGCTGGCCGACTCCGGTCGCCCGTGAGATGTCGGACCGTGGTTACATGTTTGTCGTGCGTGTGTCATGCGCCGGGCAAGGCCGATGATGGATTTCCGTGGCAAAAGGTAGTTGGCGGCGGCTGCGGCGTCTTGACGAGACGTTGACCGCCCAGCCCAGCTACGCGCTTGTCGGGGTGCTGCGCATTCCGGCGCGACTGACCAGTCCAGCTCGCGTTATTTCGCGGCGGGTGGCCATCGCTGTGGTGGCGCTGTTGGTCGTCGCATTAGTGGTCTACTTTGATCGCGACGGGTACCGGGACTCGCAAGGTGATGCGCTGGGCTTTCTGGATTGCCTTTACTATTCGGCGGTCACGCTGTCGACGACCGGGTACGGCGACATCACCCCGATTTCGAACTTTTCGCGCGCGGTCAACATCTTCGTCATCACGCCGCTGCGCATCGCGTTCCTGATTTTGCTGGTCGGGACGACCCTCGAAGTCCTCACCGAAACATCGCGGCAAGCACTGAAGATCCAGCGTTGGAGGAGCAGAGTGCGCAACCACACCGTCGTCATCGGCTACGGAACCAAGGGCAAGACGGCCGTCGCCGCGATGCTTGGCGACGAGGTCGTCCCGGGTGAAATCGTCGTTGTCGACACCGATCATTCGGGCCTCGAGCGCGCCGCGGCCGCCGGCCTGGTTACCGTGCACGGCGACGCCACCAAGTCCGACGTGCTGCGATTGGCTGGTGCTCAGCACGCCTCGGCGATCATTGTGGCCACCAATCGAGACGACACTGCGGTGCTGGTCACCTTGACGGCCCGGGAGATTGCGCCCAAGGCCAAAATCGTGGCGTCCATCCGGGAGGCCGAGAACCAGCACCTGCTGCTGCAATCAGGTGCGAACTCGGTCGTGGTTTCCTCGGAGACGGCTGGTCGACTGCTGGGCATTGCGACCAACACGCCCAGCGTCGTGGAGATGATTGAGGATCTGCTGACGCCGGACGCCGGCTTGGCCATCGCCGAACGCGAGGTCGAACCGGCCGAAGTGGGCGGGTCGCCTCGGCATCTGCGCGACCTCGTGCTGGGCGTGGTGCGCGATGGCCGTCTGCTCCGCATCGGTGCGCCGGAAGTGGATGCTATCGAGGCGGCCGACCGGTTGCTTTATGTCCGCACCCCGGGGCACTAGTGGTGATCGCAAGCGCGGCGGGTCGTCACGGAGGTACTTAGCGTGGATTTCCGGTTGCGAAACGTTCCGCTCTTGTCACGCGTCGGCGCCGACCGGGCCGACCATCTGCGTACTGACCTCGACGCGGCGATCGCCGGATGGGCAGATGCCGCATTGTTGCGTGTGGATTCACGTAATCGAGTTCTCTTAGCCAACGGTCGGGTGGTGCTTGGCGCGGCAATCACGCTGGCGGACAAGCCACCGCCAGAAGCGGTCTTCCTGGGCCGCATCGAGGGCGGACGCCATGTTTGGGCAATCCGTGCGGCGCTGGAACCGCCCGACGATGATGAGCCGGACGCCAAGGTCGTTGACCTTCGTGGGCTGGGCTTGATCATCGACGACACGAGTAGCCAGTTGGTGTCGTCGGCGACCGCATTGCTGAACTGGCATGACGGCTCCCGATTCAGCGCCTTGGATGGGACGCCGACCAAACCGGCCAGGGGTGGCTGGGCACGAGTTAACCCGATTACCGGTCACGAGGAGTTCCCACGTATTGACCCGGCGGTGATCTGCCTTATTCACGATGGTGGCGATCGTGCGGTGCTGGCTCGTCAGGCGGTGTGGCCGGAACGAATGTTCTCGCTGCTGGCTGGATTCGTTGAGGCCGGCGAGTCGTTCGAAGTCTGCGTCGCCCGGGAGATCCGTGAGGAAATCGGACTAGACGTTCGCGACGTGCGTTATCTGGGCAGCCAGCCATGGCCGTTTCCGCGCTCGCTCATGGTCGGCTTCCATGCCCTGGGCGACCCGGATCAAGACTTTTCATTCCACGATGGCGAAATCGCCGAAGCTGGGTGGTTCACCCGCGATGAGGTGCGCACCGCGCTTGAGGCCGGCGACTGGACCAGCAGCTCACGGTCTAAATTGCTGCTGCCCGGTTCGATCTCGATTGCCCGCGTGATTATCGAGTCGTGGGCGGCTCGCGAGTGAAGCAGCGTGCTACTGGTCGTGGTGCGGCATGACGTTGGTGGCAACGAAGAACGCCAGGCGACACAGCTGTGCCAGCTGTCGCCGAAGCAGCCACCGACGAATGCGTCCAGTGGCTTGACCGCTGGGCAGACCGCTGTGCCGGGCCTTGTAGTGGCTGGTTAGATCGGACCCGCTGACCACATTCGCTACAGCATCGCTGCGCTGCGGGAAGTTTGGAGGATATCGGCATGACTGACAAAGAGACTCAGACAACAGGCGGCCCGAGCGTTGCCCGATATGACGCCCTTCGCAAGTATTTGACCGAGCTGATCGGGATGTTCGTCTTCATGTTCGCCGTACTCGGCATCGTCGCGTCCGGGGCCAGTCCCGCCGCGAGTGCCATTGGCGTCGGCTCGGTGCTGATGGTCATGGTTTACGCAGGCGGGCATGTTTCTGGCGGCCACTTCAACCCGGCGGTATCGATCGCTGCCACTCTGCGTGGCGCTCTGCCGCCGCGCGACCTCGCTGGCTATATCGTGGCGCAGCTGGCCGGGGCTGTTCTGGCCTACCTCGTGGGCTTCGGAGTGTGGCACGAGAAGTACTCGGTCGGCGGCGGCGACCTTACCGGCCATGTTTGGGCCGCCCTCCTCGTGGAGCTGGTTTTTACCTTTGCGCTCTGCTATGTGGTCCTGCATACCGCCACCAGTGAAGATCACGCGGGCAACAGTTTCTACGGCCTCGCCATCGGCTTCACCGTGGCCGCCGGAGTGGTTGCGGTTGGCGACATTTCCGGTGCCGCGTTCAACCCGGCCATCACGTCAGGCTTGATGCTCTCCGGGTTTTTCTCGTGGAAGTTCATCTGGGTCTATCTGGTAGCGCAGGTCACCGGTGCAATCGTTGCCGCCTATGCCTACCGGACAGTCAGCCCCGACCCGAGAGGCGCCGAGGAGCAGTAGATCAGTGCGATCACGCGCAGCGCACGCACCCAGCCCACAACCGGAGGTACGTTGATGGATTCCCGCTAGGATAACCCGTTGAGCCCGTTCTGGCCCAACAGGAGCCCGCCGACCCCTCCGGTGCCGGGGCTGCCCGCGGCGTTGCCGGTGCCGCCGTTGCCGCCGTTGCCGCCGGTGCCGATCAGCCCGGCGTTGCCGCCGACGCCTCCGGCCCCGCCCAAGCCGCCGCCGGTGTCACCATTGCCGCCGGCGCCGCCGGCCCCACCGCCGCCCTGCAACTGACCGCCGGTGCCGCCAGCACCCCCGGCCCCCCCGCCAGCGGTCCGGCTGATCCCTCCGGCGCCGCCGGCCCCGCCGTTGCCGAGCCAGCCGGCGCTGCCGCCGATCCCGCCGTCCCCTCCGTTGCCGGCACTTCCGGTTCCGCCGAATCCGCCGGCCCCGCCGCTGCCGAACAGCAGGCCGGCGGTGCCGCCGGCGCCGCCGGTCCCACCGACCGCACTGCCGGCTCCACCGGCCCCGCCGGCCCCGCCGTCGCCGAACAGCCCGCCGCCGGTCCCACCGGTTCCGCCGGCCCCGCCAAGTCCGAATCCGAATCCACCGGTGCCGCCCGCACCACCGGTGCCGGCGAGCGGCCCCGCGCTGCCGCCGGCACCGCCGGCTCCGCCGGGTCCGCCGGTTCCGCCTGTTCCGCCGTCGCCGCCGCCGGCGCCGAGAAGCCCAGCCAGCAGGCCGCCGGCCCCGCCGGTCCCACCGGCCCCACCGGCGGCCGCACCGGGCTCGCCGGTCCCGCCGGTCCCGCCGGCCCCGCCCGCGCCCCACAGTCCACCGGCTCCGCCGCCGCCACCTGCTCCACCGACCCCGCCGCCGAAGCTGCTGAACCCGCCGGTCCCGCCGGCGCCGCCGTCGCCGAACAGCCAACCGCCAGCGCCACCGTCGCCGCCGGCCCCCCCGTCGCCGATCGATGAGCTGGCGCCGGCCCCGCCGGTGCCGCCTGCGCCCCACAGGCCGGCGGCACCGCCGGCCCCGCCGGACTCGCCCATGCCCGCTGAGCCGGATCCGCCGGCCCCGCCATCGCCGAGCAGCCACCCGCCGGGTGTGCCGTTGGCCCCGCTGCCGGCAGCTCCGGGGGTGCCGTTGCCGATCAGCGGGCGCCCGGTCAGCTCCTGAATGGGGGCGTTGATCGCGCCCAGTGCTTGCTGCTGCAGGGTATGCAGCGGCGAGGTGCTCGCCGGGGCGTTGAATCCGTCCAGCCCCAGCAGCAGCCCGCTGATCCCACCAGCGCCGGTGCCGCCGGCGGTCGCGCCAGTGCCGCCGATACCGGCGTTACCGCCGTTGCCGATCAGCACCCCGTTGCCACCGGTACCCCCGGCACCGCCGGTCATGGTGCCCTCCCCGCCGGCACCGCCGGCACCGCCGTTGCCGATCAGCTGGCCGCCGGCGCCGCCGGCCCCGCCGGCACCCCCGTCGTTGGTGTCGCCGAATCCTCCGGCCCCGCCGACCCCGCCGTTGCCCAGCCAGCCGGCGTTTCCGCCGGCCCCGCCGGCACCGCCGGTTTCGCCGGCCCCGCCGGCCCCGCCGAGCCCGCCGGCCCCGAACGCCCCGCCGGTGCCGCCGACCCCACCGGAACCCCCGTCGCCACCAATCCCGAATCCGCCGGTACCGCCGGCCCCGCCGGCACCGAACAGTAGCCCGGCATTGCCGCCGGCCCCGCCGGCCCCGCCGCCGCTATTGCCGGCCCCGCCGACCCCGCCGGCCCCGCCAGGGCCGCCCAACAGGCCAGCATCGCCGCCGGCACCACCGGCGCCCCCAGTGAAAGAGGCTGCCCCGCCGGTGCCGCCGTTGCCGCCGCCAGCGCCGAGGAGCCCGGCCAGCAGTCCACTTGTCCCGCCGCCCCCACCGGCCCCGCCGGACCCGCCGAACGATGCTCCGCCGGACCCGCCGAGTCCGCCGGCGCCCCACAGCCCGCCGGCCCCGCCGACCCCACCGGCACCCCCATCACCGGCTTGGCCGAATCCGCCGGCGCCGCCGGTCCCGCCGGCGCCCAACAACCAGCCACCGGCCCCGCCAGCTCCACCAGCCCCACCGTGACCCGCGGCGGCGGTACCGCCAGCCCCGCCGGCGCCGCCGGTGCCCCACAGCCCGGCCGCTCCGCCGGCCCCACCGGGCAGCCCTGCCGCACCGGAGCCCCCGGCCCCACCGTCACCGATCAACCAGCCGCCCGGGGCCCCATTGGCGCCGGTCCCCGGGGCGCCGTTGGCGCCGTTGCCGATCAGCGGGCGCCCCGTCAGCGCCACACTTTGCGCGTTGACCGCAGCCAGCAGGTCCTGTGTCACCGACTGGGCAGGGGCCGCCATCGACGCGGCGGCGGCGGCCTCGGCGCCCGCGTAGGCGCCCGCACCGGCGGTCAACGTCTGCACGAACTGTTGGTGAAACCCCGCCGCCTGGGCGCTGAACGCCTGATAGGCCTGGCCGTGGCCGGAAAACAACGCCGCAACTGCCGCCGACACCTCATCCTGGGCTGCGGCCGCGATCTGTGTGGTCGAGGCCGCCGCCCCGGCATTAGCCGCACTCAAAACCGAGCCGATCCCGGCCAAGTTCGTTGCCGCTGAGCCCACTATCTCAGGCATCGCGATCACAAACGACACGTGCCACCTCCCGACAGCGCTTGTTGCTAGGGAGGTTGTACGTTGGCGATTCGCACCCGATCAATACGACGTTCGTCGTATTCGTATCGCACGAAATTCTGAAACTGATACGACAAACATCGTATTGCTCACGGATATCAATAGCCTGTACAAACTCATAGCAACAAACCGGATTTGAGCAACATTCCGGTCGTGGTCCACGTGAGATATTCCCGCCACGTGTCGGGCAGACCATTACGTGGGTCGCAAACATCGGGCGAGAAGGGGTTTGGCGCGTTGAATTTTCTGTCATTGCCACCCGAGATCAACTCGGCCAGGATCTTCGGGGGTGCAGGCGCTGAACCGATGTTGGCAGCGGCGGTGGCCTGGGATGGGTTGGCCGCCGAGTTGGCTTCGGCGGCGAGTTCCTTTGGGTCGCTGACGTCTTTGCTCGCAGAGCAGGCGTGGCAGGGTCCGGCTGCGGCGGCCATGCTGGCGGCGGCCGGCCCGTACGCGGGATGGCTGAGCGCGACGGCGGCGCAGGCCGACCAGACGGCCCTTCAGGCCCGCGCGATTACCGCCGCATTTGAGGCGGTGCGGGCGGCCACCGTGGATCCGGCGATGGTCGTGGCCAACCGGGGTCAGCTGGTGTCTCTGGTGATGTCGAATCTGTTTGGCCAAAACGCCCCGGCGATCGCGGCGACCGAGGCCGCCTACGAGGCGATGTGGGCACAGGATGTCGCCGCGATGGTTGGCTATCACGCGGGGGCTTCGGGGGTCCTCTCGGCGTTGACCCCGTTTGCTCAGCCGCTGCAAAACCTGGCCGGCCTGCCGGCTCAGTTGGCTGTAGCTGCACTGCCCGCTGCCGGCCCTACTTCGGTGGGCGCCCCGGCTGCAGCCGCCGCGGCGAGCAGGATGATTGCCGTTAACCTGGGTCTGGGCAATCTCGGCCTTACCAACGTCGGCAACGGCAATGCCGGTTTTCTCAATCTTGGCAGCGGAAACCTTGGTAGTAGCAATGTCGGTTCCGGAAACTTCGGCAGCAGCAATCTCGGCTTCGGAAACTTGGGCAGCCTGAATATCGGCCCGGCAAACCGCGGTAGTTCCAACCTGGGCTTTGCGAACATCGGCAACGGTAACATCGGCTTCGCGAATGCCGGCAACAACAATATTGGTATTGGGTTGATCGGCAACAATCAGGTCGGCATCGGCGGCCTAAACTCGGGTTCTAACAATTTGGGATTATTTAACTCGGGCAACGGGAATATCGGATTCTTTAACTCCGGCACCGGAAACTTCGGTATCGGGAACTCGGGCAACTACAACACGGGCTGGTGGAACTCTGGACAGGCGAACACGGGCTTCTTTAACGTGGGCTCCTTCAACACCGGTAGCCTCAATGTGGGCGACGCCAATACAGGAAGCGTGAACACGGGTAGCTACAACACGGGCGATGCCAACCCGGGCGTCTCTAACACGGGTAGCTTCAACACCGGCGACGCCAACACCGGCTTTTTGAACTCGGGCGATATCAATACCGGCGCCTTCAACGTTGGCAACATGAATAGCGGATTCTTTCTGACGGGTAATGGCACCCAGGACAGTCTCACGTTCGGAATCGGTACGCCCGAGATGACCCTGCCCCCGATCAACCTCCCGGCGATCAGTGTCCCCGCCTTCGACCTGCCCGAGATAACGATACCTTCGATGTCTCTTCCCGCGGTGACCACGCCGGCGGATATCACCGTGGGCGGGTTTAGCTTGCCCGATATCACGATACCGTCGATGTCGCTTCCGGCGTTTAATCCCCCCGAGATCACTGTGAGCGGGTTCACCACACCCGAAATAACGACTGCCGCATTCGCAATTCCGCCGGGCGTCATAGGCTCGGCAACAGTGGGAACGTTTACAACGCCCGAAATCAATATACCGTCGATGACCATTCCCTCCATAGACCTCGCCGGCGGAAATGTGGGCGGGTTTGTCCTGCCCGAGGTAGAGGTACCCACCCTCGGCACGCCCAGAATACAACTCAACGGGTTGTCAACACCTACGATAACCATGGCTGGGTTCGAACTTCCCGGTATCATCACCCCCACGGTTATCGGCGGCGGCGCGATTCCTGGTGGCCCTCTTCAGATACTTTCTATAGTCGGTGGTCTTATGGGGGGGTCAAACTTCTTCCTTGAAGAAATATCCTTGGACACGTTCTTCATAGGAGACCCCACTGGCGCTGGCCCACCCCTTACAAATGGCTTTATTTCCGGGTTCACCTTCCCCGCTATCGAGATAGGCGCATTCGAGTTCCCCAGCATCAGTACGGTCGAACCGTTTACCATCCCAGGCATCAACATCGGCGGTTTCGATTTGCCGACTATCGCAACTCCTGAGATTAACACCCCTACTATTTCCCTTCCCAGCATCGTTGTCGGTGATCTCTTTGGCGGTGGGTTCCAGACGCCGCTAATTCTCCTCGGTCAAATTGTCGTTCCATCGATCACCATCCCCCCCTTCAATGTGGGCGGGTTCACCTTGCCGGATATCAGCATCCCTGCGACTACCACCAATCCGCTTACCATCCCGGGCATCGATGTCGGTGGGTTCACCCTGCCCCAAGTCGACATCCCGGCGATTACCACTGCTCCGCTCAGCATCGGCGGCATCGGTGTCGGCGGGTTCACCACCCCGGAGCTCGCCATCCCCAGCATCAACCTGCCCAGCACCGTCGTGGCGCGGTTGGACATCCCGCCGGGGCCAGGCTTTTTTAACTCGAGTACCACTCCATCGTCGGGCTTCTTCAACAGCGGCGCCGGGAGCAGCTCAGGCTTCGGCAACACCGGCGCCGGTCTGTCGGGCTTGTTTAACGAGGTTCCCGCCGGGCTTTCCTTCGGCTCGGGTTACCTCAACTTCGGCGCCATATCCTCAGGGTTGTCGAACCTCGGCAGCGGCATATCGGGGCTGGGCAACCTTGGCGGCCTCCCCCTCGCGGACAACAGCCTGGTGTCGGGCCTCAGCAACTTCGGTTTCAGGCTCGCGGGTTTGGTATTCCAGGGCACCACGCCATAGTGCGTGAGGCCTGCCCTGGGTTTGTGCGACCGCGGGTGGTGCTACTGGCATGCGCTGACTATTAGATCGCGGCTTTCGTATTAGCTCGGGCCGGTTACGATACCTAAATCCGGATGTGCCGCTGCTGAATCGGAGCTATCGCGGGCGTGACTGAATCGCTGCCATTGGGAACGGTGACATTTCTTGTGGGCGGTGTTGACTGTGCAATTCGCCTGTCGCACACCCATCCCGACAAGATGGCAACGGCCAGCGCCGCGCTCGCTCAGGCGGTGGACGAGCTGGTTGCGGTCCATGAGGGACAGCGGCTGACTGAACACGGAGACGGTAATAGCTTCGTGGCCGCGTTCACCCGCGCCAGTGATGCTGTGGGGTGCGCGTTGCAGCTACAGCAGATGCCGTTGACGCCGATCCGGTTGCGTATCGGGGTTCATACCGGCCAAGTGCAGCAGCGCGACGAAGCTCACGATGCGAGTCCAACGATCAGCAGAACCGCGGCCGTGCGGGATCTGGCTCACGGTGGCCAGACGCTTCTGTCGGATGCCACCCAGCAGCTCGTCGTCGATTCGCTACCGGCGGACGCCTGGCTGACCGACCTGGGCACCTGTCGGGTGCGTGATCTGGCCGAACGATTGGTGCAGCTGTGCCATCCCAGCGTGGACAACATGTTCCCGCCCTTGAGGACTGCTAAAAGTGTTGATACGCATCACGTTCCGGTGCACTTGACCAGTTTTGTGGGCCGCGGCCCACAACTGACCCAGCTGCGAAAGCTGTTGATCGACAACCGGCTGGTGACGCTGACCGGCGCCGGCGGTATCGGCAAAACTCGTCTGGGTGCTGAGCTGGCCGTGCGCGTTGCGCCGGAGCTGGGCGACGGTGCCTGGTATGTCGACCTCGCGGCGATCACCGATCCCACACTCGTTGCGGTCGCGGTGGCCCGTGCCATTGGACTTCACGATCGGCCCGGCTTGGCAACGATGGAAGCGCTGGTCCAGTACGTAGGCGAGCGCCAGATGCTGATAATGCTGGACAACTGCGAACATCTGCTGGCTGCTGTTGCGTCTTTGGCGGTTGACCTGTTGGGTGCCTGCCCCGCGTCGACGCTGCTGGCAACCAGCCGGGAGCCTCTCGGCGTGCTCGGGGAAGTCGCGTTTGTGGTGCCCTCCTTGTCGCTGGCCGATGAGGCCGTGGAGTTGTTCGCCGATCGGGCTCGTCGGGTTCGGCAGGATTTCGCGGTGACCGCGGAGAACGAGGCCGCCGTGGCTGAGATCTGCCGGCGGCTTGACGGCATGCCGCTGGCCATCGAGCTGGCGGCAGCGCGGGTGCGGGCGTTGTCGCTGGAGGAGATCGTCACCAGCCTCGATGACCGGTTTCGTCTTCTGACCGGTGGTTTGCGTACCGTGGTGGCCCGCCAGCAGACGTTGCGCGCCTCGGTCGATTGGTCGCATGCGTTGCTGACCGAGGACGAACGCGTCGTGTTGCGTCGGCTCTCGGTGTTCGTGGGTGGGTTCGATCTAGACGCGGCCCGCGCTGTGGCCGGCAGCAGCCCGATCGAGAGCCATCAAATCCGCGACCAGCTCGCGCTGCTCGTCGACAAGTCTCTGGTCGTAGCCGAACACACCGCTGGCCTCACACGCTATCGCCTCTTAGAGACGGTGCGTCACTACGCGTTGGAGAAACTGGGAGAATCCGGCGAAGCCGACGAACTCGCTAACCGTCACAGCGACTACTACACGTCACTGGCGAGTTCCCTGATCGACCCTGCAGCAAGTGACTTCCTGCAACGCCTCGAGTCCGCATACGACGAGATGGACAATTTTCAAAGCGCATTCGGGCGCAGCCTCGAAAGCGGAGCCATTGGCCGGGCGTTGGAGCTTGCGTCTTCGCTCGAGCTGCTCTGGGGATCGCACGACGCGATCCAGGAAGGTCTCGCCTGGCTTGAGACCGGGCTCGCCAAAATCGATGCGCCCAACGTGGCACCCGAAGTCCGTGTGCAAGCAATCGCCAGCCGGGCGGCGCTTCTGGCCTGGGTCGGCGTCGCGGCAGGCGATGAGGAAACCGAAGAAGCCCTGACCATCGCCCGAACCCTCGATGACAGGGAATTATTGGTGCGCGCGCTGATGACCCGTGGCTGCGCCTTTCTTTATGACGCCGAGGCCGCCGAACCCTATTTCGACGAGGCGGTCAACACTGTCCGAGAAATGGGCGATTCGTGGCTGCTGAGCCAGGTTCTGGCCCGGCAGACCATGCCGGCGGTAATCGCCGGTGATTTCGCCGGGATAGTTGCGACTGCGGCGAAGGCGCTCGAGGCTGCCGAGGCCACAGGTGACCGATTCACCGCCCGTCATTGCCGCTTGCTTGAGGGATTGGCGACATTCATGCAAGGCGATCTGGTGCTGGCGGCGGCGCAGCTCGGTGACGTGATCGAGGAAGCGGCCGCGGAGCATGACGCGATGTTTCGGGTCTATGCCTTGGTCATCGATGGCATCGTACGGGTGTTCCAAGGCGACGTGGTTGGTGCCCGATCCCGTGCCGACGCAGCCCTCGAAGGCTGCGCCGAACTTCCTGGGTTTCACACGGGCAAGGCATACATCTGTATTGCGCTTGCGTGCCTCGCCGCTGGTGATGCGGTCGCGGCCTGGCGGGCCAGCGAAGAAGCTCGCCAGCGCGCCGGCCTAGAACCACTGACGGTTGGATTTCACGGGTGGGCGGCCTTGGGGCCGCTGGGTTGTGGCGACCTTGCCGCGGCCCGTCGCTGGGCCGACGACGTGATCTCGGCGACGAAGGGCTCGTTTCGAGGTGCGGCGCTGTCGACCCGTTCGCGGGTCGCGATCGCCCAGCGTGATTTCAAACAAGCCGAACACGACGCCTACGATGCGCTTACGCTTGCCGCCAATATCCGCAGCTCGCTCATCGTTGCGGACACTTTCGAATGTCTCGCCGATCTCGGGTACGAGGCAGGTAACCACCGCGACGCGGCGAGGTTGTGCGGCGCGGCCGACACCGCTCGGCGGGGCATCGGCGCCGTGCGTTTCAAGGTCTTCGACGAAGGCTATGAGGCGACGGTGCGAGGCCTGCGCGAGGCCTTAGGAAACAACGACTTTGACAGCGCTTGGGCTGAGGGCGCGGCGTTGTCGACCGCGGAAGCCATCGCCTACGCCCGCCGCGGTCGCGGCGAACGCAAACGTTCGGCCACGGGTTGGGCGTCGCTGACTCTGACCGAGGTCCAGATCGTGCGGCTCGTGGGTGAAGGGCTGGCCAACAAAGACATCGCCACGCGGCTATTCGTTTCATACCGGACTGTCCAGACCCACCTCACCCACATCTACGCCAAGCTCGGGCTGACCTCGCGCCTGCAGCTCGCTCAAGAGGCAGCGCGCCACATCTAATCGTCGGTGCCAGCTAGATCGCGCGGCTTGCAGCTAGTTGATGCGATCGGTGACAGTTTGAAGGACGTTGTTGGCGATCTGGTCGGTCCGTTCCAGACCAACCACGCCGACGGATATCAACACCGAAGATTTCTCGCGGTACAGGTGGCTCCAGTCGGCAGCACTGAGCTTCAAGGTGGAGTCGTCCGGCCTTTCCAGGGTGAAGTCGTAGTCGGGGTCACGCAGAGCAGCGCACGCTCGTAGTGACGACTCCAGCCGATCGAGCACTTGACGCGCGGTATCCGAATTCGCGTACATGGCGACGGCCTGGCTGACTTCGGCGACCATCGAGACCCCCTCACCCGGCGCAAGGGCATCGGTCGCCGCGATATACCCAACCCGCCGAAACGCCGTCCAGCGGCTGCCGAAAGTGAGATCGCTATTGCTTGCCGCGCGGCAGGGACCCGGAGCGTTCGGGTCTCCCCGCGACGGTTTGCGTGTATCCGCGTGCGCGTCCGGAGTGAGGTCTTCGAAACTGGCTATCCGCCGCGCATCTTCGACGCTGACGATCAACGAGTCGACGTCAGGTGCCGCCGTGGTGGTCGGCATGGTCGTTGTGTGGTGATGCGAGCATGCGGCGATCGCCAGCACAACGCAGCAGCCAAGTAGGCTCTGGCGGCCAGCCCTGGCAACGTTGGTGGCGTTCACCCTGGGCGCCCTATAGGCCATTTCGCCCGAGACCTCTCGTTCTTGCTGCTGGAGTCGTTTGGCCTCATCGTCGCTAAGCCGTTTTCCGCGTACTCTTGTCCGCTGTCGATGTGGGCGCGATGTCGTTGGTGGGATCGCCGGGGCGTGGACCCCGCAGTCCTATCTTACGGCGGCCAGACTCTTTGCTGCGCATCAACTATGCGAGCCAGCGCTTGCCGCTACCCAGTCCACAGGGCGTAAGACCGAACTGGCTAGCCCGCGGCCTCGGCAAGCTTCGCTTGCACTTCACCCGCGCTCGGGTTGGTCATTGTCGACCCGTCGGCAAACCGCACTGTGGGGACCGTCCTATTGCCATGGTTGACGGACGCGACGAACTCCGCGGCTGCTGCGTTTAGTTCTATGTCGACCTCGTCGTACGAGATTCTGTTGGCCTCGAGTGCTGTCTTGAGGCGGAAACAGTAGCCGCACCATTCCGTGGTGTAGATGGTGACTGCAGCGCTCGTCATAAGTCGCTAACCTAACCCGGCGACGATGCGGACCGCGAAGTGGGCTGGGGAGGAGCCGGGCCGGCGGCCGAAATCCCGGCGACCCCGGAATTCCGAGCGGATTTCGAGCGTGTCGCGCGGCGGGTCGGGGACCCGCGGAACCCGATCTACCGGGTTTGTCGGCGACCGCTGCCAAGATGGACGCCATGCTGATGGTCGCAGATCCGTGGACTGCCGGGCTGGACGACGAGCAGCGCGAAGCGGTGCTGGCTCCTCGCGGACCTGTTTGTGTGCTTGCGGGCGCCGGAACAGGCAAAACCCGCACCATTACGCACCGCATCGCCCAGCTCGTCGCGAGCGGTCATGTCGCCGCCGGGCAAATACTCGCGGTGACCTTCACCCAGCGTGCGGCGGGGGAGATGCGCACCAGGTTGCGGGCGCTCGACACCGCAGCGGGGGCCGGCTCTGGCGTCGGCGCCGTGCAGGCGCTGACCTTTCACGCCGCCGCGCACCGCCAACTGCGTTACTTCTGGCCGCGGGTGATCGCAGACACCGGGTGGCAGTTGCTAGACAGCAAGTTCGCGATCGTCGCCCGCGCGGCCGGCCGCGCCAGGCTCAATGCCAGTACGGACGACATCCGCGACCTCGCCGGCGAGATCGAGTGGGCCAAAGCATCGCTGATCGGCCCGGAGGAGTATGCGAACGCCGTCGCGGCGGCGCGGCGCGATATCCCGCTGGATGCTGCGCAGATCGCCGCCGCTTACACGGAGTATGAGGCCCTCAAAGTCCAGGCCGAAGGTGTCACCCTGCTCGACTTCGACGACCTACTGCTGCACACCGCGGCCGCGATTGAAAACGACGCCGGTGTGGCCGAGGAATTTCGGGACCGCTACCGCTGTTTCGTCGTTGACGAGTACCAAGACGTCACCCCTCTGCAGCAGCGAGTGCTTTCGGCCTGGCTGGGTGAGCGAGACGACGTTACTGTCGTCGGCGACGCCAATCAGACCATTTACTCGTTCACCGGGGCCTCGCCTCGCTTCCTGCTTGACTTCTCGCGGCGTTTCCCGGACGCCACGGTGGTGCGCCTCGAGCGTGACTACCGGTCCACGCCGCAGGTGGTCTCGCTCGCCAATCAAGTGATCGCGGGCGCCCGGGGCCGGGTTGCGGGCAGCAAGTTGCAGCTGTCCGGCCAGCGTGAAGCAGGTCCGGTCCCCTCCTTTAGCGAGTATCCCGATGAACCTGCCGAGGCCGCCGCCGTAGCGGAGTCGATCGCGCGGCTCATCGAATCTGGCACCCCAGCGTCCGAGATAGCCATCCTCTACCGGGTCAATGCGCAGTCCGAGGTCTACGAAGAGGCGTTGACCGAGGCGGGCATCGCCTATCAAGTCCGTGGTGGCGAGGGATTTTTCAATCGTCAGGAGATCAAGCAGGCGTTGCTCGCCTTACAGCGTGCCGCCGAACGGGTCGCTGTGGGTGGTATCGAGGGGTCGCTGTCGGATGTGGTTCGCGAGGTCCTGGAACCGCTCGGGCTGACGACCGAGCCTCCTGTCGGCACCCGTGCCCGGGAGCGGTGGGAGGCCCTTACTGCGCTGGCTGAATTGGTCGACGACGAGGTCGCGCAGCGTCCGCAGCTGCAGTTTTCTGAGTTGTTGGCTGAGCTTCGGATGCGCGCCGACGCGCGGCACCCACCGGTGGTTCAAGGCGTCACGCTGGCTTCACTGCACGCGGCGAAGGGACTCGAGTGGGATGCAGTGTTCCTGGTAGGGCTGGTCGATGGCACCCTGCCTATCTCGCACGCCGTGGCGCACGGCCCGGAGAGCGAGCGTGTCGAAGAAGAGCGTCGCTTGCTCTATGTTGGGATCACGAGAGCCCGAGTGCATTTGGCACTCAGCTGGGCACTATCGCGTGCCGCGGGCGGGCGCCAGAGCCGCAAGCCGTCGCGGTTCCTCAACGGCATCGCGCCGCAGACACGGCAAGATCCAGCACCGACCAAATCGCGGCGCAACCGCGCAGCCGCGACCCGGTGCCGGATCTGCAACAACGAGCTGGCCACGCCTTCAGCCGTCATGCTGCGTCGTTGTGACACCTGTGCCGCCGACGTCGACGAAGAATTGTTGTTGCAACTCAAATCTTGGCGTCTCGCCACCGCCAAGGAGCAAAATGTGCCCGCATATGTCGTCTTCAGCGACAACACACTGATCGCGATCGCCGAGTTGCTGCCGGTCGACGACGCGGCGCTGATCGCCATCCCGGGCATCGGTGCACGCAAGCTCGAGCAGTACGGACCGGACGTCTTGGACTTGGTTCGCGGCCGTGCCTAACCGACGCGCCGGCACAAGCAAATGCGCAGGTCAAAAATCGGTTGTGATTCGCCACGGCTCCGTTTACCCTCGAAATCGCTGGCACGGAGGGCTGGCATTCGCGCGCGACATGAGAGGAGGGCGGCCACGATGATCACCACCAACGCGATCGGTGGGGGCGTGGCTGCCGCGATGCCGACCGCAGGAATCGCTCATAGCGCCCGCACCGCCGCACCCACGGCGGCGGGCAAGCACCGCGTTGCCGCCGCGACCACCGAGTCCGTGAAGATCGGGACCCCGCCCTAGGGCTCCCTAACCAGCCCGGTTTCACCGGATGGCCACGGACCCGCAATCGCCAGGATCCGTGGCCATAGTTTTTGGGGCAGCACTTCCCCACCTGGTCCGGATCGCTCCGAAGAACAGCCCCCAGGACCAGGAAGCAGGTTTATCAGGACATGTCGGCACCGACAGTCTCGAGACGGACCCCCAGCCAGCCCACCGGACAGACCCCTAAACAGACACTGCCGGCGGTGCCGTGTCGCGTCGGCGATCCCGACCTGTGGTTCGCTGATACCCCGGCCGATCTCGAGCGGGCCAAGACGCTCTGCGCGAGCTGCCCGGTGCGGCGTCAGTGCCTGGCCGCGGCGCTGGAACGCGCCGAACCGTGGGGCGTGTGGGGCGGCGAGATCTTCGAACGCGGCTCGATTGTCAGTCGCAAGCGTCCGCGCGGGCGTCCGCGCAAAGACGTTGTTGCCGCCTGAGCCGCTGGTGCACTCGCCGGGTATTTACACGACAGCGTTATCGGGCTCGGCGAAGCCGGGAACCAGCTCTTCTGTGAGCGCTTTGACCGGCACATGAGCATCCAGTTGGCAGAGGATCGCACTTACCGACGCGATCACTCGCATCGGGATGGCGAGCTTGGCCGGCAGGTCCATTTGCCGTGCCGTCTTGATCTGCTCAACCGAGCGGTCCATCTGCCTCACGGTCATTTTCTGCAGCCACTTGCGCGTGTAGTGGAACACCTCGACCCGGATCGGCTCGACGTGCTGGCGCAACATCTCGTCGATCTCACGCACGGATACCTGGTGGCCCGGCTGGATTAGCCCGGCTTTCTCCATCGTCGGCAGCAGCAGGTCGTAGTTGGTGTCCCGGGCCAAACGAATGGTCATACCGAGCTCGATCGGGTAGCCCCCGGGCAACGGCGCAACGGCGCCGAAATCGATGACGCCCATTCGTCCGTCGGGCAGCAGCATGAAGTTCCCGGGATGGGCGTCGCCGTGCAGCATCTCCAACCGGCGCGGAGCATCGAAGGTGAGTTCGAGTAGCAGCGTGCCCATCAGGTCGCGCTGCTCGACGGTTCCATCGCGGATAATCTCGGCCATCGGCACGCCGTCGATCCACTCCTGGATCACCACCTTTGGTGCGCTCGCCACGATGTGGGGCACCGCGAAGCGTGGGTGGCCGGCGTAGGCCTTGGCGAATGCGCGCTGGTTGTCGGCCTCGAGCCGGTAGTCGAGTTCCATCTCGGTGCGTTCAACCAGCTCATCGACGACGCCCTGGACGTCGGCGCCGGGGGAGAGCTGTTTGAGCACCCCAACCAATCGCTGCATGGTCTTGAGGTCGGCCCGTAAGGCCTCGTCGGCACCCGGGTATTGGATCTTGACCGCCACTTCGCGGCCGTCGGACCAGAGCGCTTTATGCACCTGGCCAATGCTGGCCGACGCCACGGGGGTGTCGTCGAAAGAACGGAACCGTTCTCGCCACTTGGTGCCCAGCTGTCCGTCGAGTACCCGATGTACTTTGGCGGCAGGCAGCGGTGGCGCGTCCTTTTGCAGCTTGGTCAGCGCTTCTCGGTAGGGCTCGCCGAACTGCTCGGGAATGGCGGCCTCCATGACAGACAGCGCTTGGCCAACCTTCATCGCCCCGCCCTTGAGCTCGCCCAGGACGGCAAAAAGCTGATTGGCTGCCTTCTCCATCAGCTCGGTGGTGACTTCGTCCTTCGACTTGCCGGTCAGTCGTTTCCCGAAGCCGAGGGCCGCCCGGCCAGCCATGCCGACGGGCAGGCTGGCCAGCTTGGCGTTGCGCGCTGCGCGGCCACGTTTGATCTCTGACACACACCCATCATCCATCACGGCCAGCCGGTCGGGGTGTCGATCGCGCAACAACTGTCCCAACGGTAAAAAATTCCGCCGTGCCGGGAGCCGCTAGACCAGGTATGAGCAGCACAAACACCAAGTAATTAGGTTGTCGAAGGGTTGTCGAAGGGGGGTGTCGAAGGGCTGTTGAGCCGCGATCGCCGGGACCGCAGCCGGCACCTGGTATGTGTCGATGGCCACACCATCGAGGTTCGCTGTCGCCTATGTAGGCTGAGACCGCACACGTGTGACTCATCGAACCGACGTCCGGAAAGTGAACCGCGACAAGCCATGTCAGCAAAACAAGCGCAGCACGACGTTGCCGATGCCCTGTTCAGGGCCATCATTGAAACGCTGGAGAAGCACCGCAAAGAACGCACCCTGACCGAGGGGGTGCTTGAAGACCTGGCCAGAGCCTATGCATCAATCTCCACGAACGTCCCGGAGCAGGGACGACTGGGCTAGCACGCCTGCCGCAGGATTCTGGTGACAGGCGCCGTCAGCACGAGCACAACGGATGTCGGGTCCAGTGACGTGCCACGATGGATCCGGCATTGAGATCGAACTCCAACGTGGCATCGAGTGCCGACGGCGGGTCGGTCGCACCGTGGCACCCACGCACCGCGGCGATCACCCGGTTTACTTGGCTGAGCGCGAGCGCGGCGGTTGCCAGCAAGGTGGCCCGATCGGCTATTCCGACGGTGTCCCGCAATTGGGCAGCGATGGCCGGCCAGGCGGCGTCGCGGTCCCTGCGATGCAGGTCCGCGCAGTCCAGACAGCTGGTCACGCCGGGGATCACCAACGGCCCGACGAGGCCGGTGCCATCGCGAACTCGAACCAGAAGGTGCGGGACACCTTCGCTGCGCAGCGCGCGCACCATGCGCGGATCGGCCACTAGGTAGTCCGACAGCACCACCAGATCTACGGCTGCAGGAGTCACGGCCGCGTGCGGTTGGCTGCTGTGTCCAACCCGAGCCCCGGAGCACCGCAGCGCCTGCAGCAGCAAGTCGGACAGTGGCCCGCGACCATGGACGCGAATCGATGCCGCGCGGCCGTGGGCGGCCCGGTCGCCAGGGTCGTCGTGCGTGGTCGCTACGCCGGCGCGAACCAGCTGCGCGACGAGGTTCGCCAGGTCATTGCCGTCGACCAGCCCATGGTTGACGGCTTGGCGGCGCAGCTCGGCCATCGATGTCGGGGACCTCATGGATTCCAACAGCGCGGCCAGATCCGCCGCGGTGAGGTCCGACGGCGGTCTGACCAACACCGCTCGTCGCGGATCCCAGCCCACCTGCACGGCGCCGTCTGGTCGCAACAGCACCGGCATCGCTGGATCCAGCGAATATGAGGAGGACGGCACTGCCCTGGGCATGACCAAAGACTGTGCCAGGCCGCGACCGGACGCTCCGATCAGTTATCCACAGAACCGCCACTGCGACCGGTCTCGCCGCTATCGGAGTCGCTACCGTCGATGTCGCGGTTCCGCCCGAGTTCGGCGATTGCCTCGTCGATACCGCTGGTGTCGCCACCGATGATGCGGTCGATGAACGCCGCTGGGTCATCGAGATCCTCAGCCGCAGGCAACAGGTCTGGATGCTGCCAAATCGCGTCGCGAGCGTCCATGCCGGCGGCTTGAGTAAGCCGTTCCCACAGCGTTGCGGCCTCTCGCAGCTTGCGCGGCCGTAGTTCCAGACCGACCAAAGTTGCAAATGTTTGTTCGGCTGGGCCGCCACTGGCGCGGCGCCGGCGCAGCGTTTCGCTGAGCGCGGCTTCACCCGGAATCCGCTCGCCCAGTGCTGCGGTGACCACGGTCTGTACCCACCCCTCGATCAAGGCAAGCAGTGTCTCGAGGCGCTCCAGCGCCTGGGTCTGGCTGGGCGTGGCCTTCGGCTCGAACACTCCTTGGCTCAGCAGCTGTTCCATGGCCGCCGGATCGGCCAGCGTCGCGGGATTGAATTCGCGGGCGAGTTCCTCGAT
This sequence comes from Mycobacterium spongiae, assembly GCF_018278905.1. NCBI lineage: Bacteria > Bacillati > Actinomycetota > Actinomycetes > Mycobacteriales > Mycobacteriaceae > Mycobacterium > Mycobacterium spongiae. The sequence continues at coordinate 1,450,356 of NZ_CP046600.1, forward strand.
TCCCGTCATGTCGATCTTCATCCCCATGGCGTAGGCCTCGACGGCTCCTAGCAGTTGGCTCGCCAGCCAGGGGACGTGGCTGAACAGCCGATGATGCGCGGCCTCACGGGCGGCCAGGAACGTCAAGATCTCGCTGCGCGGCTCCTCCAGACCCGCGGCGAAATTTTCAACGGCATCCGGCAGTATCGCCGCCACACCAGGGGGGCCTAGCGGCAGACCGATGTCGGTCGATGTCAACACCTCGCGCGATAAGTGACCCAGCGCCTGCCCTAGCTGCGAACCGAACGCTAGGCCGCCCATCTGCGACATCATCGACAGCAGGGGGCCAGCCATCGTCTTGGCTTCCTCCGGCAGCGACGAGACCCACACTGAAGAAATCTGCTGGGCCATGGGGTCGCACAGCCGCTTCCATGTCTCCAGGGTGTTGTCGACCCAGTCGGTGGGGCTCCAGCCGACCGCGTTTGTGGTGCCGGCGGGCAACGCGGTGGTCCCGTTGAGCCACGTGTCGGCCAGGTGAACCGCGTCGCCGATGGCCGACTTCGTCGTGTCCGCGATGGGAGCGGTGGCACCGATCGAGCTGGACGCGACCTGTCGGGCCAACGCGTAGTTGACCGGACCGGAGTCTTTTCCGGCTGCCATCGCAGTGCCGAAGCCGCCGAACATCTCGCCCAGGCGGGTGAAGAGTTGTCCCAGGTCGGCCATATCGAAGTCGCCGCTGATCCCGAATGAGCCCAACGGATTGGCGCCCGAGCCGGAGCCGGAATCGTCGTCGCGGCGTTTGTCGCGCTCGGGGTCGTCTCCGGAAGAGAAGCCGAAGGGCAGGTCAGCCATACCCCTAACCGTACCCACCCTGGGAATAGAAAGTGCGATTCGCGATCACGCTTGCAGCTAAACGAGCCTTGACGGGTCCGTCTATTCTATGCGGCGTGAACAGGCGGATTTTGACTTTGATGGTCGCGCTGGTGCCGATCGTGACGTTTGGTGTGCTGCTCGCGGTGGTGACGGTGCCGTTTGTGTCACTGGGGCCAGGTCCCACTTTCAATACGCTCGGCGAGGTCGACGGCAAACAAGTGGTTCAGATCGAAGGAACCCAGACCTACCCCACTTCGGGGCACCTCAACATGACGACGGTGTCCCAGCGGGACGACCTGACCTTGGGCCAAGCATTGACACTGTGGCTCTCTGGTCAAGAACAGCTGGTACCGCGCGACCTCGTCTACCCACCTGGCAAGTCGCGGGAGCAGATCGACAAGGAGAACAGCGCCGACTTCGCGCAGTCCGAGGACAGTGCCGAGTACGCCGCTTTGGGGTACCTGAAGTATCCGTCGGCAGTAACCGTGGCAAAGGTCAACGATCCAGGTCCCTCGGTGGGCAAGCTGAAGTCCGGTGATGCCATCGACGCCGTTGATGGCACCCCGGTGGCCAACATCGAGGAATTCACCACGATGTTGCGTAACACCACGCCCGGTCAGGTCGTGACGATCGACTACCGCCGGAAGAACGAGCCCGCCGGCGTCGCGCAAATCACACTCGGCGAAAACGAAGATCGTGACCACGGCTTCATGGGTGTCGCGGTCCTGGACGCGCCGTGGGCGCCGTTTGTCGTTGATTTTCACCTCGCCAACATTGGCGGGCCGTCGGCCGGGCTGATGTTCAGCCTGGCGGTGGTCGACAAACTCACCACCGGCGATCTGGTCGGCTCTACCTTCGTCGCAGGCACCGGCACAATCTCGCTGGACGGCAAGGTCGGACCGATCGGCGGCATTACTCACAAGATGTCTGCCGCCCACGAGGCCGGTGCGACCGTCTTCTTGGTGCCGGCGAAGAACTGCTTCGAGGCGTCCGCTGACAACCCACCTGGCCTGCGCCTGGTGAAAGTCGAAACTCTAGGCCAAGCGGTGGACGCGTTGCACGCGATGACGGCGGGAGCGCCGACGCCGAGTTGCTAGCCATCCGGCGACGATGCACACCACAACCTGCGCGCGGCGATGCGTACAGTTGTGACCGTCTAGAGAAATCCCTAGACATGGGCAGCGACCGGCCCGGAGACGCCCGGGAGAAGGTCGCCAGTCCGATGAGCGTCAGCCAAGACGAGCAGGGAGCGTAGCTAGTGGGGATGCGGCCCGCTGCAAGGATGCCGAAACTGACACGGCGTAGCCGGATTCTGATCGCGATCGCACTGGGTGTGATCGTGTTGCTGCTCGCGGGACCCCGCCTGATCGACGCTTACGTCGATTGGCTGTGGTTCGGCGAGCTGGGTTACCGCTCGGTGTTCACCACCGTGCTGGTTACTCGCATCGTGGTGTTCCTCGTCACCGGGCTGGTCGTCGGCGCCATCGTGTTCGCCGGACTCGCCCTGGGCTACCGCACCCGTCCGGTTTTCGTCCCGAACAACGACAACGACCCCGTGGCCCGGTATCGCACCCTGGTGTTGGCGCGGCTGCGGCTAGTGGGCATCGGTGTCCCCGCGTTCATCGGCTTGCTGGCCGGCATCGTCGCCCAGAGCTACTGGGTTCGGATCCAGCTGTTCCTGCACGGTGGTGACTTTGGGGTCACCGATCCCCAGTTCGGCAGGGATCTAGGCTTTTACGCATTCGAGTTGCCGTTCTACCGCCTAGTGCTCAGCTACCTTTTCGTTGCGGTGTTCTTGGCCTTCTTGGCGAACCTGGCAGCGCATTACATCTTCGGGGGCATTCGGCTGTCCGGGCGGACCGGCGCGCTGAGCCGCTCTGCTCGCATCCAGCTGGTCAGTCTGGTCGGGATCCTGGTGCTACTCAAAGCCGTTGCCTACTGGCTGGATCGGTATGAGCTGCTTTCACACACACGGGGCGGTAAGCCGTTCACCGGTGCGGGGTACACCGATATCAACGCGGTGCTACCGGCCAAGCTGATCCTCGTGGCCATCGCAGTCATTTGCGCGGCCGCAGTGTTCTCCGCGATCGTCCTGCGGGACTTGCGGATTCCGGCCATCGGGTTGGTCCTATTGCTGCTGTCGTCGTTGATCATTGGCGCCGGTTGGCCGTTGATTGTCGAGCAGATCAGCGTCAAACCCAATGCTGCGCAAAAGGAAAGCGAATACATCAGCCGAAGCATCACTGCGACGCGGCAAGCGTACGGCCTCACGTCGGACGTCGTGACGTATCGCAACTACCCCGGCGACAGCCCCGCGACGGCGCAGCAGGTCGCCGCCGATCGGGCAACCACGTCGAACATCCGGCTACTCGACCCGACCATCGTCAGCCCGGCGTTCACCCAGTTCGAGCAGGGGAAGAACTTTTACTACTTTCCGGATCAGCTATCGATCGACCGCTACGTCGACGGTGGCGGTAACCTGCGCGACTATGTCGTTGCCGCCCGCGAACTCAACCCGGACCGGTTGATCGACAACCAGCGGGACTGGATCAACCGCCATACGGTGTATACCCACGGAAACGGGTTCATCGCCTCACCCGCGAATACGGTACGCGGCATTGCCAATGACCCGAATCAGAACGGGGGCTATCCGGAATTCCTGGTCAATGTCGTTGGTGCCAAGGGCACCGTGGTGTCCGACGGTCCGGCACAGCTCGACCAGCCGCGGATCTACTACGGACCGGTGATCTCCGACACGTCCGCCGATTATGCGATCGTCGGAAAGAACGGCGACGACCGGGAATACGACTACGAGACCAACGTCGACACCAAGCGCTACACCTACACCGGCAGCGGTGGGGTCGCGGTCGGCGGTTGGCTATCCCGGAGTGTGTTCGCAGCGAAGTTCGCGGAACGAAATTTCTTGTTCTCCAATGTGATTGGCTCAAACAGCAAGATCTTATTCAACCGGGACCCGGCGCAGCGGGTGGAGGCGGTGGCTCCGTGGCTGACCACGGACAGTGCCGTGTATCCCGCGATCGTCAGCAAGCGGCTGGTGTGGATCATCGACGCATACACCACATTGGACAACTATCCGTATTCCGAGCTGACCTCGTTGTCCTCGGCAACGGCGGATTCCAACGAAGTGGCGTTTAACCGGCTTGCGCCCGACAAGAAAGTTTCCTATATCCGCAATTCGGTGAAGGCGACGGTGGATGCCTACGACGGCACCGTCACGCTCTACCAGCAGGATGAACAAGATCCGGTGCTCAAGGCCTGGATGCAGGTGTTTCCCGGCACGGTCAAGCCCAAGAGCGATATCACGCCGGAGCTCGCCGAGCACCTTCGCTATCCCGAAGACCTGTTCAAGGTGCAGCGGATGCTGTTGGCGAAGTACCACGTCAACGATCCGGTGACGTTCTTCTCGACGTCGGATTTCTGGGACGTTCCGCTGGATCCGAATCCGACGGCCAGCAGCTATCAGCCGCCGTACTACATCGTCGCGAAAAACATTGCCAAGAACGATAGTTCGGCGGCGTTCCAGCTGATCAGCGCCATGAACCGATTCAAGCGCGACTATTTGGCCGCCTACATCAGCGCCAGTTCCGACCCGGCAACGTACGGCAAGATCACGGTGTTGACCATCCCCGGACAGGTCAACGGACCGAAGCTGGCCAATAACGCGATTACCACCGACACGGCGGTGTCTCAGGACCTCGGCGTAATTGGGCGCGACAACCAAAACCGGATCAAGTGGGGCAATCTGCTAACGCTGCCGTTGGCCGAGGGCGGCTTGCTGTACGTCGAGCCCGTGTACGCGTCGCCGGGGTCCAGTGACGCCGCATCATCGTATCCGCGGCTGATCCGCGTGGCGATGATGTACAACGACAAGATCGGCTACGGTCCCACCGTCCGCGACGCGCTGACCGAGTTGTTCGGGCCCGGTGCCGGTGCGACGGCTACCGGGATCGCGCCCGCCGAGGGCGCTGCCTCGCCGAAGCCGCCAGCGAGTCCGCCCCCGCCGCCGGCGGGTGCGCCGGCTACCCAGTCGCCGCCGACGGCGGTGCCTCCGGCTCCTGACGGGTCGGCGACTTCGGCCACTTTGTCTCCCGCCAAAGCCGCTGCGCTACAGGAGATTCAGGCTGCGATCAGCGCGGCGCGGGCCGCGCAGAAGAAGGGCGATTTTGCTGCCTACGGGTCGGCTCTGCAGCAACTCGACGACGCCATCACCAAGTTCAACGACTCGAACTAGGGGTGCGTGCGGCAGCGCGGTAGTCGGCCGGCGTAGCTATCGTTGCTGCATCCGGCGGGCGACCTCGCCATAGCGCTCGAAGCGCTCGCCGTCGCCGAGGGCGTTGTACAGCACCAGGCGCGTCGCGATTTGGCCGTACTTGGCGGACAGCGCGTCCGCCAACCCGTCCCAGGTCGACTCCGTGGCAAAGGCGGCGATGTGCTCGTCGGTGATCTGGGCCGCCATGCCGGCGAAGTCACCGGCCTTCTGCCGCTCCCGAATACGCGCGGTTGTCCCCTCAAACCCGGCCTCATCCCAGATGAACGCATAGTTGGGCGTGCTTCCGTAGAAGGCCAAACTCGCTCGGACAACCTCGCGTTCGCGATCGCGCTCCTCGTCGCTGTCGCCCGTGATGGTCATCGCCGGCACGATGACGGCGACGTCTGCCGGTGAACGGCCCGCTTTCGCCGCGCCTGCGGCGACGTTGGGTACGACGTGGCGGGTGAGATAGCCGGGCTCGCCGATGGGATGGACGTGCACTCCGTCGGCCACTTCGCCGGCCATCCGCAGCATCCAGGGGTTCACCGCGGCAATATCGACCTTGGGATCGGGTGTGGCAATGGGTCCGGGGCTCCACTGTGGAGTCATGAAGTCGAGGTCATAGAACTCACCATGGTGGTCGAGCGCCCCCGTTCGGAAAGCGCTGAAGCACGCCTTCACGGCGAGCACGTAGTCGCGCAGCCGCGGACCGGGGCGGTCGAAGGCCACACCGTATCGGCGCACCACGTGGGTGCGTACCTGGGTGCCGAGGCCGAGCCGAAACCTCCCGCCGGTCGCTTCCTGGAGCTCCCACGCGGTAGCCGCCGTCACGAAGGGACTGCGTGGGAATGCCACGGCGACCCCGGTGGACAGATCGAGGTTCGGCGCGGCTTGCGATGCTACGGCGGCATTCAGATATGCCGTACGCCCGGCTTCGGTGAACAGCAGGCCCGAGAACCCCGCGGTCTGGGTGCGCCTGGCCAGGTCACCCATCTGACCTAGCGGTTGCGGAATGATCATGACGTCGCTGTCCACGGCGGCCAGTATGCCGGAAGTCAGCCTCAGGGACGCCGCTGATCTGGCTTGTTCTGGCCGTGAGACCCGCGATTTGGCGAGCTTCGCCGCTGTTCGGTAACCTGGCATTCACCGACGCGGGGTGGAGCAGCTCGGTAGCTCGCTGGGCTCATAACCCAGAGGTCGCAGGTTCGAATCCTGTCCCCGCTACTAGCGGAAATGGCTCTCAGGCGCAAGCCTGGGGGCCATTTTCTATGGCTGTGGGAACACCCTTGGGAATATTTGCAAAGCTAACGATAGTGGAGCACCCATGTGGCCTGGTCCGTGGGAGCGCGACCATCGGGTTTTTCATTCTGGCGGCATACATCGTCCACTGGACCGTCAAGACATCCGGCGTCGCCGCTATTGGTCGCGCGAGCGATGCGTTGGTTGCTAACAGGCTTGCGCACGATGCCCCGCCTCGCGGTGAGTTGTTCCCCCGATCCTCGTCGTTAGAATCGCGAGGATGCGACCGTGTCAGTCGCGGGTCGATGTCGACAAACTGCAAGCCGTGGCCAGCCAATTGAGTCAGCCAAGCGCCGCCCCGGCGGCCTTAACCCCACCCTCGCCAGGCGCGCCGTTTCAGCCCACCACATCCGCGATGGGCACTGCCGGCTCCGCGACGAACTGCTCAACTCGTGGCGCTTCGACTCGAGGCTCGAAGCCTGGGTGATCATCGAAGATTGGCGCCACGACTACAACGCCAACAGGCCCCACACCGCCCACGGTGAACTCACACCAACCGAGTTCGCCCGACAATGGGCCACGGCCCACCCAACCCAAGCCGCATAGCGGCACCACCAAACGAGTCCCTCTCCCGTACGCCCGTCTGGATTACCCACTGACAGTGAAGATTTGAGATCGGCGGTGTGAGACAGGTGTGATCCGCGGCGACCTGGGATGATAGGCGCGGGGAAGGGTCGCGCGTGGGCGTCTCTAGTTGTTGGTCGAGGACCGATGAGGCGGCACGCTCCACACGCCATCCAGTTCGTGCCTACATTACTTCTGTTGGGTCGGCGATCCAGCTGACGCCGTATTGGGGCAGTTCCAATGTATCGCCATTGCCACGGCTATCGGGTGGTAGGGGTAGGACCGCGAAATGCCCTGGGATGCTGAGTGCTTCGCAGCCAGTTTCCCAGTTCGCACACCAGATTCCCAGTGCCACAGGCGCATAGAACCGCGACGTGGTGGTGGTATAGAAGTCGAATCGCGCTACCTTCTGCCTGGTTCCATCCGGTTCTGCCACAGCCGCGGATCGGGTGGTTTGGGCGTTGTACGACGAGGGCGACCACTGGCAGACCTCATAGCAACGACCAAATGACGAAAACGGTGCGATGTCGACCGCAAGCGGCACCTGAAGCTGTGGATCGGCGAAGAAGAGCGACTCCAGCGGCAAACGGCGATGCCCTACCCACTCCGCCACGCGGATCGATAGGGGCTTGAAGCGTGACCGGTATCCCACTGCACAAATGCAGACCACGTGATCCTGATCGGGATCGAATCGGTCACCCAGGTGTTTGATGACGCTGCTCTGGTCGGCGCCGGGGCCGATCCAACAAGTGGCTACCCCAATTCGGGTGGCGTCTAGCACCACCTTTTGGAGATTGCGGCCGACGTCGATGAGCGCTAGGCGGTCGTAGCTTCGCGGTGCTATCGCGACGAGGAACTCGTGCGCGCCGACCCCTGGCCATACCGTCAACGGAGCTGCGACGTACTCGAAACGAATCGGGCTGGTACCGATCAGACTGTCGTGCCTCGTGTACTTGCTAACCGCGGCCATCAATTCGGCGCGGTCGGTCACTGTGAGATCACGGCTCTGGAAGGAGTGGCAAGAGCGTCGCGAGCGGATCAGGTCAAAGGTGTCGAGGTCATCCATGCGGTTTGGCAGCCGCTCGCGGGGGCGTAATCCCCATTTCACGGTGATGACGTCGAAGGCCGCGATGGTCAGTAACAGCAGACCTATCGCTAGCGGCAGCCAGAACAGAAACACCGGCCAGGCTCCGACCAGCCATCCAACAGCGGCGACAACCAAGAACGCGACCGCGACGTTTGCTGTGACGAGGTACTGAAGCCAGCCCGTGAACTGCAGCCTGAGCTTCACACTCCACAACACCGAGCGCCGCGACTTCTCGGTCGGGTATGCGTCGTGTTCGCTTGGTTGCAGTTCTGGCTGAGTCATCGTCAACCTCCCATTCTGGTTCCGGAGAGCTAGCATCTAGCCTATCACCTAGTGCAAGTAGCTACTTGCATTAAGTGGTAGGCTAGGTGCTAGTTAATGCGGACACGAGGTCCGGAGGGGCATGCCCAGACAATTGCGCCAGTCATGTTGCACGGCCTGTGGACCCGCACCGCAGCCACAAAGCTCGTATCAGAACTTGACCCAAAAGCCCTTGTCGCCGCCTTCCTTAATGGCCATCACGCCAGCTGACGACACCGACACCCGGTGATCATCCGAGACGGGAAGTGATACGTCTCGGAATGTCTAGTAATGAGATCTGGCGCAGGATGTCAGCGACGGTGGCTCCTTGGCGAGGGGGCGGGGGGATGTGGCGTGCCGGGCCGGCGGCGGTTGGCTTCGAACACATTGGCGAACAGGCCTGCTGGCGTAGGCTGGATCCCTGCACACGGGGCTCGTTCCGCGAGAGAGGACAAGCCCGGCCTCACAGCCTGAGCACCCGCCCAGCGATGACCAGGTGTACCTCGTCGCAGACAGCTGCCACGCGTTGGTTGATGGTGCCGAGCAAATCCCGAAACAGCACGCCCGAACGATGAGCGGGTACCACACCGAAGCCGACCTCATTTGTCACCACGATCGCATCGGACAGCCCGGTCAGCGCCTCGCACAGCCTTTCGAGCTGACCGTCCACAGCGGCATAGACGTCAGCGGTGCCAGCATCCCACAATGCCTCGCGGTCCATCAGGGCCGTCAGCCAGGTGCCCAGGCAGTCCACCAGGACCGGACCCTGCCTCGCCGACAAAACCGCTGCGACGTCTGCGGTTTCAATCGTCAGCCAGGTCGATGGGCGACGGGCGCGATGCCGTGCGACGCGGGAATCCCAGTCGGGATCGCTGCCATCGGCGGGACGGCCCGCAGCGATGTACGCAACTTCGGTGGCGTCGGCCAACAGTGCTTCAGCGTGCGTGGACTTTCCGGAGCGGACGCCGCCGGTGACCAGTATCCGCATCGCGTCATCGTAAGCAGGGCGTTCTCGGGTACCGGCAACTGCCCGGGCGGCCGTTCGGCGACATCGACGAGCCCGGGCCCGGTCGGAACATCCGCGGCATTCCGGGTTTCGTTGCCGGGCAATCGATGAGGTCAACGCGGGTAGGATCTGCACCACCAGAGTCCGGCCATGTCACAGACGCTGAGGTCAGCGCCGAAGGAGAAATCCCATGCCCCATCAGAGCCAAGCAGAGCGCATGACATCGGGCAGAGGATTTGTTGCAGCGCTGGATCAGAGCGGCGGTTCCACCCCAAAGGCGCTGCGCCTGTACGGCATCGGGGATGGTGCCTACTCGTCTGAGAAGGAGATGTTCGACCTCATTCACCAGATGCGGTCGCGAATCGTCACCTCCCCGGCGTTCACCGGGGATCGGATCGTGGCGGCGATCCTCTTCGAGCAGACCATGGACCGCCACATCGATGGCAGACCGGCTACGGCATATTTGTGGGACACCAAGGGCGTGGTGCCGATCCTCAAGATCGACAAGGGCCTTGCCGAGGCATCCAACGAGGTGCAACTGATGAAGCCGATACCAGGCCTGGACGACCTGCTGCGGCGCGCGGTGAGCAACGGGGTCTTCGGAACCAAGGAGCGCTCGGTCATCGGTGGTGCCAACGCCGAGGGCATCGCAGCGGTGGTCGCCCAGCAATTCGAGGTGGCGCGTCAGGTGCTGTCGCACGACCTGGTGCCCATCCTCGAACCCGAGGTCAGCATTTCGATCTCCGACAAAGCGCAGGCCGAAGATATCTTGCGTGAGGAAATCACCACGCAGCTCGAGACTGTGCCGGAGGGCCAGCGGGTGATGCTCAAGCTGAGTCTGCCGACCAAGGCTAATCACTACCAGCCCCTGGTTGCCCATCCGAAGGTTATGCGGGTGCTGGCGCTCTCGGGAGGCTACTCCCGCGAACAGGCTGTCGAGCTGCTGGCCGAAAACACCGGGGTGATCGCCAGCTTCAGCCGAGCCCTGACCGAAGGGCTTGCGGTCGACCAGTCCGACGAGCAGTTCAACGCCACATTGGACAATGCCATCCAGTCGATCTTCGACGCCTCGGTCGCCGGATGACGGCTTGGCAGACCACCGACGAGATGCTGGATCCGTCGGCGGCAACGACCTTCATCGCGCCGCCGCCGGCATAGGATTGCCTGGTGTCGGTTGCGCTGCTTCGTGAGATGTTCGATCGGATGGTTGTCGCGAAGGATGCCGAGCTGATCGAGCACTACTACGACCCCGACTTGGTGATGTGTTCCAACGGGCTCAGCCAGACTTTCGGCGAATTCCGCGACGCGCACCGCGAGCTCTACGCCACGCCGATCGCTTACGCGGTCGAGTATGACGAGGACGCGTGGGTGGAGGCACCGGACAAGGTCGCTGGTCGGGTGTGGATCACGACATCTCGACCCGACGAGCAGCCGACTCGGATCGAGGTCGTGCTCATCGCGAGCTACCGTAACGGCCGAATACACCGGATCTGGGAGACGACCTGGCCAAGTTGGCGAGACATCGCCGCATTGGAAGATTACTGATCAGAATCGGTCTAATACTGCTTTCTCACAGCGAGTTTCGCGGCGAGCGAACCCTTTGATCTGCGTTAATGCTGGCGCGAGAGCGGGGACGTGGCTAACTGGACGGCCGCGGCTGCGGCGAACCACGTCGGCGTGTGGTGGCGTTATGGTTCTGTAATCCGCAGATTCGGCGAATCACCGTTATCAGTACTTCACTTCGGGCTAAACTCGGCAGTATCCGGAATGCGGCAGCGTAGCCGCGTCGAAGGGGGAGCGGCGATGAGTGCTCGAAGGCCCACTCGGGACAGTGAGCCAGGCCAATTGCCCCATGACTTGCCGCCGAGCCGCACCCTGACCGTCCGTGCGCCGGACGGCGTTCCGCTGCACACGCAAGTGTTTGGGCCACCCGACGGCTATCCGATTGTGCTGACACACGGGATTACCTGTGCCATCCGGGCCTGGGCCTACCAGATCGCCCACCTCGCCCATGATTTCCGGGTGATCGCCTTCGACCATCGCGGCCACGGGCTCAGCGGTGTTCCGCGGCGCGGCGGCTACAGCCTCAAGCACCTTGCGTCCGACCTGGATTCGGTGCTCGACGCAACGCTGGCCCCCCATGAGCGCGCCGTGGTGGCCGGACATTCTATGGGCGGAATCACCATCGCCGCGTGGTCGGCACGCCATCGCCACAAAGTTCACCGGCGCGCGGACGCCGTTGCGTTGATCAACACCACGACCGGGGACCTGGTGCGCAAAGTCAAGCTGTTGCCGGTTCCTCGGGAGTTGTCGGCGGTGCGGGTCCTCGCTGGCCGAGGTCTGGTCAACGCGTTTGGCGGGTTCCCGATCCCGGGTGCAGCCCACCTGCCGAGCCGGCGCATGATCTCGATGCTGGCCGTCGGAGACGATGCGCACCCGAGCGCCGTCAGGTTGGTATGGGAGCTGTTTGCCCAGACATCACCGGCCGGACGCGGGGGTTGCGCGAGGATGCTCGTCGACGAACTGGGATCGCGCCACCTCAGCCTGGACGGTCTGACGGTGCCCACCCTGGTCATTGGTGGTGAACGTGATCGGCTCACACCACTGAGCCAGTCCCGCCGGATTGCCGACGCCGCGCCCAACGTCGTCGGCCTGGTAGAGCTGCCTGGCGGGCACTGCTCGATGCTGGAACAGCACCACGAGGTGAACCGTCACCTGCGCGCGCTGGCCGAAGCGGTGACTCGACGCGATCCGGTGCGGCGGATCAGCTCATAGCAGCGCGGCGATTTCCGTGGCGGCGCGTTGACCGGATCTGACGGCGCCGTCGAAATACCCGGTCCACTCGTCTGCGGTTTCGGTTCCGGCCCAATGGATGGGTCCGACCGGCTCGCGCAGCCACCGCCCGTATTTGGTCCACGACCCCGGAGGCACTGCGGCTGTCGGGCCTCCAGGGGCGAACTGCTCTGTACCCCAACGATAATCAATATAGTCAAGGGGTTTGAGCGCGGGATTGCCGAATAGCGCTGCGAAGCAGCGCAACACCTGGTGGCGGCGCTGCTCAGTGGGCAGCGAGTCGAACGTGCGAGCGTCGACGAACCCCATCAGCACGCCTGGTCCGTCGGCGTTCGCGCTCACGTCAAAGGTGATGAATACCGGCCCCCCGTCAGACAGTGCCTGACCGGAGAATCCATTGGCGCGCCAAAACGGGGTGGAGTAGACCGCATAGGCCTTGCTGAGCCGGCCTTGCGGCCAGTGCGTGGCAAGCTGTTCGTACTCGGCGGGCAGCGGTGGATTGAACGCGATGGCAGCCCGATGGGCCGGTGGGATCGCAACGATCACGAACCCTGCCTCGGTTTGGCCCTGATCAGAAAGAACTGTCACGCCGGCACCATGTCGGTCGATGCGACGCACCGGTGCGCTAAGGACCACCCGCTCTCCGAGTTCGGCCGCGACTGCGAGGGCGATTCGCTGGGTCCCTCCTGGAACGAGGTCCTGCTGGGCACCATCTGCGACGTCAAGCAGCCGGTCCAGGCCTCCGGCAGCTCGCACGTAGCGGGTCGCGTGCAGCATCGAAACATCGTCGGGCTCGCAACCCCACGTCACCCGGGCCATGACGGCCATCAGGTCTCGCGAAGAGGCTGTGGCTCGCGTCGAACGCAACCACTCCCCGAGGGACACGTCGTCGAGTTCGTGGGCGCGCCGGGCCGTCCAGGGAGCGGCCACGGGGACGCTGCGGGCAAGGCGTTCAAATTGCCAACGCAACCGACCGATGTCGATGAGCCCGGTCAGCGACAGTCTGGGGATGGTGCCGCGATAGCTGCGCGCACTGCCGCGCCACCAGATCACGCTCTTTCCGTCGTTGTGGGTCGGGCGTGTCGGGATCGCGAGCTCGGCCGCTAGCTTGAGCACCGCGTCTTGGGTGGGGCCAAGGAAAGACCCGCCCATATCCGCAGGTAGTCCCGCTACGCTGGCAGTCAACGAACGGCCGCCCACTCGGTCGCGGCCCTCGAAAACCACCACGTCGTGACCTTGTCGCGTCAGCTCGCGGGCTGCGGCCAGCCCCGCGAAACCGGCGCCCACCACGACAACATCGACGCTCGACGGCGGGTTCGTCACTCCTACAGTCAACCGCATTTTGGCGGTTGACTGTAGGACAAATCGCCCCGCTCGCGCGGCTGGGGCTAGGGCTAGGGCGCCATGGTCAACCAGTCGGTGAACCCGGACGGGTCGTGGCGGCCCAGCGCCCCATGCTCGTAGAGGCCCCAGCCCTCCACCGGATCTCCGCTCCCGTCGCGGCACACCGCGCGGCCGACGTGGTCGATGACGCCGAAACCCGACCGGGCAATGATCGCTGGGTCGGTCATGTCATAGGTGAGTCGTTCGACGAATTTCTCGCCTTTCCACATGCCGTGTAACCAGTCCGAATCGCCGCCGTAGCCGCCACCGACGTGGGTCGGCACGGCCAGTTTGGACTCCACGTCGAAGTGCACCGGGGCGCCATCGCCGCTGGTCGCCTCGATGGTCGCCCCAGTCGGGATCCGGGTGCCGGAGCGGTAGTGGATCCTGACCCGCGGCCACCCCAATTGTTCGACAGTTCCGTCGCGCCATATCCGCGTGCAGTCGTTGAGCGAGCGGAACCCGCTCGGTTCCTCCTGGATGATCAACACGACGGCGAAATCGTCGAATGCCATCGGCAGGTACAGCCACCACATCCCCTCGAAGGGCGGGTCGGCGGGCCGGCCCGCCGGCTCGGCCTCGCCTACCGGTCGGATGCCCCAGGACCGGTCCCGGCTGCCGAGCCACGTCGCCGGATCGACAACGATCTCTTCGCCGTCGACAACAATGTGCCCACTCCACGCGCCGAGCTGGGCGAAGCGCTGCGCATCCAGCGTCACCCGGTTTCCGGAACGCAGGATGTGTGGCTGTTCCTGGACGACGTCGAACAGCCCGTCCCAGGTGAGATCGGCAGCGATGCCCTCTGTTTCGTCAAGGAGGAGCCGCAGTTTATGCAACGGCTCGATGACCTCGACGCGGTAGCCGTTGACGTGCTGGTGTAGTCGATCGGAGTCAATGGCGTCGGATAGGTGCACCGCGGTCTGTGTGTCCCCGCGACGGATCAGCACGAATGCGTCCTTCACACCCAGGTTGGGGTAGTAGCCAATGCCGCTGATCAGGAAGATGTTCCCGGTGCGGTCGTGGGCGTTGAAGTAGGAGCGGTCGTAGAAGTTGCGGTCGGAGGAGCCCGGCCACGCGATCGGCTGGGGAAGCTGATGTACCGGGTACTCGTCGAGCGGTCCGAGCATTACTGATCCTCTCCAATAAGGCGCTTCATCAATCCGGCATGATAGAAAAGGGATTCGCAATCGTCGGGTTTCTCGATCTCGCCGAAGTGCACCCGGCGCGCGCCCGTACGCATGAACACGCAGGCCCACATGGCCCCGGCATACACATAAAACCAGTGCAGGTCACCAAGTGTCACGCCGGTGAGCTGCTGGTAGGTGGCGCGCACGTCCTCTTCGCGCATCAACTCCGGTAACCCCGGCAGCGTCGCCTGAGTAGCGATTTCCTGAAATACCATGTGCGCAAATGTCATCCACGCAACGTCGAGCTCGCGTGGGCCGAGCGTCACCATTTCCCAATCCAGCACCGCCACTGGCTGAAAGTCGCGGTACAAGACGTTGCCCATTCGCGCGTCGCCCCAGAGCAACACCGACTCTCCCGCCGCCACATCATCCGGCCAATGGGCTTGTAGCCAGCTGAAAGTTCGTTCCAGTAGGGGAGATCGACCAAGCGCCGACACGGCGAAGTCGTACCAGGTCGTTACCCAGTTGAAGTGTTGGTGTAGTGCAGTGCCGCTACCGCGCCCCTCGGTTAGGAAACCAAAGGTCTTCTGGGCATTAGGGATTGAATGCAACGTTGCCAACACTGTGACGGTGGCATCCTGTAGCTGGCGCTGGCGCTCGGCGGGAGCGTCGGCAAACCAGTTGTTGCCGAACGTGTACGGCAAGACATCGGGAGGTACGACTCCCTCCACATAGTCCATCAGGAAGAAGGGCTTCCCTAGGACATTTCCGGTGGGCTCGATCCAGCGCACCCGCGGCACGGGAACGTCGGTCATTTCGCCGACACGGCGGATCACCTCGAACTGGTGATCAAGGTGATATGTCGGGAACACGGGCACGTCGTCGGCGGCCGGCGCCACCCGCGCAACCAGTTTCTGCTCTATCGAGCGCCCATCCTCCTGCCACCGCGCGGTCAAGATGATGGTTTCCGACGACATTCCCGTGGCGTCCACGCCACTTTCCACGGTCACCTCGGGCGTCGGCCCGCCGGGCAAGACGCTCGAGAGCCAGCGCGACATCACCGCCGGCAGGGTGGTGACGTCGCGGCTCGAGCGCTGGACGCGGTCGATACTTCCGATCACCGGTTCGTTGGTCACACGCGCCCCTTCGGTGAGGCAATTACGATACGGTAGGTAGCGTTATGAAAGCAGACCTATCCTCCGTTGACAAGGCCCCCGGGGCCGGGCGGCCACGCGATCCGCGCATCGACGCGGCGATATTGTCGGCGACGGCTGATCTGCTGGTGCAGGTGGGCTACTCGAACCTGAGCCTGGCTGCCGCGGCCGAACGCGCCGGGACCACCAAGTCCGCGCTGTATCGCAGGTGGTCGAGCAAGGCCGAGTTGGTGCATGAGGCGGCGTTCCCGGCGGCGCCGTCGGCGCTGGCGGCTCCGGCAGGCGATATCGCGGGGGATATCCGGATGATGATCGCCGCCACCCGCGACGTGTTCAGCACGCCGGTGGTGCGGGCCGCGTTGCCGGGCCTTCTGGCCGACATGACCGCCGATGCGGAGCTCAACGCCCGGGTCATGGCGCGCTTCGCTGGTCTTTTTGCCGCGGTGCGGATGCGGTTGGGCGATGCCATCGACCGTGGCGAAGCCCATCCTGATGTCGATCCGGACCGGTTGATCGAGCTGATCGGGGGCGCGACGATGATGCGGATGCTGTTGTATCCGGGAGAATCGCTGGACGACTCCTGGGTGGACCAGACCACCGCGATCGTCGTTCACGGGGTCACCCGATGACGGGGCAGGCCGCCGTGTTCCTGGCGGCAGGCTCAACCGACGTGCAAGTATGAAGCGAGCTCGGTGCAACCCAAGCTCGGGCCGCAAATGGCGGCAGGCAACTGGTCGAGTGGTGTTTACATGCCCGGTACTAAGCCCGGAGTCGATACGCCGACGGGGCGCGTTGTCGCGGTCATCGTCTCCTTGATCCTTGCCGGCGTGGCCCTGCGCGGTTATCTTCCGGATCCCGACGGCGGACCGCTCGCGCGGGCGGGTGGCGGTCGGGCGGCACTGATCGTCGTTGTTGTGGCACTTGCTGGGGCGCTGGCGGTGATGGCGGTTGCGGTCGTGGGTCGGTTGCGTGATCCGCGCGCGGTAGCGCCCAACGCGGGGGAACTGTCCGACGCGCTGGGCCGGGGCAAGAGGCGTCCTAGTTGGCGTGTGGTGCTGATCGGGCTCGGGGTGATCCTGGCCTGGCTGGCGATCGCTGCGCTGCTGGCTCACTGGTTTGCGCCAGGCGAGGTAAGCCCTCCCGCGCCGCCGGATTCGGAGATGGCGCCGTCGGCGCCCGGCACCGGGTCGCCACCCACGCCGAACCAGCAAGACGACTCCGGGGATGTGCTCTCAATCTTGCTTGCCAGCATGGTGCCACTGTTCCTCATGTTCGTCGCGAGCGCGCTCATCGTTTCCCGGCGTCGACGCGTGTCGGCATCTGGTCCTCTCGGCGACGATCTGGCCGATCCTGAGGCGCGTCCCACCCGTCCGGAATCGCTGGCGCGGGCAGCCGAGGTCGGGCTAGCCGAGATGGCCGATCTCGATCGTGACCCGCGGCAGGCGATCATCGCCTGCTATGCGGCGATGGAACGTGAGCTGGCGAATGTCCCCGGAGTCGCCCCGCAAGATTTTGACACTCCGTCTGAGGTGCTGGCCCGAGCCGTCCAGCACCGTGCGCTGCAGGCTGATAACGCCATCCAGTTGGTGAACCTCTTCACCGAGGCCCGGTTCAGCCGGCATGTGATGAACGAGGGACATCGCACGGTGGCGGTTCGTACGCTGCGATTGGTTCTCGACGAGCTGAGCGCTGGGAGCGCGGCATGAAACGGCTTATCGCCCTGGGTATTTGCCTCATCGTCGGGATCGAGGTATTGGCGCTGATATTGCAAGATCGCCGCTACGTGCTGGTTGCCTCCGGGCTTGCGCTGGCGCTGGTGCTTCTCAATGTCCGCCGGGTGCTGGGGCACCGGAACGAACCCGCGGCCGAGCCCGACCACGACGATCTGGGTGATGGGCTGCGCCGCTGGTTGTCCAAAACGGAGACGACGATCCGGTGGTCGGAATCCAGCCGGGCAGACTGGGATCGGCATCTGCGTCCGATGCTTGCGCGACGGTTCGAGATCGCTTCCGGCCAACGGCGCGCCAAAGATCCCGCCGCGTTCTCCACCACCGGCGAAATGCTATTCGGCGCCGAATTGTGGGAATGGGTCAATCCGAACAACGTGACGCGCGCGGGAGGGCATCAACCCGGTCCCGGCCGTGCCGCACTGGAGGAGATTCTGCAACGGTTGGAGCAGGTATGACGGAGTTTCTGGTGCGCACTGGTGGGGAAACGACCTGGCGATGACACTACCGGCGGCGACGACCACCGCCCATTGCGAGGCGGTGCTCGACGAGATGGAACGCGTTGTGGTGGGCAAGCGTTCCGCGCTCACACTGATCCTCACCGCCGTCCTCGCGCGTGGTCACGTACTCATTGAAGACTTGCCGGGTCTCGGCAAGACGCTGATCGCACGATCCTTTGCCGCCGCCCTCGGCCTTGGGTTCACCCGGGTTCAGTTCACGCCCGACCTGCTGCCGGCGGACTTGCTCGGCTCGACCATCTACGACATGCAGTCCGGACGTTTCGAGTTCCGCCCCGGCCCCATCTTCACCAACCTGTTGATGGCGGACGAGATCAACCGCACGCCGCCGAAGACGCAGGCGGCGTTGCTGGAGGCGATGGCCGAGGGGCAGGTCAGCATCGATGGGCATACCCACAAGCTGCCGATGCCGTTCATCGTGCTCGCTACCGACAACCCGATTGAGTACGAGGGCACCTATCCGCTGCCAGAGGCGCAGCTGGATCGGTTCGCCCTGCGGCTGGAATTGCGCTACCTCTCCGAAAGCGACGAGACGTCGATGCTGCGCCGCCGTCTGGAACGGGGTTCGGTGGAGCCAACAGTCAATCAGGTTGTCGACTCGCACGACTTGCTGGCTATGCGCGAATCGGTTGAGCAAGTGACCGTCCACGAAGACGTTTTGCACTATGTGGTGTCGCTGGCTACCGCAACCCGAAACCATCCGCAGGTTGCCGTTGGCGCCAGCCCGCGCGCCGAGCTCGACTTAGTGCAGCTCTCCCGGGCACGAGCGTTGCTACTCGGACGTGACTATGTCATCCCGGAAGATGTCAAGGCACTCGCTACGTCGGCAATTGCGCATCGGATTACCTTGCGACCTGAGATGTGGGTGCGCAAGATCCAGGGTTCCGATGTTATTGGAGAATTGTTGCGCCGCTTGCCTGTTCCGCGAACACCGCCGGGCGCCCGATGACGGGCGCCCCGTTGTGATCACCTCCCGGGAAGTTGAGCTGCACTGGCGTGCATCACAATTGACACGCGCCATCGCGACGTGTGTGGGAATCACGCTGGTGGTGGCAGCCATTGGCGGTCGCTGGCAGCTCATTGCATTTGTGGCGCCGTTGGTTGGCGTGCTGTGCTCGGTCAGCTGGCAGAGCCCGGTTCCGAAGGTTCACGTCCACGGAGAGCCCGATTCCCAGCGGTGTTTCGAAAACGAGGACGCACGACTGACCGTCTGGGCCACAACCGAATCGGGCGAGTCGGCCGTTGAACTTACCGTATCGGCTGTTGCGGGAATGCAGTTGGAGGTTCACGAATCCGATTCGGGTCTAAAGACAACGGTTGCGGCACAGGCGCCACGTTGGGGACGCTATCCGATCCGAGCCCGCGTGGACGTCGTCGCACGCGGGGGCTTGTTGACGGGAACCGGAACCGTAGACGCAGCCGAGGTCATCGTTTTTCCGCTGACTCCACCACAATCAACACCGATTCCGCAGACCGAATTGCTGGACCGCTTGGGCGCGCACCTCACCAGGTACACCGGACCGGGCGTTGAATACGCCGACATCCGACCGTATATCCCCGGCGACCAGCTGCGTGCCGTGAACTGGGCGGTGAGTGCGCGCCGAGGCCGATTGCATGTGACGCAGCGGCTGACCGACCGCGCCGCCGACGTGGTGGTACTGATCGACATGTATCGCCAGCCTGCGGGCCCGGCGACTGCGGCCACCGAGAGAGTCGTACGCGGCGCGGCTCAGGTGGTACAGACGGCGCTGCGAAACGGTGACCGCGCCGGGATCGTCGCGCTCGGTGGCAACCGTCCCCGATGGCTTGGCGCCGATATCGGGCAGCGGCAGTTCTATCGGGTGCTCGATACGGTTCTCAGCGCCGGAGGCAACTTCGAGAACACGACCGGGACGCTGGCACCGCGCGCCGCCGTGCCCGCCGGCGCTATCGTCATCGCGTTCTCGACGCTGCTCGACACCGAATTCGCGCTGGCGTTGATCGACTTGCGCAAACGTGGCCATGTTGTGCTCGCGGTCGACGTTCTCGACGGCTCGCCCTTCGAGGGTGAGCTGGATTCTCTGGTGGTTCGACTGTGGGCATTGCAGCGCTCCGCTATGTACCGCGATATGGCCACTGTGGGTGTCGACGTTCTGTCGTGGCCGGAGGAGCGATCACTGGAGCAGTCGATGGCGGCGCTGCCGGACCGCCGTCGTCGGACTCGCGTGTAGGGGCAGACGCCACATGGCATCAATCGCGCAACCGGTAGCCCGTGGCTTCTCGTCGGTGTTCGGCCTCTTGATGGTGGGCACGGCGATCGTGGGCGCCGACGGGCTCGCGGTCGTTGTCGGCATCGTCGGCGCGGGTGCTGTGGCGGTGGGGATAGTGGTTCGCCCCGCCGCAACGGTTGCCGTGCTGGTGTCGGTGTCCGCCATCGTGGTGTCGGATCAGTCGTACGTGTTCGCCGCTCTGTCGGGTCTTTGCGCCGCCGGTTATCTGGTGAGCCGCTACGCGGTCGTGCACGGGGGATTCGTGCTCGATCACTGGCCGACAATCGTTGCTGCCGTTGGGTTCACGTTTGCCGGCGTGGTTGCGACGTCGTTTCCGCTGCAGGTGCCCTGGCTGCCCTTGCTCGCGCCGCTGGCGGTGTTGGCGATTTACGTTTTGGCCACCCGCCCGTTCTTGAGCTGAGTCCGACAGCGCCCGCTGATGCTCGTGCAGCTTGACAATTGGTTATCGGATGATAACCTGAGTGTTATGTTATCACTTGATAACCGAGCCGAGCTCGATGACCTCCTCGACGACATACGGGACTACCGCAGCGACCATCCGCCGGCGTTGAGCTTGCCGCCGTCGGCCTACACCTCCCCGGAGCTGTGGCAGCTGGAGCGGGAGCGGATCTTTTCTCGGTCCTGGATGCTCGTCGCACACGTGGACCAGATCGCTGAAACCGGTGACTACGTCGCGGTGTCCATCGCGGGCGAGCGGATCGTGGTGGTGCGTGGCGACGACGGTGAACTGCGCGCCATCTCGCCGATCTGCCGGCATCGGCTGATGCCCCTTGTGGAAATGGGCGCCGGCCGCATCGATTCGTTGACGTGTGAGTACCACCTGTGGCGATATGGGCTGGACGGCCGGCTGCGCGGCGCGCCACACATGGCGGGCAACAAGGACTTCAATGCCAGCGATTGTCGGCTTCCGCAAGTGGCGGTGGCCACCTGGAACGGACTGGTGTGGGTCAACCTCGACCGAGACGCTGAACCGATCGGGGCACATCTCGACCTTGCCCACCACGAGTTCGTCAACTATCGGCTCGCTGACATGGTGCAAGTTGAGTCGTGGTCGGATGAGTGGAATGTCAACTGGAAGTTGGTATCGGAAAACGGCCACGAGAACTATCACGTGCTGGGCTTGCATCGAAAATCGTTGGAGCCGTTCGTCCCCGGTGGCGGGGACCTGGATATTCGTGAGTATTCGCCGTGGGCGTTGCGTCTGTCCGTCCCGTTCGCCACTCCGCTCGAAGCCATGTCGTTGCGGCTCAACGACGCTCAGAAGGCCAACCTGTCGGTGCTGTGGACGTTTCCGAGCAGCGCGTTGGTCGCGGCGGGTGAGCGGGTCGCGTGGTTTGGCTTCATTCCCCTGGCCATCGACCGAGTGCAGGTCCTGGGTGGCGTGCTCACCACGCCAGAGCTGGCCGCCGACTCGGGCGCGACGGCCCAGACGGCGCAATTCACGACGGAGATGGTCAACACCGAGGACCGGCTCGGGTTGGAGGCGGTGCAGCGCGGGACGAGTTCGCGATTCGCCGAACGCGGTCACCTCAGTCCGAAGGAACAACCCGGCCTGCTCGCCTTCTACCGGAACCTGGCAAGAGCGTTGGTTGGCGACCAGCAGGGTGGTCGTTAGCCTGTCGGGCATGCCGATCGAGGCCGGGCGGTGGAGCCCAGCAGCGGTGCGCATTCTGCGAGCCGCCGCCGAGCTGATCGCCCTGCGGGGCTATGCGGCCACCTCAACGCGTGATATCGCCGCAGCCGTGGGAGTCGAACAACCAGCCATCTACAAGCACTTCTCGGCCAAGCGTGACATTCTCGCGGCGCTGGTTCGGCTCGCGGTGGAATGGCCGCTCGAGCTGTTCGGTCACCTCACCGCGATGCCCGCCCCCGCGGTCGTGAAACTGCACCGCTGGCTGCAGGAATCCCTCGATTACCTGCATGCCTCACCCTACGTGTTGGTTTCCATCCTGATCACCCCTGACCTGCAACAGGATCCCTTCGCAGGGGAACGTGAGCTGGTCGCGGAAATGGAACGCGCGCTCGTTGGACTGATCGAGACCGGTCAGGGCGAAGGCGATGTGCGGGCACTGCATCCACTATCGGCTGCCCGTATGGTCCAAGCGCTTTTTGACGCTTTGGCGTTGCCGGAAATGGCGGTGAGCCCGAACGAAATCGTCGAGTTCGCGATGACTGCGCTACTGACCGAGCCCGATCGGCTAACCGAGATCCGCCGCGCAGCGGATGCTCTGGAGATCCCTACGACACGGCCCAACATCAGCCCGGAGGGCGCAGCGCACAGTCGCGCATCCAAGTCGAGGTGACAGCGTCGGCACACGCGGCAGCAAGGCCCGTCCACCCGGAATGTAGCCAAATTTGACGGAACCGCCAATATTGGCGCCGAGATTTCCTACAGTGTGTTCTTGTGGGCGCTGTGACGTGTGGTAGCTGCCTGAATCGTGGGTGGCGCGCGTCCGCCCGAGGATGACTGCCATGACCAGGGCACAGGGGACGACCTGATGAACTTTGTGGTGTTGCCGCCGGAGATCAACTCGTTGCGGATGTTCTCCGGTCTCGGGTCGGCGCCGATGGTGGAGGCTGCGGTGGCTTGGGATGGGCTGGCCGCGGAACTGGGGGCGGCGGCGGCGTCATTTGAGTCAGTGACCTTGGGGTTAGCAGACCAGGCATGGCAGGGTGCGGCTGCGGCGGCGATGGCCGCGACGGCGGCACCCTATGCGGGTTGGTTGAGCGCGGCGGCGGCGCGGGCGGCGGGGGCCACTACCCAGGCCAAAGCCGTCGCTAGCGCGTTTGAGGCGGCACGGGCTGCCACGGTGCATCCGTTGATGGTGGCGGCCAATCGCACTGCGTTGGTGCAGTTGGTGTTGTCGAATGTGTTCGGTCAGAATGCGCCGGCGATTGCCGCGACCGAGGGCGTCTACGAGGAGATGTGGGCCGCCGATGTGGCCGCGATGGTGAGTTATCACGGTGGGGCATCGGCGGCGGTGTCGGGGTTGGTGCCCTGGCAGCAGGCGTTGCGGGGGCTGTCGGGCCTGGCTGCGGCTCCAGCGGCGGCCGCGGCAACGCTGGTCAACGTTCCGGCGCTGAACACCGGTCTGGGCAACATGGGCAGCTGGAACCTGGGCGGCGGCAACATCGGCATCCTGAACTTGGGCAGCGGGAACTTCGGCAGCCTGAACCTGGGTGGGGGCAACACGGGCAACGCCAACGTCGGCAGCGGCAATTTCGGCTTCGCGAATCTGGGCAGCGGCAACACCGGTGACACCAACTTCGGCTGGGGAAACTTCGGCGGCGATCTCAACTTCGGCGGTGGAAACTCTGTCGGCACCGGCAACTTCGGTTTCGGAAACGTCTTTGGCGACGGAAACCTGGGCAGCGGAAACGTCGGCGGCTCCAACTTCGGCAGCGGAAATATCGGCTCGGCCAACGTGGGTAGCGGGAACAACGGTGACAGCAACATCGGGTTCGGAAACTTCGGCACCAACAACTTGGGGTTCGGGAACAACGGCTCCAACAACATCGGCTTTGGGCTCACCGGCGACAACTTGGTGGGTATCGGGGCGTTGAACTCGGGGATCGGCAACATCGGTTTCGGGAACTCGGGTAACAACAACATCGGCTTCTTCAACTCCGGCGACGGAAACGTGGGTTTCTTCAATTCCGGTGACAACAACACCGGCTTCGGCAACGGGGGGTCGGTCAATACTGGCTTCTGGAATGGCGGAAGCACCAATACCGGTGCCGGCAATGGTGGTGACCAGAACTTCGGTTTCAGCAACGCGGGGTTCCAGAATTTTGGCAACGGCAACTCGGGTTTTTCCAATGTGGGTTCTGGAAATGCGGGGGTGAACAACACCGGTGACTTCAACTCCGGAGGCGTGGTTGGTACGGGCGGTAACACCGGCTTCTTCAACTCGGGCGCCCTGAACACTGGCTTCGGGAACGCCGGTGACACCAACACCGGCCTGTTCAACTCGGGCAACGTGAATACGGGCATTGGCAGCGCCATCGACCAGCCTGGGACGGTCTCGGGTTTCGGCAACACCGGCACCAACGTGTCGGGCTTCAATAACGCTGGTGGCAGCAATGTTTCTGGCTTCCAGAACCTGGACGCCAGTGTCTTCGCAACCTCGGGCTTTCTCAACACGGGCTTGGGGCAAGTCGGTTTCAATAACACGGGCGGTCTCAACGCTGGGTTCGGCAATACGGGCATGTCCAACGCCGGCATCAACATCTCGGGCTCGAGCGGCTCGGGCATCGGACACTCCGGTGATGGCGACTCGGGTATCTCAAACTCGGGCAACTTCAGTTCGGGTGGCTTCAACCAAGGCGACAACCAGGCGGGTTTCTTCGGTCAGCCTTAGTGGCCAATGGAGCGGTGCCCCGGGCGGAGAGGACGGGAGTGGAAAGAATGGTTATCCATTTCGATGAAACTACTTTCGTAGAAACCCGGAGATTGGGCCACAATTGGCATAGAGTTTTTTTGTTGCCGGGTTGGTTGCGTTGGCGATCGCCCAAGCATTGTTGGTGGAGGCGCCGCATGTTGTTTGTGGCTACCCAAGCGGAAATGGCGGCCAGCGCTGCGCGTCGGGGATCGCGGTGCCATTAGGCGTGCGCCCGCAGCTAAATCGAACGGTCGCGGACGTGTGGGTAATCGCTCGGGTAGCCGCTGTGGAGGCGGCACGTCGGGCATGGCCGGCCAGGAAGGGATGGGCCTGATGAATTTCTCGGTATTGCCGCCGGAGATCAACTCGTTGCGGATGTTTTCCGGCGCGGGGTCTGCGTCGATGCTCGAGGCGGCGCTGGCCTGGGATTCGTTGGCTGCGGAGTTGGGTGCGGCGGCGGAGTCGTTTGGCTCGGTGACGTCGAGGTTGGCCGGTCAGGCATGGCAGGGACCCGCGGCAGCGGCGATGGAGGCTGCAGCGGGTCCGTATGTGGGGTGGTTGGGTGCCGCGGCGGCGCGGGCCGTCGGCGCGAGTGGTCAGGCCAAGACGGTCGCCAGCTTGTTTGAGGCGGCGCGGGCAGCGACGGTGCATCCGTTGCTGGTAGCCGCCAACCGCAATGCGTTCATGCAGTTGGTGCTATCGAATGTGTTCGGCCAGAATGCACCGGCGATTGCGGCAACTGAGGGTCTCTATGAGGAAATGTGGGCCGCGGATGTGGCGGCGATGGTGGGATATCACCACGGCGCCTCGGCGGTATTGGCTCAGTTGGCGCCCTTCCAGCAGGTTGCGCAAAGTCTGCGGGTCCCGGCTGCAGCGGCGGGGCTGCCTAGCCCGGCAGAGCTGGGGCTGCCGCCGTTGAACACCGGCCTCGGCAACATCGGCAACTACAACTTGGGCGACGGGAACACCGGCGACTACAACCTGGGCAGCGGAAACACCGGCAACACCAACCTGGGCAGCGGAAATATCGGCAATGACAACGTGGGTAGCGGAAATACCGGCAGTACGAATCTGGGTGGCGGAAACATCGGCAACTTCAACCTGGGCAGCGGAAACGGCGCTCTGTCATCCGGCGTGGCTAGCGATCAGAACATCGGTAATGGAAACATCGGCAGTCAGAACTTCGGCAGCGGCAACACCGGCGATGCGAACATCGGAAGCGGCAACACAGGAAGCAACAATTGGGGCTTCGGAAACGTTGGCAACGGGAACGTAGGCTTAGGGAACCTGGGCGGCAGCAACATCGGATTGGCCAACCTGGGTAGCAACAATTTCGGCTTCGGTAATAACGGCAACAACAACATCGGCTTTGGGTTGACCGGCGACAATCAGGTAGGCATTGGTGCGCTGAACACGGGCATCGGGAACTTCGGTTTCGGGAACTCCGGTAACAACAACATCGGTTTCTTCAACTCGGGTAGCAACAACGTGGGATTCTTTAACTCGGGCGATGGGAACTTCGGTCTTGCGAATTCCGGCGACACCAACACCGGTTTCTGGAACTCCGGTGCTGCCAACACCGGCTACGAGAATGCGGGCCAAGGAAACTTCGGTTTCGGCAACGGGGGCAACACGAACTTTGGTTTTGGAAACGCGGGGACCCAGAATATGGGCGTCGAAAACTCGGGCTTGCGCAATGTCGGTGGTTTCAACTCGGGCGGCAGCATTCTCACGACCTCGGCCGGCAACACCGGTTTCTTCAACTCGGGCGCCACCAACACGGGGTGGGCGAATTCGGGGGATACCAACACGGGACTGTTCAATGCCGGCAGTCTGAACACCGGTATCGGTAGCTCGACCACTCAGCTCGGTCCGAACTCAGGCTTCGGGAACACCGGCGTAGGGAACTCGGGCTTCTTTAACTCCGGCGACGGTAATTCTGGCTTCCAGAACACCCAGTTTCCTGTCACCCTGATTATAGAAATTGAAGGCGTTGGCCCCGTTCCCGTCCCCCTCTCTAACGGAAACGCGGGATTCCTGAACATGGGCCAAGGCAACGTGGGCATCAATAATTCGGGTAGCGGTTTCAACGCCGGGGCATTCAACACGGGGACCATTGACGCCGGCATTGGAATCTCTGCCAACAACACCATCACCGTCCCCGCCGCGGGTGGTTCCACCTTCACCGCCACGTCGGGTCTCTTCAACGCGGGGATCAATAGTTCCGGTGCGTTCAACACCGGTGATAACCAGTCGGGTTTCTTTGGCGGCTACGGTCCGCTGGGGGTGCTGGCGAGCGCGGCAGCGGCTCCCGTGGGTGCGGCGGCCGTTGGCGGGCCTGCGGCGGCGGGGCTTCCCAGCCCGGCAGAGCTGGGCCTGCCGCCGTTGAATACCGGCCTCGGAAACATCGGCGACTACAACCTGGGCGGCGGCAACATCGGCGACTTCAACCTGGGCAGCGGAAACATCGGCGACACCAACCTTGGCAGCGGGAATACCGGCGACACCAACGTCGGCAGCGGAAACATCGGCAACTCCAACTTCGGCAATGGCAATATCGGCAACTTCAACCTGGGCAGCGGGAACGGAAACCCGTCGATTGGTGTGCCTAGCGAACAAAACATCGGTAACGGAAATGTCGGCAGTCAGAACGTCGGCAGCGGCAACACCGGCGACGCGAACATCGGAAGCGGCAACACCGGCAGCAACAACAGAGGCTTCGGAAACGCCGGTAACGGGAATATAGGCTTAGGAAACCTGGGCGACAATAACACAGGATTCGGGAACTTAGGTAGCAATAATTTCGGCTTTGGTAACACCGGCAACAACAACATCGGCTTTGGGTTGACCGGCGACAACCAGGTTGGTATTGGCGCGCTGAACACGGGCGTCGGCAACTTTGGTTTCGGCAACTCCGGTGATAACAACATCGGGTTCTTCAACTCGGGTAGTAACAACGTGGGCTTCTTCAACTCCGGGGATGGCAACTTCGGCTTCGCGAACTCCGGTGACATCAACACGGGATGGTGGAATTCGGGTGCCGTCAACACCGGCTTCGACAACGCGGGCGACGGGAACGTCGGTTTCGGAAACGGCGGGGGCGGCAACGTCGGTTTCGGGAACTCTGGCGGTCTGAATATGGGCTTCGGAAACGCGGGAGTCAGCAACACAGGCAGCTTCAACTCGGGTGACACCAACACCGGTTTCGCCAACGCGGGCGCCACCAACACGGGGTGGGCGAACTCGGGGGACACCAACACTGGACTCCTCAACGCGGGTGGCTTGAACACCGGTATCGGCAGCTCGACCACTCAGATCGGTTCGAACTCGGGCTTCGGGAACACCGGCGTGGGCAACTCGGGTTTCTTCAACTCGGGCACCGGTAGTTCCGGCTTCCAGAACACCCAGTTCACGGTCACTGTGACCATCGAAATCGAAGGCGTTGGCCCCATTCCAATCCCGTTCACCAACGGTAATTCGGGGTTCCTCAACGTCGGTCAAGGCAACGCGGGAATCAACAACGCGGGCGACGGTCTCAATGCGGGGTTACTCAACACGGGCTTTCTTGGCGCCGGCATCGGAAACTCGGGCAACAACACCATTACCGTCCCCGCTGGAGGCGGTGCCGTCTTCACCAGAACGTCGGGTCTCTTCAACGCAGGTGTCAATAGCTCCGGTGCGTTCAACACCGGCGACAACCAGTCTGGTTTCTTCGACGTGTGAGGCCGCGCCCGCCCCGGCCACTAGTCGTGGCCGGCGAAGTCCTCAGCTGTCGGTGCGGCCAACCGCGTTGGCGTGCCGCGGCCCCGCAGCACGACCTCCTCACCCAGCTGCCAACGTGAGCGCTCGTCGTGACCGGCGGCGGTCACCGCGGCCTCTGAGGCCAGCAGCCGGGCGGGCGTGGATTTGGCCAGGTCGCTCAGCCGTGCTGCCTCGTTGACGGGATCACCGATGACGGTGTACTCGAAACGCTCCCGGGTGCCCAAGTTGCCGGCCACGACGGTGCCCGCGGCAACGCCCAAGCCGGCCGCGCACTCTGGCACCTCCTCGCCGAGTCGCCGCGCGATTGCGCGGGCCGCCGCAAGTGCGTTGTCCTCGGGCCGGTTCAGGCGCATGGGTGCCCCGAACACCGCAAGCGTCGCGTCGCCGACGAACTTATTGAGATGTCCATGATGTTGATCGACTTCGTCGACGATGACCCTGAAGAACCGGTTCAACAGGTTCACCACCTCCATCGGCGGCTGGCTGGCGGCGATCTGGGTCGAACCCTCCACGTCCACGAACAGCACGGCCGCGTGGCGTTCCTCGCCGCCCAGCTCGATCTGATGTTGCTCAGCGTAGGCGGCTACCCTGCGCCCGACATGCCGCCCGAACAGATCGCGCACCCGCTCTCGCTCCCGCAACCCGTGCGCCATCGCGTTGAACCCGCGCTGCAACTCGCCGAACTCTGTGCCATCGAATACCACCAGAGTGGTGTCCAGGTGCCCGTCCTGCACACGTTCGAGTGCCGCTCGAACCACCCGAACTGGTGTCGCCGTGAGCCATGCGACGATCCACATCATCGCGAACCCGACAATCAGCACAATGGTGGCCAAAATCAGCTCACCAACCACAAATTGGGCGCGTGTTTCGATGCGTCGCCACAGGCTGAAAACGCTGGAGAGCATGATCCCAAGAACTGGCAGCCCCGATCCCAGAATCCACACCATCATGATTCGGCCCATGAGCCCCGCCGCTAGCCCTCTGGGTGGGCGCCCGGCCTCCAGCGCCCGCGCCGCGGCGGGCCGCAAGGCGAACTCGGTAACCAGGTAGCAGTTCGTGGCCGCCACTATTCCGCTAAACCCGATGCCGAACAGGAACTTTGGAATGAAATCGGCATTCACTAACCCGTACAGCGTGGTAAGGAGCGCTGTTCCGACACCCCACAGGACGAGATGAATTCCAGCCAGGCGCCAGGGCGCCTGCAGGGTGTTGCGCTGATCTGCGCGCGTCGGTGCATGCCCCTCGATCGACCAGCCCACGGCGCTCGATAGCCGACGTCTGACCCACAAACTCCCGACCAGCAGCGCAATCGTTGCGTACGCCGGGGCAATTCCCCAGGTCAGCCACCCGGGTGCGTCGCTGAAGATACTTGGCTCTGGCACAGCCACTATCACGATCACTGCAACCACGGCGATGCCGATCAAGTCGGCGACCGCGACGAAGACAATGATGAGAAACCGCATACGTCTGCGTCGACTGCGTTGACTCTCGACCGAGGAGCCCAACAACCGTGACCCAAAATCCGGGGTGGAGGGCGGAAGCCGACCGCTCTGCCGAGTGATTCGCTCTAACACCCAGCCCAACTGACGCGAGACCGATCTCCGCCTAGCCATGGTGGATCGAGCCTATAGGGCCGTGGCATCCACGCTCGTCGGCACGCGCAACAAGGGGCCGCCGTCAGACTTCGTGCCGGACCAGCGCGCGGACTCAGTGCAACAACTGGGCGGCCTGATCGGCCAGATCGAGCACCGGCTGCGGGAAAATCCCCAGCACCACAGTGACTGCAGCGCACACGGCGATCGCGGCCTTGCTCAGCACTCCGGGCGCCACGACATGCGGTGTCTCGTCGGATTCTTCGGTGAAGAACATCAGCACGATCACCCGCACGTAGAAGTAAGCGGCCACCCCGCTCGAGATCACCCCGATGACCACCAGCGGCACCGCGCCGCCCGATGCGGCGGCGTTGAACACCGCGAACTTGCTCACGAAACCACTAGTCAGTGGAATGCCGGCGAAGGCCAGCAGAAACATCGACAGCATCACACCCACGATCGGTGAACGCTGTCCGAGCCCGGCCCAGTGGGACAGGTCGGCATCCTCGACACCGTCGGTGTTACGGACCAGCCCCACGATGGCAAACGCGCCCACTGTGCTGAAGCTATAGGCGACCAGGTAGAACAACGTCGCGGACAGCCCCGCGGGGTTATCGGCAATCACGCCGGTGAGGATGAAACCGACGTGGGCGACCGAGGAATAGGCCAGCATCCGCTTGACATTGGTCTGGTTTACCGCGGTGATGGTTCCTACGGCCATGGTCAGGATGGCAATCGCCCACAACACCGGCCGCCACTGATCATGCAGCGGGGACAGCGCAACGAAAACCACGCGCAGCAGCGCTCCGAAGGCGGCGACCTTGGTGGCCGCCGCCATGAACCCGGTAACCGGGGTGGGGGCGCCCTGATAGACGTCGGGAATCCAGGAGTGGAACGGGACCGCACCGACTTTGAACAACAGACCCACTGATAGCAGTGCGACGCCGACCAATGCCATGGAGTTGTCGCCGCGCATGATCAGCTCAGCCCGGATACCCGGCAGGGTCAGCGTGCCGGTGGCACCGTAGAGCAGCGCGACCCCGTACAGGAAGAATGCCGACGAGAACGCGCCCAGCAGGAAGTACTTCATCGCGGCCTCTTGTGACAGCAGGCGACGGTGCCGCGCTAGCCCGCACATCAGGTACAGCGGCAGTGAAAGGACCTCCAGGGCGACGAACATCGTCAACAGGTCGTTGGCGGCGGGGAACACCATCATGCCGCCGACGGCCAGCATCGCCAGCGGGAACAGTTCGGTTTGGGCGGCTCCGGCCCGCTCGGCTTCATACTCGGTGTCGCTGCCCGGTACCGCGGATGCCTGTGGTGTAAAGGAATCCAAGCCGGGGAACCGCCCCGCGGCGACCTCGCCTTTGACTGGAACCGCGTCGACGCTGCGCTCTGCCATGAACACCAGCGCCATGATCGCGACCAACAGCACGGTGCCTTGCAGGAACAGTGTCGGGCGATCCACCGCTATCGCTCCGAGCACCGCGGCCTGCCCCGACCTCGGAATCGACAGCGCCACCTCGATGACCGCGACGAGTGCTACCACCGACCCTCCCAGAGCCAGGATCACCTGGGCGGGGTATCGCCAGTGGCGCGGCAGGAAGGCTTCGGCGAGCACACCGGAAACAGCGGCGCCGAAGACGATGAGCATCGGGCTGAGCAGGAAGTACTCGACGTGGGGGGTGGGCAGCGTCATGGGCGCGGTCCTTCGGCGGTTGGGCGGATGCACGCACCTCTTGGCACACTGGGCGCGGGATCATGCTGGCCGATGGTGGTCATCGTGTACTCGACCGCGGGATTGATCCGATCGAGCACCGGTTTGGGATAGACCCCCAAAACGAGGAGCAGCGCGATCAGCGGCGCCACGACGACCATTTCGCGGCCCACCAGATCACCGATTCGTTCGTTGCCCTTGGCCACCGGCCCGGTCATCACACGCTGGTAAAGCCACAGCATGTAGATGGCCGAGAGCACCAGCGCGGTCACGCCGAACGTTGCGGCCAGCCAATAGCGGTTGAACGTTCCTAGCAGAACCAGGAATTCGCTGATGAACGGGGCCAGACCAGGCAGCGACAGGGTGGCCATGGCCGAGACCATGAACGTGCCGGCCAGGATGGGCGCCACCTTCTGCACGCCGCCGTAGTCGGCGATCGAGCGGCTGCCGTGCCGCGCTACCAGGAAGCCGGCGATCAGGAACACCGCCGCGGTGGAAATACCGTGGTTGAGCATGTAGAGCGTCGAGCCGCTCTGTCCCTGGGTGGTCATCACGAAAATGCCGGCGATGATGAAGCCGAAGTGTGAGATCGAGGTGTAGGCGATCAACCGCATCATGTCGGTTTGGCCGATGGCCACGATCGCGCCGTAGATCACTCCGATGATGGCCAGCGTCACGATCAGCGGGCGGAAATAGGTTGAGGCCTCCGGAAACAGCTGCAGGCAGTAGCGCAGCATGCCGAAGGTGCCGACCTTGTCCATCACGGCCATCATCAGCACCGCGGTCGCGGGAGTG
Source organism: Mycobacterium spongiae (assembly GCF_018278905.1). Lineage (NCBI taxonomy): Bacteria > Bacillati > Actinomycetota > Actinomycetes > Mycobacteriales > Mycobacteriaceae > Mycobacterium > Mycobacterium spongiae. The sequence goes on from NZ_CP046600.1 coordinate 1,482,954, forward strand.
GATTCCACCGCGGCGTCGGGCAGCCACCGGTGGAATGGCCACAGCGGCGCCTTGATCGCGAAGGCGAACATGAAGCCCAAGAACAGTGCCTTGAACACCGCGGGGTCGGTGCCGTAGCGGCCCGACATCACGCCGGCCACAATCTCGCGGAAATCGAAGGTTCCCGCGCCGTGCTGCGTGGTCACCACATACAGCCCGATCACCGCCGCCAGCATGATCAGCCCGCCGAACAGGTTGTACAGCAAGAACTTCACCGCGGCACGCGAGCGCCCGGGACCCTGGCCGAAGCCGCCGATGAGGAAGTACATCGGGATCAGCATGGCTTCGAAGAACACGTAAAACAGCAGCACGTCTAGTGCGATCACCGAGATCAGCACCATCGACTCGATGGCCAGTGTCAAAGCCACATACGCCTGCACGCCTCGAGTCCGTTGGCCGCCGTCATTCCAACCAGCCACCAGCAGCAGCGGAACCAGCACGGTGGTCAATAGCACCAGCACCAGGGCGATACCGTCCACGCCGAGCGTGTAGCTGGCACCGAATGATGGAATCCACGAACGGTTTTCGACGAACTGATACCGCTGGCCGCCGGGCTTGAATCCGGCAGCGATGACGATGGACACGGCCAGCGTCGCGACGCTGACTACCAGGCCGCTCCATTTGGCGAGCTGGCGCCACGCGGGAGGCAGCAGAATGATGAGCACGGCGCCGGCCAACGGCACCAGCCACAGCACACTCAGCCATGCAATGTGGGTCACCACAGCTGCACCGCCAGGATCAGCGCGGCCACCACAACCGCGCCCGCCAGCATTGACAACGCGTAGTTGCGGGCAAATCCAGTTTGCAGGCGCCGCAGGCGATTCGACGTTCGGCTCACCAGCGCGGCCAGCGCATTGACCGAGCCATCCACCCCCGCGTCGTCGACCGCGACCATTGCGTCGGTGAGTTGTGCGCCAGGGCGCATGAAAACCTCCTCGTTGAAGGCATCGCCGTAGAGGTCGGCACGCGCGGCCGTGGTCAGTACCGAGACTTCGACGGGGGCCACCCGCGGAACGGGCGCGGTGGCGTACATGCGGTAGGCGACGGCGATGCCGACCGCGACGACACCGAGCGCCAGGCTGGTGCTGACCCAGGTCGGGAGCGCGTGGGTGGCCTCTTCATGAGCTCCGACCACCGGCTCTAGCCAGTGCTGCAGAGTGCCGCCGATGGCAAACAACCCGCCCGAGAACACCGAGCCGACGGCGAGCAGGATCATCGGCCAGGTCATCAGGCCGGGCGCTTCGTGCGGATGAGAGCCCGGCGCCCAGCGGCGTTTACCGAAAAAGGTCATCAGCATCACCCGCGTCATATAGAACGCCGTGACGCCCGCACCGAGCAGTGCGGCACCGCCCAGCAGTAACCCTCGGGCTCCGCCCGCGCCCAACGCCGCTTCGATGATCGCGTCTTTGGAGAAGTAGCCGGCGAACGGTGGCACACCGATGATCGCCAGATACGCCAGGCCGAACGTCACGAAGGTGACCGGGAGGGCGGCGCGCAGGCCGCCGTAGCGGCGCATGTCTTGCTCCTCGTCCATGGCGTGGATCACCGCGCCGGATCCGAGGAACAGGCCGGCTTTGAAGAACCCATGGGTGAGCAGATGCATGATCGCGAACGCGTAGCCGGCCGGGCCGAGACCGGCGGCCAGCACCATGTAACCGATCTGGCTCATCGTCGAAGCCGCCAGGGCCCGTTTTATGTCGTCTTTGGCGCAGCCGATGATCGCTCCGAGGAGCAACGTGACGGCGCCGACGATGACAACCGCCAGCTGGGCGTCGGGCGCCAGGTTATACAGCGGATCGGAGCGCACGATCAGGTACACGCCGGCGGTCACCATGGTGGCCGCGTGGATGAGCGCGGACACCGGGGTGGGGCCTTCCATCGCGTCACCCAGCCAGGCTTGCAGCGGAACCTGCGCGGACTTGGCGCACGCGCCCAGCAGGAGCAGCAATCCCATCGCGGTAAGCGCGCCTCGCCCGGCGCCGGGGGCACCCGCGAACACACCGGCAAAGGAAAGGGTGCCGAACGTGGCGAACATCAGAAACATGCCCAGCGCCAGCCCGGCGTCCCCGACCCGGTTCATCACGAATGCCTTCTTGGCCGCTGTGGCTGCCGATGGCTTGTGGTACCAGAAACCGATCAGCAGGTACGACGCCAGGCCAACGCCTTCCCATCCGACATAGAGCAGCACATAGTTGTCGGCGACCACGAGCAGCAGCATCGACGCCAAGAACAGATTGAGATAGCCGAAAAACCGCCGCCGGTCTGGGTCTTCGGCCATGTAGGCCACCGAATAGATGTGGATCAGCGAACCGACCCCGGTGATCAGCAGCACGAAACACATCGACAACTGGTCGATCTGCAACCCGAAGTCGACCTGGAGCCCGTCGACCGGAATCCAAGTGAACACCGTCTGGTGGATGACCCGGTCGGCCTCGTCCCGGCCGAGGAGCTCGGAGAGCAACCTTGCGCCGACGCCGAACGCCGCAACGGCCGTGGCGCACCCCAGCCAGTGACCCCAGGTGTCTGTTCGCCGTCCGCCGAACAGCAAGATCGCCGCACCCGCCAGCGGCAGGAGCACGAGCAGCCAGGTGTAGTCAGTCATCGTGGCGTTCTTCAGCCTTTGAGTAGGTTCGCGTCGTCGACCGACGCCGATTTACGGGCCCGGAAAATCGTCATGATGATGGCCAGGCCGACAACGACTTCGCAGGCGGCCACCACCATCGTGAAAAACGCGATCATCTGTCCGTCGAGACGGCCGTGCATGCGTGCGAACGTGACAAACGCCAGATTGACGGCATTGAGCATGAGCTCGACGCACATGAACATCACGATCGCGTTGCGCCGCAACAGCACACCCGCGGCCCCGATCGTGAACAGTAGGGCCGACAAGTAGAGGTAGTTGGCCGGATTCATGAGGCGCCGCCCTGGGATTGAGAGGTACCCTCGCCAGTGGCTGCCAGACGACCGTCCGCACCGCGGGTCGCCAACATCGAGGGGACCGACAATTCCGAGTAGGAGCCGTCCGGGAGCATGGCGGCCACGTCGACCGCATTGTGGCGCGCGTAGACGCCCGGGTTGGGCAGCGGGGTCGGGTGCCCGCCCGGGCGGAAGCGGTCTTGGGACAGCTCCCGCTGGGTTCTGCGGCGGACCAGACGCTCCCGATGGGCGAGCACCATTGCTCCGACCGCCGCGGTGATCAACAGTGCGCTGGTCAACTCGAATGCCCACAGAAAGCGGGAGAAGATCAGTGCCGCCAAGCCCTCCACGTTGCCGTTGGCGTTGGCGGCGGTCAGGCCGGAGAAACCTTGGGTCGACACGTTGCCGATCGCCCCAATCAGCAGAATGCCGAATCCCACACCGGTGACCACCCCGGCGACTCGTTGTCCTTGCAGGGTCTCCTTCAGTGATTCCGCGGAATCCACGCCAATCAGCATCAGCACGAACAAGAACAGCATCATCACCGCGCCGGTGTAGACCACGACCTGAACGACACCGAGGAACAATGCGTCCTGCGCCATGTAGAACACCGCCAGGATGATCATCGTCATTGCCAGAAACATGGCCGAGTACACGGCGTTGACGGCCAGGACCACCCCGAGTGCGCCGATCAGTGCCAGGGTCCCGAGCACCCAGAACATCACCGCTTCGCCCGTGGAGGTTCGCACTATGACTTCTTGGGCCAAGATGACGTCGTGGGCCACGTTTGCGATCACCGGGAATCCCCGGCATTCTCGTTCTCCCGCAACCCATCAGCGGTCACGTTGCCCTCGTAGTAATCCTTGTCGGTGGCTCCCGGCGCCCTCGGATGCGGTGGCGCGGTCATGTCGGGCAACAACGGGGCCAGCAGCCGGTCTTTTTCGTAGATCAGGTCCGCCCGGTTGTCGTCGGCCATCTCGTAGTCGTTGGTCATCGTCAGCGCCCGTGTTGGGCAGGCCTCGATGCACAGACCGCAACCAATGCACCGCAGGTAGTTGATCTGGTACACGCGGCCGTAGCGTTCTCCCGGCGAAAACCGTTGCTCATCAGTGTTGTCGGCGCCCTCGACGTAGATCGCATCGGCCGGACAAGCCCACGCGCACAATTCGCAGCCGATGCATTTTTCCAGGCCGTCCGGGTACCGGTTGAGTTGGTGGCGACCGTGATAACGCGGGGCTACCGGACCGGGCTCTTCGGGATACTCCTCGGTGACGGTCTTTTTGAACATCGACCCGAACGTCACGCCGAACCCGGCAACTGCATCGAGCGAACGGGAAAAGAAGTTAGCCACGGGCGTTCTCCTTGCTGGCGCCGACTGGCAGGGGCGGTGTCGGGAAGGCCGATTGCGCGCCGCCAGGTTTCTCGGCGCGCAGCCCTCGAGCCTGCCGCGCTTCCGCGCGAGCACCCGGCGAGCTGAACGGCTTTCGCAGCGTTGCCACTAACATCGCGGCAACGACGAGGCTGCTGATCACCAGGGCCGCTGTCCAATGCGGGTAACCCTGATTGCGCAGTGTGCGGATGATCGCCGCGATCATCACCCACACCAGGGAGACCGGGATGAGCAACTTCCAGCCCAGCGCCATGAACTGGTCGTAGCGCAGCCGGGGCAGCGTGGCGCGGAGCCAGAAATAGATGAACAGAAAGCCCCATACCTTGGCGGTGAACCAGATCAGCGGCCACCAGCCCGTGTTGGCCCCGGCCCACATGTTCAGCGGCCACGGGGCGTGCCAGCCGCCAAGGAACATCGTTGCCGCGAGCGCCGAGACCGTCGTCATGTTGACGTATTCGGCAAGCATGAACATCGCGAACTTCAGCGACGAGTACTCGGTGTGGAAGCCGGCGACCAGCTCGCCTTCGGCCTCGGGCAAATCGAATGGCGCCCGGTTGGTCTCACCGACCATGGAGATGAGGTAGATCATGAACGACGGCAGCAACAGGAAGATGTACCAAACCCGGTCCTGTGCGGCCACGATCTGTGACGTCGACATGGTCCCGGCGTAGAGAAACACCCCGGCGAACGAGAGCCCCATGGCGACCTCGTACGAGATGACCTGCGCCGTCGAGCGGACCCCGCCCAACAGCGGGTATGTCGAGCCCGACGCCCACCCGCCCAGCACGATGCCGTAGACCCCGATCGCCGACATCGCCAGGATGAACAGGACCGCCACTGGCAGATCGGTGAGCTGCAGTGGCGTCTGGTGGCCGAACACCGACACTTCGGGGCCGAACGGGATGACTGCGAACGCCGTAAACGCGGGAATCACCGAGATGATCGGTGCCACAAAGTAAACGACACGATCGATGCCGCCGGGCGTGATGCTTTCTTTGAGTGCCAGCTTGATGCCATCAGCCAAACTCTGCAGGGCGCCTTTGGGTCCCACGCGGTTGGGGCCGGGCCGCAGCTGCATCCGGCCCAGCAGCTTGCGCTCGGCCAGGATCGCCACCAACACCGTCAGCATGAGAAACACGAATACGGCCAGTACCTTGGCCACCACGAGCCACCAGGGGTCGTGACCGAAGGCGGTGAGGGTCATGTTCCTACTCCGATCCGCACAATGCTGCCGAGGGTGACGCCCAATTGCTGGTGCACCGCCGAACCCGGCGAGTTCAGTGGGAGCCACACCACGCGATCCGGCATGTCGGTGACGGTCAGCGGCAGCGTAATCGATCCGCGTGACGTGCTGACCGTGACCGAATCGCCGCCGGCGGCGCCGATCTCGGCCGCCGTGTCGGCAGACAAGCGCACCACGGGTGTGCGCGCCGTACCGGCTAGATGCGGTTCACCGTCCTGCAGCCGGCCGGCGTCGAGCAACATTCGCCAGCCGGTCAACACGGCTTCGCCCGACCCCGGTTGGGTGGACTGGCTTTTCGATTCGGTGGTGCTGACGTGCGGGCTGGCGGCGTGCTTGCCGTCCCAGATACCCAGCCCGACCAGCTCCTCCCGCGCGGCTTCGACGGTCGGCACTCCCAGATGGACGCCCATTTCGTCGGCTAGCGCGTCGAGCACCCGATGGTCCGCCTGTCCGGCTTGCTGGGTAGTGCCGTGCAGCGCGGGTTCGAACGCTCGGTAGCGGCCCTCCCAGTTGACGAAGGCGCCGGACTTCTGCGTCGTTGGTGCGACAGGGAACACCACGTCGGCACGTTCGGTGACGGCGCTGTGGCGCAGCTCGAGGCTGACGACGAAGCCGGCGGCGTCCACCGCGGCCAGCACCGCGTTCGGGTCGGCGAAGTCGGCGGGCTCGACACCGCCGACGACCAGCGCGCCCAGTGTCCCGGCGGTGGCGGCGGCCAGCATGCCGTCCGCGTCTCGTCCGGCCGCGCCCGGCAGTTCGGTGACGTGCCACGCCGCGCAGACCTGCGAGCGCGCCGCCTCATCGGCGAGTGGTCGACCACCGGGCAACAGCGTGGGCAGGGCTCCGGCTTCCAACGCCGCGCGCTCTCCAGCGCGCCGTGGCACCCAGGCCAGCCGGGCACCGGTGGTGTCGGCGAGCCGGGCGGCGGCGGACAAGCCTCCCGTGACGGTGGCCAAGCGTTCACCGACCATGATCACCGCTCCCGGCGTGGCCAGCAGATCGCCTAGCTCACCGGTGGCCAGCCCGTCCAGCGCCGAAGCCTCATGGCCGGGAGTGGTTTTGAGTAACCGGCCGGACATCTTCTCCAAGGCGCGCGTGGCGAACGGCGCGATCGCGTACACCGGAACACCGTGTTTGCGGGCGGCCTTGCGCAGTCGCAGGAACACAATCGGCGACTCGTCTTCGGGCTCGAACCCGACCAGCAACACGACCGGCGCCGACTCCAGGTCGGCGTAGCTGACAGTCACTGGCCGCCCCGCGACGCGGGACGCCAGAAAGTCGGTTTCCTCGGCCGAGTGTGGACGGGCTCGGAAGTCGATATCGTTGGTGTCCAGGGCGATTCGCGCAAACTTGGTGTAGGCGTAGGCGTCTTCCACGGTGGCGCGCCCGCCCACCAGCACTCCCGTGTTGCCGCGGGCCGCCTCGAGGCCCTGGGCGGCCGCGACCATCGCGTGCGACCACGACGCCGGCATAAGAGAACCGTCCTCATCGCGGATGAGGGGAGTGGTGATCACGTCGGGAGCGGTGGCGTAGGTGAAGGCCCACCGGCCCTTATCGCAGTTCCATTCTTCGTTGACTTCCGGATCGTCGCCGGCCAGCCGGCGCAGCACCTTGCCGCGGCGGTGGTCGGTGCGCTGGGCACACCCCGACGCACAGTGCTCGCACACGCTGGGGCTGGAGACGAGATCGAATGGGCGGGCTCGGAATCGGTAGGCGGTTCCGGTCAGTGCGCCTACCGGGCAGATCTGCACCGTGTTGCCGGAGAAGTAGGAGTCGAACGGTTCGGTCGCGTAAATGCCGACCTGTTGGAGGGCGCCGCGCTCCTGCATGTCGATGAAGGGATCGCCAGCGATCTGCTCGGAGAACCGCGTGCAGCGGGCGCACAGGATGCAACGTTCGCGGTCGAGCAGCACCTGTGACGAGATATTGATCGGTTTGGCAAACGTGCGTTTGACGTCGGTAAAGCGGGAATCGGCCCGGCCGTTGGACATTGCCTGGTTTTGCAGCGGGCATTCGCCGCCCTTGTCGCACATGGGGCAGTCCAGCGGATGATTGATCAGCAGCAATTCCATCACGCCGTGCTGGGCTTTGTCCGCGGCCTCGGAGGTCAACTGGGTACGCACCACCATGTCGTCGGTGGCGACGGTGGTGCACGATGCCAGCGGTTTGCGTTGTCCCTCCACCTCGACCAGACATTGCCGGCATGCCCCGACCGGGTCGAGCAGCGGGTGGTCACAGAACCGCGGGATCTGGATGCCCATCAGCTCGGCCGCGCGAATCACCAATGTTCCCTTCGGAACACTGATCTGGCTACCGTCGATCGACAGCGTCACCATTTCGGGTGGGCTCACTTCGTCGCCGGTGTGGGTGTTGGCCGCACCAGAAAGGCTTGTCATCTGGGGGTCACACCCTTTCCGTCGGGTTTCTGTTGGTTCCGCTGGGCTTCAGCATGGAGTCTCGTGGGTCGAACGGGCACCCGCCACCGTCGATGTGAGCCAGATACTCGTCGCGGAAGTATTCGAGCGACGACATCACCGGGCTCGCGGCTCCATCACCCAACGCGCAGAACGACTTTCCCAAGATGGAGTCGGAAATGTCGGACAATTTGTCGAGATCCTCGGGCGTGCCCGCTCCGGTTTCCAGCCGCTCGTAGATCTTGTCCAGCCAGAAGGTGCCTTCCCGGCACGGGGTGCACTTGCCGCATGATTCGTGCTTGTAGAACTCGGTCCAGCGCCGTACCGCGCGGACGACGCAGGTGGTGTCGTCGAAGATCTCCAGCGCCTTGGTCCCCAGCATCGAGCCGGCCGCACCGACACCCTCGTAGTCCAGCGGTACGTCCAAATGTTCGGCGGTAAGCAGTGGTGTTGAGGACCCGCCGGGCGTCCAAAACTTCAGCCGTTGCCCCGCTCGCACCCCGCCGGCGTAGTCGAGCAACTCCCGCAACGTGATTCCCAGCGGCGCCTCGTATTGGCCGGGGCGGGTCACGTGCCCGGACAGCGAGTAGAGGGTGAATCCAGGCGATTTCTCGCTGCCCATCGAGCGGAACCAGTCGATGCCGTTGAGCACGATCGACGGGACGCTGGCGATCGTTTCGACGTTGTTGATCACCGTGGGGCAGCCGTAGAGGCCCGACACCGCGGGAAACGGTGGGCGCAGCCGTGGCTGGCCGCGCCGGCCTTCCAGCGAATCGAGCAGTGCGGTCTCTTCGCCACAGATGTAGGCGCCGGCGCCGGCATGTACGACAAGCTCCAGGCTGAAGCCGGAACCGGCGACATCGCGGCCGAGGAAGCCAGCGGCGTAGGCCTCGGCCACCGCGTTCTGCAGCCGCCGCAGCACCGGCAGCACTTCACCACGCACGTAGATAAACGCATGGTTGGCCCGGATTGCGTAGGCGGCAATGATGATGCCCTCGATGAGCACATGCGGCGTCGCCAACATCAGCGGGATGTCTTTGCACGTACCGGGTTCGGATTCGTCGGCGTTGACCACGAGATAGTGCGGCTTCGCGGCGGCCCCAGTGGCGCCTTGCGGGATGAACGACCACTTGGTTCCGGTGGAGAAGCCGGCGCCACCGCGTCCGCGCAGTCCCGAGTCCTTGACGGTTCCGATGACGTCGTCGGGATCCATGGCCAGGGCCTTCGTCATGGCCTGATAGCCGCCGTGGCGTTGGTAGGTCGCCAGTGTCCACGATTCGGGATCGTCCCAGTAGCGGCTGATCACCGGTGTCAGCGGCGTTGCCTGGGCGCTGGACGTTGTGGTCCCCGACGTTGTGGTCATGGACGGCCTTCCGGCCCTGGGGGGGCTTGCATGTCGTTTTCTTGCGCCACCCGCAAACCGGCCAGCGTGGCCGCACCGGCTCCGCCTTGGCCTTCGTCACGACGCTGGTCGGGTTGGCCCGCCAGAATGCGGGACGTTTCCCGGAAGGCGCACAGCGGAGCGCCCCGGGTAGGCGCTTGCGGTGTGCCGGAGCGCAAGGAGTCGACCAGCTCCCGGGCCGACTCGGGGGTCTGGTTGTCGAAGAACTCCCAGTTGACCATCACCACCGGCGCGAAATCGCAGGCAGCGTTGCATTCAATATGTTGTAAGGTGATCGCCCTGTCGGCCGTGGTCTCGTCGTGCCCGACGCCCAGGTGGTCTTTGAGCGCCTCGAATATGGCATCGCCGCCCATCACCGCGCACAGCGTGTTGGTGCACACACCGACCAGGTACTCACCGGTGGGTTCGCGGCGGTACATGGTGTAGAAGCTGGCCACCGCGGACACCTCGGCGCCGGTCAGGCCCAACTGGTCAGCGCAGAATGTCAGGCCCGCCGGGGTCAGGTAGGAGTCCTCGGCCTGAACCAGGTGCAACAACGGCAAGAGTGCTGAACGCTCGTTGGGATACCGGGCGATGATCTCCTTGGCGTCGACTTCCAGCCGCGCCTGCACGTCTGCTGAATACGACTGCGGGGCACCGTCGACCTGGAATTGCCCGGGCTCTTCGGGTGGCGGCCCGAGCTGGAGGAATACCGGCTGACCGTCGGGCGCCTGCGTCATCGGTCCACCCCGCCCATCACCGGGTCGATGCTGGCGACCGCGGCGATCAAATCGGCGACCATCGAGCCTTCGCACATCGCGGCAACCGACTGCAGGTTGGTGAAGGACGGGTCCCGGTAGTGCACCCGGTAGGGGCGGGTACCGCCGTCGCTGACCATGTGCACGCCGAGCTCACCTCGTGGTGATTCCACCGACACGTAGACCTGGCCCGGCGGAACGCGAATTCCCTCGGTAACCAACTTGAAGTGGTGAATCAACGCTTCCATCGAGCCGCCCATGATTTTCGCGATGTGCTCCGGGGAGTTGCCCATTCCGTCGGGGCCGACTTCGAGATCGGCGGGCCAAGCGATTTTGCGGTCGGAGACCATGACCGGTCCCGGACGCAACTTGTCCAGGCACTGCTCCACAATCTTCACCGATTCCCACATCTCCTTGACGCGAATCATGTAGCGCCCGTAAGCATCACAACGATCATCGGTGATCACGTCGAACTCGTAGTTCTCGTATCCGCAATAGGGCTCGCTCTTGCGCAGGTCGTGGGGCAATCCGGTGGACCGCAGAATCGGGCCGGTGATGCCCAGGGCCATGCATCCGGTCAAGTCCAGGTAGCCCACACCCTCGGTGCGGGCCTTCCAGATGGCGTTTTCGTTGAGGAGGTCGCCCATCTCGCGCAGCGGTTGGCGCAACTGCTTGAGTGCTTCGGCGATCTCGCTGGCCGCATTGTCGGGTAGGTCTTGAGCCACCCCGCCGGGTCGGATGTAGGCGCTGTTCATCCGCAAACCGGTGATGGATTCGAACAGCTTCAGGATGATCTCTCGTGCCCGGAACCCAACGAACATCGGGGTCATGGCACCCAGCTCCATGCCGCCGGTCGCTAATGCCACCAGATGCGATGAGATCCGGTTGAGCTCCATCATCATCACCCGGATCACGTTGACCCGTTCGGGTATCTCGTCGGTGATCCCGAGCAGTTTTTCCACGCCCAGGCAGTAGGCAGTTTCGTTGAAGAACGGGGACAGGTAATCCATCCGGGTCACGAAGGTGACGCCCTGTGCCCAGTAGCGGTATTCGAGATTCTTCTCAATGCCGGTGTGTAGATAGCCGATTCCGCATCGAGCCTCGATGACCGTTTCACCCTCGATCTCGAGGATCAGCCGGAGTACCCCGTGGGTGGAGGGGTGCTGGGGTCCCATGTTGACCACGATGCGTTCACCGGGGTCCGCATCGCGCGCGGCCGCAACGATCTCATCCCAGTCTTGGCCGCCGGCAACCACAAGGGTCTCGGCGGCGCCGCTCCCGTCCTGCGTCGTCGCGGTGGATTTGCCCATCACTGGTAGCCCCTCCGCTCGTCGGGCGGGGGTATCTGCGCGCCCTTGTATTCCACTGGAACGCCGCCCAGTGGGTAGTCCTTGCGTTGCGGATGCCCCTGCCAATCGTCGGGCATCTCGATTCGGGTCAGCGACGGATGGCCGTCGAAAATGATCCCGAAGAAGTCGTAGGTCTCGCGCTCGTGCCAGTCGTTGGTCGGGTAGACGGCAAACAGCGACGGAATGTGCGGATCACTGTCGGGCGCCGAGACTTCCAGTCGCAGGCGGCGGCCATGGGTGATCGACTGCAATGGGTAGACGGCGTGCAGTTCCCGCTCGGTCTCGTGCGGGTAGTGCACCCCGTTGACGCCGAGGCACAGTTCGAAACGCAGTTCCGGTTCGTCGCGCAGATGCTGGGCCACCTGCGGCAGCAGATCCCGACGGACGTGCAGGGTCAGCTCGTCGCGGTCCACCACGACTTTCTCAATCGCGCTGTCGGCGTCGATATCGCTGCGCCGGAGGGCCTCGGCGAGCTGATCGACCACGTCGTCGAAGTAGCTGCCGTACGGCCGCGGACTACTGCCCGGGAGCACGACTTCGCGCACCAACCGTCCGTATCCCGAGGTATCGCCGGTGCCGCTGATTCCGAACATGCCGCGGCGAACGTCGACTATTTCGCCACCGCCGGCCGCTGGTACCTCGGGGCCGGAACCGCCGGCAGCCTCGCGTGGATCCTGGTCCGGCGGGCTCATCGCAGCAGTCCGCGCATCTCGATCGTGGGCCTGGCCCCCAGCGCCGCCTCTTCCGCTTCGGCGATGGCGCGTTCCCGGTTGACGCCGAGCGGCATTTCCTGAATCTTCTCGTGCAGCTTCAGAATTGCGTACAGCAGCATCTCGGGACGCGGCGGGCAGCCGGGCAGGTAGATGTCGACCGGTACGACGTGGTCCACGCCCTGGACGATCGCGTAGTTGTTGAACATGCCGCCGGACGATGCGCACACGCCCATGGCCAGAACCCATTTCGGCTCGGCCATCTGGTCGTAGATCTGGCGCAGCACCGGCGCCATCTTCTGACTGACCCGGCCGGCCACGATCATCAGATCGGCTTGTCGCGGCGTCGCCGAGAACCGCTCCATTCCGAACCGCGCGAGGTCGAATCTCGGCCCGGCGGTCGCCATCATTTCGATTGCGCAGCAGGCGAGCCCGAAGGTCGCCGGCCACAGTGAGTTCTTCCGGACGTAGCCGGCTACCTTTTCGACTGTCGACAGCAGGATCCCGCCGGGCAGCTGTTCTTCCAGGCCCACGACCTACCTCAATCCCATTTCGGCCCTCAATCCCACGTCAGGCCTCCGCGGCGCCACACATAGGCATAAGCTACGAACACCGTCAGCATGAATATCGCCATTTCGACCAGCGCGAACGTGCCCAACGAGTCGTAGCTGACGGCCCATGGGTAGAGGAACACGATTTCGATGTCGAACACGATGAACAACATTGCGGTCAGGTAGTACTTGATCGGGAAGCGCTGCCCGCTTGACGCAGGGGCGCCGCTGGCCCCGGTACTGGCTGGAGTGTCGGTGGGTTCGATCCCGCATTCGTAGGCGGCCAGTTTTGAGCGGTTGAACCGCGACGGTCCGACGAGGCTCGCGATCACGACCGACACCACCGCGAAAGCGGCCGCCACCGCCGCCAGTACCAGGATGGGTATGTAGACGTTCAACTCGCTCCATGGTGCGTCGTACGTGCCGCCGGCACGTGGCCGGGCGGTTGACTGGGCTGCTGTGATGGACCGGGCTTGTGGGCCGTCACCGTGACCTTAAACATAGTCGCGGGGCGGCCGGCGCACATGTCCGGGGTCGGCCTTGCGGCGCCCGCAGTATTCGATGACGACCGCACGATTCGATACCGGCCCGAGTCGTGGGTGCCGCCGGGACAGCACAACGAAGCGCAGTTCAGCGCAGGTCAACGCCGTTCAACGGCGCCCGGGGCCACATCGATGAATGTTTCGTTAATCGCAGGAGAAGCCAAGGGTGTCTCGCTACTGTCGGCACCATCGGCTAATCCACGTATTTCGCGAACTCCGCTTGAAATCGACAAACGATCTGGGAGGATTCGAGCTGTGAGTTTTGTATCGCTGCCGCCGGAGATTAACTCCCTGCGAATGTTCATTGGCGCGGGCACCGCGCCCATGTTGTCGGCGGCTGCGGCCTGGGATGGCCTTGCCGAAGAGTTGGGAATTGCGGCGCAATCGTTCTCATCGGTGACGTCCGGGTTGGCGGGTCAGGCATGGCAAGGCGCGGCAGCCATGGCGATGGCGGCCGCGGCCGCTCCCTACGCGGGCTGGCTCACCGCGGCGGCAGCTCAGTCCGCCGGAGCGGCGGGGCAGGCGCGCTCGGTGGCCAGCATCTTTGAGGCGGCCCAAGCCGCGACGGTGCTCCCGGAGGCGGTGTCGGCCAACCGCAACGCCTTCGTGCAGCTGGTGATGTCGAACCTGTTCGGTCAGAATGCGCCGGCGATAGCGGCGGCCGAGGCACTGTACGAAGAGATGTGGGCTGCGGATGTGGCCGCGATGTCGGGGTACTACGCCGGAGCGTCGGCGGTAGCCCAGCAGGTGGTGCCGTGGTCGAGCGTACTGCAGAAATTCCCGGGTCTGGCCGGTGCCGGCGCCGGCGCCACTGGCGACTCTGCAGCCGTCGGCGGTGCTCAGGGCGCCACCGGCGGCGCCGTCGGTGGCGGCGCGGTCGTGGGCGCCGGAGGTGCCGGCCTTGTGGGCGGAGTCGGTGCCGCCAGCGCCGGCGCAAGCAGCGGAGGTGCCGCCAGCTACGCCACCACTGCGGGCGGCGAGAGCGCTGGCGCGGGGGTTGCGCCGGCAAGTTCGACCTCGGCCAATGCAGGCGTGGGCGATGCCGGCATGGGCGGTGCCCATTTGGGCGGTGGTGCCATGATGGCGCCTATGGGCGCCGCAATGTTGGCGGCCAATGCCGCTCGTAGCGGTTCCGGGGGTGGTGGTCAGCCTGGCAACGGTGAGGCGAACGCTGGGGCCGCGAGTGCCGAGGCTTCAACTCAGCAAGCCGAAACACCGGACTCCATGGCTCAGGAAGTGGAAGCGCCGGAATCTGAGGCGCAGGAAGTCGCGCCATCGGCTCCACAGATAGCGGTACTGTCAACGTCGACTCCGGAAGTGGCGGCGGAGGGAGCCCCAGTGCTCAATGTCCAGGCGAGTCGCGGAAAGGGATCTGGAATCCCGCAGTCGACACTGCGCTCCGCGCGAGCTGGTACTAGCCCAGAGAGTGAAGCGCAGGAAGCTTCCGAGACCCCCGCGGAGGCGGAGGCAGCAGCGCCGACCTTGCGGCCGGAAGCGGCAACGGGGGAGTTGCGGCCCCGGGACACGCAAGAAGAGCGAATTCAGGTTCGCGGCGGCTGATCTTCGAGGATTACAGCGCCGGGGCGCGCAAGAGGCCGAGCACCGTCTGTCCCAGCACAATGGGGTCGATGGGATGGGGTACCGCGGCTTCGGCTCGTGACCAGCTGGCCAGCCAAGCATCGTCAGGGCGCCCGGTTAGCACCACAATCGGCGGGCACGTCTCCAGTTCGTCTTTGAGCTGCTTGGCGATTCCCATGCCTCCGGTCGGGGTCGCCTCGCCGTCGAGGATGGCAAGGTCAATGCCTCCTTCATCCATCCGACGCACGACCATCGGACCGGTTGCGACTTCGACGTAGGTCAACGCCGGCAGGTCCGGGTGTAGCCGCTTGCCCAACGCCTGCATCACCTCGTCGCGGGTCTGGACGTTGTCGCTGTAGACGAGGATCCGCAGGGCAGGTGTGGAGGCGGTCACGCTGCAGATGGTACTGGTGGCGTCGCTACCCTACTGGGGCGCCCGCACGAAGACGACGTCGGCTGACGCGGTTGCCGTCGCGCCGATTGCGCCGAGCTTGTTCCAACCCAGGCCGAACCTGGACCGATCGAGTTGCGCTTCCCCAGATATGCGCACCGCACCGTCACCGAGGTCGGTGATTGTCACGGGCAAGGGTACTGGCGCGCTCTGTCCTTTGACGGTGAAGTCGGCCCGCAGGTCGGCGGCCTTGCCGGAGGTGGGCGCCAATGCGGTCACGACAACACTCATCTGCGGAAATCGGTCGGCATCGAAGAAATCGGCGGCAAGTAGGTGCTGGTCGCGGCGGTTGATGCCGGTGCGCAGCGACGCGACCATGATGTCGACTCTGCCGAACACCGCGCCCTTGGCGGTGAGCTGGCCGTCGCCACTGAAGTCGGTGAACGCGCCCTTGACGGTGAGCAAGCCCCACATGTTCTTGACCTTGAACGTCACGCTCGAGCGATCTGGGACCAGATTCCACACCCCTGCCGAATCGGGATCACCCAGCAGCGTCTCCAACGTTGTCATCGTCACCTCGTCTGTTGTGGTCGTTCGAGCAGTGGTGCGAGCTCGGCCGGGTCGAAGTATTCGTCGATGCGATTGATCAGGCCCACGGCGTTGATCTTGATCACGATACAAACTCGGATCGAGATCGGTCGGCCGGTGCGCCCGGTCGCGCGTAACACGTGTTGTTGTACGAAGCCCCTACTGGCGCCGTCGTCGAAGACCCGGCGGTCGAGAAGCTGATAGCGGCGCGCGGTGGTCGCGGAGGTGAACCATGCGATGACCCGCAGTGCGCGGGCCTTGTCGTCATCTTTGCCGGCGCCGACCCGCCACACCGCGATGTCGTCGCTCCACAATCGGTCGACCGCCGCGATGTCGCCGTTCTCGATGGCCGTGAACAGTGTGTCGGCCACCTCCACGATGGCTTCGGCCGCGGTTGCGGGGGTAGGGGGCACGAGACTGGCTCCTATTCGTCGTCGTATCCGGGATGAGCAACCGCCAACCGATGGCGTACCAGAGCGCGCATACAGGAGACGAGCTCGTCGTCGCGGCCGTCGAGTTCGCCAGCCCGGATAGCGGCGGCGAGGCCGGCCTCGTCGGCGAAGCCCAGGCCGGCCAGGCCCGCTCGCACCCCGGATTCGACGGGAGCGAGGAGTTCGCGCTCGACAATGCGCAGCGCGTTGGCCGCCACCCTGGCATGAAAGTTGACCTGTCCGCCGGTCGCCTCCCGCACATCGCCTTCCAGGAACTCGGCGGCAGCGGCTACGAGTTCGGCCGCGGTTGGACGCCCGTATTCGGCATTCACGACGCGCCCCTATCGAGTAGTTGCAGCAGATCCCATTCGGTCTCGCATACCCGGCGGCCGATCGTTGCCAACTCCACCGAGCGGACCTGCCCGCTTAAGTGGCGCTGTGCCTGGTAGCGGCAGATGACACCCCAGCGCAAGGTGGCCAGTACCAGCCACCAATGAAACGCCGCCCGATCAACGTCGGTGGCGCTGGCTTCTTCGTACGCGTGCAGGAAACTGTCGATACTGCCCAGACCCCCGGCGCCACGGCTCGCCGGAGCACCGAATCGCCAGGCTCGGATGCAGAACCAGGCTAGGTCTTCGTACGCCTCGCCCACATGGACGAGTTCCCAGTCCAGAACGGCGGCCAGAACGGGGGCACTGCCGGATCCGTCGATGATGAGGTTTCCCATGCGGTAGTCGCCGTGAACGAGAACCGCCGGTGACGACGGTGGGCGATGTCTAGCCAGCCAGCGGAATGCCCACTCGAAGGTCGCGGTGGTGTCTTCCATGGCATCTAGGCGTTCCCGCCAGACGGCGAGCTGGTCCCCCTGGGCCAAGCCCGGATCGTTCGACTCGGCCCGGTGGATGGCAGCCAGGGCCTGCGCGCAGCGGCGCACCAACCGCTCGCGACCTGGTTCGTCCAGTTGGCGCTGGATTCGCCGGACGATTGTTTCGCCAGCGATGTGTTCGCAGATCAAGAACGGATTTCCGAGTGCTGCATCCGAATCGTCGGCGATCAGGATGGGCGGCACCGGCGCTCCGGCCGCTGCGGCGGCCGCTTGCACCCGCGCCTCCAGTTCCATGCCGGCGTGTACGTCGTCGGGCGGTCCGATGCGCAGGATCAGCGCCCGGCGCCCTTCGCCGGTGATGGCGTCGAACGCCCACGTGCTGCGGCTGGCTCCGCCGGTGAGGATGCGCATGTTGTCGATTGCTACCTGGGTACCGAGACGGGGAGCCAGCACGGCGGCCACGCCGTCGGGTAGCTGGGTCACTTCTTGCCGAACTTGAACAGCCGCTGCGCAACCCGGCGAATCTGAATCTCCTCCGCTCCTTCGGTGATCCGGTAGCGGCGGTGATGGCGGTAGATGTGCTCGAACGGTTCGTGACGGCTGTATCCCACGCCGCCGAATACCTGCATGGCGCGGTCGGCCGCCTCGCACACCAGCCGATTCGCGCGGTAATTCGCCATCGACACCTTGTCCGACACTTCCATGTGGTGGTCGCGGTCCAGGTGCGACGCCGCGTAGTACACCAACAGCCGCACCATCTGAGCCTCCGTCTGAAGTTCGACAAGCGGCCACTGCACGGCTTGGTTCACCGCCAGCGGCTTGCCGAACACCGTGCGTTCGGTGGCGTAGGCGACAGCCCGGTCGATGCAGTGCTGTGCGGCACCCAGGCTGCTGGCGGCTTGGCGAATCCTGTTTTCGTGGAGGAAGGTCTGACCCACCTCGAGGCCACGGTCGACCTCGCCGAGCACCGCGTCCGCGGGTACGGCGACGTTGGTGAGTTCCACTTCGCCGTGGTCGGTCGGCATGTTGAACGTCCACCAGTAGTAGGGCACTGTGAAGCCGGGAGTGTTGGTGGGTACCAGGAACGCCGTGATGCCCCGAGCTTGACCGGGCTCACCTGATGTGCGGGCGAACACCAGGTCATGCGTGGCGCGATGCACGCCAGTGTTGAACCGTTTGGCGCCGTTGATGATCCAGCCTTCTCCGGATTCCTCGGCGCGGGTTTCGAGCCAGGTGGCGTCCGACCCGTGATGCGGCTCGGTCAATCCGAAAGCCATCGACCGCTCGCCGGTGATGAGGGCCTCGGTCCATTCCTTCTTCTGCGCTTCGGTGCCGAACCGGTCCATCATGATGACCTGCGGGAAGTTGCCGACGATCGACGACTCGTTCTGCAGGTCGTTGTGCAGCCCGAGCCCCTTGTGGGCCAGGTGTTCGCGGATGACGGCCATGTCGATATTGGTTCCATCGCGGCCGCCGAACTGTGCGGGGAGCCCATAGCGCAGCCAGCCGGCTTTGTCGGCGCGCCTGCGCATCTCGCCGAGCAGATCCTCCCATTCTCGGCATGGAATGCCGCCGTTCTCCCAGTCGGTGCGGGCATGCTCTCGCCGATGGTCGAAGTATTGGATGTTTTCTCGCTCCAGCGGCGCAATCTCGGCCTCGATGAACTCGTCCATCGCGGTCAGTAGTCTCGGAAGGTGTTCTGGGAGAGTGAAATCCACGTTTGATCTCCTTACTGGTCTCCTTGCTCGCCGTACAGGGTTTTCTTCCAGACCGTTGCCAGGGTCTTGATGGCGTCCTCGTCGCTGATCTCGATCCCGAGACTCTCGATGCCTGACGCTCCCCCGAACACTGTTGTGAAGTTCTCGAATAGCAAGGCGATTGCGGCGGCAGTGTGAGCCGGATCGAGTCGTGACCCGAAGCCCTGCTCTTGCGCACGCCGCACGGATGCGGCGACGATTTCGATGCCGAAACGCCGAAACTCGTTCTGGACGTCGGCGAAACGTCGCTGGGTTGCGGCCAGCTGGGCGACAGCGATCATGATGCCGATGTTTTGTTTGAAGATGTTCCAGTAGCCGGTGACCACCGAGGTGAAGAACGCATCGTCGTCCGGCGAGTCCGGCAGGGAGAGGCTCAATCCGGACGGCGTGACCACATCGTGCAGAAACGATTCGGCCAGCACGGCCAGCAGATCTTCTTTGTCGGTGAAGTACCGATAGAACACTGCTGACGACTTGCCCGCGGCCGACGTGATATCGGCCAAGGTGGTCCCGTGAAATCCGTGCTCGGCGAACAGCCTGCGCGCAGCTTGCTCGATGGCCTCGCGGGTTTGGCGGCCTTTGGAACTGAGCACTTGCGGCGCTCCTGCGGCGGGCATCAGTTGCGGATCCGGTCCCCCGCGCGGAGCAGGGCGCCCGGCAAGTCGTGGCCGACGACGGATCGCGCTACTTCGGCTGCGGCGGTCGTGGCCTGCAGGTCGATGCCGACGTCAAAACCGCTGTCGGTCAACAGATACACCAGATCCTCGGTAGCGATGTTGCCCGTCGCGCCCGGCGCAAAGGGGCAACCGCCGAGTCCGCCGACCGATGCGTCAAGCCGGGTAACGCCGGAGCCGACGGCGGCGTAGGCGCTGGCCAAGCCGGTCCCGCGGGTGTTGTGGAAGTGTCCGCCCAGCGGCATGTCTCCGATTACCGGGCGCAGTTGTGCGATCAGCGAAGTCACTCGCCCGGGGGCGGCGGTGCCGATAGTGTCGGCGATCGAGAATCGGTCCACGCCCTCATCGACGGCGGCGCCCGCGAGGTCGAGGACCAGCTGTGGGGGGGTGGGCCCCGCGAAGGGGCAGTCCCATGCGGTGGCGACGATGACCTCGACCGTCGTGTCGCTGTCGTGGGCGATGGCGACGATCTCACCGATGTGGTTGGTGGCTGCGGCGGTGCTGCGCCCAACGTTGGCCATACTGAATTCGTCGCTGGCCGCCACGACGTATTCGATCGACCTCAATCCCGCGGCGACCGCGCGTCGTGCGCCATTCGGGCTGGCGATCAACGCGGAGAATTCGATGTCCGGGTAGCAGTTGAGTTCCGCGGCGAGTTCGGCGGCGTCGGCCATCGACGGGACCTTCGATGGTGACACGAAAGCCGTGGCTTCCACCTCGCGGACTCCGGTGGCGGCGATTGCCGCCAACAGTTCGAGTTTGGCCTTCAGTGGGATGGGTTTCTCAATCTGCAGGCCGTCGCGCAGCGCCACCTCGCGGATCGTGACCCATGGCAAGGGCTGATTCACAGCACCTCCTCAGTGCGCAACTCGTTGAGTTCCGCCGGTGTCTTGCCCAGCAGACCCCGATAGATCTCGTCGTTGTGCTGGCCCGGGTGCGCTGGGCCGGCATTGCGAACGCGGCCTGGGGATTCGGAGAGCACTGGCACGATTCCGGGTCCTAGAACGTCGCGCTGGACTCGTTCGTCGTAGTGGTCGACGAGCATGCCGCGGGCCCGCAACTGTGCGTCGTTGACCACCTCGGCGACGGTGTTGATTGG
This sequence comes from Mycobacterium spongiae, assembly GCF_018278905.1. NCBI lineage: Bacteria > Bacillati > Actinomycetota > Actinomycetes > Mycobacteriales > Mycobacteriaceae > Mycobacterium > Mycobacterium spongiae. The sequence goes on from NZ_CP046600.1 coordinate 1,503,591, forward strand.
TCCGGCGATCACGCCAGCGGCGGAAAGCGATTCGATGATGTCGCCCGATTGCCGCTCGACGGCCCACGTGCCGATGATCTTGTCGAGTTCGTCTTGATTGCGGCCGCGGGCACCGTGGGTGGCGAACCGGTCATCGGTGGCCAGCTCCGGGCGCCCGATCGCATGACACAGTCGGACGAACACGGTGTCCTGGTTGGCCGCGATGACGACCCAAGACCCGTCCGCGCTGCGGTAGATATTCGATGGCGCAATGCCCTCCAGCCGGGTTCCGGACGGTCCGCGCACTACGCCGCCGACGTCGTAGTCCGGGATCGTGGATTCTTGTACCGCCAGGCACGATTCGGTGAGCGCGACGTCGACAACTTGGCCCCGGCCGGTGATGCCGCGACGGTACAGCGCCGCCAAGGCGCCCTGAGCGCCGAACATGCCGGCGAGACTGTCTCCCAACGACAACGCGAGTCGCGGCGGCGGCCCGCCGGGGAATCCATTGAGGTGACGTAGTCCGCTGGCCGCTTCGGCGACCGAGGCGTACCCGGCCTTGTGCGAGTCAGGTCCAGTTTGTCCGTAGCCCGAGACCCGGACCAGAATGATGCCCGGGTTGCGTTCGCTGAGTACGTCGTAGCCCAGGTCCCACTTCTCCAGCGTGCCCGGGCGGAAATTCTCCACCACGATGTCGGACCGATCGACGAGATCCAGGAACAGATCCCGCCCGCGGGGCCGACGCAGGTCGAGCGTGATGGCCCGTTTGTTGCGGGCATGCACCGTCCAGAAGACGTGGTGCCCGTCGAGTTCGGCCTGCCCCCAGTTTCGCAATGGGTCCGGCGCACCAGGCGGCTCCACCTTGATGACGTCGGCGCCCATATCAGCCAACAGCCGGCCGGCGAACGGTCCGGCGATCAGGGTTCCGAGCTCGAGCACGCGGATTCCATCGAGCGGTCCGGCACACTCGGTAGTCATTCGGCCCTCGCGAAGTCGTGGCGGATCAGCCAGTCGGTGACAATGTCGACAGCCTGCCGCAGCTTGTCGCGCTGGTCGCTGCCAGCGTAATAGTGTGTGGCACCGGGGATTTCGTACATCTCCTTGTCAGGATGACCAATGGCCTGGAAAAGCCGTCGGGTATGGCTGGGCGTGCAGGCGTTGTCGGCTAGGTTACCGATGACCAGCGCCGGGATCACCAGATCTCGCCCGCAGACCACGCCGTCGCCGTGAGCGTCGTCGTAACTCCATTGCGACAGCCAGCTGCGCAGCGTGCAGAAGCGGGCCAGCCCAACTGGGCTCATGTTGACCAGTTGGGGTTCACCGAGGTAGCAGGTGCCGGGGGTGCGTTCGTTGGGATCGATTGCCGGATCGAGCCAGCGGGGGTCGGCCATGGTCCCGTGGACGACGAATCCGAACTCGTCATCCGGGCGTCCTTGAGCAGACAGTTCGGCGAGTTTCTTCTTGACCCACGCCGTGATTCTGCGGTTGCGGTCGACTTGGGCCTGCCGGTAGCGGGTCACAAATTCGGGGCTGTACGGCGGTTGGTTGGGGTTGTCGGGATGGTAAAGATCGAGCTCCGGATCGCGCTTGGTGGGGTCGGACTCGTCGAGGATGGACGCGTCCAGCCATTCGGTCAGCGTGCCATGCCGGCTGATGTGGGCGGCGAGCAGCATGATGCCGTCAGCAGCTGGCAAGTCCAGCGCGGTGAGGTCAGGGCCGTCGCCGGATGGGCTCGACGTGACGGTCGGATGCTGGGCCTGCTGCTGGTAGAACACCGACAGCGAGCCGCCACCGCTCCAGCCGCCGAGGACCACCCGTTGGTAACCCAGGCGGGTTTTGGCGTCTTTGATGCACTCACCCAGATCCTCGACGACCTTCTCCATCAAGAGCGCTGTGTCGGTGCCGCGGAATCTGCTGTTGCAATAGATGACATGGTGGCCGGCCCGCGCCAGCGCATTGATCATCGGCAGATAAGCGCCCCCGCCGATCGGGTGCATGAATACCACAACGGTGTCTGACGGCCTATCTGTCGGCTTGAGCAGAAAGCTTTCCAGCACCGTAATTTCGGCAAGCCCGCCGTAGACATCGCGGACACCGGAATGGTTCTGGAAGGCAACGAGATAGGGGATCCGCTCGTATTCGTGCCGTACAACCTGGGCGTCTCCCATGGCTAGTGATGTCCCAGCTGGTGTGCGAGCACCTCGGCCGATGGCGTCAGTCTTCGGCGGGTATCGATGGCGATGACTTGCCAGTCCACCCGCGCATACTCATCGAACTTGCGGCGGGCACGCTCCCGTGCCTTCTCGGGTGCGCCATGATGAACCCCTTGCGGCGCATGGGAGATCAAACCCGGCGGCATCGGAATGCCGTACAGCGAACCGCCATGGAAGAACGCGATCTCGTCGTAGTCGACATTGCGGTGATACCAGGGAGTGCGTTCGGTGCCGGGCACGCCCTCGGCGGGTTTGGGCAGAAAGTTCATCACGTAGACACCGGCTGCCTGCATGAACAGATGCACGGTGGGGGGCAGGTGAACACTATCGGAGGTGATGACGTTGTAGTCGTCGATGTTGAAGCTGAACGCGAAGTTGTCGCCGCGCCAGCCTTCGACATCCATTGGATTGTGTTGATAGAAGAGCGTTGTCGGGCCACCTTCGTGGACGAGTCGGACTTCGTATTCGTCGAGACCTGGTTGGAGCGGGTCGTCCGCCATGGGGGCGGGTTCGGGGATGGTCGCTTGCGAGGGATCGAAGGGAAAGTGGCGCCCCAGCGAGCCCGGTGGCGGTATCCGAAACTCGTCGCTGGCCTCGATCATCAGCAATGTCGTCTCGCGCTCCGGCACCTGACGCCAGGTGCAGGCTTTCGGGATGTAGAGCCAGTCACCCTCCCGGTAGCTCAGCTCTCCGAACTCGGTTTGGGCCAGACCGGCGCCTCGGTGGACGAAGCACAACAGGTCACCGTCGACATGGCGGGTGTAGAAGGGCATCGGGTCGCTGCGGCGGCTGAGCATGATGCGGCAGTCGGCGTTGCTGAACATTCGCAGCGGGCCGCCGTTGGCGTCGGTGGCGTCGGTGGGCTCTAGCTCGCTGGATAGCACGTCGATCGGGCGCAGTGGACCGATCGCACGGTAGGCGGTGGGATCGTGGCGGCGGTAGATGTTCGCGGTCCGTCCCGTGAAGCCGCCTCGCCCCAGCTCATCGTCCATGAGCCCGTTGAGGTCGGCATGCAGGCGCCGTGGCGTTTTGCCTTTTCGCAGGTGGACGAAGGATTCCATGGCTTGCTCCCGGGCAGTCTCACAAAACTAAAAGTGACATTACTTTTTCTTTCGGGCGGCCGCAAGGTACTGCCGATGGCGCGCTGCCTAGTCGCGGATGCGCAGTACGACCTTTCCCTTGGCGGCGCGATTCTCCAGAGATGCGACCGCGGCCGCGGCTTGGTCCAACGGATAGACGATGGGCTCCGGAGGGGGCAGCTGGCCTGAGCTGAGCAGTTCCTCGAGTGCGACCCATTGTTCGGTCAGCGCGCCGGGGTGAACTCCGGCCCAGGCCCCCCAGCCAACGCCGATCACGTCAATATTGTTGAGCAGCAGCCGGTTTACCTTCACGGTAGGAATTTCGCCGCCGGTGAAGCCGACAACCAACAACCGGCCCGCGGGGGCAAGTGAGCGCAGGGAGTCGGTGAACCGGTCGCCGCCCACCGGGTCGACGACGATGTCAACGCCGCGGCCGTCTGTTAACTCTTTGACCGCGTCCTTGAAGCCATCGGTCAACACCACATCGGTTGCGCCGGCCGCCGTCGCGATCTCACCCTTCTGTGCGGTGCTGACCACCGCGATGGTGCGCGACGCCCCGAGGGCGGGAGCCAGGCGCAGTGCCGACGTTCCGATTCCGCCGGCGGCCCCATGCACGAGCACTGTCTCGCCGGGCTGGAGCCGGCCGCGGACGGTGAGCGCGAAATACACGGTCAGGTCGTTGAACAGCACGCCGGCGCCCGCTTCGAAGCTGACGTTGTCGGGCAGCGTGAACACTCGGTCGGGCGACAGTACCGCTACTTCGGCCATGCCGCCGGTGAGCATGGTCAGTCCGGCAACACGGTCGCCGGGACCCACGTGTGCGTCGGCTGGCGCCGATCGAACGACGCCCGCGATCTCAGCCCCCAACACGAAGGGCGGTTTCGGTCGGTACTGGTAGAGGCCGCGCGTGAGGAGAGCGTCCGGGAAGGCCACTCCGGCCGCGTGCACGTCGACCACCACGCCGTCACCGGCGGGTTCGTCGACTTCCGTCACTTCGATTGCGTCGGGACCTTCTAGTCGAGTCACCATTGCTGCGCGCATGCCACCTCCGTTGTCAGCCGGGGGCCGGGTAGTTCGGTATGGCCCCGGACATCCCTTAGGGCCTCAATCTAGAACGCGCCGCCGACGCCCATGTCGGCGCGGTTGCGCCGTTGGCGCGGCCGGAGTTGGTCGCGCGCGCTGAACAGGTGTTGGTTTGTGGATCAGGCGATCTTGATGCGCCTGTCGCCAAGGTCGACTTCAACGCGCAGGCGCCCGCCGAGCGCTTCGATGTACCGGCGCAATGTGTCGATTTGGGCGCGTTCGACCTGGCCGCGCTCGAAGGCGCTTATCCGGTTCTGGCTGACCTGCAATATGTCCGCGAGTTGGGTCTGGGTTAGGTTCTGGTCCTCTCGCAGCTCTTTGAGGGCGAGCGCACGCAGCTCGCCACGCGTGGGGGTCTTGTGCGTCTCGACTGCGGCCCGAACTACAGGTCGCTGCGCGAGCCAGTCCCGAAGCGTGGTCATTGCTTCCTACGTCCTTTCCTGCCTCTAGGGAGTGTCGGAAGGTCCGAATTCTATCCAGCTTGGGCGATCACGATGTCGTCGTTCTGGCGTTTCTAATGTTCTTGTTTGTCGCCGTCGGCGATCACCATAGGCTGCGGAGCGAAGGTGTACAAGACAACGGGCGCACCAGCTGGGGATGCGCCCACGGATCCGGTTCGATGGCCTTTCATGTCCTTCCGGGATCAACTCGTTATATGTGCGCCAACATACGTCACCGTAGATCGCTGTAGCTCTTTATCCTACGGCGCCGTAGGTTTTATCGGCGATTCGTGACCACAACTCGAGAGGTGCGATCACCGGCTCGGGACTGCGATCGCGAGAGCGGCCAAAGGGTGGTCGCGTGCTCCAGATTGGCCGAACGGCCAACGGAGAGAGTGGAATACAATGCCAGGGTTGTAGAGCGCTGTCGGTTTATGCCGTCGTAGGGTGCGTACGGGAAAACTCACATACCCCAGCTTATTGAAAGCCCGAAGATTTTGTGGCAACGTACGGTCGTGATGAGCCTGTGATGTTTTTGTTATACGTCAGTGAATGACCGTTGGTGTAGGGAAATTGTAAGTCCGTTATCTGGTTGTGATCGAAGGGATGGGGCATGTCATATGTGGTTGCCGCACCGGGTTCGCTAGTCGCGGCGGCGATGGATATCGCCGGGATCGGCTCGATTGTTAACGCAGCGAACGCTGCGGTGGCGAGTCAGACGACAGGGGTGATGGCAGCCGCGGCGGACGAGGTGTCGGCGGCCATCGCGGCGTTGTTCCGCACGCAGGCGCAGGAATATCAAGCCTTGAGTTCCCAGGTCGCAGCCTTCCAAGCCCGCTTGGTGCGGACCTTGGCGGCGAGCTCGGAGTCGTACGCGCTCGCGGAAGCCGCCAACGCATCGCCGCTGTTGGGGGCCGCGCGGGAAGCGCTCGGCGGAGCGCCTGCGGCCACCGCCGGCGGCGGTGGAGGTGCCACGACCAGTGGCGAAGCCGCGAGCGCCGGTGCCACTAGCGGCGGTGCCGCCAGCGCTGGTGTTACCGGCGGCGGTGCAACCGGCAGTGCTGGTTCTAGTAGCGGCGGTGCGGCCGCCACCGCCGGTGCCAGTGGCGCCGGTGTCGTCGCCACCGCCAACCCCACCAGCAGCGGCGCCGTCGCCAGCGCTAATCCCACTAACAGCGGCGCCGTCGCCAGCGCCAATCCCACTAACAGCGGTGTTGTCGCCAGCGCCGTTGCCGCTGGCGACGGCGCCGTAACCGGCGCCGCCACTGGCGCGGGGGGCAGCGGGGTAGTGGGTGAGTTTGTGGTGGGTTCGCAGTGGGATGGCGGGTTCGTGGGTAGTTACACGATCACGAATTCTGGTGATACCGCTGTGTCTGGTTGGCAGTTGGAGTTCGATGTGCCGGCCAACGAATCCATCACCAGTTTGTGGAACGGGCAGATTGTTGAGTCGGATACCGGTTATGTGGTGACTCCGCAGTCGTGGACGCAAACAATTGAACCCGGTGGTTCGGTCACCGTTGGGTTCCAGGGCACGCAGGGTGGCGCCGCGTGGGAGCCGACGAATGTGGTGATCAACGGAGAGCCCGTCACCGGTGGTGGTGACGGCGGCGGCTCGGGTAGCGGTTCTGGTGGTGGTGACGGTGGTGGTTCGGGTAGTGGTTCTGGTGGCGGTGATGGTGGTGGTCCTGGGTCTGGTTCTGGTGGTGGTGAGGTTCCGGTTGGGGAGTTTTCTCCCTACATTGATGTGACGTTGTGGCCGCCGCCGAACTATGCGGATCTGGCTGCGGCGGGGATCGATGACGCTACGCTGGCGTTCATTGTCAGCGGTGCCGGTGGCGACCCGGCCTGGGGTGGGGTGTATTCGCTGAATGATCCGTTTATCGCGTCGCAGATCGCTGAGATGCAAAGCGTGGGTATCGATCCCACGATCTCGTTCGGTGGTGCCAATGGTGTGGATCTGGCGTTTACCGCGGCCGATGCGACGGTGTTAGCGGCGCAGTTGCGGTCGGTGGTCAATAGCTTTGGGATCTACAAACTCGACTTTGATGTCGAGGGTGGGATGCAGGCCAATGAGCCGGTGTTGACCAGGCAGGCGCAGGCGATTGCGTTGTTGCAGGCCGAGATGGCTGCTGCGGGTACTCCGGTGGAGGTGTCCTACACGTTGCCGGTGTTGCCGACGGGGTTGACTCCGGATGGGTTGGGGGTGTTGGAGATCGCTAGTGAGGCCGGTGTGGAGGTGACGCGGGTCAACATCATGGCGATGAACTACGGCGAGTTTTTCTCTGGCGCCAATCCTGACATCGGTGGTTTGGCGATTCAGGCCGCGGAGTCGGTGCATGGTCAGTTGATGGCGATGGATCCGTCGCTGTCGGCTGAGGAGGCGTGGGCCAAGGTCGGGGTGACGCCGATGATTGGTATCAATGATGTTCAAAGTGAGGTGTTTACGGCCGAGGATGCCCAGCAGTTGGTGACGTTCGCTCAGCAGAAGGGTGTTGGTGAGCTGTCGATGTGGTCGGTGGCTCGTGACGCGACGGGGCAGTTGGGTTCGGTGACTCCCCATGGCAGCGGTATCGCACAAGACCCCTTTGAGTTCTCCCGGATCTTCGATCTGTACGACGAAGGCATTGTTGGCGGTGACGGCGGCGGTTCCGGTGGTGGTGACGGCGGCGGCTCGGGTTCTGGTGGTGGTGACGGCGGTTCGGGTTCTGGTGGTGGTGACGGCGGTGGCTCGGGTAGCGGTGGCTCGGGTAGCGGTGGTTCTGGTGGTGGTGACGGTGGTGGCTCAGGTTCTGGTGGTGGTGACGGTGGTAGCGGTTCTGGTGGTGGTGACGGCGGTGGCTCGGGTTCTGGTTCCGGTGGTGGTGAGGTTCCGGTTGGGGAGTTTTCTCCCTACATTGATGTGACGTTGTGGCCGCCGCCGAACTATGCGGATCTGGCTGCTGCGGGGATCGATGACGCTACGCTGGCGTTCATTGTCAGCGGTGCCGGTGGCGACCCGGCCTGGGGTGGGGTGTATTCGCTGAATGATCCGTTTATCACCTCGCAGATCGCTGAGATGCAAAGCGTGGGTATCGATCCCACGATCTCGTTCGGTGGTGCCAATGGTGTGGATCTGGCGTTTACCGCGGCCGATGCGACCGTGTTAGCGGCGCAGTTGCGGTCGGTGGTCAATAGCTTTGGGATCTACAAACTCGACTTTGATGTCGAGGGTGGGATGCAGGCCAATGAGCCGGTGTTGACCAGGCAGGCGGAGGCGATTGCGTTGTTGCAGGCCGAGATGGCTGCTGCGGGTACTCCGGTGGAGGTGTCCTACACGTTGCCGGTGTTGCCGACGGGGTTGACTCCGGATGGGTTGGGGGTGTTGGAGATCGCTAGTGAGGCCGGTGTGGAGGTCACGCGGGTCAACATCATGGCGATGAACTACGGCGAGTTTTTCTCTGGCGCCAATCCTGACATCGGGGGTTTGGCGATTCAGGCGGCCGAGTCGGTGCATGGTCAGTTGATGGCGATGGATCCGTCGCTGTCGGCTGAGGAGGCGTGGGCCAAGCTTGGGGTGACGCCGATGATTGGTATCAATGATGTTCAAAGTGAGGTGTTTACCGCCGAGGATGCCCAGCAGTTGGTGACGTTCGCTCAGCAGAAGGGTGTTGGTGAGCTGTCGATGTGGTCGGTGGCTCGTGACGCGACGGGGCAGTTGGGTTCGGTGACTCCCCATGGCAGCGGTATCGCACAAGACCCCTTTGAGTTCTCCCGGATCTTCGATCTGTACGACGAAGGCATTGTTGGCGGTGACGGCGGCGGTTCCGGTGGTGGTGACGGCGGCGGTTCGGGTTCTGGTGGTGGTGACGGCGGCGGTTCGGGTTCTGGTGGTGGTGACGGCGGCGGTTCGGGTAGTGGTTCTGGTGGTGGTTCCGGCGGTGGTTCGGGTTCCGGTGGTGGTGACGCCAGCGGTGTAGTGGGTGAGTTTGTGGTGGGTTCGCAGTGGGATGGCGGGTTCGTGGGTAGTTACACGATCACGAATTCCGGTGATACCGCTGTGTCTGGTTGGCAGTTGGAGTTCGATGTGCCGGCAAACGAATTCATCACCAGTTTGTGGAACGGGCAGATTGTTGAGTCGGATACCGGTTATGTGGTGACTCCGCAGTCGTGGACGCAAACGATTGAACCCGGTGGCTCGGTCACCGTTGGGTTCCAGGGCACGCAGGGTGGCGCCGCGTGGGAGCCGACGAATGTGGTGATCAACGGAGAGCCCGTCACCGGTGGTGGTGACGGCGGTGGCTCGGGTTCTGGTGGTGGTGACGGTGGTAGCGGTTCTGGTGGTGGTGACGGTGGTAGCGGTTCTGGTGGTGGTGACGGCGGCGGTTCGGGTTCCGGTGGTGGTGATGGTGGTGGTTCTGGTGGTGGTGATGGTGGTGGTTCTGGTTCCGGTTCCGGTGGTGGTGAGGTTCCGGTTGGGGAGTTTTCTCCCTACATTGATGTGACGTTGTGGCCGCCGCCGAACTATGCGGATCTGGCTGCTGCGGGGATCGATGACGCTACGCTGGCGTTCATTGTCAGCGGTGCCGGTGGCGACCCGGCCTGGGGTGGGGTGTATTCGCTGAATGATCCGTTTATCACCTCGCAGATCGCTGAGATGCAAAGCGTGGGTATCGATCCCACGATCTCGTTCGGTGGTGCCAATGGTGTGGATCTGGCGTTTACCGCGGCCGATGCGACGGTGTTAGCGGCGCAGTTGCGGTCGGTGGTCAATAGCTTTGGGATCTACAAACTCGACTTTGATGTCGAGGGTGGGATGCAGGCCAATGAGCCGGTGTTGACCAGGCAGGCGGAGGCGATTGCGTTGTTGCAGGCCGAGATGGCTGCTGCGGGTACTCCGGTGGAGGTGTCCTACACGTTGCCGGTGTTGCCGACGGGGTTGACTCCGGATGGGTTGGGGGTGTTGGAGATCGCTAGTGAGGCCGGTGTGGAGGTGACGCGGGTCAACATCATGGCGATGAACTACGGCGAGTTTTTCTCTGGCGCCAATCCTGACATCGGGGGTTTGGCGATTCAGGCCGCGGAGTCGGTGCATGGTCAGTTGATGGCGATGGATCCGTCGCTGTCGGCTGAGGAGGCGTGGGCCAAGGTCGGGGTGACGCCGATGATTGGTATCAATGATGTTCAAAGTGAGGTGTTTACCGCCGAGGATGCCCAGCAGTTGGTGACGTTCGCTCAGCAGAAGGGTGTTGGTGAGCTGTCGATGTGGTCGGTGGCTCGTGACGCGACGGGGCAGTTGGGTTCGGTGACTCCCCATGGCAGCGGTATCGCACAAGACCCCTTTGAGTTCTCCCGGATCTTCGATCTGTACGACGAAGGCATTGTTGGCGGTGACGGCGGCGGTTCCGGTGGTGGTGACGGCGGCGGTTCGGGTTCTGGTGGTGGTGACGGCGGCGGCTCGGGTTCTGGTGGTGGTGACGGCGGCGGTTCGGGTAGTGGTTCTGGTGGTGGTTCCGGCGGTGGTTCGGGTTCCGGTGGTGGTGACGCCAGCGGTGTAGTGGGTGAGTTTGTGGTGGGTTCGCAGTGGGATGGCGGGTTCGTGGGTAGTTACACGATCACGAATTCCGGTGATACCGCTGTGTCTGGTTGGCAGTTGGAGTTCGATGTGCCGGCAAGCGAATCCATCACCAGTTTGTGGAACGGGCAGATTGTTGAGTCGGATACCGGTTATGTGGTGACTCCGCAGTCGTGGACGCAAACGATTGAGCCCGGTGGCTCGGTCACCGTTGGGTTCCAGGGCACGCAGGGTGGCGCCGCGTGGGAGCCGACGAATGTGGTGATCAACGGAGAGCCGGTCACCGGTGGTGGTGACGGCGGTGGTTCGGGTTCTGGTGGTGGTGACGGCGGTGGTTCGGGTTCTGGTGGTGGTGACGGCGGCGGTTCGGGTAGTGGTTCGGGTAGTGGTTCTGGTGGTGGTGACGGTGGTGGCTCGGGTAGCGGTTCTGGTGGTGGTGCTGGTGAGGTTCCGGTTGGGGAGTTTTCTCCCTACATTGATGTGACGTTGTGGCCGCCGCCGAACTATGCGGACTTGGCTGCGGCGGGGATCGATGACGCTACGCTGGCGTTCATTGTCAGCGGTGCCGGTGGCGACCCGGCCTGGGGTGGGGTGTATTCGCTGAATGATCCGTTTATCACCTCGCAGATCGCAGAGATGCAAAGCCTGGGTATCGATCCCACGATCTCGTTCGGTGGTGCCAATGGTGTGGATCTGGCCTATACCGCGGCCGATGCCACGGTCTTGGCGGCGCAGTTGAGGTTGATAGTGGACACCTTCGGGATTCACAAGTTCGACTTTGATGTCGAGGGTGGGATGCAGGCCAATGAGCCGGTGTTGACCAGGCAGGCGGAGGCGATCGCGATATTGCAGGTCGAGCAGGCCGCTGCGGGTGGCCCGCCGATAGAGGTGTCGTACACGTTGCCGGTGTTGCCGACGGGGTTGACCCCGCATGGGTTGGGGGTGCTTGAGATCGCTAACGATGCCGGTGTGGACGTCACCCGGGTCAACATCATGGCGATGAACTACGGCGACTATTTCTCCGGTTCTAACCCGGATATCGGGGGTTTGGCGATCCAGGCCGCGGAGTCGCTGCATGGTCAGTTGATGGCGATGGATCCGTCGCTGTCGGCTGAGGAGGCATGGGCCAAGGTCGGGGTGACGCCGATGATCGGCATCAACGATGTCCAAAGTGAGGTGTTTACCGCCGAGGATGCCCAGCAGTTGGTGACGTTCGCTCAGCAGAAGGGTATTGGTGAGCTGTCGATGTGGTCGGTGGCTCGTGACGCGACGGGGCAGTTGGGCTCGGTGACACCGCATGGCAGCGGTATCGAACAAGATCCGTTTGACTTCGCTCGGATCTTCGACCAGTTCGATGAAAGCACCGGTGGTGGTCCCATGACCGACGGCCCGCCCGGACGGTGGTGACAGCGGCGGCACCGACACCGGTGGCAGTAGTGGTGGCGGTGGTATCCGTCCCGGCGATGGTAGTAGCGGTGGGGTGCCGGTTGGGGAGTTTTCTCCCTACATTGATGTGACGTTGTGGCCGCCGCCGAACTATGCGGACTTGGCTGCTGCGGGTATCGATGACGGCACGCTGGCGTTCATTGTCAGTGGTGCTGGTGGTGAGCCCGCTGCCGATGCCACGGTGCTGGCGGCGCAGTTGAGGTTGATAGTGGACACCTTCGGGATTCACAAGTTCGACTTTGATGTCGAGGGCGGGATGCAGGCCAATAAGCCGGTGTTGACCAGGCAGGCGCAGGCGATCGCTGCATGGTCAGTTGATGATGCCCAGCAGTTGGTGACGTTCGCTCAGGAGAAGGGTGTTGGTGAGCTGTCGATGTGGTCGGTGGCTCGTGACGCGACGGGGCAGTTGGGTTCGGTGACTCCCCATGGCAGCGGTATCGCTAATCCCGCGGCGATGGCCCGCCCGGTTACGACAACCCGTCAAGCCCGCTCACGCCCAGCAGCCCGCCCGTGCCGCCGGTGCCGCCAGCACCGTTCACGTCCCCACTACCGCCGTTGCCGCCGTTGCCGCCGTTGCCGATGAACACAGCGTTGCCGCCGTCCCCACCGTCACCGCCCGGCCCTACGCCGGCCCCCCCGGCGCCCCCGGCGCCGCCGTTGCCGATAAGCCCGGCGGCTCCACCGCCGCCGCCGGCTCCGCCGAAAACGGGTAACCCGCTCCCGCCAAACCCGCCGGTACCGCCGGTACCGCCGTTGCCGTAGAGCAGGCCGGCGTTGCCACCGGCCCCACCGTCTCCGCTGGAGCCGCCCATGCCGGTGGTGGAGCCGCTGCCGCCGTCGCCGCCGTCGCCGCCGTTGCCGAGCAACCAGCCAGCCCCGCCTGCGCCTCCGTTCCCGCCGGCGCCGACCTGAGTCGCGGACCCGCCGTTGCCGCCGTCGCCGCCCGAGCCGAACAGCCCGCCGGCCCCGCCTATTCCCCCGTCGCCGGCAGGCTCGTCGCCGATGCCGAACCCGCCAGTGCCGCCGGACCCGCCCGAGCTGAAGAGCCCGCCGGCCCCACCGGTGCCACCAGCCCCACCTCCGGCGCCGCCGGCCCCGCCAATGCCGCCAGCGCCCCACAGCAGCCCGCCGGCACCACCGGCACCGCCGGACCCGCCCTGAAGATTTCCGGAGTCGCCGCCGGCACCGCCAGCCCCGCCCGTGCCGAACAGCCCCGCAGCCCCGCCAGCGCCCCCGGCTTGGCCGGTTGCGCCGGACCCGCCGGCCCCGCCGTTGCCGAACAAGAGCCCGCCGGCCCCGCCTGCTTGCCCGGTCCCCGGGGCTCCGTTCGCGCCGTTGCCGATGAGCGGGCGTCCCAATAGCTGCTGAGTGGGCGCATTGATCAGATCCAGCAAGCCCTGCAATGGTGCCGCGGCGGCGGCCTCGGCGCTGGCATAGGAGCCCGCACCGGCGGTCAGGGCTTGCATGAATTGCTCATGAAACGTCGCCGCTTGGGCGCCGGCCGCCTGATAGGCCTGCGCGTATTCCCCGAACAGCGCCGCTATAGCTGCCGACACCTCGTCGGTACCGGCCGCCAACAGCCCCGTGGTCTGGCCCGCCGCTGCCGAATTTGCGGCACTCAGCGACGAGCCAATGCGGGCCAGATCGGAGGCTGCTGCGGCTATCGGTTCCGGTGCCGCACTGACAAACGACATTGAACACCTCGCTCTAGGTCATCACCGAAGCCATGTGCTGCGCGCCCGGAGGCGGCGCTATATGACTATGGGATCCAGTCGGGTGAACTACATCGGCCGAAACGCGTATTCTGCGCGGCAACTCACCCCGGCAGAACCCCTACCGGTTGACCTCGCCGATGCTCTCCCACCTTCAGGAAGTGCTCCGGTGCACCCTGACGCTACTTGAGCTCGGACGACGACAATCCAAGCAATCGGCGGGCGACCACCAGCTGCTGGATCTGCTGGGTGCCTTCGAAGATGTCCAGGATCTTGGAGTCGCGGCCCCACTTCTCCAAGAGCGTCTGCTCGGAATAGCCCGTTGTTCCTGCCAATTCGACGCTCTTCAGAGTTACGTCGCTGGCCATCCGGCCGGCCTTGGCCTTGCTCATCGACGCCTCTTTCGAGTTGGGGATGCTGTTGTCGGCCTGCCAAGCCGCGCGCAAGGAGAGCAGGTAGCTGGCCTCCCAATCGGCTTCCATGCGCAGGAACTCGGCGGCGGCGGCACTCTGGGCGTGCGACGGTTTGTCGTAATCGATCTCCACCCCGGCGTGGGTGAGGATCTTGCGAATTTCCTCCAGCGCGGCGCGGCCAATCCCGACGGCCATGGCGGCAACGATAGGCCGGGTGTTGTCGAAGGTCTCCATTACCCCCGAAAAGCCCTTTCCGACTTCAATTTCCGGGTTGCCCAGCAGGTTGCCCTTGGGGATGCGGGCATTGTCGAAGCGGATCACCGCGGTGTCGGAACCCTTGATACCGAGCTTGTGTTCGAGCCGCTCGACCGTCACGCCGGGGTGCTCGCGCGGCACGATGAACGACTTGATCGCGGGGCGGCCGAGAGACTTGTCGAGCGTGGCCCACACGACGATGTGAGTGGCACGCGAACCAGCGGTGACAAAGATTTTTTCGCCGTTGATCACGTACTCGTCGCCGTCCAAGGTGGCGGTCGTTGACACCGCGGCCGAGTCCGACCCGAAGTCCGGTTCGGTGATGGCCATGGCGGCCCACACCTTGCCCAGACGCTCCAACTGTTCGTCGGTGGCGACCGCGGAGATGGCCGCGTTGCCCAGGCCTTGGTAGGGCAGTGACAGCATCATTGCGACGTCGCCCCAGCTGGCTTCCATCGTCTGTACCAGTGCGGCCATGTTGGCGCCGTTGTGGTTCTCGTCCTTGCGTTCGTCCTCGTCACGCAGCGAATCCGCTCCGGCGAAGTGGAACGAATCGGAAGCACCCTCGAACAGATTGATCAGGGTATCGAGTTCGACGGGGTACGCGTGCTCTTTCAGGTCGTACTTGCGGGCGATCGGGCGCATCATCTCCGCGGCGCCCTGATGCGTCTTGACTATTACCGCCTGCAACTTGCGGGGGAGCTCCAGATTGATTGCCATGATTGATCTTTCGGTTCTCAGGTATGGATTCAGATGACGACGACGCCCTCGGCCACGCCGATAGCACGCAGATCGCGATACCAGCGTTCGACGGGGTGCTCCTTGGTGAAGCCGTGGCCGCCAAGCAGCTGTACGCCGTCGAGGCCTATTTGCATGCCTTTTTCGGCGCCGAGGCGTTTCGCCAACGCGGCTTCACGGGCGAATGGAAGGCCCTGCTCGGCTCGTGATGCGCCGCGCCAAGCGATCAGCCGCAGGCCGTCCAACTCAATGGCGATGTTTGCGCACATGAACGCCACCGCTTGCCTATTGGCGATGGGTTCGCCGAAGGCGTGGCGCTCTTTGACATAGGGGATGACATAGTCGAGCACCGCGTGCGAGGTACCGACCGCCAGCGCCGCCCAGCCCAGCCGAGCCATGGCGATCGCCTCCGAGTAGGCGGTTGCATAGTCGGTGTCGGGCGCATCTTGTTCCCCAAGCCGGGCGCTCAGCGGCACGGACACGCCGGACAGCTCGACCTGGCCCAGGGCTGCGGCGCGAATCCCCATGCTTGGGTTGGGCTTTACTGTCAGGCCCTCGGTGGATGACTCGACGATGAACAGTGTTGGCTTGCCGTTGAGTTGCGCGCCGACGATGAAGAGTTCGGCCTCGGCCGCTGCCGGCACCAACGACTTCAGCCCGTCGATGCGGTACCCGGATGGGGTGCGCACCGCCGTAGTCTTCAGTCGGGTGGGGTCGAACAGGGGCTGAGGCTCGGCGATGGCCACGCAGGCCTGCGGGACATTGTCGCCGGCGAACTCTTTCAGGAAGGTGGCCTGCTGATCGGCGCTGCCCCAATGTGTTAGCGCAGACGCGACGCCTCCGGGCGCCAGAATTGGCAGTGCAAGCCCCATGTCGCCGTATGCCAGGGCCTCGGCGACCAGCACGGTGGTCATGCTGGAGCGGTGTTCGGCGATGCCGTCGAATTCCTCGGGGATGCTGATGGCGGTGATGCCCAGCTCTGCGGCCTTGGCGATCAGGTCTGGCGGGTACGTCGTCGCTTCGTCAGCGTCATGGGCAGCGGGTCGAATAATTTGCTCGGCGAATTCGTCGACGGTCTCGACGATCAGTTTCTGGTCGTCGTCGGGTGCTAGGTCGAAGTAGTCGCGGCCGCTGGACTTGAGCCGGGTCGGTCCGCCGCGCAGGCTCTGGATCCGCTTGAACTGGCGGGTGGTGGCGCCGGCGGTGGAGAACATCGTCTTGACGCCGTAGCGCAGGGCTCGGTTGAGCGGATCGCGTATTTGGTATCTGTCCAAGAAGTCCTGACCGACGATCGGCGTAAGCAGCCCAAGTGCGACATCAATTCCGGTCCTTTTGTGCCGCGACAGCCCGACCCCAGTCTTGCGGCCACGTCGTCGGGCGCGCAAGGGCGACCGGTCTGACGACGAATCAGCAGTGGGAGTTGGAGTAGGAAGTGTGTTGGTCATCTCAGCAGCCTCGGCTTGTTGGGGCGATGCGGATAACTCTATCTTACTCCGGAGTAAGATAGGTAGGGCCGTGTTAACTAATTCACACCCCAGACGGGCTGGTCAGTGCCGGTAACCGCCGGGCTGGCGGCGCTGGCGAGGGTGTCGATCTCGCTCGACTTGGCGATGTCCCAGTCTTGGCACGCTACCCGGCGTTAAGCCTCGTGAGCACGTCTTCGTGGAGTAGGCCGTTGGTTGCCACCGCGCTTCCGCCGTGGGGTCCGGCAGCGCCCTCCAGGCTGGTGAATTGCCCGCCTGCCTCACGCACGAGGATGTCCAACGCCGCCAGATCCCATACCGACACCTCCGGCTCGGCGGCAATGTCGACTGCTCCCTCGGCCACCAAGCAGTAAGACAGGAAGTCGCCGTAGCCGCGCACGCGCCACACGGCATCGGTCAGTCCGATGAAGTTTTCGCGCACCCCGCGGTGCGCCCAACCCGACAGACTGGAGAACGACAGGCTCGCCGAATCCAGATTCGCCACCGCCGAGACCGACAATCGCCGCGGCTGCCCGCCGGCGACTGCTGCGAACGTGCCCTGACCGCGTGCGGCCCACCACCGTCGTTGCAACGCCGGCGCACTTACCACGCCAACTGCCGGGACACCGTCGTCGAGCAGCGCAATCAAGCTGGCCCACACCGGCACTCCGCGCACGAAGTTCTTGGTGCCATCGATCGGGTCGATGATCCACTGCCGACCGGTGAACGTAGGCGTCCCGCCGAATTCCTCGCCGACGACATCGTCTCCCGGCCGGTCGCGCGTGAGCGCCTCGCGCAAGTCGGATTCAACCGACTGGTCGGCGTCGGTCACCGGGGTCAGATCGGGCTTGGTGTCGATGCGCAAGTCGAGTGCGCCGAATCGGGCGCGTGTCAGCGCGTCCGCGCGGTCGGCCAGCGCCAAGCCGAGGTGGAGATCGTCGTGGATCATCGGGGCCGCCTCCCCCACCAGTGGGTGGTACCCCCACTGCAGCGGGCGGGCGGTGGCCCTACTGCGTCGCCGGCGCGGTTCATGTCAGAAGTCCTACCATGGCGACGTGGGATGGGAATTTGGCGTGCTGCTCATCTTGGTGGCGGTGCTGGTAGTACTTGTTGCCCCGCGGTTGTTTCCGCGCGGCCCACGCGGTGCCGTGGCCAGCGGCACGCTGTTGGTGACCGGCGTGAGTCAGCCCCCCGACGCCGGCGAGGAGCAGTACGTGACCATTGCCGGAATCATCAACGGACCGACGGTCAGTGAACACGCCGTGTATCGGCGCATGGCCGTCGGTGCCGACCAATGGCCGACCGTTGGTCAGATGCTTCCGGTCGTCTATTCGCCAAAGAATCCCGATAACTGGAATTTTGCACCGCCTGAGCCGCCGGCCGGCTAGGCAGCGGGTCACCCGGCTGCTGGTGGGTGTGCCATGACCGTGAGGCGGACTCCGTATCGGGGCAGCACGCCCGAGGCGCGGTTGGCTGTCGCGATAGGCATTCCGGCGATGGGGGTGCCGTGGCCGGCGACCTCGGTCCCCGGCAGGGTTGTAAGGCCGGCCGGCGACAATGCCGCGACGGTGCGCGTTGAGGGTGCGGCCCAGCTGGCCGGCACCGAGAGCTGCCCAATCGAGCCCGCCCGGCCGGCGCTGGCCAGCACCGCACCGCGCGCGCCCACGCCCGACAACTCGGCAGCCGGACCGCTCGCGGGCAACGAGGCGAGATTCGCTGCATTCAGGCTGGCGGCAGCCGGCAAGATGCCCAAGTCCTTCTCACTCGAAATGAGTCCGCTGACGAAGCTCTGCACATTCTTGACCATGGCGACCGCGGCGAAACTAGCGAATATCTCGTCAAAGAAGCCAAGGAGCAAATCTTCAGGGGGTGTGCCGGGGAAGATGCCGAGGGACGTCGGCAGTGCTTGGAGCGTTTGGGATACTGCCTCAATAAACTGCAACAGCGCGTCGGTGGCGGCTGCGCTGGCGGAAGCCTGGTTGACGGCGGCGGCCTGAGCGGCCTGCCCGGCCGGGTTGGCGGTCTGCTGTGGGGAGGAGAACGGCGTCAACTGTGTCGCCGCCGCCGAGCTGGTGGCGTAGCCGTACATCGCGACGGCGTCTTGGGCCCACATCTCGGCGTACTGTGCCTCGGTGGCCGCGATCGCTGCGGTGTTCTGACCGAAAAAGTTCGTCGCGATCAGCGTGAGCAGCTGCGCGCGGTTTGCCGCGATCACCGGTGGTGGCACCGTCATCGCATAGGCTTGCTCAAAGGCGGTCGCTGCCGCCGTGGCCCGGATAGCGGTCTGTCGTGTCTGTTCGGCGGTCGCGTAGAGCCAACCCACATAGGGAGCCGCCGTGGCCGCCATCGACTCGGATGCTGGTCCACGCCAGTTCAAGGTGGTGAGGCCAGAGAGAATCGATCCGTAGGTCTCGGCGGTTGTGCTCAACTCGGCGGCGAGGGCGTCCCAGGTGCCCGCAGCGGCCAGCATTGACGTCGATCCCGGTCCCGTATACATCCGAGCGGAATTGACCTCCGGCGGTAAGAGCGCGAAATCCATTGTGTTGCATCTCCTTAACTAGCATGGTTTGTGTGATCAGGGTTCTGCACAACGCCGATCTTCAGGCGTGCGATGGTCGATCAAGTTTGTCTTCCAGTAATTTTCGCTATCTAGGTAATCGTGTAGTGGGTCCTCCTGGCTGTCGCGCTGCTGCTGGATTGTGGCGCGGCGCTTAGCGGCGGGGCTGCTTCTCGGAGACCCCGCGCATCGCATTGCGAGGTCAAAATTGCTGCAGCCCAAGTCATATGGCGGCTTTCGGCTAGCGTCTCGTGAGAAGTGCCGTTGCCCGGCGGCCCCGCGGGAGTGTGGCGTGGCGCGCGTGAACGCGGGATCCACTTGGACACCAAAGGAATTCGTACCCAGGCGTGCGCAAAGGACATGTTGGACTACCTTCGTTTGCAGCGTGTATCTAAGCTCGCAAACGGTCGTGGCGCGCCGCGTCCGGGTACTAGTGAATTCCTAGCGGATGTTAGCCGAACCACTGGCGGATGGTAAGCGAACTGCCCGAATTCGAGGTATCGCCCCGTTGACTCATTTCTCATGCCCGCGTGGGCGATTCGTTGCCTCATCTGGGTATGCCCGCGGGCGACGATCGGGGACGGAGTTGTCGTTGGCGGTCCGTCGGCAGGGGACCGGGCGGTTGGTGGGTCGCTAGGAGAAGGTTTTTCGGACTCGAGTCAGCCGGCAGGGCGCTACGGCGGACGGCCGCCGCAAGATCCCCCCGCGCCAAGAACTGGGCATCCTCGGATGAGGCAACGGGCAACCGAAGTGAGCATCGTGATGCGATCAAGCATCAGGATCGTCAAAGCCGCCCACGCTATGGTGATGGCGCACGCGATTGGGCTGAATTTGCGTTTGGCTCCTCGTCGTCAGCGGCGCAACGCGATCTATGCGGTTTGCGTCCGTTGTTCCCAACGCGAGCCACCTCGAGGAATCGCGACAGCGAGTTGAGAACCCCGATAGCGGGAGAATCGCGCCACCGGAGCCGCCTTCCGGCTACCCGGCCGCTGGCGGGTGTGCCATCACCGTCAGCCGGACACCGTATCGGGGCAGGACGCCCGAGGCGCGGTTGGCTTGCCCGATTGGCATCCCGGCTATGGGCGTACCGTGTCCGGCTACTTCTGTCCCCGGCAGTGTCGTGAGGCCGGCCGGCGATAGTGCCGCGACGGTGCGCGTCGACGGTGCGGCCCAGCTGGCCGGGACCGAGAGCTGACCGATCGTGCCGGCCCGGCCGGCGCTGGCCAGCACTGCACCGCGCGCGCCCGACATGCCGGCTTGGTTGGCCGCCGATACAAGCCCCGCGTCGGCCGAAATAGCGCTCGCGAACACGTGGTCGGGAATTATGCCCAAGGTGTTCTCGGTCCCAATGATTCCACTGATCATCGACTGGATGTCCTGGCTCGCGCTGGCCGTAGCGAACACGGCGAACATTTCGTCAAGGATGGTGAAGTCTTCGGGGACGAGGTTGGGAAGCCCGGGTATGAACTGGTTCAGGTTGGAGACTATCTGCGACAACGGGTCCATAGCGGCTGCACTGGAGGCAGCGTGGTTGACTGCGGCGTTCTGGGCCGCCAGCCCGGCAGGATTGGTGGTCTGTTGCGGCGAGGCGAACGGCGTCAACTGCGTCGCCGCCGCCGAGCTCGTGGCGTATCCGTACATCGCGACGGCGTCCTGGGCCCACATCTCGGCGTACTCCGCCTCGGCGGCTGCAATCGCTGCGGTGTTCTGGCCAAAAAAGTTCGTCGCGATCAACGTGAGCAGCAGCGCTCGGTTTGCCGCGACAGCTGGTGGCGGGACAGTCATCGCATAAGCTTGTTCGAACGCCGCCGCCGCAGCAGTAGCCTGGATGGCCGTCTGCCGCGTCTGTTCAGCGGTCGCGTAGAGCCAACCCACATACGGAGCCGCCGTCGCTGCCATCGACTCGGATGCTGGCCCACGCCAGTTCAGAGTGGCGAGACCCGCAAGAATCGATCCGTAGGCCTCGGCAGTCGTGCTCAACTCGGCGGCGAGGACGTCCCAGGTGCCGGCGGCGGCCAACATTGACGCCGAGCCTGGCCCGGTATACATCCGGGCCGAATTGACCTCCGGCGGTAAGAGCGCGAAATCCATTGTTTTACATCTCCTTAACTAGATTTGATGTGCGATGAGGGTCGGTACTGCGTCGAGCCTTGGTATGTGATGGTCGATCAACCGGTTCCCCACGTTCGGAGGTTCGGGTGGTGGATTTGGTTAGTCCTCCTGACTATTGCGTGGCCGCTGGCGGTTGGAGTCGCTTATCAAGGTGGGAGTCCGGCGTCGAGGCGCGGCCCAACCGCGTTCACCACGACGAGAGGGCCACGATGGCCTCGCGGGCCAAGTTGACCAGTCAAAATTGCTGTGGCCCAGGTCATATGGCGATGTGTGGCGACCGAACGACGGTGGCTCGCGCCCTGATCGCACGGTCGGGGTTGCGGTCGTGTGATGGCATTCTGGCTGCGTGTTCAGTGGGTTGACGAGGGACCTCATCGGCGGGCGGCGGGATGGGGCGGCATGGCGTGCGCACATGCGGGTTCGTGTTGGACGCTAACGGGATTGGTATCCAGGCGTGCGCAAAGGGCATCGTGGACTACCTTCGGTTGCAGCGTGTATCTAAACTTGCAAACGGTCGCGGTGCGCCGCATCCGGAAGCGGTGAACTCCTCGCGGATGTTCGGTGAACTCCTGGGGTTTAACGATTTATCACATCGCCGAATCACACGACGTCGGTAGCGCGCGTCGATTGAGTTGGTAGATTCCCCGGATCAGTTCGCTGCACATTGGGTGCGACGTTGTCGTCGCGTAATAGTCGCAGCGCGAACTGTGCCTTTTCGTCCATTGCTGCCGATGCAGGAAATTACCCGGCGGCGGGAGGACGCGACATCACCGTCAGCCGGACCCCGTAGCGGGGCACAACGCTCGAGGCGCGCTTCATCGTTCCCACTGGAATCCCAGGAGCCGCTGCCGAGCCGGGCTCGCCCGCGTCAGTGCCGGGGAGGGTGGTCAAGCCGCTGCCCGACAATGCCGTGACCGGGCCGGTCGACGGCGCGGTCCACGACGCTGGCACGGACAACGGCCCGATCGAGCCCGCCCGGCCCATACCTGCGGAAACCGCGTTGACGAGCTGTGCACCACCCCCAGTTTCGGCTGCTGAGAAGACCGGACCGAGCCCGCCCGGCACCAGCTCCGCCGGATTGTCTGCGCCGCCCAAGAGTCCGAGGCTGTTCTCGGCCCCGATGATTCCCGCGCAAAACGACTCAATGTCTTGCGACACGCCGATCGTCGCGTAAACACCGAATATCGCGTCCAAAATGGTGAAGTCGTCGGGAAGGACGTGTGGCCAGGACTGGACCGCCTGCAGCGCCTGAGACAGTGTTGAAGCCAGCTTTGACAAAGCCGTTGGCGTAGCCGCAGCGGAGTTGGCGGCCTGATTGACCGCCGTGCTCCCAGCCGCCAACCCGGCAGCGTTAGTCGTTTGCTGTGGAGGGGAGAACGGCGTCAGCTGGGTGGCAGCCACCGAGTTGGTGGCGTAACCGGACATCGCGGCAGCGTCCTGAGCCCACATCTCGGCATACTCCGCCTCCGTCGCCGCGATAGCTGCGGTGTTCTGCCCCAAGATATTTGACGAGATCAATAATTTCAGCGCGGCGCGGTTGGCCGCGACCACCGTCGGGGGCACCGTCATCGCGTAGGCCTGCTCGAACGCCGCCGCTGCCGCTCTGGCCTGGTTGGCGGTTTGCTTGGTCTGGGTGGCGGTCACCTCCAGCCACCCCACGAACGGAGCCGTTGTGGCCAGCATCGATTGGGACGCCGGACCCCACCAATGAATGCCGGTGAGGCTTGCAGTCACCGAGTTGTAGTTCTCGGCTGCGGAAGCCAATTCGGCGGCAAGCTGATCCCAGTTTCCCGCGGCAGCCAACATCGAACTCGAACCCGGACCGGCGTACATGCGCGCAGAATTGACCTCCGGCGGCAAGAACGCATAATTCATTACTTCACAGCACCTAACTGGCCGGATTAGGCCGTGCTACCGGCCTAAGTGAGTGAGAAGAGCCGGCGCTGGCTCCTTTTATAGTGACGATCGGTTCCACGAAATTGGCGCGCTTCGACCACGGGCCACTCGATACCTGTTGATATTCAAGGTAAGTCGGGCAGCAGTCAGTGTACAAGTGGATAACGGGTGCCGCATCGCGAAAGTTGGGAATGGGATCAGCTGGAATTGGGAAATGGAGGCTCAGAGACTTTCAATCACGGCGAATTTAAATGAGTTCTGAGCATCAGCTGTGAAATTGCGGACAAAATGGTTGAAATGCGCAACACTCCGACGCCAGGCGCCGCAGCAGCTGGAGGCCATCGGGCCGATAGCAGGACCTACAATCGGACCTACGACGCAACGCGTTGCGCGTTCGCGATACGTTCTACCAACATGTAGTGCTCGTCGGATCTCGGAGATGGTGCGGTGGTAAAGGTCTTCTTGGTCGACGACCACGAGGTCGTTCGGCGCGGCCTCATCGACTTGCTCGGGGCAGATGCAGAACTCGACGTTGTCGGTGAGGCGGGATCGGTAGCGGAGGCAATGGCGAGGATTCCCGCCGCCCGCCCCGATGTCGCGGTTCTTGACGTCCGATTGCCGGACGGCAACGGCATCGAACTGTGCCGTGATCTGTTGTCCCGCATGCCCGAGCTGCGTTGTCTGATCTTGACGTCGTACACGTCCGACGAGGCAATGCTGGACGCCATCCTCGCCGGAGCCAGTGGATATGTCGTCAAAGACATCAAGGGAATGGAATTGGCGAACGCCGTGAAAGAGGTCGGCGCCGGGCGGTCGCTGCTCGACAATCGGGCTGCGGCGGCATTGATGGCGAAATTGCGGGGCGCCACCGAGAAGCACGACCCGTTGTCCGGCCTCACCGACCAGGAACGCACGTTGCTCGGTTTGCTCAGTGAGGGGTTGACGAACAAGCAGATCGCCAACCGGATGTTCCTGGCCGAAAAGACGGTCAAGAACTATGTGTCCCGCCTGTTGGCCAAACTGGGTATGGAACGCCGGACGCAAGCTGCGGTCTTTGCCGCGGAACTCAAGCGCTCCCAACCATCCGGCAACGAATAGGCACCTACGCGGTCGCCTCGGCGGGCCATTCGACGACCTGAGAAAGTCCGCGCCGTGGAGTCGATGGCAACGGATCGGCATTGATCGGCGCCCAGCCCACGCGGAGCAGCATCTGCGGGTACCCGCCAGCCCCGAACACGTCGGCGCGGACCGCGTCACGCGTTTGTTGGATCTCCAGGGGTTCGGTGATCGGGCAGCAGGCCAGCCCCATCGCTGTCGCCGTGAGTAAGACGACACTGGTGGCCTCCCCGGCGCGCAAACGCGCCAGCCTGTCGTCGTTCTCGGTACCTAGTGCCAGGAGCGCGGCGCTGTCTTCGGTCGGTGCTACGCCGGACGGCTGAGCCAGACCGGGTCCAGCGAACACGCGACCGGGGATGGGCGCAGCCGGTTCGGAGCGGGGCGCGCTACGGGCCGGAACTCCAGCCACCGAACTGTATCGCCCACTCCACGCAGTGAGCTCGCGGACGTAGTCGTCGTTGGCTGCGTGGTCCCCGACAGCCTGCGCGACAATCCTGCGCATGGCGTCGAGCGAGTCGACTTGACGCAGCATCACGCCACTGCGAGCTGCCCGGGCAGCAAGTAAGGCGATGTCGCCGCCGGCCACCGGCCAGGAACTGTAGGTCCGCCGATCGGTTCGCCGTCGCGGTATGGCCGCCGCCAACGCGATGTCGGATTGGTCGGGGATCTGTGGGGCAACCTCGACGGTGGCCAGGTGGCGCGGGTCTTCGGAATCGGGGAGCCGATGCACCTTCGCGTGCCAGCCCATCGCCGCCAGTGCGACGACACAGTGATGTAGAGCCGCACCGCAGCTGATGATCAAGTCCCGTCCATCGGGATCGGTGTTGAGCAGCTGCATTTCCGGTTCTGAGTACAAGTCAAGGCTGCTGGCCCGCACTCGCCACAGCCACGGTTGCGTGTTGTGGATCGACGGTGCCCGAATGGCCAGCGTGAGGACGGTGCTGAGGGTGTCAGTGGCCGGGAATTGGGCGTTCATGGATGGCGCCTCTTTCCTGTCGGCAAGTTCGTGCACTCAAGCATCAGGTGATGGCAACGGCAGCGGCAGAGCCCGAAGCCCTCGGGGACGAGGGACTTCCGGCCCTGCCGTCGCATGCGTCATCGACGGATAGTGCTACTGAGGGTTCTCGATGTCCCTAGATGTCCCGGGGAGGCCGCCAGCAATGAGTCACTTGAGCACACTCGATGCGGGTTTCCTTCAGGCAGAAGACGCGGATCGGCACGTGAGTCTCGCCATCGGGGGACTGGCGGTCATTCAGGGGCCGACTCCCGACTACGACGCCGTGTTGTCGTCGCTTGCCGGACGGATTCGTGGCTGCCCTCGGTTTGGGCAGCGGTTGCTGTTGCACCCCCTCGACCTCGGTGCACCCGAATGGGTCGACGACCCAGACTTTGACCTGGGCCGGCACATACGGCGCACCGCGCTGCCGCGGCCCGGGGACGACCACGAGCTGTTCGGGCTGATCGCCGATTTGATGTCTCGGCGTTTGGACAGAGATCGACCCCTGTGGGAGATCTGGGTCATCGAAGGCCTGGCGGAGGGCAAGTGGGCGATCCTGACGAAACTCCACCATTGCATGGCTGACGGAATCGCGGCGACCCACGTCCTCGCGGGGTTGTCCGATAGCGGCATCAGCGAGAGCTTTGCCACCGACCTCCACCCCAGTGGACCGGAATCCGCGAGTGCGGCGCAGGGCGGAAGCGGTAGGAATCCGCTAAGCCCGGTGGTCATGATGGGCGGGCTATGGAAGGCGTCGACGGCTGCTACGGCAGGCTTCGCCCGTGTGGCCCAGGGTGCCGCCGAGATCGCCGCTGGATTGTTACGCCCGGGGACTTCGTCGTTGAACGGACCAATAGGCGATCTGCGTCGCTACAGCGGGGCACGGGTTTCCCGCGCCGACATCGACCAAGTGTGTCGAAAGTTTGACGTCACCATCAATGACGTTGCACTTGCTGCGATTACGGAAAGTTACCGCACGATGTTGATCCGGCGTGGTGAGCGGCCCCGCCCCGATTCCCTTCGCACCCTGGTGCCGGTTTCGGTGCGATCCACCCGTGCGTTGAGCAAGACCGATAACCGGGTGTCGTTGATGCTGCCGTACCTCCCGGTGCACCAGGCGGACCCGATTCAGCGACTGCGCATGGTGCACTCCCGGCTGAAGCAGACCAAGGCAGGCGGGCAGACTCAAGCAGGGAATCTGTTCATGTCGATCACCAACCTGATTCCCTTCCCGCTGACGGCATGGGCCTTCAGGCTCTTGATGCGGCTGCCGCAGCGCGGTGTCGTCACAGTGGCAACCAATGTGCCAGGTCCGCGCCAACCGATGGAGATCATGGGCAGGCGGGTGGTTGGTCTGTACCCGGTGCCGCCGATCGCGATGCAATTGCGAACTGCCGTTGCGATGCTCAGCTACGCCGATGACTTCTTCTTCGGAGTCTTGGCCGACTACGACGTGGTAGCCGATGCCGACCAGCTTGCCCGGGGAATCGAAGTCGCGATCGCCCGATTGGTCGAGATCAGCAAGGGGCGCCGGAAACCGCGCCGACGCGGCGCTCTCACTCTGGTTGTGTAGTAGCTAATCTGGGGAAGCTCGGTGGTCCTAGGTAAAATCCTAGGCAAAACTCGAGAGCCGATCCGGCTCGGGACCGAACTCGAAATGGCGGCCGGTAATTTCGGTGGGCATCACCCGCACATAGTGAAGTTTGAGAGTCGGGATCCACGGTTGTAGTGGTGCCCGATCGGCTTTTTCGATCTCGGCGCTGGTCGCGAGCATGCGGCAGCGACCCTTGACGATCACACTCCAGCCCTCAGTGACGTTGTAGTGGTCGGCCTCGAACGCGACGTGGCTACTGGCCACGGCGCCGAACAATTTGGAACCTTCGGCGGTGCGAAAGAGGACAGTCCGCTCTTGGACCACGAAGTTGACCGGAAAGATCTCGGGCTGACCGGCAATGCAAGTGACAAGTCGGCCCAAAGTGACGCTGGCCAGCCGATCCCAGCTCTCGTCTTGCGACAGAATGGTGATTGGCTCATCGGTCATGGACTTGGCCTTTCTGGAGTGCTTGTATTCGTCGGTGGGGCGGAGTTTGGCTGCGTCAAGCCGCTGGTCACTACAGGCTGTCGCAGCGCCAGCAGGCGTCGATAGAGACAAAAGACCCTCACGTCCGGGTCCAGTTGCTCTGCGATGCCTAGCGGATCTCCACCACGTCGGCCAGCGGTCGCCGAGGCGTCGGAGGGGGAAGGTGTTCCATGGCGGGGGATGTCCCTACGCGGAGCAGCACTTGCGGTTCGCCGCGGTGGCCGATGAGGCCGCGCAGGATATCTCGGCCGTCGTCCGATTCGATGAGATGGGTTAGCGTGCAGGTGGCCATGCCGGCTGTGGTGCAGTCGAGCAGGACTGTCGACAATGCTTCGCCACACCTCAGTACATCGGCCGCCGTGTCCTCGGGCGTCGACAGCACAAGGATTTTCGACTGGTCCGCCGTGACCTCCGCGCGCCGGTTCTGGTGACCCCGTACCGGGAACTCGCGGCGCACGTCGACCCGGAGGCGCTCGGTATCCGATGCCAGAGCGCTCGCCGGCACGCCCTCGTCCAATGTGAATGGTGAAGTCCACCATTGGATTTCGGCACAATAGGACGCGTCTTCGCGCCGAAGGGCTTCGGAGACCCGCGATGCCTCCGCCAGGAGCGGTCGTTGCTCATCGGACAAGACGTCGATGTTGAGGGCTCCATCGTCAAACGTACTGACCAGCGAGGGCGCGAATAGCTGCCAGTTGCGCGGCCGGTCGAACGGAAGTCGATCCGTTCTGCGATGCAGGATCGCGTGTGCACGGTCTCGCTCTGCCCGGGTGAGGTGATCGGCGGGTTCGAAATCGACTACAGCTAGCTGGTCTGGTTCGTTGGGAACGGGGAACCGGGCGATGTTCGCTTGCCACCGCGCGGCCGCCATGGCGATGCGGAAGTGATCGAGTACGGCGCCACAACTGATGAGCGTTTGCCGGCCGGAACGGTCGGTGGCCGGGACCATCCGATGGCGATCGACGAACAGCCGAATGGTGATGTCGGTGGGGCCGGGCTCGACTACCCACCGCCAGGGCTGGGAATTGTGCACAGACGGGGCCCGGCAGGCCAGCAGGACCGCCTTCTGGAGAAGATCAATGTCCACCGGTTCAACGCTAGGACGAATCAGGTTGGGCTAGTAGAGCCATACGTCCTCTCGGCGCAAATTTCCTGCGTTACTTGAGTTTCAAGGGCTCGCGCCGGACCTCTCGCCGCTGGGCGGACGAAATGCCCCATCGGGTTTGTTGGCGGTTGCGACGAGATCGCTGCGGCTGCTGCCGAGGGCAAGGGCGCTACCTGCGCTGTGGTCTGGCATCCTGAACCGATGGCAGGCAAGGAAATCGATCGGGTCCGGGCGACGAGCGCGTTCGAAGTGATCAAGCAGCATCCCGTGTTGGTGTTGTTCGCGTTGTCCCCGGTGCTGGCGTTGTTGTGTCTGGTCTGGTGGTTCGCGGGTGCCGGCTGGGCTATCGCGGCAGCCGTCGTGTTCTTCGTCGTGGGCGGAGCCCTCGTCATCCGCACACGGTGACCCGGTCAGCATGCGTTCGTGGTGGGGTTGGGGTGCGGTAGAAGAGGCGTTGTCCGAGCAGGAGACGCACGCCCTCGTGTCGCGGCTTGCTGCGCTGATGCCGGGCCATGACCTGACCGATCACCAGCCACCCGATCCCGCAGCGCTCGGATTGGCGGCTCCACGGATCAACCCACCGACGTCGCTGGCCGCGCTTTGCTCCGCTGACCCCGTCGATCGTGCCGGTCACGCGCGTGGCAAGGCGTTTCGTGACGTCGCACGCAACTTGACGGGTCGACTTGACCACGTGCCGGACCTGATCGCACGACCGCGCCGTGAGCAGGACGTGGTGGACCTGCTCGATTGGTGTGCGCGGGAGCAAATCCCGGTCATCCCCTATGGCGGTGGCAGCTCGGTTGTCGGTGGTGTCGAGCCGCGCTTTGACGGGCCAGTGGTCACTGTGGACCTCACCGCGATGAGTGCGGTGCTCGAGATCGATGAGGTTAGCCGGGCTGCGCGAATCCAGGCAGGCGTCCTCGGACCGTCGGTCGAGGACCAGTTGCGTCCATCCGGTCTGACGCTGCGGCATTTTCCGCAGTCCTTCGGCTTCTCGACTCTCGGAGGGTGGCTGGCGACCCGGTCGGGCGGGCACTACGCAACGCTCTACACCCATATCGACGAATTGACGGAATCGTTGCGGGTGGTCACTCCTGCCGGGGTGAGCGAGTCCCGGCGGCTGCCCGGCTCGGGTGCCGGGCCGTCCCCGGACCGCCTATTCCTGGGTTCGGAGGGGACGCTCGGCATCATCACCGAGGCGTGGATGCGGTTACAGCACCGTCCGCGTTGGCAAGTCACGGTGTCGATCGCGTTCGAGGACTGGCCAGCGGCAGTTGTCGCGACTCGAACGATCGCCCAAGCCGGCCTGTATCCGGCAAACTGCCGGCTGCTGGATCCTGCCGAGGCATTCCTCAATGCCGGCGCGTCGGTCGGTGGCGGGCTGCTGGTGCTGGCATTCGAATCAGCGGACCACCCGGTCGACGCGTGGCTCAACCGGGCGGTGGAGATCGCTTCCGATCACGGTGGTGTCGTGACATCGCGGCGCGAGCGGGAGACCGAGGCCAGTGGACGGAAGGACGATGCCGCTGATCCTGCGGGAAATTGGCGCTCAGCGTTCTTGCGCATGCCGTACCAGCGGGACGCGTTGGTCCGCCGCGGCGTGATCGCCGAGACGTTCGAGACGGCGTGCACCTGGGACGGATTCGACGCGTTGCACACCGCAGTGACCGAGGCCGCCCGGGCGGCGATCGAACGGATCTGCGGAACCGGCGCAGTGACCTGTCGGTTCACCCACGTCTATCCCGATGGCCCGGCCCCCTACTACGGGATCTACGGCGGCGGGCGCTGGGGATCGCTGGACACGCAGTGGGATGAGATCAAGGCCGCTGTGTCCGATGCGATCAGCGCCACCGGGGGCACCATCACCCACCATCATGCTGTCGGCCGCGACCACCGTCCGTGGTACGACCGCCAGCGCCCCGATGCGTTCGCGGCGGCGTTGCGCGCGGCCAAGTCCGCGCTCGACCCGGCTGGGGTCCTCAACCCCGGGGTGTTGTTGGGATAGCTGATCAGGCGTGCCCGATGCGTAGCAGCTCGGCCAGGCTCGGCAATTTGACGCGGGGACGTCCATGCGGTTCGCCGGCTGCGCGCTCAAAGCGATCGATGATCTCCCAGTGTTCGGACGTGACCAGTTTCGGCTGTCGTGTGGCCAGCCATTCGGCCAGCTTGTCGCCATGGTCTTCAGGGAAATCCGGTCCGTCCGCTGGGGGGTTCGCCGTGGCGCGCGCAAGATCATGAAGCAGGGTGTCGACCGTGTCCTGGGAGTCCTTCTTGTTGGTTCCGATCACCCCGGTCGGTCCGCGCTTGATCCAGCCGACCACGTACTCATTGCGGCTGCCGTCGACCCGGCCGCCGGTGTTGGGGATCGTGCCGCTCCGGTCGTCGAACGGTAGCCCAGGCGTGGGCAGCCCGCGGTAGCCGACGGAGCGCACCACCAGCTGCACCGGCAGTTCCTCGCGTTCGCCGGTGTCCTTGGCTGATACCCGCCCAGTGGCGTCGGTGACCAGCTCGTTGCGGCCCAAAACGATGCTCTCGACACGTTCGTCGCCCTTGATTTCGATCGGGGATGTCATGAACCGGAACACCATACGGCGGTGTCCGGGTCGGAGCTCGCCGCCGGCATAGCCCCGCAGCACCTTGATGTTCTGCCGGCAGGTCTTGCCCACCGCGGCCGCGTCCTCGTCGGTAATGCCCTCCATCTGCGCCGGGTCGATCACGACGTCAACCCCTTCGAGGTCGGCCAGCTCGCGCAGCTCCAGAGTGGTGAATGCGGCCTGCAGCGGTCCCCGTCGACCGAGGATCACGACCTCTTCCACACTGCACGGTCGCAGCAAGTCCAACGCGTGATCGGCGATATCGGTACCTGCCAGCACGCCTGGGTCGGTGATCAGAATGCGGGCGACGTCGAGTGCGACGTTGCCGTTGCCGATAACGACAGCGCGCGCCCCGGACAGATCGGGGGATACCTGCTCGAAGTTGGGATGCGCGTTGTACCAGCCGACGAAATCGACCGCGGCAATGCTTCCCGGCAGGTTCTCACCGGGAATGTTCAAAGCGCGATCGGACTGGGCGCCGACGGCGTAGATCACCGCGTGGTAGCGCTCGGCGAGCTCGGCGGCCTGGACGTGGTCACCGACGATCACGTTGCCGAAGAAGCGGAAGCGGGGGTCCTCGGCGGTTCGTTCGAATTGTTTGCTGATGGACTTGATTTTGGGATGGTCGGGGGCGACGCCCGACCGCACCAACCCCCACGGAGTCGGCAACATCTCCAACATGTCGACGGCCACGTCGATCTCGCCGGACGCGTCGGCCGCTTTGAGCAACGATGCCGCGGCGAAGAACCCTGACGGCCCGGAGCCGACGACAGCGACGTGATAAGGGTGGTGCGAACGCATACTCGAGCCTTCTGTTCGTGCCCGGCTGCGCGCAAAGGGCTGTCACGTCGCAGTCGCGCGATGCACATGATGGTCTCCTGATGCTAGACGCTGATGCCGGTAACGTTGGCGCTTGTGGAACCTGATCGCCAAGCCGACATCGCGGCACTCGACTCCACCCTCACCACGGTGGAGCGGGTGCTCGACATCGACGGGTTGCGCGGCCGCATCGAGAAGCTCGAGCACGAGGCGTCCGATCCGCATCTGTGGGATGACCAGGCCCGCGCGCAGCGGGTGACCAGTGAGCTGTCGCACACTCAGGGGGAACTGCGGCGCGTTGAGGAGCTGCGGCGACGGCTGGACGACTTGCCGGTCCTCTACGAGCTTGCTGATGAGGAGGAAGGCCCGGCCGCGGCCGATGCGCTGGCCGAGGCGGACGCGGAACTGACCGAGCTGCGTGCCGAGATTGAGGCCGCTGAGGTGCGCACGCTGCTGTCCGGCGACTACGACGAACGTGAGGCGTTGGTCACAATCCGCTCCGGCGCCGGCGGGGTGGATGCCGCCGATTGGGCCGAAATGCTGCTGCGGATGTACGTCCGCTGGGCTGAGCAGCACAAGTACCAGGTCGAAGTGTTCGACACGTCCTACGCAGAAGAAGCCGGGATCAAGAGTGCGACATTCGCGGTGCACGCGCCCTTCGCCTACGGCACATTGTCGGTCGAACAGGGCACTCACCGGTTGGTGCGGATCAGCCCGTTCGACAACCAGAGCCGTCGTCAGACGTCGTTTGCCGAAGTCGAGGTGCTTCCCGTAGTGGAGACCACCGACCACATCGACATCCCAGAAGGTGACGTTCGCGTCGACGTCTACCGGTCCAGCGGACCCGGCGGGCAGTCCGTCAACACCACCGACTCCGCGGTGCGGCTTACCCATGTCCCGACCGGCATCGTGGTCACCTGCCAGAACGAGAAGTCGCAGTTGCAGAACAAGGTTGCAGCGATGCGCGTGCTTCAAGCAAAGTTGTTGGAACGTAAGCGTTTAGAGGAACGCGCCGAGCTGGACGCGTTGAAGGGGGATGGCGGCAGCTCCTGGGGTAACCAGATGCGCTCCTACGTCTTGCACCCCTATCAGATGGTCAAGGATCTGCGCACCGAGCACGAAGTGGGCAATCCGGCGGCCGTCTTGGA
Organism: Mycobacterium spongiae; assembly: GCF_018278905.1. Taxonomy (NCBI): domain Bacteria; kingdom Bacillati; phylum Actinomycetota; class Actinomycetes; order Mycobacteriales; family Mycobacteriaceae; genus Mycobacterium; species Mycobacterium spongiae. The sequence continues at coordinate 1,536,387 of NZ_CP046600.1, forward strand.
CGGAGACCTCGACGGATTCCTGGAAGCGGGGATCCGGTGGCGCAACCAACGAGATGACGACTAGCACCTTCATCCTTGCGATGGCTACAGCCTCGCCGACGCAGCGCTGGCACGAGTTCTGGACCGGCGAGATTGGCGCATGGATCCTGAACAAGGGTCTGCGGATCGTCATGCTGCTGATCGTGGCCGTGCTAGCGGCACGTTTCGTAACCTGGGTCGCCACCCAGGTGACCCAGCGCCTCGATCTGGGGTTCGCCGCCAGTGACTCGTTGGTGCGCTCCGAGGAGACCAAGCACCGCCAAGCAGTGGCGTCGGTGATCTCCTGGGTGTCGATCGTCCTCATTTATGTCGTCGTCGCCTACGAGATCATCGACATCTTGCCGGTTCCGGTGGGCTCGCTGGTGGGGCCGGCGGCGGTGCTGGGCGCCGCGCTCGGCTTCGGTGGCCAGCGGCTGGTCCAGGACCTGCTTGCCGGGTTCTTCATCATTGTCGAGAGGCAGTACGGGTTCGGGGATCTCGTCGAACTCAGCATGCTGGGGTCGCCGGAAAACGCGGCCGGCACGGTCGAGGAGGTCACGCTGCGGGTGACCAAGCTGCGCTCGAGCGACGGCGAGGTTTTCACCGTCCCTAACGGCAACATCGTCAAGTCGATCAACCTGTCGAAGGACTGGGCGCGCGCGGTTGTGGACATCCCCGTTCCGACCAGCGCCGACCTCGGCCAGGTCAACGAAGTCCTGCATCAGGAGTGCGAGCTCGTGCGCGACGACGACGTCCTGGGGAAGTTGCTGCTGGATGCGCCCACCGTGATGGGGGTGGAGAGCATCGCGGTCGACACCGTCACCCTCCGGCTGGTGGCCCACACGTTGCCCGGCAAACAGTTCGAGGCGGGTCGGCAATTGCGCGTACATGTGCTTCGGGCGCTCGCTCGCGCGGGTCTCGTTGCCGCCACCGACGCACCGCCTAAGGACGGGGCGCTCGTCGTTCGGGCGCCGGCGAGCGCCGGAAGCGACGAAACCCGGGATCCGGAGCGGCAGCGATGAAACTGCGGTTCAGTCGCGGCTTCTGGCAGCGGGGTGATGACCAGACGACGCGCCGGCCCGGCCACGTGTTCGGCGGCCGGGTTCGGGTGTCGACGCTGGTGTTGATCGGGGCGTTTCTTGCCGTCTGGTGGGTCTACGACACCTATGGGCCGCAAGACCCGGCCGATGGTGGCGCGCCGACCCAGGTGGTGCCGCCGGGATTTGTCCCCGACCCCAACTACACCTGGGTGCCGCGCACCAGAGTCCAGCCGCGACCACCCACGACCACGGTGCCGCCGACCAGCGAGCCGAGCACGCCCCCGGAAACTCCGACGCTCCCGCCGTTGCCGTTTGAGTTGCCCCCGCCGTTCGGCCCGGACACCCCGAGTCCACCAGCGCCGGCACCACCCCCCGAGCCGGGGCCGCCACCAAGCGCCACCCCTTAATCCGAGCCGCCTGCGGGTTGAATCTCACCCGCTGGCGACACTCACGGCTACACTGGCGAGCCGTGATGATCACCCTGGACCATGTCAGCAAGCAGTACAAAGCGTCGGCGCGTCCAGCGTTGGATGACGTCAACGTGAAGATCGACAAGGGTGAGTTCGTCTTCCTCATCGGGCCGTCGGGCTCGGGCAAGTCGACGTTCATGCGGCTGCTGCTCGCGGCAGAGAGCCCGTCAGCAGGCGATATCCGGGTGTCGAAGTTTCATGTCAACAAACTGCGCGGTCGGCATGTACCTCGTCTGCGTCAGGTGATCGGCTGCGTTTTCCAGGATTTCCGGTTGCTGCAGCAAAAGACGGTGTACGAGAACGTCGCCTTCGCTCTGGAGGTCATCGGAAGACGCAGGGATGCGATCAATCGGGTTGTCCCCGATGTGCTGGAAACCGTGGGGCTGTCCGGCAAGGCCAACCGGCTGCCGCACGAGCTATCGGGCGGCGAGCAGCAGCGAGTCGCGATCGCCCGCGCGTTCGTCAACCGGCCCCTGGTTCTGCTGGCCGACGAGCCCACCGGCAATCTTGACCCAGATACCAGTAAGGACATCATGGATTTGTTGGAGCGGATCAACCGCACCGGGACCACGGTGCTGATGGCCACTCACGACCACCACATCGTCGACGCGATGCGGCAGCGGGTGGTCGAACTGTCACTTGGCCGGCTGGTTCGAGACGAACAGCGTGGCGTCTACGGGATGGATCGCTAAGTGCGCTTTGGCTTTCTCCTCAACGAGGTCCTGACCGGCCTGCGTCGCAACGTCACCATGACGATTGCGATGGTCCTGACGACGGCGATCTCTATCGGCCTATTCGGTGGTGGTCTGTTGGTCGTCCGGTTGGCCGACAATTCCCGCGACATCTACCTGGACCGGGTCGAGACGCAGGTTTTCCTTACCGACGACATTTCGGCGAACGACGTCTCGTGTGACGCCAATCCGTGCAAGGCGCTTCGAGACAAGATCGAGGCGCGACAAGACGTCAAGTCGGTGCGCTTCGTCAATCGCGAGGACGCCTACCAAGACGCGATCCGCAAGTTCCCGGAGTTCAAGGACGTCGCCGGTAAGGATTCTTTCCCGGCGTCGTTCATTGTGAAGCTGAACAACCCCGAGCAGCACACGGAATTCGACGACGCCATGCGCGGCCAGCCCGGGGTGCGCAGCCTGCTCAACGAGAAAGACCTGATCGACCGCCTCTTCGCCATACTGAACGGCCTGAGTAATGCCGCGTTCGCGGTCGCTTTGGTTCAAGCGGTTGGGGCGGTCCTGCTTATTGCCAACATGGTCCAAGTTGCGGCGTACACGCGGCGCACCGAGATCGGCATTATGCGCTTGGTCGGCGCCAGCCGCTGGTATACCCAGCTGCCCTTCCTCGTGGAGGCGATGCTGGCCGCGGCTGTCGGTGTCGGCATCGCCGTTCTCGGCTTGATTGCGGTGCGGGCGATGTTCCTGGAAAACGCGTTGAACCAGTTCTACCAAGCTCACCTGATCGCCAAAGTTGACTACGCCGACATCCTTTACATCGCGCCGTGGCTGCTGTTGTTGGGTGTGGCGATGGCCGGGTTGACGGCCTACGGAACGTTGCGCATCTACGTGCGGCGATAGCCATGTCCAAGAAACCGCCGTCGCGCGGCGGGGCAGCTGCGGTCGGCGGCAAAGGCGGCAGAAAGATCGTCGCAACCAATCGCAAAGCCCGGCACAATTATTCGATCATCGAAGTGTTCGAAGCCGGGGTAGCGCTGCAAGGCACCGAGGTGAAGAGCCTGCGCGAGGGGCATGCGTCGTTGGCTGATTCCTTCGCCACCGTCGACGACGGTGAAGTGTGGTTGCGCAACGTGCACATCCCCGAATATCAGCACGGCAGCTGGACCAACCATGAACCTCGACGCAATCGGAAACTGCTGTTGCACCGTCGCCAGATCGACACCCTGATTGGCAAGATCCGCGACGGAAACTTCGCCCTGGTGCCGTTGTCGCTGTATTTCGCTAACGGCCGGGTCAAAGTTGAACTCGCGCTGGCACGAGGCAAACAGGCACGCGACAAGCGCCAGGACATGGCTCGCCGCGATGCCCAGCGTGAAGTGCTGCGCGAGCTGGGGCGGCGCGCCAAGGGCATGACCTGATCTCGTCCCAGGGTCGCCCACGGCTGCGCGCGCCGACGGGCCTAGGATCCCACCATGGCCAATCGTCCCCTCACCGTGCTGGACAAATCCGACGTACTAGCGGGGCTTTTTGCTGTGTGGGACGCCCTCGATGCGTTGCTTGCTGAGCTATCGGCGACGGACTGGCAGGCCCCCAGTCCGCTGCCCGGGTGGAACGTTCAGGCCCTGGTGTCGCACATCGTCGGTACTGAGTCGTTTCTGCTGGGCATCGCCGCACCCGAGCCAGACATCGACGTCTCGGCGCTCGCGCATGTGCGTAACCCGATCGGCGTGATGAACGAGATCTGGGTGCGTCGTTTGAGTGAGGAAGCGGGCGGCGAGGTCTTCCAGCGGTTCCGTGAAGTCACCGCCAAAAGGCGCAAGGCGCTCGCGAGCCTTACTGATGACGAATGGAACGCGGCGACCACGACGCCGTCGGGTCCCGACACCTATGGGCGGTTCATGCGGATACGCGCCTTCGACTGTTGGATGCACGAGCAGGACATTCGTGCGGCGCTATCGCGCCCGTCGTCCGACGATGAGCTCGCGGGACCGGCGTCGCGTCTGGCGCTCGACGAGATCTCGTCCAGCATGGGTTTCGTCGTCGGCAAGCTGGCCAAAGCGCCCGATGGTTCGCGCGTGCTGTTCGAACTGACCGGCCCGGTGGCGTGTGATATCCGGGTTAGCGTCGATGGTCGGGCTCAGGTTGTCGACGACTTCGGCGGACAAGAACCGACGGCGACGATTCGCCTGGACGGGCTTCAGTTCACGAGGCTCACCGGTGGACGCCCAATGAGCCCGGCCCGCCCCCAGGACATCGACCTTGACGGCGACAACGACGTGGCCGCCAACATCGTCGAGCGGCTGAAATTCGTGATCTGATCGGGAAGATAATTCCGTTGCCGCTGGTTGGTAGCGGCGTACCATAGATTGTCCCGCCGAAGGTCGGCGGGAACGCGCAGACAATCAAGACAGGGGCTGAACGGTTTCGACTTCGCGCATCGAATCAAGGGAAGCGTGCCGGTGCAGGCAAGAGACCACCGTAAGCGTCGCTGCAACCATATAAGCGCCGATTCACATCAGCGCGACTACGCTCTCGCTGCCTAAGCGACGGCTAGTCTGTCAGACCGGGAACTCCCTCGACCCGGACCCTGGCATCAGCTAGAGGGATCCACCGATGAGTTCGGTCGCGGGGCTCATCGGGACACCAACAGCGACTGGGATCGTCATCTCGGCTAGTTCGCGTGACCGGGAGATCCGAGTAGAGGCATAGCGAACTGCGCACGGAGAAGTCTTGAGGGAATGCCGTAGGACCCGGGTTCGATTCCCGGCAGCTCCACCGAGCGATCAACCGCCCGCACCGACGACATCAAGATCGGTGACGGGCCACATTGAAGGCGAGAATGGCGTGCAACTCGCCGCGTGCGCGGTCGGCGTAGATCCTGGCGTGTCGCGATCGCCGGCCGCCCCGACATGCCGTGGGGTAGGTGAGGGGGACCGCTTGGCCACGCGTGTCGCCGCCGTGGCTGTCTCGGGTGCGACAACTGCCCTGCGCAGACCGCCTCGTGGAAAGTCGAACCGCCAGCTGAGCACTTAGCAGCGTGGGTCCGCCCACACCCTCGGGGCGGCCAGCTCCGATGCCCAGCGAACGCTTTTCCGGGGTGCGGCGTTGTTGGACCTGGGCGAGTCCATCACGGCCGGACATTCCTTCCATACTGTGTTGTCAATGGCGGCTGCCCGCGTCGGTCGCGGGTGGCGGCGTCGCCACAGGGACTGCAATCGGTGCGGTCGATCCTGGCTCGGTCAGGACCGATGAATGCGTCGTGGTTGGGGTTGGGCGGCTCGGTCCCACGCGGCTCGGATCGATCGTGTTGGCCCGCGCGGGTGGCCATGCGTGTCTGGGTGGCCTACCAGTCAGCGGCGGGCGCGCACCGGCTTCGACGCGGTCCGATATTGGGCGCGGGCTTGTTATACACGTGCATTGCCACGGGGCTATCCGCTTGCTTTCAGCAAACATCAATGCAACGAATTTTGGTTAGGGTGGGCCGCGCATTGTTGCTTGCTAGATGAGTATTATCAAATGTCAACAAGCTATTGGCATTCGCTGTATACTCTGCTGACGTCTCTTGAGGAGCGTATAGAGATCAAACCAGCAAAGGAAAACTGATGATCATTGGGGCCGTCAGTGACGGTGCCGACGGGGCCAGCGGGACTTCGATTTGTTGCCGCGGACGGCTGTGTCGTGGGGCTTCTCGGTTTTCCCCGCAGGCCGGGTCCAAGCGAAGAGTCTTGGGATTCCCCGTGCTGCGACAACTATGTGTAGGAGGACCGGAATGTCTCTTGTAGTGGCGTCCCCGCAGGCGTTGGCGGCGGCGGTGGCCGATCTTGAGGGTATTGGTTCGGCATTGGGTGTAGCCCATGTGGCCGCTTCGGCTCCGACAACGGCGGTGCTAGCGGCTGGTGGCGATGAGGTGTCGGCGGCCATCGCGGCGCTGTTTTCTGGGCATGGACTGGACTATCAGGTGCTTAGCGCGCAGGTGGCGGGGTTTCATCAGCAGTTCGTGCAGACGTTGAACGGTGCTGGGGGTGCGTACGCGACGGCTGAGGCTGCTAATGCTTCGCCGTTGCAGAGTCTTGAGCAATCCGTGCTTGGGGTGATCAACGCACCCACTCAGTTCTTGTTAGGACGCGCGTTGATCGGTGACGGCGCCAATGGAACGGCGGTGGGGCAGGCCGGCGGCGATGGCGGGTTGCTGTACGGCAATGGTGGGACCGGCGGGGCGGGCGGGCGCGGTGGTGATGCCGGGTTGATAGGTAACGGCGGGGCCGGCGGCAGCGGGGTGGGTTTTGGCTTGTCGGGCGGCGCTGGCGGCAATGGCGGGTTGTGGTACGGCAACGGCGGGGCCGGCGGAGTCGCCGGGACCGGCGCCACCGGGGCCGGTTTGGCTGGTGGGGCTGGCGGCGGCGCCTGGTTGTTCGGTGCTGGTGGCGCTGGCGGTGTTGGTGGGGCTGGGGGCGCTGCGGCGATGGCTGGTGGTGTTGGTGGTGCTGGCGGGTTCGGTGGGTGGTTGGTCGGCAACGGTGGCGCTGGCGGTTCAGGTGGCAGCGGCGGTGTCGGTGGCGTTGGCGGTAGCGGTGGTGTCGGTGGTGGTATCGGGATGTTTGGCCCGGGGTTGTTTGGTGCCGGTGGGGCTGGTGGGCACGGCGGCAGCGGCGGCGCTGGCACTGGTGGTGGTGTCGATGGTGGCGATGGTGGGGCCGGGGCTGTTGGTGGGCCCGGCGGGTCGTTGTTTGGTTTTGGTGGGACTGGCGGTGGTGGTGGGCATGGTGGCATCGGCGGCGATGGCATCGCGGGCGGCAGCGGCATCGCTGGTGGCGCTGGTGGCGCTGGTGGCGCTGGTGGCGCTGGTGGAACTGGTGGCGCTGGTGGGTTGGTCGGGGCCGGCGGTGTTGGTGGTGCTGGTGGTTCTGGTGCTTTGGGTGGCGTTGGCGGGGTGGGTGGCGATGGGGCCGCCGGGGTGACCGGTGTCGCCGATGGTGCCGGCCAGGCCGGTAGTGCGGGTGGTGCTGGTGGCGCGGGTGGCGCTGGTGGGGTCGGTGGGGGCGGCGGATCTGCCGTTGTGGGCCCTGTAGGCGGCCAAGGTGCGGGGGGCACTGGCGGGGGCGGGGGTAATGGTGGGGCCGCCGGTGCTGGTGGGGCGGGCGCTGTCGGCGACATCACGATCAACGGTGGAGCCGGCGGGGCCGGCGGCAACGGCGGCAATTCCGGTGCTGGCGGCGCGGGCGGGGCCGGTGGTGCCGGTTCGACGCAGGGTAGCGAGGGCGCCAGCGGCGTAGCTGGCGGTGGCGGTCACGGTGGCGCTGGCGGGGCCGGCGCGGATGCCGCGGTGGCTGGTCAGGCCGGCGGGGCCGGTGGTAGGGGCGGCGACGGCGGGTTGTTCGGCAACGGCGGCAACGGCGGCCGAGGCGGCAACGGTGTCGCTGGCGCCGCGGGTACCACTGCCGCCGATGGCAACGGCACCACCGGCCGGAACGGCGGGGCCGGCGGGGCCGGCGGTGCTGGCGGTGCTGGTGGCGCCAACGCCGGTGACGGCGGTGACGGCGGGGCCGGCGGGCACGGCGCCGACGGCGGTGCCGGTGGTGCCGGAGCCGCCGGAACCGCCGGGAACATCACCGTCAACGAGGGTGCCGGTCAGGCCGGCGGTCATGGTGGTAACGGCGGGGCCGGTGGTAACGGCGGAGCTGGAGGTGCCGGTGGGGCCGCGTTAGCCGCAACTGGTCAGGCCGGTAGCCAAGGCGCCGGCGGCAACGGTGGGGCCGGCGGCAACGGTGCGGCCCCCGGTGCCGGTGGTGCGGGCGCTAACGGCGACATCACCATGAACAGCGGTGCCGGCGGGGCCGGCGGCAACGGTGGCAATCCCGGCACCGGCGGCGCGGGCGGTCTCGGTGGTGCCGGTTCGACCGCGGGTAGCGACGGTGCTAGCGGCATCGCCTCCACCGGCACCGCCGACGGTGGAGCCGGTGGAGCCGGCGCGGACGCGACGGTGGCGGGTCAGGCCGGCGGGGCCGGTGGCCAGGGCGGCGATGGCGGGTTGTTCGGCAACGGCGGAAAGGGCGGCGCCGGCGGGGCCGGCGCCGCCGGCGCCGCCGGTGGTACCGCGGCTGATGGCAACGGCACCACCGGCGAGATCGGCGGGGCCGGTGGAGTCGGCGGTGCTGGCGGTGCTGGCGGTGCCAACGCCGGTGACGGCGGTGCCGGCGGGGCCGGCGGGCACGGCGGCAAGGGCGGTGTCGGCGGGGCGGGCGCCACCGGAGCCCCCGGCGACATCGCCGTCAACGAGGGTGCCGGTGGGGCCGGCGGTCATGGCGGTGACGGCGGGGCCGGCGGCAACGGCGGAGCTGGCGGGGCCGGTGGGGCCGCGGTAGCGGCATCTGGTCAGGCCGGCAACCAAGGCGCCGGTGGCAACGGCGGGGCCGGTGGGCGCGGTGGGGCCCCCGGTGACGGCGGGGACGGTGCTAACGGCGGCATCACCATGAACAACGGTGCCGGCGGTAACGGCGGCAACGGCGGTAACCCCGGTGCCGGCGGCGTTGGCGGGACCGGAGGTGGCGGCTCGACCCCAGGCACCCAAGGCGCGACCGGCACAAGCCCCAGCACAGGCGGAGACGGCGGGGCCGGCGGGGCCGGCGCAGCCGGCGTCGCAGCCATCGGTACCGGCCCGCTGCAAGGTAAAGGTGGCGCCGGCGGCGACGGCGGCAACGGCGGGATGGTCGGAAACGGGGGAGCCGGGGGTGCCGGTGGTGTCGGCGCATCCAACATCACCAACCCCTTCGGCTTCGCAACGGCGGGTGTCGGTGGCGACGGTGGTGCCGGCGGCAACAGCACCAGCGGGACTGGTGGTGCCGGTGGTGCCGGCGGCGATGGCGGTCACGCCGCGACGCCCTTCGCCGGCCTGCCCACTATCGGCGGTGACGGCGGTCGCGGCGGTGTCGGCGGTAGCAGCGACACCGGGACTGGTGGTGCTGGTGGTGTTGGCGGTAACGGCGGCCACGGGGGTGGCGACACCCTTTCGCCCAGTGCCGGTGGTGCTGGTGGTGGCGGTGGTGTCGGCGGCAACAGCAACACCGGGACTGGCGGCGTCGGTGGTGGCGGCGGTGTCGGTGGTAATGGCGGCAACAACGCCGGCAATAGTGTCGGCGGTGACGGCGGCTTCGGCGCCACCGGCGGCACCAGCGTCACCGGGGCTGGCGGTGACGGCGGCGTCGGTGGTGCCGGTGGTGTCGGCGGCAACTCCGCTAACGTCGACAGTTCCGGTGGTAACGGCGGCAACGGCGGTCTCGGCGGTGCCGGCGCCACCTTCGGCGGTGACAGTGGTGACGGCGGTGCCGGCGGTAACGGCGGCAACAACGCCGGCCGCGACAGTTTCGGCGGCGCCGGCGGTCGCAGCGCCACCGCCGGCACCGGCGCCACTGGGGCTGGCGGTGACGGTGGTGACGGCGGTGGCGGCGGTCGCGGTGGCGACCAAGCCGGGCGAAACAGTGTCGGTGGCGGCGGCGGTAACGGCGGTCTCGGCGGCGCCGGCTTCGTCAAGGGTGGTGACGGTGGTGCCGGCGGTAGCGGCGGTAACGGCGGCAACGGCGCCATGGAAAGCAGTCGGGGTGGCGTCGGTGGTGCCGGCGTGGCCGGTGGTGTCGGCTCCGTGATCGGTGGTGCCGGCGGTGACGGTGGTGCCGGCGGTAACGGCGGTGATGGCGCTGGCGTTGTCAGTCACGGCGGCGGCGGCGGTAGCGGTGGTGTCGGTGCCGCTGGCTCCGCGATCGGTGGTGCCGGTGGTGGCGGCGGTGCCGGCGGTAACGGCGGCAGCACCGCCGGCCTCGACAGTCTCGGTGGGCGCGGCGGTGACGGCGCCACGGGCGGTGACAGCGCCGCTGGGGCTGGCGGTACCGGCGGTGCCGGCGGTGCCGGCGGCCACGGCGGCAATGACAGCCGTGGAAGCAGTAGCGGCGGCGTCGGTGGTGACGGTGCCGTCGGCGGCAGCGGCGCCGAGATCGCCGCTGCCGGCGGTGACGGTGGTGCCGGTGGTAACGGCGGTGATGGCGCCAGCCTCTTCAGTGTTGGCGCGGCCGGCGGTAGCGGCGGTGCCGGCGCCAATGGCACCAGCGGTCCTGGTGGCGCCGGTGGTGGCGGCGGTGTCGGTGGCAACGGCGGCAACGACGCCGGCTCTTTCAGCGTCGGCGGTAAAGGCGGTGTCGGCGGCACCGGCGGCACCAGCCTCACCGCGGCGGGCGGTGGCGGCGGTGTCGGCGGTGCCGGTGGTGTCGGCGGCAACTCCGCCACTGCCGACAGTTTCGGTGGTAACGGCGGCAACGGCGGTCTCGGCGGTGCCGGCGCCACCATCGGCGGGGACAGTGGTGACGGCGGTGCCGGAGGTAATGGCGGCAACAACGCCGGCCGCGACAGTGTCGGCGGCGCCGGCGGTCGCAGCTCCACCGCGGGCGCCGGCACCGGCGACACTGGGGCTGGCGGTGACGGTGGTGACGGTGGTCGTGGCGGTCGCGGTGGCGACCAAGCCGGGCGAAACAGTGTCGGTGGCGGCGGCGGTAACGGCGGTCTCGGCGGCGCTGGCGTCACCAACGGTGGTGACGGTGGCGCCGGCGGCAATGGTGGTAACGGCGGCAACGGCGCCATGGAAAGCAGTCGGGGTGGCGTCGGCGGTACCGGCGTGGCCGGTGGTGCCGGCTCCGTGATCGGTGGCGCCGGCGGTGACGGTGGTGCCGGCGGTAACGGCGGTGATGGCGCCGGCGTTGTCAGTCACGGTGGCGACGGCGGTAGCGGTGGTGTCGGTGCCGCTAGCTCCGCGATCGGTGGTGCCGGTGGCGCCGGCGGTGCCGGCGGTAACGGCGGCAGCACCGCCGGGCTTGACAGTCTCGGTGGGCGCGGCGGTGACGGCGCGGCGGGCGGTCACAGCGACGCTGGGGCTGGCGGTGCCGGCGGTGCCGGCGGTGCTGGTGGCCACGGCGGCAATGACAGCCGTGGAAGCAGTGGCGGTGGCGTCGGTGGTGACGGCGGCGTCGGCGGCACCGCCGTCGAGATCGGTGGTGCCGGTGGTAACGGTGGTGCCGGTGGTAACGGTGGTGATGGCGCCACCACCTTCAGTGTCGGCGCGGCCGGCGGTAGCGGCGGTGCCGGCGCCAATGGCACCAGCGGTCCTGGTGGTGCCGGTGGTGGCGGCGGTGTCGGCGGTAATGGCGGCAACGACGCCGGCTCTTTCAGTGTCGGCGGTAAAGGCGGTGTCGGCGGCACCGGTGGCACCAGCCTCACCGGGGCTGGCGGTGGCGGCGGTGTCGGTGGTGCCGGTGGTGTCGGCGGCAACTCCGCGACCACCGACAGTTTCGGTGGCTTCGGCGGCAACGGCGGTCTCGGCGGTGCCGGCTCCACCATCGGCGGTGACAGTGGTGACGGCGGTGCGGGAGGTAATGGCGGCAACAACGCCGGCCGCGACAGTGTCGGCGGCGCCGGCGGTCGCAGCTCCACGGCCGGCACCGGCATCGCCGGGGCTGGTGGTACCGGTGGTACCGGTGGTGACGGCGGTCTCGGCGGCGACCAAGCCGGGCGAAACAGTGTCGGTGGCCGCGGCGGTAACGGCGGTCTCGGCGGCGCCGGCGTCACCAACGGTGGTGCCGGTGGCGCTGGCGGTGGCGGTGGCGCCGGCAACAATGCAGCCCAAGACAGTCTCGGGGGTAAAGGCGGTAACGGCGCAGCCGGCGGTGCCGGCCTCGGCGGGTCCGGTGGTGGCGGAGGTACCGGCGGTAGCGGCGGCAACGCCGGCGCCGGCACCAGGAGCGTCGGTGGCAATGGCGGCAACGGCGCCAACGGCGCCAACGGCGGCACAGTCGGCGGTCAAGGGGGTCTCGGTGGTGCCGGGGGTACCGCCCCGCCCCCCGGCGGAATCCCGGGTGTCGCCGGTTTCTCCGGTAAGGCTGGGTCACCTGCGCCATAGGCTCACCGTGGGTTCCGCGGACGTTTACGTATCACCAAACTCTGTCGTTGTCGCGGCGATCGTCGCCCTCATCGTCCCAGAAGGCCCATTCAGGAAGCGGTGTAGTAGGCATTGCGCCGCAAGCGGATGCTTCGTGGCCGGGTTGGCCGCCGCGCCGGGTCCACCTATGGTCCGATCTATTTGCGCGTGAGCGCCTAACGCCGCGGGTGATCAGAGCGATGGTGCCTGCGAGGATGAAGCCGATCAACGCAATCTTGAGGGCCAGCACCAAAGGTGACATTTTCGTTGGCCTCCTATGACTGGTGGCCGCGGGATTCCAACGGCCGCGGCGCGTGGCCTGCGGTCGGTCTGTGGGGCCGACAGACTGCTCCGCGATTATTTCTTGACGTACGGCTCGGCTCCAACTCTGGTATCGACCTCTTGAGTCACAAATCGTCGCGCTAGTAGGGGATTCAGTCAGTTGGTGGCCTGTGAGGCATGTTTGGGCACGCCTCAAGCAGGGCTTGCGTGGCCTCGTGTGTCATCACGGCTGCGCGGTAGTAGTTCGCATCCTCGACTGCTGAAGGGTTGGATGGCGTCGGTCGGTTGGCAGAGTCCCGCTGTATGTCTGCCAACAGCGCGGTGCCTTGTGCCCATTTCCCCAACTGATCCTGCAATGCCGGAGTGGAAACCGACCTTGCTGCCGCTTGGATATCGTTGCTCATGGCAGCTTCCTTGTCGGCAATGGCAATGAGGTCTTGGTGTTCTCCACTCCCGTTCTCCAAGGCAGTCACTGATTGCGACATCGCGATCCACTGACGTCCGAGCTGTTCAACTGCTGCGCAATCGTCGTGCGAATCGCGCTGCCGCAGCACCCAGACGGCTGTCACGCTACAGACGATCAGCAACACGCCAGTAGACGCCCAAATCAAGCGCTTCCTTAGGGGCCAACTCGCCAGCATTGTCACGCCCTCATGCCTGCTTTCTTGATGAACAGCACCATTGTGTCCCGAACTCCTGTAAAGCGTATTGCTGCAATCTAATTCGTCCTATGACGGTAATGGATATGGCCTCGGTCGCTGTTGCGCCCTCAGGGTCCTGCAATCATGATCGGGGGCATCGGTGGCGGTTGGGTTCCACCCACGGGAATACCGCCGCGGAAAGTGAATTGACCACCACAACCATTCGGTATGTAGTAGGTAACATCGGGGTTTGCTGCCGATAGCGACCCCATTTGGGGAGGTGTGATCGGCTGCCAAGGGCTAATCTTTGGTGGCGGGTTTATCCCGGCGAGGCCACCGGTCGTCACACCACCGGGCACACCAGCAATCTCATTGGGACCCTTGGGCGCCCACAGCGAGCCGCCGAACGAGACCTGCGTGTACCGCTGAGCCTCATAGGTGTATTGAACCCATTGCTGCTGCTGACCGTCGACCATGCGGGTGTAGCTGGTGTAGTCCACTCCCGAGATGCGGAAGCGGTATTGCTCTTGCAGGTCTGCAAACGGCGGAGCGTTGTCGTCGGCCCACGTCCTACCGCCGGGAATGTAGAAGCCTGATGGCCCGGCCGGACCCTTTCCGGGGAGACCTTCCATCGAGCGGTGGCCCGTCCGTGGCGGAGGTGGGTTCTTTCCCACGTAGGGCGGCGGGACTACGTTTTCCCAATAACCAAACCGCTCGTCGCCGACCAAGGGGTTTCTCGGGTCAATAGGCATCTGGGGACTGGGGCTGGCCGGAGGGTCACCGCCCTGATTATTGAAGTCGACGAGCTGAACTCCACGATTATCCGCGTCCGAGTCTGGGGAAAATTCGGCGTTGCCTAGACCGGCGGTAGTGGCATTTAGTTGGCCCGCAACGTTGTGCTCTGCCCCCTCGAGTTGTGCGGCGCGTAGGCGTATGTCAGCGGCGAATGCTTGAGCTTGGGTTTGGCGGGCAGCTCGTTCTGCCGCTGTCCGGCTGGTGTGGGTATCGGTGACCGAGAGGTCTTCTCCGACGTTGAAGCCTTCATTCTCGGCGTCTTCTATGGCGTAAAGCACCCGCCGCTGCGCTGCGGCGATGTCGCTGGCGCCGTGGCGCGCAATCCCGGCTGCATGACGCAGCTGGTCGGCTTTGCCGCTAACGATGGACAGGTCGGTGCTGGTTCGCTGCCTCAGCCCGTCACCTCCAGCGCCCTTCCACGCGATGGTGTGGGACTTATTCCGCATTCGGAGGAACACGTCCTCCCACTGATCGGCGGTCTTGTTCCAATAGCTCGCTGCATTGACCAGGTGCTCGGTGCCCCATGCTCGAATCTGCGACAGGGTTAGTGGCATCTAGACCACCCTCATCGGCTTCGCCCGGTGGATTGAGACGGCTGGCCCGACGCCGGTGCCGCTCCTGTGGTGAGTTGGGCGCTGAGTCCCTGCCACTGACGTGCCGCAACTCCGAGCTCGCCAAGGTCGACCTGCAGTTCATCTGATCCCACCTGGGCGAGTTTAAGCCGAGACCCGAAAGGGTGGTATTCGCCCTGGAAGGGTCGCTTGATACTTCAGGCGGTGCGCCAGCAGGCCGGCAAGCCCTCGATATTCAAGCCTGGATCGAGACTTTCAGCACAGGCCGCTCTCTGCCCCGGCTGGCCCGCCACACCCTTGTGGGGACCTTCCGAGGCAGACGTCCGTCAGCGGACACCAGCACCGCTGAACCGACTTATATGCCGACAAAGTCGCCAGTAATGAACTTCGACATCAGCTGGGGACAGTAGATCGATATTGCGGTGCGGGTGAACAACCGGGCCATCAGCGGCGACATGCCGCTGTTGCTCATGTTTACCGCAATGGCAGACATATCTGCGCCCTGCTTGGCCATCATCGGGCAGACCGACTTCCCCAGTGATGTGGCCGCCAGCGGATCTGAAAACGGAATGCCGGCAAGACCCAGGGCGCCCAGGAATAGCCGGTCGCTGGTATCGGCGTTCGCCGGCGCAACGGACAGCGCGGCAGCACCAATCAGGCTGGCCAACAGCATCACTGCTTGACGGGTCACGCGCGATTTTCGCCTGTTGTACGTCATTTGCGTGGTCATTTTCCCTTCTTCGAGTTAGGTGAAGCGGCTGCGTGTATCACGTCAGCCGTGCAAACCGTCCTACACAACGGTCACGGTGACAGCACGCCGAAGTAACGGTCTGGCGCTCGGCCAACCTTGGCCTGGTAGAGGGCGTTTTGGCGGCGGGGTGGTGCTGCCTGTTCCCTGCCAACCAGACCAGGAGTTTTGTGAGTCCGGTAAGCTCGGCCGCTGACCTAGACTCCGTGGTTGGTGAGCGCAGACTGGGAGAGTCGATGAGTACCAAATCGAAGCTCACTGTGGATCCGCGGGATCAATTCTGGTGGCCGCGCACCCATGTCCGGTCAGACGTCGAAACCAAGCCCTGAGCCGTGCGCGCGTTCAGGTGCCCAGAGTGCAGGCAGCCGGTCGGCTTCGAGGTGCAACGCTGCCTGGCGTGTGGGACGGCGGTGGGTTACCACTACCCATCACGCCAGATGCTCTCCGTCTCGGGGCGAGCGGGCGTGGTTGTCGACGAGCGTCAATGGGTGCGGTGTTCGCATTGGGAGCGCGGCTGTAACTGGCTCACCGCCGGTGACTGCGGAGGGGGACGGTGTTTTCCCGACAGCTTCGTCCGGCGGAGTCCGGCACCCGACGACAGTGAGGCGCTGGGTGAGCTCGACAACACGTTGAAGGCGTTGCGACGGTTGATTTTCCAGCTGATGGACCTGGGACTGCCGGTCCGGCCGTACTACCAAGCCGAGGACGGACTGGCGTTCGATCTGCTGTCGAGTAAATCGTTGGGCGGCCCAGTGATGATCGGACACGCAAACGGAGTGATCACCATCGATCTGGACGAGTCGGTCGAGCTCTACCGGGAGCGACTCCGAATCCGCCTCAAAGAGCCGTACCGCACCATGCTGGGTCACTTCCGACACGAGGTCGGTCACTATTACGAGATGATTCTCGTCCAAGACACGCCACTGGCCGAGCACGCGCGAGCGATGTTCGGCGATGAGCGCGAGGACTACCAGGCCGCGCTGCAACGCCACTACAGCGGCGTTGTCCCGCCAGACTGGCAATCGACCTATATCTCGGAGTATGCGACCGCGCACCCGTGGGAGGACTTCGCTGAGACCTTCGCACACTATTTGCACATCACGGGAACCCTTGCCACAATTGCAGATTCGGGCCTCGTGTTGCAGGCCAACAGGGTCACGTGGGACCTGAAGGCAGAGATAGATGCCCGAGTGTCTTATGCCGATGCCACGATTGCCGACATCATCGGGGACTGGATGCCACTGTCGAGTGTGCTGAACCGCGTCAACCACTCCATGGGCCGCGATGATCTGTACCCGTTCTCGCTGCCGCCGCGAGTGGTCGACAAGCTCGGCTTCATCCATCAGGTGGTCACGACGACCGCCGTTGATCATGCTGCCGCTAGACAAGGTTGAACCATGGCTCCTAGTGCTATCTCCACCGATCGGATCAAGAAGGCTGTTGTCGACGCGCACAAGAAGCACAAGAGCAAGAGGGGCGGCAAGAACGCCAGCTACATCCCGATCCTGGGCCAGGTGCCCTCGAAACTGTTCGGTGTCTGCGTCGCGACCGTGGACGGACAGATATTCACCGCCGGTGACGCACGGTACGAATTTGCGCTGGAATCGATCTCGAAGGTGTTCACGCTCGGGTTGGTGATCGAACAGCGTGGCCCCGAGCAGTTCCGCGGCAAGGTCGGCGTGGACCCGACCGGTCATCCCTTCAACTCGGTGTTGGCCCTGGAGCTCCACAATGACAAACCGATGTCGCCACTGGTCAACGCCGGCGCCATATCGACTATCAGCCTGGTGGAGGCCATCGACGCCGAGGACCGCTGGCGCCAGATCCTAGGAGTGCAAGGCGATTTCGCCGGGCGTCCGATCTCGATGAGCGAAGCAATCAATGCCTCGGAGCAAGCCACCAACTTCCGGAATCGCGCAATCGCCTGGCTGCTGCGCGACGGGGGATACATCTACTGCGATCCGATGGAAGCCTGCGACATTTACACGCGGCAGTGCTCGACGTTGGTCACGACAGTGGATCTGGCGGTGATGGGGGCGACGCTGGCAAACGGCGGGTCCAACCCGCTCACCGGTACGAAGGTCATCGCGCGCGCCAACGTTGCCCACGTGCTGGCCCAGATGGCGATGGAAGGCGTGTACACGCGCTCCGGCGACTGGGCCTACACCGTGGGATTGCCGGCCAAGAGCGGCGTCGGAGGTGGGCTGGTCGCCGTGGCGCCGGGTCAGCTGGCGATCGCAGCGTTCTCGCCGCCGTTGGACGAGGCAGGTAACAGCGTGCGGGCGCAGGCCGCGGTGGCGCAGATCGCGCACACTCTGCAACTCGGGCTGTTCAACGTCCCGCCCCGCAACGAATAGCAGCGCGCCGCTAGCCGCCAAGCCAACAATCATGTACCATTTGGTACATGATTGTTGAGAGCCACGTCACCATAGACGCGCCGCCGACCCTGGTGTGGGAGGTGTTCACCGATGTTGAGCGCTGGCCCGAATGGACCGCCTCAGTCACCCGGCTGGTAGCCCTCGACGGAGCCGGCATCGCGGTGGGGAGACGCTTCCGGATCAAACAGCCCAAGATGCCCCCGCTTATTTGGGAGGTGACGGACCTCGTCCCCGAAGGGTCGTGGACCTGGGCGCAACGTTCCCCCGGCGGCACGACCCTGGCTCATCACACGCTGACGCCAATGGCCGATGGTCGGACGCTCGTGCGACAGGAGCTCCACCAGCGGGGACCCGTCGGCGCAGTGATCGGCCGACTCATGCGCCGCACCACACGCCGCTACCTCGACATGGAGGCCCAAGGCCTCAAAGACCGAAGCGAGCAACTGCGGCACGCCCTTGGCCCGCACACCTGACGTCACGCGACGCCGGCAGCTACTCGACGCACTCATCGAGGAGTTTGCGGCTGGCGGCGTCGGCGACCGGTCGCTGCGTGCCGTGGCGGCTGCGGTCGGCACCAGTCACCGCATGGTGCTGCACCACTTCGGGTCCCGTGACGAATTGCTGCTCGCAATCGTCGAGGAAGTCGAGCGCCGCCAAATGGCCATCCTGTCCGACGTGCCGACTGATCCGGCCGAGGGTTTCGCTGCAATGTGGGCTACCTTGCGCCAGCCTGATTTGCGGCCCTTCGAGCGCCTCTTCTTCGAGTGCTACTCCCGTGGAGTGCAGGGCGAGGAGCCCTTCGCGCGCATGGTGCCCGGTGCCGTGGATTTGTGGCTGTCCCAGGTGCACGCGGCGGCAGGCGGGACGAGCGACCCCGCGTTGGTGCGTCTGGGACTCGCCGTCACCCGCGGACTGTTGCTTGACCTGGTTGCCACCGACGACGACGCGGGCGTGACGTCGGCGGCGCAGGCCTTTGTGGATCTGGTTCGACGAACACGCTGACTGGCTGCTACGCGGGCTCAGCGGCCTCGATCAACAGCGTCGGCACGCCGCACGTACCGCTTTTTACGGTGGCCACGCGGGTGCCGGGCTTGTGTCCTGGGCGGACCTCGGAGACGTCGAGCCCGGCTGCCGCTAGCCGTGTTCGCGCGGCATCGGCGCTCGGAACGTTCCAGGAGAGCCCCCAGATCTGATCGGTTCGGGCCGGGAGCTGGGCGTCGCGCAGTGGCTGCGCGATCTCGACCGTGACTGCGCCCACCCGCAGGAACACGAGTCGCATGGCCCAGTCCGGAAAGTTGCGGTCGAGCGCGAGACGCAGACCGAGCCCCTCGTGGTAGAGCGCGATTGCGGCATCCGCGTCAGACGTGTGAACCACCACGTGATCGATGCCGCTAACAATCGCGTCCTTGGATCCGACTGGTTGCGCCTCGGGCAGGCGATCCGGCGACTCGTGCTCAATCGCGATCATCAGCACCCCGCGGGTGCGAGTATCCGGTAGCAGCACACTGCGCCAGCGCCGGACCTGCCCTGTGTCGGTGTCGCGGCCCAGACCGGGTGCCACGGGCGACGGCTCAAGGCCGTTCGCGGCCAGTTGGGCGTGCGCAGTGTCGAGATCGGAGGTGGCGAACGCCAGCCCCATGGGGCCTTCGCCTCGTCGATCCAACTGCGTAGCGACCGTGCGCCCCAGGGGGCCATCGCCATACGGTGTGATCAGTTCGATGTAGGTGTTGTTCAGCCGGAACAGTACGTTCGCCGTGCCCCAGCCGGGATGATCCCCGCGCCACGAGGGGCTCCGGGATAGCAGCGTGGCGTAGTGGCGGGTGGCGTCCTCGAGGTCGCGCACGGCGAGAATCACGTGGTCGAGTGCGTCGAACACGTACTCAGCATGGCTGATGCTCTACGCCAACTCGCTGAGACCCGGATGATGATGGTGCATCCGTCTGAAATCTCAGATCTCGGAGATTTGAGGAAAATTGCTGTACGAGCCGGCGGTGGGGGCTTAAGCTCCGGCTACTCGGCGATGGGTAGTGGCCGGGCAACTCGAGGGGTTGCCCCGAGCTGGTGGGAGCTGTGCGGTGTCTTATGTTGTTGCGCTGCCGGAGATGATGTCCGCCGCGGTTACGGACGTGGCCTCAATTGGTTCGCTGGTCGCGACCGCAAACCAGGGCATTGCAGGTGCGACCACGGGGGTGGTGGCTGCTGCCGAGGACGAGGTGTCAGCGGCGATCGCGGCCTTTTTTTCCGCCCACGGCCAGGGCTATCAAGCCGTTAGCGCGCAGGCGGCGGTTTTTCACGGGCAGTTCGTGCAGGCATTGACCCGCGCGTCTGGGGCCTATGCCGCAGCCGAGGTAGCCAACGCATCGCTTCTGCAGGCCGAGTTCGCCACGACCATGGGGACCGGTGTCGCCGTCGTTCAACAGGAGATTCAGCAGACTTCCACGGCGCTGGCCTCCGGCTTCACCCGGGCGTTCGGCACCGTCTTCACCGAAATCTTCGGGGCGCCGGCGGCTCCGGCGTTCCCGGCAACGCAGACAGGGACCTTCACCGGCCTACCGTCACTGCCCACCAGACTTGAAATCGCTGCACTGTGGCCGGTGAAATCCCTGTTGGGTGTGTCCGGACTCGAATCTCAACTTTCGATTCCAAGTTCGCCACTCTTGGCGCTGCTTGCTAGCGACGTCCCGCCGCTGTCATGGTTTCTCGGCAACTCCCCGCCGCCGTTGTTGAATTTGCTGCTGGGACAAACGGTCCAGTACACGAGTCATGACGGGATGAGTGTCGTCCACATCACGCCGGCCAATCCAACCGGCGAACAGGTGGTCGCCATTCACGGTGGCGCGTTCGTCTTGCCGCCCTCAATCGTGCACTGGCTCAACTACTCGGTGATGGCCCATCAGACCGGCGCGACCGTGCAAGTGCCGATTTACCCGTTGCTGCAGGAAGGCGGAACCGCCGCAACGGTGGTCCCGGCAATGGCTGACCTCATCTCCACGCAGATCGGTCTACACGGGGCCTCGAACGTCAGCGTGACCGGTGACTCCGCGGGCGGCAACCTTGCACTGGCTTCCGTCCAATACATCGTTGACCAGGCTGCCCCGGTGCCGTCGTCGGTGGTTCTGGTGTCTCCGTGGCTAGATCTCGGAATGACCAATCCAAATATTGCGTTCGTCCAGGATCCGCTGCTCCCGTTTGGTCCTGCGGTACAGATCGGCAAGGTGTGGGCAGGCAATCTGCCGGTCAACGACCCGGTGGTGAGTCCGCTGTTCGGCACCCTCAGCGGGCTCCCGCCGACGTATGTTTACTCGGGCAACCTCGACATACTCTCGCCCGACGTATTCGTCCTCCAGCAAGCGGCTGCGCTCGCCGGGGCCCCGGTCAACTTCGTTCTGGCTAACGGCCAAATACACGTCTGGATCCTGCTCACCCTCGACGGCTTCCGATACCTCCCGCAGATCTACCAGCAACTCGGCATTTGACCGCGTTCTGAGACGGGGAACCCGCGATCCGCGCGCGTCAATTCGCGGCAATCGGCGCCCAGCCAGCGAAGATAGGGGCGGAACCCAAGCCGGAGCCGACGGTGTCGGCCCGCACACCGTATCGCTGAGGTGGAGCCTATGGACGAGACAGACAACGTCGTTGGCGACGGGGTAGGGATGCCGAAGGCGGACCGCACCCGGCCGAGGTACGGTGTCGCGCACCGAACCTGCGTGCTGCGGTGGGCTACGACTGTGACCGCCGCGATCACGTTGGGACTGGTCGCCTTCGGGGGACCGAGCAGGTTATGGACCGCCACAACGTCGGGCACGGTGCCCTCTGCAACGTGGGCGGTGACGCTGTCTCCGGTCGCCACCACGTACCCGGCACGGCCGATGCTGGCGGCGGACCCCGCCCGCCTGGCCGCCGACTTGAGCGCCGACGAGCAGGCGCTGCGCAATCCGTCGTCGTCGGGGGCCGTGCTGTTGGCGGCTGCGCGCCGCCAGCAGGTCGCCTACCGCGCCATCGGACGCCACCCCGAGTGGGATTCGATCGTGCGACCGAGAATTCCGCAACCGCTGCGCGAAACCTACGATCGCAACGTCAGCGCGCGTCGGCATCTCACCGCACTAAGCAAGGCAGATGTGCAGGACACGTTGCCCGCATGGCGCATCGTCCCGCCGACGCGCGGCGACGCGTTGCTGGGTTACTACCGCAAGGCCGAGGCGGCGACTGGCGTCGGCTGGAACTATCTGGCTGCGATCAACATGGTCGAAACCGGCTTCGGCCGCATCGCTGGGGTGAGTACCGCCGGCGCGCAGGGTCCCATGCAGTTCTTGCCGTCGACGTTCGCCGAATACGGCGCCGGTGGCGACATTCGCTCGCCGCACGATGCCATCATGGCCGCCGGCCGCTACCTTGCCGCCAACGGTTTCGCCAACGATCATGACCATGCCATCTTCCGCTACAACAACTCGAGCCATTACGTTGCGGCGGTCAATGACTACGCGGCGGTGATGGCCAGCGATCCGGCAGCTTTGGCTGGCTACTACCGGTGGGACATCTACTACCTCACCAGCTCGGGTGATGTGCTTCTGCCGACCGGCTACGTCGCGACCCATCGGATCCCCGTCGCCGACTATGTGGCAACGCACCCGCAGTAGGTGAGAGGGGCTAGCTAGCCGGGCGTTCCGGGAGCGCCGAACAGCCCGCCGTTGCCGCCGTTGCCGCCGTTCCCGTTAGCGACGCCGGTGCCTCCGGGACCGCCGTTGCCGCCGTTGCCGATCAGCTGGGCGTTGCCGCCGTTGCCGCCATTGCCGCCATTGCCGCCAACGCCGTTGGTAGCGCCGGTGCCGGCAGCGCCGCCTTGGCCGCCGGTACCGCCGGTGCCGCCGTCGCCGTACAACAACCCACCGCCCCCGCCGGCAGCCCCCGTGCCCCCGTTGCCACCGCTTCCGCCCGTGCCACCCACGCCGGTGCTGATGCCGCCGGCGCCGCCTAGCCCGCCGCTGCCGCCAGCGCCGCCGTTGCCGAACAGCAACGCGCCGGCACCGCCGCCGGCGCCGGCGCCGCCTTGTGCTCCTGCCCCGCCTTTGCCGCCGAGGAACCTTTCGCCACCGTCGCCGCCGAGCCCGCCGTCCCCCCCGGCGCCGCCATTGCCGAACAGCCACCCGCCATGCCCGCCCGCCGCGCCCGTGCCGCCGTTGCCGCCGTTGCCGCCGTCGACGACGGTGCCGCCGGAGGAGCCCATGCCGCCGGTGCCGCCGGTGCCACCGGTGCCACCGTCGCCGAAAAGCCACCCGCCGTGCCCGCCGACGGCCCCGTTCCCGCCGGCGCCGCCGGGGAAGCCGAAGGTACCGGCGAGGCCTCCCTGCCCGCCGTTGCCGCCGGCCCCGCCGGCACCGAACAGGCCGGCGCCACCGCCGATGCCACCGATCCCGCCCATACCACCCGCCGTGCCGGAAGGGCCGCTGCCGCCGGCCCCGCCGAAGCCACCGGCGCCGCCGTTGCCGAACAGCCAGCCGCCGTGCCCGCCGGCGCCGCCGGCCCCACCGTTGGCCCCGGTGCCGGCGAGGGCGCCAAAGCCGGCCCCGCCGACCCCACCGTTGCCAACCAGCCCGGCATCCCCACCAGCGCCGCCGGCGGGGTTGGCGGCGTCACCAGCTCCGCCGGCCCCTCCGTTGCCAAACAACAACCCGCCAGCCCCACCGTTTTGCCCCGGACCTCCGGCGGCGCCGTCGCCGATCAGCGGGCGTCCGAGCAGCGCCAGGGTTGGCGCGTTGATCACCGCGAGCACGTTGTGCTCGATGCTTTGCAGCGAGGCGTTGGCCGTCGCCTCAGCGGCGGTGTAGGAGCCCCCGGCAGCGCTCAAGGACTGGACGAACTGCTGGTGAAAGTCCGCCATCTGGGTGCTGAGTGCCTGATAGCTATCCGCGTATCCCGAAAACACCGCAGTGAGAGCTGTGGACACTTCATCGGCACCGGCAGCCACTATCTCCGCGGTCGGGCCCGCGGCAGTCGCATTCGCGGCAGCCAGCGCCGAGCCGATGCCCGCCAGATTCGTTGCTGCGGCCGCCAGTGATTCCGGGGCAGCGATGAGATAGGACATCGTGTCCTCCCAGGAGCACTGGCCGGTGGTGGGCTCAGTCTATCGTCGTGCGGCACGACACCTGGCAGTTTCCGGAGACGTTCGGGCCGTAGGTTCCCGAGGTGCGCCGGCACGCTACTGGCATGATTAGCTATATCATCTAACTATCTGGTGTCCTGTCGGTGCGCAGGGGTCAGTGTGAGATTCAGCGTCAATCGGACTGGTGTATCACGATTTCTGAGAGGGGTACCTGCGGATGGTGCGAGCATCTCGTTTCGAAGGAACGATCGGTCGTACTGTTGCCGATTCACAGCCGTGGTATGACGAGCCCCCGCATCCGGGCGCCGATGCCCCCAATGTGGTGGTGGTGTTGCTCGACGACACCGGCTTCGCGCAGTTCGGGTGCTACGGCTCGGACATCGACACGCCGAATGTCGATGCGTTGGCGGCCAACGGGTTACAGTTCACGAACTTTCACGTGACGCCGCTGTGTTCACCCACGCGCGCGGCGTTGCTGACCGGTCGCTCCCAGCACGCCGTGGGCATGCGGACCGTCGCGAATATGCTCACCGGATTTCCGAACCAGCTCGGCCACATCAGCAATCACGCGACAACGATCGCCGAGGTGCTGCGCGAAGAGGGCTACGCCACATTCTGCGCGGGCAAGTGGCATCTCGCGCCGACGGAGCAGTGTTCGGCGGCTGGCCCGGTCGATCAGTGGCCCCTGGCCCGCGGTTTCGATCGTTTTTATGGTTTTCTCGATGGCGAGACGGACCAGTTCCACCCGCAATTGGTGTGCGATAACCATCCCATCGACCCGCCGGGTCGCCCCGAAGACGGCTACCACCTCTCCGAAGACCTGGTCGATCAGGCTCTCAAGATGGTGGCGGACTCAAAAGGTGTCCGTCCCGACCGCCCGTTTTTCCTCTACGTGCCCTTCGGCGCCACACACGCACCGCACCAGGCGCCCGAGAGCTACCTGGCCAAGTACGCCGGCAAGTATGACGACGGGTGGGATGCGGCTCGGCAGCGGTGCTATGAACGTCAGCTCGAAACCGGTGTGATCCCGCAGGGAACCCAACTGGCCCCACGCAATCCCGGCGTCGACCCCTGGGACGGCCTCGGAGAGAACCAACGCAAGCTGGCCAGCCGTCTGCAGGAAGCGTTCGCCGCGTTCCTCGATCACACCGACGATCAGATTGGCCGCCTGATCGAGGGCCTGCGCGAGCTGGGTCAATTAGACAACACAATCGTGATCGTGCTCGCCGACAACGGCGCCTCTCAAGAAGGAGGCCCATTTGGTGTCCTGCACGAGATGCAGTTCTTCAACAGCATCCTTAATGGCGCCCTGGACACCCCCGATGACCTCATCGATCGTCTCGACGACATCGGTGGCCCGCACAGCCACACCAACTATCCGTGGGGCTGGGCACAGTGCGGCAACACCCCGTTCAAGTGGTACAAGCAGAACACCCACGAGGGCGGAGTCCACGTGCCGCTCATCGTGCACTACCCAGACCGGATCGCCGCGGATCAACGGGGAACGATGCGCAATCAGTTCGTCTACGTCTCCGATATCGCACCAACGATCTATGACCTCCTCGGCATCACGCCGCCACAGACCTACCGCGGTATCGAGCAGCTGCCGGTGACGGGCCACTCGTTCGCTGGTGTCATCGACGATCCCGGTGCGTCGGCAACGAACTCGGTGCAGTACTTCGAGATGATGGGCAGCCGTGCGATCGTCGCTGACGAGTGGAAAGCCGTCTGCAAACACGTACCCGGCGCCGACTTCGACACCGAGCCTTGGGAGCTGTACCACCTGGCCACCGATTGGTCGGAGTGCGTCGACCTGGCCGGCGAACAACCCGAACGGCTCAAGGAACTCATCGAACTCTGGTGGAGCGAGGCCGAACAAAACGGGGTGCTGCCACTCGATGACCGCACGATGGAATTGTTCGGGCCCCGATTTCGCCCCAACTCACCACACCCGCCCGACGAGCACTACGTCTATCGGCCGCCGATGTCGCCGCTGCCGATGCAGGCCGGCCCGGCTATCGCTGGTCGCGGCTTTCGTCTCACGGCGCACATCACGCGCAGCGCCGGCCAGGACGGCGTGCTGTTCTCCACCGGCAACGAGAACGCAGGTATCTCGGTGTTCGTGCAGAACGACAGGCTGGTGGTGGATTACAACGCATTCGACACGCACTCGATCGTCGAATCCAACATGGCAATCCCCGACGGAGACGCCACTCTGGTCGCAGACGTGCGGCGCGGCCAGGACGGCTCGGGCGCGATCGGCATCGAGGTCAACGGGCAAGCGGCCGGCTCAGTCACCTCGGCGACATTCATGCGGATTATCTCGACGATCGGCGCCAGCATCGGCTTCAACCACGGGTCGGCCGTCTCTTCGCGTTACGACGCGCCGTTCACGTTCGCCGGAAAGCTCCACAAACTCGAAATCCAGCTTGTCGATGACGAGGATCCGGACACCAGGCGCACCGAAGCCGCGGCAGAAATGCGCCGGCAGTAAGCCACCAGCAGCCAGCGCTACGGCGATGCGACCCGATCGCGGAAGCCCGGCCCGGCTTCGGGAGTCACATTTCGCGCGGTGATCAGCTCGCCACAGTGGGCGCACATCAAGCGCGGATCGACGTGCTGGCCGCACGGGTGGTGGCGCAACACAATCGGTGGTCCGTCGGGGTTCGGCAGGTGCTGGTCTCCCCATCGCATGAGGACGACGATCGCGGCAAACAAGTCGCGGCCGGACGACGTGAGCCGGTACTCGTGGCGCTCGGGCTCCCGGGAGTATGGCACCCGGTCAAGCAGGCCCACGTCGACGAGCATCCGCAGCCGCGATGACAGTGTCGGCCGCGGAATGTTGAGGTTGCGCGCGAGCTGACCGAAGCGCTGCACCCCGAAGAACGCCTCCCGCAGGATGAGCAGCGTCCAGCGCTCGCCCACCAATTCGAGGGCGCGCCCGACCGACTCACCTGCGAAGCGGTGGGACAGGTCGGCAGCGGCCATGGTCTACCAACTGTACCTGGTTCAATCACTGAACCGAGGTGGTAACTTGGCTGCATCAGCCCAGTCATCAGGAGCCGGCGATGAACCAAAGCGACACTGAGATCGAGCTACTTGCCGAGAAGATCGCGCTGTCAGCACAGGAGATGTCGGCGGAAATCGACCGCGACCGGAGACTCCCCAACGAGCTGGTGACCGGTCTGAGCGAGGCCGGCCTGCTGCGCGCCACCATGCCAGGCGAGGTTCACGCACTCGAACTGGCGCCGGCGCCGGCGCTGCGGTGCGCCGAAGCGGTGGCCCGCGGCGACGCATCGGCGGGGTGGTGCGTGTCGATCGCGATCACCAGCGCCTTGCTGGTCGCCTACCTGCCGGAGTCCAGCCGCGAGCAGATGTTCGGCGGCGGGCGGGGTATCGCGGCGGGGGTGTGGGCGCCGCGCGGCATCGCGAAAACGGTCGATGGTGGTGTCGTGGTGTCCGGGCGCTGGCCGTTTTGCAGCGGGATCAACCACGCCGACATGATGTTCGCCGGCTGCTTCGTCGACGAGCGGCGGGTGCCCTCCGTCGTCGCACTGGACAAAGCCGACCTGGTCGTCCTCGACACTTGGCACACGCTGGGCCTGCGTGGCACGGGCAGCCACGACAGCGTGGCTGAGGACGTCTTCGTGCCCGCCGATCGGGTGTGCTCGGTGTTTGACGGACCAACCCTGGACCGGCCGCTGTATCGCTTTCCTATATTCGGGTTCTTTGCCCTGTCGATCGGCGCGGCGGCGTTGGGCAATGCGCGCGCCGCAATCGACGATCTCGTCGAGCTTGCCTGCGGCAAGAAAGGGTTGGGGGCGACGCGCACCCTGGGCGAACGTTCGACGACCCAAGCGGCGGTGGCCACGGCCGAGTCGGCGCTGGGTGCGGCTCGCGCGCTGTTCTACGAGGCGATCGAGGCGGCCTGGCAGGCCAGCCAGGATCCGGAGGCAGTGCCGGTGGCGACGCGCAACCGGCTGCGCCTGGCTGCCACACATGCGGTACGTACCTCGGCCGACGTGGTGCGCACCATGTACGACCTGGCAGGCGGCAGCGCGATCTACGACAGCTCACCGCTGCAACGCCGGTTCCGCGACGCACACACCGCCACCGCCCACTTCCAGGTCAACGCGGCGTCCCGCGAGCTGCCGGGCCGGTTGCTGCTCGGCCAGCCTGGCGACGTGTCGATGCTGTGACCGGGGTGGAAGTGCCGCCAGTCAACCGGGTGTGCCGTCTGGCGGCCCGCCCGATCGGCCTGCCGAAGTCCTCGGATTGGGAGGTCACCGACGAACCCGTCGCGAGCCCGGGGGCCGGCGAGTTCCTGGTGCGGGTCGAGTACTTGTCCATCGATCCGGCGATGCGGACGTGGATGAACGCGGGGCGGTCGTATGTGCCCGCGGTAGAGATCGGCGAGGTGATGCGCGCGGGCGGCATTGGGCGCGTCATCGATTCGCGGCACCCGGATTTCGCGGCCGGTGACCACGTGTATGGCGTCTTCGGGGTGCAGCGCTACGCGCTTTCCGACGGTAGCGGCGTGACTGCGGTCGACACGACCGTTGCGCCCGCCCCGGCACATCTCGGCGTCCTGGGGGTCAGCGGACTGACAGCCTATTTCGGGCTGCTCGACGTTGGCCGCCCACAACCCGGACAGACCGTGGTCGTCTCCGGAGCCGCCGGCTCGGTGGGCAGCATCGTCGGCCAGATTGCGCGGATCCACGGGTGCCGGGTGATCGGTATCGCCGGCGGCGAAGAGAAGTGTCGATGGCTCCTAGCCGAGCTGGGATTCGATGCCGCCATCGACTACCAGGCAACCGATCTGCGCAAGCAGCTGAAGACGCACGCCCCCAACGGTATTGACGTCTTTTTCGACAACGTCGGGGGAACGGCGCTGGAGGCTGCTCTCTCGCGGCTGGCCCGTGGCGCCCGCGTCGTCCTGTGCGGCGCCATCTCGCAGTACAACACTAGCGGCGAACTGCGTGGGCCGGCCAACTACATGCAGCTGCTGGTCGCCCGCGCATCGATGGCCGGCTTCGTCGTCTTCGACTACGCCGACCAATACAGCGAAGCCGTTGTGCAGCTGGCGAATTGGCTGCGCAGCGGCGAGCTGCGCTCGCGGGAACAGGTTGTGAACGGCGACGTCGCCGATTTTCCTGAGGTCCTGTTATCGCTATTTCGTGGTCACAACACCGGCAAGTTGATTCTGGAAATCGACGCGGAGACGCAATGAGTGGGGGCCTGTTCGGCCTTCTCGATGATGTCGCAGTTCTTGCACGACTGGCAGCGGCCTCGATCGACGACATCGGCGGTGCTGCCGCTCGCGCGACTGCAAAAGCCGCCGGCGTGGTCATCGACGACACGGCCGTGACGCCGCAGTATGTCCACGGGATCACCGCAGAGCGCGAGTTGCCCATCATCAAACGCATCGCGATGGGTTCACTGCGCAACAAACTCCTGTTTATCCTGCCCGGAGCAATGCTCCTCAGTCAGTTCGTGCCGTGGCTGTTGGGCCCCGTCCTGATGCTGGGCGCCACTTACCTGTGCTACGAAGGCGCCGAGAAGGCATGGCACGCCCTCCGCGGTCGTACCGGCGCGGGTGCGGCACCCCGCGATGAGGACCGACTCGTCAAGGGCGCGATTCGGACGGATTTCATCCTGTCGGCGGAGATCATGGTGATCGCTCTGAGCGAGGTCGCCGACGAAGCCTTCTTGCGGCGGCTCATCGTCCTGGTCATCGTCGCAGTGGTCATCACCGCTGCGGTCTACGGTGTCGTCGCTGCCATCGTGAAGATGGACGACATTGGGTTGCGCCTCACGCAATCCACACTCGGCTTCGCGCAGATCGTCGGCCGGGCGCTGGTCGCCGGCATGCCAACCCTGCTCTCGGCGCTCTCGGCGATCGGGACCGTGGCGATGCTCTGGGTCGGCGGCCACATCCTGCTCGTCCAGAGTGACCACCTCGGTTGGCGCACCCCATCCGCTCTGGTTCACCACGCCGAAGACCAGCTTCGCCATAGCGTGGAGTCCGTCGGTAGCGTGCTGGCCTGGTTGGTCAACACCGGGATCTCCGCAATGATCGGCGTTACAGTCGGTGCTCTCGCGGTTCTCGTTGTCGCACTGCTTCGGCTGTCGCCCTACGGCCGGCGAGATCGTCTCACGTGCCGCAGAAGGTTCGGTAGCTGCCGAAATCCGCGGGGGCAGGGCTGGCGTAGCGCTCAAAACCGGCCCGTTCGTTGTAGGGGTCAGTGACGGCCTCCAGGAGCTTGTTGACCGGATCAAGATCGCCGGCGGTCGCTGCCGTCAGCGCCTCTTCGACGAGATGGTTGCGCGGAATGTAGATCGGGTTGACGCGGTCCATCGATTCGGCGTCGGGACCCAGCGCTAGCCAGCGCGACAACCACTCATCGAATCGCGCGAGGTCAACGAACATTCCGCGTGCCGGCTCGGCCCCGCCGCGGGCAGCCTGGCCAAGGTGGCGAAAGAACGAGGTGTAGTCGACGCGGCTTTCGGTCAGCAGGAGCTGCAATTCGTCGAACAACGACGTGACGACGTCGGTCTCGACGTCTTCTGACAAGCCAAGCTTGGCTCGTAGGCCTGAGGACCAGTCGGCTCGGTATTGCTGGAATCCACCAAATGCCTGCTCTGCCAGCGTGATTGCCTCGTCAGGGTCGCCAGACGCGGGGTCCGCGAGCAGGGGGAGGAGCGCCTCAGCGAACCGGGCGAGATTCCATTCGGCGATGGCAGGCTGATTGCCGTAGGCATAGCGTCCCCAGAAATCGATTGAGCTGAAGACCGTTTCACGGTCGTAGGCTTCCATGAATGCGCAGGGTCCATAGTCGATCGTTTCGCCGCTGATCGTCATGTTGTCGGTGTTCATCACCCCGTGGACGAAGCCGACCAGCATCCACCGGGCCACCAGTGACGCCTGGGCTTCGACCACCGCTTTGAACAGAGCCAGGTAGGGGCGCTGCGACTCCGCGGCGCGGGGATAGTGGCGGGCGATCGCATGATTGGCAAGGCGCCGCAACGGCTTCAGATCACCTGTCGCCGAGGTGAGTTGGAAGGCATAGTGGAAACTCCCGACGCGCAAGTGACTGCTGGCGACGCGCACCAGCAAGGCGCCCGGCAGCAGTTGCCCGTCGCGCTCTACCCGGCGCCCCGTGCCCAACACGGCCAAGGCGCGCCCCGTTGGGACGCCCAGAGCGTGCATCGCTTCGCTAACGACGTACTCGCGCAGCATCGGGCCCACCACGGCAAGGCCGTCACCGCCGCGCGCGAACGGCGTAGGTCCGGAACCTTTGAGGTGGATGTCGCGCAGGCATCCATGCCGGTCGACGCACTCGCCCAGCAGCAGTGCGCGCCCGTCGCCCAATCGCGGGACGAAGCCACCGAATTGATGCCCGCTGTAGGCCTGGGCCACCGGAACTGCGCCGGCGGGAACCAGATTTCCCGCCAAGAATCGCAGCCCGTCGGCACTGCGCAACCAGGCGGCGTCCAAGCCAAGATCCGCCGCGAGCGGCTCGTTGAGCACGAGCAGCTGTGGATCCGGCGGCACCTCCGCTTGCCATCGGACGGCCATCTCTGGCAACTCGCGCCAGAACCGGTCCTGCAGGGTCAGAGTCTTATCCGGGGCAACGCTCACGTCACCGAGACTACGGGGAGTCGGCGGCCGGGGGTTCCGTGTCAGGCCCGCCCACGGCGTTGGCGTACTGCGGGCAGTACGCGCGAACGGAGATGGCGACAAAGTCGTCGGCGTTGTCACTGAATGCCGGGCTGCTCGCACGAAATGCCGAGATCACCTGTTGCACTGTCATCCCTTGGCCGATGTTCTGGCATACCGTCTTGCCGTTGAAAGTGGCGGCGCCGGGGTTGGCGAACGAGATGCCCCGATCGTTGAGGGCTTGAATGTACCTGCTGTCCTGCTCGGGGGTGGATGCGATCGATTCAGCGCGCGGCGGTGGCGTTGTCGTCGATGGGGTTGGCGTGGAGGCCTGCACCGCTCTTGTCGGAGACGGCTCGCGTGTCACCGCCCAATGCCCTAAGACGATTGCCCCCGCCACACCGAGACCGACCAGAAGTAGCGCGGCAGCTCGTCCCCACGTAGAGCGCCAGGACTCTGGCACGGTGACTTGTTCGTTCGAGATGCTCGCGATGTCCGCGATATCACTGCCATCGCCCAGATCGCCCAGATCGCCCAGATCGCCCAGATCGCTGCCGCCGTCGTCGCGTTCATCGGTGTTCGACCACGCGACGCTCGCGGAGTCGGCAATGGGGGAATTGGGCACCGCCACGGTGTCGCCACCGTCGAGTGCGGTTGTGTCGTCGGCAGCCGGGCTCGGCTCGGCCATGACGGTCATGGTAGCGAGGGTGCGACGATTCTCCCACGTTGGGAATGTGACCCGCGTCGGGATGCGAACCCGTCAGGTGAGGTGACGGTCTCGCCACCGCCGGAACCGGCTCGTTGGCACCTGAATGGCCCCCATCACGGCATTCATCGACGACGCGACGGATTTCTCGGGTGCCGTGGGCTTGGCGGCTGGCGGGGTGTCGCCTTCCCACCACGTTGGCTGCAACAGCGCCGATGTCACCGGAATCGCTGGCTCGATGCTGCGGCGCCCCCACCTGCACGCGCGATCGATGGCCGGCCCGGTGGGCGCCAGGTTCACCGGCGACAATGTCGGCTCGAATCGGACGAGGTGATCGGCGTAGGGCAGATTCCGCACCATCTGCAGCTGGATCGCCTGGGTGATCGGGACCAACCACAAGTGCCGGGGGTCCCAGTGGGGATGGAAGCAATCAAAAGCCAGATAACACGCGTTGCGGGTGCCAAGGCGCCCGTCGCGGACCCGTTCCCACGCCAATTCGACTGGGACGTTGCTTGCCGCGCCACCGTCGACCATCGCCGCGATGTCCTCTCTGGCGCAGAGCTCGTCGAGCAGGGGGATCATTCGCGGGTCGCTCGTTTCGTGGTGCAGCACGCCGGGGATGGCCGACGAGAACGAGGCAGCGTCAGCGACGTTGAAGTCGCGCGTCTCGTCGTGGTCGCTGATGACGATCGGTTTGACCACCCGCACATCGATGAAGGCAGCGACCTGCCACATGCGCGCTCCCACCCACGGACCCATGCCGATGGGCAGAAACGGAAGCGACCGCAGCTTCAGCGCGGCCATTTCGGTCCGGCGGAACCGGGACGGCAGTGCTGCGTACGGCTGTCTTCGCACCCCGGCGACGACGACATCGAGCGGGATTGCCAGATCTGACATTCGCAGGTGTTCGCCGTCGGCACGGCTGAGCAGGGTATGGGCGAATTGGTCGAAACGCAGCGCGAACATGCCGGCCAGGCCGTGGCGGCGGCGGCGCCGTTCGGGGCCGAGGATGGCGCGGTAGGACACCGTCTTGGCCCAATCCATGTACTCGTCGATCGGCACCGGCAGGGCGCGGGCCACGAGGCTGCCGATGATCGATCCGAACGACGAGCTGACCATGTAGTCGGGAACCTGCCCGGCCTCGAGCAGCCGCTGCATACCGCCGATGTAGACGAAACCCGCACCACCGCCGCCGCCGAGGACGGTGACGAGCTTCTTGTAGCCGACCTCGGCGTCGAGTTCGGCGGGCGCAAAGTCATTTGCGTGGCGTTCGATGAGGACGCGCCGTTGATCGTCCTGGTCGTCGACGAGACTCGCCAGCACGTCTCTGGCCGCTCGCAGAGCTGTCGCCGGATCTGCTTCTTCGCGCAGCGGACCGTAGAGGGCGTCGGCGACCCTGGACCGCCACGGCGCGACCTGGGCGCCCAGCGAGATGTCGCCGCGTCCGCGGCTGCCGCCCGGGCCAGCGGCCCCCGGCTCGAAGTCGGCCAGTCTGGCGAAGTTGAGGATGTACCGCAATTTGCGCAGCTGTTCATCGCTCAACACGTCCGGATTGGACAGGTGATGGCGGACCAGCCGGTTTTCCATCTTTTGCAGCAGCAGGGCCGGCTCGGCGGCCAGTAGCTCGGCAGCGCTGAGGGATGCACCGGGTTGCTGTGACTCGTCCTCGATCTCCTCGATCAGGTCCAGTGCCGCCGCGCGCCGCCCTAGGCGATCGAACATCCCGTCGGCGAAGGGGATCTGCATGAGGATCAACCCTCTCACGTCGCCTGTGCTTGCCCTGGACCGGAAGGACTAGACATCCCAGGGTTTTAAGGTGTCAAGCGGCAGTTGGGGTGCGGTGTGCCCAGGCGGTGTGTTCGTTGTATCGGGTGTGGTGTCGTAGGCAGCCGTGCAGGATGGCGACGAGACGGTTGGCTAGGGCGCGTAAGGCTTGGTGGTGGGTGTCGCCGGCGCCGCGGTGTTGGTCGTAGAACGCGCGGGCGCCGGGGCTGGCCACCAGGGCGCAGAAGGCCCATTGGTCGATGGCGTCGTAGAGACGGCGGTTGCGTGCGTGGCGGGCCAGCACGGCGCGTTTCTTGCCCGACGCGACAGTCAAAGGTGAGGTTCCGGCGTAGTTTTTGCGAGACTTGGCATCGGTGTAGCGATTCGGGTCGTCCCCGAACTCACCGAGCACCCGGGCGCCGAGTACAGCGCCGAGTCCTGGCAGGGAGAGGTAGATGTCGGCGTCCGGGTGTGTCTCAAAATGGTCGGCGAGGCTGGCCTCGAGCTCGTTAATCTGGCGGTTGAGCTCTGCGATGATGCTGACCGCGGCGCGGGTGCTGGCCGCGAACGCGGCGCTGACCGCTGCGGGTGCCGATAGCTGCTCGGTGCGCAGCGCGGCGAGGATTTCGCGGGCGCGGGCGGCGATATAGCGCTGGCGCCCGCCGCGTTTGAGCGCAGACTGGATCGCTGGCAGGCTCAGCCGGGTGGCCTGTTCTGGGGTAGGGGCGCGCCTGAGCACCTCCAGGGTGTCGCCGTGGGCGAGGTCCTCGAAAGCCGCCAGTGCGCTCGGGTAGTACTCCCGCAACGTGCTGCGCAGCGCGTTGGTGTGGCGGGTGCGTGCCCAAATCAGGTTCTGATGTGCGCGGGCCAGAACTTTGATGGCTTCAGCGGTGGAGCTGTCGCCGGCGAGCGAGCGATGGTTGTGTCGATCAGTGCGCACCAAGTCAGCCAGCAGTTTGGCATCGCTGGCATCGGATTTGGCTCCCGAGACGTGGTGGCGATCGCGGTAGCGGGCCACCGCCAGGGGATTGATCGCAAACACCTGATAGCCGGCCGCCGCCAGGGCGCCCACCCACAAGCCCCGGTCGGTTTCGATGCCGATCACCACCTGACCTGGCTCCTCGGCGTGCGCCGCGATCAGCTCGTGGAGCTGGCGAACGCCGGTCAGGCCTTCAGAGAGCCGCCGTGACGCCAACCGCGTACCGGCCTGGTCCATCACATGCACGTCGTGATGGTCTTCGGCCCAGTCGTCTCCGATGAAAATCACCCGATGTCCTCCTCCGATTTCCGGTTGTGGGATGAGCCGAGGGCGCCCGGGCGGCAACCTAATGGATCAGTGCTCCACACCGGCACGACATCCCATCAGCGCTACGGGCAACCCCACCATCCGACCGGGGCACGATCTAGTCGTAGAAGTCCACACTCGCTTCAGGCTGCAGAAGTGCTCACCGGCCGGTGGCTCTCAGACCAGCCTCTCCCAACCGAACCCTTACCGATGGAAGCCCCGCCGATCCATTCCCATTAGGCTGCGGGCCATGCCCATCGATCGTGCCGCCTTGGTTGCGGGCAGCATCCGATTCGCCTCAGGCCTTTCGTTCCTCGCCGACCCGGTCCGGGCCAATCGGCTCTGGGGCGGAGATCCTGACGAGTCGTCAGCGACAGCGCGACTGCTATTGCGATCCATGGGCTACCGCGACGCCCTCATCGGCGGGCTCCTGGCGACGGCGGCGTTGCGGGGTAAGAACACCCGAGGCTGGTTTCTTGCGTCTGCCGGCGCCGACGCTGCGGATCTGCTCGGCGGGCTCAGCGTTCACCACGAAATGAAGCGTTTCCAGGCGCTCGTCGGCCTCGGCGGCGCCGTCGCCGGTATCGGTGTGGGCGTGTGGGGCGCGGTGCGGCGCAGCGAGTTCGCGGGCAGTCACGCGAATGACGTTCAGAGTCAGGAGCTTATGTGCGGATTGACTTCCAGGTAGCAGCGGAACTCGCCACGTTGCGGGGTGACCCCCCCGCGGAGCTTCCTCGGGTCGGTGACGTGGCAACCCGACGGCTGAACTCGCGTCACATGCTCGAGGAGTTGTGGGCGCCGCCGCCCGCGGCCGATGGGGTTGAGATCGAGAAGTTCGCGCTGACAACGGCCGACGGCGCCACCTTGCCGGCATACTGGTATCGGCGTGCCGGGTCCACGCAGCCGGGTAGCGCGGCGCTCTATGTGCATGGCGGCGGCATGATTTGCGGCCTCTCTGTCCTGAGTAGGCTGTACGACTGGCTGGTGCGCGGCTATGTTGCCGCCTCGGGGGTGCCGATGCTGGTGGTGGACTACCGTGTGGCGCCGGAGTTTCCCGATCCGATTCCCTTTCAGGACTGCTGCGCCGGTTTGCTGTGGCTAGCCGAGCATGCCGAAGCGCTGGGAGTCGATCCCGATCGCCTGGCAGTGATGGGTGACAGCGCCGGCGGGGGCCTGGCAGCGGGTCTGTGTATGTGGGCCCGTGATCGTGGCGGTCCGTCGATCGCCGCTCAGTTGCTGGTCTATCCGATGCTTGACGACCGCCCGCCGGTGCGTGACCCGGAGGTGGCGCCCTTCTTGACATGGACGTACGACGACAACGTCACCGGCTGGACCGCGCTACTAGGTGAGCGTGTCGGTTCAGACGACGTCTCGCCTTACGCCGCACCAGCCCGTGCGACGGATCTGGCCGGCATGCCGCCGACTTATATCGACGTGGGCGACCTCGACATCTTTCGCGACGAAGACCTCATGTTCGCCCACCGGCTGGCGGTCGCCGGCACCCCCACCGAAATGCATCTGCACCCCGGATGTCCGCATGCTTTCGATGCGATGGCTGCCACTGCCGACGTGTCGCGGCGCGCTATCGCCGATCGGGTCCGCCGACTGCGCGCGCTGTAGTCGCGATAGTCAGCGCATGCGATGGATCAGGCGAAAGGAGCAAGAATGCATTTCGGTGTCCTGACGTCTGTGACCGACCAGGGGATTGGTCCAGTGGAGCTGGGTGTGGCACTGGAAGAACGCGGGTTTGAATCGGTCTTCCTCGCCGAGCACACGCACATCCCGGTAGAGCACGTGAGCTCCTACCCGGGTGGCGGCCCAATCCCGGATAGGTATTACCGCTCACTCGATCCGTTCGTGGCGTTGACGGCGGCGGCGGTCGCGACGCAGAGGCTCGTCGTGGGCACCGGCATCGCTCTCATCCCGGAGCGGGATCCCATTATCACCGCGAAGGAGGTTGCGTCACTGGATCTGTTGTCCCAGGGACGGTTTCGCTTCGGTGTCGGCGTTGGGTGGCTCCGCGAGGAAGTCGCCAATCATGGTGTCGATCCCGCGGTGCGCGGGCGTGTGGCAGACGAGCGGCTGCGCGCGATGATTGAGATCTGGACTCAGGAAAAGCCGGCATTCCATGGGCAATTCGCCGATTTCGACCCGATCTATTGCTGGCCCAAGCCGATGACGACGCCGTATCCGCCGCTCTATGTGGGTGGGGGACCGGCGAGCTTTCGGCGCATTGCCCGGCTGAAGGCCGGGTGGATCGCGATCAGCCCATCACCGGAGTTATTGGCGGGTCCGCTGGAGGAGCTGCGCGCCATTGCCGGCGACGTTCCGGTGACTGTGTGTCAGTGGGGCGAAGCCACGGCGAAAGTACTCG
Organism: Mycobacterium spongiae; assembly: GCF_018278905.1. Classification (NCBI taxonomy): domain Bacteria; kingdom Bacillati; phylum Actinomycetota; class Actinomycetes; order Mycobacteriales; family Mycobacteriaceae; genus Mycobacterium; species Mycobacterium spongiae. The sequence continues at coordinate 1,573,861 of NZ_CP046600.1, forward strand.
AGGGATACCTGCCGCTGGGGGTGGAGCGGGTATTACTGGAGTTGCCGACCGAACCGCGCGACCAGACGCTTCGGTACCTCGATCGCCTGGCCGCCGAGGTCGCGCTATCAGGCTAGCGGCACGCTAAAGGTGAAGGTAGTGCCCGTCCCGATGCCGCGGCTGCTGGCGGCGATGTGGCCACCGTGGGCTTCCACCAACGCCTTGGCGATCGCCAGGCCGATGCCCGCACCCCCGTGCTGACGGTCTCGCGCGGTGTCGACCCGGTAGAAGCGCTCAAACAGGTGCGCAAGCTGGTCGGCGGGCACACCTTCGCCGCTGTCGGTGACAGTCAACGTGAGTTCACGGTGATGGACGTGGGCCGCGACGTCGACGCTCCCACCGGTCGGTGTGTAGCGCAGCGCATTGTCCAGCAGGTTTGCCAGTACTTGCCCAATTCGGTGGGGATCGGCCCACATCGGGGGTAGGTCGTCGCCGACATCGGCGCGAAGCGCGACACCTTTGTCGGCGAACCGGCTTTCGGCGGCCGCCAACGCGGCTCCGACCAGATCTTTCGGGGCTACCCAGGTGGGTGTGACGCTTCCCGGGTTCTCCTCGGCTTGGGAGAGTGCGGCGAAATCGGCGGACAGTCGAACTAGTCGTTGTGACTGATCGTGCAATACAGCAATGCTCTCCGCGTTCAGTGTCCTGACGCCGTCTTGCAAGGCCTCAGTGTACGCCTCGAGGACCGACACCGGCGTCCTGATTTCGTGGGCGAGGTCGCTGAACAACCTGCGACGCGTCTGCTCTACCGATTCCAGTTTGGTCGCCATCTGGTTGAACGCAGTTGCCAGGGCGGCGAAGTCGTCGCCGAGGTGCGGTGTCTCAACACGGTGGTCGTAGCGTCCGGTGGCGACCGCGGCTGCCGCGGACGCCAGGTCGGTGACCGAACGGCCCAGCCTGCGACTGAGGTACCAACTCACGACCAGTGCCGTCACCAGGGCAACCGCCACCGCCACCGCCGAGATAAACGCGCCGTATTCATAAGCTTCCTCGACGAGGTGCTGCTGGTGGGATCCGGCGGTCACTCCGGCGCGACGCAGGTGCTCACGGAACAGCGGCGGCCCGGCCACTGCGGCGACGATGGCGGCCGCGGAGGTGCCGACGACCATCACCATGATTTGGGCGAGCAGCAATCGAACACCGAAGCCGCTGCGGCGCCTGCCGCGGCTAGGGGAGTCGTCCGACTCGGTCATCGTCCGGTGCCCATCCGGTAGCCGACCCCACGGACGGTGACCACGTAGCGAGGCTTTCCCGCGTCGTCGCCGAGCTTGCGGCGCAAATTTCCGACGTGAACGTCGACGAGGTGCTCGTCGCCTACCCACTGCTCGTCCCACACGGTCTCGATCAGTTGCCGGCGGCTCAACACCACCCCGGGTCGGGCTGATAGGGCCGCCAGCAGGTCGAACTCGGTGCGGGTCAACAGGATCGGCAGATCGTGGATGAACACCTGCCGTCCCAGCACATCAATCCGCATTGCCCCGAACACGCGTGCGGGAGCATCCTCGGTGGCGCCGGCGCCACTTGGCGTTCTCGGCCGGCGCAGCATCGCTTGGATGCGTGCCAATAGCTCTCGAGGGCTAAAGGGTTTGGTCAGGTAGTCGTCCGCGCCGATGGACAACCCAACGATGGTGTCAGTTTCGGTGTCCCGCGCCGTCAGCATCACCACGTACGCGTCGGAAAACGTGCGTAGCTGGCGGCACACCTCCAGCCCGTCGATGCCCGGCAAGGCAAGGTCCAGCACGACGACGTCAGGGTCGTACTCGCGAGCCATGGCCAGCGCGTCCGGCCCGTTGTGGGCGACACGGACCTCGTAATGCTCCCGCTCGAGGTAGCTGGCGATGATGCCGGTCAACACCACCTCGTCGTCGACAATCAGCGCTCGACAAACCGCCGCGTGGTCCGATGAAGCTTCCGGCCTGGGGTCCATCGCCATATAGTGCCTGACCGCGAATTCGAGCGTGACACGAACGTCTTGATGGGTTCTTTACCCAAGCTATAGCGATTCACCAAGGGCCAGTGGGCACCGTGGGGATGTGCAACGGTACCCACCGAATGAACCCGACGCTGCAGCCGCCGCCGGCATGGCAGTGTCGACTCCGGTTGTCCACCGGCACACGTCCGGCCGGTATCGGTCGGCGCAACGCGGCTTCCGTGGCGCGCCCCCTGGCGCGTCGATGGTCGGCCACACACCGGTGGTGTGGGTATCGGCACCGCTGAGCGCAACCAACCGTGGTTTCTGGGCCAAGCTGGAGGGATGCAACCCCGGGGGTATGAAAGACCGTCCAGCGGTGCATATGGTCGAGCGTGGTCGGGCCCGCGGCGATTTGCAGCCTGGCGCCCGAATCGTGGAATCGACAAGTGGCACCTTGGGATTGGGTCTTGCCCTGGCCGGAAGCGTGTACCGGCATCCGGTCACCGTGGTAACCGATCCCGGAATGGAGCTGATCATCCATCGGATGCTGGCCGCATACGGCGTCGATGTTGACGTGGTCACCGAGCCCCATCCGATCGGTGGTTGGCAGCAGGCGCGTTGCGATCGAGTGGCCGCGCTCCTGGCCGCCGAGGCTGGCGCCTGGTGCCCCGATCAATACAACAACCCGGACAACGTTGATGCCTACCGGTCGTTGGCTCGCGAGCTGATCGCCCAGCTGGGGGAGGTCGACGTCGTCGTGTGCTCGGTGGGAACTGGCGGTCATTCAGCGGGCATCGCCCGAGCGCTGCGTCGATCAAATCCTGAAGTGGAGCTGATCGGCGTGGATACGATCGGTTCCACCATCTTCGGGCAGCCACCGAGCGCTCGCCTGATGCGTGGATTGGGGTCGAGCATCTACCCCGGCAATGTCGACTACGCAGCCTTCAACGAGGTGCACTGGGTCGCACCGCACGAGGCGGTGTGGGCGTGCCGCGCTCTGGCCGCCACCCACTACGCCACCGGCGGGTGGAGTGTGGGCGCGGTCAGCCTGGTTGCCGGGTGGGCAGCAAACACCTATCCGCGCGGCACGTCGATTGTCGCGGTGTTTCCCGACGGACCACAGCGGTACTTCGACACGATCTACAACGACGAGTACTGCCGCGACCACAACCTGCTGGATCGCGGTCAGCCGATCGAGCCAGACCTCATCGCCCAGCCCAGGGATCACGTGGTGCAGTCCTGGACGCGGACCAGGACGGTGGTGGATCCTGCCAAGGCGGCCACGTGAGGGACTTCATCGCTTCGTTCCGGAGTTTCGACGGTCCCAGCCGAATCCTGATGGTCAATCAGTTCGGCATCAACCTGGGCTTCTACATGCTGATGCCGTACCTGGCCAGTTATCTTGGGGGCCCGCTGGGTATGTCGGCGTGGGCCATCGGCCTCGTATTGGGCGTGCGCAGCTTTTCGCAACAAGGCATGTTCATCGTCGGCGGAACTCTGGCCGATCGGCTTGGCTACAAGCCGTTGATCCTCGCGGGTTGCCTGTTGCGCACCGCCGGGTTCGCGCTGCTTGTGTTCGCCCAGTCGCTGCCCGCAGTGCTGTTCGCGGCAGCTGCTACCGGATTCGCTGGTGCCCTGTTCAACCCGGCTGTTCGCGCATACCTGGCCGCTGACGCCCGCGAGCGCCGCGTTGACGCGTTCGCCTTGTTCAACGTCTTCTACCAGGCGGGCATTCTGATAGGCCCGTTGGCCGGGCTTGCGCTCGCGACGGTCGATTTCCGAGTCAGCGCTGCCGGTGCCGCGCTCGTCTTCGCGGCACTGACCGCCCTGCAACTGTTCGCGCTACCGCAACATGGAGTAAAACGGGCCGAGCCGACGGCGCTGCGTAGCGACTGGCGAACAGTCGCGGCGAATCGATCGTTGCTGCTGTTCGCCGTGGCGATGATCGGGTCGTATGTGTTGTCGTTCCAGATCTATCTCGCGTTGCCGCTGCAGGCGGCTGTGCTGGCACCGGGTTCCGAGGCGATGCTCGTCGCCGCCCTCTTCGTGGTCTCGGGATTGGTCGCAGTGCTCGGTCAGCTCCGTATCACCCGCTGGTTCGCTGGTCGCTGGGGATCAGGACGTTGCCTGATCATCGGCATGACGATTCTGGCGGCAGCTTTCGTGCCGCTGATCGCTGTGCCCGATGCGCAAGGGCTCCCGGCGGTCGCCGCGATGGGTGCGGTGGTGGTGTCCGCGGCGGTGCTCGCCGTGGGCTCGGCGGCAGTGTTTCCGTTCGAGATGGACCTGTTGGTGTCGCTGTCGCGCCAGCGTTTGGTTGCCACCCACTACGGCTTCTACAACACCATCGTCGGAGTCGGGATCCTCGTCGGGAACCTCGCGACCGGTTCGATCTTTCAGGCCGCGCGCGACGCGGGCAACGGCGCTCTGGTCTGGGTGGGTCTGTTCTCGATCGGCATCGTGTCTGCTTGTGCCCTCTACCGGCTCGACCGGGGTGGCCATCTGCAGACGAGATCGGCCGAGTCCAGTGACTCGGGTGATTCGGGCCGCGGCGAAGTGGTCGGGGCTGGGCGGTAGCGGGGCTCTAGTTTTCTGACCTCGCGAAACGTCGCCACACTCGACGCACCGGCCCGGTGGAACCGCCGGCCGGCGGGTGCCGGTCGGCGTACGGCCACGGCCGATTGCGCTCCGGCACCGACGATGCCCGCTGGTGTTTGAGCTGCATCCGCAGAAACTGGCGCAGGTCATGCAGTTCGCGGTCGGTCCATCGGTTGTCAGCCTCGATGGGATCGGCCGTCAGGTCGTAGAGCTCCCATTGGTCGTCGAGCGGATCGGTGCGGTACACCTCGCCGCCAATACCGTTGGTGGCCAAGTGACGCACACCCGGTTCGGTCCACGTGCCAGGGTCGTCGAAGGTGCGCACTAGCTTCCACAGGTGTCCGGCACCTCCAACGGCGTCGGCGTTATCGACCCGCACGACCAACCCCTCGAAGTTGGCTGCTACGTGCGCGGGCACCTTGATGCGCAGCGGCGCCGGCGGATTCACGGTGCGGCCCAATTGCCGGGCTAGCCCAGATGCGCCGGTATCGCCTTCGAGCACATTGTCGCGCGTGATGAGGTAGACGGCCCGCCCCTCGTCGGGCGACGCCCCATCCACCACGGGCATCAGGTCGCGGCCGGGAAGCGGGTGCACCTCGGAGAACGACTCGGCGAGACTCGCGGCCACGACGTCTACGTCGATGCCGGCCGCGCCGAGCAGTGTCGGCACCACGTCGATGTGTGAGGTTGGCGCCGAGATCGAGCGGGGCTCAGTGGCATTGTCACCGATGCGAGCGACCACAAAAGGCACCCGGGTGGCCTCGTCATACAGGTTGAACCACTTCTGGTGCAATCCGCCGTGTGCGCCGAGCAGCTCGCCATGATCGGCGGTGCGCACCAGCACGGCATTCTCGGATCCGCCTTCGGTGACTGCCCGTCGCACCCGCTCGATCGGTCCGTCGACCTCGGCATGCAGGCGGTAATACAGATCGCGGTAGCGTTGCGCGTTGCGTTTGTAGACGCGCCTGATCGCGCGGGCCGGACCGTATCCGGAGTAGTACGCCTCGCGGAATGCGATCTGTGCGGCGGGTTTCTGCGACAAATCCTCACCGGCAGTAGGTGGCGCCGGCACACGGGGCGGCTCCAGCGTGGTTGCCGGAAGCGGGTTGCGCCGCAGCCAAGCCGGGAACAGGACGATGTCATGCGGGTTGACGAAGCTGGCGACCAGTAAGAACGGTTGCCTCGCAGCCGCATCACCGGCGCGACGCCGGTCATAGCGGTCCCGCAGCCACGCCACGACGCGATCGGCGATGAGCGGGTCGCGTCGAAAACCGCTGTTGGCCAACCCCGCCCCGTGAGGCTCAGGACCCACCCAACCGGAGAAGCCATAGGGGCCGAGCGGGTCGGCATCGAGATAGCGCTGCACGGCCGCCGCGTCGACGACGCCGTCGCCATCATTAGTGGCCAGCGATTCGCCCGTCGCCGGGTTCTCCAGGTCGGCGTGGGAGATGTGCCACTTGCCGTCGTAGTGGGTGTCGTACCCGGCCGCGCGAAACCAGTTACCCAGCGTTGGAACTTCGCCGGCTCGCAGCCACCGCAGCCTCGAATCGTCGAATCGCTTGCCGAGACCATCGGTCTGGGTGACGCCATGCAGGTCCGGATACTGGCCGGTGAAGATCGTCGGCCGGCTGGGCACGCACGCCAGCGAACCCGTGTAGTGCCGAGCAAACCTCACCCCATGTTCGTCGAACCAGCGATGGCTAGCCAGGGCACGTTGCCGCCAGGCGAGCAGCTCGGGCGACTCATACGGCGGCGCCGCGCGCTCTTCGTCGGTCATCAGGATGATGATGTCGGGACGGTCAGGCATGCGTTGTCTCCAATCGGTGGGCCAGCCCGGCGAGCATCGCGTCGGACTGCTTGGCCAATAGACGCAGCACTACGTGTTCGGCGAGGCGAGCGGGTAGGCCCGACCCGATCCTTACCGTGCTGGCCACTGTCACGACGGTCGCATCGCCGCTGGTCAGCAACGTCCAGCGATTCGTGACGGTGCGCAACCGGGTCGGCAGGCCCTCGATGGCGTAGACCAGCGTCGTGGGTGGATCGACCGAGATGATGCGCTCTAGCAGCGCGTTTGGACCGACCTGTACGCGGCGAGTGGTGGCCACTGGCCCGCCGTCGGGACCGCGACTCAGCACACAGGAGTGGTCGATGTTGTCCGCCCACGAGCTCAGCGAACCGAAATCGGCCAGTAGGTCCCAGACCGCCTGCTGTCGTGCCGCGATCGTTCTGCGGCGACTAATTTCTGCCACTGCGTCCATGAAACACCATGGCGGGTTTGCGCATAAGTGCGCAGCACCCCACGCCCATCACCAACATGACGATGGGGAATACCAGCGACGCTTGGGTCGCGGTCGTGGTAGTGGGACCGATACCAGCTTGCAGCAGGACGCCGGTCGCCGCGCTGCCGAGGGCGCCGCCGAGCTGTCGGGTGGTGTTGAACACCCCCGAGGCAGCGCCCACCAGTTCCGTCGGCACCGTGCGGGTGGCGATGCCGGCCAGCGGCGCCGACACCCCACCCAGACCCACACCGGCGACCAGCATCGGTGCCATCAACAGCCACAACGACACACCGGGATCCAGCACCCACACCAGTGCGGCGATGCCCACGGCCAACACCGCGAACCCCGCGCCGGAGATGAGCGCGGGATTCCATCGATCCGAGGCCCGTCCGGCAGCATGCGCGCACCATGACGACAACACAAACATCGGTACCGTGGCTGCCCCGGCTACCAGCGGCGAGTACCCCAGCGTGGTCTGCAGGTAAATCATCAGCGGCAGAAACAACCCCCCCATGGCAGCACCCATGGCAAGGCCCGCGGTGCTCGCCGTCGAGAAGTTACGGTTGGTGAACAGGCGCAGCGGCAGCAGCGGCTCGCGGGAATTCACGTTCTGCCACAGTACAAACACCAACAAACAGATGACTCCGGTGATGGCCACCGAGGCGATAGAGATCGGCCCGGCGATGATGCCCCAGTCGTAGTGCTCACCGCTTTGGATGGCGAACACCACCGCGAACAGGCCGGTCCCGCTCAAGGCGACCCCCAGCAGATCGAACCGATGCTGATGATGTGGACGGTAATCGGGAACGAATCGCAGGGCGGCGATCCAGCCGGCGATCCCGATCGGGACGTTGATCAAGAAAATCCATCGCCATCCGACCGATGCCACCAACACCCCACCCATCAGCGGGCCGGCCGCCATCGCCGCCGCGCCAACGGCGCTCCATATCCCCAGCGCCGCGCCACGCCGCTCGGCGGGAAAGATGTGCACGATCAGGCTCATCGTCTGTGGGATGACCAGTGCCGCCGCCAGCCCCTGCGCCGCGCGCGCGGCGATCAGTATCTCCGGTTCCGGCGCCAGCGCGCAGGCCAGCGAGGCGGCGGTAAATCCGGCCAACCCGACAAGAAACAACCGTTTGGGCCCAAATCGATCACCCAGGCGACCAGCCATGATCAACGGCACCGACAAACACAAGGCATAGATGCTGTTGACCCACACCATGTCGTTGAGGGTCGCGTCCAGGGCGGTCTGCATCGCCGGAATCGCGACGTTGACGATCGAGGCGTCGACCCCGACCATGAAGAAACTGACGCACAGCGCGTACAACGCTGCTTGTCCGCTCCTCTCGCGACCTTGACGCAGAGCGGCCTCGTTGGAGTCCATGTCGATGGATGTCCTTAACTCAGGCCGCTCGTCGGTCTTGAACTTAGCCGCGCTGATCATACCGGCGAGCCAGCGGCGCGCATCGGCTATTGACTGGCTCGACGGAGTTCCGTGGGCTCGCGGCGCCGTGACGCGGGGCGTGCGAGGCGCCGCGTTGCGGTACCGCTACGGTTTAGGAAACACGCCGCGGTTTAGGAAAGACCACACAGACAGAGCAACAACGATGACGGCAGAGCGCACAATGCACGAACAACTCAACAGCCACGTGATGGATCCCGATGACATTGGCTCACGCATCGACCCGGTGCTTGCGCGCAGTTGGCTATTGGTCAACGGTGCGCACGCCGACCGATTCCAGGCCGCCGCACACTCTCGCGCCGACATTGTGGTCCTGGACATCGAGGATGCGGTCGCGCCGAAGGATAAGGACGAAGCGCGCGGCAACGTCGTAACTTGGCTCGGCGCCGGAAACTCCGACTGGGTCCGCATCAACGGCTTTGGCACCCCGTGGTGGGCGGAAGACGTAGCCACGCTGGCCGGCAGCTCTGTCGGCGGAGTGATGCTGGCGATGGTCGAGTCCGTGGACCACGTTACCGAGACCGCGAAACGTCTACCCAATGTGCCGATCGTGGCGCTGGTTGAAACGGCCCGGGGCCTCGAACGTGTCACCGAGATCGCTCTAGCCAAGGGCACGTTCCGGCTTGCCTTCGGCATCGGCGATTTCCGCCGGGACACGGGTTTTGGCGAAGAGCCGGCCACCCTGGCCTATGCCCGATCGCGTTTTACCATCGCAGCGAAGGCGGCGAGCTTGCCGAGTGCGATAGACGGCCCGACCATTGGCTCCAATGCGCTGAAGCTCATTGAGGCGACGGCGGTGTCTGTTGAGTTCGGGATGACCGGCAAGATCTGCCTTTCACCAGACCAGTGCTCAGTTGTCAATGAGGGCCTCTCCCCGTCACAGGACGAAATCGGTTGGGCAAAGGAGTTTTTCGCCGAGTTCGAGCGCGACGGCGGCGAGATACGCAACGGGTCCGACCTGCCGCGTGTTGCCCGTGCAACCAAGATCCTAGAACTGGCTCGTTCCTACGGTATCGAAGCGTCCGACTTCGACGACGAATCGGTTCACATGCCGGCTCCGTCGGACACCTATCACTACTGAGCCTTAGCGCTGGGTGCGTGCGGTGCTCGGCTAGGCGGCGTGTCGAGCGAGCGCAATGCCCACCTTGACCTCGACTCCGCTGATCGCGATCGGCATCACGCGCGGCGGCGCCCCAGACCGGTAACTTCGGCCGGTTGGAGTAGTGAATTTCGCTGTGTGAGTGTGGTTTTCGTGGAAATCCGTGACAACTTCCCAGCCAGCCGCTTCCTTGGCGTAGTTGCAGCGCTCACACGTGCCGAGGCCGTTGTCCGAGGTGGTGGAGCCACCCTTGGCCCACGGTTGCGCGTGGTCGCGGTGTCGGATCGGTGCGTCACAGTAGGGAGTCCGGCAGCATCGATCTCGCAGGTCGATGAACGCCGCCAGGCCCCGGGGAAAGCGTCGGGCCCGGGACTCCATGGCGACGAGCGCGCCCGCACGCGGATGCGCGTAGAGCCTACGGAGCGTCGCGCGGGAGCGTTTGTCGGCGACGGCGCCGAAAACCATGGTGCGGGCGACCGCTGCGGGTATCGGCCCGTATCCGCAGACGTCAGCGGGCGCGCTGTCGCCGCTCAGGAGTGTTTCATCCGACAACACCAGGTTGACCGCGATCCGAGTCGGGACCGTCGCATCGCGGCCGGTGACCCGTTCGACGAGGGTATCTGCCATCACTTGTCCGCGGGAGCGCCCGTCACACCGGATGTCTGCCTCGCGTTTTAGCGCCGCGTATACCGATACACCCGCCGCTACCGGCAAGAGAGCGGTCAGATATGTCATGGTGTCGGGCGCCGGTCGAATGGTGACCGTGCGTTCGCCCTCGGCCTTGGCTGCGCGGTCGACGACAGCATGGGGATCCAACCGGTAGGCGATCGCCTTGGCTGCCGCGGCTACCCGAGCATCGCCCATCCCATCGAGACCGCGCGGCTCACCACACAATTCGGCATCTAACGTGCGCCTGTCCGCGACATCCAGGCAGGCGCTTTCTCGGACGATGAGCGTGGCACGCCACTCCGACAGCACTCCGGATTCCAACGCCGCAAGCGTGTGCGGCATCTCGTTGATCAGGGCCTTGGCGAAGCCGAGATGTCGGCTGCCCCGGGCGGGTGAGTCTCGTCGCGCCAGCGCGATCTCACTCGCGACGCCGCGTCCACGTCGCGCGGCGGGCACACCGGTGACCTCTTCGGCGGCACGGCGTGCCGCATCCAGAGCGGCCGCGGCCCGCGCTTGGCCGGCCGCGGCCGCGGATTTCACTCTCTCTAGTGCGGCGATTCGCTCGATCAACGCCGCTTCGTCGGAGGGGTCGACCGCTACGCTAGTATCGAACATATGTTCGATACTAGCACATCATGCTGTCGCCGTGGGCCACCATAGCGCCCCGGGGCATTGTCGCGTCGCCGATACGCTCGACCTGTGAGCCGTAACAGCCGGGTCCGGGCGGCTCGGATCTATGAAGACGTTCATCCCGACGATGGTCAGCGAGTCCTCGTCGATCGCATCTGGCCGCGCGGAATCCGCAAGGACGACCCGAGGGTGGGCATCTGGTGCAAGGACGCTGCACCGTCGAGGGAACTGCGCGAGTGGTACCACGGCCACCCCGAGCGTTTCGACGAATTTGCGTTGCGTTACGAGAAGGAATTGGCCGACAACATCGCGTTGGAGGAGTTGCGCAAGCTAGTCACGCACAGTGTCGTAACACTGGTAAGTGCCACCCGCAACGTGGACGGCAGTCACGCGGCCGTCCTCGCAAGGATCCTCAACAGCCGCTGAGGGGTGACCGCGTAGGCAATCAGTAGTCGTACTCCGCCAGCGGGGTTTCACTGCTCGGGCGCGACCCCGGTTCCGCCTCACTCAGTGACATTGCGGCGGGTACCATCTCGCTGGTCACGAGCCCGTGGCGCGCAGTCAGCTCGTCGATGATGTCGAAGCTGCGCGCTATGGACTCCGGTGTGTCAACGACGATGGTGGTCACCGGAACTCTACGAGTGAGCGCAAAGAGCTTGTCCCCGTGCGGCTTATGGTTGCCGTGAAACCCCCAGATGCCGCGCAGTGCGGTGGCTCCCCGGGCAGTCTCTGATTGCAGCAGGCGGTGGACAACTGCCCGGTGGATCGGTAGTCCGTCATGCAAGGTCGCCTCGGCGGTGTGCACCATCAGCTTCTGCCACAGGTTGCGCCCGTGGTCGTCGGTCGTTGGTAGCTCCGGTGGGCGCGCGAACAGTTCCCCGTCGCGTTTGCAGATCCGCACGCGCTCGATGGTTAGCACTCGGTTGGGTAGCACCTCGGTCAGTTCGGCGACGGCGGCCGAAACCCGCGCGGGTGTCCCGATGGCGATGATCATCAGGGGAACGTTGACGTTGCGACTGAAGAAACGTGCCCGGTAGCGCTCGCCATGGGCGGTGCCGTCGACACCGAGAAGCACCGAGGCACCGGCGAATCCGTGGCGGTACAACAACTCGCACACGACGTTGTGGGGTGGCCGGCCGCGGACTCGCTCCTGGCGACCGACATAGACCGTCAGTTTGGCGGATTCCGTGGCTCGGCTCTCGACGTCGCCAAGGTCCTCGATGCCATCGTCCCGCGTGATGAGCCGGGCGCGTTCCAGCGTGAGCAGTCCACGGTCGGTCATCGCGGTGACGTCGTCGACCAAGGCCCGGATCTTCGGCTCGACATCGACGGCCGCGATGGTCACCGGTGGGTCCTCGGACAGGCTCAGCGATTGGTCGGAGCGCAGGTCATGGCTCCGCCCGTAACTTGTGATGCCGCGCAGCATCACGCTGGTCGCGATATCTCGGCTGCCGAACAAATCCAGCATCGCATCGGCGAGAAACCCCTCGGCTTTGCCGACGGCGCGTTGGCGCTCGCCGAAATACGCGGTCAACTTCAGACACTGCTGGTTCACCATTGCTCCGCGACCCATTGTCCGCCTAGTGCTGCGGCCACGCCGAGCACGACGCTGATGGCGATGTTCGCGAACGCGGCGAGTAGCTGGCGCTCTTCGCTAAGCCGCTGGGTTTCGAGCATCCAGGTGGAGAACGTTGTGTAGGCGCCAACCAGCGCCGTGCCGGCCAGCAGTGCGGCTGCCTTGGACAACGTCAGGCCGGCGAGAAACCCCAGGACCGCGGCGCCAGTGACGTTCACGGTCAGGGTGCCGAACGGAAACGCCGGGGCCATCCGGCGAGCTACCGTTCGATCCACCAGAAACCGCAACACCGACCCGACGCCGCCCAAGAGCATGACGCCCACCCACATCGCGGCCGTCATCCGCGCACCCGCACTCGGCGCACGAAAACCGTAGCCACGTATACCGCCACCAAACCCAGCACGATGCTGGTCGCGGTGTAGCTGGCGGCGAGCACCCAATGCCCGTGTTCGATCATCTCTAGTGTCTCCACCTGCATTGTCGAAAAGGTGGTTAGCCCGCCACACAACCCGGTGCCCAGTAGCGGACGCCGGTAGCTCGACACCGGCAATCGCTCAAGCAGCCGTGTGGTGACGTAGCCCAAGACGAAGGCACCCACGATGTTGACCGTGAACGTGGGCCATGGCCACCTCGCGGGATCCGGGACCGAGAGGGTACCCAGGACCGCGCGGGCTAGCGCGCCCAGTGCTCCGCCAGCGAAAATCGCAGCCAATTCTCGATAGTCGTGATTCGCCACCAGTCGATTACCTCCCGAGTACCGTTGCCGCGCTTCGCAGCGTAGGGCCAGACTGGCGCGACGGAAAACCCTGGAACATCGGGAAGCCTGCCAGCGGGCAGAATTGGTAGTCATGGTGGCCAACCCACGGGCCGGCAAGCCGGCCCAGCCGCAGGACCTCGTCGATCTGCCGCACCTGGTGACGGCCTATTACTCGGTTCGACCTGACCCCGACGATGTGGCGCAACAGGTGGCCTTCGGTACCTCGGGTCACCGTGGCTCCGCCCTGGACGGAGTCTTCAACGAGGACCATATTCTCGCCATCACCCAGGCCATCGTCGAGCACCGTGCCACCCACGGCATCACCGGTCCGCTGTTCATCGGCCGTGACACGCATGGGCTTTCAGAACCCGCATGGGTATCAGCGCTCGAGGTGCTCGTCGGCAACGACGTATTAGCGGTCGTGGACTCCCGCGACCGCTACACGCCCACACCGGCGATTAGCCGCGCCATTCTTGAGTACAACCGTGGCCGTACCGATGCGCTGGCAGACGGAATCGTCGTCACTCCGTCGCACAACCCACCACGCGACGGCGGCTTCAAGTACAACCCACCCAGCGGCGGCCCCGCGGACACGGCCGTAACCAACGCAATCGCACAGCGGGCCAACGAGATTCTGCGTACAGGGTCGGCCGTGAAGCGAGTCGCGTTTGCCCGAGCTCGCCGGACCGCGCAGCGCTACGACTATATGGGTGATTACGTCGACGACCTACCTAGTGTGGTCGATCTCGCCGCGATCGGCGCAGCCGACGTGCGGATCGGCGCCGACCCACTTGGCGGCGCCAGTGTGGACTACTGGGCCGAGATCGCCGACCGACACGATCTGCAGTTGACCGTGGTCAATCCGCTGGTCGACGCGACGTGGCGGTTCATGACGCTCGACACCGACGGCAAGATTCGGATGGACTGCAGCTCGCCCGACGCGATGGCCTCACTGATCGCCAACCGCGAGCGCTACCAGATCGCCACGGGCAACGACGCCGACGCGGACCGCCACGGCATCGTTACCCCCGACGAGGGACTGCTGAATCCCAACCATTACTTGGCCGCCGCTATCGACTATCTCTATACCCACCGGTTGTTGTGGCCCCGCAACGTCGCCGTCGGCAAAACTGTGGTCAGCTCGTCGATCATCGATCGCGTGGTGGCTGGTATCGGTCGCTCGCTGGTTGAGGTGCCCGTCGGCTTCAAATGGTTCGTCGACGGCCTGATCGGCGGCCGCATTGGCTTCGGCGGCGAGGAGTCAGCCGGAGCGTCGTTTCTGCGACGCGACGGATCGGTCTGGACCACCGACAAAGACGGCATCATCATGGCGCTGCTGGCCGCCGAGATCTTGGCCGTCACGGGTAGCACGCCCTCGCAGCGCTACCGCGCGCTGGCCGGCAAATACGGAGCGCCGACGTATGCACGGCTGAACGCACCCGCTGACCGCGAGCAGAAAGCCCGGCTGGCCAAGCTGTCGCCCGACCAGGTCAGGGCCACCGAGCTCGCGGGTGAGCCGATCACCGCGAAGCTCACCGCCGCTCCCGGTAATGGTGCCCCCCTCGGCGGACTCAAGGTGACGACGGCCAACGCGTGGTTCGCCGCCCGACCTTCGGGCACCGAGGACGTCTACAAGATCTACGCCGAGTCCTTCCGCGGACCCGAGCATCTCGCGGAGGTGCAAAACACCGCGCGGGAGGTGGTGAACCAAGTCATCGGCTAGGGGAGCGGCCTGATCAGGGACTTTGAACGCCTCGTGGTCGTGGTGTAGCTTCGATGGGCATCACTTCACGGGGCTATGGCGCAGCTGGTAGCGCACCACACTGGCAGTGTGGGGGTCAGGGGTTCGAGTCCCCTTAGCTCCACTCTTTGACCTGCGTATATAGTACAAATCTAACCCGCGTCAGTGCGTTTGTCAGTGGAGCCCCGCTGATGGCGTTCATTCCGCCGGCGTCCCAATCACCACGGTCTCGCGGCACCTCAGACGAACCCTACGACGTTGGCGAGGTCCGTTGCTAGCTCCACCGCGTAGTGTTGCTGGGCGGTCGATCTTGGGTTGCTGCCGTGGCTACCAAACGAAGATATGCTCCCGCAACGGCAGTCAGCGAGCTCTGTGGTCGGACCGACAGTGATGGGATCGGCGAATCCGAACGCGCGATGCGGCGGCCGCCAAGTTTCGTTGCTTCCAGGTTGTTGCAGGTCCGTGACGCGCGCGCGACTGACGCAAGCCCACAAGCCCCTAAAATCACCGAATGGGGTTTTTCCCGATCAAGCCTCGCCGGGTCGCCGAGAACGCGGCGGCCGCATTGTTGATTGCGACCGCATTGTTGATTACGCCCGGACTGGCACCGCCGGCATCGGCGACGGCGTGCCCGAGTGCCGAGGTCTTGTTTGCCCGGGGAACGGACGAGCCGCCCGGTGTCGGGCAGGTTGGCCAAGCCTTCATCAGTTCCTTACGCCGGCAGTCCCTCTTCAAGACCATTGGGGCATACGCGGTGAAGTACCCGGCCAACAGGGACTTCATGGCCTCCACGCAAGGAGCGAACGACGCTAGTGACCACATTCAGCGAATGGCCAAGGTGTGCCCGCGGACCAAACTGGTGCTGGGCGGGTACTCCCAGGGGGCCGCGGTGATGGACATCGTCGCTGCCGCACCGATGGCGGGCCTGGGCTTCACTAGGCCGCTACCGGCCCAAGCGGCTCGGCACGTGGCCGCCGTCGCCCTTTTCGGAAATCCGACCAACCGAACGCCTCGACTCATCGGCGCCATAAACCCGGATTTCAAGTCCAAGATCATCGACGTGTGCAATCCTGGCGACCCGATCTGCTCGGGCGGCATTGAGTGGAACGCGCATGTGAGCTACGTGCCGGACTGGACCACCCGGGCAGCGCGTGTGGTCGCGCGCAGGATCTAACCCCTAGAGCGGCCGCTCGGCGCCCGGCGATCGCAGCCCACGGGTGACCAAATGCGGGCCATGTTGTGGTTCCCTCCCTTCGCCGTTCGCTCGACCGACGGCAGACTGCAGCGACCGAGTCTCTGTGTTTCCTTCAGGACATCCTCGGGCAGTATATGCTCGAAAACCTCTGCCAATTAACGCATTTCGACCCGCGGTAAGAGCTGAATGGTCACGCCCACCTCGCGTCACAGGCCTCGATCCAGCCGGTTGTGGACGGGTGAGTAGCGGACGTCGTTGCCGTCACCTGTTGCAGGTGTAACCCGATCACAAAACGGGTCGCCGCAAAACTGGACAATTCCGAAACGTATGGTTGGATGGGCTGCATTTCGGCCTGCCCGAGCGGTCACTGATGATCCGGTTGGAGGACAACGATGTCATATGTGGCGGTGGTTCCGGGGTTGCTGGCCTCGGCGGCGGCGGATTTGGCGGGTGTCGGCTCGGCGCTAGGTTCGGCGAATGCGGCGGCGGCCGCGGCGACGACGGGGATCGCCACCGCCGCCGGTGATGAGGTGTCGGCGGCGATTGCGGCGTTGTTGTCGGCGCATGGTCAGGCCTATCAGGTAGCGGGTGCGCAACTGGGGGTGTTTCACGAGGAGTTTGTCCGGGCGTTGGCCGCCGCTGGGGGTTCTTATGCGGCTGCTGAGGCGGTCAATACCGGGCCGTTGGCGCAGTTGTTGGATGCGGTCAATGCCCAAAGTGTGGCGTTGACGGGGCGTCCGGTGATCGGCAACGGCGCCAATGGGGCTCCGGGGACCGGTGCCAATGGTGCCCCGGGTGGGTGGTTGCTGGGTGATGGGGGGGCCGGCGGGTCGGGTGCGGCCGGGCAGAACGGCGGTGCCGGCGGGGCGGCGGGATTGTTCGGGACCGGCGGTGCTGGTGGGGCCGGGGGCAGCTCCAACTTGGGGGCCGGCGGTGCGGGTGGGGTTGGCGGTGCGGGGGGTTGGTTGTGGGGTGATGGCGGGGCCGGCGGGGCCGGCGGCGCCACCGGCCCGGGTGGTGGTGCAGGTGGGGCTGGTGGGCTTGGTGGGGCTGGGGGGTTGTTCGGTGCGGGCGGGCTCGGTGGGGCCGGCGGCGAGACCGTTGGTGGCGCCGACGGTGGGGCTGGTGGTGCTGGCGGGGCCGGAGGGTTGCTGGCTGGGTTGGTGGGCGCCGGCGGAGGCGACGGCGGCACCGGCGGATTCGGATCGACCGGGGGTGCTGGTGGGGCCGGCGGTAGCGCCGGGGTGTTGGGCGGTCCGGGTGGGGCCGGTGGCAGCGGCGCATCCGGGATGACCACCGGGGGGGCTGGGGGGGCTGGTGGCCACGCCGGCGGGCTATTCGGCACTGGTGGGTTGTTCGGTGCCGGTGGGGCCGGCGGCACCGGCGGACTAGGCATCACCACTGGTGGGGCTGGTGGGGCCGGTGGCAACGGCGGGTTGCTGTTTTCTGACGGCGGGCCCGGCGGGACAGGCGGTTCTGCTGACGCAGGGGGTGATGGTGGGGCCGGTGGCGCCGGCGGGTTGGTGTTCTCCAATGGCGGTGTCGGCGGGACCGGTGGCTTTGGTGGTGGTGGTGGTGGTGTCGGGGGTATTGGGGGGGCCGGGGGCCCGGCGGGGCTGCTGATCGGTAACGGCGGCGCCGGCGGGGCCGGCGGTGAGGGAGTGACCGGTGGGGGCGGCGGGGCCGGGGGCAACGCGGTGTTGATCGGCAACGGCGGCAACGCCGGCATCGGCGGGGCCGGCCCCACCGCGGGTGGCACCGGTGTCGGCGGGACCAGCGGGCAGCTGTTGGGGCTGGACGGTTTCAACGCCCCGGCGCCCACCTCGCCACTACATGCCCTGCAGCAACAAGTGTTGGGCGCGATCAACGCGCCGATCCAGGACCTGACCGGGCGACCGCTGATCGGCAACGGCATTCCCGGCGCGGCAGGTAGCGGCGCCGACGGCGCCGCGGGTGGGTGGCTGCTCGGTGATGGCGGGGCCGGCGGCTCGGGCGCGGCCGCTAGCGGTAGCGGCGGTGGGGCCGGTGGGTCGGCCGGATTGGTGGGTGCTGGCGGGTCCGGCGGCACCGGCGCGTTCTCGTTGGCCGCTGATGGTGGAGCCGGCGGGGTCGGTGGGACCGGTGGCTGGTTATTCGGCACTGGCGGGGTCGGCGGCGTCGGCGGGATCACAAACGGCGGGAATGGTGGGGCCGGTGGCGCGGGTGGTGCTGGGGGGTTGTGGGGTGCGGGCGGGCTCGGCGGGGTAGGCGGAGCCAGCTTCGGAGGCGGCGGTAGACCTGGCGGGGATGGAGGGGCTGGAGGGGCTGGAGGGTTGCTGGCTGGGTTGGTGGGCGCCGGCGGCGGCGACGGCGGTGACGGCGCGAGCGGAGATACCGGGGGGGCTGGCGGGGCTGGCGGTGATGCCGGGCTGCTGGGTGGCCCGGGTGGGGCCGGCGGCGCCGGCGGACCCGGTGAGACTGCGGGGGCTGGTGGGGCTGGCGGTGATGCTGGGTTGCTGGGCGGCGCGGGTGGGGCCGGCGGCACCGGCGGAATCGGCACCAGTGGGGGTGCTGGCGGGGCCGGCGGGAGCGCTGGGCTGCTGTGGGGCAACGGCGGGGCCGGCGGCACCGGCGGGACCGGCTTTTTTGGCGACGGGGGTGCTGGTGGCTCCGGCGGGCTCGGCGGGTGGCTGGGCTTTGGTGGGGCCGGCGGCGCCGGTGGGGCCGGCGGCCTCGCCGGCAATGGCGCCGGGGGTGCTGGCGGGGTCGGCGGCACCGGCGGACAACTGTGGGGTGGCGGTGGGGCCGGCGGCGCCGGCGGCGAGGGCGACGTGAACGGCGGGAACGGCGGGGCCGGCGGAACCGGCGGTGCCGCCGTGCTGATTGGGACCGGCGGCAACGGCGGCAACAGCGGCATCGGAGCCACCAACGGCGGTCCCGGCACTGGCGGCGCCGGCGGGCTGCTGCTGGGCCAAGACGGGCTCAATGGGCTGTCGTAGCCAGTCACCAGGCTTCAGCGATGCCCAATCGATGCGTCTCTCCCGTGGCGCCTCAGTGCACTACCGTGAAACCTGTGGGCATTCCATAGCACTCGATCTCTGAAATCGCTTTGTCGGTACATCATTTGGCGCTTGAGGAGGTACCCATGAGCCAAGCCCCGGAATCGTTCGACCATATGCTCGCCGCATGGAACGAGAAGGATCCGACACGGGTGCGGAGTCATCTCGAGAAGGCCTTGGCGCCCGATGTGCACTTCGTCGACCCATCGGTCGACATCGTCGGTATCGACGCCTTCGAGGCCAACGTTCACGAGGTCCACACGCGGGTCCCCGGAGCGGTCTACTCGCGTGCCAGCGATGTCGATGGACATCACGGCTACTACCGCTACCACTGGGCGATCCATCTCGACGGTGAGCTGGTCCTGGCTGGCTTCGACGTCGCGGTCACCGATGCCGCCGGTCGTGTCAAAGAAGTCATCGGGTTCTTCGGGCCGCTCGAGCCGAGCTGACTCGCACGAGCCAACCTCCGCCTACTGGCGCGACATGATCCGGTGGTATTTGTTGTCCTCCGGTTCTTGGTGGCTGAGGTCGTCGTCGTCCAGGTCGATGCGGACCCACCCGAGCGTGCCTTGGAACGCGTTGGCATGGCCTTCGGGGTAGTCGCTCGTGACGGGCAGGGCCAGATCGCGACCGATGTCCAAGGTTTCGTCCGCGGAGAACACATAGGGCACGGTCCGCTCGATCCGCCCCTCACCGACAAGGCGATCGGTGATGTAGAGGCGCCCGACCCCGCCCGCGCCTGGCTGGCCGCCGTCGAAGGCGAAGTGGTACCTGACGTGGACGACCCCGCGCGGCAGCGGCTCGGTGGATTCGATCGTGGTGTATTGGCTATCGAACCAGTTATAGGCGTACCTCAGCCGGGACTCTTTGACATAGAGGCTCCATCCGGCGAATCGGCCACCCTGGGCGATGAGCACCCCGTCGGTGGCGCCGTCGGTCACTTCGATCTCGGCGGTGATTGTGTGCGAACGGTTCTTCACGTTCAGCACGGTGTTTTCCATCAGGTGATCCATGCCGGGGTAGAAGGTCATCGTCGTTCGGTCCCCGGGCAGGTCCGGCCGTCCAGCTATCGAGGCGTTGAAGCGTTCGTAGCTGCGGTCGTCGAGCGGGAAGACGTCGTACTTCGACGCTTCGATGAGAAAGAGCTCCTGCAACCGACGTAGCTTGTCGGGCATTTCCGCGGACAGGTCTCGGGCCTGGCTCCAGTCATTAGCCGTGTCATAAAGCTCCCACTCGTCGGCGTCGAATGATGGCCGCTGCCGGGTGATCCAGGGCAGGCTGTGCCGAGTGACGGCGGTCCATCCTTCGTGATAGATGCCGCGATTGCCGAACATCTCGAAGTACTGGGTGAGGTGTCGGTCGGCGGCGTTGGAATCGTCGAAGGTGTAGACCATCGATGTTCCCTGGATCGGCTTCTGGGCCACGCCGTTGACCGTGCTCGGCTCGGGCAGCCCGGCGGCCTCCAGGATCGTGGGGACGACGTCGATCACGTGGGTGAACTGCGGACGAACGCCGCCCGCATCACGAATCTTGGCGGGCCACGCCAGGGCCATCGAGTTGCGGGTGCCGCCGAAATGCGAGGCGACCTGCTTCGTGTACTGATACGGGCAGTTCATCGCGTGCGCCCACCCGACCGGGTAGTGGTTGAAGGCCATCGGGCCGCCAACATCGTCGATGCGGCTGCGCACATCGTCGAGACTCTGCGGGATCGCGTTCAGCGCCATCAGCTCATTGAAGGTGCCGTCCAGACCGCCTTCGGCGCTGGCTCCGTTGTCGCCGGCGATGTAGACGAACAGGGTGTCGTCGCCGCCCCCGATCTCCTCGAGCGCATCGACAAGGCGCCCGACCTGAGCGTCGGTGTGCTCGGCGAAGCCGGCATAAGTCTCCATCAGCCGCGCGTAGACGGCACGTTGGGTGTCGTCGAGGTCTTCCCAGGCCACCACACCTTCGGGGCGGGCGGTCAGCTCGGTGTCCTCGGGCACGATGCCGCACTGCTTCATGGCCGCCAAGGTTTCGTCGCGCACGGCATCCCAGCCCCGGTCGAAGCGACCGCGGTAGCGCTCGATGTAGTCGGCCGGGACATGGTGCGGCGCATGGGTTGCGCCGAACGACACGTAAAGAAAAAACGGCTTGTCCGGCGTCATCGTGTGCAGATTGCGCACGTGGGCGATCGCCTTGTCGACCATGTCCTCGGAGAAGTGATACCCGTCCGCGGCGGTGCCCCACGGCTCGACCGGGGACGTACCTTCGTACAGGGTGGGCGCCCACTGGTTCGTCTCGCCGCCGACGAACCCGAAGAAGCGCTCAAAACCGTCGCCGGTGGGCCATCGGTCGAACGGACCCGACGCGCTGACCTCCCACGTCGGCGTTTGATGCATCTTGCCGAACGCTGCCGTGCTGTAGCCGTTGAGCCGCAATATCTCTGCCACGGTCGCCACCGTGTTTGGGCGCACGCTGTCGTTGCCGGGCGCACCGGTCGCGACCTCACACACCGAACCCATGCCGGCCGAATGGTGGTTGCGCCCCGTCAGCAGCGCTTGTCTGGTGGGCGAACACAGCGCCGTGGTGTGGAATCGGTTGTAGGTCAGACCCCGTTGGGCGATGCGCTCCATGGCAGGCATGCGACACGGCCCTCCGACAGCGCTGGGCGCCCCCGCGCCCATATCGTCGATCAACACGATCACGACGTTCGGCGCTCCGGCGGGTGGGCGAAGCGGCTGGTAGGCGGGGAACTCGGCCTCCCGCGCGTCCAGTGCGATCTTGCCCTTGGCGGGCACGTCCGGAATCGGTAGCACATGACGGCCGGAATGCTCTGGTAGCTGGGGCATGGCGACCCTCCCTTTCACTTATTGACGCAACCGTCTAATACAATCAGGTTTAGTCGCTTCGGGGAGTCGAAAGGTTGTGCCTCGTTTGTGGGCGAGGGCAGACTCCAGGATGCGTGCGGTGCGCGTGTTCGACAGCCGTAGCAAGCAGCGCAGATCGAGGGGTTCTCGTGACACAACCCAGCAATCCCTACGGCCGACGTCCTGGTGGCGGAATCAGCCTGCCGGACTACTACCGGCCGTGGCCCGCATTGTTGAACCGCAACTTCTACTCGCCGGGTGTGGAGATATTGCCGGCGGGGGAGATGCGAATTTCGATCCTGGGGAGCACGCCCTGGCCGCCGACCGACCTGCAGTCGGGTACGTGCATCTTGGTCGAATGCGGCAATGGCAGTTCGCAGCCGCGGCGCTTTTTCTTCGACATGGGCAACGGGAGTGTGAAAAACGCTCTCGCCATGCAGATTCCGCCGAAGTTCATCAACGATATCTTCATCTCACACCTGCACGGTGACCATTTCGCCGACCTGCCCTACATGTACCCGTTCACGGCATGGTCGGGTCGCTGGGAGCCGCTGCGGTTGTATGGCCCGTCCGGGGCCACTCCGGAGCTGGGTATCAAACACATGGCCAAGCACATGCGCGAGATGCTGCGCTGGCATGAAGAGAACTTTCTGCACGCCACGATCGCGGACGGCTTCGAGATGGACGTCACCGAGTTCGATTGGCAGGAAGAAAACGGCGTCTGCTACGACAAGGACGGCATCGTGGTCAGACACTGGCCGCGCTCGCACGTCAAAGATGGCGCTTCGGCGTACCGCCTCGACTGGGAAGACGCCGGGCTTTCCGTGGTGTGGACCGGCGACGGCCGACCCGACGATAAGACCGAGAAGTACGCGGCGGGCTGCGATGTCTTCATCACCGAGGGTCAGATCGACACACCGATGCTGTCCTCGCTGAAATTCGGTGTGCCCGAGGACCTCATGAAGTACACGATCGACTCGTGGCACACGATGTACTACGCGGCCGGCTATCTGATGAACAAGGTGCAGCCGCGCCTCGGCATGATCGTGCACTACGAGGACAACGGGATCGCGCTCGACGTCGAGTCGGTTGCCCAGGTCCGCTCGAATTACAGCGGCCTGTTCATGTTTGGCGGGCCCGACGTGCAAGTCGTCAACGTGAACAAGGACTACATCTGGGCGCGTGAGGCTGCGTTACCCAAGGGCGCGGCGATCACACCGCTGGATCCCCGCTGGATGCTTCCGCCGGGCATGTCCCTGCCCTCGGAGATGGAGTTGCCGCGGCCGCAACTGCCCCGCGAAGAACAGCAGCAGCAATTCCTGCGCGATATGGAGATCGATCCGCATGCCTACTACCCGCCCGACACCGATCGCGATCCGGTAAATACCTGGCCCACAGAGGGATTCACGATCGACCCGCGCGAGATGCTCGAGGCGCGCGGCATCGACCCAGACTCCCCGGTGTAATACGTGCTGGCTGCTTCCGATGTCGGCGTGGTGCCGATCACGATCCTGACCGGCTTTCTCGGTGCGGGCAAGACGACCCTGCTCAACAGGATCCTCAACGGCGATCACGGTCTGCGGGTTGGTGTGCTGGTCAACGACTTCGGCGCGATCAACATCGACGCCGATCTGGTCGTCGGCGTGCAGGACGAGATGATCAGCCTCGCCAACGGCTGCGTCTGCTGCCAGATTCGCGACGACCTGATCGAGGCCGTCGACCGGCTGCTATCCGGTGAGCACGCGCCCAAGTACATCGTGCTCGAGGCGAGTGGCATCGCCGATCCGCTCGGTATCTGGGTGACGTTCAACGACGCCACCCATGCCGACCGGATCCGCCTCGACAGCGTGACCTGCGTTGTCGACGCCGACCAGGCCTTCGCCCATATCGAGGATGCACCCGGTCTGGCGATGCTCAAGCTGCATCAGGTCGGCACCGCCGATCTCGTGATCCTGAACAAAGTGGATCTTGCGGGTCCCGCCCAGACGGCGCTCGTGCGGGCCTGGATCGACCACAACATGCGCCGGGTGCGAATCGTCGAGGCCAACTACTGTGACGTGCCCAACGAGGTGTTGCTCGGTGTGGGTCGCTTCGACGGATCTGAGGCTGTCGACACCGCGGTCGCGGGCGATGGCCCCGTTGACGGTGCTAACTTCGAGACTTGTTCCTACGAGTCAGACCGGCCGTTTTCCGTGCAAGCACTCGAGGAGATGGTCCGCCGCAACCTTCCCGGCACCGTCTACCGCTGCAAGGGCATTGTCTATGCCGCCGACCATCCGGACACTCGCTTGTCGCTGCAGACTGTGGGGCGGCGCACGGAGATAACCATGCTTGACGCCTGGGGGGCACGCCCGGCGCGCACTCGCATCGTCGCGATCGGCAGCCGTGGAGGCATCGACGCCGAAGGGATGCGGACGGCGTTCGATGCGTGCCACGCCGACGCCTGAGCTATCGCGCGCGCTCCGTGGGGTCGTTCGCGGTCAACCTGGCAATGGCGTCGGCGAGGGCATCGGTGCCCAGGGGGGTGCCGGTGATGAGTGAGTGCAGCATGGCGCCGTCGAGATACACCGTGACCGCGGCGGCGGCTCGTGGTCCGATGCGCGGTTCGAGCAACGCAACCAGCCCCTCGGGCCATAGCCGGGCTAGCCGCTGCAGCTCCGGTCGATAGGTTGCCGCGCAGTACAGCTCGTTGAGCGTGCGGTTGCGCTCGCGGTCGGCGAGGTAGTCGGCGGTGGACCGGGCCAGGGTGGTGGGAAGGTCGGTGGCCTCGTCGAGCTCATGGCGCCACTGCGCCAGATAGCGAGTCGTAGCGGTCGCAGCGTCCCCGAGCGCGGCGTCACGCAACGCGTCGAGGTCACGGAAATAGTAGGTCGTCGACCCGACCGGGACATCCGCTTCCGCCGCTACTCGGCGGTGGGTCAACTTGGGAAGCCCGTGCCGGGCGATCACCCGCCCGGCCGCCTCGACGATCGCTTGACGGCGCGCGGCGGGGTCCCGTGGGCGTCGGTCGGGCGCGTCGGTCAATGGGCACCAGACAGGTTCAACGCGACCACCCCGGTGACAATCAGTCCGACGCCGCCGACCTTCGCCACCGACAGCGGAGAGCCTAAGAACAGCACGGCGATGAACACGATGGCCGCCGTGCCGATCGCCGACCACAAAGCGTAGGCGACGTCGGTCCGCATACCGCGCGAGATCGACAGTGCCAGCAACGCAAAAGAGACGCCGTAACCGCTGAGGCAGACCACTGTCGGCCACAGCCGAGTGAAGCCTTCGGTGCTCTTGAGCAGGCTGGTTGCCACCACCTCGGTGAAGATGGCGCACAAGAGGAACAGGTATGCCACGACGACTCCTTTGTGTACAAACGTACATGTACAAAAGAACATGTACAAATGTACACAATGCTAGGCGTGCTGAGTGCGCTCGGTGCAGTAGGTCCGTTTCGGCTCCGGATAGGTGACGGCACGGGTGCCCATAGGGCAACCGGACGCGCTGGCGACGCCATCGATTCTTCTGACGATTCTGATTGTTCCTGCCGTGGTGCAGCTCGCGTGCTTCACGGTTCTCTCGTCGCGTTCGGCGATGTAGCACTGGCCTTCGACAAGGTTGGGGGCAAAACACAGTCGAACCCCGTGGCGTTCCAGCGAAAGGTATGCGCTCTCGTTTCGCTTACCGTCCGGGCAGTTTCCCGACGAATCGGCCGTAGCGGCGTATTGAAGCACCGCGTCACGCTGTGAGCAGGGACTGGGACGCCAGTCGGCTCTGCTGTTCAAGATCGCGTTGGTAAAGCAGTCTCCGACGATGGGGTTGCGGGCGCGCTGACCGGCGGCAACCATCGAGCCAACCAGACCCAGCGCGCCTATCACCAGGAAGGTGATGCCGGCTCCGATGAACCCGGCGCCGGCCGACTTCGGCGGGCGCGGCACAGGAGCGTGATAGCCCCCACCGGGCGGATAGGCGGCGTAATTGGGCTGCCCGGCAGGCGGATAGCCCGGCGGCTGACCGGTTGCGGGTGGGTACCCCGGTGGTGGTGGGTAACCCGGTGGTGGATGCCCTGGTGCAGGATAGCCGGGCCAATATCCGATCGATGCCTGTTTGCGTGCCGTCGAGCGCTTCTGCAAGCCAAGGATGAGCAGAATCAGACCCAGGATGCCGAATCCGAACGTAGCTATGAGTCGGCCCGCCACGTATCCGCCACTGGTGGGGTCGGCGAGATGGACGACAGTCATAGCGCTCCCTGGACCGGTAAGGACTGCTGATCGGATGACATTCGGGGCATCAGGCCTGCCCCCGATCACCCGGTGGGGAAGCCGACGCAGGTAGTGCGTCCCATTCCTTTTGCAGCCTTCGTTCTGCGGCTGTGGAAATCAACCCCCCGGGCGCAAACAATGTCGACGGCACCGGATCATCCTCGCTCAGTGGTCGACCGTCACCACGAATTGCCTGGACCGCCACGATAGCTCCGACGGCGACCGTAATCACGACGACCGTGGCGAAGACGATGGACAGAGTGCCCTGGACAAAGGTATTCCTGATGACATCGTTGAGTTGATCGGCGTTTTCCGCGGAGCCGAATGCCGTCTTGCCGGCTTCTCTGGCCGCTAGGTACCGGGAATGCTGAGCCCAATAGCCGATGGCGGGATCCGCGGAGAAGATCTTCTGCCACGACGCTGTCAGTGTCACCGCGAGATCCCAGATCAGCGGAATGCCGGGAATCCACGCCCACTTCAGTAGACCCTTCTTGATGACAACAACGGTGATGACCGTCAACGCAATCGCGGCGAGGAGTTGGTTGGCGATCCCGAACAGCGGGAACAGCGTGTTGATGCCGCCCAAGGGGTCGGTCACGCCGAGCAGCAGAATACTGCCCCATCCAGTAACCGCTGCCAGGCTGCATATCCAAGCGCCGGGGCGCCAGCTGGGATTTCGCAGCTTGACAAGCGGGCCACCCACGTTGCCCAGCCCGTCGGAGAGCATGAAACGTGCGACGCGAGTGCCTGCGTCAACGGTGGTCAGGATGAACAGCGCCTCGAACATGATCGCGAAGTGGTACCAGAATCCCCGCAGTCCGCCGGCGCCCAGCGCCCGGTCCAGCACGTCGGACATTCCCAGCGCCAGTGTGGGCGCTCCGCCGGTCCGCGACACGATCGATTGTTCGCCCACGCTGGCTGCGGTTTGCCGCAGCTGCTCGGCGGTGATCGGGGTCCCGGACAGGCCGAGGCCGTTGACGTACTGCGCGGCGGTGCTGGCGGTTCCACCGGTCAGCGCGGCGGGCGCGTTAAGGGTGAAGTACACCCGCTGGTTGAGGATCGAGGCGGTGATCAGCGCCATGACCGCGACGAACGATTCGGTGATCATGCCGCCGTAACCGATCACCCGCATCTGGCTTTCCTTCTCCAGCAGCTTCGGTGTGGTCCCCGATGAGATCAGCGCGTGGAACCCCGACAGCGCACCGCACGCGATGGTGATGAACAGGAAAGGGAACAGGGAGCCGGCGAACACCGGCCCGTTGCCGGCAGAGGCGAACTGGGAGATTGCGGGCGCCTGCAGGATCGGGCGGGCGATGCAGATCGCTATCGCCAGCAAGACGATGGTGCCGACCTTCATGAACGTTGACAGGTAGTCGCGTGGCGCCAGCAGCAACCACACCGGCAGCGCCGACGCCGCGAAGCCGTAGCCGATGATGAGCCACGACAACGTGACCGGCGACAGGTTCAACCAGGTTGTGCCCCAGTTTGTTTCGGCGACCCAACCGCCGGAAGCCACGGCGAGCAGCAGCAGCCCAATGCCGATCAGCGATACTTCCGCTACTCGTCCGGGACGCAGAAAGCGCAGGTAAGCGCCCATGAAGAGGGCAATGGGAATGGTCATCGCGATGGAGAACACACCCCAGGGACTTTGCGCCAACGCCCGGACGACGACCAGCGCCAGCACCGCGATGATGATCACCATGATCGTGAAAACTCCGATCAGGGCGGCGGCGCCTCCGACGGCGCCAAGTTCGTCACGGACCATTTGCCCCAACGACCGGCCACGCCTGCGGGTGGAAATCCACAACACCAGGTAGTCCTGCACACAACCGCCGAGCACGGCGCCGGCCACAATCCAAATGCTGCAGGGCAAGTAGCCCATCTGGGTGGCCAGCACCGGACCGACCAGCGGTCCGGCGCCAGCAATCGCGGCGAAGTGGTGGCCGAAGAGCACGCGCCGGTCAGTCGGCACGTAGTCAGTGCCGTTGTCGAAGACTTCGGCCGGGGTGGCACGGTCATCGCGTGGCCGAACGATTTTCATTTCGACCAACCGCGCATAGAAGCGGTATCCGATGATGTAGGTGCAGATTGCCGCCACCACGAGCCAGACCGCGTTCACCGTCTCGCCGCGCAGGAAGGCGATCACCGCCCACGCCATGGCACCGATCACCGCGATCGCGCCGAAGAAGATCTTGTGGGTGGCGGTGATCGGAGAGCGGTCGATAATCGCCACAGGAGGCAGGTCGGTGGCCGTGCGAATGTAGCTGACGTCGCCGTCGCGCTCCTCCACGGCGAAAACCATACGTGCCCGGTCAGTACAGGGCGCGCACGGTGTCGATCGTGTCGGCCCCGGCGGGTCCCTTGTCGTCTCGATAGCGCACCACTCGCGCAAACCGCAAGGCCAACCCGCCCGGGTAGCGTGACGATCCTTGCACCCCGTCGAACGCGATCTCGACCACCTGCTCCGGTCGTAGCGCGACCACGTAACCGTCTGTCGGACCAGCGGCGAGTTCGAGAAACCGGGTGGTCTGCCAGTCCAGCATCGCGTCGGTCATGCCTTTGAAGGTCTTGCCCAGCATCACGAATCCGCCCGTGGCCGGATCTCGAGCGCCCAGGTGGATGTTGGACAGTTTTCCGCGACGCCGTCCAGAACCCCACTCCACAGCCAGCACCACCAGGTCGAGCGTGTGTACGGGCTTGACCTTGAGCCAGCCCGCTCCGCGGCGACCCGCGAGGTACGGTGCAGCCGGTGACTTCGCCATCACTCCTTCGTGACCGGCGGCCAACGTGGCGCTCAGGAAGGCCGCCGCAGCCTCCCGGTCGGACGTGGTCAGCCGGTCCACCCGGTGCCGCGCGGGTACCAGTGCGTCTAGCGCCGCTTGACGCTCGCTGGTAGGCGCGTCCAGCAGGTCGACACCGTCACGATGCAAGATATCGAAAAAGAACACCGAAAGTGGTTGTGCTGCAAGGGCGGCCGATATGTCTACGGATCTGCCGAAGCGCGACGCCGTGACCTGGAAGCGATGCGGACGGTTGTCCGGTTGCAGCGCGATCGCTTCGCCGTCGGCGACCAGATCGCGCACGGGTAGTGCCCGGGTCGCCGCCACCACTTCGGGTAGCCGGGCGGTGACGTCGTCCAGACTTCGGGTGTAGACCGTCACCTCGTCGCCGGACCGGTGGATCTGGACGCGCGCACCATCGAGTTTCGCCTCGAATATCGTGGTACCGCCGTGGCGCTCCAGGGCATCGGCCACGTCGGTCGCGGTCTGTGCCAGCATCGGACCTACCGGCTGTCCCACCCGGAGGGTGAATGAGTCGAGTGCGGCCTCCCCGCCGGACATGCCGGCCACAGCGACCGCCGGCAGATCCCCGCCCAACATCGCGGCGCGCCGTACCGCGGCGAGCGGTATTCCGGCGGCCTTGGCTACGGCGTCCGCCATGACCCCGGACAGCGCCCCCTGCCGCAGCTCACCACCCAGTAGGCGCAACAGAAAGGTCTGTTCGGATTCTGTTGCAGCAGAAAATAATTCCGCAATGAGTTCGGCGCGACGCGATTGCGACCCCTTGCCCGACGTTGCACCGATCTCGGTGAATGTGGCGTCGACGCCCGTCACGGTCAGCATCGGGTGGGGTGCCGCCGCCGGAAGCGACCGCAACGTCGCCCAGCCGACGCCGATCTGGCGCTGCGTCAGCTCGCCGGCGAGCCACGACACGATGATCGCGACCAGCTTGTCGTCGGACGCGGCGCGCCGCAACAACTCGGCGATCCTCGTGACCTTGGTCAGCCGCGACGAGGTACCCGCCACATCCAGCGACGTGGCGACTACGTCGGCCAGTAGCACGGTCGCCAGCTTGGCACAGCTCGCCTCGTTTCAGACGCTGGCGAGCTCACCGAGGGACTCGGGTGATTGCCGCGGCGGCCGTGGCGAGGGCCACCGCGCGGGCTTGGGTCGTTGCCGGACAACCTGAGGCCACCAGAACCACTTGCCCATCAGGGCCGCGATCGCCGGCGTCATAAAGGAGCGAACGATCAGGGTGTCGAAAAGCAGGCCCATCCCAATGGTGGTGCCGACCTGCGCCATCACGGTCAGCTCACTGACCGCAAACGACATCATGGTGAAGGCGAACACCAGGCCGGCGGCGGTCACCACCGACCCGCTGCCGCCCATCGCCCGGATGATGCCCGTGTTGATTCCGGCGTGGATCTCCTCCTTGAGCCGCGCCACCAGCAACAGGTTGTAGTCCGCGCCGACGGCCAACAGGATGATGACCGCCATCGCAATCACCAACCAGTGCAGTTCGACGCCGAGGATGTGCTGCCAGATCAGCACCGACAGCCCGAACGAGGCACCCAGCGACAACACCACCGTGCCGACGATGACGGCGGCCGCGACGACACTGCGGGTGATGATCAGCATGATGATGAAGATCAGGCAGAGCGCCGAGATTCCCGCGATCATCAAGTCGTAGGTGTTGCCGTCGGCCATGTCCTTGAACATGGACGCCGTACCGGCCAAGTAAATGGTGGATCCCTCTAGTGGGGTGCCCTTGATGGCTTCCTTGGCGGCGGTCTTGATCTTGTCGATGTGATCGATGCCGTCCTGGCTCATCGGCTCGCCTTCGTGGCTGATGATGAACCGCACCGCATGCCCGTCCGGCGAAAAGAACTGTTTCAGGCCGCGTTTGAAGTCCGCGTTGTCGAACACCTCGGGCGGCAGGTAGAACGAGTCGTCGTTGCGCGAGGCATCGAACGCCTCGCCCATCGCGGACGAATCCTCTTGCAGCGCCGCCATCTGATCCTGCATTCCTTTCTGGGTGGAATACATGGTCATCATCTCGGTCTGCATCGTCTTGAGGGTCGTAATCATCTTGGGCATCAAGGCCGTCATCTGGGGCATGAGGGTGTCCAGGCGCTCCATGAGCGGGAGCAGGTCCTCGATGTCCTCAGTCATGACGTCGATGCCGTCGAGGGTGTCGAACACCGACCGGATTGACCAGCACAGCGGGATGTCGAAGCAGTGCCGTTCCCAATAGAAATAGCTGCGGATGGGTCGGAAGAAGTCGTCGAAGTTGGCGATGCTGTCACGCAACGCCTCGACGTCGACCACCGTCTTGTCCA
This sequence comes from Mycobacterium spongiae, assembly GCF_018278905.1. Lineage (NCBI taxonomy): Bacteria > Bacillati > Actinomycetota > Actinomycetes > Mycobacteriales > Mycobacteriaceae > Mycobacterium > Mycobacterium spongiae. Next base: position 1,605,071 of record NZ_CP046600.1, read on the forward strand.
TCTGGAGCACCATGCCGTGGGTGACCGCGGCCATCTGCTCGGTGAGATGATGCATTTCCTCCATCTGGTCGATGTTGGTCTGGATGTCGTTGACCTGCCTCAGCATGGTGTCCGTCAGTTCCTGGTTGTATTTCTCAGTCAGCTTCTGGCTGGTGCCCTGCATGCTGATCAGGAAGGGAATCGACGTGTGCTCAATGGGTTTGCCGTCCGGTCGGGTAATGGCCTGCACCCGAGATATCCCCTCGACGCGGAAAATCGCCTTGGCGATCTTGTTGATCACGAGGAAGTCGGCCGAGTTGCGTAGATCGTGGTCGCTTTCGACCATCAGCACTTCGGGGTTCATGCGCGCCGACGAGAAATGGCGCTCGGCGGCGGCAAATCCCTCGTTGGCCGGCAGGTCGGCGGGCAGGTAGGCGCGGTCGTTGTAGTTGCTCTGATAGCCCGGCAGGGCCAGCAGCCCGACCAGCGCCAGGGCCACAGTCCCGACTAGGATGGGGCCGGGCCACCGGACTATGACGGCCCCAATCTTGCGCCAGCCGGCGACCCGTGCCAGTCGTTTGGGCTCGAGCAGCTTGCCGAACCGGCTCGCCACGGTGATCACGGCCGGGCCCAGGGTCAACGCGGCGAGGACGACGACGAGCATGCCGATGGCTAACGGCACCCCGAGGGTCTGAAAGTACGGAAGCCGGGTGAAGCTCAGACAGAAGGTCGCACCAGCGATAGTCAGACCTGAGCCCAGCACCACATGGGCCGTACCCCGGTACATCGTGTAGTACGCCGATTCGCGGTCCTCACCAGCTCCGCGCGCTTCCTGATAGCGGCCAATCAGGAAGATGGCGTAGTCCGTGGCCGCGGCGATCGCCAGCACCACGAGCAGGTTGGTCGCGAAGGTCGACAGCCCAATGATGTTGTAGTAACCCAGGAACGCCACCCACCCGCGGGTGGCGCCCAATCCGAGTACCACCATCGACAGCATGATCGCCGCCGTCATGATCGACCGATAGACCAGCAGCAGCATCACGATGATCACGGTGAACGTGACCACCTCGATCACCTGCAGGCTGCGGTCGCCGGCCTGCTGCTGATCGGCCGTCAGTGCCGCGAAGCCGGTGATGTACACCTTGACACCTGGCGGCGGCTTGAGGCTGTCGACGATGTTCTGGACCGCTTCAACAGACTCGTTGGCCAGCGACTCGCCCATATTGCCCGCCAGCTTCACCTGAACGTAGGCGGCCTTGCCGTCGCTGCTCTGGGCGCCGGTGGCGGTCAGCGGGTCGCCCCAGAAGTCTTGCAAGGACTGGACGTGCTTGGTGTCGGCTTCCAGCTTGTCGATCATCTGGTCGTAGAACTTGTGGGCATCGTCGCGGAGGGGTTGCTGGCCCTCCAGCACGATCATCGCCGAGCTGTCGGAGTTGCCTTCCTCGAATACTTTGCCCATCCGCTTCATCGAGATCATCGACGGCGCTGCGTCGGGGCTCATCGACACCGCTTGCATCTGCCCGACCGTTTCCAGCTGCGGCACGGCAACGTTGAGGGCCACGATAACGGCGACCCACGCCAGGATCACCGGTAACGCGAAGGTGCGGATGGTCCGCGCGATAAAGGGGCGCGCGGCGTGTTTTGCCGGCGGAAAGGCGTCCGTCGGTGCGTCTGTTGTTGGGGCGCTCATGCGGATTTCACAAAACAGTAGGTCAACGGGTGCATACCGGTTGTGGTTCTCTCGTCCTTTACTTCGTCATCGACGATGATCCGGCACGTGATTGAGTCACCGTCGCCTTGCGCGAGGATATTGGGCGCCGCGGACGGCGCGGTGGTCTCCAAGGTGATTGACCAGGGCAACGGAGCGCGGTCGGTACGCTGCGGCTTCGCTTCGAGGTCCAAGTAGTTGATATTGGCATAGCTACCGGACCCCGAGATTTCGTACCGCACTACTTTCGGGTCATACGGCTCTGGGTCATTGGCGAAGACCTTCGGCGTCACCAGGATGCCGTCGGAACCGAAGAAGGTGCGGATCCGCGAGACCGTGAAACCACCGATGACCACGACAATCAGGATGAGCAGCGGTATCCACGTGCGTTTGAGAACCTTGATCATCGCCGCCGCCGGATCAGTCGGGTGGGCCTGCCAATGCAGATGCTCATGAAGCCGAAACGATCGGCTCGGAGCGGTTGGGTCCAACCCGCCCGTCGGTTGTCGCGACCCGGGTCACGCTCATCGGTGGCTTCCCCCTCGTCCGATCGAGTCCATGCCTGTCCGGCGGAGGCAGGCCCGACCGGCATGGTTTCAGAGTACAGTGAAACTTGTGAGCATCAAATGCCGCTCATTCCGGGTGGATCAAAGCGGGCATGCCTCGTCGATACCGGTGCTGAACGGCCACGCTAGCCTGTCTAACTAAACCTGTCTAACCAAATACGGGCAAGCTCGGGACCAGGAGGTCCACATGGAGATCAGCGGGAAGAAGGTTGTCGCCATCGGGGGCGCCTCCGGGATGGGGCGTGCTACCGCAGAACTGCTGGCCGGACGTGGTGCACAGGTCGCCGTCATGGATCGGGAGAATTCGGACGGCAAGGCCGTTGCCGCAGGGCTCGGCGGGGCGTTCTACCCCGTCGACGTGACGGACTTCACTGGCACCGAAGAAGCCTTGCAAGCCGCGGTCGACAATCTCGGCGGCCTGCATGTCGCGGTGACCACCGCCGGCGGCGGGATCGCCAAGCGCACCATGACCAAATCCGGTCCGCACGACCTCGAATCCTTTCGCGCCGTCGTGGATCTCAACCTCATCGCCACCTTCAACATCAGCCGGTTGGCCGCCGCGCACATGAGCAACAACGAGCCCGAAGATCCCGAAACGACCGGAGAGCGCGGCGTCATCATCAACACCGCCTCCATCGCGGCCTTCGAGGGCCAGATCGGGCAGGTCGCCTACACCGCGGCCAAGGCCGGGATTGCGGGCATGTGTCTGACCATGGCGCGTGACCTCGGTTCGTTGGGAATCCGGGTGCTGGCGATCGCGCCGAGCCTGTTCCTGACGGGATTGACGGCGATGGTTCCGGACGAAATGGCGGCCGCGCTGGTCAAAGACGCGGCCTTCCCCAAGCGGATGGGCCGGCCCGAGGAATACGCCAAGTTGGTCGCGGCAATCATCGACAACCCGATGCTCAATGGCCAGTGCCTGCGGCTGGATGCCGGACAGCGGTTCGCCCCTAAGTAGCTACTTCGGCTGGCGCGCATTGAGTACACTCTTTCCACAGGCATTGAGTACACTCTTTTGGCCGCGAGGAGGCCCCTCATGGGTATCGCACTAACCGACGACCATCGCGAACTCGCCGAGGTGGCTCGCGCATTCCTGACAGCGCAGAAGGCGCGCTGGGCGGCGCGGTCCCTGCTCGACGCGGTCGACGAGGCGCGACCACCCTTCTGGCAGGACATCGTTGAGCTCGGCTGGCTCGGTCTGCACATCGACGAAGACCACGGCGGCTCCGGCTACGGGCTGCCGGAACTCGTGGTGGTGGTCGAGGAACTGGGCCGCGCGGTGGCACCCGGGCCTTTCGTGCCCACCGTCATCGCCTCGGCGGTGGTTGCCAACGACGGCGACACCGACCACAAGGCGCGGCTGCTGCCCGGCCTCGTGGACGGAACCGTGACCGCGGGCGTCGGTCTTGATAGTCGGGTGCAGGTAGCCGGTGGGGTTGCCAATGGCGACGCCGGGATCGTGTTGGGGGCCGGACTCGCCGAACTGCTGCTGGTCACCGCCGGTGACGACGTCTTGGTGCTGGACCGGGGCCGCGCGGGCGTCGTGGTTGACGTGTCGCAGAACTTCGACCCGACCCGACGGTGCGGGCGGGTTCGCCTGGACAACGTGAGTGTGACCGCCGCGGACATCCTTCCCGGGGCGCGCGCATCGGCGCTGGCCCGCGCACGGACCTTGCTGGCGGCTGAGGCGGTCGGCGGCGCGGCCGACTGCGTCGACGCCGCGGTTGCCTACGCCAAGGTCCGCGAGCAGTTCGGTCGAACCATTGCCACGTTCCAGGCGGTCAAACATCATTGCGCGAACATGTTGGTGGCCTCCGAGTCGGCGATCGCCGCGGTGTGGGACGCGGCCCGGGCGGCGGCCGAAGACTCATCGGAACACGAGACGCAGTTCCGCCTCGGCGCGGCGGTGGCGGCCGCGTTGGCCTTCCCGGCCTACGCGCGCAACGCCGAACTCAACATTCAGGTGCACGGCGGCATCGGCTTCACGTGGGAGCACGACGCGCATTTGCACCTGCGACGGGCGCTGGTGATCGCGGGCTTGTTCGGTGGTGACTTGCCGGCCGAGGATGTCTTCGAGCAGACCGCGGCCGGCGCTACTCGGGAGAACAGCCTCGACCTTCCGCCGGAGGCCGAGGAATTGCGTACTCAGATCCGCGCGGATGCCGCCGAGATCGCCCGCCTGGACTCCGCGCCCCAGCTCGACAAGCTGATCGAGACCGGCTATGTCATGCCGCACTGGCCCAAACCGTGGGGTCGCGCCGCCGACGCGGTAGAGCAACTGGTGATCGAGGAAGAGTTTCGTGAGGCCGGGATCAAGCGGCCCGACTATTCGATCACGGGATGGGTGATACTCACCCTGATTCAGCACGGAACACCGTGGCAAATTGAGAGATTCGTGGAAAAGGCGCTTCGTCAGGAAGAGATTTGGTGCCAGTTGTTCTCCGAACCCGAGGCCGGATCGGATGCGGCGTCGGTCAAAACCCGCGCGACCCGGGTGGACGGCGGCTGGAAGATCAACGGGCAGAAGGTGTGGACCAGCGGGGCGCAGTACTGCGCCCGTGGCCTGGCCACGGTGCGCACCGACCCCGATGCCCCCAAACACGCGGGCATCACCACGGTCATCATCGACATGAAGTCGCCCGACGTCGAGGTGCGGCCGCTGCGGCAGATCACCGGGGGCTCGGAATTCAACGAGGTGTTCTTCAATGACCTATTCGTTCCCGACGAGGACGTCGTCGGGGCGCCCAACTCCGGATGGACGGTCGCGCGGGCGACGTTGGGCAACGAGCGGGTCAGCATCGGCGGCGGCACCGGGTACTACGAGGGTATGGCGGCCAAATTGGTCCAGCTCACGCAAAAGCGGTCAGACCGGTTGGCGGGCGCGCGAGTTCGGGTCGGGACCTATCTGGCAGACGATCATGCGCTGCGGCTGCTGAACCTGCGCCGCGCCGCACGCAGTGTCGAGGGGGCGGGGCCGGGGCCGGAAGGCAACGTCACCAAGCTCAAGCTCGCCGAGCACATGATCGAGGGCGCCGCCATCTCAGCGGCATTGCTGGGGCCCGAGATCGCGCTGATCGACGGGCCCGGAGCGATCGTTGGCCGGATGGTGATGGGTGCCCGGGGCATGGCGATCGCCGGTGGCACGTCGGAGGTGACCCGCAACCAAATTGCGGAGCGCATCTTGGGTATGCCGCGCGACCCGCTGATCAACTAGAGGCGTCTGCTCGCGTACTCAGGCTGGGCGAGGGACGGAAGCCAGTCGCGACTGACCTAGCCAGCCCGGTACTGCCCGGCGAGTTGCGGCGGCTCCGTGGATGGTCACGGCCCCGTCGAGGATGGTGCGTGACCAGGACAGATCTCCGCGCCACAGCCGCGTCAGCGTGAGCAGGCTGGTCTCGACCGTGGCGGCCACTTCGTAGCCGGGGTCGACATCGCAGACGTCGACTTCTCCTTCGGACACCGTCAGCCACCAGCGGGCGGCTTTGGGGTCGGCCCCGGACAGGGTGAATCCCACCACGGTGCGGGCCCGGGGCCAGGCTTCCACGGAAATGGAACGACGGATATCCCACATCAGCAGATGCGGGTCCAGGTCGTCGTCGCCGATCTCGGGGATCCAGCGAACCCCCCATTCGCCCAGCGCGTCGACCACACTCGTGAGTTCGCGGCCGCACGTGGTCAGTGCGTACGAAGTGCGGCCGCCCATTTCGGTGCGCTCGATGACGCCGGCTTTGCTCAACGACTTGAGCCGCTTCGACAGCAAGGCCGGCGACATCTTGGGCACGCCACGCCGCAGGTCGTTGAAATGAGCACTGCCGCGCAGCAACTCCCGCACGACAAGCAGCGTCCAGCGTTCGTCGAGCAGCTCCATCGCCTTGGCGACGGGGCAGAACTGGCTATATGTCGACATCGCGGCACCCCTCACTAGTACAGATCCTGAACTTCCGCTAGTTCACATCTACCACTGGAATTGGTCCAACGGGCGGCCGACGATTGTGGCCAACGATCAGGAAGGACATACGCATATGGCGACCACGACCGGCGTCACGACCACCGATCGCGCATACGAAACCACGCATCGCGCCCTATGGGCGCTGGGCGACTACCCGATGGTGGCAACCGAACTGGTGGCGCCGCTGGGCCCCATGCTGGTGGCGGCCAGCGGAATCGGTGCGGGTGATCGGGTGCTTGACATCGCGGCTGGAGCCGGCAACGTGGCGATACCCGCCGCGCTTGCCGGCGCCGCGGTGATCGCGAGCGACCTGTGTCCCGATCTGCTGGAGCGGGGCCAAGAGATCGCAGAGCGTCACGGCGCCAACCTGGTCTGGCGCGAAGCCAATGCCGAAGCATTGCCGTTCGCCCATGGCGAGTTCGACGCGGTGCTCTCGTGCGTTGGCGTCATGTTCGTGCCGCACCACCAGGAGGCCGCCGACGAGCTCGTTCGAGTCTGCCGGCCCGGCGGCGTGATCGGACTGATCAGCTGGACGCCAGAGGGCTTCGTGGGCCAGATGTTCGCGGCCATGAAGCCGTACGTCGGGCCGCCGCCACCGGGTGCGCAGCCGCCGCCACTGTGGGGCGACCCAGATTACGTCCGAGACCTGCTGGGGGATCGGGTCACCGACTTCACCGCGCAGCGCCACGCGCTACGGGTGGACCGGTTCGCCGATGGAGCGGGCTTCCGCGATTTTTTCAAAGCCAACTACGGTCCGACGATTGCCGCGTACCGGGGTATCGCAGACGAGCCGGAACGAGTCGCTGAGTTGGACGCGCAGTTGGCCGAACTCGGCGACCGGTATTTGGCCGGGTCCTCGGCAATGGAGTGGGAGTACCTTCTGGTCACTGCTCGCATGCGTTGATCAGCGCACGGCCGGCGCGAACAGCGGGGCGCCGCCGCTGCCCCGCTGCGGCAACAGGTCGACGGGCATTCCGCAGGTCACTGAATCAGGTTCGCAGTCAATGATATTGGCCGCGACCCGCAGCCCGTTCTGCTCATCGAGTTCGACGATGGCGATCACGTAGGGGGTGACGATGTCCGGGTTGTACGGGTGGTAGTTGACCGTATAGGTGAACACGGTGCCGTGTCCCGACACCGGCCGCGCGATCAGCCTGCCGCCGCAGCCGGGGCAGTCGCCCGCAGCGGGATGCACCCAGCGCGCGCACGCGGCGCAGTTCTCGATGAGCAGCTGCGACATGGACTGCGTCGGCTCAAGTCGCACGACCAATACAGTACACTCTATTAATTGGGTACACGCGACACGGTGGTCCTACGGACGGTGCGGATGAGGTACTTCGAGAAAGACGCGATCCTGTCGGGTATCGGGATTTCGCGAATCGGCCGGCGCACCGGCATTCCGGGTCTGGAGCTGACGCTGGAAGCGGTGCGCGCCGCCATCGATGATGCCGGCTTGGTCGTGGCCGATGTCGACGGCATCGCGACGTTGGGCGACACTCCGGCTGCCGAGGTCAACGCCGCACTGCAGATCGATGCCGCGGACTGCGGAACCGGATTCGGCACGGGTGGCCTGCTCAGTCCCGTCATGGCGGCGTGTCGCGCCGTCGCGGAGCGACGCGCCCGGCATGTGGTGGTTTACCGAACCATCCAGATGCTGGGCGGTACGGTGCCGGTCAATCCGCAAGAGAATGCACCCCAAACGCCGCTAGCCCGCATGATGGAGGTGCCTGCAGGTGCCTCGCGTCCGGCCGTGGGGCCCATGGACGACATCGCCGATCTGATTGCGGCCCAGGCTTACTCCGCCGCGAATTGGTTGGCGCTGAATTGTCGTTGCCATATGCAGCTGTACGGGACCACCAAGGAGCAGTTGGGCTGGCTGGCCATCAATAGCCGCCGCAACGCCGGGTTGAATCCGCTTGCCGTATACCGCGAGCCGATGTCGATGGACGACTATCTTGGGGCGCGGTTGGTGTCAACGCCGTTTGGGCTGCTGGACTGCGACGTGCCGATCGACGGCGCGATCGCGGTCGTGGTGTCGGCTTCGGAGTATGCGCGCGATTGTCCGCATCGGCCGGTGGCGGTAGAGGCGATAGGCGGTTCCGACGGTGCTGGTGGTTGGTTCCATCGCGACGACTACCCGAAGATGGCGTCATCGGATGCCGCCGCACAGATGTGGTCGCGGACCGAGTTGCAGCCCGCCGATCTCGATGTCGCGCAGTTGTACGACGGTTTCACGTTCTTGACCATCGCGTGGTTGGAGGCCCTTGGTATCTGCGGCGACGGCGAGGCCGGCTCGTTCGTGGAGGGTGGCGCACGGATCGCCCTCGACGGCGAGCTACCGCTGAACACCTATGGTGGCCAGCTCTCGGCCGGGCGTATGCATGGCTACTGGGCCCTGCATGAGGGGTGTCTGCAGCTACGCGGAGAGGCGGGGGAGCGGCAGGTATCGCGGCGTCCGGAGGTCGCCGTGGTGTCCGTGGGTGGCGGCCCGGTCGCCGGATGCATGTTACTGACGTGCTGAGGCAGGACACTGCGCGGGGCGACAAACGAGCCTCGAAGGTTGCCCGCCGTATCGAGGCGGACATCGTTCGCCGCGGCTGGCCGGTCGGAGAATCGCTGGGCTCGGAAAGCGCATTGCAACAACGGTTTTGCGTCAGCAGATCGGTGCTGCGTGAGGCCGTTCGCCTGGTCGAACACCATCAGGTCGCCCGGATGCGACGTGGACCCAACGGTGGGCTGCTCATTTGCGAACCGGATGCCGGCCCCGCCACCCGCGCCGTGGTCATCTATCTCGACTACCTGGGCACGACGATCGACGACCTGCTCGATGCGCGCGTAGTGCTCGAGCCGCTGGCGGCCGCTCTTGCCGCGGAGCACATCGACGAGGCCGGCATCGGCGGGCTGCGCGGGGTCTTGCGCGCCGAGCAACAATGGAAGCCCGGTCTCCCCGCGCCGCGCGACGAGTTCCACGTGGCGCTCGCGCAGCAGTCGAAAAACCCGGTTCTGCAACTGTTTATCGACGTCTTGATGAGGCTGACCAGACGGTACGTCCGAGAGACGCACACCGGGTCAGAAACGGAGGCCATCGAGGCGGCCGACCGGATGCGGAGAGACCATTCCGACATCGTGGCCGCCGTTACCGCGGGTGACTCAGCGCGGGCGAAGACGCTCAGCGAGCGCCACGTGGAAGCCGTGACTGCCTGGCTTCACGAGCACCAGGCCCCGCTGCGGGTTCGGGCTCGCGGACGCGGCTCGGTAGGCGGGTGGCGGCGGGTGCCGCGGCTCAATGCTGATGCGCCCCGCGGCAAGCTGGCCGAGGTGCTGGCGGCGGCCATCGGCGACGATATCGCGGCCAATGGGTGGCAGGTCGGATCAGTCTTCGGGACCGAGGCCGAGCTGCTCGGTCGCTACCGGGTCAGCCGCGCGGTGCTTCGGGAAGCGGTGCGGCTGCTCGAGTATCACGCGATCGCACACATGCGTCGGGGGCCAGGCGGCGGGCTGATCGTCACCAAGCCCCAGGCGCAGGCCAGCATTGACACCATCGCGCTCTACCTTCAGTACCGAAAGCCCAGCCGGGAAGATCTACGGTCCGTGCGGGATGCCATCGAGGTGGACAATGTCGCCAAGGTCGTCAAACGGCGCGCCGAACCTGAGGTAGCGGCCTGTCTTGACGCGCTTGGTCGACCGCACGATGTCGCGTTCGGCAACGATGCCAGGGCCGCCGACGACCCACGGCAGGCCGCCATTGAAGAGTTTCGGTTCCACGTCGGGCTGGCCGAGCTGGCCGGCAACGCACTGCTTGATCTGTTCTTGCGGATCATCGTCGAGTTGTTCGGACGTCATTGGTCGAGCTCCGAGCAGGCGCCGCCGACCCCCGGTGACGTCGTCGCCGTCGAGCACGCTCACCTGCGAATCCTGGAGGCGATCGGGGCGGGCGACGATAGCTTGGCCCGCTACCGCATCCGTCGGCACCTGGATGCCGCGGCAGCGTGGTGGTTGTAGCAGCCCCGGTGCGAGGCCGCATCTGCGCCGGTTGCGTACCGGGCCCGCTGCGTCTACTGTCTGCGTTCGTGCGTCTTCATCTGCGTGCCGTAGTAGCCAGTACCCGCAGCGGGGTCTGATCCAGACCGACCCCCCGCCTGTGGGTCGCTAGCTACTACCGTCGGTCGCTCCTGATGACCAGAGAAGACCGACACGATGCCTTCCCCGCCTTCACCCGCTCGGATTCGCCCCTCAAACCCGGACGTTCCTGACCGTTCGGTACCACAGCGCGTCGCCAACGCGTGGTTTTCTGCCCGCTTCGGCGCCGCATTGCCACGGGGCCTGCGCGAGCAAGCGGACACCATGTCCTGGGAGAGCTTCGCGGCCATCTACGGTCATACCGCTGGCCCCCTTCGACTCGGACAGTGGGCCTGTGCGGACGCGGAGCGCCCCGCCGGGCGGTTGGGTCCGCAAGCCCGCAGCTTTCGGGCCATGATCGCCGTCGGCGATCGCATCAGCACCTCGACCGCCGTCGCCAGCGGACCAATTGCCGCCCTCACCGCGATGTTGCACGACCACGGGATCAGGGTTGAGACGTTGCGGTTTCATCAGATGCGATCGCGCGGGTGCACTGCCACCTTCGTCTGCGGCACTGACGGATCCCGTGCGCAGTGGGCAATGGGCTTGTCGGACGACCCCACCCAATCCGAATTGCGTGCGATGATCGCGTGCGCCAACCGTCTGATCGCCGGATAGGTCGCCCCGGTTGCTTAACCGGCGAAACGTCCCTCGGCGAGCCCGCGAACCCCAAGTCCATAGATGGCGAAGAGACTTCCGGACTGCGGGTATTTCTTGAGCTCGTTGTCGGTCAGGAAAAGCCGTTGCGACGTCACGTACAGGACGTCGTAGTTGTCGCCACCGAACGTCGGACAGGTCGGACGCGGAATGGGCATGGTGATCTCAGAAACGAGGCGGCCGTTCGGATCGATGCGAAGGATCTGACCACCCGCAACCAGAGCGCACCAGTAGTAGCCCTCCTCGTCGACCGTGCCCCCGTCGACCATTCCGGGTCGCGCATGGGTCGAAAAGAACTCACGTCGATTGGAGATCGTGCCCGAGTCGGCATCGAAGTCGAAGACGTACACCGTATTGCCGAGGGTGTCGGCGAAGTACATCCGCGTGCTTTCCGGGTCGAAGGCCGTCCCATTGCTGACCTTGAAGCGAAAGTCGGGCGCGAGCTTGTGCACGCTCCAATCTGAATCGAGACGGTAGATGGACCCGGTCTCGTCCTCGATGTTCTTGTTCATGCTGCCGCACCAGAACCGTCCTTGCCGGTCGCACTTGCCATCGTTGAAACGGTTGTGCGGCATGTCGGCCTCCGGGTCCACGACTGCTTGATAGCGGTCGCCGCTGAGGTCGATCGCGAGGAATCCGGCATCGGAAGCGCCGACCATTCCCCCTTGCTGGCGAAGTGCGAACGCTCCGACCGGACCCGGCGTATCCCAGATGGTTGCCTCACCGGTGGTGGGATTCCACCGCTTTATCGTGCACCCGACGTGGTCGGACCAGTACAGGGATCGTTCTTCGGCAACCCACAGTGGAGATTCCCCGAGCCCATCGTGGCCCTCATACACGCACTCGATCTCCGCGGGCATCATGGATACCTTCCGGTAGCGCCGTTGCAATCTCAGCGTAGATGGCTGTCGGGTCGGCCTAGCTCGAGGCGCTCGATCGAGCGGGGCTGACGCACAGTGCGCGCGGATCGGTCGGTAATTTTACGCTCTTGGCAATTTATGCGAATACCTCGAGAACCTTGTCAACCACATGATCTTCTTGACGATGGTCGACCACCTGGGCGCGCACCCGCAGTGGCGAGAGCGGACGCACCGAGACTATCGTCGGCACGCGCCCAGCGGCGAAATAGCATGTCTACCAAGGTTTTTAGCTGAGATGTTCGTCAACGACACAGCCACCACGCGTGCGGTGAACTGCGGCAGATGGAAGCGAGCGCCCATACAGATGAGAATTTTTTCTCATCTAGATGAAAGCGTTCTAGCGCCCGCATACCACGTGGTATGGTGCCGACATTCGGATACGCTAACTCGCTACCGACGGCGCTGATGGGAGGCCGAGTCTTATGAGCTTTGCGGTGTTGCCCCCAGAGATCAACTCGCTCAGAATTTTTTCTGGTGCGGGTCCAGAACCGATGTTGGCGGCCTCGGCGGCGTGGGATGGGTTGGCCGCCGAGTTGGCTTCGGCGGCGGGTTCGTTTGACTCGCTGACTTCTTCGCTGGCGGCAGAGGCATGGCAAGGTCCGGCAGCGGCGGCGATGGCGGCGGCGGCGGCCCCCTATGTGGGATGGCTGGGCGCGACTGCCGCCCAAGCCGAGCAAACCGCCTTGCAGGCCCGGACCATGACGGCCGCGTTTGAGGCGGTGCGGGCTGCGACGGTGAATCCGCTGATGATCGCGGCCAACCGTTCTCAGCTGGTGTCGTTGGTGATGTCGAATCTGTTCGGCCAAAACGCGCCGGCGATCGCGGCCGCCGAGGCTGTCTACGAGCAGATGTGGGCACAGGATGTAGCCGCGATGGTTGGCTATCACGCGGGGGCGTCATCGGTCGTCTCGGCGTTGACCCCGTTTGCCCGGCCGCTGCAGAGCTTGGCGGGCGTGCCAGCCCAGTTGGCTGCGACCGTACCCGCGTTGGGCAGCGGCGGCGCGGCCCCGGCCGCGGCCACGGCCGCCACCGTCAGGACTATTCGCGTTAACCTTGGCTTCGGCAACCTCGGCAGCTCCAACGTGGGCAACGGCAATTTCGGCCGGCTCAACTTTGGCGATGGAAACGTTGGCAGTAGCAATTTCGGTTTCGGCAACAGCGGCAACTCCAACATCGGTCCCGGCAACTTCGGCAACACCAACTTTGGGTTCGGGAACATGGGCAACGCCAATGTGGGCTTTGCGAATATTGGGTTTGGGAACTTCGGCTTTGCGAACAACGGCGTCAATAATATCGGTATTGGGCTCATCGGCAACAACCAGATCGGCATTGGCGGCCTGAACTCGGGTATCAATAATATCGGTTTGTTCAACTCGGGCAACGGAAATATCGGCTTCTTCAACTCTGGCACCGGAAACTTCGGCATCGGCAACTCGGGTGACTACAACACAGGTTTAGGAAATGCCGGGGTGGCCAACTCGGGTTTCTTCAACGTCGGATCCTACAATACGGGCATCTCGAATGTCGGTGACGCCAACACGGGCAGCGTGAACCCCGGCAGCTACAATACGGGAGACGGCAATGTGGGCAGCTCCAACTCCGGTAGCTACAACCTGGGTGACACTAACACGGGCTTTGTCAATAGCGGCAACATCAACACCGGTGCTTTCAATATCGGCAACATGAATAACGGGTTTTTTTGGGCGGGCGATGAGCAGGGGGGTATCACGCTCGGAATCAACACACCTGACTTAACGTTGCCACCCATTAACATACCGTCGATCCCTATTCCAGGATTCGACCTGCCCGCGATAACGCTACCGTCGTTGACGATTCCGGCGGCGACCACGCCTCCGGATATTACGGTGGGTCCGTTTAGTTTGCCGGAGATTACGTTGCCGTCGTTGACGATTCCGGCGGCGACGACGCCTCCGGATATTACGGTGGGTCCGTTTAGTTTGCCGGAGATTACGTTGCCGTCGTTGACGATTCCGGCGGCGACGACGCCTGCGGATATTACGGTGGGTCCGTTTAGTTTGCCGGAGATTACGTTGCCGTCGTTGACGATTCCGGCGGCGACGACGCCTGCGGATATTACGGTGGGTCCGTTTAGTTTGCCGGAGATTACGTTGCCGTCGTTGACGATTCCGGCGGCGTCGACGCCTGCGGATATCGTTGTGGGTGCGTTTAGTTTGCCGGAGATTACGTTGCCGTCGTTGACGATTCCGGCGGCGTCGACGCCAGCAGATATTGTTGTGGGCGGATTTACCCTGCCGGCGGTAACGGTACCCGCGCTCACTACGCCCTCCCTAAGGTTCGACGGGTTTACCGGGCCGGAGATATTTATACGTGGTTTCGAATTTCCGTCGATAATAATCCCGTCAGTTTTCGGCGGTGGCAGTATTTTGACGCCCGGCCTACCGGTGCCTGTGGCCGTCATAACTGGCGGTATTCTCGGGGGATCGACGATCTCCATACCGCTAATCGGCATCGGCCCATTTTCTGTAGGAGTTACATCGATATTGCCACCCTCAGTCCCTGGTACTAACGGCTCTATTTCAGACTTCGTTATTCCCCCGTTCAGTATCACCCCGTTCAGCACTCCGACTATCAGTTTGGAGGGGCCGTTTTTCATCCCCGGCATTGGAATCGGTGGTTTTACGTTGCCGCAGGTGGGGATTCCGGAGATTACGACCGCGCCGCTGACTATTCCGGCGGTTGATGTGGGTGGGTTTACGTTGCCGCAGGTGGGGATTCCGGAGATCACCACGCCGCCGTTCACGATTCCGCCGCTTGATCTGGGTGGTTTCACGTTGCCGCAGGTGGGGATTCCGGAGATCACGACGCCGCCGTTCACGATTCCGCCGGTTGATCTGGGTGGTTTCACGTTGCCGCAGGTGGGGATTCCGGAGATTACGACGCCGCCGTTCACGATTCCGCCGCTTGACGTGGGTGGTTTCACGTTGCCGCAGGTGGGGATTCCGGAGATCACCACGCCGCCGTTCACGATTCCACCGGTGGATCTGGGTGGTTTCACGCTCCCGCAGGTTTCGATACCAGAGATCACCACCCCGCCGTTCACCCTGCCCTCCATCGGGATCGGGGGATTCGACACTCCTGAGGTCAACGTTCCCAGCATCACCTTGCCCGCCACCGATATCGCCCAGTTCGTCATTCCCCCGGGCCCCGGCTTCTTCAACACCAGCGACGGACCATCGTCGGGCTTCTTCAACACCGGTACTGGTAGCAGTTCGGGCTTTGGCAACAACGGCGCCGGCCTCTCGGGCTGGTTCAACGCCAGTGTCGATGGCCTTCCGTTCGGCTCGGGTTTTCTCAATGTCGGCGCACTTACCTCCGGGCTACGGAACTTCGGCAGCGCGGTTTCGGGCCTCGGTAACGTGGGTACGCTCCCGTTCATCCTCAACAGCCAGGTCTCCGGCTTCGGAAACATCGGTTTCGACGTCAGCGGGTTCTTGTTCGAGGGCACCACGCCGTAACGGCCCCTCGCGCTGTTCTATGCCGACAGGCAGGTGCGACAGCGGCTGGCGGAGGGATCAGAGCGGACGCAGGACGATCGGCATTCCGTCCAGGGGGATCGGCATGCCGCCGTAGTCCCAGCGTGGTTGATAGTCGGGTCGGGCGAGCTCGAGCCGATAGCGGCGCAGCAGCCGGTGCAGGACGGTCTTGACCTCCAGCTGGCCGAACACCATTCCAATGCACTTGTGCGCGCCACCGCCGAACGGCGCGAAGGCATACCGATGCCGCTTGTGCTCCGCGCGGGGCTCGGCAAAGCGGTCCGGGTCGAACTTGTCTGGCTCGGTCCACAATTCAGGTAGCCGGTGGTTCATGCCGGGCCAGATCGTGATGTTCGTTCCGGCTGGTATGTAGTAGCCCAGCAGTTCGGTGTCCCGAACGGCCTGGCGCATGTTGAACGGCAGCGGGGTGACCATCCGCAGCGACTCGTTCATGACCAGCTCAAGTGTCTCGAGCTTCTCCAGCGACTCGATGTCCAGCGGACCGTCGCCGAGCCGGGCCGACTCGTCGCGCGCCCGCGCTTGCCACTCCGGGTGTGCGGCTAGGTGGTAGGCCATCGTGGTCGTCGTCGAGGTGGAGGTGTCGTGGGCGGCCATCATCAAGAAGATCATGTGGTTGACGATGTCCTGGTCGGTGAACCTGTTGCCGTCCTCGTCTTCGGTTTGGCACAACACCGTGAGCATGTCGGTGCCGACGGCGTTGCGCCGCTCTTCGACGCGGGCGATGAAGTACTCCTCGAGCAGCGCTCGGGCGCGCAGGCCGCGCCACCATTTGAATGGCGGGACGCCACGGCGAATGACGGCGCCGCCGGAACGGGTGGTCGTTGTGAAGGCCCGATTCACGGTGGTGACCAGGTCGTGGTCGGCACCGGGCGGATGCCCCATGAACACCAGTGACGCGATGTCGAGGGTGAGCTCCTTCATCGCGGGATGAAAGAGGAACCGGGCGTCGTTGGTCGGCCACTGCGCCACGAGAGACGTCGCGACGTGGTCGATGTGTTCGACGTAGCCGCTCAACCGAGTGCGGGTGAAGGCCTCTTGCATGATGCGGCGGTGGTACATGTGCTCTTCAAAGTCCAGCAGCATCAGACCGCGTCTGAAGAATGGGCCGATGACATCGCGCCACCCCCGCTGGGAAAAGTCCTTGTTTTTGTTCGTGAACACGGCCTGGGTGGCGTCGGGTCCCAGGGCCGCCACCGACGACAGGACCTTTGACTCGGCATAAACCAGCGGACCCTGCGTTCGATACAAGAACAGCGGATAGTCGGGTCCCTCGCGAAACAACTCGATGAGGTGACCGATGACGGGCAGGCCGGAATCGCCGAGGACCGGCTTGAGGCCGCTGCCGACCGGTGGTTCGGCCAGCGCCTTGGTCTTCCACTCGTGGGCGAGCAGCCACTTTTCCACCGATCCCATGCCGGGGATGGTGTTGAGAGTTGGGGTGTATCGGCGCCGCGCCTGATCGAGCAGGTAGCGCGAGGTGCTAATCGTTTCCAACGGACGCTCCCTTGCGTTCCCGGTACTGGAGACATCGCTTCTGGGTAACAATACTTCGGACTGACCTGACGCCTGTCAAGTTTCTTTTCGGCTAGCCTGCTGCAATGGTGGGGAGAGTGAGTACGTCCGCCACGTACAGAGATCAAGCGGCGCCGGTAACGCGACGAGGCACGAGGCAGCGACGGGCGATTCTGCAGGCGCTACACGAGTTGTTGCGGGAACAGCCGTTCGCGGAGATCGCGGTGAGCACCATCAGCGAGCGCGCCGGGGTGGGCCGATCCGCCTTCTACTTTTACTTCGACTCCAAATATTCGGTGCTCGCGCAGCTCTTGGCCGACGTCACCGACGCGTTGGATGAGCGCACCCAGGCATTGGCCCCGCGCAGCCGTGACGAGTCGCCCGCGGACGCCGCGAAGCGACTAGTCGGCGGTGCGGCCGCCGCGTTCGGAGGCAACGACCCGGTGATTACGGCCTGTGTTCTGGCCCGCCATACCGACAGCAAGATCCAAGAACTCCTGACCCAGCAATCCGACCGGGTGGTCGACCGGATCGTCGCCGCCGTCAACGACGAGATCAAGGCCGGGACCGCACACCCGATCAGTGATGACATTCCCGCGCTGGTCCGCACGTTGGCGACCACCACTGCGCTCATGCTCTCCGGCGAGACCTTCTTTCTTGACCGTGACCGTGACCTACAGCGTGGTCTGCGAGTCCTCGAGCGGCTCTGGCTGAGCGCTGTGTGGGGCGAGCGGGGTGGCGAGCAGGGTTAGGCACAGCGGCGAGCTACCGCCGGTAGGGTCGCCCCATGGCGGCAGCCGAACTGTACTTCGCGGGGAAGCGGTGTCTTGTCACCGGCGCCGCCAGCGGCATTGGCCGAGCCACCGCGTTGCGGCTGGCCACCCAGGGCGCCGAGCTGTATCTGACTGACCGGGACTCGGATGGATTGGCGCGGACCGTGTCCGACGCCCGCGCGCTGGGCGCGCGGGTCGCTGAGCATCGGGCTCTTGACATCGCCGACTATCACGAGGTGGCCGCGTTCGCGGCCGACATCCACGCGCGGCATCCCAGCATGGATGTCGTGATGAATATCGCCGGGATAGCGGCCTGGGGCACTATCGATCAGCTCACGCACGAGCAGTGGAGCAAGATCGTCGCGACCAACCTGATGGGGCCGATCCACGTCATCGAGGCGTTCGTTCCGGCCATGGTGGCGGCTGGGCGGGGCGGCCATTTGGTCAATGTGTCCTCGGCGGCCGGGCTGGTCGCGCTGCCATGGCATGCGGCATACAGCGCCAGCAAGTACGGGTTGCGTGGGTTGTCCGAGGTGTTGAGATTCGACTTGGACCGGCATCGCATTGGGGTGTCGGTCGTGGTGCCGGGGGCGGTGCGGACGCCGCTGGTCGACACGGTGGAGATCGCCGGCGTCGACCGCGATCACCCCAGAGTGAGCCGTTGGGTCGAGCGTTTCGGCAGTCATGCCATCACTCCGGAAAAGGCCGCCGAGAAGCTTCTGGTGGGGGTCGCGAAAAACCGGTACCTGATCTACACATCGGCCGACATCTGGGCGCTGTATGCCTTCAAGCGGTTGGCTTGGTGGCCTTACAGCCAGGCCATGCGTCGGATCAACGTGGTCTTCACTCGCGCGCTTCGGCCCAGCCCGCCCTGAGTCTGGGAGGCCCGTCACCGCCCGGCGAGCTTGCGCGCCAGACTCTCCCAGGCGTCGCCCAGCGTTTCGAGGGTCTGGCCGCCGTCATTGAGTTGATGCTCGACGTAGTCGGCGTCGAGGAGGGCCAACAGGGCGTCGGTCTGGGCATCAAGATCGCCGCTGGTCTGCGCCGAGGCCAGCAGCACCCGGACGTGCGTGCGCAGCACTGCAACGGGCGGGCCGTAGCGTGTGCGCGGATCGCGATTGGCCGCTGACAGCAGCTCGTGGTGGGCGTGGACGAAGCGCAATCGCTCGCGGCCGAAGGCCAGCAGCCGATCCATCGGTGGCGCATCCGGGCCCAAGGGGGGCGGTCCAAAGAGGAATGCCTGTTGACTTGCGCGTTCATCCTCGTCGAGTAGCACCATCATCAAACCGGCCCGGCTGCCGAACCGCCGGAACAGCGTGCCTTTGCCGACCCGGGCGGCTGCGGCAACGTCGTCCATGGTGACGGCGCCGGCGCCGTTCTTGGCGACCAGGCTGCGCGCGGCGTCCAGGAGTAGTGCACGGTTGCGCGCCGCGTCGCTGCGCTCGTGTGCGGGCTCGGTGTTCGGTTCGGGTACGACAGCCATGGGCAATCCGCCTGGCCGCTCGGTACCGCTCACACCCGAACTGTAGCGCGGTGGGAATAAAACGGACCACAGTCCGTTTTTGTCATGCAAAGATAGAGCTCGACGAGCGAAGGGTAAGGGAACTGTGTCTGCGTCCAAATCCGACATCACCATCGTGGCGCTAGTGGGAAGCTTGCGCGCCTCATCGATCAACCGCCAGATCGCGGAGCTGGCCGCAACGCTCGCTCCGGACGGTGTGACCATCGCCGTCTTTGAGGGCCTGGGAGATCTGCCGTTCTACAACGAGGACATCGACGACGCGGTCAACAGCGCGGTCGAGCAGGTACCTGGACCGGTTGCCGCGCTGCGAACTGCGGCGGGCGCCGCGGATGCCGCGCTGGTGGTCACCCCCGAGTACAACGGCAGCATTCCCGCGGTCATCAAGAACGCGATCGACTGGCTATCGCGGCCTTTCGGCAACGGCGCGTTGAAGAACAAGCCGCTGGCGGTCATCGGCGGGGCAATGGGCCGCTACGGCGGGGTCTGGGCGCATGACGAGACCCGCAAGTCGTTCGGAATTGCCGGTAGCAGGGTGATCGACACGATCAAACTCTCGGTACCGTTTCAGACTCTCGATGGTAAGGCCCCGGCGGACGACGCCGAACTCGCGGCGAATGTGCGCGACGTGGTCGGCAAGCTCGTCGCCGAGGTCAGCTGAGCGGCTGCCCGCAATCTTCAGACTTTGCTGGCTGGGGTCGCATGGGCGCCGCTGCGCTGGTGGCGCCGGCTGATCAAGGCGGTGTCGGTGGTGGCTGATATACCGGTGCCCATGGGTACCTGCAGCGGATGTTGTGATCTGCGACACGCCGAGGCTGCATCCACGAGAGGCTTACGACCAGGGAATTTCAGAAATGTTATTCGGAACATTTTGTATCTCTTCTCGTTGTCACCCCCTAGGTGTAGTGTTTTGGGCACCGGCAGATCCCAGGTTCACCAGGTCCCACCACGCGCTCGGGGCTCGATGAGGTTCTCGGAATCGGTATCGCCAGGTCGCCAGACCGGGTGTGCCGAACGATGGGATTCGGGGTTTGACGGTCCGCTGAACTTAGCGCAGATGCACGACCCGAATAGTTGCCAGTCCTCGTCGAGTTCCCTACCTTCCGCAAAGGAGCGGTACACCCATGACCATCACCGTCTACACCAAGCCCGCATGTGTGCAGTGCAGTGCGACCTACAAGGCCCTGGACAAGCATGGGCTGAGCTATCAGAAGGTCGACATCAGCCTGGATTCCGAGGCGCGGGATTACGTGATGGCGCTGGGCTATCTGCAGGCTCCCGTCGTGGTGGCCGATCACGACCACTGGTCGGGCTTCCGGCCGGACCGCATCAGCGCGCTCGCCGGATCCGCCCTGAGCGCCTAGCTCGACGGACGGCAGGGTAAGCAAGGAGGTTGCGGTGCCCAGGGATATCAGGGACATCAGGGATGGCAGGGGCCCCAACCTGGTCTATTTCTCCAGCGTGTCGGAGAACACCCATCGCTTCGTGCAGAAGCTGGGTGTTCCCGCCACGCGGATACCGCTGCGTGGTCGTATCGAGGTAGACCAGCCGTACGTGCTGATCCTGCCCACGTACGGGGGTGGCCGGGCAACCTCCAACCTCTCGACTGTTCACACCGGCGGCTATGTCCCTAAGCAGGTCATCGCCTTCTTGAATCACGAGCACAACCGGTCGCTGATCCGTGGCGTCATCGCTGCGGGCGACAACAACTTTGGTGTCGAATTCGCCTACGCGGGCAACGTGGTCTCCCGTAAGTGCGGGGTTCCCTACCTCTACCGCTTCGAACTATGGGGTACTGAGGACGACGTCGCCGCGGTCCGCGCGGGCTTAGGAAATTTCTGGGCTGAATCTTGGAAGGAACAAACGTGCCACCAACCGTCACTACAGAGCCTGTAAACACGGGCGCGCACGCCCATCTTTCCGGAGGCTCGGCAGAGCTCGATTACCATGCGCTCAACGCCATGCTGAATCTGTACGACGCGGACGGCAAGATTCAGTTCGACAAGGACCGCGAAGCCGCCCACGAGTACTTCCTGCAGCACGTCAACCAGAACACGGTCTTCTTCCACAACCAAGACGAGAAGCTTGACTACCTGATCCGCGAGAACTACTACGAGCGTGAAGTCCTCGACCAATACTCGCGTAACTTTGTCAAATCGTTGCTGGATCGTGCCTACGCCAAGAAGTTTCGGTTCCCGACCTTCTTGGGCGCGTTCAAGTACTACACCTCGTACACGTTGAAGACCTTCGACGGGAAGCGTTATCTGGAGCGCTTCGAGGACCGGGTCGTCATGGTGGCGCTCACGTTGGCGGCCGGCGACACCGGACTGGCCGAGAAGCTGGTCGACGAAATCATCGAAGGTCGGTTCCAGCCGGCCACCCCGACGTTCTTGAACTCGGGCAAGAAGCAGCGGGGTGAGCCGGTGAGCTGCTTTCTCCTGCGCATCGAGGACAACATGGAGTCGATCGGGCGCTCGATCAATTCCGCGTTGCAGCTGTCCAAACGCGGTGGGGGAGTCGCGCTGCTGCTGACCAACATCCGTGAGCATGGTGCGCCGATCAAGAACATCGAGAACCAATCATCGGGTGTGATCCCGATCATGAAGCTGCTCGAGGATTCGTTCTCCTACGCCAACCAGCTGGGTGCGCGCCAGGGTGCCGGGGCGGTGTATCTGCACGCCCATCACCCCGACATCTACCGCTTCCTGGACACCAAGCGGGAGAACGCGGACGAGAAGATCCGGATCAAGACGCTGAGCCTGGGGGTCGTGATCCCCGACATCACCTTCGAGCTGGCCAAGCGTAATGACGACATGTACTTGTTCTCGCCTTACGACGTCGAACGCGTCTACGGACTGCCGTTCGCCGACATCTCGGTGACCGAAAAGTATTACGAGATGGTCGATGACGCGCGTATCCGCAAGACGAAGATCAAGGCGCGGGAGTTTTTCCAGACGTTGGCCGAATTGCAGTTCGAATCCGGCTACCCCTACATCATGTTCGAGGACACGGTCCAGCGGGCCAATCCTATTGAAGGCAAGATCACGCACTCGAACCTGTGCTCGGAGATCCTGCAGGTGTCCACGGCCTCGTTGTTCAACGACGATCTGTCGTATGCCAAAGTAGGCAAGGACATTTCGTGCAACCTCGGATCGCTGAACATCGCCAAGACGATGGATTCCCCAGACTTCGCGCAGACGATCGAGGTGGCGATCCGTGCGCTGACGTCAGTGAGCGACCACACTCACATCACCTCGGTGCCCTCGATTGAGCAGGGTAACAACGACTCTCACGCCATCGGCCTGGGGCAGATGAACCTGCACGGCTACCTGGCCCGCGAGAGTATCTTCTACGGTTCCGAAGAAGGCATCGACTTCACCAACATCTACTTCTATACCGTGCTCTACCACGCGCTGCGGGCCTCCAACCGCATCGCGCTCGAACGCGGTTCGCACTTCTTGGGTTTCGAGCGGTCCAAGTACGCGTCGGGGGAGTTCTTCGACAAATACACCGAGCAGATCTGGGAGCCGAAAACTGCGAAGGTGCGCCAGCTTTTCGCCGACGCTGACATCCGCATCCCAACGCAGGACGATTGGCGGCGGCTGAAGGAGTCGGTCGCCGCGCACGGCATCTACAACCAGAACCTGCAGGCGGTGCCGCCGACCGGCTCGATCTCCTATATCAACCATTCGACGTCGTCGATCCACCCGATCGTGTCGAAAGTCGAGATCCGCAAGGAAGGCAAGATCGGCCGGGTCTACTACCCGGCGCCGTTCATGACCAACGACAACCTGGAGTACTACCAGGACGCCTACGAGATTGGCTACGAGAAGATCATCGACACCTATGCGGCGGCCACTCAGCATGTGGATCAAGGGCTTTCGCTGACGTTGTTCTTCAAAGACACGGCCACCACCCGTGAGGTCAACAAGGCGCAGATCTACGCGTGGCGCAAGGGGATCAAGACGCTGTACTACATCCGGCTGCGGCAGATGGCGCTGGAGGGCACCGAGGTCGACGGCTGCGTGTCCTGCATGCTGTAGCACCAGCCTTCGGCTCCGGCTACGGCAACGATGGCCCGGTCTTCGCAGGTCAGCGGCCGCTACGCGGTAAGGTGTTGGGCGTGGGGAGAGTTGCCGTGAACGAACCCAGCGCAGATGCGGAAGTGAAGGTCGACGCCCGCAGCGAACGGTGGCGCGAACACCGCAAGAAGGTGCGCAGCGAAATCGTCGATGCCGCTTTCCGCGCGATCGACCGCCTCGGCCCGGAAGTGAGTGTGCGCGAAATCGCCGAGGAGGCCGGCACCGCCAAGCCGAAGATCTACCGGCACTTCACCGACAAGTCGGATCTGTTCCAGGCGATTGGGGAGCGGCTGCGCGACATGCTGTGGGCGGCGATCTTCCCGTCGATCAACTTGGCTACCGACTCGGCCAGCGAGGTTATCCAGCGCAGCGTCGAGGAGTACGTCAGCCTCGTTGACCGGCACCCCAACGTGCTGCGATTTTTCATCCAGGGCGGCTCCGCAAAGCAGTCGGAGGCCACGGTGCGGACCTTCAACGAAGGCCGCGAGATCACGGTGACGATGGCCGAGATGTTCAACAACGAGCTGCGCGAGATGGACCTGAATCGCGACGCGTTCGAACTCGCCGGCTTCGCCGCTTTTGGCTCGGCTGCCTCAGCCACGGAATGGTGGTTGGGCCCCGAACCGGACAGCCCGCGACGCATGTCGCACGAGCAGTTCGTTGCGCAGCTGACCACCATCATGATGGGGCTCATAGTCGGCACCGCGGAGTCGCTCGGCATCACGGTGGACCCCCACCAACCGATTCACGACGCCGTACCGACTCCACGATGAGGCCAGAGCCGGCGGCGTCGACCTAGCACTGGGGATCGATAGCCCGCTGTGTTCTCCGATACTCTGGGTACCGGGTACTTGCGTTCAGCTTGCGCGAGCTTCATGGGCTCGGGCATACAGGCTCAACAGGAAAGATCTACGCATCATGACCAACGTCGTCACCCCGGCCGTCGAGGCTCAGGAATCGCGCGCTCAGCAGCCACCCGTGCATACCCGCACGGTCATCATCGGGACCGGATTCTCCGGCCTCGGCATGGCCATCGCCTTGCAACGGCAGGGTGTGGACTTCGTGATCTTGGAGAAGGCCGACGATGTCGGCGGAACCTGGCGCGACAACACCTACCCCGGCTGCGCGTGCGATATCCCGTCGCACCTGTATTCCTACTCCTTCGAGCCCAAGCCAGACTGGAAGCACCTGTTCTCCTACTGGGACGAAATCTTGGACTACCTCAAAGGGGTCGCCGAGAAATACGGACTGAGCCGCCACATCGTCTTCAATTCCCTGGTCGATCGCGGGTACTGGGACGACGACGAGTGTCGATGGCATGTCTTTACCGCCGACGGGCGCGAGTACGTTGCCCAGTTCCTCGTCACCGGGGCCGGCGCGCTGCATATCCCGTCTTTTCCCGACATCGACGGACGCGACCAATTCGGCGGCCCCGCTTTCCATTCCGCGCAGTGGGACCACAGCGTGGACCTGACCGGCAAGCGGGTGGCCGTGATCGGGACCGGCGCCAGCGCGATCCAGATTGTGCCGGAGATCGTTAGCCAGGTTGCCGAGCTTCAGCTCTACCAACGCACCCCGCCATGGGTGGCGCCGCGCACCAACGAAGAGCTTCCGGCGCGGCTGCGTCGGGCGCTCGAGAACATCCCCGGGCTGCGGGCACTGCTGCGCCTCGGCATCTATTGGGCACAAGAGGCCTTGGCCTACGGCATGACCAAGCGGCCGAACACGCTCAAAGTCCTTGAGGCCCTGGCCAAGTGGAACATTCGTCGCTCGGTGAAGGATCGTGAGCTAAGGCGCAAGCTGATCCCGCGCTACCGCATGGGTTGTAAGCGGATCCTGAACTCCTCCACCTACTACCGCGCTGTCGCGAACCCCAAGACCGAGCTGATCACCGAACCCATCACCGGCATCACCACCGGTGGGATCGTCACCGCCGACGGCACCGAGCGCCCGGTGGACGTGATTGTGTACGCCACCGGCTTCCACGTCACTGACTCGTTCACCTATGTTCAGATCAAAGGGCGACACGGTGAGGACCTGGTCGACCGCTGGAAGCGCGAGGGGATCGCCGCCCACCGCGGGATCACCGTCGCCGACATGCCCAACCTGTTCTTCCTGCTCGGGCCCAATACCGGGCTGGGGCACAACTCCGTGGTGTTCATGATCGAATCCCAGATCCGCTACGTGGCGGACGCGATCGCCACGTGCGACCGGATGGGCGCGCAGGCCCTGGCTCCGACCCGGGCGGCCCAGGACCGCTTCAACGATGAGCTGCAGCGCAAACTGGCCGGTTCGGTGTGGAACAGCGGCGGCTGCCGTAGCTGGTATCTCGACGAGCATGGCAAGAACACCGTGCTCTGGGGCGGCTACACCTGGCAGTACTGGCGAGCCACCCGCTCGATCAAGCCCGAGGAGTACCAGTTCTTCGGGGCACGCAACGGCTCGCAGGACGCAATGCTCGGTTAGGGGATCTGGCGATCAGACGACCGCGACCTCGCGACACGCAGACACAACGTGTTGTGTTGCACAAGCTTGTCGGACCCCAGGGGTAGTGTTTGAGGCCTACGCATGGCAGACAGAATCGGCAGCTAGCGAGCGCGCCGGCGGGTTCTGGGGAGGCGGAACAATGAAGCTCATCGATCGGGTGTCGGCGATCAATTGGAACCGGGTCCAAGACGAGAAGGACGCCGAGGTCTGGGATCGGTTGACCGGTAATTTCTGGCTGCCCGAGAAGGTGCCGGTGTCCAACGACCTCCCGTCGTGGGACACGCTGACCGCCGGTGAGAAACAGCTGACCATGCGGGTCTTTACCGGTCTGACATTGCTGGACACCATCCAGAGCACCGTGGGTTCGGTCAGCATGATGCCCGATGCGCTCACCCCGCATGAGGAGGCCGTTCTGGCCAACATCACGTTCATGGAGTCGGTGCACGCCAAGAGCTACAGCCAGATCTTCTCCACACTGTGCTCCACCGCCGAGATCGACGAGGCCTTCCGCTGGTCGGAGGAAAACCGAAACTTGCAGCGCAAAGCCGAGATCGTGCTCGAGTACTACCGCGGCGATGAACCGCTGAAGAAGAAGGTGGCTTCCACGCTGTTGGAAAGCTTCCTGTTCTACTCCGGGTTCTACCTGCCGATGTACTGGTCAAGCCGGGCCAAGCTGACCAACACCGCCGACATGATCCGGCTGATCATCCGCGACGAAGCCGTCCACGGCTACTACATCGGCTACAAATTCCAGCGTGGTCTGGAGCTGGTCGATGACGCCAAGCGTGCCGAGCTCAAGGACTACACCTACGAATTGCTTTTCGACTTGTACGACAACGAAGTTGAGTACACCCAGGACCTCTACGACGAGGTTGGGCTGACCGAAGACGTCAAGAAATTCGTCCGCTACAACGCCAACAAGGCGCTGATGAACCTTGGTTACGAAGCGCTGTTCCCCCGCGACGAGACCGAGGTCAACCCAGCCATCCTTTCGGCGCTGTCCCCCAACGCCGATGAGAACCACGACTTCTTCTCCGGCTCGGGTTCGTCGTACGTGATCGGCAAGGCCGTCGTCACCGAGGACGAAGACTGGGAGTTCTAGAACCTCTAGAACCGAAACCCTTGGGCGGCTGCAATCACGAGCCGACACTGAAGACGATCGAGTGCCAGCCGGTAGCCCCGTCGGGCGTCGGGCCCGGGGTCAGCGCAGCGAGCCGCTCTTCGGCCTGCATGACGCCGGCGCCATCGACGGCGCGACACGTCACTGTGTGCTGGCCGTCGGGGACCTGCTTGGTTAGCCGGAACATCCGCCACGTATTCGGATTCACCTCAGCGGACAATTCGGCCGGTTCCCATCCGCCATCGTCGATTCGGACGTCGACCCTGGAAATTCCGCGGCCCGGCGCCCAGGCAGTGCCCGCTATCGTGACACGTCCTGCGGACACCCGCTGGAACGACTCCGGCGCGTCGATTCGCGACGCGATCTTGATCGGTGCCAGGCCGGGAGGCTTGCCGTCCCAGCCGCGCGCGACCCAGTAGGGCTGCACGTCGTAGGTTGCGAGCTCCAGTTCCTTGACCCATTTGGTCGCGCTGACGTAGCCGTACAACCCGGCAACCACCGTGCGCATGGGGAAACCGTGCGCGGGCAGGAGCGGCTCCCGGTTCATTCCGATGACCAGGAGCGCGTCGTCGCCAGCGTCGCGGATCATCTGCAGCGGAGTGCCCAGGGTGAATCCGTCAACCGAATGCCCCACCACCTGGGTAGCGCCCGGCTGCACGCCGGCCT
Organism: Mycobacterium spongiae; assembly: GCF_018278905.1. NCBI lineage: Bacteria > Bacillati > Actinomycetota > Actinomycetes > Mycobacteriales > Mycobacteriaceae > Mycobacterium > Mycobacterium spongiae. The sequence goes on from NZ_CP046600.1 coordinate 1,632,664, forward strand.
TCTCCAGCAGATCCATCAATGGCACACCAAGAAAATTGGACGTTGACACATAGGGGCCGCCCACGGGATTCGATACGCACGCCATCGTGATTGTCTTCTCGACCAGGGGCATGCGACGGATCTCATCGAACGTGAATTCCACTACCTGATCCACCATCCCGGTGATGCGCAGCACGGCGTCGTCGGCCCGAACCCGTGGCACCGCAATGTTGATGTCGACGCGATAGAAGTCGGGGCTGGGCGTGATGAACGTGGGCGTGCCCAACTCGGGAAACGCCGCGTTCGGCGGAATTCGCGGCGCGGGCTTCGTGGGGACCAGAGCGCCGATCCCGCGACGCGACTCTTCGACATCGACGCGTCGGAACAATGCGACACCGCCGAGAGCGGCCAGGGCCGCAGCCACGCCAGTCGCCAACGAGCCCAGCAGAAACCGCCGCCGCTCGACAGGGGGGCTGCCCTGCGAGGCAGTAGCCGCTTCCCCCTCGCTGTGCGGCGATTGGGGTGACGCCCACTGGTGCAACCACCAGAACACTGCCATGCCAACCAATACCGACGTGGCGGGCGCGAGCAGGCCAACAATGGGTCCCGACTGCGAAAGCACGGCCGCAACGCCGACCGCGCCAAGTACGCCGACCGCTGCCAGGCCCGGCCAGCGACGGCGGCGCGACATCAATCCGATCGCCGCCCCGGCCACGGCGAGTACCACGGCCATACCCACCAGGAGGGCTCGTTTGTCGTTCGTCCCGAACCGCTCGATCGCGAATTCTTTGACCGCGGCGGGTGTGAGGTCGATAGCGGTGTCGGCTACCGCAACGAACGGCGACGAGCTTGGAGTCAGCAACAGGCCAGCAACGAAATGGCCAGCGCCCAGCGCGGCAGCTACGGCAAGGAGACCGATCGCTGCTGCCTGGTTCTGAAGCCTGCGGGAATGGCTGGGCATAGTTGGTATTCGTTGGCGCTGTCCGTATGGATGGGCGTCAGGCTACGCGCTCTGGCCATGTGTTCAGGCCATGAACGACCTATGAACAGTGGGGATCGGATGAAGCCGGGGTGGCGCCGGCCAGGCACCTGGCATGAGACTGGTGGCGTGACGAAAGCCTCCCCCTCCCACCACCATCACCACCACTTCCTCCGCTCGGTGCTGCACTGGCTTCAAGTTGGCTACCCCGAGGGAGTCCCGGGGCCGGACCGGGTGGCGCTGCTGTCGCTCCTGCGCGGCACCCCATTGACCGAGGAGCAGGTCCGGGAGGTGGTATGCCACCTCACCGAGAATGGATCGCCGGCCCTCGCCGACGGCGTGATCAACCGCGACGAGATCGCCGAGTTCATCGCCGACGTGACCCACCACGACGCCGGACCGGAGAACATCCAACGGGTAGCGGCAACCCTGGCCGCCGCGGGATGGCCGCTGGCCGGTGTCGAGATCAACGATGCTGAACCCGGTGGTGATAGGCCTGCGGCCTCAGAGGAGTGAGGTGTCGATGACGAAGCGGTAGCGCACGTCACTGGCGAGTACGCGCTCGTAGGCTTCGTTGATGTAATCCGGTTCGATGAGCTCGATTTCGGGCTGCACGCCGTGTTCCGCGCAGAAATCCAGCATCTCTTGCGTCTCGGCGATGCCGCCGATATTGGACCCCGAAAGACTGCGGCGCATCAGCGCCAGCGCGAACGCCGGCACCTCCATTGGGTGCTCCGGTATCCCCAGTTCGACCATCGTTCCGTCGACGTCCAGCAGGTTCAGGTACTTGCCCAGGTCCAGGTTCGCCGACACGGTGTTGAGGATCAGGTCGAAGCTGCCCCGCAGCTTGCGGAAGGTGTCGGGATCGGCGGTGGCGTAGTAATTGCTGGCGCCCAAGCGCAGGCCGTCCTCCATCTTCTTGAGCGACTGCGACAGCACCGTCACCTCCGCACCCATCGCCGCGCCGAGCTTGACGCCCATGTGCCCGAGCCCGCCGAGGCCGATCACGGCGATCCGCTTGGCGGGCCCGGCATTCCAGTGCCGCAGCGGCGAGTAGAGGGTGATTCCGGCGCAGAGCAGCGGGGCCGCCGCATCCAGCGGCAGCGAGTCGGGGATGCGCATGACGTAGTTCTCGTCGACGACGATCGCTTTGCTGTAGCCCCCCTGCGTCGGCTGGCCGTCTTTGCCGATCGAGTTGTAGGTGAAGTTGGCGCCCGGTTTGCAGTACTGCTCGATCCCGCGCGCACAGCTGCTGCAATCCCGGCAGGAATCGACGAAACAGCCCACGCCGACGCGGTCGCCTTCTTTGTACTTGGTCACCGCCGAGCCCACTGCGGTCACCACGCCTGCGATTTCGTGGCCGGGGACCACGGGGTAATTCGGTTGCCCCCACTCAGCTTTGACGGTGTGGATGTCCGAGTGACAGATTCCGGCGAACTTAATGTCGATCGACACGTCGCCCGGGCCCGGCTCGCGGCGGGTGATCGTGGTCTTGGTCAGCGGTTCGTTCGCCGAAGTGGCGGCGTATGCGGCAACAGTGCTCATAGCAACCTTCTTCGTTTGTTTGGGTAACTTTTTAGCTGTGGCTTCTGCCGTAAGCCTAGCGCCACGTTCGAACTAGTTGATCGGGGCGTTCACCCAGCGCAGATCATCGACGATGCCCCGGGCCGCGACTAGGCCCTCGCCAGTCTGCCAGATCTCGTCGTTGACGACGAAGACTCGGTTGTCGCGATTGGCCGACAGCTCCCGCCACGGAGCGCTGTCCAAGACGACGGCCGCGCGCTTGGCAGCCGCCGCAGACGCGCACGAGACGTAGACGATGTCGGCGTCAGCCGCGGAAAAGTCCGGGTTCTGGGCGAGGTCGGAGTCGGTGGTGCCGAACTCGATGTACGCCTTGTCGGTGAACCGCTGCGCCGCCGGCCGGTCCACCCCGACCGCCTTGAGCACGCTGGCAGGGAAGTTCTTGGCCCCGTATATCCGCATGGTGTCGGTAGTCAGCTGCACGACCGACGCCTGGAAGTGGGTTGCGTCGTGCCTCGTCCCGACATCTCGGGCGCGCTGGACAAATCCCGCGATCAGGTCCTCGGCGGCGGCGCTGCGGGCTGTCGCGGCGCCGACGCTACGCAGATTGTCCTCCCAGGCTGCCCCCGGCGCCCCGGTGAACACCGTCGGAGCGATGGCCGCCAGCTGCGAATACAACGTCGGCGTCAACGCCGCTGAACCCAGGATCAGATCCGGGTGGGCCGCGGCGATGGCCTCGAGGTCAGGAGAACTGCGGGTGCCCGCACCGGGCACGTCGTGTACCGCCTCGCCGAGGTAAGCAGGCTGACTCGAGGAATCGTCCGGCAAGGCCGCGGCGACGACACGGGATTGCAGGCCCAGTGCGCACAGCCCATCGAGCTGATCCCCGGAGAGCGCCACGATGCGCTGCGGGTCGGCCGGTACCTCGGCCACATCGGGATCGACTCCCGCCGCGTTGTGCACCGGCCGGGTTGGCGGCCCCGGATCGTCGACCGCGGGCTCGGGCGCGCATGACCTATCCGGTTTTCGATCGTTGCCCAGCACCCCGGCGCCGGCGATCTGGGTGGTGGAGGTGATCACCGACAGGGTCGGTGATGCCGCCGTACCTGGACGTGACCCGCACCCGCTGCATGTGACTAGCAGCGCCACCTGCGCGGTCGCCAGCATGGCGGTCGCGGCTTGCGGGGTAGGCGAAACCGGTCGCTTCCCGCCGAAGAGCACGCGTTCGACGGTAACACTGACCAGTTCGGACTCGTCTTCACACGTTGGCTCGCGGCCACCGATGAGCTTGCCCGCGACCAATTACGACAGTTTGTAGGACCAGACCTACCGCCGGCCCGCTGGCGGGCTAAGATTCGTGTCAGTAGTGCTAGGGCCCCTATCCGGTTGGATGTTTGGAGGAGCTGTTGACAGCCGAAGCGCCCCCCGTGGCAGAACTCGAGGCCATTCGTCCGTACCCGGCGCGCACCGGTCCCAAAGGCAACTTTGTCTACCGGCTGCTCACCACGACCGATCACAAGATGATCGGCATCATGTACTGCGTCGCCTGCTTCATGTTCTTTTTCATTGGCGGTCTGATGGCGCTGCTGATGCGGGCCGAATTGGCCGCGCCGGGCCTGCAGTTCCTGTCCAATGAGCAGTACAACCAGTTGTTCACCATGCATGGCACCGCCATGCTGCTGTTCTACGCGACCCCGATCGTGTTCGGCTTCGCGAATCTGGTGTTGCCGCTGCAGATCGGTGCTCCCGACGTGGCGTTCCCGCGGCTGAACGCCCTTTCTTTCTGGTTGTTCCTCTTCGGGGCCACAATTGGGACGGCCGGCTTCATTACGCCGGGCGGGGCCGCCGACTTCGGCTGGACCGCCTACACCCCGCTGAGCGACGCGATCCACTCACCCGGCGTGGGCGGGGACCTCTGGATCCTGGCCATCGCGGTGGGCGGTCTCGGGACCATCCTGGGCGCGGTCAACATGATCACCACGGTGGTGTGCATGCGGGCACCCGGGATGACGATGTTCCGGATGCCGATCTTCACCTGGAACATCCTGGTGGCATCCATCCTGGTGTTGCTCGCGTTCCCATTGCTCACCGCGGCGATGTTCGGTCTAGCCGCCGACCGGCACCTCGGGGCGCATGTCTATGACGCGGCCAACGGTGGTGTCTTGTTGTGGCAGCACCTGTTCTGGTTCTTCGGCCATCCCGAGGTCTACATCCTGGCGCTGCCGTTCTTCGGGATCGTGTCCGAGATCTTCCCGGTGTTTTCCCGCAAGCCGCTCTTCGGTTACACCACGCTGGTCTACGCGACGTTGTCGATCGCGGCGCTGTCTGTTGCGGTGTGGGCGCACCACATGTACGCGACGGGTGCGATTCTCCTTCCGTTCTTTTCCTTCATGACGTTCTTGATCGCGGTGCCGACCGGGATCAAGTTCTTCAACTGGATAGGCACCATGTGGAAGGGCCAGTTGACCTTTGAGACGCCCATGCTGTTTTCGGTGGGCTTCTTGATCACCTTCTTGCTGGGCGGTTTGACGGGTGTATTGCTGGCCAGCCCGCCGCTGGACTTCCACGTCACGGATAGCTACTTCGTAGTCGCGCACTTCCACTACGTGCTGTTCGGCACCATCGTGTTCGCCTCGTTCGCCGGGGTCTACTTCTGGTTCCCGAAGATGACCGGCCGGTTACTGGACGAGCGGCTGGGCAAGCTGCACTTCTGGTTGACGATGATCGGTTTTCACACCACGTTCTTGGTGCAGCACTGGCTGGGCGACGAGGGCATGCCGCGCCGCTACGCCGACTACCTGCCTAGTGACGGCTTCACGGCGCTCAACACCGTTTCCACCATTGGAGCCTTCACTCTGGGTGTGTCGATGATTCCGTTCATGTGGAACGTGTTCAAGAGTTGGCGGTACGGCGAAGTGGTTACCGTCGACGACCCCTGGGGCTATGGCAACTCGCTGGAGTGGGCGACCAGTTGCCCGCCGCCGCGGCACAACTTCACCGAGCTGCCCCGCATCCGCTCGGAGCGTCCGGCGTTCGAATTGCACTATCCCCACATGGTGGAGCGACTTCGCGCGGAAGCTCACATCGGGCGCCATCACGAAGAACCTGCAGAGCTCACTGCGAGCTGATGCGGCCCTCCCGGTTGGGCGGCACCTGCCGGTGAGCACACCGCCTAAAACGACGGCGCTGATCACCGTCACCGGAGTGGATCAGCCAGGTGTCACGTCCGCGCTCTTCGAGGTGCTGTCGCGCCACAGTGTCGAGCTGCTCAACGTCGAACAGGTGGTCATTCGCGGCAGGCTGACCCTCGGCGTGCTGGTGTCTGGTGCTCCGACCGTTGCTGACCCTGCGGCGCTGCGGGATGATGTCGAGGCCGCCATCCACGACTTCGGTCTTGAGGTCACCATCCAGCGCAGCGACGATCTGCCGGTCGTCCGGGAACCATCGACCCACACCATTTTTGTGCTGGGCCGGCCCATCACCGCCCGTGCGTTCGGCGCGGTGGCCCGCGAGGTGGCCGCCCTGGGTGTGAACATCGATTTCATTCGGGGTATCTCCGACTACCCGGTCACCGGCCTGGAGCTGCGGGTCTGCGTGCCGCCCGGTGCCGGTGGTGCGCTGCAGACCGCTTTGACGAAGGTAGCTGGCGACCAGCATGTCGATGTGGCCGTCGAAGACTACGGCCTAGCGTGGCGTACCAAACGACTCATCGTGTTCGACGTCGACTCGACGCTGGTGCAGGGTGAGGTCATCGAGATGCTGGCTGCCCGAGCGGGCGCCCAGGGAACTGTCGCGGCGATCACCGAGGCCGCGATGCGCGGAGAGCTGGATTTTGCCCAGTCGCTGCAGCAGCGGGTGGCCACCTTGGCTGGCTTGCCTGCCACGGTGATCGACGACGTCGCCGCGCAGCTCGAACTCATGCCCGGCGCCCGGACCACGATACGCACGTTGCGCCGCTTGGGTTTTCGATGCGGAGTGGTCTCCGGCGGTTTTCAGCGGATCATCGAACCCCTGGCTCGCGAATTGATGCTGGACTATGTCGCCGCCAACGAGCTGGAAATCGTCGACGGCATTCTCACCGGGCGGGTTGTCGGACCGATCGTGGATCGGCCGGGCAAGGCCAAGGCGCTTCGGGACTTCGCCGACCAGTACGGGGTGCCGATGGAGCAAACCGTCGCGGTCGGCGACGGTGCGAACGATATCGACATGTTGAGTGCGGCGGGTCTGGGAGTCGCGTTCAACGCCAAGCCGGCGTTGCGTGAGGTTGCCGACGCGTCGCTGAGTCATCCGTACCTGGACACGGTGTTGTTCCTGTTAGGGGTGACCCGTGGGGAAATCGAAGCGGCCGACGCCGGCGACTGCGGGGTCCGTCGCGTTGAGATCCCACCGGAATAGGGCGCGCGACGGGTGACCCGGCAGCCGTCACAGCCTGGCGGTACGGCACGATGGGCGGGTGCCCGAAACTGGAAGCGACGCGGCCGATCCCGATTTGCTGATCGATTTCCGGACCGTTTCGCTGCGCCGCAATGGGCGCACCCTGGTTGGGCCGCTGGACTGGGCGGTCGAGCTCGACGAACGGTGGGTCATCATCGGCCCCAACGGTGCCGGTAAGACGTCGCTGTTGCGCATTGCCGCGGCGGCCGAGCATCCGTCGGCGGGCATCGCCTATGTACTTGGTGAACGGCTCGGTCGAGTCGACGTTTCGGAGCTGCGCGCCCGGATCGGGCTGAGTTCCTCGGCGCTGGCGCAGCGGGTGCCCGACGACGAACTCGTCGGCGACCTGGTCGTCTCGGCCGGCTACGCGGTGCTGGGACGGTGGCGGGAGCGCTACGAGGAGGTCGACTACCGCCGCGCGACCGACATGCTGGAGAGCTTGGGTGCTGAGCATCTCCTCGACCGTTCCTACGGCACGCTGTCAGAAGGCGAGCGCAAGCGGGTCTTGATCGCTCGCGCTCTGATGACCGATCCGGAACTGCTGTTGCTCGATGAACCGGCCGCCGGCCTGGACCTGGGCGGCCGCGAGGAGCTGGTAGCCCGGCTGGCCGACCTCGCCGCCGACCCGGACGCGCCCGCGCTGGTGCTGGTCACCCACCACGTGGAGGAGATTCCGCCGGGCTTTAGCCACGCCATGTTGATGTCCGAGGCCCAGGTGGTCGCGTCGGGTTTGTTGCCCGACGTGCTTAACGGCGAGAATTTGTCCGCCGCCTTCGGGCAGCGGATCGCGGTGGACGTCGTTGATGGGAGATACTTCGCCCGTCGGATTCGCACTCGCGCGGCCCACCGGAGGCAGCCATGAATTCACCCCGTGAGCCGTCAAAGCCCCCTGCAAAGCCCCCCCTGACCCCGAGACCGGCGGCGACGGTCATGTTGATCCGCGACTCGGCAGACACGGCGCCCGGCCTGTCTGTGTTCCTGATGCGAAGACACTCGGCGATGGATTTCGCGGCCGGGGTAATGGTGTTTCCCGGTGGCGGCGTGGACGACCGCGACCGCAACGCCGACTTGGGCGGGTTGCGGGCCTGGGCCGGCCCACCGCCACGGTGGTGGGCGCAGCGGTTCGGCATCGAAACCGACCTGGCGGAGGCGCTGGTTTGCGCGGCGGCCCGCGAAACGTTCGAGGAATCGGGGGTGCTGTTCGCCGGGCCGGTTGACGATCCAGACGGCATCGTTGGCGATGCCTCGGTATATGGCGACGCCCGGCTAGCGTTAGCCGACCGTTCGTTGTCGTTCGCGGATTTCCTGCGACGGGAAAACCTGGTGCTGAGATCTGATCTGCTGCGGCCATGGGCTAACTGGGTCACCCCCGAGGCCGAGCTCACCCGCCGTTACGACACCTATTTCTTCGTGGGAGCGCTCCCGGAGGGACAGCGTGCCGACGGTGAGAACACCGAGTCCGATCGTGCGGACTGGGCGTTGCCGCAGGACGCGATTGACGACTTCGCGGCCGGCCGCAGTTTTCTGTTGCCGCCGACGTGGACGCAGCTGGATGCGCTGGCCGGTCATAGCGTCGCCGATGTGCTGGCCGTGGAGCGCCAGATCGTTCCGGTGCAGCCGCATCTAGCGCAAAAGGGTGACAACTGGGAGATCGAATTCTTCGATTCCGACCGCTACAACCAGGCCCGACTCTCCGGCGGATCCACCGGATGGCCAGGACAAGGGCCTCTGTGAGCGAGTTCGTCAGCGTCGTGGTCAGCGACGGCTCCCAGGATGCCGGTCTCGCGATGCTGCTCCTCTCGCGACCGCCGACCAACGCGATGACTCGTCAGGTCTACCGCGAGATCGCCGCGGCGGCCACCGAGCTGGGCCACCGTGACGACGTCGCCGCGGTAATTCTGTTCGGTGGCCGCGAGATCTTCTCCGCGGGCGACGACATGCCCGAGTTGCGGACACTGACCGCGCCCGAGGCGGACACCGCGGACCGGGCTCGACGCGAGGCCCTCGATGCCGTCGCGGCGATCCCGAAGCCGACCGTGGCTGCGATCACCGGATACGCGCTGGGCGCCGGCCTCACGCTGGCCATGGCCGCGGACTGGCGCGTCGGCGGCGACAACGTGAAGTTCGGCGCGACGGAGATCCTGGCCGGCCTGATCCCGGGCGGGGACGGCATGGCGCGGCTCACCCGTGTCGTAGGCGCGGGCAGAGCCAAGGAGCTGGTGTTCAGCGGGCGCTTCTTCGACGCCGAAGAGGCCCTCCAGCTGGGGCTGATCGAGGAGATGGTGGCGCCCGACCAGGTGTACGACGCCGCCGCCGCGTGGGCGCGGCGCTTCCTCGATGGCCCGCCGGGTGCGCTTGCCGCGGCCAAGGCCGCAATCAATGATGTCTGCGACCTGGGACCGGCTGAGCGCCACGCCGCGCAACGCCGTCGCTATCGCGAGGTGTTCACCGCTGGTCACGCAGCTGCCGATAGAGCTGCTGCCAGCGGTGGGCTGGGCGACGGTTAGGCTGCCCTTCATGACGAGGAGTACGAACATCCCCGCGGACTCAGCGGCACCGGCTTCGACGCACCATCCAACCGCGGAGCAAGTCGAAGCGGCCCGCCACGACAGCAAGCTCGCCCAAGTGCTCTACCACGACTGGGAGGCCGAGAGCTACGACGACAAGTGGTCGATCTCGTACGATCAGCGCTGCGTTGACTACGCCCGAGGCCGGTTCGATGCCATCGTGCCCGCCAACGTTATCCGCGAGCTGCCCTACGACCGGGCTCTGGAACTAGGCTGCGGAACCGGGTTCTTCCTGCTCAACCTGATCCAGGCCGGAGTCGCCCGGCGCGGGTCGGTCACCGATCTATCACCCGGCATGGTCAAGGTCGCCAGCCGCAACGGGACGTCGTTGGGGCTCGACATCGACGGGCGCGTCGCCGATGCCGAGGGCATCCCCTACGACGACAACACCTTCGACCTCGTGGTCGGACACGCCGTCTTGCACCACATTCCCGACGTCGAGCAGTCGCTGCGCGAGGTACTGCGGGTCCTGCGCCCCGGGGGCCGGTTTGTGTTCGCCGGTGAGCCGACCACCGTCGGCGACGGCTACGCTCGCACCCTGTCCACCCTGACCTGGCGTGTGGTCACCAACGTCACCAAGCTGCCCGGCTTGCGTGGCTGGCGCCGGCCCCAGGGCGAGCTGGATGAATCCTCGCGGCTAGCGGCGCTCGAGGCCCTGGTCGATCTGCACACCTTCACACCACAGGATCTCGAGCGGATGGCCACCGACGCCGGGGCCAGCGAAGTCCAGACCGCCAGCGAGGAGTTCACCGCAGCGATGCTGGGCTGGCCGATGCGCACATTGGAGTGCGCGGTGCCGACCGAACGGCTGGGCTGGACCTGGGCAAAGTTCGCGTTTACCAGCTGGAAGACACTCGGCTGGGGCGACGCCAACGTATGGCGTCACGTGGTGCCGAAGAGCTGGTTCTACAATGTCATGATCACGGGGGTCAAGCCGTCCTGAGCGGTGACGGCACCGGCTTTGCCTTCACCGTCGACGACGTCAGCTACCTGCGGTCGGAAAGGGGTGCCGCGGCGCTCGCAGCGGTCGCAGAATTCGAGCTGACAGCCAGCTCACGCCTTGCCGACATCGCCGCGGTGCGCGCCCGGTACGGCAGTCTGGCCCCGGTCCTGGTGGAGACAACGCTGCTACGCCGTCGGGCGGCCGTGAAGCTGGGCGCGCTGGGTGGGCCCAGCGTTGGGGTATCCCAGTGGCTGTTCACCGACGAAGCGTTGCAACAAGCCACCGCGGCGCCCGTTGCGTTGCACCGGGCCAAACGGCTCGCCGCTGGCGCTCGCGTCGTTCACGACGCGACCTGCTCCATCGGTACTGAGCTAGCCGCGCTGCGTGAGCTGTCCGTGCCAGCGGTGGGCAGTGACACCGACCCGGTCCGATTGGCCATGGCGCGGCACAACGTGGGCACGACGGCATTCCTGTGTCGTGCCGACGCGTTGCGCCCGGTGACCCGAGAAACGGTCGTCCTCATCGACCCGGCGCGTCGCCGCGGTGGGCGGCGCCGGTTCAGCCCGGGTGACTACACGCCCGGCCTGGGCGCGGTGCTCGATTGCTACCGCGGCCGAGATCTGGCCGTCAAGTGCGCTCCCGGAATCGTTTTCGACCAACTCAACCGATTCGGTTTCGACGGCGAGATCGAGGTGACCTCATACCGCGGCTCCGTCCGGGAGGCCTGCTTGTGGTCGGCGGGATTGGCCCAGCCCGGAGTGCGCCGGCGAGCCAGCATCCTCGATACCGGCGAAGAGATCAGCGACGCCGAACCGAGTGACTGCCCCGTGGGGCCCGCGGGGCGATGGATCGTCGACCCCGACGGCGCAGTCGTTCGCGCCGGCTTGGTCCGTCACTACGGTGCCCGGCATGGGCTGTGGCAGCTCGATCCGGACATCGCCTATCTGTCGGGCGATCGACTGCCACCGGCAGTGCGCGGATTCGAAGTGCTCGAGCAGCTGACGTTCGACGAGCGTCGGCTGCGTGCGGCGCTGTCTGCGCTGGACTGCGGCGCCCTGGAAATCTTGGTCCGTGGTGTTCAGGTCGATCCGGACGCGCTGCGTCGACGACTACGGCCGCGGGGGAACCGGCCACTGTCGGTGATCATCACCCGCGTCGGTCGCGACGCCTCCGGGCGCGCGGCGGCGTATGTGTGCCGTCCTTCTTACTAGTGCCCGGTACGCTTGCGGCGGTCAGCTGAAGCGACTGGCTTTTGGTCGCGCGAGGTTTTGGTCTGCGAGGACGATTCGACAATGCGCTATCTGATAGCGGCGGCACTGCTGATTCCTGCCCTCTTGGTGGGCTGGCCGGCGGCCGCCGAGCCGCCGTCGTGCTCCAGCCTCGGCGGAACGATCGAGGGTGCCCAAATCTGTCACCTGCACGACTCCGGCGCGAAGTACACGCTCGACATGAGATTCCCCGTCGACTATCCGGACCAACAGGCGCTGACCGACTACGTCACGCAGAACCGGGACGGGTTCGTCAACGTCGCGAAGGGTTCCCCGGGGCGCGACCAGCCCTACCAAATGGAAGCGACCAGCGAACAGTACAGCTCGGGCCAGCCGCCTGAGGGCACCCGGAGCGTGGTGCTCAAGTTCTTTCAGGACCTGGGTGGGGCGCGCCCGTTCACGTGGTACCAGGCCTTCAACTACGACCTCGCAGGCAAACGGCCCATCACGTTCGACACGCTGTTCGCACCCAGCACTGGGCAGCCAAAGCCATTGGACGCCATCTTCCCCATCGTCCAGCGGGACCTGGAGCGGCAGACCGGGCTGGGCATCACCATATTGCCGTCGACCGGCCTTGATCCGGCCCACTACGAGAACTTCGCCATCACCGACAGCGACGTCATCTTTTACTTCGCCGAGGGGGAGCTGCTGCCGTTCTTCGCCGGTGCGCGCCAAGCCCGGGTACCGCGTACCGACATCCCGCCGCTGGCTATCGACGGCGACCGCGGTTAGCACGCCGGGCCAGTCAGCGACTGGATCGCCGCGGCGTTATCCGGTCACGATGGCGACGGTGCGAAGCTGTAGACCTGGCCGTCGCTGGTGGCGGTGGTCACCCGGCGATCCTTGCCGACCGACACACCGACCGGATATCCCGTCGCTTCGGGTAGCGGATAGCTATGGATCGTGTGGCCGTCGGCCGGATCGAAGATCAACAACGACAGACCGGGCGCTCCCGCATGGGGTGGACCGCTGACCACGGTGTAGCCAACATCAGCGCCGGCCAGACTCGAGCTGGATAGGGCAGTGAGGTCGTCGCGCCGCCAGGCCTGGTCGGCGTGATCGCCGGCATCGACAAACGCGGCCAGCCGCGTGTCGGGTCCACCGCCGGACACGATCAGGCCCGCAGGGGTGACCGCGGGCGGCGTCTGGGCCAGGAAACCCAGCGGCACCGACCATTTGGCTTTCCCGTCCGCGGTGGTGAGCGCCCACAGCCGTTGGTCGCGGCCGTTGACATAGACGGTCGAACCGTCCGCGGACAGGACCGGGCTGCCCAGGACGCCGGCCCCAACAGCGTCGCTGGTCCACTCCCGGACGAGCTCGTTGGACTTGTACTTCAGTCCGACCAGTGCGGCGGCCGGCGCGTCGGGTTCCCACACGCCGATCACGACGATCCCGTTGACGCTCGAGAACGCCGGCGCGGCGGCGACCGGGCAACCCGGCCGCGCCGGTGCGCAATCGGCCAGCCCACGCGTCGCGTCGGTGGGATCGACACCGTCCACCAGGTCTATCGGACTGCCGATCACCCGGCCGCGGCGGGTGTCGAACACGAGCACCTGCCCTAGGTGGGTGCTCACCAGCAGGTGGCCGTGACCCACAAAGCGCGGGGTGGACGGCATCCCGATCACAGGTTGCCGCCAGCGCGTCCACTGGGTGGGCGGGAACGAGAGGATCGCTCCTGGCTGGCCGACGTAGAGGTTGTCGAAGCCGTCGAACAACGGGCCGGCAAAGCCGCCGCCCTGGGCCAGCCGCACACACCAACGCTGCCGGCCATTGTCGTTGCTTTCCCACTCCATGAGCGAACAGCCGGCTGGGGTCTGCGCGTTGAGTGCGAGGTAACCGCGCGAACTCAGGGCCGGTCCAGCCGCCAAGGTCCCTTTGACCGAACGTGTCCACTGCAGCGTGAGTTCGGTGGCACCGGTGGTTGTCGTATAGCTGCTGTTGGCGGCGTCGCCGTACGGCGCGGGCCAACCTTGCGCGGGTGCGGCGTCAACCCAGGAGTCCGTGTTTGCGCAACCGTTGAGTCCGAACGTCACCACAGCAGCGAAAACTGGAGCCAGAAAACGTCGCGCTAGCACCTGATTTCTTCGCAGGTTCCCAAATCCTTCCGCTACGCGGGTCGGTCATCGGCGAGTCGGGCCGTACGGCACCAGCAGCGATTGAGTACAGGTGAGGGTAACCCGTCATCGGCAGGCTCGGTGGCAGGCTAGGCTGGCGGGCCATGACGACCATGTGGGGCGCTCCGCTCCATCGCCGGTGGCGCGGATCGCGATTGCGCGATCCGCGCCAGGCCAAGTTCCTCACGGTGGCCTCGCTGAGATGGGTGCTGGCCAACCGTGCCTACACGCCGTGGTACTTGGTGCGGTACTGGCGCCTGCTCAAGTTCAAGCTGGCCAACCCTCACATCATCACCCGCGGCATGGTATTTCTGGGCAAGGGTGTGGAAATTCACTCCACCCCGGAGCTGGCGCAGCTCGAGATCGGTCGCTGGGTGCACATTGGCGACAAGAACACGATCCGGGCTCATGAAGGTTCGCTCCGGTTCGGCGACAAGGTGGTGCTCGGCCGGGACAACGTCATCAACTGCTACCTCGACATCGAGCTCGGCGACTCGATGCTGATGGCTGATTGGTGCTACATCTGCGACTTCGACCACCGGATGGACGACATCACGCTGCCGATCAAGGACCAGGGCATCGTCAAGAGCCCGGTGCGGATCGGACCGGACACGTGGGTCGGAGTGAAGGTGTCGGTGCTGCGTGGCACCTCGATTGGGCGGGGCTGCGTGCTGGGTTCGCATGCGGTGGTGCGCGGCGTCATCCCCGACTATTCGATCGCGGTCGGCGCTCCGGCCAAGGTGATCAAGAATCGGCAGGTGTCCTGGGAGACCTCGGCCGCCCAGCGCGCGGAACTCGCTGCAGCGCTAGCCGACATCGAACGCAAAAAGGCGACCCACTAGAGCTAGCCGGATGCGGCCTAGTTCGGTTTGGGGTGGTCGTCGACCTTGAAATCGAAGTTGACATCGCCGCCGTCCACGCTGCCGACGATGACCGAGATGCCGTATATCTTGCTGCCGTCGTGGAGTTCGCACCGCAGTGTCGCGCCCTCGACGCCTTTCAAGTTTTCGGGGCATGTCACCGAGTCGGGGCGCTCACCGACCTGTTGATAGAGCCTGTTGCTGATGATGGCGGCGACTTGGTCTTTGCCGACCGTCTCCACCATGTCGAACTTCACGTTTTTTCCTTCGATGGCGGTGACGGTGACGTTGACGTCAAAGCTTCGGTCGTTGACCATCATCTCGCAGTTGATCTCGGCTCCGACCGTTGCCGGTAGGTCAGTGGGGCAGGTCACCGAGTCAGGTTCGTCGCCGGCGGCGTCTGTCATCTTCTCGGTGATCTGTTTTTCGACGTCGGACTTGCTCACCGAGTTCGCTGATCCGATCGAAAACGAACACGCTGTGGCACTAGCCACCAGGCCAGCGGCAGCGCCCGAGACCAACAACGTCCTAACCATCGAGTGAGTCATCTGGCCTCCCTGACATCGACAACTGTGAATTAGCTGATGATTCTATGCTGACCAGGTTCTGAAACGGCGAGTCGGTAGCGGCGCAATGCTTCGATGCGCTCGCAATTGTGGTCGACGATGGGTGCCGGATATCCCTGCGGCAGATTTCCGGTGGGCCGATGGACATCGTCGGCAGCGGCGAGTTCAGGAACCCAGCGGCGAATGTAATCCCCACTGGGGTCGAACTTTTCGCCCTGCTTGATCGGGTTGAACACCCGGAAGTAGGGCGCGGCGTCGGTGCCCGATCCCGCGCACCACTGCCACCCATGCTGATTACTGGCCAGGTCGCCGTCGACGAGTTGATCGAGGAACCAGCGCGCCCCCCACTGCCATGGCAGATGGAGGTCTTTGACCAAGAACGATGCGGCGATCATCCGCACGCGGTTGTGCATGAATCCGGTCTGACGAAGTTGCCGCATCCCGGCATCGACCACCGGGAACCCGGTTTCACCGGCCTTCCAGCACTCGAAGAGGCGTTGTGCGTCCGCACCGGTATCGGTCTGGATCCGGTCGAAGTCACGGTTCCAGTTGCGCCAGGCGCTGTCCGGCCAGTGGTGTAGCACCGCAGCGTAGAAATCCCGGAATGCCAACTCCCGCAGGTAGCTTTGCGCTCCGACGTCGCTTCGGTCGAGGCTGGCGACCATGGTTCTGGGGTGGATCGTGCCGAACTTCAGGTGCGCCGACATCCGGCTGGTGCCCGCGAGGTCTGGTCTGTCGCGATCGACCGCATAGCGGCCCAGCCCGCTGTCGACGAACGCTGCCCATTGCGAGAGCGCCGCGGCTTCCCCGGCAGCGAGGTCGAGTGTGGCGCCGGGGTCGGGGATCTCGCATTGCTCGACAGCCACCTGCGTCGGATCGAGCCAGCGTGCTGAATCGGCGTTGGATGCCGCCGGTGCCCGCCAGGGCCTATCGCACCATCTGCGATAGAACGGCGTGAACACCTTGTAGGGGACCCCGCCGTCTTTGGTGACACGACCTGGCGAGGCCAGATAGGGAGACCCCGTTGGCACCAGCGGCACCGAATCCAGCGCTGCGGCTACGCGTTCGTCGCGGCGCCGTCCGAACGGCGCGAAGTCTTCGGAGATGTGCACCGACGACGCGCCGACCTCCCGGGCGATCCGGGGAATCCGTGCTTCGGGTGCCCCGTGGGTCACCAGGAGCCGGCCATCGAGGCTGTCTCGCAGTTCGCGCAGCGAGTTGGCCAAGAACTGCAGCCGTCGCACGCCCGCGGACTCGACCAGCCGTGGATCGTAGACAAAGCAGGCCAGCACCTCGTCGCTGGCCGCCGCAGCCGCCAAGGCGGGATGATCGCGCAACCGCAGGTCGCGACGAAACCACAGCAATGCGGGCATTGTTGGCGCTCAGCGATTGAGCCGCCAGATGTGGGTGGCGAGCGCGGTGGCAAACGCGCACCACAGGGGGTAGGGGAGCAGTGCCCATCCGGCGCGCCGATCGGCGTCCGCGGTCCGTCGGGCCAGGTCGGCGCTGCTGGCCGTCAACGCCGCCGCGCCCAGCGCCGATGCTCCCAGCTTGTGGTAGCGGAAGAACAGCCAGCTCCAGCCCGCGTTGAGTAGCAGGTTGAGACTCAACGCGGCGATGTAGCGGCGCGCCTTGTCGCGCTGTCCCGTGACGCGAAACCGGTCGATGGCCACCGCGGACGTCGTGGCAATGTCTCCGTAGAGGGCGGTCCAGGCCACGGGGAACGCCGCGTTGGGCGGTTGGTAGGGCGGCTTGCGCAGCTGCGAATACCAGTCCTGGTTGGATTGTGGATTGGCAAAGATACCGCTGCTGGATGCCGCCGCTACGGCTGTCGTGGTCGCCGCCAATGTCGACCTATTCATCGGATCCTCCTTTGGTGAGTTGTTGGCCCTCAACCGGTTTGGGTTCGCTCGGCCACCAGATGCGATCGCCGATCAGGGTGAACAAGGCCGGGATCACCAGAGTGCGCACCACAAAGGTGTCGAGCAAGATGCCCAGGCCGACGATGATGCCCAGCTGGGTGAGCACGATCAGCGGTAGCACGCCCAGCACACAGAATACGGCGGCCAAAACCACTCCGGCGCTGGTGATCACGCCGCCGGTGGCCGACACCGCGCGGATCATGCCCGCAGACGTGCTGCGGGCGCCATCGCACGCCGTCTCTTCTCGAGCCCGGGTGACCAGGAAGATGGTGTAATCCACCCCGAGTGCGGCCAGAAACAGGAAAGCGAACAGCGGGGTGCTGTTGTCCAGCGCTGGAAAGCCGAATAGGTGGATGCTGGCCCAGCCGCCCAGGCCAAGTGCTGCGAGCGCGCCGAGGATCGTTGTGGCCAGCAGGATTAGCGGCGCTAGCGCGGACCTGAGGAGCACATATAGGACGCCCAGGATGACGGCCAGGATCGCCGGAATGAGCACCACCCGGTCATGCGCGGCCGCGTCGCGAACGTCGAGCGCCTGGGCGTCCGCCCCACCGACCAGCGCTTCGGGCGCCGCCATCGTGGTTGACTTGCGCAGTGCTGCAACGGTATTAAACGCTTGATCCGATGACGGCGCGGCGTCGATCACCACCGACCACTTCGTCAGCCCGGTGGTCGACGTTCCTGTTGGTGGCGCCGAGATCACTCCGGGAGTCGCGGTGATCGCTCGCTGAACTTGTGGCGCCTGCGCAGTGGGGGCGATGACCTGCGTCGGGCTGGCGAGGCCGGCCGGAAAATGCTGGGCGAGAATGTCGAACCCGGACACCGAATCTGCCTTGACGCGGAACTGTTCGGTCTGCGACAAACCGATTCGGGTGCCCAGCAACCCGGTCGCCAGCCCTGCGAGAAGCCCAATCGTGACTACCGCGACCAACGCCGGTCGACGGGCCACCCGTTCGGCGACCCCATGCCACAGTCCCGAATCGAGGTCGGCGCCGTCATTCGGCTGCGGGATGAACGGCCAGAACAACCGCCGGCCACACATCGCCAGCAGCGGCGGCAGCACCAAGAGCACTGACGCTGCCGCGACGACCAGCGCACACGCTGCCAGCGCGCCCAGGCTGCGGGTGCTCGGTGTTGCGGCGAAAATCAGGGTGAGCAGCGCCAGCACGACGGTGGCGTTGCTGGCGACGATCGTCGGTCCGGCCATGCGCACCGCGCGCCGCAGCGCTTCACGATGGTGACGGTGTCGCCGAAGTTCTTGGCGGTACCGCGAAATCAGCAGCAGCGCATAGTTGGTTCCCGCGCCGAACACCAGCACACTGGTGATTCCTGCGGTGGAACCATCGAAGCTGAGGCCGGTCAGCGTCGCCACCGCGGTGCCGACGGAGGACGCAACCCGATCGGCGAATCCAATCACGAGCAGGGGCACCAACCACAGCACCGGGGAGCGGTAGGTGGCGATCAGCAACAGGGCCACGACCGACGCTGTCACCGCCAAGAGGGTGATGTTGGCTCCGGTGAATGCGTTGGCGATGTCGGCGCCGAACGCGGGTCCGCCGGTCACATGCGCTTCGAGGCCGCCCGGCAGGCCGGCGGTGGCGGCCGAGCGCAGTGCGGCTACGGCGTCGTTGAGGTCCAGACCCGACAAGTCGGCGTTGATCGGCACCACCCCGATGGCCGCCTGGCCGTCGGCCGACACCATGGGCGGCGTGGCCGGCGGGTCGGTTCCGGGGTGGGCGACCGCCCGCATCCGGTGACTGGCATCCACGGCGGCCTGGATGTCTGCCCGGTCCAGCGTCGCGCCGTCGGTTCGGGTGACCACCAGGATCAGCGGGGCCTGGTCGCCACCCGGGAACTGGCGGTCCAGCGCTTCGACCTTCGCTGACTCCGAATCTGTGGGAACTGATTGCGGTGCCTGACCTGCGTCGGCGTTTCCTCCGATCAGCACCATCAAGGCGGTCGCCAGCAGGACGAAGCCCAAGCCCGGGCCCCATCCCCGCAGCCGCGACCGCCGGTCCGTGACGGCGGCGGCGAGTGATTCCCACGTCACAAAACCATATTACTTCAGTGAGTTAATTATTGAGCAAGTGAAACTAAAAGCCAGACGGCATATGATGGACGCGGGTATGAACGCTGATGAGCAGACCTGGACACGCGCTCAACTGGAATTGTCGATCGCGGCGGACGTGCGTCGGTTATCGGCCGAATCCGACCAGATCGGCCGGCTTTTCGCGGCATCACACGACGTGCGGCCCACCGACTTCCGCGCGTTGCTGCACATCTATGTCGCCGAAACCGCCGGGCAGCCGGTCACGGCCGGCGATCTCAGCCACCGGATGGGCCTGACCGGTGCCGCCATCACCTACATGGTGGACCGCCTTATCGACTCGGGTCACATCCGACGCGACTCGCACCCCAACGACCGGCGCAAAGTCGTCCTACGCTACGCCGAAACCGGTCTCGACACCGCCCGCGCGTTCTTCAACCCGTTAGGGGTGCACACCCATACCGCCTTGAGCGACCTGACCGACGCCGACCTCGCGGCCGCGCAACGAGTGCTCGCCGCGCTTGTCACCGCGATGCGTCGTTTCCAGGTCGAATTGGATGTCGCCGAGCACTGATCCCGTGCGAACTGGCCAGTGACACCGCTCTTGTGGTGACCTATGCCCGGTGTTGCAGCGCCGCGAGGAGCCCTTCGGTGTCCGCGACGGTGACGGTCAGGGCGGAGTGATCGCGCAGGCCTAGGACACGAGGGATCCGTGGCTCGAAATGGATACAGACTCCGGCGAGTGCGTTGGTGCCGAACGTCAGTCCGTCATCGACGAACGACAGCCTCGGGCCGACGGCAGTCCACCATCGGTACGGCCCGGTGATGTGTGCGTCGGAAATGGTGGCTAGTGGCGCTTCGGCGCGAAAGGGTCCGTAGCGGGCGATGAAGTGTCCGTCTTCGGTCAATGTCACGCCTTGGTTGCCCGGCCACCGAAACGGTAGCCACAGTGGTGCCAGCCGTAGATCGTAGCGATAGGGGAAGTAGTGGCGCGTGTGTCGGGGTTTCATTGCACAGCTCCGATCTTCGGCGCGATCTCAGGTGCGTCGCCCGGTTGGTCCCAGGAAAAGGCTACTGGTCTGCGGCTGGCATCCGCAGCTCGCGGCGAGGTCGTCGCGGGCGCGGGGTTTTCGCTACCTTGAAGACGTAAGGGGGCCGAATGCCTCGCGCAGAGCGGCTCGATGACAACCGAAAGCTCAGTGACAACCGAAAGCTCGATGACAACCGAAAGCTCAATGACAACCGAAAGGCGGATCCTCGAATGCTGGGACGTATCGCGGCGCTGCTGACCCAACTCGGCGAAGCCGCCGGATTTGTCGTCGGGCTGCGGCTCGGGATCGAAGAACCGCCGCACACGGTCGAGACCACGCTCGACGGCCTGCAGATCCGTCGCTATGGACCGCGTATCGCGGCCGAGACCCTGGTCGAGGACACCGAGGAAGGTTCCCGCAACCGTGGGTTCCGCACCCTGGCCGGCTACATTTTTGGCGGCAACCACGCCGACTCGAAGATCGCAATGACGGCTCCGGTCAGTCAAAACCAGGCCAATGGTGGCCAGCGCATCGCTATGACGGCGCCGGTGGCTCAGGAGGCCGGGCCCGACGATGGGTGGGTGATCCGGTTTTTTATGCCTGCCACGTGGACGTTGGATACCCTGCCGGCGCCCAACGACGACGCCGTCAAACTCGTCGAGCTACCGGCAGAGGACTTCGCGGTCCTGCGTTTCACCGGCGCCCGCGGGCCGCGCGCCGTCAAATCGCGCACCGAAGAATTGCTCCGTCGACTCCGCGACACCGATTTCCGGCAGGCTGGTCCCGCGGTAGCGTGGTTTTACGACCCGCCCTTCACTATTCCCTGCTTGCGCCGTAACGAGGTTGCCGTTCCGGTGACCCGGCGATAAGCGAGCTGCTCAGGCAGTGCGCCCGAGGAGGTGCCGCAAGGCCGATTCCAGGTCCGCGTGGCGAAACCGGTGTTGCGCCCGGGTGAGTCGGTCGGGTGAAACCCGCTGACTGGCGCAGGCAAGTTCTCGTGCGCCCTGCTCGCCGAGCAGTAACCGCGGACCCAGCGCCGGTACCGGCAACATCGCGGGCCTGCCTAAGACGTGGGCGAGGGTGTTCGTGTAGTCGATATTGCGAACCGGTTGCGGGGCTACCGCATTCACGGGTCCAGACAGTGTGGCATCCCACAGGGCGCGGTGATAGACGTCGATCTGGTCATCAATCCCAATCCAGGACAACCATTGTCGGCCGTCGCCGAGCCGGCCGCCGAGTCCCACGGTGAACAGTGGGCGCAGGAGCCGAAGGGTGCCGCCGCGCGGGGATTGCACGATTCCGGTGCGTATCCGAACCACCCGCACGCCGTCGCGCTCGGCGGGGGTTGTCGCGTCTTCCCAGTCGGCCACGACGTCGGCGAGGTAGCCGTCGCCACGGTCACTGTCCTCGGTGAGGATCTCATCGCCGCGGTCGTATCCGTAGTACCCGATCGCCGAAGCGCAGATGAAGACGGCCGGCCCGCCAGCGGTGCGCGCAGCGAGTTCGGCCAACCTGCGTGTTGGGCCAATTCGACTGTTGCGGATGGTGTCCCGATGATCTGCGGTGAATCGTCCCGCGATCGAGGCGCCTGCCAAGTGCACCACGGCGTCAATTCCGGTGAGCAGCCCCGGATCGGGGTCATCGGGGTTGTATCTTCGCTCGGATATGTCGCGTGGGGTGCCGCGGACCAGCCGGATGACACGATGGCCCCCGGTGCTCAGAAACGCGGCCAGCGCAGAACCGATCAACCCCGACGACCCCGTGATGGCGACGGTCTTCGGCGTCAGACCGCTGGCCGCTGCGACTCGGTGCGCGGCCAAGTCATCGGCCAGCTGACGGTGCCGGTAGCTGAACGTCGCCCGCAACGCCCACCCGGGCACCGGAGTCTGCAGCCGGTCGATGACTCGGGTACGGCCGTCTCCAAGATCCTCGAACTCGTGGGTATGGCGCCATCGGCCGACCAGCCGCGGCGGTAGGGACATCAGCCCGGCGCTGCTGATGGTATCGACGAACCGCTGCGGGGGATCGAAGGAATCGGGCTGGTGCGCAGCGACCCAGCGCAGGCCGCCCGGCAGCGCGAGCGTAGCGCGCCCATCCTTCAGCGATGCCGCTTCGCTGACCAGCTGCATGGGCTGCCACGGGGGAGACAGGCGATGAAACGCGCCCGGTCTACCGTGCCACGCGAACACCTCGTCGCGGGGCGCATCGATGACGCTCGAATACTCCAGGCCCATCACTTGACGTTACCGGTGACCGAGCGTGGATGCTGGCGCCACTGCGGGGGGAATGCATTCGGGGATAGTGGTGGGTGTGGATGCTCCCGAAGGAATGCGGTCTCTTCTCGACGCCGCTCTCGATCGCGCCGTCGTACCCGGCTACACCAACATTGGCTATCGCCTCCGGCGGTTGGGCCGCTCGCAGGATCCCCCGCCACACGCACTGCGTGGCCGCACCGCGTTGATCACCGGGGCCAATCGTGGCCTCGGCAGGGCAATTGCCGAGGGCTTGGCCCGGCTGGACGCAACCGTCTTGCTGACCGTGCGCGATCGGAAGAGCGGGGAGCGAGCGCGCGACGAGATCGCCGCCGAGACCGGCGCCGACGTGCGGGTCGAAGTGTGCGACATGTCGGACCTGTCCACCGTCCGCGCGTTCGCCGCCGACCTGACCGGCCGAGTGTCCCGGTTGGACGTGTTGATCCACAATGCCGGACTCCTGCCGGCCAACCGGTTCGAGACCGCCGATGGCCACGAGGTCACGTTGGCCACCCATGTGCTCGGGCCGGTGTTGTTGACGGAACTGCTGGTCCCGATCCTCGCCCAATCGCCGGACCCGCGCGTCATCCTGATGGCGTCAGGCGGGATGTATACGCAGTCGCTGCCCAGCGACGACCCGGAATACCGAGTCGGCCGATACCGTGGCGCCGTCGCCTACGCGCGCACCAAACGCATGCAGGTGGCGTTCACCCCGATCCTGGCCCGCCGCTGGGCCGGCCACCATATCGGCGTGCACTGCATGCATCCTGGTTGGGCGGACACCCCCGGGGTAGCCGCCTCGTTGCCCGGATTCCGTGCCATCACCGGCCCCCTGCTGCGTACGGCGGCCGAAGGCGCCGACACCGCCCTGTGGCTGGCAGCGACCCAACCTGCACCGCCGACCGGGCTTTTCTGGCACGACCGGCGGCCCCGCCCCGAGCACTACGTGCCCTGGACTCGATACCGCGACGACGAGTGCGAGCGGCTGTGGCGGTATTGCGCAGACGCGATCGGTATCGATCCGCTGGGGAGCTAGCGATCGGGCAACGCATGCTCAACGATGGGCAGGCGTGGTTGCGGTTGCCGTTCACGGCGCTTGGCCGCCAGGTACACCTGCGTGGTCTCCTCGGCCACCGTGTGCCAATCGAAGTCTGAGGTCAGCCGCTCCCGGGCGGCTCGGGCGCGTCGCTGGGCGGCGACCGGATCATCGAGAACCGTGCATACCGCGGCGGCAAGGCCGGCCACATGGCGGGGCACGCAGGAAATCCCGGTCTGTCCGTTGATCACTGCTTCGCCCAGACCGCCGATGTTTGACGTCACCAACGGGGTGCCGGCCGCGGCGGCCTCGAGGGCGACCAAGCCGAACGGCTCGTAGTGGCTGGGTAGGACCGCAGCGTCGGCTCGATGCAGCATTGCGAGCAGCTCGGTGTGGTCGAGGTGCCCGACGAAGTTGGTTGCCTTGAGCACCCGGTGTTTGCGTGCTTGATCGACGAGCCAATCCTGCTGGGTGCCTTCGCCGGCGATGGTGAGGGTGGTGCCCGGATGGGTGCGTCTGATCCGCGGCAGCGCCGCGATGGCGTCGTGAACGCCCTTCTCATACTCCAACCGGCCCACGTAGAGCAGTTCGGCCGGCCCGGTGCGTGGGTCGCGGGGCGCGAACGGCCAGCGGGCCGCATCAATGCCGTTTCGGATCACGGTGATCTCGGTCAGCCCGGGACCAAACAGCTCGGTGATCTCGTCGCTCATTGACACCGAACACGTGATCAGTGAATCGGATTCACGCACCAGCCACGATTCGACGGCATGGACCTGACGGCTCAGTTCGCCGGAAACCCAACCGGAATGGCGGCCGGCTTCGGTCGCGTGGATCGTGGAAACGATGGGCACGTCATAGAACTGGGCGAGGGCAATAGCGGGATGGGCGACCAACCAGTCGTGCGCGTGGACGATGTCGGGACGCCATGCGCGGTCGGTGCCGTGTCTCTTCAGGCACAGACCGGCGCGGATCATCGCGTGGCCCATCGCCAGAGTCCAGGCCATCATGTCGTCGCCGAATGTGAACTCGTGGGGATCCTGGGCCGCCGCGATAACCCGGACACCCTCGCTGACCTCATCCGAGGACGGATGCGTGCTGGGATCGGTGCCGGTGGGCCGCCGAGACAAGACGACCACATCGTGACCGGCCGCCGCGAGCGCTGTCGACAAGTGGTGCACATGTCGGCCGAGCCCACCGATCACGACCGGCGGGTATTCCCACGACACCATAAGGATCTTCATGAGAGGGGCCCATTACGCCGGGGGACGGATGCGCTCACCTGGGCAGCCTACGGGCATCGAGGGCGCCGAACAGACCGTCGGCGCGGTTCCATCCTTCGGCTAGCCGCTGCGCGGTCTCGCGGCGCCCAGAGGCCAGCGCTTCGGCGATCTCCCGGGTGGCGTGTGCGTGCAGATGGGCGCGGTAGCGGGCGTAATCGGCCGCAGAGTCCTTGCTCACCATGAAGGGCCAGTCGCTGGACACCGTCAACAGCGTCTCACGCAAGATCTGGTCGGCGACGCGATCGCGGGGAATCGGTCCGTCCAGCGAGCGGGTCTGTTCCAGCGCCTTGTCGACGGCGGTCAGGGCAGTGTCGACAACTTCGGTGTTGAGCTGTACCAGATCGGCCACTTTGTCACCGTCCCACACCTGCCAGTTCTTGCCGGACCCCCAGGAGCTCGGTGGCAACTCGACCGCGTCTCCGACAAACCCGTCGGTGATCGCATCGCTGAGCGTGCCGACCCGGACGCCGGCGGCGGGCAGCGCCCGCATTACTCGCTCTAGCCAGGTCGGCCCTTCATACCACCAGTGGCCGAACAACTCGGTGTCGAACGCGGCCACCACGTGGGCGGGCCGCCCAATGCGTTCCGACTCAGCGAGCAGCCGGTTGCGCACCACGTCGACGAAGTCCGCGACGTGGACATCGACCGCGTGGTCAGCGCGGTCGGGGTCGTAGACCGCCTTGTTCTCAGGTGGCACATTGCGGCCGGTCACCCGGGCCGGCTTGAGGCCGGTGAGATGGTCGTAGGTGTGGAAATCGCGGTACGCGGAATGCCCGGGGTAGCCGGACTTCGGTGACCACACCCGGTAGCTGACCTGCAAGTCGCGTCCGAATGCGACGACGTCCGTGTCGCCCACCGGCCGACCCAATGCGGTATCGCCGCGCAGCGATGGGCCATCGACCATGAAGTGGCTGACCCCTGCGGCGGCATAGTCGTATTCCATACCTGGGGCGTAGGCGCACTCCGGAGCCCAGATGCCCCTCGGGCGGTGCGCCAGCCGCAGCTCGGTGTCGGCGAGCCCTTCGCGCAACGCGAACTCACGCAGCCGCGGGTTGAGCAACGGCTGGAACGGGTGCGCCAGCGGTCCGCCGAGCAGCTCCAGGGTGCCCGCGTCGATCAGGTGGCGCAGCGCCGGGCTGACGCCGTGGCGCCACGTTGTCGTGAAATCGCCGAGCGCGCGATCCGCCTCGCCGCCCTCGCGGGCACCGAGCGACCGCAGTGCTTGCGGCGTACACGACACATATGAGGCCGATTTCGATTGTGGTGTCGACCGCACACTGGCGGCCTCTGCGGCGCGCAGGCGCCAGTTCGCCAGCCAGTGGTGCATTCCGTCCAAGCAATACGGGTCGTCGAGCTGGGCGGCGACCACCGGCGTCATCCCGAGCGTGACCACTGAACGACGGTCCTCGTCGGCGAGCGTGCGCAGCACCCGAAAGAGCGGCAAGTAGGCCGCCGACCACGACTGGTAGAGCCACTCCTCGCCGACTGGCCAGCGTCCGTGGTGGGCTAGCCATGGCAGATGGGTGTGCAGCACCAGCGTGAACAGCCCAGGTACCCGGCCTGTGGGCGCACTCAAGGGCGCACCGCAATCGCAACGAGGTCGAGGCTGTCGTCAATGTGGCGTAGGTCACGGTCGTTTCGCCGCGTGTGGCCCGCGCCGACCAGGTCGAAGTCCGCGGTGGTCACCGCGGCCACGTCGGCGGCCAGCTCGGGTGGCCACGGTGCGTCGGCGATCGCTCGCGCGATCTGCGCGTCGATGATGGACCCACCATGGCGGGCATCCATCTCCCGCAACGTGGGCCCATGGAAGAGGCCGGCCACCGACACATCGACGAAACCAGCCGTGACGAGCAGTTCGGTGAGTTCGTCGGCGTTGAGTTCGCGGGTGTGAAACGGGTTGATCGGGGTGTCTCGGCCTGGCGAGAAGGTGATCCGGTTGGGCGTGGACACCATCAAGAGCCCAGCGGGACGCAGCACCCGGGCGCATTCGCGGACGAACTGGGCTTGGTCCCACAGATGCTCGATGACTTGGAAGTTGACCACCACGTCCACTGACGCGTCTGCCAGGGGTAGATCGGTGAGGTTGGCCTGCGTGGCTTCCACCCTGCTGTATCGGCGCCGGACGTGGGCGACTGCGGCCTCGTCGTAGTCCACCGCGATGACCCGGCGGGCGACGCCGGCGATGAGGTCGGCGCCATAGCCCTCGCCGCAGCCGGCTTCGAGCACGTCGAGACCAGCGCAGCGCGGTGCCAGCCGCTCGTAGGCCACCTCGTGCCGCCGAAACCAGTAGTTCTCGATGTCCAGGCCGGGAATGGTGCGTTCGCCCGTCAGTGCCAGTACCCCATCCGCCGCGGGTGACTCGTCACCGCGGATGTGGTCGGAAACGCCGGGTACGTCAGGAACGAATGCGCTCATTGCTAAGGCAGGCTAACCCGAACCGCTCGATTCGCGAACCGGGTACCTGGGGTGGGGGTGCTCCGCTAACGGGGGAGAGCGGGCAATCAGGCCAGCGTGACCCGCTATGGTGTGAGAGCGGACCGCGCGAAGTTACCGTTTAGTAACATGCGTGTGCGGTTGCGAATCGCTTGACCGAGGTCCCGCAGTCCACCGCTGCAGGACGCCTTCGAGGAGGACAAACCAGACTCATGACTAACATCGTGGTCCTGATCAAGCAGGTTCCAGACACCTGGTCGGAGCGCAAACTGACCGACGGCGACTGGACGCTCGACCGAGAGGCCGCCGACGCGGTACTGGACGAGATCAACGAACGCGCTGTCGAAGAGGCGCTGCAAATCCGGGAGCGTGAGGCAGCTGACGGTGTCGAGGGGTCGGTGACCGTGCTGACCGCAGGCCCAGAACGCGCCAGCGAGGCGATCCGCAAGGCGCTGTCGATGGGCGCCGACAAGGCGGTCCACCTGAAGGACGACGGTATGCACGGCTCGGATGTGATCCAGACTGGGTGGGCACTGGCACGTGCGCTGGGCGCTATCGAAGGCACCGAGCTGGTCATTGCCGGCAACGAATCCACCGATGGGGTGGGCGGCGCGGTGCCGGCCATCATCGCCGAGTACCTGGGTCTGCCGCAGCTCACGCACCTGCGCAAGGTGTCGGTGGAGGGCGACAAGATCACCGGCGAGCGCGAGACCGACGACGGCGTCTTTACCCTCGAGGCCACTTTGCCCGCGGTCATCAGCGTCAACGAGAAGATCAACGAGCCGCGTTTCCCGTCCTTCAAGGGCATCATGGCCGCCAAGAAGAAGGAGGTCGCCGTGCTCACCCTGGCCGAGATCGGCGTCGAGGCCGACGAGGTCGGGTTGGCCAACGCGGGTTCGACCGTGCTGACTTCGACGCCGAAGCCTCCCAAGACCGCAGGTGAAAAGGTCACCGACGAGGGCGAAGGCGGCAACCAGGTCGCGCAGTACTTGGTTGGCCAAAAGATCATCTAAGGCAGCTACATCCAACTCAGGTCCATCGCACTAGGCCCGCAAACGACGAGAAGAGCGAAATACCCATGGCTGAAGCACTCGTGCTCGTTGAGCACGCAGAAGGTGCGCTGAAGAAGGTCAGCGCCGAATTGATCACTGCCGCCCGCGCGCTGGGCGAGCCGGCCGCCGTCGTGGTGGGTGCGCCGGGGACGGCGGCGCCGCTGGTGGATGGGCTCAAGGCGGCCGGTGCGGCGAAGATCTATGTCGCCGAGTCCGACGCCGTGGACAACTACCTGATCACGCCCGCGGTCGACGTGCTGGCCGGGCTGGCCGAGTCGTCAGCGCCAGCGGCGGTGCTGGTGGCTGCCAGCGCCGACGGCAAGGAGGTCGCCGGCCGGCTGGCGGCCCGGATCGGTTCCGGAATGCTGGTTGACACCGTGGAACTGAAAGACGGCGGCAAGGCCCTGCACTCCATCTTCGGCGGCGCGTTCACCGTTGAGGCACAAGCCAACGGCGACACGCCGGTGATCACCGTACGGCCCGGTTCCGTCGAGGCCGAGCCGGCCGACGGCGCGGGAGAACAGGTCAGCCTGGAGGTGCCAGCGCCGGCGGAAAACGCCACCAAGGTCACCGCCCGCGAGCCGGCAGTCGCCGGCGACCGGCCGGAGCTGACAGAGGCCACGGTCGTGGTCGCCGGTGGCCGCGGCGTGGGCAGCGCGGAGAACTTCACTGTGGTCGAGGCGCTGGCCGACTCGCTGGGTGCCGCCGTCGGGGCGTCGCGTGCCGCGGTCGACTCGGGCTACTACCCCGGCCAGTTCCAGGTGGGCCAGACCGGCAAGACGGTGTCACCCCAGCTCTACATTGCGCTGGGAATCTCCGGGGCGATTCAGCACCGCGCGGGTATGCAGACTTCCAAGACCATCGTCGCGGTGAACAAGGACGAAGAGGCGCCCATCTTCGAGATCGCTGACTACGGTGTGGTCGGTGACCTGTTCAAGGTCGCACCGCAATTGACCGAGGCGATCAAGTCGCGCAAGGGCTGACGGTCGGCCTGATCAAGGCAGTGTCGTGCCGCGGATAAGGTCCGCAGCCTTCTCCGCCATGGCCATCACCGTGATGTTCGGATTCACGGCGGGCAGTTTCGGCATGGCAGACGCGTCAACGACGCGCAGCCCTGGGACGCCCTTGACACGCAGCAAAGGGTCGAGCACGGCCATCGGATCGTCGGGAGAACCCATGCGAGCGGTAGCCGCGGGGTGGTAGACGGTGTTGTGTGTCTTGTGGATGTAGTCGATCAGGTCATCGTCGCCGATGGCGTCCGGGCCTGGTGCGAGTTCCCTGGCGATCCATGATCGCAGCGGCTGCTGCTCGGCGATCCTGCGCGCCAATCGGATTCCGGCCACCATCACACGCTCATCGTGGCCTTCGGGATCGGTGAAGTAGCGCGGGTCGACCTTGGCACGATCCCGGAAGTCTCGGGAGCGCAGCCGCACGGTGCCACGGGATAGGCCCTGGGTGACGTTGGGTGTCAGGCAGAATCCGTTGTCGGTGGTGGGATAGCCCCACCTCAGGGTGTTCATGTCGAACGGCACGCTGCCGTAGTGCATCATCAGGTCGGGCTGAGCTAGACCCTCGACGGTGGTGGCGAACAACCCGATCTCCCACCATTGGGTCGATGTTGTGACCATCGGCTGCGATGCCTCCCAGAAGACCAGCCCCTCGACGTGGTCGTCGAGGTTGGCTCCGACTCCCGGCGCATCGACCCGCACCGGTATTCCGAGCTCGCGGAGGTGGGCGCCGGGTCCGATGCCCGAGAGCATCAACAGTTTTGGGGTGTCGATCGCGCCGGCTGCCAGCACCACCTCGCGGCGTGCCGTGACGACGTCGTAGCCGGTGAGGTCGGGCCGTTGGTGGCGCACCCCGCAGGCCGCACCCGTCTCATCGAACAGCACCTCGGCGACCCAGGAGTTGGTCCGCACCTCAAGATTGCCGCGGGTTCCCAGGATCGGATGCAGGTAGGCGTGTGATGTCGACATGCGGGTGCCGTCTTCGGCAGCGTTGATCTGAAACCAGCCAGCGCCATTGCGCACCGTGGCGCCACGGTTGAACGCGACGGTCGGCAGGCCCACCTGCGCTGCGGCCGCTAGTACCGCGGCGCCGCAGGGATCGGTGGGCGGTACGTCCCTGAGCCGCACGGGTCCGCTGCGGCCGTGGTGCTCACCTTCGGCGTCGTTGCGCTCCAGCCGGGTCAGGTAGGGAAGAACACCGGGTGCTCCCCACCCCGTGGCCCCCAGGGCCTCCCATTCATCAAGCCCCTCGGCGGGCGGCCAGAAGGCGATGCACGAGTTGTGTGACGAGCATCCGCCGAGGACCTTGGCCCGCGCATGGCGCATGAAACTGTTGCCTTTTTCCTGCGGCTCCACTGGGTAGTCCCAGTCGTAGCCGGAGTCGAGGAGGTGCATCCACGCCGACAATTGCAGGACGCGCGGATCGCCGACATCGGAGGGGCCGGCCTCGATCAGGCAGACGGTGACCGATGGATCCTCACTGAGGCGGGCGGCCAGTACGCAACCCGCGGTGCCACCCCCGGCGATGACGTAGTCAAAGATTGCGTCCACGAGGATGCTCACCGCGCTTTCGGCGCCGACGGGATCTCTGGCGTTGCCGACATCGCGGGCTCTGCCGCATGGGAGGCCAGCGTGCCGAGCTGGTGGCGGCCCTTGACCTGGAACCACAGCATCCCGAGGCCGAGGATCATTCCGATGTAGATGAACGCGCCCCAGGTGTTGTACCAGGGTGTGCCGTGGACGGCGACCCTGGGCCAGGCCAGATTCAGGGCCATCCCGACGCCCCAGAGCACCGCCAGCAGGTTGACGGCCAGGCCCCACCTGCCCAGGGTGAAGTAGCCACCCCGCTGGAGATCGGCCGGTGGCCACTGGCCTTGCAGCCGTTTCCTCAGCAGCGGTCCGGTGACCATGAGGTAGGCGAGGTAGATCATGATCACTGCTATCGAGGTCAGGACGGTGAAGATCTTCGGCTCACCGACATTGATGATCAAGATCGCTGAAGCAATCGCCCCGATGACAACCGCGGGCACGATCGGCGTCTGGGTCCTGGGGTGCACCCGGGCGAGCTTTTCCCCGAACGGCAGGGCGTTGTCCCGCGCCATGGCGAAGGTCAGCCGGATCGCGGCGGTGTGTACGGCGAGCGCGCACACAACCACCGCGACGACAATGCAGGCTAAGAAGATGGTGCCCAATGGTCCCCACATCACCTGTTGGACGATGTACTGCAGACCGCCGCTTTCCTGACCGATCTTCGGGTCTTTGATGTTGGGGACGGACATGACGGCGAAGACGAGGATGGCGCCGCCGATAACGAACGAGGCCAGGATGGCGCGCAGGATCGCATGCGGGGCGGTGCGCCGCGGGTCTACCGTTTCCTCACCCAGGGAACTGGCGGTGTCGAACCCGTACATCACATACCCCGAGGCCAGTGAGGCAACCAGGAAGGCGCCCAAATACCCGCCGTGCTTGCCCGCGCCGTGGCCTTGGGTCGAGAAGAACACGGCGGGTCCCCGGGTGATGTTGGCAGCAAGGATCACCGCGATCAAGACCGCGGCGATGAGTTCGATGAACACCCCGGCACTGTTGATCAGCGCCATCAATCGGACGCCGAGGGCGTTCACCAATGTCGTGAACACGATGAGGCCGGTGCCGAGGACCACCGCGTTGGCCGCGAAATCGTAGGTGCCGCCACCATCTCCGATGATCTGGAATCCGCTCCACAACCGCGGCAGGTTGAGCTGCAGCGCCAGCACCACCGCCGACAGGGTAACGACCGACGCCGTGAGCATGAGCCAGCCCGCACACCAGCCCACGACGCGACTGCCCAACGCCTTGGCCCAGTTGTACACCGATCCGGCAACGGGAAACTTGGCGGCTAGCTCCATGAAACACAGGGCGACGGCGATCTGGCCGACGAAAACCATGCTCCACGACCACAAATAGGCCGGGCCCGCCGTGCCGAAACCGAAGTAGAACAGCTGAAATGTGCCGGTCAGAATGGAGATGTAGCTGACACCGGCAGCGAAGCTGGCGAATTTGCCGATGCTGCGGTCCAGGCATTCCTTATACCCAAAATGCTCCAATCCGTGCGCATCTGCATGATGTCGGGTGTGCTGCATGTCTGTGGTTCTTCTCTTCACTGGAGGTGGTCTGCGTGGACGGCCTGTTGTTGGTGCCTCGTTGCACACGGTGACTAATCCGCGAACCAGCCCACCTCCTGCGGCGAGGTGTTGGTCCAGACATGTTTGGTTTCCTGGTATTCGGCGAGCCCGGCCGGTCCGAGCTCGCGGCCGTTGCCAGACCTGCCGAACCCGCCCCACTCGGCAGCGGGAGTGTAGATACCGAAGTCGTTGATCCACACGGTGCCGTGGCGCAACGCACGCGCGACCCGCTCGGCGCGCGCCGGGTCCGCGGTTCGCACGCCGGCGGCAAGTCCGTAGGACGTGTCGTTACCCATATCGATGGCTTGGCGCTCAGTGGTGAACCGCTCAACGGTGAGTATCGGGCCGAACGTCTCCTCCTGAACGATCCGCATCGACCGATCGCAGTGGTCGAAAATGGTGGGAGGAAAATAGCTGCCGGCCCCAAATTGCGGGTCGGTGGGTCGCTGGCCCCCGGTCACCAGGACTGCGCCCTCGGAAATCGCTAGCCGCACATAGCTTTCGACCTTCTCGCGATGTGCGGTCGAGACCAGCGGGCCGGTTTGGCTACGGGGGTCCAGACCGTCGCCGAACCGAATGGCTTCGGCGCGGGTCTTGAGCTCCGCCACGAATGCGTCGGCGATACTGCGTTCGACGATAAGGCGGGTACCGGCCGAACAGACCTGTCCGGAGTGCAGGAACACCCCGGTGATCACGGCGTCGATGGCGCTGTTCCAGTCGGCGTCGGCGAACACGAGGTGCGGGTTCTTGCCGCCGAGTTCCAGTGCCACCCTGGTGATGTGGGGGGCCGCCGCGCGGGAGACCGCGACACCCGTTGCCGCCCCACCGGTGAAGGAGATCAGGTCAACGTCGGCGGTGTCGGTGAGCGCGGCGCCAACCGCGGCGCCGCTGCCCTGGATGAGGTTGAGCACCCCGGCGGGTACGCCGGCCTCGTCGATGAGCCGGACCAGGGCGACTGTGCTCAGCGGGGTGACCTCACTGGGCTTGACCACCATGGTGCACCCGGCGGCCAACGCCGGCGCGATTTTCCAGCAGATCTGCAGCAGCGGGTAGTTCCATGGCGCAATCAGCACACACACCCCGATCGGCTCGCTGATGACTCGGCTGACGATCGTGGGATCGCCGGTGTCGACGAGGCGGTCGGACGAGATGGTGGCCAGCCGGGCGTAGTACCGGAACACCGCGACGACGTCGTCGACATCGATGTAGCTCTCTCGCAGCGTCTTTCCGGTGTCGAGTGTTTCGATTCGGGCGATCTCCTCGCGATCACGCACGAGCAGCTCGGCGATGCGATCCAGCAGCGCCGCTCGCTGGTTCACGGGGGTCTGTGGCCATGACGAGGAGTCGAACGCGGTGCGGGCGGCAGCGACCGCTTCGGTCGCATCGGTGGGCTGCGCTTCGTCGACGATGGTGAGGATCGTGCCGTCGGCCGGGTTGATGATGTCGCGGGTGGCTCCGTTGGCGGCGTGACGCCATGTGCCGCCGATGTAGAGGCCGGGCTCGCGGCCCATTGCGTTGTGGGAACTTATGGTGTGTGAGGTCGTGCTGGCTGGTTGAGGTTCGCTCATCGTCCACTCATGGAATTCGGCAATTGGGCGCTCCGAGACTAGCAACACCGTTCAATCGCATTCTGCTGGCGGTGCTTACTGCCAGAAATGCTCTACACCAATAAGTTAGATATTCGGCACCGGACGTCAGCAAGCGGGCGATTGTGGAATCTCAACAGGCAGACCCAATTTCTTGCAATACCGACCACTGATCGCGCCGCGAACAGCGAACCGTCGATCGGTGTTCACAACCTGGCAACCTTCGTGGCCATAGCGCGAGGGCGCGGATTCGCGTTGCGACATTTCGTCATCTGACGTGCACCGACCTGTCACAGCACCGATGCCAATTAGCTGACCGATTGCGTCACGTTGGTGACATGAGCATCGCTTCTGTACTCATAGCCAGCGAAAAACCGCATGGCGCGGTGACGAGATCGTCGCACGGACCGCGCTACTCCCTGTTGCTATCTACCGATCCGACACTCATCGAGGCTGCCCAGAGGCTCAGGTACGACGTCTTCAGCACCACTCCCGGATTCGCTCTCCCTGCGGCCATCGGCGGCCGCGATGTCGATCGGTTCGACGAGCACTGTGACCATCTGTTGGTTCGTGACGACGACACCGGCGAGCTGGTGGGGTGCTACCGGATGCTCCCGCCGTCAGGCGCGATCGCCGCGGGCGGCCTTTACACCGCTACCGAATTCGACGTCAGCGCGCTCGATCCGCTTCGGCCGTCGCTGGTGGAGATGGGGCGCGCGGTGGTACGCGACGGTCATCGCAACGGTGGGGTGGTGCTGCTGATGTGGGCCGGGATCCTCGCGTATCTGGACAGGTGCGACTACGAATATGTGACCGGTTGCGTGTCGGTACCGATCGAGGGTGACGGCCAGGCACCGGGCAGCCAGGTCCGCGGGGTACGCGACTTCGTGCTGAACCGCCACGCAGCGGACTACCACGTGCGTCCCTACCGGCCGGTGTGCATCGACGGCAAGGGACTTGATGACATTGCCCCACCCCGGCGACCCGCGATCCCGCCCCTGATGCGCGGCTATCTGCGGCTGGGTGCCCGAGCCTGTGGGGAGCCCGCACACGACCCGGACTTCGGGGTGGCCGATTTCTGTGTGCTGCTCGGTAAACGTCACGCCGACATGCGGTACCTGAAACGGTTGCGATCGGTGGCCGCGGCCGCGGAGATAGCGGGTGAGATCGGCGACGGAGCCTCCCGATGAACAATCACGTCGGACATGCGTGGCTGCCCCGCACATCGTGCGATGTCAGTTGTGTCGCAGACGGCGACATCGCCGATTCGCGGCGATTGCGGGTAATGCTGCGCCTGGCGGTGGTCGTGCTGCTGGCACCGGGCGCACCGCTGCTCTGCGCGCCGCTGCCCGGCCGCACCCACGTCCAGCGTGCCTACTGCCGGTTGGTGCTGCGCTGTCTGGGTATCCGAATCACCGTGTCGGGCAGTCCCATTCGCAATCTCCGTGGGGTTCTTGTCGTCAGCAACCACATGTCGTGGCTGGACGTCTTCGCGATCGGTGCGGTCATGCCCGGCTCATTCGTTGCCCGCGCCGACATGTTCACCGGACCCGCGGTCGGAATTGTGGCCCGCCTGCTGCGAATCATCCCGATCGAGCGGGCCAACCTGCGCCGACTGCCCGCAGTGGTGAACACCGTCGCCCGCAGGCTGCGCGCCGGCCAGACCGTGGTGGCCTTCCCCGAGGGCACCACCTGGTGTGGATTGGCATCCGGAAGCTTCTATCCGGCAATGTTTCAGGCCGCCATCGATGCCGGCCGACCGGTGCAGCCTCTGCGGCTGACATATCGGCGCGCCGACGGCAGCGTGTCGACCACTCCGGCCTACGTCGGTGACGACAAGTTGGCGCGCTCGGTGTGTCGGGTGCTTGCCACGCCACGCACGACGGCCTGTGTGCACGTCGAATCTCTACAGCTGCCGGGTGATGATCGGCGCGTCTTGGCCGGTCGCTGTCAGTCTGCGGTGCAGTTGGGATCGCCAGCTCTGCGTGCGAGACGCGCAGGTCACGGGCACGCGGTGGCCGCCTAAAGGGTTGACGCTCTGCCGGAGTTGCCCCGATGCCCGCACGTCGGCGGAGAATGGGTGTTAGCCGACCGCGGAGGAACTGTCATGAATCCTTGGCCAAAGCCCGACACTCCTGGCCCAGGACAGGAATCGGTGTGGGATTACCCACGACCGCCGCGGTTGGAAGAATTCGCCGGTTCGATCACCATCGAGTTCGGTGGCGACACGATCGCATCGACAGACCGCGCATGGCGGGTGCTCGAGACCAGCCACCCCCCGACCTACTATCTGCCCCGCGACGCCTTCGCCGACGGCGTGCTGCGCCGGACTGTCGGCTCGTCCTGGTGTGAATGGAAAGGCCAAGCGACGTACTTCGATCTGGTCACCGCCACACGTGAGGCCGCGCGCGCGGCATGGACCTACGAACGCCCGGCGGCCCCTTTCGAGGCGATCGCCGGCGATATCGCGGTGATGGCCACCCAGGTGGACCGCTGCACCGTCAATGGCGAGGACGTGATTGCGCAACCCGGTGGCTTCTACGGCGGCTGGATTACGAGCTGGATTGTCGGGCCGTTCAAGGGAATTCCGGGCTCAACCGGTTGGTAAGCGCGTGCACTACCGAAGTGTTCTGAGTGTGCAGCGGGTCGTTGCGGCACCACCGCACGCGGTGTGGGAATTGCTGGTTGACCTAGATACCTGGCCACAGTGGGGACCATCAGTCAAGCAGGCTCGACTTGATCCGCCCTTTGACGAGCTGACAGCACACGCGACTGGTGTCGTCGACACCGTGCTCGGGGTTAGCGTGCCATTCGTCGTCAGCGACTTCGATCCCGGCAGATACTGGGCGTGGCGGGTGGCCGGCATTCCCGCTACCTGGCACCGCGTGGACCCGATAGCCGATGGTGCGCGTGTCACGATCGGCGTCCCATGGTGGGAAGTGCCGTATCTGACGGTGTGCTCACTCGGATTGCGCCGAATAGAAAAGCTGCTTCTGCGACCGGCCTGACATCGGCTTATTGCCACTGGGGTGGGTGCGGCCCGCGCAAAGGTTCGGGGCAGACGGACGGGCCGGTATCGTTGTGCGGGTCATGGCCTACCTCGATCACGCCGCCACCACCCCGATGCACCCTGCTGCCGTCGAGGCGATGACGGCCGCGTTAGGCCTGGTCGGCAACGCGTCGTCGCTGCATTCCAGCGGCCGCACCGCGCGTCGGCGCATCGAGGAATCCCGCGAGTTGATTGCGGACAAACTGGGCGCGCGTCCGTCCGAGGTGATCTTTACCGCGGGTGGCACCGAGAGCGACAACCTGGCCGTCAAGGGGATCTACTGGGCGCGCCGCGACGAGGAGCCGAGGCGCCGCCGCATCGTCACCACGCAGGTGGAACATCACGCGGTGCTGGACTCGGTGGATTGGCTGGTCCAACACGAGGGTGCGGAGGTGACGTGGCTGCCTACGGGCTCCGACGGCTCGGTCGCCGCCGGCGCGCTGCGCGAGGTGTTACAGCACCACGATGACGTCGCACTGGTGTCGGTGATGTGGGCCAACAACGAGGTTGGCACTGTGATGCCCATCACCGAACTGGCTGGCGTCGCCGCCGAATGCGGTGTCCCCATCCACAGCGACGCCGTACAGGCGGTGGGCCAGCTGCCCGTCGACTTCAGCGCCAGCGGGCTGTCTGCGATGAGCGTGGCCGCGCACAAGTTCGGGGGTCCGCCGGCCGTGGGCGCATTGCTGTTGCGCCGCGACGTGACCTGTATGCCGCTGTCTCATGGCGGTGGGCAGGAGCGCGATGTTCGTTCCGGCACACCCGACGTTGCGGGCGCTGTCGGGATGGCGGCCGCGGCACAGATCGCCGTGGACGGGTTGGAGGCCAACAGTGCGCGGCTGCGCGTGCTGCGGGATCGTCTCGTCGAGGGTGTGCTGGCCGAGA
This sequence comes from Mycobacterium spongiae, assembly GCF_018278905.1. Lineage (NCBI taxonomy): Bacteria > Bacillati > Actinomycetota > Actinomycetes > Mycobacteriales > Mycobacteriaceae > Mycobacterium > Mycobacterium spongiae. The sequence continues at coordinate 1,670,633 of NZ_CP046600.1, forward strand.
TCGACGACGTCCGTCTCAACGGTGCCCTCGACCCGTTGCGACTTCCGGGCAATGCGCACTTCACCTTCCGCGGCTGCGAAGGCGATGCGCTATTGATGCTCTTGGACGCCAACGGAATCGAGTGTTCAACCGGGTCTGCCTGTACTGCCGGTGTCGCTCAACCCTCGCACGTGTTGCTTGCGATGGGTGCCGACCCGGCGAGTGCCCGCGGATCGCTGCGACTTTCCCTGGGACACAACAGTGTTGACGCCGATGTCGATGCGGCGCTGGCAGTGCTGCCCGGTGCTGTGGCGCGGGCCCGCCGGGCCGCCTTGGCCGTAGCGGGAGTTTCAAAGTGAAGATTCTCGCCGCGATGAGCGGTGGCGTGGACTCGTCGGTCGCGGCCGCCCGCATGGTCGACGCCGGCCACGACGTGACCGGTGTGCACCTTGCGCTGTCGAACGCACCCGGTGCGCTGCGCGTCGGCTCGCGCGGATGTTGCTCCAAGGAGGACGCGCTCGACGCCCGGCGCGTCGCCGACGCGCTCGGAATTCCTTTCTATGTATGGGATTTCGCGGAGAAGTTCGAACGTGACGTGATCGAAGACTTCGTCTCTTCGTACGCGCGCGGGGAAACCCCGAACCCCTGCGTGCGGTGCAACCAGCAAATCAAGTTCTCCGCCCTGTCCGCGCGAGCCGTCGCATTGGGCTTCGATGCGGTGGCCACCGGCCACTACGCTCGGCTGTGCGATGGGCGGCTGCGCCGCGCGGTCGACCGGGACAAAGATCAGTCCTACGTGCTGGCCGTCCTGACCGCCGAGCAGCTGCGCCACGCCGTATTCCCCATTGGGGATACCCCCAAGTCGCAGATCCGCGCCGAAGCGGCCCATCGGGGTCTCGCTGTCGCCGACAAGCCAGACAGTCACGACATCTGCTTCATTCCCTCCGGGAACACCCGGGCCTTTCTGGGCGCGCGCATCGGTGTTCGCCCGGGGACCGTCGTGAATGCCGACGGTGTTGTGCTGGCCGGGCATGACGGGGTGCACGGTTTCACGATCGGTCAGCGTAAGGGCCTGGGCATCGCCGGGCCGGGGCCAGACGGTCGCCCGCGCTACGTGACGGCGATCGACGCCGACACGGCGACCGTTCACGTCGGCGATGTGGCCGACCTGGACGTGCATGCGCTGACCGGTCGGGCGCCGGTCTTCACCGGCGGAGCAGCGCTGTCGGGTCCCGTCGAGTGCGCGGTTCAAGTGCGGGCGCACGGCGAAATAGCCAGTGCGGTAGCCGAATTAATCGGCGACGAGCTCTCGGTACGATTGGATACGCCACTGCAAGGCGTGGCGACTGGGCAAACCGTCGTGTTGTACCGGCCGGATCCCGACGGCGACGAAGTTCTTGCCAGTGCCACCATCGCCGGCACGTCGCGGCTGGCTGGGGCATCAGGATCGCGGCGGCCCGGGGTCTAGCCCGGACCGGCCCGGACCTGCCCGGACCTAGCGTCCGGGTACGTTCGCGACGATGTTGGTCATCACGATGTCGGACACCGACTCCGGAAAGCCGCAGAAGGTGACTTCCAGCAGAGCTACCGAACGGACCCGATAATCGCGGCCGCAGTCGCCCGGCCGGATGTGCAGGGAGTCGGCATCGGCATTCCAGTCGCTGACCAACACCCAGCCGACCGAACTGTCCGCGCAGTCGCTCACCGCGGCCACCAGGCTGTCGAAGGCGCGCCGCGCCGCACCAGCATCCCGATAGACCGCCGCACCCTCGGAGATCAGACTGCCGTCGGGCGGGTCCTGGAAGGTCGTCTTGTGGAACTCTTCGACATCCGGGCCGAACGTTGCGGAATCCGCGTAGATGAACCGGCATGCTCGCGGCACCGCTTCGGCCAGGTCCTCGATGTCGACCGGGTAGGTGTTGTCCATCGTGGGGATGATCGTTAGATCGTCGCCGGCGCCGGTGATCGAGCGCATTCGCGACTGATCCAGCAAGACCTGACTCACATCGACGTCAAGGCCACCGAGCGCGCTGCTGGGGGTAGCACCGAATGCCGGCATCGCGGTGCCGCCCACCTCGCGCATACACGCCGCTGTCAGCACCATCGCGCAACACAACAGCAGCGGCCATGTCTTTCTTGCCATCTGCCACCCTTCTGGGCTCGAACCTACCCGTGCCACCCGATGGCAAGTACCCCTGGCGGGTGGGGCGCAATGGGAGGTCGAATACGGTTGCCGGGTGAGTGTTTTCGCTCCGTCGTTCGCTCCGCCATTCGTGAAGGCCACCGGTATCGGGTCGTGGCCCGGCACCGCTGCGCGGCAGGCGGCCGAGGTTGTCGTCGGCGAACTGGCTGATGGGATGGCCCACCTCGTGGAACTGCCCGCGAGGGGAGTCGGTGCCGACATGCTCGGGCGCGCCGGAGCCCTGTTGGTTGACCTGGCGATCGACACGGTGCCCCGCGGCTATCGCGTCATTGCCCGGCCGGGGGCGGTGACACGCAGGGCCGTCAGCATGCTCGGCGAGGACATGGATGCCCTCGAGGAGGCCTGGGACACGGCGGGCTTGCGGGGTGGCGGGCGGGTGGTCAAAGTGCAGGCGCCGGGGCCGATCACCCTGGCCGCGGGGTTGGAGCTGGCCAACGGCCACCGGGCCATTACTGACATGGGGGCGCTGCGGGACTTGGCCGCGTCCCTGGCCGAGGGCGTTGCGGCGCATCGTGCGGCGTTGGCCCGTCGACTCGACACACCGGTGGTGGTGCAGTTCGACGAGCCGTCGCTGCCGGCGGCTCTGGGCGGCATGCTGTCGGGTGTGACGGCGCTCAACCCTGTCGCCGCCCTCGACGAGGCGGTGGCCGAAGCGCTGCTCGACACCTGCGTCGCCGCTGCTGGGGCCGACGTGCTGCTGCATAGTTGTGGCCCGCAGTTGCCGTGGGACATCGTGCAGCGCAGCGGTGTTAGCGCGGTCTTGGTGGATGTCACGACATTGCGGGCCGCGGACCTGGACGGTATGGCCGCGTTCGTCGACGAAGGTCGGACCATCATGTTGGGCGTGGTCGCCGCGACGGCGCCGGAACCGCGGCCGTCACCCGACGAGGTGGCCGCCGCGGTGGTCGCTGTCACCGATCGGCTCGGTTTTGGCCGCGCGGCCCTGCGTGATCGGGTGGGCGTGACCCCAGCGTGCGGTCTGGCGGGCGCGTCTGAGCAGTGGGCTCGCGCCGCAATCGAGCTCGCCCGCCGCGCCGGCGAAGCTTTCGCGGCAGACCCGGACGCCATTTAGCCTGGGAGCGTATGGCATCCTCAGCTAGCCTGCCAGGGTGAGTGTGGCTGACGCTGACCCCACCCCGCCCGCGGTGTTGCGGCAGTGGCGGGACTTGGCCGAGCAAGTGCGCGAACACCAGTTCCGCTACTACGTGCGCGACGCCCCGATCATCACTGATGCGGAGTTCGATGTCCTTCTGCGCGGCCTGCAAGAACTCGAGGAGCAGCACCCCGAGCTGCGCACGCCCGACTCGCCCACCCAGTTGGTCGGCGGCGCCGGCTTCGCCACCGATTTCGAGCAGGTCGACCATCTCGAAAGAATGCTCAGCCTCGACAACGCGTTCAGCACGGATGAACTCGTCGCCTGGGCCGCCCGAGTTCACGGCGAGATCGGGGAGACCAGCGCCGCGGCCGTGCACTACTTGTGCGAGCTGAAGATTGACGGTGTCGCACTGTCGTTGGTCTACCGTGGTGGACGGCTGACCCGCGCGTCGACGCGGGGTGATGGTCGCACGGGCGAGGATGTGACCCTCAATGCCCGGACCATTGATGACGTTCCCGAACGGCTCACCGCCAGCGACGGCTACCCGATACCCGACGTCCTCGAAGTTCGCGGCGAGGTGTTCTTCCGGCTCGCCGACTTTCAGGCCCTTAACGCCAGCCTCGTCGAGGCCGGTAAGCCGCCGTTCGCCAATCCTCGCAACAGCGCGGCCGGATCGTTGCGCCAAAAGGATCCGGCGGTCACTGCCCGCCGCAAGCTGCGGATGATCTGCCACGGGCTGGGGTATACGGAGGGGTTTCACCCAGAAACCCAGCACGACGCCTATCTGGCGTTGCGGGCTTGGGGGCTGCCCGTTTCCGAGCACACCACCGTTGTGCCCGACATGAGTGGTGTGCAGGAGCGGGTCGACTACTGGGGTGAGCACCGCCACGAGGTGGACCACGAAATCGACGGGGTAGTGGTCAAGGTTGACGAAGTGGCGCTGCAGCGCAGGCTGGGGGCCACGTCGCGAGCTCCCCGCTGGGCGATCGCCTACAAGTACCCGCCCGAGGAAGCGCAGACCACGCTGCTCGACATCCGGGTGAACGTGGGTCGCACCGGACGTATTACCCCGTACGCGTTGATGACACCGGTAAGAGTCGCGGGGTCGACGGTGGGACAGGCCACGCTGCACAACGCGTCGGAGGTCAAGCGCAAAGGCGTGTTGGTCGGCGACACGGTGGTGATTCGCAAAGCCGGTGACGTGATCCCCGAGGTGCTCGGGCCCGTGGTCGACCTGCGCGATGGGTCGCAACGCGAATTCGTCATGCCCACAACATGTCCCGAGTGCGGTACGAGTCTGGCGCCGGAAAAAGAGGGCGATGCCGACATCCGGTGCCCGAACGCGCGCAGTTGTCCGGGGCAACTGCGGGAGCGGGTATTTCATGTAGCCAGCCGCAACGCCCTGGACATCGAGGTGCTGGGCTACGAGGCCGGCGTCGCGCTGCTGGAAGCGCAGGCTATCGCTGATGAAGGCGATCTGTTCGGTCTTGGGAAAGAAGACCTATTGCGCACCGATCTTTTTCGGACCAAGGCCGCGACATTGTCCGCCAATGGCCAGCGGTTGCTGGCCAACCTCGACAAGGCCAAGGAGGCTCCGCTGTGGCGAGTGCTGGTGGCGTTGTCGATCCGACACGTCGGGCCGACGGCGGCGCGAGCCCTGGCGACCGAATTCGGCGGCATCGACGCCATTTTTTCCGCCTCCACCGAACAGCTGGCCGCGGTCGAGGGCGTGGGATCCACCATCGCCGCCGCTGTCACGGAGTGGTTCACCGTTGACTGGCACCGCGAGATCGTGGACAAGTGGCGGGCGGCCGGGGTGCGGATGGCCGACGAGCGAGACGAGAGCGTGCCGCGCACCCTGACCGGGCTGACCATCGTGGTTACCGGGTCGTTGGCGGGTTTCTCCCGCGACGATGCCAAGGAAGCGATCCTTGCCCGCGGTGGCAAGGCCGCTGGCTCAGTGTCGAAGAAGACCAGCTACGTCGTCGCCGGCGATGCGCCCGGATCGAAATACGACAAAGCCGTTGAGCTCGGGGTGCCGATCCTTGATGAAGAAGGGTTCCGCGCGCTGTTGGCCGACGGACCGGACACCGAGCAGGCCAGCGTGACATAGTGAAGGATGCCCCTATACCAATGCGTTGTCCCGACAGGATCGCTCAGCGCAGATACCCGCACCGAGCTGGCCGAAGCGATCACCGAAATCCATTCTTCCATCACGGGTGCGCCACGGGGATTCGTCAATGTGCTGTTCGTCGAGTACGAACCGGGGGCCTACTTCACTGCCGGTAAACCCAACAGCTGCGCGGTGATCAACGGCAATATTCGCGCCGGTCGCGATCGCGAGACGCGCGCTCGACTGCTCACCGAGCTATCGCGATCCTGGGTGTCGATCACTGGCCAGGACGCTCGCTCGCTCCTGATCGGCCTCAACGAGGTCGACCCGACCTCGATCATGGAAGCCGGGCTGATCATGCCGGCTCCGGGCGAGGAGACCGAGTGGCTGGAGAAAAACCAGCACGTGCTCGGCGAGCTGCTTGCCAGCCAGTAAGGGGCAGGCGCGGCGGGTGCCGAGATAGTGGCGGTCTGACGTGCAGGCCACCGCGCGGTCAACGCAGCATCGTCGCCACAATGCCGGCGAGATAGCCCAGCCGAGCCACCTCCGAGGGCCGGAATTCCGGGCCCGGGCGGCCCAGCACCACCGCGGTGTTCGGATCGCCCAACGGCGCCGCGGCCATGGTGGTGTCCATGTCGCGCAGCGCCCGTGGCACCCAATCGGCGGCGCCGTCCAAGGACGTGGCCCGCTGGATCGGCAGCCACGGGGCCGAGTCGGCCCGAGTTTCGGGTGCGCCCGGGCTACCTGCGAGCCGGTGCAGTTGTCCGTGTGCACTGCGGAGCACGGTGCACCAGCTGACTCGCAGGACCCGAGGGGCTTCGTCGGCGAGAACCTGCAGCCGAGACGCCGTGTCACCGGCCGCAGCGACATGGTCGAGAAGTTCCAACTCGCGGTGCGCCTCCAACAGGCCAGTGTGCGGGCGCACGCTGTCGACCCGGACCCCGGCCAGCGATTCGGCGGCGGTGATCAAGGTGTCGGGCATCGCCCCCGGAGGCAATTCGATCACCAGATCGTCGATCGCGTAGCCCGGGCCGCGGTCGATCACATCCAACGACAGGATGTCGGCGCCCACCGAACCCAGCGCGACCGCCAGCGACCCCAGGCTGCCTGGCTGGTCGACCAACTGGATGCGCAACAGATAGGAAGGCACGGCCAACACTGTCGCACAGGGTTGCCCGCGGGGCATTTCGGCAGGCTGGAGGTGCCGGTAGGGCAGCCCTGGGTCGGGCCGCTCGGAAGCTATTGGGTCGCCGGGGGTTAGGCTTTTCGCTCGTGTCCCAGATCTCCCGCGACGAGGTGGCCCATCTGGCCCGGTTGGCCCGTCTTGCGCTGACCGACACCGAGCTCGACAGCTTCGCTGGCCAACTGGACGCCATCCTGACCCACGTCAGCCAGATCCAGGCCGTCGACGTCACCGGTGTGGAAGCCACCGACAATCCGCTCAAAGACGTCAACGTCATGCGCCCGGACGAGACCGTGGCGTGCCTGACCCAGCAGCAAGCGCTCGCCGAGGCCCCGGCAGTTGCTGACGGCCGGTTTGCGGTCCCGCAAATCCTCGGGGAGAGCCAGTGACGGACGTCATCCGATCCGACGCTGCGACGTTGGCGGCCATGATCGCCAACAAAGAGCTGTCCGCCGTTGAGCTCACCCAGGCTTGCCTGGACCAGATCGCGGCGACCGACGACACCTACCGGTCCTTCCTGCACGTGGCCGCGGAGGAGGCGTTGTCGGCGGCGACCGCCGTGGACGCGGCGCTGGCGGCCGGCGAACCCGCGCCCTCGGCGCTGGCCGGGGTTCCGCTTGCGCTCAAGGACGTCTTCACCACGGTCGACATGCCGACCACGTGCGGGTCGAAGATCCTCGAGGGCTGGCGCTCCCCGTATGACGCCACCGTGACCGCGAGGCTGCGGGCAGCGGGGATTCCGATCCTGGGCAAGACCAACATGGACGAGTTCGCCATGGGCTCGTCAACGGAGAACTCGGCATTCGGCCCGACCCGCAACCCCTGGAATATCGACCGGGTACCGGGGGGCTCGGGCGGCGGCAGCGCAGCAGCCCTGGCCGCTTTCCAGGCACCGCTGGCCATCGGATCCGACACCGGCGGTTCCATCCGCCAACCGGCCGCGCTGACCGCTACCGTCGGTGTCAAACCCACCTACGGCACGGTGTCGCGCTACGGTCTGGTGGCGTGCGCGTCGTCATTGGATCAAGGGGGCCCTTGTGGGCGCACGGTCCTGGACACCGCACTGCTGCACCACGTGATCGCTGGTCACGATCCGCGCGACTCCACGTCCGTGGAGGTCGCGGTGCCCGACGTGGTCGGGGCCGCCAAAGCCGGTGCGGCCGGGAATCTGCGCGGTGTGCGCATCGGGGTGGTGAAGCAGCTGCGGGGTGAGGGGTACCAGCCCGGCGTGCTGGCGTCGTTTGAGGCCGCCGTCGAACAGCTGACCGCGTTGGGTGCTGACGTGAGCGAAGTCGACTGCCCGCATTTCGACCACGCGCTGGCCGCCTACTACCTCATTCTCCCTTCGGAGGTGTCGAGCAACCTGGCGCGCTTCGATGCGATGCGCTACGGCCTGCGGGTCGGCGACGACGGCACACACAGCGCCGAAGAAGTGATGGCCATGACCCGGGCTGCCGGGTTTGGTCCCGAGGTCAAGCGGCGCATCATGATCGGCACGTACGCGTTGTCGGCGGGCTACTACGACGCCTACTACAACCAGGCGCAGAAGGTCCGCACGCTGATTGCCCGCGATCTCGACGAGGCCTACCGATCCGTCGACGTGTTGGTGTCGCCGGCGACCCCGACGACCGCGTTCGCGCTGGGGGAGAAGGTCGACGATCCGCTGGCGATGTATCTATTCGACCTGTGCACGCTGCCGCTCAATCTTGCCGGCCACTGCGGGATGTCGGTGCCGTCGGGGCTGTCGCCGGACGACAACCTGCCCGTGGGCATGCAGATCATGGCGCCTGCGCTGGCCGATGACCGGCTCTACCGGGTGGGAGCCGCCTACGAGGCCGCCCGGGGCCCTTTGCCGAGCGCCATCTAGCGCCGGCACCGCACGCGGCCGGAGGACGCGATTCTGTGTCTGCTCGCGTCATCGACCGGGGCACAGGGCAAGATGAAGGCATGCGGATCGGAGTTCTCACCGGAGGTGGCGACTGCCCAGGGCTCAATGCGGTTATCCGGGCGGTGGTGCGCACCTGTGACGCCCGGTATGGCTCGTCGGTGGTGGGATTCCAAGACGGATGGCGCGGGTTGCTGGAAAACCGGCGCCTGCAGCTGCGCAACGACGACCGCAACGACCGGCTGCTGGCCAAAGGCGGAACGATGCTGGGCACTGCCCGGGTACATCCCGACAAGCTGAAGGCCGGTTTGCCGCACATCAAGCAGACCCTGGACGACAACGGCATCGACGTGCTCATCCCGATTGGCGGCGAGGGCACGTTGACGGCCGCGCATTGGCTGTCGGAGGAGAACGTTCCCGTGGTCGGCGTGCCGAAGACCATCGACAACGACATCGACTGCACCGACGTGACTTTCGGCCATGACACCGCCCTGACCGTGGCCACCGACGCGATCGATCGGCTGCACAGCACCGCTGAATCCCATCAACGGGTGATGCTGGTGGAGGTGATGGGCCGTCACTCCGGCTGGATCGCCCTGAACGCGGGGTTGGCGTCTGGCGCTCACATGACCCTGATTCCGGAACAGCCCTACGATATCGAGGAGGTGTGCCGGCTCGTCAAACGGCGTTTTCAGCGCGGTGATTCCCACTTCATTTGCGTGGTCGCGGAGGGCGCCAAGCCGATCGCGGGGTCAATGCAGTTGCGCGAAGGCGGGATTGACGAGTTCGGCCATGAGCGTTTCACCGGTGTCGCGGCCCAGCTGGGCTTTGAGGTGGAAAAGCGCATCAACAAGGACGTCCGGGTGACTGTGCTCGGCCATGTCCAGCGGGGCGGCACCCCGACGGCCTTCGACAGGGTGCTAGCCACACGATTTGGGGTCAACGCCGCCGACGCCGCGCACGCGGGTGAGTACGGGCAGATGGTCTCGCTACGCGGCCAGGACATCGGGCGGGTTGCGTTGGCCGATGCAGTGCGCCAGCTCAAACTGGTGCCCGAAAGCCGCTATGACGACGCCGCGGCCTTCTTCGGATAGGTCGCTTGCCTTCGGCTCTCGCCCGCACCACGTCGAGAGCACCGCCCCTACTACGATCGAGCCCATGACTGTTGCGACCGGGGTGCCCAGAGCTTTCGGGGCTGACCTTTTGCAGTACGACGACGTCGTCGCGCGTTTTGATCCAGTGCTGGGGCTAGAGGTACACGTTGAACTATCCACCGCGACGAAGATGTTCTGCGGCTGCGCGACGACCTTCGGCGCTGAGCCCAACACTCAGGTATGCCCAGTATGTCTGGGGCTGCCGGGGTCGCTGCCGGTCGTCAACCGGGCCGCGGTGGAGTCGGCGATCCGTATCGGGCTGGCGTTGAATTGCGAGATCGTGCCGTGGTGCCGGTTCGCCCGGAAGAACTACTACTACCCGGACATGCCCAAGAACTACCAGATTTCGCAGTACGACGAGCCGATCGCGATCAACGGTTACCTTGACGCGCCGCTCGAAGACGGCACCACGTGGCGGGTGGAGATCGAGCGTGCGCACATGGAGGAGGACACCGGCAAGCTCACGCATATCGGCAGCGAGACCGGTCGCATCCACGGTGCGACGACGTCACTGATCGATTACAACCGCGCCGGTGTGCCCCTGATCGAGATCGTCACCAAGCCCATTGAGGGGGCTGGTGCTGCCGCACCCCAGATCGCGCGGGCTTACGTGACGGCGTTGCGAGACCTGTTGCGCGCGCTGGATGTGTCCGACGTGCGGATGGACCAGGGCTCGATGCGCTGCGACGCGAACGTCTCACTGAAGCCAACCGGGACAGCCGAATTCGGCACGCGCACCGAGACGAAGAACGTTAACTCGCTGAAAAGCGTTGAAGTCGCCGTTCGTTACGAAATGCAGCGGCAGGGCGCAACCCTGGTGGCCGGTGGCGAGATAACCCAGGAGACCAGGCACTTTCACGAGTCCGGGTACACCAGCGCAGGACGGGCCAAGGAAACCGCGCAGGATTATCGGTATTTCCCCGAGCCGGATCTGGAGCCCATTGCTCCCGCACGGGAGCTGGTCGAGCAGCTGCGCCAGACCATTCCCGAGCTACCGTGGTTGAGCCGCAAGAAGATTCAGCAAGAATGGGGCATTTCCGACGAGGTGATGCGCGATCTCGTCAACGCCGGCGCCGTCGAGTTGGTCGCTGCCACGATCGAGCACGGTGCGGCCAGCAAGGACGCCCGTTCCTGGTGGGGAAACTACCTGGTGCAGAAGGCCAACGAGGCCGGTGTGCCCCTCGGCGAACTGGCCATCACCCCTGCCCAGGTCGCCGCGGTCGTGGCATTGGTCGACGAGGGCAAGCTGTCCAACAAATTGGCCCGCCAGGTCGTAGAGGGGGTGTTGGCCGGCGAAGGCGAACCCGAGCAGGTGATGACCACGCGCGGGTTGGCGTTGGTCCGCGACGACTCGCTGACCCAGGCTGCCGTTGACGAGGCCCTGGCGGCTAATCCCGATGTGGCGGAAAAGATTCGCGGTGGCAAGGTGGCCGCGGCGGGCGCAATCGTGGGCGCGGTGATGAAAGCCACTCGCGGCCAGGCCGACGCGGCGCGGGTTCGTGAACTTGTCCTGGCGGCCTGCGGGCAGGGCTAGCGAGTCGTGGCCGCGCGTCCCCGCTGACGGTGTACGGCACCGTCTTGTTGCCGGTGGCGCAGCTCGCCGATCGATAGCTCGGAAATAGTTTCCGAATCCGTCGCGCGCATCCATGATGGTGGTGTGGACGACGAATCGTTCGATCAGTGGATGGGGATGCTCGACTATCCGGTGTTCGTGGTAACAACTCAGGCCGACGGGCGCCCATCGGGTTGTCTGGTCAGCTTGACGAGTCAAACCAGTGTGCAACCACCAAGTTTTCTGGTCAGTATCCCCAGGAGCAACCCAACCTGCGAAGTAGTGATCGCATGCGAATACGTCGCGGTGCATGTACTGGCGCGGAGCAATCAGGTCCTCGCCAAACTGTTCCTCAGTCAGACCAGTGATGAGGATGAGCGGGATAAATTCGAGCGTTGCTCATGGCGCAGCGGACCAGCAGGTATGCCGATTCTCGATGATGCGGTCGCGTGGTTCGTCGGCCGGATGGCGAGTTGGACCGAAGTCGGCGATCATGTGGCTTACCTGCTGGAGCCGGTTGCGGTGTGGGCTCCCGAGTGCACCGAAGACCTGCTTTATCTCTCCGATATCGACGACCTCGAACCCGGCCAGGAGTCCGACAGTGCGGTTTCGCCTTTCCGGCCACGCGATGAGCCCCGCCGATACGGTGTCCCGCGCTTTACGCTCGACGGCTTCTGACCTGCTCGTCAGCCAGTGGGATCGGCGTTCGCGCCCGCGCCCCGCCTAGGTCTTGTCGTCGTTGTTGCGTGGGAAACCGCCACCTTGCGGGAACAACGGGAACACCACATCGTCGAGTTTCTCCGCGTCACCAGCGGTCCTGTTGACGGTCGCGCCCCAGACGTTGCCGTCGGGCGACATCCGCAGTGCCCACGCATGGGCATGGGTGTCCTTCCGGACGACGTCGGGCTCGCCGGTGACCGCACCGGTTGACGCCGCCAGCCGCACCGCCACCGTCAGTTTGGTGTTGATCAGGTTGACCAGCACGGTGCCGTCCATGGCCGCGCACCCGGCCACGCCGGGCTTATCCGGCCAGGTCCAGACCGTGGATACCTCGGACTTGCGGGTGATGCGCTGCAACCGGTCCGCGGTGGGAGTGCGGTCGGCGACATACAGCGAGCCGTCGACGGGATCGATGCACATGCCGCCACCTGAGCCGATGCCGCTGAGCGCGGTGGTCGGCGGTGCCTGACCGATGGTGGTGGGCTGTTCGATTCGCAGCACCTTGCCGGCCAGCGAATTGGGATCGGCCGCCAGCGCCGGGTCACCGGCATCCCCGGTGAGCACGACGAGGGTCGTGGGACTGGTGAAGATCAGCGCTCCGGTGTTCCCGGTAGCACCTTTGGGGATTCCCGTCAGAATGTCCTTGGGGATGTCGCCGTCGGCAACGCGGACGATCCGGTTGTCCGTGGGCGTGCTGATGTAGGCATACATCAGCCGGTCTTGCGAGTAGGTGGGCGACAACACGATATCCATCAGGCCACCGTCACCGGCCGGGTCGACCGGGATGACCATCTTCACCTTCGGCTCGGCATTGATTGCGATTTCTTTGACCGCACCGGTGAGCCGTTCAGCGACCAAAGCGGTTTTGCTGTCGATGCCCATGATCAAGCCGCTGGTGCTCTCCAGACAGCCCTGCATGACCCCCGGCGCCGGGCACTCCTTGGGGAACGGTGTCGGCGGCAGCGGTGGTGGTGGGGGAGGCGTCGAGCTCGGCAGGGGCCGAAGGTCGGGGTTGGTGGTGAACGGCTGGGACTGCGCGTCGTTGAACCGTGCGCAGCCGCTGGCCAACAGCACCGCTGCGCACAGCGCCGCGAGCCCGCACCGAACCGACTGCCGCATCCGCATGATCGACAGGCTACGGACACCGCAGGCACCGCCGCCACATGCCCGCCCCGCGGGTCGCCCCACCCGAGCGGGGAGTGGTCGCGGGTCAACTGCGGATTTGCCCGGCGAAAGCGCCGCTCAAATCCCCAATTCAGATGCAAATGCCCTTACCCTGGCAGGCGTGACCAGTCAAACGCATGACTCACATTGGCGACGCCCGGACGATTCCTCCCAGCCAGCGCCCGGGCGGCCCGTCTCGGCAAGCCTGGTCGACCCCGAAGACGACCTGCCCCCCGCCACGTACTCGGGCGACTTTGGCAGCGGTACCACCACCGTCATCCCGCCGTACGACACCGGAACCCAGGGGCTCACCAACTCGGGATACAACCTGATGGAGTCCCCGGACGCGTTGCCCTACGTTCAGCCGGAGCCGGCGCGGCAATTGGCGGTCGGTCCCACCGAGGTCGACATGGACGAGGACAGCGAGCGGGTGCGCGCCGCGCGACGCCGCGGTACGCAGAATCTTGGCCTGCTGATATTGCGTGCCGGACTGGGGGCCGTGCTGGTCGCCCACGGGCTGCAAAAACTGTTCGGCTGGTGGAGCGGCCAGGGCTTGACCGGGTTCAAGAATTCGTTGTCGGACGTTGGCTACCAGCACGCCGACATCCTCGCCTACGTGAGCGCCGGCGGCGAGATCGTCGCGGGGGTGCTCCTTGTCCTGGGGTTGTTCACTCCGCTGGCCGCCGCGGGTGCGCTGGCCTTCCTGATCAACGGGCTGCTCGCCACGCTGTCGGCACAGCAGTCGCAGGCCTTCTCATACTTCTTGCCCGACGGGCACGAATACCAGATCACCCTCGTCGTCATGGCGATCGCGATTATCCTGACCGGTCCTGGCCGCTACGGCCTCGATGCGGGCCGGGGCTGGTCGCATCGACCGTTCATCGGATCGTTCGTCGCACTGCTCAGCGGCATCGCCGTCGGTGTTGGCGTATGGGTGCTACTCAACGGCGTTAATCCGCTCGCATGACGTTCTTCGGCGGTATGGGTTTTTCAGCGATATGGATTAGGAACACGCCCACGGCTGGCTTCGGTCAGCTGCGGCAGCGTCGCGAAGGTCACTGCGGGTAGGCGCAGTTCCACACCGCTCTTGAGCTGGGCACGCGCCCAGGACCCTCTGCTGAACCTCAGCCCGTCGATGTCATCCCAGCGCACCGCTCGGCTGCTTAGCAGGGTTCGGACGGTCACGCCGCGGTCGTCGGCGACCGTGCGTAGCCGCACGATCAATGTCGACAACATCACCGGAATGATCAGCAGCAGGGCGCTTACCGGCCAGATCAGCACCGGCACCATCAGGCCCAGGACAACGAAGCCGACCGCGAAGTGCGCCATCGGTGACACCTTGATCACGACCGGCGACTCGGCAGGTCTGGGAGCAGCGGAACCAGTAGCCACTCCGTCATCATTTCATCCGTGGGTCAATCTCAGCTTCCGCCGGTGCCACCGGATTTGACGGTTCAGCAGTGCGAAGACTACCGTCGTACGCTATGGATACCGCCGGAAAGCCCGGAGTGCTTGTAGTAATTAGTCGGCGCGTTGGTGCCTGACTAGCCCAATCAAGCATCAACGCGACCCTCGTGCAGCAGCAGAGCTGACGGGGGTTTTTTCTTGCTCACAAGACGCGTTGAGACACTTCCAAGCAAAACAGGACCAACAGGACCCAAGAGGACACAGTGAGCGCACCCGCCAAGCCACACCGCCAGCCGCACGGGCCGGACGCAAAGCCGGAGCCGCAGCAGCCGGCGAACGGCGCGCCCGACACAACGAAACCCGCCGGAAAACCCTCGGTGGCCCGACCGAAAAAGATTGCACCGCAGCAACTTACCGGCGCGCAGTCGGTCATCCGGTCGCTGGAAGAACTTGACGTTGACGTCATCTTCGGGATCCCGGGTGGTGCCGTGCTCCCGGTGTATGACCCACTGTTCGATTCTGAAAAGCTGCGGCATGTCCTGGTCCGACACGAGCAAGGCGCTGGTCACGCGGCCAGTGGCTACGCCCACGTCACCGGCAGAGTCGGGGTATGCATGGCGACCTCCGGGCCCGGCGCCACCAATCTGGTGACGCCGCTGGCCGATGCTCAGATGGACTCGATACCGGTGGTGGCTGTCACCGGGCAGGTCGGGCGCGGACTCATCGGGACCGATGCGTTCCAGGAGGCCGACATTTCGGGCATCACGATGCCGATCACCAAACACAACTTCCTCGTGCGCTCCGGCGACGACATACCCCGGGTGCTGGCCGAAGCCTTCCACATCGCGGCTTCGGGACGGCCCGGCGCCGTGCTCGTCGACATCCCCAAGGACGTGCTGCAGGGGCAGTGCACCTTCAGTTGGCCGCCGCAGATGGACCTGCCTGGCTACAAGCCGAACACCAAACCGCACAACCGACAGGTCAGCGAGGCAGCCAAGCTGATCGCGGCCGCACGCAAACCGGTGCTGTACGTGGGGGGTGGTGTGATCCGCGGCGAGGCGACCGAGCAGTTGCGGGAGCTGGCCGAGCTGACGGGTATCCCCGTTGTCACCACGCTCATGGCCCGCGGCGCGTTTCCCGACAGCCACCACCAGAACCTGGGCATGCCAGGCATGCACGGCACCGTGGCCGCGGTCGCGGGGCTGCAGCGTAGCGACTTGCTGATCGCGCTGGGCACCCGCTTTGACGATCGGGTGACCGGCAAGCTCGACTCATTCGCGCCCGAAGCCAAGGTGATCCATGCCGATATCGACCCGGCCGAGATTGGCAAGAACCGACATGCCGACGTGCCGATCGTCGGTGACGTCAAGGCTGTCATCATCGAACTCATTGCGATGTTGCGGCACCGCGAGATTCCGAGCAACCTGGATCTCGGCGAGTGGTGGACCTACCTTGAGGATGTCCGCAAGACGTATCCGCTGAGCTACGGGCCGCAAAGCGACGGCAGCCTGAGCCCCGAGTTCGTCATCGAGAAGCTGGGCGAACTCGCCGGTCCGGAGGCCATCTACGTGGCTGGTGTGGGCCAGCACCAGATGTGGGCGGCACAGTTCATCAGTTACGAAAAGCCCCGGACGTGGCTCAACTCCGGTGGGCTGGGCACCATGGGGTTTGCCATACCCGCTGCGATGGGTGCTCAGATCGCCCGTCCGGACGCCGAGGTTTGGGCGATCGACGGCGACGGATGCTTCCAGATGACCAACCAGGAGCTCGCGACCTGTGCGATCGAGGGCGTGCCGATCAAGGTCGCGTTGATCAACAACGGCAACCTGGGCATGGTGCGCCAGTGGCAGAGCCTCTTCTACGGGGAGCGCTACTCGCAGACCGACCTCGCCACCCACTCACACCGCATCCCCGACTTCGTGCAACTCGCTGAGGCCCTGGGATGTGTCGGACTGCGTTGCGAGAGCGCAGATGACGTTGTCGACGTGATCAATCAGGCGCGGGCGATCAACGACCGTCCGGTTGTGATCGACTTCATCGTCGGCGCCGACGCCCAAGTGTGGCCCATGGTCGCCGCCGGCACCAGCAACGACGAGATCCAGGCTGCCCGCGGGATCCGCCCGCTGTTCGACGACGAAAGCGAAGGGCACGCCTAATGGGCGCTAAGACGCATACGTTGTCGGTGTTGGTCGAAGACAAGCCCGGTGTGCTCGCGCGCGTCGCGGCGCTTTTCTCCCGGCGCGGTTTCAACATCGAGTCGTTGGCAGTTGGTGCCACCGAGCAGAAAGATATGTCGCGGATGACCATCGTGGTTTCCGCCGAGGAGACTCCGCTCGAACAGATCACCAAGCAACTGAACAAGTTGATCAACGTCATCAAGATCCTCGAGCACGAAGACGACAGCTCCGTTTCCCGGGAGTTGGCGCTGATCAAAGTGCGGGCCGACGCCGGTACCCGAAGCCAGGTGATTGAAGCGGTGAATCTGTTTCGTGCCAACGTCATTGATGTATCAACGGAGTCGCTGACCGTCGAAGCCACCGGCAATCGGGGCAAGCTGGAGGCACTGCTGCGGTTGCTGGAGCCTTTCGGTATCCGCGAAATCGCGCAGTCGGGAATGGTGTCGTTGTCCCGCGGCCCCCGCGGTATCCGCACCTCCAAGTAAGTTTGCAGGGTTTACAACAAGCTCAACAAAGAAGCACAAGCTCAACAATGAATAGCGAAGGAGATACCTACGTGTCAGGGCAATCGTTGGAGATGTTCTACGACGACGATGCAGACCTGTCCATCATCCAGGGTCGCAAGGTCGGGGTGATCGGGTACGGCAGCCAGGGTCACGCGCACTCGCTGAGTCTGCGCGACTCGGGCGTGCAGGTGCGTGTCGGGTTGAAGGAGGGTTCGAGGTCCCGAGTCAAGGTCGAAGAACAGGGCTTGCAGGTTGATACACCAAGCAAAGTGGCCGAGTGGGCTGATGTGATTGTTCTTCTAGCCCCCGACACCGCTCAGGCAGAGATCTTCGCAGGAGACATCGAGCCCAACCTCAAGTCCGGCGACGCCTTGTTCTTCGGTCATGGGCTCAACATCCATTTCGATCTGATCAAGCCGCCTGCCGACGTGACCGTCGCGATGGTCGCCCCGAAAGGACCTGGCCACCTGGTGCGTCGCCAGTTCGTCGACGGCAAGGGTGTGCCATGCCTGATCGCCGTCGATCAGGACCCGACCGGCACGGGCGAGGCGCTGGCGCTGTCCTACGCCAAAGCGATCGGCGGCACCCGGGCCGGCGTGATCAAGACCACCTTCAAAGACGAGACCGAAACCGATCTGTTCGGTGAGCAGGCCGTCTTGTGCGGCGGCACAGAAGAATTGGTGAAGACGGGTTTCGACGTGATGGTCGAGGCCGGCTACCCGCCGGAGATGGCGTACTTCGAAGTGCTGCATGAACTCAAACTGATCGTTGATCTGATGTACGAGGGTGGCATCGCGCGGATGAACTATTCGGTGTCTGATACCGCCGAGTTCGGTGGATACCTGTCGGGGCCGCGAGTGATCGATGCCGATACCAAGGAGCGGATGCGCGCGATCCTGCGCGACATCCAGGACGGCACCTTCGTCAAGCGGCTGGTGGCCAACGTCGAGGGCGGCAACAAACAGCTGGAGGGGTTGCGCAAGGAGAACGCCGAGCACCCCATCGAGATCACCGGCAAGAAGCTGCGTGACTTGATGAGTTGGGTCGACCGCCCGATCACCGAGACGACATAGCTCGTGCGGGCGCCGTCCACTCCGCGATCAACGCCGACTACGCTGGCCGCGTGAACCTGCCTGTTGTACTAATCGCCGACAAACTCGCCCAATCGACGGTCGCTGCCCTGGGAGACCAGGTCGAGGTGCGCTGGGTCGACGGTCCAGACCGAGAAAAGCTGCTGGCCGCGGTGCCGGAGGCCGACGCGTTGTTGGTGCGGTCGGCCACCACTGTCGATGCCGAGGTGTTGGCCGCGGCACCCAGGCTAAAGATCGTCGCCCGTGCTGGCGTCGGGCTGGACAACGTCGATGTGGACGCCGCTACAGCACGTGGAGTGCTGGTGGTCAACGCCCCGACCTCGAACATCCATAGCGCTGCTGAGCACGCCTTGGCGCTGCTGCTGGCCGCGTCTCGTCAGATTCCGGCCGCCGACGCTTCCCTGCGCGAGCACGCGTGGAAGCGGTCGTCTTTCTCCGGCACGGAGATCTTCGGCAAGACTGTCGGCGTGGTGGGCTTGGGCCGGATCGGTCAGCTCGTAGCCCAACGGATCGCCGCCTTCGGCGCGCGCGTCGTCGCCTATGACCCGTACGTATCGTCGGCCCGGGCAGCGCAGCTGGGCATCGAGCTGCTTTCGCTGGACGATCTGCTTGCTCGCGCGGACTTCATCTCAATACACCTGCCGAAGACGCCGGAGACGGCCGGACTGATCGACAAGGAGGCGCTGGCCAAGACTAAGCCCGGTGTCATCGTCGTCAACGCCGCGCGCGGCGGCCTAGTGGACGAGGCAGCCCTGGCCGATGCGATCACCAGCGGCCATGTGCGTGGGGCCGGCCTAGACGTGTTTGCCACCGAACCGTGCACCGACAGTCCGCTGTTCGACCTGGCTCAGGTGGTCGTCACGCCGCATTTGGGGGCATCCACGGCTGAGGCGCAAGACCGGGCCGGCACTGATGTCGCCGCCAGTGTGCGGTTGGCGCTGGCCGGAGAATTCGTGCCCGACGCGGTCAATATTGGCGGCGGAGTGGTCAACGAGGAGGTCGCCCCCTGGCTTGAAGTTGCTGGCAAGCTCGGGGTGCTCGCCGCAGCGCTGTCCGACCAACCGCCCGTGTCGTTGTCGGTCGAGGTGCGCGGTGAGCTGGCTGCCGAAGACGTAGAGGTGCTGAAGCTTTCGGCGCTGCGGGGTTTGTTCTCGGCGGTGATCGAGGATCCGGTGACCTTCGTCAACGCCCCGGCGGTGGCGGCCGAACGCGGGGTTTCCGCGGAGATCACCAAAGCCTCGGAGAGCGCCAATCACCGCAGTGTGGTCGATGTTCGCGTCGTTGGTTCGGACGGCTCAGTCGCCACGGTCTCGGGCACGCTGTATGGTCCGCAGCTAACGCAGAAGATCGTGCAGATCAACGGTCGCCATTTTGACATGCGGGCCGAAGGCACCAACCTGATGGTCAACTATGCCGATCAGCCGGGTGCACTGGGCAAAATCGGCACCGTGCTCGGTGCCGCGGGCGTGAACATCAAGGCCGCCCAGCTCTCCGAGGATGTCGAAGGCCCAGCCGCGACCGTCCTGCTCAGGCTCGACCAAGATGTGCCCGAGGATGTGCGGTCGGCGATCGCAACAGCGGTGGGCGCCAACAAGCTTGAGGTGGTTGATCTGTCGTGAATCCCGCCGGCGATGATGCAGAGCGGCGCGATGAGGAGGAGCGGCGCCAATGATGCTGGCGATTCTCGCTGGCGACGGGATTGGTCCAGAGGTGGTGGCCGAGGCGGTCAAGATCCTGGACGCCGTGTTGCCCGGCGTCCAGAAAACCACCTACGACCTGGGTGCGCGACACTTTCACGCTACCGGCGAGGTGCTGCCGGACTCGGTGGTTACCGAACTGCGGGAGCACGACGCCATCTTGCTGGGGGCGATCGGTGATCCGTCGGTCCCCAGCGGTGTCCTCGAACGAGGTCTGTTGCTGCGACTGCGTTTCGAGCTCGACCACCACATCAATCTGCGACCGGCTCGGCTGTATCGCGGGGTGAGCAGCCCGCTCGCTGGCAGCCCCGATATCGACTTCGTGGTGGTGCGTGAGGGAACCGAGGGTCCCTATACCGGCACCGGTGGGGCGATTCGGGTCGGGACGCCCAACGAAGTGGCCACTGAGGTGAGCGTGAACACGGCGTTCGGCGTGCGTCGAGTGGTGGTCAATGCGTTCGAACGCGCGCTGCAGCGCCGCAAGCACCTCACGCTGGTGCACAAGAACAATGTCTTGACCTACGCAGGCGCGCTGTGGTGGCGGACCGTGCAGGAGGTCGGCGCCAACTATCCCGACGTCGACGTCGCGTATCAACATGTCGACGCGGCGACCATCCATATGGTCACTGATCCGGGTCGGTTCGACGTGATCGTCACGGACAACCTCTTCGGTGACATCATCACCGACTTGGCTGCGGCGGTGTGCGGCGGGATCGGCTTGGCCGCCAGCGGCAATATCGATGCCACCCGGACCAACCCGTCGATGTTCGAACCGGTGCATGGCAGCGCGCCAGATATCGCCGGTCGGGGGATCGCCGATCCGACCGCGGCGATCATGTCGGTGGCGATGCTGCTCTCCCACCTCGGCGAGGACGACGCCGCTGCCCGGGTGGACCGGGCCGTCGAGGAGCATTTGGCAACTCGCGGGAACGAACAGCTTGCCACCGCCGATGTCGGCGAACGGATTGCCTCCGCGCTCTGATCTCCAAACCCGGCGGGAGTAAACGCGCGGGCACCAGCGGCACCGCCGCCAGCGGGAACAAACCGCACAGAAACCATGCCGTCGGGTATGCCGACGCGGTGATGAGCGCACCGAATAACGGGGGTCCGGCGGCGGCCGTTAGCCGTTGTGTGGTGTTTTGGGTGCCCAGTGCTCGTCCGCTCCAATACGGCCCAGCGAATTCGGTGATCGCGGTGGCCTCCAAACCGTTGTCGAGAACGGCAATCACCGCAATGGCGATCATGAGCGGCACCTCGAAGCTCGAACCACGGTTATCGATGAGCGCCAGCAGGAACAGGCTCACGGCGGAAGCGACGGCGATGAGGCGGACCGGCCGCGTGCGTGATCCGACATGGTCGGACCAGCGGCCGACCGCGATGCGACCCAGGGCTCCGAGGAGCTGCGAGACGGTAACCAGAAGTCCGGCTGCCGCTAGTGGCCAGCCATGGTGGCTAATCAACCAGACCAGCATGAACGTCACCGTGACCGTTTGCGGCATCATGAGCAGCCCCGATGCCATGTGGATTCGCCACAGCACAGTCGAACCGCGATACGGATTGGCTAATTCGTCAACGGTGGCCGCTTTGCGTGACTTGCGGGGCGGATCGACGATACCGATGAGACTGGCCGCGGCCGCTAGCGAGCACATCACTGCGGGAAACATCAATCCGGCGCCGGAGCCCCGCTCGGCGAGCTCGGGTATCACCAACGCACCCAACGCAATTCCCAGTGGTTGTGCGGTCTGGCGGATTCCCATTGCCAGGCCGCGTTGGTGTGGTGGAAACCAGCCCGATACCAGACGCCCGCCGGCGCTGTTGGAGCTGGCAGCCGCCATTCCACCGAGGAACAAGAAAATGCCGGTCAACAGTAGCGAGTGCGCCGATGCCGCGGCATAAGCCGCGGCTGCGGTGAGGGCCGAGCCCACGGTCATCACGATGCGTTCGCCGACGTGGTCGAGCACGAAGCCCCACGCGACCAGCGTGACCACCATGCCCCAGCTGGGCATGGACGCGAGCAGACCCGCTTGTGCCAGCGGGATTTCACGTGAGGCCTGCAGCCGGGGGATCAAGAAGGCAATGCCGTTAATGAAGAGGAAGGAGCTTGCCGTCACACCCAGCGAGATGATCACGATGGCCCAACGCGCATGCGGGCTCAGCGTGCCCGTGGCCGCCGGGTCCCCTGCCATTTGCCTATGCTCGCACATGCACACGGCAAGCGGTTGCGATGTTCGCTGGTCACGCCCGCCCGCGGCGCCCGGCTGCGCCGGGCTCGCAACCCTCACGAGGCCGGATCGCCGTGCTCCTCCTCGGGCCGTGCCGGCCCGAATCGTCGCCCGGCTAGACCGGATGGTGACGGTCTGCAGCGCCCGGCTGCGCCGGGCTCGCAACCCTCATGGGGCCGGATCGCCGTGCTCCTCCTCGGGCCGTGCCGGCCCGAATCGTCGCCCGGCTAGGCTCATCCGAATGCGCCTAGGTCGGATCGCCAGCCCAGACGGTGTCGCCTTTGTCAGCATCGACGGTGAGCCGGACGATTCTGCGGGGATGGCAGTCAGAGAGATAGACCAGCACCCGTTCGGCACGCCCACCTTCACCGGCCGCTCCTGGCCGCTGGCCGACGTTCGGCTACTTGCTCCGATGCTGGCTAGCAAGGTGGTCTGTATAGGTAAGAACTATGCCGACCACATCGCGGAGATGGGAGGTTTCGGCAAAGGAGAAGCGCCGGAGGATCCGGTGATATTCCTCAAGCCGAACACTGCGATCATCGGACCCAATGTGCCGATTCGGTTGCCGGCGAACGCAACGCCCGTGCACTTCGAGGGGGAGCTCGCGATCGTGATCGGCCGTCCCTGCAAGGATGTCCCCGCTGCACAGGCCGCCGAAAATATCCTTGGCTACACCGTGGCCAACGACGTGTCGGCTCGCGATCAGCAACTGTCCGATGGCCAATGGACGCGCGCCAAGGGGCACGACACCTTCTGTCCAGTGGGGCCGTGGATTGTCACTGATCTAGATCCCCTCGACCCAGGAGATCTCGAACTGCGCACCGAAGTCAATGGTGTAGTCAAGCAGCACAGCCGCACTTCCCAGATGATCCACGACATCGGTGCCATCGTGGAATGGATTTCGGCCGTGATGACGCTGCTGCCCGGCGATCTCATCCTTACCGGAACACCCGCGGGTGTCGGTCCTATCGAGGACGGCGACAGCGTCTCCATCACCGTCGAGGGGATCGGCACCCTCACCAATCCCGTAGTCCGTAAAGGAAAGTCGTGACATCAGCAGCTCGTGAAGCAGCTCCTGCAGCAGCACCCGACGCCACCGGAGTCCGAGTCCGTTTCTGTCCGTCGCCCACCGGCCTACCCCATGTCGGGTTGGTCCGCACCGCGCTGTTCAACTGGGCCTATGCCCGCCACACCGGAGGCACCTTCGTCTTTCGTATCGAGGACACCGATGCCCAGCGTGACAGCGAAGAAAGTTATTTGGCGCTGCTTGACGCCCTGCGCTGGCTCGGGCTCAACTGGGATGAGGGGCCTGAGGTGGGTGGCCCCTACGGTCCGTACCGACAGTCGCAGCGCACCGAGATCTATCGCGACGTCGTCGCTCGGTTGCTCGAGGCGGGCGAGGCCTACCACGCGTTCTCGACTCCTGCGGAGGTCGAAGCACGCCACATCGCCGCGGGCCGCAATCCCAAGTTGGGCTACGACAACTTCGACCGTGATCTGACCGAGGAGCAGCGTTCGTCCTACCTGGCGCAAGGCCGCCAGCCGGTGGTGCGGCTGCGGATGCCCGACCGAGATCTCAGTTGGGACGACCTGGTCCGTGGACCCACGACGTTTGCGGCCGGCAGCGTGCCGGATTTCGCGCTGACCCGCGCGAGCGGAGACCCGTTGTACACCTTGGTCAACCCGTGTGATGACGCGCTGATGAAGATCACGCACGTGCTGCGCGGCGAAGATCTGCTGTCGTCGACCCCACGCCAGCTCGCGTTACATCAGGCGCTGATCCGAATCGGGGTAGGAGAGCGGATCCCGGAATTTGCCCACCTTCCAACGGTATTGGGGGAGGGGACCAAGAAGCTCTCCAAACGAGACCCGCAGTCGAATCTTTTCGCCCACCGCGATCGCGGCTTCATCCCCGAAGGGCTGCTCAACTATCTTGCCTTGCTGGGATGGGCCATCGCCGATGATCACGACCTCTTCAGCCTCGACGAAATGGTGGCTGCTTTCGATGTTGTCGACGTCAATTCCAATCCGGCGCGATTCGATCAAAAGAAGGCTGACGCGATCAACGCCGAGCACATCCGGATGCTCGACAGCGACGACTTCACCGCTCGGCTGCGCGACTACCTGCGCGAACACGACCATCAGATCGAGTTGGATGTGGCCGACTCCGACGTAGGATTCGCCGCGGCTGCGCACCTGGTTCAGACCCGCATCGTCGTGCTGGGTGACGCCTGGAACATGCTGAAGTTCCTCAACGACGACGAATATGTGATCGACCCGAAAGCCGCTGCCAAGGAGCTCGGCCCCGCCGGGGCGCCAGTGCTCGACGCGGCGATAGCGGCGTTGGGTGCACTGGTGGACTGGAACGCAGCGAATATCGGGGACGCGCTCAAGGCGGCACTGGTCGAAGACCTCGGGCTCAAACCACGCAAGGCATTCGGACCGATCCGAGTCGCCGCAACGGGGACGTCGGTCAGCCCCCCGCTGTTCGAGTCACTTGAACTGCTTGGCCGCGAACGTAGCGAGCGACGACTGCGCGCGGCGCGGGATGGACGGGATGGAATCGACAACGGATCCAGCGCTACCGGCGGACCCTAGAGCCAGGCGTGCGGATTGCTGGGCCAGTGTTTGGTAGTCTGCACGTCGGCCGAGAACGGCTGGCCGATGGGTTCCCAGGATGGTTGTCATACCTGGTAGTTTCTGGGGAATCCGCTCTGACCAGCTGTTTTAGGTAGCCAATGGGGTATGGTGTAATTGGCAACACAGCTGATTCTGGTTCAGCCATTCTAGGTTCGAGTCCTGGTACCCCAGCAGATATCTTCCTCGCAAGCTGATTAGGTGGGCTTCCCGGTGTGAGCTATGCTGTCAGCTCGGATCGGTTCTGGCCCCGTCGTCTAGCGGCCTAGGACGCCGCCCTCTCACGGCGGTAGCGTGGGTTCGAATCCCATCGGGGCTACTCTTTGCGTTTGCTCGGCCGGCTACTACCCGGTCGGGCCGTTGCCCAGGGCAGCCGGTGCGGTCGAGCCACCGACGGGCATTGGTGGCAGCCCGAGTTTGCGGTGATCCCACGAGCGTGTGCGGCGGCTGATGATGCGTACGCCGACGCGCTTGTTCATCATCTGGTCGACCATGGGCTTCATTTCGTCGGTGTAGGGCCCGGTGTAGCGCTCCCACACGCTGACCCCGATCCGGAACAGCATCTCGGGATCGTCGACAATCTCGGCGACTCCCTCGAACGACACCCCGCGCAGCGTGTCGTAGGTGTTACCGCCTTCCAGCAGGAAACTCACCCGCGGGTCTCGTCGCAGGTTGACGGTCTTCTGGGATTTGCCCTTGGTCTCTAGCCAAATTTCGCCGTCGACCACCGCGTACCACATCGCCGTCAGGTGTGGCTGACCGTCAGGACCGACCGTGGCCAGCGTGCCGGTACGACTGCATGCGACGAAGTCGGCGATTTCAGCCTCGGACATGACGATATGCGCGCGTTGGTTGGTTCCCATGGCGTTAGTCTGTCAGGCCAGGTTTTCGGGTTGACGATCGGAATTGAATCGACCGTCTTCCGGTCAGGGGGAGACGCGCTTGCCGATCGTGGGGACTAGAGCCGCCGAGCAAGCTCATCGGCGGCGGCCAGCAGGTCGGTGGCCCAACGCGCTCCCGGGCGGCGACCGATCCGGTCGATCGGACCCGATACCGAGATGGCAGCGACCACGACCCCGCGGCTATCGCGCACCGGCGCCGACACGCTCGCCACCCCCGGCTCCCGCTCGGCGACGCTCTGTGCCCAACCGCGCCGGCGCACCTCGCCGAGCACGCGGTCGGAGAACTTCGCGTTCGGTAGCACAGCCGCCTGGGTGGCCGGGTCGCTGTGGGCCAGCAGTACTTTGGCCCCCGAACCTGCGGTCATGGGCAACCGCGACCCGACGGGGACGGTATCGCGAAGCCCGGCGGGCGGCTCCAGGGCGGCCACACAGACCCGCGAGGTGCCCTCGCGGCGATAGAGTTGCACGCTTTCGCCGGTGGCCGCGCGCAACGCAGGCAGCACGGTTGCACTCGCAGCCAGCAGCGGGTCGCTGACATTGGCCGCGAGTTCGGTGACTGCAGGACCGAGCCGCCAGCGCCCTTGATCGTCGCGGCCTAGCAAGCGATGAACTTCTAAAGCGGCGGCGAGCCGGTAGGCAGTAGCCCTGGGCAAGCCGGTTCGGTCGCACAGTTCGGCCAGTCCGCATGGCGAGTCCCCGATGGTGTGCAGCACGAACACGGCTTTGTCGAGTACGCCGATGCCGCTATGCTGTCTCACAAGAAGATACTAGCGTCTCGCATTCTGAGAACACAGCCCTGGTCCGGTCCGCGAGCCGCGAATGAGCGAAATCGAGGCGACTTCGAATGGACGAGACAACGGCGGCATGTGGGCCGCGCACGATGGCCGAGAAGATTTGGGACGACCACGTCGTGGTGTCCGGCGAGGGCGCTGCGCAAGGCGGGGCGCCAGACTTGATCTACATCGATCTGCACTTGGTGCACGAGGTCACCAGTCCACAAGCTTTCGACGGCCTGCGCCTTGCCGGGCGCCCAGTGCGACGGCCCGACTTGACCCTCGCTACCGAGGATCACAACGTGCCCACCGTTGACATCGACAAGCCGATCGCTGACCCGGTGTCACGCATCCAAGTCGAGACCTTGCGGAGGAACTGCGCAGAATTCGGCATCCGCCTGCATCCGATGGGTGATATGGAGCAGGGCATCGTCCACGTGGTCGGACCTCAGTTGGGTCTCACGCAGCCGGGCATGACGATTGTCTGCGGCGACAGCCACACTTCTACCCACGGGGCGTTCGGGGCGCTGGCTATGGGAATTGGCACGTCAGAGGTCGAGCATGTGCTTGCTACCCAGACGCTGCCGCTGCGACCGTTCAAGACGATGGCGGTCAATGTCGACGGACAGTTGCCGGCCGGAGTGACCGCCAAGGACATCATTCTCGCCTTGATCGCCAAGATCGGCACCGGCGGCGGACAGGGTCATGTCATCGAATATCGGGGTGCCGCCATCGAATCGTTGTCGATGGAAGGCCGGATGACGATGTGCAACATGAGCATCGAAGCAGGCGCGCGAGCGGGCATGGTAGCCCCGGATCAGACAACCTACGAGTACTTGCGCAACCGGCGGCACGCGCCGACCGATGCACAATGGGACGCGGCGATCGCATACTGGCAACAACTGCGTACCGACGCTGGTGCCGAATTCGACACCGAGGTGTACCTTGATGCGTCCTCCTTGAGTCCGTTCGTCACGTGGGGTACCAACCCCGGCCAGGGCGTGCCGTTGTCGGCCACCGTGCCGGATCCCGAGCTGGTGACCGACGAGGCCGAGCGCCAGGCCGCTGAGAAAGCCTTGGCGTACATGGACCTTCGCCCCGGAACCCCGATGCGCGACATCAGCGTCGATGCCGTTTTCGTCGGGTCATGCACTAACGGCCGGATTGAAGATCTGCGGGTGGTGGCCGAGGTGTTGCGCGGTCGCCGGCTTGCGCGGGGCGTGCGGATGCTGGTCGTTCCGGGGTCGATGCGGGTGCGTGCTCAGGCCGAAGCCGAAGGACTCGGCGAGGTCTTCACGGCTGCTGGCGCCGAATGGCGGCACGCGGGATGTTCAATGTGCCTGGGCATGAATCCCGATCAGCTGTCGCCCGGCGAGCGGTGTGCCGCGACTTCCAACCGCAACTTCGAAGGGCGCCAGGGCAAGGGTGGGCGCACGCATTTGGTGTCCCCAGCGGTGGCGGCTGCCACCGCGGTCCGCGGCACGCTATCCGCACCAACTGACTTGAACTGAGCAAGAGAACAGGGGAAGAGCATGGAAGCCATTCGCGCCCACACGGGGATCGGGGTGCCGCTGCGGCGGTCGAATGTCGATACCGATCAGATCATTCCGGCCGTTTTCTTGAAGCGCGTCACCCGAACCGGATTTGCGGACGGTCTGTTCGCACGGTGGCGGTCGGATCCATCATTCGTGCTAAATCTCACCCCCTTTGACCGAGGCTCAGTCCTGGTTGCCGGACCCGATTTCGGTACCGGATCGTCGCGCGAGCACGCGGTGTGGGCGCTCATGGACTACGGATTCCGGGTGGTTATCTCATCGAGGTTCGGTGACATTTTCCGCGGCAACGCCGGCAAGGCGGGGCTGCTCGCCGCCGAACTCGACCAAGACGGCGTGGAACTTCTCTGGAAGCTCATCGAGCAGAGTCCAGGCTTGGAAATCACTGCCAATCTTCAAGATCGAAATATCACCGCTGGAACAGCGGTGCTGCCGTTCAGGATTGACGACCACACGGCGTGGCGATTGCTCGAAGGCCTCGACGATATAGCCCTTACGCTGCGGAAACTCGACGAGATCGAGTCCTTTGAGAAGGCTCATCGCGAGTGGAAACCGCGCACGCTACCCACCTCCTGAAC
Source organism: Mycobacterium spongiae (assembly GCF_018278905.1). NCBI lineage: Bacteria > Bacillati > Actinomycetota > Actinomycetes > Mycobacteriales > Mycobacteriaceae > Mycobacterium > Mycobacterium spongiae. The sequence goes on from NZ_CP046600.1 coordinate 1,699,225, forward strand.
AGACTCCTCGAGGGAGAATTCGGCCCCGCGATGCCGCCAAAACGGGCCAATTTTCCCCACGCGCCACCGGTCAAGGGCGGCAACCGGATTGCGAGAATATCGGTCGCGGGGTCAGTGAAATTGCGCGTGGCTCTTGGAAATCAGTGGGGTAAGGGTTTACCGTGTCCACTAGTCGGTTCCAAAACGAGGACCACTGGCTTCGGAGGGTTTGGATGAACAAAGCAGAGCTCATTGACGTGCTCACACAGAAATTGGGCTCGGACCGTCGGCAGGCGACCGCCGCTGTCGAGAATGTCGTCGACACGATTGTGCGTGCGGTACACAAGGGCGACAGCGTCACCATTACCGGGTTCGGTGTGTTCGAACAACGTCGCCGTGCCGCCCGCGTGGCCCGCAATCCCCGTACGGGCGAGACGGTGAAAGTGAAGCCGACCTCGGTGCCGGCGTTCCGTCCGGGCGCGCAGTTCAAAGCGGTTGTTTCTGGTGCACAGCGCCTCCCGTCGGACGGACCTGCGGTAAAGCGTGGTGTGGTGGCGAGCCCAACCAGGAGGAAAGCGGCGGCGAAGAAGGCCACCACGTCCAAAGCGAAGAAGGCGGCCAAGGCCACGACTTCGCGCGCCAAGAAGGCTGCCACAAAGGCGCCCGCCAAGAAGGCGGCGACCAAGAGGGCACCGGCCACCAAGGCGGCCAAGGCACCTGCCAAGAAGCGGAGCACGGCAGCTGCCAAGAAGGCGACCAAAGCGGTGAAGAAGACGGCGAAGAAGACACCCGTCCGCAAGGCAGCCACCAAGGCGCCGGCTAAGAAAACAGCGGCGAAGCGGCCAGCGACCAAGGCTGCTGCCAAGAAGACGACAAGCAGGCGGGGCCGCAAGTAGTACGAGACGCAGATACCCTGAGGGTGGCCGTGGCCGCCCCAGGGTATCTGCGCGTTAGGCCCTGACGTTGGCCGCCAAGGCGCCGCCGATGTGGTCGGCGATGAGGAGCCGACCGGCTGACAGTGACAGCACCCACGTACTGCCTTTGTGATTGCGGGATTTGTCGGGCTTCGCGCCGTCGCGCTCACACCACCATGCGATGAGGTCGGGAATCACCTTGCCTTGGGTGCAGATCACCGGTGTGCCGGGCTGCTCGGCGATCCGCAGCACCCGGTGCCGGCCGCGTTTGGGGTTCTTGGTGTAGGACTCCTCGGTCAAGGCGGGCTCGTTGCCAACGGGCACCCCCAGTTCCGCGGCAAGCGGTTCCATCGTCTGATGGCAGCGCACCCGATCCGCGGCATAGACGTTGGTGGCACCGAAAGCCAGCAGCTGTGGCACCAATGCCTCGGCCTGTGCACGCCCCTTCTTGTCCAAGGGACGCTTGTTGTCGTCCCCGGAGAAGCGTGACCGGCTGCCGGCGGCGCCGTGGCGCACCACCAGCACGGTCTTCGTGTCCGCCGGGTGTTTGGCGAACCGGCGCAAGACTTTTCGATCCTGTGCGTAGTCGAGTTTCGTCATGGCGTCGGAAACCGGTAACCAGAGCATGTCATCGACCTCATTGCCCGGGGTGAATTCCCCGCCGGCGCTGCGTGCCGCCCAGTAGCGGACCTTCTTGGTGCCCTGCTGGATTGGGTAGGTCACCGTGAGGAGTCGCCTGCCAAGGATGGCGTGGTGGCCGGTTTCCTCAAGTATCTCGCGCGTAGCGCCCGCCGGTGCGGTCTCGCCGGGATCGACCTTGCCCTTCGGCAGCGACCAATCGTTGTAGCGGGGGCGGTGGATCACGGCGATCTCGACGACGTTCGCCGAGTCGGAGCGGTCGGGGCGCCACAACACCGCACCGGCCGCATGGACGATCCGCCGCCCGGAAGGCCCGCGGGCCGACGAGTTCTGGTTCGACACCTTAACTCCTGCAGCTCAATTCGGTGGGGTCCGCTCGCGGCCGGTAGGTGTGGCCCACAAGTGAGGGAATCACCGCATGTCAGGGGTTACGGTGCCGCTCCATCAGCGATACCTGGTGGTCGCGCACGCTGTGTCCTTCCTGCGGCAGCGCGGTCCACTGCCCGTCGGGTCCGAGCTCCCAACATCTGGTGGCGGGGTCCATCGCGGACTCCAGCAATCCGTCCAGCTGCGCGGTCAGCCGCGGGTCCTTGACTTGCGTCATGACTTCGACGCGCCGGTCGAGATTGCGGTGCATCATGTCGGCGCTGCCGATCCACACCTCGTCGATAGCGCGGAAATGCAGGATCCGGGAGTGCTCGAGGAAGCGGCCGAGAATCGAGCGCACGGTGATGTTTTCGGAGAATCCCGCTGCACCCGGGCGCAGCGCGCAGATGCCGCGTACCACAACCTCCACCCGCACACCTGCCTGGGAGGCGCGGTAGAGCGCGTCGATGACCTGTTCGTCGACCAGGGCGTTCATCTTCATTCGGATGCGTCCGGGCTTGCCCGCTTGATGCGCAGCGACCTCGCGCTCGACGCGTTCGATGATGCCGGTGCGAATTCCGTGTGGGGCTACCAACAGGTTGCGATAGGACAGCTTGCGTGAGTAACCGGTCAGCGAATTGAACAAGTCGGTGAGGTCCGCGCCGATATCGGGCGAGGCCGTGAGCAGACCGACGTCTTCGTAGAGTCGGGCCGTCTTGCTGTTGTAATTACCGGTCCCGATGTGGCAGTAGCGCCGCAGCGCAGCACCTTCCCGGCGCACCACAAGTGCGGTCTTGCAGTGCGTCTTCAACCCGACGAGTCCGTACGCCACATGCACGCCCGCTTGCTCGAGGGCGCGCGCCCAGCGGATATTGGCTTGTTCATCGAAGCGCGCCTTGATCTCGACCAGCGCCACCACCTGCTTTCCGGCCGCCGCGGCGTCGATCAGTGCCCTGACTATCGGCGAATCGCCCGAGGTGCGGTACAGCGTCTGTTTGATGGTGAGCACGTCAGGGTCGGCGGCGGCTTGCTCGATGAATCGCTGCACACTGGTGGAGAACGAGTCGTACGGATGGTGCACCAACACATCGCCTTCGCGCAGCGTGGCGAAAATACTCTTGGGCGTTTCCCGCTCGGCGAACGCGGGATGGGTGGCCGGAACAAATGTCCGGTCTTTGAGCGCGGGACGATCGACGCCGTAGATCTGCCACAACGACGACAAGTCGAGAAGCCCGGCCACTTCGATGACATCGCGAGGGTGCACGTCGAGTTCGCGCAGCAGCAACTCCAGCATGCTCTCAGTCATGTCGTCGGCGATCTCGAGCCGTACCGGCGAACCGAACCGCCGGCGCGCCAGTTCCCGCTCCAGAGCCTGCAGCAAGTCCTCGTCGCGGTCCTCTTCAACCTCGAAGTCGGCGTTTCGGGTGATGCGGAAGGCGTGGTGCTCGACGATGTCCATGCCCGGGAACAGAACCGGTAGGAACGCGGCGATCAGCTCCTCCATCGGCAGGAATCGGAGCACTGTTCGCGTCTCGGTACCCGTCGATTCGTCGGTGACCTCAGTTGGCGCGAGTTCGACGAAGCGGTCGACGTTGTCGGGCACCTTGACCCGCGCGAAGTGTTGCGTGCCGTCCTCCGGCTGCTTCACCGTGACCGCTAGGTTCAGGCTCAACCCGCTGACAAATGGGAAGGGGTGGGCGGGATCGACAGCCAGCGGGGTCAGGACGGGAAAGACCTGCTCGTTGAAGTAGGTCGACAATTGGTCGCGCTCAGTCTGATCCAGATCCGACCATGTCGCGATGTAGATGCCTTCCGCGCCGAGCGCGGGGAGCACCGAATCGAGGAACACCCGAGCGTGGCGGCTGGCGATCTGCTGGGTCTGCTCGCCGATACGGCCCAGCTGCTCGCGCGGCGTCAGACCGTCGGCAGAACGGACCGACAATCCCATCTCGTCACGGCGCTTGAGTCCGGCCACCCGAACCATATAGAACTCATCAAGATTCGACGCGAAGATCGCCAGAAACTTCGCTCGCTCCAGCAGTGGCAGCGAGTTGTCGGCGGCGAGGGCGAGCACCCGGGCGTTGAAGTCCAGCCAACTGAGCTCCCTATTCAGATAGCGGTCTTCAGGTAGCTGGTTGTTGATTGCTGCGCTACTGCCATCGAGGGTCGCGGCGGGCGGCGCCACGAGGGCCGAGTCGTCCGGGTGCCACGCCTTCTCATCGGGCCGCGCATCGGTACCTGGGCTGGCTTCGATTTCGGTCACCATACGATCATTGCTTATCACCTGGTGGCGTTGCCAGCGCGGTGCGGACATCCGTTCGCTGTTGTGCGGCCGTTTACCCTCCGGATGCCCGGCGGTGGGTGCCTGCGCTAGCGCGGCGCGACGGCGCGCGCGGTCGCGAGTCCCACCCCGAGCTGGCGGGCCGCCGCCAAGTCGGCGGGCGTGTCGACATCGCATCGCAGGCCAGGCCATGCGCCCGTCAGCTCGACGGCACCCGAACGGCGGTGCCGCGCGGATGAATCCGGTCCAAACTGCGGGTCGAGCGGGGTGCCGAAGGCGCACAGTGCCGCTGTTCCGGTCCCCGGTCGGTCAGCGACGAAACTGCGTTTGTGTTCGCGGGCCGCGGCGATGGCCTCGGCGAGTTCTTGTGTCTGAAGGGCAGGTAAATCGCCTTGCAGCACAACAATATTGGGGAATGATTTCCCAACCTCACGTTCGGCGGCGATGATGGCGTTGTTCAGTGGGTCTGGATCGCCGCTGGGCGTCGGGTCGGCCAGCACGTCGGCTCCGAGCTCGGCGGCCGCCGCAGCCGCGGCGTGATCGGGCGTGATGACGGTGATCACGCGCAACGAACTGACCTGCGCTGCGGCGGTCAAGGTATCGACGAGCATCGCCAGCACGACGCGTTCTCGGGTTGGCGCCGAGAACACCGGGGCCAACCTGGTCTTGGCTGCTGCCAACCGTTTGACGGCGACGATCAAGCCGACATCGCCGGTGCCGTCGGCCTGCGTGCCGCTCATGAGGGCCATCCTGCCAGCGCCGGCTTGCGCCCGATCCGCGAGTGCGGCGTTGCCGGGAACGATCCGACCAAGTGTCACGGTGTCACGCCAGCATGACGATGAGCCGTCGCTGGGTCTAGTGTGTAGCGGCTACAGATGTCTTGACGGACTGCATCCGGGAAAACAGGGGTGGGTGGATGGTGAGCACGGGAACCGTCGCGGTCATGGGCGCGGGCGCATGGGGCACGGCGTTGGCCAAAGTGCTTGCCGACGCGGGCGGCGAGGTCACGCTGTGGTCCCGGCGACCCGAGGTCGCCGACCAAGTCAACCGAACCCGCTACAACCCCGACTATCTACCCGGGACGTTGCTGCCTGCCGGCATTCGCGCTACCGCCGACGCCGCAGAGGCGCTCGGCGGCGCCACGACGGTACTCCTGGGAGTGCCTGCGCAGACCATGCGAGCCAATCTCGAACACTGGGGCGGCCTCCTGGTCGATGGCGCGACCCTGGTCAGTTTGGCCAAGGGCATCGAGCTGGGCACGCTGATGCGAATGAGTCAGGTCATTGTGTCAGTGACCGGAGTCGATGCGGCACAGGTCGCGGTCATTTCGGGACCCAATCTGGCCAGTGAGATCGCCGACTGCCAACCTGCTGCCACCGTCGTGGCGTGTAGCGACTCCGGTCGTGCGGTGGCCCTGCAGCGCGCACTGAACAGCGGCTACTTCCGTCCGTACACGAATGCCGATGTGGTCGGGACCGAGGTCGGCGGCGCCTGCAAGAACGTCATCGCGCTTGCCTGCGGGATGGCGGTTGGTGTCGGACTGGGTGAAAACACCGCCGCGGCGATCATTACCCGGGGCCTTGCAGAGATCATTCGGCTGGGGATCGCGCTCGGCGGCAAGGGCGCGACGCTGGCGGGCCTGGCGGGGGTGGGCGACCTCGTGGCCACCTGCACCTCGCCGCGCTCGCGTAACCGGTCGTTTGGCGAGCGCCTGGGCCGGGGCGAGACCATGGCGGCGGCGTTGAGCGCCAGGGATGGCCACGTCGTCGAGGGGGTGACATCGTGCGAGTCGGTGCTTGCGCTGGCGTCCAGCTACGACATCGAAATGCCGCTGACCGACGCCGTGCACCGTGTCTGTCACAAAGGGCTCTCGGTGGACGAGGCGATAGCTCTGCTGTTGGGTCGCAGCACCAAGCCTGAATGAGCCGCTGCTGGGAAGGTGAAGCACGATCCCCGCGCCCGCCACCCGGTAGCCTCTCCAGGTTGTGAATGCCAGCGACCGGCCCGTGGGGCCGCGGCCGACGCGGCCGGCAGGTGGCGACCGGGTCCGCGTTGCCGTGGTGTTCGGGGGGCGTAGCAACGAGCACGCGATCTCATGCGTGTCCGCGGGCAGCATCCTGCGCAATCTCGATCCGCGACGCTTCGATGTGACCGCCATCGGGATTACCGCCAAAGGTTCGTGGGTGCTCACCGACGGCAATCCCGATGCACTTGCGATCGCCGATCGGCAGTTACCCGAGGTGACCTCTGAGTCGGGTAAGGAGTTGGTCCTGCCGGTCGACCCGGCGCGGGCCGGCCAGCTCGTGTCACTATCCCCGGCAGCGCCCCCCACCGCCGGCGAGGTGTTGGGCTCGGTTGATGTGGTGTTTCCGGTGCTGCACGGCCCCTACGGCGAGGACGGAACGATCCAGGGCCTGCTCGAACTCGCTGGTGTGCCCTACGTGGGCGCCGGCGTGCTGGCGAGTGCCACCGGCATGGACAAGGAATTCACCAAGAAGCTGTTGGCTGCCGAGGGGCTTCCGGTCGGCGCGCACGTCGTGCTGCGCCCGTCGCGGCCGACGCTGAATGCCGAGGAACGCGCGCGGCTGGGATTGCCCGCATTTGTCAAACCGGCGCGCGGCGGCTCGTCCATTGGCGTCAACCGGGTGTCGAGTTGGGACCAGCTGCCTGCCGCGATTGCCGATGCCCGTTCTCACGATCCGAAAGTGATCGTCGAGGCCGCGGTGACCGGCCGCGAACTCGAATGCGGTGTGCTGGAACTGCCCGATGGCACGGTCCAAGCCAGCACACTGGGGGAGATCCGGGTGGCCGGGGTGCGCGGGCGCGAGGATCCCTTCTACGATTTCGCCACCAAATATCTCGATGACGCAGCCGAATTGGACGTGCCGGCCAAAGTGGACGACGATGTCGCCGACCTGACGCGGCAGCTGGCGATCAAGGCGTTCCGGGCGATCGACTGCCAAGGCCTGGCCAGGGTCGACTTCTTCCTCACCGACGATGGGCCGGTGATCAACGAGATCAACACGATGCCGGGTTTCACGACGACCTCGATGTACCCGCGGATGTGGGCGGCCAGCGGCGTCGACTACCCCACGCTGCTGGCGACCATGGTGGATACAGCCCTTGCCCGGGGCGTGGGCCTGCGCTAGCCCACCTGAGCAGGGTTGATTGGCACGGCCGCCATTACGTGGTCGATGACCGCGGAGAGTTCCTGGATCGGTGTGGGCCCCGATCCCGGCGGAAGTGTGAGGGCCACGTACACCGGCCGGTCCACGGTGTACCAGGTGGACCGACCGGCATCTGCCGGCCTCGAGCCGGCGGACCCCGGATCTTCGGTCACCTGGAACCACTGCACTTGGTCGACGATCTGGATGGGCGCACCGACCACGAATTCGGCCGGTCGGGCGAGCCCGCAGCGCAGGATCACCGGCGTGCTCTGCGGCCCGGCGCGCCAGGCGGTGGCGCCCTCCGGCGTCGGTTCCGCAACGGCCGCTCGCCGGTAGTCGCCGAGTCGTTGCGGCAGCTCTGCCAGCAGGTCATGGCAGGCGGCGCTGGTGGCCTGCGGAGCTGGAACCGCCGCAATGGCCACCGGTTTCTCCGGTGCCTGGTGATTGGCGGCGACGACCAGGACGACCGCGATCGCCGCCACTGCCAGCGCCAGCGCTGCGATGATCCAGGCTCGGGGCGGGCCGTCCGAATCGGCATCCCTGTCGGATGTCACGTCCGTGGCCACCTCCGACTCGTACACTTGCCCGGTCCGCTCGTGCGGATAGCGACCCAACGGTCCCCGCAGGCAGGGTATCGGTTCGGGCTCGTCACATGGCCGGGATGCGCCGAGGAGGTGGCATGCGCGATGACACATCGGGGAAGTCCCCGACCCTGGAGCAGCTCGGTGAGTTCGCGGTCATCGACCGGTTGGTGCGGGGGCGCCGACTGCCCGGCGCGGTTGTGGTCGGACCCGGCGACGACGCCGCCGTGGTGTCTGCTGGCGACGGCCGCACGCTGGTATCCACGGACATGTTGGTGCAGGATCGGCACTTCCGCCTCGACTGGTCTACACCTCACGAGGTGGGGCGCAAGGCGATCGCTGCGAACGCGGCCGACATCGCGGCGATGGGTGGGCGGGCCACCGCGTTCGTGGTGGGGTTCGGAGCGCCCGCTGGGACCCCAGTGGACCAGGTCGGCGCTTTGGTCGATGGAATGTGGGAGGAGGCTGGGCAGATCGGCGCCGGAATCGTCGGCGGAGATGTGGTCAGGTGCCCGCAGTGGGTGGTGTCGGTGGCGGTCCTGGGCGATCTCGACGGCCGTGCTCCGGTGTTGCGCTCCGGGGCGAAGGCCGGCTCCGTAGTCGCCGTCGCCGGTGAGCTGGGCCGATCGGCTGCGGGGTTTGCGCTATGGCGTAGCGCGATGGCGGGATTTGACGATCTGCGGCGGCGCCATCTGGTGCCGCAACCGCCATACGGGCAAGGAGTGGCGGCCGCGGCCGCGGGGGCTGAGGCGATGATCGACATTTCCGATGGTCTCATTGCCGATCTGCGCCACATCGCCGACGCATCGGGTGTGGGAATCGACCTGTCCACCGCGGCGCTGGCCGCCGACTACACCGCGCTGACCGAAGCCGCCGCGGCCGTCGACGCCGACGCATGGACGTGGGTGCTGGGCGGCGGCGAGGATCACGCCCTGGCTGCCTGTTTCGCCGGTCCGGTGCCCGTCGGATGGCGCGTCATCGGCAAGACGGTCGAAGGACCGGCCCGGGTTGTCGTCGACGGCCACCCGTGGCGGGGATATGCCGGCTGGCAGTCGTTCGACCGTCCAGGCGATTGACCCGGTTCGCTAGGGTGACGCGGTGACCGTCTCCGCAATCGCCCTTGACACGGCGGTGCCACTGGCGAAGGGGCTGGGGTGACCGCGCGTCCGCTGAATGAACTCGTCGAGCAGGGGTGGGCAGCCGCGTTGGCGCCCGTGGCCGACCAGGTGACTCAACTCGGGCAGTTCCTGCGCGACGAGATCGCCGCCGGCCGCAGGTACCTACCCGCAGGGGCGAATGTGTTGCGCGCCTTCACTTTCCCGTTCGACCAAGTGCGGGTGTTGATCGTCGGGCAAGATCCATACCCGACACCTGGACACGCGGTCGGCCTCAGCTTCTCGGTCGCCCCCGAGGTGAGTCCGCTGCCGCGCAGCCTTGCCAACATTTTCGACGAATACACCGCCGACCTCGGCTATCCGTCGCCCTCCTGCGGCGACTTGACGCCCTGGGCACGCCGCGGAGTGATGCTGCTCAACAGGGTGCTCACGGTGCGACCCAACAACCCCGCGTCGCACCGGGGCAAGGGCTGGGAACCGGTCACGGAGTGCGCGATCCGCGCGTTGGTCGCACGGTCACAGCCCCTGGTGGCGATCCTGTGGGGGCGCGACGCGTCGACGCTGAAGCCATTGCTGGCCGCCGGCGACTGCGTCGCGATCGAATCGCCACACCCGTCGCCGCTCTCGGCGTCGCGCGGGTTCTTCGGTTCGCGGCCGTTCAGCCGCACCAATGAGCTGCTCGCGGAGATGGGCGCCGATCCTGTGGACTGGCGGTTGCCCTGAGTCGGCTAGCCGCGGGTGACTTTGCCGGCCTTGATGCAGGACGTGCAGACGTTGAGCCGCTGCTTGTTGCCGCCGGGGCGGCTCACGGCGTGCACGATCTGGACGTTGGGGTTCCACCGGCGGCTGGTGCGGCGGTGGGAGTGCGACACCGACTTGCCAAAGCCGGGGCCTTTCCCGCAGATATCGCACACAGCGGCCATCTTTCAAGCTCCTCAAATCATGTTTGCTAGGGTCCGGCGACCTCGCTAGACCCCGCAGCCGGGACGGCCGGGGTGAGCCCCGGCCTCGCTCAGGATAGTCCAGGATAGCTGCGTTGGTCCGTCAGCACCAAAACGAGCTCATACCGCTGGACACCCGTGGCTAACCCTGGCTAACCCTGGACACTCCGGGACGTGGGACACGGCGGCTGTCGCCGTGCCTGGCTAGGCTCGACGCGCCGGCCTTGCCCAGCCGGTGCGCCGGGCTACGCTGGCGCCCACCGGGCCGGCGCGAAGGAGGTGGGTGTCAGGGTGGGCACGTGGGATCGTCAGCTGGACGCCGCGGCCCTACGCGACTGGGCACATACCGCCGTCAGCGACCTGATCGTCCACATCGACGAAATCAACCGGCTCAATGTGTTCCCGGTTGCCGATTCCGACACCGGTGCCAACATGTTGTTCACCATGCGATCGGCGCTTGCCGAGGCCGATTCGGCAGCTAGCGCGGCCGCTGACGCAGCAGCCAGGTCCGACATCGCCCGGGTCGCGGCGGCGTTGTCGATCGGTGCCCTCAACGGTGCGCGCGGCAATTCAGGGGTGATCCTTTCCCAGATCCTGCGCGGCATCGCCGACGTGACCGGACGCGCAGCCGCCGATTCCGGAGAAGCGTTGCGCGAAATCGATGCCTCCGTGCTCGCCGCGGCCTTATGGCGTGGTGTGGAGCTGGTGGTTGCCTCGATGGGCGGCCAGGAGGTCCCCGGAACCATTGTCTCGGTGCTTCGGGCCGCGGCCGGTGCCGTTGACCAGTGCGCCCGCGGCGGTGAGGCGCTGACCCAGGCGGTCGCCGCCGCCGGTGACGCAGCGGTCGTGGCATTGGAGAAGACTCCCGAGCAGCTGGACGTGCTCGCTGACGCCGGGGTGGTGGACGCCGGTGGACGCGGGCTCTTGGTGTTGCTGGACGCGTTGTGCTCGACAATCAGCGGGCACGCGCCCAACCGGTCGGTGTACGAACCGTCACCGCGTGTGCCGGCCCCGGACGCGACCGCTGAACACGGTGTCCCCTACTTCGAGGTGATGTACCTGCTGGCCGGCTGTGATGCCGCCGGGGTCGATGAGCTGCGAGGGCGTCTTGAGGAACTGGGTGACTCGGTGGCCATCGCGGCCGCCGGGTCCGGCAGCTACTCCGTGCACGTCCATAGCGACGATCCGGGTGCCGCCGTCGAGGCGGGAATCGCCGCCGGGCGGCCGAGCCGGATCGCGATCTCGGCGCTGATATCCGGTGCCAGTGGTCTACCAGCGGGCAGCTGGACTCGGGAACGGGCCGTGCTGGCCGTCGTCGACGGCGACGGGGCCGCTGACTTGTTCGCTGGAGAGGGTGCCTGCCTGCTGCGACGGGATTGCGATGCTCCCACGCCCGGCGCGGCATCCGTCGCCGACGTCAGTGCCCGCCAGCTGGTGCGGGCCGTGGTGGACACCGGGGCCGCACAGGTCATGGTGCTGCCCAACGGCTATGTCGCTGCCGAGGAATTGGTCGCAGGTTGCACCGCGGCCATTGGCTGGGGCGTCGATGTGGTGCCCGTGCCGACCGGGTCCATGGTGCAGGGGCTCGCCGCCCTGGCCGTGCATGACCCGGGGCGCCAGGCTGTGGACGACGGCTACACGATGGCCCGCGCCGCTGGCGGCGCCCGACACGGGTCGGTGCGCATCGCTACCGAGCACGCGTTGACCTGGGCTGGCAGCTGTGAGCCGGGCGACGGCCTGGGGATCGCGGGCGACGAAGTGCTGATCGTCGCCGATAGTGTTGCCGCGGCGGCCACGGGTCTGCTCGATCTGCTGTTGGCATCCGGCGGCGACCTGGTGACGGTGCTGGTCGGTGCCGGTGTTACCGACTGCACCGGCGATGCCGGCGACGATCCCGCCGCCCTGAATGGCATTCTGGAAACCCATGTGCACGACCATCATCCGGGCACTGAATTGGTCACCTACCTCACGGGTCATCGCGGTGACGTGCTGCTGATCGGGGTTGAGTAGCCGTGGTCGCACACAACGACCGATTGGATTACGTCGTAGGCGCCAAGGCGGCGGCCAACCTCGACGAAGTCTTCGGCATCCGCACCGTGGACGACCTTCTGCGGCATTACCCGCGCAGCTACACCGAGGGCGCGACCGCCGTGGCTGCCGATGGAGAGCGACCACTAGCCGGTGAACACATCACCGTCGTCGACACCATCACGGGCGCGTTCGCCCGGCCCATGAAAAAGGTCCCCAAGAAGAAGTTCCTGCGGCTGACCGTCGGTACCGGGCGCAACAGGGTGAACGCCACGTTCTTCAACGCGAACTACATCATGAAGGACCTCACCAAGGGCACCAAGGTGATGCTGTCCGGGGAGGTCGAATACTTTCGGGAAGCGCTGCATCTGACCCACCCCGCGTTTCTCATCCTCGACTCGCCAGATGGAAAGAACCGGGGCACAAAGTCGCTGAAAAGCATCGCCGACGCTTCCCACGCCACCAGCAGCGAGCAGGTGCTGTCGGCGCTCGAGCGCCGATTTTTTCCGATCTATCCGGCCAGCACGAAAATGCAGAGTTGGGACATCTTCGCGTGTGTGCGCCAGGTGCTCGACGTCCTCGACCCGATACCCGATCCGATACCCGCCGACCTGCTCGCCAGGCATGGCTTGATCTCCGAGGACCGGGCGCTGCGCGCCATCCATCTGGCCGAGAGCGAGCCCGAACGGGAGCTGGCACGGCAGCGGCTGACATTCGACGAAGCCGTCGGCCTGCAGTGGGCACTGGTAACCCGGCGTCATGGTGAGTCTTCGGAATCCGGACCCCCAGCGCCGTCGCGACCGGACGGCCTGGCCGCCGAGCTGTCGCGGCGCTTACCTTTCGAGCTGACCGTGGGACAGCGCGAGGTGCTCGCGGTACTTTCCGACGAGCTCGCGGCGACCCGCCCGATAAACCGCCTGCTGCAGGGTGAAGTCGGGTCGGGCAAGACGATCGTCGCAGTGCTGGCGATGCTGCAGATGGTCGACGCGGGCTACCAGTGTGCGCTTCTTGCGCCGACGGAGGTCCTCGCCGCTCAACACCTGCAGTCGATCCGCGATGTGCTGGGCCCGCTGGCAATGGGCGGCCAGCTGGGCGGGGCCGACAACGCGACTCGCATCGCCTTGCTGTCCGGCTCGATGACGGCCGCTCAGAAGAAGCAGGTCCGCGCCGAGATCGCCAGCGGTGAGGCGGGGATCGTCATCGGCACCCATGCCCTTCTTCAGGATGCGGTGGACTTTCACAAGCTTGGCATGGTGGTGGTCGACGAGCAGCACCGATTCGGTGTCGAGCAGCGAGATCGGTTGCGCGCCAAGGCTCCCACCGGAATCACACCGCACTTGTTGGTGATGACCGCGACACCCATACCGCGCACCGTGGCGCTCACCGTCTACGGGGATCTGGAAACCTCGACGTTGCGTGAACTCCCGCGTGGCCGCCAGCCAATCACCACCAACGTCATCTTCGTCAAGGACAAGCCGGCCTGGCTCGAACGTGCATGGCAACGCATCGTCGAGGAGGTCGCCGAGGGACGCCAAGCCTATGTGGTGGCGCCCCGCATCGACGAGACGGACGAGTCCGGAGATGGCCAAGCCGGCTCTCGGCCCACCGAGACCGCCGAAGGGCTGTTTGCCCGGCTTCGCTGTGGTGAGCTGGCCAACCTTCGGCTGGCGCTCATGCACGGGGGACTGGCAGCCGACGAGAAAGATGCCGCGATGACGGCCTTTAGGGCGGGTGAGGTCGATGTGCTGGTGTGCACCACCGTCATTGAGGTGGGCGTCGATGTCGCCAACGCCACTGTGATGCTGGTGATGGACGCCGACCGGTTCGGAATCAGCCAGCTCCATCAGCTGCGCGGCCGCATCGGCCGCGGTGCGCACCCGAGTCTGTGTCTGCTCGCCAGCGCGGTGGCACCGGGCTCGTCCGCCGGTCGGCGGCTGCGCGCCGTCGCCGAGACGATGGACGGATTCGCGCTTGCCGACCTGGATCTCAAAGAACGTCGGGAAGGAGATGTCTTGGGCAGCAACCAATCCGGCAAAGCAATCACCTTGCGGTTGCTGTCGCTGGCCGATCACCGCGTTTTCATCGAGAGCGCTCGCGACTTCTGCACGCACGCCTACGAAGAGGCCCAGCGGGACGGTAGTGGTGGCGCCCATCCCGGCTTGGCGGTGCTGGCAGCGCGATTCACCGATACCGACCGCATCGAATACCTGGACAAGTCGTGACCCACAGAATGCTGCTGTGGTTGGCGGCCGCCGCTGTGGTTGCAGTGGTGGTCGCCTATCAGGTGCTGGGGTCATCGATGGCTCAGCACGCGGAGCAATCCGCGGCGCGGGCTGACGTCCCAACCGTGCAACCCGGTACCGATGTGCTCGCCGGTATCCCAGTAGTGCCGCGGCGGATGCACCGCTATGACTACCGCCGGGCGGCGTTCGGCGACGCGTGGCACGACAACAACGACGCGCCTGGCGGCCACAATGGCTGCGATACCCGCAACGACATCCTCGACCGCGATCTGGTGAACAAGGAGTATGTGTCAATCAAGCGTTGCCCGCATGCGGTGGCCACCGGCACGTTGCGCGACCCGTACACCAATGCCACTATCGCTTTCCAGCGAGGCGCCAAGGTCGGCCAATCGGTGCAAATCGATCACATCGTCCCCCTCTCGTACGCCTGGGACATGGGGGCATACGAGTGGGAGGATCCGGAGCGCCTGCGGTTTGCCAACGACCCAGCCAACTTGCTGGCGGTCCAGGGGCGGGCTAACCAGGACAAGGGCGATTCGCCGCCCGGGGAGTGGATGCCGCCGAATTCTGCCTTCGCTTGCCAGTACGCGATGCAGTTCATCGCTGTGCTGCGGGGATACTCATTGCCGGTGGACGCAGCGTCGACCGGCGTGTTGCGGCGGGCCGCGGGCACGTGCCCGACCGCAGACGGTTAGGTGCCGGTATAGGTCAGCGGATCTCCATGAATACGGGTGCCGTCGTTGAGCCCGTTCAACGCCTCCGCGTGCTCGGCGGCTAGTTCAAAGTCGAACACGTCGAAGTTGCTGGCGATGTGCTCGGCTTGTGCTGAGCGGAAGACGACGGCATTGCCCAATTGCAAGTTCCACCGGAGCAGGACCTGTGCCGGAGTCTTGCCGTATTCACCCGCAATCGCCGTCACCGTCGGGTTATCGATCAGTCGACCCTGCGCTAGCGGCGTGGAGGACTGGGTGGCGACGGTGTGCTGTGCGTTTGCTTTGCGCAGCTCATCTTGGTTGAGCAGCGGGTGCAGCTCGATCTGATTGACGGCGGGGGTGACGAACGTCAGGTCGATCAGGTTCGAAATGTGCTCCTCGGTGAAGTTGCACACCCCGATGGTGCGGGCGTGGCCTTCACCACGGGACTGGATCATGCCGCCCCAGGCGTCCACATACTTGCCCACCGGCGGCGCCGGCCAGTGGATCAAATAGAGATCGACGTAGTCCAAGCCGAGTCGCTCCAGGCTGGCCTTGCACGCCTCCGGCGTCGCAGTGAACCCCTGATCAGCTGTGGCGACCTTGGTCGTGACGAACAGCTCGGCACGCGGAATGCCGGAGGCCGCGATCGCCCGGCCCACGGCGGCCTCATTGCCGTAGCCCGAGGCAGTGTCGATGAGTCGGCAGCCGATCTCCAGCGCGGCCGACACCGCGCGTTCGGTCTCGTTGTCCGACAACTCGGCGACCCCGAGGCCCAGCACGGGCATCGTGTTCTCATCGTTCAGGGCTATCGAGGGGGGGATAGAGGGGCTGGTGGCGCCCGGCATCATCTCACCTTCCTGTGAAATTGAAGGTTCTTGGATTTTGGCCAAGACGGGTTTCCGGCATGGAGCCAGGAGGTATCGAACACGTCGAAGTTGCTCGCAATCCGGATAGGGTTCATCGACTTGGGGATCACGATATTACCGAGTTGAATATGCCACCTAATCAACACGGGGGCGGGTGGCCGCCATTGCGCTGTCAGACCCTCGTCATGGACCTGGTCGTCAACCCGCCGTGTGGTCACCACGTACAGTTGGTCGCGGGGCACGTCGGAACCGGCGCTCGCATGCCCAGCCTCCACCGTTGCGGCAGGCCGACGCGGCGTCGCCGCGCCCCGCGACGGGGATCACGTTTCCGTCGGCTAGCGTGACGGAACTTGTGAGGGAGCAGCCATGACGAAGAGTCTGCCTGGGGCGGCAGACCTCCACCCCGGGGCAAACGGAACACCCATCGGTTGGATTCGCCGCATGCAAAGCGCCGTCACCCTCGCAGGAGCCAGGGTCACACCGTGGATCCCGACCAAGGCCAAACGGGCGTTGCTGGGTGGGCGTTCGGTCGTTGTCGACGGCAATACCCTGGATCCGACGGTGCAATGGATGCTGTCGGGTCAGCGGCTCGTCGGTGTCCGCGGATTGGCCGTCGACGACGATCCGATCGCCTCCCGCGCGCAGATGCGCGACACCTGCCTCGCAATGCCGGGCCCGCAGATTCACGTATCGACCAGCGACATTTCACTGCCCGGACCCGCGGGTACGATTCCGGCCCGGCACTACCGCCCGCCCAGTGGTGCGGCCGCGCCGTTGCTGGTCTTCTACCACGGCGGGGGCTGGACGATCGGCGACCTGGACACCCACGACGCGCTGTGCCGATTGACCTGCCGCGACGCAGACATCCACGTGTTGTCGATCGACTACCGATTGGCCCCCGAACATCCCGCTCCCGCCGCGGTCGAGGACGCCTATGCGGCATTCGAGTGGGCCTACGATCATGCCGAGGATTTGGGCGCGCTCCGCGGTCAGGTCGCCGTCGGTGGGGACAGTGCGGGCGGCAATTTGTCGGCGGTGGTGTGCCAGTTGGCGCGTGACAACGCCGGCTCCACCGGCGGACCCGCCCCGATTCTGCAGTGGTTGCTGTATCCGAGGACGGACTTCACCTCCCAGACGCGGTCAATGGGGTTGTTCGCCGACGGCTTCTTGCTCACCAAGCGGGATATGGATTGGTTCCATGCGCAGTACTTGCGCGGCTCCGGGATGGATCCCTCGGATCCGCGCCTTTCGCCGGCGCTGGCCACATCGCTGTCCGGGCTGCCACCAGCACTGATCGCGGTCGCGGGTTTCGACCCATTGCGCGACGAAGGTGAGAGCTATGCAAAGGCGCTGCAGGCAGCCGGTGTCGATGTCGACCTGCGCTACATGGGCTCGCTGACACA
The DNA here is from genome assembly GCF_018278905.1 of Mycobacterium spongiae. Taxonomy (NCBI): domain Bacteria; kingdom Bacillati; phylum Actinomycetota; class Actinomycetes; order Mycobacteriales; family Mycobacteriaceae; genus Mycobacterium; species Mycobacterium spongiae. The sequence continues at coordinate 1,716,443 of NZ_CP046600.1, forward strand.
TGGCTTCGTCAATCTGTTTCAGCTCGGGGGAGCCAGTGCCGTGGCGACCAATGAACTGATCTCGGCGCTGCGCGCGCACTTGAGCCGGGTTTGAAACTCGATTCGCCCGCCTTGTCCGAGCCGGACGCAGTGATGCCGCCGGTACTCTAGAGGCGCCGTCGCCGGGCTGCGGTGGCGACATGCCGACAAAATCGAACAGGTGAGGATCAGCGAAACTGTGGCAGACAAATCCAAACGCCCCCCGCGTTTCGACGTGAAGTCCACCACCGGAAACTCCGGCCGCCTCGTACAAATCGCTGGTACCGCGTTCATCGTGATCTTCGCGGTCGCCTTGGTCGCCTACATTGTGATCTCCCACAAAGACAAGAACGGCGGCGCGGCGAGCACGGGCGATGCGGTGCGGGTGACGTCGAGCAAACTGGTCACCAAGCCCGGAACCAGCGACCCCAAGGCAGTGGTGTCCTTTTACGAGGATTTTCTATGTCCGGCGTGCGGCATGTTCGAACGCGCCTTCGGACCGACCGTTTCCAAGCTCATCGACATCGGTGCTGTCGCGGCCGACTACTACATGGTGGCTATTCTTGACAGTCCGCGGAATCAGCATTACTCGTCGCGAGCTGCCGCAGCGGCGTATTGCGTCGCCGACGAGTCCATCGAGGCGTTCCGGCGCTTCCACACCGCGTTGTTTAGCAAGGACATTCAGCCGCCCGAGATCGGCAAGGACTTTCCCGACAACGGACGGTTGATTGAACTCGCCCGCCTAGCCGGCGCGGCGGGCACGGTGCCGGATTGCGTCAACAGCGAGAAGTACATTCCCCTCGTCGACGGGCTGGCCGCTGCCGCAGATGTGCACGCGACCCCGACAATCATGATCAACGGCACCGAATATGAATGGTCAACACCGGAAGCCTTTGTCGCCAAGATCAAAGAGATCGTTGGCGACGTTGACGGCATTGACTCAGCTGCGGCCACCGCGACATCCTGACCACTGTGGTGTCCGCGCACGCTGCCGAGCTACCCGCGGCCAAAGCGCCCGTCGTTCGGGTGCCGATGCTCAGCGCGTGGTGGGTGCTGGTCGGCGGGGTGATCGGGTTGGTCGCCTCGCTCGCGCTGACAGTGGAAAAGATCAGGATTCTGCTCGACCCGACCTATGCGCCGTTATGCAACATCAACCCGATCGTGTCGTGCGGTTCGGTGATGACGACGCCACAGGCGTCGCTGTTGGGATTTCCCAACCCGCTGGTCGGCATCGCCGGTTTCACCGTGATGGTGGTCACCGGCGTGCTGGCAGTGGCGAAAGTGCCTCTGCCGCGATGGTATTGGATAGGGCTCACGGCCGGAATCCTGACCGGTGCGACGTTCATGCACTGGTTAATCTTCCAGAGCCTGTACCGTATCGGTGCCTTGTGTCCCTACTGCATGGTGGTCTGGGCGGTGACCATCACGTTGCTGGTGGTGGTGGCCTCCATCGCTGTCAGTCCGGTGCTTGACAACGGGAACAGCGTCGTCGCGCGGCTGCTCTATCACTGGCGATGGTCTATTGCGACGCTCTGGTTTACGGCGATATTTCTGCTGATCATGGTCCGTTTCTGGGACTATTGGTCGACGCTTGTCTGAATTCTGAATTGCCCGGATTAGGGGGGCCCTGCGTGTTTTCCAAAGTGCTCGTCGCCAATCGCGGTGAGATCGCGATCCGCGCTTTTCGCGCGGCCTACGAACTGGGTATCGGCACTGTGGCCGTCTACCCGTACGAGGATCGCAACTCGCAACATCGGCTCAAGGCCGATGAGTCCTACCAGATCGGCGACATTGGTCATCCGGTACGCGCATACCTGTCGGTTGATGAGATCGTCGACACGGCCCGCCGCGCCGGCGCCGATGCCGTCTACCCCGGCTACGGGTTCTTGTCGGAAAACCCGGACTTGGCTGCCGCGTGCGCGGCTGCCGGCATCACCTTCGTCGGACCCGGCGCCGGAGTGCTTGAGCTGACGGGGAATAAGTCCCGCGCGATCGCTGCAGCCCGCGACGCGGGGCTGCCCGTGTTGACCTCGTCGGCACCGTCGGCATCCGTCGATGAGTTGGTGTCCGCCGCGGCCGCCATGCGTTTTCCGTTGTTCGTCAAGGCGGTTGCCGGCGGCGGGGGCCGCGGGATGCGGCGGGTCAGTGATACCGCGGCGCTTCCCGAGGCGATCGAAGCCGCGAGCCGGGAAGCCGAGTCGGCATTCGGGGATCCGATGGTCTATCTCGAACAGGCGGTGCTGCGCCCCCGCCATATCGAGGTCCAGATCCTGGCAGACACCCAGGGAGACGTGATCCACCTCTATGAGCGTGATTGCAGCGTGCAACGTCGCCATCAGAAGGTCGTCGAACTGGCGCCCGCGCCGGCGCTGGCCCCCGAGTTACGCGACAAGATGTGCGCCGACGCGGTCGCCTTCGCCCGCCATATCGGGTATAGCTGCGCGGGTACGGTGGAGTTTCTGCTCGACGAGCGTGGCCAATACGTCTTCATCGAGATGAATCCGCGAATTCAGGTGGAGCACACGGTGACCGAGGAGATCACCGACGTCGATCTGGTTGCCAGCCAGCTGCGCATCGCCGCCGGTGAAACGCTCGGCGACCTCGGTTTGCGCCAGGATGCCATCGTCCCCCATGGCGCCGCCCTTCAATGCCGCATCACCACTGAGGATCCGGCCAACGGATTTCGGCCGGACACGGGCCGGATCAGCGCCCTGCGCGCCCCGGGCGGTGCCGGTATCCGGCTGGACGGCAGCACCAACCTCGGGGCAGAGATCAGCGCGCACTTCGATTCGATGCTGGTCAAGCTGAGCTGCCGGGGCCGGGACTTTTCGACGGCGGTGAGTCGTGCCCGCCGGGCGATCGCGGAGTTCCGGATTCGTGGGGTGTCGACGAATATCCCTTTCCTACAGGCGGTTCTGGATGACCCGGAGTTCCAGGCCGGTCGGATCACGACGTCGTTCATCGATGAGCGGCCGCAGCTGCTGACCGCGCGTGTCTCGGCCGACCGGGGCACCAAGATTCTCAACTATCTGGCGGATGTCACCGTCAACAAGCCGCACGGCTCGCGCCCGTCAACGGTCTACGCGCAGGACAAGCTGCCTGACATCGATCTGGCGGTAGCGCCCCCGGACGGGTCCAAGCAGCGACTGGTCGAGTTGGGGCCGGAGGGTTTCGCACGATGGTTGCGAGAATCGCCGGTTGTTGCGGTGACGGAGACGACGTTCCGCGACGCGCACCAATCGCTGCTGGCCACCCGGCTTCGCACCACCGGACTGCTGATGGTGGCGCCTTACATCGCGCGGCTTACCCCGCAGCTGTTGTCCATGGAGTGCTGGGGTGGCGCGACCTATGACGTGGCGCTGCGTTTCCTCAAAGAGGACCCATGGGAGCGGCTGGCGGGGATCCGTGCGGCGATGCCAAACATCTGTCTGCAGATGTTACTGCGGGGCCGCAATACCGTGGGCTATACGCCGTACCCGGAAACTGTCACGTCGGCCTTTGTAGCCGAGGCGACGGCTACCGGCGTTGACATCTTCCGGATCTTCGATGCGCTCAACAATATCGAAGCCATGCGTCCCGCGATTGACGCGGTGCGTGAAACAGGTTCTGCCGTAGCTGAAGTCGCGATGTGCTACACCGGTGATCTGACGGATCCCGGTGAGCAGTTGTACACCCTGGACTACTACCTGAAGCTCGCCGAGCAGATCGTGGATGCCGGCGCGCATGTGCTGGCCATCAAGGACATGGCTGGCCTGCTGCGCCCACTGGCTGCGAAGCGGTTGGTCGGCGCTCTGCGCAGCCGTTTCGATTTGCCAGTTCACGTGCACACCCACGACACCCCGGGCGGTCAACTGGCCAGTTATGTGGCGGCCTGGCATTCCGGGGCCAATGCCGTCGACGGTGCCGCCGCACCCTTGGCGGGAACTACGAGCCAACCCGCGCTGAGTTCGATCGTTGCTGCGGCGGCACATACCGAGTTCGATACCGGACTGTCGCTGTCGGCCGTATGCGCGTTGGAGCCGTTCTGGGAGGCGTTGCGGAAAGTGTATGCGCCCTTCGAGTCCGGGCTGCCAGGCCCGACGGGCCGGGTCTATAGCCATGAGATTCCCGGCGGTCAGCTGTCCAATCTGCGCCAGCAGGCGATCGCGCTGGGTCTGGGAGACAGATTCGAAGAGGTCGAAGAGGCCTACGCCGGAGCGGACCGAGTGTTGGGCAGGCTGGTCAAGGTCACGCCCACATCAAAAGTAGTCGGTGATCTTGCTTTGGCGCTGGTCGGCTCGGGCGTTAGTGCTGACGAATTCGCCTCCGAGCCAGCACGATTCGACATTCCAGAATCGGTGCTCGGGTTCCTACGGGGTGAGCTGGGCGATCCGCCGGGCGGTTGGCCCGAACCCTTGCGTACGGCGGCGTTGGCCGGCCGTAGCGCCGTCGCGCCTGTCGAGCAGGTGGCGCCTGCGGATCAGCTGGCGCTGTCGTCGTCGGGGACGCAGCGTCAGGGAACCCTCAACCGGTTGCTATTCCCCGGCCCGACAAAGGAATTCGAGGAACATCGGGAGGCCTACGGCGACACATCGCAGTTGTCGGCGAACCAGTTCTTCTACGGGCTACGGCAGGGCGAAGAGCACCGGGTGAAGCTGGAGCCCGGGGTGGAGCTGCTGATCGGCCTCGAGGCCATCTCCGAACCCGACGAGCGGGGTATGCGGACCGTGATGTGCATCATCAACGGCCAGCTGCGCCCGGTGTTGGTTCGCGACCGCAGCATCGCCGGCGCTGTTCCGGCTGCGGAGAAGGCGGATCGGGGCAACCCGAGCCATATCGCGGCGCCGTTCGCCGGTGTTGTCACGGTGGCAGTGTCGGTTGGCGAGTCAGTGTCCGCCGGCCAAACCATCGCCACCATTGAAGCGATGAAGATGGAAGCCCCCATCACCGCCCCCGACGACGGCACCGTGGAGCGGGTCGCGGTGTCGAGCACGGCGCAGGTGGAAGGCGGAGACCTGTTGGTAGTGGTCGAGCGGCGCCATTGACCCGTATCATCGGCGGCGCCGCCCGTGGTCGGCGCATCGCTGTCCCGCCACGGGGCACTCGACCGACCAGCGACCGGGTGCGCGAGTCGTTGTTCAACATTCTGTGCGCCCGCCGGGATCTCTCCGGCTTGGCGGTGCTGGACCTCTACGCCGGTTCGGGAGCCCTGGGCCTCGAGGCGTTATCGCGCGGCGCCGCATCGGCACTGTTCGTTGAGTCCAACCAGCGCGCCGCGGCCATCATTGCCCGCAACATCGAGGTGCTGAGCCTCCCGGGCGCCTCGGTGCGCCGGGGCGCGGTGGCAGCGGTGCTGGCAGCGGGGGCACCGGCCCCGGTGGACGTGGTGTTGGCCGACCCGCCCTACGACATCGACGCCGCTGATGTTGACGCCGTTCTCGCGGCACTGACCACCTACGGTTGGGTGCGGGAGGGAACGGTTGCGGCGGTGGAGCGTCCGGCGGTCGGGGCGCCGCTCGCCTGGCCAGCCGGTTGGCGCCCATGGCAGCCCCGCGAGTACGGCGACACCCGGTTGGAGCTGGCCGAGCGACCAGAAGTCACGGTGTAGCGTCAGCGGTCATGACCCGAGTGGACCGGCGCAGATGACCGGCGCGGTGTGCCCCGGGTCGTTTGACCCGGTCACGTTGGGCCACGTCGACGTCTTCGAACGCGCGGCGGCCCAATTCGACGAGGTGGTGGTCGCGATCCTGATGAACCCGTCGAAGAAGGGCATGTTCGACCTTGACGAACGGATCGCGATGATCGAGGAGTCGACGACGCACCTGCCGAACGTGCGAGCGCAGGCCGGGCAGGGGCTGGTTGTGGACTTCGTCAAGTCCTGCGGGATGACCGCGATTGTGAAGGGTTTGCGTACCGGCACCGACTTTGAATACGAGCTGCAGATGGCGCAGATGAACAAGCACATCGCGGGGGTGGATACCTTTTTCGTCGCTACCGCGCCGCGGTATTCGTTCGTGTCGTCGTCATTGGCCAAAGAAGTCGCCATGCTGGGCGGCGACGTGTCGGGCCTGTTGCCCGACCCGGTGAACCGGCGGTTGCACGAGAGGTTACAAGCCAGATCGTCCAACGGCGGATAGGTTCCTGCTGCGGGCGAACCGTCGCTGCACGTTGTCAGCGTCGCACCCATAGGGCACCGTATGTGTATGTCCGACGGCGACCCCTGCTATGCCTCCGTCGCAGATCTGTGCCGAGACTTCGGGAGCCGGGCGCTATCGCCGGTGGACGTGGCCCGAGCCCACCTGGAGCGCATCGATCGGCTCAACCCCATGCTCCATGCCTATCTTGCGGTTCTGGCCGACACCGCCATGGCCGAAGCGAGGCACGCCGAGGAAGAGATTGGGCGCGGCGAGCACCGAGGCCCTTTGCATGGCGTACCGGTCGCTGTGAAGGACCTTTGCTTCACGCGAGGGATCCCCACCACCGCCGGCATGGCGATTCGCCGAGACTGTCGACCCGACTATGACGCAACGGTGGTTTCCCGGTTGCGTCAGGCCGGCGCGGTTTTGCTGGGGAAGCTGCACTTGTGCGAGGCCGCCGGCCCCGAGTATCACCGTGACTTTCCGGCTGTGGTGAACCCGTGGAGCGCCAGTCATTGGTCCGGAGCGTCCTCCAGCGGCTCGGCCGTCGCTGCCGTGGCCGGGTTGTGCACGGCCAGCCTCGGCACCGATACCGGCGGGTCGATTCGGACCCCGTGCACCATGAACGGGGCGACCGGCCTCAAGCCGACCTGGGGACGTGTCAGCGTCCATGGGGTGTTCGCGATGGCACCGTCGCTGGACACGGTCGGCCCGATTGCGCGCAGCGCGCAGGACGCGGGCCACGTATTGCGGGCTATAGCCGGTGCCGACGCCAACGATCCGACTGCGCTGCAAGCCGAGGTGCCCGACTATGTAGCTGATCCTCCGTCAGTGCACGCAGTTCGGGTTGGGTTCGATCCCGAGGGCGCGCTCGGTGGGGTTGAGGCCGATGTAGCCCAGGTCGTCCGCGAGGCGCTGGCCACGGTTGCCCACCTGGGTGCGGATGTGCGCGAGGTGTCGCTGCCGCCGACGATGCCGCTGGCGGCTGACTGGGGCACTTATGTGGGCACCGAAGCCGCCGTCGTCCACGAACAGACCTTTCCGTCCCATGCTGCTGAGTACGGCCAGTTCATGCGAGAGATTCTTCAGGGCGGTCACGCGGTGTCCGGCATCCAGATGGCTCGCATTGAGCGTGAGCGCAGAGTCTTCGCCGGCAAGCTCGCGGCGCTTTTCGACGACGTCGACCTGCTTGTCATCCCTGTCCTGCCGCTGGCAAATCTGACGCTCGATCGCCTGAAGCAGCTGTTGTTCAATCCCGAAACGCTCCCGGACCTGCTTCGGTTCACCGGTCCGTTCAACTTCTCGGGCAACCCAACGATCACCCTGCCGGGTGGCTTCGACTCCTACGGCGCGCCAATCGGTTTCCAATTCGTGGGGCGACACCTTGCCGAACCGTTGCTGATCACGGCCGGTCGGGCGTTCCAGGGCGCGACCGACTGGCACCGGCGTCGCCCTCCTATCTGACCAGGCGACGCACCGGGGTCAATTCAGTTGGACCGTTCCCAAGGACACCCCCGCGGCCGGCAGACGCGCCAGCAATGCATCGCCCATTGCCGCGGCGGGGGTGAGCACGCCGCGCAGCTCAGAGAGCCGATCACGGTCGAGCGCCAATGCCAGACAGCTTTCGCCGAGCATCACCGCGGTCCCGTTGTATCCATCGGCTTGCTGCGCGAACGTCGCCTTGTAGCGGGCACCAGCTGTGGTGGTGGTGTACGTCTCGACTCTGTAGTGGCCTCGCTTTCGGGCCTTCGCGCTGGGCCCCGTGCCTGGCTTGGGGGCGATGCGTTCCATGAGGTGTTGCGGTACTCGCCGAGCGAATCTGTCGCCCAAACCAAAGCCGCCCGCCAGCGAGGCGCTGAGCGCTGCGGAGGCGACTGGCGCCGCGAACGATTTACCCAGACTCATCGACTCGGAGTAGCGGAACGAACGGCCATAAGCCCAGTCCTGTAATGCATTGCTACGTCGGACAATTCGAGCATTGAAGGGGCTGAACATAAACCCGCCGACCCAGAAACCGGCAAGCTCGGGTGCGACGTTGCGTCCGCGACGACAGGGGAAGTCTGACTGCGGGCCGAGGTCAGGTTCGGCGCTTCGATCGGTCGTCAATGTGTACGGATCGTGGAGGAGTCGACGAAGCTCGGGGTCGGTGGATGCCGCGCGCATCACTCCCAACAGCGACGCTATTGTGCCGCCGGAGGCTCTGCCCTGAAAAAACGAACGCATCACAAAGGTGGTGTCGCGAAGCTCACCCGCGTCGTCCTCGGTTGCCCGGCGGTACAGCTGATAGACATTCAGATCCGAAGGGATCGAATCGAATCCGCACGAGTGCACGATCCGGGCGCCGGTGTCGACGGCCTGTTTGTGGTAGAGGTCGATACAGCTTCGCGCGAACGTCACCTCACCCGTCAAGTCGGCATAGTCAGTACCCGACTTGGCGCAGGCCGCCACCACGGGTAGCCCGTACCGAGCGTAAGGACCGACCGTCGTCGCCACCACGCGGGTGCGGGCCGCCATCGCGTCCACGGTTGAAGGTTGCGACACATCGGCAATCACCAGGGGCCAGTTCTGTGCGGCAGGGCCGAGTGTGCGCCGCATGGTCAGCAACCGTTCGCTCGAGCGGCCGGCCAGCGCGATGCGCGCGTCGTGCCCTGCCCGTGCGAGGTACTCGGCCGTCAACGTGCCCGAGAACCCGGTGGCGCCGTACAAAATCACATCGAACTCGCGCTCGGTGGGGCTCATAGCCCCGACGCTACCCTAGGCGATCTGCCTGTTTCGGCCTCGTGACGTGGGGAAAGGCGCTTCGTCCAGCGCGCACCGACCGCTACCGGAATACGATGGTCTGGTTGTGATGCACGATGACGCGGTCTTGGCAGTGCCAGAGGACGGCACGGGAAAGCACTGCGCGCTCGACATCGGCGCCAACGCGCACCAGATCGTCGACGCTGTGATTGTGGTCAACACGCACGACGTCTTGTTCGATGATCGGCCCCTCGTCGAGAACTTCGGTGACGTAGTGGGCGGTCGCGCCGATCAGTTTGACGCCGCGTTCCCGCGCGCGCTTGTAGGGAGCCGCACCGGTGAAGGCGGGAAGAAACGAGTGATGAATGTTAATCAGCGGGCACCCGATTGCTTCGAGGAACGCCGGGCTCAGTATCTGCATGTAGCGGGCGAGTATCACCAGGTCGACATTGCCGCTGAGCAACTGAAGCTGACGCTGTTCGGCCTCCGCGCGAGTATCGCGGGTAACAGGAATGTGGATGAATGGTACCCCGAAGGGACGGACATGTTCAGCGATCTGCGGGTGGTTGCCGACCACCATGACAATGGATATGTCAAGTTCGCCGCGGCGGTTGCGCCACAACAAATCTAACAAGCAATGGTCCTCGGCGGAGGTCATGATCGCGACCCTTTTGGGCCGGGCGGCCTCGCTGAATCTGTAGTCGATCTCGAATTTATCGGCCACGGCGCTGCCGAATTCACGTCCCAGCTCGTCGATGGCAGCGGTGAGGCCGGGCAGGTGAAAGATCGCGCGCTGCAGGAATGTTCCGGCCTCCGGTGCCGTGGAGTGTTGGTCTAGCGAAATGATGTTGGCGCCCGCCTGAGCCAGGAAGGCACTCACTGCAGCGATAATCCCGGGGCGGTCGTTGCAGCGAAGAAGTAGCCGACCGATATCGTCAGGCGGTGGGTCGACGGACCGGCGCGGAAAGTTGTCAGGCTCGGCCGGCTGTGGCGTCGTGGATTGCGCGATCATGGCCCCAAATTTTTCCCGGGATCGAGTTTTCGCAGGCCAGAATACCGCCGCCAGGAGTCGGCACCGACGTTCGCCGTCCAGGTTGTCCAACCAGCATCGAAGCGATGGCAACCCCGCCGACGTCAGGAGCTAGGCTTGGCTGTTCGTGCAACGGGAGCGACGTCGACACTCTTGGAGGTGGCAAGTCATGAGTGATCGGCGACCCGCGGTGATCTCTGCGGTGACGGTGTTGCTGGGTATCTGCCTAGCGCTGTGGCTATCCGGATGTTCATCGTCAGCAACGGATTCCGAGGAACCCAGCGTTGCAACGACGCCGTCGGACCCGGCCCTCGTCGCCGAGATCCAGCAGGCAGCGGATGCGACAAAGGCTTTGACCAGCGCTCACCTGTCGATCAGTTCAACCGGGCGCGTCGAAAGCCTGCTGGGCATCAGTAGCGCCGACGTCGATGTCCGGGCCAATCCACTCGCTGCGAAAGGGGTGTGTACCTACAACGACGAGGCGGGCGTCCCCTTCCGGGTGGCAGACGACCAAATCTCGGTGAAACTGTTCGACGACTGGACTACTCTCGGCTCCCTATCGGAGCTGGCATCCGCTCGTCTGGTCGACCCCACCAATGGCGTGGCGAAAATGCTGTCGGGCGTCACCAATCTGCGGGCCGACGGCACGGAGGTGATCGACGGCGTTCCCACTAACCAGATCACCGGGATGCTCTCAACGGACACGGTCAAGATGCTGGATCCGGGCGCCAGGCAGCCGAGGCCGGCGACAGTGTGGATTGCGAATGACGGTTCGCACCGCCTCGTCCGCGCTCAAGTGGACCTCGGTTCCGGCACCGTTGCGGTCACGCTGTCCAAATGGAACGAACCGGTCAACATCGAATAGCACACCGCTAGCTTGCTGGTCGCTCGGTCGGGTCGGTTGACGTCGCGGCCGGAAGGCACACGTGTGCCACCGCGGCCACTGCGGCCAGCCCGATCAGCAGAACGCTACCGACCTGACTGAGTGCGCCCAACGACGTGCCCGACAGCAGCAACAGTCCACCGCCGAACACCGCGCCGAGTGCCGTGAGCGATGCAACTGCGCCCCGAACTGGCATGGTGGCGGCCTCCGGGCTGGCGACAAGCCTAGCGATAAGGTGCGGGACGCCGAATGCCGCGAGGACGGCGAACGACACCAGCGCCGCCGAGGCCTGCAACTCACGACCGAGCAGGTGTTGGAAGAGCAGGACCGAAATCCCCAGTGCGGCCAGGAAAGATGCCAGGGTCCCCAGCCCGATCGCCAGACCGCCGGCGACGCCGCGCCACATTGTGACCAGGGCGACTACCGCGAGCGTCGCCAGCCCCAAGAGCACGACATCGTGGGTGAGGGCGTCGCGCAGCGACGCGGCGACCTGGGAAGCCCCGCTCACCGTGATCCGGCTGTCGAGAAGGCTTCCGTACTTTGTCGTGCTCGCCACGGCGCTGTCCAGCTGTCGCACTCGTGCCGCGGCGTTCAGGCCTAGCGTATCGACGTCGGAATAGATGAACAGTCGGGTGGCCGTTCCGTCGGCGGAAAACATCGTGTGGCGCACGTGCCGGTATGACGCATCGGCAAGCGCCTTCCGTGGCAGGTAGAAGCCGCCCTCGCCGGTATCGGCGAAGTCGGTGCTGAGATTTCTCAGGAACGCCGATAGCTGCACGACCTGCGGGAGCGTGTCTTCCACTGTTGTTTCGAGGGTGGGTACCAAGGAGCTCAACTGCGCCAGCGCCGAACGCATTTGCGCCACCGTATGCGGAGTGGAAGCGATCGCGCCCACTGCGGTCGTCGATCCCGCGGCGATCTGGTCAGCGCCATCGGACAGTACGGCCACGTCGGCGATCACGCTATCGAAGGGATCAACGACCTTCCGAATGGCTGAGCACAGCGCGTCGGCGGCGCAATTCTGGATGCTGCCCATCCAGCCGCGCACCGGATCCAGGTATTCCGACACCTCGGCGGTCGTGTCCTTGATGTTGCGCGTTCCAGAGATCACTACATCGATAGACCGCTGCATTTCGGTGAGCCCGGCGACCCCGGCGGTCACGCTCTTGTCCAGCTCGTTGACCGCGCCGGTCACCTGGTCGACTACCGACGCGAGTGTCTTGATCGAATTCACTTGCGGCACAAACGTCGCGGCCTGGCGGTCCAGCTGATCGCTGAGCCGTCCCGCGGTGGCCGTGAGCGAGGCATCGGTCCAGGGGACACCGCCGGGCCATGCCGCCGACTGCACCTTGCGGACACCGGGAATCTCCATCAAACGGCGGCTGACGTGGTCGATCGCGATGAGCCCCGCCGGATCCCGAAGGTCGGCGTCGGCTTCGAGCAGCACTACATCGGGCAGCTGATTCGCCGGGAAGAACCGTGCGGCGGGTGTTGCTGCCGAATCTTCGTCGATTCCCCAGCGCATGCCGATGACGGGTGCTGCGCAGACCGCCAGCACCACCGCGATGACGCCAATCCGACGAGAGAAGCCGGGGATCGGGGGCGGGCGTGTCCCGGTGGGGCTCGCGATTCGCGACGATGCCTGCTGCGGCACGGCGGGTGGTCCTGCCGATCCGACCAATCCGATCAGGCTAGGCAGCAACGTCAGCGAAGCCCCCAGCGCCACGACCACACCGAGTGCGGCGACCCCGACGCTGTGCAGGGACGGTGTTCGGGCAAGCAGCAGCGGGCCAGTGAGCATCGCGATGCCCAACCCAGGCAGCGCCAATGCCGGCAGGGCGTCGCGGTATCGGCCCCGATGCATCGCCGAGCCGCTCTCGTCGAGCCCACGGCGCACCAGCAGGGTGGAGGTGGTGATGGTACCGATCGTCAGGACCGCGGCCACGGTCACGGAGAAGGCCGACAGTTCGGCGAGGTGTAGTCGCAGGACCACAGCAAGTGGCCACGCCAGCGCGAGTGACAACGCGGCCGTAAGCAGCGCTACCGCAGCCGTCCCCACGGCAGCCCTGGACGTCCGTGGTCGCAGCAGGAGCAGAATGGCGACGACGGCCGCGACGGCTACGATCGCGGCGCCCTGCCACACCGACATGCGCAGGGGCATGTCTGTGGTGGTCGCCGGGACCGCAATGCGTGCGCGAAGCCCCGCACCATGCGGCAACGTGTGCACCACCGACCTGGCGGACGCGAGCGATTCGCGGGCGCGGTCGGTCCCCGCCTCGCCCCGCAGCCAGACCACCGCGATTCCGCGGCGACCGTCGGCACTTGTTCCCAGCGGGGCGGTGAGGGGATCTGACCACCAGTCGAGTACCGATCCCACGTGCTCGGAGTCGGCGCGTAGGGCGCGGACGGCAGCGTCATAGAAGCGCTCATCCGCCGGCCCCAGCGGGTCGCGACCCTCCAGCACCAGGTACGCGATGGCGTTGGTGCCGGTGCCCGGGAATGCCTGGGCAATCCGGCTGTTGGCCGCGGCTGTCGTCGCGTCTTGGGGCAGCAGCGCCGAGCCGGCATCCTGGGCTTTCGGCTCAGTCAGCGCCAGAATCAGATTCGCGGTCACCGTGACGGCGATCCAGGCGGCCACGATAAGGATCTTGGCGAGCCGGGACGACCTGGGGTTCCGGTCGGATGACACGCTCGCGATCGTACTGACTCCTCGAGCGTGCGCGCTGGCGAAGCTAGACGTCTATGCGGGCGAACTGATCCTGCCGGTACTGCTCAGCACACACCCCTCGTCTGACCTTGCCGCTCGTGGTGATCGGGATCGCGCCGGGGGGCACCAGAACCAGATCTGCCACGTTCAGCCCGTGCGAGGTGGATATCGCCGAGGTGACTTCACGTTTGATGGCGCCCAGCCTGCGGAGCGCGTCCTCGTCGGTCTCGCCGCGCTTCTTGAGTTCGATAATGGCGACGAGGGTCTCGATGCCGTCTTTTGGAACCGATATGGCCGCGCAGCGGCCCTTGGTTATTTCCTGGATCGTCGCCTCGATGTCGTCGGGAGAGTGGTTACGCCCATACACGATCAGCAGGTCCTTGATCCGGCCGATGATAAACAGGTCGCCGTCACTGATGAAGCCCAAATCCCCGGTCTTGAGCCAGGGCTGTTCGGGCGTGTCAGCCGAGGCGCCGATCAACTTGCCGCCGAATGTACGTTGGGTCTCGTCCGGGTTTTGCCAATAGCCTTCGGTGACGTTGTCTCCGTGAACCCAGATTTCACCGACGGTTCCGCCGGGACACTCGGTACTGGTGTCGGGATCGACGATCCGCACGACCGGTGATTTCGGCATCCCGTACCTGACCAGAGGTGTGCCCGCGCCCGTTGCGCACCGCTGGGCGTGGCCGGCCGATAATTTCTCGGACTCGAAGTCGACGAGAGCTGGTGGTTCGCCGGCAGGGCTGCTCGCCACATACACGGTTGCTTCCGCGAGTCCATACGAGGGCCTGATCGCATTTTCCGGGAGATTGAATTGGGCGAATCGCTTGGCGAAGCGCTGCAGCGTGGCGGGATGTACCCGTTCGCTACCGCTGAGGATGACCTTATGGCCGTCGAGATCGAGCCCGGCCATGTCTTCGTCCGATGTTTTTCGCGCGGCCAGCTCAAAGGCGAAGTTCGGTGCTGCCGACAGTGTGGTCTTTTTGCGTGCCACTAACTGCATCCATCGAGCTGGGCGCTGCAAAAAGGCGACCGGACTCGTCAGCACGGCGGGAACACCCGACAGAATCGGTGCACAAACTCCCAGCACCAAGCCCATATCGTGATAGAAGGGCAGCCAGGATACGAGTTGGCCGCCCTCGGGGTGAACCCCTCCGGTTTCCGCAAAGTAGCCGGCCATGAGCTGCTCATAATTGCTCACCACGTTCTGGTGCGAAATTATGACGCCGGCCGGCGTGCGGGTCGATCCGGACGTGTATTGCAGATACGCGGTGCCTTGGTGGGTTTCGTTCCCGGCATCTCGTTTCGGGGCGTCGAGGTCGAGCCGGTCAACCTCGATGATCGATGGAGCGGGGTCACCCAGCGGCGACACAACGTGAGCCATGACATCGCCAACGACCGACGATGTCGTGAGAATCAGCGTGGGGGACGCGTCACGCATCACTGCATTGACACGCTCATCAATGACACCGCCCATTGGCACCGACAGCGGAACCGCGATGATTCCGGCCTGCAAGGCACCGAGAAACGCGGCGATGTAGTCAAGCCCCTGCGGCGCCAGAATCACCGCGCGGTCGCCAGCGGACGCGTGAAGTTTGAGCTCGTGGGCAACGTTGAGGGCGCGCCGGTACAGCTGCAACCACGTGAGGCTCTCGGGGGTGCCGTCCCAGTCCTGGTCGTAGTTGACATACGTAAACGCAGTGTCGTTAGGCTGCAACCGAGCGCACATGCGGAGCACGGAGGGAACAGAACGCGCATTCATGGCCATCACGGTACCGGCCGCGTTCTTCAGACGCGCTCGGTCCGCCTCCGACCTGCACTCACGTCACTTTTGCCGGTTCACCCACCGGCTGGCGGTAGCGGCCAAATCAGCTCTTATGTCGTCGGTGTTCAATCAGTACGTCTAGGCTTGGGCGTCGGTGACCCGCTGTTCGGTCGACGCCCCGGCTACCTCGGTAGTCTGTGGGCGGGCCATGGGGGGTTCGGTTTTGCGTACCAAAATCCGGTGGTGAGATCGCGGAGCACCGGTTGACTTGAGACGAGGTTGGACAGCGATGGAAACAGGCGTCACTCCCATTGCGGTCATCGGAATGGGATGCCGGCTCCCTGGGGGCATCGACTCGCCCGACTCGCTGTGGGACGCAGTGCTGGGCGCAGAGGACCTGGTCACCGAGATACCGGCAGACCGCTGGGACCTTGACGAATTCTATGACCCGGAGCCCGGGGTGCCCGGACGGTCGGTGTCGCGCTGGGGCGGGTTCCTCGACGACGTCGCGGGCTTCGACACCGAGTTCTTCGGGATCGGCAAGCGCGAAGCGACCGTAATCGATCCGCAGCACCGATTGCTGCTGGAAACTTCGTGGGAGGCGATCGAGCACGCCGGGCTGGATCCAGCGCGGTTGTCGGGGTCGTCGACAGCTGTGTTCACCGGACTGGCGCACGAGGACTACCTGGTCCTCAGCAAGGGTTCGGGCCGGTTGGCCGATCCCTACGTGGTTACCGGCCTTGTCAACAGCGTGGCGTCCGGGCGGATCGCCCACATACTCGGTCTGCGGGGTCCCGCAGTGACGTGTGACACCGCGTGTTCGTCGGGTCTGATGGCGGTGCACTTGGCCTGCCGTAGCCTCCACGTGGGTGAAAGCGACCTTGCTCTAGCGGGTGGCTGTGCGTTGCTTCTCGAGCCGGACGGGAGCGTGGCGCTGTCCGGACAGGGCATGCTGTCGCCAACCGGTCGCTGCCATTCGTTCGATGTCGCGGCGGACGGGTTCGTGCGGTCCGAGGGCGCTGCGATGGTGCTACTCAAGCGACTGCCCGATGCGCTGGCCGACGGTAACCGGATCCTGGCGGTGTTGCGCGGGACGGCAACCAACCAGGACGGTCGCACCGAGACGCTCATGATGCCGTCGGAAGATGCCCAGGTCGATGTGTACCGTGCGGCGTTGGCCGCGGCCGGCGTGGAGCCCGAAACGGTCGGTGCGGTGGAAGCTCACGGCACCGGTACGCCGATCGGTGACCCGATCGAGTATCGGAGCCTCGCGCGGGTTTATGGCGTCGCCGGCAACCGTTGCGCGCTCGGATCGGCCAAGAGCAACATGGGACACAACGAGTCAGCGGCCGGGGCGGTGGCGCTGATCAAGGCCATACTTTCCCTGCGGCACGGGGTCGTGCCGCCGCTGCTGCACTTCACCCGGCTGCCCGACGAACTCGCCGAGATCGAGACGGGACTTTTTGTGCCACAGGAGGTTACGCCGTGGCCTGAGAATGCCGACCAACCAGCGAAGCGGATCGCGGTGTCCTCGTTTGGGTTGTCGGGAACGAACGTCCACGCCATCGTGGAAGAACCTCCGGCGCAAGCACCGCCGCACGCTAACGAGCAAGCGTCCGAGACTCCGGCAGGCCCGTTGTTGTTCGCATTGTCATCCACGTCTTCCGACGGACTTCGGCAGACTGCGCGCCGGCTCGGCTCGTGGGTGCAGCAGCACCTGGACACGCTGGTGCCATCGGACCTGGCGTACACGCTGGCGCGGCGACGTGCGCACCGGCCGGTGCGCACCGCGCTGGTGGCCGCCGACCTGGCGGAGCTGACTAGCGGGTTGCGGGAACTAGCCGAGGGTGACGCCTTGTACGAGCCCGCCGTGGGACGCGGCGATCGAGCACCGGTGTGGGTGTTTTCCGGCCAGGGTTCGCAGTGGGCCGGGATGGGCGCTGACTTGATCGCGGCCGAACCGGTGTTCGCCGCCACCATTGCTGAGCTGGAGCCGCTGATCGCCGAAGAGTCGGGGTTTTCGGTGACCGAGGCGCTGACGTCAGCGCAGACCGCAACCGAGATTGATCGGGTGCAACCGACCCTGTTTGCGATGCAGGTCGCGCTGGCGGCCACCATGGAGCGCACGTACGGGGTGCGTCCGGGCGCGGTCGTCGGACACTCGCTGGGCGAAGCGGCCGCCGCCGTTGTCGCGGGCGCGCTGTCGCTGGAAGACGGCGCGCGCGTCATCTGCCGCCGCTCCCGGCTCATGTCCCGAGTCTCGGGTAGCGGCGCGATGGCATCGGTGGAGCTGCCCGCCCTACGGGTCAACTCCGAACTGATGACCCGCGGCATCGACGACGTCGTCGTCTCGGTCGTGGCCTCGCCGGAGTCCACGGTCATCGGCGGCACCACGTCGACGGTCCGCGATCTCGTCGCGTCGTGGGAGGAGCGTGACGTGATGGCACGGGAGGTGGCCGTCGACGTGGCGTCCCACTCACCCCAAGTCGACCCAATACTCGACGAGTTGGCGGCGGCGCTGGCGGAGATCACCCCCATGCCGCCCACGTTGCCGTACTACTCGGCGACCCTCTTCGACCCACGTGAGCAGCCGGTGTGTGATGCCGGTTACTGGGTGGACAACCTGCGGCACACGGTGCAATTCGCCGGGGCGGTTCAGGCCGCGTTGGAGGACGGATACCGCGTCTTCGCCGAGCTGGCCCCACACCCGCTGCTGACCTACTCGGTCGAG
This sequence comes from Mycobacterium spongiae, assembly GCF_018278905.1. Classification (NCBI taxonomy): domain Bacteria; kingdom Bacillati; phylum Actinomycetota; class Actinomycetes; order Mycobacteriales; family Mycobacteriaceae; genus Mycobacterium; species Mycobacterium spongiae. The sequence continues at coordinate 1,734,432 of NZ_CP046600.1, forward strand.
CAGACCGCCCGGAGTTTGGACATGTCCGTGGCGGCTTTGGCCGGGATGCGGCGGGAACAGGCGCTGCCGCACGGGCTGCGCGGCTTGCTGGGCGATCTGCACAGCGCGGGCGCCGCGATCGACTTTTCGGCGATCTGTCCCGAGGGGCGGATGGTGGATGCGCCGCTGCCGGCGTGGTCGCATCTGCGGTTATTCATCGACGGTGACGGTCGAGAACAGGGTGCCCACTCAGCGCGCACGATTGACGTGCATCCTCTACTGGGATCGCACGTGCGCCTGAACGAAGAGCCGCGGCGCGACGTGTGGCAGGCCGATATCGGCACTGCGGCACTGCCCTGGCTGGACGACCACCAGATCCATAACGTGGCCGCGCTTCCGGGTGCTGCCTATTGTGAGATGGCGTTGGGCGCGGCCGCGTCGGTCTTCGGTGACGCGTGCGAGGTCCGCGACGTCGTCTTTCAGCAGATGCTGCTGCTCAACGAGCAGACTCCGGTCAGCGCTGTCGCTTCGGTGCGGGCGCCGGGTGTCGTGGACTTCGTGGTGGAGACCGACCAGGACGGTGAAACGGCAAAGCACGCCACGGCGGTGCTGCATGCCAGCCAGGATGATTCGCCGCCTCCGTCCTACGATGTGGCCGAATTGCTGGCGGCGCATCCGGCGCTTGTCAATGGGTCCGAACTACGCGAGTCGTTGATCGAGCGTGGCATCAAGCTGGGTCCGGCCTTCGGTGGCCTGGCTAGCGTGCGCACGGCCGAGTCGGGCGGAAGCACCGTGCTGGCCGAGGTCGGGCTGCCCGGTTCGATCCGCTTTCAGGGCGCTGCCTACGGTGTACACCCCGCGCTGTTGGACGCCTGTTTTCAGTCGGTAGCCGCGCACCCAGGCGTGGAGACCGCCGGGGGTGGCGGATTGCTGCTGCCGTTGGGTGTGGGTCTCGTGCGTGCCTACGGCTCGACTCGCAGCGCCCGCTACTGCTACACGCGGATGACCAGCGCCCCCAAGGCCGGGGCGACGGGGGGCGTCGCCGACCTCGATGTCCTCGATGAGCAGGGGACGGTCCTGCTGACCGTGCGCGGGTTGCGGCTGGGAACCGGGCTCTCCGAGGAGGCGAACCGGAATCGGGTGCTCAGCGAACGGCTGCTGACCATCGAATGGCAGCAACGAGCGCTGCCGGATGTCGACCGCGGTGACGCGGGGTCGTGGCTGTTGATCGACACGTCCGACTCGGCGGATCTGCTGGTCAGCACGCTGAGTGATGCGTTGAAATCCCACGGCGACCAAGGCACCGAATGTACGACCCTGCGCTGGTCCGACGGGGTTGACCCCGCGACCAACATCGAACTGCTCGGCAACCACCTGCGCGCCCGCCCGGTGGGGGGCGTGGTAGTCATCTGCCAGCCACCCGCCGGTAGCCAGGGCGAGCACAGTTCGGTGCGCGGTCGGGAGCAGGTGCGTCAGCTCGTTCGGATCGCCCGCGAGTTGGCTGAATTGGAAGGCGAGGTTCCTCGCCTGTACCTCGTGACCAGGCAGGCCGAGGTTGTTCGGCCCGACGACGAGGTGAATCTGGAGCAAGCTGGGCTGCGTGGCCTGCTGCGGGTGATCGGCAGCGAACATCCGTTCTTGCGGGCTACCCAAATCGACGTGGACGAGCAGTCGGATGTGGAGCAGGTGGCCAGGCAACTGCTGGCCGGAACGGAGGAAGACGAGACGGCTTGGCGCGACGGCGAATGGCATCGGGCGCGGTTGTGTCCCACGCCGCTCGGCCCCGAAGAACGGCGAACCACCACCGTCAGCCAAGAAACTGAGGGGATGCGTCTGCAGATTCGCACACCCGGTGACTTGCAAACGATGGAATTCGTTGCGTTCGAAAGGGTTCCGCCGGGGCCGGGACAGATCGAGGTCGCCGTCAGCGCATCGAGTATCAACTTCGCCGACGTCCTCGTGACATTTGGCCGATACCCCAGCTTCGAGGGGCGGCTGCCTGCGTTGGGCACCGATTTCACCGGCGTGGTGACCGCGGTCGGGCCCGGCGTGACCGATCACCGGGTCGGTGATCGTGTCGGCGGAATGTCCCCCGACGGATGCTGGGCCACGTTTGTCACCTGTGACGCCCGCCTGGCCGCAGCTCTGCCGCCAGGCCTCACCGACGGCCAGGCCGCCGCGGTGACGACAGCGCACGCCACCGCCTGGTACGGCCTTAACGATCTGGCCCGCATCAAGGCTGGCGACCGGGTGCTGATCCACTCCGCGACCGGGGGAGTGGGGCAGGCGGCGATCGCGATCGCCCGCGCCGCGGGAGCCGAGATCTTTGCCACCGCGGGCAGCGAAGCGCGTCGAGAACTATTGCACAACATGGGTATTGAGCATGTCTATGACTCGCGGAGCGTGGAGTTCGCCGAGCAGATACGCCGTGACACCGACGGGTACGGCGTCGACATCGTGCTCAACTCCGTGACCGGAGCCGCGCAACTCGCCGGGCTGAAACTGCTGGCGCTGGGTGGACGGTTCGTTGAGATCGGCAAGCGTGACATCTACGGCGACACCAAGCTGGGGCTCTTCCCGTTCCGTCGCAACCTGACGTTCTACGCCGTCGATCTGGGGTTGATGTCGGTCAGCCATCCCGATCAGGCCAAAGAACTCTTGAACACGGTGTACCGGCTCACCGCCGAGGGCACGCTGCCGATCCCGGAAAGCACGCATTACCCGCTTGCCGAGGCTGCGACCGCTATCCGGGTGATGAGCGCCGCCGAACACACGGGCAAACTCGTTCTTGACATCCCGCGGACCGGGCGTAGCAGCGTGGTGATGCCTCCGGCGCAAGTTCCTGTGTTTCGCGCCGACGGCGCCTACATCGTTACTGGCGGCTTGGGAGGTCTCGGACTGTTCCTGGCCTCAAAGATGGCCGCTGCGGGCTGTGGCCGGATCGTGCTGACCGCACGCTCGCAGCCCAACCCCAAAGCCCGCCAAGCCATCGATCGGCTACGCGCGACCGGGGCGGACATCGTGGTGGAATGCGGCAACATCGCCGAAGCCGACACCGCTGATCGCCTCGTGAGCGCAGCAACCGCCACCGGGCTGCCGGTGCGCGGAGTGCTGCACGCGGCGGCGGTGGTGGAGGATGCCACGCTGAGCAATATCACCGACGAGCTCATCGACCGCGATTGGGCGCCTAAGGTTTTCGGGGCCTGGCACCTGCACCGAGCCACCGACGGACAGCCAGTGGACTGGTTCTGCCTGTTCTCCTCGGGAGCAGCACTCTTGGGCTCGCCCGGTCAGGGTGCCTACGCGGCGCCCAACAGCTGGTTGGACGCTTTCGCCCACTGGCGGCGCGCTGCGGGCCTGCCGGCTACCGCGATCGCCTGGGGTGCCTGGGCAGAGGTCGGGCGCGCCACGTTCTTGGCTGAGGGCGGCGAGGTCATGATCAGCCCCGATGAGGGTGCCTACGCCTTCGAGACGCTGCTGCGCCATGACCGCACTTACACCGGCTATGTGCCGATCATCGGAGCCCCGTGGCTGAGCGCCCTCGTCCAACGCGGTCCGTTCGCCGAAATGTTCAAGTCCACGGGACTAGGCGCGGCAGGCCCGAGCAAATTCCGTAGCGAGCTGATCGCGCTGCCGCCCGAAGAGTGGCCCGGCCGGCTGCGGCGCCTGCTCGTGGAGCAAGCCAGTCTGATCCTTCGCCGCACCGTCGACGCCGACCGTCCATTCGTCGAGTACGGCCTCGACTCGCTGGGCATGCTGGAGCTGCGCACCCGTGTTGAAACCGAAATCGGGATACGGCTCACCCCGAATATGGTTGCCACCCACAACACAGTGCGCGCCTTGGCTCAGTACCTGGCCGACACGCTGCTGGCCGAAGAGGCGCAACCAGCCGAATGCTGACTAGCGGATGCTGCGGTTCGCACGCTGTTGGGTCACTCCATGACCCAGCCATACTCCGACGGTATGGAGCACAGCAGCGACCGAACGGCTTCGACGGACTCTCCCGAGGCTTCTTTTGCTCCGTGATGCTCGATCGAAAGCCGCCCCGCGGCGATTGAGCAGGCGTAGAAGTCAATGGGAATGTCAATAGAACAGTAGACCTCGCTGTAAAAGTCTTCCAGTTCAACACCTTCGGGCATCGGCAAGGAAGGCAGCGAGCTGACGTTGGTGCAGCAGACTGCTGGTGGCAGACCTGGAGGGGTGCCGCGGAATTCCATGCCCGAGTGAAACACCGATTGCTGAATCAGACCGTCGGCCAGGTCGGCTCGCAGTGTTTCCACGATATCGGTTGCCAGCTCGACAATGTCGGTATAGGGCTCGATCTCGGCGAGGTAGGTTGCCACCCCCAAGGGGTTGGTGCCTTCAGTCGCGCCCACGGGCGGGCTGAGCAGATACCGCAAATCTACGGAGTACAGGTAGGGAATCGGAATGTGGGGGGTATCGCGGAGCTGCCACTCGGCCAGCAGGATGGCTGCCGCCAACACGGCGTTGAGGCTCAGGCCGTTGTCACGGCTGAACTGCTCGAGATCGGCTGTTTCCTGCTCGGTAAGCCGGCACCTGTTGGCTGGAACAGCTTGGGGTGAAGCAGTACTCGGCGTGACCGGGGGCTGTGGTGCGGCCGGCAGATCGTAAGCGAACATCACCGGAAGGAAACGTTCTAAGCCCGATCGTCCCCGCTGTTCGATCCCGCGCTCCTGCAGCACGACCTCCACCGCCTTGGGTGCCGGCTCGGGTATTACCGGACCAGGGTCACCGGTAGCCACCACCGCGGTGTAGCGCAGGAACAGCTCCCCAAGCAGGGCGGCGATGTGGTGGCCGTCGGCCAGGCTGTGGTGGACATACGCGGTGAGCCGGGTCCCGCCGTCGCACGGCATTAATCGCAGATTGAACAGCGACACGCTCTGGTCGAGCCGCACCCCCGGGTCTTCGATCGGTGTTCCGTTGCTGCCGTCGACGACCCATATTCCCGGGTGGAGCAGGTCGTCGGCAACGATGGAGTGGTTCCCATCGGGTCCCTGTTCCAGGTGAGCGGTGAATACTGGGTGCGCCTCGAGGAGCGCGTCGAATGCGTCGGACAGCGCATCGACATCGACGGGAGCGCCTACTTGCACCGTGAACGAGGTGAAGGTCTGGTATTGCGCAAAAAACTCTTCGCTGTGCGCCAGCTTTCGGATCACGGATCCGGGAAACACCTTAAGACTCCCGTCTTTTCATGTGCGCGTCACTGTCCTGGGTCAATGCATGCAGGCCCGTCGATACCCCAGTGCCAAGGGGATGGCGCACGCCGCGGCGATGCCCGCGGTCCACAGCAGAGTTGCGATCATCGGTGCCGCGACCGGCCCGCCCAACGACAATCCGCGCATGGTCTCGACGGCATAGCTCACTGGCTGATGCGCGACGATGGGCTGAATCCAGCCCGGATATTGGTCCACCGGAAGGAGCCCGGTGGAAAAGAAAATCGCGACCACTTGCACAACCTCAACCGCCTCAACGATGATGATATTCGTCGTGTACAACGCGACGGTCGTGACCAGTGTGGCGAATGCCATGCTCAGGATCACCGGAACAGCAACCCACACGATGCTGGGGACGAGGCCCTGCTGAAACCGGAAACCCAACATGATTCCAGCGCCCAGCATCAGCAGTGTGGTGATCAATATCCGTATCGCCTCGGCGACGACTCGGGCGAGCAAGCTCGATGCCCGGTGCACGGGCAGCACCCAAAGCCGGGAAAGCAGGCCGCTGGAGCGTTCGCGGATCAGGTCGATCGCGACGAACGCCGATCCACTGATCCCACCGCCGAGAGCGATCAACGGCACGATGCTGTATATCGCACTCTGCCCGGTCGCGACGTAGGCGATCCGCGAGAACACGATATTCATCGTCAGTAGGAACAGAATCGGTAGCACAAGGGATTCGACGACGGTAACGACGTCACGCCCCCACCGAGTCAGGATGCGCCTGGTGAGCACGAGAGTTTGCGGAACCAGCAGTCGTAGCGAATTCTCCGGGTGTTGCCAGCGCACCTGACGAAGCCCGGCTTCTTGAATCGTCGCAGTCATCGTTGCCGTTTCGACAACACGAGAATGGCTAGCGGCACCAGAAACACGACAAACCCCAGCCCCCACGCCACTGTGGGGGCAACGGTGGACCACGTCACGGACCCGATGCGCGGGTTGGTATCTCCGGCCAGGGCACGCAGTACCTCCACGATCTGGGAGATCGGCTGATTGCGGACCACGGGCTGGATCCACCGAGGAAACAATTTGATCGGTTGGACGCCCACGGATAGCAGCCCGAAGATCAGGACGGGCAGACTCAGCAGCGGCAGCATGGCGTCGGGATTACCGCTTGCGGTGCCGATCAGGTCTGCCCCGAACGACAGTAGTGCCCCCACCAGGATCACCAATAGGCAAAAGCCGGCGATGTAGCCGGCTCCGTGGTAGAAGCGGAATCCGATCACGTGACCGCAGATCAGCGACACCGCCAGGGCGATGCAGCATCGGTACACGCTCGCCGACGTACGCGCAAGCACCGGGGTCAGCGGCGCGATCGGCATGGACCCGAAGCGGCGGTTGACGCCGTCGAGGGTATCGGTCGCGGCCCGGAATGCGGCGGAGATGGCGGCGAGCGCGACGGCCTGCATTGCGATGAGCGGCGTGATGTATTGGCCGAGGCTGCTGGCGATGCCGCTGTTGGCACCGACGACGTAGTGGCTCCACGGTTTGGAGAACGGGATATAGAAGGCCGCCGTGAAGCCCACCGCCCCGCCGATCAGGGTGATGAGCTCGCCGTTGCGCAGAGCCGGAGTGATGACACGCACGGTGAGTACCCACCATTGTCCGAACATCGACGTGCGGGGCCTCTCGTCGGTGTTGCCCAGGGCCGGCGCCAATGCTTGAGGGCTCATTGCATCACCCCGGAAAGGTGGCCCGGCGCCCGGGACCCGCTGGGATCGGCCGTCATGGAAAGGAATACGTCGTCGAGCGACGGCCTGCGGAGCGCGATGTCGGCGAGTTCGATGTTCGCGGTGTTGAGCTGCCGCGCCGCTTCGATCAGCGTGCTCGTGCCATCGGGTGCCGGCATGATGATCCGGTCTGACTCGGGCGTCAGCATGGCCCTATGTTGTTCGGGCAAGAGCGAACCCAGTGCCTCGACAACAGCGTGGAGGTCGTTGACATCGCGCGGCACTATTTCGCAGAAGGTGTCGCCTGCGCTGTGCTTGAGTTCATCCGCGGTGCCTTCGGCGATGACCGTGCCGCGATCGATCAAGATGATCCGGTCACTGAGCGCATCGGCCTCCTCGAGGTATTGGGTGGTCAGCAGCGTGGCGATGCCGAACTTCTTGAAATTGCCGACCAGATCCCAAATCGCCTGCCTACTGCGGGGGTCCAGGCCCGTTGTGGGCTCATCCAGGAACGCGACCTGGGGCCGGACCACCAATCCGCAGGCGATGTCTATTTTTCGGCGCATGCCTCCCGAATATGTGCTCACGCGCCGCTTCGCGGCATCCGCAAGGTCGAACTGCGCCAGCAGTTCCCGCGCCCGGCGGCGCGCATCTGCTTTGCTCAGCCCGTACAGGCGACCGAACATCACCAGGTTCTGTTCGCCGGAGAGCATGTCGTCGACGGCCACGTGCTGCCCGGTGACCATGATCGCGCGGCGCACACCGGCCGGTTGGGAAACGACGTCATGGCCGGCGACGGTCGCGAAGCCGTGATCCGGTTTGGTCAGCGTGGACAGGATGTCGACCATGGTCGTTTTCCCCGCGCCATTCGGGCCAAGCAGACCGATCACCTCACCGGCGCCGACGTCGAAATTGACGTCATCCAAAGCCACAACATCGCCGAATCTCTTGCGAATTCCACGAACTACTACAGCGTTGTCGCCCTCGCGCATCAGCTTCTCCTCGGCCGGGATCACGACGCGTCGAGGGTCGACAGGTCCACCAGAGCGCCAGCTTCGGTGGCGCCGACGTCGTCGCTGTCGTCCTGCTGCGCCGCGATGCCGTCCTGGATCAACTCGCTCAGCGCGAGCGGGAAGCTATCCATGAGCGCTTGTGCGGTCTCGCCCGCGATCCGCCGGGTGTCGTACCACCAGTCGAGATGCAGCACGCCGCCACACCGATAAGCCCGCAGTTCGATGGCATGTCCCAGCCCGGGGATCGCTTCGCGCACCGGCATGGCGATGTCGGACGCCAACTGTGCCGGCGCGGCCGCACCCGCATCAGCGGATGGCAGCTCCGGGATCATGCCGGCATACCGGAAGTGGATGTCGGGTGGGCGTTGCGCACCGAAAACCCGACCCGTCGCGGCGTAGACATACCGCAGCAGCCCGTATCCGGCGCCATAGTGCGGAACGGACTTGACGGTGTCATGAACCGCCGTGAGCTGTTCAATCGCAGCGGCGCCTCGCTGTTTCGAGCACGCGAGCGGAACCGGGTAGTACGTCGTGAACCAGCCGACAGTTCTGCGCACGTCGACATCCGGTCGCAGCACCGAGCGCCCCTCGCCCTCGAGTTCCACAGCGATCACGCCCTCGCCGACCGTCCGGGCGATCGTTCGTCCCAGCGCGGCAAGCAGGATCTCTTGAATCGACCGTCGGAATCTGCGCCGAGCGTCGTCGAGCTCGGATGTCTGATCAACGCCCAGGGCGCTCGACAGCCGAGTCAGATCGTCGGCGGCGGGGGATGGGGACCTCTCTGCGTTGGGAGCGGCCTCGGCCAGCCAGAGACTTGTCTTGCTTGCGTTGTCGACCCAGAACTTGCGAGTATCCAGAGCCGCCGGATGTGTCGCGAGGGTCGCGTATCGCAGTGACCAGTCTCGCCATCCGGTGGCGACCGATTCCAGTGTGATTTCCTGGCCCGCCAGCTGTTGCCCGAACGCGGTGATGATGTCTGTCGCCACGATCTGGCTCGATGAGCTGTCGGCGACCGTTTCGTGCAGGCCAAGACCCAGGTAGTGCGCACCGCCAGGAGCGGCCGTGATGTGCACGGCAGTCAGCGCCGCGTTCGAGGCACCGTGCTCGGCAATAAACTCAGCCAGGGTGTCTGATGCCGCAGCCTGTTCGTCGGTTGCTTCCTCGGGAAGCGACCGGGTCACCAGCTGGGTGAATTCCGCTGGTGGTCCGATGTGCTGCTCCCATATTCCCTCGCGCTCGACGAGGTTGAGGCGCAATGCGTCGTGGTGGTTTATCACCGCGGTCAGCACCGCCCGAATGTCTTCGGCGCCCACGGTGGGCTCCAGGCGAAAGATCAACGGGACGCGCCAGCGGCCCGTCTCGCGCAACCCTCGTTCAAGGAAGTACGAGACGTTCGGTCCAACGACCGGGTTAGCCTGCGCCTCAGGAGGTTTTGTCAATCCACTCGCGGCGAACGCGGCATCGACGGCGGTGGTCAGCGAGGCTAAGGTCGGGTATTCGTACAGATCCTGCGGTGTGATGATCAGGCCCTCGTTGGCGGCGGTCATGGCGATGCTGATGGCTATCAGGGAATCGCCACCGAGTTCAAAGAAATTTGCGTTCCGATCGACCGCGGTGACACCCAGGCACTGCTGCCAGATGCGCTGCAACGTGGCCTCGGTTTGTGACCTACCGTTGCGCACCGCCTCGACGTTGGAGACCCCTGTCGGTGAGCCAGCGCCGGAACCCGACCCTGCGGCTACCGGCGAGCCGTTGGTTCCGGCCGGCAGGTGCGCCACCAGGTTGAGATTGGGTTCGACCCAATGCCGCTGGCGCTCAAATGGATACCCGGGTAGCGAAACGACGCGCGGCTGTTCGGGTCGCAGCGGCGACCAGTCAACGTCGATTCCGGCTGACCAGAGTTCGCCGAGGCCGCGAAGGAAAGTGTCGCGGTCGTCGACGTTCTGAACGGGGTGGCGCATGAGACGAACCGCGCGGTGCCCGGTCGACCACTTGGGGTGGCGGATCGCCGAGCCAGTCAGGCTCCCGCCCGGACCGACCTCGACCAGGATCCGAGCCGGATCGCTCAGCAGCACATCGAGTTCATCGGAGAACCTGATCGTCGATTTGATTTGACGCGTCCAGCTGTCCGGGTCTGTTGCCTGCTCGGCGGACATCCACGTTCCGGTGAGGTTGCTCAGCAACGGTTTGTGCGGAGCGCGCAGCTCCTGACGCGACAGGAACTCGTGGAATTCTGCCAGCATCGGATCCATCGAGCTCGTGTGAAACGCATGGGTCGCACGCACCCGTCGAACCGGTATCTCATGGTGGCGAAGGTGTTTGGTGAATGCGCGTAGTCCGTCGTCGGGTCCGGCGACCACGCAGTTACCGGGATCGTTCACTGCTGAGAGTTCGACTCCCTCAAAGACGTGCTCGGCCAAGTGCGCGGCGATCTCGTCGGGGCTCACCGCCACTGCAACCATGGCGCCCGCGGGCGACTCGTGCATCAGACGGGCGCGCAACGATACTGTTTTGATTGCTGTCGCAAGATCGAAGATTCCCGCCAACGTGGCCGCGATGTATTCGCCGGTGCTGTAGCCGATGTACGCCCCGGGTTGCACACCAAAGGTTTCCACCAACTTCGCGAGCGCGTACTCCACCGTGAACAGGGCGGGCTGCGAACGGTCAATACGCTCCAAATCGCCAGCGGTACCGCTGAACACGGCGGCATGCAGATCGAGATCCAGCTCTTCACGGAATCCCTCGGCGCAGGCGTCGAAGTGCTCGGCGAAAACCGGCTCGGTGTCGTAAAGCCCTTTGGCCATGCCGACGTGTTGAGCGCCCTGACCGGGAAACAAGAAAACGGCGCCGCCGGAGTCAGGGGCAGCGTCGTCCGCGCTATCCGGGCCTTTGCCGACGAAAACGTTGTCGTGCTCGGGCTCCCGCAAAATCGCAGCTGCCTGCTCGGTGTCGCCGACGACGGCCGCCATCCGGACGGTGTGCTGGCGGCGCCCGGCGAGAGTGTAGGCAACGTTGGACAGATCCAGCTCCGGCGCGCCGGACAGTGCAGTAGCCAACGCGGCTCGCGATTCGGCCAGCGCCGCAGGTGTTCTTGCTGACAACAGGAGAACCTGGCGTTCGATCCGACGTGCTGGAGCTTCGGATTCTTCTTGAGGTGCTTCTAGTGGGGCTTCCTCTAAGACGACGTGGGCGTTGGTACCGCCGACCCCGAACGAGCTGACTCCGGCGCGACGGACTCCGTCGCATTCCCATGGTCCGTACTTGTTTCTCACGGTGAACGGACTTTGATCGAGACGCAGTTCGGGGTTGGGACTGGTGAAGTGCAGCGTGGCCGGAATGGCCTTGTTCTTCAGGCACAAGATCGTCTTGACCAGAGCTGCGATTCCCGCGGCGACTTCCAGGTGGCCGATGTTCGACTTGACCGAGCCGAGCACACAGGGAGCCGTGCGGGTCTTCTGTGACACGCCGAATGCCGTACGGAGCCCTTCGATTTCGATCGGGTCACCCAGCGGGGTGCCGGTTCCGTGGGTCTCGACATAGCTCACGGTCGACGAGTCGATGCCCGCGACGGCCTGTGCCTCGGCGATGACATCGGCCTGAGCGGCCGCACTTGGCGCCGCATATCCCATCTTGGCCGAGCCGTCGTTGTTGATCGCCGACCCGCGGATGACGGCGTGGATGCGGTCCCCGGCGTCGACGGCCGCCTGCAGGGTCTTGAGGGCCACCATCGCGACGCCGCTGCCGAAGACGGTACCGTCGGCTCGCACGTCGAAGGGCCGGCAGTGCCCGACTGCCGAGACCATGGATCCCGGCGAGTTCCAGTAACCAACGCGGTGGGGGACGTTCAACGACACCCCGCCTGCCAGCGCCATGTCGCATTCGCCGCTGAGCAGGCTCAGGCAGGCGAGGTGGACCGCGACCAGCGACGACGAGCACGCGGTTTGGACCGCGATGCTCGGACCCCGCAGATTGAGCTGGTGAGATACCCGCGTCGCCAGGAAATCCTTGTCGTTCTGCAGAAACAAGTTGAACTGTTCGAAGGTGAGTCCCTCGGCCAGGACGGCGTTGGGGTCGCGGTGCGACAGCAGGTTGTGCAAGAGATAGCCGCTGGGAGAGCTGGTTCCATAGACGCCGATGGAGCCGTCGAACCGCGCGGGGTCAGCGCCCGCGTCCTCCAACGTATGCCACGCGCACTGCAGGAATAGCCGATGTTGCGGATCGAGCATCCGAGCGGCCTGCGGAGAAAAGCCGAAAAAGTCCGCGTCAAACTCCTCGATGCCGTCGACAACCGGTGCTCGCCGCACGTAGGCGGGGTTCGCCAGCGTTTTCTCGCCGACCCCGGCATCGATCAGCTCGGGTTCCGACAGGGTGACGATCGACTCCTTGCCGCGCCGGAGATTGTCCCACAGCGCCGATACGGAGTTGGCGCCCGGGAATCGGCCGGCCATGCCGACAACGGCGATTGCGTTGTCAGGCAACGAATCTGGGTTGGTGTTCACGTGGATTGCCCCGCCTTTCGCCGCATCGCGGCTTGCTGTCGCGCTGCCGCGCGCTGCTGGGCGCGGTCGCGAACTACGTCAACGTGCTCGTTCACCTGTTGTTCGTCGGTCAGGTTGAGCTGCCGAAGGAGATCGGTGGCGAGATCCTGCGCCGACGCGCCCTGCAAGAGCAACGCGACGGGCGGCTCCACGCCGAAGTCCGCGCGCGAAGTGTTGCGGATCCGCACTGCCATGAGGGAATCCATCCCCAGTTCGGTCAACGGCATGGTCGAGTCGACAGCCGAATGGTCGGCGTAGCCCATGATCGCCGCGATGCGCACGCACAATCGTTCGGTCACGATTCCGGCGGCCTCAACAGGATCGAGGCCGGACAGCGCATCGGGACCGGGCCAGTCACCCGCGTCGCCCGCACTATCGAGCTCTTCGACTACGAGGGCGAAGTAGCCGATTCGGTGGATCTCAGGGAATGCGACCGCCGCCCGATCGGGACGTAGCCGGGCGACGCCGGTATGGCCGCGGTCGCTAGCCAGCAGCGACTCCAGCGCCTCGATCCCTTCGGCCGGCGTAATCGGATCGAGGACACCGACATTCAACGAGCGCGCGACGCCCACTTCCGACCACTGTCCCCAATTGATCACGGCCGCCGGCAGGCCGGACGCCCTGCGCCACGCGACGAGGGCATCGAGCCAGGCACTCGCGCACGCGTAGGCCGTCTGCCCGGGAAACCCTAGCAGCGAAGCGACTGAAGAGAATCCCAGCCACCAGTCCAGCTCCCGGGTGGCGCTCGCTTGGTGCATCCGCAGCGCCCCCGCCGCTTTGGGAGCCCACACCCGTTCCAGACTCTCCTTGCTCATGGAGAACAACAGGTTGTCGTCGATCACGGCCGCCGCGTGCACGATTCCGCGCAACTCGCGGTCGTTGTCTTCCGCGGCCAGAATGAGGCTTTCGGCCACTGGCGCCGAGGCCACATCGCCGCGAACAACGACGATCTCAGCTTTGGTTTCCAGCTCGGTCACGATAGCGCGCTGTTCGTCGGACAGATCGCTGCGGCCGTTGAGGACGACGCGGCCGGCGCCACGGTCGACGATCCATCGTGCGATGACGAGGCCGAGGCCGCCGAGGCCCCCGGTGACGACGTACGACGCTCCGGGACGGACGACCGGGGCGCCCGTAGGTGCGCCCAGGGTGGCCCGGGTAAGCCGCTCGACGTGGCGGATGGTGCCTCGCCAGGCGACCACGTCGTCGTTATCTGCCGACTGCAGTTCGGCATCCAGCGCGGCGAGCGTCTCGTCGGCGGGATCCAGATCGACCAGTGTGGTGCGCAGGTCGGGATGCTCGTAGGTGAGCACTCGTATCAGGCCTCTCAACGCGCCGACGGCGGGAGCTCCCGGCTCCTTGTCGCCAACCGCGAGACCACCGCGGCTGACCAACCAGAGCCTCGGAGACCGGCCGTGCCAGCCGCCGACGATTCCGCGAATGGCCGCTGAGACCGACCAGACTGTGTCGCGGGCCCGCGTCAGCCCGTCTTCTGGCCCTGTGGACCCGCCTGCGAGGAAGACCACCACACCGGCGGGTGGGCGCTCGGGATCGCCGGCCGTTTCTGCGAAAGCGGCGAGTACCGCGGGTTCGTCGTCGAGGTTGGCGACGCTCACTCGCTGGGTCGCTGACTGCCACCGGGAGACGAACGGCTCCGCCGCCGCCTTGGCGTCGGCCTCGGTGAGTACCAGCCAACTCCCCGGCGCGCTGCTTTCCGCGGCAGTGCCTGGCTCGGGCGGACTTTCCACCCAACTGGTGTCAAAAATCTTCTGCGAGAGCGGCAACGGCACCGCGCGGTGTTCGACGCGCCGCAGATAGATGCCATCGATTTCCGCAGTCACGGTTCCGGCCCCATCAGCGATCACGAGCCTGCCGAGCTTGCCCGCCCCGCCCTCGGCGAGGCTGGTCAGCTCAGCACGACAGCTGGCGCGCCGGCCGGGGTCGCCGAATACCCGGATTTTCTCGAACGACACCGGCAGGTATGTGCCGGATTCTGCGGCCTGTCCTTCCGGCATCGCGGCGCCCAAACTCTGCAGAGCGGCATCCAAGAGGACAGGGTGGATTCGATACCCGGAATGGCGGGGAGCATCCTGCGGGATTTCGATCTCGGTTTCCGCTGTGCCGTCGGGCAACCGACTGATTCGAGTCAGCGCCGCGAAGGCCGGCCCGTGGTGCTGTCCGGTCTGGCGTAGCGCGCCGTAGAAGTCAGCGGGGGACACCGAAGTGGCGGCGTGGCCAGTGGCCGGTGGGTGCTGGTCGGGGACGAGGTCTGACGGCGATGCTTCCACCTTGGCAAGGGCATGCCGGCACCAGCCGCCCGTGGCCGTGCGGGAGTAGACCTCGATCCGCGTCTTGTCGTCCGAGCCCCGCGTCAACTGAGTCGTCATCTCCGTGGAGCTGTCGATGGGGAGCATCTGCTCGACCTCGAGTTGGCGGACGGATATGGCGTCGACGGGCAATCCGAGCGCTTCGCTACTGGCGGCAAGGGCGATTTCGGCGAACGCGGCGGCCGGCATGATCGGTTGGCCGTGCACCTTGTGATCGGCCAGCCAGGGCTGCACCGAGGTCCCCACGTTCGCCTGCCACACATGGTCGCGGCCGGAGGGGATTTCGGTATGAGTCCCAAGCAGCGGGTGGGTGGCCGCCACGTGGAGCATGCCCGATCGGTCGGGGACCCAGAACTTCTCGTGGTGCCAGGGTGTGGGTGGAAGATCGGCACGTCGCCCGTTCGCGGTTTCCGGCGTGCCCACCACACCGAGTTGGGCGTGGAAGAACAGGGTTTCGTCGGTGTCCCTGCTCATCGTCGGGGTGACCACACGACCGTGGCTATCGCCCAGGGCGTCGGTGATCGTGTGGGTAAGCAGCGGATGCGGGCTGATCTCGATGAAGGTGTGGTGTCCGGCGCCAGCCCGAGTGATGGCCTGGTGAAACCGCACGGGGTTGCGCAGGTTGGTGGCCCAGTAGTCGGCATCCATCACCGGTTGGGCCTGCTCGCTGGCGGTGGAGATCATCGGAATCTCGGGCTGCCGAGGCGCCAAATCACCGAGCGCCGAACGCAACTGTGGCAACACCGGGTCGATGATGGGGTTATGCGAGGCGACGTCGACGTCGATGCGCCGGGCCAGCCGGTTATCGGCGGCCACCGTCGCGATCACCGTGTCCACCGACGCGGGCGGTCCGGCGATCACCGTGTGACTCGGCGAGGCATATACCGCCACCGTTAGCTGCGGAACGTCGGCAATCAACGTCTGCGTCGCGTCGGCGTCAAGCTCCAACAGTGCCATCGCGCCCTGACCGGCCAACTGCGCCATCAACCGCGAGCGGGTCGCGATCACCCGCAATCCCTCGGCCGGGGTCAGTGCGCCGGCCACCACGGCGGCGGCCACTTCGCCCATCGAGTGCCCAATCACTGCGTCCGGGGTCACCCCGTAGGAGCGCCACAACGCTGTGAGCGCCAGCTGCACGCCCACCAGGACCGGCTGGATGCGGTCAATGCCGACCACTTCCGCACCGTCGGAGATCAACTCCTGCAGTGAAAAGCCTACCTGCGCAACGAATTCTGGTTCCAATTCGGCGATGGCGGCGGCGAACGTGGGCTCGTCGGCCAGCAACTGCCGGCCCATCCCGGCCCATTGCGATCCTTGACCCGAGTACACGAACACGGTGCCTGGGCCGCTCGGGAGCTGATGGCTGGACACGATGCCCGGACCGGGCTGGCCGGCGGCCAGTGCCCGCAGCCCGGTCACGGCCTGCGCGCGGTCTCTTGCGGCCACCAGGGCACGCCGGCCGTGACGGGTCCGGTGATGACTCAGCGTGTACGCCACATCGGCCAGCGGGACCGACGCACCCGAACCTTGCAACCAGTCGGCCACCATTTCGGCCAGTGAAGCGACCCGCTGGGGCGTCTTACCCGACAGCACCAACCGCGCAATCCCCGGAGCCCCCGAATCCGGTTTACCGGCGGATGGCGAGTTCGGCGGCGAACCTTGCTCGATCAGTACGTGCGCATTCGTCCCACTGAGCCCGAACGAGGACACCGCTGCCCGACGCGGACCGGTGGCGTCCGGCCAGGCAGCGCCCTGGGTCGGCACGAACAGGCGGGTCGTTGACGCGTCAATGGCCGGGTTCCACCGGGTGAAGTGCAAGTTGGGGGGAATGTACCCGCGTCGTACAGCCAGCACCGCCTTGATGAACCCGGCGATCCCGGCCGCTGCCTCCAGGTGACCGAAGTTGGTCTTGACGGCGCCCAGCGCGCACTCGCCGTCACCGCGGCCGTAGGTGGCCGCCAATGACTCGAATTCGATGGGATCCCCCAACACCGTTCCGGTGCCGTGGGTCTCGACATAGTTCACGCTGTCGGCAGCGACGTCGGCCATCCGCAGCGCGGAGTTGATCACGTCCCGCTGAGCCAACGCGTTCGGGGCGGTCATGCCGTTGGATCGGCCGTCCTGGTTGATCGCGGAACCGCGGACCACCGCCAGCACCTGATCCCCGTCACGGGTGGCGTCGGCCAATCGCTTGAGCACCACCACCCCGGCGCCCTCGCCGCGGACGAAGCCGTCCGCGCCGGCATCGAAGGCCTTGCATCGACCCGTCGGTGAGAGGGCCGAGAACTTGGACAGCGCGATGCTGGTATACGGCGACAAACTGAGCTGGACACCGCCGGCCAGTGCCAAGTCACTCTCGCGCAGGCGCAGGCTCTGACATGCCAAGTGCACCGCCACCAACGACGATGAACACGCGGTGTCTACGGCTACTGCTGGACCGCGCAGCCCCAGCAGATACGAAATCCGGCCCACCGCCATGCAGTGCGGGACTCCGGTGCTCATGTACGCGTCGATCTCGGCGAACCGCTCCATGTTTACCGTGGAGTAGTCCCAGGACCACAAGCCCATCATGACGCCGGTCCTGGTGCCGTTCAGGGAATCTGGCGGGATGCCGGCATGTTCGAGCGCTTCCCAGGTGACCTCGAGCAGCATTCGTTGTTGCGGGTCGATCGCCGTTGCTTCGCGTGGGGTGATCCCGAAGAAGTCGGCGTCGAACCCGGCGACATCGGAGAGGAAACCACCCCATTTCGTGGTCATCCGCCCCGGTGCCTCCGGATCGGGATCGTAGTACGCGTCGGCATCCCAGCGGTCGTCCGGCACCATGGACACGGCGTCGCGGCCGTTGACCAGTAGTTCCCAAAAACTTTGCGGCCCAGACACATCGCCGGGAAAGCGGCACCCGATGCCGACTACTGCGATCGGCTCGGCGACGTCGGTCGGGAACGTCGTGCCCGCGCGAACTAGCTCGCGGGCGAGTACATCTCGCGCTTTCGGAGACAGTTGGGCCGCGCGCTCGGCGAGGCTTGTCATAAGTCGGCGCCTTCTGCCGCAGCCTCCAGCTCGGTGCGCTCGACCAGCTCGGACAGCAGTTCCATCTCCTCGTCGGACAGGGAGGTCTCCTCGTCGGAGGTCGCCGACTCATCGGACGGCGCCGTGTAGCCCATCCGCTCGCACAACGCACCCGCCAGATCGGTGATGGTCGGGTATGCCCAGACCAACGCGACCGGCAATGTCATGTCCAAGCTCGCCTCTAGTCTGTTCCGCAATTCGAGGCCCATCAGTGAGTCGAGACCCAGCGATTCCATCGGCTGGTTGTGGTCAATGGGCTCGCTGGAGCGCAGCACTCCCTGGATCTCGTCGGCGATCGCGGATGCCAGCTGGGCGGGACGCTCGCTTGGGTCAGTCGCTTCCAATTCCGCACGGATCTTGCCGCCGCCGCGCCGCTCGATGGTGGTGGTGTCGCGCAGGGTGGCGAAGAGGGAGGATGCGGCTAGGGCGGGGAAGGATTGGAAGTATTGGCGGGCGTCGAGGGTGAACACGCCGGTGTGGGCGCGGTCGGCGGTCAGGACTGCTTGTAGGGCGGAGAGGCCTTGTTCGGTGGTGAGCATGGTGACGCCGAGGTCGGCGAGGAATTGGGCGCGGCCGACTTCGGCCCAGGGTCCCCAGTTGATGCCGATGGCGGGTAGTCCGTGGCTGCGGCGGTGGGAGACGAGGGCATCGACCCAGGAGTTGGCGGCGGCGTAGGCGCCTTGGCCGGGTGAGCCGATCAGGGAGGCGACCGAGGAGAAGGTCAGCCACCAGTCGAGGTCGAGGTGGGTGGTGGCCTCGTGCAGGCGCCAGTTGCCGGTGACTTTGGGGGTGAATACCGTGGTGGCGGCCGATTCGGACATGTTCAACACGATCTCGTCGGCGAGCACCATGGCGCTGTGCACGACGCCGGCCACGCGGAAACCGGCGTCTTCGACCGCGGTGACGAGTCGGGTGGCGGTGTCGGCGTCGGTGATGTCGCCGGTGATGACCTCGATGCGGTGGCCGGCGGCGGTGAGCTCGGCGATGGTGGCGCTGGCGTCGTCGTTGGGTGCGCAACGTCCGTTGAGGACAATCAATCCCGCGCCGTGGTTGGCCAGCCATTCGGCGACGACGAGACCTAGTCCGCCCATGCCGCCGACGACGATGTAGCCGCCGTCGGAGGTGACCAGCGGTGGCGGGGACGCGGCCGCGTCGATGCGGCCGGTGGCCGGTATCGAGATGACGATCTTGCCGGTGTGTTTACCGGAGGCCATCAGTCGAAACGCGTCGAAGGCGTGGTCGAGGCTGAACTCGGTGACCGGAGGTGCCTGCAGGGTGCCGTCGGAGACATGCTGGAGGATTTCGTGGAGTAACCGGCGATACCGGGCTGGTTGCAGCCGCAGGTTCAAGTCGAGGTCGACGACGGTGAAGGAGGCGCTTTTGGCCAGCGCGGCCAACCCTAGGTTGGCGTCGGCGTGGACGTCTTTCTTGCCGATTTCGACGAACCGGCCACCGGGAGCAAGGATGCGCACTCCGCGTTGAATCGCTTCGCCGGGCAGTGAATTAAGAATGAGATCCACCCCGTAGCCCTCGGTGGTCTCGAGGATCTCGTCGGCGAAATCCACGCTGCGTGAGTCGCCGATGTAGTCCACACCGAGCTCGGCGAGCATGGCGCGTTTGTCGTCGGAGCCGGCCGTGGTGTAGATGCGGGCCCCGATCATCTTGGCGATCGAAATCGCCGCCAACCCGACACCGCCGGTGGCCGAATGGATGAGCACGCGTTCACCGGGGGCCAGCCGCCCGACCACACACAGTGACTCCCAGGCGGTCAGATACGCGATACCGAACGCGGCGGCTTGGCCGTCGGCGAGCTCGTCGGAGATGGGCACCACCAAGTCGGCAAGGGTCGTCATATGCGAGCCGAACGTTCCCGGACCGAACGCGATGACACGCTGGCCAATCGCCACGGAGTCGACATCGGCACCCACCGCGGTCACCACACCGACGCACTCGCCACCGATGACCGGGGGACCGTCGGTGCCCGGGTAGATCCCCATGGCCTTGAGCACGTCAGCGAAGTTGAGTCCCGCCGCGGCGATGCGCACCTCAACCTGGCCGGGTTGCGGGGCGATCCGCTTGACCGCGTGCACCGTGAGCGCATCGAGGCGCCCGGGTTGATCGATCTGCAACCGCACCGCCGCGCCGGCATCGAGGTCGGCCACCGTCGTTCGCGATTCCACCACCAACTCACCACCGGCGGTGGTGGGTGCGGGCACCAGCCTGTTCACCCAGCGGTGTCCCGCGCGCAGGGCGACCTCGTCATCGTCGCTACCGGCGAGCAACTCCTCGGTCAGGGCCGCGACCGAGTCCTCACCGTCGGCCTCGACGTCGACCATCGTGGTCTTGAGTTCGGGATGCTCGAAGGCCAGCACCCGCGCGATACCCCGCAGCTGGGCCGAAGAGAGCGTGACGTGTTCGCCGGCGTCGAGTTGGGCCGCCCCCCGGGTGACGATCCACAACCGCGGACTATTACGCGCACCCACCCGCGAGATCGTCTTGACCAACTCAGCGATAAACAACGTCCGTTGCTGCGCTAGGTCCAGTTGCGCCTGCTGTGGCAGGGCCTCATCAACGGCCCGGGGTGGACACACCACCATCACCGCGTCGAAGCCGCGATCACTCTCGGAGATCACCTGCTGCAGCCGTTGCTGATCATCGGCACCGACGACTTCGCACCGCCCGACCTGGTCACCAACACCGCCGACCAACCCCGCAACCAACCCATCGGCAGGCTCACCGACCACCAACAGATCCCCCACCGACCCCGCCGGCTTACCCAGCGCCGCGGGCTCCCACTCCAACGTGAACAACCGACCCGCGCCCTCACCAGCCCCACCCGGCGACTGCAACACCGCCATAGCGACTTCATCGATCGCCAACAGTGGTTGACCATCGTGGCCGGTCACCAACACCTGACCAACCAGCTGGCCGTCGGTCACGGCCAGGGAGCCAAATGCGTAGGCCCCTTCGGTGACATCGCCGTAGACGTGGATGCCGGCGAAACGAACCGGAAGCACCATGGCCTGCTGATCGGTTTGCCCGCCGGCGAACTCGGTTGCCAACTGGGTGGCACCCAGGGTCTGCAACGCGACGTCCATCACGACCGGGTGCAGCAGCAGCTTGCGCGCACCCGCCTTGGCTGACGCGGGCAGCTGGACCTCAGCGCGGGCTACACCAGACGAGGAGATCGTCAGGCCTACGATCCCGCGGAACGCCTGTCCGTGTTGCTGGCCCGCGGCGCGCAGCCGGCGATACAGCTCGTCGGGGTCCAGTTCCGTCGCGCCGTCGTCGGCTGTAAATTCCGGCGCCTCGCGAGGCGGCTGGGGGGCACGTGCGAGTGTGGCCGTCGCGTGCTTGGTCCATCTGGATGCGCCGCTGCGAGTGCGTATTTCGACCCGGCACATCTGGTCGTCGCCGGTGAGCGTGGTGACCAGCATCGTGCCGTTGGTCACGTGCAGCACCTGATCGAGGGACAGCTCGCGGATCGTCCAGGGTTGATCTGCGGAATCTGCGGAATCTGGGGTGTCTGGGGTGTCTGCGGAGGCCCCGAATGCGTCGGTGACCGCCGCCAGCGCGATCTCGGCGTAGGCCGCGCCTGGCAGCACGCACAGCTCATCGATGCGATGGTCGCCCAGCCACAGCAGATCCGGACTGAGCTCGTTCTCCCAGACCCGGGTGCCGTTGGTGGGATCAATGACTCCCATGCCGAGTAGCGGATGAGTGCCTGCCGCATGGGAGGTGGTGGTACTGGAGAGCCAGTGGTGGGTGTGGTGCCAGGGGGTGGTGGGGATGCGGGGGTGCGGTCCGGGGGGATGGGGTGTCTGTGGTGGGTGAGTGGTGTGGGTGGTGTTGAGGTTGGTGTGGAAGGTGATGGTGTCGTCGGCGTCGCGTTGCAGGGTGCCGATGCTGCGGTGTGCGGCGCTGCCGAGGATGTCGGTGACGGCATGGGTGAGCAGCGGGTGCGCGCTGATCTCGATGAAGGTGTGGTGCTCGGCGCCGGCCGCAGTGATGGCCTGCTGAAATCGCACCGGGTTGCGCATGTTGGTGGCCCAATGCTCGGCGTCGAACACCGGGGTGCGATCCAGGTCTTCGTAGGTGGTGGAAATGATCGGAATCGTCGGCGATTTCGGTCTGAGATCAGCCAATTCCGACCGCATCGAGGGTTGCAGCGCGTCCATGGCCTGGTTATGCGGGGCCACCTCGATATTGACCCGGCTCGCGAACTGGTCTTGGGCGCGCACCGTCTCGATGAGAGCCTCGATCTGCTGGGTCGGTCCGGCGATCACGGTTTGGCGCGGTGAGTTGTAGATCGCCAACGTCACGTCGGGGTGATCGGCGATCAGCGCCTCGGTCTGCTCGGCGTCGAGCTCGAGCAGCGCCATGCCGCCTTGCCCCGATAGCGGCGCCATGAGCCGGGAGCGGGTGGCGGTGATCCGCAGTCCCTCGGCCGGGGTCAGTGCGCCGGCGACCACGGCGGCGGTCACCTCGCCCATGGAATGTCCGATCACCGCGTCCGGGGTCACCCCGTAGGAGCGCCATAACGCGGTCAGCGCCAATTGCATGCCGATCAGACCCAGCTGGATCTGTTCGATCCCGACGAGTTCTTTGCCTTGGGCGATCACGTCGTGCAGCGAGAACCCGGCTTGGGCAAGGAAGTCGGGCTCGAGTTCGGCGATCGCGGCGGCGAACGCGGGCTCGTCGGCCAGCAAGTGTCGACCCATTCCGGCCCACTGCCAGCCGCGACCCGAATACACGAACACCGTGCCCGGCGCGGCTGGGCCGGCCTGGCAGCCGACTACTCCATCGGCGGATTGGCCGGCGGCCAGGGCGCGCAGCCCCGTCACCGCCTGGGTGTGATCGCGTGCGACCACGGTGGCAAAGGTCGCTTGTCGGGCTCGGTGGTGGTTGAGCGTGTGTGCGACATCGGCGAGGGCTACCTCGGCGCCGGGTCCGGCCATCCACTCGGCCAACACCGATGCCGTGGTGCCCACTCGCTGTGCGGTCTTGCCTGGCACCACCAAGGTCGACACCGT
The DNA here is from genome assembly GCF_018278905.1 of Mycobacterium spongiae. Taxonomy (NCBI): domain Bacteria; kingdom Bacillati; phylum Actinomycetota; class Actinomycetes; order Mycobacteriales; family Mycobacteriaceae; genus Mycobacterium; species Mycobacterium spongiae. Next base: position 1,757,295 of record NZ_CP046600.1, read on the forward strand.
CGGCGCCGGCGCGTCAGCGGCGACCGGCGTCGTATCCGGACCCTGCTCGATCACCACATGAGCATTCGTCCCGCTGACACCGAACGAAGACACCCCCGCCCTGCGAGGACGACCGGTGACTGGCCAGTCCATTGCCTCGGCCGCGATGGCCAGGCGCGCGGCGCCTTCGCTGGCATGCGGCGTCAACTCATGGAAATTGAGGTGCCGGGGAATGTAGCCGTGGTTGAGGGAGAGCACCGCCTTGATGAACCCGGCGATGCCGGCCGAGGACTCCAGATGACCGATATTGGTCTTCACCGATCCGATTACCAGCGGCTGGGCGCTTTCCCGATCGCTGAAAACCTTGCTCAGCGCGTCGAGTTCGATCGGGTCGCCGAGCGGGGTACCTGTTCCATGAGCCTCGATGTAATCGATGTCGGCGGGCTTCAACTTCGCCGATTCCAGCGCCCGGCGGATCAACGCCTGTTGCGCCGGGCCGTTCGGAACGGTCAATCCGCTGCTAGCACCGTCTTGGTTGACGGCCGAACCGCGCACTACTGCCAGGATTCGGTTGCCGTCGCGTTCGGCGTCGGCCAACCGCTTGAGTACCACCACTCCGCTGCCTTCGCTGCGCACATACCCATCGGCGGATGCGTCGAAGGTCTTGCACTGCCCCTCCGGCGACAACATCCCAAACCGTGAACAGCTGATGCTCGGCGCGGAGCTGAGCAACAGGTGGGTGCCACCGACCAGTGCTGTGTTGCATTCTCGAGTGCGCAGGCTGTGACATGCCAGGTGCAGTGCGACGAGCGATGACGAGCAGGCCGTGTCGACAGCCACCGCAGGGCCCCGAGCTCCGAAGAAATACGCCAACCGTCCGGCCGCGAGGTATCCCCCGTTTCCGGTGAGCAGGTAGGCATCGAGGTCTTCGGGCCCCAATTGGCCTGCGAGCGTGAGCATGTAGTCATATCCGGAGAGCCCGACGAAGACGCCTGTCTGGCTGCCACGAATGGTGTGCGGCGGCACACCCGCGTCCTCCAAAGCCTCCCAGGCAACCTCGAGTAGCAACCGTTGTTGTGGGTCCATGCCCGCTGCCTCGCGGGGGGTGATGGAGAAAAACTCTGCGTCGAACTCGTCCGGCGCCCAGCTGGTGAGGAAGCCGCCTTCCCGATTGCATATCGTTCCCGGCACCGTGTAGTCGTCGGTGTACAAGGCGTCGGCATCCCACCGTTCGGCGGGAACCTTGATGATGCCGCTGCGGCCGTCCCGCAACAGGTTCCAGAACTGCTCGGGGTTGTCTACGCCACCGGGGAGCCGACATCCAATTCCGACCACGGCGATTGGTTCGGTAGTCGCCTTCTCGGCGATTTCCAGGCGCGCGCTGAGGTCATCGATCTTGTGCAACGCCTCGGTGATGATCGCGCGGCGGTCGGGTGACGTGGTGGTCATTGCGCTATTTCAGCCTCTCCAATAACTGCTGCAAACACTCGTCTTCGGTGAGCTCGTCGTACCCGTTGTCGGCCGGCTGGTCTTCCGCTTCGACGAGCTCGGGAAGGATACCGGCCAGATAGTCAGTCAGCGCGTCGACGGTCGGGTAGTCAAAAACGGCCGACGGTGGAAGGAATTCACCGAGGCTCTCCGACAGTGCCCGCGCTAGTGCCAAACTCATCAACGAATCCATGCCGAGTTGGAAGAAACCGGTCCATGGGTCGAGGGGTTTCGTGGGCGGCAGTGCCATCACGGTGGTTGCCAGCGCATTGACGTGGTCGAACAACAGATTGCGGCGTCGTTCCGGTTGGCACGTGCGCAGAGACTTTCGGAACGCGCTTTCCGGCGGCGTGATTGGGGTCGGTACCCACGCTCCCCAGTCGCCGTTGGTGGTGGTGTCGCGCAGGGTGGCGAAGAGGGAGGATGCGGCTAGGGCGGGGAAGGATTGGAAGTATTGGCGGGCGTCGAGGGTGAACACGCCGGTGTGGGCGCGGTCGGCGGTCAGGACTGCTTGTAGGGCGGAGAGGCCTTGTTCGGTGGTGAGCATGGTGACGCCGAGGTCGGCGAGGAATTGGGCGCGGCCGACTTCGGCCCAGGGTCCCCAGTTGATGCCGATGGCGGGTAGTCCGTGGCTGCGGCGGTGGGAGACGAGGGCATCGACCCAGGAGTTGGCGGCGGCGTAGGCGCCTTGGCCGGGTGAGCCGATCAGGGAGGCGACCGAGGAGAAGGTCAGCCACCAGTCGAGGTCGAGGTGGGTGGTGGCCTCGTGCAGGCGCCAGTTGCCGGTGACTTTGGGGGTGAATACCGTGGTGGCGGCCGATTCGGACATGTTCAACACGATCTCGTCGGCGAGCACCATGGCGCTGTGCACGACGCCGGCCACGCGGAAACCGGCGTCTTCGACCGCGGTGACGAGTCGGGTGGCGGTGTCGGCGTCGGTGATGTCGCCGGTGATGACCTCGATGCGGTGGCCGGCGGCGGTGAGCTCGGCGATGGTGGCGCTGGCGTCGTCGTTGGGTGCGCAACGTCCGTTGAGGACAATCAATCCCGCGCCGTGGTTGGCCAGCCATTCGGCGACGACGAGACCTAGTCCGCCCATGCCGCCGACGACGATGTAGCCGCCGTCGGAGGTGACCAGCGGTGGCGGGGACGCGGCCGCGTCGATGCGGCCGGTGGCCGGTATCGAGATGACGATCTTGCCGGTGTGTTTACCGGAGGCCATCAGTCGAAACGCGTCGAAGGCGTGGTCGAGGCTGAACTCGGTGACCGGAGGTGCCTGCAGGGTGCCGTCGGAGACATGCTGGAGGATTTCGTGGAGTAACCGGCGATACCGGGCTGGTTGCAGCCGCAGGTTCAAGTCGAGGTCGACGACGGTGAAGGAGGCGCTTTTGGCCAGCGCGGCCAACCCTAGGTTGGCGTCGGCGTGGACGTCTTTCTTGCCGATTTCGACGAACCGGCCACCGGGAGCAAGGATGCGCACTCCGCGTTGAATCGCTTCGCCGGGCAGTGAATTAAGAATGAGATCCACCCCGTAGCCCTCGGTGGTCTCGAGGATCTCGTCGGCGAAATCCACGCTGCGTGAGTCGCCGATGTAGTCCACACCGAGCTCGGCGAGCATGGCGCGTTTGTCGTCGGAGCCGGCCGTGGTGTAGATGCGGGCCCCGATCATCTTGGCGATCGAAATCGCCGCCAACCCGACACCGCCGGTGGCCGAATGGATGAGCACGCGTTCACCGGGGGCCAGCCGCCCGACCACACACAGTGACTCCCAGGCGGTCAGATACGCGATACCGAACGCGGCGGCTTGGCCGTCGGCGAGCTCGTCGGAGATGGGCACCACCAAGTCGGCAAGGGTCGTCATATGCGAGCCGAACGTTCCCGGACCGAACGCGATGACACGCTGGCCAATCGCCACGGAGTCGACATCGGCACCCACCGCGGTCACCACACCGACGCACTCGCCACCGATGACCGGGGGACCGTCGGTGCCCGGGTAGATCCCCATGGCCTTGAGCACGTCAGCGAAGTTGAGTCCCGCCGCGGCGATGCGCACCTCAACCTGGCCGGGTTGCGGGGCGATCCGCTTGACCGCGTGCACCGTGAGCGCATCGAGGCGCCCGGGTTGATCGATCTGCAACCGCACCGCCGCGCCGGCATCGAGGTCGGCCACCGTCGTTCGCGATTCCACCACCAACTCACCACCGGCGGTGGTGGGTGCGGGCACCAGCCTGTTCACCCAGCGGTGTCCCGCGCGCAGGGCGACCTCGTCATCGTCGCTACCGGCGAGCAACTCCTCGGTCAGGGCCGCGACCGAGTCCTCACCGTCGGCCTCGACGTCGACCATCGTGGTCTTGAGTTCGGGATGCTCGAAGGCCAGCACCCGCGCGATACCCCGCAGCTGGGCCGAAGAGAGCGTGACGTGTTCGCCGGCGTCGAGTTGGGCCGCCCCCCGGGTGACGATCCACAACCGCGGACTATTACGCGCACCCACCCGCGAGATCGTCTTGACCAACTCAGCGATAAACAACGTCCGTTGCTGCGCTAGGTCCAGTTGCGCCTGCTGTGGCAGGGCCTCATCAACGGCCCGGGGTGGACACACCACCATCACCGCGTCGAAGCCGCGATCACTCTCGGAGATCACCTGCTGCAGCCGTTGCTGATCATCGGCACCGACGACTTCGCACCGCCCGACCTGGTCACCAACACCGCCGACCAACCCCGCAACCAACCCATCGGCAGGCTCACCGACCACCAACAGATCCCCCACCGACCCCGCCGGCTTACCCAGCGCCGCGGGCTCCCACTCCAACGTGAACAACCGACCCGCGCCCTCACCAGCCCCACCCGGCGACTGCAACACCGCCATAGCAACTTCATCATCGCTGTCCTCGACCTGCGACACCGGCTGGGTGTGTGTCGTGTGGTGCTCGGGGGCCGTGTCGGTGAACCAGTGGTGGGTGTGGTGCCAGGGGGTGGTGGGGATGCGGGGGTGCGGTCCGGGGGGATGGGGTGTCTGTGGTGGGTGAGTGGTGTGGGTGGTGTTGAGGTTGGTGTGGAAGGTGATGGTGTCGTCGGCGTCGCGTTGCAGGGTGCCGATGCTGCGGTGTGCGGCGCTGCCGAGGATGTCGGTGACGGCATGGGTGAGCAGCGGGTGCGCGCTGATCTCGATGAAGGTGTGGTGCTCGGCGCCGGCCGCAGTGATGGCCTGCTGAAATCGCACCGGGTTGCGCATGTTGGTGGCCCAATGCTCGGCGTCGAACACCGGGGTGCGATCCAGGTCTTCGTAGGTGGTGGAAATGATCGGAATCGTCGGCGATTTCGGTCTGAGATCAGCCAATTCCGACCGCATCGGGGGTTGCAGCGCGTCCATGGCCTGGTTATGCGGGGCCACCTCGATATTGACCCGGCTCGCGAACTGGTTCTGGGCGCGCACCGTCTCGATGAGAGCCTCGATCTGCTGGGTCGGTCCGGCGATCACGGTTTGGCGCGGTGAGTTGTAGATCGCCAACGTCACGTCGGGGTGATCGGCGATCAGCGCCTCGGTCTGCTCGGCGTCGAGCTCGAGCAGCGCCATGCCGCCTTGCCCCGATAGCGGCGCCATGAGCCGGGAGCGGGTGGCGGTGATCCGCAGTCCCTCGGCCGGGGTCAGTGCGCCGGCGACCACGGCGGCGGTCACCTCGCCCATGGAATGTCCGATCACCGCGTCCGGGGTCACCCCGTAGGAGCGCCATAACGCGGTCAGCGCCAATTGCATGCCGATCAGACCCAGCTGGATCTGTTCGATCCCGACGAGTTCTTTGCCTTGGGCGATCACGTCGTGCAGCGAGAACCCGGCTTGGGCAAGGAAGTCGGGCTCGAGTTCGGCGATCGCGGCGGCGAACGCGGGCTCGTCGGCCAGCAAGTGTCGACCCATCCCGGCCCATCGCCAGCCGCGACCCGAATACACGAACACCGTGCCCGGCGCAGCTGGGCCGGCCTGGCAGCCGACTACTCCATCGGCGGATTGGCCGGCGGCCAGGGCGCGCAGCCCCGTCACCGCCTGGGTGTGATCGCGTGCGACCACGGTGGCAAAGGTCGCTTGTCGGGCTCGGTGGTGGTTGAGCGTGTGTGCGACATCGGCGAGGGCTACCTCGGCGCCGGGTCCGGCCATCCACTCGGCCAACACCGATGCCGTGGTGCCCACTCGCTGTGCGGTCTTGCCTGGCACCACCAAGGTCGACACCGCCGGCGCCGGCGCGTCAGCAGCGACCGGCGTCGCATCCGGACCCTGCTCGATCACCACATGAGCATTCGTCCCACCAAGGCCGAATGAGGACACCGCGGCCCGGCGAGGACTCGACGTTGATGGCCACGCAACGTTGTCGGTTGGCACAAAGAAGCGGGTCGACGACGCGTCGATCGCCGGATTCCACTGCGAGAAATGCAGATTCGGTGGAATTTGGCGGTGCTGCAACGCCAGCACGGCCTTGATGAAGCCGGCGATGCCGGCAGCCGCCTCCAGGTGACCGAGGTTGGTTTTCACCGCTCCCAGTGCGCACTCGCCGTCGCCGCGGCCGTATGTGGCTGCCAGCGCTTCAAACTCAATGGGATCGCCTAATGCCGTTCCGGTCCCATGAGCCTCTACATAGTCGACGCTGTCGGGTGCTACGTCGCCGAACCGCAACGCATCGGTGATCACGCCGCACTGGGCTTCAGTGTTCGGTGCGGTGATGCCATTGGAGCGCCCGTCTTGGTTGATCGCCGATCCGCGCACCACGGCCAGTACCTGATCTCCGTCGCGCACGGCGTCGGTCAGGCGTTTGAGCACGACCACTCCGGCGCCTTCGCCCCGCACAAACCCGTCGGCCGCCGCGTCGAATGTGGCACATCGGCCATGTGGCGAGAGCAGTCCCCATGCCGAGATGGCAATTTGGGTCTCGGGGCGAAGGATCAGACTGACCCCGCCTGCCAGCGCCACATCGCTTTCCCGTAGCCGCAGGCTCTGGCAGGCCAGGTGCACCGCCGCCAACGACGACGAACACGCCGTGTCAACGGCCATGGCCGGACCGCGGAGCCCCAGCAGGTACGAAATCCGTCCCGCGGTGATGCTGTGGGCATTGCCGGTCCCGGTGTAGGCGTCGACGCGCTCCGGGCCGGTGGCCACCATCGATTGGTACTCGTTGAAGTAGACCCCCATCATGACGCCGGTTCGGGTGCCGGCCAGTGAGTCCGTCGGAATGCCAGCGTTTTCCAGGGCTTCCCAGGCAACCTCGAGCAGCATCCGCTGTTGCGGGTCCATCGCCGTTGCTTCGCGTGGGGTGATTCCGAAGAAGTCTGCGTCGAACCCGGCGATGTCGGGCACGAAACCGCCCCACTTCGTGGTCATCCGTCCCGGGGTCAACGGGTCCGGGTCGTACAGGGCGTCCGCGTCCCAGCGGTCCGCCGGCACTCTGGATACCGCATTTCGACCATCGACCAACAGTTTCCAGAAACTGTCCGGCCCGGTCACATCTCCGGGAAAGCGGCAACCCATCCCGACCACCGCTACCGGCTCAGCCGCGGCGGTGCGCGAGGCCTGGGAGAAAGCATCGTCAACCGCAGCGCGCTGGTCCGCATTCATGCCCGCGACCCGGCTGAAAGCAGTTCGCATCACGCCGGTCTCTCGGGGGCCAGTGGCGTCGACTCGATCGTGTCGAACAAGCTGTCCAACACGCTTCCTGCCGAGGCCGATAGCACGGCGATCTCGTCGACACCCGAATCCGCCTGCGGCGCCAGAAGTTGCGTGAGGTAGTCCGCGAGTCGTGCGACGGTGGGATAGTTGAACAGCATGGTAGCCGACAACTCCAGGCCCACGAGCTGCTCAGTCTCGCGCCGAATCGCCATTGCCATGAGGGAATTGAGTCCCAGTTCGGCCAGCGGTCGGTCGTTGTCCAGTTCCGGCTCGGGCACTCGCAGTTCGTGGGCGGCGATTGTCCGTAGCGCTTTTTCGAGCTCGTCGCGCACGTCCGTCGGCGACATCTGCGACCAATCGCGCGCGGGGCGCAGGGGCATTGCGATGTCGCCGGGCTCCGCGGCCAGCAGGTGGTCAATGATGCGCAGCGATCCTCGGGTCCGGTAGGCGGCGGCAAGCAAAGGCCAATCCGCGGCGGCAACAACGGAATGCACTCCCGCAGCGGGGCTCGTCACCCGTGGCAGCGCGCTGATGGCCACCTCGTCCGGCATGGGTTGCAGTCCGGATTCGACGCTGACCTGACTCGCCTCTTGCTGGGCGCGAGCCAAAGATTCCCACAATCCCCAGTTCACGGTGGTCGCCGGCAGCCCCATCACCCGGCGCGCGTAGGCCAGAGTGTCCAGGAATGTGCTAGTCGCGGTGTAGTGGGCTAGCCATCGCGAACCGGTCAGACCTGAGATCGAGGAGAACACAACGAACTGCCGCACTGGTGTTTTCAGCGACAAGCGGTGCAAGAGCGCGGCCGCATCGAGCTTGGGTCGGAACATGGCGGCTACATCATCGTCGGCCATGTCGCTGAGCAGGACTGGCTGGCCGGCGAATGCGGCTAGGTAGATTCCCTCGAGCGGGGGCAGGTCCCCGCCAAAACGGTCGAAGAGCGTCGCCATCGCTGCTTCGTCGGCCGCATCCGCTGCGACCTCGACGAGCTTTGTCCCCGTCGGAGCGAGGTCTTGGGCCAGCTTCTTAAGTCGTGAGCCGGGATTGCGGGACACCGCGACGATCGTGGTGGACCCCATGGTTGCGAGTTGTCGGATCAAGGCCGGCCCGATGTTGCCGGTAGCTCCAATGACCAGCTGGCTGGTGCCTTTTCGGCTCTCCAGTTGGCTTTCTGGGCGCGGATCCAGCGGCGACGGGGTGGGTAGAGTTCGCCGCTGCAGCCGGGGCACGTGGCGTTGGGCGCACCGGTACACGACTTGGTCGTCTCCGTCGGCGGTGCGCGCTTCGTCGCGCAGATACTCGACGGCGAGCTCGGCGGGCACCGACGCGTCAAGGTCGATAATGCCGCCCCAGATTTCGGGATGTTCCAGAGCCAATGTGCGCCCCAAGCCCCACAGCACCGCGTGTTCGGGATTGGCTTGGTCGCCTTCGGAAATGGGTTGGGCATTACGCGTCATGACGAACAACCGTTGCGGTGAGTCGACCCCAGACATCCCCGCCATCCCCGCGGCCAGCCGGCGCACCTGGTTAAACAACTGGTATGCCGAGGTGACATCGAGTGCTTGGTTAGGCGCGGCCGGCGCGTACAGCACGTTGTCGACGCCGGTGAGCGCAGCGTGAAGTGCCGCCTGACCGCCGTCTTCGGTGAGTACCTCCGGCGCCAGCACCTGGACCCGAGATTCCGGAGCCAGGGCTGCGGCCAGTCCATGACCTGGATCGGCGTTGGCCACCACGAGCCAGCTGGCATCGCTGAAGGCCTCGCCGTTCGGTAATGGGCTGGCGGGCCAAGCCAGTTGGTAGCACCAGTCGGCGGGTAGGCCGTCACCGCCCTCGGAGCCCTCGGAGCCCTCGGATGGGGTTCGCCCGTTCGCCGAAACACTGTGTTGGCCCACTGCTTCTGGCATCTGCGATGCCATGGCCTTGGCTGCGAGCCAGTGATGAGTGTGGTGCCACGGGGTAGTCGGAATCTTGGGGTGTGGTCCCGGCGGGTGCGGGGTGTTTGGTGGGTGGGTGGTGTGGGCGGTGTTGAGGTTGGTGTGGAAGGTGATGGTGTCGTCGGCGTCGCGTTGCAGGGTGCCGATGCTGACGTACTTGGTTCCGTGCTGGGCGCTGTGCAGGGTCTCGTTGATGGCCTGGGTCAGCAGTGGGTGGGCGCTGATCTCGATGAATGTGTGGTGGTCGGCTCCGGCGGCAGCGATAGCCTGCTGGAAGTGCACGGGGTTGCGCATGTTGGTGGCCCAGTGCTCGGCGTCGAATTCCGAGCGGCGGCCGAGGTCTTCGTAGGTGGTGGAGATGATGGGAATGAGCGGTGGTCGTGGTGTGAGATCGGCTAGCTCCGAACGCATCTGGGGTTGCAGGGCATCCATTGCTGGGTTGTGCGGAGCCACCTCGATGTTGACTCGGCTGGCAAAGCGGTCCTGCGCGCGCACCGTGTCGATCAGGGCGTCGATCGTTGGTGGCGGTCCGGCGATCACGGTCTGGCGCGGCGAGGCATAGATCCCCACGGTCACGTCCGGGAAATCGGCGATCAACGCCTCGGTGGCGATGGCATCGAGTTCGACCAACGCCATGGCACCCTGCCCGGACAGCGGCTCCATCAGCCGTGCCCGGGTTGCGGTGACGCGTAACCCCTCGGCGGGTGTGAGCGCACCGGCGACCACTGCGGCGGCCACTTCGCCCATCGAGTGGCCGATCACCACGTCGGGGGTCACTCCGTAGGAACGCCATAGCGCGGTGAGCGCCAGCTGCATTCCGATCAGCCCGAGCTGGATCTGTTCGATGCCGACGAGCTCTTGGCCGGTGGTCAGCACCTCATGCAAGGAGAATCCGGCCTGCTCGACAAAGACTGGTTCGAGCTCAGCGACGGCCTCGGCGAACGCAGGCTCATCGGCCAGCAGTTGTCGGCCCATCCCGCCCCACTGTGATCCGCGGCCCGAGTAGACGAACACCGTGCCAGGCCCCGAGCCCTCGTGGCAGCCGGCGACCCCCGCGGCAGGCTGCCCCTCTGCCAGTGCGCGCAATCCCGCGATCGCCTGTTTGCTTTCCCGCGCGACTACCGTGGCGAATTGTCCCTGACGTGCTCGGTGATGGTTGAGCGTGTGGGCCACATCGGCCAGGGGCACCGCAGCGCCGGGGCCTTCCATCCAATCGGCCAGCACCTGGGCTGTGGCGGCCACCCGTGACGCCGTCTTCCCGGCCACCACCAGCGTCGACGTCGCGCCGTCGGGATCGCGGCGCGGCGGTGGTGGCTGATTCTGGCCCTGCTCGATCACGACGTGCGCGTTCGTGCCACCAAATCCGAACGACGACACACCCGCCCGGCGCGTATGTGCAGTGTCCGGCCAATCAGTTTGTGTATCAACAACTTTCATCCGCAACTCGGAAAAAGGAATATGCGGGTTGGGGCTGTCGAAGTGCTGGTTGGGTGGAATCTGGCCATATTGCAGCCCCAGCACGGTCTTGATGAATCCGGCGATTCCGGCCGCTGCCTCGGTGTGGCCGAGGTTGGTCTTCACGGCGCCGATGAGCAGGGGAGAGTCTTCGGCACGTCCGCGACCCAGGACCGTGCCCAGGGCGCGTGCTTCGATCGGATCGCCCAACAGCGTTCCGGTCCCGTGCGCTTCAACGTAGTCGACCTCGTTTGGTTGCACCCCAGCGTTGGTGTAGGCGGCGCGCAGCACTGCCATCTGGGCCGCCGGGTTGGGGGCCATCAGCCCGTTGGACCGGCCGTCCTGGTTGATCGCGGAACCGCGGATGACCGCAAGCACTCGATCCTCGTCGCGCTGCGCGTCGGTCAACCGCTTGAGCACCACCACCCCGGCACCCTCACCGCGCACGAACCCGTCGGCGGCGGCATCGAAGGCGCGGCAGTTGCCTGTCGGCGATAACGCACCGACCTGGTCGAATCCCCGAAAAACCGCGGGCGACAACAACAGATTCACGCCCGCCGCTATTGCCAGGTGGGAGTCCTGTGTCCGCAGGCTCTGGCAAGCCAGGTGGATCGCCACCAACGACGACGAGCACGCGGTATCCACCGCAACGGAGGGGCCACGCAGATCAAGGAAGTACGACAGTCGGTTCGCGATGATGCTCATCGCGCCACCGGTGTTACTCCAACCGTCGACCCCCAGCAGATCGGTGGACGCGATCGCGCCGTACTCGCTCACGCATGCCCCGGCGAACACTCCCGTCTGCGAACGGCGCAGCGTGGTCGGTGGAATTCCGGCGTGCTCCAACGCTTCCCAGGCCACTTCCAGCAGCAGGCGTTGCTGTGGGTCCATCTTGTCGGCTTCGCTGGGGGAGATCTCGAAGAACTCCGCGTCGAAGGCGTCGATGTCGGGCAGGAATGAGCCCCACTGCGTGGTGTGGGCCAGTGCCGCCGCTACCTCGGGCGACTCGCCTTCGAACGGCTGCCAACGCTCCGGCGGTACTTGCCCAATCGACGAGCGGCGTTCACAGAGAAACTCCCACAGCGTTTCTGGGTCCGAGATCCCACCAGGAAAACGACAGCCCAGGCCGATAACCGCGATCGGCTCGTCAAGTGCGTTCCGGGCCGGACGCTTATGTGCGGCTTCCGATTCGGGGTCTGGCGCGGGCGCGGTGAGGTATGAGGCCAGCGCATCGATCGTCGGGTGCTCCCAGAAGTCGATTGGCGATACGGTCCTGCCTAGCAACTCGGTCAATTCGCCGGAGAGCACTACCGCGTCGCGGGAAGACACGCCCAGGTCGGCCAGCGGCAGTTCCGGGTCAACCTCGTCCGGCGTGCAGCCGATGTTGGTCACGAGGTAGTCGACTAGCCAGTGGCAAAGGTCGGCTTCGCCACTGATGCTGGCCGTCATACCACCACGTCCAACCGTTTGAATCCGTCGCTGCGGTACTGGTCGACACAGGCTGAGCGCCGGATTTTGCCGCTAGTGGTGATGGGAATCGAGCCAGGTGACACCAGAACGAGATCGGCGACGCGCAGACTGTGGGACCGCGATATCGCGGAGGTGACTTCACGCTTGACCGAGCGGAGCCGAAGCATCGCTTCCTCGGCGGAAGCTCCGCGCTTCTTCAGTTCAACGATCGCGACCAGTTGCTCGGTGCTGTCGTCGGGTATCGCTATCGCCGCGACACGGCCTCCGGTGATTTCCTGGATGGTTGCCTCGATGTCGTCGGGATAGTGGTTGCGGCCATCCACGATGAGGAGGTCTTTGATGCGGCCCATGATGAAGAGCTCGTCGTCGCACATCACGCCCAGGTCTCCGGTGCGCAGCCATGGCCCTTCTGGGGTTCCGGGCGACAAAGCGATGAGCTGTGCGCCAAACGTCCGCGCGCTCTGCTCCGGCTTGCGCCAATATCCCATGGCTACGTTCTCGCCGTGCAACCAGATCTCACCGACCACTCCAGGCGGATTCTCGGTCTTGGTGTTCGGGTCGACGATTCGGACGGTGGAGTCGCGGGGCGCGCCGTAACTGATCAGCTCGGTACCGAGTGTCCTTTCAGTGCCGCACGGCCTGGCCTGACCGGCCGCCAAGTGCTCGTAGTCGAAACGCACCGTCTTCGGGGCGCGACCGGGCTCGGGAGCCGCGACGTAGAGGGTCGCCTCCGCGAGCCCGTAGGAGGGTCGTATCGCTGTCGCGCTCAGATTGAACGGAGCAAAACGCTCGGTGAAACGTTTCAGCGTCGCGACGTGGATTCGTTCGCTCCCGCTGATGATTCCGACCACGTCGCCGAGGTCGAGGCCGGCCATGTCGTCGTCGGTTGTTCTCCGGACGGCCAATTCGAACGCGAAGTTTGGCGCGGCGGAAAAGGCTTGATCGCTTTTCGCCAGCAGTTGCATCCAGCGGGCCGGCCGGCGCAAGAATGACATCGGGCTCAGTAACACCGCGCTTCGATTGGTGAAGATTGGTGCGCAAATTCCCAGAATCAGGCCCATGTCGTGGTATAGCGGTAGCCACGACACCAGAGTTATCGACGGCATATCCGCGGGCTGCCCGAAGTAGCCGCACATAATTTGCGTACCGTTGGCGAGGACGTTCTTGTGAGAAACAACCACGCCGGCCGGGGTACGCGTCGATCCGGACGTGTATTGCAGATAAGCGGCGCTGGACGACAGCTGCGGAGCGCTTGGTAACTGACGCGACGAATCCAAGTCGAGCAGATCAACCTCGATGACGACCGGGGCGGGTTGTCCGTCTTGCGCCCGTGCGTATTTGGTGACGTCTGCCACCGCGACGGAGGTCGTCAGAATGACGACGGGCATTGAGTCCCGCAGCACGGACGAAATTCGGTCGTCGTGAATTCCGTATTGCGGTACAGACAATGGAACAGCGATGAAACCAGCTTGCAGCGCCGCCAAGAAAGCGACAACGTACTCTAGCCCCTGCGGTGCCAGTATTGCGGCGCGATCGCCGGGGGATCCGTACAGTGCGAGTTCTTCTGCAAGGATGCGTGCGCGTCGATAGACCTGCGACCAGGTCAGGCTCTCAGCAAAACCCGCAGGGTCGGAACCGTAGTCGATGAAGGTGTACGCGGTGGCATCCGGTTGCTGGTCGGCCCGCTCCTCTAGCAAAGCGGGTATCGACGAGTGAGTCACCGCCATGGAGTATCTCTCCCTCGATTGTCGACGCTAACCATGTGTGCACACCTGATAAACGGCTTGTCGGACTTGCGCAACGGGCCATCCCGGTGACTTGAAACCGGCCGTCCTTCGTTGACGACGCGGTCGTGGCGACAACGTCGCGCGCGACACTCCTCCTAGCGGAGCATGCCCGTGCGGCGCCAGATGATCAGCACGTACTACCCTATCCCCTACAAAATACCTGCCGCCAACAAAGTAGTACCTCGATGCAGGGTAAGCATTTTTTGACGGGTGTGGAGGTTGATCCAGAAAATCCATGGGCTTCCTGCGCCGTTCGCGTCGGTGATCGTTTCGCGGCTCGGCGGTTTCACCTGAATCTGATGTCATTGACGTGCAGTTTACTGTGAGACCGTGTGGTCACTGTGGCTCGTGATTCGCCGGTGACGGCTGGTGAATGCTGTACGACTTGGTCGTCCCTTCTCGGCGCTGAGGCGAGCGTCCTTGTGTGACGAGACTCACACGTTCGGCCCGCGTACCTCGGCTTCCGTATGGTGTGGCTGATTAGTGGGCTGGCCTGCGGTCGGTGCTCTGAGTCCTGGCTGTGAGACGGGACCGGGTATCCGGGCGGGCTCGGCAACCGAGCACCTCGCGGGCGGGGAGGTCGGTGCGGAAACCTGCCACCCGCGTGGAGCGGAATTCATAGCAAACTCATAGATGCAGACTGGCTAGAGCTCGGCACTCCACTGCAGCGTTCGATCTTCGATGTCTTTTACCAGTTCTGGCAAATTATTGTTGAGATAAAAATGATCGCCTTTGAAGGAGCGGAGTTCGAACTCAGTGGTCGTGCGTTCGCGCCATGGCTCCATGTCTGCGGCGCTCACAATCCAATCGTTATCCCCGATAAACGCATAGATGGGGCATGACACCGATGTCCCCTGCGGGCAAGTATAGCCAGCGATGGCGCGGAGTGCCTGCAACGTCGGTAGCAACCCGACGACGAATTCTTCATCGGCAAGAAAATCTGGATTCTGGCCTGTTACTTGACGGACCATATTCAGCATGTCGTCATCAGAAAAGCCTTGAATTTGCTTGTACTTGATGTGGCCTGGAGCTGCAGCGGATGAGATGAATAGGGCGGCGAGCGGATGCCCTGCCGATTGAAATCGCAACGCGACTTCAAAGGCCAACATCCCTCCCATGGAGTGCCCAAAGAAGGCTATGGGACCTTCGGTTTGCGATGCTGGCTTCATCATCTGGAAGATATCGTCGGCCAACGCGGGAATGCTTGCAAGCGACGGCAATCCGGACCGATCCCGCTGTCCTGGGTACTGGACGGCGATCCGTTTCATGCCGGAAGAAAACTCTTTGGAAAATGGTACGTAAAACGTTGCGTTTCCACCTGCATGCGGAAAAATATAGAGCGTCGGTGCGGCTAGCTTATTGTCGTTTTTAATGTAGTCCGAGCGGCCGCCGTTCACCGAGCCAGCATAGCGTCTGACTTAAGGTGCCTGCGCCGATGCCTCGTTGGGCGCCCGGCTCGCGCGGACTCGGTGATCGAGCCATCTCGCTGAAATACCGCCCGACACACCGACGCCACCAGCACCATCACAGACGCAACACCAGGCACACTGGTAACACCAAACGATGCTTGGAGGGTATGGCCGTGTACCGAGTCTTTGAAGCGCTGGACGAGTTGGGCGCCATTGTCGAAGAAGCCCGTGGCGTGCCGATGACAGCCGGATGCGTCGTGCCCCGCGGTGACGTCCTTGAGCTGGTCGACGATATTAAGGATGCGATCCCCGGCGAACTGGACGACGCGCAGGATGTGCTCGACGCGCGCGACTCTATGTTGCACGACGCAAAAACACACGCCGACTCCATGGTGTCCTCCGCGACCACCGAATCGGAGTCGATGCTCAACCACGCTCGCGCGGAGGCTGACCGGATCTTGTCGGACGCCAAAGCCCAGGCCGATCGGATGGTCGGGGAGGCGCGTCAGCACAGTGAGCAGATGGTCTCCGATGCCCGCGAGGAGGCGATTCGCATCGCCGCCGCGGCAAAACGTGAGTATGAGGCCAGCGTTGGCCGCGCCCAAGCCGAATGCGACCGGCTGATGGAAAATGGCAACGTTGCCTATGAGAAGGCAGTGCAAGAGGGCATCAAGGAACAGCAGCGCCTGGTGTCGCAGAACGAAGTGGTGCAGGCGGCCAACGCGGAATCCACCCGTCTCATCGACACCGCTCATGCGGAGGCGGACCGCCTGCGCGGTGAATGCGACGTTTACGTCGACAGCAAGCTGGCCGAGTTCGAGGAATTCCTCAACGGCACCCTGCGTTCCGTGGGCCGTGGTCGCCACCAGCTCCGCACCGCGGCCGGCACACACGATTACGCGGTGCGCTAGCGCCATTCCCTGCCCGAGGATCGGGCGCCGGCTAACCGCCTACATGGGATGGATCTAGGCTGCGCGGGCCGTAGGATTCCCCCTATGGCTAGCCAGCAGAGTCCAACGGCGCGACGCCGGCCGACTTCGCCGACCACGGTCGATGTTGCACGGCTTGGGCGGCGCCCAGGAGCCATGTTCACCCTACGTAACACCGTGGACAGTCCCTCGCGCATCGGGCTTGAGATGATCGCTATTGCGCCGGGTGCCCCGCTTGATCTCAACCTGCGAGTGGAGTCGGTATCCGAAGGCGTGTTGGTGACCGGGACCGTAGCAGCGCCCACCGCCGGCGAGTGCGCCCGTTGCCTAACTGACGTGGCGGGACACATCCAGGTTGAGTTGACCGAACTGTTCGCCTATCCCGAGAGCGCGACCGAGGCCACCACCGAGGAAGACGAGGTTGGACACATCGTCGATGACACCATCGACCTGGAGCAATCGATCATCGATGCCGTCGGGCTCCAACTGCCACTGGCGCCGCTGTGTCGGCCGGACTGCCCCGGGCTGTGTCCGCAGTGCGGCGTTGCCCTGACTACAGCGCCGGGTCATCACCATGAACAGATCGATCCGCGATGGGCGAAGCTTGCCGGGATGTTGGAGTCGAAGGTCCCACAGTCAGATGCGGCGGATCACCCCGCACCGCGAGGTGAGCGGTGACTCGATCGCGGCAATCTCTGCTCGACGCGCTCGGCGTCGAGTTGCCCGATGACCTCGTCACTTTGGCGCTGACGCATCGCAGCTACGCCTACGAAAAAGGGGGTCTGCCGACCAACGAGCGGTTGGAGTTTCTCGGCGACGCGGTCCTAGGTCTGACCATTACCGACGAGCTCTTTCATCGTCACCCCGATCGTTCGGAAGGGGATCTAGCCAAACTGCGAGCCAGCGTGGTCAACACCCAGGCGTTGGCCGATGTCGCGCGCAACCTCTCCCAGGAGGGTCTTGGCGTACACATGCTGTTGGGGCGC
Source organism: Mycobacterium spongiae (assembly GCF_018278905.1). Taxonomy (NCBI): domain Bacteria; kingdom Bacillati; phylum Actinomycetota; class Actinomycetes; order Mycobacteriales; family Mycobacteriaceae; genus Mycobacterium; species Mycobacterium spongiae. The sequence continues at coordinate 1,774,379 of NZ_CP046600.1, forward strand.
GGTGAGGTCAACACCGGTGGAGCCGACAAGTCCAGCATCCTGGCCGACGGGATGGAATCGTTGCTGGGCGCCATTTACCTGCACCGCGGCATTGAGCAGGCCCGTGAGGTGATCCTGCGACTATTCGGCCCTTTGCTAGACGCCGCACCGACGCTCGGTGCGGGATTGGATTGGAAGACGAGCTTGCAGGAACTCACCGCGTCGCGCGGGCTGGGCGTGCCGTCGTACTTGGTGACATCGACCGGACCGGACCACGACAAGGAATTCACCGCGGCTGTTGTCGTTCTGGACGTTAAGCGTGGGACGGGTGTCGGCCGCTCCAAGAAGGAAGCCGAACAAAAGGCTGCGGCTGCGGCTTATCGGGCGCTCGAGGCCCACGACGAACTGGACGGCGCAATGCCAGGCAAATCGTCGGCATAAGCTGATCGTGATGACCCGCTGCGCCCGGCTTCGCCGCGCTTGCGATCATCACGGGGTCCGATGGTGATGACCCGCTGCGCCCGGCTTCGCCGCGCTTGCGATCATCACGGGGTCCGATGGTGATGACCCGCTGCGCCCGGCTTCGCCGCGCTTGCGATCATCACGGGGTCCGATGGTGATGACCCGCTGCGCCCGGCTTCGCCGCGCTTGCGATCATCACTGAATGCCGGAACTACCCGAGGTCGAGGTGGTGCGGCGCGGCCTAGCGGCTCACGTGGTAGGCCGAACGATCACCACGGTTCGAGTCCACCATCCTCGCGCGGTGCGCCGCCATGAAGCCGGAGCCGCAGATCTGACGGCGCGGCTGCAGGGAGCCAGGATCAGCGGAACCGATCGGCGTGGCAAATATCTCTGGTTGACGCTTGCGCCGCAAGCAGGCGATGAACAGGAAGCGGACACCGCACTGGTGGTGCACCTGGGCATGAGCGGACAGATGTTGCTCGGGACAGTCCCGCGTACCCAGCATCTCCGGATCTCCGCGCTGCTCGACGACGGGACGGAAATGAGCTTCGTCGACCAGCGGACTTTTGGCGGTTGGCTGCTCGCCGATCTGGTCACGGTCGACGGCAGCGTAGTGCCGGTACCGGTCGCCCATCTGGCACGCGACCCCCTTGACCCGCGGTTCGATGTCGACGCGGTGGTCACGTTGGTGCGGCGCAAGCACTCCGAGCTCAAGCGGCAGTTGCTGAACCAGCAGGTTGTTTCGGGCATCGGCAACATCTACGCCGACGAGGCGCTGTGGCGGGCGAAAGTGAACGGCGCGCGGGTCGCCGCCACGCTGGCCCGCCGGCAGCTGGTCGCGGTTCTAGATGCCGCGGCAGACGTCATGCGCGAGGCGCTGGCCAATGGCGGAACCTCGTTCGACTCGCTCTATGTGAATGTCAACGGTGAGTCGGGCTACTTCGATCGATCGCTGGACGCCTATGGCCGTGAAGGTGAGAACTGTCGGCGCTGCGGCGCGGTCATGCGCCGGGAGAAGTTCATGAACCGCTCCTCTTTCTACTGCCCGAGATGCCAACCGCGACCGCGTGGTTGAGTCTTGTTCATGTCACGATTGAGTGTGCGTGCGAGGCGTTGAGTGTGACTGTAGGGCGGGAGAACTAGGAAATTCCCGCCCTCACCTCACACTCGACTGTGCCGATGCACACTCAATGGTGGTGCTTGGTCTGCCGCCTCCCGGCTAGTGCAAGAGAAGTGCAGTAGAAAGAAGCCATGACTGAACTTTGGGTCGAACGTACCGGTGTGCGCCGCTACACCGGACACAGCTCGCGGGGTGCGCGGGTACTTGTCGGCTCCGAGGACGTTGACGGCGTTTTTACCCCGGGTGAGTTGCTCAAGATTGCCCTCGCTGCGTGCAGCGGGATGTCCAGCGATCGACCGCTGGCCCGTCGTCTCGGCGACGAATACCCCGCGGTGGTCAAGGTGTGCGGTGCCGCCGACCGTGAACAGGAGCGGTATCCGCTGATTGAGGAGACCCTCGAACTCGACCTTTCAGGTCTCACAGAGGACGAGAAGGCGCGCGTGTTGGTGGTCGTCAACCGCGCGGTCGACTTGGTGTGCACCGTCGGTCGAACCGTGAAGTCGGGCACGACCGTCACCTTCGAGGTCGCCGACGTCGGCCCCTCCGATGGACCCATGCGGCTGACCGCTTGGGTGCACGGCTGGGTCCAGGGCGTCGGCTTCCGCTGGTGGACCCGCTGCCGGGCGTTGGAGCTGGGTCTGACCGGGTATGCGGCCAACCAGGCCGATGGCCGCGTGTTGGTGGTAGCTCAGGGGCCCCGCCAGGCAGGGGAGCAATTGCTGGCGCTGCTGCAACGTGGCACCTCGTCGCCTTCGAGGCCCGGCCGGGTAGACAAGGTTGTCGCCGATTGGTCGCACCCGGCAGAGCCGATTGCGGGGTTCACCGAGCGCTAGCTCGGCGACGATACGCGCCGGAACGGCGGGTTGAGGAGCCGAGCAATCGAGCCCCAGCTCGGCGACGATACGCGCCGGAACGGCGGGTTGAGGAGCCGAGCAATCGAGCCCCAGCTCGGCGACCCCCCACGTATCCGAGCGCGCCGGAACGGCGGGTTGGGGAGCCGAGCAATCGAGCCCCAGCTCGGCGAGCGGTAGTCTGGCAGGCCGTGTACCTCAAGAGTCTGACGCTGAAGGGCTTCAAGTCCTTTGCTGCGTCCACGACTCTGCGTTTTGAGCCGGGTATTACCGCCGTCGTGGGGCCGAACGGCTCCGGCAAGTCCAATGTGGTCGATGCCCTGGCGTGGGTGATGGGGGAGCAGGGGGCAAAATCGCTGCGCGGCGGCAAGATGGAAGATGTCATCTTCGGCGGTACCTCGTCGCGCGCACCGCTGGGTCGCGCGGAGGTCACCGTCACGATCGACAACTCTGACAATGCGCTGCCGATCGAGTATGCGGAGGTGTCGATCACCCGCAGGATGTTCCGTGACGGTGCCAGCGAGTACGAGATCAACGGCAACACCTGCAGATTGATGGATGTTCAGGAGCTGTTGAGCGACTCTGGCATCGGACGCGAGATGCATGTGATCGTCGGGCAGGGCAAGTTGGAAGAGATCCTGCAGTCGCGGCCCGAGGACCGCCGGGCTTTCATCGAGGAAGCCGCAGGCGTGCTCAAGCACCGCAAGCGCAAAGAGAAAGCGCTGCGAAAGCTTGACTCCATGTCGGCGAACTTGGCCCGCCTCACCGACCTCACCACCGAGCTCCGGCGCCAACTCAAGCCGTTGGGCCGCCAAGCTGAGGTTGCCCGACGTGCGGCGACCATCCAGGCGGATCTGCGCGACGCCCGGCTTCGGCTGGCCGCCGACGACATCGTGAGCCGCCGGGCGGAGCGGGAAGCGATTTTCGACGCCGAAGCGGCGATGCGCCGCCAGCATGACGAGGCCGCCGCGAGGCTGACGGTGGCATCGCAGGAGTTGACAGCCCATGAGTCGGCACTCGCCGAACTGGCCGGTCGGGCCGACTCCGCGCAACACACGTGGTTCGGGCTGTCCGCGCTCGCCGAACGGGTGGGCGCCACGGTGCGTATCGCCAGCGAACGCGCCCACCATCTCGACAGCGAGCCGATGCCGATCAGCGACACCGACCCCGATGCGCTGGAAGCCGAGGCCGAGCAGGTGACCATTGCCGAACGCCAGCTGCTGGCGGAAGTGGCCGGGGCCAGAACCCGGCTCGATGCCGCCCGCACCGAATTGGCCGACTGCGAGCACCGAGCCGCCGAGGCTGACCGAGCACATATGGCTGCCGTCCGGGCGGAGGCAGACCGCCGTGAGGACCTGGCACGGCTCGCCGGTCAGGTTGAGACCGTGCGCGCGCGGATCGAATCGATCGATGACAGCGTCGCGCGCTTGTCCGAGCGCATCGACGAGGCAGCGTCGCGGGCACAGTTGACCCGGACTGAGTTTGAAACGGTGCAGGGCCGCGTCGGAGAACTGGATCAAGGCGAGATCGGCCTGGATGAGCAGCACGAGCGCGCGGTGGCGGCGTTGCGACTGGCCGACGAGCGCGTTGCCGAACTGCAATCCGCCGAACGTGGCGCCGAACGGGAGGTGGCTTCGTTGCGAGCCCGCATCGACGCGCTGTCGGTGGGGTTGGCGCGCAAGGACGGCACGGCGTGGCTCACACGGAATCACAGCGGTGCAGGGCTTTTTGGGTCGGTCGCCCAGCTGGTCAAAGTTCGTTCGGGCTACGAGGCGGCGTTGGCCGCGGCGCTGGGGCCGGCCGCTGATGCGCTGGCGGTGGACAGTCTTGGCACGGCCAGTACCGCGGTCAGCGCGCTCAAGGCAGCGGACGGTGGCCGGGCGGCACTCGTGCTGAGTGACTGGCCCGTCTCTGCAGAGTCTGACGCTGAGGTGGCGGTTGCGCCTCCCGGTGGCGCCATCTGGGCGCTGGATTTGGTTGAGGCAGCGCCCCGGTGGCGTGGTGCGCTGATCGCGATGCTGTCGGGCGTCGCGGTGGTGAACGACCTGACCGAAGCACTTGGTCTAGTGGCGATTCGCCCGCGGCTGCGGGTGGTCACGTTGGACGGCGATCTGGTGGGCTCGGGCTGGGTGAGCGGCGGTTCTGATCGCACGCTGTCCACGCTGGAAATCACCTCGGAGATCGACGAGGCCAGCCGGGAGTTGGCCGCGGCCGAGGCCCAGGTGGGTCAGTTGACCGCAGCACTGTCGGGCGCGCTGTCGGAGCAGGCCAGCCGCCAGGACGCGGCCGAGCAGGCTTTGGCGGCGCTCAACGAGTCCGACACTGCGATCTCGGCGATGTACGAGCGGCTGGGTCGCCTCGGGCAGGAAGCGCGTAGCGCCGATGAAGAGTGGAGCAGACTGCTGCGGCAGCGTGACGAGTTGGAGGCCGGTCGCGCGCAGACCCTCGAGGAGGTTGCAGAACTCGAAACGCGGCTGCGCACCGCCCAGGAGACGCAGCATGTGCACACATCCGAGCCCAGCTCGGCTGAGGCCCGGCAGGTGATTGCGGCCGCGGCCGAAAGCGCGCGTGGTGTCGAGGTGGAGGCGCGGTTGGCGGTGCGGACAGCCGAGGAGCGGGCCAACGCAGTACGAGGGCGGGCGGACTCGCTGCGCCGCGCCGCCGCGGCTGAACGCGAGGCACGACAGCGCGCCGAGCAGGCGCGCGCCGCGCGGCTGCGGGCGGCCGCGGTGGCCGCTGCGGTAGCCGACGGTGGTCAGCTCCTCGCCCGCCGGTTGAACGGCGTCGTCGATGCCGCATCGCGCGTCCGCGAGGCGCTAGCCGGCGAACGCGAGGAGCGGTCGACTGCGATGACGAAGGTGCGCGAAGAAGTGAACACGCTGGGCGCCCAGGTGGCGGCGCTGACCGATTCGCTGCACCGCGACGAGGTGGCAAACGCCCAGGTCGCGCTACGCATTGAGCAGCTCGAACAGATGGTGCTCGAGCAGTTCGGCATGGCACCAGTCGATCTGGTCGCCGAATACGGCCCGCATGTTGCACTTCCCCCGACCGAGCTCGAAATGACCGAGTTCGAGCAGGCCCGTGAGCGTGGCGAGCAGGTGACCACGCCCGCGCCGATGCCGTTTGATCGGGCCACCCAAGAGCGCCGGGCCAAACGCGCCGAGCGCCAGCTGGCCGAGCTGGGCAGGGTCAACCCACTGGCCCTAGAGGAGTTTGCTGCGCTGGAAGAGCGCTACAACTTTCTATCCACTCAACTCGAGGATGTCAAAGCCGCTCGCAAGGATCTGCTGGATGTCGTGGCCGATGTCGACGCCCGAATCCTGCAGGTGTTCAGTGATGCGTTCGTCGATGTCGAGAGGGAATTCCGGAGCGTGTTCGCCGCGCTGTTCCCCGGTGGGGAAGGGCGACTCCGGCTGACTGAGCCTGCCGACATGCTGACCACTGGCATTGAGGTCCAGGCGCGGCCGCCCGGCAAGAAGGTCACTCGGTTGTCTTTGCTGTCGGGTGGCGAGAAGGCGCTGACGGCTGTGGCGATGTTGGTTGCGATATTCCGGGCACGCCCGTCGCCGTTCTACATCATGGACGAGGTTGAGGCCGCACTTGACGATGCCAACTTGCGCCGTCTGCTGGGGTTGTTCGAGCAGCTGCGGGACCGCTCCCAGATCATCATCATCACCCATCAAAAACCCACGATGGAAGTGGCGGATGCGCTTTATGGCGTGACCATGCAAGACGACGGCATCACCGCGGTCATCTCGCAGCGGATACGGGGCCAGCAGGTGGAGCGGCTGGCCTCGACCTCGCCCTGAGCGCGGTACACCGACTGGCTCCATCGACGAAAAACCTTGCCAGCCTTAACCCCCCGAGCAGCCCTGGAAGGATGTCAGCGTGTCGGAAGGTCTGTGGATCGCTATCGCGGTCATCGCCGCCGTGCTCATCATTGCCGCCCTCGCCCTGGGTCTGGTCCGGTACCGCCGTCGCCGGATCAGTCTGTCGCCCAAGCCTCAAACCGACGCGGTCGACCGTTCGGGCGGCTACGCCGCGTCGTCGGGCATCACATTCAGCCAGACCACGCCCGCGGCAGACCGGATTGACACTGGCGGTCTGCCTGCAGTCGGCGACGATGCCACAGTTCCTCGTGACGCGCCCAAGCGTGCGATCGCGGACGTGCATCTCCCGGATGTGGTTCCAGAAGACGCGGTTGCAGAAGTGGTCCCCGAACTGGCCCCAGAAGTGGTCCCCGAAGCCCCAGAGATCGAGGCCATCGCGCCGCCGGACGGCCGTTTGGAACGCCTGCGCGGGCGCCTCGCCAAATCGCAGAATGCGCTGGGGCGCAGCATGTTGGGATTGATCGGCGGCGGGGACCTCGACGAGGAGTCCTGGCAAGACGTCGAGGACACCCTGCTCGTCGCGGACCTGGGGCCAGTCGTCACCGCCTCGGTCATGTCGCGCTTGCGCAGTCGGTTGGCAAGTAGCAACGTCCGCACCGAGGCCGATGCCCGGGCCGTGCTCCGCGACGTCCTCACCGAAGAACTGCATCTCGACATGGACCGCTCGATTCGTGCCCTACCGCATGCCGATCATCCGTCGGTGCTGTTGGTCGTCGGCGTCAATGGGACCGGCAAAACCACCACGGTCGGCAAGTTGGCACGGGTGTTGGTGGCCGACGGCCGGCGGGTAGTGCTCGGTGCGGCCGACACCTTCCGCGCCGCCGCCGCTGACCAGCTACAAACCTGGGCGGCTCGGGTGGGTGCCGAGGTAGTCTGCGGCGCCGAAGGCGCCGACCCAGCTTCGGTGGCGTTCGACGCCGTCGACAAGGGCATCGCCGCGGGCGCGGACGTTGTACTCATCGATACCGCGGGCCGGCTGCATACCAAGGTGGGCTTGATGGACGAACTGGGCAAGGTCAAGCGGGTGGTGACCCGTCGGGCCGCGGTCGACGAGGTGTTGTTGGTGCTCGACGCGACGATCGGACAAAACGGATTAGCGCAGGCCAGAGTGTTCGCCGAGGTGGTCGACATCACCGGTGCGGTGCTCACCAAGCTGGATGGGACGGCCAAGGGCGGCATCGTCTTCCGAGTCCAACAAGAGCTTGGGGTGCCCGTGAAGCTGGTCGGTCTTGGTGAAGGCCCCGACGACCTGGCGCCATTTGAACCGGCCGCCTTCGTCGATGCTCTGCTCGGCTAATGTGCGTTCACAGCAAGTTTTACGTTAATCCTTATGAAACACTGCGGCACTATTGCCGCAACAACTACTGCGCATCGTTCTGGATCAGGTCCGTCAGACTTCCATCTGGGGGCCAGCCGGTGCTGACTTGGAGGTGATAGCGAGTGGACCAATTTCCCATCATGGGCGTTCCTGATACTGGCGATACGGCCTGGATGCTGGCGAGCGCCGCGCTTGTCCTGTTGATGACGCCTGGTCTGGCGTTTTTCTACGGCGGCATGGTGCGCGCCAAGAGCGTCCTGAACATGATCATGATGAGCATCAGCGCGATGGGCGTCGTGACGGTGCTCTGGGCGCTCTACGGATTCTCCATCGCATTTGGTGACGATGTCGGCAACATCGCTGGCAGCCCGACCCAATACTGGGGCCTCAAGGGCCTGATCGGTGTCAACGGCGCCGCTGCCGATCCGGCCACCGGTACCGACGCAGTCAATATTCCGCTGGTGGGAACCGTGCCGGCGACCGTCTTTGTGGCCTTCCAGCTGATGTTCGCCATCATCACAGTCGCACTGATCTCCGGCGCCGTGGCCGACCGGATGAAGTTCGGGGCGTGGCTGTTATTCGCGGGATTGTGGGCGACGTTCGTCTATTTCCCGGTCGCGCACTGGGTGTTCGCTTTCGATGATTCTGTTGCCGAGCACGGCGGCTGGATCGCAAACAAGCTGCACGCGATCGACTTCGCCGGAGGCACCGCCGTCCACATCAATGCCGGTATGGCCGGCCTGGTGCTGGCGGTCGTGCTGGGTAAGCGCCGCGGCTGGCCGGCGACGCTGGTGCGGCCGCACAACCTGCCGTTCGTGATGCTTGGTGCCGGTCTGCTCTGGTTCGGCTGGTACGGATTCAACGCGGGTTCGGCGATCAGTGCCAACGGCGTTGCCGGGTCGACCTTCGTCACCACGACGGTCGCCACCGCCGCGGCCATGCTCGGCTGGTTGGTTACCGAGCGCATCCGGGATGGCAAGGCTACGACGTTGGGCGCGGCATCGGGCATCGTCGCGGGGCTGGTCGCCATCACACCCTCCTGCTCATCGGTCAACGTCCTGGGCGCGCTGGTGGTCGGCGTGTCGGCGGGCGTGCTGTGTGCGCTCGCGGTGGGGCTGAAGTTCCGGCTTGGCTACGACGACTCGCTGGACGTGGTCGGGGTGCACTTGGTCGGCGGTCTGGTGGGCACGTTGCTGGTGGGTCTGCTTGCGGCCCCGGAGAGCTCCGCTATCGATGGCGTTGACGGAGTATCAAAGGGGCTGTTCTACGGCGGCGGGTTCGCCCAACTGGAACGGCAAGCGATCGGTGCCTTCAGTGTTCTGCTCTATTGTGGAGTCGTCACCCTGATCCTGGCTTTGCTCCTGAAGTACACCTTCGGGCTCAGGCTTGACGCCGAGAAGGAAAGTACGGGCGTCGACGAGGCTGAGCACGCGGAGAGCGGCTACGATTTCGCAGTCGCGAGTGGTTCGGTCCTGCCCCCGCGGGGCAGCGTGGCGGATGCTCGCAACGGCCTGGATGAGCGAGTGGGCGCGAGAGTGGAGGTGGAGCCAAAATGAAGCTGATCACCGCGATTGTGAAACCGTTCACGCTCGACGACGTCAAGACGAGCCTCGAGGACGCCGGGGTCTTGGGCATGACGGTCAGCGAAATCCAGGGCTACGGGCGGCAGAAGGGCCACACCGAGGTCTATCGGGGTGCCGAATACTCGGTCGATTTCGTCCCGAAGGTTCGGATCGAGATCGTTGTCGATGATTCGGTTGTCGACAAGGTCGTGGACAGCATCGTGAGGGCTGCCCGCACCGGCAAGATCGGCGATGGGAAAGTGTGGGTCAGCCCGGTAGACACCATTGTGCGGGTCCGCACGGGTGAACGCGGACACGATGCGCTATGAAGGTAGCTGCACTGTATTGAACTAGTCCGGAACGGCCGGGCAGTCGCGAAACCAAGCATGGGGCTGCGCTGCCCGGAACCGTCCGCGACGCAGCTAGCGGGGGTCCTGAAAGTAGAACAGGCGGAGACTTTTTCTACGGCAGCCGATTTGGTTGCCGCACGCGGTGAGCTGTTGTCCAGCGACCATCGTCACTTGGCTCCGGCCGAGCTGCGGCTGGCGTGGCTGGATCTTCACGAGTCCTGGCTGAGCGCCAAGGCGGCCGAGACCGGCATCACCGACACCAGTGGCTTCGCGATAGTCGGAGTCGGCGGGCTCGGCCGCCGTGAGCTACTCCCGTATTCCGACCTGGACCTGCTGTTGTTGCATGACAACATGCCCGATGATGTGCTGGGACAGGTTGCCGATCAGTTGTGGTACCCGTTATGGGACGCCAATATCCGGCTCGACCACAGCGTGCGAACGGTCAGCGGGGCGCTGCGCATCGCCAATTCCGACATCATGGCCGCACTGGGCATGCTGGAAGCACGTCACATCGCGGGAGAGGAGCGGCTGTCGACGGAGCTCATCGATGGAGCCCGGCGGCAGTGGCGCAGCGGAATTCGTTCCAGAATAAGCGAACTCGTCGGCATGACGTATTCGCGTTGGCAGCGTTGCGGTCGAATAGCGCAGCGCGCAGAGCCCGATCTCAAATCGGGTCGCGGCGGCCTTCGTGACGTTCAGTTGCTTGATGCCCTGGCCTTCGTCCAGCTCATCGACCGCTACGGCATTAGCCAGCCCGACATGCCTGCGGGATCGCTGGACAGCTCCTACCTCACTTTGCTCGACGTGCGCACTGAACTGCACCGGGTATCCGGCCGGGAACGCGACCAGCTGTTGGCCCAGTTCGCCGACGAGATCAGCGCTGCCTTGGATATCGGTGACAGGTTCGACTTGGCCCGACTACTGTCGAACGCCGGCCGCACGATCAGCTACCACGCTGAGACCGGACTGCGGACCGCTGAGAACGCATTGCAGCGGCGCGGCCTCTCGGCGTTGGTGCGGCGGCCAAAGCGGCGGCCGCTGCACGAGGGCGTGGTCGAATATGGCCGGGAAGTGGTGCTCGCTCGCGAGGCTCAACCCGAACACGATCCGGGCCTGGTGCTTCGAGTGGCTGCCGCATCCGCCGTCAACGGGATCCCCATCGGTGCGGCCACATTGAAGCGTCTGGCCGACAGCGCACCCCAGCTACCGACCCCGTGGCCGCGTGAAGCACTAGACGACCTGTTGGTCGTGCTGAGCGCTGGCCCCACCACGGTAGAAACGATCGAAGCACTCGACCGGACCGGCCTCTGGGGCCGGCTATTGCCGGAATGGGGACCGATCCGCGACCTTCCCCCACGCGATATTGCCCACAAATGGACCGTTGACCGACACCTGATCGAGACCGCGGTTCATGCGGCGCCACTGGCCACCCGCGTGGCACGTCCAGACTTGCTTGCCCTCGGCGCCCTGCTGCACGACATCGGCAAGGGGCGAGGCACAGATCACAGTGTGCTCGGTGCAGAGTTGGCGGTTTCGATCTGCACCAGGCTGGGGTTGTCGGCCGAGGACACCGAGATGGTCTCCAAGCTGGTGCGACACCATCTACTGCTGCCGATTACCGCGACCCGAAGCGATTTGAACGATCCCGCGACCATCGAGGCGGTATCCGATGCGTTGGGCGGTGACCCGCAATTGCTCGATGTGCTGCGCACTCTGTCAGAGGCCGATTCGAATGCCACCGGTCCCGGAGTATGGAGCGACTGGAAGGCGTTGCTCATCGATGACCTGGTGCGTCGTTGCCGGATGGTCATGGCCGGTGAGCCACTACCCAGAGCCGAACCGACCCCACCCGACTATCTTGCGCTGGCAGCCGACCAACAGGTGCATGTGGAGATCAGACCAAGCGACAGCGAACGCATCGATGCGGTGATGGTTGCGCCGGACGAACCAGGCCTGGTGTCGAAAGCCGCCGCCGTGTTGGCGCTGAACTCGCTTCGGGTCCATTCGGCGTCGGTCAACGTTCACCCCGGTGGCGCGATCACCGAATTCGTTGTGTCCCCGCTCTTTGGTCCGCCTCCGGCGCCCGAACTGCTGCGTCAGCAGTTCGTCGGGGCACTCAACGGTGACGCCGACGTTCTCGACGCCCTGGAGAAGCGCGACAGCGATGTCGCGGGCGCGGCTTCGGTTCGAGCCGGACACGTGGAGGCCGGGGTGCCGGTGACGCGGTCGACCGCTCCGCCCCGCATCCTATGGCTGGACACCGCCGCCCCGAGCCAGCTTGTTGTGGAGGTCCGTGCGACGGACCGCACCGGTCTGCTTGCCCTCCTGGCCAGGGCACTGGAGCAAGCCGGAGCCGACATTGTCTGGGCGAAGGTCAACACCTTCGGGTCGACCGCGGCCGATGTGTTCTGCGTTCGGGCGCCGACTGCGCCCGGCAGCGCGCGAGCCGCGATCGAGCACCATTTGTTGGCTGTGCTGGGCACCCCTGCCGACGTGGTGCGCGACGAGCCGGGCGGCGAGTAGCCACGGCGGTCCACGGTCAGGGCCGCTCCGAGTTGAGTTGCCGCGCGGCATCGATGCGGGCTTTGAGCTGCTCACGGCTTGCAGCGGCGGTCGGAGGCCCTCCGCAGCGGCGGCGGAGTTCGTTGTGGATCCATCCATGTGGTTGGCCCGTGCGGTGGTGGGCTACCGATACGAGCGAATTGAGTTCGCGGCGCAGGTCGCGGATCTGGCCATGCACCGACTCCGACGTGCCCGGCGCCGCGGCCAAGGTTGCCGGCTGTTCGGTTCCTTGCTGAGTGTGGGCACGCTTTCGCAGTTGTTCGTCTTGGCGGCGATGCAACAGGGCGCGCATCTGCTCGGCATCCAGCAGCCCGGGGATGCCGAGGTAGTCAGCTTCCTCGTCGCTTCCGGCCGGTGTAGCGGTACCGAACGACGACCCGTCGAAGATGACCTGATCCAGCTCAGCGTCGGCGCCCAGCGAGGTGAAACCCTTGTCAGCATCACTCGGCTCGGTCTGTCGTCTGGCGGCGGGATCGGCGCCGAGAGGATCATCACTCGATTCGCGGTCTGGTGGGCTCAGCACGTGGTCGCGCTGGGCTTCCAGCTCAGTGGCCAGCTGCAGCAGTTTGGGCACCGACGGGACGAAGATGCTGGCGGTTTCGCCCGGTCGTCGCGACCGTACGAACCGACCGATGGCCTGGGCGAAGAACAGCGCTGTCGATGCGCTGGTGGCATAGATCCCGACCGAGAGGCGGGGGACATCAACGCCCTCCGAGACCATGCGCACAGCGACTAGCCAACGACCAGTGCCTTCGGCGAACTCGGTGATGCGCGCCGACGACCCTCGATCGTCGGAGAGGACAACTGTGGGCGTTTCCGATGTGATCGTCGTCAGCAGGCGTGCATAGGCGCGGGCTGCCGTGTGGTCCGAGGCGATGATCATGCCGGCAGCGTCGGGAACGTGCGTACGCAACCGGCGTAGCCGTTGATCGGCCGCCGCGATCACCGCGGGCATCCATTCACCGCCGGGATCCAGCGTGGTGCGCCACGCTCGCGCGGTCTGCTCGACAGACAGCGGCTCGCCGAGGCGCGCTTCGTGCTCCGCTCCGGCGCTATCCCGCCACCGCGCCTGGCCGGAGTAAGCGAGGAACACCACCGGCCGAACTACACCATCTGCGAGGGCCTCCGCGTAGCCGTAGGTGTGGTCAGCCCGGGAACGCAGCACCCCGTCGCTGCCGGGCTCATAGCTGACGAACGGGATTGGGCTGTCGTCGCTGCGAAATGGGGTGCCCGTCAGCGCCAGTCGGCGGGTGGCGTCACCGAACGCTTCCCGGATGGCGTCGCCCCAGGTCTTGGCGTCACCACCGTGGTGGATCTCATCAAAGATGACCAGGGTCCGGCGTTGTTCGGTGCGCACCCGGTGCAGCGTTGGATGCGAAGCAACCTGGGCGTAGGTCACCATCACGCCGTGGTACTCCGGCGAAGTCTGGGGATCAGAATTGGAGAACTTCGGGTCTAGGGCAATGCCGTGCGCTTGCGCGGCTTGGGTCCATTGGACCTTGAGGTGCTCGGTGGGCACCACGACACTGATCTGGTCGACAGTGCGATGGCTGAGCAGTTCGGCCGCGACCCGCAGCGCGAACGTCGTCTTGCCAGATCCTGGAGTAGCCACGGCCAGGAAATCCCGTGGCCCGGAGGCCAGGTACTTGACCATCGCCCGACGCTGCCAGCCGCGCAACGGCTGCGTGCCTTCGACCACGTTTCCGCTGTTGGGGGTGCGGCTGGCGGCATGCGGCATGGACACAGTTCCCCCCGGATAGATCCTCGGCTGCGCGTGTGTCGGTACCCTCTCGACACGGCCTGCACGGTTTGGTGGCGGCTGTGAAATCTAGCATGCCAAAGCTTTTCGGCGACGTTGCGCCGCGCCGGCTCGGCTGGCCGGCTGACCGCCGCCGGTGTTGTGTTCGCGATCACGCCGCCCGACAGCCGCGGCAAGGCGAATCTGTCAGGCGGGCCGGATCACCTGGTGACCCGATACAACATGTGACTGTCGACGACTCCTATTGCGCTTCAAGCGAATTAGGGGCACATGGCCCCTGGTCATCAGACCCCCACTCGCGGCAACACTCTCATCCGGGACTGTGCCATCTGAGCAAAACTGCCGCGGCTTATCACAGCGCTGGCGACCCCTGCGCCTCCACCCATCCCGGCCGGCACCATCGGCACCATCGGCACGTGGCTCGCGGCCCCTTCAACGCTCGTTGCGGCGCCAAGACCGGTCACCGCGGCCGGCATCGTGCCCATCCAGGCGGGCGGTACCGACATTCCTGCGATCGACCGAGCCTGACCAAGGCCTGCCGACAGACCACCACCAAGTCTTCCGCCACCGTTGATGATCGTAGCCGCCTTGCTGCCCAACTCCTTCATGGAATTGGATAGCTGGCCCGCGCCCGGCGCCTTGCCCGCCTTCATCATCATTTGGGCCGGCATCATCGCAAACTTGGCAACGGGGGCCGCTGCGTTGAGCGGCACAATAGAACTCACGACGCTTGCAGCTGTCAGCACGTTGGAAGCTGGGCCCGCCGCCGCGAGCTCTGCCGACGGGCCCGCCGATTCTGCGGCCGCGCTACCCACCGCCGCAAACTGCGAACTCGAACCGGCCAACTCCGAGGGCGGGGAGCTGAACGGCATCAAGGTCGACACTACGAATTCGGACCCCAACTGGTACTCCGCCATGGCGCCCACATCTTGAGCCCACATCCCTTCGTATTCCGACTCAGCAGCGGCGATCGCCGGCGTGTTCTGCCCGATGATATTCGTCATCACCAACGAGACGAGCAATGCCCGATTAGCCTCCACCATCGTCGGATGGACCGTCGCGCCCATTGCCGACTCGAACACCGTCGCCGCCGCGCGTGCCTGGTTGGCCGACACCTCAGCCCGCAAGGCCGCTGCACTCAACCATTCCACATACGGAATCGCGGCAGCGGCCATCGTCCGCGACGCCGCACCGGTCCACGGTCCAGAGGTCAGCTCGCTAACCACAGAGTCAAATGACAAGGCCGTGGCCCGCAAATCCGACCCCACAGCGTCCCACGCCGTCGCGGCCGTCAACATCGGCCCCGACCCAGGGCCTGAGAAGATCCGCATCGAGTTAATCTCTGGGGGCAGTCCTGCGTAGTCCAATACCAACACCCACCTAACCAGCCCGCCGCATGCGCGGCCCCAACACTCACAAACAAAAAGCAGCCCACCGCACCGTGAACTGCCAATCAGACTCGTGTGTAAAGATCGGGTAACAATCCACCACACCCAGAGGGCCAGGTCAGCTGTCCCCAGGAACTTCACAGATAAGTACCAGGCAAGCCGAGTACCTGGGTCTCATGACATTCCCCCCGGTGGTCAGACGCCTGGCAGCCCGCGGCTGACCGCCGTTCTGTGGGATCGACGCCGTCAGTGGCATGTACAGTTCGGGCAAAAGTCCTGGTAGAAGGCGTGTGAACGCCCGCGGCTGACCGCTGGGCTGCGACGGGATCTGCTCGACCGATCTCCCCGCACGCTGGGCAATTCGTCGGCGACGGGAGCCGCGCAGTCGCATACTGAGTGGGTGGCGGACGGGGGTCAGTTCAGGCTATAGTTCGCGGGTTTTTGACCTCTGCGGGAGCCGTAGATCGTGGATGCGGCTGCGGTTTTTGTGCTGCGGCAGGTAGTCGCCGGGTGACGGAGCCTACGGTGCATGATGCGCCGCCTTGGCGCAAGTCAGGGCAAATCGTGGCGCCCTGCGCCGGTCGCACAGAGACATCGGAAGCGGTTCGGCGCCGCGAGCTTCTCGAGCGGCTTCCCGGGTGGGCGAGCAAACCGTCGACCGCCTGACCGCCGTCTCAGTCCGCTACGCTCTTGCTGCGCCCCGCTGCGCGGGGCTGGCGATCACCACGGGTCCGATCTGGTGGTGACCCGCTGCGCCCCGCTACGCGGGGCTGGCGATCACCACGGGTCCGATCTGGTGGTGACCCGCTGCGCCCCGCTACGCGGGGCTGGCGATCACCACTAGGCTGGCGGGGTGTTTGAATCGCTGTCCGACCGGTTGACGGGGGCGCTACAGGGGCTGCGCGGCAAGGGTCGGCTGACCGCCGCAGATATCGATGCGACCACTCGCGAGATCCGGCTGGCGCTGCTGGAAGCAGACGTCTCACTGCCCGTGGTGCGGGCATTCGTCCACCGGATCAAAGAACGCGCCAAAGGCGCCGAGGTCTCCGGCGCCCTCAACCCGGCGCAACAGGTCGTCAAGATCGTCAACGACGAGCTCGTCGGCATTCTCGGCGGCGAGACCCGGCAGCTGGCATTCGCGAAGACACCGCCGACCGTCGTGATGCTTGCCGGACTACAGGGCTCCGGTAAGACCACGCTGGCCGGCAAGCTGGCCGCCTGGCTGCGCGGGCAAGGTCATACGCCGCTGTTGGTGGCGTGTGATCTGCAGCGCCCCGCGGCCGTCAACCAGCTGAAAGTGGTCGGTGAACGCGCCGGCGTCCCGGTGTTCGCACCGCATCCCGGCGCCTCGCCCGAGTCCGGTCCCGGCGACCCGGTCGCGGTGGCTGCGGCGGGGCTCGCTGAGGCTCACGCCAAACACTTCGACGTCGTCATCGTCGACACCGCCGGACGGCTGGGCATTGATGACGAGCTCATGGCCCAGGCCGCGGCCATCCGGGAGACCGTCAATCCCGACGAGGTGGTGTTCGTCCTCGACGCGATGATCGGCCAAGACGCTGTCGCGACCGCCCAAGCGTTCGGTGAGGGTGTCGGCTTCACCGGCGTGGTTCTCACCAAGCTCGACGGCGATGCCCGCGGCGGTGCCGCGTTGTCGGTCCGCGAAGTGACCGGCGTCCCAATCCTTTTCGCCTCCACCGGCGAAAAGTTGGAAGATTTCGACGTCTTCCACCCGGACCGGATGGCGAGCCGCATCCTGGGTATGGGCGATGTGCTGAGTCTCATCGAGCAGGCCGAGCAGGTCTTCGATGCCCAGCAGGCCGAAGAGGCGGCGGCGAAGATCGGCGCCGGCGAGCTGACGCTGGAGGATTTTCTCGAGCAGATGCTCGCCGTGCGGAAGATGGGCCCGATCGGCAACCTGCTGGGCATGCTGCCGGGCGGCGCGCAGATGAAAGATGCCTTGGCCGACGTCGATGACAAGCATCTTGACCACATCCAGGCCATCATCCGCGGAATGACGCCCGAGGAGCGGGCCGACCCTAAGATCATCAACGCGTCGCGGCGGCTGCGTATCGCCAATGGGTCGGGCGTTTCGGTGTCCGAGGTCAATCAGCTGGTGGACCGCTTCTTCGAAGCCCGCAAGATGATGTCGTCGATGCTCGGTGGCATGGGCATCCCAGGTGTTGGTCGCAAGTCCGCAACGCGCAAGAGTCGGGGCGGAGGCAAAGCCAAGACCGGCAAGGGAGGGAAAAAGGGCAAGAAGGGGGCGCGCGGTCCGACACCGCCAAAGGTCAAGAGCCCCTTCGGGCCGGGCATGCCTGGCATGCCCGGAGGGTTCCCCGATTTGTCGCAGATGCCCGAAGGCCTCGACGAGCTGCCGCCAGGCCTGGCCGACTTCGACCTGTCCAAGCTGAAGTTCCCGGGCAAGAAGTAGCCGCCCCGTGCGCCTGCACGTGCGGGGCCTGGGGCTGCCCGATGAAACCGCCACCGAATTGTGGATCGTCGACGGTCGCATCAGTGCCGAGCCGGTTGCCGGGGCCGACACCGTCTTTGACGGCGGCTGGGTCTTGCCCGGGCTCGTCGACGCCCATTGTCACGTAGGGCTCGGCCAGCAGGGCGCCATCGAACTCGACGAGGCGATCGCGCAAGCCGAGACCGAACGCGACGTCGGCGCACTGCTGTTGCGTGACTGCGGCTCACCCACCGACACCCGCAGCCTCGACGATCGCGAAGATCTGCCCCGCATCATCCGAGCCGGAAGGCATCTCGCCCGCCCCAAACGCTATATAGCCGGCTTCGCCATCGAGCTCGAAGACGAGTCGCAGCTGCCCTCGGTGGTTGCCGAGCAGGCCCGCCGTGGTGATGGTTGGGTCAAGCTCGTTGGTGACTGGATCGACCGCCAAATCGGCGATCTGGCCCCACTGTGGTCCGACGACGTGTTGAAGGCTGCGATCGGCGCCGCTCATGCCCACGGCGCGCGAGTCACCGCGCACGTCTTCAGCGAAGATGCGCTACCCGGCCTGATCAACGCCGGAATCGACTGCATCGAACACGGCACCGGGTTGACCGACGCCAGCATTGCCCTCATGGTCGAACACGGCACCGCTCTGGTTCCCACCCTGATCAACCTGGAAAATTTCCCGGGCATCGCCGACTCCGCCGTGCGGTATCCGATCTACGCCGCCCATATGCGTGAGCTCTATGACCGCGCCTATCATCGGGTCGCTGCGGCGCGAGAGGCCGGCGTGCCGGTGTACGCCGGTAGCGACGCCGGGAGCACCGTGGTGCACGGGCGGATTGCCGACGAGGTCGCCGCCCTCACCCGCATCGGGATGAGCGCCACCGAGGCGTTAGGTGCGGCGTGCTGGAATGCTCGTCGCTGGCTGGGCAGGAGAGGGCTCGACCATGGGGCATCGGCCGATCTGGTTTGCTACACCGAGGATCCGCGGCTGGGCCCGCATGTGCTCAACTATCCCGACGTGGTGATACTGCGCGGCAAGGTGTTTCGGCCCTGGTAGTGGCCCTTGTTGGCTGGGCGTTGGTCGCCGGCAGACGCGGTGACTCCATACCGGCTACGATCGGCAGATGGCGCTGGCCAGCGGTGCGATCTTTGCCGGCTACACCGTTGTGCGGATGCTCGGCTCGGGGGATATGGGCGAGGTTTATCTTGTCCGGCACAAGCAATCGGCGGGCCAACTCGCGCTCAAGATCCTTCCCGCCGAGATGTCGGCAGAACGCGAGTTCCGGCGACGATTCGCCGCGGAGACCGAGATCGTCGCAAAGCTCCATCACCCGCACATCGTGGCAGTTCATCAGCGTGGCGAATCCGCGGGACGGTTGTGGATCGCGATGGATTACATCGACGGGAGCAATGTCGGACAGGTCATGCGGGAGCGGCATCCGGCCGGGATGCCGCCGGGTCCGGTGCTCAGTATCGTCCGTGCCGTCGCTTGGGCGTTGGACCATGCCCACCAACGGGGATTGCTGCATCGCGCGGTGAAACCCGCGAGCATCCTGATGGCCAATCCGGTTGCTGAGCAGCAACGGATCCTCTTGACGGACTTCGGAATAGCGCTCGGGCGTGCCGATTCGGCCTGGCTCGCGACGACCAATCGGGAAACGCTCAGGTATGCCGCGCCCGAACAGCTGACGGGCTCCTCCTTCGATGGACGTGCGGACCAATATGCGTTGGGGGCGATGGCATTTCACTTGCTCACTGGGGTTGCGCCATTCGGGGACTCCAACTCCGCTGCCGTTGTCGGTCAGCGCGGCACCCCAGCGCCGCCTCAGCTTCGTGACCGGCGTCCCGATCTAGCTCGTCTTGATCCCGTGATGTCGAGGGCACTGGCGTGGAACCCCGCCGACCGATTCACCCGGTGCAACGACTTCGCGGTCGCGCTTGCCGAACAGGCTTTCGTCTTGATCGGTGATCACGGCTTCGGGGCGATCCCTACCTTCGAGTATCCGGCTGACCCGTGGCCGGAGACCGAGGGCATCGCCATCGCTCGAAATAGCACGGACCCGCCGGTGACTGTCCCGGGAAAGCGGCAACGGCCCGGCACGCTGGTGCAAAGGGCGGCAGCCGCGTTGGCGCGGCGACTCGATGCGTTTTCCACCCGGACCGATGGGCGGACCAAGACCGATGGGACCATGAAGCCGGCGCGGATTGAAGCGGCGGAATCCCCACCTGCGCCGCCGCGGCGCAGGTATCGCCGGGTGTTGGTCGGTGCCGCGGCGCTGCTCTTGCTTGGCAGCCTGGTTTCGGCCAGCATCATGGTCGCGCTCACCGACGAACCCCCGGCCCCGACAGCAGGCCCCCCCACAACTGCGTCGGCGCGGCCCACGACCCAGACGTCGGCCACCGCGACGATAGTGCCGCTCCTGCTCGACGGCACCTACCGAATCGAGGTCGAACGGGCCAATCAGACGTTCAATGATGTTCCCAGTCCGCAGCCACCGAATGTGATTACCTGGTGGGCCTTTCGGACGTCGTGTAGGACGGGGGAATGCGTCGCTGCGGGCACGTTGCTCGACGATGACGACCACACGCGGGCGAAGTCAGCGGGCCGCAGTCGGCCGCTAGTTCTGCGGTTTGGCGACGGGCAGTGGAAGTCTCGGCCGGAAACGGTGCAGTTCCCGTGCGTCGGGCCAGATGGCAGGCAAAGTTCGCAAAGCACGACGCAGGTGTTGTCCCTGGGGCCACAGCCAGAGGGCCACCTTGTCGGTGAGGTGGTTGTGACGGTTCATAGCAACGAGTGCGGCCAGCAGGATGCGGTGATCCGGGTTCCCGTGGTGGCTAGCCGTAGCGGCGATCTGCCGCCGGCGTTGACCGGACCGAATCCGCGGACTGTCACCGATACCTCAACGGCGCCGACAACGACGACATCGGGGCCCGGGAGGTGACCCGAAACAAGAAAGATTGCGAGTACTTGCTATCTATGTTAGCCTCGGGGCAAGCGACGACCCTGGAGGAAAAGTGACATACGACGTGATCATTCGTGACGGATTATGGTTCGACGGCACGGGCGGCGCGCCGCAACTTCGCACCCTGGGCATTCGCGACGGCGTGGTGGCGACGGTGGTTTCGCCTGGTGCAGAGCCGCTCGACGAGACGGGCTGCCCGGACGTGATCGATGCGGCCGGGAAGTGGATTGTCCCGGGATTCATCGACGCGCACACGCACTACGACGCCGAGGTGTTGCTGGAGCCCGGATTGCGCGAGTCGGTACGCCACGGAGTCACGACGGTGCTGTTGGGCAACTGCTCGCTGTCGACGGTATTCGCCAACTCCGAGGATGCGGCCGACCTGTTCAGCCGCGTCGAGGCCGTGCCGCGCGAGTATGTGTTGGGCGCGCTGCAGGCCAATCAAACATGGTCGACGGCCGCGGAGTACGTCGAGACCATCGACGCGCTTCCGCTGGGTCCCAATGTGGCATCCCTGCTTGGTCATTCGGACTTGCGGACAGCGGTACTGGGACTTGAACGCGCCACCGACGACACCGTGCGGCCCAGCGAAGCCGACCTGGCGAAAATGGCCGAATTACTACAGGAGGCGCTCGACGCCGGGATGCTCGGCATGTCGGGGATGGACGCGGCGATCGACAAGCTCGACGGCGACCGGTTCCGTTCGCGTGCCTTGCCCTCCACCTTCGCCACCTGGCGGGAGCGGCGTCGGCTGATCAACGTGTTGCGCACGCGGGGCCGGATTCTGCAGAGCGCACCCAACGTCGAGAGCGCGGTGTCCGCGCTGATGTTTTTCCTGACCAGCAGCCGGATATTCAATCGCCGCAAGGGAGTCCGGATGAGCATGCTGGTCTCGGCCGACGCCAAGTCCATGCCGCTTGCGGTGCACGTCTTCGGTGTCGCGACCCGGGTGCTCAACGCTCTGTTGCGCTCCAGCGTCCGCTTCCAGCATCTTCCCGTCCCGTTTGAGCTGTACTCCGATGGAATTGACCTACCGGTCTTCGAAGAGTTCGGTGCCGGAACGGCCGCCCTGCACCTGCGCGAGCAGCTCGAGCGCAACAAGCTGTTCGCCGACAAGGACTACCGGCGGTGGTTCCGGCGTGAATTTGACCGCCGCAAACTCGGACCATCGTTGTGGCACCGCGACTTCCACGACGCGGTGATCGTCGAATGCCCGGATCAATCATTGATCGGCAAGAGCTTCGGGGCGATCGCCGACGAGCGCGGGACACACCCACTCGATGCCTTCCTGGATGTCCTCGTGGAAAACGGTGAGCGCAACGTCCGCTGGACGACCACCGTTGCCAATCACCGGCCCAAGCAGCTCAACAAGCTTGCCGCCGAGCCGAGCGTTCACATGGGTTTCTCCGATGCCGGTGCGCACCTGCGCAACATGGCCTTTTACAACTTTCCGCTGCGGCTGCTCAAGCGCGTACGCGATGCCCAACTGGCGGGGGCGCCGTTCCTTTCGACGGAGCGCGCGGTGCATCGACTCACCGGCGAACTGGCCGACTGGTTCGGGATCGACGGCGGGACCCTGCGCTTGGGAGACCGGGCGGACTTCGTGGTGATCGATCCGAGCCACCTGGACGCGTCCGTGGACAGCTACCACGAGGAAGCCGTTCCCTTCTTCGGCGGCCTACGCCGCATGGTCAACCGCAACGATGCGACCGTGGTCGCGACGGGCGTGGGCGGTGAAGTCGTCTTTCGCGGCGGTCAGTTCCGCGAGGGCTACGGACGGACGGTGAAATCGGGCCGCTACTTGCGGGCCGGCGCGGGTCAGCGGCAGTCGACGACCTCCGGTGTCGGCGCCTGACATGGCCAGAACTCAGCAGCAACGTCGCGAGGAGACCGTAGGACGGCTTCTGCAGGCCAGCATCGACACGATTGTCGAGGTCGGATACGCCCGGGCATCGGCGGCCATGATCGCCAAACGCGCAGGGGTGTCCGTAGGCGCCCTGTTCCGCCACTTCGACACGATGGGCGATTTCATGGCGGCCACGGCCTACGAGGTGTTGCGTCGTCAGCTGGAAACATTCGCCAAGCGAGTCGCTGAAGTACCGCCCGATCGACCGGCTCTGGAAGCGGCGCTGACAATTCTGCGCGACATCACCAGCGGCTCCACCAACGCGGTGTTCTACGAACTGATGATCGCCGCACGCACCGACGAGAAACTCAAAGAGACCCTGCAGAACGTGCTCAGCCAGTACTCGGCGAAGATTTATGACGCGGCCCGCTCGTTGCCGGGTGCCGAGAGTTATCCGGAGGAGACGTACCCGGTCCTGGTGGCGTTGTTGACAAACGTCTTTGACGGGGCGGCCATTGTTCGCGGGGTGTTACCGTTGCCCGAAATCGAGGAGCAGCGGATCCCGATGTTGACGTCGCTGCTGAGTTTGGCCCTGCCGAATTCGGATCGATAACAAGCGATTTAGTTGAAGTTACAGGGAGCCGACGCTGGCTTGCGGGTTGAGAGCGAAACCCCAGTCGAACAGGCTCGCGGCTTGATCCCAGTAGGTGGGGCCGCCTTCCTTGACCAGGCCGTACATCATCGCGATCACCAGCCTGCGGCTGCCACGGGCCGCGGCGCCGACGAACGTCTTGCGGGCGGCGTTGGTGTAACCCGTCTTGCCGCCGATCGCGCCTGGATAACGCTGCAGCAGTTCGTCCTGGTTGACGATCGGTTGATCACCGTTGTCGGTAGGAAATATCGCCGAGGGTTGTGCCGTGATTTGGGCGAACACCGGGTTGGCCATGGCGGCCCGGAAGATCACCGCCAGGTCGTGGGCGGTCGTCCATCCAGAACCGCCGGGCCCGTCCAGGCCCGACGGCGTCACCGCGCGGGTGTTCCACGCCCCGAGGGCAGCCGCCTTAGCGTTCATCTTGTCCACGGCAACGCCGTGGCCACCCAACCCGTGCGCCAGGGTGTTGGCGGCATCGTTGCCGGATACCAGCAGCAGGCCATCGAGCAATTGGCGCACCGTATAGGCGCGGCCCGGCTTGACGCCCACGCAGTTGCACTCGACCTCGGTATCGGCGTCGTCCGCGACCACCGTGGAGTTCAGATTCAGCTCGTCGAGAACCACCAGCGCCAGCAATACCTTGATGGTGCTGGCGGGCGGGTGAGCCAGATCCTGCTGGCGGCCGGCCAGCACCCGACCGCTGTCGAGATCGGCCACAATCCAGGTCTGGGCCGGACCGTCCGGGATCGGCGCCGAACCTAGCGGCTGGACGTCAGCGTCCGCCGACGCGGTTGCGGCGCCAAGCATGGCGCCGCAGGCCCAGAAAGTGAGCAGCGCGGCGGCCGCGGCCATGAGCTTTCGCATGGCCGCACAGCCTAGCTTCCAGGCCGCGGCCGTGCCCAAGGTGAAAGAATCGGTGCATGCTGAGCTTGGCCGAAATTTCCGACCGATTGGAGATCCAGCAACTGCTGGTGGACTACTCCACGGCGATCGACTCGCGCCGATTCGACGACCTTGACAGGGTATTCACGCCGGACGCCTACATCGACTATCGGGCGCTCGGAGGCATCGATGGCCGGTATCCCGACGTGAAGCAGTGGCTGTCGCAGGTTTTGCCGAACTTTCCGATGTATGCCCACATGCTGGGCAATTTCTCGATCCGTATCGACGGGGACACGGCATCATCGCGGGTGATCTGCTTCAACCCAATGGTGCTGGCTTCCGAGAGCGAAAAGGAGCAGGTGCTGTTCTGTGCGCTGTGGTACGACGATGAGTTCGTCCGGACGCCACAGGGGTGGCGAATGGCGCGGCGGGTCGAAAGCAAGTGCTTCCAAAAAGTGATCTGACGCTCACTGGTGAGTATCTGCTCGAATTTCTGCCGGAGTGCGGCGTTCTGGCACAATGGGCGGCTGTCCGCCGCACGGCTCGTCCTGCTGGGTCCGGCTGGCGGTCACACACGCGAGGCAAAACCGGATCTGGGTAACCCGCCTGGGTCGCTGAATTGCAGCGTGACACATACAGGAGAATTCGCGTAACCATGGCTGTCAAGATCAAGCTCACGCGGCTCGGCAAGATCCGCAATCCCCAGTACCGCATCGCCGTCGCCGATGCGCGCACCCGCCGCGACGGGCGTTCCATCGAGGTAATCGGCCGGTACCATCCCAAGGAGGACCCGAGCCTGATCGAGATCGACTCCGAACGCGCTCAGTACTGGCTGTCGGTAGGTGCCCAGCCCACCGAGCCCGTCCTCAAGCTGCTGAAGATCACCGGCGATTGGCAAAAATTCAAGGGCCTGCCGGGCGCCGAGGGCACGCTGAAGGTCGCACCGACCAAGCCCAGCAAGCTCGAGGTGTTCAACGCCGCACTGGCCGCCGCCGAAGGCGAGCCCACCACAGACGCCACGAAACCGAAGAAGAAGGCCGCGCCCAAGAAGCGCGGCAAGGCCGCCGAGGCTGATGCCGAGCCCGAGAACCCCGAGACCCCCGAGAATCAAGCCGCCGACAAGGCCAGTGCCGAACCGGAGAAGGCGGCGACGCCCGAAGACAGCGGCGAGC
Organism: Mycobacterium spongiae; assembly: GCF_018278905.1. NCBI lineage: Bacteria > Bacillati > Actinomycetota > Actinomycetes > Mycobacteriales > Mycobacteriaceae > Mycobacterium > Mycobacterium spongiae. The sequence goes on from NZ_CP046600.1 coordinate 1,799,593, forward strand.
AGCCCGAGTCAACCGAGCCGTCCACGGAAGGCTGACGAGCGCTATGAATACGGTCGTGGTCGACGCCGTCGAGCATCTGGTCCGCGGGATAGTCGACAACCCGGACGATGTGCGCGTCGACATGGTGACCAGCCGCCGAGGACGTACCGTCGAGGTCCACGTCCACCCCGACGACCTTGGCAAGGTGATTGGCCGTGGGGGTCGTACCGCGACCGCGCTGCGCACGCTGGTCGCCGGTATCGGCGGCCGAGGTATTCGGGTCGACGTGGTGGACACCGATCAGTAGCTCTCATGGAGCTGCTTGTCGGGCGCGTGATAAAGGCGCACGGCGTCGCCGGTGAGGTCGTCGTAGAGATTCGCACCGACGATCCGGATACCCGATTTGCGCCCGGCACCACGTTGCGCGTAGCGGCGCCCGCGGGCACCGGCGGCACTGGTCACCCGAGCAGCTACGTGGTCGACGGCGTGCGCCACCACGGTGCCCGGCTGTTGCTGCAATTGGCCGGCGTAGCTGACCGCGATGCCGCCGAAGCGCTGCGTGGCAGTTCGTTCGTCATCGATTCCGATGACCTGCCGCCGATCGACGAGCCGGACACCTACTACGACCACCAACTGGAAGGCCTATGCGTGGTTGCGGCGACCGGGGAAGCCGTCGGTGTGGTCGCCGAGGTGCTGCACACCGCGGCCGGTGAGTTGCTGGTGGTCAAGGGGGATTCGGGGGAGATATTGGTGCCGTTCGTCAGCGCGATCGTTACATCAGTATCGCTGGACGAGGACTCCGGCACCGGGGTGATTGTGATCGACCCGCCCGATGGACTGCTGGCATGAGAATCGATGTTGTTACGGTTTTCCCGGCCTACCTCGACCCGCTGCGGCAATCCTTGCCCGGCAGGGCGATCGATTCGGGCCTGGTCGATCTACGGGTGCACGACCTGCGGCAATGGACCCATGACGTGCACCATTCGGTGGATGACGCGCCGTACGGCGGTGGCCCGGGGATGGTAATGAAGGCGCCGGTATGGGGGGAAGCGCTCGACGAAATCTGTTCCGGCGAAACGCTGTTGATAGTTCCCACCCCAGCGGGGGCCTTATTCGGCCAGGCCACCGCCCAGCGCTGGTGCACCCAGTCCCATCTGGTCTTCGCGTGCGGCCGCTATGAGGGCATCGATCAGCGCGTCGTTGAGGATGCGGCTCGGCGGATGCGCGTCGAGGAGGTCTCCATCGGAGATTATGTGCTGCCCGGTGGGGAGTCGGCCGCAGTGGTGATGATCGAGGCGGTGATGCGGTTGCTCGACGGAGTTCTGGGCAACCCCGCATCGCTAGACCACGATTCGCACTCGCCAGGTCTGGACGGCCTGCTGGAGGGACCGAGTTACACCCGGCCGGCGAGTTGGCGTGGCCTCGACGTACCCCCCGTCCTGCTGTCCGGTGACCATGCTCGAATTGCGACGTGGCGCAGAGAGGTATCCCGGCAACGCACCCGACAACGCCGCCCCGACCTAGCTGGTCCGGAATAGGACCTGATCAGTCAGATGCGCCCATTGGGGAACATCGTCCGCACCGCCTGGGTGATGGTCTCGCGTGCGATGGCGTCGTTAGAGGCCTGCAGGGACTCGATCACCATGATGTAGCGGCGGTCGGCGCCGATCACACCGGTCGACAGGTGTATCCAATCCCGGCCGATACAGCACATCCAGCCTTGTTTGACGGCCACTTTTTCGTTGAACAATCCGTCGGGAATGCCGAACCGTTGCGGGTAACCGTCGATTCCGGTCGGGGTGGACTTGGCCAGGTCATTGAGGATGACGCTCGCCCGTTCCAGGGGGAGCCCGCCGGCGCCGTTGAGCAGCATTTCGTAGTAGCGGATCAGGTCCGCCGCCGAGCTGATCGTGTTCCACCAGCGCCCGTCGCTCGGTGGGACGGTCGACGCCAGCCCGTACCGGCTCGCGACCTGGGTGACGATGGCGTTGCCACCGTCGCGTGCCCAGAATCTTTCGGCGGCGCCGTCGTCCGATGACCGCAACATGGAGTCCAAGGCGTGGTGATCCTCCGGGGTCAGCGCTGTTTTGCCCTCGGACTCCCGTAGGAGCAGATCATCTGCAATGAAAAGCTTGGACACGGACGCGGTGGCGACGATGGCGTTGTTGCCGTTGGAGACCAGCCGGCGGGTCGAGCGATCCAGAATCGCCACCGACAGCGAGGCGCCGCGGGAGGCGGCTTGCTCGGTGGCCCGCTGGATCCGCGCCTGCAGGCCGATGAACCCTGTGGTCGGCAGCACATTCGGTGCTCCGGAGCTCGTGATCGAGCGCAACAGCAACTCGACTGGCTGCTGCTGCGGTCGCGATGGGGACGACACGCGATGCGCAGAATCGGATACCTCGGATGCCTGTGCCTGCGTCGTGGCCTCGCAGCCACCGACCACCAGCGATACCACCGCCAAGGCCGCAGTGAGCATGGTTAGTGGTCGTGAACGCATTCTGCCCTTTCAGCATCCTCCAAACGGGAACGGTTTGACGCCAGCCGTATGTAAGCCGTATGTACGTCATATCTACCATTTGCGCTCTCGTTGCGGCGGCTGCGAACCACCGCGATTTCCTCTGATTTTCCGGGTATGCCTACCTTCTGGCACAATTGAGCGGTTGTCTTTCGCGGTTGTGGGCGGGCCGGGGGTTCCTGTCTGCCGCGAGATGCACCCAGAAGCCGAACCCATCGGCTTGGTGACCGCCTCACGCCTGCGTGTTTTTGGGTCACGAAGCCGCTGACCCCAAGGATGGTTTTGCCATGAACAGGCTGGACTTCGTCGACACGCCGTCGCTGCGCGACGACATCCCGGCCTTCCACCCGGGCGACACGATCAACGTGCATGTAAAGGTGATCGAGGGCGCCAAAGAACGCATCCAGGTGTTCAAGGGCGTCGTGATCCGGCGGCAGGGTGGGAGCATCCGCGAGACGTTCACGGTGCGCAAGGAGAGCTACGGTGTGGGCGTCGAACGGACCTTTCCGGTGCACTCGCCGAACATCGACCACATCGAGGTCGTGACCCGTGGTGACGTGCGCCGCGCCAAGCTGTACTACCTGCGTGAACTCCGCGGAAAGAAGGCCAAGATCAAGGAGAAGCGCTGACTGGGGGCGGCTTGTGACCAGTCCGGGCTGCCTCGGTAGTCCCCGAGGGCGTCAATTGTCGTCAATGGTGCTGGTGTCGGTGATGGTGCTGGCTACGCTGAACTCGTGACCGACACCACTGACTCCCCTTCTGAGCGTCAGTCCGAGGCTGTTGGCTCGGAGCCAGAACCGTCTGCCCAGGACGGAGAGGGCGCGAACGGGTCGGCAGGGCCGGCCGAGACAGACGAGGCGAAGCCGGCCAAGCGGTCCACGGTGCGGGAAATCGCGCTTCTGGCGCTGATCGCAGTGGTCATCTACTACGTCATGTTGACGTTCGTGGCGCGGCCCTACTTGATTCCGTCGGAATCCATGGAACCCACCCTGCACGGGTGCCCGACCTGTGTCGGCGACCGGATCTTGGTGGACAAACTCACCTATCGCTTCAGCTCACCTCAGCCCGGCGACGTGATCGTCTTCAGGGGACCGCCATCGTGGAACGTTGGCTACAAGTCGATCCGTTCGAAGAACCCCGCGTTGCGCTGGGTCCAGAACGCGCTGTCGTTCATCGGTTTCGTGCCTCCCGACGAGAATGACCTGGTCAAGCGCGTTATCGCGGTCGGCGGGCAGACGGTTCAATGCAGGTCGGAAACGGGATTGACCGTCGATGGCAAACGCCTCAACGAGCCGTACCTGGATCCCAGCACCATGATGGCCGATCCGTCCGTTTACCCCTGCCTGGGCAGCGAGTTCGGTCCCGTCACCGTCCCGGACGGGCGACTGTGGGTGATGGGTGACAACCGGACCCATTCGGCGGATTCCCGCGCCCACTGCCCGATGTTGTGCACCGGTGACCCGATGCCAGGGACGGTGCCGGTGGCCAATGTCATCGGCAAGGCCAGGTTTATCGTGTGGCCGCCTTCGCGGTGGGGCATTGTGCGGTCAGTGAACCCGCAACAAGGCCAGTAGCCGTGGCCACCACCTGGCCGCCGCGGACAGTGATCCGCAAGTCCTCACAGTTACGCACGCTGGAGTCCGCGTTGCACCGTAGCGGCTTGGGTCCGGTGGCTGGTGTGGATGAGGTGGGTCGCGGCGCGTGCGCCGGGCCGCTGGTGGTCGCGGCCTGTGTGCTTGGCCCTCGAAGGCTGGAAAGCCTTGCTGCCCTTGATGACTCGAAGAAGCTCAATGAGAAGTCGCGGGAGAAGTTGTTCCCGCTGATCTGCCGCTACGCGGTCGCCTATCACGTGGTGCTGATCCCGTCGGCCGAGGTGGACCGCCGCGGCGTTCATGTCGCCAATATCGAAGGCATGCGCCGTGCGGTGGCCGGCCTGTCGGTTCGGCCCGGGTATGTCCTGAGCGACGGTTTTCGCGTGCCCGGGCTGGCGGTGCCCTCGTTGCCGGTGATCGGCGGCGATGCGGCGGCCGCTTGTATCGCCGCAGCGAGCGTGCTGGCCAAAGTGAGTCGGGACCGGCTGATGGTCGCGATGGATGACGATCACCCGGGGTACGGCTTCGCCGAGCACAAGGGCTACAGCACCCCCGCCCATAGTCTTGCGTTGGCGCGGCTGGGCCCCTGCACCCAGCACCGCTACTCGTTTGTCAACGTCCGCCGCGCAGCCAACGGGTCGCAAACATGGCCGGTTGCCGCATGCGATCCGCACCAACCGGGCGAGCGCGGAGGACACCAGTGAGGAAAGATGGGACCAGAGTTCCCTCGGGGGCGCAGTGGCAAGGGGGAAGGATGTCTGAGCAGATGAGTGGCAGATGAGTGCAGAAGATCTCGAAAAATATGAGACCGAGATGGAGCTCTCGCTGTACCGCGAATACAAGGACATCGTCGGCCAGTTCAGCTACGTCGTCGAAACCGAGCGCCGCTTCTACCTGGCAAACAGTGTCGAGATGCTGCCCCGCAACGCCGACGGTGAGGTGTACTTCGAGCTCCGATTGGCCGACGCCTGGGTGTGGGACATGTACCGCCCGGCGCGGTTCGTGAAACAGGTGCGGGTGATCACCTTCAAGGACGTCAACATCGAGGAAGTCGAGAAACCCGAGCTCCGGATGCCGGAATAGCCCGCGAACGACGCCCGCGGGTCGGCGCCGCGCGACGGCCGATCGGCAATCCGGGTACCTTGGGCCCGTGAGATTCCAGCGCTTCGCCGCTACTCGCGACGTCCCCGCGGACTACAACGAGCATGCGATGACGATCACGCCACCCAAGCAGGAGGCGGCCGGCCTGCGCGCCGTGCTGGTATCCCTGCAGCGCGGGCTGGAGCAGATGGGAGCGGCGCGCACCGCGGCGGCCTTGGCTCGACTCAATCAACGCAACGGCTTCGACTGCCCGGGTTGCGCGTGGCCCGAGGAGCATGGCGGCCGCAAGCTGGCCGAGTTCTGCGAGAACGGGGCCAAGGCCGTTGCCGAGGAGGCCACCAAACGCCTGGTTACCCCGGAGTTCTTCGCGCGACATTCGATGGCCGAGCTATCCGCCCGCCCGGAGTACTGGCTTTCCCAGCAGGGCCGGCTGGCCCAACCGATGGTGTTGCGTCCTGGCGACACCCACTACCGGCCGATCAGCTGGGACGATGCCTACCAGCTGATCGCCGGTCAGCTCAATGCGTTAGACGGCCCCGATCAGGCGGTGTTCTACACATCCGGACGCACCAGCAATGAAGCCGCGTTCTGCTATCAGCTGATGGTTCGGAGCTTTGGCACCAACAACTTGCCCGACTGCTCCAACATGTGCCACGAGTCGTCGGGTTCGGCGCTGACCGAGTCGATCGGCATCGGGAAGGGTTCAGTCACTGTCGACGACGTCGCGCACGCCGACCTGATCGTGATCGCCGGGCAGAACCCGGGTACCAATCACCCGCGCATGCTATCGATTCTTGAGAAGGCAAAAACCAACGGCGCCAAGATCATTGCGGTTAATCCACTGCCCGAGGCCGGGTTGATCCGGTTCAAAGATCCGCAGAAGGTTAACGGTGTTGTCGGCCAAGGTATCTCGATTGCGGATGAATTTGTGCAGATCCGGCTCGGAGGCGATATGGCACTGTTCGCCGGGCTGGGCAAGTTGTTGCTCGAGGCCGATGAGCGCGCCCCGGGAAGCGTCGTCGACCAGGCATTCATCGACGAGCATTGTGCCGGGTTCGACGAGTACCGGCGCCGCACGGGTGACATCGACATCGACACGGTGGTCGATGCGACCGGCATTGGGCGGACGCAGCTCGAGCGGGTAGCGGCGATGATGATGGCATCGCAGCGCACGGTTGTCTGTTGGGCCATGGGTCTCACTCAGCACACCCATGCCGTGGCCACCATCGGCGAAATCACCAATCTGTTACTGCTGCGCGGCATGATCGGCAAGCCAGGGGCGGGGGTGTGCCCAGTGCGCGGGCATTCCAACGTGCAGGGTGACCGAACGATGGGCATCTGGGAGCAGATGCCCGAAGAGTTCTTGGCCGCCCTAGACCGCGAGTTCGGCATTGGCAGCCCCCGCAAGCATGGCTATGACACGGTGGCCGCGATCCGTGCAATGCGCGACGGGAAGGCCACGGTATTCATGGGCATGGGCGGCAACTTTGCGTCCGCGACTCCGGACACCGCGGTCACCGAGGCGGCCTTGCGCGGGTGCGCGTTGACCGTGCAGGTGTCGACCAAGCTCAACCGCAGCCACGTCGTCCACGGTGCCACCGCGCTGATCCTGCCGACGCTGGGTCGTACCGACCGCGACGTCCGTGGCGGAAAGAAACAGGTTGTCTCGGTTGAGGATTCGATGTCCATGGTGCACTTGTCGCGCGGCGGCCTGCGCCCGCCCAGCGACGAGGTACGCAGCGAGGTGGAGATCGTGTGCCAGCTCGCCCGCACCCTGCTCGGCCCGCAGCACCCGGTGGATTGGGAACGGTTCGCCGGTGACTACGACACCATCCGCGACGCCATCGCGGCGGTGGTCCCCGGCTGTGATGACTACAACCGCAAGGTTCGACGCCCCGACGGATTTCAGCTGCCCCATCCGCCGCGCGACGCCCGCGAATTTCAGACCAACACCGGCAGAGCCAACTTCACGATCGAACCGCTGCAGTGGGTGCCGGTCCCCGCGGGACGGCTAGTCTTGCAGACCCTGCGCAGCCACGACCAGTACAACACCACCATCTATGGTCTCGATGACCGCTATCGCGGGGTCAAGGGTGGCCGACGGGTGGTGTTCGTCAACCCCGCTGACATCGAGGCGCGGGGGTTGGCGGCCGGCGACCGGGTCGACCTGGTGTCGGAGTGGACCGATGCCGAGGGCCGACTCCAGGAGCGGACCGCAAAGGACTTCTTGGTGGTGGCCTACGCAACGCCGGTCGGCAATGCTGCCGCCTACTACCCTGAGACCAACCCCCTGGTTCCGCTCGATCACACCGCGGCCAAATCGAACACCCCAGTGTCCAAAGCCATCATCGTGCGGTTGGAGCCGGCGTCGTAGTGGGCCAGGTAACGGCGCGCCGGCGCGCCAAGCATCTCACCGCGGGGCACGTGGTCACCCGGCCAGAAACGCTGGCGGTGGAAGAGCCGCTGGAGATCCGGGTCAACGGCACTCCCGTCACCGTGACCATGCGCACGCCCGGGTCGGATATCGAACTCACCCAAGGGTTTCTACTCACAGAAGGTGTGATCGCGGGTCGCGAGGACGTGCTGACCGTTCGCTACTGCGGTGGCCGCAACGGTGAGGGAGCCAACACCTATAACGTTCTCGACGCGACGCTGGCGCCGGGCGTCAACCCACCCGGTCTCGATGTCACCCGGAATTTCTACACCACCTCGTCGTGCGGCGTGTGTGGCAAGGCATCGCTGGAAGCGGTGCGCCTCGTCAGCCGCTTCTCGCCGGGACATGATCCCGCCACCGTTTCCGCGGCCGCCCTCGAAGCGATGCCGGAGCAACTTCGCAGCGCACAAAAGGTTTTCGCAACCACCGGTGGGTTGCACGCTGCGGCGTTGTTCGGGGTGGACGGCACGATGCTCGCCGTGCGGGAAGACATCGGCCGGCACAACGCGGTTGACAAGGTTATCGGCTGGGCGGTGGAGCAGCGCCGGATTCCGCTCGGTGCATCGGTGCTTCTGGTCAGTGGGCGGGCTTCCTTCGAGCTGACCCAGAAGGCGTTGATGGCCGGGATTCCCATACTGGCAGCCGTTTCCGCGCCGTCTTCGCTGGCGGTCTCCCTCGCCGAGGAGTTCGGGATCACCCTGGTGGCGTTCCTGCGGGAGGACTCGATGAACGTCTACACCCGGGCCGACCGCATCACCTAGCCCTCCGCTGCTGTACCCGCGGCGATTGTGGACAAGCACGCGACTGTGGACAACATCGGCTGACTTCGCCATTTCGGGAGCCGGGGTCGCAGGCAATGTCAGGGCAGGGGTGCAGGTTGGCCGGCATGACGACCCTGAAGACGATGACTCGGGCACAGCTGGGGACGATGGGTGAGGGGCTCGCCGTAGAGCATCTTGAGGGCATGGGGTTGCGGATCCTGAACCGCAACTGGCGTTGTCGCTACGGCGAGATCGACGTGATCGCCTGCGACGCGAGTACCCGGACGGTGGTGTTCGTTGAGGTCAAGACCCGCACCGGCGACGGTTTTGGCGGCCTCGCGCACGCGGTCACCGAACGGAAGGTGCGCACCCTGCGCCGGCTGGCGGCGCTCTGGCTCTCGGACCAGGACCAGAGCTGGGCCGCCGTCCGCATCGACGTCATCGGAGTACGCGTCGGGCGGCGACGGGACCCGGAGATCATCCACGTTCGAGGGATCGGCTGATGGCTCTGGGACGCGCGTTCTCGATCGCCGTGCGCGGACTGGCCGGCGAGATCGTGGAGATCGAAGCTGACATCAGCTCGGGGCTGCCGGGAGTGCACTTGGTGGGCTTGCCCGACGCCGCGTTGCAAGAGTCGCGCGACCGGGTCCGAGCGGCGGTCACCAACTGCGGCAACAGTTGGCCCATGGCCCGGCTCACGCTCGCACTGTCACCGGCGACGCTGCCGAAGATGGGATCGGTCTACGACATTGCCCTGGCCGCGGCAGTGCTCTCGGCACAACGAAAGAAGCGTTGGCATCGGTTGGAGAAGACAGTTCTGCTGGGTGAGTTGTCGTTGGACGGGCGGGTCAGGCCGGTGCGCGGAGTGTTGCCCGCCGTGCTGGCCGCCAAACGCGACGCCTGGCCGGCCGTCGTAGTTCCGATCGACAACCTGGCCGAAGCCAGCCTGGTGGACGGCATCGATGTGTTGGGCGTTCGCACCCTTGGCCAGCTGCAGAGTTGGCTTAGCGGGTCAGCTGGCTTGGACACCCGGATCATCGACTCAGCCAAGACCCCGGATTTCCGGGCTGACCTGGCCGATGTGGTGGGCCAATCGCAGGCACGGTTCGCCGTCGAGGTAGCGGCCGCCGGCGCGCATCACCTGATGCTGACCGGCCCGCCCGGAGTGGGAAAAACCATGCTGGCACAGCGACTTCCCGGACTGTTGCCCGCGCTGGCCGACAGCGAGTCGTTGGAGGTCACCGCCATTCACTCGGTGGCAGGCTTGCTATCGGAGAAGACGCCGCTGATCACCCGGCCCCCGTTCGTGGCGCCGCATCACAGTTCCAGCGTGGCGGCACTGGTCGGCGGTGGTACAGGGATGGCCAGACCGGGTGCCGCGAGCCGCGCCCACCGGGGGGTGTTGTTCCTCGACGAATGCGCCGAGATCGGCGTCAGCGCCTTAGAAGCGTTGCGGACGCCCTTGGAGGACGGCGAGATTCGTCTTGCCCGCCGCGACGGCGTAGCGTGCTATCCCGCTAGGTTCCAGCTGGTGCTGGCCGCCAATCCGTGTCCATGCGCACCGGCGGACCCGCAGGATTGCGTCTGCGCGGCCGCCGTCAAGCGGCGCTACCTCGGCAGGCTGTCAGGGCCTTTGCTGGACCGTGTGGACCTGCGGGTGCAGATGAATCCAGTGCGAGCAGGCGCGTTGTCGCCCGCGGTCGGCGAGCCAACGCTGCAGGTTCGCCAGCGCGTCACAACGGCCCGGGAAGCCGCCGCTGGGCGCTGGCGATCACACGGGTACCGCACCAATGCCGAGGTCAGCGGCCCGCTCCTGCGCCGGGAGTACCGCCCCGGCAGTACGGCGATGGCGCCACTACGGGCGGCGCTGGAACGCGGGCTCCTCAGCATCCGCGGGTTGGACCGAACGTTGCGGGTCGCATGGACTTTGGCTGACCTGGCCGGTCGTGCGTCACCAGGAGTCGAGGAAGTCTCTGCCGCGTTGAGCTTCCGGCAACCGGGAGCGCGGCGATGAGAGCCTCGATCGCCCTTGACGATCCCGCGCGGCGCGCGTGGGCCTACCTATCGCGGGTGGTGGAACCGCCCTGCCACGAACTCGCCGCTCTGGTCGGATGCGTTGGCCCTATAGAGGCCGCCGACCGGGTCCGGCGTGGCCTGGTCGACGATGACCTAGCCCGGCGCACTGAGGCCCGGCGTGAGATCGACCACGTCGCAGACGATCTCGAACTGTTGGCCCGCCGCGGCGGTCGACTGATCACGCCTGACGATGACGAGTGGCCGGTGCTCGCGTTCAGGGCGTTCGGTGGCGCTTTAGCCCGAGCGAAGCCCCGCACCGGGCCACCGCTGGTCCTGTGGGCACTGGGGCCGGCACGTCTTGACGAAGTGGCGCAGCGTGCCGCTGCCGTCGTCGGAACTCGGGCTGCGACCGCCTACGGCGAATACATCGCAGCCGATCTGGCGGCGGGACTGACCGGCCATGACGTCGCGGTCGTCTCCGGTGGTGCCTACGGCATCGATGGCGCGGCTCACCGCGGTGCACTCGAGTCCGATGGCATCACCGCGGCCGTACTGGCCGGTGGACTCGACATCCCGTACCCGGCGGGGCATTCGGCGCTGCTGCACCGCATCGGCCAACGCGGGCTGCTGTTCACCGAGTACCCTCCGGGCGTGCGTCCGGCACGGCACCGGTTCCTTACCCGCAACCGACTCGTGGCTGCAGTCGCGGGGGCGGCGGTGGTGGTAGAAGCGGGCTTGCGCAGTGGTGCGGCGAATACGGCCGCATGGGCGCGAGCATTGGGCCGGGTTGTGGCTGCTGTTCCCGGGCCGGTGACATCGTCATCGTCGTCGGGCTGTCATGCGCTGCTGCGTCACGGAGCCGAGCTGGTCACCCGAGCCGAAGACGTCGTCGAATTTGTCGGTCGCATGGGTGAGTTGGCCGACGACCAGCCGCGGCCTGGCACGCCGCTCGACAGACTGACCGACGTGCAGCGTCAGGTGTACGAGGCCCTGCCGGGCCGCGGCGCGGCAACGATCGATGAGATCGCCGTCTCGTCGGGGCTGGCGCCCGCACAGGTATTGGGTCCACTGTCGCTTCTTGAAGTTGCCGGTTTGGTCACGGGTAGCGACGGCCGGTGGCGAATCATTCGGACCGGTCCTGACCAGGCTGCGGCCCAAGGTTCGGCCGCGCGGCTCGTATAGTCGACGCAGGCCAGGTCTCGAGGGGAGGGCACGTGGCAGGTCGACCAGTACAAACTTTCGAAGTCGTCCGTACCCGGCAACTGGCGCCGCACATGATCCGGGTGGTGCTCGGCGGTCGCGGGTTTGACACTTTCGTTCCCAATGACTTCAGCGACGCCTACGTCAAGTTGGTTTTCGTGCCCGAGGAAGTCGACGTGGCTGCTTTGCCCCGACCGTTGACCATGAACAGCTTTGCCGACCTGCCCAGCTCAAAGCAGCCCTCGGTGCGCACCATGACGGTTCGCCACGTCGACGTCGCCGCACGTGAGATCGCCATCGACATCGCCGTACACGGTGAACATGGGGTGGCCGGTCCGTGGGCGGCGGCGGCACAACCTGGCCAGCCGATCTACCTGATGGGGCCTTCCGGCGCGTACCGACCCGATCCGGCCGCCGACTGGCATCTGCTGGCCGGTGACGAGTCGGCGCTTCCGGCCATCGCAGCCGCACTGGAGGCATTGCCCGCGACGGCACGAGGCAAGGCTTTCATCGAAGTTGCCGGGCCCGACGACGAAATCCCGCTTGCGGCGCCGGAGTCAGTGGCCGTGAACTGGGTGTATCGCGGGGGCCGGGCCGACCTGGTTCCGGCGGATCGCGCCGGTGATCACGCCCCGCTCATCGAGGCGGTCACGACAGCACTGTGGCTACCGGGTCAGGTGCATGTGTTTATCCATGGTGAGGCGCAGGCCGTTATGCACAACTTGCGGCCCTATCTCCGCAACGAGCGCGGTGTGGACGCGAAATGGGCGAAATCGATCTCTGGCTACTGGCGGCGCGGACGCACCGAAGAGACCTTTCGGCAGTGGAAGAGGGAGTTGGCTCAGGCGGAGGCTGGGACTGACATGGCCTGAGCGCTCGCCAAGATCTCACCCTGGAAACACCTCGGCGCGTCGGCTGAATGCCCGGGCCTTGCCTGCCACGGTGGGTGAGTGCCCGTTCTGGACCCCGGTCGGAATCCCGACAACAGCGAGGGGATCCTCGCCGACTTCGACGAATTCCTGGCGCTGCAGTGTGGGCGCTCAGCGCACACCCGCCGCGCTTACCTGGGTGATCTGCGCTCGCTCTGCGCGTTTCTTGGCGACCGCGGATCGGGGCTGGAAGCACTGACGCTGCCGTTGCTGCGGTCGTGGCTGGCCGCGGCGGCGGGAGCCGGCGTCGCGCGCACGACGTTGGCTCGCCGCACCTCGGCCGTCAAGGCATTCACCGCTTGGGCGGCGCGGCGCGGCGTGCTGGCCACGGATCCCGCCGCCCGGCTGCAAGTGCCGAAAGCCCACCGCACATTGCCGGCGGTTTTGCGTCAGGACCAGGCACTGTCAGCTATGACGGCGGCGAAGTCGGGCGCCGAACAGGGCGATCCGCTGGCGCTGCGGGACCGGCTGATCGTGGAGTTGTTGTACGCCACGGGGATCCGGGTCAGCGAGCTGTGTGGCCTGGACATCGACGACATCGACACCGGGCATCGGCTGCTTCGGGTCCTCGGTAAAGGCAACAAACAGCGCACCGCCCCCTATGGTCAGCCCGCGGCCGAAGCACTCCGCGCATGGCTGGACGACGGGCGGCGAGCGCTGGCCACCACCGAGTCCGGGCCGGCGCTCCTGTTGGGTGCCCGCGGCCGGCGCCTCGACGTGCGGCAGGCACGCACCGTAGTGCACCAAACCATGGCCGCCGTGAATGACGCGCCCGATATCGGGCCGCACGGGCTGCGCCACAGCGCGGCCACCCACCTGCTGGAAGGCGGCGCCGACCTGCGCGTTGTCCAGGAGCTGCTGGGCCACGCGAGCCTGGCGACCACCCAGCTATACACCCACGTCGCGGTCGCTCGGCTGCGCGCGGTGCATGAGCAAGCCCATCCGCGGGCCTAGCACCGCGGCGAGTGTGAATCCGGGGATTCGAGTGTTACCAAGCGGCTGGACTTCCCGCGTGTCGGCCGCCATGCACGCACACCAGATGCCTGACTTAGCCGGCCAGCGGCTTGAGCCGGATCGCGGTGGACTTCAGCAGGCCTAGCGGATCGACGTAGTCGGCGCCGGATGCGGGACCCCACATCGCGCCCCAGTGCAGGCATGTCGCGGCTGGGCAGCCGCGATGTCCAGCCGCCAACTCGCCGATCGTGGTGCCGGCCACCACCAGCTGACCGACCCGGACTGTGCCGCGGACTGGCTCGTAGCTGGTGCGCAGACCCCCTGGATGAGCCAGTGAAACGACCGGTCGTCCCGCCAGCGGTCCGGCGAACACTACCGTCGCGCGGCCCGGGGCGTAGACCGGCTGACCAGGCACGCCGGCGAGGTCAACACCGCGGTGACCCGGATGCCAATCGGGTGACGGCGCGTCGAACCCCCGGACGACCGCGGGGCGCGGTCGCAGCGGCCAGAGCATCCGGACGTCGTCTGCATTCGCCGGCGCCGCGCTCACCAGCGACGAGCACAGGACCAGCACCGCCCACCGCACCTGCTTAGTTCAGCGCTGCGTCGATGGCAGCGCCAGTCACTTGGGCCGGGCCTGTGGGCGCCGGCTGGGGAGAACCACATGCCGAGTCGGTGTAAACTGCTCGTCGCGGCTCGCGCAAGCGGGCTGACTTCGCGCGCCTGCATCGCAGCCCCGTACTTCAGGGATTCGCAACAGCAATGCCGGGCGGTCCCGCGTCGGGTTTCCCTTTGGGGGATCCCCGCCACGGGTTCGGCATTGCAGCAGACGCCAGGGCCCGGCTTCAGCCGACGTCGGGCGAACAACCGACAATATTAAGGAATGGCCGACAATGGCTGTTGTAACCATGAAGCAGCTGCTTGACAGCGGCACCCACTTCGGGCATCAGACCCGTCGCTGGAATCCCAAGATGAAGCGGTTCATCTTCACCGACCGCAACGGCATCTACATCATTGACCTGCAGCAGACGCTGACCTTCATTGACAAAGCGTACGAATTCGTCAAGGAGACCGTCGCCCATGGCGGGTCGGTGCTGTTCGTTGGCACCAAGAAGCAAGCGCAGGAGTCGGTGGCCGCTGAGGCCACCCGTGTCGGCATGCCGTATGTGAACCAGCGCTGGCTGGGCGGGATGCTAACCAACTTCTCCACCGTGCACAAGCGGCTGCAGCGTCTCAAGGAGCTCGAGGCGATGGAGCAGACCGGCGGCTTCGAGGGCCGAACGAAGAAGGAGATCCTGGGCCTCACTCGGGAGAAGAATAAGCTCGAACGCAGTTTGGGCGGCATCCGCGACATGTCCAAGGTGCCGTCGGCGATTTGGGTGGTCGACACCAACAAAGAGCACATCGCCGTCGGCGAGGCCCGCAAACTGGGTATCCCGGTTATCGCAATCCTCGACACGAACTGCGACCCCGACGAGGTCGACTACCCGATCCCGGGTAATGATGACGCCATCCGCTCCGCCGCCCTGCTCACCAAGGTGATTGCGGCCGCGGTCGCCGAGGGTTTGCAGGCCCGCGCCGGGCTGGGACGCGGGGACGGCAAGCCGGAGACCGAAGCCGCCGAACCGCTGGCCGAGTGGGAGCAGGAGCTGCTGGCGTCGGCAACCGCTCCGACGGCTGCCGCAGCTGACGCCGCACCAAGCGGAACCGAATCCACCACGGATGCGTCCTAGGAAAGGCTGATATGGCGAACTACACCGCCGCCGATGTCAAGCGGCTACGCGAGCTGACTGGCGCCGGCATGCTCGACTGTAAGAACGCGCTGGCCGAAAGCGACGGCGACTTTGATAAGGCCGTCGAGGCGCTGCGGATCAAGGGTGCCAAGGATGTTGGCAAGCGAGCCGAGCGGGCGACGGCTGAGGGTCTGGTCGCGGCCAAGGATGGCGCGCTCATCGAGCTGAACTGCGAGACCGATTTCGTCGCCAAGAACGCGGAGTTTCAACAGCTGGCCGACCAGATTGTCGCGGCCGCGGTTTCGGCGAAGGCCGCGGATCTCGACGCGCTCAAAGCATCGTCTGTCGGGGGAGCAGCCGCGGCCAAGACGGTCGAGCAAGCAGTTGCGGAGCTGTCGGCCAAGATCGGCGAGAAGCTCGAACTGCGTCGGGTGGCGATTTTCGATGGAACGGTAGAAACCTATCTGCACCGGCGTTCGGCCGACCTGCCCCCAGCCGTGGGTGTCCTGGTGGAGTACGCGGCGGATGCCGACGCGGACGCCGGCAGCGCGGCGGCGCACGCGGTGGCATTGCAGATCGCCGCGCTGCGGGCACGCTATCTTTCGCGCGACGACGTGCCCGACGACGTCGTAGCCAGCGAACGTCGCATCGCCGAGGAGACCGCAAAGGCCGAGGGTAAGCCGGAGCAGGCGCTGCCCAAGATCATCGAAGGTCGGCTGAACGGCTTCTTCAAGGACGCTGTGTTGCTGGAGCAGCCGTCGGTGTCCGACAGCAAGAAAACCGTCAAATCGCTGCTCGATGAGGCCGGCGTGACTGTGACGCGGTTCGTTCGGTTCGAAGTCGGCCAGGCCTAACGGGTAGCGCGAGCGGCGGGCGCCACCATGCAACGGGTTCACGCATTCGGTGACGATGCCCTCGGTGACCTCGACGCGGTCGCGCTCGCCGAAGCCATCCGATCCGGTCTCGTGGATCGGGCCGGTGTGATCGAGGCCGCCGTAGGCCGCGCCGCGGCGGTCAACCCAGCACTCAACGGCTTGGCGTATGACGGCTTTGCGCAGGCCTTAGAAGCCGCCTCCACCGCCGCGGCCACCGCGAGCGGAGGTTTCTTCGCCGGCGTGCCGACCTTCATCAAAGACAACGTCGACGTCGCTGGGCAGCCCACCATGCGTGGTACCGATGCCTGGGCACCTCGTGGTGCCGTGCGCGACGGCGAGTTCACAAAGTTGTACCTGGCGACTGGACCGATATCGCTGGGCAAGACCCGGATGTCGGAATTCGGGTTCAACGGCTCCGCCGAACACCCCCGGCTGGGGCCGGTCCGCAACCCGTGGAATACCGACCACACCGCCGGGGCTTCGTCGTCGGGATCTGGTGCGTTCGTAGCCGCCGGGGTGGTCCCGATCGCGCATGCCAACGACGGCGGAGGATCTATCCGGATTCCGGCCTCGTGCAACGGGCTGGTCGGTCTCAAGCCGTCGCGTGGCCGGCTGCCGCTGGAGCCCGAGCAGCGACGGTTGCCAGTGAACATCGTCGCCAACGGCGTGCTGACCCGCTCGGTGCGCGACACCGCGGCCTTCTACCGGGAGGCCGAGCGCGTGTGGCGGCATCCCAAACTGCCACCAATCGGCGACGTCACCGGGCCCGGCGGGCAGCGGCTGAAGATTGCTGTGGTGACCAACTCGGTCGAGCGCGAATGCAGCCGCGAATTGCGGGAGCTGACGTTGCAGACCGCCAGTTTGCTTGAGGGGCTGGGGCACCGCATTGAATACCTTCACCAGCCACCGGTGCCGGCCAGTTTTGCGGATGACTTCGTGCTGTATTGGGGTTTCTTGGCGCTGGCACAGGTGCGTACCGGCCCGCGCACATTCGGTGGGACCTTCGATCGAGCGCGGTTGGACAAACTCACAATGGGGTTGGCGGGCCACACCAGCCGCAACCTCCATAGGCTTCCACTGGCGGTCATGCGGCTGCGTCGACTCCGGAGGCGCACCGCGCGATTCTTCTGTATGTATGACGCGTTGCTCACCCCGACGGTCGCCGACGAGACGCCCAAGATCGGCTATCTTGCTCCCAGCGACTATCAACAGGTCCTGGAGCGGCTGGCCGGTTGGGCCGCGTTCACGCCGCTGCAGAACGTCACCGGCGAACCGGCAATATCGTTGCCGCTGGCTCAGTCCGCGAACGGCTTGCCGGTGGGCATGATGCTCGCCGCCGACGTCGGGCGTGAACGGCGGCTCTTGGAACTGGCCTACGAACTGGAAGAGGCCAGGCCGTGGGCCGGGATCCGAACCTGAAACAGTCCCTGATCACGCACAATTTCACCACCCCGTCCACCTCAGGGCGCGATGATGAGGCAGTATGTGGATTGCCGTCCCGGGCGATCGCCGGGGATGGCACTGTCATGCGAGGAGACAGATGACGGAGTCCGATGTCGCCGGCCCGGTGACGCCCAAGCCGGAACCGACCACCACCAACGGAAAGTCGGCCTGTCCGGGTGCCGGCACCTCGTCGAGATATTCGCGGGTTTTGCTCAAGCTCGGGGGCGAGATGTTTGGCGGCGGCGAAGTAGGGCTCGATCCTGATGTCGTGGCGCAGGTGGCTCGTCAGATCGCCGATGTGGTCCGCAGTGGCGTGCAGATCGCGGTGGTGATCGGTGGTGGCAACTTCTTTCGCGGCGCGCAGCTACAGCAGCTCGGCATGGAGCGCACTCGCTCGGACTACATGGGCATGCTCGGCACCGTGATGAACAGCCTTGCACTGCAAGACTTTCTCGAGAAGGAAGGCATCGCCACCCGAGTTCAGACTGCGATCACGATGGGCCAGGTAGCCGAGCCGTACCTTCCACTGCGGGCCGTCCGCCATCTGGAGAAAGGGCGGGTGGTGATCTTCGGTGCCGGCATGGGATTGCCCTACTTCTCGACCGATACGACCGCGGCGCAGCGAGCGTTGGAGATCGGTGCGGATGTGGTCTTGATGGCTAAGGCGGTCGATGGCGTGTTTGCCGAGGATCCACGGGAGAACCCGCAGGCCGAACTGCTCAGCGCCGTGAGCCATCGTGAGGTCATTGACCGCGGGTTGCGAGTGGCCGACGCCACCGCATTCAGTCTGTGTATGGACAACGGCATGCCGATCTTGGTGTTCAACCTCTTGACCAATGGCAATATCGCCCGTGCGGTCGCAGGTGAGAAAATTGGGACGCTGGTCACCACCTGAGGGGGAGCAGCGCCAATGATTCGCGCTGGCGACGATGCAGAGCGTAGCGATGAGGAGGAGCAGCGCCAATGATTCGCGCTGGCGACGATGCAGAGCGTAGCGATGAGGAGGAGCAGCGCCAATGATTCGCGCTGGCGACGATGCAGAGCGTAGCGATGAGGAGGAGCAGCGCCAATGATTGATGAGACTCTCTTCGATGCCGAGGAGAAAATGGAGAAGGCTGTGTCGGTAGCCCGGGATGACCTGTCAACCATCCGGACCGGCCGCGCCAATCCCGGCATGTTCTCCCGGATTGTTATCGACTACTACGGCGCGACCACCCCGATCACGCAGCTGGCCAGCATCAACGTCCCCGAGGCACGGCTCGTCGTGATCAAGCCGTATGAGGCCAGTCAGCTCGGTGCGATCGAGACGGCGATTCGCAACTCCGATCTCGGCGTGAACCCCACCAACGATGGCACTCTGATTCGGGTTGCGGTGCCGCAACTTACCGAGGAGCGTCGTCGGGAGCTGGTCAAACAGGCCAAGCACAAGGGAGAGGACGCCAGGATCTCGGTGCGCAGTGTCCGGCGCAAGGCGATGGAGGAACTGCATCGCATCCGCAAGGACGGGGAGGCTGGCGAAGACGAGGTCGGCCGCGCAGAAAAGGAACTCGAAAAGACTACCCACCAGTACGTCGCCCAGATCGATGATCTGGTCAAACACAAGGAAGGCGAGTTGCTGGAGGTCTAACGGCCCTTCAGCAGCTTTGTCTACTCAGGTCTGTGGCAACTACCGATGCCGGTGCCGGCAACCCGCCCGACGAACCCGTACGTGCGGCCGGCACGACAAAGCAGCAGCCGGCCAAGAAGACGTCGCGGGCGGGACGTGATCTGCCCGCCGCCATTGCGGTAAGTCTGGCTATTGGCAGCGTCCTCATCGCGGTGCTGGTGTTCGTCCCACGCCTGTGGATTGCCATCGTCGCGATTGCCACTGTCGTGGCCACCCACGAGGTGGTGCGGCGATTGCGGGAGGCCGGATACCTGATCCCGGTTGTGCCGTTGCTCGTTGGTGGCCAAGCTACAGTGTGGCTGACCTGGCCATTCGGCGCTGTTGGTGCCCTGGTGGGCTTCGGCGGCATGGTCGTGATCGCTATGATCTGGCGGCTCTTCATGGCTGAGAATCGGCCGGATGGCGGGCTTGGCGAAGCCGGCGACCGCGCACCGGCCTCGGGAAACTACCTGCGCGACGCGTCCGCCACAGTGTTTCTTGCCGCGTGGGTCCCGCTGTTCTGCGCGTTCGGCGCGATGCTGGTCTACGCAAAGAACGGCTCCGGATGGGTCTTCTGCGTGATGATCGGCGTCATCGCTTCCGACGTCGGCGGCTATACCGTGGGAGTGCTGTTCGGCAAACATCCGATGGTTCCGGCGATCAGCCCGAAGAAGTCTTGGGAAGGATTCGCCGGTTCGCTGGTTTGCGGGATCACCGCAACGATCATCACGGCGACCTTCCTTATCGACAGAACACCGTGGGAAGGTGCCGCGCTGGGCCTGCTATTGGTACTCACCACCACACTCGGCGACTTGGTCGAGTCTCAGGTCAAGCGCGACCTCGGTATCAAGGACATGGGACGGCTGTTGCCTGGCCACGGTGGCCTGATGGACCGACTCGATGGCCTGCTGCCATCCGCGGTCGCGGCGTGGATCGTCCTGACGTTGCTGCCCTGAAAGGACCGATACTGGACACGTCATGGTCCAACGGTTGACGTTCACCGAGCCGGGCCCTGCCCGGCCGCCACGGCACCTCGCCGACCTCGACGAGGGCGGCCGCGCGGCCGCGGTTGCCGAGCTGGGTCTACCGGCGTTTCGCGCCAAGCAGCTTGCGCATCAGTACTACGGCCGGCTGATCGCAGACCCGCACCAGATGACCGATCTCCCGGCCGCCGTGCGGGGCGTGATCGCCGAGGCGATGTTCCCGAACCTGCTGACCACGTCCGCCGAGGTTACGTGCGATGCCGGCCAGACCCGAAAGACGTTGTGGCGAGCCATCGATGGCACAACATTTGAGTCCGTGCTGATGAGGTACCCGCGACGCAATACGCTCTGCATCTCGTCGCAGGCTGGCTGCGGTATGGCCTGTCCGTTCTGCGCGACCGGACAGCTCGGGCTGACTCGTAACTTGTCAACCGCGGAGATCCTCGAGCAGGTGCGTGTCGGGGCCGTGGCGCTGCGGGACGACTTCGGTGACCGGCTGTCGAACGTGGTCTTTATGGGCATGGGGGAGCCGTTGGCCAACTACGCGAGGGTGGTCGCGGCGGTGCGGCGGATCACCGAGCCGCCGCCAACCGGTTTCGGCATCTCGGCGCGCGCGGTGACCGTGTCGACCGTGGGTCTGGCTCCCGCGATCCGCCGGCTTGCCGACGAGCGGCTAGGGGTGACGTTGGCCTTGTCGCTGCACGCGCCGGACGACGAGCTGCGCGACACGCTAGTACCGGTGAACAATCGGTGGAAGGTAAGCGAGGCCCTGGATGCGGCCCGGTATTACGCCGATGCAACTGGCCGGCGGGTGTCCATCGAATACGCACTGATCCGCGATGTCAACGACCAACCCTGGCGAGCTGACATGCTCGCAAGGCAACTTCGCCGTGTGCTCGGGCCACTGGTGCACGTGAACCTGATCCCGCTCAACCCGACTCCGGGCAGCGACTGGGACGCCAGCCCCAAGCCGGTCGAGCGCGAATTCTTCCAGCGAATTCGAGCCAACGGGGTCTCGTGCACGGTGCGCGATACCCGCGGCCGAGAGATCAGCGCCGCGTGTGGCCAGCTAGCCGCTGAAGGCAGCTAGCCGGCAGCTCAGGCGGGGGTGATGAACCGCTAAGGGTGGTGTTTCGTCATCAGGGAAACACGAGCACACGAGGGGTCCCCATGAGTCGTCGATTGTTGTCCTTGATCAAAGGATCTGCCGCCGTATGGGTGGCGGTCGCCCTGATGTTTGGCGTGGCCAATGCGCCGCGCGCGCTGGCCGCCGATGATCGACTGCAGTTCACCGCAACCACTGTGGGCGGTGCGCCCTTCGATGGCGCCAGCTTGGAGGGCAAGCCGGCGGTGTTGTGGTTCTGGACGCCGTGGTGCCCGTTCTGCAACGCCGAGGCACCCAGCGTCAGCCAGGTGGCAGCCGCAAATCCGGCGGTCACTTTTGTTGGCGTCGCAGCCCACTCCGACGTCGCTGCCATGCAGGGCTTTGTGTCGAAGTACAACCTGAACTTCACCAACCTCAATGACGC
This sequence comes from Mycobacterium spongiae, assembly GCF_018278905.1. Taxonomy (NCBI): domain Bacteria; kingdom Bacillati; phylum Actinomycetota; class Actinomycetes; order Mycobacteriales; family Mycobacteriaceae; genus Mycobacterium; species Mycobacterium spongiae. Next base: position 1,821,282 of record NZ_CP046600.1, read on the forward strand.
CGACGGCTCGATCTGGGCCCGCTACAACGTGCCCTGGCAGCCGGCGTACGTTTTCTACCGCGCGGACGGCACGTCGACGTTCGCCAACAACCCCACGGCGGCCATGTCCGAGCAGGAATTGTCCGCTCGGGTAGCGGCGCTGACGTCCTAGCCCGGTGAACGATGCCCTGATCGGCCTGGCCTTCGCCGCCGGGTTGGTGGCAGCGCTGAATCCGTGTGGATTTGCGATGCTGCCCGCGTACTTGCTTCTGGTGGTGCGCGGGCAGCAGTCCGCCGAGCCGGCGGGGCTGGTATCTCCAACGAGCCAGGTCGGCCGGGCAGTGGCCGCTACCGCCGTGATGGCTTTGGGCTTCCTGACGGTGTTCGGCGTGTTCGGAGCGCTGACCATCTCGGCGGCCAGCACGGTGCAGCGGTACCTGCCCTATGTGACCGTGCTGATCGGGGTCACGCTCGTTGCCCTGGGGGTGTGGCTGCTATCGGGCCGCGAGCTGACGGGGTTGACGCCCCGACAACTCGGCGTGCGATGGGCGCCGACGGTTCGGCTGGGCTCCATGTACGGCTACGGAGTCAGCTATGCGATCGCGTCGCTGTCATGCACCATCGGGCCATTTCTGGCGGTCACCGGGGCCGGCCTTAGGGGTGGTTCCATCCTCGGGAGCGTGGCGATCTATTTGTCCTACGTCGCGGGGTTAACCCTGGTGGTCGGAGTTCTGGCCATCGGCGCCGCCACGGCAAGCTCGGCGCTGGTCGACCGGATGCGGCGGATCCTGCCGTTTGTCAACCGGATTGGTGGCGCGGTGCTCGTGCTGGTCGGCCTGTACGTGGCTCACTACGGCCGCTATGAGGTGCGGTTATTCCACGGGAGCGCCGGTGTGGCACCAAGTCCGCAGGATGGGGTGATCGCCGCGGCCGCTCGCGTGCAAGCTGTGCTGGCTGGGTGGGTGCAGCAACACGGCGCATGGCCATGGGTATTGGCGTTGGCGGTAATGGCGGTCGGCGCGCTCATCGGCCGTTGGTACCGACATGTGCGCGTTGACCGCCGGCCTAGGGTTAGGAATCGAAGGGAGCTGACGAGCCCATGACCGAACGACTCATCACCATCGAGCGAGATATTGCGGCCCGACGACCTGATGTATGGAAGGTACTGGCCGACTTCCCCAACATTTCCGACTGGAACAGCGGTGTCAAAGCCTCCCGAGCGACCAGCGGTGCGACAACGGGAGTCGGAGCCACCAGGCACTGCGATCTGGCGCCCGCTGGGAGTCTCGACGAGACCGTCACCGAGTGGGATGACGAACGCCGCCTTGTCATCACGATTGACCGAGCTACGGTTGTCCCGATCGCCCGCGGAGAGGTTACGTTCACCCTGGGGTCGTCCGCGTCGGACGGCCGGACCCGAACGGTGATGGAGTATCGCTACCAGCCGAAGGGCGGACCGTTCGGGTTGCTCCTGGGGCCGGCATTGGACAGGCGCCTCGCGAAGGGATTCGCGGGGTTCCTGGTCGATCTCGAGGCTGCGGCGCAGCAGATCGGCTGATAGCCCCCCCGGGGGGCGCTAGTCGACGAACGTGTTGCGACGCGTTGCCTGTAGCCGGTGAAGGGTCTGCTGGATGGCGTCGCGTACCTGGTCGGTGAGCTCCAAGGTCACGGCGGGGTCGGCTGCCGCGGAGTCGTCGAATTCGGTAGTCGCAATGGGCGCACCGAATTCGATGTGCCACTTTGACGGCAACGGGATGAGTCCGGCCAGACCGGCCAGCGGAAACAGCGGAGTGATCGGGAAATAGGGAAGCTTCAGCAGTCGCGCTAACGGTTTGAGCTCACCAATGATCGGATAGATTTCCTCGGAGCCCACGATCGAGCACGGGATGATCGGCGCATTGGTGCGCAGTGCAGCTGACACGAACCCGTCGCTGGTGAACGGCTGCAACTTGTAGCGGTCGGCGAATCGCTTGCCCGGGCCGTGGTATCCCTCTGGGAATACCGCTGTGAGCTCGCCGTTGGATAGCAAACGGTGGGCGTCGGTGGGGGACGCTGCCGTCTGGCCCGTCTTGCGGGCCGCCGGTCCCACCAGTGGGGTCTTGAGCACCATGTCGTCGGCGAGCACCCGCAGCGCCCGCCGAGCCGGATGCGCTTCGTGGACCGCGACCGCGGCCATCAGCGTGTCGATCGGCAGCATCCCAGCGTGATTGGCAACCACTAGCGCCCCACCGGCCGCCGGCAGGTTCTCGATGCCACTGACTTCGACCCGGAACCAGACTTTGAACAACGCTCGCAACATCGGCAGCGTGACCGCGTCGGTCAGGTGAGGGTCGAAGCCAAACTCGTCGACTGTGTATTCGCCGGTGATCCGCCTGCGAATAAACTTCGTCAGAGCAGCGACCTGCCGGCCGAGCTCGTTAGGTTCGGGGGTCGTCCCTCTCTTTGCGTGAATGGCGCTTGCCAGGTCGATAACGTTTGTGGCGTCCGCGCTGCGCACATCGGCGGCTTGTCGGGCCCGCCCCGCTGGATGCCGACGCAGAGAGTCTGCGCGGCTTTGCGCGCGCCGATGAGCCGCGGTCGAAATTGGATGCTCATTGAGGTAAACCACTGTTGCGTTGGATGCACTCGCCATGGTGCTTGCCTCCCCTTTTGGCCCTATTGGCGGATTCGGTCACCTGGGGTCGAGGCCGGATTTCTGCGGCGGCTTCCGGGGATCGTCAACTTCGCCGCGTGTGCATGGGCTGACCCACAGATCGCTGGTAGGTGATCAGTTGCGCACTCCTTCCGGGTCAGGATTTGCACTATATCGAGTCAATATCGTTCCAATAACAAGATGATAACACCTATCACGGTTTGATAACAGGAAGATCACGTATCGATAATTGTGACCGCGATCGGGTCATGTGTGAGTGAACGGATGGGCGCCTCATGCTCCATCTCCTCGCACCATTGGAGTTGACCCGCAATGGGCTGGCGACCCCGGCCGGGTTCGACAACTGCCCTAGGGTGGTGAGGGCGCCAAGCCGGGGTCAATTCAAGTGATAGCGCAACACCTTGAGACAGGGCTTGCAGTGCGCTGTGGGTTGACCGTTAAAGAACGCGTGAAGTCGCTGTTCCGGTCGGGCTGGCGGGTCGGCGAGTGCGCGCCGTTCGTCGCGCCGCCTGCTATCGGAGCCAGCCGCGCCGGCGGCCCCACAGGTCACGCACCAGCACGAACAACGCGAGAGCGGCGAACCCGATCAGGTAAATGTCCTCGACGTGGCCGACGTGATTACCACGCAGCATGGCGAGCAGGAATATGACGCCGACGAGGCCGGTGATGTGCCAGGTGCGGTGGTTGATCTTGCTCCACCCCCACGCCGCCGACGGCACCTCGGCCGTGTCGACGCCGGTGACGTGCTCCACCTCAGTACTGGCCACGGCGGTTCCTCCGGATGAGCTGGGTTTCAGACTCGGACTGTGCTCCAACATTCTGGCACACGCGCTTGCGCGCCCCGCCGGTCTGGGCACCTACATCCGCGGCCCCGCCGTGACCAAGTCGAGCGTTACTAGCTTGGAGGCATCAGCACAGTGTCGATCATGTACACCGTTGCGTTGGCGGTATGCACTCCGCCGCAGACCAGGCCCGCGTCGTTGACCTTGAGGTCGTTGCCCGCGCCGGTCACTGTCACCTGAGCACCTTGAAGGGTCGTGTGCGAGCCGTCGACCTGGCCGGGGCCCGCCTGGCCGGACACCACGTGGTACGTCAGGATGCTATTCAGCAGGTCCGTGTCAGTCTTGAGTTGGTCGATGGTGGCCGCCGGGAGCTTGTCGAATGCGGCATTCGTGGGCGCAAAAACCGTGTACTCGCCACTGTTGAGGGTGTCGACCAAGTTTACGTTCGGGTTCAGCTTGCCCGACAACGCGGAGGTCAGCGTCGCTAGCATCGGGTTGTTCGACGCCGCTGTCGCTACCGGGTCCTGGGCCATCCCGGCCACCGATCCGGGGCCGCTGGGGTTTTGCGCCGCGTAGTCGGCGCACCCAATACCGATCAGGTCCGCGGCGGGGTCGGCCATTGCCGATGTCGTCGCCGGCGCTACCGTGCTGGTTGCGGGTGCGGGGGCCGTGGTGTCCTCGGAGGCGGTTTCGCTGCTGGAACAGCCCGAGAAACCCACCATTGCGATCGCCGCGAGGCTTGCCGCTGCGGCTGTCTTGGCCTGAACGTTAATCATCGCGTTTCGATTCCTTTGCTATTGACGGCTTTGATACGACACCTGCTGCCGTCCTTCCGGCCGTACACAACAAATTCGGAGTGACGGCGGTCATGGATGGGTCCCAGAATCCGGGCGAGCCCCAAGGGCGGGAAAAAGACGGCGCGAGCGTGCCGCGATGTGGTCGCGCAAACGGCACAATGGGTGGGTGACGACCTCCGCTGGTGGCTACGTTGGCGACTCCGGTGATGGGCACGCCGAGCGCCGCCTGCGCGTGCTCGTGCTGGGCAGCACAGGCTCGATCGGCACCCAGGCGCTCGAGGTCATCGCCGACAATCCCGACCGCTTCGAGCTAGTCGGATTGGCCGCAGGCGGGACCCAGCTGGACACTTTGCTGCGGCAACGCGCCGAGACCGGGGTAACCAATATCGCCATCGCTGACGAGCGTGCGGCGCAACTGGCCGGCGACATTCCGTACCGCGGATCCAATGCCGTCACCCAGTTGGTCCAGGAAACCGAGGCTGATGTCGTCCTCAACGCCTTGGTCGGGGCGCTGGGCCTGCGGCCGACGCTGGCCGCGCTGGAGTCGGGCGCGCGCCTCGCACTAGCCAACAAGGAATCACTGGTCGCCGGAGGACCGCTGGTGCTGGCGGCCGCTCGGCCCGGTCAGATCGTCCCCGTCGACTCCGAGCACTCCGCGCTGGCTCAGTGCTTGCGCTGCGGTGCGCCGGAGGAAGTCGCCAAATTGGTCCTGACGGCGTCCGGCGGCCCGTTCCGGGGCTGGTCGGCCGCCGACCTCGAGCGGGTCACTCCAGAGCAGGCGGGCGCCCATCCAACCTGGTCGATGGGACCGATGAACACCCTGAACTCTGCTTCGCTGGTCAACAAAGGCCTAGAGGTCATCGAAACCCACCTGCTGTTCGGCATCGGTTATGACCGCATCGAGGTCGTGGTGCACCCGCAGTCGATCATCCACTCGATGGTCACCTTCATCGATGGTTCGACGATCGCTCAGGCCAGCCCACCGGACATGAAGTTGCCCATTTCGCTGGCGTTGGGCTGGCCGCATCGGGTCAGCGGTGCTGCTCCTGCCTGCGATTTCACTGCCGCACAGACCTGGGAGTTCGAGCCGCTGGATACCGATGTGTTCCCGGCCGTGGAGATGGCCCGGAGAGCCGGCGAGGCCGGTGGCTGCATGACGGCGGTCTACAACGCCGCCAATGAGGAAGCCGCCGAAGCGTTCCTCAATGGCCGGATTGGCTTCCCTGCCATTGTCGCCACGATCGCCGACGTCTTGCGCGCTGCCGACCAATGGAGCGCGGCACCCGCTACCGTGGATGATGTGCTGGATGCGCAGCGCTGGGCTCGTGAGCGGGCGCAGCGCGCGGTCGACACACCACGACCCGTCACGATTTCCGGAATGGCTCTAGAAAGGTCCTGACGCACCTGATGATGTTCGTTGTCGGCATAGTGCTATTCGCGCTCGCCATTCTGATCTCCGTTGCCCTGCACGAGTGTGGACACATGTGGGTGGCGCGTGGCACCGGTATGAAGGTGCGTCGCTATTTTGTCGGCTTTGGCCCCACGTTGTGGTCCACCCGGCGAGGCGAGACCGAATACGGAATCAAAGGCGTTCCGTTGGGCGGTTTCTGCGACATCGCTGGCATGACCCCGGTCGAAGACCTCGCGCCCGACGAGCAGGAACGCGCGATGTACAAGCAGGCCACGTGGAAGCGCGTCGCCGTGCTGTTTGCCGGTCCCGGCATGAATTTTGCGATCTGCCTGGTGCTGATCTATGCCATCGCCGTGGTCTGGGGGCTGCCCAACCTGCATCCCCCGACCGAGGCCGTGATCGGCGATACTGGTTGTGTCGCACAGGAAGTGGCCCAAGGAAAGCTGGCCGAGTGCGCTGGCCCCGGGCCGGCCGCGCTGGCCGGAATTCGCGCCGGCGATGTCATCGTCCAGGTCGGCGACACACCAGTGTCCACGTTCGACGAGATGGCGGCCGCAGTGCGCAAATCCCACGGCACCGTTCCGATCGTCATCGAGCGCGACGGCACAAAGATCCTCACCAACGTCACCATCGAGTCGACCCGACGCTGGGTCCCCGACGCCAACGGCAGTCAACTCGAGCCGGCCACTGTCGGTGCGATTGGTGTGGCTGCCTCACGAAGCGGGCCCACGCAGTACGGCGTGTTCACCGCGGTGCCGGCCACGTTTGCTTTTGCCGGCGAGCTGACGGTCGAAGTGGGCAAAGCGCTGGCTGCGATCCCGACTAAGGTCGGCGCGCTGATGAACGCTATTAGTGGCGGGCAACGTGACCCGGAAACTCCCATGAGTGTGGTTGGCGCCAGCATCATCGGTGGCGACACGGTCGACCATGGGTTGTGGGTGGCCTTCTGGTTCTTCCTGGCCCAGTTGAACCTCATCCTGGGTGCTATCAACCTGCTGCCGTTGCTGCCGTTCGATGGTGGTCATATCGGCGTCGCGGTTTTCGAGAAGATTCGCAACATGATCCGTTCCGCCCGTGGCAAGGTGGCGGCCGCGCCCGTGAACTATCTCAAGCTCATGCCCGCAACGTATGTGGTCTTGGTGTTCGTGGTCGGGTACATGCTGTTGACCGTCACCGCCGATGTGGTCAACCCAATCAGGCTGTTCCAGTGACCCAAAGCCGAGGAAAGGGCTAATAGTGACCATTGGTCTGGGCATGCCGGAGCCCCCGGCGCCCACGCTCGCCCCGCGGCGCCCCACGCGTCAGCTGATGGTGGGCGGCGTCGGGGTCGGCAGCGACCATCCGGTCTCGGTGCAATCGATGTGCACCACGAAGACCCACGAGGTGAACTCGACCCTGCAGCAGATCGCCGAATTGACCACGGCGGGATGCGACATCGTCCGGGTGGCCTGCCCGCGTCAGGAGGACGCCGACGCCCTGGCCGAGATCGCCCGGCACAGCCGGATCCCGGTAATCGCCGACATCCACTTCCAACCCAGGTACATTTTCGCGGCCATCGAAGCAGGGTGCGCTGCGGTGCGCGTGAATCCGGGCAATATCAAGGAATTCGACGGTCGGGTCGGCGAGGTGGCCAAGGAGGCCGGGGCGGCGGGGATCCCGATCCGGATTGGTGTCAACGCCGGCTCGCTGGACAAGCGGTTCATGCAGAAGTACGGCAAGGCCACGCCGGAAGCGCTGGTCGAGTCCGCACTTTGGGAGGCCTCGCTCTTCGAGGAGCACGGCTTCGGCGATATCAAGATCAGCGTTAAGCACAACGACCCGGTGGTGATGGTCGCGGCGTACGAGCTGCTGGCCGCGCAGTGCGACTACCCGCTACACCTCGGCGTCACCGAGGCCGGTCCGGCGTTCCAGGGAACCATTAAGTCCGCGGTCGCCTTCGGCGCGCTGTTGTCGCGGGGTATCGGGGACACCATCCGGGTGTCCCTGTCGGCCCCGCCGGTCGAAGAAGTCAAGGTCGGCAATCAGATTCTCGAATCGTTGAACCTGCGGCCGCGTTCGCTGGAAATCGTGTCCTGTCCGTCGTGCGGTCGCGCTCAGGTTGACGTCTACACCCTGGCCAACGAGGTGACCGCGGGCCTCGACGGTCTCGATGTGCCGTTGCGGGTGGCGGTAATGGGGTGTGTCGTCAATGGTCCGGGTGAAGCGCGCGAGGCTGATCTCGGGGTTGCCTCGGGCAATGGCAAGGGCCAGATCTTTGTCCGGGGCGAGGTGATCAAGACCGTGCCCGAAGCGAAGATCGTAGAAACGCTCATCGAGGAGGCGATGCGGTTGGCCTCCGAAATGGAAGACCCGGCCGATACCGATATGAACATCGGTCACGATCCGGGGACGACGGGCAGCGGTTCGCCTATTGTGACCGTAAGCTAATAACCGTCGGGGTTGTGCCACCAGCCCGCGGTTCTTAGCGCAGAAGTTCCCACCACGGAGAGTTCAACAGATGTCGGCTCCGCCCATCTTGCGCCTCGCCGATGAGCGGCGGGTCTCGGTGGTGCGCGACGCGGCTGCTGTGTGGCGGGTGCTCAGCGATAATCCGATCGAGTCCTGCATGGTGGCCGCCCGAGTCGCGGACCATGGTGTGGACCCCAACGCGATCGGCGGGGAACTGTGGACCCGACGGGGTGTGGACGAGTCGTTGTGCTTCGCCGGAGCCAACCTCATTCCGCTGCGCGGCGATGTGATCGACCTCAATACGTTCGCCGATGAGGCGATGAGGGCCTCGCGGCGGTGTTCGTCGCTGGTTGGTCGCGCCGGCCTTGTGTTGCCGATGTGGGAGCGGCTCGAGTCGGCGTGGGGCCCGGCGCGTGATGTTCGCGACGATCAACCGTTGATGGCGCTGAACAGCCACCCGAGCTGTGAGATCGACCCCGGCGTTCGCCAGGTCCGGCCCGAGGAGTTGGACGCCTATTTGGAGGCCGCCGTCGACATGTTCATCGGCGAAGTAGGCGTCGACCCGCGGCTCGGTGACGGCGGTCGCGGTTATCGGCGTCGGGTGGCCAGTCTCATCGCGGCGGGGCGTGCCTGGGCCCGCTTTGAGAACGGTGAGGTCATCTTCAAGGCCGAGGTGGGATCGCAGTCGCCGTCGGTCGCGCAGATCCAGGGAGTCTGGGTGCATCCGGAGTGCCGCGGCAGGGGCCTCGGCACTGCCGGAACCGCAACGCTGGCCGCCGTGATTGTCGGTAGTGGGCGCGTCGCCAGCCTGTACGTCAACGATTTCAATTCGGTGGCTCGAGCCGCGTACGCGCGCGTTGGTTTCACCGAAGTGGGCACGTTCGCCACTGTCCTGCTCGACTGAGCAGCGATCCGCGGACGCTTACCCGGCGGGTCTCGGTGTGTCTACGCCGAGCCCGAACTCACAGTTCTTAACATCAATAACGATGGTAACGAGAACAACACTAGTATCAGCGGCCGGATGTTTGCTGGTCGTAGCGCTCACTGCCCTGCCCGGGTGCACTCCCAAGCCCGAAGGGCCCGGACCCGCCGCAGAGAAGTTCTTTGCTGCGCTGGCTATTGGCGACACCGCGGCTGCGGCTCAATTCAGCGACGATCCCAACGAAGCCCGTGAGGCGCTCAATGCCGCCTGGGCGGGATTGCAGGCCACCGGCGTGGATGTACAAGTTCTCAGCTGGAGGTTCGCCGAGGACACCGGCACCGTTGCCTACCGCATCAGCTGGCACCTGCCGAAGAACCGGACGTGGAACTACGACGGGCAGCTGAAGATGGCTCGCAACGAGGGGCGCTGGCAGGTCCGCTGGGCTACTACCGGCCTGCACCCCAAGCTCGGCGAGCACCAGACGTTCGCGCTGCGGGCCGACCCGCCCCGGCGCGCCTCGGTGAACGAACTGGGCGGAACCGATGTGCTGGCGCCTGGCTACCTGTATCACTACTCCCTCGACGCTGCCCAGGCGGGACGCGACTTGATCGGGACCGTACACGCGGTGGTGGAGGCCCTGCACCCCTTCGACGACACGCTCAACGATCCGCAGCTGCTTGCCGAACAAGCCAGTTCGACGACCGAACCACTGGATCTGCTCACTCTGCATGCTGACGACAGCAACCGTGTTGCGCAAGCGATCGGAAAGCTGCCCGGCGTGGTGATCACACCACAAGCCGCGCTGCTGCCAACGGATGTGCATTTTGCGCCGGCAGCGATGGCTGAAGTCCGAAAGGCTGTGCTCGACGAGCTCGACGGTGAGGCGGGGTGGCGGGTGGTCAGCGTCAACCAGAACGGCGTCGACGTCAGCGTGCTGCACGAGGTCGCTCCGTCTCCTGCGCCGTCGGTTTCGATCACCCTGGACCGGGCCGTGCAGAACGCCGCTCAACACGCCGTCGACACCCGGGGCGGGAAGGCCATGATCGTGGTGATCAAGCCGTCGACCGGGGAGATTCTGGCAATCGCGCAGAACGCCGGCGCCGACGCCGAAGGTTCCATCGCCACCACCGGCCTGTATCCACCTGGGTCGACCTTCAAGGTGATCACGGCCGGCGCGGCTGTCGAGCGCGATATGGCTACCCCCAACACGATGCTGGGCTGCCCCGGCGAAATCGACATCGGGCATCGGACCATTCCCAACTACGGGGGCTTTGATCTGGGCGTGGTGCCGATGTCACGCGCGTTTGCCAGTTCCTGCAACACCACGTTCGCCGAGCTGAGCAGCCGGATGCCACCACGCGGCCTGACCCAAGCCGCACGTCGCTACGGGATAGGGCTGGACTACCAGGTGGAAGGGATCACCACGGTAACTGGGTCGGTGCCACCGACGGTCGACCTAGCCGAACGCACCGAGGATGGCTTCGGACAGGGCAAGGTGCTGGCCAGCCCGTTCGGCATGGCCCTGGTGGCCGCCACGGTCGCTGCCGGCAAGACCCCGGTACCGCAGCTGATCGCCGGTCGGCCGACCACGGTGGACGGTGATGCCGCACCGATTAGCCCGAAGATGATCGACGCGCTGCGGCCGATGATGCGGCTGGTAGTGACCAATGGCACCGCCAAAGAGATCGCCGACTGCGGGGAGATCTTCGGCAAGACCGGTGAAGCCGAATTCCGGGGCGGATCGCATTCCTGGTTCGCCGGGTACCGCGGGGATCTGGCGTTCGCGTCGCTGATTGTCGGAGGTGGCAGCTCGGAGTACGCGGTGCGGATGACCAAGGTGATGTTCGAATCGCTGCCGCCCGGCTATCTGATGTAGGTCGCTCACGGTCCGCGGATACCCATGGGGCGGTAAATTGCGAGGGTAGGCGGCACCGGTGTCGAGAGCCGGTGGGGCGAACATCAGGGAAGGCCATGACGGAGACCGGTGGGGACATGGTGGTGTTGCGGGTCTCGGACGCCGACCGCAACGGCACACTGCGCCGACTGCACAACGCGGTTGCACTTGGGCTGATCGACATCAACGAGTTCGAGCAGCGCTCGTCACGAGTGTCTATCGCACGCACCCGTCACGAGCTGGACGGTCTGGTCGGTGACCTGCCCGGGCCGGGCGCGATCGTCACGTCGGCGGCAGACCGGGTAGAACTGCGCGGCTGGGCCGGATCGCTCAAGCGTCACGGCGAATGGGTTGTGCCGACCCGGCTGGCTCTGGTGCGCCGACTGGGGTCAATCGACCTCGACCTCACCAAAGCCCGTTTCGCCGGGCCGGTGGTGGTGATCGAGCTTGATATGAAGTTCGGCTCGCTGGATATCCGGCTGCCCGACGGCGCCAGCGCCTCGATCGACGACATCGAAGTCTATGTGGGTAGCGCGAGCGACCGCCGCAAGGACGCGCCAGCGGAAGGAACACCGCACGTCATAGTGACCGGTCAGATGGTGTGTGGCTCGGTCGTCATCCGGGGACCGCGGCGAGCGTTCCGGCGTCGCCACCACTCCTGATTGCCTGACCTGACTAAGCTAGCGAGATGCCTGCTCGAACCGCGCTGTCCCCCGGGGTGCTCTCCCCGACACGACAGGTGCCCAAGTGGATTGCCCGGCCAGAATATGTCGGTAAGGCGACCGCCCAGGAGGGCACCGAGCCATGGGTGCAGACACCGGAAGTAATCGAGAAGATGCGGATCGCCGGCAAGATTGCCGCTGGTGCCCTGGCTGAAGCGGGCAAGGCGGTCGCTCCCGGGGTAACCACCGATGAGCTCGACCGGATCGCCCACGACTACATGGCTGACAACGGTGCTTACCCATCAACGTTGGGCTACAAGGGATTTCCGAAGTCATGCTGTACGTCGCTCAACGAAGTCATCTGCCACGGAATACCCGACTCGACGGTGGTCGCCGACGGCGACATCGTCAACATTGATGTCACCGCCTTCATCGGAGGGGTGCATGGTGACACCAACGCGACGTTTCTGGCCGGCGATGTCTCCGAAGAACACCGCCTACTCGTCGAGCGGACCCGGGAAGCAACAATGCGCGCGATCAAGGCGGTCAAACCCGGGCGCGCGTTATCGGTAGTTGGCCGCGTCATCGAGTCTTATGCACATCGATTCGGGTACAACGTTGTTCGTGACTTCACCGGTCACGGGATCGGTACCACGTTCCATAACGGTCTCGTTGTCCTGCACTACGACCAACCCCTGGTCGAGTCGATCATGCAGCCGGGGATGACGTTCACCATCGAACCGATGATCAACCTGGGCACATTGGATTACGAAATTTGGGACGACGGCTGGACGGTGGTCACCAAGGATCGCAAGTGGACGGCGCAGTTCGAGCACACGCTGCTGGTCACCGACAGCGGCGTCGATATCCTGACGCTGCCTGAGTAGCCGCTACACGTCAAAATGGTGGCGGGTCGCTGGCGGTGTCGGGCGGTGCCGGCCCGAAGGAGTTCGCGCACTCAGCCGCCTGGGCTACGCGGGCACGCTGATTATGTCGGCGTTCAGTGTTGATGCGGTGGGCGCGGTCTTGGGCGCGAGTGCGGCGCCGTCTTGGCATCATGGCGGTGCGCTCGGCGCAGTAGTCCAGCGGTAGGTCGACCTCTGGGGCCGGCGTACCTCCGGTGGAGTGGCACAAACTGGGGAACAGCAGGGCGCTGCCCGGGGTAGTGACATACGTGTGGTCTGACGGTGAGGTGAAAATAATTGTCCCGTCGGGCAACTGCCGTTCCCGCCAGCCCCAGAACGTCTTGACCAAGTGGTGAGTTCGGCACTTGCAATTCAGGTTCGACGCATGCGTGGGCCCGCCGTCGGCGTACGGAATCGAGTGATCCACGTCGCAATTGATGGCGGGCTGGTCGCAGCCGGGCCAGCGGCAGGTCATATCCCGACAACGCACAAAATCGGCCAGCGCCGTCGACGGCACATACCCCGGCTCGGGCGGGGCATCGGCCGGATGAACCAGCGGCACCCTCTTGGCTGATGTCGCCAGTTCGGCCACCAGGTCGGCGGTGATGAGCCCGTCGGCGCCGATCTCGGAAGCCGGTGCGCTGCCGGTGCCGTTGATCGTGGCCTGCTCGGCAATCACGTGGATCACCACCGGAGTGGCCGAGGGTCGCTGTCCGGCGGAGCAGGCGGCTCGCCCGCAGCGACAGCCCAGCCGGTCGGCTCCGGCCGCCAGGGCGCCGAGCGCATCGGCGCGGCGCTGCTCCCGGCTGCGGGGATCGCGCTCGCACACCGTGGCTGCCAAGGCGGTCAACCGCTTGTCAAGGGCATTGGCGTCGGGGGTGAACAAACTGCCGTGGATTTCCGAGGTGCCGCCCTCATTCGCCCCGATCCAGATCTCCCGGTCGGTCTGATTCTTCTTGTGTCGCCGCACCGCATCCGCGTCGGCGCGGGCCACGATCTTGTCGATTTGCCCGCCCAGCCGACTGCGGGTCATCGACGGCCAGCGGGTCACCTTGGCGGCCAACTCGGCGTCCACGGCGGCTAGCACGTCGCGGTCGGTGATCAGATCGGTGCGATACACGAGCGTCTGAAACATCCGATAGTCGATCTCACCGGTCTTGAAGACCGCGCCCACCCGCGGCAGCCGTTCGCGCATGGCCCGGGCATAGCGCAGTCGGCTACTGGCTAACCCCTGGCTGATCCGCAACGCGGCGGCCAGCTCCGCAGTCACCGCCTCCATCGTGTCGATCGCCCAGTCTTCAGTATCCGAGCAACGGGAGAGCCGATAGGCGAACAATTCACCGATCGCCACCAACTGCGCGGCCGCCGCCCGGTTCTCGGTGCGCGCCGCCGAGCAGATCCGATCCAGCAGGGACGCCGATTCCGATGTGTTCGACGGATTGCGTCGCTCGAACAGCTCATCGAACCGGGACCGAACCTCTTCGAACATATTTGCGATTATGCCACTGGGGTCCGACGCTGCCGCCGTTTGGGCCGCAGCTCAACCTGGCGCGGCGGCTGGCGAGATGGGGATGGTTGACTAGCCGCTATGGAGCGGGAGCCAGATGCATCGACCGGTTTCGATTCTCGGGCGTTGCCGTGGGCCGAGCTGGACCGACTGGTCCAGGCTGACGAAGTCGACACCGTCATTGTCGCGTTCACCGACATGCAGGGGCGACTCGCCGGCAAGCGGGTTTCGAGTCGGCTGTTTGTCGACGAAGTAGCCACGCACGGCGCTGAGTGCTGTAGCTATCTGCTCGCTGTCGATGTCGACTTGAACACGGTGCCCGGCTATGCGATGTCGAGCTGGGACACCGGATACGGCGACATGGTGATGATGCCGGACCTGACAACTCTGCGGCTCATTCCCTGGTTGCCCGGTACGGCGCTGGTGATCGCCGACCTCTCTTGGGCTGACGGGAGCGCTGTCGCGGCCGCGCCGCGCACCATCTTGGGCCGCCAGCTCGCTCGGCTGACGGAGCGCGGACTGATCGCTGACGTGGCCACCGAGCTGGAGTTCATCGTGTTCGACGAGCCCTATCGCCACGCCTGGGCCAGCGGCTATCGCGGCCTGACCCCGGCCAGCGACTACAACATTGACTACTCGATAGTGGCGTCTTCTCGGATGGAGCCGTTGCTGCGTGACATCCGGCTGGGCATGCAGGGCGCGGGCCTGCGGTTCGAGGCTGTCAAGGGCGAATGCAACGACGGCCAGCAGGAGATCGGGTTTCGCTACGACGAGGCAATGGTCACCTGCGACAACCACGCCGTCTACAAGAATGGCGCCAAAGAAATCGCCGACCAGCATGGCAAGAGCCTGACATTCATGGCGAAATACGATGAGCGTGAAGGCAACAGCTGCCACATCCATCTCTCGCTGCGGGCCGTCGACGGCACCGGAGGCGGTTCCGCAGTGTTCGCCGACAGTACGCGCCCGCACGGGATGTCGCCGATGTTTCGCAGCTTCGTCGCCGGTCAACTCGCCACCTTACGCGAATTCACCTTGTGCTACGCGCCGAACATCAACTCCTATAAGCGATTTGCCGACGGCAGTTTCGCGCCGACGGCGCTGGCGTGGGGCCTGGACAATCGGACCTGCGCGCTGCGAGTCGTCGGGCACGGGCACAGCATGAGGGTCGAATGCCGGGTTCCCGGTGGTGATGTCAACCAGTACCTCGCGGTGGCGGCGCTGGTCGCTGGAGGGCTGTACGGCATCGAGCAGGGCCTGGAGCTTGCCGAACCCTGCTCCGGCAATGCCTACGAGGACAGCAGTGTCCAGCGGTTGCCCACCACGCTTGCCGACGCCGCGGCAGAGTTCGAAGCTTCCGAATTGGCGCGAGAGGCGTTCGGCGACGATGTGGTCGAGCACTACCTGAACAACGCCCGGGTGGAGCTGGCGGCTTTCAACGCGGCGGTTACCGATTGGGAGAGGATCCGCGGTTTTGAGCGGCTCTGAATCGGGGCCGGTCCTGGGCCTGACGACCTATCTGGACCGAGCGCAGACCGGCATCTGGGACGTCACGGCGAGTTTTCTTCCCGCGAGCTACTTCAGGGGCGTCAGCATGGCCGGGGGCATCGCCGTACTGTTGCCGCCGCAGCCGGTGGATGCCGCTGCCGCCAACCGGGTGTTGGACAGCCTGGACGGGTTGGTCGTTACCGGGGGCAAGGATGTCGACCCTGCCGCCTATGGTCAGGCACGCCACCCGGAATCCGATGAGCCTGGCATCATCCGTGATGCCTGGGAGTTCGCGCTGCTGACGGGGGCACTACAGCGCGGGATGCCCGTGCTGGGAATCTGCCGCGGCGCGCAGGTGCTCAATGTGGCTTTTGGCGGGACACTGCACCAACATCTGCCGGACGTCCTCGGTCATAGCGGACATCGGGCAGGCAATGCGGTCTTCACCGAGCTACCGGTGCGGACCGTGGCCGGTACCCGACTGGCCGCGCTCGTCGGAGAATCAGCCAAGGTTCGCTGCTACCACCATCAGGCAGTCGACGAGGTTGGCGCGAGTCTGGTCGTCAGCGCTTGGGACGCAGACGGGGTCGTGGAGGCGTTGGAGCTGCCCGGGGAGAACTTCGTGCTTGCCGTGCAGTGGCACCCGGAGGAGTCTTTGCACGACTTGCGCCTGTTCGCCGCGGTGGTGGACGCCGCGCGATCCTATGCAGGGGGGTGAGTTGACGATGAGAACCGTGCAACTGGTCAATCCAGCCACCGAAGAGGTGCTCCGGTCGGTGGAACACGCCGACGCTGCGGACGTTGATGACGCGGTTGCTCGGGCCAGGGTGGCCCAGCAGCGATGGGCCGGGTTATCGGCGGCGCACCGCGCGGCGGGCCTGCGCGCATTCGCGGCCGCCGTCGAGGCGCATATCGACGAGCTAGCCGCCATCGAAGTAGCCAACTCCGGGCACCCGATCGCGTCGGCGCAGTGGGAGGCCGGCCACGTCCGGGATGTGTTGAATTTCTATGCCGCCAGCCCGGAGCGATTGTCCGGCAAGCAGATTCCAGTCTCGGGTGGCCTCGACGTCACCTTCAACGAACCGATTGGCGTGGTCGGTGTGATCGCGCCGTGGAATTTCCCGATGGTCATCGCGTCCTGGGGCATCGCGCCGGCACTGGCAGCAGGCAACGCGGTACTGGTGAAACCGGCCGAGTGGACGCCGCTGACCACGATGCGGCTGGGTGAGCTGGCGGTGGCGGCAGGGCTGGACAAAGACCTGCTGCAGGTGTTGCCGGGAGAAGGCGCGGTGGTCGGGGAGCGATTCGTCACCCATCCGGGCATTCGCAAGATAGTGTTCACCGGGTCCACCGAAGTAGGCAAGCGGGTGATGGCCGGCGCGGCGGCTCAGGTTAAGCGGGTGACGCTGGAACTGGGCGGCAAGAGCGCCAACATCGTCTTCGCCGACTGCGATCTGGAGCAGGCGGCAGCGACCGCGCCCGCCGGAGTGTTCGACAACGCCGGGCAGGATTGCTGCGCCCGCAGCCGGATTCTAGTGCAGCGCAGCGTCTACGACCGGTTCATGGAGCTGCTCGAGCCGGCGGTGCAGGGCGTCGTTGTCGGAGACCCGGAATCGCGTGACACACAGATGGGGCCGCTGGTGTCCGGCGAGCATCGTGACAAGGTAGCCTCCTACGTACCGGATGACGCAGCCGTGGCATTTACCGGCACCGCCCCTTCCGGCCCGGGATTTTGGTTCCCACCAACAGTTCTCACCCCGAAGCGCACCGACCGAACCGTCCGGGACGAGATCTTCGGGCCGGTGGTCACGGTTTTGATGTTCGATGACGAGTCCGACGCCATCACGCTGGCCAACGACACCGCCTACGGGCTGTCGGGGTCGATCTGGACCGACGACCTATCCCGGGCACTTCGTGTGTCACGCGCGGTTGAGGCCGGCAACTTGTCGGTAAACTCGCACTCGTCGGTGCGCTTCAACACCCCGTTCGGCGGCTTCAAGCAGTCGGGGCTGGGTCGCGAGCTCGGGCCTGATGCGCCGCTGCAGTTCACTGAGACCAAGAATGTGTTCATCGCGATCCAGGAGGGTTAGGTGGCAGCACCGGTGGATCTGCGCCAACGGCTGGCGGGTCGGGTTGCGGTCGTCACCGGCGGCGGCGGCGGCATCGGTCTGGCCGCAGCCCGCCGGATGCATGCCGAAGGCGCGATGATCGTCGTGGGTGACGTCGATCCCGCGGCAGGCGGTGCTGCCGCCGAGGAGCTTGCCGGTTTGTTTGTGCACGTAGATGTTTCCGACGAAGATGAGGTCGACCGTCTCTTTGAGACTGCCGCCGAGACCTGCGGGTCAGTCGATATCGCATTCAACAATGCCGGCATCTCGCCGCCCGAGGACGACGTCATTGAAACCACCGAAATGCCGGCCTGGCAACGAGTCCAAGACGTCAACCTCACATCGGTATACCTGTGTTGCCGGGCGGCGTTGCGGCACATGGTGCCCGCCGGGAAGGGTTCGATCGTCAACACGGCGTCCTTCGTCGCGGTCATGGGGTCGGCGACGTCACAAATCTCTTACACCGCCTCCAAGGGCGGGGTGCTGGCTATGTCACGTGAGTTGGGGGTGCAGTTCGCCCGGCAGGGCATCCGGGTCAACGCGTTGTGCCCAGGACCGGTCAATACCCCGCTGCTGCAAGAGCTGTTCGCCACCGACCCGCAGCGGGCCGCGCGCAGGTTGGTGCACGTGCCGCTGGGCCGCTTTGCGGAACCCAACGAAATCGCGGCTGCAGTAGCATTTTTGGCGAGCGATGATGCGTCGTTCATCACCGCGTCGACGTTCATGGTCGACGGCGGCATCAGCTCGGCGTACGTCACTCCGTTGTAGGGTTGGTCAGCCGCCAGCCGGAGTATGGGGCACCACCCCGGAGCGGAGCTCGAATCGGGAAGCCGCAGCGCCGCTCATGCCGCGTCCGGCCATGTTCCCGATCGGCATGAAGGGCATACCGGCCGGGGTCGCGCCAGCTGATCCACTCAGAGGTGCGGCGCTCCAGGTGCCCCTCGACAACTCAGCGCCCAACGAGCCTGCCGGCGTCGTTAGCCAACTCGGGGGCACCGACAACGCACCGATCGAGAGCCCCCGACCGACACCGGCCGACAGTGCCACGTCGCCAGCACCGCTACCCAGGGCTGATAAGCCGACCGCTTCCACAGCGCGCGCACTCGCACCGACCCCGCCCGCCAGACCGGATTCCACCGCCTTGGCTGCCGCCGCCGGCGCGGAGGCTAAGCCCCTCGACGCCGTCAGCGCCTGGTTCAGGAACGTCATGGGATACGTCGCGTATTTTGTCGGCGCGCTAAAGGTGTTGAAATGCGACATATACGATGCCGCCGACTCAAGGGTGGTCTCCAGCGAGGTGGACGCCGGCGCCGACGCGAGCCCCTGAAGTGCTTGGGGCACCGTCGATACCAGTGCAGACCCGCTCGACATGACCTCCTGTGTCTGTGTCCCGGCCGCGGCGCCGGCCGCTTCGGCGACGACGGCACCCTGACTGGCGAGTCCCGCTGCATCGGTGGTCGCCGGCGGTGAGGTGAACGGTGTGAGCTGGGATGCGGTCGCCGAAGCGGCCGCATACCCGTACATCGCCGTCGCATCCTGAGCCCACATTTCTTCGTAGTCGGCCTCGGTCGCCGCGATCGCAGGGCTGTTCTGCCCCAGGATGTTCGTCGCGATCAGCGACATGAGCAACGTACGGTTCGCAATGATCAACGGCGGCGGCACGGTCGCCGCGAACGCTGCCGCATGGGCACTGGCGGCCGCCTGGGCCTGGGTGGCCGCTTGCTCCGCCTGGGCTCCGGTGGCGCTGAGCCACGTTGCATACGGTGCGGCGGCTTGGGCCATGGCGACAGCGGCGGGGCCCTGCCATTTGATCACGAGGCCTGCGATCACCGAGCTGTAGCCACTGGCCACCGAGTAGAGCTCAGTCGCCAGTATGTCCCAGGCCCCGGCTGCGGCCAGCATCGATCCCGATCCGGGACCGGAATACATGCGCACGGAGTTGATCTCCGGCGGTAGTGCTCCGAAATCCATTGGTGTTCCTCCTTGATATTGGGTCGGGTGGTCGGTTGGTTGGCGCTATCGAATGAGACCAATGCCGACCAAAAGGTATGGATTGTCGTGTGTGGGCGCCGCCGAGAGCCGTTGCCCGCGCACGGCGGCACACTGACTCGTTGACGCCGACTTCAGGTGCGGCGCTCGGCTTGTGTTTGCGCCCGATAGGGGTGCCAACGCAGCACCAGCGCACTCGGGTTAGGTCTCACCGGCCCTGGTGGCCGTCCAGAAAAGCCTGCGCTACCGGATCAGCGCTGGGCTACACAGAGTTCGTGCAGGAGTGCTTGACCGTTGTGCGGAGTGGCAGGCGCACGGGATCGCGGTACACCCAAGGGGAGTCCGGTGGTCGTCAGGGAAGCCGGCGTTCGCCGTGACCACTCCGGGGGCGCCGAGCGTGACCAATCCGGCGGCCGATCACGCTTTATCCCAGCGCTTTTCAGCGGATCTTGAGGCAAAGACGCTTGGTCGCAGGACACTACGGGGCTCGACCCATCAACCTCGCGGACTGGACCGATAGCAACAACTACGTCTGGTGCCGCACTGGGTTCCTCCGAGTCGACCGCGGCGACGTGAGTCCGCAGCGTCCAAAACCCGACGATCGCAACCATCAGGGCAGCCCCCGCAATAATGGCGATGGCAGCTTGCCATCGAACAACGCTAACGGGGTACCCCAAACTCACAGTGCCTTCAACTGTACCAGCGAAGCGGCGACCGGACAGGCGAAGACGCGAACGCTGGCGCCGCCGGTGCCGGCGCCGAGAAGACGATTAGAAAACGATCAACGGTATGGCCACTTCGGCTGCGGTGGCCGCGCCGTGGAAGCCGATGAGCTGAGCGGTTTCCGGCGGCTCGTGACCGGTCGCCAGCACCGCGGCGGCGGCTGTGCAGGTGACCACGACGTCGCCGATCCGGTGCAGGTGGCGTGGACTCACCGGCCCGAACATGCCGGTTGCCACCGCGTCTTCGCGAGTGCGGACGTCGGCCCAGCCGGCGAGAGCCTCGGTCCAGGTGTCCAGCACGTCCGCCGCAGCGTCCGGCTCGGTGTGCAAGTAGCGCACCCGTGGATCGCCGGCCACCACGCGAACCCCCGCCGCCAGCTGTGGGTCCGTGTCGAGGTCGACTCGAGCGTCGTCGGGGACGTTGAGGCCGCCATGATCGGCCGTTATCAGCAGCGCCGCCCGCGGGGGCAGCGCTTCGAGGAGCCGGGTCACCAGGGCATCGACGCGGGATGCGGCCTCGTGCCATGGCGCCGAACCGATGCCGAAGAGGTGAGCCGCCGTGTCCAGGTCGGCGGTGTATCCGTACACCAGTCCGGGAGCCGCGCGCAGTTCGTCGGCCACGCGCACCGCGTAGTCATCGCTTGACTGGGTGGCGCAGAACTGCGCTCCCCGATAGGCCGCGTGGGTGAGACCGCTGCCGATGAACCACTCTGGCAGCACCGCGCGTGCGCTAACTCCGGCCCATGCCAGCCGTTCGAACCAGGTTGGCAGCGGTTGCCAGTGGCGATGTGGTGGGTCGTCGCGCCACCGGATGTGGTTGAGCACCCGGTCGGTGCCGGGGATGTTGAGCGTGAAGCCCAGGATGCCGTGCTCGCCCGGCTGAGCACCGGTGCCCAGGGACACCAGACTGGTCGGTGTGGTGGACGGGAAGGTGCAGCTGAGCCGGTCCAGATCTCCGATTCCACCGGCCAGAACTGAGGCGAGCAGCGGGGCATCGGCGGCCAATTGGGCCAACAGGTCGGCGCCCATCCCATCGACCAGAACGACCGCGATGCGGTCGACGTCGTCGGCGTTGCGCACCCGATCCGCCAACCCGAGCTTGTCGACCGCACCCGGAACCCCGAGCAGCGCCGCGGCGGCCGGCAGCACATCGCAGATCGAACCCGGCATGACGGCCAGTCTGACACGTCACTACGTGCGCGCCAGCCGCTGACTCGTCACCGTCAGCTGGCGGTCCGTACTGGCCGCCAGCGAACGAACCTGTTCCGGCAGCAGCCGGCCGCACACCCGGCCCCAGTGCACCGCAACCTCGTCGCCGATGGCAACATCGGGTACCGCGCTGTACCCGTCGGCCCACACATCGAGTACTCGCGCCGTGGGTTCGGACAGCATCAGCGATCGACCATCCCAGACCAGCTTTCGACACGATACCTCTACGTCATCGCCGGCGCGGGAAATCACTGTCCCCCAGGTGATCCGGCAATTGTCCAGTACGTTGAGCGGATGCTCGTCGAGGTCGCTACGCCCACGGCGGAGGAAGCGCGTCCACGGATAGACGCCGAACACGTGAAAGCAGTGATTGCCGGCCGCTTCACCTGCCAGGTCTGGCGTGAGATGCGACCAGTAGCGTCCCGCTTGCGGGCCAATGATGGCCAGTAGTTTGTCGAAGAACTCCTTGGGCTCGACGGCGGCCCCGGCGCCACCGCCCAGCCAGTACGATTCCACGAGCCGCACGTCCAGCGGGTCGGTGATACCAGTCAGCGCCGAGAGCACCCGCAAGTACGGCCATGCACCGCTAAACCGCGTCGCCGCGCGGCGTAGCTGTTCGCGCGACCCATCGCGCAAGGTGGCTCCCAATGGGGGACCGCAATAACCCAGCGCGTTCGGGGCATAGGCGTAGCGGGCGAACATCTCGGTGCCTGGCTCGGGGCCGCGGCAATCCGCGCTGGCCCTCATTATCCGCGTCCTGAGGACCCCACCAGCTTGGCGGCCTGGCGGTGCATGCGGCCGAAGTTGTAGTAGGCCGCACATGCTCCTTCGGGCGAGACCATGCACGTTCCGATCGGGGTCTCGGGTGTGCATGCGGTGCCGAAAACCTTGCATTCCCAGGGCTTGAGCACGCCCTTGAGCACCTCACCGCACTGGCACGCTTTCGGATCGGCTACCCGGACACCGGGCATCGCGAACCGCAGTTCGGCATCGAACTCGGCGAAGTCGTCATGCAGTCGCAGCGCGCTCTGCGAGATGAACCCCAGCCCACGCCACTCGAAGTGCGGGCGCAGCGTGAACACCTTGCCCATGAGCGCCAGGGCGGCTGGATTGCCGTTCTCGGGGACCACCCGCTTGTACTGGTTCTCCACCTCGCAGCGGCCCTCACGGAGCTGACGCAGCAGCATCGCCACCGATGCCAAGATGTCCAGTGGCTCGAATCCAGCCACCACCAATGGCTTTCGGTATACGTCGGGAACAAAGCGGTACGGCCGGTTGCCCACCACCGTCGACACGTGTCCCGGTCCGATGAAGCCCGACAGCCGCAGGTCGGGTGACTCCAGGATGGCCTTGATCGGCGGCACGATCGTGACGTGGTTGCAGAAGACGCTGAAATTGGTCAGGCCCAGATCGCGTGCCCGTACCAGTGTCACCGCGGTCGAGGGTGCGGTGGTTTCAAAACCGATGGCGAAGAACACCACCTGTTTGGCGGGGTTGTCGCTGTTGTCTTGGGCGATTTTCAGCGCGTCCAGCGGGGAGTAGACGAAGCGCACGTCGGCGCCGCGAGCTTTGGCATCCAGCAGGCTACCGGCTGACCCGGGCACCCGCATCATGTCGCCGAAGCAGGTGAAGATCACGTCGGATTGCCCGGCTAGCCACATCGCATCGTCAATGCGGCCCATGGGAATCACACAGACCGGACAGCCCGGGCCGTGGACCAACTCAACATTGTCGGGCAGCAGGTGTTCGATGCCGTGCCGGTAGATGGTATGGGTGTGCCCACCGCACACCTCCATGAACTTGAAGTGGTCGCTATCGCTGCCCGCCTGCGCCAGGTGGTCAATGGCGCCAAGCAATGTGCGGGCCGCCGCCGGGTCGCGGAATTCGTCAACGAATTTCATGGTGGTCCTTCCCGCTAGACAATCGCCGACGAGTCGAAGGCTTCCATTTCGGTGGCGTAGGCGTCGCCGAGTTTCTGAATGGCGGCCAAGGTGAGCAACGCTTCCTTCTCGTCGATCTTGGCCATCGCGAAGCCGACGTGAACCAGCACCCAATCGTCCGGTTCGGGCATGTCGTCCTCGAGCAGCCGCACGCTGATGGTGCGTTGGACACCGCTGACGTCGACCTTCGCCAAATAATCTGCCGGGTCGGTAATCTCGACGATCCGGCCCGGAATCCCCAGGCACATGTCCGGTTGTCACCTCCTTTGTGTCAGCAGATTCGCGGCAGCGGGTCGCCGACGAGCATGTCGACGATCCGGGTGCCACCGAATCCGGTACGCAGCACGACGGTGTCGGCGGGCTCGGGGAAAATCTCCCCGATGTGGGCCGCATCGGCGCCCAACGGATGCGACCGCATCGCTGTCAGCCCAGCATCGGCCTCTTCCGGTGCGACGACGGCGACGAACTTGCCCTCGTTGGCGACGTAGAGGGGATCGATCCCGAGTAGCTCGCACGCGCCGTTGACCATGGGGCGCACCGGGAGCCGTTCTTCCTCGAGGACGACTCCGCAACCGCAGGCCTGGGCAAGTTCGTTGCACACGGTGCCCACCCCGCCCCGGGTCGCGTCGCGCAACCACCGGGTCGACGGCGCGGCCGCCAGCAACAGCTCCACGAGCGGGCTGACCGACGCGGTGTCGGAATGGATGTCGGCTTCGATGGCCAGGTCGCCTCGGGCGAGCATGACAGCCATACCGTGGTCGCCCATCGATCCGGACAACAGCACCTTGTCGCCGGCGCGTACCGACTCAGCCGATATCCGGCGCCCTGCAGCAATGACGCCGGCCCCGGTGGTAGTGATGAACAGTCCATCCGCCGCACCCTTGGGCACCACCTTGGTGTCACCGGTGACGATCTGCACATCGGCTTTGGTAGCGGCGGCCGCCATGTCGGCAACGATGTCCTTCAGCTCGCCGATCCGAAAGCCCTCTTCGATGACGAACGCCGCCGAGACCCAAGACGGCACCGCTCCGGTCATCGCGACGTCGTTACAGGTCCCGTTCAGAGCCAACTCGCCGATGGAGCCGCCCGGAAAACGTCTGGGCTGTACCACAAATGAATCGGTGGACACCGCGATCCGCTCACCGCCTGGCAAGGAAAGAACCGCGCCGTCGCCGAGCGACTCCAGCGACGGGTTGCGAAATGCCTCCAGGAACACCGCGTCGACGAGGGCTGCCGAGGCTTTCCCGCCCGCCCCGTGCGCCAGGGTGATGTGGTCATCGAGCAGCCTGGGACGGCGTTTGCGGAACGACTCGATTCGCTCGATCACCTCGGCCTCGGCGAACCGCGGTCCCGACGAGAGGTATTCGCCTGCCGACTTGCTCATGCGACCCCCAGATCGTGGTCTCCGGATTTCTTATGTACCGCCAACCAGAGCTGATAGCCCAGCAGTGCTTGCGCTTCCTGAATCCGGTGCACGCTTTGGGAGCGAACGATGAAGCAGGCGTCCACAGTCGGATTGTCCGCGAGCGCACCGCCGTCATATCCGGCGAAACCAATGGTATAAAGACCCCGCTGACGTGCCTCGGTCAACGCGGCGAGCAGGTTGGGTGAGTTGCCGCTCGTCGACATGGCGATCGCAATGTCGCCGGCCTGCGCGCGGGCGATGAGCTGGCGCGCGAACACCAGCTCGAACCCGACATCGTTGCCCAGCGCGGTAAGAATCGCCTGGTCGGCGGTCAACGACCACGCGGGGAAAGGCTTGCCGATCGGCGGCCGGGCGAACAGTCGCGCCAACGTCGTGGAGTCGGTGCAGCTGCCGCCGTTTCCGAAGGTGAACATCCGTCCGCCTGCGGCGAAGCGACGGGCCATCTCGCTGGCCGCCGCATCCAGCAGCCCGGCGTTGGCTTCCAGCGTGCAGCGCCGCAGCGCCAGGCTCTCCGCCGCCTTTTCCTGCGCCGATGCGGCCAGGTCGGCCAGCAGGGATTCGGGGTTGTCTTCGTGCCCGTCGATGAACGGGTACAGGAAGTCGGTGGGCTCGTGCTGGCTCATGAGGCGTCCTCCGCGCCCAGGCGGCAGATCGCCGTTCCCGCGTGCACCAGCACCAACTCGCCGGATGCGACCGGGTCCACCAGCGTCGTCGCCACATCCTCGATACCGCGGGCGGTGCGCACTGCGGCCAGCCCGTCGACCGAAGCGGTGACGACTTCACCCAGGCGACCTTCGTCACTACAGGTCACGCAGGTGTCGTCGCTGGACTCGGGCTTGAGCAACCCGGGGTGCTCGAAACACACGTGGGTCAGTTCCCATAACAGGTGGTAGAACAGCACGAAACCACCCGTTGCGGGCGCCCGTGGATCCGGGTCGTCGAGCCACAACACGTGGTCGGCCAGACCGGCTTGCGGCCGCTGGCCACTGCCGATCCAGATCGTGGTGGCGCCCCAGGCTGGACTTCGGCGCAGCACCGACCGTACGTCGGGCTGGTCCGCATCGGCGACCGCGACAACGATGTCTCCCGGCCGCACGGACACCCGTACCAGATCCACCAGGTCGGGTCCGGTCAGCGCCACGGCGGGCAATGCGCGCTTGCCCACGATTACCGGATGCACAAACTCGACGGCAATGTGCAGGGCATGTGGTTCCCAGCTGGGCGCAATGGACCACATGGTGGCGCCCGCGGCGAATCGTTTGGCCAGCGTCAACGCCGTTGAAGCCAGGTCAGCGGCCAGCGCGGGGGCCAGCTCGGCGCCGAGCCCGCAGTCGATCGCGGTGGTCGTCGTCACCTGTCAGCCTCCTCGCGCGCGGTCAGCACGGAGATCGCGGCCTGACCGAGTGCCAGTCCACCGTCGTTGGGTGGCACCGTTTGGTGCGTCAGAACCTCAAATCCGGCTCCTTGCAACAGGTTACAACACGCGCCGAGTAGCAGCACATTCTGGAAGACGCCGCCGGTGAGGCCCACTAGCCGTACCGGGCCGGCCACCTGACCGACAACCTCGGCAACGGCGACCGCGACCGCCTCGTGGAACCCGGCGGCCAGCATCGCCGGTGGGGTGCCCGCGCGCAGGGCGGAGACGATCCTTCGCAGCATTGCGGCCGGATCGATCACCCCGTCGGTGCCCACCGTGAGGGCCAGCGGCATGGTGCGCGGAGCCGACTCGGCCAGCGCCTCGAGTTCGACAGCGGCTTGTCCCTCGTAGTCGATCCGGTGCCGCACCCCCAACAGCGAGGCGACCGCGTCGAACAACCGCCCCATGCTGGAACACGGAACGCATCCCGCACCGCTCTGCAATTGGCTCCGAATGAGCCGAAGCTCGGCCGGTGTGGCCGCTGCGACCGGCGCCAGGTCCGCGGCCCAGTCGACACCGGCCGTCCACAGCTGAGACAGCGCCATTCGCCACGGATTGCGCACCGCGGTGTCACCTCCGGGCAGCGGCACCGGCAACAGGTGGCCAACCCGCGTGAAACGCTGGCTGGCGCGTCCGAGCGCGAGAATTTCACCGCCCCAGATCGTCTGGTCGCACCCATAGCCGGTGCCGTCGAAAGCGACACCGACGATGGGTTCACCGATACGCCCGTGCTCGGCCAACAGCGACACCACGTGCGCGTGGTGGTGTTGAACCAGATCCAGCGGCCGCTCGTCGACGTGGCGCTCCGCCCAGTTGCGCGTGTGATAGGCGGGATGCAGATCGGCGGCCAACCGCGAAGGCTTGGTGCGTAACTCACTCAACTGGTCGACGGCGCGTTCGAATGCGCTCAGCGTCTCCCAGGTTGCCATGTCGCCGATGTGTCCGGACAGATAGGCACGCGAACCGTCGGTGAGGCAGAAGGTGTTCTTCAGTTCGCCGCCCACGGCCAGCACGGCCGCAGCGGCGGACCCCTCAAGGTGCAGGTCCACCGGCAGGGGAGCGTACCCGCGGGAACGGCGGATCGGCAGCTCGTGGGCGCCGTGGTCGGGTGTGAGGACGCGCACTACTGAGTCGTCGCACGGCACGTGAATGCGGCGGTCGTGGTCGAGGACGGCGTCACAGAGCTCCGGGAGTCGTTGGGCGGCGTCTTCTTCGGTGAAGCAGATGGGTTCGTCGGAACGGTTTGCACTGGTCATTACCAACGCATCGGGGACTGGGGTGGGCGCGCCGGGTGGCTGGGTGAGCAGCAGGTAGTGGAGGGGAGAGTAGGGCAGCATGAGCCCGAGCAGGGGGCTGCCGGGCGCCACGGCGGTGGCGACGGGCGCGGCGGTGTTGCCCGGCCGCCGTCGCAACAACACGATGGGCCGGGCCGGACTCGACAGCACCGCAGCCTCGGCGTCGTTGATATAGGCGTAGCGGCGAGCGGTGTCGATGTCACGGACCATCATGGCGAACGGCTTGGCGCCCCGCGCTTTTCGTACTCGCAGCGCGGACACCGCCGCATCGTCGTCGACGCGGCAGGCCAGGTGGTAGCCGCCGATTCCTTTGACGGCGACCACTTTCCCGGCGGCGAGCGTTCGTTGGGTGGCTGCCACAGCGGCATCGGGTCCGTCAACCCGCCCGGTGTGACCCCGATACCACAGTGACGGACCGCAGTTCGGGCAAGCGATCGGCTGCGCATGGAACCGGCGATTTGCCGGGTCGTGGTACTCCGCGGCGCACTGCGCGCACATGTCGAATGCCGACATTGTGGTGCCCGGACGGTCATAAGGCAATGATTCGATAATGGTGTACCGCGGGCCGCAATTGGTGCAGGTCACGAACGGGTGCCGGTAACGCCGGTCGTTCGGGTCGAACAGCTCTGCGACGCAGTCGTCGCATACCGCCACGTCGGGCGGAATCGGTGTCGCCGCACCGCTGACCCGTTGACTCGAGACGATCCGGAACGCGGCAGCGCACGCGGGTTGGGTTGGGATCTCGGCAACCGAGATGGCGTTGATCCGGGCCAGTGGCGGGGCCTGCGCCCGCAGGCGCCGGCCGAACTCTGCCACCCGGGTCGGGGCGCCTTGCACCTCGAGGAAGACGGCGCCGGAATCGTTTCCGACGAACCCTGCCAGGCCCAGCTGACAGGCGATCCGGTGCACAAACGGGCGGAACCCGACACCCTGGACAACACCGGTCACGACGTAGCGCCGCCGGACATCGTCCGTCCCCGGAATCGAGGGGAGTGCCAGCGAGCTCGATAGGGATTGGCTGGTCATCTCAACGGCCATCCGGGTTGAGCGCCGGATCGCCGCCGCGGCCCATCAGTTCCAGACCGGCCAGTGCCTGTTCGGCTCCGGCCCGGTCGGTCTTCTCGACAACGAAACCCATGTGGATGATCACCCAATCGCCGGGTGCGAAAGTTTCTTCCGGCAGCATGCCGACGTTGACCTTGCGCTGCTCGCCGGCGACATCGACCAGGGCGAGCTGGCCTTGGTAGCCGTCCAGCATCGTGATCACTTGTCCCGGAATACCCAGACACATGGTTCAGCGCCTTCGCGGTGTCGCCTCGGAAGCGGCGGGCGGCCTCTCGGCAAGCAATGCTGCCAGAATCTCCTCGACCGCTCGCACCGCCCGGGGGACGGCGTGGGCGACGGGTGCGGACAGGCCGATTCCTTCCTCGACGGATCCCACTTCGCAGCCGACGACAACGGTGAAGGGCGGCGTGGCGCCCAGTGCCCGTAGGCTGGCGAATACCGCCGCGGGATCCATATTGTGACCATCGAGTCCAGTCGCTTCGCAATCCGATTCCTGATCGTGTTGGAAAACGTGCAGGGTGCCTGGGTTGCCCCGGCTAGGTATCGCATCGACGAGCACTAGCGTGTCCCACTCCTCAAGCAGATCGTAGGCCAGATGCATTCCCCGGATGCCATAGTCGGTGACGCGCACCTGAGCATCGTTTTGGCCGATTTCGGCCTGTCGAACCACCTCGGAGCCGAAACCATCGTCTCCCAGGAAGATGTTGCCGATTCCGGCCACCAGGATGCGTGCTGCCATGGCTGTTGCTTCTTCTTCTTTTTTTTTTGGGGGGGGGGGGGGGGACTACATCCGCCGCAGCTTGAGGTAGCGACGGGCATCGGGCAGTGATGCCACGCCCATCACCACCGCCGCGGCGAGGACCACTGCAATGAGGCCAACGAATACCCAGCCCAAGACTTCCATGTTGATCTCCTTTCCGTGATGGTTTCTCCTGTGCGTTGCTCAACTGAGTAGTGGCTCGATTTCGTCGGGAGAGAAGTAGAGATAGCGGCCGTACCAATCGTGCAGATCGGCCGCTGGGTCGTCGTCCACGACAACCCCTACGTGCCTGTTGCCCTCGACGTCCTCGTGCACGGAGGTGACGCGGGCGGTCTTACCTGCAACGAAGATGTCTTGGGCGTCGGCGTTTCGCCGCGGCCGCAGACGAACACGGCTGCCCCGGGCGACCGGTGTCCCGTTGACCAGGACCGCGTCAATCTCGGGACGAACCGCGTTGTCGGCCAGCGGATCCCACCAGTCGGTGCCCTCGGGAACTTCCGGGAGCAGGCGGGCCGGACTCGGGGAAAGACGCGGGTCGCGCAGCGTGCCATGCAACCGTGCCATCGCTTCGGGCGACATGCTGTCACACTGATCGATGATGTGGGCTGCGCGCGGATCGGTCGCGCGGGCCTGCGCTTTCTCCTCGTCGGTCATGGTCATCACGCGCAGGGTCAGTATCTCGTCGATTTCGGTGCAGTCATACAGCGCCGTGGTGCTCTGCGCGGCGACCTCCGGGTGGTCATAGAGGATTATCGGCGAGATCAGCAGTACGTCGTGGGTACCGCCGGGGCCGGCTAGTACCGGGAAGCAGCGGTGCTGGCGGCAGCGCGATACCGCGTCCACCGCGGCCGGTGGCGGCTCCAGCAGGGAGACAAATCGACCGCCGACAACGTCAGCAATGATATGGCTTCCGATCATCGAGCGTGCGATAGCGTCGCGCTTGCCGGTCGCTGTCGCTCCGATGTTGTTGACCCGTATCGATACCCGAAGCATGCCATCGTCGGGCTCGCTGGATACGGTCACCTCGCCGCGGACCTCGCAGCGCTCGCGGACCAACCGCCCGGGGTGGACCGGCTCGATATCGGTTCCGGCCGGTGCGGTGATCGGCGAGGTCCGCGTGAGCCCATCAAGGGCTATCGGGCCAAGAGATACTTCGCGTTCGACTGCTTCGTCCCAGGTAAGCCAAGACCCTGCGGGGGTGGTCAGTTCGTCGACGGCTTCGAAATCCCCGGTGGACAGCTCGCGCTCGGCGCGTCGGTGCTGTAGCTGCAGGAACCGCACGACGAGGTTCAGTGCGCGGGCGCCGTCGACCAGGAATTCGGCCGCGATCGTGCTGTCTTCGCCCGCGCCGGATTCGGCGGCGCCCGGCGGACCCACGACGCCGAATTGCCAACGCGACTGATTCTTGCTCGACGTGCCCCGGTATGGGTACAACAGGTAACCCTCGTAGAGCACCGCGTCGGCGACGGTGCGGGCGTGGTCTCGGTTCGAGATCTTCGTCGTCATCGCGTGGCCTCCCGCTGCGAAGCGTCTGCCAGCAGCGCAGTGACCGCGTGATCAAGGTCGAGCAGTCCATGCGCGGACTTGTAGCTCGCGAGCGCGGCAACGGTCTCGTGGCGCAGTCGTAACCAGCCGGTATTCGGATAGTGCTGGGCGATCAGGTCCCGCCAGACCGCCACCGGCATGTCGTAGCGATCCTCGCAATCCCAAGACACCTGCTGGACCGAGAATCCCTGTGCTGACTTGACAAAAATCGTTCCGCTGAAAAGGAATTGGAGCGGCAGCGTACCCCCGCGCAACGCATGGAGGTATTTCGACGCGGCCACCTCGAAGTCGTAGGTACATTCCAGTGGCAGCCCAACGGTCGTGTTGCCGGCGAAACCGGGAACCATGACGGCGCAGTGCTGCCACAGGAAGGTCCGTTGAGTAGCCGCCCAGCGTTCGCGGGGTCCGAACAGGTCGGACAGACCGGCGGCCTCGTCGTCGGAGTAGGGACGCCGCAGCGGTTCGATGCGGACCTGGCAACGCAGCGCGACCGCATGCACCGGGTCGTCGCAGGCGGTGGCGACGCCGACGCGGGCAGTCAGTATCGGGCTGACCGCGTATGGCTCCGGCGCCACGTCGAGCACCGCGAACGTCATGTCCATCGGCCGCGCGTTCATGGCGGCGTCTGGACCGCGCGGGCGGCGATATGGGCGAAGAAGCGTTCGGTGAACTCCCGAGCCTGCTGGCCCCCGTCGAAGCCCCGCCATAGCAGGCGTAATTGCCCGACGAACTCGTAGCAGGCATCGATGGGGACGAGATAGGTTTGCGGTTGCGCGGCTTCGGGTTCCGGCACCCGAACAAGCAATGCTTCGACATCGTCGGCGGCCAGGCTCACCCTGGGGTCCGCCTTGCCGATGGTGTTCCAGGTTTCGAGATCGAGTTCGGACTCGCACGCGCCGGCCGGGCCGGGATAGAAGGCTACTGTGCGCCCCAAAGCTGAGTTGGTAAAGAAGAAAGCGACACCGACCGGGATCTGCAGCGACTCCCACGCACGACGGTCCAGGGCGAAATCGTTGAACGCCAGATAGCGTTCGGGGACCGCCCGGTAACGCAGCTCGGCTTTGGGGTCGGTGAACAAGAGATAGCAGGCGCGGCATACGCACATCAATTGCCGGCCAGCCACATTCACCACATGCTGATGCTGGCCGGCGATCGCCGCTGAACACATCTCGCACCGTTCGTCGGCCGACTCGGCTGGCCGCCGATTGCCGGTGATCCGCGACAGGACGTCATACGGCGTTGTCATGCCATGGCACCTAGCGCCTTGCCGCGCAGCGCCACGGACAACACGCCGTCACGGGTCAGCAGCGGGAGGGGGTCGAGGTGGGTTCCGTCGGGGCCGGCGCCCGCGTGCGCGACATCGAAGCCGGTCTGACACCGCGGGCAGCGGACCATCGCCTCCTGCAGGACCGCACCCGCCAGCGAGTCGTCACACACCGGACAGTGGTCGCGATAGGCGAAGGTCTCGTCGTCGACCCGGCAAGCCAGCAATGTGGTCTCGGTGACGTGGAACCCCGCAACTTCGCCGGGCTCCAAATCGGCAAGCTCGGGCACCGGCCGCCAGCGGGTAGCGCTGTGTCCATTCGAATGCACCCGCGCTAGCAGCGATTCCGCCGCAATCACCCCCGGTGCAGGCTCCGCGGCGACCACCTCGATCGAACTGATCTCCGGCGCTGCCGCGCGCACCGCGTCATCGACGGCCAGCTCCAGCGTCACTGCCGACGAAGGGCAGCTCCTGCAGTTGCCTGTGAACGCCAATCTCGCAACGATTTCCCCCGGCCCTTCGCCGGGGGCGATCTCGAGCAGATCGACGTCGCCGCCATGCGATCCCAGATACGGGCGCACCCGGTCGAGCGCGTCGGACACCCGGCGATGCACGTCGTGCGGGTGTAGGCCGTGCACCAGGAGCAGGCTAGCCACCAGGTCGTCGGTGGCGAGCCGTTCGGCCAAGACCGGGTCGTTGGCTATTCGCATGATTCGTTGCAGCCCGGCCCCGTACAGCTCGACCACCTCACGGACGAGCTGCTGGGCGCGTTCGTGTGCGGCCGCGCCACTTGCCGCGCAGGAATCCAGGAGTGTCTGGATCCGATCGCCCGCTGTACGCCAGTGCGGATCTACTTCTGAGG
This sequence comes from Mycobacterium spongiae, assembly GCF_018278905.1. Classification (NCBI taxonomy): domain Bacteria; kingdom Bacillati; phylum Actinomycetota; class Actinomycetes; order Mycobacteriales; family Mycobacteriaceae; genus Mycobacterium; species Mycobacterium spongiae. The sequence goes on from NZ_CP046600.1 coordinate 1,854,332, forward strand.
CTTTTGCGGGTTCCTCCGGGCGATCCGCCATCTGTCATTCCCCGACGGGCGACTGTGTTGGCGTGTGCAGTCTCTCTAGAGTCTTGCCCTTCCCCAGATACATGTGCACACCACAGGGCAGACACGGGTCGAAGCTGCGCACCGTGCGCATGACGTCGATGCCCTTGAAGTTCTCGCGGTCATTCTCCTCGAAGATCGGCTGCCCCTGCACCGCGTCCTCGTAGGGGCCCGGCGTGCCATAGCTGTCGCGCGGGTTGGCATTCCACGGGGTGGGCGGGTAGGGGTGATAGTTGGCGATCTTGCCGTCGCGGATCACCAGGTGGTGGCTGAGCACGCCGCGCACCGCCTCGGTGAACCCGCACCCGATGCCTTCGTCGGGCACCTCGAACGCTTCCCATGTCTTGGTACGACCGGCACGTATTTCCGCTAGCGCCTTTTCGGCAAAGTGCAGAGCGCACGCGGCCGCATAGGCTTGGAAGTAGGTGCGGGCCCGGTCGCGTTCAATGGTGTTGCTGCCGTGTTTGGGTACCTTCCACTCAAATTCCACGGGGCCTTTGAGCGCGGTCTTCGGAAGGTTGATCTTGACGCTGTTGCCTGTGGACTTCACATAGTCGATGTCGACCAGGCCGGCAAGTGCGGTGGACCAGAGCCTGGCCAGTGGGCCGCCGCCAGTGTCTAGCGCCAGGTGATCCTTGCCGTCGAACCACCGGGGTGACATCACCCAGCTGTAGTTGCCGCCTTCCATGTCCCGCTTCTGCGGGTGTGGGTTGGTGTGCTGGTTCCAGGGGTGGCGCCGATCCACCGGGTTGCCCAGCGGATCGGTGTGGACGAACATCTCCTGGTCGGTCCAGTCGTCGTAGTACGAGCTGCCCAACAGGATCCGGATACCGAGGTTGATGTCCACCAGCGAGTGAGTGAGCAGCTTGCCGTCGACGACCACGCCGGGGGTGACGAACATCGCGTTGCCCCACCGCTCCATGTCCTTGTACGCGAAGTTGCACACCTCGGGATCCTGGAACGAACCCCAGCAGCCGAGCAGTGTGCGCCGCAGGCCGACCTTCTCGTAACCGGGCAGGGCATCGTAGAAGAAGTCGAACAGGTCGTCGTGCATCGGGACAACCTTCTTCATGAATTCGACATAGCGCATCAGCCGCGTCATATAGTCGGTCATCAGTTGGATGGTCGCGACGGTGCCGACTCCGCCGGGGTACAAGGTCGACGGGTGTACGTGGCGACCCTCCATCAGGCAGAACATCTCCCGGGTCCAGCGACTGACCTGGAGTGCCTCCCGATAGAACTCGCCGCTGAACGGGTTGAGCGAGCGCATGATGTCGGCGATGGTCCGGTAGCCGTGCGCGTCGACGTGCGGCGCCTCGGTCCTCTCTGCCTTGGCGAGCACGCCGGGGTTGGTTTCGGAGACCATCTTCTCGCAGAAGTCAACGCCGACCAGATTCTCCTGGAAGATGTTGTGGTCGAACATGTATTCCGCGGCCTCGCCGAGGTTGACGATCCATTCACCGAGATGCGGGGGCTTGACCCCGTAGGCCATGTTCTGGGCGTAGCAGGAGCAGGTGGCGTGGTTGTCGCCGCAGATACCGCAGATGCGGCTGGTGATGAAGTGGGCGTCGCGCGGATCCTTGCCCTTCATGAAGATCGAGTAGCCGCGGAAGATCGACGACGTGCTGTGGCACTCGACGACTTCCCTGTTCTCGAAATCGATCTTGGTGTAGATCCCCAGGCTGCCAACAATTCTGGTGATCGGATCCCATGCCATTTCGACGAGTTGGCCGGGTTCGCGTTTTGCTGTGGTCGGCTCGGGAACGATTGTTGTCATCGCAATCTCGCTGTCTGGATAGGAGGTGAGCCTTCGGCCTAGGAGGAGCCCTAGTAGGAGACCTCGTAGGGGCTCTACCAGATGCTCACCAGGTTCGGTGGGCTCCGGTGGTCAGTTGGGTGCCCTTGTGGCGCCAGCGCGGCTCTTTGTCGACGGTGCGCTCGGTGATGCCCCGCAGACTCCGGATCACCGTCCCGTACAGCCCGGACGCGGAGCTGGAGAACTTGCCTCCCGGCGGTTCATCCATGAACGGCATGAACTTGTCCGGGAAGCCCGGCATCGTGCATCCGATGCAGATACCGCCGACGTTCGGGCAGCCGCCGACGCCGTTGATCCACCCGCGCTTGGGAACATTGCACTTCACGACCGGGCCCCAACAGCCAAGCTTGACAATGCATTTCGGTGAACCATACTCGGTGGCGAATTCGCCCTGCTCGTAGTAGCCAGCCCGGTCACAGCCCTCGTGCACGGTGCTGCCGAACAACCAGGTGGGGCGCAGCGCATCGTCAAGCGGGATCATCGGTGCCTGACCGGTGGCCATGTAGAGCAGGTAGGTCAGCGTCTCCGACAGGTTGTCCGGATGGATCGGGCAGCCGGGAACGCAGACGATCGGGATGCCGGCCTTGCTCTTCCAATCCCAGCCAAGGTAGTCGGGTACACCCATCGCGCCGGTCGGATTGCCCGCCATCGCGTGGATACCGCCGTAGGTGGCGCAGGTACCCACGGCGACCACTGCGGTGGCCTTGGGTGTCAGCCGGTCGAGCCATTCGCTGGTGGTCATCGGCTGGCCGGTTGCCGGGTCGTTGCCGAACCCGCACCAATACCCCTCGTTCTTGATCTTCTCGTTGGGGATGGAGCCTTCGACGACGAGCACGAAAGGTTCTAACTCGCCGCGATCGGCCTTGAAGAACCACGCGAGGAAATCGTCCGCTCCTCCCGTGGGTCCGCATTCAAAGTCGATCAACGGCCAGTGGACGGCGACCTGCGGGAGGCCGGGGAGGGCGCCTAGTGCGATTTCCTCGACGCTGGGCTGGGTGGCGGCAGTCAGCGCCACCGAGTCGCCATCACAACTGAGACCGGCATTGATCCACAACACGTGTATCAACGTGTCTTCTGCTTTGACTGCTGCTTCTGTTGGCATACTGCAGCCTTCCGGGGCCGGGCTGAGACCCCTGCGCTGCCGGAGTCGACCCTCGGCCCACTTGCGCAGCGATGTTTCCTGGTCTACTCCCGCGGTCAGGCGTTGTCAACGGTTCGGGTGGGGGGTCGGAGATCGCCGGTACGGTGCGTGTCGGGATAGCCGATTAGGTGCGCGGTAGTGGCACACTGTTTAGGCGTGAAGCCGTTTGCTAAGCGTAGGCCCGGCCGTCCGTCTGGAGTCAAATCAGACGAGACGCGCCAACGCATTGTGCGTGCCGCACGTCAGGTATTTAGCCAACTCGGTTACGAAGGGGCGACATTCCAGGCGATCGCCAACCGCGCCGATCTGACCCGGCCGGCGATAAATCACTATTTTGCCAATAAATCGGCGCTGTATCAGGAGGTGGTGGACCGAACCAACGAGCTCGTCATCGGGGCGGGCATCGAACGGGCACTTGCTGCGACGACTCTGGCGTCGAGGATCGCCGCGCTGATCGCCGTCGCACACGAGGTGAATTCCCAGCATCCGTCGACGGCTGCATTCATGGCCACGGACGTGATGGAATCACAGCGGAATACGGAAGTGAGCTCGGCCGGCAATGACACCGTTGACAGTGTCCGGGCATTTCTGACCTGGGCCGTCAATGACGCTATCGAGCGGGGCGAACTCGCCGCAGATCTCGATGCCGCCGCGTTGGTCGAGGAAGTGATGGTCGTGGCGTGCGGCGTGGTGTTCTACGCCGGATTTATCGGGAGCGACGAACAGATCGATTCCGTCGCTGAATCGGTGCGCGATCTGCTAACCCATGAGTTCTTGAGGCTGTCGCCACCCTAGTGGTGAACGCGCCGACGCAACCGGCGAAGCTCGTCAGGCGGTGCCCGATCCCTGCGCAAATCGTCGCAGCCAGCCGAACCAGGCGCCCATGCCGGCGCCGGTGCGGGCGCTGACCGGCAGGATCGTCGCCGTGGCGTTGACCTCGCGGACATGGGTGATGTATGAGTCCACGTCGGCGTCGAGGTGCGGCACCAGGTCGATCTTGTTGAGCAGCACGATGTCGACCGCTCGGAACATGACCGGATACTTCAGCGGTTTGTCCTCACCTTCGGTGATTGAGTAGACCATGGCTTTGGCATGCTCGCCGACGTCGAACTCGGCAGGGCAGACGAGGTTGCCGACGTTTTCGATGATGACCAGGTCCAGGCGGGGCAGGTCCAGTCCTGGTAGCGCGCGGTGGACCATGGGCGCATCGAGGTGGCATTCGCCGCCAAACCCGTTGCTGGTGTTGAGCAGCGACACCTGGGCGCCGCGACCGTTGAGCTTGGCGGCGTCGAGATCGGTCGCGATGTCGCCTTCGATCACTCCGATCGCGAACTCGCCGGCGAGTTCGTCGAGTGTTCTTTGCAGAATGGTGGTCTTTCCCGACCCCGGTGAGCTCATCAAATTGAGTGCACGGATCCCGTTGCTGGCGAACGTCGTTCTATTGTCCTCTGCCAGGGAGTCGTTCTCAGCGAAGATGGCTTCCAGGACATCGATACGTTGCGAGCTCGTCTGGTAGTGCCGGTGATCCCCATGGTCGGGGTTGGGATCATGATGCCGGTGGGTGTGCTCATGCTCAGTTCCATCGTCGTGTCGATGAAATCTACCCATGCTGGCAACCGTTCATGTTCGACACTTTCTCTGAGACATCCATCGAAGCCACCAAGAACTCGTTGCCGCGGAGCACCTCGACATCGGGACTGTCGCATACCGGGCACCAGATCGACCAGGCCGATGTGATCTCCGACTGCCGGCCGCACGCCCGGCATCGCACCTCGGCGCCAACGCACTCGAGTTCCAGCTCGGCGTCGGGCATGTCCTCCGATTCCCGCACCAGGGTCCAGCAGAACAGCAGCGATTCGGGAACGACCTGTCGCAGTGCGCCTACCCGGACTCGGACCACGTCGACATGGCGGCCGTCGGCGTGCTTCTTGACCACACTGACGATCGCTGCGCACAGGGACAGCTCATGCACGGGCAGTCACCGCCGGCTGTCCGAAACCCTGACGGTTTGCCAGGCTCATGAGCACTGTTCTACACCGTCGACCGTGCGCGCGGCTACGGTTCGGCTGGTCGCTGCGGTCAGGTCGCGCTTTCGGGCGCCGGCGCCCACCTCTCTTCGATGCGCCCGTACCGCCAGATCAGCAGGGCAAGCACCCACGTGAGCACGAACATCCCTACGACGATGAAGCCGACGACGTTGAGGTTGAGGCCGCCCAGCCAGTCCCAGAACGTGCCCCGCCAGCCCAGTTGGTCGGCGAAGAGGCCGAGCAGTTCGACGCTGCCGATCAGCAGGGCCACCGCCACCGATAGCGCGGTGACAACGATGTTGTAGTAGATCTTGCGCACCGGTTGGGAAAAAGCCCAGCCGTAGGCGAAGTTCATGAAGGAGCCGTCGATGGTGTCCAACAGGCACATGCCGGCGGCGAACAAGACCGGCAGGCACAGGATTGCGTACCACGGCAGGCCGGCGGCCGCGCTGGTCCCTGCCAGCACGAGCAGCGCGATCTCGGTGGCGGTGTCGAACCCGAGGCCGAACAACACTCCGACTGGGTAGATATGCCACGACTTGGTGATCGATTTCATGAAGCGGCCGAAGAACCGGTTGACCAATCCGCGGTTGTCCAAGTGGTGTTCGAGCGCGGTCTCGTCGAAATCGCCGCGGCGCAGTTGCGCGAACACACGCACGATACCGACCAGGACGATGACGTTGAGGATGGCGATCAAGTACAGGAAAATCCCAGAGATGCCGGTGCCGATCAATCCGGTGTAGTGATGCAGCGCGGAGGAGTCGTCCTCAACCGGTCCGGCGATGGCCCGAAGCCCGGTCGCCAGCAATACCGCCAGTGCAAAGACGACCGTCGAGTGACCCAGCGAAAAGAAGAATCCGACGGCAAGGGGTCGCTGCCCGTCACTCATCAGCTTGCGGGTGGTGTTGTCGATCGCGGCGATGTGGTCGGCGTCAAACGCATGCCGCAGGCCGAGCGTGTAGGCCGTCACCCCGACACCGATACCGAATGCTTTGCTGCCCAGATGGAGTCGCGCCGGTTCGACCAGGAGTATCAAGGTGAGCCAGCCAACGAGATGCAGCCCGACGATCACTGCGAGCATCGCGGCCAGACGCCGCCATTCCGCCGGCGTCAGCCCGGGGGCCGAACGTGTGGACCCGGACCAGGCTGGCCTGACCCTGCGGGGCTCGCAGTGCCAGGACACGTCAGCGCAGGCCCAGTAGCGCGTTCTCGACGACCTCGGGTAACGACGGATGGATCCAGTACTGGCCGCGGGCCATCTCGGAAGCGGTCAGCCCGAAGCTCATCGCTTGGATCAACGGTTGGATGATCGACGACGCCTGGTAACCCATGATGTGCGCACCAAGCAAGCGTCCGGAACCGCGTTCGGCAATAAGCTTGACGAATCCGGTGGTGTCCTCCAAAGCCCAGCCATATCCGACGTCGCCGTAGCTCTGTATCGCGACCGAGATGTCGAGTCCTTGTGCAACACATTCATTTTCGGTGAGTCCGACAGCAGCGAGCGGGGGATCGGTGAATACCGCCGCTGGCACGTACCGGTGGTCGGTGACGGCCATTGACTCCACGTCGTCCCAGTCGCACAGCAGATTGTGCTGCACGACCCGGGCTTCATGGTTGGCGACGTGCTTGAGCTGGTAGGGCGACGAAACGTCGCCGAGCGCGAAAACCCCGCGTGCGGAAGTTCGTTGATACTCGTCGACCACCACCCGGCCGTCCGCAACATCGATTCCGGCCTGCTCGGCGTCCAGCAGGTCGGCGTTGGGCACCCGACCGGTCGCCACGAGTAGCAGGTCGGCGTCGATCGAGCTGCCGTCGTCGAGTTGCAGCGTCACGCCGGAACCGCGGTTTTCTCCGCCGACCACGTTGCGCTGGGTGCGTAGTTCCCATTTCGCTGAAGCGATGCGGGTGAACCGTTCACAGACGGTGTCGTCACAATGCCTCAGCATGCAGCTGCCCCGAATAACCAGGGTGACCCGAGCCCCAAGCGCAGAGAACACATGAGCGAATTCGGCTGCTACAAAACCACTTCCAACGATCACCACGTGCTCGGGCAATTCGGAGATCCGCATGACCGTGTCGCTGGTATGAAATGTGATGCCGGACTCTTCGATCGCCGGCGGAATCAGCGGCCGCGCCCCGGCGGCGACCACCACCTGGTCGGCGGTGAACTCCTCGCCTGCGTCGGTCTGCAGCAGGTAGCGCCCGTCAGCCTGAACCGGTCCGAACCGGGTATGCGTGCGATACACGTCGATGTTGGGCGCCGAGCGCCGATAGTCCTCGCCGCCGTGTGCGATTGGATCGATGCGCCCGAAGATTCGCGAGACGATGTCATCCCATCGCACCCGATCGATGTGGGCGTCGACGCCGTAGCGCGCCGCGTCCCTGATGGTGTTGGCCACCTCGGCGGCGTAGACGAACATCTTCGTCGGCAGGCATCCGACGTTGAGGCACGTCCCGCCGAAGGTGTCTTCCTCGCAGATCGCGGCCCGCTTGCCGGCATAGCGTTCATCCAGAATGCTATTGCCCGAGCCGGTTCCGATGATCGCAATGTCGTAGGTTTCCATTGTGGTTGGGCCGTTTACCTTTCCCGTGACCATGCCGAGGCGTCGGTGTCGTTTGTGCGCAGATAGTCATCCAGCCAAAGATCGAGTTGGCGATAGGCTATCTGGCGCGGCTCCGGCAGCGATAGAAACACGTCGTGTTTGGCGTCCACCACCGGAACGATGGCGGTGCGGTTGCCGATGCAGCCGGCCCAGCGAGCGATCTGGGTGACGTCGAGAACCGCGTCGCCGCGTTGCAGGTCCGCCAGGTCGGCGGTTTCGGGCACGGTGTGATCGGAACGCAGGATCAGGTTGGGCACGCCGACATCGAGCCCGCGATGCAAGCGTGCCTGGCCGCGCCGCGCCGCGTGCAGCCAGCCAAAGGTGATCGGAAAGCCGCCCACCGGCTTCCATTGCAAGTCATAGTCGAATTCTCCCTCGTAGTCCCGATGGAGTGTGAGGCCGTAGCCCCCGTCTTTGGGCGCGCGGGCTACCCGTTTGGGGCTTAAGCGTGACATGGCAGCAAATAGTGCCGAGGCCGCCTGCATTCGCAGAATGGCCGGTCCTTGCAAGTCGAGGAACGGGCTGTTGAGAACCAGGCCGTGGACACCCGCGGCTACGGTGACGCCCCGTTTGCGTAACCGGTCGAGCCACAGCGACACGATGAGCCCGCCGGCGGAATGGCCGTACACCAGGACCTTGGGGGGCTGGGCCGCTCCGCCAACGATCGACAGGGCCTGGTCGAGTTCCTCGTCATAGTGGACCAGGTCGGTGATGAAGTGCGGTGTCTGACCGGAGCGCCGCGAGCGGCCGCACTTGCGCAGGTCCAGAGCGTAGAACGCGAAGCCGCGGTCGGCGAAGTGATCCGCGAGTTCAGTGTGGAAGAAGTAGTCGGTGTAGCCGTGTACCGCCAGAACTGCGTGCGCCGCGGGCGCCGCATCCCCGCGCCGTACCAGGGTCGCGGCGACCTGGCCCTCGCCGTCACGATCGGGCCCGAGCCCGATCGTGGTCTGCCAATAGCCCGGCAGGACATCGGGTGCCCAGCCGCCGACCCCGCCCGTCACGGGCTCAGCTTAGAGCCTGTCCGGATCGGGCGGTGCCCGCACCGCGGCCGGAAGCTCCTATGTCGCTGCTGAGGTCCGAGCGGCCGGGATAACCTGGGACGGCACAAGCCGAGGGAAGGACCCACGATCCGGTGTCAGACCTAGCCACGACCGCGAGGGTCGACGTGGTGCTCGTCGGTGCCGGCATTATGAGCGCCACGCTGGGCGCGTTGTTGCGCCGGTTGGAGCCGGATTGGTCGATCACGCTGGTCGAACGGCTCGATGCCGTCGCCGCGGAAAGCAGCGGCCCGTGGAATAACGCCGGCACCGGTCACTCCGCGCTCTGCGAGATGAACTACACCCCTCAGCGACCGGACGGCTCGATCGACATCACCAAAGCCGTACGCATCAACGAGGAATTCCAGATCACCCGCCAGTTCTGGGCATACGCAGCCCAGCACGGCATCGTGTCCGACGTACGCCGCTTCCTGAACCCGCTCCCGCACGTGAGTTTCGTCCGGGGCGGCGCGCACGTCGACTACCTGCGGCGCCGCCACCAGGCTTTGGCAGGCAACCCGCTGTTCGCCCGCACCGAGTTGATCGAAGACCGAGACGAGTTCGCCCGCCGACTGCCGCTCATGGCCGCCAAGCGCGACTTCTCCGAACCGGTTGCGCTCAACTGGGCGCCGGAGGGCACGGATGTCGACTTCGGTGAGCTGGCAAAGCAACTAATCGGATATTGCGTACGCAACGGCACCACCACACTGTTCGGGCACCAGGTCCGCACTCTGGCCCGCCAGGCCGACGGCAGCTGGACGTTGGGGATCCACAATCGCCGCACCGGCAGGAAGCGCAAGCTCAACGCGCGATTCGTCTTTGTCGGGGCCGGTGGCGACGCACTGCCGCTGCTGCAACAGTCGGGCATCGGAGAGGTCAAAGGCTTCGCCGGCTTCCCGATCGGGGGCCGATTCCTGCGCGCAGACAACCCCGCGCTCACCGCCATGCACCGGGCCAAGGTATACGGCGTGCCATCGCCGGGAGCCCCACCGCTCGGCGCGCTGCACCTGGATTTGCGATTCGTCAATGGCAAGTCGTGGCTGGTGTTCGGACCGTATGCGGGCTGGTCGCCGAAGTTCTTGAAACACGGTCACTTCACCGATCTGCCGCGGTCCATTAGGTTGAACAATCTGCTATCGATGATTGGCGTGGGTCTGACCCAGCTGACATTGCTGAACTATCTCATCGCTCAGCTGCGGCTCTCTGGACCCGATCGAATCGCGGCACTGCGCGAATTCACCCCCGGCGCCGTGGATTCGGACTGGGAGCTGACGGCGGCCGGCCAGCGGGTGCAGGCGATCCGTCGCGATAAGCGCAGGGGTGGTGTCCTTGAGTTCAGCACCACAGTGGTCTCCGCGACGGACGGCACCATCGCCGGTGTGCTCGGCGGTTCCCCGGGCGCCTCGACGGCGGTGCCGATTGTCCTCGACGTGCTTCAGCGCTGCTTCGCCAAGCGCTACCCTGGTTGGCTGCCTATTCTCAAAGAGATGATTCCGTCCCTGGGGGCCAAGCTATCCCGTGAGCCTGCGCTGTTCGACGAGGTATGGTCCTGGGGCACCGAGGCGCTGCAGCTCGAGGTCGCCGCATGACCGAAGCGTTGCGCCGCGTCTGGGCTAAAGACCTTGACGCCCAGACCCTTTACGAGCTGCTCAAGTTGCGGGTGGAGGTGTTCGTTGTCGAACAGGCTTGCCCGTATCCGGAGCTGGACGGGCGTGACCTGCTCGCCGATACTCGGCACTTCTGGCTCGAAACGGCCGACGGGGAGGTCATCTGCACGCTGCGGCTGATGGAGGAGCACGCCGGAGGCGAGAAGGTTTTCCGGTTGGGCCGCTTGTGCACCAAACGCAGTAGGCGCGGCCAAGGTCACTCCACCCGGCTGCTGCGGGCTGCGCTGGCAGAAGTGGGCGACTACCCGTGCCGGATCGACGCGCAGACCTATCTCGCTGACATGTACGGTCAGCACGGGTTTATGCGTGCCGGTGACGATTTCGTCGATGACGGTATTCCCCACCTGCCGATGCTGCGGCCGGGCTCCGGTCAGGAGGCACAGCGGTGAAGCCATACCCCTTCAGTGGGATTGTCGGTCACGATCAGCTGCGACTCGCGTTGTTGTTGTGTGCGATACGCCCAGAAATCGGTGGGGCGCTCGTCCGGGGGGAGAAGGGCACCGCCAAATCGACCGCTGTGCGTGGGCTGGCCGCGCTGCTGTCCGCCGCGACCGGAGCTGACTCCGCAGACGGCGCCGGGTTGGTTGAGCTACCGCTGGGGGCCACCGAGGACCGCGTGGTCGGCTCACTTGATCTGCAGCGGGTGCTGCGCGACGGTGAGCACGCCTTTTCACCAGGCTTGCTGGCCCGCGCTGACGGCGGAGTCCTCTATGTCGACGAGGTCAACCTGCTGCACGATCATCTGGTCGACATACTGCTCGACGCGGCCGCTATGGGACGAGTGCACATCGAACGCGACAGCATCTCCCACTCGTATCAAGCTCGATTCGTGCTGATCGGCACGATGAATCCGGAAGAGGGTGAACTCCGCCCCCAGCTGCTGGACCGGTTCGGTCTCGCCGTCGACGTGGCGGCGTCGCGTGACGTCGACACGCGAATGCAAGTAATCCAGCAGCGGATGGCCTACGAAGCCGACCCGGATGGGTTCGCCCAGCGCTACGCGGACGCCGACGCGGAACTGGCTCGCCGGATTGCGGCGGCACGTGACATTGTCGACGATGTGGTTTTGCCGGACAACGAGTTACGGCGCATCGCCGCACTGTGTGCGGCATTCGATGTGGACGGCATGCGGGCCGATCTGGTGGTAGCCCGCACCGCGGTAGCCCACGCCGCCTGGCGTGGCGCGCACACCGTCGAGGAGCAAGATATCCGGGTGGCGGCTGAATTGGCACTGCCGCATCGACGGCGCCGCGACCCCTTCGATGATCACGGCCTCGACCGTGACCAGCTGGACGCGGCGTTGTCGCAAGCCGGCGCCGAGCCACCCGACGATCCTGATCCGGACCCCGAACCTCCTGGAGGTGGGCAGTCGGTCGACACGAATTCATCTCCGGAACAGAAGAATTCAACCGCGAAGTCCCCACAGCCGCTGAACCCGATGGGCGACGACCCGCAGCGCCCGGCTTCGCCGCCCTCGCGATCGTCGCCGAACCCTAGCGCGCCGCCGTCGAAGATATTCCGTACCCGCGCGCTGACCGTTCCTGGGGTTGGCGAGGGCGCACCGGGGCGACGGTCGCGGGCGCGCAATGCCACGGGCAGCGTTGTGGCGGCCGCCGATGCGAGCGACACCGGGTCCGGCGCGCATGGATTGCATCTGTTCGCCACCTTGCTCGCTGCCGCTGAGCATGCGCCTGGGGCCGGGCCGTTGCGGCTGGGGCCGGACCACGTGCGCCGTGCGGTTCGCCAGGGGCGTGAGGGCAATCTGGTGATTTTCGTCGTCGATGCGTCGGGGTCGATGGCGGCCCGCGACCGGATGGCTGCGGTCAGCGGCGCCACCTTGTCGCTGTTGCGCGATGCCTACCAGCGGCGTGACAAGGTCGCGGTGATCACCTTCCGCGAGCAGCAGGCGGCGCTACTGCTTCCGCCGACCTCGTCGGCGTACATTGCGGGCCGCCGGCTGGCTCGTTTCGACACTGGCGGCAAGACGCCGCTGGCCGAAGGCCTGCTGGCCGCGCGTGAGCTGATCGTCCGGGAGAAGGTGCGCGATCGCGCCCGACGTCCCCTGGTGGTGGTGCTGACCGACGGCCGGGCCACCGCCGGACCTGACCCGTTGGGCCGCAGTCGAATTGCGGCTGCCCGGCTGGTCGCCGAGGGTGCGGCCGCGGTGGTCGTGGACTGTGAGACGTCGTATGTGCGGCTGGGTTTGGCCGCGCGGCTGGCCGGTCAGCTCGGCGCGCCGATAGTTCGGCTCGAGCATTTGCACGCGGATCACTTGACGGAGGCGGTGCGCGGCGCGGCGTGAGCCGGCGGACCAGAACAGCAACTAGATCGGAATGGGTGCCGTCCAATGCCACAGGGCAATCCGCTCGAAGTCCCCGATGATGGCCTCACCACGCGGACTCGGCGCAATACGCCGGTCCTGGCGGTGCACACGGGCGAGGGTAAAGGAAAATCAACCGCCGCGTTCGGAATGGCGCTGCGGGCGTGGAACACCGGCCTGGACGTGGGCGTCTTTCAGTTCGTCAAGAGCGCCAAGTGGCGGGTGGGTGAAGAGGCGGTTTTTCGTCAACTGGGCCGATTGCACGAGGAGCACGGGGCCGGCGGAGCCGTGGAATGGCACAAGATGGGTGCTGGTTGGTCGTGGACGCGGACGTCGCAAAAACCCGATGCCGATGTCGAACACGCGGCAGCGGCCGCGGATGGCTGGGCAGAGATTGCCCGACGGCTAGCCGAGCAACGCCACGACTTCTATGTGCTTGACGAATTCACCTACCCGATGAAGTGGGGCTGGGTCGACGTCGACGACGTGGTCGAGGTTCTGCTGACTCGGCCCGGCCACCAACATGTCGTGATCACTGGCCGCGATGCCCCGCAACGATTGGTCGAGGCAGCCGACCTTGTCACCGAGATGACCAAGATCAAGCATCCGATGGATGCCGGCCGCAAGGGGCAGAAGGGTATCGAATGGTGAGGCCGTGACCGGGGTACCCGCGGTGGTCGTAGCTGCCCCCACCTCGGGCAGCGGCAAGACCACAATCGCAACCGGTCTGATTGGGGCGCTACGTCAGGCTGGTCATACGGTCGCACCGTTCAAAGTGGGCCCGGATTTCATCGACCCGGGCTACCACACTCTGGCGGCGGGGCGTGACGGCCGTAACCTCGATCCGGTCTTGGTGGGGGAAGCCCTGATCGGCCCGCTCTACGCGCACGGTGCCCGCGGCGCCGACATCGCGGTGATCGAAGGCGTCATGGGTCTGTTCGACGGGCGCATCGAGCCTGCCGCACGCGCTGTGGCAGCGGGCTCCACCGCCCATGTCGCTTCCCTGCTGGATGTGCCGGTGATCCTGGTGGTCGACGCCCGCGGTCAGAGTCACAGCATCGCGGCACTGCTGCACGGCTTTTCCACGTTTGACACCGCAACCCGCGTCGCCGGTGTCATCCTCAACCGGGTCGGATCGGCGCGGCATGAGCAGGTGCTGCGGCAAGCGTGCGAGCAAGCCGGCGTCCCGGTGTTCGGTGCGATTCCGCGCGCTGCCGAATTGGATCTACCGACGAGGTATCTGGGTCTTGTCACCGCCGTCGAGTACGGCCGTCGCGCGCGGCTGGCGGTCGAGGCAATGACTGCGCTGGTGGCTCGCCACGCAGACCTGGGTGCGGTGTACTCGGCCGCCCGAGGCTGCGTCGCCGACACGGCGTGGGACCCGGTGACCGCGGTGGGGGAGAGCCGCTGCATGACTAGCCCCGTCGTCGCCCTGGCGACCGGCAAGGCATTCAGCTTCGGCTACGCCGAACATGTCGAGCTGCTTCGGGCCGCGGGTGCGCACGTAGCCGAGTTCGACCCGCTGTGTGAAACGTTGCCGGCCGGCACCGATGCCGTGGTGCTTCCCGGCGGATTCCCCGAGCAATTCGCTGCGGAGCTGTCCGGCAACGATGGCGTTCGTCGACAGATCAACGAACTCGCCGCGGCCGGTGCGCCCGTGCATGCCGAATGCGCAGGCCTCATCTACCTCATGTCTGAACTCGACGAATTGCCGATGTGTGGCGTGCTGGCCGGGACAGCTCGGTTCACCGAACATCTCACGCTGGGATATCGCGAGGCCGTCGCCGTCGCCGATTCATCGTTGTATTCGGTCGGACAGCGGGTCGTTGGACACGAATTCCACCGAACCGCTGTCACTTTCACCGATAGCTACCCGCCGGCATGGGTGCACCGTGGCCACGGCGAGGCGGCTGTCCACGACGGCGCGGTGCACGGCGGCGTGCATGCCTCCTACCTCCACACGCATCCGGCCGCGACGCCGGCCGCGGTGGTGCGTTTCGTCGCAAACGCCGCCGTGCACACCCACAACACTGGCCACTAGGCTTGGCCGGTGGACGAGAACCCTTATCTGGTCGGGTTGCGGCTCACCGGCAAAAAGGTCGTCGTCATCGGCGGGGGCACGGTCGCGCAGCGTCGGCTGCCCCTACTCGTCGCCAGCGGGGCAGATGTGCATGTGATCGCCCGCACCACGACCCGCGCCGTCGAGGCGATGGACCGGATCTCCTTGTCCCTGCGCGAATACCGCGACGGCGACCTCGATGGGGCTTGGTATGCGATCGCGGCCACCGATGACCCGCAGGTGAACGCCGCCATCGTCGCGGAGGCCGATCGCCGCCGAGTATTTTGCGTGCGTGCTGACATCGCTCTGAAAGGGTCGGCGGTCACCCCGGCCTCGTTCAGCTACGCCGGCCTGTCGGTAGGGGTGCTGGCAGGTGGCGAGCACCGCCGTTCCGCGGCGATCCGGTCGGCCATCCGTGAGGCTTTGCAGCAGGGCCTCATCACCGGCGAGAACGCCGAAAGCTCCGACGTCGTACGCGGTGGGGTCGCGCTGGTCGGCGGCGGCCCCGGCGATCCTGAACTGATCACCGTCCGCGGTCGCCGCCTGCTCGCGCAGGCCGATGTCGTGGTCGCCGACCGGCTCGCACCGTCGGAACTGCTCGCCGAGCTGCCGCCGCACGTGGAAGTCATCGATGCCGCCAAGATTCCCTACGGCCGGGCCATGGCCCAAGACGCGATCAACGCCGTAATGATCGAACGGGCTCGATCCGACAGCTTTGTCGTCCGCCTCAAAGGAGGCGATCCGTTTGTGTTCGCCCGGGGCTATGAGGAGGTCTTGGCATGCGCCGACGCCGGAATTCCGGTGACCGTAGTGCCAGGTGTGACCAGTGCCATAGCTGTGCCCGCGATGGCAGGCGTTCCGGTCACCCACCGGGCGATGAATCACGAGTTTGTGGTGGTCAGCGGCCATATCGCGCCCGGGCACCCCGAATCGTTAGTGAATTGGGACGCATTAGCAGCAATGGCGGGCACGATCATTTTGCTGATGGCGGTTGAGCGCATCGAACTTTTTGTCGAAGCTCTACTATCAGGCGGCCGACCTGCGGATACGCCGGTGCTGGTGGTTCAGCACGGAACTACCGCCGCGCAACAGACTTTGCGGGCGACCCTTGCTGACACGCCGGAAAAGGTCCGTTCCGAGGGGATCCGACCTCCCGCGATCGTCGTCATAGGGCCTGTGGTCGGGCTGCGCGACGTTCGGGGTTTAAACAATTCTTAAGATTACTGTAAGGTAACCCGCTATGACTGCTCTCAAGGACACAGAGCGGACGGTCACCAGCTGGACACCTGGACCCCCGGAAGCTGCAGCGTCCACGCGCCCGCCGCGTGCGGCGGAGACCGCCTCAGAGCGTTTAAGCAGGTATTACCCGACGTGGTTGCCCTCTCGTCGGTTTATCGCCGCGGTTATCGCGATCGGCGGTATGCAGCTGCTGGCGACCATGGACAGCACGGTCGCTATCGTCGCGCTTCCTAAGATTCAGAACGAGCTGAGCCTGACCGATGCCGGCCGCAGCTGGGTGATCATGGCCTACGTGCTGACGTTCGGCGGGCTGATGCTGCTCGGCGGGCGCCTCGGCGACACCATCGGACGCAAGCGCACCTTTATTGTCGGCGTCGCGCTGTTCACCATCTCATCAGTGCTGTGCGCAGTCGCCTGGGACGAGGCGACGTTGGTCGTCGCCCGGCTGTCGCAGGGTGTGGGGTCGGCCATCGCATCCCCGACCGGTCTAGCACTGGTGGCGACGACGTTCCCGAAGGGGCCGGCCCGTAACGCCGCAACGGCGGTATTCGCGGCGATGACCGCTATCGGTTCGGTGATGGGCCTGGTGGTCGGCGGCGCGCTGACCGAAGTGTCGTGGCGGCTGGCGTTCATGGTGAACGTACCGATCGGCCTGCTGATGATCTACCTGGCCCGCACGGCGCTGTCCGAAACCAACCGCGAGCGGATGAAGCTTGACGCGGCCGGCGCGATGCTGGCCACGCTGGCGTGCACCGCCGCAGTCTTCGCCTTCTCGATGGGCCCGGAAAAGGGCTGGATGTCCATCATCACCCTCGGTTCTGGCGCGGTGGCCATGGCGGCCGCGCTGGCGTTCATCGTGGTGGAACGCAGGGCGGAAAACCCGGTCGTGCCGTTTGAGTTGTTCCGCGACCGCAACCGGCTGGTCACGTTTAGCGCGATCCTGCTCGCCGGCGGCGTGATGTTCAGCCTGACGGTCTGCATCGGCCTGTATGTGCAGGACATTCTCGGCTACAGCGCGCTGCGCGCGGGCATCGGTTTCATCCCGTTCGTCATCGCGATGGGAATCGGCCTGGGCGTCTCTTCGCAGCTGGTGTCACGGTTTTCGCCTCGCGTGTTGACGATCGGCGGCGGATGGCTGCTGCTGATCGCCATGCTGTACGGCTCGATGTTCATGCACCGTGGCGTGTCCTACTTCCCCAACCTGGTCATGCCGATCGTTGTCGGCGGCATTGGTATTGGGATGGTCGTGGTCCCGCTGACGCTATCGGCGATCGCCGGCGTCGGTTTCGACCAGATCGGACCGGTATCGGCGATCGCGCTGATGCTGCAGAGCCTGGGCGGACCACTCGTACTGGCCGTCATCCAGGCCGTGATCACGTCCCGCACGCTGTACCTCGGCGGTAGCACCGGTCCGGTGAAGTTCATGAACGATGTGCAGTTGAGTGCGCTTGACCACGGCTACACCTACGGTCTGCTGTGGGTCGCGGGGGCGGCAGTCATCGTCGGCATCATGGCGCTGTTCATCGGGTACACCCCCGCGCAGGTTGCCCACGCGCAAGAGGTCAAAGAAGCGATCGACGCCGGAGAGTTGTAGATCGCCCGCGTGACGCTCGCTACGGCACACTGATCGACTCCGATTAGGCTTGCGCGCTGTGATCACCCGGATGTCCGAGCTGTTCCTGCGTACGCTGCGGGACGATCCCGCCGAAGCCGAAGTGGCCAGCCACAAACTGCTGATCCGTGCCGGATACGTGCGTCCCGTGGCACCTGGGCTCTATACCTGGTTGCCGCTGGGGCTCCGCGTGCTCCGAAGAATCGAAGGTGTCATCCGCCAGGAGATGAACGCGATCGGTGGCCAGGAGATTCTTTTCCCCGCACTGTTGCCCCGTGGACCCTACGAGACGACCAACCGGTGGACCGAATATGGCGACGGCGTGTTTCGGTTGCGCGATCGCCGTGAGAACGACTACCTACTGGGTCCGACGCACGAAGAGCTGTTCACGCTCACCGTGAAGGGCGAGTACAGCTCCTACAAAGACTTCCCGCTCACGCTGTACCAAATCCAGACCAAGTATCGTGACGAGGCTCGACCACGTGCCGGCATCCTGCGAGCCAGGGAGTTCGTCATGAAGGACTCCTACTCCTTCGACATCGACAGCGCCGGACTGAAGGCGGCGTACCACGCACACCGCGAGGCCTACCAGCGCATCTTCGATCGGCTGGACGTGCGCTACACCATCGTTTCGGCAGTGTCCGGCGCGATGGGCGGCAGCGCCTCCGAAGAGTTCTTGGCCGAGAGCCCGATCGGGGAGGACACGTTCGTCCGGTGCCTGGAGTCGGGCTACGCGGCCAACGTCGAGGCAGTGGTGACCGCCCGGCCAGAGACGTTGCCCATCGATGGGCTGCCCGAGGCGGTGGTTCACGACACTGGCGATACCCCCACCATCGCTAGCCTGGTGGCCTGGGCAAACGGCGCCGGGTTGGGGCGTACGGTGAGCGCTTCAGACACCCTGAAGAATGTGCTGGTCAAAACCCGTCAGCCCGGCGGGGATTGGGAACTGCTGGCGATCGGGGTGCCCGGCGACCGGGAGGTTGACGAGAAGCGGTTGGGCGCTGCGCTGGAACCAGCGGAGTGCGCATTGCTCGATGACGACGATTTTGCCAAACACCCGTTTCTGGTGAAGGGATATGTCGGACCGAAGGCGTTGCGGGACAACAATGTTCGATATCTAGTCGACCCGCGAATCGTCGACGGTAGCAGCTGGATCACCGGTGCGGACGAGCCCGGCCGGCACGTGGTCGGCCTAGTGGCCGGGCGCGACTTCACCGCCGACGGCCTCATCGAGGCGGCCGAGGTGCGGGCGGGCGACCCCTCTCCGGACGGCGCCGGACCGCTGGTGATGGCACGGGGTATCGAGATCGGGCACATTTTCCAGCTGGGACGCAAGTACACCGATGCTTTCGCCGCCGACGTGCTGGGTGAGAACGGCAAGCCCGTGCGGCTGACCATGGGCTCCTACGGCGTTGGGGTTTCGCGGCTGGTCGGCGTCCTCGCCGAGCAGCACCATGACGAGCTGGGCCTGCGCTGGCCAGCAGCGGTGGCGCCGTTCGATGTTCACGTGGTGATCGCCAACAAGGACGCCCAGGCGCGTGCTGGAGCCGCTGCGCTGGCCGAAGAGTTGGATCGGTTGGGCGTTGAGACGCTGCTCGATGACCGCCAAGCCTCACCCGGCGTCAAGTTCAAAGACGCGGAGCTGCTCGGTGTGCCCTCGATCATTGTGGTAGGCCGCGGCTGGGCCGACGGCGTGGTGGAGCTGCGCGACCGGTTCAGCGGTCAGACGCGCGAGCTGGCCGTCGGCGCCGCCCTGGCGGGTGACATCGCGGCGGCCGTCACCGGATAGCTACTCGTTACCGCCCGGGAAAGCGGCCGTGATGGGCCAGGCGCCGAGCACCTTATTCCACCGTGCCGCCATGACCGCGCTTTCGGTTAGTGCGGTAGCGGCGAATGCTCGATCATCGGCCGTGTCAGCGTGCTCGACGACGGCTCGCCAGGCCGTCGCGCCGTCGCTCTCCATCCGCACGGCCAGCCGTGCCGCATCGTGCGCGCTGCCGATCTGCATAGGCAGCTGGTAGCCGGCGGCAGCGACCGGTGGGGTGACGTTGCGAGCGGTAAGCATCGCGATGACATCGTCTCGCCGCTGGCGATGCTGGTCCAAAGCTTCGACGACCAGGGAGTTGACGCTCAACGGCGAGAGCGCCGAGACGAAGCCGTAGCCGTAGATGGTCGCGTGTTCGACGGCCAGCGCCTCGCACAGCGACGCGTTGTAGTCGTCGGCGTCGGTCGGGGATCGCTTGGGTGAGGCAACCGGAGTGGGTTCCGATGAGGTCATATGGACGGACCCCCAGGGACCAGGGCAACCAGGTAAGAGGAAGTGCACGACGCGGCGATAGAGGCGAGCAGTCCCGCGCGATAGCCCGATGACGTGGTCACCAGGCGACTCGCGTCCTCGGCTGACTTGCGCAGCGAATCGATGACATCGGATACCGGTGGTGGTGGCGGCGGGGGCGGGGCCGGCTCGGTCGAGCTGGGACTGGAGCTACTCGTTTCGCTCGTTCGACTCGTCTCTGACACGAGCTTGCCCGCAGCGCGGGCGATCTCGGTGGCCAGCGCTCGGGCATGTGAGGTGCGCTGGGAGGCGACGACGCCCAGCGCGGCAGCGGTCTGCGGCGCCATGCCGATGGCTGCGGCCGCGGCGGTGGCCAACGCGCTATCGTGGCGAGCCTGTTCCAGCGGTGACAGCAACTCTTCGACCTCGGGCTGCTCGGGTGCAGAGCCGCCGCAGGCGGACACGACCACTCCGAGGGCCGCGAGAGCGGCACCGCCAACGAGCACACTGCGTCTGCTCGCGGTCTTGCTCGCGAGACTGTTCGCGGGCCTCTCGGTGGTGGGTACAGCTCTGGGCACAGCAACATCCTGCCATTGGAACCAAGCCAGGCACGATCAGGGAGGACCACGGTCAGCGACCATGGGGGCGGGACCCTTGACGACGCGATCACCTGGTCAATCCCGATTACTGGCGTATGGTTGGTAGCTGGCAAGGCAGGTGGGCTGCGATGTCCGCCGGATGACCGGACAACTCAAGATGAGGAGCTCGCCGTGACCACCGGGCTACCTTCGCAAACGCAGGTGATCGAGCTGCTCGGTGACGAGTTCGCGCGCACCGGCTACGAGGTCGAAGACGTGGTCATCGATACCCGCGCACGTCCGCCGCAGATCAGGGTGATTGTCGACGGCGACACCGCCCTCGACCTGGATACGATAGCCGCGCTGTCGCGTCGGGCCTCGGCGTTGTTGGACGACCTGGACAACACGCATCCCACTTCCGGTCGATATGTCCTCGAGGTTAGTTCACGGGGTGTGGACCGCCCGTTGACTAGCGAAAAGCACTTCCGCCGGGCGCGGGGCCGCAAGGTGGAAGTGGAGCTGTCCGACGGATCGCAGTTGACCGGCCGCGTCGGCGAGGTACGCGCCGACGCGGTGGCGCTCGTTTTACGGCATGACGGAGAGTGGGCAGTACGCCAGATTCCCCTCGTTGAGATTGTGAAAGCTGTTGTCCAAGTTGAGTTTACGCCACCATCCCAAGCGGAGTTGGAATTCGCCGGCTTGGCCGAGGTGGCTCGGACCCAGGGGACGGAGGCCGGAGCATGAACATCGACATGGCCGCACTGCATGCAATCGAGGTGGACCGGGGCATCTCGGTCAATGAATTGCTCGAGACAATCAAATCGGCGTTGCTCACCGCCTACCGGCACACTCAGGGCCATCAGCACGACGCGCGTATCGAGATCGACCGCAAGACCGGTGTCGTTCGGGTGATCGCCCGCGAAGTCGACGACGACGGCAATCTGATCAGCGAATGGGACGACACTCCGGAGGGCTTTGGCCGTATCGCCGCGACGACCGCACGCCAGGTCATGCTTCAGCGATTCCGCGACGCCGAGAATGAGCGCACCTATGGCGAGTTCTCGACCCGGGAGGGTGAGATCGTCGCGGGAGTGATCCAGCGCGACAGCCGGGCCAATGCTCGCGGTTTGGTCGTTGTCCGAATAGGCACCGAGACCAACGCCTCCGAAGGTGTGATCCCGGCCGCTGAACAGGTCCCCGGTGAGAGCTACGAGCACGGCAATCGGCTGCGCTGCTATGTGGTCGGAGTGAGCCGAGGCGCCCGGGAGCCGCTGATCACCCTGTCCCGCACCCACCCCAACCTGGTACGCAAGTTGTTCTCTCTCGAGGTTCCGGAGATTGCGGACGGATCGGTGGAGATCGTGGCGGTGGCCCGAGAGGCCGGCCATCGCTCCAAGATTGCGGTGGCGTCGCGCGTGGGGGGCCTCAACGCCAAGGGCGCCTGCATCGGCCCCATGGGACAGCGAGTACGGAATGTCATGAGCGAGCTGTCCGGGGAGAAGATCGACATCATTGACCATGACGAAGACCCGGCCCGCTTCGTCGCCAACGCGTTGTCGCCCGCCAAGGTGGTGTCGGTGTCGGTAGTCGACCCGAACGCTCGGGCCGCGCGAGTCGTCGTGCCCGATTTCCAGTTGTCACTGGCCATCGGCAAGGAGGGCCAGAACGCGAGGTTGGCCGCCCGGCTCACCGGGTGGCGTATCGACATCCGCGGCGATTCCCCGTCACATCCGCCGGGTCAGCCGGAATCCGGCGTTAGCCGCGGGATGGCGCACGAGCGCTAGCCACTTCGGTATCCCCGGGTGGTTCTGACCACGAGTTCGGTGACGCTAGACTGAGCCGTGATCCAGCGCGAGCCTTCGGCCTCGGCGCACCGACGCCCGGACAATCCTCGTGGACCGGTGCGGACGTGTGTCGGATGTCGGAAGCGAGAGCTGGCCGTCGAACTGCTTCGAGTGGTGGCTACGTCGACCGGGAACGGCAATCATGCCGTAATCGTTGATACGGCCGGAAACCTGCGGGGGCGAGGTGCTTGGCTGCACCCCGCGCCGGGGTGCCTACAACAAGCGATTCGACGGCGGGCTTTCACCAAAGCGCTGCGGATCACCGGTTCGCCGGATACATCCGCGGTGGTCGAGCACATTGCTTGTCCAGAGGTACTCGACCCGCCGAGCAACAGAACAGGTAGCAACGAACATGAGCACAACGTGAAGTCCCGATGACCATGCGTCATAGCTAAAACCCGAGGCGCGGCCCACAACTGTCGCCTCATGGACAGGAGATGTAGTGGCAGGTAAGGCCCGCGTACACGAGTTAGCTAAGGAACTCGGTGTTACCAGCAAGGAAGTCCTCGCCCGGCTGAATGAACAGGGCGAATTCGTCAAATCGGCATCGTCGACGGTAGAGGCACCGGTTGCCCGCCGGCTGCGCCAGTCGTTCGGTGGCGCCAAACCGGCCCCCGACAAGGCCGCCGAGAAGGGCGGCGGTAAATCCGCTGCCAAGGCACCCGAGAATGCAGTTGCCAAGGGCGCCGACAGGTCGCTGGACACGGCGATTGACGCCGCAGTTGGCAACGGTAAGGCGGCTGGCGCGCCTGTTGCTGCCGCCGACTCCGGTGGGGTGGCAACCGCGGATACCCAAGCGTCTCCGACTGCCGCGGCCCCCGCGCCTCCCGCGGCACCGACACCTGGACAGCCCGCGAGCCGACCGGGCCCGACACCCGGACCACCCTCGGGCAGCCGGACGCCGCACCCGGGTATGGCTCCCGGAGCCCGTCCGGGTCCGGTGCCCAAGCCGGGTGGCCGGGCCCCGCGTGTCGGCAACAATCCGTTCTCGTCGGCCCAACCCGTAGACCGGCCGATCCCGCGTCCCTCGGCTCCTCGCCCTGGAGCGGCCAGGCCGGGGACGCCGCGCCCGGGCGCCTCGCCCGGGAGCATGCCGCCACGGCCCGGCGGATCTAGCGGCGGACCTCGCCCACCACGCACGGGCTCCCCGCGTCCAGGGGGCCGGCCCGGCGGGTCCGGCGGCGGTCGCTCCGATGGCGGTGGCGGCAACTACCGCGGCGGCGGCGGCGTAGGCGCCGCGCCCGGAGCGGGTTTCCGTGGTCGCCCCGGTGGCGGCGGCGGAGGCCGTCCCGGGCAGCGCGGTGGGGCCGCTGGTGCGTTTGGCCGTCCCGGCGGTGCGCCTCGGCGTGGCCGCAAGTCCAAGCGGCAGAAGCGTCAGGAATATGACTCGATGCAGGCCCCGGTGGTCGGCGGTGTGCGGTTGCCGCACGGCAACGGCGAGACCATCAGGTTGGCGCGCGGGGCTTCATTGTCCGACTTCGCCGAGAAAATCGACGCCAACCCGGCCGCGCTAGTTCAGGCGCTGTTCAATCTGGGCGAGATGGTGACCGCCACTCAGTCGGTCGGCGACGAAACGCTCGAGCTACTCGGCAGCGAGATGAACTACAACGTTCAGGTCGTTAGTCCCGAAGACGAAGACCGCGAACTGCTGGAGTCGTTTGATCTGACCTATGGCGAGGACGAGGGCGACGAGGGAGATCTGCAGAACCGTCCGCCGGTGGTCACCGTGATGGGCCACGTCGACCACGGCAAGACGCGGCTGTTGGACACCATCCGCAAGGCCAACGTCCGCGAGGCGGAGGCCGGCGGCATCACCCAGCACATCGGTGCCTATCAGGTGAGCGTCGATCACGATGGCGCCGAACGGTTGATTACCTTCATCGACACCCCTGGTCACGAAGCGTTCACCGCCATGCGTGCGCGCGGCGCCAAGGCCACCGATATCGCGATCTTGGTGGTCGCTGCCGACGATGGAGTGATGCCGCAGACCGTGGAGGCCATCAACCACGCGCAAGCCGCTGAGGTGCCGATCGTGGTGGCGGTCAACAAGATCGACAAAGAAGGCGCTGACCCGGCCAAGATTCGTGGGCAGCTCACCGAATACGGCCTGGTGGCCGAGGATTTCGGTGGCGAAACGATGTTCGTCGACATCTCGGCAAAGGTGGGCACCAACATCGAGGCGTTGTTGGAGGCGGTGCTGCTGACGGCCGATGCTGCCCTGGACCTGCGGGCAAACCCCGAAATGGAGGCTCAGGGGGTGGCCATCGAGGCGCACCTGGACCGTGGGCGCGGACCGGTCGCCACCGTGCTGGTGCAGCGCGGCACCATGCGCGTGGGCGACTCGGTGGTTGCCGGCGACGCGTACGGCCGGGTTCGCCGGATGGTCGACGAACACGGCGAAGACATCGGCGCGGCGCTGCCGTCGCGTCCGGTCCAGGTCATCGGCTTCACCTCGGTGCCGGGTGCCGGCGACAACTTCCTGGTTGTCGACGAGGACCGCATTGCCCGCCAAATCGCCGACCGGCGCAGCGCTCGTAAGCGCAACGCCCTGGCGGCGCGGTCTCGCAAACGGATCAGCCTGGAAGATCTGGACTCGGCGTTGCGGGAAACCAGCCAACTCAACCTGATCCTCAAGGGCGACAACGCCGGGACCGTCGAGGCGCTGGAAGAGGCCGTGATGGGTATTCAGGTCGACGACGAAGTGGTGCTGCGCGTGATCGACCGTGGTGTCGGTGGGATTACCGAAACCAACGTCAACCTGGCATCGGCTTCGGACGCCGTGATCATTGGCTTCAACGTGCGTGGCGAAGGCAAGGCGACGGAGTTGGCCAGTCGCGAAGGCGTGGACATCCGCTACTACTCGGTTATCTACCAGGCCATCGACGAGATCGAGAAGGCGCTGCGCGGCTTGCTCAAGCCCGTCTACGAAGAAGTCCAGTTGGGCCGTGCCGAGATCCGGGCACTGTTCCGTTCCTCGCGGGTCGGTCTTATCGCCGGCTGCCTGATCACATCGGGTGTGGTGCGCCGCAACGCCAAGGCCCGGCTGCTGCGAGACAACATCGTGATCACCGACAACCTTTCGATTCAGTCGCTACGTCGAGAAAAAGACGACGTCACCGAGGTTCGCGAGGGCTTCGAATGCGGTCTGACGCTGGGCTACTCCGACATCAAAGAGGGTGACATTGTCGAGTCCTACGAGCTGGTCCAGAAGGAACGCGGCTGACCACCGCCGACGATGCAGAGCGCAGCGATGAGAAGGAGGCGGTGAATCGGAATGGCGGACCCCGCCCGTGCACGCCGGCTGGCCAAGCGGATCTGCACGATCGTGGCTTCGGCTATCGAATATGAGATCAAGGACCCAGGGCTGGCGGGGGTCACCATCACCGACGCAAAGGTGACCGCTGACCTCCACGATGCGACGGTGTACTACACGGTGATGGGGCGCACGCTCGACGATGAGCCGAACTATGCCGGTGCTGGCGCTGCATTGGAACGGGCAAAAGGGCTATTGCGGACCAAGGTCGGGGCGGGTACTGGTGTGCGCTTCACCCCGACGCTGACCTTCGCTCGCGACACGACGTCCGACACCGTGCATCGCATGGAGGAGTTGCTGGCCCGCGCTCGCGCCGCTGATGCCGATCTAGCGCGGGCCAGAGTGGGCGCCACACCGGCTGGCGAGGCAGACCCGTACCGGGATAGCGGGCCCAGTGGCGGGTTCGAGGCTGCGGGGGAAGCATCCGCGGGCGGGGGAAACTCCGGTGGCGACGATCGACCCCACGACTGAGCCGGCCGGTACACGGCAGCGTGCCCCGGTGCCGGGCGCCCGCGTTGATGCGGTCGGGGCGGTCGCGATGCTTTCCCGCGCGGACACAATCGCGGTCCTCTGCCATGTTCAACCCGACGCCGACACGATCGGCGCGGGACTGGCGTTGGCTTTGGTTTTGGACAAGTGCGGCAAGCAGGTGGAGGTCAGCTTCGCCGAACCCGCGGCACTGCCGGAGTCGCTCGCGTCGCTGCCCGGATGCTATTTGCTGGTCAGCCCGGATGCCATGTGCCGCGATGTCGATTTGGTAGTGACCGTCGATGTACCGAGCATGCAGCGCCTCGGCGCGTTGAGTGAGCTGGTCGCCTCGGGCCGGGACGTGCTGGTGATCGATCACCACGCTTCCAACGCCGCCTTCGGTTCCGCGAACTTTATCGACGTATCCGCGGATTCCACCACGATGATGGTCGCCGACATTCTTGACGCGTGGGGAAAACCAATAGACACCAACGTTGCACACTGTATTTACGCGGGGCTGACCACCGATACCGGATCGTTCCGCTGGGCGACCGCGGACGCTTTTCGATTGGCTGCCCGGATGGTTGAGATCGGTGTGGACAATGCGGCCGTCAGCCGATCGCTGATGGACACCCATCCGTTCGCGTGGTTGCCGATGCTGTCGCGGGTGCTGGCCTCTGCGCAGTTGGTGGGCGATGCAGTTGGTGGGCGCGGGCTGGTCTATGTGGTCGT
The DNA here is from genome assembly GCF_018278905.1 of Mycobacterium spongiae. Lineage (NCBI taxonomy): Bacteria > Bacillati > Actinomycetota > Actinomycetes > Mycobacteriales > Mycobacteriaceae > Mycobacterium > Mycobacterium spongiae. Next base: position 1,881,120 of record NZ_CP046600.1, read on the forward strand.
CGATCATCAGGAGTTCCTGCGTGCCCGGCCCGAAGAAGTGGAGAGCATCGTCGATATCGTGCGCACCACCCAACAGTCCGAAGTAGCGGCGGTGTTCAAGGAGATAGGCCCCCAACGGTGGTCGGTTTCGATGCGGGCCAAGACCGACGTGGATCTCTCGGCGGTCGCTGCCAGGTTCGGCGGGGGTGGGCACCCGTTGGCTGCCGGCTATTCGACTAGCGGCTCGATCGATGACGTTGTGATGTCGCTGCGTGCGGCGCTCGGCTGACCACGTTGACGAACGGGGCCCGACCCGCTGCCGGTAGCCGGCAGATCACCCGGCTCGCGCTACCCGCGCTCGGCGTATTGGCCGCCGAGCCGCTCTACTTGTTGTTCGACACCGCTGTGGTCGGGCGCCTCGGAGCGCTGTCGCTGGCAGGTCTTGCGATCGGCAGTTTGGTTCTTGGGCTGGTTGGTTCCCAGGCCACCTTTCTGTCCTACGGCACCACGGCGCGGTCGGCTCGGCACTTTGGGGCGGCATCCAGGTCGGCGGCGGTCAACGAAGGCGTACAGGCGACCTGGCTCGCGTTGGGTTTGGGCGTGCTGATCATCGTCGCGGTGGAGGCCGTTGCGGTGCCGCTGGTGTCGTTGATCAGCGGGGCTGGAACGCGCGGATCGGGCGGTGCCGAAGGCGGAGCCATCACCGCCGCGGCCGTGCCGTGGCTGCGGATCGCGATCTTGGGCACACCGGCGATTTTGGTGTCGCTCGCTGGCAACGGCTGGATGCGCGGGGTACAGGACACGGTGCGACCGCTGCGCTACGTGATCGTGGGTTTTGGGTTGTCGGCGCTGCTGTGTCCGCTGCTGGTCTACGGGTGGCTGGGGTTTCCCCGGTGGGGATTATCCGGTTCGGCGGTGGCCAATCTCGCGGGTCAATGGCTAGCGGCACTGTTGTTCGCCAGTGCGTTGCTGAGCGAGGGGGTACCGCTGCGGCCAGACCGTGCGGTGTTGCGCGCCCAACTGGTGATGGCGCGGGACCTGATCGTGCGCAGCCTGGCCTTCCAGGCTTGCTTTGTCTCGGCCGCCGCGGTGGCGGCGAGGTTTGGTGCTGTGGCGCTTGCGGCCCACCAGGTAGTGCTTCAGCTGTGGGGTTTCTTGGCCTTGGTTCTTGATTCGCTAGCTATTGCCGCTCAATCGCTCGTTGGTGCCGCGCTGGGTGCTGGAGATGTTGCGCATGCTCGGTGGGTGGCCTGGCGGGTGACGGCGTTCTCGCTGGTGGCCGCTGGAGTTTTGGCGGCGGTGCTGGGGTTGGGCGCTGAGGAGCTGCCGTTGCTGTTTACCGATGATCGCTCGGTGCTCACGGCAATCGGCGTGCCGTGGTGGTTCATGGTGGCTCAATTGCCATTGGCTGGAATTGTTTTCGCGCTCGACGGGGTCTTGCTGGGCGCGGGCGATGCAAAGTTCATGCGCACCGCGACTGTGGTCAGCGCATTGGCTGGTTTTCTGCCCCTGATCTGGTTGTCCCTGGCGTTTGGTTGGGGGCTCGCGGGTATCTGGTCCGGGTTGAGCATGTTCGTTGCGCTGCGACTGCTCTTTGTCGGATGGCGTACCGTGAGCGGTCATTGGGCGGTCGCGGGGGCGGCCTAGCCGCCCACAGTGCCGTGTGGGTCGCGATTCGCCGTCACACACGACCATGGTGGCAATTTCGCAGCGATACACTGCGCCGGTGACGACGCCGCAGCGGCCCCGGTCGCCGAGAAGGCACATGCGTGACTACGCACTGTTCGTCGTCCTCGTGGGTCCCAACGTCGCTTTGTTGCTGCTGTTCATCTACCGGCCGCTGGCCGACAACATCCGGTTGTCCTTCTTCGACTGGAACATCTCCGACCCATCGGCCCGCTTTGTGGGATTGTCCAACTACACCGAGTGGTTCGTCCGCTCCGACACCCGCCAGATTGTGTTCAACACGGCAGTTTTCACCCTTGCGGCGGTGATCGGCTCGATGGTGCTGGGGCTGGTTCTGGCCATGCTGCTCGACCAGCCGCTGCGTGGACGGAACCTCGTGCGTTCAACTGTTTTTGCACCGTTTGTGGTCTCCGGTGCCGCCGTTGGCTTGGCGGCCCAGTTCGTCTTCGATCCGCATTTCGGCCTGGTGCAAGACCTGCTGCATCGCCTTGGGGTCGCGGTGCCCGATTTCTATCAGGAACCGCGGTGGGCACTGTTCATGGTTACCGTCACCTACATCTGGAAGAACCTCGGCTACACGTTCGTCATCTATCTGGCCGCGCTGCAGGGAGTGCGCCGAGATCTGTTGGAGGCCGCTGAGATCGACGGCGCAAGTCGATGGGCTACCTTCCGCCGGGTGCTCTTGCCCCAGCTGCGTCCCACCACTTTCTTCTTGTCGATCACCGTGCTGATCAACTCGTTGCAGGTGTTCGACGTGATCAACGTCATGACCCGGGGTGGGCCGCTGGGCACGGGCACCACAACCATGGTGTATCAGGTGTATGTGGAGACCTTCCGAAATTTCCGGGCCGGCTACGGCGCCACCGTCGCCACCATCATGTTTCTGGCTTTGCTGGCCATCACCTACTACCAGGTGCGAGTGATGGATCGGGGTCAGCGGCAGTGACTTCGCGCCGTATCAGCATCGGTGCACGGTTCGGTGGCTACACCGCGATGGCATTGGTGGTCGCGCTGATCGCTGGGCCGCTGGTCTTCGTCTTCTTCACTTCCTTCAAGGACCAGCCGGACATCTACTCGCAGCCGACCACCTGGTGGCCGCCGCGCTGGTATCCGCAGAATTACCGGACGGCCACCGAGCAGATCCCGTTCTGGACGTTTCTGCGCAACTCAGTGATCATCACTTCGGTGTTGGCCGTGGTGAAGTTCACGCTTGGTGTGCTCTGCGCCTTCGGCTTGGTGTTCGTGCGCTTTCCGGGTAAGACCGCGGTGTTCCTGTTGATCATCGCCGCACTGATGGTGCCCAACCAGATCACCGTGATCTCAAACTATGCGCTGATCTCCCAGATGGGCCTGCGCAACACGTTCGCCGGCATCATCCTGCCTCTCGCCGGGGTCGCGTTCGGAACGTTTCTGATGCGCAACCACTTTCTATCGCTGCCCGCAGAGGTGATCGAGGCCGCCCGGATGGACGGCGCGCGCTGGTGGCAGCTGCTGCTGCGCGTTGTGTTGCCGCTGTCCGGTCCCACGATGGTGGCTTTCGGCATCATCACGGTGGTCAACGAATGGAATGAATACCTATGGCCATTCCTGATGTCCGACTCCGAATCGGTGGCGCCCCTTCCGGTGGGCTTGACCTTCCTCCAGCAAGCCGAGGGCGTGACGAACTGGGGCCCGGTGATGGCAGTAACGCTGTTGGCGATGCTGCCCATCCTGATCATTTTCATTCTGCTACAGCGGCAGATGATCAAGGGCCTCACCTCGGGTGCGGTCAAAGGCTAATTGGCGATGAACGCGTTGAGCCGCCGAGAGTTTCTGTCCCTGGCTGGGTTGACCACGGCCGGGGCTGCGGCCGGTTGCGCCGGATTGGGCGGCAACGATTCGGTGAAGTCGGGGTCGGGACCGCTTGCGTTCTGGTCTAATCACCCCGGCCAATCCAGTGCCGTAGAAACCCATCTCATCAACGGTTTCGAAAACCAGTTCCCGGATCTTTCGGTCAAGCTCATCGACGCCGGAAAGGACTACGACGAAGTAGCCCAGAAGTTCAACGCCGCGCTCATCGGCGCCGACGTTCCCGATGTCGTTGTGCTCTCCGATGTTTGGTGGTTCCACTTCGCGCTCAGCGGCGCCATCGCCCCTCTCGACAACCTGTTCGACGAGGTGGGGGTGGATTCATCGGATTACGTCGACACGTTCTTGGCCGACTACGAGTTCAACGGGCGGCACTACGCCCTGCCCTACGCGCGTTCGACGCCGTTGTTCTACTACAACAAGAGCTTGTGGGAGCGGGTTGGCCTACCCGATCGCGGACCGCGCAGCTGGCACGAATTTGACGAATGGGGCCCGGAGCTGCAACGTGTTGTCGGCCGCGGAAAGTGGGCGCACGGCTGGGCCAACGCCAGGTCCTATTTGTCCTGGACATTCGAGGGCCCGAATTGGACCTTCGGCGGCGCCTACTCGAAGAAGTGGGACTTGACGTTCACCGAACCGGCCACCATTGCGGCGGGCAATTACCTGCGAGACTCCATCCATCGCAAGTCCTATGCGGCGGTTGCCAACGATATCGCCAACGAGTTCGCCACCGGCATCCTGGCCTCGACCGTGGCATCGACCGGCGACTTGGCCGGCATCGCCACAACGGCCCGATTCGATGTCGGCGTCGCGCCGCTGCCCTCGGGGCCGGGGACCGCTGTCGGTTGTCCTACCGGCGGGTCGGGTCTTGCCATCCCTGCCAAGCTATCGCCGAAACGGAAGCTCAATGCGCTCAAGTTCATCGCATTCATCACCGGTCCATCGAACACTGCGTACTTCAGCCAGCACACCGGTTATCTGCCGGTGCGAAAATCTGCGGTCGACGATCCGGACGAACGGACGTACCTGACAGAAAATCCACGGGCACAAGTGGCGCTCGACCAGCTGCCGTATACCCGGACGCAAGACTACGCACGGGTTTTCCTTCCTGGAGGTGACCGCATCATCAGCGCCGGCCTGGAATCCGTCGGACTGAAGGGATCCGACGTGACCACCACCTTCGCCCAGATCAACCAGCAGCTTCAGGTCATCTTCGACCGCCAGATCAAGCGAAAGTTGCCGGGCTAACGCCATGGCTGGAGTTCACTATTGCGGAGTCACCCATCGCTATCCCGGCGCGGACGTGCCGGCAGTCGACAACTTGGAGCTCGACATCGCCGACGGCGAATTCCTTGTGCTGGTAGGCCCTTCCGGTTGTGGAAAGTCCACCACGCTGCGAATGCTGGCGGGTCTGGAACCCCCGAAATCTATTGAGAGCGGCTACATCACCATCGGCGACGTGGATGTTACGCACCTTCGGCCGCGGGATCGTGACGTTGCCATGGTTTTTCAGAATTACGCGCTGTACCCGAACATGACCGTGGCCGCCAACATGGGATTCGCATTGCGAAACGCCGGTGTTTCGCGTACGGAAACCCGGCAGCGGGTGTTCGAGGTCGCCGATATGCTGGGATTGACCGAGCTGCTTGACCGCAAGCCGTCGAGGCTCTCGGGCGGCCAGCGTCAACGGGTGGCCATGGGAAGGGCCATCGTGCGCCGGCCCAAAGTCTTCTGCATGGACGAACCGCTGTCGAATCTTGATGCCAAGCTGCGGGTCAGTACCCGATCCCAGATCTCGGCACTACAACGCCAGCTGGGCACCACCACCGTTTACGTCACCCACGACCAGGTCGAGGCGATGACAATGGGTGATCGGGTCGCCGTGCTCAAAGGCGGTGTGCTGCAGCAGGTTGACGGCCCCCGGGTGCTCTACGACAACCCGGCCAACACGTTTGTCGCCACCTTCATCGGGGCACCGGCGATGAACATCATCGACGCCGCTGTCGAGGACGGCGTCGTAAAACAGCCGGACCTGGCCATAACCGTTCCCCGTCCGGCAGTCGGCCAGAATCGCGTGCTGATCGGCGTGCGGCCGGAGTCCTGGGACGTGACGACTGCCAACACCCCTAGAGCCCTGACCGTGCGCGTCGAACTGGTGGAGGAGCTCGGTTTCGAATCGTTTGTCTACGCAACCCCTGTCGAGCAACAGGGCTGGTCGTCGCGGGCGCAACGCATCGTGTTCCGCACGGATCGTCGCACCGCGGTAGCGGTGGGCGAATCGTTGGGCATCGTGCCGCACTCGCACGAAGTGTGTTTCTTCGATAGCCAAACGGAGGCTCGGGTTCGCTGAACGCCGGCCCGGGCGGTGCTCGTGCTGGTGAGTCTTGGCTCGACCAGGGGCATTCACATTTCTGCGTCATGCGTAATTGTTGGTGTACGACATAAGGCCGGGCCGGCGCTACCGTCACTGGTCTGAGTCGGGGTCGCCCAGGCTCGGCTGTGGAGCAGTCGTAGGCCGTTGAGTACGACGAGGAGGGTGGAGCCTTCGTGGCCGGCAACACCGAGCGGCAGCGGTAGGTGCCCGATGAGGCCCCAGGTGACCAGCACGGCGATAAAGGTCGCCGCGACGGTCAGGTTGGCGGCCACGACTTGGCGGGCGCGGCGGGCAAGCGCCAGGACCGCCGGCACGGTGGACAGGTCATCGCGGATGATGACTGCATCGGAGGTTTCCAGGGTTAGGCCCGCGCCGGATCGCCCCATGGCGACACCGACATGGGCGGCGGCCATGGCGGGGGCGTCGTTGAGGCCGTCGCCGACGAGCATCACCTTTGCGGCGTCTGCTTGTAGTGCGCGTACCGCGGCCACCTTGTCCTCTGGCAACAGTGCGGACCGGACGTCGGTGATAGCCACCTCGTGGGCGAGAGCGGTTGCCGCACGTGGGTTGTCGCCGGTGAGCAGGATCGGGGGGGAGTCGGTGAGCCTGCTTAGCTGCGCTACCGTCTCGGCGGCTTCGCTGCGGGACCGGTCGACGATGCCGAGCACCCCGGCTGGTGAGCCATCGACGCATACCACCACGGCGGTATGGCGGCTGTGTTCGAGTTCGGCCACGATCGGGCGGGCGTGGTGATCGGTGTTGTCGAGCAGGGTGGGGCGGCCGACTTCTACCAGATGGTTACCAACGCGGGCGCCGATACCCCGCCCCGGTGTAGAGGCGAAATCGGTCGCGGGCGACAAGATCAGGTTCATTTGACGGGCCGAGGTGACGACGGCGCGGGCTATTGGGTGTTCGGAACGATGTTCTGCGCTGGCGGCCAGGGCCAGCAGCTCGGCCTCGCTGAGGTTGGCGTCGGGTAGGGCATGGACCCGGGTGAGTCGGGGAATACCCTCGGTGAGGGTGCCGGTTTTGTCAAACGCTACGTGGGTGGCGGTGGCCAGCTTTTCCAGCACGACAGCGGACTTAATTAGCACGCCGTGACGGCTGGCGTTGGCGATCGCGGCTAGCAGTGGCGGCATCGTGGAGAGCACCAGAGCGCACGGTGAGGCCACGATCATGAACGTCATCGCGCGCAGCAGTGCCGATTGCAGGTCTGCTCCGAACATCAGCGGAATGACGAATAAGGCGACGGTGGCCGTCACCATGCCGACCGAATAGCGCTGTTCGACCTTCTCGATGAACAGTTGCATGCCGGCCTTACTGGCGCTGGCCTCGGTGACCATCGCCACGATGCGCGCGATCACGGTGTCGGCGGCCGGTGCGCTTACCCGAACCTGCAAGGTGCCGGTGCCATTGACGGTGCCGGCGAACACCTCACCGCCGGGGGTTTTGTCCACGGGCAGCGGTTCGCCGGTGATGCTGGCTTGATTGACCTCGCTGGCCCCGGCCATCACCACCCCGTCGCCGCCGATGCGTTCGCCGGGGCGGATGACCAGCACATCGCCGATATCGAGGACTGAGGTATCGACGATCTCCTCAGCACCGGTGTCGGTCAGCCGTGTGGCGGTCTCAGGAGCCGCGCGAAGCAGTCCGCGCACCGAGTCCTCGGTGCGTTTGGTGGCTACCGCTTCCAGCGCGCCGGAGGTGGCGAAGATGATGATGAGCAGCGCACCGTCGAACACTTGCCCTATCGCTGCGGCGCCGATGGCGGCGGCCACCATCAGCAGATCAACATCGAGGGTCTTGCGCCGCAGAGCTTGAAGTCCCGCCCAGCCTGGTTCCCACCCGCCGCTGACATAGCAGGCCAGATACAACGTCCAGAACACCCACGGCGGTGTATTGGACAGCTGGGCAGTCAACCCGAAGATGAACAGCCCGATTGCGATCTGCGCCCACCGCACCTGTGGTAGCGACCAGGTGCTAGCTCTTGGTAGGCGCCAGGACGGGGTGGGTGGATCAATCAGCGGTGTGGCAGTGACCGGGGAACTCACCGAACTAACAATACCTGCATAATAGTGCATATTCGCAAATGCAATATTAACGTGGTAGGTGTATAGGCTGGTAGAGGGTATACTCGGGCGCGTGCACACCTCGATTCCCGGCTTCGACATGCCCAGCGAGGATCAGGTGGCTGCTGCGGTCGAGTCGTTTCGGATGCTCAGTGATCCGACCCGGGTCAAGATCTTGTGGGCGCTGCTGCAAGGGGAGTCCTCGGTGGCGTGCTTGGCTGAACTGGCTGGGGTGGCCCCTGCGGTGGTCAGCCAGCACCTCGCAAAACTGCGCCTTGCCGGTCTGGTCAAGGGTCGGCGACAAGGAACGTTCGTCTACTACTCGGCAGCCGATCAAGCAGTCTTGCAGGTGCTCAGCCAGGCCCTATTCGGCAAGGTCGCAGCCGGTTCTGTGGCCGCGTCGCCCACTCACCGCAGCTCGGCTTGACCTCGACGGCGATCTGCAGGTACCGGCACATTTGGTCGATTTGTTGGCCGGACCCCTACAGCGGGCTTACATCGTGACGTCAGCCTTGGGGCATCGCCAGAACTGCTCGTGCGGTGTCGTCTTCGACCAGGTCGGCGTTGAGCGCCATCGCGGCCCGCAGCCCGGACGAGGCCGCGTTGACCACATGCGCCGAAACGTCTGCCACGTTGCCGGCCGCGTAGACGCCCGGCACCGACGTGCGCCCTTCGTTATCGGTCTCCACATTCTCCCCCAACCCCGACGGATGGGGGACCGCGTGAAGCCCGAGTTCGCCGAGGAATTCGGTCCGCGCCACCATCCGAGGCAACAGTGCCAGCGCCGCCACCTCGACTCGGTCTCCGTCGGCCAGCTCGACCGCGTCCAGGCGACCCATGCGGCTGATGACCGCGGTCACCGGTGTGGTCACGACGCCAATCTGGCGCGCCTCGAGTTGGGCGAGCTCAGCTGGGCTCGGATCGATTGTGCCGTTGAGAAACAGCGTGATCGCATGACTCCACTGCCGAAACATCAGGGCCTGATGGACGGACTCGGCACCGGTGGCCAGGACGCCGATCGGTAGGTCGGCTACCTCCCAGCCGTGGCAGTACGGGCAGTAGAGCACGTCGGTGCCCCACAACTCCGCGAGGCCTTCGATGGCAGGCAGCTCGTCGGTGAGCCCGGACGCAACAACCAACCGACGCGCGTGAACGGTGGTGCCGCCGTGGAGGGAAACGGCGAACGCCGATCCGTCACGCCGAGCGGATACGACGTGTCCCTCGGTGACCTGCCCGCCATAGCGAGCGACTTCGGCGCGCCCGGTAGCAATAAGATCCGCAGGTGCACATCCGTCACGGGTCAAGAAATCATGGACGCCGGCGGCACGGGCATTGCGTGCTTGTCCGCCATCGATGACCAGCACGGACCGGCGGGCTCGCACGAGAGTCAGCGCTGCGCTCAGACCGGCGGGGCCGCCACCGATGACCACAACGTCGTAGGTTTGCGCCATCTCGAGGGCCATGGCTAGCGCACCTGGGAGCGTCCACGTCGCAGCACGGCCTCGCGGTTAGCCGCGATGTCGTCACCGCTCGTGCGGAACTGCCTTGCGGCCGTCGCTTCCAGCCACAGGCCCTCGGCGGTCTGGGATTCGTCGATGCGGTGGTAGGACGCCAGCAGCGCGCGGACCGCGTGCTGGTTGTTGCCGACGATGGACGCCGCGACCTGGCGTGCGGCGCCGAGCAGCTCGTCGTGTGCCACCACCTCGGTGACCAGGCCGGCCCGGAGCGCATCGGCGGCCGAGAGGTAGTCGCCGGTGAGGCTCATCCGTCGGGCGAGGCCCACCCCCACCTTCTGTGGCAGCCGCACGCTGAGGCCCCAGCTGGGCAGCAGGCCCACTCGGGCATGCGTGTCGGCGAAGCGCGCCCGCTCTGAGGCGATCAGGATGTCGCAGTACAGCGCCAGCTCGAGCCCACCGGTGACCGCGGCGCCGTTGATCGCACCGATCACCGGCTTGGTCATCGCCGGCCATCGCGGTGAGATATCCGGCAGTGCCGACTGCTCGCCCAGCTCTTTGAGATCCAGTCCCGCGCAAAACACCGGATCGCTGCCGGTGAGAACGACGACATCGACGTCATCGTCGCCGTCAGCGTCGGCCAAGGCCGCGAAGAACTGCGCCCGCAGCGCCCGGGACAGCGCATTACGGGACTCGGGGCGGTTGAGGGTGAGGGTGCGGACCCGCTCCTCGGTATCGATCAGCAGGATATCGGCGGTCATGACATCACGGTAGAGGGCTGGCCTATCGTGGCAGACATGTGCCGGAACATCACCGAACTGCGCGGCCTGCAGCCCGCGGCCACAGCCGAGGAGATCGCGGCGGCGGCACGCCAATATGTACGTAAGGTCAGCGGCATTACCCACCCGTCGGCGGCCAACGCCGAAGCATTCGAGGCCGCTGTTGCCGAGGTCAGCGCGACGACAACGCGGCTATTGGTCGAGCTGACACCACGCCGGCGGCCGCCAAAGACCGTGCCGCCGTTGCGCCGCCCGGATGTCCTCGCCCGGATTGCGAGATCGACGTGACGCTGGGGCTGAAAGAATGGAGTGCCGCCGTGCATGCGCTGCTCGACGGTCGACAGACCATATTGTTACGCAAGGGCGGCATTGGCGAGAAGCGGTTTGACGTGGCGGTCGAGGAGTTCTTGTTGTTCCCGACGGTGGCGCACAGTCACGCGGAGCGGGTTCGCCCGGAACACCGAGATCTGCTGGTCTCGGCGGCCGCCGACAGCACCGACGAGCACCTGGATATCCGTGGTGCAGCGAAAGTTGTTGCCGCACTGCCGGTTAACCGGCCGCAGGGCCTCGGGGCAATCGAAGACCTACACATCTGGACCGCTGAGTCCGTTCGCGCCGATCGGCTCGACTTTCGGCCCAAGCACACATTGACCGTGCTGGTGGTGTCCGCCGTTCCGCTTGTGCAGCCGGTGCGGCTCAACCGTAGCCGCGAGTACGCCGGCTGCACCAGCTGGGTGCAGCTACCGGTGACAGCAGCCGTTGATTTCACGTTGGGTGCTCCGGTGCACGACGAGGCCACGCTATCCGCGGTTGCGGCGCGGGTTCGCGACGCCGTTGGCTGAGTTAGGCAGCCCCGCCGACGGGAAGCAGCAGGCGGGATTGTCCGAGGTGCACTGTGTGGGTGGCGGGCCGGAACGCGCGGCCGGTCAGCGTCGGTTCGGGGGTACCGAGGCTGCGGGCGTAGCGGGGAAACCAACTGCCCGCGACCAGGACGCGGATTCGCGAACCGGCACTGAAGCGGTGGGCGATGGCATCGAGTTCAACGCGTACGGTTTCGGGCGCATCACCGAGTCGTTGATAGCCGTCGCTGACATTGCGGGACCGGCCTCTCGCGTCGACCTCGCTGACCCGGACGAACAGGTCGACATGTGGATTGTCCGACGAGTGCACCAGCTCGACGATTGGGGCTCCGTGGACGTAGAGATCGTGGGTGAGCGTGGCCCCGGTAAAGGTGCGTACGTCGGAGCGCCTCGCAAGACGGCTGTCGTTGCGGTATCCGCCGCTGGGTGCGAGCAGGGGACCGCCGGTTGTGGGAGTCGGGTCGGCGGGGTCGTAACGGAAGGTGGCCGGACACGCTCCCGGCGCCGGCGCGAGCTCGCCCAGACTTCCGCCCGGTTGCAAGTACAGCTCACGTTGGGTGGTTGCCGGCGGCCAGTCAGGTAGGTGGCGCCAGCCCTGCCCGGTCACGAAGACGTGGACTGGGTTGGGGCGATGCGCGGCGCGACCCCCGCCCACGTGGGTGTCCAGCCAGGCCAGGGATTCCCGGGCGCTGATCGCCAACCCTTTGCTGAGCAGTTGGGTGTGTGTCCATGGCCCGACGGTCAGCCCAACGTCGACCCCACGGCTGCGGAGCCGCTGGTACTGCTGCAGTGTCTGTCGCAGGAAAATGTCTTGCCAGCCGCCCAGCAGCAGGACCGGCACCTGCACGCGATCCAGCGCGTGGCCGATGCGCAGTCGGTCCCAAAATGGGTGGTTCTGGTCGTGGTGTGCGACCCACGATTCGAACCACGGCGCTCCCGCGCCGAGCAGGTTACGGGCCGACTCGCCGAGCGGCAACGCGGCGGCCACGCGCGCAACTCTGCGCTGAGAGGTTAGCTGGCGGATGCCGACTCGGACGCGCACCGGGTCTTCTTGGTTGGAAATCAGGTCGCTCCAGCCCAGGAAGTCACTGATCGCGAATGATCCAGTGCCCCATACCGAGGAACTGAGGTCGTGGGGCCCCGCCGTGATGACGGCGGCCGCCAGTTCCGGTGGCGGATCCTGCAGCAACGCCCACTGGGTGAATCCCAGATACGACACTCCGACGGTGCCGAACCGCCCCGTGAACCATGGCTGCTGGCGTAGCCATGTCACCGTGTCGGCACCGTCGGCGGCCTCGTTGATCATTGGCTCGAACGTGCCGCCGGAGCCGAAGGTGCCCCGCACGCTCTGGAGCACGACGTGATAGCCGCGGGCGGCATACAACCTGGCGAAGACCAACGAGAAGGGGAACCCGCGCCCATACGGGCCGCGGACCAGCACGGTGCCAGTGGGCCTTGATGTGGTGGGTGCGTAGTGGTCGGCCGCCAGGTGAATGCCGTCGCGCATCGGGACGCGGACGTGGCTGACGGTGTAGCCAGTCGTGGCGGGGGGCAGACCCAATAGTCCGCCCAGTGCCCGGCCCCCGGCTCGTCCGGTCAGCGTGCGCAACTTCGGCTGCTCCCGACGCGCGGATGTGGTACTCACAACCCCAGGTTAGGACTCTGCGGCAAGTACCAAGACTAGAACTTGTAGTAAGGTGCCAGGTCGTTTGCTCGTTGCAGGTTGGTCGATGGGCAGTCGACGTCGGGCTCGGAGTAGACCGTGGAGTAGAACAGTGACTGCTGGATCACCCCGTAGCTCGTCTTGAGGGTCACCATGCAGGAGAAGTACCAAAAGCTGTTGTGGTACGTCGGCTTCACCACCCAGTACTGGGCAGCGCGATGCCCCTGGACAGTGGTCTCGATTGCGTCCGCGGGCAGTGTCTGAGCGTAGGTGCGCCAGCCGATCGCCTCGACGGCCAACTGATAGTTGCCCGCGTCGAACTGGCAACGCAGCCCATCCTGATGTTCGGGCGGTGTGAATGCCAGGCCCAGCCGTTGCACGGCCTCGAACGGGATGTCGTCACAGGGGTCGAACGGGGTCGGATCCGTCACCGGCACGATCGGACTTTTCATGGTGGTATTCATCGGCTCGGCGGTCGACCGCAGCGCGACGGATCCGCCGCCGGTTGGCAGGTCCGGGACGTCTTGCCAGCCCATCATGCTCACTATCACCGCCATGAGTAGTGCCCCAAGCGCTCCCATCAGTCGCACCTTGGTGAACACGACGCCCCCTTGTCTCGGCGGTCTCTTTGCCCGGAGTGTACAAGTCGTGTGCCCGCCGTCACAGTGGAACAAGAACTTGTTCTAGCCGGCCGGAGAACTGGCAAGCTGGCCGGCGAACATCTCACGGGGTCGTTAGGGTGGTTAATCGTGGCCAGGCAAGTACCGGGACAGGACCCGACCAGCGGGGGGCAACCCACGCTGTGGGCTGTGTCCGACCTGCACACCGGTCACCTCGGCAACAAGCCGGTCGCTGAATCGCTGCACCCGTCCTCGCCGGACGATTGGCTGATCGTCGCCGGCGATGTCGCAGAACGCACTGACGAGATTCGCTGGGCGCTCGATCTGCTGCGGCGGCGGTTCGCAAAGGTCATTTGGGTACCTGGCAATCACGAACTGTGGACCACCAACCGGGATCCGATGCAGATCTTCGGCCGCGATCGCTACGAATACTTGGTCAACATGTGCGACGAGATGGGCGTCGTCACCCCAGAGCACCCGTTCCCGGTGTGGACGGAACGCGGCGGCCCCGCCACGATCGTGCCGATGTTCTTGCTGTACGACTACACCTTCTTGCCGCGGGGCGCCAACAGCAAAGCCGAGGGTGTGGCGATCGCCCGGGAACGTAACGTGGTAGCCACCGACGAATTTCTGCTCTCCCCGGAGCCGTACCCGACCCGCGAAGCCTGGTGCCGCGAGCGGGTCGGGGCCACGCAGGTCCGTCTTGAAGAGCTTGATTGGATGCAACCGACGGTCTTGGTGAACCACTTTCCGCTGGTACGAGAGCCCTGCGACGCGCTGTACTACCCCGAATTCGCGCTGTGGTGCGGAACGACAAAGACCGCCGACTGGCACACCCGCTACAACGCCATCTGTTCGGTGTACGGCCACCTGCACATTCCCCGAACAACCTGGTATGACGACGTGCGGTTCGAAGAAGTGTCCGTGGGCTACCCGCGTGAATGGCGGCGCCGGAAGCCGTACGGCTGGCTGCGCCAGGTGCTACCGGATCCGCAGTACGCACCCGGCTACCTCAATGATTTCGGCGGCCATTTCGTGATCACCCCCGAGATGCGGACCCAACACACGCAGTTTCGAGAACGATTGCGGCAGCGGCAATCACGATGACGGCGACCACGCTGGTGTCGTCGTTGTTGCCCGGCACGGTGTCCGACGACCTGGCGCACGCGGAGTTGTACTCCGACCCGCCCGGTCTCACCGCTCTGCCGGAAGAGGAGTCGTTGATCGCTAGGTCCGTCGCCAAGCGCCGCAACGAATTCATTACCGTTCGCCACTGCGCGCGCGCTGCGCTGGGTCAGCTCGGGGTGGCGCCCGTACCGATCCTCAAGGGCGACAAGGGAGAACCGTGCTGGCCTGACGGCGTAGTCGGCAGTCTCACTCATTGCACCGGCTATCGCGGCGCGGTGGTCGGGCGCGGTAGCGTGGTGCGTTCGGTCGGGATCGACGCCGAACCCCACGATGCGTTACCCGACGGTGTGCTGGACGCCATCAGCCTGCCGGCCGAGCGCAGCGAAATGCCCCGCCAGATTCCTGCGCCCCTGCATTGGGACCGAATCTTGTTCTGCGCCAAAGAGGCCACGTACAAAGCCTGGTTTCCGCTGACCAAGAGATGGCTGGGCTTCGAAGACGCCCACATCACCTTCGAAGCGGACAACCCCGGCACATCTGAATCCGGGCCCTCCAGGGGCCGTTTCGTATCCCGCATCCTCATAGACCCATCCACCCCGCAGGGTCCTCCGCTGAGACGGTTGACCGGGCGGTGGTCCGTCGAGCGGGGGCTGGTGCTGACCGCGATCGTGCTATGAGTGCCAGCGCCAAAGGTCAGGGCTGCGATCCTGGACTTGTCATTGTCGACAAGCCAGCGGGGATCACCAGTCACGACGTGGTGGGGCGATGCCGACGCATCTTCGCCACCCGCAGGGTGGGGCACGCCGGGACCCTGGACCCGATGGCCACCGGCGTGCTGGTAATCGGAATCGGCCGCGCCACAAAGATCCTCGGTTTACTCACGGCGGCTTCGAAGTCGTACGCTGCCACGATCCGTCTCGGCCAGGCCACCTCCACTGAAGACGCCGAAGGCGAGGTGGTGTCCTCCGTCTCGGCCGAGCACCTGAGACCAGAGGCAATAGAAGCGTCGGTCGCGGGGCTGCGTGGTGAGATCAAACAGGTTCCTTCGACGGTCAGCGCCATCAAGGTTGGCGGGCGTCGCGCTTACCAATTGGCTCGCGAGGGTCAGACTGTCGAACTGCAGGCCCGGCCGGTGCATATCGCCCGCTTCGACATTGTGGCCACCAGGCGACGACCCGGCGTTGTCGACCTCGACGTCGAGGTCGACTGCTCGTCGGGAACCTACATCCGGGCGCTGGCCCGCGATCTCGGTGATGCGCTTGGGGTGGGCGGGCATTTGACCTCGCTGCGTCGCACGCGCGTCGGGCACTTCGGCGTGGATCGGGCACTGACCCTCGACGAGCTGGGGCAGCGGCCGCGGCTCAATCTGAGCCTGGACGAGGCCTGCCTGCTGATGTTTCCGCGTCGCGATCTCACTACCCAGGAGGCCGAGGCCGCCAGCAACGGTCGGTCTCTGTCGCCCGCCGGTATCGAGGGCGTCTATGGAGTGACTGATCCCGGCGGGCGGGTAATCGCACTGCTGCGCGACGAGGGGGCGCGGACCAAATCGGTGGTCGTGATCCGCCCGGCGACGCTATAAGGGGCGACAGGGGTCCCGGCCAACGGCTCTGCTCGGGTTGGGCGCACACTGGGATGAGACGGCCCGCGGCGCGCCGATGGGCCAATTCCGAGCCGTGTGGAAGGGGCCGAGATGCCTAACAAAATGTCTACCAACGGGTCCAACAAGGTCTTTGTCATCGGCGTTGGCATGACGAAATTCGAGAAGCCGGGACGCCGCGAAGGCTGGGACTACCCCGACATGGCCAGGGAATCGGGTACCAACGCGCTGGCCGACGCCGGCATCGATTACCGCGAAGTCGAGCAAGGCTATGTCGGGTACGTCTACGGCGAGTCGACGTCGGGCCAGCGGGCGCTCTACGAACTGGGCCTCACCGGCATTCCCATCGTCAACGTCAACAACAACTGCTCGACGGGCTCCACCGCACTATTCCTGGCGGCGCAGGCGATCCGCGGCGGATTGGCCGACTGCACCATCGCCCTGGGATTCGAGAAGATGAAGCCCGGATCGCTGTCGTCGGCGTACGACGATCGCACCCAACCGATGGACAAGCACGTCAAGGCGCTGGTCGAGATCGCCGACCTAGCCTTCCCGGTTGCGCCCTGGATGTTTGGCGCGGCCGGGCGCGAACACATGCAGCGCTACGGCACTACCGCGGAACACTTCGCCAAGATCGGCTTCAAGAACCACAAGCACTCGGTGAACAATCCGTTTGCGCAATTCCAGGAGGCCTACACGCTCGACGACATCCTGGCGTCGCGGATGATCTATGACCCGCTCACCAAGCTGCAATGTTCGCCGACTTCCGACGGTTCGGGAGCGGCGATCCTGGCCTCGGAGGCGTTCGTCGACCGCCACGGGCTGGCCAGCCAGGCGGTGGAGGTCGTTGGCCAGGCAATGACGACAGATTTCTCCTCGACGTTCGATGGTACCGCCAAGAATCTCATCGGCTACGACATGAACGTACAAGCCGCGCAACGGGTTTACGCTCAGGCAGGTCTGGGGCCGGAGGATTTCCAGGTGATCGAGCTGCATGACTGTTTCTCGGCCAACGAGTTGCTCCTCTACGAGGCCCTCGGTCTGTGCGACCCGGGTGAGGCGCCGAAACTGATCGACAATGGGGACACGACCTACGGCGGACGCTGGGTGGTCAACCCCTCCGGCGGCCTGATCTCCAAGGGACACCCCCTCGGTGCGACCGGGTTGGCGCAGTGCGCCGAACTCACCTGGCAGCTGCGCGGCACCGCGGACCGGCGTCAAGTCGAGAGTGTGGCAGCGGCGTTGCAGCACAACATCGGGCTGGGCGGCGCCGCCGTCGTCACCGCCTATCAGCGCGCCGAGCGGTAACCTGCGATGTTCGAGTGGTCCGATACCGATCTGATGATGCGCGACGCCGTGCGCCAATTCATCGACAAGGAGATCCGCCCGCACACCGACGCCTTGGAAACCGGCGAGCTGTCGCCGTATCCGATCATGCGCAAGCTGTTCAGCCAGTTCGGACTCGACGCGCTGGCCTCCGAATCGGTCAAGACAATGCTGGATCGGGAACGTGCCAAGCAGGCCGCTCCTGATGGACACCGCGGGTCCAGTGAGAACCCCAGCGTGGACTCCTTCGCCGGGTTGGGTGCCCAAGGATCGATGGCCGCGGTGCTGGTTTCCGAACTCGCGGGGGTCAGCATCGGGTTGCTGAGCACCGTGGCGGTGAGCATCGGCCTCGGAGCAGCGACAATAATGAGCCGCGGCACCCTGGCCCAAAAAGAGCGCTGGCTGCCATCGCTGATGACGCTGGACAAGATAGCGGCGTGGGCGATCACCGAGCCGGATTCCGGCTCGGATGCGTTCGGCGGCATGAAGACTCACGTCAAGCGCGACGGCGAAGACTACATCCTCAACGGCCAGAAGACATTCATCACCAACGGCCCTGCCGCCGACGTTCTCGTGGTCTATGCGAAATTGAGTGCCAAACTCGTCGACAGCGATGCCGATGACACCGCGCCTGACCGGCGGAACCGCCCGGTGCTCGTTTTCGTTCTCGATGCCGGCATGCCCGGCCTGACGCAGGGCAAGCCGTTCAAGAAGATGGGCATGATGTCCTCTCCGACCGGGGAATTGTTCTTTGACAATGTTCGGCTTACCCCCGATCGTCTGCTCGGCGGCACGGAGCAGCACGGTGATGACGACGGCCGCGATAGTGCGCGGGCCAACTTCGCTGTCGAACGGTTCGGTGTGGCACTGATGGCGCTGGGCATCATCAACGAATGCCATCGGCTTTGTGTGGATTACGCGAAGACTCGCACATTGTGGGGGAAGAACATCGGACAGTTTCAGCTGATTCAGCTCAAGCTGGCCAAGATGGAAGTCGCTCGGATCAATGTTCAGAACATGGTGTTTGTCACCCTGGAGCGGCTCAAAGCCGGCACAGCGCCGACGCTGGCCGAAGCCTCCGCGATCAAACTGTATTCGTCGGAAGCCGCCACCGACGTTGCCATGGAGGCCGTGCAGTTATTCGGCGGCAACGGCTACATGGCCGAGTACCGGGTCGAGCAGCTGGCCCGCGACGCGAAGTCGCTGATGATCTACGCCGGAAGCAACGAGGTACAGGTGACCCACATCGCCAAGGGTCTGCTGGTCTGAGCCCGACGAATGTGGATTGGATGGCGCGCGGTGCCACCCGCTCCTAGCAGAATACGACAAAGCGCCTATTGAATGTTTCCGGTCGACGCCGTAGAAACTGATAGCAATGCGTCGTGGCGAACTGACAGCGAAAGCCGGATAGAACCACATTTCAGCCAGGGGCGATAGCCACCGACGTGGATTGTTATGTCACGTATGGCTGGATGAGCGCATTGAAAAGGCAAATACTGCGCGCGATATCGAAATCGGGATAGGGAAATACAGCGCGTGATTTATAGGTAGTCGAGAGAGGGAGTTTGCAGCGTGAATTTTCTCTTGTTGCCGCCCGAGATCAACTCAGCACGGATTTTTTCCGGTGTCGGAGCGGGACCAATGTTGGCGGCGGGGGTGGCCTGGGATGGGTTGGCCGCCGAATTGGCTTTGACGGCGAGTTCCTTTAGCTCGCTGACTTCTTCCTTGGCGGGGGAGGCGTGGCAGGGCCCGGCGGCGGCGGCCATGGTCGGGGCGGCTGCTTCGTACGCAGGATGGTTGAGCACCACAGCAACCCAGGCCGATCAAGCGGCCGTTGCGGCCCGCGTCTTTGGGGGTGCGTTCGAAGCTGTGCGGGCCGCTGCGGTGAATCCGGCGATTATCGCCGCCAACCGCACTCAGCTGGTGTCGCTGGTGATGTCAAATCTGTTCGGGCAAAACGCCCCGGCGATCGCGGCCGCTGAGGCGACTTATGAGCAGATGTGGGCTCAGGATGTCACCGCGATGTTTGGCTATCACGCTGGGGCTTCGGCGGCCGCCGCGCGGCTGACGCCGTTTGTCCGGCCGGTGCCGAATCTGGCCGGCCTACCGGCCCAGATCGTCGGCGCGGCGACGGCCAGCGTGTCCGGCGCGGCCGGCGGTGTGGCTGCGGCCATCCCGATCGAGGGCGGCGCCGTTGCGAGTGCCGCCGCCGCGGCGGCGGCGCCGAGCAGGACGATCGCCATCAACCTGGGCGTTGCCAACCTTGGCATCACCAACCTCGGCAGCGGAAACGTGGGCTTCCTCAATTTCGGCAACGGAAACCTGGGTAGTAACAATTTCGGTTCCGGAAACTTCGGCGACAACAATGTCGGCTCCGGAAACCTCGGCAGCTTCAACGTAGGCCCCGGAAACCTCGGCAGCTCCAATCTAGGCTTCGCGAATATTGGCATCGGGAATATCGGCTTTGGCAACACCGGCAACAACAACATCGGTTTCGGGCTGGTCGGTGACAACCAAGTCGGTATCGGCGGCCTCAACTCAGGCGCAAATAATCTCGGCCTATTCAACTCGGGCAACGGAAACATCGGTTTCTTCAATTCGGGGACCGGAAACTTCGGTATCGGAAACTCCGGTAACTACAACACCGGCTTATGGAACACCGGTCAAGCCAACACGGGCTTTATCAACGCGGGTTCTTTCAACACTGGCAGCTTTAACGTCGGCGACGCAAACACGGGCAGCGTGAACACGGGTAGCTACAACACGGGCGACGCCAACCCGGGCTCGTCCAACACGGGTAGCTTCAACACGGGCGACCTCAATACCGGCCTGTTGAACGCGGGCAACATCAACACCGGTGCTTTCAACGTGGGCAACATGAATAACGGCTTCATGTGGACGGCCAATGGCCAGGGCGGCCTCACCTTTGGAATCAATACACCTGATATAACACTCCCCACCATAAGTCTACCCGGGATTAGCGTCCCCGGTTTCGACCTGCCAGGGATAACGGTGCCGTCGATATCCATTCCGGCGACCACCACGCCCGCCGACATCACGATCGGCGCATTTAGTCTGCCGGAGATTACGTTGCCGTCGATCACTATTCCGGCGGCGACCACGCCCAGCGATATCACGATCGGTGCATTTAGTCTGCCGGAGATTACGTTGCCGTCGATCACTATTCCGGCGGCGACCACGCCCAGCGATATCACGATCGGTGCATTTAGTCTGCCCGAGATAACGTTGCCTTCGATATCTATTCCCGCGGCGACGACGCCCGCAGATATTACGGTGGGCGGGTTTGCGTTGCCCGAGATTGCGTTGCCTTCGATATCTATTCCCGCGGCGACGACGCCCGCAGATATTACGGTGGGCGGGCTCAATCTGCCGGAAATAACGATACCCGTGTTGACTACACCTACGCTGACCTTCAATGAATTTACCGGACCGTCGATAAGCCTACCGGCATTCGATTTTCCCGCCCTGATCACGCCGACGGTCCTAATAACCGGCTTTAACGGTAATGAGGTTCCCTTGGTGCGGAGCAACGTCCTCGGGACGATATTCCTCCAACCATCCTTTCTGGGTCCAATATTGATTGGGGATCCGGGGATAGCGCCCCCGCCCGGCATTCCTGACCCGCCATTTGCAAACGGTTCCTTCTTCGGCTTTACCCTTCCCGGCATCGTCATCGGCGGCTTCGATTTCCCCAGCATCAGCACAACTGGGCCGTTCACCATTCCCTCCGTCGCGGTCGACGGCTTCACGTTGCCGCAAGTCAGCATTCCGGAGATCACCACGCCGCCGTTGACCATTCCCTCGCTCGGTGTTGAGGGCTTCACGTTGCCGCAGGTCGGCATTCCGGAGATCACGACGGCGCCGTTGACCATTCCTTCGGTCGGTGTTGAGGGTTTCACGTTGCCGCCGGTTGGCATTCCGGAGATCACGACGGCGCCGTTGACGTTGCCTGCGGTGGGTGTTGAGGGTTTCACGTTGCCGCCGGTTGGCATTCCGGAGATCACGACGCCACCGTTGACGTTGCCTGCGGTGGGTGTTGGTGGTCTCACACTGCCGCCTATCGGGATTCCGGAGATCACCACCCCGCCATTCACTATCGCTTCCATCGGGATCGGTGGTTTCACCACTCCCGAGCTCACCATCCCCAGCGTCACCCTGCCCAGCACCTCTATCGCGCAGCTTGTCATCCCGCCGCCGCCCGGCTTCTTCAATTCGAGTGCCACCGGATCGTCGGGCTTTTTCAACACGGGCCCCGGGAGCAGTTCGGGCTTCGGTAACAGCGGCTCGGGTCTCTCGGGTCTGTTCAACGTCAATCCGTCGGCGCTGTCCTTTGCCTCCGGCTTCAACAACTTCGGTGCCGGCTCCTCGGGGTTCTCGAATCTCGGCAGCGGTGTGTCGGGCCTCGGGAACTTGGGCACCCTGCCCTTCTTCGACAACAGCCTGGTTTCGGGCCTAGGAAGCACCGGTCACAGGCTCGCAGGGTGGCTTTTGCACGGCACAACGCCGTAGCCCGGGGCGCCCGGGGACCGCGGGAGCGGCGGCAACGGCGGCAGCGCGGGCGCTGCCCCGATCTCATTGGTGCACGCGGGCACGTCGGACTCGGTGGCACAGCGGCGTCGTTGCCTAGACTCTCTGGTTGTGAGCGCTGATGAGGAGCCTGGCGGTCTCACCGCGGTTGCTCAGGACTATCTCAAGGTTATTTGGACCGCTCAGGAGTGGTCCAAGGAGAAGGTCAGCACCAAGATGCTGGCGGAGAAGATCGGAGTGTCGGCCAGCACAGCCTCGGAGTCCATCCGCAGGCTGGCCGAGCAGGGGTTGGTCGACCATGAGAAGTACGGCGCGGTGGCGTTGACCGACTCGGGGCGGCGCGTGGCACTGGCGATGGTGCGCCGGCACCGGCTATTGGAGACATTTCTGGTCAACGAACTCGGCTATGGCTGGGACGAGGTGCACGACGAGGCCGAGGTGCTCGAGCACGCGGTATCGGATCGCCTAGTTGCGCGTATCGACGCCAAGCTGGGGTTCCCGCGTCGCGATCCGCACGGCGACCCGATCCCTGCTGCCGACGGGCAGGTGCCGACCCCGCCGGCGAGGCAGCTGTGGGACTGCCACGATGGTGATACGGGTACCGTGGCCCGCATCTCCGATGCCGACCCGCAGATGCTGCGGTACTTCGACAGCGTCGGGATCAACCTGGACTCGCGGTTGCGAGTGTTGGCGCGGCGCGAATTCGCCGGCATGATCTCGGTGTCGATCGAAGCCTCCGGCGGCGACCAGGTCACCGTCGAGTTGGGGAGTCCGGCCGCTCGCGCGATTTGGGTGGTGGCTTAGCGGCGCCAGGGAACACGGTGGACAACAACCCCGCCCCGGCACTGCACGCCGTAGGCTGGCGGTCGTGCAGCGGTGGCGCGGCCAAGACGAGATCCCGACTGACTGGGGCAGGTGCGTGCTCACCATCGGTGTGTTCGACGGCGTGCACCGGGGGCACGCCGAACTGATCGCGCACGCGGTGAAGGCCGGACGCGCACGCGAGGTGCCGGCCGTGCTGATGACGTTCGATCCGCACCCGATGGAAGTGGTGTATCCCGGCAGTCACCCGGCGCAACTGACCACGCTGACCCGGCGTGCCGAACTCGTCGAAGACCTGGGCATCGATGTTTTCCTCGTGATGCCGTTCACCACTGATTTCATGAAGCTCACGCCGGACCGCTACATCCACGAACTCCTGGTTGAGCATCTGCACGTGGTGGAGGTCGTCGTAGGCGAGAACTTCACGTTCGGCAAGAAGGCAGCCGGCAAGGTCGACACGCTTCGACGGGCCGGTGAGCGGTTCGGGTTCGCCGTGGAGTCGATGTCGCTGCTGACAGAGCACCACCGCAACGAGACGGTGACGTTTTCGTCCACG
The DNA here is from genome assembly GCF_018278905.1 of Mycobacterium spongiae. Classification (NCBI taxonomy): domain Bacteria; kingdom Bacillati; phylum Actinomycetota; class Actinomycetes; order Mycobacteriales; family Mycobacteriaceae; genus Mycobacterium; species Mycobacterium spongiae. The sequence goes on from NZ_CP046600.1 coordinate 1,904,429, forward strand.
TACATCCGGTCCTGTGTGGACGCCGGCGATATGGTGGCCGCCACGGAAGCCCTGGGCCGACCGCATCGGGTCGAAGGCGTCGTGGTTCGCGGCGAAGGTCGGGGCGTGGAGCTGGGCTTTCCCACCGCGAACGTGGCGCCGCCGATGTACTCGGCGATCCCCGCCGACGGTGTGTATGCCGCCTGGTTCACGGTACTGGGACACGGGCCGGTGGCTGGCACCGTCGTCCCCGGTGAGCGCTACCGGGCCGCGGTATCCGTGGGGACCAACCCGACGTTTTCGGGACGCACCCGCACTGTTGAGGCGTTCGTGCTCGACACCAGCGCTGACCTGTACGGCCAGCACGTGGCGCTGGATTTCGTTGCGCGCATCCGCGGCCAGAAGAAGTTCGCATCGGTGCCGGAGTTGGTGGCCGCAATGGGTAAAGACATCGATCGGGTGCGCGCGTTGCTACGCGGGGATTAACTTCACCGGCGCGCGCGCTGCTAGACTGCCCCGGACATCGGCGCGTGCTGCGGTTCGCGGTGGCCGCGCCCTCGTACTCATGATCGCGGACCCATTGATGGAGATAATTCGTGGCGCTGACAGCCGAGCAGAAAAAGGAGATCCTGAACTCCTACGGCCTGCATGACACCGACACCGGCTCCCCGGAAGCGCAGATTGCGCTGCTGACCAAGCGGATCGCCGACCTGACCGAGCATCTCAAGGTGCACAAGCACGATCACCACTCGCGGCGAGGGCTGCTGTTGCTGGTGGGACGGCGGCGTCGGCTGATCAAGTACATTTCCCAGATCGATGTGGAGCGCTATCGCTCGCTCATCGAGCGCCTGGGTCTGCGTCGCTGACGCAGGCGCGTGCGCGCCCTGATCGCAATCCGCGTCACCGCCCTAGCCGTCGTGGCGTCGGCGGGACTCGTCGGTTGCTCGGGCTGGGATGACGGGACCAACGTCGCCGATCTCGATGTGGGGGACTGTCTGCGGCTCGGCGGCACACCAGATCGCCCCCTGGCCACCAAGGCGGAATGCGGTAGCAGCGGGTCTAGCTTCAAGGTTGTTTCGGCGGTTACCGACCGTGCGCAATGCCCCGCCGACGTCGATTCGTCGTATTCGATGCGCAATTCGTTCAATGGCGCAAACAACACCGTCTGCCTGGACGTGGACTGGGTGATCGGGGGTTGCATGAGTGTCGACCCGAGTCACGACGCCGACCCGGTGCGGGTGGACTGCGACGACGCTTCGGTACCGCACCGGCAGCGAGCCACCCAGATCCTCAGAGACCTCCACGCTCCCGTCAGCGTCGACCAGTGCGCGAGTGGCATGGGCTATACCTACCCGCAGCAGCGGTTCGTGGTGTGCGTCGAGGACGTCACCAGCTGACACCGGCCCCGAAACCCCGAGGCCCGAGCCTATCGAGGCTGGTCCGAAGCGCCATAGGGCCCGTGTAGAGTGAGTTCGTTCTGGACCAGTGTGGTCCAGCAGGTGGTGCGGTTCGCGCACATCCGCGTGAGTCGTTCCAGCGTGTCACTATGTATGCCCACGGGAGCAGCCGAGTCTGTTTCGGGCGGTCTTCGGTAGTGGCTGCCGGGCTCCCCGGACTCGGGGCAGGTCGGCCGCTTCGATCGACGGCCGTAACGCATTCAGGCTCTCCACGCTCGCACGGGTGGCTCGCAGCCCGTCCGGGCGGGAGCCGCTCTGCTAACCCACCGGGGTGCGTGTGACAACGCGAAACAGCTGAACAACCGAGAGAGGCCGCACGGACGTCATGTCTGTAGCTGAAATTGAAGAAGGCGTGTTCGAATCAACCGCCACCATTGACAACGGGAGCTTCGGCACCCGCACCATTCGTTTCGAGACCGGGCGGCTGGCCTTACAGGCCGCCGGCGCGGTCGTCGCCTACCTGGACGACGAAAATATGCTGCTGTCGGCGACCACCGCCAGCAAGAGCCCCAAGGAACATTTCGACTTCTTCCCGCTGACGGTGGACGTCGAGGAGCGCATGTACGCCGCGGGCCGCATTCCTGGTTCGTTCTTCCGTCGTGAGGGCCGGCCCTCCACCGACGCGATCCTGACCTGCCGGCTCATCGATCGCCCGCTGCGCCCGTCGTTCGTTGATGGCCTGCGCAATGAGATCCAGATCGTGGTGACGATTCTGAGCCTCGACCCCAACGATCTCTATGACGTGCTGGCGATCAACGCCGCGTCGGCCTCCACCCAGTTGGGTGGCTTGCCGTTCTCCGGTCCCATCGGGGGTGTGCGGGTAGCGCTCATTGACGGCACCTGGGTTGCGTTCCCGAACGTTGAGCAACTCGAACGCGCCGTGTTCGACATGGTGGTCGCGGGCCGCCTGGTCGACACCGCCGACGGGGGCCAGTCGGATGTCGCCATCATGATGGTCGAAGCCGAGGCCACCGAGAACGTGATCGAGCTCGTCGAGGGCGGCGCCCCGGCGCCAACGGAGAGTGTCGTGGCTGCGGGTCTGGAGGCGGCCAAGCCAGCCATCGCCGCGCTGTGTACCGCGCAGCAGGAGCTCGCCGACGCGTGTGGAGCGTCAACCAGGCCGGCCGCTGAATACCCGGTGTTTCCCGACTACGGCGACGACGTGTACTACTCGGTGTCCTCGGTGGCCACCGACGAGTTGGCTGCCGCTTTGACCATCGGCGACAAGGCCGAGCGCGACCAGCGCACCGACGAGATCAAGGCCCAGGTCCTCGAGCGGCTCGCCGACACCTACGAGGGCCGGGAGAAAGAGGTCGGCGCCGCGTTTCGCGCGTTGACCAAGAAGCTTGTTCGCCAGCGCATCCTCACTGACCATTTTCGCATCGATGGGCGCGGTATCACCGACATCCGGGCGTTGTCGGCCGAGGTGGCCGTGGTGCCACGGGCGCACGGCAGTGCGCTCTTCGAACGCGGCGAAACCCAGATCCTTGGGGTGACCACGCTTGACATGGTCAAGATGGCCCAGCAGATCGACTCGCTCGGGCCCGAGACATCGAAACGCTACATGCATCACTACAATTTCCCGCCGTTCTCCACCGGCGAGACCGGTCGCGTCGGCTCGCCCAAGCGGCGCGAGATCGGACACGGTGCGTTGGCTGAGCGGGCTCTGGTGCCGGTGTTGCCGAGCACCGAGGAGTTCCCGTACGCCATCCGCCAGGTGTCGGAAGCCCTGGGCTCCAACGGCTCCACGTCGATGGGCTCGGTGTGTGCGTCCACGCTGGCGCTGCTCAATGCCGGGGTGCCGCTGAAGGCGCCGGTGGCCGGCATTGCGATGGGCCTGGTGTCCGACGACGTTCAGGTAGAAGGGGCGGCGGAGCCGGCCGACGGTGTCGTGGAGCGCCGCTTCGTGACGCTGACCGACATCCTGGGCGCCGAGGACGCGTTCGGCGACATGGACTTCAAGGTCGCCGGAACCAAGGACTTTGTCACCGCGCTGCAATTGGACACCAAACTCGACGGGATCCCGTCAAAGGTCCTAGCAGGTGCCCTTGAGCAGGCCAGGGATGCTCGCCTCACGATTCTCGAGGTCATGGCCGAGGCCATCGACAGGCCCGACGAGATGAGCCCGTACGCGCCGCGAGTGACCACCATCAAGGTCCCGGTGGACAAGATCGGCGAGGTGATAGGACCCAAGGGAAAGGTCATCAACGGCATCACCGAGGAAACGGGCGCGCAGATCTCCATCGAAGACGACGGCACGGTGTTCGTCGGCGCCACCGACGGGCCGTCCGCGCAGGCCGCGATCGACAAGATCAACGCGATTGCCAACCCGCAGTTACCGACCGTGGGCGAACGTTTCCTCGGAACAGTGGTCAAGACAACCGATTTCGGTGCGTTCGTGTCGCTGCTGCCGGGCCGTGACGGTCTGGTGCACATCTCCAAGCTCGGCAAGGGCAAGCGCATCGCGAAGGTTGAAGACGTGGTGAACGTCGGTGACAAGCTACGGGTAGAGATTGCCGATATCGACAAGCGCGGCAAGATCTCTCTGGTTCTGGTGGCTGACGAAGAAGCGTCCGCAGCTCCCGCCGATGCCGCGACGGCCAGCAGCTGACCCTGCGGCCGCCCGGCCACTGCGCCGCACTACTTTGCCGGGCGGTCTGCGCGTCGTCACCGAATATCTGCCAGCGGTGCGCTCGGCGTCCATCGGGGTCTGGGTTGGGGTGGGATCGCGCGACGAGGGTGCCACAGTTGCCGGGGCGGCCCATTTTCTCGAGCATCTGCTGTTCAAGTCGACGCCGACGCGCACGGCGGTCGATATCGCGCAAGCGATGGACGCGGTTGGCGGGGAGCTCAACGCGTTCACAGCCAAGGAGCACACGTGCTACTACGCACACGTGCTCGACAGCGACTTGGCGCTGGCGATCGATCTGGTCTCCGATGTGGTCCTCAACGGCCGCTGCGCTGCTCACGACGTGGAGCTGGAACGCGATGTCGTCCTGGAGGAGATCGCGATGCGCGACGACGACCCCGAGGACGCATTGGCGGACATGTTCTTGGGGTCGCTGTTCGGCGACCATCCGGTGGGCCGCCCGGTGATCGGCAGCGCGCAATCCGTATCGACGATGACTCGGGCTCAACTGCATTCTTTCCACATGCGGCGCTACACGCCGCAGCGAATGGTCGTAGCGGTGGCCGGGAATGTCGATCATGCCGACGTGGTCGCATTGGTGCGCGAGCACTTCGGGTCGCGATTGGTCCGCGGGCGACGCCCGGTTGCTCCTCGCAAGGGAGCCGGTCGGGTCAATGGCTGTCCGGGTTTGACACTGGCTAATCGGGATGCTGAGCAAACGCACGTGTCGCTGGGCGTACGCACGCCTGGTCGCAGCTGGGAGCAGCGCTGGGCGCTGTCGGTGCTGCACACGGCATTGGGCGGTGGGATCAGTTCGCGGCTGTTCCAAGAGGTCCGCGAAGCGCGGGGGCTAGCGTACTCGGTGTACTCCGCGCTGGATATCTTCGCCGACAGCGGGGCGCTGTCGGTGTATGCCGCATGCCTGCCGGAACGTTTCCCTGACGTGATGCGGGTGACCACCGACGTGTTGACATCGGTGGCCAGCGACGGCATCAGTGAGGCAGAGTGCCGCATCGCCAAGGGCTCGTTGCGGGGTGGTCTGGTGCTGGGGCTGGAGGATTCCGGCTCCCGGATGAGCCGGATCGGCCGCAGTGAGTTGAACTACGGCAAGCACCGCAGCATCGAGCACACGTTGCGACAGATTGAGCGCGTGACCGTCGACGAGGTTAACGCTGTGGCCCGTCGCGTGCTCAACACGCGCTACGGAGCTGCGGTTTTAGGGCCTTACAGCTCGAAACGGTCGCTGCCGCAACGACTTCGAGCGATGGTAAATTAGCCCGATGGTATTGGGCTTCTGGGACATTGCGGTGCCCATTGTGGGCGCGCCGATGGCCGGCGGTCCCAGCACCCCGGCCCTGGCCGCGGCGGTGTCCAACGCGGGCGGGTTGGGATTCGTGGCTGGTGGCTATGTGACTGCCGACCAGTTCGCTGACGATATCGCCGCTGCCCGAGCTGCCACGACGGGCCCGATTGGCGCCAATCTGTTTGTGCCTCAACCCAGCGTCGCGGACTGGGTGCAGTTGGAGTACTACGCGGAAGAACTCGAAGACATCGCCGACTACTACCACGTCGCGATAGGGCAACCGCTGTACGAGGACGACGATGACTGGGAGCTCAAGCTCGAAGTTGTCGCCGACGTGCGTCCGGAACTGGTGTCGTTTACCTTCGGCGCGCCGCCGCCCGACGTTATTCATCGGTTGAGTGCGCTGGGGCTCTTGGTGTCGGTCACTGTGACGTCGGCCTACGAAGCTGGCGTGGCTATTGCTGCCGGCGCGGACAACCTCGTGGTTCAGGGGCCAGAAGCCGGAGGACATCGCGGCACTTTTGCGCCCGACATGGAGCCCGGTGAAGAGCCCCTGCACCAACTTCTCCACCGAATCGGCAGCGCTCACGATGTTCCGCTGATCGCCGCGGGTGGCCTGGGCACCGCTGACGACGTCGCGGGGGTGTTGCGCAGCGGAGCGGTGGCCGCGCAGGTTGGTACCGCGCTCTTGCTGAGCGACGAGGCCGGGACCAATCCCCCCCACCGCGCGGCGCTGACGAATCCGGATTTCCGCGACTCCGTGATCACTCGAGCGTTCTCGGGCCGCTACGCACGGGGTCTGGCGAACAACTTCACGCGCTTGCTCGATCACGTGGCGCCGCTGGGCTATCCCGAGGTGAACCAGATGACGAAGCCGATACGAGCAGCGGCGGTCGAGGCCGGTGACCCCAACGGAACCAACCTGTGGGCGGGCACGGCTTACCGGGAGGCCCGTCGGGGTCCGGCAGCCGAGATTGTCGCGGCACTGAGTCCCGACGTGCGGTCGGCCTAGCGTCAGGGTCAGGCCAGCACGCTCGCCGGCTCGGTGAACGGCACACCCAGATCGGTGGCCACCTGGTGGGATAGCAGCGCGCCCTCATGCGTCGAAAGACCCTTGGCCAACGCCGGATCCGACCGGCACGCAGCTAACCAGCCGTGGTCGGCAAGGTCGAGCACGTACGGCATCGTCGCATTGGTTAGTGCAGAGGTCGACGTCTTCGGCACCGATGCGGGCATGTTCGCCACACAGTAGAAAAGCGTGTCATGCACGGCGAACGTCGGCTGATCGTAGGTGGTGGGTCGCGAGTCCTCGAAGCAACCGCCCTGATCGATCGCGATGTCCACCAGCACCGCCCCGGATTTCATATGTGCAACAACAGAATTCGAGATCAACTTGGGTGCTTTGGCGCCGGGCAGCAGGACGGCTCCAATCACCAGGTCGGCGCTCTTGACGGCGCTTTCGAGATCGTAGGCCGAGGAGTAGAGGGTGCGCATCCGCCCGCCGAACTCCGCGTCGAGCTGCCGAAGTTTGTTGACGTTGACATCGAGAACCGTCACCGTCGCGCCCATCCCGTTGGCGACCCGTGCGGCGTTGTAACCCGCCGTGCCGGCGCCGATCACCACGACATGGGCCGGCTCGACACCGGGCACTCCGCCCATCAGCACGCCCCGGCCGCCGCGGGTCCGCATGAGGTGATAGGCCCCGACCTGAGCGGAGAGGCGTCCCGCGACCTCGCTCATCGGAGCCAGCAACGGCAATGTGCCATCGGCCTCCTGGACGGTCTCCAGGGCGATTGACGTTGCGCCGGATGTCAATAGCGCATCGGTGCAGGCGCGAGAGGCGGCCAGATGGAGATATGTGAACAGCGTCTGGCCGCTTCGCAGGTATCCGTACTCGGCTGGCATCGGTTCCTTGACCTTGAGTAGGAGATCCGCGTCGGCCCAGACCTGCTTGGCGGTGCTGATCAGTTCGGCGCCGGCTGACTTGAAATCGGCATCGCTGATCGCCGATCCCTCTCCGGCGCCGGTCTGGACGAGTACCTCATGGCCCCGTTGCTTCAATGCGGCGACGCCGGCCGGCGTGATGGCGACCCGGAACTCGTTGTTTTTGGTCTCGGTCGGAATGCCGACGCGCATGGTCTTCCCCTCTCGGTGTCTACGATCCAGTGTGAAGAACATTCAGCTATGCTGCAATAACTCTGATTAAGATTCATAGATGAGGTCATATGACTGAACATAAATCGGAAATTACCGATCCTCTGGACCGCTCATCGAAGGATGTTCGGTCGGCGGAACTTGCCGAGGTGGACCGCAGAATCCTGGCCTTGCTCCACAGCGATGCGCGGATAGCCAACAACGCGCTGGCGGAGGCTGTCGGGATCGCGCCGTCGACGTGCCACGGTCGCCTTCGGCGGTTGCTGGACCTTGGGGTCATTCGGGGGTTTTATGCCGACATAGATCCGGTTGCCGTGGGTATGCCTTTGCAAGCCATGGTTTCGGTCAACCTGCAGTCCAACGCCCGCGGGAATATCCGTAGTTTCATCCAGCAGATTCGCCGCAAGCGACAGGTCATGGATGTGTACTTTCTGGCCGGCGCCGACGATTTCATCCTGCATGTCGCCGCGCGCGACACCGACGACCTGCGTTCGTTCGTGGTCGATAATCTCAATGCCGACGCGAACGTCGCAGGCACCCAGACGTCGCTGATATTCGAGCATTTGCGCGGGGCGGCCCCCGTTTAGGCAGCCCGTGGCTGGCTAAAATCTTGGGATGACCGACCCGAACGGGGCTTCTGTGACGGCCACCGTGGAGATCGATGCCAGCCCTTCTAGGGTGTACGGGCTCATCACCGACCTGCCAACGTTGGCCGCGATGGCCGAAGAAGCCGTCGCAATGGAATTGCGGCGAGGCGGTTCGGTTTGCCAAGGTGCGGTGTTCGTTGGTCACAACGAACATGCCGGCCACCGCTGGAGCACCACGTGCACAGTCACCGACGCCGAACCCGGCCGGGTCTTCGCTTTCGATGTGCGATACACCGTCCTCCCGATTGCGCGCTGGCGATATGACATCGTCGCGGTCGACGGCGGCTGCCGGGTCACCGAAAGCACCTGGGACCGGCGCCCGGGTTGGTTCCGCAAGCTTGCGCCGCTGGCCACCGGAACCAAGGATCGGACGGCGGCCAACACCGAGCACATCGCGATTACCCTGCAGCGGCTCAAGCAACGCGCCGAGGCCGGATAGCCGGCTCACCCGCAACTATACTTAAAAGGGTGTAATGTCCACTAGGACGACATTTCGGGGCTTTGTGTCCATGCATCATTCATGCCGAGATGAAGTTTTTGAAGGGGCCGCATGTTTACCGTTGATGACCGGGCCGTTGATCCGCAATCGGGCGCCGCAGACCACGAGCGGCTTGTGCTCGAGGCGCGCCACGTTGAGTTCGACTGGTCACAGCTGCCATTCCACTATGTGCCCAACGAGCCGATGGCCACCCACGTACTCAACGTCCTGCACCTGCTGTTGCCGCCGGGCGAAGAGTTTTTCGTGCACGTCTTCAAGAAGGCGCTGCCGCTGATCAAGGACGACCAACTGCGGCTGGACGTGCAGGGATTCATCGGCCAGGAAGCGATGCATTCCCAATCGCACTCCGGAGTAGTCGATCACTTCGCAGCCCAGGGCCTCGACTTAGCACCGTTCACCGACCAGGTGAGGTGGCTGTTCGACAAAATGATGGGCGAGCGCCCGCGGTCCAGTCTGCGACGACGACAGAGCTGGTTGCTGGAGCAGATTTCGACCGCAGCGGCGATTGAGCACTACACGGCCATCATGGGCGAATGGATTCTGAACACCCCCGAACACGATGCCATCGGCACCGATCCGGTGATGCTGGATCTGCTCCGATGGCATGGCGCGGAAGAGGTCGAGCACAAGGCCGTCGCCTTCGACGCTATGAAGCATCTGCGGGCCGGCTACTGGCGCCGGGTACGCACCCAGCTGGTCGTCACACCGGTGATGTTCCTGCTATGGATACGTGGGGTGCGATACTTGTACTCGATCGATCCCCATCTGGCGCCGGGGACCAAGCCCCGGTGGCGCGACTATCGCGACGCGGCACGCCGGGGTTTGGTGCCCGGGCTGCTTAGCTTCACGCGGTCGGTTGGTGCCTACTATCGGCCGCGTTTCCACCCCTCACAGCTGGGCGGGGTCGAGCGCGCCGTCGACTACCTGGCGATCTCACCTGCTGCCCGGGCGTCTCACTGACGAACTCGTCTGACGGGATTTTCGTCGTGTCGCAGAGCATCTGGTCCACTCGGCCGGCCGACCTCTACGGCCGTCGGAGGCGTGACCGATTCTCCACGGTGTTGTGGGGTGTGCGAGTGTTGCTCGAAGGATTTGCCGCGATGTCACGGTGGAAACCATCGCGGGTACGGCCGGTGCAGCGCAAGATTGCCGCGGTGATTACCCAGCGCGAACTGGTCGCCCCGGATGTGGTGGCGTTGACGCTGGCCGACCCCGATGGCGGACTGCTTCCGTCGTGGACGCCGGGTGGGCATATCGATGTGGTGCTGCCGTCGGGCCGGCGCCGGCAGTACTCGCTCTGTGGGCTGCCCGGGCGGCGCACGGACTACCGCATCGCCGTCCGCAGAATCGCCGACGGTGGCGGCGGTTCCATCGAGATGCACGAGGCTTTCGACGTGGGCGGCACCCTCGTGTTCGAGGGTCCCCGCAATGCCTTCTGCCTCGGTACGGCAGAGCGCGACGTGCTTTTCGTGATTGGCGGCATCGGAGTAACGCCGATCTTGCCGATGATCCAGGTGGCCGAACAGCGCGGAATCGACTGGCGCGCAATATATGCCGGACGCAGCCGAGAGTACATGCCGTTTCTGGATGAGCTGGTGTCGGTGGCGCCAGCACGGGTCACGATATGGGCCGACGACGAGCACAGGGGCTTCGCCACCGTCGACGACCTGCTGGCCGGCGCCGGCCCGACGACGGCCGTCTACGTGTGCGGACCACCCCCCATGCTGGAAGCGGTGCGCGCGGCCCGCGTGGAACATGCCGATGCGCCATTGCACTACGAGCGGTTCAGCCCGCCCCCGATCGTCGACGGTATTCCATTCGAATTAGAGCTTGCGCGATCAGGCACCGTGCTGCGCGTGCCTGCGAACCGGTCAGCGCTCGAGGTGATGAGCGACCGGGATCCGACGACCGCGTACTCCTGCCAGCAGGGCTTCTGCGGCACCTGCAAGGTCAAGGTGCTCGCTGGGCAGGTCGACCGTCGCGGTCGCACCGCAGAGGGCGACGACGAGATGCTGGTCTGCGTGTCGCGGGCAAAAAGCGACCGAATAGTCGTCGACGCCTGAGTCAGCTGGCCGCCTGGGATGGCTGCCGGTCTAGGGTGAGGGCCATGCGGGTGGGCGTGCTGGGAGCCAAAGGCAAGGTCGGGGCAACGATGGTGGGGGCGGTCGCGGCGGCGCCAGACCTGACCCTGTCGGCAGAGGTCGACGCTGGCGATCCGCTGAGCCTGCTCACCGATGGCGACACCGAGGTCGTCATCGACTTCACTCATCCGGACGTAGTGATGAGCAATCTGGAGTTCCTCGTCGAAAACGGAATTCACGCCGTGGTCGGCACCACGGGCTTTACCGCCGAGCGGCTGCAACAGGTGGAATCGTGGCTGGTCGCCAAACCCGACACAGCGGTGCTGATCGCGCCGAATTTCGCGATCGGGGCGGTGCTGTCCATGCACTTCGCCAAACAGGCGGCCCGGTTCTTCGACTCGGCGGAGGTCATCGAACTGCATCACCCCCACAAGGCAGACGCCCCCTCGGGCACCGCGACGCGCACCGCCAAGCTGATCGCAGAAGCCCGACAAGGCCTTCCCGCCAACCCGGACGCCACCAGCACCAGCCTGCCGGGAGCTCGCGGCGCCGACGTCGACGGCATCCCAGTGCACGCGGTGCGGCTGGCTGGTCTAGTCGCCCACCAAGAGGTCCTGTTCGGGACCGAGGGGGAGACGCTATCCATCCGCCACGACAGCATCGACCGCACATCATTTGCGCCGGGCGTGCTGTTGGCGGTACGCCACGTCCGGGAGCACCCCGGCCTCACGGTGGGTCTTGAGCCACTGCTCAATCTGCAATGACTCACGCGGCATGAACAATGACTCGCGCGGCATCAACGAGGACGCGCGGCGCACCCTGCGCATCCAGCTTCTCATCGCCTTCATGTGCGCTGCGATGCTGGCCTACTTCGTCATGCTCGGGCGCATCGCCGTCGCCATGATCGGCTCCGGGCAAGCCGCGGCCGTCGGCTTGGGTCTTGCGCTGCTGATCATGCCCGGCATCGGGCTGTGGGCCATGATCGCCACGCTGCGGGCCGGACTGGCGCATCAGAAACTGGCCCGCCTGATCGCCGACGACGGGATGGAGCTCGACGCCAGCGGGTTGCCCCGACGGCCCTCGGGCCGTATCGAGCGCGCCGCAGCCGACGCGCTGTTCACGACAGTCCGCGCCGAGCTGGAAGACGACCCCGACAATTGGCGCCGGTGGTATCGGCTCGCACGCGCCTACGACTACGCGGGCGATCGGCGCCGCGCGCGAGGGGCCATGAAGGCAGCGGTTGAGTTGCAGGGTCGGTCGTGAGCATGAGGCGGAGCTACGTGTCCGGTCGCGATCCGCTGGCGGCCGTGGGGGCGCTCGCTTGCACGGTGCCAAACCATGAAATGGAGGCTTGCCGGTGTCGCGACTGTTGATCGTCCACCACACGCCATCGCCGCACATGCAGGAGATGTTCGAGGCGGTCCTGGCCGGCGCCACCGACCCGGAGATCGAGGGCGTCGAGGTGGTGCGACGACCGGCCCTCACCGTCTCGCCGGTCGAAATGTTGGAGGCAGACGGCTACCTGCTGGGCACCCCGGCGAACCTCGGCTACATCTCAGGTGCTCTCAAGCACGCTTTTGACTGCGCCTACTACCAGCTGCTGGATGCGACGCGGGGGCGACCTTTCGGGGTCTATCTGCACGGCAACGAGGGCACCGAAGGCGCCGAGCGGAGTCTTTCCGGCATCACGACCGGGCTGGGTTGGGTGCGGGCCGCTGAGACGGTGGTGGTGATGGGCAAGCCGACCAAAGGCGACGTCGAAGCGTGCTGGAACCTCGGTGCGACGGTCGCCGCTGGGTTGATGGGCTGAGTTGCGCTACGTGACGCCATAGCTGCTGGACTGACAATCATTGGCTGTGCTGGCGAGCCAAATGCCAAGCCAGCGGCGACCCCGATGGAATAATGGAAGCTTCCGGTGGAGAATCGCCCGCCCATGCCCGCGACTAGAAACGGACTTTCCCGAGTGGATTTTGGAGCTCTTCCACCGGAGATCAACTCTGCGCGCATGTATGCCGGCGCGGGGGCCGCGCCGATGCTGACCGCCGCAGCCGCGTGGAACGACATCGCTGTCGAATTGAGCACCGTTGCTTCTTCCTTCGAGTCCGTCATTGTGCGGCTGAGCACCGAGGGATGGATGGGTCCCGCGTCGCTGTCGATGGTCGCGGCTGCGCAGCCGCTCCTGGTTTGGCTGAGCCACACCGCCGAGTCCTCGGCGCTCGCGGCGGCGCAGGCCTTGGCGTCCGCAGCCGCCTTTGAGACGGCGTATGCGACGACGGTGCCCCCCGCCGATGTTGCTGCCAACCGAGAGTTATTGGCCGAACTGACAGCGACCAACATCTTGGGGCAAAACGTGTCGGCCATCGCGGCTACCGAGGCGCGCTACGGCGAAATGTGGGCCCAAGACGCGGCGGCCATGTACGGCTACGCCGCCTCCTCCGCGGTAGCGGGCAGACTCAACCCGCTGGCGCGGCCGTCTCAGGTCACCAATCCGGCCGGGCTCGCCAACCAAGCCGCCGCTGTTGGCCAGGCCGCAGCCTCCGGTTCCGCACAGCAGGTGGCGCTGGGAAACCTGATTAGCAACCTCCCCGATGCCGCGCTAGGCCTCGCGTCCCCGGTCGCGGCGGCGGCCCAGGTGCCCGGGCTGGACACGATCATCCAGGATATCGACAAAATGCTCGGAAGTCTGTTCGTGTTCAACGCATTTCACGGCTTGGGCGGCATCGCGGACTATGCCACGGCATCCACGTCCACGGCCGTGTTCATGATGGGCGGTACCGACACCGTGGGTCACGCTAGCGGGGCCGCCGCGTTGGGACACACATTGCCATCAGCCGTCATCGGCGGGTCACGGTTTTCCGCCGCCCTGGGCACTGCACCGGCGGTCGGTCGCCTGACGGTGCCGGCAGGCTGGTCGACCGCGGCGCCGGCCATGACTGCCGCTGCGGCTGTGGACGGCACCAGCTGGGCGGTTCCCGCCGAGGAGGGCGAAACGATCGCGATGCTGGGTGCGCCGACAGCAGGAGCGGGCGTCAATGGTGCCGGTAGCGGCTCAGGTCCGCGGTACGGAGTCAAGCCGACCGTCATGCCCAGGCAATTCCTGGTCTGACCGAGCAGAGGGGAAACGTCCTCGGTGGCCACGAAGACCCGCTCCGGCCTGCAGGAGACGCTGGGCCTGCGATCGGCGGTGTTGTTCGGCCTGGCATACATGACCCCGATCATCGTGCTGGGCATCTTCGGGGTTATCGCCGAACGCTCGCACGGCGGCAGCGCCGGATCGTACCTGCTCGCCACCATCGCGTTGCTGTTCACCGCCCAGAGCTACGGCGTCATGGCGAAGCACTTTCCGGTCGCCGGATCTGCCTACACCTACGTGCGTAAAGCGCTCGACGCCCGGGTGGGGTTCATGGTCGGTTGGGCGGTCCTGCTGGACTACTTGTTTCTGCCATTGGTGATCTGGCTGATCGGCGGCTCTTATTTGCAGGACCAGTTCCCCGCTGTGCCGTTCTGGATGTGGATCGTAGGTTTCGCCGCCATCACCACGACGCTGAACCTCGTCGGACTGAAAGTGGCCGACCGCGCGAACTTCGTGTTGATGACGTTTCAACTGCTGATCTTGGTGATTTTCGTGGCATTGACGATCGCTCACCTCGTCGGCACATCGCAGCCACTGGTGTCGCTGAGGCCCTTCACCGGCGACGCCGGGCTGCCGGCCATTGCCGCCGGCGCCGCGGTGGCCGCGTACTCGTTTCTGGGCTTTGACGCGGTCAGCACACTGACCGAGGAAACCCGCGATGCCAAACGCACCATCCCGCAGGCCATCATGCTGATTGCGCTGATCGGCGGCGCCATCTTCATCACGGTCGCCTATGTTGTCAGCTTGGTCGCTCCGGGCAGTTCCTTTCCCAACGCCGATTCCCTCTCCGAGGGCATTGCCAGAAGCATCGGCGGCAACCTGTTCGGCGCTATATTCCTCGCCGCGCTCATCATTGGCCAGTTCACGTCCGGTCTCGCCGCACAAGCAGCAGTCTCGCGGCTGCTTTATGCCATGGGTCGCGATGGCGTCCTGCCTCGGCGCGTGTTCGGCAAGGTGTCGGAGAGGTTCCACACTCCGGTGTTCAACATCGTGCTGACGGGCGCGGTCGGTTTGACCGCGGTCCTGCTCAGTGTCGCGACCTCGACGTCGTTCATCAACTTCGGCGCGTTCACGGCCTTCACGCTGGTCAATGTGTCGGTCGTGGCGTACTTTCTGCGCCACCGCGACGCCGGGCTGCCTCGGTGGCGCTACGTGGTGTTGCCGGCCATGGGCGCCGCAGTCGATCTCTACCTGCTCACCCGCCTCGAGTCAGATGCCCTGATCATCGGAGTGTCGTGGGCCGGCATCGGGTTCGGCTACCTGCTCTGGCTCACCCGCGGCCTCACCCGGGAGCCGCCGGATCTCGCGGGCATAGCCGAGCGGACGTAGCGACCACCGGGTCGACGTTTGATTCGCTAACATTCGTGGTGCATACCACCTGCACGCGTGTGCACACCATGGCACGAGAGATCGGGCGACCGCATGACCTCACTGGATTTGACCGGCCGCACCGCGATTATCACGGGTGCCTCGCGCGGAATCGGGCTTGCCACCGCCGAGCAGCTCGCCGCGGCGGGCGCCAACGTGGTGCTGACTGCCCGCAAGCAAGAAGCGGCCGACGCCGCCGCGGCCCGGATCGGCGACCGCGCCCTGGGTGTCGGTGCCCACGCGGTCGACGAGGATGCCGCCCGGCGCTGTGTGGACCTGACTCTCGAGCGCTTCGGCGGCGTCGACATCCTGATCAACAATGCTGGAACCAATCCGGCGTACGGACCGCTGATTGACCAGGACCACGCACGCTTCGCCAAAATCTTCGACGTCAACTTGTGGGCACCGCTGATGTGGACCTCGCTCGTCGCCAAGGCTTACATGGGTGAGCACGGCGGTGCCGTGGTCAACACCTCCTCCGTCGGCGGCATGCACCAGTCGCCGGCCATGGGCATGTACAACGCCACCAAGGCGGCGCTGATCCATATCACCAAGCAACTGGCGCTGGAACTTTCACCACGTGTCCGGGTCAACGCCATCTGCCCCGGTGTGGTGCGCACCAGGCTTGCCGAGGCGCTGTGGAAAGACCACGAGGATCCGCTGGCTGCCACCATCGCCCTTGGGCGAATCGGTGAGCCGGTCGACGTGGCCGGTGCTGTCGCTTTTCTCGTTTCGGACGCGGCGAGCTGGATCACCGGCGAGACGCTGGTGATCGACGGCGGTCTGCTGTTGGGCAATGCGCTCGGATTCCGCGCTCAATCTGGTGGTGGCCAATGAGCGCCGACAAGGACATATCGGACGTCACCCGAGCCGACCTGAACGCGAGGGTTGCCAAACTCCTCGACGAGCACGACCCCGCCACCAGCGCCCCAAAGGACTTCCTGGGCGCCCGGTTTGATGCGGGGCTCGCTTGGGTGCACTTTCCCGTGGGAAGCGGTGGTCTCGACCTGCCGAACGACGCTCAGGCCCCCGTTGACGCCGCGTTGGCCGCCGCGGGTGCGCCCCCAGCCGGTGGCGGGAGAAACTTCATTGGCCTCGGCATGGCGGCGCCGACGATCGCGACGTTTGGAACTGTCGATCAGCAGCGAAAGTTCCTGCGCCCGTTGTTTACCGGCGAACACTTTTACTGCCAGCTGTTCAGCGAGCCTGGTGCCGGATCGGACCTCGCCGCGGCGGCCACCCGCGCAGTCCGTGATGGCGCCGACTGGATTGTCAATGGTCAGAAAGTATGGACCTCATTGGCGCAACACGCGCAGATGGCGATTCTGGTCGCGCGCACCAACCCGGATGTGCCGAAACACGCTGGTCTGACTTACTTTTTGTGCGACATGACGCAGCCGGGCGTCGAAATCCGGCCGCTACGACAGCTCACCGGCGAAGCGGAGTTCAACGAGGTGTTCCTCACCGACGTCCGGGTGCCCGACGCGAATCGACTGGGTCCCGAAGGAGGAGGTTGGCGAGTAGCGACCACCACGCTGAACAACGAGCGCGTCGCCATCGGCGGCCGGACTGGCATGCCGCGGGAGAGCGGAATGATCGGCAAGGTCACCGAAGCGTGGCGCGGCGAACCGGCACTGCGTAACCCGGCGATGCACGACGAGATGATGCGGCTGTGGGTCGAATCAGAAGTCCTCCGCCTCACCGGCGAGCGGCTGCGCCAGCAGGCCGCATCCGGTCAGCCTGGCCCCGAGGGGGCCGGCATGAAAGTGGCATACGCGCGGCTCGCGCAACAGATTTCGGGTTTCGACCTCGAGTTGCACCCGGAATCCGGTCTGCACTACGACGACTGGACCTTGCGTCGACCCGACACGGTCGACCTGACCGGCCGCGGGCTCGGCTATCGCTACTTGCGGGCGCGCGGCAACTCCATCGAGGGGGGCACGTCGGAGATCTTGCGCAACACGATCTCTGAACGAGTCCTGGGCCTGCCCGGCGAACACCGTGTCGATAAGACGGCCGCCTGGAAGGACCTGCCCAGATGAGTACCGGGGACCTGCTGTACTCCGATACCGAGCAGGCGTTGCGGCGCAGCGTTCGACAGCTTTTTGCCGAGCGTGCGCCGCTGGAATCGGTGGCGAAAGCCTATGACAGTCCGCCGCCGGACTTTTCCGGTGTCTGGCGCACGTTAGCCGCCGAGCTGGGAGTGGCCGGGTTGTTGGTGCCCGAGTCATTCGGCGGGGCCGGCGCAACCACGCGCGAGGCCGCGATCGTCATGGAAGAAATCGGGCGGGCGGTCGCCCCAGTGCCCTTCCTGTCGAGCGCGGTGCTTGCGACGGTTGCGCTGTTGCGTGCCGGCGAGACCGAAACGGTGTCGGTTCTGGCGCGGGGTGAGGCCACCGCGGCGCTGGTGGTCGGCCTTGCCACGGTGCCCGGCGACCCTGTCGCCGGGGTGAGGGGCGGCGCCAACGGGCTGACCGGAGTAGTGGGCGGCGTCGCTGGTGCCCACGAAGCCGAGATTCTGGTAGTTCCGGTTGCGGGTTCCGGCGGACTTGAGCTGCATACCGTCGACCGCGGCGCACCGGGCGTGGACGTGTCGCCGCAGCTGGCGCTGGATATGACGCGGCCACTTGCGGAGGTGCGATTCCGCGACGCGGCGTCGTCGCGCGTAGGCGCGGTCGCCGTTGCCGAGGCCGCAATATCTGCTGCGCTGCAGACAGGGGCGGCCCTGCTTGCCTCCGAGCAACTCGGTCTGGCGCAATGGTGTTTCGACACCACACTGGCCTACGCGAAGGAGCGCAAACAGTTTGGTCGGGCGATCGGGTCTTACCAGGCGATCAAGCACCGCCTGGCCGACCTGTGGTTTGAGGTCAGCTCGGCCACCGCGGCGGCTCGCTACGCCGCCGACACGTGCGCTCGCGGCGATGACGACGCGACCATTGCCACGGCTATCGCACAGGCATATTGCAGTACAGCAGCCGTTCACGCGGCGGAAGAGTGCGTGCAGCTGCACGGGGGAATCGGTATGACCTGGGAGTATCCCGCGCACCTATACCTGAAACGGGCCAAGAGTGATCAGCTGGCCCTCGGCACCGCGTACCGTCACCGGACTCGCCTGGCCGACTTGGTCGACTTGCCGGTCGCCTGATTGATCAGGAGGCCAGCGCCGCGTCGAAGACCTGGGTCAGCGCGGTCCAGTGTCGTTCGTCGGAAGCGCTGTCGTAGGGCGGGTTGTCGGGGACTGCGAACCCGTGGGCAGCCTGATACCACTCGATGCGGTGCTGCACACCGGCCGCTGTGAGGGCCTTGTCCAGCTGCTCGGCGTCGTCAGGCGTGAAAGACGCGTCGTTTTCAGCGCCGCCAACGTACACGGTTGCGGTCATCCGGTCGGCCAGCAGGTGCGGGCTGTCGGGGCTGTCGGTGACCAGGCCGCCGCCGTGAAAGGACGCTGCTGCGGCGACCCGGTCCGGGAGCCGACCGGCCAGCCGAACCGAGATCCGACCACCCATGCAGTAGCCGCACACGCCGAATCGCTGGCCCGCTACCTCCGGGCGAGCGCTGAGGTAGTCGAGGAATGTGTCGGCGTCGCCGGCGATCATGTCCGGCGTCAGGCTGCCCATCATGGACATGATGCGGTTACGCTCCCCGGGGTCGGCGAACGCGGTTCGCATGTCGAACGGCGCCCAGCTGCCGTGGCGGTAGTAGACATCGGGCAGCAGCACGGCGTAGCCGAATCCGGCTAGCTTGCTCGCCATCTGGCGAAAGGTATCGCGCGCGCCGCCGGCGTCGGGGTACATGACCACACCGGGCCATGGGCCGGGGCCGTCGGGGGTGAACAGGTGGACGGGGCAGTTGCCGTCCGCAGTGGTGACGTTGTCTGTGATATCCGGCATAGCACTGTTCTACTCCTTGCCCTCGGATACGGGTTGGATGGCGCCGACCCGCCGCGCCCGGCTTCGCCGCGCTTGCGATCGCCGCTGGGTTTGATGGCGCCGACCCGCCGCGCCCGGCTTCGCCGCGCTTGCGATCGCCGCTGGGTTTGATGGCGCCGACCCGCCGCGCCCGGCTTCGCCGCGCTTGCGATCGCCGCTGGGTTTGATGGCGCCGACCCGCCGCGCCCGGCTTCGCCGCGCTTGCGATCGCCGCTGGGTTTGATGGCGCCGACCCGCCGCGCCCGGCTTCGCCGCGCTTGCGATCGCCGCTAAGCTGACCGCGTGCCGATCGCGACACCGTACGAGGATCTGCTGCGTCTGGTGCTCTCGGCGGGTGCGGCGAAATCCGATCGCACCGGCACCGGAACCCGCAGCCTGTTTGGCCAGCAGATCCGGTATGACCTGTCGCAGGGTTTCCCGCTGCTCACCACGAAAAGGGTGCATTTCAAATCGGTGGTCTACGAGTTGCTATGGTTCTTGCGCGGTGATTCCAACGTCGGCTGGCTGCAAGAACATGGAGTCACCATTTGGGATGAATGGGCCAGCGAGACAGGAGATCTCGGTCCGATCTACGGCGTGCAGTGGCGGTCCTGGCCGACCCCGTCGGGTGAGCACATCGACCAAATCACTGCAGCGCTGGATTTGCTGCGTACCGACCCGGATTCACGGCGCATCATCGTGTCGGCCTGGAACGTCGGCGAAATCCCGCAGATGGCGCTCCCGCCCTGCCATGCCTTTTTCCAGTTCTACGTCGCTGGTGGCCGCCTGAGTTGCCAGCTCTACCAGCGCAGCGCCGACCTGTTTCTCGGGGTGCCGTTCAACATTGCCAGCTACGCCTTGCTGACCCACATGATGGCTGCTCAGGCCGGTTTTTCGGTGGGCGAGTTCATCTGGACCGGCGGCGACTGCCACATCTACGACAACCACGTTGAACAGGTCCGGCTCCAGCTTGGCCGTGAACCCCGGCAGTATCCGGAACTCATTCTGGCACAACGTGATTCGATCTTCGATTACAGCTACAGCGATATCGTCGTGAAGAACTACGAGCCCCATCCGGCGATCAAAGCCCCAGTGGCTGTATGAGCCCGCTATGAAGCCGTTATGACTACCGTGGGCCTGATTTGGGCTCAGTCGGCCTCCGGTGTGATCGGCCGAGGCGGCGCCATCCCCTGGCGGCTGCCCGAGGATCTGGCCCGCTTCAAAGCGGTCACCATGGGCCACACCGTGGTGATGGGTCGTCGCACTTGGGATTCTCTGCCGTCCGGGGTAAGGCCGCTGCCCGGCCGGCGCAATGTCGTACTGAGCCGCCAAACTGGCTATATGGCTGATGGAGCGGAGGTGGCCGAATCTTTGGATGTTGCGGTCGCTGCTGTCGCGAAAGAGTCGGAAGTCTGGGTGATCGGCGGGGGGCAGATCTATGCACGAGCACTACCGCAGGCCACCCGATGTGAGGTCACCGAAGTCGACATCGACCTGCCGCGTGAAGCAGCCGACGTGCTGGCCCCGGTGCTCAACGGATCATGGCTCTGCGAGGCGGGGGAGTGGCACGAGAGCAGGTCGGGGTTGCGTTACCGCTTCTGCAGCTACCGTCGATAATGGGCACCTTGACCGCGGGGCAGGCCCGCCGGGTCGCCGTCGCGGCCCAGGGATTCGCCGACTCCAAACCGGCCGGCCCGATCACGCGCGCGCATCTCAAAAGGCTGATGTCGCGGATCCAACTACTGCAACTGGATTCGGTGTCGGTTGCGGTGCGGGCGCACTACGCGCCGGTTTTCAGCCGACTAGGCCCCTATGACCGCGGCGTGCTCGACCGCGCCGCGTGGTCGCACGGTCGAGCGCGGCTGCTGGTCGAGTATTGGGCTCACGAAGCCGCGCTGGTGGCGGTCGAGGACTGGCCGTTGCTGCGGTGGCGGATGCGCAACTACCCGCACGGCCGTTGGGGCACCCAGATCGTCAAGGCCAGCCCTCAGCTCGTCGACGACGTAGTCGCCGCTGTAGCCGAACTGGGGCCGAGTACCGCCGGCCAGATCGAGGCATATCTGGCGGCCGAGTCGCGCGTGACAAGAGGTGCCTGGTGGAACCGCAGCGAAACCAAGTGGGTGGCCGAGGCGCTGTTCGCCGCCGGGGTGCTCACCACCGCCACCCGGGTCGGCTTCGCTCGCCACTATGACCTGGTAGAGCGGGTGCTGCCGCGGGACGTGCTGGCCCGGGACGTCGACGATGACCAGGCTATTCGCGAGCTGACGCTCCGGGCTGCCAGCGCGCTGGGTGTGGGCACCGAGGCCGACATCCGCGACTACTTCCGGCTGTCGGCCCAACAAGTCAAGCCGGTCATCGCCGAGCTGGTCGCCGCCGGTGAGATTGAGCGGGTGAACGTCGACGGCTGGTCCGCGCCGGCATACCTGCGGGCCGGACGCACGATGCCGCGCCGTGACCGAGGCACGGCCCTGCTGTGTCCCTTCGATCCGTTGATCTTCTATCGGCCTCGGGTGCAGCGGTTGTTCGATTTCACGTATCGCATTGAGATCTACACCCCAGCAGCCAAGCGCCAGTATGGCTATTACGTGTGGCCGCTGCTGCTGGACGGTCAGCTGGTAGCACGGGTGGACCTCAAAGCAGATCGTGCCGCCGACACGTTGCGCGTGTTGGCAGCTTTTGCCGAGCCCGAGGTATCGCGCCCGCGGGTTGCTGCGGCCCTGGCCGGTGAACTCGCGTTGATGGCGTCCTGGTTGGGGGTGGGCGGGGTCACCGCGTCCCGCCGGGGGGATCTGTCCGGGGACTTACGCACAGCCCTGAAACGGGTCAGCTAGTGGGCGACCGCATGGCAGAGGCAGCGTCGACGACGAGAGAGCTCAAACACACGCTCTGGAAGGCCGCTGAGAAACTGCGCGGTTCGCTGTCGGCCAGCGAATACAAAGACGTCATCCTTGGGCTGGTGTTCCTCAAGTACATCTCCGATGCCCACGAGGAGAATGACGAAGGGCACGGCGACGTGTTCAGGGTGCCGTCGGCGGCCTGCTGGAAGCCGTTGGCGGACAACGCAAAGTCCCCAAACATTGGTCAGCTCGTGGACGAGGCGATGGCAGCCGTGATGACCGTCAACCCCAGGTTGGCTGGGACCCTTCCGCGGTTTTACTGCAATGTCGACCAGCGTCGGCTTGGTGATCTGGTTGGACTGCTTACTGACGCGCGATTCAGCAGTCAGGACAGCCATCGCGCGCGGGACCTGATGGGGGAGGTGTACGAATATTTCCTCGGCAATTTCGCCCGCGCCGAAGGTCGACGAGGGGGCGAATTCTTTACCCCACCCAGTGTCGTCCGTTTGATCGTGGAGGTTCTTGAACCGGCTAGCGGACGGGTGTATGACCCGTGTTGCGGTTCGGGCGGGATGTTTGTGCAGACCGACAAGTTCATCAGTGCGCACGAGGACGGTGCCCACACCATCTCGATCTACGGGCAGGAGAGCGTCGAACAGACGTGGCGGATGGCGAAGATGAACCTGGCCGTCCACGGAATCGACGACACTGGCCTGGGCGCCCGGTCGGGTGACACCTTCGTCCGCGACAACCACGCCGACCTGCGGATGGACTACGTGCTGGCCAACCCGCCCTTCAATCTCAAAGACTGGGCTCGCAACGAGCAGGATCCACGTTGGCGCTTCGGCGTTCCCCCTGCCAGCAATGCAAACTTCGCTTGGATCCAGCACATCCTGTCCAAGCTCGCAGCGGATGGCAAGGCCGGTGTGGTGATGGCGAACGGCTCCATGTCGTCGAACGCAGGCGGGGAAGGTGACATTCGAGCGCGGATCGTTGAGGCGGACCTGGTGTCCTGCATGGTCGCGTTGCCCACAAAGCTGTTCCGCAGTACCGGAATTCCAGTGTGTTTGTGGTTCTTCGCCAAGAACAAGAGCGATCGGTGCGGCCAGGTGCTGTTTATCGACGCGCGTGGCCTCGGTTATCCGGTAGATCGCACCCAACGCGCACTGACCGACGACGAGGTAGCCCGGATTGGCGACACCTATCACGCATGGTCCGGCTCCACGTCGGCGGCTGCGAAAGGCGTTGTTTACGAAGATGTTCCGGGGTTCTGTAAATCGGCGACGCTGGTCGACATCAGGGCTGCCGGTTACGCACTCAACCCGGGACGGTATGTGGGTACTGCGGCGCCCACTGGTGACGGGGAGCCCGCCGAGGCCAAGATCGCCCGGTTGACCAAAGAGCTGCTCGCCGCGCTCGACGAATCCGCGCGACGGGACAAGGAAGTACGCCAGCAGCTGGAGCGCGTGCGGTGGAGGTAAGGCTGGGTGATCATCTCGACTTTCGCAGCGGGAGCGGCTCGCCGGCGCGAATGGCCAAAGGACCGTTCCCGGTTTTCGGCGCCAATGGGGCGATCGGGTACGCGGCCACACACAACGTAAGTGGTCCCGCCGTAGTGGTCGGCCGCGTCGGATCGTATTGCGGCAGTTTGCGCTATTGCGATTCCGCTGCCTGGGTCACGGACAATGCGTTGATCTGCTGGGCAAAGAACGTGCAGGAAACCCGGTATTGGTATTACGCGCTACACACCTGCGGGCTCAATGATCACCGAGCCGGATCGGGGCAGCCCCTACTCAATCAAAGAATCCTGCGTGACATTAGGGTCCGGGCGGTCCCTGCGCGGGAGCGCCTGCGGATCGCGGAGTTTCTTGGTGCCGTTGACGACAAGATAGCCGCGAACCAGCGCGTGATCGAGGCCGCCGAAGCCCTGATGGTCGTCAGTATTGAACCGATTTCGGATCATGTACCGCTGTCGACTCTCGCGCGTCGGACGACGGCATTTCTCAACCCTGAGGGCTTCGACGACACGGTCGCCCACTTCAGCCTTCCGGCCTTCGATGACGGAGCGAAGCCTCGGATTGTCAACGCCGAATCCATCCGAAGCGCCAAGTTCCTTTTGACCCAGCCATGCGTGCTGGTTGCCAAGCTGAACCCCAGAATCCCGCGAATCTGGAATGTTGTTCGGCTCCCCGCGGAAATGGCATTGGCAAGTACGGAATTCGTGGCGTTGCGGCCGATCGGCACCGATAGCTCGGCCCTGTGGGCAGCGGTACGACACGATGATGTCGTGGCAACGTTGCAACGACATGTCGCCGGCACCACTGGCAGTCGCCAAAGAGTTCACCCACGGGACCTCATGAACGTTCGGGTGCCAGACGTTCGGCGGTTGACTCACGCGCAGTCGCGCGCGATCGCGAGCTTGGGCAGCCTCTGCGATGAGCGGCGAACCGAATCTATCCGGTTGGCAACCTTCCGCGACGGGCTGCTACCACTCCTGATGTCCGGCACGGTACGGGTCGAGGACGGCCCTGCGAAGGTAAGTCACCCGATGTGAGCCGTGGTTCTGCGGCACCGCTGACGTTGGTTGGCGTCAATGGCCATGCGGCATGGCTTTGTTCCGCGGCTTAGTGGCTCTTGCGGCTGGTGGCTACCGCGGCGACTGTGTCATTGAGGAGTGCCCCGTGATAGTCATCGCTGGTCCGCACATAGAGGCAGATCCGTTCGGTGCGGGCGCCGAGGCGGCGCTTCTCTATCTCGCCGTCCATACCCAGCCGGAGTTTGCGCATCGAGAGGGCACGGGCTCGGCGAATGAGCTGCAGCAGCATCAAGCGGTAAATGTCACGATGTCTCCAGGCGTCGTCTAGCCCACACAGCAAGGGTGCGTAGGTATGGCCGTGCTTGTGCGCGGCCCAGAACGCGACCGGCTGCTGCGGGCCGGCGGCGTCGGCGCGAATCCGCACAACCCCCAGCTCCCATGAGGGGTTGCACAGCATTTCGGGCAGGAGGCTGGGGGGCACCCGAAAAACGTTGATCCGCAACTTTCTTGCTGCAAGTTGTTCGAAGAGGTCATGCAGGTGCACAGTCTCCTCCGTGGTTAGTGGTGCTAGGCCGGTCCCGTGGAAGCTCACCTCGGTGTCGTCCACGTGCTCGAGAGCGGGGCGTAGCTGGTTGCGCTTCTTCTTGTCGAGCCCGGCGTACCAGGTTTTCTCGTCGGCGCCGTCGAGCGCGAGCGTGTGGGTGTCCAGGATCGGCACCTTGGCGAAGCCTTCGTCGAGCATGAAGGCGTCCATTTCGGTGTCCCCATCGGGGAAGTCGCGCAGCATGATCGTGCTCGCTTCGCAGCGCTCGGCTTCCTCTTCGGCGGCGGCCACAATCATTCGCAATGCGTCGCGCCAGGGACCGGTGCGGTCCAGATAGATGTGATTTCCCTCGGACAAGGTGGACCCGGCCATAATCACTTTGGACGTAAGGTAGTAGGGGTCTGTCGCCCGTCGCTCTTCGATCTCGCGTGACACATCCTCGGCCGAGAGCATGTCGTCTTTCGAGAGAAGCGCGGTGAGGAAAGTTGCGGAGACTACCTGCCCGGACCGATCGCGGATAACGAGATAGCGGAAACGCCAACGGTGCTCGGGCGCAGCGTTCTCGCCGCCGTAGATCGCCTCGGCCGCCGCCATCGCGTCCCAGCTGCAATGCGCTGCGTCTCCTAGAACGGCGTCCCAGGTGGCGCGATCGATCTGGTGAATTGAGGTCGCGATCTTCATCCGTAATCCGTTGCCTTCCGGCGGCGTATCCGCGACGGCTTCGCGCGGAATAGCGTTCGCGAAGTCATCGGCGAGTTGACCGTCGGCGACCCCGAAGTCGCGCAGGACCGCGGGGATATGGAAGGCCAGTCGATCGATGGCCTGGTCGATCTCAGCAAGGGTGTGTGCCGCGGTGACGCTGAGTCGAATGCCTCCGCGTTTCATCGGGACGGAAGGAAACACCGAGCAGTTCACATACAGGCCATCGTCGAGCATCCGCTTGGCGACCTCGTAGACGACGCGCGGAAGTCCGCACTGCAGGAAGAAGATCGGGGACTCATTCACGGCCATGGGTGGCAGGCCGGTATCGCACAGCCGTGTGTTGACTCGGTCCACCCCGGCCCGCAGGGCGGCTTGTCGTTCGATAATTTCGGGGCTCAGATGAATGAGCGCGGCAGCCCGGACGGCACCCATCATCGGTGGTTGCATCGGTCCGCTGAATATCAGCGGACCGCCGGTGGTCCGTACCAGATCCCGCTCTTCGGGATCGCTGAATACCAAGCAGCCTCCGCCGGCGCCAAATCCTTTGTTCAGGGAGGTGGCGATCACCACACGGTCGTTGAGTGGGAACCTGCTAAGGAAGCTGCCCCGCCCGTGGCGCCCCGCCCACGACATTCCATGGGCGTCATCGACGTAAAGCCGCACGTTGGGCGCGACGGCCAGGATCTCCTCGAGGAGCTGAGTCGGGGCCATATCGCCGAACATCGAGTACACCCCGTCGAGGCCGAACCACACCGTCCGATGACGATTCGCCAGTTGGCGGATGGTGTCACAGGCCTGGTCAAGGTGATCATGGCGGACTAGCTCCACCCGGGTCCCGCCCGCCCGGGCCTGGTTGGCGCCGAGATGGACGGAATGGTGAACCTGGTGATCGAGCACAATCGCGTCCCGCTCGTCAGCAAGAACCGGCAGGGCCGTCAGGTGCCCAAGCGTGGTGGTAGGGGTCACCAACGCGTACCCGCCGAAGAGCTCGGACAGTAGCGCCTCTACCTCTGCATAGAGCGGGTTCGAGACGTAGGCCCGCGAGCAGGAGAACTGGGTTCCGTACCGCTTTACCGCTTCGGCCACGCCATCGACAAGCGCGGGATGGAACTCCAGGCCCAGATAGGAGCACGAGGAGAAGGAGGTTACGGGTCGCCCGTCAAGAGTGATGGACCGTCCGTCAAGCTCCTCATCCTTGCTGTCGAGATGCAACAACCCGCGTCGCTTGCCGGCATCGACGACGTCCTTGATCATCCCGATGAGTTTGCTGTCCATGGTTCTTGCATCCTTGGGTGGCGGATCGGATGAACTGTCTGCGCGAGCGGACTTGCCAATTCGTGTTTGGGCTGGGGCGCTGGACAGATCCGGCGAGTCTGATCGTGCAGGTTGACGATCCGCGTCCGAGGGCATCGGGGTCAAAGGCAATTCGCCCAAACTGTGGCCAACGCCTGGGCAGCATGCCCAAGTGACCCGGCATCGCACTGTGGTACGAGCCCTGAGTTACCAATCGCCGCCAGGCTGGGGGCAGCCGGGCTAGGGACGGGCTAGGGTGAGCGCCGTGGCCGAGACCGCGCCGCTGCGGGTGCAGCTGATCGCAAAGACGGAGTTTCAGGCGCCGCGAGACGTGCCTTGGACGACCGACGCCGATGGCGGCTCCGCGCTGGTCGAGTTCGCCGGCCGGGCTTGCTACCAGAGCTGGTCCAAGCCCAATCCCAGAACCGCCACCAACGCTGGCTACGTCAAGCACATCATCGACGTCGGCCATTTCTCGGTGCTGGAGCATGCGAGTGTGTCGTTCTACATCACGGGTATCTCGCGATCGTGCACACATGAACTGGTCCGGCACCGGCATTTCTCCTACTCCCAGCTGTCGCAGCGTTACGTGCCGGAAAACGATTCGCAGGTCGTTGTACCGCCAGGGATGGAGGACGACCCGGAGCTGCGGCAAATTCTGATCGCGACCGCCGACGCCAGCCGTGCCACCTACACCGAGTTACTGGAAAGGTTGGAAGCCAAGTTCGCTGACCAACCGAATGCGGTTCTGCGCCGCAAGCAAGCCCGCCAGGCTGCCCGCGCCGTGCTCCCCAACGCCACCGAGACCCGTATCGTCGTCACCGGAAACTATCGGGCGTGGCGGCACTTCATCGCCATGCGGGCCAGCGAACACGCGGATGTAGAAATCCGGTGCCTGGCCATCGAGTGCCTCCGTCAGCTGGTCGAGGTGGCGCCGGCGGTGTTCGCAGACTTCGAGGTCACCGCCCTCGCTGACGGCACCGAGGTCGCCACCAGTCCTTTCGCGACAGAAGCCTGAGGCGCCGTAGGGGGGAAGGTGGAGGTGGCCATCGGGTCCAGCCACCGAAGCCTGAACCTCGGTTGCCGAAGGGCTTGCCGCCGCCAGGTAATCTGGACAACCGTGACCACCGTCGGATTCGACGTCCCCACGCGGCTGGGAACCGTGCTAACCGCGATGGTGACTCCGTTTGGCGCCGATGGCTCCCTCGACGTCGGCGCCGCGGCCCGACTGGCCACCCACCTCGTGGATCAGGGGTGTGACGGCCTCGTGGTCTCCGGTACCACCGGCGAGTCGCCGACCACCAGCGACGACGAGAAGCGCACGTTGTTGAGGGCGGTCTTGGAGGCGGTAGGTGACCGGGCGCGGGTTATCGCCGGCGCAGGCACCAACGACACCGCGCACAGCATCCGGCTCGCCCAGGCGTGCGCGGCCGAGGGCGCTCATGGCCTCCTGGTGGTCACCCCCTACTACTCGAAGCCGCCGCAGCGGGGGCTACTGGCGCATTTCACCGCCGTCGCGGATGCGACCGATCTACCGGTCTTGCTCTACGACATCCCGGGGCGATCCGCCATACCCATCGAGTCCGACACGATCCGCGCGTTGGCAGCACACCCGAACGTCGTCGGGGTCAAGGACGCGAAAGCGGACCTCCACAGCGGCGGACAGATCATGGCCGAAACCGGATTGGCCTACTATTCCGGCGACGACGCCCTTAACCTGCCATGGCTGGCGATGGGTGCCGTCGGTTTCATCAGCGTGATTTCGCACCTGGCTACGGGGCAGCTTCGAGAGTTGTTGTCCGCTTTCGGCTCCGGGGACGTCGCTACCGCCCGCAAGGTGAACGTCGCGCTGGCGCCGCTGTGCAACGCGATGAACCGGGTCGGTGGCGTGACGTTGGCCAAGGCGGGCTTGCGCCTGCAGGGTATTGACGTCGGTGATCCCCGACTGCCGCAGATGGCCGCCACGCGGGAGCAAATCGAGGCGCTGGCCGCCGACATGCGAGCGGCGTCGGTACTCAAGTGAGGCTCTCGAGTGAGGCCAAAGTGAGCCAAAGGATGGCCGGCAAGTGGAGTTAGAGCTCACACCACCCGGTCCTTTGGCCTCGGGCGGCCTGCGGGTCACGGCGTTGGGGGGCATCAGCGAGATCGGCCGCAATATGACGGTTTTCGAGCATCTGGGCCGGCTGCTGATCATCGACTGCGGGGTACTGTTCCCCAACCACGACGAGCCGGGTGTCGATCTGATTTTGCCGGATATCCGCCATATCGAAGACCGGCTCGACGACATCGAGGCGCTGGTGCTGACCCATGCCCACGAAGACCACATTGGTGCGATCCCGTTCCTGCTGAAGCTGCGGCCCGACATCCCGATCGTCGGCTCGAAGTTCACCCTGGCGCTGGTGGCCGCGAAATGCCGCGAGCACCGCATCAAGCCGGTATTCGTCCAGGTCGGTGAGGGACAGAGCAGCAAGCATGGTGTGTTCGAGTGCGAGTACTTCGCGGTAAACCATTCCACCCCGGACGCCCTCGCCATCGCGATCTACACCGGCGCGGGAACCGTCTTGGTCAGCGGCGACATCAAGCTCGATCAACTTCCGCTGGATGGGCGCCCCACTGACTTGCCCGGGTTGTCCAGGCTCGGGAACGCCGGTGTTGACCTGTTCTTGTGTGACTCCACCAATGCCGAGCACCCCGGCGTCGGGCCGTCCGAAAGCGAGGTCGGTCCCACGCTGCACCGGCTGATCCGCGGCGCCGACGGCCGAGTCATCGTGGCGTGTTTCGCCTCCAATGTCGACCGGGTCCAGCAGATCATCGATGCGGCAGTGGCATTGGGCCGGCGAGTGTCGTTCGTCGGGCGATCGATGGTGCGCAACATGAGAATCGCCAAGGAACTGGGTTTCTTGCGGGTCGCCGATTCTGATGTGCTCGACATCGGCGCTGCCGAAACATTGCCTCCCGAACAGGTGTTGTTGATAACGACGGGCACGCAGGGCGAGCCGATGTCGGCATTGTCTCGCATGTCACGCGGTGAGCATCGCAGCATCACCTTGACCCCCGGTGATCTCATCGTGTTGTCCTCGTCGCTGATCCCCGGAAACGAGGAGGCGGTATACGGTGTCATCGACGCCCTCTCCAAGATCGGAGCTCGCGTCGTCACCAATGCCCAAGCCCGAGTGCATGTTTCCGGTCACGCGTATGCCGGGGAGCTGCTGTTCCTTTACAACGGAATTCGTCCCCGCCACGTCATGCCGGTACACGGAACCTGGCGGCACTTGCGGGCCAATGCCAAGCTAGCCGCAAGTACCGGAGTAGCGCCGGAATCAATTCTGTTGGCCGAGAACGGTGTCAGCGTTGATCTGGTCGCCGGCAAAGCCAGCATTTCGGGTGCGGTGCCGGTGGGCAAGATGTTCGTTGATGGCTTGATCACCGGCGACGTCGGTGACATCACTCTGGGCGAGCGACTCATCCTGTCTTCTGGCTTCGTCGCGGTAACCGTGGTGGTCAAACGCGGCACTGGCCAGCCCGTGGCCGCCCCGCACCTGCACTCGCGCGGCTTCTCCGAAGATCCCAAAGCGCTGGAACCCGCAGTGCGCAAGGTTGAGGCCGAGCTGGAGACGTTGGTGGCTGCCAACGTCACCGATCCCATCCGGATCGCACAGGGGGTGCGCCGCACGGTGGGCAAATGGGTGGGTGCGACTTACCGTCGGCAGCCGATGATCGTGCCCACGGTCATCGAGGTCTGACGCGTCTGTGAAAGATCAACCACCGCTGGTCTTGTGGCGGTTGCGACGAGGGTGCTAGCTCTTCTCGGCGTAGGCCGACCACTCGAGCTGCGATGCACCGAGTTTGCGGCCGGTGTGTTCGACATAGCGCTGGACAAGTTCGTCGGGTCCGGCCTGATCCACCAACCGCCATCCATACTCGGAGAGGAAGCCCGCCACGTCGTCAGGCTGCAAGCCGAAATGCCACAGCTGCCGTCGTCGGCGCACCGATCGGTATAGCGTCCGGGTGCCATAGCGATTCGTGCCGTCGATGAAGTCCCGGCGGACGTAGGTGAACACGATGCGGCTGCCCGGAGCGGCCGCTCTCAGGCCTTCGAATGTTCTGCGAACAGCGTCTTCGGTGAGGTATTGGGTAACGCCCTCGCAGATGAAGAAGACGCGGTAGTCGGTGAGGTAGCCGTGCTCGGCCAGTGCGGTCAGCAGATCGTCATGCTCGAAGTCCACCGCCACCAAGCGAACCGACAACGGCAGTTCGCCGAGCACCCGTCGGACCGTCTTGGCCTTTCGGGCAATATTGACCGGCAGGTCTGCTTCGAAGACGGGGATGCGGACCTGCCGGGTCAACCGGTAGGCCCGTGTGTCGAACCCAGCGCCGAGGATGACCACCGCGTCGATATTGTCGAGTGCTTCGCTGAGCTTGTCGCCGACAAAGCGCTTGCGGCAGCACAGATTGACCCACAGCCCGGGCCCAGACCATTCCGACACCTTGATCAGTGCGCGCCGTAGCGGCGCGTATCGGGTCGCGCTGACGAGCCATCGCAGGGGTGCCGGCAGAAACAGGTCCGCGAGGTCGTCGTCTACGAGCCGGTGCTCGGCGGTCTCGTTTTGTTCGACGGCGGCCAAAAGCATGGGGCCGAACGCGGTCTGTGCGGCGGGATTTCGGGTCATCGGCTACCGCTTGTTCACGAAGCCCGCATCAACCGGCAGGGTGACGCCGGTAACATAGCGAGCCTGGTCGGACACCAGCCACGCCACGGCGTTGGCGATGTCATCGGGCTTTACCAACTCGACGGGCAACGCGTTGCCCAGATCCCGGGGTGCATCCGCTTCGGCTGTATCTAGCCACTGCCGGAAGAACTCGTTGTTGATCATTGGCGTGTCGACCCCGCACGGATGTATCGAATTGACCCGAATATTGTGCGACGCAAGTTGGTTCGCGTAAGCCCGCATTAGGCCGACCACGCCGTGCTTGGCGGCCGTGTAGCCAAGCGATCCGGGATCATCGCTGCCGATGCCGACCAGCCCTGCGGCTGAGCTGATCAACACGATCGAGCCGCCGTTACCCTGGGCGATCATGGTCGGTACCGCAACTTGCACGGTGTGGTAGACGCCGCTCAGATTGACGTCGATAACGTCGTTCCAGCCGTCGTCGCCCGCCCCCATCATGGCGATACCCGCATTAGCCACAACTATGTCGAGACGGTCGAACTCTTCGAGGCCAGCTTGCAACGCGGCGGACAGCGATGCGCGATCGCGGACGTCGGCCTGTCTGGCCACGATTCGGGCGCCGAAGTCCTCGACGCGCTTGACGGTGTCTGCCAGATCATCGGCAGTGCTCAACGGATAAGGCACAGTGGCGATTTGGTCGCAGATGTCCACCGCGATGATGTCGGCGCCGCCAGCCGCCAGTCGAATAGCGTGTGCGCGCCCCAAGCCGCGCGCGGCGCCGGTAATGAAGGCGGTCTTGCCTTTCAGGGGCTCGTCTAGCGGTCCGTCCGGCGGCACGTCGATCACTGACGCAGCTGTCCTTTGTCGCGATCCCCGGCTGGAATGGGCTGTAACAATTTGATGTCGGGAGCTCCGGCAAGATGCTCGCCGGCTGCGGTGAACATCGCGGTCGCCGCGGGTGCGGTGGCATGAGTCTGGAGCGCTTCGGGACTTTCCCATTGCTCGATGAAGACAAAGGTTTCGCCGGTTTCGTGGAGCGCATAGAGCTGGCAGCCAGGTTCGCTGTGCACCTCTGCGACTGTGCGCGTGAGGATATCGCGAACGATGTCGACTGATTCGGGTTTGACGTTCAATGTCGCGACGACAACGGGCATGCCAGGCCTCCTGGGTCTGCGGTGTTTATGGGACACGCGTTGGGGGATGCGGGGTTGGTGCGGCGGGAACTCAGAATGACTTTTCTCACCGCTTGTCACCCTACTCACGCGTCTCGGCGACCGACGGCGCAGAGCGTGCCGAGATGAGCGTTACCAGTGTGGCGGGTGGTGTAGATGGTGTATTTGCGACTACCCTTGCGTGCATGGCAAGCAAGACTGTTGGCCGCTCCAGTAGTCGAACGAGCAGGTCAAAGGCCACTTCGCGGGGTGCGCCACGAAGTGCGCGATCAGCTGCTCCCAAGAAGCGTCCCAGTGCTCCCAAAAAGCGTCCCAGCAAGCCCGCCAAAGCAGTGAGCAGGCCGGTCGGCCGGCGCAATCGGTCGATGCTGGTCGCTGCCGGACTCACCTGCGGCCGGGTCATGCGCGCGACGTGGCTAATGGCTGCCAAAGGCACGGGTGGCGCCGCGCGGTCGATCGGGCGGGCCCGCGACATCGAGCCCGGACATCGCCGTGACGGAATAGCGCTGGTTCTGCTCGGAGTTGCCGTGATCGTCGCGGCCAGCTCCTGGTTCGACGCGGCCCGGCCGGTGGGCGTATGGGTCGACGTGGTGCTGCGCACCCTGATCGGCTCGGGTGTTGTTGTGCTGCCGGTGGTCGCGGTGGGGGTGGCGGTAACGCTGATGCGGACCGCGCCCAACCCCGACGCGCGGCCGCGGCTGATCCTTGGTGCCAGCCTGATCGGATGCTCGTTGCTGGGCCTCTGTCACCTATGGGCGGGTTCGCCGCAAGGTCCCGAGTTGCGGCGAAGTGCGGGGGGCTTTGTCGGTTTCGTCATCGGTGGTCCGCTGGCGGACGGATTGACCGCGTGGATCGCCGCACCGTTGTTGTTCATCGGTGCGTTATTTGGATTGTTGCTGCTGACCGGAATCACCATCCGCGAAGTGCCCGATGCCTTGCGCGCGATGTTCGGCACCGGGCTATTCCAACGTGACTACGACGCCGGCGATCCTTACGAGGGTGGCGAGGGCCGCGATGCCGACCTACGGGACCTCGCGAGCGAGGACTTCTCCGACGGCTACTACGACGATTCTCATCAAGGGTCGTTCGCCGACGACGAGGCGCAGGCGTGGCCCGCTGGCGACCTCCCCGAAAACCCAGACGATGTTCCGACCACCCCGGAACCGGCGGTTGCGCGCGGCGCCGGAAAGCCCGGAAAGTCCCGAAAGAACGGTGATGATAGCCGTGGCTCCCGAAAGCAGAACACCCAGATGCTGGACCGGGTGGTCGAAGGTCCGTACACGCTGCCGTCGCTGGACCTGTTGCTAGCCGGTGACCCGCCCAAGAAGCGCAGCGCCGCCAACAGCCACATGGCTGGCGCCATCGGGGATGTGCTCACCCAGTTCAAGGTCAACGCCGCGGTTACTGGCTGCACCCGCGGGCCCACAGTCACCCGCTACGAAGTCGAGCTTGGCCCGGGCGTCAAGGTGGAGAAGATCACCGCACTGCAGCGCAACATCGCCTACGCGGTGGCCACCGAGAGTGTCCGCATGCTGGCCCCGATCCCCGGCAAGTCCGCTGTCGGTATCGAAGTACCCAACACCGATCGGGAGATGGTGCGACTGGCCGAGGTACTCACCGCGCCGGCTACCCGCCGCGACCATCATCCGCTGGTGATCGGACTGGGCAAGGACATCGAAGGGGACTTCATCTCCGCCAACCTGGCCAAAATGCCACACCTGCTGGTCGCCGGCTCTACCGGTTCCGGCAAGTCCAGCTTCGTCAACTCCATGCTGATTTCGCTGTTGACTCGGGCCACTCCGGAGGAGGTCAGGATGATCCTGATTGATCCGAAGATGGTGGAGCTGACTCCCTACGAAGGCATTCCGCATCTGATCACGCCGATCATCACCCAGCCTAAGAAGGCCGCGGCTGCGCTCGCGTGGCTCGTCGACGAAATGGAGCAGCGGTACCAGGACATGCAGGCGTCGCGGGTGCGCCACATCGATGACTTCAACGAGAAGGTGCGATCGGGCGCGATCACGGCGCCGCTTGGCAGCAAACGGGAGTACCGGCCCTATCCGTATGTCGTTGCGATCGTCGATGAGTTGGCTGACCTGATGATGACCGCGCCGCGCGACGTCGAGGACGCCATCGTGCGGATTACCCAGAAAGCCCGTGCGGCGGGCATCCACCTGGTGCTGGCTACCCAGCGCCCGTCGGTAGACGTGGTCACCGGGCTCATCAAGACCAACGTGCCGTCACGGCTCGCCTTTGCAACCTCGTCGCTCACCGATAGTCGAGTCATCCTGGACCAAGCGGGGGCGGAAAAGCTGATCGGCATGGGCGACGGGCTGTTCCTGCCGATGGGTGCCAGCAAACCGATCCGGCTCCAGGGCGCGTTCATCAGCGACGAGGAGATTCATACCGTCGTCGCCGCCTGCAAGGATCAGGCCGAGCCGGAATACACCGAGGGGGTCACTACCGCAAAGCCGTCCGGCGAGCGCACCGACGTCGATCCGGACATCGGCGACGATATGGATGTGTTCCTGCAAGCGGTCGAGCTGGTCGTGTCCAGCCAGTTCGGGTCCACGTCGATGCTGCAACGAAAGCTGCGGGTCGGTTTCGCCAAAGCCGGCCGGTTGATGGACCTGATGGAGACGCGCGACATCGTGGGGCCCAGTGAAGGGTCAAAGGCGCGTGAGGTGCTGGTCAAGCCCGATGAGCTGGCGGCGACGTTGGCGGCGATCCGGGGCCCGAACTCAGGCGCCGATCCCGACGAGGAGACCGAGTAGCACCGCCGAGCAGACACTAAGTCACACGCCGGAGGCGGCGTGGGTGCGCTTCTTGTGCTGCTCGTGCTGCTCGTGCTGCTCGTGCTGCTCGTGCTGCTCGTGCTGCTCGTGCTGCTAGAGCACTAGCAGCATCCGGGAGTTGCCCAGGATGTTCGGTTTGACATAGCTCAGATCCAAGAATTCTGCGACCCCAATGTCGTAGGAACGGCGCATCTCGTCGAATACCTCGGCAGTGACCGGCGTGCCCTCGATCTCGGTGAACCCGTGGCGGCCGAAGAACTCGGTCTCGAACGTCAACACGAACACCCGGTCGAGCTGCAGGTCACGGGCCACTTCGAGAAGCCGATCGACGATGGCGTGGCCAATACCGTGGCTGGTCACGGTGGGGTCGACCGCGACCGTGCGGATCTCGCCGAGATCGGACCACAACACGTGCAATGCCCCACAACCGACCACTTCGCCCGGCATCTCGGGGTGTTCGGCGACCCAGAACTCCTGGACGGCTTCATACAGCGTCACCAGGTTCTTTTCCAGGAGGATCTTTCCTGCATAGGTGTCGACGAGTCGCTTGATCACCGGGACGTCGGAGGTCCGCGCGCGCCGCACCATCGCGCGGTTATCCCGTCGGCTTTCGGTCACGTGTGAAACAGTATCGACATCGAAGACCGGATGAGCTGGTCAACCGTTATTCTGTTGCCGTGTCGGGCCAGCCTCAAACGAATCGATTGCCCGAGCGTGCCAGCATCGCCAACTTGGCCAATATTCTCACTTTCGTCAGGCTGGTCCTGGTCCCGATTTTCTTATTTGCCCTGTTCTACGGCGATGGTCACCATTGGACTGCCCGCGTTGTCGCCTGCGTGATATTCGCGGTCGCTTGCACGACCGATCGGTTCGACGGCCTGCTGGCCCGCAACTACGGTATGGCAACTGAATTTGGTGCTTTTGTCGATCCCATTGCCGACAAGACGCTGATCGGTGCGGCGTTGATCGGGTTGTCGATGCTCGGTGACTTGCCCTGGTGGGTCACGGTGCTGATCATGACCCGCGAGCTCGGGGTGACACTGTTGCGGTTGGCCGTCATCCGCCGCGGTGTCATTCCTGCCAGTTGGGGCGGCAAGGTCAAGACCGTGGTGCAGGCCGTGGCGATCGGGTTGTTCGTGTTGCCCCTATCGGGTGCGCTGCACATGGCGGCCGCGGTAATTATGGGCATTGCGGTTGTGCTCACAGTGGTCACCGGCATTGACTACGTTGCCTCGGCGGTCCGGGGGATTCGCCAAGCCAGGGGCTGAGCCCGGGAACCAACACCGCCGCTGTCGGCGTTCACCTGATGACGCCCGTATGAGGAAACAAAGGCGTATTGGGAAACAAAGGCGTGTTCGGAAACAAAGGAGAGCGTGATGGCGTCCTTGATGCGCGAGGTCATTGGCGACGTGCTGCGCTGGGCTCGGACCTCGCAGGGCCGGACGCTGCGCGAAGTGTCCGATGCGGCCCGGGTGAGCCTTGGGTACCTCTCGGAAGTCGAGCGCGGCCGCAAGGAACTTTCCAGTGAATTGCTCAACGCGATTTGCGCGGCGTTAGAGGTTCCCTTGTCCGTGGTGCTCACCGAAGCCGGGGATCGGATGGCGCAGACCGAGCTGAATGAGAGCGTGACCAGCGTTGCGTCGGATAGCCCGGCAACCGGTGCCACCATCGATGTCAACACCAAGGTCGTCATTCCCCAGGTGGCGTCTTGGGCGGTGGCATGATGCCCGGGGACGGAGTCGACCAGATTCGCGCTGACCAGTTAAATTGAGCGGCAGGATAAGCGCTAGGTCAGTCCGCGGCCCATGCGGGTCGATCCGACATACAAGAAGCGAAGGCGGAGCTCACTGATGGCCAATCCGTTCGTCAAAGCGTGGAAGTACCTCATGGCGCTGTTCAGCTCCAAGATTGACGAGCATGCCGACCCGAAAGTGCAGATTCAGCAGGCCATTGAGGAGGCGCAGCAGACCCACCAGGCGCTGACGCAACAGGCCGCGCAGGTGATCGGCAATCAACGGCAACTGGAGATGCGGCTCAACCGGCAGCTGGCGGACATCGAAAAGCTGCAGGTCAACGTTCGTCAGGCGCTGACATTGGCCGATCAGGCCACCAGCGCCGGCGACGTAGCCAAAGCCACCGAATACAACAACGCGGCGGAGGCGTTCGCCGCCCAGCTGGTGACTGCTGAGCAGAGCGTCGAAGACCTCAAGGCGTTGCACGACCAAGCGCTCGGTGCGGCAGACCAAGCCAAGCAAGCCGTTGAACGCAACGCGATGGTGCTGCAGCAAAAGATCGCCGAGCGCACCAAGCTGCTCAGCCAGCTGGAACAAGCGAAGATGCAGGAGCAAGTCAGCGCATCGCTGCGATCGATGAGCGAACTGGCTGCGCCGGGCAACACGCCAACCCTCGACGAGGTACGCGACAAGATCGAGCGGCGCTACGCCAATGCGATCGGTTCGGCCGAGCTCGCCCAGGGCTCCGTGCAGGGCCGCATGCTCGAAGTCGAGCAGGCCGGTATCCAGATGGCCGGTCATTCTCGGCTGGAGCAGATCCGCGCGTCGATGCGTGGTGAGGCGTTGCCGGCCGGAGGCTCGGCCAGCCCGGCCGCGCCTGCTACCGAGGCCTCACGCGGCTCGATTACCGAGAAGCCTTTCGGGCAGTAGCAAGGCGGGACGGTCGACGATGGCAGTGGAGCCGGGGCAGCGCGGGCGGTGGCGCGCGGTGCTCCGGCGCGGCTACCAGCGTGGTATGGACACCGCCGCGGACCTGTCCGGTCTGGTTGTCCAAAAGATTAGTGCGGCAGCCGATCCGCGAGCTCGGTTGCTTCGGCGTCGTCGCCGGGCGCTGCGGTGGGGTCTGGTATTCAGCGCCGGGTGTGTGTTTTGGGCAGTAGTGACGGCGTTGCTGGCGGCCTGGGGTTGGTTCGTGTTGCTGCTGGTGGTCACCGGCACCATAGCGGTCTTACAGGCTATTCCCGCAACGTTGTTGCTCTTTCGCTACCGTTGGCTGCGCTCGGAGCCGTTGCCAGCGCCGCGGCAGTCCAACGCGCGTCGGCTGCCACCAGCGGGTTCGGCGGCGCGCCCCGCAATGTCTGCCCTTGGCGCCTCCGAACGGGGCTTCTTCTCGCTGCTCGGTGTCATCGAGCGCGGTGCGATGCTGCCAGCAGCCGAAATCCGTGATCTGACGGCCGCGGCCAACCAGACCTCTGCGGCGATGGTGGCCACCGCGTCGGAGGTGGTGTCCATGGAGCGGGCGGCGCAGCAATCCACGTCATCACGTTCGTATCTGGTGCCCACCATCAACGCATTCACCGCGCAGCTGAGCGCCGGCGTCCGTCAATACAACACAATGGTCACCGCCGCAGCACAATTGGTCTCATCGGCAAACGGTGATGCTGGCCGAGGAGCCGCAGTGGGTGCACAGCAGCGCTATCGCGCGGAGCTGGTGGGTGCCACTGATCGTCTGGTCGGCTGGGCGCAGGCCTTCGACGAACTCGGCGGCTTGGCGCACAGCTAGTCGTGGGCTTACGAGGCTAGAACGTGGCCCGCAGCGACGGCAGCACTAATCCCGCCAGACCGCGCAGGGTCGCTTTGAACATGTCGAAGAAATCGAAGTAGTCCCGCCACAGCGTGATCCGCCCATCGTGCACTTCGAACACGCCGCAGACCCAGAACTGAAGCCGCAGGGGACCGAAGATTAGCGCGTCGCTGCGCTCGTTGAGCACGGCAGCGCCATCGGCGGCGCTCCGGTGGATCTTCACCTCGAACGCGGCGCGGCCCTCCATCCGGCGGAACAGCTGCATTGTCCGGTGACGGCCGCGGATGGTCGGCAGTCCGACGTTTTCGTAGACGAGGTCGTCGTCGAGTGCGGCGTCTGCGGTTTCGAAGTCCGCATCCTGCAGGGCGTTCAGGAATCCCTCGACCGTGCGGATGTTCTCAACCGATGTCTGAGCTAGCTCTGTCATGGTTGTCAGCGTACGGCTGGGGCGCTGTGGCAGGGTAGGGCCGATGCGCGTTGCCGTGGTCGCCGGGCCGGATCCCGGGCATTCGTTCCCCGCGATCGCGCTGTGCCGCCGCTTTGTCGAAGCCGGTGACACGCCCACTCTGTTGACGGGGGTGGAATGGCTGGATGCGGCCCGCGGAGCCGGCATTGACGCTATTGAGCTGGACGGGCTCGCTGCCACTGACGACGACCTCGACGCTGGCGCGCGGATCCACCGGCGCGCCGCGCAGATGGCGATCCTCAACGCGCCACAGCTGCGCCAATTGGCGCCGGATTTGGTGGTGGCCGACGTCATCACCGCCTGTGGTGGTATGGCTGCGGAGCTGTTGGGGATCCCGTGGGTCGAGCTGAATCCGCATCCGCTGTATCTGCCGTCCAAAGGATTGCCGCCGATCGGCAGTGGTCTGGCACCGGGCACCGGCATCCGTGGTCGGCTGCGCGATTCCACCATGCGAGCGTTGACGGGGCGGTCTTGGCGCGCTGGCCTGCGGCAGCGCTCGGCCGTCCGGGTGCAGCTGGGGCTGCCCGCCACCGACCCCGGGCCGCTGCGACGGCTCATCGCTACGCTGCCCGCCCTGGAGGTTTCCCGTCCGGACTGGCCGGCCGAAGCCGTGGTCGTAGGCCCGTTGCACTTCGAGCCGACCGACCAAATATTGACCATCCCCTCCGGTCCCGGGCCGGTGGTGGTCGTCGCTCCGTCCACCGCGCTGACCGGAACCATCGGACTAGCCGAAGTGGCGCTGGAGTGCTTGACGCCGGGAGACACGCTTCCACCGGGATCGCGCCTAGCGGTGTCGCGGCTGAGCGGAGCGGATCTGACGGTGCCACCGTGGGCGGTGGTTGGGTTGGGCAGCCAGGCCGAGTTGTTGACGCATGCCGACCTCGTGATCTGTGGCGGCGGACACGGGATGGTGGCCAAGACGCTGATGGCCGGCGTGCCCCTAGTGGTGGTTCCTGGCGGCGGGGATCAATGGGAGATGGCCAACCGGGTGGTACGGCAGGGCAGCGCCCGGCTGATTCGCCCGTTGACGGCCGAAGCCTTGGTGGCCGAGGTCAACACTGTGCTGTCGGCGCCGCCGTATCGTGAGGCCGCCCAACGCGCTGCCGTGAGCATTACCGGAGTTGCCGATCCGGTGCAGGTGTGCCACGAAGCACTCGCGCTCGCCGGGTAATCAGCTGGGTATCTTGGCGGGTGTGCGGTTAACGGAGTTCAACGAGCGGGTTGTCCTGCGATTCGGCGCTGCGTACAGCTCGTCGGTGCTGGTCGATCACGTGTTGACCGGCTTTGACGGCCAGACGGCTGCCCAGGCCATTGAGCAGGGCGTTGAGCCTCGTGACGTGTGGCGGGCACTATGCGTTGACTTCGACGTGCCACGCGATCAGTGGTGAGCGTTTCGTGCTGGCTAGAGCGGGCAGTCGCCGCATTTTCCCGCACCGGGCAAGCGGTAGAAGAGGCAACAACTATTGCGGGTGAAGCCTAGGTCGGCGCCGGTTATCGTGCCGGATCCGGTCAGTCTGCCGGTCCCCAACAGCGAACTGGTTGTGGTGGCGATGGGCTGGCGCAGGTCCGGTCGCGCCGCCAGCAGGGCCTTCGACGATCCGACGAGGGCAGACGCGATGTTGCCGTAAAGCAGACCGGGCGCGAGCTTGACCCGCAGACCGGCCGCGAGAGGTTCCAGATGTTGCTGCACGACAACGCGGTACAGCAAGTCCGCGATGGGTGAGTCGGCCTCGACGGGTTCTCCGACGGGTTCGGGTAGGCGTAGCTGCGCCCCGTCGTCGGCGCGCTGTAGATCGCTGAGGTCTGGGATGACGCCGTGGCCCAACGCGCAGGCGAGAACCGGTGACCACAGCCGGGCGGCATGGCCGAGGTGGACCAGGGAGGCGCGGACTCGTAGCTCGGTCGTGCGGTAGCGCGCGGCGGTGGCCTCGATCAAGTCCGCATGGCCGGTGGCGTAGGACTGACCGACGGGATGCCATCCTGTTGCGTCGCCGCCGACGGCCAGCGCGAAAAACCCTCCATAGGAGGA
Organism: Mycobacterium spongiae; assembly: GCF_018278905.1. Lineage (NCBI taxonomy): Bacteria > Bacillati > Actinomycetota > Actinomycetes > Mycobacteriales > Mycobacteriaceae > Mycobacterium > Mycobacterium spongiae. The sequence goes on from NZ_CP046600.1 coordinate 1,946,168, forward strand.
GATTTCGGACAACTCCACGCAGATGTTCATGTGCTCTTCGAGAGGTGATACTGCCACACGCGGCGTGTCGAACTTGAATCGAACAAGTGTTCGGCTACTGTGGGGACCATTCGGAGATCTCAACTTGTCGGTGGTCGTCTCTAGTGTCACGGCCAACCGACCAATACCGGTCATCGAACACCGACTACAGGAGAAGCGCCATGACGCAAGCCCCCGACCGCGAGAAGGCTATCGAACTGGCAATGGCCCAGATCGAGAAGAGTTACGGCAAAGGGTCGGTGATGCGCCTCGGGGACGAGGTACGCCAGCCGATTTCGGTCATCCCGACCGGTTCCATCGCACTGGACGTCGCTCTCGGCATCGGCGGATTGCCGCGTGGCCGGGTGGTAGAGATATACGGCCCGGAGTCCTCGGGCAAGACCACTGTGGCACTGCATGCGGTGGCCAACGCCCAGGCCGCCGGCGGTGTCGCGGCGTTCATCGATGCCGAGCATGCGCTGGATCCCGAGTACGCCAGGAAGCTCGGGGTCGACACCGATTCCCTGCTGGTAAGCCAGCCGGACACCGGTGAACAGGCGCTCGAGATCGCGGACATGCTGATCCGCTCGGGTGCGCTCGACATTGTGGTGATCGACTCGGTGGCCGCGCTGGTGCCGCGCGCGGAACTCGAAGGCGAGATGGGGGACAGTCACGTCGGTCTGCAGGCCCGGCTGATGAGCCAGGCGCTACGGAAAATGACCGGCGCACTGAACAACTCGGGCACCACGGCGATCTTCATCAACCAGCTCCGCGACAAAATTGGAGTGATGTTCGGGTGCATGAACTATTCGACTCGAGTCACACTTGCTGATGGCACGACCGAGAAGATCGGCAAGATCGTCAATAACAAGATGGACGTCGAAGTGCTGTCCTATGACCCGGGGACGGACCGAATAGTGCCTCGCAAGATAGTCAACTGGTTCAATAACGGGCCGACCGAACAGTTCCTTCAGTTTACCGTCGAGAAGTCCAGCGGTAATGGTAAGTCGCAGTTTGCGGCGACACACAACCACCTCATTCGAACACCAGGTGGCTGGACAGAAGCCGGTGATCTCATCGCCGGTGACCGTGTGCTGGCCGTCGAGCCGCATTTGCTTAGTGACCAGCAGTTTCAGGTAGTGCTGGGATCGCTCATGGGTGATGGGAACCTCTCATCCAATCGGCGTGACCGCAACGGAGTTCGTTTCCGGCTGGGGCATGGTGTCCAGCAGGTGGAGTACTTGCGGTGGAAGACCGCGTTGATGGGCAACATCGGTCATACGGTGCGCGAAAATGCCAAGGGCGCCAGCTTCGTCGACTTCACCCCGCTCCCAGAGCTCGCCGAACTACAGCGCGCGGTCTACCTCGAAAATGGCAGGAAGTTCTTTTCGGAGGAGTATCTCAAGGCGCTGACACCGCTGGCTCTGGCTATCTGGTATATGGACGACGGTTCATTCAGCTTGCGTTCCAAGGGGGTACAGGAGCGTACCGCTGGTGGCAGTGGTCGCATCGAGATCTGCGTCGAGGCCATGACCGAAGGCACACGTATGCGGTTGTGCGGCTATTTGCGTGATACATACGGCTTGGATGTGCGGATGCGATATGCCGGCTCAGCAAACAAGGCGGTGCTGGTGTTCTCTACCGCTGCCACGGCAGCGTTTCAAGAACTGGTTGCGCCATATGTGGCCCCGACCATGGAGTACAAGCTGTTGCCACGGTTCCGTGGTCGAGGCACGGTCACGCCACAGTTCGTCGAACCCACGCAGCAGTTGGTGCCCGCGCGGGTCCTCGACGTGCATGTCAAGCCGCCCACCCGGTCAATGAACCGGTTCGATATTGAGGTCGAGGGCAATCACAATTACTTCGTCGACGGAGTGATGGTGCATAACTCGCCCGAAACGACAACCGGTGGAAAGGCGCTGAAGTTCTATGCGTCGGTGCGCTTGGACGTGCGGCGAATCGAGACGCTCAAGGACGGCACCAATGCGGTCGGCAACCGCACCCGGGCCAAGATTGTGAAGAACAAGGTGTCGCCACCGTTCAAGCAGGCTGAGTTCGACATCCTCTACGGCCGAGGTATCAGCAGGGAAGGCTCGTTGATAGACATGGGTGTCGATCAGGGCTTCATCCGCAAGGCCGGTGCCTGGTTCACCTACGAGGGCGAGCAGCTTGGCCAGGGCAAAGAGAATGCCCGCAACTTCCTGATCGAGAACGCCGACGTGGCCGACGAGATCGAGAAGAAGATCAAAGAAAAGCTCGGTATTGGTGCAGTGGTGACTGATGACTCCGCGCATGACGGCGTCTTGCCCGCCCCCGTCGACTTCTGAGCGCGAGGAGCAGGCGCGGGCGTTGTGCCTGCGTCTGCTCACCGCGCGGTCACGGACCAGGGCCGAATTGCGCGGCCAGCTGGCCAAACGCCGATACCCGGACGACATCACTAACCGGGTATTGGATCGGCTGGCTGCCGTCGGCCTCGTGGACGACACAGAGTTCGCCCAACAGTGGGTGTCGTCGAGGCGGGCGAACACCGGAAAGAGCAAACGCGCGCTGGCCGCCGAGCTGCACACCAGGGGAGTCGACAATGACGTGATCACCGCGGTGCTGGATGGGATGGATGCCGGTGCCGAGCGATCGCGCGCTGAGCAGCTGGTACGCGCAAGGCTGCGGCGGGAGGCGCTCAGCGAGGATCGCAAGGACGAGGTGCGGGTGAGCCGCCGGTTGGTAGCAATGCTCGCGCGCCGCGGATATAGCCAAGACGTGGCGTGCCAGGTGGTCGCCGCCGAGCTGGCCGCCGAACGGGAGCGGCGCCGAGTCTAGGGATTCTGCTGGTGGTAGTCCATCAGCACCTCGGCGATCACCTTCCGGGCGCGGTGAGCGAGCATCGGGTTGGTGTCCTGGTAATAGGGGAGCTGAATCGCCGCGATGGACAATGCCCATCCGCGGCCTCGGTTCCAACTCGCTGGGTCGGCTGCAAGGGCGGTGCGGAATGCGTCGCGGGCAGCCGCAGGGAACAACTCCCAGGCGACGCTGAAATCGCACGCCGGATCGCCCACGCCCACGCCGCCGAAGTCGATGACACCGGCAAGCCTGCCCTGCTGGAACAGCAAGTTGCCGGATGACAGATCGCCGTGAATCCAGACACCCGGCCCTTGCCACGGCGCCGCCCGCAGGGCAGCTTCCCACGCCGCGATCGCAGCTGCGGTGTCAACCTCGTCGCTAAGTTCCGCGATCGCTTTCCGGGTGGCCGCATCTCGGGCAGCGAGCGGGACGCCGCGGAAGAAATTGTGCACACCGGGAGCCGGCCCGCCCGCCAGGTCGATTCGGTGCAGCGCTGCCACGAACGAAGCGAGGTCGTGCGCCACCTGCTGAATATCGGTAATGCCACCCGGGTCGAGGGTGTGCCCCTCGAGCCAGTCGTAGACCGACCAGTGCCACGGATAACCCTCGCCGGGCTTCCCCAACGCCAGCGGTGCTGGGATGGACAGCGGCACCAGCTGCGCCAAGCGGGGTAACCACTGGTGCTCCTTGTGCACTTGGCCGCTGGCCGAGGGCGTTCGGGGTAGCCGTACGCACAACCCGGTACCAAGCCGGTAAATCGCGTGGTCGGTGCCCGCGGACTCCACGCGCGCCAACGGAAGCTCTGACCACCGCGGGAACTGCGCGGCGAGCAACCGAGCAACCATCGTGCTGTCGACGGCCGCTTCGTCACCATGCATCATCGTTCTGCATCGATACCATCAATCCACGTGCCCAGGGGTCAATCCGGCAGGCCAGACGTCGGCTCGCCGCCGGTACCATGGCCCCGTGACTTCGACCATGCCGCGCAACGCCCCGACACCGGGCGTCGCGAACGAGCGTTCTGCGATGTCGCCATCCGCCCACCTGGTGCCTGCGCGGACCTACCAGGTGCGGACCTACGGCTGCCAGATGAACGTCCACGATTCCGAGCGGCTGGCCGGCTTGCTTGAAGAGGCCGGCTATCAGCGTGCGGCCCACGATGCTGAGGCCGATGTGGTCGTCTTCAACACCTGCGCCGTTCGGGAGAACGCCGACAACAAGCTGTACGGCAACCTCAGCCACCTGGCGCCGCGCAAACGCAGCAACCCGGACATGCAAATCGCGGTCGGCGGTTGCCTGGCCCAAAAAGACCGCGACACCGTGCTGCGCAAGGCGCCGTGGGTCGATGTCGTTTTCGGGACCCACAACATCGGCTCACTGCCCACGCTGCTCGACCGGGCCAGGCACAACAAGATCGCGCAGGTGGAGATCGCCGAGGCGCTGCAGCAGTTTCCGTCATCACTGCCGAGTGCCCGCGAATCCGCCTATGCTGCTTGGGTTTCCATTTCAGTCGGGTGCAACAACACCTGTACGTTCTGCATCGTCCCGGCGCTGCGGGGCAGGGAGGTCGACCGTAGTCCGGCGGACATCCTGGCAGAGGTTCGGTCCCTCGTCGACGCTGGCGTGCTCGAGGTCACTCTGCTCGGGCAAAACGTCAATGCCTACGGGGTCTCGTTCGCCGACCCTGAAATGCCCCGCAATCGGGGCGCTTTCGCCGAGCTGCTGCGGGCGTGCGGAGGCATCGACGGGCTGGAACGGCTCCGGTTCACCTCTCCACACCCAGCCGAGTTCACCGACGACGTCATTGAGGCGATGGCGCAGACGCCGAACGTGTGCCCAGCCCTGCACATGCCGCTGCAGTCCGGGTCGGACCGAATTCTGCGCGCGATGCGGCGGTCGTATCGGGCAGAGCGGTATCTCGGAATCATCGAGCGGGTGCGCGCGGCCATGCCGCACGCCGCCATCACCACCGATCTGATCGTGGGATTTCCCGGAGAGACCGAAGAGGACTTCGCCGCGACCCTTGATGTGGTGCGTCAGGCGCGGTTCTGCGCCGCATTCACCTTCCAATACTCGAAGCGCCCCGGGACCCCGGCGGCCGAACTCGGGGGGCAGCTGCCGAAAGCCGTCGTCCAGGAGCGCTACGAGCGCCTGGTCGCGCTGCAGGAGCAGATCTCGCTGGAAGAAAACAGGGCCGTCGTCGGACAGACGGTCGAACTGCTGGTCGCCACCGGTGAAGGGCGCAAAGACAACCGCACAGCGCGGATGAGCGGGCGGGCGCGTGACGGCCGGCTGGTTCATTTCGATGCCAGCCTGTCCGATGCCGGTTTGGTCGGTGATCAGGACCGACAAGTGCGTCCCGGCGACATCATCACCACGGTGGTCACCGACGCGGCGCCGCATCACCTCATCGCGGACGCGGGCGTCCTCACCCACCGTCGCACTCGTGCCGGTGATGCGCACGCCGCAGGACAGCGGCCCCGTGATGTCGGTCTCGGAATGCCCGGTGTCGGTCGGCCCATCAGCACGATCGAGCCCCTTGGATGCAGCCGATGAATCACGACGGTAGTGCCGAGAACTTTGACGAGTTCCGCACCGATATCGAAGCGGTGGAGCGCCGCGTTGCCCAAGAAATTGACCCTGGCGCACGAGCTCTCGTAGTCGCGATCTTGGTGTTCGTGCTCTTGGGGTCGTTTGTCTTACCGCACACCGGCAGTGTGCGCGGGTGGGATGTGTTGTTCAGCAGTCACGGGGCGGGGGCGGCTGCAGTGGCGCTACCCTCGCGGGTCTTCGCCTGGTTGGCGCTGGTATTCGGCGTTGGTTTCTCGATGGTCGCGCTGATGACGCGGCGCTGGGCCTTGGCCTGGGTGGCGCTGGCGGGTTCGGCGCTGGCCAGTGGCACCGGGCTCTTAGCCGTCTGGTCGCGCCAGACCGTGGCGCCGGGCAATCCGGGTCCGGGGGTCGGGCTTTTCGTGGCGTGGCTCACCCTGATCGTGTTGACGTTTCATTGGGCGCGTGTGGTGTGGTCGCGAACCCTCGTGCAACTGGCAGCCGAAGAACAACGTCGCCGGGCCGCCGCACAGCAACAGACCATGACGCTGCTGGACAGGTCGCAAACCAACCCCGAAAAGTCCGAGACCCCCGATGTACCCGAGGCCGGTACACCGCCGAACTCGGGCAGTGAACGCTAGGGTCTGCGGGTCAGCGCGTCAGCGGCGGCCGCGGCCCACTGCCGCCACTGCTCGGCCTTAGCCTTTGCTTCCTCAGCATCTTTGGTTCGCCCAGCCGCGGCCGCTTTGGCTGCCTGCTGTTCGAACTGCTCGGCCCGTGTGCGGAATTGTTCGGCGCGGGCCTGCGCCTGAGGGTCGGCCCAGTCCACTTCACTGGCGTCACGCACCTTCTTCTCGACGGCGCGCAACCGGCGCTCCAACTCGGCTGAACGTTCGCGCGGCACCCGACCAGCCGCATCCCATCTCTCGGCGATCGACCGCAGCGTCGCTCTGGCGGCATCAATGTTGGTGGTGTCGAGCTTTTCCGCCTCCGCCAGCAACGCTTCTTTCGCTGTAGCGTTGGCGCGTAGTTGGGCATCTTTTTCCGCGGTCGCGGCGTTGCGCGCTGTGAAGAAGGAATCCTGCGCTGCTTTGAAGCGGTGCCACAGGGCGTCGTCCACTTCTCGGCTCGCACGTCCTGCCGCTTTCCACTCGGTGAGGAGTTTGCGGAATTCGGCGCTGGTGGTCGTCCAATCCGTCGACGCGGCCATCTCCTCGGCCCGCTCGCAGAGGCGTTCTTTCGCTTGCCGGACGCTGGATCGCTCACGATCCAGCTCAGCGAAGTGGGATCCCCGTCGGCGGTTGAAGGTTTCCCGTGCCGTCGAGTAGCGCTTCCACAGCGCGTCATCGACCTTTCGATCCAGACCGCTGATGGTCTTCCATTCGGTGAGGATGTCCCGCAGCCGGTCGCCGGCGGCCTTCCACTGGGTCGAGTTGGCGGCTAGCTCCTCGGCTTCGGCGGCCAGCGCCTCCTTACGGGCGGTCTGACCCGCGCGATGCTCTTCGCGCCTGGAGCGGTCCGCGGCGGCGATGACCTCCGCGCGCCCACGGACATTTGTCAACCGGTGTGTAAGCGCGTCGACATCGCCCAGCACGCACGCCGTCGGCAACGTTTCGGCCAGGGCGTCTGCATGCGCCTTGATTTTGTCTGGGTCGCCGGTCCCCGTGGCAAGCCGCTCGTCCATCAGGGTGATCTCGGTGCTCAAGTCCTCGAATCGACGGCCGAAATGGGCAAACGCGGCTTCGGGGTCGCCAGCTTGCCAAGAGCCGACGATGCGCTCGCCGGCTTCGCTGATGAGCCACACTGTGCCGTCGTCGTCGACACGTCCGAACCGGCGCGGGTCGCTGGCCGGCGGCGGTGGCACCAGGTGCGTAGGCGGTCGTGGCATTGGTCGCGGACCGGGACGGGGTCCCGGACGCGGCGCCTGCGCGGGTGCGGGCTCCGAAATTGGCTGTGCAGATTCGCTGCTTTGAGGCTCGTCCGCTGTCATGTACGCGTCACCTGACCTTTGCAAACCCTTCGCGCGGCGACATCCCGCGCACCTGCCGCGCACGGCGGCATCTCTTCGGCCGGGAGGGCTGGTGCGGTCAAAGCCACCAGGATCTCCTCACCATTTCCACACCGTTTCCGGCCGTCTCAATCGTCTCCAACAGTCTCACTCGTCTCCAACAGTCTCGTTCGTCTCCAACTGTATTGAAGCAGCTCGACGGGCTGCGCGTCGCCACCTTCGCCCGTCTGGGCCGCCACGGATCGCGACAAGGTCTCAAAGAAGCGCTGCACTGCGCCCGAGCGTTGGTCGCCAGGCCATTCCAAGGGCCGGCGGTCCGGGGTATTGCCCAGCGGGCCGATTGCGATAGGGCCGCGACCAGCGAGGCATAGCTTACGCAAAGGTTCTACATAGGTATTCGCATGGTTCCTACCGTTAAGTAGGGAGGAGGTCGGTCCGACGCCGGACTTCGACGAGGAGGTCGCCCATGACCAGCGCCGACATCGTGGTCGTTTGTCTGGCCTTGGGCGCCGCACTGTCGTCCGCGATCGGCAACGTGGTCCGGCAGCGCTCCGCGAAGGAAGTTACCGATGAGGAGGTAGGCCACCTCGCGCTCTTCGGACTGTCCCTGCGCGATACCCGCTGGTGGCTCGGCGGGGGAGGTGCGGTCGGCAATTACGTCTTACAGGCTGCGGCGCTGACGTTGGGATCAGTGATGCTGGTGTCGGCGCTTCAGGTGACGGCGCTGTTGTTTGCACTGCCGATCTATGCCCACATCACGCGCCGCCGGGTCACCCGCTGGGAGTGGACCTGGGCGGGGTTGCTGGTTGCGTCGTTGGCGGTGGTCGTCGCGGTTGGCGACCCGGATACCGGGGCTTCGCGCGGATCGCTGGGAGTGTGGATCGTCGTGGCGTGCGTGATGGGTCCGGTGTTGCTGTTCTGTGTTGTGGGTGCGCGGGTCTGGTCGGGCCGGGTGGCCGCGGTGTTGCTGGCGGTGGTCGCCGGTTGCTCGTTGGCGCTTTTTGCGGTGCTTACCAAGGCCGTCGTCGAAGTGGTCGGTGGGGGTGTTGTGGCGTTGTTGCGCGCGCCGGAGTTCTACGCGTGGATCGCCGCATCGTTGGCGGGAATGATCTTTCAGCAGTCGTCGTTCCGTGCGGGCTCGCTCACCGCGTCGCTGCCCACCTTGGTTGTCGCCAAGCCGCTGGTCGGCTCCGTTCTCGGGATGGTTGTCCTCGGCGAAATGTTGGATACCAGCCGAACAGGGCTACTCGTGGTCGGCGCGGGCGTTGTGCTGGCGCTCGTCGCGACCGTGGCGCTTGCCCGCGATGAGGCCGAGATGGTTTCCGACGAGGCTGCCGCGACCGAACGCGTCCGCACAACCGCCGATCGTGACGCGGTCTCGGGTGGTTCCCGACCCGCCGTGGACGAAGCCCGTACCGATCCCCTGAGCTTTTCGGGATTGTCGGCGTAGCGACGCCTGGCTCGTCTTTCGTCGAACGGGCTGGCCCAAGGCCCGTGACCGGCACGTCGAGACGCTAGTTTGGTGGCGTGTTGAGCGCTGTCGCGATCGTTCCGTCGGCACCGGTGCTCGTTCCTGAACTCTCCGGAGCCGCCGCCGAGGTAGCTGACCTACGGACGGCGGTGATCGCGGCGGCCGCGGCGTTGCCGCTGCGCTGGATTGCCGTCGGAACGGACTGCGCACGCGGGTCGGTGGATTACACCGTGGGTCCCGACAGCGTCGGGACCTTCGCGGGCTTCGGCGCCGACGTGCCCGTGCGGCTGTCGCCGCAAACTGGTGCGCAAACCAGTCAACGTGCCGCGCCTTGGCCCGAACTGCCCATATGTGCCCTGGTCACCGGGTGGCTGCGGGGTCGGGCCCGGCCCGAAGCAAGTGCGACGGTGCAAGTCTTCGCCAACGACCACGGCCGCGACACCGCGATCGCGCGAGGCCGCCAGCTGCGGACCGAGATCGACCGGGCGCGCGCTCCGGTCGGTGTGCTGATCACGGCCGACGGTGCCAACACCCTGACGCCCGCGGCTCCCGGGGGTTATGACCCGAGCGCCGCCGCCCCGCAGCGGTCTCTCGACGAGGCGCTCGCACGTGGCGATGTTGCGGCACTAGCTGGATTGTCCGACCGGATCCTCGGGCGGGTCGCCTTTCAGGTGCTGGCCGGCCTCATCGAAACCGGACCGCGATCGGCCAAAGAGCTCTACCGGGGGGCACCCTACGGTGTCGGCTACTTCGCTGGTGTTTGGCAGCCATGAGGTCACTGGCGATTGTCGGCCCGACGGGCACTGGCAAATCGGAGTTGGCGCTCGACGTCGTAGAGCGGCTCGCTGGGGAAGTCAGCGCTGAGATCGTCAACTGCGACGCGATGCAGCTCTATCGCGGTATGGACATTGGGACCGCAAAGCTACCTGTCGCTGCGCGCCGTGGCATCCCCCATCATCAACTCGACGTCCTTGAGGTCACCGAAACGGCGAGCGTTGCCAGCTATCAGCAGGCCGCCGCAGCCGACATCGAGGCGATCCTGCTGCGGGGGTCGGTACCGGTCGTGGTGGGCGGTTCGATGCTCTACATCCAATCGCTGCTCGATGACTGGTCTTTTCCGGCAACCGACCCGGCGGTCCGGGTGAAATGGGAACAGCGGCTGGCCGAGGTCGGCGTCGGCGGGCTACACGCTGAGCTTGCCCGTCGCGACCCGGCCGCGGCCGCGGCAATCCTGCCTACCGACGCCCGGCGTACCGTGCGTGCGCTGGAGGTCGTCGAACTCACCGGCCAGCCATTCGCCGCGTCCGCCCCGAGTGTTGGCGCGCCGCGGTGGGACGCCGCCATTGTTGGGTTAGATTGTGAGACAAGGATTCTCGATGGACGTTTGGCAAGCCGGACCGATCTGATGTTCGATCGTGGCCTGGTAGCTGAGGTGCGCGCGTTGCTGGGTATCGGCCTACGCGAGGGTGTCACCGCGGCACGCGCGCTGGGCTACGCGCAGGTGATCGCGGCTTTGGACGCGGGCGGCGATGCTGGCCCCGGTGCCGACCTGCTGCGCGATGCTCGGGAGCAGACATACGTGGGCACCCGTCGCTACGTGCGCCGGCAGCGGTCGTGGTTTCGCCGAGACCATCGCGTGCACTGGCTCGACGTTGGCGCGGCCACCCCCGCCGATCAGGCCCGCACCGTCGACGACGCACTGCGGGTCTGGCGGCACGTAACCTGATCTGGTGATGTTCGCCAAGGGCCACGGGACGCAGAACGACTTCGTGTTACTGCCCGACGTCAACGCCGAGCTGGCGGTCACCGCGGCCCAGGTGGCCGCCTTGTGCGACCGGCGACAAGGGCTGGGTGCCGACGGGTTGTTGCGTGTCACCACCGCGGGCGCGGCCGTGACGGCCGGCGTGCTCGACCGCCTACCCGATGGCGTCAGCGGATTCGACTGGTTCATGGACTACCGCAACGCCGACGGATCGGCCGCACGGATGTGCGGCAACGGCGTTCGCGTGTTTGCGCATTACCTGCGTGCCAGTGGCTTGGAGCTCCGCGACGAGTTCGTCGTCGGCTCAGTGTCCGGTCCGCGTCTGGTCACAGTGCATCAGGTTGATGCGACCAATGCAGATGTCACCGTGGACATGGGCCGGGCCAACCGGCTTGGGGCAGGCGAAGCCGTTGTCGGTGGTAGGCGGTTTCACGGGGTGGTAGTCGACGTGGGCAACCCGCACCTGGCGTGTGTCGATCCCGTGCTGACCGTCGAAGAGCTGCACACTTTGGATGTTGCTGCGCCGGTGAGCTTCGACCGGGCACAGTTCCCAGACGGCGTGAATGTCGAGGTGCTGACGGCGCCCGTCGGCGGGGTGGTGTCGATGCGGGTTCACGAGCGCGGCGTGGGAGAAACCCGGTCGTGTGGCACCGGAACTGTTGCCGCCGCCGTTGCTGCGCTGGCAAGCGCGGGCACGGAGACCGGTGCCCTCACCGTGCGCGTGCCGGGTGGTGATGTCAAGGTCGCAGTCACCGATGCCACCAGCTACCTGCGCGGGCCTTCGGTGCTGGTGGCCCAGGGGGAACTTGCCGATGAATGTTGGAGCGCATGGGGAGATCCCGCGGCATCTGAGGAGCGTTCTGAGCAGACGGTCGGCACGTCGCCGGAATAGGTGGATGGCTGAGGTGGCCATGAGGCGGATTATTCGGATGCGCAGCCACTCGCGACGTGCAACCATCGGGTACTGGCCATGACATATCCAGATTCGCCCAGCATGGGCTTCGCAGATTCTTCAGATGCTCCCGACGGGTGGGACCACACACCAAGCGTCGGTGAACTTGCTCTCGACGACAGATCGGCGTTGCGTCGGGTCGCCGGGCTGTCGACCGAACTCGCAGACGTCTCCGAGGTGGAGTACCGCCAGCTGCGGTTGGAGCGGGTGGTGTTGGTAGGAGTGTGGACGGAAGGCAGTGCCGCCGACAACCAGGCGAGCCTGGCCGAGTTGGCGTCATTGGCCGAAACCGCCGGCTCGCACGTGCTCGAAGGGCTCATCCAACGCCGCGACCGGCCCGACCCGTCGACATACATCGGATCGGGCAAGGCCGCCGAACTGCGCGAAGTGGTGGTCGCCACCGGCGCCGATACCGTCATCTGCGACGGCGAACTATCACCCGCGCAACTGACGGCCCTGGAAAAGGCCGTGAAGGTCAAAGTCATCGACCGCACTGCGCTGATCCTCGACATCTTCGCTCAGCACGCCACTAGCCGGGAGGGCAAGGCCCAAGTGTCGCTGGCTCAGATGGAATACATGCTGCCCCGGTTGCGTGGCTGGGGTGAGTCGATGTCACGGCAGGCCGGCGGCCGCGCGGGCGGCAGCGGAGGCGGAGTGGGGTTGCGCGGTCCGGGCGAGACCAAGATCGAGACCGACCGGCGGCGCATCCGCGAGCGGATGGCCAAACTGCGACGCGAAATCAAGGCGATGAAACGCGCCCGCGACACTCAGCGCAGCCGCCGGGTGCATAGCGATGTTCCGTCGATCGCCATCGTTGGCTACACCAACGCGGGTAAATCCAGCCTGCTCAACGCCCTGACTGGGGCCGGAGTGCTAGTTGAAGACGCGCTGTTCGCGACGCTGGAGCCCACCACCCGCCGGGCGGAATTCGATCCCGATGCACAGGGGGTTCGCCGCTTCCTGATTACCGACACCGTCGGCTTTGTGCGCCATCTGCCCACCCAGCTGGTCGAGGCATTCCGCTCCACGCTGGAGGAAGTCGTCGATGCCGAGCTGTTGTTGCACGTCGTTGACGGCTCCGACGCCAATCCACTGGCACAGATCACCGCAGTGCGGCAGGTGATCTCTGATGTCCTGGCTGACCACGGGGCCGACCGCGGTGGCGATCACTGGGATAAGGGTGCGGACGCGCCGCAGGAGCTGCTCGTGGTCAACAAAGTTGACGCGGCCAGCGATCTGACGCTGGCCAAGCTCCGGCACGGCCTGCCCGGCGCGGTGTTCGTGTCCGCGCGCACCGGGGAAGGGATAGACGCGTTGCGCCGCCGGATGGCTGAGCTCACCGTTGCGACCGACGCCGCCGTGGATGTGTTGATCCCGTACCACCGTGGCGACCTGGTGGCGCGCGTGCACGCCGACGGCCGGGTGCAGCAGGAGGACCACAACTCGGAAGGCACGAGGATCAAGGCCCGGGTTCCGGTGGCGCTGGCCGCCAGCCTGCGGGACTTTGGTGCGCGCGGCTGAGTTCCGTCCCGCAGCTGCCTACCAACCATATGGTTGGTATACGGTGGGCAGCAGAGTTCTCTTGTCGCCGGAGGTCACCCATGGGCAGTGCCATCAAGTACCAGCGCACTCTGTTCGAACCTGAGCACGACTTGTTTCGCGAGTCCTACCGGGCCTTCCTCGAGCGCCACGTTGCGCCCTATCACGACGAATGGGAAAAGGCCAAGATCGTCGACCGCGGCGTCTGGCTTGAGGCCGGCAAACAGGGTTTTCTGGGGATGGCGGTGCCCGAGGAGTACGGCGGTGGGGGTGACCCGGACTTTCGGTACAACACGATCGTCACCGAGGAAACCTCCGCCGGGCGATACAGCGGGATCGGCTTCGGCCTGCACAACGACATCGTGGCGCCGTATCTGCTGGAGCTAGCCAACGACGAGCAGAAGCAGCGCTGGTTACCCAAGTTCTGCACTGGCGAGCTGATTACCGCGATCGCGATGACCGAGCCGGGAACCGGTAGTGACTTGCAGGGCATCAAGACCCGCGCCGTCAGGCAGGGTGATCACTATGTGCTTAATGGAGCCAAGACGTTCATCACCAACGGAATCAACGCCGACCTGGTGATCGTCGTGGCGCAGACCGACCCCGATAAAGGCGCGCAAGGGTTTTCGCTGCTTGTCGTCGAACGCGGCATGGAGGGATTCGAACGCGGTCGCCAGCTGGACAAGATCGGTCTGGACGCCCAGGACACCGCCGAGTTGTCGTTCACCGACGTCGCGGTTCCCGTCGAGAACCGGCTCGGAGACGAGGGGATGGGATTCGTCTACCTGATGCAGAATTTGCCGCAGGAACGCATATCGATCGCCATCATGGCTGCCGCCGGGATGGAAGCCGTCCTCACGGACACGTTGCGATACACCCAGGAACGTAAGGCTTTTGGCCGGTCGATCGGCAATTTCCAGAACAGCCGTTTCGTGCTGGCCGAGTTGGCGACCGAAGCGACCGTGGTGCGCATCATGGTCGACGAATTCATCGCGTTGCACCTCGAGGGCAAGCTGACGGTGGAGCAGGCCGCAATGGCCAAGTGGTACGCCACCGAGAAGCAGGTCCATCTGAACGACCGCTGTCTGCAGCTGCACGGTGGGTACGGGTACATGCGTGAATACCCGGTTGCCCGTGCCTATCTCGATTCGCGGGTGCAGACGATCTACGGCGGTACGACCGAGATCATGAAGGAGATCATCGGGCGTAGCTTGGGTGTTTAACACGCTTGCTTTCGGGGTCACCGATGCGCGTCGCGCACTGCGTGAGCCCGCCGCAGCAGCACCATCACGTCGTCTTGTGCTCCCGCCGGTGGGCGGTATTTCGTTGGCAGTGCATTGACCTGGCGTTCAGCGATGACGAGAGCGGCGAATAGCTTGTTGCGTTCGGCAGGATCCGTTGAGTCGTGCACATCGAGGTATTCGGTTGCATACCGGCGAGCCCTCCTGATGGCGGTCCGTGCTCGCCCGCGCGCCGAGCCGAGCGACGCAAGCGTCGTGATCGTTAGGACGATGATGATGACCGCCAACGATTGGGGGGTGCTCACTTTGGCGATCGGGACCGGGTTGCCGCTGTTGATGAACGGGAGCTTGTTGTCGTGTAGTGCCTCCAGCGCCAGTTTCACGCCGATGAAGCCAAGAATCACGGCCAGTCCATAGCGCAGAAAAACCAGCCGATCGAGCAGCCCGTCTATCAGGAAGTACAGCTGGCGCAGGCCTAGCAGCGAGAACGCGGTCGCGGTGAATACCAGATAGACGTTCTGGGTGAGCCCGAAGAGTGCGGGAATCGAGTCGAACGCAAATAGTAGGTCGGTGCCGCCGACGGTCATCATGACCAGCAACATCGGGGTCAGCATCCGTTTGCCGTTCTCGACGGTGAACAATCGGTCGCCACGGTAGTTGGGGGAGGTCCGCAAGAACCGGTCGGCGATCCGGGCGAGGACCGACTTCTTGACAAACCTGTTGAGAGGGTCGGCGGGGCGGCCTTCTCGCGCTGCGGGTTTGGCGAGTTTGACTGCCATGACGAGCAACACCAGGCTGAACAGATAGAACGCCGAGTGGAAGTTCTTGATGAGCGCAGCGCCGATGAAAATGAAACCGGTGCGCGTGACGAGCGCGAACGCGATACCGAATAGCAGCACCTTTTGCTGCGCGAAGCGGGGAACGCCGAAGCTGCTGATAATGACCAGAAATACGAACAAGTTGTCGACTGACAGGGCCTCATCGGTCAGGTAGCAGGCGTAATACTCGACCGCCAACGAAGGGCCGCCGAAGATGAGTACACCGATGCCGAACAGGACCCCGATACTCACAAAGGTTGTGGACTGGACAACCGCCTGACGCAACGTGGGCACCCGCGCCCGGCGTACGTGCACGACGTAGTCGATCGACATCAAGCCGCCGATCATCATGACGGTGAGGGCCCAGAGGAGTCCGGAAGCACCCATTTCAGCTGGGTTTCCTCTCAGGCAACATGCGGGTCGGCGCTTTTCGGCACCGCAAGTCAAACCAAGCCAAACATTGCCTGGGCGCAGCGCGGTTGCTGGCAGTACTGGCGCGGCATCGCATCATTTCGACATCAGCTGGGTATCCGTTTTCGTAACATTTGCGGATTTACTTCGCAAATGTTGTTCGCTAGAGCAAAGTTGTGCGAGTCCTGCGACAATACGAACCGTAGCGCAGCGGTGTCCTCGGTGGGGTTCACCGCCTCGCGAGTGGGTAGGTCATGGGCTGGGAGGCTCTGTGAATGGACAGAGAGGTCAAGTGAGCAAGCTAATTGCGCGCGCGCTGATCGGCTTGGCGACCACCGTGGTGGCTGCCGTGTTGCTGGCGCCCGCCGCGGTAGCTTCTCCGATAGGTGACGCCGAAGCGGCAATCATGGCTGCGTGGGAGCAGGCAGGCGGCGAGACTTCCCTACTTGGTGCCAGGGAAGGCGACGTCTACCCCGTTGGCAACGGCTTCGCCCTCGACTTCGACGGCGGCAAGATGTTCTTCAGCGAGGCCACCGGTGCCAGATTCCTTTATGGCGAGGTCCTGGACAAATACGAGTCGCTGGGCGGACCCGCCGACAGCGATCTGGGATTCCCGACCATCGACGAAGTTCCCGGCCTGGCCGGACCCGACAGCCGGGTGAGCACGTTTTCGGCCAGCGACAACCCAGTGATTTTCTGGACTGCCGTGCACGGCGCCTTCGTTGTGCGCGGGCCGCTCAATGCCGCGTGGGACGCACTCGGCAGCTCGGGGGGAGTTCTCGGTGTCCCGATCGGTGATGAAACCTACGACGGCGAAGTCATCTCCCAGAAGTTCAGCGGGGGTGAGGTCTCGTGGAACAGGCAGAGCAAGGAGTTCACTACCGTTCCGGCGGTCCTTGCTGACCAGCTCGGCGACGTGGACGTGCCAGTCGATCCCACCGCCGCCATCAACATGGCCTGGCGTGCCGCCGGGGGAGCCGCAGGGCCGCTCGGCGCGAAGAAAGGGGAGCAGTATCCGATTGGCGGTGACGGGATCGTTCAGGATTTCGTTGGCGGCAAGGTCTTCTTCAGCCCGGCGACCGGCGCCAACGCCGTCGAAGGCGACATCCTGGCGAAATACGAGTCGCTGGGTGGGCCGGTAGGCAGCGACCTGGGTTTCCCGATCGCTAACGAGTCCGACGGCGGTATCGCTCCGGCCAGCAGAATCGTCACGTTCTCCGCGGCCGACAAACCCGTGATCTTCTGGACGCCGGACCACGGCGCCTTCGTCGTACGGGGAGCTATGAAGGCCGCGTGGGACAAGCTCCGCGGTCCCGTAGGCCAGCTCGGTGCGCCGGTCGCCGACCAGGCCGTGGATGGCGACGTTGTCTCGCAGCAGTTCTCCGGCGGCACGATCTCGTGGAACCGTGCGGATAACACGTATGCCACCGACCCCGCGAACTTGGCCCCGCTGCTGTCCGGATTGCAGGTCCCGGGGCAGAACCAGCCAAGCACCTCGGAGGCCCCCCCGGAAGGCACAAAGTTCACCTGGCATTGGTGGTGGGTGATCGCGGCCGTGCTGGCGGTGCTCGTGATCGCGTTGCTCGTACTGCTGGTGGTGGGTCTGCGCCGGCGTCACTCGGGCGACGATTCCGGTGATTACGAGCTCGATCAGGACCCGGACGCCGGGTACGACGCCACCGCCGAGGGACGTTGGCCGCCCGACGATCTCGACTTCGGCTCCGAGCAATTCTCGTTCGGTGAGCAACACCCGTCGGAGCATCTGGCGCCAGAGGCCGGACCCGTGTCGCCGATCAGTTGGCCGCGCGGTGAGGCGGCGGCTGCCGGTGTGGCCGAGCTTGCCGCCAGGGGCGAAGCGTACGGCGACGACGACATGTTTGGCGCCGACGAAGGCTATGGATTTGAGGGTCTTGAAGGGCCTGAGGGCGTTGAGGGGATTGAGGATGAAGACCCCGACTTTGTAGACACTACGCCCACACCCGTCGTCTCATACGCCGATCTGTCTGGTGCTTCGGAGGAAGCGGTTCCTGAGCCCGTCGTTCCGGAAACCGTGGCTCCGGAAACCTTCGCTACCGAAACAGAGGTTCCGGATGCCCGCGTTCGGGATGCCGTTTTTGGGGGCGCCTACGTAGCGAGTTCGGCCGCCGACGCCGCCGGCACCGCCTCACCTCAGGAGGCTGACTCGAGCCCCGACGAGCGAATCGGGCGACATGCGGCGGTGGATCACGACGCCTATGCAGGGGAAGCCCGGCGGGCGACCGCAGAATCTGCCTCGGACCCGTACCGGGTTCGCGCGGAAGGGATTACAGCGTCCGCCGGGCCGCCCAGGCCGAGTCCGGCCGTGCGCCCGACATTACACTTGCCCCTTGAGGATCCATACCAGGCGCCGGACGGATATCCCATCAAGGCCAGCGCCCGTTTCGGCCTGTATTACCTGCCCAGCGATGCGCTGTACGGGAACACGCGCGCCGAAATCTGGTTCTCTAGCGAAGAAGCCGCACAAGCGAACGGGTTCACGCGAGCGGACTAGAACTCGGCCCCGGGGCCATGGGTGGGGTTTTCGCGCGCGCTATACCTTGCGGATCACGGTGACGACTTTGCCCAGCACGGTGGCGTCATTGCCGGGGATCGGATCGAAGGCCGGATTGTGCGGCATCAGCCACACTTGACCGCCCGCGCGCTTAAACGTCTTGACGGTGGCCTCGCCGTCAAGCATCGCGGCGACGATGTCACCGTTGTCTGCGACGTTTTGCTGCCGCACTACCACCCAGTCTCCGTCGCAAATCGCCGCTTCGACCATCGAGTCACCGACTACCTTGAGTAGGAACAGCGTGCCCTCGCCAACCAACTCACGCGGCAACGGGAAAACATCTTCGACGGCTTCCTCGGCAAGGATCGGACCGCCGGCGGCGATGCGTCCGAGGACGGGGACAAAGGTGGGTTCTGGTAACGCGTCGGAGCCCGCCACCTCGGTGGCTGGCGCTGTAGCGCCGTCGTCAGCACCGCGCACGTCCACCGCGCGCGGGCGGTTCGGGTCCCGGCGCAGATATCCTTTGCGCTCGAGGGTGCGGAGCTGATGCGCCACTGAGGACGTTGAGGTGAGGCCGACCGCATCGCCGATTTCCCGGATGCTCGGCGGGTATCCGCGTGTCGTGACCGAAGTCCGGATGACGTCGAGAATGGTGCGTTGACGCTCGGTGAGCGCCGAGTCCATGGAACGCAGGCCGGTATCCGAGCCAGTGGCGCCGCTGACGACTGTGCCCATCGTTCCCCCGCCCGATCGCTCGCCAACCCGGGTGTCGTTGCTGTCGCTCATGGCCCCGAATGTAGCTGGAACCAGCCCAAGAATCAAACATGTGTTCGAGCTGGCGTGTCGCGGGACTGCTGCTGGTGACCGGTCGGCAATCCCGGCGGTTTGTCGGTCGGGCAGATCTGTCGGTGGCGTGGTCTAGCGTTTCGCGCAGGCGACACGCATCGATCAAATGTTCGGGTATCGAACACACGAGCGATTACGCTGTCGAACGTACGAGCGAGAAACGCCCCACCCAGAGAAGCTAGAGAAGGCTGAGAGAAGGCTGGAGGAACAGGAATGACACTCATCCACGCTGGCGCGCCGTCTACCGCGAGGCCGCGCGGGCCCTTCAACAGGCCGGCTGGTCCGCCGTCGGTTGGCAGGGCGCGGGTGGACCGATCGCGCCGGCCCAGCCCGTCTCGCCCCGAGGGTCCGCCGTTGTGCTACCGGGGCACCGGTGTGGGGATGTCGGCCGCAGCTCACCGTCGGCGCCCCGTCTCGCCAGCAACGACGCTGGCGTTGGCGCTGCTTGCCGCGCTGATCACCGTCTGGCTCGGGCTCGTGGCGCATTTCGGGGACCTGGTCAACGGCGGCTCGGCCGATTCGGGTGCTGACATGCCGGACAGACTTGCCGTCGTGCGCGTCGAGGCCGGGGAGTCCCTTCGCGACGTGGCGGCTCGGGTGGCCCCAGACGCGCCGGTTCGCGAGGTAACAAGCCGTATCCGCGAACTCAACGCTCTGCCGTCGACGACGCTGGCCACAGGCCAGACGCTCATTGCGCCGGTGGGCTGACGGTGCTCGCGGGTGGGGTACGAAAACGGCAGTGTGCCAACGTTGCTCGTTGATGCCGGCGCCGGGCGATCATGGATCTCGGCGGCATTGGCCCTGCCAGGCACGACGCAGGTACGCTCGGAGTCGTCTGCGATACCCGGATGTCAGCACGGCGAAGGAGCGGCCATGCACTGTCCGTTCTGCCGGCATCCCGATTCACGCGTGATTGACTCTCGGGAAACCGATGAAGGTCAGGCGATCCGACGGCGTCGGTCCTGCCCGGAGTGCGGGCGACGATTCACCACCGTAGAAACCGCAGTCCTCGCAGTGGTCAAGCGCAGCGGTGTCACGGAGCCTTTCAGCCGGGAAAAAGTGATCAGCGGCGTGCGGCGGGCCTGTCAGGGGTGCCAAGTCGATGACGACGCGTTGAACCTGCTGGCCCAGCAGGTTGAAGATTCCGTGCGTGCGGCCGGATCGCCGGAGGTGCCGAGTCACGAGGTCGGCCTCGCCATCCTCGGGCCGTTGCGCGAACTCGACGAAGTGGCGTACCTGCGGTTCGCGTCGGTATACCGGTCCTTTTCGTCGGCCGACGATTTCGCGCGGGAGATCGAGGCTCTGCGCGCCCACCGCAACGTATCGACACCCAGCTGATGAACCGCGGCGGCCCGGACCTACACCCTGATCTGGCAGCGCTGGCACCGCTATTGGGCACCTGGGCGGGGCGGGGCACGGGTAAGTATCCGACCATCCAACCGTTCGAGTACCTGGAAGAAGTTGTGTTCTCCCATGTGGGTAAGCCGTTCCTGGCCTACACGCAGAAGACCAGGGCTGTCGCCGACGGGAAGCCGCTGCATGCCGAGGCGGGTTATTGTCGTGTTCCCGGACCGGGACGCGTGGAACTCGTTCTCGCCCATCCGAGTGGTATCACCGAAATCGAAGTGGGGACGTACTCGGTGAACGCTGAGGTCATCGAACTGGAGTTGTCCACAAGTTCGACCGGCGGTATCGGACTATCCCCGACCGCCAAAGAAGTGACCGCGCTTGGCCGTCGCATCAGCGTCGAGGGCGACGAGCTCTCGTATAGCGTGCAGATGGGCGCCGTCGGGCAACCGTTGCAGGATCACCTCGCCGCCGTACTGCGCCGACGGTGCTGAACGGCGTCAGTCGACCTGTCGGACACCATCATTGACGACGTGGCCGGCCACGCGAACCCACCCTTCCGGACTCCAGGTCGTTTGGATCAACGAGCCTTTGCCCTGGGTGATAGTGAGATCGCGGCTGAGGTAGTCGGTGATCCGAATGGCCGCGGAACCGGTCGCTTCGTCTTCGGGGACACCCAAGTTAGCGGCGAACATCCGGGCGCGTAGCGCGCCAGCGGTCGGATCTGCCCAGGTCCAGAGGTAGTGCGCGATGTCGTCGGAAAAATCGGCGGGATCGGCGCCGGCGAGGGCGTCGAGTGAGTCGAGGTCGTGGATGGCGAATTCCGGTGCCCATTCGGAGCGGGCGCTGATGCTGGTGAGATCACCCTGGTAGCTCACCTGAACAATGCCGGCGGGTACTTGCAGCGTATTGAGTGGCGTACCGGCTTCCCGCAGCCACCAGGAAGCTCCGACGGTCGGGTGCCCGGCGAAGGGAATCTCGAGGCTCGGTGTGTAGATCGTGGCGTGCGCGGTGGTCGAGCCAGCGGCGGGTAGATCGACGAATATTGTTTCGCTGTAGCCCAATTGGGTTGCCAGTTGCTGCCGGTCTGCGGGTTCGACTTTGCTGGCATCGACCACGCCGAGGGGATTCCCAAAATTACCGTGTGCATCGCTGAAAACCCGGAGCACCGTTACCTCAATAGCCATGGCCCGACTGTACGACCCAGCACCGGGCTCGCACAGCCCCCGGCGTCAGGTAGCGCTGCGTTCGTCGGAACCGATCGCGTTGAGAACGGCAACCCGGGTATCCGCTGAGCCGGTGACGGTCTCTTCGCCGCCCCCTTGCCGCAACAGCGCGCGAAGCGCGGCTTGGTCGTATTCGGACGGGGTGGTGTCATCGATGAACCGTTGGACGACGTCGATGAATCGGGCCGGGTCGTCATGGAACGGGAAGTGCCCGGAACCGTCGAAGATCTCCAGCCGGGACCCTGGCATAGCTGCATGCGCCATGTGAGCGTGACGCACCGGGACCACCACATCCTTTGTTCCCCAAATGATCTGGACCGGAATGGCCTGAGTCAAGTAACAGCGATCCAGCATCGTGACAATCTGTCCGCGCCAGTCGACCACCGCTCGCAAGGTGCGTCCGAACGCCGCTGAGGCTGTCGGTTCTGGTAGGTCGTCCAGTATCCGCAGCACGTTCAGCAGATCCTGTTCCAAGCCGGTGGTTCCGATCATTTTTCCCACGAGCCGCCCTGCCATCTGTACCGCCGGCAGTACCAGGGGCAACCGCAGTAGGGCCATTGCCTCACTGCCCATCGGCAACGACGCCAACCGGAACACGACGTTGACGTCCTTGGTGACCCCGCCCACGGACACGAGGATCAGCCGCTCGACGAGCTGAGGAAACTGGTAGGCGAACTGCATCGCCACCCCGCCGCCGAGCGAATGGCCCACGATGGTCACTCGCTCGATGTCGAGCACACTAAGTAGGTCGCGCATCCCGTTGGCGTAGGCCGCAACAGAGTAGTCAGCGCGGGGCTTGTCGGATTGTCCATGACCAAGGAGATCCGGCGCGATGACGGTGAAACGTTGTGCGAGCTTGGCCTGAATGCCCTTCCAGGTGGTGGAATTGTCGCCGATTCCGTGGATCAGCAGAATCGCTGGCCCGGAGCCGGCGATCCGGAACGCGCGCCGGTACCCGTGGATCGTCTGCCGCTGCAGTGTGGGGGTAGCTACGTCCCGCACCGCGCGAAGGTTTCGCTTTCGCTCGGTCATCTCGCCAACCTCGTCGTCGGGCCGATAGGGGTGTCCTGCAGGGCTAGGCTGGGTCGTCCTCGTCAAACTTCTTTTCTGCCTGCTGAGCCAGGAATCGCTCAAACTCTGCGCCGAGCTCGTCGCCGCTTGGGAGATCCTCGTCGCGCTTGAGTAACGATCTGTTCTCCTGAGCGTCGATGAACGCATCGTACTGGCGCTCGAGCGCAGTCACCACTTGAGCGACTTCTGCGCTTGCCTGGACTTGCTCGTCGATCTTGGCGCCGATCTGTTCCGCCGCCTCTGTCAATGCTGTCAGCGGCAGGTCCAATGATCCGGTCTTGGCGACCTGCTCGAGGAGCGCCTGCGCGGCCGCAGGATAGTCGGTCTGCGTCAGATAGTGCGGGACATGCACGGTGAATCCGACGACCTCGTGACCGTGCTGGGCCATCCGGTACTCCAAGAGATTGGAAGCGCTTCCCGGAACCTGGATTTCGGAGATCCACGGCTGGAAGTCGGCGATGAGGTCCGGGTTGTTGGAGTGTGCCGTCATGGTGATGGGTCGGGTATGCGGAACCGCCATGGGAACGGTGCCGAGGCCGATAGTTTGTCGGACGCCCAAACGCTCGGCTAGCAGCCGCACTGCGGTGATGAAACGCTCCCATTTCAGGTCCGGCTCCATGCCCGCCAGCAGCAGAAAAGGTGTGCCGACGCTGTCGTGCAGGGCATACAGGCTGAGGTCTGGATCGTCGTAGTTGGTGAAGTGATCGATCTTGAATGTCATCACTGGCCGACGCGAGCGATAGTCCAGCAGGTCGTCGATCGCGAACGACGCGACCAGCTCTGGGTCCAAGGCCGCCTTGAGGTGGGCAGCGGCAAGCCGGATCGCGTGACCGGCGTCGGAGAAGCCTTCTAAAGCGTGCACCAGCACCGGACCACGGCCATCCGATGTTGACAACTGAGGTGCTGGGAACTCCAGCTCGTACATGCCGGGTTGTCCCGGCTGGTAGTCCTGCGTCTGGTCCGGCCCGTGATCGTCTGCCATCGGTGTCGCCTCCTCTCGTGTGTCTGGGGGTGCTACCACCAGTGTCCCTCAATGTGGCGGACACCAATCGTTGAATGCGAACCCTACGTGCACTTTTCCTCACAACGCAAAAGAGCCAGGCGGTATTCGATGGTGTCCGGGTTGGCCGATGGCGAATTTGCTGGTCGCCCTAATGGCGCGTATTCGGCCGGACTCATATCCGTCGCTAAAGTCGCCGGTCGGCGCGGCGGCCGCGATGCACATTGCGATGGAGGAGGTTTGCCGTGATGCTTGGTGGCTCGAATCAGCTGCGGAATTGGCTGAGC
This sequence comes from Mycobacterium spongiae, assembly GCF_018278905.1. NCBI lineage: Bacteria > Bacillati > Actinomycetota > Actinomycetes > Mycobacteriales > Mycobacteriaceae > Mycobacterium > Mycobacterium spongiae. Next base: position 1,970,083 of record NZ_CP046600.1, read on the forward strand.
GCGCGCATCTTGTTCGTCACGTCCAGCGCTGCCACCTTGTAGGCCTCCGAGAATGTCGGATAGTTGAACACCGCGTCGACCAGGTAGTCGACGGTGCCGCCGCACCCCATCACGGCCTGGCCGATGTGCACCATCTCAGTGGCGCTGGTACCGAAGATGTGCGCGCCGAGCAGGGTGCGATCTTCGGTGGATACCAACAGCTTGAGCATTCCGTAGGAATCGCCGGCGATTTGGCCGCGGGCGAGTTCGCGGTACCGGGCCACTCCCACCTCGTAGGGTATCGAGTTTTTGGTCAAGTCCTTTTCGGTAGCTCCGACGTACGATATCTCGGGAATCGAATAGATCCCGATCGGCTGCAGCGCGGTGATGCCCTCGGTCGGTTCGCCGAACGCGTGATAGGCCGCCAGCCGGCCCTGATCCATCGACGTTGCCGCCAGCGCGGGGAATCCGATGACGTCACCGACGGCGTAGATGTGGTCGACCTTGGTCTGGAATTCGTCGTCGACAAAAACCCGTCCGCGGTGGTCGGTCTCCAAACCCGCGTTGTCCAGGTCCAGATGCTCGGTTTGGCCTTCCCGGCCCGCGGAGTACATCACCGTCTCGGCGGGTATCTGCTTGCCGCTCGCCAGGGTAGTGACCGTGCCGGCGGACCCGACGTCCACGGCGGTCACCTCCTCGCCGAACCGGAAAGTGACCGCGAGGTCGCGCAGGTGGAACTTCAACGCTTCGACGATCTCTCTGTCGCAGAAATCCAGCATCGTGTCGCGCTTCTCGATGACCGTCACCTTGGTCCCCAGGGCGGCGAACATCGATGCGTACTCGATCCCGATGACCCCGGCGCCGACCACGGCCATCGACGCCGGGAGTGACTTGAGGTCCAAGATGCCGTCGGAGTCCAGCACCCGCGTTTCGTCGAACTCGACTCCGGATGGCCGCGCCGGTTTGGTGCCGGTGGCGATGATGATGTAGTCACCGGTGACGGTGATTCTCTCGCCCTGGGCGTCTTCTTCGACCAAGACGGTATGCGGGTCGACGAAGCGCGCGTGACCCAGGATCATGTCGATACGGTTGCGCATCAGCTGTGAACGCACCACGTCGACCTGCTTGCCGATGACGTGCTGGGTGCGCGCCAACAGGTCGGCCGGGGTGATCTTGTCCTTGACCCGGTAGCTCGCGCCGTAGAGTTCGCGCTGGCTCAGACCGGTGAGATAGACCACGGCCTCGCGCAGTGTCTTGGACGGGATGGTGCCCGTGTTCACGCAGACGCCGCCGAGCATTCGGCCGCGTTCGACGAGCGCCACGGACTTGCCCAACTTGGCCGCGGCGATGGCGGCTTTTTGGCCGCCGGGCCCGGACCCGATCACGATCAGGTCGTACTCTCGCATCGAACTCATGGGATAGACGATAGAGCCCACAGTCGAGAGTTTGTCCACAGACGCGTGGCTGAGTCATGGTGAGCGAGCTTGGGCTGACGGTGTCGGTCGTCAGCGTTGACATCCATGACGAACCACCGAACTGACTTTGATATCCACCGCCCCGGGGCACTGATTGCCGCGTTACCCGCAGTCTTGGGCTTCGTCCCGGAAAAATCGCTGGTCCTGGTATCGCTGGAGAATGGGGGATTGGGGTCGGTGATGCGCGCCGACCTCTCCGCGAAGCTGAGCGAGCGGGTTGAGCAGCTAGCGGAGCTCGCCGCCGCCTCAGACCCCAAGGCAGCGATCGCCGTCATCGTCGACGCGGACGCGGACGCGGCCTGCTGCCCGCAGTGCAACGAAGAGCAACGGCAGCTATGCGCGGCGCTCAACGCGGCGTTGTCCCGACGCGACATCGTGCTGTGGGCAGCACATGTGGTTGACCGCATCGCCGTTGGCGGTCGTTGGCACTGCGTGGACGGCTGCGGTTCAGGTGGGGTCATCGACGATCCGTCCGCTTCGCCACTGGCGTTGGCCGCGGTGCTGGACGGGCGACGCCTATACCCGCGGCGCGCCGACCTGGAGGCCGTCATCGCGATCGACGAACGGGCGCACAGTGCCGAGCTCGCCGCTGCGATAACTCAACAGTCGGCCGCCCGCCAGATCGCTCACCACGCCGACCCCATCGGCTGCTGCCGGCGGGATGTGGAAGACACCGTGACCGCCGCAGCCCAGCTGGCGGATGGGCAACCGCTCTCTGAGATGGAGCTCGTGAGGCTGGGCTGCGCGGTGAGCGATGCGCAGGTGCGTGACGCGTTGTACGGCCTTGCCATCGGTGAGCGCGCCGCTGAGGCTGAGTCGCTGTGGGCAGTCCTGGCGCGCATGCTGCCCGAGCCCTGGCGAGTGCAGGCGCTGGTATTGCTCGCGTTCAGCGCCTACGCCCGCGGTGACGGGCCACTGGCCGGCGTGTCGCTACAGGCCGCCCTGCGCAGTGATCCGGGCGACCGGATGGCGGGCATGCTGGACACGGCGCTGCAATCCGGGCTGCGGCCCGAGCAGATCCGGGAGCTCGCGGTCACCGGGTATCGACGAGCGGCGGAATTGGGCGCGCGGCTACCGCCACAGCAGGTGTTTGGTCGACGTGCGGGGTAGGCGTGGGTCGGGGTGGTGCGCCGTCGCGAAGCGGGTCAGACCTTGTCGACTTTCACCGCGTGTGCCATCTGGTGTGGCAGGGTGACGTTCTCGTGCCCCGGGATGACGATGGTCACGCCGCTATCCGCGTTGGTTTCGACGGTAACGCGCGCGTTGGGCACGACGCCGGCGTCTTTCAGTCGGGTGATCAGCTCGATATCGCCTTGCACGTGTTCGGCGAGCTGGCGGACCACCACTGCCACTGGCGATCCCGCTGGCAACTCGGTCAGCCGAACAAGGTTGGCACTGTCGGCACCGGACTCCGGGCCCACGCCGAGCTCCAACAGACCCGGAATCGGATTGCCGAAAGGCGACGTGGTCGGGCCGTTGAGCACCTTAACCAGCCGGCGCTCCACGTCCTCGCTCATGACGTGCTCCCACCGGCAGGCCTCGGCGTGCACTTCCTCCCACGGCAAGCCGATGACGTCAACCAGGAGGCGTTCGGCGAGGCGGTGCTTGCGCATCACGGCGATTGCCAGCGCACGGCCCTTGTCGGTGAGCTCGAGATGGCGGTCGCCTGCCACCCGCAATAGCCCGTCGCGCTCCATCCGGGATACCGTCTGGCTCACCGTCGGACCGCTTTGCTCAAGCCGTTCGGCGATCCGGGCGCGCAGCGGCGTTACTCCCTCTTCCTCGAGGTCATAGATCGTCCGCAGGTACATCTCGGTGGTGTCAACCAAGTCGTTCATTCACCCATCCTCCGTTGCCGCCGAGTCTACTTGGCCAGTTCCGTCAGTGGTTCGCCAAAACGCTCTCCGCAGCAGTATGCCCGCCGCAGGTCCGGCGGGCATAACGCTGTCCACAGCAGTATGCCCGCCGCTGGCGCGGCGGGCATACTGTCTGCTACCTAGTTCTTGATCGCTATCGGCGCGAAACCTCAACTGGCGTAGGCCCGCAGCCGATCGGCTCGCTCGCCGTGACGCAGCTTGCACATGACATCGCGCTCGATCTGGCGCACGCGCTCACGAGACAGTCCGAACAGTTTGCCGATCTGATCCAGGGTCCGTGGCTGCCCGTCATCGAGTCCGAACCGAAGTCGGATGACCTGATGTTCACGCTCATCCAACGTCGCCAGGACGCTGCGGATGTCGGTGTGCAACAGTTCGGAGATCACTGCGTTCTCCGCGGACATCGCTTCCGCGTCCTCGATGAAATCACCGAGTGGGGCCTCTTCCTCGGAGCCGACAGGCATATCCAGGCTCACCGGGTCGCGACTGTGCTCGAGCAGGTCGCTGATCTTCTCCATCGGAATCCCGGATTCGGCGGCCAGTTCCTCGTCGGTCGCCTCACGGCCCAGGTTCTGGTGCATTTCGCGCTTGATCCGCGCCAGCTTGTTCACCTGCTCAACCAAGTGGACGGGCAGCCGGATGGTACGGCTCTGGTCGGCCATGCCGCGGGTGATGGCCTGGCGGATCCACCAGGTGGCGTACGTCGAGAACTTGAATCCCTTTGCATAGTCGAACTTCTCCATCGCACGGATCAGCCCGAGGTTGCCCTCTTGGATCAGGTCCAGCAGCGGCATGCCGCGACCCGTGTAGCGCTTGGCCAGCGACACCACCAGCCGTAGGTTCGCTTCCAACAGGTGTCGGCGCGCAGCCTTGCCGTCGCGTGCCACTATCGCCAGGTCGCGCTTGCGGTTCTCGCCAAGGCGCTTGCGGGTTTCCAGCAGATGCTCGGCATAGAGTCCGGCTTCAATGCGCTTGGCCAGTTCGACTTCATCGGCCGCGTTCAGCAGCGCCGTCTTGCCGATGCCGTTCAGATAGACGCGCACCAAGTCCGCTGCGGGGCTTTGAGCATCCAGATCGCCGTCAACCCGGATTGTGGTGGCATTTACCATGGCGGCCTCCCGATAGGTTGTCCTGTCATGTGTGTTAACGACAGTTGTGGCGTCATAGTTCCCGCCGGGTCGCCAGCTCACCCCGTTTGACGTGCAGTTATGCGTTGATGACCTGAGAATGTCCTGAGAAGTCTGGTCGGTGCGGCCAGCCGGAAACTCGCGAGCCGTGGTACTAGCCGTGGTTCTGGAAGCCCGGCGAATCCGAATGCGGCGGGCGGCGGCGCGGCCGCTCGAGTGCTGGCCGCTCGGCGGTCGGGAACAACGGCGTGCGGCGCACGTCGTCGAATCGTCGCGGTTCGTCGGCGCTGCGGGGCGGTCGGTCGTTGGCGATCAGCACCGCCATCCAGGGCAGCGGGATCGAGGCAGCCACGATCAGTAACGAGATCAGCCCGTTGTGCCAGAGGCCGTAAGCGATGGCGGCCAGGATGAGCGCCGGAATGCGGAACGCCATCAATGTCATGTATTTGCGCACCCGCGCGCGATGCTGTGCCTCGTACGAGGGAGCGGCCGCGGTGATCAGTACCGGCTTGCCCTTGTCGTCGAAGTCGTCGAAGTCGTCGAAGTCGTCGGAGTCCTCGAAGTCACCGAAACCCAGCCCAGAGCCGCGCTTCATATGTCCACTGTCCCACAATGCATCGATTCCAGCCCATTCTGGTCGCCCGGCCAGACTGCGGGCCAGTCAGAGGGCACAATGTCAGGTATGGATACCCAGACGATCGAGCGCCCGGATACCGACGAACGCGTCGACGATGGGACCGGAAGCGATACGCCGAAGTACTTCCACTACGTGAAGAAGGACAAGATCGCCGAGAGTGCGGTCATGGGTAGCCACGTGGTCGCGCTGTGCGGTGAAGTCTTTCCCGTTACCCGCGCCGCGAAGCCCGGATCACCAGTGTGTCCGGATTGCAAGCAGATCTACGACCGGCTTAAGAAGGGCTGATCAGTTCGGCTGGTCCGCCTCGGCGGTGTCCGGCTGCGCCGATGGTGAACGAGCTGCTCTTCTGGCGGCGCATGTGCGGGCCTCCACCCATTTGCGCAGCCGGTGGGCGTGGGTGGCGGGGGCCGGAAATTCCTCTTGGATGGCGGCGTTGAGTTCGGCGCCCAGCATGACGGCGAAACCCCCGAAGAACGCGAACAACAGGAAAGCAATCGGAGTGGCCAGCGCACCGTAGGTGTAGCCAGTGCTGGTAATCCAGCCCAAGTAGATCCGAAGCCCCAAGGTGGCAATCAAGAACACCACCACCGCCAATACAGCGCCGAAGACCAGGCGATGGGTAGGCAGTGGCACCGGCAGCGCCACTCGATACAGAATGACGACCCCGGCCAGCAGGCCAACGATCACCGCGGGGTAGTAGCCATAACGCAGCAGGTTGGCAAGGCTGTAGGGGATGTGTTCGGCCACCTTGCGCGGGCCCACTGCCAGGACTGGTGCGGTCGCGACCACGAACACCAGCATCGTCACGTAGAGAAAGAGCCCGAAGAATCGCTGCCGCACCGGATGGCGCAACGGAGTCTGATCATGGGCCTCCACCACGGCGTCGACGAACGACGAAATCGCCGATGATCCCGCCCACAACGAGATCACAAACCCGAGGGACACCACCTCGCCGCGGGCACCGTTGGTGATGTCGCGCATGGTCGGTTCGATGATCTCGTTAACCACGCTGGGGGAAAAAAAGCTGCGGGCCGTGGATATCGCGTTTTTCTCGATGTCCGGCAACGTGTCCGCACCGAATATCGGAGCTACGTAGGCCAAGCTGCCCAGCATTCCCAACAGCAGCGGAGGTAGCGATAAGGCCGACCAGAAAGCCGCCTCTGCTGACTCCGAGAAAATCGAGTCATCCCAACTCTTGGACAAGGTCCGCAGACTGATTCGCCAGAAGTGGTGGCGGGACGGCTTGGGGTTTTGGTCACTCATCGGATCCAGCATTGCTGAAAACTGATCGCACAACCGGCATTGCCGATGGGTGAGTTTGGCGAAACTAGCTTCCGCTGACCTCCAGCACCGCGGCGACCTCGTTGAGTTTGGCCTCGTGCTCGTTGGCGTGATGTTGGCAGAACAGGAGTTCGGCGCCGGAAGGCAGCTTCGCACGCACCCGCGCTGCTGCGCCACAGCGATCACAGCGGTCTGCTCTTGTCAGCTCGGGACTGGTAAGAGTTGCGGTCATGGCTTCTCCGTTCTGGGTACCTTCACTCTCTCAGACGTTTGGGGGTTTCGCCGTGTTCCCGCCCCCGCACGGGGTGTGTCGTTTCTCACGAGTTTTTGGCGGGCGCATCGGGCAGGCTGGTTAGGGTGACCTCCGACCCGCCGCTACTTGTGCACCTATGCGGGACTCAGGCGTGGTCGCAAGCCCTTCGCGTCGGTGAGATTCGCCCCGAGTCGGGTGATTCGCCCGGCGCGGCCGGGTTCATTCACTTATCCACGCTGGAGCAGGTCCATCTACCCGCCAACCGGCTCTACCGTGGTCATCGTGATCTGCTTCTTCTCTACATCGACACGGCGGCGCTGAATTCGCCGGTGCGATGGGAACCTGGAGTACCGACGGATCCCGAGGCGATGCTCTTCCCGCATCTGTACGGTCCGCTGCCGGTGCACGCGGTGAGCAGAGCCACCGCCTACCGGCCGGCGCGCGACGGCACCTTCCCCCCGGCCACCGAATTGGCCGACGGGGCTCAGGACGCGACGTAGGCGTCGGCTTCGATCTCCACCAGCAAGTCGGGGGCGATCAGCGCGGCAACTTCAACCATGGTCGCCACTGGACGGATCGCGCCGAAAACCTGAGCGTGAACTTCGCCGACCTCGCGCCATCTGGAAATGTCAGTCAGGTATATGCGGGTACGGACTACGTCGGTGAGCGTGGCCCCAGCCTGTGCGAGGGCGATCTCGATGCGGCGCAGTGCGTCGTGCGTCTGTGCCCTGAGATCCCCAGCCGGTCCAGCGCCGGTGGTACCTGCCACCATCACGTGGGGCCCAACACGCACGGCACGGGAGTAGCCGATCTGCGACTCGAAGTCGGATCCGGACGAAACGAGTGTGCGGAGCGCTGGCATGGAAGCCACAGTATGACGCCGGCCGGATCGGTGTTACCAAAAGGCCTGTGCCGCAGAAAGACCACCGGGAGGTGCCGCGAGACGCGGTAGTGCCGCTCAGTCCAGGTAGTCGCGCACCAGGAATTAGTCAACACTGACACGACGACTACCCCCACCAAGCACATCCGTTGCGCCGAATTAGACCTCTTGGGCGCAAGGACGGCTGCCCGCAATGCATCGCACGCCTTGCCTCCCGGTTCGAGGCACAACAGGGCGACTGACCTGACCGAGCGGATCACCGACGCCCTCGGGGCCGGTGAATGCCTACGGGCTGAGGTCGACGAGGATTGCCATCCGCCCAACGAGATGGTGACCGCGATGATCTCGCTCTTCGACGCCTTCAGCAAGGCTGACGAAGGCTGTGTCGACCTCGACCTGGAATCCGACGGTTCTTTCCCGCCGATGAGCGGCCGGTTGTCGGTGGCTGGTGAGACGGTGCAGCCATGAAAACGACTCTCTACGCCGTCGCCATCGTCGCTCTGATGGTGTTGGGGATCTTGGCAGCACCCATGGCGAAGGCCGAAGCGTGGCAGCGCGCCTGGAGCATCGACCTGCGGATCAACGGGCACGCCTAGCCCGCAAGTACGCCAGTGCCTACGCCGCCTAGGCACTGATCCCCCGGACGGCGCGCAACGCCGCCGAGCAGATGAAGAAATACACGTCTAGTGCCGCCGAAAACAGCAGTTCGGACACGAATCCCATTGCGATGAGCACCGGCCTGATTACACGGAAATGAGGAGCCTTTCACAAAGGCCCTCATGATTAAAACGCTGGGTAGCATCGAAAACGTCAACCAAGTACCCGACAACCTATTGCAGTCTGCCGCTCCAGAGTAAGCAGCGCTGTGCAAGAGCCGAATTGGAGGGGAGCATGCTTGAAGGAGGTGAAACATGATCAAAACAAAGGTCACCCGTGGACACCGTTTTTATCCGAGCTGGCGACCGCGCTGAGTAATTCGGATAACCGCCTAAAAGGCTGTCAGAATTGGCCTGCTTGACTCGAGCAAGCAGGCCAATTCCAGCGCTAAGTGATAGGGAATAGTTGTGATTGTGTCGTTGAAATCGGCGCGGTTCCGAGCCTGCCGGCAAGCCGGGTCGGCCACTATGGGGGGCCGCTGAACATGGCCGGACAAGCAGAGTTGGCGCTTGCGCCCCCGTCGGTAAGTCGCCGGCCCAGTCAGCGCGAACGGCACGGCGATGTGTTCACCGATCACTACGGGTGGCTCGACGCCACCGATGACCCTGAGGTGATTGCACACTACGTCCATGAGAATCGCTATACCGACCAGCAGACCCGTCATCTTCATCCGTTGTCCCAAAGCATCTTCGAGGAAATCTCCGCGCGAACAGAAAAAGCCGGCGCGACCACACCTGTGCGACGTGGCAAGTGGTGGTATTACTCGCGATACTGCAAGGGCCAACCGTACCGGCGACATTTTCGCTGCCCGGTTGCGCAGCGACAACAGTCGAGCCCGCCACTGATAGCAGAAGAGCAGAGCAGCGATGAGCAGCTGGTCCTGGACGAGAACATCGAGGCGCAAGATCACGATTTCTTCGCCCTGGGAGCTGCCGCAGTCAGTCCTGACGGAAAAGTGTTGGCATACACGGTCGACACCAAAGGCGACGAGCGATTCGCCCTGCGACTCAAACCCCTCGACAACCAACCGCGGTATGCATGTGAAATCGGCGATATCGCGCCATGCGAACCCAACGATCGCTGGTCGAGCGTGGCGTGGGCCTCGGATAGCAGAACCCTCTACTACGTCACGATCGACGACACCGGCCGACCCGATACTGTCTGGCGGTGCACGCTGGGGGCGAATCAGCCGGCAGAGTGTGTCTTTCACGAGTCCGACACGAGTTTCAACATCGTCATCAGTCGGACCCGAAGCGGCAAGTACATCTTCATCGCCTCGCATTCGCTGACTACCTCCGAGGTGCGCTATGGGCGCACCGATGACCGCGCGACGATGTTCCGTGTCGTCCTTGAGCGCCGGACCGGTGTCAGCTACACCCTGGACCACGCAGTGCTACGTGGTGAGGACCGCTTTGTCATCGCCCACAATCACAATGCCCTCAACTTCACCGTGATTGACGCGCCGATCGCCGACCCCGCCCAGCAACGCACGCTCATGGCGCACCGCAGCGACGTGTACATCACCGCTGTGGATGCGTTCGCCAACTATGTCGCGATCAGCTCCCGATGCCAGGCCGTATCGCGCGTGGAACTGATCCCCATCGACTCAGCAGGACAATACGGACACCCGGATGCGGTGAGGTTCGACAACGAGTTGATGTCGGCCACCCTTGCCGAGAACCCGGACTGGGACGCGCCGACGTGCCGCATCCAAGTGACCTCGTATGTGACGCCGCCACGGGTATGTGAGGTCGACGTCACCGCAGCACACCGAGTCCGCGTTCTCAAGCAGGAACCGGTCTTCGGGGGATTTCGGCCCGAGGATTACGTCGAGCGCCGCGAATGGGCGCTGGCAGCAGACGGCACGCGCGTGCCGATATCGATCATCTATCGCCGCGGACTGATATTGCCAGCGCCGACGCTGCTGTATGGCTACGGCGCGTTCGGGTGCTGCGATGATTCGTGGTTTTCCATCCCCCGATTGTCGGTTCTTGACCGCGGAATGGTGTTCGCGGTCGCCCATGTACGCGGTGGGGGCGATCTCGGGCGACGCTGGCATGAGCACGGCCGGGGCATGAACAAGCAGAACTCGATTACCGATTTCGTCGCGGTGGCCGAGCATCTCACCCAATGTGGTGTTACCCGCTCTCAGAGTCTGGTGGCCTTCGGGGGCAGTGCAGGTGGTCTGCTGGTGGGCGCTGCGGTCAATATCTCACCGGAGCTATTCGCCGGGGTTCTGGCCGTCGTTCCGGTGGTTGACCCTTTGACGGCGATGCTGGATCCGGGTTCGTATGTGGACATGGCCCTGCAGGGCGAGCTGGGGGATCCCGCCCTCGATGTGGAGGTCTACAACTACATCAAGAAGTACTCGCCATACGAGAACATCGGTCAGAAAAAGTATCCCAGCATTCTTGCCGTTGCGGCGCTGCGTGACACGCGAGTGGCTGCCGTCTCTTCAGCCAAATGGGTCGCCGCGTTGAGGCACATGTCGATCGGGGATGCTCCGGTGCTGCTCAAGACTGAGATGGCTGCCGGGCACACAGGTATCAGTGGACGCTACGCCCAGTGGGAACAAGCGGCATTCGAGTATGCGTGGATGCTGAACACCGCGCGCAATCACCACCAGAGCGCCGTGCCGGTGCCCTAACGCCAGGCGAGAAGCATGCTTCAGGTATCCCGCCCCCACCGCTCGACGGCGGTCACGACGTCAGGTCGACCGCTGAGTCTGCTGCTGGTGGCCACCTTGAGCGCCGCCGCCGGCAACGGCATCTCGATCGTCGCGTTTCCGTGGTTGGTGCTGCAGCACCGCGGGAGCGTGCTGGACGCGTCCATCGTGGCCGCCGCAGCCGCGCTGCCGCCGCTGATCTCGACCCTGATCGCCGGCACTGCGATCGACATGCTCGGCAGGCGCAGAATGTCGATACTGTCCGACGTGCTCTCAGGGGTCACTGTAGCCGCGGTCCCATTGGTGGCCATGGCATTTGGGGCACAAGCCGTGGATGTCGTGGTGCTTGCCACGTTGGCCGCTCTCGGCGCGGCCTTTGATCCCGCCGGGATCACTGCGCGCAGATCCATGCTGCCCGAGGCTGCCCAGTGCGCGGGCTGGACGCTGGATCGGGTCAACGCCGTGCACGGGGCGACCTTCAATGCCGCGTACATCGTCGGCCCGGGTCTTGGCGGGCTGTTGATCCCTGCCATCGGAGGCATCAACACCATGTGGGTCACCGCCGGCGCTTTCGCGGTGTCGATTGCGTCGATGGCCGCGCTGCGGCTGGAGGGCTCGGGTCCGCCCACCGCCCAAGCGCGACCCGAGCATGTGTGGGCTGGTGTCGTGGAGGGCCTGAAGTTCGTGTGGAATCTGCGCCTGCTGCGGGTGCTGGCGCTGGTGCACCTGGTGATTGCGGCGTCATACCTGCCAATGGAAGGAGTGTTGTTCCCGAAGTACTTCTCCGACCGCAACGAACCCGCCCAGTTGGGTTGGGTGCTTGTGGCAATGTCATTGGGCGCTCTGGTTGGGGCGCTGGCATATCCGCTGCTGGTGCGCTGCGTCACGCGGCGGGCGATTCTGCTGATCGCGACACTGACCCTGGGGCTCTGCAGCGCCGCGATGTCGCTGCTGCCGCCGATCGCGGTGATGCTGCTGCTCAGCGCTGTCGTCGGGCTCGCGTGCGGGCCCGTCCAGCCGCTCTATAACTACGTGATGCAAACCAAAGCGCCGCCACATTTGCGGGGCCGCGTCATCGCAGCGATGACCTCGTTGGCGTACTCAGCGGGCCCGGTGGGATTCCTGCTCGCCGGCCCACTTGTCGATACATTCGGGCTGCCGGCCACGTTCTTGGCGCTCTCAATCCCGATAGCGGTCACCGGACTGGTGTTGGTTCGGCTGCCGCTTCTGCATGAACTCGACCGAACGCCAACGAGTCCCACGAGGGGAGTACCTGGGCCAGGTATTCGGGGGGACGTTTCGGCAAACTCGTTACCACGATGACTCGTGATTGACTGCGCTGTGCGTGTCCTCTTTGGTGACTGGCAAAACCTCTGGTCAAACGAGGAATTAAGGGAAGTCGCTCAGTCCAAGTAGTCGCGCAGGACTTGAGAACGGCTGGGGTGGCGCAGTTTCGACATCGTTTTTGATTCAATCTGGCGGATGCGTTCGCGGGTCACGCCATAGACCTGGCCGATCTCGTCAAGAGTCCGGGGTTGCCCGTCGGTGAGGCCGAAGCGCAACCGCACCACACCGGCTTCGCGCTCGGACAGTGTGTCGAGCACAGACTGCAGCTGGTCTTGCAGCAACGTGAAGGACACCGCATCCACGGCTACCACCGCTTCGCTGTCTTCGATGAAGTCGCCCAGCTGGCTGTCGCCCTCGTCACCGATGGTCTGGTCCAACGAGATCGGCTCGCGGGCGTACTGCTGGATTTCCAGCACCTTCTCCGGCGTGATATCCATCTCTTTGGCCAGCTCCTCGGGCGTGGGCTCGCGGCCCAGGTCCTGGAGTAGCTCGCGCTGTATGCGGCCGAGCTTGTTGATCACCTCAACCATGTGCACCGGGATCCGGATGGTGCGCGCCTGATCGGCCATGGCGCGGGTGATGGCCTGGCGAATCCACCACGTCGCGTAGGTGGAGAACTTATAGCCCTTGGTGTAGTCGAATTTTTCGACCGCACGGATCAAGCCCAGGTTGCCTTCCTGGATCAGGTCGAGAAACGCCATCCCTCGACCGGTGTAGCGCTTGGCCAGCGAAACCACCAGCCGCAGGTTAGCTTCCAACAGGTGGTTCTTCGCGCGGTCACCATCGCGGCAAATCCACATCATGTCGCGGCGCTGCGCGGCGGGCAGCTTCTCACCGCGGTCTGTCAGCTCGGTCATCAGCTGGGTGGCGTACAGGCCTGCCTCGATCCGCTTCGCCAGCTCGACTTCTTCCTCGGCGTTGAGCAGCGCGACTTTGCCGATCTGCTTGAGGTAGGCGCGAACAGAATCGGCGGATGCGGTGAGTTCGGCGTCCTTACGAGCCTGACGTAGTGCCTCCGACTCGTCTTCGTCCCAGACGAAGTCGCCGGAAGCTTTGTCCTTTTCGGTGGGCTCAGGAATCTCCTCGTCCTCTTCGGCGGGAGTTCCCGGTGCCCCGGTCGGGGCGGCTTCGCCGGCCTCGTTGTCGTGCTGGGCGTCGTCGGCGGTGTCGGCAGCGTCGGCGTCTTCGGTGTCTTCTTCGTGCTCGGCGTCTTCTGCGTCGGGCGCCACGTCCTCGAGATCGTCGAGGCTGAGATCGGCGTCGATGTCGAGGTCGTCACCGGGCTCGACGTCGAGGTCTGGCTCCGCTTCGAGTTCCTCGGCCTTGTCCAGGGTGGCCTCCGGATCCAGAGAAGGATCCTTGGGCGCCTCTTTGGGGGCGGTGGCTTTGTCCGCTCGGCCGCGGGTAGCGGGTGCTTTGGCGGTCGCCTTCGCCGGGGAGCGGGTCTTCTTCGGGGCGTCGGGGGCGTCGGGGGCGTCGGGGGTCTTGCTGGCCCGCGCCGCGGGTTTGGCCTTGGCGGCCCGCTTCGTCGTTGTGGAGCCGTTGGCGGACTTCGCCGCCGTTCGCCTCGCGGCGGCTTTGGCCGGGGGCTTGGTGGCGGTGCGTTTCACCGGCTCGTCGGTCGCCGCGCTTGCCTTGGTCGCTGCCACATACACCCCTTCGGTGGTACTCACTTCCGGTGGGTCTGGGCGTGCTTAACCGAAAGTGTCTGCTATGTCGAATGTCGGCCTTGATATCAGCGTGAATACTCGCGCGCTATCGGTTCGGCGGTCGCCGTGGACCATTGTAACTTCACTGTGTACTCGTGCTGCCCGACCGGGCAAAATTCAGTGCGTCACGTCGGCAACGGAAGCCATCGCCGCGCCGACAATCCCAGCGGTGTTCTGCAGGGCCGCTGGCACCACTGGGGTGCGATTTTCCAGCAGGTGCACCCATTTGTGGGCTTTGCGGCTGATGCCGCCGCCGGCGATGAACAGATCGGGCCAGATCGCGTTTTCGATCGCGATCAACACGCGTGTCACCTGTTTGGTCCACTTCTGATAGCTCCAGTCGCGCTTTTCTTTGACCGAGGATGCGGCCCGGTGCTCGGCCTCCTTGCCGCCGACCTCAAGGTGGCCGAATTCCGTATTGGGTATCAACGTCCCGTTGTGGATGACCGCAGACCCGATTCCGGTTCCGAACGTGAGCAGAACGACCAAGCCAGAGTTGTCCTTGCCGGCGCCGTATCGTTCCTCGGCAAGCCCGGCCGCGTCCGCGTCGTTGAGGATCGTGACGTCTTGCCCCGGCAGCTCGGCGCTGATGACGGCGCGAGCGTCGGTCCCGATCCACGACCTATCAACATTGGCCGCTGTCCGGGCGACGCCGTTGGTCACCACGCCGGGATAGGTCACCCCGAGCGGGCCGGTCCAGCCGAATCTCTCGACGACCTCGGCGATGGTCTTGGCGACCGCAGGTGGAGTGGCTGGTTGCGGCGTCAGCAGTTTGATTCGATCGCCGATCAGTTGACCGGAATCCAGATCGACGATTCCGCCCTTGATGCCGCTGCCGCCCACGTCGATGCCGAATCCGCGGTGCTGGGGCGTGCCAGCGGCCATGTCGTACGGGGGAACGGTGCTGGTCATCGAATCTCCTCGCCGGGACTGTGGTGTTCGCTCACCTTAGCCCTGCCCCTTCTTGGGCCGATACGAGCGGGAATGGTCGGTCCGCTGGGTCTAAGCCGCAACATCGCGTTCGGCGGGAACTGTGATGCGATAGACCGGTGACACAACCTGGCAACGAGCCTGAGCGGCTACGTTCGGTAGCCGAAGAGCTTGCGAACGAGGCGGCCGCATTCGTGCGTTGCCGCCGCTCCGATGTGTTTGATGTCCACCGCGGTGCCGCGGGCGGCGAGGCGGTGCGAGCCAAGACCACACCGACTGATCCAGTGACGGTGGTCGACACCGAAACGGAACGGCTGCTACGTGATCGATTGGCTCAGTTGAGACCCGGTGATCCGATTCTCGGGGAGGAGGGTGGCGGTCCCGCCGTCTCGGCGGACACGCGCGCCGATGCGGTGACGTGGGTGCTTGACCCCATAGACGGGACCGTGAATTTCGTTTACGGAATCCCCGTGTACGCGGTGTCGGTCGGCGCCCGGGTTGGCGGGGCCTCGGTGGCCGGTGCCGTCGCCGACGTCGTTGGGGGCAGGGTGTACTCGGCGGCGAGCGGCTTGGGTGCTCACGTCATCGACGAGCACGGGACACACGTGTTGCGCTGCAGCGGCGTCGATGACTTGTCGATGGCCTTGCTGGGGACTGGCTTCGGGTACTCACCGCAGCGCCGTGCTGCCCAGGCTGCGCTGTTGGCCCGGATGCTGCCGGTGGTTCGCGACGTGCGTCGCATCGGGTCTGCGGCGTTGGACCTATGCATGGTCGCGGCGGGACGGCTCGATGCCTTTTATGAGCACGGCCTGCAGGTGTGGGATTGCGCGGCGGGCGCCTTGATCGCCGCCGAGGCCGGAGCCCGCGTGTTGCTGCCCGCACCGAACGTCAACGGCGCGGGATTGGTCGTCGCCGTCGCTCCCGGAATTGCCGATGAGCTGTTGGCGACCCTTCGGCGATTCGACGGTCTGGAACCGATCCTGGACTAGACCGGACCGGGCTTCCCGATCAGCAGCTGTTGCGGTGGATTTCAGCAGCTGCTGGCATGGATTATCGACACCAGCTCGGGATCGATCGGCTCGGCGGAGCCAGGGCGCAGGCTGGCAAGCACGGCATCGATATCGTCGTTGTGCGAAAGCGTGGTGAAGTCGGTGCCCAGGGCCAGGTCGACCGAGTCGTCGGCGCGGTTGTCGCGAAACAACTCGGTGCACGGTGCCACCAGCCACAGCGCGGCTGCGGTGGCTTGTCCGGCGGTTCCGAAGCGGATCTGACCTTGGCAGTCCAGGCGGCTGCCAGCGTAGACGGGGTCGTTGGCCGCGGTCGGTTGGGCGAAGCCAAGGTCGGTCAACGCGCCAGCGATGTCGGCGGCTTGACCGCCGCGACCACTGGCGTTGAGGACGTGGATGACGGTGTCGCTCAGTTTGGCCGGCGCGACGTCGGTCATGTCCGCTCGCGAGACCTGCTCACCAAGATCAACGGGGGGCGCCTCCGCCGTTTGCGGGGGAGGGTTGCACACGGCGGCTTCGCGGACATCGGGCGGACGGGTCAGCGCAACTGTCCACACCACACCCGTAACCGCCACCAAGAACACCACCGCGACGATGGCGGGTTTGGGACTGCGTCGCCGAAAGGGCCGACCGTGTTTGTCGAAGGCTGTACCCTCTGTGATTTGTGCGACCACATGTGCACTTTAGTTCGCCGACGATGCGTGCCGGTACGGCACGTTGAGGAGGCGGACCATGGACTCGAGTTCGCCGACGATGCGTGCCGGTACGGCACGTTGAGGAGGCGGACCATGGACTCGAGTTCGCCGACGATGCGTGCCGGTACGGCACGTTGAGGAGGCGGACCATGGACTCGAGTTCGCCGACGATGCGTGCCGGTACGGCACGTTGAGGACGCGAACGATGACGTCTAGTCGCAGTCCAAACGCACCGCTCTTGGCTGAACACAAGGGCAAATCCAGAGGTGTGACGCAAATCACACTTGAATGTTGCGAGATCTGGGCACGAATCGTTTGGTGGATGCGTTCGACGCTGGTACAAAGCGTTGCTTGAAGTGACGAAGGCATGTGAGGGGACAGGACGATGCCGACCGACTATGACGCTCCGCGGCGCACTGAGACTGACGAGGTCTCAGAAGACTCGCTGGAGGAGCTCAAAGCACGACGGAACGAAGCGGCGTCGTCCGTGGTCGACGTGGACGAATCCGAATCCGCAGAGTCTTTCGAGCTGCCTGGCGCCGACCTGTCCGGGGAAGAACTGTCGGTGCGCGTCGTTCCCAAGCAGGCTGACGAGTTCACCTGCTCAAGCTGCTTCCTGGTGCAACACCGCAGCCGGCTCGCCAGTGAGAAGAACGGCGTGATGATCTGTACCGACTGCGCAGCCTGACGGGTCTGGATGCCCGGCTCGCCGCGCAGCGGCGGGCGGTCACTCGCTGCCGAGCGGGTGAGCGGGCGGGCCGGCTTCGTTCAGCCCGCTGAGGGCCGACAGCACCCGTTCGGGGTGACGGCAGCTCACCAGCCAATACGGCGTCGGGTCATCAGGATCGTCGAGGACCAGCAGGACCATGGGTCCAATCCAGGCCTTATGCAACACGAATGCCGCAGGATCTAGCTGGCGGCCCAGCGCCGCGGATTTGGCTGTGCGCGCGATCTCTGCCGACCGGGCTATCACGGTGACGGGCAGGTGGGCCGTGCCGACCCACAGTTCGGCTGCGCCGTCCAGTGCGGAGTCAAGCTGTGTGCCAGCGGTGACACGGATCTCGACGCGGCCAAGCCAGAGCAGCGTTCCAGCCGCAATCGCGAACATCGTTGCGAACGGCAGCCAGTCGGGTAGGGCGCCAACACCCATGTTGACCTCGAACGCGATCAGGCCGGCCAGCCCAAAGCCCAGTGGCCACCACCACCAGGGCACCCACAGTCGTTCGCGATATCGCACGATGTGCGGCGCGACACGCGTACCGGACACGCAGTCAAGGGTAGTCTGTGGCCCCGTGTCGACCAGTCTGGCCGTTGTCCGCCTCGACCCAGGGCTCCCGCTGCCCAACCGCGCCCACGACGGCGACGCCGGTGTGGATCTCTACAGCGCAGCAGACATCGAGCTGGCACCTGGGCAGCGCGCCCTCGTTCCCACCGGCGTCGCCGTGGCCATTCCGGTTGGAATGGTCGGACTGGTTCACCCCCGTTCGGGATTGGCCGCGCGGGTGGGGCTTTCGATCGTGAACAGTCCGGGCACGATAGACGCGGGCTATCGTGGCGAGATCAAGGTCGCGCTGATTAACCTCGACTCAGCCACGCCCATCGTGGTGCATCGCGGCGACCGCATCGCTCAGCTGCTGGTGCAGCGAGTCGAGTTGGTAGAGCTGGTTGAGGTCTCGTCGTTCGACGAGGCGGGGCTGGCCGCGACATCGCGTGGCGACGGTGGCCACGGTTCCTCCGGCGGGCACGCGAGTTTGTGACCACGTGGCGACGAGGCAGAAGGGAGTCGCGATGAGGTGGGGGTCCCCCCCGTGCGCGGGGAAGAGCGGCGCTGGCGATGGCATTCGGTAGACGCGCAGAAAAAGGCAGCAGAAAAGACGCCGGAAGTACCCCCGCCGAGTCGGCGGGCATCGAGCCGGCCGACGAGCAGGCCGGAGAAGCCGGCTCCGCGGGGGCGAGCGTGTCCGCAGCCGAGTCAGACGACGTGCAGGGCCCCTTCGACATCGACGACTTCGATGACCCGGCGGTCGCAGAGCTGGCACGCCTCGACTTGGGTTCGGTACTCATTCCCATGCCCGAGGCGGGGCAGGTGCAGGTCGAACTGACCGACAGCGGGGTCCCCAGCGCGGTGTGGGTCGTCACGGCCAACGGTCGGTACACGATCGCGGCGTACGCGGCACCGAAAACCGGTGGCCTATGGCGTGACGTGGCTAGTGAGCTGGCCGATTCGCTGCGCGAGGATTCGGCCACAGTGTCGATCAAGGACGGCCCGTGGGGTCGCGAAGTCATCGGCACCGCCGCCGGCGCGGTGCGCTTCATTGGGATCGATGGCTATCGCTGGATGATCCGCTGCGTCGTCAATGGCCCGCATGAAACCTTCGAGGCGCTCACTGACGAGGCCCGCGAGGCGCTGGTGGATACCGTGGTTCGCCGCGGTGATACGCCGCTGCCGGTGCGAACGCCGCTGCCGGTGCAGCTACCGGAGCCGATGGTGGCACAGCTGCGTGAGGCAGCCGCTGCGCAGGGCGACCTCCCCGCAGGCGAGGGGGCACCCGCTGGCGGCGGACCGGTCGGGGCGCCACAGCAGCCCGACGCGGCGGCACCACGCCGTGGCGCGAAAGGATCGGCCATGCAGCAATTGCGCAGCACGACCGGAGGCTAGCTTTCCGGTCGCACCGCCTGGCGGGGGGCCAGGTCGAGTGATAGGGGCTGCGCGGTCCTAGAGCTCGCCGAGAGCGGCCAGGCAGGCTGCGCCCAGTGCCGCGGCGTCTGCGCCAATCTCGTCCAGGGTTACCACGTGCAGCGCCGCGTGCGGCGCCGCGGATACCCAGTCGACGCCGACCTGCAACGGGTGAATTGGATCGTCGACCGCGGCAGCGACACCGAGCGGGGCGGCGAGTCGGGTCAGCTCGGCGCGGCTGGGTGCGACGTATTCCGCCGCTTCTTCCATCGCGTCGGGCAACTGGGGCCACTGGGCGTGCCACGACCGGGTCAGCTCCTGGGCAAGCCACGGCGGGCTGGACACCCGCATCTGAGTCGTGGTCGCCGCCAGTCCGTCGCGACGAAGCTGCGCTGCCGAATGCCGCGCCGCGGCCGCGGCAGGCGCTGATCCGGGTGCGCCCGTCCAGGCCGGCAGGGCCGCCAGGACAGCGACTGCACGATCGGGATGGGCCAATGCCCATGCTGCGGCGACCGCGGCACCGATCGACACGCCGCCGACGCCGATCCGTCCGGTGGCTGCGGCGGTGTCGAGGGCGGCCACATACCCGTCGATCAACTGACCCGGCTGTGGCCGCGGAGTCACCAATTGTGCGCCCACCCGTTGCAAGGGGCCGGAGAATGCCCGGTAGACGTAGTCGTCGTCGGATCCGGTTCCGGGCAACAGCACGGTGGTGACACCGCGCAGATCGACAGCCACCCCTTGATAGTGCCCGGAGTCTGAGGTTGCTCCAAGGTGACTTGCTTGTCGGTGTGGCGCCCGGGAACCAACAGGTCTACGGTGACCGTTGGCATAGATAAACGCGCCGGTAGTTAGGTAGCTTGCAGCAACGACTGTGAACAACAAGAAACAACAAAATGAGGTGTCAGGAGTGGCCATGGGGGCCGAGGGTTATCTGCGCCGGCTGACCCGTCGCTTGACGGAAGATCCGGAGCAGCGGGATGTGGAGGAGTTGTCCGACGAGGTGGTCAACTCGGGTGCGCAGCGTGCCATCGATTGCGAGCGCGGCCAGGAGGTGACGATGGTGGGCACGTTGCGCTGCGTGGAAACCAACGGCAAGGGTTGTGCCGGTGGGGTCCGGGCCGAACTGTTCGATGGCACCGATACGGTCGCGCTGGTCTGGCTGGGCCAACGGCGCATACCGGGTATCGACTCCGGTCGCACCCTGCGGGTGCGGGGTCGGCTAGGCAAGCTGGAGAACGGAACCAAGGCGATCTACAACCCGCACTACGAGATCCAACGCTGACCGGCTGGCCACCGGACTCACCAGATCCTCGTGGAGACTAACCGCATCAGTGCCGAGCGCGTGCTGGCACAGGCCGGCGGTGTCAGCGGTCTGGTCTACTCATCGCTACCGGTGGTGGCCTTCGTCATCGCATCCAGTGTCGCCGGCTTGGTGGCCGCCATCGCGGTTGCCGTAGGCACGGCCGCCTTGGTCTTACTGTGGCGGTTGGCCCGTCGGGAGTCTGCGCAACCCGCGGTGTCCGGGTTCTTCGGTGTTGCCGTGTGTGCGCTGATCGCTTACCTGGTGGGGCAGTCCAAAGGTTATTTTTTGCTCGGCATTTGGATGTCGTTGCTGTGGGGTGTCGTTTTCGCAGTGTCAGTGCTGATCCGCCGACCGCTGGTCGGGTACTTGTGGAGCTGGGCCAGCCGGCGCGATCTCAGCTGGCGTGGCGTGCCGCGGGCTGTCTATGCGTTCGACATCGCCACGCTCGGCTGGACGCTGGTATTCGCTGCCCGGTTTATTGTCCAGCGGCTCCTCTACGACGCCGACAAGACGGGTTGGCTCGGGGTGGCGCGGATCGGGATGGGGTGGCCGTTGACGGCGTTAGCGGCCCTGGCGACGTATGCAGCGATCAAGGCCGCCCAGCGCGCTATGCGTGCTCCCATGGAGGTCGCCGACAACCCCACCGCGGGCGTCACCGGGTTGGACACGGATGGCGTCGCTGACTAGGTCCCGGCGTGCGCCTGGCTGTGATAGCGGCGGTCCGGCGCACCGGCTAGGTGGTAGGCAGCAGCAGCTTGCGCAGTTCGTCCTCCACTTCGGTGACCGCCACGAAGAGCAACTCGTCGCCGCCCTCTAACGGCTCGTCGGCCTCCGGCACGATGACTCGCGGTCCGCGCAAGATAGTCACGAGCGAGGCATCGCGGGGCAGCTGCAATTTGCGAACCGGCCTCCCGCCCCATGGGGTGTCGTCGGGCAAGGTGATCTCGACCAGGTTGGCCTGGCTTCTGCGGAACTGCATCAATCGCACGAGGTCGCCGACGGCAACCGCTTCCTCGATGAGGGACGCGAGCATGCGTGGCGTGGACACCGCTACGTCCACCCCCCAGGCGTCGGTAAACAACCACTCGTTGCGGGGGTCGTTGACGCGGGCCACCACCCGTGGCACCGCGAATTCGGTCTTGGCCAGCAGGCTGAGTACCACGTTGACCTTGTCATCGCCGGTGGCGGCGACGACGACGTCGAAGTCCTCGAGGTGTATCGATTCCAGCAAGCTCAGCTCGCAGGCATCTCCCAGCCGCCAACGCGCGGCGGGGATGGCGTCGGCTTCGATGTGATCGGCGTTGCGCTCGATCAGGGTGACTTCGTGGTTGTTCTCCACGAGTTCGCGGGTGACGGAGCGGCCCACGGCGCCGGCTCCGGCGACAACGACTTTCATCTGCGCCACGTCTCCCGCAATCGGGTCGAGTCCCTACCGCGGCAGCAGGGCGCCAACCCGGCAACTCGGGTGCGAACACCAGCCCAGCTGCCGTTTTTGTCGGTGTACTTCATCGTCGTCGGATTTCTTGGTCGTCGGGTTGTGTCTGTCGTTGGGTTTCTATCTTCTGGGTTCGGAATCGAAGTCTTCGCTCGGTGGCAAGGCCGCGATGGCCACCGCCTCCGCGGCTCGGCCGGATATCGCGGCCACGTAGACCTGATCGCCGGCCTGCAGGACGGTCTTCGGTTCGGGTAATACGCCGGTGCCGAATCGGATCAGGAACGCGACCCTGGCACCGGTGGCCTGCTCCAGGTCGGTGGCGCGATGACCGACCCAGTCTTCGTGAAGGATTACCTCGGCGACCGCGACGGTACCGGTCGGATCTCGCCACCTCGCGGTCTCCGAGTCGTGCGTCAAAGCGTTGAGCAGGCGATCAGTGGTCCAGGGCACGGTGGCAATCGTGGGGATACCCAGTCGTTCGTAAACCTCAGCGCGCTTGGCGTCGTAGATGCGTGCGACGACGCGCTGAACGCCGAAAGTCTCGCGAGCCAACCGGGCCGAGATGATGTTGGAGTTGTCACCGGAGGACACCGCCGCGAATGCATCTGCCGCCTCGATACCCGCCCGCAAAAGCACGTCCCGGTCGAATCCCTGGCCCAGCACTCGCTGTCCATCGAACTCCGCGCTGAGCCGGTTGAAGGCGGTGCTGTCACGGTCGATAACCGCGACATCATGGCCGATTCGGGACAGCCCGTCGGCCAGCGAAGAACCCACTCGGCCGCACCCCATCACCACCACCCGCACTAGAGGTCCTCTCGGCTGCGTTCTGCGCGCTTTGCTCCCCGGCCACCAACGTTGGTGGCCCGACACCGGTCGTTCAACATTCTCGCCTACGGAACGCTACCGCCACACCCGCGTGGGCTTACTCTTGGCTCTCGTGTCCAAACTTTCCACCGCCGCGCGCCGGTTGCTCATCGGTCGGCCGTTTCGTAGTGATCGGCTGAGCCACACGTTGTTGCCGAAGCGGATCGCCCTGCCGGTGTTCGCTTCAGATGCCATGTCATCGGTGGCGTACGCCCCGGAGGAGATCTTCCTGATGCTGTCGGTGGCCGGCGTGGCGGCCTATGCGATGGCGCCGTGGATCGCGTTGGCCGTGGCCGCGGTGCTATTGGTCGTGGTGTCCAGCTACCGGCAGAACGTACACGCCTATCCGTCGGGTGGCGGTGACTACGAGATCGTCACCACCAACCTAGGGGACACCGCCGGCCTCGTGGTCGCCAGCGCGCTGATGGTCGATTACGTTCTTACCGTCGCGGTTTCGATCGCCTCGGCGTCATCGAATATCGGCTCCGCTATTCCGTTCGTGTACGACCACAAGGTGTTCTTCGCCGTGTGCGCCATCGTGCTCGTGATGGCGATGAACCTGCGCGGCGTTCGCGAATCCGGGCTGGCGTTCGCGGTCCCGACCTATTTGTTCATTGCGAGTGTCAGCGCCATGCTCATCTGGGGGCTATTTCGGATCTGCGTTCTGAATAACCCGCTGCGTGCCGAATCCGCCGGGTTCGTGATGCACGCAGAACACAGCGGGATCGCTGGTCTCGCGCTGGCATTTCTGGTGGCCCGGTCCTTCTCGTCCGGTTGTGCGGCACTAACCGGGGTGGAGGCGATCAGCAACGGCGTGCCGGCGTTTCGGAAGCCGAAATCGCGCAACGCTGCCACAACGTTGCTCATGTTGGGCGGCATTGCGGTGGCCCTGCTGATGGGGGTGGTCGCGCTGGCAGTCATGACCGGAGCCCAGGTCGCCGATGATCCCAGTACGCAGCTGACCGGCACTCCACCGGACTACCGCCAGAAGACGCTGGTTGCACAGCTGGCCCATGCCGTTTTCGGTAGCTTCCATGTCGGGTTCTTGCTGATTACCGCGGCCACGGCACTCATCCTGGTGCTGGCCGCCAACACGGCGTTCAACGGCTTTCCGGTGCTCGGCTCGGTCTTGGCGCAGCACAGCTACCTGCCACGCCAACTGCACACTCGCGGGGACCGGCTGGCCTTCTCCAACGGGATCCTGTTCCTGGCGGCGTCGGCGATCGGGGCGGTTGTTGCGTTCCGCGCCGAACTCACCGCGCTGATCCAGCTCTATATCGTCGGTGTGTTCATCTCGTTCACGCTGAGCCAGATCGGCATGGTACGGCATTGGACCCGGTTGCTGCGTGACGAGACCGATCCACCCGTCCGGCGCAGAATGGTGCGTTCTCGGTTGGTCAACACTGTCGGCTTCATATCCACCGGCACGGTCCTATTGATCGTGCTGATTACGAAATTCCTTGCTGGAGCCTGGATCGCGATTGTCACCATGGGCGCGCTCTTCATCGTGATGAAGCTGATTCGCAGGCACTACGACGCGGTCAACCGGGAATTGGCGGAACAGGCTGCCGATGAGGAAAACGCGATGGTCCTGCCGAGCCGCAATCACGCCGTCGTGCTGGTTTCGAAGTTGCACCTACCGACGCGGCGCGCGTTGGCCTACGCGCGCGCCACCCGACCTGACATCTTGGAAGCCGTAACGGTCAGCGTCGACGATGCCGAGACGCGCGAGCTGGTGCGCCAATGGCAGGACAGCGATATTAGCGTGCCGCTCAAGGTCATTGCCTCCCCGTACCGTGAAATCACCCGTCCAGTACTGGATTACGTCAAACGAGCGAGCAAGGAGTCGCCGCGAACGGTGGTGACCGTTTTCATCCCCGAGTATGTCGTGGGGCGCTGGTGGGAGCAGGTTCTGCACAACCAGAGCGCATTGCGGCTCAAGGGCAGGTTGTTGTTCATGCCAGGGGTGATGGTGACATCGGTTCCCTGGCAGCTGACTTCGTCCGAACGGCTGAAGACGTTGGAGCCGCACGTGGCTCCCGGTGATACACGTCGGGGGATCCTCGATTGACCCGAGACCCCGACCGAGCCATCGATCACGCGACGCCGCCGGCACCGTGTGGGGACCTCACGGTGGTTGCCGGTGCGCCCGCGAACGGTGGCAGCTGCGTCGCGCACCACGCAGGCCGGGTGGTCTTCGTCCGCTACGCGTTGCCCGGTGAACGCGTGCGAGTACGCGTCACTGCGGACCGCGGTTCCTATTGGCACGCAGAGGTTGTCGAGGTGATTGACCCGTCATCCGACAGGCGGGCGCCGCTATGCCCGATCGCCGGGGTGAACGGCTCTGGGTGTTGCGATCTGGCGTTCGCCGCTCCAGAAGCTGCCCTGGCGCTCAAGGGACAAGTTGTGGCCAACCAGCTGGAACGTCTGGGTGGATATCGCTGGAATGGTGAGGTGCAACCACTGTCGGATGCGGGCCCCACCGGTTGGCGTACCCGGGTCCGGCTTGACGTGGGTGCTAGCGGCCGCGCCGGTTTCCACCGCTACCACAGCGATGAGCTGGTCACTGACCTGCGCTGCGGGCAGCTGCCGGCCGGCATGCTCGATGGGCTTGCAACGGGCGACTGGACGCCGGCGGCCCAATTGCATGTGGCAGTCGACGACGAGGGTGAGCGCCATGTGGTGGTGCGCACCGCGCGGCACGGCCGCCGCAACGCACCCAACCGGTACGCGACGAAGGTGGTCGAGGGTGAGTATCACGCGCTGCAGCGGGTGGGCCTGCGCAGCTGGCGGGTGCCAGTCACGGCCTTCTGGCAGGCCCACCGCGACGCGGCGGCGGTGTATAGCGGCCTGGTCGCCGACTGGGCGCAACCCGGTGCCGGCAACACCGCCTGGGATCTCTACGGCGGTGCGGGAGTCTTTGCGGCCGTGCTCGGCGAGGCGGTGGGGGAGTCCGGGCGGGTGCTGACCGTCGATACCTCGCGTGCGGCATCGGGGGCCGCGCGTGCCGCCGTGGGCGATCTACCACAAGTGGAGACCGTCACCGGTTCGGTGCGACGGACGCTCGAGGCGCAACGAGCAGGTGCTGACGTGGCAGTGCTAGATCCGCCGCGGTCGGGTGCCGGGCGTGAAGTGATCGACCTCGTGGCTGCCGCGGGCGTACCACGTGTCGTGCATATCGGTTGCGAGGCAGCGTCTTTTGCTCGTGATATCGGTCTCTACCTCGGTCATGGTTACCGCGTCGAAAAGATCAAGGTGTTCGACGCGTTCCCGCTGACCCACTACGCCGAGTGCTTTGGGCTCTTAACCCGCTAGCGCACCTCACAAATGGCGGCCCCCTGTCACGGCTCTAACGTCCATGCGTGCCGTAGGCCGCATCGCATACCGCATCAAAGCGCGCAACGAGGCGAAATGCGACAAAACGCTTACTGATTTCTAAAGGCCTGTGTGCATTCTGCATCGTGGCCGTGCACATCGTGTGCACATTGCTACAGGTTGTGGGCACATTGAATCAGCAAATCTATGAACCAAATATGAACTGATCGCGAGTCGCTGGACTCGAGGAATTTTCGGCAACGGTCGATGTAGTGTCCTACGGCCAAGCGGGTAGATGACCGTGTGACACGGACCGCGTGGGAAAACCGCCACGCGAGAAAGGGGGTTTGAGTCATGAACTTTTCGGTGTTGCCACCAGAGATCAACTCAGCCAGGCTCTTTTCCGGAGCTGGCTCAGGCCCGATGTTGGCGGCCTCGGCCGCCTGGGATGGCTTGGCGTCCGAATTAGACTCGGCGGCAACAGCTTTTGTGTCGCTGACCGCAGAATTGGTCGATCAGGCGTGGCAGGGTTCGGCGGCTCAGGCCATGGCATCAGCGGCGGCGCCGTATGCGGGCTGGTTGAGCAGCGCGGCAACCCAAGCAACGGTCGCGGCCTCGCAGGCCAATGCGGTCGCCGACGTTTTTGAGGCGGCGCTGGCGGCCACCGTGCATCCGGCGCTGGTGGCAGCCAACCGCGATCAGTTCGTGGCACTGGTGTTGTCGAATGTGTTGGGGCTCAATGCCCCGGCGATCGCGGCAACCGAATTCCAGTACGAGGAGATGTGGGCTCAAGACGTCGCCGCGATGGTGGCGTACCACGGTGGAGCAGCCGCGGCGGTGGCGCAGTTGGCGGGGGGGCCTGTGCAGGCGTTGGCGACCGCCCCGGCGCAGGCGGTGTCGGCGGTGTCGGAGTGGCCGAACTTTGGTTATGGCAATGTGGGGGGCGGCAATGTCGGGTTCTTCAACACCGGTGAGTTCAACGTCGGTGGGTTCAACACCGGTTCGGCCAACATCGGGTTTGGCAACCTGAGTCCGAATTTCCCGGTGGATCCCAACAACCTCACTGCCTTTGGTGCGTTGGGAATCGGTAACAACGGCCTGAATAACGTGGGCCTGCTCAACACTGGTACCAACAACCAGGGCTTGCCCGTGGGGTTGCTGTCGTTGTTGGGTGCGGGCAATCACGGCAACTTCAACCAGGGCCTGTTCAATACCGGTAATCACAACATCGGTATCGGGCTGACCGGCGACAACCTGATCGGGATTGGCCCACTGCACATCAATTCCGGTGCATTGTCGGCGGTCGCGGCGCAATTGGCGGCACCAGCGTCGGCGGCGGCACAGTTGGTGGCTGCGCCGGCGCAGGCGGTGTCGGCGGTCTCGGAGTGGCCGAACTTCGGTTACGGCAATGTGGGGGGCGGCAACGTCGGGTTCTTCAACACCGGTGAGTTCAACATCGGTGGGTTCAACACTGGTTCGGCCAACATCGGGTTGGGCAACCTGAGTCCGAATTTCCCGGTGGATCCCAACAATCTCACTGCCTTTGGTGGTTTGGGTATCGGTAACAACGGCCTGAATAACGTGGGCCTGTTCAACACCGGTATCAACAACCAGGGCTTGCCGTTGAGCTATCTGTCGTTGTTGGGTGTGGGCAATGAGGGCAGTTTCAACCAGGGGCTGTTCAACACGGGTAATCACAACATCGGTATCGGGCTGACTGGTGATCATCTGATCGGGATTGGTCCGCTGAACTTCGACCACGGTGCGCTATCAGGGTTGGTGTCGCCGGCGCAGGCGTTGGCGGCCGCGCCAGCGCAGGCGGTGTCGGAGTGGCCGAACTTCGGTTACGGCAATGTGGGGGGCGGCAACGTCGGGTTCTTCAACACCGGTGAGTTCAACATCGGTGGGTTTAACACTGGTTCGGCCAACATCGGGTTGGGCAACCTGAGTCCGAATTTCCCGGTGGATCCCGACAACGTCACCGTCTTTGGTGGTTTGGGTATCGGTAACAACGGCCTGAATAACGTGGGCCTGTTCAACACCGGTATCAACAACCAGGGCTTGCCGTTGAGCTATCTGTCGTTGTTGGGTGTGGGCAATGAGGGCAGTTTCAACCAGGGCCTGTTCAACACCGGTAATCACAACATCGGTATCGGGCTAAACGGTGATCACCTGATCGGGATCGGTCCGCTGAACTTCGACCACGGTGCGCTATCAGGGTTGGTGTCGCCGGCGCAGGCGTTGGCGACCGCGCCAGCGCAGGCGATGTCGCAGTGGCCGAACTTCGGTTACGGCAATGTGGGGGGCGGCAACGTCGGGTTCTTCAACACCGGTGAGTTCAACATCGGTGGGTTTAACACTGGTTCGGCCAACATCGGGTTGGGCAACCTGAGTCCGAATTTCCCGGTGGATCCCGACAACGTCACCGTCTTTGGTGGTTTGGGTATCGGTAACAACGGCCTGAATAACGTGGGCCTGTTCAACACTGGTATCAACAACCAGGGCTTGCCGTTGAGCTATCTGTCGTTGTTGGGTGTGGGCAATGAGGGAACCTTTAACCAGGGCCTGTTCAACACCGGTAATCACAACATCGGTATCGGGCTAAACGGTGATCACCTGATCGGGATCGGTCCGCTGAACTTCGGCCACGGTGCGCTATCAGGGTTGGTGTCGCCGGCGCAGGCGTTGGCGACCGCGCCAGCGCAGGCGGTGTCGGCGGTGTCGGAGTGGCCGAACTTCGGTTACGGCAATGTGGGGGGCGGCAACGTCGGGTTCTTCAACACCGGTGAGTTCAACATCGGTGGGTTCAACACTGGTTCGGCCAACATCGGGTTGGGCAACCTGAGCCCGAATTTCCCGGTGGATCCCGACAACGTCACCGTCTTTGGTGGTTTGGGTATCGGTAACAACGGCCTGAATAACGTGGGCCTGTTCAACACTGGTATCAACAACCAGGGCTTGCCGTTGAGCTATCTGTCGTTGTTGGGTGTGGGCAATGAGGGAACCTTTAACCAGGGCCTGTTCAACACCGGCAACCACAACATCGGCATCGGGCTAAACGGTGATCACCTGATCGGGATCGGTCCGCTGAACTTCGACCACGGCGCGCTATCAGGGTTGGTGTCGCCGGCGCAGGCGTTGGCGGCCGCGCCAGCGCAGGCGATGTCGCAGTGGCCGAACTTCGGTTACGGCAATGTCGGTGGCGGCAACGTCGGGTTCTTCAATGACGGTGAGTTCAACATCGGTGGGTTTAACACCGGGTCGATCAACATCGGTTTCGGCAACGTGAGCCCGAACTTCCCGGTCGATCCCAACAACGTCACCACGTTCGGTTCGATTGGTATCGGTAACAACGGTCTCGAGAACGTGGGCCTGTTCAACACCGGTACCGGCAACCAGGGCTTGCCGATCGGCCGTCTGCCCTGGCTTGGTGTCGGCAACGAGGGCAACTTCAACCAGGGCCTGTTCAACACCGGCAACAACAACATCGGCATCGGGCTCGCTGGCGACAACCTGATCGGGATTGGCCCGCTGCACATCGAGCAGGGTGCGCTATCAGGGTTGCTGTCGGCGCCGGCGCAGGCGCTGGCGGCATGGCCGGAGCAGGCGGCGCAGAGCCTGTCGGATCTGCCGAACTTCGGTTACGGCAATGTGGGCAGCGGTAACTTCGGGTTCTTCAATACCGGTGAGTTCAACTTTGGTCTCAACAATCTGGGCGCGGGCAACTTTGGCGGCTTCAATACCGGTTCGATCAACATCGGTTTCGGCAATGTGAGCCCGAACTTCCCGGTGGATCCCAACAACGTCACCACCTTTGGTGCGATTGGCATCGGTAACAACGGCCTCGAGAACGTGGGTCTGTTCAACACCGGAATCGGCAACACCGGCTTGCCATTCAGCTATCTGCCCTGGCTTGGTGTTGGCAACGAGGGCAACTTCAACCAGGGCCTGTTCAACACCGGCAACAACAACATCGGCATTGGGCTCACCGGCGACAACCTCATCGGTATCGGCCCGCTGCACATTGCCGCATAGATGCGGATCTGTCCGTAGCCGATTCAGGCGCGGTGTGAGCAGCGGCCGCTCGGCGGGTGAATCTCCACCGCCGGGCGGGCCGCTGGGGACCTCCACACCCTGCTGCCGCGATGCCGACGCGAGCCCGAGCCCGACTATGCTGACGATGGCGATCCGGGAAGTCTGGTCGGAACAGACAATCCGTGTTCCCGCGCGGCACGTCCGGCGTACCGCGCTCACCGGGAGGGAAGAGCGTCCGTCATGCCCGACATCACGCCAGCGGCCCAACCTGCGGACGTCGCGACCGAGGTGATCCGGGTCCGCGGGCTCACCTTTTCCTACCCCAAGGCGCCAACGCCCGCCGTGCGAGGTATGGACTTCACGGTGAGCCGCGGCGAGATCTTCGGGTTCCTCGGCCCCAGCGGAGCGGGGAAATCGACGACGCAGCGACTACTCATCGGCCTGCTTCGTGGCCACGATGGGGAGGCCACGGTCTGGGGCCACGAGCCGAAGGCCTGGGGACCTGACTACTACGAGCGCATCGGCGTGTCATTCGAGCTCCCCAACCACTACCAGCGGCTTAGCGGGCTAGAGAACCTCAGGTTCTTCGCGTCGCTGTATGGATGCGCAACGGTCGACCCGATGCAGCTGCTCGACGCCGTCGGCCTGGCCGAGGACGCCCACACCCGAGTGGGCAAGTACTCCAAGGGCATGCAGATGCGGCTGACCTTTGCCAGGTCGCTGCTCAATGATCCCGAATTGCTCTTCCTCGACGAACCAACCGCCGGCCTGGACCCGGTGAACGCTCGTGGAGTCAAACAAATGATCCTGGATTTGAAAGCCCGCGGGCGCACAGTGTTCCTGACCACCCACGACATGGCGACGGCCGATGAGCTCTGTGATCGGGTGGCGTTCGTCGTCGATGGGACGATCGTCGCGCTCGATCGGCCCGCCGAACTGAAGATCGCGCGGAGCCGGCGGAAGGTCCGCGTCGAATACCGCGACACGAGAGAACGGGGTGGCGGTCTGGCCGCTGCCGAGTTCGCGATCGATACCCTGGCCGATGATCCCGCCTTCCACGCGGTGCTGCGTGAACATCACGTCGAGACCATCCACAGCAGGGAAGCCACCCTCGACGACGTCTTCGTTGAAGTCACCGGCCGGCGGTTGGCGTGACGCGCCTCGCAACGGCGCTGCGGCTGGAGTTGGTCCTGCAATCCCGGCAGCGGTTCCTGCACGCGGCGACATTCTCCGGGTTGATTTGGCTAGCCGTGCTGCTGCCGATGCCAGGCCACCTACGTCCGGTTGCCGAACCCTACGTGCTCGTGGGCGACATCATCGTCATCGGGTTCTTCTTCGTCGGGGGCACCGTGTTCTTCGAAAAGCAGGAACGCACGCTGTCCGCGGTTATCGCCAGCCCGCTCCGGTTCGGCGAGTACCTCGTCGCCAAACTGGCCGTTCTGCTCCTCATCTCGCTGACAGTGGCCGTCGCGGTAGTGACTGTCGCACACGGATTTTCCTATCGCCCGGCACCGATGATCCTCGGGGTGGCGCTGGGGACGTTGCTGATGCTATTGGTGGGCTTCACCAGCTCGTTGCCGTTTGCCTCCATCACCGACTGGTTTCTGGCGGCGAGCATCCCACTTGCGGTGATGAACCTACCGCTCCTGTACTACTCCGGCCTGTGGCCTAACCCAGTGTTGTATCTGTGGCCGACCCAGGGACCATTGCTGCTCCTGGGCGCTGCCTTCGACCAGATACGTCTGGCGCCCTGGCAGTTCGGATACGCCGTGTGCTACCCGATTGTTTGTCTGGCCGGGCTGTACTGGGCCGCCAGGGCGATGTTCACCCGGCACGTTGTCGAGAAGGCGGGCGGATGGTGATCGCTGGTATGCCGGCGCGGGCACTGGTCGCATTCGGCCGCAACGACCTTCGCGGTACCTACCGCGACCCGCTGTTGGTCATGATCGTCGTCGCACCGGTAATCTGGACCACTGGCGTGGCGCTACTCACTCCGCGCGTTGCCACGATGTTGGCCAACCGCAATGGATTCGATCTCGCTGCCTACTATCCGTTGATCTTGACCGCGTTCCTGCTGTTGACCAGCATCATCGTCGTCGGGGCGCTGGCCGCCTTCCTTGTTCTGGACGAGGTCGACGCCGGCACGCTGACTGCGCTGCGCGTCACCCCCGTACCGTTGTCAGCCTTTTTCGCCTATCGCGCAGGCACCGTCGTCGTCGTGACGGCCATCTATGTGGTTGCCACGGTGTCGTTCAGCGGGCTGCTAGACCTGAGTCTGGTGCCGTCGGTGATCCCGATAGGGTTGCTGGCGGGTCTATCGGCAGTCGTGACCCTGTTGGCGATTATTGCCGTGGTGAACAACAAGATTCAGGCGTTGGCGGCGGTCCGTGGACTGGGCTTGTTGATCGCCGGCCTGCCCTGCATGGCGTGGTTCGTCCACTCAGGGTGGAACGTCGCGTTCGGTGTGTTACCACCGTACTGGGCCGCCAAGGCGTTCTGGGTCGCCAACGATCGTGGCAGTTGGTGGCCCTATCTGGTCGGGGGCGCGGTCTACAACGTCGCCATCGCTTGGCTGCTGTTTCGGCGCTTCCGCGCCAAGTACCCGTGACCCCGGCTAGGTCAACACGAAGTAACGCAGCCACACGTACAGGGCCGCGAGCAGTGTCGAGACCATGGTGACCACAATGCCTTTGCGGGTGAATTCCCAGAACGAGACGGGAGTGCCTGCACGCCTGGCGATTCCAAGCATGACCACATTGGCACTAGCTCCGACCGCGGTCAGGTTGCCCCCGAAGTCGGCCCCGAGCGCCAGTGCCCACCACAGGGTGTTGGGGTGCACATTCCCGGGCATCACGTCGATCAGTTCCGTGACGATTGGTGTCATCGTGGCGACATAGGGAATGTTGTCAATGATGCCGGACACCGGTGCCGAGACGCCGAGTATCGACATCACGGTCAAGAACTCGTTGCCGCCGGTGGCATCGACGGCTGCGCGCGCGAGGTCATCGATGACGCCGGTCTTCACCAAAGCCCCAACCATCGTGAACAAGCCGGCGAAGAAGAGGAGCGTCTCCCACTCCACGCCGGATAGGTACTCTGATCGATCCAGTCCGGATATCAGGATGAGGACGCCTGCGCCCAGCAACGCCACGACAGACGGTTGGACACCCACCACGGGATGGGAAACGAAGGCCGCGAAGACGAACAGGAGGACCGCGCCGCACTTGATCAGCAGCCGGCGATCGCGGATCGCTTCGCGTTCATCCAGCGACATGATGTCGGCGACCCGATCGGCTTCGACGGTAATGGGCCCGAACAGCAGGGGTAGGAGGGCGACCAAGGCGGCCAGCACAATGGCCACGATTGGTGCCATGTGGAGTAAGAAGTCGTTGAACGTCAATCCCGCTCGGCTGGCGATGATGATGTTGGGCGGGTCACCGACCAAGGTCGCCGCGCCCCCGATGTTGGCGGCGAAGACCTCGGCCATGAGGAATGGCGCCGGGTTGATCGACAAGCGGTCACACACCAACAGCGTGACCGGCGCGATCAACAGCACGGTGGTGACGTTGTCCAGCATCGCCGACCCGATGGCCATCACCAGGACCAGGAGGATCATGATGCGGCGCGGCGATGCATTGGCGCGTTTGACCGCCCAGATTGCGACATATTCGAAAACACCGGTCTGGCGCAGCACGCTGACGATGACCATCATGCCCAGCAGCAGGAAGATGACGTCCCAATCGATTCCTGTTTCCGGCGAATAGAACACATCGCGGGAACCCACGATCCCCGCCGCGAGCATGATTCCGGCGCCGACCAGAGCCACCACGGTCTTGTTGATCCGGTCGCTGGCGATCAGCGCGTAGGCGGCGACGAATACCGTGACAGCCACGATGCTCATCGGCGATCCTCCGAATCCTCACGACAGGTTGCGCGTTGTGGCTTCCTCGCTACCACAAGTCCGGTGTGCGCAACGCTCAGCCCAACACGAAGTAGCGCACCCAGAGATAGATCGCCGCCAGCACGAATGACATCGTTGTGACCACAATGCCTTTGCGGGTGAATGCCCAGAACGAGATCGGATTGTCTGCCCGCTTGGCGATGCCCAGAACCACGACGTTGGCGCTGGCCCCAATGGCGGTGAGGTTGCCGCCGAAGTCGGTGCCCAGCGCGAGGGCCCACCACAGCACGTCCGGGTGGCCCGCATCCGTCAGGACGGGGACCAGCTCGGCGACGATCGGAGTCATAGTCGCCGCATAGGGAACGTTGTTGACGATCCCGCTGAGCACCAACGATACGGCCAGGATCACCATCGTCGTCAGCAAAGTGTTGCCGTGGGTGGCGGTAATCGCCAGATGCGCCATCTGCTCGACGACACCCGTCTTGACCAGGGCACCGACCATGACAAACAGGCCCGCGAAGAACAGCAGCGTGTCCCACTCGACGCTGGCTAGGTAGTCGGAATGCTCCAGCCGGGACACGAAGACCAGGATGCCGGCGCCCAGTAGCGCAACCATCGCCGGCTTCAGATGCAGTGCGGAGCTTGCGACGAACGCCACGAACACCGCCACCAGCACGACACCGCACTTGATGAGCAGCCCCTGATCGCGAATGGCCTCCTTCTCTTCCAGCGACATGACATCAGCCACCCGGGCCGGATCGGCGTCGAACGCGCCGGGAAACAGCCGCGGCAGCATGAGGATGAACACCGCCATCACGATGATCACGATCGGCGCCAAATGGATCACGAAGTCGTTGAATGCCAGGCCGCCCTTGCTGGCGATAACGATATTGGGCGGATCACCGACCAACGTCGCGGTGCCGCCGATGTTCGACGAGAACGCTTCGGCCATCAAGAACGGCACCGCATTGATCGCCAACCGGTCGCACACCAGCAGCGTGACCGGGGCGATCAGCAAGACCGTGGTGACGTTGTCCAGCAGGGCTGATGCGATCGCGGTGACCACAACCAGCAGGATCATGATGCGCAGCGGGGAACCGCCGGCTCGTTTCGCTGCCCAGATCGCGACGTATTCGAACACTCCCGTCTGGCGCAGCACGCTGACGATGATCATCATGCCGAGCAGCAAAAAGATGACGTCCCAATCGATTCCGGTCTCGTGGGAGTAGAAGACGTCCTCGGAATCGATGATCGGCAGCGCAACCACGATCGCTGCGCCACCCAGCGCCACCAGCGTCTTGTTGACGCGGTCGCTGGCGATGAGCGCGTAGGCCACCACGAAGACAGTGAGCGCGACGATACTCATCGAGTTACCCGTGGTGTTGCTCGCGGAACGCTTATCGTCGAATTTCTTGAGATCAAGGTTTCAGTGCCGCTCCGAGGAGGCGCGATGCCGTGATCACCCCTTGCAGCCTTCTGTTTTTCACCACCGCGAGTAGCGGGCTGCGCAGCCGCGCCATTCTCGCGGCCACCTCGATGATGGTGTCGTCCGCATCGACTGGAGGAACGTCGACCAGGTGCTCCGGCAACACATCAACAACTCGTTTGCCGCTCAACTTTTCCGCGCACCGGTCAGCCATCGATTCATTGAGTACTCCGGCCAGCGAGGGATCGTCCTGGACGTAGCGCGGCACGAGGAATCGCACCACCTGCGACGCCGGCAGCACCGCGTGCGGTCTGCCGGACTCGTCGATCACCAAGAGCCCTGGCAAGCGATGCTCAGCGAGCATGCGGGCAGCGTCCAGTGCATTTGAGTTGATGCCTATCGTCGGAAAGTCCTCAGCGATTTCCTCGGCGCGCATAGTGCGACCATACTTCTGACGCGCACTTGCGGAGTCGCCGAGGGCCACACTCATCAAATTTTCTCCGGGGTCGCTGGACTGCTATGCCGACCTGGCTCGCCGGCTCACCGCAGACCGACGCTACCAAAGGTGGCGTACGGCGCCATTCAGCGCCATTGCGGGGCGAAGTTGATCGTCGGTGGCACCCGTCGGCTGCGTACACTGGCGGAATGCTGCACAAGATTCGGGGGCCCGCTGATCTGCAGCACCTTACCCAGGCGCAGCTGCGGGGGCTGGCGTGCGAGATCCGCGAGTTCCTGATCAACAAGGTCGCCGCCACGGGGGGACACTTGGGGCCCAACCTCGGCGTGGTCGAGCTGACGCTGGCGCTACACCGGGTGTTCGATTCGCCCCACGATCCGATCATTTTCGACACCGGCCACCAGTCCTATGTCCACAAGATGTTGACCGGGCGCTGCCAGGAATTCGACACCCTGCGCAAGAAGGGCGGGTTGTCGGGGTATCCCTCTCGCAGCGAGAGCGAACACGATTGGGTGGAGTCGAGCCACGCTAGCGCGGCATTGTCGTATGCCGATGGATTGGCCAAAGCGTTCGAGTTGACCGGCCACCGCAACCGGCACGTGGTCGCGGTGGTCGGAGATGGTGCGCTCACCGGCGGCATGTGTTGGGAGGCGCTGAACAACATCGCCGCGTCGAAACGCTCGGTGGTTGTCGTGGTCAACGACAACGGACGCAGTTACGCGCCGACGATCGGCGGCGTCGCCGACCGGCTGGCCACCCTGCGGTTGCAGCCGGCCTACGAGCAGATGCTGGAGCAGGGCCGAGACGTCGTGCGCGCGGTGCCGCTGGTGGGCGAGATCTGGTACCGCTTCCTGCACAGCGTCAAAGCGGGCATCAAGGACTCGCTGTCGCCCCAATTGTTGTTCACCGACCTCGGCCTGAAGTACGTCGGCCCGGTCGACGGTCACGACGAGCGGGCGGTGGAGGTTGCGTTGCGCAGCGCCCGCGGCTTTGGCGCCCCGGTACTCGTGCACGTGGTTACTCGCAAAGGCATGGGCTACCCTCCGGCGGAGGCCGACGAGGCCGAGCAGATGCACTCCACGGTCCCGATCGACCCGGCGACCGGCAAAGCCACCAAGACCGCGGGCCCCGGGTGGACGGCGACCTTTTCCGACACGCTCATCGAGCACGCCCAACATCGCCGCGACATTGTGGCCATCACCGCGGCCATGCCCGGTCCCACCGGTCTGACGGCATTCGGGGAGCGTTTTCCGGATCGATTGTTCGATGTCGGCATCGCCGAGCAACATGCGATGACGTCGGCGGCGGGGCTCGCCATGGGCGGAATGCACCCGGTGGTGGCGATTTACTCGACGTTCCTCAACCGGGCGTTCGACCAGATCATGATGGATGTGGCGCTGCATAAGTTGCCTGTCACCATGGTGCTCGACCGGGCCGGGATTACCGGCTCGGATGGTGCCAGCCACAACGGTATGTGGGACTTGTCGATGCTCGGCATCGTGCCCGGCCTCCGGGTCGCCGCGCCCCGCGACGCCGCCCGGTTGCGCGAAGAACTCGGCGAGGCACTCGACATCGACGACGGCCCTACGGCCATTCGATTCCCTAAAGGTGCTGTGGGCGAAGATATTCCGGCCATCGAGCGGCGGGGAGGCGTGGATGTGCTCGCGGCGCCGGCGGCCGGGGTGGGAAACGATGTGCTGCTGGTGGTCGTCGGTGCGTTCGCGCCGATGGCGTTGGCGGCGGCAAAGCTGCTGCACAGCCACGGGATCGGAGTGACAGTGATCGACCCGCGTTGGGTGCTACCCGTCTCCGACGGTGTTGGCGAACTTGCCGCACAGCACAAGCTGGTCGTGACCTTGGAGGACAACGGGATCAACGGCGGGGTGGGATCGGCGGTGTCCGCGGCGCTGCGGCGTGCGGACACGCACGTGCCCTGCCGCGACATCGGGTTGCCGCAGGAGTTCTACGCCCACGCTGCCCGGGGTGAGGTGTTGGCCGATCTGGGGCTCACCGACCAGGATGTCGCTCGGCGGATTACCGGATGGGTTGCCGCCCTCAGTCCCGACGTCTCCGCGTCCGACGCCGAGCTGCCAGAACATCTCGACTAGCCGGCTCACCCGGATTTGCCAGTGTCACCGTCGGCATCGGTGTCGGCGGTTCCGGCCTGTGTCAACGCCGCCGCCAGTACCGGCACCACGAGTTCTCGCTGCCAGGCTCGTGCTTGGCCGGCGCGCAGGACCTCGTGGACCGTTTCGACGGGGTCCCCGGGTTCGGCCCAGTCCCAACACAGTCGCCGCACCAGTTCCGGTGCGACCAAGTTCTCCGTCGGTACCTCGACGCGTTGGGACACCTCCGCCAGGGCGGTTCGGGCCGCACCGAGCCGCGTCGCGGCATCGGGCTTTCGTCTGCCCCAACGGGCCGCAGGCGGCGGGCCGTTGGCCGGCTCGGCGATCTCGGGCGGATCGTGGTTTTGTCGGGCTGCCTCCAGTGCGGCCAGCCACATCGATGCACTGCGGCGTTGGTTGCGCCCGCCGAACACCGGTAAGGCGATGAGGTCGTCCATGGACTTCGGGTCGGCTACCGCGGCCTCGATGATCGCCGAATCCGGCAAGATCCGGCGGGGCGCGATGTCGCGGCGCTGCGCGACGCGGTCGCGCGCCAACCACAACTCGCGCACCGCGGCCAGGCCCCGCCGGTCATGCACGCGATGGATGCCCGAGGTCCGTCGCCAGCGGTCCCGCCGGACCGCCGGTGTGCCTGTGCGGGTATCGGCATTCCGCAGATGTTCAAATTCCTGCGCGGCCCAGTCGGTTTTCCCGTGCTGGGACAGCACCTCCGAAATCGCGGCGCGCAGTTCGATCAGCACCTCGACGTCCAGCGCTGCGTAGTTCAGCCAGGCCGACGGCAGCGGGCGCTTGGACCAATCCGCCGCCCCGTGCCCTTTGGCCAATCCCAGCCCCAGCAGGCGCTGCACCATGGCGGCCAGGTTGACCCGGTCAAACCCGGCAAGGCGTCCGGCGAGTTCGGTGTCGTAGAGCGCCGGTGGCCGCATGCCCACTTCGTCCAGACAGGGCAGATCCTGGTCTGCGGCGTGCAGGATCCATTCATCTTGGCTGAGCACATCGGCGACGGGCCGCAGCACGGTCAGCGGGTCTTCGCCGTGGCTCACCGGGTCGATGAGCACCGTGCCGGCCTCGGCCCGCCGGATCTGAATGAGGTAGGCCCGATTGGAGTAGCGGAAACCCGACGCCCGCTCGGCGTCCACCGCAAACGGTCCGTTGCCGCGGCCCAGGAGTGCCGCGGCGGCCTCGATCTGGCTCGCTGTCACGGCGAGATCCGGCACCCCATTGGCGGGGTGTAGTAGCGGGGTGGGGTCGGGTTCGGCGCTGGCGGGCGAAGCGGCCGCCTCGGGGGACAGCTCCGGGCTCATGTCAGGCGCGCGACCGCGAGCTAAGGTCGGTGACCCCGGCCGGCGGCAGGCCCGCAGCGTGCTCTAGGACATCACAGAACGCTTCGACATGGGAGCCCACATCTGGTGTGGTCGCCGTCCAGGACGCCCGTAGCTCCAGCTGATGAGCGCGCGCCGGCCCGGAGATATCGCCGTAGCGCACCGACGTGGTGGCGGTGACCGTGCCGCCCAAAGCGGTCATCTGCTCAGTGTGCGACGCCAACCCATCGACCAGCCAACTCCACGCCACCTCCGGCAGCAGGGGATCGATGGCCTCGTGGGAATCCAGGTCAGCCTGGATATAGGCGACCAGCCGGATGTTGCCATCCCATGCCTCGGAGCCGTCCGGGTCGTAGAGAAGGATCAACCGGCCGAACGCGTCGCCTTCGGAGCATTCCGGCACGATTTCGACATCGGGATGCTTGACCTCGGCCCCGAGCGCGTAGCTGTACGGTGCGAGCCGCTGAGGTGGGCGGATCGGGCCGAGCTCGATCTCGGGCCGCACGCTGACGGTACTCATGGCCGCTACCGCCTCGCGGAATGGGGCCGGTTCGGCTGACGTCACGAGCGCCGCTCCTCTCCTCCCCACAGTGGGTGGTATCCCCACGTCGGCGGGTACGTCGTCGGCGCGGGTCACCTCATTCGACGTTAGACCCATCCGGCGGCACGCGCAGACAGGCACGCCGTGCGGTGTGACGAGGGCGTATCGGTGGGGCGACTAGGGCTTATCGGAAGACCGGGGTTTATCGGAGGCTTATCGGACGTCGTGTTCGGTGAATCGTGCGGGACGCTTCTCGCGCAGCGCAGCCAAGCCTTCGGCGACGTCGGGGCCGCTGAACCCGATGAATTCCAGGCCGAGCGAGGTCTCGAAGGTGGGGCCGAACGTGCGGTACCACTGATTGAGGCTGCGCTTGGTCCACCGGATCGCGTCTTGGGCACCATGGGCCAAACGCTCCGCTAGGCGCGTTGCGGTGGGCAGCACTTCGTCGTCGTCGACGCAGGTGGAGACCAGGCCGATGCGCTCAGCCTCCTCGCCGGAGAGGGTCTCGCAGGTGAGCAGGTAGTACTTCGCCTTGGCCATGCCCACCAGCAGCGGCCAGCAGATCGCGGCATGGTCGCCGGCGGCTACGCCGAGTTTGGTGTGCCCGTCGATGATCTTCGCGGTCCGGCTTGCCACCGAGATGTCGGCGAGCAAGGCGACCACCAGCCCCGCGCCGACGGCGGGGCCCCGGATGGCCGAGACTACCGGTTTGTCCAGGTTGACCAGGTTGAGCACCAGATCACGAGCCTCGTGCAAGATCCGAATCCGGCCCTCGTAGTCGCCCATGGTCTCTTCGATCAGGTCGAAGCTGCCGCCTGAGGAAAACGCCCGCCCCTCGCCGCGGACGAGGACCACGCGCACGGCAGGATCGCGCCCGATCGTCGGCCAGATGGCGGCGAGGTCGCGGTGCATCTGCGGTCCTACCGAGTTCAGCCCGGGCGCGTCGAGAACCAGACTGAGCACGCCATCGCCGTGGGGTTCGCAGCGCAGGCTGGGGAACTCGTCGTACGTGGCCGGCATCGTGATGATGTTACGCAGGTGCAGTCTTGTGCTCGTGGCAGCATTGAAGCCAATGGATACTGGTGCGCCTACCCGTCGTGAGCTTCCGCAGTCGCCCTACCTGGCCGCGGTCGCCGGCCGCAAACCCAGTCGCATACCGGTGTGGTTCATGCGGCAGGCCGGCCGCTCACTGCCCGAATACCGAGCCTTGCGGGAACGCCACAGCATGCTGGCCGCCTGCTTCGAGCCGGAAGTGGCCTGCGAGATCACCCTGCAGCCGACACGGCGCTACGAGGTGGACGCGGCGATCCTGTTCTCCGACATCGTGGTGCCGCTGCGCGCCGCCGGCGTCGATTTGGACATCGTCGCCGACGTCGGCCCGGTGATCGCCGACCCGGTGCGCACCGCCGGCGACATCGACTCGCTGAAACCCCTTGATCCGCAGGCGATTGCGCCGGTGTTCGAGGCGGTTTCGCTCTTGGTCGGCGCGCTGGGCGAGGTTCCGTTGATCGGTTTCGCCGGTGCGCCGTTCACGCTGGCCTCCTACCTCGTCGAGGGTGGACCGAGTCGGCACCACGCCCGGACCAAGGCGATGATGCTGTCCGAACCGCAGAGCTGGCATGACCTGATGACCAAGCTGACCGACCTGACCATCGCGGCCCTGCGTGGCCAGATCGGCGCCGGGGTGGACGCGATCCAGCTGTTCGACTCCTGGGCCGGGACACTGTCGTTGGCCGACTACCGGCAGCATGTGCAGCCGTACAGCGCCCGAGTGTTTGGCGCGTTGGCCGATTCCGGCGTACCCATGACGCACTTTGGGGTCGGGACCGCGGAACTGCTCGGCGCCATGTCGGAGGCGGTGCAGCGAGGCGGCGGGGCCGCCGCGGTCGGGGTGGACTGGCGCACAACACTGACCGATGCCGCCGCCCGGGTCGAAGCCGGCACCGCAGTGCAGGGCAACCTCGATCCGGTGGTGTTGATGGCGGGCTGGCCGGCGGTGGAACGCGCCGCGAGGTCCGTCGTCGACGACGGCCGTCGCGCCGTGGACGCGGGTGCGGCCGGATACGTGTTCAACCTCGGCCATGGGGTGCTGCCTGAGACTGATCCCGGGGTGCTGGCCGAGCTGGTTTGTCTCGTCCACTCGCTATGAGTCACCGTTCGTACTGCGTTGTCGGCGGCGGGATCTCGGGATTGACCGCGGCGTATCGGCTTCGGGTGGCCGCTGGCGACGATGCGATCATCACGCTGTTCGATCCGGCCGACCGGCTGGGCGGGATATTGCGCACCGAACAGGTCGGCGGGCAGACGATGGACCTGGGCGCGGAAGCGTTCGTGCTGCGCCGGCCTGAAGTGCCGGCCCTGCTCGCCGAGCTGGGCCTGTCGGGCCGCCAGCTCGCCACGACCGGCGCCCGGCCCCTCATCTACAGCCAGGAGCGGCTGCACCCGCTGCCCGCCGAAACGGTGGTGGGGATCCCGTCGTCGGCGGCATCGGTGTCGAGTCTGGTCGATGAAGCCACGCTCACACGCATGGCGGCCGAGCCGGCACGCCCGCTGCGTTGGCGCTCCGGCGGCGATCCGGCAGTTGCCGAGTTGGTGGCCGACCGATTCGGCGAGCAGGTGGTGACCCGGTCCGTCGATCCACTGCTGGGCGGGGTGTACGCGGGTTCGGCGGCGACGATCGGGCTGCGTGCGGCCGCACCCAGCGTGGCGGCGGCTCTGGACCGCGGCGCCGCGAGCTTGACCGATGCCGTGGGTCAGGGGCTGCCTCCGGCCAGTGCTGGACCGGTGTTTGGCGCACTGGACGGCGGCTACCAGGTGTTGCTCGACGAGCTCGTCGCGCGGAGCCGGCTGCGGTGGGTGCGCGCCGCGGTGGAGAGGCTCGAACCGGGCTGGGAGCTGCACGACGATACGGGCACCCGTTGGCACGCCGATGCGGTGGTGCTGGCCATTCCGGCCGCGCGTCTGAGTCGTCTGGTGCGCGACCTCGCTCCCCGCACCTTCGCTGCCGCCAGCCGTATCAGGAGTGCCTCGTCGGCGGTGGTGGCCCTCGCGGTGCCGGCCGA
Source organism: Mycobacterium spongiae (assembly GCF_018278905.1). Taxonomy (NCBI): domain Bacteria; kingdom Bacillati; phylum Actinomycetota; class Actinomycetes; order Mycobacteriales; family Mycobacteriaceae; genus Mycobacterium; species Mycobacterium spongiae. The sequence continues at coordinate 2,013,069 of NZ_CP046600.1, forward strand.
CACCCCCTTCCCGGAGCAGTCCGGGGTGCTGGTGGCCTCCGGAGAGCCGTTGCGGGCCAAGGCGATCACGTTGTCGTCGCGCAAATGGGGGTTGCGTGGGGACGTGCAACTGCTGCGCCTGTCGTATGGGCGGTTTGGGGACGCCCCCAACGACCTCGCCGCGCGGCGGTCAGACGAGGAGCTGGTGTCGTGGGCGCTGGACGATCTCGCCGCCGTCTTCGACCTGAGCATCGAACCCGTCGATGCTCGGGTGCAGCGCTGGATCGACGCGATGCCCCAGTACGGGCCTGGCCACGCGCAGGTGGTCACCGAGGTGCGGGCCGGCCTGCCGTCGACGCTGGCGGCGGCCGGCAGCTTTCTGGATGGGATCGGTGTGCCGGCCTGTATCGCCGCGGCCGGCAGGGCGGCGACCAGCGTCATCGGGGCTCTCGACGCGCAAGTGGCACGATAGGTGCCATGGCACGCCTCGATTATGACGCCCTGAACGCGACTGTGCGCTATCTGATGTTTTCGGTGTTTTCGGTGCGGCCGGGCGAGCTCGGCGACCAGCGCGATGCTGTGATCGACGACGCCGCCACGTTCTTCAAGCAGCAGGAGGAGCGCGGTGTCGTGGTCCGCGGCATCTATGACGTCGCGGGCTTGCGGGCGGACGCCGATTTCATGATCTGGACGCACGCCGAGCGCGTTGAAGCGCTGCAGGCGACCTACGCCGACTTTCGGCGGACCACCGCCCTGGGACGGGCTTGCTCGCCGGTGTGGAGCGCTGTGGGGCTGCACCGGCCGGCGGAGTTCAACAAGAGTCATATCCCGGCGTTTCTGGCCGGCGAGGAGCCCGGAGCCTACATCTGCGTGTATCCGTTCGTCCGGTCCTACGACTGGTACCTGCTCCCGGACGACGAGCGCCGTCGCATGCTTGCCGAGCACGGTATGGCCGCCCGCGGGTACAAGGACGTCCGGGCCAATACGGTGCCGGCGTTCGCGCTCGGCGATTACGAATGGATCTTGGCGTTCGAGGCCCCCGAATTGGACCGCATTGTCGACCTGATGCGGGACCTGCGCGCGACCGACGCCCGACGGCACACCCGCGCGGAGACCCCGTTTTTCACGGGGCCACGGGTGCCGGTTGAGCAGCTGGTGAACGCCCTACCCTGATCCGAGCTTCTACCCCGGCAGAAACTTCTACCCCGGCAGAAACTTCTACAGCGGCAGAAACGAGGAGCGCGTGACCCAATTCGACCCGACCGATCCCACCCGTTTCGAGGAGATGTACCGCGACGGCCGCGTCGCACACGGCCTTCCCGCCGCCACGCCGTGGGACATCGGCGGCCCGCAACCGGTCGTCCAGCAACTCGTGGCGCTCGGCGCGATCAAAGGCGAGGTGCTCGACCCGGGAACCGGGCCGGGTCACCACGCGATCTACTACGCCTCCAAGGGATACTCCGTCACCGGCGTCGACGGGTCGGCAGCCGCGATCGAGCGGGCGCGCGAGAACGCACGCCAGGCCCGGGTATCGGTGGACTTCCAGGTGGCCGACGCCACGAAGCTCGAGGGACTGGACAACCGGTTTGACACCGTCGTCGACTGCGCTTTCTTCCACACCTTCAGCACGGAGCCGGAGCTGCAGAAGTCATATATGCAGGCCTTGCGCCGGGCTACCAAACCGGGTGCGCGCCTATACATGTACGAATTCGGCGCTCACAACGTCAATGGCCTCAGCCCGATCCGCTCGCTGTCCGAGGACGACTTCCGCAATGTACTGCCCGTCGGCGGCTGGGAGATCACCTACATGGGTCCGACGACCTACCGGGCGACGGTGAACCTCGAGACCTTGCAGGAGATGGCGGCACGCAACCCCGATCTAGCGGACGCGGTCGAGCGTACGGCGGAGCGGATCCGGGTTATCGAACCGTGGCTGGTCGACGGCGTGGTGCACATGGCGTTTTGGGAGGTCCACGCCACACGAATGGACTGACGCCCCTGGTGCGCCTATTCGGCGGTGGGTACCAGTTGCAGCGAGATCGAGTTGATGCAATAGCGAAGGTCCGTCGGTGTGGGATAACCCTCGCCGGCGAACACGTGGCCGAGGTGGCTGTGACAGTTCGCGCAGAGCACTTCGGTGCGCAGTTGGCCCAGCGAGTGGTCGGGACGCAGGATCACCGCATCAGTGCTCGACGGGTCGAAGAACGACGGCCAGCCGCAGTGTGACTCGAACTTCTCTGTGCTGCGGAACAATTCGGCGCCGCAGGCCCGGCACTGGTAGACGCCCTCGGTCTTGGTGTCGGTATATCGACCGATGAACGGCGGCTCGGTACCGGCGCGGCGCAACACATCAAACTCTTGCGGGTTGAGCCTGCGACGCCATTCGTCATCGGACAGCTGCAGCTTGGGTCGCCCCGAGGTCGGATCCGAGGAGGTCATGCGTCAACGCTAGCTCGGCTTCGGCTCGCGTGCGTCAACCACGTCGGATCGATACCGCCGTCCAGCCGGTCCTCCGCTTTGGCGTCCAGATAGCGGAAGTACAGCACGGTGAAGACCACGATCAGCAGCAGCGACCAGCCGTAGGTGATCTTGAGGTATTCCAGCGCCCGGCCCCACCTCATCCAGTTGAAGAGCAGCCAACGGTCCAAGGTCATGAACCCGTAGATTCCCAGCCACGCCGGCCAGTTGCGGATCACCGAGTTGGGCAGCACCACCGTCATCAGGAACGGGAACAACATCATCGAGTAGTAGCCCTGGGCCAGCGACATGACCAGCCACGACCACAGCAGCAGCACGCCTGACGAGGTCGCGTACCAGAACAACGGATCACGGGTGCGGTAATAGCGGTACAGCAGCCACAGGCTGGCGATGGCGATCGCCGTGAACAGGATCCGCAGGAATACGATCAGCCATGTGGGCAATCCGAAGTAGACGCCGTTACCAAGAATGGAGCTGTTGAAGTAGTCCCGGGTGCCCAGGATGTAGGGCAGGGTGCGGGTGAAAAAGTTCATCGAATCGCTGACCAGCGGCAACGCGGCCAGGTTGATGACGACCGGCAGCACGATGGCGGCGGTCAGCGCCCGCCACTGGCGATTTAACAGCGGCAGCAGCAGCAACGGCCCCAGGACCGGCTTGAGCACCAACGTCAGCCCGATCGCCAAACCGGCCCACCACTCATGGCCGGCCTTGCCGTCCAGCAGCCACCTGAGGAACAGCACCTCGAGCAGCAGGATGCACCCGTTGATGTTGGTGAACACCAGGGTGTTGGTCACGGTTTCGGTGACATACATGGCCAGCAGCAGGGCCGGGGCAGCCACGGAGTTCAGGGTGTAGTTGAACAACCGCAGCAGCAAATAGGCGGCCAGCAGGATGGCCACCGTGTTGATCAGGATGAACAGGTAGCGCGACGGGGCGAACGGCAAGTATCCGAACGGCGCCATGAGCAGCGTCCCGCCCGGTGGGTACAGATAGTGCGGGTCGACGTAGTCGAAATGCTCGTTATAGATGTCCCAGCCACGCCGGAAATTGACCACTGCCCGGTAAACCGGCTTGAAATCGTCGGTGATGTTTCCGTTGGTGGTGAGCACAATGGTGCGGTGCAGCACCGAGAGGATGGCCGCTGGCCACAGCACCGCTCGCAGGATTGCCGCGGTGCTCGGTGGGCTGGTGCGGGGACGGAATGGGGCCTGTATCCAATCGCGCAGGCCGGTCGGGGTGGAGTCTGCTGCCGTCACCAGCGCACCGTACAGCCGCGCGGGCAGGCTAAGCCCGCCGGCCCCACCTTGCTCGCGGGCGCGGGGCGGAGCCGGGCAGCCGGACCCGCCCGAAGCATCAAGCGGGGCAATAGGTGTCGGTTTCGGGGAGCTCGCCGGTGTCGAGATATCCGACCAGTGGCGGCACGGCGCACGACGAGTAGATGGTGGCGCCGTGGCCGATGCCCTGCCACATCACCCGCTTGCTCGCGGCGTTTGCGTTGATGATGGTGGCGGCGGTCGCGGCGACGCCGTCCAATCCCACGATCGGGTCGTTCTGGACACCCAACAACAGAACGTCGACCTTGAGATCCTTGGGCGGTTCCGGGGCCGAGTTACTGGGCCAGTGCACGCATTTGATCAGGTTGAGAGCGCCGACGGTACCGAACTGCGGGTAAAGCTTGCCCCAGGCAACCACCAGTTCGCGGACCCGATCCGGCGTCGGGCGGTGGATCGCGTCGCTGCATGAGCTGACGAACTGGCCATCGGTGTCCCGGATGGCATCGGCGCGGGTGATCAGGTTGGTCAGCATGTTCATGTCGCCGGTGCGGGCGGCGGCCACTGCGTCGGCGAGGGTCGTGGTGTTGTTGACCCGGCCACCCCTCGGGAAACCCAAGGTGGTGGTGATCGCGTTGGCGATGGCCGCCACCGATCGGCCGCCGGGTCCATCCCCGGACCGGGCGGCGCTCAACAGGTCATCGATGGCCGCCTTCGGATCGGGGCCCAGCGCGCAGCCCACCGCGACGCATTGGGCGGCGAAGGCGTCGAGTGCGGCCTGCTGGCCTTTGACCTGTTGCTCGGCCGCGGCTTCTTCGCTGACCCCCAGGGCAATGGGGGAGTCGAGAATCAATCGGGCGACCTTGTCGGGACGCTCTCCTGCGTAGGTCAGTGCCACCTGGGCGCCGTTGCCGATTCCGATGAGGGCGATGGCCGGCACATCCCACAGATCGCGCAAGCGCTCGATGTCCGAAGCGGCGTGGGTGTTGTCGTAGGCGGAGGCGCCCGGCGCGATGACGTCGGTGCAGTCGGTGGTTGCGGTGTTGGAGATTTCCGAGAGATTGGCCACGGGGTCGTCGCCGGTCTCGAATTGGGCCTGGGAACGCATCTCCTCGCGGTCGAACAGATCGCGGCAGTCGATCGGGCTCGACATGCCGATTCCGCGGCGGTCGATGGCGACGATGGGGTGGCTGCGCAGCACATCGGCACCCGCGTGGGACAGCCAGACCGGCAACTGCATCGACGACGGCAGATCGGATCCGGTGGTCAACACGAGGGGACCGGCGTCGCGGGGGGTCTGGTTTGACCGGGCTCTCACTACGCCAATGTTGACCGAGGAGGACCCGCCATTGATCGGGTCGAGGTCGGTGTCGAAGCTCGCGCAGTCCAGCCGGATCCCAGGTGCGGCCGCGACCCCCGCGTCGGAAGAGACCTGCGACGTGCAGTCACGCCACGACAAGTGGTTCTTGGGTGCTGCGATGGGCGGTGGGCCGGTCTGCGGCGTTGTCGTGGTGGCTTCGCCTTGTGGTCGGGCACCGGAGTCGGTGGCAAAGCGAGGCCCGGCGCCCAGGGCGGGCACGCAGCCGGCCAGCACCATCGTCACCGAGGAGGCCAGCGCAACCAGGATCGTTGCGGACGTGATGTGCCGACTCATGCCGACCACCCTAGCCACTGGCCGGGTCTGCTAGCCCCTGACGTAGCGCGTGTACAGGTAGCCCGCGTCGTCGGTGAGGATGTGGGCGCGGCGCATCTGGGTGATCAGCTGGGTAGGGCTGGTAGCGATCCGAGAGGCCTGGCCGCCGACGACCACCGGCGCGATCGTCAGGCACAGATCGTCGACCATCTCGCGAGCAACGAAAGCGCCGAGCAGCGTCGGTCCACCTTCGGTCAGGATGCGGCGCAGATCGCGTCCGGCGAGCAGTGCCACGAGTCTGGCCTCATCGACCCTGGTCGGGTCGTCGCCCGAGCAATCGATGACCTCAGCGAGGTCGGCGAGCCGGCGGCGCGTCTCGTCGGCGACATCGGAACAGGTGAACACCAGCGGCGACACCTCGGTCCGCGTGAACACACCAAGACTCCGGTCAAGCTGGCCCGACCCCGTGACGATCGCCAACTGTGGGATTTCGCTTTGATTGCGAGCTTGCCGCCGTTGCCGCTGAGCCACACCGAGCTGCGCCCCCGAGTAACCCTCGGTGCGCACGGTGCCGGCCCCGACCACGATGACATCGGCGAGTTCACGCAACAGATTGAAGACGAATCTGTCGCCGGGTCCGGCCAGGCCGCCGGTGGTGCCGTCAACGGTGGCACCGCCGTCGAGGCTGGTGATGAAGTTCGCGCGCACCCAGGTGCTGTCTTGCCCTTCCGGATAGCCGTAGAGCTGGGGCAGTTCGCCGTCGGTGAGTTCGCGCTCCCCCCCGAGCAGCGTCAGCGGTGTGTCGGCGGGCATGAGTCTGATTGCAGCACGTCGCTACAGTGCCAGCATGCACGGGTCCACCTCCGCGAACGTCTCGGCAGCCGTCGGTCAGGTGGGGCGGCTGGTGGATCGCCATCCGACGGTGTCGCCGGGGCGCCTGATCTCGCAACTGCGGCCGCCGCCGACGTTTGCCGAAGTCAGCTTCGCGACGTATCGACCGGACCCGGCCGAACCGACCCAGGCTGCCGCGGTGCAGGACTGCCAAGAGTTCTGCCGGCAGGCCGTCCAGCGGCGGGCGGGCCGCAAGAAACTGTTCGGCAGACGGACGGTGTTGCCCGGTGTCGGGTTGTACCTGGACGGCGGGTTCGGTGTGGGCAAGACCCACCTGCTGGCCTCGGCGTACTATCGGCTGCCCGGAGACGGGCCGGAAGCGCCCACGCGTCCCAAGGCCTTCGCGACCTTTGGCGAACTCACCCAGCTGGCCGGGGTGTTCGGCTTCGCCGAATGCATTGAGTTGCTCGAGCATTACACGGCCATCTGTATCGACGAGTTCGAGCTGGACGATCCGGGGAATACCACGCTGATTTCGCGGATGCTATCGCACTTGGTTGAGCGGGGCGTATCGGTGGCTGCCACGTCCAACACACTGCCCGAACAGCTCGGCGAAGGCAGGTTCGCCGCTCAGGACTTTCTGCGGGAGATCAATACGCTGGCAGGGATATTCACCACCGTGCGGATCGAAGGACCCGACTACCGGCACCGAGATCTGGCGCCGGCACCCCAACCGTTGACCGACGCGGAGGTGGCCGCCGGCGCGGCAGCCCACCGGGGCGCGACGCTCGACGACTTCGACGCGCTCTGCGCACACTTGGCGACCATGCACCCCTCGCGGTATCTCTCGTTGATCGAGGGCGTGACCGCGGTCTTCCTGACCGGCGTGCATGGCATCGACGACCAGAGTGTTGCGCTGCGACTGGTCGCGCTGACCGATCGCCTGTATGACGCCGGCATCCCGGTGGTGGCTTCCGGAGAAAAGCTCGACACGATCTTCAGCGCGGACATGCTGGCCGGGGGCTACCGCAAGAAATACCTGCGGGCCACCTCGCGGCTGCTGGCGCTGACGGCCGGCGGCTAGAGCTCGCGAACCATCACGTAGTCGTTTTCGGTGTGGGTGCCAAGCTGAAATGTTCTGGTGCCGTTGATCCGAAAACCGCTCTTCGCGTAGAAGCGCTGTGCGCGTGAGTTTTTCTGGTTGACGCCCAGCCACACGCAGTGCACGCCCCAATCGCCGGCGGCGGCAAGTGCGGCATTCATCAATGCGGTCGACATGTCGGTGCCGTGAAAGTCCGGCAGCAGATACATCTTGGACAGCTCGGCGGTGGGCCGGGTGCCGACCGCGCGCGCCACGTCGGCCGGCAGATCCCGCTCGGAACCACCGCGAACGAGCATGGCGTATCCGACAATTCGGCGATCATGCTGGGCGGCCAGAATGGCGCGCCGCGCATCGGCCAGATACTCGGCGAAGCGGGTGGCGGACAAGTTGGCGTCGACGAACGAGGCGACGTGGTCCGCGGGCACCGAGGGGGGACACGCCAACGGAAAAGTGCGTGCGGCCACCGAGGCCAGTTCCCGCGCCAGCCCGGCGGCGTCGACGCCATCCGTCGAGGCGAGGTAGACGGTCAGGTCAGAGGTTCCACTGGGCGAGGTGGTGGCCCGTCTTCCTGTCCAGGAGCACGACGGTCGAGACCGGATCGCGGTAGGCGTCCCAGTACACACCGCCACGAACAATCGCCCCCTGCGGGGCGTTGCCCAGCGCGGCGTCGAGCCAATCGGGTGCGTCGCACGGCCGCGGCTTGTAGGCGTCGGCAAAGGGCGTCACGCCGTTGAAGCTGAAGTTGGTCGCCAGGATGTAGGGGTTGGGCACCTGCACGGCGCGGACGGTCACGTCGGCGCGTGCGACCGAGCTACCGGGGAAGCTCTTGACCGGGACGCCGCTACGTGTGTAGCCGAACCCTGGCGGCGGCGGGACCGGGACGACGTTGCTGACGGTGACGTCTGCGACGTAGGTGCCGGTATCCACCCGCAGGGTGTCGCCAATGTGGCCGATCGGCGCGTCGCCGGCCCACGCGTGCGGCGCGGCGGCGCACACGCCGGTGAGGCCCGCGGCAGCGACGAGGAAGGTGCTCAGGACGACCAGCCAGCGATGCATCGTTGCCTCCTCGGCTCCCTTTTCCGGGACCTTCGCATGATTGCACATCTGGTAGCGCGAAGGGGAGCGGTTGTTCGCGGCTTCCCGAGATGCACGCGCAGCGTCCGTCTGGGACCATCGGGGAGCTATGAGGCTCTTGCTCACGCTGGCTAGCGTCGCCGCAATGATCGGCATGGCCGCGCCCGCATATGCCGATAGCACCGATGACGCTTTCCTCGCCGCCCTGGGCCAGGCAGGGATCACCTACCCGGACCCAGGGCGCGCTATCGGGGCGGCCAAATGGGTATGCGCGCGGATCAATGAGGGCCAGCAGACGGTCGATGTCGTCGACACCGTGCAACGGCTCAACTCCGGGCTCAGCGCGGATCACGCAGCCCAATTCACCGCGATCGCGGCCAAGGCGTATTGCCCCGGGGTTCTCGCCCAGCCAGGGGGCGGCAGCGACCGCTGACCGCAACCACGGGGATTCCCGGTCGGCGACGGTTGCTTCGTGGTGCTCGCGGGCTAGGGTGCGATCATGGCTGCCGGCGAGCGGTATTTCGACCTCGGCTCCTACCATCGGCCCATCGAAACCTCGTGCGCCCAAGCACAGGTCTGGTTCGACCGTGGACTGGTGTGGGCATACGCGTTCAACCATGAAGAAGCGATTCGCTGCTTCGAGCAAGCCCTGGAACTCGACCCGGATCTGGCCATTGCGCGATGGGGGATCGCTTATTCGGTCGGTCCCAACTACAACAAGCAGTGGGCGTCGTTCGACCCGGTCGACCTGTCCACGTCGCTGGCCCGTGCGCGCAGCGAACTCCTGTTAGCCGCCTCGGGCCGCGTCAGCCCCGTCGAGCGAGGCCTGATCGGAGCCCTGCAGGCCCGCTTTCCCACTGACGATCCACAGGACAGCGATGCTTTGGATGCGGGCCTTGCCGCCTACGCCGACGCGATGGTGACGCTGGCCGTCGACTATCCCCGAGACGTCGACGTGCAAGCACTGGCCGCCGATGCGCTGGTCAACATCACGGCATGGGCGCTGTGGGACACCGCCACGGGAGAGCCGGCGCCTGGCTCACGGGTGATCGAAGCCAAGCGAATCCTCGACGACGCGCTCGCGCGGCCCGAGGGGCGGGAACATCCCGGGATCCTGCATCTGTACTTGCACACCATGGAGATGTCGGGGACTCCGGAGGTTGCCCTGCCGGCGGCGGACCTGTTGCGTGGCTTAGTGCCCGACGCCGGGCATCTGCAGCACATGCCGAGCCACATCGACGTGCTGTGCGGCGACTACCGCAGCTCAGTGCTGGCGAATCGTGCTGCGGTGCAAGCGGATCGGCAGTTTCTCAGCCGCGAAGGTCCGCTGAATTTCTACTCGCTCTACCGTGCGCACGACCTGCACTTCATCGTCTACTCGGCCATGTTCGAGGGACAATCGCAGGTTGCGTTGCGGGCTGCCGACGAACTAGCCGCCCAGCTGACCGCCGAGCTGCTGTCGATCGAATCCCCGCCGATGGCCGACTGGCTGGAGGCGTTCGCGCCGCTGCGGACGCACGTGCTGGTGCGGTTCGGCCGCTGGGATGAGCTGATCGCCCAGTCATTGCCCGAAGATCGAGACTTGTACTGCACCACCACCGCGACGGTGCACTACGGACGCGGCATCGCGCTGGCGGCCACCGGTCAGCTCACACAGGCGGATGCCGAACGCGCCGCATTCGTCGAGGCGTACGGGCGGATACCGGACTCGCGGTATCTGTTCAACAACACCAGCCGCGACATTCTCGCCGTGGCCGCTGCGATGCTCCACGGCGAGATCGCCTACCGTCAGCAGCGTTTCGACGAGGCATTCGGGCATCTGCGGCGTGCGGTCGAGCTCGACGACTCCCTGCCGTACGACGAGCCATGGGGCTGGATGCAGCCCACGCGGCACGCCTACGGCGCCCTGCTCCTCGAACAGGGCCACACTGAGCAGGCGGCCGCGGTGTTCGCCGCCGACCTGGGCCTGGACCCGACCTTGGCGCGGCCGTGTCAACACCCCCGCAACGTGTGGAGCCTGCACGGGTACCACGAATGCCTGCAGCGGCTGGGTCGTGCCGCCGAGGCCACGATCGTCGGCCAACAGCTGGCCCTGGCGGTTGCGCGCGCGGACGTGCCGATCCGTGCGTCCTGTGCGTGTCGGCTCGACGTTGCGTCGTGACCCGTCAGGGTGCGGTACCCGCAGGTCAGGCGCTTGCCGCAGACGGATTGTCGGGCGGCGTTGCTGGTGGGGGAAGTCGCCCGGGCAGCCTTCGTCGGTACATGAGGTAGCCCACGGCCGCCGCAACGGTCAGGCCGGCGCCGATGGCAAGATCTCTCGCCTCCTGGGTCCAGAGCGTCACGACGACCCCGGCAATGGCGATCAGCGGTGGTAGGGGCCACAGTGGCATCCGAAACGGGCGGGCAAGGCTGCGATCCCGAATGCGACAGATAATGGCCGACATCGCCACCAGCAGGTACACCGTCGCAATCACAACGCCCGTGAAGGTGATCAGTTTGTGCAGCGAGACAACCATGCACAACAGCCCGTTGCCGGCAAACAGAAACAAAAACCCGCGAACCGGGACCCTGGACTTGGGGGACACCCGACCGAAGAGAAGCTGTAGCTGCCGCGGCAGCAGCCCATCCCGGGCGGCAGCGTAGTAAGCGCGGGCATACCCGAGGTTTGCCACCAATCCCGTGTTGAACATCGCCACGACCACGCCGGCCACCAGAATCGCGGCGCCAACCGGACCCATGAGGTGGCGAGCCAGCAGCTCCACCGGAGAACCATCGGCGATAGTCATCGGAAGATCACGGATCGCTAGCGTCGCGGCGATGACCGCGAGGCACTCGACCACCACCGCCAGCACCGCGGACACCACTACGGCGTACGGAATCGCACGCCGCGATCCGGCTGTCTCTTCGGAGAAATACAGGGGCCAGTCGTAGCCGTTGAACGCGAACAGCGCCGGTCCCACCGCGGCGAAGATGCCGACGATGCCGACACCAACGAGCGCGTCCTGGTGCCCTACCGTCACGGGTTCGGTGAACGGGTTCGTGGCCCCGGAGATGTGGCCAAAGGCCACGCCGGTAAAGACGACAATGACAACCAGCTCCAGTGCCAGCATGGCCGCGGCGACCCAGCTCGCGGGGGCGATCTTTCCGATGGACAACGCCGTGATCAGCGCCATCATCGCCAGGGCCAGCCACCGCGTTGGGATGGCGCTGCCGACGAGCGACGACAGATACGTCGCCGCGGCCACCAGAATCGCGGCCGTCGACACCACCCCGAGGAGCAGGAACAGCACGGTGGTGACGCCACCCCAGACGGGGCCGATGGCACGGCGCACGATGGTGTACGCCCCGCCGGCAGAGGGAAATACCGAGCCAACCTCCGCGTAGCACAGCGCCATACACACCGCGATGGCAGAACCGATCACGAACGCCCATACGACTCCGGTCCCCGCGATCTCCAATCCGTCTCCGTAAATCAGAAACACCGACGTTGTCGGTGAAATCGCCGAGACAGCGATCGCCAGAACGTTCATCGGCCGTAGGGCCGACGCCTCCAGCGTTGTCGGTGTGCGGTTGGTCCGCTGTTGTCGCCCTCGTGACATAGGAGCTACGCATACCTCCGGGATCGCGACGAATCATCTCTGCTGGCTCGCGGTATGGCGTGATCGCCGATCGGCAGCGTACGCCCGCAGCTGGGCTGACCTTCCCGAAAGTTATGCTGCGCCCCAGCAATCGACGCAATGTACGGATACCAGATGGATTTGCTGCGGTCTCACTTGTCCTGGCGCGAAACGGCCGAAGGTGTGTTTGAGCGCCATTGTGATCACACGTGGTGGGGGACCGGCGCGATGGTGGGTGGCTACGTGCAGGCGCTGGCGCTGTCGGCCATGCAACAGGCAAACGCCGAGCTGGACAAGGAGGCATTGTCCCTGCACTGCCAGTTTCTGAAGCCGGTGCTGGAGGAGGACGTGCGTGCCGAGGTCCGCGTCGTGCGGCGGGGGCGAACGGCGACGAATATGCGCTGTGAGCTGTATTCACAGGAGAAAATGGCTGCGGTGGCACTGGCTTGCTTCGCCAAGCGCTCGGATCTCGGGGGATTTGTCGAACTCGAAGCGCCCGATTTCGCGCCGGTGCTCGCCGCCGAGAGCCCCGTGCGCCCGGAAGTGGGGCTCGCGGCTCACGGCCACTTCGACTTCTATCCGCGGCTGGGTAGCTTCGAACGCGGTCAGGGGGATGCGCAGGTGGGGGGCTGGGTCGCGCCTCGCTGGGACGCCGGGTGCGACGTCAGCTTGCTGGCGGTCGTGGCGGACCTGTGGGTGCCGGCGGCCTACCATCGCTGGCGCGACGAGCTAGGGGTTGTCGGCCTGGATATCACTGTCCACTTTCGCGCCACCGCTGCGCAGCTGCGAGGGCTGCGACCGATGCTGCAGCTGCGTTCGGCGTCGGCGTTGGCTGCTGGCGGTTATGTCGACGAGGACGGCGAAATATGGAGCGAGTCCGGGCAGCTGCTCTGCCAGTACCGGCAGATGCGGCTCGTATTCTGAACCGTGCTGCCCAGGAGCACTAGTCAGGAACCCTGGATCGCCTCGGTCAGTCGGAAGAGGTAGGCGAACGCGGTCCTGGTGTAGGCGATCCCCCGACCGTTGCTGCGAATGACGTTGGGGTCGGCAGCGGTCGGTTTCTTCGGCGTGAGATAGGTGCCGAGCGCGTTGCCGGATGCTTTGACGGAAGCGATGCCCGAACAGTATCGGGCGATGGTTTGCTGGCATCGTGGTGCGTTGCGATTCGGTGAGTTGACCGAGCAGTGCCGCAAGGACATCGACCTGGCTGAGGTGGCCATCGGTGTCGGTCGGGCTGTCGTGCGTACCGATGACGGGCTCCCTGTGGCCATACCCAAGAGTGAGGCTGGGATGCGAGACTTGGTCATACCGCCGCACTTGCTTTCAGTTGATCGGCATCTTTCTGAATGTGTTGCAGGCTAATTGGGTTCGTTGGCTTTCCGCGCGTCACGGCGGTCATTTGGCACGAGGTGACCCTGTATCGATAGTTCTAGATGGCGCGATACAAAGCTGGACGTTCAGACTTGCGGTTCCACGATCTGCGACACAGCGGTGGCGTCCGCGCCGCATCTACCGGGCCGACCTTGGCCGAACTCATGGCGCGCTTGGGGTGCTTCACTCCGCGTCGACGTGCTCAGTCGATGATCGTGGACAGACGGGTAGCCTCCCACATGCGCGCCACCATGGTTCCTCGACGCGGTCCAGATGGCCCCCTCGCCACGCGGAAACATGCTGCCGGGTTTGATATGTCACTCTGGTATTGGGAAAGTTTCACCTCCGTTCGGTACGGCAAACTTCTCGCTGAGATCGGCGCTATGCCCTATATCGGCACCGTGGTGACCGCTTCTCTCGCGGAAACACTGAACGGCTGCTACAAGTCCGAACTGATTTGTGGGCCTGCCTGGCCAAGACCGTGGCGCAACGTCGCGGATGTCGAGTTGGCCACTCTGAGCTGGGGCACCGACACCACTACCGGTGACGCCCTGTCGCCGGGGCGTTATCGATCGGCTGGGCCGAGGGGGTTGCAGAATGGGATCAGCCCATTCCAGCGATAGGCGGGCATTCCGTTGTAGCGTGTCGCCACAGGATCATGGGGGGAAATTGCATTCATGATTGCTTCCTCGGGTGGCAACGACGTCGAGGGGTAGGCCACGATCAGTTGGGTGTAAAAGCGTAGATCTGTGGGGCATTCACTGTCTGTTGGCGGGGGTCTTGGGAATGAGAAATGAAGTTCAACCGGGCTTTCGATTATTTCACCGGCGGCACAACTTGGATTGCAGTTCGACAGGTGTTCGAACCCGCTCCCATCTGCACGCGTGCTGGTCCAGGTACTCCAGCGCAGTCCTGTATACCAGTGGTGTCGGCACCCAAGGTTCGCCCCCGGAGGTTCGGGAGTGATGTTTCGGCTGGAATTCTTGCCATAACACACGGGTAGCGCGTAGCGGGCATCTGGTTCGGATCGTGTCTTGGCAACTGTGGTGTTTGGCGTGGTCTGGGAAGCTCTCGGTGATGTCGCCGGTGTGGGGATGCTGGCGGACGCCTTGGGAGTGGTCGCGCCGGGCTGGCTTCGTTGTGATCGTGGCCAATCCTGTTGCGCCACAATGACCATAACGGCCGCCAGCATCGCGGCAAGAACGACCGCAAGCAGGGCGCGCTTGGCCCGGAATCGCCTAAGCATCACAACGGGAGTCGGCCCCACTGGTGCAACTGAGTTCCGGGATGAGCGTTCCGGCGCTGCGGCGGGGGTGGTCGGTGGCAGCACGGTGCCCGGTCCGCCGTAATCGACAACCTCGGCAAAAGCGCGGGCGAAGTCGCTGCAGGACGCGAACCGATCGACGGGATTTTTTGCCAAACCGGTAGCCATGACGGGATCAAGTGGTTTGAGTTGCGGAACTATCCTTCCCAGGGCGGGAACCGGGGCGTTGAGGTGCTTGCTAATCACCACGGCCGGATTGCAGTCCTGATAGAGCGGGGTTGCCGTTAAAAGTTGGTAGGCGGAAGCAGCTAGCGCGTATTGGTCGGCGCGTCCGTCGATACTCTCGCCCATGAGCTGTTCGGGGGCGGCATATGCCAGCGTCCCCAGGATCACGTTGGTTGTCGTCAACCCTCCGGGGTCATCCATAGGCCGGGCGATACCGAAGTCCGTCAGTAGGGTTGAGCGTTCCCCGTCTTCGAGATCGGCTAGCAGGATGTTGGCCGGTTTCACGTCACGGTGAATCAAGCCGCGCTTGTGCGCATAGTCGAGGGCACCCGCGACTGCGATCACAATTTCACCGACCTCTTGCGCTGGCATCCCAACGGGATAACGGCGCTGCATCATTTGTGCAGCATCGACACCGTCGACATACTCCATCGCAATCCAAAGCTGACCGTTGTATTCACCGCGGTCGTGTACGCAGACGATATGGGGATGACCTAGTCCTGCGGCGAGGTCGGCTTCCCGGATGAACCGTTTACGAAAGTCAGCATGTGCCGAGATCTCGGCGCGCAGGACTTTGAGGGCGTCGCGTCGAGGTAAACGCGGGTGCCGAGCCAGGTAGACCTCTCCCATACCACCCGAGCCGAGCAGGTGCACGATCGTGTAGCCGGCGAACACCGCGCCGGCAGCTAGGGGCATGAGCGAATTGTGAGTGCAAGTTCCGCGTTGCCTGGACAGCCTTGTGGTACATCAAGCCTTTGAGCGATCTTCAGCTCGATGTGTGCCAAGTACTGCTTGGCGAGTTGGTCATCGATATCCATTACGGCGGTCACTCCCACTGATAATGCCGAAGTTCAACCCGCAGCCGCTCGCCGGCCTACGGACAAATCTCGCTATCGACACGGACCACACCGAAGGTGATGTTGGTGTCTGTCGTGAACCTTGAGCCCGGCCGCGGCGTCGAGGAGCACACCTGCCAATTTCGGTCGACAATCTGCATACGGTCCTGGCCAGTAAGGTCGCGGGAGCCCGTGTACCACACCTGGTCGCGCGTCAATGACTGGATCGCGTCCTGGGCGAATTGCAGGTCTTTGCCAATCAGGTTTGGCATAGTCCAGGACGGGTCATCGGCGAAGGCCATGGGCGCAAGGCCGAAGCCCGCGATCGCTACAACAGCCGACACGATTGATACTGCGCCCGATCGATATTTCATGTCGCGTCTAGTCCCACTCTGCTGCGTTCTCAGACACGCATCATCATACGGCGCGCCTGCCTTAGTTTGTCTAGCCGATAATGTCGGTTTACACAGTTCAGCTAGCCGAGAAGCACGGGCTGCGGGTCCTTCCAGGTATTGATTTCACTGGCCAGACTTCAGGAGGTCCTGCCCCGCAGCTGCCAGCCGTCGAGATTATCCCGGGCGTCGAAATCTGTGGGTACAGGTGTTGTGTCAGCGTAGGGCGATTGTGGGCGTGGTTCGATGACAGCGCCGCTGGGGTGCTCGCCGCCGAGGGCCACGCGATTGGACGCGTAACAACACAGAGGCCTCCGACCGCCAATGGCCACGATCACGCCGCGTCCCGGCTACTCGGCCCGATCGAACCCGAATGCCGGTTCGGCCAGGCGAGGTGATTGGGTGCTCGCAGTCCAGCGAAGATACGGCGATTCCGCCGCAGTGCGCTCCTCCGGTCGCATCTAGCGCAGGCGTAGCCATTCGACAGGTTGTCCAGAAATCTGCGCGATCAAGTCGAAGTCCTTGTCGACAGAGGGGAATGTAAGTGCCGCGATTTCGGCAGCGGCAGCCACGAGAAGGTCGGGGCTGGGGAGATGCCCGAGCAACTGAGTCTCATGGTCCCGTTAGCCACCTGGTGTGCAATGAGATTCGGTGAATTGGTCGAGCTGAAGAGGCTCGATATCGACCTTGACGACGAGGTGATTCGCATTCGTTGAGCGGCTGTTCGAGGCGAGAAGAGTTGGAAAGTGGGCGATCCGAAGTCGGATGCGGCGAAGCGTGAGGTTGCCATCCCTCCGCGTATCATCCCGGCGGTAAAGCGGCATCTAGCGAGACACTTTGGTGAACAAGCTAATTCAGTGCTTCCCCGGCGAAATCAGGAGACCAGCTACAGCCTTCCAGCCCCTATAGCAAGGCTCGTCAAAAGGCCCAGCGTGCTGACCTTCGCTGGCACGACTTGCTGCATAGCGGCGCGGTACTCACGGCGCAGACGGGCGCCACACTCGCCGAGTTAACAATTCGGCTCGGCCATTCCACGCCTCAGGCCGCAATGCGCTATCACCATGCGGCCCAGGGGAGGGACAAGCGGATGGAAGAGGAGCGCCGCCGCAGCGGCGGCGGGGTGAAGCGAAACTAAGTCATTTTTCACGCCGAAGATCACGATCGATTCGCGACACGCCGGCCAGCCACCGCGGCCCCGTCGGCTCAGGCCGCTACCCTCGAACACATGAACGAACTAGAGATCGACCCGCTGGTGGTCTACCAGGAGCTGCGCGAGCGGCGGCAGCGCGGCGGCCAGCCCCACCCCGAGGCCGCCGCAACCCGCAGGATGCTCTCCGACATGCGGCACTTCGAGGCCCGTATCGACGAGATCCCCGCTGAGGACCACGAAACGGCCCGCGCCCTGATGTGGGGCTGGACGGCGAGCCGGGCCGTCGGCGAGGTCGAGGAGCGGCTCATCGCGCTCGAGCAGCGCAACTCTGACGAGGACCGGCGGCGCGCCATCGAGGACTTGCAGTACCGCTCGGCCGGTGGGGGGACCACACGCCGGTTCTGAGGTCTAGGGCTGGCAACTCCCTGTGGTGTGGACAGGAGCCCTGCCGGTTCGACGTCAGCCAGCTAACTGTCCCTCGGCACGCGCGCCACGTTGCTCATCCGGCGTCGATGCTCGCCAGCAGGTTTACGAATGCGGAACAGGTAACCAGGAAGTATTGAGCCATGGCCTGCGTTGGCGTCAATGTGCCGACCCTTAGCGCGTGACGAATGCCGCCGCTATCGCCGGTGAATGCGTACAACTTCCGCCACCCATCGATCAACGCTGGGTGCAAGTCCGCTTTCCCGTTTCGCTTGATCTCATCTAGTGCCTTCTCAAGGGTCGCGGCAGGTTTCGCGGCTACGACGCGGGCAGCAAACTCGACCGCCGATATTGACTCGCTGATCGATTTCGCCCATTGTGGATTGTCTCGGTCGGCGAATAGCTGCACGGCGGCCCGTAGGTGTTGGCGGACTTCCGGCAGATCGCTGTTAGCTGCTGTCTCTACAGACTGCATTTCTTGCTCGTTGGTGATCGGGACTATCAACGCCTCGGCCACGTTCAGTCTGTAGCCGACCCGGTTTCGGGCAAGTATGATGTTGAGGCCTTCGGCGGCGCCCTCATAGTTGCGGAGCAAACACAGGCGCGATCGCTGCATCAAGTACTCGGTCAGATCGAACACCCGATTAATCGGTTGACCGCCGACAATGTCTAGCAGCTCCGGGGTTAGGCGCGACAACGTGTAGTTGTGTTGATACTTACCGAGGAATCCCGTCCAGACTGTCGACAGTTCGATGGGGTCGTCGTACACATCGATGTACCGGGCATAGAAGTAGTTCCAGAGGTCGGTCCGGGTGCGCTCGTCCAGGTGTTGGAGTTGCAGTGGTGGCGGGTATGGCTCGTACCCGTGTCGCTCAGAGAAGTTGGGCGGCCTCACGCCGCTGAGGTCATCGGTCACTCCGGCTCCTGATTTCACCTGGGATCGAAGTGGATGCGCGGGTCGCCGCTCGGCGGCCTTCCAATGGGGAGTTCACGAAGAGTTCACGATCTTGCGAAAATGTCAACCAAAACGACTCTTGAACTGCACAAACTCTGGTGCGCGATACTGGGATTGAACCAGTGACCTCTTCCGTGTCAGGGAAGCGCTCTCCCGCTGAGCTAATCGCGCTGGGGGTCGAATCTAGAGGTGGAGACGGGAATCGAACCCGTGTGCACGGCTTTGCAGGCCGTTGCCTCACCACTCGGCCACTCCACCGCTGGGGATTGATGCCATTTGCACCTTCGAGCGGATGACGGGATTCGAACCCGCGACCCTCACCTTGGCAAGGTGATGCGCTACCAACTGCGCTACATCCGCGCGCAACGGACGAGATCGTCGCCCGGTGCGAAGGTCGACGATAGTCGACGTGAGCGGGCGCACACAAATCTTCAGGTCCTTTGGGGCGCTTCGGCTATCGGCTGCCCCTGCGGGGCGGTCGCCGACCTGCGGCTCGTGCTAGTCTTCGACCTCGTTCGCCTTGGCTTCGGTCCCGTGGCTCAGTGGGAGAGCGTCCGCTTCACACGCGGAAGGTCGCTGGTTCGATCCCAGCCGGGACCACCATCTCCGTCCGGCAAAAGCGCTGCTAAGGCCCCCGGATAGCACAGAGAACAACCGCGCCGGTGTCTGCTGGCACGCGGATGACGCCAGTTACCTGCGGTTCTGTCGCGCCGGCATGAGAAGTTTTTCATTAACCCGACCCGGCTACTCTCATCCTCGGTTACGACTCTGGCCCCTAGTCCGACGAAGGAGCCAAGTCATGAACCTCGTTACGCCAACCGCCGGTGGGCTGGTATGCCTCACCGGCCAACGCAACCGGAAGAAGCTCAAACACACCCAGGTGACGGTGATGACGAGCGACGGCGTTGAGCTAGCCGCGCACGTCTACGGCGTGTCATCGGCGCGCCACACCGTTGTATTGCTGCACGGGTTGTGCGTCAGCAGTGACGTGTGGTCGCGCCAAGTCGCCTACCTGTTGGGGCGCTACGGCGCCAACGTTCGCGTTATCACTTACGACCACCGTGGTCACGGCAAATCCAGTGCCGCGCCTGCCCACACCTACTGCGTCGATCAGCTAGCCAGCGACCTCGCCGACGTACTTGCCGCGCTCCATGTCCGCGGCGCCCTGACCCTCGTTGGCCATTCCATGGGCGGGATGACGGCACTGGCCTATCTTGGCCGCCCACGTGCCGATCGCCCAGTCGATGCACAGGGCCTGGTCCTGGCCGCCACCGCCGCCGGCAAACTCAGCCAGCGAGGCCTCGGCCGCCTATTGGCCACGCCCGGCATCGGTGTGCTGCTCAGAGCGGTGAACCGCGTACCCAAGTTGGCGCGTCAAGCGCTGGCCGCGCCGCTGTGCGCAACGCTGGGCAGGATCTGGCCCACGCAGCGCCCGATGCTGACGACCATGGCGGAGGTAGCGGGCACGGCGTCATTGCCCGCCGCCGGATTCTTGCCCCGGCTGCGCGACTACGACCAATACGAGAATCTCGACCGCATCGACGCCAAAACGGTCGTCATCAGCGGCGGCGCCGACCCGGTGACCCCGGCATCGCACTCGCGCGAGATTGCCGGCACCATCCCCGACTCGGCGCACGTGCACCTTCCCCAAGCTGGGCACATGCTGCCTCACGAGGACCCTGACGCCATCAACGATGCCATCAGCCACGTGATGTTCTCGGCTCGCGCCGAGCGACTCGCTGCCTAGAGCCCCGACATCGCAAACAACCCAGATCACCGGTGCGTGTAGCCCCCAACCGGCGGCAGACCGTGGCAGCGGCGGGTGATCGAAATCCAAAGGATTCAGCGTGAACCTCGACCAAGAAGAAGAGACCGTATGGGGTCGGTGGAGAGGTGAGTTCGTGTGAGCTCAATAGGTCAGGCCCGCGCCGGCGCGCTCATGGTGGTCTGTTCAACGCTATCCGTACAGATCGGCCTCGCTCTGTCCGTTGGCATGGTGGACCGCATCGGTGTCGAAGGAACGGCCTGGCTCAGACTGTCCTGGGCTGGAGTGTTGTTCCTGGTGCTTGTGCGGCCGCGGCTCTCGTCGTACACACCCAAGATGTTCCGCGCGTCGGTACTGCTTGGGGTGAACATCGCGGCGAACACGCTGCTGTTCATGGCGGCCGTCAGCCGGATCCCGCTGGCCACCGCCAGTGCCCTGGAATTCCTCGGACCGCTCGGGGTCGCTATTGCGCACGGAAAGGGCAACGGCCGCGTGCTTTGGCCCGGGCTGGCCGCCATCGGGGTAATAATGCTGATCGACCCTTGGGCTGGTGCTACCGACACGATCGGGCTGGTGTACGCCCTCTGTGCGTCCCTGGGCTGGGCCTGCTACATCGTGCTCACCCAACACCTCAGCGACCGCGTCGCCGGGGTCAACGCGCTTGCGATCTCGATGCCAGTGGCCGGACTGGTGGCGACCATGTTCGTTGGTCCCGCGGGACTCGACTGGATCACCACAGAAATTATGCTGCTCGGCGTCGGTCTGGCCATTCTGCTTCCCTGCTTACCGTTCGCGCTCGAAATGCTGGCGCTGCGCCGGATGAACACCACAGCGTTCGGCACGCTGATGAGCCTGGAACCGGCATTCGCCATGCTCATCGGCGTGATCATGCTGCACCAAATGCCCGGTTTAGGAGGCGCGGCTGGCATCTGCTGTGTTGTCATCGCGGGAATTGCCGCGGCGCGTCAAGGCGCGAGGTCCTCGCCTCCGGCGCAGCAAGACGCCGAGTCCTCGGCTCCGGTGCCCACGTCCCCGGAACCCGTGGGGTCGTATAGCTGATTGCCGCGTTGAGTCCCGCGGCTAGCCCCTACACGGTCTTTGCGGCACCCAGCAGTTCGTCGATCAGGGCTTCGACACGCTCAGCGATGTCGTCGCGGATAGCGCGGACGGTATCGAGAGGCTGGCCGGCGGGGTCGGGCAGTGTCCAGTCGCGGTACGTCACTCCGGGGAAGTAGGGGCAGCTGTCGCCGCAGCCCATCGTGATCACCACATCGCTGCTCTGTACTTGGTCGCCGGTGAGCATCCTGGGGGTGTTGGTGGTGATGTCGATGCCCAGTTCGGCCATCGCGGCGACGGCGACCGGGTTGATCTGATCGGCGGGCTCGGTTCCGGCGGAACGGACGTCGATGCGATCCCCGGCTAGGTGGGTCAGCAACCCGGCGGCCATCTGGGAACGACCGGCGTTGTGCACGCAGACAAACAACACGCTGGGTCTATCGTCGTCACGGGGCGGCTGTCGGCGGGGGGCCGGATCGAACAGTCGCCGGCGCAGCGCCAGGGACACATAGACCAACCCCACCAGCACCGGCACCTCGATCAGGGGTCCGACGACTCCGGCCAGGGCTTGCCCAGAGGTTGCGCCATAGGTGGCGATGGCTACCGCGATGGCCAGTTCGAAGTTGTTGCCCGCCGCGGTGAACGCGAGGGTGGTGGTGCGGGGGTAGCCCAAGCGCAACGCCGCACCGAGCAGGTAACCCCCGCCCCACATGATCGCGAAGTAGGCCAGCAGCGGTAGCGCGATGCGTGCCACATCGAGGGGGCGGCTGATGATCTGATCCCCTTGGAGCGCAAACAGAATCACGATGGTGAACAGCAGGCCGTAGAGCGCCCACGGCCCGATCGTGGGCAGGAAGCGGGTCTCATACCAGTCTCGGCCCTTGGTCTTTTCCCCGATGCGCCGCGACAGGTATCCGCCCAGGAGCGGAATACCCAGGAAGATCAGCACCGATTTGGCGATCTCCCACGCGGACGTGGAGATGGTGGTTTGTGCTAGGCCCAGCCAGCCCGGCAGGACGGACAGGTAGAACCAGCCGAGCACCGCGAACATGGCTACCTGGAAGATCGAGTTCAACGCGACCAGCACGGCCGCGGCTTCGCGGTCTCCGCAGGCCAAGTCATTCCAGATGATCACCATGGCGATACAGCGGGCCAGTCCCACGATGATCAATCCGGTGCGGTACTCGGGCAGATCCGGGAGCAGCAGCCACGCCAGCGCGAACATCAACGCGGGGCCGATCACCCAGTTCAGCAGCAGGGAGCCAACGAGGAGCTTGCGGTCACCGGTGACGCTGTCGAGGCGGTCGTAGCGAACCTTGGCCAGCACCGGGTACATCATGATCAACAGACCGAGAGCGATCGGCAGCGAGATCCCGTCGACCTCAACCTTTTCCAGAGCGATGTTCAGACCGGGAATCCACCGGCCCAACATCAGTCCTGCGGCCATGGCCACCCCGATCCATACCGGGAGGAACCGGTCGACGGTGGATAGTTTGCCCGTCACCGCGGGCGAGGTTTCGCAGGTGAGTGTGTCGGTCATGCCGACGCCTCCACTGCGGTCGCGGCGTCGGCGTGAACGCTCAGCAGCGTCGACAGTGCATTCAGGGCCTCGGGAACCACGGCGTAGTACACCCACGAGGCGCGGCGCTGCGAGGTGAGCAAGCCGGCGTCGCGGAGCACCTTGAGGTGGTGGGAAATCGTTGGCTGGCTCACCTCGACGCCCGCGGAGATGTCGCAGACGCAGGCTTCACCGCCGGCGTGACTGGCCACCGAGCTCAGCAACTGCAATCGCACCGGATCGGCCAGGGCCTTGAACCGGGCCGCCATGTCGGCTGCGGTCGGGGCATCGAGCGGTTCACGGACCAGCGGCTCGACGAGGCAGCACGCGGCATCTGGCTGAATGCTCTGATTCGACATACATCTATATTGACAGATATCGAAATCACTCTCAAGCCGACGACGAGGGCGGGCATCCGGGATGTGGATGCCCGCCCTGTCCGGTTGCGCTCAGCTCGCTGCGGCTGCGGCGGCGGTGTGGCCACAGCACACGCCAGCCTCTTCGTCACCGTCATCGGCCGCCTCGGGGGCCGAGCCGAAGGTCTCGGAGTCGGCTAGCACCGTATAGACCTCCCACCGTTCTCCGCTGGGGCCGCTGACCCACACCTTGTCTTGCTTGGCAAAGCAACACGTGGTGCCGATCTCCTCTTCGGTGAAGAGCCCGGCCTCGGCCAACCGACTGATCTCGGCATGCACCGTTTGGCTGGAGCCGACCTCCACCCCGAGGTGGTTCACGGTTCCGCCGTTGCCGGGGTTCTCGATGAGCACCAGCTTCAGCGGCGGTTCGGAGATCGCGAAGTTTGCATACCCGGGCTTGCGTTTGGCTGGCTCGGTGTTGAACAGTGCGGAGTAGAACGTGACCGCGGTCTCGATGTCATCGACGTTGAGAGCTAACTGAACACGGGACATCAGAAACACCTCCTGAATAGTTCGACATATATCAAAGTGGCGCCGGTCTTCAGTGTGCCACCTTTTTGATATATGTCAAGTTATCTGGCAGAGTGGGGGCATGCCCAAGAGCCTGCCAGCGATCGACATCTCCGCCCCGGTGTGCTGCGCACCGGTGGCCGCCGGACGGATGAGCGATGACGACGCTCTGGCGGTGGCATTGCGGCTGAAAGCCCTGGCCGACCCGGTGCGGGTCAAGATGATGTCCTACCTGTTCGGGTCGTCGGCCGGCGAGGAGAGCAGCCACAAACTGGCCGCGGTGCTCAACCTCAGCGATGGCACGGTCAGTCACCATGTGACGCAGCTACGTAAGGCAGGGTTGGTTACCTCCGAGCGTCGCGGCATGCACGTCTTCCACCGTGTCGACACCGAGGCCCTGAAAGCACTGTGTGCGGTGCTCGACCCCAACTGTTGCATGTGACGTGGCGTGACGTGGCTTGGCCATCCGTAAGTGATCGACACGGAGCTTTCCCGTCGTGCATGGCATACCGTCGAGGGTGACGACACGGTGTCACCGATACGACGCAAGGATGGCGCACCATGAGCAACAACGAAGGTATAGGCGTGCTGAAACTCGAATGCCCGCAGCGCCATCCTGTCGGCAGGATCCTCAAGGAGGTCCCGCATCAGAACGTCCAATACGACCCCGGCGCCAGTGTCGGCCCACGCCGATTCTGGCCGGAAGAAGGTGACCAGCCTCAATTCAGCACGCGCTGTCGCTTCTGCGACAAATCCGTAGGGGAGTCCGCGGCTAACCTGCGGAGCGAACTGAGCGAACTGATCGCTGACTCATCCGAGACCTACCGGACTACCGCGCTGCCGTTCCTGTAGGACGCTGCCGTCCGTGTAGGAGCGCTCGATGGCGCCAGCGCGGCGGCGAGCAAAGTCCGCGTCTCGCTTGCGCGAACGCCGGGCAGCGAGGTCGCATAACGGCTGGATCGCTACGACGGGCTCACCTCACTATGGCGGGTGCGAAGACAGCCCAACGACCGACTAGGGTTCCGGGGTGCCGGTTGTCCACATGATCTTGATCGCAGTGGCCGGATTCGGCGCCGGCGCCATCAACGCGCTCGTCGGATCCGGCACGCTGATCACCTTCCCGACGCTCGTTGCGATCGGCTACCCGCCGGTCACCGCCACCATGTCGAACGCGGTCGGGTTGGTGGCCGGCGGCGTATCGGGCACGTGGGGTTACCGCCAGGAACTCGGCGGTCAATGGGACCGGTTGCGGTGGCAAATCCCGGCATCGCTGGCTGGTGCTGCACTTGGCGCATTCTTGCTCCTGCATCTGCCGGAGAAGGTGTTCACCCAGATCGTGCCGGTCCTGCTGGTGTTGGCCCTGGTCCTAGTCCTCATCGGGCCGCAGATTCAGACGTGGGCGCGGCGGCGGGCCGAGGAAGCAGGGCGCTCGGCCGAACACATCGCGCCGGCTCGGATGGCTGCCTTGGTGTTCGGGACGTTCGTTGTCGGTGTCTACGGGGGTTACTTCACCGCTGCCCAAGGCATCCTGTTGATCGGCGTGATGGGTGCCTTGCTGCCCGAGTCGGTGCAGCGTATGAACGCGGCGAAAAACCTCCTGGCTCTGGTGGTGAATATTGTTGCGGCGGTTGCCTATACAGGGGTGGCCTTTGACCGGATCAGCTGGCCGGTTGCGGGCCTGGTCGCGGTGGGTTCGTTGGTCGGCGGATCGGTCGGAGCGCGCCTCGGACGTCGTTTGTCGCCCGCGACGTTGCGCGCCACCATCGTGGTAGTCGGCTTGATCGGGCTTTATCGTCTAGTGACGGTATAGCTAGGACGGCGAGTGCGCCGCACCCCATTCCGCGTCGCTAGCGCCCACGATTGGGCAGTATCGACGGGATCCGGGGAAGTGCCGGCGCCAGGATCGGAACTCGTGGTCTCACAGGAGCCGGTCGCCGTAGTGCCGGTGCTTTGCGCTTTGGTCGCTCGACTTTGGGTGCTGGTCGCTGCACCCGCACCGGTGGTTTCGGCGGCCCGATCGGCAGGGCCGGGAGCGCAATGGGCAGCCTTGGTAGCTGAATCGGGGGCCTCGGCCGCTGAATCGGCGGCGCCGGAAGGTCCATTCGGGGCGCAGTGTGTGGACCGTTGTCCGGAAGCTGAATGTTTGGACCCGGTACCGAAGCCGCAGGAGCGGGTACCGGAACTATGGCCGGAATCGGTGAGGCCGGCTCCGGGGCTTCGGGGCTCGGGACGCTGAGCACGTCCTCCGCGGGCTGCGGCGCGGGCTCTGTCTGGCGAGTTGGGGGAGGTGCTGGCGACGTCGGAGCCGGCGGAGTCGGAATAGTCGCCTGCTCCGTAGGGACGCTGGGATTCTCGACTGGGTTGGGTAGCAGGGCGACTGTCGGGCGGGCCTTGAGCGCCACCGCCAGTTCGAGCGCGACCGCGGCGGTGATGCAGATCATCCCTAGCGCGCCGCTGGCCAGCAACAAGGACTTGCGTCGCTGCTGGGTGTCGCGCTCGGCGGGATCGGTGTCGACGTGGATGGTGTCAGCGTCGGAGTCGTCATCCGCGATGTCGCTATAGGCGACTGGCGCTTGCCCGCCGCGGTGCGCAATGCCGGCGGCGTTGCGGCGTGCGGTCAGCGTGTAGCCGTCCACCTCGCCGGTTCCGGGATCCTGGGCGTAGGCGAGTGCGGCGGTGGACGAGACGAACAACGGAGCATTCGCAGAGGCCAGCGCCGCACCACGAGCCAGCGCCAGGTGCGGTTCTTCGGCCGCGTTCACTCTGAGCGGAAGGGCCGCCTCGAGAGCCGGCTTGAGCCCGACGACGTCGACGCCGTGGCACATCGCGAACACGCCGTCTGGTAGCGATGCTCCGTTGGTCGCGGTGCCCATGACCATGGCAGCTAGCTGGCCAACGATCTCGGTGTCGGTGTCGCCACCGTGTTGCGGAATGAGCAGCGGTTCCTTTCGCACCGCGGTGACCGAACCATCGGCCGAGTCCACCATCGCCACGGTTGCGCTATCTGGCTCGATGAGCAGCAGTGCCGTGTGTCGGTCGCCGATCGCGTGGCCAACGGTATGGGTTAATGCCGCCGCGGCCAGCAATGACGACACCAGCATGACGTCGTTGATGTTGTGCGCGGCCAGCGTGTCGTGGAGCACGGCCGCCTCGCCGGGATGCGTCCAGGCCACGCCGGTCGACGTCAGCTGGTGGCCCGCCTGCGCGGCTCCCTGCCTGGTGCCCAGGATGGCGGCGAGCGTCTGTCCTGGTGCGGCTGAGACGTCACCGGCACCGACGCGGAAGTCGTCTTCGTCGAGTGTTGCCCCGTCGGCGTTTTCGCCTTCGATAACGACCATCTGGATTGCTGCGGACCCCATCGATACGCCGAGCACGACGTCCACTGCAACTCCCAGATCCTCGCGAGCTAGCCGCGGTCTGCGCTGGGCGCGTCACGCGGGCGGCGTCACTGCCGGCCCCTTCGACGCTACGCAGCGGCGCTATGTGGACGCTGTGCATTCGACATGAATGAGAAATGCACACGATGTGAGGGACCGGGTGCCTGGGGCTGGCGTGGCCGAGCCGGCTAGTCAGGCAGCACTGGCGCCGTCTTGCGATAGTGCTCGGCCTCGAGTTGTGCGATCGCGTGAGATGTACGCTCCCGCAGCAAGATCGCGGCCGTAATGCCACCTATGATCGCGATGAGGAGCGCGACCCAGGAGAACCGCTGTAGCCAGCGCTCGGCCGCGATCCCGGCAAAGTAGACGAGCGCGGTCGTGCCCCCGGCCCAGCAGATCGCCCCGGATACATTGGCCACCAGGAAGCGCGGGTAGCGCATTCTCAATGCGCCGGCCAGGGGGCCGGCGAGGATCCGCAGCACCGCGACGAAGCGACCGAAGAAGACCGCACGGGATCCCCAGCGAGCAAACAACCGTTCAGCGAGGGCGATATGCCCGGGGCCGAAGTGTTTTGGGAACCGTCGGCCGAGCCGATCGAACAGCGGCATGCCGAACCGGCGCCCGATGCTGTAGCCGATCGAGTCGCCGATCACAGCGCCGATCACCGCCGCGACGCCGACGCCCACCGGACTCACGGCCAGGTCTTGGTGCGACGACAACAGCGCGGCGCTGACGAGGACTATCTCTCCAGGAAGGGGGATACCGAGGCTCTCGACCCCGACCACGCCGCCAACCAGGAGGTAGACGGCCAGCGGCGGGATCGACTCCAGCAGGACCTCCACATTCATGGGTCAAGGATGCCTTACCGGTGCTCGACGTGCGCCGGCAACATTCTTGTTGGCGCATCGCGGCCGTCGCGTTGTTGGCTGGCGGGTTTGATGAACTCGGCGTGTCGTTGACTTTTCCTGCGTCGAAAGGCGAGTTCGTTCTGCCCGTTGGTGGCGGTATTCGCAGTGACAGCGAATTGTGCATTGAAAGCTATTGTCCTGCACAACAAGAGATCTGGTGATCTGACTCGCGGTGTGTTCGGCGCAAGCGATTGGCCCCGTTGGTATTCGAGGCGCGGCAGAGGTCGTGAGACAACGAATTTATCAAATTTGCAGTCGCGTCTCGCCAAATATCTCCCGGCTTGTTCGCGTCAGGGGATAGGATTTGTTGCTGCCGAGTGCTCGACGAGACTGTCCTGTAAGGGGAGGTTGGCGGATGTCGTTTATGTTTGCGGTCCCGGAAGCGGTGACAGTGGCGGCGTCGGATTTGGCGGGGATCGGCAATGCGCTCGCGGAGGCCAGTGCAGCGGCGGCGTTGCCGACGATGGAGGTGGTGCCCGCGGCCGCCGATGAGGTGTCGGTAGCGGTTGCGGAGCTGTACGGATCGTACGCGCAGGGGTATCAGGCCTTGAGCGCGCAGATGGCGGTGTTTCACACGCAGTTCGTGCAGGCTCTGAGCGCGGGTGCGGGTGCGTACGCGGCGGCCGAGGCCGCTAATGCGTCGCCACTGGAACAGCTGTTGGGTCTGGTGAATGCGCCCACGCAGGCGTTGTTCGGCCGTCCGCTGATCGGTAATGGCGCCAATGGGGCCGCTGGGACCGGCGCCGCCGGTGGGGATGGCGGGATCCTCCTCGGCAACGGGGGCAATGGCGGTTCCGGTGGGGTGGGGCAGGTCGGCGGGGCCGGCGGAGCGGCCGGACTGTTCGGCAATGGCGGGGTTGGCGGTATGGGGGGTATCGGTGCGGCTGGTGGCGCGGGCGGCCTCGGCGGGATGCTGCTGGGCAACGGCGGCACGGGCGGGATTGGCGGGACCGACGTGGTCGGCAGTGTCGGCGGTGTAGGTGGGGCCGCGGGACTGTTCGGTAACGGCGGGATCGGTGGTGCCGGCGGGGCTTCGTCAGTCATGGGTGGCCCCGGTGGTGGTGGGGGAGCCGGTGGTTTTGGTGGGGTGTTCGGCAACGGAGGGATCGGCGGGGCCGGCGGGTTTGGCGCCGCCGGTGGAGTGGGTGGGGCGGGCAATCTGTTCGGTTCCGGTGGTGTCGGCGGTGTTGGGGGGATTGGTGCCCCTGGCGGCAATGGTGGCGCTGGTCCGCTGCTGATTGGCAACGGCGGCGGTGGCGGCATGGGTGGGGCCGGTGCTGCCGGCGGCAATGGCGGCGCCGGCGCGACATTGCTCGGCGATGGCGGCACCGGCGGGCAGGGCGGGGCGGCCATGTCGGGAGTTAATGGGGACCTGCCTGGGGATGGCGGCGACGGTGGCAGTGCCAACTGGTTCGGTTCCGGCGGCGCCGGCGGCCAAGGCGGCACCGGTCTGGCCGGGACAGATGGGGTGAACCCCACCCCGTTTCCCAACCCGGGCACCGGCGGTGACGGCATAAACGACATTGGAGCTGGACCTCAAGTCGGCGGGACAGGGGACACCGGCCCCACGGGCGGCATCGGCGAGGACGGCGGTACCGGCGGAACGGGAGGTACCGGCGAGTCGACCGACGGCAACGACGGCACCGGTGGTGTCGGCGGAACCGGAGGCACCGGCGGGAGCGGCGGTGGTGGCGGCGGCGCCGGCGGCATGGGTGGCACCGGCGAAACCGACGGCACGATGGGCGGCGTGGCAACCGGGGGCAAGGGCGGCTCCGGTGGTAGCCCCGGAGTCGACGGCGGGGCGGGCGGTGCCGGCGGCAAGGGCGGCGAGGGCCACATTACCGGTGGTGGTTTCGCGTCGGGCGGCGAAGGCGGTGACGGTGCTGCCGGCACCGCGGCATTGGGCGTGGCCGGCGACGGCGCCACGGGCGGTGCCGGCGGTAACGGCGGCAATGGCGGAATGTTCATCGGCAATGGCGGTGCCGGAGGCGCCGGGGGGATCGGCGGGACCGGAGGCACCGGCGCCGGCGGCTTCGCGGGTGGGGCTGGCGGGGCCGGCGGCGAGGGCATCACCGATGGTGGGGGTGCTGCGATCGGTGGCGAAGGTGGTGAAGGCGGCGCCGGCGGCGCCGCGGGTGTCGGCGGCACTGGCGGCAGTGGGGGTGTGGGCGGCGCCGGCGGGGCAGCCGGGTTCATTGGTATCGGTGGCGCCGGAGGCAGTGGTGGCCTGGGTGGCACCGGCGGAGTCGGTGGCATCGGGGGTGCCGGCGGCAACGGCGGTGCCGGCGGGCCGGGCACTGCCATAGTTGCACCTGCAGAAGGCGGTGGCGGCAACACCGGTGGTGTCGGCGGCGACGGCGGCACCGGAGGCATGGGCGGCGCCGGTGGCACCACCGGCGGCGCCGGGGGAGCCGGTGGAGTGATCGGCTTCGCGGGCGCCGCCGGCGGCACCGGTGCCGGAGGTACCGGTGGCCAAGGTGGCCTCGGCGGCCAGGGCGGCAACGGCGGCAACGGGGGCACCGCCACCGGGGCTTTCGAGATTCCCGGCAGCGGCGGCGATCTGGCGTTGGGCGGCAACGGTGGTGCCGGAGGCGCGGGCGGCTCGCCGGGCGGCAGCTCCGGAATCGTCGGCAACATGGGCCCGCCCGGCGAAAACGGCACCGACGGATAGCTCTTCAGCTGATCGCCGTCACAGTTCACGCAGAAGGGTCAGCAGCGGGGTGCGGCTGCGATAATCGGCAGTACCGGTTCAGTCGGCAAGGAGGCCGCGATGACAGACAACGCTCGCAACACCAAGACCTGTCAGATTGACCTGGTGATCGATGAGCGCGACGAGCGCACCCGAGCAAAGGCACGACTGTCGTGGAGCGGCACCACGCTGGTCGGTGTTGGCTTAGCCCGGCTCGATCCCGCCGATGAGCCCGTGGCCGAGATCGGCGACGAGCTCGCGGTCGCCCGGGCGCTGTCCGACTTGGCGAATCAGCTGTTCGCCGTGACATCGTCGGACATCGCGGCCAATACCCACGAGCCAGTCACGAGTCTGCACCACTGACTGCTGGGCTGGTCGCGCTGCGGCGGCTGTTTCGTTGCGGCGCAACGAGATCAGTGAGCCGGGGGATTGACATACCTGACGAACCATGCGCGGGCGAGCTCCGCCACCTGCCCTAGCGCCCCCGCCTCTTCGAAGAGGTGTGTGGCACCAGGCACCACGGCGAGCTCGCACACAGCCGGGATCGTCGCTTGCGCACGCCGATTCAGATCGAGCACCATCTCGTCGCGTCCGCCCACAATCAACAGGGTTGGGGTTTGGACCTCCTGAAGCGCTGCGCCGGCGAGATCGGGCCGCCCGCCGCGCGAGACCACCGCCGCGACTTTCACACCCGGATGTGCGGCGGCCGCAAGGGCCGCACCGGCACCAGTGCTGGCACCGAAGTACCCGACCGGCAATGACCCGGTAGCGGGCTGGCCGGCCAGCCAGTCGGTGACGTTCACCAGTCGGCTTGCGAGCAATCCGATGTCGAAGACGTTGGCGCGGCTGCGTTCTTCGTCGGGTGTCAGGAGGTCGAACAGCAGGGTGGCGAGCCCGGCATCGTTGAGGATTTCGGCGACGTACTGATTGCGCGGGCTGTGTCTGCTGCTCCCGCTGCCGTGGGCGAATACGATCATCGCGGTCGGGTGCTCGGGAACCGTCAGGTGTCCCGCGAGCGATACCGGCCCGGCGGCGATCCGGATTTCCCGCGGACGCCGCAGTGGGTCATCACGGCACGCGGCGCCGCCGGTCGTCCGATAGTGGCCCCGGGCTCGCTCAAGCAGCGCGACCACCTCGTCGTCGGAGGTTTGGGTGAAGTTGTGGTATCCCTGGCCGACGGCGAAGTACATCTCGGGTGTTTCCAGGCACACCACCTCGTCGGCGAACTCGGCGAACCTGTCGGCAGTGTCGGTGGCCCCGATGGGAACCGCCAGGATCACCCTGCTGGCTCCCTCGGCCCGGGCGACCTGGCAGGCGGCCTGGGCGGTGGCCCCGGTCGCGACACCGTCATCGACAATGACCGCGGTGCGTCCGTGTAGCGAAATCCGGTCATGATCGCCGCGGAAGCGTTCCGATCGGCGACGCAGCTCGTTCTGCTGCTGGTCATCGACCGCGGCCATTTCGCGCGTGCTGAGCTTGGCGGTGCGCACCACGTCGTCGTTGGTTACTCGCACGCCGCCCTCGCCGATGGCGCCAAACGCAAGCTCCGGATGGAAGGGGACCCCGAGTTTGCGCACTATCAGCACATCGAGGGGAGCCTGCAGCGCGGTGGCAACTTCATAGGCGACCGGGACTCCGCCTCGTGGCAGACCCAGCACGACGATGTCTTGACCACGCAAACATTCCAGACGGCGCGACAATTGCCGCCCGGCGTCGGTGCGATCGTCGAACATCCTCATATATCGAGTCTGGATCGTGTCATCGATTGCCGCTACGGTCACAAGTCCTCAACCCTCCCACCGGGGTTTGGCTGTAGGAACCTAACAACTTCGGCCACCAGCGCGCCGGCACCGATCACCACCGCTGCGACGGCGAGTGCCGCTTGACGAGGAAATAAAGTGAATTTACTTTAGTCAGATGACGCACCCGGTTTCGGCGGTGGGTACCGGGTCGAGAACGGCCCGTGGCGAGGCCACCGAAGAGCGCCTGCTAGCCGCCGCGCGGCACGAGATCATCGAGAACAACGGGGCGATGGAGCTTGCGGCTGTGGTCATGAGAGCCGGGGTATCGCCCGGTCTTCCGTATCGCTACTTCGATTCGAAATCCGCCCTGGTGGTGGCAGTCGTCGAGGCCTATTTCGATGCGCTGGACGAGCGCGTCTACCGGCCGGTCTTCACCGAGGTCTCCGACGACTGGTGGGAGCGGGAGAAAGCTCGCGTTGAGGAGCTGGTCAACTTCTTCTATGAGGAACCGCTAACGCCGCACCTGATGTCTCGGCTCGCCGGCGACGCGGCGGTGGCACGTGCCAAGCAGGAGCGGATCCGTCGACAAGTTCGGGGTGCGACAGCCAACGTCAACACCGGCAAGAAGCTCGGCAGGGTGCCAGCGGATGCCGACGCTGAGGTGTGTGGTGCGTTCCTCATCGGCGGCGCGCACCAGGCCATCGACATTGCGGTTTCCCGGGATCCGCGAATGCCGCGGGCACGCGTCAGCCGCGCAATCCGGGAGGCCATGCGAAACGTGTTGGGCATCAGGGATTGACGACACATCCAGAATTGACGACAAGGGCTAGACGATGGACCGAGACGAAGAACTGAAGTTGATCACCGAGTGCCTCGAGCTGACCCAGGCCAACCGACCGGTGATGACGGCCGAAGAGACGTTGGTTCCCGTTGCCAAGTATCGCGACCAAGCGCTCTTCGAGCGTGAACGACGCATTCTGTTTCGTCGCTCGGCGAACGTCATCGCGCATGGCAGCCAAATCGCGCAACCCGGTGACTTCATCACCCGTGACGTGGTCGGGACACCAGTACTGCTCGTTCGCGACGAGGACCGCGCTGCGCGGGCTTTCGTCAACGTGTGTTCGCACCGCGGCGCGACCGTCGAGCTGCGCGAACAGGGTCGGTGCCGGCGCTTCGTCTGTCCCTACCACGCGTGGACGTACAAGACCGATGGCTCGCTTGCCAATGTCCGCCACCGGCAAGGATTTCCGTCACTCGACGGGACCGACGCAGGCTTGGTGGAGTTGCCTTGTCTCGAGAGAGCGGGGTTTGTTTGGGTCTGCCCCGACCCCGGTGTGCGCGAGTCGTCCCCGGACATGCACACCGAAGTCTTGTTGGCGGAGCTTGAACAGATCGGTTGCGCACAGTCCGCGGTCTTCGACTCGGAAACCCGGGTGTGGAAAGCCAACTGGAAGTTGATCGTCGACGGAGGCCTGGAGTCATACCACTTTCGGGTCGCCCACCGGGACACGATCGCGAGCTTCTTCACCGACAGCATCTCGACGTTTCAGCCCATGGGCGATCACATCCGCACGATTCTTCCCCGGCTGTCGATCGTAGAACTCGCCGAACGACCCCGCTCCGATTGGGACATTCGCAAGCACGCGCATCTGTTGTACACCGTGTATCCAAACGCCATGATCCTGGTTCAGGAGCGCCACTTCGAGCTGATCCTGCTCACGCCCCTGGCGCTGGACCAGACCCGCATCGAGATCGCGACTATCGTGCCTGACCCGGGTCCCGCGGGCCATAGCGAAAAGGACAATCGGTTCTGGGCCGCCAATCACGCGTTCACGAAGGCCACCCTCACCGAAGACTTCGAGATTGCCGAGCAAATCCAGACGGGCGTGTCGAGCGGGGTTCAGGAATTCTTCCGCTTTGCTAGATTCGAGGGGGCGTTGAGCCAGTGGCACCGACGAACCGATGCCAAACTCGGTTGCGACATAGATGATTTCGGGGGGCAGGGATGTCGCCGATGAGCGAGTCCATGCGCGTGGTCGACACCTCCCCGGACGACTACCTTGCGACCCTTCCCGAAGAGCACCGCGCCACCTTAACTGCGCTCGACCGCACAATTCAGCGCGCACTGCCTGGTCGCGACCGAGTGCTGTGGCAGGGCGTGTTCTGGGGCGGAACACACCAGTCGATCATCGGCTACGGCCACGTCAACCAGACCCGCTCCTCCGGAGACACCGTCGCGTGGTTCCTCGTCGGTCTCGCTCGTCAGAAGCGGAACTACAGCATCTACGTCAACGCCGCGGCCGACAACGCCTACCTCGCGCACCGCTATGCGGATCGTCTCGGGAGAGTAAGACTCGGTGCAGCGAGCATCTCGTTTCGACGAATCGAGGACCTCGACGTGGCCGTGTTGGTCGAGCTAGTGGTGGAAGCGGACCGTCTGACACCGGCGGATCCTCCCCGGAGTTAGGTCACCCGCCCGTCATCAACCTGCTGTAACGGGTCTAGGCCGCCGACTCGCGTGCCACGATGACCGGCATCCGGGCCAGCTGCGCAACGGTCTCGCCCACGGACCCCACCAGCATTCCGGCGAACCCGCCGCGACCGCGGTTGCCGACGACAACGAGCTGGGCCTCCTCGGAGCGTTGAATCAGTTGGCGGGCAGGCTGATCGCGTACCACGATGCGGGTGACGGTCACGTCGGGATACTGCTCCTGCCATCCCGCCAAGCGCTCGGCAAGTACCTGTTCGGCCATCGACTGCGTTGCCGGCCAGTCGATGCCGGGCCACTCCGAAACATCGACGTCGCTCCATGCGTGCAACGCGATCAGGTCAACGTGTCGACGTGAGGCCTCATCGAAGGCGACCTTGGTCGCCAACTCGGAAGCCGATGAACCATCGATGCCCACGAGCACCGGCGCCTGGCGTGGGTGTGGCATCAACGGATCCTCATCGTGGATCACGGCGACCGGACACCCGGCATGACGAAGCAGCCCGGAACTGACTGACCCGAGCAACCTGCCCGGCCACCGCCCGCTTCCGCGACAACCGACGACCACCAGCTCTGCGTCCTTGGACATGTCGACCAACGTGGGAACTGCTGCCGCAGGAACGATTTCGCTATGTACTGCGGCGGGGCCGCCGGACGTCGCGGCCTCGGAAACCACCGCGATGGCGTCGTCGATCAGCCGGCGCCCGTGGTCCTTCTGCCATCGCAGCACGCCCGCGGGCACCGGCACTGTCAGCCAGGTGGCAACTTCCGGTGAGACCGCATGCACGAGGGTCAGTGGGATGTTTCGCAGTTCGGCGTCGCGCGCCGCCCATTGCACCGCGACTTTTGCCGCGGGTGAATCGTCGACCCCGACGATGATTCCCATCGCTGCATTGGCCGTTGTCATGTCGGTCCCCTTTGCTCGTGGCGTGCTCGCCGGCCGAAGTTGGGTCGCTGCCACAGCACGACGGTAATGACGGCGGCTGCGGTGAGTCAGGAGGCGTTGGTCATCGGTTCGATGGGCTTAGGGCCCGGCACCCACTCTGGCGGGTCCACACACGGGCAACGCGGCCGTGGAACAAGCTGGCCAGTTACCCGTGATTTGCCGGGATGGCGTCCAGCTAACCGTTGGCACGAGTGTCGGTCGTTGCGGCTTCCTACCGGCGTGTGCGGGCTACGATGCCCAGGTGAGGATTCGCCGCTGGTGATGTGGAGCTATCGCGCGTGACTGAATCGCTGCCCATGGGAACGGTGACGTTTCTTCTCGGCGATGTGGATTGCTCCACGCGGCTTTGGCGCACCCAGCGGGACGAGATGGCGGCAGCCAGCGCCCGCCTCGACAACGTGCTGGGTGAATTCGTCGAGGCCCATGAGGGAATCCGGCTTGTCGAACAAGATGACGACGACAGCTTCGCAATCGCGTTCGCTCGCGCCAGTGATGCGGTCACGTGTGCACTGCAATTGCAGCAAGCTCCGTTGGCGCCGATCCGGTTGCGCATCGCGGTGCATACCGGCCAAGTGCGCTTGAGCGACGAGGCCAACTACGCGGGTCCGACCATCGACCGGACCCGGCTGTTACGGGATCTGGCCCATGGTGGCCAAACATTGCTGTCGGGTCTGACCGAGCAGCTAGTCGTTGACTGGTTACCGCACGATGTCTGGCTGACCGACCTGGGCGCTCTTCAGTTGCGTGAACTACCCCGGCCCGAACGGGTGGTTCAGCTGTGTCATCCCAGCCTGAACAATAGGTTCCCGCCGCTGCGGAAGGGGGGTAAAAGTGTTGATACGCACAATCTTCCGGTGCACTTGACCAGTTTTGTGGGCCGCAGTCCGCAGATCGCCCAGCTGCGCGAGCTGCTGGTCGACGACCGGTTGGTGACGTTGACCGGTGCCGGTGGTGTCGGCAAGACTCGTCTGGGTGCGGAGCTGGCTGTCCGCATTGCCCCGGAGTTCGGCGACGGTGTCTGGTATGTCGACCTGGCCCCGATCAGCGATCCGGCGCTGGTTCCCGTCGCGGTGGCTCGTGCTTTGAGCCTTTCCGATCGGCCCGGCATGACAACGATGGAGGCGTTGGTTCAGTTCGTCGGCGGTCGCCAGATGCTGGTGGTGCTGGATAATTGCGAACATCTACGGGCCGCGGTTGCATCGTTGGCCGTTGAGCTCCTCGGCGCTACTGGTGGGTTGCGGTTGGTGGCGACCAGCCGTGAACCCCTGGGGGTGTCCGGTGAGATGACTTTTGTGGTGCCGTCGCTGTCGCTGGCTGACGAGGCCGTGGACTTGTTCGTAGACCGGGTTCGCCTGGTGCGCCCCGATTTCGAGGTGACCGACGATAATGAAGTGGCGGTGGCGGAGATCTGCCGGCGGCTCGACGGTATCCCGCTTGCCATCGAATTGGCGGCCGCGCGGGTGCGGGCGTTGTCGCTTGCCGAGATCCTCGGCAGTCTGGACGATCGGTTTGGGTTGCTGACGTCGGGTGCGCGCACCGCGTTGCCCCGCCAGCAGACGTTGCGAGCTTCGGTCGATTGGTCGTATGCGTTGCTGACCGAGTACGAGCGCATCGTGTTGCGTCGGCTAGGGGTGTTTGTCGGTGGGTTCGATCTGGACGCGGCTCTTGCCGTGGCTGCTGGCACCGTCATTGCGGGCCATCAAGTCTTTGACCAGCTTGTCTTGCTCGTAGGCAAGTCTTTGGTGGTGAGTCACAACGCCGGCGGGTCGACACGGTATCGCTTGTTGGAGACCGTGCGCCAGTATGCGCTGGAGAAGCTGGTGGAGTCCGGTGAGGCTGACGAAGTGCGCAACCGTCACCGGGATCATTACGCGTCACTTGGAGTGTGCCTGTTCGCCCCGTCGGGAGGTGACTACGAGCAGCGGCTGGGGCATGCCTCCGGTGAGTTGGACAATTTCCGTGCCGCGTTCGAGCGCTGTCTGGAAACGGGCTCGATTGGGCGAGCATTGGAGCTGTCCTCCTCGCTAGAACCGCTGTGGTGGCAGTCGCACGGCGGCTTGCCGGAGGCGTTGACTTGGCTGGAGACGGGGCTGGCCGACATCGATGCACACGACGTGGCCCCCGAAATACGGGTGCAGGCATTGGCCAGTCGGGCGACCCTGCTGTCCTTGGCAGGCGTCGCGGCCAGTGTTACCGAAACCGAGGAGGCCCTAGCCATCGCCCGCACCCTCGATGACCGGTCCACGCTGGTGCGCGCTCTGCTCGCGCGCGGCTGCGCCTCCTTTCACGACCCGGAGGCGGCTGGGCCGTACTTCACCGAGGCGGTCAGCATCGCACAGGAAATCGGTAATTCGTGGCTGCTGAGCCAAGTTCTCTTCCGGCAGGTCATGCCGGCGCTCATCGCCGGCCAATTGGCCGCGCCGGTCACGGCGGCGGCAGAGGCGCTCGACGCCGCCGACGCGGCCGGTGACCGATTCGCCTCTCGGCATTGCCGCTGGCTCGAAGGAATCGAGATGTTCCTCCAGGGCGACTTGGTGGCGGCGGCGGCACGGCTCGCCGAGGTGATCGAGGAAGCGACCGCGGCAGATGACGCGATGTTTCGGTTTTACGGCTTGGCTATCGAGGGCCACGTGCGGGCGGTTCAGGGCGACGCGATCGGTGCCCGTGCCTCCGCCGACGCCGCCCGGGAAAGCTGCTCCGAACTTCCCGCCTTGCACACCGGCGAGGCGGACGCTGTCGTCGGGATCGGGTTCCTGGCCCTCGGTGACGCGGACGCGGCGTGGCGAGCCTACGAAGAAGCGTGGCGTCGCACCGGTTTGGAGCCATTGACGGTCGGGTTCTACGTGTGGGCGGCGCTGGGACCGCTGGGTTGTGGCGACTCCGCTGCGGCGCGACGTTGGGCTGACGACGTCGTGCCGACGACGAAGGGCTCGTTTCGGGCGTTGGCGCTATCGACTCGTTCGCGCGTCGCTATCGCCCAGCACGATCAAGAACAAGCCGAAAGTGACGCCTACGAAGCGCTTGCGATCGCATCCAATATCGGGACGTCCCTCGTGCTGCCGGAGGTTTTCGAATGTCTGGCCGATCTGGCGTGCGACGCCGGCACTCACCGCGACGCGGCGACGCTGTATGGCGCGGCCGACGCCGCCCGGCAGCTCATGGGAGCAGTGCGGTTCGGGGTGCTGGACGAAAGCCATCATGCGATGGTTGATGTCACACGGAAAGCGTTGGGGAACAATTTCTTTGACAGAGCATGGGCGGAGGGTGCGGCCTTGTCGACGGACGAGGCAATCGCCTACGCGCAGAGCGGTCGACGTGAACGTGAGCGCGTAATCAAAGATTGGGCTTCGCTGACTCCGAGCGAGTTCCGGATCGTGGAGCTGGTCAAGGAAGGGCTGGCCAACAAAGACATCGCCGGACGGCTTTTCGTTTCCTACCGTACGGTTCAGACCCACCTGACGCACATCTACGCCAAGCTCGACGTGACCTCGCGCGTGCAACTCGCTCAAGAAGCAGCGCGGATGCCCGGCGGTCAGGCGAAAAAATCAGGTTGACGGGACGGCGCCGCAGGCGACGTCGCAATCGCGCCAACGGCTACCACACCGTGCCCAGAGGATGCTGATTATGGGACTTCCCGCCGACTGATGCGGGCTACGATGCCCAGGTGAGGATTCGCCGCTGGCGATGTGGAGCTATCGCGCGTGACTGAATCGCTGCCCACGGGAACGGTGACGTTTCTTCTCGGCGATGTGGACGGCTCGACCCGGCTGCGGCGCACTCAGCCGGACAAGCTGGTGGCCGCCGGCGCCCGCCTCGACCAGATGCTCGCCGAGTTCGTCGCGGTCCATGGGGGAGTCCGAGTGGTTGAAAGGGCTGAGGACGACGGCTTCGTCGTCGCGTTCGCCCGTGCCAGTGACGCGGTCGCGTGTGCATTGCGATTGCAGCAGGCGCGGTTGGCGCCAATCCGCCTGCGTATCGGGGTGCACACCGGCCAGGTCCGGGTGCGTGATGAGGCCGGTTACGCGGGTCCGACAATCAACAGGACCAAGTTGTTGCGGGATCTGGCCCACGGCGGCCAGACACTGCTGTCGGGCGTCACTGAGCAGCTTGTCGTTGACTGGTTGCCGGCGGACGTCTGGCTGACCGACCTGGGTGCGCACCAGCTAGGTGATCTGCCCCGGCCCGAACGGGTAGGGCAGTTGTGTCATCCCAGCTTGAGCAACAAGTTTCCGCCATTGCGGACGACCGGTAAAAGTGTTGATACCCACAATGTTCCGGTGCACCTGACCAGCTTTGTGGGCCGCGCAACGCAAATCACCCAGCTGCGCGAGCTGCTGGCCGACAACCGCTTGGTGACGTTGACCGGTGCCGGTGGTGTCGGCAAGACGCGTCTGGGGGCAGAGCTCGCTGTGCGCATTGCCCCCGAGTTCGGCGACGGCGCCTGGTATGTCGACCTGGCGACGACCACCGATCCTGCCCTCGTTTCGGTAGCGGTGGCGCGCGCCCTGGGCCTATCCGATCGGCCCGGCATGACAACAAGGGAAGTGCTAGTACAGTTTGTCGGCGGTCGCCACATGCTGATGGTGCTCGATAACTGCGAGCATCTGCTGGCCGCGTCCGCGTCCGTGGCGGTCGATCTCCTCGATGCCGACTCTGGGCTGACGGTGTTGACGACCAGTCGTGAGCCTCTGGGGGTCGCTGGTGAAGTGACGTTTATGGTGCCGTCGCTGTCGCTGGCTGATGAGGCCGTGGAGTTGTTCGCCGATCGGGCTCGTCGAGTGCGACCCGATTTCGAGGTGATTGAGGACAACGAGGAAGCGGTGGTGGAGATCTGTCGACGGCTCGACGGTATCCCGCTTGCCATCGAATTGGCGGCCGCGAGGGCGGGGGCGTTGTCGCTTGCCGAGATCCTCGGCAGTCTTGATGATCGGTTTGGGTTGCTGACGTCGGGTGCGCGTACCGCGTTGCCGCGTCAGCAAACATTGCGCGCTTCGGTCGATTGGTCCTA
The DNA here is from genome assembly GCF_018278905.1 of Mycobacterium spongiae. Classification (NCBI taxonomy): domain Bacteria; kingdom Bacillati; phylum Actinomycetota; class Actinomycetes; order Mycobacteriales; family Mycobacteriaceae; genus Mycobacterium; species Mycobacterium spongiae. The sequence continues at coordinate 2,054,133 of NZ_CP046600.1, forward strand.
TGCGTTGCTGACCGAGTACGAGCGCACGGTGTTGCGTCGGCTGTCGGTGTTTGTCGGTGGGTTCGATCTGGACGCGGCGCGTGCCGTGGCGGCCAGCACCCTCATTGAGGGCCACCAAATCTTCGACCAGCTGGTATCGCTGGTCGATAAGTCGTTGGTCGTGGCCGATAGCGCCGGAGCGTCGACGCGGTATCGCTTGTTGGAGACGGTGCGCCAGTATGCGTTGGAGAAGCTGGTGGAGTCCGGCGAGGCTGACGATGTGCGCAATCGGCACCGCGACTACTACACGTCGTTGGCGGCGTCGTTGCTCGATCCCGGGTGCGGTGACTACGAGCAGCGGTTGGGGCATGCCTGGGACGAGATGGACGACTTTCGTGGCGCGTTCGGGCGCAGTCTGGAAACGGGCGCGATCGGGCGGGCGTTGGAGTTGGCGTCCTCGTTAGAGCCGTTGTGGCAGTCGCACGGTGGCATCCGGGAAGGGCTGGCGTGGCTCGAAACAGCCCTCGCCGACATCGACGCGCCCACTGTGACCCCGGAAGTGCGGGTGCAGGCGCTGGCCAGTCGAGCCACCTTGCTGGCGTGGGTGGGCGTGGCGGCCAGCGTTACCGAAACCGAGGAGGCCCTGGCCGTAGCCCGGAGCCTTGATGACCGGGTCTCGTTGGTGCGCGCGCTGATGGCTCGCGGCTGCGCCTCGCTGTATGACGCGGAGGCCGCCGGGCCGTACTTCGCCGAGGCGGTCAGCGTTGCACGCGAGATCGGGGACTCGTGGCTGCTAAGCCAAGCTCTTGTCCGGCAGACCACACCGGCTGTCATCGCAGGCGACCTGGCCGCAACGGTCAAGGCCGCGGCGAAGGCGCTCGACGCCGCTGAAGCCACCGGTGATCGATTCGCCGCTCGTCATTGCCGCCTGCTCGAGGGATTTGCGATATTCCTGCAGGGCGATTTGGAGACGGGCTACGCTCGGCTCGCCCACGTGATCGAGGAAGCGACCGCTGAGCACGACGCGATGTTTCGGGTTTACGGGCTGGTCATCGGGGGCTATGTGCGGGCGCTTCAGGGCGACGCGGTCGGCGCCCAAGGCTGCGCCGACGCGGCCTTGGAAAGTTGTGCCGAATTGCTTGGGTTCCATACGGGCACGGCCAATGCCGGTGTGGCGGTCGCGTGCTTGGCTGCCGGTGATGCGGACGCCGCCTGGCAGGCCTACGAAGCCGCTCGGACGCGCACCGGCCTAGAGCCACTGACCAATGGACTTTTTGTGTGGGCGGCGTTGGGGCCACTGGGTTGTGGTGACCTGGCTGCGGCCCGTCGCTGGGCCGACGATGTCGTGCTGGCGACGGAGGGCTCATTTGAGGCTGCGTCGCTATCAACCCGTTCGCGCGTCGCGATCGCGCAGCATGACCTAAGGCAAGCCGAAAGCGACGCGTACGATGCGCTGGCGATCGCATCCCGCCTCCCGAGTTCGCTCATCGTTCCGGACGTTTTCGAATGTCTGGCCGATCTGGCATGTGATGTCGGCAACCACCGTGACGCGGCGAGGTTGTGCGGTGCGGCCGACACCGCGCGGCGGGGCATGGGCACGGTGCGGTTCAAGGTACTTGACGAAAGCCATCAGGCCACCGTGGGTGCCGTGCGGGAGGCATTGGGAAACAACGAGTTCGATAGCGCGTGGGCTGAGGGTGCGGCCTTGTCGACCAGCGATGCGATCGCCTACGCGCAACGCGGTCGCGGCGAACGCAACCGTCCGACCCGGGGTTGGGCGTCGCTGACTCCGACCGAAGCCCGAGTCGTGCGCCTGGTCAGCGAAGGGCTGACCAACAAGGACATCGCGACCCAGCTTTTTATTTCCTACCGGACCGTTCAGACCCACCTCACGCACGTCTACGCCAAGCTGGGTCTGAACTCTCGCCTGCAGCTCGCCCAACAAGCCGCGCGCCGTGTCTGACACCGTCGGTGCGACCCGGTGACGCGGTCCGGGGCGCTGAGTCGGTTGCGCGTGGCTGGGCAGAGCGGCCACATGCGCCGGCGCGGCGACGACAGCCACATTGGGTCGTAGCTTTTTCCGATGCGGGGTTCGGATAGCCGCGTGCGCGGAATGCTCGAATAAAGGTTTGCCACTGGTGAGTTGGAGCTATCGTGCGTGAACTCGAACTGACCTCCGGCGTGCAACTCGCCCGAAACGCAACACGCCAGACCTAACCGCCACCAACGCCCTCCGCTCAGAGAGCACGCGTGCCTACCCTTGGTCCGCGATCCAACTTAGATCGCGATGGGCCGCGCCGGTGTCGTCATTGCGGTCGCCGAGTGGGATCGTGAAGTGGCCCCGGATGCCGAGCGCATCGCAGCCGGTTTCCCAGTTCGCGGCCCAGATTCCCAGTGCGACAGGGGTATAGAACCGTGATGTGTTGGTGGCGTAGAAGTCGAATCGCACGGCTTTCTGCTGCGTTCCGACCTGGGTCGTGACCGCCGCGCAGCGAACGGGTTGGGCGTTGTAGGACGATGGCGCCCACTGACAGGCCTGATAGCAGCGTCCGAATGCGGAGAACGGTGCGGTGCTGACATCCAGCGGCACATCCAGGTCGGGATTGGCAAAAAACAGCGACCGTAGTGGCAGGCGGCGCCGCTGGAGCCGTGACATCAGCCGAACGAACAGCGGCTGGAAACGGGACCGGTATCCCACAGCGCAGACGCAGACCACATGGTCGGTCTCCGGATCGAATCGGTCACCGAGGTGGGTGATGACGCTGGTTTGGTCAGCACCGGGGCCGATCCAGCAGGTGGCTATGCCCATCCGCGTCGCGTGCAGCACTACTTTTTCCAAGCTGCGGCCGATATCGATAATCGCGAGGCGGTCGTAGTTTCGCGGTGCTATCGCGACAAGGAACTCATGGGCGCCGGCCACCGGCCAGACCGTCAGCGGAGCCGCGACGTACTCCAGCCGAATTGGGCTGGTCCCGATCAAGCGGTCATCCCGGGTGTGTTCGGTCACAGCGTCCATGAGCTCGGCGCGGTCGGCTCGGGTCAGATCGCGGCTCTGAAAGGACCGGCACGAGCGCCGCGAGCGGATCAGCTCGAAGGTGTCGACATCATCGTGGCGGTGCGGGATCGGCTCTGAGGGTCGCACTCCCCACTTGACCGTGACGACATCGAATCCCGTCGCAGCGAGGAGGAGCACGCCGACGGACAGGGGCAGCCAGAACAACACCAGCGGCCAAACCCCCACCAACCAGCCCACCAATGCGGTGATGAGAAGCGCGGCCGCGACCACGGTGGTGATGAGGTACTGCAGCCAGCCCGTGAACTGCAATCGCAGCTTTGCACGCCACAGCGGCGAGCGTCGGAACTTCCCGGCCAGGGAGGTGTCGTTGGTACCCGGTGCCTGTTGTTGCTGCGTCATCGTGACCATCGCCTTGGCTCCTTTCGGATAGATCCAACGTAACGCAAAAATCCCTTTTATGCAAGTGGATACTTGCTTTAAAGGGCTGCCGCGGCCGCCGCAACCCAGCACGACCTCGATGTCTGAGTTGACCAGGATTGCGACGCGATTAGGGTTTGCGGGCGACGATGCCGACCGCAGTCAACCGTGTGCGATGCCGGCGGAATGTGCGGCGCATCAACAGCACTCGCCTGCGCGCATCACGATGGATGAGCACGTTCCTGACGAACCGCAGCGTTCCCCATAGCCCTTCGTCGGCGATCAGCCGTCGCGGTTCCAGTAGCGCCATCGGTGCTGTGGCGACCTGTTCGACCACCAGTCCGTGCTGCGCCAACAGCTGCGACCATTCGGCGATCGTCAGTGGACGAGCATTCACCTTGATCGCGCGGGCAAGCGATCGCCGGATGTCCGTGCTGACGTCCTCGGGAACGGTGTCCGGTGTCAGGGCAAGCTCGTGGATCGCGTAACGGCCTTGGGACCTCAGCACCCGCGACGCCTCGGCGACAATCGCGTCTTTGGCGGTGTCGGCCTGCATGGTCAGCATCGCCTCCCCGAGGACGACATCGGCGCTCGCGTCGGGTAGCTGGGTCCTGGCCGCGTCGGTCACGTGGACGGCAGTTGGTACGGCCCCACGATCCTGCACGATGGCGCGAACGGCGTGCGCCGCATCGGGGTCGCTTTCTGCGCCGACATACGAACGCGGTCCGCGGGACATGATCTCGGCCGCGGTACGGCCGAGACCGGGCGCAAGCTCGAGAACGTCGGCGTCGGTCACCTCGGCATGGGCGAGCAGCGTTCGCGTGAGCTCCACGCCCCCGGGGCGAAGCACTCGCTTGCCGAGCCGCGCCAGCAGCCAGTGGCCAGCCACACTGTCGTCGGTGCGATTCGATGCCGGTAGCCGATGCTGCGACTCGTTGTGCTTGTCGGGCATCAGCTGGTTTGCCGCAGGCGCGAATCGTGTGCACACCACGAAAAGACGCGGCGGGTGGTGTCGGGGGAGGGGGTGAATGTGCTCATATCGTTCGCCAGTCTTGCATTACCCGACAACACGTGGATCAAGGCGTGGACCGCGACGAACGAACCCTGCAAGACTGGGTAATGCCGGTCACTGTCGAGCGGCTCGACGCGGTCGCCGAACCCGGCCTGGCCCCCGTTGTGGTGGAAGGAGTTTCGTTGAGTGCCGCACCGGCGATCGAAGTCGCCATCGCATTCTGTTGGCTCGGGATGGTGCTGGCGATCTCTTTCCTGGAGGCGCCGTTGAAGTTCCGGGCGCCCGGGGTGACCCTGCAGATTGGGCTCGGCATCGGCCGCCTGGTGTTCCGCGCGCTCAACACCGTCGAGGTCGCTTTCGCGCTGGTCATCCTCGCGATCGTGGTGGCTGGTCCGACCCCAGTACGGATCACTGCGGCGTTCTCCGTTGCTCTCGGCTCGCTCGCCGTCCAGCTGCTCGCAGTGCGTCCGCTCTTGACCCGCCGATCGGATCAGGTCTTGTCGGGGTTGCAGGCCCCCGGCTCCCGCGCCCACTACGTCTATATCGGGCTGGAGGTAACAAAAGCGGTCGCCTTGGCCGTAGCGGGGATACTTCTACTTACCGGCTGATACTTGCCGGCTGATAGTCACCGGCTGAAGGGACTCATCATGGAATCCGTTTCGCTGACCAGCCTGGCTTCCGAAAAGCTGGCCGAAGCGCACCAGTCACACAGCGGCCGGGCCGCGCACACCATTCACGGCGGTCATGCCCACGAACTTCGGCAGACCGTGATGGCGCTGCTTGCCGGCCAGGACCTGTCCGAACACGACAACCCAGGTGAGGCGACGCTGCAGGTCCTGCAGGGGCACGTGCGCCTCACCGCTGGAGATGACGCCTGGGATGGCACGACCGGCGACTACGTCGCGATTCCGCGCAGGCGGCATGGGCTGCTTGCGATCGAGGATTCGGTCTTCATGCTGACCGTGCTGAAGTCTTTGCCAGACGCTCCATAGCCGTCTGTCGCTAGCGGCGGCGCATGCCGGCGGCCCGCAGCGTGCGCGTCAGCGGGTGGGGCTCGGCGCGGCGCACCGCTTGAGCACCACACAACAACGGGTCGATCCGGGCTCGAGCCAGGCGTCGGGCCCGTGTGGCGCCAGCGCCTCGGCCACGCCGGTGATCAACGCGTGGTTCATGTTGCACGCGAGCTCGGTCTGTTCGCGTGCCAGTGCATGAAACGGGCAGTTCACGAGCTCGACTTCGTAGTCGGCGGAGCCATCGCTAGTGCGGGGTTCATAGCCGTGGTTGCGGAGCACTCGAAGCGCGGCCGCCAGTGCGTCGGCGGGGTCTGCGGGCGGCCGGCCGGCAGCGGCGGCGGCGATGGCACGGCCGTAGTCATTGGCGGCCCGGTTCAGCAGCTCTACCACCGGCTCGCCGGTGCTGGCCGAGCGCGCGATGGCCGCGGCCATGAGTCGCCCGGCAAGCTCGTACTCACGTTGCGGAAGGCTGACCGAAATTTCCTGGTCGGATCTGCGATACAACTTTGAGGTCCGCCCGGCGCCAGGGCCGGAGCGACCGCTCAAGCGCGCGTAGTCGGTGTCCAGCAGGCCCTCGGCGGTGAGGCGGTCCAGGTGAAACTTCGCTTGGTGGTGCGCAATGCCCACGGCGTCGGCCGCCTGATCGCGGCTCACCGGCATCGGTTGCGAGCACACGAACTCGTAGAGCCGGCGACGCAGCGGATCGGCGAGCGCGCCAATTCCGGCGGCGTCGCGTTCTAAAGCCGGGCCGTCCACAGCGCTAACCCATTTCTAACGGACAGAACACTTGACGCTACAGTCTACAGAATCTAACGTTCGAAATTATATCTCTTAGAAAGGGTGGACACATGAGCATCGGACACGCCGGGGCTAGCCCGGCACTCGCAGACCAGCTGAAGGATCCCGCGTATTCGGCCTTTCTGTTGCTTCGCACCGTGTTCACGATCGCGCCCATCGCGTTCGGACTGGACAAGTTCTTCAATCTGCTGACCCACCCGCACCACTGGAACATGTATCTGGCCGGGTGGATGGACAAACTCGTCCCGGGTACCGCCGATCAATGCATGTATGTGGTCGGGGTCGTCGAGATTGCCGCCGGCGTGCTGGTTGCGGTCGCGCCGCGCATCGGCGCCTGGGTGGTCGCCGCGTGGCTGGCGGCGATCATCTTCGACCTGGTTACCGGGCCGGGTTTCTACGATGTCGCGCTGCGGGATTTCGGTTTGCTGGTCGGCGCGGTCGCGCTCGGGAGGCTCGCGCAGGGCGTGCACGACGGCAGCGTCGGGCGCACCTAGCCGGATCGGCGAGACAGGTTCGGCCCGTCAGACCGCGCGCAGGTAGCGCTTGGCAATCAAGCGCTGGGCCACCGCCCCGAACGGCCCGGTGGCTTTGATCGCAAGAGTCACCGGGCGCGAGAACGACGACACCTCCGCGAACACCGCCGAGGTGGTCGGGTCGCGGCGCACGGCGAACCGTTCCTCGCCGGAAACCGGGTGGCCGGGCAAGGTCCCGTAGCCGAATCCCCGGACATCGGGTTCGTCGACGACGTAGACCACCCGGCACGGCGCACGCAGGAAAGCGATTCCCACCAGCACCACCGCGGAGACCACGGCGACCTCGGAGCTGGCCTGCACCCGCAGGCCGGCTCCGCGCTGCATCCCCCAACTCATGACGGCATCGGCGGCCTCCTCGAAGCGCTGGTCGCCAGTGCCGATCTGGGTCACCACACTGAGATGGCTATATCCCGGGGGCAGTTGACCGGCCGCTGTCGCACCCACCTCCGGGTAGGTCAGCGGTAGGTCAGCAAGCGCATCTAAGTCCACGAGCCCAGCTTGCCACGCAACGGGCGCCACGGAGCGGCCCGTATTCGCGGCGTACGGTCGGTGACGTGACCGCACCGACCCCGCAAGCACAGGCCCCAGAACCACCGGCGGAGGCCTCTGGCACCTTCACACTGGGCGGCGACCTCACCGTCAACCGGCTCGGATTCGGCGCGATGCGTGTCACCGGTCCCGGTGTCTGGGGTCCGCCCGCCGACCGGGGCGAAGCCGTGCGGTTGTTGCGCCGCGCGGTGGAGCTTGGCGTGAACTTCATCGACACCGCGGACTCATACGGGCCCGCGATATCCGAAGAGATCCTCGCCGAGGCATTGCATCCGTATCCCGGTCTGGTGATCGCGACCAAGGCGGGGCTGCTGCGCACCGGCCCGGGTGCGTGGGTTCCCTTGGGGAACCCGAGCTATCTGCGCCAGCAGTGCGAGATGAGCCTACGGCGCCTTCGGGTAGACACCATCGACCTGTTTCAGCTGCACCGCATCGACAGCAACTTCTCACTGGCCGAACAGCTGGGCGAGCTGGTCGCGTTGCACCACGAGGGCAAGATCCGCCACATCGGCCTGTCAGAGGTCGACGTTGAACAGCTCAACGCGGCTCGCCAGATCACTCCGATCGTGTCGGTACAGAACCTGTACAACGTGTCGGCTCGCGCCGCCGAGCCGCTGGTGGACGTTGCGGCAAGCGAGGGCATCGGCTTCATTCCGTGGTATCCGCTGGCCGCAGGGCCACTGGCGGCCGCCGACGGCCCGCTGCACCAGATCGCAGCCGACCACCACGCCACGCCGTCGCAGCTGGCCCTGGCGTGGCTGCTGAAGCGGTCGCCGGCGATGCTGCCCATCCCGGGCACCTCGCAGGTGGCACACCTGGAGGAGAACGTCGCTGCGGCGGAAATCATGTTGACCGATCAGGAGTTCGAGATCCTCGGCGCTGCGGGCGCCGACGCCGAACGCGGCAGGTAGTGGCGGGCGGCCGCCAACTCGGTTGCGCCGGTAGCGGGTTGGCTGGGCACTGCCGCCCGCACGGCCTGCTCCCCGGAGCCGTAAAGCGGGGCAATACGGTGTTTTGGTGACCAGTGAACCGGCCCGACACCCCGGCGGTGGCTTCAATCCGCCCGAACCGACCAGCAAGGGCGGGCCAGACTACGGCAGGTTTATCGACGCGGTGCGGAAGTTGCAGGATCATGCGCGCGCGGCTGACGCGCCCGACGCGGTGATCACTGAGGCTGCCGACCTGCTGGACAAAGTGTCCACGCTGCTGGGCCCGTACGACACGGATGAATGGCAGTCACCTTCGGGGCGCCGGATGGACCTGCCCGTGCGCGGCAACATTCTTACCGTTCCGCAGTCGGCGCACAAGACGGCGGACGGTCGGGTAGCGGGCACGGCGCGATTCGCACGCTTTCACCTCGGCCGTAACGGCGCCGTGCACGGGGGAGCCCTCGGGCTGCTGTTCGACACGGTGCTCGGGTTGACCGCGTCGTTGCTCACGGGCAGCCCGCGCCAACGCACCGCCTACCTGACGATCAACTACCGCCAGATTGTGCCGATCGAAAAGGAACTGCAGTTCGACGCGGGTATCGACCGCGTGGACGGGCGCAAGATCTTCGTGTCGGCCCGGTTGAGCGACGCGGACACGCTGCTGACCGAAGCCGACGCGTTGTTTGTCCGGCTCAGGCCCGGCCAGCCGTAGGGCGAACCCGACCAAGCCGCCGGGGATCCATCGCGACGCGGCGGTTTGGGGCCGGCGCGGTCCGCACCGATAGCATGGCAACGATTATCACGTACCCACCCGCAGGCCTTGGAGACCGAGCCACATGAGCGCCCCCGTACACCCTGCCGCAGGAGCCGATGGCGGCGACCCGCCGCACCCGGCTTCGCCGGGTTTGCGATCGCCGCGGGCCGACGGCGGCGACCCGTCGCACCCGGCAGCGCCGGGTTTGCGATCGCCGCATGCCGTCGCCCCGATCCGGGTTCCTGCCGGGACAACCGCGGCCGCAGCGGTCGGCGAGGCGGGTTTGCCGAGGCGCGGCGTGCCCGACGCGATCGTGGTGGTCCGCGACGCCGACGGCAACCTGCGCGACTTGAGCTGGGCGCCCACCGCCGACGCCGAGGTCACCCCGGTGGCCGCCAACACCGACGACGGTCGCAGCGTCATTCGTCATTCGACCGCACATGTGCTCGCCCAAGCTGTCCAGGACATGTTCCCGCACGCCAAACTGGGCATCGGGCCACCGATCACCGACGGCTTCTACTACGACTTCGACGTCGCCGAACCGTTCACGCCCGAGGACCTCGCGGCGCTGGAGAAACGGATGCGCCAGATCGTCAAGGATGGGCAGCTGTTCTCGCGGCGGGTCTACGAGTCCAAGGAGCACGCCCGCGTCGAGCTGGCCGACGAGCCCTACAAGCTCGAACTCGTCGACGACAAGTCCGGTGACGCCGAAATCATGGAAGTCGGCGGCGACGAGCTCACGGCCTACGACAACCTCAACCCCCGTACCCGCGATCGGGTCTGGGGTGACCTGTGCCGTGGTCCCCACATCCCGACCACCAAGCACATCCCGGCCTTCAGGCTGACCCGAAGCTCCGCCGCCTACTGGCGCGGCGACCAGGCGAACGCCAGCCTGCAACGTATCTACGGCACCGCATGGGAGTCGCAGGAGGCGCTCGATCAGCACCTGGAGCTCATCGAGGAGGCGCAGCGGCGCGATCACCGCAAACTGGGCGTGGAGCTGGACCTGTTCAGCTTTCCCGACGAAATCGGTTCCGGTCTAGCGGTTTTCCACCCAAAGGGCGGCATCGTCCGTCGCGAACTCGAAGACTACTCGCGCCGCAAGCACACCGAAGCCGGCTACCAGTTCGTCAATAGCCCGCACATCACCAAGGCCCAGCTGTTCCACACGTCGGGACACCTGGACTGGTACGCCGACGGCATGTTCCCGCCGATGCACATCGATGCGGAGTACAACGCAGACGGCTCAGTGCGTAAGCCGGGTCAGGACTACTACCTCAAGCCGATGAACTGCCCGATGCACTGCCTGATCTTCCGGGCGCGCGGGCGGTCGTATCGCGAACTGCCGCTGCGGTTGTTCGAATTCGGCACGGTCTACCGCTACGAGAAATCCGGAGTGGTGCACGGTCTGACCCGGGTACGCGGGTTGACGATGGACGATGCCCACATCTTCTGCACCCGCGAGCAGATGCGCGACGAGCTGCGCTCGCTGCTGCGATTCGTGCTCGACCTGCTCGGCGACTACGGCCTGACCGACTTCTATCTCGAACTGTCGACGAAGGACCCGGAGAAGTTCGTTGGATCCGACGCGGTCTGGGAGGACGCCACGAATGTACTGGCCGAGGTCGGTGCCGAATCCGGCCTGGAGCTGGTGCCGGATCCGGGTGGCGCGGCGTTCTACGGTCCCAAGATCTCGGTGCAAGTCAAGGACGCGCTGGGCCGCACCTGGCAAATGTCGACCATCCAGCTGGATTTCAACTTCCCGGAGCGCTTCGAGTTGGAATACACCGCCGCCGACGGGACCCGCCAGCGTCCGGTGATGATCCACCGGGCACTGTTCGGGTCGATCGAGCGGTTCTTCGGAATCCTCACCGAACACTATGCCGGCGCGTTCCCGGCGTGGTTGGCGCCGGTACAGGTCGTCGGCATCCCGGTCGCCGATGAACATATCGCCTACTTGGAAGATGTTGCCGCGCAACTACGATCGCGGGGCATCCGAGCCGAGGTCGACGCTAGCGACGATCGGATGGCCAAGAAGATCGTCCATCACACCAACCAGAAGGTGCCCTTCATGGTGCTGGCCGGTGACCGCGATGTCGCCGCGGGTGCCGTCAGCTTCCGGTTCGGCGACCGCACCCAGATCAACGGCGTGCCGTGCGACGAGGCCATCGCAACCATCGTGGGTTGGATCGGCAACCGCGAAAACGCCACTCCGACAGCCAAACTGGTGGAAGCTGGCGGCCGTGGGTGACGAGCAACGCGCGGATCGGGCACCCGAAGAGCCCGAAGCCGAAACCATCTTGGACAGGGGCGTAGGCCAGCGCGATCAGTTGCAGCGGCTATGGACGCCGTACCGGATGAACTATCTCGCTGAAGCGCCGCTGAAGCGCGACCCCAATTCGTCAGCCAAGCCCGAGCAGCCGTTCACCGACATTCCGCAGCTGTCCGACGAAGAAGGCTTGGTAGTGGCTCGCGGCGAACTCGTCTACGCCGTGCTCAACCTCTACCCCTACAACCCCGGGCACCTCATGGTGGTGCCCTATCGGCGGGTATCGGAGTTGGAGGACCTGACCGAACCCGAGAGCGCCGAACTGATGGCCTTCACACAAAAGGCGATCCGCGTCATCAAGAACGTCTCCCGGCCGCACGGTTTCAACGTCGGCCTGAACCTGGGGACGTCGGCGGGCGGCTCGCTGGCCGAGCATCTGCACGTGCACGTCGTGCCGCGCTGGGGCGGTGATGCGAACTTCATCACCATCGTCGGGGGATCCAAGGTGATCCCGCAGCTGTTGCGCGACACTCGCCGCCTGCTTGCCACCGAATGGGCTCGGCAATCATGAGCGCAACGATGAGGCGCTCATGAGCAAACTGCCCTTCCTGTCGCGCGCCGCCTTCGCGCGGATCACCTCGCCGATCGCCAGGGCGTTGCTGCGGGTTGGCCTCACCCCGGACGCCGTCACCATCCTGGGCACCGCCGCTTCGGTGGCGGGCGCGCTGACACTGTTCCCGATGGGCAAGCTGTTTCCTGGTGCATGTGTGGTCACGTTCTTCGTGGTGTTCGACATGCTCGATGGGGCGATGGCCCGAGAACGGGGCGGCGGCACTCGCTTTGGCGCGGTCTTGGACGCCACCTGTGACCGGATCAGTGACGGCGCGGTCTTCTGCGGACTGCTGTGGTGGATTGCGTTTCACCTGCACGACGGGCCACTGGCGGTGGCCACCATGATCGGTCTGGTCTCCTCGCAGGTGATTTCCTACATCAAAGCCCGGGCAGAGGCCAGCGGCCTGCGCGGCGATGGCGGGTTCATCGAGAGACCAGAACGGTTGATCATCGTGCTGACCGGAGCAGGCGTGTCGGACTTTCCGTTTATTGCCTGGCCGCCGGCGCTGCCGATTGCGATGTGGCTGCTGGCGGTGGCCAGTGTGATCACCTTCCTACAACGCATGCACACGGTGCGAAACTCGCCCGGTGCCACCGATCGCCTTGCGCTCGGCGGAAAGAGCCAACCGTAATGGCCGCCCCTGCCGGCTTGAGATTGCCCAGAGACCCGCGCGGCTTCGTGACCGACAGGGCTACCGACTGGGCCTACGCGGCCGGCTGGATGGCTGTGCGCACGCTACCGGAGTTTGCGGCGCGCAACGCCTTTGACGCAGGAGCGCGGTACGCGGCGCGCCACGGCGGACCTGAACAGTTGCGTGCGAACTTGGCCCGCGTCGTGGGTGTGCGGCCCGCCGAAGTGCCCGATTCGCTGATGCGCGCGGCCCTGGCGTCCTACGGCCGCTATTGGCGGGAGGTGTTCCGACTGCCGACGATGGACCACCGCGCGATCGCTCGTCAGCTCGGCCAGGTGATCGAGGGGCTGGAGCACCTCGATGCGGGGCTGGCGGCTGGTCGCGGGGTCGTGCTGGCGTTGCCGCACAGCGGCAACTGGGACATCGCCGGGGTGTACCTGGCGCAGACCCACGGCACCTTCGCCACCGTGGCCGAGCGACTCAAACCCGAGTCGCTCTACCGGCGTTTCATTGACTACCGTCGCAGCCTCGGCTTCGAAGTGCTGCCGTTGTCCGGTGGCTCGCGACCACCCTTCGAGGTGCTGTGCGAGCGGCTGCGGGCCAACCGGGTGGTGTGCCTGATGGCCGAGCGCGACCTCACCCGTACCGGCGTTGAGGTCGACTTCTTCGGCGAACCGACGCGAATGCCAGCGGGTCCGGCCAAACTCGCGATCGAGACCGGCGCTGCCCTGTTGCCTGTGCACGGCTGGTTCGAAGGGCGCGGCTGGGGGTTCTCGGTGCATCCGAAGTTGGACTGCACCAGTGGTGACGTGGGAGCGATCACCGCCGCCCTGGCAGACCGATTCGCGCGGAACATAGCCGTCCATCCCGAGGACTGGCACATGCTGCAGCCGCAGTGGCTGGCCGACTTGTCCGCTGCCAAGCGGGCGCGATTGAGGCCACATGAGGATTGAGATCCCAATGAGGGACGCCTGATGCGGATCGGGATGGTCTGCCCGTACTCCTTCGATGTACCGGGTGGGGTGCAGTCGCACGTATTGCAGCTGGCCGAGGTGATGCGTGGCCGCGGGCACGAGGTCAGTGTGCTTGCGCCGGCATCGCCGCACGCCACGCTGCCGGACTACGTCGTCTCCGGCGGCAAGGCCGTCCCGATCCCCTACAACGGGTCGGTGGCCCGGCTACGATTCGGTCCGGCCACCCACCGCAAAGTCAAAAAATGGCTTGCGGAGGGCGATTTCGACGTGCTGCACCTGCACGAGCCGAACGCGCCGAGCCTATCGATGCTCGCCCTGAACATTGCCCATGGTCCAATCGTCGCGACCTTTCACACCTCGACCACGAAGTCGCTGACGCTGACGGTCTTCCAGGGCATCCTGCGGCCAATGCACGAAAAGATCTTCGGCCGGATCGCAGTGTCCGACCTGGCCAGACGCTGGCAGATGGAAGCGCTGGGGTCCGATGCCGTGGAGATCCCCAACGGAGTCGACGTCGATTACTTCGCCTCGGCAACGCGGTTGGAGGCGTATCCGCGCCGCGGTAAGACGGTGCTGTTCTTGGGTCGCTACGACGAGCCCCGTAAGGGCATGGCGGTCTTGCTTGATGCGTTGCCACGGGTGGTGGAACGCTTCGCCGATGTGCAGTTGCTGATTGTCGGCCGCGGCGACGAAGATCAATTGCGTAGCCAGGCAGGGGGATTGGTACGGAATCTGCGATTCCTCGGGCAAGTCGATGACGCTGGAAAGGCATCGGCGATGCGCAGCGCCGACGTCTACTGTGCACCGAACACCGGCGGTGAGAGTTTCGGCATCGTGTTGGTCGAAGCGATGGCCGCGGGCACGCCGGTCGTCGCCAGCGACCTGGACGCGTTCCGGCGAGTGCTGCGTGGGGGCGTAGCTGGCTGTCTGGTGCCGGTTGATGATGCCGCTGCGCTGGCCGCCGCGCTCATTTCGGTGCTGGAGGACGACGCGCTGCGGGAGCGTTACGTCGCGGCGGGTGCCGAAGCGGTCCGCGGCTACGACTGGTCGGTGGTGGCTGGCCAGATCATGCGGGTGTACGAGACGGTCGCCGGCTCTGGCGCCAAAGTTTCGGCGGCGAGCTGATGACGCCGCTGACGGTTGCGGTTGTTGCGCTGTTAGCGGTGCTGGTCGTGGCACTGGTCGCCCTTGGCGCGTGGGGATACCAGACGGCCAACCGCCTGAACCGACTCAACGTGCGCTACGACTTGTCCTGGCAGGCGCTCGACGGTGCGCTGGCGCGGCGCGCGGTGGTGGCTCGAGCGGTCGCGATCGATGCGTACGGCGGTGCGCCGGGAGGCGCGCGATTGGCGACACTGGCCGACGACGCGGAGTGTGCGCCCCGGCACGCCCGCGAGACCGCGGAGAACGAGCTTTCCGCCGCGTTGGCCATGGTCGATCCGGCGTCGCTGCCGGCAGCCCTGATCGCCGAATTGGCCGATGCCGAAGCGCGGGTTCTGCTGGCGCGCCGCTTCCACAACGACGCGGTCCGCGACACCCTGGCGTTGGCAGAGCGACCGCTGGTGCGCGCGCTGCGTCTCGGCGGAACGGCTGCGCTGCCAAGCTATTTCGAGATCGCTGAGCGACCCCACGCATTGGCACACGGCGATCACGGTCTCAACCACCGCACCTCCGCGCGGGTGGTGCTACTTGACGACCGTGGCGCTGTGCTGCTGCTGTGTGGCTCGGACCCGGCCAACCCGGCGTTTGCGGACCGGGCTGCGCCTCGATGGTGGTTCACCATCGGGGGCGAAGTGCACCGGGGTGAGCGGTTGGCGCATGCGGCCGCGCGCGAGTTGGCCGAGGAAACCGGTCTGCGCGTGGATCCGGCCGAGTTGGTAGGGCCGATCTGGCGTCGTGATGACGTCTTTGAGTTCAACGGCTCGGTGATCGACAGCGAGGAGTTCTACCTGGCCTACCGCACACGTCGGTTCGAGCCGGCCGTGCAGGGGCGGACCGAATTGGAACGCCGCTACATCCACGACGCGCGCTGGTGCGATGCCGGCGACATCGCCGACCTGGTTGCCGCCGGCGAACTCGTGTACCCGCTGCAACTCGGCGAGCTGCTGCCTGCGGCCAACCGGCTGGCAGACGCGGCGCCCGACGGCGAGGCAGCGCCAAAGGCGGGTGTGCCTCAGTCGATCCGCTGATATCCGGCCCAGCCCGGCGGCACCGGCAAACTCAGGCCGGACAAGGCGTCGTTGATGCCTTGCACGGTCCCGTGCTGGAGGTCGGCGCCGACGGCGGCCCAATCGACGTCCGGAAACAGCTCGAACGGCGCGGGAACGTCTTGATAGGCCGTGCGGTCGTAGCCCAGCTCGACCAGCACGCGCAGGTTCGGCTGGACCAGGTCGGCCAGGGGGTCTCCCACGAACGGAATGGCGCGTACCGGGGTCAGTAGCGGCAGATCGTCCGTGGGAAGCAGGATGTAGGTGGTCAAGACGTCCGGCGAGGACACCGGTTGAACTATTCCCGACGCAAGGTCGGGCTCCCCGCCAAGGAGCCCGGAGTGTATGAAAAGGATGCCCGCGAGGGCGTTGGCGGTCGAAAACACATTCAGCGGGTATCGGGGAAAGTCGTTGACGCCGTCGTATTGGGCTGAGTAATCGACGATCGGGTACACGTCGGCGGGCGTCGCGCCGGAGAACGTAAGACCTAACTGCGGTATGGAGAAACCGCCCAGACGCGCGAGGAGACCGCCGTCGGGCCGGTTGGGATTGCCGGTGAAGGTAAAGGACAGCTCGTCGATGCCCGGACGCAGGTGTGCGGGCAGGGATTGCAGAAAGCGGATTTCCATGGTGGAAACCGTGGCGCCCTGGGAGGTGCCGAAGACGACGATCTCGTTTCCCGCCGCGTGCTGCGCCATGATCGCGGCGTGCAGCTTCGCCACACCCTGGGCCACGGAGGCGTCGAAAGTCAGGCTATCGAGCCCGGTGAACGGGAAAAACATCGACGGTGTTTCCAGGATCGAAGCGGTGAACCCGGGATGGAAGGGGGCGATGAACTGCGCGGCGTACTCGAGTACGCGGACATTGGGCAGCGGCAGTGCGATCTCGGTGCCGCCAATGACTAGCGCTGTGACTCCCGGGCCGCCGTCCCCGACTACCAGGACGTCGATGTCCTCAAAACCGAAGTCCCCGATGCCGATCTGTCCATTGCCGGTGATGCCGGCGCCGATGTTCCAGCTACCAATGTTCCCAATACCGATGTTTGCGTCGCCAATGTTCTCGAAGCCAATGTTGCCGTTGCCGACGTTTCCGATGCCGATGTTGCCGTTGCCGATGTTGCCGTTGCCGATATTGTTGATTCCGGCATTGCCGTTGCCCACGTTGAAGGTCCCGGTGGTCAAATCCACGCTGATCGCTGGAAGCCCTGAGGCGGCATACGCGGTAGCCACCCGCCCGTGCAGGCTGCCCAGCAGCGACTGCAACCCTTCCTGGTACGGCGCCAACTGCGACACCACCGCCGATGCTCCGGCGTGGTAGCCCGACATCGCCGCCACGTCCTGGGCCCAGATCTGCTCATACTCAGCTTCGATGGCGGCGATCGCCGCGGCGTTCTGACCCAGCAGGTCCGATCTCACCAACGAGACCAGCGCGGAACGATTGAGCGCAACCATCGCCGGATGCACGGTGGCCGCCTGCGCCGCCTCGAACACGCTTGCCGCGAGCCGGGCCTGAACGGCCGTCTGGTTCGCCTGGCCTGCCACCGTGCTCAACCACTCCAGGTAGGGGATCGACGCGCGGGTCATCGCCAGCGATGCCGGACCCAGCCACGCCTCGCCCGTCAGCCCCGAGGTCACCGCCCCGAACGCACCCGCCGCGGCGTGCAGGTCCTCGGCGAGACCATCCCAGGCAGTCGCGGCCGCCAGCATCGGGCCTAGGCCCACACCGGTAAAGATCCGCGCGGAATTGACCTCCGGCGGCAGTACGGCGAAATGCATCGGTGCGCTTCTTCTCAGTCGGCCTTCCCCGCTCGGCCACCACCGGGGCGGATATCGCCGCGAGCCACCACCCGAACACCAGCACCCATGGTGTGCGCGCAGCCGGTGAACGGTCCCAGAGCACCGAGCATTCCGGTCGCAAGAACTCTATGACATGTGCGACCAGATCTCCGGGGTTCCATCAAACTTTGCCTATGACCCGACCGCTCGACATCCGTGAACTCAGGGTTGCAACCGCTCCAGGCGGCCATGGACGACGCGGATCCGGTTGTGTAACCGATTCTCTCGCCCCTGCCAGAACTCCACGATTTCGGGGGCTATTCGGTAGCCGCCCCACTCGGGAGGTACCGGGATGTCGTCTTGTTCGGCAAAGCGACGCGTGGCTGCGGCAAGCCGCTCGTCGAGCTCGGCGCGAGAACCGACCGGCCGCGACTGCTGTGATGCCCACGCGCCCAGCTGTGCACCCCGCGGGCGTTTGGACCAATAGGCGAGTGTTTCTCCGGCGCTGACTTTGCTGACGGGGCCTTGCACGTGGGCCTGACGACCCAGCTCGTACCACGGAAAAGTAGCCGACGCATAGGGTTTCGCGGCGAGCTGGTCGCCCTTCGCCGACGTGTAGCTCGTAAAGAAGGTGATACCCGACTCGTCCAAACTCTTGCAGAGCACCGAACGGCTCACCGGTTTTCCATCGTCGACGGTGGCGAGAACCATCGCATTCGGTTCCACCACGCCCGCGTGCTGTGCGTCGCTCATCCATCGGCGAAGCAACGCCAGCCACCCGTCGTCGAGCCAGTCAAAATCCAGGTCGCCGCAGCCGTCCTTCTCCGGTCCGTATTCCCCACGCATCCTGGCTAGCTGTTCGTCATCGAACTCGACGATGTGGGCATCGTCGTTCATCCCGGCCTCCGGCACCGATGGTGAGGGACTTGCGTCGTTTCGATCGGGCGACGCGAGAATCGCGCCGCTGGTAGATCTCACTGGGGGTGGATCAACCGTGTCCGGCTCGATTCCTTTGCCGAATCTATCAACTGGCGGACTTGATCACGCCTTCGGTGACTGACTGTCCCTGGCTGGGTGCCCTCGTATCGTATTGGGGTCACAGCGGGTCGTACGGTAATGGAGACAAGGGAGGCACCATGGATCCTGCAGGTAAACCCGCGACCGGCACGGCGCGAGTCAAGCGTGGCATGGCCGAGATGCTCAAGGGCGGCGTCATCATGGACGTTGTCACGCCGGAGCAGGCACGCATCGCCGAGGGCGCCGGCGCGGTCGCGGTCATGGCGCTAGAACGAGTGCCCGCCGATATCCGCGCACAAGGCGGGGTGTCGCGCATGAGTGACCCCGACATGATTGAGGCGATCATCGCCGCGGTCACGATTCCGGTGATGGCCAAAGTGCGCATTGGCCATTTCGTCGAGGCGCAGATCTTGCAGAACCTGGGTGTGGACTACATTGACGAATCCGAGGTGCTCACACCCGCCGACTACACCCACCACATCGACAAGTGGAAGTTCACGGTGCCTTTCGTCTGTGGGGCGACGAATCTGGGTGAGGCGCTGCGGCGCGTCGCCGAGGGCGCGGCCATGATTCGGTCCAAAGGTGAGGCCGGTACCGGGGACGTCTCCAACGCGACGACCCATATGCGCGCGATCGGCGGCGATATCCGTAGGCTCACATCGCTGTCGGAGGACGAGTTATTCGTCGCGGCAAAGGAATTGCAGGCGCCTCACGAGTTGGTCGTTGAGGTGGCTCGGGCGGGCAAGTTGCCGGTAACGCTATTCACTGCTGGCGGTATCGCTACCCCCGCCGACGCGGCGATGATGATGCAGCTCGGTGCCGAGGGTGTCTTCGTGGGTTCAGGCATCTTCAAGTCCGGCGCGCCGGAACACCGCGCCGCCGCGATCGTCAAGGCCACCACGTTCTATGACGATCCCGGTGTGCTGGCCAAGGTGTCGCGAGGGCTGGGAGAGGCGATGGTGGGCATCAACGTGGAGGAGATTGCGCAGCCACACCGCCTGGCTCAGCGCGGCTGGTAAAAACGTTCCGTGGCGATCGAGCAGATCCTTGATCTCGAACAACTCGAGGTCGACATCTACCGCGGTAGCGTGTTTAGCCCCGACTCGGGGTTTCTCCAGCGCACCTTCGGCGGTCATGTCGCCGGCCAGTCGCTGGTTTCGGCCGTGCGCACGGTCGAACCGCGCTACCTGGTGCACTCGCTGCATGGCTACTTCATCCGTCCCGGAGACGCCACGGCGCCTACGGTCTTCATCGTGGAGCGGCTGCGCGACGGCGGCTCCTTCTGTACGAGGCGGGTCAACGCGATCCAGCACGGCCAAACGATCTTCAGCATGTCCGCGTCGTTCCAAACCCATCAGGACGGCATCACGCACCAGGACGCCATGCCAGCCGCGCCGCCGCCTGACGACCTGCCCGGTCTGTCGTCGATACGGGTGTTC
Source organism: Mycobacterium spongiae (assembly GCF_018278905.1). NCBI lineage: Bacteria > Bacillati > Actinomycetota > Actinomycetes > Mycobacteriales > Mycobacteriaceae > Mycobacterium > Mycobacterium spongiae. Next base: position 2,074,058 of record NZ_CP046600.1, read on the forward strand.
GATGACGCCGGATTCCGGCAGTTCGAGGAGTGGGATGTCCGCATCGTGCCACGCGATGACCTCCACCGCCTGCCGGGAAAGGCCTCCCAGCAGCAGGTGTGGTTTCGCCACCACGATCGGCTGCCCGATGACCCGGTGCTGCACATTTGCGCGCTGGCCTACATGAGCGACCTGACACTGCTGGGGTCGGCGCAGGTCACCCACCTCGAGGTGCGGAAACATCTGCAAGTGGCCTCCCTGGACCATGCGATGTGGTTCATGCGGTCGTTTCGGGCCGACGAGTGGTTGTTGTATGACCAATCTTCGCCGTCGGCGTGCAGCGGGCGCGCGCTCACCCAGGGCAAGATCTTCAACCAGTCCGGTGCGATGGTCGCCGCGGTGATGCAAGAAGGGCTGACCCGCTTCGTCAGCGGATATCAGGCGACGTGCCCATGAGCGGGCGGGCCGTGAACAGGCGGTGAGTACTCCGAAAATAGGGGTCTTGGCGCTTCAGGGTGACGCCCGCGAGCACCTGGTGGCACTGCGTGAATCTGGGGCCGAGCCGATGACAGTGCGCCGTCGCGACGAGCTTGACGTGGTGGACGCGCTGGTCATTCCCGGTGGGGAATCTACGACCATGAGCCACCTGCTGCTCGACTTCGGCCTCCTGGAACCACTACGGGCACGGCTGGCCGACGGACTGCCGGCCTACGGCGCCTGCGCCGGCATGATTCTGCTGGCCACCGAGATCTTGGACGCCGGTGCCAACGGCCGCCGCGCGTTACCACTGCGTGCCATCGATATCACAGTGCGGCGCAATGCTTTTGGGCGTCAAGTCGACTCTTTCGAAGGCGATATCGCGTTCGTGGGGCTCGATGAGCCGGTGCACGGGGTTTTCATCCGCGCGCCATGGGTGGAGCGGGCCGGTCAAGGCGTGCAGGTGCTGGCCCGGGCCTCGGGTCATATCGTCGCGGTGCGTCAGGCCGGCGTCCTCGCGACGGCGTTTCACCCGGAGGTGACCGGGGACCGTCGCATCCACCGACTGTTCGTCGACATGGTGAGAGCCCGCCGGTTGTCGGGAGGCTCATAGCCGCCCGCAACCGACGTGGCGCTCCGCGATCGCCAGCGCGGTGACATGCCGGTCCAAGCGCATGGCCTCCACGTAGACTCGTCTGGCGAACAAGGAACAGAATGAGGTAAATCACTGCGATGAGCGGCCATTCCAAGTGGGCCACCACCAAGCACAAGAAGGCCGTCATCGACGCCCGCCGCGGCAAGATGTTCGCCCGGCTGATCAAGAACATCGAGGTTGCGGCGCGTGTTGGTGGCGGTGACCCCGGGGGCAACCCGACGCTCTACGACGCTATCCAGAAGGCGAAGAAGAGTTCGGTTCCCAACGAGAACATCGAACGAGCCCGCAAGCGCGGTGCCGGCGAGGAGGCGGGCGGCGCCGACTGGCAGACCATCACGTATGAGGGCTACGCGCCCAACGGTGTGGCGGTGCTGATCGAGTGTCTGACCGACAATCGCAATCGTGCTGCCAGCGAGGTGCGAGTGGCGATGAACCGCAATGGCGGCGCCATGGCGGATCCGGGGTCGGTGTCGTACCTGTTTTCCCGCAAGGGCGTGGTGACCTTGGAAAAGAACGGTCTCACCGAAGACGACGTGCTCACGGCGGTGTTGGAAGCCGGTGCCGAGGACGTCAACGATCTTGGAGACAGTTTCGAGGTCATCTCCGAGCCAAGTGAACTCGTCGCGGTGCGCAGTGCGCTGCAAGATGCCGGCATCGACTACGAATCGGCCGAAGCCGGATTCCAGGCGTCGGTGAGCGTGCCGGTCGACGTGGATGGCGCGCGCAAGGTGTTCAAGCTCGTCGACGCGCTCGAGGAAAGCGACGATGTGCAGAACGTGTGGACCAACGTCGAGGTGTCCGACGAGGTCCTCGGGGTTCTCGACGACGAGTGAGGGGTAACTCACCACCGAAGCGCGCTGTAGTGCATGACGGCGTCGACGATCAGTCCCGCTCCGACAACCAGGAAAATGATCCGCACCGTGATCGGACCGTAGCGGGTCAAAACGCGCACGATCCTGCGCTGGATTCGATTGGCTCGTGCGGTTCGTCGAGTCGCCAATGCAAGCAGGAGCAGCAGCAACCACACTGTGATAGCGCAGTAGGCGATGACGATCAGCGGCCATATCGCCGGTCGTGGATGCAGCGCCGAGAGCATGCCAAGCATGGTGAGGAATGGCACCCCCGTTGTCGCTTGACCGAGACCGACTGCTAGTCCAACGAATCCGAGCAACCACGGGCGTTGCCGCGGCGCCGCCATCGCCCAGCCGGGCGCCGACGATTGGGCGGTCAACGGAAAATAGGCGACACTGATGAGCACGACTCCTACTAGCAGCTCGCCCCAATAGCGAATTGTCGGTGTAATTCTGAAGTCAACGAAATCGGTCAAGAAATGCAGACCCAACACGGTCAGCAAGCCAATAGTGCTCATGACCGTGAACACACCGGCGATGAAGCTCAAGGCGCCAGGAAGCGGTGATCTTCGGTTCAACCGGCTGTCGTAAATGACCGCCGAAACCACGCCTACGTTGAGCAGATTGAGCGAGTCGAGGAACGCCAGCCCAGCAAGCAGCAGCAACAGAGGGCCCATGAGCAGCGGCTACCGGACGCAGCCCGTGTTGCCGACAGGTCCGGGCGGGCAGCCATGCCTCACGCGCTCATGTGCTGGCACCAGCCTCAGCGCGATCCCGTCGGCGCCACGCCAGGTTGCTGCTCGGTGCGTTTTTTCCCGTAGTCCTCGGCGTGATCGCCGCGCCATTGGAGAACTTCGAGCGCTATACCGACATGCAAGGTGGTTTCGTCGAGAGGACGGGGGAGGAGTTTTTGCGCTGCCTCGACCCGGTGCAGCAACGTGTTTCGATGGATGTAGAGGACTTTCGCCGCACGTGAGGCGTTGCACTGCTGGCGGATGAAGGCCAGCAGAGTGGCATGCAGCTCGCGGCTGGCCGACTCGAAGTCGCCAAGAGTGTTCGCGATAAATTTGTCGGTGCTTGCCAGGTCGTGAGTAAGCAACGCGACCATCTCGATAGCGCCGAACAACGCAACTCGTTGGGTTGACCTCATCCGAGCCAACGTTCGTTGCGTGGTGAGCGCATCAAAGTGGCTGGTGCGGAACCCGTCCATTCCCGGTGCGGTAGTTCCGATCGCGGCGCGCGCACCGGGAGCGTTGCTGAGCGCATGGCGGACGTTGGTGATATCGAAGCCGGCTGCGTCCTGAGACCACAGCCAGCGGGTCGCCGCGTCCGGGACCACCGTCAACGCCAGCGGTGACCCTGCTGTACTGACGACCGCTTCTGCGGCGCGGTCCAGTTCGTTGTGGTAGTCGTCGGGCTCGTCGCTCCAGATGATCATGGCGGTATGCGATCCGTCGAGCGGATAGCCCAATTTGGCTTCGGCCTGCTCACTGTTGAACGGAGCGCCATCGAGGATGTTTTCCACGATTCTGTGGCGCTGAGCATGGATATCGCGGGTCAGCTGATCGCGTTCTTGCTGCATCTGTGCCGCCAGGCCGGCAAGTGTGGCGTCCACGAATTCATTGGCCGACCGGACCGGCCCGTCAAGGAGCTCGCGCAGCTCGGCGGGATCGGAGGTAAGTCCGAACACGATTTCGGTCCACCGCCGCAGGGCCACGTTGTGTCCGATCCGGTAGACCTCGAGTGCTACCGAGTCCACACCGCGGCGAACGAGCTCTCGGGCCATGCGTACTTGTTCGGCGCCGAGGTTCGGTGGTACGGACGCCCCGGGTTCGCGCAGATTGGCAGCGGCGAAGTGAATGAGATTGGTGCGGTTGGAACGGCTGATGATCGCCGCCAGTGCGGGGTCTTCTCCGATGGACGGATAGGCGGCCAGCGTGGCCTGGTCGAACGCGTCGAGCCAGTCCTGGCTGGGGTGGAGGGCGATCCAGGCTGCTTCGCGGATGAGCTCGCGTACCCGCGGTGAGGGCTCTAGCCGTACCACAGGCTGATAGTAGGCCATGTGTGCACCTGTGCACCGGGCGATTGCGTCGGCCGCGCGACAACGACAGATGTATCCAGGCCTTAGCGCGCCGTACTCAGCGTGGATGCTCGACAGGGTCGCTGACTCGGTACCCGGTGTGCCGGGTGTCGTGGTGGCCCTAATCAGCGCGCGGTTCGTCCGAATTCCCGGAATGCGAGGTCTCCTGGGCGCGCCAGCGCAGGGCTTCCAGTGCGACGGCGACCCGAATGGTGGTCTCCGCTAGCGGTCGGGGCAGGAGTCGTTGCGCCGTCTCGAGTCGGTTTGTCAGGGTGTTTCGGTGGATGAATAGGCGGTTTGCGGCCTGCGAGGTATTGCACTGTTCATTGATGAAGGTCAGCACCGTGTTGTGGAGTTCTGGGCCGGCATCTTCGAAAGCTCCCAGAGTGCTTTCGATGAAGTTATCCGCACCGTCGGGGTTCTCGGTAAGTAGCGCGATCATCTCGATATCCGAATAGCTCGCCACGCGTTCGGACCGTAGCGACTGGCTGAGTATTCGCTGAGTTGCCAATGCTTCGAGGTGACTGCGCCGAAACCCTTCGAGACCGTCAGCGGTGGACCCGATCGCGACACGCACGTGCGGGGCGTTGGCGAGCGTGCCGTGAATTCGGTCGGTGTCCAACGCGCGGATTCCTTTGACCCACACCCAGCGAGTCGGGGCACTCGCGACCACGATGAGCGGATCGCGCCGTCCAACGGCGTCGCCGAATGCCGATGCTGCTTCATCAAGGCAGCTGGGGTCGTCGTCGGGCCGGTCGCTCCAGATGACCGCAGCGGTATGGGGTCGGTTGAGCCGGTAGCCCAGCCGGGCCTCGGCGCTGTCAAGGCTGACCGGACCGCCGTCCAGCAGATGTTCCACGAGTTTGCGTCGCTCGGCTTGGATGTTTCGGGTCAGCTCGTCGTATTCCGACCGCATCTTCGCGTCGATGCCAGCAAGCGTCGAGTCGATGAAGTCTTTGGCCAAGCGAAATGACACATCAAGAAGCTCGCGTAGTTCCTGGGGGTTGGAGCTGAGCCCGAACGCGATGTCGTTCCAGCGCTGCCAGGCCACATTGTGTCCGGTGCGGTAGATGTCGAGCGTCGACACGTCGTGGCCAAGACGCACGAGATCCCGGGCCATGCGCAGCGTCTCGGGGCTGAGATTCGGCGCCACCGGATCGCCGGGATTGCGCAGGTTGGCGGCGGCAAAGTGGCGCAAGTTGGCGCGATTGGCGCGGCTGACAATCGTTGCCAGAGCCGGGTCATCCGCGATGTCCGGGTTGGCGGCGACGGTCGCGCGGTCCAATTCGTCGAGCCATTCCTCATTGGACTCCAGGGCGGCGCGGGCCGCCGCACGGATCAGCTCCCGCACCCGCTGGGACGGCGCCTTGGGTGCCACAGATCGATGGTAGAGCACCTGTGCACTTTGCACAGCGCTATTGCGGCGGCTGGCGCTAGTGCATTGGGGCGGCCACCACCGGGGCACCCGTCCGGCATGCGAGCTTTCAGGGCTGCGCCGAGGGTGTCACCTCGCGGTCCTGCTGAGCAGACATTTTCACGGAATCACCGTTGCGGTGCTCGCGCCAGTGCAGGGCTTCGAGTGCGGCCGCAACGTGCACCGTGGTGCCCTCGAGGGGGCGGGGGAGAAGCCGCTGGGCCGCCTCGAGTCGGCGCATCAAGGTGTTGCGGTGCATGTACAGCAGGTTCGCGGTGCGAGCGGCGTTGCATTGCTGGTTGATGAAGGTCAACAGCGTGGTGTGCAAACTCGGGGCGGCCGACTCGAAGTCTCCCAGGGTGACTTCGATGAAGCGGTCTCGGGCCTGGGGGTATTCGGCTAGTACCGCGGCCAGCTTGAGGTCGGCGAAGGATGCGACCTGGAGGCAGGACCGCAGTCGGCTCATCGTGTATTGCGTGGTGCGTGCGTCGAGGTAGCTGCGTCGGAATCCGTCAATACCTGGCGCGGTGGTTCCAATGGCAATGCGTGCCGTCGGTGCGTTGTCGAGTGCCCGGCACAGTTTGTCGTTGTCGACCCCGGCCGCGCCACTGACCCAGACCCAGCGCGTCGTCGTGTCGGCGACGACGGTCAGGGACTGTGGGGATCCGACCGCGTGGTCGAACGCTTCGGCGGCTCGGTCGAGGTGGCTGGGGTCGCTGCTGGGCTGGTTGCTGAAGATGATGGCGGCCGTGTGCGGTGGAGCCAGCGGGTAGCCCAATTGCGTTTCGGTGTGCTCTCGCTGGGTGGGAGTACCGCTGAGGATGAGCTCGACGATCTTGCGGCGGTCGGCGTTGGCGCTGTGGGTGAGCTCGTTGCGTTCCAACTGCATTTTCGCGGTCAGGGCGGCAATGCTGGCGTCGACGAAATCGGTGCTGGACCGAAACGCGACGTCGAGTACCTCTCGCAGGTCGTCCGGGTCGGGAACATGCTGTGCAGCAACCTCGGTAAAGCGGTGCCATGACACGGTTTGCACGATGCGGTAGATGTCGCGCACCAAGGTGTCCTTCCCGCGCCGCTGTAGTTCCCTGGCCATCCGCAGCGTCTCTACGCCCTGATAGGGGGGCACCGGGGCGCCAGGGTCGCGCAATTTGCTGACGCCGAAGTGAACCAAGAAAGCACGGATGGCCTGTTTGACAACGTCGGCGAGGGCGAGTTCGTCGGCGAGTGACGGGTCGGCGGCCAATACGGCACGGTCGAGATTGTCGAGCCATTCGTGACCGGGGTTGAGTGCCACCCAGCCGCTCTCGCGAAGCAGCTCACATATTCGCGCAGAGGGCCTTTGCCACATCATCGGGGAGATATTAATACATATTTACAATTCTCATCGGGGCATTATCAGTTTCGCTCACGGTGGAGGCGCCTTGTGTCCGGGGTCCTGCCGTGGCGGGTTCAAGGGCCGATGGTCGCCTCACCGATACCCGGTGCGCATGTCCTCGACGATGCGGGGATGTTCCAGCGTCGAGGGCTCCAGTGCGCGGGGTCCGATGTCACCGGCAAACACGGTCGCGGCTTCTAGCACCTGCGGGTTCAGGAATCGCAGCGGCGGCGCGTCCGCAGGCATGACCGGCATGGGGGCCGCTTTCCCACGGCGCGCCAGCACGAAACCCCAGTCACCGAACGTGGGCACATGGACGTGATACGGCGTCACCGAGAACCCGGCGTCGGCGATGGTCGAGACAGTGCGCCAGAACGCCATCGGTGTGGAAAACGGGCTGCCGGCCTGCACCACCATGAGCCCGTCGGCTGCCAGCGCACGCGCGGCCAGGGCGTAGAACTCAGTGGAATACAGCCGACCAAGCACGAGCGTGTCCGGGTCGGGCAGGTCGACGATGACAGCATCGAAACCACCGGAGGGGATCTGGGCGTGGCGTAGCCAGCCCATTGCGTCGTCGATAACGACGTGCACGCGGGGATTGTCCAGCGAGCCGCTGTTGGCGGTGCGCATGGTCGTGCGCGCCAATTCGATGACGGCGGAGTCGAGCTCGACCTGCACGATCGTGTCGATTCGGGGCGTGCGCAGCAGTTCGCGGGCTGCCAAGCCGTCGCCACCGCCCAAGATCAGCGCCGAGCGGGCGTCGTCGCGCAACGCGGGATAGACCAGGCTTTCGGTGTAGCGGTACTCGTCGCGGGTGGAGAACTGCAAGCCGCCGTCGAGGTAGAGCCGCAGGTCGTCGCCGCGGCGGGTGACAACGATTTCCTGATAGGCAGTGTGGCGGTAGGCGATGATGGGGTCGTCGTAGAGCTGCTGGCGGCTGGTGGTCTCGATATCTCGGGACCGCACCAGCAGCGTGACCAGCAGCCCGAACGCCGCCAGCAGCACGCACAGCGCCGTGAGCAACTGGTGGGGCGAAACCACCGGCCGCAGCAAGAAAATGGCCACGATGGCTGCGGCCACCAGGTTCACCATCCCGGTCGCCGCGGCCCCCCGGATCATTCCCAGATGGGGCAGCAACACGAATGGCCAGGCCAGCCCGCCTACCAATGCGCCCAGATAGTCGGCCGCGTTGAGGTTGGCCAACGTGCGGCCACTATCGGTCGCGCCAGCCACCCGACCGCGCTGCAACAGCGTCATCAGCAGCGGAACCTCGGCACCGACCAGGCCGCCGATCAGGGCCGTGCTCACGGCGAGCACCCAGGCTGAGCCATCCGCGGCATCCAGGAACGCGAACGCCACATAGAGCGCCGCCGCGGACACGCCGCCGATGATGCCCAGCGCCACCTCGACGGCGATGAACGTGATGGCCGCGTGGGCCAGCAGGGGCTTGATCGCCAGGGCGCCGGCCCCCAGTGCGGCAATGTACCCCGCGACGATCAGCGACGTGGCCACGATGCCGCCACCGTTGAGGCTCGTCGACAGCGTCAGCAGCGCTAGTTCGTAGACGATGCCGCACGCCGCACATGCCGCGACGGCGGCCAGCAGCAGCGCCCGCCAGCGCCTCGGAGGCTCCGGGGACCGGCCCCCTCCGGGCGCCGGTGAGGGTGTCGACGCATGGTCGGTCGGCGCATGTTCGGTAGCGGTCATGACAGCGCGGCGGCGATCACACCTCCCACCGACAGCAGCATCACCGCCGTGGCGAACGCGGCGGGATGCAGCTGCCTCGCCTCGATGTGATCACGAAAGCGACCCGGCACCGCGATCTCCAAAATGACCAGCGCCGTCCCTTGCAGGGCGACGCCGACAAACCCGTACACCGCAACCCCGAGCAGCCCTTCGCCCAGCTGGCTGGAGCTGGTGAAGATAGCGCTGATGATGACGATGGCGAGCGCGGCATACATGGCGCAGGCGAGCACGACCGCGTTGGGGCGCCGGTCGACGAACACCAGTTGCCGCAGATTTCCCGGGGTCAGCAGGTTGACCATCACGAAGCCGACCAGCAGGACAGCGAACGCGACCAGGAAGTACAAAACACTCGCGACCGCGCCGCGGATGAGCGGATCAATGGTCAGGGTGCCGAACTCGACTCGGGCCTGGTTCATGACTGTCTCCTTTGCGTGTGCGTCACCTGCGTCTACTTGCTGCCGCCCGGGCCGCCGGAGCTGCCACCGGAACCTCGCGACGGAGCTCCCGGGTAAAACCCAGGACCCAAGAAAATGAATGCGCCGTGGTTGTATCCGCCGCTAAGTTTCTCGACCCGGATGATGCACGGATAACCACCGTTGGGGCCGATGATCACGATCTTGCGTCGGAAGCGCAGGTACTCGCTGGTGCCATAGGACGCCCGCGCTGCGGGCTCCTCCTGCTTGGTGAGCGCGGCGACCACCTCCGCGCGCGATCCGCCGCAGAGGTAGTTCGTTCCGTTCACATCGCGAGATACCTCGCGATAGTTGGCCGCGATGTACGTGCCGATGTCCTTGCTCAGCAGGTTTATTCCAAAAATCAGCGCCACGGTGGCGGCGAGGGCAAGCGCGCCGGCAACAACAAACATGCGGTTGCGACTCACGGGTGCCACCGGCTCGTCGTGTGGACCACGGTCCCGCCACCGCCGGTCGGGTACAGGTGCCATGTGCGCCAGCGCCAGCCGGTCCCGTCGGGTTGGGCGGCAAGCGCGGTCAACGCGGCGTCATCGCCGGGGAACGTGCCGCCGAGCCAGCCGGGTTCGTGGTCGCACCGCTCGCGCAGATGGTGCGCCAGCCGCCGAAACGCCGCTTCGGTGCGTGCCTCGGTGTGAGATTCAAGGTGGTAGCCGGGCGCGTCGGTGCGTTCGGGCAGATCGCCGCCATGACTGCGCGCCGTACAGGAAACCTCCTCGGAGAAGTGGCCGTCGACGGCGACCACGTGCGAGGCGCCGAGGACTCCGAGAAACAGAGCGCTGCCGTTGGGGTGGCGCAGTCGATAACTGGCCAGCGGACGCGGCGTGGGCGCGTTGAGGGCGAGGCCGAGCACCGCTCCCGATATGTCCGCCGGAGCTACGGCGAGCTGATGAAGTGGCACCGACGCGGTCCTATGCCGAGGCCGGGGGTGCGGGGTAGACCGTGAGCTCGCCGGCTAGCACGGACTTGCCGATCGATATCTCCCACGGCATGGTGGGCGCCCAACGTTCGAATCCAAGCAGTGCGGTCTCGTCGGCATTGGCGTAGTCGACGTAGTCCATGTCGCCGCCGGCGGGTAGGCCCGTGGTGCCTTCGGTGGTATATCCGGCGCGACCGCGTTCTGATTCCCGAAAAGTGACGCCGTCGATCACGTGCTCGCCGCCGGGCTGTATCGCAAGATCCGTGCGTTTGGTCCACATCGCGAGTTCAAGGCGCCCCTCGTCCTCTTCGACGCTGAACCAGATCGGCTCGTCCCCGCCTTCCAGCAGATGCTCCCACCACACGAACGGGCCTTCGCGAAAGGTGACCGATCCACGAACGACGTAGTCGATCCCGCCGTAGCTGACAATCGCGCCGGGACCGAGTTGGCGCGGTCCGAACTGCGGCATCGCGTTGAAGGAGAGCGGATCCTGCCGCTGGCTTCGTCTGTCTGGTCTGTCCGAGGTTCTTGGCCGCCGGCTCGCCTTGATGAGAACAACGATGGCGGCGATGAAGAGCGCTATGGCGAGCATCACCAGCAGACTTCCCATGCGTACCTTTCCGTACCGCGCACGGCATAGAGATGGCGCGGTTTAACGTAACAGCTTTCGGGGGACCGCTGTCACGACGGTGGTCGGAGTCTGGGGTCCTACGCGGAGGCTGGGGGCGCGGGGTAGACGGTGACTTCGCCGGGCTGCACCGATCTGCCGGTCGATATCTCCCATGGCATAGTCGGTGCCCAGCGCTCGAACGAGAGCAGCGCGGTCTCGTCGTCGTCGGAGTAGTCGACATAGTCCATCTCGCCGCCCGGCGGCAGGCCCGTCGTACCTTCGGTGCTGTACTCGGCAGTGCCGCGATCGGCTTCCCGGTACACGACGCCGTTGACCCCGTGCATGCCGCCAGGTTCCAGTTCGAGATCCGTGCGCTTGATCCAGATGGCGAGTTCAGGCCCGCCGTCGTCGTCCTCGACGCTGAACCAGATCGGCTGGTCGCCGCCTTCCAAGAGGTGCTCCCACCAGACGAATGAGCCCTCGCGGAAGGTGACCGACCCGCGCACCACGTAGTCCACTCCGCCGTAGCTGACGATCGCACCGGGACCCAGATGGCTTGGCCCGAACTGGGGCATCGAGCTCGGTGACCGCGGGTTCTCGCGCTTGCGTGGCTGGGTGGGTGACTTGGGCTGTCGCAGCCCCTTCCGCAGGACCATGATCGACGCGATGTACAGGGCCACGGCGGCCACGACCAGCAGTGTTCCCACGCAAGCCTTCCGGGCCCGGGCATCAACCAGTATGGGTTTCACGGTAGCAATCCGGCCCGGGCCGGCTAGCGTGTCCTGCGCTCGCATGTCGGTGCGAGCCACTACTGTATCGAACAGTTGTTCGCAACAGAGCGGGGAGAGCAGGCAGTGCGGGTATTGGGTGTTGATCCCGGGTTGACCAGATGCGGGCTGTCGCTGGTGGAGAGCGGGCGAGGTCGGCAGCTCACTGCGCTGGACGTCGATGTGGTGCGTACCCCGTCAGACGCCCCAGTGGCGCAGCGATTGCTGGTCATCAGCGATGCGGTTGAGCACTGGTTGGACACCCATCTCCCGGAGGTGGTGGCCATCGAGCGGGTGTTCTCCCAGTTGAACGTGACGACGGTGATGGGCACCGCCCAGGCGGGCGGAGTCGTTGCCCTCGCGGCGGCTAAGCGCGATATCGACGTGCATTTCCACACCCCCAGCGAGGTCAAGGCGGCCGTTACCGGCAACGGTGCCGCCGACAAGGCGCAGGTCACCGCGATGGTCACCAGAATTCTTGCGCTGCAAGCCAAACCGACGCCGCCTGACGCTGCCGACGCGCTGGCTCTGGCGATCTGCCACTGCTGGCGGGCGCCGATGATCGCCCGGATGGCCAAAGCGGAAGCGCTCGCCGCGCAGCAGCGCCGCAGCTACGTGGCCAAGCTGAAGGCCGCTCGATGATCGCCGCGGTCCGGGGCGAGGTGCTCGAGGTGGCGCTCGATCATGTGGTGATCGAGGCAGCGGGCGTCGGCTACCGGGTCAACGCGACGCCATCGACGCTGGCGACGTTGCAGGTGGGGACCCAGGCCCGGCTTATCACCGCGATGATCGTGCGCGAGGACTCGATGACGTTGTACGGGTTCCCCGATGGCGAGACGCGCGACCTATTTCTGACGCTGCTGTCGGTCTCCGGCGTCGGGCCTCGGCTGGCGATGGCGGCACTGGCCGTGCACGACGCCGCGGCGTTACGGCAGGCGCTGGCGGACGGAAACGTCGCGGCACTGACCCGAGTGCCCGGCATCGGTAAGCGCGGTGCCGACAGAATGGTGCTGGAGCTGCGCGACAAGGTGGTCCCCTCCGGTGTGTCACCCGCCGGGGGCGTAGCGCCCGTCAACGGTCATGCAGTGCGCAGCCCCGTGGTGGAAGCGCTGGTGGGCCTCGGATTTGCGGCCAAACAGGCCGAGGAGGCCACGGACAAGGTGCTGGCCGGAGACCATGACGCGACGAAATCGAGTGCGTTGCGTGCCGCCCTGTCGCTGCTGGGCAAGACCCGATGAGCTCGGAGGAGCCCTCAGACCGGGATGTGTCCCCGGCGCTGACTGTGGGCGAGGGCGACATCGACGTCAGCCTGCGGCCGCGTTCGTTGCGCGAGTTCATCGGCCAGGCGCGGGTGCGCGAACAGCTTCAGCTGGTCATCGAGGGAGCCAAGAACCGCGGCAGCACACCGGATCACATTCTGTTGTCCGGTCCGCCGGGGCTGGGCAAGACGTCGCTGGCGATGATCATCGCCGCCGAGCTCGGGTCCTCGCTGCGTGTGACCTCCGGCCCCGCGCTGGAACGCGCGGGCGACCTGGCCGCGATGTTGTCCAATCTGGTCGAGCACGACGTGCTGTTCATCGATGAAATCCACCGGATCGCCCGGCCCGCCGAGGAGATGCTTTACCTGGCGATGGAGGATTTCCGGGTGGACGTGGTTGTCGGCAAAGGGCCTGGGGCAACATCGATTCCGCTTGATGTCGCGCCCTTTACCCTGGTGGGCGCGACCACCCGCTCGGGCGCGCTGACCGGCCCGTTGCGCGACCGGTTCGGCTTCACCGCGCACATGGATTTCTACGAGCCCGCCGAGCTGGAGCGGGTACTGGCTCGTTCCGCCGGAATTCTGGGCATCGCGTTGGGTGCTGAGGCCGGTGCCGAGATCGCCCGGCGCTCGCGGGGAACGCCCCGCATCGCCAACCGGCTGCTGCGCCGGGTCCGGGATTTCGCCGAGGTGCGCGCCGACGGCATCATTACCTGCGATGTCGCCAAATCCGCGCTAGAGGTCTACGACGTCGACGAGTTCGGCCTGGACCGGCTGGACCGGGCGGTGCTGTCGGCGCTGACCCGCAATTTCGGCGGCGGTCCGGTCGGGGTTTCCACGCTGGCAGTGGCGGTCGGGGAGGAAGCCGCCACCGTCGAAGAGGTGTGCGAGCCGTTCCTGGTCCGCGCGGGCATGGTCGCCCGCACCCCGCGCGGCCGAGTCGCCACCGCGCTGGCGTGGACACACCTGGGCATGACCCCGCCGGCTGGGGTTAGTCAGCCGGGGTTGTTCGAGTAGCCGGCGGGGTAGCGCTGCCAGCTATGACGATCCGTTCGCCCCGCTAGGGCCATAGAGTGTTCCACCGGTGCCTCCGGTGCCGCCGTTGATGCCGTTGCCACCGTTACCGCCGGCACCGAAGAGTGTTGGTTGGAAGGCGCCGTCGGTGGTTATCCCGACGTTTCCGCCGTCGCCGCCGTCGGCAGCAAAGGCACCGGCACCGGCATTGCCGCCGTCTCCGCCGAGTGAGATGCCGAGGCCGGCGCCAGCGTTGCCGCCGGCGCCACCATTGCCGCCCGTGCCGACGATAGACTCGCCCCCGGTGCCGCCGGCGCCCCCGCCAGCTAAACCGGACAAGGCCAAACCTTCGCCGCCATCACCGCCGGCGCCGCCGGTGGTGGTGCCGAAGCCGCCGAGACCGCCGTCGCCTCCAAGGCCCATACCGCTGAGTGCAGCGCCGACGCCGCCCGCGCCGCCGGCGCCGCCGGTGTCCCCGGAGCCACCCGTGCCGCCGACACCGCCACTTGCCAACACGAACGAAGAGCCCACGCCGCCGGTACCGCCGTCACCGCCGATGCCGCCGCCACCGGTCGCTGCGCCGCCGGTACCACCGGCGCCAGCCGCAGCGGCGAGCCAGCCGCCGCCTACTCCGCCGGCACCTCCGGCGCCGCCTTGGGCTCCGCCAGTTCCACCTGTGCCGCCATCACCGCCGACACCCAAGAGCAAACTGCTTGCTTGGCCGCCGGCACCTCCGGCGCCGCCTTCGGTTGTGCCCGTTCCGCCCGTGCCGCCGTCACCGCCGCCGGCCAAGATTGGACTGAATCCGTTGCCGCCGGCGCCGCCAGTGCCGCCGGTCACGCCCGACCCGCCGACCCCGCCGTCGCCGGCGATGCCCCAGGGCAGGCCGTTGGCGTTTCCGCCGGCCCCGCCGGCGCCGCCGGTTGCCAGGGCCGAGCTGCCGCCGGCGCCGCCCTGGCCGCCGAAGCCGAAGAATGGGGATGCGCCACCGGCCCCACCAATACCACCTGTCTCGCCGGCGCCCATCACCGATCCGCCGACGCCGCCACTGCCGCCGTTGCCGAACAGCCATCCGCCGCGGCCGCCGGCCCCGCCAGCCCCGCCGGCAAAGCCGCTCCCGCCGGCCCCGCCGTTGCCGAACAGGCCGGCCTCGCCGCCGGCACCGCCGTTGGCGGTGGCCCCACTCGTGAAGCTAAAGCCGTCACCGCCGCTGCCGAACAAGAACCCACCGGCACCGCCGTTGGGGCTTGCCGCCGTCCCGTTGGCGCCATTGCCGATCAACGGACGGCCGAACAAGGCCAGAGTGGGCGCGTTCACCACACCCAACACACTGCTTTCCACCGCTTGGGCAGCATTGGCCGCCTCGGCGCTCGCGTACGCGCTTCCGGAGCCGGTCAACGTATGTACGAAACCCTGATGTACCGCCGCGAACTGAGCGCTCAGTGACTGGTACTGCTGGGCGTGGTTCGAAAACAGCGCCGCAATTGCCTGTGACACCTCGTCGGCACCGGCGGCCACCACCCCGGTCGTCGACGTTGCTGCTGCCGCGTTTGCCTCATTCAGCGTGGTGCCGATGGCTTCAATACTCTCCGCGGCTGTCGCCAGCATCTCCGGAGCTGCGATCACAAACGACATCAAGACCCCCAATTCGCTATTGCGTCCGTCACGTGCTCTTGCCGGCAGTCTGACAGCGAAAGTCCGCAGGTCAACGGGCTTGTACGAAGTCGATAATCGCCACCCGAGCGCCGGAGCTTCTGCACTTCTCAGCACGGGAGCCTGATCTGCGATTGTTGTGCGGCAGCGTGGTACCGACATCTCACGGATGAGAACGACTGGATTTGCTGCCGGACGCGCGGGTCGGTCTGACAAATCTGGAGAAGTGTTCCGATCGATCGTCGCGGCTGGCCGCCGAACAGGGCCGTACGGCGCCGAAGGGGAAGCCGCGAGTAGCGAGCGGTTCAGGGCTTGCGGCTATGCCGATCCGTTCGTCCCGTCAGCCCCAATAACTGTTCCGCCGGAGCCGCCGGTGCCCCCAGTGCCGCCGTTGATGCCGGTGCCGCCGTTGCCGCCGTTACCGACGAATGTTGGTTGGAAGGTGCCGTCAATCGTTACCCCGACGTTTCCGCCGTCGCCGCCGTCGGCAGCCATGGCGCCGCTACCGGCATTGCCGCCCGTCCCGCCGAATCCGAAGCCGAGGCCCGTACCACCGTCGCCGCCAGCACCACCGTTGCCGCCAGTGCCAGCGATCGCCTCGCCGCCGGTGCCGCCGGCGCCCCCGCCAGCAGTACCGATGAACGCCAGGGCCTGCCCGCCATCACCGCCGGCACCGCCGTTCATGCTGCCGGAGCCGCCGAGACCGCCGTCGCCCCCAATGGTCCAACCAGCGAGTGCAGCGCCCATACCGCCCGCGCCGCCGGCGCCGCCGGTGTCCCCGGAGCCGCCCGTTCCGCCGACACCGCCGCCTCCCAGCACAAACGAAGCGCCCAGGCCGCCGGTACCACCGTCACCGCCGATGCCGCCACCACCGGTCGCTGCACCGCCGGCACCACCGGCGCCAGCGGGAGCGGCGAGCAGGCCGCCGGCTGTTCCGCCGGTACCTCCGGCACCGCCTTGGGTGGTGCCTGTTCCGCCCGCGCCGCCGTTGCCGCCGCCAGCCAGGAGCGCACTGCTTCCTTGGCCGCCGGCACCTCCGGCGCCGCCTTCGGTGGTGCCTGTTCCGCCCGCGCCGCCGTCGCCGCCCCCGGCAAAGAGTAAGCCGCCGCCGTTGCCGCCGGCGCCGCCGTCGCCGCCGGTCACCCCCGACCCGCCGACTCCGCCGTCACCGCCGAAGCCCCAGAGCAGGCCGCTGGTGCTGCCGCCGGCCCCGCCGGTGCCGCCGGTTGCCAGCGCCGAGCCGCCGCCGGCGCCGCCCTGGCCACCTACGCCGAAGAAGGGCGCAGCGCCCCCGGCCCCACCAAGGCCACCTGTCTCGCCAGCACCGGTGACCGAGCCGCCGGCGCCGCCGGTGCCGCCGCTGCCGAACAGCCATCCGCCGCGGCCGCCGGCCCCGCCGGCCCCGCCGTCGAAGCCGCTCCCGCCGGCCCCGCCGTTGCCCATCAGGCCGGCTGCACCGCCGCTACCGCCGTTGGCGGTGCCCCCGCTGGTGAAGCTAAAACCGTTGCCGCCGTTGCCGAACAAGAAGCCACCGGCACCGCCGTTGGGGCTTGCCGCCGTGCCGTTGGCGCCGTTGCCGATCAGCGGGCGTCCGAACAATGCCAGAGTGGGTGCATTCACCACACCCAACACACTGCTTTCCACCGCTTGGGCGGCGTTGGTCGCCTCGGCGCTCGCGTAGGCGCCGCCGGAGGCGGTCAACTTTTGCACAAGACTCTGATGAAGCGCCGCAGCTTGAGCGCTCAGCGACTGGTAGTGCTGCGCGTAGCCCGAAAATATCGACGCAACGGCCTCTGACACCTCGTCGGCGCCGGCGGCCAGCACCCCGGTCGTCGATGCTGCTGCTGCCGCGTTTGCCGCATTCAGCGAAGTGCCGACGGCTTCGATACTGCGCGCCGTCGCCGCCAGCACCTCTGGAGCTGCGATCACAAACGACATCAAGATCCCCCAAATCCGCTAGTGCGACTGATCCACGGAACGAAAATCGCAAAGAGCCACCTATCACCGACAGTAGGTTTGGTTCGGGTGCACTACATCAGCCAATTCGCTGAGATCTGCGCGATACGGGTTGGCTCGACGCGCTCTGCGCGGTGGTGACAGTCGCTGGCGCTGTATTCCGCCGGTGCCGCCGTCGGTGGCCAAGGTGCCGGTACCCGCGTTGCCGCCCGTCCCCGCCACCCAAGCTCGATACCGGCGGCCACGCCGAGGAGTACGGCGGCCAGGGACAGCAGTTCAACGTTTAGGCCGCTGGCCCGCCGTCGCCTCCTGCACCGCCGGGTCCGCCGACGCTGCCAGCAGGTCCTCCGCCTGAAACGCCTGCATCGCCGGATCCGCCGCCACCTGTACCGCCGTCACCGCCGGAACCGCCGGAACCGCCGAGACTCCTGAAACCGGCGCTCCGGCCGTCCCCGCCGTCACCGCCGTCACCGCCTTTCCCGCCTGTCCCGGTGGTGCTGTCACCGCCGTTGCCGCCGGCACCGCCGCGACCGCCGCTACTTTGGAACGCGGCGGTGCCGCCGTTGCCGCCGTGGGTGCCTTCACCGCCCCTGCCGCCAGCGCCGGTGGTGCTGGCGCCGCCGTCCCCGCCGGAACCGCCGGTACCGCCCCTACTGCTGCCAACATTGTTGCGGCCCTCGGCGGCGGTGCCGCCGTTGCCGCCGTGTCCGCCGGCGGTGGCGCCGAATCCGCCGTCACCGCCGCGCCCGCCGTCACCGCCGGTACTGGTGCTGTTGGTGGTGCCAGCGATACCACCATTACCGCCAGTCGCGCCGTTCGCGCCCGCACCGTTGCTGCTGGCGCCGCCTTGACCGCCGACACCGCCGTTACCGCCGGTACTGCGGCCGGCGTTGTCGCCACCGTTGCCGCCGTTGCCGGCGGTTCCCGCGGCCCCAGGTGTCCCGTTGGTGGTGCTGCCGCCGGTACCGCCGGCACCGCCGACACCGCCGAAACTGTCGTCGGCGTTGTTACCGCCGCTGCCGCCAGTGGAGCCGTTGCCGCCGTTGCCGGCTGTCCCGTTGGTGCTGGTCCCGCCGGTACCGCCGGCACCGCCGTTGCCGCCGGTACTGCTGCCGCTGTTGTCGTCGCGGCCATCGGCGGCGACGCCGCCGTCACCGCCGCGTCCGCCGGCGGTGCCCCCGAATCCGCCGTCACCGCCGCGCCCGCCGTCACCGCCGACGCTGTTGGCGGCGGCGACGCCGCCGTTGCCGCCGTTGCCGCCAGTCGCGCCGTTCGCGCCCACTCCGTTGCTGCTGGCGCCGCCGATACCGCCAGCACCGCCGTTACCACCGGTACTGGTGCCGGCGTTGTCGCCGCCGGTGCCACCGTTGCCGGCGGCTCCGGCCGCTCCGGGTGTCCCGTTGGTGGTGCTGCCGCCGGTACCGCCGGCCCCGCCGTCACCGCCGCGACTGTCGCCGGCGTTGTTGCCGCCGGTGCCGCCCGCGGTGCCGTTGCCGCCGTTGCCGGCCGTCCCGTTGGCGCTGGTGCCGCCGATACCGCCGGCCCCACCGTCACCGCCGCTACTGATGCCGCTGACGTCGTTGCGCCCATCAGCGGCGAGGCCGCCGTTGCCGCCGTGTCCGCCGGCGCTGCCGCCGAATCCGCCGTCGCCGCCGCGCCCGCCGAAGCCGCCGCGACTGTTGGCGGCGTTGCCGCCGCTGCCGCCGCTACCGCCAGTTGCCCCGTTCCCGCCGGCTCCGTTGGTGCTGGCGCCGCCGTCACCGCCGCGCCCGCCGCCACCGCCGAAACTGCTGTTGCTGGCATTGTCGCCGCCGTCGCCGCCGTTGCCGGCGTTGCCGCCGACTCCGCCTGTCCCGTTGGTGCTGGTGCCGCCGCTACCGCCAGCACCGCCGACACCGCCGAAACTGCGGGTGCCGGCATCGTTGCCGCCGTTGCCGCCGTTGCCGCCGTTGCCGCCGACTCCGCCGTCGCCGGTGATGTCCCCGCCGTTGCCGCCGTTGCCACCGTTACCGCCGAAACCACCGAAACTGTTGACGCTGGCGTTGTTGGGGCCCGTGGCGCCGACACCGCCGTTGCCGCCGGCCCCGCCGTCCCCGAATAGCCCGCCGTTGCCGCCGTTGCCGCCGTTGGCGCCGTTGGTGCCGGTGACGACGGCATCAGCACCGTTGCCTCCGTTGCCGCCGTCCCCGCCGGTAGTGGGCGTCTGCCCGGCTAGGCCGTCGGCGCCGGGGTTAGTGCCGCTGCCGCCTTCCCCAGGTGCGCCACCAGCCCCGGGGTCGCCGCCGTTTCCGCCGTCCCCGCCGCGACCAGAGTTGATGGCAAAGGTGGGGTCGCCGTGGGCGCCTTGGCCGCCCTTGCCGCCTTCACCGCCGTTGCCACCGTTGCCGCCTTGGCCGCCGTCACCTTGGATGCCCGCGTTTCCCAGGGCGCCGGTGTTAGTACCCAGCCCACCAGCACCGGGCGCTCCGCCGGCCCCGCCGGTGCCGCCTTGGCCGCCGGCGCCGCCGGCGAGCCCGGTCCCGCCGATGCCACCGGCTTCACCCGCGGACATGCCGTTGTCGCCGATCGCACCCGTGGCGCCTTGGGCGCCATTGCCCCCGACACCGCCGGTGCCGCCCTGACCACCGTTTCCGCCCTGGCCGCCGTCACCCTGAAGTCCCGTGTTGCCCACGGCGCCGGTGTTGGTACCCAGCCCACCAGCACCGGGCGCTCCACCGGTCCCGCCGGTGCCGCCTTGGCCGCCGGCGCCGCCGGTGAGCCCGGTGCCGCCGATGCCGCCGTCGTCACCGGCCTGCATACCTTTGCTGCCGGTGGCACCCGTGGCGCCTTGGGCGCCGTTGCCCCCGACACCGCCGGTGCCGCCCTGACCGCCGTTTCCGCCCTGGCCGCCGTCACCCTGAAGTCCCGTGTTGCCCAGGGCGCCGGTGTTAGTACCCAGCCCGCCGGCACCGGGCGCTCCACCGGCCCCGCCGGTGCCGCCTTGGCCGCCGGCGCCGCCGGTGAGCCCGGTGCCGCCGATGCCGCCGTCGTCACCGGCCTGCATACCTTTGCTGCCGGTGGCACCCGTGGCGCCTTGGGCGCCGTTGCCCCCGACACCGCCGGTGCCGCCCTGACCGCCGTTTCCGCCTTGACCGCCGTCACCCTGAAGTCCCGTGTTGCCCAGGGCGCCGGTGTTAGTACCCAGCCCGCCGGCACCGGGCGCTCCACCGGCCCCGCCGGTGCCGCCTTGGCCGCCGGCGCCGCCGGTGAGCCCGGTGCCGCCGATGCCGCCGTCGTCACCGGCCTGCATACCTTTGCTGCCGGTGGCACCCGTGGCGCCTTGGGCGCCGTTGCCGCCGACACCGCCGGTGCCGCCCTGACCGCCGTTTCCGCCTTGACCGCCGTCACCCTGAAGTCCCGTGTTGCCCAGGGCGCCGGTGTTAGTACCCAGCCCGCCGGCACCGGGCGCTCCGCCGGCCCCGCCGGTGCCGCCTTGGCCGCCGGCGCCGCCGGTGAGCCCGGTCCCGCCGATGCCACCGGCTTCACCCGCGGACATGCCGTTGTCGCCGACCGCACCCGTGGCGCCTTGGGCGCCGTTGCCGCCGACACCGCCGGTGCCGCCCTGACCACCGTTTCCGCCTTGACCGCCGTCACCTTGGATGCCCGCGTTGCCCAGGGCGCCGGTGTTAGTACCCAGCCCGCCGGCCCCGGCTGCTCCGCCGGCCCCGCCGGTGCCGCCTTGGCCGCCGGTGCCGCCGGCGAGCCCGGTGCCGCCGATGCCGCCGTCGTCACCGGCCTGCATACCTTTGCTGCCGGTGGCACCCGTGGCGCCTTGGGCGCCGTTGCCCCCGACGCCGCCGGTGCCGCCCTGACCGCCGTTTCCGCCTTGGCCGCCGTCACCTTGGATGCCCGTGTTGCCCAGGGTGCCGGTGGTGGTGCCGACCCCGCCGGCTCCGGCTGCTCCGCCGGTCCCGCCGGTGCCGCCTTGGCCGCCGGCGCCGCCGGTGAGCCCGGTGCCGCCGATGCCGCCGTCGTCACCGGCCTGCATACCTTTGCTGCCGGTAGCGCCGGTGGCGCCTTGGGCGCCGTTGCCGCCGACACCGCCGGTGCCGCCCTGACCACCGTTTCCGCCCTGACCGCCGTCGCCCTGGAGTCCCGTGTTGCCCAGGGTGCCGGTGGTGGTGCCGACCCCGCCGGCTCCGGCTGCCCCGCCGGTCCCGCCGGTGCCGCCTTGGCCGCCGGCGCCGCCGGTGAGCCCGGTGCCGCCGATGCCACCGGCTTCACCCGCGGACATGCCGTTGTCGCCGATCGCACCCGTGGCGCCTTGGGCGCCGTTGCCCCCGACGCCGCCGGTGCCGCCCTGACCGCCGTTTCCGCCCTGGCCGCCGTCACCTTGGATGCCCGTGTTGCCCAGGGCGCCGGTGTTAGTACCCAGCCCGCCGGCCCCGGGCGCTCCGCCGGTCCCGCCGGTGCCGCCTTGGCCACCGGCGCCGCCGGTCAGCCCGGTACCACCGATGCCACCGGCTTCACCCGCGGACATGCCGTTGTCGCCGATCGCACCCGTGGCGCCTTGGGCGCCGTTGCCCCCGACGCCGCCGGTGCCGCCCTGACCGCCGTTTCCGCCCTGGCCTCCGTCACCTTGGATGCCCGCGTTGCCCAGGGCGCCGGTGTTAGTACCCAGCCCGCCGGCCCCGGGCGCTCCGCCGGTCCCGCCGGTGCCGCCTTGGCCACCGGCGCCGCCGGTCAGCCCGGTCCCGCCGATGCCGCCGTCCTCACCGGCCTGCATACCTTCGCTGCCGGTGGCACCCGTGGCGCCTTGGGCGCCATTGCCCCCGACACCGCCGGTGCCGCCCCGCCCACCGTCACCACCTTGACCGCCATCACCTTGGATCCCGGCCGGTCCGGCCCCTCCGCCGAACAGGCCCCCGGCCCCACCGGCGCCGGCGGCCCCGCCATCGCCGCCGACCCCGCCCTCACCGCCCGTGCCACCAACACCACCGTCGGTGCCGTTCGCACCCGCGCCGACCCCCACCATCCCGCTGACACCCGTCGCGCCGGTTGCGCCGATACCACCCACACCACCGACGCCACCCACACCGCCGGCCCCACCAGCACCAAACAACAAACCACCTCGCCCACCAGCCCCACCGGCCCCGCCCACACCCCCACTGCCCCCGTTGGCGCCAGTCCCCGCAAGCCCGGCAGAACCCGCCGTGCCCATCCCCCCGGCACCGCCGGCCCCACCATTGCCAAACAGACCCGCATCACCACCGCGCCCACCAGCTTGCCCCAACCCCCCAGACCCGCCGTTGCCGCCGTTGCCCCACAACAGCCCGCCAGGCCCACCGTTGGCACCGGTGCCCGGCGCCCCATGAGCACCGTCACCGATCAACGGGCGGCCCAACAACACCTGTGTAGGCGCGTTGATCACCCCCAGCACCTGCTGCTCGAGGACCTGCAGCGGAGAAACGGCCTGCAACGGGGAAACGCTGCCCACCTCAACGCCCACATATGCGCCCCCCGCACTGCTCAGAGCCCGCACGAACTGGGCATGAAACGCCGCCGCCTGCGCACTCACTGTCTGATAGGCCTGACCATGGGCGCCGAACAACGCCGCGATCCCCACCGACACCTCATCAGCAGCCGCAGCCAAGACCTCAGTCGTCGACCCCGCCACCGCCGCATTGGCCGCACTGATCATGGACTCGACACCGGCCAAATCACCCGCGGCTGCCGCCACCAACTCCGGCGCTACGACCAGAAACGACATAACCCACCTCCGGTAAACGGCCAAACACTCGGCGGTAGTTATGATATGGCTAATCGCTTAGCAATACCACACCCAAAATTGACGCAGGGCCGGAGTTCGCGCACCTACTCGCGCAACCGCGTGTGCGGCGATTTCGGGGTCCACAACGAGCGGGGAGAGCCGGCCTACGTGCGCTTCGACAAAGTGGAAACGATGGTGCGCGAGGCCGGCCCAGACAGCACCGACTTCGCCGATGTCCCTGTGCCGCACTGGGAAAGAGATCTGCTCCACCAATTCGGTGGAGCGACTCAATTAAGAGATCAGGCGCCGCACCGAGTCGTGCGTGTCTTCCCCAACCCAGCCGCATTACTGCGACTGGCCGGCTACGTGATGGTCGAAGCCGCCGAATGATAGGTCGCCGACCAGCGCTTCCTGTCCGAAACCCACCGACCCGGGGTCAGCCAGCCGGGATTGTGCGAGGAGCGAACGGGGTGGGGCTGGCAGCTATGACGATCCATTGGCCCCGTCATTGCCAATAAGTATTCCGCCGGTGCCGCCGGTGCCGCCGGTGCCGCCGTTGATGCCGTTGCCGCCGTTACCGCCGTTGCCGAACAATGCTGGTGTAAAGGTGCCGTCGGAAATTACCCCGACGTTTCCGCCGTTACCGCCGTTGGCGAGGACGCCACCCGCGCCGGCGTTGCCGCCGTCCCCGGCGACTGCGAAGCTGAGCAGGCCGCCAGCGTCGCCGCCGTCACCGCCATTGCCGCCAGTGCCAGCGAGACTGTCGCCACCAAAACCGCCAGCGCCACCGAAGGCTGGGCCCACAAGCGCCGCACCTTGGCCGCCACTGCCGCCGGCGCCGCCGGCGGTGCTGCCGAAGCCGCCAATTCCGCCGAGACCGCCGACGCCCATGCCCACCAGCGCGGCACCCGTACCGCCGGCACCGCCGGTGCCGGCGAATTCGGCGACGCCACCCAAGCCGCCGTCACCGGCGACGGCCACGCCGAGGAGCACGCCGGTCGTGCCGCCCAGGCCACCCGAACCGCCGGTGCCGCCTGACCCGCTGACGGTGCCGCCGACTCCACCAACACCGCCGGCGCCGGCCTGGCTATAGCCGGACACGCCGCCGGCGTTACCGCCGCCGCCGCCGTCACCGCCGGCTCCGCTGAGGCCGGTCGCGGCACCACCGGCGCCACCGTCACCACCGAGACTGAACAGGGATCCGGTCCCGTCGCCGCCGGCACCGCCGGCACCGCCGGTGGCATCGCCCGCTCCGCCCGCGCCCCCGGCGCCGCCCACGCCAAACAACGGACCGTTTCCGGCGCCACCGGCTCCGCCGTCGCCACCGGTTGCGCCTGATCCACCGGCACCGCCGGCCCCCCCGATTCCCACGCCGCTGCTGGCGCCGCCGGCACCGCCGGTGCCCCCGGTTCCAGCGGGAGCGAAACCGCCAGCACCGCCATTGCCGCCCCAGCCGAACAAGGGGGCGGCGCCGCCGGCCCCACCAGCACCAGCTATGCCGGCAGCGGCCAGCGAACCTCCGGCGCCGCCATTGCCGCCGTTGCCGAGCAGCCATCCGCCGCGGCCGCCGGCCCCGCCGGCCCCGCCGTCGAAGCCATTTCCGCCGGCCCCGCCGCTGCCGATCAGGCCGGCTTCGCCGCCATTACCGCCGTTGGCGGTGGCCCCGCTGGTGAAGCTAAAGCCGTTGCCGCCGTTGCCGAACAAGAAGCCACCCGCGCCGCCGTTGGGGCTTGCGGCCGTCCCGTTGGCTCCGTTGCCGATCAGCGGGCGTCCGAACAGCGCCTGTGTGGGCGCATTGATCACACCCAACACGCTGTTTTCCACCGCTTGGGCGGCGTTGGCCGCCTCGGCGCTCGCGTATGCGCCGCCGGAGGCGGTCAATGTTTGGACAAAGCTTTGATGAAGCGCCGCAGCTTGAGCGCTCAGCGACTGGTACTGCTGCGCGTAGCCCGAAAATATCGACGCAACTGCCGCTGACACCTCGTCGGCACCGGCGGCCAGCACCCCGGTCGTCGATGCTGCTGCCGCCGCGTTTGCCGCATTGAGCGTGGTACCGACGGCTTCAATACTCTGCGCCGCCGTCGCCAGTACCTCCGGAGCTGCGATCACAAACGACATCAAAACCCTCCGCTCATCGGGCCGTAACGTTCGGTCGTAGGAAGTCTGACAGCGAAAGTCCGCCTGTTATCGCGTTTGCGAGAAATTCATAGACGCCACCTAAGTGCCAGGGCGCGTCCACGTCGCAACACTCACGCCTGATCCGGGATTGCTGTGCGGCAATCTGGATACCCAGCATCTCAGCGTGGGAACGCCTGAAACCCGGGCCGCTGGTGGTGGCGCTATTCGGCGAATGGTGGCGGGGGATCGTTGTTGCTGGCGCCGCGCCACTGTAGGGCATTCAACGCTACGGCAACTTCGAGGGCGTTGTCATCGAGGGATCGGGGCAGGAGTCGCTGGGCGGTCTCGAGTCGGTGCACCAGGGAGTTGCGGTGCATATGAAGCTGGTGGGCGGCGCGTGAGACGTTGCAATTTCGTTTGATGAAGGTTCGCATCGCGAGGTGCAGCTCTGGGCTGGCCGCCTCAAAGTCCCCGAGGGTGTTCTTGATGAAGTCGTTTGCACCGTCGAAGTTTTCAGTAAGCAGCGCAACCATTTCGACGTCGGGGAAAGAGGCCACTCGATGGGGTGATCGGAGTCGGATCAGCATCTGTCGGGTGGCGTGAGCATCGAGGTGGCTGCGACGGAACCCCTCGATTCCCGGCGCGGGCGCTCCGATGGCGACACGTACGTGTGGTGTGTCGGCGAGTGCTTCGTGGATCTGGTCGCTGTCCAACGCTGCGGCGTCGTTGACCCACACCCAGCGGGTGTCAACCCCGGCTATCACCGTGAGCGGGCGCGGGCAGCCGAGGGCATGGCCGAATGCCGCAGCGGCATCGTCGAGGTAGCGGTGGTCGGCATCGTGCTGGTCGCTCCAGAGAATCGCGGCAACATGTGATCGGTCGAGTGGGTAGTCCAAGCGGGCTTGGGCATGCTCGCGGTCCAGGGGCGCACGGTCGAGGATGAGATCGGCAATTTGACGGCGCTCGGCGGCGATGTTGCGGGTCAGCTCGTCGTGCTCTAACTCCATTTGCGCGGTAATGCCCGCAAGGGTGGCGTCGATGAATGTACTGACTGACCTAAACGGCACGTCGAGCAATCCGTGCAGCTCGTCAGGATCTGTGGTGAGGCTGAACGCGATCTCCGTCCAGCGCTGCCAGGCCACGTTTTGTCCGATCCGATAGATGTCAATAGTCAGCCGTTCCAGGCCGAGGCGCATCAGCTCTCGGGCCATTCGCAACGGCTGGATGCCCAGATTTGGGGCCACCGGTTCACCGGGGTTTCGTAAGTGGGAGAGCGCGAAGTGGTGCAAGTTGGCACGGTTGGCGCGGCTGATGACTTTCGCCAGTTCAGCGCGCTCGGGAATGGGTGGGGTGGCGGCCAGCGTGGCTTGGTCGTATTCCTCGAGCCATTCGTGGCTGGGCTCGAGGGCAATGCGCGCTGCTTCGCGGATCAGCTCCCTCACCCGCGGCGAAGGCTCCCGCGATACCACACGCCGAGCCTAGGGCACATCAAGTCCCGCGCACATGTCAATTTCGCTATGAATTGTTCCCGATTCGCGCAATCTTGCCCTCGATTCGACGCCATTCAAAACGGGACTATTCACGCAACGGTGCGGCGCTGGACATGAATCAGGCGTAGGCACCCGCCGGCTCGGATTCGGCATGTTTTTCTGCTTCGCCCCGGGCTGGATTTCTTGATTCGCTGGAGGTGCGGAATGTCGTTGGTGATTGTGGCGCCGGAGCTGGTGGTGGCAGCGGCGGCGGACTTGGCGGGTATTGGGTCGACGATCAGCGCGGCCAATGCGGCTGCAGCGGGTTCGACCACGACGGTGTTGGCGGCGGGGGCCGATGAGGTGTCGGCGGCGATTGCGGCATTGTTCAGCGCGCATGCTGCGGACTATCAGACGATCGGTGCGCAGGTGGCGGCGTTTCATGAGCACTTTGTACAGAATCTCCACGCCGGTGTGGGCGCTTACGGGGTCGCCGAGGCCGCCAACGTGGAGCAGGCCTTGTTGAACGCGGTCAACGGGCCCACCCAAGCGTTGTTGGGGCGCCCGTTGATCGGCAATGGCGCCGACGGCACGGCTGGTACCGGACAGGTTGGTGGGCCCGGCGGGCTGTTGTGGGGCAATGGCGGCAATGGCGGGTCTGGTGCGCTGGGCCAGGCCGGCGGAGCCGGCGGGTCGGCCGGGTTGTTTGGCAATGGCGGTGCGGGTGGTGCCGCCGGATCGAGCGGTCCTTCAGGAAACGGCGCAATTGGCGGGGCTGGCGGACGCGGCGGGTCCCTGTTCGGCAACGGTGGTACCGGTGGTGTCGGAGGCCAGGGCACGGTGAGTGGGGGCGCCGGTGGGGCCGGCGGGTTCGCGGGGCTGATCGGTGCCGGCGGCTCCGGCGGCGCCGGGGGGGCTGCGATCGGCATCGGCGGCGTTGGTGGGGCCGGCGGGAACGCCGGGATCTTGTACGGCCCTGGTGGCATCGGCGGGGCCGGCGGAGTGTCGGTCTTGAGTCACGGGGGCGCCGGCGGTGCCGGCGGTGCTGCCGGGTTGATCGGCAACGGCGCCGTCGGTGGCGTCGGCGGCGCCGGCGCCACCGACGGTGGTGCCGGTGGTGCCGGCGGCAACGCCCGGCTATTCGGTGACGGCGGTGTCGGGGGTCTCGGCGGTACCAGCGAGGTTGCCGGCAACGGTGGCGCCGGCGGTGATGGCGGCCTGGGCGGACGCGTGTACGGCAACGGTGGGGCCGGCGGTGGTGGCGGTACGGGTCCGGCCGCTGGTAGCGGGGGTAGTGGTGGTCATGGTGGCGCGGGCGGCGACGCCGGACTCTGGGGCGCTGGCGGGCGTGGCGGCACCGGCGGGCACGGTGGTGACGGCGCTCCCGGTGGGGTTGGTGTCGACGGCGGTGTCGGTGGTGATGCCGGTGATGGTGGTGTTGGTGGGGCCGGTGGGTTCTTGATTGGTGCCGGTGGTGCCGGTGGTGCCGGCGGCATCGGTGGCACCGGGGGTAGCGGCGTTGATGGTCCCGACGCGACGGCTCCGGGCAGTAATGGCGGCTCCGGCGGCACCGGTGGCACTGGCGGGGCCGGCGGAGCTGGTGGCGCTGGCGGTAAGGGGGGCTTGCTCAGTTTCCTTGGCGGTGACGGTGCCGGCGGGGCCGGCGGTGATGGCGGTGCTGGCGGGGCCGGAGGTAACGGTGGTAATGGCGCCGCGGGCACGTTTATGAGTGGCGGTACCGGCCAGGGCGGTGATGGCGGTAACGGCGGTGAGGCCGGTCTCGGTGGGTCCGGCGGCAAGGGTGGCGCCGGCTCGACTACCGGTGTTGACGGGCAGACCGGGGCTACGAGCACCAGCACCGGCAAGGGCGGCGACGGTGGTCGAGGTGCTGACGCCACCGAGTTCGGTGTTAGCGGTGGCGATGGCGGAGACGGTGGTAACGGTGGTCTCTACGGCAACGGCGGCAAGGGCGGCGACGGCGGTAAGGGCGCGACCGGGCTCGTTGGTCCCGACGCGATCTCGGCTGGGCAGTCGGGGACTGGTGGTCAAGCCGGCGGGGCTGGCGGGGCCGGCGGGGCCGGCGGCAACGGTGGGGCCATGGCCGGCGACGGTGGTGCCGGTGGTTCTGGTGGTGCTGGTGGGGAAGGAGGTGCCGGTGGTGCGGGAAAGAGCGGTACCGATGCCACGATGGCCGGCGCCGACGGCACTGACGGTGGCCACGGTGGTGAGGGCGGTTCCGGTGGCAACGGCGGCGACGGCGGGATGGGCGGTCAGGCCCAAGCCGCGGGACACTCCGGCGGCCTCCAAGGCAGTGGCGGTGCCGGCGGCAAGGGTGGGGCCGGTGGGATTGCCGGTGATGGCGGCAACGGCGCAGACGGTGACATGGCTATCAACAGTGGCGCCGGCGGCGACGGCGGCAACGGCGGTAACCGAGGCGACGGTGGTGCCGGCGGGAAAGGCGGCACCGGCTCAACCACCGGTGCCGACGGCATGACCGGCAGCACGCCGACCAGTAGCGGCAACGGTGGCAACGGCGGCACCGGCGCGGCTGCGATCGCCACGCAAGCCACTGGCGGCACCGGCGGCAACGGTGGGCATGGCGGGCTGGTCGGCAACGGCGGAGACGGCGGCCAAGGTGGTACGGGCGGGCCGGGCAGCCCGGGTCTCTCGATCATCTTCCCGGGCGGCCAGGACGGCTTCGAGGGCGGTGATGGTGGCACCGGCGGCGCTGGCGGGGCCGGTGGTCGAGGCGGAGCCGAAGCCGGCAACGGTGGGGCCGGCGGCGCTGGCGGCATCGGCGGCATCGGCGGAGACGGCGGTGCTGGCGGGGCCGGCGACCCCGGGATGTTGGGTGTCAACGATGGCCGGGGTCAAGACGGCGGTAGCGGTGCGAACGGTGGGAAAGGCGGGACCGGCGGCAACGGCGGGGCCGCCGGTCTGGTGCAGGCCGCCGGGTTCAGCGACGGCGTCGAAGGTGCTGGCGGTGACGGCGGAACCGGCGGGGCCGGTGGAGCCGCTGGGAACGGCGGCAACGGTGCCGACGGTGACATCGCTGTCAACGCTGGCGCTGGCGGTAGCGGCGGCAACGGGGGTGACCCCGGCGTCGGCGGTGCCGGTGGGGCCGGCGGTACCGGCTCCACCCCAGGTGCAACGGGCACCGAGGGCTTCTCCCCGAACAGTGGCGGTGACGGTGGTATGGGCGGCCGCGGCGCCGACGCCACCGCCACCGGCGATAAGGGCGGCGTCGGCGGCGATGGCGGTGACGGCGGTTCGTGGGGTGACGGCGGCACCGGCGGCGCCGGCGGCAACGGTCAAACCGGCGCGGCCAACACGTCGCCAAGTGGTGTCGGCGGCACTGGCGGGCCTGGTGGTGTCGGCGGTGCCGGCGGTGCCGGTGGATCGCTGGGTGGCAACGGTGG
Organism: Mycobacterium spongiae; assembly: GCF_018278905.1. Taxonomy (NCBI): domain Bacteria; kingdom Bacillati; phylum Actinomycetota; class Actinomycetes; order Mycobacteriales; family Mycobacteriaceae; genus Mycobacterium; species Mycobacterium spongiae. The sequence goes on from NZ_CP046600.1 coordinate 2,104,037, forward strand.
TACGGGCGGTGCCGGCGGCGACGGCGCCGCGGGCGGCAAAGGCGGCCCCGGCAACGTCGGCACTCCCGGAATTGGTCCCAGCTCCACCGGCGGCACCGGCGACGTCGGTGGCACCGGTGGGTCCGGTGGTAAGGGTGGCAACGGCGGCGCCGGCGGTCTCGCGCAGGCGGCCGGGTTCAGCGACGGCAGCCACGGTGCAGGCGGAGCTGGCGGTGACGGCGGGATGGGTGGTACCGGCGGCGCCGGCGGCACCGGCGGCAGCAGCCCCATAGCCACTCTCACCGGCGGCACCGGCGGCGACGGCGGGGCCGGTGGTCCGGGTGGCGCGGGTGGTCTCGGCGGCACCGGCTCCAGCACCGGCGCTACCGGAGCGACCGGCACGGACGGCATCGGCGGCCCCGGCGGAAAGGGCGGCTTTGGGGGCCCGGCCGTCGCAGCCACAGGCGGCAATCCAGTCGGCGGTACCGGCGGCACCGGCGGAACCGGCGGCACCGGCAGCACCGGCGGCATGGGCGGTCCCGGGGGCACCGGCGGCAACGGCGCCAACGCCACCATCACCACCGGCGCCGGCGACGGCGGCGCTGGCGGTACCGGCGGCTTTGGTGGCACCGGCACAGACGGACCCGGGGGCAAAGGCGGTACCGGCGGGACGGGCGGCACCGGCGGCGACGGCCTGGGCCCACCCTTGGGCCTTGGCGGTGGCACCGGCGGTCAGGGCGGTACCGGCGGCTTCGGCGGCCCTGGGAGCGGGAGTCCTATCGTCAACGCACCCGAAGACGGCACCCCAGGGAACAACCCCACCGGCCCCAACGGCACCATTGGCGGCACCGGCGGCCCCGGCGGCTCCGGCAGCGCCGGCGGTAGTGGCTGAATCCGCTGGTCCAGTTAGCGCGGCGCCGTCGTGGCGGCCCTAACCCCTCACAACAGTCCGAGCAGGCGCAGATCGCTGACGTACTTGGCGATGATCGGCGGCGAGAGGTGCGGAATGTCCTTGTCCGGACCGATCTTCGCGTCCTGCACGGCCCTGCGGAACCGCGCTGTGGGAGCCACCGACCCGCGCACCGGCTTCTCCGGCGTGCGGTAGTTGTGCAATAGCGGCAACAACGACGCATGGCGCTGCCGTTCCGGCAGGGCGCGCAGGGTGGTCTCGAAGCGCGTCAGCCAGTCACCGTCGTCGGCGATCCGCTGGATTGCGCGTTGCCGGTTGCCCGCCGCGTCCAGCTCGTGGAACGAGCCCGGTACGATGCCCGTGGCCACCAGGCTCAGCATCATCCGGGTGAACATGTCCGGCACGTTGAGCTGACCCGCATAGGTGGTATCGGCCAGGATCATGTCGCAACGGAACACCGTAACCGGCAGGCCGCAGAGGTCGTGGGCCTCGCGCAGCAGCACCTCGCCGGCCCACTTGCTGTTGCCGTAGCCGTTGGCGTAGCTGTCGTCGATCCTGCGGGTTGCGCTGATGGCCCTGATGTCGGCGTCCTCGGTGAACGCTGACGGGGGGATCTGGTCGGCGACGCCGATCGTCGAGGTGTAGGTGTAGGGCTTGACCTTCGTGGTGAGCGCCAGTCGCAGCAACTCGGCGGTGCCCAGCACGTTCGGGCCGAACAGCTGGCTGTACGGCAGGACGCAGACGTATGGCCGAACAGGCCGAAGGCAGCGGCGACCCGGAGGAGGTTTCGCCCGACGTTGTGGCTCCGCTGATCGCCCGCGGCCTTGCCGAGATCGCCAAGCCGGCTTCGGAGGCGCGCGGTCACGGCGGTCCGTCGATTCCGCTGATCCCGTTGCTATCCAGCAGTGAGCCGCCGGCCACAGCGCCGCGAGGTTACCGCTGGCCCCGCCGTTGCCGCCGTTGCCGATCAGCACGGCGCTGCCGCCGAGCCACCGGATCCACCCGCCCCACTCAAGTCCCGCGCCAAGTCCGCCGGAGCTGCTCCCGAACCCGCCGCTCCCGGCGACGGAGAACGACAACCTGGCGTCGCGCCCCGGCCTCCGGCGCAGTAGTCACCCGGCACGCAGTCGCAGCACTGCACAGATGGCGGGCGTGATCCCAGCCTCGCGGCCCTACCCCAGGCCGTTGAGCCCGTCTTCGCCCACCAGCAGCCCGCTGGTGCCGCCAGCGCCGGCGCTGCCCGAGGTCGGCCCGGTTCCCCCGTTCCCGCCGTTCCCGCCGTTGCCAATCAGCATGGCGCCGCCGCCGATCCCGCCACCCCCGCCGGTAGCGTTGGCAGATTCTCCGCCGGCGCCGCCGGAACCGCCGGAACCGAACAGCTGGCCACCGGTTCCTCCGGTCCCGCCGTCACCGCCGGGGTCAGTACGAGCGATGCCGCCGGCCCCGCCGGCCCCGCCAGCACCCAACAAGCCGGCGTTGCCGCCGGCCCCGCCGGCCCCGCCAGCCCCGACAATGACTGCACGGGCGAGGCCGCCGGCGCCACCGGCGCCGCCATCGCCCAGCAAGCCGGCGTTGCCGCCGGCCCCGCCGGCACCCCCGGCGCCACCGACGCTGTATCCGCCGGCGCCCCCGGTGCCCCCGGTGCCGAACAACAGCCCGGCATCGCCGCCGTCGCCGCCCGCAGCTCCGCCGCCAGTTTGGCCGACTCCGCCCGTGCCGCCGGCCCCGCCGGGGCCGCCCAGCAGCCCGGCATCGCCGCCAAGGCCACCCGCGCCGCCGCCGGCGAAACCGAACCCGCCGGTGCCGCCGTCGCCGCCGCCGGCACCGACCAGACCGGCCAATACTCCGCCGGTACCGCCGGCGCCACCGGCTCCGCCGACCCCGCCGACGCCGGGAGCGCCCGCGCCGCCGTCTCCGCCGGCACCGCCGCCGCCCAGCAGCCCACCGGCCCCACCGGCCCCGCCGACACCGCCGATCCCGTTGGCGCCCGAGGTGAACCCGCCGGCTCCACCTATTCCGCCGCTGCCCGACAGCCACCCCCCAGCTCCGCCGGCCCCGCCGGCTCCGCCGTCACCCGCCGATGCGCTGCCCCCAGTGCCGCCGGTGCCACCAGCACCCCAGAGCCCAGCGGTCCCGCCGGCACCGCCGGGCGAACCCGAGTCGAGGGCAGCGGACCCGCCGGCTCCGCCGTCGCCGAGCAGCCAGCCACCGGGTGTGCCAGCGGCGCCGCTGCCGGCTGCGCCTGGGGTGCCGTTGGCGATCAGTGGGCGTCCGGTCAGCGCCTGGGTCGGTTCGTTGATCGCGGCCAGTGCCTGTTGTTGCAGGGTGTGCAGCGGTGAGGTGCTTACCGGGGCGTTGAATCCGTCGGCACCGATCAGCAGCCCGCTGATGCCGCCGACTCCGGTAGCGCCATCGGTCGTGCCGGTTCCGCCGATGCCGGCGTTGCCGCCGTTACCGGTGAGTACGGCGTTGCCGCCGTTCCCGCCGTTGCCGGCGGTCCCGCCGGCCGCGCCACCGGCACCTCCGGCGCCGCCGTTACCGAACAGCAGACCGCCCTGGCCGCCGGTCCCGCCGGTACCTCCGTCGCCATTCACACTGGATCCGCCGGTTCCGCCGACGCCGCCGTCACCCAGCCAGCCCGCCGTGCCGCCACCCCCGCCAGCCCCGCCGAGACCAACAGTGCTGTCTCCGCCGGCGCCACCGCTACCGCCGCTGGAGAACAACAGTCCGGCATTGCCGCCATTGCCGCCGGCCCCAGCCGCGGTCGCCCCGCCATTTCCGCCATTCCCGCCGGCGCCGCCGGCACCCAACAGCAGGCCGCCGTCCCCACCGCCCCCGCCATTCCCGGCCGTTCCGCCGCCTCCGCTGAAACCGCCGTCCCCGCCGGCCCCGCCAGCGCCCAGGAGGCCCCCGTTGCCGCCGGCCCCGCCGACCCCAGCGGTGGCGCCGCCGACCCCGCCGTCACCGCCGTCGCCTCCGCCATTGCCGATCAGCCCTGCCAGCAGCCCACCGGTTCCGCCGGCCCCGCCGTGTCCGCCGATCGCGCCGCCACCGCCGCCACGTCCGCCTACTCCGCCCGTCCCGCCAGATCCCAGCAACCCGCCCGCGCCGCCGGCCCCGCCCGCTCCGCCGACCCCGCCGCCAGACACCACGTCCCCGCCGGCCCCGCCGGCCCCGCCGGTACCCCACAGCCAGCCGCCCACCCCACCGGCCCCGCCGGAACCGCTATCTGCTCCCGATGAGCTGCCACCGGCGCCGCCTGCCCCGCCGGAACCGAACAACCCCGCCGCGCCGCCGGCACCACCGTTTTGGCCGGCTGCACCGGACCCGCCGGCTCCACCATTGCCCAGAAGCCACCCGCCTGGAGCGCCAGCGGCTCCGGTCCCGGGGGCTCCGTTGGCGCCGTTGCCGATCAGTGGCCGCCCGGTCAACGCCAGAACCGGCGCATTGATAGCGGCCAGCAGCGGCTCGGCGACCGAGGCCGCGTTGGCGGCCTCGGCGGCCCCATAGGCTCCGGCGCCGGCGGTCAAGGTTTGTACGAACTGGGCATGAAACGCCGCTGCCTGCGTGCTGATCGCCTGATAGGTCTGGGCGTGGCGGGAAAACAGCGCGGCAATCGCCGCTGAGACTTCGTCTTCGGCGGCGGTCAGGATGTTCGTCGTCGGGGTGGCTGCGGCCGAGGTGGCCGTACTCAGGGTCGAGGCGATGGCGGCCAAATCCGTTGCGGCGGCGCCCAGCATCTCCGGCGCCGCGACCACATACCCCATGTGGCACCTCCTGGTTGGTGGGAGCGCACCCGAGTGGCGTCCGCGGGAACGCGCGCCGAGGGGCCAATTCGAACACATCACCGGGCGAACATTCCGGGTTTTCGGCGAACTACTGCGCGGCTGCTTCTCAACGCGCGCGCTTGGACCGCGATTGTTGTGCGGCAGTCTGGATACCCAACATCTCAGCGTGGGAACGCCTGAAATCCTGCGAGACGTGCAGCGGTCGGTCCGGGAGACCTAGAGAAGTGCTCGGATCGATCATCGCAGCTAGCCGCCGAACACGACCGTACGGCGCGCCGAGAGTGCGGCGGGGCGGTCCCGGGAGGGGGAGTCCTATCGTTGGCCCCGGCGAAACCGGGAGCCCCGGGGACGGCCCCACCGGCCCCGACGGCACCAGCGGTAGTGGCTGAATCCGCTGGTCCAGTTAGCGCGGCGCCGTCCTGGCGGCCCTAACCCCTCACAACAGTCCGAGCAGGCGCAGATCGCTGACGTACTTGGCGATGATCGGCGGCGAGAGGTGCGGAATGTCCTTGTCCGGACCGATCTTCGCGTCCTGCACGGCCCTGCGGAACCGCGCTGTGGGAGCCACCGACCCGCGCACCGGCTTCTCCGGCGTGCGGTAGTTGTGTAACAGCGGCAACAACGACGCATGGCGCTGCCGTTCCGGCAGGGCGCGCAGGGTGGTCTCGAAGCGCGTCAGCCAGTCACCGTAGTCGGCGATCCGCTGGATCGAGCACCCGGCGACGGCGGGGTCGATCAACCAGTCGACGAATTCGTCGAGTCCGATGCCGTCGTCATAGGGGTTCATCACGTGGTAGGTGGCGAACCCGTCCCCGATCTGGGCGCCGAGTGTCGAGATTGCCTCGGCGATGAACTCGACGGGAAGGCCGTCGTAGTGCGCGCGTTGCCGGTTGCCCGCCGCGTCCAGCTCGTAGAACGAGCCCGGTGCGATGCCCGTGGCCACCAGGCTCAGCATCATCCGGGTGAACATGTCCGGCACGTTGAGCTGACCCGCATAGGTGGTATCGGCTAGGATCATGTCGCAGCGAAACACCGTAACCGGCAGGCCGCAGAGGTCGTGGGCCTCGCGCAGCAGCACCTCGCCGGCCCACTTGCTGTTGCCGTAGCCGTTGGCGTAGTTGTCGTCGATCCTGCGGGTTGCGCTGATGGCCCTGATGTCGGCGTCCTCGGTGAACGCTGACGGGGGGATCTGGTCGGCGACGCCGATCGTCGAGGTGTAGGTGTAGGGCTTGACCTTCGTGGTGAGCGCCAGTCGCAGCAACTCGGCGGTGCCCAGCACGTTCGGGCCGAACAGCTGCCTGTACGGCAGGACGTGGTTGACCAGGGCGGCCGGGTCGACGATCAGGTCAACCGTGTCGGCCAGCCGTTGCCAGGTCGCGCGGTCCAAGCCGAGGTCAGCTTCGCCCTTGTCGCCGGCCAGCACCTCGAGGTGGTCGGCGGCCAGGTTGTCGTAGTGCTGCAGCAGCTCGGGGTCACCGCTGTCGAACGTCTGGTCCAGACGGGCTCGCGCTTGCTCGTCGGAGCTGGCCCGCACTAGGCAGATCAGTTTGCCGTCGACGAGGTCCATGTGCTGCAACCACTCCAGCGCCAGGTAGCGACCTAGGAAGCCGGTGGCGCCGGTCAGCAACACCGTTCGCACGTGGGAGCTGGCAGCGGGCAGGTTCGGCGCGGCCGCCAGCGTGGCCGCGTCGATGAACTTGTCCAAGGTGAGATCGCTGGCGTGCACCTCGGTGGCGTGCCCGCCTGCGGCCTGGTGGACAGATGCGAACGTGGGCCGCGCGCTACCCGGCTCGCGGGCCGCTTCGATGTAGGCGGCCAGTGCCCGCAGGTCGGTCGCGGGGCTGACGATGACACCCACTGGCACGTCGATATCGAATATCTCGTGCAGCAAGGTGGCGAAGGACAGCGCCGACAGCGAGTCGCCGCCCAGGTCGGTGAAGTGCGCCTCGGGGCGCAGATCCGAGCTGGCGCTGCCTAGCAGCGCAGCCGCCGCGCGGCCCAACGTTTCCAGCACTGGAGCATCGGCGCCGCTGTGACGCAGGTTGCGCAGCTCGTTGGCCTGGCTGTCCGCCAAGTCGGTGTAGAGCTGCTCCAGCCGCTCGCCGAAGAACTTCTTCAACTGTGGCCGCGCCAGCTTGCGGATTCCGGTGAGCAGTCCGTTCTCCATCGTCCAGCATGTCGTTTCGATGATGAAGTCGCGCGGGATCTCATAGGACTGCAGCCCGGCCGCCTTGGCGACCTCCTGCAGGGAGTCTGCGAGTAGCGGTTTGAGCTCCTCGGCGCTGGATCGGGCCAAGGCTTCCGCGGTGGGGACAATCACCGCTAGCAGGTATGCGCGAGCGCTGTTGCCGTAGACGAAGATCTGCTCGACCAACGGGCTGTCGCCGAACACCGCCTCGAGTTTGGAGACGGTGACGAACTCGCCTTGGGACAGCTTCAGCACATTGTTGCGGCGGTCGAGGTAGACGAACTGTTCGGGGCCGACCTCGGCCATGACGTCGCCAGTGCGGTAGAAGCCGTCGGCGTCGAAGACGTCGGCGGTGATTTCGGGGCGCTTGTAATAGCCCGGGAACATGCTTTGCGTCTTGACCAGCAGCTCACCCCGCGGGAAGGGCTGGTCAGTGCGAAAGTAGCCCAGGTCCGGCACGTCGACCAGCTTGTAGTCGATCACCGCTGGCTGGCGCACCTCGTCGTCGATCAGGATCATCCCGGCTTCGGTGGAGCCATAGCCCTCCACCAGATGCACGTCGTCCAGCAGTGACTCGACCCACGCCTTCATGTCCTGTGAGATCGGCGCGGAACCGGTCAGCGCGGTAACGAATCGTCCGCCCAGCAGGCCGTTTCGCAGGTGTTCTTTCACCTGTTCTTCCAGCATCGAGCGATCGTCGCCATCGGATAGCCGCCGATCGAATTCGTTCTGGAACTCGGCGAACACCATGTCCCAGATGCGGGGCACGAAGCACAATTCGGTGGGCCGCACCAAAGCGAGGTCCTCAAACAGCGTCGACAGGTCGCTCTTAGCCACGAAGTACGCGGTGCCGCCGTGGGAGAGTGTCGCGTAGAGCATTTGGCGGCCCATGACGTGACTCATCGGCATGAAGTTGAGGCCGATCGACGGGCACGCCGTTGGGTCGAACCAGGAGGTCGAGTTGCGCCAGAAGGTCGTCACCCGGCTTTGGGGGTAGATCGCTCCTTTAGGAGCACCGGTACTTCCGGAGGTGTAGATCAGCAGGGCCAGCGGGTCCTCGGAGCCGTCCTCGGCAACGGCGGTCGCACCGACGTCGGTTCGGGGCGTCGCCGCACTAGGGGCAAGAGACTGCCCGCGCTCGACCAGGTCGTCAAGGGTCTCGATGAGAACCGCGCTGGCGTCGAGACGAGATCGGGCGGCGGCCAGAGCTTCGCGCTGCGTGTCGACCTCCGGGTGGTAGTCGAAAACGACCAGCCGTCGCGGCGCATGGCCGGTCAGTATCAGTTCGACGCCGTCGGCAAGATTGTCGATGCTCGCCGCGATCACGCTCGGCTCGGTCTCGGCGACGATGGGCCGCAGCCCGGCCGCGGGTGCGCTGGTCTGCAGGGGAACTGACACGGCGCCGAGCTGGATCAGCGCGATGTCGATGGTCGTGTAGTCGACGCTGTTGAAACCCAGCACACAAACCCGGTCGCCGGGACGTACCGAATGATCGGCGCTCAGCGCCGTGGCGAATCCGCCCGCACGGTCCCAAAGTTCGGCGTAGGTGAGCGTCTCGAATTCGGGCAGCAGCTCACGTGTCGTGCGACCGGTGTCGGGGTCGGTGATCAGGTGGGTCACGCGCTGGCCGAGCGCCGGGCGATCGGCGTATCCCTCCATGACCGTGCGGATGATCTGCGATAGCGAGACGTCGGGTCGGTCGATCGCTTCGGAGATGGCGTCGCTGGGCTTGGCGGCGGCGAACTGTGGGTCGTTGAGGTAGAGGTCCTCGATGCGGCGGGCAAGCCGCTCCTCGGGGCTGATTTCCATAACAGATCCCCTTCCAATAACCGGAGAGTGAAGAGGTAGCAGCGCCACGTTGCGCCGCTAGAAAGAACGTTAGCAAAAGTAACAATTTGCTTCAATAGTTTCCCATGGGTGGCCTCTGCGGTTCGGTGTGAGATGCACCACCGGGATCCCAGTCTCAGCCGCGAAATCCCAGTCCTGACTGTCAGTGTCCTGACAACCTGCTGCACGTTGTCGCCAGAGCTGCTCGGTCATCGCGCCGATCGAGACGAGGCGTGCCCTCACAGCTCCGATCTGGCGGTGGCGAAGATCAAGTCCTGATGGGTGACCGGGAACAGGTGACCCTCGCCCGCAAGCTCGTGCAGCACGACGTTGGGCAGGTTGGCGGCAAGATGACGCCCGTAAGCGATGGGTACCTGCGTGTCGTCGGTGCCATGGAATACATGAACCCTGTTTCGGGTCTCTGCCAGGCGATAACCCCAGTCGCGGTAGTGGACAAGGGCGTCGGTCGTCGGACCGCGACTGCCCTGCCGAAAAGCCTCACGCTGGTCGCGGATCAATACGTCGACAAACTCCGGATCGGCGAGGATGGCGCGGTCGGCCGGGCACGCTGTCGAACGTAGCGATCGGATCAGGGCGTTAGGCATCCGCCGAGCGCTGTGCTTCATCATCCAGAAGAACGTCCGCACCAGGGGCGGCCACCATCCGGCAAGAGTCACCGCCATCCGATCAGCGGCAAAGCGCAGCATGCGGGCTGCGTCCGGCAGCTCGGCCCAGTTGGTGTAGCCGGCCAGACTCAGACAGCAGGTCAGGCGTTCGGAGAGAGCGTAGGCGCATACGGTGGCATGGGCACCGCCGCCAGACCAGCCGATCACCCCGAAACGCCGCAGTCCGAGGGCGTCGGCAAGATCCGACAGGTCTCGCGGGCAATCGAGCAACGTTCGGTCGCCAAGATATGTCGACTGCCCCATGCCGGGGCGGTCGATCGCGATGAGTCGCAATCCGTGCCGTGAGGCGGCGTCGTGGAACAGCGCCGCCTCCAGCCGCGATCCGGGCCCACCGTGCAGGTAGAAGACCGGGTCGCCGGCGGGATCACCCACCTCGGTGTAGGCGATCGTCCGCCCATCGGGCAAGCGCTCGTTCGAGGTGGAGAGGGCTGTCACGCCTGGACCCAACGCACCCGGTGATGGTAGCGCCGGGGGCGCGCCAACGCTTCAGGCGCGGGTCACCGTGCGCCGGCCTCGGCCACGAGCTTGAGCCGTGCGAGCTGACAGCGGTCAGCGCGGCGCATCGCGAGCCGCAGCACCGGCGACAACGCTGCCCACACCGGCCCCTGGGTTCGGCACGTTGCCCGCAGACCCACTCTGGTGGTGTGGTCATCGATGTGGCGCAGCTCGTAGTGGTAGTCGGCGGTGACACCACCCTGCGTGGAGCGTAGGACAAGCGAACGGCCCGGGTGGAGGCTGGCGATGACCGCCTCTCGGTCTCGGCCACGGGCGCGGAAGCCAATCACGGTGCCGGCCGCGGTGTCACCGTGGGCTCGCATCCACTCGATGCCGGGCATCCACAGATGGGCGTTGTCCCAGTCGGTCAGCGCGGCCCAGACTTCGTCGGGCGCGGCCGCGATGGTCTCGTGGATAGATAGCGCGGGTCGGCTCAATGGCGGCTCCTTTGGTCTCGCCGAGTATGAGTGCCCGCAGACCCTGCACGATTGGACGAATTTGACGTGCCTAGCGTTCTGGGACAAAACCAGCGGTGTCGGCATCGTCGGGCGGTAAGTGATTCCGCTGGGCGGCAAGGTATGCCGACGGCGTCACGCCGGTGTGCCGCTTGAAGTCGCGGATGAGATGCGACTGGTCGAACCATCCCAATTCGGCGGCGAGGTCGGTCCAGGGAACTCGCCGGTGGCTGTTGATGCCGTCCAAGAGCCGACGCATCCGCAACAGCCGAGCCAGCGATCGCGGACTCAGCCCTACGACCCGCGTGAATCCGCGGTCGAGATGCCCATGCGACAAGCCCACTGCCTCGGCAACCTGCGCGATTGGCCGACTCGGGTCGGCGGAGATGAGTGCGACCGCGGACTCCCACCGCTCGAGCTCGCTGTCCTGGCTATCAAGGCCAACGGCGTCAGCGAGATGCCGTTCAACGACGTCGAGTTTGCCCTCCGGTTCGGTTCGGGCGGCGATCGCTGTCCGCAGCGATCGCGCCGGTGGCCACGTGCCTTCCAGGTCGACGACGCGGCCGCGAATTTCCGCGGGACGAATCCCGAACACGGCTTCGCAGCCAATGGGTGTCGTGACGATGCCAACCGCGTGCGTTTCGCCAGTCGGCTCATTGACCACCGGTCGGTCATGCGGCCCAACCAACAACCCCCGCTCGGCCACCAGCGCCTCGCCAGCGCCGTTGTCCGGCACCTGGATGATCGGATCGCCCAACACCATGACCGCCACGGTCGACCCGGTGGGCGCGATCTTTTCGCGCGTGTAGGGCACCGTCCCCCGCGCGCACCACAGTGACGCAACCACACGGCTCAGCGGTGGATCCGGCGTCCTCTTCCGGAACTCGAACACCGGCCGATCCGGCTCTTGCTACACGTCTGCTACACGTCGCCGAAGGACTCGCACACGATGTCGAGCCCTTCGATCAGCAGTTCGTCGCTGATGGTCAGGGGCGGCAGTAGTCGGATGATGTTGCCGAACATGCCGCACGCCAAGACGATGACGCCGGCGGCGTGGGCCGCTTTGGAAAGTTTCCCCGCCAATTGTGCGTCAGGCTCGGTGGTTCCGGACTTCACTAGTTCCACGGCGATCATGGCGCCCCGGCCACGCACGTCGCCGATCCGATCGTCGCTGGCCTGCAGGCGCAGCAGTCGGTCCATAATCAGACGTTCCATCTGCTGGGCTCGCTCGATAAGGCCATCGGCCTCAATCGTCTCGATAGTGGCCAGGGCTGCCGCGCAGGCGATCGGGTTGCCGCCGTACGTCCCGCCTAGGCCGCTGACGTGAGGGGCGTCCATGACCTCGGCGCGGCCGGTCACTGCTGACAGCGGTAATCCGTCAGCGATGCCCTTCGCAGTGCAGATCAGGTCGGGCTCGATGCCGTCGTGCTCGCAGGCGAACATCGCTCCGGTGCGTGCAAACCCCGTTTGCACTTCGTCGGCGACGAACACCACGTCGTTCTTGCGGCACCAATCCAGAAGCGTGGCCAGGAACCCGTCGGCCGGCACAATGAAACCGCCTTCACCCTGGATGGGCTCGATGATGACGGCCGCCAGGTTTTTTGCGCCGACTTGCTGATCGATGACGCGCAGCGCTCGAGCGCCGGCCAATTCACCGTCAGTGGCCATCTCCTTGTCCAGCAGCCCGTCTCGGTAGGGATACGACAGCGGTGCCCGGTAGATCTCCGGAGCGAACGGGCCGAAGCCGCTCTTGTACGGCATCGACTTGGCCGTGAGCGCCATCGTCATGTTGGTCCGGCCATGGTAGGCATGGTCGAACGCGACCACGGCGGGCTTGCCGGTGTAGGAGCGGGCTATTTTGACCGCATTCTCGACTGCCTCGGCCCCGGAGTTGAACAGCACCGAGCGCTTCTCGCCCGACCCTGGGGTGATCCGATTGAGCTCTTCGGCAACGGCGACGTATCCCTCGTACGGCGTCACCATGAAGCAGGTGTGAGTGAGTTCGGCTACCTGCGCACGCACCGCGTCGACGACGCGGGGAGCCGCATTGCCGATCGTTGTGACGGCGATGCCCGAACCCAGGTCTATCAGCCGGTTGCCGTCGACGTCCTCGACGATGCCGCCGCCGGCGCGGGCCGCGAACACCGGCATCGTGACCCCGACCCCGTGCGACACTGCCGCGACGCGGCGTTGAGTCAATGCCAGCGACGCCGGACCAGGAATGTCTGTGACCAGGTGGCGACTCTGCTCGAGGCTGGCCACGGAACCTCCTGAATAACTCGTGCCGGTCGCGTCGCTGATAAAGCCTATCCGCTAGCCGCGCTCGGGCGGTGCGCGGAGGGCGACCCATTGAGGGCGACCTACGGCCTGCCAGACTGGATGGGCACACTGGACTGTTAGTTGAGGTGCACGACCACGGGTCGGCTTGGCACCGGCCGGCGACTGCTCCGGCAATACCGATAGGAAAGACAGGCGCGCTGATGGAGAGTTTGGTTTTGTTTCTGCCGTTCCTGCTCATCATGGGTGGGTTCATGTACTTCGCGTCGCGCCGCCAGCGGCGCGCCATGCAAGCCACAATTGACCTGCACGAATCCTTGCAGCCTGGTGAGCGCGTGCACACCACTTCCGGTCTGCAAGCCACCATCGTCGCCATCGCCGACGACACTGTCGACCTCGAGATCGCGCCCGGCGTCGTGACCACGTGGATGAAGCTGGCGGTACGCGACCGGATCGTGCCGGACTTCGATGAAGACGACACCGATACACACGAAGTCGACGGCTCCGACGGCTCCGACGGCTTTGTCTTTCTGGACGGCACCGACGACGAGAGCCGGGTGGCCAAGGATTCCTGACCAGGCATGGGCACACCCGGGGGCTACGAGCGGCTAGCCAGGGTCGTGTCCGACTGCGGCACGTAGGCTCTGTCGGGGTACAGAAGCGATTCTCAAGGAGATACAAGCAACGTGGCATCGTCTTCGGCGCCGGTGCGTCCTGCCCGCTACCTGTCGGTGTTCCTGGTCATGCTCATCGGCGCCTACTTGCTGGTCTTTCTCACCGGGGACAAGCGAGCCGCTCCCAAGCTGGGCATCGATCTGCAGGGCGGCACCCGGGTCACCTTGACCGCACGTACTCCGGACGGTTCGGCCCCGAGCCGGGAGGCGCTCTCCCAGGCGCAACAGATCATTAGCGCGCGGGTCAACGGGCTTGGAGTCTCGGGCTCCGAGGTCGTCGTCGACGGCGACAACCTGGTCATCACGGTGCCCGGAAACGATGGCAATGAGGCACGCAACCTGGGGCAGACGGCACGACTGTATATCCGGCCGGTGCTCAACTCGATGCCTGCGCAGGCTGCTCCGCCCGAGCAACCACAGCCCGCGCCCCAGCCGCCGGCCGGTGCGCCCCCGGGTGCACCTGGGGGCGCTCCCGCGGGGGCGCCCAGCGCCGAATCGCCGCCGCCCGGCCCACCCCCGATGCCGACGCAACCACGAATCCAACCCGGCGCGCAGCCCCGGCCCTACCCGCAGGATCCCGCCCCGAGTCCCACAACGCAGCCAAGCCCTCCTCCTAGCTCACCGTCAGCCGGCCCGGCGGCTCCGGCGCCCGCCACTGGGGCGCCGCAACCAGCCGAAGCGCCGCCGGCTGAACAACCCTCCGCCCCGGATCCACGCAAGGCGCTGGCCGAGCGTATTGCGCAGGAGAAGAAGTGGCGGCAGAGCACCAACCAATACATTCAGATGGTTGGTCTGCAATTCGAGGCCACCCGCTGCGACGAAGACGACATTCTGGCCGGCAACGATGACCCCACGCTGCCGCTGGTGACCTGCTCGACCGACCACAAGACGGCCTACGTGCTAGCACCGTCGATCATCAGCGGAGACCAGATCCAAAACGCCACGTCGGGCATGGACCAGCGCGGTATCGGATACGTGGTCGATCTGCAGTTCAAGGGCCCGGCGGCGGACATCTGGGCGGATTACACCGCCGCCCACATCGGCACCCAAACCGCCTTCACGCTGGACTCGCAGGTCGTCAGCGCACCGCAAATCCAGGAAGCCATCCCGGGCGGCCGGACTCAGATCAGCGGCGGAGATCCGCCATTCACCGCCTCGACCGCGCGCCAGCTGGCCAACGTGCTGAAGTACGGTTCGTTGCCGTTGTCCTTTGAATCGTCGGAAGCCCAAACAGTTTCGGCGACTTTGGGGCTGGCGTCGTTGCGGGCGGGTTTGATCGCGGGTGCCATCGGCCTGGTGCTGGTGCTGGTGTATTCGCTGTTGTATTACCGGGTACTCGGGTTGCTCACCGCGCTGTCGCTGATCGCCTCTGGCTCAATGGTTTTCGCGATCCTGGTGCTGCTCGGTCGATATATCAACTACACCCTGGATCTGGCGGGTATCGCCGGTCTGATCATCGGCATCGGGACTACCGCCGATTCATTCGTGGTGTTCTTCGAACGCATCAAAGATGAGATTCGCGAAGGCCGTTCATTCCGGTCGGCGGTGCCGCGCGGCTGGTCGCGGGCACGCAAGACGATCGTGTCGGGCAATGCCGTGACCTTTCTGGCCGCTGCCGTGCTGTACTTCCTGGCCATCGGTCAGGTGAAGGGATTCGCCTTCACCCTGGGTCTTACCACCATCCTGGATGTTGTGGTGGTCTTCCTGGTGACCTGGCCGCTCGTTTATGTGGCGTCCAAGTCCTCGAGGCTGGCGAAGCCGGCCTACAACGGCTTGGGAGCTGTCCAGCAGGTCGCGCGAGAACGCCGGGCACAAGCGAGCGGCGCCAAGACGGGACGGGGATAACACGATGGCGTCCAAAGCCTCCAAAGCCAAGGCCGGTGTCGGGTCCGACAAGACGGGCAAATCCGACAAGAAATACCCGAAGTCACAAGCGGTCGAGCTCACCAGGAGCGACGCGGAGCGAACCGATAGGACCAGCGAGGTGCCGCGCCACAGCTTCTTGTCCCGGCTCTATACGGGCACGGGCGCGTTCGAAGTAGTGGGGCGCCGCAAGATGTGGTTTTCGATCAGCGGTGCGATCGTTGCCATTGCCATCGTCAGCATCGTTTTTCGCGGATTCACTTTCGGGATCGACTTCAAAGGCGGCACCACGGTGTCTTTTCCACGCGGCAACACTGAGGTCGCGCAGGTGGAAGACGTTTTCGCGAGAACCCTCGGCGACGATCCGCAATCGGTCGTGATCGTCGGCAGCGGCGCCTCGGCGACTGTGCAGATTCGATCGGAAACGCTGACCAATGACCAGACGGCGAAGCTGCGCGACGCATTGTTCAATGCTTTCCAGCCCAAGGGAACCGATGGAAAGCCCGCCAAGGCGGCCATCAGCGACTCGGCCGTATCGGAAACCTGGGGCGGTCAGATCACCAAGAAGGCAGTGATCGCACTTGTGGTGTTTCTGGTCCTGGTCGCCCTGTACATCACCGTGCGCTACGAGCGCTACATGACCATGTCGGCGATCGCGGCCATGTTCTTCGACCTGACCGTGACCGCCGGGGTGTACTCGCTGGTCGGCTTCGAGGTCACCCCCGCCACCGTTATCGGCCTGCTGACCATCCTCGGTTTCTCGCTCTACGACACCGTCATCGTGTTCGACAAGGTCGAGGAGAATACCCACGGCTTTCAGCACACCACTAGGCGCACCTTCGCCGAGCAAGCCAACTTGGCCATCAACCAGACGTTCATGCGATCGATCAACACCAGCCTGATCGGGGTGTTGCCGGTGCTGGCGCTGATGGTCGTGGCGGTGTGGCTGCTCGGCGTGGGCACGCTGAAGGACCTCGCGTTGGTGCTGCTGATCGGGATCATCGTGGGTACCTACTCGTCGATCTTCTTCGCCACGCCCCTGCTGGTTACCCTGCGGGAACGTACGGAGCTCGTGCGCAACCACACGCGCAAGGTCCTGAAACGGCGCAGTCCGGTCTCCTCGGCCCGGGCAGAGGACGCCAATAAGGACGCCTCCGTGCCCCGTGAAGCGATGGAAACGCCAGAAGCGACGGAAGCGACGGAAACGACGCAAACCAGCGGGGACAAGCCATCGGACGAGAGTGCATCGGCCAGCACCGGACGAAAGGCCAAGGCCCCTGGCACAACGGCGGCATCGAACAAGCCGGCGCCGGGAGCGCGGCCCGTGCGTCCCTCAGGGACTCGGCGTCCGACGGGCAAGCGAAACGCGGGTCGGCGGTAGTCACTATGGCCACCTGGCGCCGACGCACTGGGGCCAACGTCAGCTTGCGGACAGCGTTGTGGTGCAACGTTATCGGTATGGCAGCGGCGGCAACGATGACCGCATGCTCGGGTACCGCCGCCGCATCGATCGACTACGTCGTCGACGGCGCGTTGGTGACCTACAACACCAACACCGTCATTGGTGCCGCATCGGCCGGAGCGCAGGCGTTCGCCCGGACTCTCACCGGATTCGGGTATCACGGACCCGACGGGCAGGTGGTCGCCGACCGCGATTTCGGAAGCATCTCGGTGGTGGGCGGTTCCCCCTTAGTGCTCGACTATGAGATCGAGGACAAGGCCGTCTACTCCGACGGTGCGCCGGTGACGTGCGACGACTTGGTGCTGGCCTGGGCGGCTCAGTCCGGACGCTTTCCGGGCTTCGACGCCGCCACCCAGGCCGGCTATGTCGACATCGCCAATATCGATTGCAAGTCGGGCCAGAAGAAGGCCCGGGTGTCTTTTAAACGCGACCGCGGCGTCGTCGACTTCATGCAGTTGTTCGCCGCGACCTCGATGATGCCCTCGCATGTCATAGCCGAGCAGCTGAACGTCGATGTCACCGCCGCGCTTCTGAACGACAAGCGCCCGACCAGGGATCCGAATAACGATGTGGTGGAACAGATTGCGCGACTGTGGAATACCACCTGGGATCTCAAGCCCGGCCTCAAACGGGACGAGGTCGCGAAACGTTTCCCGTCGTCGGGGCCATACAAGATCGAGTCCGTTCTCGACGGTGGTGCGGTGGTGCTTGTCGCGAATGACCGGTGGTGGGGCACCAAGGCGATCACCAAACGGGTCACGGTGTGGCAGCAGGGGCCCGAGATCCAGGACCGGCTCAACGACCGCAACGTCGATGTGATCGACGTTGCCACCGGATCGTCTGGGTCGCTGGTTACTCCTGACAACTATCAGCGCAGCGATTCACCCTCGGCCGGGATCGAGCAACTGATCTTCGCGCCGGCGGGTCCGCTCGCGGACGTACGTGCCCGGCGCGCGCTCGCATTGTGTACGCCGCGGGACACCATCGCCCGCGACGCCGGAGTGGCTATCGCCAACTCGCGGCTCAGCCCCGCGACCGAGGATGCTGTCGCCGAGGCG
Organism: Mycobacterium spongiae; assembly: GCF_018278905.1. Classification (NCBI taxonomy): domain Bacteria; kingdom Bacillati; phylum Actinomycetota; class Actinomycetes; order Mycobacteriales; family Mycobacteriaceae; genus Mycobacterium; species Mycobacterium spongiae. The sequence goes on from NZ_CP046600.1 coordinate 2,121,699, forward strand.
GAGAGCGCTGCCGAGGCGCGCCGGTTTGATCGGTCGGATCCGGCGGCGGCTGGCGATGAGTTGGGGGGCTCGCCGCTGACGGTGCGAATGGGCTACCGGGCGCCCAATGCGCGGTTGGCGGCGACGGTCGGGGCGATTGCGGCGGCGTGCGCGCCGGCCCGCATTACGGTTTCGGGTGTGACTCTGGATACCTCGGGGCCGCAGGCGCTCCGGGACGGACGGATCGATGTCTTGGTGGCCAGTACCGGCGGCGCCACCGGCAGCGGATCGACCGGATCGTCCGCGATGGACGCTTATGACTTGCACAGCGGCAATGGAAACAATCTCTCGGGCTACTCGAACCCTCAGGTCGACGGCCTCATCAGCGCGCTGGCAGTCAATGCCGACCCCGCCGAGCGCGTCAGATTGCTTGCGGAGGGTGCGCCGGTGCTGTGGGGCGAGATGCCGACCTTGCCGCTATACCGGCAGCAGCGGACGTTGTTGATGTCGAAGAAAATGTATGCCGTCAGTAGGAACCCAACGCGCTGGGGCGCGGGCTGGAATATGGACCGATGGGCGTTAATACAGTGATGACTGTCGGAGGAGGCGGTACTCCCGTCGGTGACGTTGTCGCTTCGCTGACCCGCAACGTCGCCGATTTCCCCAAACCGGGTGTGGGGTTCAAGGATCTCACCCCGCTGTTCGCTGACGGCGAAGCGATGACCGCGGTGGTCGACGCGCTTGCTGACGTGGTGTCCGGCGCTGACTTGGTTGCTGGGGTGGAATCCAGGGGGTCGCTGGTAGGGGCGGCCATCGCGGCGCGGCTCGGTACCGGCCTACTGTTTATCCGTAAGTCGGGCAAGCTCCCGCCACCGGTGCTGAGCGAGGACTATCGCACGGAGTACGGCGCCGCCACCATGGAGATTCCCGCCGAGGGCATCGAGCTGCGGGGTCGCAACGTGGTGATCATCGACGATGTGTTGGCGACCGGCGGCACGCTGCGAGCGGCGAACCTGTTGCTTCAACGCGCCGGCGCCAACGTCACCGGTGCTGCGGTGGTCGTGGAGCTGTCGGGCCTGGGTGGCCGGGATGCGATCGCGCCGTTGCCGGTCCACAGTCTCAGCCGAACCTAGCCTAGCCCGCGAGCCCGATCGTTCGCGCGGGCCGGAATGGCCCCAAAAAGTGCGTGGTGGGGGCGGGGCAACTGGACTTCCCCGCGCGACGATGCGGGCCGGAATGGCCCGAGGAGGAGCGGGGCAACTGGACTTCCCCGCGCGACGATGCGGGCCGGAATGGCCCGAGGAGGAGCGGGGCAAATGGACTTCCCCGCGCGACGATGCGGGCCGGAATGGCCCGAGGAGGAGCGGGGCAAATGGACTACGGATTATCCTCTAGGTCGGAGGTGACTACCGTGGCGGAAGATCAGGGCGCAACACAGACCACTCCGCCGCCCACGGAGCCGCTACCAGCCGCCGAGACACCCGAGCAGCCGGTAGAGACCCTGAAGACGACGAGCAGTGCGTCGCGCCGGGTGCGTGCGCGTTTGGCCCGCCGGATGACAGCGCAGCGCAGTGCTATCAATCCGGTGCTCGAGCCGTTGGTAGCGGTGCACCGTGAGATCTATCCCAAGGCAAACCTCTCGATGCTGCAGCGAGCGTACGAGGTCGCCGACCAACGCCATGCCGACCAGTTGCGGTATTCCGGTGATCCCTACATCACCCACCCGCTGGCGGTTGCCAACATCCTCGCCGAGCTGGGCATGGACACCACGACCTTGGTGGCCGCGTTGCTGCATGACACAGTCGAGGACACCGGCTACACGCTGGAGGCGTTGTCCGAGGAATTCGGCGAGGAAGTCGGCCATCTCGTCGACGGGGTGACCAAGCTGGATCGGGTGGTGCTCGGCAGCGCCGCCGAGGGCGAGACGATCCGCAAGATGATTACCGCAATGGCCCGTGACCCGCGGGTGTTGGTGATCAAAGTGGCTGATCGGCTGCACAACATGCGCACGATGCGCTTCCTGCCACCGGAGAAACAAGCCCGCAAGGCCCGCGAGACGTTGGAAGTTATTGCACCCTTGGCGCATCGGCTGGGCATGGCGAGCGTCAAATGGGAGCTGGAGGACTTGTCCTTCGCGATCTTGCACCCCAAGAAGTACGAGGAGATTGTCCGACTGGTCGCCGGCCGCGCGCCGTCTCGGGATACCTACCTGGCGAAGGTGCGTACGGAGATCGTCAACACGCTTGGTGCGTCGAAGATCAAAGCAACGGTGGAGGGCCGCCCCAAGCATTACTGGTCGATCTACCAGAAGATGATCGCCAAAGGCCGCGACTTCGACGACATCCACGACCTGGTCGGCATTCGCATCCTGTGTGACGAGATCCGTGACTGCTATGCGGCCGTCGGCGTGGTGCATTCGCTGTGGCAGCCGATGGCGGGACGGTTCAAGGACTACATCGCCCAGCCGAGATACGGTGTCTACCAGTCGCTGCACACCACCGTAGTCGGCCCAGAGGGCAATCCGCTGGAAGTGCAGATCCGTACTCGCGATATGCATCGCACCGCCGAGTACGGTATCGCGGCGCACTGGCGTTACAAAGAGGCCAAGGGTCGCAACGGCGTTCCCCATCCGCACTCGGCTGCCGAGATCGACGACATGGCCTGGATGCGCCAGCTGCTTGACTGGCAGCGAGAGGCCGCCGACCCGGGAGAATTCCTCGAGTCGCTGCGCTACGACCTTGCGGTGAAAGAGATTTTCGTGTTCACGCCGAAGGGCGATGTGATCACGTTGCCGACCGGATCGACGCCGGTGGACTTCGCCTACGCGGTGCACACCGAGGTTGGGCATCGGTGCATCGGTGCCCGGGTCAATGGGCGGTTGGTAGCGCTGGAGCGCAAACTGGAAAACGGGGAAGTCGTAGAGGTTTTCACGTCCAAGGCATCCAATGCTGGGCCGTCTCGGGACTGGCAGCAGTTTGTGGTGTCGCCCCGCGCCAAGACCAAGATCCGACAGTGGTTCGCCAAAGAGCGGCGCGAGGAGGCCTTGGAGGCCGGTAAGGACGCGATGGCCCGCGAGGTCCGTCGTGGTGGACTTCCGTTGCAGCGCTTGGTGAATGGCGAATCGATGGCGGCGGTGGCCCGTGAGCTGCACTACGTCGATGTCTCGGCGCTCTACACCGCGATCGGTGAGGGACACGTATCGGCCCGACACGTCATGCAGCGGTTGCTTGCCGAGCTCGGCGGGATCGACCAGGCCGAGGAGGAACTCGCTGAGCGTTCCACACCAGCGACCATGCCGAGGCGCCCGCGCAGCACCGACGATGTCGGTGTCTCGGTTCCCGGGGCGCCGGGTGTGCTCACCAAGCTCGCCAAGTGCTGCACCCCGGTGCCCGGGGACCAAATCATGGGCTTTGTCACTCGCGGCGGCGGGGTGAGCGTGCACCGCACAGATTGCACCAACGCAACATCGCTGCGGCAGCAGCCGGAGCGCATCATCGAAGTGCTGTGGGCGCCGTCGCCGTCGTCGCTGTTTCTGGTGGCGATCCAGGTCGAGGCCCTCGACCGGCATCGGCTGTTGTCGGATATCACGCGCGCGCTAGCCGACGAGAAGGTGAACATTTTGTCCGCGTCGGTCACCACGTCGGGTGACCGGGTCGCGGTCAGCCGGTTCACCTTCGAGATGGGTGATCCCAAGCACCTGGGCCATCTGCTCAATGTCGTGCGGAACGTCGAAGGCGTCTACGACGTCTATCGGGTGACGTCGGCTGCTTAGGGCCGTCGCCTAGTCCAGCAGCACGGACTGAATGGTCACCCCGAGGGCGGGCTTGCCGTCTTCACCGCCGCCGGCAACCCCGGCCTCGGCGATCTTGTCCAGTGTGGCCAGCCCGTCGTCCTGGATCGTGCCGAACACCGTGTATTCAGGCGGCAGCTGCGAATCGCGGTAAACCAGGAAGAACTGGCTGCTATTGGTGTCAGGCCCGGCGTTGGCCATAGCCAAAGTCCCGCGCGGATAGACAACGGGCTGGCGCAAACCGGGGTCGCCCGGGGGATATTGGTCGGTGGGGTACTCGTTGGCGAACTGGTAGCCCGGCCCACCCGTGCCGTCGCCTTTCGGGTCGCCGCACTGCAGCACCGACAGCGTCGGGGAGGTGGTCAACCGGTGGCACGTGGTGTCCTTGAAGAAGCCCTGCTGGGCGAGGCTGACGAAGCTGTTGACGGTGCACGGCGACTCGCTGTTGGCCAGCATGAGGCCGATGGGTCCCTGGTTAGTCATCATGCTGACGCTCACCTGCGCCGGGTCGGTAGGGACCTTGCCCGTCCGGGGCGGCTTGACCGGCTTGACGGCCTTGTCTGGCGAGGCCGGATATTGACAGTTGGCGCCCAAGTTGGCCGACGGCGTGAACGGTGGCAGCGGTGCGACCGTCGCGTCCTGCGGCGGTGGTGTGGTCGCCTCGGCTGCGCTGCTGGTGGTCGCCGCCGCGGTGCTGCTCTCGTCGCCGCCCGTGTTCTTGATCACCGCGATCGTCACAGCCGCGATCACCGCCACTGCCGCGACGGCGCCGCCGCCGATGAGCAGGATCCGGCGCCGCCGGGCGTGCTTGGCGCGGCGCTCCAGTTGCCGCTCGAGTTTGCGCTTGGCTGATGCGCGTCGCTGTTGGTTGGTCGGCACGGCCGATATCCCTCCCTGTTGTCCGCTGCGTCGGACCGAGATGCCAGCCCAGGCTAATGTGGGCGCCGCGCATGGTGTCAAGTGCCCCATGTCCGGCGGCGGGCTGAGATTCGGCCCGTATCGTCGCCGGGGCGCAGCAGATGGGAAACTGGGAGTCGTGTTGATCACCGGATTTCCCGCCGGGTGGCTGGCGTGTAACTGCTATGTGCTCGCCGAGCGGCCTGGGGCTGACGCTGTCATCGTGGACCCGGGCCAGCGTGCGATGGGCCCCGTGCGACGCATCCTCGACAAGAACCGGTTGACCCCGGCGGCGGTGCTGCTCACCCACGGGCACGTCGACCACATATGGTCTGCGCAGAAGGTGTCCGACGCGTTCGGTTGCCCCACGTACATCCATCCGGAGGATCGGTTCATGCTGACCGACCCGATTAACGGGTTCGGGCCCCGGGTGGCACAGCTGATGGCCGGAGCATTCTTTCGGGAGCCGAAACAGGTCGTCGAGCTGGACCGCGATGGCGACAAGATCGACCTGGGCCCTATTTCGGTCATCGTCGATCACACACCCGGGCACACCCGCGGATCGGTGGTGTTCCGGGTCCTTCAGGCAACGAAGAACGGCCACGACGTCGTATTCAGTGGCGACACGCTGTTCGAGCGTGCGATCGGCCGCAGTGACCTTGTTGGTGGCAGCGGACGTGACCTGCTGCGTTCGATCGTCGATAAGTTGTTGGTGCTCGACGACAAGACGGTCGTGCTTCCGGGACACGGCAATTCCACCACCATCGGCGCCGAACGGCGTTGCAATCCGTTCATCGAAGGCCTGAGCCCGTGACCGAATTCTCGGCTTTCTCGGCACCCAAAGGGGTACCGGACTACATCCCGCCCGACTCGGCGCAGTTCGTCGCCGTCCGCGCTGGTCTGCTCACAGCCGCCCGGCGTGCCGGATACGGTGACATCGAGCTGCCGATCTTCGAGGACACGGCGCTGTTCGCCCGCGGCGTGGGTGAGTCCACCGACGTGGTCTCCAAGGAAATGTATACGTTCGCCGATCGTGGTGATCGATCCGTGACGCTGCGGCCCGAGGGCACCGCCGGGGTGGTGCGCGCGGTGATCGAGCACGGTCTCGACCGGGGCGCCCTGCCGGTGAAGCTGTGTTATGCAGGTCCGTTTTTTCGCTATGAGCGTCCGCAGGCCGGTCGCTATCGTCAACTGCAGCAGGTCGGGGTGGAGGCTATCGGCGTCGACGACCCAGCGCTCGACGCCGAGGTCATCGCCATCGCCGATGCCGGCTTCCGCTCGCTCGGACTCGACGGCTTCCGGCTGGAGATCACGTCCCTCGGCGATGAAAGCTGCCGCCCGCAATACCGAGAACTTCTGCAGGATTTCCTGTTTGGGTTAGATCTCGATGAGGAGACCCGCAGACGCGCCGAGCTCAACCCGCTGCGGGTGCTCGACGACAAGCGCCCCCATATGCGCGCCATGATGGCCGAGGCGCCGGTGCTCCTCGATCATCTGTCCGATGGCGCCAAGCAGCACTTCGACACCGTGCTGGCACATCTGGATGCGCTTGCGGTGCCCTATGTCATCAATGCGCGCATGGTGCGCGGCTTGGACTACTACACCAAGACCACCTTCGAGTTCGTCCACGACGGGCTGGGCGCACAGTCCGGAATCGGTGGCGGCGGCCGGTACGACGGGCTGATGCAGCGGTTGGGCGGACGCGACCTCTCTGGCATCGGGTTTGGGCTCGGGGTGGACCGAACCCTGCTGGCGCTGCGCGCCGAGGCCAAGAGCGTGGGGGAGACCACCCGCTGCGACGTATTCGGAGTGCCCGGCAGCGATGCGGCCAAGCTTCGGCTGGCGGTGCTGGCCAACGAGCTCCGAGCGAGTGGTGTGCGGGTTGACATGGCGTATGGGGGCCGCGGACTCAAGGGCGCGATGCGTGCGGCTGACCGTTCGGGTGCCCGGCTGGCGCTGGTCGCGGGTGATCGCGACATCGAAGCCGGCACGATCGGCGTCAAGGACTTGGCGACGGGCACGCAGGTCTCGGTCTCGGTGGATTCGGTTGTGATCGAAGTGCTTTCGCGGTTGGGCGGGTAATCCGAGCCAACTGGTGCGCCTGGGCAGTACCCATGCCCAAGGACAAGCGAAACCACTTGTGTCACTGCGGTTTCAGGGGCTGCGACACACGGATTCTTGTCGGTGCCCCGCTGTAGAGTTTCGAACATGTTGGCGAGTAGTCGTGAAGAGATCGCCGAGGTCCTCGACGCGCTCGACGCTGACCTGGATCGCCTCTGCGAGTTGTCGTTTGCTGCGCTGACCACCCCGGAAAGGTTGCGCATCATGGAGCGCCTAGAACGGGTGGCGCGCCGGCTACCGGTTACTGGGCACACGTTGATCAACCAGATCGCCGAGCAGGCCAGCCCGGCCGAGCTGGGAGACACGCTGCCCCGGGCGTTGGCCGACCGGCTCCACATCACCCGCAGCCAAGCCAGCCGCCGGGTGGCCGAGGCCGCCGATCTGGGACAGCGCCGCGCCCTGACTGGCCAACCGCTGCCGCCGCTCTTGACTGCCACGGCCCAAGCCCAGCGCCGCGGTCTCATCGACGCCGGCCACGTGGCGGTCATCCGCGGATTTCTGGGTCGGCTCCCCAACGCGGTGGACGGCGGCACCCGCGAGCATGCCGAGGCGCACCTCGCCGAGCTGGCCACCGGGTTTCGTCCCGATGAGCTCGCCAAGCTGGCCCAGCGGCTCATGGACTACCTCCACCCGGACGGCGACTACACCGACGAGGACCGAGCCCGCCGGCGCGGGCTCACGTTGGGCAGCCAAGACATCGACGGCATGTCGAAGCTGGCCGGCTGGCTGACACCCCAAGCCCGGGCCACCCTCGAGGCGGTGCTAGCCAAACTGGCCGCTCCCGGGATGTGCAATCCCGACGACAACGCGCCGTTGGTCGACGAAACGGCCGGCAGCGACGCGATCAGGCGCGATACCCGCAGCGCCGCTCAACGCAACCATGACGGGCTCAACGCCGCCCTGCGCGGGCTGTTGGCCTCCGGTGATCTGGGCAAGCACAATGGGCTACCCGCGAGCATCATCGTGTCCACGACGCTGCGAGAACTAGAATCCGGAACCGGTAAGGCACTCACCGGTGGGGGCAGCCTGCTACCCATGACAGACGTCATCCGCCTGGCCCGTCAGGCGCATCATTACCTGGCGATTTTCGACAAAGGCCAAGCCGTCGGGCTGTACCACACGAAACGCCTTGCCTCGCCCGGGCAGCGGATCGTGCTCTACGCCAAGGATCGTGGTTGCTCGTCACCGGGATGCGACGTGCCCGGCTACCTCTGCGAAGTGCACCATGTCGATGAGTACTCCAGCTGTGGACAAAGCCACATCGGCAACCTGGCGTTCGCCTGCGGCCCGCATCACCGGCTTATCAAACCCGGCGGCTGGACCACCAGAAAACGCGCCAACGGCGACACCGAGTGGATCCCGCCGCCCCACGTGGATCGCGGCCAACCACGAGTCAACAGGTTCCACCACCCCGAAAAGCTGTTGCGCGCGGGCCACGGTGATGACGCTGGTCCGTGACGATCAGGAGCGTAGCCGTCGGACGAATTCGGCTACGGCTGCGCCGATTTCGTGCGGGCTGTCCTCCTGAATGAAATGCGAACCGGAAACCGTGACTTCGGTCAAATTCGGCCAAGTTCGGGCATAGTCTCGGGCGCGGCCGGTAAGGATCGCGCCCGGCTCGGCATTCACGAACAACTTCGGCACATCGCTTTCTTCGAGCCAGCTGCGGTACTCGTTGACTACTGCGACCACGTCAGCCGGCTCCCCGTCGATGGGGATATTCCGTGGCCACGACAAGGTCGGCCGTCGGTCTTCGCCGGCGTTGACGTACGGCTTGCGGTAGTGGTTCATCTCTTCGTCCGACAGCTTGCGGCGGATCGCTCCGGGCAAGACGCCTTCGACAAAGATGTTCTGGTCCAACACCATCTGCTCGCCCTCAGGGGACCGGAACCCCTGGAACACGGGCCGCACGGGAGGAGGCCAATCGTCCCACGTCACCGGCATGACGATGCTTTCCATGAATGCGATTCCCTGGACCCGATCGCGATGCTGATTGGCCCAATCGAAGCCCAACCCTGATCCCCAGTCGTGTAAGACCAACACCACGCGGTCGCCAAGCTCGAGCGCATCCCACAGGGCGAAGAGGTAATCGCGGTGTTCGGCGTAGTGATAGCGGTCCGGGCCGGAGCCGCTGAGTTTGTCCGAGGCACCCATCCCGATCAGATCGCACGCGACCAGGCGCCCCAGTCCTTCCAGGTGCGGCATGACGTTGCGCCACAGATACGACGATGTCGGATTGCCATGCTGGAAGACGATGGCGTCGCCGTCGCCTTCGTCGATGTAGGCCATTCGCGCGCCGGCGATCTCGTGGTACTTCAGTTGCCCGTAAGGCTCGATAGCGATTGTTGTCATTCCGCGGCCTCTCCTTGGTGTTGGTATTCGAGTGCGGACCCAGGCCTGACCCTAGGCTGACCCTATGCGTTGCCTCACGTCAAGATGCGCGCGAAGGCGGTTTCGTTGCCTCATGTGATTGTGCGCGCCTGGGGATTCGGGCCCGGGTGGCGGGCTGGGACTTGCTGGTGGTCGTGTTGTGAAGCTGTGCGGTCGGGGCTTGGATCTGGCGCTGGCTGGCTGCGGAGTTGATCAGAGCGTGGGTTCGGGCGAGAGTGGCTATGCGGTCGACGGGAGCGTCGGGGTGATCGATGGCGCGGCGGAATGGGGTGGCCGTGGTGTCGTATTTCTTGGTCACCTTGGTGCCGTCACGGACCTTGGATATCAGCTTCTGCTGGGGTCTTCGATCCCTCGCTCGACGCCGCTCTGTTGGCCGACACGTGCGTGCACATGCTGCTCGACCCGCTGGGTGGGCTGCCCGGCTTTACAGCCGACCTGGTGAACGCAATCGCGCCGCGCTCCACGTCGGATGTCTGATCCGGAGCCCACGATGGCTAGAGACGTCTGATCTGCTGGTCGTTTCTGCTAGGCGGGGCCGCCTGGCATTGCCGAGCAAAGGGTTTTTCGGGCTGCGGCGTGTTGGACCTCGGCGAGTCCAGTACTGTCGGAAACTTTCGTTCACGCCGTGTCGTCGAGTGCGGCACCCCGCGCGCCGGCCGCAGGTGCCGGCGTCGGCGTGAGCGCCGGAATCGGTGCGGTCGGTCATCGCGGCCGGACCGATGAACGCATCCTGGTCATGGTCGGGCATATCTGTCCGACAAGGCTCGGATCGATCGTACTAGCCCGAGGGTGTGACCGTGTGTAGCTGAGCGCCTCACGGGTCAGCGCCGGGCGCGCACTAGCTTTGCCGCGGTCGGATCTTGGGCGCTGGCTTGTTAGACCCGTGCCTCGGCGCGGCGGTCAGTGTCTCGCTATTAGCAAACATCTGTACGAGCAACTTGGTCCGGGTAACGCTGCGTATGGTTGTTTGCCAGAAAGCGATTTCAAAACTTCAGTGCGATGTTAACGTTCGCGATATACTCGGGTGGACGCCTCTTGAGGCGCGTAGAGGGACCAGATTAGCAAAGCAAAACGGTTCGGCGGACCACAGATCAGCTTCGCTTATGACTTCGTCCCCACCGCCTACATCGACGGCGCCGCCGGCTATTGCGGGGTTGTGGACAGAGAATGCGAGGTTTGCCAGATGCCTTATATGTTCGTCACACTTGAGGTGTTGGCCGCGGCGGCCGCTGATGTGCAGGGTATCGGCTCGGCGCTGAGCGCGGCGAATGCGGCCGCGGCGGCACCCACGGCCGGTGTGCTGGCCGCCGCTCGTGATGAGGTGTCGGCGGCCATTGCGGAGCTGTTTTCTGGGCATGGCCGCGATTATCAGGTGCTTAGCGCCGAGATGGCGGGGTTTCATCAGCGGTTCGTGCAGACGCTGACCGGTGCTGGCGGGGCGTATGCGGCCGCTGAGGCGCTCAACGCGTCGGCGCAAAGCATCGAGCAAGACGTGCTCGGGGTGATCAACGCACCTACCGAGGCGCTGTTCGGGCGCCCACTGATTGGTGATGGGGCGGCTGGGGCGCCGGGGCAAAACGGTGGGGCTGGTGGGTTGTTGTATGGCAATGGTGGGGCTGGCGGTGCGGGCGATGCGCCCAATCCCAATGGCGGTCGTGGTGGGGATGCCGGGCTGATTGGTAATGGCGGGGTTGGCGGTGCTGGTTTTGGTGCGGGTAGCGGTGTGGGTGGGGCCGGGGGGAATGGCGGGTGGCTGTTCGGTAACGGTGGGGCTGGTGGTATCGGGGGCATCGGTGCCGCTGGTGGTAACGGCGGCGACGCCGGACTGCTGTCACCGTTCGGTACTGGCGGCAACGGTGGGGCCGGTGGTACCGGCGCGGCTGGCGCGGCTGGTGCTGTGCCTGGTGATCCTGGCGCCGATGGTGGTAGCGGCCTTCCCGGAAAGGCCGGCGGGACAGGGTCGCCCGGCGCTGCTGGTGGTACTGGCGGTGTGGGCGGTAACGGGGGTAGCGGGGGATGGCTGACTGGCACTGGGGGTGCCGGGGGCGCCGGTGGGGTCGGAGGGGTTGGCGGTGTGGGCGCGGTTGGTGGTAGTGGCGGTGCCGGCGGTGTCGGTGTTGCCAATGCTGCGGGAGTCGGTGGTGTTGGTGGGGTCGGTGGGGGTGGTGGTACCGGCGGCGCTGGTGGTGAAGGGGGGGGTGGCGGCAAGGGTGGAGTTGGTGGTGCGGGTGGACTGTTCGGGGCGGCCGGGCTCGCCGGTGACGGTGGGGAGGGCGGCCTCGGCGGTCTTGGCGGGGCCGCAGGTGACGGCGGGTCCGGTGGTGGTGGCGGGACCGGACTGGCCGGCGGTACGGGCGGCGCTGGTGGGGCCGGTGGTGCCCCAGGCGCGGGCGGGACCGGTGGTCAAGGCGGCGCTTCGGGCGGCGTCGGCGGCAGCGAGGGTGTGTCCGGTGGGGGCGGCGCCATCCCAACCAGCGGCGGTAACGGCGGGGCTGGCGGTGACGGTGGGGATGCTACCGGCACCGACGTTGCCGGTGTGGGTCTTGCCGGCGGGGTCGGCGGGGCCGGCGGTAACGGTGGGTTGGTCGGCAATGGTGGTGCTGGTGGTGCGGGTGGTGCTGGTGCGGCTGGCGCGGAGGGTGCCAACGCTGGCGCCTCGGGTGACAGTGGCGGTATGGGTGGTACCGGCGGGGTTGGCGGAGCCGGCGGTGCGGGTGGGACAGGAGGAGCCGATGCCGGTGACGGCGGCCGGGGCGGGGTCGGAGGTACGGGGGGGATTGGTGGCGCGGGAGGTCAGGGCGCCAGCGGTGCCAATGGCGACGCTCCCGGTGTGGCCGGCGACAACGGCGGCAACGGCGGCAACGGCGGTGTCGGAGGCGTCGGCGGGGCCGGTGGGGCCGGTGGGGTCTCGCAGGCCGTCGGGTTCCAGGCTGGCAGTCTAGGCGCTGGCGGGGCCGGCGGTGACGGCGGGACCGGCGGGAGCCCCGGCAATGGCGGTCACGGTGCCCTGGGCCCCACAGGCACCGCGAGTGTTACGGCTGGTGTGGGTGGGGCTGGTGGTAGTGGCGGTAACGCCGGTGCGGGCGGCGTTGGTGGGGACGGCGGCACCGGCTCGACCACGGGCTCATCCGGTGCAGCGGGTGTCAGCGGCAGTACTGGCGGGGCCGGCGGTAAGGGCGGCACCGGCGGCACCGGCGCCGCGTCGGGCATCGGGATTCACGGCGGCGACGGCGGGGCCGGCGGCCAGGGCGGCGACGGCTTGGTCGGCGGCGACGGCGGTGGCGGCGGCGCGGGGGGTGTGGCGTTGGCCGATGGCGGTAGCGGCGGTATCGGCGGGGCCGGCGGGGCCGGCGGCGCGGGCAGCAGCTACGGCGCAGGCGGTGACGGCGGCGATGGCGGCGGGGGCGGTCTCGCGGTGGGCACCGCAGGTAATGGCGGTGGCGGCGGCGCGGGCGGCGGCGGCGGGGTCGGCACCCTCGGCGGTAATGGTGGCGCCGGCGGCCTCGGTGGGACCGGCGGGCTGTCTGGCGACGGCGGTGCCGGCGGTGAAGGGGGCGGCGGTGGTGACGGCGGCGCAGGTGGAGACGGCGGAGCGGGCGGCTCAGGCGGGGCCGGTGGGCTGTTCGGGGGCACCGGCGGCGGTAGCGGCGGAGCGGGCGGCGGCGGCGGAGTCGGCGGTGACGGTGGCTTGGCCGGCTTCGGCGGCACGGGTGACGGCGGCGACGGCGGTATCGGCGGTGAGGGTGGGATTGGCTCCGGAGGGACCTCGGCCGCCACCAACAGTGGTGCGTCCGGTATGGCCGGCGGCGACGGCGGGTCCGGCGGTGCTGGCGGAGCCGGCGGCAAAGGCGGAGACAACGGCGGCAACGGCGGTGCCGGTGGTGATGGCGGCAACGGCGGTGCAGCCGGGGACGGAGGCGACGGCGCCCGAACCTTTGTCAGCAGCGCCACCGGCGGTGCGGGCGGCGCCGGCGGTGCAGCTGGGGACGGAGGCGAGGGCGGGGCCGGCGGCCACGCTCCCAACGGTGACGGCGGTAAGGGCGGTGCCGGCGGTGACGCCGGCGCCGCCGGCGACGGTGGCAACGGAGACGAAGGCGGACTCAACGATACCGCCGGCTCCGGCTCCGGCCCCGGCGACGGCGGGGCCGGCGGTGCTGGCGGCACTGGTGGCACCGGCGGCACGGGTGGGGCCGGCGGCGACGCCGGCGCCCTAGGCACTGGCGGTAGCGGCGGTGACGGTGGCAACGCCAGCGACCCGGGTCGCGGTGGTGACGGCGGTGACGGCGGTACCAACGGTAGTTCCGGAACTGGGCTCACCGCCGGTACGGGCGGTGCCGGCGGGACCGGCGGTAATGCCGGCGCCAGCGCCGCTGGGGGGGCCGGCGGCACCGGCTCCATCGCGGGCGCATCCGGCACAGCCGGCACCACCGTCGCGGGCGGGGCCGGCGGTAATGGCGGCTTCGGCGGTGTGGACCACGGTGCTGGCTTCGCTGGTGTCGGCGGCAGTGGCGGCAATGGCGGCACTGGCACCGATAGCGATGGTGGCACTGGCGGCGACGGCGGCCTGGGTGGCATTGCCTTCGGAACCCCTGGTAAGGGCGGTGTTGGCGGTAATGGCGGCAACAGCACCAACGGTGATGGTGGCACCGGCGGCAGGGGCGGCCCCGGCGGTTTGGACATCACAGGCAGCGTTGCCGGCGCCAACGGTGGTGATGGCGGCAGCGGGGGTAACAGCACCAACGGTAAAGGCGGCACGGGCGGTATCGGCGGCGGCGGCGGCACCGCCACTAACGGACTCAACGGCGGCACCGGCGGCACCGGCGGTACAGGCGGCACTGGGGTCAACGGTGGTGATGGTGGCGTTGGCGGCACCGGCGGTGGCGGGGCCTCCGGTGCTGGCGGCACTGGTGGCGATGGCGGCAAGGGCGGCGCCGGTGGTGTTGGCGGTGGTGGTACGACGGGCAGCGGCGGCGACGGCGGGGCGGGCGGCGTCGGCGGCCAGGGCGGCACCGGCTCACTCGGCGGCAGCGGCGGCACCGGCGGTACCGGCGGCACCGGTGGCCCCGGCGACACCAGCGGTGTTGTTGCGCCCGGCGGCGCTGGCGACGCCGGCAAGGCCGGCAGCCCCCCCACTAACAGGACCGGCGGCGGCGGCGGTCCCGGCGGCGATGGCGGCAATGGCGGCCAGCCGCTGTGACGGTGCTCGTGTGGTGCGGCAGCGACGGCCCGGGAGCTGTTGCGCTAACCCGGCGTCGAGGCCCGTGGTGTCGTATTTCTTGGTCACCTTGGTGCCGTCACGGACGTTGGATATCAGCTTCTGCTGGGGGTAGAAGTAGTTGGTCAACTGTGACCGAAGGTGCCAAATCTCGTTGAGTAACAACAGCTCTGCAGCAGTATCGTGGCGGTAATAGCCAACCACAGTGCGGACCACTGCCCAGTTTTTCTGCTCGACATGGCAGCCGTCGTTCTTATTGGTCGGCCGTGCCCGGGTGAAGGTGATCTTGCGGTTTCTGCACCAGATGAACAGATAGGCGTTGATGAACTCAGCTCCGTTGTCCGAGTCCACCCCCCCGGATCGGGAACGGCATCTTCTTCGCGATGCTTTCCGAGGCGCCTAGCACACATTTGGCCTCTTTGCCGGGCGCCGAGCGGTTCCGGTCCAGCCAGTGGCGACGTCAGTGACCGTGAGGGTGAACGCAAACGGACCGATGGTGTTTCCGCCGTCGTGGGAGACCAGATCGATCTCAACAAAGCCCGGCACAACGTCGTCCCTGTCTGCCCAGGTGCGAACCGGGATCTGACTTCTCAGCAGCGACCCGGCTTGGTGGCGCAACGCCCCTTGATCTGCCGTTTGGCTCGCTCACCTGTTAGGCGACGATCAATGGTGGCCGCCGACACGACACCAACAGTGCTGCAGTGTCATCATCGATGGTCAGTTCACCAAAGTGTCGTAAACTGCCACCAGTTTGTTCAGCATCGGCGCCAGCCTCTTGCCAGCCGGCATCCCTAGCACTGTCCAGCACACCGTGAGCGCAGCAATGACATCCGGACCGTACTTGGGTGGACGCGGACTTTGTCGGGGCGCGACCACCTTGGGCTGCAACGTCGCCTTCAGGGCCTTGCGGGCATGGCTACGGTGCCAACCTGTGTTAGCGCATAGCTCGCCCAACATCCTGCTTTTGAATCGCTTATCAGCGACCACGTAGCGGATCGTGGTCATCTCGGTCACCGCCCTGCGCTCAGCCAACGTCAATCCCATCGCCGAGGCCTAGCCACACCCCACTGAGACCTCACGTAGGCATGCCGCACGCGCGCATTTTCAATGAGGCAACGAATAGCCGCTTCGCGCGCACAAAAGGCGATTCGACGCGCCCTAGCTCGACCCTAGGCTTGACATTGTATCGAACACCAGTTCGAATAGTGGCATGCGTTGGGCTGGCCAGGCCGTCGCGATCAATGGGAAGCCGGTCGACGACGGCGCGCTCCCCGGGCTGCAGCGGATCGGCTTCGTCCGCAGGGTGCGTGCTCCGGAATTCGACGGCATCACCTTCCACGAAGTGCTGTGCAAGTCCGCCCTGAACAAGGTGCCCAATGCTGCGCTGTTGCCATTTCGGTACACCGTCAACGGCTATCGCGGATGTTCGCACGGCTGTCGGTACTGTTTCGCGCGGCCCACTCACGAATACCTGGACTTCAACTGCGGCAGCGATTTTGACTCCGAGGTAGTGGTGAAGACCAACGTCGTCGAAGTATTACGCCGCGAGCTGCATCGGGCGTCGTGGCGGCGCGAGACCGTGGCGCTGGGCACCAACACCGATCCCTACCAGCGCGCCGAGGGCCGCTACGTGCTGATGCCAGGCATCATTGGCGCGCTTGCTGGGTCCGGAACACCGATGTCGATTCTGACCAAGGGCACGCTGCTTCGCCGAGACTTGCCGCTGCTCGCTCAGGCATCCGAACAGGTTCCGGTGGCGCTTGCGGTGTCGCTGGCGGTGTGCGATCCGGAACTGCAGCGCGATGTCGAACCGGGCACGCCAGCCCCGGCTGCGCGCCTGGCGCTGGTTACGGCGATCCGTGAAGCGGGCCTCGACTGCCATGTGATGGTCGCGCCGGTGCTTCCGCACCTCACCGACTCGGTGGAGCACCTCGACCTTCTGCTTGGCCACATTGGCGCCGCCGGCGCCTCTGGCGTCACGGTGTTCGGTCTGCACTTGCGCGGTTCGACACGTGGCTGGTTCTTGTCCTGGCTGGGTCGCTCGCACCCCGAGCTTGTCGGCACGTACCGCGAGCTCTACCGGCGCGGTGCCTACCTGCCCCCGAGCTACCGAGAGACGTTGCGCCAGAGAGTAGCCCCGCTCATCGCGAAGTATCGGTTGGCGGGAGATCGTCACGAGGCTGTGCCGGCGACCGAATCGGTGGTGACGCAACCACGTGGGCAGCTGACTTTGTTCTAGTCCAGGTTCTAGCATGCGCAGCACAGTTATCGGATCGTTACCCCCGAGATCGTCAAGTAACTTGACAGTCTTCTAGGTCGCCCGTAGCGTCCGAAAAAAGCCGATCTGCGCTCGTCGAGGGCGCAGCCGTCTCGCCATAGCGAAGGAGCGACTAATGAAATCTTGGAGCATCCCTGCCCCGTCGGTGCGCCGTACTCTGGCCGCTTGTGGAATTGGCGGAGTCACCGCAGCCGCACTTGTCATTCCATCGGCGGGCGCCGCGCCGAATCCGTGCACGGCGCAAGGACTCTTCACGACCTCCAGCTCGGTATTTGCGGCCACTGGGCAGTACCTAGAAGCGCATCCAGCGCTCAACCAAACCTTGACTGATGTGAACTCGCAGTCGGATGATCAGGCCCAGGCCACGGTTCGGGACTACTTCAGCGCCAATCCAGGGGAGTACCTTGAAATGCGCGAAATCGTTCGGCCGCTGGGCGATTTGCAGGATCAATGCAACTCTTCGGTCGGGCCTAGCAGAGTCGGTAAGTTGATTCAGGGCTTGCTGGCATAGCCGGCGGCCAGAGGTATTACGAATCGGCTTCCGCGTCGAGCAAGATCTGCAAGGTCTTGCGTAGCTCGCCAAATCGCTGCTGGCCCAGGATCTGCTGCCATTGCTTTTCGACATCGAGGGCATCGGAACGCATCACCCGCAGTGCGCGGCGGCCGCGCGGAGTCAGCCTGATGATGCGGGTGCGGGCGTCGGCCGGGTTGGGCACGCGAGTGACGTAGCGGTGTCTTTCCAAGGCCGCCATCCCCTGTGCGACTGCCTGACGGCTCACCCCGAGGCGGTCGGCCACATCCGATGCATGCAGTGCGCCTCCGGCCAGTGGTACCAACGCGACCGCTTGCGCCGGTCGGATCCCGTCGAGTCCGGCTGCGGCGAACGCCGCCCTCAAGCGCGGACCCCTGGATGCAGCCACCAATTGCACCAGAGCAGGAACGGTGGGCTTCCAGCCGGCATCAAGACCACGTCGCATGACCCGAGTCTGCCACCCGAGCGCGAATGACAAGATGCTTGGCAAGTGAGTCGCGGGGTAGCGGTTCTGGGCAGAAGCGAGCGCGTCGTGAGGCTCACGAGGCCGCATCGCCACGCGGTTTGGTCAAGGTGAACTGGTCGATCGCCGTGACTGTGCCAAACGGCCCTGTCACCGCATAGTGCGTCGCCTCGATCGAGGTGCTCCCACCCGGCTGGCCGGGATCGACGTCGAAAGCCACAAAGCCGTAAGGGTTGTCGCGGTCGCGAAACGCAGACCAGGGCGCATCCTCGAGCACGTATCGGGGTGCCTTGTGCCCAAGCGCGGGATCAAACGGGCCGACGCTCGTCAAGACGCGGCATCGAGGTCGGGGGAAGAAGTTCGCATTGGATGGTCTGGACGTGCCGCCCCCGCCTATGACGAGATGGACGGTTCCTCGGGTGGCGTCGATGACGTCGGTGCCGGCGTCGACAGGGATCGGCGTTCGGACATCGGTCCCGAGTGCTCCCCGTACGGGATGCGACCGCTCGTAGTGATGTTCGTGACCGCACAACACCAGATCAACCCCGTACCGGTCGAATAGTGGCAGCCATTCTTCGCGGATACCGAGATCGGCGCCGTTGGTATGGTCGGTGGTCGATATCGCCGTTTGATGCATGACGACGACCACCCAATCAACCTCCGGGCTGCGTCGGGCAGCGGCGAGTTCGCCCTCGAGCCAGTGCCTTTGCTCTCCGCTCGAGTAACCTCTGATGTAGGAGGCGCCGCCGTCTTGGTAGGCGACGTCGTCGTTGCTCAGGCTGATCACGCGCACCGAGCCAGCGGTGAACGAATACCACAAACCTCGAAGTTCCCCAGGCGATCCGGAGTCAGGTAATGCGAAGTAAGTCTGATATGCGCCGAAACCGATTGGCCCGTTCCCCAACTCGTTCTCGTGATTGCCCGCTGCGGGCATCCAGGGCCGGTATCGCGCCGAGCGAGAGTTGTTCGCGAACCAGTCCGACCAGGTGCGAATCCGGTCCAGTGCGAGGTTTGCATAGCACAGGTCGCCGTTGACCAGGTTGAACAACGGAGCGATGCGCTCGATCGCGACGGTAATGTCGGCAGCCGCGGGTGACCCGAGGTTGTCGCTGACATACCGGCCGCCGGTCAACCTGCCCAGGGTGGGCGTCGCCTGATCCCCGAAGCTGGTGAAGCGCAGCGCCTTTCGCCCGAGCGGCGCGGTTCGTATAGTCCCTAGCTGCGGATCGGCGCCGTCGTGCACTGCGGCATACACGTAGTCGGTGTCCGGCGTCAGGTTGGTCAGGCGGGCATGGTTGACCCGGACCTCGGTTGTGGATTTCGCGTCCCGGTATGTTCGGGTTGCCGCCGCGACTGTCTTACCGAAGCCGGAGGTCGGCGTACCCAGCATGACCCGTGGATTGCGAACCGCGTCGGTGGTGTGCCATGACACCACGACCTCGGTGGCGGCGTTCGCGCCGAATTGCAGATGCAGACCGCCCACTGGCGCCGCCCCATTCGTATCGGGCTGGTACCAGACGGTCGGGTCGTGGCGGCGGGGCCACAACAGTGCGGCTCCGCCGACCCCGACGCCCATCCCGAGAAACGCTGAGGCTGCGCCCGTCGTCAAGAGCTTTCGCCGGTTGATCCCCGGAGGTGGCGCGACACCATCGGCGTGCTGCTGCGTTTCGTCGCCCATTGATGCTTCCTACCGGAGCCGAGTGAACGTCGCGCAACTGGCCTGCCCGTCGTGGCCGCACCGCTGCGCGGTCGCGTGCTCGCTCAACCACGAAGCGTGGTAACACGGCGGGTAGCGTCGTCGATATGAAAGGCATGCACATAGGGGCGACTGGCCTGTCGATGGCAGCGTGCACTGTGACCGTTCTCACCGTGGCCATGCCGGCGACCTCGCATGCCGATCCGGCCGGACATCAGGTCACCTACACAGTGACGACCACCAGCGATCTGACGGCCAACATTCGATACATGCATGCCGATCCGCCGAGCCAGGCAGCATTTGACGCGGAGTCGTCGAAGTACCTGACCACGGTGCACACCCCGATCATCGGTGGCCAGCCACTGGTGTACACGGCCACCTTGGCGGACCCGAACCAGTGGGCGATAGTTACCGCGAGCGGCGGCCTGCGGGTCAATCCGGAATTCCACTGCGAGATCGCCGTCGATGGCCAGGTGGTGGTGTCAGAGAACGGTGGCAGTGGCGTGAAGTGCTCGACACGCCCCTGGTAGTTGGTGAGCGATCGCTCGCGACCGAGTGGGCCATAACGCTCAGTGCCGGCGGAAATCAGACGCTGCATGATTTCCGCCGGCACTGGCACCCGAGAAGCGGATCCGGGCTATTTGGTCGGCCTTGTCAGTCGCAGATAACCGCTTGAGCTACCTCAATTCGGCGCGTTCTCATGATCCCTGCCATTCGGTATTTGCTGCAATCCACCAAGCGGGCCGAATAATTGTCCTGCGCTAGGAGGAAGCTCGTGTCCCCCAATCGGGGGATATGGCGTTGGTTTCGGCCCGCGGTGCCGCGCAGCAGCTAGCCGAGGTCGCGAGTGGCGAAGGTGTCGCACTTGTTCGGGTCGCCGGTCTGATAGCCGACGGTAAACCACTTCTGCCGTTGCGCCGACGATCCGTGCGTCCAGGATTCTGGGCTGATATGCCCCGTCACCTGCTCCTGGATGCGGTCGTCGCCCACCGAGGCCGCGGCGGAGAGCGCATCCTGGATATCCTGGTCGCTCAACGGTTCTAAGAACGGCACGCCGGTGCTCTCTTGCCTGACGGTCGATGCGTAGTGTGCCCAGACGCCTGCGTAGCAGTCCGCCTGTAGCTCGGTGCGCACGCCGGTGCCTGCCGCGCCCTGGGCGCCGTGCTGAGCGCGGCCGAGCACGCCCAGCAAATTCTGCACGTGATGACCATATTCATGGGCCACCACATACTCCTGCGCGAAGGGTCCTCCGCTAGAACCGAATTCTTCGACGAGTACCTGGAAGAAATCGGTGTCGAAGTATGCGGTTTGGTCCGCCGGGCAGTAGAAGGGCCCGACATCGCTGCTGGCCGGTCCGCATCCGGTGCTCACTTGACCGCTGAACAGTCGCAAGTTCGGCCGGGTGTATCCGGGCATCAGCTGCTTCCACACCGCATCCAGCGAGTTCGCGGTGGCTACCACACGGCATTGGACGAACGTGTTGGCGTCGGCCCCGGTTCGGCACTGGCTCAGATCGAAGCCAGGCGCCACGTCGCCGCGGGTATCGAGCGGTTGTTGGCTCAATACGCCGCCGGGATCAACACCCAGCAGCATCGCGATCACGACGATCGCTAGTCCGGCCAGACCGCCGCCGACCGCCATGCGGCGGCCGCCCCCGCCGCCCGCGGCCGACCCCGACGTCGACGCCGCACTGGTGTCGATGCGCATTCCCTCGTTGAAGGTCATCGCACGCTCCCCAGATCGATCCGGCCGAGACAGCCTAGCGCGGCGTGGCGGTGGCGAACCGGGTGTCGGTATAGCGGCGCAGGTTGCGCAGGAATCGGCGCAGGCCCAAGTTCAGTAGCGGCCGAAACATGTACATTCCCAGCCGCGCGGGGCCGGCGGGCTTCTGGGCCATCGTCCAAGTCAGTCGGCAGCCGGCAGGGATGACCTCGACCCGGTAGTCCTCGGCGAACGCGGCGACAGCTTGTGTGGAGCATTCATTGAACCGAAACGCCATGTGGGTGCAGGGCTCCCACGCAAGGAACTCCTCATTGCCAACGATGCCACCGCGCATCGCGACCGTGCGGGTGGTGCCGGCATGGTACGGCTCGGGGCTGGTCCAGGTCACCTTGGTGATGACGCTCGC
Source organism: Mycobacterium spongiae (assembly GCF_018278905.1). Classification (NCBI taxonomy): domain Bacteria; kingdom Bacillati; phylum Actinomycetota; class Actinomycetes; order Mycobacteriales; family Mycobacteriaceae; genus Mycobacterium; species Mycobacterium spongiae. The sequence continues at coordinate 2,143,189 of NZ_CP046600.1, forward strand.
CCAGTGCGGCCAGGCCTCGGCATCAGTGAACACCTCGAACAGCTGCTCGGGCGTGATAGCAAGCTCGATGCTATTGCGAAATACATGTGGCGCTTCACCGGAATCTGGGTCGGTGAAACTCAGGTCGACGCGCTCGCACGGGAACATACTCCTAGACACTAGACACAACCCGGACGCTAGACATCAGGCGCTAGACTGACGATTTCACCTAGCCTGGGCCGTCGCTGGCCGCGGCCAGCAGGGGGACGATGACGTCGCTGATCGGGGTCGCCAGGCCATGGATGCGCGCTTTGCGGACGATCACGCCGTTGCGCAGGTCCCATTCCAGCCGCTGGTGGTTCTCTCGATCCGCCAGGATCGAGGTGCCCATATCCTCCGGGGCCTCCTGGAAGAGGTCGACCATCTCCTCGACGGCGTCATCGCCGAGGCGGGCGCCCTCGGCCCGCGCCACCGCCAGGCATTCGCCGAGGTAGCGCCGCGACAGTGCCGCGATGTCGTCGCGGCGAAACATTCCCGACCGTCGGCCGGATAACGCCATGAAGCCGGCCAGCGCGTTGAGTAGCAGTTTGCGCCACGCCCCGGTGAGGAAGTCGGGATCGCAGTCCACGGTGGCGCCGGCGTCGCGCAACAGCTGGGCGAACTTCTCGGCGGCCGGCCCGGTGGGAACCACCAGTGCGGCTGGGCCGCGCAATCGCACCCACCCTTGGGGCTGTGTCTCCGCCGAATACCACACGATCGCGGGAACCACGGTCGCGGACGGACACAGCGGCTGGACATGTTCGACCTGTTCAACACCGTTTTGCAGGACCGCGACGATGGTGTGGCTGTGGCATAGTCGGGCCAGCCAGCCGCGGGCGTCGTCGATCTGAGTGGCCTTGACCGCTAGCACGAGCACATCGACCGGGCCGGTCACCGCACGTGGGTCGGTGTGCATCGGACCGGGCACCACGATCGGGTCGGCGTCGTCGGGACGCAGCTCGATCGCCGCGTGACGTGGGCGGGGGGTACGGCCGCACAGCAGCACCGAATGCCCGGCCTTATGCAACAGCGCGGCGACCGTGGTTCCGACGGCACCCGGTCCGACTAGGGCAACGGTGGTGGAGATGAACCCGAAGGTACCCTGCGTCGCCGACGCCGGTCCTGGGCCCCTTTACACTGAGCAGTCGATCAAGCCGGTTGGAGGGGAGTGTTTGTGCTGCGCAGCCACGCCGCTGGTGCATTACGGGATCGCGACGCGGGCCAGCAGGTGACCTTGGCCGGATGGGTGGGTCGCCGCCGCGACCACGGCGGCGTGATCTTCATCGATCTGCGGGATTCCTCAGGAGTTGCCCAGGTCGTGTTCCGCGACCCGGCGGTGTTGGCCCAGGCGCACCGGTTGCGGGCGGAGTTTTGCGTCGCTGTGGACGGTGTCGTCGAGATCCGGCCGGAGGGCAACGCCAACCCGGAGATTGCCACCGGCGATATCGAGGTCAACGCCACGTCGCTGACAGTGCTGGGCGACTGCGCGCCACTGCCGTTCCAGCTCGACGAGCCAGCGGGTGAGGAGCTGCGGCTGAAGTATCGCTATCTCGACTTGCGCCGCGACGGTCCCGCCGCAGCAATTCGATTGCGCTCCAAGGTGAATGCGGCCGCGCGCGCGGTGCTGTCCCGACACGACTTCGTCGAGATCGAAACCCCGACGATCACCCGATCGACGCCCGAGGGCGCCCGCGACTTCCTGGTGCCGGCCCGGTTGCACCCGGGCTCGTTCTACGCGTTGCCGCAGAGTCCGCAGCTCTTCAAGCAGTTGTTGATGGTGGCCGGCATGGAGCGCTACTACCAGATCGCGCGCTGCTACCGGGATGAGGACTTTCGTGCCGACCGCCAGCCCGAGTTCACTCAGCTCGACATGGAGATGAGCTTCGTCGGCGCCGAGGACATCATCGCGATCTCCGAGGAGATACTGACCGAGTTGTGGGCGCTGATCGGTTACCGGCTTCCGACTCCGATCCCGCGAATCAGCTATGCCGACGCCATGCGCCGATTCGGCTCGGACAAACCCGACCTGCGGTTCGGGCTGGAGCTTGTCGAATGCGCGGAGTTCTTCAAAGACACCACATTCCGCGTCTTCCAGGCACCGTATGTGGGTGCGGTCGTGATGCCCGGCGGGGCCGCTCAGCCGCGGCGCACGTTGGATGGCTGGCAGGAGTGGGCAAAGCAGCGCGGACATCGGGGACTGGCGTACGTGCTGGTCGGCGACGAAGCCTCTGGGGGCGCGCTCAGTGGCCCGGTAGCCAAGAACCTCAGCGATGCTGAACGCGCCGGTCTAGCCGCGCACGTCGGGGCCAAACCCGGAGACTGCATCTTCTTCTCGGCGGGGCCACCGAAGTCCTCGCGGGCGTTATTGGGCGCCGCCCGCACCGAGATCGCCCGTCGCCTCAACCTGATCGACCCCGATGCCTGGGCGTTCGTCTGGGTGGTGGATCCGCCGCTGTTCGAGCCCGCGGAGGAGGCGACCGCTGCCGGTGACGTCGCCGTCGGCTCGGGGGCGTGGACCGCGGTACACCACGCTTTCACCGCGCCGAAGTCCGAGTGGGAAGGCAGCATCGAATCCGATCCCGGCGGCGTGCTGGCCGACGCCTACGACATCGTCTGCAACGGCCACGAAATCGGCGGCGGCTCGGTTCGTATTCACCGCCGGGACGTTCAGGAACGGGTCTTCGCCGTGATGGGTCTGGACAAGGCCGACGTCGAGGAGAAGTTCGGGTTTCTGTTGGAGGCGTTCACGTTTGGCGCGCCACCGCACGGCGGGATCGCGTTCGGGTGGGACCGGGCCATCGCGCTGCTGGCGGGCATGGAGTCGATCCGTGAGGTCATCGCGTTCCCCAAGACCGGCGGCGGTGTCGACCCGCTCACCGACGCGCCCGCGCCGATCACCGCCCAGCAGCGCAGGGAGTCCGGAATAGACGCCGTGCCTCAAGAGGTTCACCGGGCATGACCCAACAAGTGCCAGACAAGGAAACTATTAAGGGATTCAACCGCGATATCGTCGATGAGTTCCGGACCAACGATGGCAAGGTCGGCGGGCAGTTCGCCAACGCGGATCTGCTGGTGCTCACCGCCACCGGCGCCAAGTCCGGCCAACCCAGGGTGACACCGCTGGCGTACTTCCGCATCGATGGCAAGTTGATCATCATCGGATCGTTCGCCGGGTCCGACGTCGATCCAGCCTGGGTGCACAACTTGCGGGCGAACCCGCAGGCACACGTGGAGGTCGGCACTGACGAGTTCGAGGTGGCCGCGCGCGAACTGCCGTCCGCGGAGCGCGACGAACTCTTTTCGAGAATCACCGCGGCGGCGCCGGGCTTCGCTGACTATCAGGCGCGGACAAACAGGGTGATCCCGCTGTTCGAGCTGCGGCGCGCCTAGCGTTTTCGGGTGGTCAGAATCAGGCGGGTGGTGAGCCGGGCCGGCCACGCCCCCCGGGGGGAGTAAACAGACGTCATGAGCACCTCTTTGCTGACCGCAGCGGCCGACGAGGGGCTGGCGGCGATCCGGCGCCTGCGCGTCGCGTTGTGGCCGATCACCCAGTCGTCGGTCGCTGCTGGCCTCGCCTGGTACCTCACTTATGATTTGCTGGACCACCCACAGCCGTTCTTCGCGCCGATTTCCGCGGTGGTGTGCATGTCGGCGACCAGCGTGTTGCGGGCGCGACGCGCCGCACAGATGATCGTCGGGGTGGCGCTCGGGATCGTCCTGGGCGCCGGTGTGAATGGCGTGTTGGGTTCCGGCGAGGTCGCGATGGCGGTCGTGGTGTTCGTCGCGCTGTCGATTGCGGTGCTCAGCGCGCGTGGTGTCATCGCGCAAGGCTTGATGTTCGTCAACCAGACTGCCGTCTCCGCCGTGTTGGTCCTGGTGTTTGCCGGTAATGGCGGTGTGGTCGCCGAGCGCCTCTTTGACTCGTTGATCGGGGGTGGCATCGCGCTGGTGTTCGCGATCTTGCTCTTCCCGGCGGACCCGCTGGCCTTGCTGCGCGAGGCCCGCGCCGCCGCGTTGGCCGCCGCGCATGACACACTCACTGATCTCGCCAACACGATGAGCGATCCGCCGAGTGCCCCCGCCGACTGGGCGATGGCGGCGGTTGACCGACTGCATCGTCAGGTGGGCGAGCTCATCGAGGTCCGGGCCACCGCTGCCTTGGTGGTGCGGCGGGCGCCTCGCCGCTGGCGGCTGCGCGGCGCGATGCGCGACATCAACGAACAGGTCGAGCACGTGGGTCTGCTGGTCGGTTCCTTGTTGCATCTGGTTCGTATGATCACCCGACCCGACCGGGGCGAGATTTCCGAACCCGTGCGTTGCGTACTCTCCGATCTCACGGCGGGCGTCGGTCTGGTCGACGCCGATCCCGCGGCGGCGACCGCACGCATGGCGGCGGCATGCCGCCACATCTCGGCGCTGCGGTCGGTCGCCCGGGACCCCGACGAAGTGGTGCTCGCAGATATCGTCCGAGTGTGTGTCAATGACCTGGAACGGGTCATCGAGCATCGCGTCTGATGCCGGCAGTCCGGGTGACTTGGCGGGAAACTCTGCGGGCAGCTTCGTGGGCGCCCGCGTCAACCACGCCTCGGTGATCAGCTCCGTGGGAAAGACGGCAACGCGCTCCCGCTATGGTCGCTTGGTAGCGCATGTGCGGGCTATCACGCCGCCACATCCTCATGTGGTGTGATCAGCCCTGCTCGACCGCAGCTGATGCAGAAAGGCATAGATGTCAGCAGGGAGCTCGTTGTCGTGGCCTTCCGGCTGGTGCCCCCCATTGTCCGGTGGGTCTCCGCCGAGCCCGGCGGTGAGGTGATGGCACCGGAAACTCGCGCAGCCGGCGAAGCGAACGCCCGGGCCAGCCATCGCTACCGAATCACGCACCGCACCGAGTATCGCTACTCCGACATTGTGACCAGCTCGTACGGTCGCGGGTTTCTCACACCGCTGGACTCGCTGCGGCAGCGCTGCATCGCGCATCGGCTCATCATCGACCCGACGCCCGCCGACAGCTCCACCACCCGCGACGCCTACGGCAACATCAGCTCCTATTTCCACGTCACCCAGCCACATCGCACGCTCAGCGTTACCAGCGAGTCCGTCGTCGACGTATCCCCGCCGGCGGCGGGGCTTTACACCAGCGGGCCGGCGCTAGATCCGTGGGAGGCTGCTCGGCCAGCGGGTCTGAAGGGTGCGTTGGCGACCGAGTTCACCCTGGACTTGAATCCGCCTGAGATCACCGGCGAGGTGCGCGAGTACGCGGCTCCTAGCTTCGTGCCGGAGCGTCCGCTGGTGGAGGTCTTGCGCGATCTGACGACCCGGATCTTCAACGACTTCACCTACCGTTCGGGGTCGACGACGATTTCCACCGGGGTCAACGAGGTTCTCGCGGCTCGGGAAGGGGTGTGTCAAGACTTCGCGCGCCTGGCGATCGCCTGTCTGCGAGCCAACGGCCTGGCGGCTAGCTATGTGTCTGGCTATCTGGTCACCGATCCGCCGCCGGGGAAGGACCGGATGATCGGCGCTGACGCGACTCACGCGTGGGCCGCGGTGTGGACTCCGCAACAGCCAGGTCGGTTTGAGTGGCTGGGCCTTGATCCCACCAATGACCAGCTGGTCGACCAACGGTATATCGGGGTGGGGCGGGGCCGCGACTATGCGGATGTGCCGCCCTTGCGGGGCATCATCTACACCAACTCCGAGGACAGTGTGATCGATGTCGCTGTTGATGTCGTGCCGTTCGACGGCGACGTGCCGTAGGCGTGACTGTCCCGCGGCGCGCGCTGGCCAACTCTTAGGCGGGCATGACCCGGCGGACATCGGGTCCCCACAGCGGCTGCATGCCGCCGGGCAGCGTTAGCTGGGTTGCGGTGATGGCCTCGGCGACGTCGCGCAGCTCGTCGTGGATCCCCGTGAGCAGCTCGGCCAATGTTTCTCGACGCCCGTCGGCCGCGACCTCTTCGAGCTCGGCGGGGTGCGACCGGCGCAGCACGGTGCTGATCTCATCCACCAACCGCTCGGGGCGCGACGACCCCGAGGAGCCGGGTAGGTCTCTGAGGTCGGCTCGCAGCCGTTGCAGCTGATACACCAACGACCGCGGGTTCTGCTCGTCGAACAGCATGAGCTCGGCGACGGCGGCAACACTGATCTTGCCCGCGGTGCGGCGCCGGTAGATGACCGCCGATTCACAGGCCACCAGGGTCGCCTCGATGATGGATTGCTCGGCGGCTGGGCCGCGGGCAGCTGTCAGCATGGCCCGCAGCAGTCCGGTGACCCACAGCCCGCGCTCAATACGTTTGCCGATGTCCATCATCGTCCAGCCGACGTCGTGCACCATCGACTCGCTGGCCACCCCGGACAGCGTCAGCATCCCGGCGAGCGTCTGCGATTGGGCCGTCGCGAGCAGCGCGTCGGCCTCGGTGAGCGATTCGGGTGGGTCGAACCTGCTCGGCAGCGCGTGCTCCACGTTTGCGAGCACCATCCACGTGTCGTTGGACAGCTGGTCGCGCACCGCCCTGGCGGCCAAGGCCAACCCGTCCACTGCCTGAACGAGGGAACCTGGTCGCTGTGGGTCCACCGTCAGCGACCACAGTGTTGACGGGGCAACCGCGATCATCTCCGCGCGGTCGTCAGCGTTGTCGGCACCGGTTCCCGTGTCGGTCCCGGTGATGCGTCCCAGCGCAGCCATCAACGCCGGCACGCACTCGCTTTCTTCCGTGTCCTGGTGGTGGCGGAAGATGTGGTAGCGCTCGCGGGTAACGATCAGCAGTCGGGCCATATTCTCCGCACGTTCGCCATAGCGGCCGAGCCAGAAAAGGTCGGACAACACCCGCGGAGAGCTGACCGCCCAGGTGCCCGCTCCGGTCTTCGCCGGCGGTGCCAGCGTCGGCTCCAACGACGTGAGGGTTACCGCCTCGGCATGCGCACGCTCGGTTGGTCGCACCCAGACATCTTTTGCTGCAACGGTTTTCAGCGTATATGCGGCTGGCCCGGGCGCCAGCACGTAGCCCAGGCCGCCGATCATGGGGGCATAGCCGCTGCGTTGCGCGACAGTGAACAAGCGCATGCCGACTCCAGCCGACGACAACACTCCGGCGTGGTCGGTCGGCGCCGACGAGAACTGCGGTAGCTCTTGGCCAACCCACTGCCACGGCATGTGCTCGATCCGCATCGCCAGCTGGGCCAGTTGCAGCGACGAAAGCGTTGGTCCGACAAGGGTTTCCCCGCCCACGGTGGACTTGATCAGAAGCGAGGGCAGATTCGCCAGGAGGTGCGAGCGTTCGCTGTCGATGCCGCCCCAGTAGACGGGTGCGGTGTGCAAGAGCGGGGTTTCGGCGAGCAGACGTTCGGCCAGCTCGGGCAGAAAGCGCAACAGCCCGGGGTTTTCCAAGATGCCGCTGCCCAGCGTGTTGACAACGGTGACCGTTCCGCGGTGTTGCGCCTCGACCAAACCGGCCACGCCCAGCCGAGAATCAGCGCGCAGATCCAGCGGATCCAAATAATCCGCATCGACACGGCGCAGCACAACGTCGACCTGCTTCAGCGTGCCCAGCGAGCGCATCCACAGCTTGCCGTCGCGCACCACCAGATCGGGGCTTTCCACGAGCGGAAAGCCAAGCAGGGTCGCCAAGTACGCCTGGTCAAAAGCGGTCTCAGAGTAGATCCCCGGACTGAGCACAACGACTACCGGGTCTTGGGCGACATCGGGCGCCGCGTCGAGCAGGGCGAGCCGCAGCGCTTGGGCGAACGGTGTCGCCGGTCGCGGCACAATGCTCTCGTAGAGGTCCGGAATCGCGTTGGCGACAACACGGCGGTCGGCGAGCGCGTACCCGGCTCCCGAGGGCGCTTGTGTCCAGTCGGCGTTGACCTGAAAACTGCCGTCCGGCAGGCGGCTGAGGTCCGCGGCATGCATGAAAAGCTGGTGACGCCCGGGCACCTCGATTCCGTTGGCCGCACGCACGTAGCCGGGATGGGCGAACAGCAGTTCGGCTGGTAGGAGACCCTCACTGAGCAAGGTGCGGGGCCCGTACAGGTCCGCGAGCACGGCATCGAGCAGCCGCGACCGCTGTACCAAGCCGGCCTCCAGCACTTCCCAATCGGCCGCGGAGATCACCAGCGGCAACGTGTCGATGTGCCAGGGCCCCGGCTCCAGGCCGTGGGCGCTCGGTACTCCCTCCCGGCTGGGATCGACCTCGTTGTAGGTGATGCCGTCGTGGTCGATCAGGCTGTGCACTACCGAGCGCAGTCGGTCCAGCCCGACCCTGCCACGCTCGGCGACCGTGTCGGCCAGCTCGACCCAGGCTTCCCGCACGTTGCCGTGTTCGTCGACGAACTCGTCGTAGCCGATCCCCGGGCCCTCTGGGCTGGCGGGTCGCAGGTCGAACAACGCTTCCTGGGCGCGCGCGGTGCGGTACCCGGCCAGTAAGTTGTCGACGTCGTAGCGGTCGCCCGGGGCCGCCGCTGGGCTAGCCGGGTCAACTGCAAATTGTTGTGCCATCTTTGCCGACGCCATTACTGCTGCACGGTACGCACGCGTCGCAGGTCGAGGATGCCCGGCGCGCCGACGTCGGTGAAGATCCTGGCCTGCTTTTCCTTGATGCCGGACAGGTCGACCTTGCCCGGGGTGAATCCGATCGCCTCGAAGCGCCGGGCGCGGCGCGACTCGGCCTCGACAGCGTTGACGGGTGGCTCGTCGTACGCCCGTCCCCCGGGGTGGGTGACGTGGTAGGTGCAACCGCCGCGCGATGTTGCGGTGGTGAGGTCGATCAGTTCGAATTGCAACGGGCTGTCGACGGTGATGGTCGGATGCAGGGCGCTGGGTGGCTGCCACGCCTTGAATCGCACGCCGCCGACGTGGATATCGGGGTTGTCGGTGGCCAGTAGCGGCACCGGGTAGCCGTTGCAGGTCACCACGTAGCGGTGGCGGTCGGCGCCGATGATGCGGACCTGAATCCGTTCCACTGACGAGTCCACGTATCGGGCGGTGCCGGTGCCGGTGGACTCCTCGCCCAAGGTGTTCCACGGCTCGATCGCGTTGCGCAGCTCGATCTCCACACCGTCGAAGACAGCGGTGCCGATGCGCGGGAACCGGAATTCGGTGAACGGGTCCAGCCAGCTGGTCTCGAAGGCGACGCCGTGCGCGCGCAGGTCGGCGGCCACATCGGCGATGTCATGGATCACAAAGTGCGGCAACAGGTAGCGGCCGTGCAGGTTGGCGCCGTGGTGGATCAGTGGGGCGCGCAGCGGCTGGTCCCAGAACCAGGCCACCAACGAGCGCACGAGCAGCGACTGGACCATCGCCATCTGCAGGTGCGGAGGCATTTCGAACCCCCGCAGCTCCAGCAGGCCGAGTCTGCCTCGCGAGCTGTCGGGGCTGAAGAGCTTGTCGATGCAGAACTCGGCCCGATGGGTGTTGCCGGTGATGTCGGTGAGCAGGTGCCGCAGCGCGCGGTCGGTCACCCAGGGTTGTGGACGTCCGCCGCCGGAATGCGGAGACAGCCGGGCGATCTCGGCGAACGCGATTTCCAGTTCGTAGAGCGCTTCGGCTCGGCCCTCGTCAACTCGAGGGGCCTGCGACGTCGTTCCGACGAATCGTCCGGCGAACAGGTAGGACAGCGACGGATGCCGCTGCCAGTAGGTCAGCAATGAGACCAGGAGGTCCGGGCGGCGCAATAGCGGCGAGTCGGCGGGCGTGACGCCGCCCAGCGTGATGTGGTTGCCACCGCCGGTGCCGCTGTGTGCGCCGTCGACGTCGAACGATTCGGTGGCCAAGCGGGCCAGTCGGGCCTGTGCGTAGAGGGTTTCCAGCTGTTGGCGTTGTTCGTCGAAACTGGCGGTGGGCGCCACGTTGACCTCGATGACCCCGGGGTCGGGAGTGATAGTCGTGGACTTCAGCCGAGGGTCCGGCGGCGGGCCGTAGCCCTCGATCACGACCGGGCAGCTCTGTGCCGCCGCGGCGGCTTCCACTCGGGCAATCAAGTCGACGAAGTGTTCCAGCGCCTCGGTGGGAGGCATGTAGATATAGAGCAGGCCATCCCGAACCTCGCCGACCACTGCGGTCGTCGGTGCCGTATCGGGGTCCTCGAGCACCGCCTTGGTCGGTTCGATCGTGCCGGACTCCGTGGTCAACGCATCCTTGTCGGCCACCGGGTCGGCGTCGAATCTCGCCCGCGGCGGCCGCCAGCTGATCGAATCCAGCGGCAGCCGAAGACCCGCAGGAGAATCTCCTTCGAGCAACACGATGCGCCCACGGCGTAGCTGCCAGTCCGCACTGGCCCAGCCCTGGTCGTCGTCGCGGCGATGGAGCGGCAGCACGAACGCCGCGGGGGAGGAGACGGACTCGTCGAGGCGCTGTAGCAGGGCCTGACGCTGGGCAGCGGTATCGGCGACGCTGTCGGGGTCGTCGTCTGGGCCGAGGTCGTCGCCCGGCTCCACCGGATCGCCGGCGGGCATGCGCACTGCGGCCGTGAGCCGGCTCAGCGGGTCTTCGTATGCCGGCCGCACTTGGGAGAGCGGCAGCCCTAGGTCGTCGGCGATCCGGGCGAGTACCCGGCAGGCCGCCTGGCTCTCGCCCGGTTCGTCGTCGGGCTTGTTGGGCGTGGTGCGCTCACTCTGCTCTTGTCGCTCACGTTCCCACGGGTCGGCCAGCAGCGCGGCGTCCTGCCACAGTGGTCGCCCGTCGGTGCGCCAGTAGAGCGAAATCTGCCAGCGCGGCAACGGCTCTCCCGGATACCACCTACCCTGCCCGCGGTGGATCAATCCGTGCGGAGCCCACGCCGCTTTGAGACGTGCGGCTAGCTCGGATGCCCGCTGGCGCTTGTGCGGGCCGTCGGCCTCTGTCCTCCATTCCTCGTCGACCTGGTTGTCGACCGACACGAATGTCGGCTCGCCGCCGACGGTGAGGCGTGCGTCCGCGGCGGCCAGTCGGTCGTCGACCTGCCGGCCGACCTCGCCGATCGTCTTCCAGGCCGTATCGGTGTAGGGCAAGGTGACTCGCGGGTCTTCGTGGACGCGGGTGACGGTGTTGGTGAATTCCAGCACCGTGTCGCAGATATCGGTGCCACCACTGATGGGTGCGGCGGACGCGGGATGCGGTGTGGCGGCCAACGGGATGTGGCCCTCACCGGCGATCAGCCCTGAGGTGGGGTCCAGCCCGATCCAGCCCGCGCCCGGGATGTACACCTCGGTCCAGGCGTGCAGGTCGGTGAAGTCCGCGGCTGGCCCCGAGGGTCCGTCGAGCGCCTCGATGTCGGAGGCCAGCTGCACGAGGTAGCCGGACACGAAGCGGGCGGCCAGTCCCATCTGGCGCAGGATCGACACCAACAGCCAGGCCGAGTCCCGGCACGAGCCGACACCGGTGCGCAGCGTGAAATCCGGTGTCTGGACTCCAGGCTCCATGCGCACGCTGTAGCCGACGTCAGCGTTGATTGCGCGGTTGAGCGCGACCAAGAAGTCGATCGTGCGGGTGCCGGTTGGAACCGCAAAGTTACGCACCCAGGCCGCGACGAGCTCGCCGGGGCCCGACCCGTCGCCGTCCTCGTCGACGGGCCGCAGGTACGGTTCCAAGTCATCGGCCAGCGCCCTCGGATAAGTCAAACCCGCGGCTGGCCACGTCTCGGCCCAGTCCTCGATAAAGAAGTCGAACGGATTGATCACCTTGAGGTCGGCGATCAGCCCGACGGTGATGGTCAGTTGTCGCGTGGGATTCGGAAAAACCAAGCGGGCAAGGAAATTACCGACCGCGTCCTGTTGCCAGTTGATGAAGTGATCGGTGGGCTCGATGCGCAGCGAGTAGGCCTCGATCGCAGTGCGGCAGTGCGGGGCCGGGCGCAGCCGCACGATGTGCGGAGACACCCCGACCAGGCGGTCAAAGGTGTAGCTGGTGCGGTGCTCCAGCGCAACTTTGATGCTCATAGCTGCTGATCAGATCACACCGGCCAGACCGCCGCAGCGCGTGCCGGTAGGGACGGCCGCGCCAACCCAGTGCGGGTGACGGGCGGTGGTGCCAATGACGGTCCCGGATAACGGCTCTAGGACCGCGGCGGGTGGGTCAGGTTGAGTCCGCAGACCCTATTTGCCGCCGCCGGCGATTCCTGTCTGGTGGCATGCCACCGTGGCCGATGACGCCGTGGCACCGGCGGGCTGGGATGGCGCCGATTCCGCTCCCCGACGTGCTCATCGTCCACCGTTGTCGAAACGAATGGAACCGCCAGTTCGGGGGCAAGACACGTCCGCGATGGCAGACACTGGCGCACCGCGCTGTGCCGGTGCGCTTACCGCAAACACGCGGCGCCCAAATGCCGACTGGCGTCGCCTGGCGGCTACGCCACCGGCGAGCCAGGAGGTGGACCGGGCGGTGTGGCGGGCGGCGGACCCGGCGGTGTGCTCGGCGGCGGACCCGGCGGCATGCCGACCGGAGGTCCGGGCTGGCTGAGCGGAACAACGTGGCCACCTGAGAGTTTCCGCCAGGTGTAGGTCTGGACGAGCGAGGCGACCGGGATTCCGGCGAGCAGGCCGACGAAACACAGCAGTTCACCGATGAACACCGCGGCGCCTTGGACAAGCCACGACAACACAGTGCTACCGATATCGGAGCGAACAGTGGCGACGCTGGCTTTGATCGAATCGATGGGCGATAGGGATCGGTCGACGGCGGCAACGATAGCGAACTGGGCGAGGAAGCCGATGATCAGGCCCGGAATGACGCACAGCACCGATCCGACCAGGACGAGGACGGCGAACAGCAGCCCAGTGACGATCACCGTGCCGAGATTGCGTGGCCGGAAGAACGTACCGACGGTCACCGGTTTGCCGTCGGCGATGTCGAGACAGCCGGTAGTGATGCCGGCATGCATGAATACCGCCACGAAGAACACAGCGATGTACCCCAGGAACAGGATGAAGACCGCGACCGGGCCCAGCGTCATGTTCACCGATTCACTGGTGAAGCCGTAGTCGTCGGTGTAGGTCGTGGCCGTATGGTCGGATAGGCCGAATACCAACGCCGCCGTTACACCAATCACCGCGCTCAGCGCCACGACGTAGGCCAGAATCGGAACCACGAGGGCCAGGGCGTTCTGCGTGAACCTGTTCCATGCCCAACTGATCGCGTCGCCCACGTTGAAGCCTGATTTCGGCGGACCGCCCATGCCGGGCTGAGGCGGGTAGCCGGCGGGGGGTTGGCCGTAGCCGGGCGGCGGGGCTGGCGGTGGCGGCGCGCTGTAGCCGGGGGGAGGCGGTGGCGGTGCGCCGTAGCCGGGTGGTGGGTAGCCGCCAGGAGGTTGGCCGTAGCCGGGCGGTGGGGCTGGCGGTGGTGGCGCACTGTAGCCGGGGGGAGGCGGTGGCGGTGCGCCGTAACCGGGTGGCGGCGGCTGGCCCGGAGTGCCCTGGTTGCCGCCTTGCGGATCGGCTGGGTGTCCTGGGTGTTCTGGCGGCTGGCTCATCGCTGTCCTAATTCGCTTCCCTGTTGTCGGTACGCGCGCGGAACTAAGCAAACCGAAACTTAACAAATATGCGCGGTAGGCGCGCGGTCTGGTGGCCTCCGAATTTGGGGGCACTTATGGGGCCACTTTGGCGACCACGCGGGGTCGTGTCCGGACGGCGCAAGTGTCCGCCCTGCATAGCGGGAGCCCTAAGGTGGGGGTGTATGCCTGATGCCGTGTCCGACGGTCTGTTTGACCTGCCCGCGAAGCCCGAGACGACCGACCACAACGTGGGCGCGTCGCCGGGGTCTCCGCTGGCGGTGCGGATGCGGCCAGCCTCTCTGGACGAAGTAGTCGGGCAGGACCACTTGCTGGTGCCTGGGTCTCCGCTGCGCCGTTTGGTGGAGGGCTCGGGATTGGCGTCGGCGATCCTCTATGGCCCGCCGGGAAGTGGCAAGACCACCCTGGCGGCGCTGATCTCGCAGGCGACAAGCCGACGGTTTGAGGCGATGTCGGCATTGTCGGCCGGTGTCAAAGAAGTTCGAGCGGTTATCGAGCATGCACGTCGAGCGCTGCTCTCCGGCGAACAGACGGTGTTGTTCATCGATGAGGTACACCGGTTCTCCAAGACCCAACAGGACGCCTTGCTGTCGGCGGTCGAGAACCGGGTCGTGTTGCTGGTAGCGGCGACCACCGAGAATCCCTCGTTCTCGGTGGTGGCCCCGCTGCTGTCGCGATCGCTGATCCTGCAACTGCGGCCCCTGACGACCGACGACATTCGCGAGGTAGTCCTCCGCGCGATCGACGACCCCCGCGGCCTTGCCGGGCAGGTCGAAGTGGCACCGGCGGCCGTCGACCTGCTGGTGCGTTTGGCAGCGGGCGACGCCCGCCGCGCCCTGACGGCGCTAGAGGTCGCTTCCGAAGCAGTTGGGGCGTCCGACCAAGAGGGCCGGCAGGTGGTCAGCGTCGAGACGATCGAGCAATCGCTGGACAAAGCCGCAGTCCGCTACGACCGCGACGGCGACCAGCACTACGACGTGGTCAGTGCCTTCATCAAGTCGGTGCGCGGCTCGGACGTCGACGCGGCGCTGCACTACCTGGCGCGCATGCTGGTCGCGGGCGAGGACCCACGCTTCATCGCGCGCCGCCTGATGATCCTGGCCAGCGAGGACATCGGCTTGGCCGACCCCACCGCGCTGCAGGTGGCGGTTGCCGCGGCGCAAACGGTAGCGCTGATCGGCATGCCCGAGGCGCAGCTCACGCTGGCACATGCCACCGTCCACCTGGCCACCGCGCCGAAGTCGAATGCGGTCACTACCGCGTTGGGCGCTGCGATGAGCGACATCAGGTCGGGCAAAGCCGGTCTGGTGCCGGCTCATCTGCGCGACGGGCACTATTCCGGTGCGGCGGCACTCGGCAATGCGCAGGGCTACAAGTATTCCCATAACGACCCGGACGGCGTTGTCGCCCAACAGTATCCACCTGACCAACTGATAGGGGTGGACTATTACCAGCCCACCGCTCGCGGCGCCGAACGGGACATCGTCGGCCGGCTGGACCGGTTACGAGCGATCATCCGCAAGAAACGCGGGTGATGGGTTCGCCAGGCAGGGAGTAGCTGGTCCCGCGTTCTCAGACCACTCGACCACCAGCCGGTGACACCACTGACGGGCGACGCGTTCGGCCAGCCCGCGTGGCCGTCGCGTTCAGATCAGCTCGGGTACCCGAAGGTGGGCGATCGCCAGTTCGAACTCGGCGACGTCGACCAGCTCGGCGCCCAAGTCTCGAACGCGCCTGCTGCGCAGCTCGGTCGCGCGGTCACGGTTTCGGGCCATCGCGTCCATGCTGTCGAAGGTCGAACACGACACCGCGCGTCGGCATGCGGGGTGGTCGACCATCAGGCTGGCACTGCAGAATCCCTCGAGGCTCTCCAGTTCTGGAAGCACCGCGCTCCGGTAGAAGTCCAGGGATCGTCCTACGTGGTCCGGTACCACCTTGAGCCAGGCAGCCCGCACGCACGCCCCCTGATGCGAATGATGGTCGCGGTGCAGCAGCGCAATGTCCCATTCTTCGACCCTCGCGCTTCCGTCGAACATCAGCGCGGCGCGGTCACGAACGGACGCCACCTGCCCAGCGCTGGAGCGCATTGCCTCCAACGATTCCCAGGAGCTGGTGGCGATGCACAGGCCGGACTGCCGGTCGACCAACAGCGACAATCCGACGCAGCCGTCGATCTCCTGCAGCGCGGGCATCACGACGTCGCGAACATGCGCAATCCCAATATCGATCGACAGAGGTTGCGCCTGGATGGTGGTAGAGCGTGCGTACACGATCGACCCCCTCCCGTATCGGGGCGGCGCCCCGGTGGCGCCACCGGTCCCACCACATACCTTCCTCCTGCCGATGGGCCGTGGCAATGCCATGGCGGGGGCTTCTCAGGAGCTTCTCGGAAGTCTCGGAGGCGCTCGGCAGGCGCGCCGCGGATTGGCAGGCCACAACACCCCCGCCGTAGGCTGGGCGAGGTGGACACCGATGTGCTGGAAGTGGACACCGCGCGTCGTCGCATCGTTGATCTCACCGCCACGGTGCGGGCATTCTGCGCGAACCGCGGGGACGGCTTGTGCAACGTGTTCGTCCCGCATGCCACGGCCGGAGTCGCGATCATGGAGACGGGCGCGGGATCTGACGAGGACTTGGTGGACACGCTGGAGCGATTGTTGCCGCGCGACGATCGCTATCGGCATGCGCATGGGTCCCACGGCCATGGAGCCGACCACGTGATGCCCGCCCTGGTCGCGCCGTCGGTAACGGTGCCGGTCTCGGGGGGTGAACCGCTGCTGGGGATCTGGCAGAGTGTCGTTTTGGTCGACCTCAACCGGGACAATCCGCGGCGATCCGTGCGGCTGAGCTTTTTGGCAGGTTAACGGGAGGTTTGGCACCGGGCCGGTACTGTGTGCGGTCGAAATGCGTCGTTGGACGGTCATCTCATTAGCGCGGCGAATAGGCTGGGAGTTGAAAGCAAGCGGGCTGCGCGATGCCGGCGGAATGTAGGGAACTTAAAGAACCTAAGGAAGCGGAAATACAGTGCAAACACACGAGATCAGGAAGCGGTTCCTCGATCATTTCGTGAAGGCGGGCCACACCGAGGTGCCCAGCGCCTCGGTGATCCTCGATGACCCCAACCTGTTGTTCGTCAACGCAGGCATGGTCCAGTTTGTGCCGTTCTTCCTCGGCGCGCGTACGCCGCCTTACCCAACGGCCGCCAGCATTCAGAAGTGCATTCGCACTCCGGACATCGACGAGGTGGGCATCACCACCCGGCACAACACGTTCTTCCAGATGGCCGGTAATTTCTCGTTCGGCGACTATTTCAAGCGCGGCGCCATCGAGCTGGCCTGGACCTTGCTCACCACCAGTCTTGATGACGGTGGGTACGGCTTGGATCCCGAAAAACTCTGGACGACAGTCTATTTCGACGACGATGAGGCCGTGCGCCTATGGCAGGAGGTCGCCGGTCTGCCTGCGGAACGGATCCAGCGCCGCGGGATGGCCGACAACTACTGGTCGATGGGCATTCCCGGCCCGTGTGGCCCCTCGTCGGAGATCTACTACGACCGCGGTGCCGAATTCGGTCCCGACGGCGGTCCGGTTGTCAACGAAGACCGCTACCTCGAAGTGTGGAACCTGGTGTTCATGCAGAACGAGCGTGGCGAGGGAACGACCAAGGAGGACTTCGAGATCCTTCGCCCGCTGCCCCGCAAGAACATCGACACCGGCATGGGCGTCGAGCGGATCGCGTTAGTGCTGCAAGGCGTGCACAACGTCTACGAGACCGACCTCCTACGGCCGGTGATCGACTTGGTGGCCGCGCAAGCGCCGCGCCCCTACGACGTCGGTTGCCACGACGATGATGTGCGGTACCGCATCATCGCCGACCACAGCCGCACCGCTGCGGTTTTGATCGGTGACGGCGTCAGCCCCGGCAATGATGGCCGCGGCTACGTGCTGCGACGCCTGCTGCGTCGGGTGATCCGCTCGGCCAAGCTGTTGGGTATCGACACTGCGATCGTCGGAGATCTGATGGCCACGGTGCGCGACGCGATGGGCCCGTCGTACCCCGAGTTGGTCGCCGACTTCGAGCGAATCAACCGGATCGCGGTTGCCGAGGAGACAGCGTTCAACCGCACGTTGGCATCGGGCTCCCGGTTGTTCGAGGAGGTGGCCAGCTCCACCAAAGCCTCGGGGGCCACCACGCTTTCCGGGTCGGACGCTTTCACCTTGCATGACACATACGGGTTCCCCATCGAACTCACCCTCGAGATGGCCTCGGAGGCCGGGCTGAACGTCGACGAACTCGGTTTCCGCGAGCTGATGGCCGAGCAGCGTCGTCGCGCCAAAGCTGATGCCGCGGCGCGCAAGCACGCGCACGCCGATCTCACCGCGTACCGCGAGCTGGTCGATGCCGGACCGACCGAATTCACTGGATTCGACGAGTTGACCTCTCCGGCGCGGATTCTGGGTATCTTCGTCGACGGTAGACGTGTTCCGGTCATTGCCCACAGCTCCCAAGCCGAAGCCGGCGGTGGGCAGCGGGTTGACTTGGTGCTCGACCGCACTCCGTTCTACGCGGAGTCAGGTGGTCAGCTGGCTGATATTGGCACTATTAGCGGCACGGGCACGAGCGGAAGCGCCAAGGCCGCGATCACCGACGTGCAGAAGATTGCCAAAACCCTTTGGTTGCATCGGGTTAACGTCGAATCAGGAGAATTCGTCGAGGGCGATACGATCGTCGCGGCGGTGGATTCCGGATGGCGGCGGGGCGCAACCCAGGGTCACTCGGGCACCCACATGGTGCATGCCGCGCTGCGTCAAGTATTGGGTCCCAACGCGGTTCAGGCCGGCTCGCTGAATCGGCCCGGATACCTGCGGTTCGACTTCAACTGGCAAGGTCCGTTGACCGAGGACCAACGCTCCCGCATCGAGGAAGTCACCAACGAGGCGGTGCAAGCCGACTTCGAGGTGCACACGTTCACCGAACAGCTCGACAGGGCCAAAGCCATGGGCGCCATTGCGCTCTTCGGTGAGAGCTATCCCGACGAGGTGCGGGTGGTGGAGATGGGTGGCCCGTTCTCGTTGGAGCTGTGTGGCGGAACTCACGTGCAGAATACGGCGCAGATCGGTCCGGTGACGATACTGGGCGAATCGTCGATCGGCTCGGGGGTCCGTCGGGTGGAGGCCTACGTGGGTCTGGAGTCGTTTCGGCACCTGGCCAAGGAGCGTGCGTTGATGGCGGGGCTGGCCTCGTCGTTGAAAGTGCCGTCCGAGGAGGTGCCGGCGCGGGTCGCCAACCTCGTGGATCGGCTCAAGGCAGCCGAGAAGGAACTGGAGCGCACCAGGCTGGCGAATGCCAAGGCGGCTGGGGCGAATGCTGCTGCTTCGGCCGAGCGGATAGGTAACGTCCGTGTGGTGGCGCAGCGAATGTCGACCGGGATGACCGCGGCCGACCTGCGTTCCCTTGTCGGTGATATCCGCGGCAAGCTGGGTAGCGAGCCGGCCGTCGTGGCACTGATCTCGACGGGCACGGGCGAGAATCCGACTGTGCCGTATGCGGTCGCGGCCAATCCTGCCGCCCAGGATCTCGGGATCAGCGCCAACGCACTGGTCAAACAGCTCGCCGTCGCCGTCGAAGGCCGGGGTGGCGGCAAGGCCGACTTGGCGCAGGGCTCGGGGAAGAATCCCGCCGGTATCGACACCGCGCTCGATGCGGTCCGCTCGGAGATCGCCGAGATAGCGCGGGCCGGTTGAGTGATCTTGTCAGCGCACCGCTCGCCCGACCGGCCCGGCGACCCGGATCAGGACCCCGGACCGGGACGCCGCCTCGGCGTCGATGTGGGCAGTGTGCGCATCGGGGTGTCGTCCAGTGACCCTGACGGCATCCTCGCCACCCCTGTGGAAACGGTGCGCCGCGACCGCTCCGGCAAGCACGTACGCCGGCTGGCGGCTCTTGCCGCCGAATTGGACGTCGTCGAGGTGATCGTCGGGCTTCCGCGCACGCTGGCAGACCGCATCGGCGCCTCGGCCCGCGACGCGATCGACCTGGCCGAGGACTTGGCGCGCCGAGTCGCACCGACACCCGTCCGGCTTGCCGACGAGCGGCTCACCACGGTCAGCGCGCAGCGGTCGCTGCGGGCGGCGGGTGTCCGGGCCGCCGACCAACGTGGGGTCATCGACCAGGCCGCTGCGGTGGCGATCCTGCAGAGCTGGCTAGACCAGCGCCGCGCTGCGCTGGCTGCTAAGACCTCTGGCGTTGGACTCGAGGCCGGGGATACTTCCGATGGCTGATGGTGGCCGCCGCCATCGAGCCCAGCCGGTGGCCGTAGGACGCAACCGGCACCGCCGGACCCGTGCCGACCGGATTCGGGCCGAACGCGGCCGCCGCCGGCGGCGCGTTGCCGGCGGATTCGTTGTCGGATTGCTCGTCGTGGTGGTGGTTGCCGCTGTCGTTTTCGGCGCCAAGCTGTGGCACACAATGTGGGTTTCCGACAATGACTACACCGGAAACGGCAAGCAGGACATTGTGATTCAGATCCAGCCGGGTGATTCGACCACGGCGGTGGGCGAGACCCTGCGCAAGCGCGGGGTGGTGGCGACAGTTCGCGCGTTCGTCGATGCCGCGCATGGCAACGCCGCGATTTCGTCGATCCAGCCCGGCTTCTATCGGGTGCGAACCGAGATACCGGCGGCTACCGCAGTGGCGTGGCTCGCCGATCCTCAAAACCGGGTGGGGAGGCTGGTCATCCCGGAAGGGCGTCAGCTCGACGACACCACTGACATGAAGACCAACGTGGTCAATCCCGGAATTTTCTCGCTGATCTCTCGGGCCACGTGCGTCGATCTCGATGGTCACCAGCGGTGTGTCCCGGTGGCTGATCTCCGCTCGGCGGCGACCACGAGCACGCCTGCGATGTTGTCGGTGCCACCGTGGGCGGTTGAGCCGGTGGTGGAACTGCGCGACGACCACCGGCGGATCGAGGGTTTGATCGCACCCGGGACCTTCAATATCGATCCGTCGGGCTCGGCCGAGAGCATCTTGGCGAAGCTGATCAGCGCGGGCGCCATGAAGTACGTCAAGAACGGTCTGATTGACACCGCGGCGTCAATGAGCTTGTCGCCCTACGACATCCTGGTGGTCGCATCGTTGGTCCAGCAGGAAGCCCATGCGCAGGATTTCCCCAAGGTGGCTCAGGTCATCTACAACCGGCTGCACGAGCATCGAACCTTGGAGTTCGACTCGACTGTGAACTATCCGCTGGACCGCAGGGAGGTGGCTACCAGCGACGCCGACCGTGGTCAGCGCACACCGTGGAATACCTACATGTCCGAAGGGCTGCCGGCGACTGCGATCTGTTCGCCCGGGGTCGACGCACTGCATGCCGCTGAGCATCCCGAGCCAGGTGACTGGCTGTACTTCGTCACCATTGATTCCTCGGGTACGACGCTGTTCACCAGGGATTATCAACAGCATTTGGCGAACATCGAGCTGGCGAAGAACAATGGTGTCCTCGACTCCGCGCGATGAGCAGAGCCGCGCGGAGCGCGGTGAAAAGCAGAGCCGCGCGGAGCGCGGCGGTGAAGAGCGCAATCAGACCGGGCGCGCTAGTCGGGTGCCCCGAAAAGCCGGTGTTCTGGGCTCGCCGATCGCACACTCCCGGTCCCCGCAACTACACCTGGCCGCTTACCGTGCCCTGGGCTTGCCAGATTGGACCTACGAGCGCATCGAGTGCAGTGAGGCGCAGCTACCGAGCGTGGTCGGCGGGTTCGGCCCGGAATGGGTGGGCGTGTCGGTGACGATGCCGGGCAAGTTCGCCGCCCTGCGATTCGCCGACGAACGCACCGCGCGCGCGGAACTGGTCGGATCGGCCAATACCTTGGTGCGTACGCCGCGTGGCTGGCGGGCCGACAACACGGACATCGACGGCGTGACGGGGGCGCTGGGGCCACTACCCGCCTCTGGGCCGCAGCGCGCACTGGTGTGCGGGTCGGGGGGAACCGCCCCGGCGGCGGTGGCCGGGCTGGCCGAGCTCGGCGTCGCCGGCATCACCGTCGTGGCACGTAATCCGGACAAGGCGGCACGGTTGGTCGACCTGGGAATAGAACTCGACGTGGCGAGCCGGTTCTGCAGCCTCGATGACCCCAGTTTGGCCGATGAGGTCGCGGCCGCACAGGTGCTGATCAGCACGATTCCGGCGGCCGTCGCGGCCGGCTACGCCGAGACGTTTGCGGGGATCCCGGTGCTGTTGGACGCTATCTATGACCCGTGGCCTACGCCGCTCGCCGCCGCGGTGGCTGCCGCGGGTGGCCAGGTGATCAGCGGCCTCCAGATGCTGCTGAATCAGGCATTTGCGCAGGTGGAGCAGTTCACCGGGTTGCCCGCGCCCCGCGAGGAGATGACTTGCGCAGTGCGCGCAGCGGATTAGCGTGCCGGGCATGTGGATAGGCATGTCGACCGGTGTGGCTAGCGCGACTGCGGCTGCTGTGGTGGCCTGGCTGGCGGCGCTGTGCTACTACGACGTTCGGCAGCGCCGGCTCCCCAACGCGCTGACATTGCCCGGGGCGGGGCTGATTCTGCTGGTCTCCGGGCTTGCCGGGTGCGGTTTTGCGGCGTTGGCCGGTGCGGCCGCCTTAGCCGGAGCGTATCTGGCGGTGCATGTGGTTGCGCCGGCTGCGATGGGCGGTGGCGACGTCAAACTGGCGCTCGGCCTGGGCGGTCTGGCCGGCACCTTCGGGGTCGGCGTGTGGTTTCTGGCTGCGCTCGCCGCGCCGTTGTTGACGTCCGTCTGCGGCGTAGTTGGCTTGCTCCGGGGTGTGCGCACCGTGCCGCACGGCCCGTCGATGTGTGTCGCCACCCTCGGCGCCGCGGGGCTGGCCTTGCTGGCCTGACCCCCATGGGAAGATGGTCGGGTGTTGCGCTGGATCACCGCGGGGGAGTCGCACGGCCGCGCCTTGGTGGCCGTGGTCGAAGGCATGGTTGCGGGTGTGACCGTCACCTCGACCGATATCGCCGATCAGTTGGCCCGTCGCCGGCTGGGGTATGGGCGCGGCGCGCGGATGTCGTTCGAGCGCGACGCGGTGACCGTGTTGTCCGGGATGCGCCATGGCACCACCCTGGGCGGGCCCATTGCCATCGAGATCGGTAACACCGAATGGCCGAAATGGGAAACGGTGATGGCCACCGATCCCGTCGACCCGGCGAACGCGGCCGATCTGGACAGCTCAGCTCGCAACGCCCCACTGACTCGGCCGCGGCCTGGGCATGCCGACTACGCGGGCATGCTCAAGTACGGTTTCGACGACGCCCGGCCCGTTCTGGAACGGGCCAGTGCCCGCGAGACTGCCGCGCGGGTCGCCGCGGGGACTGTCGCCCGGGCGTTCCTGCGTCAGGCGCTGGGCATCGAGGTGCTGTCCCACGTCATTTCGATTGGCGCTTCGGTGCCTTATGAAGGTCCGCCACCACGTGCCGAAGACTTGTCTGCGATCGATGCCAGCCCGGTCCGCGCGTTCGACGGGCAGGCTGAGCAGTCCATGATCGCCGAGATCGAAGCCGCCAAGAAGGACGGTGACACGCTAGGCGGCGTGGTGGAGGTCGTGGCGCTGGGCGTACCGGTCGGGTTGGGTTCCTTCACCAGCGGCGACAACCGGCTCGATAGCCAGCTGGCCGCCGCTGTGATGGGAATCCAGGCCATCAAGGGCGTGGAGATGGGCGATGGGTTCGAGACCGCGCGTCGTCGGGGCAGCCGCGCCCACGACGAGATGTACCCCGGGCCAGACGGTGTCGTTCGCTCGACCAACCGGGCGGGGGGAGTTGAGGGCGGTATGACCAACGGCCAGCCGCTGCGGGTGCGCGCGGCAATGAAGCCGATCTCCACTGTGCCGCGGGCGCTGGCCACCGTGGACATGGCAACCGGCGACGAGGCCGTCGCCATCCATCAGCGCTCCGATGTCTGCGCCGTGCCGGCCGCCGGTGTGGTCGTCGAGACAATGGTGGCGTTGGTCCTTGCTCGCGCCGTGTTGGAGAAGTTCGGCGGCGATTCGCTCACCGAAACCCGCCGCAATATCGAGGCCTACCAACGCGCGGTCGCCGACCGGGAATCGCCGGACGCCCGGGCTCGGGTTTCCCAGGGGTAGACGCGACATGGCACCCAAGGCGGTACTGGTGGGCTTGCCGGGCTCCGGCAAGTCCACCATCGGGCGGCGGCTGGCCAAGGCGCTCGGGGTCAGCTTGCTCGACAGCGATGTGGCGATCGAGCACCAGACTGGACGCAGCATCGCCGACATCTTCGCCACCGACGGGGAGCGGGAGTTCCGACGTATCGAGGAGGACGTGGTGCGCGCGGCATTGGCTAACCATGACGGCGTGCTGTCGCTCGGTGGCGGCGCGGTCACCAGTCCGGGCGTGCGCACGGCGCTGACCGGCCACACGGTGATCTACCTGGAAATCAGTGCCGCTGAAGGCGTGCGGCGTACCGGCGGCAATACCGTGCGACCGCTGCTGGCCGGGCCAGACCGGGCGGCCAAATTCCGGGCACTGATGTCGCAGCGGGTCCCCCTCTACCGGAGGGTGGCGACCATCCGAGTCGACACCAACCGCCGTAATCCCGGTGCGGTGGTTCGCTACATCGTGTCGCGGCTGGAGAAGCTGTCAACCGCGCCCACACCCACCTCGACGCCCGGGGTCACGCCATGACGGATATCGGCGCACCGGTGACCGTGCAGGTAGCCGTCGACCCGCCATACCCAGTGGTGATCGGCAACGGTCTGACGAACGAGCTGGACGAGCTGCTCGCGGGTCGGCATAAGGTCGCTATCCTGCATCAACCCGTGCTGACGGAGACCGCTGAGGCCATCCGTAGCCGCCTCGCCAACCAGGGCGTTGATGCACACCGTATCGAAATCCCGGACGCCGAGGCCGGCAAGGACCTCCCCGTCGTCGGATTCATCTGGAACGTGTTGGGCCGCATCGGGATCGGTCGCAAGGACGCCCTGGTGAGCCTTGGCGGCGGCGCCGCCACCGACGTCGCGGGGTTCGCGGCGGCAACCTGGCTGCGCGGCGTAGCGATCGTGCACATGCCCACCACGCTGCTGGGTATGGTCGACGCCGCGATCGGTGGCAAGACCGGCATCAACACCGACGCCGGCAAGAACCTGGTCGGAGCGTTTCACCAGCCGCTCGCCGTATTGGTCGACCTAGCGCAACTGCAGACCTTGCCGCACAACGAAATCGCCTGCGGGATGGCCGAAGTGGTCAAGGCTGGCTTCATCGCCGACCCAATGATCCTGGACCTGATCGAAGCCGACCCGGGGGCCGCGACCGACCCATCTGGCGATGTCCTGCCGGAGCTGATCCGGCGCTCGATCAGCGTCAAAGCCGAGGTGGTCGCCGCCGACGAGAAGGAGTCCGAGCTGCGTGAAATCCTCAACTACGGACACACTCTGGGGCACGCGATCGAACGCCGAGAGGGCTACCAATGGGCTCACGGTGCCGCCGTGTCGGTAGGGCTGGTCTTTGCCGCCGAGCTCGCCAGACTGGCCGGGCGACTCGATGACGCTACCGCCCAGCGCCACCGCGCCATTCTGTCGTCATTGGGCCTGCCCGTCAGCTACGACGCCGACGCGTTGCCACAGCTGCTGGAGGTCATGGCCGGTGACAAGAAGACCCGGGCGGGGGTGCTTCGGTTCGTGGTCCTCGATGGGCTGGCCAAGCCAGGCCGATTGGTGGGGCCGGATCCGTCCTTGCTGGCCGCCGCCTATGCGGGACTTGATGGCTCATGAGTGCGGCGGCGAAGACGACCGTGAACGTCATCAATGGTCCGAACCTGGGCCGGCTGGGCCAGCGCGAGCCCGCCGTGTATGGCAGTACAACTCACGATGAGTTGGTCGCCCTGATCGGGGGTGAAGCCGATCGTCTCGGGCTCAAAGCTGTTGTTCGCCAAAGCGACAGCGAGGCGCAACTGTTGGACTGGATTCATCTGGCCGCCGACGCCGGCGAGCCTGTGATTCTCAACGCCGGCGGGTTGACGCACACGTCGGTCGCGCTGCGCGATGCCTGCGCCGAACTGCGCGGTCCGCTGATCGAGGTGCATATCTCCAACGTGCATGCGCGCGAGGAGTTCCGGCGCCACTCCTACCTCAGCCCGGTCGCGACCGGGGTGATCGTCGGGCTGGGGATCCAGGGCTATCTGCTCGCCCTGCGGTACCTGGCCGACCGTGCCGGAGGCGCTAGTTCTTCTTAGGCTGATCCCCAGGCTCGGTCGCGTCCGCCGCGGTGTCCGTGGAGATCACCTCGGTGGCCGACTCGCTGGCGGTCGTGGGGATCACCTCGGTGGCCGACTCGCTCGTGGTCGTGGGGATCACCTCGGTGGTTGCCTCACGTTCGGTCGTGGCGATGGTTTCGGTGGGCTCCTCGCGTGCGACCGTGGCCACCGCCGTGGTTTGGGCCGCGGACTGCGCCCGGTCCGATTCGACGGGTATCTCGCCGGTCGGACTGTCGTCGGCGCGGACGGCGGCGAACACGTCGGTGTCGGCGCGTTCCTGTTCAGCGGCCAGCCCGTGATGTCTCACCGGCTCTTTCGCCAGATGACGGTCTACCCTCCAGCGGCCGGTCGCGACTCCACTGATCCCGGGCAGAAAAATAAGGAGGGCGGTGAAGGCCGCAAACGTGGTCAGCTCGTTGATGACCCCCCCGGCATAGAGGCCCTTGTACAGCAGCGAAATGATCCAGCTCACCGCGCCGCTGATCACCCCCGCCACCAGGCCGGCCAGCAGCCACGTCATCGCCAGATCCTCGCGCCGGTCCGGATCCGGGTTTGCGTGGGCGTCGGCGCGTCCGTCGATCGTCCCCCACGCGACCACGCCGATGACGAACAGCAGCAGCAACGTCAGGCTGATCTTTCCGGCCTGGGCCTGCCATGCATTGATCAGCGCACCTTGAATCACACGGAGAACGACCATCGCGGCGGCAAAGACCAATCCACGCAGCATCCAGTTCCTCATGAGGGTTTAGCGTAGCGAGTACCGTCAAGAGCTGTGACACATTCCCAGCGCCGAGACAACCTGAAAGCATCAATCGCAGCCGCGGGACTAGATGCGATGCTGGTCACAGACCTGACAAACGTTCGATATCTATCCGGTTTCACCGGCTCCAACGGCGCGTTGCTGGTGTTTGCCGATGACCGCGGGTCCGTGCTGGCCACCGACGGGCGATACCGGACCCAGGCCGCCGAGCAGGCGCCCGACTTGGATGTGGCCATTGAGCGAGCACTCGGACGCCACCTGACGGGCCTGGCCGCCGACGGCGGCGTGAACAAGCTCGGCTTCGAAAGCCATGTGGTGACCGTGGACGGGTTTGACGCGCTGTCAGGTGTGCTCGACGACCAAGAGTCTGGCGGGTCCACGGAATTGGTTCGCGCAGCTGGGACGGTGGAGCAGCTGCGCGAGGTCAAGGACGCCGGAGAATTGGCGTTGCTGCGGCTGGCGTGCGAGGCGGCCGATGCCGCGCTGACCGACCTGGTGGCTCGAGGCGGCCTGCGGGCGGGGCGGACCGAACGTGAGGTGGGCCGTGACCTGGAGGCCCTGATGTTCGACCACGGCGCCGACGCGGTGTCATTCGAGACCATCGTGGCCGCTGGGGCCAATTCGGCGATCCCGCATCACCGGCCCACTGATGCGGTGCTGGCGACGGGCGACTTCGTGAAGATCGACTTCGGCGCGCTGGTCGCTGGCTATCACTCCGATATGACCCGCACCTTCGTGCTCGGGCCGGCGGCCGACTGGCAGCTGGAGATCTATGAGCTGGTCCGACAGGCGCAGCGGGCGGGCCGAGAGGCGCTGCGGCCGGGTGCCGAGCTACGCGACGTGGACGCGGCCGCCCGTCAGCTGATCGCCGACGCAGGCCACGGCGAGCACTTTGGTCATGGGCTGGGACACGGCGTGGGCCTGCAGATACATGAAGCGCCGGGCATCGGGGCCACATCCGCCGGTACACTGCTTGCGGGCTCCGTGGTGACGGTGGAGCCCGGCGTCTATTTACCCGGCCGCGGCGGCGTCCGCATCGAGGACACATTAGCCGTGGCCGCAAACGCAACACAGGCGAACCCAGCGACCTCAGAAGGCGCTGGCCACACCCCGGAATTGTTGACCCGGTTCCCGAAGGAACTGGCCGTGCTCTAGGAGATTGACCGTGGCGACCACCGCTGACTTCAAGAACGGACTTGTCCTGGTTATCGACGGGCAGCTGTGGACGATCATCGAGTTCCAGCACGTCAAACCCGGCAAGGGTCCTGCCTTCGTGCGCACCAAGCTCAAGAACGTGCTCTCGGGCAAGGTCGTCGACAAGACGTACAACGCCGGGGTGAAGGTGGAGACCGCCACGGTCGACCGCCGCGACACCACCTACCTCTATCGCGACGGCTCGGACTTCGTGTTCATGGACAGCGAGGACTATGAACAGCACCCGCTGCCGGAGACCCTGGTTGGCGACGCCGCGCGGTTCTTGCTAGAGGGCATGCCGGTGCAAGTGGCCTTCCACAACGGATCACCGCTGTACATCGAGCTGCCGGTCACCGTCGAACTCGAAGTCACCCACACCGAGCCCGGGCTGCAGGGCGACCGGTCCAGCGCGGGTACCAAACCGGCCACCGTTGAGACCGGTGCGCAGATCAGTGTGCCGCTCTTCATCAACACCGGCGACAAGCTGAAAGTAGATTCGCGTGATGGCAGCTACCTGGGCAGGGTCAACGCCTGATCATGTCCGACGAACACACGACGCCGGACACGGACCCGGTGGAGCCGGTCAGGCCGGTCAGGCCGGTCAAGGGACGCCACCAGGCCCGTAAACGCGCCGTGGACCTCTTGTTCGAGGCTGAGGCTCGCGGAATGAAACCAGTGGAGGTGGCCGACATGCGAACCGGGCTGGCCCAGACTAAGTCCGACTTGGCGCCGCTGCACCCGTACACGGACACAGTGGCTCGCGGGGTCAGTGAGCACGCCGCCCACATCGACGACCTCATCACATCGCACCTGCAGGGTTGGACGCTCGAAAGGTTGCCCGCCGTCGACCGCGCCATTCTGCGAGTTGCGGTGTGGGAGCTGCTCCACGCCGAGGACGTGCCGGAGCCGGTCGCCGTCGACGAGGCCGTCGAGCTGGCCAAGGAGCTGTCCACCGACGACTCCCCGGGCTTCGTCAACGGCGTGCTCGGCCAGGTCATGCTCGTGACACCGCAGATCCGCGCCGCCGCAGCCGCAGTCGCCGGGGGGGCCTCATGACCCGGCTAGAACTGCGTGTCGTCGTCGCCGCCTGGCTGGCCGCGACGGTCGTGTTCGGTGCCGTCATCTGCGCCGCGTACGGATGGACCATTGGCGCGTCGGTGCTGGCGATCTATGCCCTCGGCGTCGGCGCCTGGCTGTACCACTCGATCGAGCGCTTGATTGTCGCCCGCCGCATCAGCACGGTCCGCACCGCGGCGAAACCGTTGCAGCCGTTGCTACCGGTCATGGCCGCCATCATGGGCCTCTCGCAAGCGGTCGTGAAGTCGCTCAGCGATGTCACCGATCTGCCGGGGCGGCGGTGGGAGCTTTCGCAGCTTCCGGGGCTGCGCTGGGTGGAGAACCCACTGGGCATCCGGGGCACTCGGCGGATCGTGGACAGCGACGAGGAATCCGACCACTGACCGGCTCGACCGGCCGTCGAGCCCACATGCTGTGGACGTGACCTCGCGCCGAGCGCCGTCCCGGCGCAGAGCACCTGCCAGACCTGGGTAAGCCAGCGAAGGCCCGATTCGCACGAGTGCTTTCAGTCGCCGTGGGGAAACGTCTACTGTGGCATCGAGATGTCGCACACCACCACCGTCGCCGCGTGCGAAATCCGCGATCACACCTGGGTCGCGCGGATGGCGCGCTGCGCGCGAGATTGGGGGGACCGGGTTACGTTGCGCCGGGACAGCTCCCCGGAAATGTCGTACTACGCCGATACCGTCCAACGCCCCGGAAACGAGCAACTGGGACGGCGCCACCCGCACCCGAGGAACAGGTGACGACATGAATCACGACAGCGCCCGGCCGCGACGACTGCGTGTATCGGCGTTGGCAGCGGTAGCCAACCCGTCATACACCCGGCTGGACACGTGGAATCTGCTCGATGACGCGTGTCGTCACCTCGCCGAGATCGACCTCGCCGGCTTGGACATCGCCCACGACGAAGCCAAGGTGCGGCGGCTGATGGACCGCATCGGAGCCTATGAGCGCTACTGGCTGTACCCGGGCGCAGACAACTTGGCGACTTTCCGCGCTCACTTGGACAGCCATTCCTCCGTGCGACTCGCCGAAGAAGTGTCGCTGGCTGTGCGCTTGCTCTCCGAATACGGCGACCGTACAGCGCTGTTCGACACCTCCGTGTCGCTGGCAGAGCAGGAGCTGGTCGCGCAAGCCAAGCAGCAGCAGTTCTATACGGTGTTGCTGGCCGACGATTCCCCGGCAACGGCGCCGGACAGTTTGGCCGAGTGCCTGCGAGCCCTGCGCAATCCGTCTGACGATGTGCAGTTCGAGTTGCTCGTCGTGGCGAGCATCGAGGACGCGATCACCGCCGTCGCGCTCAATGGCGAGATTCAAGCCGCGATCATCCGCCACGACCTGCCGCTTCGGTCCCGCGACCGAGGGCCGTTGATGACCACATTGCTCGGTAGCGAGGGCGGCGATGTGGTCGAAGAGGATACCCACGACTGGGTCGAATGCGGTGAATGGATCCGGGAGTTGCGGCCACACATCGACCTCTATCTGCTCACCGACGAGTCGATCGCCGCGGAGACTGAGGACGAACCCGATGTCTACGACCGCACTTTCTATCGACTCAACGATGTCACCGACTTGCACAGCACGGTGCTCGCCGGTCTTCGAAGCCGTTTTGCCACACCGTTTTTCGATGCGCTGCGCGCCTACGCGGCCGCGCCGGTCGGCCAATTCCACGCGCTTCCCGTCGCACGTGGCGCCAGCATTTTCAACTCCAAGTCGCTGCAGGACATGGGCGAGTTCTATGGCCGCAACATCTTCATGGCCGAGACATCGACTACCTCCGGTGGGCTGGATTCGCTGCTGGATCCGCACGGCAACATCAAGTCGGCGATGGACAAGGCCGCGCTGACCTGGAACTCCAATCAGACCTACTTTGTGACGAACGGTACGTCGACCGCCAACAAAATCGTCGTTCAGGCACTGACCCGTCCCGGCGATATCGTTCTCATTGACCGCAATTGTCACAAGTCACACCACTACGGCCTGGTACTTGCTGGTGCGTACCCGATGTACCTCGACGCGTATCCGCTGCCCCAGTACGCGATATACGGTGCCGTGCCGCTGAGCACCATCAAGAAGGCGTTGCTGGATCTCGAGGCTGCTGGACAACTGCATCGGGTCCGGATGCTGTTGCTCACCAATTGCACCTTCGACGGCATCGCCTATAACCCGCGGCGGGTCATGGAGGAGGTGCTGGCCATCAAGCCGGACATCTGCTTCTTGTGGGACGAGGCATGGTATGCGTTCGCGACCGCGGTGCCCTGGGCGCGGCAACGGACCGCGATGGTGTCTGCCGAGCGACTCGAGCAGATGCTGTCGTCAGACGAATACGCTGAGGAATACCGAGAGTGGCGCGCGTCGCTTCAAGGCGTGGACCGTTCCGAGTGGGTTGACCGCCGGTTGCTGCCGGACCCTGACCGCGCTCGAGTCCGGGTCTATGCCACACATTCGACCCACAAGTCGCTGTCGGCACTTCGGCAGGCATCGATGGTGCATGTGCGCGACCAGGATTTCAAAGCGCTCACCCGGGATGCATTCGCTGAGGCGTTCTTGACTCACACCTCGACATCGCCGAACCAGCAGCTTCTGGCCTCATTGGACCTAGCCCGTCGGCAGGTTGACATCGAAGGGTTCGAGCTCGTACGGCACGTGTACAACATGGCACTGGTGTTTCGCCATCGGGTCCGCAAGGACCGGTTGATCAGCAAGTGGTTCCGCATCCTCGACGAGTCCGACCTGGTGCCCGACGCGTTTCGGTCCTCGACGGTCAGCTCCTACCGTCAGGTCAGGCAAGGTGCTCTGGCCGAGTGGAACGAAGCCTGGAGGTCGGATCAGTTCGTCCTCGATCCGACCCGAGTCACCCTGTTTGTCGGGGCCACCGGAATGAACGGGTACGACTTCCGGGAAAAGATCCTGATGGAGCGATTCGGCATCCAGATCAACAAGACGTCGATCAACAGCGTGTTGTTGATCTTCACCATCGGTGTCACCTGGTCGAGCGTGCACTACCTGCTTGACGTGTTGCGACGGGTGGCCATCGACTTCGACCGGAGTCAGAAGGCGGCCAGCGGGGCCGACCTCGCCCTGCAGCGACGCCACATTGAGGAGATCACCGAAGACCTGCCGCATTTGCCCGACTTCAGCGAGTTCGACATTGCCTTCCGCCCGAACGAAGCCAGCTCGTTTGGCGACATGCGCTCGGCCTTCTACGCCGGCTATGAAGAGTCCGACCGCGAGTACGTGCAGATCGGCATGGCCGGGCGCCGGCTTGCGGAGGGCAAAACCCTGGTGTCCACCACATTTGTGGTGCCCTACCCACCGGGTTTCCCGGTCCTGGTTCCCGGTCAGGTGGTCTCGAAGGAGATCATCTACTTCCTCGCCCAGCTCGACGTCAAAGAAATCCACGGGTACAACCACGACCTCGGGTTGTCGGTGTTCACCGAGGCGGCGCTGACCAGGATGGAAGCCGCGCGCAACGCCGTCGCCGCGGCGGGTGCGGGGCTGCCGGCCTTCGAGGTGCCGCAGGATGTGGCGGGCAGCAATGGTGATAGCGCCGTGCAGGTTGTTTCCGGCGACGCGTGACGGCCCCTGGTCCCACGAGTGTGTGCGCGTGGCGTCCGATGTGCATTCAGGGCGGGAATTTGTGCGATTTCTCGACCTGGATGCACTCGACGCCAACGCCGTCTAGAGCTCGAGTGCGCGATAGGTGCGTCGGACGAACTTCGGTTGTGCTGTCCGCAGTTTCGCCAGCGACGGGTTACCGGCGACGGCCGTGGCTGCGTCCACGGACAGATCCGGACAATGCTGAATCAAGTACAACAGGATGAGATCCGCGGAGGGGTCGGCCTGCCACCACGTCCCGTAGGCGCCGGGCCAGCTGAACGTGCCCAGTCCGCCCGGCCCGAACACCGGGGCCGATACGGCCGGGTCGGTCACCACTGACAGGTTGAGACCGAACCCGCGTCCCACCCAAAACGGCGCTCCTAAGAAGTCATGTCGCTTCTGCTCGTCGGTCAGCCGGTCGGTGCGCATCAGGCGCACCGACTCCGGCGACAGCACTTGGACACCATCTATCGACCCGTCGCCCAGCAGTATCCTGACGAACCGTAGATAGTCGTCGGCGGTTGACCACAGGCCGCCGCCGGCGTTGCAGAACGACGGCGGTTCGATGTGCGGCGAGCCCATCACATCGTGTTGCATCCGGTCCTGCTCGTCGAGCCGGTACATGGTCGCCGCCCGCCGGCGTGCCTCGGCCGACACGAAGAATCCGGTGTCCGTCATGCCTGCCGGAGCCAGCACCCGCTCGTCGAGGGCTTGATAAAACGGCTTGCCGTGAATACGGGACACGATGACGCCCAGCACGTCGATGGCGTGGCTGTAGGTGACGCGGTCGCCGGGCTGGTGCGCTAGCGGTATCGCGGCAAGTCCGGCTAGCCACACGTCCGGCCCCTGCCCGAATGGCAATCGCATGTACTCGCGCGAAATCGGTCCGGATACCGAAAACCCGTAGGCCAGCCCGCTGGTGTGGGTGAGAAGATCCTCGACCAGGATGGCCCGCTCGGCGGGATGTGTTCGGTCCAGGGGGCCGCCGGGGTCGTCGAGCACCCGCGCGTCGGCGAGCTCCGGCACCCATTTCGCAATCGGGTCGCGCAGACCCAGCTTGCCCTCATCGACGAGCGTCATGGCGGCGGCCACCGTGATCGGTTTGGTCATCGATGCAATGCGGAACAGCGTGTCTCGTTGCATCGGTAGACCCGCGTCGACGTCCCGGTAGCCGATTTCGTTGACTTGCAATAGTTCTCCGCGCTGCCACACCATCGTCACCGCGCCGGACAGCAAGCCGGCGTCGCAGACCTCGCGGATGCCCGCGTGGTTGCTGTCGAGGTTGGCCCGGTTCACGTTCGTTACCTCCAGGGGAGCTCTGCCATCGCCGGAACCCTAATTCGGGTCGCGCCGTGTCGCGCGCACGTACCAGAACGCCATCTCGATTTCCTTCCCGTCGAATTCGCGGCGCACCGTGGCGGGTTCCAACGAGGTGATATCCCAGCCGGCGCCGCCGAGGACGTCGCGCAGCGTCTGTTCGGACACCGCCGGCCGCGGCCAGGCGTCGTCGGGTGGATCGGCATCGGAGAAGCAGCTGAGCAACAGGGTGGCACCCGACCGGGTGGCGCGGTGTGCTGCTGCGGCGTAGCTGCGCTTGCCATCCTCGTCGAGGCAGTGAAACATGCCGCTGTCGACGACGGTGTCGAACACCGCGACATAGCCGTCCAGCTTGGTGGAGTCGGCCACGGCGAACGTCACCTCGACTCCGGCATCCGCAGCGCGCTGCCGCGCGGTAGTCAGCGCGGTGGGCGAGATGTCCAGCCCGGTCACGCGGTGTCCGTTCTTGGCCAGGTAGACCGCGTTGTCCCCGAGCCCGCAGCCAACATCGAGAACGTCACCGGTCACCCAGCCGCCGCTATGCCAGCTGATGACGTTCTCCTTGGGTGCCTTGATATCCCATGGAGGTGTCGCCACGGGAGGAAGGCCCTCTCCCGGGCTCTCGCCGCGATAGAGCGCATCGAAATCCAGGCGCTGCGATCGACTTGGGGGACCCGGGAAGCCGCAATATCCGGTGGACGAATTCGAGCCTGTCATTTTCGCCAGGGTAGCGCGTCCCGCATCGCCGCCAGGGAACCGGCAGTGTTAGGCTGCCCGGCAGTCGACATCCTTTAACGATCCGTCCGGAGAGGCGGAGAAGGAGGTCTGGGAGCACAGCATGTCTCCTATGGGCGCTGGGGAGATGCGGCGTTGAGCCGGCAACCCCGAGAATTGATGTCTGCGGCCGATGTTGGCCGAACCATTTCGCGCATTGCACACCAGATCATCGAGAAGACCGCGCTGGACAGCCCCGACGCCCCACGTGTGGTGTTGCTGGGTATCCCGACTCGCGGCGTGACGTTGGCGACGCGGCTGGCAACCAAGATCGGCGAATACAGCGGAGTCCAGGTCGGCCATGGCGCGCTGGACATCACCCTGTACCGCGACGACCTGATGATGCAGCCGCCACGGCCGCTGGAGGCGACATCGATCCCGGCTGGTGGGGTCGACGACGCGCTGGTGATCCTCGTTGACGATGTGCTCTACTCGGGGCGCTCGGTACGCAGCGCGCTGGATGCGCTGCGCGATGTCGGCCGGCCGCGGGCGGTGCAATTGGCCGTGCTGGTCGATCGCGGGCACCGGGAATTGCCCGTGCGGGCCGACTATGTGGGTAAGAACGTGCCGACATCGGTTGGCGAGAGTGTGCACGTGCACCTGAACGAGCACGACGGTCGAGACGGCGTGGTCCTCTCCCGGGACGGTGGCGCATGAGCAGACACTTGTTGGCGGCGGGCGACCTGGGCCGCGACGACGCCATCGCGATCCTCGATGACGCCGACCGGTTCGCGCAGGCGTTGGTGGGTCGCGAGATCAAGAAGCTACCGACGCTGCGCGGCCGCACGGTGATCACGATGTTCTACGAGAACTCGACCCGCACCCGGGTGTCGTTCGAGGTGGCCGGCAAATGGATGAGCGCCGACGTGATCAACATCAGCGCGGCCGGATCGTCGGTGGGCAAGGGTGAGTCACTGCGCGACACCGCGCTGACGCTGCGCGCCGCGGGAGCGGATGCGTTAATCATCCGGCATCCGGCGTCCGGGGCAGCGCATCTGCTTGCTGACTGGACATCCGAAGCCAACGACGGCGGCCCGTCGGTGATCAATGCCGGTGACGGCACGCATGAACACCCGACGCAGGCGCTGCTGGATGCCCTGACCCTCCGTCAGCGGCTCGGCGGCATCGAGGGCCGGCGCATTGTGATCGTGGGCGACATTTTGCACAGTCGGGTGGCGCGGTCCAACGTCGTGCTGCTGGCCACCCTCGGAGCCGAGGTTGTGCTGGTCGCGCCGCCGACATTGCTGCCGATGGGTGTGGACGGCTGGCCGGCTACTGTCTCCTATGACTTCGATGCCGAGTTGCCCGCCGCCGACGCGGTGTTGATGCTGCGGGTGCAGGCCGAGCGGATGAACGGCGGATTCTTCCCGTCCGCGCGCGAGTATTCGGTTCGCTACGGCCTTTCCGACCGGCGTCAGGCGATGCTTCCGGGGCATGCCACGGTGCTGCACCCCGGCCCGATGATGCGTGGGATGGAAATCGCATCATCGGTGGCCGATTCATCGCAATCTGCGGTGCTCCAACAGGTTTCCAACGGAGTGCATGTGCGGATGGCGGTGCTGTTCCATGTCCTGGTGGGGACCGAGTCGGCCGGGGAGGAGGGCGCGGCATGACGGTGCTGCTTCGCGGTGTCCGCTTGTACGGCGAAGGGGAAGGCGTCGACGTCCTGGTCGATGACGGTCAGATCGCCGGTATTGGCACCCGGCTCGCCGTCCCGGAATTCGCCGATGTGATTGACGCCACTGGACACGTGTTGCTGCCCGGATTCGTCGACCTGCACACCCACCTGCGCGAGCCCGGCCGCGAATATGCCGAAGACCTTGAAACCGGTTCGGCAGCAGCGGCCCTGGGCGGCTACACCGCGGTGTTCGCGATGGCCAACACCAACCCGGTCGCAGACACTCCGGTCGTCACCGACCACGTGTGGCATCGGGGACAGCAGATCGGCCTGGTCGACGTCCATCCCGTTGGCGCGGTCACAGTGGGTTTGGGCGGCGTCGAGCTGACCGAAATGGGCATGATGCTCGACGGTGCCGCGCAGGTGCGGATGTTCTCCGACGACGGCAAATGTGTGGACGACCCGCTGGTGATGCGCCGCGCCCTGGAATATGCCACCGGACTTGGGGTGCTGATCTCCCAACACGCCGAGGAGCCCAGGTTGACGGTCGGCGCCATCGCACACGAGGGGCCCACGGCGGCCAAGCTGGGACTGGCCGGATGGCCTAGGGCGGCCGAGGAGTCGATCGTCGCGCGGGATGCCCTGCTGGCCCGAGACGCCCGCGCCCGGGTGCACATTTGCCACGCGTCGACCGCCGGCACGGTCGAGATTCTGAAATGGGCTAAAGAACAAGACATTTCGATCACCGCTGAAGTCACGCCACACCACCTGCTGCTCGATGACAGCAGACTGGCCAGCTTCGACGGGATGAATCGGGTCAACCCGCCGCTGCGCGAAGCCGCCGACGCCATCGCGCTGCGCCGCGCGCTTGCCGACGGGGTCATCGACTGTGTGGCCACCGATCACGCCCCACACGCCGAGCACGAGAAGTGCGTCGAGTTCTGCTCCGCTCGCCCCGGCATGCTGGGATTGCAGACCGCCTTGTCGGTGGTGGTGCAGACGATGGTGGCGCCGGGCTTGCTGAGCTGGCGTGATGTTGCACGGGTGATGAGCGAGAATCCGGCGCGTATCGCGCGCTTGCCCGATCAGGGCCGGCCGCTGGAGGTGGGGGAGCCGGCCAACTTGGCGGTCGTGGACCCCGAGGCTACCTGGACGGTCGCGGGGCGTGACCTAGCCAGCCGGTCGGCCAACACGCCCTACGAGTCGATGCTGTTGCCGGCCACTGTGTCCGCGACCCTGCTTCGGGGGAAGGTCACGGCTCGGGATGGGAAGTGCCCGGCATGAGTCGCGCCGGCGACGATGCAGAGCAAGAGAGCGATGTGGGGGTACCTCCCGCTTGCGGGGGAGAGGAGCGGCGCGCATGAACTCCGGGACGCTTGTGGGATCGCTCATCTTTGCCGCGATACTGATGGTGTTGATCACTGTGGTGATCGCGCTGATGCTGCGCGGCTGGCGGAACCGGGCGCAGCGCCAGGCGGAGCTGCTTGGCGACTTACCCGATGTGCCCGAGCGGGTGGGCGCGGCGACGCTGTCTACCCGGGGCATGTATGTCGGCTGCATGCTATCGCCAGCATGGAATGAGCTGGTCATGGCCGGCGATCTCGGGTATCGCAGCAAGTCGGTGCTGAGCCGTCACCCCGAAGGAATCATGATCCAACGCAACCGCGCCCAACCGATCTGGATCCCGCGGGAGTCGGTTACCACCATCCGCACCGAGCGCGACCTACTGAGTAGTGGGGCCGGTCGGATCGTGGACCCCAATCCAATCCTGACGATTCGATGGCGGCTGTCCTCGGGTGCAGAGATGGACACCGGATTTTGGGCGAGCAATTGCAGCGAATACTCGTGCTGGCTGGACGGCCAGCAGGAACAGGAAGATGTCGCATGAACCGCGCCGACGACGAAGCGGAGCAAAAGAGCAGCAACAAGGCGATGTGGGGGTACGCCCCCAGAGGGAGGTGCCCCCACCCGCTTGCGGGGGAGAGGAGCGGCGCTCGTGAGTAAAGCCCTGCTGGTCCTTGAGGACGGCCGCATCTTCACCGGAACGCCATTCGGCGCAGTCGGACAGACGCTCGGCGAAGCCGTGTTCAGCACGGGCATGTCCGGCTACCAGGAGACGCTGACTGATCCCAGCTATCACCGCCAGATCCTGGTCGCCACCGCGCCGCAGATAGGCAACACCGGCTGGAATGGTGAGGACGGCGAGAGCCGCGACAACAAGATTTGGGTTGCCGGGTACGCGGTGCGTGACCCGTCGCCACGTGCCTCCAACTGGCGCGCCACTGGCACGCTGGCCGAAGAGCTCACCAGGCAAGACATCGTGGGTATCGCTGGTATCGACACTCGGGCGGTGGTGCGTCATCTGCGCAGTCGCGGCTCGATGAAGGCCGGAGTATTCTCCGGCGTTGCGCTCGCCGAATCCCCCGATGCAGACGAACTCGTCGACCGGGTCCGAGCGCAGCAACCGATGCTGGGTGCTGATCTCGCAGGGGAGGTCAGTACGACCGCTGCCTATATTGTGGAGCCCCAAGGGCCGCAACGTTTTACAGTTGCGACCTTAGACCTGGGGGTTAAGACCAACACGCCGCGCAACTTCGCCCGGCGTGGGATCCGTAGCCATGTGCTACCCGCGTCGGCCACCTTCGAGCAGATCGCCGAGCTCAACCCGCACGGGGTGTTCCTGTCCAATGGTCCTGGCGATCCGGCGACCGCCGATCATGTCGTCGCGCTCACCAGGGAAGTGTTGGGCGCCGGAATTCCTTTGTTCGGAATCTGTTTCGGCAATCAGATCCTGGGCCGGGCACTGGGGTTATCGACCTACAAGATGGTTTTTGGTCATCGCGGGATCAACATCCCGGTCATCGACCACGACACCGGCCGTATCGCGGTCACCGCGCAGAACCACGGCTTCGCGCTCGAAGGGGAAGCCGGCCAGTCCTTCGACACGCCGTTCGGTCCGGCGGTGGTCAGCCACACGTGCGCCAACGACGGGGGTGTGGAGGGTGTCCGGCTCGGTGACGGGCGGGCGTTTTCGGTGCAGTATCACCCCGAGGCCGCAGCCGGTCCACACGATGCCGAGTACCTGTTCGACAGATTTGTTGACCTGATGGAAAGGGAGGGCCGGTAGTGCCGCGCCGTACCGACCTGCGTCATGTGCTGGTGATCGGCTCGGGGCCGATCGTTATCGGGCAGGCCTGCGAATTCGACTATTCCGGCACACAGGCATGCCGGGTGCTGCGCGCGGAGGGATTGCAGGTCAGCCTGGTCAACTCCAATCCGGCGACCATCATGACCGACCCGGAGTACGCCGACTTCACCTACGTGGAGCCGATCACCCCCGCGTTCGTGGAGCAGGTCATCGCCCAGCAGGCCGAGCGCGGCAACAAGATCGACGCCGTACTGGCCACACTGGGCGGGCAGACCGCACTCAACACCGCCGTCGCACTGCACGACAACGGGGCGTTGGAGCGCTACGGCGTCGAGCTGATCGGTGCCGACTTCGACGCCATCCAGCGCGGGGAGGACCGGCAACGGTTCAAAGACATCGTCGGCAAGGTCGGCGGTGAATCTGCGCGCAGCCGGGTGTGTTTCACCATGGAAGAGGTCCGCGAAACGGTCGCCGATCTCGGTCTGCCGGTGGTGGTGCGGCCTAGCTTCACCATGGGCGGGCTGGGTTCGGGCATGGCGTACTCGGCCGACGAGGTCGAACGGATGGCCGGCGCCGGACTTGCGGCATCGCCGAGTGCCAATGTGTTGATCGAGGAATCGATCTACGGTTGGAAAGAATTCGAACTCGAGCTGATGCGCGACGGCAACGACAACGTGGTCGTCGTGTGCTCGATCGAGAACGTCGACCCGATGGGTGTGCACACCGGCGATTCGGTCACCGTCGCCCCCGCGATGACGCTGACCGATCGCGAATACCAACGGATGCGGGATCTGGGTATTGCCATTCTGCGCGAGGTCGGTGTGGATACCGGTGGCTGTAACATCCAGTTCGCTGTCAACCCGCGCGACGGTCGGCTCATCGTCATCGAGATGAACCCCCGCGTCTCGCGGTCCAGTGCGTTGGCGTCCAAGGCCACCGGCTTCCCTATCGCCAAGATCGCCGCCAAACTGGCCATCGGCTACACGCTCGATGAAATCCTCAACGACATCACCAAAGAAACACCGGCCTGCTTCGAACCCACCCTCGACTACGTTGTGGTCAAGGCGCCGCGGTTCGCCTTCGAGAAATTTCCGGGGGCCGACCCAACACTCACCACCACCATGAAGTCGGTTGGGGAAGCAATGTCGTTGGGCCGCAACTTCGTCGAGGCCCTCGGCAAGGTGATGCGTTCGTTGGAGACGACCCGCGTCGGTTTCTGGAGCGCCCCTGATCCCGAAGGTGGGCTCGACGACGTCCTGACGCGGCTGCGAACCCCGACCGAAGGCCGGCTCTATGACATCGAGTTGGCGTTGCGGCTGGGGGCTTCCGTCGAGGATGTGGCCCAGGTCTCCGGCGTGGATCCGTGGTTCGTCGCGCAGATCGGTCAGCTCGAGGCGCTGCGTGCCAGGCTGGTGGATGCGCCGTTCCTCGATGCCGATCTGCTGCGCCACGCCAAGCATTACGGACTGTCGGATCGCCAGATCGCGGCACTGCGACCGGAGCTGGCTGGAGAAGACGGTGTGCGGTCGCTGCGCGAACGGCTCGGCATCCACCCGGTGTACAAAACGGTCGACACCTGCGCCGCGGAGTTCGAAGCCAAGACGCCGTACCACTACAGCAGCTATGAACTCGACCCCGCCGCGGAGACCGAGGTAGCCCCACAGACCGTGAAGCCGAAAGTGCTGATCCTCGGGTCCGGGCCCAACCGGATCGGCCAGGGCATCGAGTTCGACTACAGCTGTGTGCACGCGGCGACCACATTGAGCCAGGCCGGTTTTGAAACCGTGATGGTCAACTGCAACCCGGAGACGGTGTCGACCGACTACGACACCGCCGACCGGCTGTACTTCGAGCCGCTGACGTTCGAAGACGTCCTCGAAGTGTTCCGCGCCGAGACGGCGTCGGCCAGCGGCGGCCCCGAGGGAACCGGGGTCCTGGGGGTTATCGTCCAACTGGGCGGTCAGACCCCGCTTGGGCTGGCGCAACGGCTTGCCGATGCCGGCGTTCCGATCGTGGGCACCCCGCCGCGAGCCATCGACCTGGCAGAGGATCGCGGTGCATTCGGCGACGTTCTGAACGCTGCGGGATTGCCGGCTCCGCGCTACGGCACTGCCACGACCTTCACGCAGGCTCGCCGGATCGCCGAAGAAATCGGCTATCCCGTGCTGGTGCGGCCGTCGTATGTCTTGGGTGGTCGCGGCATGGAGATCGTCTACGACGAGAGCACGCTGCGCGACTACATCACTCGGGCCACCGAGCTGTCCCCCGAGCATCCCGTCTTGGTTGACCGTTT
Source organism: Mycobacterium spongiae (assembly GCF_018278905.1). NCBI lineage: Bacteria > Bacillati > Actinomycetota > Actinomycetes > Mycobacteriales > Mycobacteriaceae > Mycobacterium > Mycobacterium spongiae. Next base: position 2,184,720 of record NZ_CP046600.1, read on the forward strand.
TCTCGAAGATGCGGTCGAGATCGACGTGGACGCCCTGTGCGACGGCACCGAGGTCTACATCGGTGGAATCATGGAGCACATCGAGGAAGCCGGTATCCACTCCGGTGATTCCGCCTGTGCTTTGCCGCCGGTGACCTTGGGCCGCAGCGACATCGAGAAGGTGCGTAAGGCGACCGAGGCCATCGCGCACGGCATCGGTGTGGTTGGTCTGCTGAATGTGCAATACGCCATCAAGGATGACGTGCTCTACGTCCTCGAGGCCAACCCACGCGCCAGTCGTACGGTGCCGTTCGTGTCGAAGGCCACCGCAATCCCGCTCGCCAAGGCCTGCGCACGGACGATGCTGGGCGCCACTATCGCTCAACTTCGCGAGGAGGGGCTGCTGGCCCCATCGGGGGATGGCGCCAGCGTGTCGCCGCAGGCTCCGATTGCGGTCAAGGAAGCCGTGCTGCCGTTTCACCGGTTCCGGCGGGCTGACGGAGCGGCTATCGACTCGCTGCTCGGTCCAGAGATGAAATCGACCGGTGAGGTGATGGGAATAGACCGCGACTTCGGCAGCGCCTTCGCCAAGAGCCAGACCGCGGCCTACGGCTCGCTGCCGGCCGCTGGCACGGTATTCGTGTCGGTGGCGAACCGCGACAAGCGATCCCTGGTGTTTCCTGTCAAGCGGTTGGCTGACTTGGGCTTCAATGTTCTCGCCACTGAAGGCACCGCAGAGATGCTGCGCCGCAATGGAATTCCGTGCGACGAGGTCCGCAAGCACTTCGAACCGTCACAACCCGGCCGGCCGGAGATGTCCGCGGTTGATGCGATCCGCGCTGGTGAAGTCGACATGGTCATCAATACGCCCTACGGCAACTCTGGTCCGCGCATCGACGGCTACGAGATCCGATCGGTTGCGGTGGGTGTCAATATCCCATGCGTGACGACGGTGCAGGGCGCCTCGGCAGCCGTGCAGGGCATCGAGGCAGGGATCCGCGGGGATATCGGTGTGCGGTCGCTACAGGAGTTGCACCGGGCGATCGGTCCAGGGGGCGCCGGCCCATGAGGAGCTTCGGCGCTCGCCTCGCCGACGCGAAATCGCGCCGCGGGCCGCTGTGCCTGGGCATCGATCCGCACCCCGAGCTGCTTCAGGCCTGGGGTCTCCCGACTACCGTCGATGGGCTGGCGAGTTTTTGCGACATCTGCGTAGCCGCGTACGCCGGTTTCGCCATCGTCAAGCCGCAGGTGGCGTTTTTTGAGGCCTACGGTGCCGCGGGATTCGCCGTGCTGGAGCGCACCATCGTGGCATTGCAGGCTGCCGGAGTCCTAGTGCTGGCCGATGCCAAGCGCGGCGACATCGGTTCGACGATGGCGGCCTACGCGGCGGCCTGGGCCGGCGAGTCGCCGCTGGCCGCCGACGCCGTGACAGCATCGCCCTACCTTGGGTTCGGGTCGTTGCGCCCGCTGCTCGAGGTCGCCGCGGGCCACGGTCGAGGGGTATTCGTTTTGGCAGCCACGTCCAACCCCGAGGGCGCGACGGTGCAGCGCGCTACGGCGGACGGTCGCACGATAGCCCAGGTGATCGTCGACCACGCTGCGGCTGCCAACGCCGAGACACGACCCCAGCCCGGATCAGTCGGTGTGGTCGTTGGGGCAACGGTTCTTGATCCACCCGACCTGAGCACGCTGGGCGGACCGGTGTTGGTGCCGGGTCTGGGGGTACAGGGCGGGCGCGTTGAAGCGCTGGCGGGGCTGGGCGGGGCGGCTTCGGGGCAATTGCTGCCTGTGGTGTCGCGGGAGGTGTTGCGGTCGGGGCCGAGTGTGGCCGAGCTGCGAGCAGCGGGCGAACAGATCCTCGACACCGTTGCGTATCTCTCAACGGAGTAGCGATCTCACGGCCTATCACGGCCTATCAAGGGCTATCGAAGACTCTCGCTACGGCCACGTCCACTGGCGTCGAGGGTGCTTCGGGTCACCCTTTACCGTGGCGATAGTCACTTTTTCTGGATCTAGTTGTCAGGTTCACCAGGATGGCGACGACGAAGGGGTGGCTGGGCTGGGCCGGATGGGTGGTGTGACACGTCGAACAGGCGATGCAGTCGCGCCACCGAGGCGGCGTGGTTCGCCGCGCCAACGGAAAAATGCCTGTTCAACGGCGTTTTTTGGGTCCCCGCGGGCACCGCGGGTGTTCGTCATACAACTCCTGGTTCAGTCGGGGTGACCCTCGCTGGGAGACCGGCGGTCTTCGCCGTGCGAACGACTCACGCTGGGTCGATGCCGGACACACGCTGGTGAAATGTCCCCAAAACCAGGGGGTCGGGTTAGATTTCGTCAGGGAGCGTGAGTACGGTCGTCTGCGCTGGCCTCAGTACCCGGCTGAGACAATTGACGATCGATTGTTATCGATGAGAGACGGAGGAATCGTGGCCCTTCCCCAGTTGACCGACGAGCAGCGCGCGGCCGCGTTGGAGAAGGCTGCTGCCGCACGTCGAGCACGAGCAGAGCTCAAAGATCGGCTCAAGCGCGGCGGCACCAACCTCACACAGGTGCTCAAAGACGCCGAGAGCGACGAAGTCTTGGGCAAGATGAAGGTATCTGCTCTGCTTGAGGCGTTGCCAAAGGTTGGCAAGGTCAAAGCGCAGGAAATCATGACCGAACTCGAGATTGCGCCGACTCGTCGCCTCCGCGGCCTCGGAGATCGTCAGCGCAAGGCGCTGTTAGAGAAGTTCGGTTCCGCCTAGCTCGCCGACGATGCAGGCCGGACGGTCTGAGGAGGAGGCGAGCAATCAGGTCGAGCTCGCCGACGATCCAGGCCGGACGGTCTGAGGAGGAGGCGAGCAATCAGGTCGAGCTCGCCGACCCAAGCCGATCACGCAGGCCGGACGGTCTGAGGAGGAGGCGAGCAATCAGGTCGAGCTCGCCGACCCAAGCCGATCACGCAGGCCGGACGGTCTGAGGAGGAGGCGAGCAGTCAACCCGAGCTCGCCGACCCAAAGCCGATCACGCAGGTCAGCTAGCCTGACCTGAGGGTAGCGACCCGGGAGTGCCAGTGAGCGCCAGCGGGGGACCGGATGCTGAGCAGGCCGCAGCTCGCGAGCCTGCCAGTGCAGGACGTGTGGTCGTCCTGTCCGGTCCCTCTGCGGTCGGCAAAACCACCCTGGTCCGGTGCCTGCGTGAGCGGATTCCGAACCTGCATTTCAGCGTCTCGGCCACGACGCGTGCGCCGCGGCCCGGTGAGATCGACGGCATCGACTACTACTTCGTCACCCCCACCCGATTCCAGGAACTCATCGACCAGGGAGAGCTGCTGGAATGGGCTGAAATCCACGGTGGCCTGCACCGATCGGGTACCTTGGCCGAGCCCGTGCGGGCCGCGATGGCGGCCGGCGTTCCGGTGCTCGTCGAGGTTGATCTGGCCGGGGCCAGGGCGGTCAAGAAGGCAATGCCCGAAGCCATTACCGTGTTTGTGGCGCCGCCCAGTTGGGCTGACCTGAAAGTTCGGCTCATCGGACGAGGTACCGAGACTGAAGAAGTCATCCAACGGCGCCTGGACACGGCAAGGATGGAACTGGCAGCTCAAGACGACTTCGACGAGGTCGTGGTGAACCGCCGATTGGAATCCGCGTGTGCCGAATTGGTATCCTTGCTGGTGGGAACTGTGCCTGGACCGTCGTGAGCCGCCTAGCCAGACCGGAGCCAGAGCAGACCCAGCACGAGGTTCTAGCCGTTTCGCAAAGGTTCTACGTCGCCAGGAGATTGTATTAAGTGAGTATTCCGCAGTCCGACGGGTCGCTAGCCGCTGTCCCTGCCGTGGATCAGTTCGATCCGTCGAAGGGTGGCGCAGGCGCATATGACACCCCCCTGGGCATCACCAACCCGCCCATCGACGAGTTGCTGGACCGCGTCTCGAGCAAGTACGCGCTGGTGATCTACGCGGCCAAGCGGGCGCGCCAGATCAACGACTACTACAACCAGCTCGGCGAAGGCATCCTCGAATACGTGGGTCCGCTGGTCGAGCCCGGGTTGCAGGAGAAGCCGTTGTCGATAGCAATGCGCGAGATCCACTCCGACCTGCTCGAGCACACCGAGGGCGAATAACAAGGCGGGGCCGGAGGTGATGGACCGCAAGCGGATCGTCGTCGGTGTCTCCGGAGGTATCGCCGCCTACAAGGCCTGCACCGTCGTTCGTCAGCTCACCGAGGCCGGCCATCATGTCCGGGTCATTCCCACCGAATCCGCGCTGCGATTCGTCGGGGCAGCAACCTTCGAGGCCCTATCAGGCGAGCCGGTGCGCAGCGGTGTTTTTGACGACGTTCCGGCCGTACCGCACGTTCATATCGGTCAGCAGGCCGACCTGGTCGTGGTCGCGCCGGCGACGGCGGACCTCCTGGCGCGGGCCGTGGCCGGCCGTGCCGATGACCTGCTGACTGCAACGCTGCTCACCGCTCGGTGTCCCGTGTTGTTTGCGCCAGCGATGCACACCGAGATGTGGCTGCACCCCGCCACCGTCGACAATGTGGCCACGTTGCGTCGCCGCGGCGCCGTGGTGCTGGAGCCGGCGTCCGGGCGGCTCACCGGCGCCGATAGCGGTGCCGGCCGACTTCCCGAGGCTGAGGAGATCACCACCCTGGCCCAGCTGCTCCTGGAACGTCACGATGCCCTGCCCCATGACCTTGCGGGCCACAAGCTGCTGGTGACCGCCGGTGGCACTCGCGAGGCGATCGATCCGGTGCGCTTCATCGGCAACCGCAGCTCCGGTAAGCAGGGCTACGCGGTTGCGCGGGTGGCGGCGCAGCGCGGCGCTGAGGTCACGCTGGTAGCCGGTCACACCGCGGGGCTTGTCGACCCCGCTGGTGTCGAGGTAGTGCACGTTAGCTCCGCACAGCAACTCGCCGACGCGGTATCCAAGCACGCGCCCACCGCCGACGTGCTGGTCATGGCGGCAGCGGTTGCCGACTTCCGGCCCGCGCAGGTCGCCACCGCCAAGATCAAGAAGAGTGATGGCGTCGAGGGGCCACCAACCATCGAGTTGGTGCGCAACGACGACGTACTGGCCGGCGCGGTTCGGGCTCGCGCCCATGGTCAACTGCCCAACATGCGGGCCATCGTAGGATTCGCGGCCGAGACTGGCGACGTCAACGGCGACGTGCTTTTTCATGCCCGAGCTAAACTGAGAAGCAAAGGCTGCGATCTGTTGGTCGTCAACGCCGTCGGCGATGGGCGGGCCTTTGAGGTGGACAGCAACGACGGCTGGCTGCTGGGTTCCGATGGCACGGAGTCTGCACTACAGCACGGATCGAAGACGTTGATGGCGAGCCGCATCGTCGATGCGATCGTGATGTTCTTGGGCGGCGAAAGCGGAGTAGCGGAGCCGTGAGCTAGGTTCTGTACGGCTCCTGGACAGGTGCTGGGCGAACGCTTGATCGACGAACTGAGAATGATGCCGAAGTATATAATTCGGTTAACTAATTATCGGAAGGATGAAGAGTAGTGAGCGAAAAGGGGCGGCTGTTTACCAGTGAGTCGGTGACAGAGGGACATCCCGACAAGATCTGTGACTCAATCAGCGATGCGGTCCTCGACGCGCTTCTGGCGCAGGATCCCCGCTCACGTGTTGCAGTCGAGACTCTGGTAACCACAGGTCAGGTGCACGTGGTGGGTGAGGTGACGACGACGGCAAAAGAGGCCTTCGCGGACATCCCCAACACCGTGCGTGAACGCGTTCTCGAGATCGGCTACGACTCGTCCGACAAGGGCTTCGATGGGGCATCTTGTGGGGTGAACATTGGCATTGGTGCGCAGTCGCCCGACATCGCCCAGGGGGTCGACACGGCCCACGAGGCGCGTGTCGAAGGCGCGGCCGACCCGCTGGACTCTCAGGGCGCCGGTGACCAGGGCCTGATGTTCGGCTATGCCATCAACGACACCCCGGAATTGATGCCCCTGCCTATCGCGCTGGCGCACCGGTTGTCGCGGCGGCTCACGGAGGTCCGCAAGAACGGCGTGTTGCCATACCTGCGCCCCGATGGCAAGACCCAGGTCACGATCGCCTACGAGGGCAACGTCCCGGTGAAGCTGGACACCGTCGTCGTCTCGACTCAGCACGCGGGCGATATCGACCTGGTGAAGACGCTGGATCCCGACATCCGGGAAAAGGTGCTCAACAGCGTGCTCGATGACCTGGCCCACGAAACCCTGGACGCGTCGTCGGTACGTGTGCTGGTGAATCCCACCGGCAAGTTCGTCCTCGGCGGTCCGATGGGCGACGCAGGGCTCACCGGCCGAAAGATCATCGTCGACACCTATGGCGGCTGGGCGCGCCACGGTGGCGGCGCCTTCTCCGGTAAGGATCCGTCCAAAGTGGACCGTTCCGCGGCTTACGCGATGCGCTGGGTAGCCAAGAACGTGGTCGCCGCAGGGCTGGCGGAGCGGGTCGAGGTGCAGGTGGCCTACGCCATCGGTAAGGCTGCCCCCGTGGGCCTGTTCGTGGAGACATTCGGCTCGGAGGCAGTTGACCCGATCAAGATCGAAAAGGCCATCGGCGAGGTGTTCGATCTACGGCCCGGCGCGATCATCCGCGACCTGAACCTGCTGCGCCCGATCTACGCGCAGACGGCCGCTTACGGGCATTTCGGCCGCACCGACATCGAACTTCCGTGGGAGCAGCTCAACAAGGTCGACGACCTCAAGCGCGCCATCTAGTCTTGGCGCGGGCTCGGGGCCTCCTGCAGGGGGATACCCGCGAGTTTGCGCGACCAGCTGTCCGCGGTGCGGATTGGTGGCGACGCTGCACCGCGCAGCGGGTCTGCTACCGTGCAGGCTCGGCGTTGGCTTGGCACTGGGCTCATCTGCCGTCAACCCACCACCCACCCGGCAGTAGCCGGTCGGCATCCGATGAACGGCGATGTACCGGACACGACGGACTCGCGATCAATCCCGATATGTTGGTTGTGCGTCAGCCTCGCGGGCTTGCGCGGGTGACCTCGTCCAGCACCTCTCGCAGGTGAACCAGAATCCACAGGTGCCCTTGCCCGGGCACGATGTTGGCCTGACAGGACGGGATGACGTCGCTCAAGTATTTTCCCATTGCAGGTGGAACGCTCCGATCCAGCTCGCACGACCACAGCAGGACCTCGGTGCGGATCTGGTCTAACGCAAAGCCCCAGGGACGCCCGTGATTGGCGGCCATGTCGTCGACCATCCCCGCTGCGCCACCGCGCACCGCTTCGGCGAAGTCTTTGACCAGCATCTCGTGAATCTCCGGTCGGGCGAGGATGGCTTTGTCCACGTCGTGAATCTTGTACTTCATGGTGTCGAGGTATCGCCGCGGATGGCGTCGGATAACTGCCGCCAGGAATCGGGTGTTCGCGCTGGACAGCCAAGGCACATACCACGTCAGTTTCATGAAGAACCGGTTGGTGCCGCTGATTCCGTCGAAGACGCCAGGAGCGTCGGTCGGTGCGGGAGATGAGACGATGCCCACCGTCGTCAGGCGCTGCGGCATCTTCCAGGCGCACGCCAACGCACCGGGACCGCCACCGGAGATACCGACGATCGCGAACCCGGGGATGGCTAACGAATCTGCCAGTGTCTCAACGTCATTCGCCCAGTCCAGGAGCGTGCGACCCGGGTTGGGATCGGAGCCGCCGTAGCCGGGACGATCCGGCGCGATGATTCGCACGGCGGGCGGAAACGAACCATCGGGCAGCATGCCCCAGCTAAGACGCGTGCCCGGAAGTCCGTGGAAGACGAAGACGGGAACACCCGCACCGTCGCCATACTCCGCATAGGCCAACCGCCGATCGCCGGACACCCGAATCGCAGCATCGATTCGCGGCACCATCACAGCGACTGTCCTGTGTGGAAGGTCAGGCGATTGCTCGTCACTAGGCGCTGAATCGGTAGTTGTCGAGATCGAAATGGCGACTGCGCCAGTAGGCCTCCACAGTAGTGGTGGGGCGCAGCGGGACGTCGCCGTTCTTGTCAAAGTAGTAGCTGTTGGCCCGCCGGCAGCTGTCCTGCCAGAAGACCTGGCGGTAGCGCCGGCGCATCACTTCGGCGAAGTAGCGGGCGTTGGCTTCCTCGGTCACCTCGACCCGGGTCGCGTCGTTGCGCCGGGCCCGTCTCAGGCAGCGCACGATGTGGTGCGTCTGGGTCTCGATGAGTGCGAAATACGATGAGCCGACGTAGCCGTACGGGCCGAACACGGTGAAAAAGTTCGGGTAGCCGGGAACGCTGACACCTTCGTATGCCTGCAGCCGGTGCTCGTCCCAGAACCGACTCAAGGATCGCCCGCCGCTTCCGGCGACGGCATAGGTCGGCACGTTGTCGGTGTCCATGACGCTGAAACCCGTTGCCAGCACCAGCACGTCGATCTCGTGGTTGTCGCCGTCGGTGGTAGCCACCGCGGTGGGCGTGATCTTGTCGATCGGCTCAGTGACCAGGCGAACGTTCTCGCGGTTGAACGTCGACAGATAGCTGTTGTGAAAGCCCGGCCGTTTGCAGCCCACCGCATACTGCGGGGTGAGCTGCTCGCGCACCGCCGGATCTTTGACCTGCTGGCGCAGATAGCGCCGGCCCGACGCTGCCATCCAGCGGGCCAGCGGAAACAGCTTGAAGTAGTGCGCCGCTATCGGGAAGGTCGCCTCGATCAATGCCTGGCTGAAGAAGCGATGGAGAGGACGACCCCCCGGAATTCGCAGCGCCCAGCGAACCGGCGCCGGTAGCGGGACGTCGAGTTTGGGGAAGCACCAGATCGGTGTGCGCTGAAATACCGTGAGGTGGGAAACAATTGGTGCAATCTCGGGAATGACCTGTACGGCCGAGGCGCCGGTGCCGATGATCCCGACGCGCTTGCCGGTCAGGTCCTCGTTGTGGTTCCAGCGCGCGGTGTGCATGGTGGCACCGTCGAACGAATCCACGCCGTCGATGTCAGGCAGTTTCGGTACTGTCAGAACACCACTGGCGCTGATCAGGAACCTGGCCGTGATTTCGCCGCCCGGGTCCGTTTGAACGCGCCACAGCCTGTGCTCGTCGTCGAAGTCAGCGGCGATGACCTTGGTGTTGAACCGGATCCGGGACCGGATGCCGTACTTGTCGACACAGTGTTCGGCGTACGCCCTCAGTTCATGCCCCGGTGCGTAGGTCCGCGTCCAGTCCGGACTCTGTTCAAACGAGTACTGATAGGAGAACGACGGAATGTCCACGGCAATACCGGGATAGGTGTTCCAGTACCAGGTGCCGCCGACGCCGTCGCCGGCTTCGACCACGAGGTAATCGGTGAACCCCGCCTGGTCGAGCTTGATGGCGGCGCCGATCCCGGAGAATCCGGCACCGACGATCAGGGTGTGGTAATTGGGTCTGCTATGCGATTGCGTGCTCATGAGCGTCTGCTTCCGATGAGGTGTACTCCGTGCTTGGGCCGCAGGGTCAGCGTTGCCTCGAGCTCGACAGGATGACCGGGCGCAAGCTCAAAAGTGAAGTGTTGACTCATGATTGCGGCTATCAGAACCATTTCCATCAGGGCGAAGCTTTGTCCGATGCAGATACGTCGACCGCCGCCGAATGGCAGATAGGCCGAGCGAGGGCGGTCCCTGGCGCTCTTCATGAACCGGCCGGGATCAAATCGCTCCGGGTCCGGCCACCAACGCGGGTCGTGGTGAATGTGGTGGATCGGAATGACGACCGTAGTGCCGCGGCGAATGTGATGTGTGTCAACGACGTCGTCGGCAATGGCCTCGCGTGCGATCACCCACACCGACGAATAGTAGCGTTGCGCCTCCTGAAGGCATGCGGTCGTCCAGATCAGCTTGCCCAGGTCATCGGCGGTAGGCCGGCGTGTCCCCAGGACGGTGTCGACCTCGGCGAGCATCCGGTCGCAGGGCTCGGGGTTAAGCGCCATCAGGTACCAGAACCACGACATAGCGTTGGCCGTGGTTTCGTGACCGGCGAGCATGAACGTGAGTGCCTCGTCGCGGACCCGCTGGCGGGACCAAGCTCCTCCGTCGGCGCGTAGCAAAACATTGAGAAGGTCAGCGCAGTCGGTGGGCCGTGCCAACCGCCAATCGATGACCGCGTTGACCGCGCGGTCGAGTTCCAGGGTGATCTCCTGCATTCCCCGCAGCGGTGGGGGTAGTTGCACGCCGGAGTAGACACACCAGAGCAACGCGTCGTAGACCGCCCGCGGCATGAGACCCCACAGCCCGAGTCGTTCCAGTTTTTCCGCCTGGCGCAGCCCGCGCGTGGCGAGATCGTTCATGGACTGGACCAGCGGCCCGAAATCTTGGCTGAACAGGGCATTGGCGACCACGCGCAAGGTCGCCTCGACCATCGTCTGGTGCATGTCGAACTGCTGGCCGCCGCCGGTGGGCAGTGCGGCGGTGACATCGGCGATCGGATCGATCATCAGGTTGACGAGCTCGTTGAGGTGGCGCCGGGCAAAGGTCGGGTTCAGGACGCCGCGGTGCGTGGCCCAGGAATCGCCCTCATCGGTGAGCAGGTTCAGACCCGCGGTGGCCCGGATCGGCCCGTATTCGTCGGACTTGACGTATTTCAGGCGCGCCTCGTGGAGCACGTGGTCGACGTAGTCCGGGTGGCTGATCGAGACAAAACGTCTTCCAGCACAACGGAATCTGGTGATATCGCTGCCACGCGCCCGACCCAGGAAGCCGTCGCCGAAGTCGAAGCCGATCGTGAGGGCCTCCCGGGTCATCGTCCAGGTGCGCAGCCGTCTGGCGGGTCCCTTGGAGGGCCGCTCGGCGGTCAGAGTGGCCATGGCTCCACTGTATGGGTGACATGGGCGGTCGGTAATGAGACGATGGGACAAAGAGTTGGGAATTTAGGACAGCTCATGGGAGGTTTGACCCCTGTCGGGGTGCCGGCCGACGTGCGGCATCCGGTTTATGCGACCCGGGTGTTGTGCGAGGTGGCCAACGAACGCGGGGTGCCTACGTGTGACGTGCTTGCGGGCACGGCGATCGAGCTGGCGGATCTCGATGACCCGGAAACCTTGGTCAGCGGCCTCGACGAGATCACCACGGTGCGCCAATTGCTGGCCCGGCTGCCAGATGACGCTGGCGTGGGGATCGACGTGGGCAGCCGGTTTTCGCTCACCCATATCGGGTTGTTCGGGTTCGCCGCGATGTCGTGTGCCACCCTTCGCGAGTTGTTCGCCATCGCCATGCGCTATTTCGCGCTGACCATGTTGCACATCGACATCACGCTGTTCGAAACCGCCGACGACTGCCTGTTCGAGCTGGAAGCCGGCCACTTGCCCGCCGACGTGCGGCGATTCTTCATCGAACGCGATATCGCCGGAATCATTACGACAACAATGAGTTTCACGCTTCCCGTGGCAGAGAAGTATGCCGAGCGGGTATCGGCAGAGCTGGCGGTCGATGAGGAGCTGATGCGTCCGCTGCTCGGGGTCGTCCCACTAAGCGATGTCGCATTCGGCCGCGCACACAACCGTGTGCATTTCCCGCGCGCGATGTTCGATGAGCCGCTACCGCAGGCTGATCGGCACACACTGGAAATGTGCCTCGCGCAATGCGATGTGCTGATGCAACGCAACGAACAACGTCGGGGAATCACCGCGCTGGTGCGTACCAACCTGTTCCGCGATTCTGGGATTTTCCCAACGCTTTCCGACATCGCTTCCGAGCTTGACATGCATCCTCGAACCCTGCGGCGCCGGCTTGCCGCGGAGGGCACGTCTTTTCGGGCGTTGCTGAACGAAGCCCGCTCGGCGGTAGCCGTCGACTTACTCCGGAACGTGGGGCTGACCGTGGAAGAGGTGTCCACGCGGCTGGGCTACACCGAAGTCTCGACGTTCTCGCACGCCTTCAAACGCTGGTATGGCGTTGCGCCTACCCGATACTCGCGACCGTCTGAGATGGTGCCGCCGTAACCTCCATGCACACCTGTTGGATGGCCCGGAATGTCCCCACGGGCCGGCGGGTGCCGGGGAGATGTCAGCCTGAGCACGCGTGGTCGCAGAGAAAACTCATCCCTGGACTGTAGAGGCGCCACCCTGCAGCGGCGGTCGGCTTGGCCGCGCGGGTGACAGCTGGAGTAGTCCATGCCAATCTTCGAACAGGTCCATGAGCACTGGACTGAGATTGACTACCACCATCCCCACGCCGCGACCAAGGCAGTGGATTGCCTCTTCTTTGGTTCCTACAACGGCAACCTCGATGCTGTCGGTCTCAGCGGCATAGGCGCCAATGGTGGTCACCATGTCACTCGGTGACGGATGCTCACCATCTACTGCGGTTGAGGAAATCTCCAGATCGGCGGGACCGCACATAATGCCGTCGATACCGGCAACGGCCACTATCTCACGCAAAGCGAAGTATCCCGCGGGGGACTCGATCATGGCGATAACGATGGTTCGTTCTGTCTCGGCACGCGCATGATCGGTCGCTGCGACGCGCCCAAACCGTCCCTTCCGTACGTAGTTGGAGAACCCGCGGCTACCCAATGGTGGATAGTGCGAGCACGACACAGCCCTACGAGCCTGCTCGGCGCTGTCGATGTGCGGAAAAACGATCCCCGTCGCCCCCAGATCGAGGGCACGCTGGACCAGCGCGGGTTCATCGTGGCCTACCCGGACAAAGACCGCGGTCCCGTGGATTTCTGCGGCCGTGATGCAGCGCTCGAGCAAAACGTAGTCGCCAGGTCCGTGCTCGCAGTCAAGAAACACGAAGTCCATGCCCGCTGCTGCGGCCATTTCCACGAGCGAGCCGGCAGTCGTGGGCAGCAATACACCGAGAGCCTGGCCCCCGCCCCGCAGATGAGCCCGCAAGCCACCACGCTCACCCATGAGGTCTCGCTGCGCCAGAACAATGTTGAAAACGCCAGCTGTGTCCGCTGATTGACACCAGCAGATCGCGGTCCTGTTCTGAGCCGCCCACAGCGATGAACAACGCTAATGTACTGATCGTTTCCTCCTGAAAGACGTCAATCACATCCCCGCTCTGCTCTTCGGCGGCTCGTCGATCGCGTTGTCTGCCGACGTGAGTGGATGCTACGGCACCGCCCCCAACGGATCGCAGTGACCGCTGAGCGCCCTGCGGGCCACACACGAGCGTCGAATGCCGAACCCAAATGCCGCTGGCGATGTCCACAGCGGATCAGATGATGCCGCAAAAGAATCGGTTCAACTGTCGCAGGGCAATCGCACTACCGCTGAGGCCGAACGATCCGCGGTCGTCCAGATTAGGAATGTAAAGCTTTCTTCAGCGCCGCCAGCCCGCGGTTGGTGGCATCGGCCGCGGCGGGCACGACGAGGCCGAAGTTGACGTAGCCGTGCACCATGGTGGGCTCGTTGTACAACTCGGCGATGACTCCTGCGGCCGTGAGCAACTCCGCATAGCGGGCTCCATCATCTCGCAGCGGGTCGTGTTCGGCGGTGCCGATGAACGCGGGAGGCAAGTCGGCCAGATCACCATTGCCCGGGGCGAGGGTGCTGGGTAGGACGGTGTGGTCACTGATGTCGAGGCCCGGCACATACCAGGTCAGGAAGGCGCCGATGACGTCGAGGTCAAGAATGGGAGCGGTGGCATTCTCGGTGAAGGACGGCAGTGAGAGGTCGCCCATGCACGATGGGTACCACAGCAACTGGAAGGCCAGCGCCGGCCCGCCGTGGTCGCGGGCCAGCTGCGCCATGATCGCGGAGATATTGCCGCCCGCCGAATCACCCGCGACGGCAATCCGATTCGGATCGCCGCCCAGCTCGGACGCGTGCTCGCCGACCCAGCGCAGCGCCGCCCAGCAGTCTTCGACCCCAGCTGGATGCGGATGTTCGGGCGCAAGCCGGTAGTCGACCGACACCACAATGGCCTCGGCGCCGACGGCATGGGCGCGGGCGACGGGGTCGTGGGTGTCGAGGTCGCCGAGTGACCAGCCGCCACCGTGGTAGTAGACCACCACCGGCACGGGGTCGGCGGTCGCGACCGGCGGCCAATAGACGCGGACCGGAATGTCGGTAAGCCCGTCGTAACCGACCGTGTGTTCTTCGATGCGCAGATCCGGCAGCATTTCCGGCGGGGCCTTGAGCTGACGAAGCCGTTCGCGCGCAACTTCGACGCCGTCGGCCGCGGTGAAGGTCAACGGGAAAGAATCAAGCAGCATCTGAAGGATGGGATCGATGCCGGGTCGGGTTATTGTCGGCTCCGTCATAGACATACCGTACGCACAACCGCAGCTACTCGTGCAACGCGACGCGCAACGCCGCCAGCCCGCGATTCAAAGCGGCCGTGGCTGCGGGCACCACGCCGGCGTAGCCGATGTATCCGTGTACCAGAGTCTTCGCGTTGTGCGCTTCGACCGCGACGCCGGCCGTAGCCAGCAGCTCGCCGTACCGTAACCCATCGTCGCGCAACGGGTCGTGACCGGCGACCCCGATGTAGGCCGGTGGCAAACCTGATAGGTTGCGCGCCCGGCCCGGAGCCAATCCCGGCGGCGGGTCAGACACATCGATGTCACCTGCATACCAACGGGAGAATGCTGCGATTGCCTTGGCGTCAAGGATCGCTGCTGTGGCGTTCTCCGTGAACGATGGCAGCGATCGGTCCCACATTGTGGAGGGGTACCACAACAACTGGAATAAAACAGGGGGACCGTCCAGGTCCCGTGAGCGCTGCGCGATGACCGCGGCGATGGTGCCCCCCGCTGAATCCCCTGCCACGGCAATCCGGGTGGGATCGGCGCCAATCTCGCGACCATGGTCGGCGACCCATAGCGTTGCGGCCCACGCGTCTTCGATAGCGGCGGGGTAGGGGTACTCGGGCGCCAGCCGGTAGTCGACGGACACCACAATCGCATCGGCGCCGACGGCATGCTGGCGGGCGGAGCCGTCGTGAGTGTCGAGGTCCCCATGACAAATCCCCCGCCGTGAAAGAAGACCACAACTGGCACGTCGGTACGATTGGAACACTTTGGTGGCCAATAGATTCGGATGTCGATTGCGCCAGCTGGCCCGTCGATCTTTCGGTCGGCGACCCGTAGCTCGGGGTGCACCGCCCGGCGTGGCAGGTCGCGCAGTCGCTGGCGCGCTGCGTCGATCCCGTCCTCGGTGGATAGCCGGAACGGAACCGCATCCAGTACCTTCACCAGGATGGGGTCGATAGTGGGTTTCTCGTCCGCGGTGTTGTCCAGGCTGGGCATAGACGTACCGTACGCACCTCGTGTTGTTGCTGGTGGCTGGGTGGTCGCGGGTTGGGTGGGCCTCGCCTATGGTGTGTACCTGACCGTGCTGGCGGTGCACTCGCCGCCTGGGGCGGAGCTGACCGGACACTGGATTTTGCAACCGGCGTTCAAAGCATCCATGGCCGTGCTGTTGGCCCTCGCGGCGGCCGCGCACCCCATCGTGCGCGAGCGGCGGTGGCTGGTACCCGCGTTCCTCTTGTCCGCGACGGGCGATTGGCTGCTGGCTATCCCGTGGTGGACGCAGTCATTCGTATTCGGTCTGGGGGCGTTCCTCATAGCGCACTTGTGTTTCTTGGCAGCCCTACTACCGCTGGCTGTGATGGGGGCTCCGTCGATGGCACGCATCGCTGCGGTCGGCGCAACGTGTGTGGCGTGTGCGGCTCTGTTGATGTGGTTCTGGCCCCAGCTTGGCGAGGAGAAATTGACGATCCCGGTGACTGCCTACATCGTCGTGCTGTGTGCCATGGTCTGTGCGGCGCTCGTGGCGGCGCTGCCGACCATTTGGACCGCCGTGGGCGCGCTCTGTTTCGCGGCGTCGGATTCGATGATCGCGATCGGCAAGTTCAAGCTGGGCGACGAAGCATTGGCGGTGCCAATCTGGTGGTCCTACGGCGCGGCGGCGATCCTCATTGCCGCCGGGTTCTTTTTTGGTCGCGAGGACGCAGTAGACGCCCTGGCCAAGGCGGCAGAGCCGGCAGAGAGCTAGCGTCGGTGGCCCTAGGTATGGTGTGATCCAGCCGACCAGCCCCGCGGAACTCGGGTGGGAATAGACGAGAAAGATATTGCCTAGCAGCGCATCTCGCCGTCACACACGCACGCGTGTCGAAGTTGAGCCCATCGCCCGGGTGTTGCCGATGCTGTCGGTACCGCACCTGGATCGCGAGTTCGACTACCTCGTTTCGGCTGAGCAGTCCGACGATGCCCAGCCCGGCGTTCGGGTGCGGGTGCGGTTCCATGGTCGGCTGGTCGACGGGTTCGTGTTGGAGCGACGCAACGACACCGACCACCACGGCAAGTTGGGTTGGCTCGATCGCGTCGTGTCGCCCGAACCAGTCCTCATTCCCGAAACTCGCCGGCTGGTCGATGCTGTTGCGGCCCGCTATGCGGGGACCCGGCCGGACGTATTGCGGCTCGCCGTGCCTGCCCGGCACGCTCGAGTGGAGCGCGAAACAACGTTGCGCGCCGGCCTACCCGTCGTAGCGCCGGTCGATCCGTCGGGCTGGGAGTTATACGGTCGGGGCGGTCAATTCCTCGCTGCCCTTGCCAAGTCGCGCGCCGCCCGGGCCGTGTGGCAGGCACTGCCGGGCGAGTCGTGGGCAGAACGCCTTGCCGAGGCCGCCGCGCAGACCATCGGCGCCGGCCGCTCGGTGCTGGCGATCGTGCCCGACCAGCGGGACATCGACGTGCTCTGGAAGGCCACCACGGCCCGGATCGAGGAGCACAGTGTGGTCGCGTTGTCGGCGGGTTTGGGGCCGGCCGCCCGCTACCGACGTTGGCTCGCGGCGCTCCGCGGCAGTGCGCGGCTCGTAATCGGCACCCGCAGCGCGGCGTTTGCGCCGCTGAGCGACCTGGGTCTGGTCATGGTCTGGGCCGACGGCGACGACTCGCTGGCGGAGCCGCGGGCGCCCTATCCGCATGCCCGGGAGGTAGCGATGTTGCGCGCGCATCAGGGGCGGTGCGCGGCGTTGATCGGCGGCTACGCCCGCACCACCGAGGCCCACTCGTTGGTGTGCAACGGATGGGCGCACGACATTGTTGCGGCTCGGCCGGTGGTGCGTGCGCACGCGCCGCGCGTGGTCGCTCTCGATGACAGCGGGTACGCAGAAGAGCGCGACCCAGCCGCCCGCACTGCCAGGCTGCCGTCTATCGCCCTGCGCTCAGCGCGCTCGGCGCTGCAGTCAGGGGCGCCGGTCCTGGTACAGGTGCCGCGGCGCGGATACGTGCCTTCGCTGGCCTGCGGGCGATGCCGGGCAATTGCCCGTTGCCGGCAGTGCACCGGCCCATTGGCGTTGCTCGAGCAGGGTGGTCCCGGGCCGGGAGGTTCGACGAACTCCGCACGAGCAGATGCGGCCGCCATGGAGGGCATGGCCGCCGAGCCGGGAATGGTCTGCCGCTGGTGCGGCCGCGTGGAGCCATCGCTTCGGTGCGCGCGGTGCGGATCGGAGACGGTACGTGCCGTGGTGATTGGTGCCCGGCGCACCGCCGAGGAACTCGGCCGGGCGTTCCCGGGGACCGTGGTGATCACCTCGGCCGGCGGAGCCATCGTGGGCGAAGTGGCCGACCGGCCGGCCCTGGTGGTCGCGACCCCGGGAGCCGAGCCTCGGGCGCCAGGGGGATATGGGGCAGCGCTCCTCCTGGACACCTGGGCGTTGCTCGGCCGGCAGGACCTGCGCGCCGCCGAGGACGCCCTATCGCGCTGGATGACCGCCGCGGCACTGGTACGGGCACGCGCGGCCGGCGGCGTGGTGACAGTGGTAGCCGAATCCGCTATTCCTACGGTGCAATCGCTCATTCGCTGGGATCCGGTCGGTCATGCCGAGGCCGAGCTGGCGGCCCGTCGGGAAGTCGGCCTGCCGCCGACCGTGCACATTGCCGCCGTTGATGGCGGATTCGAAGCGGTCTCGGCGTTGCTGGATGCAGCCCAGCTGCCTGACGAGGCCGATGTTCTGGGTCCGGTGGATCTCCCGGCGGGCGCCCGCCGCCCGGCGGGCATCCCCGCCGAAGCGCCGGTGACCAGGATGCTGGTGCGGGTCCACCGCGAGCAGGGCCTCGAATTGGCTGCCAGCTTGCGCCGCGGTGTTGGCGTGCTCAGCGCGCGGCAGGCCCACCAGCCGGTACGGGTGCATATTGATCCGCTGCACATTGGATAGCTGGATAGTCGGGATAGCCGCTGTCGCAACATTTCCGGGTACTTGGACAATGTTTGCCTGACCACGGCGACTAGATGAATCGGTCGCGGTTGCTGGCATTGGTACGAATACGGTTGGTGGGCAAAAGGATTAGATTGACTGCCGGGTGATGGGGCGGTTTCGGGCAACGTCGGTAGAGGTGGTCGGTGTTGGCCGCGGCGCCGGGCGTCAGAACCCGACGCTGGCTAATCGGCGGGTCGACGACTACCGGACTCTCATCGCGCAATTCGAATGATGCTCTACTGCAATAATTTTTATAAGAAATAGTCACTGGCTATTATTGTGGGCTGTTACACTTTGGTGCCTGTAGCCCGTATGTTGTGCAACGACGAAGTTGACCGCCCGGACAAGCTCCGGGGAAGGGGGCAGCATTGCCGACGGAAAGTGCCGCGGCCGCCGACCAATCGCTCGATGTGATCACCGATGCGTTGCTGACGGCATCCCGGTTGTTGGTGGCCATCTCGGCTCACTCGATCACCGAGGTCGATGAGAACATCACCATCCCGCAGTTCCGCACCCTGGTGATTCTGTCGAACCGGGGTCCGATAAACCTGGCCACGCTCGCGACCTCCCTGGGCGTGCAACCGTCGGCGACGGGCCGGATGGTCGACCGGCTGGTTGGCGCTGGGCTGATCGATCGCTTACCGCACCCGACCTCGCGCCGCGAACTGCTCGCCGTGCTGACCAACCGGGGGCGTGATGTCGTTCGGCAGGTCACCGCGCACCGGAGGGCCGAAATCGCCCGCATCGTGGAAGAAATGCCCCAAGAGGAACGCCACGGGCTGGTGCGTGCCCTGACAGCGTTCACCGCCGCGGGCGGTGAACCCGACGCACGCTTCGACACGGAGATCTAGTCCGACGTGAGGATCTAGTCCACCGTGAGGACTTAGTCCCACATGTGGATCTAGAACGACATGTGGATCTAGAACGACATGAGAGACAAGAAATCTAGTCCGATATAGATGCGAGCCCGTGTCGGGCCTGCCGGACTCGGCAGGATCGCCCGACACGGGCTCTAGGACGGCGTTGTGCTCAGCGCCTCATTGCCTCGTTTCGGCGGTGATCGTCACCGCTTCTTTTCTGCGGTGAGGAGCAGGTACTCCCATTCCATGACCCCGTCAGTCAGGTATTGCGCTGCGAGCTCGATAAGTTCAGCGTCCAGCTCGGCGGCCAGCACCGCGTTGTCGCCGATGTTTGCATAGGCTTCGATCGTCGGGCCGTAGTGATTCTTGAAGTAGTTGTGAACGGCCTCAGCGGTGTCGAAGCGGTGTACCGGCAACCCTCCCCGGCGGGTCTGGGTGACGGTCACGCGATCGCCCAGCAAGTCGCCGATGTAGTGTTCACGGCCCCACAGCGCCGACGGCGGCAAGGCCGCCGACAGGCTCGGCCGATACGGCCTGATTACGGCCAGCATTCGGCCGAAGAAACCCTCATGGGTCCAACTGATCAGACCGATCGTCCCGCCGGGCCGGCAGACACGGACCAGCTCGCCGGATGCGCGTTGATGATCGGGTGCGAACATCACGCCGATCGCCGAGATCACGACGTCGAACTCGTTGCTGCCGAACGGCAGTTCGTGCGCATTTGCTTCCTGGTACTCGAGGGTCAAGCCCTGCTGCGCGGCTCTGGATTGCGACCGCTGCAGCAATTCCGGCGTGAGGTCGGTCGAGATGACGGTGGCACCGGTCCGGGCGGCAGGGAGTGAGATATTGCCAGAACCGGCGGCGACGTCGAGCACTCGAAGACCCGGCTTGATGCCCGCGGCGTCGACCAGGATGGGGCCGAGGGGGGCCATAACCTCTTCAGCCATTAGCGCGTAGTCGCCCAGTGCCCACATTGCTCGGTGCGTGGCAGCGAGCGATTGGCCTGCGCGGACAGGTGCGTCGATGGTGGTCATCAGACCTCCTGAAACGTAAGTGGATGACTGCGAACTTCGACACCGTTGTCGCTGGTGTGGCGGGTATTGACCATATATGTCAATTATGTCCGCCGGATACATTCCGTATCAGCAACAGTATATGCCTGTTGCAACCGGCACGCCCGGATTGTGGTCGACGCCACGCCGGCGAAGATTTCTAGACTGTGGCGGTGCGCCTAGTTTTTGCCGGCACTCCCGAGCCCGCGCTGCCCGCGCTGCGTCGGCTCATCGAATCGCCACGACACGACGTGATAGCGGTGCTGACCCGCCCCGATGCGGCCTCCGGCCGGCGGGGCAAGCCGCAGCCGTCGCCGGTAGCCCGCGAGGCGGCCGACCGTGGCATTCCCGTGCTGCGGCCATCGCGGCCGAATTCGGCGGAGTTCGTTGCGGAACTCTCCGAGTTGGCGCCGGACGGCTGCGCTGCGGTTGCCTACGGGGCACTGCTTGGCGACTCGCTGTTGGCTGTGCCTCGGCATGGCTGGATCAACCTGCACTTCTCATTGCTGCCGGCCTGGCGTGGCGCCGCGCCGGTGCAAGCCGCGATCGCCGCGGGGGACACGATCACCGGCGCCACGACATTCCAGATCGAGCCGAGCTTGGATTCCGGACCGATCTACGGAATTGTCACCGAGGTGATTCAGCCGACCGACACGGCGGGCGATCTTCTTCAGCGACTGGCGGTTTCGGGCGCAGCACTGTTGTCAACCACGCTGGATGGAATCGAGGACGCGACGCTGACGCCACGACCGCAACCGGCCGATGGGGTCAGCCTGGCCCCGAAAATCACCGTGGAGCATGCGCGGGTCCGGTGGGACTTGCCGGCGCCGATCGTCGAGCGCCGGATCCGTGCGGTCACCCCCAATCCGGGCGCCTGGACGCTCATTGGCGACGTGAGGGTGAAGCTCGGCCCAGTTCAGGTTGATGCCACGGCGTCGGAACCGCGAAATGCTCTGCCGCCCGGAGGTATTCAGGTGGATCGCAAAGATGTCTGGATCGGCACCGGCTCGCAACCGGTGCGGCTGGGCCAGGTTCAGCCTCCCGGGAAGAAGCTCATGAACGCCGCAGATTGGGCGCGTGGCGCTCGGCTCGACCCGGCTGTTCGGGCTTCATGACTGCACGAGGCCGTCGTCGCCGGCCGCTGGACCCGGCGCGCCGCGCCGCCTTCGAGGTGCTGCGTGCGGTCAGCGAGCGCGGCGCCTACGCGAACCTGATGCTGCCCGCGTTGCTTTCCGAACGCGGCATCACCGGTCGTGACGCCGCGTTCGCTACCGAGCTGGCGTATGGCACCTGCCGCACCCGGGGCCTGCTCGACGCGGTAATCGGCGCGGCAGCCGAACGCTCGCCGGAGGCAATCAATCCGATCCTGCTCGACCTGCTGCGGCTCGGCGCCTACCAACTGCTGCGCACCCGCGTCGACGCACACGCGGCGGTTTCGACGACAGTCGAGCAGGCTGGAATCGAATTCGATTCGGCGCGAGCAGGTTTCGTCAATGGCGTGCTGCGGGCTATTGCTGCCCGAGACGAGCAATCCTGGGTCGACGAGCTGGCCCCCGATCCAGTCGTTGACCCGATCGGGCACGCCGCGTTCGCGCACGCGCACCCGCGATGGATCGCTCAGGCCTTTGCCGACTCGCTTGGGGCTGCTGCCGGGGAGCTTGACGCGGTGCTTGCCAGCGATGATGAACGTCCCCAGGTTCATTTGGCGGCCCGCCCCGGCGTGCTGACTGCCGGACAACTGGCCGACGCCGTGCATGGGACGGTCGGCCGGTATTCGCCATTTGCCGTCTACCTGCGACGTGGGGACCCCGGATCGTTGGCGCCGGTTCGCGACGGTCACGCTCTGGTCCAGGACGAGGGCAGCCAGCTGGTGGCTCGGGCGCTGTCGCTGGCGCCGGTAGGTGCGGACACAGGACGATGGCTGGATTTGTGTGCTGGGCCGGGCGGCAAGACCGCGCTGCTGGCTGCGCTGGGCCGAAACCCACACGCGGAGCCCGGTGTCCGAGTGACCGCGGTGGAGCCGTCGCAGCACCGCGCGGACCTGGTAGTTGAGAACACCCGCGGCTTGCCGGTCGAGGTGCTCCGCGTCGACGGCCGAGACAGCGGCCTGGAGCCGGGCTTTGACCGGGTGCTGGTCGATGTTCCCTGCACCGGGTTGGGTGCGTTGCGCCGCCGGCCGGAGGCCCGGTGGCGTCGCCAGCCAGCCGACATACCCGCTTTGGTCAAGCTGCAACGTGAGCTGCTGGCCGCCGCGATCACGCTGACCAGGCCGGGTGGCGTGGTGCTGTACTCGACCTGCTCGCCGCATCTGGCCGAAACCGTCGGAATCGTGGCCGACGCGCGGCGCCGGCACCAGGTCGAACCGCTGGATACCCGGGAGTTGTTCGAGCCGATCGCCGATGGGTTGGGGGATGGGCCCTACGTTCAGCTGTGGCCGCACCGGCACGGCACCGACGCGATGTTCGCCGCCGCGTTGCGCCGCCTGAAGTGAGCTAGCTGGCATTGCTCAGTAGTGTGTCGAGCATGCCTTGCACCACCCGGGGACCGCTGATAGCGCCGTCGATCCTGGCCGCGGATTTCGCCCGGCTCGCCGATGAGGCAGCTGCGGTCGAAGGTGCCGACTGGTTGCATGTCGACGTCATGGACGGCCACTTCGTGCCGAACCTGACGATCGGGTTGCCGGTCGTGGAGAGTCTGCTGGCCACCACCGGCATCCCCATGGATTGCCATCTGATGATTGACAACCCGGACCGGTGGGCCCCGCCCTACGCGGAAGCGGGGGCCTACAACGTCACGTTCCACGCCGAGGCCACTGACAATCCGGTCGGGGTGGCCCGCGACATCCAGGCGGCCGGAGCCAAGGCGGGGATCAGCGTTAAGCCGGGTACGCCGCTCGATCCTTACCTCGATATCTTGCGGTACTTCGACACCCTTCTGGTGATGTCGGTAGAACCCGGCTTCGGCGGTCAGAGTTTCATCCCGGATGTATTGGGCAAAGTGCGTAGAGTACGCAAGATGGTCGACGCGGGAGAGCTGACAATCCTGGTGGAGATCGATGGCGGTATCAACGCGGACACCATCGAGCAGGCAGCCGAAGCCGGTGTCGACTGTTTTGTCGCGGGTTCCGCGGTTTATGGCGCGGCGGACCCGGCGGCCGCGGTTGAGGCATTGCGGCGACAGGCCGGTGCCGCGTCAGCACATCTGAGCGCATGAACCAGCCGCAGAACCAAGCCCAGGGCCAGCCGGAGACGGTCAAGAACATCGAGGAGGCAATGCGCCTCGCGGCCGAGCATGCCTGCCAAGTCAAGGGCAGCACGTATCCAAATCCACCCGTCGGGGCGGTCATTGTGGATCCCAACGGTCGGGTTGTCGGCGCCGGTGGCACCGAGCCTGCCGGTGGTGATCACGCCGAGGTGGTGGCGCTGCGCCGGGCCGGCGGGCTGGCGGCCGGCGGTATTGCCGTGGTGACCATGGAGCCGTGCAACCATTTCGGCAAGACTCCACCGTGCGTGAACGCACTGATCGAAGCCCGAGTGGGCACGGTGTTCTACGCGGTGCCCGACCCGAACGGGATCGCCGGCGGCGGCGCCGGCCGACTATCGGCGGCGGGTGTGCAGGTGCGATCGGGCGTGCTCGCGGATCAGGTGGCAGCCGGACCGATGCGGGAGTGGTTACACAAGCAACGGACCGGGCTGCCGCACGTCACCTGGAAGTTCGCCACCAGTATCGACGGTCGCAGCGCCGCTGCCGACGGCTCGAGCCAGTGGATCTCCAGCGACGCCGCGCGCCTGGACCTGCACCGTCGCCGGGCTATTGCCGACACGATCGTGGTAGGAACTGGCACCGTCATCGCCGATAACCCGGCCCTGACCGCGCGGCTGGCCGATGGCTCACTAGCGGACCGCCAACCGCTGCGTGTCGTTGTGGGCAAGCGTGAGGTGCCGCCGGAGGCGAAGGTGCTCAACGATGATGCCCGGACCATGGTGATTCGCACCCACGACCCTGTGGAGGTGCTCAGGGCACTGTCGGACCGCACCGACGTGCTTCTCGAGGGCGGCCCAACGCTGGCCGGCGCTTTTCTGCGGGCTGGGGCGATCAACCGAATCTTGGCTTATGTCGCGCCCATCTTGCTCGGAGGACCGGTCACCTCGGTCGATGATGTGGGAGTGTCCAGCGTGGCGAATGCCCTGCGCTGGCAGTTCGACGGCGTCGAGAAGTGCGGCCCGGATCTCCTGCTCAGCCTCGTGGCGGGATAGCGCGCCCCAAGCATCGCTAGGGCTTCGGCGCCAGTGCCTGACGCTCCGAGGCTTCGGGTTCCTCGGCATGTTCTTTGCGACCGCTGACCAACAGGCCCAGCACCGCACCGAACACACACACGAACGCGGTAATCGTAAAGATCTCCCCGTACATCAGCGCGAATGCCTGTTGGTACTGGGCGCCTATCGCGACCGCGCGTTCGAGCAGGCTGGCATCCGGAGGGATCGACGTCGACAGCCCGGCCAGGATCTGGTTGAAGCGGTACAAGCCCCAGGCGCTCAGCGCGGCCACACCGATCAACATGCCGGTCATCCGGGCGACCACCACCGCGGCTGAGGCGATGCCATGTTGGGCCGCTGGAACCACGCGCAGGGTCGCCGACGAGAGCGGCCCGATCACCAGCCCGAGTCCCAGCCCGGTGACGAGCAGGTCGGAGTGCATCGCGGGCACGGTGAATAAGCCCAAGATGCTGTGCCGATAGGCCAACAGGTCGACCGGCCAGTAGGAAACCAGCCAATAGCCACCAGCAGCGATCATCAGCCCGGCGAAGGTTACCGCCCGATCCCCGGCCCTCGTGGCGATCCAGCCGCCCGCCAGCGCCCCGATCGGCAGCGCGATGAGGAACCACAGCAGCATTCCGGCCGCTTGGGTCTGGTCCATTTGGAGCACACCCTGGCCGAACAGCTCGACGTTGACCAGCGTCACCATCAGCGCCGCGCCCGCGGCGACCGAGGCGCCCAGTGCGGCCAGGAACGGGCGGAAGTGGACGCCGGCAGGGTCGATGAGTCGGGTGCTGGACCGGCGTTCCCAGACGATGAATGCGACCGCCGCAGCGATGGCCCCGATCAGCAAGGGCAGACCGTAGCTCGGCAGTACTTCCTTGCCGTCGGGGTTGGGGTTGTACAACCCGATGACCGCAAGGCCCAGACCGACTGCGAGTAGCAGCCCGCCGACCAGGTCGATTTTTTCCGGCTCTGCGCTGCGGTCGTGAGAAGGCAGGCTGAAGTGGATCATGGTCATAGCGATCAGCGTCAGCGGAACATTGATCCAGAACACGTCCCGCCAATCGCGCAACAGCCAGACGATGAAGATCCCATACAGGGGGCCCAGCACACTGCCGAGCTCTTGTGCGGCGCCGATGCCCCCCAACACCCCAGCGCGGCTTCGCTGCGACCACAGATCGGCTCCGAGCGCCAGTGTGACCGGTAGCAACGCGCCACTGGCCACGCCTTGGATGGTGCGGCCGGCTATCAGCATGTGGAAGTCGCCAAAACCGCCGGCCAGCGCCGTCACCACCGACCCGACGATGAACGTCGCCAGGCTGACCTGCAGCAGGAGTTTGCGGCCGAACCGATCGGAGGCCCGGCCCAGCAGCGGCATGGCGGCGATGTAGCCCAGCAGGTACATCGTGACGATCCAGGTGATCCGCTGCAGCTGATTAACGGGGATGCCGACGTCACGCATGATGTCGCGCATGATGGTGACCACGACATAGGTGTCCAGCGCCCCCAGCAGGACCGCGAGACTGCCCGCGCTGATCGCGACTCGGCGACCGGCTCGCATGCTCATCAACTCACCGGGGGCTTGGTGACCTGCACCTGTTCGCCCCACTTCGACAACGTCATCTGAACCGAATTGCCCGAACCGCGATTCAACTTGGCCTGGGCGAGCTGGTGATCGCCGGACTCCTCAACCCACACGGTGCCTGGCACCGGCTCGGTCGCGCCGAACGGCGGCGCGATCGCATTCACCGCCTCCGCCGAGACGTTTCCGCTGATGCGGATCGTGCTCTGCCCGTTGATCGTGTCGCGCCCTTCGGCCTTGGCGTCGGTGAAGTTCGCCAGCACGTTGGCCAAGCCGACATCCGGGTTGAGGATCTGTGACGGATCGTAGACAGCGGCAGCCGGACCGAAATCGCTCCACTTGTTCGGTGTGAGGGTGGCGTACAGCACCCCTTCATAGACGATGAAGTCGGCGTCGATCTCCGATCCGCCGAGGGTGAGCTTGACGTTTCCGCTGGCAGCGGTGGCAGGAGAGGTGGTGAGATCGCCGCTGAGTGTCTTGAGCGACAATCCTGGAATCGTGCCTTCCACCGTGAGCACCAGGTGTGCGCTCTGGAGGTCCTTGGTCTGCTCGGTCGCCTGCTGAACCAGCGGCGCCGCGTCGGGCAGCGGTCCGCCGCTTGGTTTGGAGCTCGACGAGCAGCCAGCCACCACGATGGTGGCTGCGCTCAAGGCGGCGAAGCCGGCTAACAGCCGGCGGTGACGTCTGGGGGTCTGCATATCCTGCATCGTAGAGGGTGACGGTGAGCGGACTCGGGAACGTGGGGGTTGCGGGTCCGCCCTTGCGCCAGGGTGTCCGGTGTTTGTACTGGCCAATTAGCCTGGTGCAATGTTCACCGGGATTGTCGAGGAACTCGGAGAGGTAGTTGGCCGGGACGCGCTCGCTGATGCCGCCCGCCTGCTCATCCGTGGCCCCATCGTGACTACCGACGCCGGACACGGCGATTCGATTGCCGTCAACGGTGTGTGTTTGACCGTCGTCGACGTGCTGGCCGACGGTCAGTTCAGTGCCGACGTGATGGGTGAGACGCTAAACCGCTCCAACCTGGGCGAACTTCGGCCTGGCAGCCGGGTCAACCTGGAACGCGCGGCCGCGCTCAACAGCCGTCTCGGCGGACACATTGTCCAGGGGCATGTCGATGGTACGGGTGAGATTGTGGAACGCACACCGTCACCGCATTGGGAGGTGGTGCGGATCGAGATGCCCGCTGCGGTGGCGCGCTACGTCGTCGAAAAGGGGTCGATTACCGTGGATGGGGTTTCATTGACGGTTTCCGGGCTTGGCGCCGAGCCCCGGCACTGGTTCGAGGTTTCGCTGATCCCGACCACCCGGGAGCTGACCACCCTCGGTAGCGCTCCGGTGGGAACGCGGGTGAACCTCGAGGTCGACGTCATCGCAAAGTATGTTGAACGGCTGTTTCCCAGCGCCTCCACGGGGTAGCGGCCGGTGCCGAGGTGGCCGCGAAAGAGCCACTACCCCCGCTGGAGCGGGTCGGGCGAGCGGCCAACATTTTCTTCCCCATCGTGCCCGCACTACGGGCAGGCGAGGCCGACCGACCGAATGGGTCATACTGAAGGCAACACGTGGACTTCTCGTGTGCGCTGGTCCGACAGCAAGGTAGCGACGATGACGAAGTTGGACTCCGTCGAACGGGCGGTTGCCGACATTGCGGCGGGTAAGGCCGTCATCGTCATCGATGACGAGGAACGCGAGAACGAGGGCGACCTGATCTTCGCCGCCGAGAAAGCCACTCCGGAGATGGTGGCCTTCATGGTTCGCTACACGTCGGGATATCTCTGCGTGCCCCTGGACGGAGCAATCTGCGACCGGCTGGGCCTGTTACCGATGTACGCGGTGAACCAAGACAAGCACGGGACCGCCTACACAGTGACCGTAGATGCGAAAAATGGTGTAGGAACCGGTATCTCTGCTTCGGACCGGGCGACCACAATGCGTTTGCTGGCTGACCCCGCCAGCGTCGCAAACGATTTCACGCGGCCCGGACATGTTGTTCCGTTGCGGGCCAAGGACGGTGGGGTATTGCGCCGGCCCGGCCACACCGAAGCCGCCGTCGACCTGGCGCGGCTCGCTGGGCTGCAGCCCGCTGGTGCGATTTGCGAGATCGTCAGCCAAAAAGACGAAGGCGCGATGGCGCAGACCGACGAATTGCGGGTTTTTGCCGATGAGCACGGTCTCGCGTTGATCACCATCGCCGACCTGATCGAATGGCGCCGCAAGCACGAAAAGCACATTGAGCGGGTTGCCGAGGCCCGGATCCCCACTCGGCACGGGGAGTTTCGCGCCATAGGCTACACGAGCATCTTCGAGGACGTCGAACACGTCGCGTTGGTGCGCGGTGACCTTGGTGGGCCGAACGCAGATGGCGACGATGTGTTGGTCCGAGTGCACTCTGAATGCCTGACCGGTGACGTGTTCGGATCCCGCCGTTGCGATTGCGGGCCTCAGTTGGATGCCGCGATGGCCATGGTCGCGCGCGAGGGCCGCGGGGTGGTGCTGTACATGCGCGGTCACGAGGGCCGCGGCATTGGCCTGATCCACAAACTGCAGGCCTACCAACTGCAGGATGCTGGAGCCGACACCGTGGACGCGAATATCAAGCTCGGATTGCCGGCTGACGCACGGGATTACGGTACTGGCGCGCAGATCCTCGTCGATCTCGGGGTGCGGTCAATGCGGCTGCTGACGAACAACCCGGCAAAGCGGGTGGGACTAGATGGGTACGGCTTGCATATCATCGAGCGGGTGGCGCTACCGGTGCGGGCCAACGCTGAGAATATCCGCTACCTGATGACCAAGCGCGACAAGATGGGCCACGACCTCATCGGTTTGGATGATCTCCACGAATCCGTCTATCTACCAGGCGATTTTGGCGGTGCCCTATGACCCTCGGCGACGGCGCCGTGGAGGCGCTCCCGGCTTGTGGGGGAGCAATCCCACTTGCCGGCGCGCGAGAGTGGTGCTGGTGAGCGGTGGTGCCGGCGTCCCGGAGATCCCGGTTCTTGACGCGTCCGGCGTGCGGCTGGCAATTGTTGCCAGCACCTGGCACGACAAGATCTGTGATGCCTTGTTGGCCGGTGCCCGCAAAGTGGCGGCCGGCTGCGGTGTCACCAACCCCACGGTTGTTCGGGTGCTCGGCGCGATCGAGATCCCGGTGGTGACCCAGGAGCTGGCGCGCAACCATGACGCTGTCGTCGCATTGGGTGTCGTGATACGTGGTGCTACACCACATTTCGACTATGTCTGTGATGCGGTAACGCAGGGTCTGACTCGGGTTTCCCTCGATGCCTCGACCCCCGTTGCTAACGGAGTGCTGACCACCAACACCGAGCAACAGGCGCTGGATCGAGCCGGGCTTCCGACATCGGCCGAGGACAAAGGGGCGCAGGCAACCGCCGCGGCGTTGACCACCGCACTGACCCTGCGCGACTTGCGCGCCCGGTCGTGACCGTGAGATCTGGCCACGACGACTGGGATTGCGTGGTGCGACCCTACCGAACGCCGTTTTTCGCCTATGCCGCAGCCTTTTTGATCGCGGCGGCACACATCGCGGTCGGTTTGCTGCTGAAAATCAAGTCCAGCGGGGTGATTTTTCAAACCGCCGACCAGGTGGCGATGGCGGGCCTGGGGCTGGTTTTCGCCGGGGCCGTGCTGTTATTCGCACGGCCCCGGCTATGGGTCGGAGCACCCGGCCTTCAGGTGCGTAATCTCTTGGGTGACAAACTGATCCCGTGGTCCGATGTGGTCGGTGTGTCGTTTCCATCTGGAAGCCGGTGGGCGCGCATCGACCTGCCCGGCGATGAGTACATTCCCGTGCTGGCAATCCAGGCTGTTGACAAAGACCGGGCCGTACAGGCGATGGATGCGGTGCGCTCACTGCTGGCCCGGTATCGGCCGGACCTGCAGGCCAACTGACACTCGCCTCAGACTGCCCCGCCACACCCGCCGGGGGGAGCGAGTGGCGGCAGGATGCTGCCGTTGTCGACCACACACGTCAGCGTGAGCTGTGAGCCCGCGAACGGGACCTCGAAGCGTACCTGGTGCCAGTAGGACCCATCGGGGTAGCGGATGCCATCGCAGTAGCCGAGTCCAGTGAACCCACCGTTGCCGCCGCCGGGACACCAGCCCTGTGAGCTGTTGGGCATGAATGGGCTGAAAGTAGGCGGTGGGGCCGGCGCGGGTGGCGCGGGCTGTCCCTCGGACGCGGGCTCCGCACTGGCGACCCCGGTGGACCCAACGAAGGCGGCGGCAGCGATTGCAAAGACTAAGTTCCCTAATTTACGCACGATTAACTCATTTCTCTCCAACTGGGTTTAGCGCCCGGACCCACCCGGGTCCCGGGTCCGGCCAAACGCACGTGAGTATCGCCGCCAGCAAACAGCGGATCGGCGCCGCTAGCGCGGCGACGGTGTTACGCCACCGGAGCAGAGTCGCGATGTGTCTGCTCGTTTACTAGCGTGTCTAGCCATTTACTTTCGTGTCTAGTCAAATACTTCCGTGTCTCATTTGTTACCTTAGCAAGCTGGGTGTTGAATGCAACTTCGTCATAGAAACGTCATAGGAACGAGCACACCGACAGTCCGCCACTGGGCGGACCACACCCGGACCGGTGCACCGCCAGGTGCCGGCACGGCCATGCGGGCACCGCCGGGAACCGACGCGAAACGGTCCGTTCAGCTACTACTAGCCTGGATACGTGGCAGATCCCGCAACCTATCGGCCCGCTCCCGGGTCTATCCCGGTCGAGCCGGGTGTCTACCAATTTCGGGATCAGCATGGGCGAGTCATCTACGTCGGCAAGGCCAAGAGTCTGCGCAGCCGGCTAACGTCATACTTTGCCGATCTTGCGAACCTGCACCCGCGAACCCGGCAGATGGTGATGACCGCGGCCAAGGTCGAGTGGACGGTGGTCAACACCGAGGTCGAGGCGCTGCAGCTGGAATACAACTGGATCAAAGAGTTCGATCCGCGATTCAACGTTCGCTACCGCGACGACAAGTCCTATCCGGTGCTGGCCGTTACGCTCAACGAGGAGTTTCCGCGATTGATGGTCTACCGCGGTCCGCGGCGTAAAGGTGTGCGCTATTTCGGGCCTTACTCGCACGCGTGGGCAATCCGGGAGACGTTGGATCTGCTCACCAGGGTGTTTCCAGCGCGCACCTGTTCGACTGGAGTATTCAAGCGGCACAAGCAGATCGACCGTCCCTGCCTGCTGGGCTACATCGACAAGTGTGCGGCTCCGTGTGTCAACCGGGTCAGCGCGGCGGAGCATCGCCGGATCGTGGGAGACTTCTGTGACTTCCTCTCCGGCAAGACCGACCGATTTGCCCGCGATCTGCAGCATCGGATGACCGCCGCCGCCGAGCAGCTCGACTTCGAACAAGCCGCGCGACTGCGCGACGATCTGTCCGCGGTGAAGCGGGCCATGGAAAAGCAGACAGTGGTGCTCGGTGACGGCACCGACGCCGATGTGGTGGCCGTGGCTGATGACGAGCTGGAAGCGGCCGTGCAGGTGTTCCACGTGCGTGGCGGGCGGGTTCGCGGCCAACGCGGCTGGATTGTGGAAAAGTCCGGAGAGCCAGGAGATTCCGACGAACAACAGGTGGTCGAACAGTTCTTGACCCAGTTCTACGGTGACCAAGCGGAGCTGGACCTCCACACCGCGCCGGCCGCAGACGAATCCGCCAATCCGGTTCCCCGTGAGGTGCTGGTGCCGTCTCTGCCGTCCAATGCGGACGAACTGGCCAGCTGGCTGTCCGGGCTACGTGGTGCACGGGTCGCGCTGCGGGTACCTCGCCGGGGCGATAAACGGGCACTGGCGGAAACGGTGCAGCGCAACGCGAAAGAAGCGCTGCAGCAACATAAGCTGAAGCGTGCTGGGGACTTCAATGCCAGATCTGCTGCGCTGCAGAATATTCAGGACTCCTTGGGTTTGGCCGAAGCGCCGCTGCGGATCGAGTGCGTCGATGTCAGCCATGTGCAAGGCACCGACGTGGTTGGGTCCTTGGTCGTGTTCGAGGACGGGTTGCCACGCAAATCGGACTACCGCCACTTCGGTATCCGAGAGGCCGCCGGGGCCGGCCGATCCGATGACGTCGCGTCTATCGCTGAGGTGACCCGGCGGCGGTTCCTACGACACCTGAACGAGCAGAGTCAGCCGAATATGCCGTCCCCGGAGGGAAAATCATCAGAAAAGGTAAGGCGGTTCGCCTACCCGCCTAACTTGTACGTGGTGGATGGCGGCGCACCTCAGGTCAACGCCGCCAGCGCAGTGCTCGACGAGCTGGGTATCACCGATGTCGCGGTCATTGGTCTGGCCAAACGGCTAGAGGAGGTGTGGGTGGCGTCCGAGCCCGACCCGATCATTCTGCCGCGCAACAGTGAGGGTCTCTATCTTCTGCAGAGGGTGCGCGACGAGGCGCATCGATTCGCCATCACCTACCATCGGAGCAAGCGATCCAGGCGAATGACCGCATCGGCGTTGGATTCCGTGCCGGGATTGGGAGAGCACCGCCGCAAGGCGCTGGTCACTCACTTCGGATCGATAGCTCGACTCAAGGAGGCCACCGTCGAGCAGATCACCGCCGTACCGGGAATCGGCGTGGCCACCGCCACCGCTGTCGTGGAGGCGCTGCGACCCGATCGGCGCGGAGCTGCGGAATGACCAGTCCGATTGGGGCCGACGACAACGGTCCAGGTCCGATCCACGCGGAACTTGCCGACAGCCTGCCTAGCGATGCCTGCGCCGGTATCGACGTCGTCCTGGTGACCGGGCTCTCCGGGGCAGGCCGCGGCACTGCGGCCAAGGTGCTCGAGGACCTTGGCTGGTATGTCGCCGACAACCTGCCCCCGCAGCTGATCACCCGCATGGTGGACTTTGGGCTGGCGGCGGGATCACGAATCACCCAGCTGGCGGTGGTCATGGATGTGCGGTCGCGTGGTTTCACCGGCGACCTAGATTCCGTGCGCAGCGAACTGGCCACGCGCAGCATTACGCCGCGCGTGGTGTTCCTGGAGGCGTCCGATGACATGCTGGTGCGACGCTATGAACAGAATCGCCGCAGCCATCCGCTGCAGGGCGAGCAGACCCTGGCTGAGGGCATCGTTGCCGAACGTAGGATGCTGGCTCCAGTTCGCGCCACCGCGGACTTGATCATCGACACGTCAAAACTATCGGTACGGGGCTTAAGGGAAAGTATCGAGCGCGCATTCGGCGGCAACGGCGGCGCGACCACGAGCGTCACCGTGGAGTCGTTCGGTTTCAAGTACGGCCTGCCGATGGACGCCGACATGGTCATGGACGTGCGATTCCTGCCGAATCCGCATTGGGTGGATGAGTTGCGGCCGCTCACCGGCCAGCATCACCCGGTGCGGGAGTATGTGCTGAGCCAGCCCGGTGCGGCTGAATTTCTCGAGACCTACCATAGGTTGCTGTCGCTGATTGTCGGTGGCTACCGCCGGGAGGGGAAGCGGTATATGACGATCGCCGTTGGCTGTACCGGTGGTAAGCATCGCAGCGTGGCGATCGCCGAGGCGCTCATGGAACTGTTGCAGCTCGACCCGCAACTGTCGGTGCGGGTGTTGCATCGGGATCTGGGTCGCGAATGAGTTCGCCGATGGGCCCAGCGACAAGCGGAAGCATCGTTGCGCTTGGCGGTGGTCACGGCTTGTACGCGACCCTGTCGGCGGCTCGCCGGCTGACTCCGTCCGCCACCGCGGTGGTGACCGTCGCCGATGACGGTGGCTCGTCCGGCCGGCTCCGCAACGACCTGGATGTCGTCCCGCCGGGGGATCTGCGAATGGCCTTGGCGGCGTTGGCATCCGACAGCCCACATGGACGATTGTGGGCGACCATCCTGCAGCATCGCTTCGGCGGCAGCGGCGCGTTGTCCGGTCATCCGATTGGCAACCTGATGCTCGCCGGCCTCAATGAGGTGCTCGCCGACCCGGTCGCCGCGCTGGACGAGCTCGGTCGCATCCTCGGGGTCAAGGGCAGAGTGTTGCCGATGTGTCCCATCGCGCTGCAGATCGAGGCCGACGTGTCCGGCCTCGAAGCCGATCCCCGGATGTTTCGGCTGATCCGCGGTCAGGTGGCGATCGCGACGACGCCGGGAAAGGTGCGGCGGGTGCGCTTGTTGCCCACCGATCCGCCGGCGACTCGACAGGCCGTCGACGCGATCATGGCCGCCGACCTCGTCGTTCTGGGACCTGGATCGTGGTTCACCAGTGTCATCCCGCACCTGCTGGTGCCGGGGCTGGCTGCGGCTCTACGGGCCACCACGGCCAGGCGGGCGCTGGTGCTGAACTTGGTGGCGGAACCGGGGGAGACGGCCGGTTTCTCGGTGGAGCGTCATCTGCACGTGCTGGCCCAGCACGCGCCAGGATTCACTGTGCACGACGTCATCATCGACGCCGAACGAGTGCCCAGTGAACGAGAGCGGGATCAACTGCGTCGCACGGCGACCTTGTTTGAGGCCGAGGTGCACTTCGCGGATGTCGCCCGACCTGGTACACCTTTACATGACCCGGGCAAGTTGGCGGCGGTCCTCGATGGAGTGCGGGTGCGCGGCGGGGGGCCGGCACCGTCTCCGGTGGCGAGTACCGAGGAGATTCCGGTCGACGATGGACGTCAGCAGACTGGCGTGCATGGACCGGGTGGTTACGGACCGAGGGGTGACGACACGTGGCGATGACAACCGAAGTCAAAGACGAGCTGAGCCGCATTGTTGTGAAGTCCGTCAGTGCCCGGCGCGCCGAGGTCACTTCCCTGCTGCGGTTCGCCGGTGGTCTGCACATCGTGGCTGGCCGCGTCGTGGTCGAAGCCGAGCTTGACCTGGGTAACACCGCGCGCAGGTTGCGCAAGGACATCTTCGACCTCTACGGCTACAGCGCGGTTGTGCATGTGTTGTCGGGCAGCGGGATTCGCAAGAACACCCGGTATGTGCTGCGGGTCGCCAACGATGGCGAGGCCCTGGCGCGCCAAACCGGGCTCCTCGACCTGCGCGGACGTCCGGTGCGGGGGTTGCCGGCCCAGGTTGTGGGCGGCAGTATCGGCGACTCGGAAGCCGCGTGGCGAGGGGCTTTCTTGGCGCACGGGTCATTGACCGAGCCGGGGCGTTCGTCGGCCTTGGAGGTCAGCTGTCCCGGCCCAGAGGCGGCACTTGCGCTGGTGGGCGCGGCACGGCGGCTGGGGATCAGCGCGAAGGCCCGCGAGGTCCGTGGCGCCGACCGCGTTGTCGTGCGCGATGGCGAGGCGATCGGCGCCCTGCTGACCCGGATGGGTGCCCAGGAAACCCGGCTGGTTTGGGAGGAGCGCCGGATGCGCCGCGAGGTGCGGGCGACGGCCAACCGGCTCGCCAATTTCGACGACGCAAATTTGCGTCGCTCGGCGCGGGCTGCGGTCGCCGCGGCCGCCCGGGTGGAGCGGGCGCTCGAGATACTCGGCGACACGGTGCCCGATCATCTGGCTTCGGCGGGCAAGCTTCGCGTTGAGCACCGTCAGGCCTCACTGGAGGAGCTCGGCCGTCTCGCTGACCCTCCGATGACGAAAGATGCTGTTGCCGGCCGTATTCGGCGGTTGTTGTCGATGGCCGATCGCAAAGCGAAGGTGGACGGCATCCCCGATACGGAATCGGCGGTGACTCCCGACCTCCTCGAGGATGCCTAGCCGGCGGGCAGTCGATAACCACCGTACAAGCCAAATCGTTGTGAGATTGCCAGAGAAGCTGGCCGTGGCATGTGGGCGAGGGCTACGGTCGTAGAATGAAGCGGCTTTCGAGTGTTGATGCGGCATTTTGGTCGGCGGAAACCGCCGGCTGGCATATGCATGTGGGTGCGCTCGCCATCTGCGATCCGACTGACGCGCCCGACTACAGTTTTGCGCTACTGCGGGAACTGCTCATCGAGCGGCTGCCCGAGATCCCGCAGTTGCGGTGGCGTGTGACTGGTGCTCCGCTTGGGCTGGACCGGCCGTGGTTCGTCGAGGACCAGGACCTTGACGTCGACTTTCATATTCGGCGCATCGGCGTTCCCGCTCCCGGGGGCCGGCGGGAGCTCGAGGAGCTCGTCGGCCGGTTGATGTCCTACAAGCTGGACCGGTCGCGGCCGCTATGGGAATTGTGGGTCATCGAGGGTGTCGAGGGCGGCCGCATCGCGACGTTGACCAAGATGCACCATGCCATCGTCGACGGGGTTTCTGGCGCGGGGTTGGGCGAAATCCTGTTGGACCTGGCGCCGGAACCGCGCCCTGCGCAAAAGGAAACCGTTGGGTTCGTCGGATTCCAGATCCCGGGATTGGAGCGGCGCGCGATCGGCGCGCTCGTCAACGTCGGAATCATGACGCCGTTTCGCATTGCCCGGCTGATGGAGCAGACGGTACGTCAGCAGATCGCGGTGTTCGGTATTCGAGCCAAACCGCCGCGGTACTTCGATGCGCCCAAAACCCGGTTCAACGCGGCCGTGTCGCCGCACCGCCGGGTTACCGGCTGCCGGGTCGAGCTCGCTCGCGTCAAGGCGGTCAAGGACGCGTTCGGTGTGAAGCTCAACGACGTGGTGCTTG
Source organism: Mycobacterium spongiae (assembly GCF_018278905.1). NCBI lineage: Bacteria > Bacillati > Actinomycetota > Actinomycetes > Mycobacteriales > Mycobacteriaceae > Mycobacterium > Mycobacterium spongiae. Next base: position 2,221,132 of record NZ_CP046600.1, read on the forward strand.
CCCTGGTGGCCGGAGCGGCCCGCGAATATCTGCAGAAGCGCGACGAGTTGCCGGCCAAGCCGTTGATCGCTCAGATTCCTGTCTCAACCCGCACGGATCAAACGATGGCCGATGTCGGGAATCAGGTCAGCTCGATGACCGCTTCGCTCGAAACCCATATCGACGACCCCGGCGAGCGACTCGCGGCTATCCACGAGAGCACCCAAAGCGCCAAGGAGATGGCCAAGGCGCTGTCGGCGCATCAGATCATGGGCCTCACCGAAACCACACCGCCGGGGCTGCTTCAGCTGGCGGCCCGCGCATACACGGCCACTGGGCTGTCACAAAACCTGGCGCCGATCAACGTCGTGGTGTCCAACGTCCCGGGTCCGCAGTTCCCGCTGTACATGGCCGGTGCCAAACTGGATTCGCTGGTGCCACTTGGGCCACCGGTCATGGACGTCGCGCTGAACATCACCTGCTTCTCCTACGAGAACCAGTTGGACTTCGGTTTCGTGACTACCCCCGAGGTGGCGCACGACATCGACGAGATGGCCGACGCCGTCGAGCCGGCGTTGGCCGACTTGGAACGCGCCGCCGACCTGTGTTGAGCGGCTGAAGCGCAGCGCCAACGAGACCGATGTAAAATCCGAAATACGCTCCCAGACAAGGCTTTAGAGTCTGGCTCCGACTCCAGAGGCCCGGAGATCAGCCTCGGTTTGTTGCGTACACCCAGGACAGAAACCGGGCAACGGCCTCAGCGGTCTGGTGTGCCCGCGGCGAGCCGAAGATGTCGAAAGCATGCTGAGCGTTGGGCAGCTCCGCGTAGGCGACCGGGGCTTTGGACACCGCCCGCAGTTCGCCGACGAATTCGCGCGCCTCGACCACCGGGATAAGGGAATCATCGTGTCCGTGCAGCACGAAGAACGGCGGCGCATCGGCCCGCACGCGCTGGATCGGCGACGCATCGAGAAAGACGTCCCGGTGTGTGCTGAATTTCTGCTTGACCACCAGCTTTTCGAGTAGCCCGACGAACTCGGCTCGGCCTTTGGCCTCGGTGGAGAACCAGTCATAGCGCCCGTATATGGGCACCGCGGCCATCACCGAGGTGTCGGCTTCTTCGAAGCCGGGCTGGAACTTGGGGTCGTCGGGGGTCAGAGCCGCCAGCGCGGACAGGTGGCCGCCGGCTGACCCACCGCTGATCGCGACGAAGTTCGGGTCCCCACCGTAGGCCGCGATGTTCGCCTTGACCCACGCCAGCGCGCGTTTGACATCAACGATGTGCGCCGGCCAGGCGTGCAGCGGGGAAACGCGATAGTTCAAGGACACACACACCCAGCCGCGCGAAACCAGGTGATTCATGAGGGGATAGGCCTGCGGACGCCGCCACCCGAGTACCCACGCACCACCGGGCACCTGCACCAGCACTGGCGCCTTTCCGTCGCGTGGCAAGTCTCGGCGCCGCCAGATATCGGCCAAGTTGGCGCGCCGGTGCGGCCCGTAGGCCACAATGTGTGTCTTCTCGACATAGCGACGGCGCGCCACGGTGGTGCGTAACGGCAGCTGGCGTTGGCCCCCGCGCGTGGCACGGGTGGCCGTCCTAGGTGCGGCGGGGAGTTCCTCGGCGTAGTCGGGTCCGAGTTGTTCGCGCAGCCCGGCTTCAAGCACCGGACCTGGAGTGGTGACGCCGCGGTAGCGAATCACTGCGAGAATGGCCCACGCCGCGGCTGTCAGGGCCAATGCCGCCGTTCCCTTCCGGCCTGCGAAGTCGCCACGGCGCCCGCGGCGCAAGGCGTCGAGCGCCGAAGCGGTCAGGTACAAACCCGGCACCTCGGATGTCGGCCACCCGAACCAGAACACCAGGAACGAGGCAAAGGGGTGACGAGTTATCGGGCGCAATCCGTTGGCGGCATTGATGAATTCGACTGCCCCACGCGTCAGGGGCCGTGGGCGTCGCAGTAGCTGCGGCCGCCGAAGTCTCATGAGCCGGTGACCCTTGCCTGCAATTCGGAACGCAGGATCTTGCCGGTGCTGCCGCGCGGAAGCTCGTCGAGGACCGCTAGTTCGCGTGGCACTTTGTAGTTGGCCAGGTTCTCGCGGATATGTTGCTTGAGGGCCTCCGGCGTCGCCTTCGCGTCGGGCTCGGCGCTGGGCTCGAGCACAACAAAAGCCGCTAGTCGCTGGCCGTATTGCTCGTCGTCCACGCCGATGACCGCGGCCTCGGCCACCGCCGGGTGGGCCGCCAGCGTCTTCTCCACTTCGATCGGATAGACATTCTCGCCCCCGGAGACGATCATCTCGTCATCGCGGCCGACGACGAACAGCCGGCCGTTGTTGTCGAGGTACCCGACATCGCCCGATGACATGAACCCTGCGTGGAAATCCTTGGTGCTACCCGACGTGTAGCCGTCGAATTGGGAATCATTGCGGACATAGATCGTCCCGACCTCACCCTTGGGAACCTCGTTGAAATCCTGGTCGAGGATCCTGATCTCGGTTCCTACGGCAGGACGGCCCGCGGTGTCGGGGGCGGCGCGCAGGTCGGTCGGCGTCGCGGTGGCGATCATGCCGGCTTCGGTGGCGTTGTAGTTGTTATAGATGACGTCGCCGAACTGATCCATGAACGCGATGACGACGTCGGGTCGCATGCGTGAACCGGATGCGGCGGCGAACCGCAACGATCGGCCGCTGTAGTGGTTGCGAACGTCGTCCGGCAACTCCATGATCCGGTCGAACATGACCGGCACCACCGCCAGGCCCGTCGCCCTATGGCGGTCGATGAGGTCCAAAGTGGCCTCCGGGTCGAACTTGCGGCGGGTGACGACCGTACAGGCCAGCGAGGAGGCCAGCACGAGTTGGGAAAAACCCCAGGCATGGAACATCGGTGCGACGATCACGATGGGCTCCTCAGCCCGCCACGGCGTGCGATCGAGGATGCCCTTGAGTGTGCTGATTCCACCCCCACCGCCAGAATGCTTGGCGCCCTTGGGGGTTCCTGTAGTTCCTGAGGTGAGCAGGATCATCTTGCCCTTGCGGCCGGTGCGTTCGGGCTGCTGCCCGGCGTGCGCGGCGATGAGGCTCTCCACGGTCAGGTCGCCGCGGTCTTCGCCCCACGCCACGATGCGGGTGGTTTCCGGCTGGTCAGCGAATGCTCGATCCACCGTGCTCGTGAATTCTTCGTCGTAGATGACGGTGTCGACGCCTTCTCGGGTCACCACGTCCGCTAGTGCCGGCCCGGCAAATGCGGTGTTGAGCAGCAAGACGTCGGCGCCAATCCGATTGGCCGCAATCAGCGCATCGACGAAACCGCGATGGTTACGGCACATGATTCCGATGACGCGCGGCTGCCCAGTCGGCGAACCGGTGTGGCGGGTCTGTAGCGCCGCGGCCAACGCGTCGCCACGTTCATCGAGCTGTCGCCACGTCAACGTGCCCAGTTCGTCGATCAGGCCGGGCCGCTCCGGGCAGCGTTGCGCCGCTCCGGCAAAGCCGGATGTGATACCCATGCCTTCGTGGCGCATGGCGGCTGCGATTTTCACGTACCGGTCAGGCCGCATGGGTGCGATCATCCCGGCGCGCCGCAGCGTGGTCACTAGACCCAGGATCTGGCTGATGCGAGATGGCATTGTTCAGCCCAGAATTGGGAAGCGGCGTTCGGCGGCGAGCTGGTCGAGGCCCTGCTGCATGACCGACCGCACGTGTTCGTCGACCTCGTCGACGTCGGGGTCCTCGCCGAATTGCTCGGCAATGTCGACGGGTTGGAGGACTTGCGTCACGATCTTGGCGGGCAGCGGCAGGTTGGGCGGGATCGTGGCGCTCAACCCGAACGGAAAGCCGAACGATATCGGCAGGATCTCGCTGCGCAGCAGCCGCTTCAGCTGGAGCCGCCGGGCCAGCCACATGCCGCGGGACAGATAGAGCTGACTTTCCTGCCCGCCGATGGACACCGCGGGCACGATGGGTACGCCGGCGTCGATCGCCGTGCTGACGTAGCCCTTGCGGCCGTTGAAGTCGATGACGTTCTCCGAGAACGTTGGCCGGTATGCGTCGTAGTCGCCGCCGGGAAAGACGACCACCACACCGCCGGACCGCAATGCCGTGGCCGCGTTCTCCCGGTTGGCACGGATGTAGCCGGTGCGCCGGAAGAAGTCCCCACTGAGGCCCTTAAAGAGGATGTCGTGGCTCAGGGTGTAGACCGGTCGGTCGTAGCCGAACGTCTCGTAGAAGTCGACGCTGAACACCGGGACGTCCATTGGGAACATGCCGCCGGAGTGATTGGCGACAACCAGTGCTCCGCCCGGTGGGAAAGCGTCCAGACCACGCACTTCAGACCGGTGGTAGGTCTTGAGGATCGGGCGCATCAAACCGACCAGACGCTGGGTCAAGCCCGGGTCGAATTTGCCGATGTCGTCGTCGTCAACCTCTGGGTTGTCGGTATCGCTCACTGTGCTCCCTTGTGGCTAGCTCGAGGCTCCATTGCCCGCGTCGCGTCCCTCGATGGTAGCGATCGCAGGTAGGGTCGCCACGCCGGCGCTTCTTGGCGCCGGTTTCTGGTGCCGGTTTCTGGTGCCGGCAGCGCGGGTAACAACGCACGCCGCATCGATGACCGAATCCGCCCCTGCTGGCGGACCTCCTGGGGTTACTGAGCAGGTTCGGATCACCGGCAACCGGCTGCAGGGGCGGTTTTGGTGAGAAAAGCCTCGTAAACGGTCCACGCCCCGGTTAGATCGGGATAGCATCCACCCCGACCAAAGGGTGCCGGCCGCAGACAGTAGCCGGGTCGGCGGAGTGGCCGGAGGGGCGAGATGTCGTTCGTGGTGGCGGCGCCGGAGTTGTTGGCGGCGGCGGCCTCCGATCTGGAGGGCGTTGGCTCGGCGGTGACCGCGGCCAATGCGGCGGCCGCGGCCGCGACCACGCGCGTCGCGGCCGCCGCCGCCGACGAAGTGTCCGCGGCCATCGCCGCGCTGTTCGGCGCGCATGCCTTGGAATATCAGGCCATCAGTGCGCAGGCAGCGGCTTTTTCCGAGCGGTTTGCGCAGGCGCTCAACGCGGGGGCGGGGTCGTATGCCAGTGCCGAGGCCGCCGCCGCGTTGCTCCTGGGCAACGTACAACGCGATGTGCTCACTGCGGTGAACCCGCCGATCCAGGCGCTCGTGAGTGGGGCCGGGCAGGCCGTCGTCGCTGAGGGCAGCGCGGCTACTCGTGTCGCCACGATGATGGACTCGGTGATCGCGGCTACTCAGAACAACGCCCTGATCATGGGCTCAACCGGGACCCCGAACCCGGGTGCGAGGTACGTGCGCCAGGTCTATGACCTGTTCATTGCCCCCGACTACCCGGGCTACACGCGATCCGGCCTGTACACGCCCGCAGAGTTTCAGCCATTTACCGGAATCCCCAGCCTGACCTTTGACCAGTCCGTGGCCCAGGGGGTCATCGAGCTGCACACCGCGATCATGCAGCAATACGCCGCTGGCAACAACGCCGTCATATTGGGCTTCTCCCAGAGCGCGACGGTGGCCAGTTTCGAAATGAATCTCCTCCAAACCTTGCCGGTCGGCCTGCGGCCGAGCCCAGACGAGCTAGCATTCGTCCTGCTCGGTAACCCCGTCAACCCCAATGGCGGCATTCTCGCGCGGTTTCCCGGTCTGTTCCTGCAGTCGATGGGTCTAACATTCAGCGGCGCGACTCCGGTCACTGAGTATCCGACCACGGTGTATACGACTCAGTACGACGGCTATGCCGACTTCCCGCAATATCCGCTCAATATCGTCGCCGACCTCAATGCGCTGCTGGGTATTTTCTATTCGCACTCGCTCTATCCTGACCTCACGCCCGAGCAGGTTGCCTCCGGCGTCGTTTTGCCGACGTCTCCGTCCGCCGTCAATACCACCTATATTCTGATTCCCAACGAGAATTTGCCGCTGCTGGAGCCTTTTCGCGGGGTCGTGCCCGAGCCGGTGCTGGATCTGGTCGAGCCCAATTTGCGGGTGATCATCGAGTTGGGCTATGACCGCGGCGGATACGCTGATGTACCCACACCGGCCGGGCTGTTCCCGACCCACATCAATCCGTTCACTGTCGCGGGCGACCTTGCTTATGGGACCGGGCTGGGAATCGATAACGCGCTAGCTCACTACGGGCTGGGGCCGCTGCCGAAGCCACCGAACCTGCCGATCGTGCCGGAGGGGCCGATCGGCTCGCTGGCGCTACCGAGCTTGCCGCCGATCCTGCCCGATACGATCTATGTTCCACCGCAGATCGGTGGCCTCATCGACGGCCCGCTCAATGGACTGAACGATGTGGTAGATACCGTCATCAACGACCAAATCAATCCCGTCATCACGTCAACCATTTACCAGCAGGGCGGCGAGCTTGCGGCGGCCGCGACGAGCCACGGCGCTTCCGACCGGGTTATTAGTGCCATCAATACTGGCCGGATAGTGTTGCCGATTATTGTTGAAGGACCGGGCGTCTTTGTCGCCACCGATACTCACTACCTGGTCAATGCGACGACGGACTTGGCTGCCGGTGACCTTCGCGGATTCAGTCAGAACCTGCAACTCATCCCCGCTACCAACACGATGTTGCTCGTGTCTGGCTTTGGAATTTCCGCAGTAGGGCTCGTGGGCATACTGGGCGGTACGAACCCGTTTCCGATTTAGTTGGCGGTTATCCTATGTGGCGTGTGATCGCGTCTGATGTGCGGCGGGCTGGAGGGTGGTGCGATGGGTGTTCTGGCTGCGCCGTTGCCGTGTCCGCCACCATCTCCCCCTTGCTCGACCCGCCAATTACCCTATCCGCCAATTGATTTCATGCCGTCGTCAACGGGAATGAGGCCGCCGTGGGATTCATGACACCGGTACTCCCGGACGTCGATCGGGACGCGTGGCTGACCCAGCCGCGCGCGGCGCGACTGAAAATCGTGACTCGGCACTGGGTGGAACACGGCTTTGGAACTCCGTACGCGGTGTATCTGCTCTACCTGCTCAAGATCGCGGTGTACATCGCCGCGCCCGCGGCGATCATCTCGCTGACCCCTGGGCTGGGCGGGCTGGGCCGCATCGCCGACTGGTGGACGCAACCGATTGTCTACCAGAAGGTCATCATCTTCACGCTGCTGTTCGAGGTACTGGGCCTCGGTTGTGGATCCGGGCCCCTCACGGGGCGGTTCTGGCCGCCCATCGGGGGGTTCCTCTATTGGTTGCGCCCCAACACCATCCGACTTCCGGCCTGGCCGGACAAGGTTCCGCTGACCCGCGGCGATACCCGCACCATCGCCGACGTCGTCTTGTATGCCGTCGTGTTGGGCGGCGGGGTGTGGGCGCTGTTGGCACCCGGGCAGGGCGGGCCGGTCACCGCCGCCGGCGATGTCGGTGTGATCGACCCTGTACTGGTAGTGCCGCCGATCGTCGCGCTGGGGCTCTTGGGGTTGCGCGACAAGACCATATTCTTGGCTGCGCGTGGCGAACACTACTGGTTGAAACTCTTCGTGTTCTTCTTCCCCTTTGTCGATCAGGTCGCGGCGTTCAAGATCATCATGCTCGCCTTGTGGTGGGGGGCGGCGACCTCCAAACTCAACCACCATTTCCCGTACGTGGTGTCGGTGATGACCAGCAACAATGCGCTGCTGCGGGGCAGATTGTTCAACCGCGTCAAGCACATGCTCTACCTGGATCCGGTCAACGACCTGCGACCTTCGTGGTTGCCGAAACTCATGGCACATGTTGGTGGGACTACCGCCGAGTTCCTGGTGCCGGCAATTCTAGTTCTCGTCGCCGGTGACCAACCGTGGCGGTGGTTCCTCATCGGGTTCATGGTGATCTTCCACCTCAACATCCTGTCGAACCTGCCGATGGGCGTTCCGTTGGAGTGGAACGTTTTCTTCATTTTTTCGCTGTTCTACTTGTTCGGGCACTACGGCTCGATCCGTGCCACCGATCTCCGGTCACCGCTGCTGCTGGCTATCGTGATGGTCGCGGTTGCCGTTGTGATTGCGGGAAACCTTTTCCCGGACAAGATTTCGTTCTTGCCCGCCATGCGCTACTACGCTGGCAACTGGGCCACCAGTGTGTGGTGCTTTCGCGCGGATGCCCGCGGTGGTGCGGAGGCCAAGATCGAAGCCAACGTTGTGAAAAGCTCGGCGCTCGTTGTCAATCAACTTGCCAAGTTCTACGACGCGCAGACGGCAGAAATCATGGCCGACAAGACGGCCGCGTTTCGGGCTATGCACACTCACGGCAGGGCGCTCAACGGACTCTTGCCGCGCGCGTTGGGAAGTGAGGCCGACGAGGCCGACTATCGCGTTCGTGAGGGCGAGATCGTGGCCGGACCCCTCATCGGATGGAACTTCGGCGAGGGGCACTTGCACAACGAGCAGTTGGTGGCGGCGGTGCAGCGGCGCTGCAACTTTGAGGAGGGTGACGTCCGAGTCATCATCCTCGAAGGCCAACCGATCCACACGCAACGGCAGTGGTATCGCATCGTCGACGCCAAGACCGGATTGGTGGAGGCGGGCTACGTGACCGTCGAGGATATGTTGTCTCGTCAGCCATGGCCGGAGCTCGGTGATGAATTCCCCGTCCACGTCACGACTCAACGCACCACCCGATGACGACCGGGGTGGTCGTCGGTGCCGGACCCAATGGCCTGGCAGCTGCGATCAAGCTGGCCCGCCACGGTGTCGACGTTCGTGTGCTCGAGGCTAGCGACACCATCGGTGGCGGAGCGCGTTCCAGTGAACTGACGGTGCCCGGGGTCATCCACGACCATTGCTCGGCGTTTCATCCGTTGGGTGTCGGCTCGCCATTCTGGAAGGAGCTCGCCCTCCACCGATATGGGCTGACGTGGCAGTGGCCCGAAATCGACTGCGCGCACCCCCTCGACGATGGCACCGCTGGGTTGCTCTATCAATCGATCGAGGCCACTGCGGTCGGACTGGGACTCGATGCCGGCCGGTGGCGTGGCGCGGTCGGTGACCTTGCGGCTGAATTCGATGACTTGGCCCAGGATTTGCTGCGCCCGGTTCTTAACATCCCGCGTCACCCAATCCGCCTCGCTCGTTTCGGTCCACGCGCGGTGTTGCCGGCCACCGCAATGGCGCGGTGGTTCCGGACCGAGGAGGCGCGGGCGCTGTTCGGTGGCGCCGCCGCACACATCTACACGCGGCTCGACCGCCCCCTGACGGCATCGCTCGGGTTGATGATCCTGGCCAGTGGCCACCGCTACGGTTGGCCCGTGGCCCAGGGCGGATCCGGGGCGATTACGCAGGCCCTGGCGGCGGCTCTGCGCGCCCACGGCGGCCGTATCACGACCGGTGTGACAGTCACGCGTCGCGAGGACATTCCCGACGCCGACATCGTCATGCTCGACCTCAGTCCAGCAGGGGTCCTGGGGATCTACGGCGACGTCATTCCGGGCCGGATCAAGCGGTCTTACCGTCGTTACCGGCAAGGATCGTCGGCGTTCAAGGTCGACTTCGCCATCGAGGGCGATATTCCCTGGACGAACCCCGACTGCGGTCGCGCGGGCACCGTTCACCTCGGCGGGACGTTCGCCGAGATCGCCGACACCGAACGCCAACGCGCGCAGGGGACGATGGTGCAACGCCCTTTCGTGCTCGTCGGTCAGCAGTACGTGGCCGACCCAACGCGATCGGCGAGCAACGTCAACCCGATCTGGGCCTATGCACACGTGCCATTCGGCTACACCGGTGACGCGACCGACGCAGTCGTCAACCAGATCGAGCGGTTCGCGCCTGGGTTCCGGGACCGCATCACCGCAACGGTCAGCACGTCCACCACCGAACTGCATGACTACAACCGAAACTTTGTTGGCGGAGACATCATTGGCGGCGCGAACGACCGCCTCCAGGTCATCTTCCGCCCGCGGGTGGCCGTCGATCCCTATGCGATTGGGGTGCCGGGCGTCTACTTGTGTTCGCAATCCGCGCCACCCGGCGCCGGGGTCCACGGATTGTGCGGGTATTACGCCGCCCAATCAGCGCTGCGCTGGCTGCGCACGCGACGCGCGCATTGACCCGTCGTCGGTCTCGGGTGCGTGGGTTAATTCGCTGTAGCCAAAATGTGACAGAGGCTTGATCGAATTACCAACGCGCGCCTGCACTTCCACCGCTGCGAGCACCCTTACCATCACTATCGCAGTGCTATCAATCAATAGAGGAATCGAAGTCATGCGTGCGATTGTTCGGTGTGTTATCGCCATCCTTGGTATCGCCGCGAGCGTGGTTGCGGAGCCAGCCGTAGTAGACCTGGCGGCAGTGAACCACGCCTATAGATTCGCCATCGCCTCGGTAGCGCCGACGGGGGGCGAGGTGGTGGGCGTGGCCCACCCCGTGATGGTGACGTTCGCTGCGCCCATCACCAACTCCGCCGACCGTGAGGCCGCTGAGCGTGCCATTGACATCACATCGGCACCCGCGATGACCGGCAAGTTCGAATGGCTCGACAACGATGTCGCGCAATGGGTCCCCGACCGATTCTGGCCGGCACACAGCGATGTAGCGCTCTCGGTGGGCGGAGTGTCCACGAACTTCGCAACAGGTCCCGCCGTCGTGGGTGTTGCCAGCATTTCGGAGCACACGTTCACCGTGAGCATTGACGGGGTCGAGGCCGGCCCCACGCCCCCATTACCGGCGCCGCACCACCGACCGCACTTCGGCGAAGAGGGGGTGATGCCGGCCTCCATGGGCAGGCCAGAGTTCCCGACGCCTGTCGGCACCTACACAGTGCTGTCCAAGGAACGCTCCGTGCTCATGGATTCGAGCAGTGTCGGCATCCCCGTCGACGATCCCGATGGCTACCTGCTTCCGGTGGATTATGCCCTCCGGATCACCCGCCGGGGCCTCTTCGTGCATTCGGCGCCATGGGCCATTCCATCACTGGGACTGCAGAATGTCAGCCACGGCTGCATCAGCCTAAGCCCCGAGGACGCGGAGTGGTACTACAACGCGGTCAATGTGGGCGACCCGGTGATTGTGCTGGAATAGCGGCAGCGACGATTTCTCGCGTCCCGACGCGGTTTCGTGCTCAGACGATGCGCTGATGATCTGGGGGGTGCGCGCGCGTGTCGAGATGTTCGTGCCGCGGCCGCCGTTTCACTGTTGTGTTCGCCGTTGTTGACGTTGTTGACGCATCGACGATTGCGCGTACCCCATGCCGCCGAGCGGCGTGAGGTGCCGGTATTTCCGCTGGGCGCACCTTCGAGACAGGGTCAATCACCGACGTAGTTCGTCGCTCGGACGCTTTATCGCTTAGCCCGGTGCGGCGTCGGCGCTGTGAGCGGGCTTCCCTTCCCGCGCGCAGCACCTACCCGACAGGGACGGAACCGGCAGGCGACGCCCCGAAGTTTCGCTCAACCTCACAGAACAGGCGCCGGAAGAGGGGCTGGTCGGGGGTCGGCCTCAGTGGCCAGCTGCAGGCGCATCCGACGGACCGGGCGGAACCGGCTGGCCGGGCACGGGCCCGCCAGCTGGCGCCGGATCAGTCGGCGCATCCTTGGCCCCAGACATGCCGATCATCGGAGCACTGGCCACGCCTCCGGCGGGAGCACCCGCCGGGACCGGCGCAAGGGCAATCAGCGGAGTGCCCAGGGGCACGACTGGTGCCGGTGCCGCCGCCACCACGGGGACAGGTGCGCCTGCCGGGACGGGGACGGGTGCGCCCGCGGGGATGGGCACGGGTGCGCCCGCGGGGATGGGCACCGGTGCGCCGGCGGGGATGGGCACCGGTGCGCCGGCGGGGATGGGCACCGGTGCGCCGGCGGGGATCGGCAGGGGTGCGCCGGCGGGGATCGGCAGGGGTGCGCCGGCGGGGATGGGCACCGGTGCGCCAGCGGGAATGGGCACGGGTGCGCCAGCGGGGACGGGGACCGGTGCGCCCGCGGGGACGGGGACCGGTGCGCCCGCGGGGACGGGGACCGGTGCGCCCGCCGGCACCGGTACCGGTGCGCCAACTGGCACCGGAGCGCCCCCTGGCAGCGGTCCAGGCACAACAAACGGAACGCCAGCCATGTCAGTGATTGCGGCACTGCACACGTCCGCGCCGGCCGGCCCGCCACCGGCCACAGGCCCGCCGGTGGCTGCTGGGTCGCCAATGGCTGCTGGCCCGCCGGCGGCTGCCGGCGCCTCGCCTGACATCCCTTCGATGCACGCGTAGCCACCCGTAATCAGCGGGTCCGCGGCCGCATCCGGGCTCAACGCTATAGCGGCTCCGCACAACCCAGCGCTGGCAACTACCTTGATGTTGAACCGATCGACGATCGCCATCAGCGTCAACTCTCCTCTATTCGCGCTCAGACATTTCCGCAATCCGTTGGTCCAGCAGAACCGCATAGCCGTACCGAGATCTTTTTCAACGACCGGCCCGATTGTCGGTAGCCGACGTGCAACATGAGCGGCGCCGCACCGCGCTGTGTCCAAATGGTGACGTCACGACGACGTCACAAGTCAGCGCACCCTCCCCGGACCCTCACCGACCTGCGCCGATGGCATCTCGCGGGTGTTTCGTACTCGTCGAAGAACACGCCGGGGCGCCCGCACACGAACTCGCCGGACTCGGCCTTCGGCACCAACCGAAGGCCGGCGATCTTGTCTTCCGGCCGGGGGGACCAATTGGCGGTCGGCGGGAGAGCCCACTGCTGCCCGTTCTCGTCAACCGCGGACGGCGATCCCAACCTTGCGCATGACGTGGGCGGTCGCTTGATCGAGCAGCTCGGATCGTAAGTCCAGCTTGTTAATCGCATCACCATTGATCGCTCCGGCCAAGCCGTGCATGGACGACCAGATGAACAGCGCGTCAAGATCGATCTGATCTGGTTGCGACGGCTCCGGGCCGTGAATGCGACGCATGACTTGGCGCAGGATGTCGAAGGCATGGACAGCATCGCGCACCAGGTCGGGGTCTTCCGCGGTTTCTGGCCACGGCGTGGAGAACATCAGTCGGTATTCCAACGGGTGCTGCCGGGCGTAGCTGAGGTATTGCCGCCCCAGTGAGGCCAAGTCATCTTCGGGAGAGTCGAAATGTTCTCTGTCGTCCAGGTGGGCGGCGAACCCTTGGAAACACCGCCGCATCACCTCGGCGAGTAAGTGATCACGGCTGGGATAGTGCTTGTATGGCGCTTGATGGGAGACGCCGAGTTTGCGCGCCACCTCGCGCAGGCTGAGGTTTTCCAGGCCCCGCTCGGCGATCACTTGCTGAGCTGCGGCGATGTAGGCCGCCCTTGCTGGGGGTTCCGACTGGCCGACGGTCACGACCAAGGGTAGCGAGCCACCCGGCTTCAACGGCCAGCGGCCGTCGGCCCCACCGGCTGGTGGGCGGTCAGGGTCTTCATTACGCGTGACAAGGCCAACACCCGTGCCGGACGCGGCAGTAGCGCAAGAGGCACACCGAGCAGTTTTGACAGCGCACCCGGCCGCACGGTCGTCCGGCGTCCCAACGCACGCAAGGTTGCGCGAGCAACCGCCTCAGGTGTCGTGGTGGCCGACAGTTGCATGTCAGCGCGGCCACCGAACCCGCTACGCACCGGCCCGGGCGCCGAGCTGATCACGTCAACGCCGAGCGGTGCTAGCTCTCGGTGTAGGCCCTCGGCGAGGCTCTGGACATAGGCCTTGGTCGCAGCGTAATTCGCCGCCCGGGGTACTCCCGCGAAGCCCAACAACGAACTCAGCAAGACCAGACCGCCGCTGCCGCGCGCGGCCATGCGGCGCCCGTAGTGCCACGCCACCGCCAGCACGGCGGTGCAATTCACTGCGAGCATCTCGATCTCGTCGGATAGCGGCGCATCGATCAGTGGCCCGGACCGACCGAACCCCGCGGCAGCCACCACGATTCCCACATCGAGATCGGCGGTGGCCTGCACCAGCCCTTCGACCGCACTCGCGTCTGCGAGGTCCGTAGGGATGACTCGGCAGGCGATACCGTGCTTGTCGGCGAGCTCCTGGGCCAACTTCTCGAGCACCGGACCGCGTCGAGCTACCAGAACGAGGTTCAGGCCCCGGGCCGCCAACTGGATCGCGAACTCACGTCCGATTCCGTCCGAGGCCCCGGTCACCACCGCCCATGGGCCATATCGGCGCCCGAACGAGGACGCCGCGATCGGGGCGCCGTTACCGTCTCGCTCAGCCGCTTGCGTTCCCGCGGAGACATGTCGTCGCATACCTGCTCCTGGTTACTTCGAGGTTAACCGGTTGACAGCGTCAACCAATCGTAGGAATGATGTGTTGACACTGTCAACCTGTCGCCCTCGAAGGATGCGCACCATGCACAATATCTTGCGCCACCAGGTGCTTCACAACCGTTCCGTTGCGCTTGCGGTGGTCTGTCTCAGCGTGTTCGTCATCAGCGTCGACGCCACGATCGTTAACGTCGCTTTGCCCACCCTGTCGCGGGACCTCGACGCCGACAACGCGCAGCTGCAATGGATCGTGGACGCCTACACGCTGGTTCTATCAGGGCTGCTGCTCTCGGCGGGCAGCCTGGCCGACCGATACGGACGGCGCGGCTGGCTCATCGCCGGCGTCGTCGTGTTCGCCGTTGCGTCTGTCGTGGCGGCCCGTGCCTCATCGGCCGATGCTTTGATCGCGGCGCGTGCGGGCATGGGGGTCGGTGCCGCTGTCATATTCCCCACCACGCTGAGTTTGATCAGCAACATCTTCACCGAGCCGGTCGCGCGGGCCAAGGCGATTGGCGGATGGGCGGCGATGACCGGAATCGGGGTGGCCGTCGGACCAATCAGCGGCGGCTGGCTGTTGGCGAACTTTGCCTGGGGCTCCATCTTCCTAGTCAACGTGCCCATCGCCGCGGTCGCCATCGTCGGTGCATGGCTGTTTGTGCCGACGTCGCGTGACCCCGCCGCACCGCCCATCGACGTCGGCGGCCTCATCCTTTCCATCGCGGGCATAACAGCACTCGTCTACACCGTCATCGAGGCCCCGGGCTGGGGCTGGACCAACATCCGGACGCTAGGAGGGCTCACAGCGGCCGCGATGGTGCTGGCCGGGTTCGCGCTGTGGGAGCGGCAGCGGCGTTATCCGATGCTCGATCTATCGGTGTTTGCCAACCGGCGCTTCTCCGGCGGCACTCTGGCGGTCACCGCAAGCTTTGTGACGTTGTTCGGGTTCATCTTCGTGATTACCCAGTACTTCCAGTTCATCAAGGACTACAGCGCCTTGACCACCGGAGTGCGGTTGCTGCCGGTCGCCGTATCGATCGCCATGGCTAGCATGCTCGGTCCCCGCATCGTGGAAATGATCGGCAGTACCACCGTCATCGTCGCCGGGCTGGCCATCTTCGCCATGGGTCTGGGATGGGCTTCAACCGTCGACGCTGCCACGCCTTACCCCCAAATCGCGGCGCAGATGCTGCTGTTGGGTGCCGGTCTCGGCTTGACGTTCGCTCCGGCAACGGAGGCGGTGATGGGATCGCTACATACTGATACCGCTGGCGTTGGCGCGGCGATCAACTCCACCAGCCGAGAGCTGGGCGGAACATTGGGGGTCGCGATCATCGGCAGCGTGTTCGCATCGGTATATACCGGTAGGCTCACCGCGGATCCGCTGCTGGCCGGGCTGCCGGCCCAAGCCCGCGACACCATGGGTCAGTCGGTGGCGGGGGCCTACAAGGTGATCGCGCAACTGCCGCCGGACCAGGTCACGGCGATCAGCGATGTCGTGCAGCACGCGTTCCTGGATGGGTTGCGTATCGGCACGTTGATCTGTGCCGGCATCGCCATGGCTGCGGCCGCGGTCATCGCCGTCCTGTTGCCACCGCGCGCACCCGCGCCCCCATCGGCCGAAGGTGATCGGGCCAGCCTGATCGGGGCCGCGCGATCATGACGACATCGATGGCTGCGGTGTCCACCCCCTATCCGCGTGTCAGCATCACCGCCGCCACTGCTCACCAGCCCGTGGCCATCGTGATGACCCAAGCGCGAATCGATCGAGCGCGCCGCGCCGAGTTCGTCCGGCAAACTAGCTGCGTCATGGACGCGATGGTGGGACAGCCGGGTCTGCTCGGCTACTCGGCCAGGCGCCAAGTATTCAGCATGCACGCGTGGCGGGCCAGCCTCGCCCGTGCACACATTCTGTAGAGCTGGGCTCAGGCGCTGGCGATGTTCGCCGAGTCCGACGATTCCGACGATAGCGTCACGACGCCGAACCAGCTGCTGAGAATCGGTATGGATTCCTTGCCCGATGGGATTTCGCGGAAAGTCTGATGTTGGGCTGGCGGTTGGCATAAAGTTGTTTGCTGCCAGACTGTTTGACTTGTCGGATGCTCGATGAAGTGTCGGTGTCGGGAGGCGCAGCATGGTGGATCGGGTCATACCGGTGGTGAGGGCGGCGGCCGGTGCGATGGCGCTGGTGGATGCGCGGCCGCCACGTGCGTGGTAGGTAATCAGCCGGGGCGGCCACGGCGGTGGCGGCTAGGCCGGAGAATGCAGCCGGAGAAGGGATCGACGCGATGAGCTTTATGGTGTTGCCGCCAGAGGTGAATTCGGCGCGGATGTTTGCCGGTGCGGGGTCGGCTCCGACGCTGGCCGCGTCGGTGGCCTGGGATGGGTTGGCTGCTGAGCTGGGGTCGGCGGCGGCGTCGTTTTCGTCGTTGACTGCGGGGTTGGCGGGGGAGTCGTGGCAGGGTCCGGCGGCGGTGGCGATGGCGGCGGCGGCGGCGCCGTATGTGAGTTGGCTTTCGGCGGCGGCGGCGCAGGCGGGGGGCGCGGCTGTCCAGGCCAAAGCGGCCGCGGCGGTGTATGAGGCCGCGCGGGCGGCTACCGCGCATCCGGTGATGGTGGCGGCTAACCGTAATCAGTTGGTGTCGCTGGTGTTGTCGAACTTGTTTGGGCAAAACGCTCCGGCGATCGCGGCGACCGAGGTGGCCTATGAGGAGTTGTGGGCGCAGGACGTGGCGGCGATGGTGGGTTATCACGTTGGGGCGTCGGCGGTGGTCGATCAGTTGGCTCCGTGGCAGCAGGTGATGCGTTCGTTGCCGGGTTCGGTGGCTGGTCTGGTGGCGGGCCCTGTGGCCGGTGGGGCGGTGGGGGTGAGTCCGGCCGCGACGCGGGTGGTTGCGGCGGCGGGGCGGGTGGCTGATGTGGCCGCGGGTAGCCCGGTTGCGGCGCGGGTGGCTGCGGCGGGTGCGCGGGTGTCCGGGGTGGTGGCGGCTCCGCTGGCGGCGGCTCGTGCGGCGGCGGCGAGTGTGACGGCGCAGGTGGTGACGCCGGTGGCGGCGGGGCCGGCGGCTGCTGGGGTTGGTCCGGCTGCGTTGGCGATTCCGGCGTTGGGTATCGGGAATATCGGTGTGGGGAATTTGTTGAGCATCGGCAATATTGGCAACAACAACCTGGGCAGTGGAAACACCGGTGACTTCAACATCGGGTCGGGGAATACTGGCAATGCGAACCTGGGTAGCGGAAATCAGGGTCAGGCCAACCTGGGTAGCGGGAATTTCGGCTTCTTCAACCTGGGCAGCGGAAACCTCGGCAACACCAACCTCGGCGACGGCAACTTCGGCTCACTGAACCTGGGCAGCGGAAACAACGGATCTGGCAACTTCGGCTTCGGGAACTCCGGTAGCGGGAACTTCGGCAGCGGAAACATCGGCGACACCAACGTGGGCAGCGGAAATATCGGCAACTTGAACTTGGGTAGCGGAAACAACGGTGCCTCGAACGTGGGCTTTGGGAACCTCGGCAACAACAACCTGGGCTTTGGGAACACCGGCAACAACAACATCGGCTTCGGGATCACGGGCAACAACCAGATCGGTATTGGTGGGCTGAACTCCGGCGTCGGGAACTTCGGCTTCGGCAACTCCGGTAACAACAACATCGGTTTCTTCAACTCGGGCAGCAACAATATTGGTTTCTTCAACTCCGGGGACAATAACTTCGGCTTCGGAAACTCCGCTAACACCAACACGGGCTTCTGGAACTCGGGCGATATCAACACGGGCTTCGGCAACGCGGGCAACGACAACACCGGCTTCGGGAACTCGGGCTTCCAAAACACCGGTTTCGGGAACTCGGGCAACCAAAACACGGGCTTCGGCAACGCGGGCTTGCAAAACACCGGCGTCGGAAACTCGGGCTCCACGAACACCGGCTTCGGAAACTCGGGCGAGATCAATACGGGCTGGGGCAACTCGGGTGACACCAACACGGGCGGCTTCAACGCGGGTGACCTGAATACCGGCATCGGCAGCGCGACCAACCAAGTTGGTCCGAACTCGGGCTTTGGCAACACCGGCACCGGCAACTCGGGCTTCAATAACTCGGGCGTGGGTAGTTCGGGCTTGCTGAACCCGAGCGACGATAGCTCCGGATTCCAGAACACCGGCAACTTCAACTCCGGCTTCCAGAACACGGGTGGGATCCTGAACTCGGGTTTCTTCAACTCGGGCCTGTTCAGCTCGGGAGTGGCCAATGCGGGCATCACCAGCTCGGGTATTGCGAACTCGGGTGACGGTAGCTCGGGGGGGTTCAACACCGCCAATAACCAGTCGGGTTTCTTCGGCATCTCCGCGCTGGCGTTTGCGGCTGTGGCCGGCCTGCCGGCCGTGCCCGCGATTCCCCTACCGGGCCTCCCGCCCATCAACACCGGCTTCGGGAACATCGGCGCGTGGAACCTGGGCATCGGCAACATCGGCGACCTCAACCTGGGCAGCGGCAACACCGGCTCGTGGAACTTCGGCGACGGGAATCTGGGGAACGCCAACCTGGGCAGCGGCAACGACGGCAACGCGAACCTGGGCATCGGAAACGACGGATTGTTCAACTTCGGTGGCGGAAACGCCGGCAACACGAACTTCGGCTTCGGAAATGACGGCGATCTCAACTTCGGCTTCGGGAACCGCAACGACGGAAACTTCGGTCTCGGAAACCAGGGCACCGGAAACTTCGGCAGCGGGAACAGTGGCAGCACCAACTTCGGCAGCGGAAATCTCGGCAATTTCAACGTGGGTAGCGGCAACAACGGGTTGTCGAACGTGGGCTTTGGGAACCTCGGTGACAACAATCTGGGCTTTGGGAACAACGGCAACAACAACATCGGCTTTGGGCTCACCGGCAACAACCAGATCGGTATTGGCGCGCTGAACTCGGGTGTCGGAAACATCGGTTTTGGCAACTCCGGCAACAACAACATCGGATTCTTCAACTCCGGTAGCAACAACATCGGCTTCTTCAACTCCGGCGATGGGAACTTCGGCTTCGAAAACGCCGGTAACACCAACACCGGCTTCTGGAACGAGGGCGACAGAAACACTGGCTTCGGAAGCGCGGGCAACGCCAACACCGGATTCGGAAACGGGGCCGACCAAAACACCGGATTTGGAAACTCGGGCTTCCAAAACACCGGTTTCGGAAATTCCGGCAACCAGAACACGGGATTTGGAAACTCGGGCTTCCAAAACACTGGCTTCGGAAACTCGGGGGCCGACAACACGGGGTGGGGTAACTCGGGCGACACCAACACCGGCGGCTTCAACTCGGGCAACCTGAACACCGGCTTCGGCAGCGCGGTTAACCAGGCGGTCGCGAACTCGGGCTTCGGCAACACCGGCGCCGGTCACTCGGGCTTCAACAACTCGGGCAACAATGGCTCCGGCTTCCTGAACTCGGGCAACGGTAGCTCCGGCTTCCAGAACATGGGCAACAACAGCTCCGGCCTACAGAACATGGGCGGGCCCTTCGTATCGGGCTTCTTCAACGTGGGCAACTTCACTTCGGGCTTGGCCAATACGGGCGACCAGACTTCAGGTGTGGCGAACTCGGGCATCAACAGCTCGGGGGGGTTCAACACCGGCAATAACCAGTCGGGTTTCTTCAACTTGTGACCGGCCGAGAGGCTACGCGCATTCGGGTTTCAACTCTGAGCGCAGGCAGTCGGTGCTCCTCGGGTGTTCTGCCGGCGACGACGGCGCGGCATGGTAGTGCGGTCGATGGTCGCTTCGCGGGGTCGCCGAACGATCTTGCGCAAACCTCCGATGTTGCGCCGGCGATGGCGTAATGTTGTTTGCTGCCAGACTGTTTGAATTGTCGGATGCTCGATGGAGTGCGATGGCGCTGGTGGATGGGCGGCCGCCACGTGCGTGGTAGGTAATCAGCCGGGGCGGCCACGGCGGTGGCGGCTAGGCCGGAGAATGCAGCCGGAGAAGGGATCGACGCGATGAGCTTTATGGTGTTGCCGCCAGAGGTGAATTCGGCGCGGATGTTTGCCGGTGCGGGGTCGGCTCCGACGCTGGCCGCGTCGGTGGCCTGGGATGGGTTGGCTGCTGAGCTGGGGTCGGCGGCGGCGTCGTTTTCGTCGTTGACTGCGGGGTTGGCGGGGGAGTCGTGGCAGGGTCCGGCGGCGGTGGCGATGGCGGCGGCGGCGGCGCCGTATGTGAGTTGGCTTTCGGCGGCGGCGGCGCAGGCGGGGGGCGCGGCTGTCCAGGCCAAAGCGGCCGCGGCGGTGTATGAGGCCGCGCGGGCGGCTACCGCGCATCCGGTGATGGTGGCGGCTAACCGTAATCAGTTGGTGTCGCTGGTGTTGTCGAACTTGTTTGGGCAAAACGCTCCGGCGATCGCGGCGACCGAGGTGGCCTATGAGGAGTTGTGGGCGCAGGACGTGGCGGCGATGGTGGGTTATCACGTTGGGGCGTCGGCGGTGGTCGATCAGTTGGCTCCGTGGCAGCAGGTGATGCGTTCGTTGCCGGGTTCGGTGGCTGGTCTGGTGGCGGGCCCTGTGGCCGGTGGGGCGGTGGGGGTGAGTCCGGCCGCGACGCGGGTGGTTGCGGCGGCGGGGCGGGTGGCTGATGTGGTCGCGGGTAGCCCGGTTGCGGCGCGGGTGGCTGCGGCGGGTGCGCGGGTGTCCGGGGTGGTGGCGGCTCCGCTGGCGGCGGCTCGTGCGGCGGCGGCGAGTGTGACGGCGCAGGTGGTGACGCCGGTGGCGGCGGGGCCGGCGGCTGCTGGGGTTGGTCCGGCTGCGTTGGCGATTCCGGCGTTGGGTATCGGGAATATCGGTGTGGGGAATTTGTTGAGCATCGGCAATATTGGCAACAACAACCTGGGCAGTGGAAACACCGGTGACTTCAACATCGGGTCGGGGAATACTGGTAATGCGAACCTGGGTAGCGGAAATATGGGTCAGGCCAACCTGGGTAGCGGGAATTTCGGCTTCTTCAACCTGGGCAGCGGCAACCAAGGGAGCACCAACGTCGGCGGCGGGAACTTAGGCAATCTCAACCTGGGCGGCGGAAACAACGGATCCGGAAACTTCGGGTTCGGGAACAGGTTCGATGGGAACGTCGGCAGCGGGAACTTCGGCACCAGCAACCTCGGCGACGGAAACCTTGGCAACTTCAACTTGGGTAGCGGAAACAACGGTGCCTCGAACGTGGGCTTTGGGAACTTCGGCAACAACAATCTGGGCTTCGGGAATAGCGGCAACAACAACATCGGCTTTGGGATCACCGGCAACAACCAGATCGGTATTGGTGGGCTGAACTCCGGCGTCGGGAACTTCGGCTTCGGCAACTCCGGTAACAACAACATCGGCTTCTTCAACTCGGGCAGCAACAACATCGGCTTCTTCAACTCCGGGGACAACAACTTCGGCTTCGCCAATACCGGTGCCACCAACACCGGCTTCTGGAACTCGGGCGACATCAACACCGGATTCGGCAACGCGGGTGATGGGAATTTTGGGTTCAGCAACGCGGGACCCGGAAACTTCGGCTTCGGCAATGGCGGCGCATTCAACATGGGCTTCGGGAACGCGGGCGGCGGCAACACGGGCTTCTTCAACTCGGGCGAGCTCAACACGGGGTGGACCAACTCAGGCAATACCAATACCGGGTGGGCTAATTCGGGTGACACCAACACCGGCGGCTTCAACGCGGGCGACCTCAACACCGGTATCGGCAGCCCGGACAACCAGGTCGGTCCGAACTCGGGCTTTGGCAACACCGGCACAGGTAACTCGGGCTTCAACAACACGGGCGATACGAACTCCGGCTTCCAGAACACAAGTTCGGGCCTGTTCATCGCCGGTAGCTCGGGCTTCCTTAACTCGGGTGATGGCCTCAGCGCTGGCATCAGTAACTCGGGCGGTGCTTTGAACGTGGGCGTGGCCAATGCTGGAAACTTCAACACCGGATTGGTTAACGCGGGCGCCAACGCCGGCTTCGGGACCCGCACGTCGGGGTTGGCGAACTTGGGCGACAACAGTTCGGGGGGTTTCAACACCGCTAACGACCAGTCGGGTTTCTTCAACATCTCCGCGCTGGCACTTGCCGCTGTGGCCGGCCTGCCCGCAGCGCCCGCGATTCCCCTACCGGGCCTGCCGCCCTTCAACACCGGCATCGGGAACATCGGGGCGTGGAACCTGGGCATCGGCAACATCGGCGACCTCAACCTGGGCAGCGGCAACACCGGCTCGTGGAACCTGGGCGACGGAAACTTCGGCAACGCCAACCTGGGCAGCGGGAACACGATGGGCAACGCCAACCTGGGATTCGGAAATGAGGGCTTCTTCAACTTCGGTGCCGGAAACCAGGGCAACACCAACCTCGGCTTCGGCAACGAGGGCAATCTCAACCTCGGCCTCGGCAACTCCGGCGACGGCAACTTCGGCTTGGCGAACATCGGCGACGGGAACTTCGGCAGCGGTAACATCGGCAACACCAACTTCGGCAGCGGAAATCTCGGCTTATTGAACGTGGGTAGCGGAAACAACGGGTTGTCGAACGTGGGCTTTGGGAACCTCGGTGACAACAACCTGGGCTTTGGGAACAACGGCAACAACAACATCGGCTTTGGGCTCACCGGCAATAATCAGATCGGCATCGGCGCGCTGAACTCGGGCGTCGGGAACATCGGCTTCGGCAACTCCGGCAACAACAACATCGGATTCTTCAACTCCGGTAGCAACAACATCGGCTTCTTCAACTCCGGGGACAACAACTTCGGCTTCGAAAACGCCGGTAACACCAACACCGGCTTCTGGAACGCGGGTAACGGCAACACCGGCTTCGGTAACTCGGGCCTGCAAAACACGGGATTCGGCAACCAGGGCTTGCAAAACACCGGTTTTGGCAACGCGGGCAGCCAAAACACCGGATTTGGGAACGGAGGCAGCCAGAACACGGGGTTCGGAAACGGCGGCGACCAAAACACGGGATTTGGAAACGCGGGCGAGGACAACACGGGGTGGGGCAACTCGGGCATCACCAACACCGGCGGTTTCAACTCCGGCGGGCTGAATACCGGCTTCGGGAGCTCGGTCACCCAAGTTGGTCCGAACTCGGGCTTCGGCAACACCGGCACCGGTCATTCGGGTTTCAATAACTCGGGCGACTTTGGGTCCGGCTTCGGAAACTTGGGCAACAGTTCCTCGGGTTTCTTTAATTCGGGCAACACCGTTTCCGGCTTCCAGAACACCGGCAACACGGTCTCCGGCTTCCAGAACTCCGGCAACACCACGTCGGGTTTCCTGATCGCCGGCAACACGACGTCAGGTGTGGCGAACTCGGGCGACGACAGCTCGGGGGGTTTCAACACCGCTAACAACCAGTCGGGTTTCTTCGACGTGTGATCGACCGCAGGTACGGTTGGCGGCGGTTTGGCGCCAATCCTGGATAGACAACGTCTCCGGGAACACGGGCGAGCTTCGCCGGGGCTTGACGTGGTCAGGAGATGGTGGCTAGCCGGCCGTATAGATCGCTGTGTCGGCTGACTTTTTGGGGACTTCATTGGCGGAGCCCGATTGACGCAAAGATTCGGCGGAAACTCCGATGTTGCGCTGGCGCGGCGCTTTGAGTTTTCGCTACTAGATTGGTTGAGTTGTCCGACGATTGCCCAGTGCGGTTGATGCGGGGCACACCACCTGGGTGGCGGTGTTAGCGGCTAGGCCGGGAAGGGACGTGCGTGATGAGTTTTGTGGTTTTGCCGCCAGAAATCAATTCGGCGCGGATGTTTGCCGGTGCGGGGTCGGCGCCGACGTTGGCCGCGTCGGTGGCCTGGGATGGGTTGGCTGCTGAGCTGGGGTCGGCGGCGGCGTCGTTTTCGTCGTTGACTGCGGGGTTGGCGGGGGAGTCGTGGCAGGGTCCGGCGGCGGTGGCGATGGCGGCGGCGGCGGCGCCGTATGTGAGTTGGCTTTCGGCGGCGGCGGCGCAGGCGGGGGGCGCGGCGGTTCAGGCCAAGGCGGCGGCGGCGGTGTATGAGGCGGCGCGGGCGGCTACGGCGCATCCGGTGATGGTGGCGGCTAACCGTAATCAGTTGGTGTCGCTGGTGTTGTCGAATGTGTTTGGGCAAAACGCTCCGGCGATCGCGGCGACCGAGGTCGCCTATGAGGAGTTGTGGGCGCAGGATGTGGCGGCGATGGTGGGTTATCACGTGGGGGCGTCGGCGGTGGTCGATCAGTTGGCCCCGTGGCAGCAGGTGATGCGCTCGTTGCCGAGCTCGGTGGCTGGTCTGGTGGCCGGCCCCGTGGCCGATGTGGCTGCCGGTAGCCCGGTTGCGGCGCGGGTGGCTGCGGCGGGTGCGCGGGTGTCTGGGGTGGTGGCGGCTCCGCTGGCGGCGGCTCGTGCGGCGGCGGCGAGTGTGACGGCGCAGGTGGTCGCGCCGGTGGCGGCGGGGCCGGCGGCTGCTGGGGTTGGTCCGGCTGCGTTGTCGATTCCGGCGTTGGGTATCGGGAATATCGGTGTGGGGAATTTGTTGAGCATCGGCAATATTGGCAACAACAACCTGGGCAGTGGAAACACCGGTGACTTCAACATCGGGTCGGGGAATACTGGCAATGCGAACCTGGGTAGCGGAAATATGGGTCAGGCCAACCTGGGTAGCGGGAATTTCGGCTTCTTCAACCTGGGTAGCGGAAACCTCGGCAACACCAACGTCGGCGACGGCAACTTCGGTAATCTCAACCTGGGCAGCGGAAACAACGGGTCTGGCAACTTCGGCTTCGGGAACTCCGGTAGCGGGAACTTCGGCAGCGGAAACATCGGCGACACCAACGTGGGTAGCGGAAATATCGGCAACTTGAACTTGGGTAGCGGAAACAACGGCTCTTCGAACGTGGGCTTTGGGAACTTCGGCAACAACAACCTGGGCTTTGGGAATAGCGGCAACAACAACATCGGCTTTGGGATCACGGGCAACAATCAGATCGGTATTGGTGGGCTGAACTCGGGTATCGGGAACTTCGGCTTCGGCAACTCGGGCAACAGCAATATCGGTTTCTTCAACTCGGGCAGCAACAATATTGGTTTCTTCAACTCCGGGGACAATAACTTCGGCTTCGGAAACTCCGCTAACACCAACACGGGCTTCTGGAACTCGGGCGATATCAACACGGGCTTCGGCAACGCGGGCAACGACAACACCGGCTTCGGGAACTCGGGCTTCCAAAACACCGGTTTCGGGAACTCGGGCAACCAAAACACGGGCTTCGGCAACGCGGGCTTGCAAAACACCGGCGTCGGAAACTCGGGCTCCACGAACACCGGCTTCGGAAACTCGGGCGAGATCAATACGGGCTGGGGCAACTCGGGTGACACCAACACGGGCGGCTTCAACGCGGGTGACCTGAATACCGGCATCGGCAGCGCGACCAACCAAGTTGGTCCGAACTCGGGCTTTGGCAACACCGGCACCGGCAACTCGGGCTTCAATAACTCGGGCGTGGGTAGTTCGGGCTTGCTGAACCCGAGCGACGATAGCTCCGGTTTCCAGAACACCGGCAACTTCAACTCCGGCTTCCAGAACACGGGTGGGATCCTGAACTCGGGTTTCTTCAACTCGGGCCTGTTCAGCTCGGGTGTGGCCAATGCGGGCATCACCAGCTCGGGTATTGCGAACTCGGGTGACGGTAGCTCGGGGGGGTTCAACCCCGCTAATAACCAGTCGGGTTTCTTCGGCATCTCCGCGCTGGCGTTTGCGGCTGTGGCCGGCCTGCCGGCTGTGCCGGCGATTCCCCTACCGGGCCTGCCGCCGGTCAACACCGGCTTGGGGAACATCGGGGCGTGGAACCTGGGCATCGGCAACATCGGTGACCTCAACCTGGGTAGCGGCAACACCGGCTCGTGGAACTTCGGCGACGGAAACTCCGGCAACGCCAACCTGGGCAGCGGCAACAACGGCAGGGCCAACCTGGGCATCGGAAACGACGGATTGTTCAACTTCGGTGGCGGAAACATCGGCAATCGCCACTTCGGCTTCGGAAACGACGGCTTTGGAAGCTTCGGCTTCGGAAACGACGGCGCTGGAAACTTCGGTTTCGGGAATAACGGCAACGGTAACTTCGGCAGCGGGAACTTCGGCGGCACCAACATCGGTAGCGGCAACGCCGGTGACTTTAACGTGGGTGGCGGAAACCTCGGCTTGTCCAATGTCGGTTTCGGGAACTTCGGCAACAACAACCTGGGCTTTGGGAATAATGGCAACAACAACATCGGGTTTGGGCTCACCGGCAATAATCAGATCGGCATCGGCGCGCTGAACTCGGGCGTCGGAAACATCGGCTTCGGCAACTCCGGCAACAACAACATCGGCTTCTTCAACTCCGGTAACAACAACATCGGCTTCTTTAACTCAGGTAATGGCAATTTCGGCTTCGAAAACAGCGGTGACACCAACACGGGCTTCTGGAACCAGGGTAACCTTAACACCGGATTCGGAAACGCGGGCTTCAACAACACCGGATTCGGAAACGCGGGCTCCAACAACACCGGATTCGGAAACGGGGGCGGCCTAAACACAGGATTCGGAAACACGGGCAACCTAAACACAGGATTCGGAAACACGGGCGACACCAACACAGGCTTCGGAAACGCGGGCGACACCAACACGGGGTGGGGTAACTCGGGTGCCACCAACACGGGCGGCTGGAACTCGGGCGACCTGAATACCGGCTTCGGGAGCTCGGTCACCCAAGTTGGCCCGAACTCGGGCTTTGGCAACACCGGCACGGGTAACTCGGGCTTCAACAACTCAGGCAACTTTGGCTCCGGCTTCGGAAACTTGAGCAACCAGAGCTCGGGCTTCCAGAACACGGGCCTGTTTAGCTCTGGCTTCCAGAACACGGGCCTGTTTAGCTCTGGCTTCCAGAACACGGGCATGCTCAGCTCGGGCGTGGCAAACACTGGCACAAACACCTCAGGTGTGGCGAACTCGGGCGACGACAGCTCCGGGGGCTTCAACACCGGCAATAACCAGTCAGGTTTCTTCGACGTGTGACCCACGAAGGGCATGGGCTACCAGTTCGACCACCTGATTGTTCGTCGGCTGGGAATGACCCAGACCACTGACCGGCCCGGCACAGTTCGGTCGCCTGATCTAGGCTGACGGCGAGGGGTTCTTCAGCCGGAACTGGATGACAAGGGAGACACACGTGACGGTCCGAGTGGGCATCAACGGTTTTGGTCGAATCGGACGCAACTTCTACCGGGCCATGCTGGCCCAACAAGAGCAAGGTACGGCCGACATCGCGGTAGTCGCCGTCAACGACATCACCGACAACAGCACGCTGGCGCACCTGCTCAAATTCGACTCGATCCTGGGCCGCTTGCCCCACGATGTCAGCCTCGAAGGCGAGGACACCATCGTGGTGGGCCCGGCGAAAATCAAGGCGCTCGAAGTTCGGGAGGGCCCAGCCGCGATGCCCTGGGGTGACCTGGGGGTCGACGTCGTCGTCGAATCCACGGGTCTGTTCACCAATGCGGCCAAGGCCAAAGGCCACCTGGATGCCGGTGCCAAGAAAGTCCTCATCTCTGCGCCCGCCACCGACCCGGACATCACCATCGTCTTGGGAGTCAACGATGACAAGTACGACGGCAGCCAGAACATTATCTCGAACGCCTCGTGTACGACGAACTGCCTTGCCCCACTGGCGAAAGTGCTGCACGACGAGTTCGGCATCGTCAAGGGCCTGATGACCACGATCCACGCTTACACCCAGGATCAGAACCTGCAGGACGGGCCGCACAAGGACCTACGCCGAGCCCGCGCCGCCGCGTTGAATATCGTGCCGACGTCCACCGGCGCGGCCAAAGCGATCGGCCTGGTGATGCCCGAGTTGAAGGGCAAGCTCGACGGGTACGCATTGCGCGTGCCCATCCCCACCGGCTCGGCCACCGACCTGACCGCCGAACTGGCCAAACCTGGAAGCGCCGAAGAGATCAACGCGGCTTTCAAGGCCGCCGCCGAGGGCAGGCTCAAGGGGATCCTCAAGTATTACGATGCGCCGATCGTTTCCAGCGACATCGTCACCGACCCACACAGCTCGATCTTCGATTCCGGCCTGACGAAAGTGATCGACGACCAGGCCAAGGTCGTGTCCTGGTACGACAACGAGTGGGGCTACTCCAACCGATTGATTGATCTGGTCGCGCTGGTTGGCAAGTCGCTCTAACCGTGTCCATACACAACCTCAAACAGCTTTTAGCGGAAGGTGTGTCGGGTCGCGGCGTGTTGGTGCGCTCCGATCTGAACGTTCCCCTTGACGATGGCGAGATTACCGATCGTGGTCGCATTTCGGCATCGGTACCGACGCTGCGGGCGTTGATCGACGCCGGCGCCAAGGTGGTGGTCGCCGCGCATCTGGGTCGACCCAAAGGCGGTCCCGACCCGAGGCTGTCGCTGGCGCCGGTCGCCGCGGCGCTCGGCGAGCAGCTGGGCCGGCACGTGCAGCTGGCCAGGGACCACGACAGTTCTCCGATCGGCGCTGATGCGCTGGCCCGCGCTGAGGGCCTGACCGCCGGCGACATCCTGATGCTGGAGAACATCCGCTTCGATCCGCGCGAAACTAGCAAGGACGACAGCCAGCGCCTAGCCCTGGCCAAGCAGCTTGCCGAATTAGTCTGGCCGGGTGGTGCTTTCGTTTCCGACGGCTTCGGCGTGGTGCACCGCAAACAGGCCTCGGTGTACGACGTCGCGGCGTTGTTGCCGCACTACGCCGGCACGCTGGTGGCCGAGGAGATGCGGGTACTGCAGCAGTTGACCAGCTCGACCCAGCGGCCCTACGCCGTGGTCCTGGGCGGGTCGAAAGTGTCCGACAAGCTCGGCGTCATCGAGTCGCTGGCGACAAAGGCCGACAGCATCGTCATCGGCGGCGGAATGTGCTTCACATTTCTCGCGGCGCAAGGCTTTTCGGTCGGCACGTCGCTGCTGGAGCAGGACATGATCGACACCTGCCGCAGGTTGCTGGACACCTATCACGACGTGCTGCGCCTGCCAGTGGACATGGTGGTGACAGAAAAGTTAGCCGCGGATTCTTCGCCGCAGACGGTCGCCGTCGATGCGATCCCCGACGACCTGATGGGGCTGGACATCGGGCCGCGATCGGTCAAGCGGTTCACCGCGCTGCTGTCCAACGCCACGACGGTTTTCTGGAACGGCCCGATGGGCGTGTTCGAGTTCCCGGCCTACGCGGCGGGCACGCGGGGTGTGGCCGAGGCGATCGTTTCCGCCACCGGCAAAGGCGCGTTCAGCGTGGTGGGCGGCGGCGACTCCGCCGCCGCCGTGCGCGCGCTCGGCATCCCGGAGGGCGCGTTCTCGCACATATCGACCGGCGGCGGCGCGTCGCTGGAATACCTTGAGGGCAAGACGCTACCCGGCATTGAGGTTCTCAGTCGGGACCAGCCGACGGGAGGACAGTCGTGACCCGCAAGCCATTGATCGCTGGCAACTGGAAGATGAACCTCAATCACTACGAGGCGATCGCTCTGGTGCAACGGATCGCCTTCTCGCTGCCCGACAAGTACTACGACAAAGTTGACGTCACTGTCCTCCCACCGTTTACCGACCTGCGCAGCGTCCAAACCCTGGTCGATGGCGACAAGCTGCGATTGACCTACGGGGCGCAGGATTTGTCGCAACACGACTCCGGCGCCTACACCGGCGACACCAGCGGCGTCTTTCTGGCCAAGCTGGGATGCAGCTACGTGGTTGTCGGGCACTCCGAGCGGCGTACCTACCACCACGAGGATGACGCGCTGGTGGCCGCTAAGGCCGCCGCCGCACTCAAGCATGAGCTGACGCCCATCATCTGCATCGGCGAGCACCTCGACGTCCGTGAGGCGGGCAATCATGTCGCCCACAACGTCGAGCACCTCCGTGGCTCGCTCGCCGGTTTATCCGCCGAGCAGATCGGCAAGGTCGTCATTGCCTACGAGCCCGTCTGGGCTATCGGGACTGGGCGGGTGGCCAGCGCTGGCGACGCCCAGGAAGTGTGCGCCGCGATCCGAAAAGAACTGGGCGCGCTCGCCTCGTTGGGGATTGCCGAGACCGTGCGGGTTCTCTACGGGGGATCAGTGAACGCCAAGAACGTCGGCGATCTTGTTGCCCGGGATGACATCGATGGTGGCCTGGTCGGCGGGGCGTCGCTGGACGGAGAACAGTTCGCGACACTCGCGGCGATCGCCGCCGGGGGACCGCTGCCGTAGGCGTCAGCTGTATTTGATCAACTTCAGCTGTACTTGATCAGCAAAGCCACACCGACGATGGACACCAGCCAGATACCGGTGACGAACAGCGTCAGCCGGTCCAGGTTCTTCTCGACGACCGTCGATCCGGACAGGCTGGACTGAACGCCGCCGCCGAATAGCGTCGATAGGCCGCCACCCTTTGCGCGGTGCAGCAGCACCAGCAACACCACCAGCACGCTGGTGATCACCAGAGTGATCTGCAGGGCCAACTCCATGGCCGGTAGCCTACCTAAGCGCTGGCGAAGCCCAGACGCTGGGCGTGGCGGTCACGGCCTAGTGGTCCGTAAGCCTTCCAGTAGCGCGATGAACGCGCCTTCGACCTCCACTCTGGTCCGGTTCTTGTCCGTCGCACCAGCGATCTGTAGGGCGGACTCGGTCAGCGCGGCCAGCAGCAATTGTGACAGTGGTACCAATGGCACGCGCCGAATCACTCCGGCGTCCATCCCACGCTCCAGCGCCGCGACCACTAACCCGAGTCCGTAGCGCAGGTCGATGTGGCGCCATTCGCCCCAGCCGAGCACTGCCGGGCCGTCGATCGCGATGATCTGCACCGCAGCTGGCTTGGTGGCCGCGTCAAGGAACGCGCCAAAGCCGACAATCAGCAGATCCCAGGCAGCGGTGACCTGGTCCATGGCCGCTTGAACGTCGGCGACGAGGTCAGCTTCGACCACCTCGAGTACGGCCCGGAACAGATCTTTCTTGCTGTCGAAGTGGTAGTACAAGGCGCCCCGGGTGACACGGGCACGCGTGACGATGTCTTCGATGGAGACGGCACCGTAGCCGCGTCGTGAGAACAGGTGTCGGCCCGCCTCGACCAGGGCTCGACGCGTCGCATCCGTGTGGTCCGACCGCCGGCTTCGCTCGCGGTTCGCTGCGGCTGCCATGCCCGACCGCACGCTCAGCCGGGTGTGCCGGTCGGCGGCGGTTTCGGGCGCCACGGCCGCGCGGCCCCCGATCGCAGCCAGCCCAGCCAGGTCGAGGGATGCTTGAGGACCTTGATCAACAGCGGAAACGAATCGAAATAGCTCACCCGTTCCACGGCCTTGTCGCCGCGGAGAAGAAACCGATCGACAACTGGCCACTGGATCACCTCGTTCCCGAACCGGGCGATGAGCCGGAACTCGATGAAGACCACGTCGCCTTCTCGGCTGTAGCGGTCGACTTCGCCACGCAGGTCTGGCAGCCAGCCCAGAATCTTCGTGAATTCCTGCTGGGCCGCCGCGAGACCACGCATCGGCGGTGATAGGGGCTGTACCAGGAGTACGTCGTCATGAAGGTGGTCGCTCAGTCGGCCCGGAGACGGACTGTCCCAGTAGGCGGCGAAACCCGCCACGAATCCATCGGACGAGTCCATCTGCATGGCCCTTTCCCGGACACGTGGTGGCTAGCCGTCATGTCGCACGCGGGGGCATTACTGGCGATACATACTAGCAGTAGGTATCATACTAGTAGTTTGTTATTGCAGGGTCTTGCGTCGAATCTGGTTGTTGATTAACGGATTTCGCCTGGTTCCCGAGGGTCACAGCGAGGTGGGCCATGTCGGAGACGGTCAAAGTAGCTGCGATTGCGCTGGCAACAACGAGTGGACGGCTCGCCGAGAACCTTGCGCATGTTCGGAACTTGACCGGCGAAGCAGTGTCACGGGGAGCGGACGTCATCGCGCTCCCGGAGTTCTTCACGGGCGCCCTCGCCCCCTCGGATGACGCGTTTCGGGTCGCACTGCCGGCAGACCACAATCCGGCGACCGATTTTCTCCGCGAGATCGCGACCGAACATCGCCGCTACATTGGCGGGTCGCTGCTCGTCGCAGACGGCAACGATTTGTTCAACCGGTACTTTCTGGCCACCCCATCGGGACAGCTGCACACCCACGACAAAGATCTTCCGACGATGTGGGAGAACTGCTTCTACACCAGGGGCAATGATGACGGCGTCTTCGAGACGGAGCTCGGCGGAATCGGTGCCGCAGTCTGCTGGGAGCTCATCCGCACGCAGACGCTGTCCAGGATGGCCGGTCGCGTCCAGCTCGTCATCACCGGTACGCACTGGTGGGGCCTGCCGAGCAACTGGCCGGGTGTTGCCTACCTGCTGGGGTCGCTGGCGCGCATCAATCGAAGGCTCAGCGAGCAAGCGCCGGCCGAGTTCGCGCGGCACTTGGGAGTTCCCGTGATTCAGGCCAGCCATTGCGGGCCGCTAGCCGGCGATTTCTACCTCGCTCCGCGGTGGAACGCCAGGCTGCCCTATCGCACCGCGTTCGTTGGGGCCACCCAGATCGTGGACGGACGGGGTCGGGTCGTAGCGCAGCGAAACACCGACGAAGGACCCGGTGTGGTCGTCGGCGACGTGCCGGTGGGGCGAGTCCGAAGCGAAGGATCGGTGAGCGCGTTGGATCGATTCTGGATTCCGCGTCTTCCGGTGCTGCATCGGCTGTATTGGACGCAGCAGAACTGGGCGTGCCAGGGGATGTATGAGCGCGCCGGCCGGGGCAACGGACTACGCGCGGCCGAGCGCAACGCAACGACGAGCAGCTAGTCCGATCCGCGGCAGCGCCCGCGCGATCGCCGCCAACCTCTCGCAACTCCCAGATCGCGATCGGGATGGGCGGCCACGACGGGCGCGCGAAGCGATCCGCAGCGATACTGAGACGCATGGTTGAGGCTTCCGATTCTGCGCTGGCACCGATAGGCGACGTCCACCGGACCCGGTTGGGCCGCGAGGCGACCGAGCCGATGCGTGCCGATATCAGACTGCTCGGTGCAATCCTCGGCGACACCGTCCGGGAGCAGAACGGCGCCGAAGTGTTCGACCTTGTCGAGCGGGCGCGGGTGGAAGCCTTCCGAGTGCGGCGATCGGAGATCGATCGTTCGGAGATGGCGCGCATGTTCTCGCACATCGACATTCACCAGGCCATCCCGGTCATTCGCGCTTTCAGCCATTTCGCGTTGCTGGCCAACGTGGCCGAAGACATCCACCGGGAGCGGCGCCGCGGCATCCACGTCGCTGCGGGCGAACCACCGCAGAGCAGCAGTCTGGCTGCCACCTACATTAAACTCGATGCAGCCCAACTGGATTCGGCAACGATCAGCGAAGCTCTCTTCGGTGCGCTGGTGTCGCCAGTCATCACAGCGCATCCGACGGAAACGCGACGCCGCACCGTTTTCGAGGCCCAGCATCGGATAACCCAACTGATGCGGCTGCATGCGGAGGGGCACGCCGAAACCGACGACGGCCGCGACATCGAAACTGAATTGCGCCGCCAGGTCCTGCGTCTGTGGCAGACCGCCCTGATCCGGTTGTCTCGGTTGCCGATATCCGACGAGATCGAGGTCGGTCTGCGCTACTATCCGGCTGCGCTGTTCGAGGTGATCCCGCACGTGAACGCCGAGGTGCGGGAAACGTTGCGGGCTCGGTGGCCGGATGCCGAACTGCCCTCCGAACCCATTCTGCGACCCGGTTCTTGGATCGGCGGTGACCGCGATGGAAACCCCAATGTGACCGCCACGGTCGTTCGGCTGGCCACCGGTAGCGCCGCCTTCACCGCGTTGGCACACTATCTGGCAGAGCTCACGTCTCTCGCGCAGGAGTTGTCGATGTCGGCGCGATTGATCACGGTGACACGTCGTTTGGCCGTGCTTGCCGACGCCTGTCCTGAGGGTGCGCGCCACGACGAGCCGTACCGGCGGGCGTTGCTCGTCGTCCGCGGACGACTCACCGCAACCGCGGCCAACATCCTGGACTCGCGACCGCAGCACGCGCTGGACCTGGGCCTGCCCGCCTATTCCACGACGGCTGAATTGCAGGCCGACCTTGACACCATCGACGCCTCGCTGCGTACTCACGGCGCTGGGCTGATAGCAGATGACCGGCTGGGCCGGCTCCGCGAAGCCGTGCACGTCTTCGGGTTTCATCTCTCCGGACTCGATATGCGACAGAATTCCGACGTTCACGAAGAGGTGGTCAGCGAGTTGCTGGCGTGGGCGGGTGTGCACCCGGACTATGGCTCGTTGCCGGAAGACCAGCGCGTCACGCTGCTCAGCACCGAACTCAGCACTCGCCGGCCGCTGGTCGGCCAGCACGCCGGGCTTTCCGACCTGGCGCGCAGCGAGCTCGATGTGCTGGCCGCCGCCGCGTACTCGGTTGCCACCTATGGCCCCGCCGCCGTGCCCAACTACATCATTTCGATGTGCAGGTCTGTGTCCGACGTACTCGAGGCAGCGATCCTGCTGAAAGAGGTCGGCCTGCTGGACGCCGCAGGACCGGAACCGTATTGCCCGGTCGGCATCTCGCCGTTGTTCGAGACGATCGAGGACCTGCACAACGGGGCGACGATCGTGCAAGCAATGCTGGATCTTCCGCTCTATCGGCAGGTGGTGGCGGCCCGGGGTGGATGCCAGGAGGTGATGCTGGGCTATTCCGACTCCAACAAGGACGGCGGATACCTGGCCGCGAACTGGGCGGTCTACCGCGCCGAGCTTGCCCTGGTGGAGACGGCCCGCAAGAACGGAATCCGGTTGCGCCTCTTTCACGGCCGGGGCGGCACCGTGGGCCGTGGCGGCGGTCCCAGCTATCAGGCGATCCTGGCGCAGCCGCCGGGAGCGGTGCGCGGCTCGCTGCGTCTCACCGAACAGGGTGAGGTGATCGCCGCCAAGTACGCCGAACCGCAGCTGGCGCGCCGCAATCTGGAGAGCCTGCTGGCGGCCACCCTGGAATCGACGCTACTGGATGTGGAGGGCCTGGGAGACACGGCGGCGCCGGCCTACGCGGTGCTCGACGAGGTGGCCGCCTTGGCGCAGCGTGCCTATGCCGAATTGGTCCACGAGACAGCGGGTTTCGTCGAGTACTTCAAGGCCTCCACGCCGGTCAGCGAAATTGGTTCGCTGAACATCGGCAGTCGCCCGACCTCGCGCAAGCCCACCGCGTCCATCGCGGACCTGCGGGCCATTCCGTGGGTGCTGGCGTGGAGTCAGTCGCGGGTGATGCTGCCGGGTTGGTACGGCACCGGATCGGCGTTCGAGCAGTGGATCGCCGCGGGTCCCGAATCCGAGGCCGAGCGGCTGGGCGTGTTGCACGACCTGTATGAGCGGTGGCCGTTCTTCCGCAGCGTGCTGTCCAACATGGCCCAGGTCATGGCCAAAAGCGATCTCGGCCTGGCGGCCCGCTACTCGGAGCTGGTGGCCGACGAAGCCTTGCGGCGGAGGGTGTTTGACAAGATCGCCGACGAACACCACCGGACGATTGCCATGTACAAGAAGATCACCGGTCAAGACGACCTGCTTGCCGATAACCCGGCGCTGGCCCGTTCGGTGTTCAACCGCTTCCCCTACCTGGAGCCGCTGAACCACCTTCAGGTCGAGCTGCTCCGCCGCTATCGCTCGGGCGAGGACGACGAATTGGTCCAGCGCGGCATTCTGCTGACCATGAACGGCCTGGCCAGCGCCCTGCGCAATAGTGGGTAAGGGCTCAGATAGTCCGAAGATGGCGGTTGGATATTAGCTGGGTGGGCCGGTGGCGCCGTTGGCGCCGCTAGCGCCGAACAGCCGCCCGCCGGCGCCGCCAGATCCGCCGGGACCCTCACCAGTGCCGCCGTCGCCGCCATTGCCGCCGTTGCCGATGAGAACCGCGTTGCCTCCGTTGCCGCCCATCCCACCAGTATTGAGGTTGCTGGCCCCGCCGGTCCCCCCATTACCCCCGCTGCCGATCAGCCCAGAGCCACCGCCGGCACCGCCGGCACCGCCGATCTGGGAGGGACCAACCGTGGCCGAGCCGCCCATCCCGCCTTGTCCGCCGGACCCTATGAAGTACCCGCCGTTGCCGCCGGTGCCGCCAGCTCCGCCGACCGCACTCACGACGCCATTCGCAGCTGCACCACCGTTGCCGCCGACGCCGCCGGCGCCCCACAACAAAGCAGACCCACCGCTACCGCCAGCTCCACCAGTCTCCTGAGCGGCGCCACCCGCACCGCCGGGGCCGCCACTGCCAAACAGCCCTGCTGCGCCGCCTCGACCGCCGTCCCCGCCGGTGCTGCCGACCTGGGTTCCGACATTGAAGCCGCCGGTGCCAGTGCCGCCCATCCCGCCGTTGCGGCCGAACCCGTTGATGAGTGCGCCGTTCCCGGCGTTCCCGCCGTTGCCGCCGAACGTATAGCCGTCCCCGCCGGCACCGCCCAAACCGCTGCCGCCGTCGCCACCAGCGAACAGCCCGCCGTGCCCGCCGTCACCGCCAGCTCCACCCAAGCCTTCCGCGAGGGCGACGAGCCCGTCGCCGGCAGCACCCCCGGTGCCGCCGAAACCGCCGGTACCGAACAGCAACCCGCCATTGCCGCCCACACCGCCATTTCCGGCTCTCACAAAGGTATCTGCTTGGATATTCTCGGTCGTCCCGCCGTTGCCGCCGAACCCGCCCAAGCCGATGAGCCCCGCCGAACCGCCGTTACCGCCGTTACCGGCATAGGAATGCAAGGCACCGGGCGCGCCGTTGCCGCCCAGGCCGCCGGTACCGCCGTTACCGACCAGCAACCCGCCACTTCCACCGTGGCCGCCGGCACCCCCGAAGAGCATGTCCCCGCCCCCGACGCCGCCATTGCCGCCGTTTCCGCCTGCCCCCCAGAGCCCGGCGGCGCCGCCCGCGCCGCCAGCCCCGCCGAATCCGTCTACCGCGGCCGCCCCACCATTGCCACCGGCGCCGCCTGAGCCGAACAACACTCCGCCACTGCCGCCGAGACCGCCCGCCGGGGCGAACACGGAAATGCCGGCCCCGGCGGCACCACCGTTGCCGCCGTTGCCGATCAGCCCAGCGTTGCCCCCGTTGCCGCCGACCTGGCCGGCCGCGCCGGATCCGCCGTTGCCGCCGTTCCCATACAACAACCCGCCAGGCCCGCCGGCCTGCCCGGTTCCAGGCGCCCCGTCGGCGCCATTGCCGATCAGCGGACGGTTCAACAGCGCTCGGGTGGGCGCGTTGACCACTGCGAGCAGGTTCTGCTCGATGTCTTGTAGCGCAACGTTGGCGGCCTCAGCGGCTGCATACCTGTCCCCGCTGGCACTCATGGCCAGCGAGAATTGCTCATGGAACTGTGCCGCCTGGGCACTGAGAACCTGATAGGCGCGGGCGTGCCCCGCGAATACTGACGCTAGCGCCTGCGAGACTTCATCGGCACCGGCTGCTAGCACCTCCGTCGTCGGGACTAAGGCCGACGCATTGGCCGCGTCTAACGCCGTTCGAATGTTCTCCACATTGGTTGCAGCTGCGGCTAGCAGTTCTGGTGCTGCGATTACGTATGACATTATGCCCCCACACGAGTCACCCCTCGAATTCTGCTGACATTACGCCTGGGGTTGGCCTTAGTGGCCAAAATGCTCAACTACACAGCCCGCCGAATTTGCGCGCGGTGCGCGGTCAATACGCCGTCCGGTTCCGTAGCCTGTCCAGCACGCCACGTACTGCGTGCTCGGTGGCTGAGAATGGCGACATCATGGTCTCGCTCAAACTGACGATGTAGTCCATCCGATCGACGATGGCCTCCACCGGCTGGAGCAGTACGATGAGCCGTTTCGCGAGATCGTCCAGGCTGGACAGGGTGCCGTCAAGATGATCGAGGCCGCTTTCCATACGTTCCACCGTCGCGTTGAGGGCCGAGAGCGACCGGTTGAGCTCTACCAGGGAATCGCCCAACCCGCCGAGGACGCCTTCGACCTGCTCGACGGTCTTGTCGGCGTTGAGCGCAGCCTGGGTGAGGGTCTTCATTCGCGTTCGCGTGGGCGCGGGCCGGCCGCTTCTGTCTGCCATGAGGGTCATTATGACCCCGGCGCTGTCAGCCGGGAAGCCTCGCCGCGGCGTCGCGGTCGAGCAGCCAGACCGTGTTCTCGCGCCCAACAGCTCCGGCCGCCGGCACGTCCACCGGGTCGGCGCCGCCGATCGCGGCGGCCACCGCTTCCGCCTTCGCTGCTCCGGACACCATCAGCCACACCTCGCGGGAACGTTGGATTGCGTTCAGTGTTAAGGTGATTCGCTGCGGCGGCGGTTTCGGCGAGTCTGCGACCCCGACCACAGTGCGGGTGGCTTCCCGCACCGCCGCAGTGTGGGGGAACAGGGAGTTGATGTGGCCCTCGGGACCCATCCCCAACAGATGAACGTCAAAATCCGGTGCTGGATCACCGGATGCGGCGTTGGCGGCGAGGACTTGCTCGTAAGCCAGGGCGGCCGCGTCCAGGTCGGTGCCGTACTCGCTGTCGCTCGCGGCCATGGGGTGGACTTGGCTTGCGGGAATATCGACGTGATCAAGCAACGCCGCCCGCGCTTGCTTGGCGTTGCGCTCGCCGTCATCTTCGGGTACGTAGCGATCGTCGCCCCAGAACAGATGCACCCGGGACCAGTCGACCTGTGCGCTCTGGTTCGCCAGGTACCGGAGCAGCGCTATCCCGTTACCGCCACCGGTCAACACGATCATCGCCCGCCCCCTGGCCGCCACCGCGCTGGCGATGGCGCCCACCAAGCGCTTACCTGCGGCCCCGACCAGGATGGCGCTGTCCGGGAAGATCTCGATGTTTCTGCTCACACGTATTGCACCTGCTTGAGGCCTTCGAGGGCGCTCAGGTAGATCTCGTCGGGATCCAGCCTGCGCAGGTCCTCGGCGAGGCATTCACCAGTTACCCTGCGCGCCAACAGAACCAGGACGTCCGGCTTTGCGGTTCGACTCAGGGTCGCGGTCACTCCTTCCTGGGGCCGACTGAGCGTAATGCTCTCGCTTTTGCGCACCAGCTCCACTCTGAGGTCGCCCACCGCTCGGCGCACCGGCCCATCGATCGTGCTGGCCAGCCAGCCCGCCAGGATATCGAGCGCGGGCTCAGTCTTCAGCCCGGAGACGAGGGCAGATTCGATCGGCTCGTGCGGCGCCTGGTCGACAGCTGAGGTGAGTAGCGCGCGCCAATAGGTGATGCGGCTCCAAGCCAGGTCGGTGTCTCCCGCACTGTAGCCGGCCCGCCGGCTCTTGATCGCAGACAGTGGATCGATGGCGTTGGTGGCATCGGTGATACGTCGAATTGCCAGCCTGCCCAACGGATCCTGGGCCGGTGCTGCCGGCGCGACATCGGGCCACCAGGCTACCACCGGGATGTCGGGGAGAAGGAATGGGACGACCACGCTGTCGGCATGGCCGGAGAGCGGACCCGACAGTCGTAAGACAACAATCTCGCCCGCATGGGCGTCGCCGCCGACGCGCAGTTGCGCATCCAATCGCGGTTGGTCGGCGTAGGGATCGCCCCTCATCGTGACGATGATTCGGCTGGGATGTTCGTGGCTGGCGTCGTTGGCGGCTTCGATGGACTCCTCGAGCATGGCGTCGCTGTCTGGAGCGATGAGGAGCGTCAGCACTCGCCCCATTGCGATGGCGCCGATTTTTTCCCGCAGCTCGTCGAGCTTCTTGTTAACCGCCGTCGTGGTGGTGTCTGGCAGGTCGACGATCATTGGCGCCTCTCCTCCTCATCGCTTCGCTCTGCATCGTCGCCGGCGCGGATCATTGGCGCCGCTCCTCCTCATCGCTTCGCTCTGCATCGTCGCCGGCGCGGATCATTGGCGCCGCTCCTCCTCATCGCTTCGCTCTGCATCGTCGCCGGCGCGGATCATTGGCGCCGCTCCTCCTCATCGCTTCGCTCTGCATCGTCACCGGCGCGGCTCATGGCCGGCGCCATTCCCGGCCCGTCCGGCGCAGCATTTCAACGGCGGAATCCGGACCCCAGGTGCCGGCCTCGTAGGGGTCGGGTGCGCCGTGTGCCGCCCAGTTGTCGAGGGCCGGATCCAATATCTTCCAAGCCAACTCGACCTCGGCATTGACCGGGAACAGCGACGGTTCACCAAGGAGCACGTCGAGGATCAGCCGTTCGTAGGCCTCCGGCGAATCCTCGGCGAAAGCCGAGCCATAGGAGAAGTCCATGTTGACATCGCGGACCTCCATCGCGGTGCCGGGCACCTTGGACCCGAATCGCAACGTGACACCCTCATCCGGCTGAACCCGGATGACCATCG
This sequence comes from Mycobacterium spongiae, assembly GCF_018278905.1. Taxonomy (NCBI): domain Bacteria; kingdom Bacillati; phylum Actinomycetota; class Actinomycetes; order Mycobacteriales; family Mycobacteriaceae; genus Mycobacterium; species Mycobacterium spongiae. The sequence continues at coordinate 2,261,607 of NZ_CP046600.1, forward strand.
CGTTGGTCCCGAGTTCATCGGTCATGGTGGCATCGAATGGCAGATGGGGTGCTCGCTTGAAGACCAGAGCGATCTCGGTGACCCTGCGACCCAGTCGTTTTCCGGTTCGCAGGTAGAACGGAACCCCGGCCCAACGGCGAGTATCGACCTCCAAGGTGATGGCGGCGAATGTCTCGGTCGTAGAGTCGTTGGCGAACCCTTCCTCGTCAAGCAGTCCGACCACCTTTTCCCCGCCCTGCCAGCCCGCGGCGTACTGGCCGCGGCTGGTGGTCTCGTCGAGCGGCTCGGCCAGATGCGTCGCCGAGAGCACCTTGATTTTCTCGGCCTGCAACGCTGCCGGGTTAAAGCTGACCGGCTCTTCCATCGCGGTCAGCGCCAGCAACTGCATGAGATGGTTTTGGATCACATCGCGCGCCGCGCCGATACCATCGTAGTAGCCGGCTCGGCCGCCCAGACCAATGTCTTCGGCCATGGTGATCTGGACGTGGTCGACGTAGTGCGCGTTCCAGATGGGGTCAAACAGCTGATTGGCGAAGCGCAGCGCCAGGATGTTCTGCACTGTCTCCTTGCCCAGATAGTGGTCGATCCGGAAGACCGACTCTTCCGGAAACACCGCATTGACCGCCTTGTTCAGGTCGCGCGCGCTCGCAAGATCGTGGCCGAAGGGCTTCTCGATGACCACCCGGCTCCACCTGTTGCCCTGTGGGCGAGCCAATCCGGACCTGTGCAGCTGTTCGCTGACGACCGGGAAGGACTTGGGTGGGATCGCAAGGTAGAAGGCGTGGTTGCCGCCAGTGCCGCGCTCGATATCGAGCTTTTCGAGCGTTTCCGCTAGGCGGCCAAAGGCGACGTCGTCGTCGAAAGAGCCTGGCACGAAACGGAAGCCCTCGGCCAGTCGGTCCCAATTCTGCTGGCGAAATGGGGTTCGGCAGTGCTCCTTGACGGCCTCGTACACCACTTTGCCGAAGTCTTGGGAGTCCCAGTCCCGACGGGCGAAGCCCACCAGCGCGAAGGTGGGTGGCAGCAATCCGCGGCTTGCGAGGTCGTAGATGGCCGGCATCACCTTCTTGCGGGCCAGGTCGCCAGTCACGCCGAAAATCACCATGCCGCACGGGCCGGCGATTCTGGGTAGCCGCTTGTCCCGCTTGTCCCGCAACGGGTTGCGCCACTGTCCCGACGCGGCAGCGTGCGCGGCTTCAGAGCGGGCCGGGCTCATTTGGCGACGGTGTCGAGCTGCGCCTGGATCTCGGTGAGGAGCTCGTTCCAGGAGGCCTCGAATTTTTGCACGCCTTCGTTCTCCAACACAGTGAACACATCGGGCAGGTCGATCCCCACCTGTTGCAGCGAGGCGAAGACCTCGTTGGCATCCGAAGCGGTGCCGCTGACCGTGTCACCGCGGACCACACCGTGATCGGCGACGGCGTCCATCGTCTTCTCCGGCATAGTGTTCACGGTGTTGGGCGCGACCAGCTCAGTGACATACAGGGTGTCCGAGTAGTCGGGGTTCTTGACGCCGGTCGAAGCCCACAGTGGGCGCTGCACCCGGGCGCCAGCGGCCTTGAGCGCGCGGTAGCGGTCACCATTGTCGAAGACATCCTGGTAGGCGGCGTATGCCAGCCGGGCATTGGCGACGCCCGCCTGGCCCCGCAGCAACCGAGCCTGCTCCGAGCCGATCTTTTCCAACCGCTTGTCGATCTCTGTGTCTACACGGGAGACGAAAAATGATGCCACGGAATGGATCTTGGCCAGGTCATGTCCAGCTTCGTGCGCTTTTTCCATACCGGCGAGGTAGGCATCCATCACTTCGCGGTGTCGCTCAACGGAGAAGATGAGCGTGACGTTGACCGAAATACCCTCCGCCAGCACGGTAGTGATGGCCGGCAAGCCCGCTTTGGTCGCCGGAATTTTGATGAGCAGATTCGGCCTGTCGACAATTTTCCACAGTTCAACGGCCTGCTGGATGGTCTTGTCGGTTTCGTGGGCTAGCCGGGGATCGACTTCAATCGACACGCGGCCATCGACCCCGCGGGAAGCCTCCCATTCACGCGCCAGCACGTCGCACGCATTGCGTACGTCGTCGGTCGTGACGGTGCGAACGGTGGCATCGACGTCGGCGCCACGCTCGGCTAGCTCGGCCACTTGGGCGTCGTAGTCATGGCCTTCCGCCAGGGCCTTCTGGAAGATCGACGGGTTGGTGGTGACGCCAACAACGCTCTTGGTGTCAATGAGCTCCTGAAGGTTGCCGGACCGCAACCGGTCTCGCGACAAATCATCGAGCCAGACTGACACCCCGGCGGCACTCAACGCGGCGAGGTTGGGGTTCTGATCGGCCATCTGAATCTCCCTTTCTCAATTGTCCAGTGCTCGTTCTGCGGCGGCGGCCACGGCTTCGGCGGTGAAGCCGTACTCGCGAAACAGAGTCTTGTAGTCCGCGGATTCTCCGTAGTGTTCGATCGAGACGATCTCGCCGGTGTCGCCAACCAGCTTGTGCCAGCACTGCGCGACACCGGCCTCGACGGCCACCCGTGCGGACACCGACGGGGGAAGGACGGAATCGCGGTATTCGTAGGGCTGCGATTCGAACCATTCGACGCACGGCATGGACACCACCCGTGCGAGGATGTCGTTGTCCGCCAACAATTTCTGTGCTGCGACAGCGAGCTGAACCTCGGAGCCGGTCGCGATCAGCACGACGTCGGGTTCGTCTAGGTCGCCGTCGAGGTCGCCGGTGCCGGCGCTGAGCACGTAGCCGCCGCGGGCGACCCCGTCGGCGGTGGTGCCCTCCAACACCGGCACACCCTGCCGGGTCAGGATCAGGCCAACGGGACCGCTGGTCGCGCCGCGGGCCAGGATCGTGCGCCACGCGTAGGCCGTCTCGTTGGCGTCGGCCGGGCGGACCACCGACAGCCGAGGAATAGCGCGCAGGGCCGAAAGGTGTTCGATCGGCTGATGGGTCGGACCGTCTTCGCCGAGGCCGATCGAATCGTGCGTCCAGACATAGATGGGGTCAATGTCCATCAGCGACGCCAGTCGAACCGCCGGACGCATGTAGTCGGAGAACTGCAAGAACGTACCACCGTAGGCACGGGTGGGGCCGTGCAGCGCGATGCCGGACAAGATGGCCCCCATCGCGTGTTCGCGAACCCCGAAGTGCAGAGTGCGCCCATACCAGTGCGCGGTGTATTCCTTGGTGGAAATCGTTGGTGGGCCAAAGGAGTCGGCGCCTTTGATCGTAGTGTTGTTGGAGCCCGCCAGGTCGGCCGAACCGCCCCACAACTCGGGCAGCTTCGGTCCTATCGCCGCGAGCACGGCACCGGAGGCAGCCCGGGTGGCCAGCGCCTTGGATCCGGGCTCCCACCGTGGCAACTGCTCTTCCCAACCGTCGGGCAGCTGGTGGGCCAGCAACCGGTCTAGCAGCGCCTTGCGCTCGGGTTCGCGCTGCGCCCATGCTTCGAACTCGGGTTGCCAGCGTTCGTGGGCCTGCTTGCCACGGGCGACCAACCCACGGGTATGGGTCAGGACATCCTCGCGGACCTCGAACGTCTGGTCCGGGTCGAACCCCAAGATCTTCTTGGTGGCGGCCACCTCGTCGTCACCAAGGGCCGCACCGTGCGCCTTGCCGGTATTCATCAAATTCGGTGCCGGATAGCCGATGATGGTGCGCAACGAGATGAACGACGGCCGGTCGGTGGCGGCTTTCGCATTGGCGATGGCCTCCTCGATCCCGACGACATTCTCGCCGCCCTCGACCTCCTGCACGTGCCAGCCGTAGGCGCGGTAGCGAGCGGCGGTGTCCTCGCACAGCGCGATGTTCGTGTCGTCCTCGATCGATATCTGGTTGTGGTCGTAGAACACGATCAAGTTGCCTAGCTGCTGAACTGCGGCCAGCGATGAGGCTTCCGAGGTCACCCCTTCTTCGATATCGCCGTCCGACGCGATCACGTAGATGTAGTGGTCGAAGGGACTGGAACCGGGCTCGGCGTCGGGATCGAACAGGCCGCGCTCGTAGCGCGAGGCCATTGCCATGCCCACTGCCGAGGCCAGACCCTGGCCCAGCGGGCCGGTGGTGATCTCCACCCCTGCGGTGTGCCTGAATTCTGGGTGCCCGGGAGTCTTGGATCCCCAGGTGCGCAGTGACTCGATGTCGGACAGTTCAAGTCCGAAGCCGCCCAAGTAGAGCTGTATGTACAGCGTCAGGCTGCTGTGCCCAGCCGACAGCACGAATCGGTCGCGGCCCAGCCAGGCGGTGTCGTTGGGATCGTGGCGCATCGAGCGCTGGAACAGCGTATAGGCCAGCGGGGCCAGGCTCATCGCGGTACCGGGGTGACCGTTGCCGACCTTTTGGACGGCATCGGCGGCCAGTAACCGCGCGGTGTCGACCGCTGCCGAATCGATCTCGGTCCAGTCGTCCGGGTACTGCGGTTGGGTGAGCGCAGAGATCTCTTCGAGTGTGGTCACAAATGGAGTCCTCGGTTTCAGTCCTCAGTCCTGGGGTCAAGAAACTGATCAGTCCCACCCTAGACCGTGTGCGGGGCTGGGGCCTTACCCCTATATGAACGCGAGACCCAACAAGACTTCCATGGGAGCCCGGGTCGCGGAGTGGATCGACCAGGTGGATCAGACGGTCGTGACACGACCCCGCGATGCCGTCGTTGAGTGCACCGCGGCCGCCCAAGCTCTGTTTCGGCCGCAGAGGCATCTTGACTGCTTCGCCGAGCCGACCGGCTCGATGTCGTTCGGAGCGGGTGTTGCGGAATCCGACGGCGATTCGCCCGATGCGGTGAGCTATCCGGTAGGTTCGGCTCACTACACCTAAGGCGGCGTAATGAAGCGAGTGATCCAGAGCATCAAGCAACGTGTGAATCGCGCGTCTGCGGCGACCGAAGGCTCGTCCGGCGAGGTGCTGCCGCCCGAAGATCTTCAGATGTACGTGGGGGGCACCCACCAGTTCAAGGAAATCGGAGACCTCATCGTCGGTTTTCTGGTTGACCTGTGTGAATTGCAGCCGGGCGACGCGGTGCTCGACGTCGGCTGCGGTTCCGGGCGGGTCGCAATGCCGCTGACCCGCTACCTGAACCATGAGGGCCGCTATGCCGGCTTCGATATCTCACAAGAAGCGATCACATGGTGCCAGGAGAATATCTCGGAATCACACCCCAACTTTGATTTCAAAGTCGCCGATATCTATAACTCGCTGTACAAGCCGAACGGGCAATACCAGTCGTCAGAGTTCCGTTTTCCCTATCCGGACGCGTCTTTCGACGTGGTGTTTCTTACCTCGGTGTTCACGCACATGCTCCCACCTGACGTCCACCACTATCTGGACGAGATCGTCCGCGTGCTGAAGCCGGGCGGGCGGTGCCTGAGCAGTTACTTTTTGCTTAATGGGGAATCGTCAGCCCTTATCAAGAAGCGCAAGGCGACCTTCTCCTTCGAGCATCAGCGAGAAGGTTATAAGACGGTCGACACCGAACACCCCGAGCAGGCAATCGCTTTCCCTGAGGCCTTCGTCATGGATCTGCATGAGAAGTGTGGCCTCGCGATACTGGAGCCGTTGCGCTACGGCTCGTGGTGCGGCCGAAAGGATTACCTGACGTTCCAGGACGTTGTCCTCGCGGTCAAACCGGCGAGCTAGTGGTCCGCCGATAGGGGCCGGGGTGTCGGGTCTGTGCGGCGAGGGTCTCGGCGTTGGGATGCCCGGGGGCGGCGACTCCCGCTGAGTGGTGCGGATGATGGTAGGGCGGCGCATGTGCTGCTTTTGCCAACCCGTGCCCGGCAGTAGAAGCTCCCCCGGTTCCTGAGAAGTAACCTCGCGGTTCCTGAGAAGTAACTGCGTGACCGTTCGCAGGAGGGGACGCGGTTGGCTCTCCGGTAAGTTCGGTTCATGGGCGCCAAGGGGGAATGATGAAGCGAACGATCAAGAGTGTTCTGCAACATGTGAATCGCACGTCTGCGGCGGACCGCGGCCTGCACGGTGGGTTGTTGCCCCCCAAGAAGCTTCAGCGGTACGTGGGCGGCACCGACAAGTTCAAAGAAATCGGAGATCTCATCGTCGGTCATCTGGTTGAGCTGTGTGGATTGCAGCCAGGCGACGCAGTACTCGACGTCGGTTGCGGTTCCGGGCGGGTCGCAATGCCGCTCACCGCCTATCTGAGCCGCGAGGGCCGCTATGCCGGCTTCGATATCTCCCCAAAAGCGATCGCGTGGTGCAAGGAACATATCTCGCGATCACACCCCAACTTTGATTTCCAAGTCGCCGACATTTACAACTCGCAGTACAACCCGAGAGGCAAATACCAGCCGTCAGATTTCCGCTTTCCGTATCCGGATGCGTCCTTCGACGTGGTGTTTCTTACCTCAGTGTTCACCCACATGCTCCCACCGGATGTCCAGCACTATCTGGACGAGATCGCCCGAGTGCTCAAGGCCGGCGGACGGTGCATGAGCAGTTACTTCTTGCTCAACGACGAGTCAACAGCGCTCATCGGGGCCGGAAAGGCGACCTACCACTTCAAGCATCAGCGAGAAGGTTATCGAACGACCGACGCCAGACATCCTGAAGCAGCAATCGCCTTCGAAGAAGCCTTCGTCAGGGACTCGCATGAGAAGTGCGACCTCGCAATACAGGCGCCGTTGCGATATGGCGCGTGGTGTGGCCGAACGGACTACACCTCCTTCCAGGACTTGGTGCTGGCGGAGAAAACAGCTCGGTAGTGACCCGCTTTCGAGGTGGCGTGGCTGGTGGTCTGGGCTCGCGGGGGTGTAGTTGCCTCGCCTGGAGTGCCGCTTGCCCTGATCGGCGGGTGCTGGCCCAAGGCGGCGCGGATGTCGTGGTCTCGTCGCGATCGGTGCAGGAATGCGGGAAAATCTCGGTGAATCGACCCTGCGCCGCGTCTGCTGTGCTCACGCCGTCTACCATCACGTGTAGTAGAAGCTGCCCGCCTACGATCCCTGAGGAGTAATTGCGTGACCGTTCGCGGGCGCGTCGCGCCGAGCCGGATATCTGGCACCATGCTGGCGTATCTGGCATTGACCAAGCCGCGGGTCATTGAGCTGCTACTGGTCACGGCGATACCGGCGATGCTGTTGGCCGACCGCGGCGCTGTGCATCCGGTGATCATCCTCAACACGTTGATCGGCGGGATGATGGCCGCCGGTGGTGCCAACACGCTCAATTGTGTCGCCGACGCCGATATCGACAAGGTGATGAAACGGACGGCGCGCCGGCCGCTGGCGCGAGCCGCGGTGCCGACCAAGAACGCCTTGGTAATGGGGTTGGCGCTGACCGTGGGCTCGTTCTTCTGGCTCTGGTGGACGACCAACCTGCTATCGGGGATGCTGGCTGTCGCCACCGTCGCCTTCTATGTGTTCGTATACACGCTGCTGCTCAAACGACGCACAACGCAAAACGTCGTGTGGGGTGGAGCTGCCGGCTGCATGCCGGTGATGATCGGCTGGTCGGCGATCACCGGCACGATCAGTTGGCCGGCGCTGGCGATGTTCGCGATCATCTTTTTCTGGACGCCGCCGCACACCTGGGCTTTGGCCATGCGGTACAAGGAGGACTATCAAGTGGCAGGTGTGCCGATGCTTCCCGCTGTGGCGACCGAGCAGCAGGTCACCAAGCAGATCCTCGTCTACACCTGGCTGACGGTGGCGGCGACGCTGCTGCTGGCACCAGCGACCGGCTGGCTATACCTGGCGGTGGCAGTGGCGGCCGGCGCGTGGTTCCTGCTGATGGCCCATCAGCTCTACGCCGGAGTCCGGGCCGGCGAGCCGGTGAAGCCGCTGCGGCTTTTCCTGCAGTCGAACAACTACCTGGCGGTGGTTTTCTGCGCGCTGGCGGTCGATTCAGTGATTGCGTTGCCCACGTTGCTGTGATCGGCCATCCTGCTGTGATCGGCCCTGGGCACCGAGGCTAGGGAAGCAGCACGACCGAGCCGATGGTCTTGCGCGCCTCCAGGTCCTGGTGGGCGCGGCTAGCTTCAGACAGCGGATAGCGTCCGCCGACTTCGACGGTGACGACCCCGTCGCTGATCGCGTCGAAGAGTTCGGTAGCCCGCCAGCCGAACTCCTCGCCGGTGCGGATGAAGTGAAACAGCGAAGGGCGGGTCAGATACGCCGACCCGGCCGCATTGAGGCGCTGCGGATCGACCGGTGGAACGGGTCCGCTGGCGGCGCCGAAAAGCGCTAGTGTTCCGCGGACGGCCAGGCTGGCCAAGCTGGCGTCGAACGTGGTGGCGCCCACGCCGTCGTACACGGCCGCCACACCGGCACCGCCGGTCAGTTCGCGAACCTGGCCCGCGAACTGCCACGCATCCTCGGGGTAGTCCAGGACCTGCGCGGCGCCGGCTTCTCTGGATAGCTTGGCCTTCTCGGGAGTGGAAACAGTCGTGATCACCCGTGCGCCGAGGTGCGTGGCCCATTGCGTGAGGATGAGTCCGACTCCGCCGGCGCCGGCGTGTACCAAGACGGCGTCGCCGTGTCGTACCGGGTACACCGACTTGAGCAGGTAGTGCGCGGTCAACCCTTTCAACAGCGCTGATGCCGCCACCTCAGAGGTGACGGCGTCCGGCACTTTGGCCGTCAATGACGCTGGCGCAGTGCAGAATTCGGCGTAGGCTCCATTCGCTGAGGCCGTGACCACCCGATCGCCCACGCCGATTGTCGTGTCGGCTGATGTCACACCGGGGCCGGTGGCCGCCACCGTGCCGCACACCTCGGAGCCCACGATGAAAGGCAGTTCTCGCGGGTAACTTCCGGACCGGAAGTAGGTGTCGATGAAGTTGACGCCGATCGTTTCGGCCTTGATCAGCAGCTCGCCGTGGCCTGGCTCAGGTTGTGGACTATCGGCGTAGCGCAAAACCTCCGGGCCGCCCGTTTCGGTCACTTCGATTGCATGCATGTCGCTATCATGCCCGGGCATGAAGCTCGCCCGCCCAGACATCTTCCACCCGCGTGTCGTTTTGGCAGGTTGGGCTCAACAGCCCGCCGGTGATGGCGACGACGCCGGGCTGGTAGCGGCACTGCGCCATCGTGGATTGCACGCGAGGTGGTTGTCCTGGGACGATCCCGAGGCCAGTAACGCCGATCTTGTGATCCTGCGGGCTACTCGTGATTACGCTGGCCGGCCCGACGAGTTCCTGGCCTGGACAACCCGGGTGCCTAATCTGCTCAACGCGCGACCAGTGGTCGCCTGGAATGTTGATCGGCGTTACCTCGGCGACTTGGCCGACCGCGGGGTGCCCACGGTGCCGGGAAAGGTGTACCCGCCGGGGGCGCCACTTCGGCTATCGCGCAAAGCCGAGGTATTTGTCGGCCCGGTTGTTGGTACGGGGACGCGGCGCTGCACCGACCGGCGCGCCGCCGAGTTCGCCGCCGAAGTTCATTCGACCGGGCACTCGGTCTTTGTCCAGCCGTCTAGTTCGGCTGCCGAAGACGTACTGATCTTCCTCGGCGGTGAGCCGTCGTATGCGTTTACCAGGCACTCCAACACCTGGCGCCAGGCACAACCGGACTTCGAGATATGGGATGTGGGCGTGGCCGCGTTGGCCGCCGCGGCGGCACAGGTGGGCGTCGATCCGGGGGAGCTGCTGTATGCGCGCGCCCATGTCATCGGCGGAGGTCGCGACCCCCGACTGCTCGAATTGCAACTGGTGGACCCGTCGCTGGGTTGGCAGTGGCTGGACGCGGACACTCGCGATCTTGCCCAACGCGACTTTGCGCTGTGCGTGGAATCAGCCTTGCAGCGGATGGGGCTCGGCCCGTTCTCGCATCGACGCCCATAGCGCCGCAGTGGCCGCCGTGCAGGCCGCCGCGCCGGCCACGTGCACGGCGACGAGCGCGGCAGGCACTCCCGTGAAATATTGTGCCGTTCCGACGGCGGCCTGCGCGAAAACCAGGACGAGCAGCACGGCAAGCCGAACCATGATTGCGCGGCTGGCGCCGATGGCCGCGAGCCCGAAGCCCAGCCCAACCAGGAGTGCTAGATAGGAGACCAGCAGCGACGAGTGCATGTGGACCAGGGTGGTGATCTCCACCTTGAGCCGCGGCACAGTGCGGGTTGGGCTTCGATCGCCGGCGTGCGGTCCGGCTGCTGTCACGAGCGTGCCCGTGAGCAGTACGGCGGCCAGGTTCACCGCGCTTAGCGCTGTGAGCATCCGGAGGGGCCGGGTTACCCGCTGGCGGACGACTCCGTGGTCGGGCTCGCCGACCTTGACGTAGAGCAACACCGCCAGCCACACCATCGTCATCGAGGTGAGCAGGTGGATGGCCACCGTCCACCACAGCAGCCCGGTCCGCACGGTGATGCCACCGATTACCGCCTGTATGACTGTCGAAACCGGCATCAGCCACGCGTACACAAGGATCTCCGAGCGCCGGCGCGCACGGGTGAGGACCACCACCGCCGCGGCCGCGGCGAGGACGACCGCGAAGGTGATCATTCGGTTGCCGAACTCGACTGCCTGGTGGATCCGAGGCACCTCGGCAATCGCGATTGGGGTGAAGCTGCCCGGAAAGCACTGCGGCCAGGTTGGACAACCCAGTCCTGATGCGGTGACACGGACGATTGCCCCGGTTACCGCGATGCCGCCCTGGGTGAGGATGACGATTGCGGCCGTGATCCGTTGGACCCGGAGACTAGGTTCGGGGAGCAGATCCACCAACCGCGGCAGGACGCGTCCGACGGGCATCGACCGATCGTAGATCAAGGAAAACTACATTTTGTAGTAGGGGATTGTCGTGGGGGAAAAGCACCGAGAGTGCCGGGAGGGTTGTGATTGCCGCCCGGCCACCGCCATGGCGGCAATCTCGCCGCGCTAGGTGAATCTGAACCAGCGCCGCGCGGCCAGTGCTGCCAGCACGCCCCACACTGCCAGGACGACGATTCCAAACCAGTCCACTGACATCGGCGACGCCGTGGTTGCCTGCGACAGCGCTTCGGTGAGCGCTCCGGACGGGGTGAGCCGCGACGCCCACTTGACCGCGGTCGGGACCACGTTTGTCTCGACGGTCAGTGCGCCAAAACCGGCGAAAACGAACCACATCAGGTTCGCGACCGCCAGGACGATCTCGGCGCGGAGCGTGCCGCCCAGCAACAGGCCGAGAGCGGCAAAGCCGGCGGTGCCCAGGGCGATGATTGCTCCGCCGAGCGCTAGGGCCACCGGAACGGGTCGCCACCCAAGGGCAAAGCCGATGGTGCCCAAGACGATTGCCTGCAGGGATACCACGGCCACCACGGCCAGTGACTTGCCGACAATGATTCCCCAGACCGGCAGCGGGGTGGCGCCGAGCCGCTTGAGTGCGCCGTAGCGACGGTCGAACGCGACCGCGATGGCCTGTCCGGTGAACGCGGTGGAAACCACCGCGAGCGCCATGATGACCGGGACGAACGTGGCGGCGCGAGGTTGGCCGAACGAGCCCAGCGGCAGCAATGTGAGACCGACCAGCAAGGTGATCGGGATGAACATGGTCAGCAGCAGTTGCTCCCCGTTCCGCAGCAGCAGCTTCAGCTCTAGACCGAACTGTGCGGCGAGCATCCGGGGAACGGCACTGGGACGTGGATCGGGGGCGAAAGTGCCCGGGGGGAATAGCGGGGGGTCCGTTTGAATCACTGCCGCAACTTTCTGCCGGTGAGGTCCAGGAACACGTCTTCGAGGCTGCGCCGCTCGACCCGCACGTCGGTGGCCAGCACGTCGATCTGGGCGCACCACGCCGTGACAGTCGCCAGCACCTGCGGGTCCACCGGCCCTTCGACCAGGTATTCGCCCGGCGTCACTTCGGTGGCCCGGTACTGCTCCGGCAAGGCAGCGGACAACCGGGACAGGTCGAGCCGGGGTGGCGCGGTGAACCTCACTTGGTCTTTCGCGCCACTGCGCATCAATTCAGTCGGTGTTCCCGCGGCCACGGTCACCCCGTGGTCGATGATGACGAGCTGATCGGCCAGTTCCTCGGCCTCCTTGAGTTGATGGGTGGTCAGCACCACCGTGACCCCGTCTCGGCGCAGCACATCGATCAATTCCCACACCAATAGCCGCGCGTGAGCATCCATCCCCGCCGTCGGCTCGTCGAGAAACACCAGTTCAGGACGTCCGACTAGGGCGCACGCCAAGGCGAGCCGTTGCTGCTGTCCGCCGGAGAGCCGTCGATACGTGGTCCGGGCTGCCTCGGTCAGGCCCAGCGTGTCCAATAGCCACTGTGGATCCAAAGGGTCGGCGGCGTAGGCAGCCACCAGGTTGAGCATTTCGCCGGCGCGCGCCGCCGGGTACCCGCCGCCCCCCTGCAACATCACGCCGATGCGCGCGCGCAGCCTTGCGTTGTCGATGATCGGGTCGAGGCCGAGCACCTCGATCGTGCCGGCGTCCGGCCGGACGAAGCCCTCGCACATCTCGACGGTGGTCGTCTTTCCGGCGCCGTTGGGGCCGAGCAGAGCCACTACCTGCGCGGCATGGACGTCGAGGTCGAGGTTGGAGACCGCCGCGAGTGTCCCGTAGTTCTTAGCTACCCCGCGCAGCCGCACTACTACCGGGGGCTCGGCGGGGACCTTTGGGGCCGGGGTCACGTGGAATCAGCGTAGGCGCCGGGCGACGCGGTCGGCTCGCGGGTCGCCGCGGTCGCCGAAGAAGTCGGCGGGTCCGGCGCATCCTCCGCGACCACGTGCTGATCCGGTTCGCTGTTCTCGATCGGCAGTCCCGGTAGTCGCAGCCACGGCAGGCGGGTGAATGTCAGCGCGATGAGTACCACCACGATGGCGGCGCTGGCGATGGTTGCATCCACAATCTGGAACATCGCGAAGCGGTCGCCGTTTGCGGTCGGACCGAAGATGCCCACGATGAGGGTGACGATGATTGCCGCTACGCGGAATCCCGTGCGTGTCGCCCATGCCGCCAGCGGAATGATGGCCCACAAGAGGTACCACGGTTGCACGACCGGGAACAGCAGCACCGTGACCGCCAACGCGACGCCGAGTCCGCCGACAGGGTGCAATCGACCACGCAACACGGCAAGTAGCAGCCAGCACACCATCACCATGATGATCAGCACGCCGATGGCACGGGTCAGTGACAGCACCGCGGTAGTGTGATCGCCCAGGCCCAGCAGAATGCCGACTTGTCCGGTGCCCAGGGCGAGCAGCGTCGGTGGCGACATCCAGCTGCGGACCACGTTGGCGGTGCCCAGGGTGAACATCCAGCCGAATCCAAGCCCACTGGCCCAGCCAACGACCGCCATCACGGTCAGTGACAACGCCGCCATCGAAGTGCCGGCCAGCAACAGCGCGCGCAGGGTGCCGCCCCAGCGGTTGGCCAGGGCCATGGTGACAAAGCCCATGGCCAGCAGGGATGGCAGCTTCACTTGCGATGACAGCGTGATCAGGATCGACCCCAGCAGCAGCATGCCGAGTGGTTCCCAGTCCGGGCAGAACCTGATGACTCGGCCGCCTTCTGTCCCTTTGGCCCTTCTGGTCGCCAAGCGGGGCCACCAGGAGTTGGGTTTCAGGTGTTTCATGTCGCTGATATCCAGGCCGCGCAGCGCGAATTCCGTGCCGGTCAGCATCAGCCCGAGCATCAGAGCTTCGTTATGAATGCCGGCAACCAGGTGCATGATGAGGAGCGGATTGGCCGCGCCCAGCCACAATGCGCTGACTTCGGCGACACCGCACCGACGAGCCAGTCGCGGGGTCGCCCACACAATCAGTGCCACGCCGACCAACACCACGGCGCGGTGACAGAGCACCGCGGCAACGATGTTCTCCCCGGTTAGCGATGAGATTCCGCGTCCAAGCCACAAGAACAACGGACCGTACGGCGCCGGCGTCTCTCGCCACAGGCTGGGAACCGACAGCGTGAATACGTGGCCGAGGCCTAGGCCAGACGCCGGCCCCACCTGATAGGGGTCCAGCCCCTCCCGCGATATCTGGCTCTGGGCCAGGTAGGAGTAGACATCCTTGCTGTACATCGGTGGCGCTATCAGCAGCGGCAGGATCCACAGCAGCAGGGTGCGGTCGAGTTCGCCGCGTGACATCCGCCTCTCGCCCAGCGTGAACCGGCCGAGCATCAACCAAGCCAGCGCCATCATGACTGCCCCGGTTGTGGTCATCGTCAGTGACACCGTCTGGATTCGCGACGGCAGGTTGAGCAGTCGAACCCCGAATGTGGGGTCCTGGACCACCGGTCTCGCCCCGGCGCCGAGTGCGCCGATCGCCATCAGCACGGTGCCGGTGGCACCGAAGATGCGAGTGCGCGCAAGAGCGGTGAGCTCGGTAGTGTTCAGCGGCGATCCCACCGCTTGCTCGTCGCCATGCAAGCTGGCGATCGACGAGCTCAGCGTGTGGTGGCGGGCTGCCATCACAGCAGCCTAGCCCCGGCGACGAGGCGGGCCGCGCTAAGCGGCCCGGTAAGGAGTGGGGCCATAGTGCGGCGCCCCGGCGACGAGGCGGGCCGCGTCAAGCGGCCCGCTAAGGAGCGGGGCGGGAGTGCGGCCCCCGGCGACGTGTGTGACCAGTGCGACTCCAGATAGTGGGCACGCCCACTGGACCGATTCTCGGAATTGCGTCACACTGGTGTTGTGAAAATCCAATCCGAGCTGGCTGCAGCCCCTGCAGCCCCCGCGGCCGGGTCGGATGGGCACACCCGCCGGGCCATCGTGCGGTTGCTGTTGGAGTCGGGGTCGATCACGGCCGGTGAGATCGGTGATCGGCTGGGACTTTCGGCCGCCGGCGTGCGGCGCCATCTCGATGCGCTGCGCGAGGCGGGCGACGCCGAATCCGCGCCAGCCGCGTCATGGCAGCACGTGGGACGCGGGCGGCCGGCTAAGCGCTACCGGCTGACCACGGCGGGCCGGGCGAAGCTCGAGCATTCCTACGACGACTTGGCGTCGGCAGCAATGCGCCAGCTGCGGGAAATCGGCGGTGAGGATGCCGTGCGGACATTCGCCCGGCGGCGCATCGACGCGATCTTGGCCGATGTCGAGGCAGCCGATAGCGACAACGACGCCGCTCTGGAGGCGGCCGCCGACCGCATCGCCACCGCCCTCACCAAAGCCGGCTACGTCGCCACCACCACCCGGGTGGGCGGGCCAATCCACGGTGTGCAAATCTGCCAGCATCATTGCCCGGTATCTCATGTCGCCGAGGAATTCCCGGAGTTGTGTGAAGCCGAGCAACAGGCCATGGCCGAGGTGCTGGGCACCCATGTCCAGCGGTTGGCAACGATCGTCAACGGCGACTGTGCATGTACCACGCACGTACCCCTAACGCTGGCGCCCAGCCCGCGTCCACCCGCTACGAGCACCGAAGGAGCGTCTACATGACACTTACGCCCGAAGTCACCAGTGCATCGGGGATTGCCGAGCCGTTGGACCAGCAGGAGACGATCGACTCCCTGGGTAGGTACGGGTATGGCTGGGCGGACTCCGATGTTGCCGGGGCCGGCGCGCAACGCGGGCTCTCCGAAGAGGTTGTCCGCGACATCTCTGCGAAGAAGGATGAGCCAGAGTGGATGCTGGAGCGCCGGCTGAAGGCGCTGCGCATCTTCGAGCGCAAGCCCATGCCGCTGTGGGGCTCTGACCTGGCGGGCATCGACTTCGACAACATCAAGTACTTCGTGCGCTCCACCGAAAAGCAGGCCGCGAGCTGGGATGATTTGCCGGAGGACATCCGGAATACGTACGACAGGCTGGGAATTCCCGAGGCGGAAAAACAGCGTCTGGTTGCCGGCGTCGCGGCGCAATACGAGAGCGAAGTTGTCTATCACCAGATCAGAGAGGATTTGGAGTCCCAAGGAGTCATCTTCCTGGACACTGATACTGGGTTGCGTGAGCACCCGGATATCTTCAAGGAGAATTTTGGGACAGTAATCCCTGCTGGCGACAACAAGTTCTCGGCATTGAACACCGCGGTCTGGAGTGGGGGTAGCTTCATCTACGTCCCGCCCGGTGTTCACGTCGATATCCCGCTGCAAGCCTATTTCCGGATCAACACCGAGAACATGGGTCAGTTCGAGCGGACGCTGATCATCGCTGACGAAGGCTCGTACGTGCACTACGTTGAAGGTTGCACGGCACCGATCTACAAGTCGGATTCACTGCACTCAGCGGTGGTCGAGATCATCGTGAAACCGCATGCACGCGTTCGCTATACGACCATCCAGAACTGGTCGAACAACGTCTACAACTTGGTCACCAAGCGCGCGCGCGCCGAAGCCGGCGCCACCATGGAGTGGATCGACGGCAACATCGGGTCCAAGGTGACGATGAAGTATCCGGCAGTCTGGATGACCGGAGAGCACGCCAAGGGAGAAGTGCTGTCGGTGGCATTCGCCGGCGAAGATCAGCACCAAGACGCTGGCGCCAAAATGCTGCACCTGGCACCGAATACCTCGAGCAACATTGTGTCCAAGTCCGTTGCCCGTGGCGGGGGCCGCACTTCCTACCGCGGCCTGGTGCAGATCAACAAGGGTGCACAAGGGTCGCGGTCCAGCGTGAAATGCGATGCGCTGCTGGTCGATACGGTCAGCCGCAGCGACACCTATCCTTACGTCGACATCCGCGAGGACGACGTCACGATGGGGCATGAGGCCACCGTGTCGAAGGTCAGCGAGAACCAGCTTTTCTACCTGATGAGTCGCGGGCTGACTGAGGACGAAGCGATGGCAATGGTAGTGCGCGGATTCGTCGAGCCCATCGCTAAGGAACTGCCGATGGAATATGCGTTAGAGCTCAACCGGTTGATCGAGCTGCAGATGGAGGGTGCGGTCGGATGACCGCTCAGGACGTGACAGCAGCCGTCGAAGGGAGTGCACCGAACAAGGGAGAGCAGTTCGCCTCCTTCGACGTGGATGCTTTCGAGGTTCCCCACGGTCGCGACGAAATCTGGCGGTTCACCCCGTTGCGGCGGTTGCGTGGTCTGCACGACGGTTCGGCTGGGGCTTCCGGCAGCGCTTCGATCACCGTCAGCGAGCAGCCCGGCGTAGCCGTGGACAGAGCTCGCCGCGGCGAGGCGCGCCTTGGTCAGGGGGGCACTCCCGCTGACCGTGTTGCCGCGCAGGCCTTTTCGTCGTTCAATTCCGCCACACTGGTTACGGTTGCACGGGACACACAGATCGCCGAGCCAGTGAACATCGCTGTCGCAGGGCCCGGCGCGGGCGCGGTAGCCTACGGGCACTTGCAGATCCGAGTCGAGGAGCTAAGCGAAGCGGTCGTGGTCGTCGACAACCGAGGCAGCGGAACCTACGCGGACAACGTCGAGTTCGTCGTCGACGACGCCGCCCGGCTCACCGTTGTGTGGATCGCCGACTGGGCCGACGACGCGGTGCACCTGAGCGCCCACCATGCGCGATTGGGTAAAGATGCGACGCTGCGGCATGTGACCGTGACGCTGGGCGGCGAAGTGGTCCGGATGTCAGCGAACGTGCGGTTCTGTGCCCCGGGTGGCGACGCTCAACTCCTCGGCCTGTACTTCGCCGACGATGGCCAGCACCTCGAGTCGCGGTTGCTGGTCGACCACGCCGAGCCCGACTGCAGATCCAACGTGCTGTACAAGGGTGCGCTGCAGGGTGATCCAGCTTCATCACTGCCCGACGCGCACACCGTTTGGGTTGGCGATGTCCTCATCCGTGCGAAGGCCACCGGCACCGACACCTTCGAGGTGAACCGCAATCTGGTGCTCACCGACGGCGCGCGCGCCGACTCGGTGCCCAACCTGGAGATCGAAACGGGGGAGATTGCCGGGGCTGGACACGCCAGTGCAACCGGCCGTTTCGATGACGAGCAGTTGTTCTACCTCCGCTCCCGGGGTATCCCGGAAGAGCAGGCGCGCAGGCTGGTGGTGCGCGGCTTCTTCGGCGAGATCATTTCCAAGATCGCCGTACCCGAGGTGCGTGAGCGCCTGACCGCAGCCATCGAACACGAATTGGAAATCTCAGAATCAAAGGCAACGGAGAAGACGACAGTCACATGACGACTCTGGAAATCAAAGACCTCCATGTCAGCGTCGAAGACCCCAACGCTGCCGACGGGGAGCGCGACATTCCCATCCTCAACGGTGTCAATCTCACAGTGAGATCCGGTGAGATACACGCCCTGATGGGCCCCAACGGCTCGGGCAAGTCCACGCTGTCGTACGCGATCGCGGGCCACCCCAAGTACCAAGTGACTTCGGGTTCCGTCCACCTCGACGGCGCGGACCTGCTGGCGATGAGCATTGACGAGCGCGCGCGGGCCGGACTGTTCTTGGCCATGCAGTATCCCGTCGAGGTGCCGGGCGTCTCGATGTCGAACTTTCTGCGCTCGGCCGCGACTGCCATCCGCGGCGAGCCGCCCAAGCTGCGCCACTGGGTGAAGGAGGTCAAAGCTGCGATGGCCGCGCTTGACATCGACCCGGCATTCGCAGAGCGGAGTGTCAACGAGGGCTTCTCCGGTGGCGAGAAGAAACGTCACGAGATCCTGCAGCTGGAACTGCTCAAGCCCAAGATTGCCATCCTGGACGAGACGGACTCCGGCCTGGATGTGGATGCCCTGCGTGTGGTCAGCGACGGTGTCAACCGCTACGCCGGATCCGAGCACGGTGGCATCCTGTTGATCACGCACTACACCCGCATCCTGCGCTACATCCATCCCGAATACGTGCACGTATTCATCGGCGGGCGCATCGCCGAATCCGGTGGATCGGAGCTGGCCGACGAACTCGAGCAAAACGGCTACGTGCGGTTCACGCAGGCGGCCGCGAAGGCATAGCCATGACCATCTCACTGGGTCGTCGCTCGCCAGTAGTGGATCTCGCCGCGATCCGCGCTGACTTCCCGATTCTGAAACGCGTCATGCGAAGCGGAAATCAGCTGGCCTACCTGGATTCCGGCGCGACATCACAGCGTCCGGTTCAGGTGCTCGATGCCGAGCGCGAGTTCCTCACCACCTCCTACGGGGCGGTGCACCGTGGCGCACACCAGCTGATGGAAGAGGCCACAGACGCCTACGAGCAGGGTAGGGCCGACATCGCGGCCTTCGTGGGCGCCGACGCCGGCGAGGTGGTCTTCACCAAGAACGCTACCGAGGCGCTCAATTTGGTGTCGTATGTCCTGGGGGACACGCGTTTCGACCGGGCGGTCGGACCCGGTGACGTGATCGTCACCACCGAGCTGGAGCACCACGCCAATCTGATCCCGTGGCAAGAGCTGGCCAGGCGTACCGGTGCTTCGTTGCGCTGGTACGGCGTTACCGACAGCGGCCGCATCGACCTCGACTCGTTGGACCTCGACGAGCGCGTCAAAGTGGTTGCCTTCAGCCATCACTCGAATGTGACCGGCGCGATCACACCGGTGCGTGAGTTGGTCACCCGGGCTAAGGCGGTGGGCGCGCTGACCGTGTTGGATGCCTGCCAGTCGGTACCGCATCAGCCGGTTGACTTCCATGGTCTAGATGTCGACTTCGCGGTATTTTCTGGCCATAAGATGCTGGGTCCCAACGGAATCGGTGTCTTATATGGTCGCCAGGAGTTGCTCGCGTCGATGCCGCCATTCCTTACCGGTGGCTCGATGATCGAAACGGTGACCATGGAAGCCAGCACGTACGCACCGCCGCCGCAGCGCTTCGAGGCGGGTACTCCGATGACATCCCAAGTTGTCGGGTTGGCCGCCGCAGCGCGCTATCTCGGCGCCATCGGTATGGACGCCGTCGAAGCCCACGAAAGCGAGCTGGTTGCGGCGGCACTGGCGGGTTTGGCTGGTATCGACGGCGTCCGCATTGTCGGACCGACGACGATGGACAACCGCGGATCGCCGGTGTCGTTTGTCGTTGACGGTGTGCACGCTCATGATGTCGGCCAGGTCCTCGACGACGAGGGCGTCGCGGTCCGGGTCGGCCACCACTGTGCGTTACCCCTGCACCGCAGGTTCGATGTCGCAGCCACCGCGCGTGCGTCATTTGCCGTGTACAACACCAGCCACGAAGTGGACCGGCTGGTGGCCGGCGTGCGACGGTCGCGCGAATTTTTCGGCAGGGCGTGAGTTCCGTTGCGCCTGGAACAGATCTATCAGGACGTGATCCTCGATCACTATAAGCACCCGCAACACCGCGGTTTGCGCGAGCCGTTCGCCGCACAGGTCTACCACGTGAACCCGGTCTGCGGCGACGAGATCACCTTGCGGGTAACCCTTTCCGCCGACGATGGCGGCATCGAGGATGTATCCTATGACGGGCAGGGATGTTCGATCAGCCAGGCCGCGACGTCGGTGCTGACTCAGCAAGTCATCGGTCAGAGCGTGCCAGAGGCCCTGAAGACCATCGCGGCGTTCACTGAAATGGTGTCCTCGCGTGGATCGGTGCAGGGGGATGAGGATGTCCTGGGCGACGCGGTTGCGTTTGCCGGAGTAGCCAAGTATCCGGCGCGGATCAAGTGCGCGTTGCTCGGATGGATGGCGTGCAAAGACGCGCTGGCTCAAGCCAGCGGAGCCGTTGAGGAGATGAGGGATGAGCGAATCAATCGCGTCTGATGAGGTGTTGCTCGCCGATCTTGAGGAGGCGATGCGTGACGTCGTCGACCCGGAGCTCGGGATCAACGTCGTCGACCTTGGGTTGGTCTATGGCCTGAACGTGCAAGACGGCGACGAAGGAACCGTCGCGCTGATCGACATGACGTTGACGTCGGCGGCCTGTCCGCTGACCGATGTCATCGAGGACCAGTCGCGCAGCGCGTTGGTCGGCAGCGGCCTGGTCAGCGATATGCGCATCAACTGGGTCTGGAACCCGCCCTGGGGTCCGGACAAGATCACCGAAGACGGTCGCGAGCAGCTGCGCGCTCTCGGCTTCACCGTCTGAACGGCACTGTCAGAAAGCAGCTTCGGGCAGGCGCATGACCTCGTCGTCGATGGATTCGATGACAGCGCGCAGCCCGGTCAGTTTCGGCAGCATGTTCTTGGCGAAGAATGTCGCAACCGCGATCTTGCCCCGATAGAACGCGGTGTCATTGCTGCGGTCGTTCGACGGCGATTCCGTGAGCGCGGCGTGGGCGACGCCGGCCTGCACCAGCAGGAGCCAGCCGATCAACAGGTCGCCCACGGCGAGCAGGTACCGCACCGATGCCAGCCCGACCTTGTAGATGTCGGTCGGATGTTGTGCGGCCGACATCAGGTAGCCGGTGAGCGCACTCGTCATCGCCGTGACATCATCGAGCGCGGTTTGCAGGATCTCGGCTTGAGGCTTCAGCGCCGGGCTGATGTTCTCGATGGTGTGGGTCACGCGGCCCATCACGAACTGGAGTGCCTGGCCATGATCGCGGACGATCTTTCGGAAAAAGAAGTCCAGGGCCTGGATGGCTGTGGTGCCTTCGTAGAGGGAATCGATCTTGGCGTCGCGGATGTACTGCTCAATCGGGTAGTCGACCAAAAAGCCCGACCCGCCCAAGGTTTGCAGGGACTCGGTCAGAGTCTCGTAGGCTCGTTCCGAGCTCACTCCTTTGACAATAGGCAGCAGCAGATCGTCGACGCGGTGCGCCATGCCATGGTCAGCGCCCGAAACCTGTTGTGCGACTTCGTCGTCTTGATGTGCGGCGGCATAGAGATACAGCGCCCGTAGTCCCTCGGAGTACGCCTTTTGGGTCATCAGGCTGCGGCGCACATCCGGGTGGTGCATGATGGTGACCCGCGGTGCGGTCTTGTCGGTCATCTGGGTGATGTCGGCGCCCTGCACCCGTTCCTTGGCGTAGGCGAGCGCGTTGAGGTAGCCCGTGGACAACGTACCGGCGGCCTTGACGCCAATCGTCATGCGGGCGTGTTCGATGACGGTGAACATCTGGGCAATTCCGTTGTGCACGCCGCCGACCAGGTAGCCAACGGCCGGTACATCGGTGGCGCCAAACGTCAATTCGCAGGTCGGTGAGGACTTCAGACCCATCTTGTGTTCCAGCCCGGTGGCGTAAACCCCGTTGCGGGCGGCCAAATCCAAGGTTTCTGGGTCAAAAAGATAGTTGGGCACATAGAACAGGCTCAGCCCTTTCGTACCCGGGCCGGCGCCCTCGGGCCGCGCCAGCACGAGATGAAAGATGTTCTCTGCCGTATCGCCCACGTCGCCGCCAGAAATGAAGCGCTTGACGCCTTCGATGTGCCAGGTACCGTCGGCTTGCTCGATAGCCTTGGTGCGCCCTGCCCCGACGTCGGAGCCGGCGTCGGGTTCGGTGAGCACCATGGTCGCCTGCCAGCCGCGCTCCACACCGATCGCTGCCCACTGTCGCTGCTGCTCGTTGCCCTCGACATAGAGCGCCTGAGCCATCAACGGCCCCGTGTTGAAGAAGCAGGCCGATGGGTTAGCGCAGTAAATCATCTCGTTGACTGCCCAGGTCAGCGGCGGGGGCGCAGGCATGCCGCCGATGTCCTCGGCCAAGCCCAGCCGCCACCACCCGGCCTCTTTGATCGCCACGACCGTCTTGGCCAATTCCTCCGGCACGATGATGGTGTGTGCCTCGGGGTCGAATACCGGTGGATTGCGGTCGGCGAACCCGAAGGAGTCGGCGATCGGGCCTTCTGCCAGCCGAGCAGCTTCGGCCAGTATCGTCCGTGCCGTGTCAACGTCGAGATCGCTATAGCGGCCCGCACCGAGGACGGCGCCGAGGTTGAGAACCTCGAACAGGTTGAACTCGAGATCGCGGACGTTGGCGATGTAGTGCCCCAATGCGGTTCCCTTCATTCCGGCCGATCAGCCGTCAAGTCTGGCCGACGTCGGAAAACGTACGCAACCGTAACCTGGCTGGGGCGCGGGTGCCGGTGGCATTCGACGCTGCTCCACCGCGCAGGGGTGCGCAAGGGTGCGCAAGGGTGCGTAAGGGTGATTGTCGCAACCGGGTCAAGATAGGCAAACGAGTTAGCTAAGTCGGCGCGAAAAATGCGTCTCGGCGGCCTCGAGCCGGCGTGGGTCGGCGAGCCCCGCAGTTCGGTATCGGCGCCTCACCAGGCCTGCAGGACTGCTTCCGCTTACCTTGTGCCAGATGCTAATTCAATTACATACCGAAATAGAACCGAGATATACCCCGACGTCTCCATCTATAAACTTGGCTCGTCCTTGGTCGAAACCAACCCCTTTGCGAGGTCGCCGGCATGCCCTTGACCGCCCTCGAAGCGACGAGCCGCGAGGTGCCTTTCGACAGCGATCGGGACCCCATCACGCGGCCTTCGCGCTGGCGGACAGCGTTATGGTCGGTGGTTTCCGTCCGCTGGGCGGCGGTCGCGCTGATGCTGTTTCTTGCTGGGCTGGCTGCGCAGCTTAACGGGGCACCCCAAACAGTTTGGTGGACACTGTATTTGGCGTGCTACCTCGCGGGCGGGTGGGGCTCAGCGTGGGCTGGGGCGCAGGCGTTGCGGAACAAAGCCCTCGATGTCGATTTGCTGATGATTGTCGCGGCGATCGGAGCGGTCGCGATCGGTCAGATCTTCGACGGTGCGCTGCTGATCGTGATTTTCGCGACTTCGGGTGCCCTCGACGACGTTGCCACCAAACACACCGCGGAATCCGTCAAGGGCTTGCTCAACCTCGCGCCGGATCAGGCCGTGCTGGTGGATGGCGACGGCCGCGAGCGCGTGGTTCCGGCCAGCGACGTGGCCGTGGGTGATCGCGTCTTGGTTCGGCCGGGGGAGCGGATATCCGCCGACGGCGTGGTGCTGTCGGGGTCCTCTGAGGTCGACCAGCACACGATCACCGGGGAATCACTGCCGGTGAGCAAGACCAACGGCGACGAGGTTTTTGCTGGCACCGTGAACGGATCGGGTGTCTTGCAGGTTGTGGTCACCCGCGATCCATCGCAGACGGTGGTCGCCCGGATTGTCGAACTCGTCGCCGAAGCTTCGGCCACCAAGGCCAAGACCCAGCTCTTCATCGAGAAAATCGAACAGCGCTACTCGGTCGGTGTGGTGGGGGCCACCCTTGCTCTCATCGCGGTTCCGTTGCTGCTCGGCGCACCGCTACAGCCGGTGTTACTGCGCGCCATGACGTTCATGATTGTGGCATCTCCGTGCGCCGTCGTCCTGGCCACCATGCCGCCGCTGCTTGCGGCGATCGCCAACGCCGGCCGCCACGGCGTGCTGGTCAAGTCCACGGTGGTCGTCGAACACCTTGCCGACACGAGCATCGTCGCCCTCGACAAGACCGGGACACTGACCTGCGGCGTCCCGCGACTGGCCACCGTCGAACCGCTGAACGATCTGATGGGCGTGGAGCGGCTACTGCAATTGGCAGCTGCCGCAGAACAACCCAGCGAGCACCCGCTCGGCCGGGCGATCGTTGGGGAAGCTCGTCGGCGTGGCATCGCCATCCCCGCTGCTGACGACTTCCGTGCACTGCCGGGCCGCGGGGTCCGTGCCACCGTGGGTCGCGACTGCGTGGAGATCTGCAGCCCGCACAGCTACCAGGGAGCCCCCCCGGCAGAACTGGCGCCGATCCTCGAGACCGGCGAGACGGCCGCGATCGTCTTGCTAGACGGCGTTGCGATCGGGGTGCTCGGACTCACCGATGAGGTTCGTCCCGACGCCGCCGCGTCCGTCGCGTCGCTGGCAGACCTGACCGCGGCGCCCCCAGTGCTGCTCACCGGTGACAACGGACGCGCTGCCATGCGGGTCGCCCAGCATGCCGGAATCACCGACGTGCGTTCGGCTTTGCTGCCGGAGCAGAAAGTCGAGGCCGTCCGCGGCTTACAGAGCGACGGTCATCGGGTGCTAGTCGTCGGCGACGGTGTTAACGATGCTCCGGCCATGGCCGCCGCCCGGACCTCGGTCGCCATGGGCGCAGGTGCCGACCTCACCCTGCAGACCGCGGACGGCGTCACCGTTCGTGACGAGCTGCACACGATCCCCACGATCATCGGGCTAGCTCGGCGGGCTCGTCGAGTTGTGACCGTCAACCTGATGATCGCCGCGACCTTTATCACCGTGCTCGTCCTGTGGGACCTGTTCGGGCAACTGCCGCTACCGCTGGGCGTAGCCGGTCACGAGGGGTCGACGATCATCGTCGCGCTCAACGGCATGCGCCTACTGACCAACCGGTCCTGGCGCACCGCGGCGTCCGTCGTGCGCTAGGGTCCACACCCCGGCTCCGAAGACATGCACGTACCCTCGACATAGTCTGACCAACCAAGATGGTTGGCCGAACCACGCTTGCGTTAGGGGCGACGTGCCTACCCGAGACCTCACTCCGGCGGTTTTCAAGCCCACCATCGACTCCCACGACAACGTGCTCGTCTACTTCTGGGCGCCCAAGTGCGGGCCATGTGAGGTGTTCACACCAACCTATGAGGCCTCGTCGAACAAACACTTCGACGTGGTGCACGGCAAGGTCAACATGGAGACGCAGAAGGAGCTGGTGGAGATCCTTCAGGTGACCCTAATGCCTACCCTGATGGCCTATCGCAAGGGCAAGCTGGTGTTCAAGCAGGGCGGCATTGCCGATGCCGCGGTGATGGACAACCTGGTCCAGCACCTCAGGACACACAAGCTCAAGAATGACCCCGCGGCAGAGCGGCCGCGCCTGATCTGATCAGCGCCGACCTCGTCCGAGGTGCCTCGGGAACAAGCTAACGGGTCGCGGCGTTAGGGCAGGCGTGACTACCCAAGACCTCACTGCCGCGCAGTTCAACGAAACCATCAACGGCAACGACATGGTGCTTGTCGACTTCTGGGCTTCGTGGTGCGGCCCATGCCGTGCCTTCGCTCCGACGTTCACGGCATCGTCCGAGAAGCACACCGATGTGGTCCACGCCAAGGTCGATACCGAAGCCGAGCAGGAACTGGCAGCTGCCGCCCAGATCCGGTCCATCCCCACGCTTATGGCTTTCAAGAAGGGCCAGCTGTTGTTCAACCAGGCGGGCGCGTTGCCGCCGGCGGCCTTGGAGGACCTGGTGCAGCAGCTCAAGGCCTATGAGGTGGGGGCTTCCGACCCGGTCGAAGCCGAAAACACCTGATGCGGGCTTAGCGGTACGGACAATTAGGTCGCCGCGGGGCTTCGCGCTACCTTTCACAGGTGAGTCTGGTTCTTGTTGAACACCCGCAGCCGCAGATTGCGCTGATCACTCTCAACCGGCCCGAGCGGATGAACTCCATGGCCTTCGACGTCATGGTGCCGCTCAAGGAGGCACTGGAAAAGGTCAACTACGACAATTCGGTGCGGGTGGTCGTGCTGACCGGAGCGGGTCGCGGATTCTCCTCAGGCGCCGATCACAAATCCGCGGGTGCGGTGCCACACGCCGAGAAGTTGACCCGGCCGACCTACGCCCTGCGCTCCATGGAGCTTCTCGATGACGTCATCCTCGCGCTGCGGCGGCTGCACCAGCCGGTGATCGCTGCGGTGAACGGGCCGGCCATCGGTGGCGGCCTGTGTCTGGCTCTGGCCGCGGACATCCGGGTGGCCGCGACAAGCGCCTACTTCCGGGCGGCCGGGATCAACAATGGTCTGACGGCCAGCGAACTGGGGCTGAGCTACCTGCTGCCCAGGGCTATCGGCTCGTCGCGAGCCTTCGAGATCATGCTGACGGGCCGCGACGTCAGTGCCGAGGAGGCCGAGCGTATCGGCCTGGTTTCGTCTCGTGTGCCGGAAAGCGAGTTGTTGGACACGTGCTATGGGATCGCTACGCGGATGGCGGCTTTCTCGCGACCGGGAATTGAGTTGACGAAACGTACGCTGTGGAGTGGACTGGACGCCGCCAGTCTGGAGACGCATATGCAGGCCGAGGGACTCGGACAGCTCTTCGTGCGGCTGCTCACCACCAACTTCGAAGAAGCCGTTGCCGCACGCGCCGAGAAACGGCCGCCGGTGTTCACCGATGACAAGTAGCGGCACCACACCCCAACGACGACAAGGATGCGACGGTGATCACAGCCACGGACCTCGAGGTCCGCGCTGGTGCGCGCATCCTGCTCTCGCCCGAATGCCCTGACTTGCGCGTGCAGCCCGGCGATCGCATCGGGCTGGTCGGACGCAACGGCGCGGGCAAGACCACCACGTTGCGCATCCTGGCGGGGGAGAGTGAGCCGTATGCGGGGTCGGTCACCCGTGCCGGTGAAATCGGCTACTTGCCACAGGATCCTAAGGAGGGCGATCTCGACGTCTTGGCTCGCGACCGAGTATTGTCCGCCCGCGGCCTCGACGTCCTGCTCACCGATCTGGAGAAGCAGCAGGCGTTGATGGCGGAGGTCGCCGACGAGGACGAGCGCGACCGGGCCATCCGCCGCTACGGTCAGCTCGAGGAGCGATTTGTGGCTCTGGGCGGCTACGGCGCGGAAAGCGAGGCCGGTCGCATCTGTTTCAGTCTCGGCTTGCCTGAACGGGTGCTGACTCAG
Source organism: Mycobacterium spongiae (assembly GCF_018278905.1). Lineage (NCBI taxonomy): Bacteria > Bacillati > Actinomycetota > Actinomycetes > Mycobacteriales > Mycobacteriaceae > Mycobacterium > Mycobacterium spongiae. Next base: position 2,288,915 of record NZ_CP046600.1, read on the forward strand.
CAACTGCGCACGTTGTCCGGTGGTCAGCGCCGCCGGGTGGAATTGGCCCGCATTCTGTTTGCCGCCTCGGATAGCGGTTCGGGAACCTCGAATTCGTCGACGACTTTGCTGCTTGACGAGCCAACCAACCACCTCGACGCGGATTCGCTTGGCTGGCTGCGGGATTTCTTGCGGGCACACACCGGTGGTCTGGTGATGATCAGCCACAACGTGGACCTGGTGGCAGATGTCGTCAACCGCGTCTGGTTCTTGGATGCCGTGCGCGGGGAGATCGATATCTACAACATGGGCTGGCAGAAGTACCTTGACGCCCGGGCCACCGACGAGCAGCGTCGGCGCCGGGAGCGGACCAACGCCGAGCGCAAGGCCGCGGCGTTGCGCACGCAGGCCGCGAAATTGGGTGCTAAGGCCACCAAAGCCGTTGCAGCCCAGAATATGTTGCGTCGAGCCGACCGGATGATGGCCTCACTCGACGAGGAGCGGGTCGCGGACAAGGTGGCGAGGATCAAATTCCCCACCCCGGCGGCATGCGGGCGTGTTCCGTTGGTAGCCAATGGGCTAAGCAAGACCTACGGATCGCTGGAGGTCTTTACCGGTGTCGATCTGGCCATCGACCGCGGGTCGCGGGTGGTCGTGCTGGGACTCAACGGCGCCGGTAAGACCACACTGTTGCGATTGTTGGCCGGCGTCGAGCAGCCCGATGCCGGGTCGCTGGAAGCCGGGCATGGTTTGCGAATAGGCTATTTCGCGCAAGAGCACGACACGCTCGACATCGAGGCGACCGTCTGGCAGAACATCCGGCACGCGGCCCCGGACTCCGGCGAGCAGGATCTGCGTGGCCTATTGGGCGCGTTCATGTTCAGCGGTTCGCAGCTCGACCAACTGGCCGGCACCCTGTCCGGCGGTGAGAAGACTCGACTAGCTCTGGCGGGCTTGGTCGCCTCGACGGCGAACGTACTGTTGCTGGACGAACCGACCAACAATCTCGATCCTGCCTCGCGCGAGCAAGTTCTCGACGCGTTGCGCAGCTACCAAGGCGCGGTGGTGCTGGTCACGCACGATCCAGGTGCGGCTGAGGCGCTCGTCCCGCAACGAGTCGTGCTGCTGCCCGACGGTACCGAGGACTACTGGTCCAGCGAGTACCGCGATCTCATCGAGCTAGCGTGATCGATCGGCGATAGCGGCACGGGTTACCCTGATGTCCCGAGGAAATTCCGGAGCCTCCCGGACGACGATGCCGGTGACCGACGCGGCCCCGGCGGTGCTATTCGTCTGCGTCAGCAACAACGGGAAATCTGTGATGGCCGAGGGTCTTATGCGCCACGCCGCCGGCGACCGAATCACCGCCACCTCCGCGGGCACTCGTGCCAAGACCGGTGTGAACCCCCAATCCGTGGACGCGCTGGCCGAATTGGGTGTCGACATCAGCACCCATGAGGCCACTCAACTGACCGACGGCCTCATCGCGGCGGCCGATCTCGTCGTCGTTGTGGGCACTTCGGCGCACGTCGACCCCATCGGCGAAACACCAATCGAGGTCTGGGACACCGACGAGCCGTCGCTGCGAGGAATCGAAGGCCTCGAAAGGATGCGCCTGATCCGCGACGACATTGCTGCGCGCGTCACCGAATTGCAGGCACGATTGACCGCATCACCGCAGTAGCGCTGCCATGACGGGCAACCTAGCTGCGGCGCACCGAGTTTTCCACGAGGTCGAGGACCGCGGCCAGCCGCTGCGGATCTTCGCCGGATGCTAGGCGGGCCACCAATCCGTCCAGGACCAGGTCCAGGTAGCACTGCAGCACGTCACTGGGGACGTCGTCACGGATCCGCTTGGCCTCCTTTTGTCGGCGCAGCCGGTCGGTCGTGACCGCTACCAGGTCCGCGGATCGCTCTGCCCATCCGCGGCTGAACACCGGATCGGTGCGCAGCTTTCGTGCGATCTCCAGTTTGGTTGCCAGCCAGTCGAATTGGTCGGGCCGTGCCAGCATGTCACGCATCACCTGGATCAGGCCCTCGCGGGCTGCGACGTCGGCCATCCGTTCGGCGTCCTCGCGCGCGAGCGCGAAAAACAGCGCGTCTTTGTCCCGGAAGTGATGAAAGATCGCTCCGCGTGACATTCCGATCGCCTGTTCCAGACGCCGGACGGTGGCTTTGTCGTAGCCGAACTCGGCAAAACACCGGCGAGCGCCGTCGAGGATCTGACGACGGCGAGCCGCCAGATGGTCCTCGCTGACCTTGGGCACGGTGCGCGGTCAGCCCGACTTCAGCATGTTGCGCAGCACGTACTGCAGGATGCCGCCGTTGCGGTAGTAGTCGGCTTCCCCGGGGGTGTCGATGCGTACGACGGCGTCGAACGCCACTGTGTTTCCAGCCCCGCCGCCAGCGTCCTTGGTGGCCGTGACATGCACCGTCTTGGGCGTCTTCCCGTCGTTCAGGGCGTCGATCCCGGAGATCTCGAACACCTCCGTGCCGTCGAGGCCCAGCGACGAAGCGGATTGGCCTTCGGGGAATTGCAGTGGGATGACGCCCATGCCGATCAAGTTGGAGCGGTGGATGCGCTCGAACGACTCCGCGATGACCGCGCGCACACCCAGCAGCAGGGTCCCCTTGGCCGCCCAGTCTCGAGAAGACCCGGACCCGTACTCTTTACCGCCCAACACCACCAGCGGAATGTTCTGTGCCGCATAATTCTGCGCCGCGTCGTAGATGAACGCCTGCGGAGCGCCCGGCTGAGTGAAGTCACGGGTGTATCCGCCGGACACGTCATCAAGAAGCAGGTTCCGAAGCCGGATGTTGGCGAACGTGCCCCGGATCATCACCTCGTGGTTGCCGCGTCGCGATCCAAAAGAGTTGTAGTCCTTGCGGTCGACGCCGTGCCTATCGAGGTACTGCGCCGCCGGGGTGCCTGGCTTGATGGCTCCGGCGGGGGAGATGTGGTCAGTGGTGACCGAGTCCCCGAGTAGTGCCAGCACCCGGGCGCCGCTGATGTTGCCGACGGGTTCGGGCTTGGCTGCCATGCCCTCGAAGTACGGCGGCTTGCGGACATAGGTCGATTTCTGGTCCCACTCAAAAGTGTTGCCACTCGGAGTCGGTAGGTTGCGCCAGCGTTCGTCGCCCTTGAATACGTCGGCGTAGTTCTTGGTGAACATCTCCTGGTTGATCGACGACGCGATGGTGTCCGACACGTCGCGCTGCGAAGGCCAAATATCGCGTAAGAAAACGTCTTTGCCTTCACCATCCTGGCCAAGGGGCTGGTTCTCGAAGTCGAAGTCCATGGTCCCGGCCAGTGCGTAGGCGATCACCAGCGGTGGTGACGCGAGGTAGTTCATCTTCACGTCGGGGTTGATGCGTCCCTCGAAATTCCGGTTCCCGGACAGTACAGCGGTAACCGAAAGGTCATTGTCGTTGACGGCTTTCGAGATCTCCTCCGGCAGCGGACCCGAGTTGCCGATGCACGTGGTGCAGCCGTAGCCGACCAGATAAAAGCCAAGCTTCTCCAGATACGCCCACAAGCCCGCGCGGTCGTAGTAGTCGTTGACCACCTGTGAACCCGGCGCCATCGTGGTCTTCACCCAAGGCTTGGACGCCAGCCCTTTCTCGACGGCGTTGCGGGCGAGCAGGGCCGCACCCAACATCACCTCGGGGTTGGAGGTGTTGGTGCATGAGGTGATCGCCGCTATCACGACCGCGCCATGGTCAAGAACGAATTCGCCGAATTCTTCGGACTTCACCCGAACCGGGTGGCTCACCCGGCCATCGGCATGGGCGGCGGCCGAGTGCACGCCGGCGACATCGTCGTCGGCGAACGTCAATTGACCTGGGTCGCTGGCCGGGAAGGTTTCTTCGACGACCTCATCCAGCTTCGAGTGCGGATCGTGGGGCGACGAGCTGTCGCCAACGTAGTGTGTGATCTGCTCTCGGAACACAGATTTGGCTTCGGACAGCATGATTCGATCTTGTGGACGCTTGGGCCCGGCGATTGACGGCACCACGTCGGACAAGTTGAGCTCAAGGTATTCCGAGAAAGCCGGCTCGTGCTTGGGGTCGTGCCACATGCCCTGTTCCTTGGCGTAAGCCTCGACCAGCGCCAGTTGGTCGGGCTTGCGACCGGTGAACCGCAAGTAGTTGATGGTTTCTTCGTCGATGGGGAAAATCGCTGCGGTGGAACCAAATTCGGGACTCATGTTGCCCAGGGTGGCGCGATTGGCCAACGGTACCTCGGCCACGCCCTCGCCGTAGAACTCGACGAACTTGCCGACAACGCCATGTTTGCGCAACATCTCGGTGACGGTCAGCACGACGTCGGTGGCGGTAACTCCTGGCTGAATCTCGCCGGTGAGCTTGAAACCGACGACCCGCGGGATCAGCATCGACACCGGCTGGCCGAGCATCGCGGCTTCGGCTTCAATGCCGCCCACGCCCCAGCCGAGGACCCCGAGCCCGTTGACCATCGTGGTGTGCGAGTCAGTGCCCACGCACGTGTCGGGATATGCAGTTGTTATTCCAGATTCTTCGCGTGCCATGACGACGCTAGCCAGGTACTCGATGTTGACCTGGTGCACGATGCCAGTGCCCGGTGGCACCACCTTGAAGTCGCGGAATGCACCCTGCCCCCAGCGCAGGAACTGGTAGCGCTCACCGTTGCGCTGGTACTCGATCTCGACGTTGCGCTCGAATGCATCGGCCCGGCCGAACAGGTCGGCGATCACTGAGTGGTCGATCACGAGGTCGGCCGGTGCCAGCGGGTTGACCTTCTCGGGATTGCCGCCGAGGTCCGCGATAGCTTCGCGCATGGTGGCCAGGTCGACGATGCAGGGCACGCCGGTGAAGTCCTGCATCACGACCCGGGCGGGCGTGTACTGAATCTCGATACTGGGTTCCGCGTTGGGGTCCCAATTGGCGATGGCCTCGATGTGGCTCTTGGTGATGTTGCTGCCGTCCTCGTTGCGTAAGAGGTTCTCGGCGAGAACCTTGAGGCTGTACGGGAGCTTGTTGGTATTGGGGACGGCGTCGAGCCGGTAGATCTGGTAACTGTTTTCCCCGACTGTCAAGGCGTCGCGGGCTCCGAACGAGTTCACCGAATCTTTGCTAGTCACATCAACTCCCGAGGATTAAGTTCTGCCGCCGACGGGCTGTGTCGACGGTGGGTAAAACGACCTTCACAAGGCTTCCAACCGACTTCCAAACGACTCAAGCCACCTTAACAGTACGCTTGTCCTGCATTGGGCGGCAGTGGCAGGTGCGGGTTCGTGGGGTCGCTGCTGAATCGGTGCCACGCGCGTCGCCCTGGGTGAGGGTCGCGTACCGTGCCTGTAGTACTGCGGCAGAGGGGACACGATGACCAGGCAAGATTCCTTCGGGTCGTTCGTTGCACTGCCGTTTCCGCAGACGATGCCGGTCTTGCCGACCTACATTCCGCAAGACGTCGACATGCAAGCGGTCAAGGCCCAGATCGCCGCGGTCGGCGTCAGCGCGCCAGCTCCGGACCTGCCCGGGCTGCTCGACGTGGTCGACCACGCCCGTGACGAGGGGATCGACCTCAAGATCGTTCTTCTCGATCACAACCCACCCACTGACACGCCAATGCGTGACATCGCGACCGTTGTGGGAGCCGACTATCCCGATGCCACGGTGTTGGCGCTGAGCCCCAGCTACGTCGGCAGCTACAGCACGCACTATCCCCGCGTCACCCTGGAGGCGGGGGAGGACCATGCCAAGACCGGCAATCCGGTGGTATCGGCGCACAACTTTGTGCACGAGCTCGAAACTCCGGAGTTTCCCTGGAGTGTATTGACGATCGTGCTCCTTATCGGCGTACTCGCGGCGGCCGTTGGCACCCGATTCATGCAGCTGCGCAGCAGGCGTTCAGCAACATCAGCTGGCGCGATCGAAACTTCGGTCGTGGATCCCAACGAGGGTGTCTAGCCAGGTGAACCACCGCTAGTCGGGCGACGTTAATCGAGCCCGTGGATCGTCTATGGCAAACGCCATAGGTCACTGTTCGGTCACAGTCAATGCACGTCCGGGGTGCAGTTCGTGACTTAGATTTCGTCGGCGTCGCTTGTGACGTACGGTGCAAATGATGCTTGTGATGCTTGTCATGCGGCTGGCAATCTCAGTGAAAACTGTGGCCGTCCGTCAGAGTTGAGCCATAGGAGACCGAAGTCGAATGAGACGGACCCGCCGCGGCTCTGCTTCGCGCCTAGCCGCAAAGTATGTGCGGCCGGCCATTCCGCCGGTCTTGAGCGTGGCGCTCCTGGTTTGTACACCGGGACTGGCGCCTGCCGATCCTGAGACGGACAACATCGCCGCCCTGATCGCAGAGGTTGCCAAGGCCAATCAGCGATTGGGTGATTTGGCAGGCGCGGTCCAAAGGGAGAAGGAAAGCGTCAACAAGGCGATGGTTGACGTCGAGAGCGCCCGCGACGCCGCCGCGGTGGCCAAGCACGATCTCGACGTCAGCCAGCAGGCGGTCAAGGACGCGAATGCGGCCATCGACGCCGCCCAGGGCCGCTTCAATACTTTTGCCGCGGCTAGGTACATGAACGGTCCGTCGAGCGGATACCTGACGGCTAGCAACCCGGACGACGTCATCGCCGCTGCGGCCGCGGCTCAGGCCCTGGTGGCCAGCTCGCACAAGGTGATGACCACTCTGCAGCGCGCGCGAACCGAGCAGGTGAACAAGGAATCGGCCGCGCGGCTCGCCAAACAAGACGCGGACAGGGCCGCTGCCGACGCGACGGCCAGCCAGGATGCGGCGGTGATGGCGCTCACGCAGACCTGGCGCAGGTTCGACGAACAGCGAGAATTGGTCACCCGGCTGACCGCTGAGCGCGACGAAGCCGAAGCCAGGCTGCATGCCGCCCGACTCGCCGCCGCCCACCGGCCGGCACCGACGTCGGGCGACCAGTGGGACCCCGCTTCGCCCACGCCACGCGGGCGGGTTGGAGGGCGACAGTGGGACGGGTGGGACCCAACACTGCCGATGATTCCCAGCGCCAACGTTCTCGGCGATCCGATCGCGGTGGTGAACCACGTGTTGGGGATCTCGGCCACGTCGGCGCAGGTCACTGCCAGCATGGGCCGCAAGTTCCTGGAGCAGCTGGGCATCCTCAAGCCCACTGACACCGGGATCACCAACGCCGCGGCTGGCTCGACCGGCGGTCGGATTCCCCGGGTTTACGGCCGCCAGGCCTCCGAGTACGTGATTCGCCGCGGGATGTCTCAGATGGGGGTGCCGTATTCCTGGGGTGGCGGTAATGCCGCGGGCCCGAGCAAGGGAATCGACTCCGGGGCGGGCACGGTTGGCTTCGACTGTTCGGGCCTGGTTCTCTACTCGTTTGCCGGGGTGGGCATCAAGCTTCCGCATTACTCCGGTTCGCAGTACAACTTGGGTCGAAAGATCCCGTCCTCGTAGATGCGCCGCGGCGACGTCATCTTCTACGGCCCGGGCGGCAGCCAACACGTGACGATCTACCTCGGCAACGGCAAGATGCTCGAAGCCCCAGATGTCGGATTGAAGGTGCGCGTTGCGCCAGTGCGCACCAGCGGCATGACCCCGCACGTGGTGCGATACATCGAATACTAACGAGGTCCTATGCGCCACAACCGATTTCTCCTAGCCAAGCTAGCCTGGATCACCGCGATGGTGGCCGGGCTGACGGTCGGCATTGCGGCTCCGGCCGATGCGGCACCGGGCCAATGGGATCCCACATTGCCCGCCATCATCAGTGCCGGCGCTCCCGGCGATCCGCTCGCCATGGCCAACGCTTCGCTGCAGGCCACCGCCCAGGCCACCCAAACCACCCTGGACTTGGGGCGGCAGTTCCTGGGTGGGCTCGGAATCAACATCTTCGGGCCCGCTCCGAGCCCCAGTGGCGCCAGCACCGGGGCGGAGCGGATTCCGCGGGCCAACGCACGCCAGGCCGTCGAGTATGTGATCCGGCGCGCTGGGTCGCAGATGGGAGTGCCGTACTCGTGGGGTGGCGGCTCGCTGAAGGGCCCCAGCAACGGCGTTGACTCGGGAGCCGGCACGGTGGGCTTCGACTGTTCGGGCCTGATGCGGTACGCGTTCGCTGGGGTGGGCGTGCTGATCCCCCGATACTCCGGTGACCAGTACACCGCCGGACGGCACATACCCCACGACCAAGCCAGACGCGGCGACCTCATCTTTTATGGTCCTGGCGGTAGCCAGCACGTCACCATGTATTTGGGCAACGGCAAGATGCTGGAGGCGTCCAGCCTCGCGGGCAAAGTCACGATCAGCCCGGTGCGTAAGGCCGGCATGACGCCGTTCTTGACTAGGATCATCGAGTACTGAGCATGCCCGGCTAGGCGTCATTGGCCGGAGTGCCGCGACAGCGGACCCGTGCGGCCCGCGCGGAACGTTCGGGTTGCCGGGCGGGAACCGCGACGTCGACGGAATCCAGGAGGCCTGGAATAGTTGAACCCGGGCACGTCGCTGCCCCGCGACATTGTGTCGTGACGGCAGTCGTGTCCGATTGATCTGTGGAGGGTTTTTGATGACATCAGCAGGTGGGTCGCCCGCGGGCGGCAGCGGTTACCAGGGGCCGGGTGCGCATGCCGCACCGTCGGCCCACGAAGCGCCTCCCGGTGCCGATGGACTGGCCGCCGAGGTGCACACCCTGGAACGGGCCATCTTCGAGGTCAAGCGGATCATCGTCGGCCAGGACCAGCTCGTGGAGCGGATGCTCGTCGGCCTGCTCTCCAAGGGCCACGTGCTGCTCGAAGGGGTCCCCGGTGTGGCCAAGACGCTGGCGGTGGAGACGTTCGCGCGCGTGGTGGGCGGGACGTTTGCCCGTATCCAGTTCACGCCCGACCTGGTGCCCACTGACATCATCGGCACCCGCATCTACCGGCAGGGTAGGGAGGAGTTCGACACCGAGCTCGGCCCGGTGGTGGCAAACTTCTTGCTCGCGGACGAGATCAACCGAGCCCCCGCGAAGGTTCAGTCAGCGCTGCTCGAGGTGATGCAGGAACGGCACGTCTCCATCGGCGGCAAGACATTCCCCCTGCCCAACCCCTTCCTGGTGATGGCGACGCAGAACCCGATCGAGCATGAGGGCGTCTACCCCCTGCCGGAGGCACAGCGAGACCGCTTCCTCTTCAAGATCAACGTCGGCTACCCCTCCCCGGAGGAGGAGCGCGAGATCATCTACCGGATGGGCATCACCCCGCCCCAACCCAAACAGGTCTTGGCCACCGGCGACCTGGTACGGCTCCAGGACATCGCCGCCAACAACTTCGTTCACCATGCGCTGGTGGACTACGTCGTCCGCGTCGTCACCGCTACGCGTCACCCAGAGCAGCTTGGCATGAACGACGTCAAGACCTGGATCTCCTTCGGAGCATCACCGCGTGCATCGCTGGGGATCATTGCTGCGGCCCGCTCGCTTGCCCTGGTGCGCGGCCGTGACTACGTCATTCCGCAGGACGTCGTCGAGGTCATCCCGGATGTGCTGCGCCACCGATTGGTGTTGACCTACGATGCGCTCGCCGACGAAATCTCGCCGGAGATCGTCATCAACCGGGTCATGCAGACGGTCGCGCTGCCACAGGTGAATGCCGTTCCGCAGCAAGGCCATTCGGTGCCTCCGGTGATGCAGGCTGCGGGCGCGGCCAGCGGTCGGTGACCGAAACAAATTCCGCCGCGGCGCGGCCCGCGGCCATACATCCGCCGTCGATGCGGCGTGGGCAGATCGACGATCCCAAGCTGACGGCGGCGCTGCGCACCCTGGAGCTCACGGTCAAACGCAAGCTCGACGGTGTGCTGCACGGCGATCATCTTGGCCTGATTCCTGGGCCCGGTTCCGAGCCGGGGGAGTCGCGGCTGTATCAGCCCGGTGACGACGTCCGCCGGATGGATTGGGCCGTCACCGCGCGCACCACCCATCCGCACGTTCGGCAGATGATCGCCGACCGCGAATTGGAGACCTGGCTGGTCGTTGACATGTCAGCCAGCTTGGATTTTGGCACCGCCGTGTGCGAGAAGCGCGACCTGGCCGTGGCGGCTGCGGCGGCGATCACGTTCCTCAACAGTGGTGGCGGCAACCGGCTCGGCGCGCTGATCGCCAACGGCGCGACGATGGTGCGGGTGCCGGCACGTTCCGGACGCCAGCATGAGCAGACGCTGTTGCGCACCATCGCGACCACGCCCAAAGCGCCGGTAGGTGTGCGCGGGGACCTGGCCGTCGCCATCGACGCGCTGCGTCGTCCGGAGCGCCGGCGCGGGATGGCGGTGATCATCAGCGACTTTCTGGGCCCGATCAACTGGATGCGGCCGCTGCGGGCCATCGCGGCTCGCCATGAGGTACTGGCCATCGAAGTCCTCGATCCCCGCGATGTCGAGCTTCCCGATGTCGGCGACGTCGTTTTGCAGGACGCCGAATCCGGGGTTACCCGCGAGTTCACCATCGATGCGCAGCTGCGGGACGACTTTGCCCGGGCGGCCGCGGCGCACCGCGCCGACGTGTCCCGCACGGTTCGCGGTTGCGGGGCGCCGGTCTTGACGCTTCGGACGGACCGCGACTGGATCGCCGATATCGTCCGTTTTGTCGAGTCGCGCCGGCGCGGAGCACTGGCGGGGCGCCGGTGATACCGACGCACACAACCACGATGACGGGTCTGTTATGACGTTGCCGCTGCTCGGGCCGATGACGCTGTCGGGCTTTGAACACTCATGGTTCTTTCTCTTCCTTTTCATCGTCGCGGGGCTGGTCGCGCTGTATGTGGTGCTGCAGTTGGCGCGCCAGAAGCGGATGCTGCGGTTCGCGAACATGGAGTTGCTGGAGAGCGTGGCTCCGAAGCGGCCCTCGCAATGGCGGCACCTGCCGGCGATCCTGCTTGTGGTGGCGCTGTTGTTATTCACCGTCGCGATGGCCGGGCCAACGCAGGACGTTCGGATTCCCCGCAATCGTGCGGTGGTGATGTTGGTGATCGACGTGTCGCAGTCGATGCGTGCCACCGATGTCGAACCGAACCGGATGGTCGCCGCGCAGGAGGCCGCCAAGCAGTTTGCCGACGAGCTGACCCCAGGAATCAACCTCGGGTTGATCGCTTACGCGGGCACCGCGACGGTCCTGGTGTCTCCGACTACCAACCGGGAGGCGACTAAACGGGCGCTGGACAAGTTGCAGTTCGCCGACCGTACCGCTACCGGGGAGGCCATTTTCACCGCTTTGCAGGCGATTGCCACCGTTGGCGCGGTAATCGGGGGCGGCGATACGCCTCCGCCGGCACGCATCGTGTTGTTCTCCGACGGCAAGGAGACGATGCCGACCAATCCGGACAATCCCAAGGGCGCCTTCACCGCCGCGCGCACCGCCAAAGACCAAGGCGTGCCGATCTCGACGATTTCCTTCGGCACGCCGTACGGCTTCGTCGAAATCAACGATCAACGCCAGCCGGTGCCGGTCGACGACGCGACACTCAAGAAGGTCGCCCAGCTCTCCGGTGGCAACGCCTACAACGCCGCGAGTCTGCAGGAGCTCAAGGACGTCTACTCGTCGCTGCAGCAGCAGATCGGCTACGAGACGATCAAAGGTGACGCCAGCATGGGCTGGCTGCGGTTGGGTGCGTTGGTGCTGGCGCTGGCCGCGGTGGCGGCGTTGCTGATCAATCGCCGGCTGCCGACCTAGCTTTCCGCGCTGTCTGTGCTTTCTGCGCTTTCCGGACCGGCGAAGGGCCGCGAAGTCCGGGTGTGCGACATGCGAGGGGGCAGATGTCGGTGCGGCCGGACTGAGGCGATAGGTTGGCGGGGTGACTGACACAGCCACCGACTCTTCTTCTTCCGCCACAACCGAAGCCGCTCCTGATGCTGGCAAACCCCAATTCGTCTCCCGTTCAGTGCTGGTCACCGGTGGAAACAGAGGCATCGGGCTGGCAATCGCGCAGCGGCTGGCCGCGGATGGCCACAAGGTCGCGGTCACGCACCGGGGATCCGGTGTGGCGGAGGGCCTGTTCGGCGTCGAGTGCGACGTCACCGACAGCGACGCTGTCGACCGCGCCTTCAAAGAAGTCGAAGAGCACCAGGGTCAGGTCGAGGTCCTCGTGTCCAACGCCGGCCTGGCCGCGGACGCCTTCCTCATGCGGATGACCGAGGAGAAGTTCGAGAAGGTCATCGATGCCAACTTGACCGGGGCATTTCGGGTAGCCCAGCGGGCAGCGCGCAACATGACCAAGAAGCGGTTCGGCCGGATGATCTTCATCGGATCGGTCTCTGGCAGCTGGGGTATCGGCAACCAGGCCAACTACGCCGCCTCCAAAGCCGGTGTAATCGGCATGGCCCGCTCGATCGCCCGGGAACTGTCCAAGGCTGGGGTGACGGCGAACGTGGTGGCCCCCGGCTACATCGACACCGACATGACCCGCGCGCTGGATGAGCGGATTCAGCAGGGGGCACTAGAGTTCATCCCGGCGAAGCGAGTTGGCACCGCCGCCGAGGTTGCCGGGGTGGTGAGCTTTCTGGCCTCCGAGGACGCAAGCTACATCTCGGGTGCGGTCATCCCGGTCGATGGCGGCATGGGTATGGGCCACTAGGCCCAAGAAAAGAACGGACGGACGCTTACATGACAGGACTGCTGGACGGCAAACGGATCCTGGTCAGCGGGATCATCACCGACTCGTCGATCGCGTTTCACATCGCCCGCGTAGCCCAGGAGCAGGGCGCCCAGCTGGTGTTGACCGGATTCGACCGGATGCGGCTGATCCAGCGCATCGTGGACCGGCTACCGGAGAAGGCGCCACTCCTCGAACTCGACGTTCAGAACGAGGAGCACCTGGCCACACTGGCCGACAAAGTGACCGAAGCGATCGGCGCCGACAACAAGCTCGACGGCGTGGTGCACTCGATCGGGTTCATGCCGCAGACCGGTATGGGCATCAATCCGTTCTTCGACGCGCCTTACGAGGACGTCTCGAAGGGCATCCACATCTCGGCGTATTCGTATGCCTCGCTGGCCAAGGCGCTGCTGGGAATCATGAACCCGGGCGGTTGCATCGTCGGGATGGACTTCGACCCCAGCCGCGCGATGCCTGCCTACAACTGGATGACGGTCGCCAAGAGCGCGCTGGAGTCGGTCAACCGGTTCGTTGCACGCGAGGCCGGCAAGTACGGTGTGCGCTCGAATCTGGTTGCCGCCGGGCCGATCCGGACGTTGGCGATGAGCGCGATCGTCGGTGGCGCGCTCGGCGACGAGGCTGGAGCCCAGATACAGCTGCTCGAGGAAGGTTGGGATCAGCGGGCTCCAGTCGGCTGGAACATGAAGGACCCGACACCGGTCGCGAAGACGGTGTGTGCGCTGCTGTCCGATTGGTTACCGGCGACCACCGGCGACATCATCTACGCCGACGGCGGCGCGCACACCCAATTGCTCTAGACGGCAATGGAATTTGACGCCCTCCTGCTCCTGTCCTTCGGCGGGCCGGAAGGGCCTGACCAAGTGCGGCCTTTTCTGGAAAACGTCACTCGGGGGCGCGGCGTGCCGCCGGAACGGCTCGACGCGGTTGCTGAGCACTACTTGCATTTCGGTGGCGTGTCGCCCATCAACGGGATCAACCGTGCACTGATCACCGAGTTGCGTGCCGCAGGGGACCTGCCGGTGTACTTCGGCAACCGCAACTGGGAGCCCTACGTCGAAGACGCTGTTACGACAATGCGGGACAATGGTGTTCGTCGCGCAGCAGTGTTCACCACGTCGGCGTGGAGCGGCTATTCCAGTTGCACCCAATATGTCGAGGATATTGCACGGTCGCGGCAAGCCGCCGGGCCGGGCGCGCCCGAGCTGGTCAAATTGCGGCCCTACTTCGACCACCCACTTTTTGTGGAGATGTTTGTCGACGCGATCGCAGCGGCCCGGCAAACGCTACCCGCCGAGCTACGCGGCGATGCCCGACTGGTCTTCACCGCACACTCCGTCCCAGTGGCCGCCGACCGCGGCTGTGGTCCGCATCTCTACAGTCGCCAAGTTGCTTACGCCGCACAGCTGGTCGCGGCCGCCGCCGGATACGCCGACCATGACCTCGCCTGGCAGTCGCGATCGGGCCCACCGGCAGTCCCGTGGCTCGAGCCTGACGTCGGCGACCATCTCACCACGCTGGCGAGCGAGGGCAACAGTGCCAGCACTCGTGCTGTGATCGTCTGTCCCATCGGATTTGTCGCCGATCATATTGAGGTGGTCTGGGATCTCGACTATGAGCTGCGAACACAAGCTGAGGCAGCGGGGATGGCTTTCGCCCGTGCCCGCACACCCAATGCGGATCGACGCTTCGCCCGCCTGGCCGCGGGTTTGGTCGACGAACTCCGTTGTGGCCGGCCGCCGGTCCGGGTGAGTGGACCTGACCAGGTGCGCGGCTGTCTGGCGAGCGTCAACGGGCAACCGTGCCGTCCGCCGCATTGTGTTGCGCAGGAAAGCCCACAGGGCGAGAAAGGGTAAGCAAGAACCCAACCCGCGACACCTTGAGGAAGCCTTGAGCGCGCCGCCGTTCGTCGATCAGTCGGCCCAGGCCGAGTGCAGGATCGCGGTCACCGCGGCCACCCGTGCGGACCGGACAACGGCGGCTAGGGGCCGCAACGCGTCGGTGGCGATCTCGGCTTCCGACGATGACTGTGTTCCGATCGGCGTCGGCGCGGCAATATGTTCGGCCGGTGAATCGGGCAGTCGGCTCAGCCCGGCACTCACCGCGATGATCGCGTCGACATGCGCGGCGTTCTCCAATACCCGTAGCGCGCGTGGCGGTGCATGGTCGGGAACTCGGTGTTGCCGTGAGGATTCCAGTAACTGCTCGACAAGGCCTCGCGGATTGGCGATATCGGCTGTGGCGGATCCGATTCCCAGGGAGCTCAACGCGTCAGCGGCCGAGCGGACCGCGGACCGCAATGCGTACTCGGCGTCGCCCAACTCATGGTGGTCGAGCGCCGGGGCGCCGGGCAGCGAGTAAACGATCCAAGACAGCGCGCATAGTTCGGGTGGACCGGGATGATCTGGCGGGTCGCCGCAGATACCGTCGACGGCCACGTCGAGATCGGCATACGAGAACTCAGGGACCAGCCCAATGGCGCCGCCGGGATTGTCTGGGTTGGTGACGATCACTGCCTCGCCAGCTGCGAGGGCATCGTGTTCGAACTGCGTTCCGGCGGACAGCCCGCGCACGTCGCCGGGCACGGGCAGCACGACGTTGACCGCCCCGCGCAGACGCTGCGGCATGTTCGGTGCGAACGCTGTCGGGCGGCCAACGGCGGCGCGCAGCGTCTGCAACAGCGACACGGTTCCGTTGCTGTGCACATCCGGCCACGGCAGTCCGGTGTGCCCGGCCGCGACAGCGTCATACGCGGTCACCGATTGCATTGGTGCCCAAAGCGATAGCGCGTCCAGCACGTCGTCGGGAGCCGCCTTGCCGGCGAGCCAGGCGTTGGCCCACATCGACAGCGAAACACTGGGGCACCACATGGTCTCGCAGTGTAGTTGCTCGCCGCGGGTTAGCGGATCACGCGTATCCTGTGCGCATGCCCGTCGCGCTGATTTGGTTGATCGCCGCCCTGGTGTTCGCCGGTGCCGAGGCGCTGACGGGCGACATGTTCCTACTGATGCTCGGCGGCGGTGCGCTGGCCGCGTCGGTGAGCAGTTGGTTGTTGAACTGGCCGGTATGGGCCGACGGGGCAGTTTTCCTGATCGTCTCGGTGCTGCTGCTAGCGCTGGTCCGGCCGGTGGTGCGGCGCCGGCTGAACTCGGGCAAGGCACCGGTCATGGGCATCAAAGCTCTGGAGGGGAGAAAGGCCCTGGTGCTTGACCGGGTTGCCCATGATGAAGGCCGGGTCAAGTTGGACGGCCAGGTGTGGACGGCGCGTCCGCTGAACGAGGGTGATGTCTACCAACCGGGCCAGTCGGTGACGGTGGTGCACATCGATGGCGCGACCGCGATGGTCTTTGGGAGCGAGTAGTCCGTCTGCAACACACTGCGAGAAAGGAATCTTGGTGGAAGATGCAGCTGTGGGTCTAGTGTTTCTGGGCGTTCTGGTGGTGTTCGCCATCATCGTGGTTGCCAAATCGATTGCGCTGATCCCCCAAGCGGAGGCCGCGGTCATCGAACGGCTGGGGAGGTACAGCCGCACGGTCAGCGGTCAGCTGACCTTGTTGATCCCTTTCATCGACCGCATCCGCGCACGTGTGGACCTGCGTGAACGGGTGGTGTCGTTTCCGCCGCAGCCGGTGATCACCCAGGACAACCTGACCCTGAACATCGATACCGTCGTCTACTTCCAGGTCACCGTTCCCCAGGCAGCGGTCTACGAAATCAGCAACTACATCGTCGGGGTCGAGCAGCTGGCCACGACGACGCTGCGCAACGTCGTCGGTGGCATGACGCTGGAGCAGACACTGACCTCGCGGGATCAAATCAACGGCCAGTTGCGTGGCGTGCTCGACGAAGCGACCGGCCGCTGGGGGCTGCGCGTCGCCCGGGTCGAGCTGCGCAGCATTGACCCGCCGCCGTCAATTCAGGCCTCGATGGAAAAGCAGATGAAGGCCGACCGGGAGAAGCGGGCGATGATCCTGACCGCCGAAGGCACCCGGGAAGCGGCCATCAAACAAGCGGAAGGACAGAAACAGTCGCAGATCCTGGCCGCCGAGGGTGCCAAGCAGGCCGCGATCTTGGCCGCCGAGGCCGACCGGCAATCTCGGATGTTGCGCGCCCAGGGTGAGCGTGCCGCCTCCTACCTGCAGGCGCAGGGGCAGGCCAAGGCTATCGAAAAGACATTCGCCGCGATCAAGGCTGGTAGGCCCACCCCCGAAATGCTGGCCTACCAGTACCTGCAGACGCTGCCGGAGATGGCGCGCGGTGACGCGAACAAGGTGTGGGTCGTGCCCAGCGACTTCAACGCCGCGCTGCAGGGGTTCACCAGACTTCTGGGCACACCCGGCGAGGATGGGGTATTCCGATTCGAGCCATCCCCGGTCGAGGACGTGCCCAGGCACGCCGCGGACGGCGATGATTCCGATATTGCGGAGTGGTTCTCCACCGAGAGCGATCCCGCGATCGCCCAGGCGGTGGCTCAGGCCGAGGCGATGGCACGCAAACCCGTCGAGGGTCCGTTGGGGACGCCGCCAGGATTGACCCAGTAGCGGTTCGGCATGGGTCTGACGTCCTCAAGAACCTACGTGGCGTTGGCGGCGCTGCAGGCCGGCGACGCGGTGGCGTGCGCCATCGGGCTGCCGGTGATCGCCAAGGCCTTGGACGACCTGGAGGTTCCCGATACCGTCCGCCCGGTCCTGCCAGTGGTCAAGGCCGCCGCGGCGGCCGGTCTACTCTCGGTGTTGCGCTACCCGGCCCTGGCACGGCTGACGACGGCGATGCTGACGCTGTATTTCGTGCTTGCCGTGGGTGCGCACATCCGCGTGCGGGATCGGGTTGTCAATGCGATCCCAGCGGCGGCGTTTCTGACGCTGTACGCGGTGATGACGCTGCGAGGACCGGAGCGCGCCTAGGACAGGCGCAACTCGACGATCGGCACCGGTGTGCCAGTATCGGTGACTTCGGTGTCGAGGGTCTGCTCGAGTATCGGCTTGAGCTTCTCCCACGTTCCGGCGTGGCGGCTTCGGTAGGCGGCCAGCGTGCGGTCGGCTTCGTCCTGGTCGAGGATGCGTGCGGTCGCCGCTGTGGGCGCACTGCTGCCGGCGTACACGCGGACCTCGGGGTTGGCCCGGATATTGCGGAACCACTGGGCCTTTCGGCCCAAACCGGACGCGATGAGATACGTGTCCGGGTCGGGATGATCGAGAACTTCCAACACGGCGTAGCGGCGTGCGCCGCTCTTGCGGCCGATGTGCTCGAGCATGAGCAGCCGGGAGCCCAAGAGTGCGCCCGCGCGGGCTTTGTAGATCCAGATCGGCGTCCGCATCAGCGCTCGGGAGCGCAGCATCCGTGCTCCGGCCCTGGCGAAGAGCGATCGGGATTGTGCTTCTGTCATCGTGGACATTCTCGCATCCATTTCTTGAGCCAGGCTGCTGGCAAGCCGTCGCAGGGTCAGCACGGTGACCCGTTTTCGGCGTAGATGGGTTGCGGCGCCATCGCGGCGAACCGGTGCGGCACGAAGATCTACGAATCCGCCGTCAAGATATACGCGAATCGATCGATGTTATAGCGCTCGAGTACCAGCAATGATTTCACGAACTCCATAGCGCACCACGTTCCGCTCGGCCGATTGTGTGGCGGTGATCCGACCTTCCCGGGGTCGCACTGGTCCATCGGATTGGTCATGACCAATGGGGAAGGTACAGCGATGTCGTTTGTAGTTGCCGCGCCGCAGGCGCTGGCGGCAGTGGCTGAAGACTTGGCGGGCGTTGCGGCCTCACTGAGTGCGGCGAATTCGGCAGCGGCGTCACGGATCACCGGGTTGGCGGCGGCCGGTGCGGACGAGGTGTCAGCGGCCATTGCCGCGCTGTTCAGCGGACACGCCCAGACCTATCAGACGATCAGCGCCCAGGCGGCAGGGTTTCACGAGCAGTTCGTCCAAACTTTGACCGCCGGTGCTGGCTCCTATGCCAGTGCCGAGGCCGCCAGCGCTTCTCCACTGCAGCAGGCGCTCAACTTCGTGAACGCACCCACACTGACGTTGTTGGGTCGCCCGCTGATCGGCAACGGCGTCGACGGTGTCCCGGGCACCGGGCAAGCCGGCGGAGCCGGAGGGATCCTGATCGGCAATGGCGGGAACGGCGGGTCCGGCGCGACCGGCCAGGCCGGCGGGGCCGGCGGGGCAGCAGGGCTGCTAGGTATCGGCGGGCGCGGCGGTACCGGGGGGCTTGGCTTTGCCGGAGACGGCTCGCCGGGCGGCGCTGGCGGCGCCGGCGGGCTGCTGTGGGGCCCTGGCGGCGCCGGCGGCGCCGGCGGGAACGGCGGGGCCGGCGGCTCCGGTGGGAACGGCGGCAGCGGCGGGGCCGGCGGGCTATTCGGTTCCGGCGGCACCGGCGGCACCGGCGGCGTTGGGGTCAACGGGGGTAACGGCGGCACCGGTGGTCGCGCTGGGCTGCTCGAGCTGTTCGGCGCTGGCGGTTCCGGCGGCGCTGGCGGGACCGGCACCGGTGTCGGTAACGCCGGTGGTACCGGCGGCGCCGGTGGGGCAGGAGGGCTGTTCAGTGCGGGCGGCTTCGGCGGTGACGGCGGCTTCGGTCTAGACACCGCGTCCGGCGGGGACGGCGGCGCGGGAGGAGCCGCTGGGCCGTTGGGCCAAGCCGGAGGCGGTGGCGACGGCGGGAATAGCATCACGGGCAGCGGCGGTGACGGCGGCACCGGCGGTGCCGCCTGGCTGTTCGGCTCCGGCGGGACCGGCGGAGCCGGTGGGACAGTCTTCGGCGGCGGCGGGGACGGCGGGGATGGCGGGGCCGGCGGTAGAGCCGGCATGCTGACCGGCGACGGCGGGGCCGGCGGGGCCGGCGGGGCCGGTGAGAACGGCGGGGCCGGCGGGGCAGGCGGCAATGCCGGCCTGCTCTTCGGCTCGGGCGGAACCGGCGGAATCGGCGGTTCCGCCAGCGTTATTGGAGGCAACGGAGGGGTCGGCGGCCTGGCCGGGCTAGTCGGCAACGGCGGCGGTGGCGGTGATGGCGGCAACGGCCTAGGGGGGGTCGGTAACGGCGGGGACGGCGGCAACGCGCAGGTGATCGGCAACGGTGGTAATGGGGGCAACACCGGGTCGGGCTTCGGTGCGGCCACGCCTGGGGTGGGTGGCGCCGGGGGACTGGTGGGCGCTAACGGGTTCAACGGGTTGACTTGATAGTGGTCCTATCTGCCACCGCCTCGCGCAGCGCACCGATCTCGGCCCCCCACTGCGCGTAGACGCGAACTGACCGATGGATTTCACCGACCAAAGCCTCGCAATCTGTGTTGGCAACGGAACTCAAGTCCACGCAGCGGTCTTTCGGTTGCCGGCCCAACTGCAATCGGGCTAGCGCACCACGCTGAGCGTTATCCGGTTGGCCTCGCTCGATGTAGCGTCGCTGGCCCTTGGTCAGGAGGCAACGGAGGCGCGTGAGCTGGCTGGAACCGGGTGGGCGGGGTGGCGCCGGGCGAACTGTGGTGTCTGCCTGCGCTCTCGGTTGTGTCCAACCTAGGTGAACGCAGCAGCTTTGTACTGGCGCCACCCCACCGCCTCGACAGGCTCAGGCACGAGCCCCTGGGGTTGCGGGTGCCGGAGACCCCGGGTCCCCTTGTGCGGCTGGACCCTGCGTCGCAGGCGGTTGCCCCGGGGCTGGTGCGCCGGGGGGTGGGCCACCTGGGAAGGGGTTGGCTCCTGGCGGCGGGGGTGGCGGGGGTGGCTGGTGCGGTCCGCCGGGCATGGGTGCCCTTGGGATGACCGGTCGCGCCAGAGGCCCATCTGGCCGGCCCATGGGACTCATGTGCGATGCCGCCGGCCCGTGCGGCACGTTCGGCGGCGGGGGTGGTCCCATGACAAAGGCCCAGATGAAGAGGGCAGCCCCCGCGCTGGTCACTGCACCGGCAACCAAGCCGAGCAGTCCGGCGCCAACCACCACCGGGGTGGAGTAGCGACGCGCATGCCCGTGCTGGGCGCTCGGTGTCGGTGCGGCGGCTGCGGCAGCGCTCTGGTCGCTCGCGTGGGCGCCGCTGTTCGGGCGGAAGTCATTGTCTTCGGTAGTCATGCTGATCTCCACTTCGTTTCTCGTCGGCCTATTGCTGATCGGTTGTCGCGACCGTAGTGACCGAACTTGAAGTGGATCTGAAGAAATGCGCCTGCTTCAGCCTGATCTCAGAACAGCACGCTAACAATGGGGCCATGACCGATTGCTCGCCTACGGACCGGACCGACCGCAAGGCGATCGGCTCGGCCGTTCGCGGCCGGACCGATCAGTTCAGCGTCGGTGCGCCCCGGGTCCTCGTGGTCGAGGATTCCGAGACGATCCGTGAGATGGTCAGCGAGGCCTTGACCGACGTTGGCTACCACACCGAGGCCCGGTGTGACGGTGACGGGTTGGAAGACGCTCTGGAGGGCTTGCGGCCGGACCTGGTGGTGCTCGACGTGATGCTTCCCGGCCGCGACGGATTCGCTCTCATCGACGTCATCCGGGAGTGGAGTGACATCGGCATCGTGCTGATCACCGCCCGCGATGGCCTGCCGGACCGGCTGCGTGGCCTGGACGGCGGGGCCGACGACTATGTCATCAAACCGTTCGAGCTTGCCGAACTGGTGTCGCGCGTCGGTGCTGTGTTGCGGCGCCGGGGTCGACTGCCCCGCGTCATTCAAGCGGGCGACCTGATGCTGGATGTGGATTCTGGCGTGGCCGCGCGCGATGGACACCGATTAGACCTGACCGCGACCGAGCTGCGATTGCTGGCCTTCCTTGTGGAGCAGCGCGGCCGCATCGTCAATGCCGGCCAGATCCTCAATGCAGTGTGGGGCTATGACGCCTACGACCCGAACCTGGTGCAAGTGCACATCAGTGGGTTGCGCCGCAAACTGGAAGCTCACGGTCCGCGCATTCTGCACACTGTCCGCGGGATCGGTTACCGACTTCAGCCGCAGCGCGCATGACCACCTCCACAGCGGGCTCGTCGACCGCGGGCAACGGCGCGACACCGACGCCGTCGCTGCAGCGCCGGGTGACTCTGCTCGTGGTGGCGCTGTTGGCGGTGCTTCTCGTCGTGCTGGGTGTCACCATCGACGTCAGCCTCGGACTGTCGGCCCGCCGAAATCTCCACGACCGGCTGGTCGGCGCCACCTCGCGGGCGGACGCGCTGGCGGCGGTGCACACGTCGCCGGATCTGCTCGCCGCCGAACTCAACGGCGGCAGCGTGCGCGCGCTGCTGGTCACCGCCGACGGTGCCACCTACGGTGACCGCGGGATTAGTCCCGACACCACTGTTGGACCGCCGCCCGGCCACCCACCCCCGCCGCCATTTGGCCCGCCGCCGGGGCCGCCGCCACCACCGCCGCCACCGGCTCCTCCGCCGGATTCCACAGCGACCGTGGTGGTACACCCGTTGCCTGGGGGCAGTCGGGTGATCCTCGTTGCCGACACCACCCAGACCACCCAAGTGACCCGCCGGCTGCGGCAACTGATGGTCGGTGCGGGCCTGGCGACGCTGGCGGTGGCGGCGCTCCTCCTCGTCGTGGTGAGTCGAGCGGCGTTGCGGCCGTTGGAGCGGCTCACGACGCTAGCCAAGGACATCACCACTGGCGATCGCGGCCGTCGGCTGCAACCGGATCGCGCCGATACCGAACTGGGGCGCGCAGCCAGCGCGTTCGACGGAATGCTGGATGCGCTGGAAGACTCCGAGCGGCGAGCCCAGCAATCCGCCGACGCCGCGCGGCGCGCCGAAAGTGCCACCCGCCAGTTCCTCGTGGATGCGGCCCACGAACTGCGCACCCCGATCGCGGGAATGCAAGTCGCTGCCGAACAGCTTGCAGCCAGCGCCAGCCAGCACGAAGCTGACCCGGTGGCCCGCGGCCAGTACCGGCGGGCGAGCCTGTTGCACTCCGACGCACGCCGGGCCGGGCGGCTGGTGGCCGACATGCTGGATCTGAGTCGGATCGACGCCGGACTTCGGCTCGACATCCGCGACACCGACCTAGCCCCCATCGCCGACGCCGAGGTCCACCGCACCGCACTGTTAGCGCCGCAGGTCAAGGTCATCCGGACCGGCCTTTCGGCGCTGCAGATCCAGGCGGATCCGACCCGAGTGGCCCAGATTGTGTCCAACCTTCTTGATAACGCGCGCAGGTACACTCCGGCCGGCGGAGCCATCACGATTGACCTGCAGCGCACCGAGCGCGAGGCCCAAGTCACCGTCACCGACACTGGCCTGGGCGTTCCCGATGCGGAGCGCGATCGCATCTTCGAGCGCCTGGTGCGGCTCGACGCCGGGCGTGCTCGCGACCACGGCGGCGCCGGTCTTGGCTTGCCGATCGCCAGAGCCCTGGCCCGCGCCCACGGCGGCACCCTGGTGTGCCTTTCGAACGACGGCGGCGCGCGGTTTCGGCTCAGCCTGCCGCTCATTCATGGCTGACGACCTCTGCTGAGGCCGCGGCCGGACCCCGGCGGTCAGCCGTGGCGTCAGGTGGCTGTCAACCGGTGATTGCGGTCTGGCCGTGCGTCGTGCCGAGGTTGCGCTGCCGCCGATAGTGGCGGATCTCGAACACGAGCCCAGCCAGGCCGACGGATGCGGTACACAGCGACACGAGAATCAATAGGGGATTGGGGTGACCGGTGAGCGCATCGCCCAGGATCACCACCGCGGCCGTACCGGGGAGTAGACCGCCCACTGTGGCCAGTGAGTAGGGCAGGACCCGCACGGCCGACGCGCCGGCCGCATAGTTGAGCGCCGCGAACGGCACCGCGGGAATCAACCGCAACGACACAATGGGCAGCCAGCCACGCTCACGCAGGCGCTCGTCCAGCCGGTCTACCGCCCGATGGCGAACGAGGCCGTTGAGCCGCCACCCGGCCGCGCGCACCAGCAGCATCGCGAGCACCGCACTCGTAGTACTGGCGAGCACCGCGATGACGACGCCGAACACCGGGCCGAACAGCAGTCCGGCGGCCAGTGTGAACGCCGTGCGAGGTAGCGGTACCACCGTCGCGACGGTGTGCGCCACCAAGAAGGTCAACGGGAACCAGGGGCCGACCGACGTAGCCCAGTCGCGAAGCTGCACGGCTGTGGGCAGCGGAACCAGCAGCGCCGCCACCACCAGAATTGTGATTCCCACCACTGCCCCGACCGCCCGCGGCAGCGATACTCCGCGCGCGGACATAACGCACGCCGCGGCAATACCGCGCAGCGTGCCGCTAGTTTTGCAGATGGCGGGCGCCGTCACGCTTGCCAAGCGTAAGGGGTGAACATGAATATCGCCTTTCCTCGGGCTTGGTGTTTCGTCACAGTCAGGAGGCCGATCGTCGCACCGGGATGCGGCTGTTTGGGTCGTCATCAACTAACCTGATTAGCACGTGGCAATCCCGGAGCAACCCGAAGAAACGTTGCCTATTGCTGGGAAAATAGGAGCAAGCGGTGTCCGTTGACGTACCCGAACTCGCCGACCTAGAACAGGTTCGCGCGAGTTGGCGCACTGCGGTTGCCGGCGTGCTGTCGAAGAGCGCCAGGCGCGATGCGGCCGAGCTCGGAGAGCGACCTGAGCAGCTCCTGGAGACTCCGACCTATGAAGGTTTCGCCATCCGGGCGCTCTATACCGCATTTGACGAGCTGCCGGAGCTGCCGCTGCCCGGCGAGTGGCCCTATGTGCGCGGGGGACCGCTATGCCCCGCATTACGCGATGTCAGTTCCGGCTGGAAGGTGGCCGAGGCTTTTCCCGCTGCCGCAGATGAGACGGTCGGCGACTCCAATGAGGCGGTATTGGCGGCGTTGGGCGAAGGGGCCAGCGCGCTGCTGGTACGGGTGGGAGGCACGGGTGTAGCGCCCGGGCAGCTTGAGCGGTTGCTCACCGGGGTTTACCTGGAGCTCGCGCCGGTGATCCTCGATGCCGGTGGCGACTATGCGGCCGCCGCCGATGCGATGTTGGCGCAGCTGGCGCAGCTGGAGCCGGACCGGCGTACAACACTGTCGATCGACTTGGGTGCCGACCCGCTCTCGGCGAGCCTGAGCGGCCGGCCCGCCCCTCAGCTCGAGGACGTTGTTGCGGTCGCTGCCCGGGTCGCCGCCGATTCGGGTGTGCGGGCCATCACCGTCGATGGACCCGCCTTCCACAATCTGGGCGCGACCGCAGCCTGGGAACTTGCGGCCAGCATCGCGGCAGCGGTGGCCTACCTGCGGGTGCTCACCGAATCGGGGATCGCGGTCGGCGAGGCGCTGCGGCAAATCAGTTTCCGGTTTGCCGCCGATGACGACCAATTCATGACCATCGCCAAGATGCGGTCGGTGCGGCGATTGTGGGCTCGGGTCGCCGAGGTCGCGGGTGACCCGGGTGCTGGCGCGGCGATCGTTCATGCAGAGACGTCGCTGCCCATGATGACCCAGCGCGACCCGTGGGTGAACATGCTTCGCAGCACCCTGGCCGCATTCGGCGCAGGCGTCGGCGGCGCCGATACCGTGCTCGTGTTTCCGTTTGACGTTGCCATCCCTGGCGGACTTCCCGGCATGTCGACCGCCTTCGCGCGCCGGATTGCCCGCAATTCTCAGCTGTTGCTGCTGGAGGAGTCGCACGTCGGACGCGTCCTCGACCCGGCGGCGGGGTCATGGTTCGTCGAGGATCTCACCGAGCAGCTGTCCGAGCAGGCCTGGCGGCATTTTCAGGACATCGAGGCCCGCGGCGGGTTCGTGGAGGCGCGTGACTACGTGGCCGCCCGGATCGCCGAGGTGCAGGCTCGCCGCGCGGACGACATCGCGCATCGCCGCACCGCGATCACCGGCGTCAACGAGTATCCGAACTTGGATGAACCGGCTCTGCCGCACAGCGATCCGGGTTTCTCGCCCGATGGCACCGGGCGCCTCGTACGCTACGCCGCGGCGTTCGAGGCGTTGCGCGATCGGTCCGATAACTACCTGGCGCGCACGGGTTCACGTCCGCGGGTGCTGTTGTTGCCGTTGGGTCCGTTGGCCGAGCACAACGTCCGAGTGACGTTCGCGGCGAACCTGTTGGCGTCCGGCGGCCTCGAGGCTGCCAATCCCGGAACGGTCGATGCCACGGGTGTAGCTGACGCCGTTGCCCAGGCAGGAACGCCGGCAGGGTCACCGACCGTGGCGGTTGTCTGTGGCACGGACAAGCGGTATCAGGAAGCGGCCTCCGGTGTTATCGAGGCAGCAAGAAACTGCGGGGTTTCGCGGATTTATCTGGCGGGGCCGCAGCAAGCACTGGCGCCCGACGGCAACCGACCCGACGACTTCCTGACCGCGAAGATCAATGCGGTCGATGCCCTGTCCGATCTTCTCACCCGGTTGGGGGCCTAGCCACGATGACGACGAGCACATCGGCTATCGGCAGCTTCGCCAACACCCCGCTGAAGGGTGGCCACGCCGCACCAGCGCCCACCGCTTCCGCAGCGCAGCAGTATGTTGCGGCTGCGGCCGACGCGCACGGGTATGAGCCCGAGCAGTTGCAATGGCACACGCCGGAAGGCATTGAGGTCAAACCGATCTATGTCGGTGCCGATCGGCGCGCGGCGGAAGCCGACGGCTACCCGCTGAACAGCTTCCCCGGCGAGCCGCCCTACCTGCGCGGACCGTACCCCACGATGTATGTCAACCAGCCATGGACCATCCGCCAATACGCTGGGTTCTCCACCGCCGCGGATTCCAACGCGTTCTACCGCCGCAACCTCGCCGCCGGCCAGAAAGGGCTGTCGGTGGCCTTCGATCTCGCCACCCACCGCGGCTATGACTCCGACCATCCCCGCGTCCAGGGTGACGTTGGAATGGCCGGCGTGGCAATAGATTCCATCCTCGACATGCGGCAGCTGTTCGACGGCATCGACCTGTCGTCGGTGTCGGTGTCGATGACGATGAACGGTGCCGTACTGCCGATCCTGGCGCTGTACGTGGTCGCCGCCGAGGAACAGGGCGTGCCGCCGGAAAAGCTGGCCGGCACCATCCAGAACGACATCCTCAAAGAGTTCATGGTCCGCAACACCTACATCTACCCGCCGCAGCCATCGATGCGGATCATCTCCGATATCTTTGCCTACACCAGCGCCAAGATGCCAAAGTTCAACTCCATCTCCATCTCCGGCTACCACATCCAAGAAGCAGGTGCCACAGCGGATTTGGAGTTGGCGTACACCCTGGCCGACGGTGTGGACTACATCAAGGCCGGGCTGGACGCCGGCCTGGACATCGATCAATTCGCACCCCGACTGTCGTTCTTCTGGGGCATCGGGATGAACTTCTTCATGGAAGTCGCCAAACTGCGGGCCGGTCGGCTGCTGTGGAGCGAACTGGTGGGTGAGTTTGCCCCGCGGAACCCAAAATCCAGCTCGTTGCGCACCCATTCGCAAACCTCCGGCTGGTCCCTGACCGCTCAGGACGTGTTCAACAACGTGGCGCGCACCTGCATCGAGGCGATGGCGGCGACTCAGGGCCACACCCAGTCGCTGCACACCAACGCGCTGGACGAGGCGTTGGCGCTGCCCACCGACTTCTCGGCCCGCATCGCTCGCAATACCCAGCTGCTGCTGCAGCAGGAGTCGGGTACTACCAGGCCCATCGACCCCTGGGCGGGCTCCTACTACGTCGAGTGGCTGACCCATCAGCTCGCGCAGCGTGCACGCGCGCACATCGCCGAGGTCGCGGAGCACGGCGGCATGGCGGCGGCCATCAGCGACGGCATCCCCAAGCTGCGCATCGAGGAGGCTGCCGCACGCACCCAGGCCCGCATTGACTCGGGTCGCCAGCCCGTGGTCGGGGTCAACAAATACCAGGTCGTCGAGGATCAGGAGATCGAGGTACTCAAGGTCGAGAACAGCCGGGTGCGTGCCGAGCAGCTGGCCAAACTGAACGAGCTGCGGGCGAACCGGAACCAGCCGGCGGTCGACGCCGCATTGGCCGAGCTGGCGCGCGCCGCTGCGGCCCACGAA
Source organism: Mycobacterium spongiae (assembly GCF_018278905.1). Classification (NCBI taxonomy): domain Bacteria; kingdom Bacillati; phylum Actinomycetota; class Actinomycetes; order Mycobacteriales; family Mycobacteriaceae; genus Mycobacterium; species Mycobacterium spongiae. Next base: position 2,316,463 of record NZ_CP046600.1, read on the forward strand.
CGTGCCGGCGCCGACGGACTCGGCAACAACTTGTTGGCCCTGGCCATCGACGCGGCCCGGGCACATGCCACGGTGGGGGAGATCTCCGACGCGCTGGAGAAGGTGTACGGGCGCCACCAAGCCGAGATCCGTACCATCGCCGGGGTCTACCGAGACGAAGCCGGAGGAGGTGGCAGCATCACCCCGCTTGCGGAAGCGACGCAGCTGGTCGAGAAATTCGCCGAGGCCGATGGTCGCCGACCTCGGATCTTGGTGGCCAAAATGGGTCAGGACGGTCACGACCGCGGTCAGAAAGTGATTGCTACCGCCTTCGCCGACATCGGGTTCGACGTTGATGTTGGATCGCTGTTCTCCACGCCCGACGAGGTTGCCCGTCAGGCCGCGGACAACGATGTGCACGTGGTGGGGGTGTCGTCCTTGGCGGCCGGTCACCTGACGCTGGTGCCGGCTTTGCGCGAGGCGTTGGTGCAGGTGGGCCGACCCGACATCATGATCGTGGTCGGCGGCGTCATCCCACCCGGCGACTTCGACGAGTTGTACGCCGCCGGGGCGACCGCCATTTTCCCGCCAGGGACGGTGATCGCCGACGCCGCGATCGGCTTGCTCGGCAAGCTCGCCGAGCGGCTGGGGTACACGCTGGACTAGTGGCTGCCCAGATTCCTCGCGCGAGCGTGATGTCACGGCGAAATTTCTTGCTGACTTTCGCCGTGGCATCACCCTCGGCGCGTTCCATCAGGCGGGCGAGGTGACCACAGAGCAACTAGCGGAGGCCATCCGCAACGGTGATCGGGCCGCCTTACCGCGCGCCATCACATTGCTGGAATCCACTCGCGGCGATCATCGCGAGCAGGCGCAGGAGCTGCTACTGGCGTTGCTGCCGGATTCCGGGAACGCGCACCGGGTCGGCATTACCGGGGTTCCGGGTGTGGGTAAGTCCACCGCCATCGAGGCGCTTGGCATGTATCTGGTCGAGCAGGGACACCGCGTTGCGGTGCTGGCCGTCGACCCGTCGTCGACTCGTACTGGCGGATCGATTCTCGGTGACAAGACCCGCATGGCTCGGCTGGCCGTCCATGCCGACGCCTATATTCGGCCGTCGCCGACCTCGGGAACCTTGGGCGGGGTGGCACGGGCTACCCGGGAGACGGTCGTTCTGCTCGAGGCCGCCGGCTTCGACGTGATCTTGGTCGAAACCGTCGGCGTCGGCCAGTCCGAGGTGGCGGTGTCCAACATGGTCGACACCTTCGTATTGTTGACCCTGGCGCGCACCGGCGACCAGCTGCAGGGCATCAAGAAGGGCGTGCTGGAGCTGGCCGACATCGTGGTGGTGAACAAGGCCGACGGGGAACACCTCCAGGAGGCGCGGCGGGCGGCCCGCGAGCTGTCGTCGGCAATCAGACTGATCTACCCGCGTGAAACATTATGGCGACCTCCCGTCCTCACGATGAGCGCCATGCAGGGGACCGGTCTCACAGAGCTGTGGGAGACCGTCGAACGCCACCGGCAGGTGCTGACCGACGCCGGAGAGTTCGACGCCCGTCGACGTGCCCAGCAAGTCGACTGGACCTGGCAAATGGTGCGTGACGAGGTACTGGACCGGGTGCTGGCAAATCCGGGAGTGCGGGAGAATCGCGCGGAGATCGAGCGGCAGGTCCGCGCCGGGGAACTGACCCCCACGCTGGCCGCGCAGCAAATTCTCAAGTGGTCTGGACTAACGGAACGGTAACTTGACGATCGCTTGACCATGGACTCTGTGAAATCCATGTAAATTTAAAAGGGTGAAGGTTGACATCCGAGTCGATCGCCGCGCGGTTTCGATCCGCGATGACCCTGACGCGGGCCATCGCATGTCCGGCGCGGCGGACTCAAACTTTGGTTGCGTCGTGCGTTTCTTTGCCAGCATGTTCCCCGCGCGCCGGTTCGGCGGGGGCGCGCTGGCCGTGTACCTCGACGGTCAGCCCGTCGTCGACGTGTGGACGGGCTGGTCGGACCTAAGCGGCGAGGTGCCCTGGGCGGCGGACACCGCGCCGATGGTGTTCTCGGCGACTAAGGGCATGGCCTCGACCGTCATCCACCGGCTCGTCGATCGAGGACTGATCGACTATGACACCCCGGTTGCCGACTACTGGCCGGAGTTCGGTGCTAACGGCAAGTCGGACCTGACGGTCCGAGAGGTGATGCGACACCGGGCCGGTTTGTCCGGCTTGCGCGGCGCCACCTGGGACGACTTGCTGGATCACGTCGTCATGGAAGACCGGCTCGCGGCGGCCGCGCCAGGCCGCCTGCTGGGCAAGCCGGCATACCACGCGCTGACCTACGGCTGGCTGCTGTCAGGGCTGGCCAGGGCCGTCACCGGAAAGGACATGCGCGTCCTGTTCCGCGAAGAACTCGCCGAGCCGCTCGGCACGGATGGTTTCCACCTGGGCCGACCGCCGGCCGGCTCGCCCACCCGGGTCGCCGAGATCATCATGCCGCAGAACATCGTCGGCAGCGGGTTGGTCAATGCGCTCGCCCAGCGGGTCGCCATCGGGCTGTCCGGCGGATACCGCTCGCTGTACTTCCCGGGCATGATCGCCGCCGTCCAGGGGGACATTCCGTTGCTGGACGCCGAGATACCGGCGGCCAACGGAGTGGTGACGGCCCGCGCGCTGGCACGGATGTATGGAGCGCTCGCCAACGGCGGCGAGATCGATGGCACCCAGTTCTTGTCATCCGAGCTGGTTGCCGGCCTGACTGGCCAACCCAGCCTCCAGCCGGACCGAAACCTGGGCCTGCCGATGCCGTTTCACTTGGGCTACCACAGCATCCCGTTCCCGAACGTGATGCCGGGATTCGGCCATGTCGGGATGGGTGGCTCGGTCGGGTGGAACGACCCCGCGACGGGGCTGAGTTTCGCGTTGGTGCACAACCGGCTGCTCACACCGCTGGTGATGACCGACTATGGCGGGTTCGTCGCGCTCTACCGCCTGATACGACAGGCCGCTGAGCGGGTCCGCAAGCGTGGATTCCACCCGGTGACCGAGTACGGGGCGCCGTACTCCGAGCCGGGAGCCGTCGCTGGCTAGACCACGGCGGGCACCTTGCGCTGCTGCCGCTGCGCGTCGCGCCCAGCTCACGATTGTGGCTCCGAAGCCGATGGGGATTACGAATCTTCCAGGCGAAAGCCGACTTTCATCGTCACCTGGAAGTGTGCGACCGCGCCGTCCACCAGATGGCCGCGAACTGACTCGACCTCGAACCAGTCCAGGGCACGCATTGTCTGGGCTGCTCGTGCCAGACCGTTGCGGATAGCCGCGTCGACTCCATCGGGCGACGTCCCGACAATTTCGATTACGCGGTAAGTGTGATCGCTCATGGCATCCCCTTAGATTGGCCGCGGCGCCAGGATAGCTCGTCGGACAGCTGCGCTGAGGGTTCGCCTAGCTCCGACGACCATGTGCAGCGGACGAGGGATCTTATAGAGGAGCTGTCGAGACGATGTCGACCGCCGCATCGGGCGCCCGGGGGCAATTCGGGGTCGCCGGCGGCCGTTGCAGCCCGTTACGGGCCAGGCCCGGACTGCTGCCGGGGTTGCCCTGGCGACCTGAAGACAGCGCGGGAACCTCCAGATGCTGCCGTTGGTACCTCACATGCGCCCAGAGTGAATCATGGAATTCTCCCCACAACGTCGGCGCTATCTGCGAAACTTCGTGCGACGGGCACACTGTGGTGCACAGTCCGGTGCCTAATGTGTCCAGAGCCCGGGTGGACGACGAGAGGACCCGGGGTCGATGCGGTTCTTGGGTCATGCGCGGCCTGGAATGCGAGATCGGGGAGGTCTTGACTGTGACCACTTGCGCGAGTCGGTCAATCACCAAAGGTGACTTCTTCGCGCTCGCTAGGAAGACGCTCAAGGTCGGCCTCGCGTCCGAATAGTCATGTATCACGTGGTTGAGATCACCAGGGCGCTGTGGACCAGGCTGCGCAGCGAATCTGAGCGCGAGTCCTACCGCGCAGCAGCGCGTTACCGTCGAGATGGCGACGCCTTGAGCTTCATTTGCGAAACCCACCAGCAGCTACCAGCGCAGCCGCCTTCCGATCGGCGTTCACTTGTTTTGTTCGCCCACTTTGATGCTCAGGGAATTGTCGATCCGTACGTCGTCCACTACCTGGAGGCGCTGCACCGGCTGGGAGCCACCATCATCTTCGTCTCGTCCTCGCCGACTCTCACACCAGAGTCGGTAGTTCCGATCCGGCCCCTTTGTGCCGGTATCTATACCCGCCGAACGCTCTCGCTGGACTTTGGCTCGTGGCACCTGGCGTGGTGCATTATGCGAGAGCGAGGCTGGTCACTGGATCACTTCGACCGCTTGGTCATCTGTAACGACAGTGTGTACGGTCCACTGTTTCCCATCGAAGAGATGTGGAGCTCGTTCCGTGACGCAGATATGTACGGCGCGATCGAAAGTGGCGTGCAGAAAACCCATCTCCAGTCCTTTTTCCTCGCTTGGGATCTCAACGCGCGCACCCGCAGCTTTCTGAACGACTTCTGGAATGACTTCCAATACGTCGTCGACAAGCTCGTTCTTATCCGGCGATGCGAGGTCGCCATATCCACGCGTGCGCGCAAGGCAGGCCTGCGCATCCGACCGTTTCTCTCCATCGACGCTGTCAGGGCAGCCTATGAGCTCTCGCCGAACCATCAGTGGTTCAACATGTTGTCGAGGACGGGATCTCTCAACAACACCATCTACTATTGGGACGGTTTGATTGAGCACCTCCGGTTTCCGTTCCTCAAAACGAGCCTGCCCCGGTACAACGAGCCGTGGCACGACTCGATGCAACAGCTGCGCGAATTTATCGAGCGCCACACCCCCTATCCGTACGATCTCATTCAGTCCAACGTCGACAGACTTGGCCTCGGAGAGGAAACCTGGGTTAGACCAACTCCGGCGCGAAGATGGATCGACGCCCACAGGGTGTGACGGCCGCTCAATTCACAGTGTCGGGGCATGTGTTGTAGAACCGGCGTCGTGGGGCGGCATACTGCCGTCGTGCATCGGTAGGTTCGGTCACCGCCTTGGATAGGGCACACAAGAGCACTCCACGACGCACTCAAAGATCTATCGGGCGTTGATTGATGCGGGCTTGACCGCGGGATCTTGCTCGCCTCACCGTGAGATGTCATCGCTGACGTGGCTGGTCACGACTGGTAGCGCGTCAGCAGGTCCGTCGACCTTGCCAAACGCGCCATAGGGTGACGGCGATCGGGTTACGATCTGGCTAAGCAGTGTGGCGCCGGGGGGGCCGGGGCTGGCGTGTTCGAGGGAGGGCGCGGTGTCGTATGTGTTTGCGACCCCGGAAATGCTGGCGGCGGCGGCCGCCGATTTGATGAACATCCGTTCCGCGATTGCCGATGCCAACGCCGCCGCGGCCGCGCTGACTACCGAACTCATGCCCGCTGCCGCGGATGAGGTTTCCGCGGCCATCGCCGGGTTGTTCGATACCTACGCCCAGGAATACCAAGCCATTAGCGCGCAGGCCGCCGAGTTTCACGACCGGTTCGTGGCGGCTGTCAACGCAGGCGCCGACGCGTATGCCGCCGCCGAGGCCGCCAACGCGCCCCTGCTCCAGCAGGCTCAGCAGGACTTGCTCAACGCGGTCAATGGACCGACCCAGGCGCTGCTGGGGCGCCCGCTGATTGGCAACGGCGCCAACGGCGGGACCATCGATGGGGTGGGCCAGAACGGCGGGGCGGGCGGGATACTGTTCGGCAACGGGGGTAACGGGGGCAACAGCACCAATATCGGTGTTCCTGGCGGCAACGGTGGCGCCGCCGGACTCATCGGCAACGGCGGGGCCGGCGGGATGGGAGGGCCCGGCGGCAACGGCGGACTCGGCGGCAACGGCGGGCTATTCGGCATCGGTGGTGCGGGCGGAATCGGTGGGCCGGGGACCGCCTTCGCCCCGGCCGGTGCGGGCGGGCCCGGAGGCCAAGGCGGGCTGATCTTTGGCACGGGCGGAGCCGGGGGAACCGGTGGAACCGCCGAAGACGGCAGCATTGGTTTCGGCGGCCCCGGTGGGCTCGGCGGCAACGCCCGGTTATTCGGCACCGGCGGGGCGGGCGGCGACGGGGGTGACAACCTCGCGAACCCTCTCGGCGTCGGTGGCCGAGGCGAGACCGGCGGCAATGGCGGCATCCTATTCGGCGACGGCGGCGCCGGGGGGAATGGCGGCGCCGGTGGCGCTGAGGACGGTCTGGGCGGCGCGGGCGGCTCCGCCGTCGGCCTTTTCGGCGGAACTGGCGGCGTAGGTGGCACCGGAGGCCCCGGCAACGTGACCGCGCCCTCGGGCAGCAATGCTCCGATAGCCCTCATCATGGGCGGCAGCGGGTTAGACGGCGGATCGCTACGCTCCGGGCTGCCGACACCAGAGTTCTTTCAAGGAGTTGTCGACCGATTCATCAACCCCGCGTTCCCGGGATTCAATCCGATTGGCCTGGCAACTCCGGAGCAGTACGCGCAGGTGACCGGGCTCTTCGACCTGAGCCCCGCCCAGTCGATTGCCCAGGGCGTCTTGGCATTGCAGACTGCGATCACGCAGACCTTCTCAGGACAAGACCTCGTCGTGCTGGGTTACTCTCAAAGCGCCACGATCTCCACCCTGGTGATGAACTCGCTCGAACAGCTTGGCATAGATCCCACGGCGTTGAATTTCACGCTGCTTGGCAATCCCAACAATCCCAACGGGGGTATATTTGCCCGACAATTCGGAATGCCGGGCGTGCCGGACTTCTTCACGCCCACCAACCCGAATACCCCATTCAGCACGGACATCTACACGATTCAGTACGACGGCGTTGCAAACTTTCCCCGGTACCCAATCAACCTGCTGTCCGTCCTGAACGCGGGAATGGGGACGGCCTTTACTCATCTGAGCTACCCGTCGCTGACACCCGAACAACTTGCCGGCGCGGTACAACTGGCAACGTCGCCGGGCTACATGGGTAATACCAACTACTTCATGATTCCGGCCGAGGTCCTGCCGCTTCTGGAGCCGCTGAATCAGTTGCAAAAGGCGTTGCCCATTCTCGAGCCGGTCGTGCAGCCGATTATCGATTTGACGCAACCCACCCTGAAGTACCTTGTCGATTTGGGTTACGACGATCCTTTTGCTCCAACGACGTACGCAGACGTGGTGACCCCTTTCGGGTTCATCCCTAATCTCGACCCCATTAACGTTCTGGCTGGCTTGAGCGAGGCGAACGCCGCGGGGATCAACGCAGCACTGGGTGACTTCGGTTTGCCACAGGTTGCGCATGCTCAGCTGCCCATATTGATGAACGCGCTGACACAGCTTGATCCGAGTTTGGCGCAAGCGTGGGGTGAAGCTCGGGCCGAATTCTTTGCAACCGCGGGTACCGATCTCGGCAACTTGCTCAACGATGTGACAGGTGGTGCAGCCCAGTCATGGGTGATCAACAACGCTCTCTATACCTCCGCAATCACGAACCTCATCGCGAATCCATCGTGGGTGAAGGCAGTCTTGGCGTCGCTGATGTGATGCCGCTAATGGTGCGGAGGATTGGTGGGGAAGTGGGCGGCGCGTGCGTGCGCCGCTGACCGCGAGTCGCGCGCCGACAGGCCGCCCAACCATTCTCCTCAGCCGCACCGCGGTGGGATCAGGCCGCAGATGCTAGCCTTCTCGCACGGAAATGACAGGCATGGTCAACGCGGCCTGGATGTAGGTTCCGAGTGTGTTGGAGCACAAAGTAAGAGCCGCCGATACGGTGCACGAGTTCAACGGGGTGGGTGTGATGTCGGAGAGCCAGGGTCCTACTTTATGTTGAGGGCAATCGCGACCCTTCTCAAGAAGACTGATCGTGAACGGTGGACAGACCCCCGCAGTTTCCACGCGGCCTGGGAGCCTCGGACAAAAAGAATTGCGGCTCTTATTCCGAACAACAGTCGTGTGATCGAGTTCGGGGTGGGCAAACGACTCCTTGAGCGCTATCTCGACCCATCGTGTACCTACACGCCGTCCGACATCGTCGACCGTGGGCCAGGCACGATCATCTGTGACCTCAATGGGAGACCTTTACCGGATCTCGGCGCAGATGTTTATGACGTTGCCGTACTGATCGGGGTGCTCGAATACCTGCGCGATCTTCCTTCGGTGCTGGATTGGTTGACGGGCTCGGTCAAAGTCTGCGTGGTGACGTATGCTCCCGCGAAGACCGGCGGCTATTCGCCCGGTGCCATCCGCGAAACAATCGATCGCCTGAGGCACGGTTGGATGAACAACTATCGAATAGAGGATATCCAGTCGCTTTTCCGCGAACGAGGTTTCGACCTGGCTCACGACGAAGACTGGGAGCAGCAACGGGTGCTTGTCTTTTCCCAGAGCCCCCTGGGCCAGTGGTAGGCTTCGGCGATGTTCGACGAGATGTTTGCTGGGGCGCTGGCTCGTCGTATTCGACGGGACGACCTCACCTACCTGAGCTACGTCAGCCTTCGCAGTCTCCGCAAGTCCGCTCGCGAAGTACGCAAGATCAAGGGTGTGGTTGTGGAAGCTGGTATCGCACTGGGCGGTTCTGGCATCCTCCTTGCGACTGAATTGAGCGACCACGACTTCCACGGCTACGACGTATTCGCTGAGTTTCCACCTCCGGGTCCGGACGACACACCGGAATCCCATGAACGTTACGAGGTAATCGCATCGGGCCAGGCCGAAGGTATAGGGCGCCACACGTTTTCGGGATACATGACCGACCTGTACGGCCACGTGTCGGATACGTTCGGCCGTTATGGCCTGCCGGTGGGTGACCGCATTCATCTGCATAAGGGCCGCATCGAGGAGACGCTCAAGCCTGAGTGGCCGATCGCGTTGGCCCACATCGACTGTGACTGGTACGACCCCGTGAAGGTGTGCCTAGAGCGAGTCACACCGCACCTACAACCCGGGGCTCGGGTGATCCTCGATGACTACTACTACTACGGCGGCTGTCGGAAGGCCACCGATGAGTTCCTCGAGAGCACAGCGGGATTCGAGATCGTAAGAGACAAAGGGCATCTGGTGCTGGGCTACAGCCCCGCCAACAAATAGTCGACAGAACGCACCTGCACCGCGCGGGCGGGCGGGCCCTTGAGTATGCGGATGCCCGGTCAGATCGGGTTCAACACCGCTGTCACCGATACGTGTGTCAAGCGACGGCAAGACCCAATTGACGTCCGAGAGCGGCGTACTCAGCTTCGAGCCGCTGGCGAAGATGTGAGACAGCGGCATGTGTCTTGGTCCTGATGTCTTCGGAGTCCGCCAGCGCATCGGCGACACGCTCGACTACCACGACATGGTTCACTTTGTCAGTGCGGATGAGCGAGCGTTCAGCATCAATAGAGAGCGCGAAGTCTCGGCACTTCGGTTGATACTCAAGTGTAATGAGAGGCGTATCAGAAAGAGATGCCAAGATGCCCGCGTGCAGCCGGGTGACGATGGCCACAGAACACCGACCTAGCTCCCGCGCCGCGGCGGCCGCATCGACGGGGTGCACAATCTCGGCGGCGATACCGTTGAGTGCGATCTCGGTCCAGCGTCTATCCTCCGGATTCATCAGTACCCCCACGAACCGATGACCTTGCGATGACAGTTGCTTCACAGCGACGGACATCTCCTCGGCCAGCCTGGTTGGATCATGTCCCCAAAGATCATCGCCGAACCCAAGGTTCACTCCGATGAGGCCATCTTCTGCAACCACCTCGGGTCGCGGGAGTAGCAATGCCGGATCGCCGGAAACCTTCACATCCAGCCCGATGTCGGACAGGAGTTCAGCACTTCGGGGTCCCCGAACGGAAACGGTGCGGAATTCCGAAAGTATTGGTGCCCAGTGCTTCAACTCGTCTTCGGCTGATCCGCTATTGCGTCCGACGAACACCGGGTCCTCAACGCCAACGCCAATGGCGTGGCTTCCGCAATTTCTCATGAGCGCCATGCCTCGATTGATCAGCCGCCTCCACTGGATCCTTCCAACGATGGTGCCGCCACCCACGACTTGCGTGGTGCGTCGTAGCGACAAATTCAAACCTGTTGCTAAAGATCGGATCATCTCTCTTCGGGAAGGCGGCAGATCGAGGAAGGTGGCTCCAGGAAGTTGCGACCGGACCGCATCGTAGATCGCGTCGTCTCCGAGGTTGCCCATGCGATGCCAACCCACATAGGCGATCAGGGGGGCCTTGTGCCCATCACGTCGCGGCGTCACGCTAAGAAGCACGATCCGGGTAGTGTCATTCCGCCTGCCTCTCAACAATATCGGGCCTCTCGGGCAATCGCAGGCGATGCCGTCGTCCCGGCGGTGTTAGTCTTCGGCGAAGGTGCGGGGCCGAACGGCAGCCAGTCGGCACCGAGAGAATTGCCAGCGTGAACGGTCTCACGGGATCCGAGTAACGGTTCTTTCGCCAACCAGGCGTCGTCGCGAATGCCGAAGCCAGGTGGGTGGTCACGGGCTCAACACCCCATGCCGGGTAGTCGATTCGATGTTGGTGCCCACGGTGCCGGCTCGTTTGTGCATCTTGGCGACGACGGTCACCACGTCGCTATCGGCTACTCGGCTGGCCATGTGGAGACTCTCTGGCGGTTGTCATGGATTGTCTCAGGCTACACGCGACCACCAGCGACCATTGCTGCCCTGTCGAGCCCGGGAATGGGCACCGACATACAGCGCAGCCGGACATGCGAGAAGTTTCCGACATACGACAACTCCCTGACGTGCCAGGAGTTGCTGCCTCTTGGGTGATGACAGCAATACGTACCGGCTCGGAAGCCGGTCTGTAGTTGAATGGGACCCATGCGGACCTTTGACATCCAACGCCGCGCCGAGCGCCTCCGTCGTCGCGTGTTGTTCATCGGCCCCGGTGAGTGCAACGTGTGCGGGAGTCGCGTCCGTTTCCAGAGCGTCACTGAGATCATCGGCGGCCCGCTGGCGGCACACGGTTTCCCGTACACGATGGACGAGTTGGAGACCCTAAACCACCGGCGGTACCTGTGTCCGGTGTGCGGCGCCGCCGACCGAGATCGCCTCTACAAGCTCTACATGGACCGTTTCCTCGAGCCCGACGGTGTTTGCCGGGTGGTCGACTTCGCCCCGTCGGCAGCTCTTTCGGCGTCTTTGCGCAGCCGTGCCGACCTCGAGTACCGCACCGCGGATCTGATGATGCCTGGCGTTGACGACGTTGTTGATATCACCGACATGCCCACCTACGCCGACGGCTCGTTCGACTTCTTCATCTGCTCCCACGTTCTCGAGCACGTCTCGGACGACAGCCGCGCACTGCGCGAGTTGTACCGGGTGCTGGTGCCCGGAGGACGCGGCATCATCATGACCCCGGTGGCACCCGAGGGCAGCTTCGACGAGGATCCCTCGGTCACCGACGAGGAGGAGCGGTGGCGCCGCTTCTGCCAAGGCGACCACGTACGGCTCTACGATCGCTCGACGCTGTGTTCGCGGATCCGGCAAAGCGGGTTCGAGGTCTCCCTTTTTGGGTCAAGCACGTTCGGCGAGGAGACGTTCGAACGGCACGCCATCGCGCTCAATTCGTGGCTGTACATCGCGCACAAGCCAGACACTGACGCAGTCTGACGGTCGACTTGCACGCCTAGCGTGCTTCACCGATTGGCGTTGGGCTACGCCGGGCCTTTGTGGTCTGGTTCTTGAGTCGCGCGGAGTAGACATCCATGTTCGCCCGTGCTTTCCACATTCGGTTGGAGAGCCTGCCCTTGAATTGCCGCCAGGGTGTGTCCGTCCGTTGGTACTGCAGGGCCAACATCGCAAGCCGTGGGTGGCGCGCGATGCAGTCGAGAAGCGCGGCGCGGCCTTCCGTGCCCGGTACTTTCGCGATCTCGCCGAGCACCCAGTCGCACATCTTGCCGACCACGTGCTCGCGCGCGGGGTTGCCGATGATCAGGTCGATGACCGCGTCGAAGGTTGCCGCATGCGCAGCACCTTGTGCCAGCCAAAACTTGGACGGGTTCATGAGCGCGTCGTACCACATGCCTTCGGCGTGACGGCGGTAGACGGCCATCGTCTCGGGCAGCATCGCAACGTCGCCGCGGACCGCGTGCCGCAAATGCAAGTAGTAGTCGAGCGGCATGATGTCTGCGGGGATGTCGTCGTAGCGGGGGAGCCGACGGTACATGACCGAGTTGGTCTGAATGAAGGCTCTCTCGATCAGGGCCTCCACGCTGAAGTCGTAATGCCATTCGAGCGGCGGGTAGACCACGTCGTCGGCCCGTCCGTCATCCCAGACCACCCACACGGGATGGAAGCACACGGCCGCCTCAGGATGCCGGTCGAGGAAGGCCACCTGTTTGCTCAGCTTCAGTGGATCGATCCAGTAGTCGTCTCCCTCGCACAACGCGAGGTATTCGCCACGAGCTGTCGACATGGCCCCGATGAGATTCGCGTTGAGGCCGAGGTTCTCCGGCCGGAAGATCGGCCGGAACAACTGCGGGTAGCGGTCCGTGTACTCCCGGATTATGGCCGGCGTGCTATCGGTCGAGGCATCGTCGGCGACGATGATCTCCACCGGAAAGTCGGTCTGTTGGGCGACAAAGCTGTCATAGGTCTGACGAACGTAGGTCTCCTGGTTGTACGCGGTCGACACGATGCTCACTTTGGGTGGGTTCGCGGCCGTCGTTTCGGGCACTGTGAGCTTCCTTCCTGCGCGGCGCAGTTCCTGTCGTCCGTCACGTGCGGGGCGGGTTGGGTCTCCCGCGCGCGGCGACCTGCCCCCAACGGCGCGGTGACGACGGGTCGCTGTGCTCAAGAGGTTTACCCGGACACCTGCTAGCAGCTCCCCACGTGCATCCGAGCAAATCACGGAATTCGTATCACAACAACCGGCGTAATCTGCGACACTTCCTGCGACGGGAAGGCCACGGGGGTAGCGCGTCCGGTACCGTTTCATCGAGAGCAGGGGAGCAGGCAAAACCGAACCGGCCCTCGATGTGCTGCGTGGCGCGATCGCGGCCCTTCCGGGGACGGGCACATGCCTGCAGCCGCCCAGTCCGGGCGCAGCTATTAGTGGGCCGAAGACTGGTAGTGATGGGTGACGTTAGTGGTAAACCGCCGGAGGAATCGATAATCCGACTGAACGTTGTAATCGAATCGTCGTGGTCGTAAAGGAAAACATGGGACACGCAACAAAAAGGCTCGTGCCTAAATCGGCAGTCGACCTCTATTATACACTAAAGTATGCTCCGGGTCGATTGAATAGCCGCCGACAGTACCGGCAGGCCGTCGCGGACAAATACGGAATCGAGATCGGTGGCCCGAGCCTGCTATTCAAAACCGTGCTGCCGCTTTACTCATCCGTTGGGAAGTTGGACGGGGTCAACTTCGCCACTGACACCGTCTGGGAAGGCCGGATCGCAGCAGGGGATGCCTTCAATTACTATCATCGTAAATCCGGCCGCCAATACATCTCCGAAGCAACTGATTTGAGTGAAATCGAGTCCGGGCGTTACGACTTCCTGCTGTCGTCGAACTGTCTTGAGCACGTGGCTAATCCCATCAAGGCTCTTGCGGAATGGAAAAGAGTGATCAAGGATGGCGGCGTACTAATCCTCGTTCTTCCCAACAAGGGTAGCAATTTTGATCATCGACGCCCGTTTACTCAATTCGAACATTTGTTGGACGATTTCGCGAAGGACGTCGGTGAGGATGACCTCACGCATCTGGATGAAATCTTAACGCTTCACGACCTAGCGATGGATCCACCGGCTGGAGATCTCGAACATTTCAGGCAGCGCAGCCTGAAAAACTTCGAGAATCGAACTCTTCACCACCATGTGTTTGATCGGCAGTTGATTGAACAAACGCTGAACCATGTAGGATTCCAGATTACGGATTTGACGACTACGCACACTGACTTCTTCGCGCTCGCCACGAAGAATCGGGAGCCCGGTCCCGTTTCCGAATAACTGCATGGGGAACACGTGAGATCGTGCGGGTTCGCCGACTGGCCGGTGCGGCGAAGATCCGGCGCGCCGCTCCTCGAATGTCGCGCGTTGCGTGGCCGGAGCCGGGCGTTGAGCTGCGCCTGCCAGTCGGCTGGTGGCGGCGTCGGCTTGACGTTTGGGTGCCCCGTTGGACGACCCGGGTTCTGCTCTCGGGAATGCCTGGCACTTGGGCGATTAAAGCTGCCGAGGTCGCCGGTGCGTCGGCGCGGGCCCTGCTGCTCGCCAGGTTGTGCGCCAGCATCGGGTCGGACTCTGCTAAATTTCGGGAACACGCTGCGCAGCGTGAGCTATTTTGTTTCAAACGAGCCGCGAGCCGGCAGTGTCGCATGATGGAGGGGAAAGTTCCGTTGGAATTTACTGATCAGTTGCAATTCACCGCTCACAATATTCGCCTTGACGACGGAACTTTTACGAAACCCGATTATCCACATTCGATGGAGGATTATCCCTATTGTAAATCGGCGCGGGGAATTTTGGAAACGGTGTTCCCGGGCGATCGGAGCCAGCTTCGGCTGGCCGACGTGGGCTGCTTGGAGGGGGGGTACGCCGTAGAATTCGCACGCCTGGGATTCCAGGTCCTCGGCATCGAGGTGCGTGAGTTGAACATTGCGGCATGCAATTACGTAAAATCAAAAACCAACCTGCCGAACTTGAATTTTGTTCAGGACAACGCTCTGAACATCGCTGACCATGGCGTGTTCGATGGCGTTTTCTGCTCCGGTCTGCTGTATCACTTGGACTATCCAAAGCAGTACCTTGAAACGCTGTCGTCGGTGACCAAGAGACTCTTGATTCTTCAGACGCAGTTCTCCCTGGTAAGTCGTGCCGACGCTGCGCTGAGATTGCCCACCAGGGTCCGATGGGTGTTCGACAGGCTAGTGCGAAAGTCTGTGCCGACACATTTCACCTTGTCGGCACCCAGTGTGCACGAAGGCCTTGGCGGCAGATGGTTCACGGAGTTTCACACCGATCGGTCATTCGGCAAGCGCGAAACTGCGAGATGGGCTTCGTGGGACAATCGTCGATCATTCTGGATTCAGCGCGAGTACGTGCTGCAGGCGCTTCGCGATGTTGGATTTGATGTCGTGCTGGAACAGTTCGATCATATGCAACCGGACATCGCGAAGAGTTTGCTCGGAGGCAGCTACCAATCGGACCTTCGAGGGCTGTTCATCGGCATCAAGACCGGCGATTCGACGGACGGCGCGGCGCCTACCGACATGGCCTGAACATTGAGGCAACGCGCTACGAGGTGGTCTTGGAATTGCTGAGCAGGGTGCGCTCCGATGCCGGGCGGGGGTACCGCTACCTGGCGGCCGTGCCCTACCGGGTCAGCGGCAATGCTCTCCGCTTCATTCGTCAAACCCACGAGGAGCTGCCACCGCGGCCTCCGCCGGATCGCCGCACCCTGGTTCTCTTCGCGCACTTCGACCCCCAGCGCATGATCGATCCATATGTCGTCTACTACCTGAAGGCGCTGCACGACCTGGGCGCAACCATCTTGCTTGTGTCCGGTTCGCCCAAGCTCAAGCCAGAATCCGTTGCCTCCATCCGTTCCCTCTGTGCGGGTATCTACACCCGCCGCACGCTGTCACTAGACTTTGGCTCCTGGCACCTCGCATGGTCCATAGTCCAAGAGCGTGGTTGGTCGCTCGACCACTTCGACCGTCTTGTCCTGGCAAACGACAGCGTGTTCGGACCGGTCCTTCCGCTCGAAGAGATGTGGCGTTCGTTCCACGGCGCCGACATGTATGGCGCTATCGAAAGCGCGGAGTTCGGCCTGCACTTGCAATCCTTCTTCCTGGCGTGGGACCTCAACCCGCGAACTCGCCGGTTCCTCACTGACTTCTGGAGTGAGTTCGAATACGTAGTTGACAAGGTCAACCTCGTCGACCGCTACGAGATCGGATTGTCCACGAGGGCACGCGAAGCCGGGCTGCGCCTGAAACCCTTCGTGTCCGTCGACAGCATCAACCCAACCTATGCGCGTTGCCCGAACCACCAATGGGCCAGCAAGTTCTCCAGCGAACCGTTCAACCACACGCTGTACTACTGGGACGGCCTCATCCAGCACTGCCGGTTCCCCTTCCTCAAGACAATCCTGCCGCGGCACAACGACCCCTGGCACGACTCCATGGCGCAGTTGCGCGAATTCATCGAGCTCTACACCGAATATCCCTACGAGTTGATCCAATCGAATGTGGACAGGCTCGGCTGCGGAGTCTCCTCCTGGGTCAAGCCATCCAGCGCGCCGGCTTAACAGTGGGTGGTGATGGCGGTTGACGGCTCGCTGCGCAACCAGGAGCTACACCATCATCCAACGTTGTTGGCGAGAGTCACGTTTGCCCGCGGGTTCGCGGCGGCGCTAGTCGGCGTCTGGGTAACGCGGCTCGTCTTTGAGGCGGTCCGTAACGAAGCAACTAGGTTGGTGGCCAACGATTTCGCCAGCGAGCGGATGCGGGGCGCGTTCTCGACATGCCAAAAGCGCATTGTGGAGTTGAAGTTGCCGCCGACCAGGGGCCCGATGACGAAGAAATCGGGCGTGGCCTCGAAGGCGTCGTTCACAAGGAGGCCGCGGTTGGTGCGGTTGGGGCGGCCAAGCTTGTTGCACATGATGCTGACGAGGAAGGGCGAGGAACACTCGTCCAGTTCTTCGAAACCGGCACAATTCACCACGGCGGCAAACGGCAGGGGGTGGGTATGTTCAGCTCCCTCAGCGCGGTAGCTCAGGGTGGCAATCGGTTGGCCGGGGGCGCAAGCATGCACGCGCACTACCTCGCCGGCGAGCAGGCTGAGCGCGTCTTGGGCGGCCAGTTCGTCGGTTGCCTGACGGTAGTCGCGTCCCGCTCGCCGCACCAGCTTGGTGAAGTTCATGCCGTGCACGCAGAAGAACTCCTCCTGCTGCGGCAGCGTCATCCGTTGCAGCACTTGCCCGATCAGGGCGCCGATCGCGTGGTGGCAATCGGCCAGGTTCAGTGAGCGTTTCTGGGCGGTACCCAGGTCGTCGCGGATCGCCGACATGAGATCCGCCGCGTCAACCGTTTCCGCGGAGAGCAGCGCACGAATCCGCGGGAAGCCGTATTCCGGCGGCTGATCGCGGATCAGGTGGGGAAGCGCGCCCGACCGCGAGATCACGGTGATGGAGTTCACCTGCTGGCGGATGCGCGCGTGGTGGCGCATGAGGTAGAGCACCTCGAGCGAGGTGGCGTTGGAACCCACCACGAGCACGTTGCGCCGTTCGAGCGGTTCGACCTTGTTCAGCGCTTGGCACAACTGTTCCAGGTTTGTCTGCGCGCTCGGGGAGTAGAAATCGTTGACGTAGGCGAACGGGGGCTCGGAATCGTCGGCGAGGATCGTCCTCGCCGGGGGGCTACCGATGGCGACGATCACTTTGGCTGCTTCGATCGCGGTTGGACCATGTCCGGCCGGGTTGAGCCCGATCACGTGGCGGCCGTCGGTGTACCGCGCGCTCGTGGCCTCGGCGCGGATGGTGACGATTTCGGCCAGCTCGCGCTCGGCGAGCTGAGCGATGCCGGCATCGACTTGTTCGGAGATGAAGTCTCCGAAGAGAAAGCGCGGCAGGTACAGCTCGCCCCAACGGCCAGCGTCCAAAGCCGCGCGGTTGTCGCGGATCCAGCGTTCGGCGGCTTCGCCGCCCTGCCGCCGGAACAAGGCCAGCCAACGCGGCTTATGGCGCTCTAGCCAGGCGATGTAGGAGGATCTTTCCGGTTCGTGGACGAATTCGTCGAGCTTCTGAATGGCCAGCGAGCCGATGCTGGAGCGCCGGCCATAGGGGATTCCGCACCACAACTGGTCGTCGCGCTCCACCACCGCGATGCGCAGCTTGCCGATCTTGGGTGCGGCGCTCAGTAGAGCCTCGGCCAGCTCCAGCAGAGTCATGGAGCAGGCGATCCCGCTGCCAATAAAGGCGATGTCGAAGGTCGCCGCAGCGGCCTGCTCTTGCGCTAAGACATCGATCGGTCGCTGCCGGTCGTCTTGTGTCGGATCGGTCAAATCTTGGGTCCGCCAACTGATCCGGGCGTCGTCGAGAAGTCGCTGTCGGGGCTTGCTCTTGTCGTCGGCCCCGTGGGCAGCTGGGCGCGCGAGCTCACCCGCCAGCTGGTTGCTGAGACACCCAGCATGGGCACGTCGGGCATCTGCAGCGATCCCACCTCATTAGCTCGACAGCCTCGTGGCGATTATCTCGACGCCGCGTGGCGCCGCACTTTAGGGAAGGCTAACATAACCTACCGGCATTGATAGGGGCGTGATGGATAGTCTGACTCGAGACGACATTGTGTGGCCGACCCTGTCCAGATTCCCCTGGTCGGCTTCCCAAGCGGATCGACCGCCGCGTGCGGCGATCCCCTTCATCCGTCCGAGCTTTCCCGGTCCGGAGGACTTTGCCGAGGACTTGCGCGAGATAGCCCAGGCAAACTGGTACACGAACTTCGGGGCAAAGGAGCAGCAGTTCGCGCGAGCCCTGGGCCGGTATCTCGGGCACGATCTGCAGGTTGCCACTTTCGCCAACGGCACCCTGGCGCTCATCGCGGCACTGCACGCGACTTTCGGACCTGGAACCCGCGACCGCTATCTATTGATGCCGTCATTCACCTTCATCGCCGTGGCGCAGGCGGCTCTGTGGGCCGGGTACCGTCCGTGGTTCATCGACATCGACTCCGATACCTGGCAACCAAGCGCGCGCTCCGCCCGTGCTGTCCTCGAACGGTCTCGTGACCGCATTGCCGGCATCGTGCTTGCCAACGTGTTCGGTGTCGGCAACCCCCGGATCGACATGTGGGAACATCTCGGCGCGGAGTGGGAGGTACCGATAGTCCTCGACTCGGCCGCTGGCTTCGGCTCGGAGTATGCCGACGGCGAGCGCGTCGGCGCACGTGGCCGCTGTGAGGTCTTCTCTTTCCACGCGACCAAACCGTTCGGAGTGGGTGAGGGCGGCGCACTTGTATCTCGCGACCCACGACTGGTCAGGCAAGCGTACAACTTCCAGAATTTCGGCTTCGCTGAGTCGAGGGAGTCTGTTCAGCTCGGGCTCAACGGAAAGCTGCAAGAGATCAACGCCGCCATAGGCCTGCGACAACTCGTCGGACTCGACCGCCGCAGGGCAAGCCGCCGAGCCGTTTTCGAGCGCTATCGGATGAACCTCACCGGCGCCGGCCTCCGGTTCCAGCCCAATGCCGAGGTTTCGGCGCTGTGCTTCGGCAGCGCATGTACCGTGTCGGTCGACCATCGTGCCGCGGTGCTCACCAGCCTGCGCGCAGACGCGATCGAGGCCCGTGACTACTACAACCCACCCCAGCACCGACACCCGTACTTGATGGCGAACCCCGAGTTGACAGCGTCGACGGACTTGCCGGTCACCGAGGACATTTGCTCGCGAGTCGTCTCGCTGCCGATCCACGACTACATGGCATCCGATGATGTCGCTCGAGTCGTTGCCGCGGTGGAGGAAGGCAGGACCCGGATTGCCTGAGAGCGCACCCAGGGCGACGCCGAAAGTCAGCGTCGTGTCGATCACCTACAACCACCAGGCCTACATCCGAGAGTCGCTGGACGGCTTTGTCTCCCAGATGACGGACTTCCCCGTAGAGATCATCGTCGCTGACGACGCCTCCACCGACGCCACGCCAGCGATCATCCAGGAATACTCGGACCGCTATCCGCACCTGTTCCGGCCAATCTTGCGGCCGAAGAACGTCGGCGTCCACGCGAATCTGACGGATGCACTGTCGGCTGCACAAGGTGACTATCTTGCCTTGTGTGAGGGTGATGACTTTTGGATCGACCCGCTGAAGCTCAGCAAGCAGATCGCCTTCCTCGACCAACATCCTCAGACCACGGTGTGCTTCCATCCGGTACGTGTGACCTGGGACGATGGCCGCGCTCAGGATTCCGAGTTCCCGCCGAACTTCCTGCGCCGCGACCTTAGTGTGGAGGCATTGATCGCGCGCAACTTCATCCAGACCAACTCTGTTGTCTACCGCCGCCAGCCTTGCTACGACGACATCCCAGCCGGGATCATGCCGGTGGACTGGTATCTGCACCTGCGGCATGCGGTCAGCGGCGACATCGCGATGCTGACGGACACGATGGCGGTCTACCGCCGCCACGAGCAAGGGATCTGGCACTCCTCCTATGCCGACCCCCCTAAGTTTTGGCGAGAGCTCGGTCCAGGCTTGGTCGCGACCCTCGACGCCATGCTGAGTCTGGTCGCCGGTAACAGCGTGCGGGAAGAGATCATCGGCGAGGCCGCCTACTGCGCGCTGACCGAGATCGCCAAGGTCCCGGGCGCCGAGGGCCGCGGCGCGTTGGCCGAATGCCTAGCGCGGCATCCGGGAGTCGCGAGTTTGGCCCTGCGTCACCGCTGGCGGCAGACGCCCTGGCGGCGACTCAAAAGCAGGCTCTCGGCTGAAGTTTGGGGCTGGAGGGCGCACGCGGATCTCTACGCCGGCCGGGTCAAGCACGAGGCGCGCCGGGCGCGGCAATGTCTCACGGCCCACAGCCTCTCGAGCTAGGCGCCCCGCGGACCGTCACGTCGCACAAGTCCCCGGTCTCTGCACCCTTTCCAGCGCCGCGGCGGCCGGAATCCGCAGGGGCGCAACCATCACGAGACAGCCTTGGAGTGCGACAAGACGTTGTCGCGCCATCGCCGGGCGAACGCGAATTCGCTGACGGGAGCTCGAGCCAATGTCTTTAGGCGCGTCGTCCGCTGCGGTCCAAACGCCACGACCCGTACCGGTGCGACCAACCAGGTTAGGGACCACCCGACTGTGGCGATGACCCGAACCGCCCTGGGCGACATCGGGTCCACGATCAGCCAGGTCAGAATGCGCAGCTGATCCAGCCAGTTCTGCCCAGATTTCACGATGCGCATCGATTCGGTGCTCACGGCGTGTGTGCGCACCGACAGTTCCTGTGGCACAAAGCACACCACCGATCTCAGCATCAGGCGATACCAGAAATCCAAGTCGACGAGCTGATAGATGTCGGTGCGGAAGGCCCCCGCTTCCACAGCCAGCCGGCGGCGAAACATCACACAGGTCGGTTCACCTATCCAATTTCCGGCACCGCCGCGCAGCGCCATCTGCGCGACCAACCACGGTCCGCGGTTACGGTCGCGCAGCCTCCAAAAGTGTTTGTGGGCGGGTCCCACCCTGCGTCGCCTGGGCAGGTTGTCGTCCTGTACCACCC
Organism: Mycobacterium spongiae; assembly: GCF_018278905.1. NCBI lineage: Bacteria > Bacillati > Actinomycetota > Actinomycetes > Mycobacteriales > Mycobacteriaceae > Mycobacterium > Mycobacterium spongiae. The sequence goes on from NZ_CP046600.1 coordinate 2,337,664, forward strand.
GCCGAGGCGCGAAAGCCATCCCGACCGCCGGGTCGTCGAAGCACGGGGCGAGTGTCCGCAAGGCTCCGGGAAGCAGCCAGTCATCGCCATGAACGAACTGGATCAGTCCACCCCGAGCGAGTTCCAGGCACCTGTTGTGGTTCTGATTCAGGCCGAGGCGGGATTCATTGCTGATCAGCCGATCCTCTGGCCTGAGCATTCTTGACGCAATCTTGACGGAGTCGTCTGACGAGCCATCGTCGACGACCACCACCTCGAAATCGGCGCCTTCCTGATCCAGGATGCCGCGTAGACAACGTGCGATGGTTGCAGCGTTGTTGTACATCGGCACGCACACCGAGATCGTGGGGTGCGCCGGCGCATTGTCAACACCGTTGGCGCGCATCGCTAGCCTGCTCGATTCGTTCTTGGTCAATCAATTCGGTAGCGCTCCCGAACAACCAGGCAGCCTTGCCCATCGCTAGCCTTCCTGTCCTGCCCGCGAAACCGCCTCAGCATAGCCGTGCGTCGCCGGTCTGGGCGGTTGCCGGGTACTCAAGCTCAGCCGCGACTCCTCCGCTGGCGGGTGTTGTTTCCGCAGCTAGACGCGTTTTCTAGGGGTGCTTGGCGGGGGTCTCGGCGGTGCGCGCGTGATATTTGCCAGCCTGCCCGGGCGAGGCAGCAACTGTACCGACGTTTGGGCGCTACCTGGGCAAACAGCCCGGCCTGCGTGGCTGCGTTGTGCGCTGAGGTCGGGTGGTCTGCCGCGCAAAACAGCTGCTAGAACGCGAATGTGACGGCCACCACAACGCTGACCATCGTGGTTTGACTGCGTCCGCGTGGGTTGTCTGCTCGGGATCATCTGCGGCCGGCGTCGCGACGGCAATAACTCTCGCAAGTGTTGGTGTTGGTCAGATGAGAAAACTCTCCAATTCTTCAGTAACGCCACGAGATACGCTGTCCCCTAGTAGCGTCCCCAGTGATGTGGACAATGGTGCTGATACTCGGGATGGGGATGGCCGTCGATCCCGTGCGCCTAGGGCTGGCCGTGGTCATGGTTTCACGGCGCAGGCCTATGGTGAATCTGCTGGCCTTCTGGCTCGGCGGCATCGTGGCAGGTATCGGCGTGGGGATCGCGGTGCTGGTGGTGATGCGCGAAGTCGCGTTGGCCGCTATGGAAAACGCCACATCTGCGTTCTCCAGCGTCACGTCCGAGTTCACAATCATTACAGGCGGGCGTCTCTATATCGCCCTCGGGCTGTTCGCTCTGCTCGTTGTCGCAGTCATATCCGCGCGGGCACGGATCGCCACACGGTTATCGGAACCAGTATTTACGCCGGCGACATCGCCCGTGCCCGTTGGCGGCAATGCGGCGACCCTGGTTGAAGAGCGGCCCACAGCGGAACCCCCAGCGGAAGTGGAGGAGCCGCCCTCGCGGAATTTGTTTGCGCGGCTCGGGGCATGCACTCACGACATGCTGAACCGCGACCGGGCCTGGCCGGCGTTCGTCGTGGGCCTCGCATCGTCATTTCCGCCGTACGAGGGCATAATTCTGCTGTCCATCATCATGGCTTCGGGAGCCGCCGTCGGCACCCAGTTCAGTGCTCTGATCGTGTTCGTCCTGATCGTGCTGGCGGTCATCGAGATCCCGCTGGTCGGGTACCTGGCAATGCCGGACAAAACCCTAGCCGTGATGCTGCAGATCCAGACGTGGCTGCGGACCTATCGCCGGCAGATTGTCCAGACCATTCTCACTGTGACCGGGGTACTCCTTCTCGTTCAGGGTGTGCTTGCTCTCTGAGCTGCTCCTGCTATGCCTGGTTGCCGGGTGCTGCATAAGGCGTGGTGTCGGTGAGCCCCGATGAGGTCGGTGATCTGCCCTCAGCTCCGCTGATCTCGGTGTGTGTGCCGGCCTACAACAACGGCGCCACGATCGCGCGTTGTCTGCGCAGCATCCTGGATCAGGAAGGTGTCGATTTCGAAATCGTGGTGGTCGACGACGCGTCGTCGGACGACTGCGTCGCCATAGCCGCGACAATGCTCAGAGCAAACGACCGGCTCGTGCGCAACGAACCTCGTCTGGGCCTTAACCAAAACCACAACAAGTGCCTGGACGTCGCCTCTGGGAGCTTGATTCAGTTCGTCCATGGCGATGACTGGTTGCTTCCCGGTGCCCTAAGGACAATGGCCGCGTGTTTCGAGGATCCGACAGTCGGACTGGCCTTCGCGCCCCGGCGGGTGGAGACTGACGATCCCGGATGGCAAAGGCGGTACGGACAGGTCCACACCCGATTCCGGAGACTGCGTGAACGCAACCACGGAGCATCACTAGTCCGGCAGATGGCGTTGCGTGGTGCCAAGGACAACTGGATAGGTGAACCGACCTGTGTGATGTTTCGGCGCCAGCTGGCACTGGACGCTGGAGGTTTTCGCACGGACATCTTTCAACTCGTCGACCTGGATTTCTGGATGCGCCTGATGCTGCGGTCGGCCGTATGCTTTGTTCCCCACAAACTTTCGGTGCGCAGCCACACAACAGCGACGGAAACGACCCGCGTCATGGCAACTCGCCGGAATCTGCTTGACCAGCAGCGCGTTCTCACCTGGATGGTCGTGGACCCAGTGTCGCCCATCGGGATTCGTCTGGTCGCAGCCCTCTGGTGGTTGCCGGCCTGGCTGGCGTTGGCCATCGAGGTCGCCGTGCTGGGGCCGCAGCGCTGGCTGCATCTGAAATCTTTGGCCTTGGCTCTTTTTCGCGAGTTTCGCCATGCTCGGCGGTTCCGTGATGACAACGGCATGCGCGCGATCGTCAGTCGATGAAATTTGACGCGCATCGGGTGGACGGTGATGGATTCCTGAACGAGGCCCCGCAGATTCAGCGTCGGCAGCATCGCGGGTAACAGTGGGTCCAAATGTGCGAGCGCTCACGGTAGGGTGGTGGACCATGGGCGGTTAGTGTGACTTCGGGCCTTGGGGGGCTCGGGTCCGGGGTAGGTAGGGCTCTGATCGGGCTGTTGCAGCTTCGGGAATCGTTACGAGAACAATTCTTAGCGAAGGTAGTCTGATGTCCGTGGTTGCATCTTCACTGCCTGCTGTGCTTCGCGAACGCGCCAGCATGCAGCCCAACGACGGCGCGTTCACCTATGTCGACTACGACCAGTCGTGGGACGGTGTTGAACAGACTCTGACGTGGTCGCAGTTGTATCGCCGAACGCTGAACCTTGCTGTCCACCTCAGAGAACGCGGGTCGACCGGTGACCGGGCGGTGATCCTGGCCCCGCAAGGATTGGACTACATCGTTAGTTTTCTCGCCGCGTTGCAGGCCGGACTGATTGCGGTTCCGCTCTCGGTTCCTTATGGCGGTGCCCACGATGAGCGCACGACGTCGGTGTTGGCCGATACGTCGCCAGCGGTGATCCTCACGGCTTCTTCGGTGATCGACAATGTGTCCGAGTATGCGCAACCGCAGTACAACCAAGACGTGGCCGCCATAATCGAGGTCGATCGACTGGAGCTCGATGGACGGCTAGCGGGCGCCTCTCGGGCTGTCAATCACGACTGGCCGGATACGTTGTATTTGCAGTACACCTCGGGGTCGACGCGGACGCCGGCCGGTGTCATGGTCTCGAACAAGAATCTCTTCGCCAATTTCGAACAGATCATGTCGACTTACTATGGCGGCTACGGAAAAGTCGCCCCGCCGGGCTCCACTGTGGTGTCGTGGTTGCCGTTCTATCACGACATGGGTTTCATATTAGGACTTGTACTTCCGGTTCTGTCCGGAATGCCCGCGGTGCTGACCAGCCCGGTGGGGTTCCTGCAACGACCGGCCCGGTGGATGCAATTGCTTGCCAGCAACACTCTGGCTTTTTCGGCCGGCCCGAACTTTGCCTTTGACTTGGCTTCGCGCAAGACGAAAGACGAAGACTTGGAGGGCCTTGACCTCGGTGGCGTCCACGGCATTCTCAACGGCAGCGAACGGGTGCAGCCCATAACCCTGCAGCGCTTCATCGATCGGTTCGCGCCGTTCAATCTTGATCCCAGGGCGCTGCGTCCGTCGTACGGGATGGCCGAGGCTGTCGTGTACGTGGCGACCCTCAAGACGGGGCAACCGCCAAAGATCGTCAATTTCGATGCCCAGAAGCTGCCGGATGGTCAAGCGGAACGCTCCGAAAGTGACGGCAGCACGCCGTTGGTGAGCTACGGCACAGTCGATACGCAGCTGGTGCGCATTGTCGATCCCGACACCAGGGTCGAGTGCTCGGAGGGCGCGGTTGGCGAGATCTGGGTGCACGGCGGCAACGTCGCGTGCGGCTACTGGCGGAAGCCCGAGGAATCTGCGCATACGTTCGAGGCAAGCATTGTCAACCCGTCGCAGGGGACACCTGAAAGCCCTTGGCTGCGGACGGGAGATTCGGGTTTCCTGTCAGACGGTGAGCTGTTCATCCTCGGTCGCATCAAGGACCTGTTGATCGTGTACGGACGCAACCACTCGCCCGACGACATTGAGGCGACCATTCAGGGGATCACGCCGGGCCGTTGTGCGGCGATCGCCGTTCCCCATGATGGCGCTGAGAAGCTGGTTGCCATCATCGAACTCAAGAAGAAAGACGAGTCCGATGAAGAGGCAATGCAGCGCCTCGGTGTCGTGAAACGTGAAGTCACCGCTGCGATATCGAAGTCGCACGGGTTGAGTGTGGCGGATCTCGTTCTGGTGCCTCAGGGTTCGATTCCGATCACGACGAGCGGCAAGGTGCGCCGAGCGCAGTGCGTTGAGTTGTACCGACAGGACGAGTTCACTCGCTTGGACGCCTAGGCATTGAGTTCAACCCGGCAGGGAATTCAACCCGGTTAGGGGGTTGGGCCGATTCGACGAGGTACGGATTCAGGCTGGAGTCGCGGTCGTCGTGCCGTTAATCAGTAGACCTGGGACTCACGTGCGGCAGCGGTTGGTCAGGCTCGTGGTCGATCGGGTGATGACCGTTGCCGTTGGGGGTGGCCTTGTCGCCATTGGTGTCGCCATTGGTGTCGCCGTTGGTAATGCCGTAGGTTGGCAGGCCGGCGAGGCCGAACAGGGGCAGCGGGTGGCCGAAGAGATGATCGACCCGTTCGTTTCCGTTGCTCGTGGCGATTGTTGGGGAGTCCAATGATTCGCCCAGGTCGTAGACCGGCAAGTCGATGAGGCCGAACAGTGGCAGGGAATGGCCGGGAAGCCGGTCGATCAGATGCTTGCCGTCGCCAGTTGCCGCGCTGTGCAACTCACCGTTGGAAACTCCCCGCGATTGCACCCTGATCGTTGCAGCTTTCTCGGTTGCCTGCCCATTGGTTCCGGGAGTGGTCGTGGCGACCTGCGGCGCGGGCACCGGCGCCGTTGCCTTGCGGCGGCCGATGCTTTTCACCTGGTCTAGCCATAGGTTGGCTTTCGTCGCTAGCTTGCCCGGCTTGCCCTGTCGGTAGGGGTCTTTGCCCAGCTGTGAAGGCCACCAGTTCGCGCGGCCAATCAATGTGGTTAAGGCCGGTACGGTAACGGTGCGTACCAGGAACGTGTCGAGAATGATCCCGACCCCGATGGTGAAACCGGCTTGGGCCATCGTGGTGATGCTGGCCGCCACCAGGCCGAACATCGACGCGGCGAAGATGAGACCCGCGGACGTGATGACTCCGCCGGTCGATCCCACGGTGCGGATGACTCCGAACCGTATACCATGTGGCGACTCGTCACGGATACGTGAAATGAGCAGCATGTTGTAGTCCGCGCCGACGGCAACCAAGAGTATGAACGACAGTCCGGGCAAGCTCCAATGCATTTCCTGTCCCAATATCAATTGGAACACGACAGTGCCGATACCCAGGGCTGACAAATAGGAAATCAGCACGGAGCCGATCAAATATATTGGGGCAACAATAGCGCGTAGCAGAATAACCAAGATCATGAACACGATGATGATCGTCGCGATGACGATGAATCGCATGTCGTTGTTGTAGTAATCGCGGATATCCCGTAGCCCGGTCGGGACACCGGCCAAACCAACCGTGGCATCCGCGAGCTCGGTGTTCGGTCGCGCATCGTCGGCGACACGGACGATCTCATTGACCTGATCCATCGCCTCGGTGGTGGCCGGATTGAGCGCGCTCTGCACGAAGTATCGCGCCGCATGCCCATCGGGCGACAGGAAAATCTGGGCGCCCTTTTTGAACTCGTCAGTCCCAAAAACCTCGGGGGGCAGGTTGAAGCCCGCCATCGACGGCTTCTCCGCGTCGCGTTTGATCCCCAGCAGGAAGTCGGCTGCCTGGTTGAGCCCGGAACCCATATTCCTCACCTGATCAACCAATTCCTGCACGCCCATCGCCAATGCGGCGCTGCCGTCGGCGAGGGCATCGGCACCTTGTGACAGTTGTGCCAACTTGCCCGCAAGGCCGTTGACGGCGTTGAGGGTGGCGACGACTTGTTTGAGCTGCTGATCCAGAGTGCGCACCGTCTGGGCCAGCGTCTGGTATCCCTGCGTCTGTTGCAGGGTTACCGCAAGCGATCTGATGGCGTTGAGCACTCCCTCGTTTTGGGCCTGGACAATCGCCGCCAACTGGGCGCGCGAACGACGGCAGGCGGGATCGCTGTTGCATACGGGGCTGGAGTTGAGTGCCCTTACCATCGGGCTGGCCCAGACGGCGGTTTGCTCGGCATCTGTGACGGTCCCGCTCAGATCGTCACCGAGTGCCCGCATACGCCCGACGTACTGGGATGCATTTTCGAGTTGTTGGATTGTTTTGTCTCCGCCCATCAGGTCGATCATGGCCTGCAGGGTGTTTACCATCCCGCTAGAGCTGACGATGGCCCCCTTGACTTGGTCGCGTACCTGCGCAAGAGCGTCGGCCAACTGGTGCGCACCTCCGGTGAGCTGGTCCAGTTCAGCGTCGTGCTCCGAGACCTGGCTGAGCGCTTCGTCGAGCTTGCTGCCAACTTCACCTGCCTGATACGAGACCTTGGTCTCTTTCAGCGGTTCCCCGTTCGGCCGGGTCAGGCCCCGCACCATGACGATGTCGGGCATTTCGGCGATGTCGCGGGACATCATCTCGATGTCGGCAAGGGCGCCAGGTGTCCGCAAGTCGCGGGGAGACTGGATGAAGAGCACCATCGGAGTCAGTCCGTTCAGCGGGAAGTGGCGGTTGAGTGCCTGGTACCCCTGAACGCTCTCGACGTCTTGCGGCACCGTTTTGAGATCGTCGTAGTTGAAGCGGATCAGCCCGGCGCAACTGGCCAGGATGACAAGCACGATGAGACTGGCGACCAGATGGATCTTGGGCCGGCGCACGATGCGAATGCCCGAACGCCGCCACATACGAGTGGTGAGGTCGCGTCGAGGCTTGATCCAGCCGCGACGTCCGGTAAGTACGAGGATGGCGGGAAGTAGGGTTACCGCGCCCAGCAGCGACACCATGATGGCTACCGAAATTGCCGGGCCGACTGCCGAAAACACTTCCAGCTTGGTGAACACCATCGCGAGAAAGGTGACGGCCACGGTGGCCGCCGACGCGGCGATCACCTTGCCGATGGACATCAAGGCTTTCTTGACCGCCACGTCCGACGTCTCGCCGTGGCGCATATAGTCGTGGTAGCGGCTGATCAGGAAGACGGCGTAATCGACCCCCGCCCCGATCATGACCGCGGTCATAAAGACAATGGCCTGCATGTTCACGGCCAGGCCGAACTCGGAGAGCCCGGACAGTGTGCCCTGAGCTGTCGCGATGGACGCACCGATGGTGACCAGCGGTAACAGCATGGTGACCAGGTTCCGGTAGACCAGGATCAGGATGATCAGCACGCTGATGATGGTGCCGATCTCGATGATCCGCACGTCTGCCTCACCACGTTCCTGCAGGTCGTGCATGGTGGCAACAGGGCCGCTGAGATGGGCGGTCAGGCTCGTGCCAGCGACGGTTTCCTCGACGATCGCCTTGACGTTTTGGAACGCCACGTGCGTCTCGGGGGCCATCCCGGTGCCAGGAAACTGGATGGGCAAGATCCAGGCTTTGCCGTCCTCGCTGGCCAACAGCTGCTTCATCTCGGGGACTTCAAGGAAGTCCTGAACCGTCATCTTGTCCTGCGTGTCCGCGCGCAGGTTTTCCACCAGTTTGCGGTAGACGGCCTCATCGGCAGGTCCCAGTCCGTTCTCGTTGCTCAGGACGACCATCAGGAGGGAGGCGGCCTCGGTTTTTTCCTGGAAGGCCTCGCCCATCTTCTGTTGCAGGACCATCGACGGGGAGTCGGGGGGCAGCGGAGCCTGTTCGCGCTTTGCGGCTTGCACCTGCAGCGGTGGAAGCAACAGTGTCAGCGCGGCCGCGACCGCGATCCAGGCAGCGATGACGAGCAGGGGCCAGCGCACGACGAAACCGCCGATGCGGTCGAAGAGCCCCCCGGCTTTGGCTTCGTCGTGCCCAGCCACCCAACAACCGTACAAGCCAACCACGGAAAGCGTGGGGGAATGACGATTCCCGGATTAACCGTGATATCACCGTTACCTTCGCCATGGCTCACCACGTCAACGAATGAAACTGCTGGTCAAAAGGCTACAAGTGCGCGTTTCCGGTATCGACGGACGGGTGGCGGGTGCCGGGATCTCGCGTCCAATCACGTAGCTCGCCGATCCGAAACTTGCACGGGCGTGCTGATCTGGAGCCAGGCTTTGGGCGGCCTTCCGGCGTGCCTTGTGGTCTCATGCGACACTCTCCCCGTGGCTCTCAGATACCGCCTGCAGTCCAACCCGATCGTCGGGAAGCTCACCACGAAGTACTTTCTGCCGCTCGGCACCCGCCAGGTCGGCGATGACGTGGTGTTCTTCAACTTCGGCTACGAGGAAGATCCGCCGATGGCGCTGCCATTGGATCCCGCGGACGAGCCGAACCGGTATGGCATTCAGCTCTACCACCAGACCGCGAGTCAGGTGGACCTCACCGGCAAGCGGGTGCTCGAGGTCAGCTGCGGCGCTGGCGGGGGAGCGTCCTACATCGTGCGCAACCTCGGACCTGCCTCCTACACCGGCCTGGACCTGAACCCGGCCAGCATCGAACTGTGCCGGGAGAAACACAAACTGCCAGGCTTGGATTTTGTCCAGGGCGACGCCCAGAACTTGCCGTTTGGTGACGAAACCTTCGATGCAGTGCTCAATGTCGAGGCCTCGCACCAATACCCTGATTTCCCGGGCTTCCTGGGTGAGGTGGCTCGGGTGCTTCGCCCCGGCGGACACTTCCTCTACACCGATTCCCGTCGGAATCCGGTTGTCCCCGAATGGGAAGCGGCGCTCGCGGCTGGCCCGCTCAAGAAGATCTCAGAACGTGATATCGACACCGAGGCAAAGCGTGGTCTGGACGCGAATACCAATCGCTCGCAGGAGGCGATCGGTCGGCGCACGGCGCTCCTTGCGCGTTTGACCCGCTATGCCGTTGGCGTGTTGGACTGGGACCTGCGTCGTGGCGGCGGGTTTACCTACCGGATCTACTTGTTCGTCAAGGAATGAGTTGGCGCTGTTGGATTTGATTGCTCCGTGAGTTAGCCCATGAAATTCGTTGTGGCGAGCTATGGAACCCGCGGTGACATCGAGCCGTGCGCGGCGGTCGGCGTAGAGCTGGCGCGTCGTGGGCATGACGTGCGTCTCGCCGTTCCGCCGAATCTGATCGACTTCGTCGAGTCGGCCGGGCTCTCGGCGGTGGCTTACGGGAACAGGGACTCCCAGAAGCAGTTGGACGAGCAATTCCTCCACAACGCGTGGAAAATCCAGAACCCGATCAAGCTGCTGCGCGAAGCGATGGCGCCGGTCACCGAGGGCTGGGCGGAGCTGAGCGCGATGCTGACACCGGTGGCCAAGGATGCCGACTTGCTCCTGACCGGCCAGATCTACCAGGAGGTCGTTGCCAACGTTGCAGAGCACTTCGACATTCCGCTGGCCGCGTTGCATTTCTACCCAATGCGGGCCAACGGTGAGATCGCGTTCCCGGCGCGGTTGCCAGCTCCGTTGGTCCGCTCCACGATCACGGCCCTCGACTGGCTGTACTGGCGCATGACGAAGGGCGTTGAGGACGCGCAGCGCCGCGAATTAGGCCTGCCCAAGGCCTCGAGCCCAGCGCCGCACCGGATGACGAACCGCGGATCAGTAGAAATCCAGGCCTATGACGAAATGTGCTTTCCGGGTCTGGCAGCCGAGTGGCGTGGTCGGCGGCCCTTTGTCGGAGCGCTGACCATGGGCTTGCCGACCGACGCTGACGACGAGGTCGCGGCATGGGTCAGCGCTGGTACACCACCGATCTACTTCGGCTTTGGCAGCATGCCGGTCGGAACTCTCGCAGATCGGGTGGCGATGATCGGTGCCGCCTGTCGGCAGCTTGGTGAGCGGGCCTTGATTTGCTCGGGCCCACGTGACTCCACCGACGGGATCCAGCTTTTCGACCACGTGAAAGTAGTTCCCAGGGTGAACCACGCGGCCATTTTTCCCGCCTGCCGCGCGGTCGTCCACCATGGTGGCGCCGGCACCACTGCCGCCGGTCTACGAGCCGGGATCCCTACCTTGATTCTGTGGGTCACGTCCGACCAGCCGATCTGGGCTGCCCAGGTTAAGCGGCTGAAAGTCGGCCGGGGGAGGCGCTTTTCGAGTACCACAGGTGAATCGCTGGCGACAGACCTCAGAGCGATCCTCGGGCCGGAATGCGTAGCTCGAGCCCGCGATGTCGGCGCCCGGATGACCAAGCCCGAAGCCAGCATTGCCGCTGCCGCCGATCTCCTCGAAGACACCGCTCAACGTGGCCACGCTGGGCCGTCCGCGGAAGGACCTTCGGGACGGCAGAGGCCGGTGTAGGCTCCGCCTGTGTCACTACTGATTACGGTGCCGGTATTCGGTCAGCACGACTACACGCATGCACTGGTGGCCGACCTGCAGCGCGAAGGTGCCGACTATCTGATCGTCGACAATCGTGGTGACTATCCCACGATCAGTGACGAGCGAGTCACCACGCCGGGACAGAACCTGGGTTGGGCCGGGGGTAGCGATCTCGGTTTCCGAATTGCTTTCTCCGAGGGTTACTCCCACGCAATGACGCTCAACAACGACACTCGGGTTTCGAAGGGATTTGTCGACGCGCTACTCGACCCTCGCTTGCCCGGCGATGCAGGCATGATCGGGCCGATGTTCGATCTGGGGTTCCCGTACGCGGTGGCTGACAACAAGCCGGACGCCGAAGACTACGTCCCTCGAGCGCGATATCGCAAAGCACCCGCTATCGAGGGTACCGCGCTTGCCATGTCACGTGAATGCTGGGATGCGGTCGGGGGAATGGACCTGTCCACTTTTGGACGCTACGGATGGGGGCTCGACCTCGATCTTGCGCTGCGGGCGCGAAAAGCTGGGTTTGGCTTGTACACAACCGAGATGGCCTACATCAACCACTTCGGACGCAAGACCGCCAACACACATTTTGGCGGCCGGAAATACCATTGGGGCGCTAGCGCAGCCATGATCCGTGGGTTGCGACGAACCCATGGCTGGCCGGCGGCCATGGGTATCCTGCGAGAGATGGGCATGGCGCATAACCGCAAGTGGCACAAGTCATTTCCGCTTTCTTATGCCACCAGCTGTTAGGCAGCCGGAAGCAGGCCGCTAGGCGTACGTGCGCACCGCTTTCTCCAAGAGGTCGGCCGCCGTGGCCACAGCGACTGCCGGCGTGGTCATCTGAGCAGAGATTTCGCGAGCTCGGGCGACGTAGTCCGGCGCCAAGATGGTGCGCAGCTCGGCGAGCAGCGACTTACGAGTGATGTGGGTAAAACGTTTGGCCGATCCGACTTTCAGGCGGCGGACGGCAGCTGCCCAAAGTGGCTGATCCGCCACATCCCACAGAATCAATGTGGGTTTCCCGGCCCGCAGGCCGGCCGCGGTGGTGCCGGCGCCACCGTGATGGACCACTGCGCGACAACTCGGCAGAAGTGCTGAATAGTTGACCAGACCAACGAATTTCACATGCTCTGCGTGCTTGATATCGTCAGTGGCGTTGACGGGCGAAAAAACCAAGGCTCGCTCGCCCAGCTCTGCGCAGGCATCCGAAATCATGGCGAGGGTCTCGGTAGGCGATTGCACCGGAGTGCTACCGAAACCGAAGTAGATCGGCGGCGTTCCGGCCGCAAGCCATGACGCGAGGTCCTCGTCGGGTTCGCTGTGCCGGTCCATCGTCAGCGCGCCGACAAATGGTCGCTGGCCGTCCCACTCGGCGGCGAGTCCAGGGAACAGAGCCTGTTCGTAGGCCTGAATCTCGGGCGCTCGGCCCTCGGCGATCCGTTGCGCCGCCGGGGTCGACGTCGGTGGCAGGCGCAATGCACGTCGTTGCGTGGAATCGGCGTCCTTGCTGACGTACGAATACAGTCGCCAGGACCCCTTCATCGCCGATCGCATCAACGCGGGGCGAAGTAGCGGCGTCGGTATCCACGGAATGGCGAGTTGGCCGTTGACCTGTACCGGGAAATGATGCAATGCCGCCAGCGGGATGTCGTAGTACTCAGCGACGTTGGCGACCACGCCGTGGTATGTCTGGCCGGTCATCAGCAGGTCGGCGCCATCGGCAAGCGCAGTCAGTGTCGTGCCCATGTCCGCCCAGCCCTCGACGAAGAGTTCTTTGCCCGCGCGCACGAGGTTGAGTGGATTCTGAGCTTTGGTGAGGTTTCGAATGAACGCTGCGACCGCGTTTATTTGTTCGCCCGAGTCCGGCCCATAGGCGACGCCGTGCAGCCCGGCCGATTCGACGAATCCAACAAGGTTGGGCGGCAACGCCATCCGGACTTCGTGCCCCCGGCGCGCGAGCTCCACTCCTACGGCGGCACAGGGTTCGACATCGCCACGGGTGCCGTGGACTGCCAGGACAAATTTCATCAGCGCGACCCGGTCTCCTGCAGCGCGGTGGACACTGGGCTTCAGGCAGGTGCTGGCGCGTCGCCGTCGGCCGCCAACTTCTCGCACATGAGATCCGCCAGGCCCCGTACCGTGGTGTTGATATCGGTGGCGTTGATGCGGATTCCCGTTTCGGCTGCGACCCGGGCGCGCAGTTCCTGGCTGCTCAGTGAGTCGAGGCCGTACTCGGTCAGCATGCGGTCGGCGTCGATGGTGCGGCGCAGGATGAGGCCGATTTGTTCGGACAGGAGGCGTCGCAGCCGGCCGGGCCACTCATCCTCGGGGAGTTTCTGCAGCTCGGCGAGGAACTTGCTCGTGCCCGAACGGTTGTGTCCTAGTGATCGGAACTTCTCAGCGAACGGACTGTGCTGGGCGAACGCTGTCAGCCAGGGGGATCCGATGATCGGGGCGTAGCCACTGTAGCCACGGTTGTGGCGCAGCAGCGTCTCGAACGCATAAGCGCCCTCATCGGGACCAATCGCGCCGCCAGATTCCTCGGCGAACGTGGTGGCGCGCCCCACCTCGCCCCAGGCACCCCAGGCGATCGAGGTGGCCGGAAGGCCCTGAGCCCGGCGCCACTGCGTGAAAGCGTCCAACCAGCTATTCGCCGCGGCATAAGCACCCTGACCGGGCGAACCCACCAACGCCGCCGCCGAGGAAAACGAACAAAACCAATCCAACGGCTGTCCCACGGTGGCCTGATGCAGCTGCCAGGCACCATGCACCTTGGGCGCCCAGTCACGCTCGATCAGCTCATCAGTGATGTTCACCAAGGTCGCGTCTTCCACGACCGCGGCCGCGTGCAGCACCCCCCGCAACGGCAACCCGGTCGCCGTGGCCGCGGCCACCAACCTCTCCGCCGTGCCAGCCTGCGCAATATCACCGCACTCGACCACCACATCAGAACCCATCGCACGAACAAGTTCGATGGTTTCCAACGCCTTTTGACTCGGCGCCGAGCGCGAGCTGAGCACAATCCGGCCCGCGCCGGCCCCATCGTTCGCCGAGGCCATCTTCTCGGCCAAGAACAACCCCAGCCCACCAAGACCACCGGTGATCACATAGGACCCGTCACCACGAAAGACCTGAGCCTGCTCGGGCGGCAACACCACACTGCTGCGCCCGGCATGAGGCACATCGAGGATGAGCTTGCCGGTGTGCTCGGCAGCACCCATCACCCGAATCGCGGTGGCCGCCTCGGCCAACGGGTAATGCGTGGATTCCGGCATCGGCAACACACCCTCAGCGGTCAACCGATACACCGTGCTCAACAACTCACGCACCGCCGCCGGATGACTGGCCGCCATCAAACCCAAGTCCAGGCCGTAGAAGGCAAGGTTCTGCCGGAACGGGAAGAGCTCCATTCGCGTATTCGCGTAGATGTCGCGTTTGCCGATCTCGATGAACCGTCCGCCCAGGGCCAACAGTTTGAGCCCCGCCAGTTGCGCGGCGCCGGTCAGCGAGTTGAGCACGATGTCGACCCCGTAGCCATCGGTGTCCTGGCGGATCTGCTCGGCGAACTGCACACTGCGCGAGTCATAAACATGCTCGATGCCCATCGCGCGCAACATCTCTCGACGCTTCTGGCTGCCCGCCGTGGCATAGATCTGAGCGCCCGCCGCACGGGCGATCGCGATCGCGGCCTGCCCCACCCCACCGGTCGCCGAATGGATCAGCACCTTGTCACCAGCCCGGATCCGCGCCAGATCCTGCAGCGCATACCACGCCGCGGAGCTCGCGGTGGTCACCGCGGCAGCCTGGCCCTCGGTCAGCCCCTCGGGCAGCTTCGTGGCCAGGCGTGCATCGCAGGTGACAAACGTTCCCCAGCAACCATTGGCGGACATGCCCCCGACGCGGTCGCCGACGGTGAGTTCGGTGACGTCGGGGCCGACCGCGGTCACCACACCAGCGAAATCGGTGCCAAGTTCCGGTTGCTGCCCGTCGAAGGTCTGGTAGCGGCCGAAGGCGACCAGTACATCGGCGAAATTGATGCTCGACGCGCTGACCGCGACCTCGATCTGCCCCGGCCCCGGCGTCGCGCGTTCGAACGATGCGAACTCCAGGGTCTCCAGGTCGCCTGGGGTACGGATCTGCAGGCGCATGCCTTGGTCCGCGTGTTCGACGACCATGGTTTGGCGCTCGTCGGGCAGCAGTGGAGCCGGGCACAACCGGGCCGTGTACCACGCACCGTTGCGCCACGCGGTCTCGTCTTCCTCGGTAGCCAACAGCAGTTCCCGCGCCAACTGCTCGGCGCCTGTCGCGTCGTCCGTGTGGTCGGGAAGGTCACCGGGAAGATCGACGTGAGTGACCTTCAGATGCGGGTGTTCCATGCCGATCACGCGGAACAACCCACGCAACCCGCCCTGTTCGAGGTTGGCTCGATCGTCGGACAGCACCGTTTGGGCGTTGCGCGTCACCACGTACAGCCTTGGTATCTGGGCCGCGATCTCGGGCAGCTCACGGGCGATGCGCACCAGGTGGCTGACGTAGTCACTACCGCGAACCCCGGACTCGGCGTCCGGGTCGCCAGTCTGCGGCCCGGTGAGTACCACCACGCCGGTGAATCCGCCGGTCTCCAGCTGGTCGCGCAGCCGCGCGGCCTGGAGCGCGTGGTCGGTGCGTCGGGGCCATGCCATCGTGGTGCATTGCGCGTCGTGCACCTTCAGCGCGTCGGTCAACTCCGTGGCCACCAGTTCCGCGGCATCGCAGGTGCTGATCAACAACCAGGTGCCCGGCTCGGCATGGCTCGTCTCGGGCAGCTCGCGCTGTTCCCATTCGATGGTCAACAACCGCTCACCCAAGAGGCGATCGCGTTCGCTGGTCGCGGAGACGCCAGTGCCCATCCGCAGGCCGCGCACGGCCAATACGACCGTGCCGTCCTCGTCTAACAGGTCGAGATCGGCTTCGAACTCCGAACCGCACTCGGTCACGGTCGTGTGGCAGTACCTGGCATGGTGGGTCGGGCCGTAGGCACGCAGTCGGTGCACACTCAATGGCAACAGTGAGTTGCTGCTAGCGAGGTCGTCAACAGCGGGGTGTGCCGCCACCGATTGGAAGCAGGCATCCAACAGCGCCGGATGCACGCCATAGGCGCGCCACTGTGAGCGGAGCGGACCGGGCAGCGCGACCTCCGCGAGCAGCGTGTCGCCGGCTCCGTCGGCGGTGTGCACGTCACCCAAACCTGCAAAGGCCGGCCCAAGCTGGCGACCACGCTGGTCCATCCACTGTCGAACCTCGTCGCCGTCGACCCCGCGTGGATGGCTGGCGAGGAGATTTGCGATGTCTTTGACCGCTGGTTGGTCTGCTTCCTCGACAGCGTGCAGGACCGCGGTCACCTCCCGCGCATAGTTCCCGTCCTGGGTGGTCTCCACGGCGAAGGTGACCACGCCGGGTGCCTCGACCGTTGCGGTGGCGCCGATGGGGGTTTCCTTGTCCAACAACAGTGGCTTGTCGAAGCGGATGTCGCGAACTTCGCAAGCCTCGCCCACAACGGTGCGCGCTGCGGCCAGGGCCATTTCGCAGTACGCGGCCCCCGGCAGAACAGCCGCATCGTCTACGTGGTGGTCGGCCAACCACGGCAATGCCGCAGTACCGACGTCCCCCTGCCACACGTGGCGCTCCGGCTCCTCTTGCAGCCGCACGTGCGGCCCCAACAAGGGATGTGCCGGCACCATGGAAGTACCGCGTGCGCGCGAATCCTGATCGCTCGGGGTCAAGATCAGCGAACGTTGACTCCACATGGGCAGGGGCGCGTCCACCAAGCGGCCGCCGGGGTAGAGCACCGAGAAGTCCACCGCGGCACCCGCGGCATACAAATCACCCAGCAGGCCACGCAGCCCATGGGGCAGTGGCTGCTCACGCCGCATACCGGCCAACGCGGCGACCGGCATGTCGACGCTGCGGGCGGTCTGATCGACAGCGTGGGTCAGCAGCGGGTGCGGAGACAGCTCGGTGAAGACCCGGAAACCGTCTTCGACCGCTGCCTGCACCGCCGCGGCAAAGCGCACCGTCTGACGCAGATTGTCCGCCCAGTAGTAGGCGTCGCAGTAAGGCTCCTCGCGCGGGTCGAACGAGGTCGCCGAATAGTAGGGAATTTCCGGCGACAGCGGAGTGAGGTCGGCCAACGCCTCGGAGAGGTCGTCGAGGATCGGGTCGACTTGTGGCGAGTGCGATGCCACGTCGACGGCTACCTCGCGGGCCATCACGTCGCGCTCTTCCCACGCCGCAACCAAGTCACGCACCGTTTGGGTTGCCCCGCCGATCACGGTGGATTCCGGTGAAGCCACCACCGCAACCACAGTGTCGTCGATGCCCCGGGTCATCAACTCCGTAATCACTTGCTGGGCAGGAAGTTCCACCGATGCCATCGCTCCAGAGCCGGCGATGCGGGTCATCAGTCTGGAGCGGCGGCAGATGACGCGCACCCCGTCTTCCAACGACAGCGCCCCGGCGACTACGGCGGCCGCGGACTCACCGAGCGAGTGGCCGATCACCGCACCGGGCGCTACGCCCAAGGACTTCATCGTCGCTGCCAGCGCGACCTGCATGGCGAACAGGGTCGGTTGCACCCGGTCGATGCCGGTTACTTTCTCGGGTGCGGTCATCGCATCGGTCACCGAGAAACCCGACTCCGCGGCAATCAACGGCTCGATCGCTGCGATCGTTGCGGCGAACACCGGCTCGTTGGCCAGTAGGTCGACACCCATTGCCGCCCACTGTGAACCCTGACCCGAAAACACCCATACGGGGCCTCGGTCGTCGCGACCGACCGCGGGTGGGTAGGGGATCTCACCGGTGGCGACCTCACCGAGCGCATCTGACAGCTCTGCGGCGGTGCTGGCCAGAATGGCCGTGCGCACGGGTCGATATCCGCGCCGGCGAGCCAGCGTGTAGGCGAAATCCGCGAGGGTCAGGTCGGTGTCTCGGGTGTCCACCCAGTCGGCGAGCCGCTGAGCGGTTTGGCGCAGGGCGTCCTCCGAGCTGGCCGACAGCGGAAACAACAGCGCCCCGTTGGTGGCGGCACTGGTTGGCGTGTCGGGGTCGGCAGTTTGGGTCGGCTCCAGCAGCTCAGCCTGCGGCGGGGCTTGTTCCAGGATGGCGTGCACGTTGGTTCCGGAGAACCCGTAGGACGACACCGCCGCCCGCCGGGGGCCATCCTGATCGCTGGTGGGCCACGGTGTGGTCACCTGCGGTACGAAGAGCTGCGTTTCGATGTCCGCGAACTCATCGGGTAGCTGGGTGAAGTGCAGATTCTGTGGAACCACCCCGTGCTGCAGCGCCAGGACCGCTTTCATCAGGCCGAGCGCTCCGGCGGCCGACTGAGTATGTCCGAAATTTGTCTTCACCGATCCGAGCACGCAAGGGCCGTCGGTGCCGTACACCTCTGCCAGGCTCGCGTATTCCACGGGGTCGCCTACCGGGGTGCCGGGGCCGTGGGCCTCGACCATGCCGATCGTGGCCGGGTCCACGCCGGCCGCATTCAGGGCAGTGCGATACGCCGCGACCTGTGCGGGCCGCGACGGGGTGACGATGTTGACGGTGCGGCCGTCTTGGTTTGCGGCCGTGCCGCGGATGACTGCCAGGATTCGGTCACCATCGGCCAGGGCGTCGGGTAGCCGTTTGAGCAGCAGTACGACGGAGCCTTCGCCGGACACGAACCCGTCGGCGCGGACGTCGAACGCATGACAGCGTCCGGTGGCGGACAACATCCCGATGGCTGACCCCGAGGCGGCTTTGCGGGGTTCGAGCATTACCGAGGCACCGCCGGTGATCGCGATGTCGCTCTCGCCGTCGTGCAGGCTGCGGCAAGCGAGGTGAATAGCGGCCAGGCCGGACGAGCAGGCGGTGTCCACCGTCATGGCCGGACCTTGCAGTCCCATGGCGTAGGCGATGCGCCCGGAACCCATGGCGAAACTGTTGCCCATGTATCCGTAAGGCCCACCCAACGTGTTTGCTTCGGCGTGCACGAATTGGTAGTCGTCGTGCATCAACCCCACGAAGACGCCGGTCTGCGCGCTGGCGAGGGTTTCACGAGTCAGACCTGCGTGCTCCATGGCCTCCCAGGACGTCTCCAGCAGCAACCGGTGCTGCGGATCCATCGCTGTCGCTTCCCTTTCGGTGATGCCGAAGAACTCGGCGTCGAAGTCGGCGACGTTGTCCAGGAACGCGCCCCACTTGCACACGGACCGACCAGGGACTCCCGGTTCTGGGTCGTAGTACTCCTCGGCGTCCCAACGGTCGGCGGGAATCTCTGTGACCAGGTCGTCGGCACGCAGCAACGCCTCCCACAACAGGTCGGGCGAGTCAATGCCCCCCGGCAGCCGGCACGCCATACCGATGACGGCAACCGGCGTAACACCTGCTTTATCCACGGTCGTTCACCTTTCCTACCCGTGTCCCAACCCGCGCTGGTAATTCCTATCAGTGGCTTCGATTTCGCATCCGCGATTCCGGGAAACCGTTTCGCGTTTCCGTCAGCGCTGGGGGGACACCGCCTCACCCCGAGCGACCCCACCTCGCGTCGAACCCAGCGCCAGTTTCTGGCGTGATCCGAGCGTAGCTGGTTGCGGCTTGACGCGCGGAATAATCGTGCGTACGTACAAGAAATGTGCGGCGGTCCGCGGTGGATTGACGCGGTGTGTCAGGAATACCCAGGTTGGCAGGCCGGCAGCAACCCCAGCGACCCGTCGTGGGTGTCAGTCGTGCCGCCTGCCAACGGTCCTTGGAGCCTGCGCGTTGCCCACTTGGGTGCCAAAGGTGCTGGTGAGAGAGTGTGCACGAGTCCGTGCATCACCTCGTCCGACGCCTTCGGCCGGACGGGCAATCCGATGGTCGATGCGATGACGGTGAAGACCAACCCTCCCGGTCCTCGGGCGTGCGGGCAGCCGGCGTGGATTCTGGCGTCTCGCGCCGCTCATGTGTTTGCCGAGCATCGTGGGGCTTCATGATTTCGGCACTAGCTTGATCCACGCGCGAGCATCACCTATTTTTGTACGTCCGCACGATTTTTCCGCGCGTGTGTAGTTGAGCCGCTAGGCTCTGATTAGGCCAAGAACTTGTGGTTGGCTTCGACGGGGGTCGCTGGGTTATGCGTGCTGGATGCTGCCGTTTTTCCAGCGTGTAACTAGTTTCAGCGATGTTCCTCGAACTGCCGATGCGAGTTCGAACCCGGTGCTAAGAACTGAAGCATATGTATGGAGAGAAGACGGACCGTGGATAAGACGCGCGCAACTCCCGTTGCCGTTATCGGTATGGCGTGCCGGCTACCGGGGGGCATTGACTCGCCCGACTTGTTGTGGGAGGCGTTGCTGCGTGGCGACGATCTGGTCACCGAGGTTCCGTTAGACCGCTGGGACGTTGACGAGTACTACGACCCAGAACCTGGCGTTCCAGGACGCTCACATTGCAAGTGGGGTGCGTTCCTGGACAACGTCGCCGATTTCGATCCGGAGTTCTTCGGGATCCCTGAAGCAGAAGCCACGGCTATCGATCCACAGCACCGCATGTTGCTGGAAACCTCCTGGGAGGCCATGGAACATGCCGGTCTCACCCCGGAAAAGATGGCCGATTCGTTGACCGGGGTGTTCACCGGATTGCTTCATACCGACTACGAGTTGGTGCAAGCCGATACGCAAGCCCTAGAAGGGCCATACGGCAACACTGGCACTAATTCCTGCATGGCGTCCGGGCGGGTTTCTTACGTGATGGGGCTGCGCGGTCCCGCGGTCACCGTTGACACGGCATGCTCGTCCAGTTTGTTTGCCGCACACCTGGCTTTCCGTAGTTTGAACGACGGCGAAAGTGACCTTGCCTTCGCGGGCGGCGTGTACGCGATGCTGGAACCGCGCCGCTTTGCCTCCGGGTCCGCGAATGGGATGCTGACCCGCACCGGACGCTGCCACACGTTCGACGTGGCGGCAGACGGGTTTGTTTGCGGCGAGGGCGCCGTCGTCCTCTTGCTGAAGCGGTTGGCGGATGCGCAGCGCGACGGTGACCGGGTTCTGGCTGTGATGCGTGGCACAGCCGCCAACCAAGATGGCCACACTGTCAACATTGTTACGCCCTCGCGGCCCGCTCAGGTCGCGGCTTATCGGGCAGCGTTGGCCGCGGCGGGTGTGGATGCGGCCACCGTCGGCATGGTGGAGGCACACGGCACCGGGACCCCGGTCGGTGACCCGATCGAATACAACAGCCTGGCCGAGGTGTATGGGACCGACGGTCCCTGCGCGCTCGGATCGGTGAAGACCAATTTTGGGCATACTCAGTCGGCCGCCGGGGCGTTGGGGCTGATGAAGGCGGTCCTGGCGCTGCAGCACGGGGTGGTTCCACAGAATCTGCACTTCACCCAGCTCCCTGATGAGCTGGCCGCGGTGGATACCGAACTCTTTGTGCCGCAAGAGATCACACCGTGGCCCACCGGTGATGACAAAGCGCCACGGCTTGCGGCGGTGTCGTCGTACGGCATGTCGGGAACCAATGTGCACGCCATCGTTGAGCAAGCTCCGGCGCAGGCCCCAGAAACCAGCACACCCGACGAGACGCCGAGCACTCCCGCCGTCGAGGGCGCGCTGCTTTTCCCGTTGTCGTCGAGCTCAGAGGACGGACTGCGCCACACCGCTGGGCGGCTGGCTGATTGGGTCGAGGCCCAAGGAACCGACCTGTCGACCACGGATCTGGCCTACACGCTGGCGCGACGGCGCGGGCACCGGCCAGTACGCACGGCGGTGCTGGCCAACACCGAAGCCGACCTGTGTGCGGCGTTGCGTGAGGTCGCCGACGGCGAGGCCCCGTATCCGCCGGTGGTCGGCCAGGACGATCGGGGGCCGGTGTGGGTGTTTTCCGGTCAGGGTTCGCAATGGGCGGCGATGGGTGCCGACCTGCTGGCTACCGAGCCGGTGTTCGCCGCGACGGTGGCTGCCGTGGAGCCGCTGATCGCCGCGGAGTCGGGTTTCTCGGTGACCGAGGCGATGACCGCATCCGAGGTTGTCACGGGTATTGACCGGGTGCAGCCGACCCTGTTCACGATGCAGGTCGCGTTGGCGGCCACGATGAAGTCCTACGGGGTGACCCCGGGTGCGGTGATCGGGCATTCGTTGGGCGAGGCTGCGGCGGCGGTGGTGGCCGGGGCGTTGTCGCTCGAAGACGGGGTGCGGGTGATCTGCCGCCGTTCCAAGCTGATGACTCGCATTGCCGGTTCCGGGGCGATGGCGTCAGTGGAATTGCCTTCCCAGCAAGTGCTTTCGGAGTTGATGGCACGTGGCGTCAGCGATGCAGTGGTGGCGGTGATGGCGTCGCCGCAGTCCACGGTGATCGGCGGGGCGACCCAGACGGTCCGTGATCTGGTAGCGGTGTGGGAAGAGCGTGACGTGATGGCCCGCGAGGTGGCCGTTGATGTGGCCTCGCATTCTCCGCAGGTTGACCCGATCCTTGACGAGCTGGGCGAGGTTCTGGCCGAGATCACGCCGTTGACACCAGAGGTTCCCTACTTCTCGGCGACATCGTTTGACCCGCGCGACGAGCCCTACTGCGACGGCTATTACTGGGTGGACAACCTGCGGCACACTGTGCGCTTTGCCGCGGCGGTGCAAGCCGCTATGGAGGACGGGTTCCGGGTCTTTACCGAGTTGTCGCCGCATCCGTTGCTGGTGCACGCGGTCGATCAGACCGCGCGCAGTCTGGATATGTCGGTGGCGGCGTTGGCCGGTATGCGGCGTGAGCAGCCGCTGCCGCATGGGGTGCGCGGATTGCTGGGTGATCTGTACGCCGCGGGGGCGGCGGTGGACTTCTCGGTGCTCTATCCCCGTGGGCGGTTGGTGGACGCGCCGTTGCCGGTTTGGTCTCATCGTCGGCTGCTTCTCGACGAGTCCAACGATCGCCTTGCGCACGCTAATACGGTCGCCGTGCATCCGCTGTTGGGTTCTCATGTTCGGTTGGCGGAGGAGCCGGAGCGCCACGTTTGGCAGGGCGAGGTCGGTACTGCGGCGTTGTCGTGGTTGGCCGACCACCAAATCCATGGCGCGGCTGCTTTTCCGGGGGCGGCGTACTGCGAGATGGCCTTGGCCGCGGCCGGCACGGTGTTGGGTGAGGCCGGCGAAGTCCGCGATGTGCGTTTCGAGCAGCTGTTGCTGCTCGATGAGCAGACCCCGGTCGGCGTCACCGCGACACTGGAAGTCCCCGGGCTGGTCTCGTTCGCGGTGGAGTCGGATCAGGATGGGCAACGCTTGCGGCGAGCCTCGGCGGTGCTGCACGCGGTCGAGGATGACGATCCGCCGGCCGCCCAGGACATCGCCGCTTTGCTGACGGCGCACCCCAACCCGGTCGCAGGCTATGAACTGCGTCAGGGTTTCGACCTGCGCGGAATTCAGTATGGTCCGGCGTTCAGTGGTCTGGCGACGGTGCATACCGCCCAGGAAGTTGGCGGCACCACGGTGTTGGCCGAGGTTGGCGTGCCGGGGTCGATCCGGGCCCAGCAGAGTGTCTATGGCGTGCATCCAGCGCTGCTGGACGCGTGTTTTCAGTCGGTGGCGGCGCATCCCAGTGTGCGCAATGCCGGCCATGGTGGTTTGCTGCTGCCGTTGGGTGTGCGTCGGCTGCGTGCCTACGGCCCCGCGCGGCATGCCAAGTACTGCTACACGACGGTGACCGAGTGCGGCTCGGAGGTCGAAGCCGACCTCGACGTGCTCGACGAGCACGGCACCGTGGTGTTGGCCGTGCGCGGCCTGCAACTGGGCACTGGTGCCCCGCAAGGCAGCGAACACGATCGGGTTTTGGGCGAGCGGTTGTTGAGCATCGAATGGCAACAGCGCCAGCTTCCCGAGACCAGTCATGCCGAGCCCGGTAGCTGGTTGTTGATCAGTACGTGCGATGCCACCGATCTGGTGGCTGCGGAGTTGACCGACGCACTGAAGGGTCACGACGGGCAATGCGCGACGATGTCGTGGTCGTTTCATGCCGACCATGTGGCCCAGGCCGCGCGGATGCGCGAGCAGCTCGAATCCGGCGGGTTCACCGGGGTGGTGGTGCTCACCGCGCCGGAAAACGGTGCTGGGGACGCCCATTCGTCTCAACGCGGCGGTGAGTATGTGCGGCATGTGGTGCGGATCGCTCGCGAACTTCCCGAGATCTTGGGTCAGGCTCCGCGGTTGTATGTGCTGACCCGTAATGCCGCGACGGTGTTGTCGGATGATCGGGCCAACCTGGAGCAGGGTGGGTTGCGGGGGTTGTTGCGGGTGATCGGTGCCGAGCATCCGCATTTGAAAGTCAGTTACATCGATGTTGATGAGCAGACCGGTACCGAGTCGGTGGCGCGTCAGCTGTTGGCGGCGACCGATGAGGACGAGACCGCCTGGCGTGGCGAGGAGTGGTATACCGCGCGGTTGTGCCCGGCTCCACTGCGGCCCGAGGAGCGTCAAACCATCGTTGTGGACCATGCCGAGGCCGGTATGCGCTTGCAGATTCGTACTCCTGGTGATCTGCAGACGTTGGAGTTCGCCGCCTTTGATCGGGTGGTGCCGGGGCCGGGGCAGATCGAGGTCGCGGTCGGCGCGTCGAGCATCAATTTCGCCGATGTGCTGGTCACCTTCGGCCGCTATCAGACTCTTGATGGGCAGCAACCGGAGTTGGGTACTGATTTTGCTGGTGTGGTGACTGCGGTCGGTGCGGGTGTGACCGAGCATGAGGTCGGCGATCGTGTCGGGGGGATGTCTCCCAATGGTTGCTGGGGAACGTTTGTGACCTGTGATGCCCGGATGGCGGTGGCGCTGCCGGAGGGGCTGACCGAGGGCCAGGCTGCCGCGGTGACCACCGCGTCGGCTACGGCGTGGTACGGGCTGCAGGATCTGGCGCGGATCCGGGCTGGTGACAAGGTGCTGATCCATTCGGCGACCGGTGGGGTGGGGCAGGCCGCGATCGCGATCGCCCGTGCGGCGGGCGCTCAGATCTATGCCACGGCGGGTAGCCAGAAGCGTCGAGAGATGTTGCGCGCGATGGGCATCGAGCATGTTTATGACTCGCGCAGTGTGCAGTTCGCCGAGCAGATCCGCCAGGACACCGATGGCTACGGGGTCGACATCGTGCTCAACTCGGTGTTCGGTGCCGCCCAGCGCGCCGGGCTCAAACTGTTGGCCCTGGGCGGACGGTTCATCGAGATCGGCAAACGCGATGTCTATTCCAATACGCGAATGGAGCTCTTCCCGTTCCGGCACAACCTGACGTTCCACTACTTGGATCTTGGGTTGATGGCGGCCAGTCATCCGGCGGCGGTGCGTGAGTTGTTGAGCACGGTGTATCGGTTGACCGCTGAGGGTGTGTTGCCGATGCCGGAATCCACGCATTACCCGTTGGCCGAGGCGGCCACCGCGATTCGGGTGATGGGTGCTGCCGAGCACACCGGCAAGCTCATCCTCGATGTGCCTCATGCCGGGCGCAGCAGTGTGGTGTTGCCGCCCGAGCAGGCTCAGGTCTTTCGTGGTGACGGGTCCTATGTGATCACCGGTGGTCTTGGTGGGCTGGGGTTGTTCTTGGCCGAGAAGATGGCCTCGGCGAACGACGGGGCCGGCGCGGGCCGGATTGTGCTCAGCTCGCGCTCGGCGCCGAGTCAAAAGGCGTTGGAAACCATCGAACTTGTTCGTGCGATGGGTTCTGATGTGGTGGTCGAGTGCGGTGATATCGCGCAGGCTGGCACGGCGGAGAGGTTGGTGGCCGCGGCCACGGCGACCGGGCTGCCGTTGCGGGGGGTGCTGCACGCGGCCGCGGTCGTGGAAGACGCGACCTTGGTGAACATCACTGATGAGCTGATCGAGCGTGACTGGGCGCCCAAGGTGCATGGTGCCTGGCAGCTGCATCAGGCCACCGTGGGACAGCCGTTGGATTGGTTTTGTTCGTTTTCCTCGGCGGCGGCGTTGGTGGGTTCGCCCGGTCAGGGTGCTTATGCCGCGGCGAATAGCTGGTTGGACGCTTTCACGCAGTGGCGCCGGGCTCAGGGCCTTCCGGCCACCTCGATCGCCTGGGGTGCCTGGGGCGAGGTGGGGCGCGCCACCACCTTCGCCGAGGAATCTGGCGGCGCGATTGGTCCCGATGAGGGCGCTTATGCGTTCGAGACACTGTTGCGTCATAATCGTGGCTATAGTGGCTACGCCCCGGTCATCGGATCCTCCTGGCTGACGGCGTTCGGACAGCGCAGTCCGTTTGCGGAGATGTTCAAATCCCTGGGCCAGCATCGTTCGGGGGCCAGCCAACTCCTCGCCGAGCTCGACGAGCTCCCCCAAGAGGAGTGGCCCGGCCGGCTCCGGCGTTTGATCTCGGAGCAGGTGGGCTTGATCCTGCGTCGCACCATCGACGCGGACCGCATGCTCGCCGAGTACGGCTTGGACTCGCTCGGCAGCCAGGAACTGCGTATCCACATCGAGGCGGAAACCGGGGTACGCATCAGTACCGCTGACATCTCGACCATCCGGGGTTTGGCGGACTGCATTTACGACAAATTGACGTCAAACCGCGACATTGCGGCACCGTCGTGAGGTAGGAATGGACACAAGCGCCGACTGCACTGCGGGGGCGGGAATCGAGGAGGGACCGTGTTGATCATAGGTGGGGGTTCAGCAGGCACGAGTCTTGGCGTGGGAATAGTCCATGACTGGGATCCGGGGCCAGGTTCGGTTGTGACGTGGCAGCCAACGCCTGCCTCAGCTGCAAAAGCCCGGCAAGCGCCAGTAGTTGATGCACCGCCGAGTTCCATGCAAGCTGCCCACATTCGTTGCTTTCTCGAGTTCGAGGAGCGGGGGCTTGATTTCTCCCGGCTGGTGATGGGTTCCTGGGAGCTACCCGGTAAGTGCGATATCCGGACCATGACTCACGTCA
Organism: Mycobacterium spongiae; assembly: GCF_018278905.1. NCBI lineage: Bacteria > Bacillati > Actinomycetota > Actinomycetes > Mycobacteriales > Mycobacteriaceae > Mycobacterium > Mycobacterium spongiae. Next base: position 2,364,420 of record NZ_CP046600.1, read on the forward strand.
TCAACACCCACCTTCGTCGCCATGAAACCTACCGCAGTTGGTTCGAGTACAAGGACGCCAAAAATATCCTGCGGCACCGAATCAGCAATCCCCGAGACATCCAGTTTGTCCCGGTTCGCCATGGTGAGTTGACCCAGACCGAATGGCGGGACTTGGTCTTATCGACTCCCAACCCACTGGAGTGGGATTGCTACCGGCTGGGCCTTATCCAGCACGAAGACCACTGCACTCTGTTTGCGATTGTCGATCATCTCCACTGCGACCCGGCGCTGATTACCGGGCTCTATGTCGAGATTCTGACCAACTACCAATCACTGGTCGCAGGCAAACCGCCCATTACGCTGTCGGCTACCGCCAGCCACGAGGAATTCTGCACGCGGGAGAAGGCGCACGCGGAAAGCATGACCCTGGATTCCCCCGAGGTCCGCAAATGGATTCAGTTCGCCGAGAGCAACGGAGGAAGCGGGCCCGAGTTCCCATTGCCGCTGGGTGACCAGTCGATACCCTGCGGTGGCGACATCATGGTGGTACCGCTGATGAATCCCGAGCAAACCGCGCGTTTCGAAGACGACTGCATCGCAGCGGGCGCTCGGTTCAGCGGCGGCCTGTTCGCCTGCGCAGCCCTAGCGCACTACGAATTGACCGGACAGGAAACCTACCACGGGCTTACTCCGATCGATAAGCGCAGAACGCCCGAGGAATACATGACGATGGGCTGGTTCACCGGGATAATTCCGTTCACCGTCACCGTCGACCCGAACTCATTCATCGAGACCGCACGGGCCACTCAGGCATCCTTCGACGAGAACATCGACCTCGCGCAGGTGCCCTACGACCGCGTCCTGGAATTGGCACCCTGGCTGAATCGGTATGGATCGCAGTTCTACATGATGAACTACATGGACGCCGGCCTTCCCCCACTTTCCGCGGTGGTCGCCACCGCATTAACAGGGTCGAATGCAACCGCCTACAACGACGGCCGGAGCCCGGCATACCTGTATATGTCGGTAATCCGCCTCTTCGACGAGGTTTCGCTCATGATTTCCTTCCCGAACAATCCCATTGCTCGGGAGTCCGTCACCCGTTACGGCGAGGTCCTAAAATCTGTATACAGCCGCGCGGCCGCAGGCCAGTACGCAGCACCCGCTGTTCAAGTATCCAGATAGAAAACCTAAACACCTATTCCCAGCCAAAACGAACAGATACGGAGCCCAAACACAGAACAACCAGGCCTCACATATCAAACGCGCACCAAACTTGAGGCGCTGAGTTCTGTCGGGCCCAAATGTGTCTTGGCGTTCGCGCCGGGCTAGGTGCTCCGTAAGGAGAGCCTCGGTGCCGTACCGGCTGCATTGTCCGTGTAACGGATGGTTGATCGGGTGCGCGAGGACTACTGGTTGGTTTTCGCGACTTTGACGTGGGTGGCGCTGAGAGCGGCACCCTGTTGGCACGGCGTTGCTTGATAGGGGATCAGCATCCGTCAGCCATCGCAAGGCCGCGGAGAACGGGTGGCGCCGCTTCGTCGGGCCGGTGGGAGCGGGGCTTGGCGGCGTGACCGCTCATGGTCTAGCGGCTAGACCCGTCCTCGCCATCCGATTCGACGAGTCACCGGAGAATCGTGTTTGCTGTGGCCGTGGTCGCGCACCCCGACGTTCCGATTTTCCCCCAGGGATCGCCGAAGATGCGCGATCCTGTGGCCGGCCGGCTTCGTTCTCATCGATGCTGACGACGTCGCTCGTGCTGCCGAGACGGTGTGATCTGCACCGCGGTCGCGCTTCGATGCGGTCTTCACGTCGCTGAGGTGGAAACCACCGCCGCCGCATACGGCGCGATTGTCGTGGGGCAAATCCTGTCTATCCGGGCACCACAACAGCAGTTGAACGACTGGTCACGACACCAACACCTAAAACGTGAGCGAACTCACATTCACAGAATCAGGCGATCGAGCATGCCTCCTGAGACCTCAAGTGCTTGATATGTGAGGCCTGGTTGTTCTGTGTTTGGGCTCCGTATCTGTTCGTTTTGGCTGGGAATAGGTGTTTAGGTTTTCTATCTGGATACTTGAACAGCGGGTGCTGCGTACTGGCCTGCGGCCGCGCGGCTGTATACAGATTTTAGGACCTCGCCGTAACGGGTGACGGACTCCCGAGCAATGGGATTGTTCGGGAAGGAAATCATGAGCGAAACCTCGTCGAAGAGGCGGATTACCGACATATACAGGTATGCCGGGCTCCGGCCGTCGTTGTAGGCGGTTGCATTCGACCCTGTTAATGCGGTGGCGACCACCGCGGAAAGTGGGGGAAGGCCGGCGTCCATGTAGTTCATCATGTAGAACTGCGATCCATACCGATTCAGCCAGGGTGCCAATTCCAGGACGCGGTCGTAGGGCACCTGCGCGAGGTCGATGTTCTCGTCGAAGGATGCCTGAGTGGCCCGTGCGGTCTCGATGAATGAGTTCGGGTCGACGGTGACGGTGAACGGAATTATCCCGGTGAACCAGCCCATCGTCATGTATTCCTCGGGCGTTCTGCGCTTATCGATCGGAGTAAGCCCGTGGTAGGTTTCCTGTCCGGTCAATTCGTAGTGCGCTAGGGCTGCGCAGGCGAACAGGCCGCCGCTGAACCGAGCGCCCGCTGCGATGCAGTCGTCTTCGAAACGCGCGGTTTGCTCGGGATTCATCAGCGGTACCACCATGATGTCGCCACCGCAGGGTATCGACTGGTCACCCAGCGGCAATGGGAACTCGGGCCCGCTTCCTCCGTTGCTCTCGGCGAACTGAATCCATTTGCGGACCTCGGGGGAATCCAGGGTCATGCTTTCCGCGTGCGCCTTCTCCCGCGTGCAGAATTCCTCGTGGCTGGCGGTAGCCGACAGCGTAATGGGCGGTTTGCCTGCGACCAGTGATTGGTAGTTGGTCAGAATCTCGACATAGAGCCCGGTAATCAGCGCCGGGTCGCAGTGGAGATGATCGACAATCGCAAACAGAGTGCAGTGGTCTTCGTGCTGGATAAGGCCCAGCCGGTAGCAATCCCACTCCAGTGGGTTGGGAGTCGATAAGACCAAGTCCCGCCATTCGGTCTGGGTCAACTCACCATGGCGAACCGGGACAAACTGGATGTCTCGGGGATTGCTGATTCGGTGCCGCAGGATATTTTTGGCGTCCTTGTACTCGAACCAACTGCGGTAGGTTTCATGGCGACGAAGGTGGGTGTTGATGACGTGAGTCATGGTCCGGATATCGCACTTACCGGGTAGCTCCCAGGAACCCATCACCAGCCGGGAGAAATCAAGCCCCCGCTCCTCGAACTCGAGAAAGCAACGAATGTGGGCAGCTTGCATGGAACTCGGCGGTGCATCAACTACTGGCGCTTGCCGGGCTTTTGCAGCTGAGGCAGGCGTTGGCTGCCACGTCACAACCGAACCTGGCCCCGGATCCCAGTCATGGACTATTCCCACGCCAAGACTCGTGCCTGCTGAACCCCCACCTATGATCAACACGGTCCCTCCTCGATTCCCGCCCCCGCAGTGCAGTCGGCGCTTGTGTCCATTCCTACCTCACGACGGTGCCGCAATGTCGCGGTTTGACGTCAATTTGTCGTAAATGCAGTCCGCCATACCTCGGACGGTTGTGACGTCAGCGGTACTGATGCGTACCCCGGTTTCCGCCTCGATGCGGGCGCGCAGTTCGTGGTTGGCTAGCGAGTCCAGGCCGTACTCGGTCAGTGGACGGTCGGCGTCGATGGTGCGGCGCAGGATGAGGCCGATTTGTTCGGACAGGAGGCGTCGCAGTCGGCCGGGCCACTCCTCTTGGGGGAGCTCGTCGAGCTCGGCGAGGAGTTGGCTGGCCCCCGAACGATGCTGGCCCAGGGATTTGAACATCTCCGCAAACGGACTGCGCTGGGCGAATGCCGTTAGCCAGGGGGATCCGATGATCGGGGCGTAGCCACTGTAGCCGCGGTTGTGGCGTAGCAGTGTCTCGAACGCATAGGCGCCCTCCTCCGAGGTGATCGAATCACCGGCTTGTTCGGCGAAGGTGGTGGCGCGTCCGACCTCGCCCCAGGCACCCCAGGCGATCGAGGTGGCCGGAAGGCCCTGAGCCCGGCGCCACTGCGTGAAAGCGTCCAACCAGCTATTCGCCGCGGCATAAGCACCCTGACCGGGCGAACCCACCAACGCCGCCGCCGAGGAAAACGAACAAAACCAATCCAACGGCTGTCCCACGGTGGCCTGATGCAGCTGCCAGGCACCATGCACCTTGGGCGCCCAGTCACGCTCGATCAGCTCATCGGTGATGTTGGGCAGCATGGCGTCTTCGACGACGGCGGCCGCGTGCAGCACCCCCCGCAACGGCAGCCCGGTCGCCGTGGCCGCGGCCACCAACCTCTCCGCCGTGCCAGCCTGCGCGATATCACCGCACTCGACCACCACATCAGAACCCATCGCACGAACAAGTTCGATGGTTTCCAACGCCTTTTGACTCGGCGCCGAGCGCGAGCTGAGCACAATCCGGCCCGCGCCGGCCCCGTCGTTCGCCGAGGCCATCTTCTCGGCCAAGAACAACCCCAGCCCACCAAGACCACCGGTGATCACATAGGACCCGTCACCACGAAAGACCTGAGCCTGCTCGGGCGGCAACACCACACTGCTGCGCCCGGCATGAGGCACATCGAGGATGAGCTTGCCGGTGTGCTCGGCAGCACCCATCACCCGAATCGCGGTGGCCGCCTCGGCCAACGGGTAATGCGTGGATTCCGGCATCGGCAACACACCCTCAGCGGTCAACCGATACACCGTGCTCAACAACTCACGCACCGCCGCCGGATGACTGGCCGCCATCAACCCAAGATCGACGCCGTAGAACGCGAGGTTGTGCCGGAAGGGGTAGAGCCCCAGCTTGCTGTCGCCGTAGATGTCGCGTTTGCCGATCTCGATGAACCGTCCGCCCAGGGCCAACAGTTTGAGCCCGGCGCGCTGGGCGGCACCGAACACCGAGTTGAGCACGATGTCGACCCCGTAGCCATCGGTGTCCTGGCGGATCTGCTCGGCGAACTGCACACTGCGCGAGTCATAAACATGCTCGATGCCCATCGCGCGCAACATCTCTCGACGCTTCTGGCTACCCGCCGTGGCATAGATCTGAGCGCCCGCCGCACGGGCGATCGCGATCGCGGCCTGTCCCACCCCACCGGTCGCCGAATGGATCAGCACCTTGTCACCGGCCCGGATCCGCGCCAGATCCTGCAGCCCGTACCACGCCGTAGCCGACGCGGTGGTCACCGCGGCAGCCTGAGCCTCGGTCAGCCCCTCCGGCAGCGCCACCGCCATCCGGGCATCACAGGTCACAAACGTTCCCCAGCAACCATTGGGAGACATCCCCCCGACACGATCGCCGACCTCATGCTCGGTCACACCCGCACCGACCGCAGTCACCACACCAGCAAAATCAGTACCCAACTCCGGTTGTTTGCCGTCCGCGGTTTGGTAGAGGCCGAAGGTGACCAGCACATCGGCGAAATTGATGCTGGACGCGCTGACCGCGACCTCGATCTGCCCCGGCCCCGGCGCCACCCGATCAAAGGCGGCGAACTCCAACGTCTGCAGATCACCAGGAGTACGAATCTGCAAACGCATACCGGCCTCGGCATGGTCCACAACGATGGTTTGACGCTCCTCGGGCCGCAGCGGAGCCGGGCACAACCGCGCGGTATACCACTCCTCGCCACGCCAGGCGGTCTCGTCCTCATCGGTCGCCGCCAACAGCTGACGCGCCACCGACTCGGTACCGGTCTGCTCATCAACATCGATGTAACTGACTTTCAAATGCGGATGCTCGGCACCGATCACCCGCAACAACCCCCGCAACCCACCCTGCTCCAGGTTGGCCCGATCATCCGACAACACCGTCGCGGCATTACGGGTCAGCACATACAACCGCGGCTCTCGGGCCGAGATTTCAGGCAGTTCGCGAGCGATCCGCACCACATGCCGGACATACTCAGCACCCTGGGTGGGGGATTCTTCATCCGGGTGTCCGTTGGGTGGGGCGGTGAGCACCACCACCCCGGTGAACCCGCCGGATTCGAGCTGCTCGCGCATCCGCGCGGCCTGGGCCACGTGGTCGGCATGAAACGACCACGACATCGTCGCGCATTGCCCGTCGTGCACCTTGAGCGCGTCGGTCAACTCCGTGGCCACCAGATCGGTGGCATCGCACGTACTGATCAACAACCAGCTACCGGGCTCGGCATGACTGGTCTCGGGCAGCTGGCGCTGTTGCCATTCGATGCTCAACAACCGCTCGCCCAAAACCCGATCGTGTTCGCTGCCTTGCGGGGCACCAGTGCCCAGTTGCAGGCCGCGCACGGCCAACACCACGGTGCCGTGCTCGTCGAGCACGTCGAGGTCGGCTTCGACCTCCGAGCCGCACTCGGTCACCGTCGTGTAGCAGTACTTGGCATGCCGTGCGGGGCCGTAGGCACGTAGCCGACGCACGCCCAACGGCAGCAGCAAACCACCGTGGCCGGCATTGCGCACACTGGGATGCGCCGCCACCGACTGAAAACACGCGTCCAGCAGCGCTGGATGCACGCCATAGACACTCTGCTGGGCCCGGATCGACCCCGGCACGCCAACCTCGGCCAACACCGTGGTGCCGCCAACTTCCTGGGCGGTATGCACCGTCGCCAGACCACTGAACGCCGGACCATACTGAATTCCGTGCAGGTCGAAACCCTGCCGGAGGTCGTCGCCGGCAATCGGGGTGGGGTGCGCCGTCAGCAAAGCGGCGATGTCCTGGGGGGCCGGCGGATCGTCATCCTCGACCGCGTGCAGCACCGCCGAGGCTCGCCGCAGGCGTTGCCCATCCTCATCGGACTCCACCGCGAAGGAGACCAGCCCGGGGACTTCCACTGTCGCGGTGATGCCGACCGGGGTCTGCTCATCGAGCAGCAACAGCTGCTCGAAACGCACATCGCGGACTTCGCCGGCCTCACCCAACACCGTGCCGGCCGCGGCCAAGGCCATCTCGCAGTACGCCGCCCCGGGAAGAGCCGCCGTGCCATGGATTTGATGGTCAGCCAACCAGGGCAGTGCGCCGGTGCCGACCTCTCCGTGCCAAACGTGGCGTTCCGGCTCCTCGGCTAAGGGCACGTGTGCCCCCATCAGCGGGTGCACCGATACCATGGAGGTGCCGTAGGTCCGCGAGTCTTGACTGCCGGGGGTCAGCAGCAGCCGACGCTGAGCCCAGGCTGGCAGCGGCGCGTCCACCAACTGCCCACGGGGATAGAGCACCGAGAAGTCCACCGCCGCCCCCGCGGCATACAGATCACCCAGCAATCCGCGCACCCCATACGGCAGCGGCTGCTCACGCCGCATACCGGCCAACGCCGCCACCGACATATCCAGACTGCGCGCGGTCTGATCAACCGCGTGCATCAGCAGCGGATGCGGCGACAGCTCGGTAAAGACCCGGAACCCGTCCTCGAACGCGGCTTGCACCGCCGCGGCAAAACGCACGGTCTGCCGCAGGTTGTCCACCCAGTAAGAGGCGTCGCAGTACGGCTCCTCGCGTGGGTCAAACGATGTCGCCGAGAAGTAGGGAACCTCTGGTGTCAACGGCGTGATCTCGGCCAGAACCTCGTACAAGTCGTCGAGGATCGGGTCAACCTGCGGAGAATGCGAGGCCACATCAACGGCCACCTCGCGGGCCATCACGTCACGCTCTTCCCACGCGGCAACGAAGTCGCGGACCGTCTGGGTTGCCCCGCCGATCACCGTGGACTGCGGCGACGCGACCACCGCCACTACGACGTCCTCGACGCCGCCCGCGACGAACTCTGTAATCACTTGCTGGGCAGGCAATTCCACTGACGCCATCGCCCCGGAACCGGCAATGCGAGTCATCAGCTTGGAACGGCGGCAGATCACCCGCACCCCGTCTTCGAGCGACAACGCCCCGGCCACCACCGCGGCCGCGGACTCACCCAAGGAATGCCCGATCACCGCACCCGGGGTCACCCCGTAGGACTTCATCGTGGCCGCCAACGCGACCTGCATCGTGAACAGGGTCGGCTGCACCCGGTCAATACCCGTGACAACCTCGGATGCGGTCATCGCCTCGGTCACCGAGAAACCCGACTCCGCGACGATCAGCGGCTCCACGGCAGCCACCGTCGCGGCGAACACCGGCTCGGTAGCCAGCAGGTCGGCACCCATCGCCGCCCATTGCGAACCCTGACCGGAAAACACCCACACCGGCCCCCGATCGTCCTGGCCGACCGCCGGCGGATACGGGGCCTCGCCGTCGGCGACCTCACGCAATGCCGCACACAGTTCTTCGGGGTTGGTGGCAGTGACCGCTGTGCGTACCGGCCGGTGCGTGCGCCGTCGCGCCAGCGTGTAGGCCAGATCCGTGGTCGACAGGTCGGTTCCTTGGGCCTCGACCCAATCAGCCAGCCGCCCAGCGGTGTGGCGCAGTCCGTCCTCTGAGCTCGACGACAACGGGAAAAGCAGCGCGCCCTCGACGGCGGGAGTGCTCGGCGTCTCGTCGGGTGTGCTGGTTTCCGGGGCCTGCGCCGGAGCTTGCTCAACGATGGCGTGGCCATTGGTTCCCGACATGCCGTACGACGACACCGCCGCCCGCCGTGGCGCTGTGTCATCACCGGTGGGCCACGGTGTGATCTCTTGCGGCACAAAGAGTTCGGTATCCACCGCGGCCAGCTCATCAGGGAGCTGAGTGAAGTGCAGATTCTGTGGAACCACCCCGTGCTGCAGCGCCAGGACCGCCTTCATCAGCCCCAGAGCTCCGGCGGCCGACTGGGTATGCCCAAAATTGGCCTTCACCGAGGCGAGCGCGCAGGGCCGGTCGATGCCGTACACCTCGGCCAGGCTGTTGTATTCGATCGGGTCGCCGATCGGGGTCCCGGTGCCGTGTGCCTCCACCATGCCGACGGTGGCCGCATCCACACCCGCCGCGGCCAACGCCGCCCGATAAGCCTCGACCTGAGCTTGCCGTGACGGCGTCGCGATATTGACCGTTCGGCCATCTTGGTTGGAGGCAGTGCCACGGATCACAGCCAGAATCCGGTCACCGTCGCGCTGCGCATCCGCCAACCGCTTCAGCAAGAGAACGACGCAACCCTCGCCCATGACGAACCCATCCGCCGCGACGTCGAACGCATGACAACGGCCGGTCGGAGACCCCATACCCAGTAGCGAGCCGGAGACGAACTTACGCGGATCCAGCGTCAGCGAGACGCCACCTGCTAGCGCGAGCTGGCATTCGCTCTCGTGCAGGCTGCGGCATGCCAGGTGGATGGCGGTCAGGCCAGATGAGCATGCGGTGTCGACCGTCATTGCGGGACCACGCAGCCCCAAGGCGTAGGAAATCCGCCCGGAGGCGAAGCTGTAGTTGTTGCCGGTGAATCCGTACGGCCCATCCAGCGCGTTGGCGTCGGCGGTTTGCAGCGTGTAGTCGCCGTGCGTCATTCCCATGAAGACACCGGTCTGCGAGTCGGCCATCTCGGCCTGGGTGCTACCGGCGTGCTCTATGGCTTCCCAGGAGGTTTCCAGCAACAGGCGGTGCTGCGGATCGATCCCGGTCGCTTCTTGCTCGCTGATTCCGAAGAAATCGGAGTCAAAGCCGGCAATGTCGTCAAGGAACGCGCCCCATTTCGATACCGAGCGGCCGGGTACGCCGGGCTCGGGATCGTAGTATTCATCCGCGTTCCAGCGGTCTTCCGGAACCTCGGTGACCAGATCGTCGCCACGCAGCAACGCCTCCCACAACAGGTCAGGGGAGTCAATGCCCCCCGGCAGCCGGCACGCCATACCGATAACGGCAACCGGAGCAACACGTGTCGTATCCACGGTCCTTCTTCTCTCCATACCCCATGTTTGTTCTTAGCATTGGCTCCGAGCCCTTATGAGCGCTTCGCAGAACATCACCGAAATATGTGGTGACTCGCGAACACACCGCAGCAGCCAGCACGCATACCCCAGCGACCCCCGTCGAAGCCAACCACAAGTTCTTGGCGTGTTCAGAGCCTAGCGGCTCAACTACACACGCGCGGAAAAATCGTGCGTACGTACAAAAAAGTTGTTGAAGCCAGCGTAGGCGATTGCCGGGACGCGCCGACAATTGATCCATCAGTCAATTGCATTTCACCAGGATGTAGGTGGTTTTTCGGCCGCGGGGACAAGGACGCTGGCCACACCGAATACCTGCCGTCCGAGGTTGACTTCCTGGCGCCGCCATCGGCAGACGACGCTTCGGTGCTGGCTTGCGGCGGGTGCGGGAATGGCCTGGCTGGTGGCCGCAGCGCACCAAGACGGAATGATCATCCGGGAAGGGTTCCCGAAGGTAGGCCACTTATCTAATCCGAATCTAATCTGAACGGTCCCGCGAGGCACCGAGAGCCACGGGCGAGGACGCCGTCATCTCCCGGGAAGCGTGCGAATCGATCGGGTGTCCAGCAAACTTTCGACGGGAACCGACCGAGAGCCGGATCAGAGCCGCTGGCGCTGCAGCGCAGCGGCGTTGCGCGGATACGCGATGTCGGCGCCACCATCGATGATGTCGAGGTAAACCGATTTCATCGTCTCCAGGTATAGCGCCACCGATTCGTGGGCGATCGGATTATTCGGAAAAGACGCGGTTATGGTCGTCTCGTTCTGAAACTTGTTGATCCACATGCACACTCGGGCAGCGATCCGGCCGTCGCTGAATACCCGCGCCTTCATTTGGCCTAAATGCATTGAGATCACCGCCGATAATGGAGGCACGCCTGCGTCGAGAAACGACAGCATGGGAAAGCCGCCTCGAGGCGGCGTCTTCGTCAGCCAGGGCGCCAACTCCAGTACGCGCTCAAAGGGGACGGTGGCCAGGTGGGCGCTTTCGTCGAAAGAGGCCTGTGCGCTGCGGGCGGTCTCACCGAACGACGACCCGACCGGGACGGCGAATGGGATGTGGCCGATGAACCAACCTGTGGTCACGAACTCCGCTGGAGTGCTGCGGGTGCTGGTGGGGGTGACAGCGTAATAGGTTTCCGAGCCGGCGAGCTTGTATTCGGTCAGGGCAGCGCACGCGAACACGCCGCCGCTGAACCGGACGCCCGCGCGGGTGCACGCCGCCTCGAATTGGGCGGTCTGCCGCGCGTCCATCAATTGCAGCGACAACAATTCGCCGGTGGCGACCAGCGATGTGTCGCCCAGCGGCAATGGGAACGAGGGAAGGGACCCCCGATTGCATTCGAAGAAATCGAGCCACTGCCGTATCTCTGGCGATTCCAACGTCAATGCTGACGTGTACGAGGACTCGCGCACGCAGTAGTCGGCGTAGCTGGCGACGTTCGGCAGTGGGACGGGGCCAGCACCGTCCATGAGCGCGTCGTACATCGCTTTGATTTCCCAGAACACGGCACCGAGAAACATCGCGTCGACGTGGAGGTGATCAACGCTGATGCAGAGGGTGAAGTGGTCGTCGCGCTGAATAATGGCGAACCTGAAGCAATCCCACTCCAATGGGCCCGGCGTGGCCAAGATGTAGTCTTGCCACTCCTTAGGCGTCATCTGGCCATGCTCAACCGGAATCAACTCGATATCGCCAGCATCGTCGATGGTATGCCGAACGATGTGCCCAGCATCGGTGAACTCAAACCAACTGCGGTATGTGTCGTGTCGGCGAAGGTGCGCGTTGATCACATATGTCATCGCGCGGATATCGCACTGACCACGAATATCGAGGGCAGAGACAACGAGTCGGGACATGTCGAGGCCGCGCGCCCCTTGGTCGCGATAGCCGCGTAGGTGCCGGGCTTGAATGTAGCTCGGTGGCACGCTGCTCACCGGTGCTTGCTGCGCCTTCGTCAGCGATTCAGGTGAGGCGTGCCAAAGCCAGACCAATCCAGGGGCCGGGACCCAGTTGCCCACGGTCTCTAGACCCAAATGGCCCAGGACAACCACTTTCGCTCCTTTGCCTTCGGCGCTGGATCTCAGGGTATTTCATGAAAGCGGCTTACCCTTGCATTGTCGCCCTGGCGTTTTCGGAAGGGGTCATCGATTCGCACAGGTGATCGGCCAGACCTCGCACTGTAGTGATGTCGGTCGAGTGGATGCGTATCCCGGTTTCCGTTTCGATGCGCGTGCGCAATTCGAGATTGCCCAGTGAGTCGAGGCCGTACTGGGATAGCGGCCGGTCGGGATCGACCGGACGCCGCAAGATCAGGCTGACCTGTTCGGCGATCAGACGCCTCAAGCGAGTTGGCCACTCGTCGGTCGGCAGCTCGGATAGTTCGGTACGGAACTTGCCGTGCTGGGATCGGCAAACAGCGGTGGATTGGAACACTTCCGCGAAGGGGCTACGCTGCGCCAGGCTGGTTAACCAGGGCGATCCGGCGACGGGGGAATAGCCGCTGTGGGTCCGGGTATGGCGCAGCAGTGTTTCGAAGGCATAGGCACCCTCGTCGGGGGTGATCATGGCGATATCTCCGCTGTCGGCCAAGCCGGCGCCGCGGCCGATCTCAGCCCACGCCCCCCAGGCGATCGCGGTGGCCGGAAGACCTTGTGCCCGTCGCCAGTAGGTGAAGGCATCCAGCCAGCTGTTGGCCGCGGCATATGCGCCCTGGCCCGGCGAACCCAGCAGCGCCGCCGCCGAGGAGAACGAGCAGAACCAGTCGAGGGGCGCAGATGCGGTGGCCTGGTGCAGATTCCACGCGCCATACACCTTGGGCGTCCAATCTCGCTCGATCAAATCGTCGGTGATGTTGGCCAGCGTGGCGTCTTCGACGACGGCTGCAGCGTGCAGCACACCGCGCAACGGAAGCCCAGTGGCGGTTGCGGCGCTCACCAGCCGCGCGGCGGTGTCCGGGTCCGCGATATCGCCGCACTGCACTACCACGTCCGAACCGGTAGACCTAATGAGCTCGATTGTCTCCATCACCTTTTGGTTCGGAGCCGAACGCGCGTTCAGCACGATGCGGCCAGCTCCGGTCCCGTCGTTGGCCGAGGCCATCTTTTCGGCAAGGAATAATCCGAGGCCGCCCAGACCGCCGGTGATGATGTAGGCGCCGTCGCGGCGGAAGACCGCCGCCTGCTCGGGAGGCATCACGACCTTGCTTGTGCCCGCTTGCGGGACATCGAGGATGAGCTTGCCGGTGTGTTCGGCAGCACTCATCACTCGGATCGCGGTCGCTGCTTCGGCCAGCGAGTGGTGCGTACTCTCGGGTATCGGCAGTGCGCCATCGGCGGTCAGCCGATACACCGTGCTCACCAGCTCGCGGACTTCGTCCGGATGGGTCATCGACATCAGCCACAAGTCGAGTGCGAAAAACGTGAGGTTGCGACGGAACGGAGAGAGCCCGAGCCGAGTGTCGCCGTAGATGTCGCGCTTACCGATCTCGACGAATCGCCCGCCGAAGGTGAGTAGCTCCACTCCAGCGCGCTGGGCGGCACCGGTAAGCGAGTTGAGGACGATGTCGACGCCCACGCCGTCGGTGTCACGGCGAATCTGCTCGGCGAATTCGGCGCTTCGCGAGTCATAGACGTGCTCAATGCCCATGTCAAACAACATCTCTCGGCGTTTCGCGCTCCCAGCGGTGGCGAAGACTTCAGCTCCCGCCCTGCGAGCGATGGCGATCGCCGCCTGGCCCACCCCACCGGTTCCTGAGTGGATCAACACCTTGTCACCGGCTTTGATCCGAGCCAGGTGGTGCAGTCCGTACCAGGCGGTAGCCGTTGCAGTAGTCACTGCTGCTGCCTGCGCATCGGTGAGGCCGGCTGGAATCTTGGCAGCGAGGTCCGCCTCGCAGATGACAAACGTTGCCCAGCAGTTGTTGCCGGACAGGCCACCGACACGGTCGCCGACCTTGAGTTCGGTGACATCGGGGGCGACCGCGGTCACCACACCGGCGAAATCGGTACCCAGCCCGGGTGCCGGTCCGAAGCTGCGATAGCTGCCGAACACGCCGAGCACGTCAGCGAAGTTGATACTCGACGCGGTGACTGCAACCTCGATTTGCCCTGGTCCGGGCGGAACCCGTTTGAATGCAACGGATTCCAGTGTTTGAAGGTCACCGCGAGCGCGAATCTGCAAGCGCATCCCGTCGCAATCATGTGTGACGACTGCGGTGGGTCGTTCTTCGGGTCTCAGCGGGGCTGGGCGCAAGCGTGCCGCATACCACTCATCGTTGCGCCAGGCCGTCTCATCTTCGCTTGACCGGCTCAGGAGTTGCTGCGTCAGCTGGTCGGCCTTGGTCACCGCGTCGATGTCGACGTGGCTGGTCCGCAGGTGTGGATGTTCGGCGCCGATCACGCGCAACAGACCACGCAACCCGGCCTGCTCGAGATTGAGGCGGTCGTCGGGCAGTACTGGCTGAGCATCTCTGGTTACCACGTACAGGCGCGGCGTGCTGCCTGGGACATCGGTCAGCTCGCGGGTGATGCGCACCAGATGCTGCACGCAATCGCTGGTCAAAATGCCGGGGCGCGCGGCCTCGGCGTCTGGGGTCTTCGGCCCGATCATGACGACCACGCCTGCCCACGGGCGGGCATCGAGCTGGCTACGAAACCGGTTGCCGTGGCCGTCGGAACGAGCCGCATGGTCGCCGGGCGAAGGCCAGCGCGTGGTGACGCATTCCGCACCATGTCGTGTCAACGCATCGGCCAATTCCGTCGCCAGCGGCTCCTCGCGGTCGACGAGGAGCAGCCAGGGGCCGGCTGCTTGCGCGTCCGGGTCCGGATCCGGTAGTTCTCGGCGTTGCCAGTCGATAGTCAACAGTCGGTCGCCCAGCAGGCGATCTTGGTCGGCTCTCTCGGAACGGCCCGTGCCCATCAGCAAGCCGCGGACGATCAGCACCACGGTTCCGTTCTCGTCGGTGACATCGATGTCGGCCTCGACGTTCGTGCCGCAGGCCGTCACCGTGGTCCGGCAGTAGCGCGCATTGCGAGTGGGCGCGTAGGTGCGCAATTGGCGCACACCCAAGGGGAGCAACAAGCCGCCGTAGGCCACGCCGCCCACCTCGTGGACGGCCGGGTGAGCTGCTACCGACTGGAAACACGCGTCCAGCAGCGCTGGGTGTACGTGGTAGCCGGTTTGGTGGGCTCGGATCGCACCTGGCAACGCGACCTCCGCCAGCACGGCGTCGATTGCTCCTTCCGGTGTGTAGGCTGCGGCCAGGCCGGTGAACGCCGAACCGAACTGAACACCGCGCGCATCGAACCACTCTCGAAGTTCGTTGCCGTCGAGGCGATATCCATGGGCCGTCAGAAGTGCGTCGATATCATGCGCGGGAGGGTGGTCGGTGTCGTCGCATGCGCATAGCTCCGCGGTGGCCCGTCGTACCTTTTCGCCGTGCTGCAGGGTCTCCACGTCGAAAGTGGCGAGACCAGCAGCCCGCACCGAAGCGACGGCTCCGACGGGAGTTTCGTCGTCCAGCAACAGCATCTGCTCGAAGCGGATGTTGCGGACTTCGGATTGCTCGCCGAATACGGTGCGGGCGGCGGCCAGCGCCATCTCGCAATAAGCGGCCCCCGGCAGCGCGGCTACCGCGTGAATCCGATGGTCAGCCAACCACGGCTGGGTGGCGGTGCCGACATCGGTCTTCCACGCGTGCCGCTCCGGATCTTCCATAAGCTGCACGTGTGAGCCCAATAGTGGGTGCACCGCAACGGTATTGGCGGCCGTGTGGTGACTGACGCCGTGAGATTCCAGCATTAGGCGGCGGTTTGACCAAACCGGCAGCGGCGCGTCGACCAGGTGTCCGCCGGGATACAGCGCCGAGAAGTCGATCGCGGCACCCGCGCAGTGCACCTCGGCCACCAGCCCGCGCAAACCGTATGGCAACCGTTGCTCGCGCCGCATTCCAGCCAGCGCCGCGACTGGGATGTCGAGGCTCGCCCCGGTCTGCATGACGGCGCGGGTCAGCAGGGGATGGGGAGACAGCTCGCCCAGCACCCGAAAGCCGTCTTCAAGCGCCGCGCGCACCGCGGCGGAGAACCGCACCGCGTGGCGGAGGTTGTCAACCCAATACCGGGCGTCGCAGACAAGCCGTTCGCGCGGGTCGAACGAGGTCGCCGAGTAGTAGGGAACTTGCGGTGTCATCGGGGTGATGTCGGCTAGCACCTGGGACAATTCATCGAGAATCGGCTCGACCTGCGGGGTGTGCGATGCCACCTCCACAGCGACCTCGCGGGCCATCACCTCACGTTGCTCCCATGCCGAGACGAGGTCGCGCACGGTCCGGGTCGCCCCACCGATCACGGTGGACTGCGGAGAGGCCACGACGGCAATCACGACATCTTTGACCCCGCGGCTCGCCAGCTCCTCGCGCACTTGCTGGGCCGGTAGTTCCACCGCGGCCATTGCGCCGATACCTGCGATCCGGGTGCATAGGCGGGAGCGGCGACAGATGACGCGCGCACCGTCTTCTGGCGACAGCGCGCCCGCCACGACGGCCGCCGCCACTTCGCCCAGTGAATGGCCGACGACCGCGCCCGGCGTAACGCCGTAGGACTTCATGGTGGCCGCCAACGCGACCTGCATCGCGAACAGTGTGGGCTGGATTCGGTCGATCCCGATTACGGTCTGCGGTGCTGTCATCGCCTCCGTGACCGAGAAACCGGATTCTTTCGCGATCGCGGGCTCGATGCCGGCAACGGTCGCGGCAAATACGGGCTCCGTGGCCAGCAAGTCCGCCCCCATGCCCGCCCACTGGGAGCCCTGTCCGGAGAAGATCCACACTGGTCCGCGATCATTCCGGTCGACTGCGGCCGGGAATGGCGTGTCACCGTCGGCAACGTCGCGTAGCCGCTGGATCAACTCCGTGCGGCCCGTCGCAATCACCGCGCTGCGCACCGGTCGGTGCCCGCGGCGGCGTGCCAGCGTGTAGGCCAGATCCGACAGTTGCACGGGGTCGCTGCCGGCGGGCTTGTCGACCCAGTCGGCTAGCCGGCCCGCGGTCTGGCGCAACGCCTCGGCCGAGGTAGCAGACAGCACGAACAGCTGGGGGCCGGCCGTCCGATGCGGGGCGGCCCCGTTGGGTGTGGTTGCGGGTTCCGGGGCCTGTTCGAGAACGGCGTGCACATTGCTTCCCGACATGCCGTACGACGACACCGCGGCACGGCGCAGCTCTCGACCGTCCCTCGGCCACGATGTAATCTGCTGCGGCACAAAGAGTCCGGTCTCGATCGCAGCGAGTTCATCGGGCAGCCGGGTGAAGTGCACCATTGGCGGCACCACCCCGTGCTGCAACGACAAGACCGCTTTGATGAGCCCCACCGCCCCGGCTGCGGCTTCGGTGTGCCCGAGATTGCTCTTGGCCGACCCGAGTGCGCATCGTTTCCCGCCTGCGCCGTAGACCTGTGCCAGGCTTCCGAATTCGTTGGGGTCGCCAACCGGGGTACCGGTGCCGTGCGCCTCGACCATGCCGACGGTGTCGGGGTCCACTCCGGCGGCCGCCAATGCCGCCCGGTAGGCGGCAACCTGTGCATCCAGGGATGGGGCGGTAATGGTTTCGGTGCGACCGTCTTGATTTGTTGCGGTGCCCCGCAACACGGCAAGTATCCGGTCGCCATCCGCGAGTGCGTCGGAGAGCCTCTTGAGAACGACGATGGCGCAGCCCTCGGACCGTACGAAGCCGTCGGCGCCGGCGTCGAATGGACGGCAGCGTCCGGTCGGGGAGAGCATGCCCAGCCCGGATGCGGACGCGAACATCTGCGGTTCCAGCATGACCATGCACCCGCCGGCCAAGGCCAGGTTGCTTTCTCGCTCATGCAGGCTGCGGCATGCCAGGTGCACGGCTAGCAGACTCGACGAGCATGCCGTGTCCACCGTGATGGACGGACCGCGCAGCCCCAGGGCATACGACACTCGCCCGGAAGCCATGCTGAAAGCGGTGCCGGTGAACCCGTAGGCGTCGCCCAGAGCGCCGGCCGCGTTGGTGACATGGGCGTAGTCGTCGTGGCACATACCCACGAAGGCGCCGGTCAGTGAGTTGGCCAGGGATTGTGGCGCCAGACCGGCGTGCTCCGCGGCCTCCCACGCGGTCTGCAATAGCAAACGGTGCTGTGGATCGATCGCGGTTGCTTCCCGCTCGCTGATGCCGAAGAACTCGGGATCAAACCCGGACACGTCGTCCAGGAAGCCACCCCACCGCGACACCGACCGACCGGGCACACCCGAGTCGGGGTCGTAGTACTCGTCGGCATCCCACCGGTCGGGGGGAATGTCCGTGATCAGGTCTTTGCCGGCTAGCAATGCCTCCCAGAGCCGCTCGGGGGAGTCAATGCCTGTGGGAAGGTGGCACGCCATGCCGACGACGGCGACCGGAGTGACACGTGGTTGATCCACCGTCGTCCGCCTCTCTTTCGGTGCTTGAGGGGAGACTTTGCGAACGCCGCGGGGCAATCGCGTCCAGAATCCCTTCCAGCACTAACTCACGACGTCATCCTTCCTGTTCAGGACCGTCCGGCCGGGGAGCAACGCGCCGATGTGTTGCCGTTGATTTTCTCCGTTCGAGCTGGCGCCCGTGACCGTGATCTTGCCTGGCTGGTCAACGGGAGCCGCGCCGGCGGCCAAACAGGTAGTGTTGCTGGACGTGGCCGGCTCTTCCATTCCCACTGTGCTGCGCGAGCGCGCCAGCCTGAATCCCAACGATGCGGCTATGAGCTACATCGACTACGAGCAAGATTGGGACGGCGTTGTCGAGACCCTGACGTGGTCGCAGTTGTACCGGCGGACGCTCAACGTCGCCGCGCAGCTCAGTGCCGTCGGGTCCACCGGTGATCGGGCAGTGATACTCGCACCACAGGGACTTGAATACATCGTCGGATTTCTCGGCGCGTTGCAGGCCGGACGTATCGCGGTTCCGCTGTCGGTTCCCTCTGGTGGCGCGCACGACGAGCGGACGATTTCGGTGCTCACCGACACTTCGCCGGCCGTCGTGATGACGACGTCGTCCGTTGTCGACAATGTCATTGAGTATGCGCATCCGCAGCCGGGAAAAGCCGCACCAGCAATCATGGAACTGGATTTGCTGGACTTAGATTCTCGGCAGCGATCCCGGGGCCCGGGCACTCGCTCCACGGCCAGCGAGCAGCCGGAAACGCAGTACTTGCAGTACACGTCGGGATCCACCCGTACGCCGGCCGGGGTCGCGGTCTCGAGCCCCAATGTCTTCGCCAATTTTGCGCAGATCATCTCCGACTTGTTTGCGCCCCAGGGGGGAGTCGTCCCACCGGACCTCACGGTGGTGTCCTGGCTGCCGCTCTACCACGACATGGGTCTATTGATGGGGATGATCATGCCGATTCTGGCGGGCATCCCCACCGTGCTCACGAGCCCGGCGGGATTCCTGGCGCGGCCGGCCCGATGGATGCAATTGTTGGCACGCAACGGTTGCACACTTTCGGCAGGCCCGAACTTCGCTTTCGAAGTGGCGGTGCGTAAGACGGCAGACGACGACATGGCCGGGCTTGATCTCGGGGGGGTGCACAGCATCCTCAACGGAAGTGAGCGGGTGCAGGCCGCCACTGTCAAACGATTCATTGACCGGTTCGCCCCCTTTAACTTTCCCCCGGATGCGATGCGCCCCGCCTATGGCATGGCAGAAGCGACGGTGTACATAGCGCTTCGGAGTACCGGTGAGCCACCCAAAATCGGTTACTTCGACGCGGAGAAGCTCACTGCCGGGCAGGCGAGCCCGTGCACAGACGGCAGCGGCACGCCGCTGGTCAGCTACGGCGAACCGACGTCACAGCTGGTGCGCATCGTCGATCCCGAGACGAACGCCGAGTGCCCTGGTGGAACGGTCGGCGAGATCTGGGTGCAGGGAGACCACGTCGCGTCTGGATATTGGCAGAAATCTGAAGAGACCAAGCGCACGTTCGGCGCAAAGATTGTCAACCCGTTGGCGGGTACACCCGAAGGTCCATGGCTGCGAACCGGAGACTCGGGATTCTTCCACGAGGGCGAGCTGTTCATCATCGGCCGCCTGAAGGACCTGTTGATCATCTATGGGCGCAACCACTCTCCGGACGACATCGAGTCGACCATCCAGGAGATCACCGGAGGACGCTGCGCGGCAATCGGGGTCCCGGATGCTGGCGCTGAGAAGCTCGTCGCGATAGTCGAGGTCAAGAAACGGGGCGACTCCGACGAGCAGGTGCTCGATAGGCTGCGGGAAATCAAGCGTGACGTCAACGCGGCGATCTATGAATCGCACGGGCTGAGCGCGGCCGATCTCGTTCTGGTATCACCGGGATCGATTCCGATCACCACCAGCGGCAAGATCCGACGTGCGCAGTGTGTCGAGCTGTACCGACAACGCGAGTTCACGCGGTTGGACGCCTAGCAGCACGCGGCTCACGAGGTGGGCGCCCACCAATCTTCGACGCTACCGACCACAACAATCGAAGTGTCGTCGAACGCGGATTCAACATCACATAACAATGGCGCGGGTTAGCCACCCGACACTGAGGAGACACGCCCTAGGTGGTTGTGGCCTTGATGAGGTCGCCGCCCACCGCCATGGTGCTGGGCTGGTGGGCGTCGACATGCGTCTTACCGGATAGGCGAGCGTAGCCGTGAATCCTCTGAATCCGGATCGCTCTGCACGCTGGCGCCGTCGTACCGGACGTGGGTTCGCGAGTTCTCCGCTGGTGACTGTGCGACCGCGGTTCCGGCGCCTAGAACGCCGAGGCTGGCAATGGCGGCGCCGACAGTGACAAGTTTCCAGGCTGATGGTCTTTTCACGGTTGCTCCTGTCGTGTGCGAGAGGGCGTATTCCGCTCTCGTGTTCAGGTTGCCCAGGCAACGTGAAACCTCAAGGAGCCGAAGATGAGCGGCCTCTCACTTTTCTGGCTTAGGGGACACGTCCTAGGATCGGGCGGTCGCACATCATCTCAGCCGGCTGGGCTACCGGCTGGGCAACCCGCGCAGCGTCGCCATTTGCTACCCGAAGAAGCCTGACTGGCCGTCCCCGGCACCGGGGGCTAGGCGTTGAGCGAAGGTTGGGCAAAGCTGCGCGTTCCGTTTGTTCTACGAGTACACGTCGCTGGTGCGTTCCGAGCCACCCGGGACGTACCCGGGGACCCACCCGTGCGGCAGGGCCGCAAGGCTGCTTTGCCGCCGCGTCCGCCGAAGCGGCGGAGATGTGCTGACTACCATGGCGGTGACCGCGACGGTGTCCCGCCCACCCATGGAGTGCTCACACCATGACCCCACCGATGAATCCGGCCCGAGTGCCCTTATTGCCGATAGGCGAAGCCAAGGCGGCCGCCGACGAAGCGGGCGTACCTGACTACATGGCAGAGCTCAGCATCTTTCAGGCGCTGTTGAACCATCCTCGGCTAGCGCGTGTCTTCAACGACCTGCTCGCGAGCATGCTGTGGCATGGTGCCCTCGATCCGAGGCTGCGCGAGTTGGTGATCATGCGGATCGGTTGGCTTACTGCCTGCGACTACGAATGGACCCAGCACTGGCGTGTGGCGTCAGGACTCGGGGTGGCGGCCGACGATCTGCTCGGCGTGCGGGATTGGCGGGCGTACGACGGGTTCGGTCCCACCGAGCGGGCCGTGCTGGCGGCCACCGACGACGTGGTGCGTGACGGATCGGTGAGTGCCGAGAGCTGGGCCGCCTGTGAGCGCGAGCTGCAGAGCGATAGCACCGTCCTCATCGAGCTCGTCACCGCGATAGGCGCGTGGCGGATGGTTGCTTCGCTGCTCCACAGCCTCCAAGTTCCGTTGGAAGAGGGTGTGTCGAGTTGGCCGCCCGACGGTAGATCGCCCGGATCTCAGACGATCCGGTAAGTCTGAACCGCGTGGGCAACGACGTTGCCGCCAGGATCGGTCGCGGTGATTTCGGTGAACGTCAGCTCTTTGCGCCGTCGCGCGGTGCGCGCATGGCACAGCAGGTCGCAGCGCTTGGCGGCACCGGTGTACTGGATGCTCATTGCCACCGTCGAGGCGCGCATGCCCTTGCCGAAGTCATGGTTTGACCAGGCGGCCGCGGCTCCGGCCGTGTCCATGACCGATGCGATCACCCCACCGTGAAAGTAGATGCCGTCGTTGGTGAGGTCGTCTCGGAACGGCAGCCGGAGTGTGACGTCGTCGGGCTCGTAGCGTTCGAACACGATCCCAAGCCCGCCGATGTACGGCGTCTTTTGCATCAGGTCGCGCACTGCCTGGCGCCGCTCGTGTTGCTGCTGAGCGGACAAGGAGGCGGTCGATGGCTCAGACATGGCAGGTAGACTACCGTATTCGATTGACATATCAATCAATAGCTCATAGCGTCATCACAATGCGAACCAGAGTCGCTGAGATGCTTGGCGTTGAGTTCCCTATCTGCGCTTTCAGTCATTGCCGCGACGTTGTGGCCGCTGTCTCCAACGCAGGCGGATTCGGCATCCTGGGCGCGGTCGCGCACGGCCCCAAGCGCCTGGAGAACGAGCTGACCTGGATCGAAGAGCAGACGGGCGGCAAGCCTTATGGGGTCGACCTGCTGTTGCCCCCCAAGTACGTCGGCGCCGAGCAGGGGGGGATCGACGCACGCCAGGTCGCCGAATTGCTGCCCGAAGATCACCGCGCATTCGTCGACGACATCTTGGTCCGCTACGGGATCGCCCAACCTGCCGAGGGGCAGTCACCGTCTATGCCGGGATCCGGGGGCGGGCTCAATGTCTCCCCGAAGGGTTATGAGCCGCTGCTCGATGTGGCCTTCGCTCACGACATCCGGCTCATTGCCAGCGCACTCGGGCCGCCTCCGCCCGACCTTGTGGAACGAGCGCACGGTCACGATGTGCTGGTCGCTGCCCTGGCCGGCACCACCCATCACGCACGCCGGCACGCGGCCGCGGGCGTCGACCTGATCGTCGCCCAGGGCACGGAGGCCGGGGGTCATACCGGCGAAGTCGCCACCATGGTTCTGGTTCCCGAAGTCGTCGACGCGGTCGCGCCGACGCCCGTTTTGGCCGCGGGTGGGATCGCTCGCGGCCGCCAGATCGCTGCGGCCCTGGCCTTGGGTGCCGAAGGCGTGTGGTGCGGCTCCGTGTGGCTGACCACCGAGGAAGCCGAGACGCCCCCAGTGGTCAAGGACAAGTTCCTGGCCGCCAGCTCCTCGGATACGGTGCGGTCCCGGTCTATGACTGGCAAACCGGCACGGATGCTCCATACGGCCTGGACCGACGAGTGGGACCGACCGGATAGCCCAGAGCCCCTTGGCATGCCGCTGCAAACGGCCCTGATCGCTGAGCCGCAAGTACGGATCAACCAGGCCGCCAGTCATCCGGGCGCGAAGGCTGGTGAGCTGGCCACCTACTTCGTCGGCCAAGTGGTCGGTTCGCTCGACCGGGTTCGGCCAACGCGCTCGGTCGTGCTTGACATGGTCGAGGAATTCATCGACACCATCGGGCAACTCGAGGCCCTCGTTGAGAGGTGACGCCAAGGTGAGCACCACCCGGCGGCGCCGGGCGGTCAGCGACGACGAGAAGTCACAACGGCGCGACGAGATCATGGCCGCGGCCAAAGAGGTCTTCGCTCGCAAGGGTCTGCACGCCACGACCATCGCCGACATCGCTAAACAAGCCGGTCTCGCGTACGGCCTGGTCTACTGGTATTTCGACTCAAAGGACGATCTGTTCCACGCTTTGATGGCGGTCGAAGAGACTGCGCTGCGCACCCACGTCGCGGCAACACTGGCCGCTGTCGATGGCGTCGAAAAGACCGGGGGAGAAGCGGCGTTCCGGGCAGCGGTGCGGGCGACATTCGAGTTCTTCGAAGCTGATAGGGCTGCCGTCAAGCTGTTGTTCCGCGACGCCTCTGGGCTCGGTGATCGTTTCGAACGGCACTTGGGTGGGATATACGAGCGTTTCATCGACGATATCGAGATTTTCGTCGTCGCCGCGCAGGACCGTGGGGAGGTGGTGGCCGCTCCGCCCCGAATGGTCGCATACACCCTGGCGGCGCTGGTGGGTCAGCTGGCACAACGGCGGCTGAGCACCGATGACGACGTCACGGCTGCTCAAGTCGCCGACTTCGTCGTGGCATTGGTTCTTGACGGGCTGCGCCCGCGCCCGGTGCCGACACGCGACTAGATCACATTGACCCAGCCGTCCCGGTCATGCATGATCGGGAAGGCACCTCGTTAGGTGAGGCGGCCACACGAACATAGGCCACTGACCCCGAACGTCGAAAGACGCCCCGGGTCAGGACAGCTCCTCCCGGCTTAAGGGTTGAGCCCAGGTGGCTTCCGGTTACCGGACACGTCGTGTGGTGCCAAAGCTCTGACGAGTGGGGTGCAGATTTCCGACAGTCGTCGGTGCTTCTGTACTCCTTTGTTGCGCATGGATCGTGCGGTATCCGCACGCGTCGCGAGCTAGAGGAGGTGAGGGACACATGAGTTCCAGTGATAGTCCGGACCGATATCCGGGCTTTGTTTCGTCCCGATCCGTCCTCCGGCGCGATGCTCTCGGCTGAGGCGTCAAACCCAGATGGCGTTCCTGAATCGGAACGGTGACGGGACGAGACCAAGTCATGTTCAGGTCAGTCCGTTAGTGCTCGTTTGATTTTCGTCCTCGATCGTTGAAGTTCACCCACATTTCTTGAACTCCATCCACGTTCTTGAATTCCAGTAGGAGGCGTCATGACCGCCGTTCTGTTTGAGGAAGTTGAAGTAGCAGCTGTGGCGCCCGCCCCCAAGCTGCAGCTAGTGCGCGATGGGTCCCCGGCCCCGGCGCCCAAGAAGGTTGCACGCCGGGCAGATGCCCAGCCGTTCGGCGGTGGCGGCGACCCGCTGGTCGATGGGGCAGCTCGTTTGCTGAGCATTCCCCTGCGGCACCTTTACGCTGCGCTGTGGCGTGCCGGTCTGATCGATGTCCAGGCGTAGTCGATGGATTGCGAGCAATCGTGGCTCCAAGGGACTACCCGACTGCAGGGATGTCCTGTGGCCCGGTAGTCCCTTGGAGCCAACTAGGGCCGCGATGCGGATTTGCGGCGCTTCAGTAGAATCGGCACAACGGCATCGATCCGGCTATCACCGGGGAGTCTTCGGAAGAACGGTCAGTCTGGCCCAGTAGAACCGAACGGGTTGGCCCGTGACAGCCATAGTTGAGCGGTCGCGCGTGAGCGTGGCAAGCGGGGTGGTACCGCGCCGTCTTCGCACCAGCGAAGCGTCGTCCCCGGGGCCTGAATCACAGGCACGCAGCGCCGAGAGGGCACACGCGCAATGTGTCCATACCGGCTACCGGGGCACAGGGAGACGACGCGCACAGTGACCAACACCGCATATCCGAAGCCTGCCGGCGGGCCGCCCGATTTTCCAGCCCTCGAACTCGACGTGCTCGACTACTGGACCCGCGACGACACCTTCCGCGCCAGTATCGCGCGTCGCGATGGCGCCCCCGAGTTCGTGTTCTACGACGGGCCCCCCTTCGCCAACGGCCTGCCGCACTATGGACATTTGCTCACGGGCTACGTCAAGGACATCGTTCCGCGTTACCGCACCATGCGCGGCTACAAGGTGGAGCGCCGCTTCGGCTGGGATACGCACGGGCTTCCCGCGGAGTTGGAAGTCGAGCGGCAGCTAGGTATCACGGACAAATCCCAGATCGACGGCATGGGGATCGCGGCGTTCAATGACGCCTGCCGAGCATCCGTGTTGCGGTATACCGACGAATGGCAGGCGTATGTGACCCGGCAGGCGCGCTGGGTCGACTTCGACAACGATTACAAGACGCTGGACTTGCCGTATATGGAGTCGGTGATCTGGGCGTTCAAACAGCTGTGGGACAAAGGTCTGGCGTACGAGGGCTACCGGGTGTTGCCCTACTGTTGGCGCGATGAAACACCTTTGTCCAACCACGAACTGCGGATGGATGACGACATCTACCAAAGCCGGCAAGATCCCGCGATTACCGTCGGCTTCAAGATCGCAGACGGCGACCCAGGCAACGAGCTAGCCGGTGC
Source organism: Mycobacterium spongiae (assembly GCF_018278905.1). Taxonomy (NCBI): domain Bacteria; kingdom Bacillati; phylum Actinomycetota; class Actinomycetes; order Mycobacteriales; family Mycobacteriaceae; genus Mycobacterium; species Mycobacterium spongiae. Next base: position 2,390,373 of record NZ_CP046600.1, read on the forward strand.
CTATCTGCTGGTGTGGACGACGACGCCGTGGACCTTACCGTCGAACCTGGCGGTTGCCGTTCATCCGGACGCGACCTATGTCCAGGTGAAGACCGGTGAACGCCGGTTCGTCGTGGCAGAGGCGCGGTTAGGTGCCTACGCTCGCGAGTTCGGCGAAGCCCCCGATGTGCAGGGCACCTATCGCGGCGCGGATCTGCTTGGGCTCCATTATGTTCCGCCGTTTGCGTACTTCATGGACTCGCCCAACGCTTTTCGGGTACTGGCCGGGGATTTCGTGACCACCGAAGACGGCACCGGGATCGTGCACATGGCACCGGCGTACGGCGAGGACGACATGTCGGTCGCGGAAGCCGCCGGTATTGAGCCGGTCACACCGGTTGACGCCAAGGGCCGGTTCGATGCAACCGTAGGTGATTACCAGGGCGAGCACGTCTTTGACGCCAACCCCACGATCATCCGTGACCTGAAGAATCGGGCCGGTCCGGCCGCGGCGAACGGCGCGGTGCTGGTTCGCCACGACACCTACGAGCACCCTTACCCGCATTGCTGGCGGTGCCGCAACCCGCTGATCTACCGCGCGGTCTCGTCGTGGTTCGTTCGGGTCGCCGAATTTCGAGACCGCATGGTGGAGCTGAACCAGCAGATCACGTGGTATCCCGAACACGTCAAAGACGGCCAGTTCGGTAAGTGGCTGCAAGGTGCCCGCGATTGGTCGATCTCCCGAAACCGATACTGGGGAACTCCGATTCCGGTATGGAAGTCCGACGACCCGGCCTATCCGCGCGTGGACGTCTACGGCAGCCTCGACGAGCTGGAGCGTGACTTCGGCGTGCGACCGACCAATTTGCACCGGCCCTACGTCGACGAGCTCACCCGACCCAATCCGGACGACCCAACCGGCGCCAGTGCGATGCGGCGGATCCCCGATGTGCTCGACGTCTGGTTCGACTCCGGCTCCATGCCGTATGCCCAGGTGCACTACCCATTCGAGAATGCGGATTGGTTCGATGGCGCCGATAGCGGGGACCACGGCGAGCGAATCGATCCGCACTATCCCGGCGACTTCATCGTCGAGTACATCGGGCAGACCCGCGGCTGGTTCTACACCCTGCACGTACTGGCCACCGCGTTGTTTGACCGCCCAGCATTCAAAACCTGTGTGGCGCACGGGATTGTGCTAGGTTCCGACGGCCAAAAGATGAGCAAGTCGCTCCGCAACTACCCGGACGTCGCCGAGGTGTTCGACCGGGACGGCTCCGATGCCATGCGATGGTTCCTCATGGCCTCGCCGATCCTGCGCGGCGGAAACTTGATCGTGACCGAACAAGGCATCCGCGACGGTGTCCGGCAGGTGTTGCTGCCGCTATGGAACGCCTACAGCTTCCTGGCGCTCTATGCACCGAAAGTCGGTACGTGGCGTACCGATTCGGCGCACGTCCTGGACCGCTACATCCTGGCCAAGCTTGCGGCGCTGCGCGATGCGCTCACCGAGGCCATGGATGTCTGCGACATCTCCGGGGCCTGCGAACACCTTCGCCAGTTCACCGAGGCACTGACGAATTGGTATGTGCGACGATCGCGTTCGCGATTCTGGGAAGAAGATGGCGATGCCATCGATACCCTGCATACCGTGCTCGAGGTGACCGCGAGGCTGGCTGCGCCCCTGCTGCCGCTGATCACCGAGATCATCTGGCGCGGTGTCACCGGCGAGCGGTCGGTACATCTGACGGACTGGCCGCACGCCGATGTGCTGGTGGCCGACAATGATCTGGTCGCGGCGATGGATCAGGTGCGCGAAGTGTGCTCGGCGGCGTCGTCGCTGCGCAAGGCCAAGAAGCTGCGGGTACGCCTGCCGCTACCTAAACTTACCGTGGCAGTGGATAATCCGTTGCGGCTGAAACCATTCACCGATCTGATTGCCGATGAGCTCAATGTCAAAGAGGTCGAGTTGACCGACGCGATTGACACATACGGGCGGTTCGAGCTCACCGTCAACGCCCGGGTAGCCGGCCCACGGCTCGGCAAGGATGTGCAGGCCGCCATCAAAGCCGTCAAGTCCGGCGACGGCATCGTGCACCCGGACGGCACCCTGTCGGCGGGTCCGGTGGTGTTGCAGCCCGACGAGTACAGCTCCCGGCTGGTGGCCGCAGACCCCGAGTTCACCGCGGCCCTGCCTGCCGGCGCCGGGCTTGTGGTGCTGGACGGTGCGGTGACCCCCGAACTAGAGGCCGAGGGCTGGGCTAAGGACCGTATCCGCGAACTGCAGGAATTGCGCAAGTCGACCGGGCTGGACGTTTCCGACCGTATCCGGGTGGTGATGTCGGTTCCCACCAAATACGGAGACTGGGCGCGTTCCCACCGTGATCTGATCGCCGGGGAAATCCTGGCCACCAGTTTCGAATTCGGCGAAGCCGACGATGCGGTGGAGATCGGTGAGGGGGTGCGGGTGGCGATCGCCAAATCTGGGTGAATCGAAATTCCGCATGCTAGCGCGCTGGTTTGACTGCCCGCCAGCGCTGCCGACCCGAGCGGACTTCGACGTCGACGTCATCAAATCCGGCTGCGCGCAAACGATTCGGCAGAGTCTCGGGCGGGATCGGATTGTAGGTGTCGCGGAAATGCAGTATCCGAAACAACATTGACGGCACACCATCACTGCCCGCGAACACCCCTCCCGGGCGCAACACCCGGAAGGCCTCCGTAAACAGCCGGTCCTGCAGGTCGGTGGTGGGGACGTGGTGGAGCATGGTGAAGGACACCACCGAGCTGAACTCGTCGGCAGGCAACCCGGTATCGGTGCCGTCACCGTTGATGATGCGCGCGCGCTCGCCGTAGCGGCGCTGCAGCCGCTGTGCCATCGGGGTATCGATCTCGACGGCGGTGAGCCTCGGCGTCATGTCGACCAATACCCGCAGGATCGCGCCGTAGCCGGGTCCGATCTCGAGGGCATTGTCGCCAAGGTCGACGTTGGCCAGACACCATGGCAACAGCTGGTTTTTCACTTCCGTTGCCCAGCGGTCGGAGTTGCAGCTCAGCCGGTGACACAGGTTCATGGCCATACGCCACGAGGTTAGCCGAATAGCATGAACAGCTGTGGAGTCCCGTTGGGTGCTGCACCTGGATATGGACGCGTTCTTCGCCTCCGTCGAGCAACTCACCCGACCCACCCTGCGCGGGCGGCCGGTGCTGGTCGGCGGCTTAGGGGGCCGCGGCGTGGTCGCCGGCGCCAGCTACGAGGCGCGGGCGTTCGGTGCCCGGTCGGCCATGCCGATGCATCAGGCTCGTCGCCTCATCGGCGTGACGGCCGTGGTGTTGCCGCCGCGTGGCGTGGTCTACGGTGCAGCCAGCCGCCGGGTCTTCGAGACCGTGCGGCGTGTCGTGCCCATCGTCGAGCAGTTGTCTTTCGACGAGGCCTTTGCGGAGCCGCCTCAACTGTTCGGGGCGTCGGCCGACGCCGTGCAGGCGTTCTGCGAGGACTTGCGACGGCGGGTGCGCGAAGACACCGGCCTGGTCGCATCGGTCGGCGCCGGTTCCGGCAAACAAATCGCCAAGATCGCGTCCGACCTGGCCAAACCCGACGGCATCCGGGTGGTGCGGCGCGCCGAAGAACGATCGCTGCTGGGCGGGTTGCCGGTGCGCCGGCTGTGGGGTATCGGCCCGGTGGCCGAGGAGAAACTGCATCGGCTCGGCATCGAGACGATCGGTCAGTTGGCCGCGTTGACCGACGCCGAGGTAGCCAACATCCTGGGCGCGACCATTGGCCCGGCATTGCACCTGCTGGCCCGCGGCATCGACGATCGACCCGTTGCCGAGCGTGCCGAAGCCAAACAAATCAGCGCCGAGTCCACGTTCGCGACCGATCTCAGCAGCCTGGATCAATTGCACGAGGCCATCGACCCGATCGCCGAGCATGCACATCAACGCCTCTTACGCGATGGCCGTGGCGCTCGCACCGTCACCGTGAAGCTAAAGAAATCCGATATGAGCACCCTCACCCGCTCGGCCACACTGCCCTATGCGACCGCGGAGGCCGGTGCACTGATTGCCCTAGCCCATCGGCTCCTGCTCGATCCGCGCCAGATCGGGCCGATACGCTTGCTCGGCGTCGGGTTTTCGGGTCTGAGCGATGTTCTGCAAGAGTCGCTGTTCCCGGATTTGGAACTGTTCGCGCAGACCTCGGAGGCCCAGGACCTCGCCGCTGCGCCGGCGGTGGCGACGGGAGCATCGGTAGCGCCGAGCGAGAGCGATATGGGTTGGCGGGTGGGAGACGACGTCGTACACCGAGATCTCGGCCACGGCTGGGTACAGGGTGCGGGCCACGGTGTGGTGACTGTACGTTTCGAGACCCGGGGGTCCGGTCCGGGCCCCGCACGCACCTTCCCGACCGACGCCAACGACCTGACCAGCGCCAACCCGATTGACAGCTTGGACTGGCCGGACTACGCGGATGACCCTGCGGCGCTGCGCAACGAGGACCAGACGGCCACCTCACCCCCAGCGGCCGATGATGTCAGCGGCCGGTAGTTCCGCGGCCAGCGCCGCCATGAGCAGGACCCGCGCTTGAGGCGGTGCCAGCTGCGGCACCATCAGCGCTCCGGCGTCGAGCAGCTCGTGGCCGGGCCCGTACCCGGCAGCAACCCGTCCGCCGGAGACCCGGGTGGACACCGCGATGACGACTCCCTCGCGGCAGTGGCGACGTACCCCCTCGATCACCGCAGCCCCGACATTGCCCGAGCCCATCGCCTCCAGCACGACGGCCCGCGCGCCGGCGGCCACACACGCATCCAGCGCCACCGAGTCACTTCCCAGATATGCCGAGACGATGTCGACCCGGGGTGCCCCGGTGGCGCTGAGCTCGCCCACGTAGGGGCGGATCTTGTTGTGCGTCATTGCCACATCGCCGTCGACTGTGCCCACGACTCGGCCGGAAAAGCCGCTCAGGTCCGCGGTGGCCACCTTGCGCAAGCTCAATGGCTGCAACACCCGACCCGCGAAACTCACCAGCACACCGAGGGCACGCGAAGCGGGGCTGGCTGCCAGCGCCAGCGCGTCGCGCAAGTTAGCGGGTCCGTCGGCGTCAGGAGCGTCGGCGCTGCGCATGGCACCGGTCAAGACAACCGGGACTTCTCCGGCATAGGTGAGGTCGAGCCACAGCGCGCTTTCTTCCATCGTGTCGGTCCCATGGGTGACCACCACACCCTCGGCACCCGCGCGAATCGCGGCCCGGATCGCGGCGCTCATCCGATCCCAATCGGCGGTCGTCAGCTCTGAGCTGTCGACTGAGATCAGGTCCACAACGTCCACGGGTGGTGCGATAGCGAGGCCCGCGCCGATATTGGCCGTCAGTTCCACCCCGCTCCGGGACGGTCGGCGTACCCCATCGGCGCCGGTGCTGGTCGAAATCGTCCCTCCGGTGGTAATGACGGTCAGGCGGCCCATTAAGGAATCATCCCGCACGTTTTCCGGCGCCGGGTGCGGCGAGGCCGCACCGGAGGCAGGGACCGCGCTAGGGGATGATGGAGGAGTGCCTGACGAACCAACGGGATCGGCCGATCCACTGACTTCAGCTGGGGATGCCGGGGAATCCGACGCGCCCGCCGCGCGGAGGCCGCCGAGGCGGCTGCGCCTTCTGCTGTCGGTCGCGGGAGTGGTGCTCGCGCTGGACATCGTGACCAAGGTGCTGGCAGTGCGGCTGTTGCCTCCGGGCCAGCCCGTATCGATCATCGGCGACACGGTGACGTGGACGTTGGTGCGAAACTCGGGCGCCGCGTTCTCGATGGCGACCGGATACACGTGGGTGTTGACGCTCATCGCCACGGGTGTGGCGGTCGGCATCTTCTGGATGGGCCGGCGGCTGGTATCGCCCTGGTGGGCGCTCGGCCTGGGGATGATCTTGGGCGGCGCGATGGGCAACCTGGTCGATCGCTTCTTCCGGGCGCCCGGACCGCTTCGGGGCCACGTTGTGGACTTCCTGTCGGTCGGCTGGTGGCCGGTATTCAACATCGCCGACCCGTCGGTCGTGGGTGGCGCAATCCTGCTTGTGGTCCTCTCCATTTTCGGGTTCGACTTCGATACCGTGGGCCGGCGCAAGGCCGACCAGCGCTGATGCCCGCCGGCGACGATGCAGAGCGTAGCGATGAGGAGGAGCGGCGCATTGGGCCCGCCGGCGACGATGCAGAGCGTAGCGATGAGGAGGAGCGGCGCATTGGGCCCGCCGGCGACGATGCAGAGCGTAGCGATGAGGAGGAGCGGCGCATTGGGCCCGCCGGCGACGATGCAGAGCGTAGCGATGAGGAGGAGCGGCGCATGGGGCCCGCCGGCGACGATCAGACGGTGGCACCGCCCGCTGTGCCCGGGCGCGCGGCGCGTGTGACTGACCGCACGATGCCGGTCCCGGAAGGATTGGCGGGCATGCGCGTTGACGCCGGTCTGGCCCGCCTGCTGGGCCTATCCCGAAGTGCCGCGGCGGCCGTGGCCGAGGATGGCGGAGTCGAATTGGATGGCGTGCAGGCAGGAAAGTCCGAGCGGCTGACCGCCGGTGCCTGGTTGCAGGTGCGGTTGCCGGAGGCCCCGGCGCCGCTGGAGAACGCGCCAGTGGAGATCGAAGGCATGACGATCCTGTATTCCGACGACGACATCGTCGCAGTGGACAAACCGGCGGCGGTCGCTGCCCACGCGTCGGTGGGGTGGACTGGGCCGACGGTGCTGGGGGGGCTCGCGGCCGCCGGTTACCGGATCACCACGTCTGGTGTGCACGAGCGCCAAGGCATCGTGCACCGCCTCGATGTCGGTACCTCCGGAGTGATGGTGGTGGCGATCTCCGAGCGCGCATACACGGTGCTCAAGCGTGCGTTCAAACAACGCACCGTTGACAAGAAGTATCACGCACTGGTGCAGGGACACCCCGACCCGTCCAGCGGGACGATCGACGCGCCGATAGGCCGCCATCGCGGACATGAATGGAAGTTTGCGGTCACCAAGAACGGCCGGCACAGCCTCACTCATTACGACACGGTAGAAGCATTCGTCGCTGCTAGCCTTCTCGACGTTCATTTGGAAACCGGCCGCACCCATCAAATCCGGGTGCATTTTGCGGCGCTGCACCACCCGTGTTGTGGCGACCTGGTCTATGGAGCCGACCCGACGCTAGCGAAGAAGCTCGGCCTTCAACGCCAATGGCTGCATGCGCGGTCCTTGGCATTCGCTCATCCGGCCGACGGCCGACGTATCGAGATCGTCAGCCCGTACCCCGCCGATTTGCAGCACGCGCTGGACGTATTGCGGACCCCGAGGTGACTGGCCGGCGTCGGTTGACTGGCTTGTGCGGGTCGTGATCGCGCTCATGTCGTTGTGCATGCGAACGTGGTGCCGTTGATTTTGAGCCTGACTTCGCCTTGGTGCTCCCAGTATTCAACCCCCTGGCGGCCGTAGCGGGCGCCACTGCCGGATGGCTGGACGAACAGGATCTGTTGGTCGCCTTTCCAATTCAGTACGGCCGATGGCGGGTCCAGCTGGTTGTAGAATCGCGCGGTCAACGGGCTGTCCTGCGGGGGGCATTGATAGGTGACCAGCGGTGGCGTCGGGGTCGCCGGATCGTCGATGGTCAACCGGACCAAGCGGGTTTGGTAGGCCTCAAGCAGGCAGGTATGGGGATCGGCGGTCTGCGGGCACGTGTCACGCTCGGTCGTCGCCCAGGTGCGCTGCGCGGATGCCAGTGCGGAGGTGTCAGCGCCGCGACGGGACAGCGCTTGCTGGTAGGCGGCTTCGACCCGGTTGTCGAGATCGATCAGCCGCGAGTCCGCGCACACGAGCCGTTGCGCGGCGGTTGCAGGCCTGGTGCAGTCGAGCGATGACCCGGTGGCCAGCGAAGTGGTGCTGGCCCGTGTGCCAGGTGCGGTGCTACCGGCCGCCGGTTGCGGTGTTGTGGAGGCGCACGCGCTCACGGTCAGGGCTGCCGCGAGGATGGCGATCAGTTTCATAGATGCTGACTACCGGCCATGAGCAGCTAGGGGCACACGACACGCCCGCGGCAGCCGAAGTTGTTTCGCCCGCGAGGGCGTGGTCTTCGCCCGGGGGCCACTCCCACGCGGATTATCAGCTCTAACAAGCCGATTGCCGGGTTCGTGGTTCCGGTCTTGCCGACGGCGCGCACCGGGTGGTGATAGCAATGTGCATCTATTCATTGACCGATGTCCTAGGTTGGCTTCATGACCTGTGTCACACCAAACTCACCACCGTCAGGAGCGACCGCCCAATGAACCTTGGTGATTTAGCAAACTTTGTGGAGAAGCCGTTGGCGGCGGTGTCCAACGCCGTCAACACGCCTAACTCAGCCGGGCGATATCGCCCGTTCTATCTGAGGAATCTGCTCGATGCGGTGCAGGGCCGCAAACTCAGCGACGCGGTCGAAGGCAGAACCGTCCTCATCACCGGCGGGTCGTCGGGCATCGGCGAGGCCGCCGCGCACAAGATCGCGGAAGCCGGCGGGTCGGTGGTGTTGGTGGCGCGCACCTTGGAAAACCTCGAACGGGTTGCCACCGATATCAGCACTAACGGCGGTACGGCCCACGTCTACTCATGTGATCTGTCCGACATGGATGCCATCGCGGCGATGGGCGACCAAGTGCTTGCCGACCTGGGCGGCGTCGACATCCTGATCAACAACGCGGGGCGGTCAATTCGGCGCTCGCTTGAGTTGTCCTATGACCGAATCCACGACTACCAGCGGACCATGCAACTGAATTATCTGGGGGCGGTCCAGCTCATTCTCAAGTTCATCCCCGGGATGCGGGAACGTCGCTTTGGGCACATCGTGAATGTCTCGTCGGTCGGAGTGCAGACGCGCGCACCGCGCTTCGGCGCCTACATCGCCAGCAAGGCCGCGCTGGACAGCCTGTGTGACGCCTTGCAGGCGGAAACCGTGAGCGACAATGTGCGATTCACGACCGTGCATATGGCGCTGGTGCGGACGCCGATGATCAGCCCCACCACGATGTACGACAAGTTTCCGACCCTGACGCCGGATCAGGCTGCCGGCGTGATCACTGACGCGCTGGTACACCGGCCGCGGCGGGCCAGTTCGCCCTTCGGCCAGTTCGCTGCCATGGCCGACGCGGTCAATCCGGCGGTCATGGACCGGGTACGCAACCGGGCCTTCGGCATGTTCGGTGACTCCGCGGCGGCCCAAGGAGGCAAAACCCACACCGACACAACAGAACTCGACAAGCAAAGCGAAACGTTCGTGCAGGCGACCCGAGGGATACATTGGTGACATCATGAGCCTTCCCAAACCGAGTGAGCAGACCCCTGTTGTTATCACCGGCGCGTCGTCGGGGATCGGTGTCGAATTGGCGCGTGGCTTGGCCAGCCGCGGTTTCCCGCTGATTCTGGTGGCGCGGCGCCGCGAGCGCCTCGAGGAACTGGCCAGTGAATTAGGCAGCGCGTTCTCGGTCGCGGTCGAGGTCCTGCCCCTGGATTTGGCCGATGCGCACGGCCGGGAGCAGCTGGCCGAGCGGCTTCGTAACGAGGAAATCGCTGGTCTGTGTAATAGCGCAGGCTTTGGCACCAGCGGCCGGTTCTACGAGCTGCCGCCCGAACGCGAAAGCGAGCAGGTCACCGTCAACGTGCTGGCGCTGATGGACATGACTCGCGCGGTCCTGCCGGGCATGGTTGAGCGGGGCGCCGGTGCGGTGCTGAACATCGCATCGATCGCAGGTTTCCAGCCGATTCCGTTTATGGCCGTCTATTCGGCGAGCAAGGCATTCGTCCTGACGTTCTCGGAAGCTGTTCAGGAGGAGTTGCATGGAACCGGTGTGTCGGTCACCGCGCTCTGTCCGGGCCCGGTGCCCACCGAGTGGGCCGAGATCGCCAGCGCCGAGCGGTTCAGCATTCCTCTTGCCCAGGTCTCCCCGCATGACGTGGCCGAAGCGGCGATCGCGGGCATGCTCGCCGGCAAGCGCGGCGTGGTGCCCGGCTTGGTCCCCAAGTTCGTCTCCACCAGCGGCAGACTCGCACCACGCAGCTTGCTACTGCCCGCGATCCGGATCGGCAATCGACTGCGTGGCGGACCCAGTCGGTAGGTTCGCTCGGCGATGTCCCGCGGTTTAGGCTCGGGTGATGGCCGCCGTTGAGATGACCGCTGATGTCCCAATCACGCCGCAGGACACGTGGGACCACGTTTCTGATCTGTCAGAGCTGGGGGAGTGGCTGGTCATGCACGAAGGGTGGCGTTGCGAGTTGCCCGATGAGCTAGCCGAAGGCATCCAGATCGAGGGTGTCGCGCGCGCTAAAGGGATGCGCAACCGGGTGGCGTGGACCGTGACCACGTGGGACCCACCCAACGAGCTTGCCCTGTCCGGCTCGGGGAAGGGTGGCACGAACTACAGCGTCACGCTTACCGTGCACCCTGCTAACGACGGGTCCACACTTGGTCTGCGTCTCGAGTTGTCCGGGCGAGCACTCTTCGGTCCAGTGGGTTCTGCGGCGGCGCGTGCGGTCAAGGGGGACGTGCAGAAGTCGCTGAAGCAGTTCGTCGAGCGGTACGGGTAGCCGACTCACGGCACAGTCGCCGCACAACCATCGCGGGCAACACGCCGGCACCAAGAAAACGCCGGAGACGGCGGTAGTGTCGCAGGATGTCCCGCGGTGACGACCACCCCGGGCGCCAGCTGCCAGTCGGAATGGCTGAGCAGCTCGCGCCCCATTCGGGAATGGCTTCCTTTGGAAAGCGATCATTCCTGACCGAGACCGACCAGCTTGAGGGATGGCGGCCGGACGTGGCGATCGTCGGCGCACCGTTGGCCAGGTGAACGGGTTACTGCATGAATGGATCGCGGTATGTTCGGCAGTGTCGGCGCTGGGTAGGTAGCGAGAGACACACTCGCCGACACGCCGGGAACCCGTCGGCACTCGGTCATAGACTGGCGTCCCTATGAGCGGTTCTGTTTCGCGGTCCTTTGTGCACCTGCATAACCACACCGAGTATTCGATGCTGGACGGTGCCGCGAAGATCACCCCGATGCTCGCCGAGGTTGAGCGGTTGGGAATGCCCGCGATCGGGATGACCGACCACGGAAACATGTTCGGCGCCAGTGAGTTCTATAACGCGGTGACAAAGTCCGGGATCAAGCCGATCATCGGGGTGGAGGCGTATATCGCGCCCGCGTCTCGTTTCGATACCCGGCGCATCTCCTGGGGCGACCCCAGTCAAAAGGCCGACGATGTCTCCGGTAGTGGGTCCTACACACACCTGACGATGCTGGCCGAGAACGCCACCGGACTGCGCAACCTGTTCACGCTGTCCTCGCTGGCCTCCTTCGAGGGCCAGCTCAGCAAGTGGTCGCGCATGGATGCCGAGCTCATCGCCGAACATGCCGAGGGCATCATCATCACCAGCGGCTGCCCGTCGGGGGAAGTGCAGACGCGTCTTCGGCTCGGCCAGCACCGTGAAGCTCTCGAGGCGGCCGCCAGGTGGCGCGAGATCGTCGGTGCGGAGAACTACTTTCTGGAACTGATGGATCACGGGCTGACCATCGAACGACGGGTTCGGGAGGGGCTGCTCGAGATCGGTCGCGCGCTCAACATTCCGCCGCTGGCCACTAACGATTGCCACTACGTCACCCGCGAAGCCGCTCACAATCACGAGGCGCTGTTGTGCGTGCAGACCGGCAAGACGTTGTCAGATCCCAATCGCTTCAAGTTTGACGGCGACGGTTACTACCTCAAGTCGGCCGCCGAAATGCGCGAGATCTGGGACCACGAAGTTCCTGGTGCTTGTGATTCCACGCTGGTGATCGCCGAACGGGTCCAGTCCTACGCCGACGTATGGGCGCCGCGTAACCGGATGCCCATTTTCCCGCTGCCGGATGGGCACGACGAGGCGTCGTGGCTGCGTCACGAGGTGGATGCCGGGCTGCGCCGTAGGTTCCCAGGCGGTCCGCCCGATGTCTATCGCGAGCGCGTCGCCTACGAGATCGACGTCATCTGCGCCAAGGGCTTCCCGTCATACTTCTTGATCGTCGCCGACCTGATCAACTACGCGCGGTCGGTGGGCATCCGGGTTGGCCCGGGCCGAGGCTCCGCGGCGGGCTCGCTAGTGGCCTACGCGCTTGGCATCACCGACATCGACCCGATCCCACACGGACTGCTCTTCGAGCGGTTTCTCAATCCGGAGCGCACGTCGATGCCCGACATCGATATCGACTTCGACGACCGCCGCCGTGGCGAGATGGTGCGCTACGCCGCCGACAAGTGGGGCCACGACCGGGTCGCCCAGGTCATCACCTTCGGCACCATCAAAACGAAGGCGGCGTTGAAGGATTCGGCACGCATCCACTACGGCCAGCCCGGGTTCGCGATCGCCGACCGGATCACCAAGGCGCTGCCGCCGGCGATCATGGCCAAGGACATCCCACTGTCCGGCATCACCGACCCGGACCACGAGCGGTACAAGGAGGCCGCCGAGGTCCGCGGGCTGATCGAAACGGATCCCGACGTGCGCACCATTTACCAGACGGCGCGCGGTCTGGAGGGTCTGATCCGCAACGCCGGCGTGCACGCGTGCGCGGTGATCATGAGCAGCGAACCGTTGACGGAGGTCATTCCGCTGTGGAAGCGGCCGCAGGACGGGGCCATCATCACCGGTTGGGACTATCCCTCGTGCGAGGCGATCGGCCTGCTGAAGATGGACTTCCTGGGTCTGCGCAATTTGACGATCATCGGCGACGCCATCGACAACATCAAGGCCAACCGGGGTATCGACCTGGACCTGGAGTCGCTGCCGCTCAACGATCCGGCCACCTTTGAGCTGCTGGGCCGTGGTGAGACGCTGGGTGTGTTCCAACTCGACGGCGGGCCGATGCGCGACCTGCTGCGCCGAATGCAGCCCACCGGGTTCGAGGACATCGTCGCGGTGCTCGCGCTGTACCGGCCCGGACCGATGGGCCAAAACGCGCACAACGACTACGCCGACCGTAAGAACGGCCGCCAAGCGATCAAGCCGATCCACCCGGAGCTGGCCGGACCGCTTGAGGAGATTCTGGCCGAGACCTACGGCCTGATCGTTTACCAAGAGCAGATCATGCGTATCGCGCAGAAGGTGGCCGGCTACTCGCTGGCTCGAGCCGACATTCTGCGCAAGGCGATGGGCAAGAAGAAGCGCGAGGTGCTCGACAAAGAGTACGAAGGCTTCTCGGAAGGAATGCAGGCCAGCGGTTTTTCGGCGGGAGCTATCAAAGCGCTCTGGGACACCGTCCTGCCGTTCGCGGACTACGCCTTCAACAAGTCGCACGCCGCCGGCTATGGCTTGGTCTCCTATTGGACTGCCTACCTCAAGGCCAACTACCCGGCCGAGTACATGGCCGGTCTGTTGACCTCGGTTGGCGACGACAAGGACAAGGCGGCGGTCTATCTCGCCGACTGCCGCAAGCTGGGCATCACGGTGCTGCCGCCGGACGTCAACGAGTCGGGACTGAACTTTGCCTCGGTGGGTAACGACATCCGTTACGGCTTGGGTGCGGTGCGCAACGTCGGTGCCAACGTTGTCGGTTCGTTGATCCAAACCCGCAACGACAAGGGCAAGTTTGCTGAGTTCTCGGACTACCTGAACAAGATCGACATCTCGGCGTGCAATAAGAAGGTCACCGAGTCCCTGATCAAGGCGGGCGCGTTCGATTCGCTCGGGCACGCACGCAAGGGCCTCTTCTTGGTGCATACCGACGCCGTCGACTCTGTGCTGGGCACGAAGAAGGCCGAGGCCATGGGCCAGTTCGATCTGTTCGGTGGTAGCGATGCCGGCGCGGACGCGGTGTTCACGATCAAGGTGCCTGACGATGAGTGGGAGGACAAACACAAACTGGCCCTGGAGCGCGAGATGCTGGGGTTGTACGTGTCCGGGCATCCACTGAACCGGGTCGCGCACTTGCTGTCCGCTCAGGTCGACACCGCGATCCCGGCAATCCTCGATGGTGACGTTCCCAATGAGACCCAGGTGCGGGTCGGCGGCATCCTGGCTTCGGTGAACAGACGAGTCAACAAGAATGGGATGCCTTGGGCATCAGCGCAATTGGAAGACCTCACCGGTGGTATCGAGGTCATGTTCTTTCCGCATACCTACTCTAGCTACGGTGCCGACATCGCCGATGACGCGGTGGTGCTCGTCAACGCAAAGGTGGCCGTCCGTGACGACCGCATCGCGTTGATCGCCAACGAGCTAGTGGTGCCCGATTTCTCCGGAGCCCGCGCCGACCGGCCGCTGGCCGTGAGCCTGCCCACCCGCCAATGCACTGTCGACAAGGTCAGTGCACTCAAGCAGGTGCTGGCCCGCCATCCCGGCACCTCGCAGGTGCATTTGCGGTTGATCAGCGGGGACCGCATCACCACGCTAGAGCTTGATCAGTCGCTGCGAGTCACACCGTCACCGGCGCTCATGGGGGACTTGAAGGAGCTGCTGGGTCCGGGGTGTCTTGGCGGCTAGTTCGCGGCAATGATCGCTATCTGCGCCACCGCTGCTGGATGCACGGTCGCGGCTCTCGCGGCATCGAACGTCGACGCCATCACACCGGCTTGACCAGCCGCATGCCCAGCCCGAGCCGCGGCCGCGTTGAGCCGCCCGATGTAGGACTCGGCCACACCCGCCATTGCCGCCGACGCCGGACCTTGCCATGCCGCGCCCGCTGACCCCGAGGTCACCGTCGCGAATGAGGTCGCCGCGAGCTCAGTTCGCCGGCTAGGCCACTGCAGGCTGACGCCGCGTCCAGCATCGGCATTGACCCGCACCAGCGAACATCGGCGCCGAATTGACCTCCGGCGGCAGTACGGAGAAATTCAGCACGATTTCGTCCTCGCGGGGATCACACTCGGCAGGCGGCGACGGTGCAGCCGGCCACGACAGGAGGGGAGTTTAGGACAGCGGTCGGCAGCAGTTCGTCGAATCGGCGCATCCCGCGGCAAAATGTCCAGCCGTTGGCCAGCGGGGCCTTGGCGGTCGCCGCTGGTGAGTGTTCGCGGTGAGATCTCAGGCGCCGATGCCGAGGCGGGATTGCGCGTACTCGGCGTAGTTTCTGCGATCCCAGACCAAGTGGCCCGAACCCACGCTCATGTCGCGGTAACAGCGTTGCAGCCGGCTGGGATTTCGTATCGCAGCGCTGCCGGCGGCTTCCCAGGCGAACGTGGTGGCCCGTTTGGCCATGTCCACGACGAAGCTGCCGGTGGACTTGACCAACGCGGTCGCCGTGGCGATCTCGTCGGTGCCCAACTGCCGGGCGTGCGCGTCGATCGCGCCGTTTGTTGCTGCAGCAAAGGCGTCCCGAGCCGCTGCGAGCGCGGTCGCGTGTGACCCCCACTGCTCGAGAAAGGCCGGTTGCTCGACGAGCCGGATGCTGCCCATCCGGGTCCGGCCGGCCTTGGCGACCAGCGCCATCTCGGCGAGCGCGCGCTCGGCGACGCCGAGCGCCCAGGCGGTCGACGGGACGCCTGCCAAGACGATGGGGCCGAGCTGATAGAAGGGACCACCGGTGATGACCTTGGCCGCCAGCAGCGAGAACGTCTGGCCTGCCGCGACGCGCTGGCGGGGTACGTGGAAGTCGAAGCTCCCCGTTCCCCGCAACCCCATGACGTCCCAGTTGCCGAGTAGTTCGACACGGTCGGCGGGCACAAGGAAACCGCGGAGGAATTCCAGCGGATCGAGCCCGTTGGCCTCGGCGTCTTCCACGAAAACCGCACCGCCGATGTGGTCGGCGTACGAGGAGCCGCTGCCGAACGGATACCTGCCTTCGACCATGAAGTCGGGGTCGGCGAGGCTGGCCTTGCCGATCGGTGCGAACATTCCCGCCGCGGCAGTAGCCCCGGCCACCTCGTCGGCGAAGTTGCGGGCCAAATAGGCGCTGAACGACATGACCGTGATGTTTTGTGCGTAGCACCAGCCGACCGATCCGTCAGCGAAAGCGAGCGCTTCGGTCGCGGCGAGGATCGTTTCCACGGGGGCTTCGGCGCCGCCGAGGTCGGCCGGGACCGCGAGGTGAAAGAGCCTGGCCTCATCAATCGCGGCGACGATGGCGGGCGTCATGCTGTCGTTTCGCGACTCGTCGGCCGTTTCGGACTCGATCAGCGGCTGCAGGGACCGTGCCGCCGCGATCGGATCTGTACCTGCGGACCGGTCTGTAGGGGAGGCGGCGGCCGCCGGCGCCGAACTCGATCCGGCGTCGGCGATGAGAGGCGGAGTGGCGGGCATGTCCCGCACCCTACCAGAAAAGGTTAACGTGCTATAACTTTATTCGGGAGGTGTGAACATGAGCGACGACGTGCGCGGGGTCCGCCGAGCCAGTGGGGTGATTGCCGCTCAGATTCTCGACACCGCGGAGCGCCACTTCGCCGTACGCGGCTATGCGGCCACGTCGGTCTCGGAGATCGCCGCCGAAGTGGGGGTGCGCGCACCGGCCGTCTACAAGCACTTTGATGGGAAAGAGGATCTTTACGAGGCCGTGATCGATAGGCTCCTAGCCCCAATACAGGACTTGGTCCGTCAAGCTGAGACAGCGATGCAACCTGAGGACATGGTCGGGCCGCTGTTGCGCCAGAATGTCGCCAATCCCAACCTTGCGCGGCTTCTCATGCACGCCAGTCTCGCCGGGGGGATGCAGATGCGGGCTCTCGTCCAGCGGCGGTGGCGTCCGGTCGTCCGCGAGGCGCTGGGCTTGGTGGGTAGGGGCGAATCGGACGACGCCGCGTCCAAGGCGGCGCTCATGGCGTTCAACAACCTCATGCTCGGTTATGTGGCAATGACGCCGTTGCACGCCGCGGTGCTCGACACTGACCCGACGTCCCCTGAACTCCTCGACGCGCAGGTAGCGCTCCTCGAGAGATTCGCCGCCAAGGCCGACATCGGCGCCTCGCCGTAGTCGGCGCTCACAACTGGGTCACGTCGCGGCCCACGGGGAATAGCCGAAAACCGATGCGGCGGTGTCCGGTTGGTCTGCGGCCCAGTGTCCTGGTGCCGTCGGCAGCGGGTGGGTGCGTTGCGGCCAGCGCGTGGTCCGGTCGTGGGCGGGTGCGGAGTTTCGGGTCGATCGCAGGAGCGGGCGTGGTCTTCCGTGCTCCGTGACCGCCGACGTACGCTCACCGATGTGAGGTTGGCGATCCGGTGCTAAGGAGAACGGACATGACCACAACCGAGCGTCCCAACACCATGTGCGAGGCATTCCAGCGCGTCGCGGCGATCGATCCGGACGCTGTCGCCCTTCGGACGCCCGGCGCCACCCAGACGTTGACGTGGCGGCAATATGCAGAGCAGGTGCGTCAGGTCGCCGCGGGCCTGGCCGGATTGGGCGTGCGACGTGGCGACACGGTTTCGTTGATGATGGCGAACCGGGTCGAGTTCTACCCACTCGAGGTCGGTGCTCAACACGTCGGTGCCACTTCGTTTTCGGTGTACAACACCTTGCCCGCTGAGCAGCTGACCTATGTGTTCGACAATGCCGGGACCAAGGTGGTGATCTGCGAGGAACAGTACGTCGACCGGATCCGCGCCAGCGGCAGGGACTTTGAGCACATCATCTGCATCGACGGTGCGCCCGCTGGCACGCTATCGGTGGCCGACCTCTATGCCGCCGCCTCCGACGATTTCGACTTCGAGTCGACATGGCGCGCGGTGGCCCCCGACGACGTCGTCACGCTGATTTACACATCCGGCACCACCGGAAACCCCAAGGGTGTGGAGATGACTCACACCAATCTGCTGTTCGAGGGCTACGCCGTTGACGACGTGTTCGGGATGCGCTTCGGTGATCGGGTGACATCATTCCTGCCATCAGCCCACATCGCCGACCGGCTGACCGGCCTGTACCTCCATGAGATGTTTGGCACCCAGGTCACCGCGGTGTCCGACGGCCGCGCGATCGCGGCCGCACTGCCTGACGTGCGGCCCACCGTCTGGGGTGCGGTGCCCCGAGTATGGGAAAAGCTGAAGGCTGGAATCGAATTCGCGGTCAGTCAGGAAACGGACGACGTGAAGCGGCAGGCCTTGGCATGGGGGATGTCAGTAGCCGCCAAACGCTCGGCTGCCCTGCTCGCCGGCGAACCGATGTCGGAACAGGTGGCCGCCGAATGGGCCAAAGCCGACGACGTGGTGCTGTCTGAGTTGCGTGAGCGGCTCGGCCTGGATCAGGTTCGATGGGCGATATCGGGGGCGGCGCCCATCCCGAAGGAAACGCTGGCTTTCTTCGACGGCATTGGCATCTCGATCGCCGAGATCTGGGGCATGTCGGAGCTCAGTTGCGTCGCTAGCGCGAGCCATCCTCATGATGCGCGCCTCGGTACCGTAGGCAAGCTGGTTCCCGGATTGGAAGGCAAGATCGCCGATGACGGCGAGTACCTGGTTCGCGGCCCGCTGGTAATGAAGGGTTACCGCAAGGAACCGGCCAAGACCGCGGCGGCGATCGACGCCGACGGCTGGCTGTATACGGGCGACATAGTCGAGGTCGACGCCGATGGGTATCTGACGGTGGTCGACCGCAAGAAGGAGTTGATCATCAATGCGGCCGGGAAGAACATGTCTCCGGCCAACATCGAGAACACCATCCTGGCGGCATGCCCGATGATCGGCGTCATGATGGCGATCGGTGACGGCCGACCCTTCAACACCGCCCTTCTGGTCTTCGATGCTGACTCGGTCGGACCTTACGCGGCCCAGCATGGCCTCGGCCAGGCCTCGCCCGCGGCGCTGGCAGCCAACCCGGAGCTGATCGCGCGGATCGCCGACGGTGTTGCGGCGGGCAACGCCAAGTTGTCCCGCGTGGAACAGATCAAGCGGTTTCGGGTGTTGCCGACGTTGTGGGAGCCCGGCGGTGATGAGATAACACTGACCATGAAACTCAAACGTCGGCCTATTGCCACCAAATACGCTGCAGAGATCGAAGAGCTTTACCAGCCCGAGCCCGGACCCGACGTTCACGAGCCGGCGGCCGCACCGTCGACGCAACCGGCATGACGGGGGTTGGCTGATGACTGCTCGAGAGGTCGGCCGTATCGGAGCGCGAAAGGTGCTGCAGCGCACCGGCATCGTGGCCGAGTCGACGACGCCGCTCACGATCGACCCACCCGAGGTCGCCCGACTCATGGAGGCGTCGTGGTATGACGAGCGGCTGACTGCACTGGCCGCCGACCTCGGACGTGACCCGGACAGTGTGCGCGCCGAAGCTGCTGGCTATCTCCGCGAGATGGCGGCCTCGCTGGACGAGCGCGCGGTGCAGGCGTGGCGCGGTTTCAGTCGCTGGCTGATGAGGGCCTATGACGTGCTCATCGATGAAGATCAGATCGCGCAGCTGCGCAGCTTGGACCGCAAGGCCACGCTGGCGTTCGCTTTTTCCCATCGCTCGTATCTAGATGGAATGTTGTTGCCCGAGGCGATCCTGGCCAATCGTCTCTCGCCCGCGCTCACGTTCGGCGGGTCGAACTTGAACTTCTTCCCGTTGGGTGGTTTCGCCAAACGCACTGGGGCGATCTTCATCCGCCGCGACACCAAGGACATTCCGATCTATCGGTTTGTGCTGCGGGCGTACTCAGCGCAGCTGGTGGGAGACCACGTCAACCTCACCTGGTCGATCGAAGGGGGTAGGACGAGGACCGGTAAGTTGCGGCCTCCGGTCTTTGGGATCCTGCGCTACATCACCGACGCTGTCGACGAAATCGACGGCCCTGAGGTGTATTTGGTTCCGACGTCGATCGTCTACGACCAGCTCCACGAAGTGGAGGCGATGACCACCGAGGCCTACGGTGCCGATAAGCGGCCTGAGGACTTCCGGACCATGATCCGGCTGGCTCTGCAACAACGCGAGCGACTCGGCCGGGCCTACCTCGACTTCGGCGAACCGCTGCCACTGCGCAAGCGCCTGGAGGAAATGCGCGCAGACGAATCGGGCACCGGAACCGAAATCGAACGCATCGCGTTGGATGTCGAACACCGGATCAATCGCGCCACCCCGGTGACTCCTACGGCCGTGGTGAGTCTCGCGCTATTGGGCGCAGACCGCTCGTTGTCCATCAGCGAGGTGCTGGCCACTGTGCGACCGCTGGCAACCTACATCGCGGCGCGCGACTGGGCCGTTGCCGGTGCGGCGGACCTGACGAATCGCTCGACGATCCGGTGGACATTGCACCAGCTGGTCGCTTCCGGTGTCGTCAGTGTCTTCGATGCCGGCACCGAGGCGGTGTGGGGCATCGGCGAGGACCAGCACCTGGTTGCGGCCTTCTATCGCAACACTGCAATTCACATCTTGGTTGATCGTGCCATCGCCGAAATGGCGTTGCTGGCGGCCCTGGAGAGCGCGGAGCGCGCAGACAATGGCTCGGTCTCGCCGGCGACGGTGCGCGACGAGGCACTGCGGCTGCGCGAGTTGCTCAAGTTCGAATTTCTGTTCGCCGGCCGTGCGCAATTTGAGAAAGACCTCTCCGACGAAGTACGCCTCATCGGGCCAGTCGAAGACACCACCAAGGCGGCGAGTACGGCTGATGTCCGGCGGCTGCTGGAATCGGCGGATCTGCTGTTGGCGCACCTAGTGCTGCGCCCCTTCCTCGACGCGTACCACATCGTCGCTGACCGGCTGGCGGCGCATGAAGATGAGTCGTTCGACGAGCAAGCCTTCCTCGCCGAATGCCTGCAAGTGGGCAAACAATGGGAACTGCAACGCAGAATCGCCAACGCCGAGTCGAGGTCGATGGAACTGTTCAAGACCGCCCTGCGACTGGCCCGCCACCGCGAGCTCGTGGACTCGTCCGCTGGCGAAGACCCGAATTGTGACGTCGCTGGGCGAAGACGGTTGTTCGCCGACGAGATCGCGACGGCGATCAGGCACGTCAACGCGATCGCGGAGCTGGCCAGAACGCGGTAAAGGTTTGTCCGGGGGATCTGGTCGTGCGTAGCGCCTCTGCCAGAAGCCGGGTGCGGCCTAAGGTGATGGCATGGCCCTTTCAGGTGAATATGCGCCCAGCCCGCTCGACTGGTCGCGCGAGCAAGCCGATAAATACATGGGATCAGGGGGAACCGAAGGCACCGAACTCAACGGAAAGCCCGTCGTTCTGCTGACCACTGTCGGAGCCAAGACCGGCAAGCTCCGTAAGACCCCGTTGATGCGAGTCGAGCACAACGGCGAATACGCAATCGTGGCATCCCTGGGCGGGGCACCCAGAAATCCCGTCTGGTACTACAACGTCGTGGCAAACCCACGCGTCGAGCTGCAGGACGGTACCACCACGGGTGACTACGACGCCAGACAAGTATTCGGCGACGAGAAGGCCAGCTGGTGGGAGCGCGCGGTGGCGGTCTGGCCGGACTATGCCGGCTACCAAGCCAAGACGGACCGCCAGATTCCGGTATTCGTGTTGACCCCAGTGCGCTAAGGCGCCTAGGCAGGCAGCCACGACGGCGTGGCACCATTGACCGGTGTCCGCCGAACTGAGCCAAAGCCCGAGCAGATCGCCCCTGCCTCGACTTTCTGGGGCTGACATTGACGGCGCGGCAACCCGCATTGCCCCGGTGGTCACGCCCACGCCCTTGCAGCCAAGCGACCGGCTGTCGGCGATAACTGGAGCGAGGGTCTACTTCAAGCGCGAAGACCTGCAGATAGTCCGTTCCTACAAGCTGCGCGGCGCCTACAACCTGTTGGTACAGCTTTCGGATGAAGAGCTGGCCGCTGGTGTGGTGTGTTCCTCGGCGGGTAACCATGCGCAAGGGTTCGCGTATGCGTGTCGCGCATTGCGGGTGCGCGGGCGCGTCTACGTCCCCGCCAAGACTCCGAAGCAGAAGCGTGACCGGATCCGCTACCACGGGGGAGAGTTCATCGAGCTGATCGTTGGTGGCAGAACCTACGATCATGCCGCCGCGGCGGCTCTCGAGGATGTCGAACGTACCGGCGCGACGCTGGTCCCGCCCTACGACGATCTGCGCACCATTGCTGGCCAAGGCACGATCGCCGTCGAGGTGCTCGCCCAACTCGACGAGGAGCCCGATCTGATCGTGGTGCCCGTCGGAGGCGGCGGCTGCATCGCTGGCATCACCACCTACTTGGCGGAGCGGACGACGAACACCGCGGTGCTGGGTATCGAACCGGCCGGGGCCGCCGCCATGATGGCCGCACTAGCTGCCGGCCAGCCGGTGACCCTGGATCACGTGGACCAATTCGTCGACGGTGCCGCGGTCAACCGGGCGGGCACGCTGACCCACGCTGCCCTGGCCGCCGCCGGCGACATGGTGTCGATCACGACCGTCGACGAGGGTGCGGTCTGCACGGCGATGCTTGACCTGTATCAGCACGAGGGCATCATCGCTGAACCGGCGGGCGCGCTATCGGTCGCCGGCCTGTTGGAGGCCGACATCCGACCCGGATCCACGGTGGTCTGCCTGATCTCGGGTGGCAACAACGACGTGTCCCGCTATGGCGAGGTGCTGGAGCGCTCGCTGGTCCACCTCGGCCTGAAGCACTATTTTCTGGTCGACTTCCCCCAGGAGCCGGGAGCGTTGCGCCGATTCCTCGATGATGTCCTTGGCCCCAACGACGACATCACCTTGTTCGAGTACGTCAAGCGCAACAATCGAGAAACCGGTGAGGCGCTCGTGGGCGTCGAACTCGGGTCGGCAGCCGATCTGGACGGCTTGCTGGCCCGGATGCGCGCCACGGACATTCATGTCGAGGCCCTCGAGCCGGGGTCGCCGGCCTACCGCTACCTGCTGTAGCCGTCCAAGCGCGTCGTGACAGCCTCACGCCGGCGCGTCATTCGGAGAGTGGGTGGCGGCGTCATCGCAGATAGGCCGGCAGCGGGGTAGCGCCACCGAGGTCGCTGGCTGGCTCCGGTGTTCCGGCGGTCAGGCTCAGCGGCACCACTCCGGCCCAGTGCGGCAACGCCCTGTCTTCGAGGTCGTCGGAGGGGCCCCCGTTGCGCACCTTGGCGGAGACCTCGACGAGGTCGAGCGCAAGCACTCCGGTAGCTGCTAGCTCGCGCGTGTTCGGGGCTCGGCAGTCGGCGGAGCGACCGGGTCGGATGTGATCGAGCAGCGCCTGCAGCGCCCGCCGCTTCTCCGCTTGGTCGTCGACCAGCCGCGCGGTACCCACTACGACCACCGAGCGGTAGTTCAGCGAATGGTGCATCGCCGCGCGGGCCAGGACCAGCCCGTCGAGGAGGGTAGCGGTGACGCAGATGGGTAGGCCCGGCGATGGTGCTGTCCTGGCTGCGAGCATGGGCCCGCTCCCGGTGGAGCCGTGGAGGTACAACGTTTCGCCGAGCCGGGCGTGCGTGGTCGGCAAGACTACTGGGCTTCCGGAATTGACATAGCCCACGTGGCAGACCAGCGCTTCATCGAGGATGTCGTGAACGGATTGTCGGTCGTAGCGGGCGCGTTCCGCGTAGCGGGTCGGGGTAGTCCGGAGCGTGGGTCGGTATGCAGCTTCCACGGAGGTTGGCCTCCAATATTGTAATAGTACATAATAGATGCTGTGCCAGTACAGATCGTACAACGGAGCATAGCGGGAACGGGTGCAGAGTCCATCGCGGCTAGCGTCGAAGAGGCCATTTCCCGAGGCGATCTGGCGCCGGGCGACGCACTGCCCTCCATACGCGGCCTGGCCAACCAACTCGGCGTGAATGCCAACACCGTCGCCGCCGCCTACCGCCTGCTGCGCGATCGCGGGGTAGTCGCCACCTCGGGCCGGCGCGGCACCCGGGTGCGTGACCGGCCGGCGAGCACGCCCCGTTCGCTGCGTGGGCTTGACGTCCCCGCCGGCGTGCGCGACCTGTCAACCGGGAATCCGGACCCCGCGCTGCTACCGATCGCTGCCGCCCGATTCGCGCCGGCCAAACCAGCCCGCCCAATCATGTACGGCGAGCCGGCGATGTCAGCGGAGTTAGTCGAATCAGCTCGCGGTGACCTGGCCGCCGACGGTGTGTGTGCCGATGATCTCGCGGTAACCAGTGGCGCGTTGGATGGTATCGAGCGCGTACTCGCCACCCACGTCCGTCCGGGCGACACGGTGGCCATTGAGGATCCGGGTTGGGCAAACCTGCTTGATCTTCTTGCCGCACTTGGTCTTTCGGCCGAGACCGTTCGGGTTGACGACGACGGCCCCCTGGTTTCGGACGTGGCTTGGGCTTTGGACCGGGGTGTGCGGGCACTGATCGTCACCAGCCGTGCGCAGAACCCGACCGGGGCGGCCCTGTCTGCGCACCGTGCCGGCTTGCTGCACAGCCTGTTGGCGGAGCGCTCCGACGATCTGCTGCTCGTTGAAGACGACCATGGCGCGGGCATCGCCGGCGAGCGGCTGCACACACTCGCCGGGACCACCCGCCGCTGGGCCTTCGTGCGGTCGGCCTCCAAGGCGTACGGCCCCGACCTGCGGCTGGCCGTCCTTGCCGGCGACCGCCGCACCGTTGAGCGGGTACACGGTCGCCTTCGGCTGGGGCCGGGCTGGGTGAGTCATGTGTTGCAAGACCTGGCCGTCGGCTTGTGGACCGATGAGGCGGCGAGGCGCCTTGTCCGCAAGGCCGAACAGCGCTACGCGGAGAACCGTACGCGGCTCTGCGCGGCCGTGGCCGAGCGCGGTGTCACCGCCTACGGGCGATCGGGACTCAATGTGTGGATCCCGGTACTGGACGAGACGGTGGTCATCACCCGCCTGCTCAACGCGGGCTGGGCCGCCGCGCCCGGAACGCGGTTCCGGGTTCGCACCCCGCCCGGAATCCGCATCACCATTGCTGACCTCGCTGGCCACGAAATCGATCCGCTGGCCGACGCCGTGGCCGCTGCCATGCATTCGACCGGCCCCGCGAGCGTCTGAGGCCGCGTGTGGACGATGAATGTTCGGTCTTCGTTCGCCCAGAGTGCCGCGAGGGTTGGGGCCGGGCGGGGGTGAGCAACCGCTGGCGCAATGTGGGCGCGGCCTACGGGGTTGCTGCCGTTTCCGGGTCCTGCCAGAACTGTCGTGACAGCCGGCGTCGCCGTTGGCGGGCGTCTCGATTCGTGAAGTCAGCGATGCCGTCCCTACCCGCCAATGGCGTGATCGGCACTTCAAAGGCGAGCGCTCCCGACACGTGCAGATCGATACCTTTGTTCATGATGAACTTCGTGCGGCGCACGGTGAGGGGATGCTTGGCGAGCATGACCTCGGCCAATGCGTCGACCTCGGCATCGAGCTCGTCAGGGGTGACGATGCGGTTGACGAGGTCGTAGCGTTCTGCTTTCTGGGCGCCGAATAGGGCACCGATCAGGTTCCATTCTTTGGCCTTGCGACGACCGGCGTAGCGGGGCAGCCGCGAGGTGCCGCCCCAGCCCGGTGTGATGTCCCAGTCGATCTCGGGCATGCCCCACCGTGACCGGTCGGTAGCGATGACGAAATCGCAGACCAGGGTGAGTTCCAGACCGCCGCCCGTGCAGACGCCGTCCACTGCGGCGATCGTGATGGCCGTCAGATCCTCAAGGATTTGCACGGTTTCCTGGTAAAGCCGCACTTGCCAGTAGGCGTCGTCCGCGCCCCAGGTGTTGAACTCTGTGATGTCGTCACCGGCGCAAAACGTATCGCCGGCACCGCGCAAGATCAGAATGCGACAGTCCCGGTCGTCGCGAACTTGTCGCACAGCGCGATTCAGCTCCGTGGACAGTGCCCGATCGAGGGCATTGTGGCGGTGGGGACGGTTCAGCGTGATCGTCGTTCGAGGGCCGGTTCGCTCGAAGATCAGATCTTGGTAGTCGGTCTCAGACATCGCGGGCTCTTTCAGGCGGCGTAACTTGCGTAACGAGACTATAGGCCTCGAAGTCTCGTTACGCAAGCAACTACCGCTAGTCTGGTTCCATGCCCGAAACAGCTCGGCGCGCATTCGCGAATTGCTCGGTGTTCGGCGCCATCGAGACGGTGGGTGACGCCTGGTCCTGGCTGCTGCTCAGTGAGGCGATCATCGACGGCATCACGCGGTTCGCCTCCTTTCAGAGTCGTCTTGGGATTGCACGGTCGACGCTGAGCGCGAGGCTATCGTCGCTCTGCGTCAATGGGCTGATGGACCATGACGAGCGGGGCTACCGTCCCACCGAAATGGGCGCGGATTTCTTTGGTTGCATCATGGCCGCCATGGCGTGGGCCGACCGCTGGAATACGGCGGACCGGCACATCTCGCGACGAGTCGCCCACATCGGATGCGCTCAGTCAATCCACGCCGAACTGCGCTGCGCCGCCTGCGGTGAGCTGGTCCGAGCCCGCGACGTCAGCTTCGACCGGCGGCCAGATCCCGCCGTCGCGCTATCCGGCGTAGTGACCCGTCGTCGTGCACCTGGGCTTGACCTGTTGCAACGTGTCCGCCCTAATCCGACTGCTGCGACGTTGCAGGTCATCGGTGATCGTTGGAGTGCGCTGCTGATTCGCGAATGCTTCTACGGCTCACACCGTTTCGACGAATTCCAGCAGCGCCTTGGGATCGCTCCCAATATCCTTTCCCACCGCCTTCGGCGGTTCGACGAGCTGGGTATCCTCACCAGAACGGCATACCAGCACCGGCCGCTGCGACACCAGTATCGGCTCACCGAGAAGGGGCTGGCGCTGTATCCGGTGCCGCTCGCAATGCTCGCGTGGGGTGATCGCTGGGTGGCCGACGGCAGGCCTCCGGTGCGGCTCACGCACGAGAACTGTGGGCGGCGACTTGCTCCGGTTCTCAGTTGTAGCGCGTGCGCCGCCCCAATCGCGCGGTCCGACACAGCGTTTGAGGACAATTAGCCAATCCAACTAGTGTCGCCGAGCGGATAACGGTGTGGGCGCGGTGCCCTAGTCGGCGGGGTTGGTGAGACGGTGACCTTCTGCAGCTCGCCTTTGCACTCTGTGCCGCCAGGCGGTAGCGTCTGCATCAGAATGACCGTTCTGATGGTGGCAGGCCGATGCTCTCTGATGTGATGCGACTCTTCTGGCAGAAGGGCTACGAGAAGGTCTCTATGGAGGAGATCGTCCAGGTCAGTGGGCTCAACAGGTATGCGATCTATCAGAACTGGGGCGGCAAGGCCGAGCTCTACGCCATGTGCCTGCGGCAATACAGCGAGATGTTCATCGAGACCGCGTTTGCTCCTCTTGCCAGTGGCTCGGGCGGGCTCGACGACATCCGGGCGGCCTTCGATACGAGCTTGGCGTTGTTCGATACGGGCGACTCAGCTAACGGGTGCATGGCGTGCCGCGCCCTCGTCGAGCCCGTGTACGAGGCGCCGGCGATCACCGAGCAAGTTGAAACCCATTTCTCGACGATCAAGACGCTGTTCGCGCAGGCGCTTGCACGGGCGCGTGAACGCCGGGAGATAGCAGAAGACGCCGACATCGACGCGCTGGCCGAATACCTGGTTGGCATCGTCCAGGGAGCGCAGTTATTTGGGCTACGGGGCGTCGACAAGTCCACAGTTGATAGTTACTTCCGGATCGCGGTAGCGGCTCTACAGAGCCGACCATCAGTTGTCGCCGCGATCGGCCATGGCAAGAAGAGACACCAGGACGGCTAGGAGGGCATTGATGACAGAGACCGAACTTACGTTGGTGGAGAGTGCTGGTCGCTTTCCCAAAGTTGATCTGGTGGAGCCGAATTCCTTCGGCTACCTACTGGCCACCGCGCTCGTCGACCGACGTCCGCCGTTGGGGTATGGCTTCGAAAGCCGTACCAAGCGACGACTGCTTGACGCTGTGCATTCCGCCGTGGCTGAGCTGAAGGCTCTACCGGGTGTGCGGGAGGTTGTCCGCCTCAAGGCGTTGCTTCGACCGCCGGGCCGCTCGGCGTTCCTCAGACGGCGCCCCGCTGTGCACCACGCGCGCTACGACGTCGCCGTGTGGGTGGAGACCGATGATCCCGATGCCGCCACGCAATTGCGCACCAGCCCAGCGTGGCGCCAGATCGAAACATTGCTGCAGCAGGCGTCGACCGACGTCCAGGTAATCACCGGCCATAACGCCCGCCGGATGGGCGATGTGGACCATACCCGCAATGGCGTCTTTCTCCTCAACTTTTTCTACGCCGACAGCGCGGCTGTGAATCTCGCGGTCTGGGAATACACGGCGGGCTGGTTCCAGGACCAGACCGGCCTGCGCAATTCCACCCTCCTGCGACCGGACAGCGCCACTGACTACACGGTGATCAACCACTGCCGCTGGGATCGGCTTCGCGATATCCTGCCTTCGCTGATCTTCAAACCGAGTTTTCGACGCTATGTCTTAGCGCACTTCGAAGCCAACAACACCGGCGCAATGCCGATGCTTTACCATTTGGCGTGATCAACCTGCGGTAGGGAATCGCTATCGACGCGCAGTATCGCGAACGAATGTGGCGGTAGCGCCGTGGTGTTGCTGTCGATGTGCGGTGAGCTCCAGGCAAGCATCAACTCACCGCTGATCGGTACCCGTACCGTGTCGGCGGCGAGGTTGCAAACGATCGCTAGTCGGCCGCGGCGCATCATGATCCAGCGATGGTATTCGTTGTAGTCGACCGTGAGGTGGTCAAGGCAAGCGTCGGAAAAGTCAGGATCGTTGTGCCGCAATGCAATCAGATCGCGATACACGCAGCGCAACCGGGCGTGCTCGCCGGATCCGGCTTCGTCCCAGTTCAGCTTGGAGCGCTGGAATGTCCGGGGATCTTGCGGGTCCGGAACATCGCCGGGCTCCCAACCGTGTTCGGCGAATTCCGCCTTGCGTCCCTCGGCAGTCGCGCGAGCCAGTTCGGGTTCGGGATGCGAGCTGAAGAACAGAAACGGGCTCGAGGCGCCCCATTCTTCTCCCATGAAAAGCATTGCGGTATAGGGTGATCCTAGGACCAGCGCGGCCTTGACGGCCAGTTGACCGCACGTCAAGCTCTGGGAGGGGCGATCTCCGAGAGCGCGGTTGCCGACCTGATCGTGGGTGCAGGTGTAGGCCACCAGCCTGGTTGCGGGGACTGTCCGCGTGTCCAACGGACGCCCGTGGCGCCGCCGTCGGAACGACGAGTACGTTCCAGCGTGAAAGTAGCCACGCCGTAGTGTGCGTGCGAGGGTGGCCAGCGATCCGAAGTCGGCGTAATAGCCTTGACGTTCGCCGGATACCGCGCTGTGTAGTGCGTGATGAATGTCGTCGTCCCATTGGGCGGTGATCCCATAGCCACCGGCCCCGGGTGGCGTGATCAGGCGCGGATCGTTTTGGTCACTCTCGGCGATCAGCGACAACGGACGGCCCAACTGCCGCGACAGCCAACGCGTCTCCCGGGCCAGCTCCTCGAGGATGTGGACCGCGGTAGTGTCTACCAGGACTTGCACCGCGTCCAGTCGCAGTCCATCGGCATGAAAGTCCCGCATCCAGCGCAGCGCGCACCCGACGATGTAGCGTCGCACTTCGTCGGAGTCAGCATCGCAGATATTGATTCCCGGCCCCCACGGGTTGGTCGTTGACGACAAGTACGGGCCGAACCTAGGAAGGTAGTTGCCCGAAGGGCCGAAGTGGTTGAACACCGCGTCAATCACAACACCCAGGCCACGGGCGTGGCATGCGTCGATGAACCGGACCAGCCCATCGGGGCCACCGTAGGGTTCGTGCACGCTGTACCACAGCACCCCGTCGTATCCCCAGCCGTGGGTGCCGGCAAACGAGTTGATTGGCATTACCTCGACGAATTCGACTCCGAGATCGACTAGTAGGTCAAGCTTTTCGATGGCCGAGTCGAAGG
Source organism: Mycobacterium spongiae (assembly GCF_018278905.1). NCBI lineage: Bacteria > Bacillati > Actinomycetota > Actinomycetes > Mycobacteriales > Mycobacteriaceae > Mycobacterium > Mycobacterium spongiae. The sequence continues at coordinate 2,420,058 of NZ_CP046600.1, forward strand.
TTCCCGCCGCGGTGAAGGTGCCGACGTGCAGTTCGTAGATCACCGCGCCCTCCACCGACCGGCCGGGCCAGTCGGCGTCGGTCCCGGTGGTACCACGCGGGCCGGGCGGCTCCCAGAGCGCCGAACGCGCGTGGACCCCGTCGGGTTGGCGGGCCGATCGCGGGTCGGGTAGCACCGTCGGGTCGTCATCGAGGAGGTAGCCGTAGCGGGCTCCGGCGGGTGCGGCCACGACCGCATGCCACCACCCGTCCTCGGATCGTTCCATAGCGTGTACGACGCCCTCGACGTCGAGGCGGACCAGCGTGGGTTTGGGTGCCCACACTCGGAATTCAGGCATGCACGCGCTCCAGCAAGACGACCGGCAGGTCCGCGAACAGTTCGATGGCCTGCGCCGGATCGCGCACTAGGCGTTCGGTAAGGGTGTCTCTCCAAGAACCGTGCGGCAGCGGCAGCACGGTGTCGCCCCAGCCCGTGTTCGCGAGGCGTACCGTCCAGCGGGTCACTGCGACGACGACGTCATTGCCGCGGCGGAACGCAACGATGTGATCGCAGGCTGGGCCGGTGGCGAGCACCGCAGAGTATTCGCCGTCGAGGAAGCAGTCGGGATGGGCTCGCCGCACGCGGAGTGCTGCGGCAACGACTCGTATTTTTCGGTGTTGCAAGGCCTTCAGAGCGGCGCGCCGAGCAGCGTAGTCGACCGGACGGCGGTTGTCCGGGTCAACCAGGCTGTCGTCCCAGAGCTCGGTGCCCTGGTACATGTCCGGGATTCCGGGCACGGTCAGCGCGAGCAGTTTCTGTCCCAGGGCGTCGCTTTCGGCGTGCGAGTTGACGTGGGCGACAAGTCGGGTCAGTTCTTTGCCGGCTGGACCGTCAAGGATGGTGTCGATCCAGCGGTGCACGGCACTCTCGAAGGCGGCGTCCGGGTCGCGCCATGAGGTATGTCGTGCCGATTCCCTGATGGCTTTGTCGGCATAGGAGTGCAGCCGGCTTCGTAGTTGCTCGCCAACCTGGCCGTGCACCGGCCACACGCCGAAGATGTTCTGCAACAGAAAGTGCCCGGTCGTGATGTCCGGGCAGGGCGCTACCGTCTCGGCGTGTGAAACGAACTGCGCCCACAGCGATGGCAGCTGCGACAGCACTCCAATACGGGCGCGCACGTCTTCGCTACGTTTGGTGTCGTGTGTGGACAGCGTCGTCATGGTGTGGGGCCACAACCGAGCCCGGGTCGCGGCGCGGTGGTGGAATTCTGAAAGGCCGACACCAAAGCGATCGGGGTTGCCACCGACCTCGTTGAGCGACACGAGCCGAGAATCGCGATAGAACATGCAATCCTCAACGGCCTTGGCCGTCACCGCCCCGCACAGCTGCTGCAGCCGGGTCGCCGGCTCGCCGCCGCCGGCTATAGCTGCGGCAATCAGCTGCAAACCGGGCGCAAGTTGGGGCGCCGCGGAATTGGTTTGCGCAAGAGCAGTAGGCAGGGTCGCGGCCTGGCCCGGATAGTCGCACCGATACACCGTGATGTGGCTGAGCAGGGCCGCGATTGCGTTGGGTAACAGCCGATGATCGGCGCCGGCACTGGCTGCGATGCACCGCCGTAACCTCGTGAGTTCGGTCGCTAGCGCGTCCACGGCCGCGTCGATCTTGAGTTCGGCCACCCTCGCGGGCCCAGCGCGATGGCCCGGGCCCGAGGATTCGGCGAGTGTTGTGAGCGCGGCCTGCCCGGCCGGATCAACGAAGACGCCGCCCACCTCGCGCAACGCGTCATAACCGGTCGTACCGTCGACGGGCAGTGTCGGGTCCAGCGCCTCGTCTACGGCCAGGATCTTTTCGATCACGACCCACGCGTGCGGGCCGAGTAGCTCGCGCAGCTGCGTCAGATACCCGACGGGATCAGACAATCCGTCAGGGTGGTCGATCCGCACACCGTCGACGATGTCCTCCGCAACCCAGCGAGCTATCTCGGCGTGGCTGGCCAAGAACACTGCTCGGTCTTCCTGACGGAGTGCGGCCAGGGAATTGATGGAGAAGAACCGGCGGTAGCCGCAGAGTCCGCGCCGCCAGGAGACCAGCCGATAGTGTTGGCGGTCGTGGACCTGGCAGCCGGTGCCGTGGCCGGTGCCGGGCGCGATCGGTAGGGCCACATTTCCGAGTCGAAGCACGTCACCGTCGACGCGGAGATTGCTGACGGCATCGTCTGAACCTAGCAGCGGCAGAATTATTCGGCCGTCGCCGAGCTCCCAATCGATATCGAAGTAGCTCGCATAAGCGGAGGACTGACCGAATTGCAGGACATCCCACCACCACGCGTTCTGGTCGGGAACCTCGACCCCTACATGGTTGGGCACGATGTCGACGATCAGCCCCATGCCGCGCGCCCGCGCGGCCTCCGACAGCCGGGCCAAACCCTCGGGGCCGCCCAGTTCCGTGGAGATCTTTGTGGTGTCGGTGACGTCGTATCCGTGGCTGGATCCGCGGACCGCAGTCAGTATGGGGGACAGGTAGAGATGCGACACCCCGAGGTCATCGAAGTAGTCGAGGAGGCTCTCCGCGTCGGCGAACGTGAACCCGTACCCGCTCGACGGGCCGCGTAGCTGCAACCGGTAGGTGGCGAGAACCGGAAAAGCCATATCCTACAGGGTCTTACGGAGAACAAGCAGCGAGCGGGCGGAGACGGCGATCTGTGCGCCGGCAGCCGCGGTCAGGTCAGTGTCACCGCTGGGATGGTTGGTATCCAGGTCTGCAGTCCATTCTTGGGCATACTCGCGGTTCGGCATCACGAACGTCACATCACCGTCGTGGGCGTTGAAACACAACAAGAATGAGTCGCCAACCACCCGCTGGCCCCGTACATCGGGCGCGGTAATGGCCGCTCCGTTCAGGAAGACCGCCACACACTCGCGGAAGCTTCGGCCCCAGTCCTCGTGTGTCATCTCCCGGCCGTCGGGCGTCAGCCAGGCGATGTCGCGTATCTCGTCGCCGCTTCGGATCGGTTCGCCATCGAAGAACCGGCGTCGTCGGAACACCGGATGCCTCGTGCGCAACGTCGTCGCTTTTCGGGCAAAGGCCAGCAGCTCGGCGTTCTTGTCAAGCAAAGTCCAGTCCATCCAGGACAACTCGGAGTCCTGGCAGTAGACATTGTTGTTGCCGTGCTGGGTGCGCCCGACCTCGTCGCCGTGCGAAATCATCGGTGTGCCCTGGCTCACCATGAGCGTGGCCCAGATATTGCGCATCTGTCGGGCACGCAACGCCAGGATGTCGGGGTCGTCGGTGGGGCCTTCGACGCCGCAATTCCACGATCGGTTGTGGCTCTCGCCATCGCGGTTGTCCTCGCCGTTGTCCTCGTTGTGTTTCTCGTTGTAGGACACCAGATCGTTGAGCGTGAAGCCGTCGTGCGCGGTGACGAAGTTGATGCTGGCGCTCGGTCTTCGGCCGGTCGTCTCGTAGAGATCTGACGACCCGGTCAGGCGCGAGGCGAACTCGCCGAGTGTGGCCGGCTCGCCGCGCCAGTAGTCTCGGACCGTGTCGCGGTACTTGCCGTTCCACTCCGTCCACAGTCCCGGGAAATTGCCAACCTGATAACCGCCCTCGCCGACATCCCATGGCTCGGCGATCAGTTTGACCTGGCTCACCACCGGATCCTGTTGCACCAGATCGAAGAACGCCGACAGCCGGTCGACGTCGTGCAGCTCGCGGGCCAGCGTCGCGGCCAGGTCGAAGCGGAACCCATCGACGTGCATTTCGGTCACCCAGTAGCGCAGGGAGTCCATGATCAGCTGGAGGGTGTGTGGGTGCCGGGCATTGAGGCTATTGCCGGTGCCCGTGAAGTCTTTGTAAAGCCGCAGGTCCTCGTCGACGAGCCGGTAGTAGGCAGTGTTATCGATGCCGCGGAAATTGATGGTCGGACCGAAATGATCGGACTCCGCGGTGTGGTTGTAGACCACATCGAGGATGACTTCGATCCCGGCCTCGTGCAGGCTGCGCACCATCATCTTGAACTCGGCTACCGCACTGCCGGCTCGACGGGTGGATGCGTACCTGTTATGCGGCGCGAAGAACCCAAATGTGTTGTAACCCCAGTAGTTTCGTAAGCCGAGATCGAGTAGCCGAAAGTCGTGCAGGAATTGGTGCACCGGCATCAGTTCGATGGCAGTGACGTTGAGCTGCTTGAGGTGGTCGATGATCACCGGGTGGGCCAGCCCAGCGTAGGTGCCTCGCAGCTCTTGCGGCACCCCCGGATGAGTCTGCGTCATGCCTTTGACGTGTGCCTCGTAGATGACCGTTTCGTGATACGGAGTCAAGGGCGCCCGATCGAAGGCCCAGTCAAAGAATGGGTTGATCACCACACTGGTCATGGTGTAACCCAGAGAGTCGACCATAGGGGGAGTGCCGGTGTCGGCCCCACTGCCCTCGGGATCAACGGCATTCATGTCGTAGGAGAACAGCGCCTGATCGAAGGTGAAGTCGCCGTCGAATGCCTTTCCATACGGGTCGAGCAATAGCTTGCTGGGGTCACAGCGATGGCCCGCCGCGGGGTTGAACGGACCGTGGACGCGAAACCCATAGCGCTGGCCGGGGCTGACATTGGGCAGATAGGCATGCCAGACGTATCCGTCGATCTCGTCAAGCGGGACCCGAGCCTCGGTGCCGTCATCGCCGATCAGGCATAGCTCCACCTTCTCGGCGATCTCGGAGAAGAGCGAGAAGTTCGTGCCAGCTCCGTCGTAGGAAGCCCCAAGCGGGTAGGCGTTGCCCGGCCACACCGTGGGCAAGGTGGGCGCGCCCGAGTCCGCAGCCGGGTTCGACGACATCACATGACTCTAGCCAGTTTCGGTGCGTGCCCGGTCGCGACGCCACGCGGCTTCTCGGTGCCGTTCGTGTTGTCAGGCTAGTTGGCTGTGGCTTACCACCAGCCGGTTTGGGCGGCGATCTGCCGGCCGAGCTCGCCAGTCATCGTCCGCACATAGGTGCGAGACAGATGATGGGAGTCGCGGTAGACCAGGACATTTCCCTCAACCGGGCGACAGACGTCGTGGCGGCATACCGCGTCGGACATATCGAGCGGCTTCAACAGTGGGAAGCGCTCAACAAAGTCAAGCGTGGGGTTGCGGTCGACCAGCACTTTCGAACGCGCCAGGCTGCACGACTGCGCGGTGCCGCCCTTGGCCAAGCAGTCGGCAGGGATCAGCGGCTTGCGGTCTTTGACCAGCCATGGGGTGTCGCGCATCGCAAGGACGGGAATGTTGTTGTCGGAGAACGTTTGCCAGATTCCGATGTAGGTGGCCGGCATCACGTCGCCCGGCTTGATGTTCCACGGTCGAGTCGAGGTGGTGAACACGTAGTCCGGGCGGTCGTTCACCAGCTTGCGCATCGCCCTTTGCACCCAGGTATGACACTGCGGATAGGCGGCGTTGCTGCCCATAATCAGCGGGACTTGCTCGGTGGACAACGGGCAGCCCATCTTGAGATACGTCACCACCTTGAAATGGTGCATGCGGCCCAGCAGATCCAGCGCGGTCAGCCAGTGTTCCGCATGCGAACCGCCGGCCAGTGCGATAGTCCTAGCTGCGTTCACGTCGCCGTAGGTGCAGTTGACCACCGCCGGGTTGTGGAAGTCGCTGATGCATCCGTCCTTGGTGGACGCCGGGAGATCGTTCTTGACCTCTAGCACGGTCGGCCGCATCCGCAGTTTGGGCACCCTGACGTGGTGGATCAGCGCGCGTGCGCCGGGGTAGTCGCGCGAGCTCAGGCCGCTGAGTTCCTTGCCGTTGGCGCGCTGAACGATCACGTGCTCACGCCAGGTGAACGAGGTCGCAGTGAGTGCAACCCCAAGCAGAGCCACGATGGATCCCAGAACGATCGTGGGTCGGCGCAACCGCAGCCGCCACGGAATCGGCGGAACGGCCGTCAGCGACGCCGTCTGGGCCGATGCGCGATATCGCAGGGGGTCTTCGACGAGCCGGGTCGTCAGATACGCCAACACCCCGGAGATCAGCAGCACTGCGGTGCCTTCGAGGAAGTTGGCGCGCCGGTGGCCGGTATAGGAAAGCCAGAAGATGAGCAGTGGCCAGTGCCACAGGTAGAGCGAGTACGCCATCGCTCCCAGCGCCACTAGCGGCCCGGTTGCCAGCAGTCGGTTGGGCAGCGGCATCCGGTCGCGGGTGCTGGGGTGGCTGTGCCGGTTCGCCCCCGCGAGGATCATCAGCATGGTGGCCCCGACGGGCACCAGCGCCCAGGGACCCGGAAATTCTTTGACGCCATCAATGAGGGCCCCGCACGACACAATCGCCGCTAGCGCGACGGTGGCGACCACGGTGCGTAGCCACATCGGCCACCGTACGTAGGGCACCAGCGCACCGACCAGTGCCCCCAACAGCAGTTCCCATGCCCTGGCGAAGCTGTTGTAGTAGGCGGTCGATTGGTCGGCCTGATGAGCAATGATCGCGTAAACGAACGACGCCACGGTCAATGCGCTCAGTAGCACGATGAAAGTGGTCCGCATGTTTGCGCGGAGCTTGCCCCGTAGCAGGTAGGCGCAGCCGGCAACGAGCAGGAGGAACGCGATATAGAACTGGCCCTGCACCGACATGGACCAGATGTGCTGCAACGGGCTCACCGCTTCGCCAGCTCGTAGGTAGTCCGACACGGTGTTCGCCAGTTCCCAGTTCTGGTAGTAGCCGAGGCTGGCCAGGCTCTGATTGGCGAAGGTCTCCCAGCGAGTCTGGGGCTGTATAAGGATGGTGAGTAGCGCGCAGCTGGCCAGCACGACGACGAGTGCCGGAAGCAGGCGGCGCACCAGCCGGACCACTTCGGCTACCGGCGACAGGGACACAGTGGGGTTGAGGGCGGCGCGCAGCAATTTTCCGCCGAAGAAGAACCCGGACAGCGCCAGGAACACATCGACTCCGCCGGAAACCCGGCCGAACCAGACGTGGAACATCGCCACAAGCGCGATCGCAATACCGCGCAGGCCGTCGAGATCGTGGCGATAGAACCCGGTTTTACGGGTCCCCATCGTGGCCGGTGCGGCCGGTTCCGCGGTGGCCGCGGGTGAGGGAGGTGGTGACAAGGTCAGCATGATCGACCGCTAATTTACCCAAAACCCGCCGCCTGCTCTCCCCACTGATCCGTTGGGGGGCTGGCGGCGGGTGAGGCCCAGGGGGTATCGGGGTGGCTACCCGGTGGTGACGGCGGGTGCTGGCTGCGTGGGCAGCTGCTGCGCCGGTGCTTGCTGGACGGGTGCTTGCTGGACGGGTGCTTGCTGGACCGGTGCTTGCTGGACCGGTGCTTGCTGGACCGGTGCTTGCTGGACAGGCGCTTGCTGGACAGGTGCTTGCTGGCCTGGTGCTTGCTGGCCTGGTGCTTGTTGGACCGGCGCTTGTTGGACCGGCGCCGGCGTCCGCCGCAGGGGTACTTGCGGGGTGCCGAGAACCCGGACCAGATATGGCGTCATGTCGCGGGTGCGAACCTGCGAGACCTGGACGGAGTCGCTGACCTCCAGCATTTTCCCCTTGCCCAGGTACAACGCGACGCTTTGCGTACCTTCTGGCCCATAAAAGATCAGGTCGCCCATGCGTGCCTGCTGTGGCAGGACCTTCTGGCCGACTTTGTACATCTCGCCGGAGGAACGGGGCAGTTTGATGCCGGCACCAGCGTAGGCGTACTGGACCAGGCCTGACGCGTCGAATCCGACCGTATACAGACCCCGGCCTTTGCCGCGGCTGGGACCATCGACGCCGCCGCCCGCCCAGGAGAAGGGCACGCCCCGTTGTGAAAGTCCGCGCGCGATCACCACGTCGGTGACACGCTGGTAGTCCATCGGCCGGATGCCCGGGTCCGCTGCCGCGACACCGGTGAAGGCCACCAGTGGGGCCACCATCATCACCAGGCCGATCGCTAAGGCGTAGATGCGTTTCATGGCGATTCCAATCTCTTGCGATCTGTGGAGCCCGAGTGTGGGCCCCATAGGGTCGTGCGCCTCAGCGCGGTGGTGCGCGCATCCGCTGCCGTTTCATGACTGGTGTGACGGCCCCATCGTGGAACTCTGCGCCGTCGAGTGACACCAAGAAATGTGAACCAATCGGCGAGCCGCTGTATTCACACCAGTCACAAAAGCCACTTTGACAACAGGGAGTGAGGACCGCCAGAGGTTTGAGAGATTTTTTGTAGGAACGTGATCAGACAGTGACGGGAGCGCCCAATCATGTATGCGCAGTTGTGATTTCGGTCTCACCCCGGCGCAGGGCGGTCAGGCCAACAGCCTCAGTGCCAATACTGCTCGCTGAAGCCGGTCATCGCATAGCCGGCGACCGATGTGAGGGTGATGACGGCGATCGCCCCGATTGGCCAGAAGGACATGTACCAGCCCCGCAACATCGAAACGAAGGGGCCCACCACAGCGGCGGCTACAGCAACGCCGATGCCGCCCCACATCACCGGGTAAATCCAGTAGTCAACACCGAAGGGCACTGGTAGGCAGGTTTCCGGTGGGCAGATGCGTTCGGTGAAGGCGAAGAGCCTCGATGCCCAGCTGGTCATCGTGACCAAAAAGACGAGCACCCCCGATGTCGCGACGGTGACGAAGGCATCCCAGGGGACTATCCGCAGCCGCAGGACCGCCGGTTGCCGGTCGGTGGAGTCGTCGCGCACCCCGACGGCGTCCGTGTTCGATTCGGGTTGCGCATTCTCGGGCTGATCGGGCGACGGCATGCATGCATGCTCCCCGATGGCCACGATTTGCGCGACTTGGCTGCTCAGGTCGTGCGTTCGATAGCGTGAAGATTCGTAAGCTCCACCTCGGCCGGGCCTGGACTCCGCCCACGGAATCCGGCAGCTAGCCGCGTCTTGGGACGGACGTCCTGCTCCGGGTCTGCATTACCCTCTGTCTCCATGGCTGCGGCGACTCCAGGCTTGACGCCCGAGCAGGTCAGCGCAATCGATGTCGCCCACGTGTGGCACCCATACAGCACTATCGGCAGCCCGAAACCGCAGGGGCCCGCACCGAACCTCGTTGCCGTGGCCGCTCGCGGCGCGTGGCTGACGCTGATCCGCGACGGCAAGCCGATCGACGTGCTCGACGGCATGAGCTCCTGGTGGACCGCGATCCACGGTCACGGCCACCCGGTCCTCGACGCGGCGTTGACAACGCAGCTTGGCGCCATGAATCACGTCATGTTCGGTGGTTTGACCCATGAGCCGGCGGCCCGGCTGGCAAAGCTGCTTGTCGATATCACCCCGGCCGGCTTGGAGACGGTTTTCTTCAGTGACTCCGGTTCCGTCTCGGTAGAAGTCGCGGTGAAAATGGCGCTGCAGTATTGGCGCAGCCGTGGCAAGTCGGGCAAGTACCGGCTGATGACCTGGCGGGGCGGCTATCACGGCGACACTTTCACGCCGATGAGCATCTGCGACCCCGTCGGCGGCATGCACTCCTTGTGGACCGACATTCTGGCTCGCCAAGTGTTCGCCGAGCAGGTGCCGCGAGATTACGATCCCGCCTACATCGCGGCGTTCGAAGCCCAGCTCGCCCAGCATGCGGCCGAACTGGCCGCCGTGGTTGTCGAACCCGTCGTGCAGGGTGCCGGTGGGATGCGTTTCCACGACCCGCGGTATCTCCGTGATCTTCGCGACATCTGCCAACGTCACGAGGTGCTACTGATCTTCGACGAGATCGCGACCGGCTTCGGCCGGACCGGCGAACTCTTCGCCGCCGATCACGCGGCGGTGAGCCCGGACATCATGTGCGTCGGCAAGGCGCTCACCGGGGGATACCTCAGCTTGGCCGCCACTTTGTGCACGGCCGACATCGCGCACACCATCAGCGCCGGGACAGCCGGCGCGCTGATGCACGGGCCGACATTCATGGCCAACCCGCTGGCCTGCGCGGTGTCGGTCGCCAGCGTTGAGACGCTGCTGGCCCAGGACTGGCGGTCGCGAATCGCCGGGTTGGCCGCCGGGCTGACCGCGGGCTTGGACGCTGCCCGCGCCTTGCCCGGGGTAGCCGAGGTGCGGGTGTGTGGCGGTATCGGCGTCATCGAATGCATCCAGCCCGTCGACCTGGCAGTCGCAACGCCGACGGCGCTGGATGGCGGCGTGTGGTTACGTCCGTTTCGCAACCTTGTCTATGCGATGCCGCCCTACATCTGCACACCTGACGAGATCGCGCAGATCACCTCGGCGATGGTCGAGGTCGCGCGCCTCGTAGGCTGAGGCACCATGAACGCCCCCTCGCAGGCACCCATCGACACATGCACGCGAGCGGGTAGCGCCCCGACAGCCTTGGCTTGGCTGGAAGCGGTGGAGCTAGAGCGTCGTCAGGCGGGGCTACGCCGTTCACTGCGGCCGCGATCTGCGGTCGCCACGGAGCTGGATCTGGCTTCCAACGACTACCTCGGCCTCTCCCAACACCCCGACGTCATCGAACGTGGCGTTCAGGCGTTGCGCGTCTGGGGTGCCGGTTCCACCGGTTCGCGTCTCGTCACCGGCGATACCGAGTTGCACCAGCAATTCGAGTCGGAGCTTGCCGAGTATGTCGGGGCCGCCTCGGGCTTGCTGTTCTCGTCGGGCTACACGGCGAACCTCGGAGCCGTCGCTGGCTTGACTGGCCCGGGGTCGCTGCTGGTGTCGGACGCCTATTCACACGCTTCCCTGGTTGATGCCTGCCGGTTGTCACGGGCCAGAGTGGTGGTGACGCCGCATCGAGACCTGGACGCGGTCGACACGGCACTGGGATCGCGCGACGAGGAGCGCGCCGTCGTCGTCACCGATTCGGTGTTCAGCGCCGACGGCGTCTTGGCCCCGGTTCGCGAATTGCTCGACGTGTGCCGGCGGCATCGGGCGCTGCTCATTGTCGATGAGGCCCACGGTCTTGGCGTGCGCGGCGGCGGGCGCGGGCTCCTCCATGAACTTGGGCTTGCGGGCGCACCCGACGTGGTCATGACCACGACCTTGTCGAAGGCGCTGGGCAGCCAGGGCGGAGTGGTGCTCGGGCCTTCGGCGGTACGGGCACACCTGATCGACGCCGCACGGCCATTCATCTTTGACACCGCCTTGGCGCCCGCTGCGGTCGGCGCCGCGCTGGGCGCGCTGGGCGTCCTGAAGGCCGAGCCGTGGCGGCCGGACGCGGTACTCCGGCATGCCCGCGAACTGGACCAGATCTGCAGAGCGCGCGGCAACGATGCTGGCCGCGGCGCGGCCGGGCGAGGAGCGGCCGGGCAGTGTGGGATCTGCCCGCCCGAATCGGCGGTGGTGTCGGTGATCTTGGGGGATCCGGAGGTAGCGCTCGCCGCCGCGATGGCCTGCCTGGACGCCGGGGTGAAGGTCGGCTGCTTCCGGCCTCCGGCGGTACCCGCCGGGACGTCACGGCTGCGGCTTACTGCGCGCGCATCGTTGGATTCCGAGGACCTCGAGCTGGCCCGCCGAGTCTTGACAGACGTACTTGGTCGGGCTGCCGGGGCGCGCCCTTGACCGTCCTGTTCGTCACGGGTACCGGCACCGGGGTAGGCAAGACGGTCACCACCGCTGCCCTGGCGTCCCACGCACGGCAGGCCGGCATGGACGTGGCGCTGTGTAAGCCCGTGCAGACCGGGATTGACATCGGCGATGACGACCTGGCGGAGCTGGCTCGGCTGTCTGGGGTCAGCGAGCTGGCCGGGTTGGCGCGCTTTCCGCTGCCCATGGCACCGGCCGCCGCGGCCGAGCAGGCCGGGCGGCAGTTGCCCACTCGCGAGCAGGTGTTGCAGGTCATCGTTGGCCTGGACCGCCCCGGGCGGCTGACCCTTGTCGAAGGCGCCGGCGGGCTGTTGGTGCAACTGGCGGACCCGGACGTGACCCTGCGTGATCTCGCTGCCGACTTGCGCGCCGCGGCGATTGTCACCGTTGCCGCGGAATTGGGCACTCTCAATCACACCGCGCTGACTCTGGAGTCGCTTGCTGGGCAGGGGGTTTCGTGTGCGGGTCTAGTGATCGGCAGCTGGCCGGCCCGACCCGGGTTGGTGGAGATTTCGAATCACGCTGAGCTGGCTCGGTTGGCCCCGGTGCGGGCTTCACTGCCCGCCGGGGCTGGATCGATGGATTGTGCCGGCTTCGCGGCCATGAGCGCGGCCGCGTTCGACCGCGACTGGGTAACCGGTCTGGTGCGGTGATGGTGCATTCCATCGAGCTGGTCTTCGACCGCGACACCGAGGCGGCAGTTCGTCATATCTGGGACGGCTTGGCCTCCGTGGGGATACCCAGCCAGGCGCCGGCTAGCCGTCCGCATGTGACCCTCGCCGTTGCCGACCGGGTCGCCCCCGAGGTCGACGACCTGCTGGGTCCCGTTGCCGACGGGCTGCCGCTGGCCTGCGCGATCGGTGCCCCGGTGTTCTTCGGGCGGGGGAACCTCGTCCTCGCGCGGCTGGTGGTGCCGACTCGTGATCTGCTGGCGCTGCACGCCGAGGTGCATCGGCTATGTGCTTCCCATCTGATGCCGGGCCCCATGTCCAATAGCCTGCCGGGTCAGTGGACCGCACATGTCACATTGGCTCGCCGGGCCGGGGGCGCCCAGTTGAGCCGGGCGCTGCGTATCGCGGGACGGCCGGCACAGATCGACGGGCAATTCGCAGGCTTGCGCCGCTGGGAGGGCAACAAGCGCGTCGAGCATCTGATCCGCTGAGATGGGCCAGGAGGCCAGCCGGGCCGTCCGAATGGGCGCCGGCGGGTGGATCGGTGCGGTTGACCCAACGTCGGCCCGGCGCACGCGCGAAGGCGAATTGTCGAGAACGTAGCTGGGAGAGCTCCTGACGGGGCTACGATTTCTACGGCTGATTCTTCGATGACGACGAGACATTTGGCCTCGTCGGTTGCGCGCAGATGGAGATGGTCGGCATGTCACTTGTGATGGTGGCCCCGGAGCTAGTTGCGGCGGCAGCGACCGATCTGGCCGGTATCGGTTCCGGCATCAGCGCGGCCAATGCGGCAGCGGCGGCCCCGACGACGTTAGTACTGGCCGCGGCCGAGGATGAGGTGTCTGCAGCTCTGGCGGCGTTGTTTGGGGGGCACGGCCGGGCCTATCAGACGCTCAGTGCCCAGGCGGCGGCCTACCAGGTCCGGTTTGTGCAGGCGTTGACCGCGGGCGCGGCCGCGTATGTGGGTGCCGAGGCGGCCGCAGCGACGCCGCTGCAGGTCCTGCAGCAGGACGTGCTCAATGCGATCAACGGCCCCACCCAGGCGTTGTTGGGGCGCCCGCTGATCGGCAATGGCGCCAACGGGGCGCCGGGCACCGGGGCCAACGGTGGGGACGGCGGGATCTTATTCGGCAACGGCGGCAACGGCGGGTCGGGCAGCAGCGCAGGGGGGCCGGGCGGCAACGGTGGGGCCGCCGGGCTGTTCGGCAACGGCGGCGCCGGCGGCGCCGGCGGGAGTGTCAGCGGGGTTGGCCCGGCCGGGGCCGGCGGCGCCGGGGGCACCGGCGGCATCCTGGTCGGTAACGGCGGCGGCGGCGGGGCCGGCGGCATAGCTGGCGCGATGGCCGGGGTCAGTGGGTCGGGCGGGGTTGGCGGTAACGCTATCGGGCTGTTCGGTCACGGTGGGGCTGGTGGGCTAGGCGGTCAAGCCGCGAGAGACGGCTTTGGCGGGGCCGGTGGGGCCGGCGGGCATGCCGGGCTGTTCGGCGACGGTGGTATGGGTGGGAGCGGTTCTACCGGCGGCGCTGACGGCTTTGGTGGGGCCGGTGGGGCCGGTGGGGCAGGAGGCATGATTGCCGGAATTGGCGGGGCCGGGGGCGCCGGCGGCAGTGGTGGTACCGGCGGCATCGGGGGAGCCGGTGGGGCCGCCGGGTTGTTCGGCGACGGCGGCGCCGGCGGCGCCGGCGCGCAGGGCACCGCGGCCAGTGGCGACGGCGGAGCCGGCGGGACAGGTGGCCTCCTCGCCGGGGACGGCGGGGCCGGTGGTAACGGTGGCAATAACCCCACTGGCGCTGACGCTGCCGGGGTCGCCGGGGCCGGCGGCGCGGGCGGGACCGCCATCGGGCTGTTCGGCAACGGCGGTGCCGGTGGGGCCGGTGGACAGGGCGCCTTCGGCACCGGCGGCACCGGCGGCAGCGGCGGGGCCGGTGGCCGCGGCGGGCTGCTGATTGGCGACGGTGGCACCGGTGGTGGCGGCGGGGTCGGCAGGCTGGTCGCTGGTGACGGCGGGTCCGGCGGCATGGCCGGGCTGTTCGGTAGCGGCGGCGCTGGCGGAGTCGGTGGGCAGAACCTCGACCCGGCCAGTCCGGGAGGTGACGGCGGCAACGGCGGCAACGCGCAGCTGATCGGCAACGGCGGCGCCGGGGGGAACCCCGGGATCGGGGGCGCCGGCGACGGTAGCCGCGGTACCGGCGGTGCCGGTGGACTCCTGTTGGGTTTGCCCGGTGACGCGGCCAACGCCACTCCGCTGCAGATCGTGCAGCAGGACGTGCTCAACGCGATCAACGCACCCACCCAGGCATTGTTCGGGCGTCCGTTGGTCGGCGACGGCGCCGACGGGGCGCCGGGAACCGGAGCCAATGGCGGCGATGGTGGCATCTTGTTCGGCAACGGCGGCAACGGCGGATCCGGCACGAGTGCCGGCGGGCCCGGCGGCAATGGTGGGGCCGCTGGGTTGTTCGGCAACGGTGGTTCCGGCGGCGTCGGCGGGAGTATCGACGGGGCTACTACAGCCGGGGCTGGCGGCGCTGGTGGTGCTGGCGGCATCCTCTTCGGCAACGGCGGGGGCGGTGGTAGCGGAGGGGCCAACGCCGACGGCGCCGCCGGGGCCGGCGGGGCCGGCGGGGCCGGCGGCAACGCCACCGGGTTATTCGGTCACGGTGGCGCAGGCGGGCAGGGCGGTGTCGGGGGTGGCGGTGGCGGCACCGGTGGAGCGGGTGGCCGCGGTGGCCTGCTCATTGGTGACGGCGGGGCGGGCGGCGCTGGCGGTACCTCCGGCGCCGGCGGGGGGGCCGGCGGGGCCGGCGGTCACGCCGTCGGACTGTTCGGCAGCGGAGGGGCCGGCGGCGCCGGCGGCCAGGGGGGCGGCACCGGCGCCGGCATCGGCGGGGCCGGCGGCAATGCCGGCCTGTTCGGTAACGGAGGGGCCGGCGGCACGGGCGCCAACGGCGGCACGCCGGGTGTCGGCGGGGCTGGTGGGGCCGGCGGCATTGTCGCTGGCGACGGCGGGGCTGGTGGGGCCGGCGGCAACAATCAGAGCTTCAGCGGCAACGTCGCCGCGGACGGCGGGGCCGGCGGGGCCGCTATCGGGTTGTTCGGCAATGGTGGTGCCGGTGGGGCCGGTGGACATGGCGCCCTTGGTGTCAATGGCACCGGTGGGGCCGGCGGGGCCGGCGGTCGCGCCGCGCTGCTGATCGGTGACGGCGGCATCGGCGGTAGCGGCGGAGCTGGCAGCGACGTCGCCGGTGACGGCGGTGCCGGCGGGACTGCCGCGCTCATCGGCGGCGGCGGGGCCGGCGGCGTCGGCGGGCAGAATTCGAACGCCGCCGGTACAGGCGGTAGCGGCGGTGACGGCGGCAGCGCCCAGCTGATCGGCAATGGCGGTGCCGGCGGTGACGCCGGGGTTGGGATTGTTTCCAACGGTACCGGCGGTGCGGGCGGTGTCGGTGGAACCGTGTTGGGCTTGCCTGGGGTGAACGGTCAGACGTAGCCGACGGGCGCGCAGTCGATCTTCCGCTGTCATACCGCGCAACATGCGAGCAGGCCAACAGGCCCGCCGCGGCCACCTGGCGTTTGTGCGCATGCGGACCGCTACCCTAGCCTGAACACCGTTTTATCGCGGCTGCCGAGCACGCGGCAGATTGCATTTGCTTGCTCGAACACGACACGACACGAGATTGTGGGGGAGTACCTGGTGACACAGGCGACGACTCGACCGGCCACCGGCGCAGACGGCTATTCAGACATTGTGGGAGTGGCCCGCCAGCAAGTGCTTGAGCGTGGTGAGGGATTGTCCCAGGACCAGGTGTTGGAAGTGCTGCAGCTGCCCGACGACCGCCTCGAGGAACTGCTGGGGCTGGCACACGAGGTGCGGATGCGGTGGTGCGGGCCAGAGGTCGAGGTGGAGGGCATCATCAGCCTGAAAACCGGTGGCTGCCCCGAGGATTGTCACTTCTGCTCCCAGTCGGGGCTCTTCGCCTCGCCGGTGCGTGCGGCCTGGCTCGATATTCCCAGCCTGGTCGAGGCGGCCAAACAGACCGCCAAGTCGGGGGCTACCGAGTTCTGCATCGTGGCCGCGGTCCGTGGGCCCGATGAGCGGTTGATGGCCCAGGTCGCGGCGGGAATCGAGGCGATCAAGAACGAGGTCGAGATCAACATCGCGTGTTCGCTGGGGATGCTGACGACCGAGCAGGTGGACCGACTCTCAGCGATGGGCGTACATCGCTACAACCACAACCTTGAGACCGCCCGGTCGTTTTTCACCAACGTCGTCACCACTCACACGTGGGAAGAGCGTTGGCAGACTCTGTCCATGGTGCGTGACGCCGGCATGGAGGTGTGCTGCGGCGGGATTCTGGGGATGGGAGAAACGCTCGAGCAGCGTGCCGAATTCGCCGCTAACCTGGCCGAGCTGGGTCCCGACGAGGTCCCGTTGAATTTTCTCAACCCGCGACCCGGTACTCCGTTCGGCGACTTGGAGGTGATGCCGGCCAGCGAAGCGCTGAAGTCAGTAGCTGCCTTCCGGCTGGCCCTGCCGCGCACAATGCTGCGGTTCGCCGGTGGGCGCGAAATCACCCTGGGTGATCTCGGTGCTAAGCGGGGCATCCTCGGCGGCATCAACGCCGTGATCGTCGGGAACTACCTGACCACGCTCGGCCGGCCGGCGGAGGCCGATCTTGAATTGCTCGACGACTTGCAGATGCCGCTCAAGGCGCTCAACGCCAGCTTGTAGGGAAACCGGGTTAGGACTAGTTGGAGCTGGGAACCGTGGTACGAGATCTGGGCGCTCCGGTTAGTGCCGGTGGCTACAACGTCTACACCGGGGAGTCAGCGGGTGCCCGCACGCCGACGGCGGCACAGTTGGGCCTGGAGCCGCCGCGGTTTTGTGCCCAATGTGGACGCCGGATGGTCGTGCAAGTTCGACCTGATGGCTGGTGGGCTCGATGCTCGCGACACGGATCGGTGGACTCGGCCGATCTGGAGGCGCAGCGGTGACCCAACCGTCCGAGCCCGAGCTTTCGGTGCAGCCGCTACCGCCGGGACCTTCTGGTGAGCCGCGCACACCGCGGGCGCGCGCGCTGGTGGCTGTAATGCTCGGCTTGGTGGCCGCGGGTCTGGTGGTCGGTGGGCTGTGGGCCTGGCTGGCGCCGTCGATCCATGCGGTGGTGGCGATCAACCGCGCGGGTGAGCGCGTGCATGACTATCTGGGCACTGAATCGCAGAACTTCTTCGTCGCACCATTCCTGCTGCTCGGGCTGTTGAGTGTGCTAGCCGTGGTGGCGTCGGTGTTGGTGTGGCAATGGCGAGAGCACCGCGGACCCGGCATGGTCGTGGCGCTGTCGATCGGATCGATGGCCGCGGCCGCCGCGGCGGCGGCGCTGGGGGCGCTGTTGGTTCGGCTGCACTACGGCGTCTTGGACTTCGACACCGTCCTGCTCGCCGCGAGCGACCACTCGTTGACTTACGTCACTCAGGCGCCACCGGTGTTCTTCGCCCACCGGCCACTTCAAATGGTGGCCACCGTGGTGATGCCGGCCGCGATTGCTTCGCTGGTGTACGCGCTGATTGCGGCCGGGACGGCGCGCGACGACCTAGGCGGCTATCCGCCTGCCGAGCCGCCGTCGGACAAGACTCCCGCGGAGCCGGAGGCTTCGCAACCCGCGGTGCAGTAGCGCGTTGCAGGGCGCTTTACAGCCTTATAGGGGGCGCCGGTGCAGCTTCCCGCCGGTGACGACCCTGGCTGCGATCTTGAGCAGTCGCGCCATGCCGACGTAGGTCATCGGATTGAACATCGTGGGCCATGTGGTCCGCCTGAGGTGTTCAGTCAAGGGCCGCCGCTCGAATCGGTCGATCAGCCAGCGGAGCGCCATGGGCGCAGATAGCGGGTGCAGGAACATATGTTCGTTGAAGGCGTCGCGATGATAAGTCACCTCGGCGCCGCCAGCCGAATAGGTGTCGGCCAATGCGTCGATGTCGTCGACGTCGATCAGGTAGTCATGCACCGCCTGCACTATCAGCACTGGTGGTGTGGGCACCGCCGCCCCTAGCTTGATGTCGTCGAAGACGTGAGAAACCTCGGGTGTCGACAGGATGTCCTCAAGCGGTTCATCGAGGAATTCACTCATATCCCTGCCGGCCATCTGGATGACCGCTCCGGCCGTCGTCATTTTTTCCAGCCGCTTCAGCAGCGCGAGGCCCTCGTCGTTGGTGTGTTCTTTGATCACCCGGTCCAGGCCGGGGTAGGCGTAGACGAGCGCGGCCACCACCAATGCGGGCAAACCGGCTAGCAACGTGCCGTTGAGCCGGCGGAAGGTATGGCCCAGGTCGCCGACGGGTGATCCCAGCACTGCCCCGACGATGTTCAGCTCAGGCGCGTACTCGCCACACATTTCGGCAGCCCACGCGCTTGCAAGCCCGCCGCCGGAATAGCCCCAGAGGCCGATCGGCGCGGACGGGGACAACGCGACGCGGTCCGAACTCAGGCTGGCCCGGATCCCGTCCAGGACGCGGTAGCCAGGCTCGTACGGCGCGCCCCAGATACCCCGTAAGCCTTCATGGTCCGGCACGGATACCGCCCAGCCTTCGGCGAGCGCCGCCGCAATAAGCAAGAGTTCTAGCTGAGTCAATGACCCCACTGCGTGCGCCCGGCGGCGTAGCGCATACGACGGAAAACACCGGGAGGATATGGCGTCGATCGCGCACTGATACGACAGCAGGGGGCAGGTCTGTCCGGGGGCAACCTCTTCCGGCACGATTACCGTGGTCACCGCAGCCTCAGGATTGCCGTGGAGATCCGTGGTCCGATACAGCAGTTGGGTAGCGGTGATCTGCTGCGGAACTAGACCCAGAAATGCCAGCTCGACGTCGCGTGACCGCAATACGGTCCCGGGCGCGGCGTGGTGATATCCAGTGGGGGGAAGGCAAAAGGGATCGTCTGTCGGCAGCAGCGGACGAGCCTTGGGTTGCAAGTTCTCATGCGGTGGTCGGGCGATCCACTTCGCATCCGTCGCACCAGCCAGATTGCCGAGCTGCTCCATTGAGGCTCCCTTCGTGGCCAAATCGGCATTCGTGCGCATTGCAGACCCCGAACAAAGGTATGGCAGCGCAGTTAGCCAGCCGCACAATGCCAGCATCCGCTGGCGCCCAACGATCTCTTAACGACGTCTTATCCAACTTATTGGGCTCTTATGCAACGTACCGGAACCCGCGGCGCCACGGCGACAAGACCCGCCGTGTCGCTTGTCACACCATGGACCACGGGACAACTCCGGGCCAAGTTCGGTGTCGCCGACGGCGGAGGCCGCCGCGAAATCCAGGACGCATGGCGGATCCGTTGTCGGCTACCCGTCGCGGATTACAGCTCGATCTCGGACGCCTACCGTTACGCACACAAACAAAGGGAGGCAACCACTTTCGGTGAGGGGAATCACTCGCACGTGGGGTAAATGACCAGTACCGTGAAGCTGGTGCTCCTGGTGTCCAGGAGGCAAACGTGACTGACGTGATCACTGAGAATCACCGAGAATTCGGTCGCGTTAGCTGCGCGAGACGGCCCTCTGGTGCCTGGCGCAACGTCGACGAAAGGGGCGGGCCATGACTTCTCGAGTCACAGTCACCGTGACCTTGCACGATGGGCAGGTCATCACATTCGATACGAGCAATACCGACCAAGAGGCGGGCACGTCGTACTCCGTAGATGCCGCTGGGGTGTTGACGATTGAGTCCAAACAGCCAATGCCGGCCGGGGAACTGGTAGTCACGCGCCAGCTGTACAGCCCGGCCGCCTGGCACCGTGTCGACGAAGCCAACTCGACAACGCTGTGTGCCGTGCCTGCGTGGGTCTCTGGCGTGATCGGCTCGTCGATCTAGAGCGGACACATGTGATCCGCCGGGCGTCGCGTCGGCCACCCGGGGCCGGGTCTAGCCGGGAGGCCGTAGCGCGGCGAACTCGTCGGTGACCCGCAGCTGGGAGTCGGTAAATCGGTATAGCGCGGCCGGTCGCCCGCCGCTGCGGCCGGACGCGGCGATCGTGCCCGTCTGGGTGATGACCTTGCGGCGCGCCAGAACCCGCTGCAGGTTGGTGGCATCCACCTGATAGCCCAGCGCGGCGCCGTAGATATCGCGCAGCGTCGAGAGAGCGAATTCTTTTGGTGCCAAAGCAAATCCGATATTGGTGTACGACATCTTGGCGACCAACCGGGTTCGGGCGTGCGCCACCATCGGGCCGTGATCGAACGCCATCCGCGGCAGCGAACTCACCGGCTGCCAGTGAGTGTCGGGCGGCAACTCGGGGTTCGCGGGGGAGGGTACGAGCCCGAGGAATGTCGACGCAATCATCCGGCTGCCGGGCACGCGATGGGGATCGGAAAACACAGCTAGCTGCTCCAGATGAGCGAGTTCGCGAAGATCGACCTTCTCGGCGAGTTGACGACGAACTGACGCGGTCATGTCTTCGTCGGCCCGCAGCCGGCCACCCGGCAACGACCAAGCGCCGCGTTGTGGGTCCCTGGCCCGTTCCCACAGCAGCACGTTGAGCTGTGGTTTTGCTGTCCCTCGGGCCGTTCCCACTCCGCCGACCTGGAATACGACGGCGAGCACTTCATGATCGGTGTTACCATAGGCCATGTTTTCGATTATAAGTCGAAAACCTCTTCGGGTGCGGAAGGAGCGGTAATGGCGGTGCTGAATCGCGCAGAAGCGCTCACCGATGACACTGCTGAGATGACCGCTCGCATCAGCAATTCGCCACACGGCTACGGAGGTGTCGATGGCGACCAGCGGTGGGCGGCCGAGGTTCGGCGACTGGCGAAATTGCGCGGGGCTACCGTGCTTGCCCACAACTACCAGCTACCGGCAATCCAGGATGTAGCCGATCACGTCGGGGATTCGCTGGCCCTCTCGCGGATCGCGGCCGACGCCGCCGAGGACACCATCGTGTTCTGCGGCGTGCATTTCATGGCGGAGACCGCGAAAATTCTCAGCCCCGACAAGACCGTGCTGATTCCCGACCAACGGGCCGGTTGCTCGTTGGCTGATTCGATCACTCCCGATGAACTGCGTGCCTGGAAGGAGGAACATCCCGGTGCCGTCGTGGTGTCGTACGTCAACACCACTGCGGCGGTGAAAGCGCTTACCGACGTCTGTTGCACGTCATCCAACGCGGTCGACGTGGTCGCGTCCATCGACCCAGACCGTGAGGTGCTGTTCTGCCCGGACCAATTTCTGGGCGCACACGTGCGCCGGGTGACGGGGCGCAAGAACGTCCACGTGTGGGCCGGCGAATGCCACGTGCATGCCGGCATCAATGGTGACGAGCTCACTGACCAGGCTCGCCTACATCCCGATGCCGAACTTTTCGTGCATCCGGAGTGCGGATGTGCCACCTCGGCGCTCTACCTCGCCGGCGAAGGCGCGTTCCCGTCGGACCGAGTGAAGATCTTGTCCACCGGCGGCATGCTTGACGCCGCTCATGAGACGCGCGCTCGCAAGGTTCTGGTTGCCACTGAGATCGGCATGCTGTATCAACTCCGCCGGGCGGCGCCCGATGTCGAGTTCCGCGCGGTCAACGACCGGGCGTCATGCAAGTACATGAAGATGATCACCCCGGCGGCTCTGCTGCGTTGCCTGGCGGAGGGCGCGGATGAAGTCCATGTCGACGCTGAAATCGCGGCAGCGGCCCGGCTCAGCGTGCAGCGGATGATCGCAATTGGGCAGCCGGGTGGTGGCGAATGAAGGCCGGCGTCGCCTGGCGAGATGCGGCCGATGTGGTCGTCATCGGTACCGGGGTGGCTGGATTGGCCGCTGGTCTGGCAGCCCATCGCGCGGGTCGGCGCGTCGTTGTCCTCAACAAGTTCGCCACGACGTACGGGTTGACCGCCACGCACTACGCCCAAGGTGGAATAGCGGTGGTGCTGCCGAACACCGACGACTCGGTTGAGGCGCACGTCAGCGACACTCTGGCCGCGGGCGCGGGCCTGTGCGATCCGGTCGCGGTCCGCTCGATCGTCGCCGACGGGTACCGCGCGGTTACCGACCTCGTTGGAGACGGAGCGCGGTTCGACGAATCGGCCCCCGGTCGGTGGGCGCTCACGCGTGAAGGCGGGCACTCGCGGCGTCGCATCGTTCACGCGGGCGGGGACGCCACTGGCGCGGAAGTTCAGCGCGCGCTCGACCAGGCCGCCCGCCTGCTGGACATCCGCACCAGTCACATGGGCATCCGGGTATTGCACGACGGCACCGCGGTGACCGGGGTGTGGGTGGTCAATCCGGATGGGTGCGGCATCATCAGTGCGCCCTCGGTGATCCTGGCCACCGGCGGTCTCGGGCAGCTCTACAGCGCGACCACCAATCCCGCCGGCTCCACCGGCGATGGCATTGCGCTGGGTTTGTGGGCCGGCGTCGCGGTCAGCGATCTCGAGTTCATCCAGTTCCACCCGACGATGCTTTTCGCTGCCGGTGATGGCATCGCCACACCCAACAGCGTCAGCGGCCGGCGCCCGCTCATCACTGAAGCCATCCGCGGCGAGGGTGCGATATTGCTGGATAGGCAAGGCAATTCGGTGACGGCAGGCGCTCATCCGATGGGCGACCTGGCACCCCGCGACGTCGTCGCGGCCGCCATCGAGGCGCGGCTGACAGCGACCGGAGATCCGTGCGTATACCTTGACGCCCGCGGCATCAAGGGCTTCGAGTCCCGCTTCCCGACGGTTACCGCATCGTGCCGTGCCGCTGGTATCGACCCCGCCCGTCAACAGATCCCGGTTGTACCGGGAGCGCACTACAGCTGCGGTGGCCTCGTCACCGATGTATACGGCCAGACAGAGCTGCCGGGTCTGTACGCCGCCGGTGAGGTGGCTCGGACCGGGATGCACGGTGCCAACCGACTGGCCTCTAACAGCCTGCTGGAAGGGTTGGTTGTCGGCGAACGTGCCGGGAAGATGGCAGCCGCGCATGCGAGAGCAGTGGGGCGTTCACACGCAGCCTCGCCCGACCCGCTAGTCCACAACGCCCCTGATCGCACCGAACTGCAGCGTGCGATGAGCGGCTGCGCCGCCGTGGTGCGTGACGCCTCCGGACTTCAGCACGTGTCGGACCTACTGTCGGCCGCGCCGGTCCGCGACGTCGCTTGCCGACGTGATTTCGAGGACGTGGCGTTGGCGGTGGCAGCGTCGACGGTGACGATCGCCGCTCTGGCTCGCACTGAGAGCAGGGGATGTCACCACCGTGTGGAATACCCGAATACCGTGGCGGACCAAGCCCGCAGTGGCGTCGTCCGATATGCCGAGGACCACAACGCGGTGTGCGTGCAGACCCTGGCCGCGGTCGGCTGATGAGGCTCTCCGACGGCGAGCTGGCCGCGATTCGAGAAACCATTCGGCGCGGTCTTGACGAGGACCTCTGCTACGGACCGGACGTCACGACACTCTCCACGGTTCCCGAAGGCGCGATGACGACGGCGGCGATGGTTCCCCGCGAACCCGGTGTGATCGCCGGCGTTGACGTCGCCTTGTTGGTGCTCGACGAGGTGCTGGGAAACGCGGGCTATCAGGTAGTTGACCGCGTCGAAGACGGGGCACGGTTGACGTCGGGTGAACCGCTGTTGACGGTGCGGGCCGAAACGCGTGGTCTTTTAACCGCGGAGCGCACGATGTTGAACCTGGTCTGCCATATGTCGGGTATCGCCACCGTGACGGCGGAATGGGTGCAGGCGGTGTGCGGCACCAAGGCCAAGGTTCGCGATACCCGCAAGACTCTGCCAGGCATGCGCGCGCTACAGAAATACGCCGTGCGCGTCGGTGGTGGCGTCAACCATCGATTGGGGCTGGGCGACGCGGCCTTGATCAAAGACAACCATGTCGCTGCGGCGGGATCGGTGGTCGCGGCCCTGCGGGCGGTGCGAGACGCCGCGCCCGACCTGCCCTGTGAGGTCGAGGTGGACTCGCTGGAGCAGCTCGACGCCGTGTTGGCCGAGAAACCCGAGTTGATTCTGCTGGACAACTTTCCGGTATGGCAGACGCAGATGGCCGTACAACGTCGGGACGCTAGGGCGCCGGCCGTTCTCCTCGAGTCGTCCGGCGGGTTGGTCCTGGAGAACGCGGCTGCGTACGCCGCAACGGGCGTCGATTTCCTCGCCGTGGGTGCACTGACTCACTCCGTCCGTGTCCTCGACGTTGGCCTGGATTTGTAGTCTGGCCCGGATCTTCTCGTCGACGGCATCTCTCAGTTAGTGACGGTGATGCGGCGAGCAGGTTCGTCGATCCGGAGCGCTGGGAGTCGACCGTGAACGTGTGGCGAGATTTTGGCCAGGATTCGACCCTAGGGACACACTGAACGCCCTAGGCGCACACTCGTCAGCCGGTTCAGGCGATGTTGGCGACGAAAACCCCCATCCGGCCCACCTGCATGCGCGCCATCCGCGGCAGCCCCTGGCCGTCGGAGCCGGCGGGCACAATCCGGGGGTTAACGATGTGCACGTCGCTGCGGGTGTAGTGGACGTCGGCCTCGCCGGCCGCGAGCACATTCTTGACCCAATCGGTCTTGCCATGGGCGAGTGCGATCGCCAGCACGTCGCCTTTGCGGTAGGTGGTCACGATGGTCTTATAGGGCTTTCCCGACTTGCGACCGCGGTGCTCGATGGTCGCGGTTCCCGGCAGATAACGCGCGATTGGCTTGAGAGCTGGATTGATGTACCTAATTTGGAAGCGCTCGAACCAGGGAGGAAACACCATGGGCACGCCTGGGGCGTTGTTCGGATGATCCTTTGCCGACATCGTGGCTCCCTACTAAAACTCGGCGAGTGCGGGTAATGGCCCTGCATCCGAACTGTACCGGTCGGAAATCCGGTTGATCTGCTCTGGGACAATGGCAGCTGTGAGCACGCAGTCGCCTGGGACGAAACCTGTGCTGGCCCGTATCGACTTACGGGGTGCGGAATTGACGGCTGCCCGGCTGCGGGCGGCGCTGCCGCGTGCTGGTGCCGATGTGGAGAGCGTGTTGCCGAAAGTGCGGCCGATCGTGGCTGCCGTGGCCGAGCGCGGGGCCGAAGCCGCATTGGAGTTCGGCGCCTCATTCGACGGGGTGCGCCCGCCGGCTGTCCGGGTGCCGGGTGCGGCGCTTGACGCCGCGCTGGGCCGATTGGACCCCGACGTGTCTGAAGCGCTGCAGGTGATGATCGCACGGACCCGGGCCGTGCACGACGACCAGCGCCGCAGAGACGTCACCACGACACTCGCTCCGGGCGCGACCGTAACCGAGCGATGGGTCCCCGTCGAGCGGGTTGGTCTGTATGCGCCCGGCGGTGCTGCGGTGTACCCCTCCAGCGTGGTGATGAACGTCGTGCCTGCTCAGGCCGCTGGTGTCGACTCGCTGGTCGTGGCCAGCCCGCCGCAGCCGGACTTCGACGGATTACCGCACCCGACAATCCTGGCCGCGGCCCGGCTCTTGGACGTCGACGAGGTGTGGGCAGTCGGCGGTGCGCAGGCGGTGGCCTTGCTGGCCTACGGGGGAACGGATACCGATGCCGAAGAGCCGGGCGCGGGGTCCGAGCTGGTGCCCGTCGACATGATCACGGGGCCCGGCAACATCTACGTTACCGCCGCGAAGCGAGTGTGCCGATCCCAGGTCGGCATCGACGCGGAAGCGGGGCCCACCGAGATCGCCATCCTCGCCGACCACACGGCTGATCCAGCGCACGTCGCGGCCGACCTGATCAGCCAGGCCGAGCACGACGAGATGGCGGCCAGCGTGCTGGTCACCCCGAGCATCGACTTGGCCGAGGCCACCGACGCCGAGGTGAGTGCCCAGCTGCGGACTACGGTGCATCGTGAGCGAGTGACAGCTGCATTGTGTGGACGTCAATCGGCCATCATTCTGGTCGACGATCTGGATTCGGGCGTCAAGGTCGTGAATGCTTACGCCGCAGAGCACTTAGAGATTCAAACGGTTGACGCGCCGCAGGTTGCCGGCCAGATCCGCTCGGCTGGTGCGATTTTCGTCGGCCCGTGGTCCCCGGTGAGTCTCGGCGACTACTGCGCGGGGTCCAACCATGTGTTACCGACCGCGGGTTGCGCCCGGCACTCGAGCGGTCTGTCCGTGCAGACATTCCTGCGCGGGATCCATGTCGTCGACTACACCGAGGCGGCCCTCAAAGATGTCTCCGGGCATGTGATCACGCTGTCGAAGGCTGAAGACCTGCCTGCGCACGGTGAGGCGGTACGCCGGAGGTTTGAGCGATGACCGAATCCGCGCGGCGGGTCACCACCGACGACTTGCCGCTGCGCGACGACTTGCGCGGCAAATCGCCTTATGGGGCGCCGCAATTGGCCGTTCCGGTCCGGCTGAACACCAACGAGAACCCCCACCCTCCCACCAAGGCGCTGGTCGACGACGTCGCGCGGTCGGTGCGCGAAGCGGCCGTCGATCTGCATCGCTACCCCGAACGCGACGCGGTCGCGCTGCGAAGCGATTTGGCTGCCTACCTGAGCGCCCAGACCGGCAACCGGGTTGACCTCGAAAACGTTTGGGCTGCCAACGGTTCCAACGAGATTCTGCAGCAGCTGCTGCAGGTCTTCGGAGGCCCGGGGCGCACCGCAATCGGTTTCGTCCCTTCCTACTCGATGCACCCGATCATCTCGGACGGCACCCACACCGAGTGGATCGAAACGGTGCGCGCTCGCGATTTCAGCCTCGACGTCGAGGCCGCCGTGGCCGCCGTTAACGATCGCAAACCTGACGTAGTCTTTGTCACTAGCCCCAACAATCCATCCGGGCAAAGCGTTTCGCTAGCGGATTTGCGCTCACTGCTCGATGCGGTGCCGGGAATCATGATCCTCGACGAGGCCTACGGCGAATTCTCCTCCTCGCCCAGCGCGGTTTCACTGATCGAGGAGTATCCGACCAAGCTCGTCGTCACCCGCACCATGAGCAAGGCGTTTGCCTTCGCCGGCGGCCGACTCGGCTATCTGATCGCCACACCCGCGGTGATCGACGCGATCCTGTTGGTGCGACTGCCGTATCACCTGTCGTCGGTCACCCAAGCAGCCGCCCGGGCGGCGCTGCGGCACGCAGATGACACGTTGAACAGTGTCGCAGCGTTGATCGTGGAACGGGAACGGGTGGCAACGGCATTGACCGGGATGGGTTTCAGCGTTGTCCCGAGTGACGCCAACTTTGTGCTCTTCGGCGAATTCGCCGACGCACCCGTCGCCTGGCAGCGATACCTGGATTCCGGGATCCTGATCCGTGATGTCGGGATTCCGGGCTACCTGCGCGCCACCATCGGGCTGCCAGAGGAGAACGATGCGTTTCTTCGGGCAAGCGCCGGCGTTGCCGCTCAAGACCTGGCCTCAGCTTCCGTCAGCCCCGTAGGAGCACCGTGACCACCACATCAGCAAGCCCCGGAATTCGCTGTGCACGTATCGAACGCCGCACGCGCGAATCCGATATCGTCATCGAGCTGGACCTCGATGGAGCGGGACAGGTGCACGTCGACACAGGCGTCCCGTTCTACGATCACATGCTCACCGCCCTGGGCAGTCACGCCAGCTTCGACCTGTCTGTGCGCACCAAAGGTGACGTCGAGATCGAAGCGCATCACACTATTGAGGACACCGCGATCGCCCTAGGCCAGGCACTCGGGCAAGCGCTCGGCGACAAGAAAGGCATCCGACGGTTCGGCGATGCGTTCATTCCGATGGACGAGACGCTGGCCCACGCTGCTGTCGACGTGTCCGGCCGGCCCTACTGCGTGCACACCGGTGAACCCGATCACCTACAGCACACCACCATTGCCGGCAGTGCGGTGCCCTACCACACCGTCATCAACCGTCATGTCTTTGAAACTCTGGCGGCCAACGCTCGTATCGCGCTGCACGTGCGCGTGTTGTACGGACGCGATCCACACCACATCACCGAAGCGCAGTACAAGGCGGTCGCGCGTGCGTTGCGTCAGGCTGTCGAGCCCGATCCCCGGGTTTCGGGTGTGCCCTCCACCAAAGGTGTTTTGTGAGTAGCACTTCCCGGCAGAATTTGCGTCGAAAGTCTGTGGTTGTGCTCGACTACGGGTCGGGTAATCTGCGGTCCGCGCAACGGGCGCTCGAGCGGGTCGGTGCCAGCGTGGAGGTCACGGCCGACTCTGCTGCCGCGGCGGCCGCCGACGGATTGGTGGTGCCCGGAGTAGGCGCGTTTGAGGCGTGCATGACGGGACTGCACAAGATCGACGGGCAGCGAATCATTGCCGAGCGAGTGACCGCCGGCCGCCCGGTGCTCGGGGTCTGTGTGGGTATGCAGATATTGTTTGCTCGCGGTGTTGAGTTCGGCGTGGAGACTCAGGGTTGCGGCCAATGGCCTGGTGCCGTTACCCGGTTGGACGCCCCCGTGGTCCCGCACATGGGCTGGAACGTAGTGAACCCGCCTGCGGACAGTGCGCTCTTCGGGGGTGTGGCCGCCGATGCCCGGTTCTACTTCGTGCACTCCTATGCTGCTCAACGCTGGCAAGGCGCTACCGACGCGCTGGTGACCTGGGCCACGCACCAAGTGCCGTTTGTTGCTGCCGTGGAGGACGGTGCGTTGGCCGCTACCCAGTTCCACCCAGAGAAGAGCGGGGATGCCGGCGCGGCCATACTGAGCAATTGGGTTGAAGGACTATGAACATTCCGCTGATTCTGCTGCCTGCCGTTGACGTGGTCGAGGGTCGTGCCGTGCGCCTCGTCCAGGGGAAAGCCGGCAGTGAAACCGAGTATGGTTCCGCGGTGGACGCCGCGCTGGGATGGCAGCGCGACGGCGCCGAATGGATCCACCTCGTCGACCTGGATGCCGCGTTCGGCCGCGGCTCGAACCGTGAGCTACTCGCCGAGGTGGTGGGCAAACTCGACGTAAAGGTAGAGCTGTCCGGCGGGATTCGTGATGACGATTCCCTTGCTGCTGCGCTGGGCAGCGGCTGCGCACGGGTGAACCTGGGCACTGCGGCCCTGGAGAACCCGCACTGGTGCGCGCGGGTGATCGCCGATCACGGTGACAAGGTCGCCGTCGGCTTAGATGTCAAGATTGTCGACGGTGGACACCGATTGCGCGGACGCGGCTGGGAAACCGATGGCGGCGACCTGTGGGAGGTGCTGGACCGCCTGGCCAGCGAAGGATGTTCGCGATTCGTCGTTACCGATGTCACAAAGGACGGCACGTTGGGCGGTCCGAATCTTGACTTACTGACCCGGGTCACCGAGCGGACAGCCGCGCCCGTCATCGCTTCCGGTGGCGTCTCCAGCCTCGACGATCTGCGCGCCATCGCCTCCCTCGCCGGCCGCGGGGTCGAGGGCGCGATCGTCGGCAAGGCGCTCTACGCGGGCCGGTTCACGCTGCCGCAAGCGCTGGCCGCGGTGCGAGAGTAGACCGGCCGTGGAGCTGAGCGCGGCAGCACTGGACTCGCTGGTAGCTAGAGCGTCGATAATTCTCGACTCAGCGACAGAACCGTTTGTCGCCGGCCACCGCGCCGATTCGGCAGTCCCGAAGAAGGGCAACGACTTCGCCACTGAGGTCGATCTGGCGATTGAGCGGCAGGTGGTCGCTGCGTTGGTCGCGGACACCGGAATCAGCGTGCACGGCGAGGAGTTTGGTGGCCCGGCCATCGATTCCGGATTGGTGTGGGTACTCGACCCCGTTGACGGCACATTCAACTACGCTGCGGGATCGCCGATGGCTGCGATGCTCTTGGGCTTGCTGCACCACGGCGATCCAGTGGCCGGCCTGACCTGGCTGCCCTTCACTGACCAGCGCTACACCGCGATCGCCGGTGGTCACCTGGTGAAAAACGGTGCACCACAGCCGCGCCTTATTCCCTCCGAGCTCGCCGCTACGCTGGTCGGCGTCGGCACTTTCAGCGCCGACTCGCGGGGGCGGTTCCCCGGACGCTATCGGCTGGCGGTACTGGAAAACCTTAGCCGGGTGTGTTCCCGGTTGCGCATGCACGGTTCCACAGGCATCGACCTAGTCTATGTAGCTGACGGAATCCTTGGTGGTGCAATAAGTTTCGGTGGTCACGTCTGGGACCACGCTGCCGGGGTTGCGTTGGTGCGGGCGGCTGGCGGTGTCGCCACCGACCTGGCCGGCGAGCCATGGACCCCAGAATCGTGTTCCGTCCTCGCGGCGGCGCCGGGTGTACACGACGAGATCATCGAAGTCCTGCGCAGCACAGGGAAACCGGAGGACTACTGACATGTACGCGGGGAACGGTCTTGCGGTACGTGTGATCCCATGCCTGGACGTCGACGACGGACGTGTCGTCAAGGGAGTCAATTTCGAGAACCTCCGTGACGCCGGGGATCCCGTAGAGCTGGCCGCAGCCTATGACGCAGAGGGTGCAGACGAGCTGACGTTCCTCGACGTGACGGCGTCGTCGTCGGGCAGAGCCACCATGTTGGAGGTGGTGCGCCGGACGGCCGAGCAGGTGTTCATCCCGCTCACGGTCGGCGGCGGGGTGCGCGCCGTCGCCGACGTCGATGTGTTGCTGCGCGCCGGTGCCGACAAGGTTGCGGTCAATACCGCCGCCATCGCCCGCCCAGACCTGTTGGCCGACCTGGCCGCGCAGTTCGGCTCCCAGTGCATCGTATTGTCTGTCGACGCCCGCACCGTGCGTCCGGGCTCGGCCCCGACGCCGTCGGGCTGGGAGGTCACCACCCATGGCGGTCGTCAGGGCACCGGGATCGACGCCGTGGAGTGGGCAGCGCGCGGCGCCGAACTCGGGGTGGGGGAGATCTTGTTGAACTCGATGGACGCTGACGGCACCAAGGCCGGATTCGACCTACCAATGTTGCGTGCGGTCCGGGCTGCGGTCACGGTGCCGGTGATCGCCAGCGGCGGTGCCGGTGCCGTGGAGCACTTTGCGCCCGCGGTTGCCGCGGGTGCCGATGCGGTATTGGCGGCCAGCGTCTTTCACTTCCGGGAGCTGACAATTGGTCAGGTGAAGGCTGCCATGGCCACCGAGAAGATCACAGTGAGGACTACCGCGCGATGACACTTGACCCAGCGATCGCCGCGCGCCTGAAGCGCAACGCCGACGGGTTGTTTGCGGCCGTCGTGCAAGAGCGCGATAGTCGCGACGTGCTGATGGTCGCCTGGATGAACGACGAAGCGTTGGCCCGCACCCTGCGAACCCGTGAGGCCACCTACTATTCGAGATCGCGTGGCGAACTGTGGATCAAAGGCGCGACGTCTGGGAATCGCCAACGGGTGCACTCGGTGCGCTTGGACTGTGACGGCGATACGGTGTTGCTGGAGGTCGACCAGGTCGGCGGTGCTTGCCATACCGGCGATCACAGCTGCTTCGACGCCGATGTGCTGCTGGCCCAACAGAACTAGCGCGATACTGGTCCGGTCGAGCCGCTTGGACTATCCCGGTGTTGCACCCAGTCCATTCGCTGCGGCAATGGCCGCCCGCGCCCACTCGCGGCTGAGCACGGCCGGCCTGATGCGCTCTCTGCGTATCAGCTCGACCTTGATGACTTGTCGGGTGACGAGCGCGTCGGGAACCCGGAACACGAAGTCCGGCTCGTCGGTGGCAATTGCGAGTATCGCGTCGGTGGCAGTGAAACTGTTGGCACGCATGGTGTTCTGTGCCCAAATGAGCGGGATGCTGCCGCCAAAATTGTTCACGTACACCACCCAGAGCCGGATGCCGCGCTCGTCGTAGAGCCTGGTCAGGGCTCTGTGTACGGCGGCGCGTTCAATCGGACCCAACACCCCCGATTCATCGGTGATGTACCCCGATAGCCGCAGAGCCGGGGTCGTCGGTGGGGCAGTGGCGCTGGTGGGCTGCGCTGTCGGTGAAGGCGGGCTACCGGGCTGGCTGGTGTCTTTCCTGAGCAACGTGACACCGAGTACCACCGCGACAGCCAGCAGCGCCACCGCGAGCAACGCCGCGATCAGCAGCGCTGGTCTCAGCGAGCGAGGGCGTTCTGCCTCCGATGTCGACTGTGGCGCCGCGACCGCCGCCGTCGGTGTGGCGATGATTGCTGTCGGGCCTTCAGGCACTGTCGAACCAGGGCTCGCCTGGCCCTTGAGCGCGGCGGCAAAATCCGTACAACTCGCATAGCGCTCGTCAGGGTTCTTGGCGAGCGCTTTGGCGATTACTGCGTCGAGGTCTGCTAAGTCGGGTCGCTGCGCGCTGACCGGGGGTGCTGGCATCGACAGGTGCTGGCTGATCAGCACTGCCGGATTGGAGTGCTGAAACGGGGCGGAGCCGGTCAGCAAATTGAAGGCGGTACACCCGAGCCCATATTGATCAGCACGCCCGTCGGGATCCAAGCCCTGGAGTTGCTCAGGAGCGCAGTACGCGGTCGTCCCAACCAGCATATTTGTCGCCGTCAACCCACTTATCTCGCCGAGCTCGCGGGCGATGCCGAAGTCGGCAAGCAGGATGCGCCGCCGTGGATCGGCGTCTCCCAGCAAGATGTTGGCCGGTTTGACGTCACGATGCAGCAACCCGCGCGAATGCGCGTAATCGAGCGCGTCTGCGACGGCGGAGACGATCTCGACCACGTCTGCCCGGGGCATCCCGGACGGGTACCTGCCGCGCAGCAGTCGGGCAGCATCGGTTCCCTCCACGTAGTCCATGGAGATCCACAGTCGTCCGTGGAATTCGCCGCGGTCATAGATCCCGACAATGTGCTGGTTGGATAGGTTCGCGGCCAAATCCGCTTCTCGGTTGAAACGTTGGCGAAACTCCGGGTCGGCGGTCAGCTTGGCGGGCAGTACCTTGAGAGCATCGCGCCGGGGCAGCCGTGGGTGCTGCGCCAAATAGACTTCGCCCATTCCGCCGGCCCCGAGTCGGCGCAGGATGGTGTATCCGGCGAAGACCTGACCTTCGTGGAGTACTTGCCCGACTCCGTCGGGCAAACCTTCTTGTTGGCCATCGTATGGCGGCATGTGAGCATGCTACTGGCGCCCACAATGCGGGGTCGGGGCCACCTGGCACGACCGTGCTCCGGTGAGTCCCAGTCACGTACGCAGGTCAGAATGCACCGCCGTCCTCTCCATGGGGCCGTAGCCTGCGCGCCTTCCGTGGAATTCGTGTGTGGGCTAACGCGATTGAAAACCGTTCGCAATTGCCGACTTTTCTGGCCTGGATCAGGCCTGCTGCCATGGTGCAACTCGTTTCGCGCTTTGTGGATTCATCATCGTGCAGCGAAGCGAGGGCGGCCCAAGTTGTCTTGGCCCTCGGGTTTCCGCAAAGGGTCCGGCTGCCTAAAGAGAGCGGGCGCGCAGCGCCTCGAGTGCCTTGTCGGCGTGGCTGTCCATGCTGATCTCGCTAGAGATCACCGCAAGCACCGTGCGGTCGGTGCCGATGACAAAGGTCGTGCGTTTGACCGGCATCAGCTTGCCCAGCAGACCGCGTTTGACACCGAACTGTGTGGCGACCGCGCCTTCGCTGTCCGACAGCAGCGGATAGTCGAAATGCTGCGTGTCGGCGAACTTGGCCTGCTTTTCCACCGGATCGACGCTGATGCCCACCCGGGTGGCCCCGACGTCGGCGAATTCTGCGGCCAAGTCACGGAAGTGGCAGGCTTCCTTGGTGCAGCCAGGTGTCATCGCCGCCGGATAGAAGAACAGCACCACCGGCCCGTCGGATAGCAAGGCGCTGAGCTTGCGTGGTGTGCCCGTCTGGTCGGGAAGTTCGAAGTCGGATACGGAATCACCAGTCTTCATGGCCGTCAGGCTACGCCGTATGGCGTGCGGAGGAGTCAGGGTGGGCGGGGGCTGATCAGCACATCTGCGAGGATGCTTGGGTGCACACCAACCTCGCAGCTACTACCTCGCGTGCGGATTTTCGGGTGCTGGCGGCCGAACACCGGGTAGTGCCGGTGACTCGCAAAGTGCTGGCCGACAGCGAGACCCCACTATCGGCCTATCGCAAGCTCGCTGCCAACCGCGCGGGAACTTTCTTACTGGAGTCCGCGGAGTGCGGCAGGTCATGGTCGCGCTGGTCGTTCATCGGCGCCGGTGCGCCGACAGCGTTGACCGTGCAAGACGGCGAAGCGGCATGGTTGGGTACGGTGCCGAACGACGCTCCCGGCGGTGGGGACCCGCTGGCGGCCCTACGGGCCACCCTGGAGCTGCTCGCAACCGCAGCCCCCAGTGGGTCTGATCTGCCGCCGCTGTCCGGCGGCATGGTCGGCTTCTTCGCCTACGACTTGGTGCGGCGTCTTGAGCGCTTGCCAGAATTGGCCGCGAATGACCTCCAGCTACCGGATATGACGCTGTTGCTGGCCACAGACCTAGCCGCGGTGGATCACCACGAGGGCACGATCACCTTGATTGCCAACGCGGTGAACTGGAACGGCACTGACGAGCGGGTCGACTGGGCCTATGACGACGCCGTCGCACGGCTCGACGTGATGACTGCCGCGCTGGGGCAGCCGCTGCCGTCGACAGTGGCCACGTTCAGTAGGCCGGATCCGAAGTACCGAGAGCAACGTACGAGTGAGGAATACGGCAAGATCGTTGAATACCTGGTCGAGCAGATCGCGGCCGGTGAAGCCTTTCAGGTGGTGCCCTCGCAGCGGTTCGAGATGGATGCCGATGTCGATCCGATCGATGTGTACCGCGTGCTGCGAGTCACCAACCCAAGCCCCTACATGTATCTGCTCCATGTACCGGATAGGCATGGCGCGATTGACTTTTCGATCGTCGGATCCAGTCCGGAGGCGCTCGTCACCGTGCACGACCGCCAAGCCACGACCCATCCGATCGCGGGCACCCGTTGGCGGGGTCAGACCGACGAAGAGGACCTGCTGCTTGAAAAGGAGCTGCTTGCCGACGACAAGGAACGCGCCGAACACCTGATGCTGGTCGACTTGGGACGCAACGACCTCGGTCGGGTCTGCACGCCGGGAACCGTTCGAGTCGAGGATTACAGCCACATCGAGCGCTACAGCCACGTGATGCACCTTGTGTCCACGGTGACCGGCGTGCTCCGTGAAGGCCAGACTGCCGTGGACGCGGTGACCGCCTGCTTCCCCGCCGGCACATTGTCGGGCGCGCCGAAGGTGCGGGCCATGGAGCTTATTGATGAGGTAGAGCAGACCCGTCGCGGCCTCTACGGGGGTGTAGTCGGCTACCTAGACTTCGCCGGTAACGCTGACTTCGCTATTGCCATCCGCACCGCGCTGATGCGCGATGGCAAAGCTTACGTCCAAGCCGGTGGTGGAGTCGTCGCCGATTCCAACGGGCCCTATGAGTACAACGAGGCCCGAAACAAGGCCCGCGCTGTGTTGAATGCCATCGCCGCCGCCCAAACTCTTGAAGCTCCGGATTCGCGCCTTGGCTGATGCCCGGCCCGACCGCCGACGCGGGTTGACCAGTCACCGCGCGATCGGTGCCGCCCAGCTGCTGCTGGTGGTCGCCGCGGGGGCATTGTGGATGGCATCGCGGGCGCCGTGGGTTGTTATTCGATCGTTCGACGAGCTTGGGCCGGTGAAGGTGACGACCCTGTCGGGCGCATCGTGGTCGACTGCCCTGGCGCCGTTGGCGCTGCTGATGCTGGCCGCGGCCGTCGCGGCGCTCGCTGTGCGTGGCTGGCCGCTGCGGGTTCTGGCTGTCTTGCTGGCAGTGGCCAGTCTCGCCGCCGGCTATCTTGGCGTCAGTCTGTGGGTGATTCCGGACGTCGCAATGCGTGGCGCCGACCTCGCGGGGGTACCGGTGGTAACACTGGTGGGAAGTTCCCGGCATTACTGGGGTGCGGCGGCCGCTGTGCTGGCAGCGATCTGTGCCCTGATCGGCGCTTTAGTGTTGATGCGGTCGGCTTCGCACGCCGGGTCTGCCCGCGACAGCGCCGCCAAATATGCGTCGCCGGCCGCCCGGCGTTCGCGGGCTCGGGGGGCGGACGCAGACGTGGGGTCTGCGCAGACCAATCTCGAGACAGAGCCCGAGATATCGGAGAGAATGATGTGGGATGCCCTTGACGAGGGTCGTGACCCCACCGATCGGCCACGCGGGGCTGACACCGAGGGTCGGTGACGGAGGGCGCCCCGACGGTCGCTACCCTTCATGAACGTCGTCGAAATCGGCTGCGGAACCGTGAGCCGGTAGAAGGGGAAACGGCAGGCATGAGTCCGGCAACCGTGCTTGACTCCCTCCTTGAGGGAGTCCGGGCAGATGTTGCCGCGCGTGAAGCTCGTATCAGCCTGTCGGAGATCAAAGCGGCCGCAGCTGCCGCACCGCCGCCACTCGACGTGATGGCTTCCTTGCGTGAGCCTGGTATCGGTGTCATCGCAGAGGTCAAGCGTGCTAGCCCCTCGAAAGGCCCGCTGGCGCCTATCGCTGATGCAGCGAAACTAGCCCGGGCGTACGAGGATGGCGGTGCCCGCATCATCAGCGTTTTGACCGAGGAGCGGCGTTTTCACGGCTCGCTCGATGACCTTGACGCGGTACGGGCGTCGGTGTCGGTTCCGCTTTTGCGCAAAGACTTTGTGGTGCAGCCGTATCAGATTCACGAAGCGCGCGCGCACGGTGCGGACATGTTGTTGCTCATCGTTGCCGCTTTGGATCAGTCGGCGTTGGTGTCGATGCTGGATCGCACTGAATCGCTGGGTATGACAGCCCTTGTTGAGGTCCACACTGAGCAGGAAGCTGACCGGGCGCTGAAAGCCGGAGCCAAGGTAATCGGCGTCAACGCTCGTGATCTCATGACGCTGGCGGTCGACCGTGACTGCTTTGCGCGTATCGCGCCTGGGCTACCCAGCAATGTGATCCGGATTGCTGAATCCGGCGTGCGGGGCACCGGCGATCTCTTGGCGTATGCCGGTGCGGGTGCAGATGCTGTCCTGGTCGGTGAGGGTCTGGTGAAGAGCGGCGACCCGCGCGCCGCAGTTGCCGATCTGGTGACCGCGGGCACCCACCCGTCCTGTCCGAAACCGGCTCGCTAGTTATCGGTGAGTCGCGTGCGCGTCGAGTCTTGGTGATGGCAGATCTTTCCCGCCCGGGTATTCCACGCACGAGTGCTGCGATCGCCGAGCCCACAAGACACGACCCGGATCCGCGCGGGCATTTCGGCGTCTACGGCGGTCGTTACGTTCCGGAGGCCCTGATGGCTGTCATCGAAGAGGTGACGGCGGCCTACGAAAAAGAACGTGTGGACCCGGATTTCCTAGAGACCCTCGATCATCTGCAAGCGCACTACGCCGGCCGGCCATCCCCGCTCTATGAGGCGACTCGGCTCAGCGAGCACCTCGGGTCGGCGCGGATCTTCTTGAAGCGAGAAGACCTGAACCACACCGGTTCTCATAAGATCAACAATGTTCTTGGTCAGGCGCTGCTGGCGCGCAGGATGGGCAAGACTCGCGTGATCGCGGAGACGGGTGCCGGCCAGCACGGCGTGGCCACGGCCACCGCGTGTGCGTTGCTCGGTCTGGACTGTGTCATCTACATGGGTGCCGTCGACACTGCGCGCCAGGCGCTCAACGTGGCGCGGATGCGACTACTTGGGGCCGAAGTGATCTCGGTGGAGACCGGCTCGAAAACGCTCAAAGACGCTATCAATGAGGCGTTTCGGGATTGGGTAACCAACGCGGACGACACCTACTACTGCTTTGGTACGGCGGCCGGACCACATCCATTTCCCACCATGGTGCGCGATTTCCAGCGGATCATCGGCATGGAGGCCCGGGTGCAGATCCAGCATCAGGCCGGTCGACTGCCTGATGCTGTAGTGGCATGTGTGGGCGGTGGATCCAACGCGATCGGAATCTTTCACGCATTTCTCGACGACCCTGGTGTTCGTTTGGTCGGATTCGAGGCGGCCGGCGACGGTGTCGAGACGGGTCGGCACGCGGCGACATTTACCGGCGGCTCACCCGGGGCTTTTCAGGGGTCGTTCTCGTACCTGCTGCAAGATGCGGACGGCCAGACAATCGAATCCCATTCGATCTCAGCCGGTCTCGATTACCCCGGAGTGGGGCCCGAGCATGCTTGGCTCATGGAAAGCGGGCGCGTCTCCTACCGACCGATCACCGACTCAGCAGCCATGGAAGCGTTTGGCCTGCTATCTCGCATGGAGGGCATCATCCCGGCTATCGAATCGGCGCATGGGGTTGCCGGTGCCCTCGAGTTGGGTGCGGAACTAGGTAGCGGTGCGGTCATTGTGGTGAATCTGTCGGGCCGCGGCGACAAGGACGTTGAGACGGCCGCCAAATGGTTCGGCCTCCTGACGAACGACGCCGACGCGGACAATTCGGATTGATGATGAGTGTGGAGCAACGCGAAGTTAGCAGGCTTGCGCCTGTTTTCCAGTCGTGCCGAGCTGACAATCGCGCGGCGCTCATCGGCTATCTGCCGACTGGATTTCCCGATGTGCCTACGTCGGTGGAGGCCATGGTCGCGTTGGTCGAATCTGGTTGCGACATAGTTGAAGTCGGCGTGCCCTATTCGGATCCCGGAATGGACGGCCCGACAATTCAGCGAGCCACGGAGATGGCTCTAGCGGGTGGAGTGCGAGTCCGGGATACGCTGGCGGCTGTTGAGTCGATCGCCGCGGCCGGTGGACGTGCGGTAGTGATGACGTACTGGAATCCTGTGCTGCGCTATGGGGTTGATGCGTTCGCGAGGGATCTGGCATCAGCTGGCGGATCTGGACTCATCACCCCCGACCTTATTCCAGACGAGGCGCAACGGTGGCTTGTAGCATCCGACGAAAACCGGCTCGACCGGATTTTCCTGGTGGCACCATCGTCGACGCCCGAACGACTGGCGGCAACGGTGGAAGCTTCACGCGGATTCGTCTACGCGGCGTCGACGATGGGAGTGACCGGGGCACGTGACGCGGTGTCCCAGAGAGCTCCCGAATTGGTGGGGAGAGTGAAAGCCGTGTCTGAGATTCCCGTTGGAGTTGGCTTGGGTGTGCGGTCGCGCGAGCAGGCCGCACAGATCGGCAGCTATGCCGACGGAGTCATTGTCGGTTCGGCGTTGGTGTCTGCGTTGGCCGACGGCCTGCCTAAACTGCATGCGCTGACCGCGGAACTTGCCGTCGGGGTGCGCCAAGGGACGTCAGTATGAAGACGACCTTGCTGGCGTACTTTCCCAGTCCGCCACGCGGGGTGTGGGAGCTTGGGCCGTTGCCTATCCGTGCCTACGCCGTCTTCATCATTACCGGGATCATTGTCGCGCTGCTGATTGGCGATCGACGTTTTGCGGCCCGCGGTGGTGAGCGCGGCGCGATCTATGACATCGCATTGTGGGCGGTCCCTTTCGGTTTGATCGGTGGCCGTCTCTATCACCTAGCTACCGATTGGCAAACATACTTCGGCCAAGATGGCGCCGGATTCGCTGCGGCGTTGCGAATCTGGGATGGGGGCTTGGGCATCTGGGGCGCAGTAGCCCTTGGTGTGGTGGGCGCATGGATTGGCTGTCGGCTTCGCCGGGTTCCACTACCGGTGTTCATGGACGCGGTCGCGCCCGGACTTGTGCTGGCGCAAGCCATAGGCCGGCTCGGGAACTATTTCAATCAGGAGCTTTACGGCCGGGAGACAGTGATGCCGTGGGGCTTGGAGATCTTCTATCGTCGTGATCCGGCCGGATACATCGATGTTCACTCGCTCGAGGGTGTCTCGACCGGGCAGGTGGCCCTCGTCGTGCAGCCAACCTTCCTCTATGAGCTGCTGTGGAACGTGCTGGTATTCGTCGCATTGCTCTACATCGATCGCCGATTCACTATCGGCCACGGGCGACTGTTCGGGCTGTACGTCGCTTTGTATTGCCTTGGCCGATTCTTTGTGGAGCTGTTGCGTGACGACGTCGCCACGCACATTGCGGGTATCCGGATCAATTCGTTCACATCAACGTTCGTGTTCATCGGAGCCATGGTCTACGTCATCCTGGCTCCGAAGGGCCGTGAGGATCCACGCACGGTACGTGGCGACTATGGCTCCGAGGAACCGCCGGAACCAGAGTCCGCACCCGAACTCGCTGCTGTCGCGGCGGCTTCTGGTACGACCGTGGTGGCTACGGTGGCCGCAGGCGTCGACGACGATCTAACCGATTCGACGCAGTCCCGACAATCCACCGAAGTCGCCGAGCTGGACACCGTGACGACCGAAGTCGCGGAGCCCGAAACCGTCGCGGCTGAGGTCGCCGAGCCAGCAGATCAGGCGGTGCCCGACGGGATTGAGGCTGTCGAGGCTGGAGCCGAAGAGGCTCATGCCCACGAGGCTGAGGGCGGCGAGGTTGAGGCTGCGGTGGCTGAGCGCGAGGAGGCTGAAGTCGGGGAGGGTGAAGTCGAGGAGATTGCGGACGGGGACGGTGAGGGCGGCGAGGTTGAGGCCGCGGCGGCTGAGCGCGAGGAGGCTGAAGTCGGGGAGGGTGAAGTCGAGGAGATTGCGGCCGAGGAGGGTGAGGGCGGCGAGGTTGAGGCCGCGGCGGCTGAGCCCGAGGAGGCTGAAGTCGGGGAGCGTGAAGTCGGGGCGGGTGAAGTCGAGGAGATTGCGGCCGGGGACGGTGAGGGCGGCGAGGTTGAGGCCGCGGCGGCTGAGCCCGAGGAGGCACAAGTCGGGGCGGGTGAAGTCGAGGAGATTGCGGCCGGGGACGGTGAGGGCGGCGAGGTTGAGGCCGCGGCGGCTGAGCCCGAGGAGGCACAAGTCGGGGCGGGTGAAGTCCAGGAGGTTGCGGCCGGGGAGGTTGACGGCGAAGTTGACGCCGCCGTTCCTCCGGCCGCGGAGGCTGAAGTCGACGAGGCCGAGGCCAGCGAGGGCGCGGCCGAAGAGGCCGAGCTCGAAGAGTCTGCAGCGGAAGCAGCTGAAGTCGCCGAAGCTGAAGTCGAAGACTCTGAAGTCGGCGAGGTTGCGGCCGAAGAGGCTCAACTCGCGGATCTTCACGTCGCGGAGGCTGGAGTCGCGGAGGCTGACCTCGCGGAGCCGGAGTCAGAAGCGGAGCCGGAGTCAGAAGCGGAGCCGGAGTCAGAAGCGGCCGAGGCCGCAGACACTCCAGGACAAGCCTCGGCTGCGCTCACCGAGCCCGAGGCGGTCGACACGCAACCCAAAGCGGCGGACACTATCGAACCAAGCGTTGACGCGGCCAAAACGGAAGTTGCGGAGTCGGCAGCCGCGGAACCGAACGATGCTGAGCCCGAAGCGACTGATACTGCGTCCGTAGAAGCCGCTGCCGAGACGGCGGCTGACGCGACGTCCCCCGACGGTGGCGATGAGGAGGCAACTCCAACGCCGGTCCCCGATGTGCAACAGGGGGGTAGCGGCTCAACGCGCCGGCGTTGGCGGCTGCGGCTGAGACGTGGCCAGGGGCCAGGTCGGTAGTCGCTGTGGTGCCCCGCTAACCACGGATAGGCTTACGCGGGGCCGATTGGATCTGGCATGCTGACGTGGATCTGGCATGCTGACAATGTGACTGATCAGCCCTGGCGCGACGCTGCAGAGTCCAGCCCGCCACCACCGCAATCGGGCCATCCTCCGCCATACCCCCCGAATCAGCACTATGCGCCAGTCGGCGGCTACTACGACCCGTCTGCACCTTTTGGCCGGCATCCTGTTACTGGACAACCCTTTTCGGACAAGTCGAAGACGATCGGTGGTTTGTTGCAGCTGCTCGGCCTGCTCGGCATCGTTGGGATCGGTCGCATCTATCTCGGGCACACGGGGTTGGGTATCGCGCAGCTGCTGGTGGGCTGGCTGACACTGGGGTTGGGCGCTGTCATCTGGGGTGTGATTGATGCGTTGTTGATATTGACCGACCAGGTAAGCGACCCGTGGGGTCGCCCCTTGCGCGATGGAACCTAATCGAGCCACCGGGGCGCCGGCGGATTGGGCTCGGCCCGCGCCGTCTCGTCGCTACGGCACAGTGGGTGCGGTCGCGCTGCTGGCGGGGGCGCTCGGCTACATCGCGCTCGCGGACCCGCACAACACCACATCGTTGTACCCAGCGTGTCCTTTCAAATTCCTCACCGGTTGGGACTGCCCGGCGTGTGGGGGCCTGCGAATGACACATGATCTGCTCCACGCCGATCTCATGGCTGCCGTCAACGACAATGTTTTCCTGCTCGTTGGGCTTCCGCTGGTCGCCGGTTGGGTGTTGCTGCGCCGTCGCCTAGGCCGGTCCATGCTGCCGACGGCGGCGCTGGCTGTCGTTGTGGTCACGACGATCGCCTGGACCGTGCTGCGCAACCTGCCCAGTTTCCCGTTGGTGCCGTCCATCAGCGGATAGTTGGCGCCATGCGCCGGACACATGCCCGGCGACCGCACCGTCGAGACTATGCTTTGTCGTCGTGACAAGACGCGGAAAGATCGTCTGCACTCTCGGGCCGGCCACGCAGCAAAGCGACTTGGTCCTGGCGCTAGTCGAAGCCGGAATGGACGTCGCCCGAATGAACTTCAGCCATGGTAACTATGGCGACCACGAGGCCGCCTACGAAAGGGTTCGCGCGGCCTCTGACGCTACTGGCCGCGCAGTAGGTGTGCTTGCCGACCTACAAGGCCCCAAAATCCGGCTGGGGCGGTTCGCCAGGGGACCCACCTACTGGGCCGACGGTGAAACGGTCCGGATCACGGTCGAGGCCTGCGAAGGCAGCCACGACAGGGTCTCGACTACGTACAAGCGGCTAGCCGAGGACGCAGTAGCCGGTGACCGGGTTCTGGTCGATGACGGCAAGATCGGCCTTGTGGTCGACCACATCGACGGCGATGATGTGGTCTGCGTCGTCACCGAAGGCGGCCCGGTCAGCGACAACAAGGGGATCTCGCTGCCGGGGATGAACGTGTCGGCACCGGCCCTGTCCGACAAGGACATCGAGGATCTGACCTTCGCGCTGAATCTGGGCGTCGACATGGTGGCCCTTTCCTTCGTTCGCTCACCGTCTGACGTCGAGCTGGTCCACGAGGTGATGGATCGGATCGGGCGGCGGGTCCCGGTGATCGCCAAGCTGGAGAAGCCGGAAGCCATCGACAATCTGGAAGCTATCGTGCTGGCTTTCGACGCCGTCATGGTTGCGCGCGGCGACTTAGGCGTCGAGCTGCCGCTCGAAGAGGTGCCGCTGGTTCAGAAGCGGGCCATCCAGGTGGCACGCGAGAATGCAAAGCCGGTCATCGTGGCGACCCAGATGCTGGACTCGATGATCGAGAATTCGCGGCCCACCCGTGCGGAGGCTTCCGACGTCGCAAACGCCGTACTCGATGGCGCTGACGCGCTGATGTTGTCCGGGGAAACCTCGGTGGGGAAGTATCCGCTGGCGGCAGTCCGGACGATGTCGAACATCGTCTGCGCGGTTGAGGAGAATTCCACGGCCGCACCGCCGTTGACGCACATACCCCGAACCAAGCGTGGGGTGATCTCGTATGCCGCCCGGGATATCGGCGAACGACTCGACGCAAAGGCGCTGGTGGCATTCACTCAATCCGGTGATACGGTGCGCCGACTGGCCCGCCTGCATACCCCGCTGCCGTTGCTCGCATTCACTGCATGGCCCGAAGTGCGCAGCCAACTAGCCATGACCTGGGGAACGGAGACGTTCATCGTCCCGGAGATGCAGTCCACTGACGGCATGATCCGCGAGGTCGATAAGTCGTTGCTCGAACTTGGCCGCTACAAACGTGGTGACCTGGTTGTCATCGTCGCGGGTGCGCCGCC
The DNA here is from genome assembly GCF_018278905.1 of Mycobacterium spongiae. NCBI lineage: Bacteria > Bacillati > Actinomycetota > Actinomycetes > Mycobacteriales > Mycobacteriaceae > Mycobacterium > Mycobacterium spongiae. The sequence goes on from NZ_CP046600.1 coordinate 2,463,824, forward strand.
GGGCACCGTAGGCTCGACCAATCTGATACACGTGCATCGGATCGGGGAAGACGACGTCTAGGCGGCCAACCGGGTCGGGCCCCGACGAGAGCATGCTCCTGTCCGCCCGCACTCAGGCGAACCTGGGAAAAGAGCCCTGAAGCATTGATGTCCGATTTCACAACAAGCATGTCCGATTTCGAGGAACTCTTGGCGGTATTGGATCTCAAGGCCGCCGCGGATGATGTATTCATCGGGTCCCATCCCAGCAAGAATCCGATGCGGACATTCGGTGGACAGCTCATAGCGCAGTCGTTTGTCGCGAGCACCCGCACGTTGACCCGGGATGACCTTCCGCCCAGTGCGCTGTCCGTGCACTTCGTCAACGGCGGTGATACGACCAAGGACATCGAATTCCAGGTGGTACGCCTGCGTGATGAACGGCGCTTCGCCAACCGGCGGGTCGACGCGGTGCAGGACGGCGTGCTGTTGTCCTCGGCGATGATCTCCTACATGTCTGGAGGTCCGGGGCTTGAGCACGCCGTGGAGCCGCCGACGGTAGCCGAGCCCGATACGCGGCCGTCGATCGGCGCACTATTGCGTGGCTATGAGGAGACCGTTCCGCATTTCGTCAACGCGCTGCAACCGATCGAATGGCGCTATACCAACGATCCGGCCTGGATAATGCGGGACAAGGGTGATCGGCTTGCCTACAACCGGGTCTGGGTCAAAGCTTCGGGCGCGATGCCGGCCAGCACGATGCTGCACACGGCGGTGATGCTGTACTCCTCGGATACGACCGTGCTGGACTCGGTCATCACCACCCACGGTCTCTCCTGGGGTTTCGATCGTATCTTTGCGGCATCGGCGAATCACTCGGTCTGGTTTCATCGCCAGGTCAACTTCGATGACTGGGTGTTGTATTCGACGTCCTCCCCGGTCGCCGCGGATTCACGCGGGCTGGGTGCCGGCCATTTCTTCGATCGCTCCGGGGAACTGATCGCCACGGTCGTCCAGGAAGGCGTATTGAAGTACTTTCCCGCCTCCCGCCGATAGACAAAGCCGGACACCGGCGGTGATTTCGGCTCAGCATGGTGGTGACCAGGCGTAACGTTCCTGTTAGCCGGGTATCGGCCGGCGCCCGACGATGATGAGGCGGACGCCGCCAACTTCGGAGCGCAAGTGGGGAGGTGGCAGGCGGTGGCGGGAAACGAGTCCTTAGTCGATGTCGCGCCGAAGGTGCCTGCGCTCGACCGCCTGGAGGAAATCGTCGTCGTTCACGTCGATTCGCTCACCGTCCGCTGCATCGGCGCTGTGGCGTTGCTGTCCTCGACGTGCTGGTTGATCGCGCTGCTTGCGCGTGACTACCAAGACGGCGCCTGGGAAGCCGCGGGCCGGTTGGGTTGGTCGCTCACCGTTTTGGCCGCGGTTGCGCTGATCGCCCGGGGGATCTTCCTGGGTCGTCCGGTGACCGCTCTGCACGCCGCGGGAGCGGCATTGGTACTGATCGCGGGTCTAGGCGCCCATGTGGTGTCTCTCGATGTGTTCGGCGATGTGCTCATCGTCGGGTCTGGGCTGGTGTTGATGTGGCCGACGTCGGCGCGGCCCCGGCCCGAAGACCTGCCGCGCGTGTGGGCGCTGATCAATGCCACCGCCGAAGACCCGCTGGCGCCCTTCGCGATGCAGGCGGGTAAGAGCTACCACTTCAGCCCGGCCGGTACCGCGGCGCTGGCGTACCGCACCAGGATGGGGTTCGCCGTAGTCAGTGGTGATCCGCTCGGGGAGGAGAAGCAGTTCGTCGGGCTGGTCGCCGACTTCGCCGCCATGTGTCATACCCGTGGTTGGCGGATCGCGGTTGTGGGTTGCAGCGAGCGCCGGCTCCCGCTGTGGAACGACCCCGGCGTTCTCGGACAGTCGCTGCGGCCAATACCTTTCGGTCGCGATGTCGTCATCGACGTGACCAGCTTCACGATGATGGGTCGCAAATTCCGCAATCTGCGTCAAGCGGTTCAGCGCACCCACAACTTCGGCATCACGACCGAAATCGTGGCCGAGCAGGCTCTCGACGACATTCAGCGCGCGGAGCTCGCCGAGGTGCTGTCGGCCTCACCCAAGGGGTCGCGCACCGATCGCGGGTTTTGCATGAACCTGGACGGCGTGTTGGAAGGCCGCTACCCCGGGGTCGAGCTGATCGTTGCCAGAGACGCCTCGGGGCGGGTGCTGGGCTTCCACCGGTTCACGACGGCAGGTGGCGGTAAGGAGGTCTCCCTGGATGTCCCTCGGCGTCGACGCGGCGCGCCCAATGGAATCGACGAACGACTGAGTATCGACATGATCGCCGCAGCCAAAGAGGCTGGGGCACTGCGAGTATCGCTAGCATTTGCGGCCTTTCCGGAGATCTTCGACCAACCAGACCGTAGCCGGCTGCAATACTTCTTCTACATATTGATTCATCTTCTCGACCCGCTGATCGCGCTGGAGTCGTTGTACCGGTACCTGCGCAAGTTCCATGCTTTGGACGCCCGGCGCTATGCGCTGATTTCCCCGACTCATGTCATGCCGTTCGCGCTTGTGCTGCTGTCGCTGGAATTCTTGCCGCGCCGCCGACACCTCTAAGCCGAGTCAATACGCAACTCGGCACAGCCAGAATCGTTGGGCAAGTGGTGCGTCGCCACTACCACGGTTCGTCCCGCGGTCATCAGGTCGGAGGTGGGGGCCAACAGATCGCGCAGCACATCCTCGGCCTCAGCGGCCTCCAGGTGCTCGGTGGGTTCGTCGAGCAGCACGATCCTGGCGGGGGAGAGCACCGCCCGCGCGAGGAGCAGTCTTCTGCGTTGGCCCGCCGAGACCGCCTGTGCTCCTCCGGTGAGCACCGTCGACAGGCCGACGGGCAGATTGTTAAGCCATTCGCCGAGGCCCACCCGGTCCAGCGCCCTGGCCAGTTCGTCGTCTCTGCAGTCGCCCCGCGCGACAAGCAGGTTATCGCGGACTGTCGTAGCGAAGAGGTGTGCGTCCTCAGCGAAAAAGCTGACAGTGCTATGCAATTCATCGCTATCGAAGTCACTCAGGGCGACTCCGTCCAACCTCACCTGCCCGTGCAACGCCGGCAGGAGTCCCGCGAGGGTCATCAGCAACGTGGTCTTACCGCCGCCGGTGGGGCCTGTGACTGCCAGCCGGGAGCCGGGTGGTAGGTCAACCGTCACCAGGTCCGAGCGCGTCTGCCGGTGGCCCACGCATACGTCGGCGGATAGCCGCCCAGGGCCGGCGGGGAGTGAGACCGGTTGGGCGGATCCAGTGACGCCGACGCCGTCTGGCGTGGTCAGATCGAGCAGGCGAAGCGCCGCCATCCGCGACCGAGTCAGCTGGACGGCCGCGGCCGGTAGGGGCACTGTCGCCTCGAATGCCGACAACGGCAACAGCATCAGCACGGCCAACGTGGTGGGGGCGGCCGTCGGGGCCAGGGCGATGCCGGCCGCCACGGCGCCCAGAACGCTGATCCCGATCGCAGCGGTGGGCATTGCTTGCGAGATGGCCGCGGGTCGTGCTGCCGCGTCGAGGGCGTGGCCCCAAGCAATCTGCCGCCGGTGGGCTTCGGCGACGACATGGGGCAGAATCCCCGCAACACGCAGCTGCGGGGCGTAGTCAAGCGCCAGCATCGCCGACGTATCGCGCCCGGAGTGATGGTGCCGCGCCATCGCTTCCTGGGACGCGGCGGCCTTCGCGGCGAGAGCGGGTGCAACGACGCCGGCCAGAAATAGGCAGCTGGCTAGTATGGCGCCCGCCGAGAGCGAAATGACCGCAACTACTGCGGTCGCCGTCACCGCAAGTACCCCGGCGACGCCAATCGGTACCACAGCACGGACCAACACATTGGCCAGTTCATCCACGTCGGCACCGACGCGGGCCACCAGTTCCCCGCTCGGCAAGCGGGCGGCAGTCGCCGCAGGGCCGCTGGCAAGCCGGCGGTAGATCTGCGTGCGGACAGTACTAGCAGCCCCGAGAGCGGTGCTATGGGTGGCCAATCGCTCGCAATAGTGCAGAACACCCCGCGAGATCGCGAACGTCCGTACCGCCACGACCGCGATGGACAAATCCAGCACGGGCGGCATCTGCCAGGCTCGGGTGATCAGCCACGCCGACACCCCGGCCAGTGCCAGGGCACTGCTCAGCGACAGCACTCCGAGCGCGATGGCCGCCAGGAGCCGTCGCAATCGTGGACGCAACAGGGCAGCCGCGGTGAGGAGGACCCGCTCTTGGCGGCGACCTGGGGGTACCACCCGCTTGCGGGGGACTGCGCCCGGCTCCGCCGCGCTTGCGATCGCGTCGGCCATGTGGCGGCGACCTGGGGGTACCACCCGCTTGCGGGGGACTGCGCCCGGCTGCGCCGCGCTTGCGATCGCGTCGGTTGTTTGGCGGCGACCCGCTGCGCCCGGCTGCGCCGCGCTTGCGATCGCGTCGGTTGTTTGGCGGCGACCCGCTGCGCCCGGCTGCGCCGCGCTTGCGATCGCGTCGGTTGTTTGGCGGCGACCCGCTGCGCCCGGCTGCGCCGCGCTTGCGATCGCCGCAGCCGCGGGATCAGGTTGGCGCATGATTCGCTTCACGATCCGTCGATAATGAGGTCACCTCGACGACCCGGTCGCCAATGGCCTTGACTCGCTTGCGGTGGCCGACCACCACCACGGTCGCGCCGGTGTGGGCGCGCGCCACGATGGACCGCAATACGCGCTGCTCGGCTTCGGCATCAAGGTGGGCGGTGGGCTCATCGAGCAGCAGCACCGGAGCCCGGGATCCAAGCGCGCGGGCCAAGCCCAATCGTTGTCGCTGCCCCAGGGACAATCCGACGCCGCCGCCGCCTAGCCGGGTATCCAGACCTCCGGGCAACTCGGCCAGCACGCGATCAAATCCGGATGCCACACAAGCTCTTTCGACATCATCCAACTCGCCGAGCAGAATCAGGTTGTCATAGACGGTTCCGGGGACCAACACCGGACGTTGCGGCAGCCAGGACAATTGGCGCCACCACGCGGCAGGCTCCAAGTCGCCGACATCGACCCCGTCCACGGTGATTCGGCCTACCGACGGGACGGTGAGGCCGGCGATCGCGTGCAGCGCGGTACTTTTGCCCGCGCCGTTTGGCCCGGTCAGCACCGTTACCTGTCCGGGTTGGATCTCCGCCGTCAGATCATTCGGGGCTCGGCCGTCTCGGCCGGCGACACCGAGTTGCTCCAGGCGAATCGTCGCACCGCGCGCGGCTACGGTCTGTAGCGGAGCCCGCTGACTGGGTGGGGCGGCAATCGGCTCGCCGACAAGCTCAAACGCCTTGTCCGCCGCAGCTTTGCCGTCCTGTGCGGCATGGAATTCCACTCCTATGCGCCGCATGGGCCAGTACACATCCGGCGCAAGAAGTAAGACTGTCAAACCAACAGTGAGGCTCATTTCGCCGAACACCAGCCGAAGACCGATGCCAACCGCGATCAGAGCGACACTGAGGCTGGCGAGCAGTTCAAGGACCAGCGCCGACAGGAACGCGATTCGCAGCGACGCCATCGCCGACCGCCGATGCGCGGCAGCCAATTCCGTGATCCGCCGCTCCGGGCCGGCTGCGCGGCCAACCGCCCGTAGGGTGGGGATACCGGCGATCAAATCCAGCACGCGCGCCTGCAGAGTAGTCATCGCGGTCAGCGCGGCCGCTGAGCGTTCCGCCGTCGCCAGCCCGATCAACACCATGAAGATCGGTATGAGCGGCAGCGTAATCAGCACAATCGCCGTCGATTTCAGGTCGTACGCGGCGATCACGACGACGGTGCCCGGGGTGAGGATGGCGGCGAGCAGCAGTGCCGGCAGGTACCCGGTGAAGTAGGGCCGCAAGCTGTCAAGGCCACGGGTGACCAGCACCGCAGCCGCATCGCGCTGTTGTGCAAGTTCGTTGGGCGGGCGGCCGGTCACCGCGGTCAGCACCTGACCGGACAGATCCGCGATCACCGCGCTGGCCCCGCGTTGGCCTAGTCGTGCTTGCAGCCAATGCGTCACTGCGCGCAGCCCCCAAAGAGCCCCCAGCATGGACAGCGGTCTCAGCCAGTAGTCCAGGTTGGATATCGCGGGGTTTGCGGGATCGCTGACGACGTGAGCGACGATGCCTGCGAGCACAATTGCCGAGCCGATCGCGCAGCCGGCAATCACGAGTCCGCTTGCCACCGCCGAGATCAGGTAGCCGCGGACCGCGGTCGACGCTCGCCACAGTCGGGGATCGATGGGCCCCCGCGCTCTCGAACCTGGTGGTGTGTCGGTCGCGCTCAGGATGTGCGCCTCGCCAAGCCGATCGGCGGCGGTATCCGCTCGGCTGAAATGCGTTGCCGGAAAACCCAATACGTCCACGCCTGGTAAACCACCGTCAGGGGAGCGAAGATCGCGGTCACCCACGTCATGATCTTGAGGGTGTACGCGGTCGACGACGCGTTGTAGATCGTCACATTCCATTGGCTGCCCAGCGTCGACGGCAGCAGGTTCGGGTAGAGCACGCCGAACAACAGCACCACCACCGTCGTAACAACCACCACAGTGCACACGAAGGCCCAACCATCGGATGCTCGCCGCCACACCAGGAGGACCGCGGCCAGCTGTGCGACCACCGCCAACCCCAGAACCGCTGCGGTCCAATCCTTGCCGTGTGCCAGTTGGGTCCAGACTCCGAACCCCGCAACCAATCCCGTCACGGGAAGCGATAGCCATCGGGCCACGCGGTAGGCGTCGTCCCGGATCGGGCCGGCGGTCTTCAGCGCGACGAACACCGCGCCGTAGAACAAGAACAGGCCGGCCGTCGCCAGCCCGCCCAGCAAGGTGTAGGCGTTGAGCACATCGCCGATCGACAGGTGGATCTGGCCGTTGGCGTCCACCGGCAGGCCGCGGACCAGAATCGCGAACGCCACCCCCCACAACACTGCCGGCAACCAGGACCCGGCGGCGATACCGAAATCGGCCAGGGCTCGCCACTTCGGGTCGTCGACCTTGCCGCGCCATTCGATGGCTACGGCGCGCACAATCATCCCGAACAAGATCACCAGCAGCGGCAGATACAGGGTGGAGAAAACGATCGCGTACCAGCCGGGAAATGCGGCGAACATGGCGGCACCCGCGGTGATCAGCCAGACCTCGTTGCCATCCCAGACCGGACCGATGGTGTTCAGCGCGGTTCGCCGGCGGTTTTCCGGATCGCCGGCGCCGAGGCGAGCGAACGGCTCCATCAACATCCCCACGCCGAAGTCGAAACCCTCGAGGATGAAGAAGCCGACAAAAAGCGCAGCGATGACGCCGAACCACAACTCTGCCAGTTCCACCGGTCAACTCCTTTCCGGGTGCTGCTGCGGCATGGCAAGCAGGTCAATAGGCAAAAGACAGCGGCGCCACTTCGTCGTCGCTGGACGCGACCGCGGCAGCGGGTTCCGCGTCATGTTCCAGCGGCCCTTCGACGATGTAGCGCTTGAGCAACCAGAACCAGATCACGGCGAGCACCGCGTAGACCACGGTGAACGTCACCAAGGATGCGAGGACCATGCCGGGAGCGTGGCCTGAGACGCCCTCTCTGACGGTGAGTCGAACCAGCTGATCGCCGGTCGGGTTGGGAACCACGACCCACGGCTGGCGTCCCATCTCGGTAAACACCCACCCGGCAATGTTGGCCAGGAACGGCGCCGGAACGGTCAGCAGCGCCAGCCCGGAGAACCACCGTTGATTGGGGATGCGGCCGCCACGAGTGAGCCACAACGCAACGAGGGCGAACAGCACCGGGATTGCCAGCAGCCCGATCATGGCGCGAAACGACCAGTAGGTGACGAACAGGTTGGGCCGGTAATCGTTGGGGCCGTAACGTTGTTCGTAATCCCGCTGCAGATCGCGGACACCCTGCAGCGTGACGTCGTTGATTCGGCCTTCGGCGAGGAACGGCAGCACATAGGGAACATCGATGACCCGGGTGAGGCCGTCGCAGTTGTTCTGTCTGCCGACGGTCAGGATAGAGAAGTCAGGATCAGTCTCGGTGTCGCACAACGATTCCGCCGACGCCATTTTCATCGGTTGCTGCTGGAACATCAGCTTGCCTTGGTGGTCGCCGGTGAAGAACAAGCCGACCGTTGCCAGCAGCGCGACCCAGCATCCCAGGATAGTTGCGGGGCGATACATGGTGCGCGGATCGGATTCGGTACCGGGGGTGGCGGTTGCCGGATTGCGGGAACGGACCAGCCACCAGGCGCTGATCGCGGCCACGAACGTCCCCGCGGTCAGCAACGAACCGGCCACCGTGTGCGAGAACGCCGCTAGTGCGGTGTTGTTGGTGAGCAACGCGACGATGCTGCTCAACTCGGCGCGCCGGGTCTCGGGGTTGTAGTGCGCGCCGACCGGGTGCTGCATGAACGAGTTCGCCGCAATGATGAAGAACGCGGATACGTTGACCGCGATCGCGACGATCCAGATGCACGCCAGGTGCACCAGCCGGGGTAGCCGGCTCCAACCGAAGATCCATAGCCCAATAAAGGTGGATTCGAAGAAGAAGGCGGCCAACCCCTCCATCGCCAAGGGCGCGCCGAAAATGTCGCCGACGAACCGCGAGTACTCGCTCCAGTTCATGCCGAACTGGAACTCCTGCACGATCCCGGTCGCCACCCCAATGGCGAAGTTGATCAGGAACAACTTGCCGAAAAACTTGGTAAGGCGGTACCAGGCCGTATTACCTGTGGCTACCCACACCGTCTGCATGATGGCCACCAGGGGAGCCAGACCGATGGTGAGGGGAACGAAGATGAAGTGGTAGGCGGTGGTGATACCGAACTGCCACCGTGAAATGTCGACGACATTCATCGGTCATCTCCCGAGACTGCGGGGCACTGCGCGGGACTGCTGCTTTTACGACGTAACTACGACTTGTAGGACGTAATTACGACGAAGTGTAGTAGCCGCAGGCGCGCTGTGCCAGTGCTGTCACGTGGGGCGTGCCATTACTCCCTTTCGCGTATCCCCTTCGCGCCCTCAGCGGCCCAGTGCTTGCGACGCCTTGCGGATGCCGAATGACGACGCGATCTCGCATGCGCCGATCACCACGAGCCAGACCCCGACGACCAGGGCCAGAATCCAGATGGACTCGAACGGTGATGCCATCACCACGACGCCGGCGATGAGGCTGATCACACCGATGAAGATCGACCACCCGCGACCGGGCAGTGTCGGATCGTTGACCGCGGAGATCGTTGTTGCAACGCCGCGGAAGATGAACCCGATGCCGATCCAGATGGCCAGCAACAGGACGGCGTCACCAAAATGCCGGAAAGCCAACACGGCCAGGATCAGCGCTGCCGCGCCACTGATGAACAGCAGAATCCGACTGCCGGCCGAAACTTCCAGACTGAACGCGAACATGACCTGGGAGATACCGGCAATCAGCAGATAGACGCCGAAGGCTATGGCCGCAACCAAGATGGATATTCCCGGCCAGGCCAGCACCAGGACACCCAGAATCACCGAGAAAATTCCCGATATCAGCGTTGATTTCCACAGATGCGGCAACAAGCTTGGCGGGGGCGGCACAGGGCTCGAGGTGGGGCTCGGTGCGGGGCTTGGTGCTGGGCTCTGTTCCATGGCCGCAGTGTTACACACCCGCCGGTTCCGGCATAGTTCCGGGGGTGGTCGTGTCCGGTGTGTCGGCGCTCAGACGCGCGCCGTGTGTGGCTGCGCTGCGGCTGGGGTCTCGGAATCATCGGCCGCCTTGCGGCCCAGCAGATACCAGGTCCGCATCACGCCCTTGCCCTTGACATTGATATGGCCGCGCTCGCGCAGCACGAAGTCGTCCTTCAGGCGTTCGTAGACGTCATCGGGAACCTGGATCTGCCCGACCGAGTCCGTGGACTCCATCCGCGAGGCGACGTTGACCGCGTCTCCCCACACGTCGTAGAAGAACCGGCGCGAACCGACGACGCCCGCGACGACCGGGCCTGCGGCCAAGCCCACCCGCAAGGGCACCGAGCGCCCATGGGGATCCTTGAGTTCGGCCGCCGCGCCCACCATGTCGAGCGCAAAGTCGGCCAGGTTCTCAACGTGGTCCGGACGCGGACGTGGCACCCCACTGACCACCATGTACGAGTCGCCGCTGACCTTGATCTTCTCCAGCCCGTGGCTATCCACCAGCTCGTCGAAGGCGCTGTAGAGGCGATCCAGGAGTCGCACCAAATCGGCGGGGGTGGTGCTGCTGGCTCGCTCGGTGAAGCCGACGATATCGGCAAACAGCACCGAGGCATCGTCGTACTTGTCCGCGATGATCGGGTGGTCAGGATCTTTCAGTCGCTCCGCGACGCTGGCCGGCAACATATTGGCCAGCAGGGCCTCGGAGCGCTCGTGCTCGGCTTCCATGGCCGCCTCGGCGCGGGCGGTGTCGCGCAGCGCGTACCACACGGTCGCCACCACAATCACGCACGCGGAGACGGTGGTGAGGACGAAACTGGCCGACACCACTCCGGGGGGCTGCAGGCCAGTGTCGCGGGGGACGAGGAACTCCAGCGCGATCACCAGCCCGGCGGCGACGCCCGCCAGTCCCGCTGCCAACGCAATGTGCTCCACGCCCACCAGCAGCACTACCAGACACGCTCCCACTAGGAAGAAGAGCTGGGCACCCGCACCGGTGCCGGCGGTCCAACCAATCGTGAAGATCGACACATACGCCGCGCTGATAAACGTGAGCGGCGCGACGAGTTCGCCGAAGCGGTGGAGGAGCGGGACAGTCATGAAGATCGTCGCCGTGACGAAGTTGATCAGCAGAATCTGCCAAACCCCGGTTGCGGCGAGGAGTTGCACGACTACGAAGCTGCCGTTCACCATCACCGAAAGCCAGGCTGTGATGCTGAGCACGCGCTGTCGTCGCGCGATGCGCTCGGCATAAAGCTGGTTGGGTGCACGCGTGTGCGAGCGCACCGCCGCAACACAGTCGGGGCGTCGCGCCGCGCTCTCCGCCGCTGGTGGGGCGCCGCATTTCTTAGCCGCCACGTTAGCAGCCTAACTGTATAGCTCGGCGTTTACCGATTCGAGCAATCTCGCGCCGCGTCGCTCGGTGCCCTCGGTGGGATTCGAACCCACACTGGACGGGTTTTGAGTCCGTTTCCTCTGCCAGTTGGGATACGAGGGCTTCGTCGGAGCCGTTCCGGCCTCCCACCTTAGAGCAGCGGTCTAACGACTCACCGCCCCCCAAGGTTCCCGAGCGACACCGCTCACGACACAATGTCGATCATGACCGGCCCCACCGCTGATGCTGATGCCGCCACTCCTCGCCGGGTGTTGATCGCTGAAGACGAAGCGCTCATTCGCCTGGACCTCGCCGAGATGTTGCGGGAGGAGGGGTACGACATCGTCGGAGAGGCTGGTGACGGCCAGGAAGCCGTCGAAATGGCTGAGCTGCACAAACCGGATCTGGTGATCATGGATGTGAAGATGCCGCGCCGCGACGGCATCGACGCTGCCTCGGAGATCGCCGGCAAACGGATCGCGCCCATCGTGATTTTGACGGCCTTCAGCCAGCGCGACCTGGTCGAACGCGCACGCGACGCCGGAGCGATGGCCTACCTGGTCAAGCCCTTCACGATCAGCGACCTGATCCCGGCCATCGAATTGGCGGTCAGCCGGTTCAGCGAGGTCACCGCGCTGGAGGGCGAAGTCGCGACGTTGTCTGACCGACTAGCGACCCGAAAACTCGTGGAACGCGCCAAAGGTGTGCTCCAGGCCAAACAGGGCATGACTGAGCCGGAAGCGTTCAAATGGATTCAGCGTGCCGCCATGGATCGGCGAACCACCATGAAACACGTGGCGGAGGTCGTCCTGGAAACCCTGGGCGCCCAGGGGGACGCCTGACCGCGAGCAGACACACGGGTCGCGGGTAGTCGGCCAGCAACCCGTGTTCGTTCAACAGACTGCGATTTTGTGGCTGGTCGGCGACGGTCAGCGCGCCACGATCACTGACGAGCCATGCCCGAACAGGCCCTGGTTGGCGGTAACGCCTACCTTCGCGTTCTCGACTTGGCGGCCGGTGGCCTGGCCGCGCAACTGCCATGTCAATTCGCAAACCTGGGCGATCGCCTGCGCGGGGATAGCCTCGCCGAAGCACGCCAGCCCGCCGGATGGGTTGACCGGGACGGTACCGCCGATCGCGGTGGCGCCGCTGCGTAACAGGGCTTCGGCTTCGCCCCTGGCGCACAATCCGAGGTGCTCGTACCAGTCGAGTTCCAGCGCCGTGGACAGGTCATAAACCTCGGCCAGGCTCAGGTCTTCGGGCCCGATGCCTGCCTCCGCGTAAGCGGCGTCGAGGATCTGATCCTTGAACACCCGGTCCGGTGCGGGCACCACCGCGGTGGAGTCTGTCGCGATATCGGGTAGTTCCGGTAGATGCTGCGGATACTTCGGCGTGACCGTGCTGACCGCGCGCACCGAGGGCACCCCGCTCAGGGAGCCCAGGTGTTCGCGGGCGAACTTGGTGCTGGCCACGATCAGTGCCGCGGCGCCGTCGGAGGTGGCGCAGATGTCCAGCAGCCGCAACGGATCGGCCACCATCGGGCTGACGAGCACATCGTCGACCGACGTCTCTTTGCGGAACCGGGCATTCGGGTTCTGCAAGCCATGCCGGGCGTTTTTGACCTTGACCTGGGCGAAGTCCTCCAAGGTGGCGCCGTAGAGGTCCATCCGCCGTCGCGCCAGCAGCGCAAAGTACACCGGATTGGTGGCCCCGATCAGGTGGAACCGCTGCCAATCGGGATCGTTGCGGCGCTCGCCGCCGACAGGGGCGAAGAAGCCTTTCGGGGTGGTGTCGGCCCCGATGACCAGCGCAACGTCGCAGAAACCGGCCAAGATCTGAGCCCGCGCGCTCTGCAAGGCCTGGGAACCGCTGGCGCATGCTGCGTAGCTCGAGCTCACCGGCACGCCGTTCCAGCCGAGCTTCTGGGCGAACGTAGCGCCGGCGACGAACCCTGGATACCCGTTACGGATGGTGTCCGCGCCGGCGACCAATTGGATCTGACGCCAGTCCAAACCCGCTTCAGCGAGGGCGGCGCGGGCGGCGACAACCCCATATTCGGTGAAGTCGTTACCCCACTTGCCCCATGGGTGCATGCCGGCGCCGAGAATGTAGACCGGCTCGGGTGCGCTCGTCATCAGCGCTGCTCCTCTTCATCGCTTCGCTCTGCATCGCCGCCTGCAGTCCTCCAGCCATAGACGATGCGCTCCACGCCGTCATCGTCGGTGAACAGCGGCAGGGTAGTCAGCTCCATCTCCATGCCAACCTTCAACTCGGCCGCCCGCGTGCCTTCGACCACCTTGCCCAGCACTATCAGCCCCTCGGTGGCCAACTCCACCGCCGCAACGGCGAATGGCTCGAAGGGGTCCGGTGCGGGATAGGGCGGCGGCGGGGCGTAGCAGTTTTCGGTGTAGCTCCACAGCTTGCCGCGCCGGGACAAAGCGACAGACTCCAATACGTCGCCGGAGCAGGCGGGATTGGGGCAATTGTTCTCACGGGGAGGGAACACGTAGGTGCCGCACAGGGGGCACTTGCTGCCGATCAGATGGGGCTTACCGGCGTCATCAGTAGCAAACCACCCGTCAATCGCCGGTTGTTGGCTGGTGACCTCTAGCACTGGGCCAGCCTACCCAGCCCGGGCGCAAAACTGAAACGTGTTGCAGTTCCGTCGCCGGAGTCGGGGTGGGGTGGACGTCAGCCCGGATGCCTAGAGTGTGAGCCGTGAGTGCCGCGCAAACCACTAGCGAGGATCAAGCCAGGCCCACATTGATGCTGCTGGACGGCAACTCCCTGGCATTTCGCGCGTTCTACGCTCTGCCTGCGGAAAACTTCAAGACTCGTGGCGGATTGACCACCAACGCGGTGTACGGCTTCACCGCCATGCTGATCAACCTGCTGCGCGACGAAGCCCCAACGCATGTCGCAGCGGCGTTCGACGTGTCTCGGCAGACCTTCCGGTCGGAGCGCTATCCGGAATACAAGGCCAACCGATCGTCGACCCCCGACGAGTTCCACGGTCAGATCGATATCACCAAAGAAGTCCTCGGTGCACTGGGCATCGAGGTGCTCGCCGAGCCGGGCTTCGAGGCCGACGACCTCATCGCAACGTTGGCCACCCAGGGCGAGAACCAGGGCTATCGGGTGCTGGTGGTCACCGGTGACCGCGATTCGCTGCAGTTGGTCAGCGACGACGTGACGGTGCTCTACCCGCGTAAAGGCGTCAGTGAACTCACTCGGTTCACTCCGGATGCCGTGGTCGAGAAGTACGGGCTTACCCCCCAGCAGTACCCGGACTATGCGGCGCTGCGGGGTGACCCCAGCGACAACCTGCCGGGCATTCCCGGGGTAGGGGAGAAGACCGCCTCCAAGTGGATTGGCCAGTACGGCTCGCTGCAATCGCTGGTCGACAACGTCGACTCCGTGCGCGGCAAGGTCGGCGACGCGCTGCGAGCCCACTTGGCCAGCGTGGTTCGCAATCGGGAGCTCACCGACCTGGTCCGCGATGTGCCGCTGGCGAAGACACCGGACGCGCTGCGGTTGCAGCCCTGGGACCGGGACCACATCCATCGGCTCTTCGACGACCTGGAGTTCCGGGTGCTGCGCGACCGGCTCTTCGACACGCTGGCCGCCGTCGAGCCCGAGGTCGACGAGGGATTCGACGTCCGCGGTGGCGCGCTGGAGCCCGGCACGGTCGCGCCGTGGCTGGCTGAGCACGCCAGCGACGGGCGCCGTTGCGGCCTGACGGTGGTGGGTACCCATCAGCCCTACGGCGGCGACGCCACCGCCGTCGCGATCGCCGCTGCCGACGGCGAAGGCGGCTACCTCGATCCCGCTACGTTGGGCACCGACGATGACGCCGCGCTAGCGGCCTGGCTGGCCGATCCCGCCATGCCCAAAGCCCTGCACGAGGCGAAGCTGGCCATCCATGCCTTGGCGGGCCGAGGGTGGACCCTCAACGGTGTTACCTCCGACACGGCCCTGGCGGCCTACTTGGTGCGGCCGGGACAGCGCAGCTTTGCCCTCGACGATCTCTCACTGCGCTACCTACGCCGCGAATTGCGGGCGGAAATTCCTGAACAACAACAGCTTTCACTTCTGGACGACGTTGATGGGGTGGACGAGCAAGCGGTCCAGACCGCGATACTGCGAGCCCGTGCCGTTGTCGATCTCGCCGAGGCGCTTGACACCGAGCTGGCGCGCATCGATTCCACCGCATTGCTGAGCGACATGGAGCTGCCGGTCCAACAGGTGCTGGCCACCATGGAGAACGCCGGCATCGCCGTCGACGTGCGGTTGCTGACCGAGTTGCAAAGCCAGTTCGCAGACCAGATCCGCGACGCCGCCGAGGCCGCATACGCGGTGATCGGCCGGCAGATCAATCTGGGGTCACCCAAGCAGTTGCAGGTGGTGCTCTTCGATGACCTTTCCATGCCGAAGACCAAGCGGACCAAGACCGGCTACACCACCGATGCCGACGCCCTGCAGACGCTCTTCGACAAGACGGGGCACCCGTTTCTCGAGCATCTGCTCGCACACCGCGACGCCACTCGGCTGAAAGTCACCGTCGACGGCTTGCTGAAATCGGTGGCCACGGACGGCCGCATTCACACGACGTTCAACCAGACCATCGCCGCGACGGGGCGTCTTTCCTCCACCGAACCCAACCTGCAGAACATCCCGATCCGCACCGACGCTGGCCGGCAGATCCGTGACGCGTTCGTCGTCGGCGCGGGTGAGGGTGGCCGGTACAGCGAGCTGATGACCGCCGACTACAGCCAGATCGAGATGCGGATCATGGCGCACCTATCCGGAGACGACGGCCTCATTGAAGCTTTCAACACCGGCGAGGACCTGCACTCGTTTGTCGCGTCGCGCGCGTTCGGGGTGCCGATCGACGAGGTCACCGGTGAGTTGCGCCGCCGGGTCAAGGCAATGTCGTATGGGCTGGCCTACGGCCTCAGCGCATATGGGTTGGCTTCCCAACTGAAGATCTCGACCGAGGAGGCGAAGGTCCAGATGGACCAATACTTCGCCCGGTTCGGCGGGGTGCGCGACTACCTGTTGGATGTCGTCGAGCAGGCGCGCAGGGACGGCTATACCTCCACCGTGTTGGGGCGTCGCCGCTATCTTCCCGAGCTCGATAGCAGCAATCGGCAGGTGCGCGAGGCCGCCGAGCGGGCGGCGCTCAACGCCCCGATCCAAGGCAGCGCGGCCGACATCATCAAGGTAGCGATGCTCGAGGTCGACAAAGCGCTTACAGCCGCCGGGCTGGCCTCTCGCATGCTGTTGCAGGTTCACGACGAACTCCTGTTCGAACTCGCAGACGGTGAACGGGAGCCGGTCGAAGCGCTGGTGCGCGCCAAGATGGGCGCCGCCTACCCGCTCGACGTTCCCTTAGAGGTGTCCGTGGGCTACGGTCGTAGCTGGGATGCTGCTGCGCACTAGGCGGCCAGGTGCGGCCGTCGTGGCGGCGCGTCCGGGCCCGCAACGTCGCAGCTGCTTTGCCCTCGTGGCGTAGCGGCGGCGGCCGAGTTTGGCCAGCCTGTAGGCCGTCGAGTAGCCTCGATGGGTAAATCCCGTTTGTCCCTACGACCTAACCCTGTCCGGAGCAACCCAACAATATGTCGAGTCCCGCCGTCACCTCGCCGCAAGTAGCCGTCAACGACATAGGCTCTTCCGAGGATTTTCTTGCCGCAATAGACAAAACGATCAAGTACTTCAACGATGGCGACATTGTTGAAGGCACGATCGTCAAAGTGGACCGGGACGAGGTGCTCCTCGACATCGGTTACAAGACAGAAGGGGTCATCCCCGCCCGCGAACTCTCCATCAAGCACGACGTCGACCCCAACGAGGTCGTGACCGTGGGCGACGAGGTCGAGGCCTTGGTGCTCACCAAAGAGGACAAAGAGGGCCGCCTCATCCTCTCCAAGAAGCGTGCGCAGTACGAGCGCGCCTGGGGCACCATCGAGACCCTCAAGGAGAAGGACGAGGCCGTCAAGGGCACGGTCATCGAGGTCGTCAAGGGCGGTCTGATCCTCGACATCGGGCTTCGCGGCTTCCTGCCCGCCTCGCTGGTCG
The DNA here is from genome assembly GCF_018278905.1 of Mycobacterium spongiae. Classification (NCBI taxonomy): domain Bacteria; kingdom Bacillati; phylum Actinomycetota; class Actinomycetes; order Mycobacteriales; family Mycobacteriaceae; genus Mycobacterium; species Mycobacterium spongiae. The sequence goes on from NZ_CP046600.1 coordinate 2,480,919, forward strand.
AGATGCGGCGCGTCCGCGACCTGCAGCCGTACATCGGCAAAGAGATCGAAGCCAAAATCATTGAGCTGGACAAGAACCGCAACAACGTCGTGTTGTCGCGGCGGGCCTGGCTGGAACAGACGCAGTCCGAGGTGCGCAGCGAGTTCCTCAACCAGCTGCAGAAAGGCAGCATCCGCAAGGGCGTGGTGTCCTCCATCGTCAACTTCGGCGCTTTCGTCGATCTCGGCGGTGTCGACGGCCTGGTGCACGTCTCCGAGCTGTCGTGGAAGCACATCGACCACCCGTCCGAGGTGGTCCAGGTTGGCGACGAGGTCACTGTCGAGGTGCTCGACGTCGATATGGACCGGGAACGGGTTTCGTTGTCACTCAAGGCGACCCAGGAAGACCCCTGGCGGCACTTCGCGCGCACCCACGCCATTGGGCAGATCGTGCCGGGCAAGGTCACCAAGCTGGTTCCGTTCGGCGCTTTCGTCCGCGTAGAGGAGGGCATCGAGGGGCTGGTGCATATCTCCGAGCTGGCCGAGCGTCACGTCGAGGTGCCCGACCAGGTGGTTGCTGTCGGCGACGATGCGATGGTCAAGGTTATCGACATCGACCTGGAACGTCGCCGAATTTCGTTGTCGCTCAAACAGGCCAACGAGGACTACACCGAGGACTTCGACCCGGCGAAGTACGGCATGGCCGACAGCTACGACGAGCAGGGCAACTACATCTTCCCCGAGGGCTTCGACCCCGAATCCAACGAGTGGCTGGAGGGATTCGACGCTCAGCGCGCCGAATGGGAAGCCCGCTACGCGGAGGCCGAGCGTCGGCACAAGATGCACACCACCCAGATGGAGAAGTTTGCCGCCGCCGAGGCGGCCGGGCATGGCGGCGGTGATTCGTCGCCGGCCAATGGTGCGCCATCGGGCAACACCGCCGGCGGGTCGCTGGCCAGCGATGCTCAGCTGGCAGCGCTGCGGGAAAAGCTCGCCGGCAGCACATAATCCCGGTCGCTGTTCACGGATGCTGCGTATCGGGCTGACCGGCGGCATTGGGGCCGGTAAGTCGGCGTTGTCTGCCACGTTCGCACAGTGCGGCGGGATCATCGTCGATGGGGATGTCCTGGCGCGCGAGGTGGTCGAACCGGGTACCGAGGGACTAGCAGCGCTGGTCGACGCGTTCGGTTCCGACATCCTGCGTGACGACGGAGCGCTGGATCGCCCAGCGTTGGCTGCCAAGGCTTTTCAGGATGACTCTGCACGGGGTGTCCTGAACGGGATCGTTCATCCGCTCGTCGCCCGCCGCCGTGCGGAGATCATCGAGGCGGTGGCGGCGGACCCGGGGGATGCCGTCGTGGTCGAAGACATTCCCCTACTGGTGGAATCTCAGATGGCCCCGCTCTTCCCCCTGGTGGTCGTCGTGCATGCCGATGTTGAAGTGCGAGTGCGCCGGCTCGTTGATCAGCGGGGTATGGCCGAAGCCGACGCCCGGGCTCGGATCGCCGCTCAGGCGACCGACGAGCAGCGCCGTGCTGTCGCGGATGTCTGGCTGGATAACTCAAGCAGCCCCGAGGTTTTGGTGCAGCGCGCCCGCGATGTGTGGAGTCGCCGGATCCTGCCGTTCGCGCACAACCTGAGTGCGCGCCGGATCGCGCGGGCCCCGGCGCAGCTGGTGGCGGCAGATCCGACCTGGCCAGAACAGGCGCGGCGCATTATCGCTCGGCTCCAGACTGCGTGCGGCCACCAGGCGTTGCGGGTAGATCACATCGGGTCTACCGCAGTGCCGGAATTCGACGCCAAAGACGTCATCGACATTCAAGTCACCGTCGAATCACTCGCGGTGGCCGACGACCTCGCCGCCTCCTTGCTGTCCGCCGGCTACCCGCGCGTTGACCACGTCACCCAGGACGTCGTCAAGACCGGCGCCCGCAGCACTATTGGTCAGTACGACCGCAGTCACGATCAAGAGTTGTGGCACAAGAGGTTTCACGCCTCGGCAGATCCTGGGCGCCCGACCAATGTGCATATCCGGGTGGCGGGCTGGCCCAACCAGCAATTCGCGCTGCTGTTCGTCGACTGGTTGCGCGCCAATGCTGCGGTCCGGGCTGACTACCTCGAGGTCAAGCGCGAAGCCGAGAAGCGAGCCGCACTCGGGGCCGACGCTATGGAGCACTACGTCGCCGCCAAGGAACCCTGGTTTCTCGACGCCTACCGGCGGGCGTGGGAGTGGGCCGACTCAGTCGGATGGCAACCCTAGCCGATCCGGTCATTGCGACCCGAGCCACGTAATCGACATACCGTGGGTGGCCAGCCACGCATGCAGGTCATAGTCATGTCGGGCCAGACCGTCGATGGCGGTGACGGCCCGGTGCAGTGCGAGTTCGGCAACGTTGACGGCCAACAGGGCATGGGTGACCGCGTGGAGCAGTTCGTCGACGTCAGCTAGTGTCGCCCCGCTGCCGGTGCGCACCTCGATATCGAGGTAGTGGTCTTCGGAACGCCACACAGCCGGGCCGGGAGTGTATTCGCCCACGTCGAGGTAGTAGTCGTGGTCGCGTTCGTGCCCCGGATTGGCGTGGAAGACCGTAGCGCGCAACCCCAGCGACGGCAACAACCATGACTCGAGGTAGTGGAACTGTGCTCGACCTGGTGTGGGCCGGGCGAGGTAGAGCCCCCACGGGTGCACGACGTACTCATCGACCGCGCGCACGATGCCCTTCGGATCGGTATTGGTGCGGGCGACCAGGTCGAACGCTTCGTGCTTCGGTGAATGGATGACGTCACCCCATCGGGTCAACGAGCGAGCCGGATCTTCCACCGAACAAAGCCACCATAGAGCAGCGAGAGCGCGACCAGCATGCTCATGTCCAGCAGCCACACGCTCGATGTGTGCTGCCACAACTTATCGTCCGGGATCAGCGCATCGGGCACCAAGGTGTTCAGGTCGACCGTCGATGCCGCCGCCGCGTAGCCCCAGCGCGAGGGCACAGCGATCGACATCTGGTCTAGTCCGAACCGGTCGGTAACCGGGACCGTGCCGCCGCACAAGACCAGCTGGGCCATGACCGCCACGACGAACAACGGCATGATCTGTTCGCTGGAGCGGACCAGCGATGAGATGGCGAGGCCTAGGAGCGCCGACGCTACGCAGGTCGCGGCGACCGCCATAAACAGCTCGAACGTGGCCGCGAAACTGGAGTGGCCGAGCACCACCGCGCCTTGGGTCGGGGCGCCCCTGTCGATCACGACGATCGCGGTGACGATCGCCGATTGCAGGATGGCAAATCCACAGAAAACCGAGGTTTTGGCCAGCAGGTAGGCCGTCGTCGAGAGACCGACCGCCTGCTCACGCTGGAAGATTGCGCGTTCGCCGACCAGATCGCGGATCGTGAGCGCGGTGCCCATGAAGCCCGCGGCGGGCAGCAGCAGGGCCAGCAGCTGCGCGGATTCGTCGGGCGGTAGGGCATCGGGGGCCGCTATCTGGAATCCGCCCGAGCCGGGGACGGTCAACGCCAGCGCGCCCATGATGAACGGGAGCAGGGCAAGGAACACGAAGTAGGCGCGGTCGGAGATGACCAGGCGAACCTGTCGGCGGGCGATCGTTGAAATCTGGCGCCGCAGGCTGGTGTGCACCGGTTCGCCAAGGTGGGCGGGTTCATCGGCCGGTGCCGCGGATCGTTGGCGGCGCCCCTGTGCTTTGCTGCGGGCCAAGAACCGGCGGTTGGCTTCCTCGGGGTCGGCGCCCACCTGGGTAAAGATCTTGGCCCAATTGGTGGTCCCCATCGCCTCACCAATCTGGTCAGGCGGGCCACAGTAGGCGGTCTTGCCGCCGGGTGCCACCAATAACAGCTGGTCGCAGACATCGAGATAGGACAGCATGTGCGTGACCACGATCACCACCCGACCGGCATCGGCCAGTCGGCGCAGTATCGTCATTACCTGGCAGTCGAGTGCTGGGTCCAGACCAGAAGTGGGCTCGTCAAGGATCAACAGGGACGGCCCGGTGAGCATTTCCAGGGCCACCGAAGCGCGTTTGCGCTGTCCGCCGGAGAGCTTGTCGACCCGGGTGTCGGCGTGCTTGGTCAGGTCGAGTTCTTCAAGTACGTCGGCGACGACTTTGGCGCGGTCAGCTTTGCTGGTGTCCGGCGGCAGGCGCAGTTCAGCCGCGTAACTCAGCGCCTGGTTGACCGTCAGCTGTCGGTGAACCACGTCGTCTTGTGGGACCATGCCAATCCTGCTGCGCAGGGAGGCGTAGTCGGCGTGAATGTCGTGGCCCTCGAAGCTCACCGAGCCGGAGGTGGGCGTCGCGTATCCGGCGATCAGCCTGGCAAGGGTGCTCTTTCCGGCGCCGGATCCACCGACGATAGCGGTGAGGGTGCCGGGACGCGCGGTCAACGAGATGTCGTCCAGCAATTGTTTGCCGTTGTCGACGACGTATCTGACGTCGCGCACCTGAAGGCCGCCGGTCCTAGTCGCGGCCTCGCTGCTCCTGACCAGGGTGCCGTCGCGGAAGATGAAATCGACGTTGCCGATAGTGACCTCGTCATCTTCGGTCATGATCGCCGACCCGACCCGGGTGCCGTTGACGAACGTCCCGTTGATGCTGTTGTCCCGTATTTCGGTGCCCAGCGGAGTCCGAACCAAAGTCGCGTGCTGGCGCGAGGCCAAGACGTCGGAGACGACGATGTCGTTGTCGGCGGCGCGGCCGATCGTGGCAACAGCGGCCGCGTTGATCTGTGTGGATGAGCGAGGCTTGACGAAGTCCACGAATCTCGTCGCGAGATTCGACACGGCGCCCGTCGTACTGCCGATCACGGTGGGTGGCGTCGCCTCGGGGCGGGCAGTGGGCCTAGCGTCGTCCCCGGCGTGCGGCGTCGAACGGGACCGGGCCGGTGACTGCGGGTGGACCACGGTTCGCTGCTCGGGTGGTGTGCCCAGCGGCAAGGCTGAGGTCGGTGTCCGGGGTGGCGGGGTGCGCGGCTGGTCAACGGGATGCGCGGGTGGGGCTGGAGTCCGCAGTTGGGTTGTTGGCTGCGGTGGCTTCGGCGTGGGCGGCAGCGGGCGCGGTGGCGCGGTGGTGGCCCCACCCGGCGCAGGGCTCTTCGTCGGCTGTCGGGTCGGCCCGTGCCGCGGCGACGGTGGCTGACCCTGGTTCGGTGGTGCTTCGGCCGCTGACAACGCCTGTGTCGGCGAATGGGCGTCCCGCATCGACCTCATCTGGGGTGGACAGTTGGTCTCGGCCTGCTGCGGTTCGATCTCGAAGGTCAGCAGCGGACCTTCCGGATTCCCGACATTGATGCTCTGGCCGTCGTGGATATCGAAGACCGGCGTCCGGTAGCCGTTGACGTAGGTGCCGTTGACCGAACCGTTGTCGATGGCCAGCCATCGGTCTTGATCGAAGCGCACTATCAAGTGCGTGCGTGAGATTCGTGGGTCAGGGATGAATACGTCGGCGTTGATGTCGCGTCCGATGACCACCTCACGGCTGGCCGCGAAGGAGAGTTGGGAGCCGTCGTGGCGAATTGTCAGGACGGGCGCAGCGGGTCGCCTCACTACTCAAGTATCGGTCCGGTGGGTGATGGTCTCCGCTGATCTCCCTGTGATTTTCCTGTGTTTTTAGATTGCGTCAATACAGTTCACTACTGTTCACGACCGCCACTCACAGCTGCTTCATAGCGTGCTGAGGCGAATTACCCATCGAAGCCCAGCACCATTCGAACGTGGGCCAGCATTCGACAGTGGTGCTCCGGACACACCGCGAACACCGCCCAGCGAACCGAAGGTGTTGAGGGAGCGCCGGCCCCATGGCCACCGGTTCGACCTCCAGGTTGCCACTGTGCGGCAGGTGGTGCCCACAGTTGCTGGGGAGAAATGGGGGGCACTGAGATGGACGAGCACCAGGGAAACACCCGGCGTTTCGGCGCCCGGCGACGGCTTGGGAAGAATACGCACAATCCGAGCACTCCGGACAATCCGCGGCCAACCAGGCAGGCACTGCGCGCGCGCTTTCACCGGCGGCACTCACCGACCATCACGCAAAGCGGCCAGCCTCGGGCTGCAGAGCGCCACGGCGAGGCCGCCGCATCGTGCCCTCTGATAAGCAATGGAGCCGCGTTTGCCGGCTATACGATCTTGCGGCGGCTGGGTGTTGGCGGCATGGCCGAGGTCTATCTGGCTTTGCACCCCAGGTTGCCTCGTCGCGACGTGATCAAGGTCCTCGCCGAGGCGCTCAATGGCGATGGGGAGTTTCGCGAGCGGTTCAACCGGGAGGCCGATCTGGCCGCGCCCCTGTGGCACCCGCACATCGTCGGAGTCCATGATCGCGGCGAGTTCAATGGTCGGCTGTGGCTCTCTATGGACTATGTCGAAGGCACCGACGCCGCCCGGCTGGTCAACGAGCGCCACCAAGACGGGGTTCCGATTCATGAGGTGTGCGCCATCGTCCACGCCGTGGCCAGTGCGCTCGACTACGCACACGCGGGCGGCTTGCTGCACCGCGACGTGAAACCGGCGAACATCCTGCTGACATATCCCGAGGCACAGGAACACCGAATCCTGTTGGCAGACTTCGGTTTAGCTCGACACCTCGGCAACGTTATCGGTGTCACCAAGACCAATGTCGCGGTCGGGACAGTGGCCTACGCCGCGCCCGAACAGTTGATGGGGTCCAGCATCGATGGGCGAGCTGACCAGTATGCGTTGGCGGCCACGGTTTTTCATCTGCTCACTGGGGTGCCACCGTTTCGCGACTCCAACCCGGTTGCGGTAGTCGGTCAGCACCTGAACGCGGATCCGCCTCGGATCAGCGGACTCCGGCCGGATCTGGCGCACCTCGACGAGGTGTTCTTCAAAGCCCTTGCCAAACAACCCGACGAGAGGTTCGAGCGGTGTCGCGCGTTCGCCGCGGCCATCGCCGGCGAACTCGACGCCGCTGTCGTGCTGAGTCGGAGCACGCAGTCTTGCGCTGTGGTCGAGCGGCCGCGGTCGACTGGACCCCTCGGCGCCATTGCCGCCATGAGCGTCAGGTGTTCGTCGGGGACCCGGTGGGCGACCGCGCTGGTCTGTGCGGTGCTGACCGCAGTGTCGTTGACCTGGTCGGTCGTGTATTCCGTTCGACCAGACGGTCCGCAGTCCAACCGCGAGCCCGCTGCGAGCCCGCAGGCTCCTGATCCCGGCGCCGCTCCCACCATCTCTGGACCGGCGCTCAACGGCACCTACAAATTGGACTACGACAAGACCAATCTGACGGCTGACGGTGTGTCGGTCCGTCGTGGCGGACCCAGCTCGAACTGGTGGGCTTTCCGATCCGTGTGCACCACCAATGGTTGCGCGGCCACGGGCACTCTGCTGGATGATGCTGTCCACCGCGTGGCCAGCTCCAAGGACGGGGGCCAGGTCGATACCCTGCGGTTCGTCGGCGGATATTGGCAAGGTGCGCCGCAACGGGAGCGGGTGCGCTGTCGGCAGCCGAACGCGGACGTCAGGGTCACCCAGCAGGAGATGGTCGCGTGGTCGTTGGCGCCCCAGGCTGACGGCACCCTACTCGGTACGCAGATAGAGACCATTGTGTCCAATGAGTGCGGCGCCCAGGGAGCGGTTGTGCGAGTACCCGTGGTCGCCACTCGGGTCGGCGGTGTGCCGGCTGGGGTGACCTTGGCCGATCCCACCGGGCTCGCAAATGCGACGAACCCACCGTCTACGTCGCCGTCGCCGCCGGTCCTCGGCGCGTTCTGCAGCGACGTCGACAGGGTCGCCTACGGCCCGACCACCAGCGAGCAGATTGTCTGTGAGGGCAACACCTGGGCCAGAGCCCCCGTCACGGTGGGCGTTCATACCTCCGGAAGCTCATGCGATCGTCCGGGCACCTCCGTGTTCGCGATGTCCACCTCGGACGACGGCTACCTGCTGCAATGCGATCCGGTCACCCGGACGTGGACTCGCCCGGCCGGCTAGCGAGGGTTGCTGCAGGCATCGAGACAGTTGTCGGTGCACGGTTCTACTCTGTTGCCATGGCTTTCGCCACTGAACATCCGTCCACACCTGCCCCGGTCGCCCATTCGGAATATCGCGCTGTCGAGGAGATCGTGCGGACCGGCGGCCGGTTCGAGGTGGTCAGCTCCTACCCGCCCGCCGGAGACCAGCCGTTCGCTATCGGCGAGTTGGAGCGGCGGATTCTGGCAGGGGAGCGTGACGTGGTGCTGCTCGGCGCCACCGGCACCGGGAAGTCGGCGACCACCGCGTGGCTGATCGAACGCCTGCAACGGCCCACCCTCGTCATGGCGCCGAACAAGACATTGGCTGCGCAGCTGGCGAACGAGCTTCGAGAGATGTTGCCGCACAACGCAGTCGAGTACTTCGTGTCGTACTACGACTACTACCAACCCGAGGCGTACATTGCCCAGACCGACACCTATATCGAAAAGGACAGCTCCATCAACGACGATGTGGAGCGGCTGCGCCACTCCGCGACGTCGTCCCTGTTGTCACGTCGCGACGTGGTGGTGGTGGCGTCGGTGTCCTGCATCTACGGTCTGGGCACGCCGCAGTCGTACCTGGATCGCTCGGTTGAGCTGACGGTCGACAGCGAGGTGCCGAGGGATGGGCTGCTGCGGCTGCTCGTCGACGTGCAGTACACCCGCAATGACGTGTCGTTTACCCGCGGTTCGTTCCGGGTGCGCGGTGACACCGTGGAGATCATTCCTTCGTACGAAGAGCTGGCGGTTCGCATCGAGTACTTCGGCGATGAGATTGAGGCGTTGTACTACCTGCACCCGCTCACCGGTGAAGTCATCCGTCAGGTTGACTCGTTGCGAATCTTCCCCGCCACCCACTACGTGGCCGGTCCGGAGCGGATGGCGCACGCCATCTCCACCATCGAGGCGGAGCTCGCCGAGCGGCTCGCCGAATTCGAGACCCAGGGCAAGCTGCTGGAAGCTCAGCGGCTGCGCATGCGTACCAACTACGACATCGAAATGATGCGCCAAGTCGGGTTTTGCTCCGGCATCGAGAACTACTCCCGCCATATTGACGGCAGAGGGTCGGGCTCGCCGCCGGCGACCTTGCTTGACTACTTCCCGGAGGACTTTCTGCTGGTCATCGACGAGTCGCACGTCACCGTGCCGCAGATCGGCGGTATGTACGAGGGGGACATCTCGCGCAAGCGCAATCTCGTGGAGCACGGGTTCCGGTTGCCCTCGGCCTGCGACAACCGCCCGCTGACGTGGGAAGAGTTCGCGAGCCGGATTGGGCAGACGGTGTACCTGTCAGCCACCCCGGGGCCGTATGAGCTCAGCCAGTCTGAGGGCGAGTTCGTCGAGCAGGTGATCCGGCCAACCGGTCTGGTCGACCCGAAGGTGGTGGTCAAGCCGACGAAGGGCCAGATCGACGACCTGATCGGCGAGTTGCGCAAACGCGCCCAGGTTGACCAGCGGGTGCTGGTGACGACCCTGACCAAGAAGATGGCCGAAGACCTCACCGACTACCTGTTGGAAATGGGAATCCGGGTGCGCTATCTGCACTCCGAGGTCGACACGTTGCGTCGGGTTGAGCTCCTGCGCCAGCTGCGGCTGGGCGACTATGACGTCCTGGTCGGCATCAACCTGCTGCGGGAGGGGCTGGACCTGCCCGAGGTGTCGCTGGTGGCGATCCTCGACGCCGACAAAGAGGGTTTCCTGCGCTCGTCGCGCAGCCTGATCCAGACCATCGGCCGCGCCGCCCGCAACGTTTCCGGTGAAGTCCACATGTATGCCGACACGATCACCGACTCGATGAAAGAAGCCATCGACGAAACCGAACGTCGACGGGCAAAGCAGATCGCGTTCAACGAAGCCAACGGGATCGATCCGCAGCCGTTGCGCAAGAAGATCGCCGACATCCTCGACCAGGTGTACCGAGAGGCCGCTGATACCGACGCCGAATCCATCCCAGTAGGCGGGTCCGGGCGCAATGTGTCACGCGGTCGGCGCGCCCAAGGCGAGCCCGGACGCGCGGTGAGCGCCGGTGTATTCGAGGGTCGCGATACCTCCGCCATGCCGCGCGCCGAGCTGGCCGACCTCATCAAGGACCTCACCGCGCAGATGATGGCCGCCGCGCGGGACCTGCAGTTCGAACTAGCTGCCCGATTCCGCGACGAGATCGCCGACCTCAAGAAGGAATTGCGCGGTATGGACGCCGCCGGCCTGATGTGACGGCTCGCCACCGGGCATCACCTCCTACGGTGTAGAGGTGACGGACACAACCAGCGAGACCGGCAGTTGGCGTGAGCTACTGACCAGCTATCTGGGACCGTCCACGGTGCTGGCGGGTGGCGTCGGGATGTACGCCACCAACGAGTTTCTGACGATCAGCCTGCTGCCGAGCACGATCGCCGATATCGGCGGCGCCCGGCTGTATGCCTGGGTAACCACGCTCTATTTGGTCGGGTCCGTGGTTGCGGCAACCACGGTCAACTCGGTCTTGCGCCGCTTGGGCGCCCGTTCGTCATTTCTGCTTGGCTTGGCAGTCTTCGGTGCGGCAAGCCTGGTGTGCGGGGCAGCGCCCACCATGGAGGTGCTGATCGCGGGACGCGCCCTGCAGGGCGCGGCCGGCGGCCTGCTGGCGGGTTTGGGCTATGCGCTTATCAACACGGCACTGCCGCGCTCATTGTGGACCCGCGGCTCGGCTCTGGTATCGGCGATGTGGGGGGTCGCAACGGTGGTCGGGCCCGCCATGGGTGGCGTTTTCGCGCAGCTGGGGATGTGGCGATGGGCGTTCGCTGCGATGGCCATTCTGGCTGCGCTGATGGCGATATTGGTGCCGATGGTGCTGGCGGCCGGGCCGCCGACGGCAGTCGGCGAGGCGGTGGCGGCCCAGCCGTTGCGGGTTCCGGTGTGGTCGTTGGTGCTGATTGGCGGTGCGGCTCTGGCAGTCAGCGTGGCCTCGCTTCCGCGCAGCGGCGCGGCCACCGCCGCGCTGATGATCGTCGGTACCTTGCTGGTGGTCGCGGCTGTAGTCGTTGATTGGCGCAGCGACGCAGCGGTGCTGCCGCTCAGCGTTTTTGGCTCAGGGCCGCTGAAATGGATCTATCTCGCGATGTCGGTGCAGATGATGGCGGTGATGGTCGACACCTACGTGCCGTTGTTCGGTCAGCGACTCGGGCATCTGACGCCGGTCGCGGCCGGATTCCTGGGCGCGGCGCTGGCGATCGGGTGGACCGTCAGCGAAATCGTCAGCGCGTCGCTGACTAGTCCCCGGCTCATTGCACGGGTGATAGTCGCTGCGCCGCTGGTCATGGCGTCTGGTCTAGCGCTGGGCGCCGTCACTCAACGGGCCAACGCGGCGCTCGGAGTCGTCGGCCTCTGGGCAGCGGCATTAATAGTCGCCGGAGTCGGCATCGGGATGGCCTGGCCGCATCTCACCGTGCGTGCCATGGTTTCCGTCGATGATCCTTCCGAATGCGGCGCGGCGGCCGCGGCGATCAATACAGTGCAGTTGATCGCGGCGGCTTTCGGGGCCGGGCTGGCTGGCGTTGTCGTCAACACCGCCGAAGGCGGAGGAGTGGCGGCGGCTCGCTGGCTGTACACGGCTTTTGCCGTGGTGGCAGCCGTCGGTGTGATCGCTTCCTACCGAGCGACACGGCGCGACCGCAACTCACCGCGTTGACTTGACGACCTGCGAATAGTGGAATTGCCAGCGCTCCACAATCCGGAAGCCGAGATAGCTCGGGAACCGGTATACGGCCGTACGCGCTAGGGCCGGACCCGGTGATAACCGCTGTCCGACTTGATGATCGGGCAGTGACCGGTCACGGTTGGCGATGGTCCACAACGTGGGGCATTCGTTGATCTTGGCTGTGGTCAACCACACGGCCACGTGGCCGTCCCACAGCGCGCCCACCTTGGGTCCGTAATAGCCGCGCTCAACGTCAATCAGCGATCGGAAGGCCCCCGGCCTGGTGGCCAGTAATGCGCGGATCGGTCCAGGCTTCCAACCCACGGTGTTGTCGACGAGGAGGCAGTCCCCGGGTGCGGCGTGGGCGCTGATGACATCGGCCACCTGGCTGTAGTCCCAGCCCTCTTTGGCGTAAGGGCCACGCTGGGTGAACAAGTAGTTCGGGAACGCGGCCAGGGCGAAGAGCACCACGACAGCGGTGACGATCGACGCTTTGCGGGCCATCGTGACGATGCAGACCGCCAGGACGACGGCCGCCGCGGGGGTAGTGAGTATCAGGTAGCGCGGGTAGTAGATCGGTTCGACGGTCGCCGAATAGATCAGGACGACGGCGGTGGGAATGACGATCCAGGCTGCGCTGGCGAGCAATAGCCGGCGGGTGTCACCCCTGGGGCACTTCGCCCCGGTCAGACGGGCCGCGACGGCGGCAACAAGTGTTAGGCCCGCCAGGATGGCGAAGGGAACGCTGTGATCGAAATACTGCCGATGCACAACGTCGAGAAAAAGGTTTCGGTTCAGTCCCGAAATCCATCTGACCTGCCAAACCTGGCCGTGGGCGAACATGATGAACGGCGTCATGGCCCCCAGCGCGGCCGCCGTGGTGATCGCCCACCAGATGACCGGAGATTTCCGGGCCCCGCGATTGGCCAGCAGCGGCATCATCGCGGCGTGCACCAGGACCAAGAGCACCAGGTTGATGCTGACCAAGATGGACAGCATTAGCACCAGCGCATACAGCGGCCACCGCCACAGCCGGTGGTGCCTGACCGCAACGACCAGCAGCACGGTCAGCCAGACGGCTGCCGCGACCGACAGCGCAGAAGAGCGTGCTTCGATACCCGCCCACGTCACCCGGGGCAAGATGGCAAAAATGGCCCCCGCGCACAGCGCCGTAGGCCGTCCGGAGAACTGCCTGGCGAAAACCACAACCCCGGCCGCTGCGCCACCAATCGCCAGAGCGCTTGGAACCCGCGACCAGAATTCCGTTGGCGGAAAGATAGCGAACCAGCCGTGCATGAGCAGGTAGTAGAGGCCGTGCACGGCGTCGATGTGGCCCAGCAGTCGCCACAGCTCGGGCAAGGTTCGGCTGGCCGAAGCCGAAATCGTCGCACCCTCGTCGAACCACAGCGATGGCCGGCCTGCCCATGCGCCGCTGATGACGGCGGCCAGTACTGCGATTGCTAATGGGTCGAGCAGCCTGCGGTATCGCTGCGGGGGAACCGGCTTCACGACGGGCGCCGAGGCCTGACCCGCGACGGGCGCCGCCGCGGGCTGGTCAACGGTAAGGCCAGGCATGATGCTTGTCACTGTAGGACCCGCCCAATGAAGCTGGTCACGGATGGTTTTGTGGGCGCGAACCCCGTCGGTGGCCGAACTGGCGCGACAATATGCCCCATGGCCGCGAAAAGCCTTGCGCAACAAAGCTTTCCATATCTATTCGGGGAATGCGATCGTAGTGTCATCGGCACCATTGTCGGCTGTGTTGCGGCCGGCGGGCAAATGAGGGGTATGTCAGGGTTGCGCCACGCCGTTGCTGTGTGGTTAATCTGAGCCATCTTTGTCCGGCAACAAGTTACTGTTTTGGGTTGGCTGATCAACCGACACTTGGAGGGTAAATGAGCGCCTATCAAACCGTGGTGGTGGGGACGGACGGTTCGGATTCGTCGATGCGCGCGGTGGATCGGGCAGCAAAGATCGCGGGCGAAGACGCCACGCTGGTCATTGCCTCGGCGTACCTTCCCCACCACGATGACGCCCGCGCCGCCGACGTCCTCAAGGACGAGAGCTACAAGGTGACCGGCAGCGCCCCCATCTACGAGATCCTGCACGACGCCAAGGAGCGAGCACACAACGCCGGCGCGAAGAATGTCGAAGACCGTGCGGTCGAGGGTGCTCCGGTCGACGCGCTGGTCAACCTCGCCGAAGAAGTCAAAGCAGACCTGCTGGTGGTCGGCAACGTCGGTCTCAGCACCATCGCGGGCCGGCTACTGGGATCGGTGCCGGCCAACGTCTCGCGGCGGGCAAAAGTCGACGTGTTGATCGTGCACACCACGAACTAAGCGTCTCCCAACGCGGATAGGCACGCGAGGGCCTACCAGCCTCGATCACGCCATTCGCCCAGATTCGGGCGTTCGGCACCTAGTACGGTGTCGTCGCCGTGGCCGGGGTAGACCACGGTGGAGTCCCCGTAGACGTCGAACACCCGGGTGGTGACGTCCTCGATCAGCTGGGTGAAGTCTCCGGGTTGCCACGTTTTGCCGACGCCTCCGGGGAACAGGCAGTCGCCGGTGAACAGCTGCGTGACGTCGCCGGTCGCGGGTCCGTCCAGGGCAAGGGCGATCGATCCCGGGGTGTGTCCGCGCAGGTGAATAACGTCGAGTCGCAGCTCGCCGATTTGCACGGTATCGCCGTTGGCCAGAAAGCGATCCGGTTTGACTGGCAGCGGTTCGGCGTCGATCTGGTGAACGGCGGTCGGCGCACCGGTCGCCGACGCCACCGCTTCGAGAGCCTGCCAGTGATCGAGGTGCTGATGGCTGGTCACAATCAAGGACAGCTTCGGCGCGTAGCGCCGGATCAGGTCGAGCAGGAGGTCGGCGTCGTTGGCGGCGTCGATCAACAGCGTTTCTCCAGTCGCCGAACACGTCACCAAGTAGGCGTTGTTGTCCATGGGGCCCACCGACGCCTTCACAATGGTGGCGCCAGGCAGGACACGACGGGCAGCCGTTCCGGGGTCGACGTGTCCGGTGTAGTCGTCGTCGACGGTAGTCATTTGCGCCACTCCTCCATCCCGGCTGCGCCGGCATCATCGTCGCCGGCGGTAGTCATTTGCGCCACTCTCCCCCGCAAGCGGGCGGTACCCCCACCATCCCGGCTGCGCCGGCATCATCGTCGCCGGCGCTAGGGTCAGGCTACTTGGTCAGGGTTGGGCACCATGCTTGTCATGCTTGTCGGTAGCGCCGCTTAGCATGGAATACGGCCTGTGCCATAGCCCGTTTGTTATGGCCGAGATGTGGTCAATCTCGATAAGCGAAAGGGGCAGCGTGGCAGAACGCCTGATCGTCAAGGGTGCCCGCGAGCACAACCTGCGCGGCGTCGACCTCGACCTTCCCCGTGACGCGTTGATCGTCTTCACCGGATTGTCCGGGTCGGGCAAGTCTTCGTTGGCTTTCGACACCATCTTCGCCGAAGGGCAGCGACGCTACGTGGAATCGCTGTCGGCCTATGCCCGACAGTTCCTCGGGCAAATGGACAAGCCGGACGTCGACTTTATCGAGGGTCTTTCGCCAGCGGTGTCCATCGACCAAAAGTCGACCAACCGCAACCCCCGCTCGACGGTTGGCACCATTACCGAGGTGTACGACTATCTGCGACTGTTGTACGCACGCGCGGGCACTCCGCATTGCCCGGTCTGCGGCGAGCGAATTGCCCGCCAGACACCGCAGCAAATCGTCGATCAGGTGCTGGCGATGCCGGCCGGCACCCGATTCCTGGTTCTTGCGCCGGTGGTACGGACGCGCAAGGGGGAGTTTGCTGACCTATTCGAGAAGCTCAACGCTCAGGGTTACAGCCGCGTGCGAGTCGACGGCGTAGTGCACTCGTTGACCGATCCGCCGAAGCTGAAGAAACAGGAAAAGCACGACATTGAGGTGGTGGTGGATCGTCTCACCGTCAAGGCCAGCGCCAAGCAGCGACTGACCGATTCAGTGGAGACAGCACTGAACCTCGCAGACGGCATCGTGGTGCTCGAGTTCCCCGACGACCGAACACCTGAGCACGACCGAGCTGGCGAGCAGCGATTCTCGGAAAAGCTGGCCTGCCCGAATGGACACTCCCTGGCCGTCGACGACTTGGAACCGCGGTCGTTCTCGTTCAACTCGCCCTACGGCGCCTGCCCCGAATGCAGTGGCTTGGGAATTCGCAAAGAGGTTGACCCAGACTTGGTGGTACCAGATCCGGATCGAACGCTGGCCGAGGGCGCGGTGGCGCCGTGGTCGACGGGCCAGACCGCGGAGTACTTCACCCGGATGATGGCCGGGCTCGGTGACGCGTTGGGCTTCGACGTCGACACGCCTTGGCGCAGACTGCCGGCCAAGGCCCGCAAGGCGATTCTGGAAGGCTCAGCCGAGCAAGTGCATGTGCGCTACCGCAACCGGTACGGCCGCACCCGGTCGTACTACGCCGACTTTGAGGGCGTGCTCGCCTTTCTGCAACGCAAAATGGCGCAGACCGAGTCCGAACAGATGAAGGAACGCTACGAGGGCTTCATGCGGGACGTGCCGTGCCCGGAGTGTGCGGGCACCCGCCTCAAGCCGGAGATCCTGGCGGTGACTCTGGCTGCGGGGGAGCGGGGCCCTAAGTCCATCGCCGAGGTCTGTGAACTGTCCATCGCAGACTGTGCCGACTTTCTGAACGCGCTCACCCTCGGCCAGCGCGAACAGGCCATCGCTGGCCAGGTGCTCAAAGAGATCCAGTCACGGTTGGGTTTCTTGCTTGACGTCGGGCTGGAGTACTTGTCGTTGTCGCGGGCGGCGGCGACGTTATCCGGCGGTGAGGCGCAACGGATTCGACTGGCTACTCAAATTGGCTCCGGCCTGGTGGGCGTGCTCTACGTGCTCGACGAGCCGTCGATCGGGCTGCACCAGCGTGACAACCGTCGTCTCATTGAAACGCTGACCCGGTTAAGGGATTTGGGGAACACCCTGATCGTCGTGGAGCACGACGAGGACACCATCGAGCATGCCGACTGGATTGTTGACATCGGACCAGGAGCCGGCGAGCACGGCGGCTGCATCGTGCACAGCGGGCCGTACCAGGAGTTGCTGCGCAACAAGAAGTCGATCACGGGCGCCTACCTGTCGGGCGCGCACCGCATCGAGATGCCTGCGATCCGGCGTCCGGCCAACGCGCGGCGTCAACTCACCGTCGTCGGCGCGCGCGAGCACAACCTGCGAGGGATCGACGTGTCTTTCCCCCTCGGTCTGCTGACCTCAGTGACCGGGGTATCCGGCTCCGGCAAGTCGACCCTGGTCAACGACATACTGGCCGCGGTCCTGGCCAACAGGCTCAACGGCGCCCGGCAGGTCCCGGGTCGGCACACCCGCGTCACCGGGCTCGATCACCTGGACAAGCTGGTACGGGTGGATCAGTCGCCCATCGGTCGCACGCCGCGGTCCAACCCAGCCACCTATACCGGGGTCTTCGACAAGATCCGTACCCTCTTCGCCGCCACTACCGAGGCCAAGGTGCGTGGCTATCAACCCGGCCGGTTCTCGTTCAACGTCAAGGGCGGTCGCTGCGAAGCCTGCACCGGCGACGGCACGATCAAGATCGAAATGAACTTCCTGCCTGACGTCTACGTGCCGTGCGAGGTGTGCCAGGGTGCCCGCTATAACCGCGAAACTCTAGAGGTGCATTACAAGGGCAAGACCATCTCGGAGGTCCTGGACATGTCGATCGAGGAAGCGGCGGACTTCTTCGAGCCGATCACCGGCATTCACCGCTACCTGCGAACCCTGGTTGACGTCGGGTTGGGCTATGTCCGGCTCGGCCAGCCTGCGCCGACGCTGTCCGGTGGTGAGGCGCAGCGCGTCAAACTGGCGTCTGAATTGCAGAAACGATCCACTGGACGCACCATTTACATCCTCGACGAGCCGACGACCGGGTTGCACTTCGACGACATCCGAAAGCTCCTCAACGTCATCAGTGGGCTTGTCGACAAGGGCAATACGGTAATCGTCATCGAACACAACCTGGACGTGATCAAGACAGCGGACTGGATCGTCGACATGGGACCGGAAGGTGGTGGTGGCGGCGGCACTGTAGTGGCCGAGGGGACTCCGGAGGACGTCGCCGCGGTGCCGGAAAGCTATACCGGGAAGTTTCTTGCCGAAGTCGTCGGCAGTAACGAATCATCACGTCGCGCGTCGGCAGGAGCGCCGCGGCGATCCAGTCGGCGGCGCAGAGTCAGCGCTTGAGGCAACTGGCCTGACGGGTAGCCGTGGCGAGAATGTCGCGCGGCGCCAGCGAGTTCGGCGCTGCTTCACTCCTCCGGGCGCATTGACTCCCTGATTTGCGCCAGGCGTTCAGCCGCGGCGCGCTGGCGCTTTTCGTACTGCTCCTCGGCGAGCCTGCCATCGGGTGATTCAGCGTCGAGTTCCGCGGCGCCGAGCGCACTCGCATACCGGTTCTCGATCTTCTCGCGAACGGATTCGAAAGTCGGCACACCGGCTTGGTCATATCCCGCCTCGTACTCGGGTTTGGGTTCGGCAGGCTCGGTAGCGTCGGGAGTCCTTGATTCGTCGGACATGTCCCAACGCTACTGCCAAGTCGAGCCTCTCGAGCAACGACCACTCTCTGGTTGCGACGTTCCGGCCGTCGTCGCGACGTCAGCGTTCGACTTCGCGACGACACTTAAACGCGGGCGGCGACACGCCGAAAAGCGTAGTCGCAGATTAAGTTTCGCGGCCCTGGTCACCGGTTCGGCCCACCCGCTCGCGCTAGTGCGGCTTGGCCAGCGGAAAGGGCAGCGTCTCGCGGATGCTGTGCCCGGTGATCAGCATGATGACCCGGTCCACGCCCATGCCAAGGCCCCCGGTCGGCGGCATCGCGTACTCCATGGCTTGCAGGAAGTCTTCGTCGAGCTCCATCGCATCGGGATCTCCACCGGCGGCAAGCAGCGACTGTTCTTGCAACCGTCGCCGCTGTTCCACCGGGTCAGTGAGTTCGCTGTAGGCGGTGCCCAGCTCCATACCCCACGCCACCAGGTCCCACCGCTCGGCGACACCGCGCTTGCTGCGGTGCGGCCGGGTCAGCGGCGACACCGACGTCGGAAAATCGATGTAGAACGTCGGTTCCTCGGTGCGGGATTCGACCAGGTGCTCGTAGAGCTCCAGCACCACGGCGCCGGCGTCCCACTGGGGCCGGTAGGCAACTCGGACAGCCTCGGCTAGCTTGCGGAGTGTTGCCAAGTCGGTGTCGGCATCGACGCGTTCACCCAGCGCTTCGGAAACAGCGTGGTGCACCGTCTTGACCGGCCACATACCGGAGATGTCGACCGGTTCGAGGCGGCCACTGGCAGCCGACCGATCGTTGGCTCGGGGCCGCATTACCGTTGGCGCGCCGTTGGCGGCTTGCGCGGCATTCTGGATCAGCTCGCGGCAGCCGTCGATCCACACCATATAGTCGGCGTGCGCTTGATACGCCTCGAGAAGGGTGAACTCCGGGTTGTGACTGTAGTCCACACCCTCGTTGCGGAACGCCCGACCAAGTTCGAAGACCCGCTCCACACCGCCGACGCACAGGCGTTTGAGGTAGAGCTCCGGAGCGATACGCAAGAACAGGTCCATGGAATAGGTGTTGATGTAGGTGGCGAACGGCCGCGCCGCGGCCCCGCCGTGCACCCGCTGCAAAATCGGGGTCTCGACCTCGATGAAGCCCTTGCCGAAGAGCGTTTCCCTGATCGAGCGAAGTACGCTGCTGCGGGCGGTGAGCAGCTCACGGGAATCGATGTTGACGGCCAGATCGACATAGCGGGTCCGCAGCCGCGCCTCCGGGTCGGTCAGGCCCTTCCACTTGTCGGGCATAGGTCGCAAGCACTTGCCGATCAGCCGCCAGCTGCTCACGATCAGCGATCGAGTTCCGATCTTGCTCCAACCCATGTGCCCCGCGGTCTCCACCAGGTCACCGAGATCGATCGCCGCGTTGAAGTCCGCGGCCCGGCCTTGGTCCAAGTGGGAATTGTCCAGCAGCACTTGCATTTCGCCAGACCAGTCGCGCAGCTGCGCGAACAACACGCCCCCATAGTTGCGCACGCGCAGAATGCGTCCAGATACCGACACGACGGCTTCGTCATCGGCATCTAGCGCCGCTGCAACCGTGTGGCTGGGGGCGCGGCCGACGGGGTAGGCGTCAATGCCGCTGCTGCGCAGCTTCTTTAGTTTGGCCAGCCGGACTCGCACCTGTTCGGGCAGCCGGCGGATGCCGTCATCCTCCTGGGGGGAGCCCGCTTGTTGTAGCTCATCCATGTCCGGCGCGGTGCCGTCGTGATGCAGCGCGCCGGTAGCTGCCAACCGCTCGGGTACGGCGGAATGATGCCCGGTGTGCACTTTGTCACGCCGGCTGAACGGCAGCACTAGGAAACCCTCGGCGATCACCGAGGCGACCCCCACCCGGGGAATCAGTCGGGCGTCCTCGTAACAGGCATAGCGGGGAACCCATTCGGGTTGGTACTTCATGTTCGAGCGGTAGAGCGTCTCGAGCTGCCACCACCTCGAGAAGAACACCAGTAAGCCCCGCCACAGCCGAGCGACCGGGCCCGCGCCCAGCTGGGCACCTTGTTCGAAGGCGGACCGGAACATCGCAAAGTTCAGTGAAATACGGCTTATACCAAGGGTGTCAGCGTGCAAAGCCAGTTCGCTGACCATGAGCTCGATGGTGCCGTTGGGCGATTGCGGAGAACGCCGCATCAAATCCAGCGAGGCGCCGGTCGTGCCCCATGGCACCAGCGACAGCATGGCGACTACCTGGTTGTCCGGAGTTGTCGCCTCCACCAGCAGGCATTCCGCGTCCGCCGGATCACCGAGGCGACCCAGCGCCATCGAGAAGCCGCGTTCGGACTCGGTGTCGCGCCAGGCGTTTGCGCGCGCCATGGTATACGCCATCTCCTCGTCGGAAATGTCGCGGTGCCGCCGGATCCGCACCGTCAGCCCGGCACGGCGCGCCCGCGTCACGGCCTGGCGCACTCCGCGCATCTCCGGTCCCGACAGCGTGAAGTCGGCGGTTCGCAGGATGGCCTCATCACCCAGTTCGAGCGCGTTGAGACCCGCTTCACGATATGTCCTAGCTCCTTGGGAACTGGCGCCCATCACGCCCGGCGCCCAACCGTAGGTCTGGCACAGCCGCAGCCATGCGTCGACCGCCTGTGGCCATGCCCTGGGGTCACCCAGGGGGTCACCGCTGGCCAGGCATACCCCGACCTCGACGCGATAGGTGATAGCAGCGCGGCCGCTGGATGCGAATACCACCGACTTGTCGCGACGGGTCGCGAAGTACCCGAGTGAGTCGTCCTTCCCGTACAGCTCGAGCAGCCCGCGGATCGCGGATTCGTCTTCTCCGGTCAGCGCATTCTCGGCGCGCTGGGATAGGAACAACACGATCGCCGCCGCGATCAAAGCGAAGGCGCCGAACAACCCAAAAATCGCGTTGAGGAAAACGTGCGGTCTGCCGGTGAACAAATCGGGATCCGCCAAAGCGAACCCCATCACCCGGTCAATCACATAGGGCAGCCGTTCTTGTCGCGCCAGTGACCCTGGGAAGAGTTCCACGAGGCCCCAGGAGGCCAGAATCCCGATCAACCCGCCGACAAGCAGCACCATGGTCGCCCTGAACAGCGCGCCCCTGCGGGCCTTCGCCCAGAACTCGCGATAACCGAGCACCAGCAGGACAATCGCGATGACGTGCACCGCGAACCCGAGGTTTTCGCCGAAGGTCTGGGCCGCGGTGTTGTCGCCCGCGGCGATATCTGCGACATTCAGTGCGGCGGCGATGACCAGATTTCCGAGCAGGACCAACCACGCGATGCGTTTGCGTGCCATGAGGGCCGCGGCCAGCAATACCAGCACAAACGACCACGCGAAGCTCGTATCGGGGAAGTTGAACAGGTAGCTGTTGATGAATTGCCGCGGAACCTTGATGATCCACCGGATCAACGGCGACAGACTCGCCAGCAGCGACAGGGTCGCTATCACGCCGACGCTCCAGCCGGCCGCCGCGGGGACCCACGAAAACCGGGAGGTTGGTCGGCGCCCGGAGCGTGGCTTAGTGAGGGTCACAGACCGCGAGGATATTCAATTGGACCAAGAAATTCCTGCCGCGCGGCGGGCTGGTCGGACATCTAGGCTGCGCGGCGCTCGCCGCGCAGGTGGTCGGCTTAGGTGGTCCTTGCCTGGCTGACGCGTCATGGCTGTTAGACTGTCGCCTGCGACCATCCCGGCGAAAGCCCGGGACAGTTAAGTGGAGTCCCAAACTCCCACCGCTAGCCACGAGATCGGTGCGAAGCTGCAGAACGCCTCAGCGGGCTTTCTCGAAGCTTTCCGAGAGTTTTCTCAAGGCCTAGCGGTCCGGTCACGGGCGTCTCAAGAACGCCTGTTTGCGCATGGCGCGGGCGGTTTATACCGCGATCGGTCGGCATTGGGCCCTGCTTGTGCAGGGCCTTTCTGCTGATGGTTGGGCGAGCTTCCACCGCTGATTCCGGCTGGGTCCAGGCTTGGTGGCGACGGAACGGAAGCCAACGAGGGAGGCCCCATCAGCACTGAGACCCGCGTCAACGAGCGCATTCGCGTACCTGAAGTCCGATTGATTGGCCCAGGGGGGGAGCAGGTAGGCATTGTGCGTATCGAAGACGCACTCCGCGTCGCCGCGGATGCCGATCTCGACCTTGTCGAAGTTGCTCCCAACGCCAGACCTCCGGTCTGCAAGATCATGGACTACGGCAAGTACAAGTACGAGGCAGCGCAGAAGGCACGCGAATCCCGTAGGAACCAGCAGCAGACCGTGGTCAAGGAGCAAAAGCTGCGACCCAAGATCGACGATCACGACTACGAAACCAAGAAGGGTCACGTGGTCCGCTTCTTAGAAGCGGGGTCGAAGGTCAAGGTGACGATCATGTTCCGGGGACGGGAGCAGTCGCGGCCAGAGTTGGGCTATCGATTGCTGCAGCGGCTAGGCGCGGACGTCGCCGACTACGGATTCGTCGAAACGTCCGCCAAGCAAGATGGGCGCAATATGACGATGGTGCTGGCGCCGCACCGCGGCGCAAAGACCCGCGCCAAGGCGCGGCACTCCGGCGAAGCCGCGGCCCGCCCGGCCAGCGACCCCAACGCGGGCGGCAACACCAACCCGTCGCCGAACTAGCCGGTAGCAGACCGCCGGAACTCGACAGGACTTGCAAGAACGTGCAAGAACTCGAAAGAGCTTGAAAGAACCTGAAAGAACCTGAAAGAACTGAGGAAACATGCCCAAGGCCAAGACCCACAGCGGGACCTCGAAGCGGTTCCGGCGCACTGGTACCGGGAAGATCGTGCGGCAACAAGCCAACCGGCGGCACTTGCTTGAGCACAAACCCACGAAGCGCACCCGGCGGCTCGACGGGCGCAAGGTCGTTGCGGCCAATGACACCAAGCGGGTCAAGTCGCTGTTGAACGGCTGACCGTCGCACTGGACCGCCACCGGCATCGGGGCCGGCCCTGACCGATTACGTTCGAACGAGAGTAGGAACATCCATGGCACGCGTGAAGCGGGCGGTCAACGCCCACAAGAAGCGGCGCAGCGTACTCAAGGCCTCGAAAGGCTATCGAGGCCAGCGGTCCAGGCTCTACCGCAAAGCCAAAGAGCAGCAGCTGCATTCGCTGAACTACGCCTTCCGTGACCGGCGCGCGCGTAAGGGCGAGTTCCGCAAATTGTGGATCTCGCGGATCAATGCGGCAGCGCGGGCCAACGACATCACCTACAACCGCCTGATCCAAGGCCTCAAAGCGGCCGGCGTCGAGGTGGACCGCAAGAATCTCGCCGACATCGCCATCAGCGATCCGGCCGCGTTCGCCGCGCTGGTTGACGTCGCGCGAGCGGCGCTGCCTGAGGACGTCAACGCTCCTTCCGGAGAGGCTGCCTAGCCGAAACCGGTTTTGCGGTGCTCACCGAACGCTCGGCCAAAGTGGTCGCCGCGGTCAAGCTGCACCGTCACGTGGGCCGGCGGCGCGCCGGACGTTTTCTCGCAGAAGGCCCCAATCTGGTTGCGGCCGCATCTGCGTGCGGACTGATCCGGGAGTTGTTTGTCACGGAGTCGGCGGCGCGGCGATACGCGTCGCTGTTGGGCGCGCAGCAGGCCCCGGTACATGTGGTGACCGAGCGCGCCGCAAGGGCGTTGTCCGATACCGTGACGCCCGCGGGGTTGGTCGCAGTCTGCGACATGCGGGCGACTCGGCTCGAGGACGTGCTCACCGGTTCACCCCGGCTAGTCACTGTCGCGGTCGACGTCGGCGAACCAGGCAACGCCGGGACACTCATTCGTATCGCCGAGGCCATGGGCGCCGCGGCTGTCGTCCTCGCCGGCCACAGCGTCGATCCGTACAACGGCAAGTGTTTGCGCTCGTCGACAGGCAGCATCTTTTCGATTCCCGTCATCGTTGCCCCCGATCCCCACGCGGCGATCGGCGCGATGCGCGCCGCTGGGCTCCAGGTGCTGGCCACGGCGGTGGATGGTGAGCTGCCCCTCGATCAGGCCGACCATGTGCTCGACCGGCCTACGGTGTGGCTGTTCGGGTCGGAATCGCATGGGTTGGCGCCGGCGATCGCGGACATGGCAGACCACCGGGTACGCATTGCGCTGTCAGGCAGCGTCGAGAGTCTGAACGTGGCTGCCGCCGCGGCAATCTGTCTGTACCAGAGTGCGCGCGTACTGGGCGTCCTCGGGCGTCCCTAGGCAGCCGGAGTCCGGCCCCGGGCGGGTCGCAGGCCGGCAATCGTGAGCGTGCTGTGGACGAGCGATCCGGCACGCTCAAAAAGCGCCTTAGCAGGGTTGGACCGAGGTGGGAAGTAGTGCATCGGCAGGCCGCGGCGATCGTGCGGCGGCGCCATGAAGGAGGGTGCTTCGACCAAGGGCGCGTCGCTTCGGCCGCGGCCGTCGGCGCGCCGGTACGCGGCCAGTGCGCGCGGGTGCAGGCGGATTTCGTCGGGCACCGCGATGAACGCCAGCTCGACCAACTTCCCGAACAGCCGCAGCAACACCTCGTCGCCGGGTGTCCAGCGCATACCGGCCTTCTCCCGAACGGCCGGCTCGAACAAGCCGGCCGCAATCCAGCGCTGGCCAGCAACGAGCGGCTTGAACAGTTGGTCCCAGACGGGCGTCGGCATGAGAACGAACTTCGGCTTCGGGATCCGCATGTCGAGTATGTCGAGGGTGGCGCGGTTGATCTCGAGTTTGTCGCGGCCGATCCGGTCCCAGTACTCCAGGAAGTCCTCCCACGACTGAGGTACGGGACGCATGCTCATCCCGTACATCCGATACCACTGAACGTGCTCGTCGAACAGCTGGCGTTTCTCGGCCTCGGTCAATCCGCCGCAGAAGTACTCGGCCACGTTGATGACCAGCATGAAGAATGTCGCGTGCGCCCAGTAGAACGTGTCGGGGTTCAGCGCGTGATACCGGCGCCCGTCGGCGTCAGTTCCTTTGATGGTGCGGTGGTATCCCTTGATCTGCTGCCCGGTCTGCGCGGCCCGGTCGCCGTCATAGACCACACCCATGATCGGGTACACCGAACGACTCACCCGCTGTAGCGGCTCGCGCAACAGGATCGAATGCTCCTCGACGCCAGCACCCAACTCCGGATACATGTTTTGGATCGCGCCAATCCACACGCCCATCATCGCTGTGCGCAGGTCACCGAAGTACTTCCAGGTGAGCGAGTCCGGTCCGAGTGGATCAGTGGATGTCGTTGCTGCGGCAGTCATTACACCCTCCAGCTCCCAAGCTGCGCTCACGATAATCCGTGACAACGAACGTTGTCTACAATCTTGCCAGATAGTCGACCAAGGTGTTACCGAGTTACCGCGAGGCTGTGGCGGTGTTGTGGCGGGGTTGTCGCATAGGCGTGATCCGGCTGTTTGTCGCTCGATGTCACCTTCGCCGCGCGTCTGAGAGTCCACTGGTACGAGTTCGCGAGACCGCGGAGAAGAATGCTCCCAGAATAGGTCGTCGCGCCGTAAACTAATTCTTCGAAAAAGATTCCCTGGAGATTTCTTCGGCCAGTCAAAGGAGACGGGCGATGTCATTTCTCAGCGTAGTCCCAGACACGGTGGCGGCGGCGGCCGGGGAGTTGGAGAGTCTTGGCTCCGCGATTCTGGCGGCCAATGGGGCGGCGGCGACCCCCACGACCGGCCTCGCGGCCATGGCATCCGACGAGGTGTCGACGGCCCTTACGGCAGCGTTCGCGACCCATGCCCAGCAATATCAAGCCTTCAGCGCCGAAGCGGCGGCGTTTCATGAGCAGTTCGTGCGCATGTTGAACGGCGGCGCGGCAGCATATGTCGGCGCGGAGGCAGCCAACGCGCAGCAGGCTGTGCTGAACGCCGTGAATGCGCCCACCCAGGCGTTGCTAGGGCATCCGCTAGTCGGAACCGGCCCGGCTGGCGCTGCCGCTGCCATGGCGGAAGAAATCACCCCTAACACCCAAAACTTTAATATTCCACTAGGTCCGTTCCAGGTCTCGGCGAGCTTCACGGGCCCGTTCTTCGGCGAAAACTCGCTCTTCATATCCGCCAATGCCGCGGCGACCCTAACCACTCCTTTTGGTCCCGTAGCGTTGTTGGCAGGGAGCGGGACCGCGAACCTGGGAATTGATGGATCGGTTTTCATCGGCGCTAACGGGACTTCCCCGTTGGGTCCCCTCGGGGCGTCGCTGACGGGGAACTCGGTGAGCATTCCAGACGGGCAGGCAATCCAATTCACCGGGGGGACACTGAACCTGCCCTCCGCGATCCCGTTGCTGGCCGCTCCGGCGGGTCCCTTCGTCACTGGCGGGGCCTCGCTGCTAAACAGTGGCGGAACGTTTGTCACCGCGCTGGGTGGTGGGGACGTGCTGGGGGCCGCCAACACCGCCTTTGGCGCACCCGTCAACTTCGCCGACGCCGTTCTGTTTGGTCAGACCCCGGTCACGGTGCCGGACACGTCGCTCGCATCAGCCTTGGGCCTAACATCAGCTGTGCCCCAAGTACACATTCCCTTTGGCGGGGTGTTCGCTCCGCTCGAGCCCCTATCGGTGACCGTGCCGCCAGTGGGCGAGGGCACAGGGGCCGTGCTCGGTTCGCAATTTCCGCTTCAAGGAACCCAATTCGGCGGCCTTGTTCCCGTCCTGATGAAGACACTCGGGTTGCCACTGTAGGCACATGTAATCGCCGCGTTCTCGGCCCCGGAACCGACGAGTCCCCGGATTGGCGACGCGCCATCAACGGAGCTGGGTCGTGTGCGGTTCGTCCGCAGCGGACGGCCGTTGCGCGGGATCCCGAGTTCGGCCAGGTCACGGTGTCGCTGAGACCACGGAGCCGTCCCCGAGAGGTCCGGAGAGCTATTGACCAGAGCGGATTGTTGCACCGTAAACTGATCCCGCGAATAGCCTCGCGATTTCGTCGGTCGGTTAGGGGAGACGGTTTATGTCATTTCTCAGCGTGGCGCCGGACATTGTGGCGGCGGCAGCAGGGAATTTGGAGAACATCGGCTCTGCACTGAGCGCGGCCAATGCGGTGGCGGCACCGCCGACCACGGGGCTCGCGGCGCCCGCCGCGGACGTGGTGTCGACGGCTGTTGCGGCGATGTTCGGAACCCATGCTCGGGAGTTCCAAGGCCTGAGCGCCCAAGCCGCGGCCTTTCATGACCAACTTGTCGGCGTGTTGAGACTCGGCGCGGCGGCATACGAACGCGCCGAGGCCGTCAATGTCCAACAGGTCCAACAGGTCCAACAGGTCCAACAGGCCGCGCTCAACGCGGTGCACGCACCTGCCCGAGCGCTGTTGGAGCAGCAGGTGGCCAAGAATGGAACTGCTCTGCGCAGCGCCCGCTCGGCTATCGACACGGCGGTCGCCGGCGGCGCTGCCCCGCTGGCCGCCGGTGGGCGCGCCGCGTTGGTCGTCGACGAAGGCATTCCCATCAGCTTCCCCGTCCTGAACACCGACACTCCGCTGGGCCCGCTGGCGCTGACGCTCAATGGGTCGATATCACCGATGACCCAAGAACTGGTCCTTGACTCCGGGTCACTGGCCGCCCCCGAGTCGCTTGTGTTCGGCCTTAACGCGGTAGGTCCCTATGTCACCGGGCTGACGGCGCTGCAGAACAGCAGCACGGCATTCGCCGCCGCGGTGCAAGGCGGGGACCCGCTCGGGGCCGCGGGCGCCCTGCTCAATGCCCCTGGCAACCTGGTAAATGGTTTTCTTTTTGGCCAGACGGCGATAGCACAATCTATCGCTGCGCCGGAGGGTTCGGGCTACACATCGGTGGGGATCAGCGTTCCGGTCGGCGGGCTGCTGGCTCCGCTGCAGCCGGTCTCGGTGACGTTGACGCCCGACGCAGGGGCGTCGACAGTCATTCCGTTGAGCGGTCCAAGGATCGGTGGTTTGGTTCCCGCCCTCCTCGAGGGAGCAATCCCCGGATTCTAGTCGGCTGCGAACGTTCGGGCGTCGGTCGCGTCGTCGCCGGTCCGTCCGGCCGGCCCGCCCGCATCGGCGCGACTCCACCAGGACGTCCACCAGCCAATACTGTGACCAGCGTGTTGTTGGGATCTGGGACAGATGTGGCGTGATCGTCGTTGCCGGGCTCGGTCAGCTCCGCCTACCCTGGCCGGGTGGAGGTCGGGGCTGGCGATGTGGGGTCCGGCGTGCCCGAAGAAGCGCCGACCGCCCTGGTGCCGCCGCCCCCGCCGCGTTCTGCGCTACGGTGGCTGCACGCCACCAACCACAGCTCGGCTCTTGTGTCGTTTGTCCGCCGCGCACGACGGCTGTTGCCTGGCGATCCTGAATTCGGAGATCCACTGTCCACCGCCGGTGACGGCGGTCCGCTTGTCGCGGCACGGGCCGCCGACCGGCTCCTGGGGGATCGCGACGCTGTGTCGCGCGAGCTCAGCCTGAGTGTCCTGCAGGTGTGGCAGGCGTTCGCCGAGGCCGTTTCCCGCCGGCCGGCTAACCCGGAAGTGACGCTGGTATTCACCGACCTGGTCGGTTTTTCGACATGGGCGTTGCGGGCTGGCGACGATGCGGCCCTCACATTGCTGCGACAAGTGGCGCGGGCCGTTGAGTCGCCGCTGCTGGACGCGGGCGGACACATCGTCAAGCGGATGGGCGATGGGATCATGGCGGTATTCGGCGATCCGATCGTTGCCGTCAGGGCCGTGCTGGCCGCCCGCGATGCCCTGAAATCAATTGAGGTGGAAGGCTATAAGCCACGAATGCGGGTCGGCATCCACACCGGTCGACCGCAGCGGCTCGCCGCCGACTGGCTCGGCGTCGATGTCAACATCGCCGCTCGGGTAATGGAGCGCGCCACGAAAGGTGGCATCATGGTGTCGAGCCCGACCCTGGACCTAATACCGCAAAGTGAGTTGGACGTGTTGGGCGTGGCGGCCAAGCGCGTGCGCAGACCCGTGTTTGCCAGCAGACTGACTGGCATTCCCCCGGACCTGGCGATTTATCGCCTCAAGACGCGGAGGGAGTCTTCACCCTCAGATGAGAATTCCGACGCAGACGTGCAGTGATAGCAGGCGCCGATGATGTACCGACTGCTGTATGGCCTCGCCCGGATTCGGTTCACCGTGGGGTATCTGGCAGTTCTTGTCTCAGTCAGCGTCGCGATCTTGTTGCTTGGCCCGGAGGCGCATGAGCGGGTGGTTCACAATGCCAGCACGAATCTGCACAACCTGACGCATGGGCATTTGGCAACGCTATGGAACAGTGCATTTGTCATCGACAAGGGCCCGCTGCTGTTCTGGTTGCCTGGCCTGGCGTGTCTGCTGACACTCGCCGAACTGCAGTTACGCAGCCTTCGGCTAACCGTGGCGTTCATAGTCGGCCATATCGGCGCGACACTGCTGGTGGCGGCTGTTCTTTTGGCGGCCGTTCAGTTTGGCTGGTTGTCCGGGTCTATCACCCGGGCCAGCGACGTCGGAATGAGCTACGGCGCCCTTGCCGCCCTGGGAGCGTTGACTGCCGCCATTCCGCGGCGCGCACGGCCGGCGTGGATCGGGTGGTGGCTGGCGCTGGCCTTGACGACAGCGGTCGTTGGTGGGGATTTCACCGACGCTGGCCACGCGGTGTCGTTGTCACTGGGCATGGCTTTAGCGGTGCGATTCGCCCGGCCGATCCGTTGGACACCGATGCGCTACATGTTGCTCGTGGCGTCGTCCGGTTTCGGCTTCGTGCTGATGGCGCATACCGGGTGGACGCTGGCGAGTGGGGTCGTTGTCGGTGCCATGGGTGCAATGGCAGGCCAGATATTGGCGGTGCGGGGGAGGCCGCGCAGCTTGCGGTCCCCGGGGAGGCCGCTCAGTGTCCATCGGACAGTGCCGGGCCTCTGATCGTTCTACCGACCAAGCTGGCGAGCAGGAGCCGAATGGGGGCCGAATGGGGTCCGAATAGGTTTGTCCCGCGCCCAGACACGTGCCACGAAGCGTGCACAGCGGCGCAGATCGGATCACCTATGATCGGCAAGTCGAGTCCCGCCCGGCGACGATGCGGGTAGCCCTACCAGCCTCGTGAGCAAGGAGAGTGCCGCCGCGTGGGTGATCAACCCGTCGAGTCGATGTTGTCGGCGCAGGGATTGGCCGATGCGGTCAGCGCCGCCCAGAACGCCATAGCACTGGCGGCCGATCTGGACGCATTGGCGCGCGTCAAGACCGAGCACCTTGGGGATCGGTCGCCGTTGGCGCTGGCACGACAGGCCCTTGCCACACTCCCCAAGAAGGACCGCGCCGACGCCGGCAGGCGGGTGAACACCGCTCGGGCAGACGCCCAACGCAGCTACGAACAGCGCCTGTCAGCGTTGCGGGCAGAACGCGACGCGGCCGTACTGGTCGCTGAACGTATCGATGTGACGCTGCCGTCGACTCGGCAGCCGACCGGAGCCCGGCACCCGATCACGATATTGGCCGAGCGCGTCGCCGATACCTTCATCGCCATGGGGTGGGAACTGGCTGAGGGTCCAGAGGTCGAAACGGAGCAGTTCAACTTCGATGCGCTCAACTTCCCAGCCGACCACCCCGCGCGCAGCGAACAAGACACCTTCTACATCGCGCCGGAGGGTTCGCGGCAATTGCTGCGCACCCACACCTCGCCGGTGCAGGTGCGCACCCTGCTGGCACGGGACCTGCCGGTCTACATCATCTCCATCGGCCGCACGTTCCGGACCGACGAGCTCGATGCCACCCACACGCCGGTGTTCCATCAGGTCGAGGGCCTGGCGGTGGACCGCGGGTTGACCATGGCACACCTGCGCGGAACGCTCGACGCGTTCGCGCGCGCCGAGTTCGGGCCTTCCGCGCGCACCAGGATCCGGCCGCACTTCTTCCCATTCACGGAACCGTCCGCCGAGTTCGATGTCTGGTTTGCCAATAAGAAGGGCGGCGCCGACTGGGTCGAGTGGGGCGGCTGCGGGATGGTGCACCCAAATGTGTTGCGAGCCGCGGGAATTGACCCAGGGGTCTATTCTGGCTTCGCATTCGGAATGGGCCTTGAGAGAACCTTGCAGTTCCGCAACGGTATTCCTGATATGCGTGACATGGTCGAGGGCGACGTGCGGTTCTCACTGCCATTCGGGGTGGGGGCCTGATGCGTGTTCCCTACAGCTGGCTGCGCGAGGTCGTCTGTGTTGGCGCCCCAGACTGGGACGTTGCCCCGGACCATCTCGCGCAAACGCTGGTCGGGATCGGCCACGAGGTCGAGGAGGTCATCACGCTCGGCCCGGTGGACGGGCCGCTGACCGTCGCGCGGGTGGCCGGCATCGAAGAGCTCACGGGCTTCAAGAAGCCAATCCGGGCCTGCACGGTCGACATCGGTGACGGTGAGCAGCGCGAGATCATCTGTGGTGCGACAAATTTCGTGGTCGACGATCTGGTTCTCGTGGCGCTTCCCGGGACCACGCTGCCCGGTGGGTTCGCTATCACGGCCCGCAAGACCTATGGCCGCAACTCCGACGGGATGATCTGCTCAGCAGCGGAACTCGGATTGGGCGCAGACCATTCCGGGATCCTGGTGCTGCCGCCCGCGACCGCCGATCCTGGGGCCGGCGGCGCCGGTGTACTCGGCCTCGACGACGTGGTCTTTCACCTGGCCATCACCCCCGACCGGGGCTACTGCATGTCGGTGCGCGGTCTGGCCCGCGAAATCGCGTGCGCCTACGATCTGGACTTCGTCGACCCTGCCGGCCAGTCGCGGGTGCCGCCACTGCCGGTCGAGGGACCGGCCTGGCCGGTGACGGTGCACCCAGAAACCGGGGTCCGGCGGTTCGCGCTGCGCCCGGTCGCCGGGATTGACCCGGCTGCGGTCTCGCCCTGGTGGCTGCAGCGTCGGCTGCTGCTCTCCGGAATCCGCACGACATCACCGGCCGTGGATGCGACCAACTACGTCATGCTCGAACTGGGCCATCCGATGCATGCCCACGACCGCGACCGGATCTCTGGGGGCTTCGGAGTGCGATTTGCCCGGCCTGGTGAGAAGGTCGTCACCCTCGACGACGTCGAGCGTCGCCTCGATGCGGTCGACGTCCTCATTGTCGATGACGTTGCGATCACCGCGATCGGTGGCGTGATGGGTGCCGCCAGCACCGAAGTGCACGCCGATTCTGTCGATGTCCTCCTTGAGGCCGCGGTGTGGGACCCGGCGGCGATATCGCGCACCCAGCGGCGGTTGCACCTACCCAGCGAGGCCGCCCGTCGCTATGAGCGTGCGGTGGACCCGGCCATTTCGGTTGCCGCTCTCGACCGATGTGCGGCGCTTCTGGCCGAGATCGCCGGAGGTAAAGTTTCGCCGACCCTGACCGATTGGCGGGGCGACCCGCCGCGAGATGACTGGTCACCGCCGGCGGTCGAGATCGCCGCCGACCTGCCAGACCGTGTCGCCGGGGTGACATATGCCCCGGGCACGACCGCCCGGCGCCTGGCCCAAATCGGCGCCCACGTGGTCCACCTGGCCGATCCCGCCGAGGCGTTGACGGCGTTGGCGGTGACCCCGCCGAGTTGGCGGCCCGATCTCTTGGCGCCCGCCGACCTCGTCGAGGAGGTGCTGCGACTCGAGGGCCTTGGGGTAATTCCGTCGGTGCTGCCATCGGCACCCGCGGGGCGGGGACTCAGCGCCACGCAGAAGCGGCGTCGTGCGATCAGCAAGTCGCTGGCACTGTCCGGCTACGTGGAGATCCTGCCTACGCCGTTCTTGCCCGCGGGGGTGTTCGACCTTTGGGGACTGCCGCCCGAGGACCGGCGACGCACGACGACACACGTGCTCAACCCGTTGGAGGCCGACCGTCCGGAGCTAGCCACGACGATGCTGCCGGCATTGCTGGAAGCGTTGGTCCGCAACGTGTCCCGCGGTATCGCCGACATTGCCTTGTATGCGATCGCGCAAGTGGTCCAGCCGACCGAGCGGACTCGCGGTGTCGAACTCATCCCCGTCGATCGCCGACCGACCGATGATGAGTTCGCGTTGCTGGATGCATCCTTGCCGCGGCAACCGCAGTACGTCGCAGCGGTGTTGGCCGGGTTGCGCGAACCCCGCGGACCATGGGGGCCGGGTCGCGTGGTCGAGGCGGCCGACGCTTTCGAGGCCGTGCGAATCATCGCGCGTGCCAGCGGCGTCGACGTGAACCTGCGCACCGCCCAGTACCTTCCGTGGCACCCGGGCCGGTGTGCGGAAGTGCTGGTCGGAGAGGCGATCGTGGGTCACGCGGGGCAGCTGCACCCGGCGGTGGTCGAGCGCACCGGCTTGCCGAAGGGCACCTGCGCCCTGGAGCTGAATCTCGATGAGATTCCCATCGTCGATGCGTTGCCGGCTCCGCGCGTGTCTCCGTTTCCCGCGGTGTTCCAGGACCTCAGCCTGGTGGTGGCCGCGAACGTGTCCGCTGCGACGGTGGCCGACGCCGTTCGCGAGGGAGCCGGTGAGTTGCTGGAGGACGTTCAGTTGTTCGACGTTTTCACCGGCCAGCAGATTGGCGCGGAACGCAAGTCACTGACCTTCGCGCTGCGATTCCGCGCGCCGGACCGGACGCTGACCGAAGACGACGCCAGTGCGGCTCGCGACGCGGCGGTGCGATGTGCTGCTGAGCGGGTCGGTGCCGTGCTGCGCAGCTGAGCCCACGTTTTCCGATCACGCTGGGTACCGGCAGAGCGGCGCGCGGTGACCGGCTTGCTTGCCCACGATGCGGCTCCCGCGCGGGCTCCATAACTTGCGTAGACGATGGGGCTAAGGTGATGTCACAATGTAACGTGGTAAAACCCTGGTTTTGCTGCGCTCGAAGGGCGTGCGAGATTAGGCTCAATTTGCCCCGATGACCACTCCATGGCCGTCGCGCTAAGTCGAGGGGAGATCGACCGTGTCGTTCGTAAGGATGTCACCGGATCTGGTGACCGCGGCGGCAGGGGACTTGGCAGGCATTCGCTCTTTACTCGGTGAAGCCAACGCGGCCGCGGCCGCGCTCACGACGGGGGGATTAGCCCCGGCCGCCGACGGGGTGTCCATGATCGTCGCAGAAGTATTCGGCGCGCACGCCCAGGAGTATCAAGGCCTCAGCGCCCAAATGGGCGCGTTTCACGACGAGATCATCAGGCTGATGAACGGCAGCGTGGCCGCGTATCTGAGCACCGAGCTCGCCAATGCTGAGCAAGCTGTGGTGAACGCGGTGAATGCGCCCGCCCAAGCGCTGCTGGGCAGCCCGTTGATCGGTGGGGCTGCCAGCGCGGCCGTCGAACCCGCCGGCGCAGCGGCCAGCCCGGTAGCCGGTGGCCCCGTAGCAGCCGGCAGCGCGGCCGCCGCCGCGCCCGTCGCTGGCACGCCCTTGACCGCTGCCTCTGTTGCCGGGGCGGCAGCCCGGGGCGCGCTCGGTGCCGAGGGTGGTGTCGCGCCGCTCCTGTCGGCTCGCGCCGTCGACGGCGTGCCCGCCGCCGCGGAGGCCGTCGCCGCACCCGCTGCCATCAACCCCGCACCCGCTGCCCTCAATCCCGCGCCCGAGGCGCTCGGTCCCGCGCTCGCGGCGCCTGCGCTTGCGCAACCGGCAGCCAGCCACGCACCTGCCACGACCGGCAGTGTGTATGGAGCCGGTCAGGCCGGCGCCGCCGCGGCAGCTGAGGCCGTCCCGGCCGCCCAAAGTTTTAGTCTTCCACTAGGTCCTTTGCAATTGTCGGCGAGCTTCACTGACCCGACCTTTGGCGACGGTTCCTTCAGTGCAGCCGGGAATGTAGCGGCGACCCTCACCACTCCGTTTGGTCCTGTGGCGTTGTTGTCGGCGAGCGGGACCGCGAACGTCCCTCTCACTGGCGAGATTTTTGTCGGCGCGAATGGAACGTCTCCGCTAGGTGCTGTCGGGGCGTCGCTGAGTGGGACCGCCGTGATGACTCCCGAGGGGCCGGCAATCCAAATCACCGAGGGAACGCTCAACCTGCCTCCCTCGATCCCGTTGATGGCCGCTCAGGCAGGTCCGTACGTCACTGGCGGGGCCTCGCTTCTCAATAGCGCCGACACCGTCTTCACCGAACTGACCAGCGGGAACGTGCTCGGGGCCGCCAACGCGCTGGTGAGCGCCCCCCTCAACTATGGCGAGGCCGTTCTGTTTGGTCAGACGACCGTCGCGCTGCCCGGCCCCTTGCTCACATCAGCTCTGGGCCTACCAGCCACGCCTCAAGTGCATATTCCCTTTGGCGGCGTTTTCGCTCCTCTTGAGCCGCTGACGATTTCCTGGCCGACATTTGGCGATGGCGCAGGGGCCATCATAGGTTCAGAAATTGAGCTGCAAGGTACCGGATTCGGTGGCCTTGTCCCCCTCTTCCTGAACTCAGTCGGTTTGACGACCTAGTCGCAGCCTGCCTCGGTCGTCAACCAGCAGGGGACGCCTGCGCAATCGGCTCGTCTCTCACAGCTCTCTCACAGCGCCGTCGACGTTACGGCGGGGAAAACACTCGTTTTCCCGCGAGTGACCTAGGACACAAATACGCTTACTATCGCCTGGCGTTTCTCACGTCCTGCAGGCACGGGTGACTCGAGGGGAGACAATGATGTCGTTCTTGGTTGTGCAACCGGAAGTGGTGACGGCGGCGGCCGCAAATCTGAGCGGGATTCGGTCAGCGTTGTCGGAAGCGGCGGCCGCCGCATCGGCCCCCACGACCGGGCTGGCGGCGGCAGCCGCTGACGAGGTGTCGGCGGCTGTCGCGCAGTTGTTCGGCGCTTACGGCCAGGAATTCCAAGCGCTCAACGTCCGAGCGGCGGCATTTCATGCCGAATTCGTGAGTTTGATCGAGGGAGGCGCGGCTGCGTACGCCAGCGCCGAAGCCAGCAGCGCATCGCCGCTCGGGCAGCTACTCGGTGCCGTGAATGCACCGGCCCAGTCGCTACTGGGGCGCCCCTTGATCGGCAACGGTGCCGACGGTACCGCCGCGTCACCGAACGGCGGAGATGGCGGAATATTGTTCGGCAACGGTGGTAACGGTTTCACGCAGACCGCGGACGGGGTCGCCGGCGGGTCAGGCGGCTCGGCCGGGCTGATCGGCAACGGCGGAAACGGCGGCGGCGGCGGTGGCGGTGGCGGTGTTGGCGGAGCCGGTGGCATCGGCGGCGCCGGGGGACTGTTGTATGGCAGCGGCGGAAACGGTGGCAGCGGCGGGGTCGGTGTGGGGGGCACCGGCGCCGGTGGTGCCGGCGGCAGCTCTGTGCTGTTCGGCAACGGCGGGAACGGCGGAAGCGGGCCGTCTGGCGGCACCGCGGGTCGGGCCGGGTTGTTCGTCGGCAACGGTGGCGACGCGGGCGTTGGGTCCGGGCTGGCCGGCGCGAGTGGCGGGGTGTTCGGTGACGGCGGCAACGGTGGGTCCAGCGACACGGCCGCCGGCGGCAACGGCGGTAATGCCTTCTTCGGGAACGGCGGCGACGGCGGCTCAAGCCTCGCGGGTGCCGGCGGTGCCGGTGGGAGCGCCATGATCGGCAACGGCGGCGACGGCGGCGCGGCCGGCGGCGCTGCCAGCGCGGCCGGCGGCAAAGGCGGCAGTGCCGGGATCTACGGCGACGGCGGGGCCGGCGGGGCTGGCGGCGCCGGCGCCGAGGTGCCAGTCGCCGGATTTGAAGTTGGCCTGGCGGGCGGTTTCGGCGGTGCGGGCGGTAGCGCTGGGCTATTCGGAGGTAACGGTGGCTCCGGCGGGGACGGTGGGGACGGTGGGTCCACCACTTTTCCTCTCATTGCTGGCGGTAATGGCGGCAACGGCGGGGCTGGCGGCACCGCCAGCCTGTTCGGCAACGGTGGCGCCGGCGGTAACGCCGGCGCCGGCGGGACCGGTGGCGATGGTCCCACCGGCACAGGCGGTGTTGGCGGCGCCGCTGGTAACGGCGGCAGTGCTGGGCTGCTCTTCGGCGACGGTGGGGCCGGTGGGACCGGAGGGGCCGGTGGGACCGGTGGTGACCTCGGCAAAGGCGGTGCGGGCGGGACCGCTGGTAACGGCGGCAACGCTGGGGTTGTCTTCGGAAATGGAGGGGACGGCGGGGACGGCGGAGCGGGCGGGCCCCGCGGGAGCATAGGCGCTTCAGGTGGGGACGGGGCTAACGGCGGCAATGGTGGCAACGCCACGTTATTCGGTACCGGCGGGGCCGCTGGCGCAGGTGGGGCCGGTGGAGAACCCGGCGCAGGCTCACCCGGGGGTCCGGGCAACCCCGGCACCAACGGGCTGTTCGGGACCGGCGGCGCACTCGGCGCGGCCGCGGTCGCTCCCTCTGCCGCGAGCACCGAAACGGTGCTGGGGCCGTACGAGAATCTCATCACCAACACGGTCACCAACCTGCAGGACATCGGCGATACCTGGCTGGCCAACCCGTCGCCCTTCCTGGGGCAGTTCGTTGCCAACCAGTTCGGCTACGGGTCGCTGACCTTCGATGCGTTGTTGAGTGCCACTCGGGACTTCACGATCGGGCTGGCCGGTATACCGCCGAGCCTGTTGTCGGGTGACGTGTTGTCTGCGTTGGTAGGTCTCTTCGTCAGCGGTATTGACGCCAGTGACCTGTCGAACATCATGCTGCTCGGCACCGTGGGAGATCTGCTACCCATCGGGACGATCCCCGGAGACATTTCGCAGAACTTCACCAACCTGGTCAGGACGGTTCTGGACACCAGCATCTCCTTCACGCTCGATACCACGACGTTGGATGGGGTGGCGACCGTCGGATTGCCGCTGGCGATAACCCTCAACGCTGTGGGTTCGCCGATTACGACGGCGCTGGCGACTGCCGATAGCGCGACGGCGATTGTGACTGCCTTGCAGGCAGGCAACCTCGAGGCGGCAGCGACCGCACTGATCGGCGCTCCCGCCAACATCGCCAACGGCTTCCTCAACGGCGAGGCGACATTGCCGCTGGCGTTGCCGCTGTCTCAGACGGCGGGGGTTCCGGTGGCTCTGGATATTCCCGTGGGAGGCATTCTTTCGCCCCTCCGGCCGTTGGTGGCCAACGTAGATGCCCCGGGCATAGGGCCAGTGTCCATCACGCTCGAAGGGACGCCGGGCGGTGGCATCATTCCCGCGCTAGTCAATTTCGCGCCGGCACAACTCGCGGCGGCAATCGCCTAGTCGCTGTCCTGATCGCGGGGCTAGGCCGCCGTTGGCCCGACGGTGGCCCGGCGCCGTGTTGTGCCAGCTCGCCGGCACCTTAGAGAATCTATTTGCAAAAACGTGCATAACCATGCAAAGTTTGCGGAATGGCCAAGCAGATCACGGTGGCGGTTGCGGGCGCCAGCGGTTACGCCGGTGGCGAGATCCTTCGCCTGCTTCTCGGGCACCCGGCCTATGCCGACGGCCGGCTGACGATCGGCGCGCTGACCGCGGCGACCAGTGCAGGCAGCACGTTGGGCGAGCAACATCCCCATCTGCTGCCGCTGGCTCCGCGGATCCTCGAACCCACTGAGCCCGCCGTGCTGAACGGTCACGACGTCGTCTTCCTTGGTCTGCCGCACGGGTATTCGGCCGGACTGGCCGATCAGCTCGGCCCGGACACGGTCATCATCGACTGCGGCGCCGACTTTCGGCTTACCGACGCCGCGGCCTGGGAGCGGTTCTACGGATCGCCGCATGCCGGGAGCTGGCCGTACGGGCTGCCGGAGTTGCCGGGTGCGCGGGAGCGGCTGCGCGGCGCACACCGCATCGCGGTTCCCGGCTGCTATCCGACTGCGGCGCTGCTGGCGCTGCTGCCCGCGATGGCCGAGGACCTCATCGAGCCGGCGGTCACTGTGGTGGCGGTCAGCGGCGCTTCTGGGGCCGGTCGGACGGCCAAGGCCGACTTGCTCGGCTCCGAGGTGATGGGGTCGGCCCGGGCGTACAACATCGCTGGTGTCCACCGGCACACCCCGGAGATCGCGCAGGGCCTACGGGCCGTCACCGACCGTTCGGTCACCGTGTCCTTCACCCCGGT
This sequence comes from Mycobacterium spongiae, assembly GCF_018278905.1. Lineage (NCBI taxonomy): Bacteria > Bacillati > Actinomycetota > Actinomycetes > Mycobacteriales > Mycobacteriaceae > Mycobacterium > Mycobacterium spongiae. Next base: position 2,520,005 of record NZ_CP046600.1, read on the forward strand.
CCTCATCCCGAGCTCGCGCGGCATCCTGGCCACGTGCACCGCGCGTACCCACGCGCCCCTATCGCAGCTACGGGCGGCCTACGAAAAGGCATATGGTTGCGAGCCGTTCATGTACCTGATGCCGGAGGGGCAGCTGCCCCGCACCGGCGCGGTGATTGGGAGTAACGCGGCGCACATCGCCGTCGCCGTGGACGAGGACGCCGAGACTTGCGTGGCCATCGCCGCGATCGACAACCTCGTCAAGGGCACCGCCGGGGCCGCCGTGCAGTCGATGAACCTGGCGCTGGGCTGGCCGGAGACCGAAGGGCTTTCGGTGGTCGGGGTGGCGCCATGACCCGAGCTGAGGATGTTCGCGCCGGCTTGCGGGGGAGGGTGGCGCAGGTGAGCCCCGCCGGGGACCACAGCGTCGCGGCAGGGCGGCTGCTGCGCACTCAGGGAGTTACTGCCGCGGCTGGATTCCGGGCCGCCGGCATCGCCGCGGGGATCAAGGCATCGGGGGCTTGCGACCTCGCCCTGGTTTTCAACGAGGGCCCCGACTATGCGGCCGCCGGAGTCCTTACCCGCAACAAGGTCAAGGCCGCGCCTGTGCTGTGGACGCAACAAGTGCTGACCACCGGGCAGCTGCGCGCGGTGATTCTCAACTCGGGCGGTGCCAACGCCTGCACCGGACCGGCGGGATTTGGCGACACTCACGCGACTGCCGAAGCGGTCGCCGCCGCGTTATCGGACTGGGGAACCGAGACGGGGGCCATTGAGGTTGCTGTCTGCTCTACCGGTCTGATCGGCGACCGGCTGCCGATGGACACGGTGCTCGCCGGCGTTACCAACGTGGTGCATGAGCTGCATGGTGGCTTGCAGGGCGGCGACGACGCCGCCCACGCCATCATGACCACCGACACCGTGGCCAAACAGGTTGCGCTGCATCATCAGAACAAGTGGACGATCGGTGGGATGGCCAAAGGTGCCGGGATGCTGGCGCCGTCGCTGGCGACCATGCTCTGTGTGCTGACCACCGACGCCGCCGCCGACCCGGCTGCCCTCGATCGCGCCCTGCGCCGGGCCACCGCTCGCACCTTCGACCGACTCGACGTCGACGGCAGCTGCTCCACGAATGACACCGTGCTGTTGCTGGCCTCGGGCGCCAGCGAGATCGCCCCGCCCCAAGCTGATCTCGACGACGCCGTGCTGCGGGTTTGTGACGACATGTGCGCCCAGTTGCAAGCCGACGCCGAGGGCGTCACCAAGCGTGTCACCGTGACGGTGGCCGGGGCCGCGAGCGAGGACGACGCGCTGATCGCCGCCCGGATGATCGCCCGTGACAGCCTCGTCAAGACCGCGATATTCGGGTCTGACCCCAACTGGGGTCGAGTTCTAGCGGCCGTCGGAATGGCGCCGATCACCCTAGATCCCGACCAAATCACTGTGTCGTTCAATGGTTCTGCGGTGTGTGTTGCCGGAGTTGGGGCTCCGGGTGCGCGCGAGGTGGATCTATCCGGCGCCGATATCGACGTTGCGGTCGATCTCGGGGTCGGCAACGGCCAGGCGGCCATCCGGACCACCGATCTGTCGCATGCCTACGTCGAAGAGAATTCGGCCTACAGCTCATGAGCCGCGCCGGCGACGATGCAGAGCGAAGCGATGAGGAGGAGCGGCGCGTATGAGCGTTGACGCGGTGCCGACCCAGGTCAAGGCGCAGGTGCTAGCCGAAGCCCTGCCCTGGCTCAAGCAGCTGCACGATGAGATCGTCGTCGTCAAATACGGCGGCAACGCGATGACCGACAACGAACTGCGGCATGCCTTTGCGGCGGATATGGCGTTCTTGCGCAACTGTGGCATCCATCCCGTGGTGGTCCATGGTGGCGGACCCCAGATCAGTGCGATGCTGCGACGGCTGGGCATCGAGGGCGACTTCAAGGGCGGATTCCGGGTCACCACACCGGAAGTGCTCGATGTGGCGCGCATGGTGTTGTTCGGTCAGGTGGGCCGCGAGTTGGTCAACTTGATCAATGCGCATGGGCCCTATGCCGTTGGGGTCACAGGCGAGGATGCGCAGCTGTTCACCGCGGTGCGGCGCAGCGTCACCGTCGACGGCGTGGCGACCGACATCGGGCTGGTGGGGGACGTCGATCGGGTCAGCACAGCGGCATTGCTCGATCTGATTGCGGCTGGACGGATCCCGGTGGTGTCTACGTTGGCCCCGGATGCCGACGGCGTCGTGCACAACATCAACGCCGATACCGCGGCGGCGGCGCTCGCCGAAGCTCTGGGCGCCGAAAAGCTCTTGATGCTGACCGATATCGAAGGTTTGTACACCCGTTGGCCGGAGCGCGACTCGCTGGTCAGCGAAATCGATACCGCCACACTGGCGCAACTGCTACCGACCTTAGAGTCGGGCATGATCCCCAAGGTTGAAGCATGTCTGCGGGCTGTCGAGGGAGGCGTACCCAGTGCGCATGTCATCGACGGGCGGGTCAAACACTGCGTATTGGTCGAGCTGTTCACGAACGACGGGACCGGGACCAAGGTGGTAGCCGCATGACGCACCCACAAGGCAATACCGCCGCGCTGCGGCAGCGCTGGCAAACCGCGATGATGAACAACTACGGCACCCCATCAGTGGCGCTGGCCAGCGGAGATGGTGCGGTGCTCACCGATGTGGACGGCAAGAGCTACCTAGACCTGCTGGGCGGGATCGCGGTCAACGTCTTGGGCCATCGGCATCCGGCGCTCATCGAGGCCGTCACGCAGCAGATGTCGACGCTGGGCCATACCTCCAATCTGTATGCCACCGAGCCGGGTATCGAGCTGGCCGAGGAGCTGGTCGCCTTGCTGGGCTCCGAGGCCCGCACACGAGTGTTCTTCTGCAACTCGGGGACTGAGGCCAACGAGCTGGCATTCAAGTTGTCTCGCCTTACCCGACGCACGAAGTTGGTTGCCGCGCATGACGGCTTCCACGGCCGAACGATGGGTTCGCTGGCACTGACGGGTCAGCCGGCCAAACAGGCCCCGTTCGCGCCGCTGCCCGGCGATGTCACCCATGTCCGCTATGGAGACGCCGACGCATTGGCCGCCGCCGTTGACGACCACACCGCGGCGGTGTTCCTCGAGCCCATCATGGGGGAGTGCGGTGTCGTTGTGCCGCCCGAGGGGTACCTGGTGGCTGCCCGCGAGATCACGGCGAAGCACGGCGCCCTGCTGGTGCTCGACGAAGTGCAGACGGGAGTGGGGCGCACCGGCGCCTTCTTCGCCCACCAGCACGACGGGATCACTCCGGACGTGGTCACTCTCGCCAAGGGCCTCGGCGGCGGGCTGCCGATCGGCGCGGTCCTTGCCGTTGGAGCTGCGGCGGAGCTGCTGGAACCCGGCTTGCATGGCAGCACGTTCGGCGGCAACCCGGTCTGCGCCGCGGCGGCGCTGGCGGTGTTGCGGGTGCTGGCCGCCGACGGCTTGGTCCGGCGTGCCGAGGTCCTGGGCAAGTCACTGCGCCACGGCATCGAGGCGCTTGGTCACCCACTGATCGATCGGGTGCGTGGCCGCGGGCTGCTTGTGGGCATCGTCCTGTCGGCGCCGCATGCCAAGGATGCCGAGGCGGCCGCCCGCGACGCCGGCTATCTCATCAATGCACCGGCGCCCGACGTGATCCGGTTGGCGCCGCCGCTGATCATCGCCGAACCTCAGCTCGAGGACTTCGTCGACGCGCTGCCGCGCATCTTGGACGCTGCAAGAGAGCGGCGCATATGACCCGGCACTTCCTGCGCGACGACGACCTATCCGCGGCCGAACAGGCCGAGGTTCTCGAGCTGGCCGCCGGCGTGAAAAGGGACCCACTGTGCCGCCGTCCCCTGGAGGGTCCCCGGGGCGTTGCGGTCATTTTCGACAAGAACTCCACGCGCACCCGGTTCTCCTTCGAGGTCGGGATTGCGCAGCTTGGCGGACATGCCGTCGTCGTCGATGGCCGCAACACCCAGCTCGGCCGCGACGAGACTCTGCAGGACACCGCACGCGTGCTGTCCCGCTACGTCGACGCCATCGTCTGGCGGACCTTCGGCCAGTCACGGTTGGACGCCATGGCATCGGCCGCGACAGTGCCGGTGGTCAACGCGCTTTCCGACGAATTCCATCCCTGCCAGGTGTTGGCCGATCTGCAGACGATCGCCGAACGCAAGGGGGCGCTGCGCGGCGTGCGGCTGTCCTACTTCGGTGACGGTGCCAACAACATGGCCCACTCCCTGATGCTGGGCGGGGTGACCGCTGGGGTCCATGTCACCATCGCGGCTCCCCACGGCTTCCGGCCGGACCCGGTGGTCCTGGCCGCGGCCGAGCGGCGCGCGGCGCTCGCCGGCGCGTCGGCGACCGTAACCGCCGACGCCGATGCGGCCGCTGCCGGCGCCGACGTGCTGGTGACCGACACGTGGACGTCGATGGGGCAGGAAGACGACGGGCTGGACCGGGTCCAGCCATTCCGGCCGTTTCAGGTCAACGAACGACTGCTGAGTCTTGCCGATCCGGAAGCCATCGTGCTGCACTGCCTGCCCGCGCATCGTGGAGACGAGATCACCGACGAGGTGCTGGACGGTCCGGCCAGCGCAGTGTGGGACGAGGCCGAAAACCGGCTGCACGCGCAAAAAGCGCTGCTGGTGTGGTTGCTGGAGCGGTCTCGATGACCCGCGCCGGCGACCACGCAGAGCGTAGCGCTAGGGAGGAGCGGCGCTCATGAACAGCGAAGCGTCCAAGGCCCGAGCCGTCAGCTGGCCCGAAGTCAGCACGAACCGGGCGGGTCGCCAGGCGCGCATCGTGGCAATTCTGTCGTCGACCGAGGTGCGCAGCCAAAGCGAACTTGCGGCGCTGCTGGCCACGGAGGGCATCGAGGTCACCCAGGCCACTCTGTCGCGCGACCTTGAGGAGATCGGTGCCGTGAAGCTGCGTGGCGCTGACGGCGGGTCGGGTGTCTACGTTGTGCCGGAGGATGGCAGCCCGGTGCGCGGGGTTTCCGGTGGTACGGACCGGATGTCGCGCCTGCTCAATGAGCTGCTGGTGTCCAGCGACGCGAGTGGGAACCTCGCTGTGTTGCGCACGCCACCGGGCGCAGCGCACTATCTCGCGAGCGCGATCGACCGCGCCGCCCTGCCCCAGGTTGTGGGCACCATCGCCGGAGATGACACCATCCTCGTGGTTGCCCGCGAGCCGATAACCGGCGCGGAACTGGCCAGCATGTTCGAGAACACTCAGTAAGGAGTTGGTTCATGTCCGAACGCGTCATTCTGGCGTACTCCGGCGGTCTGGACACCTCGGTGGCGATCAGCTGGATCGGTAGGGAGACCGGCCGCGAAGTCGTGGCGGTGGCAATCGATCTCGGCCAGGGTGGCGAGGATATGGAGGTCGTGCGTCAGCGGGCACTGGACTGCGGTGCGGTGGAGGCTGTCGTCATTGATGCTCGCGACGAGTTCGCTGAAGGCTACTGTTTGCCGACTATCTTGAACAACGCGCTGTATATGGACCGCTATCCGCTGGTGTCAGCGATCAGCCGGCCACTGATTGTCAAGCATCTGGTCGCGGCGGCGCGCGAGCATGGCGGCGGCATCGTTGCGCATGGGTGCACCGGCAAGGGAAACGATCAGGTCCGGTTCGAAGTCGGGTTCGCGTCGCTGGCGCCCGATCTCGAGGTGCTGGCGCCGGTCCGTGACTACGCCTGGACGCGCGAGAAGGCGATCGTGTTCGCAGAAGAGAACGCCATCCCCATTGATGTCACCAAGCGTTCGCCGTTCTCCATCGACCAGAACGTGTGGGGCCGCGCGGTGGAAACTGGGTTTCTCGAGCATCTGTGGAATGCGCCCACCAAAGACGTCTACTCCTACACCGAGGACCCCACGGTCAACTGGAACACACCCGATGAGGTGATCGTCGGTTTCGACCAAGGCGTCCCGGTGTCGATCGACGGAAACTCGGTTTCCATGTTGGGCGCCATCGAGGAACTCAATCGCCGCGCGGGTGCGCAGGGTGTCGGACGTCTCGACGTTGTCGAGGACCGGCTGGTGGGCATCAAGAGCCGCGAGATCTACGAGGCGCCGGGGGCGATGGTGCTGATCACTGCCCATACCGAACTGGAACACGTCACCCTGGAGCGTGACCTGGGTCGGTTCAAACGTCAGACCGACCAGCGCTGGGCTGAGCTGGTGTACGACGGGCTGTGGTATTCGCCGTTGAAGGCCGCCCTGGAGAGTTTCGTCGCCAAGACTCAGCAGTACGTATCCGGTGAGGTCCGAATGGTGCTGCACGGCGGCCGCATTGCGGTCAACGGCCGTCGGAGTGCCGAGTCGTTGTACGACTTCAACCTCGCCACCTACGACGAGGGCGACAGTTTTGACCAGTCCGCGGCCCGCGGGTTCGTCTATGTGCACGGCATGTCGTCGAAACTAGCGGCGCGCAGGGATCTACGGTAGCCGGTGAACACCAACGAGGGTTCGCTGTGGGGCGGGCGGTTCGGCGAGGGTCCCGCCGATGCGCTGGCCGCCCTGAGCAAGTCCACCCACTTCGACTGGGTGTTGGCTCCCTACGACATCGTCGCGTCGCGGGCGCATACCGCGGTCCTCTTCCGGGCCGGGCTGCTCACCGAAGACCAGCGCGACGGGCTGATAGCGGGACTGGACCGCTTGGCGGCCGACATCGCCGACGGCAGTTTCGGCCCACTAGCCACCGACGAGGATGTGCATGGCGCACTGGAGCGCGGGCTCATCGACCGGGTGGGGTCGGAGCTGGGTGGTCGCCTGCGAGCCGGGCGATCGCGCAACGACCAGGTGGCCGCCCTGTTCCGGATGTGGTTGCGTGATGCGGTGCGTCGGGTCGCTGCGGGCGTGCTCGAAATCGTCGGTGCGTTGGCCACCCAGGCGGCAGCTCATCCGCACGCCATCATGCCCGGCAAGACCCACCTGCAGTCCGCCCAGCCGATCCTGCTGGCCCACCATCTGCTCGCGCACGCCCACCCCTTGCTGCGCGACGTGGACCGGATCGTCGACCTTGACAAACGCGCTGCGGTGTCCCCGTATGGTTCAGGTGCGCTGGCTGGCTCGTCCCTAGGCCTGGATCCCGACGCGATCGCCGCGGATCTGGGATTCTCGGCTGCCGCGGACAATTCTGTCGATGCGACGGCAGCACGAGATTTCGCTGCCGAGGCGGCCTTCGTCCTCGCCATGATCGCCGTGGACTTGTCCCGGCTCGCAGAGGACGTCATCATTTGGAGCTCGACGGAATTCGGCTACGTCACGTTGCACGACTCGTGGTCGACCGGTAGTTCGATCATGCCGCAGAAGAAGAACCCCGACATCGCGGAGCTGGCCCGCGGCAAGTCCGGTCGGCTGATCGGAAACCTCGCCGGGTTGCTGGCGACGCTGAAAGCCCAGCCCCTGGCCTACAACCGCGACTTACAGGAAGACAAGGAGCCGGTGTTCGATTCCGTGGCTCAATTGGAGCTGCTGCTGCCGGCAATGGCGGGGCTGGTGGCGAGTCTGACATTCAATGTCGATCGGATGGCCGCCCTGGCCCCAGCCGGTTACAGTCTGGCCACGGATATCGCTGAATGGCTGGTGCGGCGCGGTGTTCCATTTCGGTCCGCTCATGAGGCGGCCGGCGCCGCGGTGCGCGCCGCCGAGGAGCGCGGCGTCGGGTTGGGAGAGCTGACCGACGACGAGTTGGCCGCCATCAGCACCGAGCTCACGCCGCGGGTTCGCGACGTGTTGACCGTCGAAGGCTCGGTTTCGGCGCGCGATTCGCGGGGTGGCACCGCGCCGAGTCAAGTTGCCCGACAATTGGATGTGGTCGCAAAGAGCACCGAAGGGCTCCGCCAGCTCCTGATGGGCTGAGAGGAGCAGCAGTGGAGCGGTGAAATTGCTCCAGGACGGGTGCCTCGCCTTCGGTGTTGGCGCCGACTCATGGGTCCCGGAAGAAGGCTATGCGACAACACAATTGCCAGGTACTGATCGTCGGAGGCGGCCCAGTGGGGCTGATGCTGTCGATTCTGCTGTCACGGTGGGGTGTTGAGCACGTGTTGGTTGAGGCCCGCCCGGACACTTCCACTCATCCCAAGGCTCGGGGCATTTCGGCGCGGTCAATGGAGATTCTGCGCAGCGTTGGGCTCGAAGGTCAGGTCCGCGAAGCGGGCTTGCCCACTGAGCAGGTGGCGCTATATCGCGGGGCGAGTCTGGTCGACCCTGACTTCGTGCGAACCAGGTCAGCCGAGGGCCCCGATGCGCACCGACCTGCGGTCACCCCGTCGCCGGGGGTGATCTGTTCGCAGGATGCGCTCGAGGCAATCTTGGTCGTCGCGGCCCGCCAGCGGGCGGGTGACCACATGATCTGGTTCGGGCACCGTCTGAAGTCGTTGGGCCAATGCGACGACGGAGTGTTATCCGTGGTGGTGTCTGGCGGCGCAGAGCGGATCGGTTGGCAGGTCAAGTCCCGGTACGTCGTCGGCTGTGACGGCGCAGCCAGCACGATTCGGCAGCAGTGCAACATCACCATGGCCGGCCGGACGGGGCTGCGGCACTACGCAAGTGTGCGCTTTTGTGCCCCACTGGGCGCCGTGGTTGCCGATCGGGCCAGCGCGTCTTACTTTCTGACTCCACCTGCTCGTGGGGGATTTATGGCCATCGACAACGACACCCGCTGGATCTACCAGTACCCCTTCGACCCGGACACCGAAAACCCCGCCCGTTTCGACGAGGCGCAGTGGGCAGCATTGATCCGCGCCGGTGTCGGTATCGAGGACCTCGATGTCACCGTGGTTGACACCATGGAGTGGCGGATGGATGCCTGCCTGGCCAGCACCTACCGCCGCGAGTCGGTGTTTGTGGCCGGCGACGCCGCCCATCTGACTCCGCCCACCGGGGGTCATGGCATGAATCTGGGCATTGGCGACGTCGACAACCTCGCCTGGAAACTGGCCGCGGTGCTTCATGGCCAGGCTGGCGAACCCCTGTTGAACACCTACGAGCACGAACGTCGCCCCATTGCAGCACAGGTCATTGGGATCGCCGCCGACATCGCCACCGACAATGCCCGCTCTCGCGGGCGCTACCGCATTGATGACCGACTGCTGCTCAGCGCCACCTACGCCTCGGCAGCGATCATGCCCACCGCAACACGCGGTCTATCGCGGATTCACCCCGATGGCCAGCTGCTCGCCGCTGAGCCTGGCCGACGTCTCCCACACCTCTGGCTCACCGGCGACGAATGGCTCACCGGCGACGAAGGGCTCACCAGCGACGATCGACGCCAATCCACTCTTGACCTTCTCGGCCCTGGCTTCACCCTGCTGCACGGTCCAGCGGCCGCCGAGCATTGGCGAGATGAGGCCATCAACGCACGACAAGCAGGCCTTTCGGTCACTGCCCGCACGTGGTCTGCTCCGGTGCCGTCCCCGACGCACCGTTCGGCGTTCGAGGACATGCTCTCACTGCCGAAGACGACGGCACTGCTGGTCCGACCCGACGGCCACATCGCCTGGCGTGCCGATACGACGTCTCCCAGAGGCACCTTGACCGCCGTTCTCAACACGCTGCTAGCCCGCTAGCACGCTCTGAATCCGATGCCCACCTGAGGAGAATCGGCCTAGCACTTCCCGAATTGCCCGCCACCGGCCAGCAACCCTGCCAAATCGGAACGACACATCAACGACTCTCATTGGCTGTGGACCAGTTTTTCGGCCGGCTCGGCCGCCTGGGGGAAATGAGGCTAGCAAGGCTTGGCGGGGCGTCTGCGATAGCGAAATCCCTGGACGGCGAGCCGCAGCTGACAGGCCCAATCTGCAGGCATTGATCGTGATCGCGTTTCAGCACTGACGTCGTCGCTCGCTAATCCACGCGGCTCACCCGTCGCAGTATCGGAGGCGCGGTCGTCCGGCCGCCGCGTCCTTAGGGCTTCTGTTGCGGGGCAATAGGTTTGATGTGTCACCGCGGTTGTGGCGGCCGAGTGTCCGTCGGCGTGACGGACCAACGCCGGGGATTCGAGCGAAAAGCCAGTACCGGAGCCGTCATCGACTTACGATTTTAACGGGTGCGCAATCCGCCAGATGGACACGCACCTGTGCTGAACGTCACATAATCAAATTTGCAAGTAACTGCTGGTCAGCTAGACTTTGAGGTCAAAGCGATCCGGTTGAACTGTTTGGCCGTGATATTCGTGTCCAGAGGGTGGGACCAAGACCAATGAGCGTCATTGCAGGCGTATCCGGGGTGTTGCCGCCCTTTCGCTATTCCCAGAAGGAACTCACCGATACCTTTCTGAGCATCCCGGATTTCGCGGGCTACGAGGACATCGTTCGCCAGCTACACGCCAGTGCCAAAGTCGACAGTCGCCACGTTGTCATGCCGCTGGAGAATTACCTGAAGTTGAACGACTTCGGCGAGGCAAACGAGATTTTCCTCGAGAAAGCCACCGATCTTGGTGTTGAGGCCTTGACGGGCGCGCTTGACGAGGCAGGGCTGCAACCCGAAGACCTCGACATGCTCATCACGACCACGGTCACCGGCCTCGCGGTGCCATCGCTGGATGCCCGGATCGCCGGGCGGCTGGGGCTGCGCTCCGACCTGCGCCGGGTGCCGCTGTTCGGCCTGGGCTGTGTGGCCGGAGCGGCCGGGGTGGCCCGCCTGCACGACTATTTGCGAGGTGCCCCCGACGGCGTTGCCGCCCTGATCGCGGTGGAGCTCTGCTCCCTCACCTACCCGGGGTACAAGCCCTCGCTAGCCGGTTTGGTCGGGAGCGCACTCTTTGCTGACGGGGCCGGCGCGGTGGTGGCCGTCGGCGAACGTCGCGCTGACCAGGACCGGGAAATCCGTGCCAGTGGGCCCACCATCATCGATTCGCGGAGCACTCTCTACCCCGATTCATTGCGCACCATGGGCTATGACATCGGGTCTGCAGGGTTCGAGCTGGTTCTCTCGAAAGACCTGGCCGAGACCATCGAGCAATACCTCGGCAACGACGTCAGCGCTTTCCTGGCCGAGCACGGCTTGAGCACGACCGATATCGGCGCCTGGGTAAGCCATCCCGGTGGCCCCAAGGTCATCAATGCCATCACCGAAACTCTTGACCTGCCACCAGACGCACTCGAGCTGACCTGGCGGTCCCTCGGCGAGATCGGCAACCTCTCGTCAGCGTCGGTGCTGCACGTGCTGCGTGACACCATCGCCAAACCGCCGCCCAGCGAAAGCCCGGGGTTGATGCTCGCCATGGGCCCCGGATTCTGTTCCGAACTCGTGCTGCTGCGTTGGCACTGATACGTCGTGAACCATTTCTCGTGCCCCGGGACATCGCTTATTGGGCCTTGAGGACGTGAGGGCGATGGGACGAGACGAGCTTCGGCGGGGTTCCACACGCTGTTGGGCTCTCATGCTGACCCGTTCGTCTGAGTAGCAGGTGAGACCGGATGGACAGCAGTCGAGACGAGCTCATCAAGGCCCTGCGGGCCTCGCTCAAAGAAAACGAGCGACTCAAGCGAGAAAATCGCGACTATCTGGCTCATATCAGCGACCAGAACAGCGAACCGATCGCGGTGGTGGGGATGGGTTGCCGCTATCCCGGTGGGGCAGACACGCCGGAAGCGCTCTGGCAGATCGTGGCCGACGGCCGCGATGTGGTGTCGGAATTTCCCAGCGACCGCGGCTGGAACCTGGAGGGGCTGTGTGACCCGGATCCGGATGCCGTGGGCAAGTCGTACACGAACTCCGGCGGGTTCTTGGCAGGCGTGGCCGACTTCGACGCGGAATTCTTCGGAATCGCTCCCAGCGAGGCGCTGGCGATGGATCCACAGCAGCGGCTGTTGCTCGAGGTGTCGTGGGAAGCGTTGGAGCGCGCGGGGATTGACCCGACTACGTTGCGTGGTTCGGCGACAGGCGTGTTCGCCGGGATATTCCACGGTTCCTACGGGGGCCAGGGCAGGGTGCCCGGCGACCTCGAGAGGTACGGGCTCCGCGGCTCGACGTTGAGTGTGGCATCGGGCCGGGTCGCCTACGTGCTGGGCCTGGAAGGCCCAGCGGTGTCGGTGGATACGGCGTGTTCGTCGTCTTTGGTGGCGTTGCACTTGGCGGCGCGGTCGTTGCGGACGAGGGAATGCGCCCTGGCGATCGTAGGCGGCGTGACCGTGATGGCCACCCCCGCGATGTTCATCGAATTCAGCCGGCAGCGTGCACTGGCCGCCGACGGGCGCTGCAAGGCATATGCCGGTGCGGCCAACGGGACAGGTTTCTCTGAGGGCGCGGGGGCGTTGGTGGTGGAACGGCTCTCTGATGCCCGGCGTTTGGGACATCCGGTGTTGGCGGTGGTGCGGGGGTCGGCGGTCAACCAGGATGGCGCGTCCAATGGGCTGGCGACGCCGAACGGTCCCTCGCAGCAGCGGGTGATTCGGGCCGCGTTGGCCGATGCGCGGCTCAGTGTGACCGACGTGGATCTGGTCGAGGGGCATGGAACGGGCACCACGTTGGGTGACCCCATTGAGGCGCAGGCGATTCTGGCGACCTATGGACAGGATCGTCTTCCCGGTCGGCCATTGTGGCTGGGGTCGATCAAGTCGAACATGGGGCATACGTCGGCTGCCGCTGGCGTGGCAGGCGTGATGAAGATGGTCCTGGCAATGCAGCACGGGGTGATGCCGAAGACGCTGCATGTGGATGCGCCTACGCCGCACGTGGACTGGTCGGCCGGTGCGGTGTCGCTGCTGACTGAATCGCGAGTCTGGCCGGATGACGAACGGCCGCGTCGCGCGGGAGTGTCGTCATTCGGCATCAGTGGGACCAACGCCCATGTGATCGTGGAACGGGCACCCGGGCAACCTCCCGAAGCAGTGGAATGCGTTGCTCCTCAAGGGGGTAACGATCCTGCGGTGGCCGTTGCGTGGGTGGTGTCGGCCCGATCGGCGCCGGCGTTGATCAATCAGGCGCAGCGCCTATTGACCTGGGTGGATGAGCGTCCGGAGCTCGGTGTTGCGGATGTGGGTTGGTCACTAGTGAACACCCGCTCGTTGTTTGAGCACCGGGCGGTGGTGGTGGGCGGCAATCGCGCAGAACTCCTCGAAGGATTGTCGGGGTTGGCCGGTGGTGACCCTGGTGCGAATGTGGTGGTAGGGCGCGCCCGCCCAGTGGGCAAGACCGTATTGGTGTTTCCGGGTCAAGGCTCGCAGTGGATGGAAATGGGAGCGCAACTGCTCGACACCTGCCCTCCGTTCGCCGACCAGATGCATCGATGCGACAAGGCGCTCGGTGCGCACGTGGAGTGGTCATTGATCGACGTGGTGCGGGGGGCGACGGGAGCACCGGGCCTGGATCGGGTCGATGTCGTGCAACCAGCTCTGTGGGCCATGATGGTGTCGTTGGCCGGACTATGGCGTTCGATCGGGGTGGTTCCCGATGCGGTGATCGGCCATTCCCAGGGTGAGATCGCGGCGGCCTATGTAGCGGGGGCGTTGACACTGGAGGATGCTGCGCGGGTAGTGGCGCTGCGTAGCCGGTTGTTGGTGCGACTGTCTGGCGCGGGCGGGATGGCGTCGTTGGCGTGTGGGAGGACGCAGGCGGAGGAACTGCTGGCTCCGTGGGGTGACCGCCTGAGTATCGCTGCAATCAACGGTGTTTCAGCAGTAGCCGTTGCCGGCGACGTGGACGCACTCGCGGAGCTGATACAGCGATGCGAGGCATCCGACGTTCGTATCCGGCGGATCGATGTCGACTACGCGTCACATTCGGCTCACGTTGACGGGATCCAGGCAGACCTGGCCGACGCGCTGGCCGGCATCGCGCCGCGTTCGGCGGATGTTGCCTTCTTCTCGACGGTCACCGGCGAACTTATGGATACCGTCGATCTGGACAGCGACTATTGGTATCGCGGTATTCGTCAGACAGTGCAGTTCGAACGCGCGGTACGTAGCGCCGCCGACGGCGGCTACAACGTGTTCATCGAATCCAGTCCCCATCCGGTGCTGGTTGCCGGCATCGAAGAAACGTTGGCAACCGTGGCCGACCAGAACAGTGCCGGCGAAGCGATTGTCGTCCCGTCGCTAGGTCGCGGCGACGGTGGCCTCGACCGATTCTGGCTATCGGCCGGACAGGCCCATGTTGCTGGTGTGAAGGTGGATTGGCGCGCCAGCTACGACGGATTGGACGGCCAGCGGGCGCAGTTGCCGACGTATGGCTTTGCGCGGCGGCGGTTCTGGCTGGCAGAGGCGGGGGCTGGGCCAGCGCATGTGGGTGGTTTGGGATTGCTCGGAGCTGAGCATGGCCTGTTGGGTGCCGTGGTGGAGAGGCCCGACTCCGGCGGGGTGGTGCTTACGGGTCGGCTGTCGGTGACTGCCGAGCCGTGGCTAGCCGATCATGCGGTGGCTGGGACCGTGTTGTTTCCGGGCGCGGGGTTTGTGGAACTAGCTATCCGGGCAGGCGATGAGGTCGGTTGCCCGGTAGTGGAGGAGTTGACGCTGTCGACTCCGTTGCTGTTGCCCGCTAGCGGTGGGGTGCGGGTGCAGGTGCTGGTGGGTGCCGTTGGTGAAGCCGGGCGTCGGGCGGTATCGGTGTATTCGCTGCCCGACCAATCGGATTCGGAATGGGCGTTGCATGCCGAGGGCATGTTGGGGGTTGGGGCGTTCGCTCCGGACGCGGACTTGTCCGTATGGCCACCGGCCGGAGCCTCGGTCGTGGACGTGGGTAACGCCTATGAGCGACTGGCTGCTCTTGGTTATGACTATGGTCCGGCGTTTCAAGGCCTGCGGCAGCTGTGGCAGCGGGGAACTGAGATCTTCGCCGAAGTTGTTCTCGCCCACGATGCTGGGTTGACGGTCGGCGGGTTTGGGATACACCCGACCCTGCTGGACGCGACGTTGCACGCGTTCGGGCTGGCCACCGATCAGTCTCGCACGGTCTTGCCCTTCTCCTGGCAAGGGGTGTCACTGCATGCGGCGGGGGCGTCGCATGTTCGGGCGAAGATAGCACCAGCCGGTGCCGCGTCCATGTCGCTGGAGCTAGCGGATTCGGTGGGTTTGCCGGTCCTGTCCGTGCGGGAACTGGTGTTTCGTCCGGTGTCTGGGGAGACGTTGTCTCTTGCGGCGGCTCCAGCTGCCGGTGGCGAGCTGTTGGAGGTGGTCTGGTCGGCCGTGCCGTTGGCGGACGCTGTTGGTGGCGCTAGCCAGGATGTCGTGCTGTGGGAGGTGAATTCGCACGTCGACAGCGGTGTCGGCACGCTCGGGTCGGTGTATGCGGCTGCTCATGCGGTATTGGGCCGGGTGCAGACCTGGACTTCCGGTGATGAGTCAGGTCCGTTGGCTGTCTTGACGCACGGGGCCGTGGGGGTGGCCGGTGAGGACGTCTGGGATTTGGCTGGCGCGGCGGTATGGGGGTTGGTGCGCTCGGCGCAGGCTGAGCATCCCGGCCGGATTGTGTTGGTCGATTCCGATGGTTCGGTGGATCTTCGTGCGGCGGTTGGTTGCGGTGAGCCGCAATTGGCGGTGCGGCAGGGTGTCGTCTACCGCGCCCGGCTGAAGCCGGCACGCCCCCAGACGCTACTTCGGCTGCCTGAGGGGGATTCTGGGTGGCGTTTGGTCACCGGCGGTGGGGGAACTTTTGAGGATGTGCTGGTGGGTCCCTGTGTGCGGGCAGAGCTGGCCGCCGGCGAGGTGCGGGTGGCGGTGGCCGCGGTAGGGGTGAACTTCCGGGACGTGCTGGTGGCGTTGGGGATGTATCCCGGTGGTGGCGAGTTGGGGGTTGAGGGTGCAGGTGTGGTCGTCGAGGTCGGGTCAGGGGTTGAGGGGCTTGCGGTCGGCGATACCGTGATGGGTTTGCTCGGGGTGGTCGGTCCCGAAGCAGTAGTGGATGCCCGGCTGGTTACCGATGTCCCAGCAGGGTGGTCGCTGGTGGCAGCTGCCGGCGTGCCCGTGGCGTTCTTGACAGCCTTGTATGGGTTGTCGGTTCTCGGGCACGCCCGGGCTGGCCAGCGAGTATTGGTGCATACCGCTACGGGTGGGGTGGGCATGGCCGCGGTGCAGCTGGCGCGGCACTGGGGGCTGGAGGTTTTCGTCACTGCCAGCCGAGGCAAGTGGGATACGTTGCGCACTATGGGCTTTGACGATGCCCATATTGGCGATTCGCGGTCACCGGCGTTCGCGGAGAGATTTCTCGCGGCCACCCAGGGGGCGGGAGTCGACGTGGTGCTCAACTCACTGGCCGGCGAGCTCGTCGATGCGTCGTTGCGGTTGTTGCCCCGGGGCGGGCGTTTCATCGAGATGGGCAAGACCGATGTGCGTCATCCCCAGGAAATTGCCGAGAGCTATCCGGGCGTCGAGTATCGGGCGTTTGACCTGGTCGAGGCCGGCCCGGACCGAATCGCGGCGATGCTTTCGGAGTTGGTGGAGTTGTTCGCGGCCGGGGCGCTGGAGCCGTTGCCGGCCAAGACTTTTGATGTGCGGAATGCGCGGCAGGCCTACCGCTTTGTCAGCCAGGCCCGCCATCTGGGCAAAGTGGTGCTCACGCTGCCTGACGACCGTGGCGAACAGCTGGACAGTGAGTTGTCGCAGGGCACAGTAGTGATCACCGGCGGTACCGGGATGGCCGGTGCGGCCCTGGCGCACCACGTCGTGACCCGCTATGGGGTGGCCAATGTGGTGCTCGCTAGCCGTTCCGGTGCGAATGCCCCGGGTATCGGGGAGCTTCGGGATCGGTTGCACGGTGCCGGGGCACAGGTCTCGGTGGTGGCGTGTGACGTGGCTGATCGTGGTGAGGTGGCGGCGCTTATCGGCCAGGTGCCGGCTGCGCATCCGCTGCGGGCGGTGATTCACGCAGCGGGCGTGCTCGATGATGGGCTCATCGATTCATTGACGCCGGATCGCGTGGATGCGGTGCTACGAGCCAAGGTCGACGGCGCGTGGAATCTCCACGAGCTGACCAGGGATCTCGAGTTGCCGGCGTTTGTGGTGTTTTCTTCGATGGCCGGGACATTGGGCACCCCGGGTCAGGGCAACTACGCGGCCGCCAACAGTTTCCTCGACGGACTGGTCCGCCAGCGGCGAGCGCACGGGTTGCCGGGATTGTCGCTCGCCTGGGGATTGTGGGACCAGGCCAGCGCGATGACGCAACACCTCGGGGGGCGCGATCGGGCGCGTATGAGCCGCTTTGGGCTGGCGCCACTATCCACCGAACAGGCCCTAGCGCTGTTCGACCGCGCCCTGGCGGATCAGCGGACCGTGGTGGTGGCCACCCGTGTTAATGCGGCCGCCGTTGCCGACAGCGGCGCTGCGCTACCGCCATTGCTCAGCGAATTGGCTCCGCATCCCACGCGACGCGTCATCGGCAGCACCGACACCGAGGTCTCCACGACCAACCTCGCCGCACGACTCCTTGGCCTCAGCCCCGAGGACCGGCACCGTGAACTCACCAACGTAGTATGCAGCAACGCGGCCACGGTCCTGGGCCGCACCAGCACCGCAGATATCAACGCCCACAGCGCTTTCCAAGACCTCGGGTTCGACTCGCTGACGGCTGTCGAATTGCGCAATCGGCTCAAGACCGCAACCGGGCTAACCCTCTCGCCGACGCTGGTTTTCGACTACCCGAATCCCACTGCCCTAGCCGAGCACCTCGGCATCCGGCTGGCCACGAGCGCCGATAGACCAAATCCGCTCGCCCGGTTTGACGACCTCGCCGGAGAACTCGACACGCTAGTCCAGCAAACTGATTGGACTGCGGCGGACAAGACCCACCTCACCACCAGACTCCACACCCTGATGGCGATTCTCACCTCGGACGACGAGGACATCGCGACCGCAACCGAAAGCCAGCTCTTCGCCATCATCGACAAAGAACTCGGACCCTAGGGAATCCAGCAAGGAGTGATGGTGCCAGGCACCGACAAGCACGTTGACTATCTGAAACGCCTCACCGCGGATCTCCGACGCACCCGAAAGCGGGTCGCAGACCTGGAATCCACGCTATCGGAGCCGGTGGCAATCGTCGGGATGGCCTGCCGATACCCGGGTGACGTGCACTCCCCGGATGCATTGTGGGACATGGTGGTCGAGGAACGCGATGCCGTCTCGGAGTTCCCGTCGGACCGCGGTTGGGACATGGAGCAGCTGTATGACCCGGATCCCGACGCAATCGGGAAGACGTACGCGCGCCAAGGTTCGTTTCTCATGTGCGCGGCGGACTTTGATGCCGCCTTTTTTGGGATCGGCCCCAGCGAGGCCCTCGCGATGGACCCGCAGCAGCGGCTGATGCTCGAGGTCTCATGGGAGGCGCTGGAGCGGGCCGGAATCGATCCGGCCACCCTGCGAGGCTCGGCGACCGGGGTGTTCGCCGGCGTGATCCATGCGGGCTACGGCGGTGAGGTTCCGAGCCAGCTGGAGGGCTACGGATTCACGGGCGCGACGCAAAGCGTTGTCTCGGGACGACTGGCCTACGTGTTGGGGCTGGAGGGTCCTGCGGTGTCCGTAGATACCGCGTGCTCATCATCTTTGGTAGCGATTCACCAAGCCGCGCAGGCTCTGCGCCTGGGAGAGTGCAATCTCGCGTTGGCCGGCGGCGCCACGGTCATGGCGACGCCGACGGGATTCGTGGAGTTCAGCCGGCAGCGTGCACTTGCCGCTGACGGCCGTTGCAAAGTTTATGCCGGCAGTGCTGACGGAACCGCGTGGTCAGAGGGCATCGGCGTGTTGGTCTTGGAGCGGCTGGCTGACGCGAAACAGCTGGGGCACCCGGTGCTGGCTGTGGTGCGTGGTTCCGCGGTGAACCAGGACGGGGCCTCCAATGGGCTTACCGCGCCGAACGGCCCATCGCAGCAACGGGTTATCCGCGCTGCGTTGGCTAATGCCGGGTTAAGTGCGGCCGATGTCGATGTCGTCGAGGGGCATGGGACAGGCACCGTGTTGGGGGATCCGATCGAGGCACAGGCCCTGTTGACGACGTATGGCCAAGATCGGCCCGCCGATCGGCCGCTGTGGCTGGGATCGATCAAGTCGAACTTCGGGCATTCCTCGGCCGCGGCGGGGGTCGCCGGAGTGATCAAAATGGTGTTGGCGATGCAACATGAGGTGATGCCTAAGACCCTGAACGTGGATATGCCTACACCACACGTTGATTGGTCGGCGGGTGCGGTGTCGGTGCTTGCGGAACCACGCCCCTGGCCGGTGGTGGATCATCCGCGTCGGGCGGGGGTGTCGGCGTTCGGAATCAGCGGTACGAATGCGCATGTGATTCTTGAGCAGGCCGGTGGTGGGGACGAGGTTGGCTGCGGGCGGGGTGGCGGGGATCGGGGGTCGGTGGCGTGGGTGGTGTCGGGGCGGTCGGGGCAGGCGTTGGTGAATCAGGCGGCGCGGTTGGGTGAGTGGGTGGGTCAGCGTCCGGAGCTTGGGGTGGCTGATGTGGGGTGGTCGTTGGTGTCGACGCGGTCGGTGTTTGAGCATCGGGCTGTGGTGGTGGGTGGCGATCGTGGGCAGTTGGTGGATGGGTTGGCTGAGGTTGCCGCGGGTCGTCCGGGTGCGGGGGTGGTGGTTGGTCGTGCGGGCGCGGTGGGCAAGACGGTGTTTGTGTTTCCGGGGCAGGGGTCGCAGTGGTTGGGCATGGGTCGTGAGCTCTATGGCCGGTTTTCGGTGTTTGCGGGGGTTTTTGATGAGGTTGTGGCGGAGTTGGATCGGTATTTGCGGGTGCCGTTGCGCGAGGTGATGTGGGGTGGTGACGCGGCGTTGTTGCAGAGTACGGAGTTTGCGCAGCCGGCGTTGTTTGCCGTGGAGGTGGCGTTGGCGGGGTTGTTGCGGGAGTGGGGTGTGGTGGCTGATTTTGTGGTGGGTCATTCGGTGGGGGAGATTGTGGCCGCGCAGGTGGCGGGGGTGTTGTCGTTGGGTGATGCGGCGCGGGTGGTGGCGGCTCGGGGTCGGTTGATGGCGGGGTTGCCTGTGGGTGGGGTGATGGTTGCGGTGGCTGCTGGTGTTGATGAGGTGGAGCCGTTGTTGGGTGCGGGGGTTGATATTGCTGCGGTGAATGCGTCGGATTCGGTGGTGATTTCGGGGGAGGAAGAGGCGGTGGGGGTGGTGGTGGATGGTTTGGTGGGTCGGGGTCGGCGGGTGCATCGGTTGGCGGTGTCGCATGCGTTTCATTCGGGGTTGATGGAGCCGATGTTGGAGGAGTTCTCGCGGGTGGTGGCTGATGTGTCGGTGGGTTCGGCGCGGATTGGGTTGGTGTCGAATGTGACTGGGCAGTTGGCGGGGTCTGGGTATGGGGATGGGTCGTATTGGGTGGAGCATGTGCGTAAGCCGGTGCGTTTTGCTGATGGGGTGGCTGCGGTGGAGTCGTTGGGGGCGCAGGTGTTCATCGAGGTGGGCCCCGCCGCCGGGTTGATGACGGCCGTGGAGCAGTCACTGGAGTCCGATCAAGCGTTGTCCACGACGATGCTGGTCAAAGATCGTCCTGAGGTTGATTGTGTTCTTGCGGCGGTGGGCCAGTTGTTCACCCAGGGTGTGGAGGTGAATTGGGAGTCGGTGCTCGGCGGCGGCCGACGGGTGGAACTGCCGACGTACGGATTTGTGCACCAGCGATTCTGGTTGCCAGATCTGGGGGCCGGACCAACCCACCTGGGTGGCGCCGGGTTGACCGGGGTTGAGCACCCATTGTTGGGGGCGCTGGTCGAACGCCCGGACTCCGGTGAACTGGTATTGACGGGTCAGTTGTCAGTGGCTAGTCAGCCGTGGTTACGCGACCACGTCGTTGGTGGGGTGGCGTTGTTTCCCGGGACCGGCTTCGTCGAATTGGTCCTGCGAGCTGGGGACGAGGTCGGCTGCCCGGCGCTGGACGAGCTGACCCTGTTGGCCCCGTTGGTATTACCGGCTGCTCGGGGGGTGCGAGTGCAGCTCGTGGTCGGCGTCGCCGACGACTCCGGGCGCCGGGCGGTATCGGTCTATTCGGCCGGCACCAACAGCGAATCCTGGGTCCTGCACGCCGAAGGCATGTTGGGCACAGGCGGTCTCGGCAGCGGCGCGGATCTGTCGGTGTGGCCCCCAGTAGGGGCTGCCGCGTTGGACGTCGGCGGTGTTTACGACGATCTGGCCGAGCGCGGGTACGGCTACGGCCCGGCGTTTCGTGGCGTGCGCGCTGTGTGGAAACGGGGGCGGGAGATTTACGCGGAAGTGGCCGCCCCCGACGATCTGAGTGTGGCCGGGTTTGGAGTCCATCCAGCGATCCTGGACGCAGCGTTGCACGCGTGGGCATTCGCGGGCGGTGGGGATGAGTTGATCCTGCCGTTCTCCTGGCAGGGAGTTTGCTTGCGCGCCTCGGGCGCATCGCGCGTACGGGTGCGGCTGGTTCCGGCGGGCTCGGGGTCAATATCGGTGGAGCTGGCCGATTCAGCCGGTCTACCGGTGTTGTCGGTGCGAGAGTTGGCCGTTCGACCGGCCACACGTGAGGCGCTGGCGGCAGCCGTCGCTGCCGCGGCTGGTGTTCAACGTCCGGGGCTGCTCGAAGTGATGTGGTCGCCGGTGTCGTTGGAACACGGCGTCGGTGACGGTGGTGATGCCCGCAGCGATGTGGTGGTGCAGCAGTTGAGCACTGACTCCCGTGGGGGCGTGGTCGAGTCGGTCTACGCGGCCACCCACGAGCTGCTGGGAGTACTGCAGTCGTGGTTGGCCGGCAATGGGACCGGGGTGTTGGTCGTCGTGACGCATGGCGCGGTCGGGTTGGCCGGCGAAGCTGTCACGGATATCGCGGGAGCGGCAGTGTGGGGGTTGGCTCGCTCGGCCACCGCGGAGCATCCGGGCCGGGTGGTGCTGGTGGATTCGGATGGCTCGGTCGACGCCGCGGGGCTAGTCGCTTGTGGTGAGCCGCAATTGGTGGTGCGTTCCGGTGTGGTGTACGGAGCTCGCTTGCAACGGGTCCCATCGGGGTTGGTATTGGAGTTGCCTGAGTCGAACTGGCGGCTGGGAGTCGGTAGTGGCGGCACGTTGCAGGACGTCGCCGCTCGCGCGTGCGAGCGGGTAGACCTGACGGCCGGGCAAGTACGGGTAGCCGTGGGTGCGGTGGGAGTGAACTTCCGGGATGTGTTGGTGGCATTGGGAATGTATCCCGGCGGCGGCAACTTGGGTGCCGAGGGTGCCGGGGTGATCGTCGAGGTGGCCCCCGACGTTGACGGATTGGCCGTGGGCGATGCGGTAATGGGTCTACTGGGGGTGGTGGGTCCGGAGGCGGTGGTCGATGCTCGATTAGTCACCGCGGTACCCGCGAACTGGTCGTTGGCGGCCGCGGCTGGTGTCCCGGTGGTGTTTCTGACAGCCCTGTATGGGCTGTCGGTATTGGGAGAATTGAAGTCCGGGCAGAAGGTGCTGGTCCACGCCGCGACCGGTGGGGTGGGAATGGCGGCGGTGGGCCTGGCGCGCTACTGGGGCGCAGAAGTTTTTGCCACCGCGAGTCGCGGCAAGTGGAATGTCCTGCGGGACATGGGCTTCGACGATGACCATATCGGCGATTCCCGTAGCGTGGAGTTCGAGGAAAGGTTCCGCGCGGCCGCGGGTGGGGCGGAGGTCGATGTGGTGCTCAACTCGTTGGCTGGTGAGTTTATCGATGCGTCGCTGCGGCTGCTGAAGCCTGGCGGGCGTTTCATCGAGATGGGCAAGACCGATATCCGCGATCCCCGCGACGTTGCCGAGCGCTATCGGGGTGTCGGTTATCAAGCATTTGACTTGATGGAAGCCGGGCCGGACCGTATCGCGGCGATGTTGAGCGAGTTAATGGCCTTGTTCGCGGCCGGAAAGTTGGAGCCGTCGCCGATCAAGTCATTTGATGTGCGATGCGCACAGCAAGCGTATCGCTTCGTTAGCCAGGCTCGCCATATCGGCAAGGTGGTGATGACGCTTCCGAGCGGCCCGGGTGGCCACGCCGGCGGTGGGCTTGCCGGGGGCACCGTCGTGATTACGGGCGGGACCGGGATGGCCGGGTCCGCGGTGGCGCGTCACGTGGTGGATCGCTACGGGGCGGGTCAGGTGGTGTTGGTCAGCCGTTCCGGCGAAAGTAGTTCCGGAACTGCTGAGTTGGTGGCCGAATTGACCGATGCCGGCGCCGAGGTCAGCGTGGTGGCGTGCGACGTGGCTGATCGTGACGCGGTGGCCGCCTTGCTGGCCGGGCTGGACGAGCGGTTCCCGCTGAAGGGCGTCTTTCACGCAGCGGGGGTGCTCGATGACGCGGTGATTACCGGGCTGACGTCAGATCGTATGGACGCGGTGTTGCGGGCCAAGGTCGACGGGGCCTGGAATCTCCACGAGCTCACCACGGGTCTCGATGTGTCCGCCTTTGTCGTGTTCTCGTCGATGGCCGGCATCGTCGGTGCGCCGGGCCAGGGTAACTACGCGGCCGCCAACGCGTTTCTGGACGGGTTGGCAAGCTACCGCCGCGAACAAGGGTTGTCGGGGGTTTCGATCGCCTGGGGGCTGTGGGAACAGCCCAGTACGATGACTGCGAATCTGAGCGATCGCGACCTAGCCCGGATGAAGCAGGTGGGCCTGGCCCCGCTAGCCACCGACCACGCACTGCAGCTGCTCGATACGGCGCTGCTCGTCGATCACGCGGTGGTGGTGGCAGCCCAGCTGGACGCCGGCGCACTGACGACAAATGCTGAGGTGCCACCGCTGTGGCGTGAGTTGGTCCGGCGCCCAACGCGGCGGGTCGTCCACGACACTCAGGACAGCGCGACGGTGGCCGGATTGAATGCGCGCCTGAAAACACTAACCCCCGAACGGCGCCATCACGAACTCGTTCAATTGGTGACCGGTAACGTCGCAACCGTGTTAGGGCATTCCAGCACCATCGAAATCGACGCCAACAAAGCCTTCCAAGAACTCGGATTCGATTCCCTGACAGCCGTGGAGCTGCGCAACCGGCTCAAGACTGCCACCGGACTTACCCTCACACCAACCCTCATCTTCGACTACCCCACACCGGACGCGTTGGCTGGATATCTCAGCGCCGAACTCGGCACCAGCGCTGCGGCATCGAATGGTGAACCCAATCCGATGAGCCGTTTCAACGATATCGCCCGCGAATTGGGCGCCCTCATCCACGATGCCGACTGGAGCCCAGAAGACCAGAAACACCTCACCAAACGACTTCACGCTCTCCTCACCGACGTCACCGCGGAGCGCAGCACCACCGGCGACGACGACATCACCACCGCCAGCGAAGCCGAACTCTTCGCGATCCTGGATGAAGAACTCGGCCCGTAGCTAGGCACCAGCAACCGGGAAGCGTGGAGGACGTCGTGCCATCGACAGCCGTAGCGATCATCGGCCTCGCCTGCAGATTTCCTGGGGCGGCAAGCCCGGATGAATACTGGCGTCTGGTGCGTGACGGACGTGAAACCACCCAATCCATCGACATCAAGACCGAGTTCGACGCGAATTTCTTCGCGCTGTCGCCACGCGAGGCCGCCGCGATGGATCCCCGGCAGCGACTGGCGCTCGAACTAGCGTGGGAACTGTTCGAAGACGCATTCCTCCTGCCAGAAACCGTGCGCGGCGAACAGGTCGCGGTCCACCTCGGAGCAATGAACGACGATTACGCTCTCCTGACGCTGCGCGATGCCTCACGGAACCTCGATCACCACTCGTTTGCCGGCACCAGCCGCAGCATGATCGCCAACAGGATCTCGTATGCGTTCGGACTGTGCGGACCGAGTATGACCGTCGATTCCGGGCAATCGTCTTCGCTGATCGCGGTGCATCTCGCGTGCGAAAGCCTACGGTCCCACGCGGCGCCGCTGGCCATAGCCGGCGGCATTCACCTCAACCTGGCAGACGAAACGGCTATGATGGAAACGGAATTCGGCGCGACATCTCCTTCAGGGCACACCTACGCGTTCGATGGCCGGGCGGACGGATATGTACGCAGCGAAGGAGGTGGTCTGGTTCTGTTGAAGCCGTTGCGTGCGGCGATCGAGGATGGGGACCGGGTCCACGCGGTCATTCGGGGCAGCGCGATCGGCAACGCGGGTAGCAGCTCCAGCGGGTTGACCGTACCGTCGGTTTCGGGACAGCACGACGTCATACGGCAGGCGCTGTCCAACGCTGGCTTGGACCGCGGTCAGGTCGACTATGTTGAAGCGCACGGAACCGGAACCGAAGTCGGAGACCCCATCGAGGCGCACGCACTGGGCGAAGTCTTCGCCGGGCGGCGCGGCGATCCGGTCGCTATTGGTTCGGTGAAAACGAATATTGGTCACACCGGCGCCGCCGCCGGTATCGCGGGACTGATCAAAACGGTTCTGGCAGTAGAAAACGCGGCAATTCCACCGAGCCTCAACCATGACAGCGCGGAGATCGACCTGGGAGCATTGGGGCTGAGAGTCAACACCACGCTGACTTCGTGGCCGGTGGTGGATCATCCGCGTCGGGCGGGGGTGTCGGCGTTCGGAATGGGCGGTACGAATGCGCATGTGATTCTTGAGCAGGCCGGTGGTGGGGACGAGGTTGGCTGCGGGCGGGGTGGCGGGGATCGGGGGTCGGTGGCGTGGGTGGTGTCGGGGCGGTCGGGGCAGGCGTTGGTGAATCAGGCGGCGCGGTTGGGTGAGTGGGTGGGTCAGCGTCCGGAGCTTGGGGTGGCTGATGTGGGGTGGTCGTTGGTGTCGACGCGGTCGGTGTTTGAGCATCGGGCTGTGGTGGTGGGTGGCGATCGTGGGCAGTTGGTGGATGGGTTGGCTGAGGTTGCCGCGGGTCGTCCGGGTGCGGGGGTGGTGGTTGGTCGTGCGGGCGCGGTGGGCAAGACGGTGTTTGTGTTTCCGGGGCAGGGGTCGCAGTGGTTGGGCATGGGTCGTGAGCTCTATGGCCGGTTTTCGGTGTTTGCGGGGGTTTTTGATGAGGTTGTGGCGGAGTTGGATCGGTATTTGCGGGTGCCGTTGCGCGAGGTGATGTGGGGTGGTGACGCGGCGTTGTTGCAGAGTACGGAGTTTGCGCAGCCGGCGTTGTTTGCCGTGGAGGTGGCGTTGGCGGGGTTGTTGCGGGAGTGGGGTGTGGTGGCTGATTTTGTGGTGGGTCATTCGGTGGGGGAGATTGTGGCCGCGCAGGTGGCGGGGGTGTTGTCGTTGGGTGATGCGGCGCGGGTGGTGGCGGCTCGGGGTCGGTTGATGGCGGGGTTGCCTGTGGGTGGGGTGATGGTTGCGGTGGCTGCTGGTGTTGATGAGGTGGAGCCGTTGTTGGGTGCGGGGGTTGATATTGCTGCGGTGAATGCGTCGGATTCGGTGGTGATTTCGGGGGAGGAAGAGGCGGTGGGGGTGGTGGTGGATGGTTTGGTGGGTCGGGGTCGGCGGGTGCATCGGTTGGCGGTGTCGCATGCGTTTCATTCGGGGTTGATGGAGCCGATGTTGGAGGAGTTCTCGCGGGTGGTGGCTGATGTGTCGGTGGGTTCGGCGCGGATTGGGTTGGTGTCGAATGTGACTGGGCAGTTGGCGGGGTCTGGGTATGGGGATGGGTCGTATTGGGTGGAGCATGTGCGTAAGCCGGTGCGTTTTGCTGATGGGGTGGCTGCGGTGGAGTCGTTGGGGGCGCAGGTGTTCATCGAGGTGGGCCCCGCCGCCGGGTTGACCGTTTCGGGGGCAGTGCTGGTCAAGGACCGTCCTGAGGTTGATTGTGTTCTTGCGGCGGTGGGCCAGTTGTTCACCCAGGGTGTGGAGGTGAATTGGGAGTCGGTGCTCGGCGGCGGCCGACGGGTGGAACTGCCGACGTACGGATTTGCACGGCAACGGTTTTGGCTAGGGGACAGCGGCAGCGACATCCCGGACCGGCCTCGTGTCACTGCTCCTGAACAGCTACAACAACTGGCTCCACCCGAACGGCACCGCACGCTGGTCGAGTTGGTGCGTCTCCATGCGGCGGTCGTGTTGGGTCACCCGAGCGGCCACGACATCGACCCCGAACTGCGGTTTCAGGACCTCGGATTCGACTCGCTGACCGGCGTTGAGCTGCGAAACCGCCTCAAACTTCATCCGGACTTGGCTCGATTGCCGCTTTCTCGCACTCTCATTTTCGACTACCCTACCCCCTCGGCCCTAGCCGAACACCTCGGTGAACTCCTGTCGCACAACGACTCCGGAGAATCGCCGGACGACAAGATTTGGTCGCTGCTGCGAACCATCCCCGTCGATGAGCTGCGACGCACGGGACTGCTCGACAAGTTGCTGGTGCTAGCCGGCCAGCCCGAAGAGTCCCCGCAGGACCCGGCGGTCAGCGACGATGTCATCGACTCCCTAAGCCCCGATGCGCTCATCACGTTGGCGCTCAACACGAAGGACGAGAATGAGGCCTTGTGATGAAATCCGAACTTCCAGGCTGGGCGGTTGCGCGAAGCCGCCTGCTCCCGACGTCCGGGTCCCGTGGGAATGGGTAAGCAGGCAAGCTACCAAGAGAGAAGGGACATGAGTGTCATAGCAGGCGTATTCGGCGCATTGCCGCCGCACCGGTACAGCCAGACCGAGATCACCGATTCGTTCGTCGAGTTCCCCCGCCTGAAGGAACACGAGCAAATACTCCGACGTTTGCATGCCGCTGCCGGAGTCAATACCCGCCACCTCGTCCTGCCGCTCCAGCACTACGCGTCGCTGGACGACTTCAGCGACACCAATGACATCTTCATCGACAAGGCGGTCGATCTTGGCATTGAGGCGCTCATGGGCGCCTTGGGCGAGGCGGGACTGGAAGCCCGCGACATTGACATGATCACCACCACAACGGCGACGGGCGTCGCGGTGCCGTCGCTGGATGCCCGGATCATCGGACGAATTGGCCTGCGCCCTGATGCGCGCAGGGTGCCGATATTCGGCCTGGGCTGCGTCGCCGGGGCGGCCGGCGTGGCCGGACTGCACGAATACCTGCGCGGCGCGCCCGACGACGTCGCGGCCCTAGTGTCGGTCGAGCTGTGCTCGCTCAGCTACCCCATTGCCAAACCAACGGTCTCGGGATTGGTTGGGACGGCACTGTTCGGCGACGGCGCGGCGGCAGTAGTCGCGGTCGGTGACCGGCGCAGCGAGCGCATTGGCCCCGCCGGCCCCGACATTCTCGATTCGCGCAGCCGCCGCTACCCCGAATCGCTGGACACGACGGGTTGGGACTTCGGACCCGATGGGCTACAGCCCCGGCTTTCCCCGGACATCACCAGCCTGATCGACCGATACCTGACCGTCGACGTCGACGACTTCCTCTCGGCGCACCAGCTCACCCGAAACGACATCGGCGTTTGGGTATGCCATCCGGGTGGCCCCAAAGTCATCGACGCGATCTCACGAAGTCTTGAACTTCCCACTGAGGCGTTGGAGGTGACCAAGCGCTCGCTCAGCGAGGTAGCCAACCTCTCGTCGGCCTCGGTGCTACACATCTTGCGCGACACCATCGCAAAGCCGCCGCCCAGCGGAAGTATGGGCCTGATGCTCGCGATGGGTTCCGGGTTCTGCATCGAGCTGGTCCTATTGCGCTGGCACTGACTTGGTGACGTCGACGGGCAGTCCCGCCCGGGGAGCCAACGCGGCAAAGTGGGCCGCTCGAACGCGGCGAGTTCCCTGCGCAGGGAGCGCAAGCCTGGACCTGCCGACCAGGCGCGCGAGCATGACGGTCATTTCAGTGGTCGCCATGACCGATCCGATGCAGCGGTGCAACCCACCACTGAACGGTATGAATTCGTGTGGCGCGGGCTTGCGGTAGCCGGGTGCGTCGGGATCCCAGCGGTGTGGACGGAATTGCCTTGGTTCGGGCCATAATTCGGGGAGTCGATGGGTAACGTAGGCGCTGAAGATCAGTAAGCGTCCCGCTGGGATCCGGTGACTGTCGAACCGTAGATCACGCATGACCCTGCGGGCCGAGATCACTCCGGGCGAGTACAACCGAAGCGTCTCGTGCACAACACCGTTGAGGTAGCTGAGTTTGTCGAGGTCTGCAGCAGTTGGAGGGTCAGTGCCCAGGACCCGACTGACTTCGTCGGCGGCGTTGTCCCACGCGCCCGGGAGCGTCATGAGCGTGTGGGTCGCCCAAGCCAGTGCGGCGCTGGTGGTTTCGTAGCCGGCGGCGATCAGCGAAATGATCGCATCACGAATTTCGTTGTCAGAAAGCGCCTGTCCGTCCTCGGCGCGGCCGTCGATCAACATGGTCAGCATGTGGTCGTCGGGTCGGGGTAGCGCGCGAGCATCGGCGATCGCTGCGTCGATGACGTCGTCGAGGCGCGTGCGTGCGGCCATCGCTTTCTGCCATGCCGGTGAGTTGAATCGTTGTTGGAGCCGCATGATCTGGGGGAGTCGGTGGGTCAGGTCGAGCAAGGGCTGCAGTTGTTCGCCGAGGAAGTCAGAGTGGACAGCGAGGCGCTCCCCGAACAGGCTCTCCGCGGTACTGCGCCGCACTGCGCGCCGGAACTCCTGGTAGATGTCCAGCCGCTGTCCGGCGCGCCAACCATCAATCACGGCGTCGATATTGGCGACCATGGTCTGCACATAGTCCTGGACCTGGCGATGACGCAGGCCCGGCGCCACCACGCTACGCCGGCGCCGGTGATCATCACCGTCGCTGACAATCAGTGCGGTCGGCCCGTCGACCGCAGCCAAGGTCTCGAACGTCTCCCGCCAACTGAAGGCGTCGGCATGGGCGAAGACGAACCTATTCGCCGTGGCTCCCAGCAGATACGTGTAACCATGCCTGCCGACTCCGCAGTTGATCACTGGCCCACGTCGTCGATACAGCGCCAGCAACGCCTCGCCCGGTAGGTAAGGGACCGTTTGATATCCGTTCATTCGAGTACCTCCGACAACTCCAGCCAGCGGCTTTCCCGCGTAGAGACCTCATCCTCGAGTGTGCGCAAGTCGCGGGTCAGGCGGGTGATGCCGACGTGGTCGGACTGGTCGTGCCCGGCGAGTTCGGTGTGTTTGGCCGCGATCTGGTCGGCAAGGCGGGTGAGCTGGCGGCTAATCGCGGCCAACTCCTTTTCGGCGGCGCGTCGCTGTGCGCCCGACATCGTCTGCGGCCTGGTGGGCTCGACCGGCGGCGGGCCGGTCGGACGATCAACCAGCCGCAGGTATTCGTCAACGCCTCCAGGCAGCTGCCGCAGCCGGCCGTCGAGAATTGCGTACTGCTGATCAGTGATCCGTTCCAGCAGATACCGGTCGTGCGAGACGACCACCAGGGTGCCCGCCCAGGAATCGAGCAGGTCTTCGGTGGCGGTGAGCATGTCGGTGTCGACGTCGTTGGTGGGCTCGTCGAGGAGCAACACGTTGGGCTCGGACAACAACGTGAGCATAAGTTGCAAACGTCGCCGCTGACCGCCGGAAAGATCTCCCACGCGTGCGGACACCTGGTCGCGAGCAAAACCCAGCCGTTCCAGCAGCTGGGTTGGGGTCACGTCGCGTCCCTCGACCTCATAGCTGCCGCGCAGCCCGGCCAGCACATCGGCGATCCGGTCATCGGCGAGGGCTCCCAGGTCGTCGCCCAACTGATCGAGTACCGCCAGCCGAACCGTCTTGCCGCACTTGACCCGGCCTGTATCTGGCCGGATGCTGCCCGCGATCAGGCCCAGCAGAGTGGATTTTCCGGCGCCGTTGGCCCCGAGAATGCCGATCCGGTCACCCGGGCCGATTCGCCATTCGATCTCGCGCAAGACCGGTTGGCCCTCGCCAGGCGGGTAAGAGACCGATACGTCAAGGAGATCGATCACGTCCTTGCCGAGCCGGGCGGTTGCTAACTTGGCCAGCTCGACCGTATTGCGCAGCGGCGGCACATCGGCGATCAGTTGGTTGGCGGCTTCGATCCGGAACTTGGGCTTGGAAGTTCGGGCCGGTGCGCCCCGGCGCAGCCATGCAAGCTCCTTGCGCATCAGATTTTGTCGCTTGGCCTCGGCGGTGGCGGCGAGCCGGTCCCGCTCGACGCGCTGCAGCACATACGCGGCATAGCCGCCTTCGAACGGCTCGACGACTCCGTCGTGCACTTCCCATGTGGTGGTCGCGACTTCGTCGAGAAACCAGCGGTCGTGGGTGACCAGCAGCAGCCCGCCGCTATTGCGTGCCCAGCGTTGTTGGAGGTGGCCGGCTAACCAGGTGATGCCTTCCAGGTCGAGGTGGTTGGTGGGCTCGTCGAGTGCGATCACATCCCACTCGTCGACGAGTAGCTGGGCGAGCTGCACCCGTCGCCGCTGGCCGCCGCTGAGCGTGCCGACCGCGGCGTCCCAGGCGATGTCGGACACCAGCCCAGCGATCACATCCCGGATCCGCGCGTCGCGGGCCCACTCGTGTTCAGCGCGGTCGCCAACCAGCGTCCAGCCGACGCTGTGGTCCGGGTCGAGGCTGTCCGCCTGGCCCAGCGCGCCGACCCGCAGCCCGCTGCGTCCGGTGACTCGACCCGAATCCGGCCGTAGCCGTGCGGTGAGCAGGTCGAGCAAGCTGGATTTGCCGTCGCCGTTTCGTCCTACGATGCCGATGCGCGCACCGTCGTGCACCCCGAGCGTGACCGCTTCGAATACCACCTGAGTTGGATACTCAAGGTGGACGGCCTCGGCTCCCAGAAGGTGCACCACTGGGCCAAAGTTACCGGCCGGGCGAGCGGTGCTGGTGCAGTAGAGCCGGGTTGAGCGCGGCGAACGCGTGGATCGAGTGGTGGACAACTAGGCGGCGTGCACCCTGAGGTGGCTGGCGCGTTTCGGCAAAGCGGCGGTTGGTTGATCTGATGATTCAACCTTTAAGCAGTCGTGATCAGGCGAGCATCTTGCTGGGCGAGAAAGGGGTCAATGAGGTCGACCACGACCCAGTGCCTTGACGGGTCCACGCCGGTTATCACACCGAGGTTGTAGATGGCCCCTTCGTGGTCGACTGTGACCGGAGAGCCGAGTACCCACGCTTCGATGGGCTTGTTGGTGTCGTCCGCAGCCACGACGACTCGGGCAATACCATCGGGTAGGTTCTTCAATTCTGGTGTGGAGGATGGGTCGAGCACCCGTCCAGTCACGATGTCTCCGTCTACGTTGCTCCACTTTGCGGGCGCATTGCGCTGTTCCTCTGGCTGCACCGCTCGAACAGTCGCTTCTGTCGGCGTGTGGTTGTTGATCTTGAGGTCCACGGGAAGCGCCCAATCTGGTTGACCGGAGCTGAACACCGCGAGCGGGGAGCTGGGGATCGTCCAGGGCTCGTTGGTAACGGTTGGTTGCTGATCGCCGGGAGCGATGTAAGTAATCTCGCCGATTTTGATTCGACTAGGTGGTTGTCCAGCGGTCTCCACTTTCATCACGGCGACCGGCGCATGCGTAGCACCTTGTGCACATCGCGCGGAGGTTATGAAGCCGGGCACCCGCTCACCCGCGTGGTTAGCATCGGGGTAGTCGATGTAAAAGCCGGCTTTGCACACCATCGTCGCCGCTCCATCGCCAACCATAATGGGAGAGCCTGGTTGTAGTCGAGTCACCGGACCCGACGTCAATATGGGTAAATTGATCGACGGTGGGGGTGGGGCGAATGAGGCTGTGCTCCCAGCGCTGGATGATGTTCCGCTCAAGACGTTGTCGTTCGTCGTTGACGAGCACCCGACGGAGGCAAATAGCACCAGGGCGGTGAGGACCATTTGCGGCGCTGCAAGCGCGCTTCCGTTTCGTCGAACAATCGGCAGCAACTGCGTAAGGCTGCTCACCGGGTTGGCGTTGGACTTGGCGTGGGTGTCGGAGTCCGCCTTGGACTCGTTGTCCCATTGGGCCATCGTATTTCGTTGTCGACGATTTTCCCGCCGCACTCCATCACCTCCCGAATGAGGTCTCTCTGGTCAGCCAGGAGTTTGTCCTTCTTCGCCTGTAAACCCTGCCCCCGTCGAATGTAGTCTGCAGATTCTCTGCGTTCCTCAGGGTCGTTCATATTGAAATCATGTTTTTCGCGATTGTAAGCACTAATTTCATCGGTAAGCTCCGCATCCCTTCTATTCCATTCGTCTACCCTATGCATGAGTTCCGAAATATCTTCCGGCTCGCATTTGGGAGGCGGCGGCGGAGCGGTCGTGGTTGTCGTAGTTGTCGGACTGTCCGCTGGAAAGATGTTGCCGATGCCGGTCATAGCCGAGCCAACTCTGCTGGCGACTTGCTGATCCAACCCGACCAACTGCAACGCTCGCTGGCGGATGTCGCCAGCGAATGCTTGAGCCTGAGCTTGCCGGGCTGCTCGTGCTGCGGACGACCTAGCCGTTGAGCGGTCAGTCACTGCAAGGTCTTCGCTGACATGGAATCTCGCGTCGCGGGCGTCGTCGACCGAGTAGCGAAACCGCGATCTGGCGGCATACAGATCGGATGCGCCCGCTCTGGCCGTGGTAGCCGCACCGTGCAACTGGTCGACTAGCCCACTGACCTCAGCATTGTCGGCGTAGGTGCGGGTACGCAGCCCTTCGGCTCCATTGCCCTTCCAGTCGACCGACAGGCTGTCGCGCCACATCTGGTTGAAGACCTCATACCAACGATTGCCGGTGGCCGTCCAATAGTCGGCTGCTTCAGTGAGATGTTCGGTAGGCCAGGCCAACAACTCCGACAAGCTAGGAAACGACCCGGTCGTGGCCGCCATCCCTACCGCCGTGTTCCCAGGTCGGTTACCGCAGCCAGCTCCGCTGCGGAGCGGGCTTCGTTGGCGAGATAGTGGTCGTCGGCTGCGACAACCTTGGTGGCACTTGCGCGCACCCGCACGCTGAGTGAATCCATGGCGAACGTAATGGCGGCATGTCCAGCCTTCACCGCCGCTGCAGAAGCCTGGGAGGTCAACCCGAGAGGATTTGGCGCGGTGACTCCTAGCTGAGTAGCCAGCGCGTGCCATCGAATGGCCATTGCCCGCATGTCCTCTGCGCCCACCCGCAGCCTGTCCATGAGCGCTAGTTTAGGTCGTACCCGAACTTTGCGCTTACGGCCTTCTGTGGTCGGGACGGTGATCGGCGTTTTGGTGTTGAGCGTTGGCGAGGCACGTGCCGCCGGCCCGTTTCGCGGCGGCCGGGCCCGGCCAAGAGTGGGACAGGGTTCCGTAACCGGCTTCCGTCGGCGAGTTACCCCGACGGGTGCCCACGGCGTCTGATCGCTCGGACTTGCGGACGAAACCGACTGTGACGGTGATGTTTTCGATGAGATGTGACCGACGCATCACCATTGGATAGGGTGGAACCGACATGCATGGATTGCGGTTGATGGGCGGCGCACGGTGGTCTCTGGCCCTGGTTGGCGCAGTGTTGGGTGTCGCGGTGCTCGGTGCTGGCGAGGCAGGTGCAGACGGCCCGGTTCAGTTGCGAAGCCGGCTTGGTGATTTTTGCCTGGACGGCCCGAGTGACAGCTGGCTTGTTTCAGTGGTGATCAACCCCTGCAACGGGACGGATTTCCAGCGCTGGATTCCCACTCCTGCCCACCAGCTCGAGAGCGTAGCTTTCCCAGGGCATTGCATAAATTGGGCCGCCAAATTCACGGGATTCCTGCAGCCCTGTGTCGACTGGTTTAGCCAGCATCTCACTATCCACCCCGACGGGCAGGTCACGAACGATACTGGGGGCTGCCTGACCGTCCTCGGTGGCCCCGCCCCGGGGACCTTGGTGGATGTCCTTGTTTGCGTAGGCGATTCACCCGGCCAACGCTGGGATCCCGTTCCGTGACCCGCATGCTGGGGTACGTTTCTGCCCCCGTTCTCGCATGAACATTGGACTCAAACGAACGGGGTTGCCGGCGAGGGGGGCGACAAGTCTTGCGAGCCCGCGGTGCACCGCATCCGGCCAGCGCGGCGCAGGAGCAGGCTGCACCCCGCCGCGAACGTCAGCACGGCGGCGTTGGCAAGCAGGGGGACCGGGTATGCGCCAGTCATGTCTTTGAGGTAGCCGGTGGCGTAGGGACCGGCGAAGCTTGCGAGGCTGGCCGTGGCATTCACACCGGCGATAGCGACCGCCACCCGCGGACCGGCCAGCTCGGCGGTGCATCGACTCCAGAAGGCGGGCATCGCCGCCAGGATCCCGGCGACCGCGATCGTGAGCCACCCCAGCGTCACCAGCGGTGACATCGGGCTCACGGCCGCGCCGAACGTGGCGACCGCCGCGGCCAAGGTCGGCACCGTGATGTGTGTGATGCGGGCGCCCGTGGGGTCCACGCTGCGCCGGCTCCAGACGAGCATCGCCACCGCAGCTACCCCGTAGGGCACGGCCGACAAGGTGGCAGCGGTCAAGGTAGCGGTGCCGTGGGCCAATGCGGTGACCAGCTGGGGCAGAAAGAATTGCAACGCATACAACGCGAAATACAGACCGCCATAGACCACAGCGAATATGACAAGGCGCCGACCGTCGACTCTTGACACCCCGGCCGGGGCCGGGGTGTCCGCGATGAGCTGGTTCGACAGCTCCACGCGTTCCTCGGCCGAGAGCCAGTCCGCTTGGCGAGGGCTGTCCGGCAGCAGCCGGCGCAGGAATGGCGCCAACAGCAATGCGGGAAGCGCCTCAATCACGAACATTGCCCGCCAACCGGGTATCCCCGCGATCCCGACATGGCCGACGATCAGCCCTGACAACGGCAAACCAACAATATTGGAAATGGGTATGGCCAGCAGAAAAGCCGCCACGGCGCGAGCCCGCTGCGCACGCGGAAACCACAGCGTCAAGTACGCGATAACGCCCGGAAAGAATCCGGCCTCGGCAATGCCGAGGGCGAACCGCGCCAGATACAACGTGTTCGCGCTCGTGACCAGGGCGGTGGCCGCCGAACACACACCCCAGGCCAGGACTACGGCGGTGAGCGTGCGACCGGCACCAAAGCGCGCTAGCGCCGCGTTGGCGGGAACCTGGAATAGGACGTAACCGAGGAAGAAGACACCGGCGGCCATTCCGTACGCCGTCGCGCTCAGGCGCAGATCGGCGTTCATCGCCAACGCGGCAACGGAGATATTGGCACGATCAACGAAGTTGATCAGATACAGCGCAAACAGCAGAGGCAGCAGCCGCCGCGCGGCCTTGCCGAGGGCGGTCTGTTGGGCCGGGCTCGCCGCGATCGTCGCCACCTGCGCCTCCTGTCGTCACCGGGCCAATCGCGGTGCAGCGAACCACGTGGCGTCGATCCACTGCATCACGAAATATGGGCAGAAGCGGATTGTTGCGGCCCGGCGTGTCACCGGCGCGACCGCTGCCTCGCATAGGGAGGCCCGCACCTGGCCCACCCCGAGCCCGTCACCGTACGCCGGTAAACACCGTGACCAAAACCGCGCCGCGCGCAGATGTGCCATGATGACGACGCTGTCAAGGCGCAGTCAGGGAGCACCCAGGAGCACCCAGGAGCAGTAGTGGATCTCAATTTTTCGATGGTGACGCGACCGGTCGAGCGTCTGGTGGCCACGGCCCAGAACGGTTTGGAAGTTCTGCGATTAGGGGGCCTGGAAACGGGCAGCGTCCCCTCGCCGTCGCAGATCGTGGAGAGCGTACCGATGTACAAACTTCGACGGTACTTTCCACCGGACAACCGCCCGGGACAGCCGCCGGTCGGCCCGCCGGTGATCATGGTGCATCCGATGATGATGTCGGCCGACATGTGGGACGTCACCCGCGAGGACGGCGCGGTGGGCATCCTGCACGCTCATGGCCTAGATCCCTGGGTCATCGATTTCGGCTCTCCCGACGAGGTCGAGGGCGGTATGCGCCGCAACCTGGCCGACCACATCGTCGCACTCAGTCAGGCCATCGACACGGTCAAGGACGCCACCGGTCACGACGTGCACATTGTCGGGTATTCGCAGGGTGGCATGTTCTGCTACCAGGCCGCGGCATACCGGCGGTCCAAGGACATTGCCAGTGTTATGGCGTTCGGCTCCCCGGTGGACACGTTGGCCGCATTGCCCATGGGCATCCCGGCGAACATGGGCGCCGCAGTCGCCGATTTCATGGCCGATCACGTTTTCAACCGATTGGACATCCCAAGCTGGATGGCCCGCATGGGTTTTCAGATGATGGACCCGCTCAAGACCGCCAAGGCCCGCCTCGACTTCGTGCGACAGCTGCATGACCGTGAGGCCCTGCTGCCGCGGGAACAACAGCGCAGATTCCTTGAGTCTGAAGGATGGATCGCATGGTCGGGTCCAGCGATCTCCGAATTGCTCAAGCAGTTCATTGCCCATAACCGAATGATGACCGGTGGCTTCGCCATCAGCGGCCAGATGGTGACGTTGACCGATATCACTTGCCCGATACTGGCGTTCGTCGGTGAAGTGGACGACATCGGCCAGCCGGCGTCGGTGCGCGGTATTCGACGGGCCGCGCCCAACGCCGAGGTGTACGAATGTCTTATCCGGACAGGCCATTTCGGTCTCGTCGTGGGGTCAAGGGCGGCGCAGCAGAGCTGGCCGACTGTCGCAGACTGGGTGCGCTGGGTGTCCAGCGGCGGCGACAAGCCGGAAAGCATCGACCTGATGGCCGATCAGCCGGCTGAACACACCGATAGTGGTGTGGCTTTTAGCTCTCGTCTGGCGCATGGCATAGGGGAGGTGTCTGAGGCGGCACTGGCGGTGGCTCGGGGCGCGGCCGACGCGGTCGTCACCGCCAACCGATCGGTGCGCACTTTGGCCGTGGAGACGGTCCGGACCCTGCCGCGCCTGGCTCGGTTGGGACAGCTCAACGACCACACGCGCATCTCGCTGGGCAGTGTCATCGACGAACAGGCGCGCGACGCCCCGCGCGGCGAATTCCTGCTCTTCGACGGTCGCGTGCACACCTACGAGGCGGTGAACCGGCGTATCAACAATGTCGTCTGCGGCCTGATCGAAGTCGGGGTCCGGCAGGGCGACCGCGTCGGTGTGCTGATGGAGACGCGCCCGAGTGCGCTTGTCGCCATCGCCGCCTTGTCTCGGCTGGGTGCGGTCGCTGTGGTGATGCGGCCCGACGTGGATCTGGCCGCCGCAGTCCGGCTCGGTCGTGCCACCGAGATCATGACCGATCCCACCAACCTCGATGCGGCACGGCAGTTGCCGGGGCAGATTCTGGTGCTGGGTGGCGGTGAGTCCCGCGATCTGGACCTGCCGGCCGATGCAGATGTCATCGACATGGAAAAGATCGACCCGGACGCCGTTGAATTGCCGGCGTGGTACCGGCCCAACCCGGGATTGGCTCGGGATCTCGCGTTCATCGCCTTCAATGTCGCCGGCGGCGAGCTGGTCGCTAAGCAGATCACCAACTATCGCTGGGCGGTGTCGGCCTTCGGAACCGCCTCCACGGCGTCGCTGGACCGCCGCGACACCATGTATTGCTTGACGCCGTT
Organism: Mycobacterium spongiae; assembly: GCF_018278905.1. NCBI lineage: Bacteria > Bacillati > Actinomycetota > Actinomycetes > Mycobacteriales > Mycobacteriaceae > Mycobacterium > Mycobacterium spongiae. Next base: position 2,558,239 of record NZ_CP046600.1, read on the forward strand.
GCACCACGACTCCGCACTGCTGGTGAGTCTGGGCGGCGCGGTCGCAGGAGGAACCCGCATCGCGCTGTCTCGCGGTCTGCGACCGGACCGATTCGTCGCCGAAGTGCGGCAGTACGGGGTCACGGTGGTCTCGTACACCTGGGCGATGCTCGCTGAGGTCGTTGACGATCCGGCGTTTGCGCTGCACGGTAACCATCCGGTACGGCTGTTCATCGGCTCGGGTATGCCGACGCGGTTGTGGGAGCGGGTCGTTGACGCGTTCGCGCCGGCCAACGTGGTCGAGTTCTTTGCCACGACGGATGGACAGGCGGTGCTGGCCAATGTGTCCGGCGCAAAGGTCGGTAGCAAGGGCCGTCCGCTGCCCGGTGCGGGACGCGTCGAGCTTGGCGCCTACGATGCCGAACACGACCTGATCCTGGAGAACGACCGCGGCTTCGTTCAGGTCGCCGACGTCAATCAGATTGGCGTCTTGCTCGCGCAGTCCCGGGGTCCGATCGATCCGACGGCCTCGGTCAAACGCGGCGTCTTCGCTCCCGCCGACACCTGGATATCCACTGAGTACCTGTTTTGGCGTGACCAGGACGGGGATTACTGGCTGGCGGGCCGGCGTGGTTCCGAGGTCCGCACCGCTCGGGGAATGGTCTATGCGGATCCGGTCGACGACGCGCTGGGCCTGGTTACCGGGGTGGATCTCGCGGTGACCTACGGTGTTTCCGGAAAAGACCGGCAGGTCGCGGTGGCCGCAGTGACCTTACTGCCGGGAGCCACCATCACAGCGGCAGACTTGACCGAAGCAGTGGCGAGCATGCCAGTCGGGCAGGGCCCCGACATTGTCCACGTGGTACCGAAACTGACGCTGAGTGCGACCTACCGCCCGACCGTTGGTGGGTTGAGGGCGGCCGGGATTCCGAAGGCGGGCCGGCAGGCGTGGTACTTCGACGCCGGCACTAGCGAATTCCGTCGGCTGACACCGGCCGCACGCGCCGAACTGAGCGGCAAGCCTCGACGCGCCGATGCTTGACGAATTCCTGGCCAGCATTCTGGTGTGCCCGGCCGATCGGGGTCCGCTGGTGCTAGCAGTGGAGGGCCGGACCCAACAGCTTTACAACCCGCGACTGCGGCGTGCCTACCGAGTCGAAGACGGAATTCCGGTCCTGCTGGTCGACGAGGCCCGTGACGTCGACGAGGACGAGCACGCCCGGCTCATGGCACAAGGACGTCCGGCAGATCCCCGGTGAGGTAGCGCTGCAGGGTGGGTGCGATGGTCACTGCGATGTGCTCGGCCGGGAGCGAGGCGAACGGCTCGACCTTGACGATGTAGCGCGCCATGACGACGCCCATGAGCTGTGACTCAACGAACTGGGCTCGGATCGTGCCGGTCCCCGGCGGGGTGTCCACACGGGCACCAACTTCCGGGGTGATCACCTCCTCGAGGAAGGACCGTGCCAGACTCACCTCGGAACCCGCGATCAATGACCGCACCGTTGCAATGAGACCGGCGCCCAGTTCCGAATCCCATAGTGGCAGCAGAATGGTCGGCAGCAGTCGCCCCAATTGATCGACAGGGGTTTCCCTCATGGGCACCAGCACGTCCATCGGATCGATAGGAATGTGGATTGCAGCGGTGAACAGCTGGTGCTTGGTACCGAAATAGTGATGCACCAACGCGGCATCCACTCCGGCGGCCGAGGCCACCGCGCGTATCGAGGTCCGATCGAATCCGTTGTTCGCAAATAACTCTCGTGCGCTCAACAGGATTTTTTCCTTGGTTTCGGAACTGCCCGCGGGCCGCCCGGGCCGTCTGCGTCCGTTGGGGTTCGCCACGCTACGGCGTCCGTCGCCGCAGCGTCGCAGCCGCCAAGCACAGCGACGCAATCGCGAAGGCCAAGACGACGACGATATCGCGAACCGCGATGTAGGTCAGCTCGGGATGCGCCGATACTTGCTGCAATGCCTCCAGCGCGTAGCTGGCCGGCATCGCGTTGCTGACCCACTCCAGCCAGGTAGGCAGCACCGCTCGGGGCACGATGATGCCGGCCAACAACAGCTGCGGCACCATGACCAGGGGTATGAACTGTACTGCCTGAAACTCCGTGCGGGCGAACGCGCTACACAACAATCCCAGGCCGACCCCCAGGACCGCGTTGACGATCGCGATCACCAACACCCACACCGGGCTGCCGGCGGTGGTGAAGCCCAAGAACCAAAACGACACGACGGTGGCCACGACCGCTTGCGCTGCCGCCGCGATCGAGAACGCAGTTCCGTAGCCGAGCAAGAGGTCGAGCCGGCGCAGCGGCGTGGTCAGGATGCGCTCCAGCGTTCCCGAGGCTCGCTCGCGCTGCATTGTTATCGACGTGATGATGAACATGATGAAGAGCGGGAAGAGACCCAGGATGATCAGGCAGGCGTTGTTGAACGGCGTCGGCGTGCCTGGACGGTGCGGGGCATTCTCGAACATGAAGTACATCAGAGTTATCACCAGCACCGGCACCAGCAGGATCATCGCGATGCTGCGGTGATCGGCGGCCAGCTGGCGCAGGATTCGCGCTGTGGTGGCTGTGTAGGGCTTTAGTTGCCCATGGAGCCCTACCCCGCTCGGAGCTCGGTGTTGCGGCGGATGATGGACAGAAACGCCTCCTCCAGTGACGTGCATCCGGTGTCCTTTCGTAGTTGGGTCGGCGTGGTATGGGCAACGAGATGGCCATCGCGCATCAGCACCAGATCACCGCAATGGTCTGCCTCGTCCATCACGTGGCTCGATACCAGCAGCGTGGTCCCGCTGCGGGCGAGGTCGGTGAACTGCTCCCACAGATCGACTCGGAGCACCGGATCGAGGCCGACGGTGGGTTCGTCGAGAACCAAGAGCGCAGGTTTGCAGACCAACGCGCACGCGAGCGACACCCTGGCGCGTTGGCCGCCGGAAAGGTTGCCGCAATAAACCAACGCGTGATCTGTTAGCCCGACCCGCTCGAGGGCAGCGTCGGCGGCGTGGCCGTCGAAGCCATACAACGACGCGATGTAACGCACGTTGTCGATGGTCCTGAGGTCGTTGTAGATGGTCGGGTCCTGCGGCATATAGCCGACACGTCGGCGCAGCGGGGCCGAACCCGCCGATTCGCCGAGTACGGTCACCTCGCCCGACGCCACGATCTGGGTGCCGACGATGCAGCGCATCAGCGTGGTCTTGCCGCAGCCGGACGGGCCCAAGAGGCCGGTAATGGTGCCGCGGGCAATGCGCAGTGAGATGTCATTCAGCGCCGGATGCTTGCCGCGAATGACCCGCAGATTTGCGATGCTGACGGCCGGCTCGGTGTGCGTCACCAGTAATTCATCGCACGATGAACTCATCATAGGATGAATATCCGCTTCTGCCACTCAGTTGTCAAGTTCGGGCTGGTCCCGTCACTCACTGCCGTTCGTGCTTGCTTGGCTGGGGTCACTCGACTCCCGGGTTTGATGGGTCGTCTCGTTCCCGTCACTCACTGCCGTTCGTTCCGCTCACTCGACTCGCGGGGGGTGCACAATCTGTCTGGTGAGCGCGGAGGAAATGGGGGTCGACCCGGTCGAGGCGGCGCATAGCCTCTTGGGCGCCACCATCGCCGCCCGCGGGGTGACCGCGATCGTCGTCGAGGTCGAGGCGTATGGCGGAGTCCCCGACGGTCCCTGGCCCGACGCCGCGGCACACTCGTATCGCGGCCTCAACGGGCGCAACGCCGTCATGTTCGGTCCGCCTGGCCGGCTTTACACCTACCGCAGTCATGGGATCCATGTCTGTGCCAATGTCGCGTGCGGCCCCGAGGGCACTGCGGCCGCCGTTCTACTGAGAGCGTGCGCCATCGTTGACGGCGTTGCTACTGCGCAGTGCCGACGCGGCGCCGCGGTCCGGCCCGTGGCGCTCGCGCGCGGCCCCGGAAACCTTTGTTCCGCGCTTGGAATTACCATGGACGACAACGGCATTGACCTCTTCGCCGAGGATAGTCCGGTATCACTGGGCCTCCAACCGGGCCGACCCGAAGGCAGTGCTGCGATATCGGGTCCGCGGGTCGGTGTCAGCAAAGCGGCCGACCGGCCGTGGCGGTTGTGGCTGGCGGGTCGTCCGGAGGTATCGGCGTATCGGCGAAGCCCGCGAGCGCCGGCCCCGGGCGACAGCGACTAGCCAGGATGACCCTGGAAGGATTGCCAGGCATGGGCGCACATTCTCCGGGGGTCCTCGACGAGCTGAGCTGGCGTGAATTGATTGCACAGTCCACGGACCTCGAAGCGTTGGGCGCCGAATTGCAGCGCGGGCCGATGACGGTCTATGCCGGGTTCGACCCCACCGCACCAAGCCTGCATGCCGGAAACTTGGTTCCGTTGTTGGCTCTGCGGCGCTTCCAACGCGGCGGCCATCGCCCCATCGTTCTCGCCGGCGGGGCCACCGGCATGATCGGTGACCCGCGTGAGGTCGGCGAACGCAGTCTTAACGACGTGGACACCGTCGCCGACTGGACCGAGCGGATTCGCGGGCAGCTGGAACTGTTTGTCGAGTTCGATGATTCGCCGACGGGCGGGATTATCGAAAATAATCTCGAGTGGACGCGGTCCATGTCGGTGATCGAGTTCTTGCGTGATGTCGGCAAGCATTTCTCAGTCAACGTAATGCTGGATCGCGACACCATCCGGCGGCGGCTCGAGGGCGAAGGGATCTCCTACACAGAATTCAGCTACATGCTGCTGCAGGCCAACGATTACGTCGAACTGCGCCGGCGCCACGGGTGCGTGCTGCAGATTGGCGGCTCGGATCAGTGGGGCAACATCATCGCCGGGGTCCGCCTGGTGCGTCAGAAGCTCGGTGCTGCAGTGCACGCGCTCACGGTTCCGCTGGTGACCGCCACCGACGGCACCAAGTTCGGCAAGTCCACCGGGGGCGGCAGTTTGTGGCTGGACCCACAGATGACCAGCCCCTACGCCTGGTACCAGTACTTCGTTAACACCGCTGATGCGGATGTGATTCGTTATTTGCGGTGGTTCACTTTTCTGCCGGCCGACGAGCTGGCCGAGCTGGAGCAGGTAACGGCCGAGCGTCCGCAACAACGCGCTGCTCAACGTCGGCTAGCTCGAGAACTCACTGTCCTAGTGCATGGCGACGCAGCCACCGAAGCCGTTGAACACGCCAGCCGGGCGCTTTTCGGCCAGGGCGAGCTGACCCGCCTCGACGAGGCGACGCTCGCCGCGGCGTTGCGCGAAACCGCCGTCGCCGAACTCAAACCGGGCACTCCGGACGGCATAGTCGACCTGCTGGTGGCCACTGGCTTGTCAGCCAGCAAGGGTGCCGCGCGCCGCACGATCGGCGAAGGCGGGGTGTCGGTCAACAACATTCGCGTCGACAGCGACGCGTGGTCTCCACAGGCCTCGGACTTTCTGCACGGTCGTTGGTTGGTGTTGCGTCGCGGCAAGCGAAATATTGCCGGGATCGAGAGGAACTGAAAGGGGGCTCGGCGCCCACCGGGATGGTCACCGTAGGCCGGCCTGACCGATAGTGAACCCCGGATGGTTGCGGATTGCCTTTGCCCCGGGCGGATCCACCGTCGAGCGTCGCTACGTGGTGGGGCGCACTTGGCGGGCTGATGCCGTGTGCAAGGAAGGAAGATCCAGCGGGGATCTTAGCGCGTGGGTGGGTGGGATAGGGCGCGCTAAGACCCCCGCTGGCGATCGAGATCATTGACAGAAGTTGCGCGCACTCACACTGGCGTGCGTCGGGCTATGTCGCCGCCGTTCGGGGCCGCGCGAATGATCTCGGTTTGGCAGCACAGCATTTAGAAAACGTGACACCAGTGTGGACTGAGCTCGAGTGTGGGCTGAGCTCGCTAGCTGGCTGCTCGTTCACTATTTTGTTGTGATCCGGCGGGGATCTCAAACTTGGGGGATTGGGAGGCGATGAGATCCCCGCCGAGGCTTGGCGACGAATGTCCGGGAGTGTCTGGCTCACTCGTCGTTGTTGGCGTGGACCGCCGGAAGCCTTTCCGGTCGATTTCCGCGCCGAGACCCATTGTTGGATCGTTTGGAGCCACCGGGTATCCCACGACCAGTTGTTGGGCGGGTGGAAATCCGGTTCCTCCAGCCGCATGATGGCGTTGTCCTCCGATCGGAGGACACGGGAAGAACTGTCGCCCCTCGACGTGCTGAAACACCAGGCTGGGAACCGGGCCGCTCGATTCCGCTGGCACTAGTGCCGGCCGCGCGGTCGGACCCGCCGCAAAACGCGTTAGTGTGCAAACCTTGACCTCACTGTGTTGTGCATGTGACTCATGTACAGCACTGTTGTCCCGGAGATTCCAGTGGCGCAAGTGCAGTAACGGACAGGTGAGAACTGGGCGATGAGTGCACATCTAGCCGAGCCGAAGCGGACCTGGCGAGCAGGCCGCCAGGTGACAGCCCTTTTGGGGCTGATTGTTGGGGTGTTTGGTGCGGCCGGGAGCTGCGCAGCACCGATCCAGGCCGATTTGATGGGTAATGCTTTTCTGGCGGCGCTGGACAACGCCGGTATCTCGTACAGTCAACCGGTAACCACGATGACGTTGGGCCGGTCCGTCTGTCCGATGGCGGTGGAGCCGGGCGGGACGTTCGAGTCCGTGACGACGGCCATGGCTGAACGCATCGGCATAGGGCGCGACGCGGCGGAAGCGTTCACCATCGTCGCGATAGCGACGTATTGCCCCGCGATAATCGCGCCGCTGCTGCCTGACCGACTACAGGCCTAAAACTCACCTTCGAACTGCCCGCGCTGGCTGCAGGCAGTCGGGTTGCCCGCACCAGTCATCCTGGGCCGCAGCGGGCCGCGTCAATGGCTGATTTCCGCGCTACGATTAACCCGATGACCAGGTCAAGCGTCCCTGGGTTGTTGGTCAGCTGCGAGGACTGGATCGCGCGGCTGAAAGGGGCCGCCGCGTCTGGGCAGTGTGTGGACTTGGCTCCGGGAGAAGACCTAGAACCTGCGGATGGGGCGACCTGGAGCCCCGATCGGCGGGTCCCCGCTGCCGCCTTGCGCGCGGTTCTTACCTGCGCTGACCTTGTCGTCGACAGCGGCGGGCTGCGCATTCGGGGTGCACGAATCATAGGGGCGCTGGACTTGAACCACGTGGTGTTTCGCCATCCCCTGTACCTGATCCAGTGCCTGCTCGACGAGACGCTGTGCATTACCGGGGCGACGATTCTCGATCTGAATCTCCGCGGCACTCATCTGCCCGGCATTGACATGGTGCGGTCCGAGATTACGGGATCAATGTTCGCCGGAGACGGGTTTGAAGCAGCCGGAGAAATCCGCGCCTCGGGGGCTAAGATCCAAGGCGATCTCGACGTCAGCGGCGCCACTCTCAACAACCCCGAGGGCTGTGCCCTTAACCTCGACATCGCAGAGATCGGCGGCAATTTGGTCGCCGCCGGCGGCTTTCAAGCCAACGGCGAAATCAGCGCTTTGCAGGCTGCCATCAAGGGCCAACTCGACCTTCGTGGCGCCACGCTCACCAACCCCAACGGCTGCGCCCTCATCCTCAACGGCGCCGAGATCGGCAGCAGCGTGTTTGCCGGGGAGGCGTTTGAAGCCAACGGAGAAATCCGCGCCTGGGATGCGACGATCAAGGGCCCCCTCCGCCTCAGCGGCGCCACCGTCACCAACCCCAACGGCTGCTCCCTGAACCTCTTTGGCGCCGAGATCGGCAGCAGCGTCTATGCCGGGGACGGATTTGAAGCCAACGGACAATTCCTCGCCTGGGCAGCCACGATCAAAGGCCAGCTCTACCTCAGCGGCGCCACACTCAACAACCCGAACGACTGTGCGCTGAGCCTCAGCGGCGCCGAGATCGCCGACAACCTGCTCGCCGGGGACGGTTTTGAAGCCCGCGGAGAAATCAACGCCATGGGTGCCCGCATCAACGGCGACTTCAGGCTCAGCGGTGCCAACCTCTACAACCCGAACGGCGTCGCCCTCAATCTCAAAAAGGCAAAGCTCGGTGTGTTGACGCTGGCGCCCGAATCGGTCCAGGGGCCAATCGTGTTGAACCGGGCCGTCATCGAGGATCTGGTAACCGCCTCCAAGGATCCGCCGCCCGTAGTCGCCACTGGGTGGACCCTCGGCGATATTCACGGACCACTTCGGTACGACTGGCGCATCGCCAAAAAGTGGCTCAACGCCAAGTCGCCGTCGAGCACTCAGCCTCCGCGACGCGAGCAGAAAGGCCGTGCGCCCGTGCAGCCGTGGTATGAGCTGGCCGACGTGTACGAGCGCAACGGTGGTCCGGCAGCCGCGCGCCATCTCCGGTTCGCGGCAGCGAACAAGACGACCAAGCAATCCCCTTGGCCGACCAAGTTGGTCCGTAGGGCCTACCTATTGCTGGCGGGCAACGGCTACTACCCGTTGATCGCCGCACTGTGGCTGCTGCTCGTTGTGGTGGCAGGGTGGCGGCTAGTAGCTACCAATCGGGAAGACATCCTTCCTGCCCACGAGGTGGTCGCGGCGATACAACACCAGATGGGGGACCGTGCGCCCCCTATCACGGCCGAGACGCCCTGCGAAAAACTGTCGGATCTCGCCAAAGCTGAGAACATCAAAACCTTGCGGGCATATCCCTGCATGACCTCGTTCGCATTTGCCGTGAACACGATTTTGCCGGCGGCCGGTGGGGTCATCGAATCGGATTGGGTGGTGGCACCTGACGCCACTCGTGCGCTCACGCTCGGTTTGCCGATGCTCAAGTTCACCGCATGGGGTCTGGCGGCTCTCCTGCTCGCGGCGATCACCGGACTGCTTCGCAAGACATAGCCACTCGAGAGCGCAATCACGGCGGTCGTAGGAGTCAATTGTGAGCCGGCCCGATGCGCCCGTAACCTCTAGCGCGTGGTCGACGACAGGCACGATGGAGGCGATCAGCGCCGACCCCGGACGGCCTCGGGCGACGCGCCACGCCGTGGACAACGGCGCGATCGCGATGGTGCCCGGTCGGCTCCGGGCCGTGCGCGAAAAACGAAGCCCCAAGCTGCTTCCGCCGCCGGCGATCGCGACGATCGTTCGCCCCAGGACGAGCCGGCAATTCCACCTCATGTGGAGGCCAAGCAACTCGCGCCCGAGATCCGGCGCGAACTAACCACGCTCGACCGAACCACCGCCGAAGCGGTGGCGCGTCACCTCGTGGTTGCCGGCGATCTGCTGGCCGACGACCCGGAAGCTGCACTGAGTCATGCGCGCGCGGCCCGGGCTCGGTCCAGCCGGATCGCCGCGGTTCGCGAAGCCGTCGGGATCGCTGCCTACCATTGCGGCGACTGGGCACAAGCCTTAGCTGAATTGCGTGCCGCCCGAAGAATGGGCAGCAAGTCCGAGTTGCTTGCCCTAATCGCCGATTGCGAACGCGGTCTCGGCCGGCCTCAGCGCGCCATCGAACTAACACGCGGAGCCGAGGCGGCACAGCTCGACGGTGACGACGCCGACGAGTTACGCATCGTTGTCGCCGGTGCGCGCGCGGATCTCGGGCAGCTCGAACAGGCGTTGACCGTGTTGTCCACGCCGCAGCTGGACCCGAAGCGCAGCGGGGCGACCGCTGCGCGACTCTTCTACGCCTATGCCGAAACACTGTTGGCGTTGGGCCGCGACGACGAGGCGCTGCACTGGTTTCTGCGATCAGCGGCCGCCGATATCGAGGGCGTCACGGACGCCGAAGACCGTGTCAATGAGTTGGGCTAGGTGATGGGGCACAGCATTGCGCAGGACTATGACTGCCTGCTGATCGACTTGGACGGGACGGTGTTCCGCGGCCGTGAGCCCACCGAAGGCGCCGTTGAGTCGCTCGACGCCATCCGCAGCCGCAAGCTCTTCGTCACCAACAACGCATCCCGCAGCGCCGACGAGGTCGCCGCGCACCTCAGCGAGCTCGGCTTCAGCATCGTCGGCGACGACGTCGTCACCAGCGCCCAAAGTGCCGCCCACCTGCTGGCCAGCCAGTTGCCACCCGACTCCAAGGTGCTCATTGTCGGCACCGAGGCGTTGGCCAACGAGATCGCCGCAGTCGGGCTCTGCCCGGTGCAGCGTTTTGACGATCTCCCCGACGCGGTTGTCCAGGGCCTATCGATGACCATCGGTTGGTCGGAGCTCGCCGAGGCCGCGTTGGCCATTCGGGCGGGTGCGCTGTGGGTGGCGGCCAATGTCGACCCCACGTTGCCCACCGAGCGCGGCTTGCTGCCCGGCAATGGGTCCATGGTGGCGGCGTTGCGGGCGGCGACCGGTGTCGACCCGCAAGTGGCGGGCAAGCCCGCGCCCACATTGATGACCGATGCGATCTCTCGGGGCGATTTCCGCGCTCCGTTGGTGGTCGGTGACCGTCTGGACACCGACATCGAGGGCGCCAATGCCGCGGGGCTGCCCAGCCTGATGGTGCTGACCGGGGTCAATGGCGCGCGGGACGCGGTATACGCCGACCCGGCGCACCGGCCGACGTACATTGGCCATGACCTGCGCTCTTTGCACAAGACCGGGAAGGTGCTCGAAGTAGCGCCACAGCCCAGCTGGCAGGTCGACGTGCGCGGCAATGCGGTAACGGTCCGCCACAACAGCGACCACGACGCCGTCGCTGTGGCAGACGATGGATTGTCGATCGTGCGGGCCGTCGCAAGCGCGGTGTGGAAGATGTCGTCCTCGGATCTTCAAGGGGAGCCCTTGCGCATCGAGCCGGCCGACGAGCGGGCCGGCGCGGCACTAAACCGCTGGTCGCTGATGCGTGGCGACTAGCCGGTGACTAGCGTAGGAACGCAATGACTATTGATCCTGAACAGATTCGCGCTGAAATCGAAGCACTCGTTTCTCAGCTGCCCGATCCCGCAGATTTTTCTGCCGACACCGAAAATGGGCCGTCTCTTGCCGAGCTCGAAGACATCGCACGCCGTCTATCGGAGGCACACGACGTGTTGTTGACTGCCCTGGAGTCGGCGGAGAAGGGCTGAGTGCTCCGTGGCCCGGCGTGCCCGCGTCGACGCTGAGTTGGTGCGACGCGGCCTTGCCCGCTCCCGCCAACAAGCCGCGGAGCTGATCGGTGCCGGCAAGGTGTTCATCGACGGCCTACCCGCCGTCAAACCGGCCACCGCCGTTTCGACCACGGCGAACCTGACCGTCGCAGCCGACGGCGAACGCGCCTGGGTGTCGCGCGGCGCGCACAAACTTCTTGGAGCGCTGGACACGTTCGGGCTTTCGGTGGTGGGTCGGCGCTGCCTCGACGCCGGTGCATCCACCGGTGGGTTCACCGAAGTCCTGTTGGACCGGGGCGCTACCGAGGTGGTAGCCGTCGATGTCGGGTATGGCCAGCTCGCATGGTCGCTGCGTAATGATTCCCGAGTGGTGGTCGTCGAGCGGACCAACGCACGCGACCTGTCGCCCGAAGCGATCGGCGGCCGCGTAGACCTGGTCGTGGCCGACCTGTCGTTCATCTCGTTGGCGACTGTGTTGCCCGCTCTGATTGGATGCGCTTCGCCGAGCGCGGATATCGTTCCAATGGTGAAGCCACAATTTGAGGTGGGGAAAGGCCAGGTTGGCCCTGGCGGAGTGGTTCACGACCCGCAGTTGCGGGCAGGCGCGGTACTCGCCGTCGCACGACGTGCGGGGGAACTCGGCTGGCACAGCCTCGGGGTCGCGGCCAGCCCGCTGCCTGGCCCAGCGGGTAATGTCGAATACTTCCTATGGCTGCGTGCCCGGACTGAGCGGGCACTGTCGGCTGAAGGGTTGGTGGATGCGGTGCAGCGGGCAATGAGCCCCCCGGCAGCGATGCGAGCCGGGACCGGCCGGGCCGGGTGCACCACCGGCTTGCGGGGGAGAGCAGGGCAATCACAGCGAGGCTCGCAGTGACGTCGCAACCGAGCGCTCAACGCACAGTGCTGCTGGTCGTCCATACCGGGCGCGATGAAGCCACGGAGACGGCACGGCGCGTCGAGAAAGTTCTGGGTGACAACGGAATTGCGCTTCGGATGCTGTCCGCGGAAGCAGTGGACCGGGGATCGTTGCACCTAGCCCCCGACGACATGCGCGCCATGGGTGTTCAGATCGCGGTCGTCGACGCGGACCCGCAGGCTGCCGAAGGCTGCGAGCTGGTGCTGGTTCTCGGTGGCGACGGCACCTTCTTGCGAGCGGCCGAGCTGGCTCGCAACGCCAGCATTCCGGTGCTGGGCGTCAACCTTGGCCGGATCGGCTTTCTGGCCGAGGCCGAAGCCGAGGCCATCGACACGGTGCTCGAGCACGTTGTCGCACGGGACTATCGGGTGGAGGACCGCCTCACCCTCGATGTGGTGCTGCGTCAATGCGGCCGCATCATTGACCACGGTTGGGCGCTCAACGAAGTCAGTTTGGAAAAGGGCCCGCGGTTGGGTGTTCTCGGGGTGGTCGTCGAGGTCGACGGACGACCGGTGTCGACGTTCGGCTGCGACGGGGTATTGGTATCGACACCGACCGGATCCACCGCGTACGCGTTCTCCGCGGGTGGCCCGGTGCTGTGGCCCGACCTCGAAGCGATCCTGGTGGTACCCAACAACGCTCACGCGCTGTTCGGCCGACCCATGGTCACCAGTCCGGATGCCACGGTTGCCATCGAGATAGAGGCTGACGGTCATGACGCCCTCGTGTTCTGCGACGGGCGTCGCGAAATACCCACCCCGGCCGGCAGCCGACTCGAGGTCACCAGATGTGCCACCCCGGTGAAATGGGCGCGGCTGGACAGCGCGCCGTTCACCGACCGCCTGGTGAGCAAGTTCCGGTTGCCGGTCGCCGGTTGGCGCGGGAAGTAGCGGCGCACTCCGTGCTATCGGAAATACGGATCGAGTCGCTCGGTGCCATCAGGGTCGCGACGGCAGAGTTTGATCGCGGCTTGACCGTGTTGACCGGCGAGACGGGCACCGGTAAGACCATGGTGGTCACCGGGTTGCACTTACTAGGTGGCGGTAGGGCCGACGCGACCCGGATCCGCTCCGGGGCGGAGCGCGCCGTTGTTGAAGGCCGTTTCACCACAACCGATCTCGACGACGCCGTAGCCGCCACCCTCGATGAGATTCTCGATTCGTCGGGGGCCGAGCGTGACGAGGACGGCAGCGTGATCGCGTTGCGCTCGGTGAGTCGCGACGGACCGTCGCGGGCCTACCTTGGCGGGCGGAGCGTGCCGGCCAAATCCCTGGGTAGCTTCACCACCGAGCTGCTGACCCTGCATGGGCAGAACGACCAGTTGCGGTTGATGCGCCCCGATGAGCAACGTGGCGCGTTAGACCGATATGCAGCAGCCGGCGCAGCCTGCGAGCGCTATCGCAAACTGCGTGACGCGTGGCTGTCGGCACGACGTGACCTCACCGACCGCCGTAGCCGGGCCCGGGAACTTGCGCAGGAGGCAGACCGGGTGCAATTCGCGCTCAACGAGATCGACACTATCGACCCGCAGCCAGGAGAGGACGAGGCGCTGGTCGCCGACATCGTCCAGCTCTCGGAACTGGACACACTGCGCGAGGCCGCGGCGACCGCGCGCGCCGCATTGTCGGAGACGCACGAAGCGGAGTTCGGTCTGAGCGCCGCGGACAGCCTCGGCCGGGCAAGGGCGGCGCTGGAAGCGACCGACGATACTGCGCTTCGGGCACTGGCCACGCAGATTGGCGAGGCGCTGACGGTGGTGGTCGATGCCGTCGGCGAGCTTGGCGATTACCTGGATGCGCTGCCAGCCGATGCCAGTGCGCTCGACGCCAAGCTGGCTCGCCAAGCCCAGCTGCGGACGCTGACCCGCAAGTACGCCGCCGATATCGATGGCGTGCTGCAGTGGGCACAGGACTCCCGCGATCGGCTGGCCCAACTCGACGTGTCAGAAGAAGGGTTGGCTGCGCTGGAGCTCCGCGTTGATCAGCTTGCGCGCGAATTATCGCAATCCGCAGTCGATCTCAGCAGGACTCGGCGTAAGGCAGCCAAGCGACTGGCCAAAGAGGTCACCGCCGAGCTGGCTGCTCTAGCGATGGCCGATGCCGAATTCACCATCGGCGTGACCTCCGACCTGGCCGACGACGAGGACTCGGCGGCTCTCAAGCTGGAATCTGGCGAGCTGGTCCGCGCCGGTGGGGATGGCATCGACGCGATCGAGTTCGGATTCGCCGCACATCGCGGGATGACGGTGCTGCCGCTGGCCAAGAGCGCGTCCGGGGGCGAGTTGTCCCGGGTGATGCTTGCCCTGGAAGTGGTATTGGCGACTTCGCGGAAGCACGGGATCGGCACCACGATGGTGTTCGACGAGGTCGACGCCGGTGTCGGCGGCTGGGCGGCGGTACAGATCGGACGGCGGCTGGCGCGGCTGGCCCGCACTCACCAAGTCATCGTGGTCACCCATCTGCCCCAGGTCGCGGCCTACGCCGAGGTGCACCTGGTGGTGCATAGCAGCGAAAGCGACGGTGCAAGCGGGGTACGGTGCCTGACCCACGACGATCGGGTGGCGGAGCTGGCCCGGATGTTGGCTGGGCTTGGGGACTCCGACAGTGGCCGCGCGCACGCGCGTGAACTGCTCGACGCGGCGCGAAGTGACCGGCTCGACTGAGTGCGGGCGCGCCTTCCTCCGGTAGTGCGGCCGGTAGTGCGGCGCCGTGCAGCTGGCGGCCAGCGATGTTTGCTCGATCACGGTGGCTCGGCCGGGCGACCGCGCCGTCACCCGCGCTCCAGCGGGTGTGACGGGAGTGGCGTCATATAACTTATGGGGCCAATGTTACGGCGCGCCTCCCGGCCCGAGCCGCGCTTCAGCGACAGAATCGCCCCCATGAGGATGACAGCGCTCTTGTCCCGGAACACCTCCCGGCCGGGTCTCGTCGGCACCGCGCGGGTCGACCGCAATATCGACCGACTGCTGCGTAGGGCGTGTCCCGGTGACATCGTCGTCCTCGATGTTCTGGATCTGGATCGCATCACCGCGGATGCCCTGGTGGAAGCCGACATCGCCGCCGTCGTCAACGCGTCCCCGTCCGTGTCCGGCCGCTATCCCAACCTGGGCCCGGAGGTCCTGGTCACCAACGGTGTCACCCTGATCGACGAGACCGGGCCTGAGGTTTTCAAAAAGATCAAAGATGGCGCCAAGGTTCGTCTCCACGAGGGCGGGGTGTACTCCGGCGACCGCCGGCTGATCTGCGGCACCGAGCGCAGCGACCATGACATCGCCGAGTTGATGCGAGAGGCGAAGAGCGGACTGGCAGCCCACCTGGAGGCTTTCGCCGGCAATACGATCGAGTTCATTCGCAGTGAAAGCCCGTTGCTGATCGACGGCATCGGTATCCCCGACATCGACATCGACCTGCGGCGCCGTCACGTCGTGATCGTCGCCGACGAACCCAGCGCAGCCGATGACCTGAAGTCGCTTAAGCCGTTCATCAAGGAGTACCAACCGATACTGGTCGGAGTGAACAGCGGCGCGGACGTGTTGCGCAAGGCAGGTCATCGCCCGCAACTCATCGTCGGCGACCCCGAGCAGGTCAGCACCGACGTCCTCAAGTGTGGTGCCCAGGTGGTGTTGCCCGCCGACGCCGACGGTCACGCACCGGGCCTGGAACGCATCCAGGATCTCGGCGTCGGCGCGATGACGTTCCCGGCCGCGGGTTCGGCGGTGGATCTGGCCCTGCTGTTGTGCGACCACCACGGCGCGGCGCTGCTGGTCACGGCCGGACACACCGCCAACATCGAAACCTTCTTCGACCGCACACGCGTGCAAAGCAACCCGTCAACCTTTCTCACCAGACTCCGGGTAGGGGAGAAGCTGGCCGACGCCAAGGCGGTCGCCACCCTGTACCGCAGTCACATCTCCGGCAGCGCCATCGCTTTGCTGGTCCTCACCATGTTGGTCGCGATCATCGTGGCGTTGTGGGTCTCGCGCACCGACGACGTGGTCCTGGATTGGTTCGTCAACTACTGGAACCGCTTTTCTCTGTGGGTGCAGCACTTGGTCACATAGGTTCGATGACTGGCGACGCGCTGCGCCCGGTCCCGCCGCGCTTGCGATCACCACGAGCTATTCGAAGGACGGTGCTCTCATGATCTCGATGCGTCAACACGCGATCTCGCTGGCGGCAGTTTTTCTGGCGCTGGCGGTGGGCGTTGTCCTGGGATCGGGCTTTTTCTCCGACACGGTGGTGTCCGGTTTGCGTGACGAGAAGCGCGACCTGGCCACCCAGATTTCAGAACTTGACCAGCAACGGAATGCGCTCAACGAGAAACTCAATGCGGCAAACAACTTCGACAGCCAGGTCGTCGGCCGGATAGTGCACGACGCGCTGGGCGGCAAGTCAGTCGTTGTTTTCCGCACTCCGGATGCCAAGGACGACGACGTCGCCGCGGTGTCGAAGATCGTCGGGGATGCCGGTGGCGCGGTCACCGCAACACTGCGGCTGACCCAGGAGTTCGTCGACGCCAACTCCGCGGAGAAGTTGCGTTCGGTGGTGAATTCGGCGATCCTGCCGGCCGGTACGCAGTTGAGCACCAAACGTGTCGACCAAGGCTCCCAAGCTGGCGACCTACTCGGCATCGCGTTGCTGATCAACGCCAACCCGGACGCGCCAACCGTTGATGACGTTCAGCGCGACACCGTGCTGGCGGCGCTACGTGAAACCGGTTTCATCACCTACCAGCCAGACGACCACCTCGCAGCCGCGGACGCTGCGGTGGTCATCACCGGGGGTGCGCTCCCGGAGAATGCCGGCAACGAGGGGGCCAGCGTGGCGCGGTTCGCCGCTGCCTTGGCATCGCATGGGTCGGGCACCGTGCTGGCCGGCCGCGACGGTTCGGCGACCGGAAACGCGGCCGTCGCGGTGGCCCGGGCCAATGCCGACATGGCGGCCACGATCAGCACCGTGGATGACGTCGATGCCGAGCCCGGGCGGATCACGGTGATCCTGGGTCTGCACGATCTCATCAACGGCGGCCAACCGGGGCACTACGGCATCGGCCCCGGCGCCGCATCGGTCACCGTCGCGCATTAGCGGTCTTTTCTCCTGGCGGGCGTGTTCCCGGCGGTAGGACGTCGCGGATGTTAGGGTGGGTTTCCGTGGGTCGGCAGGCCCAGAGCTAGTACAGGCTAAAAACGTTCACGCCCTGCCCGTCTTCACGGAGGTCGCTTTAGTGCGTAGGCACCCGCATACCACCACCAAGCACCTCTTCGTCAGCGGTGGAGTCGCTTCCTCGCTAGGCAAAGGGCTCACCGCCAGCAGTCTCGGGCAGCTATTGACCGCCCGCGGGTTGCACGTCACCATGCAGAAGCTCGACCCGTATCTCAACGTCGACCCGGGAACCATGAACCCGTTCCAACACGGCGAGGTCTTCGTGACAGACGACGGGGCGGAGACCGACCTCGACGTGGGCCACTACGAGCGGTTCCTTGATCGCAATCTGACTGGCTCGGCGAATGTCACTACCGGACAGGTGTATTCGACCGTCATTGCCAAGGAACGCCGCGGTGAGTATCTCGGTGGCACGGTGCAGGTGATCCCGCATATCACCGATGAGATCAAGCGGCGGATCCTGGCAATGGCCGAGCCGGACGACGCCGGCCACCGCCCAGACGTGGTCATCACCGAAATCGGCGGCACCGTGGGCGACATCGAGTCACAGCCATTTCTGGAGGCGGCGCGGCAGGTCCGGCACTATCTCGGCCGGGAGGACGTGTTCTTTCTGCATGTGTCGCTGGTCCCCTACCTCGCGCCGTCGGGTGAACTCAAGACCAAGCCGACGCAGCACTCGGTCGCGGCGCTGCGCAGCATCGGTATCAGCCCGGACGCGCTGATCCTGCGGTGCGACCGCGACGTCCCTGAATCGCTGAAGAACAAGATCGCCCTGATGTGCGACGTCGACATCGATGGCGTCATCTCCACTCCGGACGCACCGTCGATCTACGACATTCCCAAGGTGTTGCATCGCGAGGAGCTCGACGCGTTCGTGGTTCGTCGCTTGAACCTGCCGTTCCGTGACGTGGACTGGACCGAGTGGGACGATCTACTCCGCCGGGTCCACGAACCACATGAGACAGTGCGAATTGCTCTGGTGGGCAAGTATATTGAACTTTCCGATGCGTACCTGTCGGTCGCCGAAGCGTTGCGCGCCGGCGGTTTCAAGCACCGCGCAAAGGTCGAGGTTAGTTGGGTGGCGTCCGATGATTGCGAGACGCCCAGTGGTGCGGCGGCGGCGTTGGAAGACGTTCATGGTGTGCTGATTCCGGGCGGGTTCGGTATCCGGGGCATCGAAGGCAAGATCGGCGCGATCCGATATGCGAGGGCGCGGGGGTTACCGGTATTCGGGCTATGCCTCGGCTTGCAGTGCATTGTGATCGAGGCGGCCCGCTCAGTCGGCCTCACCGACGCGAACTCGGCCGAGTTTGATCCCGAGACAACGGATCCTGTCATCTCCACGATGGCTGATCAAGAAGACATCGTGGCCGGCGAAGCCGATCTTGGCGGCACCATGCGTCTAGGCGCCTATCCCGCTGTGTTGGAACCAAATTCCATTGTGGCCCAGGCCTATCAGGCGACACAGGTTTCTGAGCGGCATCGGCACCGGTACGAGGTCAACAACGCTTACCGCGATCGGATCGCCGAAAGCGGTCTGCGAATCTCTGGAACTTCACCCGACGGGAGTCTGGTGGAGTTCGTGGAATACCCGCCAGAGCAGCATCCCTTCGTGGTCGGCACGCAGGCCCACCCCGAGTTGAAGAGCCGACCCACTCGCCCGCATCCGCTGTTCGTCGCATTTGTCGGGGCTGCTATCGACTACAAGGCTGGCGAGTTGCTGCCTGTCGAGATTCCCGAAATCCCCGACCAGCAAGCCCCCAACGGTAGCCAGCATCGGGAAAGTGTCGGCCAGCCGCTTCCCGAGCCCGCCGTCCGTGGCTGAACACGTCTTCGAGACGACATCGTCCGAAACCTTGCACTCTGGCAACATTTTCGCGCTGCGCAGCGATCGGGTGCGGATGCCGGGCGGCGACATCGCGGTCCGCGAGGTCGCCGAGCACTACGGCGCGGTGGCGATTGTGGCGCTCGACGCCAATGACCGCATCCCGCTGGTCTATCAGTACCGTCACGCATTCGGTCGACGGCTCTGGGAATTGCCCGCTGGGCTGCTCGACGTCGCTGGCGAACCACCGCAGCGCACCGCCGTCCGCGAGCTGCAGGAGGAGGCTGGGTTGCAGGCCAGCACCTGGCGGGTGCTTGTCGATCTGAATTCCGCACCCGGGTTCAGCGACGAATCGGTGCGGGTCTTTCTGGCTACCGGACTCAGCGAGGTAGCCCGACCCGAGGCTCATCACGAGGAAGCGGACATGACGATGCGCTGGTTTCCCATCGCGGAGGCCGCCCGCCAGGTGTTGCGCGGCGAGATCGTCAATTCCATTGCCATCGCCGGTATCTTGGCCGCGTACTCGGTGACGACCGGCTTCGCCGAATCGCGCCCGCTGGACAGCGCGTGGCTCGACCGACCGACGGCGTTCGCGGCGCGGAAGGCCGCTCGGTGACCGCACCCGCGCTACAGACACAGTTGCAGGGCTACCTCGAGCACCTCACGATCGAGCGCGGGGTTGCCGCGAACACATTGAGTTCCTATCGGCGCGACCTGCGCCGCTACTCGCAGCACTTGTCGGAGCGCGGGATCAACGATCTTGCCAAGGTCGGCGAGGACGACGTCAGCGACTTCCTGGTGGCACTGCGGCGCGGGGACCCCGACTCCGGCGCGGCGGCGTTGTCCGCGGTGTCGGCGGCGCGAGCGCTGATTGCGGTGCGGGGCCTGCATCGGTTCGCAGCGGCCGAAGGGCTGGCCGATCTGGACGTGGCGCGAACGGTGCGGCCGCCGACACCAGGTCGTCGATTGCCCAAGAGCCTGACGATCGACGAGGTGCTGGCCCTTCTCGAGGGCGCCGGTGGCGACAACCCGGCCGACGGCCCGTTGACGCTGCGCAATCGCGCGCTGTTGGAGCTGTTGTACTCAACAGGGTCGCGGATCTCCGAGGCCGTCGGGCTCGACGTCGACGATATCGACACCCACGCCAGGTCGGTGCTGCTGCGTGGCAAGGGCGGAAAGCAGCGTCTGGTCCCGATGGGACGGCCCGCCGTGGCGGCGCTCGACGCCTATCTGGTGCGGGGGCGCCCGGACTTGGCTCGCCGTGGCCGAGGAACGCCGGCGATCTTTCTCAATGCGCGCGGTGGTCGGTTGTCGCGGCAGAGCGCGTGGCAGGTCCTGCAGGATGCCGCCGAGCGTGCCGGTATCACCTCTGGGGTATCGCCGCACATGTTGCGGCATTCTTTCGCCACGCACCTGCTCGAAGGGGGAGCCGACGTCCGGGTTGTCCAGGAACTACTCGGCCACGCCTCGGTAACCACGACGCAGATCTATACTCTCGTCACCGTTCACGCGTTGCGCGAGGTGTGGGCCGGAGCCCATCCACGCGCGCAGTAGCCCACTCGGCGACGATGCGTGCCGCGGGGCGTTTCAGCCCAGGTACTCCGATTCCAGCACCAGGTCAGGCACCAGTGTTTGGTATTCGAGGTGCGTCCGGTGCTCGGTGGTGTTCCACCGCTTGCCTTGCTGCTCGCGCATGTAGGCGCGATATTTCGGCGCGCCCGGTATCTTCACGTTGTCGGCCACCACAATGGAGCCCGGGTGCAGCCAGCCCTGGTCGAGGATGCTCTGCAGGTCGGTCAGGTAGACCCGCTTGTCATGGTCGAGGAACACGAAATCAAGGTTCTCGCTGGCGAATCCGTGTTCTTTGGCCAGTGCGTTCAGGGTGCGCCCGCCGTCGTCGATGGTGCCCACCACGCATGTCACTCGGTCGTCAACGCCGGCGTGCGCCCAGATTCGGCGGGCATTGGTCGCGTTGGCATCGGAGAGTTCGATGGAGTACACCTTGGCGGTCGGGGCGGCGCGCGCGATGCGTAGCGCTCCGTAGCCGCAGTAGGTGCCCAGCTCGAGTGCCAGTGCTGGTGTTGCGCGCCGGACCGCGGCGTCGAGCAGCTTGCCCTTTTCGTCGCCGACGTTGATGAGCATCGACTTCTCGTAGGCGAATTTGTCGATGGTGGCCAGCACGTCGTCGACGTCGCCAGCTCGCGCATGCGCAAGCACGTAGTCGACGACGGCCGCTTCGCGTCCGTCTCCGACCTGGCCGGTTGTCAAGAGTTTGCGGAAGCCGGGTGCCATGCGTAGGACCGACCACCGCAACGGGGTCAATCGCGTTTTGAGGCTCATCGGATCCAGCATACGTACCAGTGCCAGGTGTCAACATCACCGTGCGAACGGAAACGTTGTTGACCAGGCGAAGTCGCTGAGGTGCTGTGCTCCTGAGTTGACGAGCGAGGCTGGCTGAGTACGCGCGAGCCTCCGGATCCGTCGGACACTTTGCGTGGGTACTTGCCTGTTCTGGTTCTGTACGGCATGTTTACAGGAGGAGTGCCGGAAAGTCTGGTCGGCGCCCGGCTCGCAGCGAGTCGGGTTCGTCTTCGTATGGCTAGAAGGTGCTTGCCTGATGCTAAAGCGAATCGCTCGAGAACTCTTGTCCGGCTTGACTGTCGCGATCGTTTCGCTGCCCTTGGCGATGGGCTTCGGCATCGTAGCGACCGGCACATCCGAGGGTGCGCTTGTCGGACTGTACGGCGCCATCTTCGGCGGTTTTTTCGCGGCGGTGTTCGGCGGTGCACCCGGACAGGTCACCGGCATTACCGGCCCCATCACTGTGGTCGCAACGGCCATCATTGCTGCGCACGGACTCGAAGCCGCGTTCTTCTCGTTCATGATGGCCGGCGCGTTTCAAGTCCTGTTCGGGGTCTGCCGACTCGGTTCGCTCATCCGCTACATCCCGCACCCTGTGATCTCCGGATTCATGGGAGGCATTGCGCTCATCATCCTCATGACCCAACTGAAACAAGTGCGCCTGAGCTTCCTGCTGGTGGCGGTGTCCATCCTGTTGCTGTTGCTGTCCGGCAGGCTGATCAAATCGATTCCGGCGAGCCTCATCGTCCTGATTATCGTCACCTCGCTATTGCCAGTGGTCGGATCATTGCTGGAGGATCTGCGTATTGGGTCGGTCGTCATCAACAGGACGGTCGAGTACATCGGCAAGATTCCAGAAGCCATGCCGTCGCTACATTTCCCGGAGCTCAGCGGTTCGCTGTTTCTGCAACTTCTGACCTCATCGCTGGCCATTGCGCTGTTGGGCTCGATCGACTCGCTGCTCACCTCGGTCGTGATGGACAGCATCACCGGCGGTCGGCATCGCAGCAACAAGGAACTGATTGGCCAGGGGATTGGAAACATGGCCGCCGGACTCTTCGGTGGTCTGGCCGCCGCCGGCTCGACTGTCCGATCCGTGGTGAACATCCGAAGCGGTGGCCGCACCCCGCTGTCGGCGGCAACCCACAGTGTCGTTCTCTTCATCTTTGTCGTGGGCCTCGGTGTCGTGGTGCAGTACATCCCGCTCGCGGTGCTGTCAGGCATCCTGATACTGACCGCTTTGGGCCTTTTCGACTGGAAGGCCATGCGCAAAGCACACGTGTCGCCCAAGGGCGACGTCGCCGTGATGTTCACGACGATGATCGTCACGGTCCTGGTGGACCTCATCGTCGCGGTGGGGGCAGGAATCGCCCTCTCGCTGGTCATTCATGCGTTCCGATCCCGGCGCGGCAGGGCGCATGTCACCCAAGACGAAGCCGGCACTTACCGCATCGATGGTCCCTTGTCGTTCCTGTCGGCCTATAGCGTGTTCACCCCGCTACGTGATGGCCGCACCCATGTAACTCTCGACCTGGAGAAGGTCACCTACCTGGATACTTCCGGTGCCCAGGCCCTCCTGTATTTCATTGACCACTCCGAGATGGACGGTATCGAGGTATCCCTCAGGCAGATCCCACCGCGTATTGAGGACCAACTCGTCGCGTTAGCGGACCAACAGCAGCGGGACAAGCTGAAAACCATCGTCGAATCGGGCTGATCTGCGCAGCGGACACAGGATTGCCGACGGACCGCAATTATGTTGCATAGCAAGAGCATTCGCTGTGTTTCGGAACGCGCCGGCGCCCGTCGCGAGGGCGTCGGGGTGCCCGGCCGCGGGTCCGAGGAGCAAAGCGAGGTGGGCTGACCCGGCATTCGACTTGCGGCGAACGGCACGTGCTGGCTCTCGGGGGTTGCTGGGACGGGTCGGTTCACCGGCGGCCTGGTGCAGCGGGTATTGGCTGGTTGATTTGCCTGCGGGTCGCCTAGCTCAGGCGCGCTGAGCCGTTAGACTTTCCTGCGATGTCCCTCCTGATGCCCGCCACGATAGGCCGCGACCGGGCATGAACCACCCCGACAGCGGCATCGCGGTCGGCCTGACCGGACGGCCGCCGCGGGAGATCGCTGACCCGAAGCCACTCACCTCGCACGGCCCGGCGAAGGTTGTGGCGATGTGCAACCAAAAGGGCGGCGTCGGCAAAACCACGTCGACCATCAACCTGGGTGCGGCACTGGCCGAGTACGACCGGCGGGTGCTGTTGGTGGACATGGACCCGCAGGGAGCGTTGTCCGCGGGCCTCGGCGTGCCGCACTATGAGCTGGAAAAGACGATCCACAACGTGCTGGTGGAGCCGCGGGTATCGATCGACGATGTGCTGATTCACAGTCGGGTCAAGAACTTGGACTTGGTTCCCAGCAACATCGACCTGTCCGCGGCAGAGATCCAACTTGTCAACGAGGTGGGGCGCGAACAGACCCTGGCGCGAGCGCTGTATCCGGTGTTAGACCGCTATGACTACGTGTTGATCGACTGTCAGCCGTCGCTGGGCTTGCTCACCGTCAATGGGTTGACCTGCGCTGATGGCGTGGTCATCCCCTCGGAGTGCGAGTTCTTCTCGCTGCGCGGGTTGGCGTTGCTCACAGATACCGTCGACAAGGTGCGCGACCGACTGAACCCGAAGCTGAGCATCGGCGGCATCTTGATTACCCGCTACGATCCCCGCACCGTCAACTCCCGTGAGGTCATGGCCCGCGTCGTCGAACGGTTCGGTGACCTAGTGTTCGATACTGTGATCACCCGTACGGTTCGTTTCCCGGAGACCAGCGTCGCAGGGGAACCCATTACCACCTGGGCTCCGAAGTCGGCTGGCGCCCAGGCCTATCGCGCCTTGGCTCGCGAGTTCGTCGACCGATTCGGCGTGTGAACGGCACCGCAAACGGTCAGGCGGCACCGCAGAACGGCTGCTCGGATGTTGACGCCGAGGGCTACGCCGATGGATTCAAGGTGCGGCTGACCAACTTCGAGGGGCCGTTTGACCTGTTGTTGCAGCTGATTTTCGCACACCGTCTCGATGTCACCGAGGTGGCGCTGCATCAGGTCACCGACGACTTCATCGCCTATACCAAGGAGATCGGTTCGCGGCTGGATCTTGGCGAGACCACGGCTTTTCTCGTGATCGCGGCGACGTTGCTCGATCTCAAGGCGGCCCGGCTACTGCCAGCTGGGCAGGTCGATGACGAGGACGATTTAGCGCTGCTCGAGGTTCGAGACCTGCTGTTTGCCCGGCTGCTGCAATACCGGGCGTTCAAGCACGTCGCGGAGATTTTTGCCGAACTGGAGGCCAGTGCGCTGCGCAGCTATCCGCGCGCGGTAGCGCTCGAGGACCAGTTTGCCGGCCTGCTTCCCGAGGTGATGCTCGGCGTCGACGCCGATCGGTTCGCTGAGATCGCCGCGATCGCATTCACCCCGCGGCCGATGCCGACGGTGGGCACGGAGCATTTGCACGAACTGATGGTGTCGGTTCCGGAGCAGGCCAAATACTTGTTGACGGTGCTGGAAGCGCGGGGCAGTGGGCAGTGGGCGTCATTTTCGGAGCTGGTCGCCGATTGTCAGGCGTCGATCGAGATTGTCGGACGCTTCCTGGCGCTGCTCGAACTGTATCGATCGCGGGCGGTAGCATTCGACCAGTCGGAGCCCCTTGGCGTGCTCCAAGTGTCGTGGACCGGGGAACGGCCGAGCACTCCCGGTGATGATGCAGAGCGCAGCGATGAGGAGGAGCGGCGCCGATGACCCGCGTCGACGACGATGCAGAGCGCAGCGATGAGGAGGAGCGGCGCCGATTGAACCGCGTCGGCGACGATGCAGAGCGCAGCGATGAGGAGGAGCGGCGCCGATTGAACCGCGTCGGCGACGATGCAGAGCGCAGCGATGAGGAGGAGCGGCGCCTTTTGACTGAGCCAGAGCCCGATCACGATCTGGGTATTGAGATCGCTGAGCCGGTGGAGCTCGACGCCGATGAGCTCGCGCGGGTGCTGGAGGCGCTGCTGCTGGTGGTGGACACCCCAGTAACCGCCGAGGCGCTGGCCGCGGCCACCGAGCAACCGGTCTACCGGGTTGCCGCGAAGCTGCAGGTGATGGCGGACGAACTCGCCGAACGAGACAGCGGCGTCGACTTGCGATCCACTGGCGAGGGCTGGCGTTTCTATACGCGGGCACGGTTCGCGCCCTACGTGGAGAAGCTCTTGCTGGACGGCGCGCGGACGAAGCTCACGCGTGCCGCGCTGGAAACGCTCGCCGTGGTCGCCTATCGCCAGCCCGTGACTCGAGCAAGGGTGAGTGCGGTTCGCGGCGTCAACGTGGACGCCGTGATGCGGACCCTGCTAGCGCGCGGCCTGATCACCGATGTTGGCACTGACGCCGACACGGGCGCGGCGACGTTTGCCACCACTGAACTGTTCCTGGAGCGCTTGGGATTAACGTCACTGTCCGAGCTGCCCGATATCGCGCCGCTGCTGCCAGACGTCGACTCCATCGATGATCTGAGTGAATCCCTGGACACTGAGCCGCGTTTCATCAAACTTGCCGGCGGCCAGTCCGGCGACCAAACCCTGTCATTCGATGTGGACCGCGATTGATGGGCGCGCATGAGGATTCGCAGGGGAGCAGGGGCGTTCGCTTGCAGAAAGTGCTGTCCCAGGCCGGGATTGCGTCTCGGCGGACCGCCGAAAAGCTGATCGTCGAAGGCCGTGTGGAGGTGGATGGGCAGCTGGTGACCGAGCTGGGCACTCGGGTCGACCCAGACGTGTCGGTGATCCGCGTGGACGGGGCGCGGGTGGTGGTCGACGATTCGTTGGTCTATCTCGCGCTCAACAAGCCGCGCGGCGTGCATTCCACCATGTCCGATGATCGTGGCCGGCCCTGCGTTGGCGACTTGATCGAACGCAAGGTTCGCGGCACGAAGAAGTTGTTTCACGTCGGGCGGCTCGACGCCGACACGGAGGGACTGATCTTGCTGACCAACGATGGTGAGCTGGCACACCGGTTGATGCATCCCTCCCATGAGGTGCCCAAGACGTATCTGGCGACGGTGGCAGGGTCGGTGCCGCGCGGGCTGGGCAAGAAGCTTCGGGCCGGGGTTGAGTTGGATGACGGGCCAGCTCGTGTCGACGATTTCGCCGTGGTGGACGCGATCCCCGGTAAGACGCTGGTGCGGGTGACCCTGCACGAGGGGCGCAATCGAATTGTCCGCCGGCTTCTGGCGGCTGCGGGGTTTCCGGTGGAGGCTTTGGTGCGCACCGACATCGGTGCCGTGTCGTTGGGTAATCAGCGTCCGGGCAGTATCCGGGCGTTGCGGCTCGACGAGGTCGGGCAACTCTATAAAGCGGTGGGCCTGTGAGAGAAACGATCGGAACGAGCCCGTGAGTCGAGTGAGCGGAACGAACGCAGTGAGTGACGGGAGTGCAGCGAACCATCGGGCTGTGAGCGGAACGAGCGGAGATGCCGTCGTTGCGATAGACGGACCGGCGGGCACCGGAAAGTCATCGGTATCACGGGGATTGGCGCGTTCGTTGGGAGCGCGGTACCTGGATACCGGGGCGATGTATCGGATGGTGACGCTGGCGGTGCTGCGCGCTGGCATTGATCCGGCGGATGCCGAAGCGGTCGAGTCGGTCGCGTCGACGGCGCAGTTGTCAATGGGCTATGACCCTGAAGAGAGCAGTTGTCACCTGGGCGGAGAAGATGTTTCGTTCGAGATCCGCGGCGACCAAGTCACCCGGGCGGTATCAGCGGTGTCGTCGATTCCCGCGGTGCGGGAGCGACTTGTCGCACTGCAACGTTCCATGTCGGCCGGTCCGGGCAGCATTGTCGTGGAAGGTCGCGACATCGGTACGGTGGTCCTGCCCGACGCGCCGGTGAAGATCTTTCTGACCGCATCGGCGGAAACCCGTGCGCGGCGGCGCAACGACCAGAATGTCGCGTCGGGTCTGGCCGACGATTACGACGCCGTGCTCGCTGAAGTGCGTCGACGTGACGATCTGGATTCCACGCGTGCGGTGTCGCCGCTGAGCGCAGCCTCGGATGCGATCGTCGTTGACACCAGCGACATGACCGAGGCCGAGGTGGTTGACTACCTGCGGGAGTTGGTTACTCAGCGAAGCGGAGCCGTGCGGTGAGCCAGGACGGCACCTGGGTCGACGAAGGCGATTGGGAGCTCGTCGAATCCGATGCCGAAGAGTCCGGCGCCGCGCCGGTCGTCGCGGTGGTCGGCCGGCCCAATGTCGGCAAATCGACGCTGGTGAACCGGATCCTGGGCCGGCGCGAGGCGGTGGTGCAGGATGTTCCCGGTGTTACGCGCGACCGGGTTTCCTACGAGGCGTTGTGGACCGGGCGGCGGTTCGTCGTGCAGGACACCGGGGGATGGGAGCCAGACGCCAGAGGCTTGCAGCAACTGGTGGCCGAACAGGCGGCGGTGGCGATGCGCACCGCGGACGCGGTGATCCTGGTCGTCGACGCCGGTGTCGGTGCCACTACCGCCGACGAGGCGGCCGCGCGCATTCTGTTGCGATCGGGTAAGCCAGTCTTCCTGGCCGCCAACAAGGTTGACAGTGAGAAGGCCGAAGCGGACGCGGCGGCGTTGTGGTCGCTGGGGCTGGGGGAGCCGCACGCGATCAGTGCGATGCACGGCCGCGGGGTGGCCGATCTGCTCGATGAAGTACTGGCGGCGCTGCCGGATGTGGCGGAGTCGGCGTCGGCTGGCGGTGGTCCGCGGCGCGTGGCGCTGGTCGGCAAGCCCAATGTGGGCAAGAGCTCACTGCTAAACAAGCTGGCGGGGGATCAGCGCTCGGTCGTGCATGAGATTGCCGGTACGACCGTCGACCCGGTCGATTCGCTGATCGAGCTTGGCGGCAAGCTCTGGCGATTCGTCGACACCGCGGGCCTGCGCCGCAAGGTCGGTCAGGCCAGTGGGCACGAGTTCTACGCTTCGGTGCGCACGCACGGGGCCATCGACGCTGCCGAAGTCGTGATCGTGCTCGTCGATGCGTCAGAGTCGCTGACCGAGCAGGATCAACGGGTGCTGTCGATGGTCATCGAGTCCGGACGGGCCCTGGTGCTGGCGTTCAACAAGTGGGACTTGGTCGACGAAGACCGCCGCGAGCTGCTGGAGCGTGAGATCGATCGGGACTTGGTGCAGCTGCGCTGGGCGCGGCGTGTCAACGTTTCTGCGAAGACGGGGCGGGCGGTCCAGAAGCTGGTGCCGGCGATGGAGGGTGCGCTGGCGTCGTGGGACACCAGGATCGCGACTGGCCAGCTGAATGCCTGGCTCAAGGAGGTGGTGGCGGCCACGCCGCCCCCGGTGCGTGGCGGCAAGCAGCCCCGGATTCTGTTCGCGACCCAGGCGACGGCCCGACCACCGACGTTTGTGCTGTTCACGACCGGTTTTCTGGAAGCGGGTTACCGACGGTTCCTGGAGCGGCGGCTGCGTGAGACCTTCGGATTCGAGGGCAGCCCGATCCGGGTCAACGTCCGGGTGCGCGAAAAGCGGGGCGCCAAGCGCCGCTGAGCGCTCAGAGTGCGTTCAGGGATTCGAGTGTGCCGCTACGGCGGGATTCAGCCCGCTTTTCCGCCCCTTGCGCACACTCAACGCCCCAGCCGCACACTCGACCAGCTGTAGTGAACGGGTGGCCGTCAAACCCATGTACGCCACCTCGGGGCTCGGGTTGTGTGCGCGGGGCAAGCTGGGCCGCCGATGGCGTAGGCGGTCGGCGGTGTGGCGGTTCATCTGCGGTAGGCTTTCGACCTGCCGCCGGTGGCCTCGCCGGCGACAACGAGCACGACCGGGCTGTGGCGCAGTTTGGTAGCGCACTTGACTGGGGGTCAAGTGGTCGCAGGTTCAAATCCTGTCAGCCCGACCAATGTGGTGTCTCGGGACATCGTTGACAGGTGTCCCGAGACATTGTTGGCATCTAGACCCGGTTTGTGGGGCTGTTTCCGCTTTTTACGCCGCGTGGTTGGTAGTCGCGGGTGGGGTCGAGGGTGAGTTTGCGGATGAGTTGGCCGGTGTTGTGGTTGAGCACGCGGATGTCGAGGTCGTCGATGAGGACGGTGACTGTGGTTCCGCGGAGGTGTTTGGATAGGCCGATGTGGTGTAGGCGGCTGTTGTGGCGGAGGGTGATGACGCCGGCGGCGTCGATTGTGTCTCGGCGGACGCGGTAGTGCGGTGGGATCTGGTGACCGGTGGGGAAGGCCTTGGGCCGGCCGTGGAACGCCTGTATGGGGGTGCGGCGGCGTAGCGCCCGATGGGGGCGGACGGTGTTGTAGTAGTCCAGGAAGGCGTCGATCTGGTGTTGCAGCTCGGTGGGTGTCGCTGCTGGTGGTAGGGCGTGGAGGTGTTTCTTGAGGGTTTGGTGGAAGCGCTCGACCTTGCCGCAGGTCTGGGGATGGTAGGGGCGTGAGCGGCTGTATTTGATGCCGAGTTGACCCAGGGTGATTTCTAGGGCGGTGCGTCCGTTGCCGCGTTGTTTGGCGGTGAAGATGGCACCGTTGTCGGTGAGAATGGTTGCCGGCGTGTCCCATTGGCTGAATGCGGCGACGAAGTCATCGACGACGTCGGGTCCGCGGGTTACGGGTCGGGCGTGGCTGGAGATGGCAAGCCGGGAGTGGTCGTCGATGATGTTGAGTATCTCGACTTCGGTGTGGTCGGCGAGGTGCCAGTGGGTGACGTCGGCCTGCCACAACTGGTTGGGTTGTTCGGCGCAGAAGCGTTTCCACGATGAGCGGGGTCGTTTCTGCGGCTGCGCGACGACGAATCCGCGTCGGGTCAGGATTCGCCAGATCGTGGATACCGCGGGGACGTGGGGAACTGCGGGGTCGCGGGCGAGGTGTTCGGCGATGGTGGCAGCGCCAGCGTCGTAGCCCTGTCTATCCAAGGTTTTGCGCAGCCGCACGATTTTGTCTTCGAGTTGGCCGCCGACCGCGCGGGGATTGTGGTGGGGCCGGCGCGAGCGTGGTTCGAACGCGGCCGCGCCTTCGGATTCATAGCGCTTGACCAGTTGCTGGACCCAGTAGCGCGAGACCTCGTAGTCGCGGGCGACGTCGCTTTTGCTGCGCCCTTCCAACACGACGGCGGTGATGACGAGCTGCGCCTTGGACATGGCTGACCTCCCGAAACAACGAGGTGTCAACTATGTCGCGAGACAGCTGCCAACTATGTCGTGAAACCAGACACTGTCAGCCCGACCAATGTGTGACTGACGGGGGCCGGTGACAGGCTGGGCTTTGGTCTTTTGTAGCAGCCTTTCGTATGGGGTTTGGCCGCCGAGCCCGCCGTGGGGTCGGTGGTAGTTGTAGTAGTCCTCCCATTCCTTGAGCTTCTGGTTGAACAGGCCGGCGTCGTCTTCGACGACACCGTCGAGCAGCCGGTAGAACTCTTCGGCATCGATGCGGTGCGAGCGTTCCACTTTCCCGTTGAGCCTGGGTGTAGCCGGGCGGATATAGGCGTGGCCGATACCCTGGTCGGTCGCGTGCCAATGGAAGCTGGATTGGAATTCCGCGCCGTTGTCGGTCTGGATCTTCTCGACCTGGAATGGCATACGTGAGATCACGTAGTCGAGGAACTGGATCGCGGTCTTTTGATCGGAGCGGGGGTAGGCCCGTAGCACGCGTAGTCGGGTGCAGTCGTCGATCGCGGTGTACTGGTAGTAGCGCTTGCGGCGGCCCGATCCGGTGGTGATCGGCTCGATGAACTTCACATCGATTTGCACGTGATGGCCGGGCCGTTGCTTTTCGTAGCGTTTCCAGCGGCCCGAATGGCGCTTGTAGCGTTGTGAGGCGGGCAGACGGTTCATCCCGAGCCGCTTGAGGATTCGCCACACCCCTGACGCGCTGATCGTGACGTCGTGGTAGCGCTTGAGGTACATGGTGATCCTCGATGGCCCGAAGTGGTAGTGCTGCCGCAGGTGAATGATCTTGTCCACCACCTCTGGCTCGGTGATCGTCGGGCAGTGCAGCGGGGCGCTGGAGCGGTCTTTGAGGCCGTCGAGGCCCTCGTCTTCGTAGCGCCGCTTCCACCGGTAGAACACGTTGCGGCTGATGCCGTAGTAGCGGCAGGTAGCCGCCACGTTTCCGCTGACTTCCTCGGCGTGCTTCAGCACGGCCAGGCGACGGTTGGCCCGCCTGAGCAGTTCCTTCTCACTCCAAACACGATCAGCCATGTGGCTCCCTTCCTCAGGAGCCCAGACTGTCAACAACCTCAGTCAGTTTTACACTGTCAGCCCGACCAAGAAAAACCCGCTCTGACCAGTGCTGGAGGGGGTTTTATGCTTCTCGGCTTCGGAGCGGCTCGACGCCAGTGGGCCAGCAGTATCCCAAGGCGCTCTCGCGTTGGCTGTCGGCGCCGGCTTGCAGGTGACTTGGGCAGTGGTGAAGGCCGACGTGACCCCGCTCGCCTGGCCGAAGCGCACCCGGGCGGGTTTGGGACGCCAGATTCACAGGTGATTGGGTGCGGGTCGTTCTTGTGGCGGCGCCTGTGTGGCGGCTTGCGGTGTTGGCTGCTGGGGCGTGGTTTTCGGCCAATGCCATGCCTAGGCTGTTAACAGTGTCGGGCCCATTGCGGGGTGGTTGGAGGAACTGGCCGTGAGCGACGAGCAAGACTCGCGGGTCGGGTCGATGTTTGGGCCCTATCACCTCAATCGCCTGCTGGGCCGCGGCGGGATGGGCGAGGTCTATGAGGCCGACCACACCGTCAAAGGGTGGACGGTCGCGGTCAAGCTGATGACCGCGGAGTTCAGCGAGGACCCAGTGTTTCGCGAGCGGATGAAGCGCGAAGCGCGCATCGCCGGGCGGTTACAGGAACCCCACGTGGTGCCCATCCACGAATACGGCGAAATCGACGGGCGCCTGTTCTTGGAGATGCGCCTAGTCGAGGGCACCGACCTCGACAGCGTGCTCACACGCGACGGCCCGCTGACCCCGCCACGGGCGGTGGCCGTCATCGCCCAGATGGCCTCGGCTTTGGATGCCGCCCACGCCGATGGGGTGATGCATCGCGATGTCAAGCCGCAAAACATCCTGCTCACCCGCGACGACTTCGCCTACCTGGTCGACTTCGGCATCGCCAGCGCCGCCACCGACGAAAAACTCACCCAGTTGGGCAGCGAGGTGGGCACCTGGAAATACATGGCTCCCGAACGGTTCTCCGACGACGAGGTGACTCACCGCGTCGACGTCTATGCGCTGGCGTGTGTGCTCCACGAATGCCTGAGCGGGGCCCCGCCGTATCGCTACGCCAGCTCCGGCAGGCTGGTCGCCGCCCACCTGATGGATCCGATCCCGGCGCCCAGCACCATGCGCGCGGGCATCCCGAAGGCCTTCGATGCGGTGATCGCGCGTGGTATGGCCAAAAAACCCGAGGACCGTTTCGCCAGCGCCGGTGATCTCGCACGAGCCGCCCACAAAGCGCTGAGCACCCCCGACCAAGACCACGCCTTCGACATCGTGCGCCGCAGCGAGGAATCCGCCGTGGGCCCGCCCACCCCGACCCCGCAGTACCACCAAGGCGGCCGGGCCGGCTCGCCACCGGGCACCGAGCCGGGAATCGCCGAGGAACCCCACGTGAGGACGGAACGGCTCAGCGCTGTGACCGGGCCCGTGGATGTGAGTGCTTCCATCTCACCCCGTCAGCTGCTCGTCGACGAAGTCACGGCGTTGTACCGGTCGGAGCAGTGGCAGGAGGTCGTGGCGAAAGCAGATGAACTAGCCCGTCTGGACCCTGGTGATCCGGATCCGGGCGGCATGGTCACCGACGCGCGGGCCAGGCTGCGTCAGGCCGATCTCGAACATCGCTACGCCGCGGGAGTGGAATTGCTCCAGAGGGCTCGGTGGCGGGAAGCGATTCGCGCGTTTACCGCGATCGAGCAAGAACAGCCGGGCTACCGCGATACCTCAGCGTTGATCAGCGCGGCTAAAAAGCTTGATGAAAAAACGGGAAATGATCAGGAATCAGCCCCCGAACCGTCACCGTCGCTCGACTCGCTGTCCTTGATCACGGCACTTCGCGGGCTTGGGAGACCAAGCGTGCCGGTCGTCGTTGGGGTGGCCGGGGTCGTCGCCCTCATCGCGGCAGTCGCGATCATCGTCGGGATGCAGGATTCGAATTCCTCGAAGACGGCATCCTCAGTTTCGTCGGAGACCACGGCATTGGCTTCGCCGCCGCTAGGGACGCTCGTTGAAGCGCCTCCGCCTGCGACGATCGACGCGTACATCAAGGCGAACAACATCCGGGCGACGACGGTCACTCCGTCGACACCGGGCGCACCGAAGATCATTCTCCCTGTGCCGCCAGGCTGGACACGCATGCCAGAAGGCCCGGGCGACAAATATTTTGGGGTCGTCTTCGATACCCCAACAAACCCTGAGGATGCCCCGCGGTTCATCGTGACCGTCAAAAAGCTGGTGGGCGATGTCGATACGGAGAAGGTTCTCGCCCTTGCGGCTGGTTCGGCTGAGGAACTGTCAGGCTATGCGGGCGATCCTCCGGTGCAAGCCGAGTTGAGTGGCTTTCCCGGAGCTCGACTGGCCGGCACGTACATGAAGAAAGATGTGCCGCGGATGGTTATGCGATACGTCGTCGTGATCCCAGCAGCGAACGGCACGTATCTGATGCGAATCAGTGTTGACAGCCCGGAGGCCGACACTGACGCGGTGCAGGCGGCAGCCAAGGTGTTCACGCAGAAAACCACCATCACGGTGTGAGTGCGCTAGATCTGAGGGTTTCTCATGCCTGCATCTAAGGGCCATACTTTCACATATCGAGACGAATGCGACCGAAGGATGAGCACATGGATGCGCAGACGACAGCGCCGCGGTTCCGGCGTCCTCGGGTTCTAGTATCTACCGCCGCGATCACCGCCGGCCTGAGCATTGTTTTGCTGGGGCCTAGCGATCAGGATGCCGTGAAGAGCGATGCGGCTTCGCCCCATGCCACCCGGTCGATGGATTACGTCCTACTCAACGACGATCCATGGGCTCCTGATCCAGAACCCGCGCCACCTCCGCCTGCGGCGCCACCGGCGTACAACCCGCCGGCAACGAGGCAGTACGTACCACCCCCGGCTCCGCCACCGCAGGTGACGGTGAGGTGGGATCATCCGATAACGTCCGCCTTCGTGTCGATGGCGAACGTGCCTGACGGGTCTACGGTCGGATGCCGGATGTCAGTGGTGCCGATCGCGGGTCTCGCCGCGTCAGTCGGCTACACGCAGCCTGATTTCAATTTCACTTTGGTCGGCTCGCAGGAGGCGGTGCTGCCGGCCGGTAGCAGCCTGGGGCCCGCGACCGGTTCGACCTGGCGCAATACCGTGACGTGCGACAATGGTGCGTCGGTGACCGTGGACGAGGTCTACTGACTGACCGCCTGAACGGTGCTGGACGTCCGAGATGGGCGACCTGTTCTACCCTGATCGCCACCGGTGCCATCCTTCCCTCAAAGGAAGGTGCGCATAAGACCCGCGAGGCTTCTCTGTCTGCGGTCGGTCGATGCACTGAAGGGCCGACCACCACCCTGGCGGCCGACACTGGGCCGCGGACAGCGACTGCGACACGGTCTAACTGGTCGTTGTCCCGCGGCGCTAACCCTTGAGCCGAATCTTCCAGCGTACGAATGCGGCGTAGGCCACACAGATCACCGCGAGCATCGCCATGTCGAACATCCATGCCGACGGTGTGTGCTCCCAGTGCGCGTCTTTCGGCGTCAGCGGACCGGCCAGTTTGATGAGGTCCACTGTCGACGCCGATGCGGCGTAACCCCACCGAGCCGGTGTCGCCCACGACATTTGGTCCAGCAGAGGGCGATCGGTCACCGGGGTCATGCCGCCGGACAACACCAGCTGCGACATGACCGTGACCACCAGCAGCGGCAAGATCTGCTCGTTCGACCGGGCCAGCGCCGAAAGCGCAAGCCCGACCATCGCCGCGGCCACACAAGTGAATGCGATGTCGACGAACAATTCCAGGGCCGGGTTCTTGAGCATTACCGCGCCCTGAGTCGGAGCTCCCTTGCCCCACACCGCGATAGCCGTCACGATCGCCGACTGCAGGACTGCGAACACCGTGAAGACGAAGATCTTGGCCAGAAGATACGCGGTCGTCGAAAGACCCACGGCCTGCTCGCGCAGGAAGATGGCCCGCTCCCCGATCAGGGCCCGAATCGTCAGTGCCGTGCCCATGAAGATCGCGCCGATGTTCAGCATGACCAGAGTCTGTACCGGTTCATTCGGCGCGAGGGAATCCGGGTTGGGGGGGCCGAAGCCGATATCACCGGGCTGGGCCAACGACAGCACTCCCATGATGAATGGCAGCAGCAACAGGAAGATGAAGTAGCCGCGATCGGACACGATCAGCCGCATCTGTCGTCGTGCGATCGTCGAGAACTGCCGCCACAGGCTGGTGTGCACCGGCTTACCCAGCTGCGAGGGTGTCGCGGTCTCGGCGGGCTCCTTGGGCGGGGCGGCGCGTTCGAGGAATCGGCGGTGAACCGCATCCGGATCCGTGCCCACCTTGGTGAAGATGTCCGCCCAGTTGGTGGTGCCCATCGCCGGGCCGATCTGGCCCGGCGGCCCGCAGAACGCGGTCTTGCCACCGGGCGCAAGCAGCAACACCTGGTCGCACACGTCGAGGTATGTCAGTGAGTGCGTCACCACTACCACGACGCGACCGGCATCGGCGAGCTGGCGCAGCATCGTCATGACCTGCCGGTCAAGCGCCGGGTCGAGGCCCGACGTGGGCTCATCGAGGATCAGCAGCGACGGACTGGTCAGTAACTCCATCGCCACCGAGACGCGCTTGCGCTGACCACCCGACAGCTTGTCCACCCGCTTGTCTGCGTGCTGGGTCAACTCGAGTTCCTCGAGCACCCGCGCGATCACCTGGCATCGGTCGTCCTTGCTGGTGTCCGGCGGCAGCCGCAACTCGGCAGCATAACCCAGCGCCTGGTTGACGGTGAGCTGGCTATGCACGACGTCGTCCTGCGGAACCATCCCGATCCGGCTGCGCAGCGACGCATACTCGGCGTGGATGTCGTGACCCTCGAACGCCACCATGCCGGTGTTCGGTTGGGTCGTCCCGACGACCACCTTGGCCAGTGTCGACTTGCCCGCACCTGACGGCCCGATCACCGCCGTGAGCGTTCCCGGCTGGGCGGCCAAAGAAATCTCGTCGAGCAGGGTGGGGCCGTTCTCGACCGACAAGCTGATGTCTCGGACCTCCAAACCGACTGTGCGGGTTGCGGCTTCGGTCTCCGTGCGCAGGATCAGCATGCCAGCCGAGAAGATGAGGTCGACGTTGCCGATCGTCACCACGTCGCCTTCGCTCAGTACTGCCGAGTCGACGCGGGTTCCGTTGACGAATGTCCCGTTGATGCCGCGCGCATCGCGGATCTCCACACCTTGCGGCGTCGGCACCAGCGTGGCGTGGTGACGTGATGCAAGCACGTCGGGGATCACAATGTCGTTGCCGGCGACGCGGCCAATCGTGGTCGACCCCGGCGGGGGCGGCGGAGGTCCGCCACGCAGGATTCGCACCACGCTCGTGGCGATGTTCGATACCTCGCCGCGCGGCCGCTGGCCCACCGCAAAGGTCAGGCGAGGTCCGTCGGGGCCACCGATCGTGATGCGCTGGCCGTCGTGAATGTCGACCATCGACACTCGCCGATCGTCGACGAACATCCCGTTGCGGCTGCCGTTGTCGACGGCGATCCACCCGCCGCGCCTAAACCGCAGGACTACATGCATCCTCGACACCCGTGGATGCGTGATGCGCACGTCGGCGCGCAGATCACGGCCGATGACCACGTCGTGACCCGGCGCGAAGGTGCGGTGTGTCCCGTCCGTGCGAACGGTCAGCGCGGGCGGCGGTGGCTGGTTCATCGGCACCAACCCTATCGAGACTTGCCCTGCCATCCCGGAGTTCCCGCGATGCACGTGACGACGCTGCGGGTGCGGCCGTCGGCGGTGACCCTATAGGCTCCCGCGACGAACACGTCCGCGACATCGGCCAGAACCGGCTGTTCCGCTTCATGTCGAGCATCAACTGAGCGGCTGATGCGGAGGGCCGCTGCGGTTTCCGGGGCGGGCTCAGGCGTTGCTAAGCCAGACTGACTGGTAGGGCTCCAGGCGGAGTTCACGCTGCCCTTTGCGAATTGCCTGTCCCGATATCAGGTCACGCCAGGCGACGGTACTGACCAGATTTACATTGTCGAGCGACACTGTCTGTGGCTCGTCGGATACGTTGCTGATACTGAACACATCCTGTTGGCGATCGATGGATTGCCGCCAGACGCCGAATATTTCGAGACCCAGATGCAACGTGAACTGAACGGCATTCGGATGGAATGCTTTTTGTTTACGCCGCAGTTTGAGCAACTCTGTCAGCCGTGCGAGCACTATCGCAGCTTCGGAATTCTCGTTCGCCAGCAGCGCTTCGATCTCGTCGAAAACCCAAACGCGGCGATTGATGGATCGTTGCTGTCCTGTCTCCGCCACGGCCTCGAGGTCGTTGCGAGTTCCCAGGAGACTATGAATATATAACGCCGGAATGCCTTCGAGTGACAGCATGATTGCATGGGCGCACACAAAGCGGTTCATCTGATGTGAATCGCTGCCATCGATCGTTCCGGCAAGCGCATCGAACAAGCTGATGTTGACCTCGTACGGATGCGCCTCTCCGTCGGGACCGGTGCGCATCGAGAGGCGTCCGCCAAACCCCGTCAGCGCATCGAGCAGCCGCGTCCGTTCATTCAGCGACAGCAAACCGTCCGCTGGTCTTAGCCCGATACCGTCGTGCGATGCGATGAAGTTCAGATACGCCGTTCCGTGACGCGCGGGCGGCATGCTCATCATCCAGGTCTTCAGGTGCCGGCAGTCACCGGTCAGCAGTGTATGGACGAGCAGCGGCGGCAACGAGAAATTGTAGATCGCATGCGCCTCGTTCGCGTTGCCGAAGTAGGTCAGGTTATCCCGATTCGGAACGTTGGTTTCCGTAATGAGAAGCACATCGTGCTCGCAGAATTCTACGAGCGTGCGCAGCAGCTTCACGACCTCATGAGTGCGCTGATCGTGCACGCACGTCGTACCCGGCTCCTTCCAGAGAAATGCCACTGCGTCGAGCCGCAGGACCCGAATTCCGTGATCGATGTAGAACCGAATGATCTCGATGAAGCGCAGCAGGACTTCGGGGTTGCTGAAATCGAAATCGATCTGATCGTGTCCGAAGGTGCACCAGACCCATCGAACGCCGTCAGCCGTTTCGACCCTCTTGCGCAGCGGATTAGAACGTGGCCGCACGACAAGGCTCAGGTCATCGGATGGCGAGGCTTCCTTGAAGTAATCCTTACCAGGGTCCTTTCGCTCGATGAAGTTGTTGAACCAGGTCGACTGGCTCGAACCGTGATTGATGACGAGATCAACCATGAGGCGATAGCGTTCCGCGATGGCACGAACGTCCTTCCACGTGCCGGCCCTGCGGTCGACTTCCTTGTAGTCGATGACGGCGAATCCATCATCGGAACTGTAGGGGAAGAACGGCAGCACGTGGACGCCGTTGATCGACTCGGCAAGATGCCGGTCGAGAAAATCGAGCAACGTCTGCAAACCCGGTCGCTCTGGATCTTCGATGCTGCCTGCGTAGGTAATGACCCAGCAGTCCGTTTCGTCCCAGTAGTTGGTGAACGGTTCTGGCGCACTGACCTTGTCCGCATAGTTCATCGCCTCGAGCACCGGCGTCACGAGACGCCGGGCGCGCGGCACGCCGTAGATTACTTCGAGGTGCTGACGGACGCGCGCACGCAACGCGCGAGTGCCACTACTGCCGGCCATTGATCAGAAGCTCCATGTCAGGCTGATATTTCTGCGCGATCTTCTTCGACCGCCGAGAGCAGGTCGTCCAGCACATTCGGCACGGCGCTGATGACTCGATTCCACGCCGGAATGAACGGTTGGTCCATTGGGTTTTCGAGGAACTGGGCGCCCGCCTTCACGACGTTGCTGGCGAACAGCTCGACTGCCTGCTCTTCGGTGTGTCGATCGTACTTCAGCCCGTTGATCGAGGCATCCGCTGCGAACGCTTCGACGAAATCGAGCGCGACGCGATAGTAGGTCGCCTTGATCGTCCGAATCTTGTCGATCGAAAAACTGTGTCCCTGAATCGCGAGTTTGCGAAACATCGCCTTCGCGATATCCAGACTCATCTTCGATAGTCCGCGGCTTGCGTCGTCCGGACTCAGACCCTGGTGCTTGTGATCGTAGCGATCAGCAATGTCGACCTGGCAAATGCGGTTGTTTGCATAGTTGCGTTGCATCTCGCTCAGAACGCCGATTTCGAGACCCCAGTCAGAGGGGATCCGCAGGTCGTTGATGACGTCACGGCGAATTGCGAATTCCCCGGCCAGCGGATAGCGGAAGCTGTCGAGGAAATCGAGAAACTCGCTGTGCCCGCAGACGATCGACATCGATCGGATGAGAGGCGTGACGAGCAATCGCGCTACACGACCGCCGATATTCGTGTCAGTCACCCGGGCGTAGTAGCCCTTGCAGAATTCAAAACTGAACTTGTTGTTCGCGATCGGATAGATCAGCCGTGCCAGCAGATCGCGCTGATACGTCTTGATGTCGCAGTCGTGCAACGCGATTCCGTCGGCGCGACGCGACGCCAGCGCATACCCGTAGCAGTACCAGACGTTGCGGCCTTTGCCGGGCCGCGACGGTGCAAGTCCTGCTGCAGCCAGCTTCCTGTCGAGCTCGCGCAGGCGAGGCCCATCCTGCCAGAGGATTCGGCAGTGCTGCGGCAAGCGGCTGAAATACTCATGCGCATGGCGAAACTGCTCGCGATCTGCGGCGTCGAGACCGATGATGATCTCGTTCAGATACGGCACTTTGCACAGCTCCTGGACGATCGTCTCGAGCGCCGGCGTCTGCAGTTCGGAATACAGTGACGGCAGCACGAGCCCCAGGGGCCGCTGCCTCGAGAAATCGATCAGTTCCCGTTCGAGCTCGGCGACCGGTCGCTGTGTCAGGTTGTGCAACGTTGTTACGACGCCGTTTTGATGAAAGTCACCCACGCGTTCTCGTCTCCAACAGATCGAAAAGTGCATTTTGCCATCCGGGCGGGCCTTCCTGCTCGGTGCGGATGACATGAGGATGATCGCCGAGGTCGATGCTGTGCCCGTGCCGCGCGCGGACCACGACCGCAATATCGGCGGCGGCCAGCATCGCGGCATCGTTCGGGCCGTCCCCGAGCGCGATGCAGGTCAGCGTCTCATCGGGTGATTCCTTTCGAAAGGCTGCCATCAGGCTCATCATTGCGCTGGCCTTGTCGACCTGACCCATGACGTGAGTGAAGCGTCCGCCGCGCAGGCAACGCAGACCGTGCGCTTCGATCGCTGCGCAAAATGCTTCGTAACGTTGCGGTATATCCCGCCAAAGCACTGGCTCCGTCGCTCGGCGTTCGTTTGCCAGGTGCGCAGCCGCCGGGTCGAGTCCCGTCGCGGCAACGATGCCCGCTTCCCCCATCTCGAAGAAGGCCTCACAGCGATAGTCGCCGCCGCGCCTGACGACGCGGTAGACGCGCTGCAGGACGGCTCGTTCGGCAGGCGTTTGGCGCACCGCCAGTTCCCCGCTGAAGTAGTTGTCAGGCACGTCGATGACCGCGCCATTTTCTGCGATGACCGGATGCTCGAGACCGAGCTCAGCACGCAGCGGCGTCAGTTCGGCAAGCGTCTTGCTGCTGTTCAGGACGACTGGGATTCGCCGACGCTTGAGTTCATCGAGTGCTACGGCTGCGCCCGCCCACGAATAGGTATCGCTATCGAGCAGCGTGCCGTCGAGGTCGGTGAAAATGACAGGATTTGAGATGGCGCCGATCT
This sequence comes from Mycobacterium spongiae, assembly GCF_018278905.1. Lineage (NCBI taxonomy): Bacteria > Bacillati > Actinomycetota > Actinomycetes > Mycobacteriales > Mycobacteriaceae > Mycobacterium > Mycobacterium spongiae. The sequence continues at coordinate 2,599,402 of NZ_CP046600.1, forward strand.
TAGCGTCGTGCACGCGGTTCCACCGCTCGACAATCCAGGACGAGACGCTGCTGTCACGCAGATGTCACAACATGGGTGCAACGAGACAATAGCCGCGGGAGACGCCGTGAGGCAGATTGCCCAGCCCAGCGCAACATTGGGGCACCAAAGAGACAACCAGCCCATGGCCGACCGGGAGTCGCGTGGTCACAGGTTCAACTCCTGTCAGCCCGACGCAGGTCTTGTCGATTCGGTGCATGAACAACGCCTCATGCTGCAGTCATCCCGGTCTCACTTCGGCCCCTGACTCTGAGACATGACCGCGAGAGACGCGGTTCAACAAACGTATGAGGAGTTCCTGATCAATGATGGTCGACCATGTCAAACCCAGCTTGAAGGTACTGATCGCGAGCCTCGGGATAGTTGGCCTTGGCGTTGTCGCTGCCCCGACCGCGATGGCCGACGACGGCTCGGACGACCGCCTAACTTGTCGTTCTATGTGTAGGTAGCCAGGCCGCGTCTGACGCCAACGACGACGAGCGGTTTCGCGTCATGTCGTTAGCGCAGGCGATGACGGCTCAGATGAGCGGCCTGGCATAACCGTTCCCGATCAACAAGTCGGATAACGACGACGGCCGGTTGTACTCGACCCGGCCGCTCTGCCGTGGCATGTCGGATGGGCTAGCCATCTTCGCTCTTCCGGTGGACTACTCCGAGGTGGGCGTACGGCCAACCGCCGAGTAGGACGCCGGTAGCGGTGACGAGAGTCGTGATCACGGTGGTGTTCTCCTGAGGTTTGGTGTTCATTGAAAAGCCGAGGACCGGCCCGCCGAAGTGGGCCGGCCCAAACCACACGATCGCCGCCGTATGGCTCTTGTGTGGCGATCGGACGGCCGAGTTGAGGTGACTGTTGGATACACCGATTGTCCTGGTTCATGGGACCAATGCCGGCCCGTGGACTATGGCGAACTTGATCGAGCACTTTTCCGATCTCGGCTGGCCATGCCTAGGCCCCGCATATCGGCATCACGACGCATCGCCGTCCGTTGACACCGCGGAACTGCTCACCGGAATCAGCATCGCCGACTATGTCGACGACATCGCCGCGGCCATCGACCCGTTGGACACCAAGCCGATCATCATCGGCCACTCGCTCGGCGGCGTGATCGCCCAGAAGCTCGCGGCCGCTGGTAAGGCACAGGCGATCGTGTTGCTCAATGGCAGCGTCAACTGGGGCATTCTGCCCACAACCGTGGGGGAGCGCGCCCTTGCCAGAGCACTAATGTCCGCCGGTCCGTTCTGGGAGCGCACACTGCTGCCCGACTTCGACACAATGTCCACCTTCGGGCTCAACATGCTCGACCCGGCCGTCCAGCGCGACGTCTTTGACCGCCTCGCACCAGAATCGGGTCGCGCTATCTTCGAGCTTTTCCTGTGGATGTTCGATGACAACGAAACGACCAGAATCGACTATCGGAGCATCACCTGTCCGGTCCTGGTGCTGTCGGGCAGCGAGGATTTGGCCGTCCCACCGTCGACGGCTCGCCTCATCGCCCAGCGGCACGGTAGCTTCGCGACGTTTCACGAGGCCGAAGGCTTCGGACATTATCTGACACTGGAGCCGCGCTGGCGGCAGATCGCCGACGTGTGCGCGCGATGGTTGCAAACCGTGGCCGCATGATCACGGTGATATCGCCGAATCGTGTCCGGGCAGCACTACCGTTCTTGCCCTGGCTGCGGCGATGGGATGAGTTCTGGACGCCTGTGGAATCGGTTATTCCCTCCGATAGCAGTAATTGTTAAAGCGTCGGCCGATTTGTTTCAGGCCACGTCGGTTCCGTTTTGTTGGTGGTTGTTTGGGCATTTTCTGCAATGACCGGATGCGCGAGACCGAGCTCAGCACGCAGCGGCGTCAGTTCGGCGAGCGTGTTGCTGCTGTTCAGGACACTGGGATTCGCCGACGCTTGAGTTCATCGACTGCTACTGCTGCGCCCGCCCACGAATAGGTATCGCTACCGACAGCGTGCCGTCGAGGTCGGTGAAAATGACAGGATTCAAGACAGCGCCGATCTTCATGTCCTGCACGCGGCTGCCCGTCATCGAAGCGCAGACACGCTGTACGAGGTGAGGTCTCGGCGTGGAGCCGCGCTGCGAATGCCCCCAGCAACACTCCAGATCTGGCTGAGCAGAACGCCTAAGAAGATCAGCCTTCCAGTTCGGACATCGATCTCGAGCGCGCAACGCCAAGAATCTCCCCGCGCGAAGGCTCAGTTGAGGCCCACGACCACGTCGGTCACGATGCCGGTGTTCGCCAGCAAGGACAGCTAGGCCGACACGCCGTGACGCCGATGCGGCGCGCAGACGTTGTTCACGGTGGCGGGCTGGCGGGCTTCAGTAGGATGTCTGCCCAATGAGGATGGCTAGGTTCGCTCTGACGTGGGTGGTGCTGGTCGACGTCATGGGCCAAGGGCTGGCGTTTCCCATCTTCAACACCCTGGTGACCGATCCGTCGGCTGGCTTCGTGCAGCAGAACATCACCGCCAGCGCGGCGGGGATGGACTACAGCGTGCTGGTTGCAGCGTTTTTTCTCACCTGGTTCATGGGTGTGGTCATCATCAGCCGGCTGTCCGACTCGGTGGGGCGACGCTGGGGCATTCTCATCTGCCTCGGCGGGGCGTTCACCGGCTATGTCCTGACGATCGTCGCAGTTTTCATCGATAGCTTTGCGCTGTTGCTGATCAGCCGCGCTATCACCGGGTTCACCGCTGGCACCCAGCCGATCGCGCAGGCCGCCATGGTCGACCTGTCGACGAACGAGAACGAGAAGGCGCGCAACATGGGCCTGATCACGCTGGGAATCAGCGGCGGGCTTGTTGCCGGTCCACTGATCGGTGGCGTCTTCTCCGACAAGTCGCTGATCGGTGACATCGCCACGTTGTGGCTCCCGTTCTTGATCGGCGGTGCGCTCAATCTCGTGGCCATGATCTTCGTCTTCGTCTGGTTTCACGACCGCAAGACCTACCACGCTCCATTGCGGGTCAACCCGCTAGACATCTTTCGCTTGCTGTGGGAGGTCAAAGACCACCCGGCGGTGATGCGCGTCTCCGGTGCGTTCTTCTTCTTCCAGCTGTCGCTGCTGGGCGCGTGGATCTTCATCGCGACCTATCTCACCGACACCTTCGGCCTCAAGACCGGCGGAACCAGTCTCGGAATGCTGGTTTTCGGCGTAGGGCTGGGCTTCGCGAGCGTCGTGCTCGTCGGGCCGGTGACTGCCCGGTTCCCGCGTTGGGCGATCGTCGCCGCGGCGCAGGTTGGCATCATCGCCTCGATCGCGTTGTTCATCGGTGCGCAAACGCCGCTCATCGCCTACGTTGCCCTCGTGCCGATGGCGGTCTGCTTCGGGCTGGCGTACCCAGCGATCCTCACGGTCTTTTCGGCAACCGCCGGCGAGGACCGGCAGGGCTGGGTGATGGGCGTGCAGACGGCGCTGGCCACGCTCTCTGCCGGGTCTGTCTCGCTCCTCAGCGGTGAGCTACTCGGGCTCGGTCCGCGCGCGCCCTTCTACGTCGCGATCCTTGGCGGCGTCATCGCGCTCTTGATAATGGCGATGTTCTGGCGGGCGCCAACGATGCGGACCCCGATCGGTTCCGCCTCGGCACAACCGTGATGTGAGAAAGACCCGTCCGCGATGCTCAACAACCAAGACCAAGCCATACCCAGCGCGGCTTTGTCCTAACTTCCACAGGTGTTGGCACGCGGATCGCCGGATTTCTATTGCCCCCACCCAAGCTGTCCTTGAGCCCGCTCGGTTGGGTCGGGGAGGATCAGGGCCGCGAAGCCGGCCCGATAGTGGGAATACTTGTGCCGCCATCACGCTGCCGCGCGGTAGGCATGGGTGGTTCGGCGTCGCCGATCTGCTCCAGGTTCACCCCAGTGGTCTCGATCCGGTAGACGATGGTGACAACCGCGCCGAGCAGAAAGCCGGCGACCAGGATGGCGAGCAGAGTAGCCGTGCCGATCTCGTCGAGCAGAACAGGAAACAAGAACGCGGTCAGCACCGCGCCGACTTTGGCGAAGGATGCGGCAAACCCGGCGCCCTTGCCGCGCAGATGGGTGGGGAAGACCTCGCCCGCCAGCAGGTAGGTCATCGAGTTGGGCCCCAGGTTCGTCATGAAGTAGAACAGCATGAAACCGGCGAAGAGCAGCACCATGTTGTGCCCGCCATCCGGTCTGATGGACAGCGCAGCCAATCCGAGGCCAGCCGCACAGCTGATGAAGCCGAGGGCCTGGAGCTTGATGCGGCCAATCTTGTCCACGAGGAAAATGGCGACAAGGATGCCGATGACGAACAAGACGTTCATGATCGCCGATCCTTCAGCCGCAAGCAGGTCGTTATGGACCGTGTCGGCCAACGTGTGTGACGCGGATTTGGCCCCGATCACAGCCACCAGAATCGTCGGAGTGAAGATGCCGATCCCGTAGGTCCCCAGGTCCTGAAGGAACCACGGAACGGAGGCGAAGATCGTGGCCCGTCGGTGTCTTCGCCCGAATAACGCTGCGTAGCCGCTGTCGTCGGGAGCAGCCGGTCCGCTCTCCGCCGAGCGCTTGAGGGACACCCTCTTGGGGTACGGAGGGTGGCGTCGCAGGAGTCGGCCGGTCGCACGCTCGGCCTCCGCGGTTCGCCCCTGAGAGGCGAGCCAGTGCGGGCTGTCGGTGACGAAGAACCGCCCGATGATGACCAGGATTGCCGGGACGATCGCGGTGGCATACATCCACCTCCAGGCACCCACGTCGGGTTCCTCGTGGAGGACGACGAACCCCACCAGCGTGCCGAAGAGCGCCCCCACTGCCTGAAACGCGAAGGCGCTCAGCACCAAGCGACCGCGCTTCCGCGTCGGGATGCTCTCCGAGATCACCATGTGCGCCGTTGGATAGTCGCATCCCAACGCCAAACCGGCCCCGAACAGGAAGATGACCAGCAAGGTGAAGCTCGGTGTCAGCGTCAGCGCTACCAGGAAAACGGTGAAGATAATCATTTCCACGATGAACATCCGCTTGCGCCCGTAGGCGTCCGCCAACCCACCGAGGGCGGTTGCCCCCACGAGGATGCCGGCCAGGGATGCCGCTGTGACAAGACCCTGGGCGGAAGCCTTGAGGTCGAACTCGATGGCGAGCAGTGGTAGTGCCACGCCGGTCATGAAGACGACCATGCCCTCGAAGAACTTGCCCGCACAGGCCAGCGACCAGATGCGCCACTGCATGGACGTCATTGGCGTGGAGGCCGTGTTGGTGCCGTCTGCCCAAATCGGTCGCTCGTCGATGTATTCCTGGACGGTCCTCGGGGTGGTGGTGGTGGTTGTCGGGTTCTCCTCGGTCATGGCACCTCCGTTTTGGCTTAGCGGAATGCGACCGTGCGCAGCCGTAGTATCGCCGCGGGCATGGGCGCCGAGCTTTCGATGTTCGAGTGTTTACGTGCTCTTAACCTTCCATTCGAAATTTGCGATGCGCCACGTGCACGGTCACCGGCAACACAGCGGGAGGCCCTACGCACCTTCCCGGGACTTGTTGCGAGGGGTGCATTCTGTGTCTGGCCTGCCGATGGCCCCGGAACCTGCGGCAGCTGCGAACGCCGACAATCTGTCCCTGCCCCAAACTAGAATTTCCTGCGGATCGACAGTCGGGTTCCCCGAACCTCTAGTAGGCACGATCGCGTGACGGGAGGCTCAAAGTCTATGCCAAGTGACAAGTTTGACGTGCTGGTGATTGGTGCCGGACTTGCCGGTTTGCGTTGTGCCCGTGTGCTAGCCGCGGCTGGACGCGACGTGCAAGTGTGGGAAGCCGCTGATGAGGTTGGCGGCCGCATTCGCACCCGCGCCATCGATGGATTCCTCTGCGACCGCGGTTTTCAAGTGTTGAATCCGGCCTATCCCGAACTCAAGCGCGCCATCGATATATCCGATCTGCGTTTGCAGCCATTTGGTGCAGGCGTCGCTGTGCGGCGCCAGTCCGGTTCGGCGGTGTGGGTTCATCCGCTGCGGGAACCGGCGCGCGTGCCCAGCATGCTGGCGCACGGGGGAGTGCGGCCAGCGGGAGTGCTTGCGTTGCTGCGGTGGTCCCTGCCGGCGCTGCGACCCAGAGCTCTCAAATCCTCACAGCGTCAAGACCGCAGTTTGCGAGAAGGCCTGGACCGGCAGGGCGTGCGCGGTGAACTGCGCCGCGTGATCGACCAATTCCTGGCCGGTGTCGTCCTCGACGACACCGGCGCTACCTCCAACGCATTCGCGCTATTGCTGGCCCGCGTGTTCCTGCTCGGTGTCCCAGCGCTGCCTTCGGATGGCATGCGCAGCCTGCCCCGCCAACTAGCCGCACCACTCGGCGACCGAATCGTATTGCAACGCAGCGCACTTCACGTCGAGTCTGACGCGGACGGTTGGCAGGTGCACAGTCCTGACGGCGTGGTCCACGCGACCCACGTCGTCGTTGCGACCGACCCGGCTGCTGCTGCGGCGTTAACGGATGTGGCGACGCCGCCTGCGCATGGAGTCGTGACTGATTGGTGGGCCACCGATCAGATGCCGCCGGGGCCCGCCATGCTATGGATCGACAGCCGCACCGATAAACCTGGGCCAGTGATCAATACCGCTGTCATCAGCGCGGCCGCGCCCACCTATGCACCCCGAGGGCACCATTTGATCGCGGCCACAGCGCTGCTGGCGCCGACCGCGACGCCACCGCCGGAAGACGCGACGCGACAACACGCCGCAGACATCTTGGGCGCGGACGGCCGCAGCTGGACCTTGCTGACACGCGACGTCATCCCGGAGGCCTTGCCGGCGCAACTGCCGCCGCTCCGTGTGCGCCAATCGGTACGCCTGGCGGCGGGACTGTGGTGCTGTGGGGATCACCGCGATACGGCCTCGATCCAGGGTGCACTGGTCAGCGGACGCCGCACCGGCGAAGCGATTCTGCGGAGCCCTGCCCGAATCTAGATGGCACTTGGCGCAGCGGTTCTTGCCCGGAGAATAGCTCTGCGTTCGGTGCGTCAAGGATGCTGATTCTGCGTTCTTGGGCCGCTCACGGTGCGGGAGCCCACACGTGTACGTCGATCAGAACCATCCCACAGTTCACGGACGTCGCGGCTCGGCTGGTGGACGGTTGGGCCGGGCTCGGCTGAGTACAGCTCGGCGATGTCGGCAGCGTATTTGTGCGCTACGGGTTTGCGTCTGAGCTTCATGGTGAGCGTGATTTCGTCGCCGCCGGCTTCCCAGAAGACTGGTAGTAGCTTGAACCGCCGGACCTGCTCGGCGCTGGAAAGCTTGGTGTTGCCCCGCCCGAGGCCAGCCGCGACGTGCGCAACGATATCCGGGTCGGCGGCGAGCGCCCTCGGGGATGCGTCGGGGAGGCTTCTACGGGTCGCGTAGGCAGTGGCGCTTTGTGGGTCGAGCACGACAAGAGCGGTGTTATACGGGCGAGCATCACCGACGGCCATGATCACCCCGATCAACGGGCACGCAGCCTTCATGGCCTTCTCGATGGTGCAGGGCGATATTGTCTCGCCGGCCGCATTGACGATCAGTTCTTCCTTGCGGTCGACAATCCAGACATTGCCGTCGTCGTCAACTTTCACGATATCGCCGGTGTGCAGCCAGCCGGAGGCGTCGATGGTTGCGGCCGTCTTCTCCGGCTGCCGGCGGTAACCCTTCATCAGCAGCGGCCCACGGACGAGAAGCTCACCGTCGGCAGCCACCTTGGTTTCCAATCCGGGCAGCGGTTTTCCGACCGAACCCAGCACGGCGTCGCGAGGATGGCACACGGTCGCGATACCCGACAGTTCAGACATACCCCAAACCTCAGTCATCGGAAGGCCCAAGGCGGCGAAGAACGCCAGCGTCTCCTGGGCGATAGGCGCGTCCCCGCAGATCAACCACCGGGCCTGGTCCAGGCCGATCGCGGCTCTGATCTTTGCGAGCACCAACCGATCTGCGACCGCGTACCGCAGGCGCTCGCCTCGACCCGGCTCGGTACCGTCGAGCATCGCACGCGCGCGCGTCCGCACGGTGTCGAGCGCCCACTCACACAGGGTTTTCATGACGAACCCGTGGGCGGCGGCGTCGGCTTCGATTCCTGCCTTGAGGTTTTCCCATATTCGAGGCATCCCGCCCCAGATCGCCGGCCTCACATCCGGCAACGCGCCTACGATGGCCCCGATATCCGCGACGACGGTCACCTGGGTGCCGATTATCTCCTGGAGATACAGCCCAGTCAGCCGGTCGGCGGTGTGCGCGGTCGGCAGAAACGAGGTGACCCGATCCCCGTAGTGCAAGCCGAGCACCTGATCGAGGCCGAACACCTCCCACAACAAGCTGGCGTGCGTGGTCTCAACGCCTTTGGGGGTGCCGGTCGTCCCGGAGGTGTACATCAACGTCGCGACATCCTCGGGCCGCACGGCCTGCCACGTCGGCTCGAATTCGAAATCCGGGGAGCCATGGGCGAGCAGGTCCTGGACCGAGATCGTGCCGTCGTGGGAACCGTCGATGCACACGATGGTGTCGATCGCTGCTCCGCTCGCCTTGATCCGGCCCACGTATTGCTCCTCGCAGAACACCAGCTTGGGGCCGGCATTGGCGAACACGCCGCGCAGTTGTTCGGGCGTCAACGTGTTGTACACGGAGAACGCGGTTGCGCCGACGTGCTGCGCGCCGACCTCCAAGGGATAGAACTCGATCCGGTTCGCCATCATCAGGGCCACCGTGTCGCCGCGACCGACACCGAGCGCGGCCAGCCCGGCGGCCACGTGCCGAACCCGGGCCGCGTATTGGCGCCACGTCAGCGTCTGTGTGCCGCCGACAGTTCGCAGGGCTACCGCATCGGGCGCGACCTGTGCGGTGCGCTGAAAAGCTCCGGGGAGCGTGACCGGACGGCCGGTGACAGCCATCGGGAACTCCTTGGTCGATCGGGGTCAGCCGTGCAGCCAATGGGATTGTTGCATCCCGAAGGACGAACTCTCCGCTACAACCACCGTTTCCGTCAAGGGCAGGCCGTCGGCGCATAGTTCGCGAGCCCCGTCGCCACCCGGACCCACCAACCCGCTCGCTGCTGGGCCGACACGGGGATAGAATTGCCCTCAATCGAACCAATCTTGATGGGGCCGAGGTCATGAAATCCTTTCTGGGACAGTAGATGCGCCAACCCCAGCTCTTCGGTACGGACATGTTGGAGGATCCCTACCCCCGCTATCGCGCGCTGCGTGCCGAGGGACCCATTGACTGGGACCACGACCTGCAGGCCTGGATCGTGTTGGGTCATGAGCGGGTCACCGCGGTGCTCAAGGATCCGCGGTTTTCCGCAGACAAGCCCAGCATCGCCAGGGCGAACTTCCCAGAGCCCGAGCTGCAGCCGCTCTTCGACCTCATCTCGCTGAACATGGCCAACCGCGACGAACCTGGCCACCGCCGCATCCGCAAGCTGGTCTCGCACGCCTTTCAACGCACCGCCGTCGAGCGCTATGAGGTCGACATTAGGAGACGAGTCGATAGCCTGATCGACGCCGGCTTGGCGCGCGGCCGGATGGACTTTGTCACCGACTTCGCCGTTCCCCTGCCGGTGATGGTGATTGGCGACATCGTCGGCATTCCGGAAGCCGATCGGGCGAAACTCAAGAGCTGGTGCGACGACTACAGCTTCGTGGTGAACAATCTCTTTGCCAGCATCACCAAGGAGCGCCTGCTGCAAGGCTTGGACAGCACCCTGACTTTCCGCGAGTATCTGCGCACGCAAGTCGAGCGGCTGAGGAGAGCGCCGGAAGAGAGCTTGTTATCTCATCTGGTCACCACGGAGGACGCGGGCGATCGGTTGAGCCTCGACGAGCTCCTCATGAATAGCTTGCTCCTACTCAACGCCGGCAACGAGACCACCACTTCGCTCCTGTCCAACGGTCTTCTCGCGCTGCTGCACCATCGCGACGAGATGGCGAGATTACGTGACGATCCATCCTTGGTCGCGAGCGCTGTCGAGGAATTTCTCCGCTACGACCCTCCGGTCCAGTTCCTCGGCAGGATCGCCACGGAAGACCTGGAGCTACAAGGGAAGAAAATCGCCAAGGGCGATCTCGTGATTGCCGTCATCGCCGCCGCCGACCGCGACCCCGAGCGCTTTCAGGAGCCGGACCGGCTGGACATCTCACGCTCGGACAATCCTCACTTGGCCTTCGGCCTTTACCCAACTGCTGGAGCGGCTTGAGCTCATCGAGTTGGACTCCGCTGCAGTCGTGCACAAGGACAACTTCAACATGCGGTGTCCGGCTCACTTGCCGATCCGCATCGCTGCCGAGCGCGACGCCTAGACGGAATCTGATTCTGGTCGGGCTGTCTCCGGTGCGCCCCACAGTGCAAGCAATGCCTATACCAACGACCAATGGGTCGGTAGGCGTAGGTGATTGTTACGTTCATGCGACGCGGGCGTTCGCGATGACGGCGATGCCGTGTTTGGGCCGCAGCGTCAGCGTCGCTTCCAATTCCACCGGATGTCCGGGCGTGAGGTCGAAGGCGAAGCGTTGGCTCATGATCGCGGCCATCAACACCATTTCCATCAGGGCGAAGCTTTGTCCGATGCAGATCCTGCGTCCGCCACCGAACGGCAAATACGCTGAGCGGGGTCGCCCCTTGCCGGCACCGGGCAGGAAGCGTCTCGGGTCGAATTCCTCCGGTTTGTCCCACCAGCGTGAGTCGTGGTGGATGTGGTGAATAGGGATGATCACCGTAGTGCCCGCCCGGATCAGGTGTCCGTCGATCACGTCGTCGGCAAGTGCTTCGCGCCCGAGTATCCACGCCGCCGAGTAATAGCGTTGTGCTTCCTGCACGCACGCCGTTGTCCACGACAGCCGCGCCAGATCGTCCACCGTGGGGCGGCGGCTGCCGAGCGTAGTGTCGATCTCGTCGAACATCGCCGCGCGGGCCTCGCCGTGTCGTGCCATGAGATACCAAAACCATGACATCGCATTGGCCGTGGTTTCGTGACCGGCGAGCATAAAGGTGAGTGCCTCGTCACGCAGCCGCTTTCGCGTCCACGAGCCACCGTCGGCGCGTATCAACACGTTGAGGAGATCATCGCCGGTCGTGGGATGTGCCAGGCGCTCCTCGATCACGGCATTGACAGCCTTGTCGAGGGCCAGCGCGATCTTCTGGCTCTCCCGCAGCGGCGGCGGCAACGGCACGCCAGAAAGCGTGCACCACTCGATGGCGTCGTAGACCCGTCGCGGCATGAGCCCCAGCAAGGCCACTCGTTCGAGCTTGGCCGAGCGGCGCAGAGCACGGGTGGCGAGATCGTGCATGCTTCCAACTAGCGGGCCGAAGTCTTGGGAGAATAGCGCATTCGCCACGACCCGTAGCGTCGCCTCGACCATCGTCGCGTGCATGTCGAATTCGACTCGATCGCCCCGCGCCGCCAGCTCGTCGCAGACATCGACGATCGGGTCGATCATCAGGTCGACAATGTTGTTCAGATGGCGTCTGGCAAAGCTGGGGTTGAGTGCGGCCCGGTGTCTGGCCCATGAGTCGCCATCGTCGGTGAGCAAGTTGGTACCGGCGGCGATGCGGATGGGTTCGTACTCGTTGGATTTGATGTAGTTCAGCCGGGCCCGGTGCAACACGTGATCGACGTAGTCCGGGTGACTCAATGACACGAACCTGCGACCGCCGGAGCGGAACTCGGCAATGTCGGCGCCCCGCACCCGGCCAAGAAACCGATCGCCGACGTCGAAACCGACCCGCAGTGCCTCGGTGGTCATGGTCCAGGTGCTCAGCCGCCTGATGGGCTTGGTTTCCTGCAGCGCAGGTGCCTCTGTCATAAAACGAGCCTATGAGACGGCGGTATCACCGGTAATGTCCAAGGAGGACTTTCATTTGCGATTTTAGGACAGCCCGTGACAGCGTGGTCAACCACGATGCGGCACTCGGTGTTCGCAACGCGAATGCTGTGCGACGTGGCCAACGAACGCGGTATCGCTACGCAGGATCTGTTGGCCGGTACGACTATTCGTCCTGTTGACCTGGACGATCCAACGGCCACGATCGGTGCGGCCGACGAGATCGTGGTCGCGCGAACGCTGCTGGATCGGCTGCCCGAAACCGCCGGGGTCGGCGTGGAGGTGGGTGGTCGGTTCACTCTGACGCACGTGGGTCTGCTGGGTTTCGCCGCGATGTCGTGTGCGACGTTGCGCGAGCTGCTGCGCATCGCGGTCCGGTACTTCTCGCTCACCATGCTCCACATCGACATCAAGGTGTTTGAAGGCACCGAGGATTGCTTGCTGCAGTTCGATGTCGACCATCTTCCGGACGACGTGCGGGGATTCTTCCTCGAACGCGACGTGGCCATCATCACCGCCACGGTAAGCGGCTTCGTCTACCCAGTGGTGCAGCGATACGCCGAGAACATGGCTATCGAGGTGGCCGCCGACGAGGAGGCTGTGCGTCCCTTGCTCGATTTGCTACCGATCCCCACAATCGCATTCGGGCGCGCGCACACCCGAGTGCATTTTCCCCGCGCCATGCTCGATGAGCCACTGCCGCAAGCGGATCGGCACACACTGGAGTTATGTCTCGCCCAATGTGACGTCCTGATGCAACGCACCGGGCAACGGCAGGGGACGACCGCGGTGGTGCGCACGATGCTGTTCCGCGATTCGGGTGGCTTCCCGAGTCTGCCCCAAGTCGCTGCGGAACTCGGTCTGCATCCGCGCACGCTGCGGCGCCGCCTGGCCGAGGACAACACCAGCTTTCGCCAGCTGCTCAACGAAGCGCGTGCCGCCCTGGCGATCGACCTCTTGCACAACGTGGGTCTGACGGTGGAGGAAGTGGCGAAGCGGTTGGACTACACCGAGGTGTCGGCGTTCTCGCACGCATTCAAGCGATGGCACGGTGTGGCGCCGAGCAGCTATCGGCCTACGCCTCCCTGCTAGCGAGCGCGATTCCGGCCGATCGCGATTCGCCAGTGTTCGAGGTATCGCGCGACTCAGATCGGGTCCGTAGGGTTGGGCACAACACACCAAGGCACGGTCGGCGAGCGGAGCGAAACACGATGGCTAACGAGTTCCGGGGCAAGATTGAGCTGGATATCCGTGATTCTGAACCGGATTGGGGACCTTTCGCTGCCCCGAGCGCGCCCGATGGCTCGCCCAATGTGCTCTATCTCGTGTGGGATGACGTTGGCATCGCAACTTGGGACTGCTTCGGCGGACTCGTGGAGATGCCGGCCATGCGCCGCATCGTCGAGCGCGGTGTGCGGCTCACCCAGTTCCACACCACGGCGATGTGCTCACCGACGCGGGCTTCGCTGCTGACCGGGCGCAACGCCACCACCGTCGGCATGGCGACCATCGAGGAGTTCACCGATGGTTTCCCGAACTGTAGCGGCCGGATTCCGGCGGACAGCGCGCTGCTCTCCGAGGTGCTCGCCGAGCGCGGGTGGAACACCTACTGCGTCGGCAAGTGGCATCTGACTCCGTTGGAGGAATCCAATATGGCCGCGACCAAACGGCATTGGCCGCTGGCACGCGGGTTCGAACGGTTCTACGGTTTCCTGGGCGCCGAGATCGACCAGTGGTATCCCGACCTCGTCTACGACAACCATCCGGTCGACCCACCGGCCACCCCGGAGGACGGCTACCACCTGTCCAAGGACATCGCCGACAAGATCATCGAATTCATCAGGGATGCCAAGGTGATTGCGCCCGACAAACCCTGGTTTTCCTACGTCGCGCCCGGCGCGGGCCACGCGCCCCACCACGTGTCGAAGCAGTGGGCGGAGAAGTACCGCGGCCGCTTTGACATGGGGTACGAGCGCTACCGCGAGATCGTGTTCGAGAACCAAAAGCGGATGGGCGTTGTTCCGGAGGGCACCGAATTGTCGCCACTGAATCCCTATCTGGACGTCAAGGGTCCCAACGGCGAGCCATGGCCGTGGCAAGACACCGTGCGACCGTGGGATGAGCTCAGCGACGAGGAGAAAAAGCTGTTCTGCCGGATGGCCGAGGTGTTCGCCGGGTTCCTGAGCTACACCGACGCCCAGATCGGGCGGATCCTGGACTACCTGGAGGAGTCCGGCCAGCTTGACAACACCATCATCGTTGTCGTGTCGGACAACGGGGCCAGCGGTGAAGGTGGGCCGAACGGCTCGGTCAACGAGGCCAAGTTCTTCAACGGCTACATCGACACCGTTGAAGAGAGCATGCGCTACTACGACGACCTGGGCGGCCCGCAGACCTACAACCACTATCCAATCGGGTGGGCGATGGCGTTCAACACGCCGTACAAACTCTGCAAGCGCTACGCATCCCATGAGGGCGGCATCGCCGACCCCGCGATCATTTCCTGGCCCAAAGGCATTGCGGCCCAAGGCGAACTGCGGGACAACTACATCAATGTCTGCGACGTCACCCCAACGATCTATGACCTGCTGAACATCGAGGCGGCGGCGACGGTCAAGGGAGTATCCCAGAAGCCGCTTGACGGGGTGAGCTTCAAAGCCGCCTTGAACGATCCGAATGCTGACACCGGAAAGACGACACAGTTCTACACCATGCTGGGCACCCGCGGCATCTGGCACAACGGCTGGTTCGCCAACACCATCCACGCCGCAATGCCTTCGGGCTGGGGCCATTTCGACCAGGACCGCTGGGAGCTGTTCCACATCGAGTCGGATCGCAGCCAAGTACACGACCTCGCCGCCGAGCAGCCCGACAAGCTCGACGAACTGAAGACCCTATGGTTCAGCGAGGCCGCCAAGTACAACGGGTTACCGCTGGGCGATCTGAGCATCCTGGAGAACATGGGCCGGGCCAGACCCTTCCTGGTCGTCAATCGAACATCGTTCACGTATTACCCAGGGATCGCCGGCGTCGGCCTCGGTGCGGCCGCCGAGCTGCTCGGCCAATCCTTCTCGGTGGCTGCCGAGGTCGACATCACCACCACCGAGGCACAGGGCGTGCTATTCAAGCACGGCTCGGCACACGGCGGGCACGTGCTGTTCATCCAGGATGGCCGCCTGCATTACGTGTACAACTTCCTCGGCGAAGAGGAGCAGCAGCTGTCCTCGCCTGCTGCCGTGCCGACGGGTGAACACATCTTCGGCCTGGCCTACGAGCGGACCGGCACCGTGGAAGGGAGCCACACCCCCCTGGGCAACGCCACGCTCTGGGTTGACCACACGCCAGTCGCGACACTGAAGGGCATGAAGATTCAGCCGGGCACGTTCGGGCTATCCGGCGGTGGCATCACCGTTGGGCGGAACACCGGGCAAGGCGTGTCGCGCGCCTACACCGCACCGTTTGCCTTCTCCGGGGGCGCCATCGCGAAGGTGACCGTCAACGTGTCCGGCGCCGCCAACCCCGACCCGGAAAGACAGGTCGCGGCCGCCTTCGCAAAGGACTGACCACCACCGCACATCCCCACCGCGGTCGACAGATTGCGGGGCGACGCCTGCCCGTGGTCCATGTGGCCCAGCGCGTGGTTGGCGCCCTCGGCGAAAGAGAGCGGCTCGGTGGTCAGCCGATCGACACATGCGGCCGGTGCGGGGGGCCGGCGACCGGGTGGGCCTGCCGCGCGGCCGGACTTTGCCGCGTTGGCTAGCGAAGGTCCCGAAAACAGCCCCTTGGTCTCCAACCTAGGTACCATCGTGTAGCTGACCTAATCTGATTGTCAGGCTACGGGGGATGGGAGCCGCCGATGTCGTCGTTCGTGAGCGTGGCACCCGAGGCGTTTGCCGCCGCGACGGGAGACTTGATCGGGATCGGAGAGGCGATCAACAGGGCGGCCGCATCCGCGGCGCCCTCGACCACGGCGATTGTCGCGGCGGCAGGTGATGAGGTATCGGCGGCTATCGCGGGTTTCTTGGGCAGCCACGCCCAAGAGTTTCAGACGCTGAGCGCACGGATGACGTTGCTTCACACCCAGTTCGTGCGTGCGCTGAGCGAGGCTGGAGCCGCGTACGCGGCTGCCGAGGCCGCGAATGTGTCGCCGCTGCAAGCGCTGCTGCGGCAGGCCGAAGGACTGGGGCTGGTGTCCCCTCTGGAACGGCTGGTGGGGCCGCTGTTCGGTAGCGGCGCCGGCGGGGTTGCGGCATCCGAACCGGTTGGCCTTGATGGGTCCGGCGCGCTGCTTGGCGCGGCGGCGACCAATGAGGCGGGCCTCGGCGGCTCGATGAACTATGCCGCCACCGAAGCTCTGAGCGCGCCGGCCACCGGTGAAGTGACTGGGGTCAAGACCGGGTTCTCTTTCCTGAAGATTCCGATTGGCCCGTCCTCTTTCTTCGGAATACCGATCGAGCAGTTCAACTATCCCGCCCCCGCACACTGGTACTTCCCGACGCAGGCAGATGGTTCGGTGAACGCCAACGGCGTCATCTATCTGCAGCACGGCTTCGGGGCCATTGGTTGGTTCTATCAGCCGCTGGCCATGGAGCTGGCGCAGCAGACCAACAGCATTGTCGTCACCCCCACCGTGCCGTCACTTCCGTTGCCGTTCGGCATGTGGATCGGCGGTGCGGAGTTGCAGCAGGGCGTGGGCTCGCTGTTCCTCGGCAGCCAGACGGCGCTGAACATCAGCGCGAACCAGGCCGGCTATCTCGGCCCGCTGCCGGAACACTTCGTCTTGAGTGGACACTCCGCTGGTGGTGGCCTCGCCACGGCCGCCGGCGGCTATTACGTCGCGGGCCTTGGCGGGAACGCAGCTGCCAACAACCTTCTCGGTGTGCTGATGTTCGACGGGGTCTCCTCCAACGCCTCCGTCTTCGCGGCCTCGATAGCCAACCTGCAAACCTTGGATATCCCCGTTTACACAGTGGCCGCGCCGCCGCAGCCGTTCAACGCCTTCGGTGTCACCACGAATCAGTTGGTCAGCCTGTACCCCGGACAGTTCGTTGGGGCCGAGATTGTCAACGGCTCGCATGTGGATTCGATGCTCGGTGGCAATCCTCTTGTCGACTTCGCTGCCCAGCTGCTGACAGGATTCTCTCCGCCCGGGGCCACTGCGGCGGTGTACACCCTGTCCTCGGGCTGGATCAACGACATGTACGCCGGTGGGAGTCCGACCAACCCGATGTTCGGCATCTACGGGCCTAACGGCGGTTACGTGCCGCCCGGCGGCCAGGCGATCATCCTGGGCCCGGCGGCCGCGATCGTATTGCCCACGTAGTCGATAGCGCCCAGAAGACGGGGCGCCGCTCCGGGCAGATGCAGTTCGGTGGAGTGCTCACTGTGGTCGCAGGATGGAATGCGACCAGTCGCGCGTACGCAGGGCACCCCAATACTTGCAGAGCCGCGACGGGCTGACGGTGCGGATCTCGCCGTCGGCGTACTTGAACGTGGAATGTTTGACCGTCGGCTGAAGGTACTCAAGCGGCAGCTCCGTCACGAGTTCAGCAAAGCATGCGAGGCATCACCGCGTAGCTCATGGCGAACGCCTCGGAGACGGTGCGCAGGTGGGTGCGCCAGGTCGATGCCGGCGGGCGAGCGGTGACCGCGAGCGTCAACAGAGACCCAATCTCCCGATTTTTCTGCGTCGACGTTAATTATGTGCAGAATGGGTTCTTGGGAATTGGACGCTAGCTGTGTTCGTGCCCTGTTCGGGAGGTTCCAGATGTCGTTTGTGATTGCGGTGCCTGAGGTGGTTGGGGCAGCGGCAACGGATGTGGCCAGGATCGGCTCGACGCTGAGCGCAGCCAATGCGGCCGCGGCGGGCCAGACGACGGCGGTGCTGGCCGCCGCCGAAGACGAGGTGTCGGCGGCGATTGCGGCGTTGTTCTCCGCCCACGGCCAGGCCTATCAGGCTGCCAGCACGCAGGTGACGGCGTTTGAAGCCCAGTTCGTTCAGGCCCTATCGGCGAGTGCGGGGGCCTACGCCCATGCTGAGGCCGCCAGCGCGGCGTCGGTCGCTGGACCGCTACTCGACGCGGTCAACGCGCCCGTTCTGGCGCTCACCGGACGCCCGTTGATCGGCAATGGCGCTAACGGTGCCCCAGGGACCGGGGCTAACGGGGCAGCTGGCGGGTGGTTGATCGGCAATGGCGGAGCCGGCGGGTCGGGTGCTGCGATGACGGGCCAAAACGGCGGGTCCGGCGGGGCGGCCGGGCTGATCGGCGCCGGTGGGGCGGGTGGGACCGGAGGGAGTTCTGCGGGTGCCGGTGGAGCCGGTGGCGCTGGTGGGTCCGGCGGATGGCTGTTGGGCGTCGGTGGGACCGGCGGAGCCGGCGGGTTCGGCAACACTGCAGGTGGGGTCGGGGGTGCCGGTGGCGCCGGCGGCCTGTTCAGTGCCGGCGGGGCCGGCGGGGCCGGCGGAATCAACTTTGGCGGGGTCGGCGGGGTCGGTGGAGTAGGCGGCGGTGGCGGGGTGCTGGCCGGGCTGGTCGGCGGCGGCGGCGGTGACGGAGGGGTCGGGGGACTCGGCGCTTTGGGCGGGGGTGCCGGAGGGGCCGGCGGCGATACTGGCCTGCTTGGCCGCGGCGGCGCCGGTGGCGCTGGTGGAGTCGGCGCTTTCGGCGCCGGGGGTGACGGCGGCGCGGGCGGCAACGCCGGGCTCCTGGTGGGTAGCGGCGGCGCCGGCGGCATCGGAGGCGCCAGCGATAACGGCGGGGGCGGCGGGGCCGGCGGGGCCGGCGGCAATGCCGGGCTCCTGTTCGGCAGCGGCGGCTCCGGAGGGGCGGGCGGAACCAGCAATATCGAAGGGGGTGCCGGGGGGGCGGGCGGCGACGCCGGCTGGGTTGGCAATGGCGGAATCGGCGGGGACGGCGGATTCAGCCGGTCCGACAACGGCGGCACCGGCGGGACGGGCGGCCGGGCCGGTCTGCTGGTGGGCAACGGCGGCGCCGGCGGCACCGGCGGCGCCGCCGCCGCGGCAAGTGGTGTCGGTGGGGACGGCGGCAACGGCGGCGGCGGTGTGTTGATCGGCAACGGCGGCAACGCTGGCATCGGAGGGGTCGGCCTAGCCACCGGCAGCACCGGCACCGGAGGCACCAGCGGGCTGCTGTTGGGCCTAGACGGATTCAACGCCCCGGCGAGCACCTCGCCACTTCACACCCTGCAACAACAGGCGCTGGCTGCGATCAACGCACCCATCGGGGACCTGACCGGGCGACCACTGATCGGCAACGGCACACCCGGGCAAGCCGGCACCGGCGGGCACGGCACACCCGGCGGCTGGCTACTGGGCGACGGCGGAGCCGGTGGATCCGGCGCGGCAGAATTGGGCCTGCCCGGCGGACGCGGCGGGGCCGCCGGTCTGTGGGGCACCGGCGGCACCGGCGGCACTGGCGGCGACTCGCCCTTCGGCACCGGCGGGGCCGGCGGGGCTGCCGGTGCCGGCGGGTCGCTGTTCGGCGCCGGTGGTAGCGGTGGTGTTGGCGGGTTCGGTGGCGTCGCAGGCGGGGCAGGCGGCGCCGGCGGGGCCGGCGGGCTGGTGAGTAGCGGAGGTCAGGGCGGAGCCGGGGGTGCCGGCGTTAGCACCGGCCCCGCCGGTGGTGGCGCCGGTGGTGCTGGTGGTGCCGGTGGGCTGCTCGGCGGGCTCGTCGGCGCCGGGGGCGGGGCCGGCGGGGCCGGCGGATACAACAACAGCCCTGGCGGTACCGGTGGCGACGGTGGGGCCGGTGGCAACGCCGGCCCGCTCGGCGGGCCCGGGGGCACCGGCGGAACCGGCGGGCCCAACATCAGTGGCTTGGCAGGCGGAACCGGCGGGTCCGGCGGTAATGCCGGGCTCCTGTTCGGCAGCGGCGGCGCCGGCGGCGCTGGTGGAGCCGGCGCTTTCGGCGGCGGGGGTGACGGCGGCGCGGGCGGTAATGCCGGGCTGCTGTTCTCCAGCGCCGGAACCGGGGGTGACGGCGGGGCCGGCGGGACTGACGGCGGGGACGGCGGGGACGGCGGCACCGTTGGCCTGGCTACCGTCGGCGGCGCCGGTGGCGCTGGTGGAGCAGGCACCGGTGGGGGAGGTGACGGCGGAGTTGGTGGTATTGGCGGACAGTTGTTGGGCACCGGCGGCGCCGGCGGTGCGGGTGGGGAAGGCGGCGTCAACGGTGGGGACGGTGGCAACGGCGGCGACGTCGTGACGATCGGCACCGGCGGCAACGGCGGCAACGGCGGCGATGGCACAACCATGGGCAGCCCTGGTACCGGCGGAGAAGGCGGGCTGCTGTTAGGCGAAGACGGGATCGAAGGCCTGCCCTAGTCGCGGCAATCGAGCGAAGGTACCTGTGGGGTCAGGGTTGAGACCCCACTCACGTGCGGGCCGGCACGAGATTTTGTGGGTACTCGTCGGGAACGGTGTGGTGCGCCAGGATGTGTCGCAGCACAGCGGCACCGCCGAGCAGCGCCGCCACCGATCCCACGGCCATCGCGGCGCGAGGCCCGCCGTAGTCGGCGATCGCACCCATGATCGGTCCCCCAATGGGCAGCCCACCGGCGAACACCATTGCATGCAGCGCCATCACCCGGCCACGCATCGTCGGTGCGCAGCGCTGCTGAAGCAGGACCGTCGCCGACGTGACGAACAAGAAGGCGGTGGTCCCGGTAGCGACGCTGGCGGCCAGAGCCATCATCAGATTGGGCGAGATCGCGATCAGGCCGTTCGCCACCCCGAAGGCGATGATGGCCGCGGTGAGCAAGCGCAGGTCGATCTCGCGGCGGCGGGCTGCTGCTACGGCACCGAAGACGGAGCCGACGCTAAGAGCGGTATAGAGCAGCGTGTAGACCACGACGTCGCCCCCGAAATCCTGCTCGACGAGTAGCGGGATGACGACCTGCTGGTTGAACCCGAAGGTGGTGAGGATCGCGGTCAGCAACAGCGCGATGCGAAGCTCGGGGATGCGCCAAACGTAGCGAAGGCCTGCGCGCACGGCTCCGGTTTCCTGTGCCGGCTCAGCGGCGTGCATCGCGTCGCGACGGATCGCATGCAGGGCGCTCAGCGCAACCACATAACTGACGGCGGTAGTGATGAAACACCAGCCGATACCCACCGACGCGATCAACGCGCCGGCGGAAACAGGGCCGAGGATCCGGCCCACGGCGCTGACCACGTGGCTGATGCTCACCGCGCGTGGAAGTTGGTCGTGGTCGACGAGTTCGGCCAGCAGGGCTCGACGGGTGGGGGTTTCGACCGCATAGAGCATTCCGTAGGCCAACGTCAGCCCGAACACCACGGTCATCGTGGTGGTTGCGGTCAGTACCACCGCACCGAGAGCGGCCGCCTGGCCGACGATCAGCAGCTGCATGGTGCGTAGCAGGCGAAGCTTGTCCATGCGGTCGGCTAGCGCGCCGGTCCATGGCCCGAGTATCAACAGCGGTCCGAACGCCGCGACCGCGATCCAGCCCAGGGTGCTGCCGCTGCCCGTCATTTCGGCGGCCATCCACGCCAACGCCACCAACTGGAGCCATTGGCCGAACTGCGATGTGACGTGGCTCGTCATGAAGAGCCGGAAGTTGCCAGACTGTGGGGAGCGCAAAGCGCGTCGACGAGTTGTTCGTGTTTTACCCATAGCAATCGATCGTGCGCAGCCCGGATGGACTAGCGATGAGAGGTAGATGAGCAGCTTCTCATCATCGTGATGGGTTGAGTGCGCCCCTGCGGCTGCGGCTGCGGCTGCGGGTGCGGCGCGGGGCGAGCGTGCCGCCTCAATACAGCTGAGTAAGGCCTGCTCGTTGGGCGTCCTCATACATCTGCTCGGGGGTTTTGTCGAGCTTTCCGTGCGCGATCATCGCCGCGCCGATATCCGCCAGGTCGTCGCTGTCCGGCCACTGCTGTGGCTGCCAGATCCCACTACGGACCATGCATTTCGGACAATGCATGAACGCGTGGACGACGTAGACAACCAAGGCCAGCACCGGGACTTTGCCCTTCACCTGCAGCGATCGCAGCAGCGCGGCATCGCGAACCACGCGCGCTTCCCCGGCGATACGCAGCGTCTCGCCCCTGCCGGGGATGATGAAAATAAGCCCGACACGTGGGTCGCGCATCAGGTTGCGGAACGTGTCGATTCGTCTGTTGCCCGGACGATCGGGGATGACCAGCCGATGCTCATCGAGCACACGCACGAAGCCCGGCGGGTCACCTTTGGGCGAGAGGTCAATTGTGCCCGACGGATCCGACGAAGCGACAACGCAGAATGGCGACTTCGCAATGAATTCGGTACAGATGCTGTCGAGCCGGTCGGTGACTTTTGCGATCACCTGCGGCGTCGGGGTTCCGATGATGCTTCGCAGCTCATCGTCCGAAGTGACGATTCCGTCGATACCCCCGAAACGGTCATCCGGTGCCAACACAGTCGCTTCTTTCGCTCGACATGCCAGAGAACGTCGACTGGCAGACGGCACCCAAGGGTAGCCACGGCCTACCCGGCTCGCAATGCGCAGGCCGTCAGCCTTCTGACCCCGACAGCCGCCCCACCTGCCGACTCACTCTCCGCGAACGAGCCAGAGGCGATGGCGCTCGCGTACAGAGTTGATCCTTCGCCGATCGCGTTGGCCAACGGCGGAGTCGCTGGTCGTGCGGCCAATGTAGGCAAGCACCGCCGCGGGGTCCAACTCCTCGTACAGCGCGTCGGTTGTCGCGGTGTGATCGGCAACAGACGCGGGAAGGTGCAGGGCCACCTCGGTGCCGTTGGGGTCGTGGAACCACAGAGCTGCACACCGGCCTTGGCGGGTGGCTCGGTGCGTGTAGGAATTCAGTCGCGCCAATCGGTTAACCGTGCGGTGGACCTCCCGCAGGTTGGGCAAGGCCAGACTGATGGCGGTAACGCCGCTGGCCTCCGGATGGTAGTCGAGCGCGATCTGGGAACACTCGACCACGACCCGCAGGGAGGCTCCGCCGATGGTCGTCGTCGTGGCGCTCAGTGACCTGGCCGTCGCGTCGAGCAGCGCCGCCCACCACTTCGTCACTTCGGCGGGGCGGTGGGTGAGCAGTCGCAACTCAACTGCCGGTGCGGCGCCATTATTCATGCGGTTGAGCCTTTCTGGACCGGCGACGATGCGCTGATGACCTGTACTGCCTGCCGCAGCAGGTCAGTTCCGTCTCGTCCCGAGCGCAACACCGCCGCGACGTGCCCGTCCGGGCGAACCACGACAGCGTCCGGGTCGGCCCCTGCGGCGCCGGTATGGAAGACGTGATTCGCGTCGGCGGCTACCGGCACGACCGATAGCGGTAGGTCTTGGGCCGCAAGCGACCACGCGGTGCGGCCCGCGGCGCGGACCAGCAGCGTCAGTTCGTCGCGGCTGACCTGATCGAGGGTCGAGACGCGCCGGCCGCCATCGGTCACCCAAGCGTGGGGCAGTCGCCCGCCGGCGCGCACGCATGGGTCATAGAACTCCGGATCGGACCGCGGCGCGGGCAGACCATCTCCGACCATGGCTCCGTGCTCGTAGCGCACCCCGAGGTCGCGTCCCCAACTGCGGTAGTGGGGGCCCTGCCCAGCGACTGCGGCGGCGGCGCGGCGCCGGATCCGCCGACCGATCGCGCCCGGAAGCGCCGCCAGACGGAACCGCTGATATGCCAACGCGGTCAACGTCCGGATAGCGGCGCGCACTGGGCGCCGCGGAAGCCACGATGGCAAGCTGGCGACGATGCGGGGCAACAGATCTATTGCTCGACGTGGCAATCCAAGTGCGGCAACAACTTCGAAAAGACCCTCGAAGTTGGCCACCGAATCGACCGCGGCGGCCACGCCGACCGGGCGGCGTTCGGGGGCGTAGGTGTCAAGCAGATCCGCACGGGCGCGGCCGGTGAGGACCCACGCCAGCTTCCACGCCAGGTTGTGCACATCGGCCACGCCGGTGTTGAGCCCCAGCCCGCCCGTCGGCGGGAATCGGTGCGCGGCATCTCCGGCCAGGAACGTACGACCCACCTGGTAGTCGGTGGCGACTTGGGCATGCATCGCCCACGACTGGATGGACTTGATGTTGATGTGGACGTTGGGGTCACCGATGGCGTTGGCAATGTAGCAACGGCATACCTCGGCGGTGAAGTCGTCGGCGGACTCAAACGGTGGGAAGTAGGGAATTTGGAAAACCAGGTCCTGTGGGGGCCGATGCATGATGAAGACTCCGAGGCCCTTGGGGGCGTGCGTCCACATCACTGGGCCGCGGCGGTTGCGGCGGAATTTTTCCAGATCGGCGGAGAAATGCACGCTGATCACGTGCCGAAGGGCCGAGCCCGCCATGGCGATCCCGAGTTCGCGGCGCACCGTGCTGGCCGCGCCGTCGGCGGCAATGAGGTAGCGCGCCGAGATTGTTCGGCTGGCGCCCGCAGCGTCGGTGATCCTGACAGCAACGTCGTCGGTGCGGTCGACGTGCGAGCGATACCGCCACCCGGTGCGTAGATCGATACGCTTACTGTCCCGCACGTGCTTCCACAGCAGCGGCTCGAGCGCATTCTGGGAGAGGTGCGCGTTGCGGGTGGGGCTTAGCGCTTCGATTGCAGCGAGCCGGGCGCTGGGCAGATCGGTGATCGGCACCCGCCCAAGCTCGGGACCTGCCAACGTGGTGCAGTACGTGATGCACCGCAGCTCGTGCATTGGGGCGCTCAAGCGGCGGATCTCGCGGTCGAGGCCGATTTCACGCCAAATCTCCAGCGACCGCGTCGATAGCACATGCGCGGCCGGGTGAGTTTGTGGCTGGTCGCGGGCCTCTACCACGATGCAGTTGATGCCATAGTCGGCAAGAAGCAATGCCGCTGTTGCGCCGACCGGCCCGGCGCCGATGATGATCACATCACAGGTATCGCTCACGCTTTCTCCACCTCACGCGAAATAGATTGTTGGACAACGTGCCAACTAGGCTGGCATCGCTGAAATCTGAAATCTGAAATCTGAAATCTGAAACTGATCCGCTACACAGCTCTGGCTTCGACAAGACTGAGCGGCGATGCGGTAGCGAGCAGGCGCGTCATCTCGAACCCAGCGTCGCCGAGCAGCGCGCGATGCTCCGCAATAGTGCGCTCGCGGCCCGCCTGCATCAGCAACATCTCCAGATCGGTCCAGTGACCCAAGAATTCGCGACCATGGTCGGGTATCACATATTCGATCAGCAGGATCGTTGTGCCGACTTGCGCCGCGGCGCGAACGTTGCGGAGAATCTCAACGGCCTTGTCGTCGGGCCAATCGTGAATGACGTTCTTGAGCACGTAGATGTCTCCCCCAGCAGGGACCCCGTCAAAGAACGACCCCTCCGTCACCCGCACTCGCTCTGCGACCTGGTGCTGACGCATCAGCTCCGGGGCCTCGGCAACAGCATGGCGGAGGTCATAGAGAACGCCCCGCGAGGTTGGTGTCGCCGCCAAGATGGCGGCCAGGAGTTGGCCGACTCCGCCGCCGACGTCGACCACGGTGGGGTAGGCGTCGAACCGGTAGGCGGCCAACAGGGGGCCTACGGTCATCTCACTGGTTTCGGCCATGGCGCGGTTGAACACCTCGCTGAGCTCGGGCTCTTGATCGAGATAGTCGAAGGGCCGCTCTACGCCGTGCAGGGCCGGAACGACCGCGCGGCCGGTTCTGACCGCATCTGCCAAATGGCTCCAATGCTCGCGGTGTTGGCGCGAGCCCAACAACCGGGCGATACCCGCAACCGATAGCGGCGCATCGGAACGCAGCGGGCCGGCAAGCGAGTTCAGCTCGTAACTACCGTCGGCGCGCTGCCGGAATATGCCGCGGCCGATCAAGGCCCGCAGCAGTCGGCGCACGGCGTCGGGATTCGCGTCGACCCGAGTCGCCAACTCGTCGAGTTGCAGCGGCCCGTCGCGGAGCGCGTCGGGGATCCCGAGTTCGACGGCAGTACTGATCGCCTGCGCGGTCCAGGCGTTGACCATGAACTCCATCATCGCCGCGTAGGGCGGGACTGTTCGTTGATGCAGTTGTGTGAGCCGATGGCGCGTCCGATCGACGAAGTGAGCCATCTTTGGGTGTGGGACTCGTGTTGGCATGATTGCCCTCATTTCTCCAACAGTTTTCGAGCACAGCTTCGGCGCAGCTTGCCGGACGAAGTCTTCGGCAAGGTGCCCGCCGGGAAGAGCCGTACCTCACTCGGAAGATGTCCGACACGGCGGCTCACCCGGGCGGTGATGTCGCGGCTGATCCGCGCTGCCCGGTCGTCGTCGTCGGCGTCGCGCACTTCCGCAAGGACCGCGAAGCCTTCTCGATCGCCGTCGATACGCAATGCGATCACACAGCCGGTTCGCACGCCGTCGACATCCTCGGCCGCACGCTCGATGTCGTGCGGGTAGAGGTTTCTGCCGGCCAGCACGATCAGATCCTTGGTGCGGCCGCACACATAGATTCGTCCCCGCTCATCGACGTAGCCGAGGTCTCCGCTGTCGAACCAGCCATCAGCGGAGGCCAGCGGCATCACGCCGTCGGACGTGATGTAGCTCTTGGCGACCGCCGGTCCGCGCAACTCAATGGCACCGATCTCCCTGGGCGCTTGAGGTATTCCGTCTCGGACGATCCGTACATCCATGCCCATAGCCGGTGAGCCCAGCGACACGAGGTGCCGCACGTCCTCGGGGTCCTCGGGGGCACCGTGCACCGGCTGCGCCCGACGCGCCTCCGACATGGTCCGCCGGGAAACCCGGTCGACGAGCGGTTCCTCGTGCGCCGACGCCAGCGACACCACCAAGGTGGCTTCGGCGAGCCCGTATGCGGGCATCATCGCTGTCGGCCGCAGACCGAAACGTGCACCGACGGCGGCGAAGTCGGCCACGTCGCGATGGTCGATGGGTTCGGCCCCGTTCACCGCGACCCGCAGCGATGACAGGTCGATATCGTTGGGCTCGGCACGTTGCAACACCCGCGCGAGCACGGAATAGGCGAAATTGGGACCCGCGGTGATAGTGGCGCGATGCCGGCTGATCAGCTCCGCCCAGCTGAGCGGTCGGGTCAGAAACTCGTGCGGTGGGACGACGACGGCTTCGATACCTACCTGCATCGGAAGGCAAATGAACCCAATCATCCCCATGTCGTGGGCGAGCGGCAGCCAACTTGCCATCACGTCGGTGTCCGCGTTGAGGTCTAGTCCATCGCGGGCCGCGACCGCGTTCGCGGCGAGGTTACCGTGGCTGATCTCGACGGCTTTCGGTGCACCGGTCGACCCGGATGTCAACTGCCGCAGCGCGATATCGCTCTCATCGGCATCATCGAAGGAGCCGGGTGCGGCCGCCGCGTTGTCGCTGAGCGCCTCGATCGTGCACGCCGCGAGGTCGTGATCTGCTAGGCGATCCACGACCTCCAAGAACGGCTCGCCCACGACAACCAGATCGGCCTTGATAGTCCGGATCGCCCGCACCGTGTCGGCCAGCCAGACGCCAAGGTCGGTGCGCGGCGTCGGTTGCTGCAGCATTGTCAGTGCGGCTCGACGTAGCCAGAGAGCCTGTGCGAGCGGCGCGACATGGGCGGCGTCGGACGCCAAGACCGCGACCGAGCCGTGGTGGCCGACTCCCTGCGCGGCCAGGCCAGTAGCCATCCGCGTGGCTCGCTCGTGAACTTCCTGCCAGCTCAACCGGGTCGGGTCGCTGAACGCGCCGGCGGTCAATTGCTTGGGCGAGGATGCTGCTGCGGCGAGCATGCCGCGCGTTAATTCGCTCATGCGACGACGCTCCTCTCCCGTGCCGCGTCCGCGACAACATGCGCAACCGCTGCCACCAATTCCGGTTCCGGCGAACGGAAGAGGAAGTGACCGCCGTAGTAGAGGCGGACCGGCTGCGGCTGCAGCGAATGAGCGGCCCAGCGGGCCAACGTGGGTGGTGGCACCAGTGGATCCGTCAGACCGCCGAAGATATGCAGCGGGCATGGCAGGGGCTGCCCGCCGGTGTGCCGGTACGACCGGACGATGCGCAGATCGTCACGAACGGTGGGGAGCAACAACGCCAGCCAATCGGGACGGTCGAGAATCTCGGCCGGCAGCCCACCGTAGTTGACGAGCTCCACGGCCAACGCGTGATCGTCGGCCAGTGGCAGATCATGCAGGGGCGTGGGCATGCTGGGGGCTCGGCAGGCCGCGACGATGACGGCCTCCGGTGCCCTCATTCCACGCGAGATCCGCAGTTGGGTGAGCAGATACGCCAGCATTGCGCCCATGCTGTGTCCGAGCAGAACGTGCGGCCGGGCAAGGAGGTCGTCGAGTTCGTCGGCCAGTGCCCGCACGCACGTCCAGGCGTCGACATGGCGGGGTTCGTCGCGGCGCGTCTCCCGTCCCGGGAGGTTCACCGCCGTGAAGGCCACCTCGGAGCCCATGGCCTGCAGCCCGCGGCGCAGCGGATGGAACGACGCCGCACTGCCACCGGCGTGGTGCAGGCACACCAATTCGACTGGCTTCATGCGCTCATCCCATTGTGTTTCCCATTGTGTTCGAGCCGCTGTACGGCGAAATCGACCAGATCGCCGACGTTGTGAATCCGGGGCAGTAGTTCGTCGACGGTGACGTGCCGCAACTGTGGATACTGCTGGCGAAGTCGATCCAGCAGGCGAAGCTGCAGCAACGAGTCGTAGCCCAAGTCGTCGGCCAGGCGCTGCGATCGGGTGAGCGTATCGAGCTGATAGCCACCTACCTCGGCGATCAGCGACATGATCCCGTCCGCTATGCCGCGCCGGGCATACTCGGTCGGCTCATGCCGTGCCGCCGCGGTATTCAACTGCGCCGGGGCAATCGGCACCACCCGGCGATCGGACGCAACCTGGCCGTCTGACCAGTACCGGTTTGAGCTGTCAAAAACATAGGGCGGAAGTCGATGCAGGGGGCCGGCCTCCCCGCCGTAAAGCGTCGAGAGGTCGGGCGAGTACCCGTCACGCATCAGCGTCGCGGCCACGGACAGTAGCTCCGTGCCGTCGGACTCCGGGCCGCGGCACAAGGCCAGCGCGCGGGTGCGTGCGGGTACTTCGCATTGCCTGGCGAGAGTGAGGAGCGCGGTTTTCGGGCCAGCTTCGGCGATGTAGTCCGGACTCGTCGAACGCACCGCGGCCTGCACCGCGTCGGCGAACCGCACCGGCGCACCGACATGGTGTGCCCAGTAATCGGCGGTCAACTCATC
This sequence comes from Mycobacterium spongiae, assembly GCF_018278905.1. Classification (NCBI taxonomy): domain Bacteria; kingdom Bacillati; phylum Actinomycetota; class Actinomycetes; order Mycobacteriales; family Mycobacteriaceae; genus Mycobacterium; species Mycobacterium spongiae. Next base: position 2,628,426 of record NZ_CP046600.1, read on the forward strand.
GCCGGTGACTTCTCTGCCAAGGACCGTGGAGAACAGCGGAAACTCGGCCGGTCCCGGTGTGAGCCCGGCCAGCTCGTGCCGCAGCGCTGCCACTACCGGCTCCATCAGCGGCGAGTGAAAGGCATGGGACACCGCCAAGTTCACTACCTTGCCCCCGCGACGCCGGATCATGGTTTCAGCTCGTGCCACCGCTTCGGTGGTGCCCGAGATCGTTTGTGACCGTGGCCCGTTGACGGCCGCGATTGAGCATCGCGGCTCGGCCGCGACCAAGGCCTCGGCCTCCTCGACAGTGAGATCGACAGCGATCATGGCCCCATCCCGGGGCAGCGAGCCCATCAGCCGCCCCCTGGCGACGACGACCTTGGCGGCAGTGTCGACGGTGAGCGCACCGGCCAGGCAAGCGGCCGTCACCTCACCCAAACTGTGGCCGATTCCGAATAGCGGGCGGATTCCACTCTCTTGCAGTGTCTTTCCCAACGCGTAGGACACGGCAAATAGTGCCGGTTGTGCGACGCTGGTGTGCTCGAGGCGACCGTCGTCGCCGAAGATCGCGGCACGCGGATCTGAGTGCAGGTGCTGCTCCACGGTGGCCGCCACGGTGTCCAAGTTCTTCCGGTAGATCGCGTGAGTGGCATAGAGCCGCCGCGTCATGCCCGGGTAGTGACTTGCCTGTCCCGTGAACAGCAGTCCGACTCCGGCCGGTTGCTTGTGAGACGGGACCGATGACGTCAGATCGCCACGGGCGCCGCTGGCGAACTGCCGTAGGCCATCGGCCAAGGTATCGCGGGTGCCTTCCACAACAAGGCGATGCGGATGCGACCGCTTGACAACGTTGGTCGACCGGCACCACGATCTGACTTGCGCGGGGTCGAGGGTGCGCAGCGCGGAAGCGATCGATGTGGCGTTGTGCCGCAGGGCCTGTGGCGACGGTGCTGAGATCGTCAACACCCCGTTGCGGCCCAGCCTGCACGGCGTCGCGGCGGGTGCCGACTGCACGATCGCGTGTGCGTTGCTGCCGCCCAAGCCAAACGAACTCACCGCGCCCAGTGCCCCGGTTGCTCGGAGTTCGCGCCGATCATCGGCCAGTTGCAGTCCGTTCTCCTCGAGCCGCAGGCCGGGATCGGCGGCATCGCCGAACACCGTGGGCGGCAACACGCGATGATGCAGCGCTAGGCACGTCTTGATGAACGCCGCGATGCCCGCACTGCCTTCGGTGTGCCCGATGTTCCCTTTCACCGAGCCGAGCAGACATGGTTGGCCGCTTCGGGTCTTGTGGACGTCGCCCAACGCGTTGGCTTCGATTCGGTCGCCGAGCACCGTTCCGGTGCCGTGGGCTTCGACAAAACTGAGCTGTTCGGCGGCGATCTCGGCGAGGCTCAGCGCGCGGCGCATGAGGTCCACCTGCGATCGGCGGCTTGGGGCGGTGATTCCGTTGCTGCGGCCGTCGTGGTTGGCGACCGAACTCTTCACGACCGCATAGATCGGCTGGCCGGCGGCCAGCGCATCGTCGAGTCGGCGCAACACCACGGTGCCGACGCCCTCGCCGCGGCCGATGCCGTCAGCGCGTCGGCCGAACGGTTTACACCGGCCGTCGGGTGCGGACAGACCGGCCTGGGTGTAGAAGATCGAAAGCGCCGGCGTCATAATCAGATTGGTGCCAGCCGCGATCGCGGTGTCGGCCTCACCCGAGCGCAGCGCCGCACAGGCTTGGTGTACGGCGGTCAGCGACGACGAGCATGCCGAATCGATGGCCACGCTCGGTCCGCGCAGGCCGAGGTGGTAGGAGATCCGATTGGCAGTCATGAAGTAGCCGGTGCCGGTGCCGCGCACTGAGGTAAGCCCGGGCAGGTCGAAGATCTGCAGGTTGCTCCACTCGCTGGACATGATCCCGACAAAGACCCCAGTCTGCGTGCCGGCCAGGGACCGCGGATCGATTCCGGCGTCTTCGATTGCGCGCCATGATGACTCCAGGAGCATTCGCTGCTGCGGGTCGAGCGCGGCGGCCTCGACCGGCGCAATGCCAAAGAAGCTGTTGTCGAAGGCGTCCGCGTTGTCGATGAAATGGGCTCGGCGGGTGTTTGTGGTGCCGGGGCCGCCGCCGGCGCTGTAGTAGGCGTCGATGTCCCAGCGCTGCTTCGGCACCTCGGTGTCGGTGACGACGCCATCCATGAGCAGCCGCCAGAACGCGTCCCGGTCGGGCGCGCCCGGGAAGCGGCAGTCGATGCCGGTCACTGCGACGGGTATCACGGGGACGCGTCCGGGTCGGCCAGATGCTCAGCGATGGCATCAATGGTTGCGTAGTCGTACATGATGGTGGTTTCCACGGCGATGCCCTTCTCGTACTCGAGATCGGCGCACAGTTGCAGGCTCGCTGCGGAGTCGAGCCCGTAGTCGGCCAGCGGCGTGTCGAGGCCGATGGCTTCCGGTGCCATGTTGATATGCCGGGCCACTTTTGCGGTGAACCAGTCGGTGAGTTCTTGGTAACCGGGTGGGCAGCCGATGAGCGGACGTGATGTGTCGGCGGTAGCCGGCACCTGCTTCCTGCTGTCGGTGTCGATGACGGTCATGATGTGGCCCCCTCCGATATCGCTGCTTGATCGATCGCTGGTCGACCGAAAGAGATCCGTCGTTGGACGACCCGGCGCAGGTGCCCGGAGAACCGGGCTCCGCCGGCGAGTGCGGCCACTGCGGTCAGTGGCAGACCGAGCACGATCGCGATCCCGAGGCTCAGTGCGAACGTGACCAGGCTCGCGGAGTACGCCACGGTGCCGTACCCGCGCGCGGACCGTACCGTCGCTCCCCAGACCCGGAAAATCTTTCCGGCGATCAAATCCGCCGCGGCCAACGCGGGAACGATCGGCGCCGCGGTCGGTGGGCACGGTTGGAACTCGGCGATGTCGCGACCGACTGCGGCCACCCTGGCCAGCTCGTCGTCGCCCACGCCGGCCCGGCCGAACCAGAGGAACCGCTCGCGGTTGCCGGTCAGTAGCCAGCGAAGAGTGGTCACCAGGGTCGTTGACGACCGTCGAGTGTCGGTGGCTGCGATCACCTCGACGCTGTTCGCGCCGGCGGCCCGCAACAGTGCCGAAGCCTCGGCGGCGGCCGAGTACCACATGTTGCGGCAGGCGATCAGCGAGATGACGCGACGCCCTCGGACGGCCTCGGGATGCCTTTTCAGCAGCGACCGGATGGGTAGCGACGGTGCCAAGTACCAGACCTGGTAGGCGAGGATGACCAGTTCGTTGTCGGCGGATTCGAAGCTCTCCGCCGGCGGGAGGAGCTCCACGACTGCATCCGGATCCACGGCCTGCGGGAACACCCCGAAGAATTGCCTTATCGGCCACGGAAACGGGAACCTCTCGCGCGGCGCCACGTCGACCCATCGAAGATCCCACCCGCGGGCTTGCAGCGGTGCGGTCAAGGCCTCGGCGACCTCGCCCAGCTGGCCGGTCTGGGTGTAGAGGTACACGACCGCCCGAGGGCGCTGCCGCTGCCTCTGGCTGAGCGTCGGCGCTCCCATCAGCCACGCGCCTCCGACGCGGAGGCCGCCGACACGGCGGTCAGGTGCATGAAGGAGATCGCGAACCGGCCCGACTCGGGAACCATGCACAGCAGTGTGTCGCCCTCGGCGATCAGCCCCTGCTGCATCATCTCGTCGAGAATCACGTAGATCGACGCGCAGCCGATGTTTCCGACGCTGGTCAAGTTGCTGTACCAGATTTCGGGGCGGTCCACACCCAGGCCGCGCCGAGAGAACTCTTTGAACACAATGTCTTTCATCCGCTCGCTGGAGTAGTGCGCGGGGATCCAGGTCAATGTCGACGGATCGAACTTGCCTAGCCGGCGCAGCCGCTCGTACTCATCGGCTCCGACGCTCACCAGGTGCGGTAACAGGGTCAGGTCCTGCCGCAGCACGAGCGCCCCGTCTGCCGAGGCCGCCCCCGCGGCCGGGTAGTCAAGCCACGTTGTGCCACACGTGCGGTCGTTGCTGCCGAGGTACATGCACGCCTGCTCGGTATGGGCGTACGACGTGAGCGAAATCCAGTCGATGCGCAGGCTGACGCCGGAGGTGGCGGGCTGGTCTTCGATCACCACTGCGCCGGCCCCGTCGGAGAGCATGTAGCGCAGGAATGCAGCCTCCAGGGGCAGCGAACCATCCTCCGCGGCCGCGCCCATCTCGTCGTACCGGGAGCTCTTGAATAGCCGGGAGGCGAACTCGCTGGCCACGCTGATCGCGTTGCGCTTCTCGCCGATCGCCACCTGTAGGTAAGCGTTCTTCAGCGCCATCATCCCCGAACTGCAGACGCCATGAGCGGTGGAGATTTCCAGCGGTCCGTAGCCCAGCTCGCCATGCACCATGCTGGCGTGTCCGGGCGCCATCACGTCGGGAAGTGTGGTTGCCGCCGACAGCAGTTGGATGTCGTTGGGTCCGAGTCGGGTGCGTTCCACGGCGCTGCGGACAGCGCCGGCGGCCATGGCGGCGCCCGAGATGACCGTTTGCTGGTTCTTGTCGATGGCGTAGTGGCGCGTCTTGATGCCGCAGTTGGCGAGGGTCACGGCCTTCAGGTCGGAGGTCGAGCGCCCGGCCTTTCCGATGTAGTCCTCGATCGCGTCGTTGGGCACCGGGTCGCCGGGAAGGAAGCTGCCCGTCGCTGTGATGTATGCGTTCACGATGTCGCTCCGCTCGTCTGGGCTATACGTGAAGTGACACGGCCGATGCCCAAGAGTCGTTCGGGCGAGAATGCGTAGAGTTCCCTGTGCGCAACCTTGCGGTTAGCGGAGTATGCAGCGAACGCCCAGGCCAGCACGCTGGCTGGACGCTTGCCGGGGGAGTGGCGTCAGGGTGTCAATGTCAGCCGGGTGCGGACTCGTCCGGCAGCTCGGCCCGGAGCCGGTCTACGGTCCTGGGCAGCGTATCGGTTCGACTAGCTCCGGCCGCCAACTCGCGCCCGACTACACAGCCGGCGAGGAAAGTGGTGAGTGGGGTCATCTTGCGCTCGACTCGATGAGCGACGTCGCGCGCCACCTCGAGGAGTCGCGCGGTTTCTGCGGGCGTCAGCGGCTCCTCGCCAAGCGCGCGCGCCACATCGTCGATCCAGTCGGCCATCATTCCTCCCTCATTCCGGCATCATTCCGCCGCGCGGCCGAGGTACCCGTGCTCGGCCCGCGCCAGGGCATGCTGCGACCCTATCCCGCCCCCTACAACGATGGATGCAGCTAACGATCCGATGAGTCAATTCTGCGGCGACGGGCTCATGGACCCGATGTAGTAGTTTTCGTTTCCGGTCGGGTATCCGCCGCCATTGGTGGCGATGTGAACGTGGTCGTAGTGGTTCAACGTCGGTGAGCCGTAGTCTGCCGTCCAACTCGGTGCGCCAATGCCCGGGTAGAACCCGCGCCGCCAGATCACATGAATGACCCCCCAGCGTTTCGCGTTCGCCAAGGCCAACCCAGCGATTTGGTTGCCGAGCTCGATGCCCTGGTCGCTGCCATAGTCCGGGATCATCACGTCAATGGCCAACCCGTTGGGATGCCACTTCAACGGATCGTGTCGGAATCCGCCGATAGTGGTGATCTCGGGGAACAGCACGCTGATGGCCCGGGCCACCCAGATAGTCCTGACCTGCAACCCGTTTTCGGGTGCGACGCCGGCCGGTAACGCGAACTTGTATTCCTGGGCGGCGACGGGCGCGCTGGCCGCCAGCAATTCCGCCTCGGTGGGGCTGGGAACGTGCGCGCCGCCCTCCGGCGCCGACTCCGGTTCAGCCTGGGTTGCTGCCGGAATGTCCATGCAGCAGGGAGGCTCATGGGTTTTCGCGTAGACCATGCCCGCGGAGACGACGAGCGAGACTGCCAACGCCAACAGGCGGCCCCAGCTCTTGGCGGAGCCGTCTCTGCCCAGAAATCTGCCCACGAACAGCACTGTAGTGGCGTCTGCGACGCGTGTGGCGATCTTGGTTGCTTGTGTTGGCGCGAGCTTCGCGGTCTGTCTGCGCCAGGAGCCGGTTACTGCTCTTGGACCCGAACCTGGAATACCTCATCGATCGGGCGCCGTGGCGTTGCCGGTTGCGGATCTTCGGTGTCCGGGACGAGACCAACGCGAACCAACACCTGGGGAGTGGTCGTCTGCTCAATGAGCGTTGCGACAAGATCCCGGCTTGCGTGCAGTTCGGTGATGTGGGTCAGCGTGCATGTGGCAAGCCCGCCCATGGTGGCGTCGAGCAATACCGCGGAAAGCGCCTCGCCACACTGCAGCACGCTGGCGCGTTCGGCATCGTCTGTGGACAGCACCACGATCTTGGAATGGTCGCGACCGTACTGGGGGCGCCGATCGGTGTCGGAGGCGACGGGGAAGGGGCGTCCCACATCGACGCGGTCACTTTCTGCGGTCGAGGCCAACGAACTATTGGGGATACCGTCGGAAACTTCGAAATCCCCTGTCCACCAAGAGAGTTCGTCATGATAGGAAGAATCATACAGACGTAGCGATTCGGTGAGCTGAGATGCCTTGGCCAGTTCGGGACGCAGATCGTCGGCGACGACGTCGACGCGAACGTGGTGGGCGGCTACGGTCCTGCGAAACTGCGACTCCATCGAGTCCCAATCCGGCGGCTCGGCGAACGGCAGCCGGTCGGTACGGCGTCGCCTCATTGCGTCCGCGCGCAACTGGTGGCCCTCGGTGACGAACTCCAACGGGCTGAACTCAATCGACGCCAGATGCAATGGATCGTTCGGGTTGGGAAACCGGTCGACTCTCGTGGTCCAGCCGCCAGCCGCCATCGCCACGCGGAAGTGGTCGAGCACGGCACCGCAACCAAGCAGCGCTTCGCGCCCCGAATGGTCGGTCGAGTACAGCACCCGATCCTTGTCGAGTCGCAGTTCCACCGAATTGTCCACGGATATCCACCGCCACGGTTGGCTGTTGTGCAGCGACGGCGCGCGGCACGCCAACTGCACCGCGTTCTTGATGACTTCGGTATTCACCAGGGTGTCCGGCACGATCATCCTCCGCTATTGGTCGTACCCCAATCGTTGCGGACATCGTCGAAGACCACCAGGGTCAATGGTCACCTAGCCGACTCCGCACCGGAACCAATTCGGCCGGCGTCTCGTGTTACCTGGTGGTGCGACGAATCGCGTCGTGAGTGGAGGCAGGAAAATCATGACAGGCAAACAAGCCAGCGTTGACAATCCCGTCTTCGCGCGAGTGTGGACATTTCTCACGCGCCACGAACCAGCGGCCGTGCGAGCGCTGCGGCAACAGAATCTCGCCGGACTGACGGGACGCGTGCTCGAGGTGGGCGCGGGCACCGGCACCAACTTCATGCTGTACCCCGAATCGGTCGGCGAGGTCGTAGCCCTCGAGCCGGAATCCCGGCTAGCCGACGTCGCGCGGGAGACCGCAGCCGGCGCGCCGGTACCAGTGACGGTGACCGAATGCACCATCGAAGCATTGCCACCCGACGACGAGTTCGACGCGGTGGTGTGCTCATTGGTGCTGTGCTCGGTCGACGACCCGGATACGGTGCTTCGGCAGTTGCTGGCAAGGCTGCGGCCGGGCGGGCAGCTCAGGTACCTCGAGCACGTGGCCAGCCCCGGCCTGCGCGGACGGCTGCAGCGGTTGGCGGACGCCACTGTCTGGCCCCGCATCGCTGGCAACTGCCACACCCACCGCGACACCGAACGGAGGATCGCTGCGGCCGGCTTCACGCCACAAACCGCGCGCCACGAGTTGCTGTTTCCGTCATGGGTGCCTGTGCCGGTGTCGGAAGTCGCCCTGGGAGAGGCGATTCGTCCTGCCGCCTGATGTCCCGGCTGCCACGCCGCGACCCGCCGACGCGACCGCGACGGATGCCGGCCCGACAGCTCAGCTCACGCCCGGCGGATGAGCCGACCAGCTTCGGCCGGGTTCTAGACCCCGGCAGGGCGATAGTCTGGTGCCCTAGACGCCCGCACTCGTCGAGAGGTAAAGCCATGCCTGCACCCTCAGCCGAGGTCTTCGATCGCCTGCGCAATCTGGCAGCGATCAAGGATGCCACTGGACGGGAGACCCGAACGATCGATGAGGTCTTCACCGGCAAGCCCCTGACCACGATCCCCGTTGGCACGGCCGCCGACGTGGATGCGGCATTCGCCGAAGCTCGCGCCGCACAGGTCGACTGGGCGAGGCGTCCGGTCGCCGACCGGGCCGAAGTCGTCCGGCGCTACCGCGACCTGGTTATCGAGAACCGCGAGTTCCTGATGGATCTGCTGCAGGCCGAGGCGGGCAAAGCCCGATGGGCGGCGCAGGAAGAGATCGTCGATCTGATCGCCAACGCGAACTACTATGCCCGCGTCTGCGCGGACCTGTTGAAGCCCCGCACCGTGCAGCCGCTCCTGCCCGGGATCGGCAAGACCACCGTCGTGTATCAGCCCAAGGGCGTGGTCGGGGTGATTTCGCCGTGGAACTATCCGATGACGCTCACGGCGTCCGACTCGGTGCCGGCGCTTCTCGCGGGCAATGCGGTCGTACTCAAGCCGGACAGCCAGACGCCGTATTGCGCGCTCGCCTGCGCGGAGCTGCTGTACCGGGCCGGGCTGCCGCGGCCGCTGTACGCGATCGTGCCGGGTCCGGGCTCGGTGGTTGGCACCGCAATCACCGACAACTGCGACTACCTCATGTTCACCGGGTCGTCGGAAACTGGCAGCCGGCTCGCCGAACACGCCGGCCGTCGGCTCATTGGCTTTTCGGCCGAACTCGGCGGCAAGAACGCAATGATCGTCGCGCGCGGCGCCAACCTCGACAAAGTCGCCAAGGCCGCCACCCGAGCATGCTTCTCCAACGCCGGGCAGCTGTGCATCTCCATTGAGCGCATCTACGTCGAGAAGGACATCGCCGACGAGTTCACCCGCAAGCTCGGCGAAGCCGTGCGAAACATGAAGCTCGGCACCGAATACGACTTCTCGGTTGACATGGGTAGCCTGATATCGGCGAGCCAATTGAAAACTGTTTCGGGACACGTGGACGACGCAACAGCCAAGGGCGCCAGGGTGATTGCGGGAGCCAAGGCTCGGCCCGACATCGGACCCCTGTTCTACGAAGCGACCGTGCTCACCGACGTCACCCACGAAATGGAGTGCGCCGCCAACGAGACGTTCGGCCCGCTCGTTTCGATCTACCCGGTGGCCGATGTCGACGAAGCCGTCGACAAAGCCAACGACACCGAATACGGGCTCAACGCCAGCGTGTGGGCGGGCTCCACCGCTGCGGGGGAGAAGATCGCCGCCAGGTTGCGATCGGGGACAGTGAACGTCGATGAGGGTTACGCCTTCGCCTGGGGCAGCCTCAGCGCCCCGATGGGCGGAATGGGCCTGTCGGGCGTCGGCCGCCGACACGGCGCCGAGGGCCTGCTGAAGTACACCGAGTCACAAACCATCGCGACCGCCCGCGTGTTCAATCTGGACCCACCGTTTGGCATGTCACCGACACTGTGGCAGAAGTCGCTGCTGCCCATCGTGCGCGCCGTGATGAAGCTTCCCGGCAGGAAGTGATCGTCTTCGCCGCCCGTTTGCGAGAGCCAGGCGCCAATGACACACCACTCGAGCCGTGAAACCGCCGACCCCATGGCTTCGCGACGCACCTTCCTGAGAGCATCGGTGTCCACCGGCGCGCTGCTGGGGCTCAATCTTGGCGGTGCTCTGGCCGGGTGCGCCCGCACTGAGCAGCACGCGAGGGCCGTCACCCTGCTGGATCCGGCAAGCCAGGAGAAATTCCGCAATCCACTACCCAGGCCAGCGAGAATCCAACCCGACCCCGATGCCATCCTCACCCTGTCGATGGCAGAGGCGCGCCAGTGGATGGGGCTACGAGCGCCCGATGGTAGCCGGCTCTTGACCACGGTGTACGGCTTTGCGCATGAGGATCAGGTGGCCACGCCGGGCCCCACGATCATCGCCCGGTCACGGGAAACCGTTGCGGTCGAATGGCAGAACCAGCTGCCCACCGACAAACCCCACATTCTGCCCATAGACCTGACCCTGCATATTCCGGACCTTGGCGATTCAGGAGATTCAGGCGATCCAGGCGATTCAGGCGATTCAGGCGATTCAGGGGACCAGTTCATCACCCAGAAGCCACTTGTCATCCACTTGCACGGTGGCCACACGAATCCGGAAAGCGACGGGAGTCCCGAAGCGTGGTATACGCAGGATTACCACACCATCGGGCCAGAGTGGACCACGCGGACCTACCGCTACGACAACACCCAGGAAGCAGCGGGTTTGTGGTACCACGATCACACGGTGGGCATGACGCGACTCAACGTGTACGCGGGCCTGGCCGGCATGTACCTCGTCAAAGACGAGAATGAGGACCGGCTGATCGAGCAAGCGATCCTGCCCGACGATGACCATATGATCGAAATCGTCATCCACGACGCCTTATTTGACGACAGCGGGAACCTGTATCTTCCCGGCCGGCATGGTGAACCGATCGATCCGATCGGCGAGAAAGAGATCGCTGATAATTGGCCGAATCCCACCGTGCTCGATGAGTTTTTCGGCACGCACATTCTGGTCAATGGCATGGCCTGGCCCAAGGTGGATTTACCACCGAACAGGTACCGGCTCCGTCTTCTGAACGGGTCCGTCTCGCGGAGCTATGTTCTGGAGTTCGATAACGGAATGGAATTCTTCCAAGTCGGCTCAGACGGCGGATTCTTGAATTCTCCGGTTAGGCTGACGCAGTTGGTGGTTGCGCCGGCTGAGCGGATGGATATCGTGGTGGACTTCAGCGCGCACGCCGGCGAGAAAATGGTCCTAAGAAACCTTGGCCCAGAATTGCCGTTCCGCGGTTACGTTGACCCCGCCGACCCCGACAACTTCATGAAACTGGTTTACAATGCCGGCGGAGATCTGCAAATCACTAACGGCCTCGGCGGGCTCGCCACCATCGCCGATCCCGAGACAACCGGTTTGATCATGCGCTTCGATATCGGCGACGCAGACACGGCGGGGGATTTGCAGGCTCCCAACTTCGGTCCGGCGGCGATGCTGCGGGAGCCGCGGCAGTTGCTTCCCCGGGACAATCCGCACAAGGTGCGGCAACTAGTGCTGTTCAACCTGCGCGACGACATGGACAGAACGTTGGTGTTGTTGGGTTCGATGGAGTCCGGTTCCCTGTTCTATTCAGATGAAATCACCGAGATCATCGACCAGGGGTCGACGGAGATCTGGGAGATCTACAATACGACGAATTCGGCGCACCCGATTCATCTTCACCAAGTGCAGTTCGAGGTTATTAATCGTCAGCAGTTTGATGGCGATGTCGTTCATCGGACCCAGCAATTCATGCACGATCCGCAGCGGACTTTTCAAGGAGCCAAACTCGAGCTTCACGGTCTGAAAGGGGATCCCGTATTTCCGCAGCCCAATGAGCAGGGCAGAAAAGATACGACGTTGGCCCTGGCCGGTCAGGTTACCCGCCTCATCGCTCATTTCGACCTGGTCGGAACATATGTCTGGCATTGTCACATCATTAGCCACGAGGACTACGACATGATGCGCAAATTTCTGGTCCAGCCGAATCCGTCGGAGTGAGGCGTGGCGAAGGTTGGCCGCATAGGCGACAGCACCATGCCCGGCGAGGCAGAATAACCAAAGCGCATCGAGATCCCGCCGGGCAGCGGACACGCCGAATCCACAACCGACACCACACACCGCGCCGAGTTACCGAGGAGACTGAGATGGACAGCATCGCAACAGAACCGACGGCGAAGCGCGCTGACGGCCAGACGCAGATCGCGGTCGAGAATCCGGCCACGGGAGAAGTCATTGGGCATGTGCCCGACATGACCGCTGGCGAAGTTGCCGAGCTTGCCCGGAGCGGGCGGGCCGCGCAGCCGGGCTGGGAGGCCATGGGCTTCGACGGTCGCGGAATCATTCTGCGGCGGATGCAGCGATGGCTCATCGACAACGCCGACCGAGTGATCGGCACGATTTGTGCGGAAACGGGGAAAGCCTACGAGGATGCCCAGATCGCCGAACTCACCTACGGCGCAGCGGCGTTCGGGTTCTGGGCGGACAAAGCGTCGCAGTACCTCGCCGACGAACGGGTCCGAACGTCGTCGGTGTTCGTCAAGGGCAAACGGCTGGTGTTGCGATACCGGCCCTTGGGCCTCATCGGGGTCATCGGCCCGTGGAACTACCCGCTGACGAACTCATTCGGGGACTGCATCCCCGCACTCGCGGCCGGCAACAGCGTGCTGCTCAAACCTTCGGAGGTCACGCCGTTGACGTCAATCCTTCTCGCGGAGGGGCTGGCCGCCTGCGGCCTGCCCGACGATGTGTTCGCCGTAGCCACCGGTCGCGGCGCGACCGGTGCCGCGGTCATCGACGAGGTCGACATGATCATGTTCACCGGTTCAACGGCCACGGGGCGCAAGGTCGGCGTGCGAGCCGCGGAGCGACTGATACCCGCGTCACTAGAACTCGGCGGCAAGGACCCGATGATCGTGCTCGCCGACGCCAACATCGAGCGCGCGGCGAACCATGCTGCCTACTACGCGATGTTCAACTGCGGCCAAACCTGTATCTCGATCGAACGCTGCTACGTGGAGGCCCCGATCTACGACGAGTTCGTTACGCGCGTCACCGAGAAGGTCAACGCGATCCGCCAAGGGGTGCCCGCCGGACCGGGCAGCATCGACGTCGGATCGCTCACGTTCCCGCCGCAAGTCGAGACGGTGGAGCGCCACGTCGCCGAGGCGCGCGACCGCGGAGCGAAGGTGCTCACCGGGGGACACCGCGGGCGCTCCACCGGGTATTGGTTCGAACCCACGGTCCTCGTCGACGTCGACCATGACATGGCCTGCATGCAGGAAGAGACCTTCGGTCCGACACTGCCGATCATGAAGGTCGACGACGTCGAACAGGCCATTCGGCTGGCCAACGACTCACAGTATGGGCTGGGCGCGGCGGTGTTTTCCCGCGACTTGGCGCGCGCCGAGGCGGTCGCGCGGCGGGTGAACGCCGGCGTGGTCACCGTCAACGACGCGATCATCAACTACACCGCGCTGGAACTGCCGATGGGCGGCGCCAAGCCTGGCTCGGGGGTCGGCTATCGCCACGGTCCAGGCGGAATCCGCAAGTACTGTCGCCAGCAGGCGCTGCTAATCTCCCGCTTCCACCCGCATCGCGACATCCATATGCACCCTTATCGAGCCAGGCGAACCCGCCTCTTGGGCCGGCTGCTTGGCCTGCTGTATCGCGGACGCCGGTGACGGCGGTTGAGCGAGAACGGGGGAATGTCCTCGAAGCAGCGAGATGAAAGACTGCGACTGTTGCGGCGCCGCCGCCGTGTGATCGTGTCGATCGCGCCGCTGGCCCTGGCATGCATCGTCGGGGCGGTATTCAGCGGGTGCTCGGTCCAGCTGGGCCAGCACACCAGTGCGCCGCCGAGTGTTGACGTCGCTGCTGCCCTCCGGGACGATGCCGCCGAGTTGGGCATCCCGCTGCGGCTGCCACAACTGCCCGAAGATTGGCACACCACCGCCGCACGCCGCGAGACCCTCCGCTGGGGCCGCACTATCGGGCCGCCTGGCCGCGGGTTCGAACCAGCTGTCGTATCGATCATTGACTACCTGGCTCCTGGAGAAATGCGCATGAGACTCGCCCAGAGCAATGCCGACGTGAGATCCCTCATCGACTATCTGGACACAGCGGTATCCCTCGAAACAGCGCTCGGCCGGGCTGGCGAGCGGGACGTCGAGGGCGTCACGTGGGAGGTCTATACGGGGGAGGCCCACGAAGAGCCGGTGTGGACCACGCGGCTGGCCGGTCCGAGCGCACCGGTTCAGATTGCGATAACCGGCGCCGGCGACGTTGACGAGTACCGAACGCTGGCGGCCGCAACACAGACGCAGTCGCCGCTGCCCACCCGCTAGGCCACGCGGCCGACGTCAGCATGTGTCGAGCACCTCGCAAGCGCGTGTGTTGTCGGCAAATACCGCGCAGCGACGCCGGTCCCCGCGTCTGCCGTGTGCCTCTTACACAAGGCCTATTCTTTCCCCATGAACAGTGGGTCGCCACCGAACAAGGGGCCTGCGAACGCGCACGACCCAGAAAATCTGGTCGCGTCCGGCCCGCGGCGCACCCGGGTTGGCATCGCGTCGCTTGTCTTGGCGGTCATCGCGGCGGTCGCAACGGGGCTGGGAATCGGCTTGGCGGCCGCGAGAGATCTGACAGCGTCGGAATGCCTTACCCAGGCGAGCCACATCGATGCCCCGGCGGTAGCGGCCGGGATCGGCGTCATCGCGGGAGGTGCTGCCGCCGTGATCGGCTGGATCGGGTTGACCGGGCCTCGTTGGACGTGGGGTCTCGGGCGGATATCGGCAGTTGCCGGGCTGGCGCTGGGTTGCTTGTCGTTGCTGGTTTCTACCGGAATATTCTGGCTCGCCACCTCCCCGTGCCTACCGAGCCCGATCTAGCTTGCATGCCACGTCGCAGCAGCGTCCGTCCGGCCGGGGAATTAGGCACGACGATGGTGTTCAATTGCTTCAGTGAGTACCGACCAGCTTCTGCCCAGGGAGCCCTGAGCCATGAGCACCCTGCTCGACGAGGTGTTAGACGCTCACGGAGGGCTGGCGCAGTGGCGGCGCGCCGATACGATTCACGCGCGGGTGCGCACGGGCGGGCTGCTCCTGCGAACGCGGGTGCCGGGCAACCGCCTCGCCGACTACCGCATCACGGTGCACGTTCGACAGGCCCGCACAGTCCTGGACCCGTTCCCACGTGACGGTCAGCGGGGGGTCTTCGAGAACGGGCAGGTCCGCATCGAGAGTCACGACGGGCCGGTCATCAGCTCTCGGGCAAACCCACGCGCCGCGTTCTTCGGTCGCTCCGGCCTGCGCCGGAACCTCCGATGGGACCCATTGGATTCCGTCTACTTTGCCGGCTATGCCATGTGGAACTACCTCACGACGCCATACCTTCTGACACGCGAGGGTGTCGCGGTCGAAGAGGGACAGACGTGGCGCGAGGGGGAGGAGACGTGGCGGCGCTTGAATGTCAGCTTCCCTTGGGCCCTGGACACCCACTCGCCGCGTCAAAGCTTCTACTTTGACGGCAGTGGTTTCCTGCGCCGCCACGACTACGCACCCGAGGTGGTCGGACGCTGGGCACGGGCCGCGCACTATTGCGTGGACCCGATTTCCGCGGGCGGCTTGGTGTTCCCAACTCGTCGCTGGGTCCACCCGATCGGCCCAGGCAACCGGTCGCTGCCCTTCCCGACGCTGGTGTCGATCCAGCTGACCGACGTGCGGGTCGAGACCGAATAGGATTCGACACCCCGGTCACCGCGCCCGCATTTGTCCCAGCCATTAGCCTTATGCCTGGCACGCCACCGTGGCTGGTCTCCGGTTGCAGGCTTTGGCCGAAGGTGCGAAGGCGCTGCGCGCCGGTTTGCTGCACGCGGTTTGGCGGGGTGAGGAGTCGGGCGATGGGTGAGACCGCGGATTCGCGGGCGGGTTCGCAGTTCGGGCCGTACCGGTTGCGGCGGCTGGTGGGTCGCGGCGGCATGGGCGACGTCTATGAGGCCGAAGACACCGTGCGCGAGCGGGTCGTCGCGCTGAAGCTGATGTCGGAGACACTGTCGCGTGATCCCGTCTTCCGCGCCCGTATGCAGCGCGAGGCCCGCACCGCCGGGCGGCTGCAGGAACCCCACGTCGTTCCCATTCACGACTACGGGGAGATCGACGGGCAACTCTATGTCGACATGCGTCTGATCGACGGCCGGGACCTCGCGACCATGTTGAGCCGGTACGGACCGCTGACCCCGCCGCGCGCGGTAGCCATCTTGCGCCAAATCGGCTCGGCCCTGGACGCCGCGCACGCCGCGGGCGTGACGCATCGCGACGTAAAGCCGGAGAACATCCTGGTCAGCGCGGACGACTTTGCCTATCTCGTCGATTTCGGGATCGCCTGCGCCACCACGGACGAGAAGCTCACTCAGCTCGGCAACACCGTGGGCACGATCAAGTACATGGCCCCGGAGCGGTTCAGCGACTCCGAAGTGACCTATCGTGCCGACATTTACGCGTTGGCGTGCGTGTTGTACGAATCGTTGACCGGCTCCCCGCCGTACCGCGGCGATCAGCTCAGCGTGATGGGTGCTCACGTGAGCCAGCCGATCCCGCGGGCCAGCGCCGCTCGCCAGACAATTCCGGTCGCGTTCGATGGCGTGATCGCGTGTGGCATGGCCAAGGATCCCGCCGACCGCTATCCGACCTGCGGTGACTTGGCAGCGGCGGCCTACGCCGCGTTGGCCACGCCGGATCAGGATCGCGCCACTGACATTTTGGAGCGCAGTCAAGTGGCAAAGCTACCGGCCGCGCCGGCCAGCAAGCCCCCCAACGGCTATGTGCCGGCGCCACCCACGCCCTCGACCCCCGTAGGGGGCCAGCGCGCGGCATGGCCGGCGCCCTCGACAACCGGGCCGCCGATTCCACCGAGCGGACCAACGCCGACGCACGCGCCGTGGGGTGGCGCTACCGGGTGGGGCACTGGCCAGGTGGGCGGCGCCGGCGCGCCGCATTGGGGGCACCCGTCGGCGGCGCCGGTCAGCCGAAAACCTTGGCTGTGGGTGGGTGTTGCCGCTGCCGTCGTGGTGGCACTCGCCGTCACCCTGGGTGTCCTTGTTGCCCGTCCCTGGCAATCGTCGGCGCCGTCTGCGGCGCCCTCGACGTCGGCCGTGCCCGCCGATGCGGTTGAGCTGCGTGTCCTCAACGACGGGGTGTTTGTCGGTAGCTCGGTAGCACCAACAACGATCGACATCTTCAACGAACCCATCTGCCCGCCCTGTGGCAGCTTCATCAGGTCGTATGCCAGCGATATTGACACCGCGGTGGCCGACAAGCGGCTGGCGGTGCGTTACCACCTACTCAGCTTCCTCGACGACCAGTCGCACAGCAAGAACTACTCGACACGCGCGGTAGCGGCCACCTACTGCGTCGCAGCCCAGAACGACCCGAAGGTCTATATGGACTTTTACGCGGCCCTGTTCGCCAGCGACTTTCAGCCTCAAGAGGGGGCGGCGTCCGATCGCACCGATGCCGAGATCGCCCATCTGGCTCAAACCGTGGGTGCCAATTCCACCGCGATCGGCTGCATCAAGTCCGGAAATGACATCAGCACCGCGCAAACGAAGTCGGCAAACGCGGATGCCAAGCTGACCGGGCTCAGTGCCTCCGGCACGCCGTTCGTGTGGGACGGTACCAAGCCGGTGAATTACCAGGACCCCAGCTGGCTCACGGAGCTCATCGGATGACCCTAGGGTGACGGCACCGAACCCCTGTCGTTGAACTCGGCACGTCTTCCCCTGAAGCTCGTGTCCGGGCATCGGATAACATGCGTCGAGCACGCTTAGGGAACGCTCAGTGCCGTTCGTGGAGGTACCTTGGTGGCCGTCTCCGGGCCGGAAAGGCATCACAAACTCATGGCAGACAAGCTCACGCCGCACTTCGACGATGTGCAGGCGCACTACGACCTGTCCGACGACTTCTTCCGGCTGTTCTTGGACCCGACCCAGACCTACAGTTGCGCCTATTTCGAACGTGACGACATGACGCTGGAAGAGGCTCAGATCGCCAAGATCGACCTGGCGTTGGGCAAGCTTGGCTTGCAGGCAGGCATGACGATGCTGGACGTCGGCTGCGGTTGGGGCGCCACCATGCGGCGAGCGATCGAGAAGTACGACGTCAACGTGGTCGGCTTGACGTTGTCGAAAAACCAGGCCGCTCATGTGCAGAGATCGTTCGACGAGATGGATAGCCCGCGGGAACGGCGGGTGTTGCTGCAGGGCTGGGAACAGTTCGACCAGCCCGTCGATCGCATCGTGTCCATCGGTGCGTTCGAACACTTCCGTCACGACCGCTACGACGACTTCTTCGCGCTGGCGCACAAAATCCTGCCCGGCGACGGGGTGATGTTGCTGCACACGATCACCGGCTTGACCAAACAGCAGATGATCGACGCGGGCTTGCCGCTGACCTTGTGGCTGGCCCGCTTCTTCAAGTTCATCATGACCGAGATCTTCCCGGGCGGTCAGCCGCCGACGATCGAGATGGTGGAGGACCACTCAGCGAAAGCGGGCTTCACGCTGACCCGCCGCCAGTCGCTGCAGCCGCACTACGCACGGACCCTCGACGTGTGGGCCGAGACGTTGGAGTCGCACAAGGACGAGGCCATCGCGGTGCAATCCGACGAGGTCTACGAGCGCTACATGAAGTACCTCACCGGCTGCGCCAAGTTGTTCCGAGCCGGCTACATCGACGTGAACCAGTTCACGCTGCAGAAGTAAGCGCGGGCAACCGCGGAATTGCCGCTGCGGGCAAGAACGCGTAGTCCTACTCATTCGCAGCGTTGCCGTAGCCAACATCCTGGATGCATGCCTCGTGCCAAGCCCACGCGCGATCCACACCTAGTTGCTCACGACACGCCCCCTGGGCGTGATCGCGCCGTCGATGTCGCGCGACTGGCCGCCCTCGTCGTCGTGATGTTCGGTCACTGTGCGCTGCTGCTGGCCACCATAGATGCCCATGGTTTGCGCATCGGCAACCTGTTGGGCGCGCTGCCGCTGCTCGCTCCGGTGACCTGGCTCGTGCAGGTCATGCCGTTGTTCTTCCTGGCGGGAGGCGCCGCGGGAGCCTACGGTTGGCATGCCACCGGGCCGTCAGCTAGGTCGTGGGGTAGCTGGCTGTTCACCCGGGCGCAGCGCTTATGCCGGCCGGTGTTCTGGTATCTGGCGGTATGCCTGATCGCCGCGCTGATGGTGCGAGTGATTCTCGGCGAGGATTCATCGGCGGCGTTCGGGCGAGAGTGCGTCGCGCTGCTGTGGTTTCTCGGTGTCTACCTGGTCGTACTCGCCTTTGTGCCGGCATTGACGCGGCTACGGACGGGCCGTGCGGTCGCGGTCACGGCCGCTTGCCTGCTCGGAGCCGCTGCCGCCGCCGACGGAATGCGTCTTGCCCTCGGCACGCCCGTAGCCGGCATCACCAACGTCATCATCGTGTGGCTGATCCCGATGACGATCGGCGTCGCGTATGCCCGTCGACTGATCAATCCACGCCTAGCGCTGGCCGCAGCGGCAACCGCGCTCACCGCGCAGATCCTGCTCGCCATCGCCGGGCCGTACGAGGTCTCTCTCGTCGTCACCGGCGCCGAGCGACTGTCCAATGTGTCGCCGCCGACGCTGCTGCTCGGGCTGCAGTGCACCTGGATGTCGTGCGCATTCGTGGCGGCCGCCGGCGCGATCCGGACATGGGCGGCGCGCCCACGCGTCTGGCGGGTCGTCGCCGTGGGCAACGCGGGAGCGATGACCCTCTACCTGTGGCACATCCCTGCGATCGCGGTTGCCGCGTTCGGGCTGCACGCCCTCGGCTTGGACGCATACCACGTTGATGCGCCGGGGTTTTGGGGGCTGCTTGCGCTGCGGGCACTGGTTTTTGCCGCCGTGATGGCGTTGGTGTTCCGGTTGCTCTTGCCTCTCGAACACCGTCCGCTGCCGTGGTGGGACGCGCCGGTCCCGGCCGCGGGGGCGTGGTCGATCGCTACGGGCGCCCTGGTCTGCGGCGCGGGCGTCGCGCTCGTACTGCTGGCCAAGGATGGGCTGGGCGGGACTGCGGGTTGGGCCGCACTGGGGGGCTTCCTCGTTGCGGCCGCGGCGGCGCGTCGGTCAGTCCACCCGAAGGTTCCGCGCGCCCTTGACGTTTCGTAGCCCCGAACAATTCACGCAGCCGACACACCCCACACAGTCGGTGCAACGCACACACGCGACGCAGGCCACGCACCGGGTACATGCGACGCAGGCCAGACACGCCACGCATTCTTTGACGGCGGCGCACAGCGCCGTCAACACGCACGCGATGACGCCGACCCCGCCCGCGGTCGCTACCGATCCGGCGACGGCGACGCTGCCCGCGGTTGCTGCCGATCCGGCGACGGCGACGCTGCCCGCGGTTGCTGCCGATCCGGCGACGGCGACGCTGCCCGCGGTTGCTGCCGATCCGGCGACGGCGACGCTGCCCGCGGTCGCCACCGATCCCGCGACAGCGACGTTGTTGATACCGGGAATCACATCCACTACCGCTCGGTCATCGACGACTGATGGCAACTTCTGCGCAACTGCCATGCGCTCAATCATGTCACGGCGAGCCGTTTGACCCGTTTTGGCCAGATAGGGATCCGCCGGATCCCCCGGTGCCGCCGGGTCCACCGGAGTCGCCGGGCCCGCCGTTGGCCAGGGTTCTAGGCTCCGTTGGATCCGTTCTGACCGAATAGGGATCCGCCGGTGCCGCCGGTGCCGCCGGGGTCGCCGGGCCCGCCGTTGCCGCCATTGCCGATCCGATTGGCGTTGCCGCCGTTGCCGCCGTTGCCGCCGTTGTTGCCGGCCCCGCCGGCCCCGCCGTCGCCGATCAGCGCGGCGTTGCCGCCGTTGCCGCCGTCGCCGAAGGCGCCGCCGCCTCCGCCGGTGCCGCCGTCGCCGAACAGGCCAATACTGTCACCGCCCCTACCGCCGGTGCCGCCGTCGGCCCCGCCGGTTCCGCCGGCGCCGCCGTCGCCGAACAGGCCAAGACTGTCACCGCCCCTACCGCCGCCACCGCCGCTACCGCCGCCGCTGACGGGGGCCGCACCGGTTCCGCCGTCCCCGCCGTTGCCGAACAGGCCAAGACTGTCACCGCCCCTACCGCCGGTAGCGCCGCCGCCCGACCGCGCTTGCAGGGCGTTGCCGCCGTCACCGCCATTGCCGGACAGCGCCCCGCCGATTCCACCGTCACCGCCGCCGCTGTCGAGAATGCCCCAGCCGCCGGCACCGCCGTCGCCGAAGAACCCGGCGTCGCCGCCCGCACCGCCTTGCCCGCCATCGCTGGCGGCGCCGCCGTCACCACCGCCGCCGAACAGCAACCCGCCGTTGCCGCCATTACCGCCAGGGCTACCTACTGTAAAGCCGCCGTGGCCGCCGCGGCCGATCAGCCGGGCATCACCGCCGTCGCCGCCACCGATGTTGTTGACACCGAAGGAGTTGCCGCCGTCGCCGCCGTTGCCGAACATCCACCCGCCGACACCGCCGTTCCCCCCAGGTCCCGCAAATGTCGAAGTCGCAAGCAAGCCCCCGCCGACCCCGCCGGCCCCGCCGTGACCGAACCAACCCAGCGCGGCCCCGCCATCACCGCCGGCGCCGATCGTAGCGGTGCTGTTGAAACCTAGCCCGCCGATCCCGCCGGTACCGCCGTCACCGAGCAGCCAGCCGCCGGAACCGCCGGCCCCACCGGCACCAGCGAGAGTAAGAGGGCCTGGGCTGAGCCCTCCGATGCCGCCGTTGCCGCCGTTGCCGATCAACCCCGCGGCCCCACCGGCCCCGCCGGGCTGGCCGGGCAGACCGTTACCGCCGTTGCCGCCATCGCCGTAGAGCAACCCGCCGGCGCCACCGGGCTGCCCGGGCGCCCCATCGGCGCCATCGCCGATCAGCGGGCGCCCCAACAGCGCCTGGGTGGGCGCATTCACCACATCAAGGGGATCCCCGAGCAGCGATCCGCCCTGCCCGGTGGCGCCGTTAGGGCCACCGGAGGTGCCGGGTCCACCGGCGCCGCCATCGCCGATCAGCTGGGCGGCGCCGCCGGCACCGCCGCTACCCGCTGTGCCGCTACCGCTGATGCCGGCGGCGCCGCCGGCACCGCCGTTGCCGATCAACGCGGCCGTACCACCGTTACCACCGGTGCCGGGCGTTTGGGAGGTCCCGGTAGACCCGCCGGATCCACCGGCCCCGCCGTTGCCGAATAGCAGAGCGCCGTTGCCGCCATTACCACCATTGCCACCGGGCCCTAAGCCGACACCCATCGCGCCGATGCCGCCGTCGCCACCGTCACCGATCAGCCCGATGGCGTTGCCGCCGTTACCGCCGGTGCCCACGAGGCCAAAGCCACCCGTGCCACGGTTGCCGAAGCTGTTGCCGCCATGGCCACCGTTGCCGATCAACGTGCCGCCGGACCCACCATCGCCACCGTCGCTGCCGATGATGCCCCAACCGCCGTCACCGCCGTTGCCGAACAACCCCGCATTACCGCCGCGACCACCACTCCCCGCTACGCTCGTAAGGCCGGCGCTGGCGTCGCCGCCGTCACCGCCGTGGCCGAACAGCCACCCGCCGTTGCCCCCATTGCCGCCGCTACCGCCGCCTAGAAAGTCGGCACCGAGGGCGCCGCCATTGCCGCCATGGCCGATCAGCCGAGCATCACCACCGGACCCCGCGGCTGCGCCGCCACCCCAATTGGCACCACCGTCACCACCGTTGCCGTACACCAACCCGCCGACACCGCCGACTCCGCCGGCCCCACCGGTCCCGCCCGCAGAAGAGACAAAGCCGGGCCCGCCGGCCCCACCGGTCCCGCCATGGCCGAACAACCCCACAGCGGCACCGCCCGCGCCGCCGACCCCACCGACGCCGCCCCCGCCGGTGCCGAACCCACCCATGCCACCGTGACCCCCGTTGCCGAACAGCCACCCGCCCGCACCGCCGGCACCGCCGGCCGCACCGGTTGTCCCCTGCCCGCCGATCCCCCCGTTACCGCCGTTACCGATCAACCCCGCCGCCCCACCGGCGCCACCGGCCTGACCGAGCCCGCCGTTGCCACCGTTGCCGCCGTTGCCGAACAACAACCCACCGGCACCACCAGCCTGCCCGGGCGCCCCATCGGCGCCATCACCAATCAACGGGCGCCCGAAAATCGCCTGCGTAGGCCCATTGATCACATCCAGGGCGGCCGCCATGGGCGACGCATTGGCCGCCTCGGCGGCGGCATACGCGCTGCTGCCGGTGGTCAAGGCTTGCACAAACTGGGCATGAAACGCCGCCGCCTGCACACTCAGAGACTGATACGCCTCACCATGCGCGGAGAACAGCGCCGCGATGGCCGCCGATACCTCATCGGCACCGGCAGCGAGCACCGCCGACGTCTGTGCCGCCGCGGCCGCGTTGGCCGAACCCAGCGTCGAGCCCAGACCAGCAAGATCGGCGGCCGCCGCTGCCAACATCTCTGGTCCCGCGATGACAAACGACATGACGCACCTCCAGCAACCGGGCAAGAACGGTGGTAATTATGAGACTGATTTAAACCTATAAATACCACATATCCCAGACGCTGGGGTGCGCATTTCGGCAGCTATTCGCGCCCGACGGCGTGCTCAACGATCGGGGGTCAGCACGAGATGGGCGAAGCGGCGAAGCTCGCCCTCGTTACCGACATCCGGATCGGTCGGCGGCATCGCACCACGATCCACGCCGAGGACGCACGGCGGGGACCCGATCTGCTGGACCGCGACTTCAAAGCGCTGATGATCGACTGTTATTCGCGGGCCATCGTCGGCTGACACGTGGTCACCGCTAAGGACACCGCATTGGTCACCACCGCAGTTTTCGCCGACAAGGATCCCACTACCGATGACCCGGGTTTTAGGCTCCGTTGGATCCGTTCTGACCGAACAGGGATCCGCCGGATCCCCCGGTGCCGCCGGGGCCACCGGAGTCGCCCGGCCCGCCGTTGCCGCCGTTGCCGATCCGTTGGGCGTTGCCGCCATTGCCGCCGGTGGCGGGGTCGCCGGTGGTGCTGACGCCGGCGGCGCCGCCGGCGCCGCCGTTGCCGATCAGCGCGGCGTTGCCGCCGGTGCCGCCGGTGCCGCCGGGGCCGACATCGCTGGACCCGCCGGCCCCGCCGGCGCCGCCGGCGCCGAACACGCCGAAACTGTCTCCGCCCGCGCCGCCGGCACCGCCACCACCACCGCCGTCGACCGCACCGGTTCCCCCGGCCCCGCCGTTGCCGAACAGCCCGGCCGAATCGCCGCCGCTGCCGCCGGTGCGGCTGAAGCCGACGCCTCGCGATTGCACGGAGCTGCCGCCGTCACCGCCATCGCCGGACACTGCCCCGCCGGCTCCGCCGTCACCGCCGTCGGTGTCGCGGATGCCCCAGCCGCCGGCACCGCCGTCACCGAAGAACCCGGCGTTGCCGCCGGCACCGCCTTGGCCCCCAAGAGTGGCCGCACCGCCGTTACCGCCGTCCCCGAACAGCAACCCGCCGCTGCCGCCGTTACCGCCATTCACACCTACGCTTCCGTCTCGGCCTTGAAAGCCGCCGTTGCCGCCGTGGCCGATCAGCCGGGCGTCACCGCCGTCGCCGCCGCTGCTTTGGCCCGCAAAGGCGCTGCCCCCGTCCCCGCCGTTGCCAAACAGCAACCCGCCGACACCGCCGGCCCCACCGGGTCCACCGCCAATCAGACTTCGCAGACTGGCCCCGCCGGCCCCGCCGGCCCCGCCGTGGCCGAACCACCCCACCGCGGCCCCGCCGGCCCCGCCAGCGGCCCTACCCGGGAGGTTGTTGTCGAGCCCGCCGATTCCGCCATTACCGCCGTTGCCCAGCAGCCAGCCGCCGGAACCGCCGGCACCGCCGGCGCCAGGGGGATTAGCAGCGTCTGACCCGAGCCCCCCGATGCCACCGTTGCCGCCGTTGCCGATCAACCCCGCGGCCCCACCGGCCCCGCCGGGCTGGCCGAGCAAACCGTTGCCGCCGTGGCCGCCATTGCCGTAGAGCAACCCGCCGGCGCCACCCGGCTGCCCGGGTGCCCCATCGGCGCCGTCGCCGATCAGCGGGCGCCCCAACAGCGCCTGGGTGGGCGCATTCACCACGTCGAGGGGATCCCCGAGCAGCAGTCCGCGCTGCCCGGTGGCGCCGTTGGGACCACCGGACGTACCGAGTCCGCCGGCGCCGCCATCGCCGATCAGCTGGGCGCTGCCGCCGGCACCGCCGGTTGCCGGTATGCCGGCCAAACTGGTGCCGGCGGCGCCGCCGGCACCGCCGTTGCCGATCAGCCCGGCGGTACCGCCGGTACCACCGGCGCCGGCTGCGGCCCCGTTGGACCCGCCGGATCCACCGGCCCCACCGTTGCCGAACAGGAAGGCGCCGTTGCCACCATTGCCACCGTCGCCACTGACGACTGCGAAGTCGACGCCCGCCGCGCCGATGCCGCCGTCGCCACCGTCACCGATCAGCCCAATGGCGTTGCCGCCGTTACCGCCGGTTCCCAGGCCGGTCGCGTTGTTGGCGCTGAAGCTGTTGCCGCCGTGGCCACCGTCGCCGATCAGCGTGCCGCCGGACCCGCCATCGCCACCGTCGCTGTCGTGGATGCCCCAACCGCCGTCACCGCCGTTGCCGAACAACCCCGCGTTGCCGCCCCGACCGCCGCTGCTCGCTACGTCGGTAGTGCCGCCGGTGGCGTCGCCGCCGTCACCGCCGTGGCCGAACAGCCACCCGCCGTTGCCCCCATTGCCGCCGTTACCGCCGCCTTCAATGTCGGCACCCAGCGCTCCGCCGTTGCCACCGTGGCCGATCAGCCGGGCATCACCGCCGGCGCCGGCGTTGGCGCCGCCACCCCAATTGGCACCGCCGTCACCACCGTTGCCATATACCAACCCGCCGACACCACCGACTCCGCCGGCCCCACCGGTCCCGACCACAGAGAGATCGCCGGGCCCACCGGCCCCACCGGTCCCGCCATGGCCGAACCACCCCACAGCGGCCCCACCCGCACCGCCGACCCCACCGACACCGCCCCCGCCGGTGCCGAACCCACCCATGCCACCGCGACCCCCGTTGCCGAACAACCACCCGCCCGCACCGCCGGCACCGCCGGCCGCGCCGGTGGCCCCCGGCCCACCGATGCCCCCGTTGCCGCCGTTGCCGATCAACCCCGCGGCCCCACCGGCACCACCGGCCTGCCCGATCCCGCCGTTGCCCCCGTTGCCGCCGTTGCCGAACAGCAACCCCCCGGCGCCACCGGGCTGTCCGGGTGCCCCGTCGGCGCCATTGCCGATCAGCGGGCGCCCGAAAATCGCCTGTGTCGGCCCATTGATCACATCCAGGGCGGCCGCCATGGGCGATGCATTGGCCGCCTCGGCGGCGGCATACGCGTTGCCACCGGCGGTCAGGGCCTGCACAAACTGGGCATGAAACGCCGCCGCCTGGGCGCTGAGCGCCTGATAGGACTCACCGTGGGCAGAAAACAGCGCCGCGATTGCCGCCGACACTTCATCGGCACCGGCGGCCAACACGGCCGTCGTCTGTGCCGCCGCGGCGGCATTAGCCGAACCCAGCGTCGAGGCCACACCAGAAAGATCGGCAGCCGCGACCCCCACCGCTTCGGGCATTGCGATCACAAACGACATGACGTACCTCCCGGAATGGCCTAGTACTTCGTGGTAATCATGAGACTTCTTGCCACTTACTAGTACCACACGTTATTGACGTGTGGTACTAATTTTGCGGGACCGGGGGACATCAGTCTGCTGCGCCGTACTCGTCGAACCAATACGCGAGTTTGCCCCGCCTACTCACCGCGCGGAGTCTCGACTCGGCCAAGTCGCGGGTCTTGCTGGTGGTCACGATCAGCAATTCGTCGCCGGTCTCAATTCGAGTGTCGGGCATAGGCACGAAGGTGTGGCCGTCGCGGATGATCAGCGTGATCACCGCCGGGTCGGGTAGCCGCAGTTCCAGGATCGTGACGTTGTGCAGTCGGGACGTCGGTTGCACCGTCATGGTCAGCAGTTCCGCGTCGAGCATGTCGAGCGGCGCAGCTTCGACTTGGATCTCGCGGGTTGTTTCACGTGAGATGAGGCCTAGCCGCTGAGCGATCGGGCGGAGGCTGGGGCCCTGCACCAAGGTGAACACGACGACGAGGACGAACACCATGTTGAGCAGTTGAGAACTGCCGGGAACGCCGGCGACGACCGGAAAGGTCGCCAACACGATGGGCACCGCACCGCGCAGCCCCGCCCACGACAGAAAGACCTGATCGCGCCACCGAACGCGAAACCACGACAGCGCCGCAACTACCGACAGTGGCCGGGATACCAGCAGCAAGACGAGGCCGACACCGATCGCAGGGGCCACATCGGCGGCGAGTTCGCTCGGGGTCACCAACAGTCCGAGGAGCACGAACAGTCCGATCTGGGCCAGCCAACCGAGTCCTTCGGCGAACGATCGGGTCGCCGACCGATGCGGCAGGCCGGAGTTGGCCAGCACCACCGCGGCCAGATACGCCGCAATAAATCCGCTGGCACGGGCGCTGCCCGCGGCGCCGAAGGCGACCAGTCCCAGCCCGAAGGTGGCGATCGGGTACAGCCCGGACGCCGGCAAGGCGATCCGCCGCAGGGCGAACGCGCCGAGGTATCCCACGGTCAACCCAATGACGGAGCCGCCGAGAAGTTCATACAGCACATTGGCGATGGCCGCCTGCGGCGTGAATACGAAGGGCACCACGCTGAACATGAGTACGAGAATCACCACCGGCGCATCGTTGAAGCCGGACTCGGCCTCGAGGATTCCCGCGATGCGCCGGGGCAACGGAATCACGCGGAGCACCGAGAACACGGCGGCCGCGTCGGTCGAGGAGACGATGGCGCCGAGCAGCAGGGCGAGTTGCCAGTCGATGCCCAGCAACCAATGCGCGCCGAGCGCGGTCACCAGGGTGCTGGTGAGCACCCCGATCGTGGCCAGCGCGCCCGCTGGTGCCAACGCTTTGCGGATGTCGGCGAACCTGGTCGTCAAACCGCCCTCGATCAGGATCACGGCCAGCGCCGCCGTGCCCAGGTTTCTGCCCAGTTCCACATTGTCGAAGCTCAACCCGAGCCCGTCTTCGCCGACCGCGACGCCGACCAGCAAGAAGAACAGCAGGCTGGGAAATCCGACACCGGTGGCCACCCGAGTACCGACAATGCTGGCCAGCAGCACAAAGCCGCCGATCAGCAGAGTCAGATACAGCTGCTCCAGGCTCACGTCGTTTCCCGTTCGGAGTTGGTCTTGGCTGGGGTCGCTGCTTCGTGCACCGGGTACCCGAAGTCGCCGCATTGGCGTGCTGCCAGTAAATCAGCACGGCCCCGAGTGCTCGACATACAGCGGGAAGTGGCCGCGCACCGGGTACCCGGATAGGACAAGATGACTGGGTGGCTGGGCGACGAATGCGCATCGGGATTGCCGGCGCGGGAAATGTCGGACGCTCCGTCGCGCAGGAGTTGCTGGACTACGGCCACAAGATCTTGTTGATCGAACGACAGCGGAACAACTTTGAGCCGCACACGGTGCCCGAAGCGGACTGGCTCAATGCCGACGCGTGTGAGCTGACCTCGTTGCACGAGGCGGGCGTGGAGACCTGCGACGTCTTGATCGCCGCGACCGGGGACGACAAGGCGAATCTGGTGGTGGGCCTGCTCGCCAAGTCCGAGTTCGGGGTGCCCCGGGTGGTGGCCCGGATCAACGACATTCGCAACGAGTGGCTGTTCACTCAGGCATGGGGGATCGATGTGGCGGTGTCGACGCCCAGCGCGATGGTCGCCGGAATTGAGGGTGCTATCGATGTGGGCCACCTCGTGCGGTTGATGGGGCTTCGAGAGGGCAAGGCGGATCTGACGAAATTGACGCTGCCGGAAGACAATCCACTCGTTGGACAGCAAGTCCGCGAGTTGGATCTACCGGAAAACACCGCTTTGGTCACCGTGCTTCGCGGCGACGATGTGATCGTTCCGCAGCCCGGCGATGTCCTTGAGGCCGGAGACGAGATGCTCTTCGTTGCCGATAGTTCCGTGGAGGGTTCCATCCAGGATGCTTTCCGGGGCGCCAGCGTGGCGCGTGCGCCGACTCACCGCGACGCCTGATCGGGACCGGGCAACAGCGACCGCCAGGGTGTGTGCCGGCGGCCCTGGGTACTGGCTGGCTGGGCTCTCGCGGGATGGGCTCGGCGTTGACCGACATCGGATACGCCGTGCCGCCGGTATCCGTTGTTGTCGGCGCGCGTGCCGTTACAGTTGGTGCCGATGAGCCAAGCAGCCGCCCCGCCCGCGCTGACCGTGCGGTACCAGGGATCGGAGCGCACGTTCGCCGCAGGCCATGATGTCGCCGTTGGACGTGACCTACGGGCGGACGTCCGGGTGGCGCACCCATTGATCTCCCGGGTGCACCTCTTGCTGCGTTTCGACCAGGGCCGCTGGGTCGCCATCGACAACGGCAGCCTCAACGGGCTGTTTGTCAACAACTATCGCGTGCCGTTGGTCGAGATCCACGATGGGCAGCTGGTCAATATCGGTAACCCCGACGGTCCAGCGCTCACCTTCGAGGTGGGTCGTCACCAGGGTTCGGCGGGGCGTCCTCCGCCGACGGCGTCGATTCAGTTGCCCCACATGCCCACCGGGTCGGGGCCGGCCGAAGGCCCGCGGCCGCCTGGACCGCAGCGGCCCGGTCAAGCTCAACAGCCAGTGCCGACGACGCGGATACCTGCGCAACCGCCCAGCGGCCCGCCGGCAACCCACGGATCGGGGCCCCAGCCGCGATTCCCGACCGGCGGGCAACCGGTGCGGCAGTCCGGCGCATTTCAACAGGCGCCGCAGATTTATCGCCCACCGACGGGGGCGGCGCCCGCTGCCACGGGCGTCCCCGCCGCCGGTGAGACCGGAAACATCGCGACGTCGGTGCTGAAGATGTTGCGTCCGAGCAGGTCGGCGGTGGGGGAGTTGCCGCCCGGTGCGTTAAAGATCGGCCGTGCCAGCGACAATGACATCGTTATTCCCGAGGTGCTGGCATCGCGACATCACGCGACTCTGATCCCGACCCCCGCTGGCACCGAAATCCGGGACAACCGGAGCATCAACGGCACCTTCGTCAACGGCGCCCGGATCGACTCGGCGTTGTTGCGCGACGGCGACGTGGTCACCATCGGGAACATCGACCTGGTCTTCGCCGACGGCGCCTTGGCCCGGCGCGAAGAGAACCTGCTGGAAACGCGGGTCGGCGGCTTGGACGTGCGCGGGGTGACCTGGACCATTGACAACGACAAGATCCTGCTGGACAACATCTCGTTGATCGCGCGCCCGGGAATGCTCACCGCCGTCATCGGTCCGTCG
Source organism: Mycobacterium spongiae (assembly GCF_018278905.1). NCBI lineage: Bacteria > Bacillati > Actinomycetota > Actinomycetes > Mycobacteriales > Mycobacteriaceae > Mycobacterium > Mycobacterium spongiae. Next base: position 2,658,397 of record NZ_CP046600.1, read on the forward strand.
GGCGCCGGCAAGTCGACGCTGGCCCGGTTGGTAGCGGGGTATACGCACCCGACGGACGGCACGGTGACGTTCGAGGGCCACAACGTCCACGCCGAATATGCCTCGCTACGTAGCCGGATCGGGATGGTGCCCCAGGACGACGTGGTGCACGGACAGCTCACCGTCAAACAGGCGCTGATGTATGCCGCTGAACTGCGGTTGCCGCCAGACACCACCAGGGAGGACCGCGCCCAAGTGGTTGGCCGGGTGCTCGAGGAATTGGAGATGTCTGACCACATCGAGACGCGGGTCGACAAGCTGTCGGGCGGCCAGCGCAAGCGTGCCTCGGTAGCGTTGGAGTTGCTGACCGGTCCGTCGCTGCTGATTCTCGATGAACCAACCTCTGGTCTGGACCCGGCGCTGGATCGCCAGGTCATGACCATGTTGCGGCAGCTGGCCGACGCCGGTCGGGTGGTGCTCGTGGTCACCCACTCGCTGACCTACCTCGACGTGTGCGATCAGGTCTTGCTGCTGGCACCCGGCGGTAAGACCGCGTTTTGTGGTCCACCCAGCCAGATCGGCCCCGCCATGGGGACCACGAACTGGGCCGACATTTTCAGCACCGTGGCCGAGGACCCGGACGCGGCCAAAGCCCGCTACCTCGCCCATACTGGTCCGCCCCCGCCGGCCCCACCGGTGGAGCGGGCCGCCGAGTTGGGAGATCCATCGCACACCAGCTTGTTCCGGCAGTTCTCCACCATCGCCAGGCGGCAGATCCGGTTGATCGTCTCCGACCGAGGATATTTCGTCTTCCTGGCGATGTTGCCGTTCATCATGGGCGCGTTATCGATGACCGTGCCCGGCGAAGCCGGCTTCGGGTTCCCCAACCCACGGGGCGAGTCACCCAACGAGCCCGGAACGATCCTCGTACTGCTTAACGTCGGCGCAATCTTCATGGGGACCGCGTTGACAATTCGCGACCTCATCGGCGAGCGGGCCATCTTCCGCCGCGAACAGGCGGTCGGGCTGTCCACCACGGCGTATCTCAGTGCGAAGGTCTGCGTCTACACCGTGTTCGCGGTCGTGCAGTCGGCGATCGTGACCGTCATCGTCTTGCTGGGCAAGGGCGGCCCAACTCAGGGCGCAGTCGTGTTGGGCAAGCCTGGTCTGGAGCTGTTCGTCGACGTGGCATTGACCTGCATCGCCTCGGCGATGCTGGGGCTCGCCCTGTCGGCCATCGCCAAGTCCAATGAACAGATCATGCCGCTGCTCGTGGTCGCCGTCATGTCGCAGCTGGTGTTCTCGGGCGGCATGATTCCCGTGACGGGACGTCCCGGACTCGACCAGCTGTCCTGGGTCACGCCGGCACGATGGGGTTTCGCGGCGTCAGCCTCCACAGTCGACCTGACGACATTGGTGCCCGGTCCTGTTACCCCCAAGGATTCACACTGGCGCCACACTCCCAGCGCATGGTGGCTCGACATCGGAATGCTGGTGGCGCTGAGCGTTTTCTACGCCAGCTTCGTGCGCTGGAAGATTCGCCTCAGGGGCGGCTGACCGTTTCGGCCGGTGCCCGACGCAGGGTAAACCCCAACTGGGGTATGCCGATGAGGCCCGGCACCAATGTCCAGGTGAATGACCGCCCGTCGAGCTGGAAGCCCTTTTTCTGATAGAAGCGGCGCGCTCGGAAGTTCCTCTCGGCGCACCACACCACCGCGTCATGGGAGGGCTCCGAGCTGAGCGCATGATCGAGCAGGAGCCCACCAATACCGCGACGCTCACTTCCGGCCGCGACATAGAGCGAGTCGACTTCGAGGTGGTCCGGGTTGTCGATCTCGGGTCCGAAGATGCTCATGCCGATGATTCGGCCCTGCGCCTCGGCGAGCCACATGGCCCAACCGGGTCTGGTGAGCCGTTGCGGGTATTCCTCGTCGATCCACTTTTGCGTATCGAACAGGTCGAGCATTTGCGGAGTCATGATTCCCCGGTAGGACGAGCGCCAACTCGGGTAATGCATCTCCGCGACATTCTCGTAGTCCGCCGGCCCAGCTTGCCGGAGCGAGATACCGTCGGGCATCTCCGTCACGCTTGCTCCAGTACGTCGCTTGAACGAGTGTTTAGAACGGACACAAGTCGCCCTGTTCCCGCTGCACGACTTCGATTATCCGCGAAATCTGCAGTGCCACGGTCCTAGGGAGACTAGCGCAAACCGGCGAAGGGCCGTCGGCATCCCCACCTCCCGCCGGGCATGACGGCGCGGTATGCGACGACGGGCTTTCTCCCTATCATCTGATTATGGGTGCCGCTGAGCTGGATATCGGGGCGTCGCCCGCATTCAGCGCCGAGGACGCGGCCCGGTACCGAGCGGCCGGCTGGTGGTCGGACACCACACTTTCCGATGCGGTGCGACGCAACGCCGAGCGCATTCCCGGCCGCGTCGCCTATATCGACCATCCCAGCGGCGCGCTCACCTGGCATGAATTCGATTGCACGGCAGACGCGCTCGCGCAGCAGCTGGCCGGCCTCGGGGTGGCCCGGGGTGACCGGATCGCGGTGTGGCACGGCGACTCCGCGGCCATCCATGTCTTGTTCGTCGCGGTCGAACGCTGCGGCGCCGTGGTCGTCGGCATCGGCGCGCGTGCCGGCATTCAGGAGGTCACCCAGATCCTGCACAGCGCCCAGCCCACCCTGCTGATCAGCGACCAGCAGCGCAGCAGTTCAGCAGCGGCCGCCACCGCTCAATATCCGGTGACATTGCTGGCACTGAGTGCGGACGGCGGCATCCTGAGCCTGGACGTCACTGCCAAGCCCGGGGTTGTGCGGGAGGAGGCCCAGCTCGGGCCCGACGACGTCTTCCTGATCAACTCCACCTCGGGCACCACGGGCGTGCCCAAGTGTGTCCTGCACACCCAAAACCGTTGGTACTACTTTCACCAGAAGGCCGTCGCCAACGGCGTGCTGCGGTCGGAGGACGTATTCCTCCCCGCGATCCCCGCCCCATTCGGCTTCGGGATATGGACCAGCCATACCACCCCGATCTATCTGGGGGCCACCGCGGTAATTCTGCAGCGCTTCGCCACTGAGGCGGCCTATCAAGCGATAGCCCGTCATCGGGTCTCGGTATTATGCTGTGTCAGTACACAATTGACGATGATGATGGCCGATCCGGGTCGTGCGGGCTACGACCTGAGTTCGCTGCGTGTCGTTTTCACCGGCGGTGAGGCGCTGCCATATCGAACCGCGGCGGAATTCGAGGAACTCACCGGCGCCACGATCCTGCAGTTCTACGGCTCGAACGAGACCGGGCTGTTGAGCGGGACCACGGTGGGTGACTCGCGGCAGCGCAGACTCCGCACCGCCGGCCGGATTGCGCCGGAAATGGCGGTTCGGCTCTTCGACGGAGACCGCGATGTCACCGAAGAGGGGCGAGGCCAACCCGCGTGCCGAGGTCCGGCGACCAGCCTCGGCTACCTGGGCGCTGCCGACCACGACACATTGTTCACCGGGGACGGATGGATGCGCATCGGCGACATTTGCGAGATCGATGCGGATGGATATCTCACCGTCACCGGCCGCACATCGGATTTCATCCTTCGCGGTGGCAAGAACATCAGCGCGCCACAGGTCGAAGCTGCCGCCATGACCCATCCCGCGATCGTGGTGGCCGCGGCGGTCGCGATGCCCGACCAGACGTTCGGCGAGAAGGTATGCCTCTACGCAGAGCTTGCTGACCATCACACCGTCGATCTGGCTGGGCTGGTCGACTACCTGATGGCCCAGGGCGTTTCCAAGGAAATCCTGCCGGAACGACTCATTGCAATCGACGAACTCCCACGATCACCGGGCGGCAAGATCGCCAAAGGCCGGCTTCGCGACGATATTCGTGTGAGGACGCAGACCGGCAGGTGAAGGCGGGCACCGGGCGCGGCCGTTCGGCGGGCTGCATCGGCCGCGCGCGGTTAGGCGGTCAGCCGATCGTGGGCTCCGCGTCGGCGCTGTATACGCCGAGCAGGTCGCGGGCCGAGACGATGCCAACAAGCGCGCCATCGCGCTCCACCAGGATATGGCGGATATAGCGGTCCATCATCCGGGTCGCCACTTCGTCGACGGTGGCGTCAGCGTCACACCACACCAACGTGGTGCTGGCCACGTCGGCGGCTCGGACGGCGGCAACGTCCCTCCCGGCAGCCACGACCCGAACGATGTCGCGCTCGCTGACCAGCGCAGTGGGTGGGTCGTCGTCGCCGACGACGACGGCGCCGATGTTGTCGGCGACCATCGCGTTGGCAATCTCGACGACGGTCGCGCCAGCATCGACACGCACGACAGGGTCGCCGGTGACGGTGTCGATCGGGATGGATCCGGCAGCGGGGAAAGCAGAGGAAGAAGCGGTCACGCGGTCATGCTCACCCAGACCCACACGCGCGCTCTAGTGACTTGGGTCCTCAATTCAGGTGGCCTTTGTTGGTCGACGGCTGACCCCGACGCATGCTGGAACCCCGAACGATCGACTACCGTCGCCGACATGGAGTTGATGGGAAAGACTGTTCTGCTCACGGGTGCAACTGGTGGTCTCGGGCGTGCGATCGCCACCGCGCTGGCTGGCCGCGGGGCGCACCTTATCGTGAGCTCGCGCAAGCCCCAGGAGCTCGACGAGCTGGCCGCCGCGCTGGCTGGCGATGGCCACCGAACGATCGTCAGCGACCTTGCGGAGCCAGATGCGGCCCCTCGGCTGCTTACCGCAGCGGGCCAGATCGACATTCTGGTCGCCAATGCGGCATTGCCCGCCTCCGGCAAGCTGGACAGCTTCACCGCCGGAGAAACCGCGCGCGCACTGCGAGTCAACCTCGAGGCACCGATACAGATGACGCGGGAGCTGATCCCGAGGTTCACCGAGCGCGGATCCGGGCACTTCGTCTACATTTCCTCGCTCTCGGGCAAGACAGCGACGGCACGAGCCTCGCTCTACGCCGCGACAAAATTTGGCATCCGTGGCTTCGCGCTGTGCCTGCGCGATGACCTGCGGCCGGCCGGCGTGGGAGTTTCGGTAGTGAGTCCCGGAGCGATCAGCGGTGCCGGGATGTTCGCCGACTCCGGAGCCGACGCGCCGCCGTTGATCGGCACCGGCACGCCCGAGCAGGTGGGCGCGGCGGTCGTCACCGCGATTGAGCGCAATCGCAGCGAGGTTACCGTGGCGCCGATGCGCCAAAAGGTGTTGGCGCGAGTCGCCGCGAACGCGCCGGAGGTCATGTCGCGTCTTTCCGCCGGCATCGCGGTCAGGTTCGCCGACCAAGTGGCCGCTGGCCAGATCCAGAAGCGGTAGGCGCAAGGATCCTTCGCCTCGGCAATGGTGGCATCCTGGCCTGGTGGGGCTGTTGTTTCGGTTGGCCGAGTTGCTGGTCGTGATCGTGCCGCTGATCGGCGTGCTCTACGCCGGCTTCAAAGCGTTCTCTTCGTACGCTCGACGCGTGGGAGAGGCGCCCGCGAGCCCAGCGCCGGAAAAGACTTCGGAGTTCGACCGTCCCGCCGGCGGAGACGACGCGGCGCGGTGGCGGGCGATTGCGCGCGCGGTCGGCGCCCATGAGGGAACCGACGCACGCTGGCTCGAGTACGAGCTCGACACCGCCAAGCTGTTGGACTTCCCTGTCATGACGGACATGCGGGAACCGCTGACGATGGGCTTCCACAAGGCCAAACTGCGGGCCGAATTTCACAAGCCACCGCGTGCTGAGGATCTGCTCGACGACCCGGAGGCAGCTCGCCAGTATTTGGATGCGGTCGAACACTATGTGACGGCGTTCGATGCCGCCGAAGCCGAGGCGGTGCGCAGGCGCCGAGCCGACTTCTCCCGTGACGAACAGCAGCGGATAGCGCGCGCCCAGAACCTGCTGCGGCTAGCAGCCGATGCCGCGGCGACACCGCAGGAACGTGAGCGGGCCTACGGTTTGGCGCGCCAGGAACTCGAGGGTCTTATCGTCTTGCCGGACAGCACCCGAGCTGCCATCGAGCGTGGAATCGCCGGCGAGATCGACAAGTAACGCAAACTCTAGGAATCCGCGTCGCTCTTCAAGCGCACCAGCCGGGTTGTGCTGCTCTCGTCGAGGTCGACGAGGTCGTTGCGCGAGCGCAGGAAGTCGCTGAATGACTTGAAGCCCAGTGACTTCTCGCTGAAGGACGGGTCCATCCGCTTCATCTGCGCCTTGACCACGGAATTGTGCAGCCAGTCGGCGTCATCCTTTTCCTGGGCCATGCGAAGCGCGCGTTCGAGCAATCCGGTGGCGGCAGCCTGTGGGTCCGGCTGCGCTGGCTCTTCGTCGAGTTCGGCGGCGGTCGCGCGGCGTCGGCGCTTCTTCAGCTGCGGCGCTGTGGGAATCGGCGAGATTCCCGGGAGCGCGTCATAGGTCACAAACTCGTCGCACGCGGCGGCCAGCGACTGGCTGCTGGCGCCAGCTATGCCAATGCCGACAACGTATCGGCCGAGGCGCTTGCAGCGCTGAGCGAGTGCGATGTAGTCGGAATCTCCGCCGACGATGACCGCGTGCGTCAGGTCGGGCAGCCGGAACATGTCCTCGACCGCGTCGACGGCCAAACGAATGTCGGCGCCGTTTTTCCCGTAGACCGTTGCCGGGAACAATTGCACGAGATCGACCGCGCGGGCGACGAGCTGCCCGTGATAGGACGCATTGACGTCGGCGGACCAATCCGCATACGCGCGGGTGAGCACGAGGGTGCCGAACGAGGAGGCGAAGTCCATGATTGCGCTGAGGTCAACCGTCGCTTGCCGCAGCCGTTCTTTGTCCAAACCCTTTGCCTTGTCCCGCTGGAACGTGTTGCGGCCGTGCACCTGGTCGTAGCGGGAGATGACGATATTGTCGAAGTCGAAGTAGACGGCCACCCGGGTGGTACTCGGTTCGGTCCTGGATTCGGTCGTAGAGTCGGTCATAGTCGTCATCGTGCGCCACTGAAGCGTCAATCATCGACGAAACGCCGAGGATAGCCCAAACTCGCATTCCCGGGCGAGACCACTAGCGTTGCTAAGCTGAACCTTCCTGGCGGTAGGCGGTGCCGCGCACGTCGCGCACCCACAATGTTTCGTCCTTGCCCACGACCGTGCCTTGCGCGGCGAGCTCGCGCTTGAGCACCTTGTGTGTCACCGTGCTGGGCAAGTCGCCGGCGATGCGGATGTATCGCGGGCGGGCCTTGGGGGACAGGTCGGGCTGAGCGTCGAGGAATGCGCAAAACGAGTCTGGTTCCAGAGTGCAGCCCGCATTGAGAACGATCGCGGCCATGACCTGATCGCCCACGTGTTCGTCCGGGACGGCGTATACGGCTACACGATTGACAGCATTGTGGCGCAATAAGATTCGCTCGATCGGTGCGGCCGCCATGTTCTCGCCGTCCACCCGCATCCAATCGGCGGTGCGCCCGGCGAGATAGATCCATCCCTCGGCGTCTCGGTACGCCAGGTCCCCGGACCAATACATGCCGTGACGCAGCCGTTCGGCGTTGGCCTCGGGGTCGTTGTAGTAGCCGGTGAAGAAGCCCGATCCGACCGTGTTGACCAGTTCTCCCACGGCGTCGTCGGCGTTGGCCAGCGCCCCGTTGTCGTCAAAACGCGCAACAGCGCACTCGGTGACCGTGTCACTGTTGTACACCGCGACACCGTCGGCGCCCTTGCCGATCGAACCGCGGGGTGTGCCGGGCTCGCGAATCACGATGACCGCATTCTCGGTGGAGCCGAAACCATCCTCGACCTGCACGGCGAACCGGCGCGAGAACTCCTCGATGTCTTTGTCGTTGGCCTCGTTGCCGAATGCGGCTCGCAGCGGGTTATCGGCGTCATCGTGTCGTTCCGGTGTGGCAAGAATGTAGGCGAGAGGTTTGCCGACATAGTTCATGTAGGTGGCGTCGTACCGCCGGATGTCGGCGAGGAAGTTGGTCGCCGAGAACTTGGCCGGCGCGATCGCGGCGCCGGAGACCACGGCGGGCGCCCACCCCGCCACGACCGCGTTGGAATGAAACAGCGGCATCGACACATAGCAGGTGTCCTGTGCGGTGAGGGCGAAGCGTTCGGTCAGCCTGCGGCCGGCGAACACCGCCATCAAGTGCGACACCTGCACCGCCTTGGGATTGCCCGAGGTTCCGGAGGTGAAGATCATCATGAACGGGTCCATCATCTCGACCAGTCGATGCGGAACCAAGGGTCCAGCACCGGCGACGAGTTCCGACCAGTGCGCCGCCGAGGTGTCAATGATCCGAGCGTCCGCGACGTCCACGCCGTCCAACAGCGCCCGGTGGTCGGCATCGGTCACGACGATCTGGCAATCGGCTCGTGTGATGTCGTCGGCCAGCGCCTGGCCTCGGCGCGTGGTGTTCAGACCGCACAGCACGTAGCCGCCCAGCCCGGCCGCGGCGATCTGGGCCACCATTTCGGGGGTATTGCCCAGCAGCGTGCCGATGTGCATCGGGCGGCCCGGATCGGCGGCAGCAATCAGGGTCGCGGCCCGGGCGGTCGACTCCGCCAGATACTGCTGCCAGGTCCAGCGCACATCACGATATTTCACCGCGATCGCGGGATCTGATAGGCGCTGTCGTAAGAGCGCTTGAATCGTGTCCGTCATGAATCCGATCCCCTCCGCGTAGCAGGTCGCGGCCGTGACTTCGGGCCCAGTCTTTTGCGGGCCGCTGCGTGACAACAAGATCACCACAATGGCTTGCCCGCCCGGTGGCCAGGCTCGGCGGCCGACGCGGCCTCAAGGCTCGCCGACGCCGGCCGGACCGATGATGGCGTGTTGGGGAGGCGCGTTGCGGGCCCCTATGCTTGAGCAACCATGAGTGAGACAACCACATGCGCGATCGTTGGTGGCGGCCCGGCTGGGATGGTCCTCGGGCTGTTGCTGGCTCGGGCCGGCGTAGAGGTCACCCTCCTGGAGAAGCATGGTGACTTTCTGCGCGACTTTCGTGGCGACACCGTGCACCCCACCACGATGCGACTCCTCGATCAGCTGGGTCTATGGGAGCGCTTTTCGGCCCTGAACTACAGCGAGGTGCACAAAGGGACGCTGGATTCGAACGGGCGCTCGGTGACCTACATCGACTTCGGCCGTCTGCGACGCCAACCCCATCCCTATATCGCGATGGTGCCGCAATGGGACCTGCTGAACTTGCTCGCCGAAGCTGCCCAAGCCGAGCCGACCTTCACGCTGCGGATGAAGACCGAGGTGACCGGGCTGCTCCACGAGGGCGGCAAGGTTACCGGAGTGCGTTATCAGGGCACCGACGGTCCGGGTGAGTTGCGCGCTGAGTTGACTGTGGCCTGCGACGGTCGGTGGTCGATCGCCCGACACGAAGCCGGCCTCAAGGCGCATGACTATCCCGTGGACTTCGATGTGTGGTGGTTCAAATTGCCGCACGAAGGCGAAGGGCACTTCTCTTTCTTGCCGCGCTATGGCCCCGGCAAAGGGCTCGGCGTAATACCCCGCGAAGGGTACTTCCAGATCGCGTATATCGGGCCGAAGGGCAGTGACGCCGAGCTGCGCGAGCGGGGTATCGAGCAGTTTCGTAACGAAGTTCTTGCGCTGTTGCCCGAAGCGGCCGAGTCGGTGGCCGGTCTCACGTCGATGGATGAGGTCAAGCACCTTAACGTCCAGGTGAATCGATTGCGTCGGTGGCACGTTGATGGGTTGTTGTGCATCGGCGACGCGGCGCACGCGATGTCCCCGGTCGGAGGGGTCGGCATCAACCTGGCCGTGCAAGATGCCGTCGCGGCGGCGACCGTGTTGGCCGATCCGCTGCGCAGGCACCGGGTGACATGTCGCGACCTGGCGGCGGTCCGTCGTCGTCGGGTGGTTCCCACCGCGGTGACCCAAGCGGTGCAACGGATGTTGCACCGCAGGTTGCTCGGCCCGCTGCTGCGTGGTGCGGACCCCACCCCTCCGGCGATGCTGCTTCGCCTGGTCGAGCGGCTGCCGTGGCTCTCGGGGCTACCTGCCTACTTCGTCGGTGTCGGGGTGCGGCCCGAGAACGCCCCGGCGTTCGCCCGTCGCGGCGGCCCTACCAGCTAGCCTGCTCAGGCGGCGGCGACCGGTCCGCTTAGGTGCTAGCGTCTGTGCGTGACTGGACACGGGGCACCGGTGCGGATCGGCATTCTGGGCGCGGCCAACATCGCGCCGGCGGCGGTCATCAAGCCGGCCGCGGGCCACGTCGAGGCCCTTGTCGCCGCGGTGGCAGCACGCGACCCGTCACGGGCGCAGGCCTTTGCCACCAAACACGGGATCGCCCGGGTCCACGACAGCTACGAGGCACTGATCGCCGACCCGGCCCTCGACGCCGTCTACATTCCGCTGCCCAATGGCTTGCACGGCGAATGGACTCGGGCTGCATTGGCGGCCGGTAAGCACGTGCTGTGCGAAAAACCGTTTACCGCCAATGCCGCCGAAGCTGCTGAGATCGCCGAACTGGCCGCCGCCTCGGATCGGGTAGTGATGGAGGCCTTCCATTACCGCTACCATCCGCTGACGTTGCGCATCGAACAGATCATCGGGTCCGGCGAACTGGGCACGCTGCAGCGGGTGGAGACGGCGATGTGCTTCCCGCTGCCAAAGTTCTCCGACATCCGCTACAACTACTCGCTTGCCGGCGGCGCGACGATGGATGCCGGTTGCTACGCGGTTCATATGGCCCGCCTGTTCGGCGGAGAGAGCCCGGAAGTGGTTTCGGCACAGGCGAAGACGCGCGATCAACAGGTGGACCGTGCCATGACGGCCGAGCTGCGTTTTGCTGGTGGGCACACGGGCCAGGTCCGTTGCTCGATGTGGTCGTCGGACCTGCTCAACATCAGCGCCAGGGTGGTTGGCGATCGCGGCGAGCTGAGAGTGCTCAATCCCGTTGTTCCCCAGTTTTTCCACCGGCTGACGGTGCGGGCAGCACGCGGCAAAAGGGTGGAACGTTTTCCACGTCGGCCGTCCTACGCCTATCAACTCGACGCATTTGCCGGCGCTGTGTTGCACGGGCGAGCGGTCACGACGACGCCGGAGGATGCGGTCAAGAACATGACCGTCATCGATGCGATCTACCAAGCCGCCGGGCTCCCACTGCGCAACCCGAGTTAACACCCTGCCCAGTGCGGCTTTGACACCGAGCACGCTCGTGGCAAAGGCGAGTGGCCGGATCGAGAACGACGCTCCTGCAACGCGAGTACCGTGGAAGTCACGCGCGGTCGGTGGCGGTTCGGATTAAACGCCAGTGCGATGTTGGTTGGGCCGCTCGTTAGGGGGATCAGTGATGAATATCAAGAAAATCGGAGGGACGGTCGGACTCGCCGGCCTGCTGGGTGCCGTATCGCTGGGGCTCGGTCCGGGCATCGCGCAGGCCGATCCCGGGCCGCGAATCCCACGACCACCGGGACCGCATGTCGACCATCCGATCAACCCGCGTCCGTTATCGCCGGGGCACATCAAGCAGGTCTGCCCCTGGCACTCACCGCCGGGCCACTGGATTGGGGGGCCGCACGGGATACCCTGCACCTGAACAGATTCGCTGCGAACACCACCGGGAAGGCGCGCCGTGGCTGGCTGAGCGTTCCCTGTGACTCACCTGTGACGGCTGGGCTGAATATGCGGCGTCGACTAGCGTAAAGCCCGCAGCTGGTTTGCTGGCGGCATCTGCGTGTCGTCAGCATCAATCGGCGACCGCTTATTCAGGTTCGCCGTGAGAGGGAACCCGGTGTGAATCCGGGACTGTCCCGCAGCGGTATGCAGGAACGAACGCCGTCATCGGCACTGGCCCACAGCTCTGGGGCCGGGAAGCGACGGCCAGTAGGCGCAGCGTTTTGGCTGCGTGCCTGTGAGTCCGAAGACCTGCCAGTTGCGCCGGGCGAGTGTCGCCCGGCGCGCGTCGCCTCGTGGATCGGGCGGACGGCCATCGCGAAGAGCAGGGTTGCGCTGATTGGAGCGCCGGTGATCAGCTCTCGCGGCTGCAACGTCCCATCGGGCGGCGGGCATCCCGTCGTATCGGAGGACGTTTGATGGTAGGCCGAGCCCCGAGAGGCCATGCAGCGAGCTGCGATGGCCTATGCGGCGTCGACCGGCATCCGGGTGCTGGCGGTGGTCGATGACCGCACCGATGTGGCTGGCGTCGCCGCCGGAGGTGCATTCGGTGCTGCTGAGTAGCGGCCCCGGACCCGGCCCGCTGCTGGCCTCGGCGGCGCAGTGGAGTTCGCTCAGCGTCACCTACACCGACGCAGCTGACGAGTTGGCCATTTTGCTCGGTGATGTGGCGGCCGGCGCCTGGGAGGGGCCGACATCTGGGTCCTATGTGGCGGCCCACGCGCCGTATCTCGCGTGGCTCATGCAGGCCGGCGCCGACAGCGCCGCGATGGCCGCCCAACAACAAGCCACGGCCGTCGCCTACTCCACTGCCTTGGCCGCGATGCCGACGATGGCGGAGCTGGCCGGCAATCACGCCACTCACGCAGTGCTGACGGCCACGAACTTCTTTGGTATCAACACCATCCCAATCGCGCTCAACGAAGCCGACTACGTCCGGATGTGGATTCAGGCCGCCACCGTCATGGGTACCTACCAGGTAGCCTCGACCGCGGCTGTTGCCGCCACACCGCAGACCACACCGGCCCCCCCGATCGTGAAAGTCGACGGGCAGGCGGTCGCAGCCGCCCAAGCAGCAACGTCGCCCGCCGACAATCTCAGTCCGTTCGAACAATGGCTGCTGCGGATCTACACCGAGTTCTACAACGCGGTACTACAACCGTTTGTTGACTGGGTGGCGAACATCCCGTTTCTGCAAGCCATGTTTTCTGGCATCGATCCTTTTCTGCTCATTCTCGGTAATCCGCTGACCTACCTCAGCCCGGCGAACATCGCGTTCGCCCTCGGCTTCCCGATGGATATCGGTACCTACGTGGCTCTGCTGTCGCAAACATTCGCCTTCATCGCTGCGGACCTGGCTGCTGCGTTCGCCACCGGTAACCCGGTCACCATCGGCTTCACCATCCTGTTCACCGGCGTCGAAGCCGTTGGGACGATCATCACCGATACGATCGCGTTGCTGAAGACCCTGCTCGAACAGACCGTTGGGCTGCTCCCGGCGCTGCTGCCGCTGCTGACCTCGCCGTTACTGGCGTCGGGTGCGGTGCTCGCACCGATCGGCGCCAAGGGTGTGGCGGCGCTGGTTGCCGTGCCGCCACCGCCGCCACCGGTCGCGCCCGCCGCACCGCCGCTGGCAGCGCTTGCGCCAAGCGGACCCACGTCGGCGCCAGCCCCGACGCCGGCCCCCGTCGAGGCGACCGCCGCGGCACCGGCGCCGGGCCCGCCACCGCCAGCGGCTACCGCTCCACCCTCGGTGACCGGTGCCGGCGTGGGCGCGCACATGAACGGCCTTGCCTACCTGGTGGGCGACCTGGATTCGGCAGCTAAGCGGGCCGCGGGCACCGCCGCCAGGAGAAAGGCACCGCAACCGGACAGCGCCGAGGTACCCGAGGCCGCGGCGACCCCTCAGGAGCAGCAGCCGCGTCGCCCACCGCGCCGGCGGGCGAAGGCCCAGAAGCTCGGTCGCGGCTACGAGTATGCCGACTTGGAGGACGACGCCGACGTGCCAGCTGCCGCGGCTTGCTCCGCGAACAAAGACCGGTTGGCCGCGGTGGTCGCCTCCGATGACTGCGCCGGAATCCTGGGGTTTGCTGGGGTGGCGCAGAAGAACGGTGCCGGCCCCCCGGCAGGGTTGATCTCACGTGCCGGCGACGCGTTCGATCGTAGGCCTCGCATGCCCATGGTTCCCGGCACCTGGGAAGCCGAGCCAGCGCGGCCCCAGAATGCCTCCGGTGAGTCGGGCAGTCGAGCGGGCCATGAAGAAACTCGTTCGGCTGACGGTTGGCGAAGGCAGCAAAGGAGTGTGTCATGACGTTGCGAGTGGTTCCTGAGGGTTTGGCCGGCGCCAGCGCCGCAGTGGAGGCTTTGACGGCGCGGCTGGCGGCTGCGCAGGCCGCGGCTGCTCCGCTGACTGCCGTGGTGGTGCCGCCAGCGGCGGACCCGGTGTCCGTGGAAACCGCCGCGGGGTTTAGTGCCAGCGGCGAGGAGCACGCCGTGGTTGCTGCCCAGGGTGTTGAAGAGCTTGGGCGCGCGGGTGTCGGGGTCGGCGAATCTGGCGCAAGCTATCTCGCCGGCGATGTGGCCGCAGCCGCGACCTACGGGATCTCTGGCGGCTGACTGGTTCGACGGGTCGCGACACGGCTTTTTACGACAGTCAATGACCGAGTTTTGTATCGAGTGGACCCGAAAGGGTCAAAAGGACCGACAGGACCGAAAGGACCGAAAGGACCGAAAGGACCGAAAGGAAAGGTGCAATGAGTCTTCTCGACGCTCATATTCCGCAATTGGTGGCGTCGCAATCGGCGTTCGCCGCCAAGGCTGGGCTGATGCGACACACCGTTGGCCAGGCCGAGCAGGCGGCGATGTCGGCCCAGGCCTTCCACCAGGGCGAGGCCGCCGCCGCATTTCAGGGTGCCCATGCGCGTTTTGTGGCGGCAGCGGCCAAGGTGAACACCTTGTTGGACGTCGCTCAGGCGAACTTGGGTGAGGCTGCCGGTACCTACGTCGCCGCCGACGCGGCGGCCGCATCCAGCTACACCGGCTTCTGACCACCACAGCCGAAAGGGGTTTCTGATGTCACAGATCATGTACAACTACCCGGCCATGCTGGCTCACGCCGGAGACATGTCGGGCTACGCCGGAACGTTGCAGGGGCTGGGTGCGGACATCGCGGCGGAACAGGCCGCGCTGCAGAACGCCTGGCAGGGCGATACCGGGATTACCTACCAGGCATGGCAAGCCCAGTGGAACCAGGCAATGGAAGACCTGGTGCGGGCCTACCAGGCAATGGCCACCACCCACGAAGCCAACACCATGTCCATGATGGCTCGCGACCAGGCCGAGGCCGCCAAGTGGGGCGGCTAGCCTGCGGCGCACCATCGCTTGCGGCGAACCGCGCTCTTCGGTCGTCGGCGCGGAGCCACGACTCCGTGGCGATAGCCCTGGATAACACTGGGTGGGTGAATTGTTCGCTCGCCCAATCAATTCCAGCGGCTGCGATAGACGCGAACCTGCAGGGTTTGCCCGCGATGCTGCCCGGTTTCCCTCGTCGTAATGAGCGAAAGCGCTTGGCTGGGAACTCTTATGCTAGACGGCACCCTTGTGCGCAACGACGAGGTCGGCGGCGGCGCGCATCCGATCGGACAATTGCAGTAGATCGTGCTCGCACACCCCATTGGGGACGGTGTAGGCGAGTTGCCGCAACTCCACGGCGTAGTGGCGCAGATCCTGGCGGAGTTGTATTTCAGCTGTAGGCATACTTCTCTCCGTCGACAGATGTTAGGTGCCCGACTTGCTGACAGACACACTTCGAATTTAGGTAGTCGGGTGCCGGTCGGCGACGTACACAAGCCGTTTCTACGGACTTTGACAAACTGTTCACAGCCCATCAAGCGTGCTTCTGTGGCACATTGGGCGCGCCTACGAGCGCTCCGGTAGGCGTCTACTGTCGGGTTTGCCGCATGATGCGGCTGCCTTTGTGCAGCGCTACGCAATGTGGTGAGCTTCGGTGCAACCGTGGGTCGGGGTCATTGCGCCCAATGTCGTCAGCATCGCGGCGCCAGCGTGCCGCCACGTGAACATCTCAGCGCGGCGCCGTGCACTGCGGCGGCGCTCGTTCTCGGGTCGGCTGATGATGGTGCGGACCGATTCGGCGATCGCCGGCGCGTGGTTGTCGGCCCACGCGCCGCAGTCGGACGTGATGATCTCGGTCAGGGCCGAGGTGCGTGATACCACCGCCGGGGTGCCGCAGGCCAACGATTCCAAAGCCGCCAGCCCGAAGGTCTCGTGCGGCCCCGGTGCGAGCATCACGTCGGCCGAGGCCAGTAATCCCGCGACTGTGAGCCGATCGGACACGAAGCCGGTGAAATCGACCGGCAGCCCGGTGGCCTGTCGCTGCAACCTTGATCTGAGCGGGCCGTCGCCGACGACGACCAGACGGGCGTCGATGCCGGCGTCGCAGAGCGCGGCGAGCGCGTCGACACTGCGGTCGGCGCGCTTTTCCACCGACAGTCGGCCGCAGTGGACCAGCAGGACTTGCGACGGGGCGGCCCAGCGCGCCCGCACGCGGGTGGATCGGCGTCGTGGGTGGAAGATCTCCAGGTCCACGCCCAACGCAACCGTGACCGTATTCGCAGCGCCGATGCGGTCGAATTCTTCACGCGCGAAGCTAGTGGTGCATACCACGGTGTCGTAGTTCGCGGCCGTGCGCGCGTTGGCGAAGTCTGCGAATCCCCGCGCGGCTCGACGCGGAAGCACATGACCGACAAAGCGATCAAGGCGCTCGTGGGAGATCATCACCGTTCTCACCCCGTGCTGGCGACCCCACCGGCCGAGCGATCTCAGGGTGAGTCGGTCAGAGACCTCCAGAGCGTCGGGCTCGAGTGCTTCCAGCAGTTCCCGCACCGGTGCCGGCATCACGGCGCGATAGCCACCGGTACAGGGAAGTGGCCTGGCGGGCAAAGTGATCCGCGTGACACCGGTTCGCAGGCGGGTTTGTTCGGCGCTGCGACCCGGCACGATCAAGAACACCTCGTGTCCGGCGGCGCAGTATTCCGCCCCGAGGCGGTCCACTGCGGTACGGAGGCCGCCCGATCGTGGTCCGTAGAAGTTGGCGACCTGAACAACACGCATACGGTGAGAACAACGGGCACCGGTGTGCTTTCGACGACATGGCATCGACGGCGCACTGAACAGTCTATGAACTCCTCCTCAGTTGGCGTTCACGTCGCCGATGAACCCACGACAGGCGCTAACCGGTAGTGCGACTGGTGATGTGAGCCAGCAATTCGCGGGCTGCTCCGGCGGGCGGGTTTCGACCACCCATCCAGACGGCGCGTAGGTCGCGGCTCAAGTCCAGTTCAAGCACGGGTACCGCGCGCAGCCGCCCGATTTCCAGGTCGTCGGCGACCGCCAATCGGCTCATGACTGCCGGACCCGCACCGGCTACGACCGCGGCGCGGACCGCTGCGGCAGAAGACAATTCAAGCAACGGTGGCGTCTGCCGCAGCGCGTCTCCCAAGGTTCGCTGTAGAGCCGCGGTCAGTGAATCTCGGGTCCCGGAACCGGGTTCGCGGGTGACCAGGGCCGTTTGGCTCAGTTCCACTGGGGTCACGGGGCGTTGGCGGCGTGCCCACGCGTGGCTGGTGGGCACGACCAGCACCAACTCATCGTTGGCGATCACTCTGCTGCGCAACCCGGTTGGTGCGGAGGGGGTTTCGATGAAACCGAGGTCCGCGGATCCATCGCGCACTGCCGTGATCGCCTGGTCACTGTTGGTGGCGGTCATGATGACGTGGGGACTGGCTACACCGCGTTGACTCGCCGCAACCTGGAGCGAGACCAGCCAACGCGGCATGAGCTGTTCGGCGATGGTCAGGCTCGCTGCCACTCTGACGCGCGTGCGCTGTTCGGATAGCAGCGCGGCCAGTCCGGCGTCCACTGAATAGGCGACATCGAGCAAGCGATCGGCCCACTCGGCGACTACCGCTCCGGAAGGTGTCAGTTGTGAACCTCGTGGCGTCCGGACGATGAGTGCTACGCCTGTCTGGGCCTCAATCGATGCCAAACGCGCCGACACAGCCTGTTGGGTAAGACCGAATTCTCGGCTCGCCGCACCGATACTGCCTGTTCGCGCGATCGCGAGGAAGACTTCGAGCGCAGACAGTTCGGGCATGCGGGCGCTAAGGGTTGCCATGACGAACCTCCGGCGGTAAGCGTACAAGCCAGCCTTGTGGGGTGGTCGGAAGCCACAAGACAGACTTGTGTGTCCACAAAGCGAAGCGCTCTACCCGAGTCCCCCGAAATGGGCAACCATCGACACCATCGCCGCGCAACCGAAGAGAAGAGGGTGACTATCGTGGCCAGCACAGACTCGGAGACAGAACCCGGGACAGATTCCCCAGCGACGTGGGGCAAGCGCGATGACATGATTGTGCGGGCGCGCTCGCCGTATAACGCTGAGCCGCCGGCTGCGGTGCTGGCCAGCAGCGACATCACCCCGGTCGAGGCGTTCTATGCCCGCAATCACGGCGCGATCCCGGATATCGCGGCTCAGCAGTGGCGCCTGCAGGTCAGCGGGTGCGTGGATACGCCGCTCACCCTGACGTACGACCAGTTGAGGCACGAATTCGAGCAACACGAGGTGGTGGCGACGTTGGCGTGCGCCGGTAATCGGCGTGCGGAGATGCTGCGGGTGCAACCGATTCCGGGTAAGGAGCCATGGGAGCACGGCGCGATATCGACCGCGCGGTGGGGAGGCGTGCGTCTCGCTGATTTCCTTCAGGCCGCCGGAACGCAACACTCGGAAGGTCTGCACGTGGCGTTTGAGGCCCCAGACGTCGCTCCTGAGGCCCGGCCCGTGCAAACCTACGGCAGCTCGATCCCGCTCAGTAAGGCCATGTCATCGGAAGTGCTGCTGGCGTGGCAGATGAACTCCGAGCCCCTGCCGCCCGCCCATGGCGGTCCTGTCCGGGTCGTCGTGCCTGGATACGTCGGCGCCCGCAGCGTCAAGTGGATTACCGCGGTCACCGTGCAGCCCGGCCCCTCGGAAAACTATTTCCAGGCCCGCGACTACCGGATCCTGCCTCCGGAGGCCGACCCCGACAGCGTCACGTCGGGGGAGGGGATTGCGCTATCGTCGCTGACGCTGAGCTGTGACATCCTCGATCCCACCGACGGCGATCACGTACCGCCCGGCGCGTTGACCATCCGTGGCTACGGGTTGGCCGGCGATGGCCGCAGCGTGGAGCGCATCGACGTATCCGTCGATGACGGGCTCACCTGGCAGCAGGCGGTCCTGCAGTCCCCGGCCAGTGCATGGTCGTGGCGGCCATGGTCGCTGACGGTTGACGTCGAATCGGGACCTTTGCATATCATCGCGCGCGCCTGGGACGACACGGGCGCGCTGCAACCCGAATCAGTTGCATCCCTGTGGAATCCGCGCGGGTATGGGAATAACGCCTGGGCCCGCGCCGCGTTGTGCGTGCAATGACGGCCGCACCCACCACGGCCCGAGTGCTCTGTCAGGCAGGTGTTCGAGACTGCCTGGTGGCCACCGACATCGTCACTTAGCGCTCCGCGGGTCACGCTGAGTTGGTCTGCTAAATCAGCTGCCGAGCCCGTGGCTGAGATGGTTGAATGAGCCAATTCGGTCGGAGGCTAGAACGCGATGGTGGATGAGACAGAGGCGATGCATGAACGTGGCACTGCCCAGCAGCGTGCTCGCTGACTGGTGCTCCTGAGGCCGATGCAGTGACCACGATCGCACGATTCATCTACCGGTTCGCGCCGCTGGTCATTGGTGCCTGGATCCTCGCTGCGGTCGTGGCCAACCTCGTCGCACCGCGACTTGAGCAGCTCATCACCAGTGGTGACCAACCGTACTTGCCTGCTGGCACCCCCACTGCGCTTGCCGTGCAACGGTCGGCTGAGGCATTCTCGCAGGTCCCCACCGACAACGTCGGCTACCTCGTCCTCCAGCGATACGGCGGTCTCGACGAGCGCGACCGGTCGTTCTACGACCACCTGGTAGTGGCTCTACGCGCTGACTCGCGCCATGTCCACGAGGTCGTGGACTGGTGGGGAGTGCCAACCATCGCCAAGGCGGCCGTGAGCGAAGATCAGCACGTGGCGACGGCCGCGGTGCGGTTTTCCGGCATGGTCGGAACCACGCAAGCAAGCGAGTCGATCACTGCGGCGCGCGCCATCGCGGCGGGACTGGACCCGCCCGACGGTCTGCAGATATTCATCACCGGTCCGGGCGCAACGATCATGGACGAATTCGCGGCCATCGACCGGCAGACGCAGCTCATCACGGCGACGACGTTGGCGGCGCTGTTCATCCTGTTGTTGGTTCTGTACCGATCACTGATCACACCGATGGTGCCCTTGCTGTCAGTAGTTGGGGCGTTCGCACTGGTCAAGCCGGTCGTTTCGGTTCTCATCCAGCAAGGCTTCGTCGGCGTATCACTGTTCTCCCTCTGGCTCAGCGTTGCGGTCGTTGTCGGAGTGGGCACCGGCTTCTCGATCTTTCTCATCGGCCGCTATCACGAGCGGCGCCGACAAGATTTCGCGCCGTCGGAGGCGTTGGCGGACGCGTACCGTGGCGTGGCGCCAGCCATCGTGGGCTCGACCCTCATCGTGGTCACCGCCTTGGGCGCGGTGGGTTGGCTCAGCCTCGCCCGCATCGGCATGTTCGCCACCACGGGTGTCTTGTGTTCTATCGGCGTGCTGGCGGTGGGATTGGCCGTACTCACCCTGACACCGGCCCTCATCGCGCTCGCCAGCCGCGCCGGCCTCGCCAAACCGCCCCATCGCAAACGCACGCTGCGGCGGTTTCGGCGCCTCGGCACCGTTGTGGCCCGCTGGCCGGCGCCGATTCTGGTAGGCAGTGGCGTATTCGTACTCATCTTGTTGATAGCCCTACAGGGAGTGCCAATCGGTTGGGACGAGGCCAAGGCGACCCCACGCTGGGCGGAGTCCAACCGCGGCTACCAGGCGGTTGACGACCACTTCCCACCGAACCAGTTGCTGCCCGATACGGTCACAATCGAGACCGACCACGACATCCGCAACCCCGCCGGTCTGACCGCAATCGAACGAATCACCGCTGCGATCATGGCGATTCGCGGTGTGCGCATGGTCCAATCGGCGAGCCACCCCACCGGACTGGTGTCCAAACAAGCCGCCATGAACCCGTCGGCAGGGAATATCGGTGATCGGTTGGACGAGTTCTCCGACCAGCTCGCATCGCGGTCGGAAACGTTCGACAACCTCGAAACCGCAGCGAATAGCATGTTGAACGCGGTCGATCTGCTCCAGGCTGGCATCCAACAGGGCACCTACGGCGTTGGTCAGGCAAGTCTGGCCGTTCGATTGATGCAGGAAGCGGTGAAAGAGCTTCGGGCCGCGACAGGTGACGTCATCGATATTTTCGACCCGCTGCGGAGATTCACCGGCGCGATACCGGACTGCCCGACAAACGCGGTGTGTTCGGCAGCCGACGAGGTGGTGCAGTGGGCAAACAAGGTCGTTGAGCGGTCGGAGGGCTTGGCCGATTCGGCCAGGCAGCTGGGACAGGGAATCGCCGATGCCGCCTTGGCGCCAGCCAACGGCCCCGGCGTCCCCACCGATCTGCAGGCCGCGTTGGACGGCGCCAGCGCTCAGCTAGATCAGATGCGCGCGTCGGCGGCTGGCTTGAAAGCGATGCTCAACGATGTAGGTGAAGCATCGATACGGGAGCTCCCCGGCTATTTGCACGAACTTGCCGCGGTGTCCCAGAGTGGTCCCGGCGTAGACCTCTACGCTGCCCGGCGGATCCTGAACGATCCGAAAATGCGGCCGGTCCTCAAAGACTTCATCTCGCAGGACGGACGTGCGACGCGCCTGCTCGTTTATGGCGATGGGCAGGAGTGGGGCAGTGATGGCGCCGAACGTGCTCGTGCCATCGTGGCCGCGGTGGCAGCGGCGACCAAGGGTGGCAGCCTGCAACCGACCGCGGTTGAACTAACCGGCGTTGGACCGCTCACCCGGGACTTGCAGGATCTCGTTGGCAGCGATCTGAGCAAACTGGCGATCATCACGTTCGCTGTCATCTTCGTGATATCAGCGCTGTTCCTGAGGAGTCCGGTGGCCGGGCTCATCCTGGTTGGCACCGCTGGCACGTCGTACCTGTGCGCGCTTGGCGCCAGTATGCTGATCTGGCGGCACATACTCGGCCGCGATCTGCATTGGTCGGTGCCTCCCATCGCGTTTGTCCTCGTGGTCGCCGTGGGTTCAACGTGCAACCTGCTCTTGACGCTGCGCATCCGCGAAGAGGTTCCTGCAGGACCGCGCACCGCCATCATCCGGGCATTCGCCACGACCGGGGCATTGGCGACCATCGCTGGAATGGTGGTCGGGCTAGCGGTAGCCGCACTGGCCGCAAGCAGTGTGCTGAGCGTGGCACAGATCGGGGTCGCTGTCGGCGTTGGCTTGGTGTTGGACGCCCTGGTCGTGCGCAACCTCGTCCTACCCGCCCTGCTCGTTGTGTTGGGTCGTTGGTCCTGGTGGCCCGGCAGCCCTGGCTACTCCCTGCAGGACGTCGAAAGCCCGGACAGGTCAAGCGAAGTCGTGGCGACCTCGGCCATGTGATCCTGGGGCTAGCTTGTTGTGAGTGCGAAAAGAAGCACCAGCGCGGCGTAGGCAAGAACGACCATCGCGACGCCGACCAGAGTCACGCGGGCCGTTGCGCCGTCTATCGGGTCGAGCCAACGCCGAAACGGGCGCGACACCGCCGGGACGAGGATCCATTGCAGCAGGGCAACGCTGGTGACGTTGCCCACGAACATGGTCAAGGCCTGGTGGAGACCAAGACGGTTGAGTGCTGGAGACAGTTCCATGGTGATCACCGTCGCGGTCGGGTACAGGCAGAGCAGCACTAGCATGGCAGTCTTCCATGCCGGGGTGATCCTGGTCTGACCGTCGGCAACGCGAACGGTTGATCCGAATGGCGCACTGCTTGAGAGCTCGGCGAAATCCCGGGTCAGTTTGTCCCGCAGTTGCGGCAACGCGTCTCGGCGTTCAGGTGACTGGACCCATGCGGTCAGCTGGCCCGCGGTGCGAAAGCGAATCACCGTCATCCACTGACCGGATGAATCCGCCGGAAAGATCGCTGTGCCTTGGTATCCGAGGAACGCCGACGTAGCGAGCTTCAGATCACCGTGGGCCGCAACGAATTCAGCTTCCTTGCCAGGTGCCACGCTATGCAGGAAGACCGCAACGTTGGCCGGTGGTAGTTCGCCTTCGGCGATGATCAGATCCGGGGCGGATCGCCAGTATCCTTGTGCTTGACCTTCGATCAGTAAGGCTTGTCGTTCGGCGCTGTCGAGCCATGATTCGAGCAGCTCGGCGCTGGCGAAAGAAACCTTGAGAGCCCAATCGAGGTATTCGGTCGCGTGAACTGATTCGAGAGCGCCCACGTATCCATGGGCGCGACGCGCTGCGGCACGGTATTCGGCGACCCACGTGGCGAAGCCCTCGGGATCACTGGGCGGATGAAAAAGCGTGATCGCCGTAGGGTCAAACGCCATGTCAGTTGTATACCATCCTGGTTCGAGCCTGGTTCTCGCCTTGTTCGAGCCTCGTGTGTCGTGTTTCACAGCGATCTTGTTGCTTGCCACCGCCGCTGGGACCGCGGGTTGGACTCGCGGGGACCGGATCGCTTCGGATTGTTGTAGTGGGCGCGGCCCGGACTGACGATGACGGGCTGATTGCCAGGTGCATGTCCTCGCTGGCGGGCTTGTCTGCGCTGGTGGGCGCATTCTCGTCGGTTTGCCTACGCCCACACCGGTGGCGATTCGCCGGGAGGCGCGCTGGTTGGTGCGCCGCTGCGACGGCCTGCGCCCGCCGATGAAACGATATGCAGGGACGCGATATGGGGGATAGTTGCCCGGTCGGCGATGGCCCGACGCCGGGAAATCTGACGCCCGTCAGGGTGTGAAAGTCGGTTACCGCAGGCATCATTGACACGTGAACGTATTGACTATCGGACGATTCGCCGGTGCCGCGCTGGTTGCGGCCTGGGCATTCCTGGCCGTGCCGGCCCCATCTGCAGCTGCCGCCCCATCAGCTGCCGGCGCGTCTTGTCCGGACGTCGAGGTCGTGTTTGCCCGCGGCACCGGCGAGCCTCCCGGAGTGGGTGGGATCGGACAAGACTTCGTGAACGCGCTGCGGTCGAAAGTGGGAGCGAAGTCGGTGAGCGTATACGGGGTCAACTACCCGGCGACCACAGATTTTCCTACGGCCATGGCCGGCATCAATGATGCGGGATCGCATGTCGAACAAACGGCGGCAAACTGTTCCACTACGAGAATGGTGTTGGGCGGTTTCTCCCAGGGAGCGGCCGTGATGGGGTTTGTTACGTCTGCCGCGGTACCTGATGGAGCGCCTTCCGACGCACCCAGGCCCATGCCGCCCCAGGTTGCCGACCACGTCGCGGCGGTGGCCCTCTTCGGGAAGCCGTCCGAACAATTCATGAGCCAGATCGGTGTGCCGCCGGTTGTCATCGGGCCGTTGTATGCGGGCAAGACCATCGATTTGTGTGCGCCTGGCGACCCCGTCTGTTCTAACGGAGGCAATTGGGCCGCGCACAATGGCTACGGTGTCGACGGAATGGTTGACCAGGCGGCGGCCTTCGCTGCGAACCACCTTTAGGCTGACCTGCAGCCGATTCAGGGGCGGTAGCCGGTGCTGGTCCCAAGAACCTCAATCGCCGCGTCGATGGTGGGAACGACCGTTGGGCCATACCTGGTGACTACCTGCCCGAGTGCCCGGGCGACATGTGGACCAACCGCGTCCGCGGCGAGGATGTCCTCGGCGATGACGACGCCATTCACCAAGTGCGCGGCCGAGAGCCGGCCGTCCTGGGCGACCTCGTAGCGCCAGTCGCCGATCTGGATCCGCTCGGGCCGAGATCGGAAAACGCCACGTCGTGCTGGGGTGTGAACCACTCCGGTGAGTCCTGCGAACACTTTGACCACCAATGCGACACCGCCGGGACCGGACAGGGCAGCGCCAATGGTTCGGCTTACCCGCTGAGAATCGAAATCCGACATCAGGTATCCATTGGCAGGACGAACGACGGCGTGATGGTTTCCCCGCTCCCGCTCCCGCTGCGGCGCACGGCGGTTCCGGCCGTATAGAACTCCACGGTGTGTGTTCCCCACCCGTAGTTCGAGATGGCGAAGTGCACACCGACCACACCGGTTGCGCCGTCGCGCTCGGCCTCGCTTTGCATGCGCGACATGGCCAACTCGCGCGCTTGGTAGTTGCCTTGCGTCCACTGGGGCATCTCGATATTTCGGCCAATCTGGCGAAGTGTTTGCATGAACCCCTGCACGGCGATGTGGAACACGCAATTACCCATCACGAAGGCCACCGGCGCAAACCCGGATCGCAGCAGCGTCACCATATCCTGGCCGGACAGGTGGCTGGAGAACGCTTGTCCGTTGGGGCGCCGAAATGTTCCGGGCTTGGCCGTGTAGCGCACCGCGGTACCGACGGCCAGAAACTCGAGGTGGTCGCCGCCCTCGCCGTGGTGACGCCACTCGAGCCGGACGCCGACGATGCCATCCGCTTTGAGTGCGTCGGCTTCGGCCTGCATGCGCGCCATCGCGTTCCAACGCGCCCGGTAGGTCGCCTCGGTGAGAACGCCCAATTCCTGCTGCTGTCGCATACCACTGAATTGGAATCCGACATGGTAGACCGAGACACCCATGACGAGCTCGATGGGTTCGAACCCGGCCCCATGCAGCAGCGCGAATTCGTTGATGGACAGGTCGGAGGTGAACGACTTCTCAGCGTGCGATAGCCGTTCGCTGGCTACGGGATCGAGCGAGCTTGGTTGCATCGTTGAGCGTCCCTTCTGTGGTTTGCGTCAGCGTACGACGCGCATGCTGCGAACGGCAGACCTATTCGCCCGATCCGGCGCTTGTCGTGTACCGCGACGGGTCGCATGCCGGCAAGAGCACATCGGGGGACATCGTGAGATGGCCAATTCCATTGCTTGGGAATCTATCTCAGGGATGCACGGCGCTCGCTTGGTCCGGCGTTGGTCCGTGAGTGCTGCGTCGAGTGTGAGGCCGACAGCCGGGTCGCGACACTGTCACGGATGCATACCCATTGCGAATCGGCGATCCCATCTACCCCATAGATCACTATCGTCACATCAGCGAACTGCGGAGGTCAACCCAGCGCTCCGCCCTCGAAAGGTGTGACATGTCGCCGCTTCCTCGAACAGTGTCCATCGTGATGGCGTCGGCGGCCGTTACCGGACTCAGCGTTGCGATAGGCCTCGCGGCGCCGGCGACGGCCGTGCCATGCACGGGGGACGCCGCGCATGGTCCGCCGCCACCCAACGCGGTGGTGACCGCGCCCGAGTCCACCACGCTCGGCCCGGTACCGTCGCGTCGGCGACCGCTACCCACCGGGCGCAGGCCTCGAGGTGCCAATGAGCGCGCGCCGTTGCCCAAGTTGGGCCCGCTGATATCTGCTCTGATCAACCCTCATGCTCCGCAGTCCGCGCCGCTGCAACATCAGGCGGCGGTACCCCAGCGCCAAGCGGCGGTGCCCCGCCCCAGTCCGCCCGCCCCGGCGCACCAACCTCCGCCGGTTGCTGCTGCGCCCAGTCCGAACGCGGCCCCAGCTCCGGCGCCACCACCGCCCCCGCCGCCGGCAGACCCGCCCCCCCCGATCGGCGGTGCGCCGACATCGCTCGTTGGCTGGGTGAGCGGACCGGAAAGCCCCAACCACACCCTGGAACGTTTCGGTATCTCCGGCACTGACCTCGGGGTTATGTGGGACAACGGCGATCCCGCCAACAAGCAGGTACTCATGGCCTTCGGTGACACAGTCGGCTATTGCAGCGTCGACGGCCACCAGTGGCGTTACAACACGCTGTTCCGAAGCAGAGACCGCGATCTGGAGCACGGAATCACGATCGAGCCCGGACATGCTTCCAACAGGTACTCGGGCTCCCCGCTGCGGCAGCCGGGTTTCTCCAAACAGATCATCAACAGCATCAAGTTCGCACCGAATGAGACGGGAATCATTCCCACCTCGGGGATATCCGTCGGGAAAACCCAGTTCGTCAATTTCATGTCCATCAGGGACTGGCTTCGTGACGGTGAGTGGACGACGAACTATTCGGCGATCGCGGTGTCCCGCGACAACGGCCAGAACTGGGGGGTCTATCCCGGCACCATCCGCACTTCCAGGCCCGACGGCGCCGCGAAAGCCAAATTCGTTCCAGGAAACGAGAACTTCCAGATGGGGGCGTTCGTCAAAGGCACCGACGGCTACCTCTACTCGTTCGGGACGCCGGGCGGACGAGGTGGCCCGGCCCACGTCGCCCGAGTTCCGCAGCGCTTTGTGCCGGACCTGACCAAGTACGAATACTGGAATGGGGAATCCAACTCGTGGGCTCCCAAGAATCCGGGCGCAGCGACGCCCGTCATCCCGGGGCCGGTGGCCGAGATGTCGGTCCAATACAACACCTATCTCAAGCAATACCTGGCGATGTATACCAACGGCGCGAACGACGTCGTGGCAAGGACCGCGCCGGCTCCGCAGGGACCGTGGAGTCCCGAACAACTGCTCGTATCGTCCTTCCAGATACCCGGCGGCATCTACGCGCCGATGATGCACCCATGGTCGACCGGTAAAGACGTGTACTTCAACTTATCGCTGTGGTCGGCATACAACGTGATGTTGATGCACACCGTGCTGCCATAGCAAACCCCGGCTTCTCCGTCTTGCTGACGGGTGTCCCCGATCGCCCAAAAATGAAGGGCGAGTGTATGAAACATCAAGGGCGAGTAAAGCGCACGCCGGGTAGCTGTGAGAAGGCTCCAAGGATGCTGCGTATTGGCGGGGAGTCCGAATGGATCCCGCGAAAACGCACGTCGACGCCATAAACTTCGCGTCAGCTAGTTGCCGTTTCGACGTGATCGCTTTGTCCGCCCAATTGTGTTGGCGGCTTTGGGATTTCAGTCGACGACGGTGTGTTGCGTTGTGCGCTCTGGCGATTCTATGCGGACGCCGCAACGAGTTCCAAACTGGCGGTGATGTCAGTCGGCGCCGAGGCCGAGGAGGTAGTTGTGAGCCGGTTTACCGACACGATGATTCGCAATGCCTGTGAGAGCACCAGGGGCATGGTGACTGGTGAACCACACACCCCGGTCCGGCACACCTGGCGTGAGGTCCACGAGCGTGCTCGTCGGGTGGCGGGAGGGCTGGCCGCCGCCGGTATCGGCCACGACGACACCATCGGTGTCCTGGTCGAGGCGCCAGTGGAGATCGCCCCGATCGCCCAGGGGCTGTGGATACGCGGAGCGGCCGTGTCCATGCTGCACCAGCCCCCACCGCGCACCGACCTGATGGAGTGGGCCGACCACACCAGCGCAGCCATCGAGACGATCAAGTGCAGCACCGTCATTGTCTCCGAGCGGTTCTTCGCGACTGTGTCCATGCTGGAGGAACGCGGAGTCAAGGTGCTTCTGGTCGATCACCTGCTGGCCTCCGATCCGGCCGATCCAAGCGACATCGACGAGGACGATCTTGCGCTGATACAGCTGACCTCCGGGTCTACCGGGCGACCCAAGGCGGTTCTGATCACCCACCGCAACCTGTACTCCAATATCGCCGCGATGTTCGCCGCCGCTGGGTTCGGCGCCGACGTCGACAACGAGGTCATGGTCAGCTGGTTGCCATGCGCCCATGACATGGGGATGATCGGCTTCTTGACACTGCCGATGTGTTTCGGCCTCGAATTGGTCAAGGTCACCCCGATGGATTTCCTACGGGACGCCCTGCTCTGGGCCACGTTGATCGACAAATACCAGGCGACGATGACCGGCGCCCCCAACCGCTTTTATGCGCTGTTCGCGAGACGGCTACGCGAGCAGGCCAAGCCGGGCCAGTTCGACCTGTCGACGTTGCGCTTCGCGCTTTCCGGTTCCGAGCCGGTGGAGCCGGGCGATATCGAGGATCTGATCGACGCGGGCGCGCCGTTCGGGCTTAAGCCACAGGCGATCTTGGCGGCCTACGGGATGGCGGAGGCCACGTTGGCGGTGTCGTTCTCCGAATACGGTGTGGGCCTGGTGGTCGATGAGGTGGACGCCGACCTGCTGTCAGCGTCGCGCCGTGCCGTACCGACCACCGCGGGTAACGTCCGCAGGCTGGCCGCGCTGGGACCGCCATTGCAGGGACTGGAGGTTCGTGTCGTCGACGAGAACGGCACGGTGTTACCCACCCGGGACGTCGGGGTGATTGAGCTGCGTGGCGAATCGCTGACCCCGGGCTATGTCACGACGAAAGGTTTCGTCCGGGCGCGAAATGAGCAGGGCTGGTATGACACCGGCGACCTGGGTTACCGGATGGAGAACGGCCACATCGTGGTGTGCGACCGGGTCGCAGACGTCATCACCACGACAAGTGGTGCCGTCTATCCCACCGCCATCGAGCGGGCCGCAGGCCGAGTAGCCGGCGTCCGCTCGGGCTGCGCGGTGGCTGTGCGGCTCAACGCGGGGCATCTGTGGGAGAGTTTCGCGGTCGCGGTCGAGTCCAACGTCTTCGAGGACCGCAACCAGGCCCATCGCATCGAGCGGCAGGTGGCCGACGAGGTTCTCAGCGAGGTCCACGTACGACCGCGCGACGTCGTCGTCCTCGGTCCTGGAACCATTCCCAAGACGCCGTCAGGCAAATTGCAGCGAACGGCTTCGGCTGCACTCATCCGTAATGATCACCGGCAGGCACCGGTATCAGTACTTGAAAACAGGTAAGTAAAACTAGTAGAAGAGGAGCGGGGTAAGGTAATGGGCGGTCTTCCCGGGGGAAATATTCACTTAGATGTCAACGGTTCGCTCGACGATCTTGTCAAGCTTATCAATGGTGTCTTTCCACAGCTCGTTGACGTCTTTTTTGACCTGGATCTTCCGGGGTTGTTCGCCGGTTTGGGCACCTTGCTCGGCAGCACTGATCAGCTCTTGGATATTCTTGCCGCCGCCGGTCCCGCATTTCAGGAGATTGCCGACAGCGCAGGCTCCCTCGCCACATTGGCGGCCGACGCTGTGGGCAGCTTCGGGCCTGCCGTTATTGGCGTGGGCGACTTTATGTCGTCCCTGGTGAGCAATTCTCTCGTTCCATTGATACCGCTCATCGACGCGGTAGGGCCGCTCATGGATAATGTGATCGGTGGATTCCTTACCTTCTCCAGCACCGTCTCCGATGTTATTATTCCCCTAGAATCGGCGATGTTCGACAACATAATAACTTCGATCGCATCCCTGGATGATTTGTCTATAGGACTCAGCGCTTTCGTGCGGGCACTGGGCATTCGGATGGACCAGACAATGCTTGCGCTCAGCCAAGATCTCGGTTCTTTCTTCCAAAACCTCGCAAACATGATCGCTGGCGAACCCGTTTCCGGCGTCCCGATGATGCCAGCCGCGGCCGCCACCGATTTTGGAGCAGTGCCCCCCGAGATCACGTCGGCCCAGATGCACACGGGTCCGGGGCCCGAGCCGATGATGACCGCCGCGGCGGCCTGGGACGGGGTGGCCGCCGATGCGGACTCCACGGCCGTTTCCATCCAGTCGGTGGTCTCCGAGTTGCCGGATGAGTCGTGGCAGGGGCCGACGGCGGGTGCGATGGCAGCCGCGGCCGAGCCGTTTGTGGCCTGGCTCAATGGTGTGTCCGCGCAAGCTCAACAGGCAGCGGCCCAGGCGCAGGCGGCGGTGAGCGCCTTTGCGTCCGCGTTCGCGGCGATAGTGCCCCCGCCGGCGATCGCGGCCAACCGCGCTCAGCTAGCGGCGCTGGTCGCTACCAACATCTTCGGACAGAACACTGCGGCGATTATGGCCACCGAGGCCGAGTACTCCGAGATGTGGGCACAGGATGCCACCGCGATGTACGGGTATGCCGGCGCCGCTGCTGCCGCGACCGCGCTGAGCCCGTTCACCTCGCCGCCGCCGACCACCACATCGACCGGGCCGCAAGATCAGGCCGACGCGGTCAACCAGGCCATGCAGACCCTCGGCGCTGCCGGCAGCGCCCCAATGATGGGTGCAACCGCGCTCTTCCAGGCGGTACCTCAGGCGTTGCAAGGGCTCGCCCAGCCAGCATCGATGGCACCGCAATCGGTGGGGTCGCTGATGCAGCCCGCAATAGGGCCGGCATCGTCTGCGGCGATGGTCGCTCCTGGTTTGGCGTCGATGGGCGCGTCGAGCCCGGGCATGGGATCGGTGGCGCCGGCCATGGGACCGGTGGCGCCGGCAGCTTCGTCTTTCGTCATGCCACCAGCCGCACCAGCGGGCGCTGGCCTAACTGGCGGGCTCGGCACGTCGGGCTTGGGCTCCGGCGGGGCGGGCGCGATGTCGGCGAGCATGGGTCGAGCGGGATCCATGGGCGGGTTGTCGGTGCCGCCAGCCTGGGCAACCGGCGCATCGACAGCGGGCCCGGCGGCCTCGGTGATGCCGGGCACCGGAATGGCCGGACTGGGCGCCGCCCCGGCGGCTTCAGCCGCTTCGGAGCCTGCGGCGAGCACCGCTGCGGGGGTCCGCATGCCCGGTCTGACGCCCGTACCGGCAAACGCGAAAGTGTCCTGGTCGCAACCATATGAGGGGGCGTTGTGGAATCCAAAGCTGGCCTGAACGGCCTCAGCACCGAGTCGGCTGCTGACGAAGAGCTCACGGAGAAGGTCGAGCTCGCGCGGAGTGTTATCAACAACACGCACCAAAAGCTCCTCGGTGTAAGAGAGCAACTCAGCGCGCGAACCGCCACTATGGACTTCCATTCCAATCTCGAGCTGACCAAGAATCTGCTCGAGAGTCTGAGGACTAGTATTGGCAGCTGGCATAACACGGTTGCTCAATCAGTGTTCACATCCAAGAGCGACGAAGATCTGGTGCAGATCTCCGTAACCGGTGGCGGTGAAGTGCGGTCCGTAAAGCTTGCCCGCGAAATCGTCAATCCAGACGATATTGCTACCCTGGAAGACTTCATAGCCCTCGTTATCGCGGATTTATTTCAGCAAATCCACTATTTTGCGAAAAACCACCTTGAATACCGCGATCTCTAGAGTGCGCGTGCGAGGAATGGATCATTGAGACGCTATCCAGTGTAACGGTGAATGTGTGCCGGGCAGCTAACGTCTGAAACTCAGACTGGGGCGCCCCAGATCGCCACTGCGATGCCCGCCTCAGGTCTCAGCGCGCCATCGTCGTAGGGTGGCGCCCGTGGCCGAGCAGGACGGGCGCCACTGGGACGAGCACTATGCGAATCTGGGACCGGCACCGGTTCGCGGGGTCGTCGCGCCCGGTTTCCTGGCGTCCCACTCGGCCGTAATCCCAATCGCGGGAACGGCTCTCGATCTGGCCTGTGGCCGGGGAATGTCGACGGTCTGGCTGGCACGGCGCGGCCTGGACGTTGTGGGAGTAGATGTCTCGCCAGTGGCCGTTGATCAAGCACGAGATCTGGCGCGGC
The DNA here is from genome assembly GCF_018278905.1 of Mycobacterium spongiae. Lineage (NCBI taxonomy): Bacteria > Bacillati > Actinomycetota > Actinomycetes > Mycobacteriales > Mycobacteriaceae > Mycobacterium > Mycobacterium spongiae. The sequence continues at coordinate 2,690,499 of NZ_CP046600.1, forward strand.
GCGCTGGTGTCGGCGATCGATGTCGGTTTGCGGTCGCCGACCTCGACGATGGTTTGCCGCCCGGCCCGCAAGTTGACGTTGTCGTGTGTCAAAAATTCCGCGACCCGCGGCTCCACCAGGCGATCATCGACCGGCTGTCGCCTGGCGGGTTGCTCGCCATGGAGGTATTGAGCGAAGTGGGAGCCGCTCCTGGGCCGTTCCGTGCACGGCCCGGTGAGCTCCTCGCCGCGTTCGCGCACCTCGATCTGGTGGCCTCCGGAGAGGGGAGCGGTTGCGCATGGCTGCTGGCGCGCCGTTAGCTCCATGACAGTGCCGCGCCCTCAGAGCACCGCCAACGACCCGAAAGCCGACTGCTCTTCGACGATCAGGCCACGACGCCTCTTCGGGCGGCAATCTTGGCGCGTACCACCCTCATATCCAGCGATTTTATCTGGCTGACGAGGTTATCCAGCACGGCCTGCGTCATCGCACCGGCTTGGCTGTAGACCAGCACTCCATCTCGGAACGCCATGATGGTCGGGATCGAGCGGATGCCCACCATGGCCGCCAGTTCAGGCTCCGCCTGGGTGTCGACCTTGGCGTGCACAACATCCGGGTGGGCGCGCGCCGACGCTTCATAGATGGGCGCAAAGGCCTGGCAGGGTCGACAGTAGGAAGCCCAAAAATCCACCAGTACAAGCGGATTGTTTACGACAGCGGACTCGAACGTCGCAAGCGTCAGATCGGTCGTGGTCATGGTCCGTCCTTTCGATTGGCGCTGTACCTTCCTCAACAGATACCCCATAGGGTATATTCCTCACCGATGTGTGGTGCGCAGAGATACCCCCCTGGGTACTATGGGATGAGGTTGACCAGACGAGAGGATCCACCGTGATTGGTGATCAAGACAGTATCGCCGCCGTACTGAACAGGCTGCGGCGTGCGCAAGGACAGCTTGCCGGGGTGATTTCGATGATCGAGGAGGGCCGCGACTGCAAGGAAGTGGTCACCCAGCTCGCCGCGGTGTCGCGTGCGCTGGACCGGGCCGGCTTCAAGATTGTCGCGACGGGATTGAAGGAATGCGTCGCTGGTTCCGCAGACGGTGGTGCGGCGACGCTCAATGAAGCCGAACTGGAGAAGCTGTTTCTCGCTCTTGCCTGAAAGGCACTGGGGCGACTCGAAACCACCGGAGAGAATCGAAAAGACGGAGGATGACAAGCATGGACATCGCATTGTCGACAACGCTGCACACCACTTTCGAGGACGCGGTCACCCGCACCCGTGAGGCGTTGGCGGAGCAGGGCTTTGGTGTGTTGACCGAGATCGACGTGAAGGCAACCCTGAAGGCCAAACTGGGCGAGGACATCGAGGACTATCTCATCCTCGGCGCGTGTAACCCGCCGTTGGCGCATCGCGCCGTGGACGTGAATCGCCAGATCGGCCTACTGCTGCCCTGCAACGTCGTGGTGCGCGCCGACCCGCAGCGTGCCGACGCGGTGCTCGTCGAGGCAATGAATCCGCAGCTACTGGTGCAGGTGACCGAGGAAGCCAAGCTTGTTCCAATCGCCGAGGAGGTTTCCGCCCGGCTGCGTACCGCGGTCGAGTCTCTGGAAGGCTCCCACACGCCGGCGGTCGAACAGCTGCACGGCTGAGCTACACAGGCCGAGGCTGCACGCACACCGCACTGTGCGAATCCGCCGAACGCAGCCCGGCCTGACGCGCCCGATACCCCCGCCCTGAAACGTTCCGGACCCGCAAGGCGAAACGGATAGTAGGACACGCGGAAATGCGGGGTGTGCTGGCCAGATGGCGATACCCTTTGTCGAGGGTTCGTCGGCGCCCGGGCACCCGCCGGGTTTCCATGAGCTGGTGGGAGGTCCCTGATGTCGTATCTGATCGCTGCGCCGGAACTGTTGGTGGCTGCGGCCGCGGACCTGGCCAGCGTGGGTTCGTCGATCAGCGAGGCAAACGCGGCCGCGGCCGCCCCGACAACGGCCCTGGTCGCTGCCGGTGCCGACGAGGTATCGCTGGCCATTGCGGCGTTGTTCGGCGCGCATGCTCAGACCTATCAGTCGCTGAGCACCCAAGCGGCGTTCTTTCACGAGCAATTCGTGCGCACCCTGACAGCGGGCGCGGGTTCATACGCTGCTGCCGAGGCTGCCAGTGCCGTGCCCCTGCAAGCAGTCCAGCAAGACGTGCTCAACGTCATCAATGCGCCGTTCCTGGCGTTGCTGGGCCGCCCACTGATCGGCAACGGCGCCGACGGCCTGGCAGGGACCGGCCAGAACGGCGGTGACGGCGGGATCTTGTTCGGTAACGGCGGCAACGGCGGTTCCGGTGCGGACAACCAGGGCGGTGGCAATGGCGGCAGTGCCGGGTTGTGGGGCAATGGCGGCGCGGGCGGCGCCGGCGGAAACTCCATTACCGCCGGCGTCAACGGCTTCGCCGGGGGCGTCGGAGGAAGCGGCGGTCTGCTGTGGGGTAACGGCGGCGCCGGCGGGATCGGTGGCAACGGCGGTCCCGCTCCGCTCGTGGGCGGAGTGGGCACCACGGGCGGGGCCGGCGGGAACGGCGGCAGCGCGGGGCTGCTCTACGGGTTCGGCGGCGCTGGCGGGACCGGCGGCATCGGCGGAGCCGCCCCGACCACGGGCCCCTCGCCCGGCATCCTGCCCGCCGGCGGGATCGGCGGGATCGGTGGGGCGGGCGGCTCGAGCGCGCTTCTCGCGGGCATCGGCGGCGTCGGCGGGACCGGCGGTGCCGGCGGGACTACCGATGGGACCGTCCAGGGTGTAGGTGGTTTCGGTGGCCAGGGTGGCAACGGTGGCCAGAGCGGCTTGTTGTTCGGCGACGCGGGAAGCGGCGGGGCCGGTGGTGGCGGCGGTGCCGGACTGGGTGACGACTTAGAGAGCTTCGGCGGCCACGGTGGTTCGGGCGGCGATGGCGGCGCTACCGGGCTAGCCGGAAACGGTGGGGGCGGCGGTAACGGCGGGACCGGCGGGGCCGGGTCGGCCGCCGTTGCTGGCATCGGCGGAAATGGTGGTGTCGGCGGGCTCGGTGGCACGGGCAGCCGCGCGGGTCTGCTGTTCGGCACCGGTGGCGCCGGCGGCAACGGCGGGATGGGCGGAGACGGCGGCACCGGCGGCGCCACCGACGGCTTAGTCGGTTCGGGTGGATTCGGCGGCGCCGGCGGCAATTCCCCGCTGATCGGCACCGGTGGCATGGGCGGCAGCGGCGGTGGCATCGGAACCACCGGCCTGCAGGATCCGACGTTGGTGGGTGGCATCGGTGGCAACGGCGGACGTGCCGGGCTGCTCTTCGGTACCGGCGGCATGGGCGGCAACGGCGGTGCCACGAGTTCCGGGGGCTTGTTCTTCGCCCAGGGCGGCGCCGGCGGAAACGGCGGCGTTGTCTGGGGCAACGGCGGCACCGGGGGTAGTGGCGGCGCCGGCGGGGGCGGAAGTGTCGGTAATGGTGGTGCCGGAGGCAACGCTGCGTTCTTGTTCGGCAACGGCGGCGCCGGCGGGTCCGGTGGTGGGGGCGGTGCCGGCGTGGGAGGTTCCGGCGGTCTCGGTGCCGTCGTGTTCGGCAATGGGGGCGCCGGTGGCAGCGGCGCCCCGGGCGGCACGGGCGTAGGCGGCAATGGCGGCAACGCGCAGCTCATCGGTGATGGCGGCAACGGCGGCAACGGTAGTGGCGGGGCGAGCGGCGGCCTTGGCGGCAGCGGCGGTTTGCTGTTCGGCCAAGACGGTGCCCCGGGGCAGCCCTAGAAACCCGGCCACCACCGGCGGTAGTGGGCAGTCTGCACACTACGTGGTGATTTCGACGTCAAAACGCACACGCTTCGGGCCGCTCGACCCGCCGTGCTACGACAAACCGCCTGTACGGACCAGCGACGTTCAGTAGGGTGACGGCGTGCACGAGGTGGCGGGTCGCGAGCAACGTTCGGACGAGCCGGTGCGGCTGGATGCGCCGGGCCGGTTGAAACGCTATGAAGACGCGTTCGCCGACCATGAAGCGCCGTTCGCGTTCGTAGACCTCGACGCGATGTGGAGCAACGCCGAGCACATGCGCAAGCGTGCGGGCGACAAACCGATCCGCGTTGCCTCGAAATCGCTGCGTTGCCGGCCCCTACTGCGTGAAATCCTCGACGCCAGTGAGCGATTCGAAGGACTGATGACATTCACGCTGCGCGAGACGCTGTGGCTGGCGGGGCACGGCTTTACTAATCTCCTGCTTGCTTACCCGACCACCGACCGCGTCGCGCTGCGCGAGCTAGGCGCGATAACCGCCGAGAATCCAGAAGGGGCACCGGTCGTGATGGTCGACAGCGTCGAGCATCTCGACATCATCGAGAGCGCGACCGACCGGCCGGTGCGCTTGTGTCTCGATCTCGACGCCGGCTACTGGCGAGCCGGCGGGCGGGTGAAAATCGGTCCCAAGCGTTCGCCGCTACACACCCCTGAGCAGGCTCGCGCACTCGCGGTGGAGATCTCGCGGCGGCCCGCGCTGAAGCTGGTTGCGCTGATGTCCTACGAGGGCCATATCGCGGGATTCGGCGATCAGGTTGCCGGAAAGCGTGCGCAGAACGCTGTCGTGGGGTGGATGCAGCGCAAGTCGTTCGCGGAGTTACGTGAGCGCCGCGCCCGCGCTGTCGAACTCGTGCGCGAGGTGGCGGACCTGACGATCGTCAACGCCGGCGGAACCGGTGACTTGCAGCTGGTTGCCCAGGAACCGGCGATCACCGAGGCCACGGCCGGATCCGGCTTCTACGCGCCGACCCTGTTCGATTCGTATTCCACGTTCACGTTGCAGCCGGCCGCGATGTTCGCGCTGCCGATATGTCGCCGGCCCAACGAAAAAACCGTGACCGCGCTCGGCGGTGGCTACCTGGCCAGCGGGGTCGGTGCCAAGGATCGCATGCCGACCCCCTACCTGCCCACCGGGCTGAAACTCGACCCCATAGAAGGCACCGGTGAGGTGCAAACGCCGCTGTCCGGCGACGGGATCCGGCACTTGGCAATCGGTGATCGGGTCTACTTCCGCCACACGAAGGCCGGTGAATTGTGTGAGCGGTTCGACCGCCTGCACCTGGTTCAGGGCGCCACGATCATCGACACCGTCCCGACGTATCGCGGCGAGGGGCAGACCTTTCTGTGATGCCGCCTCGCCGACTAGGATGCCCACGGGGCAGATGCGGCGCCCGCTCAGTGACCCAGTTCAAGGCACCCGAAAAGGAGCCGGCATGACCGCGATAACCCCGCTGCCGACTGAGCTCGCCACCCTGCGCGACGTCGTCGAGACGTTGGCGCCGATCGAACGCGTCGCCGGCGCGCCCGGCGAGCTGGAGGCAGCCAGCTGGATCGTGGAAAGGCTGCGCTCGGCGGGAGCCCACAATGCCCGCATCGAAGAGGAAGAATACTTCGATGGCTACCCGCGCCTGCAGGTCAAGCTGTCGGCGATCGGAGTGGCGGCAGGAATGGCGGGACTGGTCAGCCGGCGCTTGCGCGTCCCGGCTGCGTTGGCGGGCATTGCTGCGGGACTGGCGATCGCCGACGACTGCTCCAACGGGCCGCGCGTCGCACGAAAATGGACCGAGAAGCCCGGGACGACATGGAATGCGGTAGCCGAGGCCGGCGATCTGGCGGGCGACCGGACCGTCGTCGTGTGTGCTCACCACGACGCCGCGCACAGCGGCAAATTCTTCGAGACCCACATAGAGGAAGTTCTCGTTGAGCACATCCCGGGGATAGTCGAACGCGTCGACACCCAGCTGCCCAACTGGTGGGGGCCAATTCTGGCGCCAGCGCTCGCCGGGGTCGGTGCTCTGCGCCGGAGTCGCGGGATGATGTTCGCGGGAACGGTCGGTAGCGCCCTGGCGACCGCATTGTTCGCGGACATCGCACGTAGTCCGGTCGTTCCCGGTGCCAACGACAATCTTTCCGCGGTCGCCGCGCTGGTAGCTCTGGCCGAGCGGCTGCGCGAGCGACCCGTGCAGGGCGTGCGCGTCCTGCTCGTGTCTCTTGGCGCCGAGGAAGTGTTGCAGGGTGGGATCTATGGCTTCATGGCACGCCATACGCCGGAGCTCGACCGCGACCGAACGTACTTTCTGAACTGCGACACGGTCGGCTCACCCGAGCTCATCATGCTCGAGGGTGAGGGCACGACGATCATGGAAGACTACTTCCATCGTCCGTTCCGCGACCTGGTTGCACGCGCCGCCGAGCGCGCTGACGCGCCGCTGCGTCGGGGCATGCGAGCCCGCAATAGCACCGATGCAGTGCTGATGAGCCGTGCCCGCTACCCGACCGCATGCCTGGTATCGATCAACCGCCACAAGTCAATACCGAACTACCATCAAATGTCCGACATACCCGAGTATCTGAGCTACGAGACGGTGGCCCATGCGGTCACCGTCGCTGAATCTGTCATTAAGGAGTTGGCGCGATGAGCCCTGTGTGGACCAATTGGCCCGGTGAGCAGATCTGCTCACCGTCGGCGATCGTTCGGCCAACCACTGAGGACGAACTCGCCGACGTCATCGCCCGGGCCGCGCAGCGAGGTGAACGCGTCCGCGCGGTCGGTAGCGGGCACTCGTTCACCGACTGTGCCTGCACCGACGGAGTGATGATCGACATGACTGGCTTGCAGCGCCTTGTCGACGCCGACTCGGCTAGTTGTCGGGTGACAGTCGAGGGCGGCGCGAAACTGCGGGCGCTGGGACCCCTGCTGGCAGAGCGCGGGCTGGGGCTGGAAAACCAGGGTGACGTCGATCCGCAATCGATCACGGGCGCGACCGCGACCGCCACGCACGGAACGGGCGCACGCTTTCAGAACGTGTCGGCGAATATCGAATCGCTGCGGCTGGTGACCGCGAGCGGGGACATCCTGACGTTGTCGGAGGGCGACGACTATCTGGCAGCTCGGGTGGCCATTGGTTCCCTCGGGGTGATCTCGCAGGTCACTCTGCGGGTGGTGCCGTTGTATACCCTGCATCGCCATGACGAGAAACGCTCGATGGCGGAAACCCTGGACCGCCTTGACGAGTTCGTCGACGGCAACGACCATTTCGAATTCTTTGTATTCCCTTATGCGGATGAGGCTTTGACCCGGATCATGCGCCGCAGCGACGAGGCGCCCAAGCCCACGCCGAAATGGAAGCGCACCATCGGCGAGGACTTCGAAAACGCCGGGTTGAGTCTGATCTGCCAGACCGGCCGGCGCTTCGGAGGAATGGCCCCGCGACTGAACCGCCTCATGACGAGCTTGATGTCGTCGTCGGACGTGCAAGACCGCGCCTACAAAGTCTTTGCGACCCAACGCAAGGTCCGGTTCACCGAGATGGAGTACGCCATCCCGCGCGAGCATGGACGCGAGGCTGTGCAGCGGGTCATCGACCTTGTCCGCCGGCGTGATCTGCCGGTCATGTTCCCGCTCGAGGTGCGGTTCTCGGCTCCCGACGACGCGTTGCTGTCCACCGCCCACGGCCGGGACACCTGCTACATCGCCGTTCACCAGTACACCGGGATGGAGTTCGAGACCTACTTCCGCGCTGTCGAAGAAATCATGGACGAGTACGCGGGGCGGCCGCATTGGGGCAAACGCCATTATCAGACCGCTGCCACGCTCCGCGAGCGCTACCCACACTGGGATCGCTTCGCCGCGGTTCGCGATCGTCTCGATCCAGACCGCGTCTTTCGCAACGACTACACGCGCCGGGTCCTCGGCGACTGACACGGCGGCTCCGCGCCGAAGGGCCCCTTTTCCGGGGACCAAAGTCCTTGGCTGCCAATAAACCTGTGACCTTTGCCGCCGGCGGTCCTAGGTTGGTGGCGGGAGCAAACATGACGGCATTCATGCGCAACAGTGACGCATTCACGTGGGCGATGGAAAGTGACCCACGCCTGAGATCCACCGTGGTCAGCATCGTGCTGCTGGAGCGAGCACCGGACTGGGATGAGGTGCGCGCACGATTCGACCTGATGAGCCGTACGATGCCCATGTTTCGGCAGCGGGTGGTGGCATCGCCGCCGCCGGCCCCGCCGCGCTGGGAGCCCGATGTCGACTTCGACTTGGACTACCACATGCGCCGAGCCGCCGCTCCAGGATCGGGCACGCTTGACGATCTGCTCGAGATGGCCCGGTTGGCCGCGATGCAAGATTTCGATCGGGCGCGGGCGCTCTGGGAGACGACGCTGATCGATGGCCTCGACGATGGCGGCGCCGCCGTGATACTCAAGTTTCACCATGCCCTCACCGACGGCATCGGGGGCGTGCAGATCGCGATGAAACTCTTCGACGTGTCCCCCCGGGTGGATGCACGCGAACCAGGGCCGCCGGAGCCCCGGTCGCCGAGACCATCGTGGTTCAGCGGGTACCGGGATGCCTGGCGGTATGACCGCGGCGTGTTGGGCAGCGCGGTGACGGGAGCGGTCACGGGGGTGCCACGGCTGCTGTATGACGGCGTTCGACGGCCCATCGCGACGCTCCGATCGGCGGCGGCCACCGCCGAATCGGTCTACCGGACTGTCCGTCCGATCAATCGTGCCGGGTCGCCGCTGATTAAGGAGCGTGGCCTGATCCGCCGCCTCGGAGTACACGAGATACCGATGCCGCAGCTGCGCGAGGCGGCGCACCGCCACGGGGGAGCGCTCAACGACGCGTTCGTTGCCGGGGTGGCTGGTGGGCTGCGCCACTACCACGAGAAACATGACGTCACCGTTGGCGACCTGCACTTATCGATGCCGATCAGCCTGCGGACCGAAACCGACGCAATGGGTGGGAATCGGATCACGCTGATGCGGTTCGATGTGCCCGTGGGCGAAGCCGATCCGGCACAACGGATCAGGGCGATCCATGAACGGGTCAGCACCGTCCGCCAGGAGAGGTCGCTGCCCTACACGCAGTTGATTGCCGGCGTTCTCAACCTGGTGCCGCGGTGGTACATCGGTTCGGTGCTGCGCCACGTCGATTTTCTGGCCAGCGACGTGCCGGGGATTCCGGTGCCGGTGTTCCTCGGTGGCGCTGCGGTACGCGGGCAGTACGCTTTTGGCCCAACAATTGGTTCCGCCGTCAACGTCACGCTGCTGACCTACGTCGATACCTGTTTTCTCGGAATCGATGTCGACAGCGCGGCGATACCCGACTACGAGGTGTTCCACGCCTCGCTGGTCGACGGCTTTGACGAGGTGTTGGCCGCCACGATGTGACATGCCCGCTGTGGGCAGGAGATGGTGACGACCAAATGGTGGCGGTGGTGTCTGGTCGATACCGACACGGTCACAGCGGTATACCGATAGCAACAATGCTCTGGCGCCGGAGGCCATAGGCGCAAATCATGGCACGGTACGCCTTCCGGGCCACCGCCGCGAACGGTGCGTGCCGTGGCCGCTACGAGAGCTTGGCGGAATGGCTGGGATTCACAAGGAGGTATCGATAGCGTGACGGCGAATTGGGGGGTCAGTCCGATCTCACGCGGCACGAATTCTGGGCGCATCCTCGACACGGCGCGCGGCATTCTCATTGGTCTTCGACGGTGTCCATCTGAACTCGCGCTTGACGAGCTGCACAGCGCGGCACAACGCCATGGTGTGTCACTCTTCGAAATTTCTTGGGCACTCGTGCATTTAGCGGTCGATAACGGCACGACGTGTCAGAGTTTTCTTGAGGCTCAGGTGGCGGCCCGCCGGGAGTGGGGTGAGCTGCTCGTCGACTCGGCAATGGCGGTGTGTTGATCAGTCGGAGATGAAGCCCTTGCCGCGCATGAGGAAGTCGGCCAGAAACCCATCGTGCGGGATATCAGGTGTCGTGTAGTGGGTTGGGTAGTTGCCGCGGAACACGTTTGCGACGGTCGGCTCGGCCAGCAGGTCATCGATCAGGTCATCGTCGTGGGTAATCGCGTTCACGACGAGGGAATGACGCAGCGGTTTCAGACCATCGTCGCGTGACCATGGAGCCACCCAGACGCACGGAAACGCCAGTTCGACGTTGAGGGTGTCGGCCTCGGGCGTGGCCAACAGGTGTACGGCTGGGCGCAGAGCGGCGGAGCCGTCGCCAAGGTCGGCCACAACCTGATCGGCCTCGAGGACCGGTGTGGTCGTCATTGCCGTGGCCTTCAGATAATTCGCGATCGCTAACGCCTCGTCAATCCTTCGAGTGGGCAGGATCGCCCGCTCGTCTTCGGCGGGCAGCGGCTCGATCGCGGACAACCGGTCGGCTATCGCATGAGCCAGCGGCACGGGATCGCCCTCGAAAAACACCGCCGTGGCGTTGACGCACGCCATCCCGCCAAGGTTGGCGATCGAATCGACGACGATGTCGAGATGGTCGCGCCAATCCCGGTCGGCCGTGATCAGTACCTTCGCGCATCCGGGTCCGTTGACGAATACCGTTGGGCTGTGGCCGTATTTCCTAGCCACGTCCTGGCCGCCATAGACCATGGCCAGATCGGCCGCCCGGATGATCTCGTCGGCTCCGCGATGGTCAGTGGGCAGGTATACCGCGTCTGCAGGGCGAAACCCCCCGTGGCGCAGGGCATGCACCAGTCGGTGTGCGGTCAATGGTTCGCGGCGAGACGGGCGCACAGCGACGCGGTATCCCAGCGCCAACGCCTGCGGCCAGAGGCCATGAACGCCCGGACCGTTGCCCGCGGCGAGCACCGCGAAGACCTGCCCACGCCGGGCCCACACCGCGCCGCCCGTGCCGGTGTGCACGTCGCGCCAGTCGAATGCCGCGCCCACCGGCCGGGCCGGCCGCACCGCGTCGAACGCCGAACCAACGGCGTCGGCCACACCGCGGGCCCCGGCCCGCATCGCCGCGATCGGCAACCCCGACATCCGGCTGGCTAGGCCTACGTAGGTGCCGAAGTCCAACCCGGCGATGTCCGCGGTCGCGAAAACCTGGGCGGCGTGTGCCAGCGCCTGCTGACGGTGTGCCGCCGCCAGCGGACCCGACTTGCGTTGTGCGCTCAGGGTGCGCGAAACATACAGCGGTGGCACGATGCTCAGCTCGGCAAGCGATATCCCGGATGTGTCGGCGATAGTGTCACGGTTGCGGGTCCGGTAGGCGCCGTCAGTGCCCAGCGCTTCGATGGGGGCCAAATCCGCTGTGGGAATTGTTTTCTCGTGCCCCGTGGAGGTCATGGTCAGTAGACGCCTTCGATCACGGTCGTGCCCTCGAAGGTGGCCACAGGTTGCACCTGGCTGATCGAATCGCCCACTTGTCCTTGGAGCCCACGCATCCGGATCGCGCTGTCACGTTCTAGGTTGTTGGGTAGGAACATTGCCTTACTGATGTGGTTCATCACCACCTGGCCACGTTCGCCGATATCCACGGCTTCGCCGCTGTCCGGATCGACCACCCGAAAAACCACGTATGGTGTGCGCGGATCAAAAACGTACGTTTCATCGACACTGCGGGTGGCCGCTTGGGACAGGATCATCGTGCTGCCGAAAACCATGGTGATTGGTGTGTTCGGAAAGATTACGTGCAGCAGATCACGTGTGTCGGCGTCCAGGTGTGCCCCGCTGAGCAGCACGTAGCGGATCTTCTCGTTGACGAGGTCGCAGACGCGCTCGTTGCGGGCCATCGCCTCAAACAGCGGGGGTGTGGTCTGTAGATTCGCGACGTTCTGGGTTTGAAGAATGAATCTGGCTTGCTCGATAACGTGGTCGACGTAGGCCGACGTGTCGGCGTTGCGGGCGGCAATCTTCTTGACCCAGCGGGGATCTAGGTCGATCGGAAAGAACATGGAGCCTAGCCGCAGGGAAACCAACCGAGAGAAGTAACCTACCCCATGCGGGCCGCTCGGCATCAGGCACAGGAAGCCGCGACCAGGCAGGAAGCCGCCCGCGGCAAAGTCCTCGGTTTGCCACCGGAGGACTTGTTCAATCCAATCCGGCATCTGCACGGTTCGTTTGGGAAGCCCGGTGGTGCCGCCGGACTCAAATATCTGGGGCAGCGGCGCCGGCGATCCGTAGCCCCGGGGAATCAGGTCCTCGACGGGTACGCTTCGCAGTTCGTTGAGGAGATTGGGAAACAATCGCAGATCATCGAAGCTGGTCACGTCCGTTAACGGGTTGAAGGTCAGTGTCTTGGCTGCGCGCAACCAGAATGCGGAACCTGTGTCTGCGCCGAAGTGCCAGGCGATCGCGGTACGCAAGTAGGCCTCCGGGTCTGCAACCGGCGCCGATCGTGGCACGTCGAGTACCGAGAAATCGATATCGGTCATGGGACCGATCCTGGCGCGTCGGGGGGCGACCAGACAACAACCGGGACCTGAACATTGCCCCGCCTAGCCCGTCTGACCGCAGAGCTGCTGGTGGGCAAATCGGCGCTGCCGCCGCGGGCTACTCGGCAAAGGCGGGGCCGACGAATCGTTCCACCAGCTGCCGCTCGGCCTTGTCATTGTCGGCCGGCCAAAACATGAGCGACATCACCACGCGAACGATCCATAGTGCAGCTTGGCGATCACCGCCGCCTATTCCGCTGGCATCGCTCGCAAAGTCGGCAAGCAGCCCCGACTCTGCTAGCCAGGCCACTTCGTGGGCGCCGCCGTGGATGGAGGTGATCAAGATCTGGCCCAGCGGATCGGACCGGATTCGCTGCAGGGCCACCAAGATTGCGGTGACGACGCGTTCCCGCCCGCGCAACTGGGCGACCGCCGAACCCACGGCATCGACAATCCGAGCCGCGGCTCGGGCCACCACGACGTTGCGGATCTGAGCTTTGCCACCGACGTAGCGGTAGATGGTCGCTCGTGAGCAGTGGACGCGGGTCGCCAACTTGTCGATGTCGAGCGCGTTCATTCCGTCGCGGGCGATGAGGTCAGTTGCGGCGTCATAGATACGTTCGGCCGCAACTGCGCGGCGATCGCCTCCGACAAGCCAATCGTCACTAGCCACTGTTGAGAAGTCCTTCTTCGCCTGGAACTGGCGCCCGTCCTTGTTGTTGAGACACAGGCTTTAGAGTGTCTCACACAGCACCTGTTGACACCAGAAGCACAGTTTCTTATGAATGAGACAATAGGCCTGTGATGTCGCAGCATCGTTGCTGGTAGTGGCGTCTCGGTGAGAAACGCCAGGGCTGCAGCTGTGCGATGGTGCTATTCAACTTGTTGCAACCCCCTTTGAGCTGCGGATTTTCGGTGTTGAGGGTAGTTAGCGGAGCTAGCCGTAGACAGTCCGCGCGGAGGTGGCGGAGGTCGTTTGTGCCCAGCGTCAACGCCTGCGCCCGGAGGCCATGAACCTCCCCGGCGGGCCAAAGGCACCGAGTGGCGGGACTCCGAGAGCGGGATGGCGGTTACTCGTCGCTCTCGCCCGGCCGCCGACGTGACGGTAGCTGGCTGCTCGGGAACAGTGGGCTTAGCTGGCTAACTTGTGTGCTGAGTCCGTCGCGGGTGATGAGGTCGGCTGCGGCGGCATAGACACGTTCAGCGGCGGTGGTGCGGCAACCGGATCCGACGAGTCAATCGTCGGCACGCACGTCGGGTGTCCCGTCCGGGCAAGAGTGAAGTTATTTCTTCTCTGGGTGAGACGCGAGCACCGAGGTTTTGCCGCATCGGTGCAGGTTGAGATCTCACGTGAGATACCCCGGGAAGCATGGCGGACAACTGCCGTTGTCAACCTGTGCTGATCCGGTTGACCGGCATATTGTCGCAGGTCACGCTTCTTTTTGGAGAGTCTTTTGAGTGCGTTGACTGGAGGCTGCGAGATGTCGTTTGTGAGTGTGGCGCCCGAGCTCCTGGACGCGGCGGCGTCGGATTTGGCCCGGATCGGGTCCGCGATCAGCGCGGCCAACGCCGCCGCGGCGGATTCGACCACAACGGTGCTGGCCGCTGCCGAGGATGAGGTTTCGGCAGCGATCGCGGCGTTGTTCGGGACCCATGCCCGCGAATATCAGGCGATCAGTGTTCAGGTGGCGGAGTTTCACGACCGGCTTGCGCAAACGTTAACTGCCGGTGCGGGCTCCTATTTGTGGACCGAGCTGGCAAACGTTGAGCAGAATGTCCTCAACGCGGTCAATGCACCGACCCTAGCGTTGTTGGGCCGGCCATTAATCGGTGACGGCGCCAGTGGGGCGGCGGGTACCGGGCAGGCCGGCAGGGCCGGCGGGATCCTGTGGGGCAACGGTGGCGACGGCGGATCTGGTGGGGTGGGACAGGCTGGCGGGGCCGGAGGGGCCGCGGGGCTGATCGGCAACGGAGGTGCCGGAGGTGCCGGCGGGACAGCGGGGCTGGGTCAGGCCGCGGGTGCCGGTGGGGCTGGTGGCCGCGCGGGGATTTTGTACGGTCGCGGCGGTGTCGGTGGGGCCGGTGGCGCCGCGGCCGGCGGTCTTGGGGGTGTGGGTGGGGTTGGCGGTCGCGGCGGGTTGATCGGCGACGGCGGTGCCGGCGGTGTCGGCGGGACCGGTGCGCAGGGCGGCGGGGTCGGTGGTGCCGGCGGCAACGCCTGGGTGGTGGGTTCTGGCGGTGTCGGCGGTGTCGGGGGTGCCGGTGCGGGTTCGGGCAACGGCGCGGCCGGCGGGGATGGCGGACTTGGCGGGCAGTGGTTCGGCAACGGTGGTGCTGGTGGTGCTGGCGGCGAGGGTCCGGCGGGCGGTACTGGCGGCAACGGCGGAGACGGCGGTGCGGCTGGGTTGTGGGGCGCCGGCGGGCAGGGCGGTGCCGGCGCGCACGGCGCTGGTGGTGTCGCCGGTGCTGGCGGGGTGTCGGGCGGTGCCGGTGAGGCCGGGGGTGTCGGCGGCGACGCAGGCGATGGCGGTGCAGGCGGCCGCGGTGGGTGGTTGATCGGTGCCGGCGGTGCCGGCGGTGCTGGCGGCGTCGGAGGGGCCGGCGGTGGCGGTGGTGCCGGTGCCAACGGAGTTGCTTTGGGCAGTGTCGGCGGCCAGGGCGGAAACGGTGCCACCGGTGGGGCCGGCGGAGTCGGTGGCGCTGGCGGTCGGGGCGGGCTGATCAGTTTCTTGGGCGGCCAGGGTGCCGGCGGAGACGGTGGCGCGGGTGGGGTCGGCGGGGTTGCCGGTGACGGCGGAGCTGGTGCGCTGGGCACCTTTGATGGTGGTGGCAGTGGTGTCGGCGGGGCCGGTGGGCGCGGCGGTGACCCGGGTATGGGTGGAGCCGGTGGGACCGGCGGCACCGGTGCTACCACGGGTGCGACCGGTGCCGCCGGAGCCGGCCCGACTAGTGGTGGTCACGGCGGTGCGGGGGGCCGCGGCGCTGATGCACCCGGGGGCGGCGTATCGGGTGCGGCCGGCGGGCGCGGCGGTGACGGCGGGTTGGTCGGCAACGGCGGGACCGGCGGTGACGGCGGCAACGGCTACGCCGGCACCGACGCGGGCCTGCTGGGTACGTCCGGCCAGGCTGGCGGGGGTGGCGGTGGCGGTGGGGCGGGCGGCATGGGTGGGGCCAACGCCGGCCACGGCGGCGCCGGGGGTGCAGGTGGTGCGGGCGGCGACGGAGGCGGTGGCGCTGCCGGCAGTCGGGGCGTTGACGGCGATCCGGGCGCCGACCTCAACGGGGGTGACGGTGGAAACGGTGGGGCCGGCGGTAACGGCGGGTCCGGTGGTAACGGCGGGGCCGGCGGCCATGCGCAGGCGACCGGATACGCCGATGGCAGCCACGGTGCGGGTGGGGCCGGCGGCAATGGAGGGGCCGGTGGGATCGCTGGTGACGGCGGCCGGGGCGCCGATGCCGCCGCGGGCTCTGGGGCGGCCGGCGGCAAGGGCGGCCATGGCGGTGACAACGGCCAGGGCGGGACCGGCGGGACCGGGGGCAGCGGTTCCAGCACAGGTGCACAGGGTGCGAACGGGGCCAGCCCCACCAGCGGCGGTAACGGCGGCGATGGCGGCAACGGTGGTAGCGGCGGAACCGGTCAGATCGGCGGGACCGGCGGGGCCGGCGGCAACGGCGGGCTGGTCGGCGACGGCGGCCGCGGTGGAGCCGGTGGCGCTGGCGGGCAGGGCCAAACCGGTAGCTTCCCCAGCTTCCCGGGCAATCCTGGTGGCACCGGCGGTGTCGGCGCGGCCGGCGGGGCCGGCGGGGCCGGCGGCATGGGTGGGGCGGCAGCGGGCACTGGCGGTGACGGTGGCGCTGGTGGTGTCGGCGGGACCGGTGGTGCGGGCGCTATCGGCGGGACCGGCAGCACCGCCGTGGCCGGTGGGCACGGTGGTAGCGGCGGTAATGGCGGGGTCGGGGGGACCGGTGGCCAGGGTGGGGCCGGTGGCCTTGCGCAGGCGATCGGGTACAGCGACGGGGCGGGCGGTGACGGCGGTGCTGGCGGGACCGGTGGGATCGCTGGTGACGGCGGCCGGGGCGCCGATGCCGCCGCGGGCTCTGGGGCGGCCGGCGGCAAGGGCGGCCATGGCGGTGACAACGGCCAGGGCGGGACCGGCGGGACCGGGGGCAGCGGTTCCAGCACAGGTGCACAGGGTGCGAACGGGGCCAGCCCCACCAGCGGCGGTAACGGCGGCGATGGCGGCAACGGTGGTAGCGGCGGAACCGGTCAGATCGGCGGGACCGGCGGGGCCGGCGGCAACGGCGGGCTGGTCGGCGACGGCGGCCGCGGTGGAGCCGGTGGCGCTGGCGGGCAGGGCCAAACCGGTAGCTTCCCCAGCTTCCCGGGCAATCCTGGTGGCACCGGCGGTGTCGGCGCGGCCGGCGGGGCCGGCGGGGCCGGCGGCATGGGTGGGGCGGCAGCGGGCACTGGCGGTGACGGTGGCGCTGGTGGTGTCGGCGGGACCGGTGGTGCGGGCGCTATCGGCGGGACCGGCAGCACCGCCGTGGCCGGTGGGCACGGTGGTAGCGGCGGTAATGGCGGGGTCGGGGGGACCGGTGGCCAGGGTGGGGCCGGTGGCCTTGCGCAGGCGATCGGGTACAGCGACGGCGCGGGCGGTGACGGCGGTGCTGGCGGGACCGGTGGGATCGCTGGTGACGGTGGCCGGGGCGCCGATGCCGCCGCGGGCTCTGGGGCGGCCGGCGGCAACGGCGGCAACGGCGGTAACCCCGGCAACGGGGGAGCCGGGGGAGCGGGAGGCACCGGTGCCACGACGGGTTCCCAGGGCGCTACCGGCAGCATGGGGGGCGGCGGCGATGGCGGCGATGGCGGCACCGGCGGCAGCGGCGATACCGGCCAGGTCGGCGGGACCGGCGGAGACGGTGGCAACGGCGGACTGGTCGGCAACGGCGGCGACGGCGGTTCCGGCGGCGCCGGCGGTCACGGCTCAGCTGGCGACCCCGGCACCCCTCCGGGCGATTTTGGACTCGGCGGCCCCGGTGGTGACGGCGCGACCGGCGCGGCCGGCGGTACCGGCGGCAATGGTGGTATGGGCGGACTGAACGCTGGCAACGGCGGTGCCGGTGGGGCCGGTGGCACCGGCGGCACCGGCGGCAACGGTGGTGACGGCGCCGATGGCGCCGACGCGCAAACCGCAGGGAACAGCACCCTGCTAGGCGGAAGCGGCGGCAGCGGCGGCCACGGCGGAACCGGCGGGTCCGGTGGCGATGGTGGGAGCGGCGGCCTCGCACAGGCGGCCGGGTACGACACCGGCGATGGCGGCGACGGCGGCATCGGCGGCGCCGGCGGGGTTGCTGGTAACGGCGGCAACGGAGGAGACACCGCCGCGGGCACCGGCGCGGCCGGTGGCAGGGGAGGCAACGGCGGTAACAACGGGGCCGGAGGGGCAGGCGGGAACGGCGGGGGCGGCTCCACCCACGGTTTGGACGGCGCGACCGGGGCCACGCCCACCACAGGCGGTAACGGCGGAAACGGCGGCACTGGCGGTAGTGGTGTGACCACGGGCGACGGCAGCCCGGGCGGGGCCGGCGGGGCCGGCGGTCAGGGCGGGCTGTACGGCAACGGCGGCAGCGGCGGCAACGGCGGTAACGGCGCCCAACATCTCAGTGGCGGCACCGGCGGCACGGGCGGGTCCGGCGGGGCCGGCGGCAACGCCGGACTGTACGGCGACGGCGGAGCCGGCGGAAAGGGTGGAAACGGCGGGATCGGCGCCGCAGGTGCCGCGGGCTCGAGCTCGGGTGTTGTTGGAGAGGACGGCAACCCCGGCGGGGCTGGTGGTGTCGGCGGGGCCGGCGGCATGGGCGGCACCGAAGCGGGCAACGGCGGCGCCGGCGGGGACGGTGGAACCGGCGGGCAGGGTGGGGCCGGCGGCAACGGCGCCAATGGCTCCCCCGGCTCGAATCCGGGCGACAACGGCGTTGCGGGTGGGTGGAGCGGTATCGGCGGTGACGGTGGAAACGGCGGTGATGGCGGCCTCGGCGGCGCTGCCGCCAATGGTGACGCCGGCACCCAAGGTGCTGGCGGGGACGGCGGGGCCGGCGGACAGAATGGTGACGGCGGTAACGGCGGAGACGGCGCCGACGGCGCGGATGGCACAGTGTTTGACGTCGCGACCCCTGGCGGTAGTGGCGGTCGAGGCGGCAACAGCTCCCCCTTCATAGCCGCCGGTGGGGCGGGTGGCGCCGGCTCCGACCCGGGTGAAGCCGGTGCCCCCGGCACCCGAGGCGCTGGCGGTGACGGTGGCAGCGGTGGCAACGGCGGCAGCGCTGGCAGCGGACTGTTGGACACCATCCAGGGCGCGGATGGCGGTGACGGCGGAAGCGGCGGCTCTGGCGCCACCGGTGGTGTCGGAGGCGACGGCGGTGACGGCGGTTCTTCCAAGGCAAACGGTTCCAGAGGCGACGGTGGCAACGGCGGCAACGGCGGTTCTGGTTCGAGTGGTGACGGTGGTAGTGGCGGTAGCGGCGGTAACGGCGGCAACGGCGCGGGCGGGCCCGACACTGGAGTTGGCGGCCGCGGCGGTGATGGGGGCGACGGCGTCATCGGCGGCACCGGCGGCGACGGCGGCGACGGCGGCAACGGCCGTGACATCGCCCTCGGGCAATCGCCCACCAACGGCGGCGACGGTGGCGACGGCGGTTTTGGCGGCGACAGCAGCGACGGAACCGGTGGCAACGGCGGTAGCGGTGGCGACGGTGGCGACGGTGGCGACGGTGTCCCTCCGGCGCCGCCATTCGCCGGCGAATCGGGTGGCTTCGGTGGTGACGGCGGTGACGGTGGCCAAGGTGGCCGCGGGAGCGGGATCATCAGCATCATTGGCGCCGGGCAGCCCGGCGACCCCGGCAACGCCCCCACCGGTGTTGGTTTGAGCGACGGCGGCACCGGCGGTGACGGCGGTGACGGCGGCTCCGGCGGCAACTAGTCGAACCCACCCGAATCTTCGGACACCGGAGTTTCAGGGTGAAAGGTGCGCGCATCCTTTCTCGCCATGAGACGCAAGTGACGTCTATTCTGACCGTTCTCGCAGGTCTGTCGTGCGCGGTGAGACGAGCCGACGGCGCATTGCCGCAACGGAGGTCTTGACTTACCGCGCTGTCGTTGACGTGTAGCTGTGGGCCCGATCAGGCTGGAGAAATGCCAGCCGCTAGCGAGACTGTCACGTTTTTTGGTGCGGAATCTATACAGGATCCGTACCCGCTCTACGAGCGCATGCGCGCCGCGGGTCCCGTCCAGCGCATCGCAGACTCGGACTTCTATGCCGCGTGCGGTTGGGATGCGGTCCACGAGGCCGTCAATCGTGCCGAGGACTTTTCGTCGAATCTGACCGCCACGATGACGTACACGGCCGAGGGCAAGGTTGAGCCGTTCGAGATGGACCGACTGGGCGGGTCAACCCACGTGCTGGCCACCGCCGACGATCCGGCCCACGCGGTGCATCGCAAGCTTCTGGTGCGTCACCTGGCCGCCAAGCGGATCCGCGTCATGGAGCGGTTCGCCACCGAGACCGCTGAGCGGCTTTGGGTCGACGGCCTCGAACTTGGGCGCATCGAGTGGATGGGCGCCATGGCCAACCGCCTGCCCATGATGGTGGTTGCTCAACTGATCGGCGTGCCCTCCGCCGACGTCGACCAGTTGGTCAAGTGGGGATACGCGGCCACCCAGCTACTCGAAGGCCTGGTCGATGAGGATCAGCTCGCTGCCGCGGGCGTCGCTGCGCTAGAGCTCAGCGGTTACATCACCGAGCAACTGGGTCGGGCCGCTGCCGATCCCCAGGACAACCTGCTGGGCGAGCTGGCGAGAGCCTGCGCATCGGGGGAGGTAGACGCTCTCACAGCCACCCTGATCATGGTCACCTTGTTCGCCGCAGGGGGTGAGTCCACTGCATCCCTGCTGGGCAGCGCGGCGTGGATTCTGGCAACCCGTCCCGATATCCAGCAACGGGTGCGCAGCGATCCGGAGCTGCTCGGACCATTCATCGAGGAAACTCTGCGCTACGAATCGCCGTTTCGCGGCCACTACCGCCACGTGCGAAATGACACCATCCTCGGTGGCGTCGAGCTGTCCGCGGGCTCGCACCTTTTGTTGTTGTGGGGGGCGGCCAACCGGGATCCCGCACAGTTCGAGACGCCGGAGGAGTTCCGCCTCGACCGCCCCGGAGGCAAGGGCCACATCAGTTTCGGGAAAGGGGCACACTTCTGCGTCGGCGCTGCGCTCGCCCGTTTGGAGGCTCAGATCGTCTTGCGGCTGCTGCTCGATCGCACGTCAGTGATCGAGGTAGCCGAACGGGGACGCTGGCTGCCGAGCATTCTGGTGCGCCGCCTCGCGTCCCTGGAGTTGGCGGTACGGTAGCTGGGCGTTGACCGGAACGATTCCACCCGCAGGACAGCAGATTTCAGGGGTGGAAGTGACCTGAGTGCTGAGGTGGCTCGATTGGTGCGCTATTCGGGTGGTGGGGGCGCGGCGGCCGCGTTCGCCACAACAAACGCCTCGACAGCCGTGGCCATCGCGAAACCTTCCACCTCGACCCGCCACTCGTAAATCCCTGGCTCCAAGGGGATCCCGGCCGGAATGTTGAGTGTGAGAGGCATTCGCACCGACGTGCCATGGATTGCCCCCGGCGCGCGGCCGGCTTCGGCTGCCGCTTCGAAGAGGATCCGCTGTGGCCCCTGTGGTCCAGACACTATTACAGGCTCGCCATCGGTGGTCAGAAGTTGGCATGTCAGCTTGTGCGGTTTGTTGGTCTCGTCCCAGTCGATATCCAGAAACACCACCAAAGCGAAAGGGGGAGTGGGCGTCTGGCATTGCCGCCAACCTAGCCCGAGAGCATGGATCTTGCCCGAATTGCCCTCTGCTTGGGCTGCGTCCGCGAGAAAGATGTTGACCTTCATATCGCCGCCGACGCCGCGATTGACCGTTCGGATGCCACCGCGAGCTTCTGCCCTGGAATTGCTGCTGTCACGAGACCCACAAGATCCTTGTCCTGCTCCCAATCCATGTGCAACTAGTCGAAATGCAACTACTCGAAAGGCCGCTCGGGACCCCACCCCGCCGATTGATTCCCTACCGTCGGCAGATCATACGCGGTGACCGGAAGGAGACCCCGGTGACTCCAACGCACTCTCGTACACGTTGCGGACGCCGCTACGTCGAAGGAGGCAACTCGCGCGGACCCTCGGGTGACCGTAACTCCTGTGGTCCGTCGTGTTTGCTCAGCTCGCGTCGGCTGTCGCGCCCGGCCGACGCCAGCGAAAGGCCCGTCACATCGTTCGCGGTCACCTGCCCTAAGCGCCGTTCCTCACGCGCGTCCAGGCGGCTATGCTCGCCGGTGCTGGCCTGGCCGCGTGATGATTCGATCCGGTTGGAGCGAACAGGGGACTCGACAGCCGGGGATGTCGCTGACGGCTCATCACCGGCGTCGGAGCTCTCAGAATTGACTGTCACCTTGTGGGTTCGCTTCAAGGAAAACGCGATCTCTTCGACCTCCTCGAACACCTGCCGGGCGGAACGGAACGGGGCCGTCGTGTTGTCGATGACCCGCGCGACGAACGGCGGCACCAGTGGACGCATCCAGCGGGCGGCGGCCTTGGTGGCGTCCGGAATCGAAGGAATGGCGAGTGCCCCCCGGTCGGCACGGGGCTCAACCTCGCCCTCGGACTCGATCTGTGCCGGAAGGTTCTCCGCCACGTCGGCACAGGCGTCGTGTGTCCCAGCAGGCAATGCGGCCACTTCCCGGCTGGCTGCCTCCGCTTCGGCGGCGATGGGCAGATACATCTCTTCCTCCACTGGGTCCACGTCTTCCTCCACTGGGTCGACGGCACGCTGCGACACGGCGCGCACGGGGCCTTCGAGCGCTTCCACGACTCGACGGCGTTGCTCTTCGCGGTCGATTTCCACCTGAGCTTCGATGGCGAGGCGGGTCTGGGCGAGTTGGTGCTCGGCCCACATGATTTCGGCGGCGCGGCGCACTTCGGCCCGCTTGACCGCGATCGCCGTGTCGGCCTCTAGCTCCGCCCGTTCGCGCTCCGCACGCGCGGTCGCGTGCCGATCGTGGGTCGTCTCGCCGCGCCAGAGTCGCAGAATCAGCGGCAGTAGGTAGAGCAGTACAAAGAAGGCGATCGTCAGCAGCCGCAACATCAAGGCGCCCGCGCTGCCGGCCTGATCCCCGCCACGACCGGTCGTCAGGTCGTTCATCGCGACCCAGCGTGCGCCCAAGCCGCGACCCGCATTCGCCACCACGGCATCGCGCGCCTCGGCCAGGGCCTGCTCATCGTGGGCTGCTTTGAAGTCCAACGCGGGCACTTCGCGATCACGAGCCGCCATCGCGTTGTCCAGTTCATTGCGTGCATCGGCGAGAAGCTCATTCGCCGTTCGGGTTTCGGGCCCTCGGCCCGGAACGCCGGTGATGCGGGTTTGCGGACAGGCCGGTGTCGGATGGTATTCGCAGCGTGCGACGACGAGGGCTTGGTCCAGGTGCTCGCGGGCTTGGTCGACAGCGTTGTCCAGGGAAGCGCGCACTTCGCGCGTCTGGTCGAGGGCGGCCGACGCCTGCGCGACTGCGGGCGTCGAGTCGGCACTATGCAGGGCTTGCTCGTCGAGACGGCGGTCGATCGAACCGGAAAAGATGACCAGCGAAGCGAACTCGCCGACGATGACACCGACAGCCGCGGCGACCGCAGCACGTCCTGCGAGGCCAAGCCAGCCGCGAGCAGCGCCACTAGCCGTTCCACGGGCTATCGCCCCCACCAGCAAGCCGAAGACGAGGGTCAGCGCGACGATCAACAACATGGGGACCGACGTCGGCCCGTGGGTCGACTCACTCACCGCCAGGCTGGCGACCAGCCAGGCCAGCGCGGCGCCGAGGAGCACAACCGCGCCTGTCACGGCATGAGTGGACCGCTCGTGGCGCTCGCCGAGCTCGCGCCAGTGTCCGCCGCCGAGCCAGGCGAGTACGCCCTCGGCCCGGGATGCGGCCGAGCGCCGCTCAGGAAATTCGTGGGCGCACATGAGACTCCAACACCTCCAATTACCCACAGCCTGGCAGGCTGTCGGCCGACACACCGAATCGAAGCGGCAGCTTGTGGTGTTGTTCACAACTCGGCGCCAGACGGCGCAGATCACAGTGCGCGACGAGACGCGTTCGTCACGCGGTTTCCGATTTCGGATTCGGGGTCAAATTCGGGCGACGCGAGCAGATCAGCAGCCCATTTGGCGGCTGGCATGAGACGGTATAAGCCTATGCAAAATCACGACTACCTCTCTTACGAAGAATTCGGCCGCAGATTCTTCGAGGTGGCCGTCACTCCTGACCGCGTCGGAGCAGCGTTGGCCGACGTCGCCGGCAGTGAGTTTGCGATGGAGCCGATTGCTCAGGGGCCCGGCAAAATCGCCAAGGTCAGCGCAAATGTCAAGATCCGAGAGCCGCGCGTGACGCGAAAACTCGGCGACCTCATTACCTTCACCATTCACATCCCGTTGTCGATCGATCTGCTCCTCGACCTGCGGCTCGACAAACAGCGCTTTGTCGTCGCCGGAGACATTGCGCTACGCGCTACCGCACGCGCGGCAGAGCCGCTGCTGCTTATTGTCGATGTTTCCAAACCCAGGCCCTCCGACATCACCGTCAACGTGTCGTCGAAGTCCATTCGCGGCGAGGTATTGCGCATCATCGCCGGGGTCGACGGCGAGATCCGGCGGTTCATCGCCCAGTACGTCGCCGAAGAGATCGATTCGCCGCACTCGCAAGCCGCCCAGATCATCGACGTGGCCGAGCAATTGGACGCCACGTGGGGCGCCTCCTAGGGTTCTGCGGCTAGGGTTCTGCGGCACAGCCGGACCGGCGTCGGACAGCCGCGGGGGCGGTGTTGACCCGCATTGCCTCGGCCAGGGTGGCCGCTCGGGGATCGGAGAAGATGTCCTCGAGCAGCATCGGCCGGCCATCGGGGCCGGTCAGCGGCACCCGCCAGTTCGGGTACTCATCGGTGGTGCCCGGCTGATTCTGTGTCCGGCGGTCGCCGACCGCGTCGGTAAGTGCCACTGCGAGCAACCGCGACGGCGTGCGACCCAGGTAGCGGTAGAGAGCCAGTACGGTCTCGTCCGCACTGGGCTCGGCACCGGCTGCCAGCAGGCCGACTCGGCGCAGCTCGGCGATCCAGGCTGCCCGCTCGGCCCGGTCGGATTCGAGTTCGGTGTCCACCGGGCGGGTCAACAACCCCAGGGCTTCCCGCAACCGCACATGGTCGCCGGCCAGGTAGCCGGCAGTCGGCGGCAGGTCGTGAGTGGTAACCGACGACAAGCAGTACTCCCGCCAGCGTTCGGCCGCCAGCGGAGCCCCCTGTGCCAACTCAAACCACAGAATCGAGGTGCCCAGCAAGCCGCGCGACATCAGGTAGTCGCGGACCCACGGCTCGACCGTGCCGAGGTCCTCGCCGACCACCACTGCCCCCGCTCGGTGCGCTTCGAGGGCAACGATGCCGATCATCGCTTCGTGGTCGTAGCGCACATATGTACCTTCGGTGGGCGCAACACCATCGGGTATCCACCACAACCGGAACATTCCCATGATGTGGTCGATGCGTACCCCGCCGGCGTGCCGTAGCACCGCCTGGATCAGTGAACGGAAGGGGCGATACTCCTGCTCATCGAGCCGGTCCGGCCGCCACGGCGGTTGTGACCAGTTCTGGCCCAATTGGTTGAACTCGTCGGGCGGGGCGCCGGCGGTCACACCCGACGCCAGCGCGTCCTGCAGAGCCCAGGCATCGGCACCATTAGGGTGCACTCCGACCGCGAGGTCTCCCATGATGCCCAGCGACATCCCCGCGCGCACCGCATGTGACTGTGCCGCAGCGAGCTGCTCGTCGAGCTGCCACTGCAGCCAACGGTGGAAATCGACCGCATCGGCATATTTGTCGACGAACTCACCGACACCCTCGGCATCGGGGTGCCGCAGCGATGTGGGCCACCCGTGCCAGTCGTCGCCGTGTCTCTCGGCTAGGGCGCACCAGGTAGCAAAGTCGTCAAGCGCGCGACCCTCGCGGGCACGGAAGGCCGCATACGCCAGCTCGCGACCTGCCGACCGCGGCACACCATGTATCAGCTTGAGGGCCTCGCGCTTGGCCGCCCACGCGCTATCGCGATCGATGGTGTCAAGGTCCTCGGCCCGCTCTCGTGCTCGCGCGCGCAACCGCCGCACGCGGCCACGCTTGGGTAGATCGGTGAACTCGGGGATTGCCTCGACCCGCAGGTAGAGCGGGTTGACGAAGCGGCGCGACGTGGGCAGGTACGGCGACGGTTCCATGGGTGTTGTGGGCGCCGCCGCGTGCAACGGATTGACCAGCACATAGTCGGCGCCGTGTTGGCTGGCTGACCACAGCGCAAGGTCGGCCAGATCGGTGAGATCGCCGATTCCCCATGACTGTCGCGAACGCACGCTGTAAAGCTGGGTGCTCAGGCCCCAGGCGCGACCGGTTCCCAGGCGTTTCGGCAGCCCGAGCCAATCCGGCGCCACAATGAGGGCACTGCTGGTCTGATAGTCGCCGGAACGTAGATGCACGCGGTGATAGCCGAGCGGCAGGTCATGGGGGAGGACAAAGCTGGCTTCGCCGATCCAGCGTCCGTCAAGATCGAACGGAGGGGTGAAGTTGTCGACCTGCGCCACATCTGTGCGTTCGGTGCCGTCCTCGAGACGCAACCATACTTCGGCGGGTGCTCCGTGAGTGACATGTGCCCAGAAGCTGGTCTGTTCGCCGCGCCCCACAATGGTGGGCGGCAACGGACGCGACCAATAGGCCCTCAGCTGCGCCGCAAGGGCTGCATCGCGTTGCTCTTCGGTCCGCGCGGAAACGCCGAGAGCAGCGAGAACAGCCACCAGCGTGCTCTCGGAGACGCGCACCTGGCGACCGGTCCAATCCGCGTACTCGGTGGCGATACCGAATCGCCGGACCAGTTCGACCAACGATCCAGCGAGCTCAGTCATGTCGCCCATCTTGCGTACCGGAGCCGCTGGGCGCTGACCCGGCCCATCACGGGTCCGGTTTTCGGGGCACCTGTGCGGCCGGCCGGAGGCCGAGCACGCCAAACCGCGGGCGACTTCGCCGGTCGAGGCCGGTGGTTGCTTCACAGCTCACGGCGATATCGGTGAGATAGAGGGGTGAGTTAGCCACTCGGCACGCCCGTGTGGCAAATCGAAGCTACGATGCCCTGTATAGACACGATGAATCCTTGGGGGACCCGGCTCGATCCCGTGTCAGATGGCGGTGTCTGTGCGGGTGCCCTACGGTTTTTGACGTGATTGGCGCTGTGCAAAAAATGCAAGTCAATATTCGGGCATCCTGACCGGAAGGTGATTTAACGTGGCTGAAGAGAGCCGCGGACAGCGGGGGTCTGGCTATGGCCTCGGGTTGTCGACGCGGACCCAGGTAACGGGTTACCAGTTCCTGGCGCGTCGAACCGCAATGGCCTTGACCCGTTGGCGTGTGCGTATGGAGATCGAGCCGGGCCGGCGGCAAACGTTAGCTGTGGTGGCCTCGGTGTCAGCCGCGTTGGTGATTTGCCTGGGGGCGCTGCTGTGGTCGTTCATCAGCCCGTCCGGCCAGATAGATGATTCACCGATAATCGCTGACCGCAGCTCCGGCGCTCTCTACGTCCGGGTGGGTGACAGGTTGTACCCGGCGCTGAATTTGGCCTCGGCCCGCCTGATTACCGGACGGGCCGACAATCCCCACCAGGTTCGGACAAGCCAGATCGATACCTTGCCGCACGGACCGCTGGTAGGCATCCCAGGTGCCCCGTCAGAATTCGCCCCGAAGAGCCCACCTGCGTCGTCGTGGCTGGTGTGCGACACCGTGGCCACCTCCTCGGGTGTCGGAGCACCGCAGGGCGTGACGGTGACGGTTATCGATGGAACCCCGGACCTCACCGGCCATCGCCACCAGTTGATCGGTTCGGACGCGGTGGTGTTGCGCTACGGCGGTGATGCCTGGGTCATCCGGGAGGGGCGCCGCTCGCGCATCGAGCCGACCAACCGCTCGGTGCTGTTGCCGCTGGGTTTGACACCGGAGCAGGTCAGCCAGGCGAAGCCAATGAGCCGGGCGCTCTACGATGCCGTGCCCGTGGGGCCCGAATTGCTGGTACCCCAAGTACCGGATGTGGGAGATCCGGCGACCTTCCCGGGTGCGCCCGGCCCGGTCGGGACGATCCTCGTCACACCGCAAATCAGTGGGCCGCAACAGTATTCGTTGGTGCTGGCCGACGGCGTGCAAACGCTTCCGCCGTTGGTCGCCCAGGTCATGCAGAACGCCGGTGGCCCGGGCAACGCCAAACCGTTGACGGTCGAGCCCTCAGCCCTGGCAAAGATGCCGGTGGTCAATCATCTGGATCTGTCTGCATATCCCGACGAGCCGTTGAACGTGCTCGACATCCGGGAGAATCCGTCGACCTGCTGGTGGTGGGAACGGACCGGCGGGGAGAACCGAGCCCGTGTGAAAGTGGTGTCTGGGCCGACTCTTCCGATCGCACAATCGGAGATGAACAAGATCGTCACGCTGGTGAAGGCCGACACGACCGGCCGCCAGGCCGACCAGGTCTACTTCGGCCCCGACTATGGGAACTTCGTGGCCGTTACCGGCAACCATCCGGGCGCCCAAACAATGGAATCTCTGTGGTGGCTGACCTATGCGGGCGCCCGGTTCGGGGTGGAAGATACAAGAGAGTCACGCGAGGCGCTGGGTCTGACCCTGTCGCCGAGCTTGGCGCCCTGGGTGGCGCTGCGGCTGTTGCCGCAGGGCCCGACGCTTTCGCGAGCAGATGCATTGGTGGAACACGACACGCTACCGATAGACATGACCCCTTCAGAGTTGGTGGTACCAAAGTGAAACGTGGTTTTGCGCGCCCGACACCGCAAAAGGCTCCAGTAGTCAAGCCGGAGAACGTCGTCCTGCCGACGCCGTTGAGCATCCCGCCACCTGAGGGAAAGCCATGGTGGATGATCGTGGTTGGTGTCGTGGTGATCGGCCTGTTGGGTGGCATGATCGCCATGACCTTCGCCAGCGGTTCACGGGTGTTCGGCGGCGTCGGCTCGATCTTCCCCATCTTCATGATGGGCGGGATCATGATGATGATGTTCCGCGGCATGGGCGGTGGCCAGCAGCAAATGAGCCGGCCGAAGCTGGATTCGATGCGCGCCCAGTTCATGCTGATGTTGGACATGCTGCGCGAGACCGCCCAGGAGTCGGCGGACAGCATGGACGACAACTACCGATGGTTCCACCCGGCACCCACCACACTCGCGGCCGCAGTGGGATCGTCGCGCATGTGGGAGCGCAAACCTGACGGCAAAGACCTCAACTTCGGCGTCGTCCGCGTCGGCGTGGGTATGACGCGCCCCGAGGTCACGTGGGGTGAGCCGCAGAACATGCCGACCGACATCGAGCTGGAACCGGTGACGGGCAAGGCACTGCAGGAATTCGGCCGCTACCAAAGCGTCGTCTACAACTTGCCGAAGATGATCTCGCTGCTGGTCGAACCGTGGTATGCGCTCGTCGGGGGGCGCGAGCAAGTTCTGGGACTGATGCGGGCCATCATCTGCCAGTTGGCGTTCTCGCATGGTCCGGACCATGTGCAGATGGTTGTTGTCAGTTCCGATCTGGACGAGTGGGACTGGGTGAAGTGGCTTCCGCATTTCGGTGATTCACGGCGCTATGACGCAGCCGGCAACGCGAGGATGGTCTACAGCTCCGTGCGGGAATTTGCCGCGGAACAGGCCGAGCTCTTCGCCGGCCGTGGTTCGTTCACACCCCGCCACGCCAGTTCGTCGGCACAGACTCCCACACCCCACCACGTGATCATCGCCGACGTCGACGATCCGCAATGGGAGTACGTGATCAGCGCCGAAGGTGTCGACGGGGTGACGTTCTTCGACTTGACCGGCGCCCCGATGTGGACCGAGGTCGGCGAGCGGAAGTTGGAGTTCGACGAAATGGGCATCATCGAGGCGCTGCCCCGCGACCGGGACACCTGGATGGTGATCGATGACAAGGCCTGGTTCTTCGCGCTCACCGACCATTTCAGCGCCGCCGAGGCCGAAGAGTTTGGGCAGAAATTGGCGCAGTGGCGGCTGGCCGAGGCCTACGAAGAGATCGGTCAGCGGGTGGCCCATATCGGTGCCCGAGACATCATGGCCTACTACGGAGTTGACGACCCGGGCAACATCGACTTCGACGCGCTGTGGGGCAGGCGCACCGACACGATGGGTCGGGCGCGATTACGCGTACCGTTTGGAATCCGTTCCGACAACAGCGAATTGCTGTTTTTGGACATGAAGTCGCTCGACGAGGGCGGCGATGGCCCACACGGCGTCATGTCTGGGACAACGGGTTCCGGGAAGTCGACCCTGGTGCGAACCGTGATCGAATCATTGATGCTCGGCCACCCCCCGGAGGAATTGCAGTTCGTTCTGGCTGACCTCAAGGGCGGTTCGGCGGTCAAGCCGTTTGCCGGCGTGCCGCACGTATCGCGAATCATCACCGACCTCGAAGAAGACCAGGCGTTGATGGAGCGCTTCCTCGACGCACTGTGGGGCGAGATCGCACGCCGCAAAGCGGTCTGCGACAGCGCCGGCGTCGACGACGCCAAGGAGTACAACTCGGTGCGCGGCCGCATGCGGGCGCGTGGCCAAGACATGGAACCGTTGCCGATGCTCGTCGTGGTCATCGACGAGTTCTACGAGTGGTTCCGGATCATGCCCACCGCGGTCGACGTCCTCGACTCGATCGGTCGACAGGGCCGCGCCTATTGGATCCACTTGATGATGGCGTCGCAGACGATCGAGAGCCGAGCCGAAAAACTCATGGAGAACATGGGTTATCGCTTGGTGCTCAAAGCCCGTACCGCCGGGGCGGCACAGGCAGCCGGGGTGCCCAATGCCGTGAACCTGCCGGCACAGGCCGGGCTCGGCTACTTCCGGAGGAGTCTGGAAGACATCACCCGGTTCCAAGCCGAGTTCCTGTGGCGGGACTACCATCAACCCGGCGTCAACATCGACGGCGAGGAAGCACCGGTGTTGGCGCACAGCATCGATTACATTCGCCCGCAACTGTTTACCAACTCCTTCACCCCTCTCGAGGTGAGTGTGGGCGGACCGGAGATCGACAAGGTCGTCGCACACGCCAACGGCGAAGTGGTCGAACCCGAGGACTTCGACGCCGAGGAAGACGAGGAAGAAGAAGCCCTGCGGACGCCGAAGGTCGGCACGGTGATCATCGATCAGCTGCGCAACATCAAGTTCGAGCCCTACCGGCTGTGGCAGCCACCGCTGACCCAACCCGTCGCGATCGACGATCTGATCAATCGCTTCCTGGGACACCCATGGCACAAGGACTACGGCTCGGCACGGAATCTGATCTTCCCGATCGGGATCATCGACCGCCCGTTCAAGCATGACCAACCACCGTGGACGGTCGACACTTCCGGACCTGGCGCCAATGTGCTGATTCTGGGTGCTGGCGGTTCGGGCAAGACCACCGCACTGCAGACACTGATCTGTTCGGCGGCACTGACTCACACACCGGAGCAACTCCAGTTCTATTGCCTGGCCTACAGCAGCACCGCGTTGACCACGGTGGCCCGCTTGCCGCACGTGGGCGAGGTCGCGGGTCCGACCGATCCGTACGGTGTACGCCGGACGGTGGCCGAGTTGCTGGCGCTGGTGCGTGAGCGCAAACGCAGCTTCCTCGAATGCGGAATCGCGTCGATGGAAATGTTCCGGCGGCGCAAGTTCGGCGGTGAGTCAGGCCCCGTGCCCAACGACGGGTTCGGCGATGTCTTCTTGGTCGTTGACAACTACCGGGCACTCGCCGAGGAGAACGAGGTGTTGATCGATCAGGTAAACGTGATCATCAACCAGGGCCCGTCGTTTGGGGTGCACGTTGTGGTCACCGCTGATCGCGAATCGGAGCTGCGTCCACCCGTCCGCAGCGGCTTCGGGTCACGTGTCGAGCTGCGGCTCGCCGCGGTCGAGGATGCCAAGCTGGTGCGCTCCCGATTCGCCAAGGACGTTCCGGTCAAGCCGGGACGCGGCATGGTTGCGGTCAACTACGTCCGACTGGACAGCGACCCGCAGGCAGGTCTGCATACCCTGGTGGCTCGGCCGGCTCTGGCCAGCACGCCCGACAACGTCTTCGAGTGCGACAGCGTGGTCGCGGCGGTCAGCCGGCTCACAAGCACCCAGGCCCCCCCAGTTCGCCGGTTGCCGGCGAAATTCGGTGTGGAACAAGTGCGGGAGTTGGCGGCGCGCGACACCCGCCAGGGCGTCGGGGCAGGCGGAATTGCCTGGGCTATATCGGAATTGGACCTGCAGCCCGTCTACCTCAATTTTGCCGAGAACTCCCATCTCATGGTGACCGGTCGACGCGAATGTGGGCGTACGACGGCGCTGGCCACCATCATGTCCGAGATTGGCCGGCTGTACGCCCCGGGCGCGAGCAGCGCACCGCCGACGTCGCAACGGTCGGCGCAGGTTTGGCTGATCGACCCGCGTCGACAATTGCTGACGACGCTGGGCTCGGAGTACATGGAGAAGTTCGCCTACAACCTCGACGGCGTGCAGGCGATGATGGGCGAACTCGCTGCGGCGTTGTCCGGTCGTGAGCCGCCACCCGGGTTGTCCGCCGAGGAGTTGTTGTCTCGGTCGTGGTGGAGCGGTCCGGAGATCTTCTTGCTCGTTGACGACATCCAGCAGCTGCCGCCGGGATTCGATTCGCCCCTTCACAAGGCTGTTGCCTGGGTGAACAGGGCTGCGGATGTCGGCTTGCACGTGATCGTCACGCGCACCTTCGGTGGCTGGTCGTCGGCGGGCAGCGATCCGATGCTGCGAGCTCTGCACCAGGCCAATGCGCCGTTGCTGGTGATGGACGCCGACCCGGATGAGGGCTTCATTCGCGGCAAGATGAAGGGCGGGCCGCTGCCCCGTGGTCGCGGGCTGCTGATGGCCGAAGATACTGGCGTGTTCGTGCAGGTCGCGGCGACCGATATTCGCCGGCAACCCGGTGGTGGGCAAGCGAACGCCCCGACGACGTAGTCGGCCAGCTCATTGGGGCGGTGTCGGTAGCCTGCTGGACCGCCGGAAAGGCGCTCCGCCGACCAGACATCAACTCGGTGCAGCCACTGGGGTAACCGGATACCGCAGAGGCAGCGATTTGAGCGCGAAGGTCTTTGCCGGGAAACCGATTTCGGGAACGTAGTCCGGAGCCAGTTCGAACTCGGGGATCGTCTTCAACCATTCCGCGACGATCACGGTCAGTTCGATCCGCGCCAGATGCGATCCCAGACAGCGGTGGGGTCCGCCGCCAAAGCCCCAGTGCCGGTGCACCTTTCCGTCCATGACCAACTCATCGCCGGACATCGCGTCGCTGCCGTCGCGGTTGATTGCGGCCATGCACAACCGCACCTGCGAGCCCGGCGGTAGCGTCATGCCGCCAACGTTGACGAAATCGGTAGTGATCCGGGGGGCTACCGGCGCTGACGGCTCTAGGCGAACGATCTCCTCGATAAAGACCCTGATCTGCTTGGGATTGTCGCGAAGCTCCGCGCGCAGTTGCGGCCTGCGAGCCAGCTCGAGAAGACAGAACCCGATTGCCGCCGTCACCGTGTCCAGACCTGCGAGGAGCAAGAGGTGGCTCATGCCGAGCAACTCAAGATCGGTGAAGCCGCCCGGGTCGGCGATCACCCGTGACAACATGTCCGTACCTGGGTTTTGCCGCCGGTCTTGAACCGCTTTCATGAGGTATTCGAGCAGTTCGAGCTGCCATTTTCCGATTTCCTCCCCGGTGAGATAGGGCTTGTCACCGACAATCGCGTCCTTCCATGCGATCACCCGGTCGCGATCCTCGAGTGGCAGACCATAGAGGTCGAGGAAGACCTGGAACGGGTACAGCCGCGCGAAGTCGGCCATCGCCTCGCACTGGCCCTGGCTGGCGAGGCCAGCGATCATGTCCGCGGCGTGGTGTTCCAGCACTGGCCGGGATTTGCTCAATGCGTGCGGGCTGAAGTAGGGCTGCAGGATCCTGCGGTAGTGGGTGTGCTCCGGCGGGTCGAAAGCCAAGGGCAGCACAGGAAGCGGATTGCCGGGCGGCTGCAGTATTCGCGATGAGAACACCGTCGGATTGCGCAGCGCCGCAAGGACGTCTTCGCGACGGGTCAAGTAGTAGTGGCCATTCATAAACACCACGGGCCCGGCATCTCGCAATGTCTTCCATCCGACCCCGCGATCGGCACCCAACGGCAACGTCGAATACTCAAGTCGTGGTAGGTAAAACGCGTTGTCCTGGCCTTGGCTCGGGGTACTCATCGGCTCACGTCTTCCATCGGGGGGTTCCCACCACACGGCGGCGGCGATGGTGCGCACGTGCGAACATCGTGGCGGCTGCAGAAACCGGCGAGGGTCTTTTCGGCCTTCATCGCCGAGTTAATCTACCTAGGATCGATCTGTCTGGTCCCAACCGGCTGTGCCACTCGGTCGAGGGAGGAAGTCCGATGAACATTCGACTCGAACGTTCCAAGTGCGTGGGTCATGCCCAGTGCTATGCGGTCGATCCGGACCTGTTCCCGATCGACGCCTCGGGCTACTCGATCCTCGAGGAGCACACGGTGCGGGCCGAGGATGCACAGCTTGCTCGCGACGGGGTGGCCGCTTGTCCCGAGATGGCACTCATCCTCGAGGAGGACTGACGGGGATGGCCGCCCGCGTGGCCGGTGCGCGTTTTTAGGTGCGGGGCCGGCCAGCAATCTCGGCGAGAAGATTAACGGTCGCTTAACGGCGATTTACGCGGAATGAATAGTTGGCGTCGTCTGAGTGCGACCTTGACTCGTGATCTACCGTGTCTGGCAAGCGACGGGGTTGCAACGAGGCAGCCGTCGCGTGCGGGCACCCAGATGCGAGTTGTCGGTGGCTGAAAGCACATTCGCCGATAACCACGTACTTCGACGTGGCTGTTGCGTTACCGGCTGGCGATTTCGATTTTGCCGCGAAGACAAACCGCAGGATGAATTTGCGGTTACCGCAATTGCGCTCTTAGCGGAAGCGGGTCAACCGATTCCGGCCCGCGCACAGCAACTTCGCAGTTACGCTACGTATGGTCCACGAAGCTGGTTGGGGGTCAGGGGTGATGGTTTCCCAGGCGGGGTCGTTTCCTCGCTGATCGCTGCCAGCGGCCAACGCTGTAACCCGGTCGCGAGCGCGATCATGGTCCGCCTAGGAGGGTTGAGTTGGACTTCGGTGTCTTGCCGCCCGAGATCAATTCGAGCCGGATGTACGCCGGTCCTGGCTCAGGGCCGATGATGGCCGCCGCTTCGGCCTGGGACGGGCTAGCGGCCGAATTGAGCACGGCCGCAATGGGCTACAGCTCGGTGATTGCCGAGCTGACGGGCATGCCGTGGCTGGGTCCGGCGTCGCAGTCGATGATGATGGCGGTCGCGCCATATGTGAGCTGGCTCAGCGATGCGGCCGCACAGACGGAGGAGGCCGCCAGCAACGCGCGCGCGGCCGCGGCCGCCTTCGAGGCGGCGTTTGTGATGACGGTGCCACCCCCGGTGGTCGCAGCCAACCGGGTTCTCCTGATGACATTGGTCGCAACGAACTTCTTCGGGCAGAACACCCCGGCGATCGCGGTGACCGAAGCTCACTACATGGAAATGTGGGCACAGGACGCCGCGGCCATGTACGACTATGCCGGCGCTTCGGCGGTCGCCACGAATCTGCCGCGGTTTACGTCACCGCCCAATACCGCGTCGCCCGCCGCGATGGGTAACCAGTCAGCTGCTGTCGCCCAAGCCGTGGCCGCTCCGGCGGGGGACTCCGCGCAGAGCGCCGCGGCGACGATCCCCCAGCTGCTGTCTTCGGCCGCCGCACCGCAGGCGGCGGCCCAGCAACTTGCAGTGTCACCGGCTGCCGCGTCCTCGCCCGGCGTATGGGAGATACTGCAGAACCAGGTTCGGAATTTCATGACGTACGGCTTGCCTACGCCTAACAACAATTACGCCGGGCTTAACCCCGAGATGTACAACACGCTCAGGCAAACGCTGCAGGCGTACTTCGGGGTGGGTTTGGGAAACTTCGGTTGGTCTATTGCGCAGCAGCTGCAAACCGGCCTGGGAACAACGGCCGGTTCGAGCGGTGCCTGGTACCCGACACCGGAATTTGCCGCATTGGGTGCCGGTGGTTGGAATTGGCACCCGTCGGCGAGCTTCGCGTCGTCCACTCAAGTCGGCGGTCTGTCAGTACCGTCGAGCTGGGGCAACCCTTCGACTCTGGTGAGCGCGCCCGGGGCTGCCGAGCAGGCGGCCACCAAGGTAGTGAGCACCAAGTTCGTGACCGCGCCCGGGGAAGCGGCGCCGGCGGGCGGGACGAACCAGATGCTGCACGGATTGCCGGTCGGATCGCGCGGCTCCCAACGTGCCGGCTACCTGGGTGTGCGGTATGGCTTCCGTTACACCGTGCTCACCCGCCCACCGTCGGCAGGGTAAGGCCATGCCTGCAGCGATGGTCCCGTCGATCGAGGTGAAGCAAACGAGGCTAACGAGTGAACAGAAGGTGTCCGATCAAGCGTATTTCGCGGCCACGGTGTGGTGTGCAGCGCAATCGACTTAGTGTTGATAGCAACCAAATCCCCAGGCTCGGCGAGCGGAGGGGTGTTGAAAAGGAGATCACATGTCCTATGTGACGGCGCAGCCAGAGGCACTGGCTGCCGCGGCCGCCACCTTGCAGGGGATCGGCTCGGCGATGAGTTCCCAGAACGCCGCCGCGGCCGCGCCTACGACAGGCGTCGTGCCGGCGGCAGCCGATGAGGTGTCTGCTCTGACCGCGGCACAGTTCGCCGCGCACGCCCAGATGTATCAGGCGGTCAGTGCGCAAGCTGCGGCAGTTCATGAATTGTTCGTCAACACCTTGGGCGTCAGCTCGGGTTCGTACGCAGCGACCGAGGCGGCCAACGCGGCCTCAGCCGGCTAGGAGGTCAGGACATGCCGATCGATTTTGGTGCGTTACCGCCCGAGGTCACCTCGGGCATGATGTACGCCGGTCCGGGTTCAGCCTCCATGGTGGCTGCCGCGTCGGCCTGGAGCGCGCTGGCCGCCGAACTCGGGTCGGCAGCACAGGGCTACGCCAACGTTGTCGCTGCGCTAGCCAGCGAAGAATGGATCGGGCCGGCTTCGGCGGAGATGGCCCAGGCCATTGAGCCCTATGTGGCCTGGATGGCGACGACCGCCGTCCAAGCCGAGCGTGCGGGCGTCCAGGCCCGGTCGGCCGCGGCAGCATTCGATGCGGCGTTCGCCGGGGTCGTGCCCCCACCACTGATCGCGGCCAATCGCGCGGAGCTGGCCCAAGCGCTACAGACCAACATGTTGGGTCTGAACAATGGTGTGATCGCGCAGCTGGAAGCGCAGTACGCGGAAATGTGGGCGCAAGACGCCGCGACCATGTATAGCTATGCCGGGTCGTCGGCGACGGCAACGCAGGTCGACCCGTTTACTGCGGCTCCGCAGGTAGCCAACCCGGCGGGGACGACCACTCAGGCGGCCGCAGTCGCTGCGGCTCAGGCCGCTCCGGCGGCCTCGGCGCAGAGCACGCTGCAGGGTTTCCTCTCCCAGATCACCAACCAGCTCGGACAGCTCGCGTCGCCGAGCGGGCTATCGCAACTTACGTCCGGCAATCCGATTTTGACCGAGATCTGGTTCCTGTTGACCGGGCAGACCTCGCTGCCGAGCAACATGGGCACACTCATCGACGGCTACGCTCCGTACGCGGGCCTGTTCTATAACTCCGAGGGACTGCCGTACTTCAGCGTTGGTATGGGCAACTTTGGTGTTCAGATGGCCAAAACGGCGGGGTTGCTCGATGGCCCGGCGGCGGCGGCCGCAGCGGCGCTCCCGGCAGCTCCTCCGATCGGCGGAGCGCTCGGTGCCGTTGGCGCCGGCAGCCAAGTGGCGGCCGGTCTGGGTGCCGGAGCCCACGTCGGACAACTCGCGGTGCCGGCGTCGTGGCCAGGAACCTTAACCGCGCAGACAGTGCGCCCAGCAGTACAGGCCGTTAGTGAGCCCATCACCGCGGCGGCCGAGTCCGGAGGAGGCTCCAACGTGCTGGGCGGTATGCCCGTGGGCGGCGCGGGTACCGGGCGCGGGCTCGGCGCCGGTCCTCGCTACGGGATCAAGCCCACCATCATGGCCCGTCCGCTTCCGGCGGGCTGACCGCTGCGACCCACATGGCGCGACCGTCGCGTAGCTTAGTGATCGAAGGGCCGCCACGGAGGCACAGTTAGGGGGAGTACCGACATGTTTGTCCGCCTGCGAGTCGTGCTGGTCGCGTTGCTGAGCTTGCTTGGAGGTGCGGTTGGAGCTGCGTCGACGGCCGCTGCCGACCCTGTTGACGACAACTTCTTGGCGGAATTGCAGGCCCAGGGAGTCCACTACCACGTAAC
The DNA here is from genome assembly GCF_018278905.1 of Mycobacterium spongiae. Lineage (NCBI taxonomy): Bacteria > Bacillati > Actinomycetota > Actinomycetes > Mycobacteriales > Mycobacteriaceae > Mycobacterium > Mycobacterium spongiae. Next base: position 2,728,225 of record NZ_CP046600.1, read on the forward strand.
TCCTGAACAGGCGATCGAGGGCGCCCACCTCGTCTGCCAGAAGCTCGACAACGGCATGACGCCTACCCAGGTGGCCTACGATGTGCTGGAGACCAGCACGATGCCTGGCTATCGGTCGGGCTATTTCGTTGGTGCGGCCATTCACGCATATTGCCCGCAGCACCGGCCTGAAGAGGCGGAGCTTGGCCTTGGCGATTGACCTCTGGGATGACCTCTGGAATGACCTCCGGAAGTGGGACCGGTAGCCGATCGAGCAACTGTCTCATTACTGCTGGACTAGTCTTGCGCCGTTCTTGTGGTAGCGCACCACATGCGCTGGCCGGTCGCTGAAAGTAGCCGGCCCACCGAGCCTTTGAAGTCTATGGTGGGCGCTCTCAGCATTTACACAGCCACTACTCTCCCGACTGACCCACCAACCGACGAAAACGCTGTTACTGTGGCGTTACCACAGGTGAATTCGCAGCTCCGGTAGGTGAACACTTGTGAACAGGTGACGTCGAACGCTACTTGGCGCGAGACAGTCATCTAATCTCTCTGCAGAGAGTCGTTGCTGGGGATACCACTAGGGAGGAGAACACCATGTCGTTCGTGACCACACAGCCAGAGGCGCTGGCTGCTGCGGCCGCAAACTTGCAAGGCATCGGCACGACAATGAACGCTCAGAACGCGGCTGCTGCCGCCCCGACGACCGGGGTCGTGCCCGCAGCCGCTGATGAAGTGTCAGCGCTGACCGCAGCTCAGTTCGCTGCGCATGCGCAGATGTACCAGGCCGTCAGTGCCCAAGCCGCGGCTATCCACGAAATGTTCGTCAACACGCTCGCGACAAGTTCCGGCTCGTACGCGGCCACCGAGGCGGCCAACGCGTCCTCTGCGGGCTGACCGGATTGGCGGTCTTAGGCGCGTTCGGGTTCATGACGGACGGGCGCTGCACAGCATCGGCGGGCACACGCTTATTTCGAGGTCTGTTTCTTTAGCGCGGCTCGGTTTCGACGTCTACGCGATGTTTGGCACCCGGTACACGCCGGTTTGCGGAAGGGGGATCATCCGTAGTTTTTCGGTCGGCGGTTGCGCTGGCGCGTAGCCGATGCGGCCACCGCCAACACACGAAACTGAGTGATGTAGGCATTCAGTGATTTTCCGATTTAGGCATTCGTAGCAAGGAGACAGCCAACATGGCAACGCGTTTTATGACGGACCCGCATGCGATGCGGGATATGGCGGGCCGCTTTGAGGTGCACGCCCAGACAGTGGAGGACGAGGCCCGCCGGATGTGGGCATCCGCGCAGAATATCTCGGGTGCGGGATGGCGCGGTCTGGCCGAGGCGACGTCGATGGACACCATGACGCAGATGAACACCGCCTTCCGCAACATCGTGAACATGCTCCACGGCGTGCGCGACGGTCTGGTTCGCGACGCGAACCACTACGAGCAGCAAGAGCAGTCGTCCCAGCAAATCCTCGGCAGCTAGCGCCCAACCGCACAGCTGCGTACGCTTTCTAACGTTAGGAGCACACCGACATGACGATTAATTATCAGTTCGGGGATGTTGACGCCCACGGCGCCCTCATCCGCGCGCAGGCCGCATCGTTGGAAGCCGAGCACCAGGCCATCGTTCGCGATGTGCTGGCTGCTGGTGACTTTTGGGGCGGCGCTGGTTCAGTGGCTTGCCAGGAGTTCATCGCCCAGTTGGGTCGTAACTTCGCGGTGATCTACCAGCAGGCCAACGCCCACGGCCAGAAGGTGCAAGCCGCCGGCAACAACATGGCGAGCACCGACAGTGCCGTAGGCTCCAGCTGGGCCTAAAACCGAACTTCAGGCGCGGCAGCACACCAAGGAGTGGGTGTGCTGCCGTCTCCTGCAGTCAACAAATGCTCGAAAATAATCGAAAAATACTCGAAACAACCGAGGACCTCTGGGGATAGGGATGGATCAGCAGAGCACCCGCACTGACATCACCGTCAACGTCGATGGCTTCTGGATGCTTCAGGCGCTGCTAGACATTCGGCACGTTGCGCCTGAGCTCCGCTGCCGGCCGTATGTGTCCACTGACAACAACGACTGGCTCAATGAGCACCCCGGGATGGCGGTGATGCGCGAGCAGGGCATTGTCGTTGACGACGAGGTCAATGAACAGGTCGCCGCTCGGATGCGAGTGCTCGCCGCGCCTGATCTGGAAGTCGTCTCGCTGCTATCGCGCGGCAAACTGCTTTATGGAGTTGTCGAGGACGACGACCAGCCCCCGGGCTCGCGGGATATCCCGGACAATGAGTTCAGGGTGGTGCTAGCCCGCCGAAATCAGCACTGGGTATCAGCGGTTCGGGTTGGCAACGACATCACTGTCGACGACGTGGCCGTCACGGATTCCTCCTCGATCGCCGCACTGGTCATGGACGGCCTGGAATCGATTCACCACGCCGACGCGGCCGCGATCAACGCGGTCAACGTGCCGCTGGAGGAGATGCTGGAAGCCACGAAGGAGTGGCAGGAATCCGGCTTTAACGTCTTCTCGGGTGGCGACCTGCGGCGAATGGGCATCAGCGCCGCGACCGTGGCCGCGCTCGGACAGGCGTTGTCGGATCCCGCGGCTGAGGTCGCGGTGTACGCGCGCCAGTACCGAGACGACGCTAAAGGCCCGAGCGCCTCGGTGTTGTCGCTCAAGGACGGCTCGGGTGGGCGAATCGCGCTGTACCAGCAGGCTCGAACGGCGGGCTCCGGCGAGGCTTGGTTGGCCATCTGTCCGGCGACCCCGCAGTTGGTGCAAGTGGGCGTGAAGACTGTGTTGGACACTCTGCCTTATGGCGAGTGGAAAACTCACAGCAGGGTGTGAACGTGCCCGACGAAACACGAAGTGCGACAACATATTTGCGTAGATAATACGTCCGAGATGCGAAGCCGGCATATTGCTCTAAAATCGGCAGCAAAACTAAAAAGCAATGTCCACCACAACTAATTAGTCGCGAGGCGAGGCAAATGAGATCCGAGTCAGTGCAGCCGGAGCTTCCAGGGAGCTGCGGCGCATCGGGGGGTATAACAACGGAGCCTCTCGCGCCGTTGGCCCCACGGGGTGAGACCGATAAGACCTACGCCGCCATGGCAGGGGGTGGGAGACGATGACGGCGGTCGCTGACGCGCCACAGGCCGATATTGAGGGTGTCGCTACACCCCAGGCCGTCGTGGTGGGCATCATGGCCGAGGGTGTGCAGATCGGCGTCCTGCTGGACGCCAATGCCCCGGTTTCGGTGATGACCGATCCATTGTTGAAAGTCGTGAACAGCCGACTGAGGGAACTGGGCGAGACGGCCCTGGAACCTACGGGGCGCGGCCGATGGGCGTTGTGCCTGGTTGACGGCACGCCGTTGCGCGTCGCCCAGTCGTTGACCGAACAAGACGTCTATGACGGCGATCGGCTCTGGATTCGGTTCATCCCCGACACCGAACATCGATCGCAGGTCATCGAGCACATCTCCACCGCGGTCTCGTCGAATCTCAGCAAACGGTTCGCCTCGATCGACCCGATCGTGGCGGTGCAGGTCGGCGCGTCCATGGTGGCCACTGGAGTGCTCATTGCCACCGGGGTGCTGGGTTGGTGGCGCTGGCATCACAGCACATGGTTGACGACGATCTATGCAGCGATAATCGGCGTTTTGATGCTCACGGTAGCCATGCTGCTGTTGATGCGAGCCAAGACTGACGCGGATCGACGGGTCGCCGACATCATGCTGCTGAGCGGGATAGTGCCCGTGACGATAGCGGCCGCAGCCGCACCGCCGGGGCCCGTGGGCTCTCCCCAGGCTGTGCTGGGCTTCGGGGTTCTCGGCGTCGCCACCACGCTGGCCCTGCGCTTTACGGGCCGGCGGTTGGGGATCTACACCGCGATCATCACCGTTAGCGGGCTGACCACGCTGGCTGCGCTGTGGCGGATGGTCTCGGCGAGCAGTGCGGTGACGCTGCTGTCGTGCGTGGTGCTTACCTGCGTGATTCTCTACCACGCCGCCCCGGCGCTGTCGCGTCGGTTTTCCGGTATCCGGCTGCCGGTATTTCCATCGGCCACCAGCCGATGGGTTTTCGAGGCGCGGCCCGACCTGCCGACGACCGTGGCCCGCACCCCCGGCTCCTCTCCCGTTTTGGAAGGTCCGGCGTCGGTGCGTGATGTACTGCTGCAGGCTGAACGCGCTCGGTCTTTCTTGAGCGGATTGTTGGTGGGGCTTGGTGTGCTGATGGTGGTGTGCTTGACCTCGTTGAGCAATCCACACACCAGTGAGCGTTGGCTGCCGCTGATACTCACCGGTTTCGTGTCCGGTTTTCTCCTGTTGCGCGGTCGGTCGTACGTCGACCGCTGGCAGTCGATCACCTTGGCCAGCACTGCCGTGATCATCGTCGCCGCTGTGGTCGTTCGGTACGCGGTGGAATTGTCCTCACCCTGGTCGGTGTCGATCGGCGCGGCGATCTTGGTGCTGCTGCCGGCAGCGGGCATGACAGCGGCGGCTGTGGTGCCCAACACCATCTACAGTCCGTTGTTCCGCAAGTTTGTGGAGTGGATTGAATACCTGTGCCTGATGCCGATCTTCCCGCTGGCATTGTGGCTAATGAACGTCTATGCAGCGATTCGGTACCGGTAGCAGCAGGTTGTGGCGTGGTCGCACGGTTAGGGCGACCATCGCCGCAATCCTGCTCGCCTCAGGTGCGTTAGCCGGCCTGCCGCCGGCCTATGCGATTTCGCCTCCGACGATCGATCCGGACGCGTTGCCACCTGATGACGAACCGGGCCCGGTGGCGCCAATGAAGCAGAACTCGTACTGCACCGAGGTAGGGGTGCTACCCGGCAGCGACTTTCGGCTGAAGCCACGCTACATGGACATGCTGAACCTGAACGAGGCATGGCAATTCGCTCGCGGCGACGGGGTGACGGTCGCGGTCATCGACACCGGCGTCACGCCACATCCGCGGTTGCCACGCCTCATCGCCGGCGGCGACTACGTGATGTCGGGTGATGGCCTCCAGGATTGCGACGCGCACGGCACCATCGTGGCGTCGGTGATCGCTGCGGTCCCTGCGGACGGGGCAGTGCCGCTTCCCTCGGTACCGCGTCGGCCGGTCACGATTCCTACGACCGAAAAGCCGCCGCCGCCCAAGACGGTGACCGTTTCACCGTTACCCCAGACCGTCACCGTGGTTCCAGGCCCGCCCCCCGAGGAAGGACTTCCGCCGGGTGCGCCGTTGCCAGAACCGCCGCCGCCACCGCCACCGCCATTCCCTGCCCCTCCTGCACCTGCGGGCAACCACGGTGGCGGGACGGTCACCATACCCAGCTACTCCGGCGGTGGGCAGGTAGTCGCCATCGACAACCCGCTCAACCCGGGTAGCCCGCTTCCGAGTGCGCCGCCGCCGCTGCCCGACGCGTTCAGCGGTATCGCCCCGGGCGTCGAGGTGATCGCGATCCGCCAGTCGAGCGAGGCCTTCGGGCTCAAGGATCCGTATACCGGTGACGAAGATCCGCAGACGCAACAAAAGATCGACAACATCGAGACCATGGCCCGAGCGATCGTCCATGCGGCCAACATGGGGGCCTCGGTGATCAACATCTCCGACGTCATGTGCATGAGTGCCCGCAATGTGATCGATCAGCGCGCTCTAGGGGCCGCAGTCCACTACGCAGCGGTCGACAAGAACGTGGTCATCGTTGCAGCGGCCGGCGACAGCAGCAAGAAAGACTGCAAGCAAAACCCGATATTCGATCCCCTGGAGCCCGATGACCCGCGCGATTGGAACGCCGTCACCACGGTGGTGACCCCTTCCTGGTTCCATGACTATGTCCTGACGGTCGGGGCGGTGGACTCCAACGGCCAACCGATGACCAAAATGACCATCCCGGGGCCGTGGGTGTCGATCTCGGCGCCGGGAACCGATGTCGTCGGACTTTCGCCCCGCGACGACGGACTGATCAATGCGATTGATGGCCCGGACAATCAATTGTTGGTTCCCGCCGGCACCAGCTTTTCGGCTGCCATCGTCTCCGGTGTAGCTGCGCTCGTGCGCTCCAAATTCCCCGACTTAACGGCGTTCCAGGTGATCAACCGGTTGATTCACACGGCCCGGCCACCCGCTCGCGGCGTAGACAACCAGGTCGGCTACGGTGTGGTTGACCCGGTGGCTGCATTGACATGGGACGTGCCCAGGGGCCCGGCTGAGCCGCCGAAACAGCTATCAGCGCCGCTGGTTCTCCCGGAACCGCCCGCTGAACGCAATATGGTGCCAGTGTGGGTGGCCGCCGGGGGATTGACCGGAGCACTATTGATAGGCGGCGCGGTGTTCGGTACGGCAACATTGATGCGGCGATCACGGAAGCAGCGATGAAGGCTCAGCGACGGTTGGGTCTGGCGTTGTCGTGGCCGCGCTTGACTGCAGTGTTTTTGGTCGACGTGGTGGTCTTGGTGGTGGCCAGCCACGCCCCAGCGTCGTGGCAGGGCGAGAATCGGGTGGCGTGGTGGGTCGGTGTCGGCCTCGCGGCGTTGGTGACGTTGTTGTCGCTGGTCAGCTATCGTGGCCTCACCCTCATGTCGGGCGTTGCTGCGTGGGTGTGGGACTGGTCAGCCGATCCGGGTACGTCGTTGGGGGCCGGCTGCACACCCGCCACCGATCACGAGCGTCGTCTGGGCCGCGACCCGGTGGGGGTGCGCGAGTATCGGGGCCAGTTGGTCTCGGTGATTGGCGTCGACGGTGGCGAGGAGGATGCGTCGGGGCGTCATCGACACCGGATGGCGACTTCGGCGGTGGTCCCGGTGGCCGCCGTCGCTGAAGGGCTGCGACAGTTCGATATTCGCCTGGACGGCATCGACATCGTGTCGGTGGTGGTACGTGGTGCATCCGATGCCGCCAGAGCCTCGGCTTCCCTGGACGAGTGGGGGCCTGAGGGATGGCGTTCTGAGGAGCCCGGAGGCGCTCCGCTAGCCACCGATCGGCGTCGCACCTGGATGGTTTTGCGGATGAATCCGCAGCGCAACGTGGCCGCCGTGGCGTGTCGTGATTCGGTGGCGTCGACATTGGCGGTGGCTACCGAGCGGCTTGCCCAGGATTTGGATGGGCAAAGCTGTGTTGCCAAACCGCTCACTGCCGAGGAGCTGGCCGACGTCGATACCGCGGTACTGGCTGATCTGGAGCCAACGTGGAGTCGCCCGGGCTGGCGTCGCCTCAAGCACTTCAACGGGTACGTGACCAGCTTCTGGGTGACGCCGTCGGATATCACGTCGGAGACGCTGCATCAGCTATTGCTGGCCGACATCCCCGAAGTTGGGACGGCTGTGGTCGCACTGCGGCTGACCACCCGAGATGGGCGTCCCGCAGTGTCGGCATGGGTGCGCTATCACAGTGACGCCCCGCTGCCGAAGGAGGCCACGACCGGGCTCAACCGGCTCACCGGCCGCCAGTTGGATGCGGTGCGAGCCAGCTTGCCGGCACCCGTGGCTCGTCCCCTGCTGGTGATACCGAGCCGGGAACTGCGTGAGCAGGACGAGCTGGTGCTTCCAGTGACCCAGGACCTGGAGCACGCGACAAGTTCGTCCCCGGGGCAATGACACGCCCGCAAGCAGCCGGTGAAGACGCCCGCAATGCCATGGTTGCCGGCCTGTTGGCATCGGGGATTTCAGTCAATGGACTACAGCCCAGCCACAATCCCCAGGTGGCGGCTCAGATGTTCACCACCGCCACCACACTGGATCCTGGGATGTGCGATGCCTGGCTGGCACGCATATTGGCGGGTGACCAAAGCATCGAAGTACTCGCCGGCGCGTGGGCAGCAGTAAGAACCTTCGGTTGGGAGACCCGTCGTCTCGGAGTCACCGATCTACAGTTCCGGCCCGAAGTTTCCGATGGCTTGTTTCTGCGACTCGCGGTGACCAGCGTGGAATCCCTAGCCTGCGCGTATGCCGCGGTTCTCGCAGAGGCCAAACGCTATCAGGAGGCAGCGGAACTGCTCGATGCCACCGAACCGCGCCATCCCTTCGATTCCGAGTTGGTCAGCTATGTGCGTGGGGTGCTGTACTTCCGCACAAAACGCTGGCCGGACGTACTGTCCCAGTTTCCCGAAGCAACAACGTGGCGCCATCCCGAGCTGAAGGCCGCCGGCGCGGCAATGGCCACCACGGCGTTGGCCTCGCTCGGAGTGTTCGAGGAGGCCTTCCGGCGGGCACAGGAGGCCATCGAGGGTGACCGGGTGCCCGGCGCCGCGAACATCGCCTTGTACACCCAAGGCATGTGTCTACGGCACGTCGGGCGCGAGGAGGAAGGCGTTGAGCTCCTGCGCCGTGTGTACTCACGCGACGCGAAGTTCACCCCAGCCCGTGAGGCGTTGGACAATCCCAATTTCCGGCTGGTGTTGACCGATCCGGAAACTATTGAGGCGCGCAAAGATCCATGGGACCCGGACAGTGCCCCGACGCGCGCCCAGACCGAGGCTGCGCGGCACGCCGAGATGGCCGCGAAGTACTTGGCGGAAGGCGATGCCGAACTCAACGCAATGCTCGGCATGGAACAAGCCAAGCGGGAAATCAAACTCATCAAGTCGACGACCAAGGTGAATCTGGCGCGCGAAAAGATGGGTCTCCCGGTACCGGTGACGTCGCGGCATACCTTGCTGCTGGGGCCGCCGGGCACCGGCAAGACGTCGGTGGCGCGTGCATTCACCAAGCAACTGTGTGGGTTGACCGTGTTGCGCAAGCCACTGGTGGTGGAGACGAGCCGTACCAAGCTATTGGGCCGGTATATGGCGGATGCGGAGAAGAACACCGAGGAGATGCTCGACGGCGCGTTGGGTGGCGCTGTCTTCTTCGACGAGATGCACACTCTGCACGAGAAGGGCTACTCTCAGGGCGACCCGTACGGCAACGCCATCATCAACACGTTGCTGTTGTACATGGAGAATCATCGGGACGAGTTGGTGGTGTTCGGCGCCGGCTACGCCAAAGCGATGGAAAAGATGCTCGAGGTGAATCAGGGTCTGCGACGGCGGTTTTCGACGGTGATCGAGTTCTTCAGCTACACCCCGGAAGAGCTCATCGCACTGACCCGGCTCATGGGGCGGGAGAATGAGGACGTCATCACCGACGAACAGGCTCAGGTGTTGTTGCCGTCCTACACAAAGTTCTACAACGATCAGAACTACTCCGAGGATGGCGATCTGATCCGGGGTATTGATCTGCTGGGCAACGCCGGCTTTGTGCGGAACGTGGTAGAGAAGGCTCGTGACCACCGTAGCTTTCGACTCGACGATTCGGACCTCGATGCGGTCCTGTCTGGCGACCTGACCGAGTTCAGCGAAGTTCAACTCCGCCGGTTCAGGGAATTGACGAGCGAAGACCTCGCCGAAGGGCTCCGCGCCGCGGTGGCGGAGAAGAAACCGTCTTCTGCATAGCGGGTCACCTGCGGCGAGTACCTCGCCGCCGTCGTGCGATTGCCGCCAGTTGAGTTGACTCACAACGGTTTGGGTGCCACCATGGCCTCTGCAAGCACCTCGCTAGGTGAGGCGTCTGCACGGATACAGGCCACTGACCTCGAACGTCGAAAGACGCCCAGGGTCAGGACAGCTCTTCCCGGCTTAAGGGTTGAGCCCAAGTGGCTTCCGGCCTTGCGGCCGGATACGCCGTGTGGTGCCAAAGCTCAGACGAGAGGGGTGCCGCGCTCGGTGGTTCGCCGGGCTCTCATCCCAGCGTGCAGTGTGTCGGCATCCCCGCATGCCCCGGCCGCGAGGAGGTGAGAGCGAAGTGAGTCCCAGCGATAGACCGCATGCGAGATCGACGACCATTCCGCCTCGATCCGCGCCCGGCAGCATTCCTGCCGTCTGAATCGGCTTACCCCAAAAACCTTTTCGCAACGCACCGCGGGTTCGCGGACGCGTGCGATTGATTCTGGGCGGTCAACGTTTGCAGTGACCGGTCCAGTGGCGCTGGCCCGCGCCGGCTCCCACCGGGTCATCGAGGCCGCCTACGCGCCGACAACCAGCTAGCGAGGAACCAATCATGACCACCGCACTTAATTTCGCTACGTTTCCGCCCGAAATCAATTCCGCACGTATGCATTCCGGACCGGGCGCGGCGCCAATGCTGGCCGCCGCATCAGCCTGGAGCGGATTGGCCGCAGAATTGCGCGCCACCGCGCTGTCGTATGGCTCGATTCTTTCGTCGCTGTCCAGCGAGGAATGGCACGGACCCGCATCGGCATCGATGGCGGCGTCCGCCGCACCCTACGTGGCTTGGATGAGTAGCACCGCCGCTGCGGCCGAGCAGACCGCCGCACAGGCCATGGCTGCCGCCGGAGCCTACGAAAGCGCATTCGCCGCAACAGTTCCGCCGGCGGTCATCGCAGCAAACCGTGCCCAGCTGATGACTCTGATCGCCACCAACATCTGTGGCCAGAACACCGCCGCGATCGCGGCGAACGAGGCCCAGTACGCCGACATGTGGGCACAGGACGCGATGGCGATGTTTGGCTACGCGGGTGCTTCGGCCAGCACGACCCGGTTGCGCCGGTTCTGCGAGCCGCGGCAGATGACCAACCTCGCGGGGGTGGCCGCCCAGTCCACCGCGGTTGCGCAATCCCGCGGCGGGTCGGCTGCCAGCGGGCACACATCGCTATCCCAGTTGCTCTCCGCGGTACCCACCACGCTGGAACAGCTCGCGTCGGGGTCTTCGTGGCTGGACAAGTTGTGGGCGGAATGGGGGCCCAACGCCAACATCTGGAACACGGTCGCTTCGTCTGGACTCTACTTGCCGAGCAACACCATTGCGCCGTTCCTCGGTATGCTCGCCGCCGATGCCGCCGAGGACGCGACTGCGGCGGGCGCGCTAGGTGCGGCCAGCGGTGCGCTGACAAGCCCCCTCGGGTCTACACTCGGGCTCGGCGGCGCTGGCAGCGCCGTGGCTGCCGGATTGGGTAAGGCCGCAGCGGTGGGCACTCTCTCGGTGCCGCCTACCTGGACCGCCACGGCGCCATCGGCTAGCCCGCTGGCCGCGTCTCTGGGAGGCACGCCGATGGTTGCTCCCCCGGGTGCAGCCGGAATGCCCGGCATGCCTCTGGGCGCCTTCGGCAAACAAAGTTTCGGGCGCGCTGTGCCCCAGTACGGGTTCCGCCCGCGCTTCGTTGCTCACCCGCCAGCCGCCGGCTGACAAGCTGCTCGAGCCATCATCCGACCCCGGGCCGTAGGTCGGGTCGCTGTGCCTGCATGTATAGCCGAGTGCCCAAATTCCGGCACCGGGTTACGGCGATTTGCGCGGTGACGACGATGGATCTCGATTAGGATGTTCGGTGCGCGCAGTAGCAGGCGCTGCGCCACAATCACCTTCGTTGCGGATATTTGGGACCGAGAATGTTGTAACAATGGCGTAAAAAGAATGTACAAGCGCCGGTAAAGCCGCAGAAAAGATTATCGAACTCACCTTCTCGGCACTGAGAAATACGAATGGTCGGCCAACAATTCAAGCCGGTTTTCACAAAATTGCCACAGCCGCAAAACCGCGACATCATCTGCAGGTTTACCTGAATTTTACGTTAGCTGAGCGGAGTTCTCACAGTATGTCTGGGAGGGGCGAGACGTATATTTTACGTCGCTATTACCTGGGTGGAACGCTGCACAAATAATTGCTTCGCAGGATGCGAGCTACATCCGAAACGGGGAACCGCACGAGACAGAGTCGTCGAAGCTGCAACAAATCTTATCGGTGGGTATTTGATGGTTTTTCATAGAGGGGGCGTAAGGTCAATTGTATTGGGCATGGGGATCCGATAGGGGGTACGCATTGGGATATCTGGTGAAGTTCATAAGAGCTGGACTGGTTCACCCGCGGAACTACGAGGGTGTGATTACCATGGCGGCCATCGAGGGGACCACGAGGTAACTGATATGGATTATGGGCTACTCCCGCCGGAGATTAACTCGGGACGCATGTATGTCGGTGCGGGTTCCGGACCGATGCTGGCCGCGGCGGCGGCCTGGGACGCGTTGGCTATGGAGTTGCTGTCCACCGCGGCCTCCTATAGCTCAATTGTTGATGGGCTGACCGTCGGTCAATGGATCGGTCCGTCGGCCATCGCGATGGCGGCCGCGGCCGCACCGTTTGTCACCTGGCTCAACGCCACCGGCGCTCAGGCAGAGCAGGCGGCGACCCAGGCCAAGCTCGCCGCGGGTGCCTATGAGGCGGCCTTCGCCGCCACAGTGCCGCCGCCGGTGATCGAGGCCAACCGCGCATTGTTGATGTCGCTGATTGCCACCAACATTTTTGGCCAGAACACCCCGGCGATCGCGGCCACCGAAGCCCATTACATGGAAATGTGGGCCCAAGATGCTGCGGCGATGTACGCCTACGCCGGGTCTTCGGCAACCGCGTCGGAGTTGACGCCGTTCGCCGAGCCGCCTCAGACCACCAACTCCGCGGCGATGGCGACTCAGTCGGCGGCAGTGGCCGAGGCCACCGGCGCCGCCGCCAGCACGGAGGTCGCCAACCAACTGGCCCAAGTGATGGCAGCCGTGCCGACGACGTTGCAAAACCTGGCGACAACCCTCACGTCGGGGTCCGCGTCCCTCTTGCCGCAAGCGACATTGCCAACCTCAATCGCGAACGACATCGAAAACTGGACCACAATCTGGAGCACCCTGTCGGGGCCGTTCTCCATCCAAGGGCTCAGCTCCATACCCGGTGGCCCCTTCCTGGCGTTCGGGCAGCTCTACGCCTTCACCAACAACATGGTTGGCGCCAACGCATTCTTCGCCCCGCCGAAGCTGATTACCGGGGGATTAGCGCCGCTGGCGGGTGAGGCAAATCTGGGCTCCGCCGGCTTGTTCAGTGCAACATCGGAACTTGGTGGCGCGCCGGTGTCCGGCGCCATGGGCAGGGCGGCGCTGGTGGGAAGTATGTCGGTACCGCAGGGCTGGACGGAGGCCGCCCCGGCACTTCGATCGCTCGCCTCAGTGCTACCTGCCAACGTCGCAGCCGCGCCAACGGCGACGGCCCCGCTAGCCGCCGAAGGCAACGTGTTCGGCCAGATGGCAGCGGCCAGCATGGCCGGGCGTGCCCTCGCCGCAACCACCGTCCGCTCAGGCAGTGCCGGATCGGGCTCCCTCGGCGGCGTCGTTGCCGAGGCCGACCCCGCCGCGGCCACCATCATCGTGATCCCGGCGATCGAGGAGTGACTCCGATGACCGCCGCATCGACCAACACCACTCGAGTGCAGATCACCCAGGCGCTAACCACCCAGATAGAAGGGCAATAACGATGTTGTATGCAGCCTTTCCCCCTGAGATCAACTCCGGCAGGATCTACATGGGCCCAGGCGCAGCGCCGATGCTGGCTGCCGCGACCGCCTGGGAAGCACTGGCCGCCGAACTGCAGGCCACGGCGGCCGGGTATTCGTCGATCGTCGCGACACTGACCAGCGGTCCGTGGGTGGGCCCCTCGTCGCTGGCCATGGCCGCCGCGGTTGCCCCGTATCTGACGTGGATGAACGCCACCGCCGAGCAAGCCGCTGAGGCTGGGGCACAGGCCGCCGCCGCGGCAACCGCCTATGAAGCGGCCTTCGCCGCCCACGTGCCCCCGGCCGAGGTCGCAGCCAACCGCGCCGAAGAGGCGCTGCTGGTGGCGACCAATATTTTCGGGCAGAACACGCCGGCGATCGCGGCTGCCGAAGCCCAATACGCCGAAATGTGGGTTCAAGATGCCATCGCGATGGACACCTACACCGGGGCCTCGGCTGCCGCCAGCCGGGTGACACCCTTCACCGAGCCCCCGCAGGTCGCCAACGGGGCCGGGCTGGTCGGTCAAGCCGCCGCGGCCGGCGTCGCCGCCGCCGCCCCGGCCGCCAGCCTAGAATCGCTGCTGACAGTCGGCCCAATCTCGACACTCCTGCAGTTGGGTGCGGACATCGCCACGGGCTACACCGATGCCGTGACCTTCATCCTGGACTCCCTGATCGGGACCGGCGCAACCGATGCCTATCTGGCCCTATACGGCGCCCTGAAGGCCCCTTCGAGCGTTCTGGCGGCGTTCAACGACGAGGGGCTGCTGGTCAACTTCCCGATATCTCACGTCCTCAAGTACGCCCCGCACCCACACGGACTTGGTGCAATTCCCCGAGACGCGTTGGGCGGTGGCCTTGGCGTTTCGCCACGCTTTGGCCTAAGTAGCCTGTTCAACGCGGTATCGCCCGGTGACGTTGCGGCGGATTATGGCCGCGGCATGTTGGTCGGAAAGATGTCGGTTCCGCCAAGCTGGGCCGCGGCCACCCCGGATATCCGGACCGTGGCCGCTGCCTTGTCGGCCACCGGGCCCGATGCCGTGTCGGCGGCCGCGCTGGGCGAGGGAAGCCTGTTGAGTTCGGCGTCCATGGCGGGTATGGCCGGAGCCGCCTTCGGCTCCGCGGCTCCGACCGCCCTGGCCGGTGCGGGTGCGAAAGGCCGCCGCACCTCCATGAAAGACCTCAAGGACGGCCACTCGCCTGAGCAGCTCAAACGTCTGGTCGCCCAGATCTCGGAGAAGCCCGAAAGCGTGCAGCATCACAGCGTCGATCAGGAAGGGCTTGACAGCTTGCTCGAACAGTTGTCGAAGAAGCCCGGGATCCACGCGGTGCACCTGTCCAAACGTGACAAGGTCAAGGTGGTGCCGTCCGATGCGCAGTTGGGATAGCGCCATCGAGGACCGGCACTCACTGCTGAATGCCTTGGGACCACGGGGCTTTGGACAACATACGACTCCTGCAAGAATTGTCGCGACATGGAAGAATGGTGAGTTATGAAGGCTCTGCTCGCAGTGCTGAGCGTTGCAACCATGGTTGGCCTCGCCGCGCCGGCGTATGGCCATCCGGGCGACGGCACGGGCGACGACGCAGGCTTCCTCGCTGCTCTGGACGGAGCCGGAATAACCTACGGTGACCCAGCTCGAGCCATTGGGTCCGCCCAGGCAGTATGCACGTGTTTGAACAACGGTGAATCAGGCCTAGAGCTGGTCCACGACGTGAAGGTTCGCAATCCGGGACTCGATATGGAGGCCGCGTCACAGTTCGCGGTGCTCTCGGCGACGTACTACTGCCCCCATCACCTCACCGAAGCCTAGGTCGATGATCATGCGGCGGTAGCCGTTGGGCGCGCTCTAGACGTCGCTGTGGTGCGGGCGCACACCGTTTCACCGGGGCGCGGTTCGGGAGGCGATGGCCGGAAACTCGCTCGGTTCGGCCCGGCGCCATCTGTTGTTTACCTCATCGTGGTTAGCTGCCGGCCGACCGGGGCCGCCGCGTGGCGACTATCCCGGTCGTCCTGAATCGGTGGCTGATAGCTTGGCCCGCGATCGGGAAAGGAGGGCGCCGCCATGCAGACGCTGAGCGTCGCAGATTTCGCGCTCCGGCTGGCCGTGGGGGTCGGTTGCGGCGCCCTTATCGGGCTCGAGCGGCAGTGGCGTGCCCGCATGGCCGGCCTACGCACCAACGCGCTGGTGGCCACTGGTGCGACGCTATTCGTGCTGTATGCGGAAACCGCGAATGACAGCAGCCCCACGCGGGTGGCGTCGTACGTGGTTTCCGGCATCGGGTTTCTCGGCGGAGGGGTAATCCTGCGCGAGGGATTCAACGTGCGCGGGCTCAACACCGCAGCCACCCTGTGGTGTTCGGCCGCGGTCGGGGTGCTGGCCGCTTCGGGGCACCTGGTGTTCACCATCATCGCCACCGGCACTGTCGTCGGTATCCACTTCCTGGGGCGCCCGTTGGGCCGGCTGATCGACCACGACAACACCGTCGAAGAGGACGAGGGGCTGGCCCCTTACCAAGTGCAGGTGATCTGTCGCCGGAAATCTGCAAAATACGCACGCGCCCAAATCGTGCAACACACCAGCAACAACGACATGATTCTCCGGGGTATCCACAGCAGCGAGGCGGGCGACGACAAGGTTACGTTGACCGCGCACCTGCTGATGGGAGGCCATACACCGGCCCGGCTCGAGCGGATGGTGGCCGAACTATCCCTGCAACCAGGGATGCACGCGGTCCACTGGTATGCGGGCGAGCCCGCACCAGCGGACTGATTACCCGCGCACTCTGTTCCGGCGCTTCACTCGGCAATGTTGGGCCAAGCGCCCGGTGCGCAGCTCGCCGGCCGGGCACGGCGGCCGTACTCTGTCTGATGTGAGTGCCGTGACGGGTTTCTTTTCCGCGCTACCCGCGGAAATGCAGGATCCCGTGCTGTTTGCCATCCCGTTTTTCCTGTTATTGCTGATCCTCGAATGGACGGCAGCGCGCAAACTGGAACGAATCGAAGCGGCCCACGAAAGCAGCGCTGCCCGACGGTCCCGGCCGGTATCCGGCGCCTACCTCACTCGCGACTCGGTGGCTAGCATCTCGATGGGTCTGGTGTCGATAGCCACGACCGCCGCGTGGAAGGCGCTAGCGCTACTGGGGTATTCGGCAATTTATGCCTATGTTGCGCCCTGGCACCTTTCCGCACACCGGTGGTACACCTGGATCATCGCGATTCTGGGCGTGGACCTGACGTACTACGCCTATCACCGCATGGCCCATCGGGTCCGGCTGATCTGGGCCACCCACCAGGCACACCACTCCAGCGTGTACTTCAATTTCGCCACCGCGCTCCGCCAAAAATGGAACAACAGTGGCGAGATTCTCATGTGGGTCCCCTTGCCGCTCCTCGGACTACCGCCGTGGATGGTGTTCTTCAGCTGGTCGCTGAACTTGATCTACCAGTTCTGGGTGCACACCGAGCGGATCGACAAGCTGCCTAGGCCTATCGAGTTTCTGTTCAATACCCCGTCGCACCACCGCGTGCATCACGGGATGGACCAGGTGTATCTGGACAAGAACTACGGCGGCATCCTCATCATCTGGGACAGGTTGTTCGGCAGCTTCCAGCCGGAGCTGTTCCGGCCGCACTACGGTCTCACCAAGCCGGTCGACACGTTCAACATCTGGAAGCTGCAGACACGTGAATACGTCGCGATCGCCCGGGATTGGCAGGCAGCACAGCGGCTGCGGGATCGGCTGGGCTACGTGTTCGGACCCCCGGGCTGGGAACCGCGCCCAGCCGCCAACGCCAGCGGCTCCGTCGGGCTGGCGAGATCGTAAGTAACACCGCGAGCGTCTAAACCGAAAAGGTCAACGTCGGGCGGGTTAACCCCTAACCCCAAGCTCCGGTCGACACCGTTACCTTTTCGGTGACCTTTCGGTGTCGGCCCCGACCGATCGGAGGCCATGGTGCGCCGTCTGGCAACGCGCGTAGCGACCGCAATGGGCATGCTCGCCCTCGCTCTCAGCTTGCCGCCGGCGCCGGCCGGCGCCGATCCGACCTTGGTCTTCCCCGGAATGGAAATCCGCCAGGACAACCATGTCTGCACACTGGGCTATGTCGACCCAGGCCTGCGGATCGCCTTCACCGCGGGGCACTGCCGGGGCGGGGGAGCGGTGACCGATGCGAACTTCAACCTCATCGGCCACCTGGCGACGTTCCGGGACAACACCCCCAGTGGTTCGACGGTGGCGACCGACCAGTTGATCGCCGACTACGAGGCGATTGTTCTGGTCGACTCGGTGACTCCCAGCAACATCCTGCCCGGTGGCCGTCCGCTGGAGTCCATACCGGGCGTGGCGGTTGCGCCCGGACAGGCCGTGTGCCATTTCGGCGTGATCACTGGCGAAACGTGCGGAACCGTCGAAGGTGTCAACAATGGATGGTTCACCATGTCCCATGGTGTTCTCAGCAAGCAAGGCGATTCTGGTGGACCGGTGTACCTGGCGCCCAATAATGGGGGTCCCGCTCAACTCGTCGGGATCTTCAACAGCGTCTGGGGAGACTTTCCCGCCGCGGTGTCGTGGCGGTCCGCGTCCGACCAGGTCCTCGAGGATCTCGGCGTGACCATCCTCAGCTAACAACCGCCCCGTCTCTCTCAGATCGAGTGGGCGCCAGCCTCGAGAAAACAAGAGCGGTGATCTCGGTTTGTGCCAGACTGGCCGCGTGGGCAAGCGCCGGGACTCGCTGGAGCACCGAGAGCGCATTGAGGCGAAGATTATCGAATTGGGTCGACGCCAGCTGGTAGACCGGGGTGCGGCCGGAGTATCGCTCCGCGCGATAGCTCGCGAACTCGGGATGGTGTCGTCGGCCGTCTATCGCTATGTGTCCGGCCGCGATCAGCTGCTGGCATTGCTCCTGGTCGACGCCGACTCAGACCTAGCAGACGCCGTCGACCGTGCTCGTGACGGAGTCGTCGCCGACTCCTGGAGCGACGACGTCATCGCCATTGCTCATGTGGCTCGCCGCTGGGCAATCGCCCACCCGGAGCGATGGGCCTTGCTGTACGGCAGCCCGATTCCCGACCACCACTCACAATCCGACCGCCCTGCCGGGGTCGGCACCCGGGTCGTCGGGGCCCTCTTCGACGCGATCGATGCAGGTATCGCCATCGGAGATATCCGGCTGACCAATGACGTTGCACCACAACCGATGTCATCGGATTTCGAGCGAATTCGCCATGAATTCGGGTTCCCGGGCGATGACCACGTCATCGCCAAGTGCTTTCTGTTGTGGGCAGGCCTGGTGGGGGCGATCAGCCTGGAGGTGTTCGGGCAATACGGGACCGACACAGTGTCTGATCCCGAGGGATTGTTCGAGACTCAGGTTCGCCTCCTGACAGACATCCTGGCCCAGCATTCATGGGGATCTGGCGAACAGAATTAGAACGTGTTCAGCCGGCCCTTCGGGCCCAGTCCGTGCCGACCACGGCAAAGCTTTCCTCGTCATGCCGAGCCCTTTCTGGCGCCCAGCGGGCTGGGCTATCCTGCGAGACGATGCACCTCCCCGTTCAGTCACCGACACAGATCGCGTGGGTAACCCCGGACCTAGACGCCACCGAAATGGCCCTCACCGGGCTGTTAGGCGTCCGTAAGTGGGTGCGGATACCCGACGTGCACTTCGCTCCGGACACCTGCAGCTATCAGGGCGAGCCCGCCGACTTCGTCGCAAGCATCTCACTGAGCTATCTCGGCGATATGCAGTTGGAGCTGATCTGCCCGGTCCGCGGCGAGAATATCTATAGTGACTTCCTGCGCCGCTGCGGGCCTGGTCTACATCACATCTGTATGGAAGCTGACAGCCCGGAGGGATTCGAGGCCGCACTTGCGGAGGCGGCTGACCACGGCGCCGCGGTGGTACAGCGGGGTGTGATGCCCGGTGGAATTCAGTTCGGCTATGTGGCAGCGCCACAGGCTGGCGTGCCGTTCGTGGAGATTGCCTATTTCTCACCCGAGATCAAGGCGTTCTACGACTACATCAAACAGGAGCAGCGGTGAACGCCGACATACCCGCGACGGTCGAGGCGCAAACGGTGACAGCCTGGTCGGACGAGGTCGACGTGGTGGTGATCGGGTTCGGCATTGCCGGCGGCTGTGCCGCGGTGACCGCAGCGGCAGCCGGCGCGCGAGTCCTCGTGCTGGAGCGCGCAGCCGCGGCAGGCGGCACCACTTCGCTTGCGGGAGGGCACTTTTACCTGGGCGGCGGTACCGCGGTCCAGGAGGCGACCGGGCATCCCGACTCTCCCGAGGAGATGTACAAGTACCTGGTGGCGGTGTCGCGGCAGCCGGATCACACGAAGATTCGCGCCTATTGTGACGGCAGCGTGGAGCATTTCAATTGGCTGGAAGACCTCGGTTTCCAGTTCGAGCGCAGTTACTTCCCGGGCAAAGCGGTGATCCAGCCCAACACCGAGGGTCTGATGTTCACCGGCAACGAGAAGGTCTGGCCGTTTCTCCAGGAGGCGGTGCCGGCGCCGCGCGGCCACAAGGTGCCGGTCCCTGGTGACACCGGTGGCGCCAGCATGGTGATCGACCTGCTCCTGAAACGAGCCGCGCTTCTCGGGGTGCAGATCCGCTACGAGACGGGCGCCACGGGGCTCATCGTCGAGGGGTCGGGCGCGAATACCCGCGTGGCCGGAGTGCGATGGAAGAAGTTCTCCGAAACCGGTGCCATCAAATCGGACGCGGTGATCATCGCTGCCGGAGGATTTGTGATGAACCCCGACATGGTCGCGAGGTACACACCGAAGCTGGCCGAGAAGCCGTTCGTGCTCGGCAACACCTACGACGACGGCTTGGGTATCCGGATGGGTGTCTCGGCCGGCGGCGCCACCGAGCACATGGATCAGATCTTCGTTACCGCTCCGCCGTATCCGCCGCCAGTCTTGCTGACCGGGATCATCGTCAACAAGCTCGGACAGCGCTTCGTCGCGGAGGACTCTTACCATTCGCGAACCGCCGGGTTCATCATGGATCAGCCAGACAGTGCGGCGTACCTGATCGTCGACGAGAGCCATTTGGAGCACCCGACAATGCCGCTGGTCCCGTTCATCGACGGTTGGGAAACCGTGGCCGAAATGGAAGCCGGGCTGTCAATCGCGCACGGCAACCTCAGCGCGACGCTGGATCGCTACAACGCCCATGCCGCCCGCGGCGCGGATCCTGACTTCCACAAACAACCGGAATTCCTTGCCCCGCAGGACAAAGGGCCGTGGGGGGCATTCGACATGTCGCTGGGCAAGGCAATGTACGCCGGGTTCACCCTGGGCGGGCTGACCACGTCGGTGGACGGGCAGGTGTTGCGGGCCGACGGTACGGCGGTGGCGGGTTTGTACGCAGCTGGGGCGTGCGCGTCGAACATCGCGCAGGATGGCAAGGGGTACGCCAGCGGGACCCAGCTGGGTGAGGGGTCGTTTTTCGGTCGGCGTGCCGGGGCGCACGCCGCGGCGGGGGCGCATCCGCGATAGGGGTCCAGCGGCGGTGCCTCGGGGTCGCGGGCGCTGCGGCCGTGTTCGGAGGAAATTAAACGCTGGCCGGTGCGGCCCCAGCCCGCATCAGCCGCCACTGGCCCTCGCCGAGCAGTTCGAGTTGGTGTTCGTGGTGCTGCTCGACGGTGGACCGATGGCTAACGCTGACCACCACACAGTCTGGCAATTCGGCGCGCACCAGCTGATAGAGGGCGAATTCGAGCCCTTCGTCGAGGGCCGCGGTGGATTCGTCAAGAAAAACCGCCTTGGGTTTGGTGAGCAGTATGCGGGCGAACGCGACGCGCTGCTGCTCACCGGGCGAGAGCACCTTGGCCCAATCCTGTTCCTCATCAAGGCGATTGACCAGCGGGGCCAGTGCCACTTTGGTCAGCGCGTCACGCAGTTCCTCGTCGGAGAGCACTCCCGACGATTGCGGGTAGGAGACCACCGTGCGGAGATCGCCCAGCGGAACATAGGGCAGCTGGGACAAGAACATCGTGTCGTTGTCGCCCCCAGGCCGTCGCAGGGTGCCCGTCGCGTACGGCCACAGTTGCGCCAGGCTGCGCAGCAGCGTGGTCTTGCCAGCACCCGAGCGGCCAGTGATCACCAGCGAGTCGCCGCTGCCCAACTGCAGGTCAAGCGGGTCGATCAGCCGGTCACCGGTCGGCGTGCGTACCTCGACATTCTCGATATGAACCGACCCGTCATCGGTCGGCTCAGCCGCAACGGCCGGCAACGCGCGACCCTTTTCGTTCGCGTCGACCAGTCCGTGCAACCGGATGATGGCCGCGCGGAAGGAGGCGAACGCGTCGTAGTTGTTCCGGAAGAACGACAGCGAGTCGAAGATGTTTCCAAACGCCATCGCCGTCTGTGTGACGTCACCGAAGTGGATTTGATCGGCAAACAGTCGGGGTGCCTGGATCACCCACGGTAGCGGGACGATGGTCTGGCTCACCGACAGATTCCATCCGTTGAACCCGATGCTGCGGCGCACATAGCGGCGATAGTTGGCGATGACCGGGTTGAACCGGCGCGACAGCTGAGCGCGCTCCACGCGCTCGCCGCGATAGAAGCCCACCGCCTCGGCCGCATCCCGCAGGCGCACCAAGGCATAGCGGAAAGCCGCGTTGAGCTTCTCGTTGCGGAAGCTGAGCCAGATAAGTGGGCGCCCGATGATGAACGAGATGATCGTGGCCACGAATACGTAGATCAGCACCGTCCAGAACATTGCCCGGGGGAAGGTGAAACCGAGGATGTTCAGCGGGCCCGAGAGATTCCACAGGATCGCCGTAAAGGAAATGACCGAAATGATCGATTGCACGGCCCCGAATAACAGCGTGGTACCTGTGCCGTTGGAGGGTGCGTTCGGGGTGCCACCGGCACCGGCGGTGAAGATGTCGACGTCTTGTTGGATGCGCTGGTCCGGGTTGTCGATGGTTTCGTCGATGAACAGGTCCCGGTAGTAGGCCCTGCCGTGGAGCCAGTCCTCGGTGAGGTGGTCGGTCAGCCAGACGCGCCAAGCGATGATGAAGCGCTGCGTGAGGTAGATGTCGGCCATGACCCGCGCTACGTGCAGCACCGCCATCACGCTGAATACCCCGATCGACATCCAAAATCCATGCACACCTGAGCGTTTGACCGCGTCGTCGTCGGCGGCGATACCCTCGAAGGCCTTCTGCAAGGCCGTGTACATGTCGTTGCCCTGGTAGCTGAACAAGACGTTCAGGCGCACGGCCAGCACGACCGAGAACAACAGCACACCGAGCATCAGCCACACTCGAACGCTGTCGGGGCCTACAAAGTACTCGCGGGTGATGCGCCAAAACTGCTTGCCCCACGGTGTCAGGTATCTGAACAAAGCCAGCGCGACGAGCACGCTGATGGCGCTGATCGTCCAGGCTTTACCGATCCAATACAGAGAATCCAGGGGTGCCCCGGACCAGTCGATGGATGGCGTAAAAGGTGTCGGGCCCAAGGTCGATATCTCCTCACACAACGGAAATCCTTCGGCGAAGGTACCCGACGATTGTCGCTAGGCTGCCGATATGAGCATCGACGCCGTACCCACCGAGACCATGCATGCGGGCCGACTCATCGCGCGCCGGCTTAAGGCCAGCGGCATCGACACGCTATTCACCCTGTCGGGTGGCCACTTGTTCTCCATCTACGACGGCTGTCGCGACGAGGGCATCCGGCTGATCGATACCCGCCACGAGCAGACCGCCGCCTTCGCCGCAGAGGGCTGGTCGAAGGTGACCCGGGTGCCCGGAGTCGCCGCGCTCACCGCGGGACCGGGCGTCACGAACGGGATGAGTGCGATGGCCGCCGCACAGCAGAACCAGTCACCACTGGTGGTGCTCGGCGGTCGCGCGCCGGCGGCGCGCTGGGGGATGGGCTCACTACAAGAGATCGACCACGTGCCGTTTGTCGCGCCGTTGTGCCGCTTGGCAGCGACCGCGCAGTCAGCCGACGACGCGGGTCGGCTCATAGACCACGCGTTGCAGGCCGCCGTCGCGGCCCCCTCCGGTGTGGCGTTCGTCGACTTCCCGATTGACCACGTGTTTTCCCTGTCGACTGATGACGGGCGCCCCGGCGCGCTGGCGGACCTGCCGGCGGCGGCAGGTGCCGATCACCAAGCGCTCGATCGGGCAGCTGACCTGCTATCGGCGGCGCGCCGGCCAGTGATCATGGCCGGCACCAATGTCTGGTGGGGCCACGGGGAGCAGGCTTTGCTGCGTCTCGCGGAGGCGATGCGGATTCCGGTGCTCATGAATGGGATGGCTCGTGGTGTGGTGCCCGCCGACCACGAGTTGGCGTTTTCGCGGGCGCGGGCAAAAGCGTTGGGGGAGGCCGACGTTGCCGTGGTGGTTGGAGTCCCGATGGACTTCCGACTGGGCTTCGGCAAGGTGTTCGGAGAGCATACTCAGCTTGTTGTGGCTGACCGCGCCGAACCGCAGCGCCAACCTCCGCGGCCCATCGCCGCGGGGCTCTACGGCGACCTGACGGCGATCCTGTCGGCGCTGGCCGAACCGGGCGGCACCAACCATGAGGACTGGATTGACGAGTTGCGGACGACGGAGACCGCGGCCAGAGACCAGGAGCGCTCCGAGCTCGCCGATGACCGGTCTCCACTGCATCCGCTGCGCGTTTACGCCGAGCTGGCGCCGCTGCTGGACCGTGACGCCGTGGTTGTGATCGATGCTGGCGATTTCGGCTCCTACGCCGGGCGGGTCATCGACAGCTATCTGCCCGGTTGCTGGTTGGATAGTGGCCCGTTTGGCTGCCTTGGGTCGGGTCCTGGATATGCCTTGGCCGCCAAACTGGCGCAACCGCAGCGACAGGTTGTGCTGCTGCAGGGCGACGGCGCCTTCGGTTTCAGTGGCATGGAATGGGACACCCTGGCCCGGCACCACGTGCCGGTCGTGTCGGTGGTGGGCAACAACGGCATCTGGGGGTTGGAAAAGCATCCGATGGAGGCGCTGTACGGCTATTCGGTGGTAGCCGAACTACGTCCGGAAACCCGCTACGACGAGGTGGTGCGTGCTCTCGGTGGGCACGGCGAGCTGGTGTCGGCGCCCGGCGAACTTCGCCCGGCGCTAGAACGTGCCTTCGCCAGCGGTCTTCCCGCAGTCGTCAACGTGCTCACCGAGCCAAGCATCGCCTACCCGCGCCGATCGAATCTCGCCTGACGGGCCTCGCCGGAAGGTCGCGTACCGTTGGGCTGTGCCCAAGACCAGCCATACCCAACCGGGCCGCCTGAGCAGCCGATTCTGGCGGCTTCTCGGCGCAAGTACGGAAAAGACCCGAAGTCGTTCCATGGCGGAGGTATCCGCGTCGGCCGAGTACGACAAGGAAGCTGCCGATCTGGACGACGAGAAGCTAGTCAAAGCAGCCCGGCTGCTCAACCTCGACCAGCTCGCCCAGTCCCCCGACGTCCCCCAGTTCCTCGCGATTGCCCGCGAGGCCGCCGAGCGGACGACCGGGTTGCGTCCGTTTGAAGTGCAGCTACTGGGCGCACTGCGCATGCTCGATGGCGACGTGATCGAGATGGCGACCGGTGAGGGCAAGACCCTCGCCGGTGCGATCGCCGCCGCCGGCTACGCCCTGGCTGGTCGGCACGTGCACGTCGTGACCATCAATGACTATTTGGCCCACCGCGACGCGGAGTGGATGGGCCCGCTGCTCGAGGCGATGGGCCTGACGGTCGGGTGGATCACTGCAGAATCGACGCGGGCGGATCGCAGTGCCGCTTATGACTGTGATGTCACCTACGCCTCGATCAACGAAATTGGCTTTGACGTACTGCGCGACCAGCTGGTGACCAACGTCGACGATCTGGTATCCCCGAACCCGGATGTAGCTCTCATCGACGAAGCCGATTCCGTCCTGGTCGACGAGGCGCTGGTGCCGCTGGTGCTGGCGGGAACTACCCACCGGGAGACACCGCGGCTAGAGATCATTCAGCTGGTCGGTCAGCTCGTTGGGGCCTCCGACACCGACGAATACTTTGCCACCGACGCCGATAGCCGCAACGTCCACTTGACCGATGCCGGGGCGCGGAAAGTGGAAAAAGCCCTCGGTGGCATCGACTTGTACTCCGAGGAACATGTTGGCACCACGCTGACCGAGGTGAACGTCGCGCTGCACGCCCATGTGCTGTTGCAACGCGACGTGCACTACATCGTCCGGGACGACGCGGTGCACCTGATCAACGCCTCGCGGGGCCGCATCGCGCAACTGCAGCGCTGGCCCGATGGCCTGCAAGCAGCGGTCGAAGCCAAGGAAGGCATCGAGACCACCGAAACGGGCGAGGTCCTCGACACCATCACGGTGCAGGCATTGGTCAACCGGTACGCGACCGTGTGCGGGATGACCGGGACCGCGCTGGCCGCCGGCGAGCAGCTGCGCCAGTTCTACAAGTTAAGCGTTTCACCGATACCGCCCAATACCCCGAACATTCGCGAAGACGAATCCGATCGGGTGTACATCACCGCTGCGGCCAAGAACGACGCGATCGTCGAACACATCGCCGAGGTGCATGAAACGGGGCAGCCAGTCCTCGTCGGCACGCGCGACGTTGCCGAATCCGAGGAGCTGCACGAGAGGCTGCAGCATCGCGGCGTGTCCGCCGCGGTGCTCAACGCAAAGAACGATGCCGAGGAGGCCCGGGTGATCGCCGAGGCCGGCAAATTCGGCACGGTCACGGTGTCCACCCAGATGGCTGGGCGTGGCACCGATATTCGGCTGGGTGGATCAGACGAGGCCGACCATGACCGCGTCGCCGAACTGGGCGGACTCCATGTGGTTGGCACTGGCCGGCATCACACCGAGCGGCTGGACAACCAGCTGCGCGGCCGGGCCGGGCGCCAGGGCGACCCAGGGTCATCGGTGTTCTTCTCGAGTTGGGAGGACGATGTCGCCGAGGCGAACCTCGATAGCAACAAGTTGCCTGCGGAAACCGACGAAGACGGCCGGATTGTCAGCTCGAAGGCAAGTAGTCTGCTCGACCACGCCCAGCGCGTCGCCGAAGGTCGGCTCCTGGACGTGCACGCCAACACGTGGCGGTACAACCAACTCATAGCTCAGCAGCGCGCCATCATCGTGGACCGGCGTAACACGTTGCTACGCACCGCAACCGCGCTCGAGGAGCTCACCGAACTGGCGCCGGAGCGGTACCAGGAGCTGTCTGACGAGGTGTCCGACGAGCGCCTCGAAGAGATCTGCCGGTTGATCATGCTGTATCACCTCGACCGTGGCTGGGCAGATCACCTCGCCTACCTGGCTGATATTCGGGAAAGTATCCATTTGCGGGCGCTGGGCCGGCAGAATCCGCTCGACGAGTTCCACCGGCTTGCGGTCGACGCGTTCGCGTCCCTGGCCGCTGATGCGATCGAGGCAGCCCAACAGACCTTCGAGACCGCCAATGTCCTTGAAGACGAGGCGGGACTTGATCTATCCAAGCTGGCCCGGCCGACATCGACATGGACGTACATGGTCAACGACAACCCGCTGTCCGACGACACCTTGTCGACCCTGAGCCTGCCCGGGGTGTTCCGCTGAGACCACCTCCGTCGGCCCGCGCGCGGACCGCATCGTCACCGGGCTGGGCTGGATTGCCCGGCTCGCCCCCTCGCCGCGATGCGGCTGGGGGTGCCCCCACCTCGGTCCGCGCGCGGACCGCATCGTCACCGGGCTGGGCTGGATTGCCCGGCTCCTCCTCGGTCCGCGCGCGGACCGCATCGTCACCGGGTCTGGCTCAATTGCCCGGGTCCCTCTCAGTCCGCGCGCGGGCCGTAACGTCGCCGAGCTAGGGTCACAGCTCATGGAGCCGGTGCCCGCACAGAATCGTGTGTTGACGGTGCCCAACGCGCTGAGCATCGTCCGCCTGGCCCTGATTCCGGTGTTGGTTTACGCGATGCTTTTTGCCCACGCAAACGGCTGGGCTGTGGCGATTCTGATGTTCAGTGGTGTCTCCGATTGGGCGGACGGCAAGATCGCACGGCTGCTCAATCAGTCGTCGCGGTTGGGCGTGCTCCTCGACCCCGCCGTCGATCGCCTCTACATGGTCACGATCCCGATCGTTTTTGGGCTGAGCGGGATTCTGCCGTGGTGGATTGTTGTCACGCTGCTGGCGCGCGACGTGGCTCTGGCAGCGACCCTGCCGCTCTTGTTGAGCCGCGGAATCTCGGCACTACCGGTGACCTACGTTGGCAAGGCCGCGACCTTCGCCCTCATGGTGGCCTTTCCCATCATCCTGCTTGGACAATGGGACGCACTGTGGAGTCGCGTGGTGGGGGCCTTTGGTTGGGCATTCTTGATCTGGGGTATGTACATGTACCTCTGGGCATTTGTGCTGTATGCGGTGCAGATGACCCTGGTGGTGCGGCGCATGCCCAGGGTCCACGACCGGACTCGTCGGCAGGTCGCGCGAAACGCAGGTGAACATGGTTGAACCTGATCGGCGCCTCGGCGGGTACGACCCCAATGCGGGTTACCGCGCCCACGCCGCTCGCCCGCAGCGCATCGCGGTGCCGTCCTTACTGCGTGCTTTGCTGTCAGAGCATTTGGATCCCGGCTATGCCGCCGCAGCAGCCGACCGGGCTCGCTCCGGCACCCCTCGGGGTGGGCGCGCCCGTGCTATCGGCTGGATGTGGCAGGCATTGGCGGCGACTCTGGTCGCCACGGTATTTGCTGCTGCGGTAGCCCAAGCACGTACGGTGGCCCCCGGCGTGCATGCCGCCCAACAGGTGCTGGCAAAAAACGTGCGTTCGACGCAGGCCGCCGCGACCGAATTGACTCAACGCCGGCGCGCCTTGTCGGCGGAAGTCGACGACATGCGACGGCGCACACTCGCCGACGACGCCACTGGACAACGGCTGTTGAACCGGCTGGACGCGCTCAGTTTGGCGGCCGCGAGTACCGCGGTGATCGGCCCTGGCGTGACGGTGACGGTGACGGATCCAGGTGCCGGTCCGAACCTTTCCGATATGTCCAAGCAGCGGGTGACCGGTAGCCAGCAGATCATCCTGGATCGCGATTTGCAGCTCGTTGTCAACTCGTTGTGGGCGAGCGGTGCTGAGGCCATATCGGTCGATGGGGTCCGGATCGGGCCGAACGTCACGATCCGGCAGGCTGGCGGAGCGATCCTGGTCGACAACAACCCCACCACGAGCCCGTATACAGTCCGTGCGATCGGTCCGCCGCATCTGATGCGCGATGCTTTTGACCGCAGTCCTGGTCTACACCGACTGCGGCTCCTGGAGATCTCCTATGGTGTGGGGGTCAGCGTCGACATTGGTGACGGGCTGGCATTGCCGGCCGGATCGATCCGGGATATCAAGTTCGCCAAAGAGATTGGGCCGCCCTAGTGAGAGAGATCCTGCCCTCGTGAGAGAGATCCTGCCCTCGTGATAGAGATCCTGCCCTCGTGAGAGAGATCCTGGTGGTGCAGATACGGTTCGAAGGAGCGCGTCAAATGCTGGACATGCGGACGGGGATGCGGAGCACATGATCGGTATCGCGGCTCTGGCCGTTGGTATTGTGCTCGGCCTGGTGTTTCATCCCAGCGTGCCTGACGCGATCGAGCCTTACTTGCCGATCGCGGTGGTCGCCGCCCTCGACGCGGTGTTCGGTGGGCTGCGCGCCTACCTCGAGGGGATCTTTGACCCGAAGGTCTTCGTCGTCTCGTTCGTATTCAACGTCTTGGTCGCAGCACTGATCGTCTATGTTGGCGACCAGTTGGGCGTTGGCACGCAATTGTCCACCGCCATCATCGTCGTCCTGGGCATCCGCATCTTTGGCAACACCGCCGCGCTGCGGCGGCGGTTATTCGGAGCATGACGGCAATGAGTCAGATTCCTCAGGACCCCGCATCAGATGCTCCGACGGCCGCGCAGCATGGTCGTCACGAACTCGTGGGGGACCAGTCTCGCAGCGAGATCGGGCGCCAGACAAGGCTCTCCGCGATGCTGCGGGGTGGTCGCTCACGACTGGTGTTTGGGATGTTGGCGATCGCATTGTGCGTGCTGCTCGGGGCTGCATTAGCTACCCAGGTCCGCCAGACCGAGTCCGGTGACTCGCTGGACACGGCGCGCCCGGCCGACCTGCTCGTGCTGTTGGATTCGCTGCGGCGGCGGGAGGCCACCCTGAATAGCGAAGTGACCGAGTTGCAGAACACCCTGAACTCGCTTCAGGCCTCCGGGGACAACGACCAGGCGGCCATAGAAAACGCCCAGGCCAGATTGGCCGCGCTGTCCATCCTGGTCGGCGCCGTGGGCGCCACCGGTCCGGGCGTCATGGTCACGATCGACGATCCCGGGCCAGGCGTTGCACCCGAAGTCATGCTCGATGTGATCAATGAGTTGCGGGCCGCCGGTGCCGAGGCGATCCAGATCAACGATGCTCATAGTGCCGTGCGGGTCGGAGTCGATACGTGGGTAGCGGGTAGTCCCGGTGAGCTGACCATCGACGGCAAGGGTCTGTCCCCGCCGTATTCAATTCTGGCGATTGGTGATCCACCGACCCTGGCCGCGGCGATGAAGATTCCCGGCGGAGCGGTTGACAGCGTCAAACGTGTCGGCGGACGGATGTCCGTGGAACAGGCCGACCGGCTAGACGTGACCAGCTTGCGACAACCAAAACCACACCAATACGCTCAGCCCGTCAAATGAACGAATCCGACCGAAACCAACCAGAATAGGATCAACGTGACCGATATCCCAGCCGATCTGCAGTACACCTCCGACCACGAGTGGATTCGCCGGAGCGCGGCGGACACGGTGCGGGTCGGGATCACCGACTTTGCCCAGTCGGCACTCGGCGACGTCGTCTTCGTTCAGCTGCCGACGGTGGGCGACGATGTCACCGCCGGCGAATCCTTTGGCGAAGTGGAATCGACGAAATCGGTGTCAGACCTTTATGCGCCTCTGTCGGGCACTGTGTCTGCGGTCAACGCGGATCTGGAAGGCAACCCACAACTAGTGAACTCCGACCCCTACGGAGCGGGCTGGCTGCTTGAGATCCAGGTCGACGGCTCGGGTCTGGAGTCCGCCCTCAAGGACTTCCTCGACGCCGAGGCCTACCGCGGCACGCTTACCGAGTGACTGTTGCTAAGGTCCCAGCCAGCATCGTGTGCGACGATGCGGGGCTGCAACTGACCTGCGCACCCGTGCGCGGTACGGTCGAGAAACTAGGACCGAAGGCAGTTGGGCAATAATAGGCAGCAAATCGTAGGAGAATCCGGCGAGCGGCGCGGTCAGACAACGCCACAGCGGTCAGTGAGGAGCAGCGGGTGACGGATATGGAGAAGGACCAGACCTCGAACGAAGTCACCGTGGAGACGACCTCCGTCTTCCGCGCGGACTTCCTCAGCGAGCTGGACGCCCCTGCACAGGCGGGCTCGGAAAGCGCAGTCTCCGGTGTGGAAGGGCTCCCAGCGGGTTCGGCGTTGCTGGTCGTCAAACGCGGGCCCAACGCCGGATCTCGCTTCCTGCTCGACCAGGCGATCACGTCAGCTGGCCGCCATCCCGACAGCGATATTTTTCTCGACGACGTTACGGTGAGCCGTCGCCACGCCGAATTCAGATTGGAGAATAACGAATTCAGCGTGGTCGACGTCGGGAGCCTCAATGGCACCTACGTCAACCGTGAGCCCGTGGATTCGGCGGTGCTGGCCAACGGCGACGAAGTCCAGATCGGCAAGTTCCGCTTGGTGTTCTTGACCGGTCCCAAGCAGGGCGGCGACGACGGGGGCACCGGAAGCCAGTGAGCGCACCCGATGGCCCCGCGCTGGCCGGGATGTCGATCGGGGCGGTCTTGGACTTGCTACGACCGGATTTTCCGGATGTCACCATCTCCAAGATTCGTTTCCTGGAGGCCGAGGGGTTGGTGACGCCACAGCGGGCCGCATCGGGATACCGCAGATTCGCCGCGTACGACTGCGCACGGCTGCGCTTCATCCTCACCGCCCAGCGCGATCACTATCTGCCACTGAAGGTGATTCGAGCACAGCTGGACGCCCAGCCGGACGGGGAACTGCCGCCGTTCGGTTCGTCCTACGGCATGCCGCGATTGGTGTCGGTGGGCGACACCGAGGCCGATGACACCAGATCCGACACTGCGGCGGTGTCGCCCACCAGCGTCCGGCTCAGTCGAGAGGATCTGCTGGAACGCTCCGGAGTGGACGACGACCTGCTTACGGCCTTGCTCAAGGCCGGGGTGATCACTACCGGACCAGGGGGGTTCTTCGACGAACATGCCGTGGTGATTCTGCAATGTGCACGGGCACTGGCTGACTACGGTGTAGAACCACGACATCTACGGGCTTTCCGCTCCGCGGCGGACCGCCAGTCCGACCTGATCGCCCAGATTGCGGGCCCGTTGGTCAAAGCGGGCAAGGCCGGCGCCCGTGACCGTGCTGACGACTTGGCACGGGAGGTGGCCGCGCTTGCCATCACTTTGCACACCTCGTTGATCAAGGCCGCCGTTCGCGACGTTCTGCATCGCTGAGGACTAGA
Organism: Mycobacterium spongiae; assembly: GCF_018278905.1. Classification (NCBI taxonomy): domain Bacteria; kingdom Bacillati; phylum Actinomycetota; class Actinomycetes; order Mycobacteriales; family Mycobacteriaceae; genus Mycobacterium; species Mycobacterium spongiae. The sequence continues at coordinate 2,760,033 of NZ_CP046600.1, forward strand.
CTTTCCTCGACAGCTTGGTGTTCGACAACGTGAGCAAACGCATGGTGTTCACCGCGTCGTCGTGCCGAGTGGGAGTGGGACACGGTGGCATGTGCGCATGTGCGGAGGGCAGACGCAGATGAGTGAAGTTCGTGTTGTCGGCATTCGCGTCGAGCAACCGCAGAACCAGCCGGTGCTGTTACTGCGCGAAGCCAACGGTGACCGGTACCTGCCGATCTGGATAGGCCAGTCGGAGGCGGCCGCGATTGCCCTGGAGCAGCAGGGCGTCGAACCGCCACGTCCGTTGACCCATGATCTCATTCGGGATCTCATTGCGGCACTGGGGCATTCGCTTAAAGAGGTGCGCATTGTCGATCTGCAGGAAGGCACGTTCTATGCGGATCTGATCTTTGATCGCGATGTCAAGGTGTCCGCGCGGCCGTCGGACTCGGTGGCGATCGCGCTGCGGGTCGGTGTGCCGATCTATGTCGAGGAGGCTGTGCTTGCCCAAGCCGGCCTGTTGATCCCGGACGAGGGCGACGAGGAATCCAACAGCGCCGTTCGCGAGGACGAGGTGGAGAAATTCAAGGAGTTCCTCGACAGCGTGTCGCCCGACGATTTCAAGGCCACCTAACGGCGGGCGGTGCAGTTGCGGGGCGGCCCACGTCGGTGCCACCGCGCCTTTTGCGAGCGTCGCCTGGGCTTTTTGCGGTAGGCCAGCAACGTCACGGATACGTCTCATCTCAGACTGCGATGTCGACACGCCTGCCGCTTAGCGCCGCCCGATCCCAGCGACCGCCATACTTTGATCACGACGTGATGGTTAACCGGCAGCATCGAACAGCGTATGCTTCTAGCACTCGGGCCCGAGCAAACATGGCAGTCGGGGCAGCCAGTGACAAGCGCGCGATCGGCGAGAGGAAGCAACGTGAGCGAGCAGCCACGCCAAGACCAGCTGGACCTTGCTGACCACCCCGATTCCGCTGCCACCGGCCCCCACGGCGTCACCCCATCGAGCCAGCCGATGCAGCCGGGACTCTTCCCTGACGACTCCGTTCCCGATGAGCTGGTCGGCTACCGCGGACCGAGCGCGTGCCAGATCGCCGGAATCACCTACCGCCAGCTGGACTACTGGGCACGCACATCGCTGGTGGTCCCGTCGATCCGCAGTGCCGCAGGCTCCGGCAGTCAGCGGCTCTACTCCTTCAAGGACATCCTGGTTCTCAAGATCGTCAAACGATTGCTCGATACCGGTATCTCGCTGCACAACATCCGGGTCGCCGTCGATCACCTGCGTCAGCGCGGCGTCGAGGATCTGGCCAACATCACTTTGTTCTCCGACGGCACAACCGTCTACGAGTGCACGTCGGCCGAGGAAGTTGTCGACCTGCTGCAGGGTGGACAGGGAGTCTTCGGCATCGCTGTGTCCGGCGCGATGCGTGAGCTGACCGGCGTTATCGCCGACTTCCGCGGGGAGCGCGCTGACGGCGGCGAGTCGATCGCGACACCGGAAGACGAACTCGCTTCCCGACGCAAGAATCGCGACCGCAAGATCGGCTAGCGGCGTGCCGCGTACGGTCACCGTGCCGGCCGGACGGACTCGCCCACCTCGATTAGTCTCCGCCCAGGTAATCCGGGTAAACTCGGATGCGCATCGCCCACGTGCGGGAGAGTTCCGTGACCGCCAGTTACGGACGCCGAAGGAGCAACACCTCTCCGTCAACCTCTCAGGCACCCCGGACCGCGCGGGCCCCGATGCCTCTGGAAAGCGGTGAGCCGATCCGTCGGTTCACCCGCCCATGGGGAAAGGCAGCCGTATTCCGTTGCGGTGAACCGGTTGTCGAATCTCTCAGGCGCCCGACTCGGGTGGACGACAGAGGGAGAGGACCACAACGTCAAACTCGGCGACACGGCGGGCCGCCCGAATCCCGAGGACGTTGCGGCTCCACCCAACCTCAGGAGTCCGGAGTGCCCGAACTGAACACGACCCCCAGCCAGCCGAGCTTCCAAGACCGCCACATCGGCCTTGACAGCCGGGCCATCGCAACCATGCTCGCGGTCATCGGCGTCGACTCGCTTGATGACCTGGCAGCCAAGGCAGTCCCGGCGGGCATCCTCGATACCCTCACCGCCACCGGCGCCGCCCCGGGGCTCGACGGGCTCCCGCCGGCCGCTAGCGAAGCCGAAGCCTTGGCCGAGCTGCGGGAGCTGGCCGACGCCAACACCGTTGCGGCGTCGATGATCGGGCAGGGCTACTACGACACGATTACCCCCGCCGTGCTGGTGCGCAACGTGTTGGAGAACCCGGGCTGGTACACGGCCTACACCCCCTATCAACCCGAGATCAGTCAAGGTCGGTTGGAAGCGCTGCTGAATTTCCAAACCATGGTCAGTGATCTCACCGGCTTCGAGATCGCAAACGCATCGATGCTCGACGAGGGCACCGCGGCCGCCGAAGCCATGACATTGATGCACCGCGCGGCTCGGGGCTCGGCGAACCGGCTGGCGGTCGACGCCGACCTGTTCACCCAGACGGCGGCAGTGTTGGCTACTCGCGCCCAGCCGCTGGGCATCGAGATCGTCACGGCCGACCTGCGCGAGGGTCTGCCCGCCGGCGAGTTTTTCGGTGTCATCACGCAGCTACCCGGCGCCAGCGGCCGCATCACGGACTGGTCGGCGCTGGTGGAGCAGGCCCACGACCGCGGCGCACTGGTTGCCATCGGGGCGGACTTGTTGGCGCTGACCTTGCTGACGCCGCCCGGCGAGATCGGCGCCGATGTCGCGTTCGGCACCACGCAACGGTTCGGTGTCCCAATGGGATTCGGCGGCCCGCACGCTGGATATTTGGCGGTGCACGACAAGCATGCCCGCCAGCTTCCCGGCCGCCTGGTCGGTATATCCGTCGACAGCGACGGCACGAGCGCGTACCGCTTGGCGCTGCAGACTCGCGAGCAGCACATCCGCCGCGACAAGGCCACCAGCAACATCTGTACCGCGCAGGCGCTGCTGGCGGTGATGGCCGCGATGTACGCCAGCTACCACGGCGCCGACGGTCTGACTGCTATCGCGCGGCAGGTGCATTCCCACGCACGTAACGTGGCGGCCGGTCTGGCCAGCGCCGGCGTCGAGGTGGTGCACTCGGCGTTTTTCGACACCGTACTCGCCAGGGTGCCCGGCCGGGCACTGCACGTTCAGGCCGCCGCCAAAGAACGCGGCATCAATGTGTGGCGCGTCGATGACGACCACATTGGCGTCGCCTGCGACGAAACGACCACCGACGACCACGTTGCGGCCGTCCTGTCGGCATTTGCGGCGACACCGGCTCCCGACAGCTTCGAGGGCCCGGATATCGCAACGCGCACATCGGAGTTCCTGACGCACCCCGCGTTTACGCAATACCGCACCGAGACGTCGATGATGCGCTACCTTCGTGCGCTCGCAGACAAAGATATTGCGTTGGACCGCAGCATGATTCCGCTTGGCTCGTGCACGATGAAGCTGAACGCCGCCGCGGAGATGGAGTCGATTACGTGGCCGGAATTCGCGAGTCAGCATCCTTTCGCGCCGGCAGCTGACACTCCGGGACTGCGCAAGCTCATTGCTGATCTGGAGAGCTGGTTGGTTCTGCTCACTGGGTACGACGCGGTTTCGGTGCAACCCAACGCCGGATCGCAGGGCGAGTACGCCGGCTTGTTGGCGATCCACGAGTATCACGCCAGCCGGGGCGAACCGCACCGGGATGTTTGCCTGATCCCGTCGAGCGCCCATGGCACCAACGCGGCTTCGGCGGCGTTGGCTGGGATGCGGGTGGTCGTGGTGGGCTGCCATGACAACGGCGATGTCGATCTCGACGAGCTGCGCGCCAAAGTCGACCAACACCGCGACCGGCTTTCTGCCTTGATGATCACCTACCCGTCCACTCACGGGGTATACGAGCACGACATCGCCGACATCTGCGCCGCGGTGCACGACGCCGGCGGCCAGGTATACGTCGATGGTGCCAACCTCAACGCGTTGGTCGGACTGGCCCGGCCGGGCAAGTTCGGCGGCGACGTCAGCCACCTGAACCTGCACAAGACGTTCTGCATTCCGCACGGTGGTGGCGGGCCCGGCGTCGGACCGATCGGGGTGCGCTCGCATTTGGCCCCGTTCCTGCCGGGGCACCCGTTTGCTCCGGAACTGCCGCACGGTCATCCGGTGGCTTCGGCACCGTATGGGTCGGCGTCAATTCTGCCGATCACCTGGGCCTACCTGCGGATGATGGGCGCTGAAGGGCTGCGGAAGGCATCGTTGACCGCGATTACGTCGGCGAACTACATCGCGCGTCGCCTCGACGAGTACTTCCCGGTGCTCTACACGGGCGAGAATGGCATGGTCGCCCACGAATGCATCCTGGATCTGCGCGGTATCACGAAGTCGACCGGTGTGACCGTCGACGACGTCGCGAAACGTCTAGCGGATTACGGATTTCATGCTCCAACCATGAGCTTCCCGGTTGCCGGCACGCTGATGGTCGAGCCCACCGAGAGCGAAAGCCTGGCCGAGGTGGACGCCTTCTGCGATGCCATGATCGGCATCCGTGCCGAGATCGATCGAGTCGGCTCGGGGCAATGGCCCGCAGACGACAATCCGCTGCGCGGTGCTCCGCACACCGCCGAATGCCTGGTGGTCTCCGACTGGAATCACGCCTACACCCGTGAGGAGGCCGCTTACCCGCTCGGCGCAGCGTTTCGGCCCAAGGTCTGGCCCGCTGTGCGTCGCATCGACGGCGCCCACGGCGATCGCAACCTGATTTGCTCGTGCCCGCCGTTGGAGGCTTTCGCCTGAGTTATCGCCTGGCCCAGGGACCTACCACGCCGGAGGTTGATCACGAGATTGCGTTCACCGCGGTCGACAAACGCGAATTGAACGACTCCGGAATAGGCACATACCCGTGCTCCGCCAAACCATCCTGGCCTGCGCCGATGGTGCTTTGCAGGAAGGCCTTTACCGCCGCGCCGACCTCGGGATCTGGATACTTCGAGCACACAATCTCATAGACCGCGAGCACGATCGGGTAGGAGCCGGACTCGCTTGGCCGGTAGAACGAGATGGTGTCGAGGACGAGGTCGTTGCCTTTGTTGATGATCCCCGCCGAGGCAATCGTCTTCGCCACCGACTCGGTGCTGATCGTCACCGGATCCGGACCCGCTGACGTGATGATCTTGGCCATGTCCAGCTGTTCTTGCTGGGCGAAGGACCATTCGGTGTAGCTGATCGATCCCGGGGTGCCTTTGACAGCCGAGGCGGCGCCGGCGTTGCCCAAGGCGCCGGAGCCGACACCGCCGCTGAACGTCTTTCCGGCGCCCTTACCCCACGCACCGTCGCCAGCGGTGTCGAGGTATCGCTGGAAGTTATCCGTGGTCCCGGACAGATCGCTACGGAACACGACACGAATGGGATCAGCGGGCAAGGTGACACCGGAATTCAACGCCTGGATCGCAGGATCGTTCCAGGTGGTAATGCCACCGTTGAAGATCTTCGCGGCCGTGCGACCGTCGAGGGTCAATGCGGTCACGCCGTCGACGTTGTAGGTAATGGCGACCGGTCCGAACACCACCGGCAGGTTCCACGCCGGCGAACCGCAGCGCTGCTGGGCAGCGGCGTACTCCTCCGGGATCAACGGCGAGTCCGAGCCACCAAAATCGGTCGTGTTGCCCGTGAAGTCGGCGATGCCGGCGCCCGACCCGTTGGCCGTGTAATTCAGCCTATGCCCCGCACAAGCGTGCTCGAAGGCTTCGACGAACCGAACCATCGCGTTGGCCTGGGCCGTCGACCCGCTGGCGGTGAGCGTCTTCGTTCCGCCGCAACTCACACTCGCCGACAAAGCGCCCGTCGACACACTTGGTTCGCTTGCCTTGTTGTCGCTGTTGCAGGCCGACAGCACCAGCGCAGCCGTAACCAGACAACCTGGCAGGGCGCTAAATCGGTTGATCTTCAATGGAGTTCCTTTGAACTAGTTCCCCTGATCGAAAGCGGAACTAGGACCGCCGTCAGCAGGGTGCAACACTACTGCAGCATAGGCGCACCGGACCTTAATGGCCGGTGACATCGCGGCGTCCTGATAGTGAACTGGAACCAATCACGGCCGCCGCAGCGCCAACCGGTACTCCGTGCGGTCCGGGGCCGCCCGAGGGGCCTTCGCCGCGCGGCCGGCACCGGGATTGTTTACCATAATCCGTGCCGGCTCCCAGTTGGCTGGCATGTGAACAAAACATGTACAACTACCGACCAACCTGGAACCGCAGGCATGGTGCCCGCCAAAATTGGACTAGTAGCCGAACCGCCAGCGTCGGCGGCGTATTGGCGTCCACACGACATCGCCCTTCGGCACGACATCTCACTTCAGCTTCAGGGGGCACCCCACATGGTTAACCGCCTTTTTATGGCTATGGCGGTCGCATGGATTGGCCTTCTCATACCACTGGCAACAGCACAGGCCGACACCATCGACGACAATTTTCTGGCAACGCTGCGGTCGGAGGGCATTACCGACCACATCTCTACCTCACACGCTATCCAGGCTGGTCATGTTGTCTGCGTGAAACTGGACAACGGCCTGAGCCCAGGAGATGTGGTGCGTGACGTGTTGCTGAGCAGCAGCATGCCCGCGTATCACTCCGGCTTCTTCGTCGGCGCGAGCATCGACGCGTACTGCCCACGGCACAAGGCCGAGATTCCCACCGGCTAGGCCCCCGGGAGAGCGGCGTGCCGCCGCAGCGATCTGGTTAGGGTTGCCGTGGCCGGCTAGACGGTGCCGAACCGATCGACGATTGCCGTGGCGATCCGGTCGGGGGCATCTTCCTGGATGAAGTGCTTGGCGTCGGGCAGTTCGACCAGGACATGATCGGGGAATGTCGCGCGCATCCGCGGGATCATGGGTCCGGGTTTGAATGCGAAGTCCTTCATTCCCCAAATCAGCAGGGTGCGTTTGGCGCCCAGCGTCGCTGGTACCTCCCGGGCCAGCCGCTGAAGGAGGGGTCTGGCGGCCAGTATCTGTTTCGGCATTTCGGCTACGCCCACTCGGGCTGCAGGGTTGGGCTGCACCGCTCGGTAGTGCTCCATGACTGCCGAGCTGAGTTGGTGTTGGGTTCCGACCGGTATCAGTCGCTCCACGAAGAAGTTGCGCTGCAGAATCGCGTACTGCAAAGGCGGGCTGGACATCACCTTGCTGAACGCCTTCATGGTCAGCGCGTCCGTGGGCCAGAACCACGTGTTGCCCAACACGACGCCGCGCACTCGATCGGCGCGCTCCACCGCGACCGCCATGCTGACCGGTCCACCCCAGTCCTGGCCCATCGTCAGGTAGCCGTCGAGGCCAAGGTGATCGACAAACTCGCCGACAACCCGCGCGTGCTCTTCGATCGTGTATCCGAATCCCGAGGGCCGCTCCGAAAGCCCAAAACCGAGATAATCGGGCGCGATACAGCGGAAGCGGTCCCGCAACGCCGCGATGATGTCCCGGTACAGGAAGCTCCAGGTCGGGTTGCCGTGGCAGAACAGGATCGGCGGGCCTGTGGCGCTCGTGGGGCCCTCGTCGATGAAGTGGATCCGGCCGCGTGAGCTGTCGAACCAGCGCGACTCGAACGGGTACAGCAGGGGATCCGGGGTGAATTCGAGGCTCATGGCACTCCTTATGATCGCGCTCCCGATGCTAGCCGCCATGGTCGCGATCGGCGGCCGCGGGCCTGACACGCACGTATAGCGGTCAAACACGCTCAAACCTTGGACTAGCATCCCTGGGGTGACAGCTGCGGACGCGGACCGGCGACGCTCCAATCGGCGCGGCCTCGCGACGCGTGAAAGTATGCTGGAGGCCGCACTCCAGTCGTTGGCATCCGGCGATCCAGGGGCAGCGTCAGCAAATCGTATCGCCAAGGAAATCGGCGCCACGTGGGGAGTGGTCAAGTACCAATTCGGCGGCGTTGACGGATTCTGGGCCGCGGTATTGCACCGTACCGCGGTGCGCTGCCAAGCGTTACCGTCGCCCGCGGTCTCGGCGGGTCAGTTGCATGAGCGAGTTTCGGTGATCATCGACATCTTGTACGAAGGCCTGACGTCCACCGATTCCCGTGCCATCGAGACCTTGCGCAAAGCGCTACCGAACGATCGCGTCGAACTTGAGCAGCATTACCCAAAGACCGCAGTCGCACTGTCGAAATGGCAGCATGGCTGGGCGCGCGCCTGTCAGGAGGCATTTGCGGGTCTACACGTCGACCCCAACCGCGTTCGTGAAGTCGCAGCGTTCATCCCAGGAGCGATGCGGGGAATTACCTCCGAGAAGCAGCTGGGCACCTACACCGACCTGGACCAGGCCCGCCGCGGACTCACCAACGCGATCGTCGCCTATTTGGAGAATTCGGATTCGAGCTAGTACTCGCCGTCGCGCGCTCGCGATGGTATGCCCGAAGTGTGAGATCAGCGAGTGTCCGGCAGTGGTGCGACGGTGGACGATGGGTGCAGACAGATCTGGGCAAGGTCTTCGTTCGGTCGGGACCGGGCGAATCGCCGACGGTCCTTCTGCTGCACGGCTATCCCTCGAGTTGCTACGACTTCCGCCAGGTGGTCGAGCACCTGGGCGGCCGAGCCTGGGTGACGATGGACTTTCTCGGCTTCGGTTTGTCGGACAAACCCCGCCCGCACCGCTACAGCTTGCTGGAGCAGGCCGACCTGGTGCAGACCGTGATCGCCGCAGCCACGATCGGCCCAGTTGTGCTGCTCGCCCACGACATGGGCACGTCGGTGACCACCGAGTTGCTCGCGCGCGATCTGCAGGGTCGCCTGCCATTCGAGCTGCGCCGCGTCGTGTTGAGCAACGGCAGCGTGATCTTGGAGCGGGCTAGCCTGCGGCCGATCCAGAAGGTCCTGCGCAGCCCGCTGGGTCCGGTTGCTGCGCGGTTGATCAGCCGTGGCGGCTTCAACCGGGGGTTCGGCAAGCTGTTCTCGGCCGAGCACCCACTGGCGCTGGAGGAAGCACAGGCCCAGTGGGAGTTGTTGTGCTACAACGACGGCAACCGCATACCCCACCTGCTGATCAGCTACCTCGAAGAGCGGGTGCAATACGCGCAGCGCTGGCACGGGGCGGTGCGCGACTGGCCCAAACCGCTCGGGTTCGTCTGGGGACTCGCCGATCCTGTGGCGACGACGAACGTGCTGGCTGGATTGCGGGAGCTGCGCCCGAGTGCTGACGTCGTGGAGCTGCCGGGGTTGGGGCACTACCCGCAGATCGAGGATCCCAAGGCGTACGCTGACGCCGCGCTGGCGCTGCTCGTCGAATGACGATCAGCTCATAGCGGTGAGAGCCGAGGGGCCGGCTGCCCCGGCTAGCGCCGCACGACCGGTAGATCGACCCGGGAAGCGCGTAGCCGGCTGCGGTGGACGTGCAGCACCGGTGGTCCGCCGGGCAGGATCGCGAAGTGGCTGGCGTCGGCGCCGGCGATGGCGACACGGATCTGGTGCCCCGGTTGGAACAGGTACGAGGTGGGCAGCAGGTCGAACGTCAGCTCCGCGATCTCGCCCGCGACAAGAGCCTGCGCGTCGCTGCGCTTGAACGTTCTGTAGGGGACCGGCTGGCGGTACCGTGGCGGCGCTTCGCTGAGCCGACGGTTGATGGCGCGCAACTGACCCTCGGTGATGTAGACGACGTGGCCACGCTCATCGACGTCCTCGAGATAGACAAAAAACGTGCCGTCGCTGGTGGTCGAGGTGACAAACAGGGTGACGACAGGATGGCCGGTGACTTCGACGGGATGACGAAGCGGCGCGGACGTATAGGTCAACAGCTTGGCGTCCTGGATGTTGCGGTCCGGGTAGCGAACGTGTCCACCGATGCCGACTTGCGCGCGCCAGCGGGAGTGCTCACCGGTTCCGGCCGTCCGGTCCACGACATAGTCGTCGGCGCCGGCATCGGAATCGGGCGCATCCAGACTCAGCTGTCGCGCTGGGGCGAAGTAGTAGCTTTGCATGGTGGCGGGCGGCGGCCAGGAATCGGCCGATTTCCAACGGTCTTCCACCATGGTGAAGTAGTGCACCGGCGGTTCCGAACCGATGCCGGTGTCACGGCCCCTGAGGTGATAGTCGCAGAACCGCAGTAACTCGCCGTCGTGATCAAAACCTGGCTTGCTCAGCCCGCGGAGGGGATCGACGTGCCAGCCGCCAGTATGGTTCCACGGTCCCAGCGTCAGCCGGCTGCCCGAGTTGGAGAGGGTAAGAAAGCGCTTGACCGCGGAATGGGCATACCCGCCGTCGAACCAGCCGCTATAGCTGTAGACAGCGGCTCCCGACGCCTCGATGTCGTGCCAATAGTTGTGCGGACTGATCAGATTGATGCTGCCCGACTCATCGATGGGCGCCCCGATAGGCTCGAAGCCGCTGCCGAGTTGGCGATGGTAGGGATCCGATGGGGCTATGTCGTCACGAAACGTCAACGACAACGCTTGCTCATGGACGTCGTAGTTGTCGCGATGCGCGGCGATAGCCTCCGCCCGCAGCGAGCGGTCACGGTCGCCTTGCACCGGCGCAACGCCAGTGAGCGGGAGCTTCGCCCACCACCCGACGACCTCATGCAGCGCGTTGCGGTCGAGGGCTTCGTTGTAGCGCCCCCATGTTTCGGTGAACCAGGTGGCGTGAATGCCGCCGGGGAAGGCGATATCGGTGAAGGCGTCGAACAGCGCGAAACACGGCGCGATCACCTCCACCGCTGGGTGCTGGTTCACCAGCAGGAGCTCAGCCGCCGTGCCGTCGTACGAGTTTCCCAGCGCGGCAACCTTTCCGTTGCACCACGGCTGGCGCACGATCCAGTCGACAATGTGGGCGCCGTCACGGATCTCGTCCGGTGACCACTCACAGACGCGGGCACCATAGGACGCACCCGACCCGCGTACGTCCACGTCGACCCACGCATAGCCGCCGGCAACGAAGCGTCGTCGGCGCCGTTTGTCTCCGGCGATGTGCTGAAAAGGCAAGCCTGCGAAGACCATCCGCAGAGGCCAGCGTAGTTGCATCGACCGGTAGTAGCGGGTCTGGTGCAGGATCGCCGGTACCCGGACGCCGTTGGTGAGGCCCGCGGGAAGATAGAGGTCGATGGCGATCCGCACGCCGTCACGCATCGTCACATAGCAAGAGGAATAACGCATTCCCCGATACTTTGGGCGCCTGGGTTCTGGTGGTTGTGGGGGGTACCAGGCCGCATCCGAGCCGCTGTACGCCATCAGGGGTAGCCCGGCGATCAGCCCAACAGGATGGTGACTGCGGTAGCGAGGTCGGGGGAGGCCGACGTGCTCAAGTTTTGGTAGGTGCCCCCACTGAGCTGCGCGACGGCTTCCCAGGTTGCCCGGTCTGGGTCGTCGCCAAAGTCAATGATGTTGACCGCGATCGGTTTTGCCGGGTCGGCGCTCGTCCGGATGAAATCTTGTAGCCCCGGCCCATCGAGGGTTTGATCGGTGTGCGGCCCCGCTGTAATGACGAGAATTGAATTAGCTTGGCCGTCATGGTAATTGGCCAGCATGTCCTGATAGATCAACCGCAAGGTGGTGAACGACACCGCGCCGCCGTTAGAGGAATACTGTTTGTTCAGCGCCGCTGTCAGGGCCTCTGAGCGGGGCTGCCCGTCGACGGGGTCGGCCAACGGCCCGGCCGGCACCTCGGTTCGTCCCTCCTGACCGTCGAATGTCCACAAGCCGACGACCGCACTGGGCGGCATTCCGCGAATCCGGTTCTCCAGCGCCGCAATGACATTGTCGAGCCGGGACTTGCCGCCTTCGTCCTGGGGCATCGACTGGTCGAGCATGATGGTGGCGGCCACGCCGTTCGATGGTGCGCCCATACTGTCGGCCAGCGTGGCGCGGGTGGCCTCGTCACCGACCGACAGTGTCGAAGACAACGCCGGAAAGCTGGTCACGGGGCTGGCGGGCGGTTCCACATCGTTAACGCGGAAACCCGCCTCGGCGAGCTTCGCGAGTTGCTCTGGCTTATGCATATACCGGGAAAACGCACTGGCCGCAGTGGTCTGCTCTTGCGACAGCCACGAACCGCCAAGCAACACCGTCGGATAGTCGGCGACCGCAACTGGCCCGGGCGGTAGCCAGAAGCTCAACGTGTTCTTGGCGTCCGACAGCGACTGGCCGCGCTCGAACAGCGCTTGCTCCGTGGTCACCACTGCATGCACCGGTGCCGCCGCCGAATCACCCGGTTTGAGTAGCGCGTTCATCGCTTCCGTGAGGGAGTCATCGGCGAGCTTGGGTTGCGCGCTCATCAGGGTGCGAACTGCACCTATGCCGGCCGTCGGCGACGCACCCGCCGGGGCGGACGCGGCCGCTATTGCTTCGCCGGCCAGCAACGACGCGTCTGCATTGCCGGCGATCGGCAGTGCCAGGCGCAGCGAGCCCCACGTTGGCAGGTCCAGGGCGGCCAGCGAGTCGGGGGTGGACTGCAGGCCGGGTAGTGCCGCCCAGTCCTGATTGGCCAGTGCCGGCTGCAATTCCGGCCGAACGGCCACGAGCACCGGCGATGTCACCAGTGGGCGGCTGTCGCTAATCGTTTGCGGACCTGCCGCAGCGGACAGCCGCGCGGCGGAGATCGAGCTGGCGGGGATCCACAATCCCGGTCGGCTGCCAAGGTCGCTCGGCCATTCGCCGATGAATCCGCCGACGACGGCGTCGGAGCCCGCAGGTTTCACGGCCACTGCGACGCAGCGGTCACCGATCGGACCGGCCGACGCGTTGTAGCTGTCGGCAAAGTCCTTGACGTAGCCGGCAATCGACGCGTCAGCGATGACCGCGACGGTGTCGTTGCCTCCGACGCAGCTCGCCGCGGCCGTGTGCGAACGGTTGGACAACGCGTCACCGAAGAAACTCCACAGGATCACCCCTGCGACCACCACGATGACGGTCACAAAGGCCACGATTACGCCGATGCTGACGCCACGTCGTCCGCCGACACCGCGGTGACCGCCCTGAGATTCACCGAGTCCCCGATGGCCGGCGCGCAACGGCGGCGGCGCGATCGCTGACGGATCCGGACCCGCTGGTTCCGAGCCTGCCGGGGGCGATGAAAAATCGGGGTACTCGCCCGCGCCCGCGGGCGCGTAGGCGCCAGCGGCAGGGTAGTGGCCCGCGTCGGTGGGGTGGGTCGCATCCGGGTACGACCCGTAACCGCTCTGCTGCGGGGACGTCGGGGGCTCGTCGCCGGCCCGGACGTTGTTGTCGGTCAGGGGGTCGGTCAGCTGGTCGGTCGCGGTTGGTTCAGCAGCCGCCTCGTCGAACCCGCTGCCGGCCTGGAGGTCAGCACCGTGATCGTCTAGCTGGTAGCCCCGGTCGTGTTGTTCTGCGGGATCTTCGTCAGAAGGTTCATCGGCGGAATCCTCAGGGTCGGGCTTGCTGTGCCTACCCATACCAGTCTCTGCGTCCTCTCCGTCCCAGATTGCCTAGCGGCCGTCACCGTCGCCGGCCTGGGCCTTAAACTCGCGCCGTCGGCGATGCAGGATCGGTTCGGTGTAGCCGTTGGGCTGCTGCCCCCCGGACAGGATCAGCTCTTCGGCGGCCAGGAAGGCGATGCTGTCATCGAAGTTCGGCGCCATCGGTCGATACGCCGAGTCTGCAGCGTTTTGCTGATCCACCAGCGGCGCCATTCGCTCCAGGCTGGCGCGAACGTCCTCACTGGTAATCACCCCATGGCGCAACCAGTTGGCCAGGAGCTGGCTGGCGATGCGCAACGTCGCGCGGTCCTCCATCAGCGCCACGTCGTGGATGTCGGGCACCTTCGAGCATCCGACGCCCTGGTCGATCCAGCGGACCACATAGCCCAGGATGGACTGGCAGTTGTTGTCGACTTCCTCACGGATCTCGTCCGGAGCCCACGCCAGTTCCTTCGCCAGCGGGATCGTCAACAGCTGTTCGATGGTGGCGCGTTTTTTGCCGGCCAGCTCCTGTTGCACCGCGACCACGCTGACCTGGTGGTAGTGCATCGCGTGCAGAGTGGCCGCCGTGGGCGAGGGGACCCACGCGGTGCTGGCGCCGGCGCGGGGTTGGGCGATCTTGGTGTCGACCATGTCGGCCATGAGCTCGGTCATCGTCCACATGCCCTTGCCGATCTGGGCGCGGCCGCTGAATCCGGCAGCCAGGCCGGCATCGACGTTGTTGTCCTCGTAGGCCAGGATCCACGGCTGGCTCTTCATAATGCCTTTGCGCACCATGGGGCCGGCCTCCATCGAGGTGTGGATTTCGTCGCCGGTGCGATCCAGGAATCCCGTGTTGATGAACACGACGCGGTCGGCGGCGGCCTTGATGCACGACCGCAGGTTAAGAGTCGTGCGTCGCTCCTCATCCATAATGCCGATCTTCAGGGTGCCCTGGGGCAACCCCAGAACGTCCTCTACCCGGCTGAACAGCTCACACGTGAATGTCACTTCGGCCGGACCGTGCATCTTCGGCTTGACGATGTAGATCGAGCCGGTGCGGCTATTCACCAGCGGACCGTTGCCCTTGCTGGCTTTCAGCCCGTGAATCGCGGCCAGGCCAGTGAACAGCGCATCCATGATGCCCTCAAACACCTCGTTGCCGTCGGCCCCACCGTTGTCCACGAGGATCGCGTCATTAGTCATTAGGTGACCCACGTTGCGGACGAACATCAGGCTGCGTCCGGGCAACGTGAACTGGCTCCCGTCGGGCGCGATGTAGTCGCGATCCTGGTTGAGCACCCGGGTGAACGCCGAGCCATCTTTGTCGACTCCGGTGGACAGATCGCCCTTGTTGAGTCCGAGCCAGTTGCGGTACCCCAGGACCTTGTCCGCAGCGTCGACGGCGGATACCGAGTCTTCGAAGTCCATGATCGTGGTGATCGCAGATTCCAGGATCACGTCCTTGACACCGGCGCGGTCGGTAGCGCCGATCGGTGACTCGCGATCGATCTGGATCTCGATGTGCAGGCCATGGTTGACCAATAGCACCGACGTCGGCGACTGAGCATCGCCGGTATAGCCCACGAATTGGCCAGGGTCGGCCAACAGTCCGGTGGATAGCTCGTCACCGGGCAAATAGACCAGCAGCTGGCCGTCATCGACGCGGAAACCGGTGGCGTCGGCGTAGGAACCTGACGACAGCGGCACGGAGTTGTCGAGAAATTGGCGAGCGTAGGCGATCACTTTGTCGCCGCGAACCGTGTTGTAGCTCGTGCCCTTGTCGGCACCGTCGCTTTCGCTGATGACGTCGGTGCCGTAGAGGGCGTCGTACAGAGAGCCCCAGCGCGCGTTGGCCGCGTTCAGCGCAAACCGCGCGTTGAGCACCGGGACCACCAGCTGCGGGCCGGCGGTTGTGGTGATCTCCGCGTCAACACCCGACGTGGTGATGGTGAAGTCGTCGGGTTCCGGGAGCAGATAGCCGATCTCGGTGAGGAATTGGCGGTACGCATCCACGTCGATGGGCTCGATCACCCGATGCCGGTGCCACTTATCGATCTGCGCCTGCAGCTCATCGCGGGCGGCGAGCAGAGTCTGGTTCAGCGGGGTCAAGTCGGCGACAACCTTGTCGACGCCGGCCCAAAAGCTGTCGCGGTCGATATCGGTGCCAGGCAGGGCCTCCTTGTTCACGAAGTCGTAGAGCACCCGGGCGACGCGCAAGTTGCCCACCGACACGCGGTTTTTCATTACTTCCTCCCTTACTGGCAATTCGCATAGCGTACCGGCCGACAGCGCGACTACCGCATCGGGCGACCCACAACAGCAGGTCACGCCGCCGAGCGACGCCGACAGCAGTACCGCGACGCGCTGCGCGCTTGCTCGCTGGCAACAAAGGCCCGGTGTCGGCAGCTATCCGGAGGTCACCGTAGCCGCTGCGATCATACGGGCCGGTGCTGATGGCCGCCTTCGGGGCGGTCCAGGTTGGGCGGCTCGGACTACGCCCCGTTCGATCCGTTCTGGCCCAGCAGCGTTCCGCCGGTACCGCCGGTGCCACCGAACCCACCGGTATCGCCGTTGCCGCCGTTGCCGCCGTTGCCGATCAACTGCGCATCGCCACCGTTACCGCCGGCTCCGCTCGGGAGTACGCCGCCGCCGGCAGTGCCGCCGGGGCCGCCGTCACCGATCAATGCGCCCATGCCGCCGTTGCCGCCGCCCCCGCCCGAGCCGAGCGTGCTGGCTCCGCCGGCTCCGCCGGATCCGCCGTGACCGAACCACCCGGCACCGTTGCCGCCGTCGCCGCCGACGCCGCCTCCGGCCGCGCTGGGGCCCC
Source organism: Mycobacterium spongiae (assembly GCF_018278905.1). NCBI lineage: Bacteria > Bacillati > Actinomycetota > Actinomycetes > Mycobacteriales > Mycobacteriaceae > Mycobacterium > Mycobacterium spongiae. The sequence goes on from NZ_CP046600.1 coordinate 2,776,274, forward strand.
CGGAGCCACCCGACCCGCCGTGACCGAACCACTGGCCGCCGTGGCCGCCGTTACCGCCGGTGCCACCGGCAGTAATGCCAAAGGCCGCGGCGCCGGTGCCGCCGGCTCCGCCGCCGCCGATCAGCCCGACGGCGTTGCCGCCATGACCGCCGGTGCCGGCGGTGCCGTTGGTCGCACTGCTGTCGCCACCCCTGCCGCCGTCGCCGGCCAGGGTTCCACCAGTACCGCCGTCACCACCATCGCCGTTGTTGAAGCTAAAGCCACCGTGACCGCCGTGACCGAACAGCCCGGCGTTGCCGCCGTCACCACCGTCGGCCATCGAGTCGAAAGTGCCGCCACCGTGGCCACCCTGGCCCAACAGCCACCCGCCGGCGCCACCAGTACCGCCGTTACCGCCACCGACGCCGTTGAGCCCGCCCGCGAAGCCGCCGGTGCCGCCATGGCCGATCAGCCGAGCAGCCCCGCCCGCGCCGCCGCTGGCGCCGCCCAACGGCACCGAACCACCATCGCCGCCGCTGCCGTACAACAGCCCGCCGGTGCCGCCGGTCCCGCCTCCGGCACCGATGAACACATCGCTGGCCCCGCTGGCCCCGCCGGCTCCGCCGTTGCCGAACAGCCCGACGGCATTGCCGCCGGACCCACCGACTCCCGCGGGACCCGCGGTGCCGAGGCCGCCGACGCCGCCGGCGCCGCCATCGCCGAAGAACCATCCACCCGACCCACCGGCGCCGCCGGCAAGTCCGGTTGCGCCCGGCCCGCCGACTCCTCCCGCGCCGCCGTTGCCGATCAATCCCGCAGCCCCGCCGGCACTGCCAGGCTGGCCGGCCAGACCGTTTCCACCGTTGCCGCCATTGCCGTACAACAACCCGCCGGCGCCACCAGGTTGCCCGGGTGCCCCGTCGACACCGTCGCCGATCAACGGGCGCCCCAACAGCGCCTGGGTGGGTGCGTTCACCAGGTCAAGTGGATCCCCAAAGAGAGCCCCGCCCGCGCCGTTGGTGCCGGCAGGGCCTAGGGAATCCCCAGGTCCACCAGTGCCGCCGTCGCCAATCAGCCGGGCGTTGCCGCCGTTGCCGCCGGTGCTGGCGGCGGTGCCGACGCCGGCCGCTCCGCCATTCCCGCCATTGCCGAACAGTGCGGCGTTGCCACCGTTTCCGCCTGTGCCGCCCGCTCCGGCACTGGATCCGCCGGCCCCGCCGGCCCCGCCGTTGCCGAAGAATTGGGCGCCACTTCCGCCGTTGCCACCCGTGCCGCCGGCGAAGCCGCCCACGCCGACTCCGCCGGTTCCGCCAACCCCACCGTCGCCGATCAGCCCGACCGCGGCGCCGCCGTTGCCGCCGGCACCATTGGCACTGCTGTTGCCGCCGTCACCGCCGTTGCCGAACAGCGTTCCGCCAGTGCCGCCGTCACCTCCGTTACCACCCCGGACCGCGAGCCCGCCGTCGCCGCCGTTGCCGAACAGCCCGGCATTGCCGCCAGTGCCGGCGCTGTCGCCAGCGCTGAAGGCGGAGCCACCGCTACCACCGTCGCCGTACAGCCAGCCACCGGTGCCGCCGTGGCCACCCTCGCCCCCACCTGGGCCGGCGATGCCGACAAAGCCGCCGTGGCCGCCGTGGCCGATCAGGCGTGCATCCCCACCGGCCCCGCCGGCGGTTCCGCCCCAGGGAACGTAGCCGCCGTCGCCGCCGTTGCCATACAGCAGCCCGCCGGTGCCGCCGGCCCCGCCCGCACCACCGGCAATGAAGCTCGTGTTGGACCCTCCGGCCCCGCCGGTCCCGCCGTTCCCGAACAGCCCGACGGCGTGGCCACCTGCCCCACCGGACCCGCCTGGGCTGCCCGCGCCAGTGCCGAGGCCGCCAATGCCGCCATTGCCACCATTGCCGAACAGCCACCCGCCGGCTCCACCGGACCCGCCGGCAAGGCCGGTTGCGCCCGCTCCACCGATGCCACCATTGCCGCCGTTGCCGAACAATCCGGCATCCCCACCAGCACCACCGGGCAGGCCGACACCGCCATTGCCCCCGTTGCCGCCGTTACCGAACAACAACCCCCCTGGCCCGCCCGGCTGTCCCGGCCCGCCATCGGCGCCATCGCCGATCAACGGGCGCCCCAACAGGGCTTGCACCGGCGCGTTCACCACATCGAGTGCGGCCGCCATCGGTGACGCGTTGGCCGCCTCCGCGCTGGCGTAGGCCCCAGCACCTGCGGTCATTGCCTGCACAAAGTGTTCGTGAAACACCGCGGCCTGCGCGCTGAGCGCTTGATAGGCCTGGGCGTGTGCGCCGAACAGCCCGGCAATCGCAGCCGACACCTCATCGGCCCCGGCAGCCAGGACGCCCGTCGTGGGAATCGCTGCCGCGTGATTTGCGACGGTGATCATGGATCCGATGCTGGCCAAGTCGGCGGCCGCCGCTACCACCATCTCCGGGGCCGCCACCACGAACGCCATCATGGGCTCCTCTCGGGTCAGTAGCCGACTGTGCCTGGGCAGCGCTGTCGCGACGAAACCCGCCACGAACATCCAACCATGCATTTAGCTGCGATTGTGTCTCTTTGTTATCCGGAGCGAGATCACCGCCCCCGCAATCACTCGAACCGGCGTCCAGCCGCCAAGCTGGGCGGCTACCCCCCGTTGGATCCGTTCTGACCGAGAAGCGTTCCGCCGGCGCCGCCGTCGCCGCCGGGCCCACCGGAATCGCCGGGCCCGCCATCTCCGCCGTCGCCGATCAGCTGGGCATTGCCGCCGTCGCCGCCGGTACCCGGGGTGTTGCTGAGGCTCGCTCCGGCGGCGCCCCCGTCGCCGCCGTTCCCGATCAAGGCGGCGTTGCCACCGTGGCCCCCGTTGCCACCGGCACCGGTGCCGCCGGCACCGCCGACCCCACCGGATCCGCCCGCCCCACCGTCGCCGAACAGGAGGGCGCCGTGGCCGCCGTTGCCCCCGTTGCCCCCGGCGCTGGTTGAAAAGCCGGTCCCGCCCGTCCCGCCGACGCCGCCGCTGCCAATCAACCCGATGGCATTTCCGCCGTGACCACCAGTGCCGACACCACCGATGGCACGGGCGGTACTGCCACCGTTTCCGCCATTGCCGATCAGCATCCCACCGGTGCCGCCGATGCCACCGACTCCCTCGGACCCGTTCCAGCCGCCGTTACCCCCGTTACCGAACAGCCCGGCGTTGCCGCCTGCGCCGCCCGCGCTGTTCGGACCGCCGAAGGCAACGGAGCCGCCGTGGCCGCCATGACCGAACAGCAGCCCGCCGTTGCCGCCAGCCCCGCCCACGCCATCAATGTGCTCCAGGCCGCCATGACCCCCGTTGCCGATGAGCCCGGCGTTGCCGCCGGCGCCAGCAGCGCTGCCGACTCCGCCCCCGTCGGCGCCGCCGCGACCGCCGTTCCCGTACAGCCAGCCGCCATTGCCGCCGCGGCCACCGCTGCCGTCCGGGCCGCCTGCCTCCACACCGCCGATGCCGCCGTCGCCGATGAGCCGCGCGTGGCCGCCGTCTCCACCCTGGGCGCCGCCCCCGATGTCGAAGCCGCCGGCACCCCCGTTGCCGTACAACAACCCGCCGGTGCCGCCATTGCCGCCGGCGCCGCCGCTGCCGGAATTGCTCAAGCCGCCCGCTCCGCCGTCTCCGCCGTGGCCGAACAGGCCCACCGCGGTGCCTCCGACACCGCCTGGACCCGCGGCGCCGCTGCCCGTAGCGGCTCCGCCGCCTCCGCCGTTGCCGCCATGGCCGAACAGCCATCCGCCAGCCCCGCCGGCCCCGCCGGCAAAGCCGGTCGCCCCGGGCCCGCCGATCCCACCGTTGCCACCGTTGCCGAACAACCCCGCATCACCGCCGGCACCGCCGGGCTGACCGGCCACCCCGTTGCCCCCGTTACCGCCATTGCCATACACCAACCCGCCGTCGCCGCCGGCCTGGCCCGGCGCCCCGTCTGGGCCGTCACCGATCAACGGCCGTCCCAGCAACGCCTGCGTATGCCCGTTGACCGTGTCGAGTGCAGCCTGCAGCGGTGACACGTTGGCGGCTTCAGCACTCGCGTAAGCACCCGCACCGACGGTCATGGTCTGGACAAAGTGGGCGTGAAATGCTGCGGCCTGCGCGCTGAGGGCCTGATACGCCTGACCGTGAGCGTCGAACAATGCCGCGATCGCCGCCGACACCTCGTCCGCTCCGGCGGCCAACGCCCCCGTTGTCGGAACCGCCACGGCCGCGTTGGCCATGCTGATCGTCGACCCGATACTGGCTAGATCCGACGCCGCGGCCGCTACCGCGTCCGGGGCCGCCAGCACGAACGACATTAGGGGCTCCTCTCGCCGCTGCCGAAAACCCAGTAGACCGACGACCGGCTACCGTGCGATCCCCGCCCCGCGGATGCACGAGTGCGGTCCAGACCACAATGTATCGGCACCTATCCACGTCGGTGGGAGGTTCGACTCGTCGAGTCGCGTTGGCTCCTGTGGGTCCCGGACCCGACCCGCCTAGGGACGCGTCTCGTCTCGAATGGTGCCCACGAGGTCCTCCACCAGGTCTTCCAACGCCACCATCGCCACGACCGACCCGTCGTCGGCAGTCACCAATGCCAGGTGGCTATTGCTGCGCCGCATCAGGGACAGCGCGTCGGCAAGTGGCAAAGTCTGCGGAATCTGGCGCAGCGGGCGCACCACAGCCAGCTCGATCACGGTGTCCGGATCGTCGTCCAGCGTCAGCACGTCCTTGATATGCAGATATCCAATGAACCGTCCACCACCATCCACGACCGGAAACCGCGAGTAGCCCGTCTTCTCGAGTGCTTGTTCCACCGCACCGATCGTGGGCCCTGAGCCCATCGCGGCCACCGGCACCGCCCGGATATCGGGCAGCGGCACCGCGACGTCGGCGACCACCCGGGTGCGAATTCGCAATGCCCGCGTCAACCTGGTGTGCTCCTCGCGATCCAGCAGGCCTTTAGATCCCGATTCGGCGATCATCTCGGACAGCTCTGCCATCGAGACTGTGCTGTCGAGCTCGTCTTTGGGCTCGACCCCAATTGCGCGCAGGATCGCGTTTGCGCACATGTTGTAAAACACGATGAACGGGCGGGCAAGGCGCACGTAGACCAGATACGGGGGGACTAGGAGCATCGCCGTGCGCTCCGGGCCCGCCAGTGCGATGTTCTTGGGCACCATCTCGCCGAGCAGCACATGCAGGATCACCACAATCGCCAGCGCCACCGCGAAAGACACGGTGTGTCGTAGCGCCGGCGGTATGCCGGTGAGCTCAAACGGGGTCTCCAACAGCGCGGCCACCGCCGGTTCACCGATGCGGCCGAGCAGGATCGAGGAGACGGTGACGCCCAGCTGTGCGCCTGCCAGCATCGCGGGGAGCCGTTCGCCAGCCCGGATGACCGTGATCGCCCTAGCCTTGCCCTGCTCGGCGAGTGCTTCGAGACGATCACGGCGGGCCGAGATCAGCGCGAATTCCGATCCGACGAAGAACGCGTTGGCAGCGATCAGCACCAGCGCCAGGAGCACCGCCGGCAGCGAGTCCATCACGATGCCCGCTCCGACCCGGACTCAGCACCGGACTCACCGGCGGGGCCTTGCTCGACCAACTCCAGCAGGTCGATACGGCGACCATCCATCTGAACCACTGTGGCTCGCCAGCGGGCCGAGGAGGCCGCGAGTCCGTCCTTATTGGACGCTGGCAGCTCAACGGTTTCGCCCGCCGCCGGTATGTGACCCAGTGCACGCAGTACCAGACCACCGATTGTCTCGTAGGGCCCCTCGGGTGCCCGGTAGCCGGTCGCGTTGGCCACCTCATCGATCCGGAGCAAGCCCGAGACCCGCCAGCCACTGCCCGCCACCATCACGTGGGGGGTGGCATCATCGTGCTCGTCGCGGACATCGCCGACGATCTCCTCGATCAAATCCTCAAAGGTGACCATCCCCGCGGTACCGCCGTACTCGTCGACCACCATCGCGGCATGCAAGGTATTGGCGCGGATTTGCGCCATCACGGCATCGCCGTCAAGCGTGGAGGGCACCACCGTAACCGGCTTGGCGACGGTGGTCAGCAGCGTGTGAGCGCGCTCGCACCGCGAAACCTCGAACGCCTGTTTCACGTGCACCATGCCGATGGTCTGATCGAGGTCGCCCTCGACGATGGGGAACCGAGAGAACCCCGACGTGGCGGCTGCCGCGGCCAGATCGGCGACGGTGTCATCGGTTTGCAACGCCACGATCTTCGACCGCGGCGTCATGAGCTCTTCGGCGGTAAGGGCGCCGAACTGCAGCGAGCGTCGCATCAGCCACGCGGTGGCGTCGTCCAGGGAGCCGCTGCGCGCGGAGCTGCGCACCAACGACACCAGCTCTTGCGGGGTGCGCGCCGAGCGCAGCTCTTCGGCCGGCTCGATGCCTAACCGGCGCACGATCCAGTTCGCCGCACCGTTGGTCAGGCGGATGGCCGGAGTGAACAGCGCCGAAAATGCGACCTGGGGGATCACGACCGCACGTGCGGTCCCCAGCGGACGCGCGACGCCGACATACTTGGGGACCAGCTCCCCGAACACCATCGACACCGACGTCACGGCCGCCAGGGCCAGGAAGGCCGTGAGGCCGTCGGCCACCCGTTCCGACATACCGATGGCGCCCAGTCCCGGATGGGGCAACTCGGATACCAGGGGTTCGGTCAGGTAGCCGATCGCCAGCGTGGTCACCGAGATACCCAACTGAGCTCCGGAGAGCTGAAACGACAGCCGGCGATGGGCGCGCCGGATGAAACGGTCCCGGGTGGTGCCGCGGCGGGCGTTGGCTTCGACCGTGCTGCGGTCCAGCGCGGTCAACGAAAATTCGGCCGCGACGAACACGGCGGTGCCGGCGGTGAGCGCCAAGATCGCTAGCCAGCTGGCGAGGGTGCCGGTGAGGTTCATGGGCGAATCGGTTGTGGCACTATGTCGCAGCGCGGTGCTGCGGGTTGGAAGTTCACATGGTAGCGGGGTGTGTGCCGGGCACCCTCACCAACCGGGTCACCAGCCGTACGGCAGCGGATGGCCCTCGGCGAAGCCCGCTGCGGACTGCACGCCCACGACGGCTCGCTCGTGTAGTTCGGCCAGGTTGGAGGCGCCGACATACGTGCAGGTGCTGCGCACCCCGGAGGTGATGTGGTCGACGAGGTCTTCGACGCCGCCGCGGTCTGGGTCAAGACCCATTCGCGAGGTCGAGATGCCTTCCTCGAACAATGCCTTGCGGGCACGCTCGAAGGGGCTGTCGGCGGCCGTCCGGGCGACCACTGCCCGCTTGGAGGCCATGCCGTAGCTCTCCTTGTACGGCTGATCGTCGCTGTCGCGCATGAGGTCTCCGGGGGACTCGTAGGTACCGGCGAACCAGGACCCGATCATCACGTTGGATGCGCCGGCCGCCAGCGCCAGTGCCACGTCTCGCGGATGGCGGATTCCGCCGTCCGCCCACACGTGTCCGCCGAGCTGCTTTGCAGCGGCGGCGCAGTCGAGCACCGCAGAGAATTGTGGGCGGCCGACCGCGGTCATCATCCGGGTGGTGCACATGGCCCCGGGGCCGACACCGACTTTGACGATGTTCGCTCCGGCCTCCAGCAGGTCACGGGTGCCCACCGCGGACACCACGTTGCCGGCGACCAGTGGCAGACCCAAGTCCAGCGCAGAGATGGCCTTGATCGCGTCGAGAATCTTGACCTGGTGTCCGTGTGCGGTATCGATGACCAGCACGTCGATGCCGGTCTCGACAAGGGCGCGGGCCTTGGCGGCTACGTCGCCGGTGATGCCGACAGCCGCGCCGACGCGCAACCGGCCCGCGGAGTCGGTGGCCGGGGTGTAGATGCCCGCGCGGATCGCTCCGGTGCGCGTCAACACGCCCGCCAACGCGCCGTCGGGCGTCGTCAAGACCGCGACGTCGATCGGCGCATGCTCAAGGAGGTCGAAGATCGTGCGCAGGTCAGTGCCGACCGGGGCAGTCACGTAATCGGTGGAGACAGTGTCGAGCACTCGAGTGAAGCGATCCACGCCGGTGCAGGACGCTTCCCGCACCAAACCGATTGGGCGGCCGTCGGAGACCACCACCGCGGCGCCGTGAGCGCGCTTGTGGATCAGGGCGGTCGCGTCGGACACCGAATCGTCGGGCGCCAGCATCACCGGGGTATCGAGCACCAGGTCCCGGCTCTTGACGAACCCGACCGTCTGTTGCACCGCCGCGATGGGCAGGTCCTGCGGCAAGATCACCATTCCGCCGCGGCGGGCGACGGTCTCGGCCATCCGGCGTCCGGCCACCGCGGTCATGTTGGCGACCACCACGGGAATGGTCGTGCCTGAGCCGTCGGTGGTGGACAAATCGACATCGAACCGCGACGCCACGTCGGAACGGTTCGGGACGATGAAAACGTCGTTGTACGTCAGGTCGTAGCTGGGCCGGTGCCCGTCGAGAAATCTCATCGCTGCCCCTTGCGGTTACCCGGCTAGACCGGTACTTCGCTGCGGTCGCCACTCCACAGCGTGTGGAATTTCCCCGGCTCGTCGATGCGTCCGTAGGTGTGTGCACCGAAAAAGTCGCGCTGTGCCTGGGTCAGCGCCGCGGGCAGGCGTTCGGTGCGCAGGGCGTCGTAGTAGGACAGCGCCGAGGAGAATCCGGGAGTGGGGATCCCCAACTGCGCGGCGGTGCACACGACGCGTCGCCAGCTGTCGATCGCTGCTTCAACAGCGCTGCGAAAATAGGGCGCAACGATCAGAGTGGCCAGATCCGGTTCGGCGGCGTAAGCCTCCTTGATGTGGTTGAGGAACTTTGCCCTGATGATGCAGCCGCCGCGCCAGATGGTCGCCAGATCGCCCGGCGTGATGCCCCAACCGAATTCGGCGCTGCCGGCCTGGATCTGATTGAAACCCTGCGCGTAGGCCACAATCTTCGAGGCGTACAGCGCCTGTCGGACGTCTTCGGTGAACGTATCGCGGTCGGCGGGCTTGTCGCCGAGCTTGCCACCGGCCAGCCCTTGGGCGGCCTTGCGCTGCGCGACGGAACCTGACAGTGCGCGGGCGAAGACGGCCTCGGCGATCCCCGTGACCGGCACACCGAGATCGAGCGCCGACTTGACTGTCCAGCGACCGGTGCCCTTTTGTTCGGCCTCATCGAGGATGATGTCCACCAGCGGTTTCCCGGTCTTGGCGTCGGTCTGGCGCAAGACTTCGGCGGTGATCTCCACGAGATAGCTGTCCAGGTCGCCCTTGTTCCACTCGGTGAACACCGCCGCGATCTGGGGTGAGGTCATACCTAGCCCGTCACGCAGCAGCTGGTAGGCCTCGCCGATGAGCTGCATGTCCGAGTACTCGATCCCGTTGTGGACCATCTTGACGAAATGGCCGGAGCCGTCCGGGCCAATATGTGTGCAGCATGGAACGCCGTCGACATGCGCAGAGATCTCCTCGAGCAGCGGGCCCAGCGATTCGTAGGATGCCGCCGGGCCGCCCGGCATGATCGAGGGGCCGAGGAGGGCGCCCTCCTCGCCGCCGGAAATCCCGGCGCCGACAAAATGTAATGCGCGCTCGCGCATCGCTTTCTCGCGGCGCATCGTGTCGGTGTACAAGGCATTGCCGCCATCGATGATGATGTCACCGGGTTCCATCGCGTCGGCGAGTTCGTTGATGACGGCATCGGTCGGCTCGCCGGCTTTCACCATGATCAGCACTCGCCGCGGGGTCTGCAGCGAGGCGAGAAACTCGGCGATCGTTTCGCTGCGGACGAATTTTCCCTCGGAACCGTGCTCCGCCAGCAGCGCATCGGTCTTGGCGATGGACCGATTGTGCAGCGCAACGGTGTAGCCGTGCCGGGCGAAGTTCCGGGCGATGTTCGAACCCATCACGGCCAGGCCGGTAACTCCGATCTGCGCGGTGGCCGACTGCGATTCCGACGAACTCATGTTCTGCCTCTCGGTTGGGCCTCGTAGGTTGGGGAACTGCTGTGGCCTGGGGAACTGCTAGAACCACGTCTTTTCGAAAGGTATCTGACCCCCGGGTGCTTGTCTCCGCACCGGGCTAGGCGGCGACCAACCGCTGCAGCTCCGTGAGCCACGGCACGGCCAGCGCCACAGTCGGGACCACGAATACCGCGGCGGCGGCCAAGTAGGCGGCCGTCGACAGCAACAGGCTGTTGCCACCGCCGGAGAGCCGTCGTACCCGCACCACCGTGCTGGGACCGCCCGCCGCGAGTGCCCCCGAGGGCGCAGGTCCGGATGCGCAGGCAACCAGCGCCCGGGCCAGCGGAGTGCGCCCCGCCGCACGCACCGCGGCGTCATCGGCGAGCAGCTCGACCAGCAAGTGAACGGCACGCAGGACGTTGACACGGCGCACCAGCCGCGGAAAGGCGGCGTGCACGGCGGTGAACGCCTCGAGCACCAGATCGTGGCGAGCCCGAAGATGCGCCCGCTCGTGGGTCAAGATGGCCGCCAGCTCTGTCTCGGTCAGCGCCGTGAGCGTGCCTTCGCTGACCACGACCCGGCTCCGCACCCCGGGCAGGCAGTAGGCAAGCGGCTCGGCCACATCCAGCACGCGCAGAGCCCGCGTGCTGGCGCACGGTTGGGCCAGGGCACCGTCGTGTCCAACCCCCACCAGATCCACCACCATCCGGTGGTGAGCCCGCCGCCGCCGAGTGGCGATCGCCCCCCTCACCACCGCGACCGCCAGTCGGGCACCCACGAGAACCGTCAGCGCGAAGACGGCGACGTATGCCGCCCATAGCGGCCAACCTAGGCGTCCAACGGCGCCAAGGATGCTTGCGGTGGGACGGCCGTCGGGGCCGGGCATGAGGAGTCGGCTGGCGATGGCGATGCCGGCGCTGAATGCTGACAGCACCGCAGCCAGGGCGATGGCCTGCCAGAGCACCAGCGCGGCACGCGGGGCGCGTAGCGGCCACCGCGCTCGAGCCAACAGGGCCGGGGCCGGGCCAGCCAAGACCACCGCGAGGAGGGTGAAGGCCAGCGCGGACACGTGGCTAGTCTTCCCTAGTCGTCCGCACCAGCGCCAGCCGACGGCGGATTCCGATGGCTCGCTTCCATCTCGGCCAGCGCGCGCCGCAATGCATCCGCCTCGTCAGCACCGACGCGCTCCACGAAATGGACCAGCGCTGCCTGTCTGCCCCCGGAATCCTCGGCCTGAGCGAGCGCGTCGACCATCAGCCCGGCTACCAGCTCGTCGCGGCCATGCACGGGCGCATAGCGGTGGGCACGGTCATCGCGAATCTGGGAGACGAGGTTCTTCTTCGCCAACCGCTGCAAGACGGTCATCACTGTCGTGTAGGCAAGGTCGCGTCGTACCGACAATGCGTCATGGACCTGGCGTACCGTCTGGGGTTCTGGGACGGACCACAAGTGGTCCATGACGGCGCGTTCGAGATCCCCCAGCCGCGTCAGCTTGGCCATAGTTCGTTCATCTCCTGCGGGTTGAAACCAGTTTACTCCGGCTTACTACCGACCGTCGTACCCCACGACACGCGCCAAGACCTTGCGATGTTAGGGCAGCCTTGCCTACTATAGGCCCGATCGAGCTGCAACGGCCGCGGAAGTGTCCTGAGGGCTGCAGAGACCCCCGGTCTACTCGATCGGCGAACCCCGTGCCACGTGCACGGGGTTCGCCCGTTTCCGGACCGGGCGACGCCAGGTGATTCTGCCCACACCGAGCGGTGGGATTCGCCGATGGTGTAGACACAAGGACGTGCAACCGCCGCCGGGCGCCGCCATGCCGCCGCTTTCTACCGCGCCGTTCGACAGCGAGTTGGGTCTGCAATTCACCGAGTTGACCCCGGACAAGGCCCGAGCACAACTTGAGGTCACGCCCAACCTGCTACAGCCTATGGGCCTCGTGCATGGAGGTGTCTATTGCTCGATGATCGAGAGTTTGGCGAGCGTGGCAGCGTTTACCTGGCTGTGTGCGCGCGGCAACGGCGGCCATGTTGTGGGCGTCAACAACAACACCGATTTCCTGCGTTCCATCAGCTCGGGGATGGTGTACGGCACTGCCGAACCGCTGCACCGTGGTCGACGCCAGCAGCTGTGGTTGGTCACGATCACCGATGAGGGAGACCGAGTGGTCGCGCGGGGTCAGGTGCGGCTGCAGAACCTGGAAAGCCAAAACAGCAGCGGCTAAGCGCATTCGCCCCCGTTCGCCGCTTTTGCACCGAGCCGGAATCGCCCTGGCGTGGCAGGATCGCACACCATGCGCTTGACGCCGCACGAACAGGAGCGATTGCTGCTGTCCTACGCCGCCGATTTGGCACGCCGTCGCCGCGCCCGCGGCTTACGGCTCAATCACCCGGAGGCCGTGGCCCTCATCACCGACCACATCCTTGAGGGCGCACGCGACGGCCGCACCGTAGCGGAGCTCATGGCCAGCGGGTGCGAGGTGCTCTGCCGCGACGACGTGATGGAAGGAGTGCCCGAGATGCTCGACGATGTGCAGGTGGAGGCGACGTTCCCGGACGGCACCAAGTTGGTCACCGTCCATCACCCGATTCCATGATTCCCGGCGAAATCCGCTACGGCAGCGGCGATATCGAGATCAACGAGGGTGCGGAGCGGCTGGAGATGCAGATCGTCAACACCGGCGATCGTCCCGTGCAGGTCGGCAGTCATGTCCACCTTGTCCAGGCCAACGCGGCGCTGTCGTTCGATCGCGACGTGGCCCGGGGTTACCGCCTGGATATCCCGGCGGCCACCGCTGTTCGCTTCGAACCGGGAGTGCCTCGGACCGTCGCCTTGGTCCCGTTGCGGGGACGGCGCGAGGTACCCGGCCTGACCCTCAATCCGCCTGGGCAGCTGGACGTCTGATGACGAGACTATCCAGGGCCGGCTACGCGCAGCTGTTCGGCCCCACGACTGGCGACCGGGTCAGACTGGCCGACACCGACCTGCTGGTGGAGATCACCGAGGACCGCAGCGGGGGACCGGGCCTGGCCGGCGACGAGGCGGTATTCGGCGGTGGCAAGGTGCTGCGCGAGTCGATGGGCCAAGGGCGGGCCACCCGGGCGCAGGGCGCGCCCGACACGGTGATCACCGGGGCGGTGATCATCGACTATTGGGGAATCATCAAGGCAGATATCGGGATTCGCGATGGCCGTATCGTGGCGATCGGCAAGGCCGGTAACCCCGACATCATGGCGGGGGTGGATCCAGGCCTGGTGGTCGGCCCGTCCACCGAGATCATCGGCGGTAACGGGCGAATCGTCACCGCGGGCGCTATCGATTGTCACGTGCACCTGATCTGTCCGCAGGTCATTGCCGAAGCCCTGGGCGCGGGGACCACGACAATGGTCGGCGGTGGCACCGGTCCCGCGGAGGGCACCAAGGCCACCACCGTCACTCCAGGCGAATGGCACCTGGCCCGAATGTTGGAGTCGCTGGATTCCTGGCCGGTGAATTTCGCGCTCCTGGGCAAGGGAAACACTGTGAGCGCCGACGCGTTGTGGGAGCAATTACGCGGCGGTGCAGCGGGTTTCAAGCTGCATGAGGACTGGGGCTGCACGCCCGCGGCCATCGACGCGTGTTTGACGGTCGCCGAGGCCGCCGGAGTGCAGGTGGCCCTGCATTCCGACACCCTCAACGAGATGGGGTTCGTCGAGGACACGATTGGCGCCATCGGTGGGCGCTCGATTCACGCCTACCACACCGAGGGCGCCGGCGGCGGCCATGCACCCGACATCATCACCGTTGCGTCCCACCCGAATGTGCTACCCAGCTCGACCAACCCGACCCTCCCGCATACGGTGAACACCCTCGACGAGCACCTGGACATGTTGATGGTCTGTCACCACCTCAACCCGCGGATACCGGAGGACTTGGCGTTCGCCGAAAGCCGGATCCGCCCGTCGACCATGGCGGCCGAGGACCTCCTGCACGACATGGGCGCGATCTCGATGATCGGCAGCGACTCGCAGGCCATGGGCCGCGTCGGCGAGGTAGTGCTGCGCACCTGGCAGACCGCGCACGTGATGAAAGCGCTCCGCGGGTCGCTGGCGGGCGACGGCGCGGCCGACAACAACAGGGTGCGCCGCTACATCGCGAAATACACCATCTGCCCGGCGGTGGCACATGGCCTGGACGGTGAGGTCGGGTCGGTGGAAGTAGGCAAGCTTGCTGACCTGGTGCTGTGGGAGCCCGCGTTTTTCGGCGTCCGCCCGCACGCCGTTCTCAAGGGCGGGGTGATCGCTTGGGGGGCGATGGGTGACGCCAACGCGTCGATACCGACGCCTCAGCCGGTGCTGCCGAGACCGATGTTCGGCGCAGCTCCCACCGCGACCGCTGCTACGTCCGTGCACTTCGTGGCGCCCCAGGCCATCGATGCCGGCCTGGCAGACCGGATCGCGGTCAACCGGCGGCTGCTTGCGGTCACCGACGTGCGCTCCATCGGCAAGGCCGATCTGCCACTCAACGATGCGGTTCCGCGGATCGAGGTCGAGCCCGACACCTTCACCGTGCGCGTCGAGGGACAGGTGTGGCCAGACCGGCCTGCCGCCGAACTGCCCATGGCGCAGCGATATTTCCTGTTCTGATGTCGTCCCTCGCGGTGCTTCTCACGCTGGCCGACTCGCGGCTGCCCACCGGTTCCTACGTGCACTCCGGTGGTATGGAGGAAGCCGTCAGCACCGGCTTGGTCACGAACCTCGCCACGGTCGAGGCATTCCTGCGGCGGCGAATCCGCACCCACGGTCTGGTCACGGCCTCGATCGGGGTTGCAGTGCACCGGGGTGAGCTGACCGTCGAGGACGCCGACCAGGAAACCGACGCGCGAACACCGGCTCCGGCAGCGAGACACGCCTCGCGTCGTCAGGGCCGGGGGCTGACCCGGCTGGCACGGCTGGTCTGGCCAGGCGCCGGCTGGGACCAACTAGGGGCGCGGCCGCATCTGGCGGTGGCCGCTGGACGCATCGGGGCGATCAGCGGAATCGACCCCGAGCACAGCGCGTTGCACCTCGTCTACACCACGATGACCGCCTCGGCTACCGCCGCACAGCGGCTGTTGGCGCTGGATCCCGCTGACATCGCTGTACTGACTTTCCGGCTAGCCGGGCTCTGCGAAGACATCGCGGCCGAAGCGGCCGCCGGACTGGCAGACTTGTCCGACCCGTTGCTCGACACGCTGGCACAATGGCACGCCGAGCGCGAACGTCCCCTATTCGCCTCCTGAGAGGTATTCCGTGACAACACATTCCCACGATCACCCGCACTCGCATACCGATCGCCCGCGACGGGTCCGCGCACCAGGCGAGCCGTTGCGCATCGGCGTCGGTGGTCCGGTCGGCTCCGGCAAAACCGCGCTGGTCGCAGCGCTGTGCCGGCAATTGCGCGACGACCTGTCTGTGGCGGTGCTGACCAACGATATCTACACCACCGAAGACGCCGACTTCTTGCGCAAGCATGCGGTTCTACCTGATGACCGCATCGCGGCCGTGCAGACGGGCGGGTGCCCGCACACCGCGATCCGCGACGACATCACTGCGAACTTGGATGCGATAGATGACCTGATCGCGGCGCACGACGGGCTGAAGCTGATATTGGTCGAATCCGGTGGGGACAACCTGACCGCCACTTTTTCGCTGGGCTTGGTGGACGCACAAGTCTTCGTCATCGACGTCGCCGGCGGCGACAAGGTGCCGCGCAAGGGTGGGCCCGGCGTGACCTACTCGGACTTGTTGGTTGTCAACAAGACGGATCTGGCGCCGCTGGTGGGGGCCGATCTTCAGGTAATGGCACGTGACGCGGCCTTGGTGCGCGACGGGCGTCCGACGGTGTTGCAATCGCTGACCGAGGACCCCGCCGCCACTGAGGTGCTGGGATGGGTTCGTAGCCAACTGGCCGAAGCAGATGCTGTCTGAGGTACTGCTAGTGGCCGCACCCAGCCGGCTGCCGCGCATCGACTGCCGCGGCGGCATCCAGGCACGGTGCACCGCACCCGATACCGTCCATCTCGTGTCTGCGGCCGCCACCCCGCTCGGCGGCGACACTATCGAGATCCGGGTGGTCGTTGAACGCGGGGCTCGCCTGCGGCTGCGCAGCGCGGCCGCCACCCTGGCCCTGCCAGGCGCTCGCACCCCGACGTCGGATACGAGTTGGCAGGTTGACGTGGCCGGGGCGCTGGACGTAGATCTGCAGCCCACCGTCGTCGCCGGCGCCGCCCGGCACCTGTCGACCGTGGCCATGAACGTGCACGCCGAGGGCAGGGTCCGTTTCTGCGAGCGGGTGCAAATCGGTCGATCCGGCGAACGTGCGGGATTCTGGTCCGGAACGCTGCACGTCGACCAGCGGGAACGCCCCTTGCTGCGCCATCGCGTCGAGCTGGGTGCCGGATCCCTGGCGGACGACGACCTCGGAGCGCCGCGGGCAACTGTCAGCGAATTACGCTATCCAACAACCGCTTTCGCGATCGACAGCAGCTTCGCGATCGACAGCAGCCAACGGCCGACGGTGCTGGCGTTGGCCGGTGGGGGAGCGCTGCGCACGTGGCAGGGCGAGCGGCTGACCGGCTAACTCGCTCTCTTGCCGGCCGGACGGTGCGCCTCGGCCGCCAGTACCTCGAGCTGCTCGAGGCGGGTCCGGGCGAAGGCCTGCTGCTCGGTGATGGTCAGCTGCCCACGTCGGGTGCTGAGGAAGGTCACTGTCCACGACAACAAGGTGCTGAGCTTGGTTTTGAACCCAACCAGATAAACCAGGTGCAACACCAGCCAGGCCAGCCAAGCAATGAAGCCGCTGAACTCCAGCGGACCGATCTTGGCTACCGCGGAGAACCGCGACACCGTCGCCATCGAGCCTTTGTCGAAGTACTGGAATGGCTCGCGTGCCGTCGGATCGGCGCCGGCGAGTTCGGTCTTGATCGTGTTCGCGACGTACTTGGCGCCTTGGATAGCGCCCTGCGCCACGCCCGGCACGCCCTCGACGGCAGCCATGTCACCAATCACGAAGACGTTTGGGTGGCCCGGGACCGACAGGTCAGGCAATACCTTGACCCTGCCAGCCCGGTCGAGCTCGACCGACGACTGCTCAGCAAGGACTGCTCCCAGTGAGCTGGCCGAGACCCCTGCGGACCAGACCTTGCACGCTGATTCGATGCGCCGGATCGTGCCGTCGGACTCCTTGACCGTGACGCCGTTGCGATCGACATCGGTAACCATCGCGCCAAGCTCGATCTGGACGCCCATCTTCTCCAGCCGCGTCGCGGCCCGCCGGCCCAGCTCTTGACCCATGGGCGGCAGCACCGTGGGTGCGGCGTCGAGCAGGATTACTCGCGCTCTCGTGGAATCGATTTTGCGAAAGGCGCCCTTTAACGTGTAGTCGGCCAGTTCGGCGATCTGTCCGGCCATCTCCACGCCGGTGGGGCCGGCGCCAATCACCGTGAAGGTCAGCAGCTTCGCCCGTCGTTCGGGATCGCCGGATCGCTCCGCCTGTTCGAAGGCGCTCAGAATCCGCCCACGCAGTTCCAATGCGTCATCGATCGATTTCATGCCCGGCGCAAACTCTGCGAAATGGTCATTGCCGAAGTACGACTGGCCGGCGCCGGCGGCAACGATCAGGCTGTCGTAGGGAGTTTCGTAGGTGTGGCCGAGCAAGTCCGACACGACGAATCCACCTGCCAGATCGATATGCGTCACGTCGCCGAGCAGCACCTGAACATTGCGCTGTCTGCGCAAGACGACCCGGGTGGTCGGGGCGATGTCGCCTTCCGAGACGATGCCGGTCGCCACCTGGTACAACAGCGGCTGAAAAAGGTGATGGGTGGTGCGCGCGATCAGCTTGATGTCGACGTCGGCCCGCTTGAGCTTCTTTGCCGCGTTGAGCCCGCCGAACCCCGAACCGATAATCACGACCCGGTGCCGGCGCCGCGGCTCAGCTGTGGGTTCTTGCTGGGTGTTCATGTGTAGTTGTTCCTGACAGAGTCCGTGTGACGGGCGAGCGTAGTTAGCTGCGACCCATTTTCAGAGTAGTCAACCCGACGTCGGTAATCCCAGCCGCGAGCCTGTGTCATCAGCCACACCGTCGGATCCACGCAGCTCCGCGGGCGCACTCGGCTACAGAGCGAGTAGCGGCCGTAGCGCCTCGGCCGCGGTCGTGATGATTCCGGGGGTGTAGCCGTGGGCGGCCAGGTTGATGATCAACCCGTCAATGCCGGCGTCGAGCACTTTGGCCTGGACTTGCTCGGCGATCTGCGCCGGGCTGCCGACCACGGCGCGCGTGCTCACGTCCGGCGGAAGTTGATCCAGGGCGAGGTCCTCGTTGACGATCACGGTCAGCATGAGACTGGTCTCCAGTGTCGAGGGGTCTCGGCCGGCTTCTTCGCACCGAGCGGCGACCGCGTCCATTTTGCGCGGTAGTTCGTCGAGCCCGGCGATCACGTTGAGGTGGTCGGCGCAGCGAGCGGCGATCGCGAAGGTCTTCTTTTCGCCGCCGCCGCCGATCATGATCGGGACGCGGTCGCGGTAGCGGGGCTCGGCCATCGCGGATTCGGTCGTGTACCAGCTGCCGGAGAAGGTTGGCCGTTCACCTTTGATCATGGGTTCGAGGATTTGGAGGGCTTCCTCGAGCCGCTTGAACCGTTCGGTGAAAGTGCCGAACTCGAAGCCGAGCTGGCGGTGTTCGAGCTCGAACCATCCGGCACCGATGCCGAGGATCGCCCTGCCGGCGCTGACGACATCCAGCGTGGTGATGATTTTTGCCAGCAAGGTCGGGTTGCGATAGGTGTTGCCGGTGACCAACGTGCCCAATTGCACACGTTCGGTGGCGGTCGCCAACGCACCCAGGGCCGTGTAGGCCTCCAGCATCGGCTGGTCGGGCGTTCCTAGCGCGGGCAGTTGATAGAAGTGGTCCATCACGAAGACCGAGTCGTAACCAGCTGCCTCGGCCTCGCGTGCCTGAGCGATGACCGACGGGAAAAGTTCCGCCACGCCAGTTCCGTAGGAGAAATTGGGAATCTGCAGACCAAACCGAATAGCCACGGCCTCTACCGTAGCCGGCTGCGGGGAAAGCGAAAGGGGCTCAGCCGAAGTGAGCTAAGGCGCCGTGACTGACGTGCAGCGTCTGGCCGGTGATGTGCCGGGCCGCGGCGGTGGTGAGGAACAACGCCAGCCGCGCGATCTCCGCCGCGACGGGTGCCGGTGTGCGGGAGAGCCCTTCGTAACCGGCCTGCACGCTGCGCCCGCAGGCGACGGCATTGATGGTGATTCCACGCGTTCCGAAAACGTCCGCCTGTCCCGCGATCCAATTCGAGAGGGCGGCCTTGATCGCCGCGTCAGCGCTACCGGCGGGCGGGTTTTCGGCCACCACGCCGATGATGGAACCACCGGAGCGCAGATGGTCACCCACCGATTGCACGATCAACACAGCCGAGAGCACCGTGGCATCGAGCGTGTTGCGCCATGCGTTGGACGTGTCCGACACCGAGTAGGTGCGTGGGTCCCCGGCGTCCCACGTCGGTGCCGGCACATTGACAATGGTGTCCAAGTGATGGGGAAACAGCCCGCGAGCTTCCTTGAGGCTGGTGGGGTCGGTGGTGTCGCACACAATGGCATCTACGTCGAGTTCCTTGGCGACGACTTCGAGGTCGCCGCGGCGCGCGCCCACCAGGGTCACGCTGTGCCCGTCGTCGCGAAAGCCTTCGGCTACTGTGCGCCCCAGCTCGGTGTCCCCGCCGGTGACCAGCACCTCCACTGCCATGACCTCCTCGTGTTCAACGTTGAACCCAGACCCTGGCAGTTCACCAGTGCTTATGCTTCCGCTCGGCGCGTCAAACACCGCTACGATGGTCGCACACCATAGGACCGTTGCCTGGGATCTCCGCGTGTTATGGCATTAGTCGCCGTAGATGTTACTGGACAGTAGCTATCTGGCGAAACTCTGGGCCGGCACGACACAACGATGATTTGCATAACATTTTCGCTGTGGCTCTGCGCCAGGTCGTCACCGATGCGGCGGATAGGCCTCGATGGAGCGGGGCAACGACGTGATCGGCGACCGGTACGTTTGACGAATGCGTCGCGTCGGGGTGCTGGCCGTTCTTGTCTCGACGCTCGCGGTCGCGGGACTGGTGGCCTGCGCGTCGAATCCGCTATCACCGTCGGGTACGGTGCGCGGAGCCCGGCCGATCGTCGTTTTCGCGGCGGCCTCGCTGCAGCGGCCGTTCACCGAAATCAGTGAGCAGTTCCACCGGAATAACCCCGGAGTCGATGTCGACTTCGATTTCGCGGGTTCGTCCGAATTGGCGACCCGACTGACCCAAGGGGCGAGCGCTGACATTTTCGCGTCCGCGGACGTCGCGCAAATGGATGCGGTCGCCCGCGCTGGGTTGCTCGCGGGAAATCCTACGAACTTCGCTGCCAACACGCTGGTCATCGTCACCGGCGCGGGAAACCCGAAGAAGATTCGATCTTTCCCGGATCTGACTCGGCCCGGGGTCGACGTCGTGGTGTGTCAGCAGCCGGTGCCCTGCGGATCAGCGACACGGCGGCTCGAAGACACCACGGGCATTCATCTCGACCCGGTCAGTGAGGAGCTGAGCGTGACCGATGTCCTCAACAAGGTCACCACCGGACAAGCCGATGCCGGAATCGTCTACATCACCGATGCGCTCAGCGCCGGGAACACCGTGGCAACAGTCACGTTCCCCGCCAGCGAGGGCGTGGTCAATGTGTATCCCATCGCAGTCCTGAAGGAGGCGTCGGAACCGACATTGGCGCAGAAATTCGTGGCCGCCGTTACGGCTGAATCAGGTCAGCAGATCCTGGATCAGTCGGGCTTCGCCAGGCCCTGACAGCCGCCCGTGGACCGGCCTACGGATCTGCCGCGCTGGGTGTACCTGCCCGCGGCCGCCGGGATAGTCTTCGTGGCACTGCCGCTGGCCGCGATCGCGATCAAGGTGGATTGGCCGCGTTTTTGGTTGCTGATCACCAGCCCGTCTTCCCAAACTGCGCTGCTGCTGAGCCTGCGGACCGCCGGTCTGAGCACACTGCTGTGTGTGCTGTTCGGAGTCCCGATGGCGTTGGTCCTGGCTCGCAGCCGCGCGCGGCTGGTGCGATTGCTCCGAGGGCTCATCCTGCTGCCGCTGGTGCTGCCGCCGGTGGTCGGTGGCATTGCGCTGCTCTACGCGTTCGGTCGGTTCGGGTTGATCGGGCGCTATGTGGAGGCCTGGAATATCCGCATCGCGTTCACCACGACCGCCGTAGTGCTGGCACAAACCTTCGTCTCGTTGCCGTTTCTGGTGATCTCCCTGGAGGGAGCTGCCCGCACCGCGGGAGCCGATTTCGAGATGGTCGCGGCGACGCTGGGGGCGCGGCCCAGCACCGTCTGGTGGCGCGTCACCCTGCCGCTACTGATTCCAGGCATGGTGTCCGGGACCGTGCTGGCATTCGCCCGCTCACTCGGGGAATTCGGGGCGACATTGACCTTTGCCGGTTCCCGGCAAGGGGTCACGCGCACACTTCCCTTAGAGATTTACTTGCAGCGGGTCACTGACCCGCAGGCGGCGGTGGCGCTATCGGTCCTGCTTGTCGCGGTGGCTGCGGTGGTGGTGCTGGGCCTCGGAGCTCGCAGGCTGAGCAGCACCGAGGCGAGGTAGCCAGCCATGAGCGAGCTGCAGCTGCGCGCGGTCGTCGCAGCACGCCGCCTGGATGTTGAGTTCGTCGTGCCCGCAGGCGAGGTACTTGCGATCCTCGGGCCCAACGGCGCGGGCAAGTCCACCGTTCTTCATGTCATCGCGGGGTTGGTCCGCCCCGACACGGGTCTGGTGCGGCTGGGGGATCGGGTGCTGACCGACACCGAAACCGGTGTCAGGGTGGCCGCCCACGACCGGCGAGTCGGGCTGCTCCTCCAGGAGCCGTTGCTTTTTCCACACTTGAGCGTGGCCGCCAACGTGGCCTTCGGACCTCATTGCCGGCACACGATGTCGCGCATCCTGCAGCGCTCCCGCCACCGTGAAACGGCGCTGCGCTGGCTACGCGAGGTCGACGCCGAGCAGTGTGCCGATCGCAAGCCGCGTCAGTTGTCAGGTGGCCAGGCCCAGCGGGTCGCCATCGCCCGAGCTTTGGCGGCGCAACCGGACGTGCTGTTGCTTGATGAGCCGCTCACTGGACTCGACGTCGCCGCGGCCGCGGCAGTCCGCTCGGTGCTGCAGACGGTCGTGACCCATAGCGGCTGCTCGGTCATCCTGATCACTCACGATCTGTTGGACGTGGTCACCCTCGCCGACCGGGTCGTGGTGCTCGAGTCCGGACGGATTTCCGAGGTCGGCTCGGTTTCCGAGGTGCTCACCGCTCCGCGCAGTCAATTCGGTGCCCGCGTCGCGGGCGTCAACCTGGTCAAGGGAACCATCGGCCCAGACGGCTCATTGCGCACCCGGTCCGGCGGGCGATGGTACGGTAGCCCCGCCCAGACACTGGGCGCTGGGCAGGATGCCGTCGCAGTGTTCCCACCGACAGCGGTGGCCGTGTATGGCGAACCGCCACATGGGAGCCCCCGCAACATGGTCGCGCTGTCGGTGTCGGGACTGGAGACCCGTGGACCCGCCGTCCTGGTGCGCGGCCACGATCAACAAGAAGGGGCGCCAGGTTTGGCGGCAAGCATCACCGCCGATGCGGCCGCGGAGCTCCGGCTGACCCCAGGCGCGCGGGTGTGGTTCGGCGTCAAGGCCCACGAAGTGGCGCTACATCCGGCACGACACCCGGGCGCCGCAGTTGGTCCGGCGACAAGCGCGAAACCGTAGCGCATCATCAGCACGCCATCCTTGCGTCACGGCCGTAACACGGTAGGTTCGTCGCCATGCATCAGGTGGACCCGAACTCAACACGCCGCCAAGGCCTGTGGGCGGCGCTGGCGGTCGCCGCGGTGACCAGCGCCATTGTCGTCACCATTGCGGCACCGGCAACCTCGAGCGCTGACCCGGAGCCCGCCCCTGCGCCTACGACGGCGGCGGCGCCACCACCGGTCGATCCGAACGCACCGCCACCGCCGGCTGACCCGAACGCACCACCACCACCGGCTGACCCGAACGCACCTCCTCCGCCGGCTGACCCGAACGCACCACCACCACCACCGATCGACCCGAACGCGCCACCACCACCGGTCGACCCGAACGCGCCACCACCACCGGTCGACCCGAACGCGCCACCTCCGCCGGGCGTCGACCCGAACCTTCCCGAGCCCGGCCGGGTCGACAACGCTGTCGGTGGATTCAGCTTTGTGCTGCCCCCCGGATGGGTCGAGTCTGACGCATCCCACCTCGACTACGGTTCAGCTTTGCTCAGCAGGACGATCGGCCCGCCGCCCTTCCCCGGACAGCCGCCACCGGTCGCCAACGACACCCGCATCGTCCTCGGCCGGCTCGACCAAAAGCTCTACGCCAGCGCCGAAGCCACCAACCCCAAGGCAGCGATCCGCCTGGGCTCCGATATGGGCGAGTTCTTCATGCCCTATCCGGGCACCCGGATCAACCAGGAAACCACTCCTCTGGACGCCAATGGGATTTCCGGAAGCGCCTCGTACTACGAAGTCAAGTTCAGCGATCCGAGCAAACCCAGCGGCCAGATCTGGACGGGTGTCGTTGGGTCACCCGCGGCAAATGCGCCCGACGCCGGCCCTCCCCAACGCTGGTTTGTGGTGTGGCTCGGTACGGCGAACAACCCGGTGGACAAGATTGCAGCCAAGGTGCTGGCCGAGTCGATCCGACCCTGGACTCCGCCACCAGCACCCCCGGCGGAGCTGGCGCCGGGGATGCCGCCACCCGCTCCTTTCCCCTTCCCAGCACCAGCCCCGCCCCCGGCGCCCGCACCACCTCCGGCCCCTGCCCCCGCTGGTGAAGTCACTCCGCCGCCACTGCCGGTACCACAGCCGATCGTCCCGGCCTGACAACGCGACAGGTGCGGTACTTGGCTCGGTCAGCCAAATACCGCCAACCGAGGGTCAAATCGTTACTTAGACGCGGTATACCCATATGACGGCCCAGTAGTTGCGCAGGGCACGGCCAGGGAATGCAAGGAGATCCGCATGGACGTCATCGCAGCAGCCGACTATCTTGCCCTCAACCTCGACGGCAAGACGGGCATAGGTTGGCTTGGCTACATCATCATCGGCGGCATTGCCGGCTACTTCGCTAGCAAGATCGTCAAAGGTAGCGGTTCAGGCATCATGATGAACATCGTGATCGGCGTCGCCGGCGCATTCGGCGCTGGCGTGGCGCTCAACGCCCTGGGAGTCGACGTCAACGATGGCGGCTACTGGTTCACCTTCTTCGTCGCGCTGGGCGGGGCCGTCGTGCTGCTGTGGCTCGTCAGCATGGTCCGGAAAACCTAGCGGGTCAGCTGTCGCGGCCGTTGGAGCTTGGGCGGCCGACAACAGGCATGATGGAGTGATGGTCTCCGGGACGACCACCACGACCATGAGTGCGTGGCAGGTGCGACGGCCCGGACCGGTCGAGGATGGCCCGCTCGAGCGCGTGACCACCGAGGTGCCCCGCCCTGGGCCGTCCGAGCTCTTGGTGGGTGTGCATGCCTGCGGCGTGTGTCGCACCGACCTGCATGTGACCGAAGGCGACCTTCCTGTGCACCGCGATCGGGTCATTCCCGGCCACGAGGTGGTGGGGGAGGTCGTGCAGGCGGGCTCGGCTGCCGGTCGCGAGTTCGATGTGGGAGACCGGGTCGGCATCGCGTGGCTGCGCCACACCTGCGGGATGTGCACGTACTGCCGGCGCGGGGCCGAAAACCTGTGTCCGGAGTCGCGCTACACCGGGTGGGACCATGACGGTGGATACGCCGAATTCGCCACGGTTCCTGCGGCTTTCGCCCATCACTTGCCGACCGGCTACAGTGCCAGCGAACTGGCACCTCTGCTGTGCGCGGGCATCATCGGATACCGGTCGCTGCTACGTGCCGAACTACCCCCAGGCGGTCGGTTGGGTCTGTACGGCTTTGGCGGCAGCGCACACATCACCGCCCAGGTCGCGTTGGCACAAGGCGCGGAGGTGCACGTGATGACCCGCGGATCCGAAGCACGTGAGCTGGCGCTGGAATTGGGCGCCGCGTCGGCTCAGGGTGCTGCCGATCCGCCGCCGGTGCCGCTCGATGCCGCGATTCTGTTCGCCCCGGTCGGCGATCTGGTCTTGCCCGCGCTTGAGGCGCTTGATCGGGGCGGCACCTTGGCGATTGCCGGGATCCACCTCACCGATATCCCAGCACTGAACTATCAACGCCACGTCTTCCAGGAGCGTCAGATCCGGTCGGTGACCTCCAACACCCGCGCCGATGCGCGTGCGTTTCTTGACTTCGCCGGCCAGCACCACATCAAAGTCACCACGCCGGAGTACCCGCTGGCGCAGGCCGATCGCGCGCTGGGCGACCTCAGCGCGGGCCGAATCGCTGGCGCCGCCGTGCTGTTGGTGTGAGCCGGGTCAGGTCGACAAGTGCCAGACCAAGGCGGCAGCCAGGGCACCCAAACCATTCAGTGACCAATGCAGGGCAATCGGTGCGATCAGGCTGCCGCTGCGCCGACGCAGCCAGCTGAATACGAACCCAGCGGCCCCGGTGGCCAACACCGCCAGCGTGACACCGGCCACCATACCGATGATCCCGCCGCCGAACAGCCGGGTGAAACCGACGTTGTTGCTGGTCAGTCCTAGCGACGTCGCGACATGCCACAGGCCGAACAGCAACGAACCGGCCAGCGCGACACCCCGGAATCCCCACGCTCGATTCAGCGCCCCCTGCAGCACACCCCGAAAGGCCAGTTCCTCGGGAATGACGGTTTGCAGCGGGATAATGACCATCGAGGCGATCACGGCCCCGGAGATCGTCGCATAGTGGTGGTTGAGGAACATCGGCCGCGTGACCGGCAGCAGGACGCCTACCGAGATCACCGCGACGACCAGGGCAACCGCGCCCAGCGCGTATACCAGCCCGGACTTCCAATGTTCGCGGCCGAGTCCCAGTTCGGCCCAGCCGAGGCCGCGACTGCGCACCAGGATCAGCAGCCCGGCCGCGGCCACCGGAACGGTGGCGATGCTGGCCCATGGCGTGGTGAAGTGCGCAATGAGGTTCGTCGCTACCAACACCACGACGACGACGGCGACATCGACATGGATCCGCAGCCGGTGCAATGCCGACAGCCGCGCCGCCAGCGGATCGAGGTGTAACGCGGCGGTGGCCGTCATCGGATGGTCACGCATGCTGAGGGAGTCTACCTGCGTGACGCGGTCCAACTCGCCGATCGCGGCCCCGGGGACACCGATTCGGTCGGCTCAGCCTTAGCCTGCGTCCGAGCCAAGCCTGCGGCGCACTTCGGCCTGGATTTCGGCCGCGAGCGCGTCGGCCGCCAACAATTGGGGAAGCAACTCCGGTTCAGACATCCGGGCGCGAAACACCAGCCCGACGGTCACGTCATGATCGGGACGGTATTCGACGGTGATGGCGTCTCCGCGGCGCACCGACCCGGAAGAAATGACCCGCAGGTAGGCGCCGGGTTTGCGGGCTTCGGTGAAGGTCTTTATCCACTGTCTGATATCCAAGAACGCCGCGAACGTCCGACAGGGCATCCGGGGCGCCGAGACTTCCAACAGCAAGCCATCGCTGCCAATCCGCCAGCGTTCACCAATCCGCGCCTGTGTGAGATCGATGCCTGAGGTGGTCAGATTCTCGCCGAAAACTCCGTTGCGGAGCGTGCGCTGAAGTTGGGTCTCCCACGCGTCGAGGTCTTCTCGCGCGTACGCATACACGGCCTGGTCGTCACCGCCGTGAACGTGCTGATCACCGATGGTGTCGCCGACAAGTCCGCTGCCAAGACCCTCAAGCATCGGCCCGGGAGCGCGCACTGTGACAGCCTCGGCTGTCGCGACTTTATCGATGCCGGTCAACTTCGACCGCGCACGCGGATCAGGGTTCGCTCGGACACGGGCCACGTTGACCGACAGCACATCCGCCACCTGAGAATGCTAACGCCGCGGCTGGCGCTCATTCATGCAGGTTTTTGGTCGGAGCTCACTGCTCCCCGCGCGCTCGAGCTTCGTATTGACGGCGTTTCTCGACGTCTACGTCATCGGTGAAGACCTGGTCGCCGCCGAGGAGCCGGTTTAGGCCTTCGGAAACCCGGCGCGGGATAAACCTTTGGGCCACCACCATCGCGCCGGCCGCTCTGGTCACCCGCACCCGCGGCTTGGGATGAGCGATGAGACCGACGATCGCGTCGGCGATGTCGGCCGGCTCGGCATTCTTGAAGCCTTTGATCCCGGCGGTGCCGGCGATGAGTTCGGTGTTCACAAACGACGGCGACACCATCGAGAACATCACCCCGGTCGAGCGGTGCTCGAGCCTGGCCGAATCGGTGAAGGCAACGACCGCGTGTTTGCTGGCGCAGTAGGTGGCCAAACCGGCGGCGTAGACCTCCCCGGCAAGCGAGGCGACGTTGATGACGTGTCCTCGGCGGCGGGGGACCATGCGCTGTGCTGCCAGTTTGCTGCCGGTGATCACGCCGTAGACGTTGATGTCCAGGATGCGCCGAGTAACGACGTCGGGCTCGTCCACAATCCGTCCCACCGGCATGATGCCGGCGTTGTTGATCAGCACGTCGATCGGACCAAGCTGGCGCTCAACCCTGTCCAGGAATTCCGAAAACGAGTCCCGGTCGGTGACATCAAGTTTGCCGTAGACATCGAGGCCAAGGTCGGCGCCCGACTCTTTGGCCTTCGCCTCGTCGATGTCGCCAATAGCGACCTTGGCACCCAATCTGTGTAGTGCGGTGGCGGTTGCCAGGCCGATACCGCGTGCCCCGCCGGTGATCACCACGACCTTGCCCGCAACCTTGACGCCGACCGCGGTTTTGTCTGCCATAGTTGCACCTTCGGGGTCGGAAGCGGCCACTGCCGAACCAGTGTAGGCCGCACGACGATGGTCGATACTGCAACGATGCCAGAAGTGCGGGCGGCGGTCCCCGATGATGCTGTCGCGGTGGCCAGAGTGCACGTTCGATCCTGGCAGGCGGCATTTCGCGGACTCATCGCCCAGGACTACCTCGATAACCTCGACCCTGAACTTTGGGCGGCCGGGTACACGTTTGGACGCATGGGACTTCGGCTGCCGTCCACGATCGTCGCCGTGGACGGTTCACAGATCTGTGGCCTTGCTACTACGGGTCTGTGCCGAGACAAAGATTTAGCCAATTTCGGTGAACTGATGGCCATTTACGTCGATCCAGAGTATCTGCATACCGGTGTCGGTCGTTTGCTGATTGCGACCGCACGGCAGCGCCTGGGTCAGCTCGGTGTCCGTGGCGCCGTGCTGTGGGTCCTGGACGGGAATGTCCGCGCTCGGCAGTTCTACGAACGCGACGCGTGGAGGTGCGACGGGACCCGCCGCGCGAGGGTCATCGGCCCGACGCCGGTCGCAGAAGTGCGCTATCGGCGCACGCCCGTGTAGGCGCCTCTCGCTCGTGGTTCGTCACCCACCGTTGCGGCGCACCCGAGTGACCCACTGCGGAGCCGACACGCTCCACATGCCGATGCGTGGCCCGTCCGTCTCGATGCGAAGGCCGATCTCTTCGGATCGGTCGCGCAGTGTCTTGGCGGCAATCTCGAAGTTGAGTGGGCTTGCGACGTCGGCGAGGTTGAGTTTGGCCAACGCCAGCAGGTCGGCGAGTGTGTGACCGTAGTGGCGACTGGGCTGGCGCACGGCGCTGACTGCCACATCGATGCCCGCGGCGCGAAGCGCCGGAGCGAGGCCGCCGCCGCCCTCCTCCTGCGGAGCCAACAGGCGTCGGCGCTCATCGAGGATCGCGAGCTGTCGTTCGCCGTCTCTGGGGTCGCCACCGGCTTTGATGAATTCCCGCTGCACTACTCCGGCGAAACCCGTCAATTCGTCGGTGATGACGTTGAAGAAGACTCCACCGGTGGCGACCAACCGCAGGATGCCTTCGAGGCTGACCTGCGGGTCTGCGGCGAAGTAGAGCATGTGCAGACCCAGTGCCAGATCCACAGTCTGTTCCGCGGGAGGTTCGGTGGCGCTGTCGGTCGCCCCGTGGTCCAGGTGCTCCACGCCCCCTTGGAGGGCGACGCCGAGGTGCAGATGCGGCTGCCTTTCGAGAAACGACACGTAGTCGGCCAGGTAGCCAGGGTTGGGCTCGGCTATCGACACGGTGGTGCCCTGCGGCACGGCGTCTGCCACGAACGCAAAGGTCTGCCCGTCCCCGGCGCCGATATCGAAGATATGGCCGCCGACCGGAACATGCTCGACGATTGTTTGCCGCAGCAGTGGTATGAAGAGATCACGCTGATCGGTGCCCATCATCATGACGCGGTCGAGCGGGTCGGGCTTCAGCACTCGCGAGAAGGCGTTGCGATACTGCTGATGCGTGTCGAGCCCCGCAAATTCATTGCAGACAATCTCCAGCGCCTCGTCGATTCGAGGTGATAGCTCGTGGGCACGATTGCGGTCGATCTGGTGTGGCATCCGTCTCGCTTCCTGACCTCAGTGTGTGTTCCGGGTCTTGCGGGTTCGACCCAATCGCATTTCGTGGTCTGGATCAACGTGCTCGGTCGGTGCCGCCCGCCTCGCCGCTAGTCGAAAATCCTCGGCGCGCTAGGTTCGACCCATGCCCGTCGATCCCCGGACACCGGTGCTGGTCGGGTATGGCCAGGTCAACCATCGCGACGAGATTGATCCTGACAAGCGGTCGGTCGAACCGGTCGACCTGATGGTTACGGCGGCTCGGCACGCTGCAGATCCCCGGGTGCTTGAGGTCGTGGACTCGATCCGCGTGGTCCACATCCTGTCGGCGCGCTATCGGAATCCGGGGCTGCTGCTCGGTAAACGCATTGGTGTTCCCGATGCCGAGACCTGCTACAGCACCGTCGGTGGAAACATGCCCCAGTCGCTGGTCAACCAGGCGTGTCTGGATATCCAGCGGGGGCGGGCCGATGTGGTGTTGGTCGCCGGCGCCGAGACCTGGCGCTCCAGGACCGGGCTGCGGGCCAAGGGCAGCAGACTGGCGTGGACGGTCCAGGATGAATCCGTTCCGCTGCCCAGGGTCGCCGGCGAAGACGTCGCGATGTTCGGTGAGGCTCAGGCGAGAATCCAGCTGGACCGGCCGACCCACGTCTACCCGATGTTCGAGCAGGCGCTGCGGATCGCCAACGGAGAGTCGGTTGCCGACAACCGCAGACGAGTCGGCGAGCTGTGGGCCCGATTCAATGCGGTCGCGGTTGACAATCCGCACGCGTGGATCCGCGCACCGATATCCGCCGAAGAGATCTGGGCGCCGGGCGCACAGAACCGGATGATCAGCTTTCCCTACACGAAGTTGATGAACGCCAACAACATGGTCGACCAGGGCGCCGCGCTGGTCCTCACGTCGGTCGAGCGGGCCACCGCTCTGCGAATCCCCACCGAGCGCTGGGTCTATCCGCAGGCCGGCACCGACGCCCACGACACACTAGCCGTCGTCGAGCGCGCGGAGCTGCATCGATCTCCAGCGATCCGCATCGCGGGGGCACGCGTGCAACAGCTTGCCGACGTGGGGCTCGATGACATCGATTTTGTCGATCTCTATTCGTGCTTTCCCTCCGCGGTTCAGGTCGCAGGGATCGAACTCGGACTGGGTATCGAGGACCCCGGGCGCCCGCTGACCGTCACGGGCGGCCTCACCTTCGCCGGGGGCCCGTGGAGCAACTACGTCACTCATTCGATCGCCACCATGGCCGAACTGCTGGCAGCCAATCCGGGGCGGCGAGGACTGATCAGCGCGAACGGTGGCTATCTGACCAAACACAGCTTCGGGGTCTACGGCACCGAACCGCCCGCGGCATTCCGCTGGGAGAACCTGCAGTCTGCGGTGGACCGCGAGCCCACCACCCGCGGATTGGTCCAGTGGGAAGGAATTGGCACTGTGGAAGCCTGGACAACGCCGTTCACCAGGGACGCACAGCCGGAGAAGGCGTTTCTGGCGGTTCGCACGCCCGACGGGTCGCGCAGCTTGGCGGTGATCCTCGACCCCGCTTCGGTCGAAGCGACGGTGCGGGAAGACGGAGAGGACCTTGCCGGCGCGAAGGTTGCCGTCGCTGCCGACGGCAGCGCAACTCTGAAGTAACCGGCGGGCAGGCCGCTGCGCTGGCCGGGTCCCCGATTCAGGGTCACGTTCAAGCACCATCAAGACTCAACTGTCGCGCAAGTCAGGCGAGATGCCTATTGTCATGGGGGAGACGTTGGGGGAGGTGAGCCCAGGTGCAGGTCCTGGTTACCGACGCCACGAGTGCGATCGGGCGGTTGGTTGCGCGACAACTCATCGCTGCCGGGCACAGCGTCAGCGGCATCGCCAAGCACCCGCACGACTATCTGGATGACGGCGTTGATTTTGTTTGCGCGTCGTTGCGCGACCCGGTGCTCCATGAGTTAGCCGCAGATGCCGACACCGTGATCCATCTAGCCCCGATCGAAGCCGGCGCGCCGGGGAGCGTCGGCATCAAGGGCCTCGCGCATGTGGCCAATGTGGCCACCCGCGCGGGTGCCCGATTACTGTTCGTGTCCCAGGCCGCAGGACCACCCGACCTGTATCAGCAGGCCGAGACGTTGGTGTCGACCAGTTGGGCGCCGAGCTTGGTCGTCCGGATAGCGCCACCCGTCGGCCGCCAACTCGATTGGATGGTGTGCCGGACCGTCGCCACACTGCTGCACCACAAGGTCTCGGCCCGGCCGATGCGAGTACTCCATCTCGATGATCTGGTCCGCTTCTTGGTAGTAGCGGTCGACACCGACCGCAACGGTGCTGTGGACTTGGCTACCCCGGATACCACCAACTTGGTCACCGCCTGGCGACTGCTGCGATCGGCTGACCCACGTTTGCGACGGCACCGGGTTCCTACGTGGGTGGACCTCGTTCCCAAGGTGGATATTGCTGCTGCACAGGAAGATTGGGATTTCGAATGCGGTTGGCGGGCAACCGAGGCGATGGTCGACACCGGCCGTGGACTGCTCGGCCGCAGACTTGCGCCGGCCGGAGCCGTTGGTGGGTTGGGTCAGCTGGCGCTGCCAGTCGAGCCACAACCACGCTTGGAGCCCTCGGACGGCGCCCCGCTGCGCTGCGCAGCGCCAGACGGGCTGGAAGGTGAGTTCGACGATCGGATCGACGAGCGGTTCCCCGTGTTCGCCGCCGGCAGGCTCGACGAAGCGCTGCCGGGACCGCTCACCCCGATGACACTGGATGTCCAGTTGAGTGGACTGCGCGCCGCCGGCCGCACGATGGGTCGGGTGCTTGCACTAGGTGGGGTGGTTTCCAACGAGTGGGCGAGCAGGGCCATCGCCGTGTTCGGGCATCGCCCATACGAGGGGGTGTCGGCCAACGTGGTGGTCGCCGCTGCGCTGCCCGGCTGGGACGCTCACGCGGTAACCCAGCGCACATTGGGCGAGCTGTCGCCAATCACCGACCTGTTGCCGTTCGGTCAACCTCAGCTGACAGCCGGACCGCTCGGCTCGGTCACCAAGGCGGTCGTCGCGGCGCGATCACTAGCCATGCTGCGCCACCTCCGAGCCGACACCCGAACCTACGTTGCGGCCGCAGCCGCCGAGCATCTCGATGCCGGGCAGCTCAGTTTGCTTCCGGAGGCCAGTCTGGAGGTGCGGATCGGGCTGTTGCGGGATCGGATTCACCAGGGGTGGATGATCACGGCGCTGTGGTTGATCGATGCGGGAGTCACCGCGGCGAGCCTGGCGCACACTCGCGCGGCGGGCCGTGTGTCGGGGATCGGCGCGATCGTGGAAAGTGACCGGATCGCGGTAGAGACCGCTTCGCTCGCTGCACTGTTGCGTGCTGATCAGCCGCTGTGCGCGTTGGCCCGCGAAGGCAACGTCGATAGTCTGCGCGCTTTGTCACCGGAGGCCGCTGGCGCTGTCGATGGCGCTGTTGCCCAGCTTGGGTACCGGGGTCCGGGTGAGGCCGAGCTGGCCAGCCTGACCTTCGGCGACGATCCGGCCATCCTGCTGAAGGCCGCTGCCCAAGCCGCTGCAGCACCCGCGCCGGTGACGCCGCCGCAGCGGCTGGCCGATCGGTTGGCCGCCAGCGCGCGTGGTTCTCGGGAATTGGCCTATGACACGACCATCCGCTTCACGCATCAACTGCGGATGACACTGCGTGAACTCGGATCTCGTCGGGTCGCAGCGGATCTGATGGATAGCGCCGACGATGTGTATTACCTCACGTGCGACGAGCTTGTGACCATGCCAGCCGATGCCCGGCTCCGGATCAAGCGTCGCCGAACCGAGCGAGAACGGTTGCAGGTTCAGCGTCCGCCCGAGGTTGTCGCCCAAGCCTGGAATCCCGCGGACTAGCCGCCAATCCCTCAGTCGAGATCCACCCGGATGGTCAGCAGGTCGGTGCCCATAGCCCGCACGGCCGCGCTGTTGAGCCGGGGTAGGTTGCGCAGCCGCTGCTTCGGGTCGTCGTCGGGCAGCAGATGTGCGGTTCCGTTGCGCCATTGACCGCCGATGCGAACCCGCACCGCGGGGTCGGCCTTGATGTTGCGGACATAGTCCGAATGTTCGCCGTGCTCGGAAACCATCCAGAACTGGTTCTTGACGATGCGTCCGCCCACTGCGGTGCGGCGGGGCTGTCCGGTCTTGCGCCCGATGGTTTCGAGCATGGTCACCGGCAGCTGCCGGCCGACCGGATTGACCACGAGCCGTTGCGCTCGGTGGACTACCTGCCGCTTGAGATCCCAAAAATCGGCCATACGGCCGATTCTCCACGATCTTTCCAGGATCCTGGGAGGACTTGCTCCGGCAACGCAAAATATCGATATGGCAGGAGAAGTCGATAGGGCGGAAGAACGGCTGGAGCGGCAACGGCGGCACTGGGACGCCACCTACGTGGCGCACCCGGTCATGTACGGCGATGGTCCCTCGGACCCAGCCATCTATGCTGCCGAGGCATTCAGAAGCGCGGCCGCGCACGATGTGGTTGAGCTTGGGGCCGGTCACGGCCGCGATGCGCTGTTTTTCGCGCGCGAGGGTTTCACGGTCCGTGCGCTGGATTTCAGCTCCACCGCGTTGCAGCAGCTCAGTGCGGCCGCGCAGGCTTCGGCAGTGGGTGAACGTGTCATCACAGCCGTCCATGACGTTCGCGCACCGCTGCCCCTGCCGGACATGTCGGCCGATGCAGTCTTCGCGCACATGCTGCTGTGTATGGCGCTGTCCACAGACCAGATCTGCGCGGCGGTCGGTGAAGTCCACCGGGTGCTTCGACCCGGTGGGGTGTTCGTCTACACCGTGCGGCACACCGGCGACGCACACTACGGTGCCGGTACCTCACACGGTGACGACATCTACGAACACGGAGGCTTCGCGGTGCACTTCTTCACTCGCGACCTGGTGACCGCTTTGGCCGACGGCTGGACGTTGGCCGAGGTCCACAGCTTCTCCGAAGGAGAACTGCCGCGCCAGCTGTGGCGAGTCACCCAAGTGGCAACCCCCTAGCTGCTGCCACCTCAGGCGGCCGCCTGCGTTGACTCGGCTGCGGGCTGCAGCGCTTGCGAGACGATGTCGGCGACGTCGGCGATCGGTGTCACGGAGAGCGCCTCGAGCACTTCGGCGGGGACGTCGTCGAGATCCGGCTCGTTTCGCGATGGGATGAAAACCGTTGACAAGCCAGCACGTTGGGCGGCTAGCAATTTCTGCTTGACGCCACCGATCGGCAAAACCCGGCCGTTGAGGGTGACTTCGCCGGTCATGCCGACATCGGAGCGGACCTGACGCCCGGTGGCCATCGAGACCAGCGCAGTCACCATGGTGACCCCCGCAGATGGGCCGTCCTTGGGCACCGCGCCCGCTGGCACGTGAACGTGGATGCGCCCGTTGAGCGCCTTCGAGTCGATGCCAAGCTCCTCGGCGTGCGAGCGCACGTACGACAGGGCGATCTGGGCTGACTCCTTCATCACATCGCCCAGCTGCCCGGTCAATTGCAAGGACCCATCGCCTGGCCCGTCTGATCCAGCTGAACCGACTTCGATGTAGAGCACATCGCCCCCCAGCCCGGTCACGGCAAGACCAGTGGCAACGCCGGGCACCGCCGTACGTTCGGCCGACTCAGCCGTGAACCGAGGGCGACCAAGATAACCAACCAGATCGGTCTCATCAATGATCGTGGGAGTCGTCGGCACTGGATCCTCGGCGAGCTTGGTGGTCACCTTGCGCAGCGCCTTGGCCAACAACCTTTCGAACTGCCGCACACCCGGCTCCCGGGTGTAATCCGCAGCGATCTTGCGTAGGGCCGCGTCGGTGACGGTGACCTCGTCGTCGCTTAGCGCCGCCCGCTGCCGTTGCCGGGGCAGTAGGTAGTCGCGTGCGATGGCGACCTTGTCGTCTTCGGTGTAGCCATCAAGCTGCACCAGCTCCATCCGGTCCAGTAACGCCGAGGGAATGTTCTCGATGACGTTGGCGGTAGCCAGAAACACCACATCGGAGAGGTCTAGGTCCAAATCCAGGTAGTGGTCGCGGAACGTGTGGTTCTGTGCGGGGTCAAGCACCTCCAGCAGCGCCGCGCTCGGGTCGCCGCGATAGTCGGACCCGACCTTGTCGATTTCGTCAAGCAGTACAACGGGATTCATTGCACCTGCTTCGCCGATCGCGCGCACGATCCGGCCCGGCAATGCGCCGACGTAGGTGCGCCGGTGTCCCCGGATCTCGGCTTCGTCGCGTACACCGCCAAGTGAAACCCGCACGAAGGTGCGTCCCAGCGCCCGAGCCACACTCTCGCCCAACGAGGTCTTGCCCACCCCGGGGGGACCAGCCAGGGCCATCACGGCACCCGAGCCGCGACCGCCAACGACCTGTAGCCCGCGCCGCGCACGCCTGGTGCGCACCGCCAGGTATTCAACGATGCGGTCCTTGACATCGTCGAGTCCGTGGTGGTCGGCGTCCAGGATCGCCCGCGCTGCAACCAGATCCGTAGAATCCTCGGTCCGTACGTTCCAGGGCAGGTCGAGCACGGTGTCCAGCCAAGTCCGGATCCAGCCGCTCTCCGGGCTTTGATCGCTGGCCCGTTCCAGCTTGCCGACCTCGCGCAGCGCCGCCTCCTGGACCTTCTCGGGCAGGTCGGCGGATTCGACGCGAGCGCGGTAGTCATCAGAGCCGTCGGGTTCGCCCTCGCCCAACTCCTTGCGGATGGCCGCCAGCTGTTGGCGGAGCAGAAATTCCTTCTGCGTCTTCTCCATGCCGTCTCGCACGTCCTCGGCGATCTTGTCGGTGACCTCAACCTCGGCCAAATGCTCGCCGGTCCAGTCGATGAGCACGCGCAGCCGCTCACCGACATCCGTGGTCTCCAGCAGCTGTCGCTTCTGCTGATCGGTGAGGTAGGACGCGTACCCCGAGGTATCGGCCAGCGCCGAGGGATCGGTCAAGCTATTGACATAGTCGACGATCTGCCAGGCCTCGCGCCGTTGCAGCATGGCCAGCAGCAGCTTCTTGTATTCGCTTGCCAGCGCCTTGACCTCGACGGTCACCTCCGCGGGAGGCACCTCGGTCACCTCCACCCACAAGGCTGCGCCCGGCCCGTTGGCTCCCACTCCGATCTGCGCCCTGCGCTCACCGCGCACGACGGCCGCGGTACCGCCGCCGGCAATGCGCCCGATCTGCAGGATCTTCGCCACCACACCGTGGGACGGATAGCGGTCCTCCAGGCGAGGGGCAATCAGCAGCTGTCCGGAGTCGCTCGCCTGCGCGGCGTCGATCGCCGCCCGCGCGGCCTCGTCCAGAGCGATCGGCACCACCATTCCGGGCAGAACGATGTTGTCGGTGACAAACAGCACTGGCAGTGAGGTGGATTCAGCCATCAGCCCTCCTACAGCTAAGTTCGCTGGACTCAACCGAACTCGCGGCTGGTTTGTTCCGGGCGCGGTTTCGCCGCGAGCGTAACGTCGCAGTCCCACAGGACGGCGAGCCTGACGCTGTCGTCACGCTGGCGGCTGAATGGGTCCCAGCCGTCGCAATTGCGTCACGTGAGTGGGTGAAAGCTCCTCGAGGCACGTCACGCCGAGCAGCCGCATGGTCCGGATCACCCCCGCCTTCAAGATGTCGATCGCGCGCCGTACGCCGGCCTCACCGCCGGCCATCAGCCCGTACAGATATGCGCGACCCACCAGCGTGCACCGCGCTCCCAGAGCGATCGCCGCCACGATATCGGCGCCCGACATGATGCCGGTGTCCACCAGAACCTCAGCGTCCTTGCCGAGTTCGCGCGCCACCGTGGGCAGCAGGTGGAAGGGAACGGGGGCGCGATCGAGTTGGCGGCCTCCGTGATTGGACAACACGATGCCATCGACGCCGCGATCGACGACGGCGCATGCGTCGTCGAGTGTCTGGATCCCCTTGACGACGAGCTTGCCGGGCCACTGGTCCTTGATCCACCCAAGGTCATCGAAGGTGACGCTCGGGTCGAACATGCTG
Source organism: Mycobacterium spongiae (assembly GCF_018278905.1). Lineage (NCBI taxonomy): Bacteria > Bacillati > Actinomycetota > Actinomycetes > Mycobacteriales > Mycobacteriaceae > Mycobacterium > Mycobacterium spongiae. Next base: position 2,813,711 of record NZ_CP046600.1, read on the forward strand.
TTCAGGTACTCGCCGACAGTGCCCGACCAACGATCCAGTGACGCGAATGCCAGCGGCTCGGTCGTCAGGAGATCAAACCACCAGTGTGGGTGGCTCGCTGCGTCAAGCACGGTCCGTAGCGTCAAGGCTGGCGGGATGGTCATCCCATTGCGCACATCGCGCCACCGCGCACCGGCAACGGGAACATCGACGGTGACCAGCATGGTGTCGAACCCGGCCTGGGCAGCTCGTTGCACCAGCGCCATCGAGCGGTCCCGGTCGCGCCACATGTATAGCTGAAACCATTTGCGGCCCTGTGGAACTGCCGCAACCACATCTTCGATGGAGCAGGTCGCCAAGGTGGACAGCGAGAACGGGATCCCGGCCGCTGCCGCCGCTCGTGCGCCGGCCATCTCACCCTCGGTGTGCATCAACCGGGTGAATCCAGTCGGCGCGATCCCGAATGGCAGCGCAACCGGGTGCCCCAACAGATTCCGGCTGGTGCCCACGGTGGTGACGTCACGCAGGATCGTCGGGTGAAACTCGATATCGCGGAAAGCTTGTCGGGCACGCTGGATGGACAGCTCGTCTTCGGCGGCGCCGTCTGTGTAGTCGAACGCGGCCTTAGGCGTGCGTCGCTTGGCGATGCGCCGCAGATCATCAATGGTCATCGCGGCGTCGAGGCGGCGTCTGGTGCGGTCAAGCTGGGGCCTGGTGAACTGAATGAGCGGCGCCAGGTCACGCACTCTGGGCACCCGACGTTTGATGGCCATCAATTCATCTAACCAGTGTGCAACGGTGGTGCGATGCGATCGAGCGGCGATCCCTTCGACCTCAACCGCTTCGCCGCGGCGCAAGCCCCGGTCTATGCCAGCGTGGTGCAAGAGCTGCGGGGCGGGCGTAAGCGCGGTCATTGGATGTGGTTTGTCTTTCCGCAGCTGCGCGGACTCGGCAGCAGCCTCATGGCGGCCCGCTTCGGCATCTCGTCCCTGGACGAGGCGCGCGCGTACTTGTCCCATGAGCTGCTCGGGCCGCGCCTGCACGAGTGCACCCAGTTGGTCAATCAGGTCAGTGGCAGGTCAGTAAGGGAGATATTCGGCACGCCCGACGACCTCAAGCTGTGTTCGTCGATGACCCTCTTCGCCCATGCCATCAACGAGAACCAGGACTTCGTCGCGCTGCTGGACAAGTATTACGGCGGCCAGCAGGATCGCTTGACCCTCGCGCGGCTCGATGTCCCATAGCCCGCCCGCCACCTCGGCTGTCTGCCGCGCCGGATGTATGTTCGGCCTTGTGGAGAAGGTAATCGCCGTGCTGATGCGACCCGAACCCGATGACGAGTGGTGTGCGCTGCAACGGGGTGAAATCGCCGACGCTTTGGCCGGGCTGGGCATTGCGGGGTTGTCGGTGAACGTCCGAGACAGCGCGGTTCGCGACTCGCTGATGACGTTGACAACACTGGACCCGCCCGTCGCGGCGGTGGTGAGCCTATGGACCCAGCAATGTTACGGCGAGCAAACCACCTCGGCTCTTGATCTGCTCAGCCGGCAATGCGATCGGCTCGGTGCGTACGTGGTCACGGAATCGGTCCCGCTCAGTGGGCCAGTTGTCGCACCAGCGGCACGCACACCGGGTCTGGCCAATATCGCGCTGCTGCGCCGGCCTGCCAACCTGGACCAGGCGGCCTGGCTGAATCGGTGGCAGCTCAACCACACGCCGGTGGCCATCGAGACGCAGGCGACATTCGGCTATACCCAGAACTGGGTGGTGCGAACCCTCACCCCAGACTTGCCGGGAATCTCGGGCATCGTCGAGGAGTTGTTCCCGATGGAGGCGATTTCCGATCTGAAAGCCTTCTTCGGGGCCGCCGACGACAGCGACCTACAGGACCGGATAAGCCGGATGGTCGCCAGCACAACTGCATTCGGCGCCAACGAAAACATCGATACGGTGCCGACCAGCCGATACGTGTTCAGCACGCCATTCAAGGATTGAGGGCCGAGCATGACAACACTCCACCACGCCGTGGCGCTCGCAGCGGCCGAACACGGCCTGGCGGTGGTCTCAACCGTCCGTGCCGACCACACCGTGCAGGCTTCGCTGGTCAATGTCGGGTTGTTGCGGCATCCGGCTGGCGGCGAACACGTCCTGGGTTTCACCACGTATGGCAAGGTCAAACTCGCCAACCTGCGGGCTCGCCCGCAGCTGGCTGTCACCTTCCGCAACGGCTGGCAGTGGGCAACTGTCGAAGGCCGGGCAATCCTGGTGGGCCCTGACGACCCGCAGCCATGGCTGGCCGACTCCGACCAGGTGCGCCTGCTGCTTCGAGAGGTCTTCACAGCGGCCGGCGGCAGCCACGATGACTGGGACGAATACGACCGGGTCATGGCCAAAGAGCGACGTGCCGTTGTGTTGATCGCGCCCACTCGCGTCTACAGCAACGGATGAGCACAAACCCGTCGTAGGACCGGGCTAGGCTGCAGCCGTGACGCTCAAGATCAACGATGAAAACCGGGTGCGTACCCTCACGCTGAACCGGCCGGAAGCGCTCAACGCCTTCAACGAAGCGCTGTACGACGCTACTGCGCAGGCACTATTCGATGCCGCCGACGATCCCGAAGTGGCCGTCGTCGTGCTGACCGGTGCCGGACGAGGTTTTAGCGCCGGCACGGATCTCGCCGAGATGCAGGCAAGCATCACCGATCCCGACTTCACACGTGGACGCTACGGGTTCCCGGGCCTGATCAAGGCGCTCAGCGCGTTTACCAAACCGCTGATCTGCGCTGTAAACGGTGTAGGTGTCGGCATCGGCACCACAATCCTCGGTTACGCCGACCTGGCGTTCATGTCCTCAACGGCGCGCCTGAAGTGTCCATTCACCAGCCTGGGCGTAGCCCCGGAAGCGGCGTCGTCGTATCTGCTGCCGCAGCTGGTCGGTCGCCAGAACGCCGCCTGGTTGTTGATGTCCTCGGAGTGGATTGGTGCCGAGGAGGCCTTGCGGATGGGGCTGGTCTGGCGCGTGTGCGATCCGGAACTGTTGATGCCCGAAGCCCGCCGACACGCTGAGATCCTCGCGGCCCGTCCCCTCGCCAGCCTCATGGCGGTCAAGCACGCGATGGTTGAACCGATTCGTCCAGAGATCGCGGCCGCTACTGCCCGCGAAAACGCCCACTTCGCTGAACTCATGGGGGGGCAGGCCAACGCCGCCGCGTTGGCGGATTTCACCGAGCGACGGCGGACGTCACCAGCCGATGCATGAGCGGTGCCGCGCGCCGGCGCAGTCAGTGAGACGGGGCAGTGTCGCGTCGGGATGCGGCGGCGATAATGGCCCTTAGAGTTCGCCGACAACGTCCACAGTCACGCCCGGCCCCGCACGCTGCCGCAACTTCTCTAGAGGTCGATGCGCCGCGCGCAACGGCCTCGCACACGGTCTGATTCGTAGCCCCGGTACACAGGCATACGTACATCAGCAAACCCCCGACACGTGCGCGCTCAGCATGCCGCGCGGCGTTGGACATCCTTGGCGAGAGTTCAAACGACCGCGTCGCATATTAGCGGAGTCTAACCTAAGTTTCTTAGCGGAGTCTAACCTAACTCGCGGAGATTCTGCTTTATCGCCACCTCTACGTGACGCGCCGACCATGCAACAGACCGAGCCGACGCCGAGCGGCTGCACTAGATTGAGATTGGCATTCACGATGCCGCCATCAGCCCAGGTCCGAGCCCGCGCGGGTGCGCTTCAGCCCAGCCATCCGTCACGGTTCGACATAGCAGCCCTGACACCGTAGGAGTGGCCATGCAAGGGGATCCGGATGTTTTGCGCCTCCTCAACGAGCAGTTGACCAGCGAACTCACAGCTATCAACCAATATTTTCTGCACTCCAAAATGCAGGACAACTGGGGTTTTACCGAGCTGGCCGAGCACACCCGCGCGGAATCTTTCGACGAGATGCGCCACGCCGAGGCGATCACCGATCGCATTTTGTTGCTGGATGGACTGCCGAACTACCAGCGCATCGGGTCACTGCGGGTCGGCCAGACGCTGCGCGAGCAATTCGAAGCCGATCTCGCGATCGAATACGACGTGCTGAACCGCCTGAAGCCGGGAATCATCATGTGCCGCGAGAAGCAGGACAGCACCAGCGCGATACTCCTCGAGAAGATCGTGGCCGACGAGGAAGAACACGTGGACTACCTGGAGACCCAACTGGAGCTGATGGACAAGCTAGGGGAGGAACTGTACTCAGCGCAGTGTGTCTCCCGGCCGCCGAGCTAACGCCGGCGCCGACCCCGCCCGGGCGCACTGCGGGCGTACCATCACGCTCATGAGCCGAATCGGAACATTCGCCGACGACGACGTGGCTGGCTGGGTCCTGAAATCCCCAGAACTCGGGGGCGCGCTCGCCGCCTTTAGCCGGGCGGTGTACACCACCAACCGGTTGCCGATGCGCACGCGAGAACTCGCGAGGGCGGTGATCGCGCATAACAACGAATGCACAGTCTGCGTCAACACCCGCGACGCCGACGGGCCGGCAGCCGGGGTCGATGAGGAGCTGTACGCCCACGCACCTCAATGGCGCACCTGGCCGGGATACAGCGACCAGGAGCGGCTTGCGGCCGAATTCGCTCACCGGTTTGCCACCGAACACACCCTGTTACGCGAGGACGAAGACTTTTGGAACCGGTGCGCGGATCACTTTTCGGAAGAATTGCTCGCCGATCTGGCACTGTCCTGCGCGTTGTGGGTTGGCATGGGTCGGGTGCTGCGCACCCTGGACATCGGCCAGGCTTGCAAGCTCACGTTGCCTAGCCGGGCCTAGCAGGGCGGCGGCGGTCTCGGGGTGGACTCGCGCTGCACAATGGCGCCATGACAGCAACACCCCTCGCCGCCGCGGCGATTGCGCAACTGGAAGCAGAGGGCGTCGACACCGTAATCGGCACCGTGGTGAATCCCGCCGGTCTCACGCACGCCAAGACCGTGCCGATACGCCGGACCAACACGTTCGCCGATCCCGGCCTGGGTGCTAGCCCGTTGTGGCACGGCTTCGCTATCGACCAGACCGGCATCGCCTTCACCGAAGCGGTCGGCTCGGTCGGCGACCAACGCCTTCGCATCGACCTATCAGCGTTGCGCATCATCGGCGACGGGTTGGCGTGGGCGCCCGCCGCGTTCTTCGACCAGGACGGCACGCCGGTTCTCGCATGCAGCCGGGGAACGCTGGGCCGGGTTGAGGCGAAGCTCGCTGACGCTGGTATCGACGCGGCAGTCGGCCATGAGATCGAATTCGTTGTGGTCGACGCGGAAGGTGGTCGGCTGCCCTCGGCGCTATGGGCGCAATACGGCCTGGCCGGTGTGCTCGAGCACGAAGAGTTCGTCCGGGATGTCAATGCCGCGGCCGCAGCGGCCGGTGTTGCGATCGAGCAGTTCCATCCTGAATACGCGGCCAACCAATTCGAGATCTCGTTGGCGCCGCAATCTCCGGTGGCGGCTGCCGACCAGCTGGTGCTCATCCGCCTCATCATGGCCCGGGCTGCGCGCCGGCACGGGCTGCGCATCAGCCTGTCTCCAACCCCGTTCGCAGGCAGCGCCGGATCCGGCGCCCATCAACATTTTTCACTGACCACGCCGGACGGAACCCTGTTTTCCGACGGTCCCGGCCCGGCCGGTATGCGCCCGTCAGGAGAGGCCGCGGTGGCCGGGGTGCTGCACGGACTGCCTGAGGCCCAGGGCATTCTGTGCGGATCGATCGTGTCCGGCCTGCGGCTGCGCCCCGGCAATTGGGCGGGGGTATACGCCTGCTGGGGGACCGAAAACCGGGAGGCCGCAGTTCGATTCGTGAAAGGCGGCCACGGCAGTCCCCATGGCGGCAACGTCGAAGTCAAAGTCGTGGATCCGTCGGCCAACCCGTACCTCGCGTCAGCCGCGATCCTGGGGTTAGCACTCTATGGAATCGAGCACAAAGTGCAGTTGCCGCCCGAAGTAACGATAGATCCGGCGACGCTTTCCGCTTCGGACCGCGACGCCGCCGGCATCCTACGCCTTACCGGGGTACAGGCTGAAGCGATTGCTGCACTGGATAACTCACAGCTACTGCGAGGGATCTTGGGCGATCCGGCAGTGGACATGGTGGTTGCGGTCCGGAGCCTAGAACGTGAACGATATGGGGAACTTGACCCCGAGCAGTTGGCCGACAAATTCCGGATGGCCTGGAGCGTATGACCGAGCCGATGAGCAAGCCGATGCCGGCCAGGTCGGCCCTGGCGCAGCACATCGACGAAGTCGGATTGATCGATCAGCACGTGCACGGTTTCTGGTTGACCACAGGGGACCGGCGGCGGTTCGAGAACGCGCTCAACGAGGCCAACACCGAGCCACTTGCGAAGTTCGACTCGGGGTTCGACTCACAGCTGGGCTTCGCGGTGCGCAACCACTGCAGTCCGCTGCTCGGACTACCCAGACATAGTGATCCGCAAGCATATTGGGAATATCGAAGCCAATTGAGTGAGGCCGAGTTGGCCGGCTTGTTTCTGCCGGCTGCGGGCGTGACCGATTGGTTGGTGGATACCGGGATCAACGGTGTCGCCGACGTTGCCGAGCTGAGTCGACTCTCTGGCGGGCGCGCCTACGAGGTGGTCCGCCTCGAGCAGGTCGCCGAGCAAGCCGCGAACTCGCCCGGCGACTACGCGTCGGCATTCGAGGACATCCTGCGCCGGCGCGGGTCCGCGGCCGTCGGCACCAAGTCGATCCTCGCCTACCGGGGCGGATTCGAGGGAGATCTCACCGAGCCGGCGCCGACCGAGGTGGCCCTGGCGGCTGAACGGTGGCGCGAGGAGGGCGGCACCCGATTGCGCGATCGGACTCTGCTGCGCTTCGGGCTGCACCAGGCACTGCGCCTCGGCAAGCCACTGCAGTTCCACGTCGGCTTCGGCGATCGTGACTGTGATCTCCACAAGACCAATCCGCTGTATTTGCTGGACTTCCTGCGGCAGACAGGAGATACCCCGATCGTGTTGCTGCACTGCTATCCGTACGAGCGCGAGGCCGGCTATCTTGCGCAGGCCTTCAACAACGTCTACGTCGACGCCGGATTGAGTGTGAACCATCTTGGAGCCCGGTCGGCTGATTTCATCGCCCGCCTCTTGGAGCTGGCACCTTTTCGCAAGATCCTCTACTCATCGGACGGATTCGGCCCAGTGGAACTGCATTTTCTCGGTGCACGCCTGTGGCGCAACGGTATTCATCGAGTATTGTGCGATGCTGTCGACCGGGACGACTGGAGCGAGTCCGACGCAATCCGGGTGGTCGACCTGATCGCCCGCGACAATGCGGCCCGCATCTACCAGCTTGGAGATGTGCCCGGCTAGGGGTGACCACTGTGACCGACTTGTGCCACCTGCCCGCCCATGAACTAGTCCGGTCGATGAGGACCGGATCCGTCTCGTGCCCGGAGGTCATGCAAGAGCACCTAACCCGGATTGACGCCGTCAATCCCATGCTCAATGCGCTCGTCGAAGCGACCGGTCGCGAGCGAGGACGTGATGCGGGTGGCGGGCCTGGTGGGCTCCGGTGGCAGCCCCGCGCTACGGACGGTCGCAGACGTCGACGCGACGGTGGTGTCCAGGCTTCGGGCGCAAGCGGCCATTGTCCTCGGGCTGACGAACGTCCCCGAGATGGGTCGAGGCGGCGAATCCAACAACAGCCTTTGTGGCCGCACCAACAACCCGTACGACTTGTCCCGGACACCTGGGGGCAGTAGCGGTGGTTCTGCGGCGCTGATAGACGCCGGTGGTGCGGCATTCAGTGTCGGCTCCGACGGCGGTGGCAGTATCCGCCAGCCGTGTCACAACACCGGCATCGCTGGGCTCAAGCCCACGCACGGCCGCATCCCGCGCACCGGCAGCGTTTTTGGCGACGCGCTGGGCCTATTCGGGCCCCGCTGGGCAGTCCCGATGACGTCGACCTTGCCGCGCTTCGCATCGCCACCTACCTCGATGACGGCATTTCGCCACCCTCGGACGAGCGATGGGAACCACACGCCCCTCCGAAGAACTCGCCGAGTTCCTCACGCAGGCGCGCGACACCGAATTCTCGGTGACCGAGGCACGAAACCGCTTGGTCGACATCGACGCCTACCGCATGGAAATGCTCGCGTTCATGGCCGACTACGACATCATCGTCGGCCCGGCCATGCCCGGTCCGGCCAAGGCGCACCATCACGGTCTGGTGGAGATCAGCGACTTCTCACATCTGATGGTGCACAACCTGACTGGGTGGCCTGCCGCCGTCGTTCGCTGCGGAACCTCGCGCAATGGGCTGCCCATCGGAGTGCGGATCGCGGCCCGGCCGTGGCACGACGCCGCGCGCTAAGGGCAGCCCTTGAGGCAACGTCAGATTCGGCCAGTTGCGTCGAAGATCCACGACGTGTCGGCCGCGGCCAGGTCATCCATCCAGGTGGGCGGAGCCTGGTTCACCAAGGAACCCATGTCCCAGTAGTCTTTCCACAGCGTCACTTTGCCATCGATCGCGCGGTGCACCGAAACAAACTGCAGCACAGCGGTTTCGCCGCTATCCCACCGCCAGGTTTCGGAGTGCTCGTACATGACGTCGGAGCCGTTGGCCACCAGCAGACCGTCGTGGTTCTGATAGCCGGCCAGCGGCTCGAGCCCGACCTTGAGTCGCTTCACGATGTCGTCGGGACCGCGGGCTGCCGCCGTCGCACCCACGGGCATGTCGACATAGATACAGTCCGCCGACAAGAAGGTCTTGACCGCATCCCAATCCCGCTTGGAGAGGGCCGCCCAGAGCCCGAGTACGGTATCGCGGGCGCCGGCGGTCGAATCGTCTGCCATAGCCGCCATGACACCCGGTCGCGACACCGGTGTCAACCTGCCCGCCGACTTCGCGGAGTAAGCCGGCTACGAGGTGGCCATCGACCGTGCTCGCCCCAGGTTCACCGGCAACGTTGACCAACCACGAAGCACCCGGGTGTCCCTCCTAGTTCCGAGACCCGCGGCCCGCACCTCGGGGAATCGCTCGAAGAACGTGCGTAGCCCCACTTCGCCTTCGGCGCGAGCAAGAGCGGCCCCCAAACAGAAGTGGCGACCGGTGGAGAACGCGAGATGTTTTCCCGCATTGGCGCGCTGAATGTCGAAGCGGTGCGGATCGACAAAAACGGACGGATCCCGGTTGGCAGCGGCCAGATAGATCACGACTACTGCGCCGCTGGTGAGTCTGGTACCCGCTACCTCAACATCGTTGCGTGCCACGCGGGCGGTGAGCTGAACCGGCGAATCCAACCGCAGGATTTCTTCGACCGCGTTTGTCCATAGCTCGGGCTGCCGGCTCAGCAGTTCCAGCTGCTCGGGGTTATCCAATAACAGTCGAATCCCGTTGCCCAACAAGTTCACTGTAGTTTCGAATCCGGCGACCAACACCAAACCCGCAACCGCCCGAAGTTCGTCATCATCGAGGTATGTCTGGGCGTCACCGCTTTGCGTTGTGCGGATCAACTGACTCATCAGATCGTCGCCGGGCGCCCGCCGTAGCTGCTCAAGATGCGCGACCAGCCAGGCGTTGAACCCCACTATTCCCCGCTGAACGCGGGCGTACTGTTGCCATGGCAGCCCCATATCCAAACTGGGCGCGGCCAACTCACCGAACTCCAACACGCGCCGCCGGTCATGGTCCGGGACTCCCAACATATCGCTGATGACGGCGATCGGGAGTTGCGAGCAGTATCGCCCTACAACATCGACGACGCCCGACTGCTCGGCGAGCCGGTCCAAGATGCTGATCGCGGTTTGTTCAACGCGATCGCGCAGCGCGGTGACCGCCCTGGAGGTGAATACTGCCGACACCGTTTTTCGATACCGCGTGTGGTCGGGCGGCTCAACGGCGAGCAGTGACGGTGCCAGCAGCGGGTGGAGCTGATGGTCGCGGGTATGTCGCTCCAGCCAGGCCAGCGGTGCGGGCAGCCTCTCGCCATACGAGATCACGCGGAAGTCATCGGATCGCAACAGTTCATGGGCGAGCTGGTGGTCTGCGGTCATGTAGGTGACGCGGTTGCGAACTAGCGGGCCGCGGGAGCGGACTTCCTCATAGAACGGCACTGGGTTGGCCGCGACGGCCGGGTCGGCGATCAGACGGGCGTGCATGTCGCCCCGCCGCTTACCGATCGTGGCTCCACAGCGGATAACACCGTGCATAGCGAACCAGTGCAGTCTGTCTTTCACCGTTCCTCCGCGGGTCGAGTGCCGATTCCTCAACACTAGGCCCAGTCAGTGGTGCCTGTCGGCAACGTATGTCAACCATCGGCGACTCAAAAGTCTCCAGGCGATGACTTAAGCTGGCGAGGTGGCCGCTCAACGACCCCGCAACGCCGCCGGAACCCGCGCCGACATCCTTCGTGCCGCGCGTCTGCGCTTCGGTGCCGATGGCTACGAACGCACCACCCTGAGGGCTGTTGCGGCGGACGTTGGCGTCGATGCGGCCCTGGTAATCCGCTATTTCGGCAGTAAGCAAGATCTCTTCGCCGCGGCCGCCGACTTCACCGTCGGGCTACCCGACCTGGCCGACACCGACCCCGCTGACGTCGCGGCTGCGCTGCTGCCGAAGTTCTTCGCAGTATGGGAGAACGACACAACCTTCGTCGCCCTGCTGCGCGCGGCCATGACCAGCCCCATCGCCGCAGACAAGATGCGACAAGTCTTCGCCGAGCAGATCGCGCCCAAGCTCGCCACGATCACCCCCGACCACCCGGCTCAACGCGCGGGTCTGCTGAGTGCTCTCATCATCGGCCTGGCGACGACCCGCTATGTCCTGGCCACCCCCGCGGTCGCCGACCTGACCCACGAGGAAATCACCGCATGGATCAGCCCGGTGATCCGGCAGCTTCTCGTCGGCCCGGCGCCCTAGGCAACAATGGCCCTCAGCACTCCGCCATGATCGCGAAGTTGGTCGTCACGACCTTGTTGGGATTGCTGCTGTTGATGCCGTACGCACTGCCGCTGATTGTGTACTTGCGCCCGCTACGTTCGACGGTGGCCTCGCCCACCCCGCCTGACCAGTAGCTGCCGGTGAAACCGTCGACGTTGCGGATCTTCACCCACTGGGGGATGGCCCTCTCGCCGGTGATGAGCACGACGGCTTGGACGTGGCCGTCGCGGTCGCGGATATCGATGGTCCGGTAGGACTGCTCTTGGCTGCAGGCCGGTGGAGGCATCGTTTGAGGATCGCCGTCAATGGTCAGCTGTGCTGCTTTGCGCGGCACGCTCTTGGCCGTCGAGCACCCCGCGAGCGCGACACCAATGACGATTGCGAACCCTGCCACCGCGATCAACCGGTTCGACACCAGCCACCTCCACTTCGGGCTCCACGCGCTGTGCTTCGAAACTCTACTGTTTCGGCTCCAACCTCGGCAGAGACTTAATGATGCGACTTCGGACAAATTCTGGACTGATGGCCTTGAGCCGGTCGATCCAGCGGATGCTTCGAGGCACGTACCAATGCAGCCGCGTTGGATGATGGTAGGCCTGCCACGCCGCTGCTGCCACGCTGTCCGCCGGCATCAGCCGAAACATGCCTCTCTTGGGTGCGGCGGCGCGGATGTCTTCGGCAGACATCGTAGGCGCGGCCTGCTCGGAATGGTTGGGCGTCTGCGTCAGGATCGCGGTGTCGATCAACCCGGGCAGGACGTCGGCAACTCGGACACCGTGGCGTTGCCACTCCACACTCAGCGCCTCGGTCAAGCCCTTGACCGCGTGCTTAGTCGCCGAGTAAACGGCCAGGCGCGGCATGCCGTAGGTCCCCGATGACGACGACGTGGAGAACATCAAGCTCCCCGGTGCCTTCTTCAGGTAAGGCAGTGCCCCATACGCGCCGGTGAGCACGGCTTTGAGGTTCACGTCGATGACACGCATCGCGGCGTCGTACGGCACGTCCTCGAACCAGCCGCTCTCGCCGATGCCCGCGTTGTTCCACATCATGTCGAGCCCGCCGGCTTCGTTGTCCGCACAGAAATCGGCGAGCGCGCCGTCAAGTGCTGCCTTGTCGGTTACGTCGACCACGCGGGTCCATAGCCGGACGCCAAGCTCTGCCCTTAGCGACTCCAGACCGTCCTCGTTGTGATCTACGGCGCCGACTCGCCAACCCTTGGCGTGAAACAGCGTCGCGCCTTCACGGCCCATCCCGCTGGCAGCGCCAGTGATGAAAATCGCTTTCATCGATCTGATCGAGCCGCCCCTCAGCCTGCTTCGACCACATCTTTGATGCGCTGCAGCGTCTTCGTCATGTCACGGATGTTGTTGCGCTGGCGTCGCCAGCCGCCGAAGACCCAGTAATACACCGTGGTGAGCATCGACGGCGCAAGCCGAAATGACTCGGTGACGTCGGTGCCGTCGCCGGCCGGCGCCAATCGGTAGTGCCAGTTGTTCACTGGCTTGTCACCGACCAGCACAGCAAATCCGAACTCACGTCCAGGTTCGCATGCGGTCACCTCACATTCCGACCAGTAGACGGGTCCGATGCCGTTGCGCCGGACGTGCCCGCGGAAGCGGGCTCCGAGCTCGGGGCCGGTCGCTCCGCCGAGCCACTCGGCCTCGAATGTTTCCGGTGAGAACCGTCCGGTATTTCGAATGTCTGCGATTAATTCCCAAATCTTGTCCGCTGGCGCCGCCATATGGACCGTTGCTGAACCCTCCATAGGAGGATCCAAACACGTTCCCTGTAACGAAACCAGCGGAACCGACGATATTCCCTACTTGGGCGTAAACATCGAGACGATGTCCTTGACGGTCCGCTCCAGCTGACGCACCGGCTTCGGCAACGAGACGTGCACGGGCGCCATACCGCCGGCACTGCTGCATTTCGGCCATGCACCCGGCCCCTGGTTGGCCAAGACCCGGTTGGCTACAGCGATTTGTTGCTGCTTAGAGGCGTGCGCGGGGTTTCCGACACCCCCGTGCTCTTCCCACGTGGTCTGCTTGAACTGCAACCCGCCGAAGTGCCCGTTGCCGGTGTCGGCGGTCCAGTCTCCGCCTGACTCGCACTGCGCGACGGCCTCCCAGTTCATGTCAGCGTGGGCATGTGCGACACCGGTGGATAGCGACATAGAGGCTGCGATGAAACCTGCGGCGACTGCGGACTTGATGAGGGGCTTTGTGATGTTCGTCATGTCCGGGATTTCGCCGGCCGTAGTCGAAGCGTTACCGATTGGAAAAAGTTGTGAGATCGGTTATCTATCGCATCGAGATTGGCGCAAACGGCGCTGCGACGGGTGAATCAAGCGGGCGCTGGAACCTCGCAGTACGACCGAGTCGCGGCTTCCAGGGCACGTTGATACAGGTTGTCGAAGCCGCGAGTCCGGACCGTCTCGGCGCGGGCCCGCTCGAGTTGGCTGGCGCACGCCGGAGATCCCAGCAAACTCCAGTCGACCGTAATCTGAGACAAAATCTTATGGTTGAGGGCATCGATCTTCAACCGCGACGCCGCCAGATTCTGGGGTGCGGCGGGCGCCTGGGCGGGGTCGAGCTTCCAATCCGAGAACCGCTGGTACTGGATTGCCTCACTGGCAGTGATCTGGTCACGGAAGACCCTGACTATGTAGTCGGGGTAGTCGGGGTAGTCGGGGTAGTCCGGGTAGTCGGGGTCGAGCTGTTTTCTGCGCGCCTCGTCGGCCAATTCCGCGAGTTGTTGCTCCACACGATCTGGGTCCTCGATAGCACGGTGAGCACCCCACTTGAAGGCGGCCACCGACTCGGCGACCTCGAGCCGTTGTGCGGTCGCGTCAACCAACTCGGCCAACGAACCGCTGCTGTCGGCTCCCGCCCGCACCGAGCCCGCGATCAGAGCCACAACCAGCGTCACCAGCCCACCAACGAACACCAGTGACGCGAGCCAGGGTCGGTAAGCCGGACGGCACATGCGGGTGTGGCCGGGGTTCAGCCGCTGTGGGCCCCGACGGTCGCGATCGCGTCAATCACCATCGACGGATTATCCAGAGCGACGAACGTCTTGGCTCCGGGCACCTCGATCATTGTCGAGTTTGCGAAGAGCGCCGCCAAACGTCGGGCCAAGGCGGGGGTAAAGCATCGGTCGCCCGTGCCCCAGACCAGCGTGACCGGTTTAATGAATCGTGGGAAACGCGTTGACACGTCGGTCAGATCGGTTTCCGCGACGTGACGCAGCAGCGTCGCGAGATCGCGGCGGATTCTCTTGTCTTTGGCGCAGGGTTCGAGCCAGGACGCCGTGAGTGCCGGATCCGGGTCACCGACCAGCAGGCCATAACCGAGCGGCGAGTGCCGCAGCGGGGTCCACCGCATGGTCGTAAGCAATGCCTTGATGGACATCGGCCCCCGAAGCAGCGCGAAGACCACGGTGAACGGGAACGGGGGGAAGCTGTCGAACGCGTCGCAGTTGGTGAGCAGCAGGCGCCCGACCCGATCCGGGTGGGCGTCGATCACAAGCTGGCAGAGACCACCTCCGGTGTCGTTGCCAACCAGAGTCACCTCGGTGAGGTCGAGGGCGGCCATGAACTCGTCGATCATCGTGGCAATCCCCGCTGGGGACAGGTCAGCGCCGTCGTTGGCGGGGATCAGGTGCGAGCCCAGCGGCCAGGTCGGCAAGATGCACCGAAACCCCTTGCGAGCAAGCCCTTCTGCGACTCGATCCCACAGGCGTTCGTCGACAAGGATGCCATGGACGAACAGCACCGGAGGGTGCAGCGAGTCTCGGGGCCCGACCTCGCGATACTCGATTGTTGCCTGTTCTAGCGTTACCTGGGCCATCCCAGCACCCTTCCGCCGTAACTTACAAACTCTCAGTACGGAAGTTACGTGCAGCTTGTACGAAAGTCAATGCCCCGTGATCAGCGATAGTGTCCGCAAAAAACACTACTGGGCTTGACGGGCACGTATATGGCTCGTCAAGCCCAGTAGTGGGCGCCTAGTGCGGTCCTGTCAGGCAGCGCCCAGAGCGCCCTGCAGGTCACCCTTCATGGCGTTGAGCTGAGCGCCCCAGTACTCCCAGCTATGCGTTCCGTTGGCGTTGAAATTGAACACGGCGTTGTGGCCGCCTGCGGCGTTGTAGGCCTCCTCGAACTTGAGGTTGCTGCTCCGCACGAAGTTCTCTAGGAACTCGGCGGGCAGGTTCGCACCGCCCAACTCGGACGGGGTGCCATTACCGCAGTAGACCCAAAGGCGAGTGTTGTTGGCAACCAGCTTGGGGATCTGCAGCGTCGGGTCGTTGCGCTGCCACGCTGGGTCGCTGGACGGCCCCCACATGTCCTCGGCCTTGTAACCGCCGGCGTCGCCCATCGCGAGGCCGATCAGCGTGGGCCCCATCTCCTGCGAGGGGTCCATCAATGCGGACAGCGAGCCCGCGTAGACGAATTGCTGCGGGTGGTAGGCCGCCAGGATCAACGCTGACGAGCCAGCCATCGAGATGCCGACAGCGGCGCTTCCGTTGGGCTTCACGCTCCGGTTGGCAGAGAGCCACTGCGGCAGCTCACTGGTCACGAAGGTTTCCCACTTATAGGTAGTGCAGCCATTGTTGCCGCAGGCAGGTCGGTACCAGTCGCTGTAGAAGCTCGACTGTCCGCCGACCGGCATAACAATCGACAGGCCCGACTGGTAGTACCACTCGAACGCGGCCGTGTTGATGTCCCAGCCGTTGTAGTCCTCCTGCGCGCGCAGGCCGTCGAGCAGGTACACCGCAGGCGAATTGTCCCCGCCGCTTTGGAACTGCACTTTGATGTCGCGGCCCATCGACGGCGACGGCACCTGCAGGTACTCCACCGGCAGACCCGGCCGGGAGAACGCTCCCGCGGTTGCCGCTCCGCCGGCGAGTCCGACCAGGCCAGGCAGCATTACTGCTGCGGCCGCGCCGACGATAAGTCGGCGGCCCCAGGCCCGTATCTTCCCGCTCACGTCTTTCATTCCTGTGCCCCTTGTTGTTCGTGAAGTCAACGTGCTCCGGCAGAACATACCGTGCGAATAGACCAAATGTCGATCTGGACGCGAAGTCATTTCAGTTCTGTATCGGTTTCCGCTACCGATACAGCAACTGTGCTAAAGGACCCGCGACGGCAGCATACCTGCAGGAACCGGGGGAGTAACCAGGGGAGTATGGAAACTGCCGACGAGATACAAAGACTAGCTAACGGAGGCCGATCCCACACCAGGGGAGGCCGAATTTGCGTCGAACGCGTAGGCTCGCTCCAAGCAAGCCGACGGAGACCACGCTATCCCGGTCCGTTCCGGCGCTCACGCACCACCGCACTAGGGCTTCCCTGTAGGCGATGGTGCTGGTCAAGGGCATCGGAGGTCTGGGAACGATTGAGGTGCGAGATTTTGGACACGGTACTGGGGCTATCTGTAACACCAACGACCGTTGGGTGGGTGCTCGCGGAAGGCCATAGTGCCGACGGCGCAATCCTGGACCACAACGAGTCGCATCTCAGCGGCGGCCGTGGCATCAGTGCCGTGCATGCCGCAGAGCAGACAGCAGCCGAAGTACTGCGCGCCATCGAGGGGGCAACCGCGGGCGATGATCGGCTTCGGGTAATCGGATTGACCTGGAACGACGAAGCTTCCGCGCAGGCCGCCGTGGTGTTGGAGTCATTGGCCCGCGCCGGCCTAGACAACGTGGTGCCGGTTCGGCAGCTCGATGCGGTCGAGACGCTGGCGCGAGCCATCGCTCCCGTCATTGGCTACGAGCGAACTGCGGTGTGCCTTCTCGATCGGGAGTGGGCGACGGTCGTCATGGTCAACACCCACGATGGCGAAACACAAAGCGCCGTCAAGCATGTGCGTGGCGGCTACGAGGGATTGACGTCATGGCTGACAGGAATGTTCGACCGCAATGCCTGGCGTCCCGCCGGGGTGGTTGTGGTTGGCTCTGACAGCAACATCAACAGATTCTCGGTGCAGCTGGAGAAGGTCCTGCCAGTACCGGTCTTCGCACAAACGATGGCGCAGGTCACGGTCGCGCGGGGCGCGGCGCTCGCGGCAGCTCAACGCACCGAGTTCACCGACACGCAGCTGTTGGCGAGTACCAGCGAGCCGACTGTCGCACCCAAGCGGTCCCGGCACTACGCCGGTGCCGCGGCCGTGCTGGCCGCGGCTTCGGTGACCTTCGTGGGTTCGCTGTCTCTCGCCCTTGGCCTGCAGCTAGTTCCCGAGAAGGATCCGGCAACGCCGAGGCGCGCGGTGCACGGTTCGACGCCACGGGTCGCCGAGGCGGTGACACCCGCCATGCCGTCATCCGTCAGCGCCACGCCGCCGGCAGCGCCGCAACCTGCACCCCAGCGCGAGCCCGTCCAGCCCGCGTCCGATAGTGACCAGATCGCGCCAGACGACAAACCGAACTCCATGTTCCAACAGGACTCCACCGACCGCGCGCCCCTGCTGACCCGGGTGCTTCAGCACATACCGGGCGACTATCGCGACCCGGCGTCGCCCCCGCCCGAATAGCCGCCGAGCGGGACGCCGGCGCGATCAAACGTCTTTGGCTCGAACGGCGGCGAAGGACACCGACACTTCATCGGCCACCTGCAGCGAGCCCATCAGCAGCGAGTAGGGCTTGACGCCATAGTCGGACTGCCGCAGCCTCGATTCGGCAGACATACGCCATGAATCACCGAGATCCTCTGTGCCTAAATCGATTACATGATCTCGCGACTTTCCGCGGATATTCAGGGTCCCGGCCAGCCGGTACCCGTCACCGGTCTTGTCGACGGTGTCGGAGGTGAAACGGATCTCGGGGTAACGGCCGGCGTTCAGAGATCTCAGCGCGTTGGACCGCACCAAGGCCTTCTCCGTCGCGGACAACCCCTTGACGCCACCCTCGCCGCGCAGTACCTCGAAGGAATCCACTTCGACAGAAAGCTCCGCGGCAACAGGCGCAGTGCCGGCCCACGTCACCGTGGCCCGCCATCGCGTCATCGCAATAGTCAGACGATGGCCCATGCGCGCGGCCCGTCCCCGGACTCCAGTGCGAACGGTCAAATCGCCGTCGGATTCGTCAAGGGTCCACATCTCGGTCACAGACCCGCCCACCCGACCTAGTGCGCGACAGGGCATTTCGCTGCCCCGCCGCTGTGGTAGTCAACCTGCCAATGCTTGATCCCATTCAGCCAGCCAGACCGTAGCCGCTCCGGCTTGCCGACCGGTTCCAGATCCGGTGTGGTGTCGGCGATCGCATCGAACATCAGGTCGATCGTCATGCGTGCCAGGTTCGCTCCGATGCAATAGTGCGCTCCGGTGCCACCGAATCCCACGTGTGGGTTCGGACTACGAAGGATGTTGAAAGTGAACGGGTCGTCGAATACGTCTTCGTCGAAGTTGGCCGAGCGGTAGATCATCACCACTCGTTGACCTTTCTTGATCCGTACCCCGGACAACTCATAGTCCTGAAGCGCCGTGCGCTGGAACGACGTGACCGGGGTGGCCCACCGGACGATCTCATCAGCGGTGGTGTCGGGGCGCTCCCTCTTGTACAACTCCCACTGATCGGGGAATTCGGTGAAGGCCATCATGCCCTGGGTGATGGAGTTGCGAGTGGTCTCGTTCCCGGCGACCGCCAACAGAAGGACAAAGAATCCGAACTCGTCTTCGGAGAGCTTGTGACCGTCGATGTCGGCTTCGACCAGCTTCGTCACGATGTCGTGCCCAGGATTCTTAGCGCGGTCGGCCGCCATTTGCATCGCATACATGATCAGTTCGACCGACGCCGTGATGGCGTCGTTGGTGGCAAACTCTGGATCCTCGTCGCCAACCATCTGGTTAGACCAGTGGAACAGTTTCATCCGGTCCTGCTGGGGTACGCCCAGTAGCCCGGCGATCGCCTGCAGCGGAAGTTCGCAGGACACCTGCTCGACGAAGTCGCCGGAACCCTCCACTGCCGCAGCTTCGACAATGCGCCGGGCACGCTCATGAAGGTCCGCGCGCAGACGCTCGATGGCCCGAGGAGTAAAGCCACGCGAAACGATGTTCCGCAGCCGGGTGTGCTGCGGATCATCCATGTTCAGCAGGACGAACTTGCCTCGCTCGATCTGCTCCTGAACGGTGCCCTCCTTGTAACGCGGTAGCGCGCTCTTCTGCAGGCTGGAGAAGACATCGCTACGCAGCGATATCTCCTTGACGTCCTTGTGTTTGGACACGACCCAGAAGCCACCGTCATCGAAACCGCCCGTCCCGGCAGGCTGCTCGTTCCACCAGATCGGTGCCGTTTGTCGCAGTTCGCCCAGTTCTTCCACCGGCAACCGCTCCGCGTAGATATCCGGGTCGGTGAAATCGAACCTGGGTGGGAGATTGGGGATCGGCTTCGCGGTCGGCATGAGCCCACTCCTCGATACGAAATCCTCTAGTGGTCGTCTGTTCCCATAATCCATTGCCACACCTCAGTTGGGAAGCACCAACGCACGATTCCAAGCCCGAATTAGAACGTGTTCGGCTGACCCAGGTGAACGCCCGCCACCAGGGGGGGTTTGTGGCCCATGCCACAATCGTTATGCTTTGGTGCAGGTCACCAGCCCAGCAACGGGGCCTTGGTGGAGCAACGTTGGACGACGTGACCGTAACGCGAAGGGTGGAGCATGATTCGCGAGCTATTCACTGCCGTTGCAATCGCAGGTGCAGCCATCGGCGCGGCGCCCAGCGCGGTCGCCGACAACGGGCACTATGACAGCGACGTGCCGGGCATGAACTATGAAGCATCGCTAGGGGCGCCGTGCTTTAGCTGGGAGCGCTTCATCTTTGGACGTGGCCCCAGCGGCCAAGCGGAAGCCTGCCATTTCCCGCCTCCGAACCAATTTCCGCCGGCCGAAACCGGATATTGGGTTATCTCCTACCCGCTTCACGGGGTCCAAGAGGTGGGTGCGCCATGTCCAGGTCCACAAGCGGCGGCACAAGCCCCGGACGGACTCCCGATGCTCTGCCGGGGGGCCGAAGGCTGGCAAACCGGATGGTTTACCGGGGCTGGGTTCTTTCCACCGACACCCTGATTGACCACCGGAGGCCATCATGGGGGGCGTGGACCCGACTGAATCGCCTACATCCCCGATCCCGCGGTGGTTGCGGTTCGTGTTGATGTCTGACCGCGCCGGCTCAGCATGGTACATCGGCACGGGCTTCTTCTTCGCACCAGTCCTTGCGATGCTCTCACCCTGGCCAACCGCCACCGCAGTGCTCTGGTGGCTCATCGGGCTGGCTGGCTTGTGGCTCGGCCTCCTCGGAATCGCGATGGCCACCGGTCTGGCCCGGGTGCTGCATTCCGGCGCTGAGATACCGGAGAAGTACTGGCGCTCGCTCGTCGACTACTGACGAGGACCCTAACTAGGACCTCGTACGGCGAATCTGCGGGGTCTACAGTCGTATCAACCGTCCCCCATGAAATACCGTCCACCATGAATTAGGAGACTCCGATGAGCTTCAATCCCAAAGATGCGCTCGACGCGGTGCGGGACATCGCCACCAATGCCGTCGAGAAGGCCTCGGACATCGTCGAAAACGCCGCCGACATCATCCGCGGCGACATCAAGGGCGGCACCAGCGCCATCGTCGCGAACTCGATCGACATCGCTACCCACGCCGTCGACAGAACAAAAGAGGTCTTCACCGGCGAAGACGACGACGAGGACTAGAACGCGCCGAAGAGTTAGGGATCAGCGACCGCTCGGCTATTACACGCCGGCGGCGGCGTTGAGTTCGTCCAGCCTGGTCGTCGCCTCGAGGTATTCCTGCACCCACCGCTCGATGACCGAAGAAGTTCTCTCCACCTTGGTGAATTGACCGACCACCTGGCCGACGGGATTGAACGCGACATCGACGGTCTCGTTCGGGTACCTATTCGTCGCCCGCACAGCCATACCGGAGACCATGTACTGCAAGGGCATTCCGAGCGGTTTCGGGTTGTCCGGCTCCTCCCAGGCCTCGGTCCAATCGTTGCGCAGCATCCGAGCAGGCTTGCCAGTGAACGAACGGCTGCGGACGGTGTCCCGGCTCGTCGCCTTGGCATATGCTGCCTGCTGAACCGGGGTGTTCTGCGCTTCCTCGACCATCAGCCACTGTGAGCCAGTCCATGCACCTTGAGCTCCCAATGCCAATGCCGCAGCGATCTGCTCGCCGCTGCCGATGCCGCCGGCGGCCAGCACCGGAACGGGGGCAACCTCCTTAATGACCTGCGGCCACAACACGATTGAGCCCACTTCGCCGCAGTGACCGCCGGCCTCGCCGCCCTGGGCGATGATGATGTCGACGCCCGCGTCGGCATGTTTGCGCGCCTGGGAGGGCGAGCCACAGAGTGCGGCTACCTTCCGGCCGGCGGCGTGCACATGCGTGATCATGTCCGCCGGCGGCGTGCCAAGCGCGTTGGCGATCATGCCGACCTTGGGATGCCGCAGTGCGACCTCGACCTGGGGGGTTGCCGTCGCCTCGGTCCATCCGAGGAGCTGCAGGCTGTCCCCGTCGGCGTCCTCGATCGGGACACCATGATCGGCGAGGATCTTGCGCGCGAAATCCAGGTGCTCCTGCGGGACCATCGATCGCAACGAGCTCGCAAGCTCCTCGGCCGAGAGATGCGAATCCATGCCCTCGTACTTGTTCGGGATCACAATGTCGACCCCGTAGGGGTGGTCACCGATGTGCTGATCGATCCAGTCGAGTTCGATCTCAAGCTGCTCGGGGCTGAACCCGACCGCCCCGAGAACGCCAAACCCTCCGGCCTTGCTGACCGCGGCGACCACATCGCGGCAGTGGGTGAAAGCGAAGATCGGAAACTCGATACCTAGCTCATCGCAAATGGCAGTGTGCATGCCTGCTCCCGGAAAGCTCACGGACACTAACGGAATTGAAACGTGTTCTAGTTTAATACGCATCGTGGCGGCGCGGCCAGCGGCCCAGGTTCCGGCTGGATTTCGGCCGGCAAGCCCACGCGTCACTGTGCGGCGAGGGCTTCGAACGGCTACGACGTGTCGTGAGCGACCCACGGGACTTGGATCAGAACATGCCGCTTTGCGTCAGAACGGTGGGGGGTCGTTGTTGTTGGGTGGGGCCGGGCCGGTGGAGGTGGCGGATTCGACGAGGTGGGCGGTGCGGGTGTTGCGGGTGCGGGTGTTGCGATTGTGGCGGCGCTCGGTCGCGATGCGGTGGGCGCGGTCGTCGGCGCGGGTGCGGCGGCGGCGGGGCATCCTCGCGGTGCGGCCGGCAGGGTCGTCGGGCGGTGGGTCGGCCTCGGGTGCTGGTAGCGCACCGGTGGCCCGGCACAGGCTGGGAAACAATAATGCGCTGGCGGGGGTGGTGACATAGGTCCGTCCCGCCGGTGACGTCACGATCACGGTCCCGTCGGACAACGGCTGATCACGCCAACCCCAAAAAGTCTTGACGAGGTGATGGGTGCGGCAATAACACTTCAGGTTGGCGGCGTGGGTGGGCCCGCCGTCGGCATACGGGATCGTGTGGTCGAGATCACAATCAGCTGCGGGCTGGTCGCAGCCGGGCCAGCGGCAGGTCATATCCCGACAACGCACAAAATCGGCCAGCGCCGTCGACGGCACATACCCCGGCTCGGGCGGGGCATCGGCCGGATGAACCAGCGGCACCATCTTGGCTGATGCGGCCAGTTCGGCCACCAGGTCGGCGGTGATGAGCCCGTCGGCGCCGATCTCGGAAGCCGGTGCGCTGCCGGTGCCGTTGATCGTGGCCTGCTCGGCAATCACGTGGATCACCACCGGAGTGGCCGAGGGTCGCTGTCCGGCGGAGCAGGCGGCTCGCCCGCAGCGACAGCCCAGCCGGTCGGCTCCGGCCGCCAGGGCGCCGAGCGCATCCGCGCGGCGCTGCTCCCGGCTGCGGGGATCGCGCTCGCACACCGTGGCTGCCAAGGCGGTCAACCGCTTGTCAAGGGCATTGGCGTCGGGGGTGAACAAACTGCCGTGGATTTCCGAGGTGCCACCCTCATTCGCCCCGATCCAGATCTCCCGGTCGGTCTGATTCTTCTTGTGTCGCCGCACCGCATCCGCGTCGGCGCGGGCCACGATCTTGTCGATTTGCCCGCCCAGCCGACTGCGGGTCATCGACGGCCAGCGGGTCACCTTGGCGGCCAACTCGGCGTCCACGGCGGCCAGCACGTCGCGGTCGGTGATCAGATCGGTGCGATACACGATCGTCTGAAACATCCGATAGTCGATCTCACCGGTGTTGAAGACCTCGCCCACCCGCGGCAGCCGCTCGCGCATCGCCCGGGCATACCGCAGCCGGCTGCTGGCCAGTCCCTGACTGATCCGCAGGGCTGCGGCCACCTCCGCGCTCACCGCCGCCATGGTGTCGATCGCCCAGTCTTCGGTGTCCGAACAGCGTGTCAGCCGATAGGCGAACAACTCGCCAATCGCCACCAGCTGCGCGGCCGCGCCCCGATTCTCCGCGCGCGCCGCCGCGCAGATCGCATCCACCAACACCCCCGACCGCACGGTCGACGAGGGATAGCACCGCTCGACCAACTCATCACACCGAGACTGCACCTCGTCACACCCGGACAGCACCTCATCGAACATACTTGCGATGATTTCACAGGGGTCCGACGCGTTGACTCGTCAGAAATGCGCGCGCAGCGGTAGCCAACCGCCCTTGATCCGCTCCCGCGCCGCAGGTAGCGTGGTGCCCCTAATTACGAAACGGCACGTAGCGTAATTGGGTGCAGTGAAAGGAATGCCCGCAATGCGCAGTCCCTATTCCGGCCTGCCGTTTACGACGTCTACACCCGCGATTGCCGCCGCTCTGCAGGACGTGAGTATCCCGACCTTGCTGCTGTCGCTGGTGCACATCACCGGCGATCCTCGTTTCATCCGCGACTTCAAGCCCATGGGCATCTTCCTCAACGAGGTCCAGGGCTTCATGTCCGACGAAGACAAGGCTCGCGCCCGCGAGGCGGCGCTACCAGTGATTGCCGACTATCGAGACCGCGGCTGCCCTGATCCGAAACCGCTGAGCGGCGAGCTGATCCGAGAAATGTTGGACTGGTTGGCCTGCGAACATGTTCCCGACGACTATCTGCCGTTGATCTCCGAAGAGCTGGACCTCGACGGCGTCGACCCACGGCGACCCGCGGCGCTCGAGGCAGCGAACGGGTTTCCGGTCGTCGTGATCGGCTGCGGCGAATCGGGCATCTTGGCCGGAATCCGGCTCAAACAGGCGAACATCCCGTTCACCATCGTGGAGAAGAACGCGGGGCCCGGCGGAACGTGGTGGGAGAACAGCTATCCCGGCGCCCGGGTGGACGTGGCGAACCACTTCTATTGTTACAGCTTCGAGCCCAATAACGACTGGACCCACTTCTTCGCCGAACAACACGAATTACAAGGCTATTTCACCCAGGTCATGAACAAGCACGAGCTGGCTGACCGGGTGCGATGGAACACCGAGGTGCTCTCGGCCGAGTGGAACGACGACGAGGGTGTCTGGGGCGTCTCGGTACGTTCGGTTGATGGCCAGAGGAGCACGCTGTACGCACGAGCGGTCATCACCGCCGTGGGACAGCTAAATCGGCCTAATATTCCCGAATTCGACGGAATCGACACGTTCGAAGGGCCATCGTTTCACTCGGCAACGTGGGATCACCGCGTTGATCTGACCGGCAAGCGCGTCGCCCTGGTCGGGGCTGGCGCCAGCGGATTTCAGATCGCGCCGGCCATCGCGCCGGACGTCGGGCACCTCACCGTGTTCCAGCGCACCGCCCAATGGATGTTTCCCAACGCGATGTATCACGACCGGGTTGGTGACGGTGTGCGTTGGGCGATGCGGCATCTGCCGTTCTACGGCCGGTGGTATCGCTTCCTGCTGCTCTGGCCAGGTGCCGACAAGGGCCTCGAGGCGGCTCGGAGCGACCCGAGTTATGCCGACCAGGACTATGCCGTCAGTGACCTCAACGCAGCCGCGCGAATGATGTTCACCCAATGGATCAGCAGCCAAGTCGGCGACGGCACCGATCTGTTGGCCAAGGTGATGCCGGACTATCCCGCCACGGGCAAACGCACGCTGCAGGACAATGGCAGCTGGCTGCAGACCCTACAGCGGGACAACGTCGAGTTGGTACGGACACCGATCCAGCGGATCGCGCCGCGCGGCGTCGTCACAGCAGATGGGGCAGCTCACGACGTTGACATCATCATCTACGCCACCGGGTTCCGGCACACGGACGTGTTGTGGCCGTTGACAATCACCGGTCGCAACGGGATCGACCTGCGCGACATGTGGGGAACTCGCCCCTATGCGTACCTGGGCATCACGATCCCGGCATTCCCCAACCTGTTTCTCCTCTACGGGCCTGGAACTCACCTTGCCCACGGCGGGAGCCTGATCTTCCAGTCCGAACTGCAGATGCGCTATATCAACCTGTGTTTGCAGCGGCTGGCACAGCCCGATGCGCTTTCCCTGGAACCCACTTCACGCGCGGCAACCGAATGGCATCAACGCTCGCAAGCCGAAATCAAGAAGATGGTGTGGTCACACCCCGCCGTCGAACACTCCTACTTCAAGAACGCCGACGGGGAGATTCACACCGTCAGCCCGTGGCGTCTCAACGAATACTGGGCCGCGGTCCGCGAGCCCGACTTCTCCCAATTTGTTCTGCGCCAACGAAAGTGAGCCCGCCAGCATGCGCACGGTAGTCATCGACGCGCCCGGCAGTGTCCGGGTCGATACCCAGCCGGATCCCGCTCTTCCCGGGGACGACGCAGTGATCGTCGCGGTCACGGCCGCCGGGATCTGCGGCTCCGATCTGCATTTCTATGAGGGTGAATACCCGTTGGCGCAGCCGGTGGCTCTCGGCCACGAGGCGGTCGGCACCGTCGTCGAAGCCGGGAGACAGGTGCGCACCGTTGGGGTGGGCGATCTGGTCCTGGTGTCGTCGGTCGCCGGCTGCGGCAGCTGCCCGGGGTGTGCAACCCGCGACCCGGTGAGGTGCTTCTCCGGGCCGCGGGTTTTCGGCTCCGGTGCGCTGGGTGGCGCCCAGGCGGACCTGCTCGCCGTGCCGGCCGCCGACTTCCAGGTGCTGAAGATCCCCGACGGCATCACCACCGAGCAGGCGCTGCTTCTCACCGACAACCTGGCCACCGGCTGGGCAGCAGCACAGCGCGCCGACATATCCTTCGGCGACACTGCGGCCGTGATCGGCCTGGGTGCGGTCGGGCTGTGCGCACTGCGTAGCGCGTTTGTCCACGGTGCTGCAACGGTTTTCGGCGTCGACCGGGTTGACGGGCGCTTGCAACGCGCGGCCACCTGGGGTGGTACCCCGGTCGTGCCGCCGGCGGCCGAGGCCATCCTCGCCGCAACGGGCGGGCGCGGGGCCGACGCGGTGATCGACGCCGTCGGCACCGACGCCTCGATGACCGACGCGCTCAACATGGTGCGGCCTGGCGGCACCGTCTCCGTTGTCGGTGTGCATGACCTGCAACCGTTTCCGTTTCCGGCCCTCAGTTGTCTGTTGCGCAGCGTGACGCTGCGCATGACGACCGCCCCCGTGCAACGCACCTGGGCGCAATTGATTCCGCTGCTTCAGGCTGGCCGGCTCGACGTCGACGGCATCTTCACCACCACGCTGCCGTTGGACGAAGCGGCCAGAGGGTATGCCACCGCGGAGTCCCGGTCGGGCGATCAGGTGAAGATCTTGCTCACTCCTTAACCGCGGTGATGTATTGGGAGTGCATGAAACTGTCGATAGCTACGTCGACATCCGGCGGTGTCCTGCCGTAGCTGGTCTGCAACTCCAGTGTGCTGCGGACGGGTTCCACCGCCCATCCGCGCTCGGCCAACCACTGGTCCGGGTTGGTTTTGTCGTCGTAGGTCAGAGCTGAGAAGTCCACGCCACCGGACATATCGACTCCGGGATGGGCCGATTCCAGGGCGGTAAGCCGCTCGTGGTCCAGACGCGACCCCAGAGCACCAACGGCAACTCGACTGGTCGGCGTCGAAAGCCCATCGATGCGCGCGAAGAGCTGATGTTGGGCATCGCCGGTGAGGTAGGGCAGCACGCCCTCGACCGACCATGCGCTGGGCCGCTGCGGATCGAAACCCGCCTTCGTCAGGGGCACCGCCCAGTCCGTGCGCAGATCTGCTGCCACCGCAACCCTGTGGGCTTTCGGCATGGCACCGCGCTCGCCAAGCACCCGAGTCTTGAAATCCAGGACTTTCGGCAGATCGACCTCGTAAACCGTTGTTCCGGCTGGCCATTCAAGACGGTAGGCGCGGGAGTCCAAACCTGCGGCGACGATCACTGCTTGGCGTATGCCAGCCTGGGTCGCGGAGGCGAAGAAGTCGTCGAAGAAGCGGGTCTGCACTCCGTAGAGCCGCGGAAAGGCGGTTTCATCTTCGGAGGTTCCTGGGCCGCCAAGCAGCCCGGTGAGGTAGGGGTCGGCGGACGCGTGGATGAAGTACTCGGCGTATTCGTCCCTGGCCACCGGCTCAGGGTCCGCGGCGTGCAGCGCACGCCAACCCGCAACCAGCAAGGCGGTGTACCCGACGCTGCTGACGATGTCCCAGTGGTCGTCGTCGGACCGCAGCGATCCATAGTCAGGTGGACTCATCGATACCCCTTCCAGGTCCCTTCCAGCCAGCCGCCAACCTACCCGCGGCGACGCGTCAGAGTTGCAGCATGACGGTTACCGGACCGTCATTGATCAGTTCCACCTGCATGTGGGCACCGAACAAACCGGTCTCTACGTGGGCACCGAAGCCTCGCAATGCTTCGGCAAACTCCGCGACCAGGGGCTGGGCCACCGAACCCGGTGCCGCCGCGTTCCACGAGGGACGTCGACCCTTCGCGGTGTCGGCATAGAGGGTGAATTGGCTGATCACCAGGATTGGTGCGTTGACCTCGGCAGCGGATTTCTCATCGGCGAGAATTCGCAAGTTCCACAGCTTGTCGGCGAGACGCCGCGCGGTGTCGCGATCGTCGCCATGGGTCACACCGACGAACGCGAGCAAGCCCTGCCCGTCGGATCGGATCGCGCCGACCACGTTGCCATCGACGGCTACCGACGCTGATGAGACCCGTTGCACCAGAACTCGCATGAGGCTCGATGCTGCCAGGCCGGCCGGGCAAGCTCCTGGGCTGGGTAGGCTCGTTGCGTGTCTGTGCTGGTTGCGTTTTCCGTGACCCCGTTGGGGGTGGGGGAGGGCGTTGGCGAAATCGTCGCCGACGCGATTCGCGTGGTCCGCGATTCCGGGCTACCCAATAAGACGGATTCCATGTTCACCACGATCGAAGGCGATAGCTGGGAAGAAGTGATGGCAGTCGTGCAACGCGCGGTGGAGGCCGTGGCCGCTCGGGCACCCCGCGTCAGCACCGTGATCAAAGCTGACGTGCGTCCCGGCGTTACCGACGCGATGACCCAGAAAGTCGCTGCCGTCGAGCGCTATCTTGTCAAGGCTGAACAGCAGCCTTAAAGGCCCGCGCGGCAGCATCCCCATGGACGGCAAACACCACGCGCTCCAGCGAAGCGGGCTGGTGCCGGCGCACAGCCCCGACCATCAGTCGCGCAGCCTCCTCGATTGGGAAGCCGCCGACGCCGGTACCAAACGCCACCAGCGCCAGCGAGCGGCAACCAAGGTCATCGGCCTTGCGCAAGGCCGAGTCGGTAGCACGCGCGATGATCTCGGGTGAGGTCTCACCACCCAGCTCCATCGTTGCCGCGTGGATCACGTAGCGAGCCGGCATGTTGCCGGCGGTGGTCTCGACAGCCTCCCCAAGCCCAATCGGCGCTTTGGCGCTGGATTCACGCTGCACCTCGGGCCCCCCGGCGCGGGCTATCGCCGCGGCGACTCCGCCAGCATGCCGGAGTTGGGTATTGGCCGCGTTGGCAATCGCGTCGAGCTCGAGCTCGGTCACGTCAGCTTGGAGTACCTCCACCGCGATCACCGACACATTCTCTCGCACGCTCGAATAGACCTCAGGACCGCGTGGCGGCCGTATGCTCGCGCACCAGCGCGTAGATCCGCCAGCGGCCCGGGACTCCCGGGAGTTCGCGCTCACCGCGGTCGGCGAACTTTCGCCGCGATCCGGTGACGATGTCGCGAACCGTCGAGGACACCAGCACCTCGCTGGGTGCAGCCAAGGCCGCCACCCGCGCACCGATGTGCACAGCCATGCCGACGACATCCCGACTCACCGCGCCACGCGCCTCGATCTCGCCAGCGTGAATACCTACGCGCACCGCAATGCCGAGCACACCGACCGCATCGACGATCGAGTCGGCACACTCGATGGCGGCACTGGGGCTGGTGAACGTGGCCATGAAACCGTCACCGGCGGTGTTGACTTCGCGACCGCGAAACCGATCGAGTTCGTGACGCACGACGTTGTCGTGGTTATCCAAAAGATCTCGCCAGTGATCATCGCCAAGGGCGGCCGCGTGCTCGGTGGAGCCAACGATGTCGGTGAACACCATGGTGGCCAGCTCACGCTCGATCATGCCGCCGCGCACCCCGGTGATGAATTCCTCGATCTCGTCGAGCATGGGCCCGGTGTCGCCAACCCAGTACAGGGCATCGCTGCCCGGAAGTTCTACGTATTCGGCCCCGGCGATGTGATCAGCCAGGTAGCGGCCATGCGCGACCGGGATGAATGACGAGCTATCCCGATGCAGGATCAGCGTCGGAGCCACAACGCGTGCCAGCGTGTCGCGCGCGTCCGCCGCTGTGACGACTTTGCTCACCGCGCGGGCCATGGAGGGTGATGCTGCGCGGTTCCCGGCCAGGTCCCACCACGAGCGGAATGCGTCATCGTCGGCAACACTGGGCGCAACGACGCGCAAGACGTCAAAGCCCTGTTCGACCGCATCCGGTTCCAGCGCGACCGTCATAAACGGATCGGCGTTGCTCTCGGGGACTCCCAACGGATAGTCCGGCGCCCAGAAGACCCGTGCCGTGCCGTTGACGATGACCAGACTTCGCACCCGCTCGGGATAGTCGGATGCCAGCACCAACCCGATCGCCGCGTTGTAGACCGGTGCAAGGATCGACGCCCGTGTGCACCCGACCGCATCCATGACCGCGATCGCGTCCTGCGCCCAGATCGCGGGCCCGATCGCGTCGGGCGAGGCAACACGAGACGACAGACCCATCCCACGCAAATCGAATCGGATCACGCGGCTGAAGGACGCCAAGCGCCGATGGAAACGATACATCGACGGTTCGGCGTCAATGGTATCGATCGGGATGGATGCGCCCGGCAGCACGAGCAGGTCGATGGGGCCAACGCCGAGGACCTGATACGCAATGTCCAGGGTGTGATCTGAGTCGCCGCACTTGGCGTAGCGAGTCCGCGGAGCCTGCGCCACAGCCACAGGCTAGTTCAGCCGGGTGCGTAGGCTCATGTCGGTGAGCGCACGCGCGGGCATCGTGGTCACCGGAACCGAGGTTCTCACCGGGCGGATCCAGGACCGCAACGGTCCCTGGATCGCCGATCGTCTCCTGGAGCTGGGCGTCGATCTTGCACACATCACGATCTGCCGTGACCGCCCAGCGGATATCGAGGCTCAGCTGCGTTTCCTCGCGGACCAACGCGTGGACCTGATCGTGACGACCGGCGGCCTGGGGCCCACTGCCGACGATATGACCGTCGAGGTCGTGGCCCGCTTCTTCGGGCGCGAGCTGATCCTGGATGTCGAGCTCGAAGACAGGATCGCGGCCATCCTCAAGTCCCTGATGAGGCGCAACCCGGTTTTTGATCTCGGCAACTTCGATTCGATACGCGCCGCCAACCGCAAGCAGGCGATGATCCCGGCCGGATCACAGGTGATCGATCCCGTGGGCACCGCACCCGGCCTCGTCGTAGCGGGAACGCCAGTGGTGATGGTGCTTCCGGGGCCACCACGCGAGCTTCAGCCGATGTGGCACAAAGCCATTCAGACGTCCGCGGCCCAAGAGGCGATCGCAGGCCGAACGACATACCGGCAAGAAACCATCCGGATGTTCGGGTTACCCGAGTCCGGATTGGCCGAGACGCTACGCGCCGCAGAGCAAGCCATCCCAGGATTCGACGCGCTCGAGATCACCACGTGCCTGCGCCGCGGCGAAATCGAGATGGTCACCCGCTACGAGCCGGACGCCGCCGAGGTGTACACCCAGCTGACCCGGCAGCTCCGTGACCGCCACGGCCGGCAGGTCTTCTCCGAAGACGGTTCACGCGTGGATGACCTGGTGGCACAGTTGCTCGGCGGCCGTCGCATAGCGACCGCGGAATCCTGCACCGCGGGGATGTTGGCGGCGCGGCTCACCGATCGGCCCGGTTCATCGGACTACATGGCCGGCGGTGTCGTGGCCTATTCCAACGAGGCGAAGGCACACTTGCTCGGCGTTGATGAGGCACTGATCGAAACGCACGGGGCGGTGTCCGAGCCCGTCGCGGACGCGATGGCGGCCGGAGCTCTGCGGCGCTTCGATGCCGACACGGCGGTCGCGATCACCGGGATCGCCGGTCCGGGCGGGGGAACGGCGGACAAGCCGGTGGGAACGGTGTGCTTCACGGTGCTGCTCTCCGGTAACGCGCCTGCCAGCCAGAGCCTGCGGCTTCCCGGCAACCGCTCTGACATTCGGGAACGCTCCACGACCGTGGCGATGCATCTGCTGCGGCGCGCCCTCAGCGACAGCCCGGCCTAGATCAGGTCGAATTGCCGCTCAGGAAAGCGGTTTCGGCTGTTCCAAACCGGATACCAGTGGCGTCCTTGCCAATCAGGGACAGGATGGTGATCAAGACCAGCACTGGCACGATCGTTGCCGCCAACGCGAAAGGATAGCCGTGAGATTCGGCCAAGCGTTCCTGAATCGGCAAATTGAACGCCGCCAGCAGGTTACCGAGCTGGTAAGTCACGCCCGGGTACAAGCCGCGTATCGCATCCGGCGACATCTCGGTCAGATGCGCTGGGACGACACCCCACGCGCCCTGAACACACACTTGCATCAAGAACGAACCCAGGCACAACATCGCCGCGGTGCGCGAGTAAGCGAAGATCGGCACCAGCGGCAGGCCCAACAGCGCACAGAGCACGATGGTGTGACGTCGGCCGACCCGCTGCGAGAGCGTGCCGAAGGAGAGCCCCCCAATGATGGCTCCGACGTTGTAAGCCACCACGATCCACCGTGCCGTCACGCTGGACAGGCCAGCGCCCTGATTCGTGGTCGCGGTCAGGAACGTCGGATACACATCCTGCGTGCCATGGCTCATCCAGTTGAAGAGGGTCATCAGCAACACCAGGTAGAAAAACCGGCGGACGATCGCACCGTCGCGCAGCACATCGCGGACTCTGGTCTTGGTGAGCCGCATTCGGTCCTGTACGGCTTCCCATACCTCCGATTCCTCCACCCGATATCGGACAATCAGGCTGATAAACGCCGGGACGATGCTCAGGCCGAATAGCCAGCGCCACGACAACCCCAGCCAATTCATCACCACCAGTGATGCCAAGCTGGCCAACAGATAACCGAACGCGTAGCCCTCCTGGAGCAATCCGGAGAAGAAGCCGCGCCGGTTCGGCGGAATCTTCTCCATTGCCAGTGCTGCGCCCAGCCCCCATTCACCGCCCATGCCGATGCCGTAGAGCAGTCTCAAGACCACCAGCACGGTGAAGTTGGGCGCGAACGCACACAGGAATCCGACGACCGAATAGAACATGACGTCGACCATCAACGGTACCCGCCGGCCGACCCGATCGGCCCACATTCCGAACAGCAACGCACCGACTGGGCGCATCGCCAGGGTGGCCGTCGTAACGAAGGCGACTTCGGTCTTGCTGCGCCCGAAAGTCATTGCGATGTCGGAATAGACCAGCACCACGAGGAAGTAGTCGAACGCATCCATCGTCCAGCCCAGGAAGGCCGCGATCACTGCGTTGCGCTGGTCACCCGTCAACCGCTCTGTTTGCACGTGTGCATCGTGGCGCACCAGTCCCAGAACCGCGAACTCGGGGGCAGGCGCGCGAGTACATTTGGCGAACATGCACATCATCGATGCCGATGGGCATGTCGCCGAGAACCCATCACTGGTGATCGAAGCACTCGAACGTTGGCCGGACCTTGTTCGGCGCAGCTCCGACGGGCGGCCCGGGCTCACGATAGAAGGCCGCCGCTATCCCGAGGACCAGGGACCTGGAGCGGGGTGTCCGCCCGAGCATGGGATTTCGGCGGCACCCGGCATCAACTGCCGTTCGGCAGCAGGAGTGATGCGCGACGCCGACCGCGATCACATCGACACCATGGTCTTGTATCCCAGCCTGGGGTTGTGCGTACCCAGCTTGCAGGAACCCGAGTTGGCCGCCGGATTCGCGCGACTGTACAACCAGTGGATCGCGGACTATTGCTCGCAGAGCAACGGCCGGTTGCGCGGCGTCGGTGTGACCCCCGTGGAACACGGGGAGGTGGCCATCGACATCATGGCCGAAGCCAAGAATCTAAGTCTGGTCGCGACCTTGGTTCCTCCGGCGCTCACGACGCGCAACCTCGACCATCCCGACCTGGATCCGTTCTATGCCGCCGCCGTGGAGCTTGGGATGCCACTGGGCATCCATGGTGCGCCAGGCATCCATCTGCCGCAGATTGGCGTGGACCGGTTCACCAACTACATCCAGGTGCACTGCATCAGCTTCCCGTTCGACCAGATGACCGCGATGACGGCGCTCGTGTCCGGCGGCGTCTTCGAACGGCATCCACAGTTGCAGGTCGCGTTCCTCGAGGCAGGCGTGGGCTGGGTCCCGTTCTTCATCGATCGCCTCCACGAGCACTATGAAAAGCGGGGCGATTGGATCGAATGCGGATGGCGGCGCGATCCTCACGACTACCTTCGGGCCGGAAACATCTGGGTGACGTGTGAACCCGAGGAGCCCATCCTTCCCGGAGTGATCGATGTGCTTGGCGACGACTTCATCATGTTCGCCAGCGACTACCCGCACTGGGACGGCGAGTGGCCGCAAAGCACCAAGCATCTGCGCACCCGCACTGACATCTCCGACGAAACACGCGAAAAAATTGGCGGGTCGAATGCGCAGCGCTTCTACAGCCTGAACTGAAAGGCGCATGGCAGGATTCGACCAATGGGGCCTTTTCTCGTGCGCGCAGCCTTGACCGGGTTCGCCTTGTGGGTGGTCACGCTTCTCGTTCCCGGCCTGCGCTTTGTCGGCGGCGCCACCACGTTGGCGAAGATCGCCATCATCTTCGTCGTCGCAGTGATTTTCGGCCTGGTGAACGCGTTCATAAAACCCATCGTGCAGATCCTGTCGATCCCGCTCTACATTGTGACGCTGGGCTTGTTCCATGTGGTCATCAACGCATTCATGCTGTGGATTACCGCGCAGATCACCAAGAACACCACCCACTGGGGATTGCAGATCGACCACTTCTGGTGGACTGCGATCTGGGCCGCGATCGTGCTGTCGATCGTGAGCTGGATCCTGTCGCTCTTGACCCGAGACTTCCGCCGGGTTACCCGCGCCTAGCGGAGCTGAACCGGCCCGCCGCCTGGTCCGGGTGGCAAGTGCCGAACCAACGAATTTGGCACCACACCCTTTATTGTCTGGACCTCTTGCACTTATGCTTAGCACCACTGCTCACCAACACCGTCACAGACAGGACCTTTCTTCACCCATCACGACGACACGCCCCTGCCTTCCGCTCGCCAGGAAGGCTTTCCCTAACCGCCCGCCAACCCCCCCAACCGCCAACGACGACGGGACATTGCCAAAGATGAACACAGTCGCGGTCAGATCCTTTCCCGGTCCTTCGAACGCGCGGCTGAGTTCGCAACCCAATGACACCCATAGCGGTCTACGGGCGGTCACGGAATGCACCGGCTCGGCAGTGGTCGTTCACGTCGGCGGCGATATTGACGCCAGCAACGAAGCCGCATGGCAGCGCTTGGTGAATAGGAGCGCCGCCATCGCCATCGCGCCCGGCCCATTCGTCATCGACATTCGTGACCTGGAGTTTATGGGGTCTTGCGCCTACGCGGTATTGGCTCAAGAGTCGGTGCGCTGTCGTCGTCGCGGGGTAAGCCTGCGGCTGGTCACCAGCCAGCCGATCGTGGCCCGCACCATCGCCGCGTGCGGATTGCGCCGCCTGGTGCCGATGTACCCAACGGTCGAGACAGCGCTGGCACCGCCGGCCTGAGGGCTGTCCAGCCGGCGCTATTGCGGGGCACCGACCAGCTGCGCCACCTCCCACGCGCAACCCCACGACAGGGTGACGCCATTGCTGCTGTGGCCATAGTTGTGGATGCACCGCCCTGAACCGAGCCGTTCTTCCGTCAGCCGCACCGATGGACGGTCCGGGCGCAGCCCGGTGATCGTCTCGATGACCTCTGCCTGGCCGAGGAGCGGCTCGATCTGGCGGCAGCGTTGCATGATCCGCTCAGACACCTCGGGGTCTGGGGTGGTGTCCCAACGGTCGGCGATACTGATGCCGCCGCACACCACGCGCTGCGGATGCGGAAAGTAGCAGACCCACTCCGAGGAGCTGCGGAGTTCGAGGAATATCTGCTGTAGGCCGGGATTCGTGAGGACCACATGCTGACCAAACAGCGGGCGCAGGGTGGTGTCGCCGGCCAACTCTCGGGCTCCCAGACCGGCACAGTTGACCACGATCGGTGCGACGTCGACCGCCTCGGTCAGCGACCGCACGGAACGAATCTCGATCTCGCAGCCGGCGGCAGCGAGGCGCTGTGTCAGATAGTCGAGGTATTGCGGCATATCGATCATCGGCATGGTGGCGCGAGACCCGGTTGCAAAGCCCGCGGGCAGGTCAGCGGGGTCGGCCGGTCGCAATTCCGGGATTAGCTGGACCTGGGGCGGCAGGTTGTCGGCAGCGGTTGGGTCACCGACAGTGATCGCCGGCGCCATCCGGACCCCCGTGGCGGGGTCCTTGGCAAGTTCGCGGAACTCCCGCAACGAGCGCTTCATCCAGGCGAGCGTGCGGGCAACCGGCTCGGTGAACACCGGCCCCCAGACGGCTCCCGCGACGACTGAGGTCGTCTCGTGCGGTGGCGCGGCAGCCCATACCCGAACCGGCCACCCTGCTTCGGCCAGGCACAGGGCGGACGTCAATCCGCTCACGCCGGCACCGATCACAACGATGTGTTGCATGCTGTTGGCCACAGCAGGCACGGTAGCCCGAAATCCGGCCTTCGTCAGGGCTGGGGTAGTTGCTGACCGTTCGCACCCAGCAGCCCGTTGAGGATGCCGAGGTTGATATGCAGCTGGGCGCCCGCGATTGGTCCCGGAACCTCAGCCGGGGCTCCGTCGCCATCCGTCAGCTGCCACGGCTGACACCCATCGGTCTTGAAAGCTTTGTCGGTCGGCTCGATCCGCACGACTTGGGGCTTCTTGGTCATGGCGTTGTCGAGGAGAGCGCCGTCGGGGTTGCCCATGCGCTTCCAGTAGCAGGTGTGGCCTTCGGCCGGCCCCGCGGAGCTGTATGTACCTGGAACGATGTCGGTCCCCACGGCATAGGTGCCGTCCTGGTCGATGGTGGTCTTGGGCTCGGGCGGCGGCTCTGGATCCGCACTGGCAGTACCTGACGATGCTGCCCAACCCGTCAGAATCAGGCTCGCGGCGACCAGTCTCGCCGCGATAGGTGCTGACATCGTCGCCATACGACAGCAGCGTACCGGCGCGATCAACCGATTTCGATATGTCCATACCCGAATCAGGGCGCGCAGTACGCACAGTGCCCTGCGAGCTGTCGTTACTCGCAGGGCACTGTGGCAGGTTGTCGCGGTCAGATCCGGCCGGGCCGACTACACCGCAGCGGGTTTTCGATCAGGACAAATCGAAACGGTCGAGGTTCATCACCTTGTTCCACGCGGCGACGAAGTCCTCCGCGAACTTCTGCTTCGCGTCATCAGCGCCGTAGACCTCGGCGAGAGCACGCAACTCCGAGTTCGACCCGAAGACCAGGTCGACGCGGCTGCCGGTCCACTTCACCGCGCCCGTAGCGTCTTTGCCCTCGTAGGTCCCGTCGTCCGCGGCCGACGGCTCCCAGGTGATCCCCATGTCGAGCAAGTTCACGAAGAAGTCGTTGGTCAGCGAGGGTGACGCTCCGGATGCCCCGGTGAAGACACCCAACGATGACCCCTTGTAGTTCGCACCCAAGGCGCGCAAGCCACCGACCAGCACCGTCATCTCCGGAGCACTCAGTGTTAGCAGGTTTGCCTTGTCGAGCAGCATGAACTCGGCTGGCAACGGGTTGCCCTTTCCGACGTAGTTGCGGAATCCGTCTGCCTTGGGCTCGAGGACGGCGAACGACTCGACATCGGTCTGTTCCTGCGCCGCATCCGTGCGTCCCGGAGAGAACGGCACCGTGATGTCGTGGCCGGCAGCCTTCGCCGCCTGTTCGACGGCGGCACAACCCCCGAGAACCACGAGATCGGCGAACGACACCTTGGTGTTCCCCGATGCCGAGGAGTTGAAGGACTCTTGGATCCCCTCCAGCGTGCGCACCACCTGGGCCAGCTCGTCGGGCTCGTTGACTTCCCACCCGGCTTGCGGTTGCAGTCGGATGCGACCGCCGTTGGCTCCGCCTCGTTTGTCGCTGCCGCGGAACGACGACGCCGCCGCCCAGGCCGCGGAAACCAGCTGCGAGACAGTCAAACCCGACGCCAGGATCTGGCTCTTGAGCGCTGCGATATCAGCTGCAGCGATCAGGTCGTGGGAGACCGCGGGGACCGGGTCCTGCCACAGCAGGGTCTCGGCGGGGACCAGCGGCCCGAGGTAGCGGGATTTGGGACCCATATCGCGGTGGATCAGCTTGTACCAGGCCTTGGCGAACTCCTCGGCCAATTCCTGCGGGTGATCCAACCAGCGGCGAGTTATCCGCTCGTAGATAGGGTCCATCCGCATCGAGAGGTCGGTGGTCAGCATCGAAGGATGGGTCTTGCCGGTGCCGAAGGCTTCCGGCACTGAATTCGCCCAGCCATCGTCCTTCGGCTTCCACTGATGGGCGCCCGCAGGGCTCTTGGTGAGCTCCCATTCGTTGCTGTAGAGAATCTCCAGGAAGCTGTTGTCCCACTTGGTCGGCGTGTGCGTCCACACGACCTCGAGGCCGCTGGTAATTGCGTCCTTGCCCACGCCGGTGCCAAACGAGCTCTTCCAGCCCAGACCCATCTGCTCCAATGGAGCGGCCTCGGGCTCGGGGCCGACCAGATCGGCGTCGCCGGCGCCATGGGTCTTACCGAACGTGTGACCGCCGACGATCAGTGCCGCGGTTTCGACATCGTTCATCGCCATGCGGGCGAATGTCTCGCGGATGTCCACGGCCGCGGCAATCGGGTCCGGGTTGGCGTTGGGGCCCTCCGGGTTGACGTAGATCAGCCCCATCTGCACTGCGGCCAGCGGGTTTTCGAGATCACGCTTGCCGCTGTAGCGCTCGTCGCCGAGCCAGGTGGTCTCCTTGCCCCAGTAGACCTCGTCGGGCTCCCACTCGTCGACCCGGCCGAACCCGAAACCGAATGTCTTCAAGCCCATCGATTCCAGCGCATAGTCACCGGCGAAGACGATCAAATCGGCCCACGACAGCTTCTTGCCGTACTTTTTCTTGATCGGCCACAGCAGCCGACGAGCCTTGTCCAGACTGGCGTTGTCGGGCCAGCTGTTGAGCGGCGCGAACCGCTGCATACCTGCGCCCGCACCACCGCGGCCGTCATTGATCCGGTAGGTGCCGGCGGCGTGCCATGCCATCCGGATGAACAGGGGCCCATAGTGGCCGTAGTCCGCTGGCCACCAGGGCTGCGAGGTTGTCATGACTTCCTCGACATCGCGCTTCAAGGCGTCGACGTCGAGGGTCTTGACCTCGGCGGCGTAGTCATACGCTGCACCCATCGGGTCGGCGACCGCGGGGTTCTGATGCAGCATCTTCAGGTTGAGCTGGTTCGGCCACCAGTCCCGGTTCCCGCCCCCCTCGACGGGATACTTCATGACCGGGCAACCGCTTGGCGCGGCTTCGGTGTTGGCTTCAGCGGTGGGGGATTGTTCTTCGGGCACGGCATTCCTTCCAGGAGTGGGTGAATCGGGCTGTGATCACGGGTGTGATCAGGTATCTGTTGTCGAGCAATCGGGGCACCGGCCCCAATAGATGACCTCCGCTTCGTCGAGCAGGAAACCGTTGTTGTCTGCGGCGGTCAGACAGGGTGCCTCGCCGACCGCGCAGTCGACGTCCGCGATCACCCCGCACGACCTGCAGACGATGTGATGGTGGTTGTCACCAACCCGGGACTCGTAGCGAGCAACCGACCCCGAAGGCTGGATCTTTCGCACCAGGCCGGCAGCGGTCAGCGCATGCAGGACGTCGTAGACGGCCTGCCGGGACACATCGTCCAGGATGTCGCGAACGGCCCCGAAAATCGTCTCTGTGTCGGCATGCGGATGCGCGTCCACTGCCTCGAGAACCGCCATGCGCGGACGGGTCACGCGGAGTTCCACCGTACGCAGCTGCTCGGCGTAGTCCGGCATCTCCGGCATCTCCGGAATCGAGGACACACCTACAATATGCCTCGCTTTTCTGGAATCAGTCAAGACTTTGTGCCGACACGCCGTGATACGCCGCATTGCGGCTACGCCGAGGCGCGGTTCAGGACGCACCTGCAGGCAAATTCTGCCACGGGCTGCCGCACCTGAGCACGAAGGGCCTAAATCGTCCTGTTCTCAAGGGATTTCTCCACTTCTGTGCCGCCGCGTGCACATCGGCGGCAGGGCCGGGCCGTCGTGGCTGCGTCAGCCTTTGAGGGTGGCGATCAGCTGGGCTTGTGCATTAGCGGCCTGCACGATCGCGTTGGCTGCCCGCGCCCCGGCCAATCCCGCGAGCGGCGGCGCGCTCGGAAGGTGATACAGGGTGAACCGGTAGTGGTGCGTACCCGTGCCCGCCGGCGGACAGGGTCCGGCGTATCCGAGCTGGCCGCTCGAATTCGGCAAGCTAATTCCTCCGTCGGGAGTCTCGCCCTCGGCGGTGCTACCCGCGCCGGGGGCGATCCCGATCACGATCCAGTGGATGTACGGTCCGCGAGGAGCGTCTGGATCGTCGACAACCAAGGCGGCGCCCAACGGCGCCGACCATGTCAGCGGAGGCGCGATATTGGCCCCTTTGCAGGTGTACTGCACGGGCATCGGTGCACCGTCGGCGAACGCGGGACTGCTGATTTCTAAGGGCCCGCCGGCGGGAGCGGCCTGATAAGCACCAGCAGTCAGCGTCAACGCCACCGGCGACGTTCGAACCGCCGCGTTGCCGCCGTGGCCGGCCACCGCCAGCACCAGGGCCGGCGCGGCAATGGCCATGGTGATTCGCTGAAGTGTGCTTGCCATAGTGAATTCCATAGCGAGACGGTCGCGCCGGTTGTTCGGTAAAATGCCATTATATAGACAAAACAGCGACTCATCGGCCGGACGCACGGTCATGGCGTCGGGCTCCGCTTTGCACTCAGCCGGGTTTGCTGGATGACCCAACCCTGCCTACTCTCGGCTCAACGGTCAAGGCACCAGCACGACCTTGCCAACGTTCTCCCGCGCCGCGAGGATGCGGTGCGCCTCCGGCGCCTGCGCGAAGGGCACCGCCGCGTGAACGATCGGCGTGATCGTCTTGTCGTGCAGCGCCTCTTCCAACGGTGTGATCCATGACTCGAGCGTGCCGCGATCGTCCCACAGCCGCAGCATGTTCAAGCCGATCACCGCTTTGGACTCCTGGAGCTGGTCAAGCAGGTTGAACCCCCGCAGCATCGAC
Source organism: Mycobacterium spongiae (assembly GCF_018278905.1). Lineage (NCBI taxonomy): Bacteria > Bacillati > Actinomycetota > Actinomycetes > Mycobacteriales > Mycobacteriaceae > Mycobacterium > Mycobacterium spongiae. The sequence continues at coordinate 2,854,427 of NZ_CP046600.1, forward strand.
GCCGCGTGCGGAGCCGCGCGACGCAGCGATCGCTTCTCACCGTGCTGCATATTCGAAATTCCGTAGCCGACAAGCCTTCCGCCGGGCCGTAGCAGATCGTAGGACCGCCGCAACGATGTGCCGCCGAGCGCGTCCAGCACGATGTCGTAGGGACCCAGGCCCTTCCACCAGCCGTCGCGGCGGTAGTCGATCGCACGGTCGACCCCGAACTCGGCAAGCTTCTCGTGTTTTGCCTGCGACGCCGTACCGTGCACTTCCGCCCCGGCTGCCTTGGCGAACTGAACGGCCGCGATGCCCACGCCGCCCGCTGCTGCGTGCACCAGCACCCGCTCGCCCGCTCGCAGGGACCCGTAGCCGTGCAGCGCGGCCCAGGCGGTTGCATAGTTCACCGGGACCGCCGCGCCCTGTTCGAAGCTCAGCGCGTCGGGGAGCACTACCGCGTCAGTCGCTGTCACGTTGACGACTTCGGCGTACCCACCGAAACGCGTGCCGGCCAGGACTCGTTGGCCGACACGGGTCGAATCCACGCCTTCGCCCACGGCCTCAACAACCCCGGCAACCTCGTAACCAACCACGGCTGGCAGTTTCGGCGCATCGGGGTACAAGCCAACACGGGCAAGGTGATCAGCGAAGTTCACACCCGCGGCAGCGACGGCGACCCGCAGCTGGCCGGGGCCGGGCGGCGGGGGGTCGGGCCGCTGCTGCAGTTGCAGGACCGATGGGTCGCCGTGCTTGGTGATGACGACTGTCCGCATAGTTTCCTCCTCGTAAGGACTGGTGAGCACTCGTGAGCTACTCGGGCACTCGTTGACCTGCCTGCGGGCGGTACCTTGCGATTGTGCACTTCGACTGGGAACGGCTGACCGACAGTGTGCATCGGTGCCGGCTGCCGTTCTGCGACGTCACGGTCGGGCTGGTGAGCGGCCGTGGCGGAGCGCTGCTGATCGACGCCGGGACCACCCTCGTCGAAGCGGCCGCGATCGGCGACGATGTCCACCGGATCGCGGGTTGCCGGGTGACGCATGTGGTATTGACGCACAAGCACTTCGACCACGTCCTGGGTGCCTCCGCGTTTGCCGACGCGGTCGTGCTGTGCACACCCGAAGTCGTCGACTACCTGTCGTCGGCCACCGACCAGATTCGCGATCAGGCCCTGAGCTACGGCGCCGACGCCGACCAGATAGACCGTGCCATCGACGCCCTGAAACCGCCCGCGCAGGGGATCTCGCACACCGCGCTCCATCTCGGCGATCGCACCGTAACGGTCCTGCACCCGGGCCGCGGTCACACCACCGCAGACCTCATCGTCGTCGCGCCAGCCGCCGGTGACGGAGATGACCCAGTCGTGGTCTTCACTGGCGACCTCGTGGAGGAATCCGCCGACCCGAGCATCGACGCCGATTCCGATGTGGCAGCGTGGCCCGCCACGCTTGATCGGGTGCTTGCCATCGGCGGACCCGACGCCGTCTACGTACCCGGCCACGGCAACGTCGTCGACGCGGAGTTCGTCCGCCGCCAACGCGATTGGTTGCTCGCGAGCGCGGACCACCGACCCGCTAGCAAGCCCAGGAGCAAGCTAGGTTGTCGTTGACATGCACGCGGCGACGAACGCGTCCGGGTCCGTCACGCTAAGCCGCAAGTGGCGCACCGTCAACGACTTCTTCCACATCGTGGCTTGCGCGGGTGGATCGATCGTCAGGTCCACTAGCCCCTTACGCGATCCGTTGACCAACCAGTGGCCGAATCCAAAGTGTACGCCGGCCGCGTAGACCCGGGCGTTGGTCGCCTCGGCCTTGGTGATCGACGTCAAGGGGATGTCGGCGGCAAAAGCCCATCCCATTTTGACGTGCAGGTGACCAGACTCGAAGCGCAGATCGCTGTTGTTGGGACCGAGTCCGAGCGGCACCGCCAGGGGAAGAAACCAACGGTCATAGCGGATTCCTGGTGCCATGCCGGCTACCTTACCCAGTGTGCGGTCGCACCATTGGCCATGGCCGGCCCCGCGATGGCCCCGAGATGGCCCCAGCCCCGACGGGAAAGGCCCGCGCCGGCTGCCCATGCGGTAGCCGCCGGGCCCGGGGATAGACTCTGTTCGTCAAGCGAATCGGGGCTGCAGAGGAGCGTGAAGCCGATGGCCATCGCCGAAACGGACACTGAGGTCCACACACCGTTCGAGCACGACGTCCACAAGGACGCCTCCGCCACCCAGCGATACTTTGACAGCGCACGCTTCTCCGGGATTACCCGGCTCTACACCGCGCGCCAAGTGGTGGCCCAGCGCGGCACCATCCCCAACGACTACACCGTTGCGCGAGAGGCCGCGGCCGCGTTCTACGACCGCCTCCGCGAGCTCTTCGCTGCACGCAAAAGCATCACCACGTTTGGGCCCTACTCGCCCGGTCAGGCCGTGAGCATGAAGAGGATGGGCATCGAGGCGATCTACCTCGGTGGTTGGGCAACCTCAGCCAAGGGCTCCACCACTGAAGATCCCGGACCCGACCTCGCCAGCTACCCGCTGAGCCAGGTGCCCGACGACGCCGCTGTCTTGGTACGCGCCCTGCTCACCGCCGACCGCAATCAGGAATACCTGCGACTGCACATGAGCGAGTCGCAGCGTGCCGCAGCCCCGGCTTATGACTTCCGGCCCTTCATCATCGCCGACGCCGACACCGGCCACGGCGGTGATCCGCACGTACGCAACCTGATTCGCCGCTTCGTTGAGGTCGGCGTGCCCGGATACCACATCGAGGACCAGCGCCCTGGCACGAAGAAGTGCGGCCACCAGGGCGGCAAGGTCCTGGTGCCGTCCGACGAACAGATCAAACGCCTGAACGCCGCCCGCTTCCAACTCGACGTCATGCGGGTTCCCGGGATCATCGTGGCCCGCACCGACGCCGAGGCCGCCAACCTCCTGGACAGCCGCGCCGACGAGCGCGACCAGCCGTTCCTGCTTGGCGCCACCAAACTCGACATTCCCTCCTACAAGTCGTGCTTCTTGGCCATGGTGCGGCGCTTCCACGAGCTGGGCGTCAAGGAACTCAATGGCCATCTTCTCTACGCCCTCAGCGACGGCGAGTACGCGGCGGCCAGCGCTTGGCTTGAGCGCCAAGGCATCATGGGCCTCGTCGCCGACGCTGTCACTGCCTGGCGGGAGAACGGGCAACAATCGATCGATGACCTCTTCGACCAGGTCGAGTCACGGTTCGTTGCCGCCTGGGAGGACGACGCCGGGCTGATGACCTACGGCGAGGCGGTGGCCGAAGTGCTCGCCTTCAACGAGAGCGAGGGCCAACCGATCGACATGAGCCCGCAGGAGTGGCGGCAGTTCGCCGGGCGCACGTCGCTGTTCGCCGCCCGGGCAAAGGCGAAGGAGCTGGGCGTCGACCCCGGATGGGACTGTGAGCTGGCCAAGACGCCGGAAGGCTACTACCAGATTCGCGGCGGAATACCGTACGCCATCGCCAAGTCGCTGGCTGCGGCACCCTTCGCCGACATCCTCTGGATGGAAACCAAGACCGCGGACCTCGCCGATGCCCGGCAGTTCGCCGAGGCGATACACGCCGAATTTCCGGACCAAATGCTGGCCTACAACCTTTCGCCGTCGTTCAACTGGGACACCACCGGCATGACCGACGAGGAGATGAAGCGCTTCCCCGAGGAGCTCGCCCAGATGGGTTTCGTCTTCAACTTCATCACCTACGGTGGACATCAGATCGACGGGGTCGCCGCCGAGGAATTCGCCACCGCGCTGCGGCAGGACGGCATGCTGGCGCTGGCTCGGCTACAACGCAAGATGCGGCTGGTCGAGTCGCCGTATCGCACTCCGCAGACCCTGGTCGGCGGGCCACGCAGCGACGCGGCGTTGCAGGCCTCCTCGGGTCGCACAGCGACGACCAAGGCGATGGGCAAGGGCTCCACGCAGCACCAGCATCTGGTGCAGACCGAAGTGCCGAAGAAGCTGTTGGAGGAGTGGCTCGCGCTGTGGAGCGACCACTACCAGCTCGGCGAAAAGCTCCATGTGCAGCTGCGGCCACGCCGCCCCGGTTCGGATGTGCTCGAGCTTGGGATCTATGGCGATGGCGACGAGCAACTGGCCAACGTCGTCGTCGATCCCATCAAGGATCGGCACGGCCGCAGCATCCTCCAAGTCCGCGATCAGAACACCTTCGCCGAGAAGCTGCGGCAGAAGCGGCTGATGACCCTCATCCATCTCTGGTTGGTACATCGATTCAAGGCCCAAGCGGTCTACTACGTCACCCCGACCGAGGACAACCAGTATCAGACGTCCAAGATGAAGTCCCACGGCATTTTCAGCGAGGTCTATCAAGAGGTGGGCGAGATCATCGTCGCCGAGGTGAACCACCCGCGCATCGCCGAACTGCTGACACCGGACCGCGTCGCCCTGCGGAAGTTGATCACCAAGGAAGCGTAGAAGTTTCCTTCGCTGTGTGGCGGCCGCTACCGCGTGGTGCTCTGGAAGAAGAAGCCGGACAGGTTCTTGCCGATGTTGGCGATGCCCGAGACCACATTGGCCGCGCTAAACGGCAGCATGCCGGTGTTCGCTATGCCGGAAACGCCGCTGCCCAAGTTCAGGAAACCGGAGGATAGGCCGCCGAAGTTCTGATAGCCGGAGCCGCCTAGCAGGCCCGCGGGATTCGTGTTGGACCATCCCGATAGACCCGAGCCATTGTTGCCGAACCCCGAATTGCCGCCCCCGCCGGTGTTGAAGAAGCCTGACGAGGGCGCGGCGCTGGAGTTGAAGTAGCCAGGCCCCCCCGGGACACCGAATCCGCCGATGGTTGTGGTGGGCAGGTGAATGCTGGGGATGCTGAGCGGGGGCGTCGTGAAGGCGGCCAGGGCGACCGGCGGGATGGTGAATTCCGGCGTGGTGAATTCCGGGGTGTTGATCTGCGGGAGAGTAAATCCTTCGACGGCGATCGGGTCGATTCTCAGCGGTGCAGTGGTGATCTCCGGGAGCCCGATCTGCGGAAGGGTGAAGCCACCCAGGCTAATCGGATCGATGGTCAACGGTGGCGTCGTGATCTCCGGCGTGGCGACCTGCAGAAGGGTGAAGCCACCCAGCCCAATCGGATCAATCGCGAACGGCGGCGTCGCAATCTCCGGAGTCGAGACCTGCGGAAGAGTAAAGCCACCCAGGCCAATCGGATCAATAGTCAACGGCGGCGTGGTGATCGCCGGGGTAAGGATTCCGGGAAGGATGAAGCTATCGACGGCGATCGGCGCGATGTTCAGGCCCGGAATGGTGAAGTTGGGGAGGGTGAACCCCGGCACCGTGATCGGGGTGGTCAAGGTATAGGGCCGAATTGAGATGGTGGCTAGGGTGAACGGATCAATGTTGACACCAATTATCGTAAAGTCAGCTGTAGTATCAAGAGGATTAGAAATATCAAAACCTTGAAGAGCAAGAACATTGGTGGTCCACGATAAGGATATTCGACCGAGTGATACACCGCCAACATCTATAGTGGGCGCGGTTATGGGTTGTGACCAACCGATACCGGGCAAGGTAAACCCTCCCGTGGTAATACCGTCGACGAATATCGGTGGAGTTTGCATCCCGGGTAAGCTAAAGCTACCAACAAAAGTACCAGCGGATATCACGGCAGGGGGAATGCTTATCGACGGAATAGTCAACGCCAGATCAAACCCACCCACCGTGATATTTGCCGGCGTCGTCGCCGCCGGAATCGTCAGCGAGGGCAACGTCAACGCCGGCAGATCAAATCCACCCACCGTGATATTTGCCGGCGTCGTCGCCGCCGGAATCGTCAGCGAGGGCAACGTCAACGCCGGCAGATCAAAAGCGCCGACCGTGATGTTCGCCGGCGTGGCCGCAGGCGGGATCGTCAGCGAGGGCAACGTCAACGCCGGCAGATCAAAAGCGCCGACAGTCACGTTGGGGGGTGTCGACGCGGCGGGAATCGTCAGCGAGGGCAGAGTTATTGCAGGCAAACTGAGCGCCGGAACAGATACGCCGGGTATGTCGAGGGGTGGAAGGGTCAGATCGGGCGAGGTAATCGCGAACTGGAGGCTGCCCTGGCCCTCGCCTCGGAAGAGGATGCCATTGTTCATGTCGCCGGTGTTGTACAGGCCGTTGTTCATGTCGCCGATGTTGAAGGCCCCGGTGTTGATGCTGCCGGTGTTGATCCAGCCAGTATTTGCGTCGCCGGTGTTGAAGGCACCCGTATTGGATGGGCCCGGGTTGAAATCGCCCATGTTGTAACTGCCGGTGTTGAAGCTGCCGGTATTCGCATTTCCGACGTTGAATATCCCGGTGTTGAACGATCCAACGTTAAAGATGCCGGTGCTTGCTTGTCCAGCATTAAAAAGTCCGGTGCTGTGGTCGCCCGAGTTTCCGATGCCAAAGTTTCCGGTGCCGGAGTTGAAGAACCCCACATTTCCGACGCCGGAGTTGAACAACCCGAAGTTACCACCCCCGGAGTTCAATCCGCCGATGCCTATTTGGTTGTTGCCGGTGAGCCCGAAGCCAATATTGTTGTTACCGGTGTTCGCAAATCCGACGTTGCCAATGCCCGCATTGGCGAGCCCGGTATTGAGATTGCCGAGATTTCCCATTCCGACGTTGTTGTTGCCAGCGTTTCCGATGCCGATGTTGTTGCTGCCCAGGTTTGCGGAGCCGAGATTGAAACTCCCTAGATTCCCGGAGCCAATATTGTTGCCACCCAGGTTGGCGCTGCCCAGGTTTCCGGAACCGCTATTTGAGTTACCGACGTTGCCGCCGCCGGCGTTGGCCAAACCGACGTTGAGAGTGGTCGCCCGGCCCGGAAGCGCCGGGCCGCCGACGGCGGTCGTGATCGTGGTGGCCGCCGCCGCAAGGCCCGCCGGATTAGGTAGCGGCAGGCCAAAGGGCGGTAGCGCCATGGCGGCCGCGGACGCGCCGCGGTGGTATCCGGCCATCGCCGACACATCCGCCGCCCACATCTGCTCATAGGCGGCTTCTACAGCAGCGATCGCCGGCGCGTTCTGACCAAACAGGTTCGACATCACCAGCGCCACTAGGCGAGAACGGTTGGCCGCGACGAACACCGGCTGCACCATCGCCGACGTGACCGCCTCAAACTCGGCCACTAGCACCCCGGCTTGAGCGGCTGTCTGCTGGGCCTGAGCCGCCGCGGCGGCAAGCCACGCCACATACGGGGCCACGGCGGTCGCCATCGCCACCGACGACGGTCCCTGCCACGAGCCGCTAACCAGCTCCGACGTAGCTGAGCCGAAACAGATTGCAGCCGAGTCTAATTCATCGGCCAGATCGCTCCAGGCCGCCTCGGCGGCCAGCATCGGACCGGCTCCGGCGCCTGCGAATATCAGATCCGAGTTTATTTCCGGTGGCAACACTGAAAAACCCATTGCCCCAACCTTTCTCGAATAGCCACACCGCAGACGGCTCACAGATCGGTTGTTGCCGAGAGGGTCGTACAAGAAAAGTACGCATTGGTCGTCGACATCGGCGCGATATGGTTGAATCTCGCCGCTATTCAAAGATATTGTAAATCGCCTTTACACCAAGCGTTTTCGAGCTATTCTATGCCGGCAACGTCAAGTTTGTTTGCAGTAATGTCGGCCCAACATTGGTCGAATTACCATTCTCGATGCGCGATTGCCTTTGTGCTGGACCGGCCTCGCGGCTGGCGAACGGCCGTTGAAATTGTGAGCAGGTGAGGCCAAGCTGAAGCTAGCCCCATCGGTGTCGCCGATGTCGACCATGCGCTGACCGCGGGGGACTAAGGTTCGATCCAGTCGATCGCGAGGGAGCCTCACCATGGCCAAGCTCAGGTTCGGATATTTCATTGCCCCCTTCCACCGCGCAGGCACCAATCCGACGCTCGCGTTGCAACGGGATCTGGAGTTCATCGAACACCTGGATGCCCTCGGGTTCGATGAAGTGTGGTTGGGCGAGCATCACTCGGCAGGCAGCGAGATCATCAGCTCGCCGGAGATTTTCATCGCAGCAGCCGCGCAACGGGCGAAGCGGATCCGGCTTGGCACCGGGGTCATCTCGCTGGCGTACCACAACCCGTTGTGGGTTGCCGACCGGTTGATGCTGTTGGACCACCTCACCCATGGTCGCGTAATCGGTGGGGTTGGACCGGGCTCGCTACCCACCGATTCGTCGATGATTGGGCTCACCCCGACCGATACCCGGGAACTGCTGGAGACCAACCTCGATATCGTCGTCCGCCTGCTGGCGGGGGAGACGGTGACTGCCAAGACAGCCACGCATCAATTGTTCGACGCCCGGTTACAGCTGGCGCCGTACTCGGAGGGAGGCATCCCGCTAGCGGTTGCCGCCGTCGCTTCGCCGACTGGAGCGCGGCTGGCAGGCAAGCACGGCATCGGCCTGCTGTCCATCGGGGCGACGCTAACGGTTGAAGGCTTCGACGCGCTCGCCTACCACTGGGGCATCGTCGAAGAGCGCGCTGCGGCCTTCGGGGCGGACGTTGACCGCCGGAACTGGAGTCTGGTTGGACCTTTCCATATCGCAGAGACTGACGAACAGGCTCGCGCCGACGTGAAGTTCGGCATCGAGCCGTGGTTTCGGTACTTCCAAAAGGTGGCCGCATTCCCGCAGATGACCATGCCCGGGGAGCAGCTGGACGAGATGATCGACATCATCAACGAGAACGGGGCAGGCGTCATCGGCACGCCGGAGCGGGCGCGGGCGCAGGTGCAGCGACTCTGGGAGCAGTCCGGTGGATTCGGCTGCCTCCTGCAAATGGGCCATGAGTGGGCGAATCCGGCAGCCAGCAGACGGTCTGCCGAACTCTTCGCGGCCGAAGTGATGCCACACTTTCAGGGGCAAGCCCAACCGACCCTCGACGCGGCGGCGCGCGCCGCGGAACGACGCGAGGGTCTGGCGCAAACCCAGCTGCATGCCATCGAGCACATGACCAAGAAATATCAAAGCGAGGTCGGCTCGGCCTAGCTCATCAGGTTGCGCGAAAGGTCTTGCGTCCCAAGACCGACGCTAGTGTGCGGTGCCTGCCTCGCGCTCGGCCGCCCGGACGAGCCGACCGGCAAAAAACTTGACCGCTCCGCCCAATGCGGCCCGCATCGCTCGGCCCGTACCGCGGGCTCCCTCGGTAAACGAGCCCGCCCAGCGAATGTCGGTACCGCCCGCCGGGTTCGGCGTGAGGGTCACCTCGCCGAAGTAGTCCTTGACGGGCGTTCTCGCGCCAACCAGCTTGTAGACGTGGCGGCGATCCTGTTCGTACTCGACGGTCTCCTCCTGCACGAACACCGGCCACATTCCTAGCTTGCGGACCGCCCCGACACCGCCCGGGGCTGGATCACCCTGGCGCGCCCAGCTCGATTGCAGAACGATGGGCTTGGCCCATTCCGACCAGCGGCCGCCGTCGGACACAAGCCGAAAGACAGTCGCCGGGGGCGCACTAGCGGTCTTGGTGACCTCGAACGTGAACTTTCGATCCGACATGCCCGACTCCCGACGCAACAACCGAACGGCCTGAAATGGTGCTGTCGGGTACCCTACCGCCGGACCCGTACGCGACCCGACGTGGGCACGATGTCGGCGAGCACTGCATGCCGCGGCGGCATCGATGCGGGCATACTCACGATGTGCCCGATGCTGATGCCGCTACGGTTCCCGCCGCACCAACCGAGTCGGATGTCGCCGCCGCGCTACGCCTGATAAAACCGCTGCGCAGGGTAATCAAGCCCAAGGTGTACGGAATCGACAATGTGCCGACCGATCACGCGTTGCTGGTAGGCAATCACAATTTGCTCGGTTTGGTCGACGCGCCATTGCTGGCCACCGAACTCTGGGAGCGGGGGAGAATGGTCCGATCCCTTGGCGATCACGCCCACTTCAAGATCCCGGGATGGCGCGACGCCTTGACGCGCATGGGCGTCGTGGAGGGCACCAGGGAGATCGCATCAGAATTGATGCGGCGCGGCGAGCTCGTGATGGTATTTCCTGGCGGCGGTCGTGAGGTCGCCAAGCGCAAGAACGAACGCTACAAGCTGGTATGGAAGAACCGACTCGGGTTCGCGCGCTTGGCAATTCAACACGGGTATCCGATCGTGCCATTCGCGTCCGTAGGAGCCGAGCACGGTATCGACATCCTGCTCGACATCGATTCGCCGCTCATGGCGCCAGTACAGTTCCTCGCCGAAAAGCTGCTCGGCACGCCCGACGCCCCGCCACTGGTCCGCGGGGTGGGCCTGACCCCGGTGCCACGCCCCGAACGGCAGTACTACTGGTTCGGCCCAGCGATCGACACCGCCGAGTTCACCGGGCAAGAAGCCAACGACCGGGCCGCACGCAAAGTGCGCGAGCGTGCCGCGGCCGCGATCGAGGAGGGCATCGAGCTGATGCTCGCCGAGCGCGAAGCCGACCCGAATCGGTCGGTGGTCGGGCGACTGTTGCGAACGGATGGCTAGCGCAGTACCGGCCCAGTCGATCCGTCGGCGTTGACGAATGCCTCTCCACATGGGTACGGAGGGTGCTGGGGCAGCGGGTCGATAAACATCGGGTTGATCGCACAGCTACCGCCACCGGTGAAGAGGCCGTCGTAGGCGCGGCACATGAGTTCGGCCTTGTTGCGGTTGATCACCAGCGACACCGCGGTGGCGTCACCGACGAAGGTGCTGTCGGTGGTCGAATCGCCCGCCGCGAGGAACGACTGGCAAATTCGAGATCGACGGGGGGCTCAGACCGAGTTCGACTTCCTGCGTTCGTCGAAGATGATCAGCGCGAGCGTGATCGCGAGGAACCCGGCGGACAGCCAGATCGCGTGCACGCACCACGCGCGGGTGGCTAAGGCACCTATCAGCACGCCAGTGGCGAAGCACAGAATCAGAACCGCGTACGTTGTGAACACGCCTCGTGACGCTTCTGTCTTGTTCACGAACCTGTCGTACCCGAACTCGACCATGCGCATCATGTTGCCCGTCGTGGCGGCCGGGAAGTAGGACAAGTCGCCAACGTTGCGGAACAGTCCGATCTGTATGGCAGTAACGAACGAGATCGGTACCGTGACGAAGTTGTGCGGCACCGTCGCGGGGACAAAGCCGATGGCGGCCAGCACGATCGCCTGCAGCAGCATCGCCCACCGCAGCGGATGGGTCAGGTATCTGTGTACGCGCCCCGACTTCAGGTACGACGCCACGGCGATACCGACGAGGAACGCCAGGATCGGCCACGCATGATCGAGTGCGTCGTGCAGCTTGCCCTGGCTCATGTTGAGCCCGAAAAAGATGACGTTACCGGTCTGAACGTTGGCGAACACACCGCCGCGGGCGATGTAGGTATACGAATCGAGCGAGGCGTTGGCTGCGGTAAGCAGCATCGCGAACGGCAGAGTCGTCCAAGTGTGCGTCAGTGAACCTTCACCCACAGTCACGACCACCAATCCTGCCCTACCCCTTGCCCTGCCGGCGGTGTGCACGTTGCGGGCCCGCTGCACGTCCTTGCGTTCGTTGCTACCACCGCAAACGTCGCTGGGGACTGTATCGCCCAAACCGACCACTCATTAGGTCGTTAGTGTATGGTCTACCGACAGTGTCGTCTGCCGGGAGGTGCGATGTGTCGACTGTGATTGCGGTGCCGGATCCAGGAGGGTCGTTGCTGGGCAATGGAATCGCCTATGGCTCCGGTATGCCGGGGATGGCCGGTCCCACCTTCGGCGACGCCGGCACCGGCGAAAGCTTTGGGGTAGTGCTGGGATTAGCTGGCCGCGATCCCACGGTCGGCACCTCGCCGCCGCATGACCCGCAGCAGCAGGCACTAGCCCCGATCAACGCCGACGGCAGCCTAATGGGAATGGATCGGCGGGGCTTCCATCGGTAAGGGTTCGGTTGGGAGAGGCTGGTCTGAGAGCCACCGGCCGGTGAGCACTTCTGCAGCCTGAAGCGAGTGTGGACTTCTACGACTAGATCGTGCCCCGGTCGGATGGTGGGGTTGCCCGTAGCGCTGATGGGATGTCGTGCCGGTGTGGAGCACTGATCCATTAGGTTGCCGCCCGGGCGCCCTCGGCTCATCTCACAACCGGAAATCGGAGGAGGACATCGGGTGATTTTCATCGGAGACGACTGGGCCGAAGACCATCACGACGTGCATGTGATGGACCAGGCCGGTACGCGGTTGGCGTCACGGCGGCTCTCTGAAGGCTTGACCGGCGTTCGCCAGCTCCACGAGCTGATCGCGGCGCACGCCGAGGAGCCGGGTCAGGTGGTGATCGGCATCGAAACCGACCGGGGCTTGTGGGTGGGCGCCCTGGCGGCGGCCGGCTATCAGGTGTTTGCGATCAATCCCCTGGCGGTGGCCCGCTACCGCGATCGCCACCACGTCTCGGGAGCCAAATCCGATGCCAGCGATGCCAAACTGCTGGCTGACTTGGTGCGCACTGATCGACACAACCATCGCTCGCTCGCCGGCGACAGCTCCACCGCTGAAGCCATCAAAGTTCTGGCCCGCGCACATCAGAACCTGATTTGGGCACGCACCCGCCACACCAACGCGCTGCGCAGCACGTTGCGGGAGTACTACCCGAGCGCACTGGCGGCTTTCGAGGACCTCGCCCACGGCGACACCCTGGAGGTGCTCAGGCGCGCCCCTACCCCAGAACAGGCCACCCGGCTGAGCCTGCCAGCGATCCAGTCTGCGCTCAAACGCGGCGGGCGCCAGCGCTATATCGCCGCCCGCGCCCGCGAAATCCTCGCCGCGCTGCGCACCGAGCAGCTATCGGCACCCGCAGCGGTCAGCGCCGCGTTCGCGGCCAGCACCCGCGCCGCGGTCAGCATCATCGCAGAGCTCAACCGCCAGATTAACGAGCTCGAGGCCAGCCTCGCCGACCATTTTGAGACACACCCGGACGCCGACATCTACCTCTCCCTGCCAGGACTCGGTGCTGTACTCGGCGCCCGGGTGCTCGGTGAGTTCGGGGACGACCCGAATCGCTACACCGATGCCAAGTCTCGCAAAAACTACGCCGGAACCTCACCTTTGACTGTTGCGTCGGGCAAGAAACGCGCCGTGCTGGCCCGCCACGCACGCAACCGCCGTCTCTACGACGCCATCGACCAATGGGCCTTCTGCGCCCTGGTGGCCAGCCCCGGCGCCCGCGCGTTCTACGACCAACACCGCGGCGCCGGCGACACCCACCACCAAGCCTTACGCGCCCTAGCCAACCGTCTCGTCGCCATCCTGCACGGCTGCCTACGACACCACAACCGATACGACGAACACACCGCCTGGGCACACCGCACCCCAACTGCCGCTTGACACCTTAAAACCCTGGGATGTCTAGGCGGGTGGCTACTCGCCGAGCGCGGGACCGGCGGATTCGGACGCTTTGGCGGGATCGACGGCCACGCCGGGCCGCTCTTCGCCGGCACCGGCGGGCTCCTGCTCAGCAGAAACGGGCTCAACCGGCTGCCCTAGCACAGCTGAGCGGCTCGCTGCCTACCGGCAGTCGGATCCAACGGCCAGAAAAACGTGCAACCCGAGCGTCGCAGCATACGTGCGCCTGCGATCATTCACAGTATGGCGCAACCGTCCGTACTTACTACCGATAGTGGCCTACCGTCCGGCGTGCAGGGTGCCTGCGATTCACGTTTCGCCGGAGTCATCCGAGCATTCGCCGGGCTCTATCCCGGGCGAATGTTTGGGGGCGGGGCGCTGTCGGTGTACATCGGCGGCCGCCAGGTCGTGGACGTGTGGACCGGGTATTCCGATCGGCGCGGCGAGGTGCCGTGGACGTCCGATACCGGCGCGATGGTGTTCTCCGCGACCAAGGGGTTAGCGGCGACGGTGATTCATCGCCTGGTCGACCGCGGCCTCCTGGACTACGAGGTACCGGTCGCAGAGTATTGGCCGGAGTTCGGCGCCAAAGGCAAGTCCGAGATCACGGTCAGCGATGTGCTACGGCATCGATCGGGCCTTTCACATCTCAAGGGTGTGGGCAAGAAAGACGTGCTCGATCACCTCTTGATGGAGGACAAACTGGCCGCCGCGCCGCTCGACCGCACGCACGGAAAGATGGCCTATCACGCCGTGACGTACGGATGGCTGCTGTCTGGTCTAGCCCGGGCCGTGACCGGAAAAGGAATGCGTCAACTATTCCGCGAAGAGCTCGCCCGACCGCTCGACACCGACGGACTTCATCTGGGCCGCCCGCCGGCTGAAGCGGCTACCACAGCCGCACAGACACTGTTGCCGCAGTCCAAGATACCCACGCCGCTGCTCGACTTCATTGCGCCGAAGGTTGCGGGACTATCGTTCTCCGGGCTGCTTGGAGCGGTCTACTTCCCGGGCATCCTCTCGATGCTGCAAGACGATATGCCGTTCCTCGACGGTGAGGTGCCGGCAGTCAACGGTGTGGTGACCGCGCGGGCGCTAGCCAAGGTCTACGGCGCCCTGGCCAATGGCGGTGCCATCGAGGGAACGCAACTGTTGTCATCCGAATCGGTGCAGGGGCTCACCGGACAGGCCGAACTATGGCCGGACCTGAACCTTGGCCTTCCCTTTACCTACCACCAGGGTTACCAATCTTCGCCGGTCCCAGGGCTCTTGGAAGGATATGGCCACATTGGTCTCGGTGGCACCATCGGATGGGCCGATCCGGAAACCGGCAGTTCGTTCGGCTACGTGCACAACCGCCTCTTGACACTCCTGTTGTTCGACATTGGCTCGTTCGCAGGGCTGGCTCCGCTGCTGAGCGGAGCCGTCGCGGCCGCACGCGAAGACGATCCGCTGGAGGTGCCTCATTTCGGTGCGCCCTACTACGAACCGAGTGCCCAGGAAAAGGCGTCAGGTACCTAGGCTGCTCAGGGCTCGGCCAGGCTCCTTGGGCGGTCTCTGCGATCCCTCGGGCCGCCCACCAAACACAGCAGCCGCGGAGGGTGTTACCGGGGTAGAATTCGCCACATGGCGAGGCAAAACTGGCCACGGATGTTCCCACGTATGTTCATTGCGGCGGCCGCGCTCACCTATGCCGTCGCCGCGCCCGCTCCGGTGACGCAGACGGCGATGAACCAGCCGAGCACGGCCGCGACCAAAACGGTGAGCACGCCGTCGAGCACACCCAAAGCGCAGCGCTACTTGGCCGATCAAGCATCGGCTACCGGTCCGCGCACCTGCAGTGGCGGCCGTGGCGTGTGGTGGCGGTGCGGGAAACGTTGAGCCCGGTCGCCACCTTCGGGGCCGACATCGCCGTCGGTTCCACGAGGCCGCACCGCCGGTTGCTTAGACTGCGGCTATGGAAGTCGGTTCCCCACAGGAATCCGCGGCGCCTCCTGGCCTGCTCAAGATCGAGGACTGCCTAGGTGCCAATGGCAGCGTTGCACTGCCGCCTGGGACCACACTGATTTCCCTCATAGACCGCAACATCGCGAATGTCGCCGACGCTGTCGCGTATCGCTACCTGGACCACACCCGCTCTGCTCATGGGCACGCCGTCGAGGTGAACTGGGCTCAATTCGGTCGCCGATTGGAGGCCATCGGCGCGCGCGTACAGCAGTTCGCCGGTACCGGCGATCGGGTTGCGATCCTTGCGCCCCAAGGTATCGACTACGTCGCCGGGTTTTATGCAGCGATCAAGGCCGGGACCATCGCGGTTCCGCTGTTCGCACCCGAACTGCCTGGCCATGCCGAACGCCTCGATACCGCACTTCGCGATTCGGAGCCGACGGCCGTGCTGACCACTGCGGCGGCGAAGGGGGCGGTTGAGGATTTTCTGGCCAGCCGCCCGCAGCTGAGGAAGCCGCACGTCATCGTGATCGACCAGATACCCGACTCCGCGGGGGAGCTGTTCACCGCAGTCGACCTCGACAGCGACGCGGTTTCGCACTTGCAGTACACCTCGGGCTCGACACGCCCACCGGTCGGGGTGGAAATCACCCACCGCGCGGTGGGTACCAATCTGGTGCAGATGATCTTGTCGATCGACCTGCTGGACCGGAACACCCACGGGGTCAGCTGGTTACCGCTCTACCACGACATGGGCTTGTCGATGATCGGCTTTCCGGCGGTCTACGGCGGACACTCCACCCTGATGTCACCGACGGCGTTCGTCCGTAGGCCGCAGCGGTGGATCCAGGCATTGGCGGACGGCTCACGGCAGGGCAACGTGGTCACGGCGGCGCCCAACTTCGCGTATGAGTGGACCGCGCAGCGCGGACTCCCCGCACAAAGCGACAATGTCGACCTCAGCAATGTCGTCCTGATCATCGGTTCCGAGCCGGTCAGCATCGACGCGATTACCACGTTCAACAAGGCCTTCGCTCCCTACGGGTTGCCGCGCACGGCGTTCAAACCCTCCTACGGGATTGCCGAGGCGACGCTGTTCGTCGCGACCATTGACCACGGGGCCGAAGCGAGTGTCGTGTATCTCGACCGGGAGCAACTGGGTAGCGGTCGCGCGGTTCGGGTCGCCCCCGGCTCGCCCAACGCCGTCGCTCAAGTGTCATGCGGTCGGACAGCTCGCAGCTTGTGGGCCGTCATCGTCGACCCCGATTCCGGAACCGAACTGCCCGACGGTGACGTCGGCGAGGTCTGGTTGCACGGCGACAACGTGGGCCGCGGCTACTGGGGGCGACCTGAGGAAACGCGGCTGACGTTCGGTGGCGCGCTGCGCTCGCGGCTGGAGCGCGATAGCCACGCCGACGGCTCGGCCACGAACGACGCCTGGCTACGGACCGGGGATCTGGGTGTGTATCTCGACGGTGATCTCTATATCACCGGCCGAATAGCGGATCTGGTGCTCATCGACGGGCGTAGTCACTATCCGCAGGACATCGAGGCCACCGTCGCGGAGGCATCGCCCATCGTTCGGAGGGGATATGCCGCCGCGTTTTCCGCCCCGGCCGAGGGATCCTCGGGTTTGGACGACTCGAGTGAGGGAGAGTCCGATCAGCGCTTGGTGATCGTCGCCGAACGTGCGGCGGGCACCAGCCGCGCCGACCCCGTGCCGGCCATCGAGGCAATCCGCGAGGCGGTGTCGCGCCGTCACGGTCTATCGGTCGCCGACGTTGTGTTCCTTTCGGCCGGCTCGATCCCGCGTACCACGAGCGGCAAACTGGCGCGGCGCGCCTGCCGTGCCCAATATCTCAGTGGAACGCTCGGCGTTCATTAGTTCGGCGCAGCGTCCTCGGCGTCAGGCACCGCGTCTTCCGGTACGTCGGTGTACTGCAGCGTGTAGCCGTCACGCGAGAACGTGAAGCCCCGGGTGGTCGTTTCGCTGCCGCAGGACACGCCGACCGATTCCTGAAAGTTGCACCGGAACCCGGCCGCATTGAGGACCTTGTCGAACGGCAGTACCTTCGGCGGACCGGAATCCGGGGAGAATTCCCCGTCCCGCAGCGCCGCGAAGTGCGCATCGCCGGTCTCGCCAACCACAATCGCGTTCGGGAGGGCAGTTGAGCCGTCCGGGCCGGCGACGGTGTCCGGCTCGCCTTCGATGCCCATCGTGGAGCCGCTCGCCGACTGACACCCAGCCTTCGAATGGGGCACGATCGCGCAGTGCCAACGACCGCTCGGTGACGCGAAGTAGTAGCCCGCGTGATCGTCCGCATTGCCAAAGTAGTCAGCCGCGTTTGCTAGACGCAGGTTGTTGGCCGGGGTTGCCAGTGTGGGGGGAGCCGCACTGGTGCGGCTCGGCGGCGGAGCTTCTCCGGTGGTAATTCCGATCCCCGGCCCGCAGGCGGTGGTCGCCGCCGCCACGAGGATCGTCGCGGACCGGCGCGCGCCGATGCTACGCAATGTCTGCAATGTCATAGCGCTATGGTGACACCGCCATGACGCGACCGGCAGCTACGGCACACACCCACGCCGGTTCGGCCGCTGAGGCGTGGGCCGGCGATTCCTCAAGACAGCGTGACCGTCCCCCAGTGCGGTCGCCGCTCTAGGGCGTCCACACCATGAGGTCTTCCATCCCGTTGTTCATTGTCACTGTGGTCGGCTCCGGACCGGTGACATCGAAGTAGATTTTTCCGGTCGATTGTGTGCCTTGCAGGATCGTGGCTCCGCTGATCCCGTTCGCCGTTGCCGCTTGCCACAGAACCCGGTAGCAGACCGCGTTGGCCGGGCAGGCATTGAACTGCGAGATAGCCGGAGTCAGGGTGCCGCGGATCGCGTTGGCGGTCGCCGTGGCTTCCCAGAGCTGGCCGGCCACGGGATAGCCGGGGATGGTGTCAGCACTGGACTTGAGATCGCCGACTGTCCAGCCGTACTCCACTTGGCCAACGGAGTCTGTCGTCGTTAACTCGCTGCCGAGTTGTCCGGTGATGGGATATGTGGCCAACGCGATCGGTGCGGTGATGGTAGCGGTCGCTGCCATGACCGCGGCCGCCACCGCCGTCTTCATCATCGTGGTGAGCTTCATTGGTCCTCCACTTCGTTAGGGCGATTACTCCTTCGAACCGGCCGACATAACTACTCTAATCCGCAAACGACGCGTTGCTTCTAGGAATTTGCCAGGAGGAGCCGCTCTACAGCGTTGTCCCAGGAACCGGAGCATGCGTCGTCCTGATCGGACGAATTCATCGCGAAGCGTCCGCTCAGCCTCAGCGGACAGCCGTTCGCCCTCACAGCTCGTGGACTATATGGACCGGTGTATTCGGTCAGGGCGACACCGATTGGGTGCCTCACCTCAGGTCCGGAGCAATTCTGGATCAATTCCGGGGCATGAGACTCCCACAGGCGATGGTCCGGACCGCAGGGATCACAGGTGTGCCCGCGCCCGGAGCGTGCCACTCTGGGCGTAACACCGTCGATAGTATCGCCACGGACGACAATCCGCTGCGCTCAGAATTACTCAGAATCACACAGGAGGCATAGAGAGATGGTCGATCTACCACACGGGGAGCAGCCGTTCGCCGGGGTCATGAACCCTTCGGTGGCCGACTCCACCCCCGTAAAGCCGTCGATCGTCTCTCCGCCCCCGGGCGCCCCGAACGTTGTGGTCGTCTTGCTCGACGACGTTGGTTTCGGCGCCCCGTCGACGTTCGGCGGGCCGGTGCCAACACCGGCGCTGGATCGGATTGCCGGCGCGGGCTTGCGCTACAACCAGTTCCACACCACCGCGCTGTGTTCGCCCACGCGTGCCGCGTTGCTGACCGGGCGCAATCACCACAGCGCGCATATGGGCACCATTTGCGAGGTCGCCTATGGATTTCCCGGTTACGACAGTGTGATACCACGGAGCACGGCGACTATCGCTGAGGTGCTGCGCATGAACGGCTATAGCACCGGCCTGTTCGGCAAGGCGCACTTCACTCCGACCTGGGAGACTGGCCCCGCCGGACCGTTCGACCATTGGCCCACCGGACTTGGCTTCGAGCGGTTCTACGGCTTCCTGGGCGGCGACACCTCACAGTATGAACCGGCGCTCTATGACCAGACCACACCGGTGCAGCCGCACCTCGGCCGCGATGACTACCACCTCACCGAGGATCTCGCGGACCAGGCGATCGGGTGGATTCGCCGGCAGAAGACGGCGGCGCCCGAGAAGCCCTTCTTCATGTACTTCGCGCCGGGCGCAACACATAGCCCCCACCAAGTGTGGTCGGAATGGTCGGACATGTTCGCGGGCCAATTCGACGACGGCTGGGACGCGCTGCGCGAGCGGATCTATGCCAAGCAGATCGAGATGGGCATCATTCCCAGCGATGCCCGGTTGACGCCGCGTCCCGACCAAGTACCAGCTTGGGCCGACTATGACGAGCGGTACCGGCCGGTGGCCCGCCGGTTGATGGAGGTCTACGCAGGCTTCCTGGCCCACACCGATGCTCAGATAGGACGGGTCGTCGACGCTATCGAGCAGTTGGGGCAGTGGGACAACACGCTATTCATCTATGTGACCGGCGACAACGGGGCCTCAGCCGAAGGAACGGTGCATGGGGCGTGGAGTTCGCCAGCGTTTCAGAACGGTCTGCCCGAGGACCCCGAGTTGCTCCTCGAGCACATTGACGACTTCGGCACTGAGCGCTGCGAGAACCACTACAACGTCGGCTGGGCGTGGGCGCTCGACTCGCCATTCCAGTGGATGAAGCAGGTAGCGTCCCACTTCGGCGGCACCCGCAACGGCATGGCCCTATCGTGGCCGCGGGGGATCACCACGGCGGGGGAGCAGCGCAGTCAGTTCCACCACGTCATCGACATCGTCCCTACGATCCTGGATGCCACCGGAATCGAGATGCCCGAGCGAGTTAACGGCTTCGAGCAGAAGCCGATCGAAGGTGTCAGCATGCAGTACTCGTTTGACGATGCCGACGCCGACGAGCGCCACACCACCCAGTATTTCGAGATC
This sequence comes from Mycobacterium spongiae, assembly GCF_018278905.1. Classification (NCBI taxonomy): domain Bacteria; kingdom Bacillati; phylum Actinomycetota; class Actinomycetes; order Mycobacteriales; family Mycobacteriaceae; genus Mycobacterium; species Mycobacterium spongiae. The sequence goes on from NZ_CP046600.1 coordinate 2,874,736, forward strand.
TTTGGCAATCGCGCCGTTTACCATGAGGGTTGGGTTGCGGCGTGTTTCCACGGGCGAGTGCCCTGGATCCGCACAGGTAGTAACCCGTTCGGCGACAACGAACGCTGGGAGCTCTACCACATCAAGGACGATTTCAGTCAAGGTGTCGACCTCGCCGCACAATACCCGGAGAAACTTGCCGAGTTGCAGGCCGTTTTCGATGCCGAAGCGCGCAAGTACAACGTTTATCCGCTCAGCGATGCAACGTTCGCCCGGGCGCTGCCGGCGAACCGGCCGAGTCTCTTCGGTGATCGCACCACCGCCACCTTCTACGCCGATCATGTGCGCATCCCCGAGACGTCGACAGTGTCCTTTACCAGCACTTCCTTCGAGCTACGGGCGCAGTTGCAGATACCGGCGGGTGGCGCGCAAGGCGTGGTCATCTGTCTGGGCGGCAAGATGGCGGGATGGAGCCTGTACTTGTTGGACGGCGTGCCAACGTTTACCTACAACTACCTGGGTCATGAGATTACGACGGTAGCGGCAGACCGGAAGTTGACGGAAGGTCAAGTAAATCTTGGTGTTTCGTTTGACTACGACGGCGGTGGCCTCGGCATGGGGGGAATGCTGTCACTGTCGGTCAATGATGCAGTGGTAGCCAGCGGTCGCATCGAGCGGACAGTTCCGTTCCGGTTCTCGATGTCCGGCGAGACCCTGGACGTCGGCGTGGACACCGGTTCGCTGGTCGTGCCCTACGGGCATGAGTTCCGCTTCACAGGTCGCATCGACAAAATCGACGCCACCGTGAGCCCTCGACCCGCTGATCTCGTCGCGGCGCTGGCCCAGAGTGAAGTCCGGGCCGCACTCGCTTCGCAATAGCACGCGCTGGCACTAGTCGATATCTTCAGCCTGTGCTCTCTATGTGGAGCGGTCTTATACCGCTAATTCTCGGTAGCGTGCTGGAACCGATTGCGCTCGTGATCACGATCATGTTGCTAGGCACCTCTTCTGGTCTGCGGTCCTCGAGCGCCTGGGTCGGCGGCCACATCGTCACGAATCTGATTCAAGGCGTCGTTTTCGGCTTGATCCTGCATTGGGGAAAGCGCACTGCTGACCCTGATCAAGGCCACCACTGGATCGTGTCGACCGTGCTGCTGGTGGTAGCCGTGGTGTTTCTGGTCACGGCTGCGCGGGAGTTCCTGAGCGACGACGATCCCGATGCGCCGCCGCCGAAGTGGATGTCGTTGTTGATGGCTGCAACGCCTACCAAGTCGTTCTTGATCGGCGCGGGCGTCGCGACCGTTTCGGTGAAGACGTGGGTGTTCACATTGGCCGCGATCAGTGTGATTGGCACCGCCGGTTTGGGGCGAGTTATCAGCATCGTCACCTTCGTCAGTTTCGTGCTACTGACGTTGAGCGCGAACCTGCTCGTCGTCGGTATCGCTGCGATATTCCCGGAGCAGTCGCGCTCCCTGTTGGACCGCATCCTGCGCTGGCTACAGGACAACAACCGACCAATCGTCGTTGTTGCCGGCGTCGTGTTCGGGGTGTGGTTCGGCACCAAAGCGTTGCATGGCTTGGGGGTTTTCTAGTCGGCCGCGCCCACACGAATATTGCCCGATGGCTAGAGCGATGAGCTCGGCCGGCCGCCGCGCCCGGACCGAACCGCGACACGTTACTCGTGCGCGGCGGGACGGGCGGTACCGGCTGCGCATCTTAGAGCCGCTGCGTGTCTTGCACTAGGGCCGTTCTGCCAAGGCGCCCCGTGGTGGGCGCACGCCTCGTTGCCGCCGATGGCAGGCGCATCGCTTGAGACCGCTGCATTCTGTGGTTATGTCTTCTCGGTAGGCATCCATCGCCCCCTCCGAGGCGTCTTTGCCCGGGTTGCATGGGATACCACGCAGCTGTTGTGAAAAAACAAATCATCGGATGCACGTTGTTAGAACATTCTCCCATGTCCCGGACACAACCCCCGCTCGATCGACGACTCGTGCCTGCCGCGCAATGTGACGAAACACTGAACATCCGCGTTGTCATAGTCGTAACATTTGCGGCAGCTCACGATTCAGATCGGCACCGCGCGTTGAGAACGGTGCATCACACTGGCTAGGAGTTCGGCCCATGGCGAATTTCGCGATGCTGCCACCGGAGATCAATTCATTGCTGATGTTCACGGGTGCGGGATCGGCACCCATGCTGGACGCGGCTACGGCCTGGGGCGGATTGGCGTCGGAGGTGGGGACCGCGGCGGCGTCGTTTTCATCGCTGACGTCGGGGTTGGCGGGTCAGGCGTGGCAGGGTGCGGCCTCGGCGGCGATGTTGGCCGCGGCCGCGCCCTATGCGAGGTTTCTGAATGCGGCCTCGGCCAACGCCGCGCAGGCGGCCGGGCAGGCGCGTGCGGCGGTGAGTGTGTTTGAGGCTGCGCGTGCGGCGACGATTGATCCGTTGGCGGTGGTGGCGAATCGGAACTCGTTGGTGCAGTTGGTGGTGTCGAACGTCTTTGGGCAGAACGCGCCGGCGATCGCCGCGGTTGAGGGCATTTATGAGGAGATGTGGGCGGCCGACGTGGCGGCCATGGCCGGGTATCACGCCGGGGCGTCGGCGGCGGTGGCTTCGCTTCCCGGGTTGGCTTTGCCGCCGGGTTTGCAGCAGTTCTTGGCGGGCCTGCCGAATCTGGGTAACGGGAATTTGGGTAACGCCAATATCGGCAACGGCAATATCGGGTTCGGCAACCTGGGGTTTGGCAACAGTGGTGAGTTCAACAGTGGGCTCACCCCGGGGTTGCCGGGTAACAACAACATTGGTGGGGGCAACAACGGCAACAGCAATGTGGGTGGCGGCAACATCGGTGATTTCAACTTCGGGTTCGGTAACCATGGTGTCGGTAATGTCGGGTTCGGCAACGCCGGCCCGGTGGATCTGTCCAGTGGGAGTCTGTTTGGTTTTTCGGTGGCGCCGGGCGATAACAACATGGGTATCGGTAACACCGGCAACAACAACGTCGGGTTGGGCAACCTCGGGGATGGCAACTTCGGTGGCGGTAACACCGGCAACGCCAACATCGGTGCCGGTAACACCGGCAACAACAACTTCGGGTTCGGCAACACCGGCAGCAACAACATCGGGATCGGGCTGTCCGGTGACAATCAGGTGGGGATCAACCTGGCCGGGTTGTTGAATTCGGGCAGCGGCAACATCGGTTTCGGCAACTCGGGCACCAACAACATCGGGTTCTTCAACTCTGGTGACGGCAATATCGGTGCCTTCAGCGCGGGTACGAATACGGTGTTCCCGGGTCAGATCAATAGTTTCGGGTTCGGCAACTCCGGTGTCGGCAATCTGGGCTTCGGCAACGCCGGTGCCGGCAACTTCGGGTTCGGGAACTCGGGGTTGTTGGATACCGGTTTCGGTAATGCGGGTTCGCTGAATACCGGCGGGTTCAATGGCAATAACGTCAACACCGGGTTTTTCAACTCCGGTGGGGCCAACACCGGGTTCGGTAACGGTGGTCATGTCAACACCGGGATCGGCAACGCGGGCAATGTGAACACCGGTTTCGGGTTCACCACCAGTGCCGGTGCGGTCGGTATTGGTGCCACCGCCAGTTCGGGGTTCTTCAACACCGGGGGCGGGATGTCGGGAGTGGGTAACTCCGGGGCGACCGCCCACAGTATCTCCGGGTTTTTCAACTCCGCCGCCGGTGCGTTGGATAACGGAGTGACCTCAGGCTTGTTCAACACCGGGGTGACCGCGGCGATCGGGGCCTTCCCCAGCGGTGCCCTCAGCGGGTTTAACACCGGCTTGTTCAACACCGGCACCGGCAACTCGGGCCTGTTCAGCCTCGGCCAACTCGTCATCCAATCCGGCACCGCCGCAGCCGCCGCCCACCTACCCGCCCTGCCCGCCCTGGCTTTGCCCCCGGGCCTGCAACAGGTCCTGGCCGACCTGCCGAATCTGGGTAACGGGAATTTGGGTAACGCCAATATCGGCAACGGCAATATCGGGTTCGGCAACCTGGGGTTCGGCAACAGTGGTGAGTTCAACAGTGGGCTCACCCCGGGGCTGCCGGGTAACAACAACATTGGTGGGGGCAACAACGGCAACAGCAATGTGGGTGGCGGCAACATCGGTGATTTCAACTTCGGGTTCGGTAACCATGGTGTCGGTAATGTCGGGTTCGGCAACGCCGGCCCGGTGGATCTGTCCAGTGGGAGTCTGTTTGGTTTTTCGGTGGCGCCGGGCGATAACAACATGGGTATCGGTAATACCGGCAACAACAACGTCGGGTTGGGCAACCTCGGGGATGGCAACTTCGGTGGCGGTAACACCGGCAACGCCAACATCGGTGCCGGCAACACCGGCAACAACAACTTCGGGTTCGGCAACACCGGCAGCAACAACATCGGGATCGGGCTGACCGGTGACAATCAGGTGGGGATCAACCTGGCCGGGTTGTTGAATTCGGGCAGCGGCAACATCGGTTTCGGCAACTCCGGCACCAACAACATCGGGTTCTTCAACTCTGGTGACGGCAATATCGGTGCCTTCAGCGCGGGGACGAATACGGTGTTCCCGGGCCAGATCAACAGTTTCGGGTTCGGCAACTCCGGTGTCGGCAATCTGGGCTTCGGCAACGCCGGTGCCGGCAACTTCGGGTTCGGGAACTCGGGGTTGTTGGATACCGGTTTCGGTAATGCGGGTTCGCTGAATACCGGCGGGTTCAATGGCAATAACGTCAACACCGGGTTTTTCAACTCCGGTGGGGCCAACACCGGGTTCGGTAACGGTGGTCATGTCAACACCGGGATCGGCAACGCGGGCAATGTGAACACCGGTTTCGGGTTCACCACCAGTGCCGGTGCGGTCGGTATTGGTGCCACGGCCAGTTCGGGGTTCTTCAACACCGGGGGCGGGATGTCGGGAGTGGGTAACTCCGGGGCGACCGCCCACAGTATCTCCGGGTTTTTCAACTCCGCCGCCGGTGCGTTGGATAACGGAGTGACCTCAGGCTTGTTCAACACCGGGGTGACCGCGGCGATCGGGGCCTTCCCCAGCGGTGAACTCAGCGGGTTTAACACCGGCTTGTTCAACACCGGCACCGGCAACTCGGGCCTGTTCAGCCTCGGCCAACTCATCATCCAATCCGGCACCGCCGCAGCCGCCGCCCACCTACCCGCCCTGCCCGCCCTGGCTTTGCCCCCGGGCCTGCAACAGGTCCTGGCCGACCTGCCGAATCTGGGTAACGGGAATTTGGGTAACGCCAATATCGGCAACGGCAATATCGGGTTCGGCAACCTGGGGTTCGGCAACAGCGGCGAGGACAGCAGTGTTCTCCTGCCTACGCAGCCGGGCAACAACAATGTTGGCGGCGGCAACAACGGCAACAACAACTTCGGCGCCGGCAACCACGGCGACTTCAACATCGGCTTCGGCAACAACGGTGTCGGCAACATCGGCTTCGGCAACGGTGGCCCGACCGACCTATCGAACCCGAACTTGTTCACCTTTACCACCACGCCGGGCGACAACAACATGGGTATCGGTAACACCGGCAACAACAACGTCGGGTTGGGCAACCTCGGGGATGGCAACTTCGGTGGCGGTAACACCGGCAACGCCAACATCGGTGCCGGCAACACCGGCAACAACAACTTCGGGTTCGGCAACACCGGCAGCAACAACATCGGGATCGGGCTCACCGGCGACAATCAGGTGGGGATCAACCTGGCCGGGTTGTTGAATTCGGGCAGCGGCAACATCGGTTTCGGCAACTCCGGCACCAACAACATCGGGTTCTTCAACTCTGGTGACGGCAACATCGGCGCCTTCAGCGCGGGCACCAACACCGTGTTCCCCGGCCAAATCAACAGCCTGGGCTTCGGGAACTCCGGCACCGGCAACTTCGGCTTCGGCAACTCCGGTGCCGGCAACTTCGGGTTCGGCAACGCAGGCCTGCTGGATACCGGTTTCGGCAACGCGGGCTCACTCAACACCGGCGGGTTCAATGGCAACAGTCTCAACACCGGGTTCTTCAACTCCGGTGAGACCAACACCGGGTTTGGTAACGGCGGCCATGTCAACACCGGCTTTGGGAATGCGGGCAATGTGAACACCGGCTTCGGTTTCGCCACCAACGCCGGCCAAGTCGGCCTCGTTGACCCGGACAACTCCGGGTTCTTCAACAGCGGTGGCGGAGTCTCGGGCTTTTTCAACACGCCCAGCGGCGGTGTTGTGGGTGGCAATATCTCCGGTTTTGGCAACACGGCCAGCGGGGGAGCCTTGAACTCCGGGGCTAGCTCGGGCTTTTTCAACACCGGTGTCACGGCCGCCATTGGCGCCTTCCCCAGCGGTGAGCTCAGCGGGTTTAACACCGGCTTTTTCAACACCGGCACCGGCAACTCGGGTCTGTTCAGCCTCGGCCAGCTCATCATCCAATCCGGGGCCGCCGCAGCTGCCGCCCACCTACCCGCCCTGAGCCTGCCGCCAGGCCTACAACAGATCCTGGCCGACCTGTCCAAGGCGGCCAGCGCATCGGCGTAGGCAACGCGTCAACTCATTGGCAACCAAGGTCGTGCGGGTCATCGTCGGCAACCTCCCTGCAGGTACCGCGCCGCGGTGCCCGAACCGACGCCACGACGTTGTCGCCGTCCTCGCCGTGACCCACCGGAAACGATCGGCCGTGCTCCGGGCCTTGGTCACACGCCGGCACCTGCTGATGGGCAGCCCAGGCTGGGCGAACGCTAGTAGTGGTCATCGTCGCGGTCCCTTCGTGCGTGGCAGTTCTATAACAAATACCCATGGGGGTATATTCCTGCAGGGGTCGGCCCGGGGCGACGGCAACCGGGATCGAACCCGCCGTGACGCCGCCCGTCCTAGTAGGGTTCGAGAGTGCCTGAATACGAACCGACGAAAGATTCGGTCGCCGCGCATCCCGTACCTGAGTGGTTTGAGAACTCCAAATTCGGCATCTTCATCCACTGGGGGTTGTACTCGGTGCCCGGCTGGGCGCCGCTTGAGGCAGATACCCAGGAGCTGATGGCGACGAAGGGCCCCGCGTATTGGCTCAAACACAACCCCTACGCCGAGTGGTACCAGAACACGATCCAGATCCCGGGCAGCCCGTCACAGGTCCATCATCGCGAAACTTACGGCCCCGATTTCACTTACGACGATTTCAAGCCGTTGTTCAATAAGGCGCTGAAACAGTTCGATCCGGACTCTTGGGCCGATTTCTTCAAGCAAGCGAACGCACGCTACGTCGTGCTCACCACCAAACACCACGACGGTTTCACGATGTGGCCCAGCCGTCATGCCAACCCGCACAAGGACTCCTGGCATGCCAGCCGCGACGTGGTCGGCGACCTCACGGCCGCTGTCCGCGACCGAGGCATCAAGATGGGCCTGTACTACTCGGGTGGATACGATTGGACGTTTAACCCCGTGGTGGTCAATGACCTTCCGGGACTTGCGAGCTCGCTCGTACAGACCGACGAGTACGCGCAATACGCCGACAATCACATCCGTGAGCTCATCAACCGCTACCAGCCATCGGTGCTCTGGAACGACATCGGCTACCCACCCCAGTCCAACCTCGCCGAGTTGTTTGCGCACTACTACAACCAGGTACCCGATGGGGTCATCAACGACCGCTGGGCACAACTCCAGCTGCCCAAGGTCCCCGGCGTCGAACCTCTGGTGATGGGCGGTCTAGGCCTGGCCAGCGCACTGTGGAAGTTCCTGCCCGACCGAGTGCGGGTCCTCGACTTCCCAACCGGCTTCCACTACGACTTCCGCACGCCCGAGTACGCGCAGTACGACGACACCAAACCGTACAAATGGGAATCGACCCGCGGCGTGGGCCACTCGTTCGGGAACAACCGTCAGGAAGGGCCCGACGAGATGCTATCCCTGACCGATCTGGCCCGCGGCTTCGCCGACCTGGTCAGCAAGAACGGCAATCTGTTGCTGGGCATTGGCCCGTATCCCGACGGCACCATCCCGGACCTGCAAGCAAAACTGCTCGCTGACTTCGGCGCATGGCTTGACGTAACCGGTGAGGCGTATTTCGATACCGGGCCCTGGACCGTCACGACGTCAATCGCGCCGACCGCCACCGACGGCACCGAGCTCCGCTTCACCCAGAATGCCGACGCCCTGTATGTGACGTTCCTGCGCGCACCGGGCGAGCGCCGGGTGGGGCTGCGCGGACTCGTGGGGACCTCAGATACGAAGGTTCAGTTGCTCGGTGGTGGCACCCTGGAACACGAGTGCACCGACGACCGGATCACCATCACATTTCCCGACGCGCTGGACGTCTGGCCGGCCTACGCCGTTAAGATCACGCCGAAACCCGAGCCCTCGACGTAACGCCCGGCAACAGGTCCCACCGCATGTCACGATACTGGGGTGACCGCCATACCCGATCCGCCTGACACCGAATCCGGTGCGACCGCCGCGCTCGCGGGGTACCCGGTCACCCCGCCGCCCCTGCGCTTGCCGGTGACCTTCGACCAGCGTTGGGCTGAAGTCAGTTTCGTCCATTGGCCGGTACGGCCCGAGAGCCTTGACGGGATGTTCCCGCCGGGGACACGCCCGGACATCTTCGCCGACGGGATGACCTATGTGGGGTTGGTCCCGTTTCGCATGAGCAAGACCAAACTGACCACCGCGGTACCGATCCCATACTTCGGAGCCTTCCTCGAGACCAACGTCCGGCTCTACTCGATTGACGAGGCGGGCCGTCATGGGGTCCTCTTCCGGTCACTGGAGACAGCTCGCATGGCAGTGGTGCCGCTCACGCGGCTAGTCCTCGGCATCCCGTACAGCTGGGCGAGGATGCGGATGACCAGCTCTGCCGAGCGCATTACGTATCACAGCGTGCGGCGCTGGCCCCGGCGTGGCCTGCGCAGCCAGCTGACAATCACCATCGGCGACCTGGTCGAGCCGACTCCGTTGGAGACCTGGCTTACCGCCCGCTGGGGCGCGCACACTCGCAAGGCTGGCCGGACGTGGTGGGTACCCAATGAGCATGAACCATGGCCGCTGCGTGCCGCGACGATCATCGACCTCGATGACGAGCTGATCGAGGCAAGCGGAGTGCGACCGGCTGGCGATCGCCTGCGCGCCCTGTTTTCACCCGGCGTGCGAACCCGTTTCGGACGCCCCTGTCTGGTTCGGTAAGAGATACTGGATCCGTCCGGAATCGACTCAGGGACAGGTGTATCCACCATCGATGACGATGTCTGAACCGGTCATGTAGCTGGAGGCCTCGCTCGCCAAATAAAGATAGAGACCGGTGAGTTCTTCGGGCCGGCCCATCCGCCCCATGGGTATCTTGGGCTCCCACAACCGGTGGTACTCGGCGAGCGGTTCGACGAGTTCGGTCAGGATATAGCCCGGACTGACACTATTGACCCGGATCCCGTGCGGCGCGAACTCTACCGCCATGGCCTTGGTCAAGTGGATCACCGCCGCCTTGGACGTACAGTAATGACCCACGTGTTGTGGCACGTTGATGATGTGCCCCGACATCGATGCGGTGTTGATAATGGCCCCGCCGTGGCCCTGTTTGACCATTGCCCTCGCCGCGGCTTGGGCAGTGAGGAACACCCCGGTCACGTTGGTCGCCTGGATCCGCTCGAACTCATCACGACTCATGTCCAGCAACGGGGTGACCGCGATGATGCCGGCATTGCACACCGCGATATCGATCCCACCCATGTCTGTGATCACCTGGTCGACCATCCGGGCCACCTGATCGGGTTGCGTGACATCGCAACATATGGGCAAGGCCGTACCGCCTGCGGCAACAATCTCGTCTACCGCCTCTGCCACAGCATCGGTGTGCCTCGCAGCAATGGCCACGCGCGCCCCGGCTTGGGCGTAGGCTAACGCCACCTTCTTGCCGATGCCGCTGGACGCGCCAGTTACCAGGGCTGTCTTACCGCGCAAATCGAACAGGTCCAACACAGTCATGCTTGATCCATTATGTCCCACTCGCCAGAGCCAAGGCCGGCGTCCAGGACGCGCCGGCGGATGGCCGGAAGATCGATCGTGTTGTCGGTCAGGCGCGCCCAGCTGTGCCAGCCGGCCAGAGCGGCCACGACGTCATGGAAGTTCACTCCTGGTCGGCTGATGGCCCTGGTCAACCCCTTGTCCGGTCTGGACTTTGCGATGACGGCGATCAGCTGGCCGGAGTCGACGAGGTCGGCATCCCGGCGGAATCGAAGTTGGTAGGGTCGTCCGTCGCTGTCGACGAAATCGAAGGCCAGCGCATAGTCGATGTCCACGATGCGCTCCTTTCGCCGACAGCCCGACGTGGGCAGGTGGGAACGACACGCTTTGGTGTCGTTCTTTTCTTGGGGGGGGGGTGGGGTTAGCGTGAAGCCGCCGCGTCCACCGCAGGACGCGGACCAAACCGTACTTGTCGTGAATGGAATATTAACAGACGGTTTATTAACCTAAGCGAATATTAATTGCTTGTGCGCGACGATCCGCGACCGCCGGTGCAGGCCCCCCTCCCGCCGGGGGGCACGCGGCCGCTATCCGGCCAGGCGCCGATTGCGTCGTCGCGACCGGACTGCGGCAAGCGCGCGGTCCCACGCGAGCAACGTCGCGGCCTTGAGGTTGGCTGGCTGGGCACTGTCTTTCGAAAGCAGCTTGGTCGCGGCGGCTTTCGTGGTAGCCGAGGCCTTGGACATATGCCCGGAGTCGAACGGCGGCTGCGGGTCATACTCGATCGCTAGTTGAATCGCTCGCGCACAGCCCTCGCCGCCGATCTCCCCGGCAAGTCGCAGTCCGAGGTCGAGGCCCGCGGAAACGCCCGCGCTGGTGATGATGTTGTCCTGGTGCACAATCCGCTCGTCGGCAACGGGAATCGCACCGAACGCCTTCAGTGCCGGAAGTGTCAGCCAATGCGACGTCGCACGCCGCCCCTGGAGCAGACCGGCCGCGGCCAGGATCACCGATCCCGAACACACCGACGTCGTCCAGCTGGCCACCTGGTGGGTCTGCTTCAACCACTCGAGAAGTTTCTCGTCGCGGGCATGGACCGGAGTCGACGGGCCACCCGGAACAAGAACCACGTCCGGCGACGGCGTTTCCGCCAGCGAGTGCGTCGCACCGATCACGAGCACACCGGAATCCGCGGTGATCGGTCCGGATTCGTGCCAGACAAACCGCACCTCGGCCTGCGGGAGATTGCGCAGCACCTCGTACGGGCCAATCATGTCCAGCGCGGTGAAACCCGGGTAGGCCACGAACGCGATTTGGGTCATCGCTGTCCTCCTTGCCAGTCGATACGCGAAGCCAGTTCCTAGGCGAAAGCCTTGCGGTATTGATCCGGTGGGATACCGACCCGCCGGATGAAGTTGCGGCGCATAGTTTCGGCGGTACCGAAGCCGCAACGGCCGGCTATGACCACGACGGTGTCGTTGGTCTCTTCCAACTGCCTGCGGGCGGCTTCGGTGCGGATGCGTTCGACGTACTGCCCGGGCGCCTCACCCACCTCGTCGGTGAACACCCGCGTAAAGTGGCGCGGGCTCATCGCAGCCCGCTGGGCCAGGTCATCGATGGTGTGCGAGCCACCCGGTTCAGCCTCGATCGCTTCCTGCACCATCCGGATGGGGGTCCGGCTGGCCCGTGGCATCCACACCGGTGCCGCGAACTGCGTCTGGCCGCCCGGGCGGCGCAAGTACAGCACGAGCCAGCGAGCGACCTTCTGCGCAACCTCGGTGCTGTGGTCACTCTCGACCAGCGTCAGCGCAAGATCGATGCCCGCCGTCACGCCCGCGGCCGTCCAGACCGTCTGGGAGCTGCGGATGAAGATTGGGTCGGGATCGACCTCGACAGTGGGGAATTCGCGGGCCAACCGGTTGGCAAAAGCCCAATGTGTCGTGACCCGGTGACCATCGAGGAGCCCAGCCTCGGCCGCCAGAAAGGCACCGGTGCAGACGGTGACGACGCGACGGGCATTCCGGGCGACGGCCCTGATCCAGTCGATCAGCTGGGCGTTGGAACGGGCTGCGTTGACCCCACCGCCGCCCGGCACCAACACCGTGTCCACCGGCTGATCCGGATCCGGCAACGGCGTGGTCATCAAAGCCAGGCCGGTTCCGGTGGTCACCGGTTGGTGGTCGACTGAAGCCAGCGCGACCTCGTATGCGCCGCCGGTCAGTCGCGACGCGACGGCGAATACCTCAAATGGCCCCACCACGTCGAGCGCTTGGACGCCGGGGAAGCCTGCGATAACCACTCTTCGAACCATGGCCTCAAGTGTTGGTGAGACGACCGCGTGTCGTCTATGACATGTACCCCACATATTAGGACATGGACCGTGGGGTTGTCGCTCCCCACAGCAAGTCCTGCAGCACCGAAGCCGACACACGCCGGCGAGGGATTAGGGGCTAATACATCCGGCGGGGACGATGTGGTTTACCGTGATTCTGACGGTTTTTAACACCGCGCCGCTGAGTAGGTGATGGATCCACTGAGTAGGCGATGGATCCCCTGGGTAGGTGGTGAACGTAGTGGAGGAGTCGACGACCGACCGCCCGGCGGCGGGTTTCGGTGCGGGTTCCCAGTTTGGGCACTACCAGCTGCTGCGCTTGCTCGGAACCGGCGGGTACGGCGAAGTGTATGAGGCCGAAGACACGCGCATGCACCGCACGGTCGCGCTGAAGCTGATCGCGGCTCCCTACGCAGGAAACCCAGTGTTTCGGGAGCGGTTGTATCGGGAGGCACGCACCGCGGGGCGGTTGAATGAGCCGCATGTTGTGCCCATCCACCAGTGCGGGGAGATAGACGGGCAGCTCTACATCGACATGCGCCTCATCGAAGGCACGGATCTACTGAACGAGCTCAAGCGGCATGGGCACCTGAACCCGGCACGAGCCGTAGCGATCGTGCGCCAGGTCGCGGCGGCGCTGGATGCGGCCCACGACGGTCAGGTGACCCACCGCGATGTCAAACCAGCCAACATCTTGCTGACCGGCGACGACTTCGCTTGCCTGGTCGACTTCGGCCTGGCCAACGCCGCCGCCGACGCGAAGCTGACCAGCACCGGGATCACCATCGGGACGTTCGCCTACATGGCGCCCGAGCGGCTGCGAAATGCCGATGTCGGCCCCGGCGCCGACGTGTATGCGCTGGCCTGCGTGCTGTACGAATGCCTGACCGGATCCCAGCCCTACACCGACAGCGACTTGCCCGCGCTGATCACCTCGCATTTGACCGCTCCCATCCCACGCCCCACCCAGCAACGGCCAGAGATCCCCGCCGGGTTTGACGACGTGATCGCCCGCGGGATGGCGAAGAACCCGCTGGATCGCTATCCGAGCGCCGGAGCGCTGGCCGACGCGGCCCAACGCGTGCTGACCACAGCGGACCAAGTCGCGGCCGACACGGTGGTCGCGGTAACCCCGGCGCCCGGCCCGCCCCCCGATCTCTCCGAAACCGTAGCGATCCGGACTCAGCGCTATCGGACCACCACACCCGCCGGCATCGAGCCGCCTGCTCCCAAGGTGCCCTTCCTGCGCAGGCACCGTCGGGTGGCAATCGCGCTGGCTTCAGTCGCTGCGCTGGTGCTCGTCGCCGCCCTGACGACCGTCGTGGTCGGGCGCCAGTCACGGCAGCAACCAGAGTCGGGTGCCGACGAGGCCCGGCCGCCGCAAGTCGAGTTGCCGTTCGGCGAACTCACCATTCCCGACGGTATAGCTGTCGACAAGGCCGGCAACGTCTATGTCACCGACGATGGCACAAACCGCGTGCTCAGACTGGCGGCGCGGGCGAACGCGCCGACCGAACTGCCGTTCACCGGCGTGACCGATCCCGACGGCCTGACGGTGGACGACAACGACAACGTCTACCTCGCTGACGGCGGCCTCGACGGTTCACCCAAAGTGCTCAAACTATTGGCCGGGTCGAACACCCAGGTCAAGGTGCCGCTAACCGGTCTGACCAATCCGTGGGATGTCGCGGTGGACACCAAGGACAACGTCTACGTCAGTGACGGCGTCAATCGGGTACTCATGCTGGAGGCGGGGTCCAACAACCAGGTCAAGGTGCCGTTCACCGGGCTGAACGGTCCCTATGGAGTGACAGTGGACAACATCGGCAGCGTGTACGTCACCGACGGCGGCAACGACCGAGTGCTCAAACTCGCGGCGGGGTCCAACAACCAAGTCGAGCTGCCGTTCACCGACCTTGACGTGCCCAAGGGCGTAGCGGTGGACACCAACGGCAACGTCTACATCACCGACAGCCGCAACAACCGGGTGCTCAAACTGCCGGTGGGCTCCAGCACCCAGATCGAGCTGCCGTTTACCGGCTTGAACGGCCCAGAAGCGGTGGCAGTGGACACCAACGGCAACGTCTATGTTGCCGACATCGACAACCACCGGGTGCTCAAACTACCGGCGGATTAAACCAAGCCGCACCAGGACAACACGGGCTCGCGTGGGTGGCCCCGGCCAGAAGCCGGCTCAACGGCCTTGGCAGACTGTGCGCATGGCACAAATAACCTTGCGCGGAAATGCAATCAACACCGTGGGCGAGCTGCCGGCCGTCGGGTCTCCCGCTCCCAGCTTTTCCTTGACCGGTAGCGATTTGGGAGTGGTCAGCAATGAACAGTTCCGCGGTAAGGCGCTCGTGCTGAACATCTTTCCGTCTATCGACACACCGGTGTGCGCGACGAGCGTGCGCTCCTTCGACACCCGAGCTGCGGCAACCGGTGCAACAGTGCTGTGCGTGTCCAAGGACCTCCCGTTCGCCCAGCAGCGATTCTGCGGTGCCGAGGGCATCGAGAATGTCGTCTCGGCCTCGGCGTTTCGGGACAGCTTCGGTGAGGACTACGGGGTCATCATCACCGACGGTCCGATGGCTGGGCTTCTGGCCCGTGCCATCGTGGTCGTCGGCGCCGACGGCAACGTGGCATACACCGAACTGGTTCCCGAAATCGCCCAAGAGCCCAATTACGACGCCGCGCTGGCCGCTCTGGGCGCCTAGAGCTACCTCTCGCTAGCCCAGATCGGGGACGCTGGCAAGGCGCACGTACGCCGAGGCCGCCTCCGCCCGGTTGGTCGCGTGCAGCTTCCGCAGCACCCTCTTGACATGCGACTTCACCGTGCCAGCCGAGATCACCAGCTCGTCGGCGATCTGTTGATTGGTGCGACCGGCTGCCATCAGCCTCAGCACCTCGACCTCGCGCCGCGTCAGCATCGCCATCACCCGCGTCTGCACCTCGGCCAACGACCGCGCGGCAGGACTACGTTCGACCGGCTCGATCTTGCGCAGATCCAGATCGGCGTCCTGAAGGGCGCGAGCGGCGTCGTCCGCGGAAGCCAGCGCGCGCCGGACTTCCACGTGTTGGCGGCGCATTCGTTCGAGGAGAACCGTGCGCTCGTAGGCATATCCGAAGCCTTCGGCGAACGCCCACACCGTGTCCCGGTCGATCTCGTCAACCGTGCGACCCGAATAGAGCCGGTCGGCATGCAGGAATCCGATCACCTTGCCGGTCGGCATCACCGGGGCGGCCACATAGGACCGCGTCAGCGAGAAGTCGACGATCGGCCGGTTGACTCGCGGATCGTTGCGGGCGTCGCGCACGATCGCGGGCGTACGACGCCGGATCATCTGCGCTTCGATCAGCATGTGATCCAACAACGGGGCCACCGACTGGGCGAAAGCGACCATCTTCTCCGCACCCTCGCGATCGTCGCCAAAATAGGCTGATTCCATCACCATCCGGCCTTCGTGCACACGAAAGAGGACGGCGCGATCGAATCCGCACGACTCGACCAGTTCTCGCGGCGCTCGGTCGACAATCATCGCGACGTCGTCGACGGCGCGCAGCTTGCTCAAGGCTTCCTGCACATGCAGCAGCGCCAGGGTCCGGCGCGCCGCACCGTCTTCGATCAATTCCCGCTCGAGCGCGGACAAGTCCTGCAGCGATTCGAGCGCGTCGAGTGCGTGGGCGTCGCCGAGCGCCTGCAAAGCGTCATGCACGACGCTGGCTCTGGTATCGATGGCCTCGGCCACGACCGCCAAGGGGTCGTCGGTGGGATCGACTCCGCAGTCACCGAATGCTTCCCGGTAGCGGCGCGCGGCGGCGCTCTCCCGGGCCGCTCGCGATGCCCAGCCGGGATGGTTACCGTCGGCCAGCGTGCCCAGCGGGGTGGGATCGGGCGTATCGCGGGCAACCGTCACGACCTTTACTGTCCTCTGCGCCGCCGGGCGATGTGGCGAAAAAGACAAATTCCCCTCCTCCGGGGGTAGGAGTCCTCCCCAACGGGGGATCGATTTGCTGACGTGGCTGCCACAGGCTGGTCACATGCCCTCAACGACTTTCGCAGAGGCCGATCCGGAAACCCTCTCCGCTCTCGAACTTCTGACCACACCAGGTGGCATCGCCAATCCCTATCCGCTGTATGACCAGCTGAGAAAGCACTCACCCGTTGCCGGGTACCAGGACTGGCCACCCGGAACGGTTCCGGGCGCTGACGAGCCAGTCACCGCGTGGGCGCTGTTCCGCTACGACCAGATCTTTGCCGCCGCCCGAGATGCCGCGACGTTCTCGTCGCGCGACCCGCTCCAAGAGGCATCATCGGCGCCCAGCCTCATGCTGGTCAACACCGATCCGCCCAAGCACGAGGTGGAACGAAAGCTGGTCAGCCAGGCCTTTTCCCCGCGCCGCGTCAAGCGGCTGGAAGGCTGGCTCAACAACCTCGTTCCGCACCTGCTCGAAGATCTCGACCGAGACGCCAACGACGGCGAGGTCGAGGTCATGAAGTTTGCCGCCGAGATTCCTACCCGCGCCATGGTGCGACTGCTGGGATTGCCTGACGGCGACCACGTCCGCTTCCGGCGATGGGCGAACGCGTTCATGCTGTCATCGTCGCTGACCCCGGAAGAACGCATCGCGAGCAACCAAGAAATGGTCGCCACCTTCGCCAGTCGGCTCGCCGAACACACCGCCCGGTTGGCGGAGCGTGCTGGCAGCGACGACGTCGAGGATGCGGAGGACCTGATTTCCGCGTTGTTGCGAGCGGAGGTAGACGGACAGCGGCTTACGCCGGAAGAGATTGTCCGTTTCTGTGTGACGCTGGTGGTCGCCGGCAGCGAGACCACCACCTTCCTCATCGGCAACCTGCTGCACGCGCTAGCGCGAGAGCCTGAGATCACGGCACGGATTCGAGCGGACCGAACGCTGCTGAACATCTTTGTCGAGGAGTCGATGCGCGTAGACGGACCGCCGCAGCGGCTGTTTCGCATCGCCACCCGCGACGTCGAGGTCGGGGGCAAGATGATCCGCAAAGGGGAGTGGGTGGCGTTGTTCTTCGGCTCGGCCAATCGAGACCCCGCCGTGTTCCCCGACCCGGGGCGACTCGACATCGACCGGAGCAACATTCGCCAGCAGCTCTCGATGGGACACGGCCTGCACTTCTGCCTCGGCGCCGCGCTCGCGCGGCTGGAAGTCATGGCGGTGCTCAACGCGGCGCTCGACCGGTATCAGTCGATTGCCCTTACCGACGACCCCGGCACCAAGCAGACCGCCAGCCTGCTGACCCACGCGTTTGTCCGCCTGCCCCTGCGCCTGTCATGACCACGATCGAGTCCCGCAACATCGACGCGACAAGAGCGATCTACACCGCGGTGCCAGCC
The DNA here is from genome assembly GCF_018278905.1 of Mycobacterium spongiae. NCBI lineage: Bacteria > Bacillati > Actinomycetota > Actinomycetes > Mycobacteriales > Mycobacteriaceae > Mycobacterium > Mycobacterium spongiae. The sequence goes on from NZ_CP046600.1 coordinate 2,892,373, forward strand.
GGGGACCTTGACGCTGCGCTGGAGCATCTCGATCCCGACGTGCGCATCACCTACTACGGAACCGAACAGATCCCCTACGCCGGCGACTACCGAGGCATCGAGGCGGCAATATCGTTTTTTACCAAGGTTGGGCAATCGATCCGGATCGTCGAGATCCAGCCGTGGAAGTACATCGCCAACGGCGACGACCTGGCCACCTGGGGCCACCAGCGGTTCCGGCGATTGGCCACCGGAGACGAGTGGGAATCGGAGTTCGCGCACATCATCACGCTGCGCGATGGTCGCTGGTTGCACTTTCGGGACTTCGCAAATACCGCCCTCGCAGCGCAAGTGTTTAGCCGATGAACGTCCCATGAAAGTCAGGGCCGACCGCGACGTCTGCATGGCCACCGGGGTGTGCGTGATGACCGCCGATGGATTCTTCGACCAGGATGCCGATGGCCTCGTCGTGCTCGCCGTCGATGAGGTGCCCGCCGGCGAAGAGGGCAGGGTGCGCAACGCGGTGCGGCTCTGCCCGTCCGGAGCGCTTGGGCTGGTCTCCGATTGAGATGCCCGGCAGCGTGATTCACGTCAGCGAGGTCACCCACACTCCGGCCGCCGCGGTCGCTGCCAGGCCAGTCCGCGCGATGGGTGACTTCTTCGCCATGACACTGGACACTTTCGTGTGCATGTTCAAACCGCCGTTCGCGTGGCGCGAATACCTCTACCAATGCTGGTTTGTTGCGCGGGTGTCGACCCTGCCGGGGGTGTTGATGACGATCCCGTGGGCGGTGATTTCGGGCTTCCTCTTCAATGTCCTGCTCACCGATATCGGTGCCGCGGACTTCTCGGGCACGGGCTGCGCGATCTTCACCGTGAACCAGAGCGCACCCATCGTGACGGTCTTGGTGGTCGCGGGTGCGGGCGCCACTGCCATGTGTGCCGATCTGGGTGCGCGAACCATCCGCGAGGAACTCGACGCGCTGCGGGTCATGGGAATCAACCCGACCCAAGCGCTGGCGGTTCCGCGCGTGCTGGCTGCGACCACAGTCTCGTTGGCGCTGAGCTCGGTGGTGATGGCGACAGGCCTTATCGGCGCGTTCTTTTGCTCGGTATTTCTCATGCACGTCTCGGCTGGCGCATGGGTGACCGGTCTGACCACCCTCACCCACACGATCGACGTCGTTATTTCGCTGATCAAGGCCACCCTATTCGGGTTGATGGCGGGGCTCATCGCCTGCTACAAGGGCATGTCCGTCGGCGGTGGCCCGGCCGGCGTCGGGCGGGCGGTCAACGAAACGGTCGTGTTCGCCTTCATCGTCTTGTTCGTGATCAACATCATTGTCACCGCCGTCGGTATCCGATTCACGGTGTCGTGAGGTGCAGCCATGAGCCTTAGTGTCGCCAGCAGCCCATGCAGAGTGCTTCGAGTAGCGAAACACCTTGCAGGCGCATGGAATCAGATGGGATCGCAAATGCGGTTCTACGTCACCGCCCTGGCCGGAATTCCCGATGCCGTTATGCACTATCGTAGCGAGCTGCTGCGGGTGATCGCCCAAATGGGTTTGGGTGCCGGAACTCTCGCGGTGATCGGCGGAACGGTGGTCATCGTCGGGTTCTTGGCGATGACCACCGGCGCGATCGTGGCGGTGCAGGGCTACAACCAGTTCGCCTCGGTGGGCGTGGAGGCTCTCACCGGATTCGCGTCGGCTTTCTTCAATACCCGCGAGATTCAGCCGGGAACCGTGATGGTCGCCTTGGCAGCCACCGTCGGCGCCGGCGCCACTGCCCAACTCGGTGCCATGCGGATCAACGAAGAGATCGACGCACTCGAGGTGATCGGCATCCACAGCGTCAGCTACCTGGCAAGCACCCGAGTGCTTGCCGGCGTCGTCGTGGCAATCCCACTGTTCTGTGTGGGACTCATGACGGCCTATCTAGCCGCCCGCATCGGTACTACCGCCATCTATGGCCAGGGCTCCGGTGTGTACGACCACTACTTCAACACGTTCCTACGGCCAACCGACGTACTCTGGGCCTCTTTCGAAGTCGTCGTCGTCGCTCTGACGATCATGCTGGTGTGTACCTATTACGGGTACACCGCACGCGGCGGGCCGGCCGGCGTCGGCGAGGCCGTGGGCCGCGCCGTGCGCGCCTCGATGGTCGTCGCGTCGATCGCGATCGTCATCATGACGCTGGCCATCTACGGGCAGTCCCCAAACTTCCACCTGGCGAGCTGAGAGCATGAGTCGCGAGCGCGGTAGACACCGTCTGCACGACAGGTGGTGGACGCTGATCCTCTTCGCGGTCATCGGTGTGGTCGCCCTCGTGACGACTGTGGCCTTCAAGGGCACCTTACGGTCCTACGTGCCGGTGAGGCTGACTTCGGATCGCTCCGGACTGGTCATGGACACCGGCGCCAAGGTCATGATGCGCGGCGTACAGGTCGGCCGGGTTGGTCAGATCGGCGGCGACGCCAGCGGGGCCAACCTCAAACTGGAGATCGCCCCTGACCAGATCCGCTATATCCCGGCCAACGTGGAGGCACGAATCAGTGCGACGACCGCGTTCGGCGCAAAGTTCGTCGAGCTGGTGATGCCTCAGAACCCTAGTAATGCAAGGCTATCCGCAGAGACGGTATTGCGTTCGAAGAACGTCAGCACCGAGATCAACACGGTCTTCGAAAGCGTGGTCGACCTGCTCGACGTGGTCGACCCGGTCAAACTGAACGCGGTGCTGACAGCAGTCGCCGACGCGGTGCGCGGGCAAGGTGACCGCATCGGCCGCGCCACCACCGACCTCAACGAGGTGTTGGAGGCACTCAACGCGCGCAACTCTACCATCCGCCAAAACTGGCAATCGGTAAAGAAATTCACCGATACGTATGACGCCGCGGCGCAGGACATCCTGACGATCCTCGACGCCGCGAGCACGACCAGCACAACCATTGTGGACCACTCGAAAGAGCTGGATGCGTTGCTGCTCAACGTTATTGGTCTGTCGAATGCCGGAACCAACCTGCTCGGCCAGAGCAGGGACAACCTCATCGCGTCGGTCAACGTCCTCGAGCCGACCACCAACCTGCTACTCAAGTACGCACCCGAATACACCTGCTTCCTACAAGGAACCAAGTGGTATCTGGACAACGGCGGCTATGCGGCGTGGGGTGGCGCCGATGGCCGAACGCTGCAACTCGATGTCGCGCTCTTGTTGGGCAACGACCCGTACATTTATCCGGACAACCTGCCGCGTGTCGCGGCCAAGGGCGGCCCCGGTGGCCGCCCGGGGTGCGGGTCACTGCCGGATGTCACCAAGAACTTCCCAGTACGCGAGTTGGTCACCAACACCGGCTGGGGAACTGGGCTTGACATCCGGCCCAATCCCGGTCTCGGGCACCCATGCTGGGCGGACTACCTGCCCGTGACCCGCGCCGTACCCGAGCCGCCGTCGGTGCGGGCATGTATCCCGGGGCCAGCCATTGGGCCTAACCCGGGAGGCCCGCCGTACGGGGCGGGTCCACCATGACAGGCGTCGTTGTGCGCTTGGGCATCTTCCTGACGGTGTGCCTGCTGACCGCGTTCTCGTTGATCGCCGTCTTCGGGGAGGTCCGCTTCGGTGCCGGCAAGACCTACTACGCCGAGTTCACCAACGTGTCCAATCTGCGCAAGGGCAAGCTGGTGCGCATCGCAGGAGTCGAGGTCGGCAAGGTCACGAAGATCTCCATCAACCCGGACGCCAGGGTGCTGGTCGAGTTCACCGCCGACGATTCGGTCACCCTCACCGAGGGAAACCGGGCGGTGATCCGCTACGACAACCTCTTCGGCGACCGCTACCTGGCGCTCGAGGAGGGCGCCGGTGGTCTGAAGATCCTGACTCCCGGTCAAACGATCCCCGTGGAGCGCACCCAGCCCGCGCTGGACCTCGATGCCCTGATCGGCGGATTCAAGCCGCTGTTTCGCGCGTTGGACCCCGACCAGGTCAACGCCCTGAGCGAACAGTTGCTGCAAGCATTTCAGGGCCAGGGACCCACGATCGGGTCATTTCTGGAGCAGGCGGCGGTCGTGACCAACACATTGGCCGACCGCGACCAGCTCATCGGGGAGGTGGTCAACAACCTCAACGTCGTGCTCGGAGCGTTGGGCGGCCAGAGCGACCGGTTGGACAAGGCGGTCACCTCGCTATCGCAGTTGGTTCACGGTCTCGCCGAACGAAAGACCGATGTCTCCAACGCGGTGGCTTACACCAATGCCGCGGCCGGTTCGGTGGCCGATCTGCTCTCGCAGGCCCGCGCGCCGTTGTCGAAGGTGGTTCACGAGACCGATCGAGTCGCAAGCATCGCGGCCGCTGATCACGACTACCTCGACAATCTGCTCAACACCCTCCCGGACAAGTACCAGGCGCTGGTCCGCCAGGGCATGTACGGCGACTTCTTCGCCTTCTATCTGTGCGACGTCGTGCTCAAGGTCAATGGCAAGGGTGGCCAGCCGGTGTACGTCAAACTGGCCGGCCAAGACACCGGACGGTGTGCTCCGAAATGAGATCATTCGCCGAACGCAACCTGCTCGTCACTGGCGCTGTGGGCATCGCGGCCGTTACCGCTGTCGTGCTGGCGGCTCTGCAATACCAGCATCTGCCCTTCTTCAACCGCGGCGCAACCATCTCCGCCTACTTCGCCGACGTGGGCGGGCTGCAGACCGGCAACACCGTCGAGGTCTCCGGCTATCCCGTCGGAAAAGTATCCAGCATCGAGCTCGACGAACCTGGCGCGCTCGTCACGTTCACGGTGGACAACAACATTCGGTTCGGAAACCGCACGGAGGCGGCGATCAAGACCAAGGGCTTGCTGGGCAGCAAATTCCTCGAAGTCACACCCCGTGGCGAGGGTCAGCTCGACGGGCCCATCCCGATCGAACGAACAATGTCGCCCTACCAGCTGCCAGCGGCACTCGGTGACCTGGCCAGCACGATCAGCGGATTGAACACCAAAGCGCTGTCCGAGTCGCTGGCCACGCTGGCACAGACCTTCGCTGATACCCCGGCGGATTTCCAGAGCGCGATAAAGGGAATCGCCCGAATTGCGCACACACTTGATCGGCGCGACGCCCAATTGCGCAGCCTGCTCGACAACGCGGCCAAGGCGACCGGGGTGCTCGCCAAGCGCACCGACCAGATTGTCAGCCTGGTGCGTGACACCAATGCGGTGTTGGCGCAGTTGCGAACACAAAGCGCCGCGCTCGATCACATCTGGGCGAATATCTCGGCGGTGTCGCAGCAACTACAGAGATTCATCGCTGAGAACCGAGGGCAACTGCAGCCTGCAGTGGACAAGCTCAACGAGGTACTCGCCATCGTCGAAAACCGCAAAGAGCGTGTGCAGCAGGCTATCCCGCTGATCAACACCTACGTCATGTCGCTCGGTGAGTCACTGTCGTCAGGTCCCTTCTTCAAGGCCTACGTGGTGAATCTGCTGCCAGGGCAGTTCGTGCAACCGTTCATCAGCGCGGCGTTCTCCGACCTGGGGCTGGATCCGGCCACCTTGCTCCCGTCACAGCTGACGGACCCGCCAACGGGCCAACCCGGAACTCCAGCGCTACCGATGCCGTACCCCCGGACGGGTCAGGGGGGCCAGCCGCGGCTGACGCTACCCGATGCGATCACCGGCAATCCCGACGATCCACGCTATCCCCTGCGGCCCGAGCCACCGGCCCCGGCACCTGGCGGTCCACCACCCGGTCCGCCAGCGCCCGCGCCACCGGGGTTGGAATCCCAACCCGGGGGTCCACCATGACGGTAAGGCTGCGCCGTGCCCGCTCGGTGTTGGCGACCACCCTTGTCCTGGTGTTCGTCGCGGGCGTGATTGTCGCCATGCGAACGGGCGGTGCCGCGGCCCGAACCATCGTGATCGCCTACTTCGACAACAGCAACGGCGTGTTCGCCGGTGACGACGTCCGCATCCGAGGGGTGCCGGTGGGCAAGATCCTCACGATCGAACCTCAACCGCTTCGTACCAAGATTTCGTTCTGGTTCAGTCGCAAGTACAAAGTCCCGGCGCATGCCAAAGCGGCGATCCTGTCGCCGCAACTAGTGACGGGACGAGCGATCCAGCTCACGCCGCCGTACCTCTCCGGACCGACCATGGCCAACGGCGCGGTCATCGGCCAGGACCGCACCGCCGTCCCAGTCGAGTGGGACGACCTGCGCGTGCAACTTCAACGACTCACCGAATTGCTCCAGCCCACCCAGCAGGGCGGCGTCAGCGCGTTGGGTGCGCTCATCAATACCGCAGCCGACAACGTGCGCGGGCAAGGCGCGACCATCCGCGACACCATCATCAAACTCTCGGCGGCGGTGTCCGCACTCGGCGACCACAGCACCGACATATTCTCCACCGTCAGGAACCTCTCGACGCTGGTGACGGCGCTGCACGACAGCGCAGATCTGCTCGAGCGGCTCAACCTCAACCTGGCCGCGGTGTCGTCGCTGCTGACCGACAACCCGAACAAGGTCGGTCGGGCGGTCGAGGACCTCAACGCCGCCGTAGCCGATGTAGGAGACTTCGCCGCCGAGAACCGCGACGCGATCGGTACAGCATCGGAAACACTCACGTCGATCACCACCACGTTGGTCGACAGCCTCGACGACATCAAGCAGACCCTGCACATCAGCCCGACGGTGTTGCAGAACTTCAACAACATTTTCGAACCGGCCAACGGTGCGCTGACCGGCGCACTGGCCGGCACCAACATGGCCAACCCGATCGCGTTCCTGTGCGGAGCAATCCAGGCCGCCTCCCGCCTGGGGGGCGAGCAAGCCGCGAAACTCTGCGTGCAGTACTTGGCGCCGATCGTGAAGAACCGCCAGTACAACTTCCCACCGCTGGGGGAGAACCTCTTCGTCGGAACGCAGGCCAGGCCGAACGAGGTCACCTACAGCGAAGACTGGATGAGGCCGGATTACATTCCGCCAGAAGCGAACTCGCCCACGGTGACCACCGACGCCGCGGCCGGCCTCCGCGGCATGATGATGCCGCCCGGAGGTGGCGGATGAGAATCAGCCGCTGGCGGCCTGCGACGACGTGCTTGGTCTTGATCCTGGCGATGGCCCCGATATCGGGCTGTGGCTGGCGGGGGCTGAATTCGCTGCCGCTGCCGGGCACCCGGGGCAACGGGCCCGGCTCCTTCGCGATCCAGGCACAGATGCCGGATGTCAACAACATCCAGCCGAACTCGCGGGTGCGCGTCGCCGACGTGACGGTCGGCCATGTGAGCAAGATCGAGCGCCAAGGCTGGCACGCATTGGTCACCATGCGGCTAGACGGCGGCGTGGACCTGCCGGCCAACGCGACGGCCAAGATCGGCACCACCAGCTTGCTGGGCTCCTATCACATTGAGCTGGGGGGACCGAAAGACGAAGCACCGCAAGGCAAGCTGCGTGGCGGCTCGCTCATTCCGCTGTCGCACGGCGGCGCCTACCCGAGCACCGAACAGACTTTGGCGGCGCTGTCGCTGGTGCTCAACGGCGGCGGACTGGGCCAGGTGCAGGACATCACCGAGGCGCTGAGCACCGCGTTCCGGGGACGAGAGCGCGATCTGCGCGGCCTGATCCGCCAGCTCGACAGGTTCACCGCTCACCTCAACGAACAGTCCGGTGACATCATCGCGGCCACCGAGAGCCTCAACCGCCTGGTTGGCAAGTTCGCTGGGCAAGAGCGCGTGCTGGATCGAGCCCTGGCGACCCTCCCCGACGCGCTCGCGGTGCTCAGCGACGAGCGGGACAACCTCGTTGCAGCCGCCGACCAGCTGAGCAAATTCGGCGCCCTGACCGTTGACTCGGTCAGAAAGACCAAGGCGAACCTGGTCAAGGAACTACGCCAGGTCGGACCGATCCTGGAATCGCTGGCCAACGCCGGCCCTGCCCTCACGCGATCGCTGTCCCTGCTGGCCACCTTCCCATTCCCGAACGAGACGTTTGAAAATTTCCAGCGCGGCGACTACGCCAACCTGACGGCGATCGTCGATCTCACCCTCAGTCGGATCGATCAAGGCCTGCTCACCGGCACCCGGTGGGAGTGTCATCTGACCGAGCTTGAGCTGCAGTGGGGTCGCACCATCGGCCAGTTCCCCAGCCCGTGCACCGCAGGCTACCGGAGCACCCCCGGCAATCCGCTGACCATTGCCTACCACTGGGACCAGGGGCCCTAAATGCATCTACAACGACGGTTCATCATCCAGCTGGCCATCTTTGCCGTGGTCGCGTTCACTGCGGTGGCCGTCACGTTTCTGCATTTCGTCAAACTGCCGGCCATGCTGTTCGGCGTCGGCCGCTACACGGTGACGATGGAGCTGGCCGACAGCGGGGGGCTGTACACCAGCGCCAACGTCACCTATCGCGGCTTCGAGGTGGGCCGCGTCGAAACCGTGCGGTTGACCGACACCGGCGTCGAGGCGGTGCTGTCGCTGAAATCGGGCATCGCTATCCCGTCCGATCTCACGGCCGAGGTACATAGCCAGACCGCGATCGGCGAAACGTATGTCGAGTTGTTGCCCCGCAACGGCACCTCGGCGCCGCTGCGGGACGGCGATGCGATTCCGCTGGCCGACACGTCGGTGCCGCCGGACATCAACGCCCTCCTCAGCGCCACCAACACGGCTTTGGCGGCAATTCCGCACGACAACCTGCAGACCATCATCAACGAGTCGTACACCGCGGTGGGCGGTCTTGGTCCGGAGCTTTCCCGCCTGATCATCGGATCGTCGGACCTGGCGATCGAGGCTCGCGCAAACCTCGACCCGCTGCTCGCGCTCATCGACCACGCGCCGCCAGTGCTCGACTCGCAGACACACACCTCCGAGGCCATTGCCGGCTGGGCGTCGCACCTGGCCGCAGTCACCACGGCATTGCGAACGCACGATGAGGCCGTCGCCGCGACCATCGACCAGGCCGGCGCTGCCCTCGGCGAGGCAACCACACTGATCGAGCGGCTCCAACCAACCCTGCCCATCCTGCTGGCCAACCTCGTCAGCGTCGGCCAGGTCGCGCTGACCTACCACAACGACATCGAACAACTGCTGGTGGTGTTCCCGATGAGCATCAATGCCGAACAGGCCGGCATCGTGGCCAACCTGAACACCAAGCAGGCATACCGCGGTCAGTATCTGAGCTTCAACCTCAACCTCAACCTGCCCCCGCCATGCACCACCGGGTTCTTGCCGGCCCAGCAGCAACGGGTCCCGTCATTCGAGGACTACCCGGACCGCCCAGCCGGCGACCTGTACTGCCGGGTACCACAGGACGCGCCGCTCAACGTGCGCGGCGCCCGCAACATCCCCTGTGAAACCGTGCCGGGCAAGCGTGCGCCCACCGTGAAGTTGTGCGAGAGCAACGAACACTACCTACCGCTCAACGACGGCTACAACTGGAAGGGCGACCCCAACGCCACCGTCCCCGGTCTAGGTTCCGGCCAGGACATCCCACAGTTGCCACCCGGATCAACGCCGCCGCCAGCGGCTCTAGGTCCACCCGGGCCGGCGCCGCCGGCGCCCATTGCCGCCGCCGAATACGACCCCGCCACCGGCACCTATATCGGACCGGATGGACATCAATACACCCGTTCCGACTTGGCTCAGAGCGCACCGCACAACAAAACGTGGCAGACGATGCTGCTGCCACCGGGCGCCTGATGGCGGCGACACACAGCTGCAGGAATGGAGGACCACAGTGCCGGTAGCGACGGATTCCGAACCGACCGCAGATGCCCGGGAGACCCAGCACGGCGACGTGGGTCAGAGCACTCCCGAGGACTGTGGTGCGCCACCCGACGACGCCGACAGCGCCCCGCGCGCCCCGGCGAAGAAGACCGACACGGCGCCGCGGGGTGCGATAGTGTTCGGCCTGGCATTTGTCGCCGTACTGGTGATGTTGCTGTGCTGGTTGGTCTTTCAGCTCCATCAGGCGCAGCAGCAACAGGACCAGCGACGTCAATTCCTGCAGGCGGCCAGGCAAGGCGCGCTGAATCTGACGACCATCGACTGGCGCCACGCCGAAGCGGATGTGCGGCGCATTCTCGACAGCGCGACGGGCGAGTTCTATGACGACTTCGCCAAGCGCTCGCAGCCGTTCATCGAAGTACTTCGCCAAGCCAAGGCGACCACGGTCGGCATGATTACCGAGGCCGGGTTGGAGTCGGAGACCGCGGAATCCGCCGAGGCGCTGGTCGCGGTATCCGTACAGACCTCGAATGCCGGTGAACCAGAACCTGTTCCGCGGGCATGGCGAATGCGCATCACGGTCGAGAAGGTCGGCGCTGCGGTAAAGGTCGCTAGTGTCGGATTCGTGCCATGAGGGTGGTCAAGCTGCTGATCGCCTACGGGTTGCTGCCCGGCATCGCGCTGCTACTGGCCGGTGGGGCGGGCTTCGTGAAATGGCACGAGGCCACCGCCCGCGGCGCTGCGAGTGCCCGCGCCGAATCGGTACAGGCCGCCACCGAAGGAACCATCGCGCTGCTGTCGTACCGGCCCGACACCGTGGAGAACGACCTCGAGTCCGCGCGGGGCTGGCTGACCGGCACGTTCCTGAACGCCTACACACAGCTCATCCACGACATGGTGATCCCCGGCTCGAAGCAGCAGCAGATCTCGGCCGCGGCCACCGTCCCGGCGGCCGCATCGGTGTCAACGTCGGCCGACCACGCCGTCGTCCTGCTGTTCGTGAACCAAACCATCATGGTCGGCCACGACGCGCCAACCAACACCGCATCCAGCGTTCGGGTGGCCCTCGACAAGATCGACGGACGTTGGCTAATAGCGCGATTCGACCCGGTCTGAACCAACGGCGATGGCACTCCGGTTGTTTCACCACATGCCTGCCAGGCTACGACTGGCTGTGGCCCTCGCGGGTGCGCTCGCGTTAGGTGTTGTGACATCGGTCCAGACTGCCAGCGCACACGCCGATGTGGTGGCCTACCTCGTCAACGTAACGGTCCGTCCCGGCTACAACTTCGCCGACGCCGAAGCCGCCGTGCACTACGGACAGGGACTCTGCGGCAAGCTATCTCGGGGCCACACCTATGCGCAGCTCATCAGCGGCATCGAGGCCGACTTCGCCACCGCAGACGAATACCACGCCGCGTATCTGCTCAACCAGGCCGTCAACGAACTGTGCCCCGCACTGATCTGGCAGTTGCGCCACTCTGCAGCCCACTACTAGGAATACGACTGGAAACGAGACCGAGATGCCGCAACCCGTCCTGACGCTGTTGGCTTCTGTGGCGGTGGCTGCCGGCGCGGGGTTCGCGACACCCGCCGCTGCGGCCGACAACAAGCGACTCAACGACGGTGTGGTCGCCAACGTCTACACCGTTCAACATCAAGCCGGTTGCACCAACGACGTCACGATCAACCCGCAACTGCAGTTGGCCGCCCAATGGCACACGCTTGATGTGCTGAACAACCGAGACCTCGGCGGAGATATCGGTTCCGACGGGTCCACGCCACAAGACCGCGCGAATGCCGCTGGTTTTTCCGGAAAGGTTGCCGAGACCGTAGCGATCAATCCTGCCCTGGCGATCAGCGGCGTCGAATTGATGAATCAGTGGTATTACAACCCTGCGTATTTCGCGATCATGTCCGATTGCACCAACAGCCAGATCGGGGTGTGGTCAGAGAACACCCTCGATCGCAGCGTCGTGGTGGCTGTGTACGGGCAAGCGGATTCGCCTGCGCAGCCGGCTGGGGGAGCGCCGACCGGGCCGCCGGCCGTGGTGTCCCTGCCCGAGAACGTTCCGATCGATCCCAGCCCCGACTACGACGCCAGCGACGAGATCGAGTTCGGCATCAACTGGCTGCCGTGGATCCTGCGCGGCGTCTACCCGCCGCCCCCGATGCCGCCGCAGTAAGCGCGCGGTTCCTGACGGGTCACTGGGGATCAATGAGGTCGCGAAAACCTTCCGCACGACAGACGGATGCGCCCAGGCCTCGGACCCGGTCGATCAGCGTCTTGTCCGATGTCACGACACGAATCTCCTCGGGTGGGGCTTCTTGGGATTGCACCAGCACCTGCACCCGCCGAACAATCTCGTCGTCTGCGGAGTTGGCGGCCGCCTTGGGCGCATGCGCTATCTCGACGAGCGACGAGGGAATCGCGGGCGCGGGCGGCCGCTCGAACACCACGGTCACGTAGTCGCCCGGAGCCGCATCGGATGTCCAGCGTTCGAGCCTTTCCACCAACGCCACCATCGCGCGGTGACGGTTCTTCCACCACCCGTCGGGACGACTTCCGATCACGTTCATGCCGTCGACGATCCAGCGCACACCTCACGCTACGACGGCGTCACCGCGCGGTATGACTCGGCGCCCGCTAGGCGCCAAACCAGCGGCGCCGTTTGGGCTTGTTCAGCTCCTGCTGGAACTTCTGGTAGTGCTCCAGCGCAAATCGCTCTTCGAGCGCTCCGAGAGCGTTGATCACTTCCAAGTGCGATAGCAAGAGCAGCCCATTGAGCTGGAGCAGTTGTTCTTGACCGCGCGGCATTTGTTGACCGTCGTCGGTGTTGGCAAGCAGGAAGTCCCGCAGCGCCCGACTGCTGGTCATCCGCTCGGGGACCTTCATGCTCCGCAACACCGTGGCGATGTCGGGGTTGGTCACAACGCCTCTCCTTCGCTGTCGAGTACAAGCGCAAGCGTAGGAGACCGCGGGAAAAACCGCGGAACGGGTCGGCACACGGGGATTCTGCTACACCAAACGCTCGCTGGCGAGGTGCTCGCCGCGGCCCTCCCGGTCCTCGTCGTCATCGGCGGGCTCGGCAGCCGATGCCAGCCCGGCTTTGGAACTGCCGCCCGCCGATGCACCCGCGCCTGGGGCCATCCCGCTACCCAATGGCGCAGCACCACTCATCGCCGACGTGCCAGCGTTGGCGGCAGCCTGAGCCATCGGCGACGATGCGGCGTTGGTGACCTGGGACACCAACGGTGTAACACGCGCCGCCGCGGAGGCGTCGCCGGCCATAGCACCCGCCCGCAGCAGCCCCGCGCCGACGCGCGCACCCGAACCACCGGCCAATGGGTGGTTGGAAATCGCGGCGGCACCGACCGCCAACGATCCGGCGGCGCCGTCGTCGGTCTCTCCGTACATCCGGGCGATGTCCGTTAACGCCGTGCCCGCCCGCATCAGCTCTTCCTGCGCGGCCGTGTTGGACGCCAACATCGTGGCAGCCTCCTGCGCAAAAGCCATGACAGCCTGCGCGGAGACCTCTTCAGCCCCTGCTGGGATCAGCCCGCTCAAGATCGACGTCGCCGCGGTCGTACCTGCGCTGACGCCCTGGGTACCGACGTCCACCAACTGTGAACCGATATCGCTAGCGGAAGGGTCGTGTGACATGGAATCCATTACGTGCAGCTCCTCGCATCTGCAGGGACACGGCCGCCAGTGTCCCCAGGTAGCAAACCCAACAATCAGCCGGCCCGGCACGACCGGCGCCACAGCTCGCCGACCAGCTGTGTTGGATCAATCCCTAATTCTAAACCCGCTGACGGTGCGCCGATGCAGAAATTCAGCCGGAGCCGTGCGCACCCCCAGGGTGGCGACTCGCGGCACCTCGTTCACTGGCAGGTTCACGTTCGCCGGCAGGTTCAGAGGTAGCCCATGAGCCGTTCGGCGAACGCCTGCGGGTGCTCGCGGTGCATGAAGTGCCCCCCGCGGACTTCCTCAACAATGTACTGGCCGTCGAACATCCTGGCGGCGCCACGATAGTCCGCGGGCTCGACGATCGGATCATCCAAGCCCGCAAAGACAACCGTCGGCACGGTAATCCGCGCCGTCAGCGACGCGGACGGCCTGCGCGACAGCTGTCGGTAATAGCCGAACGCCGCGTTCAAGCTCGCGGGGTTTGAGAAGCTGGCGCGGACGGCATCGAACTCGCGCGGATCCGGGCTCCACGCGGGGGCCCAGCGCCGATATATGGCCGGAAGCGCCGCGAAGTCGTTGCGCGCGAAGCGGTTCGGAGCACCGGGCAGCTTGTATGTCGCGAAATGCCTTACGCCCCAAAGTTTCTTCAGCGACGGTTTGAGCGCGGCCGGATGTGGAACACCGATAGCAAACAGCTTCGTCACTTGATCCGGGCCGAGCGCGGCCGCGCCATAAGCGGCCGAGGCGCCCCAGTCGTGTCCGATGACGATGGCGCTGCCGGCACCCAAAGCGTCAATCAGCGCCAGCGGATCGCGGGCCAGAGTCTCCTGGTCCGGGTCGCGATCCGGGATCGCGCTGGGGTGGTACCCCCGCATGAATGGGCTCACCGCCCGGTAACCCTTGGCGGCGATGCGCGGCCGCAGATCGTCCCAGGAATGCGCCGTATCCGGGAACCCGTGCAGCAAGAGGACCAACGGCCCGGAGCCCTCCTCGAGGTAGGCGAATTCCAGCCCGTTCGCTTCGACAAAGCGGATCGCATCAGCCATGGCTTGGGGACACTACGCCAATCCCGGCGCAGTGACCAGCTACCGGGCCGAACCTCAGGTCTTGGTGGCGTCGAGGAGCACGAAAAACGGGTGCGTGAGGAGATACTCCCAATGCTCGGTGTCGTCAGTCCCATCGGGAGCCGGCGCAAGCTGGGGGTGATGAACTGCGACATCGACGAGGCCCGCGGCCCCCAATGCCGACGTGTAGGCCTCTAGCGGCAGGTAGTAATTCCTGACTACCAATTCGGTGTTGTCCAGCAGCACCGTGATATCGATCGGAGCACCGTCGAAGGCCTGGGCGGCCAGCTCGAGGACGAAACCGTATTTTCGGTAGTCCGGACGGAAGTCGTAAACGCCGGGGTTGGTCGTGAGCGCCACGAACCGCCCGCCCTTTCTGAGACGGCTGACCGGCCCGCGGCATAAGCGCGCCAGTTCCTCGCGGTTGCTGGCATGCACCAGCAACCAGGCCGACACCACGACGTCGAACTCGGCCCGCGGAGCCACCGTACGGGCGTCTTGGACGGCGTAGTCAATACCCAGGGGCACGTCGACTTCTTGCTGGCGCGCCACCTCGATCATGCGCTCGGAGACATCGAATCCGACCACGCGGGCCGCGCCGGCGCTACGCAGCATCCGACTGAAATGTCCTTCGCCGCAACCGACGTCGAGCACCGCCTTTCCAGTGACGTCGCCGATCAGATTCAGGAATGAATAATCCTCGATTCGCGCGCGCCACGGCTGGGTCTTGGCGAGTTTGTACTGGGCTGCAACCTCGCCGTGGTCGTAGTCGGTGGTCATGCATCCTCAGTCTTCTGGCGTGACCGCGGGCGAGCAACTATCGCTGCCACGCCTACGCGCAGGCTGCGGCCCCAACGGGTTCGGAACAGGAGGCGTGGAGCACGGGGCTCAGCGACTCGGCGAAGTGCATGCGGTCATAAACGTCCTCGATGAATGCGACGTCGCCAAGCGCGGTGTGGCGCGGATACCGGCCGGGATCGACGCCTAGATACTGGCCCACCTTGTCGATCTGGACCGGAAATTCGACCGACTTGCCGTGCGCGCGTAGGTAGCCCGCGGCGAGTGCGCATACGTCGACGACCGTGTACAGCCAGCAGGGCAGATGCATCCGGCGACGGCTGAACAGCATCGCAAGGCGCTGACTGTCGAAGGCCGCGACGGCGCCGATCACGACCGCGTCGTCTCCGACGAATTCCGAAATCCTCCTGGCGGCGATGCTCGGTGGCACGAGCTCACCCGCATCGATCGGACAGCGAGCGGCGTAGTCACTACGGAACGGCTCCGGCAGGCGAACCGCCTTCGAGCCATCGTGGGCGAGAAACATATGCAGAGCGGATCGTGATCCGTCGGCGTAGCGACGGACCGCCCCGAATTCCCAGATGTCTGCTTCCAGATCCAGTCCGGTGCATTCGGTATCGAGAAATACAAGCTCTCGCATGTCGGGCGCCTCCTTTGAGCCGCACGAATTTCGCCGTCGAAACCACGGTGCCGGACTGAACTGAACCGGGGCAGAAAGGAGGCTGGGTGTTCACTGTGCGCACCGGGACAGCGAGTGCGCACCCGGGGTGATTCCGACACGGCCGCAGCGTTCGTGCGAAGTGAAAGGCTGCCGTTGTGTCGGGGCCGGGGTTTCGGCGCAAACCGATAAGGTGTACGCCGACGACCGCGGTGCCAATGCGGACGCCGCGCTGGCGGGCACCGCCGGGAGGAGGACGAATGCCTGGCCAGCGGGTCGGCAGCCGGCCCTGGCCCCAGGTGGTGGGCGTTGTGGCACTCATTGTGCTCGGTGGGTGCGCAGTGGTCGTGGTGGCAAACCCCGACCGCTTAACCGAGACCACCGGCACCTCGGCGAGCTTGGCATCACGATCCAACTGGGATCTCGCCACCGCGTTGCCCACGAGCGCGGACTTCCCCGCCGAATGGGGCTATTCGTTGGCGGGGCGGTTGCAACGGGCCAAACCCCTGAAGTCCGTTGCGTCGAGCGAGCGGCCAAATTCGGGTCCAGCAGCAACCTACGCACCGGCCCCGTGCGCCAGCGTGCCGAGACTCCTCGACCATTCCGGCGGCGCCTTGGCCGCCTACGCCCAGGTAGACCGGTACGCCCAGGTGGTGGTGCGCGACGCTGTCCCCATTGATGCGGCGGCCACGGGCGAAGGCCGCGAGCACGGACCCAACGCGCGGTTCGCGATCTGGGCCGTTCCGGACGGTCCGGCTCGCATTGCGAATTACCTGAAGTGGCTGGATCAATGCAGCTCCTACCGCGTCACCAATTACTTTCGTGACGGCCAGGTCAAAGACGAACGCACGGTCACCACTGTCGTGGAAACGCGTTCGGCGGCCGGCGCCGACGCCGCTGCCGCGGTGACCAGGACGTTTACCAACGAGACCGGCCCGGAGCCGACGCCCCGCTACCACGTCGCGTACTACGCGGTGCGCGGCATCGTGCTGGAGTGCACGGTCTACATGGAGGGGGCCGACCTCGATCTGGTGACGCGGCTCGGCACGGCCACGCTCCACAAGCTCGGCGCGTTATGAGCACACCGTCACCAACCCGCACGTCACGCCGCCCGCGGGTCGCCGCGGCACTGTGTGTGCTCGCCACAGCCGCCGTGCTGATCACCGCGCCGGTATTGTTTGCTGCAGTCCGATCCGACCGAGCAGGGGGGCCGAGACCCGATCCGCTGGCCCCGGGCCTTGCCGCACTGAGCGACCACGAACTGGCCGACCTGCTGCCCAAGCCGCGGGACTTCCCAGGGTCATGGACGGTCGACCAGGTCACCGAACTCTCGGACACATTCGGCTACTTCCGCTACCACGTGTACGACGAAGGCCTGGGCTTTCGTCCCGCCGAATGCTTCGGCGTGGTGGGAGTGGCCTCTACGGGCGCCCTCGGCGCGGTCCGCGTTTTCGGACACGATCCAGCCGATCCGCCAGAGGTAGCTCACCGCAAGGACATTCGCTTGATGGTCGCTCGCGAATTCGACTCGTCAGGGTTCGACGCGTTGGTGGACCTGGTGTCGCGCTGCTTGGGATTCAGCAACGCCGCGGCCGCCTCCTACACCGTCCGCATTCTTGAAGACTCCCGACCGGACGCCGGGGCACAGCGCTTCCGATACGCACTCACCACCACGGTTGGCGGCGAACCCACAGAAGCGACGCGCACCGACTACTACGCGTACGCGCGCCAATCAGGCCTGATCCTGAGCGGTTCGGCCAGCGCTGGTCACCAAGACGCATTCAATGACCTCTTCGAGGCCACGCTGCGCCGCATCGCCGGCACCTGAGCGAGTCGCTGCGATAACGAGCCCGTCAGTGACTTCCGGCGCTCTCGTCGATCGGCCGGTTCATCTCGGCCTGGAACAGGCGGTACTGCTCGGCGCGGCCAGGGCGGCGCCGGACGACGAACCATCCGGCGGTGAGCACGACGAACCATAGCGGGAACCACGCCAGCGCGAGTTCGGTTTCCGTTTCGGTGGTCAGCGTCCAGATCACGAACCCGAAGAAGGCCAAGACGGCCCAGCAAATCGGCACGCCACCGGGCAGCTTGTAGGTCGAATCGGCGTGGCGCTGCGCGTGCCGGCGACGATACGCGAGGTAGCAGATGACGATGAGCGTCCACACGAACATGAACAGCAGTGACGCGACGGTCGTCACGATAGTGAAGGCACGGATGATTGAACCGCCAGCGTAGAGCAGGGGGATGGCAGTCAGCAGCAGTGCAGCCGTCAGAAGCAGAGCGCGTGCGGGCACATGGTTGCGGTTGAGGCGACGGAAGGCGCCGGGGGCGCTTCCCTCACTGGCGAGACCGTACAGCATCCGCGCGGTGGAGAAGACCCCGGAATTCGATGAGGAAGTGGCCGCGGTCATGACGACAAAGTTGACGAACGACGCGGCGGCGGCGAGGCCGGCCAGGGAGAACATCGTCACAAACGGAGACCTGTCACTCGCGATGTCGCGCCACGGAACAACGGCGAGAATCGCCACGAGCGCGCCGACGTAGAAGACCACCACGCGCACGGGGACCGCATTAATGGCGCGCGGCAGGGTGCGCTCCGGGTTTGCTGTCTCGGCCGCGGCGGTCCCGACGAGTTCGACACCGACGAATGCGAACACCGCGATTTGGAAACCACCGACCACTCCCATGAACCCGGTGGCGAAGAATCCGCCATCGTTCCAGAGGTTTGCGATCGTCGCTTCGGCACCGGCAGGAGAAACGAAGTGGGTCGACACCAAGATCGCGCCAAGGACGATGAGACTAAAGATGGCAAGCACCTTGACCAGGGCGAACCAGAATTCGATCTCCCCGAAATTGCGGACGCTGAACATGTTGAAGGCGAGGATGAGGCTGACGGTGAGCACGGCCGGTATAAATGCGGGCAAGTCGGGCCACCAGTACCTCGAATAGCCGGTAATCGCAACGATATCCGCGATTCCGGTGACGATCCACGCGAACCAGTACGACCACCCCAGATAGAAACCCGCCGCGGGCCCCAACAGGTCGGACGCGAAGTCCACGAAAGACTTGTAGTTCAGGTTCGACAGCAGCAACTCTCCCATTGCGCGCAGGACGAAGAACAGGAAGAACCCGATGATCGCGTACACCAACAGAATCGCCGGACCGGCAAGGGAGATAGTGCGCCCGGATCCCATGAATAGGCCGGTGCCGATCGCGCCTCCGATCGCGATCAATTGAATGTGGCGGTTGGCAAGACCCCGTTGCAGGTGCCCAAGGTCCTCGCCGGCACCGTCGCCCGCATCGTCATTCGCGCTGCGCGACGTCTTCGCCAGACTCATCAGGGTTGACGCACCGACGAGGGAGCAAGACTAGCGCCGATCATGCGGCCACCCGGGCGCCGCTTCACCGGCCGCTCTACCGTTGCTGTCTTTCCCATTGCCGTCTTTCGCATTGATGTCTTTCCCATTGCTTTCCTGTCCATTCCTTTCTTTTCCAATGCTTTCCCTTGCCCGGCACGCGCATCCCCCCTGTGCAATCGCCGTACCGGCCTGCCGCTAAGCCAGAAACGCACCCGACGCGGTGATAACGTCTCCTGGTGCCAGATCGCTCTTGGCAAGCCGCGAAAACACCACGCCCACGTTGTCGCCGGCTTTCGCCGTGCTCAATTTCTTCCGGAAAGCCTCGATCGCGTCGACCCGGACGCTGGACGCATTATCGGTTCGGATTTCGTCGTTGATTCGCACTTGGTCGCCAACGCTTAACTCTCCGTACTCGACGCGACCAGTGGCCACCAATCCGCGGTGGCGGATGCAAAACACGTCCTGGACCGTCATGCGAAACATCTACGTCACCCCTACCCGACACCTGCCCGACGACTACGAGGACATCTTGACCACGAGCTTGCCGACGTTCTTGCCGTCGAACAGCATGTTGATCGCCGTCGGCAGCTGCTCGAATCCTTCGACGACCGTCTCGAGCGGCGTGAGCTTGCCCGCGGCGATCAAGCCGGCTATCTCCGCGACTGCCTCGGGCGCACGGCCGAAGTGGTCGAGAACAATGAAGCCCTCCACCGTCGCTCGCTGGATAAGAAGATTGCCGAAAGCCCGTGGTCCCGGCGGCGGGTCAGCCGAGTTGTAGCCGGAGATCAGGCCGCACAGCGCAACCCGCGCGCGGATGTTCAGGCGCGTAAAGATCGCGTCCATGATGTCGCCGCCCACGTTCTCGAAGTCGACGTCGATGCCATCGGGTGTCGCCGCGGCGAGCTGTGCGGCCCAATCAGGGGAGCGGTGGTCGACCGCCGCATCGAAGCCGAGCCGGTCGGTCAGCAGCGCACACTTCTCGGGGCCGCCCGCAATCCCCACCACCCGGGCACCATCGGACTTGGCCAGCTGGCCAGCGACCGAGCCAACCGCACCCGCTGCGGCCGAGACGACGACGGTCTCGCCGGGTTGTGGCTTGCCAATGTCGCGGATACCGACCCACGCGGTAAGCCCTGTCATCCCCAGTGCGCCCAGGTAGGCGCTTGGCGAGACGCCCTCGGACACCTCGACCGGGAGCAACGGCATCGCATCGGAGGCCACAGCGAACTCCTGCCAGCCGACCAGACCCTGCACGGTCTGGCCAATCGCGTAGTTCGGATTTCTCGATGCGACAACCTGCCCCAGCCCGAGCCCGCGCATGACCTCACCAATACCCACTGGCGGAAGGTAGGTAGGCGTGTCATTGATCCACGCGCGGTTCGTCGGGTCCAGCGAAATCCAATCAATGCGAACCAGCGCCTCGCCGTCGGCGATCTCCGGGACCGTCTGTTCGCTGAGTTCGAAGGTATCCGGGCCAATTCGTCCGGTTGGCCGTTGGCGAAGGAGAAAGCGACGGTTTCGCATGATGCGCACCGTACCCGACGCTAATCGGTTACGGCGTGCGCTTATGAGAGCCAGACCACACCGTGTACGGCGCCGTTCATCGACGACGTCGGGGCAGCGTTCACCCGGCCGTATCCTGAAAGACCGGACCATCGAGGGGACCAGCGCAATGTCTCAGACACCCGCCCCGACCCGCTCTACGTTTCCGGGGATAAGTTCGCGAGCCTGGGAGCATCCCGCCGACCGGACCGCCCTTTCGGCCCTGCGCCGGCTCAGAGGCTTCGATCAAATCCTGAAGCTGATGTCGGGAATGCTGCGCGAGCGCCAGCACCGGCTGCTGTATCTGGCCAGTGCGGCACGGGTCGGGCCGCGGCAATTCGCCGACCTGAACGCATTGCTGCAAGAGTGCGCCGAGATCCTGGACGCGCCGGTAAAACCCGAGCTCTACGTCGTTCAATCGCCAACCGCCGATGCCTACACGATCGGGATGGATACGCCGTTCATCGTGATCACGTCGGGGCTCTACCAGCTGATGACGCACCCCGAAATGCGGTTCGTGGTCGGGCATGAACTGGGGCATGCGCTGTCCGGCCACGCCGTGTACCGCACCATGATGATGCATCTGATCCGCCTGGCGCGGTCGTTCGGCGTCATGCCGGTCGGCGGCTGGGCGTTGCGCGCGATCGTTGCAGCACTGCTGGAGTGGCAACGAAAATCCGAGTTGTCCGGGGACCGTGCCGGGCTGCTCTGCAGCCAGGATTTGGACACCGGGATGCGCGTGCAGATGAAGCTCGCCGGCGGCAACCAGCTCGACAAACTGGATTCGGAGGCCTTTTTGGCCCAGTCCACCGAATATGAGAGGGCCGGAGACATGCGCGACGGCGTCCTCAAACTGCTCAACCTGGAGCTGCAGACTCATCCATTTTCGGTGTTGCGCGCCGCAGCGTTGACCCAATGGGTCGACACGGGCGGCTACGCCAAGGTTCTGGCCGGCGATTACCCGCTCCGCGATGATGACGATAAGGCCACGTTCGCCACCGACCTCGGCGGGGCGGCCCGGCACTACAAGAACGGCTTCGACCAGTCCGACGACCCGTTGATCAAAGGCATCCGCGATGGCCTGGGCGGCATTGTTGACGGTGTCGG
This sequence comes from Mycobacterium spongiae, assembly GCF_018278905.1. Lineage (NCBI taxonomy): Bacteria > Bacillati > Actinomycetota > Actinomycetes > Mycobacteriales > Mycobacteriaceae > Mycobacterium > Mycobacterium spongiae. The sequence goes on from NZ_CP046600.1 coordinate 2,914,278, forward strand.
ACGCGCTGCGACGAGCGCGGCTGACTCATTGGGCCGGCGGATCACCGGGTGGCGACACAGCTCGAAATGACGCCTGACCTGGGCAAATCGGCAAACTTGGCTGCATCGGTAGGGATAATCCCTGATTGCGGCGTTTGCTGTGACAATCGCGCGGCGAAGGCCGATGGTTCTCACCGGTAAACGCCCCCGGCGCAGTTCGGGCTACGCCGGCGGCCAAATTACTACGAGTTCACGGCAAATTCTCAACTTACATAACAGATTGGCCACAGGTTGGGGAGGCAACCTAGGCATCAGAGCTCAGAGTCGCCTCCGGATGGCGAACGCAGTTGTAGGGCCTGAGAGGAGTTGACGATCGTGGCTAGCACGTCAGGCGCGTCGGTGATTTACCTCCATTCACACCCGACCTGGACTGCGGCTCAGGAGCATGAGCGGCTGCGCCGCGAAGCGATGCGCCGCCATCCGGCGTTTCTGGCACGGCAACGCATGGCCTCGCGGGGTGACCATGCGGCTCCGGTGGTGCGCAACTTGCGGTTGTGCGCCGATGCCCACACGCCAGCTGTGACGTAGGCGATCGACATCACCACAGAATCACCGGAGGGCCGCAATGGAGTGCGTCACCGGTTGCGGCGACATTCAACGGAAGCGCACGAGTGGCAAACTTTTGCGCGGAAGTTGAAGTGAATCAACGAATTTCAGTCCCCAGCCGCCAGGTGTTCGGGGACGCCTGGACAGCAACCTCCGCTGTATGTGGCGGGCAATCACTAAAGCGACCACCCCGATAGCGAGTCTGCTCAGCGCCGTCGGGCGGCTTTTTCTCTTCCGCCGTGAATGGGTGGAGCCAGTGCGGCGGCCACAGTAGTAGCCGACACACACTGCCAACGCCAACGCGGCGATGATCGCGGGCGCTGCCATGAAGAAGAGCGTCCTCGGACGCTGTCGCGATACGGTGACAGCCCAGACACACCTTGTCGACAACTGAGTCGCATCGGCGCTAATTCAGGGCACGGAAACCGGAACGGCCTCGGCGGTGGGTGCGTCTTAGCGCCACTTGATGCCGCAGCCGATTGACGGCCGCTGGTCGGGATTGACCGGCCGACCGGCCAGTACGGCATCGACCGCTGCCCGCACGTCAGAGCCGGTCACCGGCACGTCGTTCCCGGGGCGGGAGTCGTCGAGCTGACCACGGTAGACGAGGCGACGCTCGCCGTCGAAGACGAACGAGTCGGGAGTGCAGGCCGCCGAAAATGCGCGGGCGACGTCTTGAGTCTCGTCGTAGAGATACGGAAACGTCCAGCCGTGGCGTTGGGCCTCGGCCGCCATCTGATCGGGTCCGTCCTGCGGATAGTTGACGACATCATTGCTGGAGATGCCGACCAGCGGGACTCCCTGATCGCCCAGGTCCCGCCCCAGTGCGGCGAGTCCAGCGGCGACGTGCTGAACATAAGGGCAGTGATTACAGATGAAGGTGACCACCAGCGCGGGACCAGTGAGCTCAGCGAGACTGACCGTAGCGCCGGTGGCCGGGTCGGGCAGGGTGAACGGCGGCGCAGCGGTGCCAAGGGCGAGCATCGTGGATTCAATGGCCATGCCTAATAGAGTAGGGCCCTGACACGAGTACCCAACCAATCAGTTGGCGATCAAGTCGTGTCGGCGCGCGAAGCGGCGTATGACCGGTACGTTAAAACCAACATGCGGACGATCCGACCTGGATAGGCTGTACAGGTCCGTGGATCTAGGCACGGGCCTCGTAAAGCCTTGACTGCCCCGAAAGGAGCGGCGTGTCGCTGGTTGTCGTGGCGCCCGAGTTGTTGACGGCGGCGGTAGCGGATTTGGAGAGCATCGGTTCTGCGCTGAGCGCGGCGAATGCGGCTGCCGCTGTTCCGACTACTGGGCTCGCGGCCGCGGCCGCTGATGAGGTGTCGGCGGCAGTGGCGACGCTCTTTGGGGGGATGGGCCAGGAATACCAGGCCATCAGCGCCCAGCTCAGCACGTTTCATCAGCAGTTTGCGCAGGCACTGAGCGCGGGGGCGGGGTCGTACGCGGCCGCGGAGGCGCTGAGCGTCGCGCCGCTTCAGGCGGTCGAGCTCAATCTGCTGGCCGCCGTGAATGGCCCCACCCAGGCGCTGTTGGGTCGTCCCTTGATCGGCGATGGAGCGCACGGAACGGCCGCAAGTCCCAACGGCGGAGCTGGCGGGCTGCTGTATGGCAATGGCGGCAACGGCTATTCCTCGACGATGGACGGCGTCGGCGGCGGGGCCGGTGGTTGGGCCGGGTTGATCGGCAACGGCGGCGCCGGCGGCGCCGGTGGATCTGATGCGCCCGGCGGAGCCGGTGGTCACGGCGGCTGGCTGTTCGGCAACGGCGGGGCCGGTGGCGTTGGGGGCGACTCGGTCATTGCCGACGGGATCGGCGGCGCCGGCGGCGCCGCTGGTTCCGCGGGTCTGTTCGGCGCGGGCGGCAATGGCGGCGCTGGGGGCCTCAACAATGACGGGATGGCCCGCGGCCTCGGCGGCGCGGGGGGCAGCGGCGGCTACTTGTTGGGCAACTACGGATTCAGTGGGGCCGGCTGGGACGGCAGAACCGTCCCGTTGGAGACGCTCTTGGTCACACAGCCGGTGTCCTACCTCAACATCAACGGTGAGCCGGGCACGCCCGTCGTCGTTGACACCGGATCCACGGGTCTTGTCGTCACTCCACAGGATGTCGGCGGACTGCCGGGAATCCTGCGGATGGGCTTTCCCACCGAGCTCAGTGCCGGCGCCTACAGCGGCGGGTTGACCTACATCTTCGCCACCTTCCCCACGACGGTGGATTTCGGAAATGGCATCGTCACCGCGCCCACCGGCGTCAACGTCGTCCTTTTCTCCTTCCCGACGTCCCCCTTCGCCTTGGGGGCCTACGTCCGCGGATTCTTGACCAATCCGTTCATTACCCCGTTCGAGGCATACTTCGATCTCGCCGGGGTGGACGGTGTCCTGGGCATTGGAGAAAATGCGGTGGGCCCGGGGCCCAGCGTTCCGAACCAGGCGTTGCCGGGCGACATGAGTCAGGGTGTGCTCATGAACATGCAGAGCGGTGAGATGCAGTTCGGTCCCAACCCGCTCCTTCCGCGAGTCGTGGTTGACGGAAACCCGGCCGCCACGCTGTACGTGTCGGTCGGGGGCGCAGCCCCCGTCGCCGTTCCCTCCATCATCGACTCCGGTGGAGTAAACGGAACCATCCCGTCATCTTTGGTCGGACCGGTTCTGCCGGCAAACACCAACATCGAGGTGTTCGCCGATGCTGACGGCACTGAGTCCCTCTACAACTTCAACACCAACGATTACCAACCGACGGTCATCTCATCAGGCCTGATGAATACCGGGTCCTTGCCCTTCAGGCTGCAACCGGTGTACGTCAACTACACCCCCGCCGGAGTGGGAACGACGATCTTTAACAACGCGCCCTGAGGCGCCGCCGCTCAAGCAGCGAGTGCGGATCGGGCGGCTGCATGAGTCTGCCCTGAATACCCACCGCCGAACAACACCACATGCGCCAGCAGCGGAAAGAGCTGGTGTAGCCCGACGCGGTGACGCCAACCGGGCTGCAACCGGCGCACATCCTGATAGCCGGCCAGGATCGAGTCGAAATGCGGGCATCCGAACAGCGCCAGCATCGCCAAGTCGGCCTCGCGGTGACCGGCGTGCGCGGCAGGGTCGATCAGCACCACTGCCTCCGATGTCCACATCACGTTGCCGCTCCACAAATCGCCATGCAGCCGAGCCGGCCGATCATCGTCGTCGAAGTCGCCCGCACGGCAACGCTCCGCTACCGCCTCGATCATGGCTCGGGTAGCGCCATCCAGCTGCGGCGCCGCGAGCGTGGCCATGGGGATCAGCCGCTCCTCGGCGTAGAAATCGCCCCAGCGCCGGTGCCGCCGCAGCGACATCGGCAATGGCTGCGACAGCGGACCGAAGAATCCCGGCCCGTCCCATCCCTCGGGCCCGGCGCCGAACGCTGGCGCACTGGCGTCATGGGTGACCGCCAGGCGACTACCGAATACGTGCGCCGCCTCGGGGCTGGCACCAACCGAGTTGAGCCGACCCAGGGTCAGGCTGGTTGCGTCACACGAAACGACCTGCGCGCAGGGGACACCGCCGTCAACACCCGAAAGCCATTGCAGCCCTGCGGCTTCCCAAGCGAAGAAGCCGGCGGGCGCCCCCACGCGGTGCTTGACGAATTCGGTCACCAGGTGCCCGATGATGATCCACCGGGCCGCTCACCGCGGTGCCACCTCAAGCGAGCTTGTCAGCCGCGAATGTCGCTGCCTGGCTGGTCATACCCGACTGGATGTAGGAGACGTGCGCCATGATGTTCCCGCCGCCCGTGCAGATCGGATCGTCGTCCGCACACAGGTTGATGGTCTTGGCGCTGTAGAGCGGGCCGATTGTCGGCAGGGGCTGCCCTCCCCACAACATGGTCGAGAATTCACTGGATGGCTCGCCGAACAGGGCAACCGCGGCGACATGATCGGCGACCGCGGGTGGCATCGCCGAGGTAGACAGGTCGATCACGGTGGCGCCCTGCGAATACCCGCCAAGCACGATCGAGGTGTCCGGGCAGCTCGCCACGGTGTTCTGGATGTGCGCACTGGCATCATCGGCGCCGCTGTTAGCGCTCATGTGGTAGTCGTCGTTAGCGGGGTAATTCACCGCGTAGACCCCGACGGAACGCCCATTGACCTGCGAGCTCAGCGAGTCGACAAATGCCTGGCCGACGTCACCGAGGCCGGGGTCCTGATGGGTCCCGCGAGCGAAAACCACCGCAATGTCGGAGCAGGGATCGGCTGACGCGGCAGGACCGTTGATGGGCGCAATGAACAGCGCCGACGTCGTCACAACCGCGACGCCAACGAATCGGGCAAGGTTGCGTGCACTCATATCCAAATCCTGACTTACGGCCGGCGACGGCGGTGCCGGCGGCGGGCTTTGCGGCAACGACGGTACCGGGAGTCGTGGCGACTGGTCCAATCGACGGGGTCCGGGTGGTGGCGCAATCCGGCATGTGAATGGCGCAATCAGACAACGTGATGAGGCGCATCCCGGCTTACCGTAGGACTCGACACCAACCAAGGAGTTCGATATGACTGGCATGTCCTCCCGCCCCACCGCCCTGGTCACCGGAGGCTCTTCCGGCATCGGCGAGGCCACCGCCATGCTGCTGGCCGCCAACGGTTTCACCGTTTACGCCGCCGCTCGCCGCGTGGACCGCATGCGCCACCTCGAGCAAGCGGGGATCCACGTGATCGCACTCGACGTCACCGATGACGAGTCAACGCGGCAGTGCGTGCAGACCATCGTCGCGGCCGAAGGCGCCATCGATGTGCTGGTCAACAACGCCGGCTACGGCTCCTACGGCGCCATCGAGGACGTCTCGATCGAGGAGGCACGCCGCCAATTCGAGGTCAACATGTTCGGGCTGGCGCGGATCACCCAATTGGTGCTGCCCGGCATGCGCGATCGGCGCTCGGGCACCATCATCAATATCTCCTCGATGGGCGGAAAGATCTACACGCCGTTCGGCGGCTGGTACCACGCCACCAAGCATGCGCTCGAGGGCTGGTCGGACTGCCTGCGGCTGGAGGTCAAGCCGTTCGGCATCGACGTCGCCGTTATCGAGCCGGGCGGCATCAAGACCGAGTGGGGCACCATCGCCGCCGATAACCTGGCCCAGGTCTCGGCCGCCGGCGCCTACGCCGGGGAGGCCAGTGAAACAGCGAGCTCCATGCACAAGCGCTACCAGGGCGACTCGCTGTCGTCGCCCAATGTCGTCGCGAAAGCCGTGCTGCGCGCGGCCACCGCCAAGCGACCGCGCACCCGCTACGCGGTCGGCTACATGGCCAAGCCGTCGATCCTGATGCGGCGGTTCCTCAGCGACCGGGCCTTCGACTTCATCATCGCCCGCGCAGCTTGAGTTTCACCTCGTCGACATGCAGACCTACTCGGTCGACCCCGGATGGCGCGTCGTCCTGCGCGACCTCCGAGTCGAAGTCGCCGCAGTCCTGCGACGTGCAGGCCTGCCTCCGGATCTGTTCGGCCGCGGCGACGCGCGGCTGACCGCAGAACAGTTCTACACCCTGTGGGCCGCGTTGGAGCAGGAGTACCAGGACGACACGGCGCGCGACGTCGCCCTGGCCGTTGCTCGGACCGTCACCGCCGAGGCGTTCGCGCCACCGATCTTCGCCGGTCTGTGCAGTCCCACGTTGACGGTGGCCGCACATCGGATCGCGACGTACAAGCGGCTGCTGTACCCCGTCACCCTCGCCGTCGCGGGCGCGCCCGAACTCAGGATCGCGATCGGGTCACGCGCCCCCTTCGAGCCGCCGCCGGTGCTGGTCCGCTTCGAGCTGCTGTTCTGGGTGGCTTTCGCCCGCTTGGGCACTCGAGAAGACGTGCGGCCGATGCGCTTGGTGCTGCCGGAGGCGCCGCCCGACCCCGACGGGCTCGCAGCCTTCATCGGGGACGGTCGCTGGGTTGTTGGGCCACGGCCCGAGATCGAGTTCACCGCTCTGGACGCCCGCCGTCCCTTCGTGACTGCGAACGACGCGATGTGGCAAGTCTTCGAGCCAGAGTTGCGCCGGCGCCTCACCGCCCTTGACGTCGACGCCTCGTGGGCGGACCGGGTGCATGCAGCCCTGCTGACCGCGTTGCCGGCCGGTCGCCGCTCGCTCGGTGACGTCGCCGATGACCTGCACGTCAGCCGGCGGTCGCTGCAGCGCTGGCTTGCCGCTGAGGGGTACTCCTTCTCCGATGTCCTTGACCGAACCCGCGAACGCCTGGCCCGTCACTACCTCACCTCGACCGGGCTTTCCGACACCGAGATTGCCTTCCTCATTGGCTACGAAGAGCTGACATCGTTTCATCGCGCGTTCCGGTCCTGGACCGGGCACACCCCGGGCGTGGTGCGGTCCGGGCATGCCGCGATCGGCGACCAGCCCGAGGACGAAGTGCTGCCAGCGTGAACCGCGTCCGGGGATCACAGCTTCGGACACGCGGCGAAACGCGGTCAGCCGAGCGGGGTGGAGCGACTCATCGAGAAATTCAGCGTGCCGTTCGACACCGCGATCACCGGACGCTTGGGCAGACCCAGACTGCGTAGCTCTTCTGCTGCTGGGTGCCCCGTGCCGATCGCCACCTGCACGCCATGGCGGTGGTAGCCAACGTTGCCGTAGCTCTGGGTCAGCCGCCCCACGTGCGCAACCCCGTCGAGCATCGAATAGACCGGTGGGCTGATCTCCCGGACTGTCCGCCTGCCGCGGGTGGGGACGGTGAACCGCAGCACCTCGCGGCTGTCGTCGCCCCATGCCATCGTGGCAGAGCCATCGCGCTCGGCGTACACCAAATCCTCGACAGTCTTGGGAAACCCCCAGATCTGCTTTCCGGCGTCTCGGGACAGGGTCGTGGTCACGGCCAAGCGCCATGCGAAGGAACCGATCTTTGCGGTCGCCAGATCGCGCAGGGTGGCGAAGTACGGGACTCTCCCCGGTGGGCGGTCGTGACGGAGGATGAACGCGCTGAACGCGATCTCTTCATACGCCCCACAGTCGGTGTCGACGTAGTGGACACAGTTGAGCCCCATCAATGTCCGGCCGGGCGCGATTTCCGCGGGCACGAATCCGGTGCCGGCCAGGCGGGATCGCATCCGCGTCGTGGGCACGACAAAGATCCCGGTCATCGAGGAGCCCGCCCGAAACTGTGCCGGCAACACGAGCCGCCGCCCCTCGATGGTGAACGAGCTCGACCTGGCGGATGATCCGGATTCGGTCATGCGCCGACCTCGCTGGCCGCGCCCGACCCGATAGCTCGCAGCGTCGCCGCCGCGGCCGGGGCAGTCATCGAACCATGCAGCATGTCGACCAGGTTCGTTGAGAAGATGTCGATCCTGGTCAGCGGCCGCCGGCCGGCGCCGACCAGTTGCTGGCGGGCGCGAGCGCCGATGCTGGCGATCACCTGGCTGATCCCCACAAGCACGCGCTCGGCGGCGAGCTCGCTGGGCAGCGCAATTTGGGCCAGCATCAAGTCGACCAGGCCGAGGATGAGCGGGTCTTTGAATCGAGCCGCCAAGTCGTCGAGTTGCTCATGGGGGTCCTCCATGACCGACTGCGCCACCGCGAGGTAGGCCCACTGACTCGGCCCGTCAGCCAAGAAACTTGCGTAGGGCTCCACGACGACTCGGCTTAGCCGAAACAGGTCGGTGGTCGCCCGGTCCACGGTGAGTTCCGCGAAGGCCAGTGCTCTCCTGACCTCAAGCACCTCGCCATGGTCGGCAAGAATGGCGTCCACCAGGCCGCGCCGGGACCCGAAGTGGTAGCGGATTGCCGATTTATTGCCCACGTTCGCGGCGGCGATAATCTCGCGATCCGATGGCCCGGCGACACCCCCGACGGCGATCAGTTGCTCGGCAACACGCAACAGCGCCGTCCGGGTGGAAGTGAGCTTTTCAGTCATATGCCTTAATATCCTAACATTGCAGTCGTCCATTGCGGCCAATCTCAGCAAGAGCTTCAGGCAAGTGCCTCAGAGCTTGGTTGCACCCGTCGACAGGGGATAGTTCATGCATACAACCGAGCGCTTCGACATCAGCGACCTGAGGCTGGACCTGGCCGAGCGCAACGATCAACAAGCCGCGCTCCGGGCTACCGAGGGCCTCGTGCACGATGAGAAGAACGATCTCTACTACGTGGCCAGGCATACCGACATCAAGACGGTGACGCACGCAACGGACGTGTTCTCCTCAGCCGGCGGCGTCACCTACTTCGACTCTGTCCCACTGTCCTTCGTCACCATGGACGACCCCGAACATGGCCGGTTGCGCCGCACGGTGTCCCGGCAGTTCACGGCACGCTATGTGTCCGGCCTGCGTGAGCGCACGCGCCGCTACGTCGAGCAGGCCCTCGACGCGATCCGGCCAGGAGAGCCCGTTGATGTGGTCGACGCCCTCACCGCGCCGATCCCGCTGCGAATCATCTCCGAGATGCTCGGCTTGCCGGATTCCGATGTCGACATGATCCGCGGCTGGACCGACACGATGATGGACGCCGGCGGACGCCTCGACGAACCCGGCGTCCTCGAGTCTGCGATAGGAAGCTTCGCCTTCTGGGGCGAGTACGTGGACTCCCAAGTCGCCGATAGGATCGCCAAACCGGGCTCAGACCTGCTGTCCGCGCTGGCCAACTCCGGCGATGAGGCACTGGATCGCGACGAGTTGGCGATGTTCGCGACCGCGTTGATGGTCGCCGGCAACGAGACCACCCGGCATAGCGCCAGCAGAGCGATCCTCACCCTGGCCACACACCCCGACCAATTGGCTCGCCTGGTCGACGAATCGGTGCCCGTGCCGACCGCGGTGGAGGAGATCCTTCGCTGGACCAGCGTGGCCAGAGTGATGATGCGCACCGCCACCGCGGACACCGCCGTGGCCGGGACATCGCTGGCTTGCGGTGATCGCGTGGCGCTGCTGTATCCGTCGGGCAATCGCGACGAGCGCGTCTTCGCCGACGCCGACCGGTTCCTCGTCGACCGCAGCCCCAACCCACATCTCGCCTTTGGCGTGGGGGCGCATTTCTGCCTGGGCGCCAGCCTCGCCCGAATGGAGCTGGACGAGATCCTCAGCGGCCTGCTGCGGCGATACCCTCGCCTTGAGCTCGACGCCGAACCGGTATACCGCTCCAACGGACTCGTCGACGGCGTGGCCTCGCTTCGTGTCCGACTGAGGTAAGAGCTTCCGCGATGGGTGGCTGATCGGCGCCGCTGGCCGCCGCGGTGCCCGCGGGGTGTAATCGGCACATGACCAACGATGTCTTCGAGGTCTGCATCGTCAAGTACGGCGCGCGGTCAACGACCAAGAGCGACGTGTACCTGAACTTCCATATCTACGGGATGCCGGACGACCCCATCGACATGGCGTATTACTTCTGGGTGCTGCGCAACGACGCGGCTACCGTCGTCGTGGACACGGGATTCTCCGAACACGACGCTCGGGTGCGCGAGCGTACCGTCCTCGTCGATCCCCGACGTGCGTTCGAACTGTTGAGCGTCGACCCTCGCGCTGGACCGCCGGTGGTCGTCACTCACGCCCACTACGACCACATCGGCAATCTCGACTTCTTCGGCCAGTCTCGAATCACGCTGTCGCGCAACGAGTTGGAATTCTGTCTCGGCCCGTTGCGCGAGCGCCGGCAATACCAGCACTTGGTGGGGACCACCGAGTTAGCGACCCTCGCCGCCGCGCACGCCGAAGGCCGGGTGGAGCTATTCGACGGCCGCCACCTCCTGATGCCCGGCATCGAGGTGCTCGAGGTCGGCGGCCACACGCCCGGGCAGGCCATGGTCAAGGTGAACACCGCGGATGGCGTGGTACTACTCACCTCCGACGCGGTGCACTACTACGAGGAGTACGAGCAGGACATGCCGTTCATTTACGTCAGCGACCTGCGCGCGATGTACCAGACGTTCGACCGCATCCATTCGATGGTGACCACGGGCGAAGTGGCACACATTGTTTCCGGACATGACCCGCTGACGATGAATAAATTCACCATGGTGACCGACGGCCATCTCGCGGGACTGATGGCGACCATCGGGGCGAGGTGAGGGCCCCCGCGCGAGCGATTCGGCGTACGGTAATAAGTATGACTAACAAAGTTGACGGACCGGATTTCGATCAGCTGTATCGCGACGAGCGGTTGGTAGGGGGCTTGCCCGCATCGACGCCGTGGGACATTGGCGGGCCGCAGCCGGTCGTGCAGCAGTTGGTGGCGTTCGGCGCGTTGCGCAGTGAGGTGCTCGACCCGGGGACCGGCCCCGGGCACAACGCCATCTACTACGCGTCACAGGGCTACACGGTGACCGGAATCGACCTTTCGCCGGCCGGGATCGCACGCGCCCAACAGAATGCGCAGCACGCGGGCGTGAGCGTGGACTTTCAGGTCGCCGACGCGACGAAGCTGACTGGCCTGGAGAATCGCTTCGACACTGTCGTCGACAGCGCGTTCTATCACGTGTTCCTCGACGATGAGGAGATCCAGCTGCAATACCTGCGGGCACTGCATCGCGCGACCAAGCCAGGGGCGCGGCTGTTCATGTTCGAGTTCGGACGTCACAATGTCAACGGCATGACGTTCGACGGGCTCCCCGCGGATAACTTCGAGCGGCTACTGCCGGCGGCCGGCTGGCATCTCGACTACCTGGGAACGACGACCTATCAGGCCAATTACAGCCCGGAGACGTTCGAGGCCATGTCGGCTCAGATGAATGAGCAGCCCGCGATGGCCGCGCGGATGAGGCCACTGCAGGATCGCCTGGGCGTCTTGGGACCGCTGTTGGAGAATCACCGGGTTCACATGCCGTTCTGGTCGGTCGCCGCCACCCGCGGCGACTGATCGGGGCGACTCCGGGCGACGACCGAACTACTAGCTGAACGTGGGCGCCCGCTTGGCAAGGAAGGCGTCGACGCCCTCGCGGCCGTCGGCGCCTTCGGCGCACGCGGCAATGGACCGGCCCTCGATCTCCATCTGCTCTTCCAGACCGGTGTTCAGCGAGGACAGCAGGAGCTGCTTCACCGCGGCGTGGGAGGTCCTTGGCCCCGCGGCGATTCTGTCGGCGATCTCGGCGACGGCCGTGGGCAGCTCGGTGTCGGCGACCACCGCGGTGATCAATCCCCACTCGGCCGCCTCGGCAGCCGACAGTGTGCGATTCGTCAGCATCAACTCCTGCGCCCGGCGCACACCGATGAGCCGCGGGAGGTAGTACGTCGAGCTGCCATCGGGACTCAACCCCACTTTGGTGTAGGCCATGGTGAATGACGCGGATTCGGCCGCGAGCACCAGATCACCGGCGATGGCGAGGCTGAATCCGGCTCCGGCGGCCGCGCCGTTGACGGCGGTGACCAGCACCGCGTCCATCCGCGCGAACGTTGAAATCGCGCGGTGCATGTTGTCGGCCAGGCCCTTGATGTAGTCGCCGCGGCCGGGGGCTGACGCGAACGCTTTCAAATCACCTCCGGCACAAAAGAAGCGTCCCGAACCGGTGAGGACCACGACCTTCGTGGCGTCGTTGTCGCACTGGCGAGCCGCGTCGGCGAGTTCGGCCACCATCACGTGGTTGATGCCGTTCGCGGCGTCCGGCCGGTTGAGCGTGATGCGCGCGACGGCGCCGGAGCGCTCGACGATGATGTTCTGGTAGTCAGTCACGCCGGCAGTGTAGCGAGTGACACCAGGCGGTACCACAGGTATCCGATTCTTTCGGTATCCGATACCGGTGGTATTGACTACTAGGATCGCCACCTCTAGCCTTTGCCCTATGGAGCAAGCGCGGATGGCAGAGGCGGGCAACGATGGGCTGCCAAGGGAAGCGATCACCGCCGGAGTCCGCGTTCGCTGGTTGGCCATGCACGGTTTCATTCGCGGCCTTGCGTGGTTGGGAGCTCGCCGTGGCGACGCCCAGGCACGCCTGATCGCCGACGCGCAAGCCCGCGCACACCCGGCCGCCTTCATCGAAGAGCTGCGCGGCCAGGGTCGGCTGATCAGCGGCCAGGGGGCGCACATCACTGTCGACCACGAGATCGCTCACCAGGTGTTGCGCTCCGACGACTTCCGCGTCGCACCGAGCGGCGAAGGGTTGCCGAAGAGGTTGCGCAGGGTGGCTGAGCGCACCGATAGCGGGCTGTTGCACCCCTTGCAGGCACCATCGCTGTTGTCGGTGGAGCCACCGCAGCACACCCGCTACCGCAAGATGGTCTCTTCGGTGTTTACCACTCGCGCCGTGGCCAAGCTGCGTAACCGCGTCGAGGCGACCGCCGCCGAGCTGCTCGACGAACTCCCGGATCAAACCGGTGTCGTTGACATCGTCGAGCGGTACTGCTCGCAGCTGCCGGTCACGGTCATCGGGGACATCCTCGGTGTGCCGGACGACGACCGGGAGATGATCCTGCACTTCGCCGAACTCGGCGCGCCCAGCCTGGACTTTGGACTCACCTGGCGCCAGTACCTTCAGGTGCGTCGCGGCCTCGTCGGGATCAACTTGTGGCTGGTCGACCACCTACAGCAGCTACGGCGCAACCCGGGCGATGACCTGATGAGCCAGCTCACCCAGGTCGCGGATCAAGACGGGCGCCTCGACGACCGAGAACTGCAGGCGACCGCCGGCCTGGTGCTGGCGGCCGGGTTCGAAACCACGGTCAATCTGCTTGGCAACGGGATCCGCATGCTTCTCGACGCGCCGCAGCACCTCGCCACGCTGCGGGCGCGACCCGAGCTGTGGCCCAACGCCGTGGAGGAAATCCTCCGACTGGACTCGCCGGTGCAGATGACCGCGCGCGTCGCGCGACGCGACATCGACCTGGCCGGTCAACGCGTCAGGCGCGGACAACTCGTGGTCGTCTACTTGGCCGGAGCCAACCGCGACCCCGCCGTCTTCGACAATCCCCATCAGTTCGACATCGAACGGCCCAACGCCAACAAGCATCTGTCGTTTTCCAGCGGACGACATTTCTGCCTCGGCGCCGCCCTCGCCCGCAGCGAAGGCGAGGTTGGGCTGCGCGCGTTCTTTGAACGCTACCCCGACGCACAACTGGCTGGCGGCGGCAGCCGCCGTCCAACCCGGGTTCTGCGCGGCTGGTCTTCGTTACCGGTCACCTTGGGCTCGGTGCGTTCCCCCGTCGGATCGTAAGGCAGTCGTTGGGGCGGCCCGACCAATCGGTCGGGTTTCAGCGATGGGCGATGACGCCCAGGTGGGAGAGTCGCAATGGCGCACGTGGTGGCAGCTCCAGACGCAGTGTCGGCCGCGGCAACGGACTTGGCGAACATCGGCTCTGCACTGCGCGCAGCCAACGCGGCCGCGGCGGCACCCACCACAGGAGTGATCGCCCCGGGTGCCGATGAGGTGTCAGCGGCAATCGCCGCGCTGTTCTCCGACCACGCGACGGCCTATCAGGCCCTGAGTACGCGCATCGCGGGGTTTCACAGCCAGTTTGCCCAGGCCCTCAACGGTGCGTCGGAGGCGTATGCGGCGGCCGAAGCGGCCAACACCGCACTGCTGCAGCAGGCCCTCAATCTGATCAACGCTCCTACTGCGGCGCTGCTGGGACGTCCGTTGATCGGCGACGGCGCCCACGGGACGGCGCCGGGGCAGGCCGGTGGGGCCGGTGGGCTGTTGTGGGGCAATGGTGGCAACGGTGCTGCCGGACGCAACCCCGGGATCCCCGGGGGTGCTGGCGGTGCTGCCGGGCTCATCGGTAACGGCGGGGCCGGCGGGATCGGCGGTGCCGGTGCCGCCGGTGGACCGGGAGGTCATGGTGGATGGTTGTTCGGCAACGGCGGCATGGGCGGACCGGGCGGGTCCACCGTCGCCGGCGGCAACGGGGGGCTGGGAGGTGCCGGCGGTGCGGCCGGGTTGTTCGGCTTCGGCGGCGCCGGCGGGCTCGGCGGACACGCCATTAGCGATGTCGCCGAAGGCTCCGGTGGCGGTGGGGGAGTCGGGGGACGGGGCGGCTGGTTGTTCGGAGGCGGCGGCACCGGCGGCGCCGGTGGGTTCGCCGCGACCGCCGGCGGCGACGGGGGCCTCGGGGGTACCGGCGGTGCCGCGGGGCTGATCGGGCACGGCGGGACGGGCGGGATCGGCGGATTCGGCGGCACCATCGGAACCGAGGGCTTCTTCGGCGGCAACGGCGGCACCGGCGGGCACGGCGGGCTGCTGGTGGGCGACGGTGGCGACGGCGGTGCCGGGGGCGTGAGCGGGTTCGGCGGGTTGGGCGCCGCGTTTGCCGCCGGTGGAATCGGTGGTACCGGAGGTGACGCCGGGCTGTTTGGGGCCGGTGGGGCCGGCGGGCGCGGTGGGCACGGCCTTGGTGTCGTTGGGGAAGCCGGCGGTCATGGCGGGGCCGGCGGCAACGGCGGGTGGCTGTACGGCGGCGGCGGGGAGGGCGGACGCGGTGGCAATGGCGGCAATCATGAGTTCCAGGGGCCCGCCGGTGTGGGTGGTGACGGCGGCGCGGGCGGTTCGGCCCGGCTGATCGGCGACGGCGGCGCTGGTGGAGCCGGTGGGAGCGGCGGGATCGGCATTCCCAACGCGGCCGGTGGTGCCGGCGGTAGCGGCGGTACCGGCGGATCCCTGTCGGGCAGCGCCGGCACGGCTGGCCCAGACGGCTGATCCGGGTAGAGCCGAGTCGCGCGCACCAGTCAACTGCACATCACCGGCACCTGAGGCGGGCCGGGCTAGGCTTGCGGCCATGTGGCTGCTTTCGACCATGTGGTTGCTTTCGACCTTGTGGTTGCTTTCGACCATGTGGTTCCGCGACCGTTACAGCCGCGGCGGTCGACAGTGACGACGCTGCACGGCAAGGTCGCCCTGATCACTGGCGCCTCCTCAGGCTTGGGGGCGGCGGCGGTCACGCTCTTCGCGGAACGCGGCGCGACCGTATTCGGTGTCGCGCGCGACGAGAACAAGCTTGCCGAGGTATTCGCACCGATAACCTCAGGTGCGTATTCACAGGTCGATATCACGACTCCGGGTGCTTGCGCTGCCGCCGTCGAATCGTGCGTCGACGCGTTCGGGCGGTTGGATGTGCTGGTGAACGTGGCCGGTTCGCACACCATGCGCCACACCGCGTGGGTGACCGACGAAGACTGGGACCGCGATCTCGCCGTGAACCTGAACGGGCCCTTCTATCTCATCCGCGCCTCGCTGCCATTCCTGCTCGATGCCGGCGGCAGCATTATCAACGTGTCGTCGGTGGCCGGAACCCACGGGCAGGCCTACTCGGCGGGGTACTGCGCGGCTAAACATGGGTTGGTCGGGCTTACTCGCGCACTGGCCGTGGAATTCACCGCTGACAAGATTCGCATCAACGCCGTATGTCCCGGTGGAATGCTCACGCCGCAGGTCACCAACTTTTCGTTACCCGATGGCGCCGATCCCAGCTTGGTGATGCGAACGGCGTCCCCGCGCGGACTCCTGGAACCCGACGTCGCCGCAGAAATGATCGCGTTCCTGGCCAGCGATGCCGCGGCGGCTATTCATGGCGCCGTCATCGCGGTCGACAATGGCCGCAGCGCTGACTAGCCACCGACTAGCACCGCCGACATTCGGGCCGTGGGTCTCACCCAGTTAGGCTTTCGGCTATGCCGTTCAGCCACGGTGACATCTTCGCCGGTTACACCATTCAGCACCTGCTCGGCGCTGGTGGCATGGGGGAGGTCTACCTCGCACAGCACCCTCGCTTGCCCCGCCTGGACGCGCTCAAGATCCTCTCCCTGGATGCCACGGGTGATGAGGAGTTCCGAGCAAGATTCAATCGCGAAGCCGAATTGGCGTCGACGCTGTGGAATCCGCACATCGTGGGGGTGCACGACCGTGGCGAGTTCGACGGCCGGTTATGGATCTCGATGGACTACGTGGAAGGTACCGACGCCCGCCACCTCGTGGAGCAGCGCTACCCATCGGGCATGCCTCACGACGATGTCGTAGAAATCGTGACGGCCGTCGCTGAAGCCCTGGACTTCGCCCATGAACGTCGACTGCTGCATCGCGACGTCAAACCGGCGAACATCCTCGTCACCGCCCCGCCGGAGGGCGCGCGGCGCCGAGTTCTCTTGACCGACTTCGGCATTGCCCGCGAGACCGACGACATGACCGGTCTGACCGAGGCCAAGATGGCCATCGGTACCGTCGCCTACGCGGCACCCGAGCAGCTCACCGGCAAGTCGCTGGATGGCCGCGTCGACCAATACGCGCTGGCCGGCACGGCGTTTCACCTGCTCACCGGCGCACCGCCCTTCGATGACTCCAACCGCGCCGTCGTCGTCGGCCATCACCTCAACACGCCTGCGCCGCGGCTGTCGCAACGCCGCCCCGATCTTGCTCACCTCGACCCCGTGTTCGCCAAGGCGTTGGCCAAAGACCCCAACGATCGGTACCCCCACTGCCTCGACTTCGCCCAGGCGCTGGCAACGCCGCCGGACGCCGCAGCCCGCCCCGGGTTCGCACCCGACCCGGCGGCCAACGGTGCGCCTGATGGCCCAGGCGTGGCCTCGGCCAGATCCTCGGCAACGCCGCAGCCCTCCCCGCCGAGCGCGGCGCCCGAAGCTCGGCCGCGGCACGCTGCCAGCGTGCACACCGCTCCCCTCGGCGCTGCCGACGATCGCGGCTCAACGGCGCCGCACACCAAACGTCTTGACCCCATGACCGAGCACGGCACAGCAGTTTCGGTGCGGAAGCGACCAGCCGGACCCGGGAACGACGACGAAGTGTGGTCGTTTGGCCTCAAACGATACGAGCCGAGCGGAGAACCGCGGACCGAGATACCGGTCGAATTGCACGGCAGCTCCATCACCGGACCACTCGCCGACGGCGACCTGGTCGGGGTCAGCGGAATCTGGGACGGCAGCACCCTGTTCGCCGATACGGTCGTCAACCATTCCGCCGAACCTGGCGGCCGACGTCGGCCACCCTCGGTTCCGAAGACGAACCCGAAGAAGATCACCACCGCCTCCGATTCGAAATCCGGTAAAGGGCGAATCGTCGCGATCGTGGGGCTTGTCGCCGCCGCGGCCGTGGCGGCAGTGGCCATCGTCGTCACCCACGGGTTCGGGCTGTGGTCGGACAAGACGCCCGGTCCACTCGTGAAACCCGAACAGGCCACGGTGTTCTCTCCGGGTGGCGCGCCCGACCATCCCGGGCAGGCCAATCTGGCCATAGACGGGGATCCGAATACGTCGTGGCCAACGGACACCTACGTCGACGCCACGCCGTTTCCCACCTTCAAGGAGGGCGTGGGCCTGATGTTGCAGTTGTCGGCACCGACCGCGCTGAGCGCGGTGGGTATCGACGTGCCCAGCACCGGAACCGAAGTGCAGATCCGCGCTGCCAACAGCGCGAATCCGGCGAGTCTGTCCGATACCACCGAGCTGACCCGGAGCGTGCCGCTGAAGCCGGGGCACAACCGCGTCCGGGTGAACAGCCAGAAGAAGACGTCCCATGTGCTGGTGTGGATCACGAAGTTGGGCACAACGGACGGGGAGAGCCGTACGGCCATCTCCGAGATCACGCTGCACGCGCGGTGAACTGGCGCAACGTCAGCGCACGGCGGCGACCACCTCGTCGGCGACCGCCAGCGCCAGCGCCATGATCGACACCTGCGGGTTCACCTCCGGGCAGCTCGGCAGGATCGACGCGTCGGCTACCCACACGCCTGCGACCCCACGTAGCCGACCGCTGGCGTCCACCGGGCACAGCTGCTCGTCGCTGCCCGCTGCGGCCGTACCCGTCGGATGAAAAGCCGCTAGGTGCAAGCTCCTCGGGCTTGTCCGGCGCAGCACATCCTGCAGCTGGCCGAAGGAGGTGACGGTGCCGGCCGCGGGAAGACCGGTAAGAACCTCAACGGCGCCGGCGGCAAAGAGTAACCGGCCCATGGCCTCGACCGCCGTCATCAGCCGCGCCGCGTCGGCGCGGGTGATGTCGTAGCGCAGCACCGCGTCGCCCCGTCTCAGGTTCACCACGCGGCCGCTGCCTTCGTCGGCGACCATGGCGCCGAGCGTCACGACGCGGTGCGCTCGATCGAGCCAGCCAAGCAGCTCCCGGCCGTATCCCGGAAACACCATCGACCCCATGCCAGGAGGCGTGGCGGTCGCCTCGATCAGGATTCCCTGCGACTCGTGTAGTTCGTCGACGGCCGAGCTCTGCAGCACGCCGCGCCAGGCGTAGATGTCGCGCTCGAAAGATCCGGCCAGCGCGGCGGCGGGGTGCAATGCGAGGTTTCGGCCCAGCCGGCGATGGCCTCCGAGCCCGCTGCGCCACAGCAGGCCCGGGGTTTCCGTCGCGCCGGCGGCTACGACGATGGTCGGCGCCCGCACGTCGAACAACGTGCCGTCTTGCCGGCGCGCCCGCACGCCCTGCGCGTGTCCGCCGGAGTGCAGCACCCGCACCACCCGCGCGTCCGACACGATCCGCGCACCGGCCGCGCAGGCCTGCGGTAGCGCGTTGAGGTGCACCCCAAACTTCGCGTTCATCGGGCAACCGATGGCGCACTGGCAGCAACCGTCACATCCGGGCGCATTGCGCGGGATCGGCGCCGCCCGCCAGCCCAGGGCCTCCGCACCGGCCAGTAGCGTGCGCCCGTTGCGTCCCATGACGTCCATCGGCACGGGACTGACTTCGAGCGTGCGTTCCACCTCGTCGAGATAGCCCTCGTAACGCGCCGGGTCGGCGAGCGGGAGCCCGAAATCGTCGCGCCAGCGGCGCACAACGGCGTCCGGCGTTCGATAACACGTGCCGGAGTTGACCACGGTGCTACCGCCCACCGCCCGCCCAATTGGCAGTACGACGGCTGGCCGGCCAAGTGCCGCGGTGGCCCCGCCGCCGCGGTAGAGGCTGGCGTAGCGATCCAGGGGGTGGGTGGCGCGGAATTCGTCGACGGTCCAGCGCCGGCCCTCCTCGAGCACGATGGTGTCAAATCCGTTGCGTGCCAGTGTCCGAGCGGCCATCGCACCACCAGCGCCGGAGCCGACGACCACGGCGTCGGCAGTGACGACGGACCGGCATTCGGGCGACGGTATGACGGTCAGGTCAGCATCGGGGCGGGCTACCTCGTGGCGCTGAGCGCGGTCCAGCAGCTCGGCGGCATACACATCGGCACCGTTGGCGAGCAACAACAGCGCCTTGAGCCCCTCGATCGCGGCAGCGGCCTCGGGTCCTAATGAAGCCACTCGCTGCAGCACCGCAACGCGGCCGTCGGGCGTCAGTCGCCCCAGGGACCGGCCGGCCGTGAGATACCCGGCGGCGGTCATCGAGAGCAGCCCGGCCCGCATCGCGATCCGGACCGTCGCCGGGAGGTGAGCGATGTAGCGGTCAACACGCTCGACGAGTACGGCCGGTGGCGGACCACCATGCTCTTCAGGCAACAGCGCGGCACCGAACGACGCCGTCGCGCGGTCGGCCAGCCGCGTCATCGCCGACGGCCCAGCCGGCGGCCGAGCTTGATGAAGCACGGGTACGTCCCGAAGATGCCGCCGGCAGCGGCATGCATGGGCCAGCTCAGCTCCGTTGTATCGATGGCGAGAACTCCGCTGTTCCACATGAAGTCGCGACCGTCGCGCGAGCGGAACGGACGCCACAGCAGACCCAGACCGGGCACATTGTGGTAGAGCCCGAACGACACGCTCAAGAAGGTGCCGAGAGTGGCTGCCTCGGCCGCGTCGCGCTGTTCGGCCGGCAGCCTCCGCTCGATGAGCACCCCGGCGGCAATCAGCATCGGAAGGTCAAGCAGAAAGCTCATGTGCGACTCCTTTCGTTGACCGGTGCCTCGTCGTCCCTGCCACCACCGGAATCATCGCTCATCACACACTAGATTGACACATCAATCAATAGCTGCCTAGGGTGCGGATATGTCCCCGGGGGCGGTCGCGCGAGCACTGGTATTGGAGGCACCGCGGCGCTTGGTCGCCCACAAAATGCCGGTGCCGGAGGTCGCTGATGACGCGGGGCTGGTGCGCGTCATCGCCTGCGGCCTGTGCGGCACCGACCACGAGCAATACACCGGAGAGCTGTCCGGCGGTTTCGCGTTCGTCCCGGGCCATGAAACCGTCGGTGTCCTAGAAGCGGTCGGACCGCGGGCTGCGGAGCGCTGGGACGTGTCGGCCGGCGATCTCGTCGCGGTCGAGGTGTTCCAGTCGTGCCGCGACTGTCCACCGTGCCGCACGGGGGAGTACCGCCGCTGCGAACGGCACGGGCTCACCGACATGTACGGTTTCATCCCTGTCGAGCGGCCGCCCGGCCTGTGGGGCGGCTACGCCGAATACCAGTACCTGGCGCCGGATTCGATGCTGCTACGCCTGCCGGCCGACCTCGATCCGGTGGTGGCCACGTTGTTCAACCCGCTCGGCGCCGGAATCAGATGGGGGACAACCGTACCCGGCACGGGGCCAGGCGATGTCGTCGCGGTCCTGGGGCCCGGCGTCCGCGGCCTCTGCGCCGCGGCGGCGGCAAAGGAGGCCGGGGCGGCATTCGTGATGGTGACCGGCCTGGGGCCCCGCGACGGCGACAGGCTGCGGTTAGCAGAGCAGTTCGGCGCGGACCTGGCCGTCGACGTCGGCACCGACGATCCCGTCGCCGCGCTGCGAAAGGCCACCGGTGGGCTCGCCGATGTCGTCGTCGACGTCACCGCCAAGGCACCCGCTGCGTTCGCGCAGGCGATCGCGCTGGCGCGCCCCGCCGGTACTGTGGTCGTCGCCGGTACGCGGGGATGGGGCAGCGGCGCGCCGGGTTTCACCCCCGACGCCGTGGTGTTCAAGGAGCTGCGCGTCCTCGGCGCCCTGGGCGTGGACGTCGCCGCCTATCGGGCCGCGCTGGATCTGTTGGCCACCCGTCGCTACCCGTTCGAGCAGTTGCCGCGGCGCTGCGTCGGGCTCGACGATGCCGACGATCTGCTCGCTGTCATGGCAGGTGAGCGCGCTGGTGCCGCGCCCGTGCACGGGGTGCTGGTGCCGTGACGCGCAGAGCCGCTATGAGTTCCCGGCTCATCGTCGAGTACCCACTGTGACCGTTCCCGCGGCGACCGTCGACACCCTGCTGGGCTGCCGACCGGACGATGACGGCCTGCGCTTCGAGTTTGGGCGGCATCTGCACGGCGCCTTCGGGGGTGCATTCGGGGGCGGGGTCGCGGCCGCGGCGATCCGCGCCGCCCGGACCGTGGCCCCCGATCGCCTCCCGGCGTCCCTCGACGTTCGGTTCTTGCGCGGGCTGGGTGCGGGCAGCGCGCATGCCCGGCCCACCGTGCTGCGTGCCGGCCGGTCGCTCACGACGGTCAGCGTGGACATCGCTGACGCCGCCGGCCGGCCGGCGGCGCGGGCCACCGTCGGGCTAACTGACGCCGCCGCGCTGTACACCCTCGACCGGCCCACCGCCACGGACATGCCGCCGTTGGTCGGCTACGACGCCGGCACCGATTGGCGCGCCCCGGGCGACGTCGAGATCCCGATCTTGGCAACGCTACATCCACGGACCGTGGGCTCGGGCCCATCGTGGATCGCCACCGGATTGGCGTTGCCATGGAACGGAGCTGAGGCGAGCGCCGAAGCGATCTGCCTCGCGGCCGATATGTGCGTCGGGCCGCCGGTGGCAGCCGCGTGCGCGGACCGATGGATACCGCATCCCAACCCGGACCTGTCCCTGCGGTTCGTCGGCGAGGTCACCGGCTGCGAGCTGGCCGCAGTTGGCAGGCTGGAACGCATCTGCGGTGGGCTCGCGGTGGTGGGCATCGCCGTATGGGCAGCGGATGAGATCGTGGGAGTGGGTGTTTCGTCGTCGATGCTCCAGGCACGGTCGGCGCACCTTCCCACCGGGTCGACCGAGACCGATCCGAACAGACGAACGGGTGATCGATGACCGCGGTGACCACACATGACGAGCTCCCCCTCACTGACGTGCGGGTACTCGATCTTGCGACCGGCGAGGCCGAGGCGATCGGTCGCCTCCTTGCCGACCTCGGCGCGGACGTCCTGAAGATCGAGACTGACGGCGGCAGCCCTGGCCGGGGCCGGCTGCCCGCGGTAGCCGGCTGCAGCATCCCCTTCGCGTTGCGCAACGCGAACAAACGCAGCACGGTGCTCAACCCCGAGACCGAGGCGGACCGACACCGGTTCCTCGAGCTGGTGGGCAGCGCCGACATCCTCATCGACAGCGGAATCCCCGGTATGGCAACGATATTCGGAATGTCTTGCGCCAGGCTCGCTGACCACTTCGAGCGACTGGTCGCACTGCACGTCAGTGATTTCGGTACCGACGGCCCCCGCGCAGGGTGGCAAGCAACCGATCCGGTGCTGTACGCACTGTCGACGGCGCTGTCGCAGTCGGGACCACCGACCGGCACACCGGTGCTACCGCCGGATGGCA
The DNA here is from genome assembly GCF_018278905.1 of Mycobacterium spongiae. NCBI lineage: Bacteria > Bacillati > Actinomycetota > Actinomycetes > Mycobacteriales > Mycobacteriaceae > Mycobacterium > Mycobacterium spongiae. Next base: position 2,937,200 of record NZ_CP046600.1, read on the forward strand.
TCGCATCGGCTACCGCGGCGGTGCAGGCGACCTGGGCGGTGCTGGTCGCCTACTACCATCGGCTGCGCTACAGCATCGGCGAGTACATCGACTTCTCCAAGTTCGAGGCCGTCGCCCAGGCACTTGATCCGCCGTACGGCGCGATGGGCCAGGGTGCGCTGGCGCAGCGGAGCTCCGGAGGCTGGCGCGGCCGACCGCGGCATCAGGATGTGTACCCGATATTCGCCTGCAAAGACGGCTACGTGCGGCTTTGCGTGATGTCGCCGCGGCAGTGGCATGGCATGCGGGCCTGGCTCGGGGAACCATCGCAATTCCAGGACCCCATGTACGACGCCGTGGGCGCCCGGTTCAAGGCGGCCCGGGAGATCGGCGCACTCACCGCGGCGCTGTTCTCCGACCACACGATGGACGACCTGGTCGCAGCCGGAAAATCCCACGGCGTCCCGATCGCCCCGGTATTGACCTCGTCCGAAGCGCTCGCGTCGGATCATTTCCGCGAGGTCGGAGCCCTGTGCGACGTGGAGTTTGCCCCCGGCATCAACGTCAGCGTCCCCGCGGGTCCGTTCATCATCGATGGCCAGCGAGCGGGTTTGCGCCATCGTGCACCGGCGCCTGGCCAGCACGGCCCCGATTGGCAGCGTACGGATACGGGGTTACCAGCCAGCGACGAGGCCGCCGTGCGACGACCGTTCGAGGGGATCCGCATCGTGGATCTCGGCATCATCGTGGCCGGCGGCGAGCTCGGCCGGCTGTTCGCCGACATGGGAGCGGAGGTCATCAAGGTAGAGAGCCCCCAGTTTCCGGACGGATTGCGGCAGACCCGCACCGGTCAAGCGATGAGCGAAGCCGTTGCCTGGACAAACCGCAACAAGGTCGGTCTCGGCCTGGACCTGCGGCAGCCCGCGGGCACCGAGACTTTCGCTCGTCTGGTGGCCACCGCCGACATTGTGTCCGCCAACTTCAAGCCGGGAACGCTTGCCAGTCTAGGGTTTTCGTACCCTACGTTGCGCTCGCTCAATCCGGGCATTGTCCTAGCCGAAAGCAGCGCATTCGGCGACCGCGGCTCATGGAGCGTCCAGCCGGGGTATGGCCCGTTGGTGCGCGCGGCCACCGGGATCACCAGGCTATGGACGTCGGACACCATCGACGACGCTCGGCCCCCATTCTTGGACGCGGTCACCGTGTTCCCCGACCACGTGGCGGCGCGGGTCACCGCGATCGCCGCGCTGGCGGCGTTGATTCGCCGACACCGCACCGGACACGGCGCGCATGTGCACATCTCGCAGGCCGAAGTGGCGGTAAACCAGCTCGATACGACCTACGCGACCGAAGCCGCCCGCGCGGCCGGCCTACAGGTGTGCGACGACCCGAGCTACCACGGTGTGTATCCCTGCGCCGGGGACGACGAATGGTGTGTTATCTCCCTCCGTGACGAAGACGACCGGCGGGCGCTCGCGGCGGCCATGGGTCGTTCCCCGGTGGATCGCGACCGTGGCGACATCGTCGACGAGATTGCATGCTGGACAAGCACTCTCGATAAAGAGACGGTGGCCAACCTACTTCAGCGGGCGGGTGTGCCGGCTGCTCCGATGAACCGAGCAACCGATGTGCTTGTTGATCCCCAGGTTCGACATCGAAAGTTGCTGTCCGACATGGTGCATCCGCTTTTCGACGCGCCGCTGCCCGCGGAGGCGGGGCCAGCGCCGTTTCGCAACATCCCGGCCGTTGAGCTGCGCCCTGCGCCGATGCTCGGCGAGCACACCCGCGAGGTGTGCCGCCGGCTGCTCGGCCTCGACGACGACGAAGTTGACCGCCTGATCAACGTCGGCGCGCTGTATGCGCAAGGGCAGGTGAGCTGATGCCGGTCGTTCCCAGGACTCCCGTGCTCATCGGCGCCGGGCAAGTCAACCAACACGACGGCGACCTTGATCCGGTGGGGTTGATGGCAGCGGCCGCGCGGCGGGCTTGCGATGCTCGCGTGCTGGAATCGGTCGACTCGATCCGCGTGGTGAATCTGCTGTCCTGGCGGTATCGCGACCCTGGGCTGTTGCTCGGCCGGCAGATCGGCGCCACGAACTTCTCGACCTCCTACAGCGGCGTGGGTGGCAATGTTCCGCACGCGCTGATGAATCGGGCCTACCTGGATATCCAGCAGGGGCGGGCCGACGTCGTGCTGATCGCCGGCGGCGAGTGTTGGCGGACCAAGACGCGGTTGCGTGCTGACCAGAAGAAGCCGCAGTGGCCGCAGCAGGATGACTCGGTGCCGATGGCCGAGGGAGATGGTGACGATGTCCCGATGGCGGGTCCCGCCGAACTGCGCATTGAACTGATCCAGCCCGCGCATGTCTACCCCATGTTCGAGCAGGCGTTGCGGATCGCCGCCGGCGAGTCATCGGATGAGCATCGGCGCCGGATCGGCGAGCTGTGGTCACAGTTCAGCGTGGTCGCGGCAGGCAACCCGAATGCCTGGAGCCCGAGAGCCGTCCCGGCAGAAGATATTTGGCAGCCCGGTCCGGACAACCGGATGATCAGCTGGCCCTATACCAAGTTGATGAACTCCAACAACATGGTCGATCAGGGCGCGGTCGTGGTTCTGGCTTCTGCGCAAGCCGCCGAGCGGCTGCACGTTTCGTCGGATCGGTGGGTCTTTCCCTATGCCGGAACAGAGTCGCATGACACGTATACGCTCGGCGAGCGACTTGACTTCCACCGGTCGGCGGCAATCAGGATCGCGGGTCGGCGCGTCCTCGAGCTCGCGGGGGGCCTCGGAGTTGACGACATCGAGTTCGTCGACCTTTACTCGTGTTTTCCGTCCGCGGTCCAAGTCGCCGCCAACGAACTGGGTCTGCCGATCGGTGATTCGGGCCGTCCGCTGACGGTGACCGGCGGGATGCCGTTTGCCGGGGGGCCATGGAACAACTACGTGACCCACTCGGTGGGCACGATGGCCGGGCTGCTGTTAGCGAACCCGGGTAGTTTCGGGCTGGTCACCGCCAATGGCGGATACCTCACCAAGCACAGCATCGGCGTTTACGGCACGGAGCCACCTAGCGCCGAATTCCGTTGGGAAGATGTGCAATCAGCAGTCGACCAGGAGCCGACCCGCACGGCCTACGACCAATGGGAGGGCATCGGCACCATCGAATCATGGACCGCGCCGTTCGACCGCGATGGGCGTCCCCAGAAGGCGTTCGTGTCCGTGCGGACGCCCGAGGATGCGCGGACCCTGGCCGTGCTCACTGCTCAGGGCGATGTGCAGGCAAGCGTGGATGACGACATAGCGGGTGTCCAGGTCGCGGTGCACGGCGACGGCACAGCTGCGCTGGTATAGGGGCTGGTACTAGCCGTGAGTAGCGGTAGCGGTCTGGACCCAGGTATTGAGAATGGCCGCAGTCTCCGGGACTTCGCGAATACCGAAGGTGAGGTTTGCCCCAATCCAGCCCAGCAGGGTCCCCTGCTGAAAGCCTTGCCGATACGTCAATACGCATTCGTCGTTGTCGGCGTCGATACGAAAGTCGATGTCAGCGAAGTTCTTGTTGACCGCGATCCTGACGTAGCGTCCGGGCTGCACCGCAATGACAGTCAGCCGCATCGGAACACCGATCACGGCCAAGACTTTCGCCCGGGTTCGTAGCTGTGCACCCACGCCGAGGAGGCTTCCACCTGTGCCGGTTCGGAGCACCTCAATCGGCCTGTTCGAGATCGTAGGCACCCGGCGCAGGGTATCGGTGAGCAAGCGCTCTAGGGCTGCCCACGCATTCTTGGGGGTGATGGCAACGGCGTCGGCCGCATGCGCCCAGTAGAACCCGTCTTGTTTATAGCGTCCGACGTGCTCGGCGGTGACCACGGCTGATGCTCTTTCGCAACTAACTGACCTTCTGTGCGTGTTGGAGGGGGTGACGTCGGCCCTCCTTGACCCTGTTGAGCACGGTGAAACCATCGTAGTCATATGAGCGGGTCGCCGGGTCGCGGCTGAGCTGACACCGGAAGTGAGCTGATCGATTTGGTCACGTTGTTGGCTGCGGCGGTCATGGAACCACCCGGGCCACGATTCGTACCGTCGAACCGCGCCTTTTCGTGCCAAGCGAAAGCGAGAAAGGGGAGGTCGTGGCTATAGCCTCAACGGCGGATACCGGCGGTGTCCGCCACAGGAATCCCAGGATCGTCGTCGTGGGTGCCGGGATGTCGGGTATTTGCTTGGCCGCCAAGCTCAAGCATGCCGGAGTACCGACCTTCACGGTGCTCGAGAAGGCCACCGATGTTGGTGGCACCTGGCGAGATAATCGCTACCCCGGGTTGCGCTGCGATGTGCCCTCGGCCTTCTACCAATACTCGTTTCACCCCAACCCGGACTGGTCGCACTGGTTGTCGTCGGGCGCGCAGATCCACAACTACATCCGCACCGTGGTCGACGACCATGGTCTGCGCGAGCACATCCAACTTGGCGTCGAAGTGACCTGCGCGGAATTCGTGAACGGCGTTTGGCGAGTGCAGGATTCGACCGGGACGGTGCGAGAGGCTGACTTCTTGATCACCGCTACAGGCGTGCTGCATCATCCCGTCCTCCCGGATATTCCGGGTCTGGACGACTTCGCGGGGACAAAGTTTCACTCCGCCCGTTGGAACGACACGGTGTCCTTGGCGGACAAGCGGGTAGCCGTGATTGGTACTGGGTCGACCGGCGCACAGCTCGTCACAGCGCTTGCAGGCAGGGTGGCGCACCTCGACCTGTTCCAGCGCACGCCGCAATGGATTCTGCCGCTGCCGAATTGGCCGACGGACCCGCTCACCAAGCGGCTGCGTGCACGGATGCCATGGCTGATGGCCGCCGAATATGCGTTGATCAAGCGGGCTTTCGCGTTGTTCTCTACGGCACTGATCAGTCCGGGCTGGCAGCGGTGGCTCGTCGAGTCGCTGTGTCGAGCCCACCTGTATGCCGTGCGCAACCGCGAACTGCGCCGCACATTGACCCCCGACTACCAACCCGGGTGCAAGCGTCTGGTGATGTCCGGCGGGTTTTACCGCGCGGTGCAACGCCGCAACGTCGATGTGGTCACCACCGCTATCGCCCACGTCGAACCGCGCGGAATCGTGACCGCCGACGGCCGACTCCACGAGGCTGACGTCCTGGTATTCGCCACCGGGTTCGACGCGCACGCCTACCTGCGCCCCATGGAGCTGATCGGCCCCGATGGCACCACGCTGGCCGAGGTGTGGCGCGACGGGCCGCGCGCGTATCGCACGATCGCGTTGCCGGGATTCCCCAACTTCTTCATGCTCATGGGCCCGCACAGCCCGATCGGCAACTTCTCGCTGGTGGCAATCGCCGAGGCCCAGTCCGACCACATCATGAAGTGGATCAGCGCCTGGCGGCAGGGGTGGTTTTCGACCGCCGCACCTACCGCGGAGTCGACCGCGAAGTACAACACGGAGCTTCGCCGCGCGTTGCCCGGCACGGTCTGGGCATCCGGTTGCGCCAGCTGGTATTTGGGAACCGACGGGTCGCCCGAGGTGTGGCCGTGGACTCCGCAAGCCCATGCCCGCATGCTGGCGGACCGCCACGTCGAGGACTTTCACGTCGACACCGAACCGTCCGCGGTGAAGGTGGCGACCGAGTGATGGACCTGACAGGGAAGCGGGTGCTGATCACCGGCGGCGGCCGGGGCATCGGCGCGGTCACCGCCCGTAAGCTTGCCGAGGCCGGTTCTCGGGTGGCGCTGCTGGACATCGAGCAAGACCGCGTCGCGCAAACGGCCGCCGAGCTCGGACCCGGCCACCTCGGCCTCGCCGCGGACGTGACCGACAGCGCGTCGCTGGATACGGCCGTACAGGCAGCGGTGCAGGCGTTCGGCGGGCTCGATGTCGTCGTCGCCAACGCCGGCGTCGCGAGCTGGCAGACGGTGCCCGCCACCGACGTCGACGCTTGGGCGCGCACCGTGGAGGTGAACCTGACCGGTGTGTTCCGCACCGTGCGCGCGACGATCCCACACGTGATCGCGAGTAAGGGATACGTGCTGGTGGTGTCGTCGCTGGCCTCCATCGTGCCGATGCCGGGCGGAAGTGCCTACGGCGCCAGCAAGTCCGGCGTGGAGGGATTCGCCAACGCGCTGCGCCTGGAGATGCACCCCCACGAGGTGGCCGTCGGCTCGGCTCACCCGACCGTGATCACCACCGACCTGGTCGGGGACCTCACCACGAGCTCGTCGGCGTTGAAGACGCTGGTACGTGTGATCCGTCGCGCGGGCGGAGCCCGGACGGCCGACGAGTGCGCGGCCCTGTTCGTGCGTGGCATCCGCATGCGCGCCCGCCGCGTGTATGTGCCTCGGTGGGCCGTGCTTCTGCAGTGGCTACGTCCGCTGCTGTACTCCACAGCGTGTGATCGGCTCATCGCCACGACCGGCAGATCCCGGCTGCGCCGGGGGATGGCGATCATTGACGGGCTGCCCGCGTCGGCGCCCGAGCGGGTGCTCGCCCAGACGACGCCGAGGGCCGTGCCGCCGACAGCGTGGCCGAAGCCCGCACGGTGAGCGGCCCAGACGAGATCGCCACAGCGGCGTTCGAGCCGCCGGAGCCCGGCCGATCGGCGGCGGTACTGGCGGCGGTGGTGCGCCGGTCGCTTCGGCCGGTCCTGAGTGGTGTCCGGCCGGGACGGCGTGCCGCCGGGATCCGGCGCATCGTGGTCGCTGTGGAGCGGCTGGCCACCCGCCTGCGCGTCCCACTCGGCACCCCGGTGGCGGGCGCGTCGATGCACCGGATCGACCTCGGCGGATGCGGCGCCGAATGGATCGCCGCGCCACGGGCTCACGTTTCGAAGCCGGCGATCTTGTACTTCCACGGCGGCGGCTTCATCGTCGGCGGCCCACAAACGCACCGTCGGCTCGTTTCGCGGCTGTCGGCGGTGTGTGGCGGCGCGCCAGTGCTCAGCGTCGAATATCGGCAGCTGCCACATGTGTCGGTGCAGGCCTCGGTAGCCGACTGTGTCGCGGCATACCGGTATCTGTTGCGTCGACATCCGCCATCGGAGATCGTGGTGGCCGGTGACTCGGCCGGCGGGCATCTGGCGCTGGCAGTCGCCGCCGCGGCGCGCACCCTCGATCTTCCGCAACCGGCAGGGATCGCCGTCATCTCGCCGTGGGTCGACCTCACCGCGGACCGACCGCGACACCGCAACGTACGACGAGATCCCTATGTCACCCCCAGCGTGCTTGCCTGGATTGGTCATCTGCACCACGTCCGGTTCGGCCCGCTTCGTACCGATCTGTGCGACCCCGACCACGACATGTCCGGACTGGCGCCGACCCTGATCCAAGTCGGCGGCCTGGAGATTCTCGTCGCCGACGCGGAAGCGCTCGCGGCACGGCTCGCTGCCGTTGCCGTGCCCTGCCAGCTGCAGATCTACCCCGGCCAGATGCACGTGTTTCAGCTGTTCGCCGACATCCTGCCGGAAGCGCGACGCGCGCTGCGGGAATTCGCTGCATTCGTCGACGAACGCACCCGATCACCAGCGTCAGAATCAGCGTCTCATGACGGTCCGGACAACCCGGATGCGCCCGCGGCCGCAGAACCGTGATTGTCACCAGGTTCCCCGACCGCAGCACCACCTAACTGGGCCTGTGGGCCGGTCAGCGCCGGTGTGAACTTGACGGCGTCAATGAGCTCGTCGATGGCCGCTTGTCCGCGACCATCGAGCACTTCCGAGGAAAAACAGGTCTCCAAGTGGTTGTGCAACATCACCCGGTTGGCTCGCTCCAGGGAGGACTGTGCCGCTGAGATCTGCTTCATGACGTCCACGCAGTAAGCGTCGGATTCCAGCATGCGAATGATTCCGTCGAGGTGGCCCCGAACCGTCTTGAGCCGATTAAGCGCCGCATGCTTCTTTGCGGTCAAGTGTTCGCCCATCACTACCTCACAACTCGGATCGACCGTCGAACAAGCCTAGGATATCCCACCCCACTGGGGGTGGGGTGTACCCTGGCGATCGCACATGTGTTCCCGGTGTCACCTGAAAGCGCGGCGAACGTGGACAACAGCCAAGGACGTAGCAGGGCGCCGACCGATATTTGGTTGTCGGCATCGCTGCTGGGTTTGGCGGGCTTGGGCTGGTGGTGGTCTGTCGTCGGCGCCGCCGGCATGGGCGGCGACGAAATGTCGAAGCACGCCGAATCCACGATGTCGTTGGCCGCGTTCCTCCTCGCGTGGGTGGCCATGATGGCCGCGATGATGCTTCCCGCGGTCTCACCGGTTGTCGGCCACTATGTTCGTGCCGCCGCCGGCAACGCCCTTACGGCGGTGCTCTTCGTCGTCGGCTACCTGGCGGTGTGGACCGTGGTGGGCATCCCGGCTTTTGTCGCGTCGACCCACCTAGACCCGATGGTGCATGGCTCTGCCTGGATTGGCCGCGTCGCCGGCGCCGTGGCGCTCGTCGCCGGACTGCATCAGCTCAGCCCGCTCAAGGCGACGTGTCTGCGGCACTGCCACTGGCCGATGTCCGTGTCCGGTGGGTCACGAACAGCGAGCCGGGCGGGGACATTCGTTGCCGGCGGCCGCTATGGCATCTCTTGTCTCGGTTCTTGCTGGCTGCTGATGTTGCTGTTAATCACTGTTGGCACCATGCAATTGGCGTGGATGCTAGCGCTCACGGTGGTGATCTGGCTGGAAAAGGTGGCCCCGTTTAGCGATCAACTTCGCCGAGTCACCGCCGCGATACTCGTCGTTCTTGGCGTTGCGCTGCTCGTACACCCCACGTTTGTCACCCGCCTCATCGTGTAAAGAGGGGCCGGCCCTTAGAGCAGTTCGACCTTTTGCATCATGCCTTTGTCCTCGTGCTTGAGGCGGTGGCAGTGCACGACAAAGACACCCGGGAAGTCTTCGAAGCGGCCCTCGCAGACAACCTCGCCGCCGGCGGGGACCATCGCGGTGTCGCGCCATAGCGGTCGGGCGAGGGGTTTGCCGTTGACGGACATAACCCGGAACGGGGTTTGGTGGATGTGGAAATTGTGGCTGCCGTTGGCGGCGGTGAGGATCCAACGTTCGCTGACGTCGAGGTGGAACACCTCGTCGGTGCGGTCGACGTCAAAAAGCTTTCCGTTGATCTGGTAGCCACTATCTGTCTTTTCGAAATGGAAGCGGCGGTCCCTGGCGATGGCGGACCCCTCGATCGCGGGCAGGCCGCTCGGTGGCGGAAGGGATGACGGGAGCGGCATCGGACGTTGTTCGTCGACCACCTCGACGGTGGCCAGGAGGATCCCTTCGCGGATTTCCGTTGATTGGTTATCGGCCAATGGTGGCGGCGCGCCATTGAATTCGAACTCGTGCCGGATGTCGTACGGCGCGGTGCGCAGCTCATAACGGCCCGGGGTGTCGTTTGCCTGGACCAGCACATCTGCGCGCCCCCCGGGCGAGATTGCCAACACGTCGAGCGGGCGCACCGCGGGCATGGTGATCCCGTCGGCGGCGATCTGGTGTAGCGCATGATCGTGCAATCGGATACCCATCGCGAGCTCGAAGTGCGCCTGGATGATGCGCCAGCGCTGAACTTCTCCGCGGCGCATCTGAATCGTCGGTGCGTGCTTTCCGTTGACCGTGATTGCGCGGTCCTCCTTGCTGGCAAGCTGCTCCTCGAAGTCTTCGACGACGCCAACCCCGTTGTCGAGCACAAACGGGATCTCTTGGAGAACCAGAATGCGCTCGGCGACGTTGCGCAACTCGTCGGGGACCCGATTGTCGTCGGGCTCCTCGATGATCAGCGCGCCCGCCATCCCGCTGGCCACCTGCATGGCGGTCGCGCCGTGCCGATGCGGGTGATACCAGAAGGTGCCGCTGGGGTGGTCGTCGGGAAGCTGGAACGTGAAGTCGAAGCGACCCACGTACGCATCGGGGTCATCGTGGGGGAGTGCGGTCCCCTGTGGCAGGACTTCCAAGAGCACGTAGTCCGCCGGCTTCTGCGGGGAAACGTGGAGCCCGTGGGTGTGCAGATTCGTCGTATTGAAGTTGTGCGGGATGTTCATGTTGGCCGGCATGGGATCGGGATTCACCGGTAGGGCGTTCACCAGCGCGATCTGTAGGGTGTCACCCGGCTTCGCTCGCAAGGTGGGCCCCACTACGGCGCCGTTGAAACTGCGCAGCCGCATGGGGTGACCCAGCAACTCGACGGCGTTCGGGTCGGTGTATTTCACCCGCAGTTCCGTGCGGAGCACGCCGGCTTGCGAATGCTGCGACGCTGGCTCGTACCACCCCGCTGACAGCGGTGCTGGGCCGGGTCGACGGCCCGCACAACCGACGGGCGCAAGAAGCATCGAGGCCGCCGTCCCCGCACCCACCTGGAGCAACGTGCGACGGCGGATCACTGGAAAACCCCCAACCCTGGTGCCCGGCTTTCTGGGGAAACGCTACCCTCCGCCGGCGGGACTACGGCGACCATGGCCACGCACGCCCAATAACGTCACCGCAGAGACAACCGCAGTTCGCTATTGCTCCGAGTTGCAGCTGTTCCCGGCAGGGCGAGGGCGCGCCCGTTGAGGATCGCTCGGGCTGTGTTCGCCCGATTGTGCGGCGCCCCGCGGCAGGTAAGAACCGGGGCTGCGGCCGGTCCATCGCCGAAACGCCCGGCTAAAGGCGCTGGGCTCGGAGAAACCCAGCCGTCGCGAGAGTGCGGTAAGGGTTTCATCGCCGCGAACCAGGCTGGCGATCGCGGCATCGAGCAGTATGGACTCACGGATCTGTCGAATGGACGTGTGTTCATCGCGAAGTCTTCGGCGCAGCGTTTGCGGGCTCATCGCCAGACCGGCAGCGATCTCGTCAGCTGTCGCGCGTTGCCCCGTGGCACCTCTTTCGGCGAGTATCCGACGAACGCGATCGACCATCGAGGAGCCGTGGTCGCGCCGTAGCAGAAGTCCGGCGGGAGCACGACGCAGAAACTCATCCAACTCGACTTCGGTACGAATACACGGCGAGGCGAGCATCTCCGTGGCGAAGACCACGGCTGCCGTGGGCGCCGAAAAGACCACCGGCGCACCGAAAACGACGTCGTAGTCGTCGATCTCGTCAGGCTGGGGGTAGGGCACCTCAACGCGCCGAAGGGGTAGTTGTCTGCCGATCGCCCAACTGGCGAACCGGTGCCCGGCCGCCAACAACGCATCCACGATGACCTCGTCGGCCTGCTCGATCCTGGCCAGCTCGGTCGACACACGAACTTCCTTGGGACCCACCGCGACGACGATTGGCGGGAAGCCGGGAACGGCTTTGGCAAGTTCGACGTAGCGCTGCAGAACCGAGCCCAGATCCGGGGTCCCGAGCAGAGCGTAGGACATGAGCCGCATCGTCCCCCGCGGCACCGGCGCCGATCCCAGCCCCATGAGTTCGTCGTCGGTGGTGCGCCAGAGATTTCGTATCAAGGCGGCGAACTGCTCCATCGAAACGCGAGATCGACCCTCGGTTACGAGCACTGGCGAGATTCCCGCTTCCTCCAGAGCCGTGCCGATGTCCCATCCCTGGCGAGCAGCCAGCGCGATGCAGGCTTGTGCTCGACCGATGGGAATCGTGTACTCAGTCACGGGAACCTAGCTCCTCGGGCGCTACTCGAAAATTACCGTAACCGCGTGAGCAATTCGGTCAAGCGATCGAAACGTTCGGTCAGCGGAAACTCGCGTCTGGGCTTCTAACGTCAAGGCCGTTGAGCACGACACGCGAGGAGGGACGCCGACGTTGCCCGGCCACATAGTGTGGATGCCACATGGTCAGTAAAGAAGCAGGAGCGCGGATCTGGACGCGCAGCACGTGAGCGGCTTCGCGTCCGGGTGCGGCGGGACTCCGGTGGGCCATCGCCGACCGGTCGATCGATCTCGCCTGATCGCGGCCGCGTCGGCCGGCAATATGCCGACGTTCATCATGGTGCTCCACCTGCTGACCGGGGACGATCGATGGTTGCGCCCGCCGTACGTGCCGACCCGCAACTACGGGCTGGGACCGAACGACAGCGGCGGGCTGCCCGGCGGGGTGCGCGCCGACATCGTCGAGGCCGTCGCCGAGGCCGTCACCTCGTGGGCCAACGAGGGCCCGGCAGCCGTCACCGATCCGTCGGCCGAGACTTTGGCCCAGATGTTGAGCCTGTCGATGGGCGAGCAGGTCCCGATCGAGTACGGCAGATTGGCTGCCGCCGAACTCGCTGCCCCGGAGCTGAGCCCGCGTCCGCGGCCGACGCGTGGCGCCGGGCCGTTGGTGGTCATCGTCGGTGCGGGGGTCTCGGGGTTGACGCTGGCGGTTTTCCTGCGGGAAGCGGGGATTGCGCATGTCATCGTTGAACGCAATGACGACGTCGGGGGCACCTGGCTGCGCAACAACTACCCGGGCTGCGGGGTGGATATCCCGAGCCACCTGTACTCGTTGTCGTTTTTTCCGCGCACGTGGTCGGCGTATTTCGCCAAGCGCGACGAGCTGGTGGGCTACCTGGGCGACCTGGCCGACCACTTCGGCCTTCGCGACAGCATCCAGTTCGGGACCGAAGCCGTGCGCGCCGACTACGACGAACGCACCCGGCGCTGGACCGTGCGGCTGCGCACCCGCGACGGTGCCGAGTCCGACATCGCGGGTGACGTGCTGGTCACCGCGGTCGGGTTGTTTGGTGAGCGGACGGCCGATATCCCGGGTCGGGAGGTGTTCGGCGGCGACGCGGTGCATTCGGCGTCCTGGCCGGCAGACCTGGATCTGAGCAACCGGCGGGTCGCGGTGGTCGGCAGCGGAGCCAGCGCCATGCAGATCGTGCCCGCGGTCGTCGATCGAGTCGCCGCGTTGACGGTGTTCCAGCGATCTCCGGGCTGGGTCGCCCCGGCCGAGAACTACTTCGAACCAATGACTGACGAGGCTCGCTGGTTGTTCGACCATGTGCCGTACTATCGCCGGTGTTACCGGCTGCGGCTGGCGTGGACGTGGAACGACCGGGTGCACGAAGCGCTGCGGGTCGACCCTGGGTGGCCGCACCCCGACCGCGCGGTGAACGCGGTCAGCGACGCGCATCGGGCGCTGTTCACGTCCTATATTCACTCCGAGCTGGCCGGACGTCCTGATCTGGAACGTGTCCTGGTGCCGGCGTATCCGCCGTATGGGAAGCGAATCCTGCTGGACAACGGCTGGTATCGCGCCCTGAGGCGGCCGCACGTCGACGTGGTGTCCGAGCCTGTCGCCGAATTCACCCGCACCGGTGTGCGCACCGCTTCGGGCGCCGAGTACCCGGCCGAGGTCGTCGTGTCCTGCACCGGGTTCGCGGTGCGCCGATACTTGGCCCCGATGCAGATCAGTGGCCGGGCGGGCGCGGAGTTACATGACCGCTGGGGGGCCGACGACGCCACCGCATACCTGGGCATCAGCGTCCCAGACTTCCCCAATCTGTTCCTGATGTACGGCCCCAACGTCAATCCCGGTGGCGGCAGCTACATGTTCGTCGCCGAATGCCAGGCCCGCTACATCACCGATGCCGTAGTGGCGATGCGTGATCGCGGACTTGGTGTGCTGGAATGCCGCGCCGACGTGCATGACGACTATGTGCGTCGCGTCGACGAAGCCCACAACCGCATGGTCTGGACACATCCGGGGATGTCGAACTACTTCCGCAACGCCGCCGGCCGGGTCGTGACCAACTCGCCCTGGCGGATCGTGGACTATTGGGCCATGACCGATGGCGTCAATCTCGCCGATTTCCATACCGAGCCGGCACCAGCCACGGCGTCGTGAATCCCTAGTTCCCACCGTATTCCGGCCGAAGCGACCCGGCCAACGCGGCCAGCGGCACTTCGATGCGGATCGTGCCGCCGTCCATAGACCAGACGAGTCGATCACGGGGACTTGGGTTCTCGCGGAGCATCGGCTCGTCGGGCATGTACAAGATCAGGTGGTCTGGCGACAACCCGAACGTGTGATAGCTGCTGGTGTAGCCCGGTCCGTTGGGGCCGGGCACCCACTCTTCGACGGTGAAGGGATAGGTGTTGGGCGCGTGTGGGGGAGGAGCGGCGTCCAGTGCCGGCGGCAGGACCGGTTCGGTGGCCGGTGGGATCACCGTCATGGGATCCACGCCGGGCCGAAAGATGTCGGCGATGCGGAGCCGGCGCCCTTGGGCCATATCGAAGACGAACGACCGGAAGGCGTTGTTGGCCTGAATCCCGAACGGCTCGAACGTCTCGTGGACGATCAGCGTCTGGACAGCGCCCGGCCCCGGATAGATCTCGTAGCCGGTGTAGGCGCTGCTGTCTCGGGGCGTCTGTGAGCCGGTCTTGCGCCACCCGTCGATCAACTTGTGAAAGTAGCCGCGCACGGTCGGTCCGGAGGTGGGGTTGTCGAGCATGGGCGCCGGCAGGTCCAACGAGATGAACATCTCCGCGTCGCGCGGCGAGGTGACCAAAGTCGTGCAGCGCGTCCCGTCCCAGGTCGCGGCGAGCTCACCGCAGAATTGCTCCGCGGATGCGTGTGCGACCGGCGCGGTCATCACCGACGCCGCCGTCGCGACCACAGCCAGGGCTGCCGCGAACTTCATGGCCTCAGCCCGCCCCGCCGGGAAGTTCGACCGTGCTGGCTAGCCAGCGGCCGTCGACCTGCTCCATGGTGATGGTGACCGCGGTGAAGTCGGTCCGCGGCTGCGGCGCCGTGGAGTTGGTCACCGACTGTTTGACGAACAACAGAACCTCGACCTTGTTGCCGGTGGCAGACTTGACTGCCGAAGCGACGACCTCGCCGCGGGTGGTCACCTTGTTGTCGATGAGCACCTTGCGCAGCTGCGCGCTGGCGCCGGTGTACTTGTCTTTGAAGTCTCCGGTGGCGCCGTCGAGGATGTTGGCGAAGTCTTGGTCCACGGTGGCGGCGTCGGCGCTGGTGAGGGTGACCGCAAAATCCCGCGCCGCGTTGAGCGCTTGACTAGCCGCGACGTCGCGTTGGTGCTGCCGCAGCAACATCCAGCCCTCGAAGCCTGCAACCGCCAGCACGGCGACGAACACCACCGCGCCGGCCCACCGCAGTAGCGGCCGGATCCAATTGTTGTCGCCCTTGGCTTTTGGGGCTTCGGGTGCGACCGACTCCCCATCGTCCCCGTCCGAGTCGACGTCATCGTCGCGAATGTCAGTCACTACGTCATCTCCCGGCTATCTCCTGGCTGTCGCCTGGCTAGATGATTTCGACTTTGCTTGCCAGCCAACGATTGTCGACGAGTTCCATCGTCATTCGCACCCGGTTGCGATCGATCCGGGGGCTGGGATTGAGGGTGTTCGTTACCGACTGGTCGACGAACAACAGCACGTCGACCTTGGTCTTGGTCGCCGACTTCACCGCCGCGTCGACGACCACGCCCGTACCCGATGCGTTGTTGTCGATCAGGATCTGGCGAAGCTGGGAAGACCCCTGGCTGTACTCGTTCTTGAATTCCCCGGTGGCACCGTCGAGTGCCTGCTGAAAGTTCTTGTCGATGTCGGTCGTGTCGAGAGTGGTCAATACGATGGCATAGTTGCGCGCCGCGTCGAGGGCAGCCCGCCCCGCCGCGCCGGTGTCGTCCGCCTGCTTGAGACGCCACCCCAACAAGCCGGCCGAGGCCAGCGCCGTGACCACGACAAGGCCAACCGCGGCCGCTCCGATCCGTCGGCGGGGCTTGCCGGAGGGCCGGTCGTCGGCGGCTTCGTCAGTGCCCGCCTCGGTTGCGCCGGCAGTTTCGCTGACGCTTTCGTCGACGGTCTCAGAACGCGAATCCTGTTCAGCGGGCGCGGACTCGTCGGTAGCGTCGGTCTCGGCGACCTTGTCGAAGACATTCTCGGATGCGGTTCGTTTGGACATGGCGGCTCCTCGAGGCAGCGATCGGCGTCTAGTTCGGTACCCACGCCGGAATCGGCGGTCCCGCATAGGTGGTCGGCAAGGTGTACGGCGGATATACCGGGGTGGCGTCGGTTTGCTCCAGCGGGTCGAAGCCGGGCGGCGGGCCCGCGGTGTCGTCGCCGGGTGGGCGCGGCGCGTTGCGCGCGCCGCGGATCAACACCGACGGGTCCGGGTTGTCGCAGTAGGTATAGCGATACGGCTCGGGGAAGTCCGCCTGCGAAAATGCCCGCCGCGGCACGTTGTAGTCGCATCGGTACTTTGGGTAGAACTCGCCGATTCCCCAGACGCCGCCATCGCGGAAAGCGGTGGCGAGGCGGTCGATCAGCGGCCCGTGGTCGGGCCGCCACAGATTCTGCAGCGCCGGTATCCGCATGTATAGCAGCTGCGAGAGGGTCGTCAGATTCCCCAACAGTTGGACCATGTTCTCCCGGTTGTCGGCGATCAGATTGTCGAACGTGGCCAGCTGACCGCTGCCCCGGTCCAGCAGCGTGCGAAACCCACCGTCCATGGCGTTCACGCCGCTGAGAACTTCTCCCAGGTTGATCGAGGTCTGGCGCAGACCGGGCGCGACGTCGGCGACGACGGTGAACGCGACCCGCGTGTTGCGCAGCAGGCTCACGGTCTGCGGCAACACCGAGTCCAGGGTGGATGTCAGGAAGATGGTGCCGTCGAGGATGGCCGCGAGTTTTTGCGGCCCGTCACGTCCCACGCGGAGCTCGTTGACGATAGCCGACAGCTTCGTCTCGTCGAGTTGCGCCAGAGCGCCGTGACTGTCATCAATGATGCGCGCCAACGACACCGGGACCGTGGCCTGTCGTTGGCCGATCACCGTGCCGTCGGTCACAAACGGCCCGTGGGTGGTGGTGGGTCGGAAGTCCAGATATTGCTCGCCGGCCGGCGATAGCGGAGCCACTCGCACAGGGCTGTCCAGCGGGATCCGGGCGCTCGCGTCGATGGTCGCGACCGCCTCCACCCCGTTGTGGGTGAGGTTCACTGACGTGACGCGGCCGATCGGTATTCCGCGCACGGTGACGTCTTGATTGGCCAACAGCCCGCCGGACTCGGGCAGGAGTACCCGAACCGACATCATCGTGCGCAACGGGTTGATCCCGAGGCCGCCGATCGCGACGTAGCCGAACGCGACGACCAGTGTGGCCACGAGGCCGACGCACGACACCAGGATGCGGTGGCGGGCCAGCGCCCGGATGAGCCCGACGACTCCCCGGGCGGGCCATTCCAGCGGGTTCGTCATCGGTCTGCCCCATAGATCTTGTCCAGCAACAGGTTCCACTCGTATCGGATGCCGCCAATCATCTGATGCCAATCGGTGCCGTCTGGCCAGTGGAAGCCGGGATCGCCTGGATAGTTCTTGTCCGGCCATGGGACGAGCGAGAGCTGCGCGACGTTCAGGATCCCATGTCCCGCCGTCGAGTTGGTGGCTTTCATCAAGAGCCCGATGAGCCGATTGAACGAGTACAACGACAAGGTGGGGTCGACGGAGATGTCGTTGAATACCTCCGAGAGCCGGTTGATGTCGGCCATCACGCTGCGAGTGTCGGTGCCCCGGATGGAGGGGAACCGGGACAGCTGGCGGGTGATGCGGGCGACACCGTCCGCCAGATCGGCGAGCCGGTCGGCATTGTCCGCGATCACGGCGATCGCCGGCGCACCGACGGCCAGCGAATCGTTGATGGTGTCTTCACGTGCGGCCATCGTTGCCGTCAGCTCAGAGGTCTGTCGCAGCGCGTCATTCAGCTGGGCTGACCGTGCGGTCATCTTCGCGAGCAATGCCTTGGTCTGGTCTAGCAGAGTGGCGAGCTTCTCGCCGCGTCCGCCCACGGCCTCGCCGGCGCCGTTCACCATCGACACGAGGTAGCGGATGGCTCCGCCGTTGATGAGCATCGCCATCGAGTTGAGCAGTTCCTCAACGGTCGGAGCTTCGGCGGTGTCGGCAAGCGGGATCATGTCGCCGTCGTGCAGCAACGCCACGTTGGCGGCTTGGCGAGAGGCTGGACGCTTGATTGCGACGAAGACGTCACCCAGTGGGGTGGCTGCGCGTAGCTCGGCGGTGCTGCCGACGGGCAGGGTGACATCGGCCCTGATGCGCATTGTCACGTGCGCGGCGTTGTTGTGTGCCCAGATCGCCTCGACTTCGCCGATATCGGCACCATAGAGCTTTACCTTGGCCATTTCCGGCAGGTTGAGTGCGTTCGCGAAGACGGCGGTCAGCGCGTAGCTTTTGCCGGCCGCCACGGGCGCCGGAAGCGGTAGCGTATCCAGGCTGACACCACAGCCGGCCAGCAGCGCGCTCAAACCTACCGCGATCAGACCGCGTATGCCCCGGCGAATTCGGTGGTTCCTCATGGGTTATCGATCCCGTTGCCCATGAGGTCGAGCATCATGCCCAGGCCGAAATCCGTGGTGTAGTCCTGCACCGTTCCGGTGGCACACCCTAGCTGTTTGAGTCCAAGGAGGTTGCAAGCCTCCTTGATGAAATGCGCATTCAATTCGATCTTGGCGAGCAACAGATGCACGCGAATGCTGCCGGCGTGCTCGTCGATGGTGTTGTAGACGTTGTCGATCGCCATCGGGCCGACGTCGAGGATCTCCGCGAGTTCCCGGCGGTAGTCGGTGAGCGTCGCGATGGTCGTTCCGGTGTCGGCGAACGTGGTGTGCAACGCCTCGCGATTGTCTTCCAGCAGCGAGGCCGCCTGCGCGAGGATCTGGTTCAGCTTCGCGCCCGTGGTTCCCGTACCGAGATCTTCGTCGGCAAGGATTGCACTAAGTTGCCTGATGTTGGAACCAAATTCACGGATAGCGACCTCGTTGGCGGCGGTGGCCTCGGTCAGTTCCGCGAGGCTGGTGACGATCGCCTGGATGTTCTTCTTGCTCTGGGCGCCCCGGTCGGAACCAACTCGCAGCGCCTGGGACAGTTTGTCGAGCGCCGCCTTGATGTCCGGGCCATTGGCGGTAGCTATCTGGGCACCCAGGCTCACCAGATCGCCCAGCGGTCCCTGGTTGTTGCCGTCGCCGCGCAGGGCCTTGCCCAGCTTGTGGATCATCGCCAAGGTCCGGTCGAACTCAACCGGCGTGCGGGTGCGCCCCAGCCCTACTACGTCGCCGTTCTTCAGTTTCGGCCCACCGCGGTACGGCGGAGTGAGCTCGACGTGACGGTCGGTGAGAATCGAGTTCGACACCGTGACGGCTTGGACGTCGGCGGGGATATCGATGCCCTCGTCGATGGCCAGTTCCACTGCCACATAGGTGTCTTTGGACTCGATGTGGGTGACCTTGCCGACGGCCATTCCCAGCACGGCAACCGCGTTGCCCACGTAGAGTCCGACGGCGTCCTCGAACTGCGCGGTCACCGTGAGCCCTCGCGGCGACACGCGATGAACGATCGCGAATGCCGCGGTGGCCACGATCACGGCCGCGGCGGCGAGCGCCACGATGACTTTGACCCGTCGGCTCATGCGCAGTCCTTGTAGTACTCAACGATGTGGAGCTGCTTGGCCCGGCCGCTGATCGCGCACATCCATGAATCGACGAAAATGCCAGCGGTCAGCAGGTCCACCGCGTTGCCGCTGCCGGTGGCGTTGGCGAAGTTGCGCAGCGCGATCGGCGTGATTTGCAGGGTGTTCTGCAGCAACGCGTCATGATCGGCCAACAATCGGCTGAAATCTCGCATGTTGGTGAGGAATTCGTCGATCGCCGGCTCGTCGTCCAGGATGGTCTTCGTCCTGTCCACCAGGGTGGTGGCGCTGTCGAAGAGCCGCTGGACCGCGTGGCGGCGGGTCGTGATCTCGCGCAACAGGTCGCGGCCCTGCAGCACGAGCACCCCGAGGTCGGCCTTCTGGTCGCGCAGCATCGTGGTCAGTGTGTCCGCGTTGGCCAGCAGCGTGCCGAGTTGAGCGCGCCGATCCGCGACGATCGTGGCCAGCGACTGCAGGTTGTCGAGCGCCTGCGGCAGCTCGTCGGGAAGTCCACGAAGGTTGCGGTTCAGGATCGTCACGGATTCGACGATGCGGTTGGCGTCGACCGGTTCGAAGGTGCTCGTCGCGCCGGCGAGGGTCTGCTGCAGATCGTAGGGAACCTCGGTGTTGGCCAGCGGAATCCGCCGGTGGTCCAGATCGCCGGTACCGGCCGGAGACAGCTCGAGATAGCGAGACCCGAAGATCGTGGTCAGTTTGATCGCGGCTCGGGTGGCGCTGCCCAGGTGGACGTCGTCGCGGACGTTGAACGCGACGACGACGCGGTCGCCGGCGAGTTTCACGCCGTCGACGGTGCCGACCTGGATGCCAGCGACCGTAACCTGGTTGCCCGTCGTGATCTGGGCGGCCTGCGCGAACTCGGCCTGGTAGTTCGTCTTTCCCAGGTGCAGGCCGCCGGCCAGGACCGCGGTGGCCACCACCACGGCGACCACGGCCAGCGCGATCGTTCCGAGCCATAGCTTGTTATACGTCTCGAGGGGGCGCTTGAAGCGGTCGAACATGGTTACCTACACATCCGGGTGTGCCAGAGTTCGTGGCCGTTGCCCGGAGTGGCCCAGGCGACGAACGCGCGGAACCAGTAGAACAGGCCGCGCCAAAAACTGAAGTCGAAGTCGCACGCGTAGCCGTTGAAGTAGCTGCCGTCCTGGGAGATCCGAGCCAACCCTTTGAGCAAGAACGGAAGGTTTGCGGCCATGTAGGCAAACCGGGGCCGCCCTTCGTGGAGGCCGTAGTTGAGGAAACCGGGTTGGCGCCCGATGAACTCCTGCATGTCGCCAGTGATGCTGTCGACGATCGACGCGAGCCGCCCCACCGTCGAGTTGATCGATCCCACCGAGGCAACCAGTGTGTCTCGGCGCTGGTTCAGTTCGGCGATCACCGCCCGGGATTGGCTCAACATCGTCGCGACGTTGCTGCTCTGCGCTGCGAGCGTGGTCATCAGCTCGTTCATGTTGCCGATGAGGTCGCCCAGCACTTGGTCGGGTCCGGCCAGCGTTTGGGCAAGTGCCGACGCCTGGGTCGTCAGCGTCAGGATGGATCCCGAGTCCCCTTGAAACGCTTGCACGATCGCGGTGGTGACATTGTCCACCTGATCCGGATCCAACTGGGTGAACAGTGGTTCGAATCCGTTGAGCAGGTAGGAGATGTCGAACGACGGGTTGGTGCGCTCTTTACCGATTTCGGCGTGGTTGGGCAACCGGTTCGGGTCGCCGGCCGGTTCTTGGGAAAGCCCGAGGTAGCGCTGTCCGATGACGTTCTGGTAGGTCACCGAGGCGACGGTGTTGGTGTAGAGCGCCTGGCTGCGTTGTACGCGGAAGGTGACCTTGGCCAGCGTCTCGACGAGTTCGATCTTGTCGACGCGTCCGACGCGGACTCCGGCGATCCGGACGTCGTCGCCCGCCGCCAAGCCGGACACGTCAGTGAATATCGCCGAGTAGGTGTTCGTCGGCCCGGATACGCCGCGCTGCAAGGTGGCGAACACCATCCATGTGACGGTGACCGCGAACACCATGAACAAGGCCAGCCCGATCAACGACCCGCGGGATGTCCTCATCGGTCACCTGCCGGATCCTGCGTGAAGCGAACGGTCGTTCCGCGCACCAACGGCCCCAGCAGCAGTTGCGTCGCCGCACTGACCGGCCCGCGCACGATGCGGCGCAGGTGGTCGGCCTCGTGGCTGCTCCCGACGGGGCCCACATTTCCGCCGAAAGCCGGTCCGAAGGCCGGCGGTGGTGGCTGCACTTCGGCTGGCTCGGACTCGGACTGGGGCGGCGGCTGGTCGGGCGGCGCGGGTGCAACGGGCGGTGGTGGTTGGTCGGGGACCCCTCGAACCGAGTCGCGCGGCGGCGCAAAGTTGGGGCGATTCTCGTTGACGCCGGGCGTCGGCGGGAATCCCATCGACTCCAGCGCCGGCATTAGATCGGGGGCCGTCGGAACCTCCGGCGCCGTATGACAACTGGGGCCTTCCAGAGCACCGTAGCGGGGGCAGTCGGCGCGCACGTACGTCCGAGATGGGGTAAGCGCGACGACTGCCTTGAGGGTGAATAGCTTGGTTTCCGGGTCGTACGCCTCGTCGTAGAACTTGTTCGCCAGCGTCTCCATCCGGCTAGAGATGCCGTGAAATTCGCCGGCGTGGTCGGCGAGCACGCCGAGCACAGGAGTGAACTGCGTGCTGATGACGATCAACCGGTCGGTCTGATGGTCGAACGCATCACCCAACGTCGCGACCGTCGCGAGCCCGCCGGACAGAAAATCAGCCAGTTCCCATCGCTTTTCGGCGAAAGTCCGCATCGGCTGGATCGCCGTGGCGAGCGTGTCGAAGAGCTGGGGTGAGACGTCGCGCAGGCCGTCGGCGGCGGCGGTCAACGCTGAGAGCGTCGATGGCCCGGTGTCGTCTGGGCTGACGACCGTGTTCAGCTGTGTCAGGATTTCGTTCAGGTCGTGCCCGGCTTGGCTGAGTTGGCGCCCACGTCCCTGGGTCGCCTGCCCCAACGTTGTCAGCAGTCCAACGGTGGTGTCATCGGGCTTGCGCGCGACGGCGGCGAGCAGCCCACGCAACTTGGCCAGCACGTCCTGGAACAGGACGGTCGGCAGGCTCTTGTCCTCGGCGATCACCGCCCCGGGCCGCAGCGGACCCGAACCGGGACCGTTTTCTACGAGTTGCACCGACGACACCGCAAAGACATTGGAGGGAACCACCCGTGCGGTAACGGTATTGGGGATGCCGGAGGCGTACTCGGGCTTGAGTGCGACGTGGACGACGTTCGGGCGCCCGGACCGGGACGGGGATACGTCCGACACTGACCCCACCAGGACGCCGCGGAACTTCACATCGGAGCGGGCGGGCAGTCCATCGCCGATGTTGACCAACTCGATGTCGACCCGTACGAGATTGTTCAGTCTGCCTTGGGATTTAGCGACCATCAGTGCGGCGGTGACGGCCGCGACCACGATGAAGCACAGACCGGCGGCGAAGAGCCACCGGTTTGATGGGCTGCGCGGATCGACGTCGAACGAGTTTGGCATCGCTAGCCGCCGAACCTCGCGCCGGCCTCGACGCCCCACAGCGCCATGGTGAGCAGCATGTTGACGACCATGACGACGGTCACGCTCGCCCGCATCGCCCGCCCGGCGGCAACTCCGACTCCGGCCGGACCGCCCCTGGCGAAAAACCCGTAGTAGCACTGGATCGTCGAGGAGATGAAGACGAACACCGCGGCTTTGATCGTCGCGAACACGACGTCGCGGCCGCTGATGAACAACGAGAAGTAGTGCATATAGGACCCGGAAGACTGTCCGGCCAGCACGCTGAAGACTTGGGTGGCCAGATACGCCACCGCGAGGGCGGCCAAGAACAGCGGGACGACGGCGATCACCGAGGCCACCACGCGGGTGGTCACCAAATAGGGAATGGGGTTGATCGCCATCGAGTCCATCGCATCGATTTCGTCGTTGATCCGCATCGCACCCAACTGAGCGGTGAAACGACACCCCGCCTGCGCGATGAACGCCATGGCGATCATGATCGGTGCGAGTTCGCGCGTGGTCGCGAACGAGGAGATCAATCCCGTGGCCGGACCCAGCCCCAGCAGGTTCAGCGCATGGTATCCCTCCACCGCAACCAGGGCACCTGCGGTGATCCCGAGCACCAACGCCACGTTGAGCGTGCCACCGCCGACCACGATCGACCCGTTGCCCCAGGTGATATCGGACAGATGCCGCAGCATTTCTCGCCGGTAGAGCCGCACCATGGCCGGGATCGACACCGCCGTCCGACCGAAGAAGTGCAGCAGGTGGCCGGCTCTGGCCACCGTCTGACTCGCCGCACCGGCAGCCTGGACAACCGGGCCGACGCCCACCATCCGATGCTGTGCCGGGGCCGCCATGGCTACAGCGTCTGCCGGGGGAAGATCAGCACATACAGTTCGCTCAACACGACGTTGACGATCATCATCAACAACACCGCCTCGACGACCGCCGCATTCACGGAGTTCGCCACACCAGCCGGACCGCCGCGCGTGTCCAGGCCCTTGTAGCAGCTGATGATGGCGACAATCACCGCAAAGATCACTGCCTTGACGAGCGCCAGCACCAGATCCCCGACGGTCGCGAAGGACGAGAATGTGGCGATGAACGAACCCGGGGTCCCATTCTGTACATACACGTTGAACAGGTAGCTGCCGATGTACCCGACGAAGCTGGTCACCCCGGTAAGCGCGATTCCGATCATGATCAGCGCCGCAAGGCGTGGAACCACCAGGCGCCGGATGGGGGACACCCCCATGACCTCCATCGCGGCGATTTCTTCCCGCATCGTTCGCGACCCCAGGTCGGCGCAGACCGCCGAACCCACCGCTGCCGCTAGCAACAGCGACGCCACGAGCGGAGCCCCCTGGCGGATCACCACCAAGCCGGTCGCCGCGCCCGCCAGTGAGGTAGCACCGACTTGCCCGGCGAGCAAGCTGAACTGGATGGACAGCGCCACGCTGATCGGGATCGTCACCAGCACAGTGGGCAGGAACGCTGTTCCAGCCATGAACGCGGCCTGACTGAGGAACTCGCTGACCACAAACCGCCCGGTGACGAGGTCGACGACGAGATATTGAACGGACCGGACACCGAGTACCACTTGCCCGCCGAATGTGCCCAGTGACGTAGCGGGATGATTGTGCAGGTACCGGCGAAACCAACTGCCGATTTCCCCGAGCGCCGACCGGTCGTCAGCTTGCCGCCGCGGCCCATCGACGACTGTCACCAAATCCTCCTAGCGTCGAGGCATGTGCGGAGCGGGCCGTTGCCGGGCGGCGGCGCGGCTGATGTCGTGGCTCGCTCCTATCGTTCGACGCCCGAAGCCGGGGCGTGGTGGTCGACACGGCTGGCCCGGTCGTGGTCGTCGGAGCGTAGGGCGTCGTCGTGCCTTATTGATTGATATGTCAGTCGCGTTACCCGGGAGATTGAACCACAATGTGTGGTCTGTGTCACGCAGTTCGCGACCAATGCGTCGCAGCGCACGGTGGTGCTCGATCGGCTGTCGACGGCTGGTAACCGGCTGAACTTCACCGGCCGCCCATGTCGGCCAGCTGTTGTTTGAAGGCCTCGATCTCGGTTACCGGGATGGTGGTGTTCTCGAGCCAGTCGGGCAGGCCGGTCATCAGCGATGGATCAGTGCGCACGCCGCCCATCCGCTGCACGTACTCGGCGTCAGTGACGATGAAGTCCCAGGGCACAATGTCGGTTGCCCTCGTGACGATCTGTTCGGGGGTGATGTTGACGACCGTGTAGTCCTGAGCCAGGGCAAACGGGCCATCGTATCCGGTGCGGACTCCGTCCAGGAGGGACTGGGGCGTGCCCGGGGCGACGATGGCGTGGTATCCCATGGCCAGACCGGGCTTGGTGGCGGCGAACACCTTCGCGGCGGCCTCCGGAGAGGTGTGCTTGGTCCAGGCGACGATTTTGGCCTGCAACTCGGTCCACCCCATGAAGTCGACGTAAGTCTGTGGTGGATTGAACATTTCGTGGATGAGCAGATCCACGTCCTGGGCCTGCTCGACGGTGAGGGTGGATGGCTCGCAGTCACCGGCGTAGACGATCGACAACCCGGCGTAGTCGAGTCGATAGCCGACGGCCCCGTAGATGCCGTGCGGCACCGGGAATGAGGTGATGGTGACCCCGCCTTCGTTGTAGATGAGCTGCGGCGCGTCGGCGGTGAAGCGGTGCGGCTCGATATCGAAGCCCCGGGGATCGAGGTTGCCCAGCTTGGAATGGTCATGCCACCTGGCGAATTGCTTGAGGGCAGCCACCACGGACTCGATGTTCTCGTCTTCGGTCAGGCCATCGGGCCCGAAGACGCGCATGGGCTCGAGCCGGCCGTTGGACTGTCCGAAGTCGTAGTAGGCGGGCAGGTCGCCGATGTGGTCGAGATGGTAGTGGGTGATGAAGAATTTCGGCTTCCAGTAGGGCACGCGCAGCGTGTTGAACGCGGCGTTGGTACCGGCTCCGGCGTCGAAGATGAACGCGTCGCCATTGCCCACTTCGACCAGGAATCCCGCGCAGCCTTGAGCGCGTCGCGCCGGATACCCAGTGCCTAAGGCAATCACGCGCAGCTCGGCCCGATCGAGGGTTTCCGCACCGGCGACATATCTCGACGGGTAGGTCTTCGCCTGTGCTGAGTTACTTTTGACGATCACCGGGTGCGTTGTCATCGGAACACCGCTGTATGGCTGGGGAAATTGCATCGACCTCTCCCTCCTCCGGATCTCACGCTAGTCCGAAATCGGATGCTTGCGACCAACGTTCACGAAGTTATCCGCCACCGTGTCGTAGACCGCAGCGATCTTGGCCTACAAGTCGATACAGCCCACAGCGGGGGCTCCGATGCAGCCCAACCACAGCCGTCCCTGGGCTTCCGCCACGCCGGTAACCAGGCCGAACGCCGGGTGTACGGTGTGCAACTGAGCCAAGACGCGTCCGTCGTCCGGGTCAAACGCGATAGCCCACACGGTGGATTTCGGGTCCGGCATCCAGCGGTAGGGCAGCCGCCACAGCAGCTTGCGCAAAGTCGGGGCGCGCGGACTAAGCCATTCGCTGAGCCGATTGCGCTCCGACACCAGTGCGGCCCAAACCCGGCCGTCACTGCCCAACGCAATGTTGTCGGGGTAGCCGGGGAGCTCGGTGACCAGCTCAGTGATGGAGCCGGCGCGATCGCCAGTAAGCCAGTACTTGGACAATCGGGCGCTCATTGATTCTGCGAACACGACCGCCGACTCGTCGTCGGTGAGCATGACGCCGTTGGCAAAGTTCAGACCGGATGCCAGGACATCAACTGTGCCGTCGGTATCGCGGCGAAACAGCGAGCCTCCGCCGCGGGCTTCAAGCACAGCGCCCTTGTAGTTCTCGTAGCCGAATCGATCCGTGGACTCGGTGAAATAGATTGTGCCATCGGTGGATTCAATGACGTTTGAGCACAGCATCAGGGGCCGACCAGCCACGTCGCTGACCAACGTCTCCAGCTTCCCAGTCTTGGGATCGCATCGCAGAAGTCCACGGTGGCTGTCGCAGACCAGAATCCGCCCGTCGTGGCCCACCGCGAGGCCCAGTGGGCGCCCCCCGGTGTCAGCGACCACCTGAACCTCAGCGCCGTCGCCAGCGATCCGAAGAAGACGTCCGTCGTCGACGCCGGTCCACACGTTGCCGCCGCCGTCGACGACGACATCCTCCGGGGCGTAGCCCGGTACTCCTACCACCGTCACGGCGTGCTGCAGATCCGGTTGGGGCAGCGGCTTCGACGGCGGTGGCTGCCAGCGAACGGGTCGAAGGGGAGGTTTGGCCGGGCGTATTTTGTGCGTGCCGCGGACCGCTTTGCGCGACACCGAGCGCTTCACGCCTTCTCCGGTTCGAGAAGCAGACGGACAAACACCTTGCGGCCCGACGCATCGACGAACCAGGCATTCTGAAAATCGTCGTGCGTCAACGCGCGTAGGCGATTCAGGAACTCCCCAAAGGTGGCTTGTTCATTGAGATCCAGCTGTCGGAGCCGTTCGAAATCCTGTTTCAGATTGAGGTTGCCTTCGATGGCGGGCGGCTCCGCGTGGTAGCTCCCGCCGCGGATGGCGGGGAAATACTCGAGCACCAATTCGCGCTCGATGTCCATCAGCCTCGCGTAGACACTGCCTGAGGAGTCCCACGACTCGATCGGGCATTCCTTCTGGGCGATGATCGGGCCGTGGTCCAGTTCCTCGTCGATCTCGTGGATCGTCACGCCAGCTTTTAGCCCGTTGATGATCGAGAAGACCTGCGGATACCAGCCGCGGTTGTAGGGATTGAGGCCGGGATGGACGTTCACACACCTGACCCGATCGATCAGGCGGGCGGGAAACCGCTGTTTGCAGTGGAGAGAAAAGACGAGGTCATACTGCTCGATGATGTCGGCGATCCGCTCCATGACATTCAGTCGCGGGACCTCGGGCAGCTCGCCGTGTTGGGACTGATAGACGTCGATCGCGTCGTGGCTGGCCTGCAGTTCCAGTGCTACGGCGTGAGCATGCACGTTGTCCGTCAGGATCAGTGTTGCCATGTCGCGGGTCCTCCGGGCGGGCGGATTCCCAGCGCTTCGTCGGTGCGGGACACGAGCTGCGAACGTACCCCAAGCCGGCCCACGCGCTTACCCTACCGCCGACGCGGGGCCTGCCCATGTGCCGGCGGCCATCGTTGATCCGGCTACGCGAGCGCGATATTGATAGCGGCAATACCAGCCAGCAGCGCGGCCGCCATGACGGCGTGAATCACCGTGAAGAAGTGTGCCCAGAGCGGTCTGGTCGCGCTGTACTCGTTGACCCACACCGGCAGGGGGAGCCGGCTGCCGACACGCCCCTTGCGGTACAACACCTGGTTGACGAAGATCGCGAGCACAAGACAGACTCCGATCCACACCGGGAACGCCAGCACGGCCGCGCCGACACGCCCGGCCGCGTACGCGATCGGTGCGCCGATCAATACCGTGCCGAAACCGGCGAGTACGCCAAGGTTTTTCCATTGCTCGAAAACCTGAACGTAGTACCGGGAGCACTGGGCCAGGCGGGCCCGCGAGGTGGTACCGGGCCACACGTCCTGGAACAGATCAATTCCGATCACCCCGAGTGACAGCCAGAAACCCCCGAGCAAAACAGCGAGACCAAACGTCGCCCGATCCCCGGCAAGCGCAACGCCGGCGAAGATCCCGCAACACGCGAGCAGCACGCCGCCGAGGACCCAGACGGCGAAATCGAGCGCCAGGACGGGACCGTCTTCGGGGCTTCGGCGTCGGGCCACGAGTGTCCCGTCGTCGCTGACTGTCGTCACCGGGCCCGCGCGCAGCGTCGCCTCCACCAACGCCGCGAGCGCCCTGTGCAACGGTCCGCTCTGCCACATGTGGACGCCCACCAGCCCCAGCGCCGCGACCGCGACCGCGGCGGTCCAGGCCGGTGGCTGGCCCCGCACGATGGCCGCACCGATCCAGCCGACGGCGACGATCAGCCACATTCGTTCGAAAACTCTTGTGCGTCGCAGATACTCGTGCAGGGCGACCACCGTGTAAGGGCTCGGTGCTCGGGCCAAGCACAGAACGGTGGAGAATCCCATCGTGGCGGGCACCAGCAACATGGCGCTCGCATCGATGAGCGACGTGAGGGCGCCGCCGGCGACCGAAGTCACGATTCGACAGTACTCGACCACGCCCACGGTCGACGAGCGTTGCCGCGCGGCGACGCCTCCCTCACCAGTGCCCACACCGTTGCGCTGCCTTCTGCCGAACGGTAAGAGGCAGCTGGCCGTCGGCTGGTAGCTTGCTGGGAATGCTTCGCCACCGGATGTGCGCCACGACTGGTTGGCGCACAATCATTGTTGCGCGTTGTTTTTCGAAGATCGACTTTTCACCTGGCGCCGCCGGGCCAGAGGGCGTGGAGGGCACTCTGGCCCGGCTTCCAGGTCTCACCGTCGATGAGCGCGATGAGTCGCTGAGCATGTTTCGTGTTCGCGGGCAATCGCCCGCCGGCAGCCAGCAGTGCCACCCCGGAATATCCCCGATCGGAATCGTGGCGCGGCAGCGACCGCGACAGGTTCGGCCCGCAGAGATCCGCACCAAAGTTGCCCGCCACGAGGTTTGATGTAGAGAACGTAGTGATGAGGCAGTGATAGGGGATGAGTGCGGCCATGGGCAAAAGCACCTGCGACAATGGCGATCTGGAAGGCGATCTGGAAGACGATCTGGAACGTGAGATCGGTGCGTTGCTGGTCAGTCCACCGGATCCCCGGGAGATCCTCGATCGCGTTGCGCTGCAACGAAGCCGAGAAGTCGCGGTAGTCACCCTTAGTCATCCCCAGGCGCAGAATGCGCTGAACTTGGCAAGCTGGCGACGTCTCAGGCAGCTGTTCGAGGACCTGGCGGGCGAGCCGAAGCTCAAGGCAGTCATACTCCGCGGCGCCGGGGACAAGGCGTTCGCTGCGGGCGCCGACATCAAGGAGTTTCCCCATACTCGAATGACAGCGGCGGACGCGACCGACTATAACGAGAGCCTCGCGGCATGCCTGCGCGCAGTCGCCGCGGCGCCGATTCCGGTCATCGCAGCGGTCCGTGGCCTCGCCGTGGGCGGCGGGTGCGAACTCGTCACGGCCTGCGATGTCGCCATCGCGGCCGATGACGCACGCTTTGGGATCCCTCTGGGCAAGCTCGGGGTCATCCTTGGCTTCCCCGAAGCCGAGGCCGTCGCGCGCCGCATCGGTCCGGCAGCCCTGAAGTACTTGTTGTTCAGTGGGGAACTCGTCGGCGCCGACGACGCCTTACGCTGGGGGATGGTGCAAAAAGTAGTCTCCGCTGGCGAATTGGCGGATGCGACGGCCCGGCTCGTTGGTCAGATCTGCCGGCAGTCGGCGGTAACGATGCGCGCGGCGAAAATGATCGCCGGCATGCACGGTCGCACGCTGACCGGCGCTGACACCGATGCCCTGATCCGCTTGGCCATCGCTGCCTACGACGGAGACGACTTACGCGAAGGTGTGGCCGCCTTCACTGAGGGACGTCCGCCCCGGTTCGACGGCGGCAGTGCGATCTGAGATCGCAGGACAGCGCACTCGTGAGTGACACGTCGCAACACCACGACGAGATCTGGCAGCGTGACCTGACCGAAATCGCCGAGTTGATTCGCACCCGGCAACTTACGTCGGAGGACGTCACCGAGTCGACCCTGCGGCGGATCGAAAAGTTCGATCCACACCTGAAGAGCTACGCGTGGGTCACGCCCGACTCTGCGCTAGAAACCGCACGTGCCGCCGACGCTGAGATAGCTCGGGGCCACTACCGCGGCGTGCTTCATGGCATACCGATCGGCGTAAAGGATCTGTGCTACACGGTAGACGCCCCGACCGCGGCGGGCACCAGGATCCTTCAGGGTTTTCGGCCACCCTACGATGCCACCGTCGTCGCGAGACTGCGCGCTGCCGGTGCCGTGATCACCGGCAAATTGGCCATGACCGAAGGCGGCTACGTCGGCTATCACCCGCGACTTCCGGTGCCCGTCAACCCTTGGGATGCAGCTACGTGGGCGGGAGTGTCGTCGAGTGGTTGTGGAGTGGCCACCGCGGCGGGATTGTGCTTTGGCTCAGTCGGATCCGACACCGGGGGATCGATCCGATTTCCGACGAGCATGTGCGGCGTCACCGGGATCAAGCCGACATGGGGACGGGTCAGCCGCTACGGGATCGTTGAGCTTGCAGCCAGTTTCGACCACGTCGGACCCATCGCTCGAAGCGCCCGCGACGCCGGAGCTCTACTGACCGCCATGGCCGGATCCGACGTCAACGACCCGACGTCATCGGCGGAACCCGTCCCGGACTATGCCGATGACCTCGTCTTGGCGCGGATACCCAATATCGGCGTGGACCGGCACCAGATGGCGGTCTTCGACGACGACACCAACGCGATCATGATCGACGTCATGAGGATGCTCGACGACATTGGCTGGCCTGTCGTTGACGTGCGGTTGCCGCCACTGGCTCCGATCGTCGAAGTCTGCGGAAAGCTGCGCTCGGTGGAGACGGCCATCGCCCATGCCGAAACCTATCCGGCTCGCGCCAGCCAATACGGGCCGACCCTGCGTGGGCTCATTGAAACCGGACGAAGACTGGGCGCCATGGAGTACCAGGAGCTGATCAACCAGCGGCGGGAATTCACCGCGTCGCTGTACCGCGTGTTTCGCGATGTGGACATCGTGTTGATGCCCAGCTGCGGTCTGGCAGCACCAACGCTGGAGACTATGCGGACCCTGGGCGAGGACCCAAAGTTGCTCGCCACCTTGGCCGCACCCACCGCGCCTTTCAACCTCAGCGGCAATCCCGCGATCTGCCTGCCCGCGGGAACGACACCGCGAGGAACCCCCTTCGGGATCCAGTTCATCGGCCGAACATTCGCCGAGCATTTCCTCGTCCAACTCGGTCACGCATTCCAGCAGGCGACAACGTTTCATCGCCGCCGCCCGCCGGAGGAGTTCGCTAGCGGTCGAGGCGCGTAAGCCGGGTCCGCCCCGGAAGGCTCTCTCGCAGGTGCCCGACAGCTAGCTGGGGGAAGGCGAGGGCAAAATCCCACACAGCTCGCCAACCCGCCCGGCGCAGCACCCGCAACAACGTGGTAGGGGGGGCCGGAGAGAACGCCGTCCGCACCGCTGCCGGATCGCCACCGGATGACAGACTGCGCAACGCGGCCTCGACGCCGGCTGGGTCGTTCCACAACGCGCGGAATACGACCGTCCCTTTCGCGTCGATGACATGCACGGTATTGGGCATGCAGCCGTAGTCGTGATGCGCCGAGCCCTCGACATCATCGACCAAGATGACACGGCCCTCACGCTCCTCGCTTACCGCAATGCGCGCCGCAGCGTTCTTGTCATCGGCGGTGCGGTGAGCGCTGATGTGCCCACCGGGGTGCGCCTCGCGCACGTAGAGGACGAGAAACACCACATCGGGGAATCGATAGGCCAACGCGTTCATCTGGGTGACGCGCGAAACGTACTGTGGACAGCTCACACTGCCGGTCTCCAGAACCACGGGCCTGCCGCGAAAGTCCGAAAGCCTGACCTCGGTGCCGTCGAGCCGCCGAGCGGCGAAGTCCGGTGCGGGATCGCCGACCTCAACGCCTCCGAGGGCTTCGAGCTGCTCTGGGTGGACGTGGAAGTGGGGATAGTTGTAGCTCTGCAGGTCCTGACCCCGCGTCGCCGAAGCCGCGTTCTTCATGGGTTCCTCCTATCACAAATCAACGTCTGATGAATTAAACCTACCCCAAGCCGGCTCGCTATGTCAACAGCAGGTGACTTAGCTTGTCAGTTGTCGAGTGCCGCACACCAGAAAGCCACTACGGCTTGGCGCTTGTCGCAGTGCTCAGCGCGTGGATGTGACCGTAACGGGCGGCTCTTGGGTGAGATCCACTGCCGTAGAGGCTGGGAGAGAACCGGCCCGTGCTTCCCGCTAAGGCGAGGGCGCTTCCTCGGAGGTCACCGGCGCCTCCGGCGAGGTCTCCGTCGCGCCCGGCGAGGCGGTCGGCGGCAAGCTCGGCGCGACCGGGATCGGTTCGGGGGCCTGCGCCATGTTCAAGACCTGGTTGATGATGTAGATCCGCGCCATGCGTGCGTGGATGCCTCCGCACACCACCTTGGCGGTGCCGTTGATCGTTATGTCACCACCTTTTCCGGTGACCATCACCTGAGAACCCTGCTGGGTATTCCATTGCCCACTGACATCGTCGGGACCCAGCAAGCTCAAAAAGACGTGGTAGTACACGAGGTCGAGAAGCGCACTCGAGTCGGACTTGAGCGCATCAAGTTGCTCGGGTGGCAACTGGGCGAACGCGTCGTTGTCTGGCGCGAACACCACGTACGGCCCGTTGTTCAGCACGTCGACGACGTTGACCTCAGGATTGAGTTGACCTGTTACCGCAGAGTTGAAGGTGCTGATCTCTGGGATGCTGGCGAGCGCGGTGCCCAGCGGCTCAGTAGCCAGCGTCTTGTAGTTCGGCACGGCCTCCTTGAACGCATCGCAGCCGGGTCCTTGCGGATCGGGGAGATTGACCTCCGGCTTCGGCTCATCGGGCGGATCGGCGTAAGCGGTGACCGGCAGCGCCAGCGATATCCCGATGGCGGAGATCGCGGCCGCGGCTGCCCGTGCCCATGGGGTACGCGTGTTCACACTCACTCCTCAGGTCATGAATCCATTGCTCATGGCGGGTCGATTCATCGATACCGTACCAAGAACGCCGGCGGTAGCTGACCAGCCTCGGGGCTGCCATCATCATCACCACACGCAGCAGGAACACCTCGCGCAATGCCGGGCTAGGGTGACTGATTGGGACCCGAGAGGATGCGCGGGAGGGCTGATGCGGGAGGGCCAATGAAGGTTCTTATTACTGGGGGCACCGGGTTTGTGGGGGCCTGGACGGCGAAGGCTGTCGCCGACGCTGGGCACCAGGTGCGGTTTCTGGTCCGCGACCCGGCGCGGTTGACCACCAGCGCGGCGCAAATCGGTCTGGATACGTCCGATTACGTTGTTGGAGATATCGGCGACCCGGGCTCGACAGGCGCCGCGCTGGACGGCTGTGACGCGGTGATTCACAGCGCTGCAATGGTTTCCGTTGTCAAGGCCGCCGAGGCGGCCGCGGCGATGCTCCGCATCAACCTGGAAGGCGGGCGCAACGTGCTCGGCGCCGCCGCGGAGCGAGGTCTGGATCCGATCGTGCATGTGTCGAGCTTCACCGCACTGTTCCGACCTGGCCTCCCCATGGTGAGCGCAGACCTGCCGGTAGTGGGCGGAAGCGACGGCTATGGCCAGTCCAAGTCGGCGGTCGAGAACTACGCACGCCGTCTGCAAGCCGACGGTGCGCCGGTCGCTATCACCTATCCCGGCATGGTTCTTGGGCCGCCCGCGGGAAATCAGTTCGGCGAGGCGGCCGAAGGCATCATCGCGGCCGTTGAGCTGCGCGGCTTACCGGGTGGACGTGGCGCCGCCTGGACCGTCGTGGATGTGCGCGACGTCGCCGCCTTGCATGCCGCCCTGCTCACTGAGGGCAAGGGTCCGCGCCGATACATGGCGGGCGGCCAGCGCATTCCCGTTGCGGACCTGGCGGTCATGCTCCGAGAGGCGACCGGGCTGCCGATACGCAGGTACCCGCTGCCGGATCGCTTCCTGCGCGGCGTCGGAAGAGTCGTCGACACGCTGGGCCATCGCCTGCCCTTCGACACACCGATCACGGGGTCAGCGACGCAGTACTACACGCAGATGCCGCCGACGGATGACACCCCGAGCGAGGTCGAACTCGGCATCAACTATCGCGAGCCGCGCGAGACCTTCGCCGACACCGTGGCGGGCCTGCGGCGCGTCGGCCGATTGCGCCGGTGAGCCCCGCATCAGCGGTCGGCGAAACCGGCGGCTAACCGGGGAATCCGGCCAGTTGATGTGCAACCGCATCGAATGCGCGCAGCGTGTTCGCCTGTGACTGCGGGTCGTCATGAGAGACCGGACGGCTGGACAACTTGGCGGCGACCACGTCGGCGGCGCGGTTGACGTAGATCATCTGACCACACATCCCCACACACAACGTGACGTTGCTGCCCGGGTAGGGAAACCAGAATTGGTTGCGGTACATGCCGCCGGGCATGTGGGTGTCGTCGGGGCTGGCGGCGAACGCCTGACGCGAGTCGGGACCACCGTCGACGGTGTCGGCGACCCACGCTGCCGGTACCACGTGTTGGCCAGAAAGCGAGACACCGTCGCGCAGGAACAGCGACCCGAACCGAATCATGTCGGTCAGGCAGGCGCTAATGCCGCCGTCGAATATTCCGGTGCCTGCGGTATCGGCCGTGTCTAGGGCGATCGTGGCATCGCACTGGGCGCCGATGCGGCTCCACAAAAGTTCCGACATCAGTTCGGGCATCCGCT
Source organism: Mycobacterium spongiae (assembly GCF_018278905.1). Lineage (NCBI taxonomy): Bacteria > Bacillati > Actinomycetota > Actinomycetes > Mycobacteriales > Mycobacteriaceae > Mycobacterium > Mycobacterium spongiae. The sequence goes on from NZ_CP046600.1 coordinate 2,972,485, forward strand.
GGCCGCCCGCCACCTCGCAGATCCAGCCGAGTACGTCGGTCTCACACGACCGATATTCGAACGGGCCGCCGTGAGAGACGTTCTGCCGCAGGGTCAGGAGGTAGTCACGCAGCGTGGCGGGGAGGTCCGCGTTGCTCTTCGTCCGCCACCCAATCACCTGCTCGCGGACGTGTATCTCCGCCGCTGGGTCGTCGTAATTTTCCGAGAAGGCGATACCCGATCTCATGTCCAGCAGGTGGCGCACCGTCGCGCCGGCGTAGCCGCAGTTCGCCATGGCGGGTATATATCGCGTCACCGGTGCGTGAAGCTCGATCGCACCGGCCCCGTGCAGCGCGCCGACCACGGCCGCGACCAGCGACTTGCTCACCGAGAACAGCAGGTGCCGTGTCAGGGGCTGCAACCCGTCGAGATATTCCTCGGCCACCATCGAACCGCGGTGGGCAACCGCCCAGCCGTCTGTGGCGGTGGCGGACATCACGGCGCCGACGGTGGTGTCGTCCCCGTCCGTCCTGGTCAACCTGATCTCGGCGATCGGGGCAGTGGCTGCCGGCAATGCCGCAGCCGGTCCGGAGCCGCGTGGGATCACCGCCGTGGGCATGAAGTCTTCGATGTGCTGGAATGCCCAATGCGAATAGGGTGACGACAGCCAGTTGTCCAGTGTCATACCGGCTGGGGCGCGATCAGGTTCGCCGCCGATCATCGGCGCTCAGGCTCGTGCGACGAGCCGCGAGATGATCGGCGCGGCCGGCGTTAGGGGTGCCGAGGCGAACTGCGCCTTGATGCCCTTGACCCAATGCTGGCAGCGCTCGGTGAGCTGATAGTCGTCGGTCTGCAGGTGTCCGCGGGTGAAGAGCACACCAAGTTGGGCGCCTTCGCAGCGTAGGTCGCCGGGCGCCACGACACGCATGTAGAAGGCCTCGGACTCGTCGAGCAGCGTGTCCCAGTCGTTGGCGGAGCGCGCAAAGGCGACGCGCCCGTCGTCCTCAAGACGCCAGACACCGGTGCGTGGCGTCTCGGTGAAGAGCTCGAGATCCGGCGAGGTCTCCGAGATGACTACCTGACCCCAGACTTCGTCTTCGCCGTAGCCCCGTTCCCAGCGCGCATTGATCTCGTCGATGTCGAGTTCGTAGTCCACGTCCATGTATTCGAGCAGGTGGAAGAGGAACAGCGGTATGTCCGCGTAAGCCTCTGTGGTCAGATTCGTCATCGGGCTGGCGCCGCTCAGGCGGGGGTTCACCTCGCCGAGGTAAAGCTCGTCGGAGTCCAGGTCATGTAGGAGATCGACCTCGAAGTAGCCGCGGTACCCCTCGCGGCTCATGACGTCGCCGAGCTTTCGCGCCATTTCTCGCGCGGCGTGCGTCTGGGCAGGCGGCAGCACCTCGCGCCAGATGTCATTGCCGCACCAGGCCCCCTTGTGCGGAGTCAGCTCGGGATACCCAACCAGACTGGTCATCGGCGGGCCGATCACCGTCCCGTGGCGGGTCACGGTGCCCTCAACGCATACCTCGACGTTGCGGATACGCTTCATGACTTTCACTTCTTGCTGTGCGGCTAGCTCAGCGGCGCACTGGTCCCAGTCGCGCTCGCCGCGCACAAAGAACGTCCCGCTGCCGGCATCGCCGTAGGCATCCTGAACGACCAGGTCATCGCCCAATCCGGCGGTTTGCGCCAGCACCAGCAGCTCGTCGTATGAACCGACATGCCCGATCACATAAGGCACGCTCGGGACGCCCGCTTCATCGGCGAGGCGCGTCATGACGGTCTTGGAGTCCAATCGATGCAGCAGCTCCACCGGGGGGTGAATGACGTCGAGCCCCGCCCGCTCCGCGAGAGCCTGGGTCTCCTCGTCATGCATCACAAAGCAGGCCTTGCCACCTGGCCCCCGGCGCGCGATGAACTCGAGTGTCTCGGGATCACCCAGGAGGTGGTTGCACACGTCTCCCATCGAGTCGAAAGCCCTACGGTCGCGCCGCCGGGGTACGAATACCCGAGGGTGTGCGCCCTCGAAGGAATCAAAGTAGTTCAGGTAGAAGAAGTTCCGTACCCAGCGGTCGATGCCGAGCAGGTTGAACGGGGTGGGCGAGATGAAGTACAGCGGTGCGGCGTTCGTATGAAAGAAGGCGCGTACGTCCGAAAGGCCGCGCAGTGGGCGGCGGGGCTCGGGTCCAGGCCTGCCAGCGGGCGGGTTCACGCGGGCAGGGGCGCTACGGTCAGCGCAACGGCCGCAATGGTCATGACACGACATATCAACATTGCACAAGTGTGCACCCCGCAGAACCGCAACCAGGGCGCGGGTACCGCCAGAAGGGGCGTTGAGTTATCCGGTGAAACGACGGATCGCACTGGTAAACCACCGTATTCGACCTCGCCGCAGTCGTCGCTCAGGCGCGGGCGTGGGCTAGCCGCACCTCAGGCACGGTGAAGGTGGTTGTCTAAAGATCATCAGGTCATCGGGGAGGGGAGGTGTGGGCGTGACTGGCAAACGAGTCATCATCGCCGGGCTCGGCGACACCGGCGTCCTGACTGCCATCCATCTTTCCGGTCACGCCGACGTCGTCGGAATCTCGGTCAAGCCCGCTTTGGTGAGTGGACAGGAGTTGGGGATGCGGCTGTCCCGCCCCGACGCCTGGGCACGCGACTACTGGATTTCCTTCGACCGGTTCCGCGGCCTCGATCGGGTGCGGACGATCCAGGCTGCCCTGTCCGGGGTCGACCTCGCCGACCGTGCAGTATTCGCTCGGCATGCGGACGGTTCAGTGGAGATCGAGCACTACGACGCACTCGTTATCGCCACTGGGGTCACCAACGGCTTTTGGCGCCGCCCGGACCTGCAGTCGGCCGACCAGATCGGTGCCGAATTGCAGGCCGCCCACGATCGGCTAGCCGCCGCGCGTTCGGTGGTCGTCGTCGGCGGTGGCGCCGCCGCGGTCAGCAGCGCGGCCAATATCGCGACCGTCTGGCCGAACAAGTGGATCGGCCTGTATTACCCGGGCGAGCGCCCCTTGGCTGACCACCACCCGCGGGTCTGGCGTCGGGTACGGCGCCGATTGAGCGACGCGGGTGTGGTCCTTCGACCAGGGCACCGAGCGGCCATTCCCAACGGCTTTGGGTACGAACGGATCACCAGCGAACCGGTCGCATGGCGCAGTGGTCAGGCACCCACATCGGCCGATGCCGTGCTGTGGGCGATCGGACAGGTGCGACCGAACACCGACTGGTTGCCCCCGGAGCTGCTCGACGACGAGGGCTTTGTCCGGGTGACGCCGCAGTTGCGTGTCCCGGATCATCACGGAGTGTTCGCGGTAGGCGATGTGGCTGCGACCGATCGGCTCCGCAGTTCAGCCCGCAACCGAGCCGATCGACTTGTCGCTCATAACGTTCGCGCCGAGTTCGCGGGTCGATCACTACGCAGCTACCGAGCGCCGAACCGCCGCTGGGGCTCGGTGCTCGGCGTGCAGGCGGACGGCCTTGAAGTTTTTGCCCCCAGCGGGCTCCGGTTTCGTTTCCCAGCATGGTCGATCGACCGGGTGCTGCAGCCGTGGATCGTCAGACGGGGGATCTACCACGGCATCCGGCGACCACGAACCGACGAAGTGGGCTGAATACCGGCCGACACGGTCTGGCCGCTTACGGCGCCTGAGTCATGGCCGAATGGCTGGCGTGTCATGGATACACCGCACCGACCGTGCTACTATTAGGGCAGTCGTACAGGTCAATTGCACAGGGCGATCGCTCTACTAGGGAGGTACTGGGTGACCTCACCATCAATGGAACGCGGGAACGAGGTGCGGCAACGGCTAACGTCTGCCGCGGTCGAACTCATCCCCGAGAGAGGCTGGACGGCGGTAAGCACGCGGATACTGGCCGAACGCGCGGGTGTCACGCCAAGTGTGGTGCACTACCACTATTCGTCGCTGCAGGCGCTGCTGCGTGAGGCTGTCATCGGCGCCATGCGGCAGCGGGTGAACGACATCAACACGCTGGTCGAGATCGCCGCCACCGCGACCGACCTGATCGATGTGCTGCTGAAGTCGTCGGATCGCCATAGCGGTGACGACCCGACGGCACGGTTATTCGTTGAGGCCTATCTGGCGGCCAGCCGCGACGCTCAGCTTCGCCACGAGATGGCGTGCGAACTCGCCGATCTCCGTGAGGCTTTCGCCCGGCGGTTGCTCGAATGCGGTGTGCCTGCCCACGGCGACACTGCCGCCATTCTGCTGGCCGCCCTCGACGGCGCGCTGCTGCACCGCGGGTTGGGCATCGGCCCGGACGCCAAACCTGCTGCGGCCATACTCCATCGGCTAGTAGCACCCGACGACACTCTGTCAACCGCAGGCCACGAAGGGACACGAAGGGAAATGTCATGAGTGAAACGATCCACCCACGGCGGACAACCACATCAGCCGCGCTCGAGCGACACTTTGCCACCCTCGCCGAACAGCGCAGACACCATCTGCCGGAGCTGGTGCGGCTTGCGCCATCCCTCGCGTGGCGCCGTCCCGCCGATGGGCAATGGTCAGCTGGCGAATGGCTAGAGCACATCTGGCGGACGATCCGGGTCCAGCGCATTCTGACCCAGATGTATGTCCCGGTGGCTTCTAAGTTTGCAGCTCTGTTTCGCAACCGACCTTACGAAACTGACGTCCCCGATCTCTTTGAGGCACAGCCAGACTCTATCCCCGGTCCGTTGTTGCCGTTCTTGAAGCCCAAGCACGGACCATCCAACCCGCTTCCGCTGCATATCCTTGCGGACCGACTCGAGGCAGAGGCGAGCATCTTGCGTGCGACGCTTGATATCGACGAGAGGACTGCCGGGCACATCGTCTATTGGGACGGCCCCTTCGGCCGGCTGAACGTGCTTCAGTCGATCCAAGTGATCGGCTTTCACGAAGCCAACGACTTCAAGCACATCTCCGAAGTCCTACGCACGGTGGCGCGGTGAGCCAACGCTCCGGGTGCATCCCACCCAGCGGCGCACTAGTTCCACGTCCTGGCACCGAGCGGTTTCCACTCGGGCGCTGGGCGACATTGGCCCAGCTGGAACAAGACCCGCACCCGCTGCTGGCCCGGCTGCGGGCGACCGAGCCGGTCTCATGGCTTGACGCGCTGGGCGGGTGGATCGTTACCCGCTACGACCTCGCCGCGACAGTGATGCGCGATCCCATCACCTTCACCGTCGACGATCCCCGATTCTCCACGTCCCAGGTGCTTGGACCCAGCATGCTTTCCCTCGACGGCGCCGCGCACGACCGGCACCGCAAGCCCTTCACACACCAATTCCGACCCGCGCAGGTGCGGGAACGGTTTGTCGCCTTCATCGGAACAGAGACCGATCGGTTGATCTCTGCGATACGACCCGCCGGCAAGGCGGAGCTCCGGCGTCAGTTCGCCGGGCCGCTTGCAGTCGCGGTAGCGACCGAGGCGCTTGGGCTCTGCGACATTAGCGCCGATGCGGTGTTGGCCTGGTACGCATCGATTGTGGCAGCGGTGTCGGAGGTGACGCGGGGGCGACCCGTACCCACCGCCGGAACGCAGGCGTTCGGTCAGTTGCGAGACGCATTGGTGCACAACATCGCTCACGGCGATGTGTCGTCTCTGGTGGCGCACGCGATGCGCGCACCAGAAGGGCTGCGTCACGACGAGGTCGTGTCGAATGCCGCGGTGCTGCTGTTCGGTGGTATCGACACCACCGAGGGCATGATCCTCAACGCGATCCGCCACCTGCTCGTGTTCGGCGACCGCGATACGCTCGCGGCCGTTCGCGACGACGCGGATCTGCGGTCGAACGCGATCGAGGAATCGATTCGATTGGAGCCAGCCGCCGCGGCCGTCGACCGCTACGCCACGCGCCCTGTCGAGTTGGGCGGCGCACGGATCCAGCGAGGGGACCTGGTCACGGTCTCGATCGCCGGGGCCAACCGGGACCCCGCGGTGTTCAACGACCCCGATCGCTACGAGATCAGCCGCGCCAACGCCGCCTCGAACCTCGCCTTCGCCCAAGGCCCGCACGCCTGCCTCGGCGCACACCTCGCCAGGGCGCAAACCACTATCGCGATCGGCCGCCTGCTCGACCGCCTGGCCGGGCTGCGACTCAACCCCGACCACCCACACTCACCACGGGGCTTGGTGTTCCGCAAGCCGCCAAACTTGCACGTTCTCTGGTCGCCGTAGCTGGAGGCGGGCGAGACCGACGACGCCAGCACCGCCTCACGACAGGCCCGAATCACGCCGCCCATGGGTCGCACATAGGGTGGACCAAATGCAGGGGATCTGCCACCAACGCCGGACGAACGTCCGAAATCTCCTTTTACTGGGACGGGGGCCACGTCACGGGTGGGACTCCATTGACCGGAAGCGCCCTTGTCGTTCGGAGGTAGAGAAACTGTGACATATGTCGTCGCTGAGCCCGAGATGATGGCGTCGGTTGCCATGGACCTAGAGCGGATTGGTTCGACAATCAGCGCGGCCAATGCCGCTGCGGCGGGACGGATTTCTGGTCTGGCGGCGGCGGCCGGCGATGAAGTGTCGGCGGCAATAGCCAACGTGCTTGCCGCACACGGCCAGGAATACCAGGCCGTCGCCACACATGTCGCGGCGTTTCATAGCGAATTCCATCAGGCTCTTGCGGCGGCCGGACGCGCCTACGCCCAAGCCGAGACTGCCGGCGTCGCGGCGCTACAGGGCGCGCTGGTCGCGCCCGCCCAGGGCGCGTCGGCCGCGCCGGCCGCTGCCATGATTCCGCCGTTCATGGCGAACGAAGTATCGTTGTTCTTGGGTGGCACCGGCGATCCCATACCATCACAGAATTACGTCGAGCGGGCGAATGCTCTCTACGTTCGTTCGACAGAAACGCTCCAAAGGCTCTTCACTCCGGAAGAGTTGTACCCAGCCACCGGTGTCAGGAGCCTGACCCTGAACAGGTCGGTGAACGAGGGCATAGCCATTCTGGATAACACCCTCTACGAGAAGATCAATGACGCCGGACAGTCGGTCACCGTCTTCGGGTACTCCCAAAGTTCTGTCATCGCCTCGCTGGAGATGAGAAACCTCGCCGCAGGCGCGTCCGCGTTTGGTGCAACACCTCCGGACCCAAGCCAACTCAACTTCGTGTTGACCGGCAACGTGATGAACCCGAACGGGGGCATGCTCGCGCGGTTCCCGGATCTGTCCATCCCGAGCCTGGGGTTGACCTTCTACGGCGGAACCCCATCCGACACACCGTACGAAACGGCCATTTACACGCTCGAATACGACGGCTTTGCCGACTTCCCAAGGTACCCACTCAATTTCATCTCCACCCTCAATGCAGTGATGGGCATCGGCACCGTGCACCCCACATACATGGGGCTTACGCAGGCACAGGTCGATAGCGCCATTCAATTGCCGACGTCTCCCGGCTACAGCGGCAACACCACCTATTACATGATTGAGACGGAGAATCTGCCGCTGTTGGCGCCGCTGCGTGCCATTCCCGTCATTGGAAGCCCGCTAGCCAACCTGTTTCAACCGAGCCTGGAAGTGATCGTCAATCTGGGCTACGGAGACCCCGAATTCGGCTACTCGACGAGTCCTGCGGACGTGACAACGCCGTTCGGCTTGTTCCCAGATGTCAGCCCGCTCCGCGTTCTTGATGCCTTAAATGCAGGCGCACAGGAAGGAATCCACGACTTCACCGCTGACATGCATGCTTTGCAGGCGCAACCACCGGCGCCCCTATCCCTCACCTTGCCGCAACCGGTGGACTTCGTGAGCGCCCTGAATGCTATCCAGGCGCAGCCACCGGCGCCCCTATCCCTTGCCTTGCCGCAACCGGTGGACTTCGTGAACGCGGTGACTGCCGCCCCGACACCAATCGAGATTGTGAACGGGCTTACCACGATTGCCTCCGACGACTATGCCCTCCTACTTCCAACCGCCGATATCGGAGTTGCCCTTCTGGTGACTTTGCCCATGTATAACGCGGGCCTCTTCGTGAGCGAACTCGCGCAGGGAGACCTCATCGACGCGATCGGATTGCCGATCGCGGCCACAGTGGGACTGACCACCATCGCCGGCGCGGTAGAACTGGCAACCATTGGGTTAGCGCTCTATGGCAACGTTCAAACCCTCCAGGGCCTGGCCGCCTAGCGCACTACATCCGAGCCCACACCGGGGAACAGCCCCAAGATCTAGGCTACCTCGGCCACCCGCATAGAGTACGACTCATTCCCGAGTCCACCGACAAGGAGGGCGGCATGGGTGACACTTATCAAACCCTCCGCTTGGCCGCTGCCCAGTCATCTCCCGTTTTCCTGGACCGCGAAGGGTCGACCAATAAGGCTGTGAAGCTCATCGCCACCGCCGCGAAAGAGGGTGCGCAGTTGGTCGCCTTCGGCGAGGCCTGGCTGCCGGGTTATCCATGGTGGATCTACCTGGGCTCACCAGTGTATGGCGCCCCGTTCGCACAGCAGCTGTATGCGAACGCGGTAGAAATCCCAAGCGCGACTACAGAACAACTGTGTGCCGCTGCCCGACAACAACGCATCTATGTCGTCATGGGCCTCACCGAACGCCACGGCGGCAGCCTTTATCTGGCGCAGATCACGATCGACACCCAAGGCAATCTCGTCGGCCACCGGCGCAAGCTGAAACCGACACATGCCGAGCGCACAATCTGGGGGGAGGGCGATGGCAGCGACCTATTTGTTGTCGAAACCGAATTGGGGCGGGTCGGTTCGCTCAACTGCTGGGAACATCTGCAGCCCTTGACTCGCTTTGCCATGAACTCGTTCAACGAGCAGATCCACGTCTCAGCCTGGCCCGCCTTCTGCCTGTACACGGGGACGCTGCATTCATTCAGTGCCGAGGCCAACATCGCGGCCTCCCGCAGTTATGCCCTGGAGACGCAGACGTTTGTTATCCACGTGGGAGGGCTTTGCGATCAGTCAACCTTTGAGCTTCTCGGGGATGACGATCAGAAGCGGGCTTTGCTGCGGGTTGGCGGCGGCGCCTCGCAGATTATCGACCCCACGGGTATGACTATCGCTGGTCCGTTGGGGGACGATGAGGAAGCCGTGCTGGTCGCGGATTGTGACATGGCCAAGATCCCGGCCGCAAAGTTGGCCAACGACCCCGCCGGGCACTATTCACGGGGCGACGTAACTCAATTGTTGCTCAATAGGAGTCCGCGGCGCCCGGTCGTTTACCGGGACCCTGCGCCCGGGCCGGTAACACTTCCGGAAGAACGCGGTGACAGTGCCTCAGAACGAGGTGGTTCTGCGTCAGACTCGGCGACTTGAGTGGGGCTTCCGCGGTCTAGCAGTCATCCCACCAGATCACAGCGAAATTGGTTATAGCTCATCAAGTTTGATTTGTTCATCTCTGTGATGTACAGAAAAAACGCACTGCCAACACCCTGGGGGACATCTGCTGTCCACAGGCGTTCACCCCCAGTCAGTTCGCCCTAAAACTGTCCGCGCCGACGGCGACGGCGCGGTTCAGATTCACGTCTCTATGGTCAGTTACTCGCGTTGAAGAAGCCGGAGAGTCGGGAGCCGAAGTTCCCGACGCCGGAGACAAGAGCCTCCGTCATGAGGTCCAGCATGCTGGTGTTGTAGATGCCTGAGATGGAGTTGCCCAGGTTCAACCAGCCCGACTCCAGTGTGCCGAAGTTTTGGAAGCCCGAGTTCCCCGGGCCGCCGGCGTTGAAGACGCCCGACGTTTGGGTGAAGACGTTTCCGAGGCCGGAGACGGCGCCGGCGGCGTCGTTGAGGAAGCCCGATGCGCCACCGCTTCCGGAGTTGAAGAAGCCCGACGACGGGGCAGTGCTCGTGTTCAAGAATCCGGGGCTTCCCTGCCATCCGAACCCGAAACTGAACGGGCCGATCGTCCCGTCGTCAAACAGGTCCATGGGCTGGCCGAAGCCAAACTGGATCTGCGTCTCGGGGTTGAGCGCAAGCGGGCCGAGGGTGAAGGGCCCGAGTTCCACAGTGGTGATGGGTATTCCCGGGAAGTTGATGGGTAGAACGCATCCGACGAAGGGGATCCACAACAGACAGATCGAAAATTGCAACCTGATGGGGATATCGATCTGGTCGATGGTGATCAGGTCTTGGGTGATGGCGTTGATGGTGCCGTTGATCGGGATGTCGATGTCGGTGGCGATGTCGTAGCGCCAGGGGATCTCGGGAATGGTGGTCTGGTATTCGAACCCGCCGAGGCCTTGGTAGTCGCCGCGCCAGAAGATGCCGTTGCTGTAGTTGCCGGAGATGAAGAACCCGGTGTTGACGTTGCCGGAGTTCCCGATACCCGTGTTGGAGTTGCCGGTGTTGAAGTAGCCGGTGTTGTAGTTGCCGGTGTTGAAGTCGCCGCTGTTGTAGCTGCCCGGGTTGAAGCTGCCGGTGTTGGTGTTGCCCGCGTTGTACAGGCCGGTGTTGAAGTCGCCGGCGTTGGCGATGCCGGTGTTGACCATGCCGCTGTTGAAGAAGCCCGTGTTCGTGCTGCCGGTGTTGCCGATGCCGGTGTTGTACTCCCCGGAGTTGCCGATGCCCCAGTTGCCGGTGCCGGAGTTGAAGAACCCGACGTTGCCTGTACCCGAGTTGAACAGCCCGATGTTGCCCGAACCGGTGTTCAGGCTGCCGAACCCGGTCAAGGCGTTGCCGCTCAGGCCGATACCGATGTTGCCGTCGCCGGTGTTGCCAAAGCCGATGTTGTTGTCGCCGGTGTTGCCGAAGCCGATGTTGAAGCTGCCGGTGTTGCCGAACCCGACGTTTTGGATCGCCGCGGTCAACGACGGACCCACGTTGCCGAAGCCGAAGTTTCCGGTGCCGATGTTGCCGCCGCCGAAGTTGAAGCTGCCGATGTTGCCACTGCCGACATTCGAGCTGCCGATGTTGCCGTTGCCGAAGTTGCCCAGGCCGATGTTGCCGCTGCCGACGTTGTTGGCGCCGATGTTGGCGCTGCCCAGGTTCCAGAACCCATCGTTGGCGACGCCGACGCTGAAGGTCGTCGCATCGGGGCCGTTCTGGAACCATCCGGCCAGGTTCGTACCGATGTTGAGCAGCCCGGAAATCGTGGCCGGGGATGCGGTGCCGGTGTTGAACAGACCCGAGATGGTGTTGCCGAGGTTCGCCATCCCGGATTGCAGCGAGCCGAAGTTCTGGAAGCCGGAGTTTCCAATCGTCGCGGTGGCGACGTTGAAGAAGCCCGAATTGTTCCCGAAGTTCTGCAGGCCCGAGGCGTTGCCGATACCCCAGTTGAGGAAGCCCGACGACGGGCCGGTCGTGGCGTTGAAGAAGCCCGGTTGCGGCACCACATCGATGAGCGGAACCAACGCGGGTCCGCCGAAAGCCCCACCCACAACGTTGATGGCCGTGTTCGGGCCACCGATAACAATATCCACCGCCGGCTGCGTACCGAAACTGATAGTGATGGGCGTGATTGAGGGGGCGGAGCTGTCGCCACCGTGGATCGTAATGGGGTCGACGGTGACCAGTGCCCGGGCACTGAGGAGGTTGATGACCGGGAAGAACCGGTTGATGAACGGTGCACTCAGGGTCGCCCTGGCGTCGATTGCCGGAATGGTGAAGGCGTCAATCGAAATGTCGGTGATAGTGGCGGTGATGGGAATGTTGATGGGGACGTCGACGGTCAGGAAGGCCGGGACTGGCTGGGCCTGGATAGTGTAGTTGGCCCAGATCAGGCCCTGGCGGTCGGCGCGCCAGAAGAAGCCGTTGTTCTGGCTGCCGGTGATGTAGCCGCCGGTGCCGAAGTCGCCGGCGTTGGCGATACCGGTGTTGTAGTGACCGGTGTTGTAGTGACCGGTGTTGTAGTCACCCAGATTGGCCATACCGGTGTTGAAGTCGCCGATGTTGAACATCCCGGTGTTGTAATCGCCGGGGTTGGCGAAGCCGGTGTTGAAGTCGCCGGCGTTGAACAAGCCCGAGTTCCAGGTGCCGGTATTGCCGATGCCGGTATTGCCGGTGCCGGAGTTGCCGATACCCCAGTTGCCGGTGCCGGAGTTGCCGATACCGACGTTGCCGGTGCCCGAGTTGAACAAGCCGATATTGAAACTGCCCGAGTTGGTGCCGCCGATGCCGATCTGGTTGTCGCCGGACAACGCGATACCGAGCCCGCCGGTGGCCATGTTGCCGATACCGATGTTGCCGGTGCCGGAGTTGAAAATGCCGGTGTTGCCGGTGCCGGAGTTGAAGAAGCCGGTGTTGCCGGTGCCGGAGTTGAACAAACCGATGTTGCCCGCCCCCGAGCTCAGTGACCCGAACCCGGACTGGCCGTCGCCGGTGAGCCCGATACCGACATTGTTGTCGCCGGTGTTGAACAATCCGATGTTGTTGTTGCCGGTGTTGGCGAAGCCCTGGTTGAAGTTGCCGGCATTCGACAGGCCAATGTTGTTGTCGCCCAAGTTGAACAGGCCCGTGTTACCGATACCGAAGTTCAACGGGCCGATACCGATCTGGTTGTCGCCGGTGATCGCGATCCCGATGTTGTTGCTGCCGGTGTTACCGAAGCCGATGTTGTAATCGCCGGTATTGCCGAAGCCAACGTTGTAGTCGCCGACGTTGCCGATCCCGATGTTGTTGATGGCCGCCGTCAGCCCCGGACCCGCGTTACCGAAGCCGAAGTTGAAGTCGCCGACGTTGCCGCTGCCGACGTTGCTGTTACCGATGTTGCCGAAGCCGACGTTGCCGCTACCGATGTTGGCGCTGCCGATGTTGACGTCGCCGATGTTCGCACCGCCGATGTTCAACTGGCCGACATCGGCAAGACCGATGTTGAAGATGGTCCCGGTCTCGCCGTGGAACAGCCCGGCCAGGTCGGTGCCGATGTTGAACAGACCCGACAGGTTGCCCGCCGTCGCCAGTCCCGCCGTGCTGGTGTTGTAGAACCCCGACACCGTGTTGCCCAGGTTGGCAAACCCCGATTGCAGCGAACCGAAGTTCTGCATGCCCGAGTTCCCGACCGCCGACAACGTGGAATTCCAAAAGCCTGAATTGCCACCGAAATTGCCGAACCCGGACGCCGTACCCGTCCCGGAATTGAAGAAACCCGACGACGGGGTGCTGGTCGTGTTCCCGAACCCGGGCGCCGCCGGGATGTCGAGGAACACCACATTGATGGGTCCCAGACCGCTGCGGATAGAGATCGGGATCGTCGTCGAACCATCGCGGGCGCCGATGTTGGCATCTATCACCGGCAGCGTGCCGGTGAGCGCCGGAATCGTGATCGGCCCGATTCTGGCGTTGGTAATAAGCAGGGAACTGAAGGAGATTTGCGGGATAGTGAAGCCGTTGAGGACGAGGGTGCCCAGGTCGGCGCTGATCGGGATATTGACCGGGATTTCGATGTCGAAGTTCACCACCGGGAAGTCCGGGATGTTGAGGGCCACGTGCGTGCCCCACAAACCCTGGTAGTCGCCCCGCCAGAACATGCCGTTGCTGTAATTGCCCGCGTTGAACGCGCCGGTGTTGACCGTGCCGGAGTTGCCCAGGCCGGTGTTGTAGTCACCGGTGTTGAACCAGCCCGTGTTGTACTCGCCGGCGTTGAAGTCACCCGTGTTGGTGCTGCCCGTGTTGAAACTGCCGGTGTTGGCGACACCGGGGTTGGCCATACCGGTATTGGCCATACCGGTGTTGTAAGCGCCCGTGTTGTAACTGCCCACATTGGCCCAGCCCGTGTTGCCGGTGCCCGGGTTCCACAACCCCACATTGTCAATGCCCGAGTTCGCGATGCCCCAGTTGCCGGTACCGGAGTTGCCGATGCCGATATTTCCGGTGCCCGAGTTGAACAAGCCGACGTTGCCGGTGCCCGAGTTGAACAGGCCCATGTTGCCGGTACCGGTGTTCAACGCGCCGAACCCGACCTGCCCGGTGCCGGACAGCCCAATGCCGATGTTGTTGGTGCCGGTATTGGCAAACCCGATGTTGTTGCTGCCGTCGTTCCCAAAGCCCTGGTTGAAGTCGCCCAGGTTTGCGAAACCGACGTTGTAGTCGCCCAGGTTGCTGGGGCCGAAGTTGTAGATGCCCTGGTTTCCGGAGAAGACGTTGAAGCTGCCGATGTTGCCGCTGCCGATGTTGGAGTTGCCAACGTTGCCGGAGCCGATGTTGAAGTCGCCGAGGTTGCCACCGCCGATGTTTCCGACGCCGAGGTTCGCGATACCCGGGTTGAAGATCGGGTTGTTGTTGAGCAACCCGGCAATGTTGTCGCCGATGTTGCCGAAGCCCGAGATATCGGCCGGAGTGGTCAGGCCCGTATTGAGGAAGCCGGAGATGTTCTCGCCGAGGTTGGAAACTCCCGATAGCAAGTCGCCGACGTTCTGGTAGCCCGACACTCCCAAGCTGCCGGAGGCAAAGTTGAAGAAGCCCGAAATATTGCCGCCCGCGTTTCCAAAGCCCGATACGGTACCTGCACCTGAGTTGAAGAACCCCGATGACGGAGTTGTTGTCGAGTTCCCGAACCCCGGGGCCGGCGGTATGTCGACGATCGGGATCTGGATCGGGAGAAGTCCGCCGGTCCCGGCGATATCCGTCAGCGGGCCCGGGCCGCTCCCGATGTTGAGGCTTATCGCAGGAAGGTTCAACGAGAGCTGCGGAAAAACAATGGAACTGACACTGACGGGTATGAAGCCGAACAAGGTGACGTTGGTTGATGGCAGCGTCCAGGCGAGGACGGCAAAGGTGCCCAGTGTGCCGTTGATGGGGATATCGAGAAAGATCGGTACAGCGAAGTCGACCGGAATGGCGGTGTCGGGGATGGATTCACTCACGCTGAACCCCCACAGGCCCTGGAAATCACCCCGCCACAGCAGGCCGTTGCTGAAGTTGCCAGCAATGAAGGCACCGGTGTTGACATCGCCGGAGTTCGCGAAACCGGTGTTGTAATTGCCGGTGTTCACGTAGCCCGTGTTGTAGTCACCCAGGTTGACGTCGCCGGTGTTGAAGCTGCCCGGGTTGAAGCTGCCAGAGTTGTAGTCGCCCGGGTTGGCGATGCCGGTGTTGCCGATGCCAGCATTGAAGAAACCGGTATTGATGTCGCCGGAGTTAAAAATGCCCGTGTTGAGGGCACCGGTGTTGCCGATGCCCCAGTTTCCGGTTCCCGAGTTGAACACGCCGACATTCCCGGTTCCCGAGTTGAACAAGCCGATGTTGTCGGTTCCCGAGTTGAACAAGCCGGTGTTGCCGATGCCCGAATTCAGGGCGCCGATCCCGACCTGACCGTCGCCGGTGAGCCCGATGCCAATGTTGTAATTGCCGGTGTTCGCCAGTCCCTGGTTGTAATTGCCGGAGTTGCCGAAGCCGAAATTGTAGTCGCCGGCATTACCGACGCCGAAATTGTAGGCGCCGAGGTTTGCCAGACCGGTGTTGTAGTCGCCGGAGTTTCCCGGGCCCACGTTGAATGCACCCTGGTTCCCCGAGAACACATTGAAGCTGCCGATGTTGCCGGCGCCAAAGTTCGAGTTGCCGAGATTTCCGACGCCGATGTTGTGGTCGCCGATGTTCGCGAAGCCCAGGTTGAACTGGCCAATGTTTGCCAAGCCCACATTGAAGGTCGTTGTCCCGGTCACGCTGTCGGCGAAGACTCCCGCCATGTCGGCGCCGTAGTTGAAAGCGCCCGAGAGATTGGCCGGTATTGCGGTGCCCGTGTTGAAGAAGCCCGAGACGGTGTCGCCGAGGTTCGCCACGCCCGATAGCAGGTCGCCCAAGTTCTTGAAGCCCGAGGTTCCCGAGCTCGCGACGTTCTGGAAGCCCGAAATGTTGGCGCCGACATTGGAGATGCCCGACACGATGGTGCCGTCGTTGAAGAAGCCCGACGATCCGGTGGTGGTATTGAAAAAGCCTGTCTGCGCCGGGACGTCGAAGAGCGTCCAGTCGACGGGGCCGACGCGAGCGGCCGCCAGGATTGAGATCGCAGTGGTACCGCCTGGGTCACCGATGTTGAACGAAATCGCCGGACCGACAGCCGTGATTTGCGGGATTTCGAGTTTGCCGAAGTGGGCCGGACCGGCGGTGAGGTCCGTGATGGTGACGCCGGTGAAGACGGTGTTGGTGAAGCTGACGGTGATAGGGATATTGATCGGAATATCCACCCTCAGAGCCGCGGGAATTTCGGGAACGGTGATCGCGTAGCCGCCGCCCCAGAGGCCTTCTTCGCCGCCGCGCCAGGTGACGCCGTTGCTCATGTCGCCGGTGATGAAGAATCCGGTGGCGATATCGCCCTGGTTGGCGAAGCCGGTGCTGTAGTTGCCGGTGTTGTACCAGCCGGTGCTGTAGTCACCGCGGTTGGCGTGGCCGGTGTTGGTGGTGCCGCTGTTGTAGTTGCCGGTATTGAAGCTGCCCGTGTTGGCCATGCCGGTGTTGTACGAGCCGCTATTGAACAAGCCGGTGTTGGTGGTTCCGGTGTTGCCGATGCCGGTGTTGAGGGTTCCGGAGTTGCCGATGCCCCAGTTGCCGTCGCCGGAGTTGAAGAAACCGACATTGTTGGTGCCGGAGTTGAACATGCCGATGTTGCCGCTGCCCGAGTTGAACCCGCCAGCGAAATTGATGCCGACTTGGTTGTTGCCGGTCAGTCCGATGCCGATGTTGTTGTTGCCGGTGTTGGCGAACCCGATGTTGAAGTCGCCGTCGTTGCCGAAGCCCTGGTTGTAGCTGCCCAGGTTCCCCGAGCCGAGGTTGTAGCTGCCCAGGTTGCCGAAGCCCTGGTTGAAGTCGCCGACGTTTCCGGGGCCGATGTTGTAGCTGCCCTGGTTGCCGGACAAGACGTTGAAGTCGCCGAGGTTTCCGCTGCCGAGGTTGAAGCTGCCGACGTTGCCGCTGCCGACGTTCAGTTGGCCGAGGTTGGCCAGACCAGCGTTGAAGATCGTTCCGCTCGGGCTGTTGAATACGCCCGCTACGTCGGTGCCGATGTTGTAGAGGCCTGAGACATTGGCCGCCGTGCCGAGTCCGGCTGTGCCGGTGTTGTAGAAGCCGGAGATAGTGTTGCCGAAGTTCGACACGCCGGTAAGCATCGAGCCGAAGTTCTGGAAACCGGAGTTTCCAGTCGCCCCCGTGAGACCGCTGTTCCACGTGCCCGAGCTCAGGGCGCCGACGTTCTGCAAGCCTGAGCTGCCGCCGGTGCCCGACTGTAAGAACCCCGACGAGGGCTTGGTGGTGGTATTGCCGAAGCCGGGGGCCGCGTCGATCTTGAGGAAGGTGATCGTGCGGCTCTCCAGGGCACCTTGAACAGTGATGGGCACGGTAGTCGCCGACCCGCCGATGGTGAGTGTCACCAGCGGTAGTTGGATAGAGGATGCGCTGAAATTCCCACCAGGTTCGGTGATCTGCAATACCTGGCCGCCAAAGGGCATCATCTGGTCGACCGGGATGACTATCGATTGGTGGATGGGAATGTAGGGAGTCGTGATAGAGAGGTCGATCGAAATCTGGCCCTGGTTATCGCCGGAGACGAGGAAACCATTGTTGTTGTCACCGATGTTGAAGGCGCCGGTGTTGATGTTTCCAGGGTTGAAGTAGCCGGTGTTGGTGTCACCGGTGTTGAAGTCGCCGGAGTTGACGTTGCCCACGTTGTGGCTGCCGGTGTTGGTACTGCCCACATTGAAGGCGCCGCTGTTGTGGCTGCCGACGTTATAGAAGCCCGTGTTGAATGTTCCGGCATTACCGAAGCCGGTGTTGTACGTGCCCACGTTGTGGACGCCTGTGTTCGCCGTGCCCGGGTTCTCGAAACCCCAGTTTCCGGTGCCCGCATTGCCGATGCCGACGTTGCCTGTGCCTGAGTTGAACAAGCCGACGTTTCCGGTGCCCGAGTTGAACAAACCAAGGTTTTCAGTGCCCGAATTGAAGAGGCCGCTGTTGCCGATGCCGGAGTTCAGGGCGCCGAAACCGACTTGGCCATCGCCAGTCAGGCCGATGCCGAAATTGCCGTTGCCGGTATTCCCAAAACCGATATTGTTGAGACCGGTATTCGCAAATCCCTGGTTGTAATCGCCGGCGTTACCGAAGCCGACGTTGTAGTCGCCGGCGTTTCCGGAACCGTTGTTGTAGATACCCAGATTCCCGGAACCGAAGTTGAAGTCGCCCAGGTTTCCGGTACCGAAGTTGTACGTTCCGAGGTTGCCGAGCCCGAGATTCTGGACGCCGAAGTTGCCCCAGCCGTAGTTGACGTCGCCGAAGTTCCCACTGCCAAAGTTACCGAGGCCGGAGTTACCAAGGCCGAAGTTTTGCATGCCGAAGTTGCCGAGGCCGACGTTCCCGTCGCCATCGTTTCCGCTGCCCACGTTGTTGATACCCACGTTGGCCAAGCCGAAGTTACTGGTACTTGGAGGGCCGCCAAAGAAGCCGGCGATATTGCTGCCGTTGTTGAAACCACCCGACATCAGCGCCGGCGCTGTAACGGCCAGGAAGCTCGTATTGAACACGCCCGAAACGGTGTTGCCGGAGTTGGCCAGACCGGATTGCAGCACGCCGCTGTTGCCGGTGCCCGAGTTGCCGATGAGCCCTTTGGACGTGTTGAAGAAGCCGGAATTGTTGGTACCGGAGTTGAAGAAGCCCGATTCACTGCCGTCGCCGCTGTTGAAGAAGCCCGAGGACGGGGCGGTAGTCGAGTTGAAGAAGCCGGGGCTGTCGCTGAAGAACAGGCCCTGGAAATCGCCCCTCCACAAAAAGCCGTTGCTGAAGTTGCCGCCGATGAAAGCGCCGGTGTTGACATTGCCGTAGTTTGCCAACCCGGTGTTGTAGTTGCCGCTATTGAAATAGCCGCTGTTGAAGTCCCCCAGGTTGAAGCCGCCGGTGTTGCCGCTGCCCGGGTTCCAGCTGCCCGTGTTGAAGTTGCCCGCGTTGGCGAAGCCCGAGTTGGCGATACCGGTGTTGAAGAAGCCGGTGTTGGCTTCGCCGGAGTTGCCGATGCCGGTGTTGTAGCTGTTGCCCGAGTTGAAGAGGCCCCAGTTGCCGGTTCCCGAGTTGCCGATCCCGACGTTGTCGGTGCCGGAGTTGAACAAGCCAACGTTCCCGGTGCCGGAGTTCAGTCCGCCGAACCCCGACAGACCGGCACCGGTGAGTCCGATCCCGATGTTGTTGTCGCCGGTATTGCCGAACCCGATGTTGCCACTGCCGGTGTTACCGAACCCGATGTTGCCGCTGCCGGTGTTGCCGAAGCCGATGTTGTTCAAGGCCGCCGTCAACCCTGGGCCCGTGTTTCCGAACCCGAAGTTACTGCTGCCGATATTGCCGCTGCCGATGTTGCCGCTGCCGATATTCCCATGGCCGACATTGAGATTCCCGACGTTGCCACTACCGACGTTGCCGCCACCCAGGTTTGCCCAGCCCAGATTGCGGAAGGCGTCAACGGCTACCGCTGGTGCGGCCGCGATGGCCGCACTCACTTCGGCTGTGGCTCTGCCGGCAAGGCTCGCCGCCGCGGCGCCAACCGCATGGGCAAGGCCGCCTGCCTGACCCGCCAGGGCAGCCGGACCCTGCAGCACTTGGCTAAACGGCGTCAACCCCGAAGCGGCCGCCGAAGCCCCAGCGCGGTAGCCGAACATCGCCGCCACATCCTGCGCCCACATCTGCTCATAGGCAGCCTCCGTCGCTGCGATCGTCGGGGCGTTCTGCCCCAGAGTGTTCGACAACACCAGCGAGACAAGTTGATTGCGGTTGGCAGCGATGATCCCCGGATGCACCGTCGAGGCGCGCGCCGCTTCGAACGCGGCAGCCACCAACCGGGTTTGGGTGGCCGCCTGCTCGGCCTGCGCCGCCGCCGACGTCAGCCACCGAACGTAGGGTGCCGCCGCACCCGCCATCGCCTCCGCCGCCGGACCCTGCCACGGCGAAGCGGCCAGTCCCGCGATCACCGATCCAAACGATGACGCGGCCGATCCCAGCTCGATGGCTAGCCCGTCCCACACTTGCGCCGCCGTCAACATGGGCCCCGGACCAGCCCCGACATACATTCGCGCGGAATTGATCTCCGGTGGTAGCACCGCAAAGTTCATGTTGTCCATAACTGGAATCGGTGACCTCCCCCTGGACGGCGGCCCATGCGATCAGTCCCGACCCGGCCGCGTCTGCCGTAGCCTAGGAATGTATGGAGGTGGTCAGTCCTGCGATCCTCGTGATCCGTCGGACTGACCCCGGTTGGTTAGTCCAGGCCGTACAAGGCTCTTGAATTTTGCAGGGGTGTTTGGTATCCGGCCTTGAAGACCGTCGTTGTGGCCAGTCCCGTGCTTGAAGCCGATCACATCCCGGCTCAACTGAGCCGTGTCTACCCGCCGGCTTCTGGCGCCGGCAGCGGGCAAGCCTCACGTGCCCATGCGCGCGTCACGGATGCGATCACGGGCTTCGGCGCTGATGGTCATCCGTGATAGCAAGGCGTGGTGACAACGCTCATTGAACGGCTTGCCGGCTGGGCCACCGACCTGGACCTCGGCGACATCCCCGATGACGTCCAGGAGCTGTGCGATGCCCAGCGACAATCGGTCCGGGCGGGGATCGCGGCATCGTCGGGCGATGCCGCCTATCGGAAGATCGCGTCGGCGATCGACGACTCACTCTATCGAGACGCGTGTGCGAGCATGGCCCTCGACTTCGACGACTACCTCTGCTTCGGGCATACCGGCCATTCGGCGGTGCTCGTCACACAGCACATCGGGGACGAGGCCGGCGCCAACGATCACGAGCGCCTCACCGCGCAAACCGTTGCGAACGAGATCGGCGCGCGCCTCGGCGGAGCCTGCCTGGTCGGGCCGCTCAACGGCCAGCTCTGGTCGTTCATCCATGCGGTAGGCGCTGCAGCCGCGGCCGCCAGGCTGCTCGGCTTGGACGCATCACGGGCGGCCCACGCACTGGCCATATCACTCACGAACGCGCCACGCCCCACAGTGCCCGGATTCATGGCGCCCGACACGAAGCTGCTCACAGCTGCCGAGCCGATCCAGGCCGGCGTCCGCGCGGCACGGCTCGCCGCCGCCGGAGTCACAGGCCCGCTCGATGTGCTCGACCATCCCCAGGGATTCCTGGAAGGGTTCGCCTACGTGCCACTGCGATCGATGCTCGGCGGGCTCGGCACCGGGTGGGCGACAAAGACACTGTGCATCAAGCCGTACCCCGGCTGCGCATACCTCGACACGACGCTGGACGCCCTGGCCGACATCGGTCCGCTGGACGCCACGGCAATCAAACGGGTCATCGTCCATGGCGGGGCACTGACTTGCGGCATGGACGAACTCTCCGCCAACTACGCCCACGACGACCCGTCGCCGGTAACCGTCACGTTCTCGATTCCGTGGAATGTGGCGATCATGCTCACCGCCGGACGCCTCACCGCGGCGGAGGTGAACCAGACCTGGCTCGCCACCCATCGCAGCGAACTCGAATCGCTCCGGCACCGTGTCGAGCTGCGTCACGACTGGGACGCCACGCTGCGTACGGCACGCGCGTTCGCGCCACTGCTGCACCTCGCCGCGCTCGCTCGGGAAGCGGGCCCGAGAACGTGGCTGGGGGGCCTGCGCCGCGTCAGGCGCGAGCACCGAAGCGTGTCCCTCGACGTGGCTGGAGTCGCCAAGGTCGCGAAGCTGATCGCGACCGGCCGGGTTCCGATCGACCGTGGTCCATCACGACCCTGGGATCCGGAGGCACTCGAGAGCTTCAGGATGACGTTCCCCGCCCGAGTGGAAATCATCTTCGCGGACGGCCGGCGCGAGGAAGCCACCGCCGATATTCCCCAGGGCGCCGCCGGACATCCTCGAATCGGGCCGGCAGAAATTGCTGCCCAGAAGGCTCCCCAGAAGGCGAAAGGACCAGGACAAGATGCCCCCAACACCTGACCACGACTCCCGATCGCGTGTCTATCGGCGCCCAGCGTCCGATTCGTGGACGAAAAGCGCGCCATGGAACTGAAACTCGATCCTGAATGGCTTCACCACTGCCTGAAGCTGCTGGGGATCGGAGGATCGATTCTCATTCTGTGGAACGGGGTATGCGACCTGATCTACGGCTATTCCCCGACGCTGAGCGGAACGGAGTACTTCTCACGTTCCGTCATTACTGTGGTCCTCACCGCAGGCGGGCATCCGCATTGGATGGTGATGCTCGCCCAAACAGCGGGATGGCTCTATCCGCTGTTCGCGCTCACCTATTTTCACTGGTGGATCGGTATGCGCCGCGCGGGATTCTGGCTGGCTACGCTGCCCATTCTCCTCTTGGTCTACGCGGTGGTGATGATCGGCGGTATCCAGCATGCCGGATTTGCTTTCCTGAGCGTTTTGGAACAAGCCAAGGCCGTTGTGGGGAGTGGCGACCCCACATTCTTTGCGCTAGCGAACCGCTACATCATTGAGCATTTCTTCATGGGCGATCTGACAGCCATTGTGGCCTTGAGCGCCGGCGCTTTCCTGCTCGCGGTCGGCATTATGAGCGGCAGGACGATCTATCCGCGCTGGTTCGTGATCGTGTCGCCGTTGGGCACCATGATCGTCACGATGATGGTGGCCGCTGCGCTGCCCGCACCCTATGCGGGCTACGTGCTCGCGCCCTTCGGTACGTGGATCATGCTCGTTCCGAACATCGCCGGCACCATCTGGTTGTGGAACCACCTGGATTCCCTAGCGGCGGATCTCGTCAGCGCGTCCGACTAGAGCCACGCCGGCACGGATCGCCAGTTTGCGAACGCCATAGTTGCGCAGCATGATCGGGGAGTGCAGCACGACGGCGGCTTCGATCGCGCGGCGCTGTCGAAGGCGGTCCATGCGCACGGCCGATCCGAGATCTTGGCCGCCCTGAGAACCTCCGCCGACGGGCTGGGTTCCGTGACCGCGGACGCCCGCCTGGCCGAAGTCGGGCCAAACCGACTATCCGAACCGACGCGCAAACCGGCGATTTTGCGGTTCCTGTCGCACTTCAACAACGTGCTGATCTACATCCTCGTCGGCGCCGGTGTGTTGAAGGCAATCCTCAACGAGTGGGTGGACTTCGCGGTCATCGTCGCGGTGGCCGTGGTCAACGGCGTCGTTGGCTACCTGCAGGAGGGCAAGGCCGAGGAAGCGCTCGACTCGATTCGCAACATGCTGTCGCTCGAAGCGCAGGTGCGCCGCGACGGTCATTGGGTCACGGTGGATGCGGAAACGCTGGTCCCTGGGGACGTGGTCCGCATCAGCTCGGGCGACCGCATCCCAGCCGATATGCGACTGCTGGATGCGAGCAACCTGCGCGTCGAGGAATCGGCGTTGACTGGGGAATCGGTACCGGCCGCCAAGAGCACCCTGCGTGTCCACCCCGATGCTGGCCTCGGCGATCGAACGTCGATGGTCTATTCGGGAACCATCGTGGCCGCCGGCACCGGCATTGGCGTCGTGACGGCGACCGGGACCGATACCGAGATCGGTCGCATCCAGTCGATGATGTCCGAGATCGAGGGCATCGACACCCCGCTCACGCGCAAGCTCGCCGAGTTTGGCCAGCAGCTCGCCGTCGCGATCCTCGGTGTGGCTGCCGTTCTGCTGGTCATCGGACGGTTGATTCACCGGTTCACGGTGGACGAACTGATTTCGGCAGCAATCGGTTTCGCTGTGGCCGCCATCCCGGAAGGATTGCCGGCGGTGGTGACGGTGACGCTGGCGCTGGGCGTGCAGCAGATGGCACGACGACACGCGATTACTCGCAAGCTCCCCGCGGTCGAGGCCCTCGGATCGGTCAACGTCATCTGCTCCGACAAGACCGGAACACTGACCCAGAACGAGATGACCGTGCGCACGGTAGCGACATCGGCCCGGGTGTTCACGGTCACCGGGATCGGCTACCGCCCCGAAGGCGAAATCGAACTCGACGGCGATGCTGTGTCGATCGAGGACCATCCGGACGTGACGGCGCTCGTTGCCACGCTGGCCCTGTGCAACAACGCGCGACTCACCGAAGCCGATGGTCAGTGGCGGATCGTCGGCGAGCCGACTGAGGGGGCACTGCGAGCTCTGGCCGAGAAAGCCGACGCCGTGCCCGCCTCGCGACGGCTCGCGGAGTTGCCGTTCGAGTCGGAGAACAAATTCATGGCCACGCTCAACGAGGACGCCGAGGGGCACCGGCTGCTCCACCTCAAGGGCGCCCCGGACCGCCTGCTGGACCGCTCCGCCACGCAGCTTCGCGACGGAGTCGCCGAACCGCTGGACCGAGCGTTCTGGGAATCGCGCATCGACGAACTCAGCGACCGTGGGCTGCGGGTGCTGGCGGCCGCGCGGCTGGACGCGGCCGGGGTGGACGGGCCTGTCGACGTCAGCGATGTCGACAGCGGTCTGCAGTTTCTGGGTGTCGTGGGAATCGTCGATCCACCCCGCCCGGAGGCTGTCGCCGCGATCGCAAAATGTCATACCGCAGGTATCCGGGTGAAGATGATCACCGGTGACCACGCCGGTACCGCTCGTGCGATCGCTCGCGAAATGGGGCTCACCGCAACTCCTACGCCGCCGGTACTGACCGGGTCCGACCTGCAGGCGATGAGCCAACCGCGGCTGCGCGAGGTCGCCGGCGACGTCGACATCTACGCCCGCACCAGTCCCGAGGACAAGCTGCGCATTGTCAGCGCGCTGCAGGCCGACGGCAAAGTGGTCGCGATGACCGGCGACGGGGTCAATGACGCACCGGCGTTGACCCGCGCGGACATCGGTGTCGCGATGGGAATCAAGGGCACTGAAGCCACGAAGGAAGCCGCCGGCATCGTCCTCGCCGACGACAATTTCGCGACCATCGAGAGGGCCGTCGAAGAGGGCCGGCGGATCTACGACAACATCCGCAAGTCGGTGCTTTTTCTGTTGCCGACGAATGGCGCTCAGTCACTGGTGATTCTGGTTGCGGTGCTGTTCGGTTTCGCGTTGCCGCTGGACCCGGTGCAGATCCTGTGGGTGAACATGGTCACGGGGGTGACCTTGTCGTTGGCTTTGGTGTTCGAGAAGGCCGAGGACCACATCATGGCCCGACCACCACGGCCGGCTGACCGCTCCCTGGTGGCGCCAGCGGATCTGGCGATGATCACCGTGGTGTCGATTCTGTTGGCCGGTGCCGCGCTGGCGGCGTACTTCCTCACCCGGGCGGCCGGCTATCAGTTGCCGACGGCGCAAACCGCCGCGGTCAACATGCTGGCCCTGGGCCAGCTCGCCTATCTGCTGAATTGCAGGTTCCTGAGCTCGTCGAGTCTGCGCCCAGCCGTGCTGCGCGGCAACCCGTGGATATGGCGAATGGCGGGTGCGCTGATCGCGCTGCAGCTGGTGTTCATCTATGCGCCGTTTATGCATACGTGGTTCCATTCGGCGCCGATCACGGTGCGCGGTTGGTCGATCGCGCTGGCGCTTGCCATCGTGGCTTTCCTGATCATCGAGCTTGCCAAGGCGCTGGGGCGCCGGCTCGGCTACTAGTGCCGACAGCTGATGTCAGGGCTCGAGAATCAGTTTCCCCGTCATGCGGCTGGTCTGGCTGAGACTGTGGGCTTCCTCGGCGCTGGTGAGCGGTAGCTTCTGGGCGATGGACACGTGTAGCTCGCCGGCAGCCACGGCGGCCACCAGGGGTTCGAGCCGCGCACCGGTGGGCCTACCCAGAATGGCCTTGGACTTGAATGGCGGCACCAGCACTTGCGCAGCGGCGCTGGGCTTATCCCCGGCCACCATGATGTGGCGACCGCGGGAAGCCAGGAGAGCACGACAGCCGGCGCCTGAGTAGCTGCCGACGCAGTCGATGACGACGTGAAAAGGAGCGTGCGCCTTGGCCTGGGCGAGTGCATCGCCGTGGTTGTAATCGATGACCACGTCCGCCCCCAACCCCGCGACGATCTCCGCGTTTTTCGTCGAGCAAACACCGGCCACGAAGGCGCCTTCCATCTTGCTGATCTGCACTGCCAGCTGGCCCACGCCACCCGAGGCACCCAGCACCAGCACTCGCCGGTCGGCGGGCTGCGCGTCGCGGATGCGGCCCAAATCTACGACTGCCATCCAGGCGGTGACGGCCCCGACGGGCAAGGCTGCCGCCACCGCGATGTCCACCGTGTCCGGGACGCGGCACAGCTGGTCCTCGCGAACCAGGACGGTGTCGGCGTAAGAACCCCGCTGGCCGCGGGAGAAGTTGGTGCCACCCACTACCCGGTCACCCGGGGCGGCGCGTGTCACCTCGGCGCCCACCGCCTCGACCACGCCGGCGAAGTCCACCCCCACGACAACCGGCGGCTTTGGCCCAACCAGCCGTGCCGCCAGCCGCAGCGGCCCGGAGCTGCGCATTTTCCAATCGACCGGGTTGACCCCGATCGCCTGAACCTTCACCCGGACCTCGCCCTTCTTCGGTTCCGGCGTGGGTAGCTCGAGGAGTTCGAGTGGGTCTGCGGGATTCCAGGTTCGCTGAGCCATGGCCTTCATGGCCCCGAGGCTAGTGACACGGCAACGCACCGGGATAGCCAAGGCGTCACAAGATGTACGACAACGTCGTCCGATGCAGGTGACAGGATGTTCTGGTGGGCAGGGTTCGAACGAAAATCTGCGGAATCGGCACCGCTGAGGATCTCGTTGCGGCCGTCGACGCAGGCGCCGATGCTGTCGGGCTGATTGTGGGTACGACCCACCACAGCGACGACGAAATCCCCGTCGATCAGGCCCGCGTACTCGCCGCCTCGGTGCCTGCATTCATCACCATCGTGCTGGTCACCCATCTCGTCGACGGCACTGCGATTCTTGACCTGGCGGAGGCTATCGGTGTCGATACCGTCCAGGTGCACGGCGAGGTGGATCCCCAGACATTGCGCGATATCTGGGTTCGGCGACGCTCACTGCGAATCATCCGAACGATCCACGTCACTGGCGAGAGTGCGATCGCCGCGGCGCACGAGGCCCACCGGTGCTGTCATGCGGTGCTCTTGGACACGCGTACCCCATCGCGGCTCGGTGGAACCGGACTAACCCATGATTGGGCGATCAGCCGGCGCATCGCTGAAGCCCTCCGAAAGGAAGGGCGCGGGGTAATTCTTGCTGGCGGCCTCGACGCCACCAATGTCGCATCAGCCATCAGCGCCGTGCAGCCCCATGGAGTCGACGCGAACAGCCGGTTGAAGAACACGAATGGACGAAAAGATCCGGCTTCCTGCCGAGCGTTCGTGTGCGCTGCCACGAACGCTGCGACCAGCGCCCGCTGACCACCCTGCACGCTACGGCAAACGCAATTCCCGATCGACTTGCTCCAAGAGATGTTTGAGCGCAACATCGTTGGGTAGGTCGCGGTAGAGGAAATTTCGCAACATCGGCTTGCCGTGAAAATTGATCAGGACACTGGCCGTCCACATCAGGAAAAATTTGGGTTCCACGGGGCGGACCTTTTTTGCCTCAATGGCGGTGATCAAAAATACCTCGATAGCCTTCGCTGATTCAAGACAGGACTCAAAGTAGTCTCTGGCATTTTCTTCGTGAGCGATGGCCTCGCGAGCAAGCAATTTAGCGATGTCGGGGTGTCGCTCAAAGAACCGCCAAAGCTGCTCGGCGCTTTGTAGGATCACTTCAACCGGACGGTCAGGGTCGTCTATCTTTCCGATAGCCAGGTCGCCAAGTGCATCCGCCACTATAGTCATCACTGCGGCATAAAGTTCCATCTTGCCGCCAGGAAAGTGATTATAGACCGCTGCTGGAGTGATTTCTGAATCCAATGCGATTTGTCGCAGAGATGCGCCATCGAGGCCAAACTCAGCGAAGTGCTGCGCCGCGCTATCGATGAGACGATCACGCGTGCGCAGGTTATTGCGCGTGACGTTGACCAAGTTGACTTCCACAATGCTGCTCCGCCCCAGTTGTCGACCCATACACCAGCGGTTTAACCAGCGCTGAGTCGGCGTTCACACAACCCACCCAAATGCTAGCCGAGTTGCTCCGCCTCGCGCGGAGCCGGTGGCGAGCAACCAGGCCGCTGGCACCGAGACACGGCAACCCACGGACCCACTAGCCGGTGCCGCGCTACTCCCGAAGGAAGCCTGAAACGAACGCCGGCGTCGCGAGGCCCAGCGCACCAGCGTTCAACCATCCCGAAATGGTGTTGCCCACGTTCGCCGCGCCCGAGACCAGCGCGCCGACGTTGAGCAGGCCCGAGAGGTTGGCACCGGAGTTGAAGAAACCCGATGCGCCGCCGTCGCCGACGTTGAAAAAGCCCGATGAGGGGCCGCCGGTGAAATTGAAGAAGCCTGGGGCTACCGGAATGCCCAACAGCGGCAGGCCGATGAGGCCCTGGCCATCGCTGCTCGAGAAGAAGCCGTTGGTGAAGCTGCCGGAGATGAATGCTCCGGTATCGAAGTCGCCGGTATT
Source organism: Mycobacterium spongiae (assembly GCF_018278905.1). Classification (NCBI taxonomy): domain Bacteria; kingdom Bacillati; phylum Actinomycetota; class Actinomycetes; order Mycobacteriales; family Mycobacteriaceae; genus Mycobacterium; species Mycobacterium spongiae. The sequence goes on from NZ_CP046600.1 coordinate 3,000,776, forward strand.
GGCCACACCGGTGTTGAAGTTGCCCGCGTTGAAATAGCCGGTGTTGGTGCTGCCAGCGTTGAGGCTGCCCGTGTTGAAGTTGCCAACGTTGAGACTGCCCGTATTGACATTGCCAGGGTTGAAGAAGCCCGTGTTCGCGATGCCGGCGTTCCCGATGCCGAAGTTGCCGGTACCGGAGTTGAAAAAGCCGATGTTGCCGCTGCCGGAGTTGAAGAAGCCGATGTTGCCGCTGCCCGAGTTGAACAAGCCGAGGTTATTGCTACCGGAGTTCAGCGAGCCGAACCCGATCTGGCCGTTGCCGGTGAGCCCGAAGCCGATGTTGTTGTCGCCAGTGTTGCCGAAGCCGAAGTTGTTGGTGCCGGTGTTGGCGAAACCGATGTTGTAGCTGCCCGCGTTGGCAAAACCGATGTTGTCGCTGCCTGCGTTGGCGAAACCGATGTTGTAGCTATCCAGGTTCGCGAAGCCGATGTTGAAGATTCCGTTGTTGGCGACGCCGATGTTGTTGCCGCCGACGTTCACGCCGCCGATGTTGAGGCTGCCGATGTTTCCGAGGCCGAGGTTGAAGTCGCCGATGTTCGCGCCACCCAGGTTGAAGCCGCCGAGGTTTGCGCTGCCGAAGTTGAGGCTGCCCTGGTTCGCCAACCCGAAGTTGAGGGTCACGTTGCCCACGGTGTCGAGGAACAAGCCGGCGATGTTGGTGCCGATGTTTCCGATGCCTGCGTTGAAGGCCGGCGTCGCAAGGTCCAGCGTGCTCGCGTTGGAGAAGCCCGAGATGGTGTTGCCCACGTTCGCCAGACCGGACTGCAGCGCGCCGACGTTGAGAAGTCCCGAGATCCCCGAGCCCCCGGCGTTGAGGAAGCCCGAAATCCCGGCACCGACGTTGCCGAAGCCAGAGCTGCCGGCACCGAAGTTTCCGAAACCCGACGCCGCGCCACTGCCGGTGTTGAAGAATCCCGACGACGGGCCGCTGGTCGAGTTTCCGAATCCCGGGGTTCCCCCGATATCGAATCCGATGGTGACCGGGCCGAATCCGCCCGTGCCCGCCATCGCAATGTTTTGCGCGACAAGTATGTCGATGGGCGTGACTTGATTGATGTCAATCGTGATGGGGCCGACGTTTTCATCGACAATAGGTGTCAGGAAGAATTTGATTTTCACCTGGAATGCGGGAATGGTGAAACTATCCGGCGTGCTGAGGGCCACGATGCCGGTGATGGGTATGTTTATCGGGATGCTCAGGTCGTACTCATAGGGGATCGTTGGAATCGTCGCCGAGTACGAGAAGCCGACGAGGCCCTGGTTGTCGCCCCTCCAGAAGAACCCGTTACTCATGTTGCCGGAGATGAAGGCTCCCGTGTTGATATCGCCGGTGTTGGCCACCCCGGTGTTGTAGTCCCCGGTGTTGAGGTAGCCGGTGTTGGAGCTGCCGGTGTTGAGGCTGCCGGTATTGGAGCTGCCGGTGTTGAAGTTGCCTGTGTTGAAGCTGCCCGGGTTGAAGCTGCCGGTGTTGAAGCTGCCCGCGTTGCCGACGCCGGTGTTGAGGTCGCCGGGGTTGAACAAGCCCGTGTTGAAGCTGCCCGAGTTTCCAAAGCCCCAGTTGCCGGTGCCCGAGTTGGCGATGCCGAAGTTGCCGGTGCCGGAGTTGAAAAAGCCGATGTTGCCGCTGCCGGAGTTGAACAAGCCGATGTTATTGCTGCCCGAATTCAGGCCCAGGTCGATCCCCACCTGGCCGCTGCCGGTGAGCCCGAACCCGATGTTGTTGTTACCGGTGTTGGCAAAGCCGATGTTGTTGCTGCCGGTGTTGGCGAAGCCGATGTTGTAGTCGCCCGCATTTCCGAAACCCAAATTATCGCTGCCCAGATTCCCGAACCCGACGTTGTAGCTACCCAGGTTGCCCAAGCCGATATCGAAGATTCCGACGTTCCCGCCGCCAAGATTGTTGCTGCCCAGGTTCGCCAGGCCAACGTTCAGGGTCGAGGTGGCCGCGCCGCGTAGCAAGCCGGTGATGTTGGTGCCGATGTTGGCAATACCGGAGCTCAACGCTGGTGTGGCGAGGTCGGCTGTGCTGGTGCCGTAGAAACCTGAGATGGTGTTGCCCACATTGGCCAGGCCCGATCCCAGCGCTCCGACGTTGAGGAAGCCCGAAATTCCTGCCGCTCCGGAAGCGATATTCCACAAGCCCGAAGCGCCGCCGCCGAAGTTGCCGAAACCCGAGGCGCTACCTGGACCGGTGTTGAAGAATCCCGACGACGGGCCGCTGGTCGAATTTCCGAAACCCGGCACCCCCGGAATGTCGATGAACGGGATCCTGATCGGGCCGAGTCCGGCCTGGGCGCTGACATCGATGGCCGTCGTTGGCCCGCCGATAGTGATGTCGAGCGTGGGAACGCTCAGCACGAAGGACGGAACAATGATGGGACCGACAGGTGGATCGGTATGGACAAAGAAGCCGAACGCGTCCAGCGTGAAATCGATTGCAGGAATGGTGAATTCGTCTACCACGAGGTCGGTGACGCTGCCGGTGATCGGTATGTCGATGGGGATAGTGACGTCCAACCGCGCGGGAACCTCCGGAATGGTGATCCCGATGTCGACGCCGATCAGGCCTTGGTTGTCGCCCCGCCAGAAGAAGCCGCTACTCGTGTTGCCGGAGATGAACGCGCCAGTGTTGATACTGCCGGTGTTGGCCAGGCCGGTGTTGTAGTGGCCGGCGTTGAAATAGCCGGTGTTGTAGCTGCCCGAGTTGAGGCCGCCGGTGTTGAAGTCGCCGGTGTTGAAACTTCCGGTGTTGCCGACACCGATATTGCCGACGCCGGTGTTGAGGTCGCCGGGGTTGAACAAGCCCGTGTTGGCGCTGCCGGCGTTCCCGATGCCGAAGTTGCCGAAACCGGAGTTTGCGAAGCCCCAGTTGCCGGTGCCCGAGTTGCCGATGCCGACGTTGCCGATGCCCGAGTTGAAGAACCCGATGTTGCCGCTGCCCGAATTGAACAAACCGAGGTTGTCGATACCCGTATTCAGGGCGAGGTCGAATCCGACCTGACCGTTGCCGGTGAGCCCGAACCCGATGTTGTTGTCGCCGGTGTTGCCAAACCCGATGTTGTTGCTACCTGTGTTGGCAAAGCCGATGTTGTAGTCGCCCGCATTCCCGAAGCCCCAGTTGTCGCTGCCCAGATTCCCGAACCCGATGTTGTAGCCACCCAGGTTCCCCAGGCCGATATCGAAGGACCCGATGTTTGCGCCGCCGATGTTGTTGCTGCCCAGGTTCGCCAGACCTACGTTCAGGGTTGAGGTAATCGCGCCGCGGAGCAGTCCGGTGATATTGGTGCCGACGTTGGCGACACCGGAGTTCAAGGCTGGCGTGGCGAGGTCGGCGGTGCTGGTGCCGAAAAGGCCCGAGATGGTGTTGCCCACGTTGGCCACGCCCGATCCGAGCGCGCCGACGTTGAGCAGGCCCGAAACGCCGGAGGTTCCAGCGGCGAGGTTCCACATGCCCGAGCTGCCGCCGCCGAAGTTGCCGAAGCCCGAAGCGCTGCCGGGGCCGGTGTTGAAAAAGCCCGACGACGGACCGCTCGTCGAATTCCCGAAACCCGGGGCCGCCGGGATCTCGAGGAGCGGGATCCTGATGGGGCCGAGCCCGGCGTTAACGGTGATGTTGATCGCCGTCGTCGGTCCGCCCACGGTGATTGCCGCCGTGGGCAGGGTGATATTGATGTCCGGAATGATGATGGGGGTGAACCTGACCTCGGTGTCGGGCGGAGTGGTGATCCGAAAGCCCTCGAGACTGATATCCCCGCCGGCCAGGTTGATCGGTATGTGTATCGGGATGTCCACGCCGAAGCTCAGGTCGATTTCGGGAACCGTGAGCGCCACATCCAGGCCAAACAGGCCCTGGTAGTCACCCTGCCACAGGAAACCGTTGCTGTAGTTGCCGGAGATGAGGGCGCCGGTGTTGATATTGCCCGCGTTGGCCACGCCGGTGTTGTAGTCGCCCACGTTGAGGTAGCCGGTATTGAAGGTGCCGGCGTTCAAACTGCCCGTGTTGAAACTGCCGATATTGAAACTGCCGGTGTTGAAGCTGCCCGGGTTGAAGCTGCCGGTGTTGAGGTCGCCGGCGTTGAACAGGCCCGTGTTGGTGCTGCCGGAGTTGGCGATGCCGAAGTTGCCGGTGCCGGAGTTGAAGAAGCCGACGTTGCCGCTGCCCGAGTTGAACAAGCCGATGTTGTTGCTGCCGGAGTTCAGGCTGCCGAACCCGACCTGGCCGTTGCCGGTGAGCCCGATGCCGATGTTGTTGTCGCCGGTGTTGGCAAAGCCGATGTTGAAGTTGCCCGCGTTGGCGAAGCCCAGGTTGTCGCCGCCGGAGTTGGCAAAGCCGGTGTTGTAGTCGCCCAGGTTTGAGAATCCGATGTTGTCGCTACCGAAGTTTCCGAAGCCGATGTTGTAGCTGCCGAGGTTTGAATAACCAAGATTGAAGATTCCGCTGTTTGCGGCGCCGAAGTTGTTGGCGCCAACGTTTCCGATGCCCACGTTGAGATCGCCGACGTTGCCCAAGCCGAGGTTGACGGCGGTGGCAGCCGTACTGTCACGCAGCCAACCGGCGATGTCGGTGCCGATGTTTCCGACGCCCGAGATGACGGCAGGCGTGCCGAGGTTTGCCGTGCTCACATTGAGGACACCCGAGACGATGGTGCCCAGGTTTGCCAGGCCCGAGATTGCCGAGCTTTGCAGGGCGACGTTCAACAAGCCGGAGCTGTTGGCGCCGAAGTTGCCGAAGCCGGAGGTGCTGCCGATACCCGTGTTGAAGAAGCCCGAAGAGGGGTTGGCGGTGAAGTTCCCAAATCCCGGGGCCGCCGGGATGCCGATCAGTGGGATCCTGATGGAACCCCCGGCAGTGATATCGATCGCGGTATCCGCCCCCCCAATTGCGACCGTCGCCGTGGGACCGAGAATCGTGATCGCCGGGACGGAAATGGGGCCGAGGTGAGCGCGCAGGAGGCCGAACGTCAAGAGGATATCGTCGGTTTCCGGAATCGTGAAGGGCACGAGGGCGATGCTGCCGGTTGTAAGGGTGATTGGAATGTCGAGGGGAACATTCACGTTCAGGCTCACCGGAAGGGGTATGTCGATCGCGGCATCCAGGCCGATCAGGCCCTGGTAGTCACCGGTCGAAAAGATGCCGTTGCTATAGCTGCCGGAGATGAAAGCGCCGGTGCCAACGTCACCGGTATTTGCCAAGCCGGTGTTGTAGTTACCCGGGTTGAAGTAGCCCGTGTTGAAGCTGCCCGGGTTCAAGCCGCCCGTGTTGGTGTTGCCGGTGTTCAGGCTGCCGGTGTTGGTGTTGCCCGGGTTGAGGCTGCCCGTGTTGAGGTCGCCGGGGTTGAACAAACCCGTATTGATGTTGCCGGCGTTTCCGATGCCGAAGTTGCCCGTGCCGGAGTTTCCGATGCCGAAATTCCCGGTGCCCGAGTTGAAGAAGCCGACGTTGCCGCTGCCGGAGTTGAACAAGCCGATGTTGTTGCTGCCGGAGTTGAAGCTGCCGAACCCGACCTGGCCGTCGCCGGTGAGGCCAATGCCAATATTGCCGCTCCCGGTATTGGCGAAACCAAGATTGCTGTTGCCGGCGTTGGCAAAGCCGATATTGATGCTACCCGCGTTGCTGAAGCCCAGGTTGTCGCCGCCCAAGTTGCCGAATCCGACGTTGTAGTCGCCCAGGTTTCCGAATCCGATGTTGTCGCTGCCGAGATTTCCGAATCCGATGTTGTAGCTGCCCAGGTTTGACAAGCCAATATTGAAGATTCCGGTGTTTGTGCCGCCGATGTTGTTGCTGCCGACGTTTGCAATGCCGAAGTTGACGCTGCCGAGGTTTGCGTGGCCCACGTTGTAGTCGCCGAGGTTTGTGTTGCCGATGTTGAAGCTGCCGAGGTTTGCCAAACCCAGGTTGAACAGTGAGTTGCGCGCACTGCCGGTGAGCACCGCGGTGATGCTGGTGCCGACGTTGCCGATACCGGCGTTGAAGGCCGGTGTGGTGAAGTCTGACGTACTCGCGTTGAGGAAGCCCGAGACGCTGTTGCCCACGTTGGCCAGGCCTGATCCCAAAGCAGCGACGTTGAGTAACCCCGAAACGCCCGAGGTTGCTGGCGCGATGTTCCACCAGCCCGAACTGCCGCCGCCGACGTTGCCGAATCCCGAGGCGCTGCCAGGGCCGGCGTTGAAGAAACCTGATGACGGGCCGTTGGTCGAGTTCCAAAATCCTGGGGTGCCCGGGATATCGATAATGGGGATGCTGATGGGGCCGAAGGCGGCGGTGGTGGCGATAGTGATCGCGGTGGTTGGTCCGCCCACACTGATTGCTGGCGTGGGAAGATTAACGCGTATGGCCGGGATGTTGATGTTTTCGGCCGTCAACAACAGGTTGTTGGGGGGTATAAACACCTCGACTTGGGTGTCCGGCACAGCCAGCCCACTGTAAATGATGTCGGTGAAGCTGATGGTGATTGGTATGTCGATCGGGATATTCACGTCGATCTGCGCGATGGGGATTTCGGGAATCGTGACCCCGATCGCCACGTCGATCAGGCCTTGGTTGTCGCCTCTCCAGAAGATGCCGTTACTGGTGTTGCCGGAGATGAAGGCGCCCGTGTTGATATTGCCGGTGTTGGCTATGCCGGTGTTGTGGTCGCCGGCGTTGAGATAGCCGGTGTTGTAGCCACCCGAGTTAAAGCTGCCGGTGTTGACGTTGCCGGTGTTGAAGTTGCCGGTGTTGCCGACGCCGATGTTGCCGACGCCGGTGTTGAGGTCGCCGGGGTTGAACAATCCGGTGTTGGTACTGCCGGCATTCCCGATGCCGAAGTTGCCGGCACCGGAGTTTCCGAAGCCCCAGTTCCGCTCGCCGGAGTTGGCGATGCCGAAGTTTCCGGAGCCGGAGTTGAAGAAACCGACGTTGCCGCTGCCGGAGTTGAACAAGCCGATGTTGTTGCTGCCCGTATTCAGGGCGAGGTCGAACCCGACCTGACCGTTGCCGGTGAGCCCGAACCCGATGTTGTTGGCGCCGGTGTTGGCAAAGCCGATGTTGTTGCTGCCGGTGTTGGCAAAGCCAGTGTTGTAGTCGCCGGCATTCCCGAAGCCCCAATTGTCGCTGCCCAGATTCCCGAAGCCGATGTTGTAGCTGCCCAGGTTCCCCAAGCCGATATCGAAGATTCCGACGTTGCCGAAGCCGACGTTGTTACTTCCGACGTTGGCCAGGCCCAGGTCCAGGGTTGTCGGCACGCTGCCGCGCAACAAGCCGGTGATGTTGGTGCCGACGTTCGCGACACCGGAGGTCAGCGCCGGCGTGGCAAGGTCGGCGGTGCTCGTACTGAGGAACCCGGAGATGGTGTTGCCCACGTTGGCCACACCCGATCCCAGCGCCCCGACGTTGAGCAAGCCCGAGATTCCCGCGCCACCCGGGGCAATATTCCAGAATCCCGAACTGCCGCCACCGAAGTTGCCGAAACCCGACGCGCTGCCCGGGCCGCTGTTGAAGAAGCCCGACGACGGGCCGGTGGTCGAATTTCCGAAACCCGGGGCAGGCGCAATTTCGATGATGGGGATCCTGACGCCCCCCACCATGCCGGTGGCAGTGATATCGATGGCGGTAGTTGGCCCACCCACGTTGATGGTCACCGTCGGAAGAGTGAGCGTGGCCGCTGGGATGATGACAGGACCAACGAGCACAATGAAACCGACGAGATCGAAGTAAACAAAGCCCGGAATGGTCATCACGCTTCCGGGCATGACCATTACTTCATTGATCGGCATGCTGAGCAATTGAGCGTCTATAGGGATAGCGGGAATATTGATCGCGATATCGGCGCCGATGAGGCCCTGGCTGTCGCCCACCCAGAACAAACCGTTGCTCATGTTGCCGGAGATGAAAGCGCCGGTGTTGATATTGCCCGTGTTGGCCACGCCGGTGTTGTAATCACCCGCGTTGAGATAGCCGGTGTTGGTGTCGCCGGTATTGAAGCTACCGGTGTTGAAGCTGCCCGCGTTGAAGTTGCCGGTGTTGTAACTGCCCGGGTTGAAGCTGCCGGTGTTGAGGTCGCCGGTGTTGAACAAGCCGGTGTTGGTGCTACCCGTGTTTCCGATGCCGAAGTTACCGGTGCCGGAGTTTCCGATGCCGAAGTTGCCGGTGCCCGAGTTGAAGAAGCCGACGTTGCCGCTGCCCGAGTTGAACAAGCCGATGTTGTTGCTGCCGGAGTTGAAGCTGCCGAACCCGACCTGGCCGTCGCCGGTCAGCCCGATGCCGATATTGTTGCTGCCGGTGTTGGCGAAGCCGATATTGTTACTGCCGACGTTCGCAAATCCGAGGTTGAAATTGCCCGCGTTGGCGAAGCCGGTGTTCTCGTTGCCGAGGTTTCCGGGGCCAATGTTGTAGCTGCCCAAGTTTCCCAAGCCGACGTTGAAGAATCCGGTGTTTCCGCTTCCGACGTTGTTGCCGCCGACGTTTCCGTTGCCCACGTTCAAGCTGCCAACGTTGCCGAACCCCAGGTTGAAGCCGGCTGCGCCCAGCGTGCCGATGATCGTCGCTTGCACGCTGGGAGAACCCGCCGCGCTGGGTACCGGGCCTGGTAGGCCCGGCAGCCCCCGGGTGAACGGCGTCAAGGCCGAGGCGACCGCCGATGCTCCGGCGAGATAGCCCGCCATCGCGGCCACATCCTGGGCCCACATTTCCTCGTAGCTGCCCTCCGTAGCAGCGATCGCTGGAGCATTGAGGCCCAGCAGATTCGTGGTCACCAACGCCACCAGCCGGGCGCGGTTGGCCGCTACCACCGCCGGCGGTACCGTCGCCGACCGCGCCGCCTCGAACGCGGCCGCCGCTACCCGCGCCTGGCTCGCCGCTTGCTCAGCCTGGGTTGCTGTTGCACCCAACCAACCCAGATAGGGCGCGGCCGCACGCGCCATCGCCACCGCTGCCCGGCCCTGCCAGAACCCATCGACGAGCCGGGCGGTCACCGACGAAAACGCTGCCGCCGCCAAACCCAACTCGGTGGCCAACCCGTCCCAGGCTGTCGCGGCCGCGAACATCGGCCCGGAGCCCGCGCCGAGAAACATCCGCGCAGAATTGACTTCCGGCGCCAACACGGCGAAATTCATCCGTCATTCCCGTCCGTGAGCTGACCGGCCTCCCGATCGGCACAGCTCGCGCATCACTCCTGTCACCGCGTCTAGTTGCCATCCACACCGGCGGCGCCGGTGTCTCCCTTGGCGCCGGTAGCACCGGTGGCGCCGTCGGCGCCGTTGACGCCCCCGCTACCGCCGGCCCCGCCGGCCCCGCCGGCGCCGCCGTCGCCGCCCTCGCCGCCGTCGGCGCCCTGGCCAACCGATCCGCCTCCGCCGGCACCGGCGTTTCCGCCGTTGCCGCCAGCTCCGCCGGTGCCGCCGGCCCCGCCTTCACCGCCGGCCCCGCCGGCGCCGCCGGCCCCGAACTGGCCGATCCGGCCGCGTCCGCCGCCATCGCCGCCGGCGCCGCCGGCCCCGGCTGCGGCGCCGTCCCCACCGCGGGCACCAACCCGGCCGTCGCCGCCGTCGCCGGCGTCAGCGTTGGCGTTGGAGCCGGTACCGCCGTTGCCGCCGGTGCCGCCCGCGCCGCCGGTCGCGCCCGCACCGCCGGTGCCGCCGACCCCGCCGGCACCGCCGTCACCGCCGTTGCCGATCCACAGCCCACCGTGACCCCCGTCACCACCGCGACCGCCGGTGCCGGCCGTGCCGGTGGCGCTGACGCCGGCACCGCCGTCGCCGCCGCGGCCGCCGTCGCCGCCGTCAACGGTGCCGAGGAGGGCGCCGTCACCACCGTGACCGCCGGGACCGCCGGCCGCGCCAACACCTCCGCGGCCGCCCCTGTTGCCGTCACCGGCTGCGCCGGTCGGACCCTGTGCGTCGCCACCGTTGCCGCCCGCGCCGCCGGGCGCGCCAGCACCGCCGTTGCCGCCAGTACCGCCCCTGCCGCCGTTGGCTTCGCCGGACTGGGAGATGGCGGAGCCGCCATCGCCGCCGTTACCGCCGGGCGCGCCCGTTCCCCCATTGCCACCGCCGCCGCCATCGCCGCCGTTGCCGTCTTGGGCGATGCCGGCGGCGGAACCGCGGCCGCCGTCGCCGCCCGTGCCGCCGGCCTGCCCGGCGGCCGAGCCGTTGTCGCCCCCACCGCCAGAGCTGCCGTTGGCGCCGCCATCGGAACCGTTGCCGCCGCGGTCCGCCGGGGGCACCGGGGTGGCCGGGGTCGGGTTAACGGCGTCCGTACCAGCCGCCCCGGTACCGCCGGCCCCGCCGTTGCCGCCGTCGCCGAACCATCCCGCGTTGCCGCCGTGGCCGCCGTCGCCGGCGAGACCGCCGTTGATGCCGGCTACGCCGACGCCGCCGGCGCCGCCGTTGCCGCCGAAGCCGAACAACCAGCCGGCGGTACCGCCGGCGCCGCCGTGGCCGCCGGCCCCGCCGTCACCGCCGTTGCCGCCGTTACCGAAGAGCCCGCCGGCCCCGCCGTTCCCGCCGTTCTGGCCGAACCCGCCGGATCCGCCGTTGCCGCCGTTACCGAATATCAGCCCGCCATCGCCGCCGTTTTGGCCGGTGCCGGCCAGTCCGTTGGCGCCGTTGCCGATCAGCGGACGCCCGAACAACGCTTGGGCGGGTGCATTGACCGCGGCCAGCATGTCCGATCCGGCGTTGGTGGCTTCTGCGGCACTATAAGCGCCTGCATTGCCGGTCAACGTCTGCACGAATTGGTCGTGAAACTGCGTCACTTGGGCGCTGAGCGCCTGATACTCCTGGGCGTACCCGGAAAACAGTCCGGCGAGCGCTACCGACACCTCGTCGGCGGCCGCCGCCATCACCCCACTGGTCGGAAGCGCAGCTGCGGCGTTCGCCGACCTAATGAGAGCACCGATGTTGGCCAAATCACCGGCCGCTGCCACCACCATCTGCGGTTGTGTAATCACGTACGACATAGCCGACCTCCCGGCGACAGAATTATTCAGAGACACCAGCCGCAGGACGACCGCGGCACGCCGTAATGGCGATGTAACGGGGAAGCATACGGTATATTGGACGCGTGTACAATAGCTGAATCAGTCGGACAACGCGGCGGTTTAAATGCGGTGAGACACGAAAGTGCCTGTGCCGCAATAACACTAGCGGACCACTCAGGGAATTGGTATGGCTAGAGAAACTCCACAGATGATCGGCATCGCGGCAATCAGGCGGCCGCAGCGATGCCGGACCGGGATGCAACGGCGTGGACATGGGAACCGAAATCACTTCCACGCCAACCAATTACGCCAACTCGCCCAACTGTTAACGAACATTTTGCCTAAAGATTTACTGGTGTTGGCTCGATGGATCACGCCGCCATCACCAGAGGGGATCGATCGGAAAGCCGGGGGCCTAGTGGAGGTGCGAAATGACAATGTTGGGTGTGGCGCCGGAGGCCTTGGCGGCAGCGGCTAACGAGTTGGCGAGTCTGGGCTCGTCCGTAGGTACGGCGAATGCGGCAGCGGCCGCATCAACGACCGAAATCCTGGCGGCGGCCCAAGATGAGGTGTCAGCGGCGATCGCGGCATTGTTTTCCGCGCATGGTCAGGCCTATCAGCAACTCGGTGGGCAGGTGGGGTTGTTTCATGACCAGTTTGTGCGGGCACTGAGCGCCGCCGGCGGAGCGTACGCGAGTGCGGAAGCGACCAACACGGGACCGTTGCAACAGCTCCTGAGTGCGGTGAATGCGCAAAGCGTGGCGTTGACCGGGCGTCCCTTGATCGGAAACGGTGCAAACGCGGCACCCGGCAGCGGGGCCAATGGCGGTGATGGTGGCTGGCTGCTTGGCAATGGCGGGGCCGGCGGGTCGGGGGCGGCCGGACTCAATGGTGGCAACGGCGGGGCGGCGGGGTTGTTCGGGACCGGTGGTGCTGGCGGAGCGGGGGGCAACGTGGCTGCCGGCAACGCTGGGGCCGGCGGGGCCGGCGGGGCCGGGGGCTGGTTGTGGGGTGACGCCGGGGCAGGTGGTGCCGGCGGAAACTCGGGCAATGGTGATGGTGGGGCTGGTGGCCTCGGTGGGGCCGGGGGTTGGTTCGGTGGCGGCGGATTCGGCGGAGGCGGGGGAGCTTCAATCATGGGCGGTACCGGTGGCGCTGGTGGGAGCGGTGGAGCTGGGGGGCTGATGTCCGGGCTGGTCGGTGCTGGCGGTGGCGACGGCGGAACAGGTGGCGTGGGAATCGACAACGGCAACGGTGGTGCCGGTGGCGCTGGGGGTAATGCCGGGCTATTCGGCGGCCGGGGTGGGGCCGGCGGCGACGGCGGAACCGGCGCTGTCGACGGGGGAGCCGGTGGTGCTGGCGGTAACGCCAGCGGGCTGTTCGGTGCCGGCGGGGCCGGCGGTAGCGGCGGCAACGGCACGACTGCAGGTGACGGCGGCGCCGGGGGTAACGCCGGGCTTCTGTTTGCCGATGGCGGGGTTGGCGGCGAAGGGGGCAGAGGCGCGGCCGGCGGGACTGGCGGGACCGGCGGAGACGGCGGTAATGGCGGGCTAGCGTTCTCCAACGGCGGCGTCGGGGGACGTGGTGGATTCGCCGATGGCGGCGGGGACGGTGGCGTCGGAGGGACTGGCGGCACCGCCGGCCTGCTGCTGGGCAATGGCGGTGCGGGCGGCGCTGGCGGCGAAGGCCTCGCATCAACCGGTGGCGCCGGCGGTACCGGCGGCAACGCGGTGTGGATTGGCAACGGCGGCAATGCCGGCGTAGGCGGGGTCGGCGCCACGACAGGGACCACGGGCCTTGGGGGGATCAGCGGACTGTTGCTGGGGCTGGACGGTTTCAATGCACCGGCGAGCACCTCACTGCTGCACACCCTCCAACAACAAGCGCTGGGTGCCATTAACGCGCCGATCGAGGCCGTTACTGGGCGCCCGCTCATCGGCAATGGCTTACCCGGAGCCGCCGGCAGCGGCGCAGACGGCGCTCCCGGCGGCTGGCTGTTCGGCGATGGCGGGGCCGGCGGCGCCGGCGCGGCGGGCACCGGTACCAACGCCGGAGCCGGCGGCGCGGCCGGGTTGTGGGGCACCGGTGGGACCGGCGGGGCCGGTGGGAGCTCAATAGTTGCCGACGGCGGAGCCGGCGGGGCCGGTGGGGCCGGTGGCTGGCTGTTCGGTACCGGCGGGATGGGCGGCACCGGCGGGCTGACAGACACGCCAGGCGGAGTTGCTGGTGCCGGCGGGGCCGGGGGCGCTGGCGGGCTGCTGGGTGCGGGCGGACACGGCGGATTCGGGGGCACGCTACTGGGTGGTGGCATCGGTGGGAACGGTGGTGCCGGTGGTGCCGGCGGTTTGCTCGGCGGGCTGGTCGGCGCTGGTGGCGGTGACGGCGGTAGCGGCGGCAGCGGTGCCTTTGCTGGCGACGGTGGAGCCGGTGGTAGCGGCGGGCTGCTCGGCGGCTCGGGCGGGACCGGCGGGACCGGCGGAGTGGGCAACAACTCGGGTGCCGGCGGAGCCGGCGGCAGCGCCGGAACGCTATTCGGCAACGGCGGGGCCGGCGGGGGCGGCGGGTTCGGCAATGTCACGGGGGCCGGTGGAGCCGGAGGTAGCGCCGGACTGCTGTTCGGCGGCGGCGGAGCCGGCGGCCCCGGCGGCACCGGCGGTTCTAACCCCGGCGCCGGCGGGGCCGGCGGGGCCGCAGGCTGGCTCGGCTTCGGCGGCGCCGGCGGAGTCGGCGGGTCAACGAGCCCCGGGTTTAACGGGTCCGGTGGGGCCGGCGGCACCGGTGGCGCCGGCGGACAGCTGTGGGGTAGCGGCGGTGCTGGCGGCGCCGGCGGCGAGGGCGAAACTGCCGGCGGGGACGGCGGCAACGGCGGCGGCGCCGTGCTGATCGGCACTGGTGGCAACGGCGGCAACGGCGGCATCGGCGCCCCGAACGGCAACCCCGGCACCGGCGGCACCGGCGGGCTGCTACTCGGCCAAGACGGGCTCAATGGGCTGACTAACCCCTAACCACCCGAGCGCCGCTTCAGGCACGTACGCCTTCGACGATGGAGAGGTGTGTCGACGTAGGAATCACATCGGTCAGTCTGAGTCCCGCAGCCGCAAAGAGCTTCTCGAACTGCGCTCTCGTCCGCTCGCGCCCACCGGGGACGAGCAGCATTTCGATGTCGAGGTACTTGCCGATATGAGGCTCGTTTCCCTCCGGAAGAACGCAGTCGACCACGAGCACCTTGCCGTCCGGCCGCATTGACTCTGCGCAGTTGCGCAGAATCGTCGTCGCCTTCTCGTCGTCCCAGTCGTGGATGATGTATTTCATCATGTAGCCATCGGCGTGCACCGGAACCGCATCGAAGAAGCTGCCGCCGTGCACGCTGACTCGATCTCGCACACCAGCTTCCTCGAACGTGGCCTCGGCACCTGCGACAACTTCGGGAAGATCCAGGAGAACACCGCGGATACGGGGAACATTCTTGAGGACTTCGGAGAGCAACAGCCCGCGACCACCGCCCAGGTCGGCGAGGGTCCCAAACCCGGAGAACGGGTACGCCGCGACGATCGCGCGAGCCTCGCGACGAGAGGCCGCCGTCATAGCGTTGTTGACCACAGGGAAGAAGTCGGCGTCGGTCGTGAAGTAGTCGAAGAGCTCAGCACCGTGGGCATGTTTGAAGGCACTCTGTCCAGTACGCACGCTGTGCATGATGTCCGCGTAGGCACCGTTGTGAACCGGATGCCCAAAGAAGATCGCGAAGTCCCGGAGCGAGTTCGACGAGGCCGCCGCCAACGGCTCTGCCAGCGCAGTCAACCCGAACCACCCGGGCTTCGACTCCGCGAACACTCCACAACTCGCCAAAGTGCGCAACACCCGGTACAGGGAGCTCTCGTCGACGTTGAGCTCGCCGGCCAGTGCCGGCACCGGGCGCTCACCGTCCTTGAGGCGGTCCGCAATCCCGAGTTGGGCGGCTACCCCCAGGCACTGGGTGATCACCTTCGACAGGATCAGGCCAAAGAGCTCTTGTGCCCCATCGGATTCGCTTGGATTCTCGTTCTTCATGATTCCTCCGTTGCGGCAGGGATTATGCGGGCACTGAGAGGGTTGCTACCTCTAGGCACGTCGATAGTTTGGTACGCATCGCTCCCGCTGCATAGGCCCGGTTGAGAGGGAGTGGCCGGCTAGGGACCGCGCTGTCGTATCTCATCACCGCTCCGGGCCTGCTGACCACGATCCCGACTACGAGATGATCCGCACGCAGTGCGGGCGACAAACCGAGCCCTTGTTTCGACATGATTCGACCAGCTAATAACTGCGTGCTCCGTTGGTGCACAAGCCTTCTCCAATTCCGGGCCAAATTCCGTTGCACACGCAGGCAGCGACTTGCCTGCGCTCCAAATTTCGAATCGCCAACCAGCTCGGGTCAAATCTGGCTACCATTTCGTCGCAACACTTGGCTTGTCGTCCTACCCGGAGATGAGAACGGCCATGTCGTCATACGTCATCGCAGCATCTGACGCCCTCGCCGCGGCGGCGCGGGACTTGACCGGGATTGCGGAGGCGATCAAACGGGCCGCCGCCGCGGCGGCGCCCTCGACGACGGCGATCGTCGCGGCGGCAGGCGATGAGGTATCGGCGGCCATCGCGAATCTTATGGGCAACTACGCCCAAGAGTTTCAGACGCTCACCGCGCAGACGACGCTGTTTCATACCGAGTTCGCCCGCGCGCTGAGCACGGCCGGGGCCGCCTATGCGGCCGCCGAGGCTGCGAATGCCTCGCCACTGCGGACGCTCTTGCAACACGTGGAGAGCCTCGGGGTTTTGGCTCCCATCGAGCGACTGATCAGGCGGCCGTTGTTCGGTAGCGGTGCCACCGGCCCGACTCAGCTGAGCACGCTACTCGGCACAGCTACCAACGAAGCGGGCCTGGGCGGGGCGATGAACTACGGCGCCACCGAGGCGCTGGCCGCCGCGCCCACCAACGAAGTGACCAGTGTCCGGGCTGGGCTGTCATTCCTGCGCATTCCGATTGGTCCAACCTCTTTCTTCGGACTTCCGGTTGGTTTCGAGATTCCCGCACCCGCACTGTGGTACTTCCCGACCCTGGCTGACGGTTCGGTGAACGCTACCGGCACCATCTATCTGCAACACGGCTTCGGGTCGATAGGTTGGTTCTACGAACCGCTCGCTGTCGAACTGGCACAGCAGACCAATAGCGTGGTTGTCGTTCCCACCGTTCCGTCGGTTCCGTTGCCATTCGGGGCCTGGATACGCGGCTTGGAAATGCAGCAGGGCGTGGGCTCGCTGTTTTTGGGAGACCAGACGGCGCTCAACGTCAGCGCGCACCATGCCGGTTATCAGGGCACGCTGCCCACCGATTTTGTCTTGGCTGGACACTCCGCCGGCGGTGGCCTGGCCACGATTGCCGGAGGACATTACCTAGCGAATCTCGGGGCGAGCACCAACCACCTCCAGGGCGTGGTCATGTTCGACGGGGTCGCAAGGAATTCCGCGGCTTTTGCGGCTGCGGTAGCCAACCTGCAGGCGGCCAGCACCCCGCTCTACGCGGTCGTCGCCCCGCCCCAGCAGTTCAACATGTTCGGGGCCACCACCAATCAACTGGTCAGTCTGTATCCGGGGCAGTTCGTCGGGGTTGAGATTGTCGGGGGCTCGCACGTCGACGCGATGCTGAGCGACAATCGCCTCGTCGGCTTTGCCGCGCAGCTGTTGACCGGGTTCTCCCCACCCGGCGCCACCGAGGCCGTGTACACCCTAGCCTCGGGCTGGATCAATGACATGTACGCCGGAGCAGGCCCGGCCAACCCGATCTTCGGCGTCTATGGGCCAACCGGCGGCTACCTGCCTCCCGGCGGCCAGCTGATCACTTTGGGTCAGGCCACCGGGATCATCCTCCCGTAGTCGATCAACGCGGCGGCACTGCCGACTATTCGCAAGCAGTGGTGGCCGAGACCGCTCGTTGGGCCGTGTTCGATCGAGGCCAAATTTCACAACGGTCTCGGTTGAGCAAAGTTACTGCAGCTTAGCCGCGAGGGGACGGCGAAATCTTCTGTTTGGCTTTAGTGTTGGCTACCATGGCCGGACTAAAAAATCGCGTGGAGCGTTGGCGCACTGCGCTTCACGTCACCGTGCCGGCATCGATAGTTGCCATGATGGTTACCATCCTCGGACTTACCATCACGCCCGTAGCTCATGCGGCGGCGGCTAGGGCGACGTTATCGGTCTCATCGACGTGGCAGACCGGTTTCATCGCGCACTTCACCGTCACCAACTCGAGCGCGGTGCCGCTCAGTGATTGGAAGCTCGAATTCGACATGCCGGTGGGACAATCCATCTCGCACGCGTGGAGCAGCACCCTTACCCGATCTGGCACCCACTATGTTCTCACCGGCGCGAACTGGAACCGTGTCATTGCACCCTTCGGTTCAACCACAGCTGGTTTCAGAGGCGTACTGAGCGGTACCTACACGCCACCGTCGAATTGTGTTCTCAACGGGCGGTATCCGTGCACCGTCGCCTAGAGCCGGCTGGGCGCTGAAGCTCGACTCTGGGCCGAGGCTAGTCCTCAGACGGCCGATAGATTGACCCCACCTGGGACACCACGCCGCCTGCGGGGCCGGGGTTAGGGCGATCGTGTCGCCACACAAGCATTTGAACCTCGCTGGTGTGACGACTCGAATCAGCGAGCGTCAATCAGGCTCCACCGTCCACACCACTCCTGCACTGCGGAGCAACCGTGCCAACTCCTCGACGTGAGCCGCGGCAACGTCGGAGACCCCCACAACGACTGGACCACAACGACGGGACCATCTCACGGGCTAGTTGCCGAGCGGCAGTCGTCGGCCTACCGTATCGCTGGCCATTGCCGCCTAAAACTTTTAGCTGACCACCGGGGCAACGGATGCTTCTGAATCGTCAGAAAGGAGCATAGTTTGCCTGCGAGTAGCGACACTTTCGACTATCTCAGCCCGAAAGACACTTATTTCGTGCGGAATGGCGGGACCACTGGAAATCAGATTCTTGCTGTCTGCCTCTTCGAGCCGCCCGGTGATGCTGGCGGCTCGACGGTTGACCGCGTCCGAGAGCGTGTCCAGCAGCGCGTTTCCAGAATTCCTCGCCTTCTGCAGCGCGTAGTCATCACTCCGTTCCGCTTGGCTCCGCCGGCTTGGTTCGATACAGAGACGTTTGATATGGATTACCACGTAGAGGGGACACGTGTCTGCGGTGGTGAGCTACCAGAGCTGTTGAACGTAGCTATGGAGGCGCTGAAACCCCTCGATCTGGCGCAACCGCCGTGGAAGGTCTACGTCGTCGAAGGTCTCGATAACGGCATGTGGGGCTGCGTTATTCAGGCCCATCACGCTTTGGGTGACGGGAACGCATGTCTCGTGCTCTTGAGCGCCGCACTATTCGACCTCGACTTCGAAACTCCGCTAGAAATCTCCGAGCCCAAGACTTTCGTGCCGTCGCAGCTCACGCTCATCCGGCGAGGTCTGAGATGGCAAGGTCGAAACATCATGAGTAAGTGCACCAACGCGTTCGAGGTGGTGAGCTCGTCTGAGCGCCGGAACTCATCGTCGAACGACCTGCGACGCCTAGCGAAGCTCGCGTGGAGTGAAGTCCGGAATCCCTACAGGCCGGCGGCAATCAACGACTGCCCGGGTGGAGGGCGGGTTTGCCGAGCGGTATTGCGGCCGCTTGACGAACTCCGAACAATCGCGCGAGACGTTCCCGGAGCGACGGTGAACACCGTGTTCCTGTCGGCCGTGGCCCAGTGCCTAGAACGGGCACTGGCGGCAGAAGGGATGCCGCTGGAGTCTCCACTCAGGATGGGGGTGCCCAAGCGCCTACGGAGCGACACTGAAGGAGTACTCGTCGAATCCGCCACGCGAACCGGAGATTTGGTGATACGCCCGCCACTGGCGAAGACTAATTCCTACGAGCTTATCGGCATCGTCACGGAGAATCTGCGTAGTGCGCTAGAACACGATGAACCTGCGGCCCGTGCGATGCTCGGCAAGGGAGGCGCCGGCGCGATCGGTCCGATGAGGTGGAATCTCACCGCAACCTTGGTTTATGGTCCGCCAGCGAACCTGTATGGCTTGGGTGGGCGAGTAAAACGCATCTTGAGTTCGGCACTCCCCGGCGGTGAGAAAGCCTTGGCGGTGGCAGCCTTTGTATACGACGGCACCGTATCAATTCTGGTCGTTGCAGATCAGACGCTGGCCGGAATTGTGGACCATATGTGCGCTGGCATGGATTCGTGGTTCGGCGAGCTCGCGAACGCTGCCCGCTGCGCACACGCAGCGGAATCCGGGCGGTCCACATAACCGGCGTTAGCAATTCATGTAGTCCGCTTGGAGCTTAGCGAATGAATCGGCGCCGATGGCGGTCTGCGCACGACGTTAACCAGATTATGGTGCGCCTGAGCGCTATTGATCGCGAAGTGTTCGAGGCAATCGCCGCGACCACCACGCCGCTGTTCGACACGGTCATGCCGCCGCTGACTCGAGCAGCTGACCATTCCAAGCTGTGGTTCGCCATCGCTGCCGCCTTGCTCACTTCGAGAAATCGGAATGCGCAACGCGGGGCGATACGCGGCCTCGTGACGCTCGGGGCCGCAAGCTTGTTCACCGACCAGGTCGCCAAGCGGATTCGTCGGCGGTCACGTCCGCCCAACCATATGGTCCCCATGACCAGACGTGTCCCTCACCCCACCTCCAATTCACTACCGTCTGGACATTCCGCCAATGCTGCCGCATTCGCCGCCGGTGTGGGATTGGAAAATCCGGCGCTAGGCTTTCTACTGGGGCTGCTGGCCAGCCTGGTGGGAGTCTCGCGCGTGGTCACCGGTGTGCACTACCCCAGCGATGTTCTTGCCGGATTCGGTACCGGAGCGGTAATCGGCTTGTTGTGCGGTCGACTCGCCTGGCCTATTGTCGATGGCCCGTCTGCCGAAAGCGAGACTTCGCCGAATCAAGACATTCGAAAGGCGCCATAGGCATGACCCCCCGTTTGGTGGACGCAGGTTCAGGCGGCTTGTGCGGTGTGATTGAACCGGACTGTCGCCCAGCAGGATCCGACCGCAGCGCTGCCCCCGCACTAGCCGTTGTCAGACCGTTTGGTCGGCATGATTCGTCTCCTGCATATTGTCAACGATTGGGCGACTAGGCGGGACAGCTCGCCCTTCGTGTGCGCAATTTCTACAACAACGGGGGAAAAGAAGTACGTCTAGTTCTCGACTCCCGTGAGGTCGCTCAGACCAGCGGAGCCAGTGCTTCAGCTAGTGCGTCGAAGGCATCGCGGCGCTGATCGCTCGGTATGGCGCGGTCGGGGAAAATCACCTCGTCAACACCCTCGTCGCGCCAGACCGCGACCGCGTCGGCGATGCGGTCTGGGCTTCCGTGCAGTACCGGCCGCCACGGCTCCCGATCGGCCCGCGCCACGGCGCGCGCTTCCTGTTCGGGGGTCGTGGTGACGATGGTCAGCGCCTGGGTGGATCGCGCGACGGTCTCCGGATCGCGGCCCACCTGGTCGCACGCCGCGTCCAGCTTCTCCGTCATGGCCCGGAAACTGCCTGGGGACGACCAGTTGTTCCATTGCGAGGCGTGCCGGGCTACTAGACGCAGCATGCGCGGCCCGGAGCCCCCAATCAGCAGCGGGAGCGGCGACTGTACAGGCTTGGGGTCGCACGGTGCATCGTCGAGCCGGTAGTGGCGTCCGTGCATAGTCGTCCGTGACCTGGCCAGCAGGGCGGTGATGACATCGAGGCCCTCGGAGAAGCGGTCCACCCGCTGTCGAGGTGTGCCGAACTCAAGCCCATAGTGTTCGTGCTCGTTGACCTGTGCTCCGGTGCCAAGGCCCAGCGTCAGGCGGCCGTTGCTGGCGTGGTCGACGGTGGCAGCCCAGTTGGCCAGAACTGCAGGATGACGATACGTCATTGCCAACACCAGGGTCCCTAACCGGACCCTTGAGGTGGCACCCGCGAGCGCCGCCACCGTGGCGGTGGCCTCCAGCATCCCGGTCTCACCGCCGAGGTAGTCGGCGCTGGCCACGAAATGGTCTGCTACGTAGACGCAGTGCCAGAAACCCGCGTCGGCTTGCTGAGCCTGGTTGAGCAGTCCTGACCACGGTTGGCCGGTGTCCAGCCAGACTGAAAAGCGCATGGTCGAAAGATGGTAGCGCGGTATGGCCACTCGGCAACTAGGCACAGGAGATGATCCCGTCGTGGTGGTCCAGTCGCTATGGGGCTCTGCGGGACACGCTCCCGGACGCGGACGACCACCGAGCCGCGAGCGGTGGATGCAGGCCCAGGCGGCTTGTGCCGTCTCGGCGAGTCCGTCTTCGTAGTCGACCAGGCCGATCATGCCAATAGTTGGTTTCGTCGTCGGACTCGACTTCGACTGTTGCTTAAAAGGATTCGATCGCCGCGGTGCCCCCCCTTGCGTACAAGCCTCTATGAGACCGCCGGCCGTGTCTGATCTGGTTGTTGTTCCCGAACTGGTTGTTTGCCAGTATTATTCGGATCCCCTGGGCCGAACTATCCTGACCAAGAAGACACTTCGTACAGTTTGTGAGGGCCGTCCAGAGCCCAGCGACACCTGATCAACAAGTTCCTCGGACAACTCCACCACTGCGTCGAAACCCCCGCTAGCTATGACGACACCTGTGCGTTTCATGCAGGGTCTTCACGGGCACCGATGGAGCCGCCTTATGTCCGGTTGCGTTCGTCAATCTGAATGTCGCCCTGCGCAGCGACCGCGATGGCGGGCTTTCAGCGCGGCTCGCCCTGTCGCGCATCTACGGCATGATCTGGCCAGCGGGACGCGGTTGGCGGCGCAACTCCACCATATCCACCGGTCTCAGGTGTCTGCTGCGTGTACACCCGTGCCTCGCGCCCCCATGATCACTCCCATCAGTTCGGCGGTCTCGGGTCCAGTGGGCCAGGGTTATTAGCGGCCCATTGCCGCGTGCTAGACGCCGACTACACCAGCGGGCGCCTGGTCCGCATCCGCCGGTCCAGGTCCCAAAGCATCAGATTGAATGGGAAACCTCTGGGTGCACTTGTCGCGTCACTAGCCGACCAAGGACTATGCGCAGCGTCAACTACTCAAGGGACACACCACGATGGAAATTCTGCGCAAGCTCAAACGCGCCATCGCCCGCCTGGCAGAGTGAAGCAGCGTTGAGTCAGCCCTGGCGACCTTTGAAACGCGGGTTGAGTTTGTTGATGACGTAGACCCTGCCCTTACGCTTTACCACCTGTGACCCAGGTTGGTTCTTCAGAGACTTGAGCGACGCTCTGACCTTCATCCCGGCTACCTCCTTATTGACAATGATTATCATTATCATGTTACCGAGCGCGCAGAGCCGCAACAAAGCGGCGAGGGGAGGACGGCGCCGGTGGATGCCGTG
Source organism: Mycobacterium spongiae (assembly GCF_018278905.1). Lineage (NCBI taxonomy): Bacteria > Bacillati > Actinomycetota > Actinomycetes > Mycobacteriales > Mycobacteriaceae > Mycobacterium > Mycobacterium spongiae. Next base: position 3,023,191 of record NZ_CP046600.1, read on the forward strand.
GACATGGTCGCAGTGGTCGGGGAGCGCTTGACCGACTGCGACCAGGCATTTTGCTGGACGATACAGTTTTCCGCAGGTGCTATGGCAAATCGTTTTCAGTGGGGAAGGAGCAGAACATGGGTCGGATGACGGGAAAGGTCGCGTTCGTCACTGGAGCTGGGCGCGGGCAGGGACGCAGCCACGCTGTGCATCTGGCCGACGAGGGCGCCGATCTCGTCATCGTCGACATCTGTGAGGACATCGCGACGAACTCCTACCCATTGGCAACTGCTGCGGATCTCGAGGAAACAACACGGCTTGTCGAGAAGTCGGGCAGACGTGTCATCGCCGACCAGGTCGACGTCCGGGATCGAGTGGGGCTGAAGAAGACGCTCGATGCTGCTGTTTCTGAGTTAGGCGGTCTCCACGTTGTCGTCGCCAATGCCGCGATCTGCCCACTGGGCAATGACGTTCCCGTGCAAGGCTTCGCCGACGCTTTCGACGTCGATTTCGTGGGTGTCGTGAACACTGTGCATGCCGCGTTGCCACACCTGAATGCCGGCGGGTCCGTCATCATTACCGGGTCCGTCGCCGGGCTGGTGCCGCAAGCGACCGGTTTCAACGGCCAGGGGGGTTTGCAGGGGCCCGGTGGGGATGGATACGGGTTGGCCAAGAAATTGCTTCGTGACTACACCCGCTCGCTTGCCTTGACTCTCGGGCCGGAGCGGATCAGGGTAAATGCCATCCACCCGACCAACGTCGACACCGACATGCTGCAGAATCCCGCGATGTACCAGACCTTTCGGCCTGACCTGGCGCAGCCGTCGCGGGAGGACGCGGAAGTGACATTTCCGCTGTTGCAGGCGATGCCGATCCCTTACATCGAAGCATCCGACATCTCGCACGCGGTGGTCTATCTAGCCTCCGAAGAATCCCGATATGTCACCGGGCAACAGCTCTTCGTCGACGCGGGGGCTTCCCTCAACATGGGCCTCTGAAGCCGCAGCCGCTCGATCGGCGCCCCGGTGCAGAATCTCGCCTACAACGGCGGGTCAACGGACCGACGGGCGCGGCTGCCCCGGGCAACTGTTGCTGATCGGTGTGGCGTCGCGAAACCATGGCACCGTGTGCGGCAGCCAGCACGGTTGAGAATCCCCGGAAGAGAGAATGCCGGACGTGGGACATGTGCGGAACGGATCAATGAGATGTTAGCTCAATTCCGTTGGTTTACAGTGAAACCGACGAAAGATGCCCCCGCTCGCCCCGCTCCCGGCCCCAGGGGTGGTCGCCGAGTTTGGGCCTTCCTGACGGCACTCTGCATGTCCTCGCCGGCTTTGGCTGCAGTCGCCGCCGCGGACAACAACAGCTCAGCCGGAGCGGCTGCTCACCTGAACGTGCTCTACTCAGGACCCGGTGTGGTTCTGCGTAGTCCGGAAAACTGCGTCGGGGACAGGGCGGACCCGTGGTCCGATCAGGCGATTGTCGACTTCTGCGCGATAAAGGACGTTGTGGGAGCGCTCGGTGGACCGTCTTCGGGTGCTTCTCCAGCAGATTTCATCGAGGCGCCCAACAGGTTCGAGTTCAATCAGCCGATTGACTGCGGCGACGTCGGAGCCGTGGCCGACGGCAAGCACGACGGTTGCGCGGTGATCACCGGGGCAGCCACGTTCCTGCGTGCAGGTCTTCCGGTGCGGTTGTACGGGGTTTGTGCGAAACCGATTCCGCAAGAATGCGCCGTGCTCGGCACCATCACCGATCCAACCTGGAAGCCCAACGACGTGTATCTGCTGATGGATCCCGCGCGTGTTGACGTCCACTGCCAGTATGCGCAGGATGCCTTGCGCAACGGCTGCAACAAGAACGCCGCACATACGGCGGGGGAGCAACGCCCACCGTGCTCGGCCGAGCCGAAGGATCCTCGGTGTGAGTTCGGCCCCGACGAACAGGCGCAGATGTTGGCGGCCTACGCCGACCACTGCTCCACCGACCCCACGAACTGCACGATGAATCATCTCGAAGCTCAATGGGACGTGGGGTCGATCGTGGCCGTCGGGTATGTCAACCGCAGCGACCAGCCCAACGACTGTGCGGCGGCACGAAAGAGAGCGGCTGCCTTCACCCAAGCCGTCAACACACGATGGTCGGCGGACCTTCCCATTGTGCAGCTGAATATCGACATTGCCGAGAACCGGATGGCTTTCGCCGATGCCATCGCGAACTGCGAGCCGAGTGCCTAGCACTACGAATTACGCTGTTATCTGCAGACTCCAGTGAATGACGACGGTGGGGGATCGGGCGGGCGATACGTGCCGAAAACCCCTCGTGCTGTTCGGCACCATGAGGACGCTTCGACTGTGAAGGTGTTGATCGAATGACGCAGAACGTTGCACTGTCGGCAGCGTGTTGGACGACCGCCGGCTCAGCAGGCCCGATGATTGGCCACGACCTCAGCGAGTTCTCCCTGATCGATCGAATCACAGCGGCCGCAGAGGCCGGCTACACCGGTTTTGGGCTGCTGGGAGATGACTTAAAGGTTGCAGAGAAGACCGTCGGCTGGACCCAGGTTCGTGATCACCTCCGCATCACCGGCATGGAGCACGTCCACATCGAAGTGCTCTGGCTGCCCACGGGCCCGCCACGCCAGAAGTTCGACGAGGACTGCAAGTACTTGGTGCGTGCGGCTCATTTTTTCCGTCCAAGCTTCGTGAAGATCGCGGGCAGCCTCGAGGAAGAGCCCCTTGACGTTGATCTCTACGGCGAGGTCCTGGCTTCGGTGTGCGACGCCTTCGCCGTGGCGGGTTGTGCGGTGGGAATTGAGATCATGCCCTTTACGATCGTGAACTCGATCGAGAAGGCTGTCGCCATTGTCGACCGTGCCGGCTCGCCTAACGCGGGACTAATGCTGGATTTGTGGCACATCGCTCGGGGTCCGGACAATTTCGAGGAGATCGCCGCGCTGCCTGGCCACTACGTCATTGGAGTGGAGCTCGATGATGGCCCCGCCGAGCCCGTCGGCGATAACCTACTCCATGAAGCAGTGCACGATCGCAAGCTCACCGGCGAGGGTGAAATGGACGTTGCCGGATTCGTGGCCGCGGTAAGAGCCAGCGGTTTCAAAGGTCCGTGGGGCGTCGAAATCATGTCCGACGAACACCGCGCGCGCAGCCTTCACGACCAGGCCCATGAGTCATACCGCGCCGCCAGGAAGTTCCTCTGACCAACCTGCCAGCCAACCGCACGCCCATGCCCCACTCCGCGTGGCGGGTTGTTGGTTGTACGTTCGCTCTACTGCGGTGAGCGGCTCGCCTGAAACACCCCAATCCACAAGGCTCGACAATTACCTTCCGGCCCGACGCGGAGGCCTCTCTGGCGCTTGCAGTCTTGACCTGTGACGAGACACCGATATCCAAGACATCGCGGTCTCGGCCACGAGCAGTCGGGCTCGCGATATGCCGCCGTGGTTCAATCCGACGACCTGCCACGCAGCCTTGCGACTTGTGCTGTGCCCATAGCGAAGCCGACGGTCGGTACATCATAAACCTGTTGGGGCACAAGTCAATCGTAGGTATTCTAGGGGCAGCAAAGCTGCAGATGGAGCTGCCCTTTACTGCCCCGCCTCAGCCAGGCATCAATGAATGTTGGTGGCCGACAGGTTCATGCTCGGGAGGTGGTGATTCGTCCAATAAGAACGGACTTGACTGTAACCCTGCATATTCGATCTCGTCGTATTCCACCCTGGTCGCAAGTCGTGTGCCAACATCGGAATAGCCCCAGGTGCTCGTGCGATGACCAGCTTCAGGCAGCCCGGGCGAACCCGTCGATCGCGACCGGTAGGTGGGTGTCTGTTTGCTGGTCCCAGATAATCCGACTCTCCGACCGCTAAGATCCCCTGTTACATGTAACATAGCCGCATGGCAGTAAGAGAGAGGGTCGCCGAGTACCGACGGCGGATGCGGGAGCGGGGCCTGCGCCCGCTACAGGTCTGGGTGCCTGACGTGCGGACTGAGAGTTTTGCCGCCGAGGCGCATCGCCAGGCCTCGTTGGTCGCACGAGCGGACGAAAGTAGCGATCACCAGGACTTCATTAAGGCCGTCTCGACGCCATGGGACGAGGAGTGAACCGAGGGGAGATCTGGACCGTCGCGGGGGATGTCTACGCGATGAAACCGCGTCCGGCGGTCATCGTTCAGGATGACCTCTTTGATGTCACGAAATCGGTGACGGTTGCGCCGATCACCAGCACGCTGTTGGACGCACCGCTAATGCGCATTCGGATCACCGGTGGAGACGGTCGGCTATCCGGGCTCGATCACGATAGTGATGTCATGATCGACAAGCTGACCACCGTCAGAAGATCGAACGTCCAAGACCGAGTCGGCCGACTGACAGCGGAACAAGTAGTAGAGGTCGACCGGGCGATGATGGCATTCCTTGGCCTTGCTCGATAGGCGAGACCCGTTGGGCAGCGCCGAAATACGGCGTTCATTACGGGTAACACTGCATATTCGAATGCTGCACTTTCTCGGGATTTAGGTCGACGGCACTGCCCGATCTAACGCGGGTGGCCGCTGGCGCCACTCCGCGGGGCCAAGAAATACGAGGCCGAGATGGGTCTCCCAGCGCCCCCAACCGGACTGGTGTCACGACAGTACGCCTGCCGGATTCAGACCACCAACGACACCCATGGAGCACAATTCGCTAGTTTCGCATCGGCGCTCACCGTATCTCCCCTCAGCTCGCGGAAGGGCCGGGGGCGCAGAGGGTTGCCGCGAGGCGGAGGGCCGGCCGGCGGCTACGAAGCCGGCGCAGGCGATGCTCGCTGCGCATAGCATCACGATGCCCAGCGGCGTGGCGGTATGCGCGCCGCCCAGCCCGACGAGGGGGGAGGCGGCCGCCGCGAGTAGGAACTGCGCGGTCCCTAGAGCGGCCGAGGCCGCGCCTGACGCGCGCGGAGCCGCGGCTTGTGCCAGCGCCGTCGTGTTGCCGTAGACCAGGCCCATGCCGCAGGCGGCGGCCAGCAGCGACACAGCAAGCCAGCCCGCAGGCACGCGGGCGACCGTCAGCGCCAGCACAGTGCCGCTGGCGCCGAGGATGATTGCGAGCCCGACGGCCGCAATCCGGCGCGGTTCGTGGCGCGCCGAGAGCCGCGCGCTGAGCCCGCTGCTCAGCAGAAGCCCCAGAGCGTTGATGCCGAACGCCGCGCCGTACTGGGCCGACGAGAGTCCCATCATGTTCTGGTAAATGAAAGGCGACGCCGAGATATAGGCCATCATCATCGCGAAGGAGAAGCCGAACGCGATCAGCTGTCCGACGAAGGCGCGGCCGGTGAGGTCGCGCAGCGGTGATCCAGCGACGGCCTTCTGTTGATGCAGTTGTGCGCGGCGCTGTGCAGTGTGCGATTCGCGCACCACGACCAGCACCGCCACCAGCATCGCGACCGATAGCCCCAGGACGACGGCCAGCGCTCCTCGCCAGCCCAGCGGTTCGACGATGAAGCCGCCGGCCAGGGGCGCGGCGACGGGAGCAAGCCCACCGACGAGCATCAACAGGCTGAACGCGCGGGCGGCGGCACGGCCGGTAGCCAGGTCGGCGATGATTGCCCGGCCGATCACCATGCCGGCTGCCCCAGCGAATCCCTGCGCGAAGCGGGCCGCAATCAGCACCTGGATGCTCGGTGCCAGCGCGGCGGCCAGGCTGGCCAGCACGCAGATCGCGGCGCCGGCCAGCAGGGGTCGAAGCCGACCGATGCGATCCGACAGCGGACCGAAGGCTAGCGGGCCGATGGCCAGCCCGAGCAGGCATGCGGTCAGCGTGAGCTGCACGTTGGTCGGGGAGGTGCAAAGGTCGGCCGCCATCTGGGGGAAAGCGGGCAAGTAAAGGTCGGTGGAGAATGGGGCGACGGCGGACAACAGGGCGAGGGTGGCCAGCAGTCCTAGCGGGATGCGGGGTGCTGCGTCACGGTGCGGCGACGGATCGACGGCTGTGGTCACGGAACGCTCCGAACAAGAGGACTTATCGTTTGATAATTATCAATCCATAATTATCATGTAGGGTAGATTCATGCAACCGTCACACCAGCAGCACGATCGGTATGACGCGCGGCTGGCCGACCTCGCAGACCTCGTGCTCACCCTGGGCCGCGCGGTGCGCACCCAAGCCGCCGGTGACTCGTCGTTGGTTGAGCTATCGCTGACCGAGGTGACGGTGATGCACTACATCGATCACCACGCCGGCGTCAGCCCAAGTGCCGTCGCGGCGGCTACCGGGCTGCAGCGCACTAACCTGAGCAGGGCGCTGCGCGGACTCGAGGCCAAGGGCATGGTCGAGCGGACCGCCGACCCGACCGACAACCGCCAGGCGCTGCTGACGGGCACCCCGAAAGCCGCCGAGAACCTCACCCGGGTGCGGGCGGCCTGGGCGCGCCTGCTCGGAAACGCGCTCGAAGCGTCCGGCCAAGAGCACGACATCGCGTCCGCTCTGGGACTCCTCCGCGCACTTGAACGCGGCCTTTACCGGTGACATGGGTCAGGGCCAAACCCTCACAGTCACCGCGGAGGACACCGGCACCCGCCAGCATTGGCTAGCGGGACCGATCACTGTCACGCCGTCTCGGATCACCGCCACCGCGCGGCGCACGTGGCCCCGCCCAATCAACTGTTCGCACGTCATGATCAGCCGCATGACTGTCGTGGTGGACAGTGGTGCAAGCCTGGATCCGAAGGCGGGGGACGTACTCGCGCGTCTCGGAGTTAGCGTATGCAGCAGACCACGCGGCCAGCCTGCTGCATCGACGGCGGAGCAGTCGCATGGGGACCGATTGTGGTGCCTGGGACGGTCAGGCGGTTTCGTCGAGGGAAAGCCCTAAGGCGCCTGACGTACGAACCGAGACTTTCGCCGCCAAGGCTCTTGGCCTTGCTCGCTAGAGGGGTGACAAGTACTGGGCAACCGTGTAATCCGGCCTAGTTGACTGGTGACCCAGCCATATTCGATTCCGTCGTATTCCCTTGGAAAGCCTCCGAACGTCCGTGATTCATCAGATGAAAACGGCGGAGTCTACTGGTAACCCTGCATATTCGACTCCTGCATATTCCTCCACTGCCGGGAGATGACAGGCAGCGGCCTAACGGCCAACCCAGATCATTCCGCTATGTCGCGGATCATCAACCACGAATCCTTCACCGGATAGCTCAACACCAAACCGCGTATCAGCGGCGTGAGCCTCAGACACCAGTCTTTTCCACTTGTCAACGGCGCTGAATCCCAAACCGATGAGGACATCCAGCGGCACGGGATGCGGCACCGCGGGGTCGGCACCGAGATCGGAACGCCCCGGGTCTGCAGCCGTCATTACAGCCGACACAGGTCCGCACCACAGGGACGGCGGGCGGAAAGTCTTGCAACGCGGCTGAAAACGATGGGAGGAGCAGTGGCCAACTGTCCGGTCCTAGCTGGGCTGGCGGTCACTTCCAGGGCAGCGCCAGGAACGTTGAGATTCGGAAACGCTGTTGCGTATCAGTAAAGTTGGCGGTTCCGAGCGAACGTCCGACTGCTCGGACCGCGGCGGGTGCACGTCAGTCGAGATGCCGGTCGACATCCATGTGCTTGTGGAGGATGCGCACCACCTCGACCAGATCCCCGCCGGCGCCAACACGGTAATAAAGCGTGTGTGATCCCGCAGTATGCCGCCGGTAGCCGGCACGAACCTCGTCGCAAGACCTCCCAATGAGCGGGTTGTCAGCCACAAGCTCAACGGCACGCTGAATCACGCGCACGTACGCTTCGGCCTGATCGTCATTCCACCGTTCACTGGTGAAGTCCCAAATCTGCTCCAGATCGGCCTGGGCGGCGGGGGACAGCACATATTGGCTCACCGCCCGTGAGGTGCTCTGGCGCGCTTCCGCGACACGAAAGCGTCGAACTCGAACGGCGTTGGGGCTCCGCTATTTTCACCAGCTATCAGTGCCTCCCGGAGGGCATCTAAACGTGTTTCGCGTTCTTCGAGCAGCCGCAGTGCGGCGCGTACGACGTCGCTCGCCGACCTATATCGTCCTGAGGCGACCTCGTCCTCGATAAACGCGTTGAAGTGCTCATCCAGGCTGAACGAGGTGTTCCTACCCATGCGAAAAGTATACCAATTATTGGTATTAGTTGCTTGCTCAGAACGCATGCTCTATGCCGGGAGGTCCGGACCGCCGTCATCTGTAACGAGACAGGACACGGGGGTTTGTGTCCGTTCTCAACCTAGCTAGCGGCCAGCAGCAAGGCACCGCCAGTTGGAATGAAACTCCTGGGGTGACCGCCAACCCGAACGTCGTCACTGCCAGAGCTGCGCTCATCACCGCTGCGAGACGAATGTGGTCCTCGCGCTACCGGGTCTTTGTGTGGTCGCACTGACCGCCGCCACGCGTTGGGCTGTGTTTTCCGTCGGTTCCGTGTCGTGGCTCATACGGACGACCGTAGAACTTCAACTGCGCTTGAAGTCAAGCGTCTTCTCTGGCACATCGGATCGTGGGATTGGCGCCACGGTCGATCCGCGTCGTTGTGGAATCGTGAGCTTTCAGCGCAGCGTTTTGGGCAGATAGACCGCGCCGGGGCCGGCGTGGGCGGCGGTGTCGGCGGGGTTGGTGATGGCGCAGCGTTTCAGTGAGAGGCAGCCGCATCCGATGCAGGAGTCGAGGTGGTCGCGTAGGACTTCCAATGCGGCGATCTGATCGTTGAGGCGGTCGCGCCAGGTTTTCGATGGGACTCTCAGTTGGGTTGGACTCATTCAGTGGGACCACGCCACGGTGTCCGGTGGAAGCGCCTTGGTGTCTTCGGGGATCGCTATACGTTGAGCCCGCGGTGGTTGATCGGGCGCCGTCTGATCAGTGTTGATGTGCTCTAGCAGGAGGACGGCGATGGCCTATGTGATGGCGGCCCCGCAGGAGCTGGTGGCGGCGGTAGCAGATCTTGAGGGTATCGGCTCAGCGCTTAGCGCAGCCACTGTGGCTGCGGCGGCCCCGACCACGGCGCTGTTGGCCGCCGGTGGTGATGAGGTGTCGGCGGCTATCGCGGCGCTGTTGTCTGGGCACGCCCGCGACTATCAGGTGCTCAGCGCCGAGATGGCGGGCTTTTATCAGCAGTTCGTGCAGACCTTGAATGACGCTGGGGGCGCCTATGCCGGTGCCGAGGCCGCCAACGCTTCCCCGCTGCAAAACCTTGAGCACGACGTGCTCGCGGCGATCAACGCGCCCACTCAGGCGTTGTTGGGGCGCCCGCTGATCGGCAACGGCGCCAACGGGACCGCGCCGGGGCAGGCCGGTGGGGCCGGCGGGTTGTTGTACGGCAACGGCGGGGACGGCGGACCCAGCGGTGCCGGCGGTAATGCCGGCCTGATCGGCAACGGCGGTGCCGGCGGGAACGCGGTGACCCCCGGCGCGTTTGGCGGCCACGGCGGCAACGGCGGGCTGTGGTTCGGCAACGGCGGGGACGGCGGGGAAGCCGCAACCGGCGCCAACGGCGGCAACGGCGGCCACGCCGGGGCGCTGTCGCTATTCGGTCGTGGCGGTGATGGCGGAGCCGGCGGGGCCGGCGGGAGCGCGGTGACCCCCGGCGCGTTTGGCGGCCACGGCGGCAACGGCGGGCTGTGGTTCGGCAACGGCGGGGACGGCGGGGAAGCCGGAACCGGCGCCAACGGCGGCAACGGCGGCCACGCCGGGGCGCTGTCGCTATTCGGTAGTGGCGGTGATGGCGGAGCCGGCGGTGTCGGCGGGACTGGCGGTGTCGGCGGGACCGGCGGGACCGGCGGTAACGCCGCGCTGCTGATCGGTGCCGGCGGGAACGGCGGCGACGGCGGGACCGGCGGGACCGGGGCCGCTGGTGATCTTGCTGTCAACAGCGGTGCCCCCGGTGATGGCGGTGATGGCGGGACCGGCGGGACTGGCGGACGGGGAGCAATCCTGTCCGGGGGCAGTGGGAACGGCGGTCGCGGCGGTGACGGTGGCGCCGGCGGTGCCGGGGCTACCGGGGCGACCGGTGTCAGCGGTGTCAATGATGGTGCCGGCGGTGCCGGTCCTGACGGCGGCCGCGGCGGGACCGGTGGCAACGGTGGAGACGCCGGAGCCGGTGGTGAGGGCTTTTTTGGTGTGGGACGGGACGGTAGCCAAGGCGCCGGCGGTGACGGAGGCGACGGCGGTGCCGGCGGGATCCCCGGTGACGGCGGTCACGGCGCTGACGGCGTGTGGGGTGTGAACGCCGGCGCTGGTGGTGACGGTGGAGACGGCGGGAGCCCCGGTGCCGGCGGGAACGCCGGGACCGGTGGACAGGGCTCCACCCCCGGTGCGACCGGACAGAACGGCGCCACCGCCACCAGCGGCGGGAACGGCGGGAACGGCGGGAACGGCGCAAATGCCACAGCGGGCAGCGTCGGCGGACGTGGTGGCGACGGCGGCGACAGCATCAACGGAACCGGCGGTGCCGGCGGGACCGGCGGGACCGGCGGGAACGGCGCCACAGCGGGCAGCGTCGGCGGACGTGGTGGCGACGGCGGCGACAGCATCAACGGAACCGGCGGTGCCGGCGGGACCGGCGGGACCGGCGGCGCCGGCGGCATCAGCGGTGGCCCCGACATTTACGGCGGTGGCGGCGGTGACGGCGGTGACGGCGGTACTAGCACCAACGGGACCGGCGGCGCCGGCGGGACCGGCGGGACGGGCAGCAACGGCCCCGACACCACAGAATCAAGTCAATACAGTTTCGGCGGGCACGGCGGTCACGGCGGGGCCGGCGGTAATAGCACCAACGGAAAGGGCGGTGTCGGCGGGATCGGCGGCGTCGGCGGTGACGGCGGTAGCGGCGGCGCACAGAGTTGGGGCGGTTACGGCGGTGCCGGCGGTAACGGCGGTGAGAGCACCAACGGAGCCGGCGGTGACGGCGGCACCGGCGGTCACGGTGGTGCCGAAGAGCGCGCCACCCTGCCCGCTAACGGCGGTGCCGGCGGTAGCGGCGGTAACGGCGGTGACGGCGCCGGCGGGATCGGCGGTGCCGGCGGTGCCGGCGGTGCCGCCGTTCCCGCTGGTGGCGCCGGCGGTCATGCTGGTCAAGGCGGTCCCGCCGCCTAGGCTAGGGGCGTGTCTTCCAATGTCGAGTCGTTGTGTAGGCACTGATGATTGAGGCGACCAGAAGAACGCTGCCGAGGCACTCTGCCTACCCGGGCGACCCGGCTTGCGCGCCAACGCGGCCAAGGCGCCGTCCTTCACGGCGGCAGGCCGGCGGAGATTGCCGCTGGTGCAAGGCAGTGAAGTACGCGGCAGTGGAATAGATGCTCTGACAAAGATTTACGAGGAGAGGCGCAGAAACCTACGCGACCGCCCAACACTCACGTACAGCCACTGTCGCGCTACGCTCGCCACCTGCGTGGAGAGCCTCATCTTCTGCCCCGCCCCTTGGGTGCGAGATAGCGAACGCAGTCGCTCGTCTAATGCCGAAGGCTGCGGCCAGTTCTCGGACCAATTCCCGGTAGCGGCGAGCCGACGTAGTTGGTCCGGGCCGGGCTTTCACCAGCAATGGTGTTGCGACGCTATGACACCGCCGGCTGGTGTTGGAGGTAGTCGCTCTGGGAGAACGGATTCCGTGAGCCTGCGGGCTACAGCGCGCATAACGGATCAGCTGCCCCGGCCAAATCGTTACCCAGTCCGGTCGTCGACTGGCTAGGCGGCGGGACCCCCGGCGCCACCGGCTCCGCCGGCGCCACCGGCCGTGTCTTCGAAGCCGGGCGTATCGCCGGCTTTGCCGTCACCACCGGAACCGCCGCTGCCGTTACCGCCGTTGCCGCCGTTACCGCCGCTACCGGCCGCACCGCCACCGGTCATATCACCGCCGACACCGCCGTTACCACCGTCACCACCGGCTCCGTGGGTGCTGGCACCGCCGTTACCGCCGTCACCGCCAAGGCCGCCGAAACTGCCTTCATTGGCGTTGCCGCCGAAACCGCCCGCGCCGCCGATACCGCCGACGCCGCCGACACCGTTGGTGCTCGCGCCGCCGATACCGCCGGTACCGCCGGTACCGCCGTATGTGTTGTCAACGTTGTTCTGGGGGGCCCCGCCGGCCCCGCCGGTCCCGCCGGCGCCGCCGGTCCCGTTAGTGCTAGTACCGCCGATACCGCCGTTACCGCCGTTACCGCCCATACTCTCCTGGAGGTCGCTGCCTGGAGAGCCGATACCGCCGGTCCCGCCGGTCCCGCCGGCCCCTCCGGTTCCGTTGGTGCTAGCGCCGCCGGCGCCGCCGGTCCCGCCGGTACCGCCGGCCCCGTTGCCACTGCCGGTAGCGCCGTTGCCGCCGGCGCCGCCGGTCCCGCCGTCACCGACCTGCCCGCTGTCACCGCCGGTCCCCCCGTCCCCACCCGCTTCTCCCGCGCCGGTGGCATCAGCGCCGTTCCCGCCCTTCCCGCCGTTCCCGCCGCTGGTGGCGGTGGCGCCGTTCTGTCCATTCGAACCGGGGGTGGAGCCCTGTCCACCGGTCCCGAAGGCCCCGCCGGCACCGGGGTCGCCGTCTCCGCCGTCTCCGCCGTCACCGCCGCGACCATCGTTCACACCCCACACGCCGTCAGCGCCGTGACCGCCGTCACCGGGGCTCCCGCCGGCACCGCCGTCGCCTCCGTCACCGCCGGCGCCTTGGTTACCGTCCCGTCCCTCACTGAAAAAGCCCTCACCACCGGCTCCGGCGTCTCCACCGTTGCCGCCGGTCCCGCCGCGGCCGCCGTCAGTGCCGTCACCGCCGTCACCGCCGGCACCATCATTGACACCGCTGACACCGGTCGCTCCGGTAGCCCCGGTCGCGCCGGCACCGCCGTCACCGCCGTGACCGCCGGAACCGCCGTTCCCGCCGTTCCCACTGCCCCCGGACAGGATTGCTCCCCGTCCGCCAGTCCCGCCGGTCCCGCCGTCACCGGCGGCACCGCCGTCACCGGCGGCACCGCTGTTGACAGCAAGATCGCCAGCGGCCCCGGTAGCCCCGTTGCCGCCGGTCCCGCCGTCGCCGCCGTTCCCGCCGGCACCGATCAGCAGCGCGGCGTTACCGCCGGTCCCGCCGGTCCCGCCGGTCCCGCCGACAACGCCAGTCCCGCCGACACCGCCGGCTCCGCCATTACCGCCACTACCGAACAGCGACAGCGCCCCGGCGTGGCCGCCGTGGCCGCCGTTCCCGCCGACACTGCCAGTCCCGCCGGCCCCGCCGGCTCCGCCATCACCGCCACGACCGAATAGCGACAGCGCCCCGGCGTGGCCGCCGTTGCCGCCGTTGGCGCCGGTTGCGGCTTCCCCGCCGTCCCCGCCGTTGCCGAACCACAGCCCGCCGTTGCCGCCGTGGCCACCGAACAAGCCGGGGGTCACCGCGTTCCCGCCGGCACCGCCGTTGCCGATCAGGCCGGCATTACCGCCGGCACCGCTGGGTCCGCCGTCCCCGCCGTTGCCGTACAACAACCCGCCGGCCCCACCGGCCTGCCCCGGCGCGGTCCCGTTGGCGCCGTTGCCGATCAGCGGGCGCCCCAACAACGCCTGAGTGGGCGCGTTGATCGCCGCGAGCACGTCGTGCTCAAGGTTTTGCAGCGGGGAAGCGTTGGCGGCCTCGGCGCCGGCATAGGCGCCCCCAGCGTCATTCAAGGTCTGCACGAACTGCTGATAAAAGCCCGCCATCTCGGCGCTGAGCACCTGATAGTCGCGGGCGTGCCCAGACAACAGCGCCGCGATAGCCGCCGACACCTCATCACCACCGGCGGCCAACAGCGCCGTGGTCGGGGCCGCCGCAGCCACAGTGGCTGCGCTAAGCGCTGAGCCGATACCCTCAAGATCTGCTACCGCCGCCACCAGCTCCTGCGGGGCCGCCATCACATAGGCCATCGCCGTCCTCCTGCTAGAGCACATCAACACTGATCAGACGGCGCCCGATCAACCACCGCGGGCTCAACGTATAGCGATCCCCGAAGACACCAAGGCGCTTCCACCGGACACCGTGGCGTGGTCCCACTGAATGAGTCCAACCCAACTGAGAGTCCCGTGCCCCGATGTCGGGCCAGGAGTGACGATGAACAGATGGCAAGCCGCATAGCTGCTGGACCACCAAACGGTTCCCCCTCAACCCCGCCCGCCCGTCTTGCATTCGAAGGTCCTTAGCAGCAGGGTGGCATTAGCCCAGCGCCCCAATCAGAAGAGAGACTCATGCGCACTTTCGAGTCGGTCGCTGACCTCGCGGCCGCAGCGGGCGAGACCATCGGGCACAGCGACTGGGTGACCATCACTCAAGACGAGGTCAACCTGTTTGCTGATGCGACGGGCGATCACCAGTGGATCCATGTCGACCCGGAACGCGCGGCGGCGGGCCCGTTCGGCGGCACTATCGCGCACGCTTCATGACACTGGCGCTACTGCCGCGGCTGCAGCATCAGATCTACACTGTCAACCGAATCAAGCTCGCAATCAACTACGGCCTCAACAAAGTCCGCTTTCCCGCACCGGTATTGGTGGGCTCCAGAGTGCGGGCGAGCAGTTCGCTGGTCGGTGTCGAAGACCTCGCCAAAGGCGCCGCGCAGGCCACTTTGTCAACCACAGTCGAGATCGACGTTCCAGCAAGCCGGCGTGTGTCGCCGAGAGCATCGTGCGCTGTATCTCGGAGTGACGGGCTAGGGCGCGTCTCTCGAATGGAAAGGCGTTGACGAGCGAGGATTGACCGCGTGATTCTCCGAGGGACCGTCCAAAGTCACTCGAGCAAAGGAATCGACGCGATGACCACTGCCCACGATATCGATCTGCCGACTGCGTTGGCCCAACGACTCACGGCCACCCATCCCGACGTGTTGCGCGAGTTGATCGCGACGTTCATCCACACCCTGTTGGATGCTGAGGCCGATGCGGTGTGCGGGGGCGGGATATGGCGAACGCAGTGAAGCGCGGACTAATCAGCGCAACGGGTATCGGCGTCGCCAGTTCGATACGAGGGCCGGCACATTGGACTTGGCGATCCCCAAGCTGCGGCACGGGTCGTATTTCCCGGACTGGCCGCTGGAACGCCGCAAACGCGCCGAGCGTGCCCTGACCACGGTGGTGGCCACCTGTTATCTACTCGGGGTATCGACGCGGCGGATGGACAAGCTCGTCGAAACCCTCGGGATCACCAGCCTGTCTAAGTCGCAGGTCTCGGTGATGGCCAAGGATCTCGACACCGCCGTAGAGGCGTTTCGAACCCGACCGCTCGACGCCGGCCCGTACACATTCGTCGCAGCCCGACGTCTGATGCAATATGCAGTGGCTAACCTGACATAATGTCGCTTATCGGTAGACACCCAACGCGGGGTTGCACAAAGTTGCATTAGGCGCAAGGACTCTCTGCGCGGATGGCGACGTTGGCGCAAGCTGACAGGCATGACCACCTTCCCGTCCATCCCATCGGCCGTCGTCCGTTAACGTGGCAGCTTGAAGTAGGTTTCAATCACTTGATGAATGACCTTGTTCTTAGGTGACGAGGTGCTGATGCGGCCCTTATCCTCCCGGCCCGCCGGAGCCCCCAAAACGTCACAGTGACGAATATCCATGTCCCAGCCTGGCGTATTGACTATTCAGCGATGCCCCGCTGAGGAGCTTCCAGGCTTCGTTCCTCGCGTTCTGCGTACCGATGTTCTGCGTGCAGACGAGACTGTCTTCGATGCAATCGCTTGGGTTGACTTGCCGGTTTACCGGTGTCGACTCGAAGACTGGCGCCACGACTACAACAAACCAACAGGCCCCACTCTGCCCACGGCGAACTCACCAGCCGAATTCGCCCAACGATGGTCTACGACCCGCTAACCCGACGCTGCATAGCAACCGGATCGCCGAAACTGGATGGAGCGGATTACCCCCGCTTTGCTACCACAAAATAGCTAGACGCTCCTTTATATATTTTATCAGTGTCAATAATCTGAAAATTCCCATTTTCAATTAAATCGTCCAGCTCGGAGCTTTCTAGCCTTCTTATAGGGATGGGGATTACTCCAATTTTGCTCAATATCCGGAACGCCTGTATTTGGATACCAACTGAAAGTGACAGCTTATCTCGCAAGCAGGGTGTCACCGAAATAACCAGCCCCCCAGGCTTCAGCAGCCCATGTATTCTTTGCAGAACCTTCTTGGGATTAGGCACTGTGTGCAACACATTGAAAGCTAGAATCGCATCGAATGTTTCTTCCGGGTACCTCTCATCGAAGATATCGGCTTGTACAAAACTCACATTCTCGACGCCACGAGCAGCTGCTTTCGCTTTCGCTAATCCAATCATCTTAGATGAGATATCGATGGAATGGATCTCCGCAACCTCACTGGCAAGCTCACAAGATGTGGTGCCTGTTCCGCATCCATAATCCAAAATAATGTCGCTAACTTTGAGGTGCTTTCTGGCGTTCTCCCTGCTTTTGCTATGAATATACTCGAATCGTTCCTCGGTTTTATCGTACTTCTTTGCGGAGTTATCCCAGAACTCTTCCGATTTATCCATTTTCCTAGTTCCCTCTCGCAATTGTTAGAGCGCCCATCAATCGTATGGTTGTGGGCCTTGTCCTGGTGTTGTGGACGTGGGCCTTGTGGTTATGCCGCTTTCGGCTGCGTTGCGGGTATGTGGTTGTCCTTGCGTCATTGGCGGGGCCGGCTCGATGCCGTGGGGTCGATCTCTGCGCGACGTCAGCCCCGCGACAGCTACGAGCGGGTTTATGGCCAGCAGAATCCACACACGGTTAAGCACGTTCATCGACAGCCGCCCCCGCCGAACCGTGAAGCGAGTTCGACGCTCAGCAGCGCTGTCCGGTCGGCGCTCCGCGCTCTGGGGTCGGCTATCCCAATGTGGTCTGTCCTTCCACTCAGGGTTCGCCTCGGGCCAATCGTCGGACCGGATGCAGAGCAAACCTAAGACACTAAGTGGATAGAGTCAATCCACTTAGCTCGCTCACTACACTGCGGATGTGGATTCTGAGCGAGCTGCGGTACGACCGCTACGCAGAGATGCCGCGCACAACCGGCAGCGCATCGTCGACGCGGCACGCGATCTTTTTGCCATGCGTGGGCTCGAGGCCAGCCACAATGAAGTGGCCCATCACGCCGGTGTCGGTGTAGGCACTGTCTACCGGCGTTTTCCGACCAAGGAATCTCTTGTAGACGCCACCTTCGAGGATGGGATCGACGAGATCACCGCGCTTGGTCATTGCGCCTTGAACAAGCCCGACTCGTGGCTGGGATTGGCGTACTTCGTCGAAGAGATGTGCCAACTCACGGCACGGGATCAAGGACTTCGCGAAGCCGTGTTCAGTCGCGAATACGGCGGGGATCGGGTCGAGGCGGCGCGCGTACGGCTGTACCCCATGGTCGCCGAAGTCGTGGAGAGAGCTCGGGCCGACGGCTATCTGCGCGCGGACATCAATGACAGCGACCTGGCACTGATGTCGATCATCGCCGGCGCGGTCAACGAGTTCGCGGGCGATATCCGCCCCGATTTGTGGCGGCGCTACGTGACGATCTTCCTGGACGGGATGCGCGCAGATGGCGATCAGGCCCTACTGCCGGTTGAGGCCCTCAGCGCCGATCAACACGACGCCGCGATGCGGAGTTGGAATCCCCGCGCACACAGTTGACTGCCTGGCTCGCCCAAGTGCCCCACTCATCCCACATGCACGCCGCAAGCAAGCATTCCTACACATGGGACGTGAGTTGTGGCTTGCTTCTGGAGTGTCGGATCGGCACCCGAGCGCCCGACACCGCGCCGAGTAGCGTCCCCCTCTAACACTCAGCTCAGCGGCAATCTGGGTGATCGTCGCACCGTCGGTGTCCCGGAACTGCGCGACCGCATCACGCTTGACTTACCGGGAAATATCTCCTTGCCTTCGCGTTGGATCAACTCGCTTTCCCCGGGAAACTCCCAGGATTGAAGGCGTCCAACGCACGGGGTTAACCTCCCCGTGACCACCCTCAGCTGACGGAATCAACACACTAATGATCCCCCTGCTCGGGCAATTCTGTTAGCGGCCGCACCGCTACTCCCAAGGCGGCGTTGGCCTACAGTAGGCTGCGACCCACCAAACCAGCCGCACACCCCTTGGACCACAAAACGGGTCCCCCTCATATGCACGACGCCAATAGGTGATCGCCTCCGTTTGCCCACCTCGCCGCGCGCGCAGTGACTCGCACCTCCCAAGCACGCACCGTTAGCAGTTACCGGAACGCAAGGTGCAATGAGACTCGGGCGCAATGAGACTCGTGTCCTTACTCTGTCAATCTGACGCAGGTCGAGTTCGTGGCCGGACGCGAGGAGCTTGTTGCCCTCGGCGAGTTTGCGCATGATCTGGTCCGGCGTATGCCGCCTGCGTTTGTTGGATGCCATGTCGTCAGCTGATTCTTCCTGCCGAACGCCGGGCAACAGCGCCGCATAGCTAGTGGACCACTAAGACGGGCTCACCGCAGTGGGACAGCAAACTATGTGCGGGCAACGAGGGCGGTGGATCAGACTTCCATGCGTGAGGATCGATGAACACCTACGGCCTCGTTGAGCCCACGTGAGTAAGGCTGGGCTCGATACTCACACCGGGCAGCCGCTCATTGCCAGAACGCTTCGTAGAATTTCGGTGCCGATAATCCTCGGGTGGCTCGTGCTCGCCGGCATGCTCAACTTGGCGATCCCCTCGTTGGAACAGGTCGGGCAAGAACATTCAGTGCCGATGACCGCTGAGGGTGCACCATCGATACTGGCCATCAAACGCATGGGCGAGGTCTTCGCAGAGTCCGGTTCAGACAACGTCGCGATGATCGTCTTGGAGGGTGACCAGCCGTTAGGCGACGATGCCCACAACTACTACGACGATCTGATTCGGAACCTGAACGACGACAGCTTGCATGTGCAGCGTGTGCAGGACTTCTGGGGCGATCCACTCACCGCTGCGGCCGCACAAAGTTCCGACGGCAAGGCCGCCTATGTTCAACTGAATCTCGCCGGAAATCAGGGCGAGTCACTGGCGACCGAATCTGTCGAAGCGCTACGCGACATCGTGGCTAAAACGCTGCCCCCCAACGGGGTACATGTCCATGTCACCGGCCCTTCGGCGCTCATTGCCGACATGCATGACATCGGCGACAACTCCGTTATCAAAATCACCGCGACCAGCGTCGCGGTGATCGTAATCATGTTGCTCCTGGTCTACCGCTCGGCGATCACAGTGCTCATTCTGCTCTTTACCGTCGCGGTCGAGTTGGCTTCGGCCAGGGGATTCGTTGCGCTCCTCGGACATCTCGGGCTCTTTGGACTTTCGACGTTCGCTGTCAACCTGATTACTACGCTGGCGATCGCGGCCGGAACCGACTACGGGATATTCCTTGTCGGCAGGTACCACGAGGCCCGTCAGTCCGGTGCGGATCGAGAAACCGCTTACTACACCACCTACCGTGGGGTTTCGCACGTCATCTTGGGCTCGGGTCTGACCATCGCCGGTGCCATGTTCTGTCTTAGTTTTACGCGCCTGCCCTATTTCCAATCGCTCGGCTTGCCCTGCGCTGCGGGAATGCTCATCGGTATCGCGGTCGCGCTCACTCTGGGGCCGGCCGTTCTCACCGTTGGTAGCCGTTTCGGTTTGTTGGACCCGAAACGGAAAATCAACACTCGGGGCTGGCGACTCGTTGGCACCGCCGTTGTCCGCTGGCCCGCCCCCATCCTCGTTGCAACGGGCACAGTCGCGCTCGTCGGCCTGCTCGCGCTGCCGGGATACCGGACTAACTACAACGATCAATTGTATGCGCCCAAGAACATCCCGGCGATTGAGGGATATTCCGCCGCCGATCGCCATTTTTCGCAATCTCGAATGAACCCCGAGATCCTCTTGGTCGAAGCGAATCACGATATGCGCAATTCTGCGGACTTTTTGATTCTGGACAGGCTGGCGAAAGGCGTGTTCCGGGTGCCGGGCATCTCTCGAGTGCAGGCAATAACCAGGCCCGAGGGCAGCCCAATCCAGCACACTACAATTCCCTACCTAATTAGCGCGCAAAACGCCGGACAATTGCAGAGCCTGACGTATGTCAAAGACCGGATAAACGATCTGCTGACGCAGGCCGACGAGATGGCGAAGACTATAGCGATCACCAAACGGATGTATAACCTGAGTTTGCAGCTGGCTGACAATACTCATCAGGCGGCCACCGATACTCAGAAAATGGCAGAAATCACAGCCGAACTGCGCGATCATATCGCAGATTTTGATGATTTTGGGCGACCGATCCGTAGCTACTTTTACTGGGAGAAACACTGCTACGATATCCCGAGCTGCTGGTCGCTGAGGTCCATTTTCGACGCACTCGACAGCGCGGATCGGGTTAGCGAAAAAGTAAGATTCTTGCTACAGGATATCAAGAATCTGGACCGCCTCACCCCGCAAATGGCTGCTCAATTTCTGCCGATGGCAGACGCGATGGAATCGATGCGGACCATGATTCTGAGCATGCACAGCACGATGTCCGGAATCTATGGACAAATGGACGAATTGAGCGATGATCCCATGGCTATGGGGAAAGCTTTCGACGCCGCCAAGAACGACGATTCGTTCTATCTTCCGCCGGAGGTGTTCGACAATCCGGAATTTAAGCGGGTAATAGATATGTTTCTGTCGTCAGACGGCAAGGCGGCCCGCTTGTTTATTTCTCACAGAGGAAATCCGGCTACCCCCGAAGGCATCGGTCGTGTGGACCCATTGATAACGGCGGCTGAAGAAGCCCTCAAGGGTACTCCCCTGGAGGATGCCAGAATCTATCTAGGCGGCACCGCAGCGATCTTTAAAGACATCTCCGAAGGGGCTAGATATGATCTGCTGATAGCTGGGATTTCTTCACTTTGCTTGATTTTCATCATCATGCTGCTGATCACGCGCAGTTTAGTTGCCGCGTTGGTAATTGTGGGAACCGTAGCGCTGTCGCTAGGCACATCGTTTGGGCTCGCGGTGCTTTTGTGGCAGCATATTTTGGGAGTCGAATTGCATTGGCTTGTTATGGCTATGTCCATCATCGTTCTGCTGGCCGTAGGATCTGACTACAACTTACTATTGGTGGCGCGCTTCAAAGAGGAAATTGGCGCCGGACTCAAGACCGGGATTATTCGGGCAATGGGTGGTACCGGAAAAGTCGTGACTTCCGCGGGTCTCGTGTTCGCCTTCACTATGGCGTCGATGGCGGTCAGCGATCTGCGGGTCATTGGTCAGGTGGGCACCACCATCGGCCTGGGGCTGCTGTTCGACACCTTGATCGTGCGCTCCTTCATGACACCGTCCATCGCAGCCCTGTTGGGACGCTGGTTCTGGTGGCCGTCCTGGAGGTGGCTCGGTTCAGCCGGCGGATTTCGCTCCAGGCGCGTCGCTTCGCGGCCGATTCGGCACGAGCGCGGCACGTCCGCGATGGTGGCCCCAAAAACCCTGATCTTCGTTACCGACTCCGGGTTCGGCCACCGAGCTACCGCAGAGAGCCTGCTCGCATACCTTCCTGCCGAGGCACGACCGGGAGCACGCGTCGTCAATCCCTATTCGGAGGTCATCGAGCCGAATACCCGCATGATGGACCGCCTTGTGGCGGGCGTTGGCGATGACGCCTACAACAAGCTCCTCAGCCGGTTCCGCAGCCCGGGCTATATGTGTCGTCTCTTCTACACATTCATGATCCTCTACATGATGGCGCGCCGCGTCGGGATCGACCGCCTGATCGGCGACTTCTTGGATCAGGAGCAACCGGACCTGGTCGTGGTTGCCATGCCACTGATTGTGAACAACGTTGTCCGCCAAGCGAACCGGCGTGAGATGCGCACGCTGGTATTGATGACGGACAAGGATGAGAGCCTTCAAGGCACATGGATCCCACGGAACGCCCCCTATTTCGCCGCGTTCAGCGAGCACGCGGTGGCGCAGGCTCGCCGGCGAGGTGCCGGGCAGGCGTGGCTTCTCGGTGGCCCGGTTCTGCGGCCTGGATTCTTCCAGCGGGACAGCGATTTCGCCAGGCGGCTAGCCGTGCAGTTTGGTTTTGACCCGGACCGCCCGTGCATCTTGGTCTCTTCGGGCCGCAACGTCTCGTCGAAGATGGTGTCGATTGCCAAGGCCTTGGACAAAGTGGAGCAGCCGATCCAAGTCATTTTCCTGTGCGGAGAGAACGCCCAGGTGCGCGAAGCGATCGACCAATTGCCAACGTCGTACCCAAAGCGCACCTTCGGTTTCGTCCGGCGGGTCGACCATCTCATGGAGATGGCAGACGTGATGATTGGGAAACCAGGACCGGGAACCACCTTCGAAGCTTTGGCCAAAGGGCTGCCGGTTCTGCTGGAACGCAACGGCGGTACCCTTCCGCAGGAAATCGCCGTAGCCAATTATGTCGTCGAGCAAGGATTCGGGCGAACCTATCGAAACCACCGCGAACTGCTGCGCGGTGTTGAGGCTGTGCTTGCCGACTGGTCTGGGCTCCCCGCCTCTCGGCCCGCGCCGTTTCGCAGCGACAACGAGATCAGGGCGATCCTTGATTTCCTCTATCCGGCCCAGAAATGCGTAGATCAAGCGCGAAACGGTCCCTCAGTTGGAGCTCGCCAGCTAAGGGCGATTCGGGCTGTTCGGGAGTCGTGACGATTGTCCCCTACCGGCGGGCGCTCGCCGTGGCCCGAAGTTCCAAGTGAGGTGAGCCAGATCTCTCTAGCTGCGCCATCTAAAATGATCCCAACCGCAGAACTCCGCTCAATGTTGTTGGCGCACTGCACAGGCCACAGCCAGGGCGAGAGTCTGACCACACACTGGTACGCAACCACCACTCCTAATCGGCCCCGATGACCCGGCCTTGGCCCTCTCCCCCCCCGCGCGGCCTTTGCCCCAAGAAACGTCACTGTGACAGAATTCCTTGTCGCAGAAGGGGACTCGCTCGCGCCCCCGACCATCCCGTAACCGAGAAGTGCGCGCGGCCCGGAGCCTCACCGTCCCTTCCCGCAGGGACACAGAATCACACCGTGCCCGCGGCGTCCACCGCCATGGCAACGCCGGAGACGCAGCGGCCCGACTCGCCGCAGAGATAGATCATCGCTGCAGTGATGTCGCCAGGCTGGGTGGACACCGGTAGGCGATTCTGCAACCAGCCCTGGTGCTCGGGGAAGGCTTCCAGGAACTGCTCGGCCTGGTCGTTCTGGAGAATCGGAGTTTCCGTCGCGCCCGGATGCACTACGTTCACGCGGATGTTCTTTGGCGCCAAGGCAGTCGCGTAGTAGTGCATCAGACCGACGATGCCGTGTTTGGCCGCAGTGTATCCGGCAGCGCCAGGACTTTGAGTTCTAAACGACGAGATGATGGACCTTGTACCACCGCCCGAACCGGTGATCACGATGACGCCTCCGTCGCCATGGTCCAGCAGCGCCGGCAGTGCCGCCTCGATCGTGAAGTACACCCCGTTGAGGCACACCTCAACGGTCTCCAAATAGGCGTCGACCTCCATAGGTGGCGTGGGCGATAGAAACGGAGCGATCCCGGCGTTCGCCAGGACGAAATCGACACGTCCGAATTCGGTTACCCCCTTGGCCACCAAGGCCTTTAGGCGCTCGAAGTCACGGACATCGGCGTGTTCGGCGACGATGCGGCGGCCCGTTTTCTTGACCAGTTCGACCGTCTCGTCGAGATCCTCGGGCGTGGCCATTGGGTATGCGACGGTGTCCATCTGTTCGCACAGATCGACCGCGATGATGTCGGCGCCCTCCTCGGCAAAGCGGACCGCGTGGGAGCGTCCCTGACCTCGAGCCGCCCCCGTAATGAATGCGACTTTCCCATTGAATTGTGCGTCCCTCATGACGCCTTCCCGTGGCCGCGGTGTCTCGAGAGTAGTGAAAACGACGCCGGGGCCTCTTGCGTTACATTACGTCACCGTGACGCAATGACCAGCCGCTCGCCTAGCTCGTTGCCGGCGTTCACTGCCGCCTCCACGCCGCCCTTCTCCGAGTACAGGACTTTGCTGGGCGCGACCTCGGCCTGCCCGCCACCCACACCCTGTTCCGGGTTCCGCCGCGGGGCGTTCTCCGCATCCAGAAATTGATTTACGAATAATGATTCGTGAAACGCTTGCGGACAGGCCTAGTTGTCATTTATTGTCACGATTAGGGTAACGATCTTGTTAACCCACGTAATCATCTTGTAAACCCCCCAATTGGGCGATGGGAGTCTGATATGGCGTTTGTGATCGCAGCACCGGAGCTGGTGGCAGCGGCGGCCGGGGATCTCGAAGGTATTGCTTCGACGATCAGCGCCGCCAACTCTGCGGCAGCGATCCAGACGACAGGAATGGCGGCAGCGGCCGCAGATGAGGTGTCCGCAGCCATCGCGGCTTTGTTTTCTGGGCATGGCGAGGCCTATCAAGCGGTGAGCGCCCAGGCAGCGGCGTTTCATCAGCAGTTCGTGCACGCCTTGAGCGGCGGCGCGTTCTCCTATGCGAGTGCCGAGGCCGCCAACGTCCAGCAGAATCTGCTGAACGCAGTGAACGCCCCAACCCTGACGCTGCTGGGGCGCCCGCTGATCGGTAACGGCGCCGATGGGGCGCCGGGCACCGGGACCGGCGCCGGCGGGAACGGCGCGCCCGGCGGACTGTTATTCGGCAACGGCGGCAACGGCGGTGCCGGCGGGTCCAGCGGCGGGGCCGGCGGTAATGGTGGGGCCGCTGGGTTGATCGGCAACGGCGGTGCCGGCGGGCTCGGCGGCGGGAACGCGGCGGGTGCTGGCGGGGCGGGCGGTATCGGTGGGGCCGGCGGGTGGCTGTATGGCAACGGCGGTGTTGGCGGTGCCGGCGGGATCGGCACTACATCTGTCGGCGCCGGCGGGGCCGGTGGCAGCGCGGTGCTGTTCGGCAACGGCGGTCACGGCGGGAGTGGGCCTTCTGGCGGCAGCGCCGGCCAGGCTGGGTTGGTGGTCGGTGACGGTGGCAATGCAGGGGCTGGGTCTGGGCTGCGCGGCGCGGACGCCGGGCTGTTCGGAAACGCAGGTGCCGGTGGGTCCAGCGATTCGGGCGCCGGCGGCAGGGGCGGCAATGCCATGATCGGCAACGGCGGAAACGGCGGGTCGAGCAGCAACGGTGCCGGCGGCGACGGCGGGAATACCATGTTCGGCAACGGTGGTGCCGGCGGCTCGGCCGGTGGTACCACCGGCTTCGACGGTGGTGCCGGCGGCAGCGTTGGGCTCGTGGGCTTCGGCGGCGACGGGGGGGCCGGCGGTGCCGGCGATTCGGCTGCGTTCTCCTTTGTCAGGACAGGCGGTGCCGGTGGTGCCGGCGGCGACGCCGGGCTGCTGTTCGGCGACGGCGGTACCGGTGGGGCCGGAGGCAGCGGTGGTGAGGGTGGAACTGCGTCCGCCGGCGGTATTGGCGGTGCCGGCGGGGCTGGCGGCAACGCCAGCTTGATCGGCAACGGTGGGGCCGGTGGTGCGGGCGGCACCGGCGGCAATAACGCGGCCATCCTAGAAGGCGGTGGGGCCGGCGGGGCCGGCGGTGCTGGCGGCACCTCGGGGCTGCTGTTCGGTAACGGCGGGGCCGGCGGCAACGGTGGGAACGGTGGGGCTACCAGCGACGACGCAGTTGTCGCTGCCGAGGGCGGTGCCGGCGGCGCCGGCGGCAACGGCTTCTTGATCGGACACGGTGGGGCCGGCGGTTCCGGCGGCACCGGCGGGGAGCACGTCGGTGCCAACGGTGGCGGCGGTAAAGGTGGGGCCGCCGGGGACGGCGGCAACGGCGGATTGTTGTACGGCGACGGCGCGACCGGCGGCAACGGTGGGGACGGCGGGGACGGTGGGGACGGTCCGGGTGGGGACGGTGCTGACGGTGGTAAGGGAGGCAACGCCGCTCTCATCGGTAACGGTGGCAACGGTGGAGCCGGTGGGTCCGGTGGGTTCGGCTCTCCGACCGGAACCGACGGAACGGGCGGTGCCGCGGGCACCGGCGGGCTGTTCGGTCAAGGTGGGATGCCCGGTGCAGCTGCCGCAAGCGCCCTAGCCCTCCCGAGCCTCGGCGCTATCCCCGGCCTTGAGGCTGTCCCCGGCCTCAGCGGCCTTGGCTCTGTCTTCGGGCCCTACGAGAATCTCGTCACCAACACAGTCGCCAACCTGGACAGCATCGGCGCTGACTGGGCGGCCAACCCAGCGCCCTTCCTGCAACAGCTCGCTAGCAACCAATTCGGCATCGCCGAGCTGATCGGAACGTCGCTCGCGAATGCGTCCAGAGACTTCGCTATCGGGCTGGCCGGCGTGCCGCCGGCCCTCCAGGCGGCCTTCCAAGCCCTCGTGGCGGGCAACATCACCGGCGCGGTGGGCGAACTGGGCGACGCGCTGATCAGTATCTTCTTCACTGGTCTGGACGCAACTGACTTGTCGAACATTCAGCTGCAGGGTGTCGTGGGAGACTTGCTGCCCATCGTGGGCGTTCCCGCAGAATTTGGACAGAACGCGATCAATGTGCTCGCCGCACTCACCGACACGAACATTTCGTTCGATATCGGAACTTTGTCGATGGAGTTCGGGCTTCCCCTGGCGATGGGTCTCAACGCGATAGGTTCGCCGATCACGACAGCTTTCGCGGTTGCCGACAGCGCGGCAGCATTTGCCGGCGCCGTAGAGGCCGGAAATCTGGAGGCGGCAGTCGCCGCACTGGTCGGGGCTCCCGCCAACATCGCGAACGGCTTCCTCAATGGCGAAGCCACATTGGAGTTGCCGCTACCGCCGTCGCTGGCGCCGATCCCCGGAGCAGATTCGATTACGGCCAACATTCCCGTGGGAGGTATTCTCACCCCGCTCAAGAACTTCTCGGCTACGGTCGTGTTCGGGGGTGCCCCGCTTACCCTTCCCCTCACTGGCACGACCGCTGGTGGCATCATTCCCGCACTGGTGAACTACTTGCCCGAACAGCTCGCCATTGCGATCGGCAAGTAGTCGCGGAGTCGCGTGGGTAGGGCCGGCGTCTCGCCGGCGTCGTGGAAGTGAGCGCGGCGCCCGTATCAGTCAGAGCGCACCCGGCGAGCGCCTTGAGGTGACAGCTCTAGCGGCACTCAGTCCTTGAGCTCCACGATGATCTCGTAGAACTCTTCGCTGCCGGTGTTCACTGCCGCCTCGACGCCGCCCTTCTCCGAGTACAGGACCTTGCCGGGCGTGACCTCGGCTTCGAGCCGTTGGCCAGCGTATTCGGCCCAGGCGCCCTTGCACTCCGGTTCGAAGTCCGCCGCGACGCGGTCGCCACGGATCTGGATCGTCAGGTAGTCACGTTTGTGTTCATGGATCGGCTCCTTTTGTCCGGGAGCAAGTCTCATATCCCACACCGCCACCCGCTCGTTTTCGAACAGCAAATTGCTACCGACATTGCCACGAGCCTTCGCCACGGGTCCTCCTCAGTGGCAGGAAAACAGTAGTTTTGATCTTATGATCATCGTTTTTTCTAGACAAGACATAGTTGTAGATGGTCCTAGCAGCGGATACGGCTCAGTTACGCGATCACCTCTCGACCGTTGGTCAGGTCGGACACGACAACCCGGGCATGCTCGAGTCCGCTTCCGAGGGTGAACTGCCACCGTTTGGCGGCCCGTGTGAAGAGGTGCACGTCGGCCTCGAGCATGAAGCCGATGCCGGCATGGACCTCATGAGCGCAATGGACCATGATCTGGGCGGTCTTCGCGGCTTGCATCCGCATCAACGCCACGGGCCCCGCGGCCGACTCGCCGCTGTCCAGGCCGGCGGCGGCGGCGCGGGCGAAGGCAGACGTCACGTGGATATTCACCGCGATATCGGTACACAGGTATTGCACCGCCTGGAAGCGGCCAATCGGGCCGCCGAACTGCTCGCGATCCGTGGCGAATCGAACCGTCTTGTCCAGCAAGGCACAACCCGCCCCGTACATCTCGGCGACCTGCAGCACCGCGGCCCGCTGCAGCACCAGCTCGCAGATCCGGTCAGCGCGAGGCCCTGCGGCCAGCTCGCGAAACCCGGTCGTATCGACACCGTCGAAGCACACGGCACCCTGCGGGTAGCCCGCGATATTGGGCAGCGGTTCGACGCGCAGCCCCGGCGTGGTGGCCGGCACTGCCAGGATCCGTTGTGCCCCATCCCCACACACGCCCACCAGAAATTCGTCGGCGCGGTCGGCATACGGAACGAACATTGCTGTGCCCGCCAAGCGGGAGCCGCGAGCACGGATCGGCGCAGTGCGCGAAGCCAGCAGGGAATCGAACAGAACCGGAATCGACAGGTGACCCGGGCTGTCGTCGCGGGCGGACCGGGGCTGGCGGCTCAACGTACGAAGCTCATGTGCGCTCAGAGCCGGCAGCAGCGGCGTAACGGCAAGGGCGCGGCCCAATTCCACGAAAAGCCCCGCGATGCTGGCCAACGTTGCTGCCTCCGGGTCGCTGGCCGCGGGATCAGTGGCCGTGGCCCATCCCAGGGTTGCCAATTGCTGCCACAGTTCCGGACGATCACACGGGCCAGCTTCGCTCGATGCGGCCTCGGTTGATCCCTCGCAGAGGCGCCGGGTGGTCTCGGCGAAGACGTCGAAGTCGGCTCCCCAGGTCAGCTCCATCGCAGGCGCCGTCATCGTGGCAATCCCAAGCCCCGAGTCGCCAGCACCATGCGCTTCACTTGGGGCGTTCCCCCAGCGTGGTTGGCGAAGGACTGCCGGTACCACGCCTCCGGGGCTCCATCCAGGGGCGCGCGCCCGCTGTCGCGAGTCAGCTGACTGGTCGGCCCCAGCACCTCGTCAAAGATTTGGGCGAACAACGGTTCCCACTCTTTGGCAACTACGGGAAGCACTCCCCCGTCGTACGGCGACCTCCGACCAGCCTGGGTGTTGCCGATCTGCTCATAGGCGAGCAAGCGTTGTCCCTGCACCATGCGCGCGAGCTCGGCGAGCCTGACGATGACGTCCGGCTGCTCGATCAGTGGCCCGTCCGCGCCGTGGGTGACCGTGCAGTAGTCGATCAACCTCTTCAGCCGCGCTTCCTGGACCGCATAGATCGGCTCCACGCCGCCCGAGGCGTAGAACGCGTTCATGATGTAGCCCCAGCCGCGACCGACCTCACCGATCAGAGCGTTCGCCCCAACCCTGACGTGGTCGAGGTAGGTCGTTGACTGAACTCCGCCACCGAAGTTGCGCATCGGGTGCAACGTCACTCCTGGCGCTCGCAGGTCGACGCAGAAGATACTGATCGCCTTGCTCGGAGACGACTCCGGTGAGGTCCGTGCCGCCACATAGAGCATGTCCGACATGGGTCCCCAGGAGGTGTAGGCCTTCTGTCCGGTGATCACCCAGTCGGTGCCCGCACGCACGGCCGTGGTGCGCAGCGAGCTGAGATCCGATCCGGCGTCCGGTTCAGTGAGCCCTTCGGCCCACAGGGTTTTCATCGACGCGATGTCGGGCAGCAGGCGGCGCTTCTGCTCCTCGGTGCCGCCCACCAGCAGGGTGCCGGCAACCAGGAACGTCCCGACGCTGTTCACCATCGGGGCATCGGCCGCGGCGAGTTCTTCGAGTAACACCAGCTGGTCTTGGAGGCTTCGTCCCGCCCCGCCGTATTCGGTTGGCCAGGTCAGTCCTATCCATCCCTGTGCCGCGACCTTGCGGGAGAACGCGACCGCGATATCCCATTGCTCTGGTGAGTCGTCGAACTCGGTGTTGAAGGCGTGCTCTGGCGGGAGTTCGGCAGCCAGGAAGTCTCTGACTTCCTGCCGCCACGCGTCCGTGTCGGTCACTGGGCTCACCGCATCTCGCGCCCTGCGCCGGCGAGTTCGGCAGACCGGTCGTCGCTGGGCGGGTAGAAACCACGCGCCCATTGGCGGATGTCCTTGAACCCGGACGCCTCCGCAGTCGCCAGCACGGGTGGGTCCGTATACCGTTGGTGCTCCCAGATGTTGAGGTCCGCCTGGACCTGAGCAATGGCGCTGCGCTGGCGGCGGCTCAGCAGAACACGCTGCGGGTCGTCGGCGGTGTCAACCCAAGCGGTGAAGCGAAGCTCTGCCACGTTGTCGTCGATCGGCGTTGGAGCGGTAAGGCTGCACACGCTGCCGGTGCCCCACGCGTGTGCGTAGGACAGTCCGAGCCCGACGAGGTGGGCTTGCAGGCCGCCCTCGACCCGACGGGCTTGTTGGGTGTCTGGGTCTTGGACGGCGAATTCCATGGACATGGTGGTCTGGAAGGTCCAGTCGTCGAACGAACGGCGACGGATCGTGGGGGCGTTGTCGGCCCTATGCACGAATGTGAAGTGGGCGACGTCGACGCCGTTCTCGACGACGAACTGTGGGTGCAGGGTCAGGTCCCTGCGGTGCAGTGTGCCCTCCGGGTAGGGGTCCTGATACATCGCGGGGTCGCCAGCACTCTCGAAGAGCTGGAAGAGATCTGGCACCTCACACAGGGGCGGGCGACCCTCGGTGTCGTGCCAGGCGTAGATCACGCCGTTGCGCTCGGCCACTGGCCAGACCTTGACCCGCCGCTTGGTGACCCGATTCTGGTAGGGGATGCAGACATTGCGGCCGTCCGGGCCCCACTGCCAGCCGTGGAACGGGCATTGGATGTCCTCGCCGCGCACCTGACCGCCATAGCCGAGATGAGCGCCGAGGTGTGGACAATGACCGTCGAGCAGGGTGAAGGTCCCTGACTCGCTGCGGTAGCCGACGAGTTCCTGGCCGAAGTACTTCAGGGGCCGGATGTCGCCGGGTTGGTACTCGGCCGACCAGCCGATCTGGAACCAGCCGGTCGGCTTCATAGAGAGGGTGATCGCGTCGCTCACGGTCGGTCTCCGATCTGGGGGATCAGTTCTGTCGCGAACCGGCCGTGCGCCGGTCGC
The DNA here is from genome assembly GCF_018278905.1 of Mycobacterium spongiae. Taxonomy (NCBI): domain Bacteria; kingdom Bacillati; phylum Actinomycetota; class Actinomycetes; order Mycobacteriales; family Mycobacteriaceae; genus Mycobacterium; species Mycobacterium spongiae. The sequence continues at coordinate 3,054,006 of NZ_CP046600.1, forward strand.
GCACCACCCCGAACCTGTGCGTAGGCTCGATGTTGTCGTTGAGGTACTCGGGGGCTTCGAGGGTGTCGACGAACCACCCGGTCGGGCACATCGTCAGGATCTCTACGAACGAGCCACCAAGACCGGCCATCTGGACCGAGAGGGCCTCCTTGACCATCTTCTTGGTGCGGGCAACGTTGGTGTGGGTGTTCACCGCACCCCGTGCCACGTAAGCGGCGCCGTCCAGCCGCGCAATCAGGTCACCGATCACAATCGGGTAGCCGTGCTCGCCGGCGTCGCGGCCTTCCAAGGTGTTCTTGGTTCGCTGACCGAGGACCGTTGCGGCAGTCATGTGCCCACCCGTCTCACCGAAGACTCCGTTGTTGAGCATGAAGCACGTCACCGACTCCCCACGGGCCATGGTGTGCAGGACCTCCTGGAGGCCCTCGTTGACCATGTCCCCGTCGCCTTGCACGGTGACGACCAACGACTCGGGCAGCGCTCGCTTGACACCCGTCGCCACCGATGGCGCACGACCGTGCAAGGCTTGCAGGACTTCGACGTCCAGGTTATTGGAATACGCTGTATAGCAACCGATTCCGAATACAGCGATGCTCCGCTGGGCTAATCCGAGCTCATCGATAGCCTCCATGACCAGACGCATCGCGATCGGTTCCCCGCACCCGGGACACAGATGGTGTGCCCCTTGGTTAATGAGCCTGGGCGTGAAGTCGTCCACCAGCCTGGCCGGACGCGTTGGGGCGGTGGTCGAGTCGACGATGGGTAGCGATCGGCCGGTCACGTGATCTCCTCCAGGCAGGCACGGATACGAGCTCGCACGGAGCTGACATCCAGATCGGGGGCGATGCCGAATCCTGAAGAGTCAACGCTGAGTCCACCGATGAATCGCACATCCGCGCGTTCGAGCACGGCCAGCCTGACATCTTCGATCATCTGGCCCCGGTTGTTCTCGTATACCGCGAAGGCCCGGGGGCCCCGCGCGGCATCGCGAAGAATCTGAGTGGGGAACGGGTACAGCGTGATTGGACGGATAAACCCGACGCGGGCTCCGTCAGCCCGAAGAGCGGCGACGGCCTCCCGCACATACTGTGCGACGGTTCCGTAGGCGACGACCACCAGGTCCGCGTCCTCGACGAAGCCGCACTCCGCGCGCGGGGCGACCTCACGGCCCATCCGGTCCAGCTCGGCGCCGCGACGGCCGTAGAACTCGGCAAGGTCGTAGCCGACGTCGTCGCCCCGCTTGGTGTCGGCCAGCGGAGAGATGAGTTTAGCTCGTCCGGTCCCGCCAGTGGATCCGTCCAGTCTCCAGCTGCGGTCCGGCTCGGGGCCGAAGTCGAGGCGCTGCACCGACACCGACTGCCAGGTGTGCGCGATGTAGTAGTCGCCCATGACCAGCACCGGATTGCGCCACAGCGCCGCCAGATGGAAAGCCTCTTGCACCAACTCGACGGCTTCTGCGACGTCGCTGGGCGCCAGCACGATATGGCGATAGTCTCCGTGTCCACCGCCCCGAGTTGCCTGGAAGTAGTCACCCTGGGCACGCGCCATGTTCAATACGACAAGCGGCAATCGGGCGTAGGTGATCTCGGCAAGAGATTCCTGCATGAGGGAAAGGCCTTGCCCGGTCGACCCGGTGGCGGCTGGCACCCCGGTGGCCGCCGCGCCCCAGGCCATACCCACGGCTTCTAGCTCGCTCTCGGCGTTGATGCACGTACCACCCACGGCGGGAAGGTGTTTGGCCATCCCCTCGAGCACCTCGGTGAACGGAGTCATCGGATATCCAGCGAAGAACCGGCACCCGGCCACAATCATGGCTTTGGCGATCGCTTCCGACCCCTCCAGGAATTCCAGCTCACCGGTCGCCACGCCGCCATGCTGGTCGACGGTGCTCACGGTGAGCCTTCCGGGTGGGACGTGTCGACCTCGTACTCGACGGGCTCGTCATAGCGGTACACCTGGAAGACGAAGTCGGGGCAGATTTGTGAACAGGCCTTGCATCCAATGCATCCCGCGAGCAACTTCGGATACCGGTATCCCCGGACGTTGACCTCATCGGTCGACATCACCAGCACATCGACCGGGCAGGCGGCCACACAAAGATCGCATCCCTTGCATGCGTCCACGTCGATGACGACCGTGCCGGTCGCTTGGATGGTGGCTGGTTCGGTCACATCGCCGCCATCTCGGTATCGCTAGCGACACACTGTCGCCCGGCCGCGAAACCCGCGTCGAGCGCCTCCTGGTTCGGCCCGCCGAGCTTCTCCCGGTAGGACGGCAGGGCCTCGGGCACTGCGGCTTTGACGGCGTCCAGATCCACGAGACCGGTGACTGCCAGGTATGCGCCGAGCAGCACCATGGAGGCGATTTGCTTGCGCCCCAGATCAATCGCGATGGCGGTGGCTGGTATCTGCGTCACCGATTCCAGCTCCGCGGGCAGCGGGCCCTCGAAGACTGTGGAGTCGACGAGCACGAGCGACTCGGGCGTCAGCCGCGCCAACGTGGGCTGGGAGTAGTCATGGTGCATCACGAACCCCGACCACGCCTTGTCAATGGTCGGCGGTGCGGTCACTGGCGCGTCCGAGACGATCAAGGACGCCTCGGTGTTACCACCGCGCATCATCCCGCCGTAGCTACCGAAGAGCTGCACGTGCAGTCCCGCGCGGAGCGCTCCCCGGGCGAGCACCTGGGCGCACAGCTGTATTCCCTGCCCGCCGATGCCCGTCATGACGACCTCGCGTCGCATCTCGAACCGCCTCTACTGACTCCCAGCGTAAAAACACAGTGTAACTGATACTAAAATCAGTGTTTTTATTTAGCAAATCGAGCGGGTAGGATCACGGCCATGACGAAGCGAGAGCGAGCTGCTGAATCGCGGCTACCGCGGAAAGCGGAAGATTGGCTCACTGGGCGCCGGGCGCGCTACACCGACGAGGTGGCCAATATCGTCGAAGCCGCCTACAAGGTGATCGAAGCCACCGGCTCCACTGACCCGTCCTTGCGGGCGATTCTTGCCGAGGCCGGTGTGTCGACTCCGGTGTTCTACCGCCACTTTGACTCCAAGGACGAACTGTTGGTGCTGCTGCTCGATGACGGCCGTCGGCAGCTCGCCGGATACCTCAAGACGCGGCTGGACAAGGTTGACGATCCCGAGGGAAAAATCCGGGCTTGGGTGGACGGCATGATGGCCCAGGTGACGGCACCGGCGGCGGCGCAGCGCACCCGTCCGTTCTTCGTCGACCAAGGGCTGCTGGACCGCAACTACGCGGCACAACAGCAGGAGTCGATCCAACGTCTCGTCGATCTGCTCCACGAGCCGGTGGCGGCGTTGTCGCTGCGACCTTCCGACTCGACGCTCAAAGAGCGGCACGCCGCGGCAATCTACTGCCTGGTCACCGGCGCCATGCGCCACCACTTGACCTATCAGACCACTCCATCCAAGGCGGAGTGTCGGCATCTCGCTGACTTCTGCCTCGCCGGCATCCGAAACGTGGGTTCCAGTTAGCGCGGGGGCATACAGGGATATGGAACTTCTGGTCAGTGACATCTTCCGCAACGCCGCGAGAACCGTCCCCGACCGTCCAGCGTTGGCGATCGGCGAACGAAGTTGGACCTTCGGCGAGCTAGACCTGATCTCCGAACACGTCGCGCGGTGCCTAGCAAACCGCGGGATCGGGGTCGGCGATCATATCTCCAATCGCGCCGACATCAGCATCGCGACCGTGGCGCTGTTCATTGCCGCGTCGAAACTGGGCGCGGTGTTCGTGCCGATAGATCCAGCCTTGTCCGAGAGAGAAGCAGGCGAGCTGGAGCGCTTGGTCGACCCAGGGCTGGCGCTAGGCCCAAGCCAGGCAACCGACCTGTTGGAGGAGGCGGAACACCTTCCGTGCGAACCAACGCTTCCCGACATGGAACTCCATGAGGATGCCCCCCACGTGTCGTTCTTCACCAGTGGCAGCACGGGCGAGCCCAAGCCCATCGCGCTGAGCAATCGGGTGTCGGTGCTACGGAGTCACCCCGGAGCGCAACCCGAACACCGGGGCGCGGCGATGTGCCCGTTCCCACTTTTCCACGTCGCAGCCTGGATGATCGCCCTGCAGCAGTGGCAGAACCGAGCACTGGTGATCCTCCCACTCGACTTCACCGCCGCGACCATCTGTCGCGGGATCGCTGCCCACCGCGCGGAGCGCATCTACTGCATCCCGGCGATTTGGCGTCGGATCTTCGACTACGTCGAGCAGGCCGAGACCCCCGACCTGTCCTCGATCCGCATTGCCGACACGGGCACATCGGCCACCCCTCCGAGTCTGATCGAGTCCCTGAAGGCTCTGCTTCCCCAAGCCCACATTCGGGTGTTCTACGGTTCGACCGAAGCCGGGCCGGTCACCGTGCTCGAGGGTGCCGCGCTCACCGGGCGGGCGGGCTCCTGCGGACTGCCCATGCAGGGGGTTCAACTGCGCATGAGCCACGACGGAGAACTGCAGCTGCGGGGTCCGTGCGTGTTCGATCCACCCGCACAGGGCCATGACCCCTCTCGTGGTTCGAACAGCTTCACTGCGGACGGCTGGCTGCACACCGGTGATCTCGCCGAGATCGACGACGACGGATATGTCTACATCACCGGTCGCGCCAAGGACATCATCCGGTCAGCCGGTCACTCGATCTCCCCCGCCGAGGTGGAGGCGGTCGTCGCGGGCCTGCCGGGCATCCAGGATGTCGCGGTAATTGGCATACCCGACCCAGACTGGGGCGAAATCGTCTGCGCAGCAATGGTTGTCGAACCCGGCCAGCGTGCTCCGACGTTGGAGTTCGTTCGCAAGCGCTACGCGGATCGACTCGCTTCGTTCAAACACCCGCGCCGAATCGTCGTCGTCGACGAGATTCCGCGCACCGCGTCCACGCAACAAGTCATGAGGCGGCTCTTGATCGACCGGATTACCGGCGCGGCATCTGGCGGGCAGCCAGGCGAGAGGGGTTGATCAGCAGTGCCTGACGAACCTGTGGTGGTGGCGATCATGTTCCCCGCGGCATGGGACCACAGACCGGCGACCGCGCTGGCGGCCGATATCGCGCGACTGAAGTCGATCAGCCCACGCATCCAGGTCATCGACGAGCGCTACACCGATTCCGATGCAGTGCGGCTGCGGCGCGGCCAGGATCCTTCGGCGGACCTGCGCGATCAGCAGGCACCGTTGACCGATCGACAACGAGAAGTGTTGGCACAAGCCGAAGTAATCCTCGCCCAAGACCTCCCCTTCGACGTCGCGGACCTGGCGCCCCGGCTGCGGTGGGTCCAAGGCGTCGGTGCTGGGGTGAGCCAGTTGCAGTCCGCCGGAGTGCCCAACGGGTCCGTCCGCCTCACCACGGCGGCCGGCGCCAACTCGGTGGCAATCGCCGAGTTCGTGTTCGCCCGAATACTTCAGATCGTCAAACGGCTCCCCGAGATCGATACACTCGCTCGGGAACACGTTTGGCGGCCCACCTATGGAAGCCAACTCGCCGGGCGATCGCTCACCGTCGTAGGGTTAGGGTCGATCGGTCGCCGCGTGGCCATTCTGGCCCGAGCCTTCGGTATGCACGTCAAAGCAGTCCGGCAAAGCGCACAGACCGGTGCAACCGACCGCGACGTCGACGAGGTGTTCGGAGCTGCCGATCTGGTCAGCGCGGTCACCGGGAGCGCCGTCGTGGTCGCCGCAGTTCCCGAAACGCCAGACACCCGTGACCTGTTCAACGCCAAGATCTTTGGCGCTATGTCTGGCGGCAGCGTGTTCATCAATGTCGGACGCGGCAGCGCGGTCGACGAGGACGACCTGGTCAAAGCGCTGTCGGACGGTCACCTCGCCGCCGCCGCTCTCGACGTCGTCAAGAACGAGCCACTGCCTGCGGCGGCCGAACTCTGGGCGGCGCCCAACCTGTACCTCTCCCCACACAGCGCTGCCACGGCCGACGAGCATTGGCGCAACGTCTTCGCCCTTTTCGGCGCGAATCTCGAGAACTACCTCAACGGCGAGCCGCTGGTAAACCAGGTACCCAGCGTGTGAGGCACGGCGGCACCTTCCGCGGGATTCAAGCATTGTTTGACTCAGTGATTCAAACACTGTTAGATTCGCCTGCATGGACGCGCCAGCCACCCGCGATCGACTGCTAGCCGCCGCCGAACGGCTCTTCGCCAAGGGAGGTGAGGAGGCAACGTCGCTGCGGGCGGTGACCCGTGAGGCGGAGGCCAACGTCGCCGCCGTGCACTACCACTTCGGTGGCCGCGACGGACTCCTCCGCGAAGTGCTCAACCGCCACATCGCACCGATCAACACCCGACGTCGCGAGCTCGTGGCGGCCGCACAGGCACGGGTGGCCGCGCCGGCGCTGGCCGACATCGTCGACGCCTTCGTCCGTCCGGACCTGGAAACCCTGGCCGAACTCCGGCAAACAGAACCCCAGATGGCGCGATTCATCGGAAGGGCATACAGCCAGCCCAGTACGGCGGTTGCGGCCGCGGCCGCAGAGCAATTCGCCGCGACGGCCCACACGTTCACCCCGCTGCTTGCCGACCAACTGCCTCATCTCGCCGACGACGAGTTGCGAACCCGTCTCGACCTGGTCGTGGGGATCATCACCGGCCTGTTCGCCCGCGCAAACCCGACAGGCCAGGCGCCCCCGCTGGATACCGAAGACCTCGATGAGCAGGCCCGCCGCCTGACCGCGTTCATCGTTGGCGCCCTGTCCGCGCCCGCCACCCGCGATGACCTGAGATGAGAGGAATCCCCGATGACCCTCGCACCGATCGACCGGCCCGCCTGGCTTCCGGCGTCCGCCTGGCCATGGCCCACCACGGGGCTGATGGTGGGACCCGACCGGGTAGCGATCACCGATATCGGGCAGGGCCACACGCTGTTGTTTGTCCACGTCGGAACGTGGAGCTTCGTGTGGCGGGATGTTCTGGCGCACCTGCACACCCGCTTCCGCTGCGTGGCGATCGACCCGGTCGGCAGCGGCCTGAGCGATCGGATCGACCGGCGCCCAACGCTTGATCAGGCCGCCGCAACGATCACCAGTGTCATCGATGCGCTGGATCTACGCGACGTCACCCTCGTTGCCCACGACCTCGGCGGCCCAGCGGCTTTCGCCGCCGCCTCGCGACGACCCGACCGCATTGCGTCCCTGGCAGCCGTCAACTGCTTCGCCTGGCGTCCGACGGGTGTGCTGTTTCGCGGCATGCTCTCGGTGATGGGAAGCGCCCCAGCCAGAGAGTCCGACGCCCTACTGGCATGGCTCCCGGCCATGACGTCCACCCGGCTCGGCGTGGGCCGACACTGGAAGCGCACCGATCGCAAGATATTTCGCGCCGGCCTCGACACCAGCGCTCGCCGCGCCTGGCACGCCTACTTCCGCGATGCACGACGCGCCGAGGACCTCTACCGCGAGATCCACACGGGATTGACCGGACCACTCGCGGGCAAGCCGCTGTTGAGCGTGTTCGGCGAACACAACGATCCGCTCGGGTTCCAACCGCAGTGGAAGGCACTGTTCCCCGACGCCCGACAACTCAAAGTCCTTTCGGGAAACCACTTTCCCATGTGTGACGACCCCCAGTTCGTCGGGAGCGCACTCGGCGCGTTGACAGCTGCCTAACGCGCTAACGCGCTGAATCACAATCAGTGGTTCGGCGTTTCCGACGGCGACGTGATCCGCACCAACCGAGCGGTCGTGTGCCCATCGGCAGCGCGCCGACCGGGCGTGGAGAGGCCTTCGAGGACGAGCCGGCGGGCACGCTCGAGGCATGCGCTGATCTCGTCTTCACTGAGCGCGAGGCGGTCGGTGCGCAGCCCTAGGGCGACCGTGCCGTTCCAGGCTCCCCACAAGAACCGAGAGGCCAGCTTGGCGTCGACACGATCGTCTATCTCGCCGGCGTCGATGGCCTCTTGGATCTTGGCTTGGAACGCGTCCAGCGTAGCGGCAATGCGATCGCCGACGCGGTCACGGGCGGCCGGATCCACTGCGGGCAAACGGCTCTCGACGCCGTCGAAGGCCAGGAACCGGAAGGCGCCGGGGTGCTCGATGTGGAACCTGAGGTATGCGTCGCCAGCTGCCCCGACTTGTTCGAGAGGTGACCATTCCGGTTGGTAGGCCCGGTCGAGGTAGGTGGCGAACAGCTCCGTCGCCCGCTCGACGACCCCCAGGTATAGCCCGTCCTTGTTGCCGAAGTGGGTGTAGAGCGACCCGACGGACACGTCGGCAGCCTCGGCGATGTCTTCGATGCGAGCGCCCCGGTAGCCATGGAGCGTGAACGCATGCTCGGCGGCGTCGAGGATGGCCGCACGGTTGCGGATCTTCCGCCGGTCCGTCCTGGTATATTGAACTACGTTCATGATTGAACTACTTTACAAAAAGTCTGTGACGTGGGAAAGTGTTATCCCAGGCCGGCGTGTTCAACGCCCGCACGACAAGGTCTAGGCCCACCGACACAGAGGACGCCGAGTCATGACCGCCACCGTCACCATCTCCGCGGTCCAGCCCGCCTTGCAGCTCGGCGCGGTCGAGGCCAACCTGCGCCGGGTCGAAGACCTCATCCGAGACGCCCACCGCGAACACCATGCGGAGGTGATCATCGTTCCCGAAGCCAGCACCTCCCCCAACGTGTACTCCCGAACATTGCGCCACGTGGCCCGTTCCGTCGATGGTGCGCCGTTTGAGCTTTACACCCGGCTGGCACGTGAGCTGGGCTGCGTGATCGGCGGGGGCTTCCTGGCGCGCCGCGGCGGCGACGTTTACGGAACCTATGTCTTGGCCGAGCCCGATGGTCGGGTCCACTTGCACGACAAGGACATCCCCACCATGTGGGAACAGAATTACTACCGAGGCGGCGACGACGATGGAGTCACCTACTGTCGCGCGCTGGATGCCCCGGTGGGTCTGGCATCTGGTTGGGAATGGGCTCGCTACCGCACCGCCCGCCGCCTCGCGGGGCGCATCCAGCTCCTGCTCGGGGGCATGTGCTGGCCGTCTTACCCGCTGAACTGGTGGCCGCTGAAGCCGTGGATCCGGCGTGAGCATGGTCTGCAGCGCCAATTCGCCCGAGAATTACCCCGCCAGGTGGCCCGGCTCATCGGCGCACCCGTCGCGATCGCCTCGCACGTCGGCGACATCGCTTTCGAGACCCCCCTCGGGCCCGGGATCCCCTGGAACACCGTCATGGTCGGCGAAACCCAGATCTGCGAGCGCGACGGGACCATGCTCGCCCGCCTCGCCTACGAAGACGGCGAAGGCCACGTCGCCGCGCCCGTCACCCTCAACCGCCCCGAACCCGTGGACCCCATCGACGACCGGTTCTGGATCCCCAACCAGACCGTCTCCCTGCGGATCCTCTGGCACGCGATGAACGGCCACGGCGCCGCCAAGTATCGCGCCATGCGCACACTGCGCCGTCATACCTGGCAACGCCTCCCCGCTGGCGACCTGCCCGACGAGATCTCGCCGCCGACGCCGGACCAGACACCGCCTGCCACGACAGCCGCCGATCGCGGCAGCGTCAGTTAGGGCCAGTTAGGAGACTTCAATGAGCCCGACAGCGACCGAGCACCGCGACGCCGACTACCTGATCCTGGGCGCCGGCGCGATGGGCATGGCGTTCGCCGACGTCATTCTCGCCGAGGACCGCGCCGCGCGGATCGTCATGGTAGACCGGCACGCCAACGCCGGCGGACACTGGAACGACGCCTACCCGTTCGTTCGGCTGCACCAGCCCGCAGCGTTCTACGGCATCAACTCGACCCACCTTGGGCAGGGCGGCGCAGACCTGACCTCCGGTCCCGAGATTGTTGCCTACTACAAGAACGCGATGGATCGCTTCTTGGCCACCGGTCGGGTGGTCTTTCTGCCGATGAGCGAGTACGGCCAGGACGGGCGGATCGTCTCCACCGTCGACCGCGATCGGATCACCCAGGTCACTGCGCATCGCAGGGTAGTCGATGGCACCTACATGCAGGTGAGAGTGCCGTCGGTGTGCCCACCGGGCTACCGCGTCGACTCCGACGTCACCGTGATTGCACCCAACGGGCTAGCCCAGGTCCGGCAGCCAGCGCAACGTTATGTCGTCATCGGCGCCGGCAAGACCGGAATCGACTCGATCCTGTTCCTGCTGGACCAGGGTGTTGCACCCCATCGAATTCAATGGATCGTTCCCAACGACGCCTGGCTATGGGACCGCGCCACCGTGCAGCCCGGTCTTGCCATGGCAACGATCGTGGCGCTGGTGCAAAGCGTCGCCGGCGCCAGCACTGTTGACGATGTCTTCCTGCACCTCGAGCGGCAGGGAATCGTCTGCCGAGTCGATACCACGAGCCTGCCGACGAAGTGGCGCTGTGCCACGATCGACCGCACCGAGCTGGGCGGCCTGCGCCGCATCGAGGATGTCGTTCGAATGGGCCGGGTGCAGCGCATCAGCAACGAGGCGATCCACCTTGACCGAGGCACCGTCGCCGTGGCCGAGGACAGCCTTTTCATCGATTGCTCGGCCAACGGGCTGGCCCGAATTGAGCGCCAGCCGCTGTTTTCGCCGGGCCACATCACGCTGCAGTCGGTGTTCATGTGCCAACAAACGCTCAGCGCCGCGCTCATCGCCCGCCTCGAGTTGCTCGACGTCACCGACGACCGGCGCAACCGGATCCTCACGGCCGTTCCGCACCCGGAACTCAAGCAGGACCTGCCCACCTGCCTGGTCACCAGCGCCCAGAACATGATCAATTACAGCCGGCAGCTTCCCCTTTGGCTCCGCCGCTGCCGGCTGTACTTTGCCCACCATGAACCGCTACGCCGCTACGTTCTGGGCTCGGCCAAGCTGGCCGTGGTTCAGCACCGGGCTGTCGCGTCGATGAACAAGATGCTGCCGGCCGCCAGCAAGCTTCATGTCGAGCGTCGCACGGCCTGAGGCCCTACCCGAAGCGGCATTGCGTTAGTCCGCTGCTAGGCCGCTGGGGTTGGTTGCGGTGACAAGCCAGGTACGGCCGACGAACTTGAGCACACCGTCGACGAGGTTGCGGCGCAGTTCGACGCGCACCTCGTCGATGAGCGCTGCCCAACCCCGCGAACCCAGCCGGGGTTCGAGTTCCGCTCGGGCCTGCTGTCCGGTTGTGGTCGCCAAGATCATGGCCAGGCGGGCCTGGACGCCGTCGCTGCCATCGACTCCGTGGTCGCAGATGCCGTCTAGGGGGTCCATGGTGACCTCGCCCCAGCCAGCATCGGTCAGGATCGTCTGTACTCGATCGCGGTCACCGAAGGCGCGCGGCCCAGGTGTGTGGGGATCCGTTTCAGTGGGCACCGGGTCGAGTTGATCGGTGAGAATGCTGGTGCCGAGCGTGAAGATCGGATTCTCTGCGTCGCGCCAGCACACGAATGTCAACGTGGCGCCGGGCGCGGCCGCGTGCCGCATGTTGGCGAACGCCGCCGCCGGGTCATCGAAGAACATGACACCGAATCGCGACACAACCCGGTCAAAGGGGCAACCCGCCGCCGCGCCGTTCAGGTCGGCGGTCTGGGCGTCGGCGTGGAGCACCGTGGCTTGCGGTACCCGGCGGCGAGCTGCCTGCACCATCGCCTCGGAGATATCCACGCCCACCGGAATCGCTCCACGTTTCACAGCTAGCTGCAGTAGTGTTCCTGCACCACAACCGATGTCGAGCACCCGATCGCCAGGCCCGATATCGGCCGCGTGCACCAGCGCGTCGGTGAACGATGCCAGGACATGATCGAACACGTGCGCGTTGTCGACCCATCCGGCACCGCAGCCCGCCCAGTACTCTCGCGCCGACTCGTTGACCACTACGGCCCCGGTGCTATGGGTGCAGCCACGCCCGCTGTCATAGAATTAGGGTAGCGCCGGCGGCGCTATCAGGGCCGCTAAGGCTTAGGCGTGGATTCGATGATCAGTGTCGGCACAATCACGCTGGTGTCCTTCACGGTGAAAACCCGAGTGCCCGGCTTGCGACCGGCCCGGATCTCTGACACCTCCATGCCAGCTTCCGTCAGCCGCGCGTGGGTACGCTCAAGATCGCTGCTGCGCCACGCGATTCCCCACAGCGCGTCATCCGCGCCGGGGTCCTCGCCCGCAATCAGCAGCTCAAGAAATCCGTCGCCGCACCGAAAAAACAGCTGCCGCATTCCCTTGATTTGGGTGCGGTCCAGGCGTAGATCCAGGCCCAGTCGGGCACCGAGGGTGGCGACCGCGCGGTCGAGGTTGGCCGATACGTATACGACATGGTCGATACCGGTCAGATCGCCGGACGGAGTGGTACGAGGTTTTGGTGGCGCAATGCCCAGTCCGATGCCGTGGAGGGTCGCGGTTGCTTGGTCGCCCTGCGCGGTCAGGTCGATTCCGCGACGACCTAGCAGCTTCGTTGTCGCGGCAACGCCCTCGACGCAGAAGGTGAGCGCGACCGCAGCCGCAGCCGAGCCCTCGACGATAGTGATTGCGCCGGCGGTGGACTCGTGATCGGCCGAGCTGCCGAAGAGTCGTTGATAGGCGCGGGCGGCCGCCGCGACGTCTGGAGTAGACAGGGTGACGCTATGGAAGTCCAGAATCTCCGATTCGCCCGCGTGCATCGTCATGATGCAATCACACCGGCGGGCGCCCAGTGAGACGCGCCTATCCTGCGGCCCGCACGTTGTGTGACTGGCGGGTGTCCTAGCCGGACAGCTTGGCGGCGATCTCTGCTGCGGCGCGCCGGCCGGAGCGTACCGCGCCGTCGAGGAAACCGGTCCATTCGTCGGCGGTTTCGGTTCCGGCCCAATGGATGGGGCCGATGGGCTTGCGCAACCATGGACCGTAACGGGTCCATGATCCCGGTGGTACGGCGGCGGTAGGCCCGCCGGGAGCGAACGACTCGGTCGCCCATGTTTGGTCGATGTAGTCGATGGGGTGCCACGCCTCGGGGCCGAAGACGCAGCCGAGACTAGCCAGCACCTGTTCCTGGCGTTGCTGTGGTGATAACGGGTCGAAGCTGCGGGACTTGGTGAAGCCCAGCATGATTCCCGGGCCGCCAACGTTCGGGCCGTAGTCGAACGTGCTGAAGACAGGCCCTTCATCGGCTAGCGACGCGCCCGATAACCCGTCGCGGCGCCAAAACGGGGTTTCATAGGCGACGAAGAATTTGCCCAGGCTCCCTTGCGGCCAGCGCTGCATGAGCTCGGAACACCCGCTGGGCAGGGCGGGCTGAAAGTCGATTGCGGCTCGGTGAGCCGGGGCGATTGCCATGATGACCAACCGCGCGCGCACGGTCATGTGATCGGCGGTCACCGTAACGCCGCTGTCGTCCCAATTCACGGCGCGTACCGGTGCGTTGACGATGACTCGGTCACCGAGCTCCTCGGCCATTTGCAGAGCGATCTGTTGGGTGCCCTCTAGAGTTCGGTCCTGTTGTGCACCACCTTTGACATTGAGCAAGCGATCCAGTCCGCCGGCGGCCTTGATGTAGCGCGCGGCGTGCAGCATCGACACTGCAGCTGGCTCACAGCCCCACGTCACCAGGCTCATCATCGCCATCAAGTCGTGGGTGGACTCGGTTGCCCGGATCGACCATAGCCAGTCCTGCAGCGTCATGGTGTCGAGGGTGGCAGCGTTCGGGCTCGTCCAGGGGTCGCGCAGCCGAACTCGGCGCTGCAGTCGATTCAACTGCCATCGGACTCGACCCAAGTCGATCAACTCGACTGGGGACAGCTGCGGGAACGTACCGTGATACTTGCGCACGCGACCGCGCCAGCGGATCAGGCTCGTGCCCTCGGCGTGCATCGGCATGGTCTTGATGCCGAGTTCGGCCACGAGTTTGAGGACTGCGTCTTGGGTCGGGCCGACGAACGTCGCGCCGAGGTCCACCGGTACCCCGGCAATCGTTGCGGTCCAGGTACGTCCACCGACTCGGTTCCGGCCCTCGAGCACGATGGTGTCGTGACCGCGCTGGGTAAGTTCGCGTGCGGCCGATAGCCCAGCGAAACCGGCGCCAACGACGACCACATCGGCGGATATGTCAGGCGTTGTCATGGCGTGATTCGCTTCCGTATTGTCGTCCAGTTGGGGTGTTCGGCCTTACCGGCAATGGTCACTGTCGATGGTTGCCGCGCCGGCCAACGTCACTGGTTGACGGTAAATCCGGCTGCGCCGCCGCCGATGTAGTTGAGCGGTCCGAGATCTTGCTGCTCGGCGAGTGCCCCGGCCAGGTGGCGGATCATCGTCGCGTCGAGGACTGAGTGAAACCGGCCGTCCTCGGTGAAGTTGATGTTGGCCCCCTCGACGCGCACAAATATGACGGTGTCTTCGGTGTTGGTCTCCGGGCAGACGAAGGTGTGCGCCGAGCCGCCGGGCTCATACAGATAGGAACCGGCGACCTGCGGCTGATCCGGGTACTCCAGGTAGTGCCAGCTACCCGAGAGGGTGTACACCTCAGCGATGCCAGTGTGATAGTGCAACGGCACCTGCGTGCCCGGCTCGAACTTCGCCAGCACCACCCAGCAGCCGGCCTCCAGGTCGAGCCGCAGGGGCTGAACGTGAATACCGGGACCCAATGTGTCTTTCACGAGTGGGATGTCGGCTTCGTTCACGGTCAGAAGTTCCCCCTGTGGCAGAGCGACCACGGGTAGTGGTGCGCCACTGCTCGTCGAAACAGGTGCGGGAGCGGCGGTAAGGGTCATCGCGGGGCCTTTCGGTGTTGTGTCCGACAAGTTCAAGCATGGCGATCGCAGCGGTAGGATTCTTGACTTTGTGCGACAAGTTTTTGATTCTTGACGACATGTCCCTGATTCGAGGAACGGCCTTGACGGGCTATCCGGAGTTGGTAACCGAGCTTGGTGCTGACCCGGATTCACTGTTGCACGCCGCGGGCATTCCTCGTGAGGGTGTCGGCGATCCCGAGGCCTACGTCGGCTACCGGAACGTGATCGCCGCCGTGGAGTCGGCCGCGCGCGCCACCGGGGCGCGAGACTTCGGACGCCAACTCGCGAAGTGTCAGGGAATCGAGATTCTCGGCCCTGTCGGAGCGGCCGCGCGCACGGCACGCTCTGTGGCCGAGGCCTTCTCCGCGATCAGCCACTACTTGGCCGTGTACAGCCCAGCCATCGCGACGAGAATCGAGCCGACGCCCGACCCGAAATATGCGCGTGCGGAGTTCCGCATCGTGCTCGGCGACCTCCCTGACCACCGTCAAACCACGGAGCTGTCGCTGGGCGTCACGCTGAGAATCTTCCGGCTGCTCATCGGCATCGATTTCGCGCCGGTGGTGGTGCATCTCCCGCATGAGCCGCTGGCGGCCCGGGCCGACTACGTGCACTATTTCGGGGGTGCCCCCAGATTCGCTGAGCCGTTCTCCGGCTTCACGATACGAACCGTGGACCTCGGCCGACCGGTATCTTCGGCCACCGGAGTCCACGAAGTAGTGCGGGCATATCTCGATTCCATTACCCCTCCGGGTGCGCCCGACACCGTGGCGCTGGTGCGGGCGCTCATTCGGCATCTTCTGCCTACCCGAGGTCTGCAGTTGACGTTGGTTGCCCGCCAGCTATCCATGCACCCACGAACACTGCAGCGCCACTTGATGGATAGATCAACGACGTTCGACGAGATGGTCGATGGCATCCGCCAAGAACGGGCTCGTGAACTGCTCCGCGACACCAACATGCCGATGAACCAGTTAGCCGGAGCACTCGGCTACAGCGAGCAGAGTGTCCTCACCCGCGCATGTCGACGTTGGTTTGGCCGTCCACCTTTGCGAGAACGCAAGCATCTGCGCGCGTTCTGATTCCCCGCTTCGAGCCGTCGCGGGTTGGTCGAGACTGGCGTGCGTGCAACTTCGGTTGCACGCTGGACCTAGTCGGTGAATCGAGCCTGGAGGTTGTCGTGGTGGAAAGCGCACGTACGGCCGAGGTCATCGTGGTCGGCGCGGGCCTGTCCGGGCTCTGCGCGGCACGTGAGCTCGTCCGGCAGGGCAAAGACACGTTGGTGGTGGAGGCGCGGGATCGCGTCGGCGGGCGCATGGTTCGCAAGTCGGTGACTAGCGGCGGTTGGATCGATCTTGGGGGTCAATGGATCGGCCCCACCCACAACGGTATTCGCGACCTCGCCGAGTCACTCGGTGTCACGCGCTTCGATTCCTACACGGCTGGGGATACCGTCCTGTGTTACAACGGTGCGCTGTCGCTGATCGCCGATGAGTTTCCCCCGGTCGGCCCCGTAGCCGGCGTTTCGTCAGCCGAGGTCGAAGAAGCGATCAGGGTTTGGCAGCAGTTCCTCGCCCTGGCCGCCACGGTCGACGTCGAGCGTCCCTGGCTCACTCCGGATGCGCAGGCTCTCGACGCCCAAACGGTCGCCAGCTGGCTCGCCGGCGTCACCACATCCCCGTTTGCCCGTTTCTTTGCCGAGTGCTGGGTGCTGGCTGAATTCGGCGGCGATCCTGGCGCCGCATCGATGCTGGCCACGGTTGCCGGCTATGCCGCCGGACCCGACGAGGAAGAACCGGAATTATGGCTGTTGCACGGTGGGGCCGGTCAGATTCCCGAACTGCTGGCCGACGAGCTCGGGGGCCGGGTCCTTCTGGGCCAGCCGGTTTTCCGAATTGCTCAGGACACCGATGGCGTCACGGTCACGACGGGTGATAGCACCTACCGTGCGCGCTTTGTGATCGTGGCGATTCCCGTGCATTTGGCCGGCGCGATTGACTACAGCCCGCCGCTGCCAGCCGGTCGCATCCAACTCACCCAACGCGCACCGATGGGCTCGGTCATCAAGTACACCGCGGTGTACCCGACCGCGTGGTGGCGCAACCACGGGCTTAGCGGGATCGTGGTGAGCGAACGCACCGTCGTGGCGGTCGCGGACAGCTCGACCCCCGATGGGGTGCCGGGGGTTTTGACCGGCTTCGTCAGCGGGCCGGCCGCCGTCGGCTTGCTCGAGGAGTCCGAGGACTCGCGTCGTCGCGGAGTACTTTCCGACTTGGTCGCCTACTTCGGCGACGAAGCGGGGCGACCCGAGCAATTCATTGAAATGAATTGGCCTGGTGAGAAATGGACCGGCGGTGCCTACAACGCGGTACTGGCGCCAAACACTCTCACTAGCTTTGGGCCCGCGATTGCCCGGCCTGTCGGGCGCATCCACTGGGCCGGCACCGAAGCGTCACCCCGGTGGCCGGGCTTCTTCGAAGGCGCGGTACGCGCCGGGTACGCGGCCGCACACGCCATCGCATCTCGATCGGCGGTCACCAGCGGTCACTAGCTCACCCGGAAGCCGCTACAACCCGGCCTGGTCATACGTAATCTAGAACATGTATGCTCAGCACGGAAGGTACCGGCTACCTCGGCTAGTTCAAGCCCCGTGCGAGCCGGCAACTCCGCCCACCATTGCTCACTGGGAGATCGATCTGGATGCGCGCCTCGGTTCTACGCAACGGCAACATGGTGCTGTCGACCGAAGTCCCGCAACCCGCGCCGGGTCCGGGACAAGTCCTCGTCGCCGTACGAGCCTGTGGAATCTGCGGCTCCGATGTTCATTTCGCTCAGCACGGCCATGAAGTGGTCAGTCTCGGCGCGGAGATGGCGGGTCTGCCGCCAGGCCAGTTCGACGTCGATCTCAGCCGAGATGTGTTCATGGGCCACGAGTTCTGCGCGGAAGTGCTCGAAGCGGGTCCTGATACCGATGCGCCCGCGCCCGGAACGCTGGTCACGTCCATTCCCGCGCTGATCTCAGCCGACAGCGTAACACCCATCTTTTACACCAATCACATCGTCGGCGGCTATGCCGACCAAATGCTGTTGTCGGCGCCGCTATTGGTACCCGTGCCGCACGGTGTCGAGGCACGCCATGCAGCCTTCACCGAACCGGTCGCAGTGGCCGTACACGCCGTCAACAGGTCAGCGATCAAACCCGGTGAAACCGCAATCGTCCTGGGGTGCGGCCCGATCGGGCTCGCCATCATCGCTGTTCTTCGACTTCGCGGCATCGACCCTATTGTGGCCGCGAACCGATCGACGTTCCGGCGTCAGCTCGCCGAAAGGATGGGCGCACACGTCACCGTCGATCCCCGAGAGCAGTCACCGTTCGACAATGTGTTGTCCCAAGCGGTGGTCTTCGAGGCAGTCGGCGCTCCAGGGATGCTCGACGAGGTGTTGCGTCAGGCTCCGTTCGGCACACGGGTGATCGTCGCGGGCGTGTGCATGGAACGCGACACCATTCGCCCGTTCTTCGGTATCGCTAAACAGATCGACCTTTCCTTCGTATTCGCCTACGAGCCACACGAATTCGCGGACGCACTACGCGCAATCGCCGACGGTTCCATCGACGTGGAGAGCCTGATCACCGGTGAGGTGGGGCTGGATCGGGTCGACGAGGCTTTCACGACGCTTACCGATCCGCACGATCACGCCAAGATCCTGGTGATTCCCTGACCTCGCGGTCTCCCCCGCTCGGTATGGGCGTTAGCCGCAGTAGGAGACGCTAAGTTCCTTCACACCGTTGAGCCAGCCCGATCGCAGCCGCCGCGGCTCGGACAGTTTTGCGATATCGGGGATGATATCGGCGATAGCATCGAACATCAGCTTGATCTCCAGCCGCGCGAGATTTGCGCCGATGCAGTAGTGCGCGCCGGATCCACCAAAGGCCAAGTGCGGGTTGGGGTTGCGCAAGATATCGAAGTCAAACGGGCGGTCGAAGACCGTCTCGTCGTAGTTGGCGGAACTGTAGAAAAGCCCCACCCGCTGCCCTTTGCGGACCGTCACGCCGCCCACTTCCACGTCGGCCGCTGCGGTGCGCTGCATGCAGTGAATCGGCGTCGCCCAGCGAATGATTTCATCGACCGCCGAGGCGGGCCGCTCTCGCTTGAACAGCTCCCACTGATCGGGGCGGTCCAAGAACGCGTTCATCCCGTGGGTCATCGCGTTTCGGGTGGTCTCGTTGCCGGCAACCGCCAGCAGGATCACAAAGAACGCGAACTCGGTTTCATCAAGGACGTCCCCGTCGGCGTCCGGCTGGACAAGCCGGGTGACGATATCGTCGGCGGGGCATCGTCGGCGCCGCTCGGCCATGGCGTGGGCATAGCCCATCAGCTCCGCGTTGGCCCTCATCGGATCGCCATCGAAGTCCGGATCCTCAGTGTTCATCAGTGTATTGGTCCAGTCGTAAAGCTGAGCCCGATCATCCTCGGGAACGCCAATCAGGTCGGCAATCGCCAGCAACGGAAGGCTCATTGCGATGTCGTCGACGAAGTTGCCGGTTCCTTTTTCGGCGGCGCGGCCAACGATACGATGTGCGGCTTGACCTAACTTGTGCTCCATCTCGGCGACGGCCCGCGGCGTGAACAGCCGGCTGATGAGCTTGCGCAGCCGAGTGTGCTCGGGTGCGTCGTGGTTGATGATGAGCACCTTGATCAACTCCAGCTGCTCGGGCGTTGTCCCCTCGGGCAGCCTCATGATCACGCCCTTGGCGTTGTTCGACCACAGATCGCTGTTGCGCGAAATGGCCTTGATGTCGCGGTGTCTGCTGATCACCCAGTACCCATCGTCACCGAAGACCGTTCCGCCGCTTTCCGCTCCCCCGCCGCCAGAGTCGTTCTGATCGGCCGCCCGTTCGGTCCACCACACCGGCGCGGTCTTGCGCAGTTCGGCGAACAGTCGAATCGGGATGCCGTCGACCAGAACGTCCGGATCGGTCAGGTCTACCTGAGGCCGGAACGGGCAAATTGCGCCACCAGAAGTCCCAGAAGTCATAATCAACGCCTCCTTGGTCCAGTGAGGGCTGGTGATGTATTGACAATACGTTTATCTTAAAGTGTATGTCGATAGGTTTCGGCGATCCTCGTGGTCGAAGCCGACGGCCCGAACGCATGCTGACCATACAAATCTGAAATATTGTAATGTCTTGGTTAGGGGTGGGATCCTGGTGACTTGGCCCCGAGCCTCGGTCCACCTGCACGCCGGCAAAGGAGCTGATCATGCCCTATGACACCGTAATCACGGGTGGACGCTGGTTCGACGGGATGGGTACTCAATCGGCGATCCGCGACATCGGTTTGCGGGATGGGCGTGTCGCCACGATCAGTGCCGCGCCGCTGGACCGCACCAACGCAGAACTGATCGATGCGACCGGGCAATGGGTCATTCCAGGGATGATCGATATCCACACCCACTATGACGTCGAGTCGCTCTGCGCGCCCGAACTGGCCGAGTCGCTGCGCCACGGCGTCACGACCGTTTTCGTGGGGTCGTGTTCTCTGTCGACCGTCTACATCGACAACGTCGACGCCGGCGACATTTTTGGCCGCGTCGAAGCGATTCCCCGCCGGCATGTCATCGAAACCCTAGACCGCGCCCGGTGTTGGTCCAATCCGTCCGAGTATGTTGCGGCGCTGCACACCCACAACCTGGGGCCGAACATCGCCGCGTTCATCGGGCATTCCGATATGCGCGCCGCAACAATGGGTTTGGACCGCGCCACCAGGAGAGATGTCCACCCCCGCGCCGGCGAGTTGGCACGGATGAAGTCGATGCTGCACGAGGCCCTCGACGAAGGTTTCGTCGGCATGTCGTCGCAGCAGCTGCTGTTCGACAAACTCGACGGCGAGGTCTGCCGGTCGCGGACACTGCCGTCGACGTATGCCACCGCCAAGGAGTTGCGCTGCTTGA
Organism: Mycobacterium spongiae; assembly: GCF_018278905.1. Classification (NCBI taxonomy): domain Bacteria; kingdom Bacillati; phylum Actinomycetota; class Actinomycetes; order Mycobacteriales; family Mycobacteriaceae; genus Mycobacterium; species Mycobacterium spongiae. Next base: position 3,074,652 of record NZ_CP046600.1, read on the forward strand.
ACGCAATCCTGCGCAACCGGGGTCGGGTCCTGCAATCCGGCCCCAATATCAACAATCCACTGTCGGTCGCCTCCCAACTGGCGGCGTCTCTCGGCGTCGGACGGCCGCGGCTGAAGACCAGCCTGCTTGCGGCCGCCGATACCAAGGCCAATCCGGGAATGGTCCAGGTCATGGACCACCTGGCCCGCATCGTCAACGCCCTTGGCGGCGACTTCCGCTGGCAGCACCTGCCGGTACCGTTTGAGGTGTATGCCGACGGCATCTCCCTCGTGGTGTTCGAGGAGTTCGGTTCTGGTGCTGCGGCGTTGCACCTGCAAAGCGAGATCGAACGCAATCGCTTGATGGGCGAGGAGAACTATCGGCGTCAGTTCCGCAAGGAGTACGACAAGAAGTTCGGGCCACGCGTGTGGCACCGCGACTTCTTCGATGCGGAAATTGTCGGATGCCCGGATCGATCGGTGATCGGCAAGTCATTCGGGCAAGTGGGGATCGACCGCGGCGGGTTGCACCCTGTTGACGCGTTCCTCGACCTGGTCGTCGAGCATGGCGAGCAGCTGCGGTGGCGTACCACCATCTCCAATCATCGCCCTGCGCTCCTCAAGAAACTCGCCCGGAGCACGCAAGTCCAGATAGGGTTCTCCGATGCGGGCGCACACCTGCGAAACATGGCCTTCTACAACTGCGGATTACGGCTGCTGCGGCACGTCCAGGAAGCGAACCGGCAGGGCATCGGGTTCATGAGCGCCGAGCGGGCCGTGCACCGGCTCACCGGCGAACTCGCAGCATGGTATGACATCGACGCGGGCACGCTGTGCCAGGGAGACCGCGCCGATCTGGCCATCATCAACCCCGACCGGCTCGACGACTCGCTGGAACGCTACGCCGAACACCCGATCGAGGCATTCGGTGGCCTGTCCCGCATGGTCAACCGCAACGACCGGACGGTGACCACCGTCATGGTCAATGGCGAAACGGTGTTTACGAACGGCCGGCCGGCGGCCGCCCTGGGGCACCGACGATTTGGCCAATTCCTGCGTGCGGGTCGAGCCACGACGAAGCTTACGACCGCCGCCTAGGCGAGATTGGACAACGCCATTCGCTGCCAGACGTTTGCTCAGCGAATCGAACTGGGTGGCGTTTCTGCAGCGCCTCAGCGGGGATTGTGTCGATATGATCCCGGTATGGCACACGGCAAGCCCGGCACTGCGAGCCATGCGTAGCCACGGGTGGTCGGGAAACACACCGAACTCCGACGAAGAGGCGATCGACAGGATCCTCGACGCAGCCGACCACATCATCGCCCAGCGTGGATCATCGACGCGGATCGCCGATGTGGCACAGACTCTGGGGGTAACTCGGCAAACGGTCTATCGCTACTTTCCGGGGACCGAAGCCCTGCTCGTGGCCGCCGCGATGCGCTCGGCCGACGGGTTTCTCGACCAGCTCGCCGAGCACATCAAGGGAGAGACCGATCCCGTCGCCGCGATGGTCGAAGGCGTCGCGTTCGTGATCGAGACTCTGGCCGAAGACCGGCACTTTCAGCTCTTGATCACCCAACGGCGCCGCGGTGGGCGAACTGTCTCGATCACCTCGGAAACGGCCTTGACGTTCGGGCGCGCGATGCTGCATCGACTTGACATCAATTGGGAACAACACGGTTTCGACGAGGCTGCACTCGCCGAGTTGTCGGAATTCAGCATCCGGATTGTCTCCTCCTACGTTGCCGATCCGGGACAACCACCCCGCGAGGGCATCGAGTTGCGCCGCTTCCTGACTCGATGGTTCGGGCCCGCGGTGCTGTATCCACGGCTAGCCAAGGCGATGGACACGCTGAAACTCCCGGTACCGGGACCAAAGCGCCGCAGATCCTCGGCGGTATCGTAGTATCGCGGCGGCTCGAACGAACACACGCGTCGCAGCCCCCAAAGAGATCCAGCTAAGGCGATGTTCACAGGGATGTTCACGAAGATGATTGTCAAGATGATTATCGGTGTGACCGAATGACTTTCGCGGTGACCCGCACCATCGCGGTCGTGAGCTTCCTGGCGTTGCTGAGCGTCGGTTGTGGCGCTTCAACAGATTCGCCCGCGGCGTCCACGACCGCGGCCGGTCGCGGGGATGTGACGTCATCCGTGGTGGACGCGCTCACGCCGTTGATCGGATCGGTGCCGTTCGCGCCTATTCCGTTTGCCGGTTCTGACGGCAAGACCCACCTCGTCTATGAGTTGTGGGTCACGAACTTCACCAGCGCCGACCTCGTTGTCAACAACGTCAAGGTGCTCGACGCCGGATCGGACCGTATCGTCGGCGACTTTGCCGGCGAAGCAGTGCGCCAACGGTTACAGCCGGCTGGGAGCCGCGAGGGCGTCGATCATCTCGAGCCGGGCCAATCCGCCATGGTGTTCATCCATCTGGACCTCACCGAGGATGCCGTGCCCGCTAGCCTCGTCCACCAGGTCGAGGTGACCGGCGAGGCGATACCTCCAAAGAAGAACCCGCTGACCGAGCGGATCGGCGCCGCCACTGTGGACCAGCGGACGCTGCAGGTCTTGTCGGCTCCGGTGTTAGGGCAGCGCTACATTGCGGTCGACGGCTGCTGCGACGCTCAGTGGCACACCCGCGCGGTGTTGCCGATCAACGGTCAGGCCTCCATCGCTCAGCGCTATGCAATCGACTACGAGCAGGCCGATGAACAAGGCAGGGTGTTCGCCGGCGATCCCGCGGACCCGGCCAACTACGCCATCTACGGCAACGAGGTGCTGGCGGTTGCCGATGGCACTGTCGTCGACACGCGCAACGATCTGCCAGAGCAGACTCCGGGCAGTTTCCCGACCGGGATTCCACTTGCCGAGGCCGACGGGAACTTCGTTGTCTTGGACATCGGCGATGGGTTCTACGTCAACTACGCACACATGCAGCCGGGCAGCGTCCGGCCCGCGGCTGGCGAAAAGGTGACGCGCGGTGATGTCATCGGGCTGGTGGGCAATACCGGCAACACCTTGGTCCCGCACTTGCATATCCATGTGATGGATGGGCCGTCGCCGCTGGCGGCGCAGGGCCTGCCCTACCTGGTTGATCGCTTCTCGATCACTGGCCAGGTCGTGGACAAAGCGGCGTTCGAACACTCGGAGGTGCTGGGCGCTCCGCTGGCCACGCAGCCGGGTGTGACGCCCACCGACCATACCGACCAGCTGGTGCTGGATCTCAACATCGTCACCTTCGCACCGTGAGCGTCGGCGGCCATTACCCCGGCGCCAGCGTGCGCGGCCTGAGCAGCGGCGCCCAGTCACCCGCAGTCGACGGCGATCTCGGAGGTCAGACCGGGACTTCGTAGACTCGCGCCATGCGCTTTTCCGTGTGGCCCGGAGCTGGCCAACCCTGGTGCGCCATGCTCGATCTGGCCCGGCAGGCAGACGCCGGCTTCTGGCACTGCGTCTACGTCGCCGACCACTTCATGGCCAACTCAGACCGCCCAGACGGTGAGACTGGGATGCTCGAAGCCACCGGCGCGATCGCGGCGCTGGCCGGCGCTACTACACGGGTCCGGCTGGCGCCCCTGGTGTTGTCGATGACCTATCGCCATCCCGCGGTGCTGGCCAACTGGGCCGCCACCGTCGACCACGCCAGCAACGGGCGGCTGACGTTGGGCATTGGCACCGGCTGGCAGGTCAACGAGCACGACCACTATGGGCTCGAATTGGGCACACCCCGCGAGCTGGTAGACCGCTTCGCCGAGGGACTCGATGTCATCACCGGACTGCTGACCACATCACGGACCACGCTGACCGGGCGCTACTACCGGCTCGAGGATGCACCCTGTGACCCCAAGCCGGTCCAGTCACCTCTCCCCCTGCTGATCGGCGGCACCGGGCCGCGCATGCTGAGGCTGACCGCCCGCCACGCCGCCGAGTGGAATCATTGGTCATCCCCCGGCAGTTTCCGGGCCACGGCGGAGCGGCTTGACGCCGCCTGCGAACGGGTGGGCCGGGATCCGGCAACAATTCTCCGGTCCACGCAGGCGCTCACCATCGTCACCAGCTGCCCCGACGACGAGGCACGCGCCGCGGCGAGGGCCGCTCGTGACCGGCTGCCTGTGCTCTACGGAAGCCCGGCGCGCATCGCCGAGGAAGTTGCGGTCTGGCGCGACGAAGGTGTTGACGAAGTGATCTTCCCGGATCGCGCCATGGCGACCGATCGACGCCGTGACGCCTTCGACGCGCTCGCGGAGGCGTTGGCTCCGTTAGCGTGAGTGTCTGCTGTCACGGTTACCCAGACTTGTCGTAGCCGACTGCTTTGATGCAGTTATGTCCTCGACCGCATCCACCAGCGCCGTTGGGGTGCGTCCTGATGAGCGCCTTGAGGTGTTGTTCGAGGAGTTGGCGGAGTTGACCGGCCAGCGCAACGCCATTGATGGGCGCATCGTGGAGATCGTCGCCGAGCTGGAACGCGACGAACTGTGCGGCGCCACGGGTGCGCGGTCGATCCCGGCGCTGGTGGCCTGGAAGACCGGCTCGTCATCAGGCAACGCCCACACGATCGCCACCGTCGCGCGCCGGCTGCAGGAGTTTCCGCGCTGCGCGGCGGGCATCCGGGAGGGCCGCCTGTCGCTGGATCAGGTCGGGGTCATCGCGGCGCGGGCCAGCCAGGGATCCGATGAGCATTATGCGGAGCTGGCCGGGGTCGCAACCGTCAACCAGCTGCGCACCGCCCTCAAGCTCGAACCACGACCCGAACCCGAACCCCGGCCCGAACCGCAGCGCTCGGTCATCAAGGTCACCGACGAGGAGTTCAGCTGTTGGCGGATCACACTTCCCCGCCTGGATGCGGCGAAGTTCGACGCGGCATTGCAGTCTCATCTGGATGCGCTGATCGCCCAGTGGCGCCGCGATCACGACAACCGCGATCGCCCGTCCGATCAGGCGCCCCCGGTGCCGAGCGTCGCCGAGGCGTTTATGCGCCTGGTCGAGGCAGGATGGGACGCCGAAGCCACCCGCCGCCCCCACGGGCAACACACCACCGTGGTGATGCACCTCGACGTGCACCAACGCGCCGCAGCACTGCACCTCGGCCCGCTGCTGTCACAGGCCGAACGCCGCTACCTGATGTGTGATGCCACCTATGAAGTCTGGTTCGAACGCGACGGTGAGGTCATCGGCGCCGGGCGAGCGACCCGCCAGATCAACCGCCGGCTTCGCCGCGCCCTCGAACACCGCGACCGGACGTGCGCGGTACCCGGCTGCGGGGCCAGTCGCGGTCTGCACGCCCACCACATCCGGCACTGGGAAGACGGCGGACCCACCGAGCTGGCCAACCTCGTGCTGGTCTGCCCCTATCACCACCGGCTCCACCACCGCGGCATCATCACCATCACCGGACCCGCAGCCCATCCCACCGTCACCGACGGCGCCGGCCAACCCCTGAGCCCAGGATCGCTCGCGCGCCCACCGATGAAACCCCCGCCGGCGGTCCCACCGTGCCCCGGACCCACCGGCGAACGCGCCAACTGGTGGTGGTACCAACCCTTCCAACCCCACCCACCACCAACAAACTAGCCTGCACGGGTCCGTCCGGATGGCCCCGGCAATTGTTTGATTCGTCCGGCGCGCACGCCATTGGCGATCACGACGACCTCGGTGAACTCGTGCACGAGCACCACCGCAGCCAGACCTAAGGTCCCGAACATCGCCAACGGCACCAACACCCCGATGATCGCCAGGGACAATCCGACGTTTTGCATCATGATCTGACGCGAGCGACGGGCGTGGCGCAGCACTCGGGGCAGGTGCCGCAGGTCCTGTCCCATCAGGGCGACGTCGGCCGTCTCGATGGCGACATCGGTTCCCATGGCGCCCATGGCGATTCCCAGGTCCGCGGCGGCCAACGCCGGGGCGTCGTTGACGCCGTCGCCAACCATCGCGGTGGGTCGCATTCCGGTGCACAAGAGGCATATCTTCGCAGCACTTAGCCGGCCGATGAGGTGAGCCTTGTCCTCGGGGCGCAATTCGGCGTGTACGTGCTCGATTCCTGCTTGGGAGGCCAAAGCGCCAGCGGTGGCATGGTTGTCGCCGGTCAGCATCGTCACCTGGTAGTCGTCGGCGCTGAGGGTGGCGACGACCTCGGCGGCTTCAGCCCGCAGTTCATCGCGAACGGCGATGGCACCAAGCAACCGCTCGTCGCGTTCGACGAGAACCGCTGTGGCCCCGGCTTGCTGCATGCCCGCTACCCGATCGGCGAGCTCGGCGGGGTCCAGCCAGCCGGGCCGTCCCACTCGGACGACATGTCCGTCGAGGTGACCGGTCAGCCCGGCCCCCGGGGTGGCTTGCAGGTCACTGGCGGCGATGGCCGGCGTCGGCGTTGCGGCAAGAACGGCCGCCGCCAACGGATGTTCGCTATGGGCCTCCAGCGCCGCTGCGACTGCCAACACCTCGTCGCGGGTGGCACCGTTGGTGGTGGCGACGTCGATGACGACCGGCCGGTTGGCAGTCAACGTCCCGGTCTTGTCCAAGGCGATGCCGCGAATCGTGCCCAAGACTTCCAGAGCCGCGCCGCCCTTGATGAGCACCCCGAGTTTGGACGCGGCGCCGATGGCGGCCACCACAGACACCGGAACGGCGATGGCTAGCGCACATGGAGAGGCCGCGACCAGCACCACCAGAGCGCGTTCGATCCAGACCGCCGGGTTACCAAAGATGCTGCCAGTCGCGGCAATCAGCGCGGAAGCAATCATGATGCTCGGCACCAGCGGCTGGGCGATGCGATCGGCCAGCCGCTGACTGGCGCCCTTGCGGGCCTGTTCAGCTTCCACGATGTGCACGATCCGCACCAGCGAGTTGTCCGCCGCGGTCGCCGTGACCGCGACCCGCAGCACACCGGAACCGTTGATCGACCCGGCGAACACTTCGTCACCGGGCCCGGCCTCCACCGGCACCGATTCGCCGGTGATTGCCGAGACATCCAGGGCAGTGCGACCGGCACTAATGACGCCGTCAGTAGCCAGACGCTCCCCGGGTTTGACGATCATCTCGTCGCCAATGCGCAGTTCGCTCGGGTCGACGACAGTTTCTGTACCGTCGCGCAGCACGGTCGCCCGATCCGGCACCAGCGACAACAGGGCGCGCAGACCTCGGCGGGTCCGCGCCACGGCGTACTCTTCCAGTCCCTCGCTGATGGAGAACAGAAACGCCAGCGCGGCGGCCTCGCCCACGTTGCCGAGTGCGACGGCACCGACCGCGGCGATGGTCATCAGAGCACCGACACCGACACGGCCCTGCGTCAGTCGTTTGAGGCTCGAGGGAACGAACGTCGAGGCACCCACGGCCAGCGCACCGGCTTTCAGTCCCAGAACGACGACCGGCCCGGCCGGGCCTGCCCACGCAGCAATCATCGAAGCGCCGAGTAGCGCCCCGGACACCGCGGCCCGTCGCAGCTTGGAGACTTGCCAAAGCCGTTCAGGCTCAGGGTCATCGGAGTCGTCGTCGCCACAACAGACATCGCCCGTGGGCGCCGACCGCCCAGCGGCGGCTGGGCGCACGCCGGTCACGGTTCGCGTGCTCCAGTCGACTATTTTCTGGAACACGCCGGGCTTGCGGTGGTCCGTGGAACGCGGAGCACGTGCGGGCAGCGCGTCCGCGGGAATGTGCTGGGCGTCGGCGATGGCCTCCAGGATGGCGGCGGTGTCGCAGTCAGCAGGCGAATACCAGATCACCACCGATGCCGTTCGGGGATGGACGTGCACCGCACGAACCCCTGCCACGGTGCCAACCGTTTCCTCGATTGCGACAGCGCGAACCGCGTCGACACGAAGCCCCTTGGCCTGTACCCGCATCCGCCCGGCAGCATCGGATGCGACGGTCAGCGGGACGCCGGTGTCAGCAGTTGTCGTCATCGTCGGCCTTGACGAAAGTCGGCACAAAGGCCTCTTCACCGATCCGTTCGCGCGCCTCGGCAACGACGTCGGCGACCTTCAGCCGGGCCGATTCGGCGACCCCTTCGGCATGCCGGGTTCCGCGCAAACTCCACTCCGTCGCGGTCACCGCCGCCCGGCGAACGGGAGCCGCACCCACCGCTTTGCGCAGCGCTTCGTAGGCGCTCACGCCGACGAATCCGGTAACCACCGCGCCGGCGGCCTTGACCAATAGTTGTTGGGTAATCACTGCTAAACCTCCTTGAATGCCGTCCTATCAACACAATTCAGCGACACCGGTGTGAATGGCACCGGGTCGTGCGTAGTCAATTCATCGACCAGTAGAAACCTCGGCGGCCTCTCCGAACGGGACGTGCTCGGCTGGGCACGGCTCGTCGGTGTCCACCGCGAGAACGACCTGGACCAACTCCCCCAACGCGCGGGCCAGGTGCGTGTCGGAGAGCGCATACCGAACCTGCCGGCCCTCATAGGTTGCGACGACGAGCCCACAACCCCGCAAACAGGACAGATGGTTGGAGACGTTCGATCGGGTCAGCCCGAGGTGTTCAGCCAGCTGGCCTGGGTAGCACACGCCATCGAGCAACGCCACGAGAATGCGGCACCGGGTCGGGTCCGCCAAGGCTCGCCCAAGGCGAGCCAGCGCTGATTCGCGGGTCTGTGATGTCAGCATGTGATTGATAGTACAGCTTTTACTGTTATAACAGCAAGCACTGAATTATTCGCAGTGATCTGTCGCGCGGGTACCTAGAGGACGTAAGGTTTTGCTGTCACCCCCAGCCAGGTCAGCGTCCCTCCGGTCGGTCCGTGTTGAGGGGCGGGCCGGCGCGCCTGCTACGTGAGGACAGCCATGACATCGCGGTTGCATTTGCCGATTCCCAGTACCCCACGAACGGGTTTGATCACCTATGACGCGAAGGACCCGGACACGTCCTATCCGCCCATCGAGCAGGTCCGTCCGCCCGAGGGCGCGCCCAACATCGTGCTCATCTTGCTCGATGACGTCGGGTTCGGGGCGGCAAGCGCGTTCGGCGGCCCGTGCCATACCCCGACCGCTGAGCGGTTAGCGGCGGATGGGTTGAGATACAACCGGTTTCACACAACCGCGTTGTGTTCGCCGACTCGCCAGGCGTTGCTGACCGGACGCAACCATCATTCTGCGGGTATGGGCGGGATCACCGAAATCGCCACAGGATCGCCGGGATACAGCTCGGTGCTCCCCAACACGATGTCACCGATCGCCCGCACCCTCCGCCTCAACGGCTACAACACCGCCCAGTTCGGCAAATGCCACGAAGTGCCCGTATGGCAGACCAGCCCCGCCGGGCCGTTCGACGCCTGGCCGACCGGCGGCGGGGGTTTCGAATACTTCTACGGCTTCATCGGCGGCGAGGCGAACCAGTGGTACCCGACCCTGTTCGAGGGCACCAACCCGGTCGAAGTGACCCGCACGCCCGAGGACGGGTACCACTTTATGGAAGACATGACCGACAAGGCGATCGCATGGATCGGCCAGCAGAAGGCCCTCGCGCCCGACAAGCCGTTCCTCATGTACTTCGCGCCGGGCGCGACACACGCCCCGCATCACGTGCCTCAGGAGTGGGCCGACAAGTACCAGGGCGCATTCGACGACGGCTGGGATGTGTTGCGTGAACAGACATTCGCACGCCAGAAACAACTCGGGGTGATTCCGCCCGAGGCGGTCCTCACCGCCCGGCATGCCGAGATCCCCGCATGGGACGACATGCCCGAGGATCTCAAGCCCGTGTTGCGCCGCCAGATGGAGATCTACGCCGGCTTCCTGGAGTACACCGACCACCAGGTGGGCCGGCTCATCGACGCCGTGGGGCGGCTCGGCCAGCTCGACAACACCCTGGTGTACTACATCATCGGCGACAACGGCGCCTCCGCCGAAGGCACCCTGCACGGCACGTTCAACGAGATGCTGAACTTCAATGGAATGGCCGCGATCGAAACTCCGGAATTCCTGCAGCGCCACATCGACGAGTTCGGCGGGCCGCAGTCCTACAACCACTACGCGGTGGGGTGGGCGCATGCCTTGGACACCCCATACCAGTGGACCAAGCAGGTCGCTTCCCACTGGGGCGGCACCCGCAACGGAACGATCGTGCACTGGCCCCGCGGCATCACCGCCAAAGGCGAGATGCGTTGGCAGTTCCACCATGTCATCGACGTCGCCCCAACCCTGCTGGAGGCCGCCGGCCTCCCCGAGCCGCTGTTTGTCAACGGCGTGCAGCAGCACCCCATCGAGGGGGTCAGCATGCTCTACACATTCGACGACGCTGCGGCACCCGACCGCCATGAAACCCAGTACTTCGAGATGCTGGGCAACCGCGGCATCTACCACAAGGGATGGACGGCGGTGACAAAGCACGGGACACCATGGCACATGATGGGCGGCGAAAGACCTGCGTTCGATGACGATGTATGGGAACTGTATGACACGACTGTCGACTGGACCCAAGCCAACGACCTCTCCCAGCAGATGCCTGACAAGCTGCACGAACTACAGCGGTTGTGGCTCATCGAAGCCACCCGCTACAACGTGCTACCCCTTGACGACAACATCGCCGGTCGGATCAACCCCGATCTCGCTGGCCGCCCGGTGCTCATCAAGGGGCACACCCAACTTCTGTTCGCCGGAATGGGACACCTCTCGGAAAACTGCGTCCTGAACCTCAAGAATAAGTCGCACTCGGTGACCGCCGAGATCGACGTGCCCGCCAGCGGCGCCGACGGCGTGATCATCGCCCAAGGCGGAAACATCGGCGGCTGGAGCCTCTACGCCAAGGACGGCAAGCTCAAGTACTGCTACAACCTTGGCGGCATCACACGCTTCTACGCCGAGGCGGGAACGCCGCTGACCCCCGGTGCCCATCAGGTGCGGATGGAGTTCGATTACGCCGGCGACGGGCTGGGCAAGGGCGGCACCGTGACCCTCTACACCGACGGGCAGCAAGTCGGCCAGGGAACCGTCGAAGCCACACTGCCCAACGTCTACTCCGCCGATGACGGCTGCGATGTCGGCATGGACTCCGGAGCGCCCGTCTCACCCGACTACCCCGCCGCCAACAACGCTTTCAACGGCCGCGTCCGCGGGGTGCAGCTCGCGATCGCTGACGCCGCGCAGGCCGAGGGCCACCTGGTCTCCCCCGAGGACGCACTGCGGATCGCGATGGCCCGGCAATAGTGCCCGACAACAGTGGAGGTGTGGACCGTGACAGAGCAGGCTCCCGCGGCCGTAGGCCGTCGTCGTCTTCTGGAGATCTCCGTGTCGGCGGCCGGTGCGGTTGCCCTATCAGCCTGCAGCAGCTCCGAACCCAGCTCCGGCCCCGACGATCCCGCTCCAGTCTCAGCCGAAGAAGTGGAAGTCACACCCCCCGAGGACTTGATGCGCGAACACGGAGTGCTCAAGCGCGTCCTGCTGATCTATCGAGAGGGGATCCGTCGCCTGCAGGCCGGTGAGCCGATTCCAGCTCAAGCCCTCAATGCGAGTGCCGGGGTCATTCGAAGCTTCATCGAGGACTATCACGAACCCTTGGAAGAACAGTACGTCTTCCCCAGGCTCGAAGAGGCGGACAAATTCACCGACCTCACGACCGTTTTGCGCACCCAACACGAGCGTGGCAGGGCGCTCACGGACCGAGTGCTCGCCGCCACAACGGGAACCGGTGGCTCCGATCAGCCCGCGCGCGATGCTTTGGTGGCGGACATGTCGGCGTTCATCGTGATGTACGAGCCGCATGAGGCGCGCGAAGACACCGTCGTTTTCCCCGGATTACGGGATGTGGTATCCCCGGCCGAGTTTCGCGACATGGCCGAAATCTTCGAAGACGAGGAACACCAGCGATTCGGCCAAACCGGCTTCCAGGGCGTGGTCGATAGTGTCGCCGATATCGAAAAGAGCCTCGGCATTTACGACTTGAGCCAGTTCACCCCGCGCTAGCCCGCAGTTCCGGGAGCGCCGAACAGCAGCCCGCCAGCGCCGCCGGCCCCGCCGGTTCCGTTGGTCACCCCGGTGCCACCGGCCCCGCCGTTGCCACCGTTGCCGATCAGCACGGCGTTGCCGCCGTTGCCGCCATCGCCGCCCTCGCCGTCGAGGTTGCCGTTGCCGCTGCCGCCATCGCCGCCTTGCCCGCCGATGCCGCCGTCGCCGAACAGCAGTCCGCCACCCCCGCCGCTAGCACCGTTGCCGCCGTTGCCGCCGTCACCGGGAGTGCCGATGGCCAATGCGCCGTCGCCGCCGTTCCCACCGGCCCCGCCGGCCCCACCGGCCCCGAACAGCAACGCCGCGGCCCCGCCGACCGCACCGGAGCCTCCGGCGCCGCCGTTGCCTTCGTTAGCAGAACTCAGGCCGCCGGTGCCGCCCTGTCCGCCGACGCCGCCGGCCCCACCGTTGCCGAACAGCCACCCCCCGGATCCCCCGACAGCGCCGCTGCCCCCTTCGCCGCCGGTGCCGCCGTCCTCCGCCAGGCCGCCGCCACCCGTGCCGCCCTCCCCGCCGGCGCCGCCGGCGCCACCGTCGCCAAATAGCCACCCCCCGGACCCGCCGACAGCGCCGGTACCGCCGGACCCGCCGACGCCGCCTTCGACGCCGACACCGCCTTCGCCGCCGATGCCGCCTTGCCCGCCGGCGCCGCCGGCGCCGAACAGACCGCTGGCACCGCCAATCCCACCGGTACCACCGGTACCTCCAGTCGAACCGAAGAGGCCGCCGGCAGCATCGGCGCTGCCGCCGGCGCCGCCAATGCCGCCGGCACCACCGTCGCCCTGCAGCCACCCGCCGTTCCCACCGGCACCCCCGGCACCCCCGGTGTTCCCAGTCAGGGCGGCGGCCTCGGAGCCGGCCCCGCCCGCCCCGCCGATGCCGATCATCCCGGCACTGCCTCCGTTGCCGCCGGGCAAGCCAATCCCGGTAGCCCCGGTACCGCCGGCCCCGCCAGCCCCACCGTTGCCAAACAACAGCCCGCCGCTGCCGCCGTGACCGCCGAACAAGCCCAGGGCCGCACCGCTGCCGCCGGCGCCGCCATTGCCAATCAGCCCGGCATCGCCGCCGGCCCCGCCGGGCCCGCCGGCCCCGCCGTTGCCGAACAACAGCCCGCCATCCCCGCCGGCCTCCCCTGGTGCCGTCCCGTTGGCGCCGTCGCCGATCAGCGGGCGACCCAACAGCGCCTGGGTCGGCGCGTTGATGAACCCAAGCACGTCTTGCTCGACGCTTTGCAGGGTCGCATTGGCGGTGGCCTCCGCCGCGGCATACGAGCCCTGGCTTGCTGTCAGGGCCTGCACGAACTGCTGATGAAATACCGTCGCCTGGGCACTCATCGTCTGATAGGCCTGGCCGTAGGCAGAAAACACCGAAGCAACCGCCGCCGATACCTCATCCTCGGCGGAGGCCAAGATCCCCGTCGTCTGCGCCGCCGCGGCCGCATTGGCCGCGCCCAGCGTCGAACCCAGACCAGCCAGGTCGGCAGCCGCCGCCCCCATCACCTCTGGCATCGCGATCAGAAACGACATGACGCACCTCCACGGAACCGGCCTAGCACCCGGTCGCCATCACGAGACGGTTAGCCCATTCACATGTACCACGCTGAAGCCTGACGGGAGCGTGAATTAGCGCATTATTAGGCAACCATGGCGTCGAGTGTTCGATAACGCCCTACGACATACGCACTAGCCCGAGGTTCCAGCTGCCAACCGGGGCCGGAGCCTTAATTCGCCTAACTACTCGCGTCCGACGGCGTGCTCGGCGATCGGGGTCAGGACGAGATGGGCGAACTGGCGCAGCTCGGCCTCGTCACCGAAGTCGGGATCGGTCGGCGGCATCGAGATGTAGGTCAAGAACAGCCGCGCGAACACGTCCGCCGCCCAACGCTGGTGCTGCGATGGTTCGCCGGGCTCGTCGCCGTGCAAGTAGTTGGCGAGGAACATCGACCCGAGCGCAAGGATCTTGGCGTTCTCGGCCGGAGGCAACGCCTCGTCGGTGTGTGCAGCACGGCGCATCATCGGGTGTGCCCGGGCGAAGGTGACTGCCGCAATGAACGCCTCCGCGACGCCCTCGCGGGGATCTTCCGCGTGCTCGATGCCGTTGGCTACAGCCGCGAGGAAACGCTGGGTCTCGCGCAGCGCCAGGGCCGCGACGATGTCGTCGCGGCGCGGGTAGCGCCGGTAGACGGTCATGCGGGCGACGCCGGCGCGGCGCACTACGTCCTCGACGGTGAACCGATTCATGCCGACGCTGGCCGCCTCTTGCAGTGCGGCATCGATGATGCGCTGGCTGGTGCGATCGGCAGCCTCGTCGACACTGCCGGCGGTCGAGGCGGAGCTGACCAGCTCGATGAGAGAGTCGGCCATCACGGGACCGCCACCGGTTCGCAGATGGCCGCCGCCCGTTGCCGAGCCAGGTCGACGTAGGCCGGTTTGTCGAACGCCCACCGCAGGGTCTGCACGTTGAGCCGCAAAAAGGGGCCGATAAGGCTGCGGGTCATCACCGACGGCCGGTCGAAGCCGGTCAACTCCCGCGCCCAGCGCGGTGCGTAGCTCATTCCGGCATAGACGGCGAGCACATGCAGGGCGCGGTCTGCCGCGGCCGGCAGCGTGGGCAAGAAGGGAGCGGTCAGCAGGAAGTCGATGAACTCACGGGTCTGCGCGGTGACGCCGAGCTTCGGCCGCATAGCAGCGACGAAGTCGTTCAGCTCAGCGACCGAGGCGGGCACGTGCTCGGCTCCCCCCATTCGGCCGATGACGGCCTGCTCGGCGAGGTATCGGTCTTTCTCGCGTTCGGTCAGAGGCCGGTTGGTCCGCTCGAACGTGTGCATGATCATCCAAGGGATGCAGGTGTGCACCCAGGCGATCAGTTCTGGGTCCAGGGCGCGGTAGCCGACGCCGTCGGGGCGCACGCCGGTGACGAAGGAGTGGATGTGCTTGACCCGCTCGATGGTCGCCGTCGCGGCAGCGGTGTTGCCGAACGTGGTGGCCAGGACGTAGCCGAGGGTGGCCCGTGCCCGTCCGAACGGGTCCTGGCGGTAGCTCGACATGTCCTGCACGCCGGCGATGACCGATGGGTGCAGGATCTCGAGAACGATGGTTGCCAGGCCAGCCTGCGACACCGCCGCCAGATCGGCGTGGAGCTCCCAGGAAACGCTGTTGGGACCGATCAGGCCAGGGTCCCCGGGTGGTCCGCCGTAAATCTGCGGGTCGTCGTGCCGGCCGTTGGCCGTCTCGAAATCGGCGACGATGCGCCGTCGAAGGGCCTCCATCGCATCCTCCTCGTGGGCGGTATTCATGATATGACCGACAACTTATTAATACCACAACACGCTGAGATTGACCTGGATGCCACGGCGCGATGATGGACACTCGATCCGCCCGAAGAGCATCACTTGGCGAGCCTGCTACGGCGGTCCCCTAGCGTCAGGGGTACCCGAAACGAATTCGCCCTCGCTGCCTGCCTCGCCAATGCGGTAGAGATGAACTAGTGGATGTTACGACCCAGCGAGTTCGACCCGGGTCGGCGCCACACATGAGCCGGTGAGGCCGGCACAGTTTATGAGGAGGTATGCCTTGCCAGTGGGTGCGATCGTGGGCTACGACGGCTCGCCGAGCGCGAACGCCGCGATCGATGCCGGCACGTTGCTGTTTCCGGGGGCACACGGGTGGATCACCTACCTGTGGGTCCCCCCATTCGCCAGCGATGCGGTGCGTCATCGAGTGCGAAGCATCACGCGCGATACCCGCGAGGCGACCGAGATGGTCGAGCGGGAGGGGCAGCGCCAAGCCCAACGGCTGGTGGAAATGGGAGTGACGCTGGCTGGCGCTGCGGGATGGGACGCCGAGCCGTTGCTGAAACGTACCTGGGGCGCCGAAGGACTGCGCTTCGCTCAGACCGCAGAAGAAGTCCACGCCGAGCTGGTGCTCGTCGGCTCTCGCGGGCACGGTGGCACCCAAGCGGTACTCGGCAGCGTTGCAGACATGGTCGTGCGGTCCTGTGCGCGACCCGTCGTCGTCGTCCCGTATCCGATGTTGACGGCCGAATGGGCTGGGCTGCCGGAAGGGCCGGTGCTCGTGGGTTGGGACGGCTCGCCCGGTGCCGAAACGGCTATCACGTCAGCCAGAAAGCTGTTCACTCAGCGGGATGTGGTGCTGGTCGCGGTCGACGAAGACCACAACGTCACGCCGCCGCCGGCCGATCCGGCCGTGACTGGAGGCGGCGACATCGTCCGGCTCAGTGTCGATCGCAAGCATGGCTCCCACGCGCGGGCCGTCTCGGACGCTCTCATCGCGGCCGCCGAGGACCGCGGTGCGGCCGCCGTGGTCGTCGGATCACAGGGGCATTCCGCCGCACGAGACATCCTGCTCGGCAGCGTGGCCATGGGAACCTTGCACCACTCGCACCGACCGGTCATGGTGGTGCCGAGCGGGCGCGCGGTCCCGACGCAATCGTAGTCGGCCTCATCCGGCCGCTGAACCACAGACCGGCTGAACCGCAGGCCTTTTCACCAGGTGGTGACCTTCGGCTCTCATCGGCCAACCGCCCCGTTTGGCAGGCTCGAACGAATCAGCGGTTGACATTCCTTGTGAGGTGAGGCGAGTGTCGATATCCGTGTCCACCACGGCGGCCCATCACGGGTTGCCCGCGCACGAAGTGGTGCTGCTGCTCGAGACAGATCCGCACCGCGGACTGTCCGGCGACGAAGCAGCCGAGCGCCTAGAGCGCTTCGGGCTCAACAGGTTGCCGCCGGCGGCAACCGCAGGATTGCTAGTACGCATCCTGCGCCAGTTTCATCACCCGCTGATCTATGTCCTGCTCGCGGCCGGGATGATCACCGCCGGCCTGAAAGAATTCGTTGACTCTGCGGTGATCTTCGGTGTGGTCATCGTCAACGCGATCGTCGGTTTCATTCAGGAATCGAAAGCCGAGTCAGCGCTGGAGGGCCTGCGGTCCATGGTGCGCACGCGGGCCAAGGTGGTGCGCGACGGCCGCGAGCGCATCGTCGCCTCCGACGAGTTGGTTCCCGGCGATCTTGTTGTCCTCGAAGCCGGTGACAAGGTTCCCGCCGATCTGCGGCTCGTACGGGAAAGCGAATTGTTCGTGAACGAGTCGGCGCTGACGGGCGAGTCGGCACCGGTGTCAAAAGACGAGGTCGTGCTGCCGGAAACTACCCCGGTCGCTGATCGGCGCAATATTGCCTATTCCGGCACCCTGGTAACCGCCGGCGATGGCGCCGGCATCGTCGTGGCGACCGGTGCCGAGACCGAACTCGGTGAAATTCATCGCCTCGTCGGTGCCGCCGAGATTGTCCAGACACCGCTGACGGCAAAGCTGGCGTGGTTCAGCAAGATTCTGACTATCGCCATCCTGGGCCTGGCAGCGGTCACGTTCGGCGTGGGATTGCTGCGTTCCCAGGATGCCGTCGAAACGTTCACCGCAGCAATCGCCCTGGCGGTCGGGGCAATTCCCGAGGGTCTCCCGGCCGCCGTCACCATCACGTTGGCCATCGGCATGGCCCGAATGGCAACGCGCCGCGCCGTCATCCGCCGCTTGCCGGCGGTCGAGACGCTGGGCAGCACCACGGTCATCTGCGCCGATAAGACCGGAACGCTGACCGAGAACGAAATGACCGTTCAGTCGATCTGGACACCCCACGGCCTGATTCAGGTGACCGGAACCGGATACGCACCGACCGGCGCGCTGTGCGACGCGAACGGTGCGCCGGCTGATGTCGACGCCAATGCGGCACTTCGCTGGTCACTGTTGGCCGGTGCCTGCACCAACGACGCCGCACTTGCTCACGAGGGCACGCAGTGGCAGATCGTCGGCGATCCCACCGAGGGCGCAATGCTCGTCGTCGCCGCCAAGGCGGGATTCCACCCGGAGCAGCTCGCCGCGACCATGCCACGGGTGGCTGCGATCACGTTTAGTTCCGAACGCCAATACATGGCCACCCTGCATCGCGGCGAGTCAAACCATGTCGTGTTGGCCAAGGGTGCGGTGGAACGGATGCTGGATCTGTGCAACGCCCAGATGGGCGCCGACGGCGCACTGCAGCCGCTGAATCGCGCCAAGGTGCTCAGCGCCGCGGCGATGCTGACCTCTCGTGGGTTGCGGGTGCTGGCTACCGCCGTCCGGGCCGACGCCGACCCCTCCGACGACTTCGACGAGGCGTCGTTGCCGGGCTCGCTGACGTTGACCGGCCTTCAGGCGATGAGCGATCCGCCGCGAGCCGCCGCCGCGTCCGCCGTCGCCGCCTGCCACAGCGCCGGTATCGGGGTCAAGATGATCACCGGTGACCACGCCGGTACCGCCACGGCGGTCGCGACCGAAGTCGGGTTGCTCGACGGCGACGGGGCGACCACCCCCGGCTCAATCCTTACCGGCACCGACCTGACCGCGCTGAGCGCCGAGGAGTGCCCAGACGCGGTGGATCGGGCCAGTGTGTTCGCCCGGGTCTCACCGGAGCAAAAATTGCGGTTGGTCCAAGCGCTGCAATCCAAGGGGCACGTCGTCGCCATGACCGGTGACGGCGTCAATGACGCCCCGGCACTGCGCCAGGCCAGCATTGGTGTCGCGATGGGTCGCGGCGGCACCGAGGTCGCCAAAGACGCGGCCGATATGGTGCTGACTGACGATGACTTCGCCACCATTGAGGCCGCGGTTGAAGAAGGCCGCGCAGTGTTCGACAACCTGACGAAATTCATCGCGTGGACACTGCCCACGAACATCGGTGAAGGACTAGTGATCCTGGCCGCCATCGCATTTGGCGCTGCCCTGCCGATCCTGCCCACCCAGATTCTGTGGATCAACATGACCACCGCGGTCGCGCTCGGCCTCATGCTTGCTTTCGAGCCCAAGGAAGCCGGGATCATGACACGTCCACCACGCGACCCCGGCCAGCCGCTGCTGACCCGTCGGCTCGTTACCCGGATTCTTCTGGTTTCCACGCTGCTGGTGGCGAGCGCGTGGTGGCTGTTCGAATGGGAGCTTGGCAATGGCGCCGGGCTGGACGAAGCACGCACGACGGCGCTCAACCTGTTCGTCGTTGTCGAAGCGTTTTATCTGTTCAGCTGCCGGTCCCTGACTCGATCGGCCTGGCGGATCGGTGTGTTCTCGAACCGTTGGATAATTCTCGGCGTCACCGCGCAGGCCATCGCTCAGTTCTGCATCACGTATCTGCCGGCGATGAATATGGTGTTCGGCACCGCACCGATCGGTGCCGACGTCTGGATACGCATCGTCGCGGTCGCGGCGGTTGTCACCATCGTGGTGGCCCTGGACAAGCTGCGGCACGCTGCTGCGCCGGCCATGTCTCTGTCCAGCCCATAGCGGGTCGCGAAGAGCGCCGATTCAGAGGCCGCTGCGTTGCAGGGCGTCGGTGACTATTCGCTTGAGCTGGTCGAGATCGTCGGCGGCGTTGATCTCCTCCGAGGTGAGCACTTGGGTCAGTTCGTTGCCGGTCGTTTCCAGAAAGGCGGCCGGACAGTCGACGACGTCGTTGGGGTGCGCCGCATGAAATGTCGATCGGAACTGGAAGTCGACGTCGATAGCCAAGTTGGCGACGAAACGTCGCCACCCCTTGTCCTTGATGAGCCCGGAGTAGGTGATGTCGCACAAATGACAGTCGGTGGTCCCGGTCTTGATCGCCGAGTAGACGTCACGCAGCATACTCAGCGGTGTGGCATCGACGTTGTAGACGAACACCAAACGGGCCGGGGTCGAGGACTCGAGCGTCATGGGCGTCGAGCCCGCACAATGGCGCCGTGGAAACCGGGACCGGTGTCGTGCGTGTACTGGATGCTCGGTTCCGCCAACCCAGCCTCGGTCAGGAGCCGCAGGTACGCACTGTGTTGCAGCGCGCCGGCGCCGCAGTCGGCCCATTGAGCACGATCCGTCGCGGGGTCAGCGACCTTGTCGGGGTCGTCATCGGCGACCACGTCGGAGATCGCGACTCTGCCACCGGGGCGCAGCACCCGAGCGATTTCGGCGAATACCGGCGCCTTGTCCGGCGCAAGGTTGATCACACAGTTCGAGATGACGACATCGACCGAGGCGTCCGGCAGCGGGATGCTCTCAATCATTCCGGGCAGGAACTCGACGTTGGTGATCCCGGCCTCGGCCGCGTTGGCGCGGGCGATGTCGAGCATCTCGTCGAGAAAGTCGATCCCGAATGCCTTGCCAGTTGGCCCAACTCGTTTGGCCGACACAATCACGTCAAGGCCGCCACCGGAGCCGAGATCGAGCACGGTTTCGCCCGGCTTCAGGTCGACCATCTCGTGCGGGTTGCCGCAACCCATCGACAGGTCGGCGGCGGCCGATGGGACCTGCGCGAGCGTGTCGCCGTCGTATCGGCTTGCGCCCCAG
The DNA here is from genome assembly GCF_018278905.1 of Mycobacterium spongiae. Taxonomy (NCBI): domain Bacteria; kingdom Bacillati; phylum Actinomycetota; class Actinomycetes; order Mycobacteriales; family Mycobacteriaceae; genus Mycobacterium; species Mycobacterium spongiae. The sequence continues at coordinate 3,094,949 of NZ_CP046600.1, forward strand.
CGCTCATCGCCCGCCAGCTCCGCGGCCCCGGTTCGAGCCGCCTGGCGATAGAAGTCGCGGACGTCATCATGGACGGCACCGTGTTCGGCACTGTGGATATCGCTGCTGGTCATTGGTGCGCTCCGATTCTCTTGGCGAGCTTGGACTTCAGGACGTCACTGCTGAACTTGGGTTTCATTGATGAACTCGGCCGGTATGCGACCCATGACGACATCGACCGCAGACGGGAAACACGCCAGGCACTTGGTGTTGATCCGCCACAGGCTTGACGTTCCTTGCTGATCAGCAAGAACGAACCGCACATCAGCCAACTTCGCAAGGTGATGCGAAATCGTCGACTGGCCCACGTCGAGGCGCTCGGTGAGCTCGCCAACGGTCATGGGGGCCTTGGCATTCGCCAATAGGTGCAGGATGAGCACCCGCGTTGGATCGCCGAGGGCACGAAACCATGACGCCCACTCGTCGGCTGTCGTCCGGTCAAGTATTGTCGCATTCATCGATAATCGACGATAATCGATTAATGCGGCTCGGTCAAGATCGCCCCCTCACCGGGGCCGGACCCGTCAACCAGATCCGGACGGATGACCGCTTGGGCGGCTATCAGATTCATCCCGGCGCGCTCAACGACCCAGGATGCGGCGCGCACCATAGGCGGCTCCGCCGACGAGGATCACGGCCGCCCCGGAGATCACCGAGGACAGCGGCAACGCGAACGCGACGACGACGCAACCGATCAGTCCGACGACCGGGATCACGCGCCGCGGCCGACCCTCATCGAGCCCGAGGGTAAACGCCGCGGCATTGGCGATCGCGTAGTACACCAGGACGCCGAAGGACGAAAAGCCGATCGCACCACGAATGTCCGCGGTGGCCGCCAAGACCGCAACGATTGCGCCGACAACCAGTTCGGCGCGATGGGGCACCTTGAACCGAGGGTGCACGGCGGCTAGGGAGTGCGGCAGGTGCCGATCGCGCGCCATCGCCAAGGTGGTGCGTGAGACACCGAGAATCAAGGCCAGCAGCGCGCCGAGCGCGGCCACCGCGGCGCCTACCTGAACCACGGGGACCAGCCAATTCACCCCCGCCACCTGCACGGCCTCGGACAACGGCGCGGGCGCATCGGCCAGTCGCTGCGGACCCAACACGGTGATCGTGGCCACCGCGACGACGGCGTACACCACCAAGGTGATGCCCAGTGCCACCGGAATGGCACGCGGGATGGTGCGGGCGGGATCCCGCACCTCCTCCCCCAGGGTGGCGATGCGGGCATACCCGGCAAAGGCGAAAAACAAGAGACCTGCAGCCCGAAGTATCCCCCACGCCGGCGCGTCTGGACCGATCTCGAGTCGCCCCGCATCCGCGACACCCGAGGTGAACGCGGCAACCACGACCGCGGCCAACACCGCCAGAACCACCACGACGATCGACCGAGTGAGCCAGGCCGACTTGTGTATCCCGGCATAGTTCACCGCGGTCAGCGCCACCACCGAGGCGACGGCCACCGCATGTGCCTGCGCCGGCCACGCATAGAAGCCGACCGTGAGCGCCATCGCCGCGCAGGATGCGGTTTTGCCGACCACAAACGCCCACCCCGCCAGATATCCCCAGAAGTCACCCAGCCGCATCCGGCCATAGACGTAGGCGCCTCCCGAAGCCGGATAGCGGGCGGCCAGCCGCGCCGACGAGCTTGCGCTGCAGTAGGCCACCACGGCGGCTACCGCCAAACCGACCAACAGCCCGGAACCGGCCGCGCGCGCTGCGGGCGCGAGGGCGGCGAAGATTCCGGCGCCGATCATCGACCCCAGCCCGATCACTACCGCATCAAAGAGCCCCAGTCGCCGGCGCAGCTCATCCGGGACTACGGGTGGGCTCGGCAAATCACTCATGTCTGAACTCCCACGTACACGCCAACCGATATTACGGCCCTCGATATCGGCTATTGATATTAGTAGCCGAACACGGCCAGGCCTGCGTTGCCCCGGCCGATCGTTAGTCGGATCCAATCGCGGGCTTAGACTCCAACTGCCGCGAAGGAGGGTTATGACAGAGCCTGCGCACGGGCTTGCGCACGGGCCAGCGAAATCCCTGGAGACCGACTACCTCGTGGCAGGTGCGGGGGCAATGGGCATGGCGTTCACCGACACGGTCGTCACCGAGTCGGAGGCGCACGTCGTCATCGTGGACCGCGCATGTCAACCTGGTGGACATTGGACCACCGCCTACCCCTTCGTTCGCCTGCACCAGCCCTCGGCGTACTACGGGGTGAATTCACGAGCCCTGGGCCACAACACCATTGACCGCGTCGGATGGAACCAAGGACTCAACGAGCTCGCACCGGTGGGTGAGGTGTGCGCCTACTTCGACGCGGTGATGCAACAACAGTTTCTTCCGACGCAGCGCGTCTCGTACTTCCCGATGAGTGAGTATCTGGGCGACGGACGGTTCCGGACACTGGCAGGCGCCGAATATCACGTCACCGTCAAGAAGCGGGTTGTCGATGCCACCTACCTGCGCGCCATCGTGCCGTCCATGCGGCCCGCACCGTATTCGGTGGCACCCGGCACCGATTGCATCGCCCCCAACGAACTACCCAAGTTCACCACGCGCGACCGGTACGTCATCGTCGGCGCCGGCAAGACCGGCATAGATGTCTGCCTGTGGCTGCTTCGACATGACGTCAGCCCCGACAAACTGACCTGGATCATGCCGCGCGATTCCTGGCTGATCGACCGGGCCACGCTACAGCCCGGCCCGACGTTCATCGACCAGTTCCGGTCCAGCTATGGGGCCACGCTCGAGGCGATCGGGGAAGCATCCTCAGCGGAGGACTTGTTCGAGCGGCTGGAGTCGGCCGGAACCTTGCTGCGCCTCGACCCCTCGGTGCGTCCCCGCATGTATCGCTGCTCGACGGTGTCGCATCGTGAACTCGAGCAATTGCGCCGCGTCCGCGACATCGTCCGAAAGGGCCACGTCCACAGCATCGAGCCCACCACGATCGTGCTCGACGACGGATCGATTCCCGCGCTGCCCTCGGCGCTGTATATCGACTGCACCGCTGACGGGGCGCCGCAACGTGAAGCCAAGCCCGTCTTCGACGGCGACGCCATCACCCTGCAAGCGGTGCGCGGCTGCCAACAGGTGTTTAGCGCCGCGTTCATCGCGCACGTCGAATTCGCCTACGACGGTGACCAGCTGAAAAACGACCTCTGCATGCCGATTCCCCACCCGGACTGCGATTCGGACTGGATGCGGCTCACACAATCCGATCTCCGCAATTTTCACCGATGGCTGGACGACCCCGAGCTCACCGACTGGCTTAGCTCAGCACGGTTGAACCTGCTGTCTGACCTGCTTCCGCCGCTGTCGCACAAACCGCGGGTGCGCGCGCGCGTCGTGTCGATGTTCCAAAAAAGGTTGAACACCGCCATCGCGCAGCTGGAGACGTTGCGCAGCGCGGCCCCGGCAGCGGCTGAACAACGCTAGCGGACGCCACAGGACGCCAGAGGAGAAGCCTTGCCCCACAACGCTGAGATGGACCTGCCGCTCGTGGCGCGGCCCAGCTCGGGGTACGTCTACCAAACGGGCTGGCGGCTGGCCACCACCGATATCGACGAGCACCAACGGCTGCGCCTCGACGGGGTCGCGCGGTACATCCAAGAAGTGGGCGCCGAGCATCTTGCCGATGCCCAGCTGGCGGAAGTCCATCCACACTGGATCGTGTTGCGCACGGTGATCGACGTCATCGATCCGATTGAGCTACCCAGTGACATCACGTTTCGCCGCTGGTGCGCAGCGCTATCCACCAGGTGGTGCGACATGCGCGTCCAGCTTGAGGGTTCCACCGGCGGGCGCATCGAAACGACAGGTTTCTGGATTTGCGTGAACAAGGACACTCTGACGCCGTCACGGCTCACCGATGACTGCATCGCGCGATTCGGCACTACCACCGAAAACCACCGGCTCAGGTGGCGCCCCTGGCTCACCGAGCCGATCACCAACGGTACCGACGCCCCATTTCCGTTGCGTCGCACGGATATCGACCCATTCGAGCACGTCAACAACACGATCTATTGGCACGGTGTGCATGAAGTCCTCCACCAAGTCTCCACCCTGGCGGCCCCCTACCGGGCGGTGCTCGAATACCGCAGCCCCATCAAATTCGGAGAGGCCGTGACCATCCGGTCCAAACGCCGCGACGACAGCGTACGCATGCACTTCACCGTCGGGGATAGCGTGCGTGCGGCGGCCATCCTGCACAAGCTCTAAGCCGCTTACCTTCGCGAATGTCGGCGTGTGGACGAACCCGGCGAGTGCCCGCCACTATGAACTAGGGGACTCACTACCGAGAAGCGTCAGGAGAATCTATGTCGGGACGGTTGGCTGGAAAAGTCGCGCTGGTGAGCGGCGGCGCGCGCGGAATGGGCGCCTCCCATGTTCGGGCAATGGTCGCCGAGGGCGCGCGTGTCGTCCTCGGTGACATCCTTGACGACGAGGGCAACGCCGTGGCCGCCGCACTGGGCGAAGCTGCGCGGTATGTCCACCTCGACGTCACCCAACCGGAGCAGTGGACGGCCGCGGTGGACACCGCGGTCACCACGTTCGGTGGACTCGACGTCCTGGTCAACAACGCGGGGATTCTCAACATCGGCACCGTCGAGGACTACGACCTGGCCGAATGGCAACGAATCCTCGACATCAACGTCACCGGTGTCTTCCTGGGTATCCGCGCCGCGGTCACGCCTATGAAGGAGGCTGGCCGTGGCTCCATCATCAACATCTCATCGATCGAAGGGCTGGCCGGCACGATTGCCAGCCACGGCTACACCGCCAGCAAATTCGCCGTGCGTGGCTTGACGAAGTCAACTGCGCTCGAGCTGGGACCCAGCGGGATTCGGGTGAACTCGATTCACCCCGGACTGGTCAAGACACCGATGACCGACTGGATCCCCGAGGATCTCTTCCAGAGCGCACTGGGCCGTGCCGCCGAGCCGGCGGAGGTGTCCAACCTCGTGGTCTACCTCGCCAGCGACGAGTCGAGTTATTCCACCGGTTCGGAATTCGTGGTCGATGGCGGGACGGTGGCCGGTTTGGCGCACAAGGATTTCAGTGCGGTCGAAGTGTCGGCGCAGCCGGAATGGGTGACGTAATCGGCAAAGGCCCGGTCCGCGACCTTGCGGTGGATTTCTACCGCGTCTCGGGTGTCGTCCTGGTCGTGTTGGGACATTGGCTGGCCGCGGCGGTGACCTACCACGATGGGCATTTCGGTCGGGAAAACCCGCTCGCCGACCTGCCGTGGACCCAATACCTGACCTGGGTTTTCCAGGCGGTTCCCACGTTCTTCTTGGCGGCCGGCTACGCGGGGGCACTGTCCTGGGAGCATCGGCGCAACAGGGAGGGTTTCGCACACCACACCTGGCTTCGGCATCGACTGGCGCGAGTTCTGGGACCATGCGGTGTCTACCTGGCGCTGGTGTCGGCAGTGGTGGTGGCCCTCGAGGTATCCGGCGTGACCGGCTCGGCGTTGCAATACGCGGGTTGGGCGCTGGCGATGCACTTGTGGTTTCTCGCCATCTACCTGGTGGTGGTGACGATGACACCCATTGCGGTTGCCGCACATCAGCGTTGGGGACTTCGAGCGCCAGCGGTACTGGCGTTGGGCGCCGTCGCGATCGACGTCGCCGCGGTCGGCTGCCGGGTGCCCTATATCGGCTGGCTGAACTACGTGCTGTGCTGGGGGACGCTCTACCAGCTCGGAATTGCCTGGCGCGGCGGCCTGCTGGGTGGGCGCAAACCGTTGCTGATGACTGCGGTGTCAGCAATCGCGCTGGCGGTGCTGGTCCGGGTGGGTCCCTATCCGGTCAGCATGATCCGTGTTGCCGGCCACACGGTGCACAACACGACACCGCCGACCGTGGCACTGCTGGCGTTCGCCTGCGCGCAGACCGGTCTTGCGATGACGCTCGCACCGGCAGTCAGGCGTGCGCTGCGCTCGGCCCGCGCGCAGCGGGTGGTTTCCGTGGCCAACGACAACGTGATGGCCCTGTACCTCTGGCACTTGGTGCCGCTGGTCATCGTGGCCGTCGTGGGCTACCCGGCCGGGTTGTTCCCGCAACCGGCTGAGGGTTCAGCAGCGTGGTGGTTGTTCCGGCTGGTGTGGTTGATCATCCTCAGCATGGTGACGGCAGTGCAGATGACGTTGCTCTGGTGGGGGCGGCGCGTTTTCGCGGCCCCGCTGCCGACGGTCGACCTACCGTGGGCGGATCGGTGGGCGGAACCCGTCTTGCTGGTGGGCGCCGCGATGGCGACGTACGGATTGGCATACCTGGCCGCTGAGGGCTTCGCCCCGCACGGACATTTCGCCTGGATCAGCGTGCTCGCCTTCGCTGGTGGGGCGGTTCTGATCGGGTTTCGCCCCACCAGGGTCGGCTCGCCGGTGCATTCCACTCCTCGGGCCGGGTAACTTTGCGCGTCTATTTTGGATAGCCTATCCTAACTTGACCGAGGAAAGGCTGGTTACCGTCGATGCTGCCGATTGATCCACACGCCGACGCCTCCCGGCGCGCCTGGCTCCCCTGCCCACACTGCACATGGGGCCGGACTGCCTGCTCCGAGTGCCGTAGTAGCCGCAACTGCGGCACCCATTGGCAGTACCTCCTGGGCAATCAGGCGACACAGCTGCACCTGCAGTGCCCCAGCTGCGCCACCATGTGGTCAACGAACACCCGAACTGGCGAGGACGTGCTCGTGTTTGGCCGCGCCTGACGCCGCGCGACCGATGGGGCGATCGTCGATGTGCAATTATCCCCTCGACTGTCCCATCGAGCGTAAGAGGCGCCCGTGACCGACTCCGCGAGGGATGCGCTAGAACATCTACGCGACATCAGCCAATTCCAGTGGTACGTCGTACCGCTGTTTGTGCTGGTGATCTACGTCTACAGCGTTGAACTCGAGCGGCGGAACTGGAATGTGTTCTTTGCCGGGCTGGCCTTTTGGGGCATGGATTGGTTCAACGAGATATGGAATGCGCTGGTGTTCCACGGGACGGGTCGAGCACCGGTCTGGGGCGCACGAGGTTCTTCGGCCTACCAGATCCTCATCGGGCTCAATGTCGAAATCTGGTTGATGTTCGCTGTGTTGGGCGTGGCCGCGGCGAAGATGTTGCCTCCCGATCCGCGAGTCCGGATCCTGGGCATCCCGAATCGATGGTTGTTGGCCGTGGTCTTCGCATGGCTCTGTGTCGCCGTCGAGATCGGCCTCAACGTGGCGGGAATATTGACCTGGGACTATTGGTGGTGGCAGGCCTCGATGCCAGTGCTGATCTTCCTGCTCGGATATCTGCCGTTCTTCGCGGTGTCGTTTTGGGTACACGACATGCGGCGGGTGCGTTCGAAGGCCATCGTGACCGGCGTCATCTTCGGTGTTGATGTGATGGCGTTGATCGTTTTCGATTGCCTGGGATGGATCTAGGCCGCACTGCCCCCGTTACGGAGTGGTGCCCCCGAAGAGGAACCCACCGAGCCGGAAACCAATGTTTCCGAAGCCAGTCACCAGGCTGTCATCAGCGAACGGCAGGATCCCCAGATTACCGAGACCGGAGACGGCGCTGCCGAGGTTAGAGAATCCCGACGAGAGCGCGCCGAAGTTTTGGTAGCCGGAACCGAAGGCGAACCCGGCCGGACTCATGTTGAACAGACCCGACAGGCCCGAGCCATTGTTGCCGAATCCGGAGTTGCCGCCCGTGCCGGTATTGAAGAAGCCCGACGATGGCGTGCCACTGGAGTTGAACAGGCCCGGCGGCGGCGGGACGACCAAACTCCCAAGGTTGGTAGCGGGCAGGGTGATGCTCGGGATGGTGATCCCAGGCGTGGTGAAGCCGCCGATGCCGACGGGGGGAATTGTAAACGGTTGGGTGGTGGTGGCCGGGATGGTGATTTGCGGCAACTCGAAACCCCCGACCCCAATCGACGGGATGGTAAACGGCTGAGTCGTCATCGCCGGCACGCCAATCTGCGGCAACTCGAAGCCGCCAACCCCCACCGACGGGAGGGTAAACGGCTGAGTCGTCATCGCCGGCACGCCAATCTGCGGCAACTGGAAACCCCCGACCTCCACCGACGGGATGGTGAACGGCTGGGTGGTAACCGCCGGGATGCTAACCGGCGGCAAAGAGAAACTATCGATGGCGATAGGGAGGGTGAAAGAGTCTTGGCTAATAATCTGGGGGAACTGGAACTGACCCACCTCTATACCAGGAATGAAAATTCCGTTGATAAATCCGTTCGCCAAGTCCCCCCCACTCTCAAACGGATCTCCGATCAAAGTTTGCCCAAAGTTAAATGGGTCTAGGAATATTTTGGAGCCAATAAAGGCGCTGTCGATCGTGACAATCTGAGAGGGATTTCCTTGGCTGTTACCGGGGAATAGAAGCGTAGGCAACGCGATGCCAGGAAAATCGATACGGGGTATCGTTATCGGAGGTGTGGTAAACCCCGTAAACAAAATATCAGGGGTCTCGAAGTTACCAATAGTCACGTCGAACCTGATCGGGTCTGTGGTGATCGCTGGCGTTGTGAATTCTGGAGTGGATATCGAAGGTATCGTTACCTCCGGCAGACTAAAACTGCCCAGCGAAATGCCCGGTGATAGCAATTCCGGGATAGCAATCGGAGGTACCGTCACTTCCGGCAGACTAAACCCACCCAGCGAAATATCGGGTGACATCAACTCGGGAATCGAAATTTCAGGCAAGGTTACTTCCGGCAGGACAAAACCACTGACCGAAACATCTGGGGTCGTCAATTCCGGAATAGACATCGAAGGTATTGTTATCGGCGGCAAGTCGAAAGCAGGAACGCTGATACCAGGGATATCTATCGGCGGAAGCGTTATTTCGGGTGAAGTGATTCCGAACGTGAGGCCGCCCTCGCCATTACCGGTCCAAAAGAGGCCATTATTCATGTTGCCGACGTTGAAGGCGCCCGTGTTGATATCGCCCGAGTTCAGAAAGCCGGTGTTTGTGTCGCCTACGTTGTAGCTGCCGGTATTCGAGTTGCCTGGGTTGCCATCGCCTGTATTGTAGCTACCCGTGTTCGCGCTTCCCGTGTTTGAGTCGCCGACATTGAAACTGCCTGTGTTGAAAGATCCCGCATTGAAGGAACCCGTGTTCGCCAGCCCAGCGTTCCCTAGACCGGTGTTGTAGTTACCCGAATTACCGATGCCAAAGTTTCCGGTGCCGGAGTTAAAGAAACCGATGTTTCCGCTGCCCGAGTTGAACAAACCAAGGTTATTGCCGCCCGAATTCAGGCCGCCAAAACCAATCTGGTTGTCGCCAATGAGACCGATACCGATGTTACCTCTGCCGTTGTTGGCGAAGCCGATGTTCCCGCTGCCGATATTCGCAAAGCCGGTATTGTTACTACCCACGTTCCCGAAACCGAAGTTAGCGTCGCCAAGGTTTCCGGGGCCGATGTTGACGCTGCCCGAGTTACCGAATCCGAAATTGTTGCCGCCGAGATTGCCGCTGCCAAAGTTGAGGAAGCCGACGTTGCCGTTGCCAACATTTCCGCCGCCGAGGTTGCCGAGGCCGAGACTAACAAGAAGCGCCCGGGCCGGTGCAGCCGCAGCCGCCGGGGCCGCCGCAACCGCGGCCTCCATCGGCACCGGGGTCGCGGCCGGCCTGCCCGCGGGCGCGCCGGTCACGAGCGCACCAGCCAATTGGCCCGGCAGGCCCGCCAGGGTGTTCAGCGGCTGAGTAAACTGCGTCAACGCCGAAGTGACCGCCGAAGCCCCGGAATGATAGCCGGCCATCGCGGCCACATCCTGCGCCCACATCTGCTCATAGGTTGCCTCTACAGCTGCGATCGCGGGGGCGTTTTGCCCAAAAAGATTTGACATCACCAGCGATACCAGTTGAGAGCGGTTGGTTGCGACGATCTCGGGATTGACCGTCGCGGCCCGCACCGACTCGAACGCGTCCGAGATGATGCGCGCCTGCAGGGCCGTTTGCTCGGCCTGGGCTGCTGTCGCAACCAGCCATCCGCTATATGGGGCGGCCACCGCCGCCATCAACGCCGACGCTGAACCCTTCCATGCCTCCCCCACCAACCCGGCGGTCAGTGACGCGAAGGAACTCGCCGCCGAAGCCAATTCGGCAGCCACCCCTTCCCAGCCCGCCGCTGCCGCCAACATCGGCCCGGTGCCCGCACCGGAGAATATCCGCGCGGAGTTGATCTCTGGTGGCAGTACCGAAAAATTCAACGCCCCATACCCCTTTCGCGTCCTAGTCGCGCGGCCCATGCAAGGGCGCCCTTGCGCGCAGGACTCGACCTCGTCCGAATCTGCTACAACTTCTCGCCGCTATTGATTCGTACGGTTCTGATCGCCAATGCGGTATAGGGTTTCGGTCGTATTTTGGCGAGATACGTTGTCGTAGCGTGCCGGTGCGTACCTCGATGCGGCGCTCAGTTTGGGTGGCCGCACCAGCAACATCGCGGTGCGCCGACGATCAGACGCGGCGTGCGGCTTCCTGCGCGAGCTGAAGGCGAGACGAAAGCTCGAGTTTCGCGTAAACGTGCGTGAGGTGTGTCTGAACGGTCCGGTATGACATGAAGAGCCGGGCAGCGATGTCCCTGTTGGACAACTCTTCCCCGACCAGCCGCACGACCTGCAGTTCGGTGGGAGTCAGCGCCGCCCACCCCGTCTTCGGACGGTCGCGGTCGGCGCGACCGCGCTGGGCATAGATGATCGCTTCATCGATCGACAAGGCCGCACCCTCAGCTCTCGCGACGCTGAAGTTGTGTTTTCCCAAGGCGTCATGGACCGCACGCACCGTGGCCTCATGGCGTTCGTCGAGGAGCGCGAACCGCACTGCGCCCATGCTCTGCCGGGCAGTTTCGGCCGCGCCGCACAGCCTCGCCGCCTGGCGGTGGCTGCCCGCCTCGCACGCTAGAGCCGCGAGACATTCGAGAACGTCTGGAACGACGAGGGTACTGTCGTTGCTGGATGCGATCGCAAGTGCATCAAAGGCGTCGCGTTCGGCTTGTTTCACGTCCCACTGCGCGATTGCAATGCGCGAACGTGTCGACAGCGCCGCCGCCAGATACGAGCCCTCGGTCGCCTGCACCACTTCGTCGGCCCAGCGACGGGCCGCATGCAAGTCACCACAACCCAACGGCCCCAGGGCCGCCCACACGTACAGCCCGTTTGCCGGTGGCGCCATGCCGGTGCGCTCTCGAGCTGTTTCCATAGCCCTCCACGCCGCCGCGGCATCCCCGGCGGCCAGGAGTGCAACCGCAAGACCCGCGTAGCCTGCGCCCTTGTGGAACCCTAGAAGCCCGGCGCAGCCTGCTAAGGCCGACTCCGCGGAGGCCCTGGCACCAACCGCGTCACCCTGAAAAGCTCGCACGCAGGCCTGGATCGCCAGACCGTAGACCTGAAAAAACGCGTCATGTGCCGCGGTCGCTTCGTCGATGACCTCGCCGAGCAGCGCTGATGCCGCCGCCAACTCACCTTGCATAGCTGCCGCGATTCCTTCGAGAAAGCGGCAATGCCGAACAGCGAATTGGTCACCTGTTGCCTCCGCGGCGTCGAGCACTCTCGCTGCGCCCTTAACCGTCGCGGCCAAGTCGCTGGCGTTGAGCGCCGGGGTGATCTGCCGGACGAGGGCTTGGCTCGCTAGCCACGAATCGCCCAGTTCCCGTGCAAGTTTCGCCGCCTCGGCGAAGAATGGCTCTGCGGCCTCGGTGTCGTGGAGGGAGGCGCAGCCCCGGGCCGTGAGCGCCCGGACCAGTAAGACCCGGTCATCGAGCGAACGTGCAATCGTCAGAGCCTCTTCGGTTTCCTCGATGTCCGCCGCTTTGCCGACCCAGGCGAGCAGCGTGGCCCGGCTCGCGAATGCGTGCACACGGATTTCAGACGCCACGTTGTGCGCATCGACGCAGGCGAGCCCAGTTTCTAGCCAGGCCAGCCCTTCCCGGATCCCGCCACGCGACTGCCAGACCGGCTCCAGCGACGACGCGAGCTCCAACGCCCTTCCTACCTCACCAATTTCGAGGCTCCAGTCAAATGCGCTTCTGAAGTTGTCCATCTCGTCACACGCACGCGCCAGACGTTGTTCGTAGTCACCGGGTGCGGGGGCGAGCAGCGAACCCGCCAGTGACGTGTAGTGATCGCGGTGGCTGTTTCGGACGTCGGCGGCTTCGCCGGACTCGCCCAGCTTCTCCAGCGCGTAGTGACGAACAGTCTCCAGTAGGCGGTAGCGCGTCGGGCCGCCGGTAATCTCGGCGACAACGAGTGACTTGTCGACGAGCAGCATGAGATCCTCAATGCGGCTTTCGCGTTCGACTTGGGCGCCGCAAATGACGGCTCGGGCCGCGGCCAGATCAAACCCACCGAGAAACGCCGCCAGCCGACGCAGTGCGGTGCGTTCGCACTCGGTCAGCAACGCATACGACCAGTCGATGGAGGAGCGCAACGTCTGCTGCCGGGGCAGCGCGGTACGCGCCCCGCCGGTCAGGAGTCGGAAACGGTCATCGAGACCATCGGCAATCTCATCGAGCGACAGCGCCCGCACCCGCGCTGCCGCAAGTTCGATGGCGAGCGGAATGCCATCGAGCCGCCGGCAGATCTCACTCACAGCGACCGCGACGTCCCCGGTCATCGCGAAATCTGGCCGAACCCGGCGCGCCCGATCGGCGAACAAGTCGACGGCCTCGTCAGCCAGAGATAGCGATGGCACCAAGAACGTCACTTCACCGGATACACCAACGGGCTCACGGCTCGTGGTCAGTAGCGTCAACCCAGGGCAGGCACCCAGAAGATCGACCGCCAGAGATGCCGCTGCGGCGGCTAGGTGTTCACAATTGTCCAGCACCAGCAGCATTCGGCGATCACCAACGAACTGCACCAGCGCTTCCAGCGTCGCGACCCCCGGCGTATCGGAAAGACCCAGAGCGCTCGCGACCGCAGCCGAAACGAGCGCGGGAGAGGTGATCCGCGCTAGGTCGACATACCAGGCACCGTCAAAGAATTCGGATGCAATGCGAGCGGCCAGCTCGACACCTAGACGCGTCTTGCCGACACCACCGGCACCGATCAGAGTGACGAGCCGGTTGTTTAACAGCAGCTCACGCAACTCGACTAGCTGCATATCGCGGCCCACGAACCTGGTCAGGTGCACCGGAAAATTTTGCTTATCAACACTTTTCGCGGATTGCAAGGGCGGGAATTTGTTGTCCAGGCTGGGATGACAAAGCTGCGTCAATCGTTCGGGCCGGGGCAGCTCGGGCACGTGATGGGTGCCAAGTTCGCTCAGCCACGAATCCGCCGGCAGCCAGTCGACGACCAGCTGCTGCGTAGCACCCGACACTAGGGTCTGGCCGCCATGGGCCAGATCACGCAGACGCGCGGTCCAGTCGATAGTGGAACCACCGTAGTTGGCGTCGGCACGGGCGCGCACGTGGCCGGTATGCACCGCGATGCGCAACCGGATCGGGGCCAACGGCGCCTGCTGCAACTGCAACGCGCAAGCCACTGCGTCACCGGCACCGGTGAACACCGCCGCGAAGCCCTCGTCATCGCCGTGACCGACCAGCCGAACCCCCCCATGCGCCTCAAGGAGGTCGGCCACCAATTGTTCTAAACCCGCACTCGCGGCCGCCATCTCGTTGGGCTGGGTGCGCCAGAGGCGAATCGAGCAATCGACGTCCGCGAGAAGAAACGTCACCGTTCCGGTCGGCACCGACTTAGTCACGCGCTATCGCTCCAATGCACCAGCAGCACGCCTGCACCCAGGAACAATACCCGTGCTGAGTCGGCAGGAAGCCACAACGAGCGATCGAGCCAGCGGTTATCAGCGCCCCTGGGCTCGCAGCGCAATACCTACGACCCCATCGTGCATATCTCTACGACCCCGTATCGCGCAGATATACATGCAGCGACCGATGGAGGACTCCCACCGAAGCCAAACACAATAAAAGCGGGTCGTCGTGGCCCAGGGTTTGATCGTGACTCATGGGGAGTTATCCGGTGTCGTTTGTGATCGCCGCGCCGGAGTCGATTTCCGCAGTAGCCGCGGATTTGGCCGGCATTGGGTCTTCTCTGCGCGCGGCGAATTCGGCGGCGGCAGTCCCAACCACGGGGGTGCTGGCCGCCGCTGCCGACGAGGTGTCCGCGGCTATCGCGTTGGTGTTCAGCGAACACGCCCAGACCTATCAGGCGTTCAGCGTCCAGGCGGCGCGGTTCCATGACCAATTTGTGGCAGCCTTGACTCGCGCTCAGGGCGCGTATGCGGCCGCCGAGGCCGCCAACGCCTCATTGCAACAGATCGAGCGCGACGTGCTCGCCGTGATCAACGCGCCCACCCAGGCGCTGTTGGGGCGCCCGCTGATCGGCGACGGTGCCGCCGGCGCGCCCGGGCAAGACGGCAGCCCGGGCGGGTTGTTGTACGGCAACGGCGGCGCGGGCGGGGCCGGCGATGCTGCCAATCCCGGTGGCGGTAACGGTGGAGACGCCGGGCTGATCGGCAACGGCGGGGTCGGTGGGGCCGGCTTCAGCGCGGCCGCCGGGACCGGAGCGCCCGGCGGCGTCGGCGGTGCCGGTGGGCACGGCGGGTGGCTCTACGGCAACGGCGGCGCCGGTGGTATCGGCGGTAGCGGCGGCAGCGGCGCGGGCGGTGCTGGTGTCGGCGGTATCGGCGGTAGCGGCGGTAGCGGCGGTGTCGGTGGCGCGACCGGGCTGTGGGGCACCGGCGGGGCCGGCGGCGACGGCGGGCATGGCGGCACCGGCGGTAGCGGCGGCGACGACGGCGGTGCCGGCGGCAACGCGGGCCACGGCGCTGCCGGCGGAGCCGGCGGATGGCTGTTCGGAGACGGCGGCGCGGGCGGGGCCGGCGGACACGGCGGCACAGGCGGCACCGGCTTCGGCAACAACGACGCCGGCGGCGCCGGCGGTGCCGGGGGCGCCGGCGGCGGTGGCGGGGTTGGCGGGTCGCTGGTCGGCAACGGCGGGGCCGGCGGGCAAGGCGGCACTGGCGGCAACGGCGGCAACAGCGGCAACGGCGGCGTGAACAGCGACGGGGGCGCCGGCGGCGCGGGGGGCGACGGTGCGGTCGGCGGTGCGGGCGGTTTGCTGTTCGGCGACGGCGGGACAGGCGGGGCCGGCGGGCAAGGCGGGAACGGCGGGGACGGCATTATCGACCGTAGCGACGGCGGCGCCGGCGGCACCGGCGGCGACGGCGCAGTCGGCGGCGCGGGCGGTTTGCTGTTCGGCGACGGCGGGGCCGGCGGGCCCGGCGGGCAAGGCGGCAGCGCCGGCGACAGCACTGACAATTCCAGCACCAGCGGCGCTGGGGGAAACGGCGGCGACGGGGCAGTCGGCGGCGCGGGCGGTTTGCTGTTCGGCGACGGCGGGACCGGCGGGGCCGGCGGTCGAGGCGGCACTGGAGGCGACACCACCAGCAAGCTGAGCGGCTTCGGCGGCGTCGGCGGAAACGGCGGCGCCGGTGCGGCCGGCGGCACGGGCGGGTGGCTGGTCGGCAACGGCGGGGCCGGCGGGGCCGGCGGGCAAGGCGGCACCGGCGGCGACGTCACCGGCGGATTCCGCGGCGGTGTCGGTGGCGACGGCGGCGCCGGGGCGGCCGGCGGCGCGGGCGGGTGGTTCGTCGGCGACGGAGGGGCTGCAGGGGCCGGCGGAAGAGGCGGCACCGGCGGCGACGGCACCGTCGGCGGCTTCGGTGGTGACGGCGGCAGCGGCGGCGCCGGTGCGGTCGGCGGCGCGGGCGGGTGGCTGTTCGGCGACGGCGGCAACGGTGGGTCCGGGGCGACCGGCGGGCGCGGCGGGGCCGGCGATATCCCCGATGACGGGGGTCGCGGCGGAGCGGGCGGCAACGGCGGCAACGGCGGCAACGCCCAGCTGATCGGCAACGGCGGCAACGGCGGCATCGGCGGCCCGGGCGGCACCGACGGTGACGGCCGCACCCGGGGGCCCGCCGGGACCGGCGGGAGCGGCGGCACCGGTGGGCAGCTCTTCGGTGCACCCGGAACGCCCGGCTAGCCTCCCAAGCCCGTGGGCCCCGCGGTCACAGCACCAGCACCGAGCCGTTCGACTCCGTGCCCACTAGTGCCGACGACCACCCGTCCCATAGGCGATCCACACCGGCGGTCATCACCGCCCCGGTTCGAGCCCAAGATCTACAACCCCAGCGTGCATACATCTACGGCCCCACGTGCAGCGAATCTACGAGCCGCATGGCGCATATATACACGCGCCGACCGATGGCTTTCGCTCACCCAAGACACACACGATGACGGCGGGTCGTCTTGACCCGGGGGTTTGGTCGCGACCGATACGGAGGTAACCAATGTCATTCGTGATCGCTGCGCCGGAGGCGCTGGCTGCGGTAGCCGCTGATTTGGCCAGTGTTGGGTCGGCTCTGCGCACGGCGAATTCGGCGGCGGCGTCGACGACTGCGGGAGTACTGGCCGCCGGTGCTGACGAGGTGTCGGCGGCTATCGCGTTGGTGTTCAGTGAACACGCCCAGACCTATCAGGCTTTCAGCGCCCACGCGGCGCGGTCCCATGACCAGTTCGTGGCGGCCTTGACTCGCGCTCAGGGTGCCTATGCGGCCGCCGAGGCCGCCAACGCCTCGTTGCAACAGATCGAGCACGACGTGCTAGCCGTGATTAACACGCCCACCCAAGCGTTATTCGGGCGTCCGCTGATCGGCGACGGTACCGCCGGTGGGCCCGGGCAAGACGGCGGGGCCGGCGGTTTGTTGTACGGCAACGGCGGGGCGGGCGGGGCCGGCGATGCAGCCAATCCCGGTGGCGGTAACGGTGGGGATGCCGGGCTGATCGGCAACGGCGGGGCCGGTGGGGCCGGCTTCAGCGCTGCTGCCGGGACCGGGGCACCCGGCGGTGTCGGCGGTGCCGGTGGGCACGGCGGGTGGCTCTACGGCAGCGGCGGCGCCGGTGGTCTCGGCGGCAGCGGCGGCAGCGGCGCCGTCAGTGCGGGTGTCGGCGGGAGCGGCGGCAACGGCGGCAACGGCGGTGTCGGCGGCGCTTCCGGACTGTGGGGCGGCGGCGGGCCTGGCGGCGAGGGCGGGCACGGCGGCACCGGCGGCCGGGGCGGCGACGGCGGCGGTGCGGGCGGCAATGCGGGCCACGGCGCTGCCGGCGGGGCCGGCGGATGGCTGTTCGGAGACGGCGGCGCAGGCGGGGTGGGCGGGCACGGCGGCACCGGCGGCGACAGCGCAGGCTTTAACCACGCCGGCGGCGCTGGTGGCGACGGGGGCGCCGGCGGCATTGGCGGGGTTGGAGGGTCGCTGGTCGGAGCGGGCGGGGCCGGCGGCGCCGGCGGGCACGGCGGCACCGGCGGCACCGGCGCCGGCGGCGCGAATAGCGACGGGGGCGACGGCGGCGCGGGGGGCGACGGCGCTGCCGGCGGGGCCGGCGGTTTGCTGTTCGGCGATGGCGGGGCCGGCGGGGCGGGCGGACAAGGCGGCAACGCCGGCGACGGCGACATCCGTAGCAGCGCCGGGGGCAACGGCGGCACCGGTGGCGCCGGGGCGGTCGGCGGCACTGGCGGCCGGCTGGTCGGCAACGGCGGGGCCGGCGGCGCCGGCGGGCAAGGCGGCACCGGCGGCGATGTCACCGACGCGTTCGGCGGCGACGGTGGCTTCGGCGGCGACGGAGCAGTCGGCGGCGCTGGCGGGTGGTTGATCGGCAGCGGCGGGGCCGGTGGCGTCGGCGGGCAAGGCGGCACCGGCGGCGACGGCGGCGACGACAGCAGCTTCAACGGCTTGGGCGGCAACGGCGGCAACGGCGGCAACGGCGCCGGCGGCGGCACCGGCGGGTGGCTGATCGGCAACGGCGGGGCCGGCGGCGCCGGCGGGCAAGGCGGCAACGGCGGCGACGACAACAGCAACCTCAACGGCACCGGCGGCAACGGCGGCACCGGCGGCAACGGCGCCAGCGGCGGCACCGGTGGGTGGCTGATCGGTAGTGGCGGTAACGGCGGAGTGGGCGGGGCCGGGGGGCAAGGCGGGGCCAGCAACAGTCCGGGCAGAGGGGGTCCCGGCGGCGACGGCGGTAACGGCGGCAACGCCCAGCTGATCGGCAACGGCGGCAACGGCGGCAACGCCGGCATTGGTGACAACTCCGGGCTAGCAGGGAGCGGCGGCGCCGGCGGACTCCTGTTCGGCCCCAACGGCACGAACGGGTTGCCCTAATTCTATTGGCCTGCGGCCCACCACGGGCGCCCGCAAGGCCGCCCATGACCGGTGAGAGGGATATGGATGAGCATGACGAATTTTGCGGTGCTGCCGCCCGAGATCAATTCGGAGCGGATGTTTGCCGGTGCCGGGTCGGGGCCGTGGTTAGCGGCCGCGGCAGCCTGGGATGGACTGGCTGCAGCGTTAGATTCGGCGGCGGCCTCGTTTTCGTCGGTGGCCTTGGGATTGGCGGCCGAGTGGTGGCAGGGTCCGGCGTCGATGGCGATGGCGGCCGCGGCGGCGCCATACCGGAGCTGGCTTGCCGCAGCGGCTGCGCAAGCCGGGGGTGCGGCGATGCAGGCTAAGACGGCGGCCGCGGTCTACGACGCTGCACGCGCGGCCACGGCGCATCCGGCGTTGGTGGCCGCCAATCGCACGCGGCTGGTGTCACTGGTGGCCTCAAACTTGTTGGGCCAAAACACTCCGGCGATCGCGGCGACCGAGGCCGCATATGAACAGCTGTGGGCCCAGGACGTGGCGGCGATGGTGGGATATCACAGTGGGGCCTCGGCCGTAGTGTCGCAGCTGACGCCCTGGCAGCAGGTACTGCACGCGCTACCCAGCCCGGCGGCGTTCGGCCTGCCGGCCCTTGTGAGTATCGCCAACGCCGGAATGGGGAACTTGGGCATCGGCAATATCGGTGACTACAACCTGGGCAGCGGAAACACCGGCTGGCTCAACCTGGGCAACGGGAATACCGGCAACGCTAACCTCGGCAGCGGGAATAGTCTCGGCAACACCAACCTGGGCAGCGGCAACCGAGGCTTCTTCAACCTCGGCAGCGGAAACATCGGCGATACGAACTTCGGCCTCGGCAATATCGGCAATCTCAACGTCGGCAGTGGCAACACCGGCGACGCCAACGTCGGCTTCGGAAACAACGGCGACGCAAACGTGGGCAGCGGCAACCAAGGCTTCTTCAACCTCGGTAGCGGAAACCAGGGCCGCGCGAACTTCGGCGGCGGAAACGGCGGTTCTTTCAACGTGGGTAGTGGAAACGACGGCTCGTTCAACGTGGGCAGCGGAAACGACGGCTTCTTCAACGTGGGCTTCGGGAATTTCGGCAACAACAACCTGGGATTTGGAAACAACGGCAACAACAATATCGGTTTCGGGCTTTCCGGTGACAATATGATCGGCATCGGCGCCCTGAATTCGGGCATCGGCAACTTCGGCCTCGGGAACTCCGGTGACAACAACATCGGTTTCTTCAACTCCGGCAGCAACAACATCGGCTTCTTCAACTCCGGGGACGGCAACTTTGGCTTCGCGAACTCCGGGGACACGAACACCGGCTTCGCCAACGCGGGCCCCACCAACACCGGCTTCGGCAACGCGGGCAGCAGCAACTTCGGCGTGGCGAACTCGGGCAATCTGAACATGGGCGCCGGGAATGCCGGCGGGCAGAACATGGGTTTCGGAAACTCGGGCAACATCAACGCCGGCAGCTTCAACTCGGGTTCGGCGAACGCTGGCGACGTCAATTCGGGCGAGGCCAACACGGGGTGGGGTAACTCCGGTGCTCACAACACGGGGCTGTTCAACTCCGGGGATACCAACACCGGGCTGTTCAACTCGGGGGGCACCAATACCGGCCTGTTCAACTCGGGCGGCCTGAATACTGGCATCGGTAGCTCGGTGACGCAGCCTGGTTCCAATTCGGGCTTCGGCAACACGGGCACCGGCAACTCGGGCTTCAACAACTCGGGTGACAACAATTCCGGCTTCGGCAACACCAACACCGGCGGCTTCTTGGGCAACTCCGGCTTCCAGAACACAGCCACCTTTGGCTCCGGCTTCCAGAACACAGGCGACTCCAACTCGGGCCTGTTCAACTCGGGTAGCGGCAACGTTGGTGTCAACAACTCGGGCCGGAGCAACGCCGGCCTGTTCAACACCGGAGAAGTCACCTCAGGCATCGCAAACTCAGCTGTCAATCTCGGCTTCCCCTTCACCTCGGGCATCGCCAACTCGGGCATGAACAGCTCGGGGGTTTTCAACACCGGTGATGACCAGTCGGGCTTCTTCGGCGGCACCGGTCTCGCGTTTTCGATTGCGGCCCAGGTGCCCAGCCTGCCGGTGCTTGGCGCCCCCGCGACTAACAGCGCCGTCGGAAACTTGGGTATCGGCAATATCGGTGACTACAACTTGGGCAACGGCAATATCGGCAACGCCAACCTGGGCAGCGGGAATAGTCTCGGCAACGCCAACCTCGGCAGCGGCAACCAAGGCTTCTTCAACCTCGGCAGCGGAAACGACGGCGCCACCAACGTGGGCCTCGGCAATATCGGCAATCTCAACGTCGGCAGTGGCAACACTGGCGACGCCAACGTCGGCTTCGGAAACAACGGCGACGCGAACGTGGGCAGCGGCAACCAAGGCTTCTTCAACCTCGGTAGCGGAAACCGCGGCCGCACGAACTTCGGCAACGGAAACGACGGCATGGTCAACTTCGGCAGCGGAAACGACGGCTCGTTCAACGTGGGCAGCGGAAACACCGGCCTCTCCAACGTCGGCTTCGGGAATTTCGGCAACAACAACCTGGGATTTGGAAACAACGGCAACAACAATATCGGCTTCGGGCTTTCCGGTGACAATATGATCGGCATCGGCGCCCTGAATTCCGGCATCGGGAACTTCGGCCTCGGTAACTCCGGTGACAACAACATCGGTTTCTTCAACTCCGGCAGCAACAACATCGGCTTCTTCAACTCCGGGGACGGCAACTTCGGCTTCGCGAACTCCGGGGACACCAACACCGGCTTCGCCAACGCAGGCCCCACCAACACCGGCTTCGCCAACACGGGCAACAGCAACTTCGGATTCGCGAACTCGGGCAACCTCAACATGGGCGCGGGCAACTCGGGCAACGTGAATATGGGTTTCGCGAACTCGGGCTTCCTCAACACCGGCAGTGTCAACTCAGGCGACTTCAATACCGGCGACGTCAACTCCGGCGAGGCCAACACGGGATGGTTTAACTCAGGCGATCGCAACACCGGCCTGTTCAACTCCGGCGACACCAATACCGGGCTGTTCAACTCGGGCGACCTCAACACCGGCTTCGGTAGCTCAGTGGCTCAGCTTGGTTCAAACTCGGGCTTCGGCAACACCGGCACCGGCAATTCGGGCTTCAACAATGCGGGCGATGGCAACTCCGGCTTCCAGAACGTGGGCGCCGCTAGCTCCGGCGTCCAGAACGCATTCGGAAGCGGCAACTCCGGCTTGCTCAACTCGGGTAGCAAGAACGTGGGCATCCATAACTCAGGCGAGTTCAACACCGGCCTGTTCAACACCGGCGAACGCACCGCAGGCCTTGCCAACTCGGCCGCCAACGTCGGCTTCCCTTTCACCTCCGGCTTGTTCAACTCGGGCATGAACACTTCCGGGGGTTTCAACACCGCCGACAACCAGTCTGGTTTCTTCGACGTGTGAACCTGCCTCCGGCGACCCCGGGGCGGGTCTCCTCGGCTAGGCGCCGCCGCGTGCTGATTCCAGCAATAGTCGACGCTCGGCGGCAGCGACCGATCGCCGGGTGGCGCCGATCGCGTCCGGATTGACCGATACCGACGTGATTCCCATGCGGACCAGGTGCTCGGCGAAACTCGTGTTGGTGGACGGCGCTTGACCGCACAACGACGATGTGATGCCAAGCTTGCGCGCTGTCGCGACGATCCGGCCGATGGCATCGAGTACGGCGCCGTCTGATTCGTCGAACAACTCGGCACAAACGTCGGAGTCGCGATCCACGCCGAGCACCAACTGCGTGAGGTCGTTGCTTCCGATGGAAACGCCGTCAATGCCGAGGCCGACGTACTCGGGCAGCCAATAGATCACCGAGGGCACCTCCGCCATTACCCAGCGATGCAGGCCACGCTGCGCGCCCAGCGGGCTCCTATCGATCAGCGACAGGCACTCCTCCAGCTCCCATCGCGTGCGCACGAACGGAATCATCAGATGCACGTTGGGATTACGTTCGCGCACCCGGGCCAGGGCCTCGAGTTCCAGCGCGAACAAGTCGGGCTCCTTGACATAGCGGTAACACCCGCGATAGCCGATCATCGGGTTGTTCTCGACGGGTTCGTAGGCTTCGCCGCCGTGTAATCCGCGAAACTCATTGCTGCGAAAATCGGTGGCGCGGTAAACGACCGGGCGACTCCCAAAGGGCGCCGCGATGCGGCCAATGGAGGTCGCCAGGGCGCCTACCAGACCGTCCTGCTCACCATGGGCGATCAAGTCCCGCGGGTGGCGCCCGGAAAGTGCTTGGGTGAGTAGAAATTCAGCCCGAAGCAGCCCAACGCCATCGACGTCCTGTGCGGCGACGGCCTCGGCCGAATCGGGCATCGCCAGGTTGACGTAGATCTTGGTGCCGGTCGTCTCCGAGGCGGGCGCGGCCCCACCCGCTTCGACGGTCGATACGCGCACCTTCGGCGCCACTCGTCCAGGTTTGACGTTGCCGCGAGTGCCATCGACAGTGACCGTCTGGCCGTCTCGCAGAGTGGTGGTGGCGCCGCGGGCGCCGACGACGCAGGGAACCGCGAGCTCGCGCGCCACGATCGCCGCGTGACAGGTCATCCCGCCAGTCTCGGTCACCAGCGCCGCGGCGCGACGGATGGCCGGCAGCCAGTCCGGGTTGGTGATTGGCGCCACCAGGATCTCGTTGTCGCGCAACTTCGGACCCTCTTGGGGCGTGTGGAGCACACGCACCTGCCCAGAAGCCGAGCCCGGTGCCGCGGGCAGGCCGCGGAGCAGAACATCGGCGGTCTCCGAATCGACGGTTACCTTGCTGGGCAGTGTCGTTATGGGTCGGGCTTGCACCAGCCACGTCGTGCCCGCAGCTATCGCCCATTCCAGATCCTGGGGGCAGCCGTAGTGGGATTCGGTGGCCATTGCCAGCTCGGCGATCCGCTGTAGCGTGCTGTCATCGAGGACCCGCGCTTCCGCCTGCGCCTGGTCCAACTCGATGACGACATCGCTTCCGTCGGGGCCGCGTTCGATCTTGAAGGCTTGATACCCGATCCGAGCGTCGAGCACCGTGCGGGTCTGCTTATCGACGATGTAGGTGTCCGGTTGGACCTTGCCGGACACCACGACCTCGCCTTGCCCGAGGGCGGCCTCAATGACGATATGGTCCGCCTCCCCGGTGCTCGGGTCATTGGTGAACGCGACGCCCGACTGTTCAGAGGCGATCATCTGCTGGACCACCACGGCCATAGCAGGGTCGGCGGCGAATCCGCGGCTGGCTCGGTAGGTCACCACCCGAGGACTGAACAACGAAGCCCAGCATTCCCGAACGGCATCGACGAGCGCCTCGTCGCCTGTGACGTTGGTCAATGTCTGATTCATCCCAGCAAACGAAGCATCCCGGCCATCCTCACCCGTGGCCGAAGACCGCACCGCCACAACGCAGTCGGACCCAAGGCCGCGATAAGCATCGAGCAGCTGTGCCCGTACGCCTTCGGTGACTCCGGCCTTGTTGACCAGTATCTGCATGCGTTGGCACAACTCGTCGAGCCGGGCGCTGTCGCCGACCTGCGCGAGCGCCTCGCGATGCAAAGCGGCCAGTTCGGAATCAACCCCACCCGCTTTCATCGATGTCAGGTAGCCCTCGCGCAGCACGACGAATCCGGGCGGGACCGGAAGGCCCGCGGCGACCAGTTCACCCAGATTGGCGCCCTTGCCTCCGGCTTCCTCAGCATCGCGAAGACGCAGTGCCGAGAAGTCCGAGATGTAATTGCTGACAACGGTGTTCGTTGACATTCGCATTATCCTTTCGACGTCACAGAGTTCTATGCCAGATGTCGTAGGCTCGTCCCGCGGACTCGTCGAGGGGCGCAGACGTGTCAACCAGGTACGCGGTGTCCCAGCCTCCCTGCCGGGCGGCGAGCGCTGTCGCTATCTCAGGGGTCGCATCGGAGTTGCCCGCGGCTCGGGTGCTGATCCTGTCGGCCGTCATGTCGGCAGTCGCCGAACACCTGAGTTCGACGATCGGCGAATGGGTTTCCTTCGCCAGCCTATGGGCCTGAGCGCGATCCCGCGGATCGCCCCAGGTGGCGTCGAGGATCACCGATTGTCCGGCGCCGAGCAACCGGTGGGCCTGGCGCAGGGCAGCGTCATAGACAGCTCGAACGTTGTCGCGGCTGTACAAACCCGAATCCAGCACGCCGGGTTGACCCTGGATGACCCCGGATTCTGTGAGCTCGCGCCGCACGTCGTCGGTCGAGATGACTCGTGCGCCCACGCGTTGCGCGAGCGCGCGCGCGACGGTCGACTTTCCGGTGCCGGGGCTTCCGCCGACCAGCGCCAGCCGCACCGCGCCGTTGCAAAGATGCTCGGTCGCGATCGTGAGATGGCGCCCCGCGTCGGCACCGGCTTCGGTCTTGCCCTGCGCCATTCGCACACACTCGACTTTCGCCCGCACCACGGCGCGATACGCCAGGTAAAAGTCGCGCAGCGACGCGGGAGCGGTATCTCCCGAGTGCGCGGCGTAGCGGTCCAGGAAATACCCACCAAGATCTTTGCGGCCCAGGAACTCCAGGTCCATCGCCAGGAACGCGGCGTCGTCGATGCGGTCCACGTAGCGGAGTTCGTCGTCGAACTCCAGGCAATCGAGCAGGGCCGGCTCGCCATCCAGCAGAAATATGTCGTCGGCGAGCAGGTCTGCGTGGCCGTCAACAATGCAGCCTTCGTCAACCCGGCGCGTGAACAAAACATCGCGCCCACGGATGAATTCGTTCACCAGCTCCCCGATCCGGTCGACCACCTCCCCCGGAAACGCGCTACCGGCATAGCGGTCGAGCTCGGTGAGGTTGTCGTGCCAGCGCTTGGCTACCGCATCGACCTCGCCCTGGGCGCTGATGAGGCGGTTGCGCCCGGCGCGCTGGTGAAATCGGGACAAGACCGCGGCGACCGCGTCGAGGGCGTCTTCGACGGGTACCCCGCGGGTCACCATCGACGCCAGCCGTTGTGTGTCGTCATAGCGGCGCATGACGACAATAGGTTCGGGGTTCGCTCCGCCGGGGTCGCTGAGGTGGGCGATGCCGAGGTAACTTTGCGCGGCGAGCCGGCGGTTCAACTCGACTTCACGGATGCATGCGCGCTCGCGCTGCTCCGTGGTGCGGAAGTCGCAAAAGTCGGTCACAACGGGCTTTTTCGCCTTGAACACCCGGTCGCCGACCAATACCACCACCGCCGTGTGGGTTTCGCGCACATCCGCATACGGGGCACCCGGCGCCAGATCAGGCGCAGGCATGTCGGCAGCTATCGCGGCGTGGATCCGATCGCCGGGGTTCACGCGCCTCGAGCCCGACGCTCACTTCGGGCGCGCCACGATCACCGGCGTCCGAATGGCATGCAGGACAGCATTACTCACCGAACCGAGCAGCATGCCGGCAAAACCGCCACGACCGTGACTGCCGACCACAACCAGCTGGGCCGCTGCCGAACGCTCGACGAGCTGCCGTGCTGGGCGATCGCATACCACGACCCGGCGGACCACCACGTCGGGATAGCGCTCTTGCCAGCCCGCCAAGCGTTCGGCGAGGCTGAGCTCCGCTTCGGCCTGCACCGTCGACCAGTTCAGCCCCGGAAGTTCGACCACCTCGACGTCGCTCCACGCGTGTAGCGCGATCAGCTCGACGCCGCGGCGCGACGCCTCGTCAAACGCGACTGCCAAGGCTTGCTCCGAGACCGGCGAACCGTCGATCCCCACCAACACCGGGGCGGGCTCCGCATCGGGCATTGGTGAGTCTTCGTCGCGGATGACGGCGACCGGGCAATTCGCACGCCGCACCAAACTCGAACTCACCGAGCCGAGCAAACCCCGGGCCAACGCCCCGTGGCCGGAGGAACCCACCACCACCATCTCTGCCTCAGCGGAAAGCTCCACCATCGTCGGGATCGGCGCCGAAAACACGAGCTCGCTCGTGATGGTGAGCTTGCGATCAGCCGTGCTGGCTTCTTCGGCGATCTTGTGTGCTGCCGCAACGACCCGGCGCCCCTCGTCTTCCTGCCAGGTCCCCCACGTGTCCGGGTACGGAATCGGCGGCCACGTCGCGACGTCAGCGTTGACCACATGGAGCAGGTGCAGCGGGAGGTTTCTCATCCCCGCTTCGCGCGCAGCCCAACCGACTGCGGCGTTCGAAGCCGCCGAGCCGTCGACCCCCACAACGATGCCGAAACGTTCCACGGGTACTGACATTTCGTTCTCCCTCCATCACCAGCAACGCTATGAAATGCCACCGTGACCGGTCGTGAGGCTTTAGTCCCCAATCTCATGGCCATGTGACCTTGATTGGTTGCGTAGCCGACGAATGAGGCCCGCGTTGTGGCATCGTCACCAGCGTGACCGAACAGCCCGCCACCATCGACCGGCGCTACCACGACGCGGTCATCGTCAACCTCGACGACTTGGTCACCACAATCACACCGCTCTACGCCGCCACCTTCAAGCAGCTACTCGATGAACATCTGCCCCACCGACAGTACGAGGGCAAAGCGCACGCCACGTTCACCGCTGACCCCGCCGTTCCCGAACCGCCGCCCGGTCTCACCGACGGCGCGCCACCGGTATTGACCCAACACGGGCGTCGCAGATTCCTCAGCCTGCTCGATAGTGCCGTACCCGAACTGGGTTCGACCGTCGCGCTCGCACGCCGGCTACAAGTCGCCGGTATCGGCGCCGGCGCCTACTCATCGAACCCGCACTGCCACCACATTCTCGATGCCACCAACCTGGGTGCGCTGTTCGCCGTGTGCGACGGAGGCGCGGCCACCGCTGAACCAGGGCAACCCGCCATGACCGATCCGGCCGCGTTGATCGACATGGCACGACGTCTGGCGGCCACCCCTGGCCGCTGTGTCGTCATCGCCAGCGGTGCGGCCGGTGTGCGCGCTGCCAGGACCGGCGGATTCGGCCTGGTTATCGGAGTCGACCGCAACGGCTACGCCGACACGTTGCTGTCCTGCGGCGCCGACGCCGTGGTCGCCGATCTCGCCGCGGTGACCGTGCGAGCCCATCACGCGGCCATGTCGACGCTCCCGGACGCGTTGGTGATCAACAGACAACTGAAACGATTGCTGACCGGCCGCCAGCTCGCGGTGTTCCTCGACTTCGACGGCACGCTGTCCGAGATCGTCGAACACCCTGAGGCGGCAACATTGATCGACGGCGCTGCACAAGCATTGCGCATGCTGGCGCTCCGGTGCCCGGTCGCGATCGTCAGCGGCCGCGATCTTGACGACGTCCGTCAGAGAGTCGCCATCGACGGCTTGTGGCTCGCGGGCAGTCACGGCTTCGAGGTGATGGCGCCCGACGGGAGCCACCATCAGAATCCGGCTGCCACAGCCGTTGACAGCCTGGCCGGAGCAGCAACGCGGTTGGCCGACGCCCTCGACGACGTCGCAGGCGCCCAGGTGGAGCACAAGCGGTTCGCAGTCGCCGTGCATTATCGCAACGTCGCGGACGACAAGGTCGACGCCGTCATTGCCGCAGTGCGCAACCTCGGACATGCGGAGGGCTTTCGCGTCACCACCGGCCGCAAGGTCATCGAGCTCCGGCCGGACGTGGCGTGGGACAAAGGGAAAACGGTCGACTGGATCATCGAGCAGCTCGCCGCAGCCGACCCCGACAGTGGCACCGACGACATGTTGCCGATCTACATCGGCGACGACCTTACCGATGAAGACGCCTTCGACGCCGTGCGTTTCACCGGAGTGGGTATCGTCGTGCGCCACAACGAACACGGGGACCGTCCATCGGCAGCGACCGCTAGTCTCGAATCTCCGCACGCGGTCTGCGAACTCGTGTCGTGGCTGGCCCGGCATCCGCAGACGGTCCCACCGCAGCCAGACGATGCATGGACACTGGTGTTCGAGGGCTACGACCCGCAGCAGGAGCGGCTGCGCGAATCACTCTGCGCCGTGGGCAACGGCTACCTGGGCTCACGAGGCTGCGCGCCCGAATCGTCGGCAAGCCAATCCCATTACCCGGGTACCTATGTGGCCGGGGTGTACAACGAGCTCACCGACGAAATGGCTGGCCGCACCATCGACAACGAGAGTTTGGTGAACCTTCCCAACTGGTTGCCGCTGACCTTCCGCATCGACCACGGAGCCTGGTTCGACGTCGATGAGGCCGAGCTGTTGTCCTACCGCCAGATTGTGGATGTGCGCCGCGCGACGTTGACTCGCAGCCTGCGATTCCGCGACGCGGGCGGCCGGGTGACCACGATGGTCCAGGAGCGGTTCGCGTCCATGCACCGGCCCAACATCGTGGCCATGCGGACGGCGATAACAGCCGAAAACTGGTCGGGCACCGTTGAGTTCAGATCATTGGTGGACGCGGGCGTGCGCAATGCCCTGGTGGAGCGCTATCAGCAATTGTCGAGCGAGCACCTCACCGCACCCGAAATCGAGGCGGTGCCGCCCGACACGGTGCTATTGCGAACCCGGACATCGCAATCAGGTATCGCCATCGCGGTCGCGGCCCGCAACACGCTGTGGTGCGGCGACCAGCTGCCCGACGCGCACTATCGGGTCGTCATTGACGACCACCACGGCGGCCACGATATCCAGGTGAGGCTGTCCGCAGGTCGTTCGGTCACCCTCGAAAAGGTCGCGACGATCGTCACCGGCCGCGACGCCGCGATCTCGACGCCGGGGACAAGCGCGCAGCGCTGCCTCGACGAAGCTCCTCGATATGCCGAGCTCCGCGACCAGCACGTGCGGGCGTGGGCACGCCTGTGGGAGCGGTGCGGCATCGAGCTCGACGACAACGCGGACCAGTTGCGCGTCGTGCGATTGCATTTGATGCATGTGCTGGCGACCATTTCGCCACACACCGGCGAGCTGGACGCCGGGGTGCCGGCGCGGGGATTAAACGGCGAGGCTTACCGCGGACACGTCTTCTGGGACGAGTTGTTCGTCTCCCCCGTCCTGTGCCTGCGCATGCCCACTGTGGTGCGGTCGCTGCTCGGCTACCGATACCGGCGACTGCCCGAGGCCCGCCGGGCGGCACGCCACGCGGGCCACCTGGGCGCAATGTATCCCTGGCAATCCGGAAGCGAAGGCTCCGAAGTGAGTCAACAGCTACACCTCAATCCACGGTCCGGCCGCTGGAATCCGGATCCCAGCGCCCGCGCTCATCACGTCGGACTAGCTGTTGCGTACAACGCATGGCACTACTACCAGGTCACCGGCGACCGCCAGTATCTCGTGGACTACGGAGCGGAGTTGTTGGTTGAGATCGCGCGCTTTTGGGTCGGTCTGGCCACGTTGGATGACAGCCGGGGCCGCTACACGATCCGGGGAGTGATCGGCCCTGACGAATTCCATTCTGGCTATCCCGGCAAGGAATACGACGGGATCGACAACAACGCGTACACCAACGTGATGGCGGTGTGGGTGATCCTGCGAGCAATGCAGGCACTGGACCTGCTCACGCTCACCGATCGCCTGCATCTGGTCGAGAAACTCGGGCTGACAAGCCACGAGCGCGAGCGGTGGGAGGATGTGAGCCTGCGCATGTTCGTTCCCTTCCACGACGGCGTGATCAGCCAGTTCGAAGGCTATTCCGAGCTGGCAGAACTGGATTGGGATTCCTATCGGGACCGATACGGAAACATCCAACGGCTCGACCGGATACTGGAAGCCGAAGGCGACAGCGTGAACAACTACAAGGCGTCCAAGCAGGCCGACGCTCTCATGCTGCTGTACCTGCTGTCCTCGGACGAGTTGATCGGGCTATTCGGCCGGCTCGGTTACCGTTTTGCGCCCGGCCAAATCCCGAAGACCGTCGACTACTACCTTGCGCGTACCTCGGGTGGTTCGACGCTGAGCGCTGTCGTGCATTCGTGGGTGCTGGCCCGTGCCAACCGGGGCAATGCCATGGAGTACTTCGAGCACGTGCTGCTCTCCGATATCGCCGACGTCCAGGGTGGCACGACCTCGGAAGGAATTCACCTGGCAGCGATGGCCGGTAGCATCGACCTGCTGCAGCGGTGCTTCACCGGACTGGAGGCGCGCGACGACCGCTTGGTGCTCGCCCCGCTATGGCCGGAAGCGATCGGCCCACTGGAATTTCCGTTCGTCTATCGGGGTCACCGGTTGCACCTGCGGGTCAGCGGGCGAAGCGCCGTATTGACCGCGGAAAGCGGAGACGCGGAGCCGATCGAGGTCGAATGCCGTGGCCGCGCGCAATTCCTGCGGCCCGGCCAAACTATCGAAGTGGGGTGACCGGGCACAGACTGTCGAGCCGGTCCCCCAGTCAGGTTCCCGCCGGCGGGATTGCCGCGACCAAGGGGGTGTCCGCACCGATGCGGCCCACCGCGTCGGCCCCTCCCGGCGAGCCGAGCGGTGCCTCGCGGCCCGGCAGGGCTAGCCGGAAGAAGTCCGCGTTGTCCTTGAGGTGGCGTTGCTGCTCGTCGGGCAAGTCGCCTTCCCAGTAGATCGCCCCGAGCCGACACGTCGGTTTGCACGCCCCACAATCCACGCACTCATCCGGGTTGATGTACATCGATCGGGCACCCTCGTAGATGCAGTCGACCGGGCACTCTTGCACGCAGGACTTGTCCACGACGTCGACGCATTCGCTACCGATCACATAGGTCACGGCCAGCACAGTACTGTCCTGGGCCGACGGTCGCGCCTGCAGAAAGGCCCTCTCTGGAAAGGACCAAAGACCTCTTCCGCTACCGGTGATTGGCGGCCGGGCGAACCACAATGACCGGGATCTGCACCGAACGGGCCACCGCCGAACTCACCGAACCCAGGAGCATGCCAGAGAACCCGCCGCGGCCATGGCTACCGATGACCACCAGTTGGGCCTCTTCGGAGTGCTCGATCAGCCATCGGGCTGGCTTGTCGCAGACCAAGGCTCGGCGCACGCGGACATCGGGGTACCGCTCTTCGCAACTGGCCAGCTGTTTCGAGAGGATCTCTTCACCGTGGCTCGCGCGGTCCCGCCAGTCCATTCCGACGATGTGGAACACCCCGACGTCGCTCCAGGCATGCAGGGCCACCAGCTCAACCCCACGCCGAGAGGCTTCGTCGAAGGCCAGGGCTGCCGCCGCCTGCGATACCGGCGACCCGTCGATGCCCACCAGCACCGGTGCCTGGGAGTCGGGAGCCGCGCCATTCGGGGAATGAATCACCGCCACCGGGCAATGGGAATGCTGCAGCAGCGCCGAGCTGACCGACCCCAACAGCATTCGGCCGAGTGCGCCCATCCCGTGACTGCCGACGACGACCATCCATGCATCCTCAGACGCGTCGATGAGTGTCGCGGCGACGTCGGAATAGACCATCCGGCTCTGCATCTCGGGCGGTTCCGATCCCCCGAGGCTGTCGGTGAACACCTGGCCCGCCCGCTCAATGATCTCCCGTGCGTTGTCCTTCTGCCATTCCGGCATGTCCGAATATATTTGGCCGACGGGCCAACCGACGACCACCCGGGGAACGACGTGCATCATGGTCAGCGGCAGCTGCCGCATGACCGCCTCACGCGTTGCCCAGGCCAGTGCCGTCTCCGATTGCGGTGACCCATCGATAGCGACGAGTATTCCGTATTTTGTTGTTGTCTCAGACATTTCACGCTCCTCGTTGGAACCTATGCGCGGCTTGTCGGAATGGATCTCCGGCAGATTCTCAGGGTCATCGGGCTGCACTCAACGCTATGCGACGTCCGTGGGACGCAGCAGGGACATTAGACCTCACTCGGTTTGCCATCGGTCCTGCACCGCTGTCACCTGTCCTCGACTCCCCTCACCGTAGCGGCGCCGACCAGCGCAGCAGCGTCCCACCGCCGGGCATATTCTTGAGCACGATGTAGCCGCCCATAGCCTCGGCACGCTGGCGGAGGTTTCTCAGACCACTCTCGGTGATGTCGCCGGAGATCCCGACACCGTTGTCAACTACCTCGATCCGCAGGTCGTCCTCGACGCTGATCTTGATCGATAGGTTGGTTGCGTTCGCATGCCGGACTGCGTTGCTGACGGCCTCGCGCAAGACCGCTTCCGCGTGGGTGGCCAGCGCCGAATCGACAACCGACAGCGGGCCCGTGTACTGGACCGTTGTGCGCAATCCGGGACTGGAGAATTGTTCGATCGCCTCGTCCAGCCTTTGCCGCAGCCCCGTCGAGCCCGAGTTGGCGCCGTGCAGATCGAAGATGGCGGTGCGGATCTCCTGAATTGTTTCCTGAAGGTCATCCACACAGCCGGCGAGCCGTTCTTGAATCTCACCCGAACGTGTCCGCGGAATCGTTCCCTGTAGCGCCAGCCCGACCGCGAACAGCCGTTGAATGACATGGTCGTGCAGGTCGCGAGCGATCCGGTCACGGTCGCTCAGCACGTCGAGTTCGCGCATCCGCCGCTGGGAGGTAGCGAGCTGCCAAGCGAGCGCGGCCTGATCGGCAAAGGCGGCCATCATGTCAAGTTCGCGATCGCTGAAAAACTGTTCGCCGGGGCCCCGCAGCGCCACCAGAACACCCGCGGCCGTCCCAGTGACACGCAGGGGCAGCACCATGGCGGGACCGGGCGCTCCCAAGCTGACAACCCCGAGGTCAAGGCGGTCCAGGCGCCGCGGCGTGAGGTCGCGAAATACCTCTCCAATCACCGTTCCGGTGACAGGCACGGTGGCGGTCTTGACCGACGGGGAGACCGCCCCGGCCACCTCCAGGACCAACAGGTCTTCAACCTTGGACGACGGGCATTCGCTGTCGCCGGGAACGGCCACCAGCGTCGCCGCCGCGTCCATCAACGTGAGCGCTTCGTCGGCGATGAGCCGGAATACCGCCGCCGGATCAGCACCGGCGAGCATCTGTGTCCCGATATCCCGCGTAGCCTCGATCCACGCTTCGCGCGCCCGCGACCGCTCAAACAAGCGCGCGTTCTCCACCGCGATACCCGCCGCAGCTGCCAGGGCCTGCACCAGCACCTCGTCGTCATCGCTGAACGCCTGGCCGTCTGCCTTCTCGGTGAGATAGAGATTGCCGAAGACCTCGTCACGGATGCGCACCGGAACTCCGAGGAAGGTGCGCATCGGCGGGTGGTTCGGGGGAAATCCCACCGACGCGGGGTGCTGGGAGATGTCATCCAGACGCATGGGCTTCGGGTCGTCGATCAACAACCCGAGAACGCCGCGGCCCTCCGGAAGGCGGCCGATGAGCTGGCGTGTCTCAGCGTCGACGCCCTCGGAAACGAACTCGACCAATTCGTGGTCACTGCCGCGTACCCCCAGGGCGCCATACCGCGCGTCCACCAGTTCGATCGCGGTATGCACGATGGCCCGCAGCGTATCGTCCAGCTTCAGCCCCGATGTGACGGACAAGATCGCCTCGATGAGGCCATCCAGGCGATCGCGGGCCACGACGATTTGCTCGATCCGGTCCTGGACCTCCAGCAGCAGCTCTCGTAGGCGCAGCTGCGACAGCGTTTCGCGCATCATCGGCGTACCGGAATCCGCGTTCGAGCTACCGTCGTGAGTCACCTAGCTATCGTGGCACCACGGCATGCGCTCAGCCAGCGAGGCCTGCCCCCGAGCACCCTGAACGTCTCGACGAACGAGCGCTTGACGTTGTCAGTCGGCGTTGCCGGCCTTGACACGGATGCGCCTTTCAACCGGCTTCGCTTCCGAAATCCCCACCGAAACGGTGAGAATGCCTTGGTCGTAGCTGGCTTCGATGTCGTCTTCGCGGGCGCCGACCGGAAGGGACACGGTGCGGACGAACGAGCCGTACGTGAACTCCGATCGCCCGTCGAAGTCTTTTTCTTCGCTGCGCTCAGCTTTGATGGTCAGCTGTCCGTCGTTCACCGTGAGGTCGACGTCCTCTTCGGGGTCGACACCGGGAAGTTCGGCACGGACGAGATAGCGGCCGTCTTTCATCTCATCCTCTAGCCGCATCACCCGGGTGTCGAACGCAGGACGCAGACCCGCGAACGAGGGGAATGCGTGGAACAACTCAGAGAACTCGGGAAACAGTGACACCGGCGAACGCCGAGTCGGAAGGGTGCTCATGAGGTCTCCTTGGATCTCTCGATGTGCGTTACTACCACTATCGATCTGACCATTCGACCGCAATCGGCGGTAGGGACCGAAGTCACGCGTTCGCGGGCCGTTGGTCGCGCCCTGCTTCCCTGTTAGGGAATGGCCTCGCACCCGCTGGCTGCGTACGGTCGCCGTATGGAGCTACACACGGAAATTGCAATCAACGCCCCAGCAAGCACGGCCTGGGAAGTACTTGGCACACAATTCGGGGAGATCGCTGACTGGACCGCGACCATCGGATCATCAACGCTCGAGGGCCAGCTTGGTGTCGGCGCTGTCCGCAGCTGCCAGAGCAATGGCTTCGGGCCTCTGCCCGTCGGTGCGGTAACCGAGGAGATCACTCACTTCGATAGCGAAGCAATGGAATTAGCCTACGTGGCGACTTCTGGCCTACCGCCTTTCTTGCGGGAAGCGCGCAATAGCTGGACGATCGTTCCCAACGGCGCGAGCCGGTGCGTGGCTACCAGCCACGCGAGGCTCGTCTTAGCGCCGTGGGCGCGACCGCTCGGGGCCATCGCGAGGCTGCAAGTGCGCCGACTCCTGCGGCAGGTTGGCGAAGAGCTTGCGTTCCGGGTCGAGCGCGGCGAGCCCCACCCACGAGTCGCCGCCCGCCAACAGGCGCCGGTTCCCGGTCGCTCCGGGCGGTGACAACCCAGACAAGTCCCTTCGGAACACTGCTGCGGCAGCGGCGTCGCAGCAGGGGCATGAGTCAACTGATGCTCGCGGCAGAGGCACAGACGACCCCGCGCCATATCTCCTTCCTCGAAACTGGCCGGTCACGGCCGACAGGCGCCATGGTGATCCGCCTGTGCGATGCCCTCGGGGTTCAGCTGAGAGAGCGAAACCAGCTGTTGCTCGGCGCAGGCCTTTCCCCGCACTATCCCGAGGAGCCCTTCGACGCCCCTCGCTACCGACCGGCGCGAGCAGCTATCAACCGCCTTTTGAGCGCTCACGAACCGTATGCGGCCGTCGTGCTGTCCCGAGACTGGTTGGTGATCGAAGCAAATCGGGGGGCTGAGCGGCTGTTCGGGGCCGACCTCACTGGGGTCAACATGATGACCTGGCTGTACGACCGCGGCGACCCTCACGAGACCATCGCCAACTGGCCAGAAGTGGCCAGAGCGACCGTGGCGCGCCTGCGGGCTGAAGTTGCGCAGTTCCCGCTCGACAAGAGCCTCAGCACCGCGCTGGCCGCGGTGCAGAGCTCGGTGGGAGAACTCGACTCGGCAGAAGCGACCGCGGACCTGGTGGTGTGCCCATGGTTCCGAACGCCGGACGGCATCGTGCGGACCATGGTTCTGGCCGCCCGATTCGACAACGCCGTCGACATCACACTTGCCGACCTGCGGGTAGAACTCATCTATCCGCTGGACGACGAGGCCGACGCCTTCTTCCGTGCCACCAAGAATCGACCGCCCCCGACGTCCGAGCCACTCGGCGGGCCGTGAGGATATCTGCCGGCCGCGTGACGATGGGGGTTCGCCAACGTCTGCGAGAGATGGCTAGGAGCAGTTGATTTCGGTCAGCGACCCTGCCAGTGAGGCTTGCGCTTCTCCTGCCGAGCCTGAAGACCCTCGACCACGTCCGCAGTCGCTCCGGCCACCTTGCGCATGGTCTCGCCGAACCGGACCGACTCGATCCAGCCCATATCCGCGGTTCGCCAGGCCACCTCCTTGGTGGCCCGCTGCGCCAGGGGCGCGGCCTCGGTGAGGGTCGTTGCCCAGGCGCGGGCCTCCGCCTGCAAGTCCTGGGGCTCGACCAGCTTCCACACCAGACCGATCTCGAGTGCTCGCTCGGCGCTGATTGGCTTCCCGGTGAGCAGCAACTCCATGGCGTGTGCCCAGCGCACCCGCTGGGGCAGCCGGATCGCCCCGACGATGGTCGGGATGCCGATCAACACCTCGCGAAACGAAAATGTTGCCTCGGTGCTGGCAATCACGAAGTCGCAGAACAACACCCCGGTCAATCCGTAACCAACGCACGGGCCCTGGACCGCGGCGATGGTGGGCTTGAACAACTCCATCCCACTCTCGAAGGAGTTGATCGTCGGTTTCTCCCAGAAGGTGCCGCCGAAGGTGCCGACTGCCCCTTCGCCGTCGTTGAAGTCGACTCCGGCGCAGTAGACGTTGCCGTTGGCCGTCAGGATCCCGACCCAGGCGTCCTCCTCGTCGCGGAACCGATCCCAGGCCGCGTTGAGTTCACCTCGGAGTGCCCCGTTGATGGCGTTGCGCGCCTCGGGGCGGTTCAGGGTGATGGTGGCAATGTGATCTTCCAGCTCATAGGTGACCAGGCTCATGGCTGCACCCTAGTTGGCGACCCGCGAGCCGGCGATCAGCCGTCGGCGGCTGGCCCGTGATCAGTGCTGCGGGGCTGTGCAAGTAGTCAGGCGGTCGTCGGCTTGCCAACAAGGATCTCGATCGTCTCGCTGACTCGTGCATGCGGGACGGTGGCGCTGATCACTCGATCGAGTCGAAGTCCCGCTCCGTCAAAGAGCTCACGGTACTGCTCTTCGGTCCGTTCCCAGCCGCCCGTCACGATCATCATGACCGCATCGAGCCACTTGGCAGGATGCGGCCGATCATCCTCGGGGACAACCATTTCGACAACCAGAACCTGGCCGTCGGGACCAACCGAATCGCGGCAATGGCGAAGGATTGTCTGGCTATCGTCCCAGTCCCAGTCGTGAATGACGTGTCGAAGCATGATCGTATCGGCTCGATGCTCGATGGGGGCAAAGAAGTCACCCGTCTGGAACTCGATGCGATCGAAGACCGGAGACTCTGCCAGTGCTTCCTTAGCACGTTCGACAACATGGTCCTGATCGAACAGCACTCCTTGCAGATGGTCATACTGCTGCAGAATCGGTACCAGCGTCGAACCATTGCCACCGCCAACATCCATCAATCGCTCGACGTCACCAAAGTTGAATCCGTGGACAATCCCATCGGTTTCGGCGGAATACAACGCTGTCATCGCCCGATCAAAGTTCGCAGCAAGCTTCTCGTTGTCCGCCAGATGCTCGAAGAGTTCCTGGCCAAACTCCAGCTGGTAGCCAGTCCGGCCGGTGCGCACCGAATCCGCAACCTTCCACCAGCCCTGGTCACGGGTCCAGGCGAACTGCAACGCAATGGGCAAGAGGGTCTGGGGATGATCGCTACGAAGTCGTTCGGTCTTCTCGCTGTTGCAATACTCACCGGCTTGATTGCGCGAAAAGAACCCTTCGCCAATGAGGGGCCGCAGTAGCCGCATTACCCGCTGCGCAGGGCAATCACATCGAGCGGCAAGCTCGTCGAGGGACAATGGCCCGCTGGCCAAGTGGTCGGCGATCGACAGCTCCGCCGCAGCAACCAAGCATTTGCTCCGCCAGAGGTCGAAGGTAATTGATTCGTAAACAGGATCACGGTCCATCGGCAACTCTCCGTTTCTCACTCGGATCGTTCACGGGTGTTTGTGGGTCTGACGGGGACCCGTTTGGTGGTCGAGTCGCTATGCCAATTGGGGTTGGTGGGTCGTGGTCGACTGTAGAGCGAACTGGGTGGGGGGTGAGCTCGACTTGGGCGGTGTTGCGGTCTGTTGGCGTTGTAGTCACCGCGCCAGTCCTCGATCATTACGCGGGCTTCCAGGAGCGAGTCGGACTGCCACGCGTTGAGCAGTTCATCGCGGAGCCGACCGTTGAACGACTCGACCCAGGCGTTCTGCCATGGCGACCTCGGGTGCAGCGATCACAAACGACATCACGGTCCTCCTTGGCAATTTCGGCACCCACCGTGTTGTCGCACCGGCAGTTGCCACAACATTCCCGATGTGTCGAATTCGCGTCGACACCCACCGAGGCCCCACCTCAACTTGAGCGACACGAATCCACCATCGGGACATCCCCGAGCCTTAGGTGCACTTGCGATTCACGTACCAGCCGCCAAACGCCGCGAAGAGGCTATGCGCTGCACCGTTGGACGCACCACAGAAGATAGGACAAAGCGCTTATTGGCAATTGCGAATCGCAACGTGCGACGTGGGCAAGATATGAAGAAATGCTTATTGCTCACCACGAATCGACAATCTATCAATTGATGACAACGAGCTGGATTACAGCGGGTTCGGTCATTGTCGACCCCGCTGTTTTGCGGCGGGTGTGTGCGGGCGGTGGCTGGATTGTGTGATCTGCGAGGAGATGGTGATGTCGTTTGTGGTGGCAACACCGGAGCTGGTGGCGGCTGCGGCGACGGAGTTGGCGGGTATTGAGTCAATGATCGGGGCGGCCAATGCGGCGGCGATGGCTCCGACGACGTCGGTGATGGCCGCGGCTGCTGATGAGGTGTCGATGGCGATCGCGGCATTGTTTGGTGCCCATGGTGAGGCTTATCAGGCGGTCAGCGCTCAGGGGGCGGCGTTTCATGCCCAGTTCGTGGCGGGCCTCGATCGTGCGGGCAGTGCTTATGCGGGCGCTGAAGCGCTCAACGCTTCGGCGCAGAGTATCGAGCAAGACGTGCTCGCGGTGATCAACGCGCCCACTGGGCTGCTGTTGGGCGCTTTGGTGACCGGCGCCGCTCCGCATTCGGTGGCGGCCTGTTCGGCGTTGTTGACGCGATCGAGGATCGGGCCGACTTCGGCGAGCAGTTGAAGGCCAAATCCGGAATGGTCCCGGCAGCCACCACCTGGGTGAGTGAGGCCCCAACGCGCCACACTCAGCTCAGCGCCGACGGTCCCCCATACGGTCTAGGCAGCGGGTCCGCCGGCACCGCCAGCACCGCCGTCGCCACCCACGCTGCCGACCGCGGGGTCGCCGTCGATGCCCGGGTCGCCGAGTCCGCCGCTACCGTCACCGCCATCACCGCCGGCACCGCCGCCACTGCCGTTACTGAAGGCGGAGTTGGCGCCGCCGTTACCGCCGTTGCCGCCCGTCGCGCCGTTGGCGCCAGCCCCGGTGGTGCTGGCGCCGCCGTTACCGCCGTTACCGCCGAGACCACCCCGACTGATGAAGCCGGCGTTGTCGCCGCCGTTGCCGCCGGCGGTGGCCGCGCCGGCGGCCCCGGCGACCCCGTCGCTGTCGCCGCCGTTACCGCCGTCACCGCCGTCACCGCCGACACTGTTTTTGTTGATGTTGTCGTCGCGGCCGTCAGCGGCTAGACCGCCGTCACCGCCGTCGCCGCCGGCGGTGGCCCCGAATCCACCATCACCACCATCACCGCCGCCACCGCCGAAACTGCTGGTGGAGTTGACGCCGGCGGTGCCGCCGTTGCCGCCGTTGGCGCCGTTGGCGCCGGCCCCGGTGGTGCTGGCGCCGCCGTCACCGCCGTCACCGCCGCGACCACCGATACTGGCTGTGCCGGCGTTGACGCCACCGTTACCGCCGTCGGTGGCCGCACCGGCGGCCCCGCCGACCCCGTCGCTGTCGCCGCCGTTACCGCCGTCACCACCGTCCCCGCCGCGACTGGCGCCGGTGGTGTTGTCGTCGCGGCCGTCAGCGGCCAGACCGCCGTCACCGCCGTCACCGCCGGCGGTGGCCCCGGATCCCCCGTCACCACCAGACCCGCCATCACCACCGTGACTGGTGGTGGAGTTGGCGCCGGCGGTGCCGCCCTTGCCGCCGTCGGCGCCGGCGGCGCCGGCCCCGGTGGTGCTGGCGCCGCCGTCACCGCCGTCACCGCCGCGACCACCCAGACTGAAGCCAGCGTTGGCGCCGCCGCTACCGCCATCGGCGGCCGCACCGGCGGCACCGGCCGTCCCGTCGCTGTCGCCGCCGTTACCGCCGTCACCGCCGCGACCACCGGCACTGGAGCTGTTGGTGTTGTCGTCGAGGCCGTCAGCGGCTAGACCGCCGGCCCCGCCGTTACCGCCGGCGGTGGCTCCAGATCCACCATCACCACCAGAACCACCGTCACCACCACGACTGGCGACGGAATTGGCGCCGGCGGCGCCGCCGTTGCCGCCCGCCGCCCCGTCGGCGCCGGCCCCGGTGGTACTGGCACCGCCGTCACCGCCGTCACCACCGCGACCACCTTGACTGGTGAGTCCGGCGTTGACACCGCCGTTGCCGCCGTCGCCGGCCGCGCCCGCGGCCCCGGCGACCTGGCCGCTGTCGCCGCCGTTACCGCCGTCACCGCCGCGACCACCGAAACTGTTGCCGGCGGTGTTGTCGTCGGGGCCATCAGCGCCCAGACCGCCGGCCCCGCCGTCACCGCCGGCGGTGGCCCCGGATCCCCCGTCACCACCAGAACCACCGTCACCACCGCGACTGGTGGTGGAGTTGGCGCTGGTGGCGCCGCCGTCACCGCCGGCACCGCCGCTACCACCGATACTGTCTGTGCTGGCGTTGACGCCGCCGCTGCCGCCGTGGCCGCCGCGACCGCCGCGACCGCCGTCGCCGCCGTCGCCGCCGTTACCGCCGGCACCGCCGCGACCACCGAAACTGCT
Organism: Mycobacterium spongiae; assembly: GCF_018278905.1. NCBI lineage: Bacteria > Bacillati > Actinomycetota > Actinomycetes > Mycobacteriales > Mycobacteriaceae > Mycobacterium > Mycobacterium spongiae. The sequence goes on from NZ_CP046600.1 coordinate 3,135,672, forward strand.
GCCGTTGATGTTGTCGTCGCGGCCGTCAGCGCCCAGACCGCCGTCACCGCCGTCACCGCCGGCGGTGGCCCCGGATCCCCCGTCACCACCAGAACCACCGCCACCACCGGCACTGCCCAAGGAGCCGAAGCCGGCGGTGCCGCCCTTGCCGCCCGTCGCGCCGTCGGCGCCGGCCCCGGTGGTGCTGGCGCCGCCGTCACCGCCGTCACCGCCGCGACCACCCAGACTGAAGTCGGCGTTGGCGCCGCCGCTGCCGCCGTCGGCGGCCGCACCGGCGGCCCCGGCCGTCACGTGGCTGTCGCCGCCGTTACCGCCGTCACCCCCGTCACCACCGAAACTGTTGCCGGTGGTGTTGTCGTCGAGGCCGTCAGCGGCTAGACCGCCGGCCCCGCCGTCACCGCCGACGGTGGCCCCGAATCCACCATCACCACCAGAACCACCGCCACCACCGACACTGGCGACGGAATTGGCGCCGGCGGCGCCGCCCTTGCCGCCCGCCGCCCCGTCGGCGCCGGCCCCGGTGGTACTGGCACCGCCGTCACCGCCGTCACCACCGCGACCACCTTGACTGGTGAGTCCGGCGTTGACACCGCCGTTGCCGCCGTCGCCGGCCGCGCCCGCGGCCCCGGCGACCTGGCCGCTGTCGCCGCCGTTACCGCCGTCACCGCCGCGACCACCGAAACTGTTGCCGGCGGTGTTGTCGTCGGGGCCATCAGCGCCCAGACCGCCGGCCCCGCCGTCACCGCCGACGGTGGCCCCGAATCCACCATCACCACCAAAACCACCATCACCACCGCGACTGGTGGTGGAGTTGGCGCTGGTGGCGCCGCCGTCACCGCCGGCACCGCCGCGACCACCGATACTGTCTGTGCCGGCGTTGACACCGCCGCTGCCGCCGTGGCCGCCGCTACCGCCGCGACCGCCATCACCACCATCACCACCGTTACCGCCGGCACCGCCGGCACCGCCGCGACTGTCGCCGGTGGTGTTGTCGTCGCGGCCGTCAGCGCCCAGACCGCCGTCACCGCCGTCACCGCCGTCGGTGGCCCCGAATCCACCATCACCACCAGCACCACCGTCACCGCCGGCACTGTTGGTGGAGTTGACGCCGGCGGTGCCGCCCTTGCCGCCCGTCGCCCCGTTGCCGCCGGCCCCGGTGGTGCTGACGCCGCCATCACCGCCGTCACCGCCGCCACCGCCGATACTGAAGGCGGAGTTGGCGCCGCCGTTGCCGCCGTCGCCGCCCGTCGCGCCGTTGGCGCCGGCCCCGGTGGTGCTGACGCCGCCGTTACCGCCGTTACCGCCGAGACCGCCCCGACTGATGGCGCCGGCGTTGGCGCCGCCGTTGCCGCCGGCGGTGGCCGCGCCGGCGGCGCCGGCGACCCCGGCGCTTGTGCCGCCGTTACCGCCGTCACCACCGTCACCACCGACACTGTTGTTGGCGTTGTTGTCGCTGCCGTCCGCGGCTAGACCGCCGTCACCGCCGTCGCCGCCGGCGGTGAGCCCGAATCCACCATCACCACCATCACCGCCGCTACCGCCGAAACTGCTGACGGAGTTGACGCCGGCGCTGCCGCCCTTGCCGCCCGTCGCGCCGTTGGCGCCGGCCCCGTTGATGCCGGCGCCGCCGTCACCGCCGTCACCGCCGCGACCACCGATACTGGCTGTGCCGGCGTTGGCGCCGCCGTTGCCGCCGTCGGCGGCCGCACCGGCGGCCCCGGCGACCCCGCCGTTACCGCCGTTGCCGCCGTCACCGCCGTCACCGCCGCGACTGGCGCCGGTGGTGTTGTCGTCGCGGCCGTCAGCGCCCAGACCGCCGGCCCCGCCGTCACCGCCGGCGGTGGCTCCGAATCCGCCGTCACCGCCAGAACCGCCGTCACCACCGCGACTGGTGGTGGAGTTGGTGCCGGCGGTGCCGCCCTTGCCGCCGTCGGCGCCGTCGGCGCCGACGGCGGCCCCGGTGCCGTCGCCGCCGTCACCGCCGTCACCGCCGCGACCACCCGCACTGAAGCCGGCGTTGTCGCCGCCGCTACCGCCGTCGGCGGCCGCACCGGCGGCCCCGGCGACCCCGCCGCTGTCACCGCCGTGACCGCCGTCACCGCCGCGACCACCGACACTAGAGCCGGTGGTGTTGTCGTCAAGGCCATCAGCGGCTAGACCGCCGGCCCCACCGTCACCGCCAGCGGTGGCCCCGAATCCACCGTCACCACCAGAACCACCATCACCACCGATACTGGTGAAGGAATTGGCGCCGGCGCTGCCGCCGGTGCCGCCGCGACCGCCGATACCGCCGACTCCGGTGCTGCTGGCACCGCCACCACCGCCGTCACCGCCACGACCACCGACACTTTCGGATCCCGCGTTGTCGCCGCCGGCGCCACCATGGCCGCCGCGACCGCCGATACCGCCGTCACCGCTGACAGCACCACCATCACCGCCGACCCCGCCGCCTCCGCCGCGACCACCGACACTGGAGCCAGCGGCGCTATCAAGGCCGTTGGCGGCGGCGCCCCCGTTGCCGCCGGCCCCACCGTCGCCGACGAGCCCGCCGTCACCACCGTCGCCGCCGACACCGCCGTCGGCGCCGTTGGCGCCGATGGCATCGGCACCATTGCCGCCGGTGCCGCCGTTACCCCCGCTGGTGGGCGTCTGTCCAACTGCGCCGTCCGCACCGCCAACGCCACCGCCACTCCCACCGGCCCCGCCAGCCCCGGGGTTTCCACCATTGCCGCCGTCACCGCCGCGACCAGAGTTGATGACAAAGGTGCTGTCGCCGTCGGCCCCGTTACCGCCGCGACCACCGACGCCACCCGAACCACCCGCGCCACCAGTACCGGACGACTCCCGCCCACCGTTACCGCCAGCCCCACCGGCCCCACCGTCGCCCCCGTCGGTGCCAGCCGCCCCCGGCGTAGCGCCGTCACTGCCGGCAGCACCGGCACCACCGTTGCCCCCGGCCCCACCGTCGCCGACGAGCCCGCCGTCACCACCGTCGCCGCCGGCACCTGCAATGGCGCCGGCGAGGCCATCGGCACCGTTGCCGCCGGTGCCGCCGTTACCGCCGGCTATGGGAGTCTGTCCACCTGGTCCGTCCGCACCGCCAAAGGCACCGCCACGCCCACCGGCCCCGCCCGCCCCCGGGTCTCCACCATTGCCGCCGTCGCCGCCGCGACCAGCATTGATGGTCATGTCGCCGGCGGCGCCGCTACCGCCGTTACCACCGACACCACCCGAACCACCCGCGCCACCATCACCGAACAACCGCCCACCGTAACCGCCGGCCCCACCGGCCCCACCGTTGCTCCCGTCAGTGCCGGCCGCCCCCAGCGTAGCGCCGCTAATGCCCGCGGCGCCGGCACCGCCGGCCCCACCCACTCCGCCGTTGCCGATCAACATCGCGCTACCACCGCTACCACCGCTACCACCGCTACCCGCAAAGGCACCGGTACCTCCAGCGCCGCCGGCCCCGCCATCGCCATAGAACAACCCGCCGCGGCCACCAACACCACCGGCACCACCCACCCCACCTCCGGCCCCACCGACCCCGCCATGGCCGAACAACCCCACCGCTGCCCCACCAGCCCCACCAGCCCCACCAGCGCTACCAGCGCCACCAATGGTGCCCGAACCGCCGGCCCCACCACGACCACCATTGCCCATCAGCCACCCACCAGCCCCACCAGCCCCACCAGCCTGCCCAGGCGCCCCGGAACCACCAGCCCCGCCATTACCCCACAAAATCCCACCGTCCCCGCCGTTAGCACCCGTACCCGGGGCACCATTGGCACCGTTGCCAATCAACGGGCGCCCCAACAGCAGGCCAGTGGGCGCGTTGATCACCGCGAGCACGTCTTGCTCCACGCTTTGCGCCGACGCGTTGAGCGCTTCAGCGCCCGCATAAGCACTGCCCGCACGATCGAGGCCCGCCACGAACTGGGCATGAAACGCCGCCGCCTGAGCGCTGACCGCCTGATAAGCCTCACCATGGGCACCAAACAATGCCGCGATCGCCGCCGACACCTCATCAGCAGCCGCGGCCACCACCGTCGTCGTCGGAGCCATCACCGCCGCATTGGCCGCCCCGATCATCGATTCAATACCCGCCAACTCCGTCGCCGCAGCCGCCACCAGCTCCGGTGTTGCCACCACAAACGACATCACCATCTCCTCGCAGATCACACAATTCAGCGACCGCCCGCACACCCGCCGCAAAACAGCGGGGTCGACAGCGACCGAACCAGCTGTAATCCAGCTCGTTGTCATCAATTGGTACATTGTCGATTCGTGGTGAGCTATCAGCGTTTCGTCATATCTTGCTCACGTCGCGCGTTGCGATTCGCAATCGTCAATAAGCGCTTTGTTCTATCTTTTGTGGTGCGTCCCGCGGTGCAACGCATGGCGGTGGCTTAGGAAGCCGGGCCGACCGGTTCCGTTGTGTATCGGGCGTTGACCGATGCAGGGGTTCGATGTGAGGTCGTCGCACCATCGACAGTGCACAAGCCGTCCGGTGATCGAGTGAAGACCGATTCCGGGATGGGCTGCATCTTTGCCGGCTGTTGTGGCTTGATGAGATCACCTCGGTGGCGATCCCAAGCGTGGATCAGCAAGCGGCCCCTGACCCGGTGCGGTGCAACCGCGAGGATGCCCGAGGCGGACTTGATGAGAGCGCGGCATCGACTCTGCACGGTGCTACTGCGCCACGACATCGTCTACTACGGTGGGGCAGCGTGGACCGGCACTCACCATCGGTGGCTGCGTAGCGACGCGGCAACGCAGTTGACGTCATTGGCAACACGGATGGCCTTCGATGCCGACGACGACCACGGGCTGACGATGCAGGCCCGGCGTGGGCGCCTGGACTCAGCGATCGAGGACATGGCCGATAGTAAGTTCACCTCGATCATGCGCACAGTGTGCTGCCTACGGGGTGTGAGCACGTTGACCGGATTCGCGTTGGCGTCGAGATCGGCGACTGGAATCGTTTCACCGGCAACACGATTGGTTTGTTTGTGGGGTTGGTGCCCTCCGAATACTCATCAGGTTCCTCGCGGGCGCAAGGGACGATCACCAAGACCTGCAACACTCATGTCCACCGGCTGCTCGTCGAGGCGGCCTGCGATCACCGCCCCCGGCTATCACGTGGGCGCGGTGATGCGTGCGCGATGGAACCAGGCCGCCGCGGTGCCCGCGCCCGCGGCGATGACCGCAACCGTCGCCTGCACCGCGGGTGGGTGGGTTTCCTCGAACGCCGCAAGCGGCCGACAGTGGCTAACGTTGCGATCGCCCGCGAGCGTGCCGGCTGGTGCTGGTCGCTGGCGGTCATGGAGGACTGATCGCCCACCTGATCTGCTTCCTCCTCAAATCTCCTGGTGGCAGCGCGTGGATCGAGTCGCGACACACCTATGAGCAGACCCCCGGCGGTTGCCACTCGACCCTAGACAAGCGGGGACGATCCAGCCGAAACCCCTTCTTGCGGTAGCCAACCCGCGTATATCAGCCAGACCGCGCTTCGCCAACCGACACGCTCACCAACGCAGACTCGCCGAGGAAGTCTGAAGCGGCTCAGGCCCCATAAATGTCTTGTTCAAGCCTCTCGTCAACCAACGCACTGTTCAGAAGCTCGACAACCTCCGCTGTCGGAGTCCACTGACGTTTGCAATCCATGACTCCATCGTCGGTCATGCTTTCACCTCTCCGCGGACGCACCGAAAGTCTTGCACCGCCGGTCGGGAGCCAGCATGTGCGCCCGAGAAAAGCCGATCATGGTCCCCAGGCTGATCATGACGTTCGCGCCGCCGGCCAGCACAAGGGCGCACTCGCCAAAACGCAGCGCTTCTCAAGCCTGATGGACCGCCACCGACGACGAGCTGCACGCCGTATCGACCGTGACCGCCGGACGCAACAGCCCCAACCGGTGACTGATCCGGCCCGCTCCCGCGGCAGCCGACGTCCCAATAGCCATGTACGAATCGATCTCGGCGCAACTCAGCTCATCCGACATAATGCCGAGGTAGTCATGTGTCGTCAGACCCAGGTGCACACCGGTCTGGGTGTTCGCCAAAGCCATTGGCGCGGTGCCCAAATGCGCCAACGCCTGCCACGCCGTCGCGAGCAGTGGTCGATGCTGCGGGTCCATCGACATAACCTCGTGCGTCGGCAGCCCGAAGAACGGCGCGTCGAATCCCGTTACGTCCTCGATGAAGCCTGCCCGCCGGGTCGCAATCTTCCCCAGCACCTCCGGATCCGGGTCGAAGAATTCCTGGACATCCCACCCCCTGCTGCGGTATTCGAAATACCGCATTCCCCTTTAGCGCAACACATCCCAGAATTCGTCCGCATCGGCGGCACCCGGGAAGCGCACTGTGGAGCCGACTATCGCAACATCCGATGCCCGCTCCATCGGATCTTCGGCGGTTGCCATGCGGTTGCCCTCGCCAGCTCCCTAGCCACGGCCGGCGCAGATTCGATCCAGCGCGCCGGCCTTTCGGCGCCGGGGCCATGATGGCTCCGAACCAAGTCTTGGGCCGCACACTGCACACAACGGACCAGACCTAAGGGCACTCTGCTGGCGCTGCTGCGGCGACGGGCACCCCATCGGGTGGTGTGGTGGCAACCGCCACACCTGCGCTGTCGTTGGCCGAGCCGCGTTGTCCTGCCGCGCCGGCCAGCACCGGGTCGGGCGCCACCCGCCCGACCCGGCAACACCGACGCCGCGGTGGCGATCTGGACGCCCCGCCGTGCCCCAGCAGCACATGGCGGTCTGCCACGATCTGACCTGCTATGGCGTGGTGCCGTGGAACAACAACCCTGCGAGCCTGTGACCGACGTTTCTAAAGCCAGAGACCAGGCTGGTATCGGCGAACGGGAGGGTGCCCAGGTTACTGAAGCCCGAGACGGCGCTGCCGAGGTTCGAGAACCCTGAGGAGGCTGCGCCGGAGTTTTGATAGCCCGAGCCGAACGAGAACCCGGTGGGATTCGAGTTGAACATGCCCGACAGGCCCGAGCCGTTGTTGCCGAAGCCCGAACTGCTGCCGGTGCCGGTATTGAAGAAGCCCGACGACGGAGTGCTACTCGAGTTGAAGAAGCCCGGCGTCGGCGGGACGACCAAGCTCGCGATGGTGGTGGCGGGCAAGGAAATGGCGGGAGTGGTGAACCCGGGGATGGTCAACGCACCGACACCGAGGCCGGGGATGGTCAACGATGGCGTCGTAATCTCCGGAACCCCGACTTGCGGCAACGTGAACTCACCGACACCGATACCCGGGATAGTCAACGACGGCGTCGTAATCTCCGGAACCCCGACTTGCGGCAACGTGAACTCACCGACACCGATACCCGGGATGGCCAACGACGGCGTCGTAATCTCCGGAACCCCGACTTGCGGCAACGTGAACTCACCGACACCGATACCCGGGATGGCCAACGACGGCGTCGTAATCTCCGGAACCCCGACTTGCGGCAACGTGAACTCACCGACACCGATACCCGGGATGGCCAACGACGGCGTCGTAATCTCCGGAACCCCGACTTGCGGCAACGTGAACTCACCGACACCGATACCCGGGATGGCCAACGACGGCGTCGTAATCTCCGGAACCCCGACTTGCGGCAACGTGAACTCACCGACACCGATACCCGGGATGGCCAACGACGGCGTCGTAATCTCCGGAACCCCGACTTGCGGCAACGTGAACTCACCGACACCGATACCCGGGATGGCCACCGAGGGAATCCTAACGAAACTTAATTCCCATCCGGGCGTGTTAAAGGTGCTGATAGAGATGGGTGAAATGGTCACCGGTGGGAATAGAAGATCTGGGACGACTACGTCTACGTCCGGGAAAGAGAACTCGCCGACCGTTATGGAGGGAATACTAAACCCGGGGATTGTGCCGCCGGGCAGCCCGATTTCACTGATGGTGAGTCTGGGGAAAGTGAACGAGCCCAAGTGGCCCCCTGCAATGGAAGGTCCCGAGACATTAACAAATGGCTGGAGGGAGACATTCATCACGAAGGATTGACCAGCAAGGCCACCGTGCAAAAGAACTATGGGCAACGGGAGCAAACCACCCGGCCCCAAAAAAGTAATATTTCCCGTTACTATTTCGGGAAACGCAAAACCCGAAAACTCTACCTTAGGTGTAGTGAAGTTGTTGAGATTGATGTCGGGAAAAGATATGTTGGGCACAGTAAGACCGGGCAACTTAAACGATTGCACTCCTCCCTCGAAGCTGAGCGTAAACGATTCAACGCCAAACCCACCCGTAGTGATTTCGGGCGTGGTAAATGCACCCACAATTCCCTCGCCTATTTCCAACCCCGGTGGAATTGATATTGCGGGAGTCACTATTTCGGGCAAGCTGAACCCGCCGATGCGGATATCCGCCGGCGTCGTCGCCGCCGGAAGCGTCAGCGACGGCAGCGTGATCTCCGGCAAGCCGAACCCGCCGATGCGGATATCCGCCGGCGTCGTCGCCGCCGGAAGCGTCAGCGACGGCAGCGTGATCTCCGGCAAGCCGAACCCGCCGATGCGGATATCCGCCGGCGTCGTCGCCGCCGGAAGCGTCAGCGACGGCAGCGTGATCTCCGGCAAGCCGAACCCGCCGATGCGGATATCCGCCGGCGTCGTCGCCGCCGGAAGCGTCAGCGACGGCAGCGTGATCTCCGCAAGCCAACCGCCGATGCGGATATCCGCCGGCGTCGCGCCGCCCGGAAGTAGCGACCGGCAGCGTGATCTCCGGCAAGCCGAACCCGCCGATGCGGATATCCGCCGGCGTCGTCGCCGCCGGAAGCGTCAGCGACGGCAGCGTGATCTCCGGCAAGCCGAACCCGCCGATGCGGATATCCGCCGGCGTCGTCGCCGCCGGAAGCGTCAGCGACGGTAGCGTGATTGCAGGCAGATCGAAGCCAGGGATGCTGATGTCAGCTATCACCATCGAGGGTAGGGTGATATCGGGTGTTCTGATCGCGAACGTGAGGCCGCCCTCGCCAGTGCCCGTCCAGAATAACCCGTTATTCATGTCGCCCGCGTTGAAGGCACCGGTGTTGATATTGCCTGAATTCAACAGCCCGGTGTTGGTGTCACCGATGTTGAGGTGACCCGTGTTAGACGAGCCCGGGTTTACATCGCCCGTGTTGTAGCTACCGGTGTTCATGCTTCCCGTGTTCGCGTCGCCCACGTTAAGACTGCCGGTGTTGAACGAGCCCGCATTCAAGAAGCCGGTGTTCGCCTCTCCGGTGTTCCACCAGCCCGTGTTGTAGCTGCCCGAGTTCCCGATACCAAAGTTTCCGTTGCCGGAGTTGAAGAAGCCGATATTCCCGCTGCCCGAATTAAACAACCCGATATTGTTGGCGCCAGAATTCAGGCCGCCGATGCCGACTTGATTGTTACCGGTCAACCCAATACCAATATTGTTGCTGCCGATGTTCGCCAAGCCGACGTTCCCGCTCCCGATGTTCGCAAAGCCGAGGTTCCCGCTCCCGGTGTTCGCAAATCCCAGGTTGGAAATGCCAAGGTTACCCGGACCCAAGTTGAAGCTCCCCAAGTTTCCGGAACCGACATTGCTGCCGCCGAAGTTACCGAAACCGACATTGTTACTGCCAAGGCTGCCGTTGCCGAAGTTGAGGAAGCCGACGTTTCCGCTGCCCACATTGCCGAAGCCCACGTTGGCCAGGCCCAGGGTAACGGCAAGGGTCCTGGTCGGGGCGGCCGCCGCCGCGACCGCCGCCGCCGGATCCGCGATGGAGCTGGCCGCAGCCGCGCTTCTCACGGCCGCGCCGGCCACGGGCGCGCTGGCAACCACGCTGGCTAGCTGGCCCGGCAGGCCCGCCAGGTGCTGCAGCGGCTGTGCAAACGGCGCCAGCTGCGAGACGACCGCCGAAGCCTCCACATGGTAGCCAGACATCGCGGCCACATCCTGCGCCCACATCTGCTCGTAGACGGCCTCAGCAGCTGCGATAGCCGGGGCGTTTTGCCCAAACAGATTTGACAGGACCAGCGACACCAGCTGGGAACGGTTGGCCGCGATCATCGCCGGATTCACCATTGCCACCAGCACCGTTTCAAACGCACCCGTCATCGTGCGGGCCTGCAGGGCCGTTCGCTCGGCCTGGGACGCCGCTGCATTGAGCCATCCCTCGTACGGGGCCGCCGCCGCCGCCATCGCCGCCGCTGCTGAACCCTGCCACACCTCCCCCGCCAGCCCAAAGGTTAGCGACCTAAAGGAACTCGCCGCCGACGCCAATTCGGCAGCCACCCCATACCAGGCCGCCGCCGCCGCCAGCATCGGTCCGGTGCCTGCACCCGCCAAGATCCTGGCTGAGTTGATCTCGGGTGGCAATACCGAAAAATTCAACGTCCCATCCCCTTCTCCCCTTCTCGTCACGCGGTCTTTGCCGCGCGGCTGTCCGCCTGCACGCGCAGCAAGACTGCGGGGTCGACAGCGACCGAACCAGCTGCAATCCAGCTCGTTGTTATCAACAAGTACAGTGTCGATTCGTGGTGCGCTATAAGCGTTTCGTCATATCTTGCCCACGTCGCACGTTGCGATTCGCAATTGTCAATAAGCGTTTTGTCCTACCCTTTTTTGTGCGTCCCGCGGTGCAGCGCATGGCCTCTTCGCGGCGTTTACCTTTCGATCGATTACGTGGACCGAAACCTCGCGGGCCGGGTGCGGCTAATACTAAATTCGCCCACACGTCGGGAATATCGGAACTATTGTGGCAACTGCCAGTGCGATAACACGGCGGATTGACAAGGAGGATTGTGATGTCATTTGTGATTGCTGCACCCGAGACAGTGGCGCAGGCCGCTGCGGAATTGTCGGGCATTGCGTCGGCGCGCCGACCACCGCGGTGTTAGCGGCCGGGGCAGATGCGGTGTCAGCGGCGATTGCAGCGCTGTTCGGCGCCCACGGTCAGGCCTATCAGACGATGAGTGCGCAGGCCGCGGAGTTTCATCCCCAGTTTGCGCAGGCCATGACCGCCGGTGCGGATGCGCTTGCCGAGGCGGCGAATGCGTCGCCGATGGCCGCCGCCCTGGATGTGGTCAACGGGCTCATCCAGGGAGTTGTTGGGGCATCCGCTGATCGGCGATGGCGCCGCTGGGACCGCACCGGGCCAGGCCGGCGGGGCCGGCGGATTGCTATAACGGCAACGGCGGCAACGGCGTGGCTGCGGTGAACCCGGGGGTGGCCAGGAGTGCGGGTCCGCCGTGGCCGCCGCGACCGCCGATGCCGCCGTTACCGCTGATCGTACCGCCATCACCGCCGACCCCGCCGTTGCCGCCGCGACCACCGAGACTTCGGGAGGTGGCGTCAGGGCCGTGGGCGCCGGCCCCGCCGGCCCCGCCGTCGCCCACTTTCCCGCCAGCACCGCCGTGTCGCCATCGGCACCGTTGCCGCCGTTGCCGCCGTTACCCCCGCTGGTGGGAGTCTGTCCAACTGGACCGTCCGCACCGCCAAAGGCACCGCCACTCCCACCGGCCCCGCCCGCACCGGGGTCTCCACCGCTGCCGCCGACACCGCCGCGACCAGCATTGATCGTCATGTCGCCGCCGGCACCGTTACCGCCGTCACCACCGGCCCCACCGGAACCACCCGCGCCACCCGCGCCGAACAACTGCCCACCGTTACCGCCAGCCCCACCAGCGCCACCGGTGGCGCCGTCGGTGCCAGCCGCCCCCGGCGTTGCGCCGTCACTGCCGACGGCGCCCGTCGCGCCAGCCCCACCAACCCCGCCGTTGCCGATCAACATCGCGCTACCACCGCTACCACCGGCGCCCGCAGCAGCACCCATCCCTCCAGCACCGCCGGCCCCCGCCATCGCCATAGAACACCCCGCCGCGGCCACCAACACCACCGACCCCACCGACCGCGCCATGGCCGAACAACCCCACCGCCGCCCCGCCGGCCCCACCAACCCCACCAGCACCGCTGGTGCCCACCCCGCCGAGCCCACCAGCACCACCATTGCCCACCAGCCACCCACCAGCCCCACCAACCCCACCAGCACTACCAATGGCACCCCAGCCGCCGGCCCCACCACGACCACCATTGCCGATCAACCCCGCAGCCCCACCAGCCCCACCAGCCCCACCAGCCTGCCCAGGCGCCCCGGAACCACCAGCCCACCACTACCCCACAAAAACCCACCATCCCCGCCGCTAGCACCCGTACCCGGGGCACCATCGGCACCGTTACCAATCAACGGACGCCCCAACAGCAGCCCAGTGGGCGCGTTGATCACCGCGAGCACGTCTTGCTCGATACTCTGCGCCGAAGCGTTGAGCGCTTCAGCGCCCGCATAAGCACTGCCCGCACGATCGAGGCCCGCCACGAACTGGGCATGAAACGCCGCCGCCTGAGCGCTGACCGCCTGATAAGCCTCACCATGGGCACCAAACAATGCCGCGATCGCCATCGACACCTCATCAGCAGCCGCGGCCATCACCGACGTCGTCGGAGCCATCGCCGCCGCATTGGCCGCCCCGATCATTGACTCAATACCCGCCAACTCCGTCGCCGCAGCCGCCACCAGCTCCGGTGTTGCCACCACAAACGACATCACCATCTCCTCGCAGATCACACAATCCAGCCACCGCCCGCACACACCCGCCGCAAAACAGCGGGGTCGACAATGACCGAACCCGCTGTAATCCAGCTCGTTGCTATCAATTGATAGATTGTCGATTCGTGGTGAGCAATAAGCATTTCTTCATATCTTGCCCACGTCGCACGTTGCGATTCGCAATTGCCAATAAGCGCTTTGTCCTATCTTCTGTGGTGCGTCCCGCGGTGCAGCGCATAGCCTCTTCGCGGCGTTCACCTTTCGGTCGATTACGTGGACAAAAACCTTGCGGGCCGGGTGCGGTTAATACTAAATTCGCCCACACGTCGGGAATATCGGAAATGTTGTGGCAACTGCTGGTGCGATAACACGGCGGATTAGCAAGGAGGATTGTGATGTCGTTTGTGGTGGCAACACCCGAGGTGGTGGCGCAGGCGGCTGCGGAGTTGTCGGGCATTGGTATGACGCTGGGTGAGGTGAACGCGGCGGCGTGGGCGCCGACCATCGCGGTGCCGGCGGCCGGGGCTGATGAGGTGTCAGCGGCGATTGCAGCGCTGTTCGGCGCCCACGGTCAGGCCTATCAGACCATGAGTGCGCAGGCCGCGGAGTTTCATGCCCAGTTTGTGCAGGCCATGACCGCCGGTGCGGGATCGTATGCGTTTGCCGAGGCGGCGAATGCATCGCCGATGGCCGCCGCCCTGGACGTGGTCAACGGACCCATCCAGGGGTTGTTGGGTCGTCCGCTGATCGGCGATGGCGCCGCTGGGACCGCACCGGGCCAGGCCGGCGGGGCCGGCGGGTTGTTGTGGGGCAATGGTGGGGCTGGTGGGCCTGGTGGTGCCGGTGGTGATGCCGGGTTGATCGGTAATGGTGGGGCCGGCGGCAGCGGGGTGGGGTTTGGGTTGGCCGGTGGGGCTGGCGGGGCCGGGGGCTGGCTGTATGGCAACGGTGGGGCTGGTGGGGCCGGCGGCGCCCTGGCTAGTGGGGCTGCTTTGCCTGGTGGGGCCGGGGGTCGCGCTTGGTTGTTCGGGAATGGTGGTGTCGGCGGGGCCGGTGCGTCCGTTTTGCCCGGTGCGGGCGGGGTCGGTGGGGCTGGTGGGGCTGGTGGGGCCGGTGGGTTGCTGCAGGGCAACGGTGGGGCCGGCGGTGACGGCGGGATCAGCGGAAACAACTTTCTGGAGGCCGGTAGTGCCGGTGGTGTCGGTGGCGTCGGTGGTGCTGGTGGGCTAATCGGGGATGGTGGGGCCGGTGGGGCGGGCGGCGGCGGCCTTGGGGTCCGGGGCGAAGCGGGCGGCGTCGGCGGCGACGGTGGTGCCGGCGGGGTGCTGTACGGCAACGGTGGGTCCGGTGGGGACGGCGGGTTGGGCGGGGCCGGCTTCGGCGTTGCCGGTGGTGACGGCGGGGCCGGCGGGGCCGGTGGGGCCGCCGGGCTGATCGGCACCGGCGGGTCCGGCGGGGACGGCGGGTGGGGCGGGGACGACACCGTCCGTGGAGGCGCTGCCGTTGGTGGGCTCGGCGGGACCGGGGGCAGGGGCGGCGCGCTGTACGGCGCCGGCGGGACCGGCGGCGACGGCGGCCGGGGCGGCGACGCAAGTGTCGGGAATGGTGACGGTGGTGACGGTGGTGGCGGTGGTGACGGTGGGGCCGCCGGGCTGATCGGCCACGGCGGGGCCGCCGGGTCAGGTGGGCAGGGCGGGATCGGTGGGGGCCTCGCGGGCGAGGTCAGCGGCGATGGTGGGCTTGGTGGGACCGGGGGCAGGGGCGGATCGCTGTACGGCATCGGCGGGGCCGGTGGGACCGGCGGCGCCGGCGGCGACGGCTTCGAGGGCGGTGGTGCCGGTGGCGGCGGCGGCGGCGGTGGTGACGCCGGGCTGATCGGTCACGGCGGTGACGGCGGTGGCGGCGGCCGTGGCAGCTCCAACAATCCAGGGGCTGGTGGGGCCGGCGGTACCGGTGGCACCGGCGGATCCCTGTTTGGCAGCCCGGGTGTGAACGGCTCAGAAGGCTGATCCGGGTTGGTTGCTGCTAACCAGTGCGTTGGGTCTGCATCTTCCTATTCGACGAGCAGTGCCCATTTTGCTGGGTCGGTCACCGCATTCTCGTCGGCGAGCTTGCCATCCGGAATGCAAAGATACGACAGGTCGACGCACACGCAGCCCTAGACCTCGGTGTCTTCCAGCTCCATCTGCAGCAGCCGGATGTAGCACAGCGTTTTGATCCCCTTACGGCCAGGCCTAGCTCAGTGCCCAGGTCGCCGCGCGGGTGGTGGCGGTGTCCTTGAAGAACTGTGTCAGCGAAAGGACATGATCCACAGGGAAAGTTGCGTTTGAGGCCGTACGGGCGTCGATGATTCATCCGCTGGCGGTCGCGCCAATCCGAATGCGTCTGTGCAGTTGCTGCTGTCGAGTGTGTTTGGGCAGAACGCGCCGGCGACTGCGGCTGATGCGGGCAGCTACCAGGAGATATGAGCTACAGATGCGGCCGCGTTGGTGAGTTATGACGGTGGGGCGGCGCAGCCTCATCTTGCACCGGCAAGCAGGCGTGACGCGCTGCCTCTTGGGCGAGCTGCACGCGCGAAGTCAGCCGCAGCTTCGCGTATGTGTGCGTGAGGTGCACCTGGATGGTCCGGGGTGAAACGAAAAGCCGTCTGGCGATCTCCTTGTTGGCCAGCCCTTCACTAACGAGCCGCACGATCTGGAGTTCGGTCGGAGTCAGCGACGCCCAACCCTCCGACGGACGGTTACGTTCGCGTTCGCGTTCGCCGCGACCGCGCTGGACGTAGGCGATCGCTTCCTCGGCCGACATGGCCGCACCCTGCGCCCACGCTTTGTCAAAGTCGTTGTTACCTAGTGCCTCACGCAGCGCCACGACCGTGGCCGCAGAGCTTTCGTCAAGTATCTTGAACCGCACAGCACCCGTGTGCTGGCGAGCGGTGTTGGCCGCGCCGCACAGCCTCGCCGCATCGCGGTGATTACCGGCCTCCCGCGCCAGATCGGCCAGACATTCGAAAACGTCAGGAACGACAAGGTGGCTGCCGCTGTGGGATGCGATGGCGAGTGCTTCATAGGCGTCGCGTTCGGCTTGGTCTAGATGCTGCTGGGCGATCGCGACCCGCGAACGCGTCGACAGCGCCGACCCCAGAGGCATACCCTTTGTCGCCAGCACCACATCGTCAGCCCAGCGACGGGCCGCGGCGAGGTCGCCACAACCCAGCGGCCCCAGGGCAGCCCATAGGTAAAGTCCGATCGTCACTGGCTCCAGGCCGATGCGCTGTCGAGCTTCTTCGCTGGCCCGCCATGCCGCATCGGCATCCCCGGCGGCCAGGCACGCAGCCGCCACACCCGCGTACGCCCTGCCCTTGTGAAACCCAGGTAGTTCAGCGCAGCCTTCCATGGCCGCGTCGGCACAAGCCCGAGCACCGACCGCGTCGCCTTGAAACGCCCGCGCCATGCTCTCCATTGCCAGGGCGTAAACCCGAAACATCGCATCATGTGCGGCGGTCGCTTCGTCGATCACCTCGCCGAGGTTCGCCGACGCCGCCACCAAATCGCCTTGCAGGAACATCGCAATTCCCTTGAGCAAGCGGCAGTGCCGCGCGGCAAATCGGTCACCGGTGGCCTCCGCGGCTTCGAGCGCCTTGCCCGCGGCCGTAATCGTTGTGGCCGAGTCCCCGGCGAATATCGCTGGCATGGTCTGCCGCAGCAAAGCTTGGCTCAGCAGCCACGAATCGCCGATTTCCCGGGCAAGTTTGACCGCCTCCTCGAAGTAGGGCCCGGCCGCCTCGGCGTCATACAGGGAGGCACAGCCGCGGGCCATCAGCGCCCGCACCAACGAGACCCTGTCATCGAGGGTCCGGGCGATGGTCAGGGCCTCTTCGGTTTCCTCAACGCTTGCCGCTACGCCGTCCAAGGACAGCAGTGTGGCCCGGCTAGCGACCGCCTGCACGCGGAATTCAGGTGCCCCGCTAGGCCCATCGGTCTCGGCGAGCCCAGTCTCTAGCCAGCCCAGCCCCTCCTGGATCCAGCCGTGCGCCTGCCAGAGCGGCTCCAGCGAGGACGCAAGCTCCAACGCCCGGCCAATCGCGCCAGTTTCGAGGCTCCACCCGAATGCGCCTCGGAAATTGTCCATCTCATCCCATGCGCGCGCCAGGCGTTGTTCGTGGTCACTGCGTGCTGGAGCGAGCAGGAGCACCGCCAGTGACGTGTAGTAATCACGGTGCCGGTCGCGGACGTCGTGGGCTTCACCGGCCCCGCCCAGTTTCTCCAACGCGTATTGACGCACCGTCTCCAGGAACCGATAGCGGGTCGAGCCGCCGGTGCTCTCGGCAACGACCAGAGACTTGTCGATGAGTTGGACAAGGTGGTCGAGAACTTGATAACCCTGGACCTGGGTGTCGCCGGCGACGGCCTGGGCCGCGTCCAGACTGAACCCACCCACGAACACTGCCAGCCGGCGCAACACGATGCGTTCGTCCTCGGTCAGCAACGCATCCGACCACTCGACCGAGGCGCGCAACGTCTGCTGGCGTCGCAGCGCGGTGCGCGCACCGCCGGTCAGAAGGCGGAACCGGTCATCCAGACCCGCGGCAATCTCCTCGAGCGACAACGCCCGCACCCGCGCTGCCGCCAGTTCGATGGCCAGCGGCATGCCGTCGAGGCGCCGACAGATCTCCGCCACAGCAGCCCCGTTGTCCTCGGTCACCGCAAAATCCGGCCGAACCCGACGAACCCGATCGGCGAACAATTCCCCGGCCTCGTCGGCCAGCGACAGCGAGGGCACCACAAACATCGCTTCCCCGGACACCCCCAGCGGCTCACGACTGGTTGCCAGCACCGTCAACCCAGCACAGGAGCCCAGAAGTTCCACCGCCAGCGACGCAACTGCGACCAACAGATGTTCGCAATTATCCAGCACTATCAACATCTGACGCTCGCCCACAAACTGAACCAACGCCTCCATCGTGGTCATGCCGGGCCGATCCGGAAGGCCCACAACACGGGCCACCGCAACAGCAACAACTGCGGGATCGCTGATCGGCGCGAGGTCGACATACCAAACACCGTCGCAGAACTCCGAAGCAATGCGCACAGCCACCTCGGCGCCCAGACGCGTCTTGCCGATACCACCGGCACCAGTCAACGTCACCAACCGGTTGTCGACCAACAGGTTGCGCACCTGGGTCATTTGCGCGCCGCGGCCCACAAAACTGGTCAAATGCACCGGAACATTGTGCGTACCAACACTGTTATCGGTCCGCAAAGGTGGAAACTCGTTGCCCACGCTGGGATGGCACAGCTGCACCAATCGTTCCGGCCGGGGCAAATCATCCAATTGATACGCGCCCAGATCGGTCAGCCACGCATCCACCGGTAACCAATCGACCACGAGCAGCTCAGTAGCACCCGACAATAATGTCTGGCCACCATGGGCCAGATCCCTCACACACCCGGTCTTGTTGATCGTCGGACCACCATAGGTGGCATCGTCGCCCAGCCCCACTTGGCCGGTATGCACCGCAATGCGCAACCGGATCGGCGTCAACGGCGCCTGCTGCAACCGCAGCGCACACCCCACCGCGTCACTGGCACGGGCGAACGCCGCCACGAAGCTATCACCCTCACCCTTTTCGACCAGCAGCACTCCCCCATGATCAACAACTAGCTCAGCCACCGCATCACCGAGACAAGCGCTAGCCACCGCCATCTCGTCGGGCTGGGTGTCCCACAGTCGTGTGGAGCAGTCAACATCGCCGACCAGAAACGTCACCGTTCCGGTCGGCGGCAATTCAGTCACCGCACTAACTCCAGTTCACCAGCAATACCTCCGTACCCGAGCACAATAGTCCGAAGGTTTGGCGTGCATATGCACGGAAGTGCCCGCACCAGCGCGGGACTCCTGGGGTTTTGAGGTCTCAAGGTTCTTGAGCTGGAAGACAGCTCGGAGGTGAAGCCTACTTTCGACCACAGCGGCATGTCCAGAGACTCCATTTCATGGAAAGGATGGAATCATGTCAGGTGGTTCATCGAGTGAGTAACCACCGGAGCGTTTCTTGCCTTGGGAGAGATTTCGACTCATGGGGCGTGCGAGCAGCGGCGCGCTGGTCAGGGCCGGCCCCCTCATTGGTCCGCCATACCGCAGAGGAGGGCTTGCTGTACGTCGTCGGGTGCGTAGCCGTACGCCCGTAGGTCGGGATCTGCCAACTCGACATGAGGGACATGGACGACGACGTCGAAGGCATCTAATGGGCTTGTGTCGCAGTACAGCGGGCCCTGACGCTGTTGTGAGACAGCCTCAATGATTCTGGCATCAGCCGGCGAGAGTCGCCGTAGATCGACTGCAATGGGGCCGTGGTGGCTGGCGTCCATGACCGCATCCAGACTCCCCACCCGGGGCGCCTCCAACTCTGTGAACCGCTTGCCAGTATCGATTTCGGCTTCTATGGTCGGAACCCGACCTGTACCGAAGGTGGTACCGATCACCCGATAGTCGTCGCCCAGCTGATCAGCCAGATGCATGCCCATCGGAGTCCATGCCGCCACACCCGAAACGCTCACGGGCCATCGCTGCACATGGCCGTTGTGAGCGGCCACGACAATGCGGTTGTGTCGGTCCAGTATCCACCTGACGCTCTGCGCCATAGCGCCATCACGGATTCGCGTTAC
This sequence comes from Mycobacterium spongiae, assembly GCF_018278905.1. NCBI lineage: Bacteria > Bacillati > Actinomycetota > Actinomycetes > Mycobacteriales > Mycobacteriaceae > Mycobacterium > Mycobacterium spongiae. Next base: position 3,154,901 of record NZ_CP046600.1, read on the forward strand.
GTCTTGCGGATCCCGCGCGAACTCGCGGACAGCTGCATCCAGGCTGACCGTGACCCGAAGTGAGTGCAGTGCGCGCTCGTAGGCATCGATGGTGGTTTGTTGGCAGTAGTCAAGCCGGCGGGAGGCCATGCGCGCCGCAAGCTCAGCAAGGCTGGCCGTCAGCGCGTTTCTGCTCGCCGCTGGTAGGTCCTTGTAAGCGGCAAAGCACGCCGGCGCGTGCGCCGAGGTCCCCGCCCAGGCCGTCTCCCGCATCGACGCATCAGCTTCGAAAGAGGGGTCGGCCTGCTTTAGGTAGGCGATCACCGCATCGATGCCCGGGATCAAGGACACGCATGAACCTGGCAGATCGATTCCATAGAAGCTGACCTTGTGTGCAGCGTTGCGATTGCATTCGTGCATCCATTCGAGATGGGCGCGCATCTGAACACATAACCCCATCAAGAAAGTGATGCCGGTCGCCAGCACCTGGCTTAGCTCGTCGTGGCTGCCATGGATCCAGTCATTGACCCGCCAACCTTCGACGAAGCCTGATTCCAACGCGTACGCGCCGAACCCCAACTGCTCGACGAGGTAACGCAGCATGCGGTGGCGAAGCTGATAAAACTCCCGATTACCATGGGCACTTTCGCCGATCGCCACCACCCGTGCGTCACCGATCGCCTCGTCTAGCCATGTCAGGTCATCCAGCGTCACTGATGGATCCAACGTTCGTAGTGGCATCACCGCTGTTCCGGTGAGCTTGCCCGGCATCATCGAATCAATAATCCATCTACGAAGCGCTCTTGAGGGCGAAATGGAGGGGCTTGCCCGCGCCTGCGGCGTTCTGCACTGTTGGCCGCAAGGTTGGCTGGGTCACTGCCGACCAGCTTCCAACGGAGCCGGACTTCGACCTTTTCGCCGCTGACGCCGAAGTACTGGAGTTGATTCAACCGCTCCTCGACGCTTACCAACGACTCGGCGAGCGAATCTCCTCAGTTGCGCTAGAAACGCAGAGCGAGGGCACTTTAGCTTCCGCCCACATGCGCCAGCGAGGCCGCAATACTTGATTGAAGATTCGCCGCGCGCTGGATGAGCATATCCATTTGCTCGACCGTCTCGCGCGCGCCGACCGCGCCGTACCAAAAGAAGTGATTGCCCGGCACCCTGGCATTGAGTGCACCGGAGGTGGCGTAGCTCATCTGATCCATCAGGTTCTGCCAATCTTCCGGAGCGATATCCTCTGATTTGGACAGAACTGGGAGAACCATGTTCCGGTAAAGATGTTGAATCTGGTAAATGCCCCAGTTGCCGCGGTCGGTCAGCGCGTGGTCATTATCCAGAACCTTGTTGCCAGAGATCGTGACGACAAACGGAAAGTCCGCAACCTTCAAAGCGCCGGTATCGGCCATGGACCACTCCAGATCCTCCACAAATTTACCGTCTTCGTATCGGGAGGCGATCATGATCGCGTTCAGCGCCACTGGGATATCCCCGAGAATATCGCTTTCGAAGGTCTTCCATGGGATGATCTGGTGACCGTTTAATTCATCCTGTGCAACGACATATCGCTTGAAGAGCTCGTAAAATTGTGGAGCTTTGGAAAGGCCGCTTTCCGCTTTAGAAATAGCACCGGGTGCCGCGACGAGCAACGGGACCGGTGGAGTTGACGCGAGGGAGACGTACAAGCTCATGTCGAGACCCGCATCTTTGCTCGCCTCGTAAACAGACTGAGCAATCTGTCCGCCGGCGCTCCAGCCTAGAACAATGACTTTGCCGGACAGCCCGCGCTCATCGACGTAGTGCTTGGCGGTCGCGGCGACTTGCTTGCCCCAATCTCGGATCGAAAAAGCTGGGTAGGCTTTCGAATACACTTTGTTGCCCGTTGGATAGGACGCGCCAAGGAAGGAGTAGCCCCTTTGCGCAAGCCAGTAGGCGAGAAAATCGGTCTCATTGCCTCCCGGATATCCGTAGGCAACCCGCGCGAGGTGAAACCCGCCGGGAACGAAGATTACCAACGGCTTGTCGGGTTGGCCTTCTTTGAAATAGGTGAGCGTTTCAAATCCATTGGTTTCGAGCATCTCCTCGCCGGGGTACAGCCCGTTCCGGTTGGACACCGTTTCTACCGACTGGCGAGTATCGGCATGGGCGCACGAAGACATAAGTATCAGAAATAAAGGCAAGAACGGCGTCCAGATTAGCGCGTTTATCCTTGTCATTTACTGCCACCATCCCGACTGTAGTTGGCACCCCAGAACTCCCATCGGCGACACCAATGGACCGCCACCGCACCTCGCACCAACAAATAGTACGACCCCGAACACCACCTGCGCGCATCGGTAGCCAAGGCTCTTGGTGGCCGAGATTTAATGTCGTACCCGGGTGCTTTGATGAACTCATGTCGTTGACCGCATCATCGGGTGCCGCTGTCGTGTGTGCTGAGCAGCGCCTGGAGGCGTTGTTCGAGGAGTTGGCGGAGTTGAGTGGTCAGCGCAATGCGATCGATGGTCGCATTGTGGAGATCGCTGCCGAGTTGGATCGTGACCAGCTGTGGGGTGCGACGGGTGCACGGTCGGTCGCGGGGTTGGTGGCCTGGAAGACAGGCTGCTCACCCGGCAACGCCCAAACGATCGCCACCGTCGCGGGACGGCTGGAGGAGTTTCCCCGCTGCGCCCAAGGCATGCGGGAGGGTCAACTGTCGCTGGATCAGGTCGGCGTCATCGCCCACCGCGCGCCCGAGGGGTCCGATGAGCATTTTGCGGAGCTGGCCCGCTGCGCCACCGTGAACCAGCTACGCACCGCGATCAAACTGGAACCGCGACCCGAACCCGATCCCCGTCCCGAGCCACAGCGCTCGATCACCAAGACCACCGACGAGGAGTTCAGCTACTGGCGGATCACCCTTCCCCACCTTGACGCGGCAACCTTCGACGCGGCACTGCAATCTCACCTCGATGCTCTGATCGCGCAGTGGCGCCACGATCACGACAACGGCGACCATCCCCTTGATCATGCGCCCCCGTTTCCAAGCACCGCCGATGCGTTCATGCGCTTGATCGAGGCCGGATGGGATGCCGAGGCCACCCGCCGCCCGCACGGGCAGCGCACCACCGTGGTGATGCACCTCGACGTGAACCAGCGCGCCGCGGCGCTGCACCTGGGTCCGCTGCTCTCGCGGGCCGAACGTCGCTACCTGATGTGTGATGCCACCTATGAAGCCTGGTTCGAACGCGACGGTGAGGTCATCGGTTCCGGGCGAGCGACCCGCCAGATCAGCCGCCGGATTCGCCGCGCGCTCGAACACCGCCACCGGATGTGCGCGGTACCCGGCTGCGGGGCAACCCGCGGTCTACACGCCCACCACCTGCGGCACTGGGAGGACGGCGGCGCCACCGAACTGGCCAACCTGGTACTGGTCTGCCCCTATCACCACCGGCTGCACCATCGCGGCGTCATCACCATCGCCGGACCCGCACCCAACCCCACTGTTACCGATAGCTCCAACCGGCCGCTGAACCCAGGTTCGCTCGCGCGCACACCGACGAGACCCCCGCCCGCCGTCCCACCGTGCCCCGGACCGACCGGCGAACGCGCCCAGTGGTGGTGGTACCAGCCTTTCCAACCCCAACCACCACCAACCAACTAGGCCGACGACCCGAGCCGGTCACCACCAGCCTTCACGTATCCGCCTCGGTAGCCATGGCTCGGTTGATCTCGGTCCGTGTCCTGCGCACCGCTGCCGGGACGGCGGCCGCCACGTCCGCGGTCAGACCCGTCCCGTGGCCGGCATCGGCCGCTTCGATGGTGACGAGCACCAGCGCTTTGGGTATTCGACCGAGCTGCTGACCGAGCGCGTAGGCGCCAGCGACGTCCACGCGGTGCGAGCTCAACATCGCCGGGGCGTCCGCTAGGTCAGCTATCGCGCAACGACGCACCCGGCCGGGCGTCGGCTGGGATTCTCCTCCCGCACTGTCGGCTACCGAAGCGTCGATCAGCACGACGAATTCGGCACCGGACCACGCGTCCAGCAGACCCATCGGCTCCGCAACGTCGGTGACCACAGCGACGTCCGGGAGCGCGAGATCGGCCAGGGCTTCCGCGACGATCACGCCCACGCCGTCGTCGCGCCGGTAGCGGTTGCCGAGCCCGACCACCACGACCCGTGCGCTGCCGTCGCTCACGTGCGGTGCACCGTCAACGTCAGGAAGTGCGCCGAGCACGAGATGCAGGGGTCGTAGCTGCGAATCAGCTGCTCGCACAACACAGTCAGGGCCGAGTCGTCGAGGGCGAGATTTGCCGACACGAGGCGGGCCAGGTCGGCTTCGATGGCGGCCTGGTTTTGGGAGGTGGGCGGGACGATCGTCGCCGCCGACACCAGTCCGGATGCGTCGATCTGGTATCGGTGATACAGCAGGCCTCGGGGAGCCTCACTGACGCCATGCCCAATACTCGCTGATGCCCCAACATCAACGAACGAGCGGGACGGACGCTGGTACTCATCGATGATCCGCAGGGCCTCCTCGAGCGCATAGACGACCTCGACAGCACGAACAATGATGCTGCGGAATGGATTTCGGCATTCAGTTGATAGTCCGGCAGCCGTTGCAGCCTGGGCTGCGATAGGCGACAGGGTCGAGGCGTTCAGCGAAAACCGGGCCAGCGGACCGGTCAAGTGGCAACCACCATCGAGTGTCGCGTGCAGGGCCGTGGAGTGTGGCACCTGCGACTCGTGCACATGCTCGGTGAAGTCGGCCACCGGAAACGACGGACCGGCGCTGCGCGCGATGGTGCCGTTTTCAATCGGATACCTGCCGGACTGGTGTAAGGCGAGCATTTCGTAGTCCAGCTCAAGGTCAGGGAATTCGAACCCGGACACCCATTCGACGGTGCACAGGGCCTCGTCCAGGGCTCGGCGCAGCAGCTCGGCAAGCGGCTGCAACTCTGCGCGGGTCGGCGTCGAGTAGAAGCCGCCCAGCCGCACGTTGACGGGGTGGATGGCCCGGCCGCCGATGAACTCCATCAACCGGTTGCCGGCCTTCTTTAACCGCAAGCCGCGTTCGACGACCTCCGGATGGTCGCGGCTCATGGCGATGATGTCGGGGTAACCCATGAAGTCCGGGGCATGCAGGAGGTAGATATGCAGGACATGGCTGTGGATCCATTCCCCGCAGTACAGCAGCCTGCGTAGTTCGATGATGTCCGGGTCGATCTCCGCGCCGCAGGCGTCTTCGATCGCGTTGCACGCACTCACTTGGTAGGCGACCGGACATATTCCGCAGATCCGTGCGGTCAGGTCCGGAGGTTCTGTATAGGCGCGCCCCCGGAGGAATGCTTCGAAAAACCGCGGCGGCTCATAGATGTTGAGTTCCACACGTTCGAGCTGGTTGTTCTTCAGCGTGATGTGCAGTGCGCCTTCGCCTTCCACCCGTGTCAGGGTGCCGACACTGATTGTGCGGTTCTCGGTCACTGCGTGCTCCGCTCGGCGGTGAAGCTCGTCACGTTAAACGTCGAAAACACCCGGTCGACGTCATCGCCCGACATGCCATCGCGGCGCAGCAGCGGGATCAACGTGGCCGTTTGCGGCGCCGCGGACGGACCGAAACAGCCGTAGCATCCGCGGCGATGCCGTGGGCAAAGCGCCCCGCATCCGGCGTGGGTGACCGGGCCCAGGCACGGGGTTGCGTCGGCGACGAGCACGCACGTCACCCCCCGCAGCTTGCATTCGGTGCACACCGTCTTGGCGGGCAGCCGGGGCTTGCGGCCGATCAGTAGCGCCGACAGGGTATCGAGCAGCTGGCCCCGGTCGATCGGACAACCATGCAGCTGGTAGTCGACGTGGACGTGCGCGGACGCCGGCGTCGACGTTGCCAATGTGTCGATGTATTCCGGCTTTGCGTAGACGACCGAGGTGAATTCGGTGATGTCGGCGAAGTTGCGCAGCGCTTGCACTCCCCCGGCCGTCGCGCACGCGCCGATGGTCACCAGCACCGTTGACTGTTCCCGGATCTCGCGGATGCGCTGCTCGTCGTGGTGGGTGGTGATCGAGCCTTCCACCAGGGAGACGTCGTACGGCCCGCCAACCATGGCGCTGGACGCTTCCGCGAAGGTCGCGATCTGGACCTGGTTAGCGAGGGTGAGCAGCTCGTCCTCGCAGTCGAGTAGCGTCAGCTGGCAGCCGTCGCAGGAGGCAAATTTCCAGACGGCCAGCGTGGGTGGACTCATCTACAGCTCCTTGACTTTCAGCAGCGGACCCGCGACGTCGTAGCCGACGACGGGCCCGTCGCGGCAGACCAGCAGCGGGCCCAGCTGGCAGTGACCGCACCAGCCGATCCCGCATTGCATGTTCCGTTCCAGTGAAACCCGAATGTCCTGGGCTGCTAGCCCTTTAGCCACGAGCGCATCGGCCGCCGAGCGCAGCATCGGTTCTGGACCGCATAGGAAGGCGGTGGTGCGGCCAGGCTCAAGCGACAAGCGGTGCAACGGCTCGGTGACCAGACCAACTTCGCCGCGCCAGCCTTGGACCGGGACGTCGACGGTGAGGTGCAGTTCGAGCTGCGGGTCGGCTGCCCACTTTTGCAGTTCAGCGGCGAACAAGAAGTCCGGTCGTGACCGTGCACCCGCGATGACCATGAGCTTGCCGTAGCGCTCCCGCTGCGCCAGCGCGCCAAGTATTGCCGGACGCAACGGGCACAACCCCACGCCCCCGGCCACCATGATCAGATCTCGTCCGATTGCCTCGTCCAGCCCCCAGGTGGTGCCAAAGGGGCCGCGCATCCCGAGAATCGTGCCGGGTACCGAGTCGTGCAGCGCGCGGCTGACGGCGCCAACCGCGCGGATGGTGTGGGTGATCGACCCGTCGGTGACGCTGGGATCGCCGCTGATTGAAATCGCCGCTTCGCCCACGCCGAATGCGTAGAGCATCATGAATTCTCCCGGTTGTGGCGGCCGCAGCTTCTCGCCGACCGGCTCCAGGCACAATGTCGCCGAGTCCGGGCTCTCGACGACACGACTGCGCACCCGGTACGGAACTGGCGCCATATGCGAATGCGTCGACACCGCCGTCTCGGCACCGCTCGCATCAGTCATCGTCGGCCTGCCGGGCCATCGTGGTCATCTCCTCGGTGATGTCAATGCCGGTCGGACACCAGGCGATGCAGCGCCCGCAGCCCACGCAGCCCGACATCCCGAACTGGTCGTGCCACGTCCCCAGCTTGTGGGTCAACCAGTGCCGGTAGCGTGACGAGCCGGATCGCCGAACGCTGCCGCCGCCATGGACGTAGGTGAAGTCGAACTCGAAGCACGATGCCCAGTGCTGCCAACGCTCCGCGTGTTCTCCGGCGAGGTCGGTGATGTCTTCGGTGCTGGTGCAGAAGCAGGTCGGACACACCATCGTGCAGTTGCCGCAGGTCAGGCAGCGGCTGGACACCTCCTCCCACTGCGGCGACTCCCGCGACCGGATCAGCAGGTTGCGTAGGTCCGTGTCCGGCATCTGGCGGCCCATCTTGCCCGCGGCCGCCTCGACGTCTGCTTGGGCACAGCCGATTTCACTGTCGTCGGCCGCACGATGTGGCACGGCAGCCAGCACCTCCGCGCCCCGGTCCGTGCCGACCTCGACCACGTAGGTCGGCGCCCCGCCGCCCGCGCGCTCGGTCAGGGCAAGGTCGTAGCCGGGCCCTACCGAGGGTCCGGTGCCCATCGACGCGCAAAAGCACAGCCCACCCGGCTCGGTGCAATTCACCGCCACGACAAAGGTCCGGCGCCGCCGGGCGGCGAACGAATTGTCGGGATACCGAGAATCGTCCAGCACCCCGCCGAGGGTTGCGATGGCGGCCAGATCGCAGCCCCGCACGCCGAGGAATGCATACGGGCGGGCTTCGTCAACGGGTTCGGATGTCACACCGCCGTCCCGGGTCGCTGACCACAATCGGCGCCGGGGTGGATGGAGGAACTGCTTCCACGACTGTGGCCCGGCCGAGTGCCCAAACGCGGCGTCGTCGTCGCGACGGCGCACGCGATAGTGTCCTGGGCCCACGTCGACCCCCCAGCCGCGCGGCAGCTCGGCGGCCGATTCCAGTTCGGCTAGCACAATCGCGTTGTCGCGCAACGTCGGACCGACGACGCGATAGCCCTTGTCGACCAGCACGTCGACCAGCCGGTGTAGGGCCGCGGCATCGAACAGCGCAACGGTGGAGTCTTGGCGTGGACCGCTCATCGTCTCATCCTCTGCCAAACTGAACCCCACTGAATAGGGGCCTTTGGCCTCCGATGGCGGCGGGCACCGCAAGCAGCCGCCCGCGGTGCCCACCAGCGCACTGACGTAGCAGGTTTCACCGCGACGATGAGGTGAGACTACGACGTTGCGGACGTTGCGCACTGGATTCCTGCACGTCCGCAAGCTTCCAGCCGACGAAGATGCTCACGAGTCCGTAGACCAGGTGCAGGTAGTTGTCGGGCTCGCCCACCGAGTGGATGTTGATGAAGCCCGCGAGGCCGCTGACGCCCAGCGCGAACGCGCCCACCAGCCCGATGCCCAGAACAACGTTCGTTTTCCGAGTGATCGACGGCACGAGGGCTGCTGCCAGCCATGCCAGTCCCAGTGCCAAGTGCACGACGTTGTGCAGCGGATTGACCGCGAGGAAAACGATCTTGGTGTGCTGGTGGCCGGTGAAGTCCGCGAACCCTGTCACGGCGAAGCCGATGATTCCGGCGGCGAGGTAGATCACCGAAGAGGCGTAAGCGAAGATTTGGTTGCGAGTCATGCTGATGCCTTTCGAGCGGCCCGCTGGTTGCGGGCGTGCACCAGTACTGACTCGCGCACGTCGCGTTGCGTTACGCCCTCATTCCGAAGTCATTCTGGACCGAGTTGGCGGAACTCGGCCATCAGCGCATCGAAGTTGGCCGGCCGTATCTCCACCGACTCGTCTCGAGACGTCGCTGCGATTCGGATGGTGCGCCGGATCTGGTCGACATACACTCGGCAGGCTTCGCAGCCGCCGGTGTGCTGCTCGAAGCGATCCAGGTCTGATTCGGTCAGCGCGTCCTCGAGATAGTCGGTAACCAGTGCCACCGCGTCCGAGCAGGTGATGCGCAATTCATTGGCCATGAAGGCGTCGTCGTTAGTCGTCATGGAAGTACTCCTCCAGTGTGGCGCGCAGGACGGTGCGGCCACGGTGTAACAGCACTCGCTGGTTCACCGCTGAAATGCCCAGTGCCTCGCAGGTTTCCTCACTCGTCCAGCCTTCGAGGTCGCGCATCGAAACCACCTCACGTTGAGCACCGGGCAGCTTCTGTAACGCGTCGACTACCACGGAACGAACTTCTGCCGACATCAGCCGTTGCTCGGGCAGCAACTCCCAGCGAGCGGGGACGTCGTGCCAGTGGTGTGCACCGAGTTCTGGATGGGTAAGCCGCTGCGGATCGACGGATTGCCGCGGTTCGGCTTCCGGTCCAGCGGTCGCGTGGGGCACCGTGTTCGCCTCCTTGCGGGCCAGCGTGCGCACGCGGTTGAGCACGACTCGAAATACCCATGTTCGAACGCTGGCGCGGCCCTCGAACTTCCCGATGGATCGCACCACCGATACCCACGCGTCCTGCACGGCGTCCTCGGCGGTTGCCCGCGACACGTAGACACTGGCCATCCTCACCAACGGCGCGTGCAGGGTTTCTACTAAGGCGCGAAAAGCCGCACGGTCGCCGGCCTTCAGAGCCGCGATCAGATCGCCTTCGGTCGCCCACCGATCATCGGCGACGGTTCGAACAGGAGCAGCCACTGTGTATCGAGTCCTCAACTGCGCCGGCGACTGAGTCGCTTGCGGTGTAACGCGGCGGTAGGCCGCGGTGTCCAAATATTACCCGCCGCGCTCCCTGCGACGAGGTTCCAACAAATCAGCACCATCGAGGAGGAACAATGAACACCTTGCCCCCCGTCACCGAAGCAGCTGCCACCCCCGACCAGGCGGCGGCGTTGTCGGCGGTGAAACAAGCCTTAGGGTCGGTTCCCAACCTGACCCGGGCGATGGCGAACAGCCCGGCGCTGCTGCGTGGGTATCTCGGTTTCGCGAACAGTCTCGACGCCGGCACCCTGCCCAGAGCCACCCGCGAACGCCTGGCCATCGCCATCGCCCAGTCCAACACGTGCTCGTATTGCCTATCGGCGCACACCCACGCCGGGCAGCGGGTGGCCGGTCTGAGCGCCGAGCAAGTGGCGGCGGCGCGCAAGGGCGATGCCGACGACCCCAAGACCGCGGCTATCCTCACGTTCGCTGTGGCGGTGAACGAGCAACGCGGACAGATCGACGAGTCCGAGCTTGAAGCCGTTCGCCGTGCCGGTGTCAGCGACACCGAGATCGCCGAGGTGATTGGCCATGTCGCACTCAACGTGCTGACCAACTACTTCAACAACGTCGCGCACACGGAGATCGACTTTCCGCTCGTTTCAGCGTAATCACTCTGCTTTGGCGGAAGCCGGTCCACAGTGCCGGCTTCCGCGAAGCGCGCCGTTGCGGTCACAAAGTCTCTTCATCGCGCAATCGCGGGCCGACGGGACCCGCCAGGAATCGGTCGAAGACCGCGTCGTGCTCCACGGCGAACGCTTGCTCGAAGGTCGCGCCAGCGTTGCCGACCAGATAGCCCTTGGTCATTTCGATCGTGGCAGCCGGTGCCTCAATGATGTTGCGCGCTAAGGCCAGTGCGTCATCGAGCACACGCTCGGGCTCGCTGACACTGGTGACAAGGCCCAAGCGCAGGGCCTCATGGGCGTCGATCCGACGTCCGCTCAGGCATAGCTCGCGCGCCACGCCGTGGCCGACGATCCATTGCAGCGGCGTGAACATCGGCGGAGCGCCGAACTTGATCTCAGGATGTCCGAATACCGCTGTGGTCGAAGCGATTCGGCAGTCGCAAAGGGCGCACAAGTCGAAGCCGCCGCCCATCGCCGGGCCGTTGACCGCGGCGATCAGCGGCTTGGGGAAATGCCATACCGCGAGGTGGTAACGACGTGAGCTGTGCCGGATCTGCTCGGCGCGATCCGCTTGCCCAAACTCGTCAAGATCAAACCCCGCACAAAAGGTCGATCCCTCTCCGTGGAGAACGACCGCCCGAACAGCCGGATCCTTCGCCCAGCCGTCAAGCGCCAGCGTGATCTCGTCGCGAACCTTGATCGATAGCGCGTTGCGTCGCGCTGGTCGAGCCAGCCTGAGCGTGGCAACCCCATCGTCTGCCACCACTGTTGCGATGTCTCGGCTCATCGAACCTCCAACGTCGATCGGGCATCGAGCCCCGCAGCGAAAGGCGGCGTGGTCACGTCGACCCGCCTGCCCGGAGCATCCACCCGCCATCGACGATAATGTCCGTGCCGGTGGTATAGCTGGCGTGTTCCGACGCCAAATAGACGATAGCGCCGGCAACCTCGTTCGGTTGGCCCCTCCTGCGCAGCGGCAATGCTTTTGCCAGGGCGGGGCCCCGTGCCGGATCATTCCAGGCGTGCCGACTCATGTCGGTCTCTATGCCGCCCGGAGTGACGCTATTGACTCGAATGCCGTAGGGACCCAAGGTATAGGCCATATTCTTGGTCGCAATCAATAGGCCCGCCTTGGCCGCGCAGTAGGATGCCGTACCGCTGCTTGCCGAATAGGCGGCGGTCGAACACACGTTGATGATTGAGCCGCCGATCTCCCTGTCGATCATGTCCTTCGCGACGCGTTGGGCCAGGTGAACGGGACCCGTGAGGTTGTTGCGAATGGTGGCCTCAAAGTCTTCTTCCGTTTCTTTCAAGAAGCCCTTTTTGCCGGCAATTCCCGCATTGTTGACCAACACACCAATGTGGCCCCACTCTTCGAGGATCGTGTCCACCATGGACTCGCGGTCGGAGGGGATGCTGACGTCGGCCTGCACGGCCATAACGCAGTCGCGATCGCCGCTCTCCTGCAAGGCGTCGAGCGCGCGTTTCGCCTGGTCCGAATCCCGACGGTAGTTGATGACCACCCTGTCGCCTTCGCGCAGAAAGGCTTTTGCGGTTGCCAAACCGATTCCCCGGCTGCCGCCCGTGATCAGGACGACTCGACTCATTCTCTTTCCTTTCCAGGGCAGCTACCGAGCGCCGAACATGCTCAAGACGGCCGTGCGTTAGGGCTGCGGTCTGACCGGGCTTCCGCACTCGGCCAGGTAGTCGGCGTAGTTCCAGGTCGTGAGGAACTTGTGGCCGGCGTGCAACCCGCGTTGGTAGAGGGCTTCGCGTTGTTCTTCGGTGATGTCGAAGTCAATCGGACTGACGTCTTGGGCCGGCACGAAGATGGTGCGCCGCACCGTGCAGGGATCGTCGATGTAGGCATTGTCCTGATTGCTGAGCAGCGTCTCAATCGCGGCAATTCCCAACGACACTGGCCCGTGCACCGGGCGGGTCGGCGGAATCCCGGGACGGGCGGACAACCTGATCCCGAAGGTGGGCCACCGCGGCTTGCCGTCGATCCGGTCGAACAACGCCACCGGAAAGTTCGACAGGAGCCCGCCGTCGACCCACGTGGCACCGCGCACCCGGACGGGCTCGAACACGAACGGAATGGCTGCCGAGGCGTGCACCGCGCGGGCTACTGAGAAGTCATCCGGGTCGATGCCATAGGCGTCCAGGTCCCATGGGATGCGAACCAGCCGGCGCCGCGAGAGATCACTCGCGGCAACGACCAGCGACCAGGCGAACTGCTCCGGCTCTTCCCCGGTTCGCAGGTCGCCGAAGGTGCGCACGCCGAGGTCAGCAAGCAAGCCAGTGAGCAGCCGTTCGAGATAGGCACCCCGGTAGACGCCGTCTGCCAGGAACAATGACAGCGCCCCGCCGATGAACGGCACGTGCCCGATCAAGTTTCGGTCGAGGAACTTCCGATAGTCGATGTCGCGCATGATCTCCGCCAGCCGCGACAGCGGTTCACCAGCGGTCTGCAGGGCGGCCACCATCGACGCGACGATCGCACCCGCGCTGCTGCCCGCGACCCGGGGAAACTCGTAGCCGGCGTCTGCCAGCGCTTCCACGGCGCCGACCAGTCCGATGCCCCGGACCCCGCCGCCTTCGCACACCAAATCGACACGCGCTGTACTCACGGGCGCCAGGCTAGCCCGATGGTGCTGGTTGGCCGGTGCACGCCGCGCCGATCACCGTAACTCACGCGATCCGTCGGCCCGCGCCACTGAAGAAGTGCACGTGACCCGGTCGCGGACGCAACCGCACCCGGCTGCATCGCTCGAGCGCGGCCGTCAACCCGGGCCACGATGGGCTGGTCGAGGGCAATGCCGGCCACAGAGATTCGACCGTACAGGTAGGCGTCGGCTCCGAGTTCTTCGACCATGTCGATCTCCATCTCGACGCCAACGTGGCCCAACTCGAGGTGTTCAGGGCGCACCCCGACGATGACCTCGGCCGACAAGTCGCTGATCGTACGCGGCACGTCGATCCGCCAATCCCCCAGCGACACCGCGGAATCTGCAATCGGGAAACCGCGCCAGCGCCGCGCAACAGGTTTCGCCGGCCGAACGGCCTGTCGAACATCGCGCTCCCGATTCTGGCCCCGCTCCGGCTGGGAATGGCGTCGGAACCCGCTAGACCGTTAGCCCGGAAAGTATTGGATCCGGTTGATCTGCTTGCCACGCCAGGCCACGTCGGCAAACATGATGGCGCGGCCGTGATCCGAGGCAACTGACACCGTGACGGTGGGTCCCGCGCCGTTCACCTTGACCGAGCTGGCCCCGTGGAGCCGCTCGACCAGTTCAGCCGCGTCCAGCACGTGGCTGTCGCCTAAAGTTGTTGTGGCAGTAGGCGCTAAAGCTCGGTACGCGGCGAACTTGTCGCCGCGGGCGGCGGCGCGGAGGAACGATTCCACCAGAGTCTTGTGGCGGGTACCCGCGCGGCGAAAGCCTGTCATGAACCCGGCGGTGCCACCCAGCCCCTGATTGCCGAGCAGCCCTCGCGACAGTTGCAACGCCGGCGCCAGCGCGCGTGATCCCGTTCGCAGGAACTGCGCCATCATCGCCGGCAGCTCCCAGTAGGCCCGAAGCACCGCGATCTGCCACTCGCCGTTGACCTCTCGTAAGTCATAGCGCAAGAAGGCGGGGATGAACATGGTCACGGCCGGACCCATCGCCACCTCGAGTTCGAGATCGCGCAGCACGACTGAGTCGGAGACGATATCGAGATCACGATGGAATGTGATGTCTCGCGGACCGATGAAGGTGTCGTAGAAACGGGCGATCTCCTCGCGCCCCACATGCGGTCGCGAGCCGACCGGATCTTCGACCCTGGCGTCGCCGGTGAAGAGTCCGACCCAGGCGGCGCGGTCGTGCGCGCCGGCTGCCCGTGGCGATCGCTCCACCGCCGCCAACAGGTCATCCCGCACTGCCATCAGGAACTTCCGATCAAAGCAATGCCCGCGGTGCGCATTTCGGCGAGCGCCTCCGCGGTCGTATCGGCAGACACGCCGGCGGTCAGGTCCAGCAACACGCGCGTGGTCAGCCCGCTGCGTGCAGCATCTTCGGCGGTGCGACGAACGCAGTGATCGGTGGCGATGCCGACCACGTCGACCTCGTCGACGCCGCGTTGGCGCAGCCAATCCAGCAGCGGTGTGCCGTTCTCGTCGACGCCCTCGAAACCGCTGTAGGCGGCGGCGTCGGCACCCTTGCGGAACACCGCCTCGATCTCGGCGGTATCAAGATCGGGATGGAAGTCTGCACCCGGGCTACCGCCGACGCAGTGCGGTGGCCATGATGACCTGTTGTCCGGTTGGGCGGAGAAGTGGTCCCCGGGGTCGAGGTGGAAGTCCTTGGTAGCCACCACGTGATGGTATCCGGGCTGGCCGGCGAGGTGGTCGCCGATGGCGCGGGCCACCGCGGCGCCACCGGTGACCGCCAAGGATCCGCCCTCGCAGAAGTCGTTTTGCACGTCGACGATGATCAACGCCCTCACTTGGCCCACGATACGGTCATGTCGGTGAGCTGTCGCGCGGCTGGCGCCTGGAGTGATCGTGCCGGATATACAGCGTCCAGGACACCGCGACGGTCGCGAACGTGACCAGCTCGACCCCGACACCCCACCCGGCCGGGTAGAACACCCCGGTGATGTAGTGGGCGATGAACCCGTCGGACGGTAGCGGCGCCATGCCGGCCCGGGCGCGGGCCACACGCTCCATCCAGGTCAAGGGGCAATCAAGCTGGTGGGTCGCAATGCCGACGCCCCAGATCACCGCAGGCAAATGCAGCCATATCGTGCGTCGCCACCGGAGCGCAATGAAGCCGCCGACCGGGACATAGGCGATAAACGCGAAGTGCAGCGCGACAACGAGCGCGACAACGAGGGCAGCAACGAATTCGTACATCCCTGGCAGCGCTACCTGGCCGCACCACTATGCCCGCCTCGTCGGCGCCGAGCGGCTCGAGGGTCTCGAATTGCGATCGCAGCAACGTGGCCGGCATGAAGTGACCGGATTTGGCGCGCGGTCATTGTGGTGTGGGCTGATTGCGGTTCCATTCCAGCCAGCCGACGCCGGTGCGGCCGTCGGTGGTGCGGAAGCGGGCCCAGGCCCGCGGGAACTGGCTCACCCGACCGTCGGCCGCGGTGAGCAGCAGCGGCGCGTGCCCCCTTACGTCGGCTGCGGCGGTGATGTCTACAGGCTGCAAAGTCAGTATCGCTTCTGTCGGTAACCCGTTGGGGCCAAAGGTTTCCTGCACGGAAACCGTGTTCAGCTCCGAAACGTTGCCGGTGCGGTCCTGGCCGTAGCCGACGCTGACGCCGGGGATACCCGGGAGTTGAATGTTCACCCCATGCAGGTGGGTGCCGTCGTCGAGGTGTAGCGCACTCCAGAGCCAATCCATGCTCCACCAATCGCGAACCCCCCAGGAGTGGTCGCGCTGCCCGGGAACCGCGTCGATGCGCGAGCACCTGCCGTCGATGGTCACGGAGCCCGATACGGTGCAGGGGATCTCGTAGCGGGTCGTCATGCGATACCGATACGGCGTGCCGTCGGTCGCCCAGGCCAAGTCGATTGCGACGTCGACCGGCGTTCCCGGCTCGGAACGCAGCAACGCCGACGGGTCCGTGTATGCCTGGCCTTGTGCGTGCACGGTCACCCGGTAGCTCTGCAGCGGTTCCTCGGCCCAGTGGTCTGCCTCGATGGCGCTGGTGCGCACCGCCCAGGGGTCGGCGGGCAGCGGGACGTCGAAGTCGACGACGGCGACAGTCGGCAGCTCGGGACCGCAGAGCAGGACATGGAACCAGGCGGTGTCCTCGTTCGGCATCAAGCCGATCCGTATCCAGCCACCCAATCCCTGTGCCGTATCAATGAAGTCCGCGTACCAGCTCTCGCTCCACAGCGGCTCGGCGGTCGCCGTGTGGGCGAGTTCGTCGTGCTGCGACGGGGTCAGCGGCTGCGGTGACGTGGCAGCGGGCAACGTCGCCAACGCGTCGGTATCCAGCACGTGATCGCAGTGGCGTTGCAGCATGGTCAGAAACATCCGATCGCCACGCTCGGTGCGCTCCACCAGCATCGACGACACGATGGCCATCATCACTCCGAAAAAGCTCTGCCTGCGTACGCCGTCGGTGATGTCGTCGATATCGAGTGGCGCCCCGGGGCCTAGTGCATCGTGATAGCTGCGCAGCAAGGCGTGGTATAGCTCACGACGATGCTGCGTCGGCAGCGCGCAGCCGACAAAATAGGCCAGGTCGGTCAGAGCCGGACCCCACGATACGGTCTGCCAGTCAACGACGGTCAAGGCCCGATCGGCGGCTGCCGTGCCGAAAAGCAGGTTGTCCAGTCGATAGTCGCCGTGCACCAGGCCCCGGATTCTGTCGTCGGCATTCTCCTGGGCCACGTAGCCGTCAAACGCGGCCACCAGGCGCTCGCACACCATTCGATACTGGGGCGCGATCTGGTCGCCGTAGCGGTCGACGAAGCCGGCATATAGCGGGGCGATCATAGCCTGATCCAAGGGGGCTGCCCGATGCAGCCAAGGGGCGTTGGCCAGCACCGGGTCGTCGAGCAGCGGGCCATGCAGCCGCCCCAATTCGGCGACGGCGAGGCTGGCTTGTTCGGCGGTGGCGCCGTCGATTTCATCGCCGACCACTGCCGGTCCGGCATCGCCGAGAACGAGGTCGAAAATTCCCGACGAGGTATCGACGGCCGCGTGATAGCACGGCGCTAGCGGCCCGCCGAGTCGCGGCGCGATGTCGCGGTAGAAGCGAACTTCGCGTTCATAGAGGCCCAGCGCCACCCCGGTCTGCCGGCTGACCGGGTCGGTGGCCGCCACCTTCATGATCACCGACTGGGGAGTCCCAGGTTCTGCGGACGTCAACTCAACGCGGTAGCACTCGCTCATCTGTCCGGTGCCGATGCGCTCGACGGTGAAATCGGCAATGGCGCCGCCCGGGATCACCGCCGTCAACCACGCGGCGGTGAGGTCAGCAGGTCTTTCGATGGCTGGCTGGGATTCGGAGGCCATGTCACTTCGCCAAAGAGAATCCGTCCCAAGCCATCCGGCGGTGCGGATGGGGATCGAACTCGATGCGGGACTTGCGATCGAAGACCATCACGGCGCGATCGGCGAGCGTATACGCTGGCCAGTCGCCGCCCGGAATGCCGCTGTGGCTGAACGACTGCCAGCGGCGTTGCACGTCATTGCTGACCCGCAGCGCGGGTCTACGGTCTGCGGCTGCGGTCAGCAAGGCGCCGAACCTGGTGCGATAGATGTCGAAAACGGCGAACAGCTCGGTGGCGTGCGTTGCTCCGAAGCCCGACCAGCGCAGTGTCCGCGGCGCGTAGTCGTAGCGGTACAAGTAGGTGGGCGCGTAGGACCCGTGCGCTTCGGCGATCTGCCACACCGCAGAGCTGAACGCGAAATCGCCACCGAGTTGGACGCACGCCGACGACGCAGGGTAGTTCGGGTAGGCGGCGGTGATTCGGTCGCGATCGGCCGGCGTCAAGTCGGCCAGCAACGCTTCGACCATCGGCTCGTTGGTCGGCAGCATTCCCAGGAAGCGGGTGAACAATCGGCCCTCGTCGGCGTTGGTGCCGACAATCAGGGGCACCGGATGCGCCAGACCGGATCGCATCGCTGCAACCGGATCCGCAGGTAGGCAGTCGTCGCCGCAGACCGGACCGACCGGGAAGGCGCCCAGCCTGCTCTGCATTCCCTGGTCGATCAGACGATGTTGGGCTTGCACCAGTTGGGCCGGCGACGCGTGCATGAGCGCATGGGCGGCATCCCGGGGGCGCGCACCAAGGAGCTGGGCGAAGCGGGAGGCGAACTCGGCGGCGACCTCCTGCGGGCGCACCATGCCCGCTGCCGGGCTTTCCGCGATCGCACCGGTGAACAAGCCTTCGGCGGCGGGCACGGCCAGCAGGGTGGCGGTGATATGTGCGCCCGCGCTTTCGCCGAAAATGGTGACGCGGTTCGGGTCACCCCCGAATCCGGCGATGTTGTCGCGCACCCAGCGCAACGCCAACACCAGATCCCGCAGGTACAGGTTGCTGTCGATGGTGACGTCCTGGGTGGACAACGACGAGAGATCCAGACAGCCCAGCGCGCCCAAGCGGTAGTTGACCGATACGTAGACGCAACCACGGCGTGCCAGCGCGGCGCCGTCGTACAGCGGGGTCGCCGAGCTGCCGAGGATGTAGCCACCACCGTGAATGAACACCATCACCGGTAGCGCGTCGGCGGCCGGATACTCCGGGGCGACGACGTTGAGGGTGAGGCAGTCCTCGTTTCTGGGCTGGTACTTGCCCACACCCAGCATCGTGTAGCGGCGCTGCTGGGGCGCACAGCTGCCGAACCCATGACAGTGGCGCACCCCGGACCAGGGCTGCGCGGGCTGCGGAGCGCGGAATCGCAATGATCCGACCGGGGGCCTGGCGTACGGAATGGAGCGCCAGCGATGGACACCGTCGCGGGTGAAGCCTTCGACGATGCCGGTGGCGGTGCGGGCGCGGATGATGCGCTCGTGCATAGCCCCGACGGTAGCGGACGTGGCGGGCGCGCGGCGTGCGTAGCGCCTTTCTCTAATGCCTAGCGGCTAGCCTGGCGTGATGCGGATCGCTGGGTTGCTCGCCGTGTCGCTGTTGCTCGCGGGGTGCTCGAGCTCAGGCGGGGGCGACTCGGAGCAATCGCCGGCCAGTACGCCCAGTTCCTCGGCATCGGCCGGCGCCCCGTCGCAGAGCCGCCGGCCAGCGCCGTCGTCGGCACCGGAGGCTGGGACGGCGATCGCTGACGTTATTTCCTGGATCGAGGCAGGTCGACCCGCGGATCCCGCACAGTATCGGACGGTCACCCGCGATGGCGTTGCCACGGAGCTCGGCGATGACATCGCGTTCAGCACCCAGGACGGCGCGGTGGCGTGCACGACGGACGTTGAACGCACCGGCGACGAGCTGGCCTGCCTGGTCCAGTTGAAGAACCCCCCGCCCCGCCCCGAAACGGCCTATGGCGAATGGAAGGGCGGCTGGGTCGACTTCGACGGCACCAAGCTCGAAGTCGGGTCCGCCCGCGCCGACCCAGGCCCGTTCGTGCACGGCAACGGGCCGGCGCTGGCAAACGGGGACACGCTGTCGATCGATGATTACCGCTGCCGCGCCGATCAAGCGGGCCTATTCTGTGTGAACTACGCCCATCAGTCGGCGGTCCGCTTCAGCAGCGCCGGCATCGAGCCGTTCGGCTGCCTGAAATCGGTGCCCCCGCCCGACGCCGTCGGCGAGGCGTTCAGCTGCTAAAGCGATCGCGCCTGTGGAACTAGCACATCCCGCTCGGAATCCCGCGGGTAGGCGTGGTTTCCTGCGTCGGCAGCGATTGCGGGAAGGGCACCCGGTAGGGACGAGCAAAGCCTTCGTACCCCAGCGCAACACTGCCAGCACATTGCGGCAGTTTCGGGATGGCGTCGAGCCGAGGCGGGATCAAGCTGGGTGGCGACGGGTTGGGCGGGACAGCGAAATTGAATGTCGACGTCATATCGCCCGTCACGCTTCTGCGCCAGGCCGTCAGATTGGGAACCGGCACGCCGAACCGCGTTTCCAGCAACCGCAACTGAGAGGTGTGGTCGAACGTGTCATGGACCACGAGCGGCCCGCGACTGTACGGCGAAATGACGATGCACGGCACC
Organism: Mycobacterium spongiae; assembly: GCF_018278905.1. Classification (NCBI taxonomy): domain Bacteria; kingdom Bacillati; phylum Actinomycetota; class Actinomycetes; order Mycobacteriales; family Mycobacteriaceae; genus Mycobacterium; species Mycobacterium spongiae. The sequence goes on from NZ_CP046600.1 coordinate 3,175,005, forward strand.
CGGAAGCCCAGACCGTTCGGCCCTCGTATACCGCCAGATCCGGGCACCGAATTGATGTCGGGCACAGTGACGAATTCGCCGGGCGTTCCAGGAGGCGCTGTAGGCGGTATGACGTGATCGAAGAACCCACCGTTTTCGTCATAGCTGACGATCAGCGCGGTTTTTTCCCACACCGCAGGATTGGACAACAAAATCCTTAACGCATCCACTATCGCGACGGCGCCGGAAGCCGCTGGGAATGCCGGATGTTCAGACCGCAAGAAGTTCGGAACGAGCCACGACACCTGCGGTAGTTTGTTGGCCATGACGTCGGCGATGAAGTTGCCAGGATATGTCGGCGCAACGCCGCGGCGTGCCAACTCCGACCTCGGGTCCCCCGCCTGCTGGAAGTCAGAGATAATCGCGCCGTAGCCCGCGAGCGAGTCGATGAGCGGCCCGAGAAATTTTGACTCGTACAATTTCCAACTGACGCCGCCGGCGCTCAGATTCTCCGCCATCGTGGTCCATCGGAACCGCTGAATCCGAGGGATGTCAGGGTTGATTAGTTGCGGCCCACCTTGAGTGCCTTCGGGGTCGTTGGTGGCACTCACCCAATACAGCCGATTGGGAAGCGTGCCCGCGAGCAGCGAACAGTGATAGCTATCGCAGATTGTGAACGTGTCGGCCAGCATGTGGTGGACGGGGAGATCTCGCCGCTGATAAAAGCCCATGACGATGGGAACGTTGGCGTCTGGAAGGGTTCCCACGCGCGCTGGCAGCCAGTTGTCGTTGGCGCCGTTGTTCCACGAGTTGTGTTGCGCGATCCAGGAGTGCTCGGGGTCGTTGATGCAGTTGCCGTTGACGAGAGGCCCTCGGGTGGTGTCCAGGCGGTAAGGCAGAGTAATGCCGCTGGGATCCACGGACTGCGTCTCCGGATTCCAGCCTGCTTGCGCGAATAGCGGTGACCCGGAATCAAAGCCATCGACATCGGAAAGCGTGCCGAAGTAGTGATCGAAGGAACGGTTCTCTTGCATCAAGAGCACGAAGTGCTCAATGTCGGTCAAATGGCCCCCACACGGACCAGCCGCGTAGGCCTTCTCGATCACCGGCCCGGCCCACGACAATTGAGAAGCGGCACCGCAGGCGGCGGCCTTGGCCAGAAACTGGCGGCGCGACATCCCATCAACCGAGTATTTTCTCACCGCCATTCCTTGCTGCTAGCCGGGGAACTACCACAAGGAGCGCTAGGAATTGGTGGGGCGTCGACATCAAACGCCGCACTCATATAGACCGGTTCGCCCGCTCAACAATCAATCACAACATTCCTCGTCTGGTGCCCAGGGCAATTGTGCGTGCAGGGCACACTGTATCTGCGCGCTGACGATCGACGGCGACGCGCGCACGGCGCGTCGCAGGTCGTTTGGTTTTGCGTCGCCGTAGCTATCGGGTATGGGCCTGACCCGGAAAACGGCCGGTGGTCACAGCCGAGCGGTGAGTAAGGCAAGGGAAATGCGGGGCCGGCGGATTGATCCTCGGCGCAAACGGGCTGAATGGGTTGCCCTAGCATCGAATCCCGAGCAGAGTGTCCTACGGTCCGGCACGTTCGTCGCTCGCGAGTAGCCTCTCTGGATGGTGGTAGCCATTGGTGCGGGGTTGGCCGTGATCCAGGTGCGGGGGTGGGATCCACTCGGTGTCGCCGTTGGCACGTTTTCGCGTGTTCCAGCCCCTTTCGGCCAGCGGGTGGTCCTGGCCGCAGGCGAACGTCAGGTCGTTGACGTCGGTGATTCCGCAGGTCGCGTAGGGCGTGAGGTGGTGCACCTCGCATTGGTACCCGGACACATCACACCCGGGACGGGTACAACCACGGTCTTTGGCGTACAGCACGATTCGCTGCCCGGGTGACGCCAGGCGCTTCGCGTGGTACAGCCCGATAGCTTTGCCCTGGTCGAAGATGGCGAGGTAGTGGTGAGCATGGCGGGACAGGCGGATTACGTCGGACATCGGCAGCAGGCTGCCCCCACCGGTAAGCGCCTTACCCGCGCCCGATTCCAGGTCCTCCAATGTGGTGGACACGATGATGGTCGCGGGTAGCCCATTGTGCTTGCCCAATTCTCCGCTGGCCAGCACCGCGCGTAGCGCAGCCTTGAGCCCGTCGTGCTGGCGTTGGGCACTGCTGCGGGTGTCATGCTGGATCGCCTGCTCACCGGCCGCGCCGTCGACCACCGGCGCGTCGTCCTCGGGATCACACATCCCCGGTGTGGCCAGTTTGGCCAGGACCGCTTCCAGGGTGGCGCGGGTTTCCGGTGTCAGCCAGCCGGTCAGCTTCGACATCCCGTCGATGTCTTGTTTGCCCAACGTCAGCCCGCGCCGGCGGGCCCGATCTTCGTCGCTGTAGTAGCCATCGGGGTGGAGGTAGTCCATCAGCCGCTGGGCCAGCTTGGCCACCTCGTCGGGGCGAAACTGGGTGGCCAGCTCGGCCAGATGGGCTTCGGCGTGCTCCCGGGTCTCCATATCCACGCTGACCGGCAGCCGTCGCAGGAACTCCCGGATAACCCGAACGTGGCCATCACCGAGACGCCCGTCGCGCTGGGCTTGGGCGGTCGCGGTCAACACCGGCGGCAGTGGTTGGCCGGTCAGGGCGCGCCGCTGTCCGAGCTCGGCTGCCGCGGCCACCCGCCGACCAGCCTCGCCGCGGGTGATGTGCAGCCGATCGGCCAATACCCTGGGCAGCCTGCCGCCGAGCTCCGTCTCGCCCGCCTGCTCCCCGATCTGATTGATCAACCCATGCTCGATGGCCGGCAGTCGGCGGCGAACAGTCTCCACGCGTTCCAACAACGCCAACCGTTCTGAACTAGTCAGCGCATCAAACGACAACGCGGATGCGCGATCCAGGTCGGCATAGAGCGCATCAAAGACCTCGATTATCTCCTCACGACTACTCGAAAGCATGTTCGAATGCTATCGCACCCCGCAGACAGGAATCGGTCCCGCGAGGCGGCTGAAACCACAGTGGCACAAGTGATTTCAGTGACTGTGATCGCTCGCGCCAAGCCGTGGCGAATCGTCGTTACGAAGTTCGAGCACCTGAATCACCCCGGTAGTCCCGTCAACCTCCACCAGAGATCCCTGCCGCAGAAACCGGGTAGCTCCTTGGACGTCCACCACACACGGGAATCCGAACTCCCGGGCAACCACGGCGGCATGGGACATCGGCCCACCGAGCTCGGTCACGACGGCGGCTGCGTAGCAGAAGGCGGCGGTATAGCCGACATCGGTGACCTCGGCGACCAGGATCTCGCCGGGCTGCAAGTCATCGATGGTCTCGGGACGCACGATCCGCACCCGGCCACGGACGCGTGCACCGCACACGCCGACGCCGCGCAGGGTGTCCCCGGCGGCCAGCGCCGCCGACGACGCGGTGGACGGCTCCCACCTCCCGCTGAATACCGCAGGCGGAACGACAGCCGCCAACCGGAGCTGTTCGGCTCGGCGCCGAGCCACCAGCACCGAAACGTCGGCCGGCAGTGCATCAAGCTCGTCGACCAAGAGATAGAACACGTCATCGGGGCGATCGAAGACTCCGGACTCGGTCAGCCGGCGCCCGTACTCCCGCAGCAATCGACGCAGCACCCAGATGGCGCGCACCATCTTGTCGCGGCGCACCTCACGGTCGCGGAGCTGGCGCTTCGCCAGCCGTGCAACGGGCTTGGCCCGCAACGGAATCACGGGCGGCTGCGGTTCGGGCGTAGGAGGGGCGCTCAGCGTCTTGGCAACCATCCGAACCAGTAGCTCGGGGGCGTCGGCATAGCTGGTCGATGCCATCTCTACCTCCGCCGGACCACGGTGCCCGATCAGGTTCAGCTCGGCCAGTACCGCGGAATGAAACTCCGGTGCCTCGACAGCAAGCTTGTCGAGGTGCTCCCCGGGCTCCGCCAGCAGACGAATCACCGCGGGGTCGCGCCGTGCGGCGGCGACCAGCCGCTGGATCGCCTCGACCGATCGCGCGCTCACTAGCTCCGGTCCAGCCGCCGGCGCGGTGTCCCGCCCGCACAATCCACGCAACAACACGTTGAACGCGGCGCACAGCATGAATGACGCCGACGCCAGTACCCAGCCGTGCACGACATGATCGCGCGCCAGCAGAATCAGACTGAGGAGCCGACGATCGCTCAAGTGCGTGGCATCGTCGCCCGCAAGATGTTCCAAGCGATCAACATCGGCAATGAAGTCACCGGTGTCGCGGCCCAAGCCGGCGCTGCCGCCCACGAGGTTGACTCCGTTGATCCCGATGTTGCGAAGGATGCGCAGCGGCCTCGTGAAACGTCCGGACACGGGCGGGGGACGCTGGTCACCGAAGATCGGCAAGGAACCCATACTGGGGCCGAAGAATCCGCTGTTGCTGACTATCGTCGACGGTTTGGCGAACGGAACCGTCTCGGCCATGAAGTGCGCGGCCGTAACGGCCCCATACAAGCGGTGCCCGAACACGGCGACGGTTCGCAGCGCAATCTCGCGCTGAATCAACCCGCCCGGTCGTAGCCGGTCGGCGATGATCACCCCGCCCGCACGCAGCCCGCGCACCGTCACCGACGCTGACGACGGCGAAAACGGTCCCGGCAACGCCTCCGACAAATTGGTGGCGAGAAATGTCGGAAAGCGAGCGTCGATCGGGGTGTCGAACTCGCCGTTGGCATCCGGTGGACCGGCCAGGCTGGGAATCACTCCGTCCGGGGCCGGGGTATCGACGGCGGGAATGTCCGCAACATTGGCCAGCCGCCAGGGCAGCAACGTCAAGCGCTTACCGACAGCGACGCGGCCCCGCACCGCCAGGGCGAAGTCGTCAAGACACTCGTCGGCATTCCAGGCGGGGATGAATCCCCACTCGCTTCGCAGCCGCGAGGTATCCATCATTGGCGCGCTCGACAACACCTGCAGTTCGACCCCTAGCCGTCGGGCGATCAACCCCCGGCGCATCGGCACAACCGGTCGCCCTAGTGCTGCGGCAACTTCACGCAAAGTCAGCTCGCCCGGAGCTGCGAGATTGACCGGGCCGCCGATGCCGGTGTCATGGATCGCCCGGGTGAATACCCGAAGGGCGTCGTCGCTATGGACCACCTGCAAAGGGCGATCGGCAGACCCACCGATACTCGGAAACGCGGGGGAAGCCAGAACTCTGCGCACCCAGTTGTCGACGCCGCGGCCGATCACGAGCGCGCAACGGATCGCGACCCATTCGACCCCAGATGCGGCGAGCATTTCCTCAACGCGGGCACTGTGGCGGCCGTGCCCGGACGTCGCAGTCATCTCGTCGCGCTCGGTCACCGGTGGTCCGCCGGCCGGCTGGTGCCCGTAACGGTGTGGTGATGAGGCGAACACGATGCGCCGGCACCCGGTTGCTGCCATCGCCTCGAGGACGTTCGCGGTGCCGCCGACGTTGACCTCGTCGAGGGTGTGGTCGTCAGCGCCTGGGTTTGTGGCCCAAGCGAAGTGCGCGACAACATCGGCGCCGGTGACCGCACGGCGAACGGCGGCGACATCGCGGATGTCGCCCGTGACGAAATCAGCTGCACTCAGCCAGCTTTCAGGCCGGTGTTGGGCCAGGCCGACCACGTCGTGGCCCTGGCTGAGCAACCTGCTGACGATGCCGCGACCGAGCATTCCGCTGGCTCCGGTGACAGCGATCTTCACGAAGGACCCTCGGACCGCGTGCGGTTACTCATCGTTGTTCGTCAAGGCAGCGTTGACCAAGTCGTCCAGATCCATTCCCGCGATAGCGTCTTCGGTGGTCTCGTTCGATGTTGCCGATTCGCCCGTGCCCTCGGCGCCATTGGCCAGGGTGAGCAACAGATCCAACACTCCCGCTTGCCGAAGACGCTTTACCGGTATCGACGCCACGACGCGCTGGATTTCCGCCTCGCCCGGAGCGGCCGCCGGCGTGTCGTCCTGAGTGGTCCCCACGAGTTCTCGGCACATGTAACCGGCCAGCGCAGCGGAGTTCGGGTAGTCGAAGATGAGGGTGGGCGAAAGTGATAGTCCGGTAGCGGCTTTCAGTCGGTTACGCATTTCGACGGCGGTCAGCGAATCAAAGCCCAACTCCTGAAACGCCTTGTCGGGGTCGATGGCCTCCGGGGTGGTGTTGCCCAGCACGGTCGCGATGTGCGAGCGCACCAAGTCCAGCACGACGCCATGCTGCTCGTCCTCGGAAAGCCCTTCGAGACGCTGCAGCAGCGCCGATTTCGACTTTTCAGCGGCTAGGGAATCGGCGACTTGGCGCCGGGTGCGCGCGTTGATCAGCTCAACGAACATCGGCGGCAACGTGCCCCCGTCGAATTTGGCCCGTAGAGCATTCAGGTCAATGCGGGCGGGCAGCATGAACGGGTCGTCGACAATCAGCGCGGTGTCGAACAACTCCAAGGCCTCATCCGAGGACATCGCCACGACACCGTCGCGACCGAACCGTGCCCGATGCGCGGCCGCTAGTGCGCCCGTCATCGCGCTGGCCTGATCCCAGAGGCCCCAACCTAGCGAGATCGCCGGCAACCCGTGCGCACGCCGATGCGCCGCCAGCCCATCCAAAAACGAGTTGGCCGCAGCATAATTCGCCTGACCCGAAGCCCCCACCAACCCGGCCATCGACGAAAACATCACAAAAGCCGACACATCCAGATCCGCAGTCAGCTCATGCAAATTCCACGCCGCATCCACCTTGGCCCGCAACACCGCATCCACCCGCTCCGGCGTCAACGACGTCACCACCGCATCATCAAGCACCCCCGCGGCATGAATCACCCCCGACAACGGCTGCTGCACACCAATATCCGCAATCACCTTCGCCAACGCGCCCCTATCAGCCGCATCACACGCCACCACCTGCACCTCGGCACCAGCAGCGGTCAACTCCGCCACCAACTCCTGCGCACCGGGCGCCTCCACCCCGCGCCGACTCACCAACACCAGATGACGCACCCCATGACTGCCCACCACATGACGCGCCAACGCCGAACCAGCCATCCCGGTCCCGCCGGTGATCAACACCGTGCCCGCCGCCCACACATCGGGCATCATCATCACGACCTTGCCGACATGGCGCGCCTGACTCAAATACCGCAACGCCGCCGGCGCCCGCCGCACATCAAACGTCGTCACCGGCAAGGGGCGCAACAACTTTCCGCCGAACATCGCGGCCAACTCGGCCAGAATCTGCTGAATACGTTCTGGTCCCGCCTCGAAGAGGTCGAAGGCTCGGTAGCGGACTTGCGCGTGCTCTTCGGCGACCTCGCCGGGGTCTCGGATGTCGGTCTTGCCCATCTCCAAGAACACCCCGCCCGGCGCGACCAGCCGCAGCGAGGCGTCGACGAAATCACCCGACAGCGAGTCCAACACCACATCCACGCCACGGCCACCAGTGACCGCCCGGAACTTGTCCTCGAAATCCAAGCTACGGGAATCGCCGATGTGATCATCGTCAAAACCCATGGCCCGCAACGTGCCCCACTTACCCCGGCTGGCGGTGGCGAACACCTCCAACCCCCAATAACGGGCCAGCTGCACCGCCGCCATGCCCACCCCACCCGTGGCGGCATGCACCAGCACCCGCTGACCCGGCCGCACCTCAGCCAACTGCGACAACGCGTAATACGCGGTGGCAAAACCCACTGACGTCGTGGCGGCTGCGGCGGGCGACCATCCCGCTGGCACCGTGACCAGCAATCGCTCGTCGGTGATCGCGATCGTTCCGGTGCCTTCGGGGAACAGGCCCATCACCCGATCACCCACCGAGAAACGCCGCTCCCCCGCGGAACCTGCGCTGGCCGTTTCGATGACAACACCGGACGCCTCCACGCCCATGACGGCACCGGGGTCAGGGTAGAGACCCAGCGCAATCATGACGTCGCGGAAGTTGGCGGCAATCGCCGATAATGCAACCCGAACTTGCCCTGGCCCCAGTGGCGCGTCAGCGTCGGGAATGGTCTCGAGCCTCAAGTTCTCAAACGTGCCGGGGCTGCTCATGCCCAACCGCCACGGACCGTCGCCCGGCGGTGCCAAGAGGCCCGCAACCGAGCGGCTGCCGTGAACGCGCGCGGTGTACACCTGCCCGCCCCGCCACAACACCTGGGGCTCGCCGGCGGCCAGGACCGCCGCTACGGCCGCATCATCAAGAGCCGCATCGGAATCGACCAGCACGATCCTGTCGGGATGCTCGTTCTGCGCCGACCGGACCAACCCCCACACCGCCGCGCCGGCCAGATCAGTGACGTCCTCCCCGGGCAGCGCGACCGCGCCCCGGGTCGCCACGACCAACACCCCTGCCTTGTCGCCGCCGAGCCACGACTGCAGGACCTCCAGCACTGAGCGCGTGGCCGCATAGACCCCGGTCAGCAGGTCACCGGGCACCAGGTCACCGGGCGCGGATTCGAACAAGACAGTCGAGGCAGCGGCCTCATTGGCATCATTGACGTCCACCTCGGCCGTCCCCCAACCGTGCACAGGCACCGGATCCACGTCTGCGGCCGGCTGCGCTGACCAGGCGACCTCGAAAAGCCGGTCTGGACCCGCGCCGGACACCGCCGCTCGCAACTGCTGATCGGTCACCGGCCGTGCGAGCATCGATGCAATCGACAGCACCGGTAGCCCCAGACCGTCGGCCAGCTCGACCGACACGGCCGACGGACCCGCTGGGGCGATCCGTGCCCGTACCGCCGACGCCCCGGCGGCGTGCAACGACACGCCCTGCCAGGAAAACGGAACCAGCACCGAGCCTTCGGCCACGTCGACGCCGCCCATGGTGTCAGGGCCATCTACGGCCAAGATCACCGCGTGCAAGGCCGCATCCAGCAGGACCGGATGAACCCCGAAGCCGTCGACCGATACGCCCGCGTCTGCCGGCAGCGCTACCTCGGCGAACAGCTCATCACCGCGGCGCCACATCGCGTTCAGGCCCCGAAACGCCGGCCCGTAACCGTATCCGCGCTCGGCCAACTGGTCATACCCGTCGGCGACCGGCACCGCTACCGCACCGACGGGCGGCCAGACCGACAAGTCCGTGGCCGACTCAGCCGGCCCTGTGCGCAGCGCTCCCTCAGCGTGCAGCACCCAACCGGAGCCGGCCTCGCTTCGCGAATACACCGACACCGCGCGGGCGCCCGATTCGTCGGGGGCGCTGACGACAACCTGCACCCCGACCGAGCCCTCCGCCGGCAACACCAACGGTGCTGCCAACGTCAATTCATCGACCACGGGGCAACCGACTTCGTCGCCAGCACGAATGGCCAACTCGACGAAGCCAGCGCCCGGGAAGATCACCACGCCGCCCACGGCGTGATCGGTCAACCACCGCTGCACACTCGGCACCAACCGACCCGTCAGCACCACCCCGCCCGTGGCCGGTAGCTCCACCACCGCGCCCAGCAACGCGTGCTCGCTGGCTCGAAGGCCCAACCCGGCGGCATCGGCCGTAACACCATCACCGGACAGCCAGAACCGCCGACGCTGGAAGGCATACGTGGGCAGGTCGACAAAGCTCGCATGCCCGACCACCGCACGCCAATCCACGTTCGCACCCGCAACGAAGGCCTGCGCTACTCCGTTCACCAGGGCTGCGGGCTGCGGACGGTCCTGACGCAGCAGAGATATCGTGACGACGTCGCCGTCCGGGATCGTCTCGTCGATTGATCCAGTCAGACCGCTACTGGGCCCAACCTCAATGAAGCGGGTTGCACCGGCCGACTCCGCCGCAACGATGCTGTCGGCAAACCGCACGGGCTCTCGGACGTGGCGCTTCCAGTAGGCCGCGGAGCCGAAATCGTCCTCAGCCAGCTGCCCGGTCACGTTGGAGATGATTCCGATGGTCGGCGCACCGAAGGCGAGTCCCGAAGCGACCGCCGCGAAGTCCTCGATCATCGGATCCATCAGCGGGGAATGGAATGCGTGCGAGACAGCCAGTTGATGGACGCGACGTCCTTGGGCGCGGAGCTGATCTGCGATGGTGGTCACCGCGTGCTCGGCACCCGAAATCACCACCGCGCCAGGAGCGTTGACCGCCGCCACATCGACGTCGGCGACTAGCAAGGGCCGGATTTCGGCTTCGGTGGCCTGCAGTGCGATCATCGCCCCGCCCGCCGGCAGGGCCTGCATGAATCGGCCGCGGGCGGCCACCAGGACTGCAGCGTCTTCCAGCGACAGGACTCCGGCAACGTGTGCCGCCGACAATTCGCCTACCGAGTGCCCCATCACGAAATCGGGTCGCACTCCCCAGGATTCCAACAAGCGGAACAGCGCCACCTCCACGGCGAACAGCGCCGGCTGAGCGAATTCGGTGGTGTTCAAGAGATTTTCATCATGGCCCCACATGACGTCGCGCAGCGGACGCAGCAGATGGCGGTCCAACTCGCCCACGACCGTGTCGAAGGCCTCGGCGAATGCTGGGTATCCGGTGTGTAATTCGATCCCCATGCCGAGCCATTGGGAACCTTGACCGGGAAAGACGAATACCGTCTTACCGGCAGGCCCAGCAACGCCCCGGACCGTTGCCGAACCCAGATCGTCATCGGCCAACCCCACCAGCCCGGCAAGCAACTGCTCCCGATCGCCACCAACCACCACCGCCCGATGCTCAAACACCGAACGCCCCGCCAACGACCACCCCACATCAGAAACCGCAAGCTGCCCACGCTCACCCACAAACTCAGCCAACCGCGAAGCTTGAGCCACCAAACCCAACGCCGACTTCGCCGAAACCACCCACGGCACCACCGGCGCCACCGACGCAACCGCCTCGGCCACCCCCACCGGCGGAGCCTCCTCAACAATCACATGCGCATTGGTGCCACTAATCCCAAACGACGACACCCCCGCCCGCCGCAACCGACCGGGCACCCGACCCCGCACCGGCCACTGCCGCGCCTCGGTCAACAACTCCACCGAACCGGCCGCCCAATCCACATGCGGACTGGGCACATCCACATGCAACGTCGCCGGCAACACCTCATGGCGCAACGCCAACACCATCTTCATCACCCCCGCCACCCCCGCAGCGGCCTGGGTATGACCCATATTCGACTTGATCGAACCCAACCACAAAGGCTCTCCGGGCTCCGCCCGATCTTGCCCGTAGGTCGCCAACAACGCCTGCGCCTCAATCGGATCGCCCAACGTAGTCCCGGTCCCGTGACCTTCGACCACATCCACATCACCGGCCGTCAACCCCGCATTGGCCAACGCCGCCCGCACCACCCGCTGCTGAGACGGACCATTGGGCGCGGTCAACCCATTCGAGGCACCGTCTTGATTGACCGCCGTACCACGCACCACCGCCAACACCGGATGACCCAACCGCTGCGCATCCGAAAGCCGCTCCAGCACCACCATTCCGCCACCCTCGGAGAATCCAGTGCCGTCGGCGACCCCGGCGAACGCCTTGCACCGGCCGTCGGGCGACAGCCCGCGGTGCCGGCTGAACTCCACAAAGATATCCGGGGTGGCGTTGACGGTGACACCGCCGGCCAGGGCCAGATCGCACTCGCCCGAGCGCAGCGACTGCACCGCCATGTGCACGGTCACCAACGACGACGAACACGCGGTATCCACCGACACCGCCGGGCCCTCCAAACCCAGCACATAGGCCACCCGGCCCGAAGCCACACTCGATAGCTGGCCGGTCAACCGGAAGCCTTCCACCGGCTCGGCGGCGAGCATGCCGTAGGCCTGCGTCATGATGCCGGCGAACACCCCGGTGGCACTGCCGCGCAACCCGGTCGGGTCAATCCCGACCCGCTCCAACGCCTCCCACGACAGTTCCAGGAACATCCGTTGTTGGGGATCCATGGCCAGTGCCTCAGACGGGCCCACCCCGAAGAATGCCGGGTCGAAGTCCGCGACATCGTCGACGAAGCCGCCGGTGCGCGTGTAGCACGCACCGGGCACGTCAGGGTCGGGGTTGAACAACGCGGCGAGGTCCCAGCCGCGATCGCCCGGGAATTCGGTTAGCACATCGCGGCCGTGCACCACCATGTCCCAAAGGTCTTCTGGGGAATTCACGCCACCCGGATAGCGGCACGCCATCCCGACGATCGCGATCGGATCGTCGCCTGTGGCCCGCACTGCCGGCACGTGCTTGATTTCCTCTGGGATACCCGCAAGTTCGCTACGAATGTATTTGGCGAGACCATTGGGCGTTGGATAGTCGAAGATGAGGGTGGGTGAAAGCGTCAGTCCGGTAGCGGCTTTCAGTCGATTACGCATTTCGACGGCGGTCAGCGAATCAAAGCCCAAATCCTGAAACGCCTTGTCGGGGTCGATGGCCTCCGGGGTGGTGTTGCCCAGCACCGTCGCGATGTGCGAGCGCACCAAGTCCAGCAGGACCGTGTGCTGCTCTTGCTCCGGTAGGCCATGTATGCGTTGTGCGAGAGCAGATTTCGATTTTGCCGCCGCCAGCGAGTTCTCGACTTGACGCCGGGTCGGAGCGCTGATGAGTTCGGCGAACATCGGCGGCACGACCGCAGCGTTGGCTCGTAGGGCGTTGGTGTCGATGCGCGCCGGCAGGAGGAACGGCTTGTCGACAATCAGTGCGGTGTCGAACAACTCCAAGGCCTCATCCGAGGACATCGCGGCGACACCAATGCGGCCGAGCCGTTCCCGGCCGGCGGCGTCGAGTCCGCCGGTCATCGCGCTGGCCTGATCCCAGAGGCCCCAACCCAGCGAGATCGCCGGCAACCCGTGCGCACGCCGATGCGCCGCCAGCCCATCCAAAAACGAGTTGGCCGCAGCATAATTCGCCTGACCCGAAGCCCCCACCAACCCGGCCATCGACGAAAACATCACAAAAGCCGACACATCCAGATCCGCAGTCAGCTCATGCAAATTCCACGCCGCATCCACCTTGGCCCGCAACACCGCATCCACCCGCTCCGGCGTCAACGACGTCACCACCGCATCATCAAGCACCCCCGCGGCATGAATCACCCCCGACAACGGCTGCTGCACACCAATATCCGCAATCACCTTCGCCAACGCGCCCCGATCAGCCGCATCACACGCCACCACCTGCACCTGGGCACCAGCAGCGGTCAACTCCGCCACCAACTCCTGCGCACCGGGCGCCTCCACCCCGCGCCGACTCACCAACACCAGATGACGCACCCCATGACTGCCCACCACATGACGCGCCAACGCCGAACCAGCCATCCCGGTCCCGCCGGTGATCAACACCGTGCCCGCCGCCCACACATCGGGCATCATCATCACGACCTTGCCGACATGGCGCGCCTGACTCAAATACCGCAACGCCGCCGGCGCCCGCCGCACATCAAACGTCGTCACCGGCAACGGCCGCAATACGCCGGCGTCAATCAGCTCCGCCAGTTCGAGCATGAACTGGCGCATCCGTGGACGACCCGGCTCGAAGATGTCGAAGGCGCGGTAGCGGATATTCGGGTGCTGCTCGGCGACCGCTTCGGGATCGCGGATGTCGGTCTTGCCCATCTCCAAGAACACCCCACCGGGTGCGACCAGCCGCAGCGAGGCGTCGACGAAATCACCGGCCAGCGAGTCCAACACCACATCCACGCCACGGCCACCGGTGACCGCCCGGAACTTGTCCTCGAAATCCAAGCTACGGGAATCGCCGATGTGATCATCGTCAAAACCCATGGCCCGCAACGTGCCCCACTTACCCCGGCTGGCGGTGGCGAACACCTCCAACCCCCAATAACGGGCCAGCTGCACCGCCGCCATGCCCACCCCACCCGTGGCGGCATGCACCAGTACCCGCTGACCGGGCTGCACCTCGGCCAACTTCGCCAACGCGTAATACGCGGTGGTGAAAACGGCCGATACACCGGCGGCTTCGGCATATGACCAGTCGTCGGGTTTCGGAAGCAGCAGCTGTGTGTCGGCGGCGACCAACGAGCCGCTGCTATCGGGCAGATATCCCATCACTGGATCGCCGACCGCGAATTCGGTAACACCGGGGCCGACTTCGACCACGACTCCGGCGCCTTCGCCGCCGATGATGGCGTCATAGCTGATCATGCCCAGGGTGATCATCACGTCGCGGAAGTTGGCGCCGATAGCGGCCACCGCAACGCGAACCTGACCGGGCGCTAGTGGGGCGTCCGCGTTGGGAATGGGCTCCAACCGCAGATTCTCAAAGGTGCCAGCGGTGCTCAAACCCAACCGCCAGGGAACATCGCAGGGAGGCACCAACACCCCGTCGACCGCGCGGCTGCCTTGCACCCGCGCGGTATGCACCACCTCGCCGCGCACGACCACTTGGGGCTCGCCGGCTGCCAGGATCGCGGCTACCGCTGCGTCATCGACCGGCCGATCCAGGTCGGCCAGCACAATTCGGCCCGGGTGCTCGGTTTGCGCCGAACGCGCCAACCCCCACACCGCCGCCCCCGCCAAATCGGTGACGTCTTCTCCCTCGAGGCCCACAGCACCACGGGTTGCTACCACCAACACGCCCGAGTCACGTTCGGTCAACCAGGACTGCACCGCGGCCAACACTTTGAGTGTGCAGTCATAGGCCCCTGCCACGGGATCCCCTGCAGCCGGTGCGGATTCGAACACCTCATATGACGGCGCGACCTCGTCACCCTCGGCCTCGCGGTCCACCGGCGATGCCGCGGCCGCCGCCGACCACACCACTTCGAACAGCCGGTCAGGCTTCGTTCCCGATACCGCCGCCATCAACTGCTGCTCAGTCACGGGACGAGCCACCATCGCGCCCACCGACAACACCGGCAAGCCCAACCCGTCGGCCAGTTCGATCGATACCCCCGATGGACCCGACGGCGCGATCCGCGCTCGCACCGCGGCCGCCCCCGCGGCATGCAGGGACACCCCTTGCCACGAGAAGGGCAGTGACACTTCGGAAACTTCGGACATCTCGGCGGCGGCCCGGCCTTCGTCGGCCACAACTGCTGCATGCAGTGATGCGTCCAGCAGCACCGGATGCACGCCGAACCCGCTGGTGCCTCCGGCGGCTTCGGGCAGCGCCACCTCGGCGAACAGCTCATCGCCCCGGCGCCACAGCGCGGTCAGCCCCTGAAACGCTGGGCCATAGCCGTACCCGCGCGCCGCCAACCGCTCATAACCATCAGCCACGTCCACCGCGACCGCACCGACTGGTGGCCACACCGACAGATCCGCACTCGGCTCAACCGATCCGGACCTCACCAGCCCCTCGGCGTGGCACACCCATGCCGAATCCGCGGTCGCCCGGGAAAACACCGAGACACTGCGAGACCCGTCCTCATCGGCGGCACCCACCACCACCTGCACCGCAACCGAACCCGAGGACGGCAACATCAGTGGGGTTCGCAGTGTCAATTCGTCCAGCACCGAACAGCCAACTTCATCCCCAGCGCGAATGGCCAGCTCCACGAACCCCGCACCCGGAAACACCAGCACCCCGCCGACCGCATGGTCAGCCAACCAGGCTTGCGTCACAGGCGACAGTCGACCCGTCAACACCACCCCGCCCGAAGCCGGCAGCTCGACCACCGCCCCCAACATCGCATGTTCGCTGGTGCCCAAACCCAAACCCGCAGCATCTGCCCCCGCACCATCGCCCGAGAGCCAAAAGCGTCGCCGCTGGAAGGCGTACGTCGGCAGCTCGACAGCACGACCACCGGGCACCGCACCACGCCAATCCACGCCCACGCCGGCAACAAACGCCTGTGCGGCTGACATGAGGAAGCGCCCCAACCCGCCATCTTCGCGGCCAAGGGTGGGAATGACGATCGCCTCGACCCCACTGTCGACGCCGTCTACACCGTGGCCGCAGTCGTTATAGATGTCCTCGATCCCCGCGATCAACGCGGGATGCGGACTGGATTCGATGAACGTCTTGTACCCCTGCTCGCACGCGCTGCGCGTCGCCTGATCGAACTGCACGGTCTGGCGAATGTTGCGGTACCAGTAGTCGGCATCCAAATCGGCTGTGTCCAATCGGCTTCCGGTCACCGTGGAGAAAAACGCCGTGCGCGACGAACGTGGCTCGATGTCGGACAGAACGTCGATCAGTCGCTCGCGTATCGCGGCAACCTCGACCGAGTGCGACGCATAGTCGACCTCGATCCGGCGGGTGCGCAGATCCTGGTCGGCGCAGCGACCAACCAATTCCTCCAACGCGGCGACGTCACCGGATACCACTACGGCGGATGGACCGTTGACTGCGGCAATGCCGATCCGATCTCCGAAGGGCGCCAACAACTCTCGTACTTGCTTGGCACCGCACGCGATGGAGACCATGCCGCCGGGCCCGGCCAGCGCCGTGAGCAACTTGCTTCGCAGGGTGACCACCCGGGCGGCATCACGCAGCGAGAGAGCACCCGCGACATAGGCCGCCGCGATTTCGCCCTGGGAATGGCCGATCACGGCATCTGGCCGCACCCCGACCGACTGCCACAACTTCGCCAGCGCCACCATCACCGCAAACAGCGCCGGCTGAACCACGTCCACACGGTCCAGGCTCGGTGCTCCCGGCGCACCCCGCAGCACGTCGGTCAGCGACCAGTCCACGAACTCGGCGAAAGCCTCCGCGCATTCGCTGATTTCCTTCGCGAAGACCGGCGCGGTGTCGAGCAATTCGACTCCCATGCCGAGCCATTGGGACCCTTGACCGGGAAAGACGAATACCGTCTTACCGGCAGGCCCAGCAACGCCCCGGACCGTTGCCGAACCCAGATCGTCATCGGCCAACCCCGCCAGCCCGGCAAGCAACTGCTCCCGATCGCCACCAACCACCACCGCCCGATGCTCAAACACTGAACGCCCTGCCAACGACCACCCCACATCAGAAACCGCAAGCTGCCCACGCTCACCCACAAACTCAGCCAACCGCGAAGCTTGAGCCACCAAACCCAACGCCGACTTCGCCGAAACCACCCACGGCACCACCGGCGCCACCGACGCAACCGCCTCGGCCACCCCCACCGGCGGAGCCTCCTCAACAATCACATGCGCATTGGTGCCACTAATCCCAAACGACGACACCCCCGCCCGGCGCAACCGACCGGGCACCCGACCCCGCACCGGCCACTGCCGCGCCTCGGTCAACAACTCCACCGAGCCGGCCGCCCAATCCACATGCGGACTGGGCGCATCCACATGCAACGTCGCCGGCAACACCTCATGGCGCAACGCCAACACCATCTTCATCACCCCCGCCACCCCCGCAGCGGCCTGGGTATGACCCATATTCGACTTGATCGAACCCAACCACAAAGGCTCTCCGGGCTCGGCCCGATCTTGCCCGTAGGTCGCCAACAACGCCTGCGCCTCAATCGGATCGCCCAACGTAGTCCCGGTCCCGTGACCTTCGACCACATCCACATCACCGGCCGTCAACCCCGCATTGGCCAACGCCGCCCGCACCACCCGCTGCTGGGACGGACCATTGGGCGCGGTCAACCCATTCGAGGCACCGTCTTGATTGACCGCCGTACCACGCACCACCGCCAACACCGGATGACCCAACCGCTGCGCATCCGAAAGCCGCTCCAGCACCACCATTCCGCCACCCTCGGACCAGCCGACCCCGTCGGCGGCCCCGGCGAACGGCTTGCACCGGCCGTCGGGCGACAGCCCGCGGTGCCGGCTGAACTCCACGAAGATCGTCGGCGTCACGTTGATCGTCGCTCCGCCGGCCAGGGCCAGATCGCACTCGCCCGAGCGCAGCGACTGCACCGCCATGTGCACCGTCACCAACGACGACGAACACGCGGTATCCACCGACACCGCCGGGCCCTCCAAACCCAGCACGTAGGCCACCCGGCCGGTCGCGACACTCGAGGTCATACCGGTCAACCGATAGCCCTCGATCTCCTCGGCGAGCATGCCGTAGCCCTGCGTCATGATGCCGGCGAACACCCCGGTGGCACTGCCGCGCAACCCGGTCGGGTCAATCCCGGCCCGCTCCAACGCCTCCCACGACATCTCCAGCAACATCCGGTGCTGCGGATCAGTCGCCAGTGCTTCGGCGGGCGACACTCCGAAGAACCCGGCGTCGAAACCCGCGACGTCGTCGACGAATCCCCCATGCCGCACATAGGACTTGTGGGACGCGTCCGGATCCGAGTCGAACAGCCCCGCAAGGTCCCAACCGCGATCGGCGGGAAACTCTGACATCACGTCGCGCCCGTCGGCCACCATTTGCCACAGGCTTTCCGGGGAATCCACGCCACCCGGAAACCGGCACGCCATACCGACGATCGCGACCGGTTCACTCGACCGCTCCAGCAACACACGGTTCTTCCGCTTGAGCCGTTCGACCTGGACCAGCGCTGTACGCAGCGCCTCGGTCGCATGCTGGAGTTGATCAACCATGCCGCTGCCCTTCACCTGCCATTGGTCGTTGATTGCCGACTGCGGCGGTCACCGCGTCACGGAAGTTGCTCCCCGAAACGCCGACGTTGTCCCTGCTCTCCGACCCAAGAATGCCGCTGGAAAGTATGGCCAACTCCGGCGGAATTTCACAACATCCGATACTCACGGCTGTTACCCGCCAAACTGCCGGACGCCAGGAACGAAATTCTCGGTGTGCACGGGTCCCCCGTCCACCTCGATCCACCTGGCCCGCCGCCCATGGCGCGACTGTACCTGGCTACCCATCTGTGCCGGATAGGCGCATGTCAAAGTAGCTAGCGATGGCCAGCGGGCTAGCGGCGGGCCAATCGCGGCGGCTAGGCGCCCACGCGGCGCCAGCCGTCGGCGGCCCTGGCGGCGCGGATCAGCTGGTCACACAGTTCACGCAGTTCGGTGGCCCCGGCTCCCTCGTCAAGCGCCGTCGCGACGTCCTCGGCCGCACACCGTACCTGATAGACGCGATCGGACAGATCGGCAGCGTCATCGGCAGACAGCACCACGGCATCAGCGGGCACCGCCGAAACGGCCCCAACCTCGGTGCGGGTCATCATGGCGCGCTGCTCGTAGGCCCGTTGGCGACACGACTGCCGGCAGTACTGCCGACGACGACCCATCCCGGCGTCGGCCACGTCTCGACCACACCATCGGCACGGTTGAGGCCTCCCACGGCGCGTCACGCCTGCTGACTTTAGTCCGCCATGGCCTACGATCCCGGTATCATGAGTGGTCGCAGATGGTCGCGTCGCGCGCAACCGGGCGTGGCCCGGGAACTCCGCGGCGGGCGATAACGTTTGCCAAAGCGAAGGAAATCGGTAGCAGCGAGCCTAGGGGCTCACAGGATCCAAAGGAGTGGCGATTATGGCTGATCGAGTCCTGAGGGGTAGTCGCCTCGGAGCGGTGAGCTATGAGACCGATCGCAACCACGACCTGGCCCCGCGTCAGATCGCACGGTATCGCACCGAGAATGGCGAAGAGTTCGAGGTACCGTTCGCCGACGACGCCGATATCCCCGGCACCTGGCTGTGCCGCAACGGCATGGAAGGCACCTTGATCGAGGGCGACCTGCCCGAGCCGAAGAAGCTCAAGCCACCGCGCACACATTGGGACATGCTGCTCGAGCGCCGCTCGGTCGAAGAGCTCGAAGAGCTGCTCAAGGAGCGCCTGGACCTGATCAGGTCGCGCCGCCGCGGGTGATCTAGCGGGCGCGTCCGCCGTGAAGCCTGCCCTGAAGGCCCCAGCGGGTGACTTTGAACAGCGCCTCGCGGATATTCGATCCACTCATTTTTGATACGCCGATCTCACGCTCGGTGAAGGTAATCGGCACTTCGACCACGATGAACCCCGCGTTGATCGTGCGCCAGGTCATCTCGATCTGGAAGCAGTAGCCCTTGGAGTCGACGCTGCCAAGATCGATTTTTTCGAGGGCTTCGCGGCGGTAGGCGCGATAGCCAGCAGTGATGTCATGGACGCCAACACCGAGTGCCAAGCGCGAATAGGTGTTGGCTGTCTTGGACAACGCCAGCCGCCGCCACGGCCAGTTGCGCACGGTCCCCCCCGGCACGTAGCGCGAGCCGATAGCCAGATCGGCCCCGGCTTCGACGGCTTCCAGCAGACCGTGTAGCTGTTCCGGAGCGTGGCTGCCGTCCGCATCCATTTCGACAAACACCGAGTACTCGCGACTCAAGCCCCACGCGAAACCTTCCAGATATGCCGCGCCGAGGCCGTTCTTGGCTGTCCGGTGCAACACGTGGGTTCGCGCAGGATCGGCCGTCGCCAGCTCATCAGCGAGTTGGCCGGTGCCGTCCGGGCTGTTGTCATCGACCACCAGCACGTGCACATCCGGACACGCGTCCGTCACGCGTCGGTAGATCAGCGGCAGGTTCTCCCGCTCGTTATATGTAGGAATGATCACCAGGACGCGGTGGCCCCGACGATCGCCCGGGACCTCGGGTGCAGGCTGGCCGGTGGTCATGTAGCTCCTCTGTGTCGCACCGAAGTCACTGTCTTGCACAACGTTGCACTCGATATCAATCTGTGGCGCCCCCGTCGGACGGAGCGTCTTGCGCACCCTGCAAGTCGCCCTCGGGCGCGCTCTGCGGCACCTGACTCGCGTCGTTGGACCGCCGGCGAATCGGACGCGCGAACCACCCATTCTGCCGCACCGCGACGAGCACGACCGCCCCAGCCGCCAGCACCAGGATCCACTGCAGAATCGGACCCCAACGCGTCGCCGGAGTCAGCCCTGTCTTGAGGCGCACCTGGCTATCGAGGTATCCGGGCACAAAAAAGTCGGTTCGGACGAGTTCCCGGCCGTCCGGCGCGATCACCGCGCTGACACCGGTGGTTCCGGCGACCACGACGTATCGATCGTGCTCGACGGCCCGCACCTTGCCGAAAGCCAGCTGCTGCTCACTCATGGTCTGGTTAAAGGTGGCGTTGTTGCTGGGCACGGCAAGTAGCTGCGCGCCGTTGAGGACGGCCTTGCGCGGCGAACGGTCGAAAATCACTTCCCAGCACGTGGACACCCCGACCGGCACACCGGCGATACGCACGACACCCGTGCCGTGGCGCGGCACGAAGTGGCCCGCGCGGTCGGCATAACCCGACAGATGCTTGAACAGCCAGGGCATCGGTAAGTACTCACCGAAAGGCTGAACGATTTCCTTGTCGTGGCGTTCGGCCGGCCCGGTGCCGGGATTCCAGACGATCACAGTATTGGTGTATTCCGGAACCTCGCGGAGCCGACCTGGAACGTCCAACACCGTGCCTACCAGGATTGGAGCGCCGATCGCATCGGCCGCTGCGGCGATCTGTTGCCCCGCGTCGGGGTTGACGAAGGGGTCGATGTCCGATGAGTCCTCCGGCCAAATGACGAATTGGGGCTGCGGAGCAAGGCCCGAATGAACGTCCTCGGCCAGGCGGATCGTCTCCCGAACGTGGTTGTCCAGAACCACGCGCCGTTGCGCATTGAATTCCAAACCGAGCCTCGGCACATTGCCCTGAACAGCCGCGACCGTGACAGTGGGTTCGCTGCCCGATCCCGCGCCCGCGTGCCGCACCTGGGGCCACACGATGACCGCGGCAAAGAGCACCACGCATATGCACACACCCGGCAGCACCACCGCCGGCGGCGTGGCAGCGCTGCTGTCCGCCTGGCCGCCGGTTCGCCACCAACTCGCGATTTCCATCGCGATCGCCGTGAGGCTAAAGCCGATCAGCACGATCCCCGTTGACAACAGGGCAACGCCACCAAGCTGGACTAACGGCAGTAGTGGGCCTTCGGCCTGGCCGAAGGCCACCGTACCCCAGGGAAATCCCCCAAACGGGATGATCGACTTCAACCACTCCTGGGCAGCCCACACCAGCGCGAACCAAATCGGCCATCCGGGCAGTCCCCGCACCACGACGGCTAACAAGCCGAACAGAGCGGGGAAGCAAGCCGACGTCCCTGCCAAGGCCAACCAGGGCACGGGGCCCACCAAGTTGCCGATCCACGGCAACAGCGGAAGATAGAAGGCCAGCCCGAACACGAAGCCGTAGCCCAGGCCACCTGCCGGCGTCGTGTCGTCGTGGATCAGCACCCACGCCAGCAGCGCAACAGCAACAATTGCCGCCCACCACCAATTGCGCGGTGGAAAGCTGGTGTACAGCAGAAAACCGCCCGCCACGGAGACCGCCAGGCGGGGCAGCCGCGGCTGCATCGCTGCTCTCGCGGCGGGCAGCCGCGCAACTACCGCAGCGCGTGCCGCCGCCAGTCCCTGGCCTGCGGCGCCAGCCAGCCGCGCGGCCACGCTCGCAATAACGGACTCTTCGTGAGGTTTCGGCGAGTGCGCGCCATCCTCGACGGTGTCCTCGGTGTCACTGATGTCATCGGTGGCCTCGGTGTCACTGGTGTCACTGGTGTCATCGGTGTCATCGGTGTCACTGGTGTCACCGGTGTCCGCGTTGTCTTGTTCGGCGGAGACACTGGCCGCGGGTTCCCCCTCGTCTTTGGCATCGAGGCCGGTCTCATCTGGGTCGGGATCGTCGGCGTCCGGGTTGATCTGGTCGACCTCGGCGCGCCGCATCCAACGGCCGAGCCACTGGCTAGCCATAGAGGACCACACCTCGGTGGACGGTTTGGCGGCAGCGCGGCAAGGGATCGGTCGGGGCCAACCGTGGGAGGGCAGGCACCCGGGAGCTCGGATCGGTGGACCACCGCTGGACCGCATCGCGCGGGGCATGGACCGCAAGAGCTCCGGTGTCCCACACAGCGTAGGAAGCAGGCGCGCCGGGTACCAAGGTGCCGGTCTTGCCGTCGCGGACACCCCCGGCCCGCCAGCCGCCCCGGGTTGCGGCCGCAAACGCCGCCCGGGCCGACACGGAGCTGCGAGGAGTGCGGTGGTCCATTGCCGCACGTACGCCCAGCCACGGGTCGATAGCCGTTACCGGGGCGTCGGAACCGAACGCGAGGGGCACGCCTTGGGATGCTAACAGTGCCAGCGGGTTGAGTTCGCTGCCTCGCTGGACACCGAGGCGACGGGCGTACATGCCGTTGCCGCCGCCCCAAAGCGCATCGAAATTGGGCTGCACGCTGGCGATGACACCCCACGACCCCAGCTTCGCGGCCTGATCCGCGGTGATCATCTCCACGTGCTCAAGCCGGTGCCCGCAGCGGGCGACGGCAACCGAACCCACGTCTTCGACGACCCGTTCGAAGGCGCTGACCACCGCGGAGGCAGCCGCGTCACCGATGACGTGGAAACCGGCTGTCACCTCAGCCTCGGTACAGGCCCGCACATGGGCCACGATCGCGTCGGGGTCCAGGTAGCAGGTGCCGCAGCAGTCCGGCGCGTCGGCATAGGGCTGGTGCAGCCAGGCAGTGTGCGATCCGAGGGCTCCGTCGACAAACAGGTCACCCGCCAGCCCACGGGCGCCTGTCTCGTCCACCAGCGCACGAGCCTGCGTGGGCGTCGTCACCGCTTCCCCCCAATATCCGATCACCTCGACGCCACGATCGAGAGCACGCAGCTGCAGCCAATCGTCGAGCCCGCCGATGTCGGGGCCGGCGCACTCGTGCACGGCGACGATGCCGGCCGCCGCGACCGCCTGCAGCGCCGCGGATCGGGCTTCGGCTAGCTGTGCGTCGGTGAGCAGGTCGCGAGCGGTCGCCCGAGCCTGATGGTGCGCGTCGGCGACCAGCGGTGGCTGCGCCGTCGCGCCCGTTGCCGCCGCTGACTCGGAAGCCAGCCGGCGCAGCGCCGACGAGGCCAGCGCGGAGTGCACATCGACTCGGGCCAAGTAGGCGGGCCGGTCACCGAGCACCGCGTCGATATCCGCGGTGCTGGGTGGGGTGCTATCGGGCCACGCCGACTCATCCCAACCGTGCCCCCACACCGGCTGGCCGGGGTGGGCGGCTGCGTAGTCGGCAACCATCCGGATGCACTGCTCCCGCGACTTCGCGGGCCGCAGATCCAGCCCGCTGATGGTCAGGCCCGTCGCGCTCAGGTGAATGTGGCTGTCCACAAACCCCGGCGCCACGAAGGCGCCGTCGAGATCCTCCACCTGGGCGTCCGGGAACTGACTGCGGCCCACATCGTCGCTACCCAGCCAGGCGACTACGGGACCGCGCACTGCCATGGCGGTGGCATCCGGGTGGGTGGGGCTGTGCACCCGGCCATTGACCAGCAGCTTGGTGGACATCTGCGTCACACCGCAAAACTACGTGGGCGACCCTTCGCCGCCCTCAGCCCGGCTGCGATGCGCGCCACGGCGGCTGGTCAACGACAACCGCACGTTGTGGCAGCGTCAGTGGCTCGATATCGATGACGTCATCGATCACATCGATAACCTCGCCATCAACAAAGTTCGGGTCGGCGGCCCGCGCATCGGCCGTGACCGGTACCCCCCGCAGCAAACCACGCATGGCAACCGAGGTCAGTCGGGGTCTCGCGACGGCCCGTAGGGGTGGCACCAGCAGCAACGCACCCAACGCCGTACTCACCAGGCCGGGAACCAGGACCAGGCCCGTAGCCAGGGCGACCAGTGCGCCGTCGCTAAGCGCACTACCGGGTTCCCGCAGGCCCGATCGCAGCCGCACGAGTTGACGACCGAGCTGCCATCCGCCCATGGGCGCCCCGATGACGATTCCGATGAGGAAGGTGACCACCAGCGCCAGGGCAGTCCAGCCCAGTCCGATCGTCGCCGCCAGCCCGATAAGCACCATGAGCTCGACGACGGCATAGATGAGAAACAGCCGCCCTATCATGTCAGGCCAACGTGCGCGGCACATGCCCGAGTTCCTCGCACACGGCTCTTCAGGCTGCAGTTAGATGACGCTATGACAACGATTGATATCGACACGCCCGCCGGACCTATTGATGCGCTGGTCAGCGTTCCCCAGGGTGAAGGGCCATGGCCGGGCATCGTGGTGGTGCACGACGCACTGGGGTACGCCCAGGACAACACGTTGATATCCACCCGCATCGCCGCGGCGGGGTACGTGGCGCTGACACCAAATATGTACGCCCGCGGGGGCCGCGCCCGCTGCGTCATGCGAGTCATGCGCGAGCTGCTCACCAAGCGGGGCCGTGCCCTCGACGACATCATGGCCGCTCGGGACCACCTGCTGGCCATGCCCGAATGCTCTGGCCAGGTGGGGATTGCGGGCTTCTGTATGGGCGGCGGGTTCGCCCTGGTCATGTCACCGAAGGGTTTCGGTGCTTCCGCGCCGTTCTATGGCACCCCGCTCCCCCGCAAGCTCAGCAAGACACTGGACGGGGCGTGTCCGATCGTGGCGAGCTTCGGCAACCGTGATCCCCTGGGGATCGGCGCACCCAAACAATTGCGCGAAGTGACCGCGGCGAAGAACATCACCACCGATATCAAGACCTACCCCGGCGTCGGGCACAGCTTCGCGAACAAACTTCCCGGCCAGCCGCTGCTTCGCATCACGGGATTCGGCTACAACGACGCTGCGACCGAGGACGCGTGGCGCCGCGTCTTCGCGTTCTTCGGCCAGCACTTGGGGCCTAGTTAGCGTGCGGTTAGCTTCCGGCCACCTTGAGCTCTAGGCCAATATTGTTCTCCAGGCCGCCACGTAGCCTGGAAAAGAGCCTGAAGACCTTGCCGAGAATGCCGTACCGCCGGGCGATCGCGTCGTAGACGGCGCCCGTTTCCGAGTCGTCGAGGATGGCCGCAGTGCCCTCGACGGCTTCGCTTTTCGGGCGACCACGCATGTCGCAGATCGCCATCGTGACGCGGGGGGTGTTGCGGATCCGCTTAACCTTCCACGACTTCTTCTCGGTGATGACGAGCAGCCGGTCGCCGCCGTCACTATCCAAGGCGGCCCAGATGGGCACCGGCTTGGGCCGGCCGTCTTTGGTGAAGGTGGTCAGCAAGATGTATTGCGCCTTGGCGAGGTCGGCGAAAGTGGGTGTCACGAGTGTCAACCTACCTGGCGCTAGCCCTCGAGATCGCCCTCGGTTTCCAGCAGCACCTGGCGCAGCCCGTCGAGGGTGGCGGGTTGCGGCTGGGCCCACATGCCGCGACCGGCGGCCTCCAGGAGGCGTTCGGCCATACCGTGCAGCGCCCAGGGGTTGGACTCCGTCATGAATTTGCGGTTCTCGCGATCCAGGACATAGCGCTCGGTCAGTTGTTCGTACATCCAGTCAGCCATGACCCCGGCCGTCGCGTCGTAGCCGAACAAGTAGTCGACCGTCGCCGCCATCTCGAACGCGCCCTTGTAGCCGTGCCGGCGCATCGCCGTCATCCACCGCGGGTTGACGACGCGAGCACGAAACACCCGGGTGGTCTCCTCCGACAGCGTGCGGGTGCGGATCGCGTCGGGTCTGGTGTTATCGCCGATATAGGCGGCCGGCGCTTGGCCGGTCAACGCGCGCACAGTGGCGACCATGCCGCCGTGATATTGGAAGTAGTCGTCGGAATCGGCGATGTCATGTTCACGGGTGTCAGTGTTCTTGGCAGCCACTGCGATCCGCCGGTACTGGCGGTTCATGTCGTCGATCGCCTCGCGGCCATCGAGATCACGCCCGTAGGCGAACCCACCCCATGCCGTGTACACCTGCGCCAAGTCCGCGTCGTCGCGCCAGTTGCGGCTATCGATCAGTTGCAGCAATCCCGCCCCATAGGTGCCCGGCTTGGAGCCGAAAATTCTTGTGGTGGAGCGTCGTTGATCGCCGTGCTGGGACAGGTCGGCCTGCGCGTGTGCGCGCACGTAGTTGTGGTCTGCGGGTTCGTCGAGGTCGGCGACCAAACGCACGGCGTCGTCAAGCATGGAGACGACATGCGGGAAGGCGTCCCGGAAAAAGCCGGAGATCCGCACCGTCACGTCAATGCGCGGGCGTCCCAGCTCAGCCAGCGCAATCGGCGCCACGTCGACGACCCGTCGCGACGCGTCGTCCCAGATCGGCCGAACGCCCAGCAGGGCAAGCACTTCAGCGATGTCGTCGCCGGCGGTGCGCATCGCCGAGGTGCCCCACACCGACAAGCCGACCGATTGCGGCCATTGGCCATGGTCGTCGCGGTAACGCGCAAGCAATGAATCTGCCAGTGCCACACCGGCTTCCCAGGCGAGCCGCGATGGCACTGCCTTGGGGTCGACGGAGTAGAAGTTGCGTCCGGTGGGCAGTACGTTGACGAGGCCGCGCAGCGGCGATCCCGACGGTCCGGCCGGGACGAAACGTCCGTCCAGCGCCCTGAGCACCTGGTCGATCTCGGAACGGGTGCCGGCCATCCTGGGTACCACTTCGGCGGCCGCGAATCGCAGGACCGCAGCCACTTCCGGGTTGTCGGTGAGCTGGTCGACGGCGGCTGCGTCCCAGCCGGTGGCTTGTAGTGCGGCCACGAGCTCGCGGGCCGCGGCCTCGGCCTCATCGACCGATGACCGTTCGTCGGTGCCGTCCTCCGCCAGGCCCAGCGCCTGTCGCAGCCCCGGGATCGCCTGCTGGCCGCCGAACAGCTGGCGGGCCCGCAAGATCGCCAGCACCAGGTCGAGTTCGGGCTCCCCGGTTGGTTCTTGTCCGAGAATGTGCAGGCCGTCGCGGATCTGGACGTCCTTGATCTCACACAGCCACCCGTCAACGTGCAGCAGCATGTCGTCGAACGAGTCGTCAGCAGGGCGTTCGGTCCATCCCAGGTCGTGGTCCATCTTGGCCGCGCGGATCAGCGTCCAGATCTGCTGGCGGATGGCGGGGAGCTTTGCGGGATCCAGGGCAGCGACCGAGGCGTGCTCGTCGAGCAACTGCTCGAGGCGCGCGATATCACCGTAGGTTTCGGCGCGGGCCATGGGAGGAATCAAGTGGTCGACGAGCACCGCGTGCGCTCGCCTTTTAGCCTGAGTCCCCTCGCCGGGGTCGTTGACGAGGAACGGGTAGATCAACGGCAGGTCGCCCAGTGCGGCATCGGGGGCGCAGGTCGCCGACATCCCGAGCGTCTTTCCCGGTAACCACTCGAGGTTGCCGTGTTTGCCCAGGTGCACGACCGCGTGGGCTCCGAAGCCCCCGGGAAAGTCGCTATCCAGCCACCGGTAAGCGGCCAGATAGTGGTGGCTGGGCGGCAGGTCGGGGTCATGGTAGATGGCGACGGGGTTGTCCCCGAAACCGCGCGGCGGCTGCACCATCAGGACCAGGTTGCCTGCTCGCATTGCGGCGATGACGATTTCGCCGTCGGGGTCGTTGCTGCGATCCACGAACAGCTCACCCGGAGGCGGCCCCCAATGCGCGGTGACGGCGTCGGCCAGTTCGGCGGGCAAGGTGGCAAACCAGTCCCGATAGTCCTTGGCGGACACCCGGATCGGGTTGCCAGCGAGTTGTCCGTCGGTGAGCCAGTCGGGGTCCTGGCCGCCGCGTTCGATCAACGCGTGAATGAGAGCGTCGCCGTCACCCGCCTCGACGCCGGGCACATCGCCCACCTGATAACCGCGCTCACACATGGCCCGCAGCAAGACGACCGCGCTGGCCGGCGTATCCAAGCCGACGGCGTTACCGATGCGGGCGTGCTTGGTCGGATATGCGGAGAACACCAGGGCGACCCGCTTCTCGGCGGGCGCGATGTGCCGCAGTTGCGCGTGCCGGACCGCCAGACCGGCGACGCGCGCGCAGCGCTCGGGGTCGGCGGCATACGAGATCAGCCCGTCGTCGTCAATCTCCTTGAACGAGAACGGAACGGTGATGATGCGGCCGTCGAATTCCGGCACGGCGACCTGTGTAGCCACATCCAGTGGCGACAGGCCGTCGTCGTTGGCGCACCACTGCTCCCGAGGACTGGTCAAACACAATCCCTGCAAGATCGGGATGTCCAGGGCCGCAAGGTGTTCGACATTCCAGCTGTCGTCATGACCACCGGCCGCCGCGTCGGCTGGCTTGGCCCCGCCCGCGGCCAACACGGTGACCACCATCGCGTCGGCGTCCCCAAGCCGGTCCAGCAGCTCCGGTTCGGCGGTGCGCAGCGATGCGCAGTAGACCGGCAGCGCCTGCCCACCGGCATCGTCGATCGCGCGGCACAACGCCTCCACGTAGCCGGTATTGCCCGCAAGGTGCTGCGCACGGTAGTAGAGCACCGCAATCGTTGGGCCGGTCCGACCCGCATCCGGGCGTTCCAGCAGCCCCCACGTCGGGGTAATGACCGGTGGAGTGAACCCGTAGCCGGTCATCAGCACGGTGTCACACAGGAAGGCGTGTAACTGACGCACGTTGTCGACTCCGCCGTGTGCCAGGTAAATGTGCGTTTGGACGGCGACGCCGGCTGCAACGGTGGATAGTCCGGTCAACTCGGCGTCGGCCGCCTGCTCACCGCTGACCAGCACCGTCGGCAAGCCACTGGCGATCACCGCGTCGATGCCGCTCTCCCAGGCTCGGTAGCCACCCAGTATCCGCACCACCACCAGCGATGAGTCGGCCAGCAGATCCGCCAGTTCGGTGTCGATTTCGGGCTCCGCCAGCCGCGCCGGATTGGCCCACCGAAAGTTTTTGCCGCTGGATCGGGCAGTGATCAGGTCGGTATCGGATGTCGACAACAGCAGGATGGTCGGCTCGGACACTCACCATTCCTACCGCAGCGGGGCTTGCTCGTCATCTGCGGCCGGGGCACGCGGATCCATTGTCAGCCCGTGCGAACGTCGAAGTCGGCGACCTTCGGCACAGCGCATAGTCGGTTCGCTACGCCGATTGGGCTGGGCAGTCGGCGGATTCGCAGGCAGGACCGCCCGTCCGCGTGGCTCCCGTACGGTGGACAGGTGGAACGGACCCGCGACACCGACGCTTGCCCGGGCGCGCTGCAGGTTCACCATGCCGCCGATGGCGCGCTGGTCCGGGTTCGGTTGCCGGGCGGGATGATCACCGCCGCGCAACTCGCGACGCTGTCGGGTGTCTCGAGCGGCTTCGGCTCGGGAACGCTGGAGCTGACCTCGCGCGGCAACGTCCAACTGCGTGGGATTTCCGACGTGCGCGCGGTTGCCGAGGCGATTGCCCCCCGGCTCATCGATGCCGGGCTGGTGCCGTCGGCGTCGCATGAGCGAGTCCGCAACATCGTCGCGTCGCCGCTGTCGGGCCGTGTCGGCGGGAACATGGACGTACGGCCATGGGTGGGCGAGCTGGACGCGGCAATCTGCGGTGCACCCCAGCTCGCAGAGTTGGGCGGGCGATTCTGGTTCAGTCTCGATGACGGCCGCGCTGACGTCGCCGGCCTGGGCGCCGACGTCGGTGTCCAGGCGCTAGGCGAAGAAATTGCGTTGGTGATGGCCGGCAGCGACACCGGCATCCGGCTGGCCGTGCACGAGGTGGTGACGACGCTCATCGACCTGGCCTGCAGGTTTATCGAGATTCGCGGAACGGCCTGGCGCATCAAGGAATTGGCCGATCCCACCGTCCTGGTGCCCGGCAGGGAACTGGGTGCGCAGTGTGCCCCCGTCATCACTCCGCCGGTCGGCTGGATACCCCAGGACGACGGCCGAATTGCGCTGGGCGCCGCGGTGCCGCTGGGGGTGCTGCCCGCCCGCGTCGCGGAGTATATCGCCGCAATCGACGCCCCGATGGTGGTCACGCCGTGGCGATCGGTTTTGGTATGCGATCTCGAAGAGCCAGTCGCTGACGCCGCATTGCGGGTGCTGGCGCCGCTCGGTTTGGTCTTCGATGAGAATTCTCCCTGGCTGCGGGTGAGCGCCTGTACCGGTAGCCCGGGCTGTAAGTACTCGGCCGCCGATGTGCGCGCGGACGCGGCGCAGTCGCTCGATGCCGGCGAGGCGGTGCACCGGCACTTCGTCGGTTGCGAACGCGCATGCGGGCGCCCGCCCGCCGGCGAGGTGCTGGTAGCCACCGGCGATGGATACCGGCCGCTCTGAAACACAAGAGATCTCGTCGGGCGGGTATCCAGGGCGGCGACACGCCGAAAGGCTCTGCCACCTACACACACTGGAAGCCACGTGAGCACACTCGATGAACTTCTAGGCCAGACGTCTTAGGGTGAGCGAGTGCTCGACTACATCCGCGACGCGGCCGAGATCTACCGGCAGTCATTCGCGGTGATCCGCGCGGAAGCGAACCTGTCGCGGTTCCCCGATGACGTCGAGCGGGTCGTGGTGCGGCTGATCCACACCTGCGGGCAGATTGATGTTGCCGAGCACGTGGCCTACTCCGACGATGTCGTTGTGCGGGCTCGGGATGCCCTCGACAAGGGTTCCCCGGTGCTGTGCGATTCGTCGATGGTGGCGGCCGGGATCACCACGGCGCGGCTGCCCGCCGACAACCAGGTGGTATCGCTGGTTGCCGACCCGCGTGCGGCCAAATTGGCTGCCCGCCGGGGAACTACTCGCTCGGCGGCCGGTATGGAGCTCTGGGCCGAGCGGCTGGCCGGTGCGGTGGTGGCCATCGGCAACGCTCCCACAGCGCTGTTCCGGCTGCTCGAATTGATCGACGAGGGGATATCGGCGCCGGCCGCGGTCCTCGGTGGGCCCGTTGGTTTCGTCGGCTCGGCGCAGTCCAAGGAAGAACTCATCCAGCGCCCGCGCGGAATGTCCTACCTCGTGGTACGTGGCCGGCGCGGCGGCAGCGCCATGTCCGCCGCTGCCGTCAACGCGATCGCGACCGACATCGAATGACGGCCCGAGGCACGCTATGGGGAGTCGGGCTGGGACCCGGTGACCCGGAATTGGTGACGGTCAAGGCCGCTCGGGTGATCGGCGAGGCCGATGTGGTCGCGTACCACAGTGCCCGCCATGGCCGCAGCATCGCCCGCGGTATCGCTGAAGGGTATCTGCGGCCCGGTCAGATCGAGGAGCACCTGATCTACCCGGTGACCACCGAAGTGACCGATCATCCCGGCGGCTACGCCGGCGCCCTCGAAGACTTCTACACCGACGCCACGCGACGGATCGCCGCGCATCTCGACGCTGGACGCAATGTGGCCTTGCTGGCCGAGGGAGACCCGCTCTTCTACAGCTCCTATATGCATTTGCACACCCGACTGACGAAACGGTTCAACGCCGTCATCGTGCCCGGGGTGACGTCGGTGAGCGCCGCGTCGGCCGCGGTTGCCACACCGCTGGTGGCCGGCGATGAGGTGCTGTCGGTGCTTCCGGGAACCCTGCCGGTCGCCGAGCTGACCCGTCGGCTGACCGATGCCGACGCGGCCGTCGTGCTCAAACTCGGGCGCTCGTATCACAATGTCCGGGAAGCGCTTTCGGCGTCAAGCCAACTCGACGACGCCTTCTACGTGGAGCGGGCCAGCACCCCCGAGCAGCGGGTATTGCCCGCCGCAGACGTTGACGAAACCAGCGTGCCGTACTTCTCGCTGGCCATGCTGCCGGGAGGCCGGCGGCTGGACCGGCCATCGACCGTCGGCGGCGTCGCCGTGGTAGGCCTGGGACCCGGCGACACCGACTGGATGACGCCGCAGAGTCGCCGCGAGCTGGCCGCCGCGAGCGACCTCATCGGCTATGGCCGCTACCTGGACCGCGTTCCGGACCGTGACGGCCAGCGGCGCCATTCCAGCGACAACACCGACGAGCCCGCCCGAGCCCGGCTGGCCTGCGCGCTGGCCGAGCAGGGGCACGCGGTGGCGGTGGTCTCGTCCGGCGATCCGGGAGTCTTCGCCATGGCCACGGCCGTGCTCGAGGAAGCCAAACAATGGCCTGGGGTGCGCATCCGGGTGATTCCGGCAATGACGGCCGCCCAGGCCGTCGCGAGCCGGGTCGGCGCCCCACTCGGCCACGACTACGCGGTGATCTCGTTGTCGGACCGCCTCAAACCGTGGGACGTGATCGCTGCGCGCCTCGCCGCCGCGGCCGCCGCCGATCTGGTTCTGGCGATCTATAACCCGGCGTCGGCGTCACGGACGTGGCAGGTCGCCGCGATGCGCAAATTGTTGCTGACCCACCGCGACCCCGGGACGCCGGTCGTGATCGGGCGCGCGGTATCCGGCCCTGTCGCGGGGCCGGACGAGGAGGTTCGCGTGGTGCGGTTGGCCGATCTCAATCCCGCAGACATTGACATGCGCTGCCTGCTGATCATCGGATCCTCACAGACCCAGTGGTATTCGGCGGACACACACGATCAGGTGTTTACCCCGCGTCGCTATCCCTAGCTAGCCGCGCCCGCCTTCGGGGCTACCGTGTTGCGGACTACGGCGTCGTGCCCTGGAGGAACCACCCCGCGAGCCGTTGACCAATGCTTCCAATCCCAGAAACGAGGCTGTTATCAGCCAAGGGGAGGATGCCCAAGTTGCCCAGCCCCGAAACGCCGGTGCCGAAGTTCGAGAAGCCCGAGGAGACGGCACCGAAATTGTTGTAGCCTGAAGCGAACGCGAGCCCCGCGGGACTCTCGGTAAACAGGCCCGACAGGCCGGCGCCGTTATTGCCAAATCCCGAGTTGCCACCAGTACCAGTATTGAAAAAGCCCGACGACGGTGTGGTGCTCGAGTTGAACAATCCCGGCGCCGGCGGAACGACGAACTTCGCGACGACGGTGCCGGGGAGAGTGACGTTCGGGATGGTCAGCCCGGGTGTGGTGAATCCGCCGAGGCCGACACCGGGGATCGCGAGCGCAGGAGTGGTAACCGCGGGGATGCTGATTTCCGGCAGGGTCAGCTCACCGACACCGAAGCCGGGAATGGTAAACGGATCGGTGGTCGCCGAAGGGATGCTGATCTGCGGCAACGCGAACCCGGCGACCTCAATCGGGGGGATGCCAAACGCAGCGGTGGTCACCGAAGGGATGCTGATTTGCGGCAACGCGAACCCGCCCACGTCAATGGGGGGGATGCCAACCGATGGGATGGCAACCTCAGGGAATGTGATTCCCGGCAACGCGAAGGGGTTCACCCCACCGCCAGAAATTACAAGCGGTGGGATGGTAAATGCAGGGGTGCCGATCGACGGCAAAAGGAAACCGCCGACCACAATGGGCGGAATGCCAAACGATTGGATTGTGACGTTGGGCAGCACGAAGGCACCGATTTCAACGACCGGAAACACTAGGTCACCTATTCCGCCGCCTCTTAGCGTAGTTGGGGTAATGGTAAACGGCGTCAAATTGATGCTACCACCAATAGCGGCATTGTCGGTTATTGTAATTATACGAACAGGATTTCCCGCATTACCCGGGAAACCGATCGTGGGAAAATCGACGTTGGGAAAATTGAAGCCGTTTATCGTTACGACAGGTGCGGTGATCGAGTTGATCGTAATAATGGGCGTAGTTATTTCGGGTATGCCTAGCGCAGGCGTGTTAAACCCTCCCACAAATGCCGAGCCAGTGGCTATGACTGTCTGCGGAACCGAGATCTGAGGCGTAACGATTTCGGGGAATAAAAACCCGCCCACAACTCCGCCCGATGTCGTTACCGGCGGAATTGATATGCTCGGAGTAGTTATTTCCGGCAAGGAAAACCCGTCAACAACTATCGACGGTATGTCGACATTCGGAGTTTCCATCCCGGGAATCGTTATTCCGGGCAACCCGAAACCCTCTACAACAATCGGCGGTATGTCGACTTCGGGAGTCGATATCGAAGGTACAGCTATGTCGGGCAAGCCAAACCCGCCTACCACGATATCGGCCGGCGTCGTTACCGCCGGAATAGATATCGACGGTAGCGTTATCGCGGGCAAGTCGAAGGCGGGAACGTCGATCCCAGGTATCTCGACTGGGGGCAGGCTTATATCGGGTGTGGTGATTGCGAACGTAAGGCCACCCTGTCCATTGCCCCGCCAGAAGAATCCATTATTCATGTTGCCCGTGTTGAACGCGCCGGTGTTGATGTTGCCCGAGTTCACAAAGCCGGTGTTGGTGTCACCGGTGTTGAAGCTACCCGTGTTAGACGAGCCCGGGTTCACGTCGCCCGTGTTGTAGCTACCCGTGTTCCCGCTCCCCGTGTTTGCATCGCCCACGTCAAAGCTGCCCGTGTTGAAAGAACCCGCGTTGAAGAAGCCGGTGTTCGCGTCTCCGGTGTTCCACCAACCTGTGTTGTAGCTGCCCGAGTTCCCGATGCCAAAGTTTCCGTGGCCCGAGTTAAAGAAACCGATATTTCCGTTGCCCGAGTTAAACAACCCGATATTGTTGGTGCCCGAGTTCAGGCCACCAATACCAACCTGGTTGCTACCGGTCAACCCAATACCAATATTGTTGTTTCCGGTGTTCGCAAAGCCGATGTTCCCGCTGCCGATGTTCGCAAATCCCAGGTTTGAATTACCCAGGTTTGCCGGACCGATGTTGAGGCTGCCTAAGTTGCCGAATCCGACATTGTTGCCGCCAAAGTTTCCAGAACCGACATTGTTGCTGCCAAGGTTTCCGCTGCCGAAGTTGAGGAAACCCACGTTGCCGCTACCCACGTTGGCGAGGCCGAGGTTGGCCAAACCCAGGTTAAAAGCGACCGTCCTCATCGGGGCCGCTGCCTCGGCGAGCGCCGTCGGGGCCGCGACGGGGCTGGCCGTGGTCGCGCTACTCATGGCCTGGCTGGCCGCCGGCGCGCTGGCAATCGCGCTGGCTAACTGGGTGGGCAGACCTGCCAGGTTCTTCAGAGGCTGACTAACCTGCGGCAATGCCGACAGAACGGACGAAGCCGCGGCACGATAGCCAGACATCGCAGCCACATCCTGTGCCCACATCTGCTCATAGGCGCCCTCGGCGGCCGCGATCGCCGGGGCGTTTTGCCCAAGAAGATTCGACATCACCAACGACACCAACTGAGCACGGTTGGCCACAACGACCGCCGGATTCACCGCCGCAGCCCGCACCGCCTCAAACGCAGCCGTAATCGTGCGGGCCTGCAGGGCCGTTTGCTCGGCCTGGGCCGCCGCCGCACCCAACCATCCCGCATACGGCGCTGCCGCCGCCGCCATCGCCGCCGCGGCCGGACCCCGCCACGCCTCCCCCGCCAAACCGGAAGTCACAGAGCTAAAGGAACTCGCCGCCAAAGCCAACTCGACAGCTAACCCATCCCAAGCCAGCGCCGCCGACAACATCGGTCCCGTGCCCGCACCAGAAAAGATCCTCATCGAGTTGATCTCGGGTGGCAGTACCGCGAAGCTCATCAAAACCCACCTCACTCATAAGCCCCGGTAACTGACCACCCCGCACGAACATCCTCAGCCTGAACGACGGAAATCTGCAGGTCAACGGCGTATTAGCAGGTTGATACCGGCCACCCGGCGACCCCGCCGGCGGTCGTCTCACACTGAGATTCTGACCTGCGCCATCGATGAGAATTGGTCCCGTTTGCGTCTCAGCGTGAGAAATTTTCTGTCCGCATCTCGCACCTGACCTTCGTCGCTGTCGATGGGCCAGCGAAACCGTTGGGCTGCGACCTGTTGGTCGTTTGGTAGCTGGTGGAGATTGATGCGCTGCCGGCCGGCCCCTAGCTGGCCGCGCCCGCGTCCTTGGCGACCGCCACGAAATCAAGGCGCCACAGCGAGCGAAACAGCTGGCGGCCGAACTCCTCCAGGTCCGCCGGGCCGACGGAAGGCGACTCGGCTCCGTGGGCCACCCGCTCGGCGATCTCGCGGATGGTGCGCCGGCCATCGACGTTCTGCAGAAAGGCCAACTGGACGGGGCTGGGTGCCATGCGAAAACCCGGCCAGTAAATATCCGTGTCGGCGACACCGCACCGAGTCCGCATCACCGGAACGTAGTCGAGCGCGTCAGCCGTTGTGAAATCGATGGTGTAGCAATCCTTGGGCCGGTCGGGATGGCACGCCATGAAGAGATGGGCGCCGTTCAATGTCTCCAGACGTTCCATCACGGACCAGATCGTCATCTCGGGCAACGCGTTCAACATTGCATAGAACTCGCTATGCGGAACGAAGAAGTCGTGCGGGTAATAGGGTGTCTTGTGAAACCAGCCCTGAAACGCCAGTCCGGCGGCGGTCACCAGATCGACACACTGCTCGACGGTGTAGCTTCGTTGTCGGGCGTGCAGGAAAGTGTCGACCATGGCCGCATCGTCCTGCAAGTCAAGGGCTTTCGTGAGATAGCTGCGCACAGGGTGGTGCGCCGGCAGCAGCGAGATCGCTTCCTTGGCGAGCTTGATCGATGCATCGTCCTGTCCGAATCCGAGATCGCGAAAGACCGATTCCACGAGTTCGACGCCGATGCGCCCGTACCTGGCGTAGAGCATCGTCGCGATGACGCCGTCAGGCCGCAGACAGCTGCCCAGCGCTTTCATGCCGGCCAGCGGATCGGCCATGTGATGTATCACGCCGGTGGAGACAACGAGGTCAAAGGCGAGTCCTAGCGTCGCCACCTCTTCGATCGGTAGCAGATGCAGCTCGAGGTTGGCCAGATCGTACTTGTCCTTCAAGTACTGGTGGTGCTGCAGGGAAGGCTGACTGATATCGATCGCCACTATTCTCGCCGCACGGTTCGTGAAGGCGA
The DNA here is from genome assembly GCF_018278905.1 of Mycobacterium spongiae. Lineage (NCBI taxonomy): Bacteria > Bacillati > Actinomycetota > Actinomycetes > Mycobacteriales > Mycobacteriaceae > Mycobacterium > Mycobacterium spongiae. The sequence goes on from NZ_CP046600.1 coordinate 3,212,216, forward strand.
AAATTGCCGCCTGGTTGGTGCCGCAGCCCGCGATCAGAATGTCCAGATCGGGCTGGTATTCCCGGTCGGGCCAGAGGATCCGGTGGGAGTACAACGGGTCGAACCACTCCCAGTTCGCGGTGGTCCATGCCTTGAGATCCTCGATCGGGGGCGGGTACTTCCAGCGCTGATACTGAGTAGAGACCCCGTCGGCGCGTGGGTCGGCGCCGAGGTCGGCTCGCGGCTCGTCCTTCACTTCTGCGGTGGCTCCTTCGGTGACCGGCTAGCGCCGGAACAGCAACCCTAACCAGCGGGCTGTTTCGTCGCCACATCTGATTCCTCACCGAGGAGGAGAGACCGAACCAGCCGACGCGGCCCAAAAGGCCGCAGCATGTGGCTGGCTGGGCGCGGGCGCACTCGTTGCGGCCACCAGAACCAGCGCCCCAGCAACGCGGCGATCGATGGCGTCATCAGCGAGCGCACGATCAGCGTGTCAAAGAGCAATCCGATGCCAATCGTGCTGCCGGCCTGGCCGATCGAGCGCAGGTCGCTGGCCACCATGGATAACATCGTGAAGGCAAAAACCAGACCCGCCGCGGTCACGACACCGCCCGTTTCGCCCATGGACCGGATGATGCCGGTCTTGAGTCCCGCGCCGATCTCCTCCTGGAACCGCGAGACCAGCAATAGGTTGTAGTCGGATCCCACCGCCAACAGGATGATCACGCCGAACACCGGCGCGATCCAATTCAGCTCCAGGCCCAGCAGATGCTGCCAGACCAGCACTGACAGCCCGAATGCCGCGCCCAACGACAACAGCACCGTGCCGACGATCACCAGGGACGCGACCAGCGCCCGGGTTATGATCACCATGACGGCGAATATCAGTGTCAGGGCGGCGATTCCGACGATCATGATGTCGTATTTCGAACCGGTTTGGATGTCGTTGTACACCGCAGCCGTTCCGGTGAGATAGAACGCGGCATCCGACAGTGGTGTGCCCTTGACGGCAGCGCGCGCGGCCTGCAGCGCCGGCTTGACGGCCGAGATTCCCTTCGGGGTTGCCGGATCCGCGTCGTGGGTGATGATGAAGCGCGCGGCTTTACCGTCGGGCGACAGGAAGAGCTTCAAACCCCGTTGGAAGTCTGGATTGTCGAACGCCTCCGGTGGCAGATAGAAGTAGTCGTCGGCCTTCGAGGAGTCAAACGCCTGGCCCATGGCGCTGGCCGTGTCGGTCATCCGAGACATCTGGGTGACCATCCCCGAGAAGCTACTGTGCAGCCTGAGCAGCGTCTGTTGCATGGACTTCGAGACCGCGATGATCGGCGGAAATTCCACCAGCATTTGGGGCAAGAGCGCATCAAAGCTATTCATGTCGCCGAGCAGCGTGTCCATGTTTTCGCTGAATTTGTCAACGCCGTCGATCGCCTCGAAGACCGATTTCGCCGCCCAGCAGACGGGGATGTTGAAACAGTGCTGCTCCCAGTACAAGTATCCGCGGACCGGACGTGCGAAATCATCGAAATCAGCGAGATGATCCCGCATCTCATCCAACGTGGCCTTGATGTCGTCCATGTCGCTGACCATCCGATGGGTGGTATTGCTCATGCGGTTGAGCACACCCTGCATACGTTGCATGGACGCGATCAGGGCACCGAGATCGTCGCTCATTGTCAGCAGATCGGCCATACGGTCATCCACAAATTGCAGGTTCTCTTGTACGGTGACCGCGGACATGCTGACCTGAAACGGGATCGACGTGTGTTCGATCGGGCTTCCCAACGGCCTGGTGATGCTTTGCACACGCTCGATTCCGGGTGTGCGGAAAACGTCTTTGGCGATTCTGTCCAGCAAGATCATGTCCGCGGGATTGCGCATATCATGGTCACCCTCGATCATGAGGATGTCGGGATTCAATCTGGCGGCACTGAAATGGCGTTCCGCCGCGGTGTATCCGACGTTCGACGGCAGCTTCTGCGGTATATAGAACCGGTCGTTGTAGCTGATCTTCATGCCCGGCACGACCAGTATGCCGACGAGGACGATCATCAGCGACGCCACGAAAACCGGCCCGGGCCAGCGGACGGTCGCGGTGCCGATCCGCCGCCATCCGCGGACCTTGATGGTCCGTTTGGGATCGAGCAGCCCGAACCGGCTCGCCACGGCGACGATGGCCGGCGCTGCGGTCAACGCACCGGCGACGACGACCAGCAGTCCGACTGCGGATGGAATGCCCAGCGCCTTGAAATAGGACAGCCGCGCCAGGTGGAGGCACAGCACCGCACCGGCGATCGTGAGCCCCGAGCCCAAGATAACGTGATAGGTGCCGCGAAACATGGTGTAGTAGGCCGTTTCCGGGTCTTGACCGGCCTGACGGGCTTCCTGATAGCGGCCGATGAGGAAGATCGCGTAGTCGGTTCCCGCTGCAATGGCCAGCGACGACAACATGGCGACAACGAACGTCGAGAATCCCAGCAGATGGTGGTGCCCGAGAATGGCGACAATCCCCCTGGCCGTACCCATTTCGAACCCGACCATCGCGAGAACCAGTAGGACGGTGGCAACCGAACGATAGACGATGGCGAGCATGGTCATGATGACCACGCCGGTCACTCCCATCATCGTGAACATGCTCTTGTCCGCGGCCTCGTTCATGTCTGTGGTGAGCGCGGCGGGGCCGGTGACGTAGACCTCGAGCCCGTCAGGCGGCGGCGAACGGTCCACGATCGTGCGCACTGCATCGACGGACTCGTTCCCCAAGGTGCTGCCCTGGTTGCCCGCTACGTTGAGTTGGACGTAGGCGGCCTTGCCGTCCGAGCTTTGAACGCCAGCGGCGGTGATTCGGTCTGCCCACAAGTTGTGAACGTGCTGCACATGGGTGGGGTCGGCCGCCAGCCTTGTCACCAAGCCGTCGTAGTAACGGTGCGCTTCGTGGCCGAGCTTCTCTTCGCTTTCCAGGACAACCATCACGATGCTGTCGGAATCGGACTCGCGAAACGTCTTGCCGATGCGTTTAGCGGCGATCATGGCTGGCGCATCTTGCGGCGACATCGTGACCGCGTTCGCCCGTGCGACAAACTCGATTTGCGGTACGAGAACGTTCACCGCGATCGTCAAGACGAGCCATCCCAGGATGATCGGCACGGCGAACGCCCGGACCATCCGTGCGTAGAGCGGACGGATATCCCCTTCGACGTAGTTGTCGCTCATGCGGCCTTCACCAGGCAGAAGGTCTGGGCGTGGTGTGCGACGGCGATGTGCTCGTCCTTGACATCCCCGTTCACGACGATGCGACAGCCAATGCGGCCGCTATCACCCTGGGCCACGACATTGGCGATCACGGACGGGATCGTGGTCGTCATCGTGAACGTCCACGGCAGGCTGGTGAAGTCCGCCTGCGCGGGTTCGGCCGTCCTGGTCAAATAGCTGACGCTGCCCGTGGTGGCGGCAGGCCCGAAGACCTCGTAGGTCACCGTCTTGGGATTGAACGGCACGATTGTCTCCGCCGCGGTGCCTGTCGACGAAAAGATTTCGTCGGATCCGAATACACCACGGAGCCGGTTGACCGCCAGGGCGCCCATGGCAACCGCTACCACCACAACGAGCGGCACCCACGTCCGCTTGAGCAAGGCGAAAATCGGAGTCTCCCTCCGCTCTTTGGCCGCGTCATGGGTGCGGCTGGCCGTCAGTCTATACCATACCCCCTATAGTATTTTGGTTTGTGTGCCAACTCATGTTCGGACAGTGAACTCACGCAATCGCCCAGGCAATACTGGGTCGATCGTTACGCGACGAGTGCAGTGACGGATTCACATACCGTGTGCGGTTGGCACTCGATACCGCTCACGCGGTGATCGAGTCGCGGTTCGAGTTGAATATTCCCGCTCGAAACAGGATCAGGCCGCTGACCACGAGCACCCAGACCGGAAAAGCCATAGCCACCCACATGCTGACGTCGCTGGCGGCCAAGAGCCCCAGGGCCACAAGGTAACTCACCGCGACCAACCACCGCGGCATGAGCCCGGTCTTCCGCCACATCGTCGCCAGCGACATCATGAACACCGCCGCCATCCTGACCCCGTAGGTCTGGCTCGCAACCACAAGGATATTTCTGCCGAGTTTGGCGACTTCGGCATGAGCGGACGCGTCCGTCACACCCTCGTTGCTGGCTACGAGCGCAGCCGCCACCGCCGTCGCCACGAAGAGCATGGCCACGAACAACACGCCGCTGCCCAAGAACACGGTGGCGAAAAAGCGGTCCTCGTAGCGCCCGAAGCTGTCGCGAACGGCACCGACGAACCACAGGAAGCTGATCCCCGCGAACGGCATCAGCACCGTCGCGGTAACGATGGCGCCGCGCTCTTCGCTCAACCAATCCGCCAACTCGGCCACGTCGCCGGGCATTCCCGTTCGAATGAGAAGCAAGGTTGCGCCGAACAGCACGGCGAACACCACGCCGGACAGCGCCGCCGCGCGCGGCGTGGTCAACTGGTGCACGCCAGCTTGCGCCACGCTGCGATGGTCTCACGATCCCCACAACCCAAACCAGTTCCCCGATGCCAGCCGGCCTGGCAATCTGACGGTCAGCGTTAATTAACACCCTAGAAAATTGCTGCTCGACTCCACTAGGCTCGTGCTCGCCGATCCGCATCGGTTTTTACCTGGTAATCACCTCAACGAGGAGGCCGCCATGTCGTTCTCAGCCCCCGCTGTGCGTCGCGTGATCGCGACCTGTGTCTTCAGCGGCGCCATGCTATGCGCTAGCGGTGCGATCGCGGCGGCCGATCCGCCCAACTGCACCGCCGCCGACCTGGCCCGTGTTTCATCCGGTGTTTCGAATGCGACGTCCGACTACCTTTTCAGCCACCCCGATGTCAACAACTTCTTCACGGGCCTCAGGGGCCAGAACCGCGATGAGATGCGCAACAACGCGCAGAGCTACCTCAGCGCCAACCCGGCGATCAAGGCCGACCTGGAGAACATTCGCCGCCCCTTGAACGAGTTCAAGAGTCGCTGCCAATAGACCTATGCGTGCCGCGCAAGATCCGTCAGTCTGTGATCGAGCGCGGCCCTTCGAAAGGACAACCGCCATGCAACTCAAGCGGATCTACCTCACCGCGATTCTCGCCGGCATTCCCGCCGCGGCAGCCGCGATGCTAGCCGGATTCATCGCGAGTCCACCACATGTCCAACTCAGCTCCGCCCCTCTTCAGCACGCCCCCCGTGACATCGTCGACGTCGACGTCGACGTCGACATACCAAAAATCAACGGGATTCCCGACGTCATCCCCGACATCCCCGTGCCGAACATCAACCTGCCCAGCGTCAAGATCAACCCGGGGCACGTCGGCGCGCCGGGACGGGGACGATAGGACACCTCGCCTACCGCGCTTCCTTGCTGGAGCCAGTCGATGCGGCCATCGCCGCCACGACGCCGTCGGTTGTCATGATTCGACATCCGAGAAAGCGCAGGTTGTCGACCGACGCTCGGTGCATCGCGTCGTTGCGCGTCCCGTTGGCGTCATCGACGAAGATCACGTCGAAGTCGCGGGTAAAGGCACTGCGCGACGTGGTTTCGCAGCACAGATTGGTCATGGCTCCGGTCACAATGAGCGTGGTGATTCCGCGCTCACGTAGGTGGCGTTCGAGACTCGTGCGCATGAACGCGTCGTACGTGTGTTTGTCCTGAATCAGCAGATCGTCCGTCCCGACCGGAACCTGGGGCAGCAGCCGCCAGTCGTCGGAACCGTGGACGATGTCATCACGCCAAAAGCGCGACAGCACGCTATCGGGGTCAACGTCGCTGTGCTGCGTCAGAACGACGGGCATCTTGGCCGCGTGCGCGGCATGAATGAGCCTGATGACGTTCTCCAGTTTCCCGCCGACGAGGTACGGACCGAACCGCCCCTGGCAGTCGATGGCGACCAGTGCGGTGGCGACGGGATCGATCGGCCCGGCGGACCGATCGCACACTGGGCTCCGCTCGTCTCGCTCTGGCGGCATGTCCATCGCTTGCAAACCTAGCGGCAAAACGTTCGGTGCGTCCGCGCACCGACCACACCTCGTTGACGGCCTGCACGCGCCTAAGACAGCACCCCGGCAACGCACGTCGCTGCGGCCGCAACAAGATCGTCACTCCACTTTGCGTCATACCCGCCGTCGGCGCGATCGGACATGATTGCCACGACGTGCGGCACACCACTCGGCGACCAGACAACGGCGACATCGTTGGCGCGTCCGTAGTCACCCGAGCCGGTCTTGTCGACGACCTTCCAATCGGCGGGAAACCCCGCCCGGATCCGCTTGGCGCCGGTGGTGCTGCGTGCCAGCCAATCGATCAGCAGTGCACGTTTGTCGGGGGCCAGCGCATCGCCGAGAACCAGCTGTCGGAACACGAGGGCGATCGCACGCGGAGTCGTGGTGTCTCTCTGGTCCCCGGGCGGATTCCGGTTCAGCTCCGGCTCCTCTTGGTCCAACCGGCTCACCGTGTCGCCCAGGCTGCGCAGGTAGCCGGTGAATGCGGCGGGCCCGCTCGTTGTTCCCGCAAGCTCGTTGAGCAAGAGATTGGCGGCGGTGCCGTCGCTGTAGCGGATCGCCGCGTCGCAGAGCTGGCCGATGGTCATTCCGGTCTCGACGTGTTGTTGCGTCACCGGCGAGGCCGACCGGATGTCGTCAGTGGTGTAGGCGATCACGGTGTCCAGTTGAGCGAGCGAGTTCTTGTGCAACACCGCAGCGGCGAGTGGCGCCTTGAATGTGGAGCAGAACGCGAACCGCTCATCGGCGCGGTAGGCGATTGTGGCGGTTGCGTCGGCAGCCACGACGTCGACCCCGAGTCTGGCCTCGAATTCGCGTTCGAGATCGGCAAAGCGATCGGCTAGCTTCGGCCGCGCCAAAGCCGTGGTCGACACGGGGGCATCGCTTCTCGCCGGGCGTGTACACGCTGCCAACGAAACCACCAGGGAGGCCGCCAGCAACTCCCGCCGGCCGAATCCGTTGAGCCCCGGAGTGCGCATGCCGCAGTATCACATGCCGCCGTCGGCGGGCCGGGAGCAGACAAAGAACGGCTACCACCAAGCGTGTCAGAGTTCCGCCTTCCGCGAGCCGAGAACCACACCTTTGCGCACAGATGAGCGATGCGCAACGATGCAGGGATGCGGTGTGAAACGGCGCGTGAAGCTTTGTCGGCGCGACTCGACGGCGAGCGCCCGCAAATACTGGCGCAGCAGGTCGACGCCCACCTGGATTCGTGTCGCCGTTGCCGCACCTGGCTGATCGGCGCGGCCACCCAGACTCGCCAGTTGACCACCTTCGAGGCTGGCCGCGGCCCGGATCTGACCGACCGGATCATGGCGAAGGCGGGCTTGGACGCAGCTTCGCACCATCGCCGGTGGCTGCGTGCGGTGGGCTCGCGCTACCGGCGAGCGGGACTCATCGGCGTGGGTGTCTTCCAGGTCGTGATCGCGGCCGCCCAGATCGGCGGTGTCGACTTCGGCATGGTGTCTTCCGCCGGGCACGGAGCCATGTCCGGTGAGCATTTGATGCACGAATCCACCGCCTGGCTGCTTGCGTTGGGTTTGGCCATGATCGTCGCCGGAATCTGGACCGTCATGGCGGTGGGCGTGGCGGCGATCGTCGGTGTCTACTCGGTGGCGCTGGCGAGCTACGTGGTGGTGGACGCCTTTGGCGGCGACGTGACCACGGCCCGCATCGCCAGTCACCTGCCACTGCTGGTCGGCGCGGTTTTCGCGCTCTTGGTTGCGCGGGAAAGGACCGGGGAAGGGCGGTCGTGGCCCGGCGATGCCCCGGCGGGCTTCGGCGAGGCGTTGCTTCCCGCGCCGGTTCCCAGCGGCCGCCGTCGCGGGCACTTACGGCCGATCAACCGGTCGGCGGCCGGCGTTATACCTGCGGCTACGACGGCCGGTCGTATACCCGCTGACCTTCCGGGGCTAAGGTCTATGCCCATGACCGCGTCCAACGACGACGAGTCCGTAACTGAACTCGCCTTGTCGGCCGCCAAGGGGAACACGCGAGCACTCGAGGCTTTTATCAAAGCCACCCAACAGGACGTGTGGCGATTTGTCGCCTATTTGTCGGACGTCAGCAGCGCCGACGATCTCACCCAAGAGACCTTCCTCCGAGCGATCGGTGCCATCCAGCGGTTCTGTGGACGCTCCAGTGCTCGAACTTGGCTGCTGGCCATCGCGCGCCATGTCGTCGCCGATCACATTCGCCGCGCCCAGTCGCGGCCCCGGACCGCCCACGGGGCCGATCCCGAGCACATGCACGACGGCGACCGCCACACTCGCGGATTCGAAGACCTCGTGGAAGTGACCACGATGATCGCCGATCTCACCACCGAGCAGCGGGAGGCTCTGCTGCTGACGCAGCTACTCGGATTGTCTTATGCCGATGCCGCGGCGGTGTGTGGGTGCCCGGTGGGCACTATCCGTTCCCGGGTCGCCCGCGCGCGCGACGCGTTGCTCGCCGACGGCGAGCGCGATGACCTGACCGGGTAGCGAAGTCACCGGGGTCCCAGGCAGGCGACCCAGTCGGCGGCATCCGCTACGGAGGGCACGGCGCGCACCCCATGCGGCAATTGCGGGCGCGACACCATCACCACCGAAATATCAAGCGCTGCTGCGGCATCGAGCTTCGCGCGGGTCATGTCGCCGCCGCTGTTCTTGGTGACAAGCGCGTCGATGCGGTGCTCTCGCAGCAGCGCGAGTTCATCCTCGACGCGGTACGGCCCACGGGACAACACCAGCTGGTGACGACGCGGCAATGTGGGTTCATCGGGTGCGGTGACGGCGCGGATCAAGAACCACGCGTTGCTGTCGACAAACGCTGCCGTCGCGCTTCGGCCGGTGGTGAGGAATACCCGCGAAAACCCTTGTTGTTGAACGATTTCTGCCGCCTCGATATCCGAGGTCGCGACAATGGCGGCACCGGGGTCCCACGCAGGGCGCGACAGCACCAGATGGGGTATGCCCAAGTCGGCGCACACCTGCGCGGCGTGCGCGGTGATCGTTGCCGCGAACGGATGCGTGGCGTCGATGACGGCGCCAATCCGCTCATCATGCAGCCAGCGGCGCAGCCCCTCGACGCCGCCGAACCCGCCGATGCGCACCGGGCCGAGCGGAAGGGCCGGGTCCGGTACCCGGCCGGCCAGCGAGCTGACAATGGGGACACCCGGGTGCAGCAACTTGGCCAAGGCGCGCGCCTCCGCGGTGCCTCCAAGCAGCAGCACCCTGGTCAATGCGCGCCCCTGGTGCGTCGCGCCACCGAATACAAATAGCTGTCGGTGAACCCCGTGGCGGCCAGCACATCACCGACAACGATGACGGCAGTCTTGGTGATGTTGGCGTCGTGCATCTGCGCTCCGATGTCAGCCAGGGTGCCGCGCAGCACCGTCTGCTCTGGCCAGCTCGCGAAAGCTACTACCGCTGCGGGAGTTTCGGGTCGATACCCACCCGCCAGCAGCTCCGGAACGATCGCATCGATCTGCGCTGCGGCGAGATGCAGGACTACGGTGGCTCCGGCCTGGGCAAGAGTAGTCAAGTCCTCGCCGGGCGGCATGGGGGTCGATAGCGTCGAAACCCGGGTGAGCGTGACCGTCTGCGCCACCCCCGGCACGGTGAGCTCGCGCCCCAGCGCGGCAGCGGCCGCGGCGAAAGCCGGCACGCCCGGCACGATTTCGTAGTCGATGCCCAGCCCGTCAAGCCGGCGGCACTGTTCGGCGAGCGCACTGTACAGCGACGGATCACCCGAGTGCAGCCGGGCGACATCGAGCCCCGCCGCGTGCGCCCCGGCGAGTTTGTTGATGATCGCATCGAGCGTCAGCGGGCCGGTGTCGATGATCGTGGCGTCGGGCGGACAGTGCGCCAGCAGGTCGTCAGGCATGATCGAACCCGCATACAGGCATACCTGGCAGCGATTGAGCAACCGTTGGCCCCGAACAGTAATCAGGTCGGCCGCGCCCGGGCCGGCACCGATGAAATAGACCGTCACGGCTTGGTCGCCGTCCACTGGGTGACTGGCATCTGTGGGCGCCAGCCGGTGAAGCTGCCCAACGGTTCGCCATGATAGTGGCAGAACCGGTGCAGTTCTCCCCCGAACCGTGAATATGCTTGTGCCAATGCGGCTTCAGTTTCCACGGTGACCGCGTTTGCGACCACCCGTCCGCCGGTAAGCAGGTTTTCGAAACAGGCCTCGAGGACACCGGGTTGGGTGAGACCGCCGCCGACGAAGATCGCCTCGGGGCACGGCGCTCCATCGAACGCTTCGGGTGCGTCGCCGCGCACATCGATACTGACGCCGAACGCCGCGGCATTGAATCCTACGTTGAGGCGGCGCCGCTCGTCACGTTCGAACGCCACCGCCGTGCAGCCGCGCCAACTGCGGCACCACTCGACGGCAATGCTGCCCGAGCCTGAGCCGACGTCCCACAATCGCTGCCCTGGCCGCGGCGCCAGAGCCGCCAGGGTCACTGCCCGGATGGCGTGTTTGGTCATCTGCCCGTCGGACACAAACGCTGAGTCGGGGACAGATGACGTCCGCTCGTCGGGCAGATACCGCACGGCGATCACGTTGAGATCGTCAATGTCGCTAATGTCGGAGTGGGTGTTGGTGGCCCAGTCCTGCGCGGTGCCGTTGCGGCGGCATTCGGCAGGGCCGCCGAGTTGTTCGAGCACGGCGAGTTCGGAGTCGCCGCGACCGTGGGCGTTGAGCACCACCGCCAGCGCCTTCGGCGTGGACCCATCGCTGGCGAGCACAATCGCCTGGCCACCCCGGCGCACCGCGGTGCTCGTCGCCGCGGTGACCAAGCTGATCACCTCGGTGTCGTGGACATTCCAGCCCATCCGGGCACACGCTAGCGTCACCGCTGACACGTGTGGCAATACGGTCACTTTGTCAGCGCCGAAAAGCCGGATCAGGGTGCCGCCGATGCCATGCAACAGCGGGTCACCACTGGCCACCACATGGACGTCGGCGCCGTCCGGCGACAGGCCCCCGACGGCGGGCAGCATCGGTGACGGCCACTCGTGACGTGCGGCGGTGACCGTGTCATCCAATAGGTCGAGTTGTCGGCGTGACCCGTGAATCACGGTGGCCCTGTGTAATTCGGATCTGGATCGTTCGGCAAGGCCCGCCATGCCGTCAGCGCCGATACCGACAATGATGATCATGAGCGCCGATCCTCCTCATCGCTTCGCTCTGCGTCGTCGATGGCGCGGATCATCGGGGCATCCGGCGCCAGAGGAACTGCGGCAGTAGCCGCATCGCGAAGAACATGGGCCGCAGTGCCCACGGGATCCAGACGGTGCGGCGTCCCTTGGCCAACGCCCGCGCGGTCGCCGCGGCCACCTGCTCCGGGGTGCTCGACAGCGGCGCAGGCTTCATGCCCTCGGTCATGCGTCCGATGACGAATCCCGGGCGCGCGATCAGCAACCGGACCCCGGTGCCATGCAACGCATCGGCCAATCCGCTGGCGAAGCCGTCCAGGCCGGCTTTGGCCGAGCCGTAGACGTAATTCGCGCGGCGTACTCGCACCCCGGCCACTGAGGAGAACACCACCAGAGCTCCTCGGCCAGCCGTGCGCATCGCCGCTGCCAAATGCGTGAGCAGGCTGACTTGGGCGACGTAGTCGGTGTGGACGATCGCCACCGCATGCTCGGCGTCCGTTTCGGCGCGAGCCTGATCACCGAGGATCCCGAACGCGAGCACCGCAGTACCGACCGTGCCGTGCTCGGCGATGATCGCGGCGACGAGCGGGCCGTGGGAAGCCACATCGTCGGCGTCGAACTCCTTGGTGTGCACCTCGGTCGCGCCGGCGGCGTGCAGTGCTGCCACCTGATCGTGGAGCTGATCGGCTTTGCGTGCGGCCAGCACCACCGCCGCCCCCGGGGCCAATCGCCGCGCGAGTTCGATGCCGATTTCGCTGCGCCCGCCGAAAATTACCAGCGGACCCGCACCCGTGTCGTCCACGGCTGCGATTATCACCTGCGCTAGCGTGAACCGTGATGCCGAACACCACTACGCGGCTCACCGACGATGCGTTGGCGTTTCTCTCCGAGCGCCACCTGGCGATGCTGACCACCTTGCGTGCTGACAATTCGCCGCATGTGGTGGCCGTGGGTTTCACCTTCGATCCCAAGACACACATTGCTCGGGTCATCACCACCGGCGGGTCGCAGAAGGCAGTCAATGCCGACCGCGGGGGCCTGGCGGTGCTTAGCCAGGTCGACGGTGCCCGGTGGCTGTCGCTGGAGGGAAAAGCCGTGGTGAACAGCGAGATTGACGCCGTTCGCGACGCCGAGTTGCGCTACGCCCAGCGCTACCGAAACCCGCGTCCCAACCCGCGCCGAGTAGTCATCGAGGTCCAAGTGGAGCGGGTGCTCGGGTCGTCGAGCCTGCTAGACCGCAGCGAGGGATAAAGCCGCCCGCACTTGGGTCTCGTGGTTCCTCAATGGAGATCTCGAAGACCTCGATCCCGTTTCGCCTCGATCGAGCCTGGTGAGCTCCATCGTTTTTGACATTGAAAATCATTTTCAATAAGCTCCCGACTCGCTCCACCTATCTTCCACCTCCACTGAAAGGAACGATTGATCGATGGGCACCAAAACCAACAGAGTCGCGCTGACCGCCCGAGCAGTTGCCGCGGTGGCGGCCGCCGTGTTCGCAGCTTCGACACTGTCGGGATGCGACGTGCTGTTTCCCCAGCTGCACCAAGTCATTCCGGGAGACCACAGCGGTCATAACCACTAAGTTCCTGCCGAGACACACCGACGGCAAGAGCTGAGCCGTCGGCACCACGCACTCCCATCCGATCGCGGTGAGGCCGCTGTGGATGGGAGTGCGTGGTCTATCTACCGACCGAGTTGCGGTGTTGTCCATGCTCTCGAGGCGCGGCCCGGCGCTACGGTGTTCACTGCGTAACGGTGTAGTGCACCCATGCACCACCCGCGGCTCCAGCCGCGGCATGCAGCTGGGAATTCTGGTCCCCTGTTCTGGGTAAGCCGAACTCCGAGCCGGCAGCCCCGCAGGCCATCGGCGCACCGGCGAACATCACCGGACTGGCCGTCACCGTCCATCTGCCTGCCGAGTCCAGGCAGGCGGCAGGATGCAAATCTCCGCACGGCGCAGCGACCCACCGACCGTCTGCGCGCTGCAGGGTGCAGGTTCCGGCACCCACGCGCGGTTCGTCCGGTGCCCAGCTCCACAGCGACGCCTGAATCCGCCCGTCCTCCGGAAGCAGCTGGTCAAAGCCAAACAGATTGACACCGCAGTCGGTCATCGCACGCGCCTTTGCCGGTGTGAGCGCATCCGGATCGGCCGGCGGCCGAGTCGGGTTGACGATCGCCGAAACCAAGGTGGAGTCCTCGAAGTAGCGGACCAGCCGCGACGCGTAGGTGCCGCTGCCATACCTGGCGTCACACGTCGGGAAAGGCCGGTACCGAGAGGTCGGGCCGTTCTGCACCCGCGCGCCACTCCAGTCGAAGACATCGGCGGCAAAACCGGACGCACACGAGCTGACAAGCACGACCTGCGCACCAGATGTACGGACGTCATCGCGCGACATGCCAGGCGGTAACGGTACGCAGCCGTTCGCGGCGCGCTGACTGGGGTCGGGGCGGTAGATGAGGCTTTGCCCATCGGGCCGCCGCAGCACACTCTCCAACGCCCGGACCGCCAGCCCGTATGCGGACGGATTCTTCAACTCGTCCTGCAGGAGCACCAAGATGACCTCGTCCGCGTGGCCGGGCGCGTTCAGCCAGGTCGCAATTGGTGCCAACACCGCGTCCAAGAGCGGTTCGGTGGTGCAGCCGAGGTTCCCTTCTTCCGGCCCCAGCCCGTGGCACACGGTGACGCCGCGCCGCCCAAGCAGGTCGAGCCGCCGGATATAGTGCAAGTCCAGTTCGATGCTGCGGACATCAATGTCGAGCTGCTGGGCCAACGACAGCTGCTGATTTGAGTCGGCGTGCGACACGGTGAACGAGTCGCTGAGGCTATTAAACGAGTTGTGGGTGCCCAGCCATTGGGCTTCCCGCAGCGGTAGCGGATCACCGAGCGCATATTGAAATTGCGCCGTGCGGTGCACCCAGGACTGCAGATAGGCGTCGCGTGCCGCTTGGGTCACCCGATGCGCGAGCGGAAGCACGCAGTGCTTATCGGGAACGCCGACGCGGCGACACTCGGCGGCGACCGCGTCGGCGGTCTTGCCGAGGCCCACGCACGGAATAGCGATCGGGCTGATCGCGTCGCACGGTGCCGTGGGCGAGGGTGGGTACGGCCCGGTCGGTGGGTCGGCCGACACCGGTGCGGCCGTCGTCAACGTCGCCGCAAACACGCTTGCCACGACTGCGCCCTTCATCCACCGGGTGCTGGGCATGCGCGCTACCTTGGCACGGCGTCACCCGTTCAACTAGGGATGTTGTCGAAGCGTTGCCATGACGCAGTAAATCTGCGAAGTATCGGCGGTAGAGGTCCCAGGGCCAGCGTGCATTCTCTGTAGCCTTTCGACGGAATCGATCAGCGTTAGGTGAGCCGGTGCCATCGCGCATTCGGCGGGACATTTGGGCGGAGCAGATCAGTCCTAGGTAAGACCTTGCTCCCGTGCCATCGAGCGCTGCCCGCTGGTAGCGACGTATCACAACGGCCACGGACCACGAATCAAGGTGATTTGCCCAAGCCCGTTGCCTACTCCACCATGGCGCATAGGACTGCGCCATTCACAAGGAGCCCACGCTATGAGGGAAGACTTGGCTGCGGGAGCATTCGCAGTCGCGATCATTGGCGCATCTTGTCGCGGTCGTCGTCACCGCGATGAGCTGCGACCGCGCGCCAAGTGTTCATTGCCGCCATCAGGAATAGCGTTACAAGGATGACGAACCTCCCGCCCCCTCCGGGTCAATGGACACCGCCGCAGCCCACTCACCCAACGGCGCGCGCGGGCATCTGGTCCGCAGCGGGCATAGTCACCGCCATCGTCCTCGGCGCCGCATCGCTCGTCGTCGCACTCACACGCCCCACAGATAGCAGCCAAGCCCCGGCAACAACTGCGCCGCCGACGTACTCGGCTACGCAGACCACTGCTGCCCACCAGACATTGTGCGAGGTGTACAAGCTGGCGGCGCGTCAAGTTCAGATACAAACTAATGGCGACAACCAGGCACTCGCAGTTGCCGCCCTGGTCAACGGCGCAGTCATGCTAATACAAGCCACGGACGCGGCACCGGCACTCCCAGCCGAGGATCGTGCGGCTGCTATTGCGTTGGCCGAGGCGTTCACCAACGCGAACGCAGTAGGCAGCTTCGCGAATAGCGACGACCCAGAATCAAAGGCAGCTATAGATGATGCCAACGAGAAGGGCGCGCGCATGAAGGCCCTGTGCAGTGGCGATTGACCTGCCACCTGGCAAGTGGTCAGCGTGGCTGGTCGGAGCCTGGTGGCCCGCCAGGCCGGACGCGCCAACCGCCGGGGTTACTTACTGGCGGCAAATGGGCCAGCTCAAGCGCAACGAGGCAACCGACCTACGGGACGAGCGATCTAGGCTGGCAGCAAATCGAGGCCGGACCGCCGACGACCTGATGGAGCGGTACTTGCGCGGTGAGCAGCGCTTGGCGACGATCGCCGAGCAATGCGAAGTCAAAAGCGAGCAAAGCGATCGTGTCGCCGATGCTGTGAATCATCTACGTGATCAGCTGACCGACATCGCAAGGTCTGGCAACGAAGACATTGACCGGATCCTCGGCGATAGCGGCCAAATGGCGGCCAAAATGGAGGCGCGGGTCGGCATCTCAAGCAGCGGTATGTGAGGAGGACACCCAGTGGGGAACTTACCTTCGGATCGTGGGGGATCGACTATCCGTCCGCCCAGACCAAAGCGGGCGCCAACGCAGCCTCCCGGGGCGGTACTACGCCCAACCGCCAGGCCAACAATCGCCCTCGGAGCCATCGCCTTGGCCGCGATCGCCACGGCATTAGCGGTCGTGGCGCTCGTATTAGCCCTCGACAGACCGACTGCGTCGAGCTTGCCAGCAACGACTGGAAAGCCCGCCTACACGGCCGCCGAGACGGCTGCGGCACAACGTCAACTATGCACCACTTACAGACTCGCGGCGCAAGCGGTAAAGGTCGAAACGAACGGCGATGATCGGGCGCTGGCCCGCATCGCACTTACAAACGCTGCCGTAATGCTGGATAAGTCAGCGAGTAATCCCGCCCTCGACGCAGAACACCGCAACGCCGCGGTGGCGCTTGCGACATCATATCGAAGCACCACCGCAAAGGGCAGCGTCGCTACCGAAGCGGAATACCAGGCCGCCCTAAACAACATCATCACCAAGGACGCTGCAATGAGACAGGTATGTGCAAATGTTGGCGGGTGACCTTCCGCCTGGCAAATGGTCAGTTTGGCTAGTCGACACGTAGTGGCCGGCAAGGCCAGAGCCGCCAACTGCCCGGGCTACCCATTGGCGTCAAACGGGGCAGCTCAAGCTCAACGAGGTAGCCGACCTGCGAGACGAGCGATCACGTGCGGCAATAAACCGAGGCCGGACCTCCGACGACCTGATGGAGCGGTACTTGCGCCGTGAGCAGCGGTTGGCCACGATCGCCGAACAGCGCTGGAGTCTCACACACACCAACCGCCAGCCATATTCGCCCACTCCTAGGTCGGCGGTCTAAGAACTCACTCGAAACGGCGCGCGTTGCACGCAACGCAATTGAACGGGCCACCGCTCCGGCCAGCTCCAAGCCCTTGAACCAGCCTTGGCTAGCTGTGAATTTGGTGACCAAGCGCCTTGCTGGTGATCAGCCATCCCGCAAGCGATATCGGCGGTTCGATATCGACGGCCGCCGCAGGAACCAAGTGATTAGCCCCTTTGGCAGTGCTTCAACGGTGAATTGGGCAAGCTGGCTGGCCCTCCAGGATCTGAGATGTCTGGGCGACGCTTGCGGACCCCTCAGCGTTTACAACGACCTGCCAGCGTCAGGGAATTTGGCCGCCGCCATCCAGACATATTGGCCGTCATTGGCGTCCAGGAGAGATCACATGTGCACAGACATCAGCACCGAATAGCCTTGGTGAGGTGACCACCAACTACCCGCCTGCCCCTCAGTGGACGCCAGCCCCCCTTGAGCAGGCACGACGCTCCAACACCTGGCCAGCGGTAGCGCTAGCAGGCATCGCCACGCTGCTGGGAGCGGCGGCGTTGGTCGTGGCACTCACACGCGCAAACAACAGCACTTCTGCCGCAACACCGGCAACTGCGCCTAGGTATACCGCCGCGGAAACCGCTGCCGCCCATGAGAAGCTGTGCGAAATCTACAAGCTGGCGGCGC
The DNA here is from genome assembly GCF_018278905.1 of Mycobacterium spongiae. Classification (NCBI taxonomy): domain Bacteria; kingdom Bacillati; phylum Actinomycetota; class Actinomycetes; order Mycobacteriales; family Mycobacteriaceae; genus Mycobacterium; species Mycobacterium spongiae. Next base: position 3,229,538 of record NZ_CP046600.1, read on the forward strand.
GGTCAGTGCAGATAGACACCAACAGCGACAACCCCGCTTTTGCGCGCGTTGGCGGACTTAATGGTGCAGTCATGCTAGGTCAAGCAGTCAATGGGGCGCCGGCGTTGCCACCCGGTGAGCGCAGCGCGGCCGTTGCGCTGGCTGAGGCATATACCAATGCGAACGCCGTCGCTAGCTTTGCGACGGGACGTGATGATCCCGCGTGGCGGGCAGCGGCCGATGATGTCATCGCCAAGGATGCGCAAATGAAGTCGTTTTGCGGCTGAGGCTGAGCTGCTGCTGGCAAGTTTCAGCGATTGTCGGTTCGCGCGGCTTGGCCCGCACTCCCAAAACCAGCGATGGCGTCATCCATTGGGCGGCAAGCAGGGGGCTCAAGCGACACAAGGCAAGCGACTTCCGGATTGAAGACCGCAGACTCCAGCAAACAAGGGGCACCATTCCGACGATTCAACAGAGCGCTGTTGAAGTAGCGATTGGTGCTTATCAGCATCTCAAGTCAAGATAGCCGGATCAATCAAGCTTCCAATGCAATAGCCAATCAGCGCGAAGGACGAGGCCGCTTGCTAATCGGAATCGACCGACGCCTCGTCCAAGTGACCGTGGGCAGCAAAGCAATAGCGGAGACGCGGCAATCTGGTGAGCGAACGTGAGATCTTCGGCTAGCCGCCGTCATCGCCTTTTCGCCCGTCTAGCCAAGTAGCCGCACCCGAATCAGACCGCACCTGACGATGCGATCGGACGCAGCCTCGAGGGTAGCCAGATAGTCCCGATGGCAATACCGGCAGTCTGCTGGGCAACGGCGTGACTTGCCGACGCCACGCATCTCATCCACTATTGCGAATAGGCCAGCGCAAGACTTCAGGAGGCGCCCGATCCGACCGACGACTTGCCGGCGGGCATGCTCACACCCCTCGCCATCAACGTATCGAGGTTGCGGCCATCGTCACCGCGATGCGTTAGCGACTCCTCAGGAGATGCTCAACGGCAAAAACAGGAATGAAGCTACTCCACCAGCAGGACGACGCTACTAAAATGACAACCGCCTCGCCCTCCGCAGGTCGCTGTACACCGCTCGGGAGCTCGGCCGCACACCGACGCGTCTGGCTAGTGACGGCCGTAATGATTGCCATAGTGCTCAGCACGGCAGCCCTCATCGTGGCATTTGCAGCACTTACACCCGAGTCGACCACCAACCCAGCCTCGACGACCCCCGCCCCACCCACGTATTCGACAGCGGAGACTGCTGAGGCACACAAGAAACTGTGCGACGTGTACGAGCTGGTGGCGCGTGAAGTGCAAATAGAAACAAACGGCGATGACCCAGCGCTCACGTCCGCCGCCGGTGTGAACGCGGCAGTGATGTTGGAACAAGCGGTAAGGGGGATTCCGGCTCTCGCTGACAGGGATCGCGTCGGTGCACTCACGCTGCCTGAGGCGTACGCCAGCACCAACGCTATGGGTAGCTACTTGACTCTCCAAGATCCGGCACTCAAAGTGGCGATTGACGATTTCATTGCAAAAGACGCGCGCATGAAAGCCATCTGCGGTGCCGGTTGACCTGCCGCCCGGCAAGTGGTCAGCGTGGTTGGTGGGCGCATGGTGGCCCGCAAGGCCCGACGCGCCAACGTCCGGGGTTGGCTATTGGCGCCAAATGAGCCAGCTCAAGCGCAACGAAGCGGCCAACCTGCGAGACGAGCGATCACGATTGGCAGTAAACCAAGGCCGCACCGCCGAAGACCTGATGGAGCGGTACTTGCGCGGTGAACAGCGGTTGGCCACGATCGCTGAGCAATGCGAAGTCAAGAGTGAACAAAGCGACCGGGTCGCCGACGCGGTGAACCACTTGCGCGATCAACTGACTGATATCGCTAGGTCGGGCAATGAAGACATTGACCGGATCCTTGATGGCAGTGGTCCAACGACAGCCAAATTGGCCGCAGTCAACCTGGTGATCCAGCAGGCAAACGCCAGAGCCACCAATGCGGGGGCCGCCGCGATGTCCAATATTGTCGATGCGACACAACGGGTGCTGGACGCGACCGTGGGTGGAGACGCCCGGTCGTGGCTGCTTGATCACGGTGTTAGCTTCGACGCTCCCCCTCCGCCACCCCCACTTTCCGCCGCCGACTTGGATGCCCCACCTGCGCCGTCGTCGCCAACAGCGTCGGCCTACGGTGAAGGAGCAACCGCAGTGCACTCTGAAACCGCGCCGGACGTTGTGGCGCAGTCGGCACCATTGGTCCCGACCTATGGTGATGGAGCACCTACGACGCCGCCTGCTAGCCCGACTGCAGCCGCAAGTGGTGCCCCCGTGTATGGCGATGGCGCTCCAACGATTCCAGCTGCGCCTCCGCCGGGCACAAACCCGCCGCCATTGGCACCCGGTACGCCTGCAGCAGGTGTCAGCGCTCCTTCGGGGGCAGGCATTTCGGCTCCTGCCGCATCGACCCCTGCGCTGCAGTCACTGAGTGAATCGTTCACGACCGGGATGGCAACCGGTGCGCCGGCGGCCGCTGGCGCACACTCGGTATCCGCCGGGACTGTCGCCGCGGCGTCCGAGCACCCGCCGCCGACGGTGCCGCCGGCGACAGCTCCACTAACGCCCGCATCGACAGTCGGGAGCGTCACGGCTGGTGTACCGCCCATATCGGACGCGGGCATTCCAGAAACGGCCTCAGAGCAGGGTCAGATCACCCCACCAACGAGCTACACCACGGGCGGAGTCACGGCAGTAGCGCCCGTGGTCACAGGTGGCACCGCGACTGGATCGGTCGCCCCGGTCGTTGGTGGTGGCCCAGCCGGGCCGTTGCCGGCGTACGGTTCTGATCTCCGACCGCCGGTCGTTGCGCCCCCTGCCCCGCCGTCACCGCCCGCGGGGCCGGTGTCGGGTGCTGCGGTCGCCTCACCGGCATCGTCGTCTCCCTCAGCCGGCGGCTCAGTACTATCGCCCGCAACGAAATCCACCGGCCAGGAGTCAGCCCAGGCTCAAGCGACCAGCGGGTCATCGATGGCCGCCGCATCCGCGACTGCAATGACGGGAGCCGCGGCGGGCGATCGAGCGCGGCGATCAGCGGAGCAGCAGCGCCTGCAGCGCATCGTCGAGGCGGTGGCCCGCCAAGAACCAGGGCTGTCCTGGGCGGCCGGGCTCCGCGACGACGGACGGACAACACTGCTGGTCACCGACCTGGCCGGCGGCTGGATTCCGCCGCATATTCGGCTTCCCGCGCACGTCACGCTGTTGGAGCCAACTTTGCGGCGCCGCGATGCTCGTGTGGTCGACCTGCTGGGTACGGTCACAATGCTGGCGGTACACCAGCCCCACGGTTACATCGGCGATCCCGACAAGGATGCGCCCAAACTGACCGGGGACCGCACCGCGCGTGCCGCGCCCCCGATGGATGAGCTTGGACCGACGCTGGCCGAATACGTCCGCCGCCGCGATGGGTTGCCGCGGGTCGCACAGGCGGTTGCTGTCGCCGCCGCGCGGAACTACGGCGTGCCCGACAACGAAGCTGACGTTCTCAGCGAAAAAGCAACCGAGATTCGTAGGTCTGTTCTGGCCGCATACCCGAGTCATGACTTTGACGCGGCAATCGACTGGATGCTGCTGGCGGCAATCAATACCCTGGTCGAAGGCGACCATTCGGGGGCGAACTACCACCTCGCCTGGGCAATCGCCGCGACCTCAACCAGGAGATCCTTATGACAATCTCATCGGATCCCGGAAGCTATGGTTCAGCGGCCGACAAACCACCGCCGGTACCGGTGGCACCGGGACCCGTTCAACCGGCTGGAACGTCCACTGTTGGCGTCGGGATGCACGCGTTCACCACATCTACGAACGCCGATCTGGGACTTACAAACGCTGAGATCGCGGAGGACGACGCCGATCGACGAGCTCATGCGGCAGACGCCGCGGCGAAGTTTCCTGAGAACGAGGCCGATGCCGCACGCCAGTTCGAAGGTATGGACGCCCAAGGAATGGCCCAGATGATCCCGCAGATGGCTTCCGGTATAGGAGGGGCAATCAGCGGTGCTGCTGGCGGCATGCTCGGACCGCTCACCCAGATCCCGCAACAAGCGATGCAGGCCGGACAAGGCGCCATACAACCCCTGATGGGCGCGCTCCAGCAGGCCGGCGGTGCCGAAGGCCTGGACGCTCTGGACGACGCGGCACTCGTCGGCGACTTGGATGCCGAACCCGGTCTTGGCGCCGGCGGTGGTGCTGGTGGCATCGGCGCCGGAGGACTCGGCGGCGGCACGACCCCGACGGGCTATCTGGGTCCGCCCCCGGTGCCGACATCGTCACCGCCGACGACCCCCGCTGGCGCCGCCGCCAAGTCCGCGGCTATTTCGCCCGGCGCCGGCACGCCACCGGCCTCGACGTCGATGGGTCCAACCGGTATGCCGATGGTTCCACCAGGCGCGATGGGTGCCCGCGGCGAAGGTGGCGGCAGCAAAGACAAGCCAACAGAGAAGCGCGTGACAGTTCCTGGCGTCCCACACGGACAGCCCGTCAAGGGCCGTTTGACTGTGCCCCCGAGCAAGCCGGTCACGAAGTCTGCGGAAGCCAAGCCCACCGTCAGTAGACGCATCCTTCTACCCGACCACAAGGAATCCGGGCGCACGATTCAAGACGAGAAGGCAGACACAAGCGAGTGACCACCCATCGTGCCGCCCACCCACTTTGAAGAGTTTGTCGACGTCTTAGCTATCACCGCGTCCAAAAGCCCAATTCGCCGGAGCGTATTACTGCTTTGGATGCCAACGATAGCTGCCCGCTAATTTCTCCGAGGTCAGTAAGGTTGGGCAAACAATGGCCGGCCTTCAGGGTCGAGGAACGAATCTTTTATGGTATCAATAGTAACATCAATGTAGTGCGATAGCTCGACCAGTCTGTCAACTGCAGCAATTGCCAGGACACTTCCAGTCGATTCCATAAGAGCGTCTTCCTCACGCCCGGAAAAATTGATTGCACCAAGATGATAAGTCGACTTTAGTTCATCGCGATAAAATGGCTTACGTACACGCTGCAGGCCGCAGCTCTTTCGCACCGACCCACCGAAATGCCCAACAAGATAGCGTTCAAGAATCGCCGTGGAGACGGCAGCCAAATGAAGGTTCTCTGCCCCCATACGATGAGACGATGTTAGGACGAAGTACCCATCTGTGACACCGACAAAATAGCGAATCTCTCCGCCCTTGTTCCAGATAATTGGCCGACCATCATCGGTTTGCGACCCCTGGGTCACTGACAACCCGGCGAGTCGAATCCAGTCCTGTACCTCATTTGAGAGTTCCACACTAGTTTTCATGGTAGCAACACTCCCGGCGCGAGCAGATCCTCCACACTTCTCGCCTCACCCCGGGCGTCAAAGATCCGCGCCTGGAGCGATCCGCCCGGTTGACCCAGACCAGGCGCTACTTCCGAAACTTCTACTGTCCATCCCTCTGGTAGGCGACCGAGGGTATAAGCGTTATAGGGCTCGCTGAGCGAATCGACATGAAGGGCGCGCGTTTCCCACGATGCAGCACGTCCGTTTTCCATTACGCCTAGATATGCGCCGCCGTCATCACCGATCCGATCGAGACGTGCGCCATAATCCTGTACAAACTGTTTGGGATCAGTGTAGACGACCCGGGTCCCTGGTATTGCGCCATCATTTCCAGGAAAATTATACCAACGCTCACCTCCTGGCCCTAATTTATTGAAACGTTCTTCATATTCCCCTTGGGTATATGCATGCCCATGCGCGTCCCTACCGAATGGCGCGTCAGAGTCATCGATTAGATTCCTAACATCCGAATCTATGCGACTCAGATCTGTCGGATCGTGCGGGTAATTCCAATGATCCGGCAACGGCTCGCCATAGTGCGGATCGGTCGGCGTATCGGCAGCCCGATGCCATCCGGCACCCGAAGCCTCCTGGGCATGCACAGGATCCTGCGGTCCGGCGTGACTTCCATGGCTAAACCCAGACGAGCCATTACCGTCCGGCTGCACCTCCGGAGGATGACCATGTGGGGGCACACCATTGCCGGCTCCGTGCGGGCCACCGCCATCGACGTGTTGTCCAGGTGGGTGACCGCCCGGTGGGCCACTATCGCCGGCGCCGTGCGGGGTGGTGCCGTGTGATGGTGCGAGTTCGGCTGGCCGCGCGCTCGACGGTGCGACCGGCGGCGGTGGTGACGGGTGCGGCGCCGCTGGCGCAGTAGGAGCCGCCGGCGACGAGGCGTGCGCAGCCGCCGGCGCCGGTACACCCCCAGACCCGCCTGGTGCGACCCCGGCCGGCCCCGGCTCGGGCTGCCCAATCGGCGCAGCCGGCACCGCGTGCTCGCCAGGCGGGCCCATAGCCGGGTGCCCACCACCGCCCGGCACCGGCTGCGCCCGACCGCCCGGCACCTCCGTGCGCCCCGCGGCCCCCGACCCAGGCACAGTCTCAGTGACCGGCTTGCCCGCCGGCACCGACTCCACTGGCCGCGGCACCGGCTCCACCGGCGCACCCGGCAGCTTCTCCGGGGCCATCCCCACCGGACGCCCACCCACACCCGGCGCGTCAAACTTGGGCACCTCGGTACCCAGGTTCTCCAAGTTGCGGGTCAAACCACGACCCGAAGCCCCGATATCCCCCAACACACCGCCAGTACCAGCAACCTCTCCAACCACCCGGCCACCACGACCCGCCACACCAGCAGCATCCGCACCCGCCGCACCGGCACGCGCAACCCCGGCAGCTCCGCGCGCCCCCGCACCAGCGCCTCCAGCCCCCGGAAAAAACGACGTCGCCACATCAAAAAGGTTGCCGCCAAACCCCAAACCCGGCCGATCGGCACGCCAGTCCTCCAAATGCAACAACCCCGACACCATCTCCTTATCCGCCTCCAGCGCCTCCTGCGGATTCAGAACATGATTGACCAACCCCGTCTTGGTCATGTCTTTCCACGCCTGCGCCGCCCCCTGAGGATCAGTCACAAACCGCCCCGGATTGAGCTGCTGCAGACCCTGTAGCGTCCCCATCCCCGCCTTCAGGAAGCCCTCCTGCGAATTGGTGTACGTATCGAACACCGTCGCCACCGGATTACCGACATCCTCACCCAAGAACCGCGTCAGCTGACCGCGCACCGAACGCTGCATCCCCACTACCGCATCGTCGACTAACTGCATCACCACCTGCATCTGCTGCTCGTGCGCGCGCGCCTGACGCCCCATGTTGTGCAGCACCGCTCGAACATCAGCAGCGATCTCTTCGATCTCCTCCAACAGATCACCCTCGAAAAACGACACCACCTGATCCCACAACCCCGACACCGACGCCACCCGATCCAACAGATCCCGGATCGCGTTTTGGGTTCGCCCCACCTCACTGGCGAAGGCATCCAGCGCAGCGGCCAGCTTCTGACACTGCTCACCCACCTGCGCCACATCGGCGCCAATCTCGAACAACACCTGCAGCATCAACGCACCCTCGGGAATGTCTTGGCCCGCGATCACCGCCTTGGAGCCACCCAACTCATCAACCACCCCACCAAGCACCCCAGCAAACCCGCGCCACTGCCCCGCCGCAGCATGCAGCCCCGCCACATCCGCATTCGGCCACAAATCACCCACCAACGACTGCACCACCGCCCACAACAGCGGAGCAGCCACCCCCGGACCCAACGTCCCCGGCGGACCCGGCGCACTAAACGGCTGCGGCGGCACCGGAGTCGGCAACACCGCCCCACCACCACCGAGCGTCGAGGCCGCCTCGGCAGCCGAATAATTCGCCGCCGACGCCGCAATCTTGGCCCCGCTCAACCGCAACGCATCCACCCCGGCCGCCGCCGCAGTCAACAACGACTGCGCCGCATCCTGATACGACAAGCCAAACACCTCACCGGCAGCATCCTGGCCCGTATTCACCGAAAACCCCGCCACCAAGGACCCCACCGCCGCAGCCACCACATCACCAACACCAACCACAGCACGGCCAGCACCCGACAACACCTCAGGATCGACCGCCAACGGAGCCACGCCCGGGATTCTCACCCAAACCACCCGTCAGCGGTATTCACCCGCACCCGGACTGCAGGGTGAATTGACCGCCACGTTGCGGGTAGTAACCTGGCGACCAGCTCGGCAAGGGGGTACCGATGGTCATCACCGGGGAACCGCCACACGGGTGGGCGACTCCCCCGGTTGAGACACCCGCGACTCCGCGAGGCCTGTGCGATGGAACTCCGGTACATCAGCGTCCCGCTGCTAATCGCTGAAGCAGGCGGTGATCCCTGGCAGGTCAATGCCTCGTTACAGCGTGGTCGGCCAGCCGATGTTTCCGCTCTGGCGCAAGCATTTCGTGACGCGGGCCGATCCACGAATGAGGCCGACGCCGCCTTCGGTCAGGCCCGCAACCGCTTTGAGGCGTCGTGGAATAGGCGAAACGGCAAGCACCCCATCAACGACTCCGCCGTGGTGCGTCAAGCAACGCGCACGCTGCGATTCCAAAAGGCGCAACTGCCGAGGATCGCAGGAGATTTGGACAACATCGCAGCCACCCTGGCCCAAGCGCAAGGGTCGGCACGTCGATGCATCGCGACGTTGCAGACCCGGCTGCAAGCCCTCGACAGCGAGATCGGCGACTTAGTCGAGCTCGAAGCCAACACCTCACTAACCTCCCGGGAAAAGGCCCTACTGGATCAGTACATCTCCGACCTTGAACAGGAAGCCATCAACGACACCTCGGATCGCCTGCACCAGCTAGAGCGTATCCGCGACGACTACTCCGCCCTCCTGCTGAACTCGCGAACCAACCTACGAACCGACGGACTCGACCCGCAGTCCGTTCGATCGGTGGACGCACCGCTGTCCCCGCCGAAATTGGACGAGATGGTCGAAATTCCTTCCCCGGAAACCGATCCCGGACAGGTAAAGCGTTGGTGGGACTCGCTCAGCCAGCAGCAAAAACAACAATTGATCGAGCTGCACCCGCCGGAGCTGGGCAATCTCAATGGCATTAACGCCATCGTCCGCGACACGGTCAACCAGGCTGTGATGACCGACGACATCAGCCGGGTGGAAGACATCGCCGAGCGGCACGCGGTATCGGCCACCGACGTCCTGAATAATCCCGCGCTATTCGGACTTTCGGCCACCGACGTCACGCGGTACCAGAACGCGGTGCGGACGCGCGACGGTCTCGATTACAACAGAGGACCGGAAGGCCCCAACCAAAGGCCGGTCATGTTGTGGGCCTACGATCCGGTGGCCTTCGATGGTCAAGGCAAGGCCGCGATCGCGATCGGCAATCCCGACTATGCGCGCAACACGGCCGTCATCGTGCCTGGCACGGGGACCAGCGTGGCTCAGGGGTGGATGAGCGGGCACGACGATGCGATCAATCTCTACGACCAGTCTCTGGCTGCGGATCCCCAGCACCACTACACCTCGGTGATCGCCTGGATGGGCTATGACGCTCCCGATGGATTCTCCGATGTCCGGGTCAGCGAACCCGGACTCGCGAGGCAAGGCGGCGACTTGTTGGCCGCCGATGTCAACGGACTGTGGGTCACCCACGACAGCCTGACACCCCAGCACGTCACGGTGATTGGGCATTCCTACGGTTCGACCACCGTTGCAGACGCATTCGCCGGCAGTGGCATGCACGCCAACGATGCCGTATTGATCGGCAGCCCCGGAACAGATCTGGCGCAGAACGCCGCCGACTTCAACCTGGACGGCGGGCACGTCTACGTCGGTGCGGCATCCACCGACCCGGTCAGCTGGATCGGCCAGTCCGACGGCATCCCAGGCGAGTTGCTCAAAGGTAAACTCCGCGAGTACGGCATGCCGATCCCTCTGGACGCGGGATTGGGCCGCGATCCGGCCGGCGACGGTTTCGGATCGATCCGATTCCAGGCCGAAGTACCCGGCTCTGGATCTCTCGACCGGCACGACCATTCGCACTACTACGTGATGGGCAGCGAATCACTGCGGAGTATGACCGAAATAGCTGTCGGCCAGCCCGACCGCCTGGCCGCCGACGGTCTGATCGCCGACGGCAGGAGACAACCGCACATCGGCCCGTTCCGAATACCCGGCATTCCTGGTTACATCGATCCCGAAAGCGACCGCCCACGAGAAACCATCCATGACGATCACCACTACCCCGCCTACCCACGTCCATGACGAACGATCGAGGCCGTCACGGCCGGCGATGGTCGGCGTGCTGGTCCTGGCGCTGTCGATGTTCCTAGGAGGGTGCTCGCCGATGTCTCGACACCGTGATGACACCGATGACCCGGCGCAGCCGCTGTCCGACGACCAAGCGCGAACGCAAGTTGTCTCGGCTGCCAAACAGATCACCGCACTGGTGAATCTGCCCGATATGTACGCGAGCTTCGCGTTCAGGTCATGCAACGACCAGGCCGATCCGCCCTACCGGGGAGTTGTCGAAATGAGCTTCACGCTGCCCCTCGATGACAGCAGCGGTGTCTCCGCGGCGGTCAATCCCGATTCTTACTTTGATCAGATCGCCGCAAGAATGCTCTCCCACGGCTGGAGCAGCGGCCCCCCTCCCGGCTTGCACCCCTATGGCCACGTCATCAACCAAGACGGCGTGATGGCGATCATGACGGCCGGCCCGAACACCGGCTGGGCTCGCATCCAGATCTACGGTGAGTGCCGCAACATGACAGACCACCGCAACGACGGCACGACCAACTGGGTCAAAATCACTGACCAGTTGCGCACGGGATAGCGGCCACGCATGTGCCACCTCCGAGCGCCGGGTGAATTCGATGGCTGGTGGCTGCCGTGCTGAGTGTGGGTTCGGTTTTCGCCGGCTACCGGGTTGAGCAGGCGTTGGGTGCCGGGGGGATGGGCACCGTTTATCGGGTGCGCAATCCGGATTTGCCGCGTAGCGAAGCTTTGAAGGTGCTCGACGCCGAGTTGTCACGGGATCCCGATTTTCGGGCACGGTTTGTCCGCGAGGCCGATGTAGCCGCGGGCCTGGACCATCCCAACATCGTGTCGGTCTATCAGCGCGGCCAATTCGACGGCAAACTGTGGATTGCGATGCAGTTCATCGATGGCTGCAACGCTGACGATGCGCTGCGGGCGGCGATGATGCCCGCAACGCGGGCGGTGTACGTGGTCGGAGAGGTCGCCAAGGCGCTCGACTATGCGCACCAGCGCGGCGTGGTACATCGCGATATCAAGCCGGCCAATTTCTTGTTGTCGGGGTCAGCTGCCGGCGATGAGCGGGTGCTGCTCAGTGATTTCGGGATCGCGCGTGCGCTCGGCGACACTGGGCTGACCTCGACCGGTTCGGTGCTGGCGACGTTGGCGTATGCCGCGCCGGAAGTTCTTGCGGGGCAAGGTTCTGACGGTCGCGCTGATCTGTATTCATTGGGGTGCTCACTCTTTCGGCTGCTCACCGGAGAGGCACCGTATTCCGTGGGCGGTGGCGCGGCGGCGGTGATCGCGGCTCATCTGCACCAGCCGCCGCCGACCGTCAGCGATCGCGTGCCAGGGCTGCCTCCTGCGATGGATGCGGTGATCGCCACGGCGATGGCCAAGGACCCGGCGCGCCGGTTTGCCTCCGCGCGCGAGCTCGCACATGCCGCTGCGGTGGCTCTGCATGAGGGACGCATCGTCAGCCCGGCAGCGCCGGGCCCCGGTCCGCACGGTATCCCCGCGAGCGCGACGCCGAGCTTGCCGCGGTGGCAGCATCCGGTCGGACCGGAGACCGCGATGGCCCCGCCGCCCGCCCATGCCTGGCCGCCAGGTCTCCCGTCCCCGGCGAGGCGGCCGCGTCACCTCAGAGGGGTCATCGCCGCGGTGGCGGTCACGGTGGTACTAATCTCCGCAGCCATCACTTCGTTGATCACGACATCGCACTCGCCACGTACCACGACAAAGACCGGCACGACAGCCCCTTCCCCTACCGCCTCGACAACGCCGCGCCGGCCGCCGATAGTGACACAGTCGCGCCTACCCGGTTTGTTGCCCTCCCTTGATGAGGTGAAGAACTTCTTGGGCAACCAGAACCTGATAGCCCAACAGCCATCCTTCCAACCCATCGCCGCCGAAGTCGCCGCCGACCCCACAGAGTGCTTGCCGACCATAGCGGGCGGCGATCCCAGCGAATACGAAATGCAGACCACTATCGGTTACTACGGGTCAGCGATCGGCGAGCCCCAGGGTGAAGCCATGGTGCCGCAAGTGAGCCAGGTGGTCCTGGCTTTCCGCGACGCTGCGGCCGCTCAACGACAACTTGCGAATTCGTTGTCGGTTTGGCGTAAATGCGGCGGCTCGACCATGACACTGCTCGGAGAACCCAGCAAACCTAGGCACATCGGGTTGTCGATCAGCGTTCCTGAGGATGCCGAGAACGGCATCACCACGCTAATACTGATAGCACAAGGGAATCTAGCCACGATACGCAGTGACCGCGCCATCGCCGCCAAAGACAATGTGCTTGTCGACATCGCCGTCCAAATGAAGAACACCGATCGCGGCCAGCAAGCCGTCCTCGGCATCACGAACTACATCCTCAGCAAGATTCCTGGCTGAGCAGACCTTAGGACACCGGCACCACGATCAGGTCGTGCGGACGGTTGTTGACTGCCCGCGCGCCACTGTCGGTCACGATCACAATGTCCTCGATGCGAGCCCCCCACCGGCCCGGGAAGTAGATGCCCGGCTCGATCGAAAATGCCATGCCGGCAGCCAGGGGCAAATCGTTGCCCGCGACAATGTAGGGCTCCTCGTGCACCGACAGCCCGATACCGTGCCCGGTGCGGTGCACGAAATACTCGGCGAGGCCCGCGGCGTCCAACACGCCGCGGGCGACAGCGTCGACCTTGGCAGCGGTCACACCTGGCCTGACCATATCGAAGGCCGCACGCTGCGCCTGTTGCAGCGTTGAATAGTGCTGTGCCACATCGTCGTTAGGCTCACCGATGCTGTACGTGCGAGTCGAGTCGGAGTGGTATCCGGGCTCGTAGGTGCCGCCGATGTCGACGACGACGATGTCACCCGCCTGCAGGGTGCGATCCGAGTATCCGTGGTGCGGGTCCGCACCGTGCGGGCCAGAACCCACAATGACAAACGCTACCTCCGAATGTCCTTCGGCCACAATTGCTTCGGAGATATCAGCGGCGACGTCGGCTTCCGTCCGGCCGGGAACCAGCAGACCCGGTACCTGGGCATGTACCCGGTCGATGGCCGCACCCGCCTGCACCAGCGCGTCAATCTCGCACTCCTCCTTGATCATCCGCAGTTCGCGCAGCACACCGCTGGCCAGCACCGGCAGCACGCCAAGCATGACGGCCAGCGGCAACAGATGCAGTGCCGGCGTCGAATCGGTGACCGCGGTCGCGGCAGAGGTGCCGCCCAGAGCGGCAGTCACCAACTGGTATGGGTCTTCGCCGTCGACCCAGTCACGCACCGGAATGCCCAATTCGCCAACGGCAGAACCCTTGAGCGAGGCCAGCTCCAGTCGTGGCACGACCAGGCTCGGCTCACCGCCGGCCGGCAGAATCAGCGCGGTGAGTCGCTCGAACGTGTGCGCGCGTGAGCCCAGCAGGTAGCGAAGGTCTTCGCCCGGGGTGATCACCAGGCCGTCGAGGCCGCTGTCGGCGGTCGCAGCCATTGCCGCGGCCAGCCGGCGGGCGTACACCGCGGTGTCGAATCGGCGAGCATCCATGCCAGCCAGGCTAGCGTCCATCCTCGAACGTCGACTTGGTGTGCCGATTTTCCCGAATGGTCGACATCAAGTCGACGTTGGGCGACGTGAGACGATAGCCCGCGTGTCCGCACCCCTGCTATTGCTCGACGGCGCCAGTATGTGGTTCCGCTCATACTTCGGGGTGCCGTCGTCGATCACCGCTCCGGATGGCCGACCAGTCAACGCCGTTCGTGGATTCATCGACTCGGTGGCGGTCGTGGTCACACAACAGCGACCCGGACGGTTGGTGGTGTGCCTCGATCTGGATTGGCGGCCGCAGTTCCGGGTGGACCTCATCCCCTCGTACAAGGCCCATCGCGTCGCGGAGGCGGAACCGCCCAGCCAGCCCGACGAGCAGGAAGTCCCCGACGAGGAGGAAGTCCCCGACGACCTGACCCCGCAGGTTGACATGATCATGGAACTTCTGGACGCTTTCGGGATCCCGACGGCGGGCGCACCGGGTTTCGAGGCCGACGACGTGCTGGGCACGCTGGCGGCACGGGAAAGTTGCGACCCGGTCGTTGTGGTGAGCGGCGACCGCGACCTGCTGCAGGTGGTAGCTGACGATCCGGTCCCCGTGCGGGTGCTCTACCTGGGCCGTGGGCTATCCAAAGCGACCCTGTTCGGGCCTGCGGAAGTGGCCGACCGCTATGGCGTACCCGTGGATCGGGCCGGGCCGGCCTATGCGGAACTCGCGCTATTGCGCGGCGATCCATCCGACGGCCTGCCCGGTGTGCCCGGAGTCGGCGAGAAAACGGCAGCCGGATTGCTGGCTCAACATGGCTCGCTGGAGCGGATCATGGCTGCGGCCCACGAGACGGCATCACCGATGGCCAAAGGACTGCGGGCCAAGCTGCTGGCCGCGTCGGCCTATGTCGAGGCCGCGGGTCCGGTCGTGCGGGTAGCCACCGATGCGCCGGTCACACTGTCCACACCCAGCGACGCGCTACCGCGGGTCGCCGCCGACCCAGCGCGCACCGCGGAGCTGGCTACTCAGCTTGGCGTGGGGTCATCGATCACGCGACTGCAGAAAGCCCTCGACACGCTGCCCGCGTGACACGTTGCGAATTACTGGGGCCGACCGACCTCGTAGGTGCCCTTGTCGTCCTGGAAGGTCACCGTGACGCGCTTGGTAGCCCCATCGATGGAGACACTGCAGTCGAATGTCGCGCCCTTCTTGACCGTCGGATTCGCACCGTCATTGCACTGCACATCTTTGACGTTCTTGGCGCCGTAGCCGTTCGTCTCGTCGGTGAGAACTTGCTGCACGCCGGCCTGTGCCCGATTGACGTCCAATTTGGTGGTAACGAAGAAGCCGGGCACCCAGAACCCGAGCACCAGAATCACGACGATGAACAGCAAGGCGATCCCACCGATCACGCCGCCGATCACCGCGTTCGAACGCTTTGCACCGGTACTCGGCTGGTCGTAGGTCGGGAACTGTTGTTGCGGGTACTGGCCAGGCTGACCGTATTGACCAGGCTGACCGTACTGGCCCGGCTGGCCATATTGGCCGGGCTGCTGGTATCCATACTGACCGGGCTGCCCGTACTGACCGGGCGTGGCGTACTGAGTGGGCTGCGAACCGAGGTCGGACTGCCCATAGCCGGGCGCGGATGGCGGGTACTGCTGCGGATAGGCCGGGTCAACCGGCTGCTGGTATTGGGGCGTATACGCCGGAGGTTGCCACCCCGCGTCCTGGTTCGGCTGCTGCTGCCAGGGAGACCCTGCCACCACGGTCGGGTCAGAGGACCGATCGGCACCCTCGCCGGGCGGCTGCCACGGCTGCATCGGGTCTGATCCCTGCGGTCCGCTCATCGTCTCTCCTCGTCCTGTGCTGCTCGCGTTAGGTGGTGTAACCGTAGCTGCGGCCCAGCCTACCCGGCGTCAACTGCGACGACGCCGCGCCGAACGTCATTGATGGCCCGTTTGGCGGTTGCCCGCAGCTCCGCATTCGGCGCGGCATTGCGAACCTGATCCAACAGGTCCAGCACCTGCCGGCACCACCGCACGAAATCCCCCGCTGACAAGGCCGTTTGGGAAGAACCGGCGTCGGCAGCGGCCAATGCCGAGGCCAGATCCCCGGTCCGTGCCCAGCGGTAGATCACCTTCACGAAGCCATCGTCAGGTTCGCGAGTCGGGGTGATCCGGTGCGTCTGCTCATCGGCCCGCAGCTTCGTGGACAGCCTCGAAGTCTGGTTGAGCGCCTTCCGTAATCCCGGTGTGGGCACCTCCGTGCCGAATGGGGCTCCGGGACCATCACCACCGCGCGTCTCGTAGAGCACCACCGAGACCACGGCCGCCAACTCTGCCGGCTTCAAACCTCCCCACGCGCCGGTGCGCAAGCATTCGGCGACCAAGAGATCGCTTTCGCTGTAAATCCGGGCCAATAGCCGTCCGTCGTCACTGACTTTCGGATCTGTAGCCGGACCCTGGATGAACTCGCGCTCGATGAGCAGCCCGACAATACGGTCGAAGGTTCGCGCCAACGAGTTGGTAGCAGCGGCCACTTTCTTCTCCAGCTGCGCATTGTCGCGTTCGATGCGCAGGTAGCGCTCGGCCTGGCGGATCTGGGCTTCGAGGCCGGGCGAATTGTGCGCCGGATGGCGGCGTAGTTGTTCGCGCAGCGAAGCCAGTTCCGGATCGTGCATGGCGCCATCCCGGTCCTTGGGGGCGCGGTGTCCTGTGGGGACGTCCAGTCCGGCGGCCGCCGATCGCAGCGCCGAGGCCAGATCACGGCGGACGCGCGGCTGGCGGTGCTCAACCCGCTTGGGCAAGGACATCGACCCCACGGGCGGCGAGGCGCCCGAGTAGTCGGCCGACGAAATCCGGCCCGCCCAGCGGTGTTCGGTCAGTACCAACGGCCGCGGATCGGAGCTGTCGCGCGCCGATTCCAGGACCACCGCAAGCCCACCGCGACGGCGGTGGGTGATGGTGATGATGTCGCCGCGGCGCAGCGCAGCCAGAGCATCGCTGGCCGCCTGGCGACGCTCCAGGCGGGATGCGCGGGCCTGCGCCCGCTCCACGTCGGAGATCTGCGCGCGCAGCCGCGCGTAATCGAGAATGGGCGCGTCGTGGCCGCCCAGCTCGGTGGCGATCTCACCGAGCATTCGCTGTCCGCGTTCGATCCCGCTGACCAGTCCGACGACGGATCGGTCTGCTTGATACTGGGCGAACGACTGCTCCAACAGGCGGTGGGCCTCTTCGGGCCCCATCCGATGCACCAGGTTGATCGTCATGTTGTACGACGGTGCGAACGAGCTACGCAGCGGAAAGGTACGGGTAGACGCCAGGCCGGCTACCTCGGAGGGTTCGACGTCCGGGTGCCAGATGACCACGGCATGACCTTCGATGTCGATGCCGCGCCGGCCGGCTCGTCCGGTCAACTGCGTGTACTCCCCCGGAGTCAACGCCGCGTGCTGCTCCCCGTTGAATTTCACCAACTTCTCGAGCACCACCGTGCGGGCCGGCATGTTGATGCCGAGCGCCAGAGTTTCGGTGGCAAACACCGCCTTGACCAGGCCGGCGGTAAACAGCTCCTCAACCGTGTGCCGGAACGCCGGCAGCATCCCGGCGTGGTGGGCCGCCAGCCCGCGCAGCAGGCCCTCGCGCCACTCGTAGTAGCCGAGTACCTCCAAGTCGGAATCGGGAAGGTCACCGCAGCGGTGTTCAATCACCTCCGCGATCTGGGCGCGTTCCTCCTCGCTGGTCAGCCGCAGCGGCGACCGTAGGCACTGACTGACCGCCCCGTCGCAACCGGCGCGGGAGAACACGAAGGTAATCGCTGGCAGCAGCCCTTCGCGGTCCAAGGTGGCGATCACGTCAGGGCGCGCGGGTGGCCTATAGAAACGGGGCCGACCGGGCCCGCCACCACGTCCCCTGCCCGCCCGACGTGAGCCACGCACCTCCGACATCCGCTCTGCTTCGCGCCGATGCGCGATATGGCGCCGCAGCTCCTCATTGACCTGCGAGTTGGGTTTGGCTCCGCGTACGTCGGGGCCACCATCTGGGTTGTGATTGGCCCCGTAGTCGAACAGGTCAAACAGGCGCTTGCCGACCAAGACGTGTTGCCATAGGGGTACCGGCCGGTGCTCGTCCACGACCACCGTGGTGTCGCCGCGCACGGTTTGGATCCAGCCGCCGAACTCCTCGGCGTTGCTCACCGTCGCCGACAAGCTGACGACCTTCACATCGTCGGGCAGATGCAGGATGACCTCCTCCCAGACCGGACCTCGCATCCGGTCGGCCAGGAAGTGCACCTCGTCCATGACTACGTAGGCAAGTCCTTGCAGCGCAGGCGAATCGGCGTAGAGCATGTTGCGCAGTACCTCGGTGGTCATCACCACCACCGATGCGTCGCCGTTGACCGACAGATCACCGGTCAGCAGCCCGATCTCGTCGGGGCCGTAGCGTTCGGTGAGATCGGTGTGCTTCTGGTTGCTCAAAGCCTTCAGCGGAGTGGTGTAGAAGCACTTGCCGCCCGAGCGCAGGGCCAGATGAACCGCAAACTCGCCGACCACTGTCTTGCCGGCGCCAGTCGGGGCGCACACCAGCACGCCGTGGCCGCGTTCCAGTGCAGCGCAGGCCTCCTGCTGAAATCCATCGAGGGAGAAGGGCAATTCGGCGGTGAACCGGGCCAGCTCCGCGAGTTCGGTCACGCCGCAGCCTTGATGCGCCGGCGGTTACGTGACGTCGTCATGAGATCCGCCGATGACCGACGGTTCGGGCGCTGGCGACGGCGGGTCGATGACCGATGCCTCGTCGTCGGGAATCGAGGCGTCGCGCTTGGCTTTCCGCTTGTCGTGTATCCGGGCAATCTGAATGGCCAACTCAAGCAGGACAGTCAGCGCCAGGCCGAGCGCCGTCATCGAAAACGGGTCGGATCCAGGCGTGAAAATCGCCGCGAACACGAACATCGCAAAGATCAACCCGCGCCGCCAGGACTTCAGCCGTTCGTAGGGCAGCAACCCCGCCATGTTGAGCATCACGATCAGCAACGGGAACTCGAAGCTGACACCGAACACGACCAGCAGGTTCAGCAGGAAGCCGAAATACCGGTCGCCGGACAGCGCGGTCACCTGCACGTCGCTACCCACGGTCAGCAAGAAACCCAGCGCCTTGGACAACACCAGGTAGGCCAGCATCGCGCCCGCGACGAACAGCACGGCAGCTGGGATCACGAACGCCACCGCAAAGCGGCGCTCCTTCTTGTACAGGCCCGGCGTGATGAACACCCAGAGCTGGTAGAACCACACCGGGCAGGCCAGCACGACCCCGGCTGCCAACCCCACCTTGAGACGCAGCATGAACTGGTCGAACGGGGCGGTGGCAAGCAGCCGGCATTGTCCGTCCGCGCTGATATCGGCGCGGGCCGACTCGGGCAGGGCACAGTAGGGATGCCGCAGCCACTCGCCGAGGCTATCCAGCCCAAAAAACGACTGGGAATACCAGATGAACCCGAAGATCGTCGTGACAACGATCGCGCCCAAGGCGATCAGAAGTCGGGTGCGCAGCTCAGTCAGGTGGTCGACCAGCGACATCGTCGCGTCGGGATTGACGCGGCTACGCCGATTGCGTGGGTTGAGTCGCCTGAGAAGACCGAAAGCGCGCGCGGAAACCCGGGAACCGTTCACTACATGCGATCAGCGACGCCTTGGCTAAGCCGGGCGTGCTTCGTTGTGGTCTTGGCCAGTAGCTGGCGGCGGGTCGACCCGCTGGGACTGTACTGGCGTGGGAGTCTCGATGGACGCTTCGGCTTTGTTCTCGTTCTGCAGTTCACGCACCTCGGACTTAAAGATTCGCAACGACTTGCCCAACGAGCGTGCCGCATCGGGGAGCTTCTTGGCACCGAACAACACGATCACTACGACAGCGAGGATCGCCCAGTGCCACGGACTCAGACTGCCCACTTTGATTACCTCCAGACGTCTCCCCGATGCTACCTCAGCAGGGGCAACCCACCGGAGTGCCCGCGCCGCGGCGTGGTCACGCCTCGTGGGCCTCGTGGGCCTCGTAGGACTCATAGGACGTGAGCGCCGCTGCCGCGGTGGCCTGTACTCGCTGGCCGAGCGACTCCGGCGCCAGCACTTGCACGGCCGACCCGAAGCCCAGCAACAGCCGGGTCATCCAGTCGGCGGAGGCGTAGGTCATGGCGACCTCGCACGAGCCATCGGGCAGTTCGCGCACGTCGCGCACCGGGTAGTACTCCAGCATCCATAGCGCCGACGGCGCCACCCGCAGCGTTGCCGCCGGCAATGCCGGGTCCGCGTCGAACAGCGAGGTATCGGGCGGTGCTTGCAACGTCAGTGCCGGCGGCGCGGCCGGCTCATCCAACTCGGTTGCCTCGACGATCCGGTCGAAGCGGAACAGCCGAACACCCTCGGCCTCGCGCGACCAGGCCTCCAGGTAGCTGTTCCCGCCGATCAGCAACACGCGGATGGGGTCGACGGTCCGGGTGGTCACCGTGTCGTGCGACGCGGCGTAATAGTCGATGGTGAGTGCGCGCTTATCCCGCACCGCGGCCCGCACCGCACCCGCGGCCCGACTCTCCGCCGGGGCGTCCTGGTTGTTCACCGCGGCCAGCGTGTCATCGTGGCCGACAGTTCCGGCGGCGGCCGCGATCTTGGCGATCGCGCTGCGCGCCGCCTGCGGGTCGACCACACCCGGAATGTCGGCGAGCGCCCGCAGCGCCACCAATAGTCCCGTGGCTTCGGGCGAGGTCAGTTTGAGCGCACGGTCGATACCCGCCGAGAAGGTCACCTCCACCGTGTCGCCCGAGAACTGGAAGTCGATCAGATCACCAGGGCCGTAGCCGGGAAGCCCGCACATCCACAGCTGGTTGAGGTCCTCCTCGAGTTGTTTGGTCGAGACGCCTAGGTCGACGGCCGCCTCCGTCCTGGTGATCCGTGGATTGGCTTGAAAGTACGGCACCATATTGAGCAGCCGGACCAGCCGCGACGAGACTGACGTCATTTGCGCCGCTCCTCCTCATCGCTCCGCTCTGCATCGTCGCCGACGCGGGTCACTGGCGCCGCTCCTCCCCGATCGCAGCATGTGCCCGCAACCGCGCCAGCACATCCTCACGCAGAGACGATGGCTGCAACACGATCGCGTCCGCCCCATAGCCGGTGATCTCGCGTGCCAAGCGGTCGCTGGATCCGATATCCAGCTCGACCACCTGACCGCTGCGACCGCCAAGTTGACGGGGCCCCAGGAGTCTTCCGGCGCGTCGCAACCCGGTAGCACGCCCGTCGGCCACCCATACCGTCGCCCGCAGACCGATCGGTGCCTCACTGACCACCTGGCTCACAATCGCGCGCAGGTCAACGCCCTCGGGCACGGCAACCGCGCCGGTCGGCCCAATCGGGGTCACCTCCGCCCCGATCCGCGACAGCCGGAAGGTGCGAGTGGCGCCCCGGTCGCGGTCATGGCCGACGAGATACCAGCGGCCCTTGTCGGTGACCACACCCCACGGCTCGACGGTCCGGGTTGCGTAGGGCTCGGCTCGCGACGAGCGGTGCGGGAACTGCACCGCTTGCCGGGAATCGATGGCCGACAAGAGGACTCCAAGGACGTCTTCAGACCCACGCAAACCCGGCATGCCGGCCGTCGACGCGATGGCCACCGGTGTCCCGATGTCTACGGGCTCAACGTCCACTCCGGCTGCCCGCAGCTTGAGTAACGCGCCCTGGGTCGCTGTGATCAACTCCGGTGACTCCCACAGCCGGGTGGCGACGGCCACCGCGGCCGCCTCGTCGGCGGTCAGCTCGACCGGCGGCAACGCATAGGCATCGCGGTTAATGCGGTACCCCTCGGAGGGATTCAGCGCCGAGGCCTTACCGACCTCGAGCGGAATGCCAAGGTCGCGCAGCTCGTTCTTGTCGCGTTCGAACATCCGGGAGAACGCTTCGGCATTGGGGCTGTCCGAATAGCCCGCCACGCTGGACCTGATCTTCTCCGCGGTGATGTAGCCGCGGGTGGACAGCAAGGCGATGACAAGATTCACCAGCCGTTCGACTTTCGAGATGGCCATCTGGTTCAGGTTAGGGGCTACATGCTCGCGATCAGCCGTTTGACCCGCTCGTCGACCGCCCGGAACGGGTCTTTGCACAGTACGGTGCGCTGCGCTTGGTCGTTGAGCTTGAGATGCACCCAGTCGACGGTGAAGTCGCGTCCGGCTTCCTGCGCGGCACTGATGAACTCGCCGCGCAGCCTGGCGCGAGTGGTCTGGGGCGGGCGGTCGACGGCATCCGCGATCTCTTCGTCGGTGGTGATACGCGCCGCCAGACCCTTACGCTGCAGCAGATCGAACACCCCGCGCCCACGTTTGATGTCGTGATAGGCCAGGTCAAGCTGCGCGATCTTCGCGTCGGACAGGTCCAAGTCGTAGCGGTCCTGGTAGCGCTGGAACAGTTTGCGCTTGATCACCCAGTCGATTTCGGTGTCGACCTTGGCGAAGTCCTGGCTTTCGACGGCGTCGAGCTGACGACCCCACAGGTCGACAACCTGCTCGATTTGCGCGTTGGGCTCCCGGGTCTGCAGATGCTCGACGGCGCGGGTGTAGTACTCCCGTTGGATATCCAATGCGCTGGCCTGACGGCCGCCGGCCAGGCGCACCGGGCGGCGACCAGTGATGTCGTGGCTGACCTCGCGGATCGCGCGGATCGGATTGTCCAGAGAGAAGTCGCGAAACGGCACCCCAGCCTCGATCATCTCCAGCACCAACGCCACGGTGCCGACCTTGAGCATGGTGGTGGTCTCGCACATGTTCGAGTCGCCGACGATGACGTGCAGGCGCCGGTATTTTTCGGCGTCCGCGTGCGGTTCATCGCGGGTGTTGATGATCGGACGGCTGCGGGTGGTGGCCGAGGAGACACCCTCCCAAATGTGCTCGGCGCGCTGGGAAAGACAGAACGTCGCAGCCTTGGGGGTCTGCAGCACCTTGCCGGCCCCGCAGATCAACTGGCGGGTGACCAGGAAGGGCAGCAGCACGTCAGAGATCCGGGAAAACTCGCCGGCCCGCACGATCAGGTAATTCTCGTGGCAGCCGTAGGAGTTACCCGCCGAATCGGTGTTGTTCTTGAACAGGTAGATGTCGCCGCCGATGCCCTCGTCGGCGAGTCGCTGTTCGGCGTCGATGAGCAGATCCTCGAGCACCCATTCACCAGCCCGGTCGTGGGTGACCAGCTGCACCAAGCTGTCGCATTCGGCCGTGGCGTACTCGGGATGGCTGCCCACGTCCAGATACAGCCGTGCGCCGTTGCGCAGAAAAACGTTAGAACTACGTCCCCAGGAAACCACTCGGCGGAAGAGGTACCGGGCCACTTCGTCCGGGCTCAGCCTGCGGTGACCATGGAACGTGCAGGTGACACCGAACTCCGTCTCGATGCCCATGATTCGGCGCTGCACCTCATTGAGGGTACTTGTTGGCTCACCGTCGCGGAGCGCAAGCCGCGCTAGTTGGACCATATTCGCTAGGTCACCGCCGGACCTCGGTGCGCCCGCGGCGCAATCAAGGCACTGTTCGGTCCCACGCGTTGCGCCTCCGACCACGGGCTCAAAGGCCGCCAAAACCTGTGACATCGGCGGTAGCGTTAGTGGTTACCGGCCGCGTTGCCGACGGTATATGCCGCCCCAAGTGCTCGGGCAACGCACCAGCGGGCGATGTGATGGGAGATCACAATGAAGCACTGCATCGTCGGAGGATTGGCTGTCGTGCTGATGACCGGAGGGCTGATCGACGCGGCGCCGCCGGCCAACGCCGGATGCCGGTATGGAGGACCCGGCGTGATCAACAAGTGCGATGGACCCATCCAGCCTGACGGCACCTGGCAACGTTGCGTGACATTTGCCAACTGGGTGCCTCACGGCGCCAGTTCTCACCTAGTGCCCGTCAAGCAATGCGATGTGCTGGGTCCGAACCATCCCCCTAGGGATATCGCCTTCGCTGACCCGCCGATGCGCATCGACGACTGAGCCGCGAACCCCTCGCGAACGGCGAGGTCGCCGACCGCAGTAAGCGCTCAATGCGACCGAGACACAATCGCACCATCGACGAGGGGCGCTGCGTGCTGAGGGGACGGATTCCCTAGCGCCGCCGTCGGTGCTGTCGCCACCTGACGACGCATCGTCAGCTGTCCGATGCTTTGCCGTCGGATTTCGAGCCCTTGGATCCGTTGGAATCCTTCGAATCCTTGGAACCTTTCGAACCCTGGGAACCAACCTTTTTCAGCAGCGTCTCCAACGCGGCGCCACTGATTCGGCGAAATGCCCGCCGCGGTCGTTTGGCGTCGAGAATGGCAACCTCCAAATTGGAGACACCAAGTGCGGGCTGGTCGCTGCCGTTGGCGCTGCCGGCGCGCAACGCCTCCATCGCGATCCGAACAGCGTCGGTGAGGTCGGCGTTCTCGGCGTAGGAATCCTTGAGGGCGGTGGCGATCGGCTCGGTGGTGCCGCCCATCACGACGAAATGCGGCTCGTCGGCGATTGACCCGTCGTAGGTAATGCGGTACAGCTCAGGCGGTTTCGTCTCGCCGTAGTGCGCGACCTCGGCGACGCACAATTCGACCTCGTATGGCTTGGCTTGCTCAGTGAAGATGGTGCCGAGGGTCTGCGCGTAGACGTTGGCGAGCTGCCGGCCGGTGACGTCGCGGCGGTCGTAGGCGTAGCCGCGCGTGTCGGCGAACTGGATCCCGCCGCGCCGCAGATTGTCGAACTCGTTGAACTTGCCCGCGGCCGCAAATCCCACGCGATCGTAGAGCTCACTGATCTTTTGCAGCGACCGCGATGGGTTCTCGGCGACAAACAACACACCACCGGCATAGGCCAGCGCAACCACGCTCTTGCCCCGCGCGATTCCTTTGCGCGCGAGCTCGCTGCGCTCGCGCATCGCCTGTTCGGGCGAGATAAAATACGGGAAGCTCACTTCTCACCGCCGTCTGAGCCCAAAGCGTCTGCGCCGGAACGGCTTTCGATGATATTGCGGGCCAGTTCGGCGATGCGGCTCTCCGGCACGTCGGCCGCGCCTTCCGCGTCGATAGTGACCGCCGTGGGGAAGATACCGCGGACTAGGTCCGGCCCGCCGGTGGCAGAGTCGTCGTCAGCGGCGTCGTAGAGCGCCTCCACCGCCACCCGCAGCGCCGTCTCGCCATCGGTAACCTGCGAGTACAACTTCTTCATCGATGACTTCGCGAAGATCGAACCCGACCCCACCGCCTGGTAACCCTCTTCCTCGATGTTCCAGCCGCCGGCGGCGTCGAAGGAGACGATGCGACCGGCCGTCTCCGGGTCGGAGGCGCCGAGATCGTAACCTGCTAGCAGCGGCAGCGCCACGAGACCCTGCATTGCGGCCGCCAGATTGCCGCGCACCATGATCGCAAGCCGGTTGACCTTGCCGGCGAAGGTAAGCGGTACCCCCTCCAGCTTCTCGTAGTGCTCCAACTCGACCGCATAAAGGCGCGCGAACTCGACTGCGACGGCGGCAGTGCCCGCGATGCCGGTCGCGGTGTAGTCGTCGGTGACATACACCTTGCGGACGTCACGCCCGGCGATCATGTTGCCCTGTGTCGATCGCCGGTCTCCGGCGATCACAACCCCACCGGGGAACTTCACCGCGACGATCGTGGTGCCGTGCGGCAGATGCCCGCCAGCATCGTGAGGGTGTGCCCTATCGCCGAGGTTGGCCGGCAACAGCTCCGGCGCCTGGCGGCGCAGGAAATCGGCGAACGATGAGAGGTCTACAGCCGGGGCTGAAGACAATGACGGGTTAGTGGGCAGGCGGTCGGGTAACGGCCAGATCACTGTCCGCCCTTTTGGACGTACGCGCGGACAAAGTCCTCAGCGTTCTCCTCAAGGACGTCGTCAATCTCGTCGAGCAGATCGTCGGTCTCCTCAGTCAGCTTTTCGCGACGCTCCTGGCCAGCGGCGGTGCTGCCGGTGACGTCGTCATCATCGCCGCCGCCACCGCCGCGCTTGGTCTGCTCCTGAGCCATCGCAGCCTCCTGCTTCGTCATTGGCCCCGTTTAACGGCCGCGCGTCTACACGCCCGCCGGTCTACATCCACCCTACCGGTCACCTCCGGCGGCTCCCTGCTTAAGGGTGATCAGCTGGTCAGTTGCTCGACCAGCTCGACGGCACTGTCCACCGAGTCCAGCAGTGCCCCGACATGCGCTTTACTACCACGCAGCGGTTCCAATGTGGGGATGCGGACCAGCGAGTCACCACCCAAGTCGAAGATCACTGAATCCCAGCTAGCTGCGGCGATATCGGCCCCGAACCGACGCAAGCATTCACCACGGAAGTAAGCGCGGGTGTCCGCCGGGGGGTTGTCCACCGCGCTGAGCACCTGGTGTTCATTGACCAGACGCTTCATCGAACCACGGGCAACCAGCCGGTTGTAGAGGCCTTTATCCAGTCGCACATCCGAATACTGCAGGTCAACGAGGTGCAGCCGGGGCGCCGACCAGCTGAGGTTCTCCCGCTGCCGGAAGCCCTCCAGCAATCGCAGTTTGGCCGGCCAATCCAGCAGCTCGGCGCAGTCCATCGGGTCGCGCTCAAGCTGGTCGAGCACATGCGCCCAGGTCTCGACGATGTGGGCGGCTCGGGGGTCTGGGTCGCGGCTGTCCACCAACTTGGCCACTCTGTCGAGGTAAATCCGCTGCAGCGCAAGGCCAGTCAGTTCGCGACCGTCGACCAGAGCCACGGTTGCTCGCAGCGTTGGATCGCGGCTGATCGCGTGGACCGCGTGCACGGGGCGCGCCAACGCCAGGTCGGTGAGATCGATTCCTTCTTCGATCAGGTCGAGTACCAGTGCCGTGGCGCCCAGCTTCAGGTAGGTCGACGTCTCGGCAAGGTTGGCATCCCCGATGATGACGTGCAGCCTGCGATACCTGTCGGCGTCGGCATGCGGTTCGTCGCGGGTGTTGATGATGCCCCGCTTCAGCGTGGTCTCCAGCCCAACCTCGACCTCGATGTAGTCGGAGCGTTGCGATAGCTGGAAGCCGGGCTCGTCACCAGCCGGCCCGATGCCGACCCGGCCGGAGCCCGTGACCACCTGCCGAGACACCAAGAAGGAGGTCAGCCCCGCAATGATGGCCGAAAACGGCGTCTGCCGGGACATGAGGTAGTTCTCGTGCGACCCGTAGGAGGCGCCTTTGCCATCGACGTTGTTCTTGTAAAGCTGCAGCTTGACCGCTCCGGGCACGCTGGAGACATGTCGGGCGGCGGCCTCCATCACCCGCTCTCCGGCCTTGTCCCAGATCACCGCGTCGAGGGGATCGGTGCACTCGGGCGCGGAGTACTCCGGGTGCGCATGATCGACATAGAGCCGCGCCCCGTTGGTCAAGATCATGTTGGCTGCGCCGACCTCGTCGGCATCCACTACCGGCGGCGGGCCGGCCGAGCGGCTCAGATCGAATCCCCGGGCATCCCGCAGCGGCGATTCGACCTCGTAGTCCCAGCGAGTGCGTTTGGCGCGCTGAATGCCGGCGGCCGCGGCGTAGGCCAGCACCGCCTGCGTCGAAGTGAGGATCGGGTTGGCGGTCGGGTCCGACGGCGACGAAATGCCGTACTCGACCTCCGTTCCGATAATCCGTTGCATGCCCCAAAGCCTAGGCCCGGCGACGATGCGGACCACTTGGGGTCCGCTGAGAAGCCGGGCAATCAGGCCCCGCCCGGCGACGATGCGGACCACTTGGGGTCCGCTGAGAAGCGGGCACAACAACCCAAGCCCGGCGACGATGCGGACCACTTGGGGTCCGCTGAGGAGCGGGCCCAACAACCCAAGCCCGGCGACCCCCCCAACCTTCCGGCCGGGCTCCTCAGCGCGGCCGCTATTAGGGTTGAGCTGGCATGAATCCTTCCGCCCGCCGCGCGCTGGCACGCCGAGAAACATCGGGTGCCGGGGCAGAAACGTGGTTCCTCCAGCAGGGCCTGCCCGCGGTGCTGTCCAGGCGCGCCCGGTGGCGACGGGTGTGGCCACGTTCGGCGCCGGTACTGGCGGCATATGCGGCGCTGCACTGCTGGGCACTGCCGATTCCGCTGATCACCGGCGGCGACGAGATCGTCATCGACGGACAACCCACACCACGCGAGTGGGTCCTACTCACCCTCATCGCGCTGGCCCCGGTGCTGATCGCGTTGGTCGGCTGGATAGTGTCCCGAATCTCCGACAACCGGAAACGGTCGATTGCGGCAACCGTCGCGGTCAGCGTTGTGGCGGTCATCTTGATTGTCGACACGTCAGTGACCCATGTGCCAGATGCGGCAGCCGCCGCAGTGTTGGTACTGCTGCTGACCGGAACCGGTGTCGGGTCGATCGTCGGCTGGTCGATGCGCATGACCCTGTCGCATCTGGCGACAATTGGCGCTCTAGCGATTCGGGCGTTGCCGGTTGTTCTGCTGACCACCTTGGTGTTCTTCAACAGCAACATCTGGCTGATGGCCTCGACGATCAGCGCGGCACGGTTGGGCTTGGCCATTACTTTTTTGGTGGGCATCGCGGGCGCATTCGTCGTCTCGGCCACCATCGAGCGGGTCAGGCCGATGCTGCGGGAGCCCACTGCGCCGCCCTCGGATTGCCAGCAGCTGGCCGATACCCCGTTCGCCGCCATGCCGGATTCGCCGAGCAGCCCGCCACTGACCAAAGCCGAGCGGGCCAACGTCGTCTTCGTGCTCGCGGCCCACCAAATTGCGCAAATCCTGGTGGTGGCGGCGCTGACCGCGACGATTTACATCATCCTCGGGCTCATCGTGCTGAGTCCAGAGCTGCTGGGCGAATGGAGCCACAACACCTCCGGCAACACCACTGTGCTGGCCCTGACCGTTCCCGTACCGGACTCGCTAGTACATCTGTGCCTTTTCCTCGGCGCATTGACGTTCATGTACATCAGCGCCCGCGCGCTTGGCGACGCCGAATACCGCGAAACATTTGTCGATCCACTGATCGACGACCTGCGCGTCACCCTGATCGCGCGCAACCGCTATCGCACCAGCATCGCGAGCAGCGGTGTTGACGCGGATCACACGAGTGATTAATTTCACCCTGGTGTCCGCTCCCGAACAGGTAACCGGCTTGTCCGGGAAGCGTTATGGCGAAGTGCTCCTGGTAACTCCCGGCGAGGCGGGACCCCAGGCGACGGTCTACAACAGCTTCCCGCTCAACGAATGCCCCGACGAGTTGTGGTCGGCGCTCGATCCGCAGGCGCTGGCCACCGAACATGGTGCGGCCGCGGCCCTACTTAACGGTCCGCGGTACTGGCTGATGAACGGCATCGCCAAGGCGGCGCCGGGACCGTCGGTGACCAAGAACTTCGGCGGTATCGAGATGCAGCAACAGGCCACTGTCCTGCTGTCGTCGATGGATCCCGCGCCGTACACCGTCAACCAGGTCAGCCGCAACGCCGTCTTCATCTTCGACGCCGGGGAGGAGATCTACGAACTCCAGGATCCCAAGGGAAAGCGCTGGGTGATGCAGACCTGGAGTCAGATCGTGGATCCCAACCTGTCACGAGCCGACCTTCCGAAGCTGGCCGACCGGCTCGACCTGCCTGCGGGGTGGTCCTACCACACGCGAGTGCTCACCAGCGAGCTACGCGTGGACACCACGAGCCGCGCCGCCAAGGTGTTGCAAGACGACCTCACCAACAGCTATTCGCAGGCGACCGACTGACTGGGCGGTAGTGGCCGCTTAGAGGTATTGGCCGAGGTTGGACTCGGTGTCGATAGCCCGGCTGGCACTCGAACTCTTGCCAGTGACCAGCGTGCGGATGTACACGATCCGCTCGCCCTTCTTGCCCGAGATCCGCGCCCAGTCGTCGGGGTTGGTGGTGTTCGGAAGGTCCTCGTTCTCGGCGAACTCGTCCACGATCGAGTCGAGCAGATGCTGAATACGCAGGCCCGGTTGCCCGGTCTCCAGCACCGACTTGATGGCGTTTTTCTTCGCCCGGTCGACGACGTTTTGGATCATCGCCCCCGAGTTGAAGTCCTTGAAGTACATGACTTCCTTGTCACCGTTGGCGTAGGTGACCTCTAGGAACCGGTTGTCGTCGATCTCGGCGTACATCCGGTCGACAACCTTCTCAATCATTGCCTTGATGCAGGCCGTACGGTCACCGTCGAACTCAGCAAGGTCGTCGGCATGCACCGGCAGGGACTCCGTCAGGTACTTGGAGTAAATGTCCTGCGCAGCTTCGGCGTCCGGCCGCTCGATCTTGATCTTCACGTCGAGGCGACCCGGCCGCAGAATCGCCGGATCGATCATGTCCTCACGGTTGGAGGCACCGATCACGATGACGTTCTCGAGCCCCTCCACCCCATCGATCTCGCTAAGCAGCTGAGGAACGACAGTCGTTTCGACGTCCGAGGAGACTCCGGTACCGCGGGTGCGGAAGATCGAGTCCATCTCGTCGAAGAAGACGATCACGGGCGTGCCTTCGGAGGCCTTCTCCCGAGCTCGCTGGAAGATGAGCCGGATGTGGCGCTCGGTCTCGCCGACGAACTTGTTCAGCAACTCGGGGCCCTTGATGTTGAGGAAGTACGACTTCGCCTCACGGGCGTCGTCACCGCGAACCTCGGCCATCTTCTTGGCCAGCGAATTGGCCACCGCTTTGGCGATCAGCGTCTTGCCGCAGCCGGGTGGCCCGTAGAGCAGCACACCCTTGGGCGGTCGCAGCGCGTACTCCCGGTACAACTCCTTGTGCAGGAACGGCAGCTCGACGGCGTCGCGAATCTGCTCGATCTGGCGCGTCAGACCGCCGATGTCCTGGTAGCTGACATCAGGCACCTCTTCGAGAACAAGGTCCTCGACCTCAGCCTTGGGGATCCGCTCGAAGGCATAGCCAGCTTTGGTGTCGACCAGCAAGGAGTCGCCGGGGCGAAGCTTGCGCGGCTTGGAGTCGTCGTTGAGGGCGTCGGGGACGCCCTCGGGCAAGTCCTCGGCGACCAGCGGCTCGGCCAGCCAAACGATGCGTTCTTCGTCGGCGTGGCCGACGACCAGCGCCCGATGGCCGTCAGCCAGGATCTCGCGCAAGGTGGATATCTCACCAACCGACTCGAAGGTGCCGGCCTCGACGACAGTGAGGGCCTCGTTAAGCCGGACCGTTTGCCCTTTCCTGAGCGACCCGATGTCGATGTTGGGCGAGCACGTCAGTCGCATCTTGCGACCTGAGGTGAACACATCGACCGTTTCGTCATCGTGGGTGGACAGCAGCACCCCATAGCCGCTCGGCGGCTGGCCCAGCCGGTCGACCTCCTCACGCAGTGCCAGTAGTTGTTGCCGGGCTTCTTTAAGAGTTTCCATTAATTTGGAATTGCGGGCGGCAAGGGAGTCGATGCGGGCTTCGAGTTGATGGACGTCGCGAGCGGAGCGTGCCGAGCCATGTTGCGCGACGGCGTTGTCGAGCTGCTCGCGCAGGACCGCAGCTTCGCGGCGCAGCTGTTCGAGTTCGGTGGCATCGTCGCTGGACAGGGGGTTGTGACGGGGGGCACCGAATGCTTCAGAACGCTCCGACTCACCCATGCTGCGCTCCTTTCCTACGCCGACAACGGCGCGGCGGATATATCAACGCTACCGGCGATTGGCGCTTGATGTGTGGAGTCAAATGCCCTCGAAGGGCTCTAAAAAGTTACAAGTTGTGTCGCGCTGGTAACCTCACGTGACAGCCGGGCCGATCGACTGGGCCTCGAAAGGACCACGTGACCACACAATCCCCCGCCGCCGGCGTAGCAGCGCCGCAGCCGCTCGCGTAGTCCAGATTACCGCTGGATGCATCGTCACATCTCGACAACCCTGGGTGCCGGCGCCATCGTGGCCACGCTAGGACTCGTGGGGTGCTCGCATGACGAGTCCGGCACTACGTCGTCAGCAGCATCATCATCATCGTCGTCGCCGGCTGTCCAGGCAGTACCGCCGCCCACCGCAACCACGCGTGCGGAGCCACCCGCCACTGCGCTACCCCCGCCCGAAGCACTCACCGGCGTACTCTCCCGGCTCGCCGATCCGGCCGTGCCGGGCACCGACAAGGTGCGCCTCATCGAAGGCGCAACTCCGGAGAACGCAACCGCGCTGGACGAGTTCGCCATCGCGCTGCGGGACAACGGCGACCTGCCGATCACGGTCACCGCGAACGACGTCGCTTGGGCGGACCGGAAGCCATCCAACGTGATGGCCACCGTCACCATTGCCACCGCCGCCCCGGACAGCCGCGACTTCACCTTCCCGATGGAGTTCACCCCCTTCCAAGGGGGCTGGCAGCTATCCCGGGAAACCGCGGACATGCTGCTCGCCCTCGGCAACTCACCCGAAGACTCCAGCCCGTCTCCAGAACCGCCCGGCTGATTGCGGATGTGGATCGGTTGGCTCGAATTCGATGTGCTGCTAGGCGACGTGCGATCACTCAAACAAAAGCGGTCGGTGATCCGGCCCCTGGTCGCGGAATTGCGGCGCAAGTTCAGCGTCTCGGCCGCTGAGACGGGCTCACTCGATCTGTACCGACGTGCGGGTATCGGTGTGGCGGTCGTGTCCGGTGACCGCACGCACGCGGTAGACGTTCTCGACTCAGCAGAACGCCTGGTCGCCGCGCACCCGGAATTCGAGTTGCTGTCAGTGGGCCGCGGACTGCGCCGCAGCGACGACTGACGGCTCCCAGATGTGCGCCTAGCCGTCGCGGCCCACGCGTTTACGACCCAACGGCGCGGGTGCGATCGCGCCTGGCGCCAACCGCCGGGTAGCTACCAAGAAGGCGGTGTGCCCGCGCATCGAATGCTGCGGCCGAACAGCGAGGCCCGCGACGTGCCAACCACGCTGAAGGGTCTCCCACGTCCGCGGTTCGGTCCAGCACTGTTGAGCACGCAATGCCTCCACGACCCGCGACAGCTGGGTCACAGTTGCCACGTACACCATCAGCACTCCGCCGGCGATCACGAGCCTCGACACCGCCTCCAACACCTCCCACGGCGCGAGCATGTCCAACACCGCCCGGTCAACAGCGCCATCGGGCAACTCGGAGTCCGCGACGTCGGCGACGACGAGCTGCCAATTGTCAGGCACGTCCTCATCGACCCCATTGAAGTCGCCATAGAAGTTGGCCACATTGCGACGAGCGTGTTCGGCGTGATCGGCGCGCTTCTCGTAGGAGATCACCTTCCCCCGCGGGCCGACCGCGCGCAGCAGCGAGCACGTCAACGCACCCGACCCGGCGCCGGCCTCCAATACCCGGGCACCAGGAAAGACGTCGCCCTCATGCACGATCTGGGCGGCGTCCTTGGGGTAAATCACCTGGGGCCCGCGGGCCATCGACATCACGTAGTCAACCAGCAACGGTCGTAGGACCAGGAATTGCGCGCCGTTGCTGGACTTGACCACGCTGCCTTGCTCCAACCCGATCACCGCGTCGTGCGCGATCGAACCACGATGGGTGTGGAACTCCCCGCCCGTCGCGAGCGACATCGTGTAGCGCCGGCCCTTGGCGTCGGTGAGCTGGACGCGTTCACCAACGCAGAACGGACCCGTTGCCGACACGCCGTCTAGGGTGCCAGCCGACTCGCCGTAGCCGGTGTCCGGGGTTGTCGGCGCCCCGTCCTAGGCTGCGGTAATGACACAGCCGGCGCTATCACCGTCGCGGGCGGCCGACTTCAAGCAGTGCCCGCTGCTGTACCGGTTCCGCGCGATCGACCGGTTGCCGGAAGCTCCGTCGACAGCCCAACTTCGCGGCTCGGTGGTGCATACCGCGTTGGAACGCCTCTACGGGCTACCCGCGGAAGAGCGGGGCCCCGACACCGCGAGGTCGCTCGTGGAGCCCGCGTGGGACCACCTGGTCACCGAGGCGCCGGAGTTGGCGGGCCAGCTGGACGACGGCCAGCGATCCCAATTGCTCGCGGACGCCCGCAATTTGCTGTCCGGCTACTACCGGCTCGAAGACCCGAGGCGGTTCGACCCGCAAAGCTGCGAGCACCGCGTCGAGGTCGAATTGGCCGACGGCACCCTGTTGCGCGGCTATATCGACCGGATCGACCTCGCCGCCACCGGCGAGCTGCGAGTGGTTGACTACAAGACCGGCAAGGCACCACCCGCCGCCCGAGCACTGGCCGAACTGAAGGCCATGTTCCAAATGAAGTTCTATGCGGTGGCGGTGTTTCGCTCACGCAATGTGCTGCCCGCCCGGTTGCGGCTGATCTACTTGGCCGACGGGCAGGTGCTGGACTATTCGCCGGACCGCGATGAGCTACTGCGCTTCGAGAAGACGCTGATGGCGATCTGGCGCGCCATCCTATCCGCCGGTCAGACGGGCGATTTCCGAGCCAGCCCGTCACGGTTGTGCGAGTGGTGCCCGCACCAACAGCACTGTCCAGTCTTCGGCGGCACGCCGCCGCCATACCCGGGCTGGCCAGGCCAGGCCGAGCCTGCGGCATGACCGGTTGCTACTACCGCCGCCTCCCAGCTGATGGCGGCGATCCGGCTTTCGGTCCCACCGACTACACCCGCAGCAACTGGGATCTGGAAATTCAGCACGGCTCGCCACCGTTGGCTCTGCTGACCAAGCTGATCGAGGAACTGTCGGCGGGGTCGGGCCTTCGCATCGGCAGACTCAGTCTCGACATCCTCGGCGCGATACCGGTGGCACCGGTGCGTGCCCGGGCCTGGGTGCAGCGCCCAGGTTCGCGGGTCGCCATGATGGCCGCCGAGATGGTCGCCGACCGCGCGGTGGCGCGGGTGACCGCCTGGCTAGTGGCGGTCAGCGACACCACCGACATCGCATCGGATCGATACCGTCCGCTCGTGGAAGGACCGGCCGCACCGATCCCGGCAGCCTTTGCCGACGTCAGCGGCTACTTCGACGCAGTCAGCTGGCGCCCCCAGGACCCGGAGGGACACTCCGCCGCGGTGTCGTGGTTTCGCCCGATGGCGCACATCGTTGACACCGATCCGACGACACCGCTGCAAAGACTGGCAGCCGTAGTGGACTGTGCCAACGGCGTCGGCGCGATCCTGGACCCGAATCGGTTCTTCTTCATGAACACCGACACCGTCGTTCATCTACACCGACTTCCGACCGGCAGTGATTTCGCCCTACGGGCTCGCGCCTCCGTCGGGCCGGATGGTGTGGGGGTAACCACCGCTGAAGTATTCGACAAGACTGGGTTTGTGGGGACGGCGGCCCAGACGCTACTGGTCCGGCGCCGCTAGTTCGATGGCGGCGACCCGCCGCGCCCGGCTACGCCGCGCTTGCGATCGCCGCTAGTTCGATGGCGGCGACCCGCCGCGCCCGGCTACGCCGCGCTTGCGATCGCCGCTAGTTCGATGGCGGCGACCCGCCGCGCCCGGCTACGCCGCGCTTGCGATCGCCGCTAGACCAGTGGCGACATCTCTTGCAGCATCGTGGGAACGAGCTCGCTGACGGTGGGATGGATATGCATGGTGCGCGCCAGCGTGCGCCACGGCGCCTTGGCCGACATGACGTCGAGGATGGCGTGAATGGCCTCGTCGCCGCCGACACCGAAGATCGCCGCTCCCAGTATCTCGTCGGTGTCGGCATCGACCACGACCTTCATAAAGCCTTGCGTTTCACCCTTTTCCACGGCCCTGCCGACCCTCGTCATTGGCCGCTTACCGACCAAAGCCCGCCGACCCGACGCTCGAACCTGGTCGACGGTCATGCCCGCTCGACCTAGCGGCGGATCGATATAGAGGGCGTAGGTGGTGATACGGTCGCTGACCCGGCGTGGGTCGTCATCGAGCAGGTTCGCGGCGACAATCTCGTAATCGTTGTACGACGTGTGGGTGAAAGCTCCCTTTCCGTTGCAGTCACCCATCGCCCAAATGTGGTCAACAGTGGTCTTGAGCTGATCGTCGACGACGATGTAGCCGCGCGCGTCGGTGGCCACGCCGGCGGCATCCAGACCCAGGTCGTCGGTATTGGGTCGACGCCCCACCGCCAGCAGCAGATGGCTGCCCTCGATGGGCTGCGCACCAGCACGGGGCGTCAGCTCGAAGCCTCTAGAACTGCTGCTGCGCTTCGTGATTCGGATGTCGTCGGCGCCGAGAATGATGTCGACGCCTTCAGCGGCCAGAATATCGTTGATGGTCGCCGAGACATCCTCGTCTTCGCGGGACGCCAACCGCGGTCCCCGCTCCAAGACCGTTACCTGGGCACCGAAACGACGGTACATTTGGGCGAACTCCAGCGCGATGTAGCCGCCGCCGACGACGACGAGATGTTCTGGCAGAGTATCGAGTTCGAGGATCGACACGTTGGTGAGAAAATCGATCTCAGAGAGCCCCGGGATGTTGGGCACCACCGCGCGGCCACCGACGTTGAGGTAGATCCGGTCGGCGTGCAGCACGTCATCATCATCGATCCGGAGCGTGTGCGGATCGGTGAATCGGGCATGTCCCCGAAAGACCGTGCAGCCATCCATGCCGTCCAACCAGGCTTCGACCCCGTTGCGGTCGGCCAGCATGATCGCGTCCTTGCGTGCCTTGACTTTCGCCATGTCTACGCCGACAGAACCGGTCCCGACACCGTATTCCGCACCACGCCTGGCGACGTGCGCGGCGTGCGCGCTGGCCACCAATGTCTTGGTGGGGATGCATCCCGTGTTGACACAGGTGCCGCCGAAAAGCTTGCGCTCCACCATCGCAACCCGCTGCCCCGCGGCGGTCAGGCGACCTGCCAGCGAGGGCCCGGCCTGGCCGGCACCGACGATGATGGCGTCAAAATGCTGTGTCATAGCGCACCCGCCGCCCCGACGATGGCGAAGCCACCCAGGACCGCCACGGAGTCCTCCAGCAGCGCGATCGGCAAGTCCTGGCCGCCGCGGGCCGCTACCAGCCGGCGACGCAACTGATAGCCAACCATGGTGCCGAGCACCGCTCCGACAACACCGGCTCCCAGCGCACCCCAGCGGTAGCCCCAGGCGATACCGATCACCGCGCCGGCGAACCCACCCATCAGGATCCGAACAGCGAACGCGGGCGCCGCTGTGCGAGGTGGCGTCTGCGGGAGTTTGTCATTGATGAGTTCGGTCGCCGCCAGCACGCTGAGGATGCCGACCGTCACGATGTTGCCGACCCAGTTCGCCCATGTTCCATGCAGATTGATCCAGCCCAGAGTGCCAGCCCAGGACACCGCGGCCGGAGCCGTCAGGGAACGCAATCCGGCAACCACACCGATGAGTAAAGCCAACAGCAGCACGAGCAAATACGTCACTGCGATCCCTCCTTGAGGCGGATGACTAGCCGGACGCTAACACAGCAAAGAGTGCAGCGGATCCTCAGAATCGGCAGAATCTGATGTCGGAAGCCAGAATCGCCTTGGCCCCGACGGCGGCGAGCTCGTCCATGATCCCGTTGACGTCTCGACGCGGCGCCAAGGCACGCACAGCGACCCACCCCGGATCGGCCAACGGCGCAATGGTCGGTGACTCCAATCCCGGCGTGATCGCCGCGGCCTTGTCCAATGCCGTACGTGGACAGTCGTAGTCGAGCATCAGGTACTGCTGACCGAACACCACGCCCTGTACCCTGGCCACGAGTTGATCGCGCGCGGTGCTGACCTCGCTCTGGTCGGCCTTGCCGTCCCCCTCGATCAGCACCGCCTCCGAGTCGCACAACGGCTCGCCGAAGGCCACCAGATCATGCAGGCTCAGGGTGCGACCGGACCCCACCACGTCGGCGATGGCGTCGGCGACGCCAAGTTGTATGGAGATCTCTACAGCGCCGTCGAGTCTGATGACCGTCGCTTGGATACCCCTGGCAGTCAAGTCCTTATGAACCAAAGTCGGGTACGAGGTGGCAATCCGTTTGCCGGCCAGGTCGGATGTCGTCCACTCGCGCCCGGCCGGACCGGCGTAACGAAAGCTCGACGACCCGAATCCCAGCGCTAGCCGTTCCCGCACCGGCGCATCGGAATCACGCACCAGGTCACGTCCGGTGATCCCGAAGTCAAGCTCCCCGGAACCGACGTAGATCGCAATATCCTTGGGCCGCAAGAAGAAGAACTCGACGTTATTGACGGGATCCATGACCGTCAGATCTTTGGAGTCGGTGCGGCTCCGGTACCCGGCCTCCGCCAGGATCTCGGCCGCGGGCGCGCTCAGCGCACCTTTGTTGGGAACCGCCACCCGTAGCATGGTCATAGTTTCCGGTAGATGTCGTCGAGGGACAGTCCGCGGGAAATCATCAGGACCTGTGTCCAGTAGAGCAATTGACTGATCTCCTCGGCCAGCGCGTCATCGGGTTCGTGCTCGGCGGCCAGCCACACCTCGCCGGCCTCCTCCAGGATCTTCTTGCCCAGCGCGTGTACCCCGGCGTCGAGCGCAGCCACGGTGGTGCTGCCGGCCGGCCGGGTGCGGGCGCGTTCGCCGAGTTCGGCGAACAGATCCTCGAAGGTCTTCACGGCCAGCGATTGTGTCACGTGCCGCCGAGCAAAGTCACGGCGGTTTCGGCAGCCCGGCAAGCGGGGTGCGACGGCCCCAGTGGGGTGTGGGCTCAGTCCTCCGGGTTGTAGCCGAGGTTGGGGCCGAGCCAGCGCTCGGCTTCGGCCAGGGTCCAGCCCTTGCGAGTCGCGTAGTCAGCGACCTGATCCTGAGCCATCCGGCCGACCACGAAGTACTGTGACTGCGGGTGCGAGAAGTACCAGCCGCTGACGGCGGCACCCGGCCACATCGCCATCGACTCGGTCAACTCGATGCCGGTCCGCTTCCGGACGTCCATCAACTTCCAGAGCGTTACCTTCTCGGTGTGCTCAGGGCAGGCTGGATAGCCGGGGGCCGGGCGGATTCCCACGTACTTTTCACCGATGAGCGACTCGTTGTCCAAGCGCTCATCAGGCTGGTAACCCCAGAATTCCTCTCGAACCCGTTGGTGCATCCGTTCGGCGAACGCCTCCGCTAGCCGGTCGGCGATCGACTCCAGCAGGATCGCGCTGTAGTCGTCATGGGCTGCCTTGAACTCCGTGATTTTGTCTCCGATCCCGATCCCCGAGGTGACGGCGAAGGCGCCGATGTAGTCAGCCAGACCGGTGTCCTTGGGCGCGATGTAGTCGCCCAGTGACCGGTTCGGAATGCCTTCCCGGTGCTCGCCCTGCTGGCGCAGGTTGTGCAACGTGGTCAGCACCTCGGTACGGGTCTCATCGGTGTAGACCTCAATGTCTTCACCCGAGCCGACCGCGTTGGCCGGGAAGAACCCGATCACCCCGTTCGCCGTCAGCCACTTCTCCTTGATCAGCGTGTCGAGCATCTCCTGGGCGTCGTCGTACAGCTTGCGGGCAGCCTCGCCAGTGGCTGGGTTGTTGAGGATGTCGGGAAACTTGCCCTTCATCTCCCAGGCGTTGAAGAACGGCTGCCAATCGATGTACTCGCGTAACTCGGCGAGGTCGTACTCATGAAACTCCCGTACCCCCGTCCCCTGGGCGGGCACCGGCGGCGTGTAGCCGTCCCAGTCGATCGGTGTCCGGTTCGCGCGGGCCTTCTCCAGCGTCAGCATCGGCCGCTCGTTCTTCTGGGCGTGCCGTTCACGTAGGGCGGCATAGTCGGTCTCGGTGGCTTCCAGCAGCGCGGGACGCTGCTTGTCGTCGAGCAGCGCTGCAGCGACCGGCACCGAACGGGAAGCGTCTTTGACCCAGACCACCGGACCGCTACGCCGCGGCGACACCTTCACGGCCGTATGGGCGCGCGAAGTGGTCGCGCCACCGATCAGCAGCGGGATCTCGAGCCCCTCACGTTCCATCTCGACGGCGAAGTTGACCATCTCGTCCAAGGACGGGGTGATCAGGCCGGACAGCCCGATGATGTCGGCGTTGTGCTCTTTCGCCGCGTCCAGGATCTTCTGGGCGGGCACCATCACACCGAGGTCGATCACGGAATAGTTGTTGCACTGCAGCACCACTCCGACGATGTTCTTGCCGATGTCGTGGACGTCGCCCTTCACGGTCGCCATCACGATCGTGCCGTTGCTGTCATCACCTGCAGAGCCGCCGGATTGTTCTTTCTCCGCCTCGATGTAGGGCAGCAGGTAGGCAACGGCCTTCTTCATCACCCTGGCCGATTTCACGACCTGGGGCAGAAACATCTTGCCCGAGCCGAACAGGTCACCGACGACGTTCATGCCGTCCATCAGTGGGCCCTCGATCACCTCGATCGGGCGACCACCGGCGGCGGCGATCTCGGCCCGCAGCTCCTCGGTGTCGGCATCGACGTGCGCGTCGATGCCCTTGACCAGGGCGTGCGTGATCCGCTCACGGACCGGCAGGTTGCGCCATTCGGCTGCCGCCGCATCCTCCTTCCCGGACTGGTCCTTGCTGTTGAACCGTTCAGCGATCTCCAGGAGCCGCTCGGCGGCATCCTCGCGACGGTTCAGGACGACGTCCTCGATGCGGTCCCGCAGCTCCGGGTCGATCGAGTCGTAGGGCACCAACGCACCGGCGTTGACGATGCCCATGTCCAGGCCCGCCTTGATGGCGTGGAACAAGAACACCGCGTGGATCGCCTCGCGGACCGGGTTGTTGCCCCGGAAGGAGAACGACACGTTCGAGATACCGCCGGAGATATGCACCCCGGGAAGGTTCGCCTTGATCCAGGCGCAGGCCTCGATGAAGTCGATCCCATAGGTCGCGTGCTCCTCGATACCGGTCGCCAGCGCGAAGCAGTTGGGGTCGAAGATGATGTCCTCGGCCGGGAAGCCGACCTCTTCGGTCAGGATCCGGTAGGCGCGCCCACAGATCTCCTTGCGGCGCTCCAGGTTGTCGGCCTGCCCCTGCTCGTCGAAAGCCATCACGACGACGGCGGCGCCGTATTTGCGGCACAGGCGTGCCTCGCGGATGAACTTCTCCTCTCCTTCTTTCATGGAGATCGAGTTGACGATCGGCTTGCCCTGCACGTTCTTCAGGCCCGCCTCGATGACCTCCCACTTGGAGGAGTCGATCATCACCGGAACGCGGCTGATGTCCGGCTCGGCCGCGGTCAGCTTGGTGAATCGGTCCATCGCGGCGATGCCGTCGATCATGCCCTCGTCCATGTTGATGTCGATGACCTGCGCACCGACCTCGACCTGCTGCAGGGCGACCGACAGGGCGGTGTCGTAGTCTTCGGCTTTGATCAGGTTGCGGAACCGGGCGGATCCGGTGATGTTGGTGCGTTCACCGATGTTCACGAACAGGGAGCCTTCGGTGATGTTGAGCGGCTCCAAGCCCGAGAG
Source organism: Mycobacterium spongiae (assembly GCF_018278905.1). Lineage (NCBI taxonomy): Bacteria > Bacillati > Actinomycetota > Actinomycetes > Mycobacteriales > Mycobacteriaceae > Mycobacterium > Mycobacterium spongiae. Next base: position 3,270,437 of record NZ_CP046600.1, read on the forward strand.
CCGGGTGGCCACTTCGATGTCCGGGAGCTCGCGCGGCGGCTTGCTCTCCACGACCTTGGCGATCTCAGCGATGTGCGGTGGCGCCGTTCCGCAGCAACCACCGACCAGGTTGACTAGGCCGGCCTCGGCGAACTCGGCGATGTAGCTGGCCTGACGCTCCGGGGACTCGTCGTACTCGCCGAAAGCGTTGGGCAGGCCGGCGTTCGGGTAGCAGGAGACGAAGGTGTCCGCGATCCGGGACATCTCGGCGATGTAGGGTCGCATCTCCGGCGCGCCGAGGGCGCAGTTGAGGCCCACCGCGAGCGGCTTCGCGTGTCTGATCGCGTTCCAGAATGCTTCGGTGACCTGACCGGACAACGTCCGCCCGGAAGCGTCGGTGATGGTGCCCGAGATGATCAACGGCCAGCGGCGTCCGCGGTCCTCGAACAGCGTCTCGACGGCGAACACCGCCGCCTTGGCGTTTAGCGAGTCGAAGATCGTCTCGATGATGAGCAGGTCGGCACCACCGTCGACCAGGCCGTTGGCGCTCTCGAGGTAGGCGGCGACCAGCTGGTCGTAGGACACGTTGCGGGCCCCGGGGTCATTGACGTCCGGCGAGATCGACGCGGTCCGCGTCGTGGGGCCCAGCGCTCCGGCCACGTAGCGGGGCTTATGCAGGGTGCTGAACTTGTCGGCGGCTTTGCGGGCTAAGGCAGCACCGGCGTAGTTCAGTTCGTAGCTCAGCTCGACCATGTCGTAGTCGGAGAGCGAGACCGCGTTAGCGTTGAATGTGTTGGTCTCCAGGATCTCGGCACCCGCCTCGAGGTACTCCCGGTGGATCCCCTCGATGATCTGCGGCTGCGTCAGAGACAGTAGGTCGTTGTTGCCGACGAGATCGGTCGGCCAGTCCTTGAACCGCTCGCCGCGGTAGCCGGCCTCGTCCGGTCGGTCTCGCTGGATCGCCGTGCCCATCGCGCCGTCGATCACCAAGATCCGCTGGCCGAGCGCGGTCGTCAGCTCGTCGGTGCAGTCGGGGCGGACATTCGGTTCAAAGGCGTTCACGCAGGCTCCTTCCGTAGCGGAAGGCGTCCTTTGGTTCTGCCGAGCGTGGCGGATACCGGTGGACCGGGACCCGTTGCAACGCCTCTCGACCAGGCAATTGTACGTGGCTTACCTGACCGGCGCCTGGGACGCCCCACTCGTCGCCGCGATCGACACCGACCCGCTCGGCGACCGCGGATCCCTGGGCGACAGCTCGCGGATCTTGTCGGCAATGACGTCGTCGCTCAGGTCGGATAGATCGTACCCGAACATTTTTCTTCCAAGCCCCACGCGCTCTGGTGTTGACAGCCTTCTGCCAGGTCCCGGCCGCCATTTCAACCGCCGTACGCTGAATCTGTGACTTTGCCGGATAGTGGGTCGAATTGCAGCGCGCAGCTGCCCGAACTGCATAACACCGTTGTCGTTGCCGCATTTGAGGGCTGGAACGACGCCGGTGACGCGGCCAGCGATGCGGTAGAGCACCTGGCTACGACCTGGGAGGCGCTCCCGATCATGGAGATCGATGACGAGGCCTACTACGACTACCAGGTGAATCGCCCGGTGATCCGCCAAGTCGACGGGGTTACCCGCGAGCTCGCCTGGCCGGCCATGCGGATCTCGCACTGCCGTCCCACCGGCGACCGCGACGTCGTCTTGATGTACGGGGTGGAACCGAACATGCGCTGGCGCACCTTCTGCGCTGAGCTGCTGGCAATCATCGAGAAACTCAACGTCGACACCGTGGTAGTTCTCGGGGCGCTGCTGGCCGACACACCGCATACTCGGCCGGTACCCGTCTCGGGTGCCGCGTACTCTCCGGAGTCGACGCGACTGTTTGGTCTGGAGGAAACCCGCTACGAGGGTCCGACGGGAATCACCGGAGTGTTCCAACATGCGTGCGTTCAGGCCGGTATCCCGGCGGTGACATTCTGGGCCGCGGTGCCCCACTACGTGTCGCACCCGCCCAACCCGAAGGCGACGGTGGCGCTGCTGCACCGCGTCGAGGATGTGCTCGATGTCGAGGTGCCGCTGGGCGACCTGCCCGCGCTTGCCGAAGCGTGGGAGCAGGAGATCACCGAGCTGACCGCCGAGGATGAGGAGCTGGCCGAATATGTGCAGTCATTGGAGCAGCATGGCGACACTGCCGTCGAGATGAACGACGCTCTCGGCAAGGTCGACGGCGATGCGCTGGCCGCGGAGTTCGAACGTTATCTGCGGCGACGCCGCCCGGGGTTCGGGCGCTGACCCCACGCGTAGCGCCGAACGTCGACTTGTCGGGCGGAAATGCGTCGAAAATGCCCAACAACTCGACTCTCGGCAGAACCTACGGCTTCGCCAAGCCCTCGTTGTAGGCGCTACTTGACCGGCCGAGGGCCTCGACCTGTTCATCCACGCGAGGCACGAGCTCAGCGAAGGCTTTGCGAGTGGGCAGTTCGCCAAGTCGGGTGGACAGCACCGGTTTGAGCCACCGAAACAAGCCCACCCAGCCCGGGCAGTACACGTGATCTTTGCGGCCCTCGATGCCTTTGACAAAGGTTGCCGCGCACCTCGTTACCGATGTGGTTTTCTTCAACGGCCCGGGCAGGCTCGCGATCAGCTCGTCGAATGCGGGCAGGTCGGCCTTGGCATCGCGAACCAGCGGGGTGTCAATCCAGCACATGTGCGCTGAGCCGACTCCGACGTCGTGGTGGGCAACTTCCGATCGAAGCGCGTTGGCGAAGTGTTCGACTCCGGCCTTCGACGCGTCGTAGGCCGCCAAACTCGGCGACGCCGCGAACGCGGCCAGCGACGAGACAATCAGCACATAACCTCGGCTGTTGATCACCGCCGGCAAGGTGGCACGTACCGTGTAGAACACACCGAGCAGGTTCACGTCGAGCACCCGCTTGAACGCCTCGGGATCGACCTGCAGCACGGAGCCGTAGCTGGCGATGCCGGCGTTGGCCATCACGACATCGATGCCACCGAACCGCTCGACGGCCTGGTCGGCGGCGGCCTGCATGGCGGGCAGGTCGCGCACGTCGGCAACCACAGTGAGTACGCGATCGTCGTGGCCGAGTTCGGCGGCAACCGTGGCCAGATCCGCCTCGGACAGATCGGTCAGCACGAGTTTGGCGCCCTTGTTGTGCAGGCGGCGAGCGACCTCGGCCCCGATTCCCCGGGCACCTCCAGTGATGAAGACGACTTTGCCCTGCATCGATGTCATGGCCGAAACGTACCGCGGCGCCGACTACAGGTCTACCCCGAACAACGCGTCGACGGCCGTTGCCACCTGGTTCGGCGCCTCGGTGTCATGGCCACCGTATTCCAGGGCGTCGCCCACCCAGCCGTCCAGTGCCGCAATCGCTTTGGGCGTATCGAGGTCGTCCGCCAGGTACTGGCGCACTCGGGCGACAACGTCGGCGGCGTCGGGAGCGGCCGGCAGCGCCGTCGCGCTGCGCCAGCGGTGCAGCCTAGCGGTTGCCTCGTCGAGCAATTGCGGACTCCAAAAACGGTCCGCCCGATAGTGTCCGGCCAGCAGACCCAGCCGCACCGCCGACGGATCAACGCCTTGGGCGCGCAGCTGCGACACCAAAACCAGATTGCCACGGCTCTTGGACATCTTCTCCCCGTCCCAGCCGATCATCCCGGCATGGACGTAGTGCCGCGCGAATCGCCGTTTGTTGCTGACACATTCGGCGTGCGCAGCGGTGAACTCGTGATGCGGAAAGACCAGATCGCTCCCGCCGCCCTGAATGTCGAGGCCGTTGTCGATCCGGCTGAGCGCGATCGCCGCGCACTCGACGTGCCATCCCGGCCGGCCAGGTCCGAACGGCGAGGGCCAACTGGGTTCGGAAGGCCGCGCGGCCCGCCACAGCAGAGCGTCCAATTCGTCAGTCTTGCCCGGCCTATCCGGGTCGCCGCCGCGCTGCTGGTACAGGCGCAGCATGGTGTCGCGGTCATAGCCCGACTCGTAGCCGAACTGCTGCGTCGCGTCCGCGCGGAAGTAGACGTCCGGGTGCTCCTGCGCTCCCGGGTCGACGACGTACGCGGCCCCGGACGCCAGCAGTTTCTCGATGACCTCGACCATTTCGGCGACCGCCTCGGTGGCCCCGACGAAGTCACTGGGCGGCAGTACCCGCAACGCCACCATGTCCTCACGAAACCGCGCGACCTCGCGATCGGCGAGGTCGCGCCAGTCGACGCTGTCGCGGTCGGCGCGTTCGAACAACGGATCATCCACGTCAGTGACGTTCTGCACGTAGTGCACGTCGTGGCCGAGGTCCAGCCACAGCCGATAGATCAGGTCAAAGGCCAGATAGGTGGCGGCGTGCCCCAAGTGCGTGGCGTCGTAGGGCGTGATCCCGCAGACGTACATGGTGGCCTTGGAGAAGGGTTGAGTGGCAGCCGCGACGGGCCGCACCTGCCGATCGGCGGTGTCATACAACCGCAGCTCCGGGCCACGCCCCGGCAACGTTGGAACGGGTGCGGGCGACCACGACTGCATGCCCTCGACTCTAGGCCCGGCGACGATGCAGACCGCGCAGCGGTGTGAGGAGAAGCCGGGCCATCCAACACCAGCCCGGCGACGATGCAGACCGCGCAGCGGTGTGAGGAGAAGCCGGGCCATCCAACACCAGCCCGGCGACGATGCAGACCGCGCAGCGGTGTGAGGAGGAGCCGGGCCATCCAACACCAGCGGATCAGAAAACAGCCGGATCGGTCAGCGCCACCACCGCGCGATAGCGTCGAGCAGCACGGGCGCCACTTCGGCGCGGCACATCAGCAGGTCCGGCAGGTATGGGTCCAGCTGGTTGTACCGCAGCGGGGAGCCATCGAGGCGCGACGCATGCATGCCGGCGGCCAGCAGTACACCGGCCGGGGCCGCGGAATCCCATTCCCACTGACCGCCGGCGTGCAGGTAGGCGTCAACATGCCCATCGATCACGGCCATCGCCTTGGCTCCCGCAGAGCCGATCGCCACGGCCTCGATGTCCAGCGTCTGCTGGATGAAATGCAGGATTGCCGGCGGCCGGGTGGCGCTGACCGCGACTCGAAGGGTCTGCGGAATCCCGACCGGCGCCGCGTCGGCGGTGACGGTATCGGTGCGGTAGACGATGTTCCCGCGCGCTGGCAGCGACACCGCGGCGTCGGTGATTTCCGGCTGGCCGTTGGTGACGCGTCGCCACAGCGCGACATGGACCGCCCAATCATCGCGCCCCGGCATCGAGAACTCTCGGGTTCCGTCCAACGGGTCGATGATCCACACTCGGTCGGACTTCAGGCGCGCCAAATCGTCGTGGGCTTCTTCACTGAGCACGGCATCGCCCGGACGCTCGGCCCGCAGCCGCCGCAGTAGCAGCGAGTTCGCCTCGAAGTCACCAGCCCCGCCCAGCGCCCCTGGATAGTCGAATCCGACCTCCTCGCGCACCGCCAGCAGCAACTTCCCTGCATCCGCGGCGAGGTCGGCGGCCAGCGCGGCGTCTGTCGGGTCGTCCGTCAAGCCGTGCGTCGCGGAGTTCACCGCTTCAGTATCGCCCGTATCTGAAGAAGGCGGGCGGCCCGGCACTAGAACGCAGGCCACGGAATCGGCCGATGCCGGTTTGGTTCGGGCATCACCGGCCGATCGAGCAGCGATTGCGTTCGCTGGCGCAGCGCGCTGATCTCGGCAGGGGTGATCTGGTCGGTCAACGCCGCGGCGAGCGGACCGTCAAGGGCATCGGCGAGGCCATCGACCGCCTGAAGGGTTTGATCGTCGATGGGCCTGCCGGCCCAACCCCAAAGCACGGTGCGCAGCTTGTCCTCGACGTGCAAGCACAGCCCGTGGTCGACCCCGTAGACGCGGCCATCGAGGCCACAGAGGATGTGACCACCCTTTCGATCGGCGTTGTTGATGAGCACGTCGAACACGGCCATCCGCAGCAACTGTTTGTCGTCTGCATGCATCAGGATGACCTCGTCACCGGCGTAGTCGTATGCGCGCAGCACCGGCAGATAACCCGGCTGCAATGCGCTGGCGGGAAACAGATCGACAGGATCGGGACCCGGACGCGGATCCGCGTCGGCGGCATCACCGGGTTGCTGCACCCACAACTGCAACATCCCGCGCCCGGCAGGCCCGTCCCGAATAATGGTGTACGGCACCAAGTTCCAGCCCAATTCTGCCGATATCAGATAGGCGCCGAGTTCGCGCCCGGCCAGCGTCCCGTCGGGGAAGTCCCACAACGGCTCCTCGCCAGAGACGGGCTTGTACACGCAGTGCACGCTGCGTTCAGCCAGTATTGATTCGCAGAGGAACGTCGCGTTGCTTGCCGAACGAATGCGTCCGAGGACCGTCAGCGCACCGTCGCGCAAAACCTCACGATCGTCATCCGGCGGTGTCATCACCAGGCCCGAGCAGCGCTTCGCGCCGGTAACCGTTGGCACGAGCGCAGATGTGTCCCTCAGGGTCCAGCGGTTCGTCGCACAACGGGCATGGCGGGCGTCCCGCCGAGATCACCCGGACCGACCGGGTAGCGAACTGGCGCGCCGACTCAGGCGTCAGAAACACCCGCACCGCGTCGGGGCCCTCCTCGGTGTCGTCGAGCACCACGGAGGCGTCGAACTCGGCGTCGGTGACAGCCAGCAATTCAACGACGACGGTCTGCGCCTCCGAATCCCAGCCCAACCCCATCGTCCCGACGCGAAACTCGGCATCCACCGGCATGATCAGCGGACTGAGGTCATCGATCTCGGTGGGCTCCGGTGGCACCGGAGTGCCGAACCGACGATTCACCTCGAGAAGCAGCGCGCCGATGCGTTCGGCGAGCACCGCGACCTGCTGCTTCTCCAGAACCACCGAAACCACCCGCGAGTCATGGACCGCCTGGATGTAGAACGTTCGATTTCCGGGCTGGCCAACGGTCCCGGCCACGAAGCGGTCGGGCGTGCGGAAGACGTGGATTGCGCGGGCCATGGCATCTCCAAAATACCGGCAGTTGACCCCGCGATGCGATTCCTTCGGTGCATGCGCTTGCCCCGATGGGCGCGCGATCGCGACTAGCCGGTGGACCCCCCGACTGTCGCGTCGGACGACGGCACCGCACCTTTCGGCTCCCCGTGCGAATCTTTGTGGGGCTCGGTCGCCGTCGGAGCCGCTGCCCGCAAACCGGCCGACAACCGCGCACCGGTGTGGTTGAGGTGAAGGACGAACGGCCGCAGCGGGGTATAGCGGACCACGCTGATCGACCCGGGATCGGCGGTGATTCGCTGGAAGCTGTCGAGATGCATGCCGAGCGCGTCAGCGATAACCGCCTTGATGACATCGCCGTGAGTGCAGGCCACCCACAACACGTCGCTGCCCTGCTCTCCCCCATCTTCGCCACCGTATTCATGGGCCAGCTGCCGGTCGCGATCGCGGACGGCAGCCACGGCACGGGCCTGCACCTGCGCAAGACCCTCACCGCCGGGAAACACCGCCGCGCTGGGATGGGCCTGAACCACGCGCCACAGCGGTTCGTTGACCAGATCGCCGATTTTTTGTCCCGTCCAGTCGCCATAGTCGACTTCGGCGAGCCGCTCGTCGATCAGCGGTTCCAGACACAGCGCCGCTGCCAGCGGTTCGACCGTGCGCCGACACCGCAGCATCGGCGAGCAGGCCACCGCTCGGATCGGCAGGTCGCCGACTCGATCGATCAGCCCATCGGCTTGCTCACGTCCCTTGTCGTCGAGGTCGACTCCCTCGGAACGCCCAGCCAACACCCCTGCGGTGTTGGAGGTGGAGCGACCGTGGCGTAACAGGATGACGGTCATGTCGCCGCCACCGTCCCGGTCGCTAGCAGGACCAGAACACAAACGCCGGCAAGCACCCGGTAGCCGACGAACCAGTACATGCTGTGCCGCACCAGAAACCGCAACAGCCAGGCCACTGCGGTCAGACCGATGACGAACGCGATCGCGGTGGCGACCAACAATTGCGGACCGGTGGCGCTCATCCCCTCGGTTACCGGGTGGAAGGCGTCGGGCAACGAGAACAAGCCGGAGGCGAACACCGCTGGTATGGCCAGCAGGAATCCGAATCGAGCCGCCAATGCCCGGTCGAGTCCGAGGAACAGCCCGGCGCTGATGGTCGACCCGGACCGAGACACCCCCGGGATCAAGGCCAGCGTTTGTGCGACACCGACCACCACGGCATCCCGCCAACTCAGCGATTCCATATGACGACTTTGGCGACCCAGGTATTCGGCGAGGGCAATCACCGCGGAAAACGCGACCAGCGCGATCGCCACCACCCACAGATTGCGTACATCGGACCGGATTTCGTCTTTGAAGAATAGGCCCAGGACACAGATCGGGATGGTCCCGATGATCACGTACCAGCCGAGCCGATAGTCGGTGTTCCGATGTGACTTCACCAGCAGTCCGTTCACCCAGGCCCGCAGGATGCGGACTATGTCGCGGGAAAAGTAGACCAAGACGGCAGCCTCGGTGCCCAATTGACTGACCGCGGTGAACGACGCGCCGGCGTCGTCACTAAAGAAGATCCGTGATGTGATCGCCAGGTGACCCGAGGACGACACCGGCAGGAACTCGGTCAACCCCTGCACCACGGCCAAGACGATGACCTGCCACCACGACATCGCCGAAACCGCAGACACGACGACGACCGTACCTGGTATGCGGGGCCGCTCCCGCCAACGACCGGGCGACGACTAGTGCAAGACCGAGTCTGCGCTAGCGACCGAGTCGCGCACTGCCGCAGCGAGGCTGCGCTGGTCGGTCACGTCGATGTCAACCAGGCTGCGGACAGTCCGCGCGACGACATCCTCAGCCTGCGGAACCGGGCCGGCCAGGCGGGGCCGGTAAATCTCGACGACGAGCGACCGATGCTCAATGTGGAAGGCGAAACTCCGCCCATCACCGACTTGTCCGTATCCGCTGGCGCATATTCCCGTCGACATGTCTTCAACAGCAAACTGGTGATCCGTGCCTTCGGTATGCCTGTCAGCGATGACGGTCATGTCCAGACAATACCTCTTCCGACACAGTTTCCGTGGGCAACATGACGAGATTGAGACACGCCGTTGTCATTTTCGTCTTCCTTAGAATGCGAGCTGCATGGTCCGCGTCCGAGAGGTGGCTGTTGCTGTCACTGCATGAACGATCAGTTCGCTGTTGTTTTTTGCATCTGCTGGCTTTGCTGATGCTCGCGACCGCGTGTTCGTCCAACCCGCTGTCGGCCCTCTCTCGTGAGAAACCGCCAACGATCGAGCCCGCGCGGCCAGCCCTGTCACCTCCGGTGTCGCAGGATCCGGCCGGCACGATACGCCCCCTCGACGGGCAACCGCGGGCAGCGCAATTTGACGCCACCACTCGGCAGTTAGTGGTGCTGACCTGGGCAGCAGCTCCAGAAGCGCCCGCCACCGTGACGTTGTTCGGTGCTGACCGCGTTCCGCCGCGTGTCATCGCGGTGCCCGGACCCGCGTCAGCGTTGACATGCGACGGCCGCGGCGCGGCCTTCCTCGCCGGCCGAGGTGGCTACTTCGCGATCGACTTGTCCACCGGCCGAATCGAACGAGTCACCGTCGACGACTCGTCGCAGACCGACTTCACCGCGATCGCCATCCGCGCCGACGGCAAGCTGGTGCTCGGGAGTGCCGATGGCGCCGTCTTCATTCTCACCCGAGACCCGGCCGCCGCAACGGCCACCGTGACCAACTGGAGCGACATCTTCGCGCACGTCGATGCCGTTGCCACACAGGGAAATACGATCGTCGTCCTGGATCGCGGCCAAACGTCGGTGACCGCGCTGGCCGCCGACGGGCATGTCATGCAGGCCCTGCGCGCCGGCGAAGGCGCGACCACCATGGCCGCCGATCCGGCGGGCCGAGTCTTGGTCGCCGACACCCGGGGTGGCCAATTGCTCGTCTACGGCGTCGACCCCCTGATCTTGCGCCAGGCCTACCCGGTACGACAGGCCCCGTATGGGCTGGCCGGATCCCGTGAACTCGCCTGGGTGTCCCAAACTGCGTCGAATACTGTCATTGGTTACGATCTGACCACCGGAATACCCGTGGAGAAGGTGCGCTACCCAACCGTGCAGCAACCAAACTCGCTGGCCTTCGACGAAGAGTCGGACACCCTGTACGTGGTGTCAGGATCCGGGGGTGGGGTCCAGGCTATCGAGGGTGCGGCGGGCACCCGTTGAGCAACCGACCGACACCGCCGCGAAGCCGCCTACCCGCCGGCTGGGACGCCGACATGTCCGACGAGTACGAATGGGCACCCTTGCGTCTACCTCCGGAAGTGACCCGGCTCAGCGCGTCCACGCGTCTATCAATCGAAGCGGAGTACCGTGGCTGGGAACTGACACGGGTTCGGCTCTACACCGATGGAAGTAGGCGGGTGTTGTTGCGCCGCAAGAAATCTCGCTTCGAAAATCCAGACGTGCGCCGGCGCCCAGACCAGCCGGAACTTTGACACCAGCAACAGCGGCGAACGCTCGCCTCGACGACCACCATCGCATGTACGGCCGGCTGCGCCGGTTGCTGTTCCTGGTTCCCGCCGAGCGGGCGCATACGTTAGCGTTCGCGGTGCTGACCCGCGCCACGGCCATCGCGCCGATGCGCCGGTTGCTGCACCGGCTCTTGGGCCCCACGGATCCGGCCCTGGCGAGCACGGTGTTCGGGGTGCGCTTTCCGGCGCCGCTGGGCCTAGCAGCGGGGTTCGACAAGGACGGCGCCGGACTTTCCACGTGGGGCGCGCTGGGTTTCGGCTACGCCGAGATCGGCACCGTCACCGCGCACCGGCAACCTGGAAATCCACCCCCGCGCTTGTTCCGGCTCGCCGCGGATCGCGCCTTGCTGAACCGGATGGGGTTCAACAACAGCGGCGCCGGCGCGCTGGCAGTCCGGCTCGCCCGGCACCGTCCGGAGATACCCATCGGGGTAAACATCGGCAAGACCAAGAAGACGCTGGCCGCCGATGCGGTCGCCGATTACCGGGCAAGCGCTCGACTGGTGGGCCCGCTGGCGTCGTACCTGGTTGTCAATGTCAGCTCCCCGAACACACCAGGACTGCGCGATCTGCAAGCCGTGAACTTGCTGCGGCCAATCCTTTCGGCTGTCCTCGCGGAAACCTCGGAAACAGCGGCCGCCACCCCGGTGCTGGTGAAAATCTCGCCGGATACTTCCGATAGCGACATCGACGACATTGCGGACCTGGCCGTCGAGCTCGGGCTGGCCGGCATCGTGGCCACCAACACCACCGTGTCGCGCGCTGGCCTGGCCACGCCCGGGGTCGATGAGTTGGGTGCTGGGGGCATCTCCGGGCCACCGCTGGCGCCGCGCGCCATCGAGGTGCTACGCCGCCTGTACGACCGGGTCGGTGATCGATTGGCGTTGATCAGCGTGGGCGGCATCGAGACCGCAGAGGATGCCTGGGAACGCATCACAGCGGGCGCCTCGCTGCTGCAGGGCTACACCGGCTTCATCTACGGCGGGGGTCTGTGGGCCACTGACATTCACCGGGGCATTGCCCGCCGACTGCATGATGGCGGGTTCGCCTCGCTGAGCGAAGCGGTCGGGTCGGCAGTTCCCCGAGGGGAGAAACCAGGGGAATAGCGCGTCTTCGCGGGTCAGTCAGCTATGGCTGTTGATAGGTCCCGTGGATGACAGCCCGCGCGAGGGCGTGTTGGAAGAGATTGAACCCGAGAAATGCCGGACTGGCATCCTCACTCAGGTCGAGCCGGTCGACGTCGACCGCGTGAACCGCGACGTAGTACCGGTGGACGCCGTGGCCGGGCGGCGGCGCCGCCCCGATGTAGCGGCGCATACCGGCGTCGTTGACGAGGGTCAGCGCGCCACCGGGGAGCTCGCGTCCGTCCCCGACGCCGGCTGGCAGTTCGGTGACGTCGGCGGGCAGGTTGGCCACCGCCCAGTGCCAGAAACCGGAGAGGGTCGGGGCATCGGGATCGTAGACGGTGACCGCGAAGCTGCGGGTCCCGTCGGGGAATCCCGACCAGCTCAGTTGCGGGCTGACATCCTGACCGCCGGCGCCCATGATCCCGCTGACTTGCGGGGTAGCCAGGGGCTGCCCGGCGGTGATCGACGTGGAAGCCAGGCCGAACGATGGCAGCTGGGGCAGCGCGTCATACGGGTTGGACGGCGATGTCATCCGGAGAGTCCTCTCATGGTCTGTCGTGGTCCTGTCTTGGTCCTGTTGTGTCGTTACCGACTAGCAGTGGGTAAGAAAGTGGGTCAGCACCTCGGTGCCGAACTTGAGCGCATCGATGGGTACCCGCTCATCGACGCCGTGGAACAACGATGCAAAATCCAGTTCCGGCGGCAGCCGCAGGGGGCTGAAGCCAAAACAGCGAATGCCCAAGCGCGCAAAGGCCTTCGCGTCAGTGCCACCGGAAAGCATATAGGGGACCGTGCGGCCATCGGGGTCGACCGCCAACACCGCAGCGTTCATCGCATCGACCAGATCGCCATCGAAGCTCGTCTCATACGGGGATAGTTCGCTGATCCACTCTCGGCTCACGTCGGGGCCGATCAGCTCGTCAATTTCGGCCTCGAATGCCGCCTGGCGACCGGGGAGCACGCGGCAGTCCACCACGGCTTCCGCCGTGGCCGGAACGACGTTCGCTTTGTACCCGGCCTTGAGCATGGTGGGATTGGCGGTATCGCGCAGCACCGCGTTGAGCATGCGGGCCATCGGTCCCAACTTGGCGATGACGCCCTCCAAGTCGGATGAGTCAGTGTCGAACGTGAACCCGGTCTCTTCGCCTACCGCCGCCAAGAACTCGGCAACGGTGTCGGTGATCACGATCGGGAATTGGTGACGGCCCAGGCGCGCAACGGCCTCGGCGACGGCGGTGACCGCGTTGTGGTCGTGCACCATCGAGCCATGTCCTGCGCGTCCCCGCGCGGTCAAGCGCATCCAGAGGATTCCCTTTTCCGCGGTCTCGATCAGGTAGAGCCGGCGGTCGCCTCCGTCGCGGCGCGGAACGGTCAGCGAAAAGCCGCCGACTTCTCCGATAGCCTCAGTCACGCCTTCGAACAGATCCGGCCGATTGGCGACCAGCCAGTGCGAACCCAAGTGGCCACCGTTCTCCTCGTCGGCGAGGAACGCGAACACCAAGTCGCGCGGGGGGACGACTCCTGATCGTCGCAGCTGCCGGGCAACCACGATCATCATGCCCACCATGTCCTTCATGTCGACCGCGCCGCGACCCCAGACGTAACCGTCTTCGATCGCGCCGGAAAACGGGTGCACGCTCCATTCCGCCGGTTCCGCCGGCACCACGTCGAGATGACCGTGAATGAGCAGTGCTCCGCGGGCATGCGTCTGCCCTTTCGGCCCCGCCAGCCGAGCGAATACATTGCCCCGCCCCGGCGCACCGGACTCGACATATTCGGTCTCGTAGCCGACTTCCGCGAGTTGTCCGGCGACCCACCGCGCACACTCAGCCTCGCCTTTGGTGGTTTCCGGTTCACCGGTATTGGTGGTATCGAACCGGATCAACCTGGAGACAACCTCGGCCACATCATCGCTCTGGTCGTCGCTGGGGCCGCTTGAAGGCTGAGTCGCCCCGCTCTCTTGGGTCACAGTCACCTTTCCTACCACTTTCGATGGAGGCCATGCTGCATTGCTCCGACTCGCTGGGCCGGTCTGGATGGTCGCCGAGCCCCGTTGGGCCAGCGCGGGCTAATCCGATAGCCTTAGCTGCCCACCCTTGTGGTGAATTGTCCGAGTGGCGGAATGGCAGACGCGCTAGCTTGAGGTGCTAGTGCCCTACTAATGGGCGTGGGGGTTCAAGTCCCCCCTCGGACACATCCGCGACACGACTCAAGTCGGCCGTCGCCGGTCGCAGATGGGGATCGTAGTCACGGCGCAGACCCCGGCTTGCGTACACCTCTGCGCGTTCCGCCGCGGTTGCCCGACCAAGCGCGGCTAGTAGCCCGCCCAACTCCTCGACCAATCCGCTGACCTGCGTGGCAGACATTGGGGCAGCAACCTTGGCATTCGCCTCGCTGAGCTGGCGTTGCAGGGCGGCGTACCCAGTTCCTGCTGCCGGGTCCGCGTCCTGCCCACGTGGGAGGTCATCCGGATCGGCCAGGGTGGCGATCCATTCGTCGAGTCGCGATGTCACCTCGTCTTCACGGAGCTAGACGGTGCGCGGGTGATCGCTGAGGTCTGCAGGTACAGAACGCGACTTACCCAGCTCACAGCGGTAGAGGATGCGGGTCGTTCGCTTCCCGACGCGGGCGGCGCCCTGCATCCGCCGTCCACATGCGGCGCAGAACAGCAGCCCCCGCAGCGCATACGGCGACGTCGATTCTCTGCTGCAGACGAGACCAGGACCCCGCCGCGCGACCGACTGATCTACTGGCCGAACGAGATGTCGAGCAGGCTCTTCTTCTGCTCGGTGTATTCCTGTTCGCTCAGCAGTCCAGCGGCGCGCTGTGCCGCGATGTCGCGGATCGCGGCTGCGACGCCGGTCATAACGGTCCGCGGCGCGGGCACTACCTCGACGCCGTCGGCCGGTGCGTCCTCGGTGCGACCGGCCAGCCGCGCCGCCCCGGCGTTCTGCGCAGCGTTCGCGGCAGCCGGCGGGTCGGCCATCGCCTGTCCGGCCATCCCGCCAATTCCCATCTGGTTCAAAGTGTTTGCCACACCGAATGCTGCTGCCGGCCGCGCTGCCGCGTTCGCGTTCGACAGCGGTGTGGTCAGTGCGGTTGGGCGTACTTCGGTTGCGGCAGCTTCGGTTTGAGTCCAACTCGGCGGCACCGTCAATCCCCCGATCATGTTCGCGCGCGCGAACGCCGCTGACATCGCCGGCGCAGCAACCCCGCCAGGGGGAAACCCCGCAAGGGGCGCCACAAACGGCTGCACGGGCGCCGGTCCGGTACCTGGCCAAGGCTCTACCCCGTCCCAGCCGCTGAAGGTCTCATCGTCGTCGACACCCGAAACAGCGGTGAGCCCGGCGAAGGGAAAATCCCCGAATGTAGCAGTCACGTCTGCCGGTAAGACCCCGAAAAGGGCCACTACCTCGGTTGGTCCAGTGAATAGGAGCGCGACCAGGATGGCTAGGAGTTCGAACTGGGCCGGTACCGCCAACGCGGACAACACCTGCGGCACAACCGATATGGCTTCTTGCACGGCGCCGGCGAGGGTGCCGATTTGGCTGATCGCGGCGGCTTGGCTGGCCGTCCCGCTCGGGTCGGTGTTCTGGTGGGGAGAGGTAAACGGAGTCAGTACGACCGCGGCTGCTGAAGAAGCTGCGTAGTTGTACATCGCCAGACTGTCCTGCACCCACATCTCGGCGTAGAGCGTCTCGGTGGCCGCGATCGCCGGTGTGTTCTGCCCGAAGAAGTTGGTCGCCACCAGGACCGCCAGCAGGCTGCGGTTGGCGGCGATCTCCGGTGGCGGCACCGTTGATGCGAACGCCGCCTCGTAAGCGGAGGCCGCCGTCCATGCCTGGGCGGCAGTTTCCTCCGCTTGCGCGGCAGTGGCGCTCAGCCATTCCACGTAGGACCCGGCCGCTGCGCTCATCGCCGCGGACGACGGACCCGACCAAACCCCTTCGGTGAGTTCGGACACCGCCGACTGATATCCGCTGGCCGTCCTGTACAGCTCGTCGGCCATGCTGTCCCAGGCCTGCGCAGCGGCCAGCATCGGCCCCACTCCCGGACCGGCATACATTCGAGAGGAGTTAATCTCCGGCGGATAGATCCCGAAATCCATTGCTGCGCACACCCCCTCTCGACGAATGCCGCTGTCGGCAGACAGGCGGTTCAGCGACCGAGCAGGCGGTTCTTCTGCTCGGTGTATTCCTCGTCGGTCAAAATCCCCTCGTCGCGGAGCTTGGTGAATTCACGTAGCTCGGCCGCGACCCCGGTGACCACAGCCCGAGGCCGGTCGTCGGGCACCTCGCCGCTATGGCCGGGTGCCGCATTGTCAGCGTCGGTCGCTGCAGTTCTGGCGCGAGCGGGCGCATCTGCGTTCTTGGCCCCCTTGCCGCCGCCCCGGCCCCCGCCGGTACCAACGGTTCCAGCCATGGCTCGTCCGGCCATTCCCGCCATTGCCATCTGGGCGAGCATCGTGCCCGTGCCGGTTCCCGCCGCCGGTGCGGCGGTGGCCTTCACTGCGGTTTCACTCAGCGCCGGCAGCGTGTACGCGACGGGGCGCACAGCCGGGGTGGCAACGGTCCACGCCGGCGGCACGGATAACGCGCCGACGGTGTTCGCCTCACCCAGACCGGCGGACACCGTCGGCGGCGGCACCGTGCCGGCCCGCAAGTTGAGCAGCGGCGCCGGGAACGGCTTCACCGGCGCCGGTCCAGTGCCCGGATAGGGTTCTATGCCCTCCCAGCCGCTGAGGATCTCGTCGGAGTGAATACCCACCAGGGTGCTGTAGACGGCCACCGGAAGATTCACCACCCCGATCACACCCGCAGGCACGCCGAGACCAAGGGTAGCGATGGCCGCTGATACACCGAGGGTAAGGGCGGACACATCGCCCAGCGCGGCCAGCAGGAGCAATGGGTCCACCACGGCCGCCGCCGGGGCCGCCGCGGTCTGCAGCATGCTGGGCACCGCGGAGAAAACTTGCCCGACCCTGCTCTCCGCGATACCGGCAGCCTCGCCGACGACAGCTGCTTGGTTGGCCAACCCACCCGGATCAGTGGTCTGCGGGGGCGGGTTGAACGGCGTCAGCGACGTCGCCGAGGCCGACGAGGCTGCGTAGCCATACATCGTCGCCGCGTCCTGTGCCCACATCTCTGCGTACTGCGCTTCGGTGGCCGCGATCGCCGGGGCGTTTATTCCGAACACATCGGTCGCGACCAGGGTCATCAGCTGGCTGCGGTTGGCCGCCACCATTGGCGGCGGAACCGTCGCGGAAAACGCGGTCTGGTAGGCAGCGGCCGCGGCCTTGGCCTGCGCGGCGGTTTCTTCGGCCTGCGCGGCGGTGACTCGCAACCACGCCGCATACGACGCGGCCGCAGCGCTCATCGACGCCGACGACGGCCCTAACCAAGGACCAGCGGTCAATGCCGATACCACCGCTTGGTAGGAATTCGCCGCGGAAAGCAGTTCGGCAGCGAGCACACCCCACACCTCGGCCGCGGCCGACAACGATCCCGCCCCGGCGCCGGTATACATGCGGGTCGAGTTGACCTCCGGCGGATAGCTCCCGAATTCCATGGCTCGTTGCTCCTCGACGCACCGTGCGCGGGGTCTCATCGCCGCTCGTGGTTGCTGGCCCCCGACGGCGAAATCACCGACGAGCACACGGTACATCGCGCGAGCTACATCCCGCCCGCCAACGCGGTCAGGTCATAGCCCATACACACATTTGCCTGTACACGCAGTCAGGGCGGCGTCGGGTGCATGGGCATCCGCGGCGACACCGCCAACAATTCAGAGAAGCAGGTCAATCTCTCAGGTCGTCGTTGCCACGCTCAGTAGCGAAATGTACAAATCATGGTTCAGTGAGTGTACAGTTCACCGTGTGGATGTATCCGTGACCGAGTTGCGCGCGCACCTCAGCGAATGGCTCGATCGGGCGCGGGCGGGTAGTGAGGTCGTCATCACCGACCGCGGCATTCCGGTCGCGCGACTCACTGCTCTGGACAGCGCAGACACCGTGGAGCGTCTCACGGCCCAAGGGGTGATTAGCAAGGCCACCGCACAGCGGCCCGTCGCTGCGGGACGGTCCGGGCCGCGACCGCGGCGGCCGGTGTCTGACCGGGTCAGCGACCAGCGGCGCTGACCGGTGCCGCTCGTCTACTTCGACGCCAGCGCCTTCGTCAAACTTCTCACCACCGAGACCGGGAGCTCGCTGGCGTCGGCGCTATGGGACGGCTGCGACGCCGCATTGTCCAGCCGCCTGGCCTACCCCGAAGTCCGCGCCGCACTCGCCGCAGCAGCTCGCAATCACGACCTCACCGAATCCGAGCTCGCCGAAACCGAGCGTGACTGGGAGGACTTCTGGGCCGCCACCCGCCCAGTCGAACTCACCACGACGGTTGAACAGCACGCTGGCCACCTCGCGCGAGCCCATGCCCTACGCGGTGTCGACGCGGTCCATCTGGCCAGCGCGTTGGCAGTCGGCGACCCCGGCCTCATCGTCGCCGTTTGGGACCGGCGCCTACACAACGGAGCCCAAGCCGCCGGGTGCCGAGTCGCACCCGCCCAACTCGACCCCTAGCCTCCCAACCCGTGTCGTAGGTGGCCAAGTCCCCTCGGACACCGAACAGGCCGGGCGTAGCGCATCACCCCAGGCGCTCAAGAGGCTGAACTCCCACGGTATTGCCGGGGCTCTCCTGGTGGTCGGGATCCTGGTCCCAGGTACCCGGCACCATCGGCACCGTGGGGCTGCCGCCGAACTCATCGTCGGACAGCGTGGTCAACCCGGACGCGTGCACCGCGTTGTCGTGGTGTGTCCCGGCAAAGCCCAGCGTCCCAAGGCCGCGGTCCGACGCCGCCACGGTGTCCTGCGGACCGTAGTCGGGCAGGACGCTGATGCCGGAATCCATATCCATGAATTCGTTGCCGTAATCGCGCAGTGCGGCCCGCCGGCGCGCCCGCGCCCGCGCCGGCGCACGGCTCGTCGCGCGCTCGCCGCCCGCCGGAACGGTTGCTGCCGGGGCACTGGCCCGGCCGTGGCCGGCGACCGGCGGCCCGAAGCCGGTTTCGGGGCCGTCGCCGCCGCCCACCAGGTAGCTAAGACTTGCGGTGGTTGTTGGTGGGGCGGGCGCCGGAGGGGCTCCGGCACCGGGGGTGCCCGTAGACACCGGGGCTCCGGCGGGAGTCGCCAGTGTGGGGGTCATGTCGGCCGCAGGCAACGCCAACGGCGCTGCCGACGCAGAGGCGAGTGGCGCTGCTTCGGCCACTGGCACCGCAACGGGCGCGAGCACGCCAAGCCGCACCGTCACGGCACCAAGACCCAGGCTCAGACCGACCGACAGCGCCGACAGGACGGGTCCCAAGGCCGCAAGGGGCGAAAGCCCTACGGAAGAGCCAGCCAACAACAGCGCGGTCGTAATTGGATGGGCGACCAAGAGCGCAAGAGGACCAAGCGAAGGATCAAGAGGAGTCGTGAAATACGAGATGATGGCGCCAAGCAGTGTTCCGATCGGATTGCGCAGGAACGATGAGAAGTCGAACGAGAAGATTTCGTCAAAGAGGTTGTTGAAGAATTGTAGAAGGGCTCGCAGCAGTGTTGCGGGCAGCGAACCGGGGTCGATCGGGGCCACGGTCCCCGGGGGGTCGCTTGCGACACCAGCACCGGGATTCGCGATGAAGGGCGGCGCCGTAGCACGCGGGAGGGATGCCACGGCCGCACCCGCGACAGCCTGATACGCGCCCATGGTGGTGGCAGCCTGCACCCACATCCGCACGTAGTCGGCTTCATTGAGCGCAATCGGAATCGTGTTGATTCCAAAGAAGTTCGTCGCTACCAGCACCCCGTGAACGACGTGGTTGGCCGCCAGTTCGGCCAGCGTCGGCATCGCCGCCAAGGCGGCGGTGTATGCCGCCGCAGCAACCTCGAGCTGAGCCGCGTGGCTGGCGCTATCCGCACTGGCCTGCTGCAACCACCCCAAATACGGCACGTGAGCAGCCGCATAGCGCTCCGCGCTCGAACCGTGCCACGCCCCGGCCGCGACCGCCCCCAAGATCCCGCTGAGTTCGGCTGCGACCGAAGCGTATTCGCTACTCAGCGAGGACCACCCACCCGCGGCCGCCAGCAACGACCCTGGCCCCGGACCAGCGCTCAGCATCGCCGAATGCACTTCCGGCGGCTGTGCCATCCACATTGGCGCCGTCACCGAGAGTCACCCACAACCTGGTGCGGATCTATCCCTACCGACGGCGCGGCACAAACATGTCCGACGCCCGCCCACCGGCTGGGCGCGACCACCGCCGTCCTGGTCGCTGCCGAACCCTCAGGAACACCTCGCAGCGTCATGCGGATGCTCCTTTCCCAGGAACTCCTGGGGTGCTTACCCCTACATCGGCTTCTGCCTAGACGACGCCACCCTTCGATGTGTCCTAGCTCCCGGGCGAATTTGTTAGCCCAACTAGCCTAGGTATCAGTCTGCGCTGAATCGCCGCGTCACGGTGGGCACTGCGAGATAGCTTGACGCGATCTTGATCGTCAACGGCCCTTTCCGCCCCACGCTGAGAGGCTGTGGGACGTGCTCCGAGGGCGGCGTCGAGCCGACTACCGGTTCTCTCCGCGGTCGCAAGGACAGCGGGCGGCGACTGGCCGGACCACGTCACCCCACGATCGTGATTGCGGCGGGACCCCACCCGTGGAGCCCGTTTGCGGCGCCCTCACGGGCCGCTAGCGGTACGCCTACCGGCCACTAAGCCGTGGTGTCCTCGCCACGGGGGTCGGCCGATACCGCCGACTCCTCGGTCGCTTCGTCGGCGGCGTCCTCGGTCGGCCCGGTGGCGGTGTCATCGGCGGCCTGACCGGTCTCCACGTCCGGGTCATCCGCGGCGGCGTCATCTGGGTAGTCGATCGCGGTGTCGTCCTCGGCGTCCAGGTCCGCCCCGCCTACCCCACTTGGCTCATCTGCCGTCTCGTCCCCGGCCAGCTCTTCGGGGGCGTCGACCACGTCCCGCCGGCGGCGTTCGCGCATCGCATCGACGATCAACAGCACCACGCCCAGCACGCTGGCGCCGATGCAAACCCAGGCCACCAGCTCGTTACTGGTCACCACGGCGAACACCAACGCGACGAGCCCAATGAGCGCCAACACGAGCGCAACGATCAGCATCGGTAATCCTCCAGCCGGCTAGCGCGACTGCCAAACCTACCAGGGTCCTTGCTGCCGACCTTGCTAACCCGGCGCGTAGACCGCCGCGAATCGGCTAGTTGTTGCCGCGATTGAATTGGTCGAATCCACCACCATCCGCGCTGGAATCGACCGGGGCCGCCGATCCGCGCTGGCCGAGCTCTTCAAGCTGGGATTCCAGGTAGGTCTTGAGCCGGGTGCGGTATTCGCGTTCGAACGTACGCAGCTGCTCAAGGCGGCCTTCCAGCACTGTGCGCTGCTGGTTGATGGTTCCCATGATCTCGGAATGCTTGCGTTCGGCATCCGCTTGGAGGGCGTCGGCCTTTTCCTGGGCCTGGCGCAACTGGCTCTCGGACCGAGTTTGCGCATCCGAAAGCATCGCGTCGGCGCGCTGTCGAGCCTCGGTCACCGTCGCCTCGGCGGTGTGTCGGGCCTCACTGACAATCTGCTCGGCGTTGGCGCGTGCGTCGGCCAACATCTTGTCCGACTCTGCTTTGGCGGTGCCGGTCAGCCGGTCAGCGGTGTCTTGAGCGAGGGTCAACACCCGAGCTGCCTTCATGGCCTGCTCCTCGGTGGTTCCCCCAGCGGCCGGCTTGGCGGGTTCGGGTTCGTAGACCGGTATCGCCTGGGTGGGCTGAGCAGCCACCGGCACACCAGCGGCCCCGCCAAACTCTTGGTCCAGCTCGGCGATCCGCTGACGCAGATCAGAATTTTCTTCGATCAGGCGCGTCAGCTCGTTCTCCACCAGGTCGAGGAAGGCGTCGACCTCATCCTCGTTGTACCCGCGCTTGCCGATAGGCGGCTTACTGAACGCCACATTGTGGACATCGGCAGGTGTAAGCGGCATTGTTTGTCCCCTCGAGTTCATGGACGGTCGAACGATCTGGAAAGTGTAGAACGGAGCGGCAGCAGTCGCGCAACTGCCGTCCATCCTGTCACACCAGACTCGGCGGTTGCCGATTGGACTATATAAGTAAGGACCAATTTCAAACTTTTCAAACTCTAAGGCCAATAAATCACAATTCTTAGATTTGAAAAATCACGTGCGCCAAACTTGTCGCCAAATCGTGGCCGAACCGTCTCCGAAGACCACTCACGGGGCAGTAATACGGGTCAAGCGGCGGCACCGAAGGCAAGTTGCATGCCGATGAACGCAACCAGCAACAGCACCATGATCGACAGGTCGAAGCGGACCGCTCCGATGGTGAGTTGCGGGATCAGCCGTCGCAACAGCTTCACGGGCGGATCCGTCACCGACATGATGATCTCCAGGATCACCACGGTGACACCGGTGGGACGCCAGTCGCGGCTGAACGACCGGATGAACTCGACGACGACCCGAGCGATGAGCAGCAGCCAGAAAATGAACAGCGCAAACCCAAGGATCTGAAAGAACAGCACCAACGAGAGTCCCGACCTTACTGAAGAGGATGGCGAAAATCAGTCGTCGCCCGCAGGGGCGGCCAACGCCAGCCTACCGATTCGGCCTGAGGGACCAACACGCATCCCATGCGCAGCATGCGGGACGGCCAGCCCGAGGTCGTGCGCGGGCAACCACTACGCAGGAACGCCTATTGGTAAGCGTAGAAACCGGTTTCGGCGATCCGGCGCCGCTCCTCCGGAGACACATCGACGTCAGCGGGCGACAGCAGGAACACCTTGGTCGCGACCTTGTCGAAGGAGCCGCGAAGGGCGAAGGCCAGTCCAGCTGCGAAGTCGACCAGCCGTTTGGCGTCGGCGTTGTCCATCGACACCAGATCCATGATCACGGGGGTGCCATCACGGAACCGCTCGCCGATCGTGCGGGCCTCGCTGTAGTCCTTGGGCCGCAGCGTGGTGATCTTCGACAGAGGATGGCCCTCCTCGAACATCATCGCCATCCGGCGCGGGTCCATCGCCAGCGCCCCCCGAGTTGAGTTGCGCAACCAGGACCCGAACCGCGGCCGGGTCATCTCACCGCGGTCGAACTCGCGGGAACGGAAGCGTGGTTCGTCGGCGTATCCGCCTCGGTATCCAGGCGGCGGATACTCGCTGGGGTCCCCGCGCAAGTCGCCGCGAGGATCACTACGCGGATCGCTGCGCGGGTCGTCGTATTCACGCCCTTCAAATCGCCCGTAATCGTCCTCGAAACGAGGCCGTGAATAGCCACGAGAGGGAGCACGGTCGTCGTAGTACTCGTCGTCGTAGTCCTCCATCGGAGCCATACCGAAGTAGGCCTTGACCTTGTGGAGTGTGCTCATTGCGTAACCCCTTCTAACCCTGGGAGATCTGGTGTCTGTGATGAAGGTGTGACTACAGTGAATATTCACGGTGACCGTAACCGGCGATGACCCATTAGCGCGGTACCGACACGCACACATGTCGAGCCATGTTTGACGGCGGTTTCAAAGTCGTGGGACATCCCGGCGGATATCCCCTGCGCGGCGGGGAACGACCGGACCACCCGGCTGTGCGCCGATTTCAGCAGCTCAAACGCCCTATCCGGGTCCCAGTCCAGCGGCGGAACACCCATCAATCCGACCAACTCAAGGCCGTGTGACCCCGAAACGTGCTCACACACCCGATCAACCGAGTCCGGCGACGAAACGTCAATGCCGCCGCGCGACGCGTCGCCGTCGAGGCTGACTTGAACGTAGACCCGCAACCGATTGCCACGATGGCCGTCGGCCAACGCCGATCCGACAGCCCGATCCAGCGCAGTCACTAGCGGCCCGCTGTCGACCGAGTGAATCGTGTGTGCCCACCGGGCCAGCGACCGGGCCTTGTTTCGCTGGAGCCGGCCCACCATGTGCCAGCGCAGGTCCTGCGAGCCTGCGAGCGACGGGTTCGCCGCTGCCAGCCGTGTGAGTTCGGCCACCTTGGCCGAAGCCTCTTGATCCCGCGATTCCCCAACCGACCTACAGCCCAATCGAGACAAAATCGCCACATCGGTCGCCGGGAACAATTTGGTGATTGGTAGCAGCTCAATTTCGTCGAGAGTGCGGCCCGCCGCGACCGCGGCCGCCGCGAGCCGTGATCGCACCGCGGCCAGGGCGTGAGTCAATTCCGATTCGCGATCGCCCGGGTTGCCCGGGTTGCCGTGGTCTCCCTGGTTGGCCCGGTTTCCGGAGTTCTGTTTCGCTACCACTGTCGCGGTCAATCCATCCATACCAACGACGCCAGACGCCCGGTCGGTGAACCGCGGCGGTGGCTGAACAATGTGGGATCGGCAACCGTGCAGCGGGGATCGACGTCGATGGACTCAACCCCCAAATCGCGCAATTGGCGCGCAATTCCAGCCCGAAGGTCCAGGCCCGGAGTGTCGGTGTGGGTTGTGGTCCGGCTGCCGGGTAACGCCGCCTCGACCTCATCGGCCATCGCGGCAGGCACTTCGTAGTTGCGACCGCTGACAGCGGGGCCCAGCAGCGCCGAAATGTCGGGGGCAACCGCGCCTAGGCCTAGCATCGCGTCCACCGCGCGAACCACCACGCCCCGTTGCGCGCCGACACGACCGGCGTGCACCGCAGCGACCACACCGGCCCGGGCGTCAGCCAGCAACACAGGCACACAGTCGGCGGTCACGACTACCAGGGCGAGCCGGGGAACGGTGGTCACCAAGCCGTCAGTGTCGTCGACCGCAACACCACGCGGCTCGCTAACTACCTCGACCCGATCTCCGTGGACCTGGTTCATCCACACCATCGCGTCGCTGGGCAGCCCGATGGACGCGGCGAGCCGGGCTCGGTTGGCCGCCACCGACGCAGGCTCGTCACCGACATGGTCGGCGAGGTTGAAGGTGTCGAATGGCGGCGCCGACACGCCGCCCTTCCGGGTGGTGATCACCCGGCGGATGCGAACACTCACATCTTCAGTATCCGGAATCCCTTGCCAGCCAGCCGTCAGCGACGCATAAACGGTGGTACATCGACGTCGTCGTCGTCGCCACCGATGCTCAGTGTGGAGCCGTTGGTGTGTATTGGCACGCTCACGGCGTCAACCGGCTCGAACAACGTCGAGGTCAGTTTGCCGGCTTTCGCCGACTCGATCCTGTGTGCGCCGCCGGTCTCCGAACCAGTCTCGGAAGTGACAGGCTTGCGGCCGGGTCCGGTGGCGTCGAAACCAGCCGCAATGACGGTGACCCGCACCTCGTCGCCGAGCGAATCGTCGATGACGGTGCCGAAGATGATGTTGGCGTCCTGATGCGCGGCGTCCTGCACCAGCGAAGCTGCCTCATTGATTTCGAACAGGCCCAGGTCACTGCCGCCAGCAATGGACATCAGCACACCCTGCGCGCCCTCCATGGAGGCCTCCAGCAGCGGCGAGTTGATGGCGATCTCGGCGGCCTTGAGGGATCGGCCGTCACCACGGGCTGAGCCGATACCCATCAGCGCGGTACCGGCGCCGGACATGATGCCCTTGACGTCGGCGAAGTCGACGTTGATCAGCCCCGGCGTGGTGATCAGGTCGGTAATGCCTTGCACGCCGTTGAGCAGCACCTCGTCGGCACTGCGGAACGCGTCCATGAGGGATACCGCCGCATCCCCCATCTGCAGCAGCCGGTCGTTGGGAATCACGATCAGGGTGTCGCAACTCTCCCGCAGCGAGGCGATGCCGTTTTCGGCCTGGTTGCTGCGCCGCTTGCCCTCGAACGAAAACGGCCGAGTGACGACACCGACGGTGAGGGCACCTAGTTTGCGGGCGATGCTGGCGACGACGGGCGCCCCACCGGTACCGGTTCCACCGCCCTCACCGGCGGTGACGAAAACCATGTCGGCGCCGCGCAACAGCTCTTCGATCTCGTCCTTGGCGTCCTCGGCCGCTCGGCGTCCGACCTCCGGGTCGGCGCCGGCGCCGAGCCCGCGAGTGGAATCGCGGCCGACGTCGAGCTTGACGTCGGCATCGCTCATCAACAACGCCTGCGCGTCGGTGTTGATCGCGATGAACTCCACGCCTTTGAGGCCCTGCTCGATCATCCGGTTGACGGCGTTAACACCGCCGCCACCGATACCCACAACCTTGATGACGGCCAGGTAGTTGTGCGGGGGGGTCATCATTCCTCTTCCTCCCTGGTGGGGTCTCCCTGGTGGCGCTGACGGTGTGTCTGCTTGCAAAACCCTCAACCTCAACCATAGGCTTAGAGTTATGTCAAGTAGTTCCGCGTAATCAGCACCGTATGGGTACGACGCGGGCTAACCGGGCAGGCGCGCCGAGGCGTAGGCGGCCAATTTTGGTGACCGGTCGCTATTTCACGGTCGGTAGGTCCGGACTGGACACGTCGTAGGTATGTCCAGGCTGGGTCAACAACGCCGCCAGCTTCTCAGCCTTTTCCTCGATGCGGTCGGCGGTCCCCCAGATCACCACCCGCCCGTCGGTCAACGTAAGGGTTATGGACGACACCGACGGCGCTGCGACGCGGCCGACCTGGGCCGCAACCTCGGGACGCAGCGCGACCAATACCGCCAGGGCGGCCTTGGTCGTTGGGTCGTTCGGGCCCGGATTCTCGACATCCAGATAAGGCAATAACGGCGGCGGCGGGGCGGTAGCAAAGTCGACACCGTCGCGATCAAACAGATGCGGGCCGTCGGGAAAGTCCTGCACCGCCACCGCCACCCGCTCGACGATGGTGATACGCAGCACCGACGGGTATTGACGTTGCACTCGCGCGCTCGCCACCCGCCGGATCGTGGCCACCCGGTCAGCGACGTCCGCAGTGTTGATCTGCAGTAGCGGCGTTCCGGGCAGCACCTTCGCCGTCTGAAGGACCTGTTCGCGGGTCACCGCCCCGGTCCCGACGACGACGATATCGCGGGCCGACATCGCCGGCGTGAAGTAGAGAATCAGCGCCAGTCCGACCCCAATG
Organism: Mycobacterium spongiae; assembly: GCF_018278905.1. Taxonomy (NCBI): domain Bacteria; kingdom Bacillati; phylum Actinomycetota; class Actinomycetes; order Mycobacteriales; family Mycobacteriaceae; genus Mycobacterium; species Mycobacterium spongiae. Next base: position 3,297,067 of record NZ_CP046600.1, read on the forward strand.
ACGGCCAGCAGTACCGAGGCGAACAGCATCTTCAACCCTCGGACAACGCCTCGTGCCACAGGCTTGGCGTCGGTGACGGCGCGCCCGCGGGCTCGTTTCTTGGCCGCACGACGCGCCTCCTCGATCGCGGTGGCGCGGGCCGAAGCGGCGCGGCGCTCGGCGCGTTCGCGGCGGGCGCGCCGGCGCGGTCCTTCGAATTCGGCTTGAGCCGCCGGCGTTTCGCCGTCCTGCGCCGCTGTAGCAGGTGGTTCGGTCGCCAGCGCACCGCCGCCGGATGCATCAGCCGACTGAGGCGCCTCCGATTCGGCCGCCGGTTCGGTGTGTGGGCCGTTATCCGGCTCGCTCACCGCAACACTCCCGGATGGCCGGGCGCGCTGTGGTTGGCTCGCACCCGCAAGGCGCTTACGATTTCCGGCCCGAGCAAGGTGACGTCCCCGGCGCCCATCGTGAGGATGACATCGCCCGGGCCAGCGGCCGCTGCGACCTCCGCAGCGACCGCTGAAAAATCTCTGAGGTAGTGCACTGGCACCCTGACATGCTCGGCAATACTTGCCCCGCTGATCCCGGCGAGCGGCTGTTCGCGCGCCCCGTAGACGTCGAGCACGAAGACCTCGTCGGCCGCGCTGAGGGCGCGACCGAAGTCGGCGGCGAAAGCCTTTGTCCGCGAATATAAGTGGGGTTGAAACACGACCAAGGAGCGGCCGCCGGCGCCCTGATCGAGAATCGTCCTGACCGCCGCCAGCGTCGCGCCGACCTCCGTCGGGTGGTGCGCATAGTCGTCGAACACGCGCACCGACGCCTGTCCAACTCCCGAGGCTCCCACCAACTCGAACCGGCGACGCACCCCCTCGAAACTGGCGAGCCCGTCGAGCACGTCCTCGGCCGCGGCACCGATCTCGATCGCCGCCAGCAGCGCGCCCAAAGCATTGAGCGCCATGTGTCGCCCCGGCACCGACAGCCGCATCGCCCGTTGGTGAGGTGGTGGAGTCAGTTCGGGAGCCAACTGAATGTGGGCGACCGCCTCGGTGCCATGTTGTTCCCATGACAACAGGGCGCCCGCCAAGGTCTCTCCGGGCACCTCAGCAGACCCGTAGCGCAGCACCCTAATTCCCAAATCGGCCGTGCGCTGGGCCAATGCGGCCGCACCCGGGTCGTCGGTACACACGACCAGCGCACCCCCGGGAGCAAGACGTTCGACAAAAGAGTCGAAGACCCCGACGTACGCCTCGGCGCTGCCGTAGAAGTCCAGATGGTCCGACTCGATGTTGGTGACAACCACAACGTCGGGCGAGTACTCGAGCAGCGAGCCGTCGCTTTCGTCGGCTTCAGCCACGAAGCAGTCACCGCTGCCGTGATGTGCGTTGGTGCCGGCCTCCCCGAGCTCACCGCCGACTGCGAACGATGGGTCCCGCCGGCAGTGCTGCAACGCAACGATGAGCATCGACGTCGTCGTCGTCTTGCCATGGGTCCCGGTGACCATCACGGCGGTGCGATCAACCATGAGCTTGGAAAGGACCAGCGGCCTCAGAATCACCGGGATACCGCGCCGCCGGGCTTCCACAAGCTCGGGGTTTGTCTTGGGAATAGCGGCACGGGTCGTGATCACCGCGGTGACGCCCCCGTGAAGCAAGTCCAGCGACGACGCATCGTGTCCGATCCGGATCTTGGCGCCCCGCGCGCGGAGCGCATGGACACCACGCGACTCCTTCGCGTCTGATCCCGATACCAGCCCGCCCCGATCCAACAGGATGCGCGCGATGCCCGACATGCCTGCTCCCCCGATGCCGACCATGTGCACCCGGCGCAACTCTGGCGGCAACTGCGCGGCGTTCACGGTCCCCCTCCGCCTGACCGTCCGCCGACGGCCGGACGCGCCTGTCTGGCGACGGCCACGGCTGCCTGGGCCACCTGGCGCGCCGCATCACGGTGTCCCACTCGGGCGGCGGCAGCGGTCATCGCCGCCAGCCGAGCAGCGTCAGTGAGCAGCGCTACCACCTCTTGGCCCACCAGATCCGGGGACAGGGCGCCGTCGTCGACCACTATGCCGCCGCCGGCATTGACCACCGGAAGCGCGTTCAGCCGCTGCTCACCGTTGCCGATCGGCAACGGTACATAGATGGCCGGCAGACCGACGGCCGATACCTCGGCGACCGTCATCGCCCCGGAGCGGCAGATCACCATGTCCGCGGCGGCGTACGCCAAATCCATCCGGTCCAGATAGGGAACGGCGACATACGGCGGATCCTGGGTGCCCTGATGGTCGGCACCCGGCAGGTCGAGAACGTTCTTGGGTCCGTGGGCGTGCAGCACCGAAATGCCCGCCCCGGCCAGGGCGGCGGCCGCCCCGGCAACCGCGCGATTCAGCGAGACAGCACCCTGCGAACCACCGAACACCAACAGCACCCGGGCGTCGTCAGTGAAACCGAAGTGGGCTCGAGCTTGGGCGCGCAGGGCCGCGCGATCCAGCGCCGTGATCGCCGCGCGGACCGGTACACCGACCACCTCGGCGTGTCGCAGCCCGGAATCCGGCACCGCCGACAGCACCCGGGCGGCGGTCCGGACGCCGACCCGATTGGCCAGCCCGGCCCTGGCGTTGGCTTCGTGGATCACCACCGGGATCCGGCGGCGAAACCCGGGGATACCGCGAGCGGCGAGGTAGGCGGGCAGGGCAACATAGCCCCCGAAGCCGATGACGACGTCGGCGTCGACGCCGTCGAGCACCGCCCGAGCTTCCCGGACCGCGCGCCATACCCGCGGTGGCAATCGGGCAAGGTCGCCAGTGGGTTTGCGCGGCAGCGGTACCGGCGTGATCAGCTCGAGGCGGTAGCCGCGTTCGGGCACCAGCTTGGTCTCCAGCCCCCGGCTGGTGCCCAGCGCGGTGATCCGGATCTGCGGATCCAGACGGGTCAAGGCGTCGGCAACCGCCATTGCCGGTTCGACGTGACCCGCCGTACCACCGCCGGCAAGCACAACCGACAACGAAAAGCCGCGGCTGGTGGTCCCCAGCCCGCCGGCCGGCTGCCTGACCGAGTCGTTCACCCGTAACGCTGACCTTCCAATACGCGAGCGCGTCGTGTAGGACGCTGGCCGCCGTGGCGCTGACCAGCTCTATGATGCTCCCCTGCACGGGGTTGGTGCGCCCACCCCGGCGATGCGGCGGCTCCCCCAGATCGGCGGGTTCGCCGACCAGCGGTCGAGGGTAAGGCAGGTCGCTGACGCCTGTCCACCTGCGCCGTCCGGTGGGCAACCTTGTCCCTCGAGGCCTTCCTGGGAGGAGGTTGCTTGGGTTGTTTGGGTTGTTTGGCTTGCTTGGATTGCTTGGCCCGTGGCGGGCGGGCGCGCTGACGATCTCGAAGCGCCTCGGATCGAGGCGGCAGATACGGCTCGGGCAGGGGCAGCCGCAGTAGCCGATTCACCCTGTCGTCGCGGCCGGCCCGAAGCGCGGCCACCGCCTCCGGTTCGTGGCGTGCCGCATTGGCCATCATGCCTATCAGCGACAGTGTTGCAGCCGACGAGGTTCCCCCAGCAGAGATCAGCGGCAGCTGCAGCCCGGTGACCGGCAGCAGCCCGATCACATAGCCGATGTTGATGAATGCCTGGCCGAGCACCCACAGGGTCGTGGTGGCGGTCAGCAGCCGCAGGAACGGATCGGCAGACCGACGTGCGATGCGCATGCCGGTATAGGCAAACAACCCGAACAGCCCGAGCAGCCCGAACGCCCCGATAAGCCCCAGCTCCTCGCCAATGATCGCGAAGATGAAGTCGTTGTGGGCGTTGGGCAGATAGTTCCACTTAGCCGATCCCTGGCCGAGGCCGTCGCCGAAGATGCCTCCCTGGGCCAACGCGAACTTTGCCTGGCGAGCCTGGTACCCCGCGTCCTGGGGATCATTTTCCGGATTCAGCCAGGACCGCACGCGCGCGGATCGATACCCCGCGGACACGGCAAGAATTGCGGCCGAAACCACGACCGCAGCCAGCGAGCTCATGAAAACGCGTAGCGGCAGTCCGGCGTACCACAGCAAGCCCAGCAGGATGATGCCCATCGACACCGTCTGTCCGAGGTCGGGCTGTGCCACGATCAATGCGAGTGCGATCACTGCGGCCGGCACGAGCGGAATCAGCATCTCGCGCAGCGACGCCCGCTCCATCCGCCGAGCGGCCAGCAGATGTGCACCCCAGACCGCGAACGCGATCTTGGTCAGCTCAGAAGGCTGCATCGACAAGCCGGCCACGACGAACCACCCGCGAGAACCGTTGGCTTCGTTGCCGATGCCAGGAACAAGAACCAGCACCAACAACACGATGGTCACCGCGAAGCCGAAGAACGCGATACGCCGCATGAAGCGCACTGACATCCGCAACGAAACATAGCCAGCGACAAGACCCACGATCGTCCACAGCACCTGCTTGCCGAAAATCAACCACGCCGATCCGTCGTCGCCATAGGACTGCACCCCCGAGGCCGACAGGACCATGATCAGACCCAGCGTCGTCAGTAATGCGCCGACGGCGATGACGAGGTGAAACGAGGTCATCGGCCGCCCTAGCCAGGCACCGAACCTGGTGCGCGCACCCGCATCCTGGGCTTTCGCAGCACGAGGCTGAGCAGTTCCGCCCGCGGGGGCGGTATCCGGCGACCCGGCCGCTTCCCCCGTCGCGGCATGCTCGGTCCCCGCCAGAGTCGCGTCGGCGCCCTCGGAGGTCTTGTCTTTGCCGCCTTTGCCGCCTTTGCCCCGGCGCAGCAACCGGGCCATCGCGTTACCCACGCTCGCCTACCGGACCGTGGCGCGCACGGCAGCCGCAAACGCGTCGCCTCGGTCGGCGTAGCCGCTGAACTGGTCGAATGACGCGCCCGCCGGCGCCAGCAGCACGGTGTCACCGGGTTTGGCCAGGCCGTTGGCCGCGGCGACCGCGGCCGTCATCACGCGAGTACCCACGTTCTCGTCGGCACTATCAACTTTTGTCACAGAAGCAACAGAAACATCAGCCGTCGCACACATATCAGCATCCTCGCCTGTCACAACCTGGACGACGGGTACATCAGGCGCGTGTCGTGATAACGCCTCGGCAACCTGTGCTCGATCGCGGCCGATCAGCACCGCACCTACCAACCGGGATGCGATTCGGGCGACCTCTGCGTCCACAGATGCGCCTTTGAGCAGGCCGCCGGCCACCCAGACCACCCGCGGATACGCCAGCACGGAAGCCTGGGCAGCATGCGGGTTTGTCGCCTTGGAGTCGTCCACGTACCGAATGCCGTCCGCGACGGCAACCACCTCGGCACGATGCCGACCCAACTGGAATGATGTAACGGCATCCGCGATCGCCGCGGCGGGCACCCCAACGGAGCGAGCCAAGGCCGATGCGCCCAAAGTATTAAGCACCCCCACGGGTCCCGGCACTGGAATCGCCGCAACCGGCAGCAGCATCAAGTCGGGGGCAAACGCGCGGTCAATCAGGTGGCCGTCGCGCACACCCAGCTCCCCCACTGCCGGCTCGCCGAGCCGGAATCCCACCCGCACCTGGGCCGGCGCGCTGCCGAGCAGCCCGGCCGCCAGGGCATTGTCCAGCCCAACCACAGCCACCCGCCCGGTCAACACCTGGGCCTTGGCCGCCGCGTATGCGGCCATCGTCGAATGCCAGTCCAAATGGTCTTCGGCGATGTTGAGTACCACGCCGGCTTCAGGCCGCAACGACGGCGCCCAATACAGCTGAAAACTGGACAACTCGACGGCGAGCACATCGGCAGGCTCGTCCAGCGCCTCCAGCACCGGGCTGCCGATGTTGCCACACAAGACGCTGCGCCGGCCCCCGGAGGTCAGCATGGCGTGCAGCATCGACGTCGTCGTGGTCTTGCCGTTGGTGCCGGTGACAGCCAGCCAGCGACGCGGCGGCCCGTAGCAGCCCGCGGCGTCGAGCCGCCAGGCCAGTTCCACGTCTCCCCAGATCGGCACCCCCGCCGCCGCGGCTGCGGCCAGCACCGGCGTCGTAGGTTGGAAACCGGGACTGGTGACCACCAGTGCATACCTGGCTATCTGTTGCACCGCCTGGCGCGGACTCATGGTCTCCAGGCCGCTTTCGGCGTGCGGGCGCAGCATGTCCGGGTCGTCGTCACACACCGTTGCCGTCGCGCCGAACCGGGCCAGGGCCGCGGCAACCGCGCGTCCAGTCACCCGGCCGCCGGCAACCAGGACGGGTGCGCCGGGCACCAGGGGATCAAGAACGTCAGGCACCGACTGCGGCCAGCCACTCGCTGTAGAACAGGGCCACACCCAGGCCACAGGTGATCGCGGTGAGAAGCCAGAACCGGATGATCACCGTGGTTTCGGCCCAGCCGAGCAACTCGAAGTGATGGTGGAACGGGGCCATGCGAAATACCCGGCGACCGGTGGTACGAAAGGCGAGGATCTGCAGCACGACCGAGGTGATTTCGGCGACAAACAACGCACCCAGCACTACGGCAAGTATCTCGGTGCGGCTGGTCACCGACAACCCCGCGATAATGCCGCCCAGCGCCAGTGACCCGGTATCACCCATGAAGATCTTGGCTGGTGCCGCATTCCACCACAAGAAGCCGATGCAAGCGCCGGCAGTCGCGGCCGCGACGAGCGCAAGGTCGAGCGGATCGCGCACGTTATAGCAGCCCAGCCCAGGCGCGGACACGCAGGCGTTGCGGTACTGCCAGAAGGTAATCAGGACGTACGCACCGGTGACCATAGCCATGCAACCCGCCGCGAGGCCGTCCAGACCGTCGGTGAAGTTGACCGCGTTCGACCACGCGCTGACCACGACCGTGCAGAACAGCACGAACAGCGCCGGCGCCAACGTGACGGTGGCGATCCCCCGCACATAGGACAAGTCCGCGGTACCGGGTGTCAGGCCCGCGGCATTGCGGAACTGCAGCACCAGCACTGCGAACAAGACCGCGGAGGTGATCTGTCCGAGGGTCTTAGCCGTCTTGTTCAAACCGAGATTGCGCGACCTGCGGATCTTGATCAGATCATCGAAAAATCCGACCACCCCCAACGCGGTGGCCAGTCCCAGCACCAACAGCCCCGATGCGGATATGCCTTCGCCGTCGAAGGCCAACCCGGCTAGATGGGTACCCAGATAACCCGCCCAGATACCCGCCAGAATCGCCACCCCGCCCATCGACGGTGTGCCGCGTTTGGTCTGGTGGCTGGGCGGGCCGTCTTCGCGGATCTGGTGGCCGAATCCCTGCTTGGTGAAGGCCCGGATCAGCGCCGGAGTCAGCAGGATCGACACCATTACCGCGACGGCAACAGCGATGAGAATCTGCCTCATGGGCGCGTACTCCCACCCGCGGATACCAGTGCGTCGGCCACCGCGCCCAGCCCCGCCGAGTTCGATGCCTTCACCAAGATCACATCCCCGGGCTGCACCTCCGCTCGCAGCAGTGCCAGAGCGGCATCACCATCGGCCACGTCGACAACCCCCCGGTCAACTGGGCCAGCCCACCCAGATTGAATGTCGGTTCCGGTCCCCCAGGAACCCTCCATCACGGCTCCGTGGTGCATGGCGCTGATCGACCTCCCGCTTCCCACGACAACCAGTCGAGACACATCTAAGCGCACCGCGAGCCGACCGATGCGGTCATGCTCGGCAATCGCGTCGTCGCCGAGCTCGGCCATCTCGCCGAGCACCGCCCAGCTACGACGATTCTTGGCGGGACCAGCCCCGCCCCGGGCTATCCAGGCCAGGGCCTGCAGTCCGGCCCGCATCGAATCGGGATTGGCGTTGTAGGCATCATCGATCACCGTCACCCCATCGTCGCGGGTGGTCACCTGCATCCGGTGCCGCGACACGGGCCCCGTTCCGCCAAGCGCGACTGCCGCCTGCGCGAGGCTGGCCCCGCATTCGAGCGCTACCGCTGCCGCGCACAACGCGTTGGCGACCTGGTGATCGCCGTAGACCCCGAGTCGCACCTCCGCGGCGTTCTCACCGGCGTGCATCGTGAACCGGGGCCTGGCCAGCTCATCCAGGGTCACCGGACCGGCCCACACGTCGGGAACCTCGGAGGAACTGGATTCGGCTCGGCTTGCTCGACTGACCCGAACCACGTTGGCCGCGGTTGCCTCGGCCATCGCCGCGACCACCGGATCATCGACGTTGAGTATGACCGCCCCGGATTCCGGAACAGACTGCGGCAGTTCGGCTTTGGTTTGCGCGATAGCCTCGCGAGAGCCGAACTCACCCAGATGGGCGGTGCCGACATTGAGGACCACTCCTACCGCCGGGGGTGCAATCTCGGCCAACGCGGCGATATTTCCGAGGTGGCGTGCCGACATCTCCAGAATCAGGTAGTCGGTGCGCCGTGTCGCGCGTAACACCGTCCAGGGATGACCGAGCTCGTTGTTGAAGGATCCGGGCGGGGCCACCACCTCGCCCAACGGAGCCAGCACCGCGGCCACCAGATCCTTGGTCGACGTCTTACCCGACGAACCGGTGATTCCCACGATGGTCAGCCCAGCTGCCACGAGCTCGGCTGCCACCGCCTTCGCCAGTTTGCCCAGGGCGGCCAGCACCGCGACGCCCGAACCGTCGTGGTCATGCTCGAGGACCGCGGCACGACCGTCGCGCGCGGCCAACGGTGGGACCACGATGGCCGGGACACCGACTGGCCGGGCTGCCAGCACCGCCACCGCGCCGGCAGCCATCGCCGCCTTCGCGTAGTCGTGACCGTCGGCGCGGGCACCGGGAAGCGCAAGAAACAGCCCACCCGGGCCGATGGACCGCGAGTCGAATTCGACCGTCCCCGTGACGCGGAGCTGGGCGGCGTCCTCCGGACCGATATCGGCCAGCTGGCCGCCGACGATGTCGGCAATCTGGGCCACGGTGAGATCGATCATGCCCGGGCCTGCCCCGGTGCCTGGGGCCGTTGGGCCTCGAGCGCCGCCAACGCCTCAGCCAGCTCCACCCGGTCGTCGAACGGACGGACATGTCCGCCACTGCGCTGACCTGTTTCATGGCCCTTTCCGGCGATCAGCACCACATCGCCAGGGCGCGCCCAGGCCACCGCGTGCCGGATGGCGGCCCCCCGGTCAGCGATCTCGACCACCTGGGCCGTCGCGCTAGCCTCAGCAGCGCCGCCGAGGATCTCGCCGCGAATCGCCGCGGGATCCTCGCTACGCGGGTTGTCGTCGGTGATGACGACCAGGTCGGCCAGTTCGGCAGCGATCTTGCCCATCGGCCCCCGCTTTCCCGGGTCCCGATCTCCGCCGGCCCCGAAGACCACCGCGAGCCGGCGGTCACGGTGTCGCAGGGTGGTCAGCACCGCGCGCAATGCCCCGGGCTTGTGGGCATAGTCGACCAGCGCCAGAAAATCCTGTCCGCGATCGATCTGCTCCAGTCGGCCGGGCACCCGGATTTCAGCCAGGCCCGGCGCTGCCTGCTCCGGCGAGACCCCGACCGCGTCGAGAATAGCCAGTGCAACAACGCAATTGGCGATGTTGTAGCTGCCGGGTAGCCGAATGACGACCGGGTGCCGCGCACCCGCGGGATCGATCACGGTGAATTGCTGGCCGCCGGCGCCCATCGGGGCCACGTCCACGGCGCGCCACTGCGCGGGTTGATCTGTGGCGCTGACGGTGATCGCGTCGCCGGCCAGGGCAGCCATCGCCCGCCCGGCCTCGTCGTCGACACACACCACGACCGTTGAGGCCCGCAGCGGCGAATCAGGATCGAAGAGCAATGCCTTCGCGGCGAAATAGTCGGCCATGCTGGGGTGAAAATCGAGGTGGTCGCGCGACAGGTTGGTGAATCCGCCGACCGCGAACCGGGTACCGTCCACCCGGCCCAGTGTCAGGGCGTGACTGGACACCTCCATGACCACGGTGTCCACGCCACGCTGGACCATCCCCGCGAGCATTGCTTGCAGCGCAGGCGCCTCCGGGGTGGTGAGGGCACTGGGAGTGTCAGCGCCATCGGTGCGGATCCCGATGGTGCCGATGAGCCCGGCGCGACGCCCGCCAGCCCGTAGACCGGCTTCGACCAGGTACGTCGTGGTGGTCTTGCCCGATGTTCCGGTGATCCCGACAACCGTCAGCTGGTCTGACGGATGACCATAGACGGTGTCCGCCAGGCTACCGAGCACCTCGCGGGGTGCTGGATGCACGAGAATCGGCACCCCGTGATGCGCAGGGGCAGCCATCTCGGTGACCCCAGAGGCGTCGGTCAGCACCGCGACGGCGCCACGTTCGATGGCGTCACCGACATATCGTGCACCGTGGGTCGTCGAACCGGACAGGGCCGCAAACAGGTCACCGGGCCGCACGTCCTGAGAACGCAACGTCACGCCGGTGACCAACACGTCGGGGACGGTGGCCGGGTGGTGGGGAACCTCGGCCAGGATTGCGCCGACCTGAGCCGCAAGGGCGGGCAGGCGTTCGCCCACGCCAATGCTGGGACTCGGACCGGGACACGAATTGGGGTTGAACCCCATTGGCGCTGACTCCACCTCTTTCACCACCTCCGCCCGACGCTGTGTGCTGCCAAAGATCAGCGATGATCGGCCATGACACCCTACCTAGACACACCGAGTCCCGGAGCGCTCCGGCTCCCTACACGGCGAAGCAAGACCCCGCTGGCTAGGTTGGCCGGCAGGAGTGACCAAACCGGGGACTAGGCCGGTGACCAGGCCTCGCTGCGACGAGCAGATCGACGCGACTGCTACCGGAAACCACCCATTCAGGTGGCTTGCAGGATGAGCGGCGGCCCGGGATCGGGCGACAACGGGATATTCGCGCGCTGCATCAGCCAGCCAGCGATGTTGTGGAACAGCGGAGCCGCGGAATGACCTTGCGTGCCGTCGGAGTTGCGCTCCGGGTTGTCCATCATCAGCCCGATCACGTAACGGGGATTGTCGGCCGTGGCCATCCCGGCAAACGTGATCCAGTACACGTTGTCGAAGTAGCAGCCACACGCGGGATTGATCTGCTGGGCGGTCCCGGTCTTACCGGCGATCTGGTAACCCGGAACTGCCGCCGAAGTCCCGGTGCCCTGCTGGAAGCCCATCGGGTCGCGTTGGACGACGCCACGCAGCATCTGTCGCACGGTCTGTGCGGTCTGCGCGGACACGACCTGCACACCCTCCGGACGTGGTTCTTCGGTTCGGGTGCCGTCAGGGGCGACGGTGGCCTTGATGATCCGTGGCGGTATCCGCACCCCGTCGTTGGCGATGGCCTGGTACATCCCGGCCATCTGCAACAACGTGATCGAAAGACCCTGGCCGATAGGTAAGTTCGAGAACGAGCTGCCCGACCACTGATCGATCGGCGGCACCAGCCCCGCACTTTCACCCGGAAGACCGACACCAGTGCGCTGCCCCAGGCCAAAATTGCGGAGCATGTCGTAATAACGCTTCGGCCCCACCCGCTGCGCCAGCATCAGGGTGCCGACATTGGACGACTTCCCGAACACCCCGGTTGTGGTGTACGGCATCACCCCGTGCTGCCAGGCGTCGTGGACGGTAACGCCGCCCATATCGATCATGCCGGGTACCTGCAGCACCTCGTCGGGGTTGCTCAGCCCATACTCGATGACCGAGGCCGCGGTGATGATCTTGTTCACCGAGCCGGGTTCGAACGGCGATGACACCGCCGGGTTGCCCAGCTCCTTGTTGCCTTGGCGCCCGATGTCCTGCGACGGGTCGAAGGTGTTGTCGTTAGCCATCGCCAGGACCTCACCGGTCTTGGCGTCAAGCACAACAGCGGAGACGTTGCGAGCCGCGGACAGGTTCTTCGCCTGCTGAACCTGCTGCTGCACGTAGAACTGGATATCGTTGTCGAGGGTGAGCTGGACCGTCGAACCATGGACCGCTTTGTGCCGATCGCGGTAGCTACCGGGAATGACCACGCCGTCCGAGCCACGGTCGTAGGTCACCGAACCGTCAGTTCCGGCCAGCACGGCGTCGAGGGCATCCTCGAGACCCAGCAGCCCGTGACCATCCCAGTCAATGCCCCCGACAACGTTGGCCGCTAGCGAACCGCCGGGGTACTGGCGCAGATCTTGGCGTTCCGAACCCACCTCGGGATACTTCTCGGTGATCGCGCCGGCTATGGCCGGGTCGACGGCGCGCGCCAGATAGACAAAGGGCTCGTCGCTTCGCAGCTTCTTCAACAAAGTCGCTCGATCGGGCTTGTTGTTCAGCCGGCTCGCGACCTCCTTGGCGATATCCCGCAGCCGTTGTTGCGGGTCGGGGGCGCCCGCACTGTTCTTCTTGGCCTCTGCCAACTGCTTTCGGATCCGCTTCGGCTGAAACGTCAACGCGCGCGCCTCGATTGTGAACGCAAGTCGGTTGTTGTCGCGGTCGACGATGCTGCCGCGGACGGCCTCTTGGATGTCAGTGACCTTGAGCTGACCAGCCGCCTGGGCGCGCAGGTCTGCCGCCTTGGACACCTGCAGGATAAACAGCTGGGTGGCGGCGACCAGCATGAGCGCGACGATAACCACGTTGCCCGTTCGGTGCCGAAAGACGAACGATGCGCCGCGTGACCCCACCTCGACAACCCGCCGAGTTCGCCGCTCGCGTGTCGAACGCCCGGTAGGCGGTTCGGACCGCACGGCGTCGGAACGCACGACCGGGCGGGATTTCTTGGGTTTCTTGGCGTCTTTGGCCTTTGTGGCGTCTTTGGCCTTTGTGGCGTCTTTGGCCTTTTTGGCGTCTTTGGCCTTGCGGTCGGCTTGCAGTTTCTTGGGCCGCTTCCGTTGGGGCCCGGTCGACCCCGCCCGCTGGGCTATCCGGGAGTCGCCGCGGCTCACCCTCCGACCCCTGGCGCGCTAGGCGTCACGGGGCCGAATTGTTCTCCACCGGGCCGCACGGGAACCGGGGCCGTGGCGGTTGGCCGCGGCGCGAGCGCGGCACCCGCTCGTGGGACCGCCGCAGAAGGGGGACCCGGGCGTACGAGCGGGGGTGTTGCTCCCACTGGTCCCGGCCCCGGCACTCCGGCTGGTGTCGGCACCTGCGCGCCGCCCAATGGAGCTGGCACCTGGCCCGGAACCACCGGCACCTGACCGGGCAGCATCGGCACCGGCGCGTGCGGCATCGGTACCTGAGCGGGCAGCCCCGGCACCGGGCCCGGCGACTGCGGACCGGCTTGCCGCGGTAGGTGCGTGCCGCCGCCCAATGTCGCAGTGCCGTCCGGGGTACGCAGCAGCACCTGGGGGCCGGACCCGGCTGGCGCCGCAGGTTCCTCGGGACCTGGCGTTACCCGGACTGGGACCTCAAGGGGAACCGCGTCCGGCTTCGGGGGTGGTGGCGGACCCTCGTCGGGCAGTTTGCTGTTCAACGGCGGCGGCGGCACGCCGTCGGCCGGCTTGGGTTCGCCGACTACCATCCAGTTCCCTTCGGGACCCTGGACCAGGTGAGCGGTATCCCGGGTGGGGATCATGCCCTGCTCACGGGCCGCTTCGGCCAGCGCCGGCGCGGATCGCGCCTCGCGCACCCGGCGTTCAAGCGCCTCTTTCTCCTGCTGCAGCAGCCGGGTCCGTGCGCGAGCGTGGCTCAGCTCGTAGGAACGTTCGGCAGCGTCAGTGGACAACCACAGCGTCAAGCCCAGCCCGACCCCCAACGCACCGATGATCAGCACAACAAACGGAACCTTGCTCGCCAACCTCTGTGGCCGCAGGTCGATCGATGCCAGCCGACTAGCCAACCGCTCGATGAGCTTGGGCTGAACAGCCTTAGGAGCCTTTGCTTTCCGAGCCTTGGCTCGTGCCTTGGCCTGAGTCGAGCTCTTCGGCCGCGCCGGCCGATCGTCAGGCCGTGGCATCGGACTCGTCTGCGGTCCAGATTTTGGCACCCGCGCGTCCCGGTTGGGCGTCGACGTTGTGCGCGACCGCTCTCGTCGAGTGGGGCGCGCCCGTGCAGAGTCCGCCGTCACGCGACCGCGCGTTCGAGCCGACGCGTCACGCCCATTGCCGCGATCGCCGCGTCGCTGTGGCTCCCGTCGCTTCGCCTTCATGAGTGGCCCTTCCCGGTTGCGTGATTGTGCGGATCTCCCTTGTGCTCAACTCGTTGCAAGGCCCGTAACCGCACTGCGGCGCTGCGTCGGTTGTGTTCCATCTCGGCGTCGTCCGCTCGTTCGGCTCCGTGCGTCAACGACCGGAATCGCGGGCCATGGCCGGGAAGTTCAACGGGCAGACCGGCTGGTGTTCCCGATGCGACCGCGTCGGCGAACATCCGTTTGACGATCCGGTCCTCGAGTGATTGATAGGCGAGCACCACGATGCGCCCACCGACGACGAGCGCATCCAACGCCGCGGGCAGCGCGCTGCGCAGCGAGCCCAGCTCGTCATTGACCGCGATCCGCAGCGCCTGAAAGGTCCGTTTAGCCGGATGCCCACCGGTACGCCGCGCTGGGGCCGGAATCGCCCGGTACAGCAAGTCCACCAGCTGAGCAGTCGACGTGAACGGGGTTTCGGCACGCTGGCGAACGATGTGCGCGGCAATTCGGCGTGCGAACCGCTCCTCGCCGTAGCGGCGCAGGATATCCACCAGCGCGGCCTCGTCGTAGGTGTTGACAATGTCAGCCGCGGTCACCGGAGATGCCGGGTCCATCCGCATGTCCAACGGCGCGTCGTGCGCATAGGCAAAGCCGCGCTCGACGCGGTCGAGCTGCATCGAGGACACGCCGAGATCGAACAGCACCGCATCGACTGACTCCACTGGGGCGTAGCCGAGTTCGGCTAGCGCTACAGCGATCGCGTCATACCGAGTGTGGATCAGCGTGACCCGGTCGGCGAACCGGGCCAACCGAGTCCGGGCGATGTCCAGCGCACTTGGGTCGCGGTCGAGCCCGATCAATCGAAGGCCCGGCAGCTCGTCGAGAAATCGTTCCGCGTGACCGCCTGCGCCAATGGTCGCGTCGAGCAGGACCGCCTTCGTTCCGTCCGGGTGGTGGCGGGTCAAGGCGGGAGTCAGCAACTCCACGCACCGACTCCGCAGGACCGGCACGTGCCCGAAATCACTCTGGCCGAAAGCGTCACGCCCCAAACAGGAATCGTCGGCCACCGCAACCCCTCCGCCAGTCCCGTCAGATGCGGCGGCCGCCGGGGTCACCGTTAGCCCTACCGTCCCTGCACCCTGGTCCCTGTCCGAATGCGCGAACCTGGCGTTGGGGAAGTACGCCAGGGTCGGTTCGGGCAGAGACCACGATGCACGGACATACTCCTTAGAAAATGTCGCCGAGCGCTTCATCGGTAGCCGCGGAGAAGTTCTCTTCATGGACTTGCTGGTAGTCCTGCCACGCCTGTGAGTCCCAGATCTCGAGGTAGTCGACCGCACCGATCACCACACAATCCTTGGAAAGACTCGCGTAGCGGCGGTGGTCGGCCGAGAGCGTGATTCGGCCTTGACCGTCGGGATGCTGTTCGTCGGTGCCGGCAGCGAGGTTGCGCAGAAACGCTCGTGCTTCCGGGTTGCTGCGCGGCGCCTTGCTCGCTCGGCGGGCCAGCTGCTCAAACTCCGCTCGCGGGTAGACCGCGAGGCTGTGATCCTGGCTCTTGGTGACCATCAACCCCCCTGCCAACGCGTCACGAAACTTGGCGGGCAATGTCAGCCGCCCTTTGTCGTCGAGCTTGGGCGTGTAGGTGCCGAGAAACACAGGGCCACCTCCCACCCAGAGTTGCTTCGCTCACCCACCACGCTCCAAGACACTTCGGCCACCATACCCCACAACCCCCCACTTTTCCCCATACCTCACCCGTGCGCGACGGCGTTTCCCCCCTTATCCCCCAACTCGGGGGCATCCACTGCATCCGCTGCGGCATCGCGCAACAAAACCCACACCGACGCGAAGCCACATATCAAGAGGCCAGGGCAGAAAACTGCCGTCGTGACGCCTCGATGGGCGTCACGACGGCACAGTGGGGCAAAGTGGGGCACAGATTGGCCACAACTGCGGCTCAGGACCGCATACCCGTCATCAGCACCCCGAGGCCGAGCCGGCCTAAGAAAATAAAGGGGCAGCCATCGGCTGCCCCTTTGTGACCAATCGGATTCGGCCTATTCGTCGAAGCGACGCCGGAACCGGTCCTCCATACGGCTGGTGAACGAACCCCCACCCTTGGCCCGACGCTGACGCGTGGATCCCGACGCCGATCCCCCAGACGACGCCTTCTTCCCCGACAGCCGCGGACCGGTGATGGCGAACACCACACCACCAAACATCACGACAAAGCCGAAGACGCTGAGAATCGGGAAGCTGCCGATCATCGTCGCCTTGAACGCCACGCCGGATACCAGCATCGCCAGACCGACGACGAACAACGCGGCACCTTGCAGCCATCGCCGTGCGGAGGGTGCACGGAAGCCACCCCCGCGGACGCTCGACGCGAATTTGGGGTCTTCGGCGTAGAGCGCGCTCTCGATCTGGTCAAGCATCCGCTGCTCATGATCGGAGAGTGGCATTCGTCCCTCCTTGCCGACAAACCGTCACATACCTACCGGTAGCACACCGATGCCCGGGTGCGCGGGCAACTAACTCAGATGATACGAGGTCAATCTGCGCCGTACCACTAGTTCGCGAGCGATTCTATCCCGGCGGTGTCGCCGCGAGGCGACAGGCCGCAACCGCCGCGCGTTGCCAACCCGCAGACTGACCCTGCGACGTCGCTTCCTGGTCGATGGTCCTCTCGTAGTCGATGGTCTTCTCCTAGTCGATGGTCTTCTCCTAGTCGATGGTCTTCTCCTAGTCGATGGTCTTCTCCTAGTCGATGGTCTTCTCCTAGTCGATGGTCTTCTCCTAGTCGATGGTCGTCTGCTATCCGATACTGGTGCCGATACTGGTAGGCAAGGACCGCACCCAGGTCGTCACATGAGGAGGGCACCGCGAGTTGGCGATATTCCTCATCGATCTGCTGCCTCACGACATGAAACGCCGCCTCGGCGACGCGCTGACCGTGTACGTCGACGCGATGCACTATCCCAAGGGTGCGGAGAAGCAGCGCGCCGCAATGTGGCTGGAGCACATCGGGCGACGCGGTTGGCAAGCCGTCGCGGCAGTGGAAGTGGAGGCGAGCACGTCGAATGGCCCCGGCGACACCCAACAGGAGCCGTCAGCGGCTGAACTGAGCAACGCCCCGATCCTCGGAGTGGCCTACGGGTACCCAGGGGCACCCGGTCAGTGGTGGCAACAGCAGGTAGTGCTCGGGTTACAACGCAGCGGTTTTCCCGCGCTGGCGATCACGCGGCTGATGAGCAGCTATTTCGAGTTGACCGAGTTGCACATCCATCCCCGCGCTCAGGGTCACGGCCTAGGTGAGGCGTTGGCCCGCCGACTCCTCGCCGGTCGCGACGAGGACTACGTCTTGCTCTCCACACCAGAGACCGATGGTGAGGCCAACCGTGCATGGAAGTTGTACCGCCGTTTGGGCTTCACCGACATCATCCGCCGCTACCACTTTGCCGGCGATCCGCGAGCTTTCGCGATCCTCGGCCGTACGCTCCCCTTGTAACCAGGGGCAACCCGCGGCCGGAGGTTGCGTGCAAAACCGCGATACCAGGTCTGGCACGATGACCTGGTGCACGCCAGCTCTACCCCACTCCCAGCCCGAGGATCGCGAGCAGTCCGGCCCAGGCGGCGGCGCGTGCTGGCCATCGCGATGCTGCTGATGCTGGTGCCCCTGGCAACAGGCTGCCTGCGGGTCCGGGCGTCGATCACCATCTCGCCCGATGACCTGGTATCCGGTGAGATCATTGCCGCGGCCAAACCGAGAAACAGTAAAGACCTAGGCCCGCAGCTCGACAGCGACGTGCCGTTCAGCCAGAAAGTTGCGGTCTCGACCTACGACAGCGACGGCTATGTCGGGTCGCAAGCGGTGTTTTCCGACCTGACCTTCGCTGAGCTGCCGCAGCTGGCCACGATGAACCCCGATGCCGCCGGCGTGAACCTGTCCCTGCGCCGAAACGGCAATCTGGTGATCCTGGAAGGTCGCGCGGACCTCACCTCGCTGACCGACCCCGAGGCCGACGTCGAACTGACAGTCGCGTTCCCCGGGGTAGTGACGTCCACCAACGGTGACCGCATCGAGCCCGAGGTGGTGCTGTGGAAGCTCAAGCCGGGCGTGGTGAGCACGATGAACGCGCAGGCTCGCTACACCGATCCCAATACGCGCTCGTTCACCGCGGCGGGCATCTGGCTTGGCATCGTCTCGTTCGCCGCCGCCGCTGTGGTCGCGTCGCTGGCGTGGATCAACCGGGACCGCTCGCCCCGGTTCACCGCACCAGGTGACCAGCCCGAATAGTCCCGAGCGCGCGGATCACCCCGATTGCGCCGGCGACCAGTAAGCAAGCATCTCCGCGAACGTGTCGAATGCCGCCCCGGAAACGCCGTAGGTGGCTTCGAAATGGATACTCAGCGGAAAACCCAGGTCGGCGACGCCGTCGAGCACGCGCTTGTACACGTCAACCATCAATCGGCGTCGCTGCGCCGGCTCGCTCGCGGCCACCCTCTTCACGAACTCCTGCTCGCGGGCCACCACGGCATTCCCGGGGTCCTGGATGAGCCAGTTGATCAAGCCGACCCGCGCCTCGACCTTGGGGATGAACCCAAATGACAGCAGGATCTCCGGGCGGTGATCAGTGCTGTCGGCGAACTCGGTGAGGAAATCCACGATCGCGTCGGAATACAACAGCTGGGTCATGCCGTAGGTCGCGCCCTGCTCGCACTTGAAACGGAGCCGGCCCTGTTCACCCTCACGCGTCGGGATCACTATCACGCCGCGGTTGGCCACCAACTCCCGATAAATCGACAAAGCGTCGGTGGGCGCGACACCAGAGCCCTCGCCGTCATTCATCGTGCGCGGTACACCGACGAAGACCACGCCCTCCATTCCAGCATCGGACAGATCGACAAGCCGTCGACGCAGTGATGGTTCGTCCATGAACGCGGTCACCTGCGTGCACAGGCCGTTGATCCCTGGCAACTCCGGCTTGATCACCGACCAGAAGTCGAGCACATCCAGTTTCGGCTGCATCGGGACAGGCCTGTCGGCGTCCTCGGGGATCATCCCGGGGACCATCACGTGCCGGAGACGGCCGTCCAGCCCGGACTCCGCCGAGTACCGCAGTACCTTGCGGGCATCTTCCAATGCCCGCTCTTTGCCACCCTCGACATTCGGTGGTACCAGCTCAAGAGCAATCGTGTTGAGGCTCACAAGGCTCCTCTTCGTCAGACGAGTAGTTTTCTGGCCGCTTCCGGGCCGCGCCTCATCGCGCAAACCTGTCCCGCTGGGCCTTTACGCTGGGCTTTCGTGCCCGGCAAATCAGGTCACTACTGACAGCATAGGTGCGAGATCGTCAGTTAGTCGAAGCAACTTCTGCCGCGACCGGCGCCGGGGAAGCCGCCTCCGACCGTCGGAGTGCCGGTCGGAATACACTGTCGGGCCAGAGACACGCCAATTGCGAAAGGGGCGCCGCGCTGGCCGTCGAAGCTGCGGCAACGGTCGAATTGGCCGGCGCCATTACCAATCAACTGCGGCAGTACTTGCATGACCGTCGCAGCGAAGCTACCCATATTGATTTCCCCGGGAGTGGCGACTATGGCGCCCTGATCGCCGACCTCGAGGACTTTGTGCTCGGCGGAGGCAAGCGGCTGCGACCGGTCTTCGCCTACTGGGGCTGGCATGCCGTAGCAGCCCAAGAACCCGGTCCTGACGTGTTGTTGCTGTTTTCTGCTTTGGAGTTGCTGCACGCCTGGGCGCTGGTGCACGACGACGTCATCGACCGTTCCGCAACCCGGCGCGGTAGGCCGGCGGCCCATATGCGCTTCGCGGCGCTGCACCGCGACCGGAACTGGCTGGGCACTGCGGATCAGTTCGGGGTGTCCGCGGCGGTCCTCCTCGGTGATCTGGCCCACAGCTGGGCCGACGACATCGTCGCCCGGGTCTGCGAAACCAGCCTGCCGCCGGACGCGCAGCGGCGAGTCCATCGCGTGTGGGCCGATATCCGCACCGAGGTGGTGGGCGGGCAATACCTCGACATCGTCGCCGAGGCCAGCGCCGCCGAGTCGATCGCGTCAGCGATGAAGGTCGCCACCTTCAAGACCGCCTGCTACACGGTGTCGCGACCGCTACAACTCGGGACGGCTGCCGCCGCCGCCAGGCCGGACGTTATGGCCGTGTTCGAGCAGTTCGGGATGGACCTGGGCGTGGCTTTCCAGCTGCGCGACGACGTGCTCGGCGTGTTCGGGGACCCAGCGGTGACGGGCAAGCCCTCTGGCGACGACCTGCGGTCGGGGAAACGCACCGTGCTGATGGCCGAGGCCATGGAACTAGCGGACAAGACAGACCCCCGCGCCGCCGACCTGCTACGGAAATCGATCGGCACCCCGCTGACTGACGCGCAGGTAGCCGAACTGCGCGACGCCGTCGAGGCAGTGGGTGCGCTGGCCGCTGCCGAGAGCCGCATCGCGACGCTCACCGAGCGGGCACTGACCGCGCTGGCGGCCGCACCCATCAACGCGATAGCCAAGAAGGGGTTGTCCGACCTGGCCAGGATGGCCACCAACCGGTCCGCGTGAACTGATGACCAATCCGACGAAAGCCCCGACAGCCGACTCCGCGACGACGAGAAGTTCCCTCAGCCAACGCCTGTCGCGGCTTCGCACCTTCGCCACCGCGCAGGAAGGCGGACCGGCACGGCTCGGTCTCGTCGGAGCCCTGCTCATTACGGCGGGTGGTCTCGGGGCCGGCAGCATCCGCCAGCATGACCCCTTGCTGGAGTCGATTCATATGGCCTGGCTGCGCTTCGGCCACGGGCTGGTGCTGTCATCGATACTGTTGTGGGCCGGGGTGGCTTTGCTGCTCGTCGCGTGGCTTACCCTAGGCCGGCGCGTCCTCGGCGGCGCGGCCACCGAGTTCACCATGCGTGCCACCACCGCATTCTGGTTGGCACCGTTGCTGGTGTCGGTGCCGGTGTTTAGCCGGGACACCTACTCATATCTGGCGCAGGGCGCATTGCTGCGCGACGGCCTGGATCCGTACGCCGTCGGTCCGGTGGGCAACCCGAACGCGTTCCTCGACGACGTCAGCCCGATCTGGACGATCACTACCGCGCCTTATGGCCCCGCATTCATTCTCGTTGCGAAGCTCGTCACGATCGCCGTCGGCAACAACGTCGTCGCCGGGACCATGCTGTTGCGCTTGTGCATGCTTCCCGGACTGGCGCTGCTGGTCTGGGCAACGCCCCGCCTGGCCCATCATCTCCACGCCGATGGCCCAACCGCGCTGTGGATTTGTGTCCTCAATCCGCTGGTACTCATCCATCTCATGGGCGGGGTCCACAACGAGATGTTGATGGTGGGCCTGATGACCGCCGCTATCGCCCTGACCTTTCAGCGCCACCACATCGCGGGTATCACCTTGCTCACGGTCGCAATCGCGGTCAAAGCCACCGCGGGACTCGCACTGCCATTTCTGTTCTGGGTGTGGATGCGACATCTTCACGAACGCCGCGGCTACCGGCCCATCCAGGCGTTCGTGGCAGCCGCCGCGTTATCTCTCGTAATTTTCGTGGCGGTGTTCGCCGTGTTGTCCGCGGTGGCCGGTGTCGGCTTGGGGTGGCTCACCGCGCTCGCTGGCTCGGTGAAGATCATCAACTGGCTGACGGTGCCAACAGGGGCGGCAAACCTGATCCACGCTCTGGCCGCCGGATATTTCTCAGTCGATTTCTACAACCTGCTGCGGGTCACGCGTCTTGTCGGAATCGCGATCATCGCCGTGTCGCTGCCGCTGCTGTGGTGGCGGTTTCGGCGCGACGACCAAGCGGCACTCACCGGCATCGCGTGGTCGATGCTGATCGTGGTGCTCTTCGTCCCCGCCGCGCTGCCGTGGTATTACTCGTGGCCGCTGGCCGTGGCGGCACCGCTAGCGCAGTCACAACGGGCGATGGCCATCATTGCCGCGTTCTCGACCTGGATCATGGTGATCTTCAAACCCGATGGGTCGCACGGCATGTACTCGTGGCTGCACTTTTCGATCGCCACCACCTGCGCGTTGATCGCTGCGTACGCGCTGTACCGGGCACCGGATCGGCGGGCCGACGCGGCCGAAGCCCAGGACGGTATGCCCAGTCAGTAAGCCCTTTAGTAGGCCCCGAATGAGCCTCTGACAAGCCACAAATAAGCCCCTAATAAGCCATAGCCTGCGCGCGACGCACGATTTCGCGAGCCTGGTGGGCATGGAGCGCGTCGACGGGGCGGGCGTTACTGACCGCATCACGCGAGCCGTCTCGCGTGATGGTCAGCGACGGGTCCGGGGTAAACAGCCAGCGCACAATCTCGGTGTCGCGATATCCACCGTCGTGCAGGATCGTGAGCAGCCCCGGCAGACTCTTGACAACATGCCCGGAGCTGGTGAAGAACACCTGCGGCACCACCACGCCACCGCCACGGCGCACCGCGACCAGGTGGCCTTCCCGTAGCTGCTGAGCCACCTTGCTGACCGGCACGCCGAGCAGTTGGGCAACGCGGGCCAGGTCGTAGGTTGGCTCGTCGGGGTCCAAAACGTCGTCGCCAGCGGGAATACTGCCCACTGGATCAGTCTAGATCCTGGCATCCGGGCAAGTCGCCGTGTTGGGCGAACGTAGGTCTTACCGCTGGATCGCAGCGCCACCTACGATGGCCCCGTGGTTGGAGGTGCGACCGGGGGCGCGATAGACAGCGCACTGCTGGATGGCCGGTACTTGGTTCAGGCCAAGATCGCCAGCGGTGGTACCTCGACGGTCTACCGTGGCCTCGACGTGCGACTGGACCGCCCGGTCGCGCTGAAGGTGATGGACACTCGCTACTCGGACGACGAGCAGTTCCTGACTCGGTTCCAGCTCGAGGCGCGCACGGTCGCCCGGCTCAAGAACCCGGGGCTGGTCGCGGTCTACGACCAGGGCATCGATGGAAACCACCCGTTCCTGGTGATGGAACTCATCGAGGGCGGCACGCTGCGCGAGCTCTTGGCGGAACGCGGTCCGATGCCACCCCATGCCGTGGCGGCGGTGCTGCGCCCAGTGCTCGGCGGGCTGGCCGCTGCGCACCGGTCCGGCCTGGTACATCGTGACGTGAAGCCCGAGAATGTCCTCATCTCCGACGACGGCGAGGTCAAGATCGCCGATTTCGGGTTGGTCCGCGCGGTCGCCGCCGCCGGAATCACCTCCACCAGCGTCATCCTCGGCACGGCTGCCTATCTGTCACCCGAGCAGGTCAAGGACGGAAACGCCAGTCCGCGCAGCGACGTCTATTCCACCGGTATTCTCGCCTATGAGCTGCTGACCGGGCGCACACCGTTCACCGGGGACTCAGCCTTGTCGATCGCCTACCAACGGCTTGATACCGATGTGCCGGCTGCCAGTGCAGGGATCGATGGCGTACCGGCGCAATTCGACGACTTGGTGGCGTGCGCTACTGCCCGCGACCCCGCCGATAGATACGCAGACGCGGTCGAGATGGGCGCCGATCTGGAGGCGATCGCCGAGGAGTTGGTGCTACCGACATTCCGGGTACCGGCGCCGCGCAATTCCGCCCAGCACCGATCAGCGGCGTTGCCTCACAGCCGGATCCACCAGCGGCCATCACCTGCCGCCACAACAGCGGTGCGCAACCCCACCCGCCAGTTGACGCGCGGTCCCGAAGACTGGCCTGATCCGGTTCGACCGGTGCCGACCGGGTCTGGACTCGAATATGGGGCGGAGCCCGGACCCGGCGAATCCCAACAGGGACCGGTCTCAGGCCACTTCGCCGGCATCGCGATGGAGGAATTCGCCTGGGCACGATCCCACGCCCGCCGCACGGTGCTCATTTCGGTGGCCATCGTGCTCGCGGTTACGGGACTAGTGGCGACCGCCGCATGGACGATCGGCAGCAATCTGAGCGGATTGCTCTAGTCGCGCAGCATCTCCGCGACCAGAAACGCCAACTCCAGCGATTGCTGGGTGTTCAGCCGCGGATCACACGCCGTCTCGTAGCGGCCACCCAAGTCCGAGTCGGAAATGGCTTGCGCGCCGCCGAGACACTCAGTGACGTTCTCGCCGGTGAGCTCGACATGGATACCGCCGGGGTGGGTTCCCAACCCTCGATGCACCTCGAAGAATCCCTGCACCTCATCGACAATGCGGTCGAAATGCCGAGTCTTGAACCCCGTGGAGGACTCGTGGGTGTTGCCGTGCATGGGGTCGCACTGCCAGATCACCTGATGACCGCTGGCCTGGACCTTCTCAACGATAGGCGGAAGCAGGTCGCGGATCTTGTTGTTGCCCATCCTGCTCACCAGCGTCAGCCGGCCTGGCTTGTTGTGCGGGTCAAGCCGCTCCACATACTCGACGATCGATTCCGGGGTCATGGTAGGGCCCATCTTGACCCCGACTGGGTTGCCAATGATCTCGGCGAACGCAATGTGTGCACCGTCGAGTTGCCGAGTCCGCTCGCCGATCCACACCGTGTGCGCCGAGAGGTCATACAGTTGCGGCTGCCGGCCTTCTCCATCGGGGATATCCGACAGCCTCAACATGGCTCGCTCATAGTCGAGCACCAAAGCCTCGTGGCTGGCATATATTTCAGCAGTTTGCAGATTGCGGTCAGCCACCCCGCAAGCGCTCATGAAGCGCAGTCCACGATCGATCTCGGCGGCCAGCGCCTCGTAGCGCGCGCCGGCCGGCGAGGTTCGGACGAATTCCCGGTTCCAGTCGTGAACCAGATGCAGCGAAGCCAGACCCGACGAGGTCAGCGCCCGGACCAAATTCATTGCCGCGCTGGCGTTGGCGTAGGCCCGCACCAGCCGCGACGGATCGTGCTCGCGCGCCGCCGGGTCCGGGACGAAGCCGTTGATCATGTCGCCGCGGTATGACTTCAGGCCCAGCGCGTCGATGTCGGCTGACCGGGGCTTGGCGTACTGACCGGCGATCCGGGCGACCTTCACGACCGGCAAACTCGCTCCGTAGGTCAGCACCACGGCCATTTGCAACAAGGTGCGGATATTGCCCCGGATGTGGGGTTCGGTGTTATCGGTGAAGGTCTCCGCGCAGTCGCCGCCTTGTAGGAGGAACGCCTCACCCTTGGCGACCAGGGCCAGCTGCTCCTGCAGCCGGACGATCTCGGACGGCACGGTCACCGGAGGCACGCTCTCCAAGACGGTGCGCATCGCGACGGCCTGTTCTTCGGGCCAGCTGGGTTGCTGGGCTGCCGGCTTGGCAAGCGCGGCGTCCAGCCGAGACCGCAAGTCCGGCGGTAACGGCGGAAGGGGCGGAAGCTGGTCGATCGGTATGTCGACGGTCCAGTTCATCGGTCCATCGTAGCCGGGCACTGCGAGGCTGCTCGTCAGATCGAACGTCGCTGGAGATCGTGCTCGCCGGCGGAATCCGGCGGTCCCCCTCGGGTGATGAGCCGGAATCGGCGCAGCTGGTCGCGCGCATCAACCAACGCATCATGGGCGCTGCGGGACCGCGGCGGCATTCGGGGACGTCCCCGGTCCTCCCACAACTGCCGCAGTTCCCGGGTGAACCGGGGCATGGCCCGCGGCAGGGCTGGCATAGGCCCCCACAACTGACACAGCGCAACATGGTCGTAGGCGCCCACCCACGCCCACAACTCGATCGGTTCCATCGGGTCCGCTATCGAGTCATCGCCCTCGATGCCGAAGAACTCTTCCAGGTCACGGCGGATTTGGCGGCGTGAGCGCCACAAGTGAGAGGCCGGCGGCGGCAGCTTGGGCAGAACATGGGAACGCACCCAGGCACCCGCCCGCTCTGGATCGAATTCCGTAGACACCGCGTAGTATTCGCGGTCATCCTCGGCAACCACCCCGATGGAGATCAAGTCGATGGTGCGGCCGTCCTCGATGAATTCCGTGTCGTAGAAATACCGCACCGCCGCAGCCTAATGGGAATGGATCGGCGGAGCCGGACCACCACACCGGCGTCGCGGTGGTACCCGCCCGCCGGCACCCTCGGTGGCGCCCGCAGCGCGCACTTCCGGACGCAACCGTGCCATGAGGCGCTTCTGTGAGGTTGGGCTGTCTTGCGACATTAGGCTGTTGTGCGACATGAGTACATTTCAGGCGCCCGACGTGGGCAGTCGACTCCGGCGGGGGTGGTTATGGTTCCCGTTGTGGCTGGTAGCGGCCTTGGCACTGAGCTACGTCGGCTGGCGGTTGTTTGGGCACACCCCGTATCGCATCGATATTGACGTCTACCAGATGGGCGGACAGGCGTGGCTGGATGGGGGTCCGCTGTACAGCGGCGGTGTGTTGTTCCACACACCCATCGGACTGAACCTTCCGTTCACCTATCCGCCGTTGGCGGCCGTGGTGTTCAGTCCATTCGCGTGGTTGCACATGCCGGCCGCCAGCGTTGCGATCACCGTGCTCACCCTCGTGCTGCTGATCGTATCGACGCTGCTGGTGTTGAACCGCCTCGACGTGTGGACCTCCTCCCGCGCTCTTCCCGGGCCGGCTTGGCTGCGTCAGTTGTGGTTGGCGGTGGTCATAGTGGCGCCAGCGACAATCTGGCTAGAACCGATCAGTTCGAACTTCGCGTTCGGTCAGATCAATGTGGTGCTGATGACGCTCGTGATCGCTGACTGCTTCCCGCGCCAAACGCCGTGGCCGCGTGGGCTGCTGCTGGGTCTAGGAATAGCCCTGAAACTGACACCAGCGGTGTTCCTGCTCTATTTCCTGCTCCGTAGGGACAATCGCGCGGCGTGCATGGCCCTGGCGTCGTTCGCCGCAGCCACGGTCGTGGGTTTCCTATTGACCTGGCGCGATTCCTGGGAGTACTGGACGCACACGATCCGCCATACGGATCGGATCGGCGCGGCAGCGTTGAACACCGACCAGAACATTGCCGGCGCACTGGCACGACTGGCGCTCGGTGAGAGCGAACGCTTCGTGCTGTGGGTCGTCGGGTCGTTGCTCGTGCTGGCAGCCACCGTATGGGCGATGCGACGAGTCCTGCGGGCCGGCGAGCCCACCCTGGCCGTGATGTGCGTGGCTCTTTTTGGGTTGGTGGTTTCGCCGGTTTCCTGGTCCCACCACTGGGTATGGATGTTGCCGACGGTATTGGTCACCGGACTACTGGGCTGGCGTCGTCGCAACGTCGCTCTGGGTTTGGTCAGCGCGGCCGGGGTGGCGCTGATGAGGTGGACACCCATCGATCTGCTTCCCCAACATCAGGAAACAACAGCGGCGTGGTGGCGCCAGCTCGCGGGAATGTCTTATGTGTGGTGGGCGCTCGCGGTCATCGTCGTTTCCGGATTCGCCGTCACCACGCGGATGGCGCTGCCGCCTTCTCCCGTCGAGGAAATGCCCCGTATTCCGGCGGTCAGCTGACTAGCCGGCTGCCGTCTCCGGGATCCGCGCGGCGTCCTCAGGATCGGCACCATCGCCCCGATTAGTACCGTCGCTCCCGTCCTTGACCCCGTCCTTGACACTGGCGGCGTAGATGTCGACGTATTCCTGCCCCGACAACCCCATCAGCTCGTACATCACCTCGTCGGTGACTGCTCGCTCGATGAAATGGTTGTCAGCCAATCCCTCGAACCGTGAGAAGTCCATCGGCTTGCCGAAACGGACGGTGACCCGCCCGAACCGCAGCATCTTCGAACCCGGCGGGTTGACGACGTCGGTGCCGATCATCGCGACCGGAATAACCGGGACCCCCGTGTGCAAGGCCAGCCTCGCCAGGCCAGTCTTGCCTTTGTACAACCGACCGTCGGGCGACCGGGTGCCTTCGGGGTACATGCCCAGCAGCCTTCCCTGGCCGAGCAGCACTTGGGCAGCCTGCAACGCCGCCTGCGCGGAGTCGGCGTTGGTACGGTCAATCGGCACCTGGCCGGAAACGCTATAGAACCAGCGGTTTATCCACCCTCGTAGCCCAGTGCCGGTGAAGTATTCCGCTTTCGCCAGAAACCAGATCCGACGGTGCACCACCAACGGAAGGTAGAAGCTGTCCGCGACGGCGAGGTGGTTGCTGGCGATGATAGCCGGGCCGGAGCTCGGGATATGTTCTAGGCCTTCAACTTTGGGCCGGCCGAGCAGTGTGAATAACGGGCCCATGAAGATGTACTTGAACAGGTAGTACCACATGGCCCTCCCTCTCGCCCGTAACGGATGATGTCCTGCGCCAACTGTACCCATCCAAGGGGGCGCCGACCACCTCCACAGAACGTCGGCTCACTCCTGGACGGACACCGGGATCGGCTGGTAGCGGGTTGTCGCAGAAGCATCTCCCGCGCCATTCGGAGCGGCCGTATCGGTCTTGGCGCCCCCATCAGGCGAGCCATCGGGCGGTGGTTGCGCCGACCGGTCGATGTCGTCGACTATGGCGCGAATCACCTCCAGCAGCGCGACACTGTGGTCGGCGATCACCGTCAACAACGGATGCTGCTCGCCGGTTGCCAACGCGGCAAGAGCACAAACCGGACACCACACTTGCTGGCACTTGCCGGTCCCGACACCGTCGCCGGCAGCCCCCGAAACCCCCGAAAACATTGTGGCCGCTGCGCGCACCCCAGGGTCGATCCCGTCCAAGATCGCCTGCGCCAGCCGCCGCAACTCGGGACCAACATCGGCGTGGAGCCCGCTCATATTGGCCACACCTCCGGATTTGGTCGGAAACGAACTGTCAGCTCACCACCCCGCAGCTGCGCGTCCAGCACCGTACACCTGCGCAGGACCGACGCCAACTTCACCCGGCGCCGCATCCCGCCAGCGCTGATGACCAGATCATCGTCCGCCCGGCCCAGCGTTAGCGTCTCGGGATCGAGTTGGGGCAACGATAGCCGCAAGCGGTACACCGACCCAAGCCCGGACCCGGATTCCAAGTCCACGATCGGGCGCAGCGGACCGGGCGGCGCGGCTCCGCGACGACGACGAGCACTATCGAGCAGACCGGCCAGCGCCTTCGGACCGATCGGCTCACCGGCTAGGTGCGGAATCAGCACCAGAGCTACGTCGCCGATGGTGCCGTCGAGTTCGGTCAGAACGGCCCGTTGCTCGGAGATCCGTTCGGCGTACCAATAGAACGCCGGGTGGTCGGGCAGACTGCGGTACTCATAGGACTCGTCACGCACCAAGACCTGATTGACGAGCAACTCTTCGACACGGACTCCCATGAGGGCCAACGACCCCAACGTCCGCGCCGCCTCCGCAGCGACTACCCGCTCGGGCGTCAGCACCAGATGCGCACCGACCTGAGCACCGTCGGTCAACAATGCGCTCAACTGCTCCACGCTGGCGCTGGTGCGCTCCAGCAGCTCCACCACCGCGGCCGAGCGGCCGTCCTCGGCCGCGACGCCGAGCCGGCGATGGCGCGGCCATGCACGTTCGACGTAGAGACCGAAGGCAGCGGGCAGGGTCAGCATGCGCAGCGCATCGGCGGTCGAGGCGCAGTCGACCACAATACGATCCCATCGTCCGGCTGCCGCAAGTTCGCCAACGGCGTGCAGCCCCAGCACTTCCTGGATCCCGGGCAGCGCTGCGAGCTCTTCGGACGCGATAGTGGCTAACTCGGAGCCGGCAAATCTCTGATCCAGGGCATCGACCACGTCGCGCCACCGCTCCTCGAGCAGTGCGAGGGTATCCAGGGCCAGTGCATCGAGAAAGCCGCCCCCGGCCTCGGGGTCGTCGGCGAGCACGCGAACGGGGTCACCCCGCCCAGTCGGTGGGACAGCGATGCCCAACACGTCACCCAGCGAATGCGCCTGGTCGGTCGATACCACCAGGA
The DNA here is from genome assembly GCF_018278905.1 of Mycobacterium spongiae. Classification (NCBI taxonomy): domain Bacteria; kingdom Bacillati; phylum Actinomycetota; class Actinomycetes; order Mycobacteriales; family Mycobacteriaceae; genus Mycobacterium; species Mycobacterium spongiae. The sequence goes on from NZ_CP046600.1 coordinate 3,326,792, forward strand.
CTCGCTGACCGGCGCTCGCGTCACAAACCGCGGTAGCGGACGCCAGCGTCGATTTTCCTACCCCGCCTTTGCCGACAAAGAGACTGATCCGGGCCGGGGTCGGCGTAGCGGACTCACTCAGCCTCGACTCGTTTCTTCAGATCCTTCAACGCCCCATCGGTCAACCTGCGTTCGGCCTTGCGTTTGAGCATTCCGATCATCGGGACCGCAAGGTCGACCGAGAGTTCGTAGATAACCTCAGTTCCAGAATCTTTGGGCGCCAGGTGATATGTCCCCTCGAGGGACTTGAGCAGCGAGCTGGATTCGAGCGTCCAGCTGACCCGCTTGCGGTCAGCCGGCCACTCGTAGGCCATGATCAGGGTGTCTTTGAAGACGGCCGCGTCCATCAGCATCCGAGCCTTCAGCGGGTAACCGTTGTCGTCAGCCTCCAGGACTTCAACTTCCTTATACTCGCCAATCCATTCCGGGTAGGCCTCGATGTTGGCGATCACCTTCAGCACCTCGCCTGGATCCGCATCGATGTAGATCGTTTGCGTTGTCTTGTCCGCCACCTGGCTGCTTCCCTTTCCCCGCAAGCGGGTCGACCCCGGTCATCGGCGGGAGCTCCCGTTCTCCCGGCAGAAACGGTACTCCTCTGCGCCTCACTTGATTCGGCTAAGTTACCGGAGAAACCCCGATGGGGCGCGAGTTCTCCAGGGTCATCTTCATCTCAAACGCCATTTCCTTGCCTGCCACCCGGCGGCGGTGCGTCATTTTAGCCAGGTTCATTCGAGCAAGCTGGTGCGCCGATACGCCGGTAGGTTCGGCGTGCAGGAAGTAGTGCAACACCACCCCGTCCAACGACGGTTCCAGCCAAACCTCCATGGTCCCGGTGAGGGCGCCGCTCACCGCCCACCTTATTCCCTTGTCGGCACGGTCCTCGGTGACCTGCAGCCGCAGATCAGGCCACCACCGCCGCCAGCTCGACCGATCGGTCAACGCGGCGGAAACCTCGGCGCCATCGGCGGCCACGTAGGTCTCGTCCGCGATCTGGATGCTGTTCATCGCCCCAGCTTCACATACACAACTTCATCCTGCGCAAATGTTCGACGTAGGCTATGCGACTGGTCGAAGTAGGCTAAGCCACAGCAAGCCGGCCACCGGAGTTATCACACTAGGTCAAGCGAGGTCCGAGAAGAGTGCGTGAGTTGAGCGTCCCCGCGGGGTTCACCGTCGGCGAGCACGATAGTGTCGCGGCCGCAGTTTTCGAGCACGAACGCGACGACCCGGAACACGTCATCTACCAGCGCCTCGTCGACGGTGTCTGGACCGATGTCACGTGTGCCGACGCCGCGAACCAGATTCGTTCAGCCGCGCTGGGCTTGATCTCGCTAGGGGTTGAAGCCGGTGACCGGGTGTCCATATTCTCGGCAACCCGCTACGAATGGGCGATCATCGATCTCGCGATCCTGTCGGTCGGTGCCGTCACCGTGCCGATCTATGAGACCTCGTCGGCCGAGCAGGTGCAGTGGGTGCTACACAATTCGGAAGCGGTGGTGGCATTCCCGGAGACCGACGCACACGCCGCCACGGTCACCGAACTCAGCGACGAACTGCCCGCCCTGCGCCACGTGCTGCCGATCAACGGCTCGGGTCCCAACGCACTCGACCGGCTCGCCGAGGCGGGCGCCTCCGTGGATCCGGCCGAACTGAACGCCCGGCTCAAGGCGTTGCGTTCGAAGGACCCAGCGACGCTCATCTACACCTCGGGCACCACAGGACGGCCGAAGGGCTGCCAGCTCACCCATTCCAACCTGCTCTACGCGATTAGGGGCGCCAAGGAACTCCACCCGACGCTGCTGACCAAGGGCGAGCGGCTGCTGGTTTTCCTGCCGCTGGCTCATGTGCTGGCCCGCGCGATCACTTTGGCTGCTTTCCACAACAAAGTCACCGTAGGATTCACCAGCGACATCAAGAATCTGCTGCCGATGTTGGCAGTGTTCAAGCCGACGCTGGTGGTGTCCGTGCCGAGGGTGTTCGAAAAGGTCTACAACACCGCGGAGCAGAACGCCATAGACGCCGGCAAAGGCCGGATCTTCGCGATCGCCGCACAGACCGCTGTCGACTGGAGCCAGGCCCACGACGGTGGAAAGCCGGGGCTGCTGCTGCGCACCAAACACGCGCTGTTCGACCGGCTGGTCTACAACAAGCTGCGTGCGGCACTCGGTGGCGCGTGTCGCGCGGCCGTGTCGGGCGGCGCGCCGTTGGGTGCGCGGCTCGGCCACTTCTATCGCGGTGCGGGCCTCACCATCTACGAAGGCTACGGCCTCACCGAGACCAGCGGCGGCGTCGCCATCAGCCCATCCAACGACGTCAAGATCGGAACTGTCGGAAGGCCGGTGCCCGGCAACGCGTTACGCATCGCCGACGACGGAGAACTGTTGGCCCGAGGCGGCGTCGTGTTCAGCGGCTACTGGCGCAACGAGGCAGCGACGGCCGACACATTCGCCAACGGGTGGTTCAAGACCGGCGATCTGGGGGCGATCGACGAAGACGGCTTCGTCAGCATCACCGGTCGCAAGAAGGAGATCATCGTCACCGCCGGCGGCAAGAATGTCGCCCCTGCGGTGCTCGAGGACAAACTGCGGGCGCACCCGCTGATCAGCCAGGCGATGGCCGTTGGGGACGCCAAGCCCTTCATCGGCGCGCTGATCACCATCGATCCGGAGGCATTCGCCGGCTGGAAGCAACGCAACGACAAAGGCGCCACTGCGTCGGTCGGCGATCTGGCCGGCGACCCAGACCTGGTCGCAGAGGTGGAGACGGCCGTCAAACAAGCCAACCTTGCGGTGTCAAATGCCGAGTCGATCCGCAAATTCCGTATTCTGCCCGTCGACTTCACCGAGGACACTGGTGAGCTGACACCGACGATGAAGGTCAAGCGCAACGTGGTGGCCCAAAAGTTCGCTTCCGAGATCGAGGCGCTCTACCTCAAGAACTAGCCACGCGGCCGCCTCCCCGGGCCACCTCACCGGCCCGCATCGTCGCCGTGCCCAAACCCCATCGCCCGGCTCCTCCCCGGGCCACCTCACCGGCCCGCATCGTCGCCGTGCCCAGACCCCATCGCCCGGCTCCTCCCCGGGCCACCTCACCGGCCCGCATCGTCGCCGTGCCCAGACCCCATCGCCCGGCTCCTCCCCGGGCCACCTCACCGGCCCGCATCGTCGCCGTGCAGAAGCACGGCGAGGCGGTCCACCAGGATGTCCCAACGCCAACGATCGATCACCCATTCTCGACCGGCGGCGCCCATCGCCGCCGCCCGGTCGCGATCGGTCAGCAACTCGATGACGGCCTCGCCGACCCTGTCGACCGAGTTGCCATCGACCACTAGCCCAGTTTTGTTGTGCTGCACAGTTTCCGGCGCCCCGCCCGATTCTCCGGCGATTACTGGCACACCGGTGGCTGAGGCCTCGAGAAACACGATCCCCAGGCCCTCGACGTCCATTCCAGCGCCGCGGGTACGGCACGGCATCGCGAACACATCGGCCAACGCATGGTGCGCGGGCAGTTCCGCGGCTGCCACCCCGCCGGTGAACGTCACGTCGTCGTCCACACCCTGTTCCTTGGCTAGCTTGCGCAGGGCCTCAAGGTAAGGACCGCCCCCGACGACCACCAACGCAGCGCCATCGACCCGACTCCGAACCGACCGCCAGGCCTTGACCAGCGTGTCCTGGCCCTTGCGCGGGACAAGCCGCGAAAGGCACACCACCGTGGGCCGCTCGCCCAACCCGTAGCGCGCACGCAACTCAGCGCGGGCGGCGGGATCCGGACGGAACCGGTCGGTGTCCACGCCGGGCGGTAGGTACTCGAGCGACGCCGCGGGTCCGAAAGCACGCGCGAACCGGGACCGCGTGTACCGGCTCACGAAGGTCACGATGTCGGTGCCATCGCCGATGCGCCGCAGCACCGACCGAGCGACCGGAAGCATCGACCAGCCCACTTCGTGACCGTGGGTGCTCGCCAGGACTCGGTTGGCTCCTGCCTGCCTGGCCCGCTGCGCCAGCAGAGCAAGCGGTGCGGCCGCACCGAACCAGACGGTGTCGATATCGTTCTCCGCGATCAGCCGACGCATCCTGCGGTCCACCGCGGGAACCGGCAGCATTAGCGTGCCCGGATGCCGGACTACCCGATAGCCGCCAGCTCGGGCCGCCTCGTCAAAGGTTTCCGACCCCTTCCACGACGGTGCGTACACCGTCACGTTATGCGATCCGGCCTGTGCCAACCTGCCGACGAACTCGCCGAGGTAGGACTGAATGCCGCCGCGCCGCGGCGGAAAGTCGTTGGTTACCAGCAGGACCCGGCTCATCCGCGTCAATCTAGCGGTTCGGGGTTGCGCAACCAGACTCTGCTACCGGGTCAGCCATTGCCGCCAGTGTGCCAGCAGACCGGCAGCGTCGGTGTCGAGCACCTCGCGGATAGCGACGGACAGCTCGGAGCGTCCCACACCACACGCCGCCAGGTAGAACTGGCGCAGTTTCGCCGGTCCGTACGTGTCGGCGACGAACCTGGCGAACCACCACGCGCGGTCATAGGCCGACGAGCGTTGCGGCCCGGGAGCATCCAGATCGGCGTCCGACGGCAGCCGCAGGGCCGCAGGCACCGCAACGGCGCCCGTTCGGATGTTGGCCGGGTACGGTCGGGCCACGAAATCGGCCACCCCCTCGGTCAACCAGCGAGGTGCGTCTAGGGCGGTGTCGACACGCGCCGCGTAGTGAAAGACTTCGTGCGCCAACACCATTCGTAGTGCGGTTGAGCTCATGCGCACCGCACCGGGCGCGAACACGATTCGCTGGCCGATCGCGACCCGCCGGACAGGATCGACATGCTGGGCAACCGTCACCGCGGCGATATCGTCCCATTGCGACGCCGGGCCGCCGCCAGCGGCAACACGAAACTCCTGCTCGGTGCCGGCAGCCACCACCGAGATGTCCCGGGACCAATCGACCCCCCAAAAGGCCACCACCGCGCCGATCGCCGCGCCGATATTGGTCGCCACGCGTGACAACAGGCGGTCGGTGGCGGGCGGCCCGAGACCGCGCATATGGACGATCCGATCACCGACGACCAACGAGGTTGCCGGAGCGCTAGCAGCCGCGACGACCACCTGTGCGGATTCTGCTGGTCGATCACGCACCGGCCGCAGCGACACCAGAGCAGCCGCCATCAGCTCGGCAACAAGAAGAACGAGGAGTAGCCGAGGCCAGCGACGCTGCCCCGAAAACACCCGCAGCCCCGCCGAAGGAGCGTCAGTAGCGACGCGCGTCGTAGATCGGGCCGGATGCGGTCATTGGCACCACCCGCACCGGCACGCCGTAGGTAGACGAGTGGACCATGAGACCGTCCCCGATATAGATGCCGGCATGAGACGCGTCAGAGTAGAAGGTCAGCACGTCGCCAGGCTGCAAATCCGACAGCGACACAGGCTGACCACCATGGGCGAGCGCCTGACTGGAGTGCGGCAGGGCAATACCAGCCTGCTGGAAAGCCCACATCACCAACCCCGAGCAGTCGAACCCGCCGGGTGCGGCGCCTCCCCACGCGTACGGCGTTCCAACCTGGGTCAGCGCAGCCTGCACGACATTCTGGCGATTGCTGCCACCCGGCGGCGTGAAGAACGGCAATCCAGGCATGAGGCCCGACGGGGGAACCCCACCCCCAGGCGCCGGCTCACCCGCAGGCAGACCACCGGGCGGCACGGCCTCGGGCGCCGGTGCGCCCGGCGGCGGCGCACCGGGCGCCAACCCTTCGGGTGCGGGCGCCGCCGGACCTGCCGCGGGCACCTGGCCGGGATCTGCCAGCGCGGTGCGCTGGTCCGGTGTCAACGCGAGGTATTGCGACTTGACGACGGCGATTTGCACCTGCAGCTGGCTCTGCTTGTTTTGCAAGCTCGCCCGCACCATCGCCGCCCGTTCCGCAGCAGACTTGGCATCGGCCGCCGACTTGGCTGATGCCTTCTCAGCCTTGGCCGCCCGCTCGCCAGCGGCCCGGAAACTGGCCATCTGCGTAGCCATTTGACGCCCCATCACCCGCTGCACGGTGAGCCGGTCGATCAGCAACTGCGGCGACGGCGCCGTCAGCATGGCGTGCATGCCGTCGGTGCGACCGCCCATGTACGTGGCGGCCGCGAGCTTGTCGACCGCTGCCTGGAAGGTGACCAGGCGAGCGTTCGCGGCGTCCAGAGCGGCCTGGTCGTCGGCGAGCTTCTTGTCCGCTGCCTGCTGGGCGGCGAGCTTCTCGTTCAAGTCGAGTTGCGCGCTGTGCATCGCCTCAGTGGTCTGCTCGGCTTGCCGGGAGAGTTCGTTGAGCTTCGTCAGAGCGTCCTCGGCGGGATCAGCCTGCACACTCGCAGCCAAAAAGCCGGACAACACGGTGAAACTTGCTAACGTACTGATAGCGGATCGCTTGATCACGCGCGCGATCAGATGCCTACAGTCGAACCTCAAGATTTGCTTCCTTAAACTGCCATCGGCGTATGCCGTCGCGCCGGTTTAGGTCTCAAACAGGTTACGAAACGATATCGGTCTTTGTCCAAAGGGGGGAATTAAGAAAATGTCAAGATTTCTGTCATTCCCTTGAGAGCCCGTAAGAGGACGCAGGACACCGACACGGCGTAGGAGCTTAGCTCGCGCGGCGCCACTATGCGATATCCGACGCGCGGTCGCGGCGGATAGGCACGAGACGCAACCTCGGGACCAATCCCACGTCGGCGAGTGCCTCCAGTGCGGCTCGTTCGTCACCCAACAACGTTTCCGGCACCCCGAGTAGAACGCTGACCACGCAATCGCGGCATCCGCGGCCCCGCAGCGCGCAGTCGTCACAATCGATAACGATGGAGTCCCCCGCCTCAGGCGAAGGGCGGCTCCTGCCATCAGTTCCGGTGGTCTCGGCCATGGGGTCAATCCTCCTCAATCAGATCGGTCAAAGCGCTTCCAACGCTCCTCGGCCACGCCCGGCTACGCCTGGGAGCGCGCGTGGGGCACGCTCGGCGAGGAACGCTGTGGGTCGTACCGAACCGTAGCCACCGGCACCGACATCGGACTCCCCCGGAACTCGCCCGCGAATACCCGTGCCGACAGATGCGCACCTGACAGCCGCTCTACCCACCCGGCGTGGGACACCGACGGTGTCGGTGATCATCCCTAACGTCATGGCCGTGCACTCGGCCAATGGGACTCAGCTGAGTTTCGCCGAACTCCAGCCGGCCTGGTTCGCGGCCGCAGGCCCCGAGCCCGATACCGACCCGGAAGTGTCGTTGCGTGAGACCACCTTCGTGGTAGTCGATCTCGAGACCACGGGCGGACGCACGAAGGGCACTGGGGACGCACTTCCCGACGCCATCACCGAGATCGGGGCGGTCAAGGTGCGCGGCGGCGTCGTTCTCGGTGAATTCGCGACTCTGGTAGACCCCCAGCGCAGCATTCCGACCCAGATCGTCGCGCTGACCGGCATTACCACAGCCATGGTGTGCAACGCCCCAACCATCGAGGTCGTCTTGCCGATGTTTCTCGAATTCGCCGGCACATCGGTACTGGTCGCCCACAACGCGGGGTTCGACATCGGGTTCCTGCGTGCCGCCGCGCGACACTGCGGCATCACCTGGCCGCGACCGCGGGTCCTGTGCACGGTCCAGTTGGCGCGGCGGGTGCTAAGCCGCGAGGAAGCACCCAGTGTGCGGCTGGCCGCACTGGCGCGGCTATTCGCCGTCACCACCCAGCCCACCCACCGAGCCCTCGACGATGCTCGCGCCACCGTCGACGTGTTGCACGGGCTCATCGAACGAGTGGGCAACCAGGGCGTGAATACATACTCCGAGCTGCGCTCTTATCTGCCCGACGTACCCCCCGCACAGCGGCGCAAGCGAGCGCTCGCCGACGGCCTGCCACACCGTCCGGGGGTCTACCTGTTCCGGGGACCATCGGGCGAAGTGCTTTATGTCGGTACTGCGGTCGATCTCTGGCGGCGGGTGGGCCAGTACTTCAACGGGACCGATACCCGGGCTCGAATGAAGGAGATGGTCGCCCTGGCCACCAGGGTCGACCACGTCGAATGCGCGCATGCGCTCGAAGCCGGAGTACGAGAGCTGCGGATGCTGGCCGCGCATGCCCCGCCATACAACCGTCGATCGAGGTTTCCGCACCGCTGGTGGTGGGTGACCTTGACCGACGAACCGTTTCCGCGCCTGTCGGTGGTCCGTGCTCCGCGACACGACCGCGTCGTCGGCCCATTTCGGTCGCGCGCAGACGCGACCCAGACGGCAACCCTGTTCGCGCGGTTCTCCGGAGTCCGAACGTGCACCACCCGGCTGGCGCGTTCCGCCCGGCACGGACCAGCCTGCCCCGAGCTCGAGGTCTCACCCTGCCCGGCCACACGCGATGTGACGGCCACCCAATACGCGGCGGCGGTGCAGCGCGCCGCGGCATTGATCGACGGGCTGGACAACACCGCGCTGGCCGCCGCCGTCGATCATGTCGCGGCGCTCGCCGAACGCTGTCGATACGAGAGCGCTGCCCGGCTGCGTGACCACATCGCCACTGCTGTCGAGGTGCTGTGGCGCGGCCAACGATTGCGCGCGCTGGCCAAGCTGCCCGAGCTGATCGCAGCGCTGCCGGACGGTCCCCCTGGACAAGGGGGCTACCAGCTCGCCGTCATCCGGCACGGCCAACTTGCGGCAGCCGGTACCGCCCGCCGCGGGGTGCCACCGATGCCTGTGGTCGATGCAATCCACGCCAGCGCTCAGACGATCGTGCCCGCGTCGGCCCCTCTGGGCGGTGCGCTGGTCGAGGAGACCGGACTCATCGCTCGCTGGCTGGCTGGACCAGGAGTGCGCATCGTCCGGGTCGCCGACCATGCCACGGGGTGGACCTCACCGTTGCGGTCGGCCGGCCCCTGGACTGCCTGGGCGGCTGCGGCGCGGTCGGCACGATTGGCTGCCGAGCAGATCGACGGTGCGGCCTCAGAGCTGCTGACTGAACCGAATCCAGCGCGCGAGCAGTTGTTCGGCGGCACCGGTGTCAATCGCCGCGCTGGCTCGCCGCAGCCCGTCCTTCCACGCCGGGCGCCATTCAGCGCGGCCGGATAACCCCGAGTGCGCCACGATCGCACCGGCGGCGTTCAGCAACACCGCGTCGCGAACCGGGCCTCTGGCACCACCCAGCACGTCCCGCGCAACGGCCGCGTTGGCTTGGGCGTCACCTCCCCGCAGTTCGTTGAGGTTCGCGCGGCCAAAACCGAATTCGGCGGGATCAAACGTCAATTTGTCCACGGTGCCCGCCACGACGCGCCAGACCGTGCTCGGGGCGGTCGTGGCCAGCTCGTCGAGCCCGTCGTCACCGTGCACCACCAACACGCTGGACCCGCGCGCCGAAAACACTCCGGCCAGCACCTCGGCCAGGTTGGCGAACGAACAGCCGATCAAACCGGCCGGCGGGCGAGCCGGATTAGTCAGCGGCCCAAGAAGATTGAACACGGTGGGCACCCCGATCTCGCGGCGCACCGCCGATGTGTGCCGATAGGACGGATGAAACTGTGGCGCAAAACAGAAACCGATCCCGACGTCAGCGAGGCTGCGCGCCACCTGGTCAGATCCCAGGTCGATGCGCACGCCCAGCGCCTCGAGCGTGTCGGCACCGCCGGCCAACGACGACGACGCCCGGTTGCCGTGTTTGACCACCGGCACCCCCGCCGCCGCGACCACGATCGCGGCCATCGTGGACAGGTTCACCGTGTTGAGCCCATCGCCGCCAGTACCGACGACGTCGACACTGTCATCACGGATCGCATCGAGGGGTAGCGGTCGTGCGTGTCGGAGCATGACATCGGCCAGCTCACCGACCTCGTCCGCGGTCGGCATCTTCATCGTCATCGTCACGGCAAACGCGGCGATCTGCGCCGGCTTCGCGGCACCGGACATGATCTGGTCCATCGCCCAGGCACCCTGGCCAGGTGCCAGGTCGCGCCCGTCCATCAACCGACCCACGATCTGCTTCCAGGAAGACGCCGCCTCAGCCGGGGCCTCCGAAACCCCGCCAGAATCCCCCCGAGGAGCAGAAGCCTCGGACGACAGACCCACGCGCCGATAGTCCCACGAGGGCGAACCGCACCCCAACAGCACCCGGATAGCGGCGTCGATCGGGCGCCAAGGCGACGCGCCGAACAGAATTTGCGCCCCGGGTAGAGTTCGACAACTACAAAGCGTCATACTTGCGGATGTGACGAGCGCTGTAGGGACCTCGGGCACTGCGATCACGTCGCGCGTGCACTCACTGAATCGGCCCAACATGGTCAGTGTTGGCACCATCGTCTGGCTCTCCAGCGAGCTGATGTTCTTTGCTGGCCTGTTCGCGATGTATTTCACGGCGCGAGCGCAGGCCGGCGGGAACTGGCCGCCGCCGCCAACAGAGCTGAATCTCTACCAGGCGGTGCCGGTGACGCTGGTTCTGATCGCGTCCTCGTTCACCTGCCAGATGGGCGTGTTCGCCGCCGAGCGCGGCGACGTGTTCGGGCTACGCCGCTGGTATGTGGTCACCTTCCTGATGGGGCTGTTCTTCATCCTCGGTCAGGCCTACGAGTACTTCAATCTGACCAGTCACGGAACAACGATCCCCGCAAGCGCATACGGCACAGTGTTCTATCTGGCCACCGGCTTCCATGGACTGCACGTCACCGGCGGCCTTATCGCCTTCATCGTGCTGCTGATCCGCACCGGAATGAGCAAGTTCACGCCCGCGCAAGCCACCGCCACCATCGTTGTCTCGTACTACTGGCATTTCGTCGACATCGTGTGGATCGCGTTGTTCGCCGTGATCTATTTCATCCGATGAGCCGACTCCCCCGAACCAGCCCGAACAGGACCCAACAGGAATCGACAGGAGTGCTCGGTTGAAGAAACTGGGGTTTGCTCGATCAGGTGGCGGTACCACGCCCGGTGGCGATCAGAAACAACGCCGACTGGGAGCTCGCGCCAAACGCCGCCTTCGGCGTCGCCTGTCGGGGGGGCTACTGCTGCTGATAGCGCTCACCATCGCCGGCGGGCTTGCAGCAGTTCTCACCCCGACGCCGCAGGTCGCGGTCGCCGACGAATCTGGCTCGGCGATGCTGCGCACTGGCAAGCAGCTGTTCGACACCTCCTGCGTGTCCTGCCACGGCGCCAACTTGCAGGGCGTACCCGACCACGGACCCAGCCTGATCGGCGTCGGTGAGGCTGCCGTCTACTTCCAAGTGTCGACCGGCCGCATGCCCGCCATGCGTGGCGAGGCTCAGGCGCCGCGCAAAGACCCAATCTTCGACGAGGCGCAGACCGACGCGCTCGGGGCCTACGTGCAGGCCAATGGCGGCGGCCCGGCGGTGGTGCGCAACCCCGACGGCAGCATTGCGATGGAATCGCTACGCGGCGACGACCTCGGCCGCGGCGGCGACTTGTTCCGGCTCAACTGCTCGTCGTGCCACAACTTCACCGGCAAGGGTGGGGCCTTGTCGTCGGGCAAGTACGCGCCCGACCTCAGGCCGGCCAATGAGCAGCAAATCCTCGCCGCGATGTTGACCGGCCCACAGAACATGCCGAGGTTCTCCGACCGCCAGCTCTCGTTCGAGGCCAAGAAAGACATCATCGCCTACGTGCGCACCATTACCGAACCGCGACAGCCAGGGGGTTACGGCCTCGGCGGATTCGGGCCTGCGCCTGAGGGCATGGTTGCGTGGATTATCGGGATGGTTGCCGCCATCGGGCTGGCTCTGTGGATTGGGGCGCGATCATGAGCGACGGATCTACTCCGGCGGATGGGGCTCAGGACGGGGCTGGAGCCGTCCCACAAGAACCCGACGAAGCGGCACTGGCCGCGATGTCGAACGAGGAACTCGTCGCGCTGGGCGGTCGGATGGACGGTGTCGACACCGTCTACAAGGAGCCTCGCTGGCCTGTCGAGAACACCAAGGCCGAAAAGCGCGCCGCGCGCGGTGTTGCGATCTGGCTGATGCTCGGTGGCGTGTTCGGGCTGGCGTTGTTGGTGGTCTTCTTGTTCTGGCCATGGGAGTTCGAGCCGGCCAACAGTGACGGCAACTTCGTGTACTCGCTGACCACCCCGCTCTACGGCCTGACCTTCGGGCTCTCCGTCCTGTCGATCGCAATCGGCGCGGTGCTGTTCCAGAAACGGTTTATCCCAGAAGAGATTTCGATCCAAGAGCGCCATGACGGCGCTTCTCGCGAGGTCGACCGCAAGACCGTGGTGGCGAACCTGACAGACGCCTTCGAGGGCTCGACGATCGGACGCCGCAAGTTGATCGGGCTGTCCTTCGGCATGGGCATGGGCGCCTTCGGCCTCGGTACCTTGGTCGCGTTCATCGGTGGCTTCATCAAGAACCCGTGGAAGCCAGTCGTCCCCACGGCCGAGGGGAAAAAGGCCGTGCTCTGGACCTCCGGCTGGACCCCCCGCTTCCACGGCGAGACCATCTATCTAGCACGCGCCACGGGCTTGGAGGGCGGACCGCCGTTCATCAAGATGCGCCCGCAGGACCTCGACGCCGGCGGGATGGAGACCGTCTTTCCGTGGCGGGAGTCCGACGGTGACGGCACCACCGTCGAATCGCACGAAAAGCTACAGACCATTGCCATGGGCATCCGCAACCCCGTGATGCTCATCCGGATCAAACCTGCCGACATGGGCCGCGTGGTCAAGCGCAAGGGCCAGGAGAGCTTCAACTTCGGCGAGTTGTTCGCCTATACAAAGGTCTGCTCGCACTTGGGTTGCCCGTCGTCGCTCTACGAACAGCAGTCCTATCGGATCCTGTGCCCGTGCCATCAATCCCAGTTCGACGCATTGCATTTCGCCAAGCCGATATTCGGCCCGGCAGCGCGCGCACTGGCCCAACTGCCCATCACGATCGACACTGACGGCTATCTGGTCGCCAATGGCGACTTTGTCGAGCCCGTAGGACCGGCATTCTGGGAGCGCACCTCATGAGTCCGAAGACCCCGAAAATCGGCGATGTCCTCGCGCGCCAAGGCGAGGACATCGATACCCGCTATCACCCGGCGGCGGCCCTGCGTCGCCAGCTCAACAAGGTGTTCCCGACCCACTGGTCGTTTTTGCTGGGCGAGATCGCGCTCTACAGCTTCGTCATACTGCTGATCACCGGCGTGTACCTGACGCTGTTCTTCGACCCGTCGATGCTCGAAGTCACCTACAACGGCGTCTACCAACCCCTGCGTGGAGTGGAAATGTCGCGCGCCTACGAATCGGCGCTGGACATTTCCTTCGAGGTCCGCGGCGGCCTGTTCGTCCGCCAGATCCACCACTGGGCCGCCTTGTTGTTCGCCGCGTCGATCATGGTGCACCTGGCGCGCATCTTCTTCACCGGAGCATTCCGGCGACCCCGCGAAGCCAATTGGGTCATCGGTTCGCTGCTGCTGATCCTGGCCATGTTCGAGGGCTACTTCGGCTACTCACTGCCCGACGACCTCCTGTCGGGCATCGGTCTGCGGGCGGCCCTGTCGTCGATCACGCTGGGCATGCCGGTCATCGGGACCTGGCTGCACTGGGCACTGTTCGACGGCGACTTCCCGGGTACGATTTTGATCCCCCGGCTCTACGCGCTGCACATTCTGCTGCTGCCGGGACTCATCCTGGCCCTCATCGGGCTGCATCTGGCATTGGTGTGGTTCCAGAAGCACACCCAATTCCCCGGCCCGGGACGCACCGAACGCAACGTCGTCGGTGTGCGCGTGATGCCGGTGTTCGCATTCAAGTCCGGCGCGTTTTTTGCGTCCATCGTCGGTGTGCTGGGTCTGATGGGTGGGCTGCTACAGATCAACCCGATCTGGAATCTGGGTCCCTACAAGCCATCCCATGTCTCGGCCGGCTCGCAGCCGGACTTCTATATGATGTGGACCGAAGGCCTGGCCCGCATCTGGCCGCCCTGGGAGTTCTACTTCTGGCACCACACCATTCCTGCTGCCGTCTGGGTGGCGGTAATCATGGGCCTGATTTTCGTGCTGCTACCGGCCTACCCGTTCCTGGAGAAGCGGTTCACCGGCGACCGCGCCCACCACAACCTGCTGCAACGCCCGCGCGACGTTCCGGTGCGCACCGCTATCGGCGCCATGGCGATCTCGTTCTACATGTTGCTCACACTGGCGGCGATGAACGACATCATCGCGTTGAAGTTCCATATCTCGTTGAACGCGACGACCTGGATCGGACGCATCGGGATGGTGATCCTTCCCCCGCTGGTCTACTTCATCGCCTACCGGTGGTGCATCGGGCTGCAGCGCAGCGACCGAGCGGTGCTCGAACACGGCATCGAGACCGGCATCATCAAGCGGCTGCCACACGGCGCCTACATCGAGCTGCATCAGCCGCTTGGCCCCGTCGACGACCACGGCCACCCGATCCCGCTGGAATACCAGGGCGCCGCACTGCCCAAACGCATGAACAAGCTGGGCTCGGCCGGATCACCCGGCCGGGGCAGCTTCCTGACCGCCGATCCGGCAGCAGAGGACGCAGCACTACGCGAAGCGGACCACGCCGCCGAACAACGCGTCCTGACCGCATTGCGCGAACACCAGGAGGACATCTCCGGCTCACCCAACGGCGAGCACTAGCGCGGGTTCGACACAACCCGTGCCCGTCGACCGCGCGACGGTGGCGGCCGGTCGCAGCTATCGCGCGTTGGCCCAGCAGCCCACTGCTAAGCCCAGTAGTATCTACTGTGACGGTTGGTTGGTCGCCCACGGCGGCTGTGTCACGCCGGTAGGACCGGCATTCTAGGAGCGCACCTCGTGAGTCCGAGGACCCCAAAGATGGGCGATGTCCTCGCGCGCCAAGGCGAGGACATCGATACCCGCTATCACCCGTCAGCCGCGTTACGCCGTCAGCTCAACAAGGTGTTCCCGACCCACTGGTCGTTCTTGCTGGGCGAGATCGCGCTCTACAGCTTCGTCGTGCTGCTGATCACCGGCGTGTACCTGACGCTGTTCTTCGACCCGTCGATGCTCGAAGTGAGCTACAACGGCGTCTACCAGCCCTTGCGTGGAGTGGAGATGTCGCGCGCCTACGAATCGGCGCTGGACATTTCCTTCGAGGTCCGCGGGGGCCTGTTCGTCCGCCAGGTCCACCACTGGGCCGCCTTGTTGTTCGCCGCGTCGATCATGGTGCACCTGGCGCGCATCTTCTTCACCGGAGCATTCCGGCGGCCCCGCGAAGCCAATTGGGTCATCGGTTCGCTGTTGCTCATCCTGGCCATGTTTGAGGGCTACTTCGGCTACTCACTCCCCGACGACCTGCTGTCGGGCATCGGTCTCCGCGCAGCGTTCTCGTCGATCACATTGGGCATGCCGGTCATCGGGACCTGGCTGCACTGGGTGCTGTTCGCGGGCGATTTCCCCGGTGACATCATCATTCCCCGGCTCTACGCGCTGCACATTCTGCTGCTGCCGGGAATCATGCTGGCGTTGATCGGGCTGCATCTGGCATTGGTGTGGTTCCAGAAGCACACCCAATTCCCCGGCCCGGGACGCACCGAACGCAACGTCGTCGGTGTGCGCGTGATGCCGGTGTTCGCATTCAAGTCCGGCGCGTTTTTCGCGTCCATCGTCGGTGTGCTGGGTCTGATGGGTGGGCTGCTACAGATCAACCCGATCTGGAATCTGGGTCCCTACAAGCCATCCCATGTCTCGGCCGGCTCGCAGCCGGACTTTTACATGATGTGGCCCGACGGATTGGCCAGGCTATGGCCGCCGTGGGAGTTCTATTTCTGGCATCACACCGTTCCCGCCTCGGTCTGGGTGGCGGTGATCATGGGCCTGGTTTTCGTCCTGCTACCGGCCTACCCGTTCCTGGAGAAGCGGTTCACCGGCGACCGCGCCCACCACAACCTGCTGCAACGCCCGCGCGACGTTCCGGTGCGCACCGCTATCGGCGCCATGGCGATCTCGTTCTACATGCTGCTCACACTGGCATCCATTAACGATCTCATCGCGTTGAAGTTCCACATCTCGTTGAACGCGACGACCTGGATCGGACGCATCGGGATGGTGATCCTTCCCCCGCTGGTCTACTTCATCACCTACCGGTGGTGCATCGGGCTGCAGCGCAGCGACCGAGCGGTGCTCGAACACGGCATCGAGACCGGCATCATCAAGCGGCTGCCACACGGCGCCTACATCGAGCTGCACCAGCCGCTTGGCCCCGTCGACGACCACGGCCACCCGATCCCGCTGGAATACCAGGGGGCTCCGCTACCCAAGCGCATGAACAAGCTGGGCTCGGCCGGATCACCCGGCCGGGGCAGCTTCCTCGTCGCGGATCCCCCAGCAGAGGACGCAGCACTACGCGAAGCGGACCACGCCGCCGAACAGCGTGCGCTCACCGCGTTGCGCGACCATCAGGAGGACATCTCCGGCTCACCCAACGGCGAGCACTAGCCCGCGCGGCCCAGCCGAGCGTTGCACCCTGGAGGCACCCGCGGCGTAGCACCGCTCAGTACTGGACGCTGTGGGACCACAAGCCGTCGCGGAACCGGACTAGGCCACCTCAATCCGAGCCTGCCAACCCGCCGTGGCCTGCCGCCCCTACTGTTCGGCGATCACGCGGCGCAATTGCCGAACATGTAACCACTCTATTGCCGGCATTGCCGCAGTGACGACCCCCGCCAGCGCGTAGACCACCCAGGACGCGCCCTCATGGCCGACGGCCATGAGGTAGGTGGCAGTCGCTACCGCGATCAGCGCGATGCCGATCGTGCCCGCCAACGCGACCGTTCCACGCAGCCAAGCCCGGTCGACCGCCTCCCCGGTGAACTCGACGGGCTCGTCGACTGCCTTGACCTTCGGTGCCTGTGGGGTCGACGCGGGGGTACGTTTCGCCGAATACCCGGGCCTGATGGGTCGTCCGCTCCGTGCCGATGGACCTACCGGCCGCCCACCCGGTTCGGCCCGGGCCAGTTGGCGAGCCCGCATCAGCACCGGGATCGCCCCGGCAATGATCAGTGCCGATACCACGATGATTGCGTACAGCACCCACGTGGTGTGCGGGTTCCTCGCCATCTGATGAAAGCCCCGGCCCAGGTCCACCAAAGCGACCACCGCGGCAACGCTGACACCCACGAGCACCAACCAGACCGCGGCGCATGCCCCGATCAGAATGCGATCGATGATCTCCGGCGAGACGGCGTTCGTCCCACGCCGGTATGCGGAATATCGGGAGACCATCAGCAGCTCGTCTGTGGTCCGTCGTTGCTGTTCGATGACAGCACGGTTCCGTCGCTCGTCGTGATGGAACAGTTGAGCTTGCTGACCCGGAAGAGGCTGGAGGCCTCGACCGAGCCCACGTCAGTTTGCGAGATCGGTGTGACCGTGATCGACCACGGGATGTACACATTGTGTTGCGTCCGTCGTCGGCCGGCGGCGTCGACGTAGGTCACCGAAATGATGTCTCCTGGGGCCTTGGTGCCGGTCACCGAGTAGGTAACTTGCCGGGGACCGACCAGAGTGGTGGTCGTGGCGGGTGGTGGCGCCGCCTCCGTATTGGTCTCTGGAGGCGCCGCGGTGGTCTCCGGAGGTGGAGGTGGGGGCGGCGGAGGAGGCGGCGGCGTCACTGTCACTGTCTGGGTCTCCGTCGCGGTTGGGATCTCGGTGGGGGGCGGTGGTGGCGGCGGTGGGAGTGGCGAACTGGTGGTTGTGGTTGTGATTTCGTCTTGCACCGGTGTCGAGGAAGTCGTGGCGGGGGTAGCGATTTCGGTGGTTCGCCTGCGCGCGACAAGCAGCGACACCGAAGCCACCAGGGCGATGGCAGCCGCAATGGCGACCACACCAACCACCCAGGGCCAGCGCGGGGCAGTCGGTTCGTCATCAGGCCCCGACTCCTCATATCCGTCGTAGTCATAGAGCCTGAGATCGGCCGGCACATAAGGCCCGCTGGTGAACTGCTCGGACTCGGGAGCCGAGTACGCCCGTGAGTACGCGTCGGTCGCCCCGGTATGGTCCGCAGGCACGATGTCGCCGCCATCGAGGATGTGCCCCAAAGCTTCGTCGGAATCCAGGCCGGAATCGGGCTCTTCGCCGTTGTCGCCTACCCGCTCCGATTCGGCGCTAGGTTCGCCGGCGGACTCGGGTTCTTCAGGTCCCTGTCCGGGGGGATTCGGCCCGCTCATTCCCGCCTACCCTGTCCAACTGCGTCACCAGCGCGCGCGGCTTGGCAGCTACATCCTGGCACGCATGTTTGATGACTTCTCATGGTGCTCCGGAAACCCTACCCAACGCGGCGGGCGACGTTGCCTGGGCAATCGGGCCACTGAGCAACTGATGCCCTGATTGTGACTTTTCTCGCTCGATCAGTGCTTCTCGGGGCCGATGTAGTACTCGAAGACCAGTCCGGCTGCCGACCCGAGGATGAATACCACACCGGCAGCGATCAACCATGGCAACCACATCGCGATACCGACCGCCGCCACCGATCCGGACAGCGCGATCATGATGGGCCACCAGCTGTGCGGGCTATAGAACCCCAACTCCCCCGCTCCGTCACTGATCTCAGCGCCTTCGTAGTCTTCGGGTCGGGTGTCTAGCCGGCGGGCCACGAAACGGAAGAAGGTGGCCACGATCATCGCCATGCCGCCGGTCAGCGCCAACGCGGTGGTGCCGGCCCACTCGACGCCGCCGGTGGCGAACATCGAAGTCAGCACTCCGTACAGCACCGCCGTCGCTATGAAGAACGCAGCGATAAATTCGAACAGCCTCGCTTCGATATTCATGGGTGTCCTTACCTACTGTTCCGGTGCCAATTCACCGCGCCGGGTGTCGAACGGGTGGGTCGTTACCGCGAGCGGGGGCTGATCGATCGCCTGCAGGGCCTGGGCATTGGTCTTCCCGGCAATACGCTCCTGCAGGTAAGCCTTGAAGTCGTTGGGCGACACAACCCGGACCTCAAAGTTCATCATCGAGTGATAGGTGCCGCACATTTCTGCGCAGTGGCCGACGAACGCACCCACCTTGTTGATCTCGGCGATCTGGAAAACGTTGACGGAATGATTCGCCTCCGGGTTAGGCATCACGTCACGCTTGAACAAGAACTCCGGCACCCAGAAGGCGTGAATCACATCGGCCGAAGCCATTTGGAATTCAATGCGCTTGCCGGTTGGCAGAACCAACACCGGAATCTCGGTGCTGGTCCCCAGGGTCTCGACCTTGTCGAAGTGCAGGTAGGTCCGGTCCTCGGTGTTTAGCCCGCGAATAGGCCCGACCAGTTCCTCGCCATACTTATCCGTGCCCTCCGGTTTGGACTCCATGGCACGCTGGCGTTCCTCGTCGACACCATCGTAGGTCAATGTGCCGTCGGCAAAATCGACCCGCTGGTAGCCGAACTTCCAGTTCCACTGAAAGGACGTGATGTCAATCACGACCTCAGGGTCCTTCGCCAGGTAGAGCATCTTTTCCTGCACCACAACGGTGAAATAGAACAGCACCGAGATGATCAGGAACGGTATGACGGTAAGCACCAGTTCCAGCGGCATGTTGTAGCCGAACTGGCGAGGCAATTCCGTGTCGGTTTTCTTCTTACGGTGAAAAGCCGACGACCAGAAGATGAGACCCCACACAATGGCGCCCACGACCAGGGAGGCGATCACTGACCCGATCCACAAGTCCCGGTTGACATGGGCCTCAGGGGTAATGCCCTCGGGCCAGCCCAGCGCCAAAGCCTCCGTCCAGCTACATCCGCTCAGGGTGACGGCAAGCCCACCCAGCGTCATAGCCAACAGCGGTAGTCGCAGGCGACGGGAAACACGCCGCACGTCTGGTTCGCGACCGCCGGAACGGCGCTGAGAACTACACTGCGACAGCCTTTGCGAACGACCTGGCCCGCGAGATGTCACCTTGGCGCCTCCTGTATCACAAGCTGTGCCGATTGGAACTACCCCGGCAGTGGCGGGAACCGTCGGCTAACTCGGATGTCGAATACTACGCAGCGTAGACCACGGCGCCCACCCGGGCGACGATGCGGGCCGAAACAACCCGCCAAGCAGTGGTGTGAACCCGACAAGCGGGGCCGAGTGCGGCATACTGAGGCGCCGTGTGTGGACTGCTGGCCTTCGTCGCGGCCCCGGCCGGCGCTGCCGAGACCGAACACCGCAACGCGGCCGTGCGCAGCGCCGCCGAGACCGCCGCTGCGATCGCCCGAGCATCGCATTTGATGCGCCACCGCGGACCCGATGAGCCAGGTACCTGGTACGACACCCACGCCGATGAAGCCACCGGAGGCGCGGTGTTCGGGTTCAACCGGCTCTCGATCATCGACATCGAGCATTCCCACCAACCCCTGCGGTGGGGACCGCCGGAGGAGCCAGGGCGCTACGTGCTGGTGTTCAACGGAGAGATCTACAACTACCTGGAACTGCGAGAGCAGCTGCACGCCCAGCACGGAGCTGCTTTCGCCACCGACGGCGACGGGGAAGCGATCGTCGCCGGCTACCACTACTGGGGCACCGACGTACTCAACAGGCTGCGGGGCATGTTCGCGTTCGCTCTGTGGGACACCGTGACCAGCGAATTGTTCTGTGCCCGCGACCCGTTCGGCATCAAGCCACTGTTCATGGCGACCGGCACCGGCGGAACCGCAGTTGCCAGTGAGAAGAAATGCCTGCTGGATCTGGCCGAGTTAGTGGGATTCGACCCATCCATCGACGACCGGGCGCTGCAGCACTACACGGTCCTGCAGTACGTGCCGGAGCCCGAGACGTTGCACCGGGGAGTACGACGGCTCGAATCGGGCTGCTACGCCCGGATCAGGCCCGGCCAACTGGAACCGGCGGTCACCCGCTTCTTCGTGCCGCAATTCGCTGCCACGCCGATCTCCGGCGGCGCCGAGCAGGCACGCTATGACGAGATCACGGCGGTGCTGGAGGATTCGGTAGCCAAACACATGCGCGCTGACGTCACCGTGGGTGCGTTTTTGTCCGGGGGTATCGACTCCACCGCCATCGCGGCGCTGGCCATTCGGCACAACCCCCGGCTGATGACTTTCACCACTGGTTTCGAGCGTGAGGGATTCTCCGAGATCGACGTCGCGGTGGCCTCGGCGGAAGCGATCGGCGCCCGCCACATCGCCAAAGTTGTCAGCGCAGATGAGTTTGTCGCGGCGTTACCAGAGATCGTCTGGTACCTGGATGAGCCGGTTGCCGATCCCGCACTGGTGCCCCTGTTTTTCGTCGCCAGGGAGGCCCGAAGGCACGTCAAAGTGGTGTTGTCGGGCGAGGGCGCCGACGAACTGTTCGGCGGCTACACCATCTACCGGGAGCCGCTGTCGTTGAAGCCCTTCGACTACCTCCCCCGGCCGGTGCGCCGCTCTATGGGAAAGGTGTCCAAACCGCTACCGGAGGGTATGCGCGGCAAGAGTCTGCTGCACCGCGGGTCGCTGACGCTCGAAGAGCGCTACTACGGCAATGCCCGCAGTTTTTCCGACGCCCAGCTGCGTGATGTACTGCCCGGGTTCCGCGCGGACTGGACCCACACGGACGTGACGGCACCCATATATGCCAAGTCCGAGGGTTGGGATCCGGTGGCGCGGATGCAGCACATCGACCTATTCACCTGGCTGCGCGGCGACATCTTGGTCAAGGCCGACAAGATGACGATGGCCAACTCGCTGGAGCTGCGGGTGCCATTCTTGGATCCGGAGGTGTTCGCGGTGGCCTCCCGGCTGCCGCTGCAAGCCAAGATCACCCGCACCACGACCAAGTACGCGCTGCGGCGCGCGCTAGCCCCGGTTGTGCCCGCGCATGTCCTGGACCGGCCCAAACTCGGGTTTCCGGTGCCCATCCGGCATTGGCTTCGAGCTGGCGAACTACTGGAGTGGGCCTACGAGATGGTGGGTTCGTCGCAGGCCGATCACTTGGTCGACATGGTCGCCGTACGCCGGATGCTCGACGAGCACCGAAGCGGTGCCAGCGATCACAGCCGCAGACTGTGGACCGTGCTGATTTTCATGTTGTGGCACGCAATCTTCGTCGAGAACACGGTCGCCCCGCAGATCAGCGAGCCGCAGTACCCGGTTCAGCTGTAGCCGGCCCCACCCTGGCAGGCGCAGAATCGCATCGGAGGGGCCTTCAGTGGCTCGCGCGGTGCGATTCTGCGTCTGCTCGGCAAACTAGGCCAGCACGGCCGCGATTTCCGCGGCGGCGGCGTCGCCGTAAGCGTCGGCCAACCGCCGTTCGGCGACCTTGTTGTCCCAGGCCCACTCCTGCGTGCCGGTCGACTCCAATACCAGCACCGCGACCAGCGATCCCAGTTGCGCGGAGCGCTCCAGACTCAAACCGGCGCTGCGTCCACTCAGGAATCCAGCCCGGAATGCGTCGCCGACGCCGGTGGGGTCGACCTGGCTGGTCTCGGGCACCACGCCGACATGGATGGTGGTGCCGTCGCGGTCCACCAGGTCCACACCCTCGGGACCCAGGGTGGTCACCCGCAGGTTGACCTGGGCCATCACGTCGGCCTCTGACCAGCCGGTCTTCGACAGCAGCAGGTCCCATTCGTAGTCATTGGTGAACAAGTAGGCGGCGCCGTCGATGAGCTTGGCGATCTCCTCGCCGGACAGCCGGGCGAGCTGCTGCGACGGGTCGGCGGCGAACGCCAGCCCGAGTTTGCGGCATTCCTCGGTGTGCACATACATGGCGGCGGGATCGTTGGCGCCGACGATCACCAAGTCTGGTGTGCCAATGGCCGACACCGTGTCAGCGAGCGCGATGTCCCGTGCCTCCGACATCGCGCCGGGGTAGAACGACGCGATTTGGGCCATGTCCACGTCCGTGGTGCAGACGAAGCGGGCAGTATGCGCCGTCTTTGATATGTGCACATGGTCACAGTTGACACCGTGGGACTGCAGCCAGGCGCGGTAGTCAGCGAAGTCGGCGCCTGCGGCGCCGACCAGCGCGACGTCGCCGCCCAGCACGCCGATCGCATAGGCCATGTTGCCGGCCACGCCGCCGCGGTGCACCACCAGATCGTCGACCAGGAAACTCAGTGACACTTTGTGCAGGTGATCGGGCAGCAGCTGCTCGGAAAATCGACCTGGAAAGCGCATCAGATGGTCAGTCGCTATGGAACCGGTTACCACAATCGTCAAAATCTCAACCCTACGTTTCGTAAGGTCGTCTAGCCTCTCATGAATGCGCGGCGGTCGTCGCCGCACGTCCTGTCCAGGGCCCGTCGGCCGCGGTTGCGCTAGCCTGCAGGAAGCTCGCATCGTTGCGGAGCTCTCAATCGGAGCGGCAACCGCCTTTCCTTCCGTCCACCACCGTAGGAGAACCACGATGGCCGGTCCGCACTCGCCGTACCCTGGTGTCGGCACTGACGGACCCACGCCCTACCCGGACCAGGGCCTCCACCAACCCGCAGCGCTGGAGTATCCGCAGGACCCGGCACTGGGAGCACCCACGTATCCCGGTCCGATGCCACCACAGGTGGCAGACCCAAACAGACGTCGCAGGCGCGTCATCGTCAGTGCGTTGGTCATCCTTGCGCTAGTGGCCGCGCTAACGGTGGCGATCGCCTACGGGGTGCGCAGCAACAGGGCCGATACCGCCGGCCCGTTCTCGAAGGGATCGGCTAGGACGGCGATACAGGAGTACCTCAACGCGCTAGAGCACCGCGACGTGGACGCCATCGTCCGCAACGCCTTGTGCGGTATCTACGACGGCGTCCGGGACAAGCGCTCCGACCAGGCGCTGGCCAAGTTGAGCAGCGACGCGTTCCGCAAGCAGTTCTCCAAGGCGGAAGTGACCTCGGTCGACCAAGTTGTGTACTGGTCGCAGTATCAGGCCCAGGTGTTGTTCACCATGCAAGTGACTCCCGCCGTCGGTGGCCCGCCCAAGGGGCAGGTGCAAGGCATCGCACAGCTGCTCTACCAGCGCGGACGAATCATGGTCTGCTCATACGTGCTGCGCACGGCAGGTCACTACTGACCGGGTCGAGGCGCACTACCGGCCGGCAGGCTATCGGGTGGGCTAGTTGAATGAATCCCCGCAGGCGCAGGAGCCGGTGGCGTTGGGGTTGTCGATCGTGAAGCCCTGCTTTTCGATGGTGTCGACGAAATCGATCGAGGCGCCTTCCACATACGGCGCACTCATCCGGTCGACGGTCAGGGTCACACCACCGAACTCCACGTTGAGGTCGCCATCGAGCGTACGGTCGTCAAAGAACAGGTTGTAGCGCAGTCCGGCGCATCCACCCGGTTGGACCGCAATCCGTAGCGTCAGATCGTCGCGTCCCTCCTGGTCCAGCAGGGACTTAGCCTTGGTGGCGGCAGCCTCGGTCAGGATCACGCCGTGGGTTTTGGCGCTCGACTCGTTCTGCACCGTCATTGCTTCTCCTACATGGTTCATCGTTCGGCGAGCCCGTCTCGCGGGAATCCGGTCTGGAATCTGGGTCGGTAAAACCCATGCTTTTCAACGGTACCCTGCGGACGGGCTATTCCCGAGCCTTGCGGCCACCTGTGATGACAATCCCATGAGTTGGTTGGCCGCGTCGGCCAGGGCCAACCGTACCGAGCCGGTGTATTCGGCGATGGACAGCGCTGACATGATGCCCGCGAGGCGCGACGCCGATTTATCCAGCGACACCTGCCCCGCCAGCACTATCACTGGAATGCCCAACGGGCGCGCCGCAGCCGCAAGCTCGCCAACAACCTTTCCGTGCAGGGACTGCTCGTCGAACCGGCCCTCACCAGTGACGATCAGGTCTGCTTCGGCCAGATGGTCTGCCAGATGAGTGTGCTCGGCGATGATTGCCGCTCCAGACTCGCAGCGGCCGCCCAGCGCAAGCAGCCCAGCCCCGATGCCACCGGCAGCACCCGCGCCCGGCTCGGCGCTCACGGCACGCCCGGCGGCCGCGTCCAGCTCGCGCGCCCACGCCTCGAGTCGGCTTTCCAGCTCCGCGAGCGTGGCGGCGTCGGCGCCTTTCTGCGGGCCGAACACCCTGGCCGCGCCCCATGGCCCCAGTAGTGGGTAGTCGGAGTCTGACGCGGCGATCAGCTCGACGTCTGCCAGCTTGTGACGGGCGGCGTCAAGGCCCCCCAGCTCGGCGATCAGGCCGTTCCCGCCGTCCGTGCAGGCGCTGCCACCGAGCCCCACGACGATGCGCGCCGCGCCGGACTGCAGCGCGGCGCCGATGAGCTGGCCAACTCCCCTGCTGTGCGCGGCGAGCGCGGTCTCCGGCGTCGGCGGACCGCCCAATAGGGTCAGGCCACACGCCTGAGCACACTCGAGGTATGCGGTTGCCGAGCGCGCATCGAACACCCATTCCGCTTTGACGGGGGCGTCCAGGGGACCCAACACCTGCAGCTGCCGAGACTCCCCCAGCCGACCGCGGAGCACGTCGACGAAACCTGGGCCGCCGTCGGACTGCGGAGCGATGATGAACGAATCGCCCGGTCGTGACCGGGTCCAGCCCGTCGCGATAGCCGCGGCCGCATCTACCGCCGACAGGCTGCCCCCGTAGCAGTCTGGCGCCACGAGCACCCGCATCGCGGGTAGCTGGAGCCGACCGGGCGCGAGACCGTCGGCAGCACTACCCGAGGCGAGCGAGCCGTCCATCAGAATCAGGGTAGGGCCCCGACTCGTCGACGTGTCGCCAACCCACGCAAATTACGGCCCGGGCGGGTCGCGAAGTAACCTGGCGACTGTGAAGCTGCTGGGCCGCAAGAGGGACCGCGACGAGGGTGTTGGTGCATCTGCGGAGGCCGGTTCCGGGCCGGGCTCTCCGATAGGGTCGCCGGACGGCGCCCGGCCAGACGCGCCACGTGGGTCACATACGACCGATCCCAAGGGACGGCCGACGCCCAAGCGCAGCGATGCCGCTCGGCGGCGCAAGGGCCCCGTCGCGCCGGCACCCATGACTGCCGCCGAGGCGCGCGCCAGGCGCAAATTGCTGGCCCGGCCCAAACTCAGCAGGCAGGAACGCCGGGCCGACCGAGCCGCAAGCCGTGCCCGCATGGCGGACCGCCGCGATCGCATGATGGCTGGCGAGGAGGCCTACCTGCTACCTCGCGACCGGGGACCGATCCGCCGCTACGTCCGTGACCTGGTGGATTCCCGGCGCAATGTGCTCGGCTTGTTCATGCCGTCGGCGCTGGCCCTGCTGTTCGTCATGTTCGCGGTTCCCCAAGTTCAGCTATACATGTCTCCTGCGATGCTGTTGCTCATGGCGCTGATGGCGATCGACGCGATCCTTCTGGGTCGCAAGGTCGGCCGGCTTGTCGACGCGAAGTTCCCGTCCAACACCGAAAGCCATTGGAAGTTAGGGCTTTACGCTGCCGGCAGGGCGTCCCAGATGCGCCGGATGCGGGCACCCCGCCCCCAAGTCAAGCGCGGTAGCAGTGTTGCGTAGCAGCAGCCGGAAAGCCGCAGGGCGCCCGTCATGACTCCGCGGGGCACCCTGGTCGTCATGCCGACGACAACGTCCGGGCCTCGGTCTCCCGCACTCGCGATCACGCGGTCGTGACGATGATCGGATTCGCCCCGGTGCCGGCACCCGATGCAGACGCCGAAGCGGCGGCCCGCGCTCGCCAGGATGCCCTGACGAAGCCGCGGGGTGCACTGGGCCGCCTCGAAGACCTGTCGGTCTGGGTCGCGGCATGTCAGGGACATTGCCCGCCACGGGCGTTCGAACGCGCGCGGGTGGTGGTGTTCGCCGGTGACCACGGGGTGGCCCAGTCCGGGGTATCGGCCTACCCATCCGAAGTCACCGCGCAGATGGTGGCCACCATCGACGATGGCGGAGCGGCGATCAACGCGCTGGCCGCAGTCACCGGCGCCACGGTGCGTGTTGCCGACATCGCGGTCGACGCGGACGCACGCTCAGAGCAGATCGGCGCCCACAAGATCCGGCGCAGCAGCGGCGATATCGCCGCTGGGGACGCGCTGACCGACGAGGAAACCGCCGCCGCCGTCGCGGCCGGCCAGCGGATCGCCGACGAGGAGGTCGACGCCGGGGCCGACCTGCTGATCGCCGGCGATATGGGAATCGGAAACACGACCCCGGCCGCGGTTCTGGTGGCCGCGCTGACCGACGCCGAGCCGGTCGCGGTAGTCGGTTCTGGCACCGGTATCGACGACGCCGGCTGGGCACGCAAGACCACCGCGATTCGCGACGCCCTCTTTCGAGCGCGACCGTTGTCGGGCGACCCCGTCGGGTTGCTGCGCTGCTGCGGGGGCGCTGACCTCGCGGCAATCGCCGGCTTTTGCGCCCAGGCGGCGATCCGGCGCACCCCACTGCTGCTCGACGGCATGGCGGTCACTGCCGCGGCACTGATCGCCGAGCGCTTGGCCCCCGGTGCCCACCGGTGGTGGCAAGCCGGTCACCGGTCCATCGAACCGGGTCATGAGCTGGCCCTGGCGACTCTCAGGCTGGAGCCGATCGTGGACCTGCGGATGCGCCTGGGCGAGGGCACCGGAGCAGTGGTGGCGCTGGCGGTGTTGCGCGCAGCGGTCGCGGCGCTGTCATCGATGGCGACCTTCCCCGAAGCTGGGGTGGCCGGGGTAGCCGGGGTGAACACGGCCGTTGGTGACAGCGCCGATACGCCCGCTCCCCCAGCAGCCTCACCATGATGCGTTCGCTGGCAGCGGCATTCGCGTTCGAAACGGTGCTGCCGGTCCCCCGCGCGGTCGCCGCGCCGATCGGCCGCGGAGCCATGACCGCGCTGCCGGTCGTCGGCGCCGTGCTCGGTGGGTTGACCGCGGCCATCACGTGGGCAGGCACGCTGGCATTCGGCTCGTCTGGTTCGCTGCCCGGATTGCTCGCGGTGGCGGTCCTGCTGGTTTCCACACGCGGCCTGCACATCGATGGCGTCGCCGATACCGCCGACGGGCTGGGCTGCTACGGGCCGCCGCAGCGTGCACTTGCGGTGATGCGCGACGGGTCGACCGGACCGTTCGGTGTGGCCGCGGTTGTGTTGGCAATCACGTCGCAGGCACTGGCGTTTTCGGCGCTTGGCTCCGCCGGGATCCGCTGGGTCCCGGGGATTGTGGTGGCGATCGTCGCCGGCCGGGTCACCGCGGTCCTGGCCTGTCGGCCGTCCCTGCCGGCGGCGCAGGGCAGCACCCTGGGCGCCCGGGTCGCCGGTACGCAGCCCACAGCCGTGGCAACTGCCTGGCTCGTCGTCCTCGTCGTCGTGTCGCTGATGGCCAGTCCGCGGCTATGGCAAGGACCGGTGGCGGTGCTGTTGGCGGTGTTTGGCGGCACGGCCCTGGTCGTGCACTGCGCACGCCGGTTCGGCGGCATCACCGGTGACGTGCTGGGCGCGGCAATCGAACTGACGACGACGATAAGCGCCGTAGCGCTTGCCGGCATGGTCCGGCTCTAGCTGCTTATCGGCATTCGGGTCACGAACCCGCCGCGCAATCGTCGCGACGCCGGCCAACCTGGCGCACCGCGCGAAACCCGGCTCGGTTCAATGGGTCACGCATCGACGACGTCAATAACTACGCGCTTACACGTAGCCTGGCGAAATCCTGTTGCTTTCATCCGTCTCCTCCGATATTACGAAAGTGCTTGCGTACCCGCCTTTCGGATAGATGAAAGGTGGTTCCCTGCGACAAGCAGTGGAGCGAAAGGATGCGCGATGACGTTACGCGCTGTCCACAACTTCTCGACCGACCTTGGGCAAGCGCTCTTGCGACGCGCGCGAAGTGATTGTGATCCCTTCTTGCGCAGGGCCATTGGATCCATACGGGAGCCGCTGGCGACCATGGCCGGATACCACCGCGGCTGGTGGAACGCCCATGGATCTATGTCAGAAGGCTCCTCGGGCAAGGCGCTTCGCGCTGCCCTTGTGCTGGCGGCGGCAGGAGCCTGCGACGGCGATACCAGCGCGGCCACCCCTGTTGCGGCCGCCGTTGAGCTGGTGCACGATTTCACGTTGTTGCACGACGATGTGATGGATCGTGACTCGACCCGTAGGGGAAGACCAACGGTATGGAGTGTGTGGGGCATCGACAGCGCAATCCTGCTGGGCGACGCGCTGCATGCGGCAGCGATCCGGGCATTGACCCAACTACGCGATCCCTCCGTCGCAGTCGAAGCGATCATGCGCTTGGAGACCGCGTGCCGGGACATGTGCATTGGCCAATTCGAGGACTGCAGGTCTGAAGGCCGCCCGGACGTGACGATCGATGACTACCTCCGCATAGCAGCGGGAAAGACTGCTGCCCTGACCGCGTGCTGTTGCGCGTTAGGGGCTCTGAGTGCGAATGCGGACCGCGCGACTCTGGCCGCGTTGGAACAGTTTGGCTACGAACTGGGGCTCGCGTTTCAAGTCGTGGACGATCTGATTGGCATCTGGGGCGACCCGGCCGTGACGGGAAAGCCGGTCGGCAATGATCTTGGCCGGCGCAAGTCGTCGCTGCCGGTTGTTGCCGCGCTCAATTCACGAACCGGAGCTGCCGTCGAATTGGGGGCGCTCTACCAAACAACAGTCGCAATGACGCAAAGCGATATCGATCGGGCTGCGGCGCTTGTCGAGGTCGCCGGGGGCCGCCAGGCGGCACAACAATACGCCGATACACGAATCCAGAACGCTATTGGAGCGCTTCCCGACGGGGTGCGATCGGAAGATCTCGTCGCCTTGGCACAACTGGCTTGCCGCCGGGAGCACTGAAGCACCCTCGTGGCACCCTCATGGGAGAACCGAGACCTCAGCCGGACCTGCGGGCGACCTAACCCAGGCGCGCCATCCAGCCGTGGGTGTCGGCGAACGTCCCGCGTTGGATCCCGGTCAATGTGTCGCGCAGAGCCATGGTCACTTCGCCCGGCTGACCGTCGGCGATCGTGAATTCAGCGTCACCGTATTTCACCCGAGCAACCGGAGTGATGACCGCGGCGGTGCCGCAGGCGAAAACCTCGGTGATCTCGCCGGCGGCGGCCTTCTTCTGCCACTCGTCGATATCGATCTTGCGTTCTTCGACAGCGAATCCAGCATCGGTAGCTAACTGCAGCAACGAATCCCGCGTGATGCCCGCCAGCAGTGAGCCCGACAGTTCCGGGGTGACCAGGCGCGCTGACCCGCCGCTGCCCAGCACGAAGAAGATGTTCATCCCGCCCATTTCTTCGATGAAGCGCCGCTCGACTGCGTCCAGCCACACCACCTGATCGCAACCGTTCTCCGCGGCTTCAGCCTGCGCCAGCAGCGAGGCGGCGTAGTTTCCGCCGAACTTGGCCGCACCGGTACCGCCCGGACTGGCCCGCACGTACTCCGTCGATACCCACACGCTGACCGGGTTGATGCCGCCCTTGAAGTACGCGCCGGCGGGCGATGCGACCAGCAGGTACCGATATTCCTTGGCTGGCCTCACCCCAAGCCCTGGCTCGGTGGCGAAGATGAACGGCCGCAAGTACAGCGCCTCTTCGCCGCCGGCCGGGGGCACCCAGGCGGCGTCGACCGCGATCAGCTGACGCAGGCACTCGGTGAACAGTTCGCCGGGCAATTCCGGAATAGCGATCCGGCGCGCCGAGGAGCGCAACCTGGCGGCATTGGCGTCGGGACGAAAGCACACGATCGACCCGTCCGCCCAGCGGTAGGCCTTGAGCCCTTCGAATACTTCCTGTGCGTAATGCAACACAATCGCGGAGGGATCGAGCTCAATTGGGCCGTAAGGGATTACGCGCGGGTTGTGCCAACCCCGGCTGTCGGTGTAATCGATGGACACCATGTGGTCGGTGTGGTACTTACCGAACCCCGGATCCGCCAGGATCGATTCACGCTCCGCGCCAGTAGCCGGTGTGGCCGCGCGCGAAACCGTGAACTCAAATGGTCCGCTGGTCATGGCGCCGATTCTAGTCCGCGCGCCATTGAGCGTTGGCTGCTCACGTGAGACCTCGCGAGGCCCGGTCAGCGCGTCTTGACGGCAACGAACGGGGGACGCACCACGTCGCACTCAACACCCCGGCCGCGCACATCGACGCTGACCTGCTGCCCGTCCTCAACGCCGGCATCGGTGTCGATGAGCGCCAGCGCGATCCCAGCCTGCAGCGTTGGCGAAAACGTTCCCGACGTGGTGACACCCACTGCGCGATCCCCGCAATTGACCGTGAGCCCGGGGCGCAACACGCCGCGGCCGACCGCGCGCAGCCCGCGAAGGAGCCGCCGGGGACCCGCCGCTTTCTCGGCCACCAATGCGTCACGACCGAAGAAGGCGTCCTTCTTCCAGCCAATCGCCCAGCCGCAGCGCGCCTGCAGCGGCGATATATCGAGCGAAAGTTCGTGCCCGTGCAGCGGGTAGCCCATTTCGGTGCGCAGCGTGTCGCGCGCGCCCAGACCAGCCAGCTGACCGCCCGCGTCGGCGACCGCGGCCACCAGCGCGTCGAATACCACGCCGGCGGAGTCCCACGACGGAAGCAGTTCATAGCCATGCTCGCCGGTGTATCCGGTGCGGCAGACGCGCACCGCCGCGCCGGAATACGAGGAATCGGCGTAGCCCATGTAGTCCATGTCGGTAGGCAGCCCTAATGCGGTGAGCACCTCGGTGGACCGCGGCCCCTGCACCGCCAGCACCGCATAGGAGCGATGCAGGTCGGTGATGGTCAAGGCGCCGGGTGCGGCCGCCTGTAGTGCCGCGACCACCCCGGCCGTGTTGGCGGCGTTGGGCACCAGGAAAATTTCGTCGTCGTCGACGTAGTAAGCAATCAAGTCATCGACGACGCCGCCGGAATCGTTGCAGCACAACGTGTATTGCGCTTTCCCCGGTCGGATGCGCCCCAGGTCGTTGGTCAGCGCCGAGTTGACGAACTCGGCCGCACCCGGCCCGGAAACCAGCGCTTTGCCGAGGTGGCTGACGTCGAACAAGCCGACGGCCTCGCGCGTGGCTTTGTGCTCACCTACGGTCCCGGCATACGACACCGGCATCTGCCAGCCGCCGAACTCGGCGAAAGTAGCGCCCAAGGCGCGGTGGCGGTCTTCTAGCGGTCCCTGAAGTAACTCCGGTGCATCACTCACGACGTGCCACCCTAATCGGCGCCGCTACTGGCACACTTGGGTAGGTGTCCGATTCGCTCGACTTTGAGGCGCTGGAAGCCGCCGGCATCGCCAACCCGCGCGAGCGGGCCGACCTGATCAAGTACCTCGACGACCTGGGCTTCACGATCGACGAGATGGCCGAAGCGGAACGTCGCGACCGGCTGTTCGGGCTCGCGGGCGATGTCCTGCAATGGTCGGGTCCCCCGATCTACACCGTGGCGACCGCAGCCGAGGAACTCGGATTGTCCGCCGACGACGTCGCCAACGCCTGGGCCTTGCTCGGCCTGACCATTTCCGGTGCCGACGTTCCCGCGCTGAGCCAGGCCGATGTCGACGCACTGCGGACCTGGGTCGCGTTGAAGGCCGTCGTGGGCGAGGACGGTGCGTTCGGCCTGCTGCGCGTGCTCGGCGCCGCGATGGCCCGGCTCGCGGAAGCCGAGTCGACCATGATCCGCGCCGGCATGCCCGACATCCAGATGACGCACACCCAGGACGAACTCGCCACGGCGCAGGCCTACCGGTCCATCGCCGAGTTCGTTCCCCGGATGGGGACCCTGATCGACGTCGTTCACCGCCACCATCTGACCAGCGCACGAACCTACTTCGAGGGTGTCATTCAAGACACTTCGGCGACCGTGACGTGCGGCGTCGGTTTTGCCGATCTATCCAGCTTCACGGTGTTGACCCAGTCGCTGGAACCCGCGCAGCTGCAGGACTTGCTCAACGAGTTCGGCGCCACCGTCGCCGACGTGGTGCATGCCGACGGCGGTAGGGTGGTCAAGTTCATCGGCGATGCTGTGATGTGGGTGAGTCCGACAGCCGAGCGACTGGTGCAGGCGGCGATCGATCTTGTCGACCATCCCAAGGCACGCGAGGCCGCGCTCCAGGTCCGCGCGGGTCTGGCGTACGGCACGGTGTTGGCCATCAGCGGTGACTATTTCGGCAATCCGGTCAACCTCGCGGCGCGACTCGTTGCGGCCGCTGCCCCGGGCCAGATCCTGGCCGCACCGGCGCTGCACGACAAATTGCCTGACTGGCCCGCGATCGCTCACGGTCCGCTGACGCTCAAGGGATTCCAGGCCCCGGTGACCGCGTTCGAACTGCGGGGCGATCCCAGCGGGTGATCTGCTGCCGCCCTGCTCGGAGCCCGCAGTGACTAGGGTGGTTGCCCGTGAGCACACAACCCGGCCCCAAAGGCACCCCCGCTTCTCCGTCCGTCCAGGTCGCTGCGTCACTGCCGAAACGCGGTGTGGGTTCCTCGGTGTTGATCGTGCCGGTCGTCTCGACCGAGGACCAGACCAGCCGAAAGTCCGGAGACCGACCGGGCGCAGCGCTGATTGGCCCCGAGCCGTTCTTGCCCGCGGATGCGGTCGCCGAGATCGAGGCCGGCTTGCGAGCCCTGAATGCCACGGGCGCCACTGAACAGGTGCACCGGCTGGTCGTCTCGTCGCTGCCGGTAGCCAGTGTTCTCACGGTCGGCCTGAGCCAGCCGCACCAGGAGTGGCCAGCGGAGACGGTCCGTCGCGCCGCTGGTGCGGCAGCACGCGCGCTGGGCAGCTCGGATGCGGTGATCACGACGCTGGCCGATCTACCTGGCGAAGGAGTCTGTTCGGCCGTGGTTGAGGGACTGATTCTCGGGAGCTACCGGTTCAGCACCTTCCGCAGCGCCAAGACAGCGCCGAAAGACGCTGGGCTAGGCAAGATCACCGTGCTGTCTCGGGCATCGGACGCCAAGAAGCGCAGCGCGCATGGTGCGGCCGTGGCGAGGGCGGTCGCTGTGGCCCGCGATTTTGTCAACACACCGCCGAGCCACCTGTTTCCTGCCGAATTCGCGCAGCGCGCAAAGACGTTGGGCGAATCTGTCGGACTCAAAGTCGAGTTGCTCGACGACAAGGCACTGAAAAAAGCTGGCTACGGCGGGGTGACCGGTGTGGGCCAGGGCTCGTCGCGACCGCCGCGGCTGGTGCGGTTGGTCCATCGAGGATCACAGTTGGCCAAGAAGCCGCGGCAGGCTCGGACGGTGGCCCTGGTCGGCAAGGGCGTCACCTTCGATACCGGCGGCATCTCGATCAAGCCGGCAGCGTCCATGCACTACATGACCTCCGATATGGGCGGAGCAGCGGCGGTCGTTGCGACCGTCACGCTGGCCGCGCAGCTGGGACTGCCGATTGATGTGATCGCCACGGTGCCGATGGCAGAAAACATGCCGTCGGCGACGGCGCAGCGTCCGGGCGACGTGCTCACCCAGTACGGTGGCACGACGGTCGAGGTGCTCAACACCGACGCCGAGGGCCGGCTTATCTTGGCCGACGCCATCGTTCGAGCATGCGAGGACAACCCGGACTACCTGATCGAGACGTCCACGCTGACCGGTGCGCAGACAGTTGCGCTCGGCACCCGGATACCCGGGGTGATGGGCAGCGCCGAATTCCGCGATCGGGTCGCCGCCATTTCGCAGCAGGTGGGCGAGAACGGCTGGCCCATGCCGCTACCCGACGAGCTCAAAGACGACTTGAAGTCAACGGTTGCCGACCTGGCCAACGTGAGCGGCCAACGCTTTGCCGGCATGCTGGTGGCCGGGGTGTTCCTGCGGGAATTCGTGGCCGATTCGGTGGATTGGGTCCATATCGACGTCGCCGGACCCGCGTACAACACCGGTAGCGCATGGGGCTACACGCCCAAGGGCGGCACCGGCGTGCCGACCCGCACCATGTTCGCGGTCCTCGAGGACATCGCACAAAACGGATAGCCCACCGGTTCAGATCGGCTCAGATCACCCGCAGGCGCGCGGTACTGCGCAGCGCCTGCGGTAGCACGCGGGAAAGGCCGTAGAGCGCATAGGCTTCCGGCGCGACGGGCCGGATCGGCTTGTTCTTCTTGACCGCAGACACGATCGCCTCGGCAACCTTGTCCGGCCCGTAATGCCGCATCCCGAACATCTTGTCGATCTGCCCACGACGGTCCGAGACCTGTTCGTCGTCCTTTCCCGGCGGCGCGTCGAAGCGGGTGGTGTTGACGATGTTGGTGTCGATAACACCGGGGCAGATCGTGGTCAGCCCGATGCCGGCAGCGTCGAGTTCGGCCCGCAGGCAGTCGGAAAACATGTACGTCGCCGCCTTGGAGGTGCAGTAGGCGCTCATCGATTGCAAGGGCGCGTACGCGGCCATCGACGACACGTTGACGATGTGCCCGCCGGTACCGCGCTCGACCAACCGCCGGCTAAACGCGCGACATCCGTTGACGACGCCGCCTAGATTGACGTCCAGCACCCGGTTGAACTCTTCGGCCGGCGTGTCCAGGAACCGTCCCGCCTGCCCGATCCCGGCGTTGTTGACAACGATGTCGGGAACCCCGTGCTCGGCACTGACTCGCCCGGCGAACGCCTCGACCGCGTCGGCGTCGGACACGTCGAGGACATAGGGGTGGGCGACTCCGCCCCGAACCGCGATTTCGGCCGCTGTCTCCTTGACGGTGGCCTCATCGATATCGCTGACGACGACCTCGGCACCCTCGCGGGCGAAGGCCATCGCGGTCTCGCGACCGATCCCACTGCCCGCACCGGTGACCGCCACCAACGTGTCACCGAAGCAACCACGAGGCCGTCCGACCTGGGCACGGAGCAGCGCACGTGTTGGCTGCTTGCCGTCGACGAGATCGGCGATCTCATTAACGGCGGCCGCCATCACCTGCGGGTGCGACATGGGCGAAAAGTGACCCGCGTTGATATCACGCCGCCACAGCCGTGGCACCCAGCGTGCGGTCTCGTCATAACCGTGGGGGCGCACGTACGGGTCCCTGACATTGACGATGAGCTGCACCGGTACGTCGACGATCCGGATGCCTTGCCTGCGTCGCTCGGCGGAGAACGATCGAAAGTAGTTCGCGGGGTACGTCTTCACCGAGTGAGCGGCGTCGCTGGCCAGGGTGTCGGAGTGGTGGACCTGGCCCTCGGGGATGTTGTCGACCATGTTGCGCCGCACCGCCGCACTCGACAAGGAAACCCGCACCAACAGCGGCGCCAACACCGGTATCGAGAACAATGCCATGTAGCTCAACCGCAGGGCTTGACCAGTCGCACGGGCGAAGGCTCGCGGACGCCAGGGCCGTCGCAAACCGCTGATCAGGTAGTTGACCAGGTGGTCTTGACTCGGGCCGGACACCGAGGTGAACGACGCGACCCGGTCACCGGCGACCGCCCGGCTCAGGTACTCCCACACGCCCACCGAACCCCAGTCATGGCCCAATACATGCACGGGCACGCCGGGACTGAGCTCGCCGATGACGGCAGCGAAGTCGTCGGCGAAATGGTCCATCGTGTACGCCGAAACCGGCTTCGGCACCGACGACAGGCCAACACCGCGGTTGTCGTAGCGGATGATCCGGAAGCGATCGGCCAGCAAGGGAACGACCCCATCCCACAAGATATGAGAGTCCGGAAAGCCATGCACCAGTGCGACGGTCGGGCCCGCCGGATTGCCTTCTTCGTAGACCGCGATGCGGACCCCGTCTGGGCTGTCCACAAACTGCTGGGGTACCCGGTGTGGTGCCGGCATCGGACCTCCGCCTATCTGCGACGCGACTCTTGTAACCAGTCGCCCACACCGTAGCAAGGGCCTTTGGCGCCGCCCGGTGGGTTTGTCCGGCGCGCGACGGTTGCCGGGCTGGACATCCCCCGCACTCCCCCGGATAGTTCCCAGCCCTTCGCGCCCTGGATGAGTGTCGCCTGGAGCGCAGTGACAGGATAGGTTTCGACATCCAATTGAGTTCGCCACCCGGTCCACGACCGTGTGATAAGCCAGAGGTCGACGTGTGCCGACCAACGACCGATCGAGGAGTCAACAGAGATGGCCTTCTCCGTCCAGATGCCGGCACTCGGTGAGAGCGTCACCGAGGGGACGGTCACCCGCTGGCTCAAGCAAGAAGGCGACACCGTTGAACTCGACGAGCCTTTGGTCGAGGTGTCAACAGACAAGGTCGACACCGAAATCCCGTCACCGGTAGCCGGTGTGCTGACCAAGATCATCGCTCAGGAGGACGACACGGTCGAAGTCGGCGGTGACCTAGCGGTCATCGGCGACGCTGGGGACGGGGATGCAAGCGCTGCAGACTCGGCTCCCGCGCCCCAGAAGGAACCTGCGCCGGCAGCTGAGAGGGAACCCGAGCCGGCGCCGGAAGCACCGCCGGCCGCAGCAGCGCCTGCACCGCCCGCGGCGCCCGCCGGCGGCGCCGAGAAGCCGGTGCTGATGCCCGAGCTCGGCGAGTCGGTCACCGAGGGCACGGTGACCCGATGGTTGAAGAAGGTCGGGGATTCGGTGAACGTGGACGAGCCCCTGGTAGAGGTGTCCACCGACAAAGTGGACACCGAGATCCCGTCGCCCGTAGCGGGCGTTCTGGTCAGTATCACCGCCGAGGAAGACACCACTGTTCAAGTTGGCGGCGAGCTGGCGCGGATCGGCGCCGCGGGCGCGGCCGGCGCCACACCCGCCCCCACCCCCGAACCGAAACCGGAGCCGCAACCAGTCTCCGAGGCCAAGCCGGCTCCCGAGCCAGTATCCCCGGCCAAGCCGGCCACCGCCCCCGCCGCGCAACCCGCACCGGCAGCACCGGCCGCCAAGGCCGATGGTGCTGTCAAGAGTGCACCGTACGCGACACCGCTGGTACGAAAGCTGGCCTCCGAAAACAACATTGACCTCGCCGAGGTAACCGGTACCGGCGTGGGCGGTCGGATTCGCAAACAGGACGTGCTGGCCGCCGCCGAACGGCGGGACCGGCAGAAACACGACGCTGCCAAGGCGCCGACTTCGGCCGCGGCCCCGCCAGCGGCGGCCTCCAAGGCTCCCCCGACTCCAGCGCCGGCGCTGGCGCATGTGCGCGGGACCACCCAGAAGGCCAGTCGGATCCGCCAGATCACCGCCAACAAGACACGCGAATCTCTGCAGGCTACGGCTCAACTCACCCAAACCCACGAGGTCGACATGACCAGGATCGTGGCGTTGCGGGCGAAGGCGAAGGCCGAATTTGCCAAGCGCGAGGGGGTGAACCTGACATTCCTGCCGTTCTTTGCTCGTGCTGCGATCGACGCACTCAAGATCCATCCCAATATCAACGCCAGCTACAACGAGGGCACCAAAGAGATCACGTATTACGACGCCGAGCACCTCGGGTTCGCCGTGGATACCGAGCAGGGCCTCCTGTCCCCGGTCGTTCACAACGCCGGCGACTTGTCGCTGGCTGGGCTGGCCCGCGCGATTGCCGACATCGCCAACCGCGCCCGCTCGGGCAACCTGAAACCCGACGAGTTGTCCGGCGGCACGTTCACCATCACCAATATCGGCAGCCAAGGCGCCTTGTTCGACACGCCGATCCTGGTTCCGCCGCAGGCGGCCATGTTGGGCACCGGAGCCATTGTCAAGCGCCCGCGGGTGGTCCTCGACGACAGCGGCAACGAGTCGATCGGTATCCGCTCGGTCTGCTATCTGCCGTTGACCTACGACCACCGACTCATCGACGGTGCCGACGCCGGACGGTTCCTCACCACAATCAAGCACCGCCTCGAGGAGGGAGCGTTCGAGGCCGACTTGGGGCTGTGAGAGCGTGGCCAAAGCCGTTATCGCGATAGCGGGTTCGTCTGGCCTGATCGGCTCGGCCCTCACCGCGGCGCTGCGCGCCGCCGACCACACGGTGAAGCATATTGTGCGCCGGACACCGACGAATTCCGAAGAACTGCACTGGAATCCCGAAAGCGGCGAACTCGATCCCGACGCGCTCACCGATCTCGACGCCGTGGTCAACCTGTGCGGCGTCAACATCGGTCGGCGGCGGTGGTCGGGAGCGTTCAAACAGAGCCTGCGAGACAGCCGGATCACCCCTACCGAAGTGCTTTCGGCCGCGGTCGTCGACGCCGGCGTAGCCACCTTGGTCAATGCGAGCGCGGTGGGGTACTACGGAAACACCAAAGACCGAGTGGTGGATGAAAACGATCCGGCGGGAGCAGGTTTCCTGGCTCAGCTGTGCGTCGATTGGGAGGCCGCCACGCTGCCGGCTCAATACGGCGGAACCCGCGTGGTGCTGGCCCGGACCGGTCTCGTGCTGGCCCCGGCGGGCGGCGCGTTGCGCCGCATGCGGCCGCTGTTCTCGCTGGGCTTGGGTGCGCGGCTGGGCAGCGGCCGCCAGTACATGTCCTGGATCAGCCTCGAGGACGAGGTACGCGCGCTGCTGTTCGCGATCTCGAACCCGGAACTGAGCGGCCCGGTGAATATGACCGGTCCCGCACCCGTCACCAACGCCGAGTTCACCTCGGCATTCGGGCGCGCGGTCAACCGCCCGACCCCCCTGGCGCTTCCCGGTTTCGCGGTGCGCGCCGGGCTCGGCGAGTTCGCTGACGAGGGGCTACTCATCGGTCAGCGCGCCATCCCCTCCGTGCTGGAGAAGGCGGGATTCCAGTTCCGCCACAACACCATCGGCGAAGCGCTCGGCTACGTCACCACCCGTCCGGACCACTACTAGACTCGATCGGCGGCGGCGGCGGTCCGCGACCGCCCGACCGCGTCCGCTGTGTTCGGGTAGCGTCGCACCTGTGACCGGGTCCATCCGCTCCAGCTCGGCCGCGATCGACGTCCGTCAGCTGGGAAGCATCGAGTACCAGGCCGCCTGGGAGCTGCAGCGAGACCTGGCGGATGCTCGAGTCGCCGGCGGCACCGACACGCTGCTGCTGCTGGAACACCCCGCGGTCTACACGGCCGGAAGGCGCACCGAACCGCACGAACGACCTGTCGATGGCACTCCTGTGGTCGACACCGACCGCGGCGGCCGGATCACGTGGCACGGTCCCGGACAGTTGGTCGGCTATCCGATCATCGGGCTTGCGCAACCCCTCGATGTGATCAACTACGTTCGGCGACTTGAGGAGTCATTGATCAAAGTATGTCGCGATTTCGGTCTCGGCGTCGGCCGGGTCCAGGGCCGTTCTGGGGTATGGCTGCCGGGCAGCGCCGAGGCGCCCGCGCGTAAGGTCGCCGCTATCGGCGTCCGAGTATCGCGAGCCACGACGCTGCACGGGTTTGCACTCAACTGCGACTGCGATCTGAGCGCGTTTACCCCGATCGTGCCGTGTGGGATCGCCGACGCGGGTGTGACGTCGTTGTCGGCCGAACTCGGGCGCCCGGTGGCCGTCGACGAGGTCCGGGGGGCCGTCGCCGACGCCGTCTGCGACGCCCTCGATGGCGTGCTGCCGCTCAGTGGCCCCGCGGCTGCCCGCGTAACATCGGCGATGTGACCGTCACCCCAGAGCCTGATGTCGCCGGCCCTGCAGCTCCGTCGGGCCGTAAGTTGCTGCGGCTGGAAGTTCGCAACGCGGCAACCCCGATCGAGCGCAAGCCGCCGTGGATCAAGACGCGCGCCAAGATGGGACCGGAGTACACCGCGCTGAAGAGCCTGGTGCGGCGCGAGGGCCTACATACAGTGTGTGAGGAGGCTGGCTGCCCGAATATCTTCGAGTGTTGGGAGGATCGGGAGGCCACCTTTCTGATCGGCGGCGACCAGTGCACCCGGCGGTGCGACTTCTGCCAGATCGATACTGGCAAGCCCGCCGAGCTGGACCGCGACGAACCACGACGGGTCGCCGAGAGCGTGCACACGATGGGACTGCGCTATGCCACCGTCACCGGGGTCGCGCGCGACGACCTGCCGGACGGCGGCGCCTGGCTCTATGCCGCGACCGTGCGCGCGATCAAGGAGCTCAACCCGGCGACCGGCGTCGAACTGCTGATCCCCGACTTCAACGGAGAGCAGGCCCGGCTTGCGGAGGTCTTCGAGTCCCGCCCGGAAGTCTTGGCACACAACGTCGAAACGGTGCCCCGCGTCTTCAAGCGGATCCGGCCGGCCTTCACCTACGAGCGCAGCCTGGGTGTGCTCACCGAGGCGCGCGCTGCGGGACTGGTCACTAAGAGCAACCTCATCCTCGGGCTCGGTGAAACCCCCGCCGAGGTGCGCACCGCGCTGGCCGACCTGCATTCGGCCGGCTGCGACATCGTGACCGTCACCCAGTACCTGCGGCCGTCGCCGCGCCACCACCCGGTCGAGCGTTGGGTCAGGCCCGAGGAGTTCGTCGACTACGCCGATTACGCGACGGGACTGGGCTTCGCCGGTGTACTGGCCGGACCCCTGGTGCGGTCGTCGTATCGAGCGCGTCGCCTCTACGAACAGGCCCGCGCTACCTCGGCACCGCGTTAACCGGGCATTACGTATCCTTAGTGACTATGGCGAAACCCCGAAAAGCCGCACAAAACAAGGCCGCCCGGGCAGAGGCAAAAGCCGCCCGCAAGGCGGCCGCCCGGCAGCGCCGCAGCCAGCTATGGCAGGCCTTCAACCTGCAACGTAAGGAAGACAAGCGGCTGCTGCCCTACATGATCGGGGCTTTTCTGCTGATCGTGGGTGTGTCCGTGGGCGTCGGGGTGTGGGGCGGCGGTTTCACGATGATCACTCTGATCCCCCTCGGTGTGGTCCTGGGTGGGCTCGTGGCCTTCATCATCTTCGGGCGCCGAGCCCAGCGCGCCGTCTATCGCAAGGCCGAGGGCCAAACCGGGGCGGCCGCGTGGGCGCTGGACAACTTGCGAGGCAAGTGGCGAGTAACCGCGGGTGTGGCCGCCACCGGCCACTTCGACGCTGTCCATCGGGTGATCGGCCGACCCGGGGTCATCTTCGTCGCCGAGGGGTCGGCGGCCCGAGTCAAACCGCTGCTGGCTCAGGAGAAGAAACGCACCGCGCGGCTGGTCGGCGACGTACCGATCTATGACATCGTCGTCGGCAACGGAGACGGCGAGATCCCGCTGGCCAAGCTGGAGCGCCACCTCACTCGGCTGCCGGCCAACATCACCGTCAAACAGATGGACGCCCTGGAGTCGCGGCTGGCCGCGCTGAGTTCGCGCGCCGGCGCAGGAGTCATGCCGAAGGGTCCGATGCCCACCACCGCAAAGATGCGGGGCGTCCAGCGCACGGTGCGCCGCAAGTAGGCAGGCTGTTAGCGTCGCACCACCGCGGTGCCGGTCAGCCGATCCTGCAGCCCGCGCCCGTCCAGGTCGGTGAACAGCGCCGGTACCACGAGTCCAATGAGCACGCCCCGCGCCGCCAGGCGGCCAATTCCCACACCCACGCGATCGTCGAGCGTCACCACGCGTAGGCCGAGCACCAGCTGGCCCGGTGTGAATCCGAACAAGCGCACCGACACCACGCCGAGGACCAGCCAGATGACCAGGACCGCTGTCGACAGCGTCGCCTGTGACACGACGCCGAATTCCAGGCCCAGCAATGCGAGCCCGTAGGCGATGAGCCAGTCGATGACCAGCGCGGCCAGCCGACGGATCATCGGAGCGATCGAGCCCGGCCCGGTTTGCGGCAAGCCCAACGTCTCACCGGGATATCCCGCGGGTGATTCCGCCGTCATCGGCCCGGCCGGCGGGCCGGGTTGCGCTCACCGCAGTGCTTTCTCGGGGACGGCCCGTATCGCCGCAAGGGCACACCAGTTACGATCTTGCCGGCCATGGATCCACAATAGGGCCGGGTGACCCGGATCCCGTTGCCGGCGCCGTGGTCAGTAACGTCTGCGCAACACGGGGTTGACTGCCGGGCAATATCGGCTCCATAGCGTCGGCCGCGAATGACCAAGTAAAGGAGCACTCTGTGACGGATATGTCGCCCGACGATGTCTTCAAGCTCGCCAAGGACGAAGGCGTCGAGTTTGTCGACGTCCGGTTCTGTGACTTGCCCGGCATCATGCAGCACTTCACGATTCCGGTTTCGTTCTTCGACAACAGCGTCTTCGAAGACGGTCTGGCCTTTGACGGCTCGTCGATTCGCGGCTTCCAGTCGATCCACGAATCGGACATGCTGCTGCTGCCGGACCCGGCGACCGCACGAATCGATCCGTTCCGGGCGGCCAAGACGCTGAACCTCAACTTCTTCGTGCACGACCCGTTCACCCTCGAGCCGTACTCCCGCGACCCGCGCAACATCGCCCGCAAGGCCGAGAACTACCTGATCAGCACCGGCATCGCCGACACCGCCTACTTCGGCGCGGAGGCCGAGTTCTACATCTTCGACTCGGTGAGCTTCGACTCGACCGCCAACGGCGCGTTCTACGAGGTGGATTCCGCCGAGGGATGGTGGAACACCGGCGCGGCGACCGAGGCTGACGGCAGCCCCAACCGCGGCTACAAGACCCGCCACAAGGGCGGCTACTTCCCGGTCGCCCCCAACGACCAGTACGTCGACCTGCGCGACAGCATGCTCACCAACCTGATCAACAACGGCTTCAGCCTGGAGAAGGGCCACCACGAGGTGGGCTCCGGCGGGCAGGCCGAGATCAACTACAAGTTCAACACGCTGCTGCACGCGGCCGACGACATGCAGTTGTACAAGTACATCGTCAAGAACACCGCATGGCAGGCCGGCAAGACCGTCACGTTCATGCCCAAGCCGCTCTTCGGCGACAACGGCTCCGGTATGCACACCCACCAGTCGTTGTGGAAAGACGGCAGCCCGTTGATGTACGACGAGACGGGGTATGCCGGTCTGTCGGATACGGCCCGCCACTACATCGGCGGCCTGCTCCACCACGCACCGTCGCTGCTGGCGTTCACCAACCCGACGGTGAACTCCTACAAGCGGCTGGTTCCCGGCTACGAAGCCCCGATCAACCTGGTCTACAGCCAGCGCAACCGGTCGGCATGCGTGCGCATTCCGATCACCGGTAGCAACCCGAAGGCCAAGCGCCTGGAATTCCGGTGCCCCGACGCGTCGGGCAACCCGTACTTGGCGTTCTCCGCCATGCTGATGGCGGGCCTGGACGGCATCAAGAACAAGATCGAGCCGCAGGCACCGGTCGACAAGGACCTCTACGAGTTGCCTCCGGAGGAGGCCGCGAACATCCCGCAGGCCCCGACCCAGCTGGCCGCGGTGATCGACCGTCTCGAGGCCGACCACGAATACCTCACCGAGGGAGGCGTGTTCACCCCCGACCTGATCGAGACCTGGATCAGCTACAAGCGGGACAACGAGATCGAGCCGGTCAACATCCGGCCGCATCCGTACGAGTTCGCGCTCTACTTCGACGTATAAAGACGTCGAAGGCCTGTTAGTCCTAGGCGCCAAACTGGTCCTAGGCGCCGAAACTTACGCCAGGGCGTGCCGCGTCGGCGTGTCGCCGCCGCTGGTTAAGTGTCGCGGACATCGTCGCGACTGCGTCTAGCCGTCGAGTGCGAGATCCTTGCGGAAGCGCCGCATGCCGTCGATCTTGCCGGCCAAGGTGGCACCCGGGCCGGCGTAGAACATCCACGGCATGGTGAGGATGCCGGTGACGCCGGCGTCCTCGGCGCGCCGATAGTCGGCGATGGTGAAGGCGTCGGTGAGTGGCGCCAGGATGGTGAAGTCATCCAGCGACATGCCGTTCTCGATCCGCAGCGATC
The DNA here is from genome assembly GCF_018278905.1 of Mycobacterium spongiae. Taxonomy (NCBI): domain Bacteria; kingdom Bacillati; phylum Actinomycetota; class Actinomycetes; order Mycobacteriales; family Mycobacteriaceae; genus Mycobacterium; species Mycobacterium spongiae. Next base: position 3,371,283 of record NZ_CP046600.1, read on the forward strand.
TGAGCCGGCCCGCCACGGCTATCGCCCGATCGGTCTTGATCAAGTCCCCGATCCAGCCGTCGTTGCGGGCAGCACGGCGCAATGCGGTCTCGCTGAGCCCGCCGACAAAGATCGGTATCGGCGGTGGAGTCGGTTGCATCTCCAGGCGAGGTGTCCGGTAGAAGTCGCCGTCGAATTCGGTCCAGCCCGGTTCCCACAGCGCGCGCATCAAGTCGAGCATCTCGTCGGTGCGCTTGCCGCGGGCCGCGAATTGCTCACCCATCAAGTCGAATTCCTCACGGCACCAACCGACTCCGATGCCCAGCTCCACCCGCCCCGAGGCCAAAAGAGCGGCGGTACCAATGGCCTTGGCCGCCGAGTAGGGATCGCGCATCGCCGGAATGTAGACCGTGGTCACGAACTTCAGCCGGGTGGTGACCTGGGCGAGTGCGCCGACGAGAACCCAGGGATCGGGCCAGTCGGTGAACGGCGGCCACCGCCGTTGCCCATTCTTGGTGTACGGGTACGGGGTGTCCAGTGTCTCCAGGTTGACCACGTGGTCGGGGATGCCGATGCCGTCATAGCCCAGGTCGTCTGCAGCTTTGGCGATCTCGATGACCTCGGCGGTATTCAGAAAGGCGCTGCTGATGTAGAACTTCATTCGGCGTCGCGCGCCCAGGCTGGTTTGACGAAGACCCCGTCGGCCTCCACCGTGATGCCGCTAGCACCCGAAATGAAGCCACGGGCAAAGGCTTTGACGCCCTCGGTATGGTCCACGAAGGCTTCGGCGCGAAGCGGTCCCAGTGGAGTGCCGCGCAGGTACTTGCATGAAATGGTTCCGGTGAACAGCGGCTTGGTCAGCCCCTGACTGGCCGCCTCGCCGAGCATGTGGTCCAGCACCAGGGCGCAGACGCCGCCATGCACCAGGCCGGGCGGGCCCTCGTAGGCGGAGCCCAACACGAACTCGCTCCAGCACTTCCCGCCGCCCTCGTGGTTGACGACCAGCGGCGGGGCTATCGGATTGCACGGACCGATCGCGGCGTTAGCCAACGGCAACGGGCGGCCGTCGACCACATAGCTCACGCCAGAAGGCCGGATCCGCTGGCTGCGCAACGATCGGGTCACCGCCTCGATCGCGGTCCGCGCCTGCTCGATGAGCGCGTCGTCAGCCTGAGTCCGGATGGTGGCATCGATGAGGTCCCGAACGGCTTCGGTCAGCGGGGCGTACGTCGCATTCACCCGAGCAAGCTCCGCTTCGCTGATCACCTCGAAAGTGGCCTCCACCGGCACCGTCCTCCAGAGCTAGCTGCCGAATACCTTGCGTACGATCGCTTTTGCGCGTCGTGTCACTCGCAAGTAGTTGTCCAAGAACTCGCCGCCGTCGTCGTTTCGCCAGCCCGCGGCGACCGCGACCGCGTTGAGTTGACGTCCTGGCCCTGGCAGCTGGTCGGTGGACTTGCCGCGCACCAATACCAGGGCGTTGCGGGCCCGAGTAGCGGTCAGCCACGCTTGCCGGAGCAGATCCACCTCCGCCGCGGGGACCAGGCCGGCAGCCGCAATCGCATCCAGAGATCGCAACGTCGAGGTGTTATGCAGGGCTTTGATCTCGTGGGCGTGTCGCAGCTGCAGCAATTGCACGGCCCACTCGATGTCGGCCAGTCCCCCGCGGCCGAGTTTGGTGTTGGTGTTGGGGTCGGCGCCGCGCGGCAAGCGCTCGGACTCGATACGAGCCTTGATGCGACGAATCTCGCGCACCGCGTCGGCGGACACCCCATCCGGCGGGTAGCGCGTCTTGTCGGCCATCAACAGGAACCGCTGGCCTAGCTCCGCATCTCCGGCCACCGCGTGCGCCCGCAACAGGGCCTGGATTTCCCACGGCTGCGCCCACTGCTCGTAGTACGCGGCATAGGACCCCAGGGTGCGCACCAGCGGACCGCTGCGACCTTCGGGGCGCAGATTCGCGTCGACTTCCAGCGGCGGGTCGACGCTGGGCGTCCCCAGTTGCCGCCGCACCTGCTCGGCGACCGAGGTCGACCATTTCACCGCCAGCGAATCATCGACACCACTGGCCGGCTCACAGACAAACATCACGTCCGCGTCGGAACCGTAACCCAACTCAGCACCGCCCAGCCGGCCCATACCGATGACCGCGATGGCCGCCGGCGCACGTCCGTCGTCGGGAAGGTGCGCCCGGATCATCGCCTCCAGCGCGGCCTGCAGCACGGCCACCCACACCGACGTGAGGGCGTGGCACACTTCGGTGGTCTCCACCATGCCCAGCAGGTCAGCCGAGCCGATCCGAGCCAGCTCTCCGCGGCGCAACGTGCGAGCTCCGGCGATCGCCCGCGCCGGGTCCAAGTGGCGGGCCGCCGACGCAATCAAGGCCCGCGCCACCGCCGCCGGCTCGGTCTCGAGCAGCTTGGGGCCCGACGCCCCGTCCCCGTAATTCTGAATGACGTCTGGAGCGCGCATCAGCAGCGACGGCACGTACGCGGAGGTGCCGAGCACGTGCACCAGACGCTTGGCCACCGGCGGCTTATCCCGCAATGTCGCCAGGTACCAGCTTTGCGGCGCCAGCGCCTCGCTCAGTCGCCGGTAGGCCAACAAGCCGCCATCCGGATCGGGGGCGTCCGACATCCAGTCCAAAAGCCTGGGTAGCAGCACCGCCTGCACCGTTCCGCGCCGGCCACTCTGGTTGACCAATGCCGACATGTGCTTCAACGCGGTTTGCGGCCCTTCGTAGCCCAGTGCAGCCAGCCTGCGTTCGGCGGCCTCGGCAGTCATTCCGTGGGCAATCTCCAACCCGGTCGGGCCGATCGATTCCAGCAGCGGCTGATAGAAGAGCTTGGCGTGCAGGCGCGACACCCGGATGTTCTGCTTCTTGAGCTCATCATGCAGCACCCCGGCGGCGTCCCGACGCCCGTCGGGCCGGATGTGGGCGGCACGCGCCAACCAGCGCACGGCCTCGTCATCGCCGGGTGCGGGCAGCAGATGGGTGCGCTTGAGTCGCTGCAATTGCAGTCGGTGCTCCAGCAGCCGGAGAAACTCATAGGAGGCGGTCATGTTTGCCGCATCCTCGCGCCCGACGTAGCCCCCTTGTCCTAGGGCCGCCAACGCGTCCACCGTGGACGCCACCTGCAGCGACTTGTCGCTGCGTCCGTGGACCAACTGCAACAGCTGCACCGCGAACTCCACGTCTCGCAATCCGCCGCTGCCCAACTTGAGTTCGCGGCCACGGACGTCTGCGGGTACGAGTTGCTCGACGCGCCGGCGCATCGCCTGAACCTCCACGACGAAGTCGTCGCGCTCGCACGCGATCCACACCATTGGCATCAACGCGTTCAGGTAGCGCTCGGCCAATTCAGCGTCTCCCACGGCGGCGCGGGCCTTCAGCAGCGCCTGAAACTCCCACGTCTTGGCCCAACGCTCGTAGTAGGCGACATGCGATTCGACCGTGCGGACCAGCTCACCGCTGCGGCCCTCGGGTCGCAGCCCGGCATCCACCTCGAAGAACGCCGACGAGGCCACCCGCATCATCTCGCTGGCAACACGGGTAGTAAGGGTGTCGGCGCTCTCGGCGACGAAGATGACGTCGACGTCGCTGACATAGTTCAGCTCACGGGCACCGCACTTACCCATCGCGATGACCGCCAGGCGCGGCGGCGCGCGGTCGCCGCACACAGTCGCCTCGGCCACCCGAAGCGCCCCAGCCATGGCAGCATCCGCCAAGTCCGCCAGCTGCGCGGCCACCACGGCGAACGGCAACACCGGTTCGTCCTCGACCGTCGCGGCCAGATCCAGGGCGGCCAGCACCAGCATCTGGTCGCGATACACGACGCGCAGTCGGTGCACGATCGAGCCGGAATCTGCCGGTGATGCCTCGATGCACTCGGTGAATGACTTCCGCCGCTGGTCCGGTGAGGGCAATGAGACCGTTCCGCGCAGCAGTTTCCACGACTGCGGATGGGCAACCAGGTGATCCCCCAACGCCACCGACGAGCCCAGCACGGCGAACAGCCGGCCCCGCAGGCTGCGCTCGCGCAGCAGGGCCGCATTGAGCTCGTCCCATCCAGTTTCAGGATTCTCCGACAGCCGAACCAACGCACGTAGTGCCGCGTCGGCGTCCGGTGCGCGCGACAGCGACCACAACAGATCGATGTGTGCCTGGTCGTCGTGCTCCGTCCAACCCAGCTGAGCCAGGCGCTCGCCTGCCGGAGGGTCCATCAATCCGAGCCGGCCAACGCTGGGCAACCTCGGTCGCTGCGTTGCGGGTTTGGTCACGACAACGACGTTAGCGCAGAAAGACTCTCGGCCACCCCCGACGACGATGAGCCGCTCGGGCGCGAACTACAGCGACAGGTAGGCGCGCAGCTCGTACGGGGTGACGTGACTGCGGTAGTTAGCCCACTCTCTGCGCTTGTTGCGCAAGAAGAAGTCAAAAACATGCTCGCCCAAAGCCTCCGCCACGAGCTCGGAGGCCTCCATGGCGCTAAGCGCACTGTCCAGACTTGACGGCAGCTCCCGGTACCCCATCGTGCGGCGTTCCTCAGGGGTGAGATCCCAAACGTTGTCCTCGGCCTGCGGGCCCAGCACGTAGCCCTTCTCCACCCCGCGCAGTCCGGCGGCAAGCAGCACCGCGAACGTCAAGTACGGGTTGCACGCCGAGTCTGGGCTGCGTACCTCGACGCGTCGTGACGACGTCTTGTGCGGGGTGTACATCGGCACCCGGACCAGCGCCGAGCGGTTGGCAGCGCCCCACGACGCCGCCGTCGGCGCCTCGCCGCCGTGCACGAGCCGCTTGTAGGAATTGACCCACTGATTGGTGACCGCACTGATCTCCGAGGCATGCTCAAGGATCCCGGCGATGAACGACTTGCCCACGTCCGACAGCTGCAGCGGATCGTCTGCGTTGTGGAAGGCGTTGACGTCGCCCTCAAACAGGCTCATATGAGTGTGCATCGCCGATCCCGGATGCTGCCCGAACGGCTTGGGCATGAAGCTCGCCCGCACGCCTTCCTGAAGTGCGACTTCTTTTATGACATAGCGGAAGGTCATCACGTTGTCGGCCATCGACAAGGCGTCGGCGAAGCGCAGGTCGATCTCCTGCTGGCCCGGTGCGCCTTCGTGGTGGCTGAACTCCACCGAGATACCCATGAACTCCAGGGCCTCGACCGCGTTCCAGCGAAATTGGGAGGCGGATCCGTGCACCGCCTGGTCGAAATAGCCGGCGTTGTCGATCGGGATGGGCTCTGACCCATCGTGGGGGCCGGCCTCCAACAGGAAGAACTCGACTTCGGGATGCACGTAGCACGAGAAACCAAGTTCGTTGGCCTTCGTCAGCTGCCGGCGCAGCACGTGCCGCGGATCCGCCCACGACGGTGAGCCGTCCGGCATCGTGATGTCGCAGAAAATTCGCGCTGAGTGGTGGTGACCGGCGCTGGTGATCCAGGGCAGCACCTGGAAGGTGGACGGATCGGGGTGCGCCACCGTGTCGGATTCCGAAACCCTCGCGAAGCCCTCGATCGACGATCCGTCGAAGCCGATGCCTTCCTCGAAGGCGCCCTCGAGTTCAGCGGGAGCGATGGCGACCGACTTGAGGAAACCGAGCACATCTGTGAACCAAAGCCGGACAAAGCGGATGTCGCGCTCTTCCAGCGTGCGGAGGACGAATTCCTTCTGCCGATCCATGACTCGACATTATGCAGGTCCTGTTAATTCCGTGTTACCGGTGCCAGGCCCGTGCCGTTGCGAACCGCGGATATGGCCAGCTCTGCGCCCGGATCGGGCGTGGCCCGCAGCAGTCATACGCCCGCGGGTCACGTCGGGTCTGGATGATCTCGCACCGCGAGAAGACACCTGGCCGCCACACCGAATCGGTGCGTTTCGGTCGGTGGCGCGATCACACCATGTGGATCCCAGATCACGATAGGATCAGCTTCCCTGCCGAGGCGATCGAAGCGACGGCTGCCGGGGCGATAGCCGCGTCTTAGCAGCTTGTTGAGACCAATTTGGAGGCAACGGATGTCGTTTGTGATCGCAGCGCCGGAAATGGTCGCCGCAGCAGCCACCAATCTGGCCAGTATCGGTTCCACGCTCAGCGCCGCCAATTCAGCCGCCGCCCTCCCGACGACCGGGGTGTTGGCGGCCGGTGCCGACGAGGTATCGGCGGCCATCGCGGAGTTGTTCGGGGCGCACGCCCAGGCCTATCAAGCCCTCAGCGACGAAGCGACGACTTTCCATGACCAATTCGTGCGGACCCTCAACAGCGGTGCGGGCACCTATGTGAGCGCCGAGGCCGACAACGCCCGGCAGAATCTGCTCAGCGCGATCAACGCCCCCACCCGTGAGCTGCTGGGGCGCCCGTTGATCGGCAACGGCGCCGACGGACTCACCATCGACGGGGTGGGGCAACCCGGCGAGCCGGGCGGGTTGCTCTACGGCAACGGCGGCAACGGCGGCAACAGCACCAATCCGGGGGTGACCGGAGGCGCCGGCGGGGCCGGCGGACTGATCGGCAACGGCGGAGCCGGCGGACACGGCGGGCCCGGCAGCTCCGGTGCAGTAGGCGCTACCGCCGGTGCCGGCGGGGCCGGCGGCAGTGGCGGGGCCGGCGGGTGGCTGTACGGGGCCGGCGGGGCCGGCGGGAACGGCGGTATCGGCGGTAGCGCCGGGCAAGCCGGTACCGGCGGCCTTGGCGGGGCGGGCGGCAGTGGCGGGGCCGGCGGGTGGCTGTACGGGGCCGGCGGGGCCGGCGGTGACGGCGGGCAAGGCGGCACTGGCGGGCCCGGCGACACCGGCGGCAACGGCGGCAACGGTGGCAACGGCGGCGCCGGCGGGGCCGCCGGCCTGTTCGGCCACGGCGGCGTCGCCGGAGAAGGCGGTGGCGGCGGCCGCGGCGGCAACGGTGGCGGCTTCGGCGGCTTCGGCGGTACCGGCGGCGACGGCGGTAACGGCGGCGCCGGAGGATGGATTCACGGCAACGGAGGTGCCGCGGGCGACGGCGGCAATGGCGCCTTCGGCGGCGACGGCGGCGACACCGGCGCTGACGTCGGCGGCAACGGCGGCGGCGGCGGCTTCGGCGGCAACGGCGGCGGCGGCGGCCGCGGCGGGTGGCTGTCCGGCGACGGCGGGGCCGCCGGGAACGGCGGCAACGGCGGCGGCGGCGGCAAGGGCGAGAACGGCGTCGGCACCGCAGACGGCGGTTCCGGGGGCCTCGGCGGTGACGGGGGTGTCGGCGGTTCCGGTGCGCTGGGTGGGTGGTTCTACGGCAGCGGCGGTGCCGGCGGGACCGGCGGCGAGGGCGGCGGGGGCGGAAACGGCGGCGAGGCCGAAGGGACCGGCACGGGCGGAGGCGGCGGCTTCGGTGGTTCCGGCGGCGACGGCGGCAATGGGGCACGTGGCTGGCTCGTCGGCAACGGCGGAGCAGGTGGATTCGGCGGCAACGGCGGCAATGGCGGCAACGGCGGCATCGGCGCCCCCGGCGGTGCTGGCGGCGGCGGCGGCGACGGCGCCGCCGCCGGTTCGGGCGGCTCCGGTGGGTGGGTGTACGGGAACGGCGGGGCCGGCGGGAACGGCGGCAACGGCGGCGGTGGCGGCGACGGTGTCGGCGGATTCGCGAGCGGTGGTAACGGCGGCAACGGCGGCGACGGCGGTGATGCCGTCCTGATCGGCAGCGGCGGTAACGGTGGGGCCGGCGGCAGCGGCGCCGCCGACGGCCTCAGCGGAGCCGGGGGCAGTGGCGGGCTCCTGTTCGGCCAGCCTGGGGCTCCGGCGGGCTAGCGAACACCACCGAAACCTAGGGGCGGCAGTGCACATTCGCCGGCGGCACGACCCCCTCGACGAAGTAGCGCACCACGGCGGTATCCACGCATTGGTTGCCGTCGAACACGGCGGTGTGCTGGGCGCCGTCGAACGTGATCAGCGGGCCGCCCAGCTGACGGGCCAAGTCGACTCCCGCTTGGTAGGGAGTGGCCGGATCGTGGGTCGTGGATACCACGACGACCTTGCCCGGCGCCGCCGGCGACGCCGGGTGCGGTGTGGACGTGGCCGGCACTGGCCACACGGCGCACAGATCACGGGGGGCGGAGCCGGTGAAGCTCCCGTAGCTGAGGAACGGAGCGGCCTGGCGCAGCCGCTGGTCGGCGGAGACCCAGGCCGCCGGATCCGTGGGTGTTGGCGCGTCCACGCACCGGATTGCGTTGAAGGCGTCCTGGTTGTTGCTGTAGTGCCCATTGGGGTCGCGGCCGTCGTAGTCGTCGGCGAGCAACAACAGGTCGCCGGCGTCCGTGCCACGCTGCAGCCCAAGGAGACCACTGGTCAGGAATTTCCAGTGCTGCGGGGTGTAGAGCGCGTTGACGGTGCCGGTCGTCGCGTCTGCGTAGCTCAGGCCGCGGGGATCCGACGTCCGGCCGGGCGTTTCGACCAAGGGGTCGACCAGGGCGTGGTAGCGGTTGACCCATTGAGCGGGGTCGGTGCCCAGCGGGCAGGCGGTCGAGCGGGCGCAGTTCGCGGCGTAGTCGTTGAAAACGGTCTGAAAGCCCGCCATCTGGTTGATGTTTTCTTCGATGGGGTCGACAGTTGGGTCGATGGCGCCGTCGAGCACCATCGCCCGCACGTGATCACCGAACCGTTCGACGTAGGCGGTACCCAACTCGGTGCCGTAGCTGTATCCGAGGTAGTTGATCTGCTCATCGCCTAGCGCCTGGCGGACCAGGTCCATATCGCGCGCGGTGGACGCGGTGCCGATGTTCGCCAAGAAGCTAACGCCCATCCGGTCAATACAGCCCTGAGCAATCCGCTGGTGGACCTGCTCGATGTGCGCTACCCCAGCCGGGCTGTAGTCGACCATCGGATCGCGCCGGTAGGCGTCGAACTCGGCATCGGTGCGGCAACGCAACGCCGGGGTCGAGTGGCCGACTCCCCTCGGATCAAAGCCCACTAGGTCGAAATGACGGCTAATTGCGGTGCCACTGATCGCGGGCGCCATCGCGGCGACCATGTCGACTGCTGATGCCCCCGGCCCTCCTGGATTGAGGAACAGCGCTCCCATCCGCTGGCCGCTGGCGGGAACACGGATCACCGCCAGATTCGCGTGTGCCCCGCCAGGCCTGTCGTAGTCGACCGGAACCGACACTGTGGCGCATTGTGCGGTGGGGAGGTGACCTATGTGGCCGATGAAGCCGTTGCAAGCACCCCAGCCCTGTTGACGCGCCGCGGTCGGCGCGCTCGGACTCGGGGTCGGTCCAGGATCGAGTTCCGGGGTCGCGCCAGCCACCGGAAGTGGTGCTCCTGCCGGCATGCCCAGCAGCAGCCCAAGCGACAACAGCGCCGAGCTCAACGGTCTCAGACGCAGCATGGGCGCCATCGTCTCACCGCCGAATACCCGCGACAGCGCGAAATGGTCACGCCTTGATTTCGTATCCCCTCGATCGCATATCCCCGTCACGTCATATCCGCACGTGGAGCCGACGGCTTTGCAGATGCCCAGGTCTGGCTTTCGCACGATCGGTGGGGTATGGCTTCGACATCGCCTAGCATCACCTGCGCAGCGCGGCCCAACCTGGCTCCCACCACGTCACGTCAAGCGTGCGCCCGAGAAGCGAAGCGGCAGGTAGCAAGCGTCTTGTAGGACTGTCTTTGGCGGGAAGGATCGAGCATGTCGAGATGAGTACGTCGCAGAATTGGCCATCAGAAAATAGGCCGGAAAACGCGAAGGCGTACTTCAGGGACGACATCAGAAATCGCAGCTCCGAGCAGTACGGTTTGGTCGTGGCTCTCCCGGCCCGGACTGTATCCGTACTGGTACGAAGGATGGCCCAAGGTGCAATTTGCTGAAAAGACAGACGCTCAGCTAAAGCTGGGAGATACGTTTGTTCCATACGTGAAAGGCATCGTGAGCCCGACCGAGGTGATCGATGTCAAAGTTGACGACACCATAGCGCGGACTGGAAAAAGATATGGCGTTCGCGGGGTGCACAGCTGGAGATTGAGCAGCGATGGTGACCCGACTCCGGTTGTCACCGAAGAGACACTTCGGGGCGTTCTTCCGAGCATGCTTCCCAGCCCGTTCGTCAGCGCTGGTCACAAGATGCATCAGCATTGGCTTGAACAACCAAAAAGATCTCTGAGATTACGGCGTACGATCCATCTCTCTCGACCGCCGATACTTGTCGGATCTCCTGCGCGTCGACGTAGCTCGCCGATATGAGTCGGTCAGCGCGGGACGACTCGCTGGTTGCCCGTGTCCGTCACAGCTGGCGCTAGCACTTGGCGCCGCTTGGCGGCGTAGTGCCACCGATCAAGTACGCCGTCACGTAGTCGTCGATACAGCTTTCACCCTGGAAAACCACGGTGTGCTGGGTTCCTTTGAAGGTGAGCAACGAGCCGCGCAGCTGGTTGGCCAGGTCGACGCCAGCCTTGTACGGCGTGGCCGGATCGTGAGTCGTCGATACCACCACCGTCGGCGCGAGACCGGGCGCCGAGACCGTGTGCGGCGTGCTGGTCGGCGGCACCGGCCAAAACGCGCAGGTGCCCAGGGGCGCGTACCCGGTGAACTTCCCGTAGCTCATGAACGGTGCGATCTCGCGGGAGCGGCGGTCTTCGTCAACGATCTTGGCGCGATCGGTGATCGGCGGCTGGTCAACACAATTGATCGCCACCCGCGCGTCGGTGGAATTGTTGTAGTGCCCACGCGCGTCGCGACGCATGTACATGTCGGCCAGGGCGAGCATGGTGTCTCCGCGATGGTCAGCCAGCTCCGCGAGACCATCGGTCAGGTGCTGCCACAAATTGGGTGAGTACAGCGCCATGATGGTCCCCACGATGGCGTCGCTGTAGCTCAGCCCGCGCTTGTCCTTGGTGCGCGCCGGCCTACTGACTCTCGGGTCGTCGGGGTCGACCAGGGCGTCCACCAGGCTGTGGTACACGTCGACAGCCTTGGCCGGGTCAGTGCCCAGCGGGCAACTCGAATCCTGGGAGCAGTCGGCGGCGTAGTCGTTGAACGCGTCCTGGAACCCCTTGGCCTGACGCAGGTTGGCCTCTATGGGATCGGCATTGGGGTCGACAGCGCCGTCAAGGATCATCGCCCGCACTCGCTGTGGGTAGGCCTCGGCGTAAGCCGAACCGATCCGCGTTCCGTACGAGTAGCCGAGATAGGTGAGTTTGTCGTCACCGAGCGCGACGCGAATGGCCTCCAAGTCCCTGGCGACGTTGACCGTCCCGACATTCGCCAAGAAATTCTTGCCCATCTTCGCCACGCAGCGGCCAACGAATTGCTTGGTTTGGTCCTCCAAGTACTCGACGCCCGCCTGGCTGTAATCAACTTGCGGCTCGGCGCGCAGCTGGTCATTGTCGGCGTCCGAATTGCACCAAATGGCCGGCCGCGACGAACCCACCCCGCGCGGGTCGAACCCCACCAGGTCGAAACGCTGATGGACTCGCCTCGGCAGGGTCTGGAAAACACCCAGCGCCGCCTCGATGCCGGATTCGCCGGGGCCACCGGGATTGATAACCAATGAACCGATTTTGTCGCCCGTCGCGGGAAATCGAATCAACGCCAACGAGGCCACATCGCCGTCGAGGTTGTCGTAGTCGACGGGCACGGCAAGCCTGCCGCACAGGGCGCCACCCGGGATCTTCACCTCGGGGTTGGAGGAGCGACACGGCGACCACCGCACCGGGTCGCCCAGCTTCGGCTCGGCCATGTGCGCACGCCCGCCGACCACGCGAATGCAGCCCGCGAGCACCACCGCCACGACGGCCAGCGCGGTCCCGATCAGCAAAATGCGCGCCTTCTTGTCGCGGCGAGTCAGCCCCATGCCCACATATGCTGCCAGAGGTGGTCGAAGATGCTGGTGAGCGGCCATCGGCGGGTGGCCCCGAAAAGAAGCTGCTGTGATTTAGCGCCAAGTTAGCCGTCACACGGTGCATCGATAAGACGGAAATGGCAGACTGTCATGGTCAGACGAACCCGGGGACCCGCTTGGGCCACGAGGATCGACCCGACCACCACGAGGGACAATGATGTCTGAGCAGAATGTCTATGGGGCTGACCGCTCCACAAACTCCTCGAGACCACGGGCCCAGATCCGTACCCACCACCTGCAGAAAATGAAGGCCGAAGGCCACAAGTGGGCCATGTTGACGGCCTATGACTACTCCACTGCCAGGATCTTCGACGAAGCCGGCATCCCGGTGCTGCTAGTCGGCGATTCGGCGGCGAACGTCGTGTACGGCTACGACACGACGGTGCCTGTGTGTATCGATGAGCTGATTCCGCTGGTTCGCGGCGTGGTCAGGGGCGCCCAGCACGCCCTGGTCGTCGCCGACCTGCCATTCGGCAGCTACGAGGCGGGACCCGCTGCGGCGCTGGCGAGCGCCACCCGGTTCATGAAGGAAGCTGGGGCGCACGCCGTCAAGCTCGAAGGCGGCGAGCGGGTGGCGGACCAGATCGCTTGCCTCACCTCCGCGGGAATCCCGGTCATGGCGCACATCGGTTTCACCCCGCAAAGCGTGAACACCCTCGGCGGCTTCCGGGTGCAAGGCCGTGGCGACGCGGCCGAACAGACCGTGGCCGATGCCATCGCAGTGGCAGAAGCCGGAGCCTTTTCTGTCGTCATGGAGATGGTGCCGGCCGAATTGGCTACGCAGCTCACCGGCAAGCTCACCATTCCGACCATCGGTATCGGAGCCGGTCCAAACTGCGATGCCCAGGTCCTGGTCTGGCAGGACATGGCCGGGATGAGCGGCGGCAAGAGCCCCCGCTTCGTCAAGCGATACGCCGACGTCGGCACCGAATTGCGCCGTGCCGCGACGCAGTACGCGGAAGAGGTTGCCGGCGGGGCGTTCCCTGCCGACGAGCATTGCTTTTAGGCCGGCCGATCCGGCCACCGAGGGCCGTTGATGCGGCGCGCCATTTGCAGCAGAAGCCGAGCGGAGCTGCCGTGAGGTCGCACGCCGCGTTTGTAACGCTAACAGCGGTATTGACCATGCACGGAACCCGAAAAAGCGGACGTGCGACACCGCCATTGGTGGGGTGCGGCTAAGAAGTTTGACAAATTCTCGGCCGAGTTAATCAGGGTCAGGCCGCCAGCCCGGCTATATACCTCTCAGACAACTTGGCTCACGTAATCGGGGTCGAACCACCTCGCTTTCTAAATCAGCGACATCGGCCGGAGACAACGCTTGACTCACCAAAATCTCTGAACTGTCGCTTGATACGGGACAGCTGTTTTTTGGCTGTAGCGAGGAGTTTTCATGTCCTTTCTGTCCATATCGCCCGAACTTGTCGCCACCGCCGCGGGTGATCTCACCAACATCGGTTCCACACTTGAGGCCGCCAACGCGGCTGCCTCGGCGGCCACCACCGAGCTGCTGGCCGCCGGCGCCGACGAGGTGTCAACTCGAATCGCGGCATTGTTCGGCACGTACGGCCAGGAGTATCAGGCGATCAGCGCACAGGTCGCGGTGTACCAGCAAGAGTTCGTCCAAACACTGCAAGGCGCCACCAGTGCCTACAAGTGGGCCGAGGCCGCCAACGCCGAGCAGACCCTGCTAGGCCTGATTAATCCTGCCACTCAAGCCCTGCTTGGGCGCCCGTTGATCGGCGACGGCGCGAACGCGACAACCCCGGGTGGGGCCGGCGGAGACGGTGGCCTGCTCTACGGCAGCGGCGGCAACGGCGCTGCCGGCGCGCCAGGCCAAACGGGTGGCGCAGGCGGGTCGGCGGGGTTGTTGGGCAACGGCGGCAACGGCGGAGCGGGCGGAACGGGCGGTGCCGCGGGTGGGGCCGGCGGCTCCGGCGGCTGGCTGTACGGCAACGGCGGCAACGGCGGCGCTGGAAGTATGGGCTCTGCCGGCGGGGCTGGCGGTGCCGGTGGCGCGGGCGGTAACCCTGGCTGGCTGTACGGGACTGGTGGCACCGGCGGGGCCGGAGGCGCCGGCGGTAGTGCGATAACGCCGGGTGCTGCCGGTGGCGCCGGTGGTGACGGCGGCGCCGGCGGGCGCGGCGGGCTGTTTATGCGCGGTGGTGACGGCGGGCGCGGCGGTGCCGGCGGAACCGGTGCTGACGGCAGCCCTGCCGTTGGTGACGGTGATCCCGGCGGTGTCGGCGGAGCTGGTGGTGTGGGTGGTGCTGGCGGCGCCGGCGGCAGTGCCCCGGTGTACTTCGGCTCCGGTGGGGCCGGCGGACTTGGTGGTGACGGTGGTGGCGGCGGGGCGGGCGGCGCGGGCGCCGCTAGCGCCACCGGGATCGGTGGTGACGGCGGTACGGGTGGCACCGGTGGCGCCGCCGGTGCGGGCGGCGCCGGTGGCGCCGCCAATAGCTTCAGCCAAGCCGCCCTTGCGGGCCGGCTTGGTGGCGTCGCCAATAGCTTCAACCAAGCCGCCGGCGCGGATGCCGGTGGCACCCAAGGCGCCGGCGGCGCTGGTGGTGACGGCGGCACCGGCGGCACCGGTGGCATCGGCGGTGCGGGCACCGATAACAGCGCCACCATCGGTATCGCCGGCGGCCAAGGCGGCGCCGGCGGCATAGGCGGGATGGGCGGCGACGCCGGCGCCGGCGGCACCGGCTCGGTCACCGGCACAGGCGGCTCCGCCGGGAACGGCGGCACCGGCGGCCAGGGCGGCCTCGGCGGTGACGGCGGCACCGGCACGGTCGGCGCGGCCGACGGCGGCACCGGCGGGACCGGCGCCGCGGGCGGCGCCGGCGGCGCCGGGGGTACCGGTGGTGTTGCCGGCGTGGGCCTCGGTGGCCACATGGGCGCCGGTGGCGCTGGTGGTGACGGCGGCACCGGCGGCACCGGTGGCATCGGCGGTGCGGGCACCGACAACAGCGCCACCATCGGCATCGCCGGCGGTGCCGGCGGCCACGGCGGCACCGGCGGGATCGGCGGCGACGCCGGCACCGGCGGCACCGGCTCGGTGATGGGCGCGAACGGGTCATCCGGGCATGGCGGCACCGGCGGCACGGGTGGCCTCGGCGGTGACGGCGGCACCGGCACCGCCGGCGCGGCCAACGGCGGCACCGGCGGCCAGGGTGTCGCCGGCGGCCAGGGCGGCGCCGGGGGTGCCGGCGGCGCGGCCGGCGCGGGTGCCGGCGGGCTCCAAGGCGCCGGCGGCGCCGGCGGTGACGGCGGCACCGGCGGCACCGGCGGCACCGGCGGTGCGGGCACCGACAACAGCGCCACCATCGGCGTCGCCGGCGGTGCCGGCGGCCACGGCGGCACCGGCGGGATCGGCGGCGACGCCGGCGCCGGCGGCACCGGCTCGGTCACCGGTACCGACGGCTCTGCCGGGAACGGCGGCACCGGCGGCCAGGGCGGCCTCGGCGGCGGCGGCGGCACCGGCACCGCGGGCGCGGCCAACGGCGGCACCGGCGGGACCGGCGCCGCGGGCGGCGCCGGCGGCACCGGGGGTACCGGTGGTGCGGCCGGCGTGGGCCTCGGCGGCACCCAGGGCGCTGGTGGCGCTGGTGGTGACGGCGGTACCGGCGGCACCGGTGGCATCGGCGGTGCGGGCACTGATAACGGCGCCACCATCGGCGTCGCCGGCGGTGCCGGCGGCCACGGCGGCACCGGCGGGATCGGCGGCGACGCCGGCACCGGCGGCATCGGCTCGGTCACCGGCACCCACGGCTCCGCCGGGAACGGCGGCACCGGCGGCCAGGGCGGCCTCGGCGGCGGCGGTGGCACCGGCACGGTCGGCGCGGCCAGCGGCGGCACCGGCGGGAGCGGCGCCGCGGGCGGCGCCGGCGGCGCAGGGGGCACCGGTGGTGCGGCCGGCGCGGGCCTCGGCGGCCACATGGGCGCCGGTGGCGCTGGCGGTGACGGCGGCACCGGCGGCACCGGCGGCACCGGCGGTGCCGGCACCGACAACAGCGCCACCATCGGCATCGCCGGCGGTGCCGGCGGCCACGGCGGCACCGGCGGGATCGGCGGCGACGCCGGCACCGGCGGCATCGGCTCGATCACCGGCACCCACGGCTCCGCCGGGAACGGCGGCACCGGCGGCACCGGCGGGACCGGCGGCGACGGCGGCACCGGCACCGCGGGCGCGGCCAACGGCGGCACCGGCGGGACCGGCGCCGCGGGCGGCGCCGGCGGCACCGGGGGTACCGGTGGTGCGGCCGGCGTGGGCCTCGGCGGCCAGATGGGCGCCGGTGGCGCTGGTGGTGACGGCGGCACCGGCGGCACCGGCGGCACCGGCGGTGCCGGCACCGACAACAGCGCCACCCTCCACACAGCCGGCGGCCAAGGCGGCCACGGCGGCACCGGCGGGACCGGCGGGGCGGCCGGCGCCGGCGGCACCGGCTCGGTCACCGGTACCGACGGCTCCGCCGGGAACGGCGGCACCGGCGGCCAGGGCGGCCTCGGCGGTGACGGTGGCACCGGCACGGTCGGCGCGGCCAACGGCGGCACCGGCGGGACCGGCGCCGCGGGCGGCGCCGGCGGCGCCGGGGGTACCGGTGGTGCGGCCGGCGTGGGCCTCGGCGGCACCCAGGGCGCTGGTGGCGCTGGTGGTGACGGCGGCACCGGCGGCACCGGTGGCATCGGCGGTGCGGGCACTGACAACAGCGCCACCATCGGCGTCGCCGGCGGTGCCGGCGGCCA
Source organism: Mycobacterium spongiae (assembly GCF_018278905.1). NCBI lineage: Bacteria > Bacillati > Actinomycetota > Actinomycetes > Mycobacteriales > Mycobacteriaceae > Mycobacterium > Mycobacterium spongiae. The sequence continues at coordinate 3,387,869 of NZ_CP046600.1, forward strand.
CGGCGGCACCGGCGGGATCGGCGGCGACGCCGGCACCGGCGGCATCGGCTCGATCACCGGCACCCACGGCTCCGCCGGGAACGGCGGCACCGGCGGCACCGGCGGCCTCGGCGGCGACGGCGGCACCGGCACCGCGGGCGCGGCCAACGGCGGCACCGGCGGGACCGGCGCCGCGGGCGGCGCCGGCGGCACCGGGGGTACCGGTGGTGCGGCCGGCGTGGGCCTCGGTGGCCACATGGGCGCCGGTGGCGCTGGTGGTGACGGCGGCACCGGCGGCACCGGCGGCACCGGCGGTGCCGGCACCGACAACAGCGCCACCATCGGCATCGCCGGCGGCGCCGGCGGCCACGGCGGCACCGGCGGGATCGGCGGCGACGCCGGCACCGGCGGCATCGGCTCGATCACCGGCACCCACGGCTCCGCCGGGAACGGCGGCACCGGCGGCCAGGGCGGCCTCGGCGGCGGCGGCGGCACCGGCACGGTCGGCGCGGCCAACGGCGGCACCGGCGGCCAGGGCGCCGCCGGCGGCCAGGGCGGCGCCGGGGGTGCCGGCGGCGCGGCCGGCGCCGGTACCGGCGGGATCCAAGGCGCCGGCGGCGCCGGCGGCCACGGCGGCACCGGCGGCACCGGCGGGACCGGCGGTGCGGGCACTGACAACAGCGCCACCCTCGACATCGCCGGCGGCGCCGGCGGCCACGGCGGCACCGGCGGGATCGGCGGCGACGCCGGCACCGGCGGCACCGGCTCGATCACCGGCACCCACGGCTCCGCCGGGAACGGCGGCACCGGCGGCACCGGCGGCCTCGGTGGCGGCGGCGGCACCGGCACGGTCGGCGCGACCGACGGCGGCACCGGCGGGACCGGCGCCGCGGGCGGCGCCGGCGGCACCGGGGGTACCGGTGGTACGGCCGGCGTGGGCCTCGGTGGCCAGATGGGCGCCGGTGGCGCTGGTGGTGACGGCGGCACCGGCGGCACCGGCGGCACCGGCGGTGCGGGCACCGACAACAGCGCCACCCTCGGCATCGCCGGCGGCCAAGGCGGCACCGGCGGCACCGGCGGCACCGGCGGCGACGCCGGCACCGGCGGCATCGGCTCGATCACCGGCGCCACCGGCAACGCCGGCGACGGCGGCACCGGCGGGATCGGCGGTACGGGCGGCGCCGGAGGCAACGGAACCAACGGCGCCAACGGTGTTGGTAGCGGCGCTGACGGTGGCGCCGGCAGCACCGGCGGCGACGGCGGCGCGGGCGGAGCGGGAGGTAAAGGCGGTGCCGCCGGCACCGGCACCGGCGGCACCCAGGGAGCCGGCGGCACCGGCGGCGACGGCGGAGCAGGCGGTGACGGCGGCAACGGCGGTCAAGGCACCGACGGCACCGGTCTTGAAGCAATGGCTGGCGGCGCGGGCGGCGCCGGCGGCACCGGCGGCACCGGCGGTGACGCCGGCACCGGCGGCACCGGGTCAGCCACAGGTGCAAGCGGCACCGGCGGCACCGGCGGTGACGGCGGCACCGGCGGCAAAGCCGGCGCCGGCGGCCACGGTTTCGACGGCCCTGGGGGCGGCGGCCCCGGTGGCATCGGCGGCACCGGCGGTGACGGCGGCACCGGCGGCACCGGCGGTGCCGGCAACGGCGACACCGGCGGCGGCACCGGCGGCACCGGCGGCCAAGCCGGCGCCGGCGGCACCGGCGGCCCAGGCGGCGAGCAGGGCGGCGACGGTGGGGCCGGCGGAGCCGCCGGTACCGGCGGCGACGGCGGGAACGGCGGCACCGGCGGCGGACAGGGCGGCACCGGCGGCAAGGGCGGTACCGGCGGCACCGGCGGCACCGGGGACAACCGAGCCGATGCCACCGCACCAAATCGACCAGGAGGCGACGGCGGAACCGGCGGAACCGGCGGAGCCGGCGGCGCGGGCGGTGCCGCAGGCGCCGGAGGCGACGGCAACGGTGGCGACGGCGGCGCTGCCGGCAACGGCGGCCAAGGAGGCACCGGAGGATTCGCCAAGGTTCTTGAAAGCGGCACCGGCGGCGCCGGCGGCACCGGCGGCCAAGGTGGAACCGGTGGCACCGGTGGAGCCGGCGCCGGCACCGGCGACGGCGGCACCGGAGGCGCTGCCGGCAACGGCGGCACCGGCGGCACCGGAGCCGCCGGCGGAACCGGCGGCAGCGACGCCGGCGCCGGCGGCGCCGGCGGCACCGGAGGCACAGCCGGCACCGCCGGCGACGGCGGCGACGGCGGGACCAACAACGGCACCGGCGGCGACGGCGGCGCCGGCGGCGACGGTGGTGCCGGCGGCACCGGCGGCACCGGCGGCACCGGCACCAGCACCAGCGCATCCGGCGGTATCGGCGGGTCTGGCGCCGATGGCACAGCCGGTGGAAAGGGCGGCAACGGAAACGGTAGCGGCAGCGGCGGCACCGGTGGAACCGGTGGTGACGGCGGCGATGGCGGCACCGGCGGCGCCGGTGACGGCGGAACCAACCCCGGAGGCGCCGGCAGCACCGGCGGCACCGGAAGTCCCGGCAACGCTCCCAGCGGCACAACCGGAGGGACCGGCGGCACCGCCGGAACCGGCGGCACCGGAGGTCCCGCCGGCACCCCCTGAACACGCCCGCCCGCTCCCAGGCGGCTCGGGATAAACCGCCCCAAGGACCTGCCATCCGCGCACGACATATGCTCGCCGGACGCCGACCTAGCTGTAAAACTGACTGAGGTTGTTGACAGTCTGGGCTCCTGAGGAAGGGAGCCACATGGCTGATCGTGTTTGGAGTGAGAAGGAACTGCTCAGGCGGGCCAACCGTCGCCTGGCCGTGCTGAAGCACGCCGAGGAAGTCAGCGGAAACGTGGCGGCTACCTGCCGCTACTACGGCATCAGCCGCAACGTGTTCTACCGGTGGAAGCGGCGCTACGAAGACGAGGGCCTCGACGGCCTCAAAGACCGCTCCAGCGCCCCGCTGCACTGCCCGACGATCACCGAGCCAGAGGTGGTGGACAAGATCATTCACCTGCGGCAGCACTACCACTTCGGGCCATCGAGGATCACCATGTACCTCAAGCGCTACCACGACGTCACGATCAGCGCGTCAGGGGTGTGGCGAATCCTCAAGCGGCTCGGGATGAACCGTCTGCCCGCCTCACAACGCTACAAGCGCCATTCGGGCCGCTGGAAACGCTACGAAAAGCAACGGCCCGGCCATCACGTGCAAATCGATGTGAAGTTCATCGAGCCGATCACCACCGGATCGGGCCGCCGCAAGCGCTACTACCAGTACACCGCGATCGACGACTGCACCCGACTACGCGTGCTACGGGCCTACCCCCGCTCCGATCAAAAGACCGCGATCCAGTTCCTCGACTACGTGATCTCACGTATGCCATTCCAGGTCGAGAAGATCCAGACCGACAACGGCGCGGAATTCCAATCCAGCTTCCATTGGCACGCGACCGACCAGGGTATCGGCCACGCCTATATCCGCCCGGCTACACCCAGGCTCAACGGGAAAGTGGAACGCTCGCACCGCATCGATGCCGAAGAGTTCTACCGGCTGCTCGACGGTGTCGTCGAAGACGACGCCGGCCTGTTCAACCAGAAGCTCAAGGAATGGGAGGACTACTACAACTACCACCGACCCCACGGCGGGCTCGGCGGCCAAACCCCATACGAAAGGCTGCTACAAAAGACCAAAGCCCAGCCTGTCACCGGCCCCCGTCAGTCACACAACTAGATGCGGCGCTCCATATGCAGCAGAAGCCGAGCGGAGCTGCCGTGAGGTCGCACGCCGCGTTTGTAACGCTAACAGCGGTATTGACCATGCACGGAACCCGAAAAAGCGGACGTGCGACACCACCATTGGTGGGGCGCGGCGGAATAGCTTGACAAATTCTCGGCCGAGTTAATCAGGGTCAGGCCGCCAGCCCGGCTATATACCTCTCAGACAACTTGGCTCACGTAATCGGGGTCGAACCACCTCGCTTTCTAAATCAGCGACATCGGCCGGAGACAACGCTTGACTCACCAAAATCTCTGAACTGTCGCTTGATACGGGACAGCTGTTTTTTGGCTGTAGCGAGGAGTTTTCATGTCCTTTCTGTCCATATCGCCCGAACTTGTCGCCACCGCCGCGGGTGATCTCACCAACATCGGTTCCACACTTGAGGCCGCCAACGCGGCTGCCTCGGCGGCCACCACCGAGCTGCTGGCCGCCGGCGCCGACGAGGTGTCAACTCGAATCGCGGCATTGTTCGGCACGTACGGCCAGGAGTATCAGGCGATCAGCGCACAGGTCGCGGTGTACCAGCAAGAGTTCGTCCAAACACTGCAAGGCGCCACCAGTGCCTACAAGTGGGCCGAGGCCGCCAACGCCGAGCAGACCCTGCTAGGCCTGATTAATCCTGCCACTCAAGCCCTGCTTGGGCGCCCGTTGATCGGCGACGGCGCGAACGCGACAACCCCGGGTGGGGCCGGCGGCGACGGTGGCCTGCTCTACGGCAGCGGCGGCAACGGCGCTGCCGGCGCGCCAGGCCAAACGGGTGGCGCAGGCGGGTCGGCGGGGTTGTTGGGCAACGGCGGCAACGGCGGAGCGGGCGGAACGGGCGGTGCCGCGGGTGGGGCCGGCGGCTCCGGCGGCTGGCTGTACGGCAATGGCGGCACCGGCGGCGCTGGCGGGATCGGCGGTGGCGCGGGCGGTGCCGGTGGCCGGGCTTGGCTGGTGGGCCATGCAGGTATGGGTGGGGCCGGGGGCACGGGCGGCGTTCCCGGTGCCCTCGCTGGCGGCTCCGGCGGCGCCGGCGGCAGCGGTGGGTTGCTTTACGGCGACGGCGGCAACGGCGGCAACGGCAGTGCTGGGGCCGACAATGCCGCCGGCGATGGCGGTGCGGGCGGCGCCGGCGGCGATGGCGGCAGCGCTGGGCTGTTCGGGCATGGGGGCGTTGGCGGTGTGGGCGCTGATGGAGGCAGCGGCGGGCCGACTGTCGGCGGGGCTGACGGCGGGGCTGGCGGGGCCGGCGGTGACGGCGGTCGCGGCGGGTGGCTTTACGGCAATGGCGGCGCCAGTGGTGTCGGCGGCAACGGCGGCACCGGGCCCGGCAACGGCGGGGCTGGCGGTGCCGGCGGCAATGGCGGTGCCACTGGGCTGTTCGGACATGGTGGCACCGGAAGCGCCGGCGGCACCGGCGGGGCCGGCGGTGGTTTCAGCGGCGACGGCGGTGACGGCGGCACCGGCGGCCGGGGCGGATGGATTTACGGTGACGGCGCCAGCGGCGGCGCGGGCGGGCACGGCGCCAATACCGGTGCTGGTGGTGCTGGTGGTGACGGCGGTGCTGGTGGGGCCGGCGGACTGATCGGGGCCGGCGGGGCCGGCGGGGCTGGTGGGGCCGGACAGGGCGGCTCGTCCGGTGGAGCTGGCGGGGCCGGCGGCCATGGCGGCCATGGCGGTTGGCTGACCGGTGGCGGCGGCAACGGCGGGCACGGCGGGCAAGGCGGTAACGGTGTCACCGGCGGAGGGCCCGGCGGTGACGGCGGCAGCGGCGGCAACGCCGGTTGGCTCGCCGGTAGCGGCGGTAACGCCGGCAACGGCGGCAACGCCGGCAACGGCCCCACCAACGGCGGCCGCGGCGGCGCCGGCGGCAGCGCCGGGCTCGTCGGCCGCGGTGGCAACGGTGGGGCCGGCGGCAACGGCGCTGGCGGCGGCTTAGCCGGGCCGGACGGTGGGGCCGGCGGCGCCGGTGGGGCCGGCGGCAACGGTGGTGGACTGATCGGCGACGCTGGCCATGGCGGTAGCGGCGGTAATGGGGGTATCGCCACCAACGGAGGCGACGGTGGCGCCGGTGGCGCCGGCGGGTCGGCGGGGCTGTTCGGTAACGGCGGTAACGGCGGCATCGGCGGTGCCGGCGCCACCAGCACTTCCGATGGCAGCGACGGCGCTGGCGGTAACGGCGCGGCCGCCGGCCATGGTGGCTGGCTGTACGGCAGCGGCGGTAACGGTGGGGCCGGCGGCATCGGCGGCGGTGCCGGTGGGGCCGGCGGTAACGGCGGCTTCTTCGTTGGCAATGGCGGTAATGGCGGCGCTGGGAGTATGGGCTCTGCCGGCGGGGCTGGCGGTGCCGGTGGCACGGGCGGTAATCCTGGCTGGCTGTTCGGGGCTGGCGGCACGGGCGGGGCCGGAGGCGCCGGCGCGAATGCGATAACGCCGGGTGCTGCCGGTGGCGCCGGTGGTGACGGCGGTGCCGCCGGGCGCGGCGGGCTGTTTATGCGCGGTGGTGACGGCGGGCGCGGCGGCGCCGGCGGAACCGGTGCTGACGGCAGCCCTGCCGTTGGTGACGGTGATCCCGGCGGTGTCGGCGGCGCTGGTGGTGTGGGTGGTGCTGGCGGCGCCGGCGGCAGGGCCCCGCTGGTCTTCGGCAACGGTGGGGCCGGCGGACTTGGTGGAGACGGTGGTGGCGGCGGCGCGGGCGCCGCGGGCGCCGCTAGCGCCACCGGGATCGGTGGTGACGGCGGTAGGGGTGGCGCCGGTGGCGCCGCCGGCGCGGGCGGGCTTGGTGGCGCTGCCCAGATCTTCAGCCAAGCCGGCAGCACCGGCATCAGCGGCGATGGAGGTGACGGCGGGACCGGTGGTGCGGGTGGCGCCGGCGGTGACGGCACCGACGCCACCGCGGGCAGCGGCGCGACCGGCGGTACCGGATTCGCGGGTGGGACCGGCGGTGTGGGTGGGGCCGGCGGTGACTCCGGCGCCGGCGGCACCAACGGCTCCGGCGGTGTCGGCGGTATAGGCGGTATAGGCGGCACCGGCGGCGCTGGCGGCAGCGGCGCCGACGGTGGAGCTGGGGTCGCCGGCGCCGATGGCGGCCAAGGCGGTACTGGCGGCATCGGCGGATCAGCAGGTGCCGGTGGCGTGGCCGGCGCCGGCGGCACCGGCGGCACCGCAGGCGCCGACGGGTCATCCGGCGACGGCGGCACCGGTGGTGCGGGCGGCCTCGGCGGTGACGGCGGCACCGGCACCGCCGGCGCGGCCAACGGCGGCACCGGCGGCCAGGGCGCCGCCGGCGGCCAAGGCGGAACCGGCGGCGCCGGTGGTGTGGCCGGCGCCGGTACCGGCGGCATCCAAGGCGACGGCGGGGCCGGCGGTAACGGCGGCACCGGCGGTGACGGCGGCACCGGCGGGGCCGGCACCGACAACAGCGCCACCCTCGACATCGCCGGCGGCGCCGGCGGTGACGGCGGCGCCGGTGGGACCGGCGGGGCGGCCGGCGCCGGCGGTGACGGCACCACGATGGGCGCCGCCGGGTCATCCGGCGACGGCGGCACCGGTGGTGCGGGCGGCCTCGGCGGTGACGGCGGCACCGGCACCGCCGGCGCGGCCAACGGCGGCACCGGCGGCCAGGGCGCCGCCGGCGGCCAAGGCGGAACCGGCGGCGCCGGTGGTGTGGCCGGCGCCGGTACCGGCGGCATCCAAGGCGACGGCGGGGCCGGCGGTAACGGCGGCACCGGCGGTGACGGCGGCACCGGCGGGGCCGGCACCGACAACAGCGCCACCCTCGACATCGCCGGCGGCGCCGGCGGTGACGGCGGCGCCGGTGGGACCGGCGGGGCGGCCGGCGCCGGCGGTGACGGCACCACGATGGGCGCCGCCGGGTCATCCGGCGACGGCGGCACCGGTGGTGCGGGCGGCCTCGGCGGTGACGGCGGCACCGGCACCGCCGGCGCGGCCAACGGCGGCACCGGCGGCCAGGGCGCCGCCGGCGGCCAAGGCGGAACCGGCGGCGCCGGTGGTGTGGCCGGCGCCGGTACCGGCGGCATCCAAGGCGACGGCGGGGCCGGCGGTAACGGCGGCACCGGCGGTGACGGCGGCACCGGCGGGGCCGGCACCGACAACAGCGCCACCCTCGACATCGCCGGCGGCGCCGGCGGTGACGGCGGCGCCGGTGGGACCGGCGGGGCGGCCGGCGCCGGCGGTGACGGCACCACGATGGGCGCCGCCGGGTCATCCGGCGACGGCGGCACCGGTGGTGCGGGCGGCCTCGGCGGTGACGGCGGCACCGGCACCGCCGGCGCGGCCAACGGCGGCACCGGCGGCCAGGGCGCCGCCGGCGGCCAAGGCGGAACCGGCGGCGCCGGTGGTGTGGCCGGCGCCGGTACCGGCGGCATCCAAGGCGACGGCGGGGCCGGCGGTAACGGCGGCACCGGCGGTGACGGCGGCACCGGCGGGGCCGGCACCGACAACAGCGCCACCCTCGACATCGCCGGCGGCGCCGGCGGTGACGGCGGCGCCGGTGGGACCGGCGGGGCGGCCGGCGCCGGCGGTGACGGCACCACGATGGGCGCCGCCGGGTCATCCGGCGACGGCGGCACCGGTGGTGCGGGCGGCCTCGGCGGTGACGGCGGCACCGGCACCGCCGGCGCGGCCAACGGCGGCACCGGCGGCCAGGGCGCCGCCGGCGGCCAAGGCGGAACCGGCGGCGCCGGTGGTGTGGCCGGCGCCGGTACCGGCGGCATCCAAGGCGACGGCGGGGCCGGCGGTAACGGCGGCACCGGCGGTGACGGCGGCACCGGCGGGGCCGGCACCGACAACAGCGCCACCCTCGACATCGCCGGCGGCGCCGGCGGTGACGGCGGCGCCGGTGGGACCGGCGGGGCGGCCGGCGCCGGCGGTGACGGCACCACGATGGGCGCCGCCGGGTCATCCGGCGACGGCGGCACCGGTGGTGCGGGCGGCCTCGGCGGTGACGGCGGCACCGGCACCGCCGGCGCGGCCAACGGCGGCACCGGCGGCCAGGGCGCCGCCGGCGGCCAAGGCGGAACCGGCGGCGCCGGTGGTGTGGCCGGCGCCGGTACCGGCGGCATCCAAGGCGACGGCGGGGCCGGCGGTAACGGCGGCACCGGCGGTGACGGCGGCACCGGCGGGGCCGGCACCGACAACAGCGCCACCCTCGACATCGCCGGCGGCGCCGGCGGTGACGGCGGCGCCGGTGGGACCGGCGGGGCGGCCGGCGCCGGCGGTGACGGCACCACGATGGGCGCCGCCGGGTCATCCGGCGACGGCGGCACCGGTGGTGCGGGCGGCCTCGGCGGTGACGGCGGCACCGGCACCGCCGGCGCGGCCAACGGCGGCACCGGCGGCCAGGGCGCCGCCGGCGGCCAAGGCGGAACCGGCGGCGCCGGTGGTGTGGCCGGCGCCGGTACCGGCGGCATCCAAGGCGACGGCGGGGCCGGCGGTAACGGCGGCACCGGCGGTGACGGCGGCACCGGCGGGGCCGGCACCGACAACAGCGCCACCCTCGACATCGCCGGCGGCGCCGGCGGTGACGGCGGCGCCGGTGGGACCGGCGGGGCGGCCGGCGCCGGCGGTGACGGCACCACGATGGGCGCCGCCGGGTCATCCGGCGACGGCGGCACCGGTGGTGCGGGCGGCCTCGGCGGTGACGGCGGCACCGGCACCGCCGGCGCGGCCAACGGCGGCACCGGCGGCCAGGGCGCCGCCGGCGGCCAAGGCGGAACCGGCGGCGCCGGTGGTGTGGCCGGCGCCGGTACCGGCGGCATCCAAGGCGACGGCGGGGCCGGCGGTAACGGCGGCACCGGCGGTGACGGCGGCACCGGCGGGGCCGGCACCGACAACAGCGCCACCCTCGACATCGCCGGCGGCGCCGGCGGTGACGGCGGCGCCGGTGGGACCGGCGGGGCGGCCGGCGCCGGCGGTGACGGCACCACGATGGGCGCCGCCGGGTCATCCGGCGACGGCGGCACCGGCGGTGCGGGCGGCCTCGGCGGTGACGGCGGCACCGGCACCGCCGGCGCGGCCAACGGCGGCACCGGCGGCCAGGGCGCCGCCGGCGGCCAAGGCGGAACCGGCGGCGCCGGTGGTGTGGCCGGCGCCGGTACCGGCGGCATCCAAGGCGACGGCGGGGCCGGCGGTAACGGCGGCACCGGCGGTGACGGCGGCACCGGCGGGGCCGGCACCGACAACAGCGCCACCCTCGACATCGCCGGCGGCGCCGGCGGTGACGGCGGCGCCGGTGGGACCGGCGGGGCGGCCGGCGCCGGCGGTGACGGCACCACGATGGGCGCCGCCGGGTCATCCGGCGACGGCGGCACCGGTGGTGCGGGCGGCCTCGGCGGTGACGGCGGCACCGGCACCGCCGGCGCGGCCAACGGCGGCACCGGCGGCCAGGGCGCCGCCGGCGGCCAAGGCGGAACCGGCGGCGCCGGTGGTGTGGCCGGCGCCGGTACCGGCGGCATCCAAGGCGACGGCGGGGCCGGCGGTAACGGCGGCACCGGCGGTGACGGCGGCACCGGCGGGGCCGGCACCGACAACAGCGCCACCCTCGACATCGCCGGCGGCGCCGGCGGTGACGGCGGCGCCGGTGGGACCGGCGGGGCGGCCGGCGCCGGCGGTGACGGCACCACGATGGGCGCCGCCGGGTCATCCGGCGACGGCGGCACCGGTGGTGCGGGCGGCCTCGGCGGTGACGGCGGCACCGGCACCGCCGGCGCGGCCAACGGCGGCACCGGCGGCCAGGGCGCCGCCGGCGGCCAAGGCGGAACCGGCGGCGCCGGTGGTGTGGCCGGCGCCGGTACCGGCGGCATCCAAGGCGACGGCGGGGCCGGCGGTAACGGCGGCACCGGCGGTGACGGCGGCACCGGCGGGGCCGGCACCGACAACAGCGCCACCCTCGACATCGCCGGCGGCGCCGGCGGTGACGGCGGCGCCGGTGGGACCGGCGGGGCGGCCGGCGCCGGCGGTGACGGCACCACGATGGGCGCCGCCGGGTCATCCGGCGACGGCGGCACCGGTGGTGCGGGCGGCCTCGGCGGTGACGGCGGCACCGGCACCGCCGGCGCGGCCAACGGCGGCACCGGCGGCCAGGGCGCCGCCGGCGGCCAAGGCGGAACCGGCGGCGCCGGTGGTGTGGCCGGCGCCGGTACCGGCGGCATCCAAGGCGACGGCGGGGCCGGCGGTAACGGCGGCACCGGCGGTGACGGCGGCACCGGCGGGGCCGGCACCGACAACAGCGCCACCCTCGACATCGCCGGCGGCGCCGGCGGTGACGGCGGCGCCGGTGGGACCGGCGGGGCGGCCGGCGCCGGCGGTGACGGCACCACGATGGGCGCCGCCGGGTCATCCGGCGACGGCGGCACCGGCGGTGCGGGCGGCCTCGGCGGTGACGGCGGCACCGGCACCGCCGGCGCGGCCAACGGCGGCACCGGCGGCCAGGGCGCCGCCGGCGGCCAAGGCGGAACCGGCGGCGCCGGTGGTGTGGCCGGCGCCGGTACCGGCGGCATCCAAGGCGACGGCGGGGCCGGCGGTAACGGCGGCACCGGCGGTGACGGCGGCACCGGCGGGGCCGGCACCGACAACAGCGCCACCCTCGACATCGCCGGCGGCGCCGGCGGTGACGGCGGCGCCGGTGGGACCGGCGGGGCGGCCGGCGCCGGCGGTGACGGCACCACGATGGGCGCCGCCGGGTCATCCGGCGACGGCGGCACCGGTGGTGCGGGCGGCCTCGGCGGTGACGGCGGCACCGGCACCGCCGGCGCGGCCAACGGCGGCACCGGCGGCCAGGGCGCCGCCGGCGGCCAAGGCGGAACCGGCGGCGCCGGTGGTGTGGCCGGCGCCGGTACCGGCGGCATCCAAGGCGACGGCGGGGCCGGCGGTAACGGCGGCACCGGCGGTGACGGCGGCACCGGCGGGGCCGGCACCGACAACAGCGCCACCCTCGACATCGCCGGCGGCGCCGGCGGTGACGGCGGCGCCGGTGGGACCGGCGGGGCGGCCGGCGCCGGCGGTGACGGCACCACGATGGGCGCCGCCGGGTCATCCGGCGACGGCGGCACCGGTGGTGCGGGCGGCCTCGGCGGTGACGGCGGCACCGGCACCGCCGGCGCGGCCAACGGCGGCACCGGCGGCCAGGGCGCCGCCGGCGGCCAAGGCGGAACCGGCGGCGCCGGTGGTGTGGCCGGCGCCGGTACCGGCGGCATCCAAGGCGACGGCGGGGCCGGCGGTAACGGCGGCACCGGCGGTGACGGCGGCACCGGCGGGGCCGGCACCGACAACAGCGCCACCCTCGACATCGCCGGCGGCGCCGGCGGTGACGGCGGCGCCGGTGGGACCGGCGGGGCGGCCGGCGCCGGCGGTGACGGCACCACGATGGGCGCCGCCGGGTCATCCGGCGACGGCGGCACCGGTGGTGCGGGCGGCCTCGGCGGTGACGGCGGCACCGGCACCGCCGGCGCGGCCAACGGCGGCACCGGCGGCCAGGGCGCCGCCGGCGGCCAAGGCGGAACCGGCGGCGCCGGTGGTGTGGCCGGCGCCGGTACCGGCGGCATCCAAGGCGACGGCGGGGCCGGCGGTAACGGCGGCACCGGCGGTGACGGCGGCACCGGCGGGGCCGGCACCGACAACAGCGCCACCCTCGACATCGCCGGCGGCGCCGGCGGTGACGGCGGCGCCGGTGGGACCGGCGGGGCGGCCGGCGCCGGCGGTGACGGCACCACGATGGGCGCCGCCGGGTCATCCGGCGACGGCGGCACCGGTGGTGCGGGCGGCCTCGGCGGTGACGGCGGCACCGGCACCGCCGGCGCGGCCAACGGCGGCACCGGCGGCCAGGGCGCCGCCGGCGGCCAAGGCGGAACCGGCGGCGCCGGTGGTGTGGCCGGCGCCGGTACCGGCGGCATCCAAGGCGACGGCGGGGCCGGCGGTAACGGCGGCACCGGCGGTGACGGCGGCACCGGCGGGGCCGGCACCGACAACAGCGCCACCCTCGACATCGCCGGCGGCGCCGGCGGTGACGGCGGCGCCGGTGGGACCGGCGGGGCGGCCGGCGCCGGCGGTGACGGCACCACGATGGGCGCCGCCGGGTCATCCGGCGACGGCGGCACCGGTGGTGCGGGCGGCCTCGGCGGTGACGGCGGCACCGGCACCGCCGGCGCGGCCAACGGCGGCACCGGCGGCCAGGGCGCCGCCGGCGGCCAAGGCGGAACCGGCGGCGCCGGTGGTGTGGCCGGCGCCGGTACCGGCGGCATCCAAGGCGACGGCGGGGCCGGCGGTAACGGCGGCACCGGCGGTGACGGCGGCACCGGCGGGGCCGGCACCGACAACAGCGCCACCCTCGACATCGCCGGCGGCGCCGGCGGTGACGGCGGCGCCGGTGGGACCGGCGGGGCGGCCGGCGCCGGCGGTGACGGCACCACGATGGGCGCCGCCGGGTCATCCGGCGACGGCGGCACCGGTGGTGCGGGCGGCCTCGGCGGTGACGGCGGCACCGGCACCGCCGGCGCGGCCAACGGCGGCACCGGCGGCCAGGGCGCCGCCGGCGGCCAAGGCGGAACCGGCGGCGCCGGTGGTGTGGCCGGCGCCGGTACCGGCGGCATCCAAGGCGACGGCGGGGCCGGCGGTAACGGCGGCACCGGCGGTGACGGCGGCACCGGCGGGGCCGGCACCGACAACAGCGCCACCCTCGACATCGCCGGCGGCGCCGGCGGTGACGGCGGCGCCGGTGGGACCGGCGGGGCGGCCGGCGCCGGCGGTGACGGCACCACGATGGGCGCCGCCGGGTCATCCGGCGACGGCGGCACCGGTGGTGCGGGCGGCCTCGGCGGTGACGGCGGCACCGGCACCGCCGGCGCGGCCAACGGCGGCACCGGCGGCCAGGGCGCCGCCGGCGGCCAAGGCGGAACCGGCGGCGCCGGTGGTGTGGCCGGCGCCGGTACCGGCGGCATCCAAGGCGACGGCGGGGCCGGCGGTAACGGCGGCACCGGCGGTGACGGCGGCACCGGCGGGGCCGGCACCGACAACAGCGCCACCCTCGACATCGCCGGCGGCGCCGGCGGTGACGGCGGCGCCGGTGGGACCGGCGGGGCGGCCGGCGCCGGCGGTGACGGCACCACGATGGGCGCCGCCGGGTCATCCGGCGACGGCGGCACCGGTGGTGCGGGCGGCCTCGGCGGTGACGGCGGCACCGGCACCGCCGGCGCGGCCAACGGCGGCACCGGCGGCCAGGGCGCCGCCGGCGGCCAAGGCGGAACCGGCGGCGCCGGTGGTGTGGCCGGCGCCGGTACCGGCGGCATCCAAGGCGACGGCGGGGCCGGCGGTAACGGCGGCACCGGCGGTGACGGCGGCACCGGCGGGGCCGGCACCGACAACAGCGCCACCCTCGACATCGCCGGCGGCGCCGGCGGTGACGGCGGCGCCGGTGGGACCGGCGGGGCGGCCGGCGCCGGCGGTGACGGCACCACGATGGGCGCCGCCGGGTCATCCGGCGACGGCGGCACCGGTGGTGCGGGCGGCCTCGGCGGTGACGGCGGCACCGGCACCGCCGGCGCGGCCAACGGCGGCACCGGCGGCCAGGGCGCCGCCGGCGGCCAAGGCGGAACCGGCGGCGCCGGTGGTGTGGCCGGCGCCGGTACCGGCGGCATCCAAGGCGACGGCGGGGCCGGCGGTAACGGCGGCACCGGCGGTGACGGCGGCACCGGCGGGGCCGGCACCGACAACAGCGCCACCCTCGACATCGCCGGCGGCGCCGGCGGTGACGGCGGCGCCGGTGGGACCGGCGGGGCGGCCGGCGCCGGCGGTGACGGCACCACGATGGGCGCCGCCGGGTCATCCGGCGACGGCGGCACCGGTGGTGCGGGCGGCCTCGGCGGTGACGGCGGCACCGGCACCGCCGGCGCGGCCAACGGCGGCACCGGCGGCCAGGGCGCCGCCGGCGGCCAAGGCGGAACCGGCGGCGCCGGTGGTGTGGCCGGCGCCGGTACCGGCGGCATCCAAGGCGACGGCGGGGCCGGCGGTAACGGCGGCACCGGCGGTGACGGCGGCACCGGCGGGGCCGGCACCGACAACAGCGCCACCCTCGACATCGCCGGCGGCGCCGGCGGTGACGGCGGCGCCGGTGGGACCGGCGGGGCGGCCGGCGCCGGCGGTGACGGCACCACGATGGGCGCCGCCGGGTCATCCGGCGACGGCGGCACCGGCGGTGCGGGCGGCCTCGGCGGTGACGGCGGCACCGGCACCGCCGGCGCGGCCAACGGCGGCACCGGCGGCCAGGGCGCCGCCGGCGGCCAAGGCGGAACCGGCGGCGCCGGTGGTGTGGCCGGCGCCGGTACCGGCGGCATCCAAGGCGACGGCGGGGCCGGCGGTAACGGCGGCACCGGCGGTGACGGCGGCACCGGCGGGGCCGGCACCGACAACAGCGCCACCCTCGACATCGCCGGCGGCGCCGGCGGTGACGGCGGCGCCGGTGGGACCGGCGGGGCGGCCGGCGCCGGCGGTGACGGCACCACGATGGGCGCCGCCGGGTCATCCGGCGACGGCGGCACCGGTGGTGCGGGCGGCCTCGGCGGTGACGGCGGCACCGGCACCGCCGGCGCGGCCAACGGCGGCACCGGCGGCCAGGGCGCCGCCGGCGGCCAAGGCGGAACCGGCGGCGCCGGTGGTGTGGCCGGCGCCGGTACCGGCGGCATCCAAGGCGACGGCGGGGCCGGCGGTAACGGCGGCACCGGCGGTGACGGCGGCACCGGCGGGGCCGGCACCGACAACAGCGCCACCCTCGACATCGCCGGCGGCGCCGGCGGTGACGGCGGCGCCGGTGGGACCGGCGGGGCGGCCGGCGCCGGCGGTGACGGCACCACGATGGGCGCCGCCGGGTCATCCGGCGACGGCGGCACCGGTGGTGCGGGCGGCCTCGGCGGTGACGGCGGCACCGGCACCGCCGGCGCGGCCAACGGCGGCACCGGCGGCCAGGGCGCCGCCGGCGGCCAAGGCGGAACCGGCGGCGCCGGTGGTGTGGCCGGCGCCGGTACCGGCGGCATCCAAGGCGACGGCGGGGCCGGCGGTAACGGCGGCACCGGCGGTGACGGCGGCACCGGCGGGGCCGGCACCGACAACAGCGCCACCCTCGACATCGCCGGCGGCGCCGGCGGTGACGGCGGCGCCGGTGGGACCGGCGGGGCGGCCGGCGCCGGCGGTGACGGCACCACGATGGGCGCCGCCGGGTCATCCGGCGACGGCGGCACCGGTGGTGCGGGCGGCCTCGGCGGTGACGGCGGCACCGGCACCGCCGGCGCGGCCAACGGCGGCACCGGCGGCCAGGGCGCCGCCGGCGGCCAAGGCGGAACCGGCGGCGCCGGTGGTGTGGCCGGCGCCGGTACCGGCGGCATCCAAGGCGACGGCGGGGCCGGCGGTAACGGCGGCACCGGCGGTGACGGCGGCACCGGCGGGGCCGGCACCGACAACAGCGCCACCCTCGACATCGCCGGCGGCGCCGGCGGTGACGGCGGCGCCGGTGGGACCGGCGGGGCGGCCGGCGCCGGCGGTGACGGCACCACGATGGGCGCCGCCGGGTCATCCGGCGACGGCGGCACCGGTGGTGCGGGCGGCCTCGGCGGTGACGGCGGCACCGGCACCGCCGGCGCGGCCAACGGCGGCACCGGCGGCCAGGGCGCCGCCGGCGGCCAAGGCGGAACCGGCGGCGCCGGTGGTGTGGCCGGCGCCGGTACCGGCGGCATCCAAGGCGACGGCGGGGCCGGCGGTAACGGCGGCACCGGCGGTGACGGCGGCACCGGCGGGGCCGGCACCGACAACAGCGCCACCCTCGACATCGCCGGCGGCGCCGGCGGTGACGGCGGCGCCGGTGGGACCGGCGGGGCGGCCGGCGCCGGCGGTGACGGCACCACGATGGGCGCCGCCGGGTCATCCGGCGACGGCGGCACCGGCGGTGCGGGCGGCCTCGGCGGTGACGGCGGCACCGGCACCGCCGGCGCGGCCAACGGCGGCACCGGCGGCCAGGGCGCCGCCGGCGGCCAAGGCGGAACCGGCGGCGCCGGTGGTGTGGCCGGCGCCGGTACCGGCGGCATCCAAGGCGACGGCGGGGCCGGCGGTAACGGCGGCACCGGCGGTGACGGCGGCACCGGCGGGGCCGGCACCGACAACAGCGCCACCCTCGACATCGCCGGCGGCGCCGGCGGTGACGGCGGCGCCGGTGGGACCGGCGGGGCGGCCGGCGCCGGCGGTGACGGCACCACGATGGGCGCCGCCGGGTCATCCGGCGACGGCGGCACCGGTGGTGCGGGCGGCCTCGGCGGTGACGGCGGCACCGGCACCGCCGGCGCGGCCAACGGCGGCACCGGCGGCCAGGGCGCCGCCGGCGGCCAAGGCGGAACCGGCGGCGCCGGTGGTGTGGCCGGCGCCGGTACCGGCGGCATCCAAGGCGACGGCGGGGCCGGCGGTAACGGCGGCACCGGCGGTGACGGCGGCACCGGCGGGGCCGGCACCGACAACAGCGCCACCCTCGACATCGCCGGCGGCGCCGGCGGTGACGGCGGCGCCGGTGGGACCGGCGGGGCGGCCGGCGCCGGCGGTGACGGCACCACGATGGGCGCCGCCGGGTCATCCGGCGACGGCGGCACCGGTGGTGCGGGCGGCCTCGGCGGTGACGGCGGCACCGGCACCGCCGGCGCGGCCAACGGCGGCACCGGCGGCCAGGGCGCCGCCGGCGGCCAAGGCGGAACCGGCGGCGCCGGTGGTGTGGCCGGCGCCGGTACCGGCGGCATCCAAGGCGACGGCGGGGCCGGCGGTAACGGCGGCACCGGCGGTGACGGCGGCACCGGCGGGGCCGGCAGCACCGGCCAAAACGGCGGCAGCGGCGGAACCGGCGGAACCGGCGGGGCGGGTGGTGCCGCCGGCGCCGGCAGCGCTAACGGCATCGGAGGCGACGGCGGAACCGGCGGCGACGGCGGCCAAGGCGGCGATGGCGGAAACGGCACCAACAACCAAGACGGCGGCAGCGGCGGAACCGGCGGCGACGGCGGTGCGGGTGGTGCCGCCGGCGCCGGCAGCGTTAACGGCACCGGTGGAACAGGCGGCACCGGCGGCACCGGCGGCACCGGAGCAGACGGCGGAGCTGTAACCGGAGCGAGCACACCCGGAACAGACGGTGGAGCTGGCGGCGACGGCGGGGCCGGCGGTGCCGGCGGCGACGGCATTGGAGGGACCGGTGGGGGAACCGGTGGAACAGGCGGCGCTGCCGGCGATGGCGGCGACGGCAGTCCACCCGCGCTGATGTCGTCGCCCGGCGTACCAGCCGGCACTGGCGGCATCGGCGGAACCGGCGGCGACGGCGGTACCGGCGGTGCTGGCGCCGGCACCGGTGGAACCGGAGGTAGCGGCGGCGAAGGTGGTACCGGCGGCCACGGTCCCGACGACGAGTTCAGCGGCGACGGCCCCGGCGGAACAGGCGGCGCCGGCGGCGACGGCGGGATCGGCGGGACCGGCGGCACCGACGGCGGGACCGGCGGGACCGGCGGCGCCGGCGGCACCGGCGGCACCGGCGGCGAGGGCGGCGAGTTCGGCGGCGCCGGCGGGATAGGCGGTGCGGCCGGCACCGGTGGCGACGGCGGGACCGGCGGAAGCGGGGGCGGCGACGGGGGCGCTGGCGGCACCGGCGGCACCGGCGGCACCGGTGGCCAAGGCGACGGTCGAGCCGGCCAAGCCGTACCCAGCGACCCCGGCGGTGCCGGCGGCGCCGGCGGCGCGGCCGGCGCCGGAGGCAACGGTGGCGATGCTGGCGCCGGCGGCAACGGCGACGGCGGCAAGGGCGGCGACGCCGGCACCGGCGGCGCTGGCGGCGATGGTGGCGACGCCGAGCAAGGTGAGACTGGCGTTGGCAGCGGTAAGGGCGGCGACGGCGGCACCGGCGGCACCGGCGGCACCGGCGGCACCGGCGGCATCGGCACCGGTACCGGCAGCGGCGGTGCGGGCGGCGATGCCGGTACCGGCGGCCAAGGCGGCGACGGCGGCACCGGCAGCTCCAGCCTCACACTCAACGTGCAGGGCGGAGTGGGCGGCACCGGCGGAGCCGGCGGCGACGGCGGCACGGCCGGTTCGGGCGGGTTCGGGTCGACTCTAGGCGCCGACGGCAGCTCCGGTGACGGCGGCCAGGGCGGCCAGGGCGGCACCGGCGGAGCCGGCTCAACCGGTACGACCGGTGCCGCCGATGGCGGCACCGGCGGCCAGGGCGCGGCCGGTGGGGCCGGCGGTGATGGCGGTGCCGGTGGCGCAGCCGGCGCCGGTGCCGGCGGGATCCAAGGCGACGGCGGTGCCGGCGGCGACGGCGGGACCGGCGGCACCGGCGGGATCGGCGGGACCGGCACCGATAACAGCGCCACCGTCGGTATCGCCGGCGGCGCCGGCGGCGACGGCGGGACCGGCGGCACCGGCGGGGCGGCCGGCACCGGCGGCACCGGCACCACCGCGGGCACCGACGGGTCTTCCGGCGACGGCGGCACCGGCGGCGCGGGCGGCGCCGGCGGCGACGGCGGCACCGGCACCGCCGGCGCGGCCAACGGCGGCACCGGCGGCCAGGGCGCCGCCGGCGGCCAAGGCGGAACCGGCGGCGCCGGTGGCGCCGCCGGCGCCGGTACCGGCGGCCTCCAAGGCGACGGCGGCACCGGCGGTGACGGCGGCACCGGCGGTGACGGCGGCACCGGCGGGACCGGCACCGACAACAGCGCCACCCTCGGCATCGCCGGCGGCCAAGGCGGCGCCGGCGGGACCGGCGGCACCGGCGGGGCGGCCGGCGCCGGCGGCACCGGCACCACCGCGGGCACCGACGGGTCTTCCGGGGATGGCGGCACCGGCGGGATCGGCGGTACGGGCGGCGGCGGAGGCAACGGAACCAACGGCGCCAACGGTGTTGGTAGCGGCGCTGACGGTGGCGCCGGCAGCACCGGCGGCGACGGCGGCGCGGGCGGAGCGGGAGGTAAAGGCGGTGCCGCCGGCACCGGCACCGGCGGCACCCAGGGAGCCGGCGGCACCGGCGGCGACGGCGGAGCAGGCGGTGACGGCGGCAACGGCGGTCAAGGCACCGACGGCACCGGTCTTGAAGCAATGGCTGGCGGCGCGGGCGGCGCCGGCGGCACCGGCGGCACCGGCGGTGCCGCCGGCACCGGCGGCACCGGGTCAGCCACAGGTGCAAGCGGCACCGGCGGCACCGGCGGTGACGGCGGCACCGGCGGCAAAGCCGGCGCCGGCGGCCACGGTTTCGACGGCCCTGGGGGCGGCGGCCCCGGTGGCATCGGCGGCACCGGCGGTGACGGCGGCACCGGCGGCACCGGCGGTGCCGGCAACGGCGACACCGGCGGCGGCACCGGCGGCACCGGCGGCCAAGCCGGCGCCGGCGGCACCGGCGGCCCAGGCGGCGAGCAGGGCGGCGACGGTGGGGCCGGCGGAGCCGCCGGTACCGGCGGCGACGGCGGGAACGGCGGCACCGGCGGCGGACAGGGCGGCACCGGCGGCAAGGGCGGTACCGGCGGCACCGGCGGCACCGGGGACAACCGAGCCGATGCCACCGCACCAAATCGACCAGGAGGCGACGGCGGAACCGGCGGAACCGGCGGAGCCGGCGGCGCGGGCGGTGCCGCAGGCGCCGGAGGCGACGGCAACGGTGGCGACGGCGGCGCTGCCGGCAACGGCGGCCAAGGAGGCACCGGAGGATTCGCCAAGGTTCTTGAAAGCGGCACCGGCGGCGCCGGCGGCACCGGAGGCCAAGGTGGAACCGGTGGCACCGGTGGAGCCGGCGCCGGCACCGGCGACGGCGGCACCGGAGGCGCTGCCGGCAACGGCGGCACCGGCGGCACCGGAGCCGCCGGCGGAACCGGCGGCAGCGACGCCGGCGCCGGCGGCGCCGGCGGCACCGGAGGCACAGCCGGCACCGCCGGCGACGGCGGCGACGGCGGGACCAACAACGGCACCGGCGGCGACGGCGGCGCCGGCGGCGACGGTGGTGCCGGCGGCACCGGCGGCACCGGCGGCACCGGCACCAGCACCAGCGCATCCGGCGGTATCGGCGGGTCTGGCGCCGATGGCACAGCCGGTGGAAAGGGCGGCAACGGAAACGGTAGCGGCAGCGGCGGCACCGGTGGAACCGGTGGTGACGGCGGCGATGGCGGCACCGGCGGCGCCGGTGACGGCGGAACCAACCCCGGAGGCGCCGGCGGTGACGGCGGCACCGGAAGTCCCGGCAACGCTCCCAGCGGCACAACCGGAGGGACCGGCGGCACCGCCGGAACCGGCGGCACCGGAGGTCCCGCCGGCGCCCCCTGAACACGCCCGCCCGCTCCCAGGCGGCTCGGGATAAACCGCCCCAAGGACCTGCCCGCGGGTTTGGGTCTCTCGTGTTGGTTTGGGCTGGTGGTTTGAGGGTCAGGAGAATCCGGTTCGGTTGGCGATCACCGCACCAAACCGACCGCGAGCACACTGTAAGGACTTCCGCGAGCAACGGTTACATAACTCTCACACCGCCCGGCTCACCTAATCGGGGTCAAACCACTATCCACCAACAGTCTGGCACGCGCTTTTGAAGTTTGTGGCAGTGAAACTAACCCGGAATACCAGCAGAAACGCTTCAAAAACCGACACTTCGGCAGATGACGATCCGTTCACAGCCAACCCGCAGCGGGCCATTAGCCATGCTCCAGAAATGGGTGCGTAGTATCTGCCCTGCAGTTCGATAACAGGCAGATTTCGGCAATGTAATAACCCGAGGAGGTGAATTACGTGATTATCACCTTCTGAGCGTCGCATGCTCACGCCGGTCGAAATTGTTGAGGCAGTGACGAACCCTTGAATCCCACTACGAAATGCGGCGACCCCGTCTCGAATGCGAGTAATTCAGCAATGAGAATGAGGTCACATCGGAAATAGGGTGACACGGAAGAAGAACAATCGGCCAAGGAAGCAAGATCCCCTCTGGCGGCGCGCGACCGGCCACAAGAGGATGTGGTCATCTTCACTGATACCAGCCACGACGAGCAGTTCGGGGTCGCGCCCACCTGCACTCCTGCGATAGGCAGGAGTGCAGGTGGCCCCGAACACCTTAAAGATACGAACAGCGCACCTACCTGGTCGGGTGGCGGTCCAGTTCAACATCACTGGACAGAAGCCGCGACGCACCCCAACCTAGCCCAACGCAGTTGTGGGACGACAATTGCTGCATCCAAGCGGCCCCGCAAACGGGCTCGGCAAAGTGTGCCCCCGCATATAGCGCCGAGCCGCAGACCGCGCCAACCGTGACATCCCCCGCAATCGAGCGCGCAGCACACGTACGCGGCATACATCGCGGCATCCGCATCGGGGCCGCCAGCATCGCCTATCACCAAAGCCTCCCGTAACCAACGGGTGCGCACGACCAAACGCAACCAGGAGAAGAAGAGGTAGATCGTGGCCAGAACCGACAACCACACCTGGACAAGCACCAAAGACGTGGCAGCCACAGCGCTCGGCGTGGCCGCCGTCCGGGCCGCGGAAACCCGCAACGAGGATCCACTGATCCGCGACCCCCTCGCGAAACTGTTCGTCGAAGCGGCCGGTCAGAACGTCTGGAGCATGGTGACCAGCGGCGCAGCCTACGATGAACTCAGGAGTGCTGATCCGGAGTTGGCGGCCAGCATGCAAGCCTCGCTGGATCACATTGCGACGCGTACAAAGTTTTTTGACGAATTTGTGCTTGCGGCCGCTGACGCCGGCATCCGCCAAGTGGTCATCCTGGCAGCCGGCCTCGACACCCGGGCGTGGCGGCTGCCGTGGCCGGACGCAATCACGGTGTATGAACTCGACCAGCCCGAGGTACTCGAGTTCAAGCTGGCGACCTTGCGTGAGGGCGAGGCCCTGCCAGCAGCGACACACGTCGAGGTCCCGGTGGATCTTCGCGACGACTGGCCGCAGGCATTGCTCCGGGCGGGATTTGACGTTACCGCGCCAGCTGCCTGGTTAGTCGAAGGCCTCCTTCCGTTCCTCTCCGTGGCGTCCCAGGATCTGCTCTTCGAGCGCGTGCATGAGCTCAGCGCGCCCAATAGCCGGGTTGCCGCCGAGGCGCTGGACGGCGAGTTCCTCAAACCAGGGAGCGTGGCGCGCCACCGCGCGCGCCTGCAGCGGATGCGCACCGCCGCAGCCACACTTGCCGAGCTTTCCGACGTCACCGAACTGTGGGACCTCTCCGAGGACCGAGCCGACGTTGCCGATTGGCTGCGCGAGCGCGGTTGGCACGGTTCTGTGTTGACCGCCGCGCAGCTCCTGGCCCGCCATGACCGCAGCGCACCCGCCGGGCTTGCGGATGCAACCCCGCCGAGCCTGCTGGTAACCGCTCGGCTTGACACAGGAGACGACCGTCAGTCTGGCTAGCAACGCCGCCGCCTCACTCGCCGACCATCCACGGGCTGCTGTCAGCCCAGTGAAGGATGACGGCAGCCTGGTCGAGGTCTACCGTCGACTGCCGTCGCTGAGTGAAGCTGAGCACATCGATTCGCTACTAGCGCCCAAAATAGTTCCGTGACTAGCGCCCAAGAGTTCCGTGTTGGATCTCAGCGCCGGGACGGGGCGTGTCTCCAACGCGCTAGCCGCGCAAGGGCATACAGTCACCGCGGTCGATGACTCGCCCGCCATGCCGGAGCATGTTCCCTGCGCGCGAACAGTTCAGGCACGAATCGAGCATGTTCGACTGGCCGAGAGATTTGACGCGGTGCTGCTGACATCCAACCTGATCAATTACCCAGGCACCCCGCTGCTCAGATCGATATTGGCCACGGCCAGCCATCACGTCGCACCCGCAGCGCAGGTCATCATCGAGTAGGAACCGCCGTGTTATTTCGCTCAGCGGCCGACGGGCTGGACCAGTACTCAGACGCACGGACCCGTGACGATGAGCCTGGCCATCGAGTCCAACAGCCGCGGGGTCATCGTCGCTGGGTTCGTCCTCGCCAGAGACGCCCAACGTTGGCACCAGCGGGAGCCCTTGCGACGACTTAGCACGGTCCCACAGCGACCCGATGGCTACAGGCAACCGCGGCCCGCTAGTCACAACAACCGGCTTGTCTCCGGTCACCGGACCCCGCCGACATTTTCGTTTGCCGCTTGGGTGTAACGGGCTTGGGCGCAATAGGTTCGCCGCGTAGGTACGCCACCTACGACGGGGTTATGGCGTTCGCAAGTTGGGTGCGCGCGTCGAGCAGCCCAGGAATGAGACCACCGAACTGCGTGCCCCCAAGAGTGGTGGTGGTCGGCGGCCCGACAAGGAATGTTGTTGTCGCTTCGACGGGCTGGAGCGGAACGAGGATTCCGCCGACATGAATGGTGGAAGTCAACGACCTCGTCCCCGGTAGCGGCGACAACGATGTCGGTAGCTCCAGATTGAGCGTCGCCTCGCCGTTCAGGAAGCCGTCGGCGATGACCGCGGGTGCATCGATAATCGCACCCAATGCCCCGAGGGCATCCCCGGTCTGCACGGCATTGACAAATGTGGTGCCGCTGAGCAGGGCCGCTTCTGCGGTGACGAGCGGTGCACCGAGGAGGTCGAGACCGAGCGCCAAGGGTAGGCCCATCGTGAACGATGGATCGACCAGGGCTATTACAGAATTGATCGACGTGTCGGTGACCGTCTGGACGAGATTGGCCATGTTCTGCCAAATCTCGCCCGGGATAGTGGTGATGGGGAGCAGGTCTCCCAAAGTCCCTGTCACAGTGATGCTCCCGTCCACGGGAGTCTGGCTGAAGTCGAGGCCCGTAAAGAGCAGATTCCCGTACGCCAGCCCAAGAGTCTCCACCCCGCCGGTGATGTCGCCCGCCGCGAACGCGTCGAAAGCTGACACGTAGGCCTCCGGCAAGGCCGCTAGACCGGCCCCGAAGTCCTGGCCCGCGCTGAACAGTGACGCCCCGACGATGTCGGCGTAGCTCTGCTGGTTGGCGATGAACTGGCTCAAGAACGGCGCCGGTTCGGCAAATAGGGTGTTGCCGATGCCTTGTAGGTTGGCGCTCGTATTGTTGAGGAGATCTCCGTAGGCACCGCCGACAGCGAATGGGCCCGCTGCAGCGGCAGGCGCTCCGAGTGCTGCGGCAATGGCGCCCTCCCCGCTTGCGAGGCTGCTCAGACCGCTGACAACGGGACCGCCCGCCTGGCCCAAGAGTCCGGCCACACCGCCGCCGGTCAAGTCGACTCGCTTACCCCCAAGAATGCCATTGCCGCCAAGGCCGGTCAGTAGTCCACCGCGGCCGACGATGTCGGCGTTTCCGGAGAACAACCCGCGGGGCGTTTTGCCCCCGCCCACAGTCGTCGCGCTGGCACTAGCACCGAGAAGCGGACTCCCCAACAGCGTCTGGGTCGCCGTATTCACCGTATTCACGGCATTGCGCGCAGTCTGCTGAACGTTAGCGGCCTCGGTGCTCACATACGAGCCCACGCCGAAGTTCAGCGCCTCCACGAACTGCCGATGAAACAGTTCTGCCTGCGCACTCAGCGTCTGATACGCCTCCCCATGCGTGCCGAACAGGGCCGCGATGGCCACCGACACCTCGTCGGCAGCCGGGGCCACCACCTCCGTCGTTTGAGCCGCCACCGCCGCGTTGGCCGCCGTGATCGTCGAACCGATACCCTCCAAATTCGCCGCTGCCGCCGCCACCATCTCCGGTGCCACGTTCACAAACGACATATACGGTCTCCCCTCACCTCGCACGGCAATCACCCGGAGATCACCGGGGGCTCCGAACGTACTGCGAGGCGATCGAGATGCGCCGGCAAACGCAACCGGACCCCCGGAAGTCGTCCACAGCAAACGACACTCGTTCGCGATCCAGCTATCCCCGCGGTCTCCAGCCGCGGTTGATCTACCATCAGGAATAGCTACTGGCCAGGAAGCCGGAGGAAACCCAGCAAGTCGAAGGGAACGCGATGATGTCCGACAACGGCGACGCCCCGCGAGTGGATGGCCGCCGACTGCGGTATCAGAACAGGCGCGGCGAAATCCTCACCGCGGTGATGGCTCATGTGTTGGAGCACGGCATCAACCAGTTGTCGTTTCGCAAGCTCGCGGCGGCAGTGGGCGTGTCGCATGTCACGCTGCGCCATCACTTCGGCACCAAAGACGATCTGTTGGTCGAAATCCTTGGCTCGATCGGCTCCCGAACACCGATCCCGGAGAACCTGGGCGATGCTGACATCGAGGCCGTCATTCAGGGGCTGTGGCAGCGATGGATGCAGCCAGCGACTGACCAGCGTTCTCGACTGCTATTCGAGGCCTACGGGCTAGCTGTGCGCAACCCGGACGAGTATCGGGCATTCCTTGACCGAGTGACCACCGGGTGGATCAATATGCTTCGTCACCATGCGCTGCGGGCTGGCTGCCCCAGCGACGAGGTCGATGACTTCGCAACACTGTTGCTTGCACAAGTGCGGGGTCTACAATTCGACCTCCTTGCCACCGATGACCGCGCACGCCTCGGTTCGGCGATCGACAGCGTCATCGACGGGATACGGCAGCAACGCGCTCGATGGGCCGAGCTGGCAAACCGCTGATACCTCAGCAGCGTTGCACGCACGCCGCGACCCACAACGCGCCCTCCGGCGTGAGCGACTTCGCTGGGAAGCTGCCAGCCTTGATGTGGCACTCTGTGGATGCTGTTCACGACATGGACGGTGTTCACGACATGGATGCTGTTCACGACATGGATGCTGTGAGCGACGATCCACCCCCACGACGCGTTCCTATCGGAGGTGACAATGCCCGAAAAGGCCCCCAAGGCGGGACGCCATCTCGAAGTCGAGCGCAAGTTCGACGTCGGCGAGTCGACGGTGTCGCCATCCTTCGAGGGCATCGCCGCGGTGACGCGCGCCGAGAGGTCACCGACCCAGACGTTGGACGCACTGTATTTCGACACTGCGTCGCAGGACCTCGCACGTAACCGAATCACGCTACGGCGCCGCACCGGTGGCGCTGACGCCGGCTGGCACCTCAAGTTGCCAGCCGGACCCGATTCCCGCACCGAGATCCGGGCACCGCTCGGCGCGTCCACTTCGGCAAGCGGAGACGCCGTACCCAGCGAGTTGCGCGACGTGGTGCTGGCGATCGTCCGCGATCGCCCGGTAGAACCGGTCGCGCGAATCACCACCCAGCGTGAAACGCAGATCCTGTACGGGGCCGATGGCGTCGCGCTAGCGGAGTTTTGCAATGACCACGTGACAGCCTGGTCGGCTGGAACCGCCGATGCCCCGGATGGGCTTCCCGCGGAGCAAGAGTGGCGCGAATGGGAACTGGAGCTCGTGACCGCGCAGGGGGCCGTTGATACCGACCTACTGAACCGGCTAGCAAATCGGCTCCTCGACGCCGGTGCCGCCCCCGCCAGCCATGGCTCAAAGCTAGCCAAGGCGCTTGGCTCGACCTGCGCTCCTGGTGCGTCACCCAACAACACGAAGCCTCCCACTGACCCGGTCCACCGCGCCGTGGCCGAGCAGGTCGACAAGCTGCTGCTATGGGATCGAGCGGTGCGCGCCGATTCCTACGATGCCGTGCACCAGATGCGAGTGACCATCCGCAAGATCCGCAGCCTGCTCAAAGACGCCCAGGCGTCGTTCGGTGTGGATGAATGCACGTGGATCATCGAGGAACTGCGTGAACTCGCCAGCATCCTGGGCATCGCACGCGACGCCGAAGTGCTCGGTGAGCGCTACGAGCGCGAGCTGGACCGGCTGGCACCGGAGTTGGTGCGCGGGCCGGTGCATGAGCGGTTGGTCGGCGGAGCACGGCGGCGATACCAGACGGGGCTGCGACGGTCGCTGATCGCGATGCGCTCGCAGCGGTACTTCCGGTTGCTCGACGCCCTCGACGTGCTGGTCTCCGAACGTCCCGAGGCCGCCGCCGACCAACGACCGACGCAGGTCGGCATTGATGCTGCCTACAAACGCGTCCGCAAGGCAGCGAAGGCCGCAGCGACTGTCCCCGCCGAGGGCGAGCATGCAGCCGACCACGACCGCAACGAGGCGCTGCATGTCATTCGCAAACGGGCCAAGCGACTGCGCTATACCGCGGCGGCGACTGGAGCGGACCGAGCTGCACGAGAAGCCAAGACGATCCAGGCGTTGCTCGGCGACCACCAAGACAGCGTGGTGAGCCGCGAGCACCTGATTGCACAGGCCAAAGCCGCGCACGCGGCCGGCGAGGACACCTTCACCTACGGCCTGCTCTACCAACAGGAAGCCGACCTGGCCGAGCGTTGCCATGCCCAGCTCGACGGCGCGCTGCGCAACCTCAAGAAGGCGGTACGCAAAGCACGGCAGTGACGGCGCTCCACGGGGCGGGCGAGTTGGCCTGTAAGCCGGATTCTGTTCCGCGCCGCCGAGGTTTAGCCAACGACGGCGCGGCAGCGACCATCCATCTGGGCGCATCGTTGCCGAGTGCCTCAAGCGGCCTACCCGCAGGCTCGGGCGAGCAACCCTCGAACGCCTGCGCGGCCGCACTTTCGCGCGGCCTTCTTGGCCTTGCTTCGGGTGGGGTTTGCCTAGCCATCCCGGTCACCCGGGATGCTGGTGCGCTCTTACCGCACCGTTTCACCCTTACCACCGCGGGGGTGGCGGTTTGTTTTCTGTGGCACTTTCCCGCGAGTCACCTCGGATTGCTGTTAGCAATCACCCCGCTCTGTGAAGTCCGGACTTTCCTCGACTCGACGCCGGTCCGTGGGACCCGCCCGAGCCGCGGCCGCCCAGCCAACTCGTCCGCGACGAACACGGTACCCGCTGCCGAATGCGGTTTCCAGGGGTTTGCCGGGTCGTCGCGCCTGGGTGCCCGGCCTGTCCGCGGAGGGGTCTCTATCGTGGACAAAGGGACCAGAATCGTCACGGGAGGACACGGAAGGACACGGAAGGACACGCAATGACGTCTGAGCCGGCCGCTGGGTCCCGCTGATGAACCGGTGGGAAAAGCGCGTGGCCTCCGGCGATTGGGACGCCATCACCACCACGGTCAACGAGTATGGCGGGGCGCTGCTACCGAGACTGATCACCCGCGCCGAGGCGGTGCGGCTGCGCGGGCTCTACGCATACGACCGGCTTTTCCGCTCGACCATCAATATGGGGCCGAAGCGCTACGGCGCCGGGCAGTATCGCTATTTCCACGCGCCGTATCCCGAGCCGATCGAACAGCTCAAACAGGCTCTCTATCCCCGGCTGAGGCCGATCGCGCGCGACTGGTGGAGCAAGCTCAGGCGAGACGCGCCGTGGCCCGATAGCCTCGACGATTGGCTGGCGATCTGCCACGCGGCAGGTCAGACCAGGTCGACGGCCCTGATGTTGAAGTACGGCGCGAACGACTGGAATGCCCTACACCAGGACCTCTACGGCGAGCTGGTGTTCCCGCTTCAGGTCGTGATCAACCTCAGCGATCCCACCACCGATTACACCGGCGGCGAATTCCTGCTCGTCGAGCAACGCCCACGCGCGCAATCCAGAGGCACCGCAATGCAACTGCCGCAGGGGCACGGGTACGTGTTCACGACTCGCGATCGGCCGGCACGCTCGGCGCGCGGTTGGTCAGCAGCAGCCGTGCGCCATGGTCTGTCAACCATCACCTCGGGCGAACGGTATGCACTCGGGCTGATCTTTCACGACGCGTCGTAGTCAGGCCGGCCGGCCGCGATCGGGCAGTGGCACCCAGGAAAACTGCAGGTGAACACCCCGTGTCTTTTTGGGAAGCGCTAAAGAGACGGTCGACACGCCGACTGGTATGACGACGTCAATCGTCGCGGCACGCTTAGCGTGGGCCGAGCGGTCAACCAGGAAGGCATAGTGGTGAGCAAGCGACCGATCGCCGGAATGTCGCGTCGAAGATTTTTGACGAAGACGGCAGCCGGCGGTACGGGTGCCCTCCTGTCTTTTGCTGGCCCGATCATCGAAAAGGCCTATGGAGCGGGGCCCTGCGGCGGTCATCTGACCGACATCGAGCACATTGTTTTGTTCTTGATGGAGAACCGATCATTTGACCACTATTTCGGAACGCTCTCCGACACCGATGGCTTCGACACCGCCTCGCCGTTGTTCTCGCAAGCGGGCTGGAACCCGGAGACGCAGGCCCTCGACCCCGCAGGCATCACGATGCCTTACCGTTTCGACACCACCCGGGGCCCCTTCATTGACGGGGAATGCCTCAGCGACCCCGACCATTCCTGGGAGGCGATGCACGACTCCTGGAACGGCGGCGCCAACGACAATTGGCTCCCGGCGCAGGTAGGCCACAGCCCGGTGGTGCCCCCCAACGGCAACGTCCCGGTGACGATGGGCTATCTGACACGCAAAGACATCCCGATCCACTACCTGTTGGCAGACACGTTCACGGTCTGCGATCGCTACTTCTCCTCGGTCTTGGGTCCCACCCTGCCGAACCGGTTGTACTGGTTGAGCGCCAACCTCGGCTTTGACGGCACCCAGGGCGGACCGCAGCTGACGAGCCCCCCCACCAACCCGATTGGTCAGTTCAGCTGGACCACAATGCCGGAGAACCTCAGCGCCGCCGGCGTCAGCTGGAAGCTGTATCGCAACAAGTCGCTCGGACCCATCGTCAATCAGTACCTCAATTACACCTACGACGACATCATGTCGTACTTCCAACAGGCCCGGAACCCGCGCTCAGATTTGGCTCGCTTCGGCCTTTCACCGACCTATCCTTTCCAGTTCGCTGCCGACGTCAAAGCCAATAGGTTGCCGCAGGTTTCCTGGGTGGTTCCGAACACCCCCCAGTCCGAACATCCCGCATTCCCGCCAGCTATCGGCGCGGTCAGCATCGTGAACTTGCTAAGAATCCTGCTTTCCAATCCGGCGGTATGGGAAAAGACCGCGCTGATCGTCGCCTACGACGAGAATGGCGGCTTCTTCGACCACGTCGTACCCCCCACGGCACCACCGGGAACCCCCGGCGAATATCTGACAGTGCCCGATATCAACGCCGTATCGGGGTCCGGCGGCATTCGCGGACCCATAGGCTTGGGCTTTCGCGTCCCCGGCATCATCATCTCGCCGTTCAGCCGTGGCGGTCTGATGGTCCACGACGTGTTCGACCACACGTCACAGCTGAAATTGATCAGCGCCCGTTTCGGAGTGCCGGTTCCCAACTTGACGGCCTGGCGCGACAGCACCGTAGGCGACCTGACATCGACGTTCAACTTCGCCTCCCCGCCCAACCCATCGCGACCCAACTTGGGCCGCCCAGCCCTCGACGGGATACAACGACTGCCGCAGTGCGTCCCCAATATGTGGCTGGGAACGGTGGGATTGGACCCGAATCCGTATACCGGGTCCCCACAGGGAATCCCGTATCGAGTGCCGTTCCCGCAGGTCATGCCGACCCAGGAAACCACGCCTACCCGCGGGACTCCCAGCGGCCCCTGCTGACCGCACGAAACTGCAAGCCCCGCTACAGATATCCGGTCTGATTGACCAGCCGTACCGACGACCCGCCATCCGGATAAAACTCGGCGATGCTCAACGACGCCAGATCAAGATGCAATCGGTACAGGATCCCCGCTCCCGCATTCAACGCCAGCCGCAGCACGATCTTGATCGGCGTGACGTGGGAAACCACCAGCACCGTCGAACCCGAGTTTCCGGCGACGATCCCATCTAATCCCCGGCGAACCCGGACGAGGACATCGTCAAAGCTCTCCCCACCCGGCGGCGAGATACTGGTGTCACGCAACCAGCGACTGTGCAGCTCGGGATCGCGTTCGGCGGCCTCGGCGAACGTCAAGCCCTCCCAGGCGCCGAAGTCCGTCTCGATGAAGGCATCGTCCACAGTCACGTCCATGCCCAATGCCCCGGCCGCCGCCGCCGCAGTTTCGTACGCCCGTCGCAGTGGCGAGGAGACCACGGCGCCGATCCCGCCTCGCTGCGCGAGATACCGCGCCGCCGCCTGCGCCTGCCGTTGCCCTACCTGGTTGAGCCCCGGGTTGCCGCGCCCGGAATACCGCCGCTGCGCCGATAGGTCAGTCTGCCCGTGTCGCAACAGAAGCAGCCGGGTGGGCGTACCGCGCGCACCCGACCAGCCGGGAGCCCGCGGCGTCTCAGCTGCAGCGCTGTGGGCAGGTTCGCGGTCCGGCACCTTCGCCGGGTCGCCGCCATCGGTTTGCGCGGCGTCCATCGCCTCATTGGCCAGCCGATCGGCATGCGAATTTCTCGCGCGGGGAACCCACGAGTAGCTGATCGCATGAAACTGCGACGCCAGGACCTGAGCCTGCGCGTGCAGCTCGATGAGGTCGGGGTGCTTGACCTTCCACCGCCCGCACATCTGCTCCACGACCAGCTTGGAATCCAACAGCACGGCCACCTCGGTGGCGCCCAATTTGCGCGCATCGTCCAAACCGGCTATCAAGCCGCGGTATTCGGCAACGTTGTTCGTCGCCCGGCCGATCGCCTGCTTCGTCTCCGCCAGCACGGTCGAATGGTCCGCGGTCCAGACCACCGCCCCATAACCCGCCAGGCCCGGGTTACCTCGCGATCCGCCATCAGCCTCGATGACGACTTTCACTGCTGAGAACCTTTGACCCGCAACAAGATCGCCCCGCACTCCGGGCAGCGCACCACCTCGTCCTCGGGGGCGGCCGTGATGCGGGCCAGCTCACCGCGGCCGATTTCGATGCGGCATGCGCCACACCGGTGGCCCTGGAGCTGCCCTGCGCCCGCCCCTCCCCTGGATCGCTGTCGCTCGTAGAGCGCCGTGAGTTCGGAATCCATTGTTGCGGTCAGAATGTCGCGTCGCGCAGACTTCTGATCCCGGGCCGCGTCGATCTCGGCCAGCGCGGCATCCAAGGCCTGCTGGGCGCCTGCCAGGTCTGCCTGCAACGCCTCGATCGCGCCCAACTCACCTGCGTGCTGGGCCTGCAGTTCCTCGCGGCGCTCCATCACCTCGAGCAGGGAATCTTCCAGACTGACCTGCCGACGTTGCAACGTCTCCAGTTCGTGTTGCAAATCCGACAACTGCTTCACGTCCGTGGCTCCCGATGAAAGCAGTGACCGGTCGCGGTCTTCGCGCTTTCGGACCGCATCGATCTCCGATTCGAAGCGCGACACCTGACCATCGAGGTCCTCCAACGCGATTCGGAGCGCGGAAACCCGGTCACTAGCGGCGTTGTGCTCAGTCTGGGCGCGTTCATAGGTTTCGCGCTGCGGCAGGTGCGTGGCCCGATGCGCGATCCGGGAGAGCTCGGCATCCAACGTCGACAATTCCAGAAGCGCCTGTTGAGCTTCCACGTCAGCCTTCATGACTGATCTCTCCCGTCCGATGCTCAGGACCCGATTCCAGGTTCCACGGGTCGGTGCGAACCGTAGCCACCCGCACCGGCAGCGACCCTCGGAAGCGAGACCGCAGCACCTCGGCGGCCTGGCCGCACCACGGGAACTCGCTAGCCCAATGCGCGACATCAATCAGGGCCACCTCCGAAGCCCGACGATGCTCGTCGGCCGGATGGTGGCGCAGATCGGCAGTCAGATATGCCTGCACATCAGCCGCGGCCACGGTGCCCAGCAGCGAGTCCCCGGAACCGCCACAGACCGCCACCCGCGACACCGGCAAGTCCGGATCCCCCGCCGCGCGCACCCCTGCGGACGTTTCCGGCAACGCGGCGCGCACGCGGGCGACAAAAGCGCTCAGCGGTTCGGGTCGAGGCAGCCGACCTATTCGGCCCAATCCGGTGCCCGCCGGCGGCGGCACCAGCGCGAAGATGTCGAAGGCGGGCTCCTCGTAAGGATGAGCGGAGCGCATCGCGGCCAACACCGCCGTACGGGCTCGCACGGGCGCGACCACCTCGACCCGGTCTTCGGCCACCCGCTCGACGGTACCGACGCTGCCGATCGCCGGTGACGCCCCGTCCTGGGGCAGGAACTGTCCGGTACCGGCGACACTCCAGCTGCAGTGCGAATAGTCACCGATGTGTCCGGCTCCGGCCGCAAAAACCGCTGCCTGCACTGCTTCCGAGTTCTCGCGCGGCACATAGATCACCCATTTGTCGAGCACAGTCACCCCAGCATGTGGGTCGAGCACAGCTTCCACCGTCAGGCCTAGGGCGCCTGCCAATGCGTCAGACACCCCCGGTGTCGCCGAGTCAGCATTGGTGTGCGCGGTAAACAAGGAACGCCCCGTACGGATCAGACCGTGCACGAGGGCACCCTTGGGCGTGCTGGCAGCAACCGTGTCGACCCCGCGCAACAGCAAGGGATGATGGGCGAGCAACAGACTTGCTTCCGGAACTTCGTCAACGACCGCCGGGGTTGCGTCGATCGCGACCGTCACCGAGTCCACGACGTCGGCGGGATCACCGCACACCAACCCGACCGAATCCCACGACTGGGCCAGCCCCGGCGGGTATGCCTCGTCCAGCACGCCGATCACCTCGGCCAACCGCACGCCCATCAACACCTCCGGTTCTTCGGGTGGGTCATCGCGCCGGCGATTTCTGCGACCAACAACGGCCACTCCGGGCGCACCGCCACCCGCAAGTACCGCTCGTCCAGGCCGACAAACGTGTCACCGCGGCGGATCGCGATGCCCTTGTCATGCAACCGATTCCGGATCACCTCAGCGTCCGGCATGCGGAACAAGACAAACGGGGCCTGCCCATCGATCACGACGGCACCAATCGACGCCAGACCGGCCACCAACTCCGCACGCATAGCGGCCAACCGTGCCGCGTCGGCAGCGGCGTCGGCCACGGAATGCGCCGTGCAACAGGCCTCGATCGCCGTCAGCTGCAGGATACCCATCGGCCAGTGCGCCCGCTGTGCGGTCAACCGGGCCAGCAGATCGGGCGCGCCAATGGCGTAGCCGACCCGCAATCCAGCCAGTGACCAGGTTTTGGTCAGGCTGCGCAGCACCAGCACGTCGGGCAGTGGGTCACCAGCCAGCGACCCCGGCTCGCCGGGGATCGAGTCGGCGAACGCCTCGTCGACGACCAGGATCCGCCCCGGGCGGCGCAGCGCAAGCACCTGTTCGCGGGGATGCAACACCGAGGTGGGGTTGGTGGGATTGCCCACCACGACGAGGTCGACGTCGTCGGGTACGTGCGCGCCGTCCAGATTGAACGGCGGCTCTAGCACTACGTGGTGCACCGGGATTCCGGCCGCGCTGAGCGTGGCGGCGGGTTCGGTGAACGACGGCGCGATAATCGCCGCCCGCGCCGGGCGGAGGTTGGGTAGCAACGCAAAGCCTTCGGCGGCGCCGGCCAGCGGCACCACCTCATCGCAGCCGCGGCCGTGCCGGTGGGCTGCCGCCTCTTGGGCTCGTTGCACATCGGTGCGACTTGGATAGCGGGCCAGGTCAGGAAGCCGGTCGGCCAACCGCTGCACCAGCCAGGCCGGCGGTTGACCGTGACGGACGTTGACGGCGAAATCGAGCATGCCCGGGGCGGCGGCCTGATCACCGTGATAACGCGCCCCCGCAAGCGGGCTCGTGTCCAGACTCGCCACAGCGTCAAAGACTAGTGCGCCAGCGCATGAGCCCGGCATCCTGCCCGGGACGTGCCGAGATCACCCGTGGGTGTCAGGAGAAGAGACCCTGGATGTCGCTGATATTCGACGCCAACGCTCGAACGACGGTGACCGCACCCAGTCCTCCGGCCAGCGGTAGCAAGGCCACGTTTGCCGTGATCGGATAGCCGATGGCGTTGAGGAGGCTGCCTTCCTCGAGCCCACGCACGATCAAGGTGGCGTCATATGCGGGCAGACTGACAAAGACGGACATAGCGATGTCGGCTGCCGGAAGCAGGAGCGCGTAGTCCGTCGAGATGATTGAAGTGGCCGCATTCGCCACTTCAATGGGCGTCGGAAGGACCATCGCCGTGGGTGGTGCCATCGGCGGCCCCACCAACGACGGCGGGGAGATCGGCGTGGTGGACATCGCGTGGAGATCAGCCGCGAAATCCGCGATGCCCTCGTGCGTGCCCGCCGTCAAAGCCTCGATGACGGTGTGCAGGCTGACCGGCGGAAACAGTCCAAACGGCGTGGGCACATTCGCCGGACCCGTCGAGTAGCCATAGGCTGGGTCGCCGTAACCCAAGTTGACGATGACTTTCAGGTTGGGTTGCACCAGGCTAGCCAGCGGTTCTCCCACAACGGGGATCGCGCGAACCGGCTCCAGCAGCGGTAAGTCCTCGGTCCGAATCATCTTGTATGTGGTCATCGTCGGCCCCTCCGTCGGGAGGGTGACAGCGGAATCGATTTGATCGGGCGTGAGCGTGTCATATCCGAAGTGCACGAAACCGATACCTGCGAGGGCATTGAGGACGGAAACGAAATTCAGCGGGTACTGGGGGAAGCTGGCGAAACCATCGTATTCGCGCGTATAGATCGTCGTCGGGTACAGATTGTCTGGGGTGGACCCGTAGAAATCCAGACCCAAAGCCGGGAATGTCAGACCGGCGAACCGCTGAAATAAGCCTCCGTTGGGATTCATCAGGTTGGCGATCAGCGCGAAGTGGAGGTCTGTCGTGCTCGGAGCGGAAGAGCCCATGTTGGCAAGTTCGCTCATTGCCAACGAGGCGATTACCGCACTTTGCGAGTTGCCGAACACCGTGACCTGATTTCCGGCAGCGACTTCCCGCATGATCGCGTTGTTGAGAATGTCGACGCCTTCGGACACCGAGGACTCGAACGGCAGGTTCCTGACGCCGGTGACGGGGTACAACTCAGCCGGTGTGTACAGGGCTTCCGGAATCGCACCAGGCGCAATGGGTTGGATGAACAGCGAGTTGAGGGTGTCGACGTAGAATTGAGACGGCAGCGGGTTTCCTGTACCGCCCATCATCAGGGCGACCTTCTCCGGCGCGAGCAGCATCGCCTCCGTCGACGCACTCGACACTGCGACCGTGTTGGCGATCTCGGCTGTCGAGTAGGCGTGCGCCGCGGCCGTCAATGCCTGGGCGAATTCACGATGGAATGCCGCCACCTGCCCGAACACCATTTGGTACTCGCGGCCGAAGGCGCTGGCAAACTCCGCAATCGCCGCCGACACCTCATCGGCGGCAGCCGCGACAACCGCTGTCGTCGGGGCGGCCGCAGCAGCGCTGGCTTCACTGACCACCGCACCGATGCCCGCCACGTCCGCGGCAGCGGCCGCCATCAGCTGCGGCTGCGTGCTGAGATACATCAGCGGTGAGCCCCTCTCTGACGGCCGGATATCCCGCGGCGTTGGCATCACGCCATGTCGACCTTGGTGATGAAGAAAATACTGCGTCTCAGCCGCACATCCCCCGAAATCCGCAGCAATCGAGCGCGGCCATTCGGTC
This sequence comes from Mycobacterium spongiae, assembly GCF_018278905.1. NCBI lineage: Bacteria > Bacillati > Actinomycetota > Actinomycetes > Mycobacteriales > Mycobacteriaceae > Mycobacterium > Mycobacterium spongiae. The sequence continues at coordinate 3,424,936 of NZ_CP046600.1, forward strand.
GCACCCATGCCTCGGTGTTCGTACCACCACCGCGTCAACGACAATGGCATCGTGGGCAGCGTGGGCACTGTGACCGAGACCAGCGGGAGCCGGACCCAGTACGCCGCGCCTGAGGCCGCTCCGCAACTGGTGATCTTCGACCTCGATGGCACCCTCACCGACTCGGCCCACGGCATCGTGGCCAGCTTCCGGCATGCGCTGCAGCGCATCGATGCGGTGGTACCGGAGGGCGACCTCGCCGCCCACATCGTCGGCCCACCGATGGACGACACCTTGGCGGCTATGGGCCTCGGGGAACGCACCGAGGAGGCAATCGCGGTATTCCGGGCCGAGTACGCCGCCCGGGGCTGGGCGATGAACAGCCTCTTCGACGGGATCGAGGCGCTGGTGCACGATCTGCGAGCTGCCGGTGTCCGGCTGGCTGTTGCCACGTCGAAGCTGGAACCGACGGCGCGGCGAATCCTCGCCCATTTCGGACTCGAACAGCAATTCGAGGTCATCGCCGGAGCGAGTCCCGACGGCTCTCGGCGCAGCAAGACCGAGGTGTTGGCGCACGCGCTCGCACAGCTACATCCGCTACCCGAGCGCATGCTCATGGTCGGTGACCGCAGCCATGACGTGGACGGGGCCGCCGCGCACGGCATCGACACCGTCGTCGTGGGCTGGGGCTATGGACACACCGACTTCCCCGACGGCGTCGCCGGCACGACCGTGCGGCACGCCGCGACAATCGCCGAGCTGCGGGAGGCGCTGGATGTCTGATCCGCTGGCCCGTACGAAACGTCACGACGGTGAGAAAGCACTGCATGTCACTTTCGTGTGCACCGGCAACATCTGCCGTTCGCCGATGGCCGAGAAGATGTTCGCCCAGCAGCTTCGCCAGCGCGGCCTGGGCGACGCGGTGCACGTGACCAGCGCGGGCACCGGCAACTGGCATGTCGGCGATCGCGCCGACAAGCGGGCAAGCCGGGTGCTGCAGTCTCACGGCTACCCGAGTGCCCATCGGGCCGCGCAGGTTGGCACCACACACCTGACGGCGGACCTGGTGGTGGCGTTGGGGCGCAACCACGTTCAGCTCTTGCGCCAACTCGGAGTCGACGAGGAGCGGATACGGATGCTGCGTTCGTTCGACCCCCGCTCAGGTGCCATTGCCCCGGACGTCGCCGACCCCTACTACGGTGGCCACGCCGACTTCGAGGAGGTTTTTGCCGTCATCGAGGCCGCGTTGCCAGGTCTGCACGACTGGGTCGACGAGCGACTCGCGCGGATCGGATCCGGGTGATGCGCCGCTTCCTGCCACGGCTTGCGTTCCTGCTGCGGCCGGGATGGCTAGTACTGGCACTTGTGGTGATCGCGTTCACGTACTTGTGCTTCATGGTGCTCGCACCGTGGCAGTTGGGAAAGAACACCCAAACGTCGCGAGCGAATCAGCAAATCGAGGACTCCCTCAATACCCCGCCGGTACCGTTGCGCACCTTGCTGCCGCAACAGGATTCGTCGGCTTCGAGTGCGCAATGGCGCCGCGTGACGGCAACCGGGCAGTATCTGCCGGATGTGCAGGTGCTGGCCCGGCTTCGGGTGGTCGAGGGCAGCCCGATGTTCGAGGTACTCACCCCGTTCGTCGTGGACGGCGGACCGACCGTCCTGGTCGACCGGGGATACGTGCGGCCCGAGCCCGGCTCGCACGTGCCGCCCATCCCCCGAGCGCCGGCGCAGACGGTGACCATCACCGCGCGGCTGCGCGACTCCGAGCCGATGGTGCCGGACAAGGACCCGTTCTCCAGAGACGGATTCGACCAGGTGTATTCGATCCACATCCCCCAAATCGCCTCGTTGGCGGGGGTGCCGCTGGCCGGGTCGTACCTGCAACTGGTCGAGAACCAGCCTGGCGGGTTGGGCGTGGTCGGTGTTCCGCATCTGGATGCGGGGCCGTTTCTTTCCTACGGTATTCAGTGGATCTTGTTCGGGATCCTGGCGCCGATTGGGCTGAGCTACTTTGCCTACTCCGAGATCCGGGCACGTCGTGACGAGAAGCAACCGGCGCGGCCGGCCGAAGCGCCAATGACCGTGGAGGAAAAGCTTGCTGACCGCTACGGTCAGCGGCGGTAGCCGAACATCCCGCAGAGCGCCGCTGCCGCTGCCTGCACCACCCGCGACAGCACCACCGCACGACGCAGGTCGACCACCGTCGGTTGCCCACCGTCACCCAGTGTGGGCCGGATCTGCAGCTCGTAGTGGTAGTGGATCGGGCCGCCGAGCCGCACACCGAGGACACCGGCAAAGGCCGCCTCGACGACACCGGCGTTGGGGCTGGGATGGCGGGCGGCGTCACGACGCCAGGCTCGCACGGCGCCACGCGAGGATCCGCCGACGACCGGTGCACACAGCACTACCAGTGCGGCTGTCGCGCGCGCGCCGACATAGTTCGCGAGGTCATCCAATCGTGCTGCGGCCCAACCGAATCGAAGATAGCGCGGCGAGCGGTGACCGATCATCGAGTCCAGAGTGTTGATCGCGCGGTACACCAGCACAGCGGGCGCGCCGCCCGCTGTGGCCCACAACAGCGGCGCCACCGCGGCATCGGAGGTGTTCTCGGCCACCGATTCCAGCGCGGCACAGGCAAGGCCCGGCCCGTCCAGCCTGGCCGGGTCACGCCCACACAGCGACGGCAACAGCCGTCGCGCCGCGTCGACATCGTCGTTCTCCAGCAACGCGGCCATCTGTAAGCCGGTGCGCGCCAGAGAGTTTCCGCCCAGCGATATCCAGCTGGCGGTCGCGGTGGCGGCGATGGACCAGGGTCGGCATCGGCCACGGCCCGCCAGGCCGGCACCCAAGAGGCCCACAGCACCGACGAGCAGGCCCACGTGCACAGCACCGGCGACCCTAGTGTCGCGGTAGGTGACCTGCTCGACCTTCGCTGCTGCCCGGCCGAACAACGCCACGGGATGCCCGCGTTGCGGATCGCTCAGTGCGACGTCGGCCACGTAGCCGGTCACCACGCCGATGCTCCGGGTCCGCCAAGTCGGGCACAACAACCCTGCAAACACCCCGGCAGCGTCTCACACGTCGCCGGCACGCTCCCATGAGGCAAGAACCGCGACGAAGTGGCGCGCGGTCTGTCCACAGCCGGCTACGGCAATCCGTTCCTACCCGGCTGGCCCAACAGCGCTCCCGGTGTGCCGCCGGCGCCCGGCGAGCCCGCGGTGGCCCCGTGACCGGCATTGCCGCCGTTCCCCCCGCTACCGATCAGCACCGTGTTGCCGCCGCTGCCGCCGTTGCCGCCGGTACCCCCGGAGGCGTTCCCACCGGAGCCGCCATTGCCGCCGGTACCGATCCACCCAGCGATGCCGCCAGCCCCGCCGTTGCCACCGATGTTGGACGACGCTTGTCCACCTTGGCCGCCGGACCCACCGTTGCCGAACAGCGCCCCGCCGCTGCCGCCGGCGCCACCGTTACCCCCGCTATCGGCGCCGGCCCCGCCGCCTTGACCACCGGCCCCGCCGTTGCCCAACAGGGGGCCGCCGCTGCCACCGGCCCCACCGCTGCCGCCGGCGTCGGCGCCGGCCCCACCGCCTTGACCACCGCCGCCACCGCCACCGAATAGCAATCCGCCGTTGCCGCCGGCCCCCCCGTTGCCCCCAACATTGCCGCCGGCCGCCCCACCACTACCGCCGGGCGCGCCGCTACCGAACAGCACGCTGGCGCTGCCGCCGGCCCCGCCCTCACCCCCACCATCACCACCGGCAGCACCGCCTTGACCACCCGCCCCGCCGCTGCCCAACAGCAAGCCGGAGCTGCCGCCGGCCCCACCGTTACCCCCACCGTCGCCACCGGCGCCCCCGCCTTGACCGCCGACCCCGCCGTTTCCGAAGAAGACCGCGCTATTACCACCGACTCCGCCGCTTCCCGCACCGTCCAAGCCAGCCCCGCCGCCAGCGCCGCCGGCCCCGCCGTTGCCGAACAGCACTCCACCGTTACCCCCAGCGCCACCACTACCGCCAATCTCGACCAGCGACCCGCCACCTTGACCGCCGCCTCCCCCGCCGCCGAACAGCAAGCCGCCGTTGCCGCCGATCCCGCCTGCGCCCCCTGGGCCGAGGCCGTTGTCCCCGCCGGCCCCGCCCGCCCCGCCGTTGCCGATCAATCCCGCAGACCCGCCGTTGCCACCCGGCATCCCGGCCGCCCCCGAGCCCCCGGAGCCACCGTTGCCGATCAAGATCCCACCGGCCTCGCCGTTCTGCCCGGTGCCTGGCGCCCCGTTTGCGCCGTTACCGATGAGCGGACGCCCCACTAAGGCCTCGGTGGGCGCATTGATCACGTTGAGCACAAACTGCAACGGCGACACACTGGCGGCTTCGGCGCTGGCATACAGGCCCGCGCCTGAGCTCAAACTCTGTACGAACTGCTCATGAAAGGCCGCCGCCTGCCCGCTCAGCGCCTGGTATGCCTGGCCATGCTGGGAAAACACCGTAGCGATTGCGGCCGACACCTCGTCGGCACCCGCGGCCAGCACCCCGGTGGTGTGGGCCGCCGCTGCCGCGTTGGCCGCGCCGATCGTCGAACCCAGGTTCGCCAAGTCCGCCGTAGCTACCATCAGCGCTTCGGGCACTACGGTCACATACGACATGGGCGACGTTCCCTTCCACGGCAAAAAGGGTCAGAACCGCAGGATATCGGCACGTCGGGCGGCGCGCGCGGCGGATCGCGAAACCCGCACTGCTGTCGATCATTTGCCCTGCCCCGGGTCGCCACGCTGCGGCGTAGGTGGAGCTAGACCATAGCTAGACCATGAGGTCGCGGCGCTCGAACCGTCGCAGCCCAATGGCCGTAGACACGATCGGGATCAGCGCAAGCAGCACCAGGCCGGGCAGGTCGAACCCGTTGGCCAGGGGTTCGCTGTCCAGGTACCACGAGAACGGTGAGATTGCCGTCATCCAACCGGCCCCGACCACGGGACCGAGAGCGTCGAAGACGTAGGCCAGCACCGCCAGCGCCGCGGCGACACCGAGCGCGACCGCTCGGCGCCCGGTGACCGCGCCCACGGCCAACGCGACCGTTCCCATGCCAGTCACCAGCAAGAACAGTCCTATTGACGCGGCGACGATATTGCCGAGGCTGACATTCATGGCCAGCGCGAGCACGAGACCATAGCTGACCAGCATGATCACGACGACCAGCAGCAACGTCGTCAGCCACAGCGCGAGCAGCCGCTGCACGAAGATCTCGCGGCGCGTCACCGCAGAGGTAGCTTCCAACTCGAGAACGCCGCTCTCTTCGGCGCCGGCGATGAGCCGGCTCCCGGCGGCGATCGCAAAGACCAGTAGTAGTACCGGTCCGACCAGGCCGTAGACCGTCGAGGTCAACCAGCCCGCGGCCGTCCCGAGCCGGTCGTAGCCCAGCGCGGTGGTCAATTGCTCGGGCATGTTCTCGATGAGGGCGTCGACACCGCTGCCGCTCATCGACGGGTAGAAGCTGATGTACATGGCGCTCAACACGGCCAGCGCCACACACCACAGAACGACCTGGCGACGCTGCTCCCGCAGCACCCCGGTGAGCACGGGTGTCGTCTCAGTGGCCATGTGCGGGTACCTCCTCGTTGGTAGCAGTGGTGGTGGGCAATTGGTAGAAATACAAGAACAGTTCGTCCAGCTCGCGGAACTGCGCGCTCCAACCCACGACGTGGTGCGCGGCAGCCCGTTTCAGCAATGAATCCGGTTCGCCGTGGAGCACGCACGTCAGTGTCGTGCCGTTGACGACGGCGTCCTGCACGCCGGGCAGATCGCCGAAGTCGGCGACGTCGATCCGATCGGCGAATCTCAGTTCCACCGTCTGGCCGGCGTGATGACGCAAGGTATCGACGTTGTCGACGTCAACCATGCGGCCCGCGCTGATGATGCCGACCCGGTCCGCGATGTCCTCGACCTCACTCAAGATGTGCGAGGACATGAGTACCGATGCGCCGCCCTCGCGCGCCTCGAGCACGAGATCGAGGAACTCGCGCTGCAGGAGCGGATCCAGACCACTGGTCGGCTCGTCGAGTACCAGCAGCTCTGGTTCGTGCATGAACGCCTGCACGACCCCGACCTTTTGCTTGTTGCCCTTGGATAGGGCGCGGACCGGCCGGTCGAGGGCAAGCGCGAACCGTTCGGCTAGCGGCGCGATCCGCTCGGCACCCGCTCCCCCGCGCAAGGCGGCAAGATGGTGCAGCAGCTCGCCCGCGGTTCGCCGACCCTGCAGGGCGAGTTCACCAGGCAGATAACCGATGCGGCCACGCAGCGCGGCGCCGCCGTCGACCGGTGCGATCCCCAGGACTTCGACTCGTCCTGTCGTCGGGCGCAACAGATCGAGCAAGATTCGGATCGTGGTGGACTTACCCGCACCGTTGGGGCCTAGGAATCCGAAGATCTCGCCCTGTTCGACGGCAAGGTCGAGTCCGTCGAGGGCGCGGACGTCTCCGTAGTTCTTGACCAGGCCGTCGGTTCGAATCACTAGCTCAGTCATGGTTGATCACTCTTTCCCGTCGGTCGTCAGTGTTGGTTCGTCGACGAAGGCTGCCTTCATCCGTGCGGCGACGTCGGGGTCGACGATCCCGTCGGTCAATATCTCCAGCACCGGCCCTACGTAGGCAGACCCCGCGGTAGGGCTCTCCGGGGTGTTGACGATGTCGACCCCGATCAGTCGCTCGAGGTGTTCGTGGAGCACCAAGGCGCCCAGCGACCAGATGGTCAGCACCACGGCCCGCGTGTACGGGTAGTTGGTCGGCCGCATCATCCCCGACTCGACACCGTCGGCCAGGTACGCCGCCGCGTCGGCGACCATGTCGTCCACGAGTGCCGCCACCTGTGGCGACCGGTCGGCCAACCGCACGGCCAGATAACGCAGCACCGGCGGCCCCTCGCGGGCCTCGCGCAGCGCGGCAACCGGATCAAAACCCGGACCTGAGCGCATGCCGGAGCGCTTGCGCTCACGGATGATCTCCGCCACGTGACGGTCGCACTCGACCACCAAGGCATCCTTCGATCCGTAGTGGTGCACCACAGAGGCCGCCGAGACACCGGCCTTGGCAGCGATCGCGCGCATGTTCGTCCCCTTGAACCCGTTGTCGGCGAAGAGCGCTATTGCCGCGTCACGAATCCGAGTCTTCATGATCCGATCCAGTCATGACAGCCAGATTGAACATACGTTTCACTATATCGAACAGTTGTTTAGAGTTCCAGCGGGGTCCGCGGCGGCGCACACGTGGTGTACTACTTCCTATGGGGTTCCCATGGGGCAAGGCCTGCGATGAAGCGCTCGGCAACCCGGGTCGCTGACCTGGTGAACCCGGCAGGGCTGTTGCTGCCGGCCGCGAACGTCATCATGCAGCTGTCGCTGCCGGGTGTCGGCTATGGCGTGCTGGAAAGTCCGGTGGATAGCGGCAACGTCTACAAGCATCCGTTCAAGCGGGCTCGTACCACCGGCACCTACCTGGCCGTTGCGACCATCGGGACCGAGGCCGACCGCGACCTGATGCGCAACGCGATCGACGGCGTACACCGGCAGGTGCAATCAACCTCGTCAAGCCCGGTGCCCTACAACGCATTCGATCCCACATTGCAGTTGTGGGTGGCCGCGTGTTTGTACCGGTACTTCGTTGAACAGCACGAATTCCTCCATGGTCCGCTCGATGACGACACCGCCGATACGGTCTACCGCGACGCGAAACGGCTGGGAACCACATTGCAGGTGCCAGACCGCATGTGGCCACCGGACCGGGTCGCGTTCGACGACTACTGGAAACGCTCGCTGGACGAGCTGCAGATCGACCCACCGGTGCGTGAGCATCTGCGCGGAGTAGCCTCGATGGCCTTCTTACCCTGGCCGTTGCGGGCGCTGGCTGGACCGTTCAATCTGTTTGCGACGACCGGGTTCTTGGCCCCGCAGTTCCGGGCGATGATGGCGCTGGATTGGTCACAGGCTCAGCAGCGGCGTTTCGAGTGGTTGCTGGCCGCGCTGCGGCTGGCCGACCGGCTGATTCCCCGCCGGACCTGGATCGTGGTGAATCAGCTCTACCTCTGGGACATGCGTTTTCGCGCGCGACGGGGCTGGCGGATCGTCTAGGACATCAGCGCACGGCGGCAAAGAACGTCCGGACGTCTTCGACGAACAGTTCCGGCTGTTCGAATGCCGCGAAATGCCCGCCGCGCGGCATCGTCGTCCAGTGGGTGATGTTGTAGCTCGGTTCGCACCACCGCCGGGAGGCCCGAAAGATCTCCTTGGGGAATGACGCCACGCCAGTTGGCAATTCGACACGGCCGGTCGGCTTGAAGGACTTCATGCTTTCCCAGTACAACCGGGCCGAGGACGCGGCGGTGCCGGTCACCCAATACATCATGACGTTATCGAGCAGCTCGTCGCGGCTGAGTACATTTTCGGGGTTCCCGTTGCAGTCCATCCACGCCCAGAACTTCTCGACGATCCAGGCCAGTTGTCCGACCGGCGAATCGGCCAGGCCATAACCCAGTGTCTGCGGACGGGTGGACTGTTGCTTTGAGTAGCCGGTGCCCCACTCGCGGTGGTGGACCGCGTCCTGGAGGGCTTGCTGCTCTTCCTCTGTGGGGTCGTCGGGCGTGGGCCAGGCGATGGGCATATTGAGGTGGATTGCCGCGCACCGTCCCCCGTTGCGACCGATCTGGGTGGTGATCGCCGCACCCCAATCGCCGCCCTGGGCGCCGTAGCGCTCATAGCCCAGGTCCGCGATGAGTGTCTCCCAGGCCTGCGCGATCTTTTCTACCCCCCAGCCCGTATGGGTGGGCTTGCCGGAGAATCCATATCCGGGAAGGGACGGGCAGACGACATGAAAGGCGTCTTGCGCGCGTCCACCATGGGCCGTGGGGTTGGTCAGTGGCTCGATCACCTTATGAAACTCCACGACCGAACCCGGCCAGCCGTGGGTGATCAGCAGTGGGAACGCATCATCGTGTCGCGACCGCTGGTGGATGAAATGCACGTCCAGCCCATCGATTTCGGTGACGAACTGGTCGAATCGGTTCAGCGCGGCCTCGCGCGATCGCCAGTCGTAGTCGTTGGCCCAGTACGCAGCCAGGTCGCGGGTATAGGCCAGCGGGATGCCCTGGCTCCAGTCGTCCACGCACTCGGCCTCCGGCCATCGGGTACGGGTCAACCGCGCCCGCAAGTCTTCGAGGACGTCGTCGCTGACGTTGATGCGAAACGGCCTCATGCGGCTGGCCCATCGGCAAGTCTCACGTCAATCCCGATCGCTAATCCCGATCGCTCGTGCACGCCCACGACCTTGCCATACGAGTCCAACACCGACCTTGCGGGCCGTTGATTCCGTTTGGCCGATCAACAAGTGCCGCCCTGACCGGCGCTGCCGCCGACCAGGCCGGTAAGGAGCCCCCCGGCTCCTCCGGCCCCGCCGGCGCCACCGCCTCTCTCGCAGAGCTACCCTGCAATCCCTCGGAGTCCATTCTGCTACGAATTTGACGCATACGTAGAATAATTGCCAAATCAAGCGTACCGAGGGCGGCCAACGGCCCGATGTCGACAGCCACGTTCATCCGTAGCCGGATCGACGGCGCGCAGGATCCAGAATGCCGCCGGGGTGGATTGCTCGTGGCATCGAAGAACACATCGAGTACACCAATGGCGCCAGCGGTCAACAACGCCTCGGTGCCCGATAACTATCGGTGCAGTTGTCCCACCGACGAATCGATCAGCCTGTAGCCCAGCGTTTTCGGTCCGGGTGATCGTATCCGCCCGAAATCGACCATGCAGTCAAAACCTGATGTATGGTCTGCTCTGACGGCGTCGTGCGCCCGGGGCTCGCTGGGACGCCGGCACGTGGGTATGGGAGGTGTGCCGTGTCGTTCGTGATTGCGATGCCCGAAGTAATGGGGGCAGCGGCGGCGGACTTGACGGGGCTTGGCCTGACGCTGAGCACGGCCAATGCGGCCGCGGCGGCCCAGACAACGGCGATCGTGGCCGCCGCCGAGGACGAGGTGTCGGCGGGCATCGCAGCGCTGTTTTCCGGCCACGGCCAGGCCTACCAGGAGCTCACCGTCCAGATCGCGGGGTTCCACGAACAGTTCGTGCAGCGTTTGAGTTCGGCTGCGGCCCGCTATTCCGGCGCCGAAGCCGCCAGTGTCTCACCCTTGCAGGCGGTGCTCTCCCTGATCAACGGGCCGACCGAGGCCTTAGTGGGGCGCCCGCTGATCGGCAACGGCGCCGATGGGGCGCCCGGAACCGGAGCCAACGGCGGGGCCGGCGGGATCTTGTTCGGTAACGGCGGCAGTGGCGGATCCGGGGCACCCGGGCAGGCCGGCGGGGCTGGCGGGGCTGCGGGGTTGATCGGCAACGGCGGTCGTGGCGGGGCCGGCGGTTCCGGCGTCACCGGCCTGGCCGGCGGTGCCGGTGGGGCTGGCGGGTGGCTGCTAGGCAACGGCGGCGTCGGCGGGCTCGGGGGCGTGGGCACCGGCGGCGCGGGCGGTGTCGGTGGGGCCGGCGGCGCGGCGGTGGGGTTGTTCGGCCATGGCGGGGGCGGTGGAGTCGGCGGGGCCGGTGGTGTCTCCATCGGCGGGGGCGGTGGGGTCGGTGGTAGCGGCGGGTTGGTGTACGGCAATGGCGGCGCCGGCGGCATCGGCGGTGTGGGTGTGCTTGCGGGCACCGGCGGCACCGGCGGCACTGCCATCGGGCTGATCGGTGACGGTGGGCCTGGCGGGGCCGGCGCGACCGGCGCCGCCGGCGATCACGGCGCCACCCCCGGGGCAGCTGGCACTGACGGCAGGGCAGGTGGGGTCGGTGGGGCCGGCGGCAACGGTGGGTGGTTGTTCGGCGCCGGCGGTGCCGGTGGTTCCGGTGGCGTCGGCGGCAACGGCGGCAACGGCGCCGACGGCGACATCACCATCAATGCGGGTCGCGGCGGCGACGGCGGCCACGGCGGAGTCCCCGGGCCTGGCGGCGCTGCCGGCAAGGGCAGCGCTGTTGTCGGCGCCGACGGGCTAGCTGGACAAACTCCCACCTCCGGGGGTAACGGCGGCAACGGCGGCAACGGTGCCGATAGCCTTGTCACCGGCACCATCGGCGGTGACGGCGGCAACGGCGGCAACGGCGGACTTTTCGGCGACGGTGGGGCCGGCGGCGCCGGCGGCGCGGGCGCCCCCGGCCCAGACAACACCCCATCGAGCAGTCTCGCCAGTCGCGGCGGCGACGGTGGCAACGGCGGTGACGGCGGTGCCATCAGCGGTGACGGCGGCATCGGCGGTCGCGGCGGTAACGGCGGCAACGGCGGCGACAACTCCGGCAGCTTCAGTACCGGCGGTCGTGGCGGTGACGGTGGTGACGGCGGCGCCAGCACTACCGGGACCGGCGGCAATGGCGCGCCGGGCGGCAACGGCGGCACCGCCGGCGCGAACTCCGTCAGCAGTCGGGGCGGCAGCGGCGGTGACGGCGGTGACGGGGGCGCCAGCATCACCAGGGCCGGCGGACACGGCGGAGACGGTGGCCTCGCCGCTGATGGCCGCGACGGCAACGCCGGCGACAGTATCGGCGGTGACGGGGGTGACGGTGGTGGCGGCGGCGCCAGCACCACCGGGGCCGCCGGGGCCGCGGGCGCCGCTCGTGACGGCGGCAGCGGCGGCGACAACGCCGGCAACCGCAGTGTCGGCGGTGACGGGGGTAACGGCGGTGACGGCGGCGCCAGCACCATCGGGGCAGGCGCCAACGGCGCGCCGGGCGGCAACGGCGGCACCGCCGGCGCCAACGCCCGCAGCAGCATCGGCGGTGACGGCGGTGACGGCGGCAACGGCGGATTCGGTGGCACCGCAGGCGGACACGGCGGCAACGGCGGCCTCGCCGCTGACGGCCGCGACGACAACACCAATGGCAACAGTGTCGGCGGCGACGGCGGTAACGGCGGCAACGGCGGCGACAGCGACGGGACGAGCGGGGCCGCCGGCACCGCCCGTGACGGCGGCAACGGCGGCAACAACGCCGGCAGCAGTTTCGGCGGTCGCGGCGGGGACGGCGGTAACGGCGGCGCCAGCACCACCGGGACCGGCGCCAACGGCGCGCCGGGCGGCAACGGCGGCACCGCCGGCGCCAACGCCGGCAACAGTGAAGGCGGTAGCGGTGGTGACGGCGGTGACGGCGGATTCGGTGGCACCGCAGGCGGACACGGCGGCGACGGCGGCCTCGCCGCTCATGGCCGCGACGACAACACCAGCGGCGCCAGCGTCGGCGGAGACGGCGGTAACGGCGGCAACGGCGGCGACAGCGACGGGACGGCCGGGGTGGCCGGCACCGCCAGTGACGGCGGCAACGGCGGCGACAACGCCGGCTCCTCCAGCGTAGGTGGTCACGGCGGGGACGGCGGCAACGGCGGCGCCAGCACCACCGGGACCGGCGCCAACGGCGCGAAGGGCGGCGCCGGCGGTACCGCCGGCGCCAACGCCCGCAGCAGCATCGGCGGTGACGGCGGTTCTGGCGGTGACGGCGGATTCGGCGGCACCGCCGGCGGCGACGGCGGCGACGGCGGCCTCGCCGCTGATGGCCGCGACGACAACACCAACGGCGACAGTCGCGGCGGTCGCGGCGGCAACGGCGGCAACGGCGGCGACAGCGACGGGACAGGCGGGGCCGCCGGCACCGCCAGTGACGGCGGCAAGGGCGGCGACAACGCCGCCTTCTCCAGCGAGGGTGGTCACGGCGGGGACGGCGGCAACGGCGGCGCCAGCACCACCGGGACCGGCGCCAACGGCGCGAAGGGCGGCAACGGTGGTACCGCCGGCGCCAACGCCGGCAGCAGTTTCGGCGGTAGCGGCGGTGACGGCGGCGACGGCGGATTCGGCGGAACCGCCGGCGGCGACGGCGGCGATGGCGGCCTCGCCGCTGATGGCCGCGACAACACCGCCAGCGACAGTATCGGCGGAGACGGCGGTAACGGCGGTAACGGCGGCGACAGCGACGGGACGAGCGGGGCCGCCGGCACCGCCAGTGACGGCGGCAACGGCGGCGACAACGCAGGCAGCTTCAGTCGCGGCGGTCGCGGCGGGGACGGCGGTGACGGCGGCGCCAGCACCACCGGGACCGGCGCCAACGGCGCGGCAGGCGGCAACGGCGGTACCGCCGGCGACAACGCCGGCAGCTTCAGTCAAGGCGGTCGCGGCGGTGACGGTGGTGACGGCGGCGCCAGCACCACCGGGGCAGGCGGGAACGGCGCGAAGGGCGGCAACGGCGGTGACGGCGGCGCCAGCAATCTCAGTATCGGCGGTTTCGGCGGGCGCGGCGGTGGCGGCGGTGCGGGCAGTGGCGGCCCCGGTGACCCGGGCATGTCCGGTGGCGGCAGCCCCGGCGGCATGGGTGGCCCCGGCGGTGCAGGTGGTGGCGGCGGACCCGCCGCCTAAACCTCGACGCCATGCATCGGCGCTACATCCGTTGACCTGTCGGCGACTAAGGGGTTCCAGACCACTAGCCGAAAGGCCTTAGCCAAACATCGGTGGGCGCGGACGGGATCGAACCGCCGACCGCTGGTGTGTAAAACCAGAGCTCTACCACTGAGCTACGCGCCCTATGCCCGCCGCAGGCTACACGCCCCGAGGCCGAGCACTCAAAACGTTCACACGTGCTCAGGCCCGCAGGGCCGTCAACGCATCTGCCCACAGTCGCTGGTCGCGGGCTTCACCGGGCTGCTTCATTTCGGCGAACTGAATGATTCCCGACCGGTCGACTACGAAGGTCCCGCGATTGGGGTAGCCGGCTTTGTCGTTGAACACGCCGTAGGCCTGGGCCACCGCGCCGTGCGGCCAGAAGTCCGACAGCACCGGAAACAGGAATCCGCTCTCGGTCGCCCAGATCTTGTGCGTAGGCGGTGGACCCACTGAAATGGCCAGAACCGCGCTGTCGTCGTTGTCGAACTCCGGCAAGTGGTCCCGCACCTGATCCAGCTCACCTTGACAGATCCCGGTGAACGCGAGCGGGAAGAACACCAGCAGCACATTCTTGGCGCCACGGTAGCCAGCCAGCGCCACCGGTTGCTGATTCTGGTCGCGCAGCGTGAAGTCAGGGGCGACGTCTCCGACGCTGCGCATCAGCGCTTCGAAGCCCGCGACTTCGGCTGGACCAATCGGCTGGCACTCCAATTGCCAAGGTTCACCGACGAGGTGGGCATCAGACCGGCGGTAGGAGCCGCCTCCGCGATCTCCGCCGGCAACACGTGACCAGGCCGCCCGGTCTTGGGCGTCAGCACCCAGATCACTCCGTCCTCGGCGAGCGGACCGATCGCGTCCATCAAGGTATCCACCAGATCTCCGTCGCCGTCGCGCCACCACAGTAGGGCGATGTCGATAACCTCGTCGGTGTCCTCGTAGAGCAGCTCACTCCCGCAGGCTTCCTCGACGGCTGAGCGGATGGCGTCGTCGGTGTCTTCGTCCCAGCCCCATTCCTGCACAAATTGGTCTCGCTGGATGCCCAGTTTGCGGGCGTAGTTCGGGGCGCGATCCGCCGCGACCACAATCGAACCTCCTTACGGCACCGATAGGCTGTCCGGCATACCGTTGCGATGGCCACTATCGTCCCACAACCCCAGAATGCCGCTCACACGCCCGCCTTAGAAGGCGGCCAGGCACAGTTTCAATGCCTTTGTCTTGGTGTCGTTGAGCTGATCAACGCGCCGATTGAACTCCGCGATCGGCGCATTGGCGCCGATCGCATTGGCCACCGCCCGGGCCGCGTCAATATAGGCGTTCAGCGCGTCGCGCATGTCCGACGACAACGCCCCGGACAGGCTGCTCTCGACGGCCGAGGCGCTGTCGTTGAGCGCAGAGATGGCGGGGCCTTCGGTCGGACCGGTGCTGCGGCCCGCATTGAACGCCGCGACAAAGGCGTTCACCTCGTCGATTGCGGTTGTGCTGGTCGTCGCAAGCGAGTCGCAGGAGCCCTTGATCGCCCTGGTAGTCAGCGACTGTTGCCGCTGCGACTCCCGGATACGCGACGTCGCCGACGAAGCCGACGCGGATGCGGACACCGAGGACCGGTAGGCCGGGGCGACCAGGGTATCGGGTGTCGCCGTGCCGTCGGTGACGCTGGTGCACCCCGCCACCAGGTAGATCAACCCCATCAGCAGTACCGAAATACAGCCGAGCGCCAGGGCGCCTCGCCTGGGGAACTTCCCCACGAACCTGCGAGAGGCGGCGCACCATCCGATGAGCACGACATGTGACGTTACCGGGTCGCGGTCCACACCGCCCCGGACACACCAAGTTCGTGGCGGTAGGGTCTGCCGCGCGATGGTGACCGCACGGCGGCTGTCGGGCGGGTATGCCAGTGCGGCACCATAGGGAGACCAACTGCGTGCGCAGCAGCCCACGAAGAAGCCCCACCGACTGAGGAGTAGTGCGTTGACCACCGAGTTCGCGCGCCACGATCTGGCCAAAACCCCAAGCAACGCAAGCGAACCCGACCGCGTTCGGGTGATCCGTGAAGGTGTGGCGTCCTATCTGCCCGACATCGATCCCGAGGAGACTTCGGAGTGGCTGGAGTCCTTTGACGCCTTGCTGGACCGGTCGGGGCCGTCACGGGCCCGCTACCTGATGCTGCGGCTGCTGGAGCGGGCCGGCGAGCAGCGGGTGGCCATCCCTGCCTTGACGTCGACCGACTACGTGAACACCATCCCGACGGAGTCGGAACCGTGGTTTCCCGGCGACGAGGACGTCGAGCGTCGCTATCGGGCGTGGATCAGATGGAACGCCGCCATCATGGTGCATCGGGCGCAACGACCGGGCGTGGGCGTCGGTGGGCATATCTCGACCTACGCCTCGTCGGCGGCCCTCTACGAGATCGGTTTCAACCACTTCTTCCGCGGCAAGTCACATCCCGGCGGTGGCGACCAGGTGTTCATCCAAGGCCACGCGTCCCCGGGAATCTATGCACGGGCCTTCCTCGAAGGTCGCCTCAGCGCGGAGCAGCTTGATGGCTTCCGCCAGGAACATAGTCATCCGGGTGGTGGGTTGCCGTCGTACCCGCACCCACGCCTGATGCCCGACTTCTGGGAATTCCCCACCGTGTCGATGGGCCTCGGGCCGCTCAACGCGATCTACCAAGCGCGGTTCAACCACTATCTACATGACCGGGGCATCAAAGACACCTCCGACCAGCACGTGTGGTGTTTCTTGGGCGACGGCGAAATGGACGAGCCCGAGAGTCGCGGGCTGGCACACATCGGCGCTCTGGAAGACCTGGACAACCTGACCTTCGTCATCAACTGCAACCTGCAGCGCCTCGACGGCCCCGTTCGTGGCAACGGCAAGATCATTCAGGAGCTGGAGTCGTTCTTCCGCGGCGCCGGCTGGAACGTCATCAAGGTCGTGTGGGGACGCGAATGGGACGCCCTGCTGCACGCCGACCGCGATGGCGCGCTGGTAAACCTCATGAACAGCACCCCCGACGGGGACTACCAGACCTACAAGGCCAACAACGGCGGGTACGTGCGCGACCACTTCTTCGGCCGCGATCCACGCACGAAGGCGCTGGTGGAGCACATGAGTGACCAGGAAATCTGGAACCTCAAGCGTGGCGGCCACGACTACCGCAAGGTTTACGCGGCTTACCACGCCGCGATGAACCACAAAGGACAACCGACGGTGATCTTGGCCAAGACCATCAAGGGCTACGCGCTGGGCAAGCACTTCGAGGGCCGCAACGCCACACACCAGATGAAAAAGCTCACGCTGGAAGACCTTAAAGAATTTCGTGATACGCAGCGGATTCCCGTCTCGGACGAACAACTCGAGGAAAACCCTTACCTGCCACCGTATTACCATCCAGGCGCCGATGCCCCGGAGATTCGCTACCTGCTCGACCGGCGGCGCGCGCTGGGTGGCTTCGTCCCCGAACGTCGAACCAAGTCCAAGGCGCTGACACTGCCCGCCCACGACATCTACTCCCCGCTGAAGAAGGGATCGGGAAACCAGGAGGTCGCCACCACCATGGCGGTGGTGCGCACATTCAAGGAACTGCTGCGGGACAAAGAAATTGGGAAGCGGATAGTTCCGATCATTCCCGACGAGGCGCGTACCTTCGGGATGGACTCCTGGTTCCCGTCGTTGAAGATCTACAACCGCGATGGGCAGCTGTACACGGCCGTGGACGCCCAGCTGATGCTGGCCTACAAGGAAAGCACGGTTGGTCAGATCCTGCACGAGGGCATCAACGAGGCCGGGTCGGTGGGCTCCTTTGTCGCCGCCGGCACGTCGTATGCGACCCACCATGAGCCGATGATCCCGATCTACATCTTTTATTCGATGTTCGGGTTCCAGCGCACCGGTGACAGCTTTTGGGCCGCGGCCGACCAGATGGCACGCGGGTTCGCGCTCGGGGCCACGGCCGGCCGCACCACGCTGACCGGCGAAGGCCTCCAGCACGCCGATGGCCACTCGTTGTTGCTAGCCAGCACCAAC
This sequence comes from Mycobacterium spongiae, assembly GCF_018278905.1. Taxonomy (NCBI): domain Bacteria; kingdom Bacillati; phylum Actinomycetota; class Actinomycetes; order Mycobacteriales; family Mycobacteriaceae; genus Mycobacterium; species Mycobacterium spongiae. The sequence goes on from NZ_CP046600.1 coordinate 3,442,389, forward strand.
CCGGCCGTGGTCGCCTACGATCCCGCGTTTGCCTACGAGATCGCCTACATCGTCGAAAGCGGGCTGGCCCGGATGTTCGGCGAGAACCCGGAGAACATCTTCTTCTACATCACCGTCTACAACGAGCCGTACGTACAGCCGCCCGAGCCGGCAAACCTGGATCCCGAAGGCGTGCTGCGGGGCATCTACCGCTACCACACCGCCACGGAGCAACGCACCCACAGTGCCCAGATTCTGGCGTCCGGCGTGTCCATGCCCGCGGCGCTGGCGGCAGCGGAAATGTTGGCGGCCGACTGGGATGTTGCCGCCGACGTGTGGTCGGTGACCAGCTGGGGCGAGCTGAACCGCGACGGAGTGTCCGTCGAAACCCAGAAGCTGCGCCACCCCGAGCGGCCGGCCGGCGTCCCGTACGTCACGAAGGCCCTGGAAGGGGTGGCCGGCCCGGTGATCGCCGTCTCGGACTGGATGCGCGCGGTTCCCGAGCAGATCCGACAGTGGGTACCGGCCACCTACCTCACGCTGGGCACCGACGGATTCGGCTTTTCCGATACCCGACCCGCCGCGCGGCGTTACTTCAACACCGACGCCGAATCGCAGGTAGTGGCGGTGCTGGAGGCCTTGGCGGGCGAGGGCGCGATCGAGAGGTCGGTGCCGGTGGCGGCCGCCCGTCAGTATCAGATCGACGACGTACTCGCCGCCCCCGAGCAGACCTCGGATCCCGGCAACGCCTGACACCTGAGCGACACTCGGAAAAACCGACGCCGCTTTGGCGGAATCTGCCAGAAATCTGGCGTACGTTTTAGGGGTGAACGACAACCAGCTTGGTCCGCTTACCCGGCCAAAGTCGCCGCTCGAAATGCTGGACACCGTGCCCGAGTCACTGCTGCGGCGGTTGAAGCAGTACTCCGGCCGGCTGGCCACCCAGGCCGTCTCCGCCATGCAGGAACGGTTGCCCTTCTTCGCCGACTTGGAAGCGTCCCAACGCGCTAGCGTCGCGCTGGTGGTGCAGACGGCGGTGGTGAATTTCGTCGAGTGGATGCACGACCCGCACAGTGACGTCAGCTACACAGCGCAGGCTTTCGAACTGGTGCCCCAGGACTTGACGCGACGAATCGCGCTGCGTCAAACAGTGGACATGGTGCGGGTCACGATGGAGTTCTTCGAAGAGTTTGTCCCCCTGCTGGCGCGGTCCGACGAGCAGTTGACCGCCCTGACAGTGGGCATCCTGAAGTACAGCCGCGACCTGGCTTTTACCGCTGCGACGGCCTACGCCGACGCGGCCGAGGCGCGCGGCACGTGGGACAGCCGGATGGAGGCCAGCGTGGTCGACGCGGTGGTGCGCGGCGACACCGGCCCCGAGCTGCTGTCCCGGGCGGCTGCGCTGAACTGGGACACCACCGCGCCAGCGACGGTGGTGGTGGGCACTCCGGGGCCCGGCCGCAACGGATCCAACGGCGACGGCGACGCCGACAGCGAGCGAGCCAGTCAGGACGTTCGCGATAGCGCGGCTCGCCACGGCCGCGCGGCGCTTACCGACGTGCACGGCACCTGGTTGGTGGCAATCGTGTCCGGCCAACTGTCACCGACCGACAAGTTCCTCAAGGACCTGCTCGATGCGTTCGCCGACGGCCCAGTGGTCATCGGGCCGACGGCGCCCATGCTGACCGCAGCCTACCACAGCGCGAGCGAGGCGATCTCGGGGATGAACGCGGTCGCCGGGTGGCGCGCGGCGCCGCGGCCGGTGTTGGCCAGGGAACTCCTGCCGGAACGCGCCCTCATGGGTGACGCGTCGGCGATCGTGGCATTGCACACCGATGTCATGCAGCCGCTAGCCGATGCCGGACCAACGCTCATCGAGACACTGGACGCTTACCTGGATTGTGGCGGTGCGATTGAGGCGTGTGCCAGAAAGTTGTTCGTTCATCCAAACACAGTGCGCTACCGGCTCAAGCGGATCACCGACTTCACCGGCCGCGATCCAACCCAGCCGCGCGATGCCTACGTGCTTCGGGTGGCGGCGACCGTGGGCCAACTGAACTATCCCCCGCCCGCTTCCATCGCCGGAAACACCTCGATGTCCCAGCTTGCCCCGCCGGTCAGGGCGCCGGTCGGAGGGGCTCCGCAAGGCCCCTCGTAGCGCCATCCGCAGGATAGTGATTTAGATGACAGGTCGCGGGACGGTCTCAAACACGTAGCTTACGGACGTGTTTTGTGGAGTGTGTACAAAAACCTAAGACGAGGTTCATAATCTGTTACACCCCGCAAAACCGGCTTCACAGTGTTCTCTTAGACACGTGATTGCGTTGCTAGCACCCGGACAGGGTTCTCAGACCGAGGGAATGCTGTCGCCATGGCTGGAGTTGCCAGGCGCAGCGGACCGGATTACGTCGTGGTCGAAGGCCAGCGGCCTGGATCTTGCCCGACTGGGCACCACCGCGTCGACCGACGAGATCACCGACACGGCGATCGCCCAACCACTGATCGTCGCGGCGACTCTGCTGGCCCACCAGGAAATGACCCGGCGCGGCCTGCTCAGTGGGCCGGAATTCGACCAGAAGACCATCGTGGCGGGCCACTCCGTCGGCGAAATCGCTGCCTATGCGATCGCCGGTGTGCTGGCCGCCGACGACGCCGTCGCGCTGGCCGCTACCCGCGGTGCCGAGATGGCCAAGGCGTGCGCGACCGAGCCGACCGGCATGTCCGCCGTACTCGGCGGCGAGGAGGCCGAGGTGCTGGCGCGCCTCGACCAGCTCGACTTGGTCCCCGCGAATCGCAACGCCGCCGGCCAGATTGTCGCCGCCGGCCGGCTGACCGCGTTGGAGAAGCTCGCCGAAGACCCTCCGACCAAGGCGAGGGTGCGTGCGCTCGGCGTCGCCGGAGCGTTCCACACCGAGTTCATGGCTCCGGCCCTCGAGGGCTACGCCGCAGCAGCGGCCCGCGTCGCGACCGCCGAGCCCACCACGATGCTGTTGTCCAATAGTGACGGAAAGCCGGTGGCTTCCGCGGCCGCCGCGATGGACGCTCTGGTCTGTCAGCTCACCCAACCGGTGCGCTGGGACCTGTGCAACGCGACGCTGCGTGAGCACGCCGTGACGGCGATCGTGGAGTTCCCGCCGGCGGGCGCACTCAGCGGTATCGCCAAACGTGAACTTCGGGGAATTCCGGCTCGCGCCGTTAAGTCACCCGCAGATCTGGACGAGTTGGCCAGCTTGTAACGCCGGTTCGTCCAGGACCAACAAAAGTACGTCAGTTCGATTTATACACAACACATTACGAAGGGAAGCAAGCTGTGGCCGTCAGTCAGGAAGAAATCATCGCCGGTATCGCCGAGATCATCGAAGAGGTAACCGGTATCGAGCCGTCCGAGGTTACCCCGGAGAAGTCGTTCGTCGACGACCTCGACATCGACTCGTTGTCGATGGTGGAGATCGCGGTGCAGACCGAGGACAAGTACGGCGTCAAGATCCCCGACGAGGACCTCGCTGGTCTGCGTACCGTCGGTGACGTCGTCGCCTACATCCAGAAGCTCGAGGAAGAGAACCCCGAAGCTGCCGAGGCGCTGCGCGCCAAGCTGGAGGCGGAGAACCCCGAGGCCGCTGCCAACGTCAAGGCGAGGATGGAAGCAGAGAGCAAGTGAGGCAGCCTTCCACAGCTAATGGCGGTTACCCCAGCGTTGTGGTAACCGCCGTCACAGCGACGACGTCGATCTCGCCGGACATCGAGAGCACGTGGAAGGGTCTGTTGGCTGGCGAGAGCGGCATCCACGTCCTTGAAGACGAATACGTCAGCAGGTTTGACCTGGCAGTAAGGATCGGCGGTCACCTCAAAGAGTCAATCGACATCCACATGGGCAGACTGGACATGCGGCGCATGTCGTATGTCCAGCGGATGGGCAAATTGCTGGGTGGACAGCTATGGGAGTCTGCCGGCAGCCCCGAAGTGGATCCGGACCGGTTCACCGTCGTGGTCGGTACCGGCCTCGGTGGTGCCGAGCGGATCGTCGAGAGCTGGGACCTGATGAACGAGGGCGGCCCCCGCAAAGTGTCCCCGCTCGCCGTTCAGATGATCATGCCCAACGGCGCCGCCGCGGTGATCGGTCTGCAGCTCGGTGCCCGCGCCGGAGTCATTACCCCGGTGTCGGCCTGTTCGTCCGGCTCGGAGGCGATCGCCCACGCGTGGCGTCAGATCGTCATGGGCGACGCCGATATCGCCGTGTGCGGCGGTGTCGAGGGACCTATCGAAGCGTTGCCCATCGCGGCGTTCTCCATGATGCGGGCAATGTCGACTCGCAACGACGAGCCAGAGCGCGCGTCGCGCCCGTTCGACAAGGACCGCGACGGCTTCGTGTTCGGCGAGGCCGGGGCGCTCATGATCATCGAGACCGAAGAGCACGCCAAAGCCAGGGGCGCAAAGCCGTTGGCACGGCTGATGGGTGCGGGTATCACCTCGGATGCCTTCCACATGGTGGCACCCGCCGCGGACGGCGTTCGAGCCGGTCAAGCGATGACGCGCGCGCTGGAGCTAGCCGGACTGTCGCCCAAGGACATTGACCACGTCAACGCCCACGGGACCGCGACCCCGATCGGTGACGCGGCCGAGGCCAACGCCCTGCGGGTCTCGGGGTGTGACCACGCCGCGGTGTACGCGCCGAAGTCGGCACTGGGGCACTCGATTGGCGCCGTCGGCGCACTCGAATCGGCACTCACGGTGTTGACCTTGCGCGACGGCGTCGTGCCGCCAACCCTGAACTACGAAACCCCGGACCCCGAGATCGACCTCGACGTGGTCGCCGGCGAACCCCGCTACGCGGATTTCCGTTATGCAATTAACAACTCGTTTGGGTTCGGCGGCCACAACGTGGCACTCGCTTTCGGGCGGTACTAAAGCAGGAAGGTGGTGACCCGCCTCGTCCGGCACTGCCGGGCTTGCGATCACCACGGAGCACGGAAGGAACGTTCGCTACAGCCATGACACAACTGGTTACGGGGAAAGCTTTCCCGCATGTCGTCGTCACCGGCATAGCCATGACCACCGCACTGGCGACTGATGCGGAAACCACGTGGAAGTTGTTGCTGGACGGCCAAAGTGGAATTCGGACACTCGATGACCCTTTCGTCGAGGAGTTCAACCTGCCGGTCCACATCGGTGGGCATCTGTTGGAGCAATTCGACCACGAGCTGACGCGTGTGGAGCTGCGCAGGATGAGCTACCTGCAACGGATGTCCACTGTTGTCAGCCGGCGCCTGTGGGAGAACGCGGGCTCGCCCGAGGTCGACAACAACCGATTGATGGTGTCCATTGGCACCGGTCTGGGCTCGGCCGAGGAACTGGTCTTCAGCTACGACGACATGCGCGCTCGCGGGATGAAGGCGGTCTCTCCGCTGACCGTGCAGAAGTACATGCCCAACGGCGCCGCCGCAGCTGTCGGGCTTGAACGACACGCCAGAGCCGGGGTGATGACGCCCATATCGGCGTGTGCATCCGCTTCGGAGGCCATTGCCCATGCGTGGCAGCAGATCGTGCTTGGTGAGGCCGACGCCGCCATCTGCGGTGGCGTGGAAACACGGATCGAGGCGGTGCCGATCGCCGGATTCGCGCAGATGCGCATCGTGATGTCCACCAACAACGACGACCCGCCAGGTGCCTGCCGCCCCTTCGACAAAGACCGCGACGGCTTCGTGTTCGGCGAGGGCGCGGCCATGCTGTTGATCGAGACCGAGGAGCACGCCAAAGCTCGTGGCGCCAACATCTTGGCCCGGATCATGGGAGCCAGCATCACCTCAGACGGCTTCCACATGGTCGCACCCGACCCCAACGGGGAACGCGCAGGGCATGCCATGATGCGAGCCATTGAGCTCGCGGATCTCAGCCCCAGTGATATCGATCACGTCAACGCCCACGCCACCGGGACCCAGGTCGGTGACCTTGCCGAGGGCGTAGCCATCAACAAGGCACTGGCCGGCCACAAACCGGCGGTGTACGCGCCCAAGTCCGCCCTCGGCCACTCGGTCGGTGCGGTAGGTGCGGTGGAGTCGATCCTGACCGTGCTCGCGTTGCGGGATCAGGTGATCCCGCCGACACTGAACCTGGTAAACCTCGATCCAGAGATCGACCTGGACGTGGTAGCGGGTAAACCGCGACCTGGCAATTACCAGTATGCGGTCAACAACTCGTTCGGATTTGGCGGCCACAACGTAGCGATCGCCTTTGGGCGGTACTGAGCCCCGATCATCACCGGAACAGGAGACCTGCGATGACAATCATGGCCCCCGCGGCGGTTGGCGAATCGCTCGACCCCCGCGATCCGCTCTTGCGGCTGTGTACGTTCTTTGACGACGACAGCGTGGAATTGCTGCATGAGCGCGACCGCTCAGGAGTGCTGGCCGCATCCGGCACCGTGAACGGCCTACGCACGATCGCCTTTTGCACCGACGGCACCGTCATGGGCGGCGCCATGGGTGTCGAGGGCTGCGCACACATCGTCAATGCCTACGACACGGCCATCGAAGAGCAGAGCCCGATCGTGGGCATCTGGCACTCCGGTGGTGCCCGGCTAGCTGAAGGGGTCCGGGCGCTGCACGCGGTCGGTCAAGTTTTCGAGGCCATGATTCGCGCGTCGGGCTATGTTCCACAGATTTCGGTCGTGGTCGGCTTCGCCGCCGGCGGTGCCGCCTACGGACCGGCGCTGACCGACGTCGTCGTCATGGCACCGGAAAGCCGGGTGTTCGTCACCGGGCCGGACGTGGTGCGCAGCGTCACCGGCGAGGACGTCGACATGGCCTCGCTCGGCGGACCGGAGACCCACCACAAGAAGTCCGGGGTGTGCCACATCGTGGCCGACGACGAGCTCGACGCCTACGACCGCGGCCGCCGCTTGGTCGGATTGTTCTGCCAACAAGGGCATTTCGACCGCAGTAAGGCCGAGGCCGGTGACACCGACATTCATGCGCTGCTACCGGAGTCTGCGCGACGCGCCTACGACGTGCATCCCATCGTGACCGCGATCCTCGATCAGGACGCGCCGTTCGACGAGTTCCAAGCCAATTGGGCGCCCTCGATGGTGGTCGGTCTAGGGCGGCTGTCCGGCCGGACGGTCGGCGTGCTGGCCAATAACCCGCTACGCCTGGGCGGCTGCTTGAACTCCGAAAGCGCGGAGAAGGCAGCGCGTTTCGTGCGGCTCTGCGATGCCTTCGGGATCCCGCTGGTTGTGGTGGTCGACGTTCCCGGCTACCTGCCCGGTGTCGACCAGGAGTGGGGCGGCGTGGTACGCCGGGGAGCCAAACTGCTGCATGCCTTCGGCGAGTGCACCGTTCCGCGCGTCACGCTCGTCACCCGTAAGACCTACGGCGGCGCCTACATTGCGATGAACTCGCGCTCGTTGAACGCGACCAAAGTCTTCGCGTGGCCGGACGCCGAGGTGGCGGTGATGGGCGCGAAGGCGGCCGTCGGCATCCTGCACAAGAAGAAGCTCGCCGCTGCGCCGGAGCATGAACGCGAAGCGCTGCACGACGAATTGGCTGCAGAACACGAGCGGATTGCCGGCGGTGTGGACAGCGCCATCGACATCGAAGTGGTCGACGAGAAGATCGACCCGGCGCATACCCGCAGCAAGCTCACCGAAGCTCTGGCACAAGCACCGGCACGCCGCGGCCGTCACAAGAACATCCCGCTGTAACCCTTACCGCGAGCGGGGGTTAGCCGGCTCCGGCGAGGAACTCCCCGGCCACACCGACGACCCGTTCGCGATCGCGAGGCACCAGACCGATCCGGGTCCGCCGATCGAGGATGTCATCGACATCCTGCGCACCCTCATGGGTCGCCGCGTATTCGAATTCCGCTCGGATCACGTCGACACCCTCAGCGACCGGCTCGGTCGGCCGCTCACACGTGGCGGCGGCGACGACGTTGGCCGCCTCGGCCCCGTAACGTGCCACCAGTGACGCCGGCAAGCCACTGGCCTGCGCATTCTGAGCAGCCGGGCCGGGATTGCCCGGCGCTCCCACGAGCGGCAGGTTGCGGGTCCGGCACTTTTCGGCGGGCAACCGCCGCAGAGTCACCGCGCGATCCAAGACGTCCTCTGCCATATACCGGTATTCGGTCAGCTTCCCCCCGACCACGCTGATCACACCGGATGCCGACTCGATCACGGCGTGATCGCGCGACACATCCGCGGTACGACCTTCACCGGTATCGATCAGCGGCCGCAGCCCCGCAAACGCACCAAGGACATCGCTGGGTTGTAGCGCCGTGTCCAATGCGGTGTTCACCGTGTCCAGCAGGAACGTGATCTCTTCCGAGGAAGGTTCTGGGACATCGGGAATCGGACCGGGAGCGTCTTCGTCGGTCAAACCCAGATAGACTCGGCCCAGCTGCTCGGGCATGGCAAACACGAAGCGGTTGAGCTCCCCCGGAATCGGAACAGTCAGCGCCGCAGTGGGATTCGCGAACGCCGCAGCATCGAATACCAGATGGGTCCCGCGACTGGGCCGCAATTTCAGCGACGGGTCGATGTCGCCGCCCCACACTCCCGCGGCGTTGATCACCGCGCCCGCCGACACATCCACCGACTCCCCAGTGCGTTGGTCGGTCAATCGCACTGAGGCGCCGGTCGCCCGAGATGCCGCCACGCGGGTCAGGATCCGGGCACCGTGCTGCGCCGCCGTGCGCGCGATCGCAGTCACCAATCTGGCGTCGTCGATCAATTGCCCGTCGTAGGCGAGGAGACCGCCATCAAGCCCGTCCTGCGAAACCGCGGGAGCCATCTCCACGGCCCGTCGAGCCGAAACTCTGCGCGATCGCGGCAGCGTTGACGACGACGTGCCAGCCAGCATGCGCAAGGCATCGCCGGCGAGAAATCCGGTACGAACCAACGTGCGCTTCCCACGTCGCATCGACGGCAGCAGGGGCACCAGCTGCGGCATGGCGTGAACGAGATGGGGGGCGTTGCGCGTCATCAGGATTCCGCGTTCGATGGCGCTGCGCCGGGCAATGCCTAAGTTGCCGGTCGCGAGGTAGCGCAGACCGCCATGCACCAGTTTGGAGCTCCACCGGCTGGTACCGAATGCCAGATCGTGCTTCTCGACGAGCGCGACCCGCAGACCGCGCGACGCGGCGTCCAGGGCGATGCCCACACCGGTGACGCCTCCGCCGATCACGAGGACGTCGAGTGGCTCGCCGTCCGCGATGGCAGTCAGGTCGGCAGCGCGGCGAGCGGCGTTGAGAGCGGTCGAGTGAGGCATCAGCTCAGGTATCCGTTCAATGAGTGGGTCAGTTCGGCGGCCAGGGCTTGGGTGTCGAGGATCGGATTGACGATATCCACGGACTGAATGGTCGACTGTGCGATCAGCAACACCATCGTCGCGAGTTGGCGAGGGTTGCCGGAACGGACGCTGCCGTTGCGCTGTGCCACTTCCAGCCGGCTTGCCAGCCCCTCAATCAGGAACAGCTGGCTGGTACCCAACCGCTCGGTGAGGTACACCCGGGCCAGCTCGGAATGCATCACCGACATGATCAGATCGTCGCGCCGCAGCCGATCGGCTACCGCAACAACCTGTCTTACCAGCGCCTCGCGATCGTCACCATCGAGTGGCACTTCGTTCAGCACGTCCTTGATGTGGTTGGTCAACAGTGCCGACATGATCGACCGAGTGTCCGGCCAGCGGCGATATACGGTCGGACGGCTCACGCCCGCGCGCCGGGCAATCTCAGCGAGGGTCACCCGATCGACGCCGAAGTCGACGACGCAGCTCGCCGCTGCCCGCAGTATCCGCTCCCCGGTATCCGTGGGAACGTTACTCATTGACAGCATGTGTAATACTGTAACGCGTGACGCACCCTGAGGAACTCCTGCCCCCAATGAAATGGAACGCATGGGGAGATCCCGCTGCGGCCAAGCCCCTGTCGGACGGCATCCGATCATTGCTGAAGCAGGTTGTGGGCCTAGGGGATTCGGACCAGGCCGAACTCGACCCCAACCAGGTGAAGCTGCGCCCGTCAGCCCTGTCCCAGGCAGATCAGAATGCACTGGCCCAGATTGTCGGTGCGGACTACGTCCGCACCACCGACCGCGATCGGCTGCTGCGCGCCGGCGGCAAGTCCACCCCAGACATGCTGCGCCGCAAAGACACAGGCATCCAGGACGCCCCCGATGCCGTGTTGCTACCCGGCGGTCCGGACGGTGAGAAGGCCATCGCCGCAATCCTGCGCTATTGCTCCGAACACCGCATTGCCATCGTCCCGTTCGGGGGCGGCACGAGCGTCGTAGGCGGGCTTGACCCGGTTCGCGGTGAGTTCGGCGCGGTGGTCTCACTCGATTTGCGGCGCTTCAACCAGCTTCTCTCCCTCGACGAGGTGTCCGGCGTCGCCGAGTTGGGCGCCGGTGTCACCGGTCCCGATGCCGAGCGGCTGCTCGGCGAACACGGCTTCTCTCTTGGGCACTTTCCCCAGAGCTTCGAGTTCGCGACCATCGGCGGTTTCGCGGCGACCCGGTCGTCCGGCCAGGACTCGGCCGGCTACGGCCGCTTCAACGACATGATTCTTGGGCTGCGCATGATCACTCCGGTGGGTGGGCTGGATGTCGGCCGGGTAGCGGCGTCAGCGGCGGGCCCCGACCTGCGCCAGCTGGCAATCGGCTCGGAAGGCGTGCTTGGAGTCATCACCACGGTTCGGCTGCGCGTACACCGGATCCCAGAGACAACCCGCTACGAGGCATGGTCCTTCCCCGACTTCGCGACTGGAGTTGCGGCGCTGCGAGCGATCACCCAAACGGGCACGGGCGCCACTGTCGTTCGGCTTTCGGACGAAGCCGAGACCGGAGTCAACCTCGCCACCACCGAGGCGATCGGGGAAAACCAGGTCACGGGTGGCTGCTTGGGCCTCACCGTGTTCGAGGGCAGCAAAGAACACACCGAGAACCGGCACGATGAGACGCGCGCGCTCTTGGAGGCCCACGGTGGCACCTCGCTTGGCGCCGGGCCAGCACAGGCATGGGAACGTGGCCGGTTCGCCGCGCCCTATTTGCGCGACTCCCTGCTGGCGGCGGGCGCGCTCTGTGAGACCCTCGAGACCGCCACGGATTGGTCCAACATTGCCGCCCTGAAAGCCGCGGTCACCGAGGCACTCACAACCTCACTGGCCGAATCGGGCACGCCGGCCCTGGTGATGTGCCACGTGTCGCACGTCTACCCCACCGGAGCATCGTTGTACTTCACCGTCGTCGCAGGGCAGCGGGGCAATCCCCTCGAGCAATGGCTGGCCGCCAAGAAGGCTGCGTCGGACGCCATGATGGCCACCGGGGGAACCATCACTCATCACCATGCCGTTGGCGTGGACCACCGCCCGTGGATGCGCGAGGAAGTAGGTGACCTGGGTGTGCAGCTGTTGCGCGCCGTCAAGTCGACCCTGGACCCAGCCGGAATCCTCAATCCCGGCAAGCTCATTCCGTGACCAACCCGGAGAACCCCGTGAATCCCACAACTGGTCAGCTGCGCCAGCGCGAGATCAGCAAGGTGACGGCGCTGACCAATCCCCTGTCGGGGCATGGCGCCGCGGTCGCTGCCGCGCAGGTCGCGATCGCCCGGCTGAAGCATCGCGGCGTGGAGGTCATCGAAATCGTCGGCGAGGACGCCGAAGACGCTCGCCATCTGGTCGCGGCCGCACTCGAACGGGGAACCGACGCAGTCGTGGCGATCGGTGGCGACGGCGTCATCTCCAACGCGCTCCAGGTCCTGGCAAGCAACGACGTTCCGCTGGGAATCATCCCAGCAGGCACGGGAAATGATCACGCGCGCGAATTCGGAATTCCCACAAAGGATCCCGAGGCCGCCGCAGACATCGTCGTGGATGGCTGGACGGAAACCATTGATTTGGGCCGGATTCAGCGCGGCGACGGTCGCACGAAGTGTGACAAGTGGTTCGGCACGGTAGCCGCATCCGGATTCGACTCCCTGGTGACCGATCGCGCCAACCGGATGTCCTGGCCCCACGGGCGGCTGCGGTACTACATCGCGATGATGGCCGAACTCTCGCAGCTGCGACGGTTGCCCTACCGCATGGTGCTCGACGGAACCCGCGAAATGGAGCTCGACCTCACGTTGGCGGCCTTCGGGAATACCCGAAGCTATGGCGGTGGGATGCTGATCTGCGCCAATGCCGATCGTGCCGACGGGCTACTCGACATCACCATGGTGCACTCCGGTTCCCGCACCAAGTTCGTTCGCCTGTTCCCCACCGTGGTCAAAGGCACCCACATCGAACTCGACGAGGTGACCACCACCCGGGCCACGACGATCGCCGTCGAGTGCCCCGACATCAACGTCTACGCCGACGGCGACTTCGCCTGCCCGCTGCCCGCCGAGATCTCCGCCGTTTCGGCCGCGCTGCAGATCCTGCGCCCCAACCGCAGATAAGCCAGGCGTGTAACGACCGCATAGTCGAACACGACATCCCTTCCGGACCCCCATTCCCGGGAGGAGAGATGTCCGGATACCGCAAGACCGTGGCGACCGCCCTGGCGACCGCCTCGCTGGTCGGCTCGCTGTTCTCGGTACCGAAGGCCTCAGCGGTTGAGGTTCCGACCTGGAACGGGCAGTACATCATGACGTTCTCCGCCAACGCGAAGTCCGGCACCAGCATGGCAGCCAGTGGGCCGGAATACGCTCACCGGGCCAAGTACACATTCAGCTCGAGCTGCTCAGCCAGCGGATGCATCGCTCGGGTGATCGATGCTCCGCCGCCCAAGAACGAGTTCATCCCGCGGCCGATCGAATACACCTGGAATGGGTCTCAGTGGATACGAGAGACGAGTTGGAAATGGGATTGCCTGTTACCTGACGGCACGGTCGTGTATGACCCGGCGGAATCCATATCGGTGTACACGCCGGGTCCGTATGGCATCTTGACCGGCGTCTTTCATACCGACATCGCCAGCGGACCGTGCAAGGGCAACGTCGACATGCCGGTTTCCGCGAAACCGGTGTTTGTGCCCGGGGTCGTCTAGTGGCGCAGACCCGCCGCGCCCGACGGCGCCCCGGCTAGCCGCCCGCTCAACCGACTCCCCGGCTCAGCCAGGTCACTTCACCGACCTCGCTGCCGTCGCGATAGGCCTCGAGAGCCTCATCCCACGCCGTTCCCAGCACCGAATCCAGTTCGGCAGCCAGGGTGTCGGCACCGTGGGCCATCATGGCTCGCAAGCGCATCTCCCCGACCATGATGTCGCCATTGGCGCTCATCGAGCCGCTCCACAAACCCAGCTGGGGGGTGTGGCTGAACCGCTGGCCGTCGACTCCGGGACTGGGATCCTCGGTGACCTCGAACCGCAGTACCGACCAGGAGCGCAACGCGCTGGCCAACCGGGCGCCCGTGCCCACCGGCCCGACCCAGTTGGTGACCGAGCGCAACTGCGGCGGCATCGCCGGTTGCGGCGTCCACACCAGGTTCGCCTTGGCCTGCAGGGTCGACGACAGCGCCCACTCGACATGTGGGCATACCGCCGCTGGCGAGGCGTGGACATACACCACACCGGTCGTCACGTCGGCAAATTGATTCGACGCACGCATCTGTTGCTCCTTCGGTTCCACGAGGGACGTCTTCCCCAACGACCTGGTGAACCCGAATCGGCACGATGCCTGACGCGAATCCTCTGAAATTTTGTGTGCCTTGCGTGTCTATTGTGCCTCGTGAGACCCCTGTTGCGCTAGTGTTCGATCCGGATTGTTGCGTACTTCGCTAGCACGGCATCCGAAATCGCTGGCCAGAGATCTAGCGCCCACTCGCCGAAATCGCGATCCGTGAGGATCACCAGTCCGATGTCCGCATCGGGGTCCACCCAGACGAATCCACCTGCTTGCCCGAAATGGCCATATGTCCGTGCCGAATTACGCCCGCCTGTCCAGTGCGGTGATTTCGAACCCTTGATCTCGAAACCCAGTCCCCAGTCGTTGGGCCGCTGCACCCCGTATCCGGGTAAGACACCGTCCAAGCCGGGAAACTGCACGGCGATCGCGTCGGCGTGCATCTGTGTCGAGACGGTTGCTGGAGACAGCAGATCACCGACGAAGGTGGCCAGGTCCGCGACCGTTGAGGTCGCACCGTAGCCGGCGGTCGCGGGGCCACCGTTCAGCTGGGTCGCCGCCATTCCTAACGGCTGGAAGACAGCTTCGGTGAGGTAGTGGGTGAACTCGATCCCCGACTCCCGCTGCACCGTCTCGGCCAGCACGGTAAAGCCGTAGTTGGAATACATTCGGCGGGTGCCCGGCCGCGACAGCGTCGTATCGGAGTGCATCGCCAGACCGGACGTGTGCGCGAGCAGGTGCCGGAGTGTGGAGCCCGGCGGGCCCGCTTCAGCGTCAAGTTCGACGGCGCCTTCCTCCACCGCAATCTGAGCGGCCCGGGCCACCAGCGGCTTGGTGACCGATGCCAGGGGGAACACCTGCGCCAGGTCACCGTAGGTAGCAAGGATCCCGGCGGGTCCGACTACCGCCGCGGCGGCGGCCGGGACCGGCCAGTCGTCAAGGGCTTCGAGAATGGTCATCAGATCCGGCGCGTCACTTCCCGGCGACCTTGCGGGCGATGTAGTAATTGTTCAAGACGTCCGACTCGATCTCGGCCACCGCCACATCGCCAAAGCCGGCATCAGCCAGCATCGACGTGGCCACCTGCCGGCCCCACACCGTCCCCAATCCGACGCCGTCCAACGCGAGCGAAACCGTCATGCAATGCATGGTCGAGACCATGTAGAGGTAGGTGCTCATCGGGACGCCGACATTGTCTTCGAGCCGGCTCGACGCCTTGACATCGACCATGAGAAACACCCCAGCGGGTCGCAGGGCGCGATAGATGTTCTCCAGCACGCGCGCGGGTTGCGCCTGATCATGAATCGCGTCGAACGTGGTGATGACGTCATAGACCTCGACCTTGTCGAGCTGCGTCAGGTCGGCCCGCTCGAACGTCGCGTTTCCGAGGCCCAGGCGCGCGGCCTCCGCGGCGGCTGCCCCAACAGCCTCCTCCGAGAAGTCGATTCCGGTGAAGCGGCTCGCCGGAAACGCCTGCGCCATCAGGTTGACCGCATGACCACTACCGCAACCGAAGTCGGCGACCTCGACACCGGACTCCAAGCGCTGGGGAAGGCCGTCGACCAGGGGCAGCACCACGTCAATGAGCGCGGCATCGAATACCTCACCGCTCACTTCGGCCATGAGGTTGTGAAAGCCCGGGTATTCGCTGTAGGGCACCCCACCGCCGTCGCGAAAGCATCGGATGACCTGTTGTTCGACCTGGCTGAGCAGCGGAATGAACTGGGCGACCACGGCCAGGTTGTTGGGCCCCGCTTTGCGGGTCAGCACGCCGGCGCGATGAGCCGGCAACGTGTAGGTAGCGGTCTGCGCGTCGTAGTCCACGATCTCTCCGGTGGTCATGCCGCCCAGCCACTCCCGCACATAGCGCTCATTGAGGCCCGCCGCGTCCGCGATTTGCGCGCTGGTAGCCGGTGGCAGTCCCGCCATCGTGTCCAGCAGTCCCGTCTGGTGCCCGACGCTGAGCAACATCGCCAACCCGGCGCCGTCGATGGCCCCAACAATCCGGTTGCCGAATTCTTCCGTTGTCTCGGGTGCAGTCTCGGGTGCGGTCATGGAGATCGACGCTACACCGGCTCGGCCGGGACTCAGTCTGCGTTCGAGAGGCTCCGAGAGTGCCTAGCGCTACGGGGCTGCGGCGACGCTGGCCGCGAACGTTAGGTTGTAGGCCATGGGTCAGACAGTGCGCGGTGTGATTTCCCGACGAAAGCGCGAACCCGTTGAGCTGGTGGACATCGTCGTGCCAGACCCGGGCCGCGGTGAAGCCGTTGTCGACATCACCGCGTGCGGGGTATGCCATACCGACCTGACCTACCGCGAAGGCGGCATCAACGACGAATACCCGTTCCTGCTCGGCCACGAGGCAGCCGGGCTGGTCGAAGCGGTGGGTCCTGGGGTCACTGCGGTCGAGCCGGGCGATTTTGTGATCCTGAACTGGCGCGCCGTGTGCGGACAGTGCCGGGCCTGCAAGCGTGGCCGCCCCCGCTACTGCTTTGACACGTTCAACGCTGAGCAGAAGATGACGCTCACCGACGGCACCGAACTCACCCCGGCATTAGGTATCGGGGCGTTTGCCGACAAGACGCTGGTGCACGCTGGCCAATGCACCAAGGTCGATCCCGCGGCCGATCCCGCGGTCGCAGGGCTGCTGGGGTGTGGGGTGATGGCCGGTCTAGGGGCAGCCGTCAATACCGGTGGCGTGACCAGGGATGACACGGTGGCGGTGATCGGCTGTGGCGGCGTAGGCGATGCCGCCATCGCCGGGGCTGCGCTGGTCGGAGCCAGAAAGATCATCGCGGTCGACACCGACAACACGAAGTTGGAGTGGGCACGCAAGTTCGGTGCCACGCACACCGTCAACGCCCGCGAATTCGATGTCGTGAAAACCATCGCAGACCTCACCGGCGGGTTCGGCGCCGACGTGGTGATCGATGCCGTTGGCCGGCCCGAAACCTACGAGCAGGCGTTCTATGCCCGCGACCTTGCCGGAACCGTAGTGCTCGTTGGTGTGCCGACTCCCGAGATGCGCCTCGACATGCCGCTTGTGGACTTCTTCTCGCACGGCGGTGCACTGAAGTCGTCGTGGTACGGCGACTGCCTGCCCGAACGCGACTTCCCCACCCTGATCGACCTGTACCTGCAGGGCCGACTTCCCCTGGACAAGTTCGTTTCCGAACGCATCGGCCTGGGCAGTGTCGAGGAAGCTTTCGACAAGATGCACAGCGGCGAGGTGCTGCGCTCGGTGGTGGTGATGTAGTGGCCGAGACCGATCGCCACATCCAGCACGTGGTTACTCACGGAACTTTCGAACTCGATGGCGGCAGTTGGGAAGTCGACAACAACATCTGGCTGGTGGGCGACGACTCCGATGTCGTCGTTTTCGATGCCGCCCACGACGCGACGCCAATCATCGAGGCCGTCGATGGCCGCAATGTGGTTGCGGTGGTGTGTACGCATGGCCACAACGATCACGTGACAGTGGCGCCCGAGCTTGGCCACGCCCTCGATGCGCCGGTGCTGCTGCACCGCGGTGACGCTGTTCTATGGCGAATGACGCACCCGGACAAAGATTTTCGAGCCGTTGCCGACGGGGACACCGTGCGCGTAGCCGGAACGGAGTTGCGTGCGCTGCACACCCCGGGGCACTCACCGGGATCGGTGTGCTGGTATGCCCGCGAGATCGGCCCAGGACCAGGTGTCGTGTTCAGCGGCGACACACTGTTCTCCGGCGGGCCGGGCGCGACCGGTCGCTCATTCTCCGATTTCCCGACCATTCTGCAGTCCATATCCGAACGCCTCGGTACGTTGCCCGCTGACACCGTGGTGCACACCGGCCACGGCGACAGCACCACCGTCGGCGACGAGATCGTCAACTTCGAACAATGGGTCGCCCGCGGCCACTGAGGCGCAGCGAGATTGCCCTCCGGGCCGCGACTGCCGTCCCAACCACAACCATGGCGGCAATGTCACTAGCGTCGGTCGGCTCGTGGGGCAAGGTAGCGCTGCGCCGCCACTGTCCTGCGAGCCCGCGCCATCCACAGCACCGACAATGCGACATCGATCAGACCGACGACAGACATCGCGACGAACACCCATACCAGATGCCCGGATGAGCTCCGGTAGCCGAACGCCAGTCGCGGATTGATGAACCCGTCGACTTGCCCGTCAGTCGTGATCTCGTAGGTCGCGTCGGCGGGCACCTGAACCATCCATACTCGTACGTGCGCTTCGTTGTTGATCGTCGTTGTGCTGCCGGTGCTTTCCGTGACCACCGGCTGGGTCACCCCGTCGGGCGGATTGATCCAAATCCCGAGCGGCGGCACCGGCAGACCGACACCGTGAGTGCCGCCGATGACCGTGGTGTGCAGGCTGACAGCGACAGCACCAGCGGGCAGATCCAGGCTGGCCGTCCCGGGGACCGGCACCTCTCCGTAGGCCTTGTATCTGTCCAGCACGAAGATGTTGAGTACCAAGGTGATGACGAAGCCGGTCAGCGACACGACCAACACCACGATGGCGACAGCCAGCGAGATCTTGGCGAGCCGTCTGCTACCCATCCACGCAGTCTGTCACGCGGGCGGATCGGTGGCGCAAAAACATCGCGAAGGCGCCGCCAACGACGACAAACGCCGTGACTGGCACCCAGTCACCCAACCGCTGGTACACCGTGGTGTTCGACTCCAGCGGCACGTCGACGACCGCGACTCCGGTGACGTCCGATGGACACCACGCTAGCCGCCGGCCCCGGGCATCGAACGCCGAGCTGACGCCGGACAACCCGACATGCACCGCCGGGCGACCCACCTCGACCGCCCGAACCGCCGGCTGGGCAGCCAGCTGCGGCTGCGCCCAACTATCCTGAAACGTCGAGGTAGAACTCTGGTACACCAGCAACTGGGCACCCAGCTGCGCGTCGCGGCGCGCCAGGTCGGGAAAGCTGGTCTCGTAGCTGATCAACGGTCCGATCTCCACAGGCCTCGCCGACAACACCACCGGCCCGGTCCCCCGCTGCCGGTCCTGCGCGGCGGCTTTGCTGTAGCGGGTGACCCAGCCGAAAAGCGGCCTCAGGGGCACGTATTCACCGAACGGCACCAACCGGATCTTCGCGTAGCCGCCCAGCGGGCCCTCCGCACCGACGAGCACCGCCGACTTGTAGATTCCCCCGCTCGGTGCGAGCGCGTCGACGTTGACCAGCACGTCGGCGCCCACCAGCCGGGAAAGCTCCACGACGCGGTCCAGCACCTCGGGGTGGGCGGTGAAGTCTTGTCCGACGCTGCTTTCTCCCCAGACCACCAGGTCTAGGCGCTCGCCCGCGACGGCTGCGGTCAACGCGACGCTCGCCGCCATTCGGGCTGTCGAGTCGGCGATGTTGCCCGGCTGCACCAACGCCACACGTACCGTCGAACCGCCCGTCGGTGATGGACCTATCAGATAGGCAACCGGGGCCACCCCCGCAAAGACAACCAGGGCACCCAGCGCGACCAGTCGGCCGACCGCCCGGTGGCACACGATCACCCCGGCTATCGCCGTATTAGCCGCCGCCAACAGAAAGCTCGTCAGCCACACTCCGCCTACCGAAGCCGACGCCAGCATGACCGGCTGGTTCCATTGCGACGCACCCAGCAACGCCCACGGGCCCCCCAGCGACGGCCAGGATCGCACTACTTCGGCCGCGACCCACGCGCTGGGGACCACAATGAGGGCAGCGGCCGTGCGGCCGGGGGTTGCCGGCGCCGACAACAGCCGCTGCGCCCACCACCCCCACGGCAGCCACAACGCGCCCATCCCGATCGCGAACGCCACCAGCAGCGGACCAATGCTGGTCACCAGCCAACATTGCGTCATCAGCACAAACCCGCACATTCCCCACCACGCCCGTACGGCTCCCTCCCGGGAGGTCGACGCGGCCCGCACGACCAAGAGCAGGGGAACCACGCCGAACCAAGCCAGCCACCACCAGGAAGGTGCCGGCAGCGCGAGCGCGGGTAGCGCGCCAAGGATCAACGCCGCCCCGTAGCCGGGCAGACGCTGTCGGCAGGCTCGCCAGCGGTGGACCATGCCCATCAGAATGCCGCCCGGATTCCGCAACTGCGAACGGAAGAGCAGACTAGGAGCGACGACCCAGGGCACGTCGGAAGGAGTGCGACCCATGGCCGACGATCTCGTCGCGACGGTGCCCGATTTGTCGGGCAAGCTGGCGATCATCACCGGAGCCAACAGCGGTCTGGGGTTCGGGCTGGCTCGGCGGCTGTCGTCGGCCGGTGCTGACGTTGTCATGGCGATCCGCAACCGCGCCAAGGGTGAGACGGCGATCGAGAAGATCCGCGCGACCGTGCCCGATGCCAAGCTAACGATCAAGGCCCTCGATCTATCCTCGCTGGCGTCCGTCGCCGCCCTGGCCGAACAACTCAATGCCGACGGGCGCCCGATCGACATCCTGGTCAACAACGCCGGTGTGATGACCCCGCCGCAACGCGACACAACCACCGACGGTTTCGAATTGCAGTTCGGTAGCAACCATCTGGGGCACTTCGCACTGACCGCACGGCTGTTGCCGCTCTTGCGCGCCGCCGAGCGTGCCCGGGTCGTGTCGCTGAGCAGCCTGGCAGCCCGACGCGGGCGCATACACTTCGACGACCTGCAGTTCGAGAAATCCTATGCCCCGATGACGGCGTACGGTCAGTCAAAGCTGGCCGTGTTGATGTTTGCACGCGAGCTAGACCGGCGCAGCCGGGCGCGCGACTGGGGCATCGTGTCCATCGCTGCGCATCCGGGCCTCACCAAAACCAATCTGCAGATCAGCGGGCCGTCGCACGGCCGCCAAAGGCCGGCGCTGATGGAACGTCTCTACAAGGCCTCGTGGCGGTTCACTCCGTTCCTGTGGCAAGAGATCGAAGACGGGATCTTGCCGGCGCTCTACGCGGCCGCCACACCGCATGCCCGCAGCGGTGCGTTCTACGGACCGCGCGGCTTCTACGAGGCCATCGGCGGAGGCGTCGCCGACGCCACAGTGCCCGCCCGCGCCCGCAACGACGACGACAACCAACGTCTGTGGGAGGCTTCTGAGCGGCTTACCGGCGTCAGCTACCCGGAGCGTGACTGACATGGAGAGACGTGACTGACATGGACAGAAGGGTGCGCATGCCCGAGTCAAGCGTCGTGGTCCGGCCGGAACCGATGGAAAGCGCCACCTATACCCAGTCGTCACGATTGCAGGCCGCCGGTCTGGAGCCGGCCATCGCTCTGTTGGAGCGGGCCGCGGCCGAAGTGCCTCTGCCGGCCCCACCGCAACCGATCGCCATTGCTGACTATGGCGCGGCCACCGGGCACAATTCGCTGAAACCGATCTCGGCCGCGATCGACGTGCTGCGAGGGCGAACTCGCCACGATCACGCAATCCTGGTCGCACACACCGATGTACCGGACAACGATTTCACAGCACTGTTTCAGACCCTGGGCGAGGACCCGGACAGCTACGTGCACAGGGACACCGCGAGTTTCGCTTCGGCCATCGGCCGGTCTTTCTATCTCCAGCTGCTGCCATCGAAGACCATCAACCTCGGGTGGACGTCGTGGGCGGTCCAGTGGCTCAGCCGGGCTCCCGTCGAGATTCACGACCACGTTCAAGTCGCCTATAGCGATGACGCCAAGGCCCGCGCGGCCTACGCCCAACAGGCCGCCGCCGACTGGCAGGACTTTCTCGCGTTTCGTGGGCGCGAGCTGTGCCCCGGTGGGCGGCTGGTGGTGCTGACGATGGCCATCGGCGACGATGGCGAATTCGGTTATCGCCCATTGAACGACGCGTTGATGGCCGGGCTGGGAACGCTGGTGCGCGAGGGCCTCGTGCATCGAGATGAGTTGCTTCGCATGGCGATTCCCGCCGTCGCCCGCAGCGAGAAGGATTTCCGCGCACCGTTTGCGCCCCGGGGGCAGTTCGAAGGCCTGACCATCGATCATCTTGACGTGTTCAACGCCGAGGACAGGTTCTGGCACCGATACCAGTCAGACGGCGATGCCGACGCTTTCGGTGCGCAATGGGCGGCATTCGCACGTGCCGCCCTCTTCCCGACGCTAGCGGCGGCGCTGGACGGCGGGCCGGGCGACCCACGATCGGCCGAGTTCATTGAGCAACTCGAGGCTGCCATCGCCGAGCAGCTGTCCACTGCGCCCGAGCCGATGCAGATTCCGCTCGCGTCGCTCGTGGTGGCCAAGCAAGAATCGTGAACCGCGGCCCGCACGCGGTCAGCGAATCGTGCCCGCGCCGGGTATCAGCGGAAGATCCAGGGCGGTAACCCAACCGGGCGGCAACTCGTTGACCGGAGGGACAGCGTTGAGCGCCCGCATCCCGGTAGCCAGGCACCCCGCCGTGGCGGGGTCGCGGCCCGAACCGTCAGTGAACCGGAACGCGGTCTCGGATGAGATGCTCGGGGTCCCCTCGACGTCGACTCGGTAGACGTCATCGTCGTGGCCGGATGGCCATTCGGGTGCGGCATCGTGGCCAATGCGATTGACATGTTCGAGTTGGATGCGTGTCTGGCCCTGGTAGACGCCGTTGATGGTGAATCGGACGGCGGCGACGCGGCCCGGCTCGATAACGCCCTTGGCGGTGTGGCGCTCGGTGGGAGTCACCCACTTGTCCCAGGTGGTGGTGATCTCGTCGAGGGTGATGCCGGCCGCATGGGCGATCATCGGGACGGTGGCGCCCCACGCGAAGATCAGCACGTCGCGGTTCTCGAGGAGCGGGGTGAATTCGGGCTCGCGGCCGATCCCCATCTCTATTTCGTAGTCGCCTTCGTAGTTGGTGTAGTCCAGCAATTCCGACGCGCGCACTCGCCGCACCTCCGAACACAGGCCCATCAACGTCATGGGAAACAGGTCGTTGGCGAATCCCGGGTCGATGCCGGTGGTGAAGCACGACGACTCCCCTAGCTCGCAGGCCGAGGTGATGGGCTCGATCCACTGTGGCGGATTGAGCGACATCGTCGGCCAGACCCACGGCGTCATCGCCGTCGAGCACACGTCGATGCCTGCGCGCAAGAAGCGCGTCATCAGCTCGATGTTGTCCTGGGCGTGCTTGGCCGTCGGGCCATAATGCACCAAAGCATCCGGTGTGTCCGCGATGAGCGCCGCGACGTCGTCGGTAGCGACGATGCCCAGCGGTTCGGCCAACCCGCAGATATCGCCAACGTCGCGGCCGACCTTGTCGGGGTTACTGACGCCCACGCCCACCAACTCGAAGAGTGGATGTTTGACGATCTCGGGAATCACCATCCGGCCCACGAAGCCGGTGCCCCACACGATGACTTTCTTGGGGGCTGGGTTCGGGGGCTTCGCGCTATCCTGCGACATCATTTTCTCCAAAGCCATCTCGCTCCGGGTACCGGCTTCACCCTATGTGCGGCCAGGGGCAGACATCCAGCACCTGACCAATGGTAGGCATTTTGTTCATCCGACTCCCCATTCCGAACTCCCAGGTGACACGATGAACACCATGACCAATCCAGTGACAACCGAGCCAACCCCGATCAACCGCCTCCGCGGACCCTCGGTCCTGGCAGCCATCGGCCTCGGGTTCGTGGCCAGCTGCGGTCTGGTTGTCGGTGGCCTGGCACACGCGGCGCCCGCACCGACGCAGGTTCGGTACGAAGTTACTGGTAGCGGCGGCACAGCCGACTATCTGTCGTACCAGACCCGAAGTGGGCAGCGGCGAGAGGCGAACGTACCACTGCCCTGGTCGACGGAGTTCGATGGCTATTTGGGTCAGGTGCTCGTACTCAGCGCACAGGGCCCGGGCACGATCGCCTGCAGAATTCTCGTCAATGGCGACGAGGTGAAGTCGGCGAGTGCGGCGGGGCAGCCGGCGAGAACCGTCTGTTCGGTCACGGCTGCCGGGATTACGAAAACGCCGACAACCACGCCCGAGGCGCCGCCGACCGGGTGATCGACGACCCGCGCCGCAACCCGCCAGCCACGGGCGGTCAGCGGCTAGGCTCGCAGTTGTACCCCTTCAAGGGTGAAGGGGATTGGGAGGATCACGATGGACCTCAAGACGAGCCCCAAACCGGCCGTTGCTACGCGAGTGAACGGGGCGGCACCGCCTGAGGTTCCGCTGGCCGATATCAAGCTCGGCTCACTGGATTTCTGGAAACTCGACGATGACATTCGCGACGGCGCGTTTGCCACGTTGCGACGTGAGGCGCCGGTTTCGTTCTGGCCAGCGATCGAGCTACCCGGATTCGACGGGGGCGAAGGACATTGGGCGCTGACCAAGCACCACGATGTCTTCTACGCCAGCCGTCATCCGGACATCTTCAGTTCCAGTCCCAACATCGTTATCAACGACCAGACACCTGAGGTCGCCGAGTACTTCGGATCGATGATCGTGCTCGACGATCCGCGACACCAGCGGCTGCGCTCGATCGTCAGCCGGGCATTCACGCCGAAGGTGGTGGCCCGCATCGAGGCCTCGGTGCGGGATCGCGCCCACCGCCTGGTTGCGTCGATGATCGCCAATCATCCCGACGGGCAGGCCGACCTGGTCACCGAGCTCGCCGGACCGCTGCCGTTGCAGATCATCTGCGACATGATGGGTATTCCCGAGGAAGACCATCAGCGGATTTTCCATTGGACCAATGTGATTCTGGGGTTCGGGGACCCCGACCTCGCCACCGACTTCGAGGAGTTCATGCAGGTATCGATGGACATCGGCGCCTACGCCGCGGCGCTGGCCGAGGACCGCCGGGTCAATCACCACGACGATCTGACCAGCAGCCTGGTGGAGGCCGAGGTCGACGGCGAGCGCCTGTCATCGAAGGAGATCGCCTCGTTCTTCATTCTGTTGGTGGTGGCCGGCAACGAGACTACGCGTAATGCGATCAGCCACGGTGTGCTGGCACTGTCCCGCTATCCCGACCAGCGTGAGCGGTGGTGGTCGGACTTCGAGGGCCTGGCGCCTACGGCGGTCGAGGAGGTCGTTCGGTGGGCCTCGCCGGTGGTCTACATGCGCCGCACCCTGACCCAGGACACCGAGCTGAGCGGCACCACGATGGCCAAAGGCGACAAGGTCACTCTGTGGTACGCCTCGGCCAACCGGGACGAGTCAAAGTTCTTCGATCCGTGGACATTCGACGTGGCACGCAACCCCAATCCGCATGTCGGATTCGGTGGCGGTGGCGCTCATTTCTGCCTCGGAGCCAACCTGGCGCGTCGCGAGATCAGGGTCGCCTTCGACGAGCTACGCCGCGAAATGCCCGATATCGTGGCGACAGCGGAACCCGCACGACTGTTGTCGCAATTTATCCACGGCATCAAACACTTGCCGGTCGCCTGGACTCCCCGAGACTGACCGCCGGGCTCCGTGAAGAAGCTGGCAATATCCGGTGCACTGGCGATGGCCACAATCGTCCTAGCGCCCGCTGCGCACGCGGACATGCTGGTGGGCAACTACTCGCTAGTCACAAACAGAGATCCTGGCCACCAATGGATTTGGACGATTCGCGCGTGCAACCCCAATGCTGCGGGATGCCGGCACATTCAGGCGATACCGCAACCCAACGGACAAGCCGCACCCTACGGGGGCGTTGCGCAGCTGTCGAACGGCCGCTACACATTTGCCGTCGACATCCCGGATGGAGTGCGCTGCGTCGTCTACTTCCTGCCCTCCCACGACGTCTATTCGTGGGATGCGACGACTCTCGCCGGATCGGTGGACTCCACTTTCGATGCGGGCTGTGGCGGCGCGCCCGGAGCGACAACGACCCATCCATTCTCGCTCGTGCGGCGCTAGGCCGTCGGGTTCCCGCAACGCTGTTACGCACCAATCTGGTACACGAACAAGACCCTCGGGTACACGGTAAACCATTCGGGTGGCTGGGGAATTCGTGCAACGCAGGAACCGTTGTCGCCCAGCCACTGCAACGCGGCGCGGTACGCGCCGATGGGCGCCGGCCGAAAAGGGTAGCGGTGCCAACGCGCGAACGACCGCACATGGACGTCAAGGATTAGTTTGCCGAGGAGCCCGTCTGGCATGTCTTCAAACACGATGATGCTGCGGCGTGCGACTCGGTGACATTCTTTGATCAGCGCCAGCGGGTCATGACTGTGATGCAGCACTTCACTGAGCACGACGTGGTCGAACGCTTTGTCCGGCTGCGAAATTGATGTGCCGTCGAAGTGCTCGAACGCGATCTTGACCTGCCGAGAGTCCTTGACATCCACACCGCTCGACTCAACGCCATACATGTCCTGCAAATATGCCGACAGGTGTCCGGTCCCACACCCGACGTCGAGCAGGCTATCGCCACGAGCGAGATAGTCCGCTAATCCTTCGGCTTGATCGCGTAGTCGCACGACCGGGCGCAGCACGTGCCGCGTTTCGGAGACGCGTTGGGCGATCTTCCGAGTAAACCGTTGTGCGGCAGTCATTTACCTTCCATTCGAACACGCGTGCACGGACCCACCATGCCGGACCTGCTCCAGCCCGGAAATCAACAGTGACAACCCGAAGTCGAATTCGGCGATGTGGTCGATGACTGCCAGCTGTGGCGCCGCGGCCGCCACACACGGCATGCCGGCAGATTCTAGCTCGTCTCGGCGATGGGCAAGGTGGCCGAGATTGTGACCGCTGAACGTCGGCCATGCCGACACCTCGCGCAACACAGCCCCGCCCAGGAAAGCGAACACAGTCCGCAATGCGTGCACCGCCTGTTCGGCGTCGAGGCCGCCCTCGATCAGGATCGCCAACGCGGCTTCGGCAGGAGCCAGACCGCCTGCGAACGAGCTGAGCTCACGCGTCAACAACAGGCTGACCGAATTCGGCCGCCGTAGCGCCGCCGCGCGGAAGGCGTTGGCCAGCGCGGTCAGGTCGGTGCGCAGGTCGCCGATGCGTTGTGGGATCTCGATCGACAACACGAGCCGCTCGGCGATACCGTCGAGCAGCGCGCCTTTGTTGGCAACGTGGTTGTACAAGCTCATCGAATCGACGCCGAGTTCCGCGGCAAGCTTTCGCATCGTCAGGCCGTCGACGCCGACCTGCTCGATAAGTCGCACCGCCACATCCAGCACGCGCTTGCGCGACAGCAGCGGGTCGGTGCTGCGGGGACGACCGCGCCGGTTCGGTCGTGCGCTGCCCATGCTCCGGCCTTCCTCGGTTCTTGCAATAACCTACATCGTAGGTTTAGTGTCAAGCCAACGACCATCCCGAGGACCCATCGTGACCACTCCCACGTTTCCCTCCCCTCCCTCCCCCAACGTGCTGGCCGCCCGGCAGAAACTCGTTCTTGACCACTTCCACGACGAGGTCCGCCAGGACTGGGACGACGTGTTGTCGACCTTCCCGCACCCGCGCTACGAGCTCATCCCGCAGATGGCCGTGCACGACGGTGAGCGATCCGTGCGTGGCTACTACCACTACACCCGGACCGCCTTTCCCGACCAGGACCACGAGATCATCGCAGTGCGCCACAGCGCCGACGCGGTGATCGTCGAGTTCTGGCTGATGGGTACGCACCGGGGCTACCTCGGCACGGTTCCGCCCACCGGCAGCCGGTTTCGCGTTCGGATGACCGCCTACTTCGTCTTCGACGAGACGGAAACCCTGGTCTGCGAACGGGTTTACTTCGACCGCTTGACCATGATCAAGCAACTGCTGGGTGGCCTGCAGCTGAGGAAGCCGGCTAACTGGCTGCTCGCCGCGCGTTGCCTACGTGGCTTGTTGACGATGGGGTCTGAGGAGCCCGACCCAGCGCTGACCAACACCGTGCCACCGGAGCTGGCGTGAATGCGCTTCGGATGGGTGTTCGGATGCTTAGACTCCTCGCTGACTCTCTCGCTGACTCCCTCGGGAGCCGACGACAAGGAGGCTGCATGCGGGTCCACCACCTGGTGTTATGCAGCCTGCCGGTACTCGCGGCGCTGGCTGGCTGTGGCACCGACGGCGTCGCCGCCGATGCCACCACGGCCACGGTAACGACGGGGACGGCCGCGACGGGAGCGAACGCGACCGTTGCACCGCTGCCTCCGACGTCAGGCCCGCGGACGCGAAAGTGGATTGACCTCCAAGTCGGCGAATGCGTTAGCGACCTTCCCCCGGCCGACCTGAGCCGTATCGACGTCACCGTGGTCGATTGCGGGACACCACATTTGGCCGAGGTGTATCGGCTGGCACCGGTCGCGGTCGATTCCGCCATCGCCACCGTGGCCAATCAACAATGCGTCGCCGGTGTTGCCCCGTACACCGGACAACCGGCCGACGGTAGCCCCTATTCGGTGACCTGGCTTATCGATTCACGCCAAGACAGAACTGGGGCCGATCCCACCCCCAGCACCGTTATCTGCCTGCTGCAAGCGGCCAACGGCCAACTGCTGACGGGATCCGCCCGTCGCTGACGTCGGCATGGCAGCCGTCGGCGGACACACATGTAGCGTCCCGCGGTCGGGTCGCATTCGAGTCGCGCTGCCGATTTTTCCCATGGCACCACGCTTTTCGACGGCTCAGCGGTGACTCGTGTGCAAGGCGGGGCTGGGGTGACGCGTGACGCGAGGCTCGCGTGCGGTGCCTGCCAGCAGCCTCGCTACACCCCTCGATTATGCATTCAAGCCGTGCAATTATGGACATCTCACATCTTCCGATGGTCAGGAAGTGGCCGGCCAGGGGGCTCACAATGTCGTATCTCATCACCGCGCCGGATCTGTTAGCGACAGCTGCCGAAGATGTCGCGGGGATCGGCTCCTCGATCAGGGCGGCGAACCTGGCAGCGTTGGCTCCGACCAGCACGCTGATGGCTGCAGCCGGTGACGAAGTCTCGGCGGCGATTGCATCGCTGTTTTCCGGCCAGGCCCAGGAATACCAGACGCTCAGCGCGCAAGTGGCGGGGTTTCATGCGCAGTTCGTCCACGCGTTGAGTCGCGCTGGAGGGGCGTATGCGGTCGCGGAGGCGGCCAATGCCAGCGTGCTGCCGGCTGTCGCCGAGGACGTTCTGGCGGTGATCAATGCGCCGGCGAGGCTGCTGTTGGGGCGTCCGTTGATCGGTGACGGGGCCAACGGCTTGCCCGGCACCGGGCAAGCCGGGGAGGCCGGCGGGATCTTGTGGGGCAACGGCGGCATGGGTGGCTCGGGTGCGCCGGGTCAGGTGGGCGGACCCGGCGGGGCTGCCGGGTTGATCGGCAACGGCGGTATCGGCGGCGCCGGCGGTATCGGCGGCGGAACCGGTGGCATCGGTGGCACCGGCGGGTGGTTGTGGGGCAATGGCGGAGCCGGCGGTGCCGGCGGCGCCGGCGCTGGCGGTATTGACCCCGGGACCGGTGGGCTCGGCGGCAGGGCGCTGTCGGTGTTCGGCACCGCGGGCGCCACTGGCCCCGTCGGGCAGGACAACGCGGTGCTTGTGACCTCTCAGCAACAGGCGCTGGCGCTGCTCGCAGCCGCCCCGGATGCGAATTTCCTGTTGATCGGCACCGATGGCACGAATCTGAGCAAGATCCTGGCCGACCCGCTGGGCACCCCGAACTTCCACGCGCTGATGGAGCAAAGCATCACCTCCGCGTCGACGATCATCGGGCACACCACCGTCTCCAACCCGTCGTGGACGGCTATGCAGACCGGTGTGTGGAGCGAGACGGCGGGTGTGACCAACAACGTCTTCACGCCCTGGACGTATGACACCTGGCCGACCGTCTACAACTACCTCGAGATGACCCATGGCGACAACGTCAACACCACGGTCATCGGCAACTGGGAGGTCATCACCGACATCGCCGGCGCCGGTTCGCACCCCGCCGACAACATCAGATA
The DNA here is from genome assembly GCF_018278905.1 of Mycobacterium spongiae. Taxonomy (NCBI): domain Bacteria; kingdom Bacillati; phylum Actinomycetota; class Actinomycetes; order Mycobacteriales; family Mycobacteriaceae; genus Mycobacterium; species Mycobacterium spongiae. Next base: position 3,471,747 of record NZ_CP046600.1, read on the forward strand.
CGTCGCGCAGCTCCCGGGCGACACGGACTGGATCGCGACACAGAACCGGGTCGGCACCCTGTCCCAGGACGCGATTCTGGCCGCCGATCCCAGCAAGGGCAATCTGATCTTCTCGTACTTCGTCGGTGTCGACGAAAACGGCCATATGTACGGCGGCGATTCGCCGCAGTACGCACGGGCCATTCGCAACATGGACTTCAATCTCGGTTCCCAAACCGAGAACGGTGGCGGCCTGCTGGGAGCGGTATACGACTGGGAGCTGGCCAACCCCGGCGAGGAGTTTTCCACGCTCGTGGTCACCGACCATGGTCACACCGCGGGCGACCCGTTTGGCTTCGGTCACGGATTCCAATCACCGCGGGAGACCGCGACATTCCTCATCTTCGATCAGGCCGGTGCCGATGCGACCGACGGGTTCATCAACAATTCATGGCAGATCGTCAGTACGACGCCAACCATTTTGGAGCAATTCGACATTGCGACGCTGCCGTATATGCAGGGTGCGCCCCTGACGGACCCCAGCTTCGCCGGCACGTTGATTGATCCCAGCACCGCGACGGGCACGAACCTGTTCAGTGTGCTCAGCGCCTCGTTCGCCGCACAGGGTTACCCCGATATTGCGACCCAACTGATTCTGGGGTCACGCACGATCGCGGCCTCGATTCCCTTCGCGGTATTCGAGCCGATAAGCGATATCGTCGCTGCGACGCCCGTCTTCTTACAAGAACCGGTCTCCTGGATCGGCGCCGGCATCTACCAGTCGCTGAATATCCCGGCACAGATCTGGGTCCGGCTCACCGGCGTGACCGGCAACCAAATCATCCCGCCGGTGTTGAACCCATTCCTCACCTAGGAATCGGCTGACTTAGCCGTCCATTGTTGGTCGTGTCTGGCTGCTGTTCGCCCTGTCGCGGGTGACGACGTTGTGGTGCAAGGGGTTACGCAGCTCGACCGGGCGTTGGCGAATGTGGGCCGTACTTCCGGCCCCGCCATGCTTGCTTGCTCTGTGCCCTCCTAGACTCGATCGACGTCAAGACACCGTCCCCGATACGCCTGCGAGGTTGCCGCGTGGCCGATGAACCATCCGCCGCAGAATCTGCTGCTGACAGCGCAGCCGAAATCGAACCCGACTACCGGTTCACTTTGGCCAACGAACGGACCTTCCTGGCCTGGCAGCGAACCTCGCTGGGGCTGCTCGCCGCTGCGGTCGCCCTCGTGCAACTCGTCCCGGAGCTGCCGATCCCGGGCGCGCGCCGGCTGCTCGGTGTGGCACTTGGCGCGCTGGCAATCCTCACCAGCGGGATGGGGCTGCTGCGGTGGCACCAGACAGATCGCGCCATGCGCCGCGATCAGCCGCTTCCGCGACACCCCACACCGGCATACCTCGCCGTGGGTCTGGCCGTGGTCGGCTTCATTGCGCTCGGCCTGGTGATCGCCAAGGCGGTCACCGGTTGAGCGACTCCACAGGACCGGGCAACGCATCACCAGACCGGGGGCTACAAGCGGAACGGACCACGCTGGCCTGGACCCGGACATCGTTTGCATTGCTCGTCAACGGCGTGTTGCTGACGATCAAAGATATGCATAGCGCAACGTGGTCGTTGCGCCTGATCCCGGCCGGCCTCGCTGCCGCCGCGGCATCCTGCAGCTACCTGATCGCGCTCCACCGCCAGCGAACATTGAGCCAACGCCCGATACCGACCCGCATCACCCCCCGTCGCCAGGTAAATATCGTGGGGATTGCGGTGCTGGTGCTCGGGATCGTCACGGCGTTCGCCCAGCTGCTCTAGACGAGCTGTCAACCAGGCCGGTGCATCGAGCCAACTCGGCCAGAACCCCACTGCGCCAGAACCCTACTGCCGAAGTCTCTCGGTCAAGGTTCGAACTTCGGTCCGCAGCTCATCGATCTGCGCCGCCGTGGCGGCGCGATTCTCGGAATCGGTCTCGGCGACCCGTTGCACTATCCACGAAGCCAGTGAGGCGGTGACAACGCCGATGAGACTGATCCCGCCGATCATCAACAACACGGCGATGATCCGGCCGATAACGGTGACCGGATACAGGTCTCCGTAACCGACAGTGGTCACCGTGGTGATGGCCCACCATACGGCGTTTCCGAAGGAGGTGATGGTCGCGCCCGGGCGGCCTCGCTCCTGGTCGAGGATGGCTAGCGACGTGACGTAGATCAGCAGCGAAACACCTGACAGCGTGTACACGAGGATTCGGCCGCGAACGGCGTTGCCGACGGCCTTCTGTAGCGCCCCGACCAGGACCACCAACCGCAACAGCCGCAGCGGTCTCATCATCGGCAGAGCAACGATGAGCAAGTCCAATAGGTGGCGAAAGAACCATTGCCGGCGGTCGGATGCCAGTGTCAAGCGCACGATGTAGTCGACACCGAAAAGGCTCCAGGCGATCCAGCTCGCCATCCACAACAGGCGCGCCTGCTCATCGTTGGGTTGCGAGAGCACCTGTACCGAGTACATCGATAGAAAGAGGATCGCGACCACGGCTAGCGGCCACTCGGTGCGCTGCTCCCAGAGCTCTTCCCAATTTTTCTCGCTCATGCGACTGGGCCCCTCCGACTCGATCATGGCGCTGTCCGCCCCGCTGTCGTGCTGCCGCTACAGGGTAGCGGGGCCCTGGCACCAGCCTGCCAGCGCCGCAAGTGTGGCTCAATTGCGTTGCCGTGAAATCGCTTTCGGGCAGTCGGCTACACGGCGGCGCTCGACGGCAGCGGCGACCAGTAGGCCAGCAGCCGCAGCATTACGCTGCACCACAGGCGATGCGATGCTTCCGCCGATCAACAGCGTCTCTCGACGCCGCTACTAACCTGGGCAAATGGTCCCGAAGACCGCGGACAACCGCATAGGCAGACGACGGTGCGCAGCGGTGATTCTCGTCCTCATCCTGGCGGCTAGCATTGCTCCGGCGTCATTGGTGGTGTTGCTGCGGAGCTTCGGAAGAAACCGTGGCCAGCTGCTCAGGTGTGGCTCGTTCAGGAGCCTGTTGCAGCGCTACAACGGCATCACCCGTGCGATCTCGGGAACCCCTCGGTCCTCCTTGGGGCTGCTCACCCATGAGGGGCGCCGCAGCGGGCGCACCTACCAGACATCGCTGGGCGCAAGGCCCTTCGGCGACGGTTTCCTGTTGCCATTGACGTATGGCCAGCGCACGGACTGGTACCGGAATCTGCTGGCCAGCGGTGCGGGCACGCTGGCCTGGAAAGGAAGCACCTACCACCTGGAACGTCCCAAGGTCATTTCCGGAGCCGAGCCGATGCAAGCGTGGCCGATCGCAGCCCGACTCCTGCTCCACTTAGCTGGCGTTCACGATTTCGTGCAGCTGCACGAAGTTCGGTCATCTCCGGCGGATCCATTGAGCTCCAGCTGTGCTGATCCGCGAGCGAGCTTCCGCCCGAGGGGATGAGATCGGCAGCGTTAGATGACATTCACACTCACAATTCTTATCGCGTCTTATTGCGTTCTCGTACGGAATTCGGCTATCGCATTGGCTTCGAGAGCAAAACTAAAGAACAAGAGCGGCGCTCTTGGGTTCGGGTGTTGCTCCACACCTGGCCTCAAGTCTGAAGCCGGCGATCGGGCCGTCACGGCATTCGCCCAGCCTATGGCAGCGCCGGCAGGCATATGCGGGGATTGGGATCGGGTCACCGCGCTTCGGTGTTTCTCCCTCGATGCATATCCTTGCTCGTTTCTCGACAACACCGGATAGACCTTCGGTATGCTCAGCGTGTGGCCGCGGGACACGCGAAAGACGACGAAGAGAGGCCGGCTGCGGGCGAAGAGCAAAGTGGTCGGTCATCGGTCTTGACGCAGTTCCTCCGAGAGCATGGCGGAGTTGCGCCACTGGTCGGCCTTGTGGGAATTACGACGATCATCGTCGGACTGACAACCGCATTTGGCGCGATTCGCAGCGATCACAGTTTCTGGATCGTGGTCTTCGGGGGATTATCGATTCTTTTTCTTTGGGCATCTTGGCCATTGAGCTACCTCAAGATCGCACCGAAACTGATGTCGATAAGTTCCCTCGGAGTCGCCGTTATTTCTATTGTCGCCTTACTCACGGTGATCGCAATCGCCGCGCGCCACGGGTCAGATGACACGCCCGTAGAGACTAGTGAAGAGAACGGCGTTCTAGAATCTCCCATAGAGGGCTGGGCACAGTGGAACACGCTACGGAATCGCGGGCCATCGTTCGGAACCCGCCTGCTCACAGCTGTGGCACGACCGCAAGGTGAGATCAACGTATTCGTGGTCGGCGACGATGGCCAGGTATGGAACCCTTGGACAGACAATTTGGACGACAATCGATTTTGGCATGAGGATACACTTCCTGAGAATGACTTTCTTAGGGGAACTCGTCAAGTAACGGCCGTGACAGTAAATAAGCGTGGGCACTCCACACAGGACGTGCTATTTGTTTTCGCTATCGGCAATGATGGGCAGATTTGGTGGACCGAGCTCGAGGGCCGCGACTGGAAAAACTGGGAAGCACTTCCTGCCGAGGTGAAGTTTTCCCACGCAACGCAGGCCGTGGCCGCAGTGTCGCGGATCGACGGCGTAATCGACCTGTTTGCGATGGGTATCGACGGCCAGGTCTGGTCCATCGGTTGGGAAGAGCATACAAAATGGAAGAAGTGGTTTCAGGTCTTTCCATCGAGCACATTCAACGGAAATCAAAGTGTGAGTGTCGCTGCCCGCTCCAAGTACAACGTTGATCTTTTCGTTGTTGGCCAGAAGACTGTGTGGAGCAATTACTGGTACGAGACCGAAGATGAATGGCATCCTTGGGTGCCGCTAGCGGAGCTCGCAACCAAAGAACGAGGAAAACAACACCCGCTCTTCCCGGACAGTCAAATTATCACCGCGATATCGAAGCCACCAGATCACGACGAACAGAGCGGCGGGGAATACAGCACAAGGGTCCCGGACCACACAAGCATTGACCTGTTCGGGGTCGGCGCCGACGGTAGGGTCTGGAGCAACTGGTTTGAGGCGGGCCGCCTAGAGGACGACCCGTGGTATGGGTGGTTCGAAATCGGGCGAACAAGAGTCGCGAAGAATCAGCAGCTGGCTGCGATCCGTCGAGGCGCTTACAACATCGAGGTCTTCGGCGTTGGCGCCGACGGGAAATTGCTGATGACTTTGTGGAAGGACAAGGAGCGCAATCGCCTGGACGGACGCTGGAGCGATTGGGTGCAGCCTGACGGTGTCGGCGACGAGTCGTTTTCTGAGGTTGCCGTGGTATCCACCTCCCCAGACACCCTCAACTTGTTCGCAATCGGGCACGACGGCTACCTGCGAGAAACGTCCTGGCGGGCCAGCGACTCTGGGTGAGCCGTGCCGACGAGTGCGGAGTCCTCCCGCGCACCAAGCACCCGACCATTGCCACACCCGAACGGCAGCGGTACCCGGGCTGTGTGGCCACCGCGCTCACGTCGGTCTAGTTGGCCGGCGGTCTCTGGCTTATCGCTCACGACCGCCTGAGGCGCCACGTCGTCAACGGGCCTAGCGAACTCAGCAGGGGTTGGATTTGCGCGGTGCCGCGAACACGACGGCGGCCAATGTCGCCGCCGCGCCAAATACCTCCACCACGTGATCCATGGCACTGGTACTACTGCGGTGAAATCACCATTGGCGGCCAGTATCGCTGCGGCGCCACCCGGCGCGACAATGAACGCAACGGGCAGCTTCGGGATTTCCTCAATACGGAATAGGATCCGATATTTGCTTTCGCGGTACCGCCATAGCAATAATTTCGCACCTTTCCGAGGCAGAATTAAATAGCGTCGCGTTCAGGGCAACTTAAGTATTGACCAGCCGCTCGCGCATCCACGCGATTCCGCCCTCGATCTCAAACGGTGCGTAATGGGGGTCTCTATCGGCCAAGAACGTTATGCCGCTGATGATGGCCTGAACAATGCCGACGACCTGGGAGGCTGGGGTTTCGAACAGGTCGCCGACTTGCGCCGCCAGAGCGTGCGGGTGCGAGAAGAAGTCGCGGCGTGCTACCGCCTGATACACCGAGGCTTTGATCTGGCTGGACCTGTCATCTTTGCTTTCGGCGAAGATGTCACCGGTGCGCCACACGTCGACCCAGTTGGGGGGCGTGGCGGGGAATCCGGGCAGGCCGAACCGCCGCGCTGGGTCGAGGCCGTGGGTATCTTCGGCGCCTATCACCCATGGCCGCGCCCAGTCCGCGACACTGCCCGTTTCGCGGCACGGAAGTGCGTATGTGAGGACACCGACGAGATCGGCTAGGCGCCAGTGCAGCGGTTTGCCGGGGAGCAAGTAGTCGACGTAGAAGTCGAAACCGACGATGGCGCCCTGCGAATAGAATCCCAGCGCCCAGGGTGTACCAGCTGGGAACGGCACGCCGTTGTCCATGGCGTAGGACCCGACGAGGCGGGCCAGCTCGCGCACCCCGTCGTCGTTGTCGAAGGGCAGAGCTCCGTTGTTGTAGCCGATGGGTTGATGGCGGCACAGGCCGTCGGCCTCCAGCCGCGTGGCAGTGTCGGCGACCGGCCCCCGAAACATGTCCGACAAGTGGCCTTCGACGGTGAACATGATCGGGAGGTTTGGCGCCGGCGGTGGGTAGCTGCCCAGCCGTGAGCGAACCTTGAGGTAGGTGACAGCGAAGCCCTGCGCGTCGCGGATCACCGGAAGACTTACGCGGTAGCAGAACTCTTCGACAATTGTCGCCGTGGCCTCGGTGTAGGCCGGCCCGGCGATGAAGCCCGTGTCGCGCACCCATTGGAACTTGTCGTGAAGCTTCTGGCTCAGCAGCTCGATCGCGCGCCAATTGGGCGCGTTGCGAGGCGTGTCTGGGTTGTCGACGTCGCCGACACCGAGACCGATCCAATTCCCGGCCGCGTCCCTAGCCACGGGCCGCGGCTTTCTCGGCCGAGGCTTTCTTGGCTCGGACTTTCCTAGCTCGTGCCTTCTTGGCTGGGGCTTTCTCAGCTGGGGCTTTCCTAGCTGAGGCTTTCGTAGCTGAGGCATTAGTGCCCGGAGTCTTCCTGGCTGCGAGTACCGCCGCGGGCGTTTGCGGCCTACCGCCAAGGGTGAACCCTGGCTTGCCCGCATCGCTGCTGCCGATCGTCGCGTCACGGATCTCTGCTAGTGACTCGACGATTGTTTGCCAGCCCAGCATTTCCCAGCGGCCAGACATCTGCAGGAACATCTGTTGGGTGAAATCGGGAGGGATGCCGGTAGGGCTCGGCTCGGGCACCTCGACGCGCGGCTGATCGGCGGGCTTCGGGTCGAATTCGCCGCGCAGATCCTTGGCGACCTGAAGACGGAACCAGTCCATACTCAGGTTGCCGGGATCCCATTTCACGTTGGGAGCCCGGGTCGCGTATTCCTTGTGGCCGATGACGCGGTCGGATCCATAGCCAAGCCTTCTGACCACCGCGGTGGCGGCGTCGCGCATGGTGTGGATTTGGGCGTCAGGCCAGGGTTGGCCGCGGTTGTAACTGCCGTCCGGGTTCACCGTCGGCCAGGCGCATTCGAAGCCGATCAGGCGAATGTTGCCGGTGTTGGTGCCCACGCCCGGGTAATAGCCTTGACCGGCGTGGTTGCATGGACCAACCGCGACTAGATGGCACCTGCCGTCGGGTTTGATGAGGCATTGCGCCAGGGGCCCGGCCAGGAAGCCGCCTGGCTGCTCGACACCGTCACGGATCGCCGCGACCGTCTCTCGGTCGTTGCCGGTGTGGTGGATCATCACGCCCCAAATGTCGTCCATCTGGCGATTCGGGCCGGCGCCGTTGCCGCGTCCTTGCCATCCGGCTTCGACGACCAGCCGGTCGCCGAGCGCTTCGCGCAAGACGTCTGCCAGCCACACGGGGTCGCCTTGCCAACCCGCGAGAGGCTCCGGACTCTCATCCGGCCGAGCGCTCGTTGTGCCCAGGATGCGGTTGTAGAGCGCTTGCGCCGCGCTCATGCGGGGGTCATAGCGGTCGGGGAAGGCCGACCGTTGAACCTGCTGTGCATACCAGCCCGGCGAGTTGGCATCGCTGTTGTAGTCCAGTCGCGCGAGGCGTTGGAAGAACAACCGCGCGGATTTGTGGGGATCCATACAGGTGGCGGCGTCGCCCCACCACCACGCGCCGTTGCCCCACACCACCTGTTGCTGGAATAGACCCACCGAGCGGCCGTCCGAGCCGACACGTTCGTGCGGAAGATTCAGCGACTCGGGCACTTTGTGGTTCGCGTACATGATCCAGTCGGACTCGACGTAGACCGTGGCGAATGCGATCACGATCCCGCGGGGTGTGATGCCGAGCTCGCGGCCCGCGTGCAGGATGGCGCGGGCATAGTCGTCTTTCATCGGTGCCCTTTCTCGTAGTAGCGATGTCGCATATCAACATTTTCGAGAACGTTAATAATGGTGGCTGTGGCGAGCGTGCACCAGCATTTCCGGGAACGTCAATAACGGCGGCTGTGCCGAGCGCGAAGCTCCGGTAGAAAAATCGCATCGCGGGCCAATGCTCATCGCCGCGCAATCATACAAATTCGGCGCACCCAGTCGCGCAACGCCGAAAACAGGATTAGCATATGGTAGCTGCCGAGTCAGCGGCACCATATTATGAATTTTACGGCCAGTAGAGGTCGATTTGAAGTGCCAAATGAAGAATTATTACTGGCATTTCCGTACCGTGCTAAAAGCCGGCCGCGCTGGCAAACGGGTGCACCCGGGCACGACCAGCCGTTGCGCTCTGTCAACAGTGAACCCGCCGCTCCCGGGTCGGGCACAGACATGACGGCCCCGGTGTGGATGGCGTCGCCGCCCGAGGTGCACTCGGCGATGCTGAGCAGCGGCCCCGGCCCGGCCCGTTGCTGGCTGCCGCGGCCGCGTGGTCGTCGCCGAGCGTCGAATACACCGACGTGGCCGACGAACTGACCGCGCTCCCGAGCAGTCTAGCGACCCGGCCCCGCCGGTCGCGCGGACTCTCCGGGAGTTCGCGGCGGGCTATGCCAATCCGTTGAGCCCGTTCTCGCCGACCAGGATTCCGCCGGTGCCGCCTGCGCCGGGCGTGCCCCCGGGCGTGCCGCCGTTACCGCCGTTGCCGCCGTTCCCGATGAGCACGCCGTTGCCGCCGGCGCCACCGTCCCCGGCGACACCGGCGTTGCGGTCCCCGCCGGCGCCGCCGTTGCCGCCGCTGCCGATCACCCCAGCCGCGCCGCCATCGCCGCCGGTCCCGCCGGTGCCCGTCCCGAATTCGGCCCCGCCGGCCCCGCCGGCCCCGCCGGAGCCGAAGAGGAATCCTGAGGCACCGCCGTCACCGCCGTCCCCACCGGTTGCGCCCCCTATTCCGATCCCGCCGGCGCCGCCCTGACCCCCATCTCCGAACAGCAGGCCCCCGCTCCCGCCGTTGCCGCCGGCACCGGCGGGATTACCCAGGGCGCCGCTTTGGCCGCCGCTGCCGCCAGCGCCGCCGGAGGCGCCGGCGGCCAGCAAGCCTGCAGCACCGCCGGCCCCGCCGTTGCCACCGGCATCACCGGCCCCGCCGGCTCCACCCGTGCCGCCGGCGCCGAACAACCCGCCACTGCCGCCGGACCCGCCGTTCCCGCCGTCGCTGCCGAAGGCCCCGCCGCGCCCGCCGCTGCCGCCATCGCCGAACAGCGCGCCGCTGCCGCCGGCTCCGCCAGCCCCGCCATCCGAGCCGGCCCCGCCGGTCCCCGCGGCGCCGACGAAGAAACCAGCATTGCCGCCCACGCCGCCGTTGCCGCCGCTACCACCGGATCCCCCGGTACCGCCGCTGCCGAACAGGAGCCCGCCGGCCCCGCCGCTGCCACCTGCGCCCCCGCCAGCGCCACCGGCGCCGCCGTTACCGAAGAGGACCCCGCCGGCACCGCCGGCCCCACCGGTGGTGGCACCACTCGCGCCGTTTCCGCCGTTGCCAAAGAACCATCCACCGGCCCCGCCGTCGACCCCGGACCCCGGAGTTCCGTTGGCGCCATTGCCGATCAACGGGCGCCCGGTCAGTGCCTCGGTGGGTCCGTTGATCGCGGCTAGCGCCTGCTGCTGCAGGGCGTGAATTGGGTTGGTGCTGGCCGGTGCGTTGGAACCGTCTGCGCCCAACAAGAGCCCCCCGACGCCGCCGGTCCCGGTCGCTCCCAACGTCGCGCCAGTCCCGCCGCTACCGCCGTTGCCGCCGTTACCGGTCAGCACGCCGTTGCCGCCGGGCCCGCCGTTACCGCCGGCCGCTACGCCGCTGCCGCCGCTGCCCCCGTTACCGCCGTTGCCGATCAATCCGGGTGCGCCGCCGGCCCCGCCAGCCCCGCCAGTGCTCCCACCGTTGATGCTGCCGCCGCCGGCACCGCCGGAGCCGCCGGAACCGAATAGCTGGCCGGCGTTACCGCCGGCTCCCCCTTGGCCGCCGCCCGCGGCACCGCTGCCGCCGACGCCGCCGGACCCGCCATCGCCGAAGAGTAAGCCCCCACTGCCACCGGACCCGCCGTTCGCGCCATCAGCGCTCGCGGCGCCTTCCCCGCCGGCACCGCCGGCGCCACCGGGGGCGCCGAGGCTGAGCGTGCCCGCGTCGCCGCCGGCTCCGCCTACCCCTCCTACGTTGCCACCACCTGTGCCCGAACCGCCGGCCCCGCCGGTGCCGCCCGCGCCGAACAATCCGCCGGACCCGCCGGCCCCACCAGCCCCGCCGTCGGTGTTGAGAATGCCGGCGCCGCCGGCGCCGCCGGACCCGCCGCTGGTGAACAGCCCGCCGGCCCCGCCGGCCCCACCCGCGCCGCCTGCAATGGCGTTGACACTGGCGGCCCCGCCGGCCCCACCCACGCCAGCCGCACCGAACAGCAAGCCGGCGTTCCCCCCGGCCCCGCCGGTCCCCCCGGTCGCGCCTGGCGCGACGCCGGTCCCGCCGGCTCCGCCGGCCCCGCCCGCGCCGAACAGCAACGCCGATCCGCCGGCCCCGCCGACCCCGCCGGTGAAGCCGTTCGCGCCGGCCCCGCCAGCACCGCCGGCTCCACCGCTGCCGATCAAACCAGCGGCTCCGCCGTTACCGCCGGCGCCGCCATCAGCACCAACTCCGAGGGCCCCGGATCCGCCGCTACCGCCGTTGCCGATCAACCAACCGCCGGCCCCGCCGGGAGCGCCGGTGCCTGGGGCGCCGTTGGCGCCGTTGCCGATCAGCGGGCGCCCGGTAAGCGCTAGGACTTGCGCGTTGATGGGATCCAGCAGCGGCGACACCGCCGCGGCATCGGCGGCCGCATAGGCGCTGCCGCCGGCGGACAAGGCTTGGACGAATTGGGTGTGAAAGGCGGCGGCCTGCGCACTCAGGGTCTGATAGGCCTGCCCGTGTGCACCGAACAGCGCCGCGATGGCCGCCGACACCTCATCGGCGCCGGCGGCCAGCACACCGGTAGTCTCTGCCGCCGCAGCCGCGTTGGCCGCGTTGAGCGTCAAACTGAGACTGGTCAAATCCGTTGCCGCCGAGGCGATAAGCTCTGGCGCCGCGATCACAAACGACATCCGAAACCTCCCAACGGGGCCATGACTGCGCCGTCATGCCGACCTGGGGACCGCGGGTCTCCAGGAATTATCCGTGGCGTCAGACTATCGCCAGTCCGTCGGGCGCACAACGGACTCGGATCATTGCTCCTGTATCAGCGTTCGAACTCAATGACCGTGGAACTCGTCCATGGAGTTGTAGACGCCGACGCGCCGCAGGTATACGTCGCGCAGCCCGACAGGCAGCACAGCGCTGAGTACCTTATTCATCTTCGACGTCCACGGCATCACGACGAACGGCCTGCCCGCTAGCATCGCCGCCCATGTCTTGTCGACAACGTCCTCCTGCTTGAGCATGGGGGTGAACAGAATTCCCTTGGCCCCGTCGAACATGCCAGTGTTGATGTAGGTCGGGCACACGGTGGTGACCTTGACCCGCTCATGGCCGGCCTGTTCCAGCTCCAGCCGCACAGAATCGGAAAAACCGACGGCCGCCCACTTGGAGGCGGCGTACGCGGCCATGCGGGGGATGGCGTTGAGGCCGGCCGACGATGCGATGTTGACCAGGCGACACTGCGAGCCGGACTCGACCATCGCTGGCAGGAACTCCCGGGCCACCAGCATGGGGCCAATGGAATTGACTTCCATGGTGAGCATGAAGTCGCGCGGCTGGTTCTCCCAGAAGTAGCCGTTGCCACGCACGATGCCCGCGTTGTTGAACAGCACCTGAATCGTGCCGACGTTGGCACGGACCCGCTCGGCGGCATCGGCCACCCGGTCCTGCGACGTCACGTCGACGGTTTCGTAATAGACCGTGCCTCCGGCTGCTTCCAACTCGGCTGCAGTCTCCTTCAGCGCGGCCTCGTTGGCGTCCCAAAGGACCACGGCAGCAGCGCCCTCCTTGACGGCCTGGGTGGCGAACAGCTTGCCAAGGCCCATGGCGGCTCCGGTAACTAGGACGTTGATCCCCTTGACCGATTGCATAGCTGGACTCCTCAAGGCGCCTACGGCGAAGCGATCTGGCGGCACCTACCGTTCTACCGCATCAGGCGCAAGCCCGGGCCTCGATTCGGTGCCCAACATCGCGGGGAGGGAAAAAGGGGACCGCATCCCAGATCAGCCTGGAGCTAACCGCGTTCGGCGCCTAGGACCCACCGTTTCGTTAGACGGCCGCTGTCACTTCGCCTCGCGAAAGCGCCGACTGGCGAAGACATTTCGTGACACAAGGAAGTCAAGAGCTAGATAGACAGGAGGCGGGCACACGTGGGTTTCGTCGTCGATGGTGCCGGTGTTGAGGCAGTGGTCACGTTGGCACTGGATCGCGAACCAGATCGCCTGCGCGCCCGGCCACGTACCCACGACCAGCTGACCGCCAAAATCGCTTTGGCCGCGCCCTAGCCGCGTTGCCGAGCAGTCACAGCTATCAGAGTGCAGGTACCAGTCATACAATCACCATGGCGCGCCGCCCCTGCGAGGAGTTGCCGAACTATCGCACCAGATGCTCGTGTCCCCCCACCGAGAACCCTCCACTCCGGAAACCGGAATCGATACCCTCGCTGGCCCTGTCCACCCGCGCATAGCGTCGCGATCGGCCTAGTCACGATCCGTGCGCATCTTTCCCGCGTTACCACGCGCATCGATGGTCTATCATTTTGATAATGAAAATCATGTTCATCAGACGGTCGGGGCGGGCACGGACATGACGGCCCCGGTGTGGATGGCGTCGCCGCCCGAGGTGCACTCGGCGATGCTGAGCAGCGGCCCCGGTCCCGGCCCGTTGCTGGCTGCCGCGGCCGCGTGGTCGTCGCTGAGCGTCGAATACACCGACGTGGCCGACGAACTGACCGCCTTGCTCGCCACGGTTGGGGCCGGCGCCTGGCAGGGACCGAGCGCGGTTCAGTATGCGGCTGCCCACCTGCCCTATCTCGCCTGGTTGAGACAGGCCAGCGCCACCAGCGCGGGCGCCGCCGCTCAGCATGAAACCATGGCAGCCGCATATACGACCGCGTTGGCGGCCATGCCAACGTTGCCCGAGCTGGCGACCAACCATGTCGTCCATGGCGTGTTGCTGGCGACGAACTTCTTCGGGATCAACACCATTCCGATTGCTCTCAACGAGGCCGACTACGTCCGGATGTGGATTCAGGCTGCCGCCACGATGACGAGCTACCAGGCAATCTCCGACGTGGCACTGGCATCGACCCCACCCACCACCCCGGCCCCGCCGATCCTGAACGCCACCGCAGCCGCCGCGACTGAGGAGGACTGCGACGAGTGTGCTCCGGCCCCCTTCGTCCCGTTGGACAACCTCATCGCCGACATCTTGCGGTTCATCACCAACGGCTACATCAATTGGGATCCTGCCGCCGGCACCCTCAACGGACTACCGTTCGACGCATACACCGACGCAACCCAACCGCTGTGGTGGGTTGCCCGGACGCTGGAGTTCACTACCGATTTTCAAAACTTCCTGGTCCTGTTGCCGCAGAATCCGCTGGAGGCCTTCCAGTTCGTCTTTGACATCCTGTTGTTCGATCTGCCGACCCACATAGCCCAGCTCGCCACGGCGATAGCCCAGTCCCCGCAGCTGCTGCTTGCCGCGGCACTCCCCGGCGTGGGGGCGCTGGCCGGATTCAGCGGGCTAGCCGGCCTGAGCGGCGTTTCGCCAGCGGCGACCGTGCCCGCGCTGGCCCCTGCTGCGCCCAGCATGTTGCCGCCCGTCGCCATCGCCCCGTCTCCCGTAGCTCCGGGAGTCGGAGTTGCATCAGCGAGCGCTCCCGCGCCCGCGCCTACCGCGACCACCGTCGCCGGCGCCGCTCCGACGACCCCGCCGGCCTCCAGTGGTTGGGGACTGTTCGACCCCTATCTGGTCCCTCCGCCTGGAATTGGGTTCGGCTCGGGAGCGAGCGCCACGGCCATCGCCGGCGCGAAGAAGAAGGCACCGGAGCCCGATAGCGCCGCCGCGGCGGCAGCCGCACGCGAACAGCGGCGAGCGCGGCGACGCAAGCGCGTTATCCAGCGCGGGTACGGAGACGAATTTTTGGATATGAACGCTGAAGTGGATCCGGACTGGGGCACGCCGCCGGATGAGGAGCCGATCGCGTCGACGGCGGCCTCGGATCTGGGTGCCGGCGATCTGGGATTTGCCGGGACCGCGCGCAAGGAAGCGGCTGCCGAGGCCGCGGGCCTGACCACGATGGCCAGCGATGAGTTCGGCGACGGACCGAGAATTCCGATGCTTCCCGAAACCTGGCATCCGGATGCCGTCGGCGAGGAGACCGACGACTAGCTGCCCGCAGGTGCCCTATCGCCCGTACCGAAGCAGAGACATGTAGCCAGTGTCGGTTCGACGACGTCTCAGCGGAGAGCCGCGTTGCCGCGCACCCGGGACAACACCGCGAGCGCGGCGATCGTGACCGCGAGCAGAACGAGTGTGCAGGCGGCCGCCAACAGCGTGTCACCGTGCTCGGCTAACCCGTAGATCGTTGCCGGCAGCGTCCGCCATGTCGGCGGATACACCATGGCTGTGGCTCCGAGCTCACCCATCGACAGCGACAACGACAACCCCGCGGCACCGCCGATCGCGGGAACGAGGAGCGGGAGTGTGACCCTGAAAAAGATCCTCAGCGGCGATGCACCAAGAGATTCGGCAGCGCGGTACAGCCCCGGATCGATGTGCTGCAATGCGGCGTCGACGGAACCGTAGGCGAACGCAAGCACCAACACTGTATGGGCGGCTACCACGATGCCAGCACGACCGCCCAGGATGAGTGGCGGTTCGTTGAAGGCGATCAGGATGCCGAGGCCGATCGCCACCGACGGCACCGCCACCGGGATATGAAAGACACCGGCGGTGAGCGTCGCAAGCCATGTCGGCGCACTGCGGGACAGGATCGCCGCCGTCACTCCCAGCGCCACCGAGATCACGCTGGCAATGATGGCGGTCTGGATGCTCACCGACAGGCTGGCGAGGTTCTCGCCGGACAGGGCCTCCCGCACGTGGTCTGCCGTCCACCCGGAGGGCACCAGCTCGGTCCAACTGGTGGCGAACGCCGCAACGGCGATAGCGAGCACCGGCAGGGCGAAGACCATGATGCCAATGACAATGAACAAGGCCCGGGCGATTCCGCGGGAGGTCGGGCTCCACCACAACATCAGACCCGCCCCCCGCGCCGACCAGCCAGCCGCCGGGCAAGCAATCGTAAACCCCCGAACAGTACGAGTGACAAGATGATCTGCACACACGCGTAGACGGCCGCGGCCGGAACGTCCGCCGTGACAATGCCAGTGGTATAGATCTGCGTCGGGATCGTCCGGACACCCTTGGCACCGGTGAACGCGACGATGCCAAATTCGTTGAGCGTCAACAGCACTGTCAATCCGCCGCTAGCGGCCAACGCCGGCACGATCTCAGGGAAAAGCACGATCGCGAACACCCGCAACGGCGAAGCACCAAGACTTGCGGCGACATTCAGCTGCGCCGGTGGAAGCTGGCTATAGGCGGCGAGCAGCGGCCGGATGACAAACGGAGTGAAAAAGGTGACCTCGGCCGCCACGACGCCGACGGGCGAGGAAAGAAAGGTTGAAAAGTCCACCGAGTCACCGAGGATCGCGTGTGCCGCTCCCGATCTGCCGTAGAGAAAGACGAACGCGAGGACGACGAGGAACGACGGCATCGCAACGATGACGTCGATGAGCTTGGACGCCAGTCCCGAGCCGCGGAAAGGGGCGAAGGCGATCAACGTCGCGACGAGTGTTCCGAGCAGCAGGCATCCGACGGTGGCCGCCACGGTGATCGTCACCGTGTTGCGCAAGGCTTCACGGAACGAACTCGAGACGAGGGTCGTCGTGATCGTCTCGGTTCCCCAGCTTCCGGTAGAAGTTCGCGTTGCCTGAGCGAGGACCCGCACCAGCGGATAGCCCGCGAAGAACACGACAATCGCCAGCGGGATCGTGACCAGGTACCGCGATATGTCGAAACGGGTTTGCGGCGCCACTGGCGCGGCCGGCGCTTCCCCGCGTTCGAGAGTGGCCGTCATGGTGCGCCGTCGACCGCGATAGCGACCCCGGAAGGCGTCTGGAAGCGAATACCCACGGCATGGTCGGCCGCCCATTCGCAGCGCCCGAGAATGTCGACATCGAGCAAGGAGTCGGGAACGTCGCTCAGTGCCACGGTTACCCGCGTCGATGTCCCCCGCCACATCGCGGTGGTGACCCGTGCGGCGTGTGTGTCGGTGTCGCCCAGATCGTGGATCGTGGCCGCGTGCGGCCTTACGGCGAGGTCGACGATCGAACCGACCCCGACCGCTGGGGTCGCGACCGCCTGTAGGGTCACCGACGGGGCGACTTCCACCTCTGCGACATCCGATTCGAGGTGTTTAACGATGCCGCGCAACAAGTTCGCACCGCCGAGGAACTGGGCGGTGAACTGTGTTTCCGGCGTGGCCCACAGTTCCTCCGGGGTACCCAGGGCATGCAATTGGGCGTCGCGGAGCAACACGATCCGATCGGCGAGCGCGAGCGCCTCGGTTTGATCATGGGTGACGTAGACCATGGTGGTGTCGGGTAGGCGGTGCTTGAGTGCGGCGAGTTCGACGAGCATCGCGGCGCGAAGTTGCGCGTCGAGCGCGGACAGCGGCTCGTCGAGCAAGAGGACCTTCGGGGCGATGGCGAGGGCGCGGGCGATCGCGGCACGTTGTTGCTGGCCGCCGGATAGTTCCCGTGGCAGGCGTTTCGCGTATGCGCTCATCCCCACCAGCTCAAGGCACTCCGCGACTCGTTCGGCGGTCTCGGTCCGCGGTGTGCGCCGGGCGCGCAGCCCGAAGGCAACGTTGTCCTCGATCTTCATGTGCGGAAACAGCGCATACGCCTGTGGGACGACGCCGATCCCACGACGAGCCGGCGGCAGGTTGGTGATATCTCGTTCGAAAAGTTGAATCCTGCCCGAGGAAGGCCGGACGAACCCCGCGAGTGCAGACAGCGCGGTCGACTTTCCCGAGCCGGACGGGCCGAGCATCGCGATTGTCTCGCCCGGCTGCACCCGGAGGCTGAAATCCCGCAATGCGGTTGTCTTGCCGTAGGTTACCGAGACGCGGGAAAAGGAGATCGCCGGTTCGGTCGTTGCCAACGACACCGATCCGGTCGGCGCCTTGATTTGCGGCGCCGCCGTGTTCTGTTGTGCCTTAATGGGATTGGTCACCGGTGCACCGCCTGATCGTAGGCTGCCATATCTGCCCGAAATGTCTGCGCGACGGAGGTCCAGTCGACCGATACGACGTCGATGCCCGCCATGACTCGACGCTGCTCGTCGTCAACGGAGTCCTGGGCGGCCGGCAGCGTCGGGAATCCAACCGCGACCGGTCCGATGGTGCGCTGCGACTCGGGCGACAGCAGGAAGCTCAGCAGCCGGCGCGCTCGGTCCGGATGCGGGGCTCCCTTGACCATTCCAGCCGCGTACGGGACGGCCACCGTCCGCCGTTGACCGTCGTCATCGGCCGGCATGAACAGCGTGAAGTTTCCTTGGCCACTACGCAGGGTGCGAAGATTCATCTGAACATCGCCGTTGGCCACGAGGATGTCTCCCCGCGACGTCTTCTCCTGAAGTGAGCCAGTCGACTTGCTCGGCCCGACGTTGTTGGCCTGCAACTGCCGCAGATAATCCAGCGCGCGATCTTTGCCCCACATCGTGGTGAGCAGAACCAGAACCGCGGTGCCGTCACCAGCTTGGCCCGGTGTGGAGTATTGCAGCTTTCCTTTGAACCGCGGCGCGAGCAGATCGGACCAGGTGCGCGGCTTGACGGCGACCTCGTTGTTGACGATGAAGGTCAGGTAGTTGTTCACGATGTTGACATAGCGTCCCTGTGCATCACGGGCACTGTCGGGAATGTCGGCGACGTCGGCACCGTGGCTCACGAGCAGGCCGCGCATCGCAATGTCCTGGATGAACGGAGGCAGGGTGATGACGACATCGGCTTGAGTGTTGTGCCGCTCGTTGGTAATCCGCGCCACGGCCTCCGAGGATCCGGTTTCGACGAGGTTTACCGGGATGCCGGTTTGACGAGTGAAAGCGACGAACCGGTCTTTGTACCAGGCAGCCAAGCCGTCAGCGGAATAGACGGTGATGGTTCCGGCCCCGGTGTGACCTGTCCCGCCGCACGCGGTGAGGAGAAGAACGGCCGCGACAATCGTCGACGCGATGGCCCTAGCTGCCCTGAACGGCAATTCGCGGCGCCTCCCTTCACGGTCCGTCACGCGTCCCTGACATGAGAGTCCACGTGATTACCGCGAGAATGGCGACAGTCAATGCCGTCTGTTCACACAGAGTAACGACGATGTTCACGCACCGGCGCCGGGGAAATGCCGCTGAGCCAAACCGAAGGCGATGGTCATACCCACCCCCGCGGTGACCACCCGTACCGACACGCGATCGCCGAGCTCGGCGACAAGGTAGTCGCCACGTGGGCTGGACGCGTACACGCCTTGCCAGCGTTCGTGAACGTTCAATTGATCGACACCGAGGACCTCGCAGATCGCACGATGCAGTGTGTCGCTGGTGTGCTCACTCAAGAAGACGTCCGTGGTCGGTTCGGTGTGGTGCGAGTCGCCAATGATCAGCGTGCCATCGGGGCGCTGGGTCAACATCACGTTGGCCTCGATATCGAGCAGATCGGGACGCGCAGCGGCCACCCGAGCGCGCAGCGCTTGTGCGGCGTCGGTCCCGGCAAACGCGGAATAGCGCAGCAGCGACGTGGCGGTCAATACGGCCGGGTCGATGACGACGCCGCCGGGAGCCTGCACCCGGGCCATCTGCAATGCGCAGCGCGCAACATCGTGTGTCTCAGCCAGTTCGGGGTACAGGTAGTCCAGATCGTGACCAACACAGACGATCACTCGTTGGCAGCGTGCGCCGCCACGTGACGTGTGCACGGTGTCGCCATCGAATCCCAGGTAGTTGGTGCGGAAAAGGACGTCAACCCCGGGCTGGTCGGCCAGCCAGGCGGCCAGCCGGTGCGCGGCAACGCGGGGGTCCACGCGCAGGTCACAGCCCAGTTCGGCGCCGCCGACGATGTCGTCGGCCCCGCATCCGCCCAGTCTCTGGCGGACCTGGGCCGCAGTGAGCAGGCCCAGCCCTTCGTGGCCGCGCCCGGACAGCTCTTCGAGTACGGCCAATTCGTCGGAGCCGCGGGCAACCACCACACCACCGGTTTCTCGGACGGCAAGGCCGGCACGGCGCCCGAGGTCAAGCCATCGCTGGCGAGCAATCGTGGCAAGTTCGCGTAACTCGCCGGCCTGGCCGGTGACACAGACGTGACCGAAGTTTCGCACCGAGGCCCCGACCGCACGTTGGTCGCGTTCGAGGAGTAGCACCCGCAAGCCAGCATCCAAGGCCCACGCGGCGTGGGCGAGCCCAACTATCCCAGCGCCGACGACCGCGACATCGTAGGACTCAGTGGACGGAATTCGGATCCAAGTCACGCACCAAGATTGAGCGGTATCCCGATCGAGTTCAAGTGCAGCACGCGGTAGCCTGCACCCCATGATCGCTCTCGTTGCCCTCGACATGGCCGGCACCACCATCGACGATGGTGGTGCCGTCTACCGCGCCCTGCAACACAGCGTGGAAGAGGCAGGGGCTACCGTTGCCGCCGACGACCTGCAGAGATGGATGGGTACCGACAAGGTTGAGGCGATCACCAACCTGCTGCGGCTGGGTGGGGTGGATCCAGCCGGCGATCTGGTCGCGAGCACCTTCGACGCGTTCCGCGCCCACTTGCGCCAGGCATACCATGACGAGCCACCGGTGGCCCTGCCCGGCGTGGCGGACGCAATCGCCGATCTGCGCGCCCGCGGCATCAAAGTGGCTCTGACGACGGGGTTTTCCGACGACGTTGCCGAACCGCTGCTCGATTCGCTGGGCTGGACCGCCGGTGACGGGCCCGATCACACGGTCGATGCCGTCATCACCACGTCCGACGTCCCCGCCGGACGCCCGGCGCCCTACATGATTTTCCGGGCAATGGAGGCCTGCGGCGCGCACGACGTCCGTTCGGTACTCGTGGCCGGCGATACCGTGGTCGATGTTCAGTCGGGTCGCAACGCCGGCGCTGTCGCAGTCGGCGTGCTCACCGGCAAGGTCGACCGCGCCACGCTGGCGGCCGAGGATCACGACTACATCCTCGATAGCGTCGCCGACATCCCCACCGTGCTCACACAACGCTGAGTTTCTGCGGCTAATCGCGGTGTCTGCGACCGGCTGCAGCGCCGTGGGAACGGTTTCATAGACTCTGAAATCCCTTGGTGTGCTAGCGATCCAGTGACGACTGCACAAAGTCTCTGCAAGAGCCATCAGCACGGGCCGCTGGGAATCCCCCGGGCGGGCGCCGTTTCCTGAGTTGGTATCGATTGCGGGAATGGCACTCGATAGGGGATTGATGCCTTCACCACAGTTCCCGCCACCACATTGGGAACGCACTGCGGCAGCTTCGGAATCGCTCGAAGCCCTGGGTAATCCACGTGGGGTTTGGACGAGTTCGGTGGGACAGCGAAGTTGAACGCCGACGTCATATCGCCGACGGTCGCGTCCCGCCACGCGCTGATGTTGGGAACCGGGACGCCGAACCGCGCGCTGATCAATTTCAGTGTTGACGTGTGGTCGAAAGTGTCGTGAACCATCAGCGGGCCACGGCTGTAGGGCGAAATGACGATGCAGGGCACTCGAAATCCCAGACCGATCGGCCCACGTATGCCGTTGGATCCCGGCACTGAGTCGATGTCGGGCACCGTGATGTATTCACCCGGAGTGCCCGGCGGCGGGGTTGGCGGGACCACGTGATCAAAGAAACCACCGTTTTCGTCATAGTTGACGATCAGCGCGGTCTTTTCCCACACTGCGGGATTGGACAGCAAGATCCGCAGCACGTCCACGATCGCAACTGCGCCAACAGAAACCGGAAATGCGGGATGTTCCGACAACAGGAAACCTGGTTGGACCCAGGAAACCTTGGGAAGCCGGTTGGCAATGACGTCGGCGGCAAAGTCCAAGGGGTAAGTCGGTGCGATTCCACGGCGGGCCAAGTTCGATCTCGGATCCCCAGCCTGTTTGAAGAGATTGACCATCCCGTTGTAGCCGACGGCGGTATTGTTCAGTGCCCCAAGGAACTTGTTCTGGTAGACCTTCCAACTGATAGCGGCATCTTCGAGGTTCTCCGGCATGATGCGCCAGCTATACCGGTACACCGGGTGAATAAGGTCCTGTATCACCACGGGGCCACCACTGGTGCCCTCCGGGTCGATCCAGGCGCTCATCGAATAGAGCCGGTTGGGGGCCGTCCCGCCCAGCAGCGAAGAAAAGTAATGATCGCAGACCGTGAACGTATCTGCAAGCAAGTAATGGATCGGGATGTCTTCGCGCCGATAGTATCCCATCGTCATCGGAACAAAGGGCCCCAACCGGGTGTTCGCCTGTGCTGGCAACCAGTTGTCGTTGGCTCCCCCGTTCCATGACTCGTGCATGGCGGTCCAGTCGTGGGCCGGGTCGTTGACGCATTCGCCATTGACCAACGGCCCGCGAGTGGTGTCGAGGCGGAACGGGAAATTGGTACCGGCCGGATCGACCGCCTGCGTCGCGGGGTTCCAGCCCGCTTGCTCGAAGACCAGCGGCGCGGTGGGGTCGTCGAACCCGCGGACAGCAGAAAGCGCGCCAAAATAGTGATCGAATGACCGATTCTCCTGCATCAAAATGACGATGTGCTCGATATCGGTCAAATGACCCGCGCACGGTCCCGCCCCATAGGCATGCTCAATGATGGGACCCGCCAGGGACATAACTGCCCCGCCGGTGGCGGCCGCAGCCGCCTTGGCAAAAAATTGTCGACGCGTCATTCCGTCGACGGGATGTTCACGCCCCACGCGCCTCCTTCGCGTCCTCTTCGGCAAGTGCTGATCACCGTATATTGGCGCGCGCGATTCGATACCACGTTGCGACCGGCATGTCGCTATTGGACCCGGCGTGTCGTTCTCCGGTCACATCAATCCGGCAGAGTGCGAAACACTTGACTTGTGGTCGCGTCTTTCGCGTCGGCGCCGAGCTCTTCGCGGAGAAAGTGCCTGACTTTATCGGCGACGGTATCGTCGTCGCGGCTCCGCAGATCACTGTCGATCGCCGCCAGGTGCCCAACTAGATCAAGGAACATCTCTAGTTGACGGCTCGCCACCTCAAGGGCGGTATCGAGCTTGGCCATGGGAACACGCTGTCTACGCCCGGGGACACACGCTTGCGGCTGACCTGGATTATGTTGCCGCACAGGCGACTACGCGCCTCGTTGGCCGCTAGCACCGGAGTCGAGCATGCCAGCGACATAGCCATGTACCTGCTGGCCGGGGCGAACATTGTGCAATCCGCCTCTGCGTTGCCGCGGCCCCCAAGTTCGCGAGGGTCCTGCTAACAGGATTGACCGATTGGCTGAACCGCAAGGGATTTTGAAACCTCAGCTAGGTGCGCGGGCTGCTGGCGGTCCCGGATGACAAAGACCCCGCGGCTCAAGAACGTGCCGACTATGTCTGGGCGTCGCGCAAAGCTAACAGCGGGATTTACGACAAACTTTGACGCAATAGCTGCACGGGGGACCTGCGGGCCAGTGCTCAGGCTGTAAGCGCGAACTGCCGTTTGAGCATTTGGTATCCCCAGGCGAATACTAGCCAGGGCGCGATGAGCCAGGGCGCGTTGAGCAGGATGAACTTCACCCCGAGGTCGAAGAAACTCGAGGTGTTCACCGACGGTAGGCCAGCGATGATTTCGCTGCCGTAGTAGTGCCAGGTCAACACCGTGTGAGTGACGGCGGTGGACATCACCAGCAAGGTGCCGCGGAAGTCGGTGAACCGCGATCGTTTGAGCAGGATCAGACCGGTGACGCCGACACAGGCGTTGACGACCGAGAGCACCTCGATCATCAGGAAGTGCGGATCCGGATTGAGGTAGCGCAGGTCTCCACCGTCGATGTAGGCCCACCACGGGTAGGCCCAGGCGCTGTCGCGGGCGCCGGCGATGGGCCTGTGCAGGATCAGCCACCACAGCTCCCATGTCAAATGAGTTGTGTAGGAACAGATCACGAACGGCAGGACAACACCTTGCAGGCGTTCGAACCTGCTCCACCGCCGCAGCGACGGGATCGGCATGAACGCCGCAAAGATACCCGCGAAGTAGGCGAGGGTAGCTTGAACGGCGAGCAGATTGGCCATGAGCCCGCGGTCCAGGTGGCTACCGAACACCAGGTATGTGTAGAGCGGAAAGCCCAGCACCAACGAGCCGAATGCCGCGATCCACATGACCCGCAAACCCCGCGACGGCGGCAGCGCACTGACGACGGGTTGCGAGGTAGCCGGCGTGACGGCGGTGGCGGTCATCGGCGCTCCTTGTTGATGTCGCCGATCAAGGATCGCATATGCGGTGCTTCCCGAGGGTAAACGCCGACTGTGGGTGACATGGTCACCGGCGGCCATCGCGCCACGACCGTCGCCTTTTCAGCCGGCGGGCGTCACGTCGCGAACCACGTCGAGATTGAGGAACTCCGGCGCCTTGATCACCCGGCGGAGCATGAACCGGATGAGCGGCGGCATGCCGGTGGCGTTTTCGTCCCGGACGATCGTCGGCGCCTCGAGCTGATAGCGGCGCCGCCTCGTCTGCAGCTCGCAGCCGTCCGCGGCAAGCACGTTCTTCACCCAGTCCGAGCCGGACCCGTACGTCAGCGCGATCACGAACCCGTCGTGGCGACGAAAGGCCCACAGCGGGGTACGGAAGGTGCGGCCCGACTTGCGCCCGCGATGGATGACGACCGCCCATCCCGGCGCCCACGGGGCGATGAACTTGGTGAGGCGATTGAGGCCGAGCCTGTTGGCCTGGGCGACCCAGCGCGGTGCGGGCATCTCCGAAACTCCTCATTCGTGGAATTTATGTCATCAGGCTAACGTTGGCCACCAAAGAAGTCAACGACTGTAGAATTTAGCGATCATGCGCCCGATCGGACGACGTCCGGGCAACCCGGACACTCGCAACGACATCATCAAGAGCGCTCGGCGGCTATTCGCCGACTCCGGGTACGAGCAGACATCGGTGCGCGATATCGCCGCGGCAGCCGGCGTTGACCCGGCGCTGATCCGACATTATTTCGGCAGCAAGGCCGAACTGTTCCGATCCGCCGTGGGTTGGCCCTTCGAGCCAGACGCGATCAGCGAGCGCATCATCGAGGGTGATAGCCGCCAGATCGGTACCCGGCTGACGCGGGTTTTCCTCGAAGCGTGGGAGCGGCCAGACTCGCGCGCACCGCTGCTGGCGATCCTGCGCGGCGCGGCCACCCATGAGGAGTCCACCGCCCTGGTGCGTCAGTTCTTTCAGGGCCAGATGTACCCGCAGCTCGCCACGCAATTGGCCGGACCCGATAGCGAACTGAGGGTCGACCTGGCCATGGCCCAACTACTGGGCATCGCCTATTTACGGCACGTCCTACGGGTGGAGCCGCTGGCGTCCACCCCAGCCGACGAACTCATTGCGCGTGTCACACCGGCCATCGTCGCCCACCTCACGCCCGCCTGATGCGGCCTGTAAGTACAGTCAGGCTGGTGATTTGCCCCGGCACACCGGCCCCATAGGCCCTACCGATGCGCAGAACAACCCCGATAAAGTGAAACGCTGTCCGCCACGACAAGCGTGAGGCCTTTGATGAGCGACATGACAGCAGTGTTTTCAGACATCGTCGGGGACAACAACCTGCTGTCCGGCGACGCGATCCCCGAAGACTATGCCCACGATGAGGAGCTAACCGCGCCGCCGCAGAAGCCCGCCTACCTCGCCAAGCCAGCGCGCGCCGAAGAAGTCGCGCAGCTGCTGGTGGCCGCGTCCGACCACGGAGTGCCAGTGACAGCGCGCGGATCCGGGTGCGGGTTGTCGGGCGCGGCGCGGCCACAGCCGAACGGACTGCTGGTCTCGTTCGATCGGATGAACGCCGTCCTGGAGGTCGACACAGCCAACCAAGTCGCCGTCGTTCAGCCTGGCGTGACGCTGACCGAGCTGGACGCCGCGACAGTTGATTACGGGTTGGGCTACATGGTTCACCCCGGTGAGGCGTCCTCCAGCGTCGGGGGGAACGTCGGAACCAACGCCGGCGGAATGCGCGCGGTCAAGTACGGAATAGCCCGCCACAATGTCCTCGGGTTGCAGGCCGTGCTGCCCACCGGCGAGATCATCCGAACTGGGGGCAAGATCGCGAAGGTGTCTACTGGCTACGACCTGACCCAGCTGATCGTCGGCTCGGAAGGCACATTGGCTTTGGCCACCGAGGTCGTCGTCAAATTGCATCCGCGACTCGAGCACAACGCCAGCGTGCTGGCCCCGTTCGTCGACTTCGACCAAGTCATGGCGGCGGTGCCCAAGATCCTCGCCAGCGGGCTTACGCCATACATCTTGGAGTACATCGACAACATGACGATGGCCGCGCTCATCTCCACGCAGGACCTGGAGCTGGGTATTCCGGACAAAATCCGCGACAGCTGTGCGGCGTATCTCCTCGTGGCGCTGGAGAGCCGAACTACAGACCGATTGTTCGAAGACGTCGAGACTGCCGGCGAGATGCTCTCCGAATTGGGCGCGGTCGACGCCTACGTGCTCGAAGGAAGCGCGGCACGCAAGCTGATCGAGGGGCGCGAAAGGGCCTTCTGGGCGGCGAAGGCACTCGGTGCCGACGACATCATCGACACCGTCGTCCCGCGCGCATCAATGCCGAAATTCCTGTCCACCGCGCGTGGCCTGGCAGCGGCCGCAGGCGGTGGCGCGGTCGGCTGCGGGCACGCCGGTGACGGCAACGTGCACATGGCCATCGTGTGCAAGGACCCGGACAAGAAGAAGCAGCTTATGTCCGACATCTTCGCTCTTGCAATGGAATTAGGGGGAGCGATCTCCGGTGAGCACGGTGTTGGCCGCGCCAAGACCCCATACTTCCTCGAGCTGGAAGATCCCGCCAAGATCGCCCTCATGCGCCGGATCAAGCAGAGCTTCGACCCGGCGAACATCCTCAACCCTGGCGTCGTCTTCGGCGACGCGTGAGCGCGACCGCGCCGGGGCGTCATCCGTATCGACCGAATTTGCCGATGCCGCTGGGAGTCCCAGGAGTCGGCCCAAAGGTGCGGGACCGCTAACTCCCGAATTAGCAAGGTCCGCTGGAAATCCCGCGAGTGGGCGCTGTCTCTTGGGTCGGCATCGACTGCGGAAACGGGACTCGATACGGAATCGCGGTCTTCGTAATCGTGCCGAGGACGGCGTTGGGAACGCATTGGGGTGCCTTCTGAACCGCCCGCACCACGGGGTAGTCCAGATGCGGGCGCGACGAATTCGGCGGCACAGCAAAATTGAATGCCGACGTCATATCCCCGACCACACCGTCGCGCCACGCGCTCAGATTGGGAACCGGAACCCCAAACCGCGCGCCGATCAGCTTCAGCTGCGATGTGTGATCGAACGTGTCATGGACCATCAACGGCCCACGGCTGTACGGCGAAATGACAAGGCACGGAACCCGAAAGCCCAAACCAATGGGCCCCCGAATGCCGCCCGAACCGGTTACCGCGTCGATGTCGGGCACGGTGACAAACTCACCGGGCGTCCCCAGCGGCGCCGTCGGGGGCACCACATGGTCGAAGAAACCCCCGTTTTCGTCATAGCTGACGATCAGCGCGGTCTTTTCCCACACCGCCGGATTCGACAGCAGGATCCGCAGCACGCTCACGATCGCAATCGCGCCCGTCGACACCGGGAATGCGGGGTGCTCGGACAGCAGGAACCCCGGAAGCACCCAGGACACCTTGGGCAGCCTGTTTTTCCGGACATCCGACGCAAAATCCCTCGGGTAGCTTGGGGCGACACCAAAGCGCGCAAGGTTCGACCGCGGATCTCCGGCCTGCCTGAAATCATTCAACATCCCGTCGTAGCCGACGACCGTGTTATTGAGGGCGCCCAAGAACTTGTTCTGGTAAATCTTCCAGCTCACGCCTGCATCCTCGAGATTCTCCGGCATGGTACGCCAGCTGAATCGTTGCTGCGGTTGAAGAATGGGATTTGCCACCAATGGTCCCCCATCGGCGCCGTCAGGGTCGATAGTGGCACTGATCCAGTACAGTCGGTTGGGTCCGGTCCCCCCCATGAGGGAACAAAAGTAGCCATCGCACACGGTGAACGTGTCTGCCAGCAGGTAATGGATCGGGAGGTCTTGACGGGTGTAGTAGCCCATGGCTGCCGGGGTATTGCCCTGAAGCGGACTGACTGCGGCCTGCGCCGGCAACCAGTTGTCGTTGGCGCCGTTGTTCCACGCATCGTGCATCACGATCCAGTCGTGCCCCGGATCGTTGGTACATTCGCCGGCGACCGCGGGCCCTCGGGTGGTGTCGAATCGGTACGGCACTGTGGTCGCGGCGGGGTCGTTTGCTTGCGTCATTGGGTTCCAGCCCGTTTGGGCGAACAACGGCGACCCGCTATCAAATCCATTGACGCCCGACAGCGCACCGAAGTAATGGTCGAACGACCGGTTCTCCTGCATGAGCAAGACGATGTGTTCGATGTCGCTCAACTGCCCCCCACAAGGCCCCGCGCCGTAGGCTTTCTCAATCACCGGGCCAGCCAGGGACATCAGAGCGCCCGTGCTGCCGGCGCCCGCGGCCTTGGCCATAAATTCGCGACGCGACAGTGCATCGACTGAATTCTTGGCCACCGCCATACCTCCCACGCACACGTTTGAGGGCTACGGTATATACACCACGCCCTCAGACCGGACACATCGCGCGGCGTGTCTTGTCGAGGGCGGAAATTCAGTGCGCCCAAGCGTCAACGCACCGTTGTGGACATGGCCGATTTCTCTTCCTCGCCGAGACAACTTGGCGATGTTCATGCTCGCCGGAAACCATTGGCGCGCCCGCGCTTTCACGCGGCAACGGGATCTTTGGGGAGCGCGACCGGTGAATCAGCAAGGCCCGCTGGGAGTCCCACGCGCGGGCGTGGTTTCCTGAGTGGGCATTATCTGAGGAAAGGGCACCCGGTAAGGAGGATTTGCCTTCGCGAGCAGCGTCACCGTGTCAGGTACGCATTGCACCTGTTGCGGCACCGCCTTCAGTATCGGGTGGTTGAGAAACGGTACCGACGGGTTCGGCGGGGAGGCGAAGTTGAAGGCCGACGTCATATCGCCGGTCACACTTCGTCTCCAAGCGGTCAGGTTGGGAACTGGCACACCGAAGCGTGTCTCGAGCAACCGCAGCTGCGAGGTGTGATCGAAAGTGTCACTGACCACCAACGGACCACGGCTGTACGGCGAGATGATGAAGCACGGGACGCGGTAGCCCAGACCAATCGGCCCACGGATGCCGCCGGAACCCTCGACGGCGTCAATGTCGGGCACCGTGACGAACTCGCCCGGAGTTCCCGGCGGCGCGGTCGGCGGTATGACGTGGTCAAAGAAACCCCCGTTTTCGTCGAAGCTGACGATCAGCGCGGTCTTTTCCCACACCGCGGGATTGGACAGCAGAATGCGGAGAACGCCGACGATTGCGGCGCCGCCGAATGCCGGTGCTATCGGTAATCCGGGATGCTCGGACCACTGAAACCCGGGCAGCACCCACGAAACCTGGGGCAACTTGTTGGCGAGGACATCGGCGGCGAAGTTCAAGGGATAGCCCGGGGCGATACCCCGGCGGGCCAGGTTCGACCTCGGGTTCTGGGCCTGCTGGAAAAGGTTCAGCTCGCCGTTGTAGCCGAGCGTCGTGTTGTTGAGCGCCCCCAGAGTCTTGTTTTGGTAGATCTTCCAGCTGATGCCGCCATCGTCGAGGTTTTCCGGCATGGTGCGCCAGCTGTAGCGGCCCAGCGGCTGGATGAACGGATCGACCACCAGTGGCCCCCCGTTGGCGCCGTCGGGGTCGATGGTGCCGCTCATCCAGTACAGCCGATTCGGCGAAGTTCCGCCGAGCAGCGAACAGTGATAGGCGTCGCAGATGGTGAAGGCATCGGCCAGCAGATAGTGGACCGGTTGGTCTTGGCGGGTGTAAAAGCCCATCGTCACCGGGACGTTGCCCTGCAGCGACTGTTGTACGGTCTGTGCGGGCAACCAATTGTCGTTCGCGCCATTGTTGAATGCCGCCTGGATCGTGATCCATTGGTGGGCGGGGTCGTTGGCGCATGCGCCGTTGAGGGTAGGCCCCCTGGTGGTGTCGAGCCGAAACGGCAGTGTGGTGCCCGCGGGGTCGACCGCCTGGGTCTCGGGGTTCCAGCCCATTTGGGCGAAGAGTGGCGACCCACTGTCAAATCCGTTGACCCCCGACAGCGAGCCGAAGTAGTGGTCGAACGAGCGGTTCTCCTGCATAAGTAGGACGAAGTGTTCGATGTCGCTCAAGTGCCCCCCACAGGGCCCCGCGCCGTAGGCTTTTTCGATCACCGGACCGGCCAACGACATCGCGGCGCCCGCAGTGCTGGCAGCCGCAATCTTGGCCATGAATTCGCGACGCGACATCGCGTCGACTGAATTTTTGCTCACCGCCATGCCTCTCGGAAAAACATTTGAAAGCCACGCTATAGTCACGGCGCCACCCAGCCCGGAAACGTCATCCGGCGTGTCGAGCGTGTGATTTGTTTCGGCCTGCCGACAATGCGCCGAATATGACACGAAGCGAGTTCTGCTTCCTATGGGTTTCCCGAGTTATCCGGACAGGATTCGACCGGCAAACCCGAAGTGCGGACGCATTATTGGCGCCACGGCACCGCTTGTGCTAGCCATCGCGCCCGGGCTAAGTCACCAATCACGACGCACCGAACAACCCCCACGATGCATTTTGTTCACCCGGCGTTTACCCATCGCTAGTCGCTATGCCGTAGCCTTCTGACGCTCGATTGCCAACAGCCGGCGGCATGAGTCGCAACAGAAAAGACCACAGGGACGGGTATTTCGTGGCCAGCGGACTTCAGAATCCAACAACGCCGACACCGCAATACGAGGGCTTCCTAGGACCGGACCGACGGTGGCATCTCTCATTCGGTTTCCTGCTTGCAGGGTCGTTCGTCCTGTTTTCGATGTGGGCATTCGACTATGTCGGGTCAGGCGCGAATAAGATGATTTTGCTGCTCGCCACGGTGGTCGGTCTGTTCATGGCCTTCAACGTCGGCGGCAATGATGTCGCCAACTCCTTCGGCACCAGCGTGGGCGCAGGCACGCTGACGATGAAACAGGCGCTGCTGGTCGCGGCCATCTTCGAGGTCAGCGGCGCGGTGGTCGCCGGTGGGGACGTCACCGAGACCATCCGCAGTGGCATCGTTGACCTATCGGGAGTGTCGGTCAATCCGAGCGCCTTCATGAACATCATGATGTCGGCGTTGCTGGCCGCAGCACTGTGGCTGCTATTCGCCAACCGCATGGGATACCCGGTGTCGACCACGCACTCGATCGTCGGTGGCATTGTCGGGGCCGCGATCACGCTCGGGATCGTGAATGGCCACGGCAGCAGTGCCCTCAACATGGTCCAGTGGGATCAGATCGGCCAGATCGCGGTGTCCTGGGTGCTCTCCCCCGTGCTGGGCGGACTGGTGTCCTACATCCTGTACGGCGCCGTCAAGCGACATATCCTGCTGTACAACGAACAGGCCGAGCAACGACTGCTGGAAATCAAGAAAGAGCGCCTTGCTCATCGCCAGCGGCACAAGGCGGCGTTCGAACGACTCAACGAAATACAACAAATCGCCTACACCGGCGCCCTGGCGCGCGATGCCGTGGCGGCCAACCGCAGGGACTTCGACCCCGAGGAACTGGAGTCCGAGTACTACCGCGAGCTCCACGAAATCGACAACAAGAAATCGTCGGTGGACGCGTTTCGAGCCTTGCAAAACTGGGTGCCGTTGGTGGCCGCCGGGGGGTCGATGATTATCGCCGCGATGCTGTTGTTCAAGGGGTTCAAGCACATGCACTTGGGCCTGACCACCATGAACAACTACTTCATCATGGCGATGGTCGGCGCCGCGGTGTGGATGGCCACGTTCATCCTCGCCAAAACACTCCGGAGCGAATCACTGTCGAGGTCGACGTTCTTGATGTTCAGCTGGATGCAGGTCTTCACCGCCTCGGGGTTTGCGTTCAGTCACGGCAGCAACGACATCGCCAACGCCATCGGCCCCTTCGCGGCCATCCTGGATGTCCTGCGCACCGGCGCCGTTGAAGGCCATGCGGCCGTGCCCGCCGCCGCCATGATCACGTTCGGAGTAGCGTTGTGCGCCGGGTTGTGGTTCATCGGACGCAGGGTGATCGCCACCGTGGGGCACAATCTCACCACGATGCACCCAGCATCCGGGTTCGCTGCCGAACTCTCGGCAGCCGCGGTGGTCATGGGCGCCACCGTCCTGGGCCTGCCGGTCTCGAGCACCCACATTCTCATCGGGGCGGTGCTCGGCGTGGGCATGGTGAACCGGGCCACCAACTGGGGGCTAATGAAGCCGATCGCCCTGGCATGGATCATTACGCTGCCTTCGGCGGCGATCCTCGGCTCGGTCGGTCTCGTTACGCTGGATGCGATCTTCTGACCGGGAACGGTATCAAAGTCCAAAAGCATTGTGCTACAACGTGATTAGTCGGGTTATTTGTAGAGCTATTCGTAGGCGCTACCAGACCGGATGAGCGTCGGTCAGGGTGTGCTGAGCGACGGGGCCGCAAATCCGCCCCCTTTCGCGGTGGCGCCGGGTCACCAACACTAAACTGATCACGACACGAACTCGTGCACTATCCGCATCGAACGAAGTACGGGCTAGATGCCAGACGTCGAGCACACAATGGCCGCGGACGGCCGCGGTAGCAGCAATCCCCTGCGGCAGATCCTGGAACCGCTCACGCGCACCGGGGGCTTCTACGCTCGGACTTGGGGCAATTACCTGGATCGCGAACCCAGCGAGCTTCCGGTGGCACGCCCCACCCTGGCACTGGCTACGCAGGCGTTCCGCGACGAAATCGTGCTCGCCGGGTTTCGTCTGCTGCGCCCCGCCCCTGACATCGCGACACTCGACGGAATCGACCGCGAAGTGCTCGCGGCACATGAGTTGTACGAGCAGAACGGCTGGCTCAATAACCCCGAGGGGTTCTTCGCACCGCCGCCCCCGCTCGCCGACGTCACGGTCAAGCCCGTCACCAGCATGGGGCGCTCCTACCAGCGCATCGCGTTCGACAGTGGTTACGAGCCCCATGACGGCGAACCGGGCGGGAAGCGCTGGCTGAGCTACCAGGGAAACAACCGCGAGTACGCGCTGGTGCTGCGGCACCGAAAGCCGCGCCCCTGGCTGGTATGCATACACGGCGCGGAGATGGGACGCGCGGGGCTGGACCTCACGTTGTTCCGCGCCTGGCATCTGTACGCGGAGCTCGGCCTGAACGTCGTGCTACCCGTCCTTCCGCTGCACGGACCCCGCGCTCGGGGTCGACCGAAAGGCGTCGCGTTCCCGAGTGAGAACGTCCTCGACGGAGTCCACGGTGTCGCCCACGCGGTATGGGACATTCGGCGCTTGCTGTCCTGGATCCGCTCACAGGAACCCGACTCCCCGATCGGAGTGAACGGCATTTCCCTCGGCGGCCTGCTCAGTTCACTAGTTGCCAGCCTCGACGACGGGCTTGGCTGTGCGATTCTCGGAGTTCCGGCCGTGGATCTGGTCGAGCTGGTCGGCCGCCATGCCGGCCTCAGCCACCACAGCAGGCTACGCCAGACAATGAAGTCGGCCAGGTCGGTCAGCCGGATGATCTCACCGCTGTCACTGACCCCGCTCGTCCCGATGGCCGGCCGATTCATCTACGCAGGCCTTGCCGACCGCCTGGTACATCCGCGCGACCAGGTCACCCGGCTCTGGGAGCATTGGGGCAAGCCCCGGATCCATTGGTACCAAGGCGGCCACACCGGATGCTTCCGTGCCCGGCCGGTGCACCGATTCGTCGACGAGGCACTGGTACAGGCCGGATTCGTCGACCCCGCGCGGCTGCAGCGCACGCGCGAGCAGCCAGCTTGACGGGTCACGCGACATCGCTTCGTAGAGTGGCGGCATGGGGACAGCGCGAATCATCCATATCGTTCGGCAACTCGGGTCGTTGGCGGTCACGGCAGTCACAGCCGCGTCCACCGTGAACGCATATCGGCCTCTGGCACGTAGCGGATACTTTTCCCTGTTGTCCTGGGCATACGGTCTCGTCGTCACAGAGTTTCCCCTGCAGACGCTGGCGAGTCAGCTCGGCGGGCTGGCACTGACAGCCCGCCGACTTACCCGGCCGGTGCGGATGCTCGCGTGGGTAGTGGCGGGCTGCTCGGCGGTGGGCTTGCTGAACTTCAGTCGCGCCGGCCGCAGCGCCGACGCCCCGCTCAACGAGGCCTTGGACATCGGCCTGGGGCGTGATCGCCGCCCTGATTCGACGGGACTGTGGCGCCGCCCAGCCGGCGGCGGCACCGCCAGGACCCCCGGACCGCTGCGCATGCTGCGGATCTACCGCGACTATGCCCACGACGGCGACATCAGCTACGGCGAATACGGTGGCGCCAATCGCCTGGATATCTGGCGACGACCAGATCTTGACCCGACCGGGAAGGCGCCGGTGCTCTTCCAGATCCCCGGCGGCGCCTGGACGACGGGAAACAAACGCGGACAGGCCCATCCGCTGATGAGCCACCTCGCCGAACTGGGTTGGATCTGTGTGGCGATCAACTACCGACACAGCCCGCGCAACACCTGGCCCGATCACATCGTCGACGTCAAGCGCGCGCTAGCGTGGGTCAAGACGCATATCAGCGAGTACGGCGGCGATCCCGACTTTATCGCGCTGACCGGTGGTTCGGCCGGCGGCCACTTGTCGTCGTTGGCCGCGCTGACGCCAAATGATCCGCAGTTCCAACCGGGATTCGAGGCGGCAGACACGCGGGTGCAAGCGGCCGTGCCGTTCTACGGCATCTATGACTTCACCCGCTTCAAGGACGCCATGCATCCGAAGATGCTCCCGCTGCTCGAGCAAATGGTGGTCAAACGACCGCGCGCGGCAAACATGCAGTCCTACATTGCGGCCTCGCCGGTCACCCACGTTTCGTCCGACGCTCCCCCGTTCTTCGTGCTGCATGGCCGCAACGACTCGCTGGTCCCCGTCGAGCAGGCACGTTCCTTCGTCGAGCGGCTACGGCACGTGAGCAGTGCACCCGTCGTGTACGCCGAATTACCGCTTGCTCAGCACGCGTTCGACATCCTCGGATCGGCCCGCGCGGCACATGCGGCGATCGCCGTCGAGCAATTTCTCGCCGAGATCTACGCGACCCGACACTGCCGGAACCAATCCGGCTAACGAAGTCGCTAGGGTTAGCCTGGTGAAGCTTCTCAGCCTGCTGGACCAGATGTTCGCGCGGATGGAGACGCCGCGCACGCCGATGCACATCGGTGCGTTCGCGGTCTTCGACCTGCCCGAGGGGGCACCACGAAGCTTCACTCGCGACCTCTACGAGGCGATCTCGCAACTGGCGTTTCTGCCCTTCCCGTTCGACAGTGTGATCGCCGGCGGCCCCTCGATGGTGTACTGGAAGCAGGTACAGCCCGATCCGAGCTATCACGTCCGCTTCTCCGCTTTGCCGCATCCCGGGAGCGCCCGCGATCTCGGTGCCTTGGTCGAGAGACTCCATTCGACCCCGCTCGACATGACCAAGCCGCTGTGGGAGTTGCACCTCATCGAAGGTCTGGCCGACAACCAGTTCGCCATCTATTTCAAGGCGCACCATTGCGCGGTAGACGGCATGGGCGCGGTGAACCTGATCAAGAGCTGGCTAACCACCGACCCGGAGGCGCCCCCCGGCTCGGGCAAGCCAGAGCCGTTCGGCGACGACTACGACTTGGCCAGCGTGTTTGCGGCCACCACCACGAAACGCACGGTCGAGGGCTTTTCCGCGGTGAACGAACTCCTCGGCAGGCTGGTCAGCATGGCGCGCGGCGCCAACAGCTCGGTGCGCGCGGCACTCACCACCCCCCGCACGCCGTTCAATAGTCGGATCAACCGGCATCGACGGCTTGCGGTGAAGGTGCTGACGCTGCCGCGGCTCAAGGCGGTGGCCAAAGCCACCGGCACCACCGTCAACGACGTCGTCTTGGCGTCGGTCGGCGGCGCATGCCGGCACTACCTGCAGAGCCTCGATGCGCTGCCGAAAGACACCCTGACCGCCTCCGTGCCGGTGGGCTACGAACGCGACGCCGACACGGTCAACGCGGCGTCGGGTTTCGTTGCACCGCTCGGCACCTCGATCGGAGATCCGGCGCAGCGGCTGACCAGGATCTCGGCATCAACCAGCCGCGGCAAAGCCGAACTGCTGGCCATGTCGCCGAACGCTCTACAGCACTATTCCGTCTTCGGCCTGCTGCCGATCGCAGTCGGGCAATGGAGCGGAGCGCTTGGGGCGGTCCCTCCCCTGTTCAACTTCACCGTCTCCAACGTCGTGCTGTCCAAGGAACCGCTGTACCTTTCCGGCGCCAAGCTGGATGTGATAGTCCCGGTGTCGTTCCTGTGCGACGGCTACGGTCTCAACGTCACGCTGGTCGGCTACACCGACAAGGTCGTTCTTGGATTCGTCGGCTGCCGCGACACGGTGCCGCATTTACAACGACTGGCGCAGTACACCGGCGACGCATTCTGCGAGCTGGAGGCCGCCACCATCTCGGCGTAGGCCCTCGTCGATCGCCGTCAAGGCCGCAGCAAGAAGTCCAGTAGCCAATTGCGTTGCGGTTCCAACTGTTTTCTTAGTGACGGGCCGTACATGCTCTTCAGCTCGGACAGCGGCATGTGCAGCAGGCCGATCCCCGCAGCAAAGGCTGTGGTGGCGCGCTTTTCGGCCTCGGCGGCGTCAAACCCATAGTCACTGAACGCCTGTCGGGTGGCCTTGAGAATCCGGCGGTCGGCCGACAGCACGGCAGACGCGACGGAATCGTCGGAGCGCGCCCATTCCCGCATGGCTCTTTCCAGCTTGTAGAGTCGCGGCCTGACCAACAATGCCATCATTTGCGCGAGCCGCTCGCGCGGCGGAAGATCGCGCATCCCGTCGATTTGGTCACGATCTTCGTCGCGAAATTGCGACCAGGACTCGACAACCGCCCGGCGATAGCCGTCCACGTCCTCGAAATGCCAGTAGAAGCTGCCCTTGGTAACGCCGAGACGCGCGCAGAGCTGGTCGAGTTTGAGGCCGGTGAGACCCTCGTCGGCCAGAATCTCGAAGCCTGCCTGCACCCAATCATCAGCCGTCAGACGAACGTTTCCCGACTTGTGACGCGCCGCCATGACGCTGAGCCTACGTGAGATGCTACGCGAGGCGCGTGGAGCGACACAGCCATCGGAGCTGCGCGATCGAGGTCTACGGCCAGTCCGGGATGCGAATACCCAACTAAAAGGTACGGTGTATGCATGACTACCTTCACCGTCGGCATCACCGAGGCGCTGATCGAGCGGCTGGCGGATCGCGCGCAGGAGGCCGAGGACCTGCGCCGACTGCCTGCGGCCACCGTCGCTGACCTGACCGAATCGGGCTTCACTGAGCTGCTGAAACCGGCGCGATATGGCGGCCAGCAGGCCGACTTCACCGCAATCTTGAATCCCGCGCGCCGAATGGCGCATGGCTGCGCCTCGACAGCCTGGACCGCGGCGTTCTACACCCTGCACACCTGGATGCTGGCCCTATTCGACGACCAGGCCCAAAGCGAAGGGTTCGCGTCGCGGCCGTTCCTCGCATCGGCGCCGTTGGCACCTACCGGTCGCGGCATCACCGTCCAAGGCGGTATTCGACTGACCGGGCGATGGTCCTGGGCCACAGGTGTGATGGACGGCAACTGGGCCATCGTCGGCGCGGTCTGCGGCCCCGATGACGCCATCTACCCCGCACTGGCGCTGGTGCCCGCCGAAGACATCGGCATCGTCGATGTCTGGCAGACAGACGGGATGCGGGCCACCGGTTCCAACGACATCGTCATCGAGGACGTCTTCGTTCCCGCCCATCGGCTGGTCAAGGTCAGTGACATCTACGCCGGTACAACACCGGGAGCGCAGCTGTACGGCGCGGCGTGCTACCGCTGGCCGATGGTGCCCGCGCTCGCGCTGGTTGCTGCGATGCCCGCCTTGGGTGCGGCCGAGCAGGTCGAACGCATCTTCACCGAGCGGCTCTCAGAGCGCGTCCTCGCCTACGAGGGCAGCAAGCAAAAGGACAAACCGGCCGCTCAAGCACGCCTGGGCGAAGCCCGCGTCCGCCTGCGGGCACTACACGGGCTGCTCGCCGACACCACTGGGCGCATCGAGGAGCTGCTAGCGGCTGGGAGCCGCGTCCCGCGCCCGGTACGTGCCGATGCCCGCTTGGCGGCCGCGCACATCGTGCGGGAATCACGCGCGGTCATCGGCATCCTGCTCGAGGCGTCGGGCGCCAGCGCGCATTTCCTGAGCAGCCCGCTGCAACGGGCCAAACGCGACGTCGACGTGATGAGCGGACACGTGGTCTTCGACTACGACGTCAGTCGAGAATTGGCCGGCGCATTGGCGATCGGTCTCAAAGTATCGCCGATCGCCATGCTGTGAGCTAACGCCGGCCCGCCAGCCCGTCGATGTCGATGACTTCGCCGCGGTTGATGCTGACCCAATCACGCCCGTCGAGATACGGGCGCAGGCTCCGGGCGATGAGGTCGGCGTCGGCCGGTGACTTCGGCCGTTGCAATTCGTAGACATGCGGTAACTCGGCCATTCCGGTAATGACACCCCACAGCTTCAGGGCGTCAGGCCCCGTCGGCGGATCCACCAGTACCGGCCCAAACAGGCATTGTCCGTCCATAAAGAGCGTGGGTACACCGTATCCGCCCGCGTCGACGACCCGCTGGTGTTCAGCACGGACGTCATCGTGGGTGGTCGAGTCCGCTAGCGCCGCGTCGAGGATGGAAGCCTCAAGGCCCAGGTCACACAGCAGGCGTCGCGCGACCTCGGGGTCATGCGGTTTGCCGCCGACGGTGTGCAGTTCCTGACCAATCGCGGCGTACCACCGATCGAGCAACGACATGTCCGTTCGGCGCAGCAGCGCCCCGATTCGCATCAAGGACCACCCGTAGGACCAATCCCGCTCCCACGGGTGTTTCTTCCCGTCCTCGCGGTTGATCTCCTCCAAGCTGAAGAACCGCCAATTGACGGTGATTCCCAACTGCGCACGCACGTCACGGATCCACAGCGAGGTCTGGTAGGCGAATGGGCACATCGGGTCGAAATGGAAATCCACGGTGGTCATCGGACCTGGTTCCTCCGTCCAGAGATCCGCGATCTTCGACTGCGACGACCGACGGCTCATCGAATTGGTACCGCCTCCAGCTTAGAACGAGCGGATATGCAGGCCCCGGGGCTGCCGCCCGGGCCCCGATGACCATCGCCACCGTCGGATCCCACCGAACCCACGTTGCGGGAGGATGGGCTGGTGTTCGGACTTGTGGTCATCGTTGCGCTGGTTGCCACCGTGGTTGTCGGAACGATCCTGGGCCACCGCTATCGCGTAGGTCCTCCGGTGTTGCTGATCTCGCTCGGCGCTCTGCTGGGGCTCATCCCCCGTTTCGGGGCCGTCGAGATCGATGGCGAGATCGTGCTGCTGTTGTTCCTGCCGGCAATCCTCTACTGGGAGAGCCTGAACACCAGCTTTCGCGAGATCCGCTGGAACCTGCGTGTCATCGTCATGTTCAGCGTCGGTCTGGTGATTGCCACCGCCGTGTCGGTGTCGTGGACGGCGCGAGCCCTGGGTATGGAACCGCACGCGGCGGCAGTCCTTGGCGCGGTGCTCTCCCCCACCGACGCGGCCGCCGTGGCTGGACTGGCCAAACGCTTGCCGCGGCGAGCCCTCACTGTGCTGCGCGGTGAGAGCCTGGTCAACGACGGCACCGCTCTGGTCCTTTTCGCGGTAACCGCGTCCGTCGCGGTCGGCGGCGCCGAGGTAGGCCCGATCGAATTGGTCGGCCAGTTTGTTGGCTCCTACCTGGGCGGCGTCGTCGCTGGGTTGGTGGTCGGCGGACTGGTGACGTTGCTGCGCCGCACCATCGACGCGCCGCTCGAGGAGGGAGCCCTGAGCCTGTTGACGCCGTTCGCCGCGTTCCTGCTCGCCGATACCTTCGGATGCAGCGGGGTCGTCGCGGTCCTGGTGTCAGCCCTTGTCCTCACCTATGTCGGACCCAAGGTGATCCGCGCCCGCTCCCGCTTGCAGGCCTACGCATTCTGGGACATCACGACGTTTCTCATCAACGGGTCGCTCTGGGTCTTCGTCGGGGTCCAGATCCCAGGCGCGGTGGACCACATCTCCGGCGGCGAAGGTGGACTTCGCCACGCTGCGTTGCTGGGCCTGGCCGTCACTGGCGTCGTCGTCGCCACCCGGATCGTGTGGGTGGAACTCACCAACGTGCTGGGTCGCATCGTGGATCGGTGCATGAACAGGCCCACCCGTCACGTCGGCTTCCGCGCGCGGTGCGTGACCAGCTGGGCCGGATTCCGCGGCGCCGTATCACTGGCCGCCGCGCTCGCGGTTCCCATGACCACCCACGATGGTGCTCCGTTTCCCGACCGCAACCTGATCATCTTCGTCGTGTCCATGGTCATTCTGGTGACCGTCCTGATCCAAGGGAGTTCGCTGCCCGCTGTCGTGCGGTGGGCTCGACTTCCCGACGACATTGCGCACGCCGACGAAGTGCACTTGGCGCGCCGCCGCGCCGCGGAAGCGGCCCTTGACGCCCTGCCTATGGTCGCCAGCGAATTCGACGTGGCACCTGAGCTGCTGATTCGGCTGACGAAGGAATACGAAGAGCACGCTGAGCTCGTCCTTGCCGACGCGGACGCGTCGGCGCCGAACGTTCTCGCCGAGCGCAACGAGCTGCTACGGCGGGTGCGGCTGCGGGTACTCGAGCACCAGCGCCAAGCAGTGACCGCGTTGCGCAACGACAATCGCATCGACGACATCGTGCTGCGCGAACTGCAGATGGAGATGGACCTCGAAGAGGTGCGACTACTCGACCCCATGGAGACCAGAGACACCGCCTAGCAACAACTATTCGGTGCGGCCGATCTTGTTCGTAAATACCGTTGCTGCACAAGGATTCTCGCGGAGGAGCACCGTGCCAGCCGATACGCTTGGATCCTTGCCCGCAATAATTCGACCATTGCCGGACTCACATCGTCGGACGACTGAAGGACAGGTACCCCGATGGGCGCTGCGATTGCCAAACTGTCGGTAGCCACACCAGTAGTCACCATGGTGCCGGCAATCAGTGCCGACTGGGAGAAAAGCGCGGCGGTCGAAGACCTAGCCCAGATCGCCGAAACCGCGGACCGACTCGGCTACCACCATCTGACCTGCAGCGAACACATCGCACTGCCGGCAGCCGAACAACAGCGCCGCGGCACACGCTACTGGGATCCGCTGGCAACGTTGGGCTACCTTGCCGCGCGCACCAGGCACATCCGATTGGCCACCAACGTGGTGGTGCTTGGGTACCACCACCCACTGGAGATTGCCAAACGCTACGGCACGCTGGACGTCGTCAGCAACGGTCGGCTCATCCTCGGGGTAGGCGTCGGCTCCCTCAAGGAAGAGTTCGACCTCGTTGGCGCCGCATTCGACGACCGTGGTCCGCGCGCAGACGATGCGCTGCGGGCGCTGCGCGCCGCACTGTCGGTGCGCCAACCCGCCTACCACGGCGAGTTCTATTCCTTTAGCGGCATGGTTGTCGACCCGTGTGCCGTGCAGGATCACGTGCCGATCTGGGTGGGTGGACGCACGATGCGATCGCTGCGGCGAGCGGCAACCTTGGCCGATGGGTGGGCGCCATTCAACGTGACACTTCGGCAGGCGCGGAGCTGGCTGGGCCAATGGGATCTTCGGCCCGGATTCGAGGTCGTTCTCGCAGCACCATCACCGTTGGATCCGATCAACGAACCTCAGCGGGCGCGCGACCTTCTCGCAGAGACAGCCGCCCACGGCGCCAGCATCATCAGCACTACCTTCACTCACACCTCGCTACAGCACTATCTCGAGAACTTGGCGGCGCTGACCGAGTTGAACACCGCGTGACCCTCCCCGCCAGGCGGCTGAGCCGTTGCAGACCTCTGACCTTGACCGTAACCCAATCGGGGCGAATCGCGCCCAGTCCATGGCTCGCTTCGCAGGCCAATCCGGCCTATATTTCTCCTGGCTATGAGCAGGAGGAGCAGGGATGACGAATCCGCGCCACGGCGAGAGAACCGCTATCGGCGTCGCCGTGCTGGGCGTGTTGGTGCTAGCAGCCGCCACACCGGCCTGCTCCAGACAGGCCGAGCCAGCCGCTACCGAGAGCCCGAGTGAGGCTCCGGTGTCAGCAACCATCATGATGGACGGGCACACGCACACGATTTCCGGAGCCGTCGAGTGCCGCACCCGGCGGGCGCAACCGACCGCCACGCCTGTGGAATACGGGAATCAGACCACGGAAGTCAGCGCTCAAGACGATTCGGCGTCATTGTCGTTTTCTTTCTCCGACGCCACGCCACCCGACGTCAATGGTTTCGCCGTTTCCCTCAAAGTGGACGGCGGCAGCTACGAGATGCC
This sequence comes from Mycobacterium spongiae, assembly GCF_018278905.1. NCBI lineage: Bacteria > Bacillati > Actinomycetota > Actinomycetes > Mycobacteriales > Mycobacteriaceae > Mycobacterium > Mycobacterium spongiae. The sequence continues at coordinate 3,513,876 of NZ_CP046600.1, forward strand.
CTATCAACCCGTCCGGTCTCCTACCCAACTCGAGGCGAGCAGGCAGGGCAAGAGTTACACGGTGACCGGGACCGGCCAAGCGCTAGCGCCCGGCCAAAGCGTCGCCCGCGAGTTACCGTTCGGGGTTCACGTAACCTGTCCATGATCAATCATGTTGTGTGACAAGGAAGTTAGCCGTTGCCGGTGAAACACACGGACTCAGCACGTGAGCAGGTCTTGATCACCACCACCGACCTCGCACACCTCATCCAGGCGGGTTCTCCCATCGCACTCCTGGATGTGCGCTGGCGACTCGATGAACCTGACGGACATGCCACCTACCTGCAGGGACACCTGCCCGGCGCGGTTTACGTGTCACTCGAAGACGAACTCAGCGATCACCACATCGCCGGCCGCGGCCGCCACCCACTACCGTCCGGACACAGCGTGCAGGCCGCCGCGCGTCGTTGGGGAATCGGCAACGATACGCCGGTCGTAGTCTACGACGATTGGAACAGGGCCGGCTCTGCCCGAGCATGGTGGGTGCTGACCGCGGCCGGGCTGGCGGATGTACGCATACTCGACGGCGGCCTGGCTGCCTGGCGCTCGGCCGGAGGCAGCATCGAGACGGGCCCGGTGAATCCGCTGCCCGGGAATGTGACTGTGCGGCACGATGATTTGTACACGGGTGCCCGGCCCACCTTGACCGCGCAACAGTCATCCGCCGGTGGTGTCGTGCTACTCGATGCCCGGGCGCCGGAACGCTTCCGCGGCGAGGTCGAGCCCGTCGACGCCGTTGCCGGTCACATACCCGGTGCCAAGAACGTTCCCACCGCCGCCGTCCTGGCCAGTGACGGTACCTTTCTTGGCAGCAGCCAGCTGCGCCAACTGTTTTCCGGAAAAGGCATCGACCACGACAGTGGCGTCGGCGTCTACTGCGGCTCCGGCATCACCGCCAGTGTGACTGTCGCGGCGCTCACCGCGACAGGCCATGAGGCCGCAATGTTTCCCGGGTCGTGGTCCGAGTGGAGTTCGGATCCGGCCCGCGCGGTGAGCCGAGGCCCTGAGTAGGTTACCTTGGGACCGCCGTTCCCGGACCAACCTTTGCCAGCAACTTCTCCGACGCACGCCCCGGGTACCCAACGGTGAAACACGGTCGGACAAACGAAGGGAACCGGTGGCGACGTCGAAAGCTCGCTGGGTTAGCCAGCGCACACGGGAGTGCAACGGTCGAGGCCGGACCCCCGTTGGGTTCGGTTACCCCGTGGCTGCCATCGGGCTGGTGCTCAGCCTGGCCGCCTGCACATCGGCCTCGCGGGATGCAGCAGCCCCGGCCCACCGCGACGCGCGTCCGGATGCGGCGGTGCCCGACGCATTTACCCCCCTCGTTGTCGAGCCGATCAGCCGGCCGACGTTCCCTTTCCCGGGCACGGACAACAAGTATCACGTGGCTTTCGACGTGCAGATCACCAACGCCACCGGGGTGCCAGCCAGCCTCACGGCCGTCGATGTGGTCGACGCCCACGATCCGTCCAGGACGCTGGTCTCGTTCTCCGGCACCGACCTGGTGGACCCCGCCTGCAGCTATGGCGGCTGCAACCGGTTGCGATTGCTCCCCGCCAAGCCCGCCCCCGACTCGAGCATCCCCCCGCGCGCGTCGCGGTCCTTGTTGATCGATTGCGCGTTCGCAGACGAGGCGCAGTTTCCCCGAAGCGGTGATGCTGCGGTTGCATGGCACCGGCGCGACCGCCCCCGGGTCCAAGACCCCGAACCCGATCGACACGTTGGGCGCTGTGTTCGACATATCGGCGGGCCCGCCGCGGGTGATCAGCCCACCGGTGCGGGGCGATAACTGGGTGGCGTTCAACGGATATGCCAGTCCGGGATGGGGCCACCGCGACGCGATTCTGCCGGCAAACATGACCCTCAACAACAGCCAGCGTTTCGCCATTGATTGGAAGCAGGCCAACGACCATGGCGACTTCTACGCCGGCGACCGGACCCGCAACGAGAGCTACGTCGACTACGGATCTCCCATCTATGCGGTGGCGGACGGCACCGTGACCTCGACGCTGGACGGCGTGGAAGCCAACGTGCCAGGCATCCTGCCCGCATCGGACCCCGTCCTTGCTGCGACGTTGACGATAGACAATGTCGACGGCAACCACATCATCATGGACATCGGCTCCGGCATCTACGCCATGTACGCCCATTTGGTCAGGGGATCGCTGCTGGTGAAGCCGGGCGACAAGGTCAAGAAGGGACAGCAGATCGCGGCGCTGGGCAACACGGGTAATTCCAGCGCATCGCATCTGCATTTCCAGCTCATGGATGGCCCGTCGCTGGGAGAAGCCGACGGCGTCCCCTACGTGCTGGACAGCTTCGACTATCAGGGGCAGATTGGCGAGGCAGCGGTCTGGGATGCCGACAATTACCTCAGCGGTTCGTTTTTCGGCTCGCAGCGCCTGCCGGCCCCAGAACAGCGGACCAACCAGCTACCCGTTCTGCTGGCGCTCGTGAACTTTCCGCAGAACTGAACGACGCTAGCGTGGTTGGTCGTGAGCGCCGACGCGACACCCAATCCCCTCGAAGAACCCACGCTTGAACAGCTGCGGCGTCGCACCAGCATGAAATGGCGCGCGCACGCCGCCGATGTGCTGCCGATGTGGGTCGCCGAGATGGACGTGAACCTCGCACCATCGGTGGCCGACGCCCTCCATAGGGCCATCGATGCCGGTGACACCGGATATCCCTACGGAACCGCGTACGCGGAGGCAGTCAGTGAATTCGCCGCGGAGCGTTGGCAATGGCACGGGTTGGCGGTCAGCCGTACCGCCATCGTCCCCGACGTCATGCTCGGTGTCGTCGAAATGCTGCGTTTGGTCACCGATCGGGGCGACACCGTCATTGTGAACTCACCGGTGTACGCCCCTTTCTATGCCTTTGTTTCCCACGATGGCCGCCAGGTGCTCGAAGCACCGCTCGGCCCGGACGGGAGGCTGGATCTGGGCATGTTGGAGGAGAGCTTTGCGCGGGCGCGCGCCTGTGGTGGGAAAGTCGCCTACTTGTTGTGCAATCCCCATAATCCGACGGGAGCGGTGCACACTGCGGACGAGCTCAGCGGCGTCGCCGAACGCGCCCGCCGGTTCGGCGTCCGAGTGGTCTCTGATGAGATTCACGCGCCGATGGTGTTGTCCGGGGCGCGATTCACTCCCTATCTGAGTGTCCCCGGCGCGGGGAACGCTCTCGCGCTCACGTCCGCCTCGAAGGCGTGGAATCTGTGCGGGCTCAAGGCCGCGGTGGCCATCGCCGGTCCCGAGTCGGCCGCGGACCTGCGCCGGCTTCCGGAGGAGGTCAGTCACGGTCCTAGCCACCTGGGCATCATCGCGCACACCGCGGCTTTCAGGACCGGCGGCGATTGGCTCGACGCACTGCTGGCCGGGCTCGATGCCAACCGAACATTGCTGGGCGAACTGGTCGCCGAGCGCCTACCCGGAGTGCAGCTGCTGCGTCCGCAGGGCACCTACCTTGCCTGGCTGGATTGCCGTGGGATCGGCGTCGGCGACGAAAAGACCGACGGGCTTGCGGTGGTGTCCGATATGTCCGGGCCAGCCCGCTGGTTCCTCGACAACGCCCGTGTCGCGTTGAGTTCTGGCCATGTGTTCGGCACTGGCGGAGGCGGGCACGTGCGGATGAACTTCGCGACGTCCCGGGCAATTGTCACCGAGGCCGTGTCGCGGATGAGTGAGGCACTCAAAGGCCGAACTGGTCCTCGATAACGCCGAGCCAGATCTGCGCCGCATCGATGGCAACCTTCTCGCTGATGAAGGCGTGCTGGGTTCCGGTGTACATGTCACGGAACGCCCGTTCCAAGCGACTGCCCTCGCGGATCGAGCTGGTTCCGGCAACAAGATGTGCCCATTGGGCGCAGCTGCGGCTGATATCGGTGGCATAGACGGCGGCCGCCCGCATATCGGCACGCATGGCCGGGGTCAGCTCGTCACCATCGGCAACAGCGGCCTCAGCGGTGGTGAAGGCATCAAGCACCAGCAAGCGAGCGGCCCGCCACGCCGCGACATGGTGTGCCAGGCCTTTCTGGAAGGTGGGGCGACTGGCCAAGGACGCCATGTCGCTCATGCGGTACTTGGTTGCCGCCAGTTCCGCGACGTCGTCGAGCATGCTCTTGGAGACCCCAAGCGCCCACGATGCGTGACCGGCGGCGGTTACCGGCATCAGCCCCATGCGGGTTGCCGGTGAGCCGCCTCGGCGCGGCTCGCGGGTGAACAGCGGAAACGTTCGCCAATGTGGCACAAATATGTCTTGGGCGCTGTAGTCGTAGGAGCCCGTTCCCTTGAGCCCCTGCACATGCCAACCGTCGTTGAACGTGATGTCCGCCCGTGGAACAACCGCGATCTGCATGTCCGGGACGCCTTCGCTGATCCAGCGCATCTCGCCGTTGTCCATCGGGAAGAACCCCGCCGCGATGTATTGCGAATGGCCGGTGCCTGAGCCGAAGCTCCACGACCCGCTCAACCGGTAGCCGCCGTCGGTGGCAGCCCCGTGCCCGTTGGGGAAGAATTGCCCGCCCATCGTGACACGGTTGTCGTGTGCGTCGAACACCTCGGCAAAGCCTTCGTCGGGCAAGTACGTCGCGGCCGCAAACCTCGACGGCAAGTTGGCTATGCCGATCCAGCCGAAAGAGCCATCTTGCCAAGCCATTTCGATCCACGTTTCGATCATCTCGGCGAACGACGGCTCCACGCCACCGGCGGCCACCGGGCTCAACGCCGCCATCAGCCCGGTGGACCACATCTCGTCGACGATTGCACTGGTTAGGGTACGCATCCGCTCGGATTCGCCGGCCTCGGCGGCCACCAGCTCACGCATGCCGCGTGCTAGCGAAACGACCTGGCCACTCACATCGGTTGTCGACGTCATCTGATGTTCCTATCGCTGCCCAACGACCCGAACACTACGCCGCCGGCATCACCCATCAGTCCGGTAAGCCAAACAGCGAAACCACGTCATGATCGCGGCCAGCCGTGTAGCCGCCGTCGACAGCAATGGCCTGACCGGTGACAAAGGAAGCATCGGGAGACAGCAGAAACGCCGCTACGGCCGCGATCTCTTCCGGGCGACCCAGCCGTTGCAGGGCATGCTCCTTGGTGATCGACGCCAGCGGACCCGCCATCTCCGGCTGCCCCAAGACGCTGTCAGTCATCGGCGTCGCGATGAACCCGGGGCAGAGTGCGTTCGCCCTGATGCCGCTCGGGCCGTAGTCGAGCGCGATGTTCTTAGTCAACAACACCACCCCGCCCTTGGCGGCGTTGTAGGCACTGCCGCCCGCCGTGCCTTCGAGACCCTCGATGCTGGCGAGGGTCACGATCGAGCCACGCTCGCCGTCAACCCGAGGCTGTTCGATCATGCGGGCTAGCGCCGCTTTGGCCACCAGGAACGTCGCGGTGAGGTTGATCCCAATCACCCGCTGCCATTCGGCGTCGTCGAGCAGATGGACCGGGCCGCCGCCGGCAACGCCCGCCGAATGCACAACACCGTCAAGCCGGTCGGGCACGGCGGCCAGCACGGCCGCGACCGCGGTTTCGTCGGTCGCGTCGGCCCGCACGAAGGTGAAGCCCGGGCCGAGATCGGGCGGCGCGGACAGGTCGGTGCCCACGACGGTGCCGCCTTCGTCCAGGAGGCGCCGGGCAGTCGCCAGACCGATGCCCGACGCCGCACCCGTCACCACGAACGTCCGCGACCGGGCACGGTCAGCGTTCAACATGGCCGGTCCTGTCTGAGAGGTCGAGCGGCCCTGGATTGCACAGCCAAGGCGGCCGACCCCGCGGCGGCCGCATTAGTTGGACAGGTGAAGTCTGCCACTCTCGCCGGCGCCCCGATCGTGTTTTCGCAATGAAAGTTCGCCTGATCCGCCCAGCGGTGCGCGCTACTGCTCCAGCGCCCGGGCGCAGGCGGACAGGATCCTCAGAAAGGTCGAGCGTAGTAACCGGCTGCTGAGCGCCTCCGTCAGCGTGCCTCCCACATAAACCGGGTGGGTGTAGTTGCTCCGCCAGTCGACGTGGGTGCCGTCCCCCGATGGAGTGAACGTCATGGTGCCACCCCGGTGATCGAACCTGGGGAACGCGCGAACGATGAGGTAGGAGTAGCTGTGGGGCCGATCGTAGGCGGTGATCTCCTCGCGCCCCCACATGCCAACTCCGGTCACCTCCCGAAAGGCTCCCGCGCCGGGTTCGCAACCCTTCGCGTACCCGGCCTTGAGCACCAACGGCGCGGTGGTGAAATTGACCGGGTCGGCCAGCCAGTCGAAGACCTGTTCAACGGGTGCGGCGATCGTCCGCTCGACATGAATCTCGACCATGAGCTCGCCGCCTTCGCACGAACCGAATTCTGCCCGACATGCTAGACCCCCGCCGACCGGCGACGGCTGGCTGGCCCCGGCCGGGGCTGGCGGCCGGATGATTCGAATAGATTCGGATCCATGGCATCCGAAGCCGACCAGGTCGTCGGCATCTACCAACGCCATGCTGACGCGTGGTCCCGTGACCGTGGCGATGAGCTGCGCGAAAAGCCTTGGCTTGACCGGTTTCTGGCTCTGCTGCCGCCGCGTCCCACGGTGCTCGACATCGGATGCGGCAATGGCGCGCCGATCGCCCGCTACCTTGTCGAGCAGCAGTGCCGGATGACCGGGGTGGACGCCGCAAGCGCGATGATCGCCCGGTGTCGCGATCGCTTCCCGGAACACGAATGGCTCGTCGCCGACATGCGCGCCGTGGCGCTGCATCGCCGGTTCGACGGAATCGTTGCCTGGAACAGCCTTTTTCACCTCCCGGCCGAAGACCAACGGCAGATGTTCACCACTTTCGGCGACCACGCCGCACCGGGTGCCGCTGTCATGTTCACCAGCGGCCCCGCGGCCGGGGAACAGGTTGGCACCTATCGGGGCGAGCCGCTCTACCACGCCAGTCTCGACCTCGACGAGTACCGCGCGCTTCTGCACGACAACGGTTTCGACGTGGCAACGCAGGTGGTCGAAGATCCCAGCTGCGGGCGTCATACGATCTGGCTGGCGCAGCGCACGTAGCCACGGCTCCTGCCGATCTGGGGCCGATGCGCCCCCGCCGCACGTGGGCCAGTAGACAATGGCACCTGCAAGACGGCCACTGGACGACGGCCCGAGGCGCGGGCAAGCTGGCGGTGACACCGGCGCAACGCCATCGAAGCAGTCGATCGGAGAAGCAGATCATGGAAGTCCTCAGAACCCCGGAGTCCCGGTTCGAGAACCTGGTGGGCTACCCGTTCGCCGCGCACTATGCTGACGTGGCGGCGAGCGACGGCCAGCCGCTGCGGATGCACTACGTCGACGAGGGCCCGCCCAGCGGCCCGCCGGTGGTGCTGCTACACGGTGAACCGACCTGGAGCTATCTGTACCGGACGATGATTCCGCCGCTCGCTGCCGGGGGACACCGGGTACTCGCACCCGACCTCATCGGCTTTGGCCGCTCCGACAAACCCAGTCGCCGTGAGGATTACACCTACCTGCGGCATGTCGAGTGGGTAACGGCTTGGTTCGAGAGCCTCGAACTGACGGAGGTCACGCTGTTCGTACAGGACTGGGGGTCACTGATCGGGCTGCGTATCGCCGCCGAACAGGGTGACCGGATCGCGCGCCTGGTGGTGGCCAACGGCTTCCTGCCCACAGCGCGGACACGCACCCCTGCGGCCTTCTATGCCTGGCGGGCTTTTGCGCGGTACACCCCCGTTCTCCCCGCCGGCCGTTTGGTGAACTTCGGCACCGCCACCAAGGTGCCCGCGGAGGTGCGCGCCGGCTATGACGCACCGTTCCCTGATAAGACATATCAAGCTGGAGCCCGGGTGTTCCCGCAATTGGTGCCCACCTCGCCCGACGATCCGGCGATTCCGGCCAACCGGGCGGCATGGGACACGTTGGGGCGATGGGACAAACCGTTCCTCGCCATCTTCGGATCTCGCGACCCGATCCTCGGGCGAGCGGACGGACCCTTGATCGAGCACATCCCAGGCGCGGAGGGCCAGCCGCACGCCCGCATCAACGCCAGCCACTTCATCCAGGAGGACAGCGGAGAAGAACTGGCCCGACGAATTCTCGCCTGGCAGCCGATCTCGCGCTAACCGCTTGGCGCTGCCGTTCGTGCCTGGCGCCAATCCTCATACAGCAGCTTGCATCCCAGGTACCCGAAGATGAGGGGGAACACGAAGTACTGGTATTGGGTCCACACCAGCGCGAGCAAGGTGTCGGCGACCCCGCCGGGCATGTTCTCGAAGCCACCGAACACTTCACTGAAGGAGAAGATGAAGGTCGCCACGACGGGCTCTCCGGCTCCCAACACCGGGATCAAGTACCGCATTGAGGAGCGCTTCTTGTTGAGTCGCCAGAACGCCAGGGCGGTCGCGACGTTGATGAAGGCGTAGATCTCCAGGGTGAAAAACGTCGAGTTGTGGTTGACCGTACGCAGGTCGACCGACCCGAACGACGCCAGATCCCACCAGTACATGTGCAGGACGTTCTCGCGGATCCAGGGCGTATAGGCGATGACATCGCCGAGGGTATTCAGGTCGTGAAACACGAACGGAGAGAAAATCACCCACGGAATCTCCCAGAGCAGGTTCGTCATCACATAGGACACCATCCAGAGCACCAGGCACTCGTGGAACAGCGCCATGCGGGGGCGGTGTCTGGCGCCCGGGAGCAACAGCGGGATGAACCATCCGTTGAGCCAGATACTGATTCCGTAGAGCGAGGCTTTGGTGCTCGTAGTGAAGTCGATGGCGCCCAGATAGAACAGGGTCGCCATGACGCCGGTTGCGCCCCAGAAGACGGCGGTCCAGATCCCAAAGGCTCGCCAGGTCCGAGGTGACACCCGGCGCTCCTCAACGGCGACCGGTTCGGCCCGGTCGAGATCGAAACTTGTCAATCTGCTCGCGGCAATGCTCTTGGACGTGCTCGTAGTAGCGCTCGTAGTACTCATGCCCGGCCCGCAATCTGGTTCGTCAGCCCTGGGTACTCCGCCTCCAGTGGCCCTTGCCAATGTCGAAATATCGACATATCGTTCGATATTATGACAGAGAGCGTAACCGCGCCCCCGATACGGAGTCAAGGCGCGTCACCGCCCACGGAGCGGGTGATCGCGGTGATCGAGCTGCTCGGCCGCAATCCGAACAAGCAGTTCTCCTTGGCCGAGATCTGCCGCACTCTGGGCATCAGCCGTGCCACCGGTCATGCGCTGCTGACCACATTGGCCGCTCACGAGTGGGTAATCAGGGACCCGGCAACTGCGCACTACAGTTGGGGCCCGGCCATCTCTGCGCTGGCCAGGCCGGCGAACACGCCGCTACACCGGGGCGCCCTGCAGGCGTTGGCCGCCGCCACTGGCACACAGGTCATGCTGGCGCGCCGGGAGGGCACCACACTGGTGGTGACCGATACCGTCGGCGAGTGTCCACGCGGACCGAGGGTCTGGCGCGGGATGCGAACACCGTTCGTCCCCCCGATCGGACGCGACTATGTCGCCTGGTGGAGTACCGATGCTCAGAATGAGTGGCTGGAGGCCATTGGAACGCCGAGCCGGCAATTCAAGCAGCGAATGACGGACGTGTTCCGCGCAATTCGGCAGCGCGGCTTCGTCGTCGAACGGCTGACGCACCAGTACGTGCGGGTCTACTCCGCGCTGCGGGCGCTGAGCGCTGACGGCCAGGTCGACGAGATCACCGCTCATCTGGCCCGCGCCTACGCTGATCTCGCCGTCATCGACGTGTTGGATGACGAACTGATTGCCGGCGCGACACACAGCGTAGCCACGATATCCGCTCCGATCCGCGACCCCGACGGTACCGCGATGATGACGGTCATGGCCGCGGTGTTTACGACTCTCGACGGTGACGCTATCCGTAGTTTGGGTGCGCAACTACGCGACTCTGCGCGGGAAATCGAACAGCGCATCGGAGCCGATCACGTTGTGCCCCAGGCCTTGACGTCGGACTAATCAGCGATCGGACACGTTCGGCTGTGGCTACTCGTCCTTGAAGAGGAAGTCGGGCGGACCCGCCATCGCAGTTCCGGCGCAGACAACGCCCAGGCCGGTCAGGGCCGCGGAAATGGTGACAAACTTCCAGATCGCGGGGCTTCTCATCGTTGGGGTCCCTTCCTCGCTACCCGCGCATTTCGCGGTCACGTTCAGATTTCCCGACCGATGTGAGTACTAGCGAAGATCACCATGAGAGGTCTCTCATCTGCCCTGTGCCCGGCGATGGTGGCCGTCGCGGCTGTCCACAAGGCAACCTGCAGAAACGATTCCAGCGCCTCTCGACCGCCGATAGCCAGTGCGCCTACGATACGTCAGTGGCCACCCTGGAGAATCTCGACGCACGTCTGTGTGCCCTAGACAAAGCCCTCAAAGAATTGCTCGAGGCGATCAGAGTAGTCGAGGCTACTCAGCGCGTGTTTGCTGACGCGATGCGGGAGTTCGCTATGACAAGAACCACGGCCGAAGACACCAATGCGCGTATTCGCTCGATTCAAGAACGCACCGACGCGATCAACAACCACCTCATCAAGGTCTCCGACAGCTGACACCACCTGGCACCACACCGCCACCCGACCGTGTACTTGGGTATCCTCCGAGCAACTCGCAACGCGCGAGAGATAGGCGGGAGACAGTGGTGAGGGGCGATGGCGATGAGCAATGAGGGTTCTGGTCGGGTTGCTACCCGCACCTGGTTGGCATGGGTGCTGACGGGATCTCTGGTTGTACTGTTCGCGGCCTCCTGCTGGCTGCTGTACCAAGCGGCAGACAATGCACACGTCAGCGAGACCCTGTGGGGCCGCTACGTCTATATCTTCGGCGCCCTCGAGGCCATCGTCTTCACGGCAATCGGATGGGTCTTTGGCAGGGAGGTCCACCGCACTGCGGCGGAGGTGGCCAACCAGGATGCCGCCAGGGCGCGCGCGGAGGTCGACAGGCTCCGCGAGCAAGCCGCTGCGGCCGCAGACCAAGCGGAGAAGGGACGCGCGCTGGCAGAGGCGGTCAAGGCTTCGATCAGCGCACTGGGCGGCATCGAGGGCATCGGGGGTGCCCACCCGCAGGTTGGCTCGACGCCGTCGCAGCTCATTTCGCTCACCCAGATGGCCGAGAAGCTGTTCCCCTAACCCGCGCGCACGGCGCCGGCGTTCCAGTCACGCCAGACTCCCTCATGGCGGCGCCCGCCAACGCGGGACGGGCGCGCTGTTCTATCGTGGCGACTATGGTGGATTCGACGGCGGATTCGATGGTGGATTCGATCGCCACGATGACTGGTCCCGATGACTGACTCCCCGATACACGAGAAGCTCGCGGTATCCGTCCGGCGGTTGATCGACGCAACGATCCGCACCGAGGTGAGCTCCGAAGTCGTCGCCGCGGCTACCAGCGAGATCGACAGCGTGACAGGCCAACTCGGCGCCGCTCTGATGCCTGGATCCTTCGGTGAACGAGCGGTCGCCAACGGGGCGAACCCGGTTTCGGGCAATGTCGTTGTCGGAGCGCGCAACCCGTCGGCTCCCCCGCTGGCGATCCAGCACGAAAGCGACGGATCGGTGTGGACGGAGTTCACTCTGGGTGCGGCGTACGAAGGCCCCCCGGGGTTCGTGCACGGCGGTGTTATCGCCATGATCCTCGACCACGTGCTCGGCGCGCCCGCCCACAAACCGGGACGGCCCGCATACACGGGGACGTTGACAGTGCGCTACCACCGAGCGACGCCTCTGCAGCGACCGCTGCGAGCCGAAGCCCGCATCCAGACCGTCGAGGGAGTGAAGAACTTCACGGTGGGCACCATCAGCGACGTCGACGGCACGACAGTGTCGGCCGAAGGAGTATTCATTCATCGGCGCTAGCCACCGTCGCGATGCCCTCAAGACAGCGGGCGATGAGCGCGACCTGATCACCGCACAGCACGGGGCCGACTGGTGTGCCCGCGCTCCGCCTGTTGAACAAATCAACTGTTTTATTTATGTTTTGAACAAATTGTCTGATATGTTGATGGCGCCGCAGAGGGCGGCACCCCGTGAGCACGGGAGAAAGGGGCCGTCATGGCGTCCACGGCACTGCAAGAGTCTCAGCTTCCGGCCGAACAGTGGCGCGACCGAAAGCGATACCTCTGGCTGGTGGGCCTGGTGCTGCCCATCTCATTGCCGATGAGCGTCGCGCTGGCGTGGGCCTTCGGCAAACTCGGGTTCAGCGCTGTCACCCCGGCGCTGTGGTGGGTCGGACCGATCCTGCTCTACGTGTTGCTACCGATCCTGGACCTGTTCTTCGGCCCCGACGGCCACAACCCGCCCGATGAGGTGATGGAACGCCTGGAGAACGACAAATACTACCGCTACTGCACGTACGCGTTCATTCCCTTGCAAATGGTCAGCTTGGTTCTCGCGTGCTACCTGTGGACGGCCGACAATCTGAGCTGGCTTGGCATCGATGGCGGCCTGGGCATCGTCAGCAAGATCGGGCTGACGATCACCATCGGCGTTGTGGGCGGAGTGGGGATCAACACCGCCCACGAGCTGGGGCACAAGCGCGAAGACCTCGAGCGGTGGCTGTCCAAAATCACCCTGGCCCAGACCTTGTACGGACACTTCTATATCGAGCACAACCGCGGCCACCACGTCCGCGTCGCCACTCCGGAGGACCCGGCCAGCGCTCGATTCGGAGAAAGCTTCTGGATGTTTCTGCCGCGCAGCATGTTCGGCTCGCTGAAGTCTGCGTGGGAGTTGGAAAAGACCCGTATGCAGCGGATCAATAAGACCACCTGGAGCCTTCACAACGACGTCCTCAACGCCTGGATCATGTCGATCGTCCTGTTCGGCGCGCTGACTGCGGTTTTCGGATGGCAGGTCCTGCCGTTTCTCATCATCCAAGCTTTGTACGGCGCGTCACTGCTGGAGTCCGTCAACTACCTCGAACACTACGGTCTGTTGCGGCAACGCACCGAATCCGGACGCTACGAACGGTGTGCACCGGTGCACAGCTGGAATTCCGACCACATCGTGACCAACATCTTCCTTTACCATCTGCAGCGGCACAGTGACCATCACGCCAATCCCCTGCGCCGCTACCAGACGCTGCGCAGCATGGACGGTGCCCCCAACCTGCCCAGCGGATACGCCACGTTGATCACCTTGACCTACCTTCCCCCGCTGTGGCGAAAGGTGATGGACCACCGCGTGATTGAGCACTACGGCGGGGACATCACCGCGGTCAATATCGACCCGCGCAAGCGCGACCAGATCCTCGCCCGGTACGGAGCCCGATAATGGCCGATCCCCGGCGGGCAACTACGTCTACGATGAGGCCAGCGGCGTCGGCGAGAAAGCCGACTTCGAACCCCAGGAGGCCTGACGTGACAACCGATTTCAAGCTCTACCGCTGCATGCAGTGTGGGTTCGAGTACGACGAGGCGCAGGGCTGGCCCGAAGACGGTATCGCCCCGGGAACCCGCTGGGACGATATCCCCGACGACTGGAGCTGCCCCGATTGTGGTGCGGCCAAGTCGGACTTTGAAATGGTCGAAGTCAGCCGGGCCTAGAGACCACGCCAAGAACCACTCGAAGGTCCACGAGAAGCCCACTGCGGCCCGACCACCGAAAGCACCGCCATGCGCACTAATCTCGCCTACATGGTCGAGTCCCAACCCTTGCGAAACCGCAACCCGTATCAAAGCACCGCGTTGAGTCTGATGCACGACGGGGTGTTGAACGCGCTGCACGGGTTGCTTCTCGAGCGGAAGTGGTCGTCGATCACCATGGCGGACGTGGCGACAGCGGCGGGCATCAGCAGAGGCACCCTGTACAACGAGTTCCGCTCGCGCCGCGGCCTGGCTCGCAGCTATGCCCTTCGATTGACCGACATCATCGTCACCGGAATGCGAACGGCGATCAACGACCACTACCAGGACGGCTACGGGGCGATGCGAACCGTGTTTCGCCAATTCTTCGACCGGGTGCACAACGATCCACTCGCACAAGTGCTGCCAACCGAGAACGCTCCCAACGACATTCTCCGGCTGATCACGGTGGATAGTCAGTTTCTGGTAGATCATGCCGTCGAGCAATTGTCGGCGACCTTCCAGCACAGCTGGGTGAACGCCAGCCGGTACGACGCCGAAGTGATGGGCCAGGCCGTGGTTCGGTCCGCGCTCAGCTTTCTCGCCCTACCGCCGAGCGATTCCGACGACGCCGCACGGGGGATGGCCCACCTCCTCGCGCCCTACATCGAAGCCATCAGCACCCGGAGCTGATCCGCCCACACCGCGCTGTCTGCACTGTCTGCGCGATGGGGATCCTCCTCGACGATGAACTTCAGCTCAGCTGGGGCAGGACAGCGGTGGCGAGCAGCTCTAGCTGCGCGATGTCGGAAATGTCCAGCAGCCACGCATAGATGCGTCGCACGCCGAGGTCTGACCACTGTCCGCAACGGTCGACGACCTCCGCCGGGGTGCCCGCCAGGGCGCTCCCGGCGGGCACTTCGATGCCCAGGCGGCCCATTGCGTCGGCGCGACGAGCGATCTCGCCGTCATTGCGGCCGATGCACAGCGCGAACACCGCCGAATAGACCATCGACTCGGCGCGCCGTCCCGAGGCGGCGACCGCCTCGGCCACTCTCTGCAGCTGTGGACCGGCCGCACCGGGTGGCGTGAGTCCCGGAAGGTTGAACTCGTTGGCAAACCGCGCCGCCAGCGCGGGTGTGCGCCTGGCCCCAAGACCTCCGATGATGATCGGCGGGCGCGGGCGCTGAGCCGGCTTGGGCAACGCGGGGCTGTCTGTGAGCTCGTAGTAGGCGCCCCGATAGTTGAACGTGGTACCGATTGGGGTGCCCCACAGGCCGGTGACGACCTCGAGCTGCTCGGTGAGCCGGTCGAATCGCTCACCTAGTGGCGGGAACGGGATCCCGTATGCCCGATGTTCGGCCTCCAACCAGCCTGCTCCGATGCCGAGTTCGACACGGCCACCACTCATCTCGTCGACTTGGGCGGTGGAGATGGCCAAGGGACCCGGATACCTGAATGTCGCCGACGTGACCATGGTGCCGAGTCGGATTGTTGTCGTCTCGCGGGCGATGGCGGCAAGCGTCACCCAGGAATCGGTGGGTCCGGGCAGTCCGTCGCCCTTGATGGGCAGGTAGTGATCAGAGCGGAAGAACGCTGAGAATCCCAGCTTCTCTGCGGCTTGCGCGACAGCAAGCTGGTCGGCGTAGGACGCTCCCAGCTCGGGTTCCACCACGACGCGAAACTCCACAGTGGCAGTCTGCCAGAACCTCCGGGCGATGTGGCGGTCGTCGCCCACACTCGCCATCGCCGAAACCGTTTCAGTACCGTGGCAGGAATGAAGTACCTGGACGCCGAGGGAATCGGCAAAGTCAGTCGAATCGGTCTCGGCACTTGGCAGTTCGGCTCGCGTGAGTGGGGCTACGGGGACCGGTACGCCTTTGGGGCGGCCCGCGATATCGTGCACCGCGCCCGCGCCCTGGGAGTCACCTTGTTCGACACCGCCGAGCTCTACGGGTTCGGCAAGAGCGAGCGGATCCTGGGCGACGCGCTCGGCAACGAACGCGCCGAGGTCGCCGTGGCCAGCAAAATCTTCCCCGTTGCGCCGTTTCCTGCAGTGATCAAACACCGCGAACGCGCCAGTGCGCGGCGGTTGCAGCTCGACCGCATCCCGCTGTACCAGGTTCACCAGCCCAACCCGGTAGTCCCCGATTCGGTGATCATGCCGGGAATGCGCGACTTGCTCGACAGCGGCGCCATCGGCGCGGCCGGCGTTTCGAACTATTCACTCACCCGATGGCGAAAGGCCGACACAGCTCTCGGACGTCCGGTAATCAGCAACCAGGTTCATTTCTCGCTCGCTCATCCAGGTGCGCTCGAGGATCTGGTGCCGTTCGCCGAGCGCGAGAACCGTATCGTGATCGCCTACAGCCCGCTGGCGCAGGGACTGCTAGGTGGCAAGTACGGACTCCACAACCGTCCTGGCGGCGTTCGCGCGCTCAACCCGTTATTCGGCACCGAGAACCTGCGCCGGATCGAACCCCTGCTGCAGACATTGCGCACAGTCGCCGCCGATGTCGACGCCAAACCCGCACAGGTGGCGCTCGCTTGGCTGATCAGCCTGCCGGGTGTGGTCGCCATCCCCGGTGCTTCCAGCGTTGAACAGCTGGAGTTCAACGTCGCGGCCACCGACATCGAGCTGAGCACGCAAGCCCGCGACGCCCTGACCGCGGCGGCCCGCGCCTTCCGGCCGGTGTCGGCGGGGCGCGTCCTTACCGACACGCTCCGATCCCGGGTGCGCCCGAACGGCGGGCCGTAAACGGGGATGGGCGGGTTCCGGAGCCGAGTATGCGTCGGCTACCGACGGCTTGGGCGTCCTCGAGGGCGTTCTAGAGGCCCGCGTTGCGGGCCAGGTCAATGGCGTATTGGTTCACGAACATGCCCGCGCCCGGGTCCCCGCGGCCGCAGGAACCGTCGGATTCCCCGGGACGCTTGATCCACAGGTAGGCGTCGGCATGCGCGCCGCCGGTAGCCGTGGTGGGCGGCGTGCCCAGCGCTCGGCCGCTGGGGTTACACCAGCTGAGCGCGCTGTCGGGCGCTGGTCCGGCACCGTTGCGCGACGTGTCGACGACGTAGTGGGCGCCGTTGGTGAGCCCCGAAACGGCCTCGCCGTAGCCGATTTCCTCATCGGTGGTAAAAAAGTTCGCCGTGTTGACGCTGAAACCCCTCGCGTGGTCCAGACCGATCTCGTTGAGGCGGGCGGCGAGTTCACCGGCGCTCAACCAGCGCGAGTGGCCGCCGTCGAGGTAGACGGCCGCCGCCGGATCGCGGGCGAGGGTATCCACGGCGTAGCGCAACAGGCCGAAGCGTTCTTGCCGCTGATCGGGCGACAGGCAGTCGGCCATGGCGACCGCGTCGGGCTCGACGATGACCGCCGCCGGCAAGGAACCCAAGCCGGATGCGACGCTGTCGATCCATTGCCGGTAGCTCGCCGCCGACCCGAACCCGCCCGATGCGAAGCTGCCGCAGTCGCGATGTGGGATGCCGTACAGCGTCAGCACCGGCATGGCGCCGGCGGCCTGTGCCGCGCCCGCGTACCTCGACACGGTGCCGGCGACAGAACCAGCGGGAAATGCCTGGTCAATCCAGTACGCCTGTGGCGTATTGGCGACGGCGTCCAGCTGAGGATTCGGCGGATCGGCGCTATGCGCCGCATTCATGGCCGAGGAGATGGGGTCGACATAGAACGGTTGGCCGGCTAACGGGTTGGCCGCGTCGGCCAGGCGCACCGCCGGGGCGGGACCGTTCTGCACCGGGTCGGCTGACAAACCGATGGCGAAGACGGTCGCAACCGCCAGAAAAGGAGAGATCCACCGCGCGACCGCGCTAGCAGCTGAGGACATCACGCGGAAAGCATACAGATCCACTACTAGGTGTTCAGGGGGACGCCTGAACCGATCGCCGGGAGCCGCTCCCGTCCTGGTGTCTACGCCGATCTGGCCGTGGCTGCTATCAGGGTGTGCTGCCGACACCTTTGCCGCGGGTGCGGCGGTGGTATCGGATCAGTGCGGGCGCAGACTTGAGTTGGTCCCATAAGGCGAGCCAGCCCCCGCGTTGCAATGATCGCCGCGCTGGGCCGGGCTTGGGCGGCGACACCTTATGCCCGCGATCGGGGGCGCTGCCCTGGTCGAGGAACTGTCGGATCGCCGGTGGGTGCGTCCAGATGTTGAGGTACTCGACGATGCCGCTGGGGTCGACGACGAAGGTGCAGTTGGGCATGCTTCCCAGCGCGCGATGCAACGTTCCGTCGAGGTCATCGATGAGGATTTCGCGCCGCTCGCCTTCGCGTTGCAGGTCGCGGGCGCAGCCGGTCTTGTCGGCGAGGTTGCGGTGTGGACCCCGACGTTCGCCGGGGTGGGCCTCACGCACGTAGAGTACCAGGAACGCCACGTCTGGATGTGCTGCCGCGATCGCGTTCATCGGCACGATTGTCGACACATGAGGTCCGCACGTCGAGGACCCTGTTTGAAGGACAAACGGGCGCCCGGCATAGTCGGCCAGTGACCGCGGTCGCCCATCAATCGTCGTCAGCGCGAAGGGCGGAAACGCCTCGCCGACGCGCGGGCCCTGCTAGTCGCCCAGGGGATAGTACTTGGGGTCGAAGCGGTCGTAATTGTAAGTCGCAGTTGTTGTTTGGGACATGTCAGCCTTCCTCAGGTGGACGGTTATCGGCTGTGGTCGGCGGCCAGCGCACGCGTGTAGGTGTCGACGATGACGGCGATGTAGGCGGCGTGGTCGTGGTGGGTGGGCGGGCGGTCGAGCACATGTGATAGAAGCGCATGAACCTGCAGCGAGCCAAGCAAGCCGAGCGCCACCGCTTCGTGGTCAACGTCGCGGATCAGTCCGCGCTGGGTGCAACGGCCAAGCCACGCTGCCAGAGTCCGGATTCCGAGAACCGGGGCCGGCGGTGACCCGTCGGGTGGTGCGAGCAGGTCACCGATCGAGACCGTGCTCCAGCGCAGCGCGACGTAATCCTGGGATAGGCGGGCGAAGAACTCCGCTGCGGCGGTGGCGAATTCGGAAAGCTGATCGGCGAAGGGGCGGTCGTCGGGTCCGTTGATCAATACGGCGAACACCGGCGGTGGTGACGGTGGGCGTAGCGCGTCGGTGAGCAGCCGATCGCGGCTGCCGAATCGTTTGAGGATGGCCTGACCGGAGACCCCGAGCTGTGCACCGATCGCATCGGTGGACACCGATGGACCGTGCGTGCGGATCATCGATCGGGTCACGTCGAGGATCTCGTCATCGGAGACGCTGCGCGGACGCGGTGACATCAGCCCAGGGCGGTCGGCAGCGTCGAGGCCGTGACGGCGCGCAGTTGTTCGCGACGAGACGGCCGACCACGCCAGGCGATCACACCGTCGGGCCGTACCAACACCGAGGTCGGCCGGTGCGCACGGTATACGCGGTGGGCCACACCACCACGATCCCATACGCAGAGCTGCTGCTGACCCTCGCCGGACGTTCCCGGGCTGGATGCCCGGCGGATCACGACGACGTCGATGCTGGCGTGGAGGAGTTCGCGATGGTCGGTCTGATCGCGCGCGCCACCGTCGAAGCACAGTAGGACGTGCCGGGGCGAGCGCAGGAGGTCGTGCAATCGCATCGTCGAGTCGCCACATTGCAGCGGTGCATCGGGGGCACGCTGGCCAGCACTGGGTTCGCCACCGAGGCGCGCGTGCGGCGATATCGCAGCCGTGGGTCCCGGCAGGGCGGTGCGCGGATAGGACACCGACAGCATCGTCAGGGCTTCGAGCACCCTGAGCCGAATAGGCCGGACGCGGGTCACCAGCTTCAGCATCCGTTTTCGCGCCGCGCGCAGCATCCTGGACTTGGAGGAGACCAACACGGCGTTGCGGCGGGTCTGGGCAAGCATGTGGGCCGCGACCGGCCGACGCTCTGCGTCGTAGCTGTCGAGCAGCGCCTCAGGTGCGCCTCGGCGGACGGCATCAAGTTTCCACACCAGGTTGAACGCGTCGTGCATACCGGCATTCATGCCCTGCCCGCCGACGGGAGAGTGCACGTGCGCAGCGTCGCCGGCCAGCAGCACGCGGCCTTTCCGGTATGCGCCGGCAAGACGGCTCTGGAACTGAAACGGCGCGATCCACCGCGGGTCGGAGAAGTGCGCCCGGCTCCCGACGCGGGCGCTCCACAGCGCCTCGATCGCGGCGAGATCGATCAGCGAAACATCGTGGGGACGAAGCGCATCCGTGTCTAGGGGCGTGGCCAACCGAAACAGCCCGGGTTCGGGCAGCGGGAGGACCGCGGTGGCACCGGCGTCCGACAGGAACAGGTTTATCCGGTTGGCGTCGAGGGCCGTGTCCATGTGCAGGTCTGCGACCAGAAACCACTGCGGGAACGGCTCACCGTCGAACCCAACGCCCAGCTGTTGGCGCACGCTCGAGTGCGCACCGTCGCAGCCTAAGACCCACGACACCGTCGTTTGCTCGCGTCGGCCGTCGGGGTGGGCAAGTTCGACCTCGACGCGGTCGCCCCGGTCACGAAGCGCCGCTAGCCGCACACCCCACTCCACCCCGCCACCGTCAGCGTGCACGCGGTCGAGCAGCACCCGCTCGGTAGCGTCCTGACCCAACGACAACGCGAACGGGTAGTGCGTCGCCAGACCCGCGAACGATAGGTCAGCGATCACCTCTCCGCGGTCATGAAAGCGAAAGCCACCGATCTCAACACCCACATCAACCAGGCGGGCGCTGATATCGAGGCGCTCGAGCAACTCCAGCGTCCGGGCATGAATGCCGATGGCTTTGGACGTCGTTGACAGACCTGACGCCGCATCGACCACGCGCACTGCGACACCACGTCGCCCCAGCTCCGCGGCCGCCGTCAAGCCGACCGGACCCGCACCGACGATCAAGATTCGGTCGCTGCCGTCCATAAGTTGGTAGTCTACAACCAACTTATGGCGCTGGGTAGCGCCCTGCAGCGAGCGAGCGGCTACACCGTGCGCGCGAGGCGGTCGGCGACCAGCTCGGCGAAGCGCGCGGGATCCTCGAGTGCACCGCCTTCGGCAAGAAGGGCCGTGCCGTAGAGCAATTCTGCGGACTCATTCAGCCGGGCCTTGTCCTCATCATCCGGGTTGTCCTGCTGCGCTTGGCGCAGGGCAGTGATGAGCGGATGGCTCGGATTGAGTTCGAGGATCCGTTTGCCGACCGGCACGTTCTGTCCCGAAGCCTGGTAGATGCGCGCGAGCGCCGGGGTCATCCCTAAGGCGTCGGTGATCAGGCAAGCCGGCGACTCGGTAAGCCGGGTGGACAACCGCACTTCCTTGACATGGTCGCTCAGCGTCTCCGCCAACCAGGTCAGCAGGTCGGCGAATTCTTTCTGCTGCTCCTCGCGCTCGGCATCGCTTTTCTCCTCGTCGGAGTCGAGGTCCACCTCGCCCTTGGCGACCGATTTCAACGGCTTGCCGTCGAACTCGGTCACCATGCCGGTCCAGACCTCGTCGACCGGGTCGGTGAGCAGCAATACTTCATAGCCTTTGGTCTTGAACGCTTCGAGGTGCGGCGACTTCAGCAGTTGCTGGCGCGTCTCGCCGGTGGCGTAGAAGATGTCGCTCTGGCCGTCTTTCATGCGCTCGACGTAGTCGGCCAGGGTGGTTGGTTCGTCGTCGCTATGCGTCGAGGCGAACGAGGCAATCTCCAGCAGGCTGCCCTGGTTGTCGAGGTCCGACATCAGGCCTTCCTTGAGGACCCGGCCGAATTGGGTCCAGAACTTCTGGTAATCGTCGGGCCGCTCGGACTGCAGATCTTTGATCGTGGAAAGCACCTTCTTGGTCAGCCGGCGACGGATTGCGTTGATTTGCCGATCCTGCTGCAGGATTTCGCGAGAGACGTTGAGCGACATGTCCTGGGCGTCGACGACCCCTTTGACGAAACGCAGGTACTCGGGCATGAGCTGGTCGCAGTCGCCCATGATGAAGACGCGCTTGACATACAGCTGAACCCCAGTCTTGGCATCCTGGTTGAACAGGTCGAAAGGCGCATGCGACGGGATAAAGAGCAGCGCCTGGTATTCAAAGGTGCCCTCGGCCTTCATCGCGATGATCTCGAGTGGGTCGTCCCAAGCGTGCGCGATGTGCTTGTAGAACTCCTTGTACTCCTCGTCGGTGACCTCATCTCTAGCCTTCGCCCACAAGGCCTTCATCGAGTTGAGGGTCTCCGTCTCGATAGTGACGACCTCGTCGCCACCCTCTTCGGGAGCCGGAGTGCGCCGCTCAACCTCCATGCGAATAGGCCACGCGATGAAGTCGGAATACTTCTTGACGAGATTGCGAATCGTCCATTCCGTGGTGTAGTCGTGCAGCTCGTCCTCGGCGTCCTCGGGCTTGAGATGCAGGGTGACCGACGTTCCCTGCGGAGCCCCCTCAACGGACTCAATGGTGTAGGTGCCCTCACCGCTGGACTCCCACTTGGTGGCTTCGCTCTCGCCGGCCTTGCGGGTCAGGAGCTCGATCTTGTCGGCGACCATGAACGACGAATAGAAGCCGATGCCGAACTGACCGATCAGCTCCTCGGAGGCCGCTGCATTCTTCGCCTCCCGCAACTTCTGCCGCAGTTCGGCGGTGCCCGATTTTGCCAGGGTGCCGATGAGGTCGACGACCTCCGCGCGCGTCATCCCGATGCCATTGTCACGAACGGTCAACGTCCGCGTGCCCTTGTCCACCTCGATCTCGATATGCAGATCCGACGTGTCCACGGTGTCGGCATCGAGATCCTTGTTCCGCAGCGCTTCGATCCGAAGCTTGTCCAGCGCATCCGAGGCGTTCGAGATCAACTCGCGCAGAAATGCGTCCTTGTTCGAGTAAACCGAGTGGACCATCAGATCCAGCAGTTGACGAGCCTCAGCCTGAAACTCCAGCTGCTCGACATGGGTGTTCATGTGACATTCCTTCCGACAAATCGCGACTCGAATCTAGCGATACCGAATCCGGGACTGTGCCAGGGGTGGTCACCCAATTGACGGCCCGGGCTGGTGGCATTCGCCAGACCAGCTGGCTGGTCGGTCCGGCTAGGCCGTATCGCGCGCAAGCCCGTAGAGGGTGCGATCGTGGGCGCAGACGATCAGCAGGTCTGGGTCCCGACGCTGGTGAAGCTCAACGATTCGCGCCTGGTTGTCGTACATTTGTTTGCGGTTGAACGACAGCAGATCTTGCTGAGCCTGGACGAAGAAGGGCACTCGGTGGCGCCTGTCCAGGGTGCCGAGATGATCGAAGGCGTCACCGCAGTGCAAGACCCAGCGGTGACCGGCGTCAACGGCGACCGCGGCGTGCCCACGGGTGTGACCGGGCATCGGCACCAACACCACGCCGTCGCCGATGGCGTCGAGGGGTTTGGCAGCGACGAATCCACGCCACGATTCCCCACCGGGACCGTGCTCCACCAGCTTGGGACCGTGTGCCCATTGGGTACGGCGATAGCGAACGCGCTCGCGGATCGAGGGAGCGTGGATGGCGCCGCGGGCTTCGGCGGCAGTGACATGGATGTCCGCGTCGGGGAAGTCGGCGATCCCGCCGATATGGTCGAAATCACAATGCGTCAGCACGATGTGGCGCACATCGGACGCGCGGTACCCCAGCTGTTCGATTTGGTATTGCGCAGTTTCGGTGGGCAGCAATGCCGGCCGGAGGAAGTGGCGGACCGGTCCTAGCCGAGCGGGATCGAGGCAGTCCCGGGCGCCGTAACCGGTGTCGACCAAGGCCAGCCCGTCGTCGGTCTCCAGCAGCAACACGTGGCAGATCAAGCCGACACCGGGCACGTTCATCGTGCCGCAGTTGAGGTGGTGGACTTTCACCGCCCCGTTCCGTCTCGTCCCGAGATACCCACGGTGTCAGGCTGCCGCATCGTCTCCAAGTCCGCATCCTTACCGGAGTAGCTGGTGGCCCACGGCGCCAATCCGCGCCGTCGACCACGTCAACTCTATCCACCGAACCCATGGGACCTGTCCCGTGGCCTGATGACCAGCACCCGAGCAATCTGCGCCGTGCCCGTTCGCGGCGAAGGAGCTCGGGCAATTTCGCCGGGCACGGGCGGCCGCCGCTCGCTACCATCGCCATGTGAGTGTTTTACGGAACCGCCGATTTCTCCCTGGGGGTGCCGCTGCAGTTCTGCTGGCCGCGGTGCTGCTGATTGCTCCCGTCACGATCAACGCCGGTGCCCCCGGCTCCGTTGCACCGGCCCGGGCGGCTTGCCCCGATGCCGAGGTCATCTTCGCCCGCGGGCGCACGGAACCGCCCGGGATCGGGGCCGTTGGCAATGCGTTCGTCAGTGCGCTGCGGTCGAAGGTCCCGAAGAACATCGGGGTCTACGCGGTGCAGTACCCGGCGGACACGGAGATCGATCAGGGCGCCAACGACATGAGCGCCCATATCCAGAGCATGGCGGGTAGTTGCCCGGACACGCGTTTGGTGCCGGGCGGCTACTCGCTCGGCGCGGCGGTCACCGACATCGTTGTGGCGGTCCCGACCCAGGTGTGGGGTTTCACCAATCCCCTGCCGCCGGGTAGCGACGAGCACATCGCCGCGATCGTGTTGTTCGGCAACGGAAGTCAATGGGTAGGCCCCATCACCGCCTTTAATCCGCGCTACAACGACCGGACCATTGAGCTCTGCCACGGCGCAGACCCCATTTGCAACCCGGCAGACCCGAACACTTGGGAGGACAACTGGCCACAGCACTTGGCCGGCGAATACATCTCGTCCGGGATGGTCAACCAGGCTGCTGACTTCGTCGCCGGAAAGCTGCAGTAGCGACTCGCCCAAATTCTCGTGCACCGGCGGTTTCTCAGTCACCGGCGGTCGCCGGGTTCGCGACAACCGATGACCTGGATGAGAACGTTCTCATCCAGCTATCATCTTCAGCAAAGCGCTGCCGTGAACGCTAGATCACATGCGGACACCGTTGATGATTGCAGTGGCAGTGGTTGCCGTCGCCGGGCTTGGCGCGGCGGCGGGTCTGAGCCTGTCGTCGTCCAGGGACGCCGAACCGCTGGCACCGATCGTCGTTGACGCCCCAGATTGGACACCGCCGGACACACCGCCGGCGTCACTGTGGGAGGCGTCGGGGATCCCGCATCCGCCGCCGCCGGAGAATCTTGACGGCATTTGTCCTCGCGCTGCCGCTGGCGATCAGGCACGATGACGATGAGCCAGACGACTTCCACGACGACTGAGGACGTGAAGCCGGTTGAAACCGTGCGCCACCGCGTTGAATTGCGTCGGGAGTGTGGTCTGGAGACGACAGTGAGCACCACCAACAGCGGTGTACGACGGTTGTGGCACCGGATCGCTCCGTCGGCGGCGCGGACCCGAATCATGGGTATGGTGCTTCTCTTGGTCATGGCGGCACTGGTCATCGTCACCTTCGTGACATGGCGTTTGCTCGTGTCGGTCATCGACGCGCGGATGGACCGAGCGCTCCGACTCGAGGTCGAGGAGTTCGCGGAGCTCACGGCACCCGGGATCAATCCCCGCACCGGACACCCGTTCACCAGCGTCGAACAGATGATCAGCGAGGCGATCGCGTACAACATCGCGCGGCCCAACGAGAAGTTCCTCGGCTACGTAGACGGCAAGTACCGCACCCAAAGCAGGCAGCAACCGGGATACCCGGAGGTGCTCGCGAAGGACGACACGTTCACCAGCCTCGTTGGCTCGGTCACCAAACCGACCGAGGGCCAGTACCGACAGCCCGAGATCGGCGAGGTCCGCTATCTCGCGATCCCGGTCAAGCTCGCGGGCGACCCGTCACGCGGCGTGATCGTCGCCGCCTATCTCGGCGACGCGGAACGCGCCGACGCCAACGGGGCCGCCCGACTGATGCTGGTGGCCGGTGGGCTCACGCTACTGGGCGCGACGGCGGCGGCGTGGCTGGTAGCCGGCCGAATCCTGCGGCCGCTACGCGACGTCACGGAGACCGCGCGGCGCATCACCGACTCCGACCTTTCGCAACGCATACCCACCGGCGCGTACCACAAGGGTGACGAGCTCGATGACTTGGTCCACACGGTCAACGGAATGCTCGATCGCGTGGAGTCCGGGGTATTGGCGCAGCGCCGCTTCATCGATGACGCCGGCCACGAACTACGCACACCGATCACCATCGTGCGCGGCCACCTCGAAGTGCTCGACCCCAACGATCCCGACGATATTCGAGCCACGGCCGCCCTGCTCGACGACGAGTTGGTGCGAATGAATCGGATGGTGTCGGATCTGCTGTTGCTGGCCCGCTCCGTACAACCGTCGTTCGTGCAACCTCGGCCCGTCTACGTGGCGGCCCTGACCCGTGAGGTGTTCGAGAAAGTTACCCAACTCGGTGACCGTGACTTCAGCCTGCAGTCGGTGGCCGAAGTGGACGCCGTGCTGGATCCGCAACGGATCACCCAAGCCTTGGTGGCGCTGGCCGACAACGCGTGCCATTACACCAAAGACGGCGACCAAATCGGCATTGGTTCTGCGGTGATGGGCGAATGGTTGTGGTTCTGGGTATCAGACTCCGGGCCCGGGGTCAGCGCGGAGGACCGAGCGCGGATTTTCGAGCGCTTCGCCCGGGGCACGGCCGGTGGCCATCGCTCCGATGGGGCCGGACTCGGACTGAGCATCGTACAAGCCATCGCTAAGGCGCACGACGGGCACGTCGAGCTTGACAGCACGCCCGGCAGTGGCGCCACCTTCATCGTCGTCGTGCCCGTCGGCAAGGGAGAATCATGTCACGCATCCTGATTGCCGAAGATGAGCCGCGAATCTCCGCGTTCATCGAGAAAGGGCTGTCTGCCAATGGATACGCGGTCACGGTGGTGACAGACGGACCATCGGCCTACGACTACGCAACGACGGGCGATTTCGATCTGATGATCCTTGACATTGGGCTGCCTGAGGTAGACGGCTTCGCGGTGCTAAGCAAGCTGCGCGCGGCGAACCACTCAATTCCGGTCATCATCCTCACCGCTCGCGACAGCGTCCAGGACACGGTTGCCGGCCTGGAAGGCGGTGCCGACGACTACATGCCCAAGCCGTTCCGGTTCGAGGAGCTGCTCGCCCGGGTGCGGCTGCGGTTGACCAGCGAGCGCGTAGGGGAGATCACTGTCTTGTCCTACGGCGGTTTGGAACTAGACTTGCGCACCCGACGCGCCAAGGTTGACGATCGCACTGTCGACTTGTCGGCGCGCGAATTCGCACTCGCCGAGACGTTCCTTCGCCATCCAGGCCAAGTGCTTTCCCGCGAACAGCTGCTCAGCCACGTCTGGGGTTTCGACTTCGATCCCGGTTCCAACGTCGTCGATGTTTACGTGCGCTACCTGCGGCGTAAGCTCGGCGGCGAGCGATTCACCACTCTGCGCGGCATGGGATATCGACTCGAAGCACTGTAATGACGAAGCGTCGCCCGCAATCCCGATAGGCTCGCCATAACGCGGCAACCCCACCGACGTGCCCGGACACGGAGACGGTCATGCAACCAGAGCTGAGCACGGGTTGTTGCGTCGCCGGTGGCGGCCCCGCGGGAATGATGCTGGCCTACCTGCTGGCCCGGGCGGGCGTCGAGGTCATCGTGCTGGAAAAGCACGGCGACTTCCTCCGCGATTTCCGCGGCGACACCATCCACCCCTCGACCCTCGAAGTCATGAACGAGCTCGGCCTTTATGACCGGTTGTTGCAGCGACCGCACCAGCCAACCCCGACGCTGAATGTCCGTTTCGGTACGCAGAAGATCACGGTGGTCGACTTCAGCCACTTGCCGGTGCGAGGCAAGTTCGTGGCGATGATGCCGCAATGGGATTTTCTGGATTTTCTCGCGGCAGAGGCGCAGAGCTATCCCTCCTTTCAGCTGATGATGCGGGCCGAGGTCACGAGCTTGGTCGAGGAGAACGGCCGGATTTGCGGCGTCGTCGCCCATACACCCGACGGCGAGAAGAAGATCCGTAGCGACCTGGTGGTTGGTTGCGACGGCCGGACCTCCACCGTCCGTGCTCAGGCGGGCCTGCGCGTGCTGGATATCGGTGCGCCCATGGATGTGCTGTGGTTCAGGATTTCGCGTCTGACCAGCGACCCGGACGAATCGATGGGCAACTTCGGGCAGGGCGCCATCCTCGTGATGATCAATCGCGGCGACTATTGGCAATGCGGCTATGTGATTGCCAAGGGTTCTTTGGCGCAGGTGCGCGAGCGCGGGCTGGAGACGTTCCGCGCCGAGATCGCGAAGGCAGCACCCTTCTTGGGGGGCCGCACCGAGGAAGTCACCGGGTTCGACGATCTACGGCTGTTGACAGTGGGCGTTGACCGCCTCGAGCAATGGCACCGGCCCGGGCTGCTGTGCATCGGCGATGCCGCCCACGCCATGTCACCGATCGGTGGAGTCGGTATCAACCTGGCGATCCAGGACGCGGTGGCTGCGGCCAATCTCCTGGCCAGGCCGTTGCTGCGCCGGCACGTGAGCGACGCCGACCTACACCGCGTGCAACGGCGGCGCGCGGCCCCGACCCGTATCACCCAGGCGGTGCAGGTGTTATTCCAAAAGAACGTCATCACCGCGGTGTTGGGCAGCCTCGACGAGTTCACGGTTCCGCTGCCGGTGCGGCTGATCGCACGGTGGCCCTGGCTGGCCCGCATTCCAGCACGGATGGTCGGCATCGGTTACCGGCCAGAGCATGCCGACCTGGCAGTGATCGACGGGGGTAGCTAGTCGCGGACGCACTCGATGATGATCGCGGGTGGATAGTGCAGGTAGTCGTCCCAATAGTCGCCCTCGTCGCCAGCTGGCGGCGCGGGCGAAAGTTCGGGCGGGTGTACCACGAAATCACGAAATCCTGCATCGCGGAGCGCGGATTCGTATGCGTCGATGGGCAGGTAGTAGTTCTCGATGACGAGCGGGCCGTCATCGAGAAACGCCGTCAGCTCGATGGGTGCTCCGTCGACTGCCTGTTCGGCGAGCGTGATCTGGAAACCGTACTTGCGGTAGTCGGGCACCTGCTCAAACGCGTACAGGTTCGGATTGGTCGTGATCGTGACGAATCGGCCGCCCGGCTTGACGCGGCAGGCCACGCCCCGACACATCCGTGCGAGCTGGTCGCGGTCTCGCGCGTACACCAAGAGATAGGCGGCAACCGCGATATCGAAGTCTTGTTGCGGCACCACGACGGTGGCGTCAGCGACGTGGTAGTCAATGCCTAGTGGTTCGCGGGCCTCCTCGTCGCGAGCAAGGCCGATCATTTTCTCGGAGATATCGAACCCGACAACGGGCGCGGCGCCGGCGCGCCGCAGGATGCGCGTGTAGTCGCCGGAACCGCAAGCGATGTCGATGAGCTTGCGCCCCGCGACATCGCCGATGTGTTTGAGGAACGAGTACGCCTCAATCCTGGAGCGGACCGGCACGTCCTTTGTCTTGCGATACTGTTCGGCGATCTCGCCCTCGTTGTAGTCGATCACCATAGTGTCCTCGGCTCGCGTAGTCCTCGGTTCGCCCCTGATCGCGCAATATACGCCCTATTTCGACGCCTGGTGATGCGAGCACCGACCGGGCCAGGACCGACGTGCGGCAGGATGGCGGTCACCATGACCGACAGCGAGACCCCAGCTACCAGCCGACGCCGCGACGCCCTGCGGCTGGCGCTGTTCACCGGGTTCTTGCTCGGGTTGTTCTACCTGGTTGCCGTGGCACGCGTCGTCGACGTCGAGACAGTGCGGCGCGCCATCGCGGCGACGGGTCCACTGGCGCCGCTGACGTATGTGTTGGTCTCGACCGCGCTCGGCGCGGTGTTCGTGCCGGGCCCCATCCTGGCCGCCGGAAGCGGTGTGTTGTTCGGGCCGGTGCTGGGCACATTCGTCACGCTCGGCGCGACGATAGGCACCGCGGTCGTTGCCAGTCTTCTCGGCCGCCGCGCTGGCCGGGACAGCGCCCGCGCGCTGCTAGGCGCCGATCGCGCCGATCGCCTCGATGCCCAGATCGAACGGCGCGGATTGTGGGCGGTGGTCGGTCAGCGCTTCGTTCCCGGGATCTCGGATGCGCTGGCCTCGTATACCTTCGGCGCGTTCGGGGTTCCGTTGTGGCAGATGGCGGTTGGTTCCTTTATCGGGTCGGCTCCGCGGGCGTTCGTCTACACGGCGCTGGGCGCATCGATCACACAGTTGTCGTCGCCGCTGGCGTACTCGGCGATCGCGGTGTGGTGCGTGACCGCCATCGTGGGGGCCTTCGCTGCCCGACGCTGGTACCGAAAATGGCGCGTGCACTCCAGCACCCCCGAAGCCACGGGTTCGGGCTAGCTTCGTGGGCGACCGAGCACCGGGGTTTGCGCCAAGAAACTGCGGATCGCGTCGAGCATCACCTGTCCATCGAGCAGTTCCCGGTCATTGTGGCCCACACCGGGAACCACGACGTAGCGCTTGGGCTCGGCGGCTGCGTCGACAAGCCGCTCGCTGAGCGCAGGGGGCACGATGTCGTCGGCGCTGCCAGCGATGACCAGCACAGGCGCGGACACTGAGGCGATGCGCTCGATCGAGGGATAGCGGTCCAATAGCAACCGGCGCAGCGGAAGCCACGGGTACTGCACCGCACCGACGTCGGCCAGCGACGTGAACGGAGACCGCAGTACCAGCGCCGCCGGCGGCCGCCGAACGGCGAGCCCGACCGCCACCGCCGCGCCGAGGGATTCACCGAAATAGGCGATTCTCTTGGGGTCGACGTCGATCTGTTCGGCCAGCCAGTCCTGCGCAGCCTCGGCGTCGGCGGCGAGCCCCTCCTCAGAGGGCTTACCCGGGTTACCTCCGTAACCGCGATAGTCAATGAGCAACGCCGACAGGCCCATCTGATTCAGCGCGACCGCCAGCTCCGCGCGCATCGACCGGTCGCCGGCATTGCCGTTGCATACCAGTACCGCGGGTCCACGACCGCCAGAGGTATGCGGGAAATACCAGGCGCCCAAACGCATTCCATCGGAGGTTTCGATCACGACGTCGCGGCCGGCGGGCAGAACAGCCGACGCGGACGGCACCGGACCCGGCGACGGGAAGTAGATCAACCGACGCTGTTGCGACCAGATAAACGCGATGACGCCCGATGCCACCAGCGCGACGATACCGACAACCGTCAACGTGCGAAGCCGCTTTCGCGACATTAAGCTCTGGTGGCGCAACCGGTTCGCGGGCTGAATGCCGCCCGCACCAGCAACCACCGACTGCTAGCGATCGCGGTGAACGATAATCGAACGGGTGCGCACGCAAGCGGTCGCGACTGAGCGCCGATCCATCATGTTGCGGCTGCCTCCAGTCGTTTTGGTGGCTACGATCGCGGTCGCTGCGTCAATGGCGGGTTGCACCGCGGCGGCACCCCCCAACGCCGCCTCATCACCGCGGGCGGTCGTCGCACCACCACCGTCTCCCAGCTCGGCGGCACCGTCGGCCGTCGCACCACCATCCGATGCGCCAGCCACACCTGCGCCGGCGACCGTCTACCCGGTCACCGCCGCCGAACTGGGCGCAAGCTGGCGGCCGGGCTGCCCGGTGGAGCCGGGACTGCTGCGGCGCGTCGAGGTCAACCACGTCGGTTTCGACGACCAGACCCACCGTGGCGAGCTGATCGTGCACGAAGACCTTGTGCCACAGGTCATCACCATTTTCGAGCGGCTCTACGTGCTGCGCTATCCCGTCGAGAAAATCCGCACGGTCAACAACTATCCGGGCGCCACCGATGAACTGTCCATGGAGGACAACAACACGTCCGCGTTCAACTGCCGCGGCATCCCCGGAACCACCCAGTGGTCGCAACACGCGTACGGCCGGGCCATCGACCTCAACCCCCTGCTGAACCCGTACATCGACGGCGCGGGGGCAATCCAACCAACGAATGCGGCGGAGTACCTCGACCGCGATCGCACCGACCCGGGACTGCTTCACGACGGCGATCCAGCCGTACTCGCCTTCACCGATCAAGGCTGGCAGTGGGGAGGCTTCTGGACGACGCCGATCGACTACCAACACTTCGAGCGACCCTGATCCACGCCGCGCGCGCCAGCGGTGGTCGCAGCTGCGGGAAGTTGTCGTACCCCGCTGCGATGATGAAGTCATGTCTTCGACCGCATCCACCAGCGCCGCTGGGGTGCGTCCTGATGAGCGCCTTGAGGTGTTGTTCGAGGAGTTGGCGGAGTTGACCGGCCAGCGCAACGCGATCGATGGGCGCATCGTGGAGATCGTCGCCGAGCTCGACCGTGACCAGCACTGGGGCGCCACCGGCGCGCGATCAGTCGCGGGATTGGTCGCCTGGAAAACCGGCTCATCTCCGGGCAACGCCACCACTATCGCCACGGTCGCGCACCGACTCGAGGAGTTCCCCCGCTGCGCCCACGGCATGCGGGAGGGCCGATTGTCGCTGGATCAGGTCGGCGTCATCGCCCACCGCGCGCCCGAGGGCTCCGATGCGCATTTCGCCGAGCTGGCCGGGGTCGCCACGGTCAACCAGCTACGCACCGCGCTCAAGCTCGAACCGCGACCCGAACCCAATTCTGACCCACACCCACAACCGTCGATCACCACCAGCAGCGACGACGAGTACACCTGCTGGCGGATCAAACTGCCGCATATCGACGCCGCGAAGTTCGACGCGGCACTGGCCGCCCATCGTGACGCGCTGATCGCCGCATGGCGTCGCGATCGCGAACACAACGACCAGCCATCCGATCACGCGCCCCCGATGCCGGGCACCGTCGACGCCTTTCTGCGCCTGGTCGAGGCCGGATGGGACGCCGAAGCCACCCGCCGCCCCCACGGACAGCACACCACGGTGGTGATGCACCTCGACGTGCACCAACGCACGGCGGCACTGCACCTCGGTCCGCTGCTGTCCGACTCCCAGCGCCGCTACCTGGGCTGTGATGCCACCTATGAAGTCTGGTTCGAACGCGACGGTGAGGTCATCGGCGCCGGGCGAGCGACCCGCCAGATCAACCGCCGGCTTCGCCGCGCCCTCGAACACCGCGACCGGGCGTGCGCGGTACCCGGCTGCGGGGCCAGTCGCGGTCTGCACGCCCACCACATCCGGCACTGGGAAGACGGCGGACCCACCGAGCTGGCCAACCTGGTGCTGGTCTGCCCGTATCACCACCGGCTCCACCACCGCGGCATCATCACCATCACCGGACCCGCAGCCCATCCCACCGTCACCGATGCCGCCGGCCGACCGCTCAGTGCAGGATCGCTCGCGCGCCCACCGATGAAACCCCCGCCGGCGGTCCCACCGTGCCCCGGACCCACCGGCGAACGCGCCAACTGGTGGTGGTACCAACCCTTCCAACCCCACCCACCACCAACAACCAACTAAGTTGATCCCCCGGCGCCGGTCATGGCGGAACATCAAGGCCGACAACGACACCCGCACCCCACCAACCCACCGCCCAAGCCGAGTCGACGCGGCATCGCCGTTGTACGCGGCGGTCGGGGTGGGGGCGGCGAAGGCTCAAGCGGAACCACCCGGTCGCAGCCACGCGGCCGCGTTGGAAAAGTTCAGGCCGGGCGTGGTCCACATCCCCTGGCGCCAAAACGACCAGTCAGGACATTTCACACCGTCACAGTTGACCCAGGCGATGCCATGGCCAGATCGACCACCGGGGCTAGTAGCCCTCAATGAGCGACCAGCCTTTTCAACCGGTCGTTTTCGGCCTAGAGGTCTTTGAGCCGGTTGGCGTCGTTGGCTCCCATTCCGCTCTAGTGAGCAAGCCAGCGATGCCACGTCGATTCGGCGATCTCCGGGTGCCGGCAAACCTCGCTGCGTTCCTGGCCCAAGCCGAGAAACATGTTGCCCTCGGCGAGCTTGCGCGCTTCTTAGATGCTGCCCGCACGTCCGAGCAACAAAGCCACATAACGACTGGGGCTTCCGTGGACCTACGTGCAGGCCCCGGGTGGCTCGAGAGTCAACGTTAGCCTGGCTAACTCGACGCCAAAGACATGCGGTATTGAGTAACACCGGCGATCGATCGGGCTTCCGATCACGAACGATCTACAAGACAAAACGCACGCCTACTGGTTCTCACTCACTTCTTGATTTCTTAGCGGACTACGGCGTGAGCAACGGCTCCGAGGCGCGCGTGACATATAGATCGGCGCGCCACCTCTCCCCCAACACCCGATATGCCTGCTTAATTTCCCTTGCAGATGTTGGGCGTTCAGTATCGAAACGAGTCGCCATCTCGTCCCGCCACCAATCCATTTTGCGTCGATCACCCAGCGGTGAGCTGATCGGTGACCGTAGGGGCGCGTCTTCGTCAGCGCGGGCGTAGGTGTCGAACAGCGTGAGCATAAATGCCTCGTAGGCCGCGAATAGTTCATTGGAAAACAGCACCCGATTGGCGTACATCGTCTCATCCAGTTGGCGCTTCAACAAGATTGCCTGGTCCGGTGTGATCTGCTTCCAGCTTCCGACGAACGTACCGAAACAGAACAACTGGTTCAGTTTCGGCGTGACCACCGAGAAGATCTCGATGCGGCGCGTCACGACCGTTTGGTTCGCCCGCTGCACCACCTCCACACTGCGTAGCCGACGATCCAGGCGATAACCTAGGACTATTACGGCGACAGGCGTCAATACCGCGGCCGCGAGCTTCATCGCTTCAAAGACGATCCACCACCCTTCGCCAGGATCCATCCCAAACTCCTTCCACCGCCGGGGAACGCGTCTATCCAGCATTGTCGCTGAAATTGTGAGGAGCTGCGCTCAGCGCGGCCGCACCACCAAATCCGTTTGAGGTCAAGATCTCACGCGCTGGCTGCCTTGGCGGAACATGCCATGCCAGGTCAGCCGGAAGGATGGCTCGTACATTCATCGGGAAGATCGCAACGCGGTCGGGTCGTTTAGGGATAGATTTGTCGCCATGCTCGAAACGCTAGACCCAATCGGCCTAGCAGTGCAGGGCCGCACCCAAAGCTAGTTGCCTTCCAACGATGCGCGCCAAGACGTTTTAGATGCGAGTCATTCCGTCGTAGTGGTGGGAGCAGAAGATGCATGGTTCGTTGTTTTCGCTGCCATAATCGACTTAGCGCGCCACTGTATTTCCGAAGGCCGTTGCTGTTTCGGCCTCGGGCGCTGGTTCGGCTGCCGGATCGCGGTGGGGCTTGAGTGAAGCTACGCCAGCCAAAAGTGGGGATGGGTCGTCGAAGTCGCCGGTGACATCGGCGACGGCCCTGCCGTCGACGAACAAGCTGTAGAGGTCGTGGTCGGGGAATCCGTGGTTGAGCCGAAGTACCCACCATTGACCGGAGTGCTGTGCGGCATAGGGAAAGAACTTGTATCCGGTCCGCCTCCAATGTGGCCGTGCGGTCTTGTCAATCCCGGGGCCGATCCACTGATGGTCCTTCTGCGCGGGTCACATTGC
Organism: Mycobacterium spongiae; assembly: GCF_018278905.1. Classification (NCBI taxonomy): domain Bacteria; kingdom Bacillati; phylum Actinomycetota; class Actinomycetes; order Mycobacteriales; family Mycobacteriaceae; genus Mycobacterium; species Mycobacterium spongiae. Next base: position 3,548,853 of record NZ_CP046600.1, read on the forward strand.
CATTTAGGCGGCGTCGCCGACATGACGATATCTCAGAGCCGCTGCCTTTGTTCGGTGTTGTTCAGGTTGTGGGAGCTGGTCGGGAATGCTTGGTGCACTGCGTAACTGAGCCGGGGGTTGCTGGGGAAGTTGAAGAGCCCTGGTGTCGTGTTGCGACCGCTGTCGGGCTGTCGCCGCGCAGTTCCGGCCGGGTGGGCGGACCTCCTTGCTGTGGCAGAACGCCTGGACGGAATCTCACAGCAGTCGGTTCCGTGACGAACTCGTAGTTCATCGCACCTCGACGCGCTGTTAGCAGCCCGCGCCATCAGCGAAGACCGGCGCTGCGACTACAAGGCCCACGGGCCGCATCCCGCCCACGGGGAACTCACCCCAGCCGAGTTCGCCCGACGTCACTTAACGGGGCGGAGCACAACTATCCCAGGGACCGTATTGAGGTAGTCAAAGAAGGGGCTGTCGACCACTTTGTTGTTGACCCGCAGTGATGACGCGTTTCGTAGGAAGGACCCATCGGGTGTGTCGACAAAGATGCCAATGTGCGTCACGTCGAGGCCGCCGTCTGCTGCGAATGCTCCGATATAGTCACCACTCCGTAGCTCGCTCACGACGCTGCTGTCGATCTGCTGACTGGGAATGTAGGAGATAGTTCGCGAGACAATCGGTATACCGGGCAAATACACCCCACCAGAATCTTTCTGATTGAGGTCCTTGGTCACCTGAATTGAATTGGCGCCAAGACTCCTCGTGATGTCGGTCGCCACTGGAGGAGCCACCGCGGACCAGTCCGTAAAGAAGTGCTTCCGGCTCCGGAATTCGACGACACCATCCTTATACCGAACGTCGACGAGACGTGCGATGAACTCGTCGCGATCATTGGCTCGTTTCAGCGCCTCCACATAGTCGGCATAGGTGAAACAGTCGACTTTCTGCAGCTGAACGACAAGCTGCTCTGCCTCATCCGCGGAACCGATAAGCGTATGTGCGCCATAGGGCACGCCCACGAACTGCCGTGACAACATCTCCGATCGCTCGGGTGTGCCCATGCTTGACGTGCGAGTCTTAACGCTCAGCAGATTTCGGAGTATGTGCTCGCTCTCGCTGGAGATCCGTACGGAAGGCGACGCCAGTGCATCCGGAGGAGGAGCGGCAGCGGCTGCGAGAGCCAGAATGACCCCTACGCGGACCCCCAGGCGGGCAAGCTTTGTCGCAAAACCGTGTCGGCGTGAAGACACGAATTGCTCCTCACCGGTGTGCGTCAGTTTCACCACTGTACGCAGTGTCGCGGATCGCCAGCAGGTTCAGGGTGTGGCCCAGTCTTCGGCCCACGCGTATAGGGCGGTCAGCAGAACGCCCAGTTCCCGTCCTTTCGGGGTGAGGTGGTAGCCAGCCTCGGTATGGTCGACGACTCCGAGGTCGCGCAGTTCCTTGAGGCGAGTGTTCAGCGAGCCCGGGTTGGTTTCGCATGCCTGTTGAAGCGCACGAAAGCGCAACGGGTCGTGGCGTAGCTCCCAGAGGATGCGTAACGCGCCTTTGCGGCCAAGAACATCCAGGACCACCATGATGGGCCGCCCTGAACGTGAACCGTGTGCGGGTCGACCGGCCGTCGCCGAACTCATGCTATACATTTTATAGCATCGGCAGTAGCCTACAACCATGGAACGCTATAAAAATTCTAGCGCCCGGGTTGCGCCGGCGCCCGAGCCGCTACCACCCGATATCCAGGAGGCCATCGACGCGATCATGAGGGGCCACCCGCCGCTCGCCTTGTTCACCACGATGGCTCGCGACCGGCGCCTATTCTTCAAGTTCTTCAATTCGGGAATGCTCGACCGCGGACATCTGAGCATCCGAGAACGCGAGATCGTGATCGACCGAGTAACAGCGACCTGTGGTGCCGAATACGAATGGGGCGTACACGTGTCGGTCTTCGCGGCTAAGGCCGCGCTCAGCGAGGCCCAAATCGAGTCGCTGACCCACGGAGGACCGGACGACGACTGCTGGACCGACCGAGAAAGAACACTGATCCGGTTGTGCGACACCCTGCACAACGTCTGCACGGTCGACGACGAACTGTGGGCTGACCTTTCCAGCGCGTACTCCGAAGAAGCGATCATCGAATTGCTCATGCTCGCCGGCACCTACCGCACGGTCAGCTACCTGGTGAACGGGTTACAGCTACCGCTTGAACCCAATGCTCGACGGTTCACCGACCTCCCCACCCGTTAACCCGCCGCACACGCGACCTGACGATTCCCTGGCCGGATCTCAGCCGCGCGCCCACCCACGGCCCGATCGTGCTACACAGGCTGGCATGAGCGCCCTTGCCGAGCAGACCCGTTGGATGGATGCGACCGATCAAGCAAAGCTCGTCGCCTCAGGAGAGGTGTCGCCGAGCGAGCTGCTGGAGGCTGCGATCGAGCGCATCGAACGCATCGACCCGGCCCTCAACGCGGTCGTGATCCGCTGGTTCGACCACGCCCGCGAGACCGCCGCCAGCGCCGATCTCCCCAATGGCGCGTTTCGCGGCGTGCCGTTCCTGATCAAAGACCTCTACGCCACATACGCCGGACAACGCATCAGCAACGGCAACCTCGCTTTCAAGGAAGCCCACGTCATCGCCGAGGCCGACACGACGCTCGTCAGCCGCTACCGCGCGGCCGGGCTGGTGATCGCCGGTCGAACGAACAGCCCAGAACTCGGCACCGTACCGACGACTGAGCCGGTCGCGTGGGGTCCGACCCATAACCCGTGGGACACAACCCGCACGCCGGGTGGATCGAGCGGCGGTGCTGCCGCAGCTGTCGCGTCGGGGATGGTGCCGTTCGCTCACGCCAGCGACGGTGGGGGCTCGATCCGGATTCCCGCGTCGTGCTGCGGCCTCGTGGGGCTCAAGCCGAGCCAGGGACGTATCACTCTCGGCCCGGCCCGCGAAGAGAGCTCACTGGCTGTCGAGCACTGCGTCAGCCGTACCGTTCGTGACACCGCCGCCTTGCTCGACGCGACGCGCGGCCCGGGCATCGGCGACACCGTGATAGCACCCCCGCCCACACGTCCATACGTCGACGAGCTTGGCGTGGACCCCGGTCAGCTGCGCATCGGTATCCTCGACCACCATCCACAAGGCGGGCACGTGGATGCCGAAGTGACGCACGCGACGCAGGCCGTTGGCCGGCTGCTCGAATCGTTGGGACACCATGTCGAGGCTTCGTGGCCGTTGGCCTTGGAGGACACCACGTTCAGCTCGAAGTTCGGCGCGTTGTGGAGCGCCAACGTTGGTCTGGCACGGCGCCGCTTCGAGGATCAACTCGGCCGTCGGTTGGCCGACAACGAGCTCGAGCCGGTGAATCGAGCCCAGGCTGACTTCGCCAAACACTTCACTTCCGTCGACTACGCGCAAGCGTTGTCCGCGATCGCGTCGTTTCGAAGGGCGCTTCAGTCGTGGTGGCACGACGGCTGGGATCTGCTACTCACACCTACCGTTGCCGAGCTGCCGATCACACTCGGCACCATCGCCAACGACCCCGAACACCCAATGGCACCAATGCGGCGCTCCGGGGAATTCGTGCCGTTTACTCCCCCGTTCAACACCAGCGGCCAGCCAGCCATCAGCCTTCCGCTGGAGTGGACGGCCCAGGGCCTGCCTGTGGGCGTGCAGCTCGCCGCCGCCTACGGACGTGAAGATGTGCTGATCCGCATCGCCAGCCAGCTCGAGCACGCAAACCCCTGGGCACACCGCACACCCAATATCTGACCGCGAACTGGCGCTCCACATCGCCGCGCCGGCCAGGCTGCCAGGTGTAACCTCGTCTTATGCCATCTGCCCTGGACGGCATGAGAGAGTATTGGGAACGGCTGCGGCGGCAAGGCCTGTGGCCCGTTCCAATCTGGGTTTCCGATGTGAACGACCCAGAGCCCGACGGCGACCCCCAGTCGGCAGTGGACACCCAGTCGGCACCGGTCACCATCAGCGAACCAGACCCAGCCGGCCAAGCCTTTGTCGAGCCGACGTCGTACGACTGGTTTGGCGGCACGATCGTCTAGGGCGCCCCACTTCCCTTCCCTTTCGCAGCGCAGACGCGCACGATGAAAGGGTCCCCGCAAGCCTCACGCGATCGAGAAGGGACAGACGATGAAGGCCAAAGTCGGCGACTTCCTCGTAGTCAAGGGCACCACTACGGAACGACATGATCAGCATGCCGAAATCATCGAAGTCCGTTCGGAAGACGGCTCGCCACCCTACGTGGTGCGGTGGCTGGTAACCGGGCATCAAGCCACGGTCTACCCCGGGCCTGACGCGGTCGTCGAGACCGCCGTCGAACACGCCGCTGCGGCACAGCGTGCCGCGGAGCGGGCCAGTCATCCCAGGAGATAACGAGGCGCAGGCACCCCGGCGATCCAGTCGACGAGCCATGCACGGCGATGAGATGTTCGTCACATTCTCGGGCGGCATGGCGGCGGCGCGAAGGCTAGCAAGCCTGCTGACGCCCCCGTTCCAAGACGCTGTGCCGAAGCGGCCGAAAGGTCGCTGACCTCGACGAAGACCTCTGCGAACCGGATTGGTCACAGCGTGGCGGGCCTGCCTCACCGATGACGGCGGTGAGTCGGCGGGCCAGCCCCGATGACCATCGCTCACGCATGGTCCCATCCTGGTTTGCCGCTCGTCGGTTTCGCGTCCAGCTTCGTGCCAGTTTCGCGGCGTATAAGTCGCCGTGTGAAAAACTTTGTGCGCTTCGCTGCAGCAAGTGCCGCGGTTACCGCCGGTTTGGGGCTCGCGGGCATAGCAACCGCGACCGGCGCCGCGGCCCAAACTGGGCCCGGCTTGTTCGGAACTGACCTGCCTGGTGATCCCGGGCCTGCGGACCCCGGTCCCGGCGGACCTGGTGGACCGGGCGGACCTGGTGGACCAGGCGGACCCGGCGGCCCGGGCGGTCGCGGCCCCGGCGGTCCCGGCTTGCCCGGCGCACCGGGCGGTCCCGGCGCTCCGGGCAGTCCCGGCTTGCCTGGCGGTCCGGGCGGTCCCGGCCGCGGCGGACCCGGAGGCCCCGGCGGACCCGGCGGCCCAGGCGGTCGCGGCCCCGGCGGTCCCGGCTTGCCCGGCGCTCCGGGCAGTCCCGGCTTGCCCGGCGCACCGGGCGCCCCCGGCGCTCCGGGCGCCCCCGGGGCTCCCGGCGGACCAGGCGGACCCGGCGGACCCGGCGGCCCCGGCGGACCCGGCGGCCCAGGGGGTCCCGGCCCCGGGGCCTGATCGGCTGGTGGGCGAGGGCCGTCCGGCAGGAGTGGACCAGTGAGTGGTCGGCTGAAAGCTTGGTTGTCGTGGCGACGTGTTCTCGCCGCAGTCGCCATGGCCGCGGTCCTCGTGAGCGCCCCAGTGACCGTGACGACCGACTCGGGAGACTCAGCACTAGTCGGATCAGTCCCAGTCAACGTCCTCGCCACCGCGCACGCCCAGCCCGACTGTTCCCCGTCAGCGCGGGCCGACTCAATTCGCGACATGGCCCGTTTTGTCGACGAGCACCCGGAGATTCGGACGATGTTGGGTGACGCATGGCGGGAGAGCACCCCGCAAGAGCGACGGGCCGCGATAGAGGCGTACCTGGCCCGGCACCCCGAAGAAGGTGGAGCTTGCCGCCCATAAACCGCCCATAGAGAATGCCGGCATGCCAAGGAATAAGACCCAGGGTTTGCCGGCGACCGTGCTCAGATTACGACCATTCGGTGATCTCGATACGGTGGCACACTCATGAGCGGGAGGCTTGCTGACAAGATCGCCGTGATTTCCGGGGGTGGCACCGGCATCGGCGCGGCTACCGCCCGCCGCTTCGCGGCAGAAGGCGCCCGGGTTGTGGTCACCGGACGGCGACGCGAGCCGATAGAGTCCGTCGCCGCCGACATCGGCGGCGTTGCGGTCGCCGGCGATACCAGCGAAACCGAGCACGCGACCGCCGCCGTCACCGCCGCGTTGACCCACTTCGGCGGGGTGGACATTGTCGTTGCCAACGCCGGCGTCGGGATAGGCGGCGATGTGTTGTCGGTTCGCGATGAGGACTGGCAGCAGATGTTGGACGTCAATGTGACCGGCGCGATGAAGCTGGCCCGTGCGGCGCTGCCGGCGCTCATCGACCGCGGTGGCGGAGCCATCGTCAACATCTCCTCGGTGAGCGCGTTGTCGGCCTCACCCGCCCGCGTGGGGTATGGCGTGAGCAAATCCGCGCTGCTCGCGTTGACCCGATCGATGGCGTATGACTATGGCCGCCAAGGCATCCGAGTCAACACGGTGTGCCCTGGCTGGGTCCGTACGCCGATGGCCGATGCGGCGATGGACTCGTTGGCGAACGCCAAAGACATTGACCGCGAAGAGGCCTACCGAAGGGCCGCAGCGCATCTGCCGCTGAGGCGAGTGGCCCGCCCCGAGGAGATCGCCCACTGCTGCGTGTTCCTCGCCTCCGATGAAGCTTCCTTCGTTACGGGTGCGGTGCTGGTCGCTGATGGCGGCGGCGAGATCGTCGGGACCGGCACACTGGCGTTCGACGACTAGGGACGTACCCCGGCGCCGGCGCCGTTCTCCGGCTTGACGCCGACAACTCTGCCGTACTGTGGAAATCACAGTGGAGGAACGGCCGGCGTGCGCCCGAATCCGAGCGCTCATACCAAGGAGCCGCAGATGAGCACCACCCAGGACATGCCAACGGGCGAATCGATCCAGCTAGAGAGCCCGGACTTCTTGGCCGATCCGTTCGGCGTCTATGACCACTTGCGACGCAACTCCCCGGTCCACCGCGCCACGATGAGCTATATCGGTAACGCCGAGCTCTACGTGTTGGCCCGCTACCACGACTGCGTTGACCTCACCACCGATCCGCGGTTCCGACGCGTGGTCGAAGGCGCCGAGCCACCACCGGTTCCGCAGGCGATCCGATTTCTCAGTACCGACAGCATGATCTACAAGGACGACCCCGAACATCTACGGCTGCGTAACCTCGTCAGCCGGGCGTTCACGCCCAAAGCTATCGCGACGTTGACTGATCGCGTCGAGGCAGTCACGAGCGAACTGCTCGACGGGTTTCGCCGCGGCCAACAAATCGAGCTCATCACCGACTACGCCCTGCCCATCCCGGTCACCGTGATCAGTGAGATGGTCGGCGTCGACGAATCCGATCGGGCTCGCTTCCACGACGGTATGAAACTGATTATCGACGGAGTGACCACCTACGACCTGGAAGCGCTGGCAGCCAAATTCGAAGACCTGATCGACTTCCTGCGCGGCGTCATCGACCGCCGTCGGGCCGAGCCGGCCGACGACATCATGACCGGGCTGATCCACGCGTCTCAGGACGGCGACAGACTCACCGACGACGAGCTCGTGGCAATGGTGTTTCTACTGATCAGCGCCGGTTACGAAACCACCTACAACCTGATCAGCAACGGAGTCGCCGCGCTGCTGACCCACCCGGATCAGCTCGAACTCCTCATCACCAACCCGGAGCTGATCGGTAGCGCCGTCGAGGAGATCCTGCGCTATACCGGCACCATCGGCGGCACCAAACCCAACTACGCAACCGAGGACGTCGAGTGGCACGGGGTTCACATTCCGCGCGGGGCGATGGTCGTCCCGCTGCTGGCCTCGGCGAACCGCGACCCCGCCGTCTTCGACCGGCCCGAAGTCTTTGACATCACGCGATCCCCCAACTACCACATTGCTTTTAGCAAGGGGCCGCACTTCTGCCTGGGCGCCAACCTGGCGCGGATGGAAACCCGCATTGCGATCGGCAATCTCATCGCCAGATTTCCCGATCTGACCCTCGCTGTCGACCCTTCCGAGCTGCAATACGTACCGGTTCCGCTGTGGCGCCGTCTGACCAGGTTGCCCATCACTCTGCGCTGAGAGGGGCTTTGCGGCGCAACTGATACCAGCGTGCGTTGTCGATGGTGAAGCGGCGTCCAAAACGCTTGACCTCGAACGCTTTCATGGCCGCCTGCTCGATGTCGAAATCTGCCGAGAATCGGTCGGCGATTTCGTTGGGCCGCATCCGAATGCCTTCCCACATCACCAGCAACGCGCCGGGCTTGGCGACCGCGGCGAGTTCGCGCGCTAAGGCCTGCTTGCCGTCGTCGGCCAGGGAGTGGTAGCAGCCGTTGTCGATGATCAAGTCGAAGGGTCCCGTGATGCCCTGTTCGGTCAGCCTGGTGACGTCGGCTTCGATGAAGCTGGCGCCGGAGACACCTGCCGCTGCGGCCGTGGCCTTTTGGATTGCGGCGGGCGAGAAATCCACGCCAATGGCACGCCAGCCGTGGCGGGCCAGAAATGCTACGTTGCCGCTGGTGCCGCAACCGACATCCAGCGCGGCACCGGGCGCGACGGCGTTCGGACCGTCGGCAAGGGCACGGATTTCGTCGGGGACCGGGGTGTCCCAGATCGGTCGACGCGCCCGGTACATGGTGTTAAACAGCGCTTTTCGCCACGGCATTGCTAATTCCCTTGTCTGAGGTGGCCCGCCGCGGCGCGCAATTTCTGCTCCGCGAGTAGGTCGTGGGCGGGAAGGATCACCAGATCGGGCAGGTGTTTCTTGAGCGCTCGCACCTTGGCGAACGAATCGGCCAGCAGCTTCTTGTCTCCAATCGCGGGGAACTGGTCGCGGTAGAGCAGTTCCTCGGCGTAGGTCAGGTCGCCGACCAGGAGGAGGGGCGGGGCCGAATTGCGCCGCACCAACATCGACACCGAACCCGCCAGATGGCCAGGAGTGGGCACCACGACCAATGAACCGTCGCCCATCAGATCGAACTTCTCGGTGAATGGCTCCAACGCGGGGTCGTCGTTGGGCTCGAACGGAATCATCCGCCATTTGGCGCCGGGAATCTCGGTGCGCTCACGCAAGACCATGTGGCGCTCGGGGTGATGGGGGCCCCGCATGTAGGCGAATCCCTCTGCGGCGGTGAACAGCTCCGCCTGCGGGATCTCGGCGATGCCGCCGACGTGATCGGAATGGAGGTGGGAGATGACGGCCTTGACCACCATCGCCGCCGAATAACCCGCGCGCTCGAGCTGTACCGAAAGACTGTCGTCCGGCCCGATGTGCCAGCGAAAGATATGCCGCATGAAGAACGCGGTGATCGGGTCGGGCCAGTAGTCGGCATCCGTCTCGACGGCAGGATCCATGCCGGCGTCAAACAGCACCACACCGTCTTGGTGTGCGATCACGTAGACATTGATGGGCAGACGCAGCCAACGCCGGCCGAAGAAGACCCACCAATAGCTAGGTTTGCGGGTCCCGTACACGTGTTCGTAGTGACCCTCACCCGCCCCGGTGGCGATCACGGACACCGCGGTGATCGGGTCACGGTGAGCCAAGCGGTCCATGGGCGGCTCCCGTCGACTCAGGCACAGTTCGTTTCGCACAGGCGTAGGGGCTCTCCCACGGGAGCCTCGAGCGGCCTAGCGATCTGCCTTCCACAACTACAACCGCCGCGATTTGCCCGCTAGAGCAAAATGGCCCTATGACCCAAACGCTGCGACTCACCGCGCTCGACGAGATGTTCATCACCGACGACATCGACATCATTCCTTCGGTTCAAATAGAGGCGCGCGTGTCCGGCCGCCTGGACCCAGACCGGCTTGCCACAGCCCTGCGCGCCGCCGTCGCGAAGCACCCCCTTGCTCGGGCACGACTTGGCCGCGCGCGCCTGACCGCGCGGACACTGTATTGGGAAGTACCCGACCGCGCGGATCACCTCGCCATGGAGATCACCGATGAACCCGTGAGCGAAGTCCGCAGTCGCCTCTATGCGCGGGTTCCCGATCTGCACCGCAGCCCAGTGTTTTCCGTCGCGGTGGTCCGCGAGACCCATGGGGACCGCCTTCTGCTCAACTTCCATCACGCGGCCTTCGACGGCATGGGAGCGATGCGTTTCTTGCTCTCACTCGTTCGGGCTTATGCGGGCGAGCCCGATGAAGTCGGTGGACCGCCCATCGAGGAAGCCCGTGACCTGAAGGGCATTGCCGGCTCCCGCGATCTCTTCGACGTTCTGATCCGCGCCCGGGGGGTCGCCAAACCGGCCATCGACCGGAAGCGAACCACCCGGGTCGCCGCGGACGGCGGCTCGCCGGAGGGGCCGCGATTCGTCTTCGCTCCGCTCACCATCGAGGGCGACGAGATGGCCACCGCACTCGCGCGTCGACCCGCGGGGGCCACGGTGAACGACCTGGCCATGGCCGCGCTGGCGCTGACGATCCTGCGGTGGAACCGCGCCCACGATGTCCCGCTCGCCGATTCGGTGTCGGTGAACATGCCGGTGAACTTCCGGCCGCCGGCGTGGTCGACCGAGGTCATCTCGAACTTCGCTAGCTACCTCGCGATCGTGCTGCAGGTCGAGGAGGTGACTGACCTCGAGAAGGCGACCGCGATCGTCGCCGGGATCACCGGGCCGATGAAGCAATCCGGCGCGGCTGGGTGGGTCGTGGACCTGCTCGAGGGCGGAAACGCGTTGCCGGCCATGCTCAAACGCCAACTCCAGCTGCTGCTCCCGCTGGTCGAAGATCGGGTCGTCGAGAGCGTCTGCCTTTCCAATCTGGGCCGAGTCGACGTCCCCGCATTTGGAGGCGAGGCTGGCGACACCACCGAGGTGTGGTTCAGTCCGACGGCGGCTTTAAGCGTCATGCCGATCGCACTCGGTCTCATCGGTTTCGGCAGGACGCTGCGGGCCATGTTCCGCGCCGACGGACGGGTCATCGGCGACGAGGCGTTGGGCCGGTTTGCCGCGTTGTATCGCGACACCCTGCTGACCTGAGACGGCGCACGGCATTGCCGGTGTCGCCCCGAGTCAGCCGCCGATAGCGCTCATCGGCCGCGCCGGCTGCTGGAATCCGGCGGCGCCGATCCCATGCCCGGCCTTCTTCACCCAAATGGCGTCTCGCCACTGATGGGCAATCGCGACGTCGTCGCCGCCGGTTCGGAGCAATCGGCGCAGGTCGGTCTCCCCGGTGGCAAACAGGCAGTTGCGTAGCTGGCCGTCCGCGGTGAGTCGCACTCGGTCGCAGTCCCCACAGAAAGGTTTGGTCACCGACGCGATCACACCCACCGACGCCGGCCCGCCATCGACGAGCCACCGCTGAGCCGGTGCTGCCCCGCGGGGTCGAGCGTCGGGTGTGAGGGCGAACCTCTCGCGCAGCCGATCAAGAATCTCCTCCGCGGTAATCATCGACGCCCGATTCCACCGATGGTCGGCATCGAGGGGCATCTGCTCGATGAACCGCAGTTCGTAGCCATTGGCCAGGCAGAACCCGAGCAGATCGGCGGCTTGGTCGTCGTTGACGCCACGTTGCAGCACCGCATTGACCTTGACCGGTGCCAGCCCGGCGGCTACCGCGGCAGCCAGGCCATCCAGCACATCGTGGAGCCGGTCACGGCGGGTAATCGCTGCGTAAGCCACGCGATCGACACTGTCGAGGGACACGTTGATCCGGTCCAGGCCCGCATCGGCGAGAACCTTCGCCTTGTGTTTCAGACCCAGACCGTTGGTGGTGACCGATAGATCCGGCCGGGGATGAAGCCCTGCCGCGAAGGACACAAGCTCGGGCAGGTCGCGGCGTAGCAACGGCTCGCCGCCGGTGAATCGGATTTCGGCGATACCCAGCTGGGTGACCGCAATGTGGAGCAGCCGCTGCAGCTCGGCGGTGGACAGCAGTTCGTCGCGAGGCAGCCATTCGAGACCGTCGGCCGGCATGCAGTAGGTGCATCGCAAGTTGCAATGGTCGGTCACCGACACCCGTAGGTCCGTCGCGACGCGCCCGTATTGGTCAATCAGGGCAGGCGAGTCTGGCCGCTGCGCCGATGGAATCGGCGGGGACGGCATACCCAATGCGGTGATGGACACGGTGCTCCCAAGTCAGTGTCGTGGCGCGTGCGGATCTATTCTCCCGCCTCATCGGCAGAACGTCGATTCGACGGCTGTGCGGCAAGCTCGATGCGGGCCGGCACATTCTTGTGCCAGGGTGTCCCGGCCAGCCAGTCCCTGCGATCCACCGAGGTGAGGTCGTTGGGCGCGACCCCAGTCTGAACGCGCGCGCCCTCGGAGTCGCGGTGATGGGTGCCAAGTCCGTTGGGCAGCGAAATGTGGCCTTCGGCCATCATCGGACTCACCTCGACGAGGACCTCAGCGGCGCCGCGCTCGGTGACCAGCCGCACGAAGTCGCCGTTGGTCACACCATGACTCTGCGCATCGGCAGGGCTGATCCGCAATGCCCCCGCGGGATCGCGGCGCCGCCAGGCGGGATCACGGATGATCGTGTTTGCCGTGAACGCACGCCGCTCCCCCGCCGACAGCACCAACGGGAACTCGTCGGTGGTCCATACACCCGGATCGTCGACGATTCCGGCGAGCTTGTCGAGTAGTTCGGGAACCTCGATGGTGAACCGGCGATCGGGGCGGCTGACGTAGTTCCACACATCCGACCACTCGTCAGCGGTGAACGTGATGCCCGACCTTTGCGTCAGTATGGCCTCGAACAGCTTCTCTCCGGGTTCGAAACCCGGTCCGGTGAATCCGGCGCCGCGTACCCCGTGCGGGTTGTGCAGGGCGCACAGATGTGCCACCACCCACAGGCCGGCGGCCGATTGTGCGCCGTCAGGCAAGGTCGGTCCCAACGTTTCGTACAGCAGGTAGGGCGACAGCATGGTGATCGCGGGGTCCGCGGCAAGCGCGGAAAAGAAGGCCAGGGTAAAGCTGTTGCGTCCCCCGCGGGCAGCGGCCCGTAGGTTGGCGATGGTGTCCTCGCCGACAACCCCGAGCGCGCGAATGACCCGGGCGTAGATCTCCGGTTCACTCACCGTTCCGGGCAAGGGATCCAGCACGGGTGCCCGGAGCTGAAATACGTTGTGGGGAAACTCGAAATTGAAGAACGACGCTTCCCATTTCTCGAACTGCGAGCTTGCCGGGAGCACATAGTCGGCGAGGAGCGCCGTCTCGGTCAACGCGACATCGATGACGACGGTCAAATCCAGTGCCCGCATAGCGCGTCGCCATCGCGGCGAGTCGGCCAGCGAATGCGCCGGGTTGTTCGCGTCGATCCACATGGCCCGCAGTCGATCTGGGTGGTCGGTGAGGATCTCTTCGGTGATCGAGTTACACGGAACCAGCCCGGCAATGATCGGCGCTTTCGTGACGAGAGTGTGTTGCTCGGTCCCACCGGGCGCGATAGCAGGCGCCATCGCGGCGACACGAGCGGCAGTCCGATCGAGCACAGCCTTGGCCATCCGGTCGGTTGCCGAAGCGGTACTGCGCCGCCCAGCCAGTGCAGAAACCAGCTTGCCGAACCCCGCGGCTGACGTCGCCGCGGCGATGGCGAGAAGACCGGCGGCCTTGTCCCGCAGGAAGTTCGGTGCGCGCTGCGGTTCGTTCGACGGCGGCAGTCCGGTCAGTGGGACGAGGCTGGAGTGGAGAAACATCGTGCCCGGCTCACCGAAATTGCCGGTGAGAATCCAGATCAGCTTGTTGAGGTAGGACACCAGCGTGCTGTGCGGCCCCTGTTGGGTACCGAGGTCCTCATAGGTCGCTACCGACGAGGCTGTGCCGATGCGATGCGCAGCAGCGGAAATGAGTTCCTCGGCAACGCCGCATCGCTGGGCGTAGTCCGAAATGGGCACTGCGGACAGCGCCGCCAGCACCGGGCCGGAACCTGAGGTGTGCCTGGCGATGAACTCGTGGTCAATCAGATCGTCGCGGACCAGCACGGCCAGTAGCGCTGCTAGACACCATGCGTCGGTGCCGGGGCGCACCTGCAGATGAAAGTCCGCCATTTCCGCGGTCTCCGAACGACGCGGGTCGAGAACGATCATCGACCGCGCCGCGTCGCGCGCGATCTGCTTCAGCGTCGGCCGCGCACGCGGGAAACTGTGCGACTGCCACGGATTCTTGCCGACAAACACCACGACCTCGCTATGCGCAAAGTCCCCCTTGGTGTGGCCGCCGTACAACTTGCCATCGACCCATGTTTCGCCGGTCTTTTCCTGGGCAATGGCGTTCGAGTAGTACTTCGCACCGACGGCGGCTTGCAGCGCTGCCGCGTACATGCCGCCAAGATGATTGCCCTGACCGCCGCCGCCGTAGAAGAAGATCTTGTCCCCGCCGTGGGTGTCGCGGACCGCCGCCAGCTTGGCCGCGATCTCGTCGATCGCAGTGTCCCAGTCGATCTCCTCGTATGTGCCGTCCGCACGCCGCCGCAGCGGCGATGTGATCCGGTCGGGGTTGTTCTGGTAGTGATCGAGCCGCAACGCCTTCTGGCAGGTGTATCCCTGACTGGCCGGATGCTGCTCGTCACCGTGTATGCGCTTGAATCGGCGTCCATCCAGCGTGATTTCGATGCCGCAGTTGCACTCGCACAGGATGCAGGCACTCGTCGCGGTGGCATCGGGCGCGTCCGCTTGCGATTGCAGTGTTATGCCGGACTTGTCAGACACGTTCTGCTCCTTCTGATCTCACTTCGTGGTCCGCTCGGTATCGCGGGCAAGCTCCACGAGCCGCGCCCGCACCAGGTCCGGTTTCTCGTCGACGATGAAGTGTCCGCAATCGGCTTCTTCCAGCGTGTAGTCGTCGGCGTTTGCGTTCTCCGGCGACGCCAGCGATCGGTGGATAGCGAAGTCTTTGACCCCGAAGAGCGCGCGGATCGGAACGGTCGCACGGCGGCTCTCGCCCTTGCGCGCCGAGGCCGGTATTTCGCGCAACAAGAACGTCCGGTAGGTGTCGCGGCCGGCTCGCGCACACACCGGGTCGCGGAAACGCTCGGCGAAGATCGCGACGTCAGCGGGGTCCAAAGCGGCTCCCCGGGATGCCTCGGTACCGAAGACCAGGCGTTCGATCATCTTCGTGTGGCGCTGAAGCGGTATCCCGAACGCGGCCATGACCGGCTGGTATGCCAACAACCGCCACAGATGTGGCGCCAAACTCCGCGGTGACTGCCATGGGTGCGAAATGTTCAGCGGCAGGTAGCCGTCGAATCGCTCGGGGGCGCTCAGGATCATGAGGTAGCCGATCCAGCCACCCCAGTCGTGCCCGGCCAAGAGCGTGGTGGGAAGCCGGAGCTCGTCGAGTAGGGCCAGCACATCGCTGGCGACCTCTTCTTTCGCCCAGCGATGCGGCGGCGGACCTGACCAGCCATAGCCGGGAAGATCCGGCGCGATGATCCGCAGCCCGGCCGGAGGGTCGGCGAGCAGGTCACGATACGCATAGTGGTGCTGTGGCCAGCCGTGTAGGAGCACGACCGGCCTTCCCTCGGCCGGGCCTGCTTCGGTGACGTGGAACCGCACGCCGCGGGCCACGACGAACGAGCGCCGCACTCCGGCAATGGGCGGTGGCTGTGATGAGCCGTTAACTCCGTCGGCCGCCATGAGTGAACTATAGAAAACATAGTTTGAACTTGCAATAAGATAGGATCAGCGGCGACGAAACGGGTTCACCACAGCGATCAGGGCGGCAGGGGCGATGCGAAGCTACGACCAGTTCTGTCCGGTGGCACGCGGACTCGACAAGATCGGCGGGCGATGGGCAATCTTGATCGTTCGCGAGTTGCTACTGGGTCCGAAGCGGTACAGCGATCTCGAAGCGGGCCTGCCGGGAGTGACCCCCAACATCCTTACCGAGCGTCTGCGCGATCTGCAGGAGGCGGGAGTAGTTCGGCGGTCAAAGCTGCCGCCACCGGCGGTTGCCGTGGTCTACGAGCTCACCGACCTCGGCGAAGGGCTGCGACCGGTTGTCGATGCCCTGACCCGGTGGGGTCTGCAGCTGCTGGATGTACCGCAACCCCAGGACAGCTTTCGACTGAACTGGCTACTGGGTTGCCTGCGGGCCAGTTTTCGACCCGAGCTGGCCTCCGCCGTCCGGGAGACCTACGAATACCGCGTCGACGGCGAGGTATTCCATATTCGGATCGCGGACGGCGATGTCGACGTCCGGCACGGCCCTGCTCCGGATCGAGCCTGTGTGATCTCTGCTGACCTGACGTCGTTGCTGGCGGTCGGCGGGCAGCTGTTGGCGCTGAGCGATGCCCAGGCGCAGGGGGTGGTCACCATCGAGGGCGACCGCTGCGCCGCCGAACGGTCGATCACCATCCTTGGGCCGCACCTGGAGGCCACCGGTGGCCAGCACGGCATCATCGGCGCGGTCCGGGCACGATTCCAACCCCAGGCGACCCGCGGCATCGAGGAATCCTACGAATTCCGCGTTGACGACCTCGTCTTTCATGCGTTTGTCAGCGACGGGTCGGTGCGCATGGAGCTCGGTCCGGCAACCGAACCGGCCGCAACGTTGCGCACCGATTTGGCGACGCTGCTCGGACTCGGCGCGGGCACTGTTTCGTTCGCGCAAGCCATAGCTGCCGACCCGGGCGCCCTGACCGGCGACCCGGGGGCAGGTCGACGGATGGCGATCGCGTTCGGCGTCGCGGGCGCAATCATTGGCTTTCCGGCTGGCGCTACTGGTTTCTAGGTGGGACACGCAAGCACGAGAGGCGACGGCGCTGCCAGCCGACGCCGCAATCCGCCGGTGTCTCAACGCAGCTCGCAACTGATCAACAGCGCGGCGCGGTGCTGTGCCGCGGGTACCCACACATCACCACAGAACGACGCTCGTCAGGACGTCCCGTCGCACTCGGCTCGTGTTACCCGCTCGTCTTGGGCACCGACCGCCGGGCCCGGCCATCACGGCGTGGCGCGGCATTCTTGGGTTTCGCCGACCCTTCCAATCGCAGCAGGTGAATGGCGACGTCGGCGATCTCCTCCGGCGTCACCTTCTCGACCGGCCGGTACCAGCGCGCAACCCAGATGAGCATCCCGAGGATCAACCGGGTGGCTACCACAGGATCGTCCTTAGCCAGGTAGCCATCACGCATGCAGGCTGCGACCACTTTGACCCAGATGTTCTCGAATCGTCGGCTCCACGAATGCCACCGAGCCACAACCTCCGGCGGCAGGTCGCCACCACCGAAGAACACGGGCATGTAGCGTCGCATTTGCACGGCCCCGTCAGCTTGAATCCTGATCAGGCTCGTCAGTTGCTCGATCGGGTGGGGCGTCGCGGCAATCGATGCCTTGGCCTTCTTAGTGAGATCGCGAGTGCTGCGCTCGAACAGGATGCCCATCAAGTCCGCTTTGGTGGGCACCGTCCGATACAGTGTCGCCCGCGAGACCGCCAGCTTCTCGGCAACCTCGGGGATTCCTACTGCGTCGTACCCGCCTTCGTGCAACAACTCCGCCACCGCGTCGGCAACCGCGTCACGATCGATCGGCAGCCGCGGCCGTCCACGTGGACGAGCACTCGAGACAACTTCTGCACTCTTCTTTTTCGCCACTACGCTCCTCGGATCACCCAAGCCTCCACTTTAGAGACTCGCTGTTCAAAAAGAACGCTTGGCCGCGAAGAAGAACGGCACTGGGGTTGAGAATGGGACCCCACACGGGTGCTGGGTGCCGCATGCCCACATCTGGCGGCAGTCGAAATCCTCAGCTGCCCAGCGCTGTTCATATGTACAGCAGTGTTCACGTTGGCCGCGACATCGGCTCCCGCGCAGAGAACCACAATGTCGTTGAATTCGAGCGAGTCAGTGCGACAATCGGTCCGGCATGAGTCCGGCAATCAGTCCGGCAATCGGTGCGGCACTGAATCGTCCCCGAGCAGCCGGAGCGGATACGGGTGAAGGCATCCCCGCGAAACCGACCATGCAATTGAATTCTGATGTATGGTCTACGCCGACGGCGTCGTGCGCCGGGCCCTCGCTGGGTCGCCGGCCGGCGAGCGCGTGGGTGCGGGAGGTGTGACGTGTCGTTTGTAATTACGGTGCCCGAGGTGGTGGCGGCAGCGGCGGCAGATTTGGCGGGTCTTGGCTCGATGCTGGGTACGGCCAATGCGGCCGCGGCGGCCCAGACAACCGCGATCGTGGCCGCCGCCGAGGACGAGGTGTCAGCGGGTATCGCGGCGCTGTTGTCCGGTCATGGCCGGGCTTACCAGGAGCTCAGCGTCCAGGTGGCGGGGTTTCACCAACAGTTCGTGCGGGTGTTGACCGCTACTGCCGGCGGATACGCGCACGCCGAGGCCGCGAGCGCTGCGCTGATAGCCAGCCCGGCCCAAGCCGTGCCGCTCGATCTGCTGGCCGCCATCAACGCGCCAAGTCTGGCGCTCACTGGGCGACCACTGATCGGCAACGGCGCGCCAGGTGCCCCGGGTACCGGGGCCGACGGGGGTCCAGGTGGGTGGTTGCTCGGTGATGGTGGGGCCGGCGGCTTGGGTGCGCCGGGGGTGGCAGGCGGGGACGGCGGGGCCGCCGGTCTGATCGGCACGGGCGGCGCCGGCGGGGCCGGTGGAGGGAGCTCCGCGGCCGGGGGTACCGGAGGCAGCGGCGGCACCGGCGGATGGCTGTTGGGCACCGGCGGCTCCGGCGGAGCCGGCGGGGCGAGCACGGCCGGTGGCGGTGCCGGCGGGGCGGGCGGCGCCGGCGGGCTGTTGGGTGCGGGCGGGGTCGGTGGGGCCGGCGGAGACAGCTTCGGCGCCACGACTGACGCGGCGGGCGGAGCCGGCGGGGCCGGCGGGGCTGGTGGGCTGCTGGCCGGCTTGGTGGGCGCCGGCGGCGGTCAGGGCGGAACCGGCGGGTTAGGTGTCATCGGTGGGGTAGGTGGCGTCGGCGGTGATGCCGGGCTGCTGTTCGGCAGCGGTGGTGGCGGCGGAGAGGGCGGCACAAGTAGCGCTGGCTCCGGCGATGTCGCCGGGGGTGCCGGTGGGGCCGGCGGTGCTGCGGGACTGCTGGTCGGCAGCGGCGGGGATGGCGGGGACGGAGGGTTCGGCCCTACCGGCGGGGCGGGCGGCGCCGGCGGTGATGCCGGGCTGCTGTTCGGCAGCGGCGGGACCGGCGGGACCGGAGGATTCGGCGCCAGCGGCGGGGGCAGCGGCGGGGCCGGTGGTGACGCCGGGTGGCTTGGCAACGGCGGAGTCGGCGGAATCGGCGGGGCCGCCATACTCCAGTCGGGCGGTGGGGGCGCCGGCGGGACCGGCGGCACGGCCGGGTTGCTGATCGGCAACGGCGGTGCCGGCGGCCCTGGCGGAGAGGGCGACATGACCGGTGGAGCCGGCGGGAGCGGCGGCAACGGTGGGCTGATCGGCAACGGTGGTAACGCCGGAATCGGCGGCACCGGCACGACCCCGGGCGCTTCCGGCATCGGTGGGATCAGCGGGGCATTGTTGGGTCTGGACGGATTCAACGCGGCGGCGAGCACCTCCATCCTGCGCACTCTGCAGCAAGAGGCGCTAGCCGCGATCAACGCACCCATCGAGTCAGTCACCGGGCGTCCGCTGATCGGCAACGGCGCACCCGGGGATGCCGGCAGCGGTGCCGACGGCGCACCCGGGGGATGGTTGCTCGGCGATGGCGGAGCCGGCGGGTCGGGCGCGGCGGACTCGGGTATGCCTGGCGGTTCCGGCGGAGCCGGCGGGCTGTGGGGTACCGGCGGTAGCGGCGGGATCGGCGGCAGCTCGACGGCGGGCGCCGGTGGAGCCGGTGGTGCCGGCGGCGTCGGCGGATGGCTCTTCGGCGACGGTGGGCTGGGCGCTGCCGGCGGGTTCTCCCAAAACGCCGACGGCGGGGCCGGCGGGGGTGGCGGGGCCGGCGGGCTGCTCGGCGACGGCGGGGCCGGCGGGGCCGGCGGAGCCAGCACCGGCAGTCCCGCCAATCCGGGTGTCGCGGGGGCCGGCGGGGCGGGCGGCAACGGTGGGCTGCTGGGCGCCGGCGGGGCCGGCGGCGCTGGTGGACGCGGTCTTATCGCTGGGGCGGGTGGAGCCGGCGGCAACGGCGGGCTGTTTGGCGGTCCCGGCGGCGCCGGCGGTGCTGGCGGTCCGGGCGCGGCCGCCGGGGGCGCCGGCGGAGCCGGCGGCTACGCCGGGCTGCTGTTCGGTGGTGGCGGCGTCGGCGGAAGCGGCGGAACTGCATCGGCCGGTGTCGGGGGTGCCGGCGGTGCCGGTGGACCCGGCGGATGGCTCGTGGGCGACGGCGGGGTCGGCGGCTTCGGCGGTGTCGGCGACGATGTTGGCGGGGCTGGCGGCACTGGCGGCATCCCCGGTCTTATCGGCGTCGCTGGGGCCGGCGGTGCCGGTGGGACCAGCGTATCCGGGAACGGGGGTGCCGGCGGGGACGGCGGGCTGTTCGGCGGGCGCTTGTTGGGTAACGGCGGCGCCGGAGGCGCCGGCGGGCAAGCTGACATCTTCGGAGATCCCGGCTCCGGCGGGGCTGGTGGGATGGGCAGCAACGGGTTGCTGATCGGCAACGGCGGCAACGGCGGCAACGGCGGTGCCGGCACCGCCCCGGGTAGTGCCGGCACCGGGGGCATCGGCGGGTTGTGGGGCCACAACGGCTTCAACGGGTTGCCATAGCCGCCCTCGGTGCTGCCGTGTCCGCGCAACACGCGATGAGGCAGTCAGTCCGACACCGAGTCGTCCTCGAGCAGCCGGAGCGGATGCAGTCCGTCCACGGCGCCCACGAACGGCGGGTGGACGTTGTAACCCAGCATCCGCTGGATGTCTGGAGACGCCGCCCGCGCGACGTCGCGCGGCACCGACAGGGTGAACGCCTCTTGTGGCCGCAGCCATGCCTCGCAGTACTGCGCCGTGACCGCAAGGCGGTCGCAGGCGGAGTGATTCGCGCCGCCACCGTGCCACAAGGTCCCGACGAAAAAGACGCAGGACCCGGCGGGCATGACCACCGACTCAACGCGGTCGTTCGGGCCCGGCTTGCGTTTGGGCTCCTCCCACCGATGACTTCCCGGAACGACAACGGTGGCCCCGTTGTCTTCGGTGAACGCGTCGATTGCCCATATGGTCGCCGCCCCGAGCGGGGGCCGTGGCCGAGGAACCGGATACAACCCGTCGTCGTGGTGGAGCAACTGGCTCGACTCACCCGGGTTGATGTTGATGACTTGCAGCTGAGACAACAGGTAATTGGGCAGGAACAGGTGGTCGAGCATGGCCAGCACGCGCGGATGGTCGACGAGTCGGTCGCACACCCGGGTCTTGTTCAAGACGCTGTAGACGCGCTGGGTGCTGTGCCCCTCGAAACCGTTGCGGCCGGTGTGGCCCAGCAACGGGATGACCGCGTCCCGGATCTTCCGGCACTCCTCGTCGCTGATCAGGTTCTCCCAGATCACATACCCGTCGCGCTCGATGGCCGCGAGGTCGGCGGCGACCGTCTCGGGGTCGACGGTTGCGCCGCCGCTGGGGACGACCGGGTAACGCTGGGCCAGATCGGTTTTGAGATCGGCGAGCTTCGTCACCAAATCCACATCGGATTTCATGGGACGGTTCTCCTTTCAGCGGACCTTCGTGGCACGCAACGAGGCCTCAGTGCCCATGAAACGAGGATAGGTGAGTTCAGCGCGTTGCTACTGGCGATCGTTGTTGATCTCGAGGGCTTCGCGACTGGCCACCTACGAAGGCAAGTGGCCCCGACGGCCGCCTATGCGCCGTTGGATCCGTTCTGGCCGAACAGTGTGCCGCCGGTGCCGCCAGTGCCGCCGGGCCCGCCGGAGTCGCCAGGCCCACCGTTGCCGCCGTTGCCGATCAACACGGCATTGCCACCGTTACCGCCGGTGCCGGCCACGGCGACGGCACTGACTCCGGCGGCGCCGCCGGTACCGCCGTCGCCCACCTGCGCGGCCCTACCGCCGTTACCGCCAGTGCCGCCGGCGGCGAGATCGCTGGACCCGCCGGATCCGCCTGCCCCGCCGTGGCCGAACAGCATGGCGCCGTTGCCGCCATTGCCGCCGGTGCCGCCGGCGGCGCCAGCACCACCAGTGCCGGCCGCGCCGGCCCCACCGTTGCCGCCGCTGCCGATCAGCCCGACCGCGCTGCCGCCACTGCCGCCGGTCCCGCCGTTGCCGGTTGTTCGCACGCTGTCGCCACCATCACCGCCGTCGCCGATCAGCGTCCCGCCGGCCCCACCGGCCCCACCGTCGCTGTCAGTCCCGCCCCAGCCGCCAGCACCGCCGTTGCCCAAGAACCCGGCGTTGCCGCCGTTACCGGCGGTGCCCGCATCGTCGGCGGCACCGCCGTCGCCGCCGTTGCCGAGCAGCCACCCGCCGTTGCCGCCGTTACCGGCCGTCCCCCCGCCGCCAGCGATGTTGCCGCCGAAGAAGCCGCCGCTACCGCCCTGGCCGATCAGCCGAGCATCACCACCGGCCCCCGCCGTCCCACCGCTGGCGAAATAGTTGATGCCACCGTCACCGCCGTTGCCGTACAACAACCCGCCGACGCCGCCATCCCCACCGGCACCAGCGCCCGGGATTTGGCCGAACCCGCTCGCCCCGCCAGCCCCACCATGGCCGAACAGCCCGACAGCGGCGCCGCCGACCCCGCCGACCCCCGGGGCGCCCGCGGTGCCTAGCCCGCCGATGCCGCCAGCACCGCCATTGCCGAACAGCCACCCGCCGGCTCCACCGGCCCCACCGGGGTGGCCGTTGAAATCGGGCCCGCCGATTCCGCCGTTGCCGCCGTTGCCGATCAATCCTGCAGCCCCACCAGCCCCGCCCGCTTGGCCGGGCGCACCGTTACCACCGTTGCCGCCGTCGCCGTAGAGCAAGCCGCCGGCCTCACCGGCTTGTCCGGGCGCCCCATCGGCGCCGTCGCCGATCAACGGGCGACCCAACAGCGCCTCGGTGGGCGCATTCACCACGTCAAGTGGATCCCCCAGCAGCGTTCCGCGAGTGCCGTTGGTGCCGTTGGTGCCACCGGAGTCGCCGAGCCCGCCGATACCGCCGTTGCCGATCAGCTGGGCGTTGCCGCCGTTACCGCCCGCGCTGGGTGAAACGGCCACGCCGGCGGCGCCGCCGCTACCACCGTTGCCGATCAGCGCGGCCGTACCGCCGTTTCCACCGGTGCCGCCCACGCCGGCGCTGGAGCCGCCGGATCCCCCGGCCCCGCCGTTACCGAACAGCGTGGCGCCGTTGCCGCCATTGCCGCCGTTGCCACCGGTGGCACCGGCAAAGCCGACCGCGCCGGTCCCGCCGTCACCGCCGCTGCCGATCAACCCCACAGCGGCGCCACCGTTACCGCCGGTCCCGCCGCTACCGGTGGTGAACACACTGTTGCCGCCGTTGCCGCCGTTGCCGATCAGCGTCCCGCCGGCCCCACCGGTGCCGCCGACGCTGTTGGAGCCGCCCCAGCCGCCATCACCGCCGTTGCCGAACAGCCCGGCACTGCCGCCGTTACCGCCCGTGCTCAAAAGATTGGCTGCGCCGCCGTCGCCGCCGTTGCCGAATAGCCACCCGCCGTTGCCGCCGTTGCCGCCGGTGCCATTGCTGCCTTGGTAGCCGCCGTTGCCGCCGTCGCCGATCAGCCGAGCATCGCCACCCGCTCCGGCGCCGTCGCTACCCACCAGCGTGTTGCCGCCGTCACCGCCGTTGCCATACAAGAACCCGCCGACGCCGCCAACCCCACCGGCCGCACCGGCACCGGCGGCGCCCTGTCCGCCGATCCCACCGGTCCCGCCATGGCCGAACAGCCCGACAGCGGCGCCGCCGGCCCCGCCGAGCCCGCCGGCGCCTGCGGTGCCCTGTCCGCCGATCCCGCCGGTACCGCCGTTGCCGAGTAGCCACCCGCCGGCCCCACCAGCGCCGCCGGGCAAGCCGATGGCGCCGGTCCCGCCGATCCCGCCATTGCCACCGTTGCCGATCAATCCCGCGGCCCCGCCCACACCACCAGCTTGGCCCGCGACACCGTTACCACCATTGCCGCCATTGCCGTAGAGCAACCCGCCGGCACCACCGGGCTGTCCCGGAGCGCCATCGGCACCATCACCAATCAACGGACGTCCTAGCAACGCCTGCACAGGCCCGTTCACCACATCCAGCGCAGCCGCCATCGGCAAAGCGTTAGCAGCCTCGGCACTGGCATAGGCTCCCGCGCCGGCCGTCATGGCCTGCACGAACTGCTGATGAAACGCCGCCGCCTGCGCGCTAATCACCTGATATGCCTGACCGTGAGCATCAAACAGCGCCGCGATGGCCGCCGACACCTCGTCGACACCGGCGGCCAGCACTCCGGTCGTCGGAATCGCCGCGGCCCCATTAGCCGCGTTGATCGTCGAAGCGATGCTGGCCAAATCCGAGGCCGCCGCCGCCACCATTTCCGGAGAAGCCACCACGAAGGACATCACCGTCTCCTCACACGATGCCTAATTTCCAACGGCCGGTCCCCGCGCACCGCCGAGTCGGCGCTTGCCCACGCCAGCACGGCACAGTCCCAGCAACCGCACCGTAGCGCTATCCCGTCGCCAGATCGACCAATCCGGCTAAACATGACCACAATTCAATTGACGCGATAATTACGGCCATGCACAGCTGTCGTGACCGTAATTACCCACGTCAAAGAGATCCGGCCAACGCGGGCAGCGATGTTTCAACGTCAGCGCGCACCGCACACCGACGTTGGCCGCGAACACCGCGCGACGGGTACCAGATGGATCTGCCACGGTCGCGAGCAAACTCCGATAGCCACAGCGTCGAAGCGGCTGCCAGCCGGGCCACCACGTCACCACCGGCGTTGCCTAGCCAGGCACCGCTACGCCGGGTGCTGTTTGTCGAGCCTATTCTTGCGTTTGGCCAATCCATTCCCGCGCCTCGCCCGCATCGGCGGTGGAGAACGTGCGCAGTTTCGCGGGCATGAGAAATCCAAAAAGCTTGATGGAACGCGCCATCCAGTCGACATCGGTGACAACCGCAAAACGTTCCCAGCTCATGAGATGGCTGAAGCCAAGCTTGGCGTCATCCCAGACTGCGCCGGGACCCACGCCGTCAAAATCGGGGCCTACCTCGTAGTAAATCCGCACTTTCTTGTGGCGATTCAGGCGCTCCTCGATGTCGGGAATCAAGACCGTTTCGTAGTCATCCTTTGTCACATGGCCGTGACAGGCGAAGGCAGCTACGTTGTCGGGGAAGCCGGTAAGCGCCTCAATCA
Source organism: Mycobacterium spongiae (assembly GCF_018278905.1). Lineage (NCBI taxonomy): Bacteria > Bacillati > Actinomycetota > Actinomycetes > Mycobacteriales > Mycobacteriaceae > Mycobacterium > Mycobacterium spongiae. The sequence continues at coordinate 3,573,825 of NZ_CP046600.1, forward strand.
TCATGTCCTCCATAACAATAATGACCAACAACATCGATCATCGACGTTGCCTGAACGGCGGCGGTAGAGCCGAAGGTCACTCAGACGGATAGCGCTGGCGACCCGCCTCTCGCGGGCTCAAGCAATAGCAAGCCCCTCAAAAAAATGCCCAGGGAGATGCGCCCGCCAAGCTCCGGCTAATGCGGCCACCAACGAACGTGGGCGCTCGTCCAATTCTTGGATTTCGCTACACCGATGCCAATTTTATGCAAAATTGCCTTAGTTCTGGCGATTAGGCGCTAGCCGGTTGTTCTTGGCCGGTTTGGGAGGTTCCAGATGTCGTTTGTCATTGCGGTGCCCGAGCTGGTCTGGTCAGGGGCAACCGATTTGGCCAGGATCGGCTCGACGCTTCGCGCTGCTGATGCGGCCGCGGCGACACAGACGACCGAGATCGTCGCTGCGGCCGAGGATGAGGTGTCGTCGGCGATCGCGGCAGTGTTTTCCCAGCACGCCCAGAGCTACCAGCAGCTCAGCGCGCGCGTGGCGTCCTTTCATGCCGAGTTTGTGCAGGCGCTGACCGCCGGTGCGGTCGCCTACGCCAGCGCTGAAGCCGCCAACGCTGCACCGCTGGCCAGTGCGCAGGGTCTGCTCAACGCCATCAATGCCCCCGTTCAGGCACTGACCGGGCGCCCGTTGATCGGCAATGGCGCCAACGGCGCGCCGGGTACCGGCGCAGCGGGCGCACCGGGCGGCTGGTTGCTGGGTAACGGCGGGGCCGGCGGGTCCGGCGCGGCGGGTATGCCCGGCGGCGCCGGTGGGGCTGCCGGGCTGATCGGTGCCGGCGGCGCTGGCGGTGCTGGCGGGAGTTCTTCGACCGGTAGTGGCGGGGCTGGGGGCGCCGGTGGGGCCGGGGGGTGGCTGTTGGGCAACGGTGGGTCCGGCGGGGTCGGCGGGGTCGCGATTACCGCCGGTTCGACCGCGGGTGCGGGCGGGATCGGCGGCGCCGGCGGCCTGCTGGGTGCGGGTGGGATCGGCGGGGCCGGCGGTGAGGGCTCCGGTGCCGCCCTGGCTGGCGGGGCCGGCGGTGCTGGCGGGGCCGGCGGGCTGCTGGCCGGGCTTGTCGGCGCCAGTGGCGGTGATGGCGGCGACGGCGGCCTCGGCCGAATCGGGGGTGCCGGCGGTGCCGGGGGCAGCGCCGGATTGCTAGCCGGGTCTGGCGGTGCTGGTGGGGCCGGCGGCGTCGGCGCGGCAGGCGACGGCGGGGCCGGCGGAGCGGGCGGTGACGGCGGGTTGCTGTTCGGCAGCGGCGGGGCGGGTGGCACCGGAGGTGGCAGCCTGAGCTTCGACGGCGGCACTGGCGGGGCCGGCGGGGATGCCGGGCTGCTGTTCGGCAGTGCTGGCGCCGGCGGTGCCGGCGGGTCTGGCGAAGGCGGCGGCGGGGCCGGTGGGGCTGGTGGTAGCGCAGTCTGGCTCGGTAATGGCGGAATGGGCGGGGCCGGCGGGTTCGGCAATACCGGCAACGGCGGTGTCGGCGGAATTGGCGGCAGGGCCGGGCTGCTGATCGGCAATGGCGGGGCCGGCGGATCGGGTGGCGAGGGCGCAGCGACCGGCGGTGCCGGCGGGGCCGGCGGCGACGCTGTGTTGATCGGCAATGGCGGCAACGGCGGCATCGGCGGCACCGGCCCGTCCGTGGGCGACAACGGTGCCGGCGGAATCAGCGGGCTGCTGTTGGGCCTGGATGGCTTCAACGCGCCGGCGAGCGCCTCGCCCGTGCACATCGTGCGGCAAGACGCGCTGACCGCGATCAATGCGCCGATCCAGGCATTGACGGGGCGCCCGCTGATCGCCAACGGCACCCCGGGGGCTGCCGGCAGCGGGGCCGCCGGTTCCCCCGGGGGTTGGCTGCTCGGCGACGGCGGAGCCGGTGGATCCGGTGCCGCGGGTACCGGTCTGGCGGGCGGTGCCGGCGGGGCGGCTGGGCTGTTGGGCACCGGCGGGGCCGGCGGGGCCGGCGCGAGCTCGGCCGTCGGCGACGGGGGCTCCGGTGGGGCCGGGGGTGCCGGTGGGTGGCTGTTGGGCGACGGCGGGGTCGGCGGTTTCGGCGGGTTTTCGCTGGCTGACACCGCCGGCGCCGGCGGGGCCGGTGGCAGCGGTGGGTTGCTGGGCGCCGGTGGGGGCGGCGGTGCCGGCGGCAGTGCCGGGCTCGCCGGTGCCACCAGTGCCGGTGGTGCCGGTGGTGCCGGTGGTGGCGGCGGGTTGTTCGGTGGGCTGGTCGGCGCGGGCGGCGGGGCCGGCGGGAACGGCGGAGTCGGCGACACCGGGGGCGTCGGTGGGACCGGCGGCGATGCCGGACAGCTTGGCGGAGCCGGCGGGGCCGGCGGAGCTGGCGGATTGAGCTTTGAATCCGGGATCAACGGCGCAGACGGCGGGGCGGGCGGCAACGCCGGCCTGCTGTTCGGCAGCGGCGGCGGTGGCGGCGACGGTGCGCCCGGCTCCGTCGGCGGGACCGGCGGGAGCGGCGGCAACGCTGGGCTGCTGTTCTCCAGCGGCGGGGCCGGTGGGCGCGGCGGGTTCGGCCTCAGCCTGGGCGGGGGCGGCGGCACCGGCGGCACGGGTGGCAACGCCGGCCTGCTGGGCGGCGGCGGTGCCGGCGGTGCCGGCGGAATCGGCGTTTCCGACGACGGAGGGGCCGGCGGGGCCGGCGGCGCCGGCGGACAACTCTTGGGCAATGGCGGGGCCGGCGGCGCCGGCGGCGAAGCGGGTGTCAGCGGTGCCCCCGGCGACGGCGGGGACGGTGGTGCTGGCGGCAATGCGGTTCTGGTCGGCAACGGCGGCAACGGCGGCAACGCCGGGACCGGCACACCCGCTGGCAGCCCTGGCACCGGCGGCACCGGCGGGCTGTTGTTCGGTCAAAACGGACTCAACGGGTCGGCGTAGCCGCGGAACACTCGCTACGCGATCCGCTCGCTAGTGGCAGTCTCCACGAGGCCCCGTGGTTACTACCGTGTGCCAGAGGCCGGCCGACGTTACTGTTGCTTGGCCGCAGCGGCGAAGCCCGGGAGCAGGCTCAGGGCGGGTAGGTGGGCGGCGGCTGCGGCGGTGCCGGATTGGATGACGAGTTGGCCGAGGCTGAACAGGCCCGAGTTGCCGGTGCCGGTGTTGAACAAGCCGGTGTTAAACCCGCTGAGGGCACCGCTGGGGAAGGCCCCGATCGCCGCGGTCACCCCGGTGTTGAACAAGCCTGAGGTCACTCCGTTATCCAACGCACCGGCGGCGGAGTTGAAAAACCCGGAGATACTGTGGGCGGTCGCCCCGGAGTTACCCACTCCCGACATCCCGCCCCCGGTGTTGAAGAACCCCGAACTGGCGGTGGCACCAATACCGACCGCACCGGCACTGGTGGTGAACCCGAAACCGGTGTTCACATTGCCCGCGTTGCCGATCCCGGTGTTGACATGACCACCGTTACCGAACCCGGTGTTGGCCCCACCGGAGTTGAAAAACCCGGTGTTGACGTTATTGCCATTGAACCCGCCGGTATTGAGCGAGCCCGCATTACCGAAACCGGTATCCAACAACCCCGAGTTCCCGAACCCGAAGTTGCCGGCACCGGCGTTGCCGAAGCCCAGATTGCCGACACCGGAGTTGCCGAACCCGAAACTGTTGATCTGGCCCGGGAACACCGTATTCGTCCCCGCGCTGAAGGCACCGATATTGCCGTCACCAGAGTTGAAGAACCCGATGTTGTTGGTGCCGGAGTTGCCGAAACCGATGTTGCCGCTGCCCGAATTCAACAACCCGGCCAGGTTGATCCCCACCTGATTGTCACCGGACAGCCCGATCCCGATGTTGTTGCTGCCGGTGTTGCCGAACCCGAAGTTGTTGTTGCCGGTGTTACCGGCACCGATGTTGGCGTTGCCGGTGTTACCGCCACCGAAGTTGCCATCCCCGAGGTTGCCCAACCCGACGTTGTTGTTGCCGGTGTTACCGATACCCATGTTGTTATCGCCCGGCGCCACCGAAAAACCGAACAGACTCCCACTGGACAGATCCACCGGGCCGGCGTTGCCGAACCCGACATTACCGACACCATGGTTACCGAACCCGAAGTTGAAATCACCGATGTTGCCGCCACCCACATTGCTGTTGCCGTTGTTGCCCCCACCAATGTTGTTGTTACCCGGCAACCCCGGGGTGAGCCCACTGTTGAACTCACCACTGTTGCCGAACCCCAGGTTGCCGAACCCGATATTGCCGTTGCCGATATTGGCGTTACCCAAATTCCCGTTACCCAGATTCGGCAGGTCGGCCAGGACCTGCTGCAGGCCCGGGGGCAAAGCCAGGGCGGGCAGGGCGGGTAGGTGGGCGGCGGCTGCGGCGGTGCCGGATTGGATGACGAGTTGGCCGAGGCTGAACAGGCCCGAGTTGCCGGTGCCGGTGTTGAACAAGCCGGTGTTAAACCCGCTGAGTTCCCCGCTGGGGAAGGCCCCGATCGCCGCGGTCACCCCGGTGTTGAACAAGCCTGAGGTCACTCCGTTATCCAACGCACCGGCGGCGGAGTTGAAAAACCCGGAGATACTGTGGGCGGTCGCCCCGGAGTTACCCACTCCCGACATCCCGCCCCCGGTGTTGAAGAACCCCGAACTGGCGGTGGCACCAATACCGACCGCACCGGCACTGGTGGTGAACCCGAAACCGGTGTTCACATTGCCCGCGTTGCCGATCCCGGTGTTGACATGACCACCGTTACCGAACCCGGTGTTGGCCCCACCGGAGTTGAAAAACCCGGTGTTGACGTTATTGCCATTGAACCCGCCGGTATTGAGCGAGCCCGCATTACCGAAACCGGTATCCAACAACCCCGAGTTCCCGAACCCGAAGTTGCCGGCACCGGCGTTGCCGAAGCCCAGATTGCCGACACCGGAGTTGCCGAACCCGAAACTATTGATCTGGCCCGGGAACACCGTATTCGTCCCCGCGCTGAAGGCACCGATATTGCCGTCACCAGAGTTGAAGAACCCGATGTTGTTGGTGCCGGAGTTGCCGAAACCGATGTTGCCGCTGCCCGAATTCAACAACCCGGCCAGGTTGATCCCCACCTGATTGTCACCGGACAGCCCGATCCCGATGTTGTTGCTGCCGGTGTTGCCGAACCCGAAGTTGTTGTTGCCGGTGTTGCCGGCACCGATGTTGGCGTTGCCGGTGTTACCGCCACCGAAGTTGCCATCCCCGAGGTTGCCCAACCCGACGTTGTTGTTGCCGGTGTTACCGATACCCATGTTGTTATCGCCCGGCGCCACCGAAAAACCAAACAGACTCCCACTGGACAGATCCACCGGGCCGGCGTTGCCGAACCCGACATTACCGACACCATGGTTACCGAACCCGAAGTTGAAATCACCGATGTTGCCGCCACCCACATTGCTGTTGCCGTTGTTGCCCCCACCAATGTTGTTGTTACCCGGCAACCCCGGGGTGAGCCCACTGTTGAACTCACCACTGTTGCCGAACCCCAGGTTGCCGAACCCGATATTGCCGTTGCCGATATTGGCGTTACCCAAATTCCCGTTACCCAGATTCGGCAGGTCGGCCAGGACCTGCTGCAGGCCCGGGGGCAAAGCCAGGGCGGGCAGGGCGGGTAGGTGGGCGGCGGCTGCGGCGGTGCCGGATTGGATGACGAGTTGGCCGAGGCTGAACAGGCCCGAGTTGCCGGTGCCGGTGTTGAACAAGCCGGTGTTAAACCCGCTGAGTTCCCCGCTGGGGAAGGCCCCGATCGCCGCGGTCACCCCGGTGTTGAACAAGCCTGAGGTCACTCCGTTATCCAACGCACCGGCGGCGGAGTTGAAAAACCCGGAGATACTGTGGGCGGTCGCCCCGGAGTTACCCACTCCCGACATCCCGCCCCCGGTGTTGAAGAACCCCGAACTGGCCGTGGCACCAATACCGACCGCACCGGCACTGGTGGTGAACCCGAAACCGGTGTTCACATTGCCCGCGTTGCCGATCCCGGTGTTGACATGACCACCGTTACCGAACCCGGTGTTGGCCCCACCGGAGTTGAAAAACCCGGTGTTGACGTTATTGCCATTGAACCCGCCGGTATTGAGCGAACCCGCATTACCGAAACCGGTATCCAACAACCCCGAGTTCCCGAACCCGAAGTTGCCGGCACCGGCGTTGCCGAAGCCCAGATTGCCGACACCGGAGTTGCCGAACCCGAAACTGTTGATCTGACCCGGGAACACCGTATTCGTCCCCGCGCTGAAGGCACCGATATTGCCGTCACCAGAGTTGAAGAACCCGATGTTGTTGGTGCCCGAGTTGCCGAAACCGATGTTGCCGCTGCCCGAATTCAACAACCCGGCCAGGTTGATCCCCACCTGATTGTCACCGGTCAGCCCGATCCCGATGTTGTTGCTGCCGGTGTTGCCGAACCCGAAGTTGTTGTTGCCGGTGTTGCCGGCACCGATGTTGGCGTTGCCGGTGTTACCGCCACCGAAGTTGCCATCCCCGAGGTTGCCCAACCCGACGTTGTTGTTGCCGGTGTTACCGATACCCATGTTGTTATCGCCCGGCGCCACCGAAAAACCAAACAGACTCCCACTGGACAGATCCACCGGGCCGGCGTTGCCGAACCCGACATTACCGACACCATGGTTACCGAACCCGAAGTTGAAATCACCGATGTTGCCGCCACCCACATTGCTGTTGCCGTTGTTGCCCCCACCAATGTTGTTGTTACCCGGCAGCCCCGGGGTGAGCCCACTGTTGAACTCACCACTGTTGCCGAACCCCAGGTTGCCGAACCCGATATTGCCGTTGCCGATATTGGCGTTACCCAAATTCCCGTTACCCAGATTCGGCAGGTCGGCCAGGACCTGTTGCAGGCCCGGGGGCAAAGCCAGGGCGGGCAGGGCGGGTAGGTGGGCGGCGGCTGCGGCGGTGCCGGATTGGATGACGAGTTGGCCGAGGCTGAACAGGCCCGAGTTGCCGGTGCCGGTGTTGAACAAGCCGGTGTTAAACCCGCTGAGTTCCCCGCTGGGGAAGGCCCCGATCGCCGCGGTCACCCCGGTGTTGAACAAGCCTGAGGTCACTCCGTTATCCAACGCACCGGCGGCGGAGTTGAAAAACCCGGAGATACTGTGGGCGGTCGCCCCGGAGTTACCCACTCCCGACATCCCGCCCCCGGTGTTGAAGAACCCCGAACTGGCGGTGGCACCAATACCGACCGCACCGGCACTGGTGGTGAACCCGAAACCGGTGTTCACATTGCCCGCGTTGCCGATCCCGGTGTTGACATGACCACCGTTACCGAACCCGGTGTTGGCCCCACCGGAGTTGAAAAACCCGGTGTTGACGTTATTGCCATTGAACCCGCCGGTATTGAGCGAACCCGCATTACCGAAACCGGTATCCAACAACCCCGAGTTCCCGAACCCGAAGTTGCCGGCACCGGCGTTGCCGAAGCCCAGATTGCCGACACCGGAGTTGCCGAACCCGAAACTATTGATCTGACCCGGGAACACCGTATTCGTCCCCGCGCTGAAGGCACCGATATTGCCGTCACCAGAGTTGAAGAACCCGATGTTGTTGGTGCCCGAGTTGCCGAAACCGATGTTGCCGCTGCCCGAATTCAACAACCCGGCCAGGTTGATCCCCACCTGATTGTCACCGGACAGCCCGATCCCGATGTTGTTGCTGCCGGTGTTGCCGAACCCGAAGTTGTTGTTGCCGGTGTTACCGGCACCGATGTTGGCGTTGCCGGTGTTACCGCCACCGAAGTTGCCATCCCCGAGGTTGCCCAACCCGACGTTGTTGTTGCCGGTATTACCGATACCCATGTTGTTATCGCCCGGCGCCACCGAAAAACCAAACAGACTCCCACTGGACAGATCCACCGGGCCGGCGTTGCCGAACCCGACATTACCGACACCATGGTTACCGAACCCGAAGTTGAAATCACCGATGTTGCCGCCACCCACATTGCTGTTGCCGTTGTTGCCCCCACCAATGTTGTTGTTACCCGGCAACCCCGGGGTGAGCCCACTGTTGAACTCACCACTGTTGCCGAACCCCAGGTTGCCGAACCCGATATTGCCGTTGCCGATATTGGCGTTACCCAAATTCCCGTTACCCAGATTCGGCAGGCCCGCCAAGAACTGCTGCAAACCCGGCGGCAAAGCCAACCCGGGAAGCGAAGCCACCGCCGCCGACGCCCCGGCGTGATACCCGGCCATGGCCGCCACGTCGGCCGCCCACATCTCCTCATAAATGCCCTCAACCGCGGCGATCGCCGGCGCGTTCTGCCCAAAGACGTTCGACACCACCAACTGCACCAACGAGTTCCGATTCGCCACCACCGCCAACGGATCAATCGTCGCCGCACGCGCAGCCTCAAACACACTCACCGCCGCACGCGCCTGCCCGGCCGCCTCCACGGCCTTGGCCGCGGCGGTGGCCAGATACTGCGCATAGGGCGCGGCCGCGGCCAACATCGCCGCCGAGGCCGCACCCTGCCACGCCTGACCCGCCAACTCCGATGTCACCGATGAAAACGACGACGCCGCGGTCCCCACCTCTGCGGCTAGCCCATCCCAGGCCGTGGCCGCGTCCAGCATGGGTGCCGATCCCGCACCCGTGAACATCAGCAATGAATTGATCTCCGGTGGCAGCATCGCGAAATTTGGCACGCTCGAGCTCCTTTCGACGCCGCGCGTCGACCGCGAGGCGACTGGGACGGAGGCGGAAATCGGGGATCTCGCCTGGGATGCTATGTCGGCGGCGCCGCGCAGATCGGGCGCTTCGCGGGCTGATCCCCAATAGTGAGTCCAGCCGCTATTAGAGCCGGGTTGTCGTTGATAGGGATCTGATCTGACGATTACATCCCGGCGTTTCAAGATTTGCCAGCTCGGCCGAATGGCGCCCGCAGCGAAGTTCGAGGTCGTGGCCATTGAACACTGCACCGATTTCACGTGCCAACTGCTCCGGCGCGGGGGTGAACCTCCAGTTCGTCAGGGCAGCAACGGTACTAACGATCAACGGGTCGCGGTCGACAAAGGCAGAACACGCACGAGCGGGCAGGTAATCGTCCCCAGAAGGGGCGGCGGAGCCGCAATCTCGATGGTGGACCCGCAGTTTGCTCGCTGCGGCGCCGCGCATTCGCGTCCTAGCAATGGCGCGACCGATGAGCAAACTGGGAAACCTCGTAGGACAGGTAGCCCCGCACGCCGCCAATGGCGTCCGGCTTGGCCTTCTCTCCCCTGCCGCGTCGGATCCCATGACTACACGCCCGAGCGCGTCGTAGCCCCGCCTGTTGACCGCCAGTGTGTATCTTGCCCGGCCGTTCGTCGATGGGCCTCGGGGTCGCGGCGGTCGCGATCGCTGGCCGCGATCGGGGCGGCACGGGGGGTGGGGCAACGGTGTCCGACCCGATTCCCTTGACCTCAGATGGACCGAGATGGTCGGTGCGCGACCCAGCGATCATGCGTTGAATCTCGGGCCCGTGGGCAGCAGGACAGGCCACATTGAGCTGGTTGAAGCCCTGGGTGTGGCCGGTTTGACGATCCCGTTGACAAGTAGATCTACCATCTGGTAGAGATAGTTTGCAGAGCTTGATATACCAACTGGTAGATCTAGTTTCCCTGACGGATTAGGGCAGTGAAGGCGAGCGCGATGAACTCCAGCAATGGCGACAGCCAGCGTGTGGACGGCCGGCGGCTGCGGTACCAGAACCGGCGCGCCGAAATCCTCGACGCAGCCATGGCTCATCTGTTGGAGAACGGCATCAACGGAATGTCGTTTCGCGCACTTGCTGCGGCCGTGGGCGTATCGCATGTCACCCTGCGCCACCACTTCGGCACAAAGGACGAACTGCTAGGCGAAATCTTCGGCGCGATTGGCTCGCGGTTGGCGGTGCCCGATCACTTCGATGCTGATGACATCGAGTCGATCGTGCAGAAGCTGTTGCTGCGATCGACGCAGCCCGAGACTGACCGCCGGACGCGCCTGGTCTTCGAGGTCTACGGCCAAGCGGTGCAAGACCCGGTCGAGTACCGCGCGTTCCTTGATCGCATGGTCACCGGATGGATCGAAATCATTCGCGACCACGCCCTTAAGGCCGGGTGCCCCCACCACGAGGCCGACAACTTCGCAACGCTGTTGTTTGCGCAAATCCGAGGGCTTCAATTCGACCTGCTTGCCACCGGTGACAACGAGCGCATCGCTGCGGCGTTCAACACCGTCATCGACGGCCTCCGCTTTCAACACGCCCGATGGGCCGGAGCCGCTCAACAGTGGCATCAGACAGGCACGCGATGAATACCCACTCCGCGCTGTCCACGGACATCCTCGACACCCACCGCTGGCCCCACCAACAACGGTGCTGGCGACATACCTACTGCCCCGACACCGGCCACCTGGGCGCCATTCTCACCACCATGCCGCCCCGAAGACCGCCATACCGTGGCCACTAGCCAGACCGGGGCAAATGTCGAAGACGGCAACGCCGCTCGCGGTGGCTCGCGCTGCGGTGTAGGCCTCACCGACGACATGGCTAACACCCCCAAATCCTCCCATTAGCAGGCACATTCACGATGCCGGCTCTCAACAATATTTCTCGATTGGATGGTGTCCATAGTGGACCACAACACACTCATTGACGACAACAGCACACTCACAGACGCAGGCCCCATCGATCCGATGCAGACCAGCAGCCACGCGTCAGCATGGAGGCTCGACAACATCATGACGACGCGGAAGCGGCACAGCCCGGAGCAGATTATGCGCAAATTGGCGACGGCCGATCGGCTGTTGGCCAAAGGCATGGGAACCGCAGCGGTCTGCCGCGAGCTGGGCGTCTCGGAGGCGACGTATTACCGCTGGCGCAACCAGTTTGGTGGCTTGAAAGCTGATGACGCCAAACGGCTCAAAGACCTTGAGCGAGAAAACGCCAGACTCACGCGTCGGCTCGCCGATGCCGAGTTGGAGATGATCGCGCTAAAGGAGATCGCGAAGGGAAACTTCTAGGCCCGGAACGTCGGCGGGCGGCCGTTCAACATCTCCAGTGCGCGCTGGGGGTCAGTGAGCGGTTCGCGTGCCGGGTTACCGGGCAGCCCCGCGCTACTCAGCGATACCAGCCTGCAGCCACGACGCCGGATCCCGATGCGGCGTTGCGAGATTGGCTGCGCAGCTACGCGAAGAAGCATCCAGGACGTGGGTTCCGGCCAGCGTATCGCGATGCCGTTGCTGAAGGCTGGTTGGTCAATCACAAGAAGATTCAACGACTTTGGCGCGAAGAGGGGTTGCGGGTCTCGCAACACCGTCGTCGCAATGGCCAAGACGGCTCGATGGCGCCCGCGGCGACGCACGCCGACAGGCCCAACCGCGTGTGGGCAGTGGGTTTCCAATTCGGGACCACCATCGACGGACGACCGATCAGGATCATGTCCATCGTCGATGAGCACACCCGCGAATGCCTCGGAGGACTGATCGCATACAGCATCACCACCGAAGCCATTGTCTCCGTGCTCGAAAGGCTCAAAGCCGGCCGTGGAACTCATCCGGAAGTGTTGCGCTGTCACAACGGTCCCGAATTGGCCAGCGCGGCAATGGCACAATGGTCCCGGGGACAATCAAGTCTGCGCTTCGTCCCGCCCGGGGCGCCGTGGCGCGACGGCTACATCGAATGGTTCAACTCACGCATACGCGATGAGTGCCTCAACTCCAACAGCTTCTGGTCACTGAATCAGGCCCGGATGCTCATCAACGATTGGAAGCACAACTACAACCACCACCGACGCCATGCCGTGCTCGGCCACTTACCACCTGCCCGCTACGCCGCAAAGTGTGCCCAGCAATAAGCCGACACAATCTGCGGGGAAATCCCTTCGGGGGCTGCGCCATACAGTTATCGGGTCAGAAGGCCAGATCAATGGCGCGCAGTTCGCGGGTGGGGCCGCGTTCGCCGGCTATTCGGTCGACTTCGTAGGTGACCTCATCGGTCTGTTCGGAGATCGTCGCGGCGAGGGCATGCAGCGCGTAGGCCTTTGCGTAGGCAACCGTTTCGGCGGGGTCGAGTTCGTCGGCGTTGACGCGCCGCACGGCGTTGCAGGCCAGGCTGAGCGGGGTTGGAGGGTGTTCGTCGGTCGGCGCTGAGTCGAGAGGTGCCACGGGCGAGATCGTCGCACGGGCCAGCTCGCGGAACTCCCAGAGACGCTGCTTCGGCTGCGGGACCCGTTTCGATGGTCCAGTCGCTATGAGTCGTTGGGAGCTACTGCCAGACCCAGATTCGCGGTCCGATTCGTGCGCGGGTGATTAATGGTGGCTTGCGGATTCAGCACGGACCGCTGGGAGTTCCGCGCACGGGTGTGGTCTCCTGCGTGGGCATTACCTGCGGGAACGGCACCCGATAAGGAGGAGTCAGCTTCGCAAGGGTTGTTGCGGTGTCGGGGACGCATTGCACCTGTTGCGGCACCGCCTTCAATAGCGGGTGGTTGAGAAACGGTGTGGACGCGTTCGGCGGCGCGGCGAAGTTGAAGGTTGACGTCATATCGCCGGTCACACCTCTTCGCCAAGCGGTCAGGTTGGGAACTGGCACACCGAACCGTGTCTCGAGCAACCGCAGCTGCGAGGTGTGGTCGAAAGTGTCACTGACCAACAGCGGGCCGCGGCTGAATGGCGAAATGATAAAGCAGGGGACGCGATAGCCCAGACCAATCGGCCCACGGATGCCGCCGGAACCGGTGACGCTGTCGATATCGGGCACCGTGACGAACTCGCCGGGAGTTCCCGGCGGCGCAGTAGGCGGTATGACGTGGTCAAAGAAACCTCCGTTTTCGTCAAAGCTGACGATCAGCGCGGTCTTTTCCCACACCGCGGGATTGGACAGCAATATGCGGAGGATGTTGACGATCGCGGTGCCGCCGAATGCCGGTGTTATCGGCAATGACGGATGTTCGGATACCTGAAAACCGGGCAGTACCCAGGAAACCTGGGGCAGCCTGTTGGCGAGGACATCGGCGGCGAAGTTAAAGGGATAGCTCGGGGCTATGCCCCGCCGGGCCATCTCGGAGCGCGGATTTTGGGCCTGTTGGAAATCAACAAGCATCCCGTTGTAGCCGAGGACTGTGTTGTTGAGTGCGCCGAGAAGCTTGTTTTGGTACACCTTCCACGTGATGCCGGCATCGCTGAGGTTGTCCGGCATGGTGCGCCAAGTGAAGTTGCCCTGCGGTTGGATGGTGGGGTCTATCAGCAGTGGACCACCGTCGACACCGTCGGGATCGATCCAGGCACTCATCCAGTACAGCCGATTCGGCGAGGTCCCGCCGATCAGCGAACAGTGGTAGGCGTCGCACAGGGTGAACGTGTCGGCTAGCAGATAGTGGATCGGTTGGTCTTGACGCGTGTAGAAACCCATCGTCACCGGGATGTTGCCCTGCAACGTTTGCGCTTGGGCCTGCGCGGGCAACCAATTGTCGTTGGCGCCATTGTTAAATGCCCGGTGCATGTCGATCCATTGGTGGCCGGGATCGTTGACACACGCGCCGTTAATCAGTGGGCCGCGGGTGGTGTCGAACCGATACGGGATGGTGACGCCGGCGGGGTCAACCGACTGTGTCTCAGGGTTCCAACCGGCCTGGGCAAAAAGTGGCGACCCGCTGTCGAACCCGTCAACGCCCGAGAGCGAACCGAAGTAGTGATCAAACGACCGGTTCTCCTGCAGCATGAACACGAAGTGCTCGATGTCGGTCAAGTGGCCACCACACGGGCCAGCGCCGTAGGCCTTTTCGATCACCGGACCGGCCAACGACATCATGGCGCCAGCGCTGGTTGCGGCCGCGACCTTCGCCATGAACTCTCGCCGCGACATGCCGTCGACTGGGTGTTTGCTCACCACCCTGTCCTTCCTGTTGGACATTGCGGTCGACGCTATATTTGCGGAGGCGATCAGCATCCAAACCTGGCCGGTGTGTCGCGCCCGGATTTTGGTGCTAGCCGCCAAGAGAAGTGCGTCGGTCACAGACACCCGCGCCGAGCGGACTGAGCGGGGCGATGAGCCGCCGACGACCACGCACATACAGCGGCGACAACCGTTACTCCACAGGCGTCGTGTAATGCCCCGGGCGGTGCAATCCTGCAAAGCCGGGAGATTGCGTTGGCCGGGCAAATACGGCAAATAGTTGAGCTACAATGTGCCACTATGAGGCCATTGATAGTGGCGTCAATCGGATTCGCCATTGGGCTCAGCTTCGCTCCGGCAGCTAACGCCGATCCCGGCGATATGTCGCCTGTGCACCTATCGCTTCCCTATGCGGCGCCCATACCGCAAGCGCCGGATTCATCCTGCGACCCCAACTACTCGGGCGCCTGCGTCCCGATCGCCAGTGATGTCGATTGCGCTGGAGGCAGCGGCAACGGTCCGGCCTACGTTTCGGGTCCGGTAACTGTGGTCGGGCGCGACATCTACGGTCTCGATCGAGACGGTAACGGAATTGGATGCGAATAGGTCCACCAACTGCTAGCTCCCGGCGGACTTCAGCGTGATTCCCGGTCGTTTCACCACAGAGATTCACGCGATGGCCCACCCCAGCTCCGCCAGCGCCTAGCTGCCGGCCGCTGGCCTACGCCGCTGCGGTGAGGTAAAGCCCTCAATCGGAGACACCGGATCGTTGCGCCACAAACGCCTTGCGACTCCAGTGTCCGGTCTTTTCGATTCCCAGCGCGGTGGTGGTGATGTCACCGCGGGTGATCGTATTGTCCCTTAAATAGACCATTCAGTTGATGTCTAGTGTATGGTCTACCGACAGCTTCGTGTGCCAGGACCTCGCTGGGACGTTGGCCGGCTGGGACGTACGTGTGGGAGGTGTGCTGTGTCGTTCGTGATTGCTATGCCCGAAGTCATGGGTGCAGCGGCGGCGGACTTGGCGGGTGTTGGCTCGACGCTGAGCGCGGCCAATGCGGCGGCGGTGGCCCAGACGAGCGCCCTCGTGGCCGCCGCCGAGGACGAGGTGTCAGCGGCTATCGCCGCGTTGTTTTCCGTCCACGGCGAGGCCTACCAGGCGCTCAGCGCTCAGACGGCGGCGTTTCATGCCCAGTTCGTGCGGGCCCTCACGAGCGCCGCGGGCGCCTATGACGGGGCTGAGGCGGCTAGCGCGTCGCCGTTGCAGGCTTTTGAACGAGGTGTGCTGGGGGCGATCAACGCGCCTGCGCAGGCGTTGTTGGGGCGCCCGTTGATCGGCGACGGTACTAGCGGGACGGCCGGGACCGGAGCCAACGGCGGGGCCGGCGGGCTGCTCATCGGCAACGGCGGCAACGGCGGATCCGGGGCACCCGGCCAGACCGGCGGGGCCGGCGGGGCTGCGGGGTTGATCGGCAATGGCGGTCGTGGCGGGGCCGGCGGTTCCGGCGTCACCGGCCTGGCCGGGGGTGCCGGTGGGGCTGGCGGCTGGCTGCTGGGCAACGGCGGCGTCGGCGGACTCGGGGGCGTGGGCACCGGCGGCGGGGGCGGGGTCGGTGGGGCCGGCGGCGCGGCGGTGGGGTTGTTCGGCCATGGCGGGATCGGTGGGATCGGCGGTGCCGGCGGTGCTTCCCTCGGTGGGGTCGGCGGGGTTGGCGGCAGCGGTGGGTTGTTCTACGGCAATGGCGGCACCGGCGGCACCGGCGGTACCGGCGCCCTGGCGGGCACCGGCGGCACCGGCGGCACTGCCGCCGGGCTGATCGGCAACGGCGGGGCTGGCGGAGCCGGCGCGACCGGCGCCGCCGGCACTGACGGAATGGCGCCGGGAGCAGCTGGCACTAACGGCGCCAACGGAGGGACCGGTGGGGCCGGCGGCAACGGTGGGCTGCTCTTCGGTGATGGCGGCGCGGGTGGCTCCGGCGGCGTCGGCGGTACCGGCGGTCGCGGCGCCGATGGCAATATCGTCGTCAACGGTGGTCGCGGCGGCGACGGCGGCGACGGTGGCGACCCCGGGGCTGGCGGCATCGGCGGGACCGGCGCTGCCGTTGTCGGTGCCGACGGCCCAGCTGGGCAGACTCCCACTTCCGGCGGTAACGGCGGCAACGGCGGCCACGGCGCCGATAGCCTCGTCAACGCCATCAACGGCGGTGATGGCGGCAACGGCGGTAACGGCGGCGTCGTCGGCGACGGTGGGGCCGGCGGTATCGGCGGCGCCGGCGCTCACGGCCCGGACAACACCCCCTTCAGCAGTATCGGCAGTCGCGGCGGTCACGGCGGCAACGGCGGCGACGGGGGCACACTCAGCGGTGACGGCGGCATCGGCGGTCGCGGCGGCATCGGCGGCAACGGCGGCGACAACGCCGGCGACTTCAGTGTCGGCGCTCCTGGCGGGGACGGCGGTGACGGCGGCTCCGGCACCACCGGTACCGGGGGCAACGGCGGGGCGGGCGGCAACGGCGGTACCGCCGGCGTCAGCGCCGGCGGCAGCGCCGGCGGTAGCCAGGGCGGTAGCGGCGGTTCTGGCGGTGACGGCGGCGACAGCATTGGCGGTGACGGCGGTGACGGCGGCAATGGCGGCCTCGCCGCGGATGGCCGCGACAACAACGCCGGCGACAGCATCGGCGGTGACGGCGGTGACGGTGGTGATGGCGGCGACAGCATCACCGGGGCCGGCGGGGCCGCCGGCGCCGCCAGCGGTGGCGGCAATGGCGGCGACAACGCCGGCTTCTTCAGTGTCGGCGGTCGCGGCGGGGACGGCGGCGACGGGGGCGCCAGCACCACTGGGGCTGGCCGCGACGGCGCGGCGGGCGGCAATGGCGGCGACGGCGGCGCCAACGCCGGCACCAGTCAGGGCGGTAGCGGCGGTGACGGCGGTGACGGCGGTACGGGCAGCGGCGGCCCCGGCGATACAGGCATTCTCGGTGGCAGCGCGGTCGGCGGCATGGGTGGCCTCGGCGGCGGGGGCGGTGACGGCGGACCGGCCGCCTAGACACCACCCATCCGCACCACAGCGCGACACACCGCCGATCCGGAAGACAACGGTGCCACCTTGCGCTACGACAGTTCGAACACCAACCGCCTCGCTGATCTCCGCGACCATCCACACGGCCAGCTCACATGCCGGGGCGGTTCGTCACCTCAGATTTCTACGAGACCCGGGACGACCTCCCCGTCTGAGCCGAATCTCCTTCACGCGAGGAACACGAGATCAGATCCGAATTCCGCGGATTTCGTCCTGACCGCACCTCGTAGTCCAATTCACCGGGTCCGGTCAACATGAGGACCGCCTCACGATCGTCTCCTCTAGGAATCACATAAGCCAAGCAACCTGAACGTCGGACGCGATACCCGGTCGCGGTTTGGCGAGATGGAATGAGCGCATCGTGAAACAACCCGTCAACACAGGTAAGGCCGTCACCGTCAGCGTGGCTTTAGCCGGCCGTAGCGATGTCGGTGCTGGAGCCGCGTTGGCGCAGCCGGCAGCGACCGATATGCCGCAGCGGGGAGTGGTCCCGCTTTCCTGTGACGATGGCGGCGAATCGTATGACTCGTGGCTTACCTTGGGGATTGGCACTGGCAACGAATCTGGCCAGTTGTTGCTGCCTCGTAGAACAGCGGGAGACGCGCTGTGAACCCCGCTACCCTACCCACGCTCGCTGCACCTGCAGCCGGGCAGCAGACTGTGGCCGGTGGCCGCGGCTGGCGCGGGGCTCGCAAGCTGCTGCGAGGGCCGTTGGGGCCGCTGGTCGGGGGCCAATGCCTCGGGCAGCTCGCCGACGGACTCGCTCAGATCACGTTCGCGCAGTTCGTGTTGTTCGACGTGGCCCAGGGCGCAACTCCGGCGCGAATCGCCGCGGTGCTGGCGGTGACCTTGCTGCCGTTCAGTTTGGTCGGGCCGTTCGCGGGCATCTTGATCGACCGCTTGGATCGCCGCCGCACGCTGGTGGTCGTCTCGGCTGTGCGGGCCTCGCTGACCATGCTGGCCATCCTCACCGTGATAGCCCAATCGACGATCGCGGCCTACATCGGGGTCCTCATCTTGCTTTCGTCATCGCGGTTCGTCATGGCCGCCAAAGGCGCCGCGCTGCCCCGAACGGTGCCCCGCGCCGATCTGGTCACCGGCAACGCCGTTTCGTCGGTGTTGGGACTAAGTTCACAGTTTCTGGGTGCGGTCGGCGGTTCGCTGATCGTCGGACGGTCCACGGCGGCCGGATTCGCCATCGCCACAGTCCTTTACCTCGGCGCGGCGCTGGTGTTCACCCGGCTCCCGTACGTGGGCAGCAAGCAACGGGGCGAGGTGCTCTCCCAGGTGCGCCGCGTCGCCAAGGAGCTCGCCGACGGGTTGCGGGTGGCGGCGAGCACCGCGGAGATCCGTTGGCCGCTGCTTGCTGTCGCGGGCCATCGAGTGCTTCTGGGCGCCGGCTTCGTTGTCTTGGTGCTCATGGCCGACTCCCGCTACCAGCTGGAAATCTCCGGCTACGGGGTCGCTCTGGCGGCAACGGGATTCGCCGCATTCGCCGGGAGTGCGCTCGCGCCGCCGTTGGCGCGTCGCTACTCGGCGACAGCGCTCGTGCCCCTCTCATTCTTGCCTGCCGCCGCCGCGGCATTCATCGGCGGACTAATCGGCTCGGTGGCCGTGCTGGTCGCCTGCGTCGGCGTGGTCGCCTTCGCATTCCAAGTCTTGAAGATCTCGGTCGACGCGCTGGTCGGTGGGAACGCCCCGGACGCGGTGCGCGGTCGGATATTCGCGGTCTACGACGTGCTCTACAACGTCTCTTTTGTGGCCGCCGGGCTGCTGATGATTCCGCTGTGGCACGCGGATTCCGAGCGGCTGCTGCTGTGGCTGGTGGCCGGCGGTTTCGCGCTCGGATGGGCGGTGTTCGGCACGGCCATGTCGGTCGTGCGACGGCGGGCGAGCCAGTCCCGCGGCACTTGGTGACGATGCAGAAGCTTCCCCGCCGTTGTTGATGGCGCTCAACGAAATTCCCCAGGCGTGCTCGTTGAAATTCCCCACCGGTGAGCGGGGGTCAGTGTATGTGTCTAAGGGTGCTGCTGGTGGCGCGGGGTTTCGGCGGCGGGGGCGGTCACGTAGGTAGCAGGACCCGCCGTCGAGGCTGATGACCATCGGGCGGTGCAGGGGTCGGTCGGGCATGTCTGCGGCTACAGCGGCGTCGCCGAGGATTCCTCCCCGTGCTCCGACGCCTAAGTTGGTGGTGATGACGACTGAAGTCTTCAAATATCGTTGGTAGACAACCGGAAACAGTGCTGAGGCCACCTCGGCCGGCAACGGCAGATACCCCAGTTAGCGATGACCAGGGCGGTGGGTCCGGCGTAGAACCGCGTGGTGGAGGCCCAGCGTCCTTCGATCGCGGCGCGGTGGCGCGGGCGGCCAGATCGGCCGCGGCGGCGAAATAGGTCCGGTAGCCGGAATGGGCGGCTGCTCGCGCCAAGCCCAGACTGAGGTGGGGTTTGCCAGTGCCGGGTGTGCCCGCTAGGCCGCCGATTCCGACAGCAACGGTGCCACATTGCGTGTGGATAGTTCGAACACCAACCGCCCGGCCCCCAATACGGGCGCGACCGACGCAACTCCAACAGCTCGGCCTCGACCTGCACCGGCATCTGATGAGGACACGACACTGGTCGATGCGACCGATCCACCAACCCATCTAGGCCCTCTGCCTCGTACCGCGCCAACCGAGTGTGCAGCGCCTGGCGCAACACCCCAGACTTCTCGGCGACCTGCGAAATCGACAAACCATCGGCAATCACCGACATCACGGCCTGATACCGCTGCTCAGCCACGCTCAACTCCCTCATCTAGGGAGTGCGCCATCATCTTGCGGGCACGCAGGACGAACCGCTGCACACGGTCGCGAGGGTCAAGGGCAGGCATTCACCCACGCTACGACCCCACAGCAACAACAAATCCGCAAAGGAAACAGCCCCGGGTCCCAAGGGAACCGGGGCTGCCCTGTCAAACGCAGGATTACCGCCCGCGCTTGATCGTCCACCCCACATCGCCAGTCTTACCTTCTTGGTCTGGCCGGGCAGGACCTTCACCGTCTTCTTGATGGTGGCCATCGTTATCATCTCCAACCCGCCGGAACTCATCGTCCGGCAGGCTCAGCGCGCCCTGTTGCGCGCCGATCCAGGAGGGGTACGGCTGCCAGGCCCCAACAGCACCAACCGGACCACGGGTCCCGCATGCCACATTAAGCAAGCTATTAAAGCAGAACCTGACCGCGTATTTGGGATGCGGTCCGGGTGTCATGCCCCATTTGAGTCGGCCCCCACACTTAGCATGGAGACCAATTATTCGAACATACGGACGGTGCCTTGTGGCTCCACCGAGAAAGCACAGCACGATGACGCCTACCGACGAGCACTGGCTGCCCCTTGGCATTGAGGGCGACGAGGCCGTGACATTTACCGCGCCGTGGACCGAGATACCCGATTGGTTTCAAGAGTCACTCTGGAAGTGGATCGCGGGCATCCTTCTCCGCCGGAATAGCTACGGCGGAGAAGGATCGTTCGACGCCCCGCGCATACGGCAGGCCGAGCGCGTGCTTCACGTGACGCTGCCGCATCTGGAGGATCACAACGTAAACAGCGGCCCAGGCGCGTTGCGGGAAAGGTATGACCAACTTGGCCCTGCTGCCCTTCTGGCGTTTGTTGATTTCCTGATGTCAGACCTGCCCGTACGTCATGCCTATCTCGACATTCTCGAACAAATACTCGTTGAAGCAGGTTCAGGCTGGCGAGTCAGCACGCGCGCCGGCAAATCTGGTCTCGTAAAGCGACTCCCGGCTGGCGTCACCGATGCGACCGCGGCGATCGTCCAACGCGGTAAGGGCGGAAAGCGCCTAGCTGAGGCCTGGGAAGCTGCCTTCGGTATCAACCCAAATCCTTCGCAGGCGTACCGGCTCGCGGTTAAGGCCGTTGAGGCCGCCAGCGCCCCCGTCGTGATACCCAAAGACCCCGATCCGTCTATGGGCAAGGTCATCGGTCGCATGCTGCAAGGTGGTCAATTCCGACTTCCCCATTTGCGCGAAGAACCGAATGGTGTTACGTCACATGACGTGCTGCTATACAACCTGAAGCAGCTTTGGTGGGGCCAGCACGACCGACACGACGGTCTGCCAGAATCATC
The DNA here is from genome assembly GCF_018278905.1 of Mycobacterium spongiae. Classification (NCBI taxonomy): domain Bacteria; kingdom Bacillati; phylum Actinomycetota; class Actinomycetes; order Mycobacteriales; family Mycobacteriaceae; genus Mycobacterium; species Mycobacterium spongiae. The sequence continues at coordinate 3,594,908 of NZ_CP046600.1, forward strand.
CCTTCCCGACGACGTCACTCAAGATGAAGCCGAATCGGCGGTCCTGCTAGCGGTGACTCTGGTCGGCTGGTTCGAGACCGGCAAGGTGCAGCCGTAAAGGGATATTCGCGATGGAAACCTTCGAGTGCGGGTGCTGCGAGCAGGAGCACCTGAACACGCTCGGAGCATCCATCTGGGAGGCATACACCGCGCCGACGCTTTGTAGTACGTGCATCGAGCACTGGGGCAAGCCACTCGAAACGGCAAAGGACCATGCAGCCGAGTAACGCCGCCGTATGGAGGTCGCCATCAACGCGGCCTACAACGCACACGATGACGCCGCCGTGCCAAAGGCGGAAGCGCAGCGCGCCCTCAACTCGCGCGAACGCGCCATTGAGGCGCTGAATGCCGTATCCACCTATCACCATCGCCGCGAGAATGGCTCGGGCTGTGTTTGGGGCAAACACAACTCCCCGACGCTCGGGGTCTTGAGCGATCCGTGGGTTGCGGACCGACTAGTGGACTACAGCCTCCAAGAGAGCGGCCACAAACGTCATCAATCCCACACCAAGACCGGCGGCCGGCCTAACCTGTCGCAGCGTGACGGCGGTTATTGGACAGGCTCACCACGTTGGTTGCCCCACCGGTTCTTGCCTCCGGGTGTGGCGATCGTCATGCAGGTAAACACGAAACCTACCTACACCCCGCCAACAATCCAAACATAGAGGAAGGCAGGGCAAAATGTGCGCATTCACGCCCAAACCCCGACGGCTACTTGGCTTCTGGGAGCACAAAACGCTCGACGGCCCGAGTAAGTTCAGCTGGGGGCCCTAGATTTGGTGCGCCCGGCTCACAGAACGCCCCCCAGCACGGGCGGCAGGCACCGCACCAAGTGCCCGCCGGTGGAGCTGACCACAAGCCCTGACCTGAGCGTGCGGGTAGAAGCCAACCAACCCCAGCCAGAAGGCCCGCCGCAGGGCACCCCGGCGTGCGCGTCAGCTGACGAGCGCGTCCCAGCGGTCAATGGCAATGCCCTGAGAGGCGCGCCGGCTGTTGCATCACGGGCTATTGCTCGTCGTCGTCCTCGTCTTCACGCTGCTCCGCTTCCCACTCTTCGTGAGCTAGCCGCTGGATTTCCGATGCTTCTCACATCGCAGCATCGTCAACCTCATAAGTGACTATGTTCGGCCCGGGACCGGCGCATTCGGAGGCTAGCGGTTCCGAGAAAGCGATCACGTCGGCCACGAAATGCGTCGCTGCATCTAATAGTTGGGCATCGCGGGAGACGCACCCTACTTCCAGATGGTTGCGCGACCCTTCAGTCCAGTTTGCCGAACCCCACCGCACCGCCATAGGTCGAAATCTGGGACCGTCATCTACGATTCCGTATTCCGTTTCGTAGTTCATGAATTCGACTCGACCTATTACCAACATCTTCGCATGCAGGACCGGATTGTTGTGTTCGCCGTCCCTCCACCCCAGAATCCGCCACGACTCGATGACGTGCTCCACGACTTCCCTCGGGGTGCATGGGCCGACCACTACCGCCTTGCCGTCCTTCGCGGGAATTATGCCCGCCAGCCCCGCGATAGCTGAATTGGGAAATCCCCGCGGGAATCCGCCGTCGTCACCCATGAGGCGAGTCACGGCCCTTCGGTTTTTCGTTCCGTTGTCGATCACGACACAAAGCGAGTTCAGCTCCGCAAGCCGGTCGATTACGGCCTTACTCGCCAGCCAGGGCACGCAGCCGATGGCGGCTGAGCCACCGCCAGTCGTGGCCAAGTGCTCATCCAGCACGGTGCACAGGCCGTCAACGACTCGCCCCCGAGCCACGCTCGCGCATCGCTGTCTGCGCCCCATGTACGCGGTCGGCCCGACCACTTGATGAACGGCTGGTAATCGCCGAGCGGCATGCGTTGTATTACACCATCGTCCCAGCCGACACCGGTTTGCGTTCCCACATTGCGAGGAGCGCGCCCAGGACTTGGGTCAGCGCAAAGCGCGCGGCCGCTGCGACGGCGGAACGTATAGCTTGTCGATGCGCTCAACACTGTCCGACGACTTCCCAAGCGCGACAAGGTAACTCTTGACAAAGTCGACGTCATAGCCGGCGTCCATCAGGATGTCTATGGGTGGAAAGTACTTGGCGGCAAAAAACCTTTCGCGTTGTCGCGCATAGCCGTTGTACCCGGCGTCATGCAGGTCTTGCAGTGCCTCTTGGATCTCGGGCGGCACGCCTGGGTGACGTTCGCTGGTCGCGAGGTCAAGAGCTTTCGTCGCCGCTGCCCACCCGATCACCTCGTGCGGGTGAACCGTCGCCACGCCGAACAGTTGCCGGTCAGCCAGCCGTACGCCGAGTTCCAGAAGCTTCAACGGCGGGTCGACGGCCAGCACGGGGCCGCCCCGCTCAGGGGGCTTACCGCGTGCGCTGGCGACGTTGTTGTTGGCGCTGAAGTTCTGGTGGTAGCCCTCCGTGCGCGCCGACATGTGAGGCAACAGCAGTGCCCGCTTACTCCAGTTGCTGCCGTTCTCGCACAGGTAGCCCTCCACCCCGGCGAATGCGTAGGCAAGGCCGTGCACGCTTCCGTCGACCCACACGTTGTCTACCGGTGACATGCGTCCATCATCTCAGCCGCCACCGACACCTACCGACGTGTCACGTCTATGCATCGCACGCCCCTCAGACACGCGGCCCAAGTACCGAGTTAACTAGCGCGCCGTCCGCCCCGGCGCGATCCCGCCGCGCGCCGCGACGACGTCGCGACGAACGGACTCAAGAGCCGATCCGAACAGCCTCGTAAGGCTATCGCCAGGTGTTTCTCAGTGGGGCGGGCGGGGCTCAAACCCGCGACCAACGGGTTATGAGAACCTTGGTCGGGCGCTGTAGCAAACCAGAAAGATTCCGCCAGAGGTCCAATCTCCGCTGTAATCCCCTGTCTCCCAATTCCTCCGATTGGAATTTGCAGCCCAATCGGAGGAGTTAGCGCATCGCAGCAAGCCAGTGCGCTACGAAACTCTGCTGGCACAACGGGCTGTCGAGGTGGTTGTCAACAGCCGCGGCGGAGAGGCAGCAACTCTAGATCCATTGGCTGATCACGTTGGTGCTTGCTTCCCATTGCGAGTGCGGTTCCCGCGCCTACACGTAGGAGTCGATGCCTGTCACGACGCGCTCTATCGTCGCTATTGCATCCAAGGCATCGCTATGGCTCAGCGGGTATAGCGCCCCCACTCCGGCGGGGTCAACATCGCAGCGGTGCACAATTCCGTTCCGCCGTCTCACGATCAGATTCACTTCCGTCTTCGTGTTGTTTGCCGCATTTCCAAATGCTCCCACCCACAGACCGGCGACACCAACCATCGCAAAAGCCTTGGCTACATCATCCGGCTTCTGAAATGTCTCCTGACTCAGCCGCTCGTTAATTGCCGCTCGCGCTCTGAGCTCAAGATCCACTGATGTCGGTGCGCACGTCAACTCGCCAACGGCAGATACATGCAGACCCACACGACTTGCGCTACCAGGCGGACGCGAGCCCTTTACGATGTCGACTGCAAAGTCAAGCACAACGTCATGTACGTAGGAGTCTAACGCCGCGACACATTGAACAAGCGCTGCCCTGTACATATCAGTTGCATCGACAGTTCCGACCGTAATGTCCGCGATCGCTTGACCCAAACCAACAAGCTCTCGACAACGAGTGATATTCGCTTGGAACTGCGCATGTCTTTTCGCCGGCATCTGCGCGGCCTTTAGGACGTCAACTTCTCGATGCGCTCAGCGAGCTCATCAAACTCTCCGTTGAACCGGTCAATATTCTCCTTCTGCGCATCCCAAACCACCCCTACGCTACCGAGGTCCGCTTGCGAAAGGGCGAATACAGGTTTGCGAACTTCTTGCGATATTGCAATCAGAGTATTGAAGTCCTGAATTTGCGCCAGCTGGTAGTGATCATCGAGACCCGCTTCCGCATACTTAGCTGTATCAAGCATAATGGACTCAGAGGTCAACACTGGAACAAGAGAGTCTTTAACGACTTCATTCAGTTTGTCGAAATACCTCTGAAAGGCCTGGGTGGGCTTTTTGCTTTTGATCCTGAATCGCTGAACCAAAACGCCAAGGAACTTTAGATTCGGCGCAGGGAACGGATAGTCTGCATCCTTTAACGCTTCGAGGTTCGCGGCGCGCTTCGCCCAACGTACCCACAGCGGAATCACTCGAGAAAGCGAGTCGATGGCCATTACCGAGAACACGTCTGGACTGCAGGGAACAAAGAAATAGTCAGCAATCGAAACAAGATTTTGATTAATTGCCCCCAGACCAGGGCTTAAGTCAATGAGAACATAATCGGCATCATATTTTTCGGCGGTAATATCAAACAGATGGGCGAAACTTCCAGGCAGGTTTCGAAGCCCCAACAATGATTCGGATAGTTGTTGCGAAATACCTAGAGAGGTTTCATCTTCAGCCAGGGAGATGTGCCCGGGGATTAGGTACAAATTATCCAGGCCTGAGACCGAAACGCACTCAACGGGCTCGAGCGGGACCGGCCGAGATTTAAATGCTGGCTCCAAAGCCTCTTTCAGATTACGACCAGGGTTGTTCTTGTAGAATTCGTCAAGCGCATCCTCACCGCTCAGATCTAGAACCATTCCGGTCAAGTTGCACTGCGGATCAGCGTCGACCAGGATCACTTTGGAACCACGCGAAGCGAGCATCCAACCAAGGTTGAAGCACGTTGTCGTCTTGCTGACGCCACCCTTGTTGTTGAACAAAGCTATCTTCGCGACCAATTCGCCCTCTTCCACTCAGAACAACTAAGGAAGTCTAGCCGGTAGCCATCTTCACATCGAGCAACCTCGACTGCCATCGAGCCAAACAGGTTCGTTCCCGTGGGGGCGAAGCTAGCGCGCCGAGTGCCGCCACCCCGTCGGCTTGCGACGCGACTAGACATCCCAGGGTTTTAAGGTGTCAAGCGGCAGTTGGGGTGCGGTGTGCCCAGGCGGTGTGTTCGTCGTATCGGGTGTGGTGTCGTAGGCAGCCGTGCAGGATGGCGACGAGACGGTTGGCTAGGGCGCGTAAGGCTTGGTGGTGGGTGTCGCCGGCGCCGCGGTGTTGGTCGTAGAACGCGCGGGCGCCGGGGCTGGCCACCAGGGCGCAGAAGGCCCATTGGTCGATGGCGTCGTTGAGACGGCGGTTGCGTGCGTGGCGGGCCAGCACGGCGCGTTTCTTGCCCGACGCAACAGTCAAAGGTGAGGTTCCGGCGTAGTTTTTGCGAGACTTGGCATCGGTGTAGCGATTCGGGTCGTCCCCGAACTCACCGAGCACCCGGGCGCCGAGTACAGCACCGAGTCCTGGCAGGGAGAGGTAGATGTCGGCGTCCGGGTGTGTCTCAAAATGGTCGGCGAGGCTGGCCTCGAGCTCGTTAATCTGGCGGTTGAGCTCTGCGATGATGCTGACCGCGGCGCGGGTGCTGGCCGCGAACGCGGCGCTGACCGCTGCGGGTGCCGATAGCTGCTCGGTGCGCAGCGCGGCGAGGATTTCGCGGGCGCGGGCGGCGATATAGCGCTGGCGCCCGCCGCGTTTGAGCGCAGACTGGATCGCTGGCAGGCTCAGCCGGGTGGCCTGTTCTGGGGTAGGGGCGCGCCTGAGCACCTCCAGGGTGTCGCCGTGGGCGAGGTCCTCGAAAGCCGCCAGTGCGCTCGGGTAGTACTCCCGCAACGTGCTGCGCAGCGCGTTGGTGTGGCGGGTGCGTGCCCAAATCAGGTTCTGATGTGCGCGGGCCAGAACTTTGATGGCTTCAGCGGTGGAGCTGTCGCCGGCGAGCGAGCGATGGTTGTGTCGATCAGTGCGCACCAAGTCAGCCAGCAGTTTGGCATCGCTGGCATCGGATTTGGCTCCCGAGACGTGGTGGCGATCGCGGTAGCGGGCCACCGCCAGGGGATTGATCGCAAACACCTGATAGCCGGCCGCCGCCAGGGCGCCCACCCACAAGCCCCGGTCGGTTTCGATGCCGATCACCACCTGACCCGGCTCCTCGGCGTGCGCCGCGATCAGCTCGTGGAGCTGGCGAACGCCGGTCAAGCCTTCAGAGAGCCGCCGTGACGCCAACCGCGTACCGGCCTGGTCCATCACATGCACGTCGTGATGGTCTTCGGCCCAGTCGTCTCCGATGAAAATCACCCGATGTCCTCCTCCGATTTCCGGTTGTGAGATGAGCCGAGGGCGCCCGGGCGGCAACCTAATGGATCAGTGCTCCACACCGGCACGACATCCCATCAGCGCTACGGGCAACCCCACCATCCGACCGGGGCACGATCTAGTCGTAGAAGTCCACACTCGCTTCAGGCTGCAGAAGTGCTCACCGGCCGGTGGCTCTCAGACCAGCCTCTCCCAACCGAACCCTTACCGATGGAAGCCCCGCCGATCCATTCCCATTAGGCTCCTACGCATACCCCTGTGACCACTTCTTTAGCTTCAGCTCCACCTAATTGGTTGCTGCGTGGCGTTTGGCCGTGTCATCGTTTCACGCATGACGCAGTGCAGGGGCAAAGATGCCTGAAGGCAGCCAATGAGGCGGCGGAGCCGCTCCTGGTCGCTGGCCCATCATGCGACGGGCAGCGCAAGAAGTTGATAGCGGGTGACGACTGGGAGCTGCAGCATTCGGAGCAGTCGGTCACCGGCACGTCGAAACCAACGATTCTGACGGGTGAGTCGCTACAAGCACTAGACCAGTAGATCCTGCTAGAAGCACCCCACACGCATTGCGAGTGGCAGCCACGGCCGTCACCTTGTCCCGCTATGCGTTCAGCGTTGCTGTGATCCAAAGGAACGCGAACTGGTCCTGGCCATCCCGCTCAATATGCTCCCTGACGTGGGAACTTCTTTCAGCATGTTACGCCACCGCAGAATGGGTCGACTGGTTCAACCACCGACGGCTCTACGAGTACTGCGGAGACGTTGCGCCAGCAGACCTAGAGAACGCCTACTACCATCAAACCCAGCCCAGCCACCCGGTCGGGAGCTCAGAAGCAAAGTGACCGGACGCGCCGGGGGATTCAGTCGACCGACCTCGGGCGGTTGAGCGCCGGTTAAAAGCCGGTGCGGTATTTGTAGACGATCGGTGTTAGTTCGCCCTTATCAACCTCCCAAGGCATGCTTAAAACCAATTCTCCACCGGTGGCTGCAGGTTGGTCTCCGCTGCGATCGAGAGTGATGTTGCGGACAACCGCCAAGGCGTTGTTCGGGTGTTCGGCCCGGTGGAGATCGACCTCGTTGCTGGTCAGGACTACCTCTGCGCCGTCGGTGGTGGTGCCCTTCACCTCGACTTTGACAAACTCTTGGCCTTTGGTCGCGTGCACGTCGTAGGACTCGGTGTTGCCGACATCCTTAGTTGAATAACCGAATTCGTCCTCGAGGCAGTCACGCGTGACCTGTACAGCCCGCTCTTCGATCGCAGTTTTCTGCGCAGCGGTGAGGCGTGTACCGAACATGCGTCGCGGATTACTCACCGACTCGACTGCAGCGATTGCGTCCGCGACTTCCGGGGACCTACCGACATCTGTGGTTGACCCCAGATCAGCCAAACCGAGTTGCTGCAGTAGCGGCAGAAACCCCGGTTCGCTCCCTGTCAAGTTCGCGACAACGTCGACCGCGGCCGCCACGAAGGCTTTCCTCGCCCTCTCTGGCCAGGTGTCTTCGTCTGATATGCGGTCGTACACCGACTTTGATAGACCAGCGGCGAGGTTCAGCGACTTCACGTGCGATTCGCTGACTGGCTGCGCACCCGCGGGCTTCTCTAACTCCCACAGCAACGATCCATCTAGCGCGATCCAAGGCATCACCGGGTCAGGACCGGTCTGCGCGACCGCGAACGGCGCCAGGATGTCCGCTAACTCGTCACGGACATCTTGAAACGGAACCATTCGCGGCAGCCCGGCCCGCGCTCGGGCAATAGCCCATAGGAGCACGACGTACTGGTACGGCGCTGGCCTGCCATGGGTTCGATCGACACGCAGTTGACTGATGTCATGTAGCACTCCGCTGTCGACAAAAAACCCCCGTCGCTTGAGAAGTGTGACGACACTCTCGAAGCCACCGCTGAAGTCTTGGCTGGTGAGGTACTTGCGACCCGCACCGAGACCGTGCGCTATTCCGACGACCGTCTTCGAGTCATAAAACCTGCCACTGTGGACAAGTCGATAGGCGAGAGCCCGCCCGAAGTGAAGTTGCTTGCGAATCTCCGGACCGTCGACCGGATCGTCCAGTAGAGCAATCGCGCCGAGCACATCCTCACGCCGGATGTCGCTAATCGCCATCGCGTCATCATATGAAGGCACCGGGCTGCAAGATGATGAATTCTTCGACACGCTTTGAGTCAGCGGCTAACCCTGGCGTCAAGTCCTCATGCGTTGACAGCCGTGGGCACTTCGCCATGGTCAGCCTGCAAGGGTTGCTGGTGGACCCGCCTGCCGGTCTAGGTGACCCCGCTGCTAACGCGCCCCTGACGCGAGGCTGTTTTCGGGGTGCTTGAAGCGGCCAAACAACCGCGCAATAGCGCCTGAAACTGTGATTATGCTTGTGGGGCGAGTCGGACTCGAACCGACGACCAACGGATTATGAGTCCGCGGCTCTAACCAACTGAGCTACCGCCCCGTGACTAGCTAGCTGCGGATATTGTCTCCCATCCCGTGGACTCGGCCGCCACCTACCGCGGTGCTGACGACCGCGTTGCCGAAGGCGCTCGCGACGACAGCCAAGTCATCACTGAGCAAGTGCCCGTAGCGATCAAACGTCAGGGCCGCTCTCGCGGGGCCCAGAAGCATCTGCACAACCCTTGACACTAGCGCCCGGGCTGGGCACCAACGACGCCGTGGTGTGCGGTAGCCAGGGCGGCACAAGTCCTAAGATCCCCGCAGCGTCGCACGAATTGCCGAATGCGCTGTGGCAGTCCTAGACAGCCACACGCTCGCCTCGATGGCTCGGCAGCACCAGACCGGGAGCACGGCAGTCACCTACACCGCTTGTCCTGGTTGTCGATTCGGCAACGCAGACAGTGCCCCTGCCGTTCACGTACATGCTCGGTGAGCGGAGAGCTAGCTCACACTCCCCACGTGGTTGTGTCGAAGCGCATCAGCCTGATTGAAGTGCCGTCAGCCGTGGCCAAGCCGCAGGGTCAGCGTCTTGAATCGTCTGTGGCGCCCCAAGGAACCGAATCGGCCGGTTCGGTCGTCGTGGTCAGCCCGAGGCCAGCGTCGTCGATGCGCCGGCGGATCGCTGGAAGGTGGACTGTGTTGTGGCTGAGGCGCGCCCAGGTGGGCCAGCCCTCAAGGGCGGCCATCACATCGTGGAACGTCACTCCAGGGCGGCTGATGGCCACCGTACGGCCATTGTCAGGCCGGCTTTTGGCGATCACCGCGATCAGTTGGCCGGCGTCTGGCAACTGGGTGTCGCGGCGGAAGCGTAGCTGGTAGGGCCGGCCGTCATCATCGAGGAAGTCAAAGGCCAGCGCATAGTCGATGTCCATGTGTGTTCCCTTCTCGTAGCGTGGCGCGGATTTGTCGGTGGAGTCGTATGGGGCTTCAGCGGACGGCACGGCACACCGGCCCGTGCCGTTCCGGCATTCGGGGTGGTCAGCTCGCTGCGGGGGTGTGGGCTATGCAGCTCGGGGTTCAAGCTCGCCGAGGATGCGGCTTAGCGCGTCGTCACAGGGTGTTGCGCTGTGAGGAGGACATCGTCTCCAGCGATGCCCTTCCGTCCGTCGGCTTCCAACGTGCCGATGGTCCAGCCATAAGTCCAATACATGTTTGGTATGGGAACTATAATCAATTGATATGGAAATCCGGCAGCTCGAATACTTCGTGGCCGTAGCCGAAGAGGCCAATTTCACTCGGGCGGCACACCGGGTCCACGTGGCCCAGCCCGCCGTCAGCGCGCAAATCCGGCGCCTGGAAAGCGAACTCGGCCAGCCCCTCCTAGATCGGTCGCGGCGAAAGGTCCGGCTGACCACGGCCGGCCGGGCAGTGCTGCCCCACGCGACTGCGGCGCTCACCGCCGTCGCCAACATCCAAACTGCAGTCGACGACCTCACTCAATTGGTGCGCGGCAAGGTCAGCATCGGCACCGTGACCCCGCTTGAGTTCGACATCCCCGGACTGCTTGCCGACTTCAACGCCGATCACCCGGCGGTCGAGATCAGCTACACCACAAACACTTCCGACGTTCTCATTGAGAACGTGCAGGCTGGGCTGCTGGACGTGGCGATCGCGGCAGTCGGCCCCGACGAACAGCCCGCTGGTCTAGAGACGACAGTGGTCGCCGACGAGACGATCGTCGCCGCCGTCCGCCACGCCGACGACCTGGCCGCGGCATCAACCATCGCGCTTACCGCGTTGGCCGACCGCTCGTTGATCGCACTCCCGGTCGGCACCTGCATCCGCCGCCAACTCGACAACGCCTGCGCCGCGGCCGGCGTCTCGCCACGCATTGCATTCGAGGCCAACACGTCGTCAACTCTCGCCGAGCTCGCCGAGCACGGCCTAGGAGTGGCGATCATGCCCCGATCACTAGGACAGAACCGAGCCGGCATGCAGCTATTGACGATCGCCCCCGAACTCCGGGTACGGCTGGTCCTGGCCTGGCGATCCTCGAGCCCCATCAGCCCCGCAACCCGCGCCCTCCTCGACAAAGCCCGGACGCGCCTCGTACCGACGACAACCGCAGGTGGTGACGAACGCCCAACGTAGGGCCAGGGCGCGCGCAGCTGGCCGAAGTGTCGGTGATCCGCGTCAGCACGAGCTGTCGCGCCGCGCCCTCAGGCCCCGACCGGACGCAAGAAAAAGACCCGGATCTCGCGAGGAGCGCAACTGGCGCGGTAGCTCTCATAGCCGGCGTAGAAGTCGACCGCTGTGGTCCATGCCGAAGCGCGTTGGTCCCCGCTCAGCAGCTCGGCCTGGTAGGGGCGCGGCGCAGCCTTGAACTCGACCGTACATTCGGGGTGTGCCAGCAGGTTGGCAGACCAGGCCGGGTGTTGTGGCTTTCCATAGTTGGACGCGATTGCGAGCAGGCCGCCAGAGTCTTCAAAGAATGCCAGCGGCTGGGTGCGCCGTTGCCCGGATTTGGCGCCGGTGGTCGTGATCAATCCGACCTTGTCGATTCCAGCCGAGCTCAGCCGGCCCTGTGTTCTGGGGATCACCAGCTTGTCGATGCGCGGAGCGAGGTGGAGGAGGAACTGATAGCCGACCCCAGTCATCAGGGCACGCTCGATCAGCGCCTCATCAAACCGCAACCGTCGCCCACGAACTGAACTTTCCCGTCGAAGTGCCACGACTCGACGGTACCGGCGCAGCATGGGGCCTTACCAGGTGGGCGGGACGCGTCCGCTGCGACGGCTACGACGCCGGCATCGGCCGCTGTGCACGGTTTGCGGCGGTTTTGGTCGATTGACTCAGCCGGCCACGACGATGGCCAAAGTCACGCCCACGGCGAGGAGGATCACCACGCACATGATCGCGGCAATGACACCCGGACGCAGTCGGTGCCCGACCTGCGCCCCACCGCCCGGGTAGTGCAGTGGTTGCGGGATATGCGGGCGCGGTGGCGGTGGTGACATCGTGGCTCCTGGTTGGCTGTGGTTCTTACGCCGACGGTGCGGGGTTCGTTGCGGTGATTGGCGGATAGGGGTGGCGGGCCAGTGCGGCGGTGGCCGTTCCACAGACCTGACAGAACGCGGCATCGGCGCCGATTGCCGCGCCGCAGTGCGCGCAAATCTGATGCGTGTCGGGAGCACGGTCGAGCGCGACGTCTCCGGCGAGGGCTGCCTGGGCTTCCGCCATCAGGGACTTGTGCAACGCTTCGCGCGTGCCGAGCAGCCCGGCCGCGGCCAGCACCAGCGCCACTAGCGCGGTCAGCACGATGCCACGGGCGGCGTCGGGGGCAAGCAGAGTCGTGGCCAACTCGTACAGCACGAGCAGCAGCACACCTTTGGCCACTCCTGGGGCGGGGTTGACGCCGGGGCCGCGTAGCGGCACGACCGCCAAGGCGGCCGCGGTGGCGAAGATGATCGGCTGCAAGAACCCGAGAGTCAGCGCGGTGAACGCCGCTTGAGCCGGATCGATTGTCAGCGAGCCGAACGCCGCGCGCATCGGGTTCCCCGCGCTCGGCACGAGCTGAGCGAATGCGCCTCGTTGCACCACCACGCTCAGGCCCAACGACAGCGCAGCACCGCTCAATGCACAGATCACGACGGCATCGACGGGGTGCCGAAACGCGCGGCGCGCGGTGATCAGCGTGGGCGCGATCAAGACCGCAACAAAAGCCACCACCGGGACCACCACGCCCAGTTCGAGAATCTGGATGGGCGTGGGAAGCCGCTGACGCCACGCGTTCAGCAGCACAGGCAGGTAGAAGTGATCTTGGAGCAGCCCCACACCGACACCGAGCAACAGGGGAAGCGCAAACGCCGCGCCAATGACGGTGATCGGCTCGTCGCGCCACAAGTCGTGATCGTGCACGTAGATCAGTACCACCGCCGGCAGCGCGATCGCGGCCAATACCAGTGCAACGGCAAGCACCCCGAACGCGGCGGCAACCAACGCCCCCATCAACGCCAGACCGACCACCCCTCGGTAGACGTGGTGACGCCCACCCGATAGGTGTGGCATCAATGTGCTCATCAGCGCCAAGGCACGCACAGGTTCCTCGGGATGGGCAGCGAAATGACGGGACCGGTCGATGCCCACATGGAGCGGCGTGCCACATCGGGCGCAGAAACGGGCCGCGTCGGCGTGTGGGGCCGAGCAATTCGGGCAGTCCATTATCTCCTCCAGTTCACCCGCAGCTCTCCTCCAGTTCATCGGCGACTCAATGCCTTACGCGCCTTAACCGAAGTAGCCGTCGAAACCAGCCGTGTGACAATAACCAGGGCAAACTCGCCCGAGCCCATACTGCGAAGGTAAAACTACCCTCGTCGCGGCAGGTGCACCAGCCTGTGTGCGGTAGGGGCGCGGCTGCCGGATGTTCGCGCGCTCAATGCCGCTACAACCGATCGAGTATCGGCACGGTGATGACGGCTTGGGTGTCGCCGAGCTGTTTGTCGCCGATGATGGCCTGGAAGTACTCGCTTCGGATCATGTCGACGAAGAACTCAATCCCGGGATAGTAGACAAGCGCGACCATATCGAATTCGTAGTTGCGCTCAATCCGGACCGCCCTGCCGAGATGCAGCGGGCCGTACCCACCCTCTGCCATGGCACCGAACATCGCCATCCGGTAGCGGCGATCGGCGGCCTGTTGTTCGCGGGTGCCCCTCTTGATGAGGTTGACGATGACGATCGCGTGCGCTCCGAACTCCATCTCCTTGCGGAGTCGACGGGCGAGCTGGTCGGCCTGCTGGAGCACATCTGGATTACGCGTCGGCGTGAAGGGAAAGTGCGACGGCCGACGGCCGACAATCTGGACGGCTCGCATTGCGAGCAGCAGCTGCGGAAACATGGCGCTCAAGCCGGAAAAGCGTTGGAAACCTTGGAGGTAAGCCTCCTGGAAGCGGCCGAGCGCCGTGCTCATCCCTTCTGATTCGGCGTGGCGATCGTAGGCTGCCCGCGAAGGGAATTCGAGCAAGACGACAGCGCTCCACTCCTTCTCACCGATCTGCGCAGAGTAGCGCGGCGCCGCGACGGCCTTTCCCGCATAGATCCATGCCGCCCCCGAGCTCCGGGTCACCCGCCGCAGGACGCGTAGTTCCTCAATGACGTCGGCGCCGGGCGCGACGGTGAGGAACATCAACACATGGAAACCGCCGCGGGACGCACCAAGGCGCTGATCCTCGTGGACCAGTGTGCGCCGCACGCGACCGTAGCGCAGATGTTGCCACAGCATGGCGGCACCAGCGGCCCCAGCGAGCACCGGCAGGCTGCTGAGCGCGATCGTTGCACGGTGTCTGGCGGCACCTCGCGGACGGTCCACTGGCGAGACACGTTGTTCGGTTGACACGTCCATGAGATACACAGTGCCCCAGTCCCCGCGGATCAGTACAGGTAGACAACCGCACCGTCGCCGCCGCGGCACTCGACCAGTGACCCCGTGCTGGTACAGGTCATCGTGTAGGACTCGCCCGTCACCGGACTGACGGCGTCGATCTGGCGGGGCGTGGAACTGGGAGGTCCGCTGGCTCCATAGGCAAGCCGCACCTGTTCGGCGAATGGACACGACGTGCCCGATGTTCCGGCTGCAGATTGAGTGAAGCCGCCCGCGGGCCCAGCCTCGCTAGGACACGCCTGGGCATCGTCTGGGAGCGCGACCGGCGCGGTCGTTGTTGTGGTTGTTGTGGTTGTTGTGGTCGTTGTCCCCGTAGTAGTCGTGGCGCCGACGTCAGATTCCCGGGTCCAGGCTGAGCAACGCCGCGTGTTGAATCCGACATCCGTGGGCAAGATCTTCACCACGTGCGACCCGGTCCCGGCGCCGTTCGCAATGACGTCATCCATGGTCCCGTCGAGCCCCCTTAGCCGCTCCCAATAGCAGCCTCGGCCGCCCTCCGACCGATACGTACCTGGTTCGATGTCGACTCCCACCTGGTAGGTGCCGTCACCGGGAACAATCGTCGGCGCGCGCGCGGATTCGCGAGGCGGCGGAAGCGACGCCGTCGTTCCGGGATATATCGGCGGCAGCCGCGATTCCTCGCTATCGTGCCTCGTCACCCTCGGTGCGGCAGACCTGCCGCCACTGCCGAAACAACCGGACACACCGCAGACCGCTACCACGACGGCGGCGACGACGAACAGCGCTCGAACCCGACGCCCACCGGCGGCCAAACACGCAGCAAGCGTGTTGCTGGCGTTACGGATGATGTCAAACGTCAGCTCGACCGCCTTGGCGTGGGAAAACTAAGAGCGCACCTCGGCGGCAGCGTCGACGGCGAGGTGCGCAAGGATACAAGTTAGCGCATCCGCCTACCACAATGCTGCTTTTGCGCAATCGGCGAGCAAATTCGAGGTTGCGTCGCAAGACCAGTCGCTAGCGATCGGCCACTCACCCCCTTATTGCGCCTGGCTCACCGACGACATGTGGAAGTCGGGTATCCGCAGCGCAGGCATGGCCGCGCGCGTGGCCCAATCCGCGCACTCACGGGGCAGGGTCCGCTCGCTAACCCCTGCCTCGGTGGCCCGTCGCAGCAGGTCAAGCGGGCTTTCGTTGAACCGGAAGTTGTTGACGGCCGCAGTGACCTCGCCATCCTCAATGAGATAGACGCCGTCGCGGGTGAGCCCCGTCAGCAGCAGCGCGGTGGGATCGACATCGCGGATGTACCACAGCGTGGTCAGCAGCAGCCCGCGCTCGGTACTGGCGATCATGTCGGCGAGATCGACCGATCCGCCGGTCATCACCAGGTTATCCGCGGCAACCGCAACCGGAGCATCGAACTTGGCTGCGGTGGCCCGCGGATAGACCAGCGCGTTGATCACCCCGTCGCGGATCCAGTCCACCCGCGCAACGTCCAGTCCGTTGTCGAACACCGACTGCGTCTCCGAGGAGTTGCTGACCGCAACGAACGGGCTACACGCCAGGCCTGGCGCGCTCGGGTCGGAGTACAGGGTGAGCGGCAACCCGGTGAGCCGTTCCCCCACCCGGGTGCCACCGCCGGGCGCAGACAATGCGGTCCGGCCTTCCTGCGCGCCACGGCCGGCCATCGACCATGCCAGATAGATCATCATGTCCGCCACTGTCGACGGCGGCATGATCGTCTCGTAGCGGCCGGCCGGCAGCTCCACCGTGCGCTGCGCCCATCCCAATCGCGTCGATAGCTGCTCGAGCAGCAAGTCCGTTGGCACCTCGGCAAAATCGGGCGTGCCGATCCCCACCCAGGCGCTCGCGTCGCCACGTTTGCCGTTGATCTCGATTGCCCCCGTGGGCTGGGTGTAGCGCCGTCGCAGCCCCGTCGACGACGCCAGGAACGTCGTCGAAACGTTGTGGTGCGCAAAGCCATACAGGCGGTCAGTGCCACGGAACCCGCGGCTCAGCGATCCGGCCATGCCAGTGAAGACACCGACCCCGGTGCCAGGCACCGGCGCGTCCCAATCGGCAGGCTCACCGGCGTCACCGAGCAGCGGCGCGGTATCACCGGCCTCCGGCGCCGAGCGGGCCGCGTCCTGAGACGACACCACCAGGCCGGGAAGCACCGACGGGTCCACTTCGGCGGAGACCACGGTGCCGACGCAGGCGCTATCTCCGCGTCGCACAATCGAGACCACCGCAACGCTGCGGCTGACCGCAACGCCGTTGGTGGTCATCGAATTTCCCGCCCAGCGCAGCGTCGCCTCGACGTTGTCCGTGACCAGCACCATGGTCTCGTCCGCCCGGCTAGATTTGACCGCCTCATCCAACACGATGTTGACGACTTGCTGCGGCTCGATCATCGGCCACCCTCGGTTCGTGTGTTGAGCACGTTGATACCTCGAAACAAGGCCGATGGACAACCGTGGCTGACGGCGGCGGCCTGTCCCGGCTGCGCTTTCCCGCAGTTGATGGCTCCACCGAGCCGCCAGGTGGACGGGCCTCCCACGGCTTCCATCGCATTCCAGAAATCGGTCGTGGTGGCCTGATAGGCGACGTCACGCAGCTGCCCGTATAGCTGGCCGTCCCGGATACGGAAGAAACGCTGGCCGGTGAACTGAAAGTTGTACCGCTGCATATCAATTGACCAGGACTTGTCGCCCACAATGTAGATGCCGTCGTCCACCCGGCTGATCAGATCCGCGGTACTAAGGTCTTCGGTGCCCGGCTGCAGTGACACGTTGGCCATTCGTTGGATCGGTACGTGGTGCGCCGAGTCGGCATACGAACACCCGTTGGAGCGCGGCTCCCCCAGTCGCGGAGCGAACACCCGGTCGAGCTGGTAGCCGACGAACACCCCGTCGCGCACCAGATCCCAGCTTTGCGCGGCCACTCCCTCGTCGTCATAGCCGATCGTGGCCAAGCCCGCGTCTGTGGTGCGGTCGGCGGTCACATTCATCACCGGCGAGCCATAGCGCAAGGTCCCGAGTTTGTCGGGCGTCGCGAACGAGGTTCCCGCGTAAGCGGCCTCATAGCCGATAGCTCGATCGTATTCGGTTGCGTGGCCAATAGATTCGTGAATGGTCAACCACAAGTTGGTGGGGTCGATCACCAGGTCCGTGGGTCCCGCCATCACGCTGGGCGCCCTGACCTTTTCGGCCAGCAGCGACGGCAGCTCGGCTAGTTCGTCGGTCCAGTTCCAGATCTCATCGCCGGCCACTGCTTCCCAGCCCCGCGCCGTGGGTGGCGCCAGGGTGCGCATCGATTCGAAACTTCCCGCCGCGGCGTCGACCGTCACCGCTTCCAGCGACGGCAGTAACCGCACCCGCTGCTGGGTGATCGATGACCCGAAGGTGTCGGCATAGAACGTCTGTTCCTTGACGGCGTTGAAGCGGGCCGTCGCGTGGTCGACACCGTCGGCCTCCAGCAGTCGCCCGGAGTACTCCTGCAGCACGGCGATTTTTTCGGGTGCGGGCACCCCAAACGGGTCGATCCGGTAGTTGGACACCCACGTGGCGTTGGGGTACGCCGGCTCCGGTGCCAGTTTGACCCGCTCGGAGTTCAGCGCCGCCAGCATGGTCGCCACTTGTACCGCGTGGCGCGCGGTTGTGGCGGCGACGCCCGGCGCCAACTCGGCGTGGGAAGCGAATCCCCATGTGCCCGCGACGATCACCCGGACCGC
This sequence comes from Mycobacterium spongiae, assembly GCF_018278905.1. Taxonomy (NCBI): domain Bacteria; kingdom Bacillati; phylum Actinomycetota; class Actinomycetes; order Mycobacteriales; family Mycobacteriaceae; genus Mycobacterium; species Mycobacterium spongiae. Next base: position 3,612,607 of record NZ_CP046600.1, read on the forward strand.
CAAGCCGAGCTCACGACTGATCACTGCGGTTTCCAGCTCACCGTCGCGCAGTTGAATGATCTCGGTGGCGACGCGGTGAATCCGCAGGTCGGCGTAGCTGGCCCCGGCCGCGATGGCTGCCGACAAGGCGGCGTCGGCCAGCACCGAGCGCGGCAGATCCAAGAAGTCGGCATCGATGTCCCGGTTCGGCGTCACGACTCCACCGTAACGACCGGCTTTAATACACCCATGCGCGACGCCCCACGCCGAACCACCACCCTGGCATATGCCCTGCTCGCCCCCAGCCTGTTCGGCGTGGTCGCCTTCTTGCTACTGCCCATCCTGGTCGTGGTCTGGCTCAGCTTGTATCGGTGGGACCTGTTGGGTCCGCTGCACTACGTCGGCCTGGCCAACTGGCGATCGGTGGCTACCGACTCCGACTTCGGCAATTCGCTCGTGGTGACCGCCGTCTTTGTCGCCATCGTCGTCCCGACGCAGACGGTGCTCGGGCTGCTCGCCGCGTCGCTGTTGGCGCGGCGGCTTCCCGGCACCGGCCTGTTCCGCACGCTCTACGTGCTGCCCTGGATCTGTTCCCCACTGGCGATCGCCGTCTTGTGGCGCTGGATCCTGGCCCCCACCGACGGCGCGGTGAGCACCGTTCTCGGACATCGCATCGAATGGCTCACCGATCCCGGCCTCGCGCTGCCCGCTGTGTCGGCGGTCGTTGTCTGGACCAATGTCGGGTTCGTCTCGTTGTTCTTCCTGGCCGGCCTGCTGGCTATCCCCGATGACATCCATGCGGCCGCGCGCACCGACGGTGCCACTACCTGGCAGCGGTTCCGGCGCATCACGTTGCCGATGCTGCGGCCGACCATGTTCTTTGTCGTCGTTACTGGAATCATCAGCACTGCACAGATATTCGATACGGTCTATGCGCTGACCGCTGGTGGGCCGCAGGGCCGCACCGACCTGGTGGCCAGGCGCATCTACGCCGAGGCGTTCGAATCGGGGGCCATCGGGCGAGCTTCGGTCATGACCGTCGTGCTGTTCGTGTTGCTCATCGGCGTGACGGTCGTTCAGCGGTTGTACTTTAGGCGGCGGATCAGCTATGACCTCACCTAGCCGAACCCCCTCAACGGCGGCGATCTATTCCGGGTTGGCGCTCGGCGCGCTGATCACGTTGCTTCCCTTCGCGCTTGGCTTGCTGACGTCACTGACATCCGCGCATCAGTTCGCAACGAGCGCGCCGCTGCAGTTGCCGCGCCCACCCACGTTGGCCAACTATGCTGACCTCTCCGGTGCTGGATTTCCCCGTGCGGCGGCAGTGACCGCGTTGATGACGGCGGTAATCGTGCTGGGCCAGTTGACCTTTTCGGTGCTGGCCGCGTACGCGTTCGCGAGACTGCGCTTTCCGGGACGCGACGGATTGTTCTGGATCTACATCGCCACGTTAATGGTGCCAGCCACCGTCACTGTGGTGCCGCTGTATCTCATGATGGCCCAGCTGGGTCTGCGCAACACCTTTTGGGCGCTGGTCTTACCCTTCATGTTCGGCTCGCCATACGCGATTTTCCTGCTCCGTGAGCACTTTCGCAGCATTCCCGACGATCTGATCAACGCGGCGTACCTTGACGGCGCCAATACCGCCGACGTGATCGTGCATGTGGTGCTTCCGTCCAGCCGGCCGGTGCTGGCGGCCTTGGCGATGATCACCGTCGTCTCGCAGTGGAACAACTTCATGTGGCCGCTGGTGATTACCAGTGGCCGCACGTGGCGCGTGCTGACGGTGGCCACCGCCGAGTTGCAATCCCGATTCAATGCCCAGTGGACACTGGTGATGGCGGCGACCACGGTCGCGATCGTGCCGCTGATCGTGCTCTTCGTGGCCTTCCAACGACACCTTGCGGCATCGATTGTCGTCTCGGGGCTCAAATGAGCAGCGCACGCACATGAACCGTCCGCGCTACTCCACCCTGGTCGCCGGGGCCCTTGCGCTAGTAGCGGTCCTGCTAGCCGCCACGGCGGTGGTGTTGGGGCGCTCGGACGAACCCCACGGCGACAAGATTGTCGTGACGGTCCGGCTCTGGTCGGAACCGATAGCCGCAGCGTATCGGCGATCGTTCGAGGCTTTCAGCCGCGCGCATCCCACCATTGAGGTGCGCACCGAATTGGTGTCCTATTCGACGTACTTCACCACGTTGCGCACCGACGTCGCCGGCGGTAGCGGCGCCGACATCTTCTGGCTATCCAGCGCGTACCTGGCCGCCTACGCCGACAGCGGGCGGCTGATGAAGATCCATGCCGCGGCCGCGGACTGGGAGCCATCGGTGGTCGACCAGTTCACCCGGTCCGGCGCGCTGTGGGGCGTGCCGCAGCTTACTGATGCCGGGATTGCCCTGTACTACAACGCGGACCTGCTGGCCGCCGCGGGCGTCGACCCCGCCGAGTTGGACGGCTTGCGGTGGAGCCCGGGCGGCGGCGATACGTTGCGTCCCATGCTCGCGCGGCTCACCGTCGACGCCGACGGGCACCACGCGGACTCGCCTGGTTTCGATGGCGGCCGGGTTCGCCAATGGGGTTACAACGCAGCCAACGATCCGCAGGCCATCTACCTCAACTACATCGGATCGGCGGGCGGTGTGTTCCAACGCGGCGACGAGTTCGCATTCGACAATCCGCCGGCTATCGCGGCCTTCCGCTATCTCGTTGGGCTGATCAACACCGACCAGGTCGCGCCGCCGGCCGCCGACACCAACGGCAACGGCGATTTCTCCCGCAACCAGTTTCTGGCCGGCAGGATGGCGCTATTCCAGTCCGGCACCTACAACCTGGCACCGGTGGCGCGCGATGCGTCCTTTCCCTGGGGGGTCGCGATGATGCCTGCCGGGCCCGAAGGTCGAGTCAGCGTCACCAACGGTATTGTCGCGGCCGGGAATTCAGCGTCGGCGCACCCGGATGCGGTGCGCCAGGTGCTGGACTGGATGGGCAGCAGCGAGGGCAACGCATATCTGGGCCGCGACGGTGCGGCGATCCCGGCGGTGCTGTCAGCTCAGCAGGCCTACTTCAACTATTGGAACGCCAACGGGGTTGACGTCGCACCGTTCTTCTCGGTGCTGAACGGCTCGGGCATCCCGGCTCCGGCCGGAGCTGGCTTCGCTGCTGGAAACGAAGCTCTGCGACCGTATTTCGATGCGATGTTCCTGGGACGGGGCGACGTCGCAACGATCCTGGGGCAAGCCCAGACAGCGGCCAACGCCGCCGCCCGACGATAGTGGGGGCTCGTCGGGGCCTAGCCGGGTAGCACCAATACGGGTACCGGGCTGTGCCGCACGATCTTGCCGCTGTGGGAACCGAGAAAAACTCGGGCGATCTTGCCACGCGGCGAGGTTCCCAGCGCCAGGATCTCACCGTCGGTCCAGTTCGCCGAAGCAAGCGCCTGCTTCCAACCGTTCCCGGTGACGACGTCCAGCGCAACGTCGGCGTCGACGACGTCCTCGGTTCGCAGCTTTTCCAACATTTCTCGCGCCTGCGCCGCCCACACTTCCAGGACCGTGGTTTCCGAGTGCAGTCCGACCTCCGAGGGATACATCGTCCGGCCGCGCACCGCGAATGTGACCACCCGCACCGGCACCGCATACTCCCGGGCAAACTTAACGCAGCGCCGCACCACATCGGCGCCCTCCGCGGTGGCCGAGTAGCCGCAGGTGATGCGGGACATCGCGCCGGTACGGGATCGGTACCCGTGGGGGCTGATCGCAAGCGGCATCGGCGCCGAATGCAACAGCCGGTCAGCGGTCGAACCGATCAACACTCCCCCGCACGTGGTAGGTCCCCCGAACACGCCAAGATGGGGTACGGATCCGAGCACCAGCACCTGAGCTTCCAGTTCGGTTGCCAGCTCGATCAATCCGGCCGACACCGATCGATGGGCGCGCTTCTGATAGGTCACGTCGATCCCGTCAGCCAATCCATCGAGGCGACCCCGAGCCTCTGCCGCCGAATCCGCGGCGAGTTGATCCGCCCATTGCTCGTATTCCGCGTCGATCCGAGCGAGCGACGGCGTCGGCCATGGCTGCGGAACGATGGTCACCACCGTGAGCGACGTGTGCAGCGTTCGAGCGAGGTCGATGCCCAGGTGCAACCCCGACAGGCCCACCTCGCCGGTGCGGTACCCGACGACGACGCTCACGGCGCTTCCTCGTTCAACGCGCTATGCCGACGACCCCAGAGCAGGTAGAAGATCAATGCCGCCGCAATCCATCCGCTGAAGGCGAGCCAGGTGTACCAGGGCAGGCTGATCAGGATGTACCCGCACGCCAGGACTGACAACACCGGCGTGACGGGGTAACCCGGCACTTTGAACGCGCGGGGCAGGTCGGGTTCGCGCACCCGCAAAATGATCACTCCGATCGACACGACAATGAACGCGGTGAGGGTGCCGATGGACACCATGTCCGCCAGGCTCTCGAGCGGAATGAAGGCGGCCAGGAGTCCTGCGGAGATCGCGACGATCACCGTGTTGTTCACCGGGGTCATCGTGCGCGGATTCACGGTGGCGAACCGCGCCGGCAGCAACCCGTCGCGGCCCATCGCGAACAAGATGCGGGTCTGGCCGTACATGGTGACCAGCGTGACGGTGAAGATCGAGATCACCGCGCCCGATGCCAGAATTGTGCTGGCCAACTCGGCGTGGGTGACGTTGTCGAGGATGACGGCCAGACCGGCCTCTTCCTGCCCCGCAAAATCCTGCCACGGCTGGGTGCCTAAGGCCGCCAGTGCGACGAACACATAGAAACCGGTGACGATCACCAGCGCGGCGATCAGCGCTCGCGGCATGCTCTTCTGCGGGTTCGTTACCTCGTCGCCCGCGGTCGCCACCGAGTCGAGACCGATGAAGGAGAAGAAGATGGTTCCGGCCGCCGCGCCGATCCCGGCGACCCCGAACGGGGCAAAGCCTCTCAGATGGTCGGCGTTGTAGGCGCTGAAGGCGACGATCACGAACATGGCCAGGACGCCGAGCTTGAGCAGCACCATGATCGCGTTGACCGTCGCCGACTCGCTGGTGCCGCGAATGAGCAACATCGCGCATAGTCCGATCAGCACGATGGCGGGCAGATTCACATAACTTGGTCCCATGCCTGGATAGGAGTCCCACGGCGATTCCGACAACGCATGCGGAATCTCGAACCCGAACAGATTGGACAGCAGCTTGTTGGCATATCCGCTCCACCCGACGGCGACTGCCGCGGTGGCCACTCCGTACTCCAGCAGCAGGCAGGCCGCCACACCCATCGCGACGCCCTCGCCCAACGTGGTGTACGCGTACGAGTAGGACGACCCGGACACCGGCACGGCAGAGGCGAGTTCCGCATAGCAGATTGCCGCCAGCCCGGCTGCGACGCCGGCGATCAGGAACGAGATGATCACGCTGGGACCGGCTTCCGGCACCGCCTGCGACAGGACGAAGAAGATACCGGTGCCAATCGTCGAGCCGACCCCCAACATGGTGAGCTGGAACGTGCCGATGCTCCGCTTGAGGTTTCCGGCTGTCCCCTGTGCGACCGGAGCGCCGCTCACCGGGCGGCGCCGCAACATTTGGTCGGCAAGACTCGTCGAAGCAGTTGGCAAGTGCGCCTCCTATCGCGGGACCAGGCTGATTATGAGCCTGCGTCCCGCAAAACGAAAGCAAACTGCCGAACCGCCCAGTCGATCTCCTCGGCAGTGACCACCAACGGCGGCGCGAACCGCAGCGTCGAGCCGTGTGTGTCTTTCACCAGTACCCCACGATCCGCTAGGCGCCGGCTCATCTCTTTGCCGGTCCCCAGTGTGGGTTCGATGTCGACGCCGGCCCATAACCCGAGCCCGCGCACCGCGCGCACACCGCTGCCAATCAGTTCCGCCAGGCGGTGATGTAGGTGGGCACCCAATTCGGCTGAGCAAGATTGGAATTCCCCTCGCGCCACCATAGAAACGACGGTGGTGCCGATCGCCGCGGCCAACGGGTTTCCACCGAACGTCGACCCGTGCTCGCCGGGGTGGAGCACGCCCAGGATCTCGCGGTTCGCGACGACCGCGGACAACGGTACGACACCCCCACCGAGAGCCTTCCCGAGCAGGTAGATGTCCGGCACGACGCCCCAATGGTCACAGGCGAACGTGTGACCCGTGCGCGCGAGACCCGACTGGATCTCGTCGGCGATCAGCAATACGTTGTGCTCCGAACACAGGGCGCGCACGGCCGGCAGGTAGTCGTCGGGCGGGACGATGATTCCCGCCTCGCCCTGGATCGGCTCGAGCAGCACGGCGACGGTGTTGTCGTCGATCGCCTGTGCCACCGCGGCGGGATTTCCGAACGGTACCGAGCGGAACCCCGGTGTGAACGGCCCGAAGCCATCGCGTGCAGCGGGATCCGACGAGAAGCCAACTATGCTGATGGTGCGGCCATGAAAGTTGTTGTCCGCCACAATGATATTGGCCTGGCCGGCGGGAACGCCCTTGACGTCGACGCCCCATTTCCGAGCAACTTTGAGACCACTTTCCACCGCTTCAGCGCCCGAGTTCATGGGCAACACAAGGTCTTTCCCGCACAACTGCGCGAGCGCGGCGCAGAACGGCCCGAGTCGGTCGCAATGGAATGCGCGACTGACCAGCGTGACCGCATCGAGCTGGGCATGGGCCGTCGCAGTGATCTCGGGGTGTCGATGGCCGAAGTTGACCGCCGAGTAAGCGGCCAGGCAATCCAGGTAGCGTCGACCCTCGATGTCGGTGATCCAGGCGCCCTCGGCGCTGGCCGCGACCACGGGCAGCGGCGAATAATTATGCGCTACATGTCTTCCGGCAGCCGCGACGGCCGCCTCGGTTCCATCGAGGGCGCCGGCATCGAGAGCGGGCCCGCCAAGAATCGTCATCGGTGTACCTCCAGCGTGCAACACTTGACGGAGCCGCCGCCCTTGAGCAGTTCGGACAGATCGACGCCGATCGGCTCGAAACCCGCCTGCCGCAGTTGTGCGGCGAACGCCGTTGCTGCGGATGGAAGTACAACGTGTCGGCCATCGGAGACGACGTTCAGCCCGAAAACGTACGCATCGGCGCTGCTGACAATGATGGCGTCGGGAAACAGCATGCGCAGCTGCGCTTGCGCCGCCGTACTGAACGCCGGTGGATAGAACGCGATCGTGTGATCGTCGAGCACAGCCAGCGCAGTGTCGAGGTGATAGAACCGGGGATCCACGAGCTCGAGGGAGATCACCGGCAGCCCTAGCGCCGCGCTGATTTCGGCGTGTGCGCGCCGATCAGTGCGGAAACCATAGCCGGCCAAGACTGTTTCGCCGGCCATCAGCAGGTCGCCCTGCCCCTCGTTGATATGTCTCGTAAAGATCGGCCGGTACCCGAGAGACGACATCCACGCGGCATAGGCCTTCGACTCGCCGGCGCGCTCAGCGAACCGGAATCTCGCGACAACCGCGACGTCACCGGCGATGAAACCGCCGTTGGCCGCGTAGACCATGTCCGGTAATCCGGGCACGGGTTCGATGAGATCCACGCTGTGGCCCAGCCGACGATAGGTCTGGTACAGCCGCTCCCACTGTGCTTGCGCGAGGTACCCGTCGACCGGTGCGCTGACATCCATCCACGGGTTGATCGCGTACTCGACCGCGAAGAAGGCCGGCGAGGTCATACCGTACCGCCGCGCGCGGGGCGTACGGGTGGGCCGGCTGGCCTCGGCGCCCACCGCCGAGGGGGCCGACCCCGGACCCGCTGTGGCGAGATGGTAATCCGTCATAAACCAACGATATTTGCCACTCTCTACACAATCAAACAACGAACGTTGCGCGTCTACCGGCATTATCTTGCGCTAAGTTGTCATATACAGCGATTTATTGCACGACATACGCGGGTTGGAGGGATGGATGGACCGCCTGGACGAGACAGACGAGCGCATCCTGGGCGAGCTGGCCGAGCATGCGCGAGCCACCTTCGCCGAGATCGGCCAGCGGGTCAGCTTGTCCGCGCCGGCGGTAAAACGCCGCGTCGACCGGATGCTCGACAGCGGCGTTATCAGGGGCTTTACCACGGTGGTTGATCGCAACGCGCTGGGCTGGAATACCGAGGCCTACGTGCAGATTTTCTGCCAGGGCAGGATCGCCCCTGATCAGCTGCGAGACGCCTGGGCCGACATCCCGGAAGTGGTCAGCGCGGCGACGGTGACCGGCACGTCCGATGCGATCCTGCATGTGCTGGCCCGCGACATGCGCCACCTCGAAGCGGCGCTCGAGCGCATCCGATCCAGTGCCGAAGTCGAACGCAGCGAAAGCGTGGTGGTGTTGTCCAACCTCATCGATCGCGCCCGGCCGTAGCTGCTTGCTCAGCTTCAGCGACGCACTCCGTTGAGCATCCACAACCCAGCGTCGAGGAAAAGCCGCTCCGCATCCATCATCTGGACCAGCTCCTGAACTTGCGGGGGAAGGGCGCCCTGCTCGACCGGCAGCGGGTGGGTCATCTGCGAGACGCCCAGCAGCAGGCTCAACAGCGAAGTCACCACTCCGATCGCTTGCTCGGGAGTCAACTCGAACAGCGTCGCCACATGCTCACCGACTCGGAATGCGAGGTCGCGGGCGGCCATTTTCAGGTCGATCAGCCGCTGCAGCGAGATGTTCTGCTCGATGACGCTGCCGGCGCGTGCGGCGAGCTGCAGGTAGAGCGGTGCGTCGGTCGCGGTCCGGAAGAAAGCTGCAAGGAAAGGCTCGGCCCCGGTTCCCGCTGGAGTCGCGTCGATGACGGCATCGACCCAGAGCTGAATCTCTTCGACATACAGCGCAAGGAGCACCTCTTCACGCGTCTCGAAATAGAGGTAGAGCGTGCCGCGGGCGATTCCGACCGCCTTGGCAAGCGTGCCCATCGAGAAGCTTTCGAAACCGACGTCGGCGAGGTGCTGTCTGGCCGCGGTCACAATGGCCTGGCGGCGCCGCGCCTTCTGGTCGTCGGATCGCGCCCGCTGAAAGTCCGTGATTTTCGTCGCCTGTGCCACCTACCAGTTCCCGCCTCTTGACAGCTGACATCCTGTCATTAAATTATATATGACAGCCTGTCAGGTATAGGATGGCAGTCGACCAGGGAGATCGCAATGAAGAACACCGCGCGTGTCACCGACGCCTCCGGATCCATGTGGACCGCTGCCGATGTGCCCGACCAGTCCGGCAAGGTCGCCGTCATCACGGGCGCCAACACCGGCATCGGCTATGAGGCCGCGGCCGTTCTCGCCGACAAGGGCGCACACGTCGTACTGGCCGTGCGCAACCTCGACAAGGGCAGGCAAGCGACCGATCGCATCAAGGCCGCTCATCCTGATGCGGCCGTCACCCTGCAACAACTCGACCTCACCTCACTGGTGAACATCCATGCAGCCGCCGAGGAGTTGCGGGCCAACCATCCGCGCATCGATCTACTGATCAACAACGCGGGTGTGATGTGGACCCCCAAGGACACCACCAAAGACCGCTTCGAATTGCAGTTCGGGACCAATCACCTTGGCCATTTTGCGCTCACTGGCCAGCTCCTGAAAAACATGCTGCCCGTTGCGGGGTCGCGGGTGGTAACGATCAGCAGCTTGGGCCATCGGATTCGCGCTCAGATCCACTTCGACGACCTAAACCTGGAGCGCGACTACAACCGGGTGGTCGCCTACGGACAGTCCAAACTGGCCAACCTGCTGTTCACCTACGAGCTGGCGCGACGGCTGACGGCCACCAACGCACCGACGATCGCGGTGGCGGCCCACCCCGGCGCCTCCAACACCGAGCTCACTCGCAACATCCCGGGGATTTTCAGGCCGCCTTTCGAATTGGTGTCGGGACTGTTAGCGCAGAGCGCTGCCATGGGTGCTTTGCCGACGTTGCGCGCGGCGACCGATCCCGGCGTAGGCAACGGCCAGTACTACGGCCCAGGCGGGCTTGGTGAGATGCGCGGCCACCCGAAACTCGTTGGCTCCAGCCCACAATCGCGCGATGCGGACATCCAGCGACGGCTCTGGGCTGTCTCCGAAGAGCTGACTGGCGTCACCTACCCGGTGTAGCCGCTTCGGCCTCGATCTCCCCCACGAGCGCCGCCACCACGCCGAAGGCGAAGTAGAGGGCTGGTAGCCATGGCGCCACACCGAATAGGCCATCGGAGCCCTCGGTGTACCTGAACACGTCGGCGGCTACAAGCCCGATTTCGACTACCACTCCGACAACCGCGGCCAGAGCTCCGCACACGGCCGCGAATCGATCGCCGAGCACACACCAGGTAATCGCGGCAAGAGCGCTGATCAGTACCGTGATCGGAGTCGCCGGCGACGCATGCAGCAACGCGGTCGTGGCGTAAATGCCCAGCACGGCAGCGACCCCGGCCAACCCGTGGCGCACGCTCACCGTGGAGCGGACCGCCGGTAGGTGCAACCGCAGTTCGGCAAGCATGACGGTGGCGATGGCAACGAGGATCGGAAACCATATCGGGCTGCTCCACAGGAAGGGAACTCGATGCGAAGCCGAGAGGTATTCGGTGGTGCCGGTGATGACGTGACAGCGATCGCCAATCAGCCCAGCCCCAGCCCCGAGGGCGAACACCAAGGTCGCGACCGAAACGCGCAGCTTCATGGCCGCACTCTAGTCGCCGCTACCCCGCCCGGCCTGCCTACGAGAGTGACAGCACGGTCTCTATCACCACCGCTGAGCCACTGGCCGCGACCGTGATCGCCAGTGCCACCCAATCCACCAGCTTCGGCCGTGCCGGGTTCGCCGAGAGCTGGCCGGTGCCGCCGCGAGCAGCAATCGCATCCCCCATCTCATCAGCGCGCCGCAGCGTGACCGTCATGGCCGCGGCAAGCAGATCGATCAGCTCCCGGGCGCGCCGTTTGCGTCGAGCCTTGCGGCCCTTCGCTATTCGCTTCGGCCGCAGTCGGCGGGCAGCGTAGAGCACCTGGAACTCGTCAATCAACATCGGGAAGGCGCGCAGCGCGAGCGCCAGAGCGACCGCCCACTCGTCGACCGGGATGCGCAACAGCCGCAGTGGCCGACCCAAAGTCGCTACCGCAGGACCGATTTCGGCGACATTCGTGGTCCAGGACACCATCGCACCCAGACCCAACAACACGATCGACAGCGCGGTGATCCGCAGGAAATGCAACGCACCGCCAAGCCCGAGCTCGACTCCGCCGACGGAGATCACCGGGCTGCCGCCAGCTAGGGCAGCGGTCACGCCGCCGACGGCCAGCACGATCCACAACCAGCGAGGTACCGACGGCAGCGCTCCACGCGGAATATGGGCGATGCGCGCCGCCGCCAGTACCAGTGCGGCCACGACCCCGATCGTCAACCATCCCGGATAGAACGTCAGCAACGCCGAAACGCCAAGAACCACCAGCAGTTTGGTGCCGGCCCACAAGTCGTGGATGGCCGATCCACCCGGAACCGGAACCAGCAGCACCACCGGGCGCCCGGAACGGCGTGCCTCCTCTTGTCCGTTCGGAGACCCCGAAGCAACAGACGTCATGGTCGCTACACCCCCCGCCCGCCGGCCGCGGTGGTCGGTACGGGTTCCAGAGCGCCGTCGCGCAACGCCAGTGTCCGCGGGCAGAGCCCTTCCATCCCGGTGAAGTCATGCGAAATGACCACGACCGTCAGGCCCCGCTCGCGGCGCAGGTCCTCCAGCATCCGCATCAAACCGCGCTGGCTGGCCGCGTCCAACCCCGCCAGCGGCTCGTCGAGGATCAACGCCCGCGGCGAACAGGCAAGCAATCCGGCTAGCACCACCCGACGCATCTGACCCCCGCTGAGCTGGTCGATGCCTCGCTTGGCGAGCGCGGGATCGAGCCCGACGGCGCCCAGCGCCGCACTTACCCGGTCTTCATCGCGTGGCGAAAAGCCCGCTGCTGAGGCAACTTCCCAGTCGACGCGGCTGCGCATGAGCTGCAACCGGGCGGCCTGGAATGACAACGCCACCGCGCCGACCTGCTCGTGAGTCGGCCGGCCGTCCAGCAAGCAGGCACCGCTGGTCGGGATGGTCAGCCCGGCCATGATCCACGCCAGCGTCGACTTGCCCGAGCCGTTGCCACCGTGAATCAATACCCCGTCACCCTGCTCGATCACAACGTTGATATCTCGCAGCGCAGTCTTGGCCCACGGCGTACCTCTGCCGTATTCGTGCCCGACACCCACAAGTTCAAGTACCGGCGGCTGCTCGCCATGCTCCGCACCGGCGGAAAGCACGGGAACATCCGTGGTTTCGACCATGGTGGTGTTGTCCGGCGAGTCGCTGAGATCGATCGTGCGGTCCGCGGACTCGGCCTCGGTGTTGTAGTGCGTGATGTGCACCAGCGCGGTCCGGTGCCGTTTCGTCAAGCCCGATATCACGCCGAGCAGGGCCTCCCGGCCTTGGCGGTCAACCATCGTGGTGACCTCGTCGGCGATGAGCATCGCCGGCTCTCGAGCCAACGCCGCTGCCAGCGCCAGCCGCTGCAGCTCGCCGCCGGACAAACTCCCGGTGTCGCGCTCAGCCAGGCCCGCAAGTCCCACTTCGCTCAGTAATTGGCCGACGTCGATCTTCGTGCCCGGCGGTAGACCCCACACCACGTCGTCAGCGACACGAGTGCCCAGGACCTGGCTTTCTGGATGCTGCAAGACAACCGCCGTGCCGCCCAACTTGCCAAGGCCGACCGCGCCGGGACGTTCCACGATGCCCGACGTCGGTTCGCGGCCGGCCAGCAGCAGCATCAGGGTGGTCTTCCCGGAACCGTTCGGCCCGGTGATCGCTACGTGCTCGCCGACGTGCAGGTCGAGGCTGACCTCGCGCAGCGCGTCTTGGCTCGAACCGGGATAGCGGAACCGCACATTGTCCAACCGCACCGGCACCGGCCCGATCGGGGCGTCGTCGTCGCCGGGTGCGGCGTCGAGTTTGTGCACGTCGGGGATTCCCCGCATCCGCTCTAGCAGGCGGGACAACGCCCACCATCCGAAGATCGACACGACGGTGATCCCGATGGTGAAATGGCCGAGCACTATGAACGGCCAGTAGTGCAGCCCGTCGGCGAGATAGCGCTTCAAGTCTTCGCCGACGCTCTCCAGATGGATCCGCGCCAAGAACGAAGCCAGCCCGTCCATGTTTGCGGTCATGACTTTGAAAATCAGGTGCCGCAGTCGGGTCAGGGCCGCCAGCATGCCGACCATCAACGCGCCGAACGCCAAGCCGGCGAACACCGCGGCCACGACCACCGTGGGGGTGCCCCGGCCCTTGCGCTTGATGACGCCGGTAAGTCCACCGATGTAGGCGCTGTGGACGACCCCCATGAAGCCGCCCAACCCAGCAATGAGGAACGCAATCATCCCTGCGGCGATGGTCGCCGCCGTGAGCGCGCGCAGCCGATATCGATAGGCCAGCAGGGCCATGGGCACGGTGCCCAGCAACGCCAGTCCGGCCGCGAACGGGACGACGACGGAGATGATGGCGGTCACTGCGCACAGCGCCGCCATCACCGCAGCCTGAGCCAACTCGCCCGGTCGCAGTGGTCCACCGCGACGGTGCGCGGGGAGGGGGCCGGACGCGGTCACTTCAACAATTCTGCCAGGCCTGGCTCCATATGATTTGCAGCACACCGCTCCCGGGGGGTTTTGCGCACGAAGGCCGGCACGACTGGTCCCACCTAGCAAAGCTATGAAACGATAGCCCGATGGATTCATCCGCAGCCGCCGCCAACGGGGCCACGGTCGGCGGGCCCGCGCCGGGCCTAGGGGCGGATTTGCTGGGCGTCGTCGCGCAGCTCAACCGGCTGGCTACCCAGCGAATTCAGATGCCACTACCCGCCGCACAGGCCAGGCTGTTGGCCACCATCGAGGCTCAGGGGGAAGCTCGGATCGGCGACCTGGCAGCCGTCGATCACTGTTCGCAACCGACAATGACCACCCAGGTGCGACGACTCGAAGACGCCGGCCTGGTCGCCAGAACCGCCGACCCGGGGGATGCCCGAGCGGTCCGTATCCACATCACATCTGAGGGGATTCGAACCCTGAACACGGTGCGCGCCGACCGCGCCGCCGCCATCGAACCCCAACTCGCCCGACTCGAGCCGACGGACCGCCAGGTGCTCGCGGAGGCGGTCGAGGTATTGCGCCGTCTGCTCGACAACGCCGCCGCGGCGCCAAGCCGCAACACACTGTGAACAAGTGGGTGCATCCGGTGTTTTGAGACCGCTCTGGCGAGTAGAAACAAACTGAACGTCGATCGGTCTGGTGTGATGAGGCGGAGAGGTGGCGGCATGCGGACCGAGGCATCGTGATACCGAGCGCCTCCCCGTTGACCGTGTGGGTCGGAGCCACGCGGTACGTCTTTCACCCCGGCCCTCCCCCCGGCCGCGATATTCGTGTCGGCCGCGGCGCCCAGTGCGACGTCCGCCTGGATTGGCCCGGCCCCATGTACCGAGACGCGACCGGGCAGTACCTCCCCGACGTGCTGCTGCGATTCACGAGCGCGGGGTGGATGGCCATCGATAGCGGCCACACCGGCATCTTCGTCGACGGTGCCCGCGTGTCGACGGTGGATATCCGCGACGGTCAGGCGATCATCGTCGGCGATCCGCAGCGGGGGCCACGGCTGATCTTCCAGCTCACGACCCCGATGGGGCCGACCGATCGACCCACCCACCAACCTGGCGCCGCGGCGTACCCGCCACCGGCCCCGCCCCACCCGGGTCAGCCGACGCAGCCATTGCGGGCCGAAACCGCCGCCGGCGCGATGCCGGCATCCCCCCTCGAGCGAACCACCAGTCCCATGAAATTGCCGCCTTCGTCGGCTGGGGCGGCACAGCGGCCCCCGCGAGAGCCGGTGCGGCCCGAAAGTCGCGGGCCGGCGGAGCGTGCGGCGGAGGTGACGCAACAGTCGCCGTCCGCGCATCCCGACACCGCCTCCGGCGAAGTGGCATCACCAACCAGCCGTCTGCCGCTGAAGTCCGGCGCCCGCACGATCGGTGTGGCCGCATATCAGCTGGGACTTAGCGTCGATGGGCACACGGTGCTCTCGGACGTGTCGTTTACCGCGCGCCCGGGCTCGATGATCGCGGTCATCGGGCCGTCGGCGACCCGCAATGCTTCCTTGCTGGGGCTGGTTGGCGCCACCCGCCCGGCTAGTTCCGGAGTGCTCACGGTGGATGGCCATGATGTGGGCGCCGAGCCCGAGTGGATGCGATCGCGCATCGGGGTAGTACCTCGCGACGACCGCGTGCACCCGCACTTGACGGTCGAAGGCGCGGTGGAGTTTGCCGCCGAACTGCGGCTGCCCCCGGACAGCTCCCCCGACGATCGCCGCCGGCTGGTCGACCAGGTGATCGACGAACTCGAATTGACCGAGCACCGCACAACCCGGATCGCCAAGCTTGGTCCCGAAACGCGCCGATGCGCATCGATGGCAGTCGAATTAATAACCCGGCCGTCGCTGTTGGTCGTCGATCAGCCGAGGGCCGGGAGCGATCCTGGGCACGAAGCCCACGTCATGGCGACGCTGCGCCGGCAGGCCGATCTTGGCTGCGTGGTCGTGATGACCACCTCATCGCTCGCCCACCTGGACATGTGTGACCAGGTGCTGGTGCTCACCGCCGACGGCACAGTGGCCTTCGCCGGGCCACCCAAAGACGTCGAATCCGCCATGGGCACTGCCCATTGGCCGGGCGTCTTGGAGCGGGTCGCCGCCGATCCCGAGGGA
Source organism: Mycobacterium spongiae (assembly GCF_018278905.1). Classification (NCBI taxonomy): domain Bacteria; kingdom Bacillati; phylum Actinomycetota; class Actinomycetes; order Mycobacteriales; family Mycobacteriaceae; genus Mycobacterium; species Mycobacterium spongiae. The sequence goes on from NZ_CP046600.1 coordinate 3,628,312, forward strand.
GCCCACCGGGCGTTCCTGCGCCGGCGACCTGCGACACCGGCGGCGCCGGCAGTAGCCGACCCAGAGCCTGCGCCTATCGAGCTCACTCTCGGGCAACAGATCTGGCTGGTCGCCCGCCGCCAAGCCCGACTATTGGTTGGCGACCGGCCTTATTGCCTCTTCCTGGCGGTGCTGCCGTTCGCGTTGGCGGCGATGACGCTGCTGATTCCCGGGGACTCCGGCCTGGCCCGGGCGGATCCTTCGGGCACCAACCCACACGAACCGGTTGAGATCTTGGCCGCGCTCAATATTGCCGCGGTGATCATCGGCTTCGCGTTGACGATCCGCGACCTGGTTGGGGAGCGCCGCATCTTTCGCCGCGAACAGTCTGTCGGTCTGTCAGCAACGGCCTACCTGGCGGGCAAAGTCATCGTGTTCAGCGTGGCCGCAGCAGTCCAGACAGCCATCCTCACCACCATCGTCATCGCCGTCAAAGGCGGGCCCGCGCGCGGCGCCGTCCTGTTGCACAATCCGGCTGTTGAGCTCTACGTGAGCGTGGCAGCCACGGCCATCGTTTCGGCGGTCGTGGGGCTGGCGCTGTCCTCGCTGGGGACGTCGCTGCGGGAGGTGCTGCCGCTGCTGGTGCCGGCGATCCTCGCGTCCCTGCTTTTCGCCGGGGGCCTGATTGGGCTGGTGGGCACGTGGGGCTTCGACCAGATCTCGTGGCTCATCCCGGCCCAGTGGGGTTTCGCCGCGTCGGCTTCCACCGTCGATATGCGCAGAGTGGAATCGCTGACTACCGACGTCGCGCCGTGGACCCACTACTGGGGCTGGTGGATGTTCGACATGATCATCCTGCTCGGACTGGGCGCGCTATGGGCGGGATTCGTCCGCTACCGGCTACGGCGGCCATGGGTGAGAAATTGTTATCGCTGACCCACACCACGGATTGACGGCCGCTGGGGAATTTCGGTCCGAGGGTGATGCCCGCGATGCGGCCGCCCGAGTACCAGAAATGTTGTGTCGGAGTGCGCGACGAAATCTGAGGCACCGTTGCGATCAGCCGGCGGGACAGCGGCATCCATGGGATATGCGTACTGCGCCGTGGGGACCCTGGTGGCGACGTCGAACCTCGTGACCCGAGTCAGCACTGGGAGGGCGTCTCTGGTTATGTGCCCGTCGTTATAGCCCGGGTCTTCCATCGCTGCGAACAGCGACGCACCGTCGGGCGTCAGCGTCAGCCCCTCCAGCGCCCGATTGCGGCGCGGCCCAGAGGGCTGCGTGGACATCGACAGACCCGGCGGCAACGTGAACTCACCCAGGTAGGCGAGCATCGGTGTCACTCGGTATCAGATGACCGCTGCGACAAGCAGCCCGACCAGGTAGGTGGCGGCGACGGCGACCGCGCCGAACATCAACTGGCGGGAGGCGGCCCACCACACTGGTTTGCGGGTGAACGGCGCAGTCAGGCCACCCGCGATCAGCAGCCCACCCGCGCCGCACAGCAGCCCGGCGGACAGCGACCCATATCCAAGAAGGTAGGGGAACAACGGGATCAGCGCTCCAATGGCGAACATGACGAACGACACCATCGCGGCCACCCTGGCGGACGGCTTCTCGGCAGGGTCAATGCCGATCTCCTGCACCATGTGGAAATTGACCGCACGGTCCTCGTCGCGGTGGATCTCTTCGGTGGCGGCCCGCGCGGTTTTCTCGGTCATACCCATGTCGACCAGCATGTCGACAAGTTCAGCCCGCTCGGCGTGCGGTCGGCCTCGCAGGAACCTGCGCTCGAGGCGGACCTCGGACTCAATCTGCTCGTTCGACGTGGTCACCGAGGTGTACTCGCCGATTGCCATCGAGAATGCGCCCGCCAGCAAACCGGCGATGCCGCTAACCATGGTGGTATGGGCGCTTTCACCGGCGGCCACACCTGCGATCAGAGCGGTGTTACTCACCAATCCGTCCATCGCGCCGAAAGTGGCCGCCCGCAGCCAGCCGCCGCTGACATCGGAATGGGTGTGCCCAACGTCGTGCGCCGGTTGGGGATGCTGCGTCGAATCGCCTGAGCCTGGCTGGGACATGCCCCCATCTAACGACCGAGCGCAGCCATCATCGAAACTCGCCCCGCCGTAGCCCGTCGCTTCATCCAGCCGCGAGCCCCGTTTGACCCCGAATGGTTTTCCAGGCACGGGTGGCGGGTTACCGTCGGGTATGGCGCCGGACATGACAAGCACTGCCGAACATCTGCGCAACGCGCTGGACGGGCGTTGGCGTGACGTGAAGAACGAGACGCGGGAAAAGCTGCAGCATGAGGCGTTCCGCCCGCACTACACCCCGAACACCGCCATCGCCCGCGCCAAAGTGGCCGAGCAGATGAGGATCCTCGCCGCCGCCGGAATCTCCGACGAGGGCTTCCGCAAGGAGCACGGCGGGACCGGCGATGTCGGTGCGGCGATCACGATGATCGAGATGGTCGCGATGTCGGATCTGTCCCTCATGGTCAAGGCCGGAGTGCAATGGGGCCTGTTCGGTGGTGCCGTCGAGAACCTCGGCACCGAACGCCACCACGACACCTACGTCCCCAAGATCATCAACCTGGAACTCCTCGGCTGTTTCGCCATGACCGAGACCGGACACGGCAGTGACGTCCAGGCGCTGGAAACAACAGCGACCTATGACGCCCACACCGAAGAGTTCATTGTCCACTCCCCCACTCCGTCAGCCCGCAAGGACTACATCGGAGGTGCCGCCGAAACCGCGACTATTGCAGCGGTTTTCGCGCAGTTGGTCACCACGACCGGCGGCGAGGCAGTCAACCATGGCGTGCACTGCGTGTTGGTGCCCATCCGGGACGCGGCGGGCAATGATCTTCCTGGTGTGACGACGTCGGACTGCCACTACAAAGGGGGGCTGCCCGGCGTCGACAACGGCCGCATCGTGTTCGACCAGGTACGCGTACCGCGGGAGAACCTGCTGAACAAGTACGGCGACGTCGCACCGGACGGCACCTATAGCTCACCGATCGACAACCCGAACCGCCGGTTCTTCACCATGATCGGCACCCTCATCCGGGGCCGAGTCACCGTCGGTGGTAGCGCAGCCGCCGCTGCTCGCGTCGCGCTGGACATCGCCACCCGATATGCGTTGCAACGCAGGCAATTCAGCGCTCCTGACGATGACCGCGAAGTGCTGATCATGGATTATCTGGTCCACCAGCGGCGGCTGCTGCCGTTGATCGCGCGGTCGTATGCGTTGCAGTTCGCACAAAACGAGCTGGTATCCAAGTGCCACGACTTACAAACGTCGGACGTCGTCGACGCCGACGAGCAGCGCGAGCTGGAAGCCCGCGCCGCCGGGCTGAAAGCTGCCAATACCTGGCACGCGAGCCGGGCTATCCAAGAGGCGCGCGAGGCCTGCGGCGGAGCGGGCTATATGGCCGAGAACCGGCTGATCGAGCTGCGGGCGGACACCGACGTGTTCACCACCTTCGAAGGTGACAACCATGTGCTGACCCAGTTGGTGGCCAAGGAGCTGCTCACCGCCTACGCCGACGACATCCGAAGCATGAGCCCAGTCGAATGGGTACGCTTCGCCGCCAATGCCGTCGGCGATCGCGTGATGAAACGCACCGCGGCCGAGGCGATCATGCAGCGGATCGTGGACGCGCGCCAGGACAGCGAAGAGGAAGGCAGCCTGTTCAACCGCGGCACCCAGGTCAACATGTTTGAGGAGCGTGAGGACTATCTGCTGTCGTCGGTCGCGCGCCGCCTGCAGGGCAAGTCCAAAGAGATGTCGGCGTTCGATGCGTTCAATGCCGTGCAGGACCATGTGATGCACGCCGCTGCGGCCCACATTGACCGCGTAGTGCTGGAAGCGTTTGTCGCCGGGATCGAGGCGTGCCCAGACCCGGAGGCCCGCAGACTGCTCGGCATCGTGTGCGACCTGTATGCGCTGACGGTGATCGAGGAGGACAAGGCCTGGTTCATCGCGCACCGGTACCTGTCCACCGAGCGGGCCAAGGCGGTGACTCGTGGCATCAACGATCGGTGTCGGGCGCTGCGCCCACACGCCGAGACACTCGTCGACGGCTTCGGTATTCCAGCGCCGCTGCGTTACGCGGAGATGCTGCAACCCGAGACGTCATCGGACTGAATCAGGGTCCGAGAATCCTGGCCCGTGCCGGCCGGGAGGCGGGCTGCAACGCGGGCTGCGGTGCCGGTGACGGCTGCACCCCCACCAGACTTGCGACCGGCCGGCGCACGTAGACCTTCCAGGTGAGGATCGCGGCAGCAGCGTAGAAGATCATGAAGACCCAGAACGCCTCGGTCGCAGCGCCGGAGCTCACGTAAGACTCCCGCAGCGCGAGATTGATCCCCACCCCGCCGAGTGCACCCATGGCCGCCACGAAACCGATGACGACACCCGAGATGATGCGGGACCACTCGCGCCGTTCGGCTTCTCCCTGACAACGGCCCAGATCCAGCGAGCGACCGCACGCTTCGAAAACCGTCGGGATCATCTTGTACACGGACCCATTGCCCAACCCGGACAAGATGAACAGCGCAATGAAGCAGACAACGTAGCCGGCCATGGTTGCGCCCCGATGCGGGCCGGGGTGTCGCTCTTCGAGGGTGCTTGCGCTGATCAGCAGACCGGCCACCAGTGTCATCGCAACGAAGACGGTCAGGGTCAGACGGCTTCCGCCAATCTTGTCGGCGAGGCGGCCACCGTAAACCCGGGCTAGGGCCGCCATCAGGGGTCCGACGAAGGCCAGTTGGGCGGCGTGCAACGCGGCCGGCCCCGCATCTTGGCCGCCCGCCATGAAGTTGGTTTGCAGTACCTGGCCGAACGCGAACGAGAAACCGATGAAAGAGCCGAAAGTGCCGAGGTAGAGCAGCGAGAGTAACCATGAGTCGCGATGCGACAGGACCGCAGAAACGATGGGCCGCAGCCGGTTCACTTCGACCCGGTGCTGGTCGACGTTGTTCATGAACAGCGCGGCGCCGACTCCCGCCAATGCCAGCAGAACCGCATACAGCCCGCAGACTAGGTAGGGCTTTTCCCCGCAGCCGATGGCGATCACCATCAATCCGACGAGCTGAATCGCTGGGACCCCCAAATTGCCTATACCACCGGCGATTCCGAGGGCCGAACCCTTGAGGCGGTGGGGGTAGAACGCGTTGGCGTTGCTCATCGATGCCGCAAAATTCCCGCCGCCCAGCCCGGTCAGTGCCGCGCACAGCAGGTAGGGCCACAGCGGCAGTCCCGGATGGGTCAAGAGGATCATCGTGCCAATCGTGGGAATCAGCAACACGATTGCCGCGAAGGTCGTCCAATTTCGACCGCCAAAGATCGCGGTGGCCAACGAGTAGGGCATCCGCAGGCTGGCGCCGACCAGGGTGGCGACGGTATCGAGCAGAAACTTGTCACCCGTCGAAAGAGCGTAAATGTCTTCGGGCATGAGTAGCACCAGCACCGGCCATAGCGTCCATACCGAATAGCCAACGTGCACGGTCAGCGCGGACCAGAGCAGATTGCGTCGGGCAACGATCTTGTTGCCCGCTTCCCAGCCCAGCAGATCCTCGGGATCCCAGTGCGAAATGCGAGCTGAACCACCCAAACGTCGCGCCTTGGGATTCGAATCGCCCTGTGCGAAGCCAGATGCAGCCGCCGTTTCGCGACTGGGCCTGCGCGGCGAGCTCTCGCGTTGTAGCAGCTTCCGCTGTTCCATGACCCTCCTTGGTCCCGGCCTCGCCTGAGGCGGCACAAGGCTTACAGACTGCCAGCGCGGGCCGCACGCAGCATGTCGGGCACAGCCTGAAACTCCTGAAGAAGTCCTGTAAAACTGCTGTAGGCCAAGAAATTCAGTGATGTCGACCACAAGCAGAGCCGCTGGCAGCGCAGGTCACACCGACAACTGAGAACGCCGGTAATCGATTGCCTAGCAAACCTATTGATAGCTACTGATAGCTACTCATGGGGTATCGCGCCGCGCGCCTGCAACGCGCCGTCCGGTCCGATCTGGAATCGCACGGTGCTCTTGCCACTAGGACAGCACTCCTTATCACCACTGACGCGCCATCGGTACTCAACCGTCACCGTGTCATCGCCCGGAGGCAAGACGGTGATGTACGGCCTAGGGTTCGGGGTGGGTGAACCCAGCGGAGCGTTGTGACTAAAGAACAAGAGCTGCTGAGGAGTCGACTCCGAAGCAATGGTCGGAATGATCTGCACCCAGTACAACCGACAGTTGCGAGTATGTCCCCGAGTGACTTCGACCCAGGCCGAGTGCGGCACCACGATGGGAACCGCGGCGATGGCCCGCCGCACCGCGGCGGGCGTGGGACCATCGGAGTCCCCGCAGGCGTCCGGTGACTTCGGTGCCGATGTCGAATGCTGCTGGCTGCAACCGCCCGTCAACAACACCAGAATCAGGCCCAGGATCGAGCCCAGAAGCATCCGGATCCCGCCCCACCGACAGCGCACTTCGCGAGCTTAGCGAAGACCAGGAATGCCACCAGTTTCGCTGATGCCGGGTACCGTCTGCAGCGTCGGGCAGGGCGGCTTGTCACAGGGTTGGGGGCGGGCCCACGATCTCGATGCCGTAGGAACGTGCGAGTGCGGCCAGCGCGGCCGGGTCGGGCGGCACCTCGTCGGGAGGCATCGTGTCGGCCAAGCTAGCGGGTGTACCCGCGGCGAGGACGAACCGGTCAAAACCGGCTGGCGTGTGAAACGTGAGGACCCGAGCCTGCGGACTCGTCACCACGAACGCATGCGGCAGCCCGCGAGGAAGAACCGCGACCGCTCCCGCCCCTGGGGTGTGCACCTGACCACCTACCTCCACGCGCAACTCGCCCTCGATCACAAAGAACGTTTCCTCGTCAGCAAGGTGCCGATGCATCGGACTGCCGTAGCCCCGCTCACACTGGTGTTCCAAAACCGCCAGACTCCCGGCCGTCGCGTCGCCACCAGCGCGAATCCGAACCAGTGCACCGAGGAACCATACTGCCTGTTGACTCTCTGAAGTGAGAATCGCCGGGGTGCTCACGGCGCCGTTCTGAAAGGTCATAAACCCATCAGACACTGGCGAGCCCAAACCGTGTCCGCCTGGGTGAACTCTAGGCGTCCCTCACCGACAGTGTCCCCTGGTCTTGTCGAATTGGATCACCCATGCACACCCAGCGCGCCGTGGCGGAGCAACCGCGTGCCGTTCAGCCCAAACCGCGTTAACGTGACCTGACGCGCCCAACACCACCCGCTGCCGGTCGGGGCACAACCGCCCCCCACAGTCTGGAGGGAGGAATCAATGGACGATGCCCGCGTACCCCGGCTCCCGGCGGCCTTGGCCTCGCCGAGCCTCAACCGCGGTGTGGGCTTCACCCACGAGGAACGACGACGGCTGGGGCTGACCGGGCGACTCCCCTCCGGCGTGCTCACGCTCGACCAGCAGGCGGAACGCGTATGGCATCAGTTACAAAGCCTCGCAACGGATCTGGCACGGAACCTGCTCCTGGAGCAGCTTCACTACCGGCACGAACTCCTGTATTTCAAAGTACTCATTGAACACCTGACTGAGCTGATGCCCGTGGTGTACACCCCGACCGTCGGAGAGGCGATCCAACGCTTCTCCGATGAATACCGTGGCCAACGCGGCTTGTATCTCTGCATCAACCGGCCCCACGAGATCGCGGATTCTTTTGCGACATTTGGTCTCGGTCCCGATGATGTCGATCTGATCGTCTGCACCGACGCCGAAGCCATCCTAGGAATCGGCGACTGGGGCGTCGGTGGCATCCAAATCGCAGTGGGCAAGCTGGCGCTCTACACCGCCGGCGGCGGCATCGATCCGCGCCGCACCATCGCGGTGTCACTGGACGTCGGCACCGACAACGAGCAACTGCTCCAGGACGCCTTCTATCTCGGGAATCGGCACGGCAGGCGGCGCGGTCCGGAATACGACGATTTCATCAGGCGCTACATCGAGACGGCTCAACGCTTGTTCCCGCGCGCCATTCTGCACTTCGAAGACTTCGGATCGGAGAACGCACGCAAGATTCTGGACACCTACGGCGCCGACTACTGCATATTCAACGACGACATGCAGGGTACCGGCGCAGTGGTCCTCGCTGCGGTCTACGGAGGGCTGCACGTCACCGGTGTCCCGCTGCGCGATCAACGCATCGTCGTCTTTGGCGCCGGGACCGCGGGGATCGGAGTCGCCGACCAGATCCGCGACGCGATGGTGGCCGACGGGGCCTCGATCGAGCAGGCCACGTCCCAGATCTGGCCGATCGACAGGCAAGGATTGCTGTTCGACGACATGGACAACCTGCGCGACTTCCAAGTGAGGTATGCAAAGAACCGACGACAACTCGGGGTGCCCGCAGCGCAGAGCATCGGACTGGTCGACGTCATCACGCGAGCCTCCCCGACCATCTTGCTCGGTTGCTCCGCAGTCCCTGGAGCGTTCACCCGCGAGGTCGTCGAGGCGATGGCGGCCTCGGTCGACCAACCCATGATCTTCCCTCTGTCCAACCCAACCTCGCGAATGGAAGCGATGCCCGCCGACCTGCTGGCATGGTCGAAGGGCAAAGCCCTGCTTGCCAGTGGCAGCCCGGTGCCACCTGTCGAATACAGCGGAGCCACCTACAGCATCGGCCAGGCCAACAACATGTTGGTCTTTCCAGGTATCGGGCTGGGCACCGTGCTCGCCGGCGCTCGGCGGGTGACCCCGAACATGCTCCATGCTGCAGCGAAATCGCTAGCACAACAGGCTATTCCGTCCCGACCCGGCGATTCCCTGCTACCCGACGCGGCGCACCTACGCGCCATCTCGGCGGCGGTCGCCGAGGCCGTCTATCAGGCCGCCATCGAAGACCAGGTCGCCACCAAGACGCACACGGACGCCGCGCAAGCCGTTCTCGACACGATGTGGCTGCCCACGTACAACTAAGCCAGCCCCGGGCCATGGATGCCTAACCCCCGTTGTGCCCCTATAGTGGGGCCTATGCAACGGGCCGTACACCTGCGCTTTGTCCGCTCGCGCTGCCTAGACGCCGACTGTTGTTGTTGATTCCGAACGCCGCGCGTTGATCCTCGCGCTCCTGCCGAAACATGTGAAGAACTACAGCCGTCGGATGCTGATCGCACTGGCCTACAGGAAGCACATCGCCACCAACGTCAATCACGTTCGACGCAACCTGGGACCCGACAAGACCCGCGCCGACATCTCAAGGAAATGACGAGCAACAGATGAGCAGCAAAAGATGAACATTGCCGAGGACATCACACAACTCATTGGGAGCACACCGCTGGTTCGGTTGCACCGCGTCACCGAGGGCGCCGTCGCGGATGTGGTTGCCAAGCTCGAGTACTTCAATCCAGCTAACAGCGTGAAGGACCGGATCGGCGTAGCCATGCTCGACGCTGCCGAACAAGCGGGCCTGATCAAGCCGGACACCATCATCCTTGAACCGACGAGCGGCAACACGGGCATCGCCCTGGCGATGGTGTGTGCGGCACGCGGCTACCGGTGCGTGCTGACGATGCCGGAAACGATGAGCATCGAACGACGAATGCTGCTGCGCGCCTACGGTGCCGAACTCGTCCTCACTCCGGGGCCCGACGGCATGCCGGGCGCGATCGCCAAGGCCGAGGAGCTGGCCAAGACCGATCAACGCTTTTTCGTGCCTCAGCAGTTCGAGAACCCCGCGAATCCTGCCATCCACCGCGCCACCACCGCCGAGGAAGTGTGGCGCGACACCGGCGGAAACGTCGACATCTTCGTCGCGGGAGTCGGCACCGGCGGCACGATCACCGGAGTCGGCCACGTCATCAAGGAACGCAAACCGACGGCACAGTTCGTGGCCGTCGAACCGGCGGCATCGCCCGTACTGTCCGGCGGCCAGAAGGGACCTCACCCGATCCAGGGCATCGGTGCCGGGTTCGTCCCACCGGTACTCGACGAGGATCTGGTCGACGAGATCATCACTGTCGGCAATGAGGACGCGCTCAACCTAGCGCGTCGGCTCGCCCGCGAAGAGGGATTGCTGGTCGGTATTTCCTCCGGCGCAGCCGCGGTAGCCGCACTACAGGTGGCACGGCGGCCGGAAAACGCCGGAAAGCTGGTCGTCGTTGTCCTCCCGGACTTTGGCGAGCGATATCTGAGCACAACGTTGTTCGCCGACGTGACGGACTAGCAATGCTGGCGGCCATGATGCGTGACATCCGAGCGGCGCGGCAGCGGGATCCCGCCGCCCCGACCACGCTGGAGGTCATCATCTGCTACCCCGGCGTGCACGCCGTGTGGGGCCACCGACTCGGCCACTGGCTCTGGAACCATCGCGCCAGGCTGCTGGCGCGAGCGTTGAGCGAGCTCACCCGGATCCTGACCGGGGTCGATATCCATCCGGGTGCCGTGATCGGCGCCGGGGTATTCATCGACCACGCGACCGGCGTGGTGATCGGGGAGACCGCCGAGGTGGGCGACGACGTCACCCTGTACCACGGCGTTACCCTCGGCGGCAGCGGCATCGATTGCGGAAAGCGTCACCCCACCGTCGGTGACCACGTCACGATCGGCGCTGGGGCCAAGGTCCTGGGTCCGATCAAAATCGGCGAGGGCAGCCGGATCGGCGCCAACGCCGTCGTGGTCAAGCCGGTCCCCCCAGACTCAGTTGTCGTAGGCGTCCCCGGACAGATCATCGACCACAGCCAACCCGGGCCGGGCGGCCCCTACGACTGGCGGTTGCCCGACCTCGTGGGGGCCAGCCTCGACTCCCTGCTGACCCGGGTGGCCAAGTTGGAGGCGCTCAGCGATGGTCAGCAGACCGGACGCGTCATCCGGCCACCCGAAGCCGGGGTATGGCATGGCGAAGACTTTTCCATCTGAAGTCCATCTGAGGTCCATCTGAGGTCATGCCCGGCTGTTGCTGGCAGGCTGACAGAGGGCTCAACAACCAGGGCCAACGACAGGGGCCGCGTCAACGCGACAGAAAACGCTCGGCTCCCCCGGGAGGACTCGAACCTCCAACCCTTCGGTTAACAGCCGAACGCTCTGCCAATTGAGCTACAGGGGACCGCTACACCCACGCGAATGCGTGAGCAGCAGATCGCGGGACGACTCTAGCGTACTGGCTTGCCAACCCCCAATGAGAGGAATGGCCCCAATGACAGGAATCGGCCCCAATGATAGGGACCGGGCACTGTGGCCGTATATCGTGAATCGAGGGTGCGGGCCACCGTGCTTAGCGGGAATGCCTAGGGGGATCGGGCACGCGCGCAACCCGGCCCGTGGGGCAGGATAGAACCAACGCACAGCTAGTCGGAGGGACCGCTTTGATCGGGTATGTCGTCGTGCTTGGACTGGGTTACGTGTTGGGCGCGAAAGCCGGGCGCCGCCGCTACGAGCAGATCGCCGGCACCTATCGCGCTATCACCAGCAGTCCCGCGGCCAAGTCCGTGATCGAAGCCGGGCGCCGCAAGATCGCCAATCGGGTCTCCCCCGATAGCGGCTTTGTGACTCTGGCCGAGATTGACGATCAGACGGCGGTTCTGGAACGCGATGTCGAGCGCGCCGTCGACCCGCAACCAAAAACCGCGCCCTGACGCTCAACTGCTGAGTTCGTCACCGCTGGCCTGCTCCTTCAGACTGCGCCGATAAGCCTCCATGGCGACCAGGTCGCCGAACAGCGCGTGGTACTCGTCATCCTGGTCGATCGGCGACATGCGCTGCAGCTTGGACTTCATCTCGGCGATCTGCTGGCCTATCCACGCCTCCTGCAAGCGGGCCAGCACCCCCGCGATGTAGCGCGGCAGCCGGTCCTCGTCGACCTGGATCGTCTCGACACCCAGCTCGGTGATCAAGCCGGCGGTCAAGGCCGACGTCGTCTGTTGGCGCACCATGTCCAACCACTGCGCCCCGGCGATGCCAGTCGACGTGCCGCCCGCGCCCTCGATGGCCGCGCGGACAGCGGCGTAGCCGGGGTGCGCAAAGCTCTCGACGCTCAGGGTGTCGAACACCGGCCCGGCCAGCGCCGGATACTGCAGGGCGGACTTGAGCGCCTCACGCTGCGTTCCGAGAGCGGGGTCACGGGGATGCGGACGGGCGGCAGGGGCTTCGGCCGACGCTGCCTTGGAGTCTTCCGGCTCGACCTGGCTCGGGGCCGCCGATCCGCGGCCACCCCGGCGGGGATTCTTGGACGATTTTGCTTCACCGCGGACCCGCTCGATGACCTGCGCGACATCGTCCCAACCAACCCAGCCGGCAAGTTGGCGCGCGTACTCGTCGCGCAGTGCGGGGTCCTTGATCTGAGCGACCATCGGCACGCAACGGCGTAAGGCGGCCACCCGGCCCTCGGCATTGTCCAGATCCAATTCGGCAATCACGCTGTGAATCGCGAACTCGAACAACGGGGTTCGCCGTGCGACCAGATCACGCAGCGCACCGTCGCCCGACGCCAATCGCAGGTCACAAGGATCCATGCCATCCGGGGCCACGGCAACATAGGACTGGCCCGCCAACTTTTGCTCGCCCTCGAACGCCTTGAGCGCGGCGGCACGTCCGGCGGCGTCGCCGTCGAAAACATAGATCAGCTCTCCACGAAAGAAGCTGTCGTCCATCATCAGTCGGCGCAGCATCGCCAGGTGCTCGTCGCCGAACGCGGTCCCGCACGACGCGACCGCGGTGGTGACTCCAGCCAAATGCATAGCCATAACATCGGTGTAGCCCTCGACGACCACCGCCTGGTGCGCCTTGGCGATATTGCGTTTCGCCAGGTCGATGCCGAACATCACCGACGACTTCTTGTACAGCAGGGTCTCTGGTGTGTTGACGTACTTGGCTTCCATGGGGTCGTCGTCGAACAGCCGGCGCGCCCCAAAACCGATGACTTCAGCGGCCGAGGTGCGGATAGGCCATAGCAGCCGCCGGTGGAACCGGTCTATCGGGCCGCGGCGACCTTGCCGCGACAACCCGGCAGCTTCCAGCTCTTTGAACTCAAAACCCTTGCGCTGCAGATGTTTTGTCAGTGAATCCCACCCCGAGGGCGCGAACCCGCAGCCGAAATGCCGGGCAGCGCCGGCGTCGAAGTTGCGCTCGGTCAAATACTGACGAGCCGCTGCCGCCTCATCGGACTCCAACGCCTCGGCATAGAACGCTGCGGCGGCCGAGGTTGCCGCGAGCAGCCTGCTACGGCTACCGCGATCGCGCTGCACGCTGGTGGCCGGACCGGTGTAGCTGATCGTGTGGCCGACCCGATCGGCGAGCAGTTCAACCGCCTCGACAAAGCCGACGTGTTCGATCTTCTGGATGAAGGCATACACGTCGCCGCCCTCGCCGCAGCCAAAGCAATGAAAGTGGCCGTGGTTGGGTCGCACATGAAACGACGGTGACTTTTCGTTGTGGAACGGGCACAGGCCCTTCATCGAATCGGCGCCGGCGCGCCGCAACTGGACGTAGTCGCCGACGACGTCCTCGATCCGGGCCTTCTCGCGAATGGCGGCGATATCGCGATCGGAGATCCGGCCAGACACCGGCCCAGTGTACGGCCCCGGGTTTTGCGGCGAGCCCCCTACAGCGCGGCTTGACGGGCTTCGATGCGCTCCAGCCGGCCCTCCGTGTAGGACGCGATCTGATCGACGATCACCCGCCACCGCGCGCCGTCGCTGGCCGCCGTGTTGAATGCCGCGGCAAAGATCGGGTCGAGGGTTCGAGGCGCCCCGGAGTACAGCCAGTGGGCCACCCGATGGATACGTTCGCGCTGGCGGGCTTGGGTTTCCAGATGCCGCGGGTCGGACATGATGAACTGCAGCGCCAGGATTTTGAGCACCGCGACCTCGGCGCGGACGAGTTCGGGGACCTGCAGGTCGGCCTGGAAGCGCACCAGCGGCCCTGGGCCGGCGGCGGCGCGAGTGGTCGCGATCGCGGCCGACGCGAACCGGCCGACAAGTTCGCTGGTCAACTGCTTGAGTGCGACCGACGCCGCCAGCGTGGCGTCGTACTTGCCGACGGCGGCGACGACCGAGAGCCTCGACAGCCGACCCGCTGCGGCCAGCAACTCGTCGGCACTCACTGTGCCGAATTCGCTCTCACCTAGTTTGGCGAGGGCGGCCGCGCCGTCGTCGTCGGCAAGTACCCGCAAGTCGATGCGTTCGGAAACGACACCGTCCTCGACGTCGTGCACCGAATAGGCGACGTCGTCCGCCCAATCCATGACCTGCGCTTCTAGACACGCTCGCTGCGCCGGGGCGTGGGTGCGGACCCACACCGCCGGATCGCGATCCTCGTGGTAGAAGCCGAATTTGCGCCGGGCGCTTGCCGGGCCGCGGCCCCGTGTCCACGGATATTTGGTGACTGCATCCAGGGATGCGCGAGTCAGGTTCAGGCCCGCGCTAAATCCTTGTTCATCAAGAACTTTGGGCTCGAGACTGGTCAGTATCCGGAAGTTCTGTGCATTGCCCTCGAAACCGCCGTACAAGGTAGCGACCTCATCGAGCGCGCGCTCACCGTTGTGGCCATACGGTGGATGCCCGATGTCGTGAGCCAGACCAGCCAATTCCACCAAGTCCAGATCGCAGCCCAGTCCAATCGCGATCCCCCGCCCGATCTGAGCCACCTCCAGCGAGTGCGTCAACCGAGTGCGCGGAGTGTCGCCCTCGCGCGGTCCGACGACCTGCGTTTTGTCCGCCAGTCGACGCAGCGCGGCACTGTGCAACACGCGGGCCCGGTCGCGGGCGAAGTCAGTGCGGTGCTGGCCTTCCGTACCCGGTAGCCCCGCGGTCTTTGGCGCTTCCGGCACCCGTCGCTGACGGTCGGCTTCGTCGTACGGGTCATGCGGGTCCTGCTGGTTCGTGGTCACCGATCCACAGTCTGCCAGGCAGCTACCCCCCGCGGACCCGCCGAGCGGTGCCGGGTCGGCGGGCTAAATTGGCGATATGCGCATTGCTCGCCTGGTTGCGATCATCCTGACAATTCTCAGCATCGGGCTGCTGGCCGCCCCGCCAGCCGGCGCGCAACCGCCGTTTCGGCTGCCCGACTACGTGACCGACGACGCCGGTGTGCTGACTGCCAGCGATCGCGACGCGGTGAAGTCTGCCGTCAACAGGCTCTACACCAATCGCCACCTGCGGCTGTGGGTGGTCTATGTCGACGACTTCTCCGGGGATGGCTCGGTCGACTGGGCGCAACGAACCATCGGCCTCAGCGAGCTTGGTGACCACGACGCGCTGCTCGCGGTTGCCACCAAGGGTCGCGCGTATGCCTTTCTGGTGCCGCCATCGATACCGGGCATCAGCCAGAGTCGGGTCGACAAGCTGCGACGCAATCGAATCGAACCGGCGCTCCGCGACGGCGACTGGGGCGGCGCGGCCGTCGCCGCGGCGACAGGGCTCAACAAAGCACCGAGCCCATCGAGTCGCAGATTGCTGCTCATCGTGCTCGGCGTCATCGTCGTCGCTGTGGTGGCCTTCGTGATCGTGATGCGCTACCGCGAACGCCGGCGTCGGGCCCGCGCGCTGGCCGCGGCACGACGCGTGGACCCCACCGACGCGCGGGCATTGGCGGCTGTTCCGTTGGAAGCTCTCGAGGACCTATCCCGATCGATGGTCGTCGACGTCGACAACGCGTTGCGGACCAGCTCCAACGAGGTCGCGCTGGCGATCGACGAGTTTGGCGAGGAGCGCACCGCACCGTTCACCCAGGCGGTGGACAAGGCCAAGGAGGCCTTGTCCCAAGCATTCACGGTGCGCCAACAACTCGACGATGACACACCCGAGACACCGGCACAGCAACGTGAACTGCTCACTCGGGTAATAGTGTCCGCAGCGCACGCCGACCGCGAGCTCGAGTCACAGACCGAGGCGTTCGAAAAGCTGCGCAATCTGGTGATCAACGCACCGTCCCGGCTCGATCTGCTCACCCAGCAGTACGTCGCACTCACCACCCGAATCGCCCCTACCGAGCAGCGCCTTGCCGAGTTGCACACCGAATTCGACGCTGCAGCACTGACTTCGGTCTCGGGCAATGTCACAACCGCCACCCAGCGGCTGGCATTCGCCGACCATGCCATCGGTGAGGCGCGTGACCTTGCTGCCCAGCCGGTGAGCGGACAGCAGGCCGCGCTGGTCGACGACGTCCGCGCCGCCGAGTCAGCGTTGGGGCAAGCCCGGGCACTGCTGGATGCGGTGGACAGCGCGGCCAGCGACATCCGCCGTGCAGTCGCGTCGCTGCCAACGATGGTGGCCGACATCCAAGCGAGCATCGCACAGGCCGACGAACAGCTGCAGCAGCAGTCGACGCCGCAATCTCCACATATCGGCGACCTCATGGCGGCGCGCGATGCGGCGGCCCGGGCCGTGCATAGTTTCCGCGGCGGCACGGCGACCGATCCGCTGGCCGCGTTCGCGCGGCTGACCAAAGCCGACGCCGACCTGGACCGCCTCGTGGCTACTCTTGCCGAAGAACAGGCAACCGCCGAACGACTCACCCGTTCGCTCGAGCAGGCGTTATTCACCGCGGAGTCGCGGGTACGGGCGGTCTCGGAGTACATCGATACCCGCCGCGGCAGCATCGGACCCGAGGCCCGCACCCGGCTCGCGGAGGCGAAACGGCAGCTCGAGGCCGCACAGGGACGAAAGTCGACCGACCTCAGCGAGGCGATCGCCTACGCCAATGCGGCGTCCGCGCTGGCAGCCCACGCGCAGTCGCTGGCCAACGCCGACGTGCGATCGTCGCAGCGCGCCACTACCCGCCGCGGGAGCAACAACGCCGGCGCAGTCCTGGGAGGCATCATCATCGGCGATCTGCTCGGCCGGGGCATGCGTGGTGGTATGCGCCGCGGGATGGGCGGCTGGAGCCCCACGTCCTTCGGCGGCAGCTCGGGTTCGCCGGGTGGTTCATCCGGCGGCGGGTTCCTTGGTGGGGGTGGGCGGTTCTAGCAGCGCCGTCACCGAGGCTGACGGCGGGCCACCTAAGCGTCGTTGCCGTCCACGCCGCCGGGCAAGGTGCCCGTGCCGCCTTCGCCGCCGGTGCCTCGGAATCCGTCACCTTGGTTGCCTTGGGCACCGAAGCCGGCGGGGCCGCCGGTCCCGGCGGCGCCTCCGTTGCCGCCGTTACCGCCGGTGCCATTCGTGCCGACTACCCCACCGTTGCCGCCGTTGCCGCCATTGCCCCCGGACCCGCCGGCACCGCCCCGGGTCGTGAAGGCGTCGACGCCGCCGCCCTTGCCGCCAGTCCCGCCCTTTCCGCCGTTACCCCCGTCGCCGGCAGCGCCACCGTCGGCACCCGCTCCGCCCTCGCCACCGGTGCCCGCCGTGCCGCCGGCGCCGCCGAAACCGCCCCTGCCAAGGGTGACTTGACCTGAGGAGTTGGTGGTGTTCAACCCGAGACCGCCCTCACCGCCTTGGCCACCGTTGCCACCGATGCCGCCGGTACCGGCAACGCTGGATGCGGTGGTGGCGGCGCCGCCGATACCGCCAGCGCCACCTTCACCGCCCATGCCCCCTCGTCCGCCGAAAATGAACTGACCGGGGGCGGAGGTGTTGGCGGCGGTACCGCCGGTGCCGCCGGTGCCGCCGGTGCCGCCGGTACCGCCGTCGCCCGCGATGCCGCCGACACCGCCGGAGCCGGTCGCCCCACCCTGGCCACCGTTACCGCCGGCACCGCCCATACCGCCGTCGTCCGCGAATCTACTGTTGCCGGGGGCGTCGTTGCCTCTGCCGCCGTTGCCGCCTTGTCCGCCCTTGCCGCCGGTGCCACCGTCTCCGTTGGTGCCACCGGCGCCGGTGTTGCCGCCCTGGCCGCCCATACCGCCGTCGCCGCCTTTGAAGCCGCTGCCGGTGCCCGCGGCGTCATCGCCGGTAGCGCCAGCACCGCCGTCACCGCCGCGGCCGCCGTCGCCGAAGGCGCCCACGTCGCCCGCCGTGGCGCCAAATCCGCTGCCGGCCGCCCCACCGGCGCCGCCGCCACCACCGGCACCGCCCATACCGCCGCCACCGCCGTCCAGACCCAACCCCACGCCGCTGCCACCGGCCCCGCCGGTCCCACCGGCACCGCCGCCGCCGCCTTGACCACCGCTACCGGTGGTACCGCCGATACCGGCGTCGCCGCCATCACCACCCTGACCGCCCTCACCACCGGCGCCACCGGTCGTGCCCACCTGCCCACCGGCACCGGTCACGCCGTCACCACCCTTGCCGCCCATGCCGCCTACGCCGCCGTCGCCCCCGGTCCCAGTCGTCCCCTGCGTAGCGCCTACAGACGAGCCGGCCGACCCGGCGATACCGCCTTGACCGCCGGCACCGCCTTTACCGCCGTCCTGACCGGCGCCGCCGTCGCCGCCGGCCCCACCGGCGCCGCCCTCGCCGCCAGTCCCACCGCCGCCGGTGGTACCGCCGACGCCAGATTCACCACCCTGTCCGCCCCTACCGCCCATACCACCGGCAAAGCCGTCGCCGCCGTCGACGCCATTGGCGCCTTGGCCCCCTTGCCCACCGGCGCCGCCGTCGCCGCCGGTGCCCGCGTCACCCGCTGCGGCCGCGGCGCCCGCACCGGCGCCGGCCGCCCCACCAACGCCCGCGTTGCCGCCAAAGCCGCCGTTGCCGCCGTTGGTGCCGACACCGTTCATGCCGGTCGAACCGGCACCCCCGGTTCCCCCGTGACCGCCGTCTCCGCCGCGGCCACCCGCACCGTTGGTGCCGCCGGTACCGGCGGCGCCGCCCGCACCGCCCGCACCGCCGCGGCCGCCGTCAAAGCCCCGAGCACCCGCGGCGGCATTACCGCCGTCTCCGCCGGCGCCGCCCATGCCTCCGGCTCCGCCGTTGCCGCTGCTCCCCGCGGCACCGACCGTCCCCATCACTCCGCCCGCACCACCGGCGCCACCGGCGCCGGCCTCGCCGCCGGTCCCGCCGGTCCCGCCGAACCCGCCCCGTTGGCCAATGCCCACGCCGCTGGCGCCCTCGCCGCCGGTGCCGCCCATTCCGCCGTCACCGCCGACCCCGCCAGCCCCACCGGTGCCGAACAGCAGCGCGGTGTTGGCCCCGCCGGCCCCACCTGCCCCACCGGCCCCACCGTCGAAGCCCATCCCGCCGTTGAAGCCCGCCTGGCCGAACTGGCCCGGGTTGCCCGCTGCACCGGCGTCACCCATGCCACCAGTACCGCCGGCCCCGCCGGCCCCGCCGGTGCCGAACAGCAGCTGCCGGTTCGCGCCGCCAGCCCCGCCAGCGCCGCCATCCCCGCCGGACAGGCCCGCCCCGCCCTGGCCACCAACGCCGGCCAGGCCACCGAAGAGCCCATTGGCACCGCCAATCCCGCCAGCCCCGCCGGCCCCGCCGACAATGATCGCGTCGCCGCCAGCACCGCCGGCCCCGCCAGACCCATACAGGAGTCCGCCTGACCCACCGGCCCCGCCGGCCTGCCCGGGCGCGCCCGAACCCCCGTCACCACCATGGCCGAACAAGAACCCGGCATCGCCGCCCGCTTGCCCGGTGCCCGGGGCGCCATCGACGCCATCACCGATCCACGGACGGCCCAGCAGCGCCTCGGTGGGTGCGTTGACCACCTGCAGCACGTTCTGCTCGATGGTCCGCAATAGCGGAGATTGCCCATTGATTCCGAAGAAGCCGGAGATGTTGTGGCCGACGTTGGCGGCGCCGGAGATCAGGTCGGGTGTGGCGAGGTTGGCGGTGCCGGTGTTGAACAGGCCGGAGATGTAGGTGCCGAGATTGGTGATGCCCGATAGGTGGCTGCCGACGTTTTCGAAGCCGGAGTTGAAGTCGCCGCCGTGGTTGAAGAAGCCTGAGGTGCCGGTTCCGGAGTTGCCGAAGCCCGAGGAACCACCCGCGCCGGTGTTGAACAAGCCCGACGACACGCCAACGGTGTTGTTGAACAGGCCCGGATGGAACTCGAAGAATATGGTTTCCCCGGTGAACACCTGCCCGTAGAAGATCGCGGGAACGTCGGCCTCGATGGGGATGCCTTCGGTGTAGATGAGGCTGCTTTCCACCGGGATCGAGATGGCGAACGCGGGGTTGATGTCATCGACCTTCCAGAACGCACCGATATTGCGGTCACCCTCGATGAACAAGCCCGTGTTGAGATCGCCGGAGTTGAAGAATCCGGTGTTGATATCACCGGCGTTGTAGCTCCCGGTGTTGGTGTCGCCGACGTTGTACTCGCCGGTGTTGTAGCTCCCCACGTTGTAGTTACCGGTGTTGTGGTCACCAACGTTGAAGCCACCGAAGTTGAAACTGCCGGAGTTAAACCAGCCGGTGTTGTAGCTACCGGAGTTGAACAACCCGGTATTGCCGGTGCCCGCGTTGAACACGCCGGTGTTACCGACACCGGAGTTGAACAAACCGGTGTTACCGACACCGGAGTTGAGCCCACCAAAGCCGATCTGGTTGTCGCCGGTGAGCCCGATACCGATGTTGCCGCTGCCGGTGTTGGCCAGCCCGAAGTTGCCATCACCGGTGTTGGCCAACCCGAAGTTGAAACTACCGTTGTTACCGAAACCGATGTTGAGGCTGCCCAGGTTGGCGCTGCCGTAGTTGTTGAAACCGAAGTTGGCCGCACCGAAGTTCGAGCTGCCGAGGTTGGCGTTGCCGATATTGAAACTGCCCCAGCTGCCGCTGCCGAAGTTGGAGTCACCGATATTGCCATGACCCACATTGAGCGCACCCACGTTGCCAAAACCGAAGTTCTGGAAATCAAGGGGCCCCAGACTGGCCACACCCGACAAGTTCTGCCCGACGTTACCAAAGCCGGAAACAACATCCAGCACACTAGATCCGGCGCCGATCTCGGCTCTATTGAACACACCCGAGATGTGGTTGCCGAAGTTCAAGATACCCGTAGCGGTCCCGTCGGGATCCGGATGGTTCCCGAAATTCAAGAAACCCGAACTCCCCGTGCCGAAGTTCCCGATGCCCGAGGACGAACCCCCACCATTATTGAACAAGCCCGACGACGGCTCGGAGGTCTCGAAGTTGAACAAACCCGGCCCGGGCTTGATGTCGAGCAGCGTGATCGTCGTGGCCGCCGATATGGGGAAAGCCAGGGTCAACCCGAAATGGCCCTGACTATCGGCCTGCACGAAGAACCCGTTGTTGTAGTTACCCGAGTTGAACCCACCGGTGTTGACCGACCCGGTGTTGGCGATACCGGTGTTGATGTGACCGGTGTTCCACCCGCCGGTGTTGGTGTTACCCGAGTTGTAGGCACCGGTGTTGGCGTTGCCGGAGTTGCCCCAACCACTGTTGAGGTCACCGGCGTTCCACCAGCCGGTGTTGGTCGCGCCCGCATTGGCATAGCCGGTGTTGTAGCTGCCCGTATTGGCCACACCCCAGTTGCCGGTGTCGGAGTTGAACACACCAACGTTGCCGGTACCGGAGTTGGAAACACCCACATTGTTGGTGCCCGCGTTCCACCAGCCACTGTTTTGGATCGCGGAGTTAAACAGGCCCAGGTTCCCGTCACCGGCGTTGCCCAGCCCGGTGTTGATCAGCCCCGCGTTCAACACCCCGGCATTACCGCTACCCGCATTGAGGAACCCGGAGTTGCCGGTGCCGGAGTTGAACAAACCGACGTTGCCGACACCGGAGTTGAGCCCGCCAAAGCCCACCTGATTGGTGCCGGTGAGCCCGATACCGATGTTGCCGCTGCCGGTGTTGGCCAAACCGATGTTGCCATCTCCAGTGTTGGCCAAACCAAAATTCAGGCTACCGAAGTTGCCCAACCCGAAATTCGCGTCACCGAAGTTACTGAAACCGCGGTTCAAGCTGCCGAAGTTAGCGCCGCCGATGTTGTTGCTACCGGTGTTAGCGCTCCCCAAGTTCCAGTCCCCGATATTGGCGTTGCCAAAGAAGTTATGGCTGCCCTGGTTAGCGTTACCGAAGATGTTCCAATCACCGACATTGGCGCTACCGAAGAAGTTCGAAAAACCAACGTTAGCGTCGCCGAGGTTGGTGCTGCCGATGTTACCGCTACCGAAGTTGAAGCCGCCCAGGTTGGCGCTACCCAGGTTGAAACTACCGATATTAGCGCCACCGGAGAAACCGCTGAAGTTCCACCCGCCGATATTGGCGCTACTGCCAATATTGAGGTTGCCCAGGTTCGCATTGGCAAACAAGTTGCCAAAACCGATGTTGCCCAAACCAATATTACGGTAAGCGATACCCGCCACGTTCTGGCCCACATGACCCGCACCCGAGACAAAGTCCTGCGCCAACAGGCCAGCACCCTCATTGTCGAAACCCGACACCATCGTGGCGTTGAAGTTCAACACGCCCGACACCAACGAGCTACCAAAGTTCAACAACCCCGAGCCAGACCCGGTGTCGGCATCCATAATATTCAACAACCCCGAAACACCAGCACCAAAGTTACCGAAGCCCGACGAACCACCCTCACCAACATTAAAGAAACCCGACGACGGCGACCCCGTCACATTCCCAAACCCCGGCCCACCCTGCAGGTCAAGCAACGTAATCTTGAAAGTACTGGTCTCCACCGGCACGTTGTCCGGGAACCCGGTAACAAAATCAGGCACAGTACCAATGAACGCCGGATCATTCGTAATTAACGCCAGAGCACCGATCTGCGAGGAGATGTCTACCTCGATGGCGTAGCCCAAGGACGCATGACCCAGGTCATTGCCCCGCAAGAAAAATCCGTTGCTGCGGTCACCGGAATTGTAGCCGCCGGTGTTGACATCACCCGTGTTGTACACACCGGTGTTCGCATGGCCCACATTGTACAAACCCGTATTATGGCTACCCACATTGTAATTGCCGGTATTGAAACTACCCGGGTTGTAGACACCCGTGTTGTGACTCCCCACGTTATACCCACCGGTGTTGACATCACCCGCATTCCACCAACCCGTGTTGGCCACCCCCGCGTTGCCCCACCCAGTGCTGAAACTACCCGAGTTCCACAAACCCCAGTTCCCGTTACCAGAGTTGAACACACCCACATTGCCCGTACCCGAGTTGAACAACCCGATGTTGCCCGTACCCGAGTTGAACAACCCGATATTCCCACTACCGGAGTTCAGCCCACCAATACCCACCTGATTCGTGCCCGTGAGCCCGATACCAATATTCCCGCTACCCGTGTTCGCCAACCCAATATTGCCATCACCCGTATTCCCCAAACCGAAGTTCAAGCCACCCATATTGGCCCAACCGATGTTCAACCCACCCGCATTACCGAAACCGAAATTACTACTCCCCGCATTACCGCCACCAACATTCCCACTACCCAAGTTCCCCAAACCAAAGTTCAGGCTCCCCAAATTACCACTACCTAAATTACTACTCCCCGCATTACCGCTACCAAAATTACCACCCCCAAGATTCCCATCACCAAAATTAAGACTCCCAAGATTACCCCCACCAACATTCAACTCACCCACATTCGCAAAACCAAAATTGAACCCCGCGTTGACGAAGCCGGAGATGTTGTGGCCGACGTTGGCGGCGCCGGAGATCAGGTCGGGTGTGGCGAGGTTGGCGGTGCCGGTGTTGAACAGGCCGGAGATGTAGGTGCCGAGATTGGTGATGCCCGATAGGTGGCTGCCGACGTTTTCGAAGCCGGAGTTGAAGTCGCCGCCGTGGTTGAAGAAGCCTGAGGTGCCGGTTCCGGAGTTGCCGAAGCCCGAGGAACCACCCGCGCCGGTGTTGAACAAGCCCGACGACACGCCAACGGTGTTGTTGAACAGGCCCGGATGGAACTCGAAGAATATGGTTTCCCCGGTGAACACCTCGCCGTAGAAGATCGCGGGAACGTCGGCCTCGATGGGGATGCCTTCGGTGTAGATGAGGCTGCTTTCCACCGGGATCGAGATGGCGAACGCGGGGTTGATGTCATCGACCTTCCAGAACGCACCGATATTGCGGTCACCCTCGATGAACAAGCCCGTGTTGAGATCGCCGGAGTTGAAGAATCCGGTGTTGATATCACCGGCGTTGTAGCTCCCGGTGTTGGTGTCGCCGACGTTGTACTCGCCGGTGTTGTAGCTCCCCACGTTGTAGTTACCGGTGTTGTGGTCACCAACGTTGAAGCCACCGAAGTTGAAACTGCCGGAGTTAAACCAGCCGGTGTTGTAGCTACCGGAGTTGAACAACCCGGTATTGCCGGTGCCCGCGTTGAACACGCCGGTGTTACCGACACCGGAGTTGAACAAACCGGTGTTACCGACACCGGAGTTGAGCCCACCAAAGCCGATCTGGTTGTCGCCGGTGAGCCCGATACCGATGTTGCCGCTGCCGGTGTTGGCCAGCCCGAAGTTGCCATCACCGGTGTTGGCCAACCCGAAGTTGAAACTACCGTTGTTACCGAAACCGATGTTGAGGCTGCCCAGGTTGGCGCTGCCGTAGTTGTTGAAACCGAAGTTGGCCGCACCGAAGTTCGAGCTGCCGAGGTTGGCGTTGCCGATATTGAAACTGCCCCAGCTGCCGCTGCCGAAGTTGGAGTCACCGATATTGCCATGACCCACATTGAGCGCACCCACGTTGCCAAAACCGAAGTTCTGGAAATCAAGGGGCCCCAGACTGGCCACACCCGACAAGTTCTGCCCGACGTTACCAAAGCCGGAAACAACATCCAGCACACTAGATCCGGCGCCGATCTCGGCTCTATTGAACACACCCGAGATGTGGTTGCCGAAGTTCAAGATACCCGTAGCGGTCCCGTCGGGATCCGGATGGTTCCCGAAATTCAAGAAACCCGAACTCCCCGTGCCGAAGTTCCCGATGCCCGAGGACGAACCCCCACCATTATTGAACAAGCCCGACGACGGCTCGGAGGTCTCGAAGTTGAACAAACCCGGCCCGGGCTTGATGTCGAGCAGCGTGATCGTCGTGGCCGCCGATATGGGGAAAGCCAGGGTCAACCCGAAATGGCCCTGACTATCGGCCTGCACGAAGAACCCGTTGTTGTAGTTACCCGAGTTGAACCCACCGGTGTTGACCGACCCGGTGTTGGCGATACCGGTGTTGATGTGACCGGTGTTCCACCCGCCGGTGTTGGTGTTACCCGAGTTGTAGGCACCGGTGTTGGCGTTGCCGGAGTTGCCCCAACCACTGTTGAGGTCACCGGCGTTCCACCAGCCGGTGTTGGTCGCGCCCGCATTGGCATAGCCGGTGTTGTAGCTGCCCGTATTGGCCACACCCCAGTTGCCGGTGTCGGAGTTGAACACACCAACGTTGCCGGTACCGGAGTTGGAAACACCCACATTGTTGGTGCCCGCGTTCCACCAGCCACTGTTTTGGATCGCGGAGTTAAACAGGCCCAGGTTCCCGTCACCGGCGTTGCCCAGCCCGGTGTTGATCAGCCCCGCGTTCAACACCCCGGCATTACCGCTACCCGCATTGAGGAACCCGGAGTTGCCGGTGCCGGAGTTGAACAAACCGACGTTGCCGACACCGGAGTTGAGCCCGCCAAAGCCCACCTGATTGGTGCCGGTGAGCCCGATACCGATGTTGCCGCTGCCGGTGTTGGCCAAACCGATGTTGCCATCTCCAGTGTTGGCCAAACCAAAATTCAGGCTACCGAAGTTGCCCAACCCGAAATTCGCGTCACCGAAGTTACTGAAACCGCGGTTCAAGCTGCCGAAGTTAGCGCCGCCGATGTTGTTGCTACCGGTGTTAGCGCTCCCCAAGTTCCAGTCCCCGATATTGGCGTTGCCAAAGAAGTTATGGCTGCCCTGGTTAGCGTTACCGAAGATGTTCCAATCACCGACATTGGCGCTACCGAAGAAGTTCGAAAAACCAACGTTAGCGTCGCCGAGGTTGGTGCTGCCGATGTTACCGCTACCGAAGTTGAAGCCGCCCAGGTTGGCGCTACCCAGGTTGAAACTACCGATATTAGCGCCACCGGAGAAACCGCTGAAGTTCCACCCGCCGATATTGGCGCTACTGCCAATATTGAGGTTGCCCAGGTTCGCATTGGCAAACAAGTTGCCAAAACCGATGTTGCCCAAACCAATATTACGGTAAGCGATACCCGCCACGTTCTGGCCCACATGACCCGCACCCGAGACAAAGTCCTGCGCCAACAGGCCAGCACCCTCATTGTCGAAACCCGACACCATCGTGGCGTTGAAGTTCAACACGCCCGACACCAACGAGCTACCAAAGTTCAACAACCCCGAGCCAGACCCGGTGTCGGCATCCATAATATTCAACAACCCCGAAACACCAGCACCAAAGTTACCGAAGCCCGACGAACCACCCTCACCAACATTAAAGAAACCCGACGACGGCGACCCCGTCACATTCCCAAACCCCGGCCCACCCTGCAGGTCAAGCAACGTAATCTTGAAAGTACTGGTCTCCACCGGCACGTTGTCCGGGAACCCGGTAACAAAATCAGGCACAGTACCAATGAACGCCGGATCATTCGTAATTAACGCCAGAGCACCGATCTGCGAGGAGATGTCTACCTCGATGGCGTAGCCCAAGGACGCATGACCCAGGTCATTGCCCCGCAAGAAAAATCCGTTGCTGCGGTCACCGGAATTGTAGCCGCCGGTGTTGACATCACCCGTGTTGTACACACCGGTGTTCGCATGGCCCACATTGTACAAACCCGTATTATGGCTACCCACATTGTAATTGCCGGTATTGAAACTACCCGGGTTGTAGACACCCGTGTTGTGACTCCCCACGTTATACCCACCGGTGTTGACATCACCCGCATTCCACCAACCCGTGTTGGCCACCCCCGCGTTGCCCCACCCAGTGCTGAAACTACCCGAGTTCCACAAACCCCAGTTCCCGTTACCAGAGTTGAACACACCCACATTGCCCGTACCCGAGTTGAACAACCCGATGTTGCCCGTACCCGAGTTGAACAACCCGATATTCCCACTACCGGAGTTCAGCCCACCAATACCCACCTGATTCGTGCCCGTGAGCCCGATACCAATATTCCCGCTACCCGTGTTCGCCAACCCAATATTGCCATCACCCGTATTCCCCAAACCGAAGTTCAAGCCACCCATATTGGCCCAACCGATGTTCAACCCACCCGCATTACCGAAACCGAAATTACTACTCCCCGCATTACCGCCACCAACATTCCCACTACCCAAGTTCCCCAAACCAAAGTTCAGGCTCCCCAAATTACCACTACCTAAATTACTACTCCCCGCATTACCGCTACCAAAATTACCACCCCCAAGATTCCCATCACCAAAATTAAGACTCCCAAGATTACCCCCACCAACATTCAACTCACCCACATTCGCAAAACCAAAATTGGGGACGAGGTAGCCCTGATCGCTGATAAGACTTACGGCAGCGCTGCCCCCCAGCGCCAGAGTCTGCGGCAGCGTAGCGAGCGCCGGGAGGGCCGCAACCGCGGACGACGCGCCGGCGTAATAATTGAACATCGCCGCCACATCGGCGGCCCACATCTCCTCATACGCGGCCTCAACCGCCGCAATCGCCTGGGTGTTCTGCCCAAATAGATTCGACAACGCCAGCGACACCAACAAAGTTCGGTTAGCCGCGATCACCGCCGGGGGCACCGTCGCCGTTAACGCCTCCTCGAACACCCCGACCGCCGCGCTGGCCTGCTGGGCCGCCGCCTCGGCGTGGCCCGCCGCCTCGCTCAACCACGTCACATAGGGCGCCGCGGCGGCCACCATCGCCGCCGCCGCCGCACCCTGCCACGCGCCTTCCACCAAGTCGGTGGTTACCGAGCCGAATGATGCTGCCGCAGAACCCAATTCGGCGGCTAATCCATCCCACGCCGTTGCTGCCGCAACGAATGGTCCTGAGCCCGGGCCGCCATACATCAATGCTGAGTTGATCTCCGGCGCCAATACAGGGAAATCCATGATGCTATTGCCTTTTTACTTGCTATCGCCCTGCCGAGCAGGCCTCTAGTGTATGTCCGGTCTGGCGACCGCACCCCAATTACGGATAACGCAACAATGCGCGGCTCCGCGACCGCCAACAGCTCCACCCAGCCGTCCCGAACGCGGTCGATGTCGATGACCCTACCCACGGATTGTCCGTACGTATTGGTATTGGAAAAGTTCTAATGAAAACAGACGAGTTCTCATGGACGGTCGTTCTGTGCGCGGACCACCAAGACGTGGTCTGCCAATGGTGGAGCCACCCTCACCGGATTCGGGAACAACCTCGGCGGTTCTTAGCCGTAGCAGCGCCAGGCCGCTCAACAACGTCGGCTAGCGCAAAATGCACTGAGGGCGCGGGCACTAGGTGCCCGCGCCCTCAGCGCGATTTACTTGACGGTCAGGGCAAGCGCACCGGAAACCCCGGTGCGCCGCCCCGAACCGAATCCTCTTGCGACCTCGTCAGGCCCAGCTGGAGCCAACGGCGCTGTCGGTGCTCGCCATGTTGTTGCCGGCGGCTTGCACCTTCTGCCCGTGGGCGTTGGCCTGCTGGTAGATCACCTGGAAGTTACGCCCCAACTGGGCGATGAACTCCTGGCACGCCACCGAACCGGCGCCGCCCCAAAAGTCACCAGCAGCCAGCACATCGCGAACGATGGCCTGGTGCTCAGCCTCCAACGATGCGGCCTGCGCGCGAATCAACGCGCCATGGGCGTCGACATCGCCGAACTGGTAATTGATGGTCATTGGTTTTGTCCTCCTGACTCGAAGCTTGTGGGCTAGCTGCTAAGGATTTGCTGCGACGACTGCTCTTGCTGCTCGTAGTGATTCGCGTCGCGCACCAGACCGTCACGCACCCCGTGGAGCATGTTCACGATGTTGCGGAAGGCCGTGTTCATCTGCGTCATGGTGTCCATCGACGTCGCCTCGGCCAGACCGCGCCATCCCGCACCCGAGATGTTCTGCGCGGATGCCCACATCCGGCGGGCCTCGTCCTCCACTGTCTGGGCGTGGACCTCAAAGCGGCCCGCCATATCCCGCATCGCATGCGGGTCAGTCATAAAACGCGTTGCCATGTTGGCTATCTCCTTTTGTTACATGGACCTAATTACATGGGAGTTGTATACAGGTTGACTGCTGCGATCATCGGCACTGGACACCAGAACCGTCGATCACTCGTGACACAAGTACAGTCTTTCCCTCCCCTCTCTAACCGGCCGCCGGAGAATGCGGTATCACGCTGCTGTTGTTGCGCGGCATCTCAAAGCGCGGTTCGGCATTCTCGGCCTCCCACTCGCGCCATTCGGCCCACTCGTCCCATTCGTCCATCGCTGCGGCTTCCGAGTCTGCCGCCTCGGCCACCGTGCCATCGCCCTCTACACCGTCTTCAGGATCGGGCGCCCAGTGGTCGTAGTCGTCCGGAGGCACGGCTACACCCCAAGTGAGCGGAACCGACAACCCGCAGAGCAACCCCGATTCACCCCGTTTCGCCGCCACCGCATCGGGCGGCAAGGGTGGACCAAGAGGCAAAAGCACGCTGTCCCCTTCCACTGCCTATCTCGATACACCAACGCTCAATGGCCAGACCATCGAGCTCTCCGAATCGTATGACAAACCGGAGACAATATCCGCAAAATTCTGGAATTTTCCTTGTACCAGAGCCGACGCGTCTCACGGAAGCCCGCCGATGACGACGCGCCACGCAGTGTGCCCCACGCCGCCCCCCGGCCGCCGGCCAGGGGATTTGGGGTCGCGCCGCGAGTGCGAGCCTTCAACCATGCAACAAGATACGGCGTCCATACAATACGGTACGGCGTCGCACGCGTCAACGGATGCCGTTCGGAATCTGAGTAGGGAAGCCCTTGGTCCAGGACCCTCAACACCCGACTGGGCTGACTTTGGGTCAGCTTCGCCGGTCGACACACGGGGCGATCCACGGTGGGCAGCGACATGCCGGGCGGCGCGGCGGGTGCCGGCATCCCGAAGCGCTTGCCGATCAACTGCAGCTGCGAGGCGTGGTCGCATTGATCGTGGCGCGACCCCGTCCTTCGAAGACCCCGCGGCACCTGCCCGGTGCTCACGGCCCGCACCCTCCGTCGCACATTCCGCTCGCACTTGGTCCCCATTGGCAGCTGCCAGGAATAAGATTGTCGCGGCCTGGTTTCACCAGAATTCGCGGCCATTCGAACCTCGTAACGGGGCGATTTTCCGGGCCCGGCCGCCAATTCAGCTGCAGAGTCCGCTGGGAGTACCGCGGGTGGGCGAGGTCTCCTGGGTTGGCATCGCCTGCGGAAACGGCACCCGATACGGAACGGCCGGCAGCGCGCCGTCGGTGGTCCCCAACACCACATTGGGGACGCACTGCGGCAACTTCGGCACGGCCGCCAGCAAGGGGTGGCTCAAATTGGGCTTGGCCGGGTTCGGCGGGCTCGCGAAGTTGAACGTCGACGTCATATCGCCGACGACCCCGTCCCGCCAAGCGGACAGGTTGGGAACCGGCACACCGAACCGCGTGCTAATGAACTTCAGCGTCGACGTGTGATCAAACGTGTCACTGACCATCAGCGCGCCGCGGCTGAACGGGGAGATGACGAAGCAGGGAACCCGAAAGCCCAAACCGATCGGCCCACGGATGCCGCCCGACCCATCCACCGCGTCGATATCGGGGACCGTCACGAATTCACCCGGCGTGCCCGGGGGCGGCGTTGGCGGGATGACGTGGTCGAAGAAACCGCCGTTCTCGTCATAGTTGATGATCAGCGCGGTCTTTTCCCACACAGCTGGATTGGAAAGCAGAATCCGCAGCGCGGTCACCATGGCCACCGCGCCGAACGCAACCGGCAACGCGGGATGTTCGGATTGCAGGAAATTCGGCACTAGCCAGGACACCTTGGGCAACCGGTCTGCCCGGACGTCGGCGGCGAAGTCTCGCGGGTAGCTCGGAGAAATACCGAAACGGGCCAAATTTGACCTCGGATCCGCGGACTGCCTGAAAGCCTGTATCAGTCCGTTGTTGCTGAGCGGTGAGTTGATCAACGGCCCGAAGAACTTGTTCTGGTACACCTTCCAGCTGACCGCGGCATCTTCGAGGTTTTCGGGCATGAGGCGCCACCGATACTGCTGATGCGGTATGAACCCGGGCTCCACCAGCTGCGGTCCGCCGTCGACGCCGTCGGGGTCGATGGTGGCGCTCATCCAGTACAGCCGGTTGGGCAGCGTGCCGCCCAGTAGCGAACAATAAAATCCGTCGCAGATCGTGAAGGTGTCCGCCAGCAGGTAGTGGATCGGAATGTCTTGCCGGGTGTAATAGCCCATCGTCATGGGGACGTAGGGCGCGGCACGTTCCCCCGCTTGCGCGGGTAGCCAATTGTCGTTGGCGCCGTCGTGCCATGCCTCGTGCATGGCGATCCATTGGTGCGCAGGGTCATTGACGCACTCGCCCTGAACCAACGGGCCTCGGGTGGTATCAAGACGAAACGGAATGGTGATCCCGGCTGGGTCCAGGGCCTGCGTCATGGGATTCCATCCCGCCTGTGCGAACAGCGGCGACGGGTCATCGAATCCGCGGGTGCCCGACAGCGTCCCGAAGTAGTGATCGAACGACCGGTTCTCCTGCATCAACAACACGATGTGCTCGATGTCGGTCAAATGGCCCTGGCAGGGTCCCGCACCATAGGCCTTTTCGATCACCGGGGCCGCATAGTCCATCATTATCGCCCCCGCGCCGACGGCGGCGAGCTTGGTCATGAATTCTCGCCGTGACATCCCAAGAAACGGGCCGCCGCTCACTTCAACTGCCTTTCTGCGCACATTTCAGATCACGGTATAGACACGGTGGTTCCGGCCACGGCACTCCTAACGGCGTGTCGCGACGCATTTCGCGTGCAAAAACGTGGCTGCGCTGCGTTCCGGGACGAAAGTCGGGCGACGAGATACCGACCAGGTTTCGAACGTGAGCGGGACCCAGCACATCTCCTCGCCCGTCCTCGCCGGCTATCCGCCGCGACCGGCGAAGCCTGAAAGTGACTGGGCACCAGTGGATGATGCCCACCAACCAGCGGTCGGCACCTCGGCTCCGGGGACGGGTCAGAGGTCGGCGTCAAACACCGAGACCGTCGGCGGACAAACGGTCGGGACCAAAAAATTAGTCTAATCCCACATTCCTAATGAAACCTTCAGAGCGTCTATTTCCCGCTTCGCGCCTGTGCCGGGTGTCAGCAGATAGTTCCAGGTCAGACCTGGGTCGTCGTGATGTCGGTGATATGGAACCAGCAGCCCGTATTCTTACCGGCACGCCAAGAAGGGCTGCCGATCGAGGTAATTCCACTGTGATCCGGAAAATGGCGGTCTACCTCCTCTAACGCAAACCGTGCTGCCGTTGTAGCGTTGCGACCCATGTGGTGCACGGTGCTGGTGTTAGCTCTTGTGGCAACAGCCGACCCCTTTCGGATCGGGATCAGCGTCATGTTGTCTTCACGACCCCGTCCCGTGCGCCACCTGGTTGCGTTCTGGCTGGGAGGCATCACGATCAGCATCACCGTGGCGATGGGTGTGCTCTTCGCGCTGCGCGATGTGGCTCTTTCGGTGATGCACCGGCTGGAACTCGCCACAGCCAGCTCCACCGCCGGTCACATTCAAGTCGCGATGGGGGGTATGGCGCTGCTGATCGCGGCAGTCACGGTGGGCTTCTCGCCATTCCAGCGATTTCGGCTCGGCATGCCCGGCAGCCACCCGTCCCACCTGGAGGCGCGGGCGTCGACCGCGATCTCGAGATTGTCGACGCGCGCCGAGGATGCGATGCGATCCCGACCGCTGAGGGTACCTTTCTTGCTCGGCGTGGGGATGTTGGTGGACCTCCGGTTCCTGGTAGCGCTCACCGCCATCGTGGCCTCGGGTGCCGCCGTCAGCACTCAGATCAGCGCGGCGGGGGTCTACACCCTGCTAGCACTGGCCTTCATCGAGCTTCCACTGGCCAGTCAGCTGGCTGCGCCGGCAAGGACCGGTCAGGTCCTGTCCAGGGTTCATGACTGGGTGAAATCGCGCCGGCCACAGATCTTCGCCGTCGTCGTCGCCATGCTCGGTGTTTTCCTCGTCAGCAATGGGGTGAGCTAGCGCGTCACGGTGCGCCAAT
The DNA here is from genome assembly GCF_018278905.1 of Mycobacterium spongiae. Lineage (NCBI taxonomy): Bacteria > Bacillati > Actinomycetota > Actinomycetes > Mycobacteriales > Mycobacteriaceae > Mycobacterium > Mycobacterium spongiae. The sequence goes on from NZ_CP046600.1 coordinate 3,661,288, forward strand.
GGCGCAGTCCGGATCGCTCCGGCACCTAGGCAACCAGACGACGCAGCGCGCTATCCGATGCCGGTCCGGGGGATCACACTGGGCCGTGCGGTCACCACATTCGGATTGGCCCCACCACGGCCCAACATCCCGCCGGGCGCCCCAGCCCCAGCACCACCCATACCCATGGGCATCGGCATCATCCCCATCGGGCGACCACCCGCCGCGGCCATCTCGGCCGTATTCGGCATCGCACCCAGCCCCGACACCGCCGAACTGGTGATCCCTTTGGGCACCGACCCCTCCCAGGTCGGCGGCACCGACATCGCACCCACCAACCGCGCCTTACCCAATTCGCCGGCCATCCCCGAACCCAAAGCCCCGGCACCGCCCAGGCCCTCCAACGGAGCAACATCACCGGCCAACAACGCACCATCAGCGGCGGCCAACCCGCCAGCCTCAGCCCCAAATGTCCCCGCAGTCGCCCCCGTCTGCCCCAACTGCATCAACGGCCCAATAAGCATGCTGGCCGGCATCGCCACCGCCTGCGAGGCCCCCAACACCGTCTCCACCGGCACCGCCGAGGCCATCGCCGGCAACCCCTCGACCGCGCCCTGAAGGACCGGCGACAACGCCCCCGTCGCCGCCGTCGCCATCCCGGCAAGCTCGAGATTGATTTGCCCCCCAAGCGCGGCGACCTGCCCAGCAACGGCGCCCAACCCCGCCAACTCCAACGGCGGCACACCAAAGGGCGTCAACGCCGCGGCCACCGACGTCGCCCCCGCGTCATAGCCCACCATCGCGGCCACGTCCTGAGCCCACATCTCCACATAGTCGAACTCGGTCGCGGCGATCAGCGGCGTGTTCTGACCCAAGAAATTCGTCGCCACCAACGACATCAACGCCGTGCGGTTGGCCGCCACCGCCGCCGGATGCACCGTCGCGGCCAATGCCGCATCAAACGCCAGCGCCGCCGCACGTGCCTGGCCCGCCGACAACTCCGCCTGGCCCGCCGCCGCGCTCAACCACGCCACATACGGTGCCGCCGCAGCCGCCATCGACACCGACGCCGGACCCGACCACGGCCCATTGGCCAACCCGCTCAGCACCGACTGAAACGACGTCGCCGAACCTGCCAAATCCGCCGCCAACCCGTCCCAGGCCGCCGCCGCCACGAACAGCGGGCTCGACCCCGCACCACCAAAAATCCGCGCCGAGTTGATCTCCGGTGGCAACCACGAGAAATCCAGAATCATCGCACCCCCAAACCAGCCAGACGCAACCGCGGCGCCAACAACGACATGTCCGGACGCTCATCAAGAGACAGCACGCGCGACAACGCAGCTGGATGGACTAGCTCTCCACTCAAGACCGCGCTTCTCCCGAACGGCCGGAACAACCTGACACAAAGGTATTCGCGTCAGCGATCACATTGGTTACTTTGCCCAGCGCAACGGAGCGCCGACGTGCCTAGGCTGGCTGCTCGCCGCTATTGGCGCTCGTGACGGGCGTCGCGGGCCACCCGGGCACCGCGCATACGACGGCCGACCCAGAAGGCCGGCGCATACTCGCGTTATCCGACCCCGGTTCGGGGTATCACACTGGGCCGTGCGGTCAGCACATTCGGATTGGCCCCACCACGGCCCAACATCCCTCCGGGCCCACCGGCCGCGGCACCACCCATACCCATTGGCATCGGCATGAATCCCATACCACCGTGCCCGGCCATCGCCGGTGTCCCGCTGGGCATTGCACCCAGCCCCGACATCGCCGAAGTGGTGATCCCTCTGGGCACCGACCCCTCCCAGGTCGGCGGCACCGACATCGCACCCACCAACCGCGCCTTACCCAACTCGCCGGCCATCCCCGAGCCCAAGGCCCCGGCACCGCCCACACCCTCCAACGACGCGGCATCACCGGCCAGCAACGCACCATCAGCGGCAGCCAAACCCCCAGCCTCAGCCCCATACAACCCCGCGGTACCCGCAGTAGTCGCCCCCGTCTGCCCCAGCTGCATCAACGGCCCAATAAGCATGCTGGCCGGCATCGCCACCGCCTGCCCGGCTCCCAACACCGTCTCCACCGGCACCGCCGAGGCCATCGCCGGCAACCCCGCCGCAGCGCCCTGGAGTACCGGGGACACGGCCCCCGTCGCCGCCGTCGCCATCGCCGCGAGCTGGGTATTCACCTGCGCACCAACAGCGGCGACCTGCCCACCAATGGCGCCCAAACCTGCCAACTCCAGCGGCGGCACACTAAAGGGCGTCAACGCCGCCGCCACCGACGTCGCCCCCGCGTCATAGCCCACCATCGCGGCCACATCCTGAGCCCACATCTCCAGATAGTCGAACTCGGTCGCGGCGATCAGCGGCGTGTTCTGGCCCAAGAAATTCGTCGCCACCAACGCCATCAACGCCGCGCGGTTGGCCGCCACCGCAGGCGGAGGAACCGTCGCGGCCAACGCCGCATCAAACGCCAGCGCCGCCGCGCGAGCCTGACCCGCCGACAACTCCGCCTGGCCCGCCGCTGCGCTCAACCACGCCACATACGGTGCCGCCGCCGCCGCCATCGACACCGACGCCGGACCCGACCACGGGCCATTGGCCAACCCGGTCAGCACCGACTGAAACGACGTCGCCGAACCTGCCAAATCCGCCGCCAACCCGTCCCAGGCCGCCGCCGCCACGAACAGCGGGCTCGACCCCGCACCACTAAAAATCCGCGCCGAGTTAATCTCCGGCGGTAACCACGAGAAATCCAGAATCATCGCAACCCCAAACCGGCCAGCCGCAACAGCGGCCCCGACCATGCGCTAGGACGCTCATCGACAGCGATCACGAAAACCGCCACGGCCGGATCGTAAAACAATCCACGCCTAAAGTCCCGCAGTTTCACAAAAAACTTATTGAGAAATTCTGATTCGGGATGCCGCGCCTACGCAGCACCGATCCGGGCCGGTTGGCCGGGCTGCCCGGAGTGCCGGCAACAGGACCCGAAAGGGCATCGGCATCGGCTGCCCGAGGTCATACCCAACCCGGAATCCGTCCGGAGCGCCGGCCGCCGAAGCTGCGGCGTACAGCCAGGAAATGCCGTCGCGGCGGCGGTCTCAGTCGCGTGCTGCCAGAACCACTCTCGGCTGAGCCAGGGCTTGCCGCAGAGACTTGGGCGACCCCACCCGCCGACCCGTGACCGTAACCCCGGCCACGGCAACCAGCCGCACCCGAAAGGTAAACCCTGCCGCCTTTGAAACGGGTCTGCGAAGGGTCTGAAACGGGTCTGAGAAGGGTCTGAAACGGGTCTGCGAAGGCACGAAAAGGGTCTGGGAAGCGTTTAGGAAAAAGGTTCCTACTAGAACAAGTTCTTGAAGAAACCCGAGAGTAAATCACCAAAAACCAATACCCCGGAGCTGCCCGATCCGGATGTAAATAGCCCGGAGCTCATCACGCCGGTGACGAAGATCCCAGCGTTATTGACCGCCGCGCTGTTGTAGCCGCTGTTTCCGAACCCAGTGTTGAGAATACCCGAGTTTCCGCCAAACATAAGCGTGGTGCTGGTATTAACGTAACCCGAGTTGCCGAAGCCAGAGTTCTGGATGCCCGAATTACCGACTCCTGTCGGGTCGTTCTGACCGAAGCCCGAGTTGCCAGTACCGACATTGAAAAAGCCGGAATTGGGGCCAACTTGAGTGGCCGCACTGAAGAAGCCCGTGTTAAGGGTACCCGCGTTAAACCCACCCGTGTTGGTGTCGCCCGAGTTGAAGAAACCGGTATTGACGTTGCCGGCATTTCCGAAGAAGGTGTTGACGTCGCCCGAGTTAAAAGAGCCGCTGTTGCCATTGCCCGCATCCGCGAAGCCGGAGTTGCTGTTTCCGGCGTTGAAGGCCCCCGAGTTGTAGTCACCGGAGTCGAAAAAGCCGAAGTTGCCCGCGCCAGCGTTCGCGAAGCCGGTGTTCGTGGCGCCACCATTCCAGAATCCGGTGTTGATGTCACCGGCGTTCCCGAATCCCGTGTTACCGGTGCCGGAGTTGCCGATGCCTACGTTCCCGGTACCAGAGTTGAAGAAGCCAATATTTCCGGTGCCGGAGTTACCGAAGCCGATGTTTCCGCTGCCCGAGTTCAGGCCGCCGATTCCGATCTGGCCATCACCCGTAAGCCCGATTCCAATGTTGTTGTTGCCCGAGTTCCCAAATCCGAAGTTCCCACTACCCGTATTGCCGAACCCGAAATTGTTACTACCGAAATTGCCACTGCCGAAATTGAGGGTCCCGTTATTTCCGTTGCCGAAGTTTGCATCGCCGATGTTGCCGCTGCCTATATTGGTGCTGCCGATGTTTCCGCTGCCCACGTTGGTGGCGCCGATGTTTCCGCTGCCCACGTTGTTGCTACCGGAGTTTCCGCTGCCCAGGTTGAGATTGCCGATGTTGCCGCTACCCAGGTTGGTACTACCGATGTTGCCGCTACCGAGGTTGGTACTGCCCGTGTTGCCGCTACCCAGGTTGGCGTCACCGATATTGCCGTTGCCGAGGTTGATGTCGCCGGTGTTCCCGCTCCCCAAATTGAGGGAGCCAATGTTCCCGAGACCCACGTTGATGCCCTGAAGCGGCGCCGGCACGGCGGCCGCCTGAGCCTCTGCCGCATGAGCAGCGGCCGCTGGGATACCGGCCGGTGTCACCCCACCCAACAAACCCGACAAACCCGACAAACCCGGCAAACCCGACAAACCCGGCAAACCCGACAAGCCCGGCAGCCCCTGCAACGCCTGCTGCCACGGGGCCAACTGCGCCGCCGCCGCCGACGCCCCAGAGTGATACCCCACCATCGCGGCCACATCGGCGGCCCACATCTCCTCATAAATGCCCTCCGCGGCCGCAATCGCCGGAGCATTCTGCCCAAACACATTCGACAACACCAACTGCACGAACGCGTTCCGGTTAGCCGCGACCGCCAACGGATGCACCGTCGCCGCCCGCGCCGCCTCAAACACACTGGCCACCGCCTTAGCCTGACCAGCCGCCCCCACAGCCTGCGCCGCCGCCGCACCCAACCAGCCCGCATACGGAGCTGCCGCAGCCGCCATCGCCGCCGCCGCCGGACCCTGCCACGCCTGACCCGCTAACCCCGAAGTCACCGAGGCAAACGACTGCGCCGCCGAGCCCAACTCCGCAGCCAACCCATCCCAGGCCACAGCCGCCTCCAACATCGGCGCAGACCCCGCGCCCGAGAACATCCGCAACGAATTGATCTCCGGCGGCAAAACCGAAAAACTCATTACACCGGCCCCTCCTTTACCGGAATATTCTCAACCCAAACCCCGCGCGTTACAGCAAACGACACGCAAATCCCTCCGACCGAAACCCGATTCTCGAAACCCAAAGCCCGTCACCGTGTCGTTTCAAAGAGCAACGACGGCGTGAACGAGAGGCGTCGTTCACATCGTCGTTGCCGCAAACCGGGCCCCGTCGCCCCCAGCTCGACCCGCGCAACCGGTCGCCGACGGACACCCGAATCTGGCGACTACCTGAAGAAGCCCGACAGTCCGGTACCCGAGTTGAAGCCACCGGAGTTGTCGCTGCCCGAATTGATGATCCCGGAGCTGTCGTCGCCCGAGTTGGAGACACCGGCAAGCTGGTTACCGGAGTTAGTGAATCCGGAACTGAAGGTGCCGATATTCCCGAACCCGGAGTTGAAGCCATCGAGCGATGTGGTGCCCGCGTTCGAGAAGCCCGAATTACCAGTGCCGCTGTTGAAGAATCCCGAGTTTCCACTGCCCGCTGGGTCGGAGTTGCCCCACCCAGAGTTTCCGGTGCCTGCGTTACCGAAGCCGGAGTTCGGAACTGTTTGGGTGATCGCGCTGAAGAAACCGGTGTTAAGGGTGCCGCCGTTGAAGCCGCCCGTGTTGATGTTGCCCCCGTTAAAGAAACCGGTATTGACGTTGCCCGCATTTGCGAAGCCGGTATTCGAGTCTCCGGAATTGAAGAATCCGGTGTTGCCGGCGCCCGCGTTCCCGAAACCAGTGCTTTGGAAGCCGGCATTGAAGCTGCCCGTGTTGTAGTTTCCAGCGTCGAAGATGCCCAGGTTACCAGTGCCCGCACTCCCGAAGCCAGTGTTTGAACTGCCCGCAGCCCAGAAACCGGTGTTGAAATTGCCCGAATTCCCGAAGCCGGTGTTTCCATTACCGGAGTTGAAGAAGCCGATGTTGTTGTCGCCGGAGTTGAAGAAGCCGATATTGTTGTTTCCGGAGTTGCCGAAACCAAGATTACCGATGCCGGAGTTCAGGCCGCCGATTCCGATCTGGCCATCACCCGTAAGCCCGATGCCGATGTTGTTGTTGCCGGTGTTCCCGAAACCGAAATTCGTGTCACCGATATTCCCGAAGCCGAAATTCGTGTCGCCGATGTTCCCGGAACCGAAGTTGGTACCCCCGATATTCGCGGTGCCGAAGTTGATGTCGCCGTTGTTTCCGTTGCCGAAATTGAGAGTGCCGAAGTTCCCGCTGCCGATGTTGAGACTGCCAATGTTTCCGCTGCCGGGGTTGCCGCTGCCGAAGTTCCCACTACCGACATTGAAGTCACCGATGTTTCCGCTACCGAAGTTTCCGGTCCCGATGTTCCCGCCACCCAGGTTCAGGTTGCCAAAGTTTCCACTGCCCAGGTTGGTGCCGCCGATGTTTCCACTGCCGAGGTTCAGGTCACCGATGTTTCCGCTGCCCAGGATGTTGAACGTACCGATGTTCCCCAGGCCCAGGTTGAGGCTCAGCACCGTCACCGCTTGGGCGGCCGCCTGCGGCGCGCCGGACAATTGGGCAGAAATGGCGTGAGCAGCGGCCGCTGGGATTCCGGCCGGTGTCACCCCACCCAACAAGCCCGGCAGCGCCTTTAACGCGTGCTGCCACGGGGCCAACTGCGCCGCCGCCGCCGACGCCCCAGAGTGATACCCCACCATCGCGGCCACATCGGCGGCCCACATCTCCTCATAAATGCCCTCCGCGGCCGCAATCGCCGGAGCATTCTGCCCAAACACATTCGACAACACCAACTGCACGAACGCGTTCCGGTTAGCCGCGACCGCCAACGGATGCACCGTCGCCGCCCGCGCCGCCTCAAACACACTGGCCACCGCCTTAGCCTGACCAGCCGCCCCCACAGCCTGCGCCGCCGCCGCACCCAACCAGCCCGCATACGGAGCTGCCGCAGCCGCCATCGCCGCCGCCGCCGGACCCTGCCACGCCTGACCCGCTAACCCCGAGGTCACCGAGGCAAACGACTGCGCCGCCGAGCCCAACTCCGCAGCCAACCCATCCCAGGCCACAGCCGCCTCCAACATCGGCGCGGACCCCGCGCCCGAGAACATCCGCAACGAATTGATCTCCGGCGGCAAAACCGAAAAACTCATTACACCGGCCCCTCCTTTACCGGAATATTCTCAACCCAAACCCCGCGCGTTACGGCAAACGACACGCAAACACTTGCCACCGAAGCCCACCAGCGCCGACCCAGCCACCCGCCACGGACCCGGGAAAGGTGCCCGGTCGGTGACCGAGGCCTTTATCTACCATCCGGCCAAAAAGCCGAACCGGCGCGGCCAGGGTCGACCGCAATGAACGCTCTAGCAGCCCTTGAGCCGGACCGCCAGGTAATCGGCGACCTTGTTCATGGCCACCCGCTCTTGCGCCATGCTGTCGCGCTCGCGCACCGTGACGGCATCGTCCTGGAGTGAATCGAAATCAATCGTCACGCAGAACGGCGTACCGACTTCGTCCTGGCGACGGTAGCGCCGCCCGATCGCCCCGGCGTCGTCGAAATCCACGTTCCAGTACTTGCGCAATTCCGCACCCAGGTCGCGGGCCTTAGGGCTGAGGTCGGCGTGCCGCGACAGCGGCAGCACCGCGGCCTTGACCGGCGCCAAACGTGGATCCAGGCGTAGTAGTGCGCGCCTATCCATCCCGCCCTTGGCATTCGGAGCCTCGTCCTCGGTGTATGAATCGATAAGGAACGCCATGAACGAACGGGTCAGACCCGCGGCAGGTTCGATGACGTAGGGCGTGTAACGACGATCGTCGACCTGGTCGTAGAATGACAGGTCGGTTCCGGAACACTTTGTGTGCGTTGATAAGTCGAAGTCAGTTCGGTTGGCGACGCCTTCTAGCTCGCCCCACGGATTGCCAACGAAACCAAATTTGTATTCGATGTCGACGGTGCGATCGGAATAGTGCGACAACTTCTCCTTGGGATGTTCGTACAGTCGCAGGTTCTCCGCATCGATACCGAGGTCGACGTACCACTGCCGTCGGGTGTCGATCCAATACTGATGCCATTCCTTCGCTGTCGACGGCTCGACGAAGAACTCCATCTCCATCTGCTCGAATTCGCGGGTGCGAAAGATGAAGTTGCCTGGAGTTATCTCGTTGCGGAAGCTCTTGCCGATCTGCCCGATACCGAACGGCGGCTTCTTGCGAGCCGTCGTCACTACGTTGGCAAAGTTGACGAAGATGCCTTGCGCCGTCTCGGGGCGCAAGTAGTGCAGCCCCTCCTCCGTCTCGATGGGTCCCAGATGCGTCTTGAGCATCATGTTGAACTCGCGGGGCTCGGTCCATTGGCCGGGCTCGCCGGTTTCCGGGTCCCGAATGTCTGCCAGACCGTTGGGCGGCGGCCGCCCGTGTTTGGCTTCGTAGGCCTCGATGAGATGGTCGGCCCGGTAGCGCTTGTGGGTGATCAGCGACTCAACCAGCGGATCGTGGAAGACCTCGACGTGCCCGGACGCCACCCACACCTCGCGCGGCAGGATGATCGACGAATCGATACCGACAACGTCGTCGCGACCGGTGACGACCGACCGCCACCACTGTTGCTTGATGTTGTCCTTGAGCTCGACTCCCAGTGGACCGTAATCCCACGCGGACTTGGTGCCGCCGTAGATCTCGCCCGACGGATAAACGAAGCCTCGCCGTTTGGCCAGGTTGACTACGGTATCGATGACGGACGCCACGGGGTGGTGCACTCCCTTCAGGGGATGGCCGACTCATGCAGCGCAAAACCGTTGCGTGCAAAACATCAGCCATCGTAGCGATCGAGGCCTAGGACACCTATCTTCTTTGACATGCATCATCATGCATGTGACAGTGGAAGTTAGCCACATGCCGATCGCAACTGACATTCCGGGGCAGTCCGCACCTGTCTCAATGCCCTGGCACTTCTCGAGGTGATGACTCCGACATGGTGACGTCCCCCGCAACGCGGACCGCCACTCCCGAGGACGTGAGCGCCGAGGCCGCTGCCGGTCACGACCACGGATCCGCCGGTCTTGCGGTGTATACCGAGCTCCCCGTACCGCCGCCGCGGGAGATTCTCGAGGCAGCCGGTGAGCTGTTGCGTGCGCTGGCGGCGCCCGTGCGCATCGCCATCGTGCTGCAGTTGCGCGAATCCCAGCGCTGCGTGCACGAACTCGTCGACGCGTTAGCCGTGCCCCAACCGCTGGTCAGCCAGCATTTGAAGATTCTCAAAGCAGCCGGAGTAGTGACCGGGGAACGCGCCGGTCGCGAAGTCCTCTACCGCCTCGCCGACCATCACCTCGCGCATATCGTCGTCGACGCGGTCACCCACGCAGGCGAGGATTCACCATGACCCGCGCAGAGCGCAGCGATGCTGAGGAGCGGCGCCAATGACCCGCGCCGGCGACGATGCAGAGCGCAGCGATGCTGAGGAGCGGCGCCAATGATTACAGCCAACGACGATGCATCGCGCAGCGATGAGAAGGAGTGGCGCCGATGACTTCCGCGAGCGTCCGATCCACCCGACAGCGAACGGCGATCTCAACGCTGCTGGAAAAAGTCGACGACTTCCGGTCGGCCCAGGACCTCCACGACGAACTGCGGCGCCGCGGCGAGAACATCGGTCTGACCACCGTCTATCGGACGCTGCAGTCGATGGCCGCCGCAGGAATAGTCGACACGCTGCGCACCGACACCGGTGAGGCGGTCTACCGCAGATGCTCGGAGCAGCACCACCATCATTTGGTGTGCCGCAGTTGCGGCTCCACTATCGAAGTGGCCGCTCTTGACGTCGAAACGTGGGCGGCGGAGGTGGCCGCCAAACACGGATTCTCCGACGTCAGCCACACGATTGAGATCTTCGGCACCTGCTCCGAGTGCAGCTAGGTTGGTCGGTGAACTAGCCAACGAGCGCGCTGCGGATCTGGGCGCCCGTATCCAGCACCAACAGGATCAGGGTGCGCAACGCGTCGTCGGTCAAGCCGGCACCGGGGAAGTTGTACCGCAGCATCACGTCCGCAGTCTTGGACCCAGGACCACCAGAGTTTCGCTGGGCAGCCTTCTCGCCGACCTCTTCGAGTCCCTTTTCCAGCAGGGTCACTGAGCCGAAATTGACGTCGCGCGCTTGCTGGGCAACCTGGTCACGGATTTTCTTGGTGAGCGGCAGGTCCCACGCCAACACCTGAGTCAGTGACACCAGGTCGAGATCCTCGACGATGCTCACGACCCGCAGCGACGCAAAAGTACCGTCATGGCGAACCGTCAGGGCGCCGTCGGGCTCCTCCTCGGCAGAAAGAACGCTGAGGAGTATGGATGCCAGCCGGTCCCGCAACGATGGCACTAGGCGCTCCCAAACCGTCGGTTGCGGGACGCGTATTCCTCGCAGGCCGCCCACAAGTCGCGGCGATCGTAGTCCGGCCACAGCTTGTCCTGGAATATGTATTCGGCGTAGGCCGCCTGCCAGAGCATGAAATTGCTGGAGCGCTGTTCCCCGGAGGTCCGCAGAAACAGGTCGACATCGGGTATATCCGGTCGCTGGAGGTGACGGGAGATCGTGGACTCGGTAATCCGATCCGGATTCAGACTGCCGGCGGCGACCTTACGACCGATTTCCCGGGTGGCTTCGGCTATCTCCGTCCGCCCACCGTAGTTGACGCAGTAGTTGACCGTGATGACGTCGTTGTTCGCCGTCATGCGCTCGGCAATCGCCAGCTCGTTGATGACGCTGCGCCAAAGACGCGGACGGGAACCCACCCACCGGATCCGCACCCCCATCGAGTTGAGGTTCTCACGGCGCCGCCGCACCACGTCCCGGTTGAAGCCCATCAGGAAGCGGACTTCCTCGGCGGAACGCTTCCAGTTTTCCGTGGAGAACGCGTAAAGACTGAGCCACTTGATCCCGAGTTCGATAGCACCGCAAGCGATATCGATCACCACGGCCTCGCCCATCTTGTGCCCCTCGGTGCGGCGCAGGCCACGCTCGGTAGCCCAACGGCCGTTGCCGTCCATCACGATGGCGACATGAGCGGGCAATCGGTCACTCGGAATCCGTGGTGGGGCCGCCTTCGAGACGTGCTGCGGTGGCCGGCGTGGTGCACCACCGCGAGATGGTGGCAGCTCCGGGAAGACGACCGGCCACGTCGACGTATCGGGAAAGGTCGGATAGTCGTCAGGCGCCGGGGGCAGCTGCGGGAAATCGGTGGGCTTCAGCGTGCGCTCCGCCCTCTTGGCCGCGCTCACTGATCCTGCCCGATCACAGCGACACCACGGTCGGCCATCTGGGTGCACCACTCGCCTGCCGGGGCATGCTCACCCTGGTAGCGCCGCTCCACCAGCGGCAACGTCTTGAGCTGCCGCTCCAGATGCCACTGCAGGTGGGCGGCCACCAAACCGCTGACATAGCTGCGATGGGCTTGCGGTGCCTGCTCGGCGGCCTCCCAATCACCGTCGTGCAGTGCGGCCATCAGGTCCAGCACGCCCAGCGGCGGTGTGGTCGAACCGGCTGGGCGGCAGTAGCCGCAGACGCTACCCCCTGCAGCGATATGAAACGCCCGATGAGGACCGGGTGTGGCGCAGCGGGCGCACTCGGTGAGCGCCGGCGCCCATCCTGCGATGCCCATCGCACGCAGCAGATAAGCATCCAACAGAAGGTCACGAGGCCGACGCCCGTCGGCCACCGCCCGCAACGCGCTCACCGTGAGCCGATGCAGAGCTGGCGCGGGCGCCCGCTCCTCACCGGCCAGCCGTTCGGCGGTTTCCAACATCGCGCACCCGCAGGTGTACCTGCCATAGTCGCTGACGATGTCGGTGGCGAACGCGTCAAGGGACACCACCTGGGTGACGACGTCGAGGTTGCGGCCGGGGTGTAGCTGCGCATCGATATGCGCGAACGGCTCCAGGCGCGCACCGAATTTGCTGCGGGTACGTCGGACGCCCTTGGCCACCGCGCGCACCAGTCCGTGATCACGGGTCAACAACGTGACGATCCGATCGGCTTCGCCGAGCTTGTGCTGGCGCAGCACCACTGCCCGGTCCCGATACAGCCGCATCACAACAGTTTTGCACCCCACCGCGACATCGTGGGTATCCGCGCCGATAGTCTCGTACTCCGTGGTTGGCGCTGCTGGGTCCGTTTCGGGGGCCAATCCTGGATCGGGTCTCGGATCTGGCGGCGAGCGCCTGCCCACGCTGACCGACCTGCTCTACGAGCTGGCCACCGGCGCGGTGACCTCCGACGAGTTGGTGCGACGATCGCTGCGAGCGATCGATGTGAGCCAGTCCACATTGAACGCCTTCCGGGTGGTGCTCAGAGAATCGGCGCTGGCCGACGCGGCCACAGCCGACCGGCGGCGCGCCGCCGGCGACACCGCGCCGCTGTTGGGCATCCCGATTGCGGTCAAAGACGACGTCGACGTTGCTGGAGTACCCACCGCCTACGGCACCCAGGGCTATGTTCGGCCCGCCACCGAGGACTGCGAGGTCGTTCGCCGCCTCAAGGCGGCCGGCGCGGTGATCGTCGGCAAGACCAACACCTGCGAACTGGGCCAATGGCCCTTTACCAGCGGACCCGGCTTCGGGCACACCCGCAATCCCTGGTCACGCCGCCACACGCCGGGCGGATCCTCCGGCGGCAGCGCGGCCGCGGTGGCCGCTGGCCTGGTCACCGCCGCGATCGGCTCCGACGGCGCCGGCAGTGTCCGGATACCCGCGGCGTGGACACACCTGGTGGGCATCAAGCCGCAACGCGGCCGCATCTCCACGTGGCCTTTACCGGAAGCGTTCAACGGCATCACTGTCAACGGCGTGCTGGCCCGCACGGTGGCCGACGCGGCGCTGGTGCTCGATGCGGCATCCGGCAACGTCGCCGGCGACCTGCACAGGCCGCCGCCGGTCATCGCATCCGACTATGTCGGCATCGCACCCGGTCCGCTGAAGATTGCGTTGTCAACGCGCTTCCCGTTCACCTTCTTTCGGGCGAAGCTCGATCGCGAGATCCTGGCTGCCACGCAAACGGTCGCCGAGCAGCTCGAACTGCTCGGCCACACCGTGGTGAAAGGGAACCCGGACTACGGCCTGCGGTTGTCGTGGAACTTTCTCGTGCGGTCCACCTCGGGCATTTGGCAGTCGGAGGAACGGCTGGGCGACAGAGTCAATTTGGACCGCCGCACGTTATCCAATCTGCGCACCGGTCACATGCTGTCGCAAGCGATTCTGCGCAGTTCGCGCCGCCATGAAGCCATTGACCAGCACCGGGTGGGCTCGATCTTCGACATCGTTGACGTCGTGCTGGCTCCCACGACCGCACAGCCACCGCCGATGGTGCGCGCCTTCGACCAGTCGAGCGCGCTGACGACCGACCGCGCGATAATCCGCGCGTGCCCGTCGGCGTGGCCATGGAATCTGCTGGGCTGGCCGTCGATCAACGTGCCCGCCGGGTTCACCTCTGACGGTTTGCCGATCGGCGTGCAGCTGATGGGGCCGGCCAATAGCGAGGGAATGCTGATTTCGCTGGCCGCCGAATTGGAAGCCGTCAGCGGCTGGGCGAGCAAGCAGCCGCACGTGTGGTGGGACACCGGGACGAGCACTCCACCCATCCACACTGTGGCGACGCCGCCCCGATCCGGGAAGCGGTAGCCGCTACCACAGGTGCTAGAAGCCGAGTCGACCAAGCTTTTTGGGGTCGCTCTGCCAGTTCTTGGCGACCTTGACGTGCAGGTCCAGGTAGACCTTGGTCCCCAGCAACTTCTCGATCTGACCTCGGGCAGTGGTACCGACTTCCCGCAGTCGTGTTCCGCCTTTGCCGATAACGATGCCCTTCTGGCTGTCTCGCTCGACGTAGAGCACCGCGTGCACGTCGACCAGGTCGTCGCGGTCCTCTCGTGGGTTGATCTCGTCGATGACCACCGCCAACGAATGCGGCAGCTCGTCGTGCACGCCCGCAAGAGCGGCCTCTCGGATGAACTCCGCCATCAGCACCTCTTCGGGCTCGTCGGTGAGTTCCCCGTCGGGGTAGTACGCCGGGCCGGCAGGCAATGCCGCAGCCAACACGTCGATGAGCACGTCGACCTGCTCACCCGTCGCCGCCGATACCGGGACGATCTCGGCTGCATTCGGGACAAGTTCGCTCACCGCTACCAGCTGGGCAGCGACCCGCTCTTTCGGTGCCGTGTCGATCTTCGTGACGATGACCACCACTGTGGTACCGGACGGCGCGATCGAGCGGATCTGCTCGGCGATCCACCGATCCCCCGGACCGATCGCTTCGTCCGCGGGAATGCACAACCCGATGATGTCGACCTCGGCGTAGGTGTCGCGTACAAGGTCGTTGAGCCGCTTGCCCAGGAGCGTGCGCGGCCGGTGCAGGCCCGGCGTGTCGACGAGGATGATCTGAAATTCTTCTCGATGCACGATCCCGCGAATGGTGTGCCGCGTGGTCTGGGGCCTGGTTGACGTAATTGCGACTTTCGTGCCCACCAACGCGTTCGTCAAGGTCGACTTGCCGGTATTCGGCCGCCCGACCAAACACACAAAGCCCGAATGAAATTCGCTCACGCTCGTCCCCGCGTCGAGCGTGTGCACAGTGCGAGTTCTTGCGCGATTGTTCGCACTGAGTTCACGCTCGGCGTCACAGCGGGTTGCCTTCGCGGTCGGTGAGCACGATCGCGGCGGTTGGGGCAAGTTCCCGGACGGCAGCGATGCCGGGATCGTCCGCGGAGCCAGCCACCAGGACGGCAGCCTCGAGACTCCGCGCCCCGCTGGACGCGGCCGCCGCCACTGCTGCCTGCAGGCCGGTCAGTTCGAGCGCCTTGAGGATCACCGGGGCCGCCGCATAGGTGCGGCCGTCGACATCGCGCACCGCGGCGCCGGTGCCAGTCTCGGCCCGAGCCATCGCCGCCCGCGCGAGCACGATGAGCTTGGCGTCCTCGGGGTCCAGCTCAGCCACGTTTGTCGGTCTCCTTAACGTCGGAACCATTAGGGCCATCGGGTTCGGCCAGACTCAGAAGCACGGTGCCGACCCGTACCCGACCGCGATGGTCGGGGCCGCCCTCAGCGTGCAGCCGCAGTCCGTGTGATACCACTTCGGCGCCGGGCAGTGGGACGCGGCCCAGTTCCAAGGCCATCAAGCCACCCACGGTGTCGACGTCGAGATCACCGTTGAATTCCATGCCGTAGAGTTCGGCGATGTCTTCGATCGGCAAGCGCGCTGATACCCGGAAACGCTTGTCGCCCAGGTCTTCCACCGGCGCCGTCTCGGCCTCGTCGTATTCATCGGCGATTTCGCCGACGATTTCCTCCAGCACATCTTCGATGCTCACCAGGCCGGCTATCGCGCCGTATTCGTCGACCAGCAAGGCCATGTGATTTCGGTCGCGCTGCATTTCCCGCAGCAGTGCGTCCAAGGGCTTGGAGTCGGGCACGAACACCGCGGGGCGCATCACCTGCGCCACCGGGGCTTCGCGGCCGTCGGTTGATGAACAGAATGTTTGCGCGACAAGGTCTTTCAGGTAAACCACCCCGACAACGTCGTCGACGTTTTCACCGATCACCGGAATGCGGGAATGGCCGCTGCGCACGGCGAGGGTCACTGCTTGAGCGGCCGACTTGTCGATCTCGATCCAGACCATCTCGGTTCGCGGCACCATCACCTCACGGGCCGGGGTATCACCGAGCTCGAAGACCGATTCGATCATCCGGCGCTCATCGGCGGCGACCACACCACGCTGCTGGGCCAAGTCGACGACTTCGCGCAATTCAATCTCGGACGCGAAGGGGCCGTTGCGAAAACCGCGACCCGGGGTCAGCGCATTGCCCAGCACCACCAGCAAACTGGTGATCGGCATCAACAGCCGCGAGATGACGCGCAGCGGAAGGGCCGCGGCCAACGCGATCGAATACGCGTTTTGGAGCCCCAGGGTGCGTGGACCCACACCAACGATGACAAAACTGGCCAAGACCATGATGGCCGCGGCGACAAACAACCCCCCATGCAGGCTCAAGTTGTCGCGGATGTAGACCACGAGCAGCGCCGTTGCGGTGATCTCGCAGGTGACCCGGAGAAGCACCATCAGGTTGATGTACCGTGGCCGGTCGGTCATCACCTTGAGCAGCGAGTTCGCCCCGGGCCGCTGGCTGCGTACCAGTTCATGCACCCGAGCCGGCGACACCGTACTGATGGCGGAGTCGATGGCCGCGAACAACCCGCCCAGACCGATCAGCCCGATCGAGCCGAGCAGCTGCGAGGGCCCGGTCACGGCTGGTCGAAATACCTTGACTTGTCCAGCAACCGGCGGTCCCTTTCATACTGTCGGTCATGCTGATAGGCCTCGACCTGTTCGGCCACCCACTCTTCGAGCAACCGATCCTGCAAAGCGAACATCTCCTTAGCCTCAGCTGGCTCGGCGTGGTCGTAGCCGAGCAGATGAAGCACACCGTGGATGGTCAGCAACGCCAGCTCGTGACCGAGGCTATGGCCTGCCGCCACCGCCTGCTCCGCGGCGAATTCCGGGCACAGCACGATATCGCCCAGCATGGACGGTCCCGGCTCTGGGGCGTCGGGGCGACCGCCCGGCTCGAGCTCGTCCATGGGAAAGCTCATCACGTCGGTCGGCCCAGGCAGATCCATCCAGCGCATGTGCAGATCGGCCATCGCCGCCGTGTCGAGCAACACCATCGATAACTCGGCGCCCGGGTTCACGTCCATCTTGGCGATGACGAACCGCGCGACGCTCACCAGTTCCGTTTCGGAAACGTCGATTCCCGATTCGTTGGCTACCTCGATGCTCATCGGTTTTCCCGGTCGGTCCGCGTCATGCCACCATCATCGGCGACCGCGGCCACCGGACGCGCGCCGAGCCGCCCGATTCATCCCCGAACCGGGCTCCTCGCACCGTGCATAGGCCTCGACGATCTCCGAAACCAGGCGATGACGTACCACATCGACGCTGGTCAGCTCTGCGATATGGATGTCGTCGATGTCTTCTAGGATGCCGACCGCCGCCCGCAGACCCGACCTGGCGGCGCCCGGCAAGTCGATTTGAGTGACATCTCCGGTGACGACGACTTTCGATCCGAAACCCAGGCGGGTGAGGAACATCTTCATCTGTTCGGCCGTGGTGTTCTGCGCCTCATCGAGGACGATGAACGCGTCGTTCAGCGTCCGTCCACGCATGTACGCCAGCGGCGCTACCTCGATGACCCCCGCAGACATCAGCTTCGGGATCAGCTCGGGGTCCATCATGTCGTAGAGCGCGTCATAGAGCGGCCGCAGGTAGGGGTCGATCTTTTCGCTCAGCGTGCCCGGCAGAAAGCCAAGGCGCTCACCGGCTTCCACCGCGGGGCGGGTCAAAATGATGCGGGTTACCTGCTTGGTCTGCAGCGCGTGGACCGCTTTGGCCATGGCAAGGTAGGTCTTCCCGGTACCGGCTGGGCCGATCCCGAACACGATGGTGTTGGCGTCGATCGCGTCGACGTAGCGCTTCTGGTTGAGCGTCTTGGGCCGGATCGTCTTGCCCCGGCGCGACAAGATGTCCAAGGTGAGCACCTCGGCTGGCGACTCATTGCCGGTGCCGACCAGCATGGCGACGCTGTGGCGCACGACCTGTGGGGTCAACGGCTGGCCACTGGCCGCGATCGCAATCAGCTCGGAAATCGCCCTTTCGGCCAGCGCGACATCGGCCGGCTCACCGGAGATGGTCACCGCGTTGCCGCGCACATGGAGGTCGGCGCTCAGGGTTTGTTCCAGGGCACGCAGGTTCTCGTCGCTCGAACCGAGTAAGCCCACAACGAGGTCGGGCGGAACGTCGATGCTGCTGCGAACTTGAGCGTCGGCCTGGCGGGCTGCACCAGCGTCAGCAGCGCGGGTCTCGCGGGGCGTCACGTGGCTTCTGATGCCTGCTTTCTGCGATTTTCCAATGGGGAGCTTTCTCAGTCTACCGCTGGCAGATCGGCCGGCCTCCTGGATTCGCTCACGAGGTTCGTCGCGGCGAGACGGTGGTCGTGCGTGCTGGACCGCGATCGTGAGTGCGGGATACGCCCCGCGGTAGTCAGCGCTGCAACAACGTGTTAGCCGGCAGATCCTTGTCGAGCACCTTGCGGGCCTGAGCGACTCCGGTGACCGGTAGCAACGCCTCGTCGAGTAATCCGATCTGTACCAGCAGTGACGCCTGATCCCAGTAGATCCGTTCGTAGGCAACCTTGTTGGCCTCGAACCCCATGACGACGACGACCGGCAGCATGACCGCGCGACCGGTGGGTGCCACGCCGGGAAGGAACGCGGGCATTCCGATGTCGTGGGTGAACGACATGATCATTTCGTCGACGACACGGTCGGCTCCCACGGTGCGACACACCG
Organism: Mycobacterium spongiae; assembly: GCF_018278905.1. Taxonomy (NCBI): domain Bacteria; kingdom Bacillati; phylum Actinomycetota; class Actinomycetes; order Mycobacteriales; family Mycobacteriaceae; genus Mycobacterium; species Mycobacterium spongiae. The sequence continues at coordinate 3,679,883 of NZ_CP046600.1, forward strand.
GGACGATCGTGGTATCGGCGGGCCAGCGGCCGATGAAGTACTTGTCGTAGAAGGCCGCCACTTGTTCTCTGCCGACGCCGCCCATCATCGTCGGCACGTGATTGACGAACGGATCCCGTGACATTGTCGCCATGGTCGCGTTGACATCCTTGGCGACAAACTCACTGGCGACATGCTCATCGAAGATCGCACTCAGATCGTGAGGGCCGTTCGTCATCCGGTCGACTCCGTTCCTTGCGACTGCGCGGGGTTCTCATTCTCCCGGAACGCCTGAGTGTGGTCTACGGCACTACAGGCCCGAGGCATCGTCCCATCGCGGGGTCAACACGCCGATGGCTCCCAAGGCCACCGCAGCCGCTGTGGACGTCCGCAGCACCGTCGGGCCCAACCGGACCGCGACAGCGCCCGCATCGGTCAACGCCGCGAGCTCGTCCGGCTCGATTCCACCCTCCGGTCCGACCACGAGAATCACGGAGCTAGCGTTCGCCAGAGCGGCGTCCGCAACGCGGTCGGCCGCCGACTCGTGCAAGACCAGCACTGCCGCACCACGGGCCGCCTCACCACGGATCCGCTGGACCAGCGCCGAGGTAGACAACACGCCATCTACCGGCGGGATGTGCGCCCGCCGCGACTGTCGCGCGGCCGACCGAACGACCGCACGCCACCGACGAAGACCCTTGTCGGCCCGGGCTGCGTCCCAGCGGGCCACGCAGCGCGCTGCTTGCCAGGCCACGAACGCATCGGCACCGGCTTCGGTTGCCAATTCGATCGCCAATTCGGAGCGCTCGGATTTGGGAAGCGCCTGCACCACTGTCACCGCTGGACGCCCTGGTGCAACGCTCCAGCGTTCCAGCACCCGCGCCCGCAGCCCGTCACGCCCGGCTCGCTCCACCCGACAGCGGGCCAGACCACCGACGCCGTCACCGAGGACCAGCTGCTCGCCGCACCGGATGCGACGCACCGTGGCGGCGTGAAAACCCTCGTCGCCGGCGAGGACTGCCAGCGCGCCGGTGTCGGGCAGCGCGTCGAGGTAAAACAGCGTCGCCACCATGTGGAGGGTCCCTGCGCGTGAACCCGGTTAGCGCCCGGTGAAGGTCTCGCGTAGCCGGCTGAACAGTCCGCCGCCCGCGGCATGCGTCGAGCGGACCTCGGCGACGTCGCGGCTGCGGCGGCTCTTCAGCTCCCGCAGCAGTTCGGTGTCATGGTGATCGAGTCGGGTGGGCACGACCACTTCGACGTGAGCGTGCAGGTCGCCGCGCGTGCTCGAGCGCAGATGCGGCATCCCGCGACCACGCAGCGTGATGACTGAACCCGGTTGCGTGCCCGGTGGAACGGTGATCTCGCTGACTCCGTCCAGGATGGCGTGCACCGTAACTGTGACTCCCAGCGCCGCGTCGACTATCGGCACCGAGACCGTGCAGTGCAGATCGTCGCCCTCGCGGACAAAAACGTCATGGGCCTGCTCGTGGACCTCGACGTAGAGGTCACCGGATGGCCCTCCCCCGGGTCCCACTTCGCCCTGAGCGGCGAGCCGGACCCGCATCCCGTCGCCGACGCCGGCGGGAATCTTGACGCTGATCTCTCGACGAGCGCGGACACGGCCATCGCCCATGCACAGATGGCACGGGTCGGGAATAACCACGCCGACGCCGCGGCACGTGGGACACGGACGTGACGTCAACATCTGACCCAATAGCGATCGCTGGACCGATTGCACCTCCCCGCGGCCACCGCAGGTGTCGCAGGGTACCGGCGCGGAATTGCTGTTGGTGCCTTTGCCCTGGCATCGGTCACACAGGACCGCGGTGTCGACGGTGACCTGTTTGGTGACGCCCGTTGCGCACTCTTCGAGATCAAGGCGCATGCGAAGCAACGAGTCGGAACCCGGTCGCACCCGTCCGGTAGGACCGCGTGATGCCCCACCTCCGCCGAACCCGCCACCGAAAAACGCCTCGAACACGTCGCCGAGGCCGCCAAAGCCACCAAAGCCATTGCCGCCTGCAACGTTCTCCAGCGGGTCACCACCCGCATCGACGATGCGACGCTTGTCCGGGTCGCTGAGCACCTCGTAGGCGACACTGATCTCCTTGAACTTCGCCTGGGCCGCCTCATCGGGGTTGATATCGGGATGCAGCTCGCGTGCCAGCTTGCGGTAGGCACGTTTGATCTCGGCGTCGCTAGCGCCCTTGCTCACGCCGAGCAACCCGTAGTAGTTGCGTGCCACGCCTAACTCACTCCTATGCGCGTTGTGCCGCGCCTACGCGGCTATCCCCAAACTGTGCAGCAGGTGCGCGGTCATCGAGCACCCAGGACTTCGCCGATATAAAGAGCAACCGCAGCAACGCTGGCGATAGTTCCCGGATAGTCCATCCGCGTCGGTCCCAGCACACCCATGCCGCCGAAGACGGTGTCGGAAGTGCCGTACGCCGTCGACACCATCGACGTGCCCGCCATCTGCTCAGCCGCGGTCTCGTGACCGATGCGCACCGTCACTTTACCGGCCTCCTGCTGGGCCGCGAGCAACCGTAACACCACCACCTGCTCTTCGAGGGCTTCCAGGATCGACCGCAGCGACCCGCCGAAGTCCGCGGCGTTGCGCGTCAGGTTGGCCGTACCACCGAGGACCAGGCGTTCCTCGGTGTGCTCGACCAGCGATTCCAGCAATACTGTCGCCGCGCGGCCCACGGCGTCGCCCAGCCCGCCAGCGCCGCTGAGCTGGCCGGCAAGCTCGGCCACCGCCACCGAGGCTGCCGAGAGCTTCTTGCCGTCCAGTGCTTGGCTGAGCATCTCCCGCAGCTGCGAGAGCTGATGATCATCGATGACATCGCCGAGTTCGACGATGCGTTGGTCTACCCGGCCCGAATCGGTGATCACCACCATCAACAGGCGAGCGGGCGACAACGCGATCACTTCCAGGTGGCGAACTGTCGAGGTCGACAACGTCGGGTACTGCACGACGGCTACCTGACGGGTCAGTTGGGCCAGCAGCCGCACCGCCCGACGCAGCACGTCATCGAGGTCTACGCCGGACTCGAGGAAACCCTGAATCGCTCGCCGCTCGGCCGCCGACAGGGGTTTGACCTCTTCGATACGGTCGACGAACTCGCGGTAGCCCTTCTCGGTCGGCACCCTGCCCGAACTGGTGTGCGGTTGGGCGATGTACCCCTCGGCCTCCAGCACCGCCATGTCGTTGCGGACAGTGGCCGACGAGACACCCAGGTTGTGCCGCTCTACCAGCGATTTCGAGCCGATGGGTTCCTGCGTCGCGACGAAGTCGGCGACGATGGCACGCAGCACCTCAAAGCGACGGTCGTCGGCACTTGACATCGACTCCTCACCTCCTCGCGCCTGGTGGGCCGGCTTCATTTTACGGTCATCGCGGCAGCTGGGCGTCCACGCTGCAGATTCGGCAGCGACTATGACGTCCATGACGTCGCTGGCCAGACATCCCGACGTGGCGAACCGGTGGCAGCGGCCTCGCCGGCCCAGTCCCGCGCCGCGCCCCTCGGCGCTGCGGTGAGTGCCGGGGCGCTTAGATCGTTCCCGGGTAATCCCTGGCAGTCCCCGCGCGGTCGTCCGACTAGCCTGTCTAGCATGATCACGCCGAGGCAGAGCGACACGTCAGAGGCGATCAGCGAATGATCTTCAAGGGAGTACGGGACGGCAAGCCCTACCCCGACCACGGGTTGTCCCATCGGGACTGGGCGCGGATCCCGCCACAACAGATCCGGCTCGACGAATTGGTCACCACGACGACCGTGCTCGCGTTGGACCGCCTGCTCTCGGAGGACTCCACGTTCTACGGCGACCTGTTCCCGCACGCGGTGAAGTGGCGGGGGATCACCTATCTCGAGGACGGGTTGCAGCGCGCGGTGCGCGCAGCGCTGCGCAACCGCACCGTGTTACATGCGCGAGTGTTCGACATGGACCTGGCGCTAGGGCGAACGTAGGTCGCGCACAACCTACGGGACTTTGGGTTCGGTAGGCTCTGCCGTTGATATGGCTGATGGCGAGGTAATCCTGCCGCGGGAACTCACGGATCTTCCGGATGAGGTCCGCAATGTCCCGGCGCCGCCCACCCCGACGGTGGCCGAACCGTACGCTTTTCGTCTCGCAGATCCCGACGACGACGCCGAGATGATCGCCGAGTGGATGAACCGGCCGCACTTGGCTGAAGCCTGGGAATACGCCTGGCCGGTGTCACGCTGGCACCGTTATCTACGCGCCCAGCTTGAGGGCAGCTATTCCCGGCCTTTCATTGGGAGCCGGCACGGACAAGACAATGGCTATATCGAGTTATACCGTGCTGCAAAGGATTCCGTTGCTAGCCTATACTTCGCCGATCCCTACGATCTGGGCCTGCACGCCGCCATCGCCGACCTAAGGATCGTCAACCGCGGTTTTGCCCCGATCTTGCTCCCGCGTCTTGCGGCTAGCGTCTTCGAAATCGAACAGCGTTGTTGTCGAATCATGTTCGAACCCGACCATCGCAACACGGCGGCGCGCCGGCTGTGCGAGTTCGTCGGCTGCGTCTTTCTCGGTGAGCATCCCTTGGGCCATCGACGGGTCGCGTTGTACACCTTGCCTCGGACGCCGGAAGACGTTCCCAAAGTCCGGTAGCAGGGGCGACGCCGCGGAATCGCTCAGTGGCTCGCAACCCCTAGATTGCGCTTGGCTTCCAGCCGACGCAGCTTTCCCGACGAGGTGCGCGGCAACGAACCGGGAGCCAAGAACAGGACATTCGCCGGAACGACACCACATTCGGACGCGACCCGCGCCACCAGCTCGCTGCGGGCGCCGGCCTCGTCGCGACCGCGGAACTCGGCGGCGATCATCAGTCCGGGCCGAGCTGCGTCCTCGGTCTCAATCGCCACGACCGCTCCTTCGCGGACGCCGCGCACCTCCGCGGCGATCCGTTCGATCTCGCTGGGGAAGAGGTTACGGCCGGCGACCGAAATGACCTCCTTGGCGCGGCCGCAGACGACCAGCCCGCCGTCAACAAAGTAGCCCAGATCGCCAGTCTTGAACCAGCTCTCGGGTTCGAGTGGCGCTTCGTTGAGGTATCCCGACATCATCGAGCTTCCGCGGATCTCGATTTCGCCGATGTCGCGCCCGGGCGTCTGGAGGTGCTCATTCTCGACCGGGTTGACCCGCACCTGCATTCCGGGGATCGCTTCGCCCAGCATGGCGTGCCGATGCAGCGACTCGCCAGATCCACTTGTCGTGGAGCGAATCTCGTCGTAGCGCAGACCGCTTCCCGGAAGCGGCGCGGTGACTGCGCAGGTGGCTTCCGCCAGTCCATATGACGGGGCGACGGCACCAGGATCAAGGCCGAACTTGCTCAGCTCTGTCGTGAACCGCTCCAGCCCAGCGCAATCGACGGGTTCGCCACCGTTGATCGCCACCCGCAGCCGACCCAGATCGACGTTGGGTGCCCGGCGCGCGTACTTGCCGATCACGGAATACGCGAAGTTCGGCCCCACGGTGATGGTCGCCGCGCTGTCATCCAGCCATGTCAGCCATCGAAACGGTGAGGTCGCGAACGCAGCGGTGGGAGCCAGCCACATCGGCGCTCCGGAAAGTGCGCCGCTGAGCAGAAAGGTCAGTCCCATGTCGTGATAGAGCGGGAGCCACGAGCAACCCCGATCGGCTGACGCGTCGACGCGGACGCGTTGCATGAGACCGTCTACGTTGCTGAGCACCGCCGCTGGGGAGAGCATGGCAGTGCGCGGCGTGCCGGTGGAACCGGCGGTGCCCTGCAACACTGCGGGCGTGTGCGGCGCGGCGCAGAGCGGCGTCAATCGTGTCGACAGCTGCCCGCGCGCGGCCTCCCCGACGTCGTGCACGGCAATCGACGCGTCCGTGCTGCGCAGCAACTGGAGCACCGAGCCGTGGCTGAAGACCGTTGTCACACCAACGCCCACAAACCGGTTCACCGTCGAGGCCGCCCAGTGCCGCGGGTCTGCGCCGCGTACCGGTCCGGGCAGGATTGACACGCTCTGCCCGGCAAGCCACGTGCCTTGAAGCGCAGCGACCAGGTCGACCGTCGGCTCACCGACCAGACCGACTGCACCGGGGTTGTCCTCGGCGAGAATCCTTGCGGCGACGAGTTCGGCGCGCGCATGCACCTCTGGCCAGGGGTAGTGCTTCCAGGTGCCGCTGTCCTGGTGGAAAACGACGAGGTCATGAGCCGACGAGGTCATGGCCCGCGACAGGGCCGCCGCCAACACACTCATCGGATGGCCTGACCCCTGGCCCGGATAGCCGCTTCCAGGTCACCGACTGTGTCACAGCCGAGCAGATCTTCCTCGGAAAGCGCCACCCCCAGTTTGTCCTCAATCGCCACCATTCCCACCGCGAACGCGACCGAGTCCAGTCCGACGTCGTCGACCAGCCGGGACTGCGTGGTCACGCCGCTGACATCGACTCTGAGATCGTCACGAAGAATCTCCTCGAGGGCGGCACTGACCGCATCCGGAGTGCGGTCCATCAGTTCACCCCGAGGGCGGCACGCAGACTCGTGGGCCGAAGGTCGGTCCAGTTCTGTTCGACGTAACTCAGGCATTCCTCGCGGCTGGCTTCGCCGTGCACGACGCGCCAACCCGCCGGGATGTCGGCGAAGGCCGGCCACAGGCTGTATTGCTCTTCGTCGTTGACCAGCACGAAGAATGTGCCGGTGTCGTCATCGAAGGGATTGGTGCTCATCGCTTCTCCTCGGGTTGTCTGGGGTGGGAATGCTGGCGCCGAGCACCCGGTCGGACAACAGTCCCAGGCAGCTCAGGTTGGGAAATCCGGGACCCTGGGTGAGTCCGGAAAGGTTCGGTAGAAACAGCTTGGGCCTGACGTCGATGACAGACAGGTCATGGCCGATCGCTTCCTGCAGGCGGTCAGCCGTCAGGGGTCCACCCAGCCCGAGTTCGAGCAGGTCCAAAGCGTCCTGGCTGAATAGCGAGGTAAACCACAGCGGGTCGGCGCCGGACCCGTCGATAACAAGGTCGAAACCATGGACGGTTTCCAGGTTTTCGCTTCCCCGGTTGGTGCTCAGTGTCAACCGCACCTGTCCTCGGCGGCCCACCGCGTGGGCGACCCGGCCACGCAAGTGATGGATACGATCATCGGCCAGGAGCGCTTCCTGCACGCTGGCTGAGAATACTCCGCGGTCGGTACGGGCCAACGCATCACGCCGCTCGTCCATCGTCAGCGCTGCCCAGTCGGTAGGGTCAGAAAACAGCGAGTTCTCGAAAAAGCCTTCGCCGCGGGTGAACAACGTCACCTGCGGCGAGATGACAGTGATGGTGGAAACCCGATGCCGGAACAGCTCATTGAGCATCGACGCGGCCGTTTCACCTCCGCCGATTACTGCCACTCGCTCTGCCATGATGCGGTCATGACCGGCAGCGCGGTCCCAGAACTGCGCGATGGACAGCACGCGCGGGTTGCCGGGCAATAGCGACTTCTCGGCCTGACCAGGTCCGGTGATCATCAAAGCGTCGGCACGCACCGTGGTCTCGTGCGTACGCAGCTCCCAGCGGTTGCCGGCGACGGCGAGCCCGTCGACCTCGCCATGAATCACGTTGAGCCCAACCTGATCAGCCACCCACGCCAGGTACTGACTCCACTTGAGATGGGTGGGCGCCGGGCGGCCTCGGTCGATCCATTCCGCGAAGGACGCGGTTGCAATCAAGTACGACTGCCAGCTGTAACGGGTCATCCGCTCGTCAAGTTCGGCGTTGCGTCGCGGCACCAGCGCCGATCGGTAGGGAAACCCGACGTCCTTTTCCGGGCTGGTACCCAGCCGGTGCGCCCCGTCGGTCCAGCCGCCACTGCCCTGCCAGTTGGCCCCGACACCGATGCGTTCCACAGCAACGATGTCGGCGACATCAACGCCCATGTCGCGCAGCACGGACGCTTTGGCGGCGACGGCAACGGCCTTGGCTCCGGCGCCGACGATCGCAAGTGTGCTCATGTCGAGATCTGCTTCCTCACAATGCATCCACCAGCGTCGCGACCGCGTCGCGCCAGAGTCCGGACAATACGGTGGCCTCGAGCTCAGTGGTCAGCGATTCGCTCCAGATCCAGGTGGTCCGTAGCTGCGGACCCGCGTCGGTCTCCTGCACCACCGCCACCACGTCAAAGGTATAGCGCAGTGGCAGCCTGGGCTCGCTCGCTAGCGGGAGCAGCGTGGTCAGCTCTGGGTCGGTGATCACGCTCCACGGTGCCCCACCGGGTGCTCGTGAGCCGCCGTGAAAGCGCCCTAGATAATTGAACTCCACCTGGGGATGGGGCGCGGCGACGAGCTCGGGGTCACGTCGCTGGTAGCGCAACAGCCCGTAGTCCAGGCCACGGTTGGGCACCGCCGCAACATGGTCGGTGACGGTACGCAGCAACTCACGGCCCAGGGCAGGGTCGCGTCGGACACGATCGACATCCACCGGTGACTCGGTGCGGCCCAGCCGGACCGGGAAGACGTTCGTGAACCAGCCGACCGTGGCCGAGGTATCCACCGCAACCGCACCGGACCCGGAGCCGTCAACGAGCGCGTCTTCACGCCCGTGGCCCTCCACAGCCACTAGCACTCCCCCATCGGACGGCTCGCCGCGACGGATCCGCCATGAGGTCAGCGTCACTGTCAATGCGGTCAAGAGGAACTCCCGCGCTCCGATATCCGCGGACGCGGCGGCCAGCTTGTCCAACATGGCCCGGGTCTCGAACACATCATGGTGAACTTCGCTAGCCCGTAGTGACGCCCACGTGTCGAGCGTTGGATCAGGCATCCGCGCTCCCAGCGCCGGATCGGGACCAGCGAGCTCGCCCAGCCAGTAGTCACGTTGGGAACATATCTCGGCGCGGCGAGACCGCTGTTCCAACAACCGCGACCACTCTCTGTACGTCGTGTATTCGCCCGGAAAAGCCACCTTTTCGCACTCAACAAGCTGCGTCCACGCGCTTGCTAGAGCAGCGATCAACACGTACCACGACACGACATCGGTGGCCAGGTGATGCACCGCCAAGAGCAGGCAACTGCGGTCGTGTTCGGGGTCATCGCACCACAACGCTCCAACCATGGCACCAGTGAATGGGTTGATGCTGTCGAGCGTCCCACGCGCATGAGTCTTGATCGCGTCATCGATCGGCCCAACGACCCGGCTGAGGATGTCTGCTGCCCGTACCGAGCCCCGGCGGCGGCTGCTCAGCCGGTAATTGCCGGCCACCCCGTCGAGCCGTGCCCGCAACATCTCGTGGCGGTCCAAGACCGCCTGCAGCACTGTTTCCAGTTGGTCCGCAACGATTTCCGGAGGCAACTCGATCAGGACCGCCTGGCTGAACCGCTGGAAGTTTCCATACTCGTACATCCACGACACGATCGGCACGGGGACAATCTCGCGGTGGCGTTCGACCTCGTGGTGCGCATCGCGGGTTCCTGCTTCGCCGCTATCGATGGCAGCATCGACGGCCGCCGCGAGTTCCCGGATGGTGTCCGATTCGAGGATTAGCCGGGCCCGCAGCGCAACCCCGCGCGCCTTGGCCGCATTGACCACTGCGAGCGATGCGATGCTGTCCAAGCCCAGGTGCAGAAAATCGGCGGTGACGTCGACATCGGAATCGCCCAAGACATCGATGAACGCGTCGACCAACGCCACCTCGGTCGGCGTCTCGGGCTGGGTTGCCGGCCCTTGGGTGATGGTGATTGCAGCCAAGGCGTTTTCGTCGATCTTGCCGTGCGGGGTCAGCGGCAACTCTTCGAGAACGACGATGTGATGCGGGACCAGATAGCGCGGCAGCCGATGGCGCAGCATCGCCCGTAGTTCGGACACCGGCGGCCGATTCGGTCCGGCTGCCACGTATGCCGTGAGCCGCGAGCCACTGGCATGCCTGCGGGCGGTCACGTGACAACCGCGCACCGCGTGGTGGCTATTGAGCACTGCGGCGATCTCGCCCGGTTCGACGCGGAACCCGCGGATCTTCACCTGGTCGTCGCTGCGGCCCAGGAACTCCAACCCGCCATCCGGTAAGCGGCGCACGATATCTCCGGTGCGGTACATCCGGCCGCCGCTCCCGTTGCGCTCAGCGACGAAGCGTGCGGCGGTCTCAGGCGCGCGTGCGAGGTAGCCGCGGGTCAGCTGGTCTCCCGCCAGGTACAGCTCGCCGGCCACGCCGTCGGGAACGGGCCGCAGCCATGAGTCCAGAACATAGGCGCGGGTCGTGCGGGTCGGACGTCCGATGACCGGTCGTGCGTGCTCGGTGATCGCGGCGACGACGGCTTCGACCGTAGTTTCGGTGGGACCGTAGCAGTTGAAGGCCGTCAAGTCAGTGCGGGCACAGTGGTGCTGGATCCGCTGCCATGCGGCGACACCGAGGGCTTCGCCGCCCAGCGCGAGAACAGCCAGTGGCACGCGATCGAGCAGGCCGGCGCTGTGTAGTTGGCCAAACATCGATGGCGTGGTGTCGATCATGTCCAGATCGAAGGTGTGGATCGCCTCCACCAGCGCAGCGGCGTCGCGCTGCCGGTCGTCGTCGACGATGTGTACCGAGTGGCCGTCGAGCATGGCCACCAACGGCTGCCATGCCGCATCGAAGGTGAACGACCAGGCGTGTGCAACACGCAGTGGGCGCCCAATGCGCGCAGCTGCCGGCCGCAGGACGCGCTGGATGTGGTCGTCGGCGTAGGCGGACAGCGCCTTGTGAGTGCCGATCACACCCTTTGGCGCGCCGGTGGTTCCCGAGGTGAACACCGCATAGGCAGCATGCTCCGGCGGCACCGCGGCCGCCTGGTAATCGGCAGGCGGTGGAGCGGCGACCGAAGCGTTGAACAGTTCCTCGGCCGCTTCTTCATCAATGACGATCGGAACCGATGCCTGGCGGATGATCTCGCTGACACGCTCGCTGGGCATTCCCGGGTCGAGCGGCACAATCATGCCGCCGGCCTTGAGGACCGCCAACATCGCGACGACATAGCGCGGACCACGTGCCAGCGTGATCGCCACCGGGGTCTCGCCCGCCACCCCGCCGCGCCGCAGCGCCGCAGCGAGCCGATCTGTGAGTGCGTCGAGCTCGTGGAAGGTCAACTCGCCATCCGACCAACTAACCGCGAGCGAATCCGGTGTCGCCACGGCGATCTCGGTGAACCGGGTATGCACCGCCACCCCAGACGCACTCGCTTCAGACAGACCGCGCGTTCTCGGTTCGTGTTCGCCGTCGAGCAGAACGTCAATGTCGCGGAGCGGCCGGTCCCACCCGCTGACCATGCGTTGAACCACGGCCAGGAGCCGCCTGCCGAGGTCTTTGGGCGCCATTGTGCCCAGTGCGCCGTCGAGCACCTCCACCAGTACGGTGAGTTCACCGGTGACCAGATGAGCGGCGATGGTCACCGGGAAGTGCGACACACTCTCCATGGCCACGGGGCGGAATATCGCTCCTTTTGCGACGAACTCCGCAGCCCCCACCACCGCGCCGGGTGGGAAGTTCTCATACACCAACAGCGTGTCGAACAGCTCACCGATACCGCCGATAGAACGCAACTCGGCGTGTCCCAAATAGCTGTGGTCCCGCAACACGGCGAACTCACGTTGTAGCGCGAGGCATTGCGCCCCGACGGTCTCTCGGGGGTCCAACCGCATCCGCAACGGGACGGTGTTGATGAACAGGCCGATCATGGTCTCTACGCCCGACAGTTCGCTGGGCCTGCCCGACACGGTCACACCGAACGTCACATCGCTGCGGCCGGTGAATGCTGACAGGATGGTGGCCCAAGCCATCTGAACAAGCGTGTTGAGCGTGACCCCACGCCCGCGGGCGGCGTCGGTCAGCGCGGTAGTGGCATCACGCTCGAGGCGCACTTCGGTGCGTTTCGGAATCGCCACCTCCGGCGGACTGTCGGCCAGCGCTGGCGAGAGCAGGGTAGGACCGTCGAGGCCCTGGAGGTGTTGTGCCCACAATGCGCGGCTGGCGCTCTCATCCCAGTTGGCCAGCCAGCCGATGTAGTCGCGGTACGAACGTGGCGGTGGCGTCAACGCGCCGGTATCCCCACCGGCGCGATACAACGCGAGTAGTTCGGTGACGAACAGTGGCAGGGACCAGCCGTCAATGACGATATGGTGCGCGACGATAGTGAAATGCCAGTTTTCGTGCGGTAATTCGAGGAGCAGGAAGCGGATCAGCGGTCCGCGACCTATGTCGAAAGGACGTCGGCGCTCGTCGTCTTCCAGCGCTGCGACCTCAGCGTGGTCTGCTCGCAGATGCCGCCAGGGCACCTCGACGCTGCTCGGGATCACCTGTACCGGCCGGCTGAGATTGCCGTGGATGAAGCTGGCTCGCAGGTTCGGGTGCCGGGTCAGCATGGCTGCAGCGCAATCGCGCAGCAACCCAACGTCGAGCGGGCCAACCGCTTTGGCCGCCATCGCAATGACATACGGGTCGACGTCACCGGATTCCGCATCAGCGAGCGTGGCCATCGCGAATAATCCGCGCTGCAGGGGGCTGAGCGCTATCACATCCTCGAGGGCGGGTCGCGATGTAGCTTGGGTCACGGCTGCTGTTCCCATGACGCGGTCAAAGCCCCTAATTCGTCGGCAGAAAGCCCTGACGTGCTCATCGGCGCATGGTGTGTGTCGTCCGGCTGGGCGTCGTCGGCATGGCACTTGGCGTTCAGCGCGGTAGCGAGCTCATGCAGCACGGGGTGCTCGAAGACCATCCGGGGGGTTAGCGGCATTCCGGCGTCTCTGGCCTGTGCGGCTACTCGCACCGCGAGGATGCTATCTCCCCCGATGTCGAAGAAGTCGCTATGGCGCCCCGGCTCCGCCACCGCGAGTACATCGGAGAGGATGCCGGCCAGGGCGCGCTCGGTAGCCGTCTTGGGTGGCTCAGCGGCCACCGGGGCCGCCTGCGCCCGTGGCGGTCCGGAAGTTTCGGCCAGCAGTTCTAGTTGATTGTCGGCATTCCACACACCACGCTCGCCGCTGCGGTAGAGCCGCGATCCTGGCTGTGCCGCAAACGGATCAGCAACGAATCGCGTCGCCGTCAGCGCGGCTCCCGGTAGCCGGGCACGGCCGGCCAGGCCGCCACCGTGGTAGACGTCGCCGACCACCCCGAGGGGAACGGGTTTCAGCGCCTCGTCAAGAAGGTAGACCCGGGCCGGGCTGACCTCCGCGGTGGATTGGTCCAGAATGCGTTGTCTTTCTTGCGGTCCGGCAATATCAAGTTCGCGCAGGGTTTGGTCAGGACGATCGACGAACGCCTCAATGACACGCACGAGCCGGTCAGCGAAACGTTGGGCGGTGCTGCGCAGGTACAAGTCCGTGCGGTAGATGACGTGACCGCGGTAGGCGTCGTCGGAGGCGAAGAAGTTGACCGATAAATCCGCCTGTGCGAGGTCGAATGTCGGCTCCAGTGCGCTCAGGGAGGTGTCGCCGCCGGGGCCCGTAGTCATGACGCGACCCCGCGGCAACTGTTCGCGCACGTGCACGACGACGTCGAACAACGGATTACGCGACAGTGTCCGCCCCGGCCTGACGGCCTCGACGACACGCTCGAAGGGGAGGTCCTGGTGAGCGTAGGCCGACAGCAACATCTCCCTAGTTCGTTGCAGGATCTCCCGCAGCGTTGGGTTTCCGCCCAGGTCGTTGCGCAGCACCACGAAATTGATGAAGAAACCGACGAGTTGGTCCAGGTCCGGCTCATTGCGACCGCTCACTGGGGTGCCGATGGGGATGTCGATGCCGCCGCTGACCTTGTGCAGCAGTACCGCGACGGCCGCCTGCAGGATCATGAACTCAGTGGCGTTGAGTTCGCGGCTCAGCGCAGCGAGCTTGTCGCGTGTCGTTGACTCGATCCGGAACTCGACAGCATCACCGGAACCGCTGAGCAGTGATGGACGCGGGAAATCCGGGCGCAGACCGGCTTCGGCGGGCAATCCTTCGAGTTGGCGGATCCAATACTCGCGTTGCTTACCGGCGATGTCAGCGTTGTCAGCGAGCAACGCCGCCTGCCACGCGGAGTAGTCGGCATACTGCACCGGCAGCGGTTTCCACGCAGGCTCCTGCCCGGCGCCCCGCGCTTGGTACGCGGTCACCACGTCGGTCAACAACACGCCGGCGGACCAGTGATCGCCGGCGATATGGTGCATCACGACCGACAGCACGGTCTGTTCCTGCATGCTCAGCAATGCCACCCGGATCGGCCACTCGGTTTCCAGATCGAATACGTAACGTCGCTCGCTGTCCAGCTCAGCCTGGAGCCAATCTTCGCCGCTTCCCTCGGCACGCCGAACCGGTACCTTGGCGGGCGGGTGAATGACTTGGTATGGCAGGCCGTCGATTTCGCGGTAGATAGTACGCAGTATCTCGTGCCGTGCCACTACGTCAGTGATGGCCGTCGCAAGTGTGTCGGTGTCGCAAGGACCCTTGAGTGCCGCAACGAAGGGAATGTTGTTGACTGCGCTCGGCCCGTCGAGACGGTAGATAATCCAGCTGCGGAGCTGAGACGACGACAACGGCACCGGCCCGTCATGGTGTACCCGAGTCAAGTGCGGTCTTGTCGAATCCGCGTCCAGCGTATCGATGTGTGCGGCCAGCTCCACCACCGTGGCGAGTTCGAAGATTTCTCGCACGCCAACGTCGACATTGAACGCGTTACGCAGGGCCGCTGCGAGTTTGGTTGCCAAAAGCGAGTGGCCGCCAAGATCGAAGAACGAGTCGTCGGCGCCGACGCGGTCACGTGCCAGTAGCTCACCGAACAGCTCGGCGATGCGCTGCTCGGTAGCGGTCTCCGGCTCGCGGAACTCTACGCCGACACCGACCTCCGGGTCCGGCAGCGCCGCCCGGTCGATCTTTCCGTGCGCGGTGATCGGAATCTCGTCGAGCACCACGTACGCCGTAGGCAGCATGTACTCGGGCAGTGCCGCGGCCACTCGGGCACGGATACGGTCCACATCGACATCGGGGATATTGGCAGTTCCCTCGTCGCCGACTGCGGGAGTCACGTAGCCAACCAGACTCTTGCCCAGCCGCGGCAGGTCGCTGACCACCACGACAGCCTGTCCGACGGTGGGATCGACCGCGATGGCGGCCGCGACATCCCCCAGTTCAATGCGGAATCCGCGGATCTTGACTTGTTCGTCGGCACGCCCGACGAACTCGATATCACCGTCGGAATTGCGGCGCGCGAGATCTCCGGATCGGTACATCCGAGCTCCGGGACTGAATGGGTCGGCAACGAATCGTTCTGCGGTAAGCCCGGCTCGGCGATGGTATCCGTGTGCGAGATGGGTTCCACCGATGTAGATCTCACCGATCACCCCAACCGGCACCGGCTGCAGCGAATCGTCGAGGAGGTGGATGGTCGTGTTGATCTTGGGCCGGCCGATGGGCACGATGCGGGTGCCCTGCGGGCCCTCAACTTTGTAACGGCTGGCGTTGATCACGGTTTCGGTAGGGCCGTAGAAGTTGTGCAGAAGCGCGTCGAAGGTCGCGTGGAATTTGTCGGCCACCTCGCCGGGCAGCGGCTCACCACCGATGGGCACTCGCTGCAATGTCCGCCACTCGTTCACGCCCGGCAGCGACAAGAACAGTCCGAGCAGGGAGGGCACGAAATGCATTGCGGTGATGCCCTCGTCGCGCAAAAGGGCGGTGAGATAGCCGATGTCGGTGAGGCCCCCGGGGCGGGGGATCACCATCCGGGCGCCGCAGGCCAGGGTGCCGAATATTTCGGCGATCGATACGTCGAAGCTCGCCGAGGCGACCTGGAGCAGCCGGTCGGTGCTGTCCACCGCGTACTCGCCCCTGAACCATACGAAGTATTCCGCCACCGGACGGTGCGGTACCGCAACGCCCTTGGGCAGGCCGGTCGTTCCCGATGTGTAGATCAGATACGCCGTATTATCCGGGCGCAGCGGCCGGGCGCGATCCGAGTCGGTGGGATCGTGGACTGAGTATTCGGCGAGATCGCTCACAGGCTCGCGCAACACCAGTTTCGCGTTGCAGTCCTCGAGGATGAAGGCCTGCCGGTCGTGCGGGTAGCTGAGATCCACGGGCACATACACCGCACCGGCTTTGACCACGCCCAGTGCGGTGATCACCAGCTCCGGCGACTTCTCTAGCAGCACTGCGACCCGGTCTTCGCTGCCTATCCCGCGGTTGATCAACCAGTGAGCCAACCGGTTCGACTCCTCGCTGAGCTCACGGTAGGTGTAGTGGCGGCCCTCGTACACCACGGCGGTCGCGTCCGGCATCCGGTCAGTCTGCTCGGACACCAGTTCCACGATGGTTTTCGTTGGGGTGTCAAACTTTTCGCCGTGCGACACCGCACGCAGCCACTCCGCGTCGCCGGCGCCCATCAGCGCTAGGTGCGACAGCGGCGTGTCCGGTGCGGTCAGCGCATCGTCGAGCAAGACGGCGAAGTGTTCGAGCAGTTGTTTCACCAGGGCGGGTTCGAGAATCTCCAGGAGGTGTTCGGCTTCGACCAGGGCTCCACGAGGGTCGAATTCGACCATGAATCCCAGTGGCAGCTGGGTGACGTTGCTGCGCAGGTCGTAGCGCTGGCACGTCGTGCCGGGCGGGTTGAATCCGCCGCCATCGGGCTCCCGGAATCCGAAGCTGATCCGAGTCATGCGCTCGGCTCCGTGACGGCGGTCGGGGTTCAGTTCCCGCACCACACGGTCGAGGTCAATTCGTTGGTGTGCGAACGCACCGGAGACGATATCGCGGGTCGAGGTCAGGAAGTCGCGGAAGCTCGTCGCTGCCTGCGGTCGCAATCGCAGCACCACGGTATTGCCGAAGTAGCCAATGCAGTCTTCGGTGCCGAAACCACGATTCAGCACCGGTGTGGCGACGAGGAAGTCGTCAGTGTGAGTGTAGCGATGCAGCAGGGCACCGAATGCCGCGAGCAGCACCGTATAGGGCGTGCTGCCGGTGTCCTTGGCGAGTGCGACGACCCGCCCAACGGTGTCGCCGGACAGCCGCCGCGTGGTGCGGGCGGCGCGCCAGTTGGTCGGCACCTTCGTCCCAGCTGGACCCGGCAGTTCCAGCGGCTCCGGCGGATCGGCCATGATGGACCGCCAGTAGTCGAGGTCGGCCGCAGTGGTGTCCGGTCCGGACACGCGAGCGCCGCGGTGTTCGGCCCCGAGATCGGTCCCCGCGTAGGCCTGAGTGAGATCACGGAAGAATGGCCGCCACGAACCATCATCCCAGGCGATATGGTGGGCCACCAACAGCATGACGTGTTCGTCGGGAGCCGTCCGCACGATGCTGATCCGCAACGGAGAATCCGCGGCAAGGTCAAAGCGGGCATTGAATTCCCGCTGGGCCAGCACTTCCAGGCGCAGCCGTTGCGCATCGTCGGGCAAGTCGGTCAGGTCATGCTGTGCCCAACCGGGGCGGAGATCCTCGTGCACCGTCGGCTGGGGATCTCCATCGTCGCCGATCACATAGGTCGTGCGCAGTATCCGATGTCGCCGCGCAACAGCGTTGACGGCATCGCGAATCCGGGGCAGATCGATGTCACCGGTGATTCGGTAGGACACACAGACATTGAGCAACGCTCCACTCGGGTCAGCCATGTGAACGAACCACATCCGCGCCTGACCGTGGGAGATGCGGGTGTCGGCCTCAACACCGGGGTCTGCCGCGGCAGCGGCGAGACCGCGGTCTGCCAACCTGCGACGAAGCAGCTCCAGTCGCGCCTTGTCCAGCTGCGCGCGGGTATCGGCAATATCAGTCACGCGAAACGTCCACTTTCTCTGCTGTGTCGGGACACACGTCGGCCCCCTCGAGTCTCTCGACGAGTTCGTCGCCGGTGATGTCGTCCATCAACGTCGCCAGGGGCACCGTTCGGCCGATCACCCGTCGCAGACGTTTACTCAAGTCGACGCCCAGCATGGAGTCGACACCCAGGTCGAATAGCGAGTCCTCGAGCCGCAACTCACCGTCGTGGGCCATTCCGAGCACCGCCGCCAGCTGACTGCGCACCACGTCCGCAGTCGTCGGGTTGTCCGCGCAGGTTGGCGCAGCCACCACGGCTGTCCGGCGCCCGGGATCGCGCCACTGGGCTTGTCTGGTGTCCAAGAACATCTGCAACCGGCCCGCATCGGCAGCAAACACCAACGGGTCGAGCCAGTAGTCGCGCAAACTCGCGCTGATCGCCTGGCGTGGAGCCATCTGACGCAGCCCAGTGCGCTCGACGCGTGCCATCTCGGCCGCATCGAGCATGCCCGGGCTTACGGCGCCGTCCGGTGGACGCTCCCACACGCCATACTTCACGGCCACACAGAACCTGCCTTGAGCGCGCAGCTCGGCGGCCATCACGTCCAAGAGCCGGTTTGCCGCCGAGTACGAAACAATGCTCTTTCCCCCCCACACTCCAGTCACCGAGGAACACAACAGCATTCGGGCGTCTGCGCGAATCGGCCACAGTTCGTTCACCCGAACCAGGCCGGTGATTTTTGCGGCCAAGGTGTCGGCGATAGCGTCGGCCGTGAGGCAGCCAGCGGCTTCGAACGTCGTGGCGCCGGCAGCGTGAACTACCAATGAGGCACCAGCGGCACCGTATTCGGCAGCAACCGCCGACAATTGGTCGGGATCGGTGATGTCGCACGGTGGCGACACGACCACGGTGCCGTGGTGCGCCGCGAGCTCGGTCAGCACCGTCGGGTCCGCGGCGTGGCGGCTGAGCAGCACGACGCGTCGCGCTCCGTGCTCGGCGAAGTATCGAGCGTAGTGCAGACCGATGGCGCCGGCACCGCCGGTGATGACGACGTCGTCGAGCACGGCGGCGTCCAACGGCCACGCTGCGGCGGCCGGCGCATCGGCAAGCGTGCGCCCCAATAGCACGTACCCGCTTGCTGAGTCGCGTAGCGCGATCTCGCTGCGTCCGGTGAGCAGCGCCTCGACCAAGGCAGCGCCGGCCTCCGGTGCCAACTCGCCCGAGGGTAGGTCCAGGTGGCTGAAAGTTCTTTCGGGATATTCGAATCCGATGCTGCGATGCATCGCAGCCAGAGCCGCCTGGCCGGCGAATGGCACCGCGTCGCCCGAACTGACCTGTTCACCGCCGACGGTGACCAGGCAGACTGTGTGGCAGTCCGAGCCCACCTGCGACGGGTAGTCGAGCACACCGGCACCCACCAGATCGCACAGCTCACCGGTCACGCGGGCGGCGTCCGGGTAGTCGAATTCCGGCGCGATCACGGCGGTCAGCTCCGCGTCGCGTGCTGAGCTCAGCTCGGTCCCGGGGTGGGAATCAATTGCCATCCTGAAGGTTTCGGCAAGATCGTGCTGGGTTCCCAGGCCGATGACAGCGATGTGGCGTCGCGGACCGGACGCCGGCGTCACCGACGCTAGCTGGTTCCAGCGCTCTACAGCGGTTGTCAATCCCGGGGTCCGGCCCGGCACGGGAGACAACGGCTCGGGGTGCGCCCACAGCGGCACCGCGTGCATGGGCGCATTCGGGAATCCGGACAAACCGGTGTCGCGGTCGGGCGCGCCAGGGTTCAAGTCTTCCCAGGGGTAGCCGGGGTCCGCCACCGCGGCGGCAGCGATATTCGCCGCCAGCGAATCCACGAATGGCTCATCGCGTCGCCCCGACCCGACCAATACCGTCGGGACTTCCCGGAAGGGAGCGGATTCCTCGAGGTTCTGACGAACGGCGAACAGCAGCACGGGATTAGCCGACAATTCGATGAACGAACGCGCACCACAACGAATAGCCGACTCAACAGCCCGGTCGAAACGCACGGTGTGACGCAGGTTTGCATACCAGTATTCCCTGAAGGCGGTGCTTGGTGGCACCATGTCGCCGGTGGTCCCGCCGATGAATCGCACGGGTGCCTCGACGAATTCCGAATCCGGCAGCCCAGACAGCAGCTCGTCGCGGAGCGGCTCGAGCACACTGGTATGCACTGGGAAGCCCACGGTGATCTCCCGGGCGAAATCACCGCTGGCTCGGACCGTCTCGACGATGGCCAGCACCGCCTCGCGGTCACCCGAGACGGCGACGGTGGCGGGGGCGTTGATGACCGACAGTTCCAACCAGCCCTCGGTGGCCGCGATCAGCGTACGTGCCGCTTGTTCGCTGATGCCCAGCGCCGCAACCGCGTAGCGGCCCGGGAGGCGGTCCACCACATTGGCGCGGGCGCAGACTACGCCGACGGCGTCGGACAGGGTGATGCTTCCCGCGATATAGGCGGCGGCTACTTCGCCCAGGCTGTGCCCGACAGTGACATCGGGATGCACGCCACAGGAACGCCAGACCTCGGCCAGCGCCACGGCATGGACGAATTGCGCGCCTTCGATCTCGATTTCAGCAAAAGGCGCTTGTTCGTCGGCAACGCGCTCGGCAGTCAAGTAGCGCAGCGGAGACGGCGTGCCAACAGCGTCAAACGCCGCGGCGCAGGTATCCGTCACGGATCGGTAGACCGGCAGCTCCTGATAGGCAACGGCGCCCATCCCCGGCCACTGTCCACCCTGACCGGGAAAAACGAACGCGTGCCGCGGTGCGTCGCCCAGCGCCGACCGGGCGACGAGGTGATGGTCGCGTCCGGCGGCCAGCGCGTGCAACCCGTCGATGAGTTCGACCCGGTCGGCAACGCGCAGCGACACGCGGTGCGTGCGCACCCGTCGGGTCTTGTGCACCTGGCGCGAAACTGCGCTCGCGGTGGTTTCCGGAAAGCGGTCAAGGTAGTCGGCGATGGCCCGCGCGTCGCGGCCGATGAGTTCCTCGGCATGCGCGCTGAGAAGAACCGCGACCCGACCGTCGGGCAGTCGTTTGGGGGCCATCAGGTCTCCTCGCGCTCGGAAGCGGAGTCGGGCATCGAAACGATGGCGTGACAATTGGTGCCGCTCATTCCGAACGCGGACACGGCCGCGGTGCGCCATCCGTCCACGGCCGGCCACGGCGTCAACTTGTCGGCCAGTCGCAGGCCCTGTTGCTGCCAATCGATTTCGCGGCTGGGTTCGTCGACATGGAGAGTCGCCGGGACCGCGGCGTGTTCCGCGGACACAATGACTTTGGCCAGACCCAGCGCGCCCGCCGCGGCCTGCGCATGCCCGATATTCGACTTCACCGATCCCAGCCGCGGGCCACGTCCGGCCGGCGCGGTGCCGTAGCTGGCCACCAGCGCCAGCAGTTCGGTGCGGTCACCGAGCCGCGTCCCGGTGCCGTGCCCCTCGACCATCCCAACATCGGCGGGCGCAACCCCGGCTTGTGCGATGGCGCGCCGAAACAATCGCGTTTGCGCGTCGCGGCTGGGTGCCGTCAGCCCGCTGCTGCGCCCATCGGAGTTCACACACGTGGCGCGGACTTCCGCCAGGATGCTGCGCCCGTCGGCCAGTGCCCTCGACCGGCGTTGCAGGACAAACATGGCCGCGCCCTCTGCCCACACGGTTCCGCTGGCGTGCGCGCTATACGGCCGACAATGGCCGTCATCGGATAGCGCGTGCTGTTTCGAGAACTCCGCGAAATAGCCGGGGGTACCCATCACGCACACCCCGCCCGCGAGCGCGAGGTCACAGTCGCCGGCCCGGATCGCTTGCACCGCGGTGTGAAACGCCGCCAGGGCCGAGGAACACGACGTGTCGACCGTCAGTGCCGGCCCGGCCAAGTCCAGGGTGTAGGCAATGCGTCCGGCGATGACACCTAGTGATGTCCCGGTGATCAGATGGCCACTGTAGTCGGAGAATTCGGCCAGAGGTGGCCCATATTCGAGGGCAGAGGCGCCAACGTAGCAGCCCACGTCGTGACCGGCCAGGTCGTCGGGGTTGATCCCGCTGTTCTCCACGCTGCGCCATGCCAGCCGCAGCGCAACTCGCTGCTGTGGGTCCATGGCCGTCGCTTCGCGCCGCGAGATACGAAAGAATTCGGGGTCGAACGTTATTGCACTGGAAAGAAATCCACCAAGGTTGTGGATGGGTTTGTATCCGTCTGTACGCGAACCGTCGAAGAGTTGCGGTAGCGCCCAGCCCCGATCCGTGGGAAAAGGACCGAGCCCCTCACGTTGTTCGGCCAGCAGGGACCAGAAGTCGTCCGCGGTCTCGACGCCTCCGGGTGCCTCCACCGCCAGCCCGACGATGACGATCGGGTCGCTATCCGACATCGGCACCCACCATCCGTGCCACCGCGTCGAGATGCTCATTGAGATAGAAGTGACCGCCGTCGAAATGCGACAGGGTGAACCGGCCAGACGTGTGAGTCTCCCAGCTCGTCAACATCTCTCCGCCGACGCGGTGGTCGCTGTCACCGCCGACCGCATGGATGTTGGCGCGAATGCGTACATCGGGCGCGCACGAATAGCCGCCGAGAGCTTGATAGTCGGCTTTGACCGCCTTCACCAGGAGCTCGACGAATTCCTCATCCTCAAGCAGCACAGGGTCCGTGCCGCCGAAGTCCACCATGTCGGCCAGGACGTCACTGTCGCTGGTCGGCAACGGTCCGGAGGCGGCAACGGTGCACGGAGCCTGACCAGAGGATGCCCACAAGGCACGCACCGGGACACCGTTGCGTTCGGCGATACGGGCGAACTCGAAGGCCACCACAGCTCCCATGCAGTGACCGAACAAGGTCAGCGGCGCGGTCAGCCGCCAATCGCCTGCCTGGAAGAGTTCCAGCGCCAAGGCCTCTATGCTGTCTGCCGCCGGATGGCTGCGCCGGTCGGCTCGCTGCGGATATTGCACCACGAAGGTGTCAACACCGTTTCGCGACAACTCCTTCGCCAGCGATCGATAGGCTGCCGCAGCGCCACCCGCGTGTGGGAACACCACCACCGAGCCAGGGTTGCGACCAGTGGTGAACCGCTTCACCCACGGCTTGAACTCCAACGGCGGCTTGAACTCCAACGGCGCCGGCGTGGCCGCAACCTCGTCGCCGGACGTCTGATGGAGTTCGGACATGACGTCGGCAGTTTCCATATCCGCGACTTCCAGGTACACCTCGGCCACCAACTCGAGCCGGTCGGCCTCGGATTCTCGGTCGATGAGCAAATCGGCCAGCCGGGCAACCGTCCGGGTGCTGAACACGTCGGCGACCATCAAGCTGGGGGAATCCAGCCATTGTCGGATACCGGCGACGGCGTGGGTGGCAAGCACGGAATCGTAACCGAGCGAGAAGAAGTCGTCGTGTACGCCCACGGTTTCGGCGTCGCGTCCCAAGACGCTGGCGACGATATCGCAGAGCGCCCGCTCCACCTTCGTCCGCGGCCCATCACCGCCCGATGCCCTATCGTTGCGCCGTTCGGCCGTGACCTTGGCAAGCACACTCGCGATCGCCGCGCGGTCGAACTTGCCGTTGTCGGAATAGGGCACCCGGTCCATCAGCACCAACTGCCGCGGAATCATGTGCGCGGGAAGGAAATCCTCCAACCGCTGCCGGATCAGCGCATCGGTCAACTCGACGTCCGAGGGCTCGGTACAGACGGCGGCGCCCAGCGCATCCGAGTCGCCGGGCAGCAGCGCGGCCACCGCTGCCCGCACTCCCGGCACTCGCTGCAGCGCGGCCTCGACCTCACCGAGTTCGACTCGGTACCCGCTGACCTTGACGCGGTGATCGGCGCGGCCAACGAATTCCAGTGTGCCGTCGGGCCAGTAGCGAGCTAGATCACCCGTTCGGTACCAGGTCCGGCCGGCGTGCTCGACGAATCGGTCCGCGGTCAAATCCGGGCGGCAGCGGTACCCGCGGGCGATGCCGCGTCCGCCCACCCACAACTCTCCAGCTACCCAATCGGGACAGTCGTCGCCGGCATCGTTGACGACCCGGCAGGCGATGTTCGGGAACGGCGCGCCGTAGGGCACCGCGCTCCAAGCCGCCGGCAGGTCCTCAGCCCGTCCGATTTCGAAGATGGTTGCGTGCACAGCGGTCTCAGTCGCCCCGCCCAAGCCCGCGAAGCGCAGACCAGGCGAAGCGGCCAGTAGCTGACGGGCCAGCTCGGGTCGCACCCAGTCGCCGCCGGTGGCAACGACACGTACCGACGATAGCCGCTGGCGGCCAACCTCGATCAGCATCTCCAGCCACCCCGGAATGAAGTTCAGTACGGTGACCTTGTGCTCCTCGATGAGCCGAGCCCAGTCGTCGGGATTGCGGCGCTGCGCTTCGTCGACGACCACGATCGCTCCGCCGGTGCGCAGGGTGGCGAATATGTCCAACACCGACATATCGCATTCCAGTGTGGACAGCGCCAAGCATCGGTCGGCGGTGCCAATCTCGAAGTGCCGAGTGAGAAACTCCACGGTGTTCATCGCGGCGTCGTGGGTCAGCTCGACACCTTTGGGCTCGCCCGTCGAACCGGAGGTAAACAACACGTAGGCCAAATCGGTCGGATTGCTTTCCGCGGGGGCGAATTCAGCCGGTTTGTCACCGAGCAGATCGGCAATTGTCAGCGTACGAACGGGCAACGACATCTGCTGGGAAACTCGCTGGCCGCCGCACACGAGGGCAAGACGCACCGAACCGGTCGCGAGGATACGTTCCGCGCGATCGCGGGGTTGATCGACACCAATCGGCAGATAGATTCCGCCGGCAGCCAAGATTCCCAGCAGCGCCGGCACTTGCTCGGCGGTCTTCGGACCCATCACCGCGACGATGTCGCCGGCGCCCACGCCCGCCGTACGCAGAGCCGCGGCCACCGCCAGCGCCTGGTCGCGTAACTGTGCGTAGCTCAGATCCCCCGACCTGGAGAACACCGCCGGCGCATCAGGCTGGCGCTGCGCCTGGCGAAAGAACCCGTCATGCAACGCCTCTCCCGACGGCGCCGCGAGCGTGCCGTTGACCGACGCGCGCACTACGCTCTGGTCTCGTGGAACATCGGGGGAATCGGGCGCAATCCAGGCTTCATCGGTGACGAGCCGAGCCAGCTCGGCGATGTGGTGAGCGAACATGGCGTCGATGACCCCCGGTCGGAATGCATCCTCGCGTACGTCCCAGTTCACCAGGAGGCCGCCGCCCAGCGGTGTCACCTGGGCGTCGAGCAAAACCTGGGGCCCCTGCGAGATGGTCCACACCGGCGTCCCAAACTGATCGGTGACGTCGTCGGCGAAGAGATCGCCAAGTCCGAGCCCACTGGTGAACACGAACGGCGCCAGCGTCTGGGTGCCGCGGTGACGGGTCAGATCGCGCAGCACGGAAAGGCCTGAGTATCCGATATGGCGGGCGCTGGCGTGCAAGGTCTCCTGCAGCACCTGTGCCCGTGCCAACGCAGTGCGGGCGTGTGTGAGGTCGACGTCGAGCATCAACGACGAGGTGAAATCGCCGACCAGCTTGTCGACATCGGGATGGAATGGCTCGCGGCCAAATATCGGCAGGTTCAACAGGAATCGCCGGCTCGTGGACCATCGCGCCAAGGCCCCGGCGTAGGAGGCTGCGAATGCCATGGCCGGTGTGATGCCATGCCGGCGGGCCGCCGCGTACAACGCTTCACGGGCGTCGGAATCGAACCAGTGCCAACGTCGGGTGCTACGGCGAGGGTTCGCCTGATCAGCGAGCGGAACCAGTGGCAGCGCAGGCGCTTCGGGCAGCTCCGGCACGCGTCGCGTCCACCATTGGCGGTGCTCCTCATAGTGCGGTATGTCCGTTGCAGTTAGTGCGGCGCGATACTCTCGATAGGTGTAGTCCAGCTCTGGCAACCGCCTGCCGCTGTAGAGCACGGCGAGATCAGCCATGAAGTTGCGGTAGCTCACCGCGTCCGCCGCTTGCATGTCGAGGTCGACATGCAGCCGGGTGCGCCCACCCGGCAGCAACGACAGCGCCAGTTCCAGCACTTCACCGTCCAAGAGCTGATGCGACTTGGACTCACGGGTGGCTAGGAGCCGTTGGGCTGCGGACTCAGAGTCGAGGTCCCGCAGGTCCATAACGGTGACGGGAAGTCCGCGGTCCCCAACCCGCTGCGTTCCATCCGGCAGGATCTCGACACGGAGCATCGGGTGGCGTTCTGCCAATTCCATAGCGGCTTTCCGCAGTCGCTCGGGATCGACTCCGCAGCCGTCGAATTCGACATAAAGGTGCCCTGCTACACCACCGAGCTGCTGAGCGTCATCGCGCCCCACCCACATGGCGTGTTGTATCGGCGCCAGCGGAAATGGCGCACCGGGGTCGTCTGCAGCGACGGAACCCTCAGCCGGTGGTCCATCCTGACGCGGCGCTGCACTCGTTTCGCCAGCCGTAGCGTGCCGAGCTACCAGGTCCGACCAGGCCCTTACGGTGGGGTTTGCCGCCAAGACCGCAAAGTCCACCTCGATGCCTTGTCTGCGCCACCGCCCAGACAACGTCATCATCCGGATGGAATCGAGGCCAGAGGCGATCAGGTCGGCCGCCGGGTCGAGAGAGTCGGGACTGACCCCAAGGAGTTCGGCGACCTCATGACGGACGGTATCTGCGCTCGTCGCCCCAGCGCGCAAGGCAACCCCCTCGCAACTTAGTATAGGATGTCCTAACTTTGTGAAGGTTACCTTAAGTGGTGAACCAGCGGGCAACCGTGGGTTACGACCCACCGAACAAACATATTCGAACAAGGGGCGGTTTCGACGGGATGAGCGTGGAATTGGAGCCCGAACAAAGCGGATTGGGTCACGGCTTCGTCCCTTTCCCCGCCGACCGGGCCGCCGAATACCGGCGGGCGGGCTACTGGCTCGGACGCCCGCTGGCTTCGATCCTGGACGTCGCTGCCAGCAAGTGGCCGCAGCGGCCCGCGATCATCGACACAGACCGCACCTACACCTTCGCCGAACTGGATGCGGTGGCCCATCGGGTCGCCGCAGCCCTGGCGGATCTCGGCATCAATCCCGGCGACCGAGTACTCCTCCAGCTGCCGAACACCACTCAATTTGCCGTCGCGTTGTTCGGTTTGCTGCGCGCCGGCGCGGTCCCGGTGATGTGCTTGCCGGGTCACCGCGCCGCCGAGCTGGGTCACTTCGCGGAGGTTAGCGGTGCGGTGGGGCTGGTTATCCCTGATCGCGCAACCGGCTTCGACTATCGGGCGATGGCCACACGGTTGACACAGAGCCATCCAGGTCTGCGTCATGTCATTGTGGACGGCGATCCGGGCTCGTTCGTCTCCTTGTCCGCGCTCGCCGATTTCGTCGTCAGTCCCGATGCGCCCAACCCCCCTCGCGGGACTGTCGATGCCGCGCTGCCGGCACTGCTCTTGGTGTCGGGAGGCACGACCGGGATGCCGAAGCTGATTCCCCGTACACACGACGACTACCTGTACAACGCGACCGGCTGTGCGCAGGCGTGCCAACTGCGCGCCGACGACGTTTACCTGGTCGCGCTACCGGCCGGACATAACTTTCCGCTGGCCTGCCCCGGAATGCTCGGCGCGATGACCGTCGGCGCTACCACGGTCTTCACCGCCGATCCCAGCCCCGAATCGGCGTTCGCGCTGATCAATCGACACGGGGTCACCGCAACGGCGCTCGTCAACGCCCTGGCCAAACTATGGGCGCAGGCCTGTGATTGGGAGCCGGTGCGGCCGAAATCACTGCGGCTACTCCAGGTAGGTGGGTCACGGATGGCGGCCGATGAAGCCCACTACCTCCGGAAAATGCTGACCCCAGGGCTGCAGCAGGTGTTCGGGATGGCCGAGGGGATGCTGAATTTCACGCGCCCCGGCGACCCGGTTCAGATCATTGAACACACTCAGGGCCGACCCATGTCGCCACACGACGAGCTGCGCGTGGTCGACGAAAACGGCGGCGATGTCGCACCCGGCGACGAGGGCGAGTTGCTGGTGCGCGGGCCCTACACACTCAATGGCTACTACCGAGCCGATCACGCCAACGCCGAATCGTTCTGCCCCGACGGCTTCTTCCGAACCGGTGACCGGGTGCGCATCTTCGCCGACGGCCCCTTGGCTGGCCACGTCGAGGTCACCGGCCGGATCAAAGACGTCATCCATCGCGGCGGAGAGACCGTGTCGGCCTCCGAGGTGCAAGAGCACCTGCTTGGCCACCCGGCCATATCCTCGGTCGCCGCGGTTGCCGTGCCCGACCAGTACTTGGGTGAAAAGATCTGCGCGGCGGTGGTTTTCAGCGGCCAGCAGGTCAACCTGGCTGAACTCAACCAGTATCTGGATGGCCGCGGAGTGGCCGCGCACTCGCGGCCGGACATGCTTGTTGCGATGGCGTCACTGCCCACCACCGCCGTCGGAAAGGTAGACAAGAAGAGAATTGTCGCGCAGATAGGCGCGCAATGACCGCCGCGGCTGAACCAATCGCCATCGTCGGAATCGGCTGCCGACTGGCCGGCGACATCACCACACCGCAACAGTTCTGGGCGTTTCTCCTGGACGGCCGCAGTGCGATCGGAGAAGTACCTGACGACCGCTGGCAACCGTATCTGCACCGTGATCCCCGAAACGCTGCGGTGTTGCGGGCCACGACGCGGTGGGGCACATTCCTCGACGACCTGCCCGGTTTCGACGCCGAGTTCTTCGGTGTCTCGCCGCGGGAAGCCGAGCTCATGGACCCGCAGCAACGGCTCGCGCTCGAGGTGTGCTGGGAGGCCCTCGAGCACGCGGGGATGCCGCCGCGGTCACTGGCGGGCACCGACACCGCGGTCCTGATGGGCGTCAACTCCGACGATTACGGCAAGTTGATCATGGAAGACTTGCCCGGCATCGAGGCGTGGACCGGAATCGGCACCGCGCTGTGCGGGGTGGCCAACAGGGTGTCGCACCTGCTCGATCTGCGAGGACCTAGCGTCGCATTGGACGCGGCGTGCGCAGCGTCGCTGGTCGCGGTGCATCAAGGGTGCCAGTTACTGCGTGCAGGAGAGACATCGCTTGCGCTGACCGGCGGCGTCAGTGCGTTGATCGGCCCGGGTTTGACCCGAGTGCTCGACCAGGCCGGCGCCACCGCCCCGGATGGGCAGTCCAAGACCTTCGACATGGCGGCCGACGGATATGGACGCGGCGAAGGTGCCGGCGTCGTGGTGTTGAAGCGTTTGGCGGACGCCGCTCGCGACGGAGATCATGTGATCGCGGTGGTGCGTGGGGGCGCGGTGGCCCACGATGGCAACACGATCGGCATCATGTCCCCCAACGGCGCCGCTCAGGAAGATTTGTTTCGACTCGCGTGCCGGTCGGCTGATGTCCCGCCCGCCAGCGTGGACTTCATCGAGGCGCACGGGACGGGCACTCCTGCTGGCGATCGCGTAGAACTAGCAGCGCTGGCCGCGGTATTTGGGGTCGAACGCCCGATCGATACGCCATGCCTCGTTGGGTCGGTCAAGCCGAACACCGGCCAC
This sequence comes from Mycobacterium spongiae, assembly GCF_018278905.1. Classification (NCBI taxonomy): domain Bacteria; kingdom Bacillati; phylum Actinomycetota; class Actinomycetes; order Mycobacteriales; family Mycobacteriaceae; genus Mycobacterium; species Mycobacterium spongiae. The sequence continues at coordinate 3,709,097 of NZ_CP046600.1, forward strand.
CTCGAAGGTGGGGCCGGGGTCGTGAGCCTGATCAAGTCGGCGCTGGCACTGAAACACGAGGCGATTCCCCCAACCGCAGGCGTGGGCAAACTCACCACTGCCGTCGACTGGGCCGAATGCGGATTGCGAGTACCCACCTCGGTCCAGCCGTGGCCACGCGGCCACGGAAATCCCCGGCGCGCGGCGGTCTGCAGCTACGGCTACGGCGGCACCATCGCCCAAGTGCTACTCGAAGAGGCGCCGCTGCGCGCACCGTCGTCGGCTGCTACGCCAGCAACCACGCCGATCACGTTTGTGGTGTCCGCGCGCTCGCCGGTGCGACTCTCCAGGCAAGCCGAGGCGCTGGCGAATCACCTCCGGGCCGACGACGCCGTCGCCAACCCGCTCGACCAGGTGGCGGCGACGCTGTGGGCGCGGCGGTCACACGAGCGGTTCCGTGCGGCGGTGCTGGCGGAAACCAGCGACGAGTTGGTCGCCGGCCTACAGATGCTGACCAACAACGTGCAACACCCTTCCGTTGTCACCGGGGCCGTCGTTCCGAGCGCGTCGGAGGGCGCGGTGTGGGTCTTCTCCGGTCATGGATCGCAGTGGGAGGGCATGGGCCAGGAACTGCTCGCAAGCGAGCCCGCATTCGCGGCGGTAGTGGACGCAGTCGATCCCGTGTTTCAGGCCGAGTTGGGCTTCTCGACGCGCGCTGCGTTGACCGCCGGTGCCTTGGGTGCGACGGACCGGGTCCAGGCGTTGACCTTCGCCATTCAGGTCGGACTCGCTGCGGTGTTGCGCGAGCGCGGGGTCAAGCCCGCGGCCATCATCGGGCACTCGGTCGGCGAAGTCGCGGCGTGTGTGGCGGCGGGGGTGTTCGATCTGGCCCAGGGCGCCGCGGTGGCCTGCTACCGGGCACGCGGATTCCGGAAGGTGATGGGCCACGGGGCGATGGCACTGACTGCGCTCCCCTTCGCCCAGGCCCAAGACCGTCTGGGTGGCCGCACCGACGTGGTCGCCGCGATCAGTGCCTCTCCCGAGTCCACGGTGATATCTGGCACCATTGCCGCGGTCGAGGAGGTGTGCCAGTCCTGGCAAGACCAGGGCGTACCAGTGCGCAAGGTGAATACCGACGTCGCGTTCCACAGTCCGGCGATGGACCCGCTTACCGACGAACTCGCGCGGCTCACGGCGGGCCTGTCTCCAGCGCATGACCCAGCGGTCCCGCTGTACACGACCGCGTTGGCCGATCCACGATCGACAGCTCGCCGCAACTCGGACTATTGGGTGGCCAACCTGCGGGACCAGGTCCGATTCACCGAGGCCGTCACCGCTGCGGCGAACGACGGGCGTCGGCTGTTTCTGGAAGTGTCCGCTCATCCGGTCGTCGCCCACTCGATCACCGAGACACTGACGCACTTGGGGCTCCAGGACTACGCGGTGGTGCCTGTCCTGCGCCGCCACCAGCCCGAACTCCGGGCCGTCGCGACGGCGGTAGCCTCCTTGCACTGCCACGGGGCACCGGTCGCTCACGGAGTCACCGCCACCACGCCCTGGGCCGACGACCTGCCCGGCACGCAATGGCACCATCGGCGCTTCTGGCGTACCCCGACTCCCCCGCCGGGCGGCACCGGCATCCATGACGAGCACAGCCATACGTTCCTGGGTGGCCGCATGGACGTGACGAGCGCCGTGCCAACCCGCGTGTGGCAGACGCGGCTGGACATGTCGAACCGGCCGTATCCGAATGACCATCCTGTACAAGGCACCGAGATCGTGCCCGCCGCCGTGCTGCTCAACACGATGCTCACCGCTGCGGGAACGGATTTGGCAGACGTTCGCTTGCGCGCACCGGTGGCCCCGGGTCGTCGCTGTGACCTACAGGTGGTGCACCAAGAGCATTCCCTCAGTGTCTCCTCCCGGATCGTGGAATCCGATCCCATCGTGAAATCCGATCCCATCGTGAAATCGGACAACATCGTGAAATCCGACAGGACCACCGACGCGAGCAGCTGGCTGACCCATTGCACCGCACTCGCGTCGACAGATCACGAAGCCCAGGAACTCGACATACCCGCGTTGCGCGAGCACGCAGTGCGACGGCGCTGCACCGAGGCGCTGCCAGCGGGTTACGTGGTGGACACGCTGGCGGCGTTGGGCGTATCCGCAATGGGCTTCGAATGGGAAGTGGTGGAACTTCATCGCGGCGAGGGCGAGTTATTGGCAAAGGTGCGCGCCGAACCCGACGGATCGACCCCGTCGACCTGGGCGGGGCTTCTCGATGCGGCGACATCGACTGCGTCGGTGGTGTTCGATGGCGAAGCGCGGCTGAAGATGCCTGCCCATATCGAGCACGTACGCGTGCATGGCCCAGCGCCGGGATCTGCGCTCGTGCACGTTCGTTGGCGCGCCCCCGACACGATCGCAGACATCGTTGTCACCGACCTCGCTGGCACAGTGCGGGCCTCGATCACCGGCTTGACATTCGAAGATCTCGAAAAGACCGCAGACCGCGAGTCTGGGCAGATGGTGCATCGAGTCGCGTGGCATCCGACGCCGTGGCGCGACGGTGAGCGTCCCACGTGGGTCACGCTGATCGGCGGCAATGCTGAGACACAGGCATGGTGCACACGCGACCTCGCCGCGGCCGATGTGGGTGTCGACGTGTTCGCAGACCCCGCGGACATCCCGGAGGATGCCTCCGGCCTCGACGCTGGCGCCGTAGTTCTGGTGCTGGGGGACGGCGGCGACGAGCCCGCTGGAGCAGTCGACACGGTCCTGCGGACGCTCAACTGCCTCGTGGAACGGTCCGCCAACGCGCGGCTATGGGTACTCACCCAGGGAGTGCACGAAGGCACCGAGATCGGGCAGGCGCCGCTGTGGGGGCTGTCGCGGGTGGCTGCCACCGAACATCCCCATCTGTGGGGTGGCGTGCTTGATGTGTCCGGTCCCCGCCTGCCAGTGCCTGCTCTCGCGTCACTGACCGGGCACGGGGTCGTCGTGGTGCGCAACGACGTCGCCTACACGGCCCGCCTGGCCCCCGCGCCGTGCCGGGCCGGCACGCCGATGCGTTGCTCGCCGGGCGGCACATACGTCATCACCGGAGGCACCGGCGCTCTGGGGCGTCAGATGGCGCATCGGTTGGTCGACGTGGGTGCCAGACGGTTGGTATTGGTTTCGCGTTCGGGAATGCCTGATGGGTCCCGCCAGGACGGGGAAGGCCCATCGGATGTGGTCCAGACTGTCCGATCGCTCGAGGAGCGCGGAGTATTTGTCCGGGTGGCCGCCCTCGACATCGGCGCGGCCGGGGCCGCCGAGGCGCTGCGGCTGGCGTTGCGCGATCTGCCGCGGGTGCGCGGTGTCGTTCACGCGGCTGGTGTCGAGACGGGCGCGCTGCTGATGAACACGACGCGGGCAGACGTGAGCGCGGCGATGCACCCCAAGCGCGACGGTGCGCTCACCCTCAACGACGTGTTTCCGCCCGGACACCTGGACTGGATGGTGCTGTTCTCGTCCTGTGGCTATCTCGCCGGCTTTCCGGGCCAAGGCGCCTACGCCTGTGGAAATTCCTTCCTCGATGCGTTTGCCCGGCAACGCCGCCACCTCGGCGACCGCACCACCAGCGTCGGATGGACCGCGTGGCGCGGCCTGGGCATGGGATCCACGTCCGACTTCGTCGCGGCGCAGCTGGCGGCACTGGGCATGGGCACGATCAGCGCCGACGACGCGATGTGGGCACTGGACCTTGCTATGCGAGACGACCAGGCCAACGTCGTGGTGCTGCCGGTCACGTCAGCGGCAGCCTCGGTACCGATGCTCGCCGACGTGGCCCCGTCGGAGCCTGACGGCCTCGGACCGGACGAACCCGCGCCGTCAACCATGCCCGAGGATCCAGCCGAGGCCGCCGACTGGGTGATCGAGCGGGTGCGAGCCGCGGTAGCGAGTCAACTTGGCATGGCAGCAGATGACGTGGATCCCCAGTTGCCACTGGTGGAAATGGGGGTTGACTCGATTGTCACGGTTGCGGTGCGTCGTCAGTTGGAGAAGCAAATCGGACTGGCATTGCCACCGACCCTGCTGTGGGAGCACCCGACAGCGGCTGCGGTGACCGCGAGAATGCTCGAGCTGCTCGCCTAGCAACGACAGACGATCACCGCCCGCTGAGCGTCAGCGTCCCTTCGGTCTTGAGCACATTGCTGGCCGTGATTTTCTCGGCCCTACGGGCCTCACGGTCCAGGTAGCGCTGCTTAGACTCGTCGAACTTGTCGGAGGCTTCCTCGAGCTCCTTGATCAGCACCGCGAGATCGTCGCGCATCCACGCAGCCTCGCCCGTGAAATCTTCACGTTCGAAAATCCGCCACTTCTTCAGCACGGGCATGACCACCTCGTTGAGATGGATGCGCGGGTCGTAGACACCGCCGACAGCAATGATGACGGCCTTGCGGCGAAACTCCGGCACCGTGAAGCCGGGCATCTTGAAGTTCCGCAGAATCCGGTGCACTGACCGCATCGCCTGGTTGGGGGCGATGTCCAGACCGGCGGCGCTGACGTCACGGTAGAACAGCATGTGCAGGTTCTCGTCGTGCGACACCTGGGCGAGCAGCTGGTCGGCGATCGTCTCGTTGCAGGCTCGTCCCGTATTGCGATGCGAGACCCGGGTGGCCAATTCCTGGAATGAGACATACATGACAGAGTCGAACAAACTGTCAGCAAACATATCGCCCTGGTGATTCTGCCCCGGGCTGAAGCCCCGGGTCATTTGCTCCATGCGCAGCTTCTCCAACTCGACCGGATCCACCGAGCGGGTGACCACCAGATAGTCGCGCAGCGCGGTGCTGTGCCGGTTCTCCTCGGCGGTCCACCGATTGACCCACTGACCCCAAGCGCCGTCGATGCTGAAGTTCATCGCGATTTCGCGGTGGTACGACGGAAGGTTGTCCTCTGTCAACAGATTTTGCACCATCGCCACCCGGGCCACGTCGGAGAGATGATTCTGCCCGGGTTCCCAGTCCTGCCCGCCCTGGGCGTAGAAGTTCTTGCCATCCGACCACGGAATGTAGTCGTGCGGACTCCACTCCTTGAACAGCGAGAGGTGCCGGTTGAGCAGGCGTTCAGCCACAGGCTCGAGCTCTTGGAGTAGCTGTAGGTTAGTCAAACCTTTGGACACGATGTCCTCCCAGTTATCTGTGTCGAACAGTTGCACGCAATATATCTGTACAACCCGGTCACATTCAAATCAGCCACGCCGTATCGGGCTAGGGCCCAAAGTCCCCGCATTCGATGTGCCGGCGATCACTAGGGCGCGCGTGCACAGCGATTACACAGCAAATCCACACTGAACTGGCAGTGGGGAGGCATCCGGTACTGGCTGACCAGCGCGACCTGGTCGGCGAACCCCACCCTGTCCCGCTGTGTCACCAGTTGTGCTGTAGGCCCGCTCGTCTCACACGCTTCACAAGTGGCGGGCTGACGGCAGCACCGCTAAGTTTTCGGCCTTGGCGGGATAGTCGCGGTTGCCCAGGCCCGTGCCGTGCGCGACCCCGGACCAGGCATCAACTCAGGGAGACATTTATGCTGCATGAGTTCTGGGGGAATTTCACCCACAACCTGTTCAAGCCGCTGCTGCTGTTCTTCTACTTCGGCTTCTTGATAGCGATCCTCCGGGTGCGGTTCGAATTCCCGTACGTGATCTACCAGGGCCTGACCACCTACCTGTTGCTGGCCATCGGGTGGCACGGCGGCGAGGAGCTGGCCAGGATCAACCCGTCGGCGATCGACAACATCGCTGGGTTCCTGGTCCTGGGCTTCATCCTGAACTGCGCGATCGGTTTCGCGGCCTACTTTCTGCTCGGCCGCCTGACCGCGCTGCGCCGCGTCGACCGCGCGACGGTCGCCGGCTACTACGGGTCGGACTCGGCCGGAACTTTCGCCACCTGCGTGGCCGTGCTTGCCAGCGTCGGCATCGCCTTTGACGCGTACATGCCCGTCATGCTGGCCATCATGGAGATCCCCGGCTGCCTGGTGGCGCTCTATCTGGTGGCGCGGCTGCGGCAGCGTGGCATGGACGAAGCGGGTTTCATGCCCGACGAGCCCGGCTACGCCCTCGCGGCGAAGGTTGCGGTCGGATCCAGCTCGGCCGACCCAGCAGCCCCGAGCCTACGAACTCGGCACGAACATGAGATCGAGCAGGAGATAGAGATCTCTCTGGAAAAGCGGAATCACCAAGACTGGGACCCGGAGTCAGACTCCGATGACCCAGCCGGTGGAAATCCGACTGTCGTTTCGCGCGAGCTTTTCCGGGAGGTGTTCCTCAACCCAGGGCTATGTTTGCTGGTGGGTGGCATCATCATTGGCCTCATTAGCGGGTTGCAGGGCGAGAAAGTCGTCCACGACGATGACGTATTCTTCGTCACGGCCTTCCAGGGCGTGCTGGCGCTGTTCCTGCTCGAAATGGGTATGACGGCGGCCCGCAAGCTCCGGGATCTACGATTGGCAGGCACGGGTTTCGTCTTCTTCGCTCTGCTGGCGCCGAATTTGTTTGCCACGCTTGGGATTATCGTCGCGCACAGCTATGCCTACCTCACTGGAAGCGAATTCAAGCCGGGCACATATGTTTTGTTTGCGGTGCTGTGCGGTGCCGCATCCTACATTGCTGTCCCCGCCGTACAGCGGCTCGCGATTCCCGAGGCCAGTCCGACCCTGCCGCTGGCCGCGTCGCTCGGACTGACGTTCTCCTACAACGTGACGATCGGGATCCCGCTCTACATCGAAATCGCCCGCATGGTCGGAACCTGGTTCCATACCACCTGAGCCGCACCATCCGCGCGCCTTCGGCTACCCCAGCACCGTGCGCACCACCGCGTCGGCCAGCAACCGTCCGTGGCCGGTAAGGACCACCCTGTCACCGTCGAACGTCAGCAAGCCGTCGGACACGACCGCCTCGGCGCGCTCGCGTTCGGCAGCATCCAGCCGCGACATCGGCAGTCCCTGGCGCAGCCTCATCGTCAGCAGCACGTCTTCGGCGTGTAGCGCATCCGCACCAAGCTGCTCGAAACCTGCCACTGGCAACGCCGCATCGGCCAGCAGCTGCGCATACGCATTGGGGTGCTTGACGTTCCACCACCGTGTCGCGTCCACGAATCCGTGCGCACCCGGGCCCGCACCCCACCATTGGCCGCCAGCCCAGTAGCCGAGATTGTGCCGGCACTCGCCGCCCGGTCGCGACCAGTTGGACACCTCGTACCAGCTCATCCCGGCCGCCGACAATCGCGCATCGACCAACTCGTACCGGTGCGCCAGCACGTCGTCGTCGGGCGCCGCCAGCTCACCGCGCCCGACACGGCGGGCCAGCGCAGTACCCTCCTCGACGACCAGGGCATAGGCCGACACGTGGTCGACACCGGTCTCGAGCGCGGCGTCCACCGAACACAGCAGGTCCTCATCGGACTCCCCCGGAGTTCCATAGATCAGGTCGAGGCTGACATGTTCGAAGCCTGCGGCCATGGCCTCGGCGGCCGCCGCCGCGGAGCGGCCCGGCGAATGCACCCGATCCAGGGTCGCCAGCACGTTCGGCGCCACCGATTGCATGCCCAGCGAGACCCGCGTGTAGCCCGCCGCACGGATGGCATCAAAAAATTCCGGCCAGGTCGACTCGGGGTTGGCCTCGGTTGTGATCTCCACATCGGGGGCCAGCACGAAATACTCCCGGACCATATCGAGCAGCGTGGCCAGGCGCTCACCGCCAAGCAGGGATGGCGTCCCCCCGCCCACGAACACCGTGTCGACCGTCGGTGCGTGCAGCCGCGCGGCGGCCAGCCCGAGCTCAGTCCGCAGCGCCAGAAGCCAGGCATCCGGGTTTACCCCGCCCAGCTCGGCAGGTGTGTAGGTGTTGAAGTCGCAATACCCACAACGGGTCACACAGAACGGGACGTGCACATAGAGCCCAAAAGGCTGATCTGGACGTGGCTGCAGTGCGGGCAGATCGGCCGCCACCTCACGAGGGGTCATGCCAAATCTTCGCACGGCACGGCCGGTCAGGCCGGGCTCCCCCAGACCACAAGACACCAGGGACCCAGAGTATTTCTCAGGGTATTCACGGTTAATGAAACCCAATTAACTAAGATTGCCGCCTAGTTTTAATCACCGTGAGGAGAAGTTTCACCTGGTCGCGCGGCCGCGCGCCATCCATGGCAGAATATGAGCCGTGCCCGTCGCCAATCCAAACCCGCGCCCTCGTCTGCGCACAGCCCTGGTGGCGCGGCGGCATATCGACCTCAAGCGCGTCTGCAGCTGTGGCTGTCTGCCTTGATGTCGTAGACCCAGCCCACCTGTACCTCCAGCTGGCCACCGGATCTGCGCCACGGAAGTAACACGGTGTTGCGCGCGGTCCACGGTCGGCAATCTTCGCGAAGGAGAACCCCCGAATGACCACAGCACGTCCCGGCAAGACCCGCAACGAGGGTCAGTGGGCGTTGGGAAATCGCGAGCCGCTCAACGCCAACGAAGAGCTCAAGAAGGCCGGCAATCCGCTCGACGTGCGGGAACGCATCGAAAACGTGTACGCGAAAGCCGGATTCGACAGCATTGACAAGACCGACCTCCGAGGCCGGTTTCGCTGGTGGGGCCTCTACACCCAACGCGAGCAGGGCTATGACGGCTCGTGGACGGGCGACGAGAACATCGACACGATCGAGGCCAAGTACTTCATGATGCGAGTGCGCTGCGACGGCGGGGCAATCTCCGCGGCGGCGCTGCGCGCTTTGGGGACGATTTCGACCGAATTCGCCCGGGATACCGCCGACATCTCGGATCGCGAGAACATCCAATACCACTGGATCGAGATAGAAAATGTGCCCGAGATCTGGCGTCGGCTCGACGAGGTCGGTCTGCAAACCACCGAGGCATGCGGCGACTGCCCACGCGTAGTGCTGGGTTCGCCCTTGGCCGGCGAATCGCTCGACGAGATCATCGACCCAACCTGGGCGATCGAGGAGATCGTGCGTCGCTACATCGGCAAACCCGACTTCGCCGACCTGCCACGCAAGTACAAGACCGCGATCTCTGGCCTGCAGGATGTCGTGCACGAAATCAACGACATCGCTTTCGTCGGTGTCGACCATCCCGATCACGGTCCTGGCTTGGACCTGTGGGTGGGCGGCGGCCTCTCGACCAACCCGATGCTGGGCCAGCGAGTCGGCGCCTGGGTTCCCCTGGACGAGGTCCCCGAGGTGTGGGCCGCGGTGACGTCGGTGTTCCGCGACTACGGCTACCGCCGACTGCGGGCCAAGGCGCGGCTGAAGTTTCTGATCAAGGACTGGGGCATCGAGAAGTTTCGGGAAGTGCTCGAACGCGAGTACCTCAAACGTCCGCTGATCGATGGCCCGGCGCCGGAGCCCGTCACCCATCCCGTTGACCACGTCGGGGTCCAGCGGCAGAAGAACGGGCTCAATGCGGTCGGCGCGGCTCCGATCGCGGGAAGGGTGTCGGGCACCATCCTTACCGGAGTGGCCGACGTGGCCCAGCGGGCTGGCTCGGATCGGATCCGCTTCACCGCCTACCAAAAGCTCGTCATCCTCGACATACCCGACGACAAGCTCGACGACACGATCGCCGGCCTTCAAGCTCTAGGGCTGCAGACCCGGCCGTCACACTGGCGCCGGAATCTGATGGCCTGCAGCGGGATCGAGTTCTGCAAGTTGTCCTTCGCCGAAACCCGGGTCCGTGCCCAATCCTTGGTACCCGAGCTGGAGCGCCGGCTGGAGGACATCAACTCAGCGCTGGACGTGCCCATAACGGTCAACATCAACGGCTGCCCGAATTCCTGCGCGCGAATTCAGATCGCCGATATCGGATTCAAAGGTCAGATGGTGGACGACGGCCATGGTGGATCGGTCGAGGGCTTCCAGGTGCATCTGGGCGGCAGTCTCGGCCTCGACAGCGGTTTCGGCCGAAAACTTCGCCAGCACAAGGTGAGCAGCGAGGAGCTGGGCGACTATATCGAGCGGGTGGTACGCAACTTCGTCAAGCACCGCACCGAGGGAGAACGCTTCGCGCAGTGGGTCGTTCGTGCCGATGAGGACGATCTGCGATGAGCGAGTCGACCAGGCTGGCCGAATCCGAGTTGCGCGAGCTGGCGGCGCGCGGCGCAGCCGAACTCGACGGCGCCAGCGCCACTGAATTGCTGAGGTGGACCGACGAGACCTTCGGCGGCGCCAACGGACCCCATGGGCGGGCCGAAACAAGCAACTGCAACTACGTTGTGGCCTCCAACATGGCCGACGCGGTCCTGGTGGATATGGCCGCCGCGGTACGGCCGGGCGTGCCGGTGCTATTTCTCGACACCGGCTACCACTTCGCCGAAACGCTCGGCACTCGCGACGCGGTCGAGTCCGTCTACGACGTCCGAGTCCTCAACGTCGTCCCGGAGCACACGGTGGCCGAGCAAAACGACCTGCTGGGCAAGGACCTATTTGCCCGAGATCCCGCCGAGTGCTGCCGGCTGCGAAAGGTCGTCCCGCTGCGCAGGACACTGGCCGGCTACTCCGCGTGGGTGACCGGTCTGCGCCGCGTCGAAGCACCGACGCGCGCCAACGCCCCACTGATCAGCTTCGATGAGGCCTTCAAACTGGTGAAGGTCAATCCGCTGGCAGCGTGGACCGACCAGGATATGCACGACTACATCGCCGAGCACGACGTACTGGTCAATCCGCTTGTCCACGAAGGCTATCCGTCGATCGGCTGCGCCCCATGCACCGCGAAGCCTGCTGACGGCGCTGACCCGCGCAGCGGGCGCTGGCAGGGGCTCACCAAGACCGAGTGCGGGCTGCACGCCTCGTGACCGCCGACAATGCAGTGGCGGTGGCGCCCGCTTGCGCGGGACGGCGCTCGTGACCACGCTGGTGCTGACACCGCACGGAAGCGCGGACCCGCGGGCGGCAGCCAACGCGCGGGCCATCGCGAGTCAGCTGTCCCGCATGCGTCGTGGCCTCGACGTTCGGCTGGGGTTCTGTGAACAGAATTCGCCGAGCCTGGTCGACGTCCTCACCGGACTGTCCAGAACCCGTGCGGCGGTCGTCACCCCGTTGTTGCTAGCCAACGCTTACCACGCTCGCATCGACATTCCCCGCCAGATCACCAGTTGCGCTATCGCGGACCAGGGGATCGACGTGGCGCAGGCCGATGTGCTTGGCGAGGACGACCGACTGGTGTCGGTGTTGCGTGAGCGGGTGACCGAGTTGGGGGTTTCGCGGCTCGACGACAGGCTCGGCGTGCTCGTGGTCGCGATCGGCACGTCCGACCCCGCGGCGAACGCACGCACCGCGACGGTCGCAGGGAAGCTGACGGTGGGTACTCGGTGGACCGCCACGACTGCATTCGTCACCCGGCCTGAGCCGTCACTGCATGACGCAGTTATCCAGTTGCGCCGCAACGGCGCCCGCCGTGTCGTCATTGCCCCGTGGTTCCTGGCGCACGGAACGCTGCCGGATCGGGTACAACAGTTTGCACATGTCAAGGACATCGAGATGGCCGCGCCATTGGGCGCGCACCGTTGGGTGGCCCAGACGGTACTGGCTCGATTCGATCAAGCAACGGCTCGGCGCCTGGCGGCCTGAGCGCACTCAGCAGAAGTCAACGAGAGCGCGCAAGAAGCGACCAGGAACGCGCCTAGGCGAACCAGGGGCGAGAACCTTGGCAAACTACACCACCGCGGCTCCGAATGGCGATATCGTTGACGTCTGGCGCGATTCGTCGCAGCTTCCGGCGGTCCCCGATCGCGACAGATCACAGCGGTTGTGACGTCCTTGGGAGGCAACAGATGTCGTATGTGATCGCGGTTCCCGAAGCGCTCATGGCGGCAGCAACCGATGCGGCCGGCATCGCGTCGACACTCACCGCAGCAAACCTCGCCGCGGCGGCGCCAACCACCAGCGTCCTGGCCGCCGGTGCTGACGAAGTGTCGGCCGCGGTCGCGGCGGTGTTCAGCGCCCACGCGCAGGGTTATCAGGCCCTGAGCACCCAGGCGGCGGAGTTTCATGCGCAGTTTGTGCGGACGTTGACCGCGGGCGCGGGCTCGTACGCGGCCGCCGAGGCCGCGAGCGCGTCGCCGTTGCAGCAGGCGCTCGACGTCATCAACGCGCCCACCCAGGCGCTGTTGGGACGCCCGCTGATCGGCAACGGCGCCAACGGGGCACCCGGGAGCGGGGCAAACGGCGGCGACGGCGGGATATTGATCGGCAACGGCGGTGCCGGCGGGTCGGGAGCGCCGGGCTTGCCTGGCGGCAACGGCGGAGCCGGGGGCCTCTTCGGCAACGGCGGCGCCGGCGGCGCTGGCGGCCTTGATGCCGGCGTCGGCGCCGGCGGGGCCGGCGGCATGGGCGGCACCGCCGGGTTGTTCGGCGTCGGCGGCGCCGGCGGATTCGGCGGCAGCGGCGACATGGCCGGGGCCGGCGGGGCCGGCGGCAGCGGCTGGCTGTTCGGCTCCGGCGGGGCCGGCGGCACCGGTGGCGACGGCCTCGGGGCGACGGGTATCGGCGGTGTCGGCGGGGCGGGCGGCGCCGGCGGCATGCTGTTCGGCGCCGGCGGCACCGGCGGCACCGGCGGCCTCAGCGGCGGCGGTATCGGCGGGGCCGGCGGCACCGGCGGCGCCGGCGGGCTGTTCGGCGCCGGCGGCGACGGCGGCAATGGCGGCACCGGGTTCACTACCGGGGGTGCCGGCGGGACCGGCGGCGCCGCGGGACTGTTCAGCACCGGCGGCGACGGCGGCACCGGCGGCACCGGCGCGGCCGGTGGGGGCGACGGTGGGGCCGGCGGCACCGGCGGGCTGTTCGGAACCGGTGGCGACGGCGGGACCGGCGGCACGGGCGGGACCATGGGCGGCGTCGGCGGGGACGGCGGGGCGGGCGGCAGCGCGGTGCTGTTCGGCGCTGGTGGCGCGGGCGGCAACGGTGGGTCCGGCGGATTCGCAGCCGGCGGCGGCGGCGCCGGCGGCGCCGGCGGCAACGCCGGAATGCTCTACGGCGCCGGCGGGGCCGGCGGCAACGGTGGATTTGGGTCCGGCGACGTCGGCGGAGTCGGCGGGGCCGGCGGCGCCGCCGGCCTCCTCCATGGTGCCGGCGGCGCCGGGGGCGAAGGCGGCACCAGTGTCGGCTTCGCCGGGGGTAACGGCGGGGCCGGCGGCAGGGCCGGGCTGACTGGCAACGGCGGCGACGGCGGCGCTGGCGGCAGCTCACTCGCCGCCGCCGGAGGCGGTGACGGCGGGGCCGGCGGCGACGCGTGGTTGATTGGCAATGGTGGTAACGGCGGCAACCCCGGGACTGGCCCACTCCCGGGCGCCGTCGGCGTCGGTGGTGCCGGCGGGTTGCTGCTCGGCGCAAACGGGATGAACGGGTCAGCGTAGCCCGCAGCGCGGCGGCCGTTCACTGTAGTTGCGTCGATGTGCCCCGGATCAGGCTGGCGTCAGCGTGTTCCGGTCCTCATCGGTGCCGCCGGCTCCGTCGTCGCGGCGGCCGGCCATCTCACCGGAGATCGGCGGTACCCGGGTGGCGCGCACGTAGACAGTGTCGCCCTCCCGTAGCGCGAGCGCCTCGGCGTCCCCGCGGGTGATCTGGGCGGTGAAGGCGCCCCCGGTGGCCGCGCTGGTCAACTCGACGCGGACCTCGAAGCCCAACACCACTACCCGGTCGACGATGGCGCGCGAGACGCCGGTGGATTCCCCGGTGCCGTCAGCGGTGGCGACTGCCATCTGAGGATTCCGGCCGACCCGGATGTCATGCGGGCGGACCAGAGCACCGTTCAGCGACGACACCGCACCAAGGAAGGACATGACGAAGGCGTTCGCCGGGGCATCGTAGACGTCGGTCGGGCTTCCGATCTGCTCGATCCGGCCCTTGTTGAGTACGGCAATCCGATCGGCCACATCCAACGCTTCGGCCTGGTCGTGGGTGACTAGCACAGTGGTGACGTGCACCTCGTCATGCAGGCGGCGCAGCCAAGCCCGAAGATCCTCGCGCACTTTGGCGTCCAGCGCTCCGAATGGCTCGTCCAGCAGCAGCACCTCGGGGTCCACGGCCAGCGCCCGGGCCAGCGCCATCCGCTGTCGTTGACCACCGGACAGCTGGTGCGGGTAGCGGCCCTGGAATCCGGTCAGACCCACTACCTCGAGCAGGTTGTCCACCTTGGCCTTGATCTCCGGTTTGGGGCGCTTGCGGATCTTCAACCCGAACGCCACGTTGTCGCGCACCGTCAAGTGCTTGAAGGCGGCGTAGTGCTGGAACACGAAGCCGATGCCGCGCCGTTGCGGGGGCACTCGGGTGACGTCGCGACCGTTGATCGTGATGGTTCCACTATCGGGCTGATCGAGGCCGGCAATGGTGCGCAGCAGGGTCGACTTGCCCGATCCGCTGGGGCCCAGCAATGCGGTCAGCGAACCGGCTGGCACCACGAAATCCACCCGATCCAACGCGACGAAGTGGCCGTACTGCTTGTAGGCGCCATGCAAAACGATCGCGGGGGCGCTGGACGTGGGGCCGGTGTCGGTCATGGTGGAGTCTCCTTGTCACGCCTGGCTAATCGCTCGACTTCGGCGGGCGTCCAGCGCCACTTGGACGATCAGGACCACCACCGAAACAGCCATCAGCAGTGTCGACAGCGCGTAGGCGCCGTACTCGGCACCGCGGTGGTAGCGGTCGGCGACCAACAGCGTCAGCGTTTGCGACGTCCCGGGCAGATTGGACGACACCATGATCACCGCGCCGTATTCACCGAGGGTTCGAGCGACCGTCAGCACGATGCCGTAGGTCAGGCCCCATCGGATGGACGGCAACGTGATCCGCCAGAATGTCTGCCACCAACCGGATCCGAGTGTGGCCGCCGCCTCCTCCTGATCGGTTCCCAATTCATGCAGCACGGGTTCGACCTCGCGTACCACGAACGGCAAGGTGACGAACAGGCTGGCGAGCACGATTCCGGGCAAACCGAAAATGACTTTGAGCCCCAAGTCCTTCTCGACGAAACCCAGCGCACCTGCAGATCCCCAGAGCAGGATCAGCGCCACACCGACGATGACGGGCGACACCGCGAAAGGCAGATCGATAATCGCCTGCAGCGCTCCCCTACCACGAAAACGGTTGCGGGCCAGTACCAACGCGGTAGGAATACCGAAGATCACATTCAGTGGCACGACAATGGCCACCACCAGGAGCGAGAGGTTGAGCGCCGATATCGCCGCCGGCGTGCTGATGTAGTCGTAGAACTGTCCCAGCCCGGGTTGGAAGGTCCGCCACAGGATCAGCACCACCGGAACGACCAGCAATACCGCGACATAGGCGAGCGCGACCACTCGGAAGAGGTAGCGAACCGCGCGTGACGGCCTCACGCCGCCATCTCCTCGCGCTGGGCCGCACGGGCGCCAATTGTTCGCAACACGAGCAGTACGAAGAACGAGATCGAGAGCAGCACAATCGATATCGCGGCGGCGCCCGTCCGGTCGTCATTCTCGATCAGAGTGCGGATCCATTGCGACGACACTTCGGTCTTACCCGGCACCGCGCCGCCGATGAGCACAACCGAACCGAATTCGCCAATGGCTCGCGAAAACGCCAGCCCCGCACCGGACAACAATGCCGGCGTCAGCGACGGCAGCACAACGGACGTGAAGACTTTCCACCCGCTGGCGCCCAGCGACGCCGCCGCCTCCTCGGTCTCTCTATCGATTTCCATCAGCACCGGTTGGACGGCGCGAACGACGAACGGCAACGTGACGAACGCCACCGCCACCCCAACGCCAGCGGCCGTGTGCTGCAGATGAAGACCTACCGGACTGTTATTCCCGTACAGGGCCAACATCACCAGGCTGGCGACAATCGTGGGAAGCGCGAACGGCAAATCGATGATCGCATCGACAAGCCGTTTGCCAGCGAAGTCGTCACGCACCAGTACCCATGCGATCAGCAGACCGAATGCGGTATTCACCACCGTGACGCCGGCCGCAATCGTCAACGTCACCCGAAACGACTCCAGGGCGGCGTGCGAGGTGACCGCCAGCCAGAAGGCCGACCAGCCGCCGCCCGCTGCTTGCCAAGCGATGGCGGCCAGCGGCAACAGCACGATCACCGAAAGCCAGAGCACCGCGACACCGAGCCGAACCGAACTGCTGCGCGCGCGGCCGAAACTGCGCACACCCACCTCACCCCCGCGGGGATCGAGTTCCGGCCGGACAACCTCCGGGTCTGGCGCCACCGCCTGCATTATCCGGTGGCCTGCATGTAGATCCGGGTGATGCTGCCGGTGGACTTACCGAACAGCTGGGGATCCACGGTGCCCCAGCCACCGAGGTCGGCAATCGTCCATAGTTTTGCCGGAGCCGGAAACTGATCGGCGAAATCAGCGGCGACCGATGGATCGACGGGCCGGAAGCCGGCCCGGGCCCACAACCGCTGCGCCTGCGGGGTGTATTGGAAGTTCTTGAAAGCGGTCGCCGCTTCCAGGTGTGTGCTGGTGGTCACCACTGCCAGCGGGTTCTCGATCTTGAACGTCTGCGGCGGAGTGATGTGTTCGACCGGCTTGCCTGCCCGTTCCGTCGCGATGGCTTCGTTCTCGTAGCTGATCAAGACGTCACCGCTGCCTTCGAGGAACACATCGGTGGCTTCCCGTCCCGAACCCGGGCGCAAGGTGACGTGATCGTTGACCAACCTGGTGACGAAATCGATCCCGGCCTGGTTGTCCGTGCCGCCCTCGCTCTTGGCGGCATACGGAGCGAGCAGATTCCATTTTGCGGAGCCGGAACTCAGCGGGCTGGGTGTGATGACCTCGACGCCTGGACGTAAGAGGTCATCCCATCCGCGGATCTTCTTCGGATTGCCCGCGCGCACGACAAACGTCACGACCGACCCGAACGGAATGCCCTTGGTTGCGTCGGCATCCCAGTCTTTGGAGACCTTGCCGGCTTCGACCAGCCGAGTGATATCGGGTTCGACCGAGAAATTCACCAAGTCGGCCGGTTTACCCTCGGCAACACCGCGCGACTGGTCAGCGGAGGCGCCGTAGGAGGTGATCACCTGAATTGCCTTGCCGTCCTCGGAATCGTTGAACGCGGGAATCACTGCGCTCCAGCCGGGTTCTGGCACCGCGTAGGCGACCAGGGTGATGCTCGTCTGCGCGTTGCTCGGGCCGGCCCCGCCGACCACATCACTGGGACCGCCCTGACACGCCGTGAGGACACCGGCGAGGACGAGCGCGAGCCCGAATGCGACACGCTGGCGCCAGCGCGAAGCGCTGCCGACGCCCCTCGACATCGGTAGCGGGGACGACGGGGGAAGCATGGCTGTCCTTCCGGTGCGGGACGTGTGGACGATGGTCCCGTAGCTGTGGAAGGCGATCCCAGTACACGTCACGCGAGCTCACCCACTCCACACCGAACCGCGCCCGGGTTGGGGGTCAGAGGCAACAGTGCAGGTCAGATGCGGTGCCGCAGCCGGGGTTGACGACATAGCCCCCCAAGGCATCCGATGCTGCGTGCATGCCGCGAAGCCTAACAGAATTCGCCAGGCCGACCACTGGGCCGGCTAACGGGCTGGCGTGGGTTCGCGCCTCATCGGGTGACCTCATCGGGTGACCTCATCGGGTGACCTCATCGGGTGACCTCATCGGGTGACCTCATCGGGTGAATAGCCACGCGATGATCACCAGCGCCACGAGCACCACGAGGACCAGAGTGACGTGCGACCGCGGCATCCGATTACCTCGACGTTTCATCGAGGTGGCGGGCGCGGCGCATCAACCCGATGCCCTTGCCGAGCAGGACATCCAGCAACGCCGCCAAGAGATATGCCAGAACCAACACGACAGGAATCACAACGAGTGCTTGCAGCACGAACGGGAGCCCGGAGAGCCAGAGCTCAACGCTGTCCCACCAATTGAGGAACCCGTTCACCGGGCTCACCCTATTAGTGCCCGGACCGGAAACCAATCTGTAGGTCGCCACTCGCCGTGTCCGGCCGGATCTTCGGGGGAAAGCGCCGCCGAGCCAGCGATGGGCGGGCACCACACGGCGCCCGACACGGGGACGCAAAGTCGACCTAGGTGGACGCCGGGCATGTCGACAGATGATGATGGCGGGATGGTCCTGCAAACCCAACCCGCTGACCAACCGACCTCGCCAGCCGCCCGAGACGCCCAATCTGAGGCGCTCGAAGCGCGTCCCCAGGGCGCGCCCACCGACGGGCCCGTCGAGTTCGGTCTGCCCGCGGCAGTTGCGTCCAATGCGTCGTTGCGCAACCCGTTTCCCCCGATCGCCGACTACGCGTTTCTGTCCGACTGGGAAACAACGTGCCTGATATCACCGGCCGGTTCGGTGGAATGGATGTGTGTCCCCCGGCCGGACTCCCCGAGTGTGTTCGGCGCGGTATTGGACCGCAGCGCCGGCCATTTCCGGATAGGCCCCTACGGCGTTTCGGTGCCCGCCGCTCGCCGCTACCTTCCCGGCAGTCTGATCATGGAGACCACCTGGCAAACCCACACCGGATGGCTGATCGTCCGCGACGCTCTGGTCATGGGGCCATGGCACGACATCGAGCGGCGATCGCGCACGCATCGCCGTACTCCGATGGACTGGGACGCCGAGCACATCCTGTTGCGGACGGTGCGTTGTGTCAGCGGGACCGTCGAACTGATGATGAGTTGCGAACCGGCGTTCGACTACCACCGACTCGGCGCCAACTGGGAGTACTCGGCCAACGCCTACAGCGAGGCCATCGCACGTGCCACCAAGCAACCAGACGCCCACCCGACGCTGCGGCTGACCACCAATCTGCGGATTGGGCTCGAGGGCCGTGAAGCGCGGGCACGCACCCGGATGGTCGAGGGCGACGACGTCTTCGTGGCCCTGAGCTGGACGAAGCACCCGGCACCACAGACCTACGAAGAAGCCGCCGACAAGATGTGGAAGACCACCGAGTGCTGGCGGCAATGGATCAACATCGGCAACTTCCCCGACCACCCGTGGCGGGCGTATCTGCAACGCAGCGCGTTGACGCTGAAGGGGCTGACGTACTCGCCTACCGGCGCGCTGCTGGCGGCCGCGACCACGTCGCTGCCGGAAACCCCACAGGGCGAACGCAACTGGGACTACCGCTACGCCTGGGTTCGCGACTCGACGTTCGCGTTGTGGGGGCTCTACACCCTGGGATTGGACCGAGAGGCCGACGACTTCTTTGCGTTCATCGCCGACGTGTCCGGCGCCAACAACAACGACCCCCACCCATTGCAGGTGATGTACGGCGTGGGCGGTGAGCGCAGCCTGGTCGAAGAGGAGTTGCACCACCTGTCCGGTTACGACCAGGCGCGCCCCGTACGAATCGGCAACGGCGCCTACAACCAGAACCAGCACGACATCTGGGGCTCGATTCTCGATTCGTTCTACTTGCACGCCAAGTCGCGCGAGCAAGTCTCGGAGACGTTGTGGCCGGTGCTCAAGCGGCAGGTCGAAGAGGCGATCAAGCACTGGCGGGAGCCCGATCGGGGGATTTGGGAGGTCCGCGGGGAGCCGCAGCACTTCACGTCGTCGAAGGTGATGTGTTGGGTGGCGCTGGACCGTGGGTGCAAGCTGGCCGAGCGGCAGGGTGAGACGAGCTATGCCCAGCAGTGGCGAGCCATCGCCGAGGAGATCAAGGCCGACATCCTGGAGCACGGAGTCGATTCCCGGGGTGTGTTCACCCAGCGATATGGCGATGACGCCCTGGACGCTTCGCTGCTGCTGGTGGTGCTCACCCGGTTCCTGCCGCCGGACGACCCACGGGTGCGCAACACCGTGTTGGCCATCGCCGACGAACTCACCGAGGAAGGATTGGTGCTGCGCTACCGAGTCGAGGAGACCGACGACGGGCTCACCGGTGAGGAAGGGACGTTCACCATCTGCTCGTTCTGGCTGGTGTCGGCGCTGGTCGAGATCGGTGAGGTGGTTCGCGCCAAGCGGCTGTGCGAGCGGCTCCTGTCTTACGCAAGCCCATTGCTGCTTTACGCCGAGGAAATTGAGCCGCGGACCGGGCGGCACTTGGGCAACTTCCCGCAGGCGTTCACCCACCTGGCGCTGATCAATGCGGTGGTCCATGTGATCCGCGCTGAGGAGGAAGCCGATAGCTCCGGAATGTTCCAGCCCGCCAACGCCCCTATGTAACCAGCCGAGCACCGGCGACCGATGTCGTTCAGCTGAGCGCGCTGATCTTCTCCATCATGGTGCGTGCGATGTCGATGGCGCTGGTGGAAACTTCTCCCGATCCTTGGTCCGACTGGCTGTGCGCGCTGTAGAAGGCGACTTCGACCTCGACGAGGCAGTTCACCCGCACCCCGATCGCGCGAGCTTCAGGAATGGTTCCCGAATGTGAGCCGGACGTCGACTCCTCGGACACGGTCGCCGCGAGGACCGAGTTGGCAACACGGACATCCTCGATCTGGTCACGAAAGCTGAGCCTGGCGCTGCGCAGGGTCAATACCGTTCCATCGCATGTGTCCCATTGCTGGGAGAACTTGGTGAACAGCGCGTCGGCCTCGGCGGCCGTGGGCAGGGCGACCACGGCCTCGTCCACGCTGATCACCTTCCCGGAATCCCCATCATCCCACCAACTCTCCCGCGCGACATGTGTGACGTTGGCGGACTGGTAGGCGGCGCGCTGAAGCATCGCGACGACACCGACGCACTCGACAGGCGAGGACAGGACATAGGCACCTGACAGCTCGTCGGAACCGCCGAACCGCGGCGGCAATTCGGGATCGGCGGCGAAGGGCTGGTCGAGCATGCGGGACAAGGCGGTGCCGTCGAGCAGTACTTCCTTGATGATCGACCCGGCTAGCGGTCGGGGCTTCATCCCCGGCGCGGGGTACGCGGTGCCGGTGATCACGGCGGTACAGCCGGTGGCCAGCGCAGCGACCAACACCGTGACCATCGCCGACCATGTGGCTCTCATCCGGTCGTCACCGTCGCGCCGCGACCCCATTTCGTGCCTTCTGTCATTTCTTACCTTTGTCGGCGGCGGCATCGGCGGACAGCGCGGCCACGAAGGCTTCCTGGGGTACGTCAACCCGGCCGATGGTCTTCATCCGCTTCTTGCCTTCTCGCTGCTTCTCCAGGAGTTTGCGCTTGCGGGTGATGTCACCCCCGTAGCATTTGGACAGCACGTCCTTGCGGATCGCGCGGATGTTTTCCCGGGCAATTATTTTCGAGCCAATGGCGGCCTGGACCGGGACTTCGAACTGCTGGCGCGGGATGAGCTCCTTGAGCTTGGCGGTCATCTTGTTGCCGTAGGCTGCGGCCCCGTCTTTGTGCACGATCGCGCTGAACGCGTCCACGGCCTCGCCCTGCAAGAGGATGTCGACCTTGACCAGTTGGGCCTCCTGCTCGCCGGCGTCTTCGTAGTCGAGGCTGGCGTAACCGCGGGTCCGTGATTTCAGTGAGTCGAAGAAGTCGAAGATGATCTCCCCGAGAGGGATCGTGTAGCGCAGCTCGACTCGCTCGGGCGAGAGGTAGTCCATGCCGCCCAACTCGCCGCGGCGCGCCTGGCACAGCTCCATGATTGTGCCGATGAACTCGCTGGGCGCGATGATGGTGGTCTTCACAACGGGCTCGTAGACCGTTCGGATCTTGCCCTCCGGCCAATCCGACGGATTGGTCACGACAACGGCGTCATCTGCCTTACCTGCCTTTCCCTCCAACACGACCCGGTAGACGACGTTGGGCGACGTGGAGATCAGATCCAGGTCGAACTCGCGCTCCAGGCGCTCCCTGGTGATCTCCATGTGCAGCAGTCCCAGAAAGCCACAGCGGAACCCAAAGCCCAACGCCACCGACGTCTCCGGCTCGTAGGTCAGCGCCGCGTCATTGAGTTGCAGCTTGTCGAGGGCGTCGCGCAAATTCGGATAGTCCGAACCATCCACGGGATACAGCCCCGAATAGACCATCGGCTTGGGTTCGCGGTAACCAGTCAGCGCTTCCTCGGCGCCATGGCGGGCGGTCGTCACGGTGTCGCCGACTTTGGACTGCCGCACGTCTTTGACCCCGGTGATCAAGTAGCCAACCTCGCCAACGCCGAGACCCTCGCTCGCTTTCGGTTCGGGCGAGACGATGCCCACTTCCAGCAATTCGTGGGTGGCGCCAGTGGACATCATCGCGATGCGTTCCCGCGGGCTGATCTTGCCGTCGACGACGCGAACATAGGTCACCACACCGCGGTAGATGTCGTACACGGAGTCGAAGATCATTGCGCGGGTAGGGGCGTCGGCATCTCCCTCGGGGGGCGGCACCTGACGGACCACCTCGTCGAGCAGCTCGTCCACCCCCTCACCGGTTTTGCCCGATACCCGCAACACGTCGGCGGGTTCGCAACCGATGATGTGGGCGATCTCACCCGCGTAGCGGTCCGGATCGGCCGCCGGAAGGTCGATTTTGTTGAGCACCGGAATGATCGTCAGGTCACGGTCCAGCGCGAGGTACAGATTAGCCAGAGTCTGCGCTTCGATGCCTTGCGCCGCATCGACCAGCAGCACCGCGCCCTCACACGCCTCCAGCGCCCGCGAGACCTCGTAGGTGAAGTCGACGTGGCCGGGGGTGTCGATCAGATGCAGGACGAACTCGTCGTCGCCGGTCCGCCACGGCAGCCGTACATTCTGCGCCTTGATCGTGATACCACGTTCGCGCTCGATGTCCATCCGGTCCAGGTACTGGGCACGCATCGAGCGGTCATCGACCACCCCGGTCAGCTGCAACATGCGGTCGGCCAGCGTCGACTTGCCGTGGTCGATGTGGGCAATGATGCAGAAGTTCCGAATCTGCGCCGGCGGCGTAAAGGTCTTGTCGGCGAAACTACTGATGGGAATCTCCTGGAACGGCGGACGGGCATTCAGCCTATCCGTGCCGGGCGACCAAGACACATCGACATCCAACCGCCGCACCGATCGCGTCTATGCTGCGAACATGGTGTCCGCGCGGAAGTCGCAGTGGAAGACATTCCAGCGCTTCGCCGAGAACCTGGTGTTCAACGAGGCTCCGAAACTCGTCCGTCAACTCCAGAACCCGCAGGACACGCTGCGAAATCTGCAGCAGGCTGTGAAGCTCACCGCCAACATCATGGCCTCGGCCGTGCCGGCGCCGCCTGCCGAGATCACCGCCGGCCGCCCGGTGACCAACACCAGCTTCCCCACGGCACAGCGTGCCCGCAAAGTGGTCTATGCCCCGGATCTGGACGGCCGGGCCGATCCCGGAGAGATCGTGTGGACCTGGGTGGTATATGAGGACGACCCCACCCGAGGAAAGGATCGACCGGTCCTCGTCGTGGGCCGCGACCGCCGCGTCCTTTTGGGGTTGATGGTGTCCAGTCAGGAGCACTATGCGACCGACCCGGACTGGGTCGGGATCGGTTCTGGTGCTTGGGATTATGAGGGCAGGGACAGCTGGGTCCGCCTGGACCGGGTGCTTGACGTGCCCGAGGAGAGCATCCGCCGCGAGGGCGCGATTCTGGATCGCGACATCTTCGACATGGTGGCGACGAGATTGCGGGCCGAGTATTCCTGGCGCTGATGCAAGCGGCGTGCGCCTACGGCGTCGAGTGTGACCACACGGCGTGTTTCGTCGGCTTTTCCCGCCCTCGGCTCACACCGGAGTCCCTCAGCGCACACTCAACCCTGGGTGATGTAGGACTGCAGCTGCTGCTGCTCGGCCTCGAGCTCTCCCATGCGCGTTTTCACCACGTCGCCGATGCTGACGATGCCAATCAGCTTCTTCCCGTCCAGCACCGGGACGTGCCGGACCCGGTTTTGAGTCATCAACACGCTGATCTTGTCGACCGTGTCGGACTTTGTGCAGGTAGCAACCGCGGCCGTCATGATCTTGGAGATAGGCCGCGACAGCACGCTGGCGCCGTGGGAATGCAGCTGGCGAACGACATCGCGTTCCGACACAATGCCGACGACGCCCTCGTCGCCCACCACAACCATGGCGCCAATGTTCTGCTCGGCAAGGCCGGCAAGTAGTTCCCGGACGGTGGCGTCCGGGTTGATCGTCACGACCGCCGCCCCCTTGTTTCGCAAGACGTCCGCGATGCGCATCAAGGCCTCCCGCCGGTGGTGAGCTTACTCACACCAGGCTACGGCGAACTGGCGTAGCGGGAAAGCCGACCCCCCAACACGTGCCGGCGAGGACACGATGAATCGCACGATTGGGCACCGGACCGTCGGCCGCCTTGCCAGGATGGGGGCCATGCCCGAGATCACGTTGTTGGGAACCGGAAGCCCCATCCCCGACCCGAACCGCGCCGGACCGTCCACCCTGGTGCGAGCCGACGGACAGGTGTTCTTGGTGGACTGCGGGCGTGGCGTCCTGCAACGGGCAGCTGCCGTCGGCGTGGGTGCGGGCGGATTGTCGGCCCTGCTGCTCACCCACCTGCACAGCGACCACATCGCCGAACTCGGCGACGTGCTCATCACCAGGTGGGTGACCAACTTCGCACCCGATCCCGAACCACTGCCGATCATTGGTCCGCCGGGAACCGCTGAGGTGGTCGAGGCGACGCTCAAGGCGTTTGGCCACGACATCGGCTACCGGATCGCCCACCACGACGATCTGACCGCGCCACCGCCGCAGGACGTCCGCGAATGTACCGAGGGCACGGTGTGGCATCGCGACGGTGTGACGATCCGAGTAGCCCCCACCGATCACCGACCGGTCGCACCGACCATCGGGTTTCGGATCGAATCCGGCGGCGCCTCCGTCGTGTTGGCCGGCGACACCGTTCCGTGCGACAGCCTCGACGAGCTGGCCGCCGGAGCCGACGCGCTGGTCCACACGGTGATCCGCAAGGACATCGTCACTCACAGCCCGCAACAGCGGATCAAAGACATCTGCGACTACCACTCGTCGGTACAAGAAGCAGCGGCGACGGCGAACCGCGCCGGGGTGGCAACACTGGTGATGACGCACTATGTACCGGCCATCGTGCCGGGGCAAGAGGAACAATGGCGGGCATTGGCGGCAACCGAGTTCGGTGGGCACATTGAGCTCGGCGATGACCTACACCGGGTCGAGGTGCACGCGCGGCACTAGCGAAGACGGCTCCATCGGGACGAACGCGGCTCGGCACAGCTTGCCGGCGGCCACGGGCGATCTCCGCACGACCGAGGCTCACCAGCGGTTTTGGATCGATCCAATTCAACGGAAAAGCTAGCTGACAGCGCGGACGGCGATACGATCCTAAGTCGCAAGCACAGCGAGACGACTGAGCTGTCCCGACCCGACGAGGTGCCGAATGTCGTACGTAGCCGCAACGCCGGAGGCCATGCTGGCACGCGCCGCCGATTTGGCGGGCCTCGGTTCGACACTGCAGGAGGCCAACGCGCTCGCGGCCGCCCGGACAACTGCCGTGGCCGCGGCCGGGGCCGACGAGGTGTCCGCAGCCGTAGCGGCGGTGTTCGGGTCGTACGCCCAGAGCTATCAGAGTATCGGCGCCCAGATGACGGCGTTCCACGAGCAATTCGTGCAACACCTGGCCGCCAGTTCCAGCTTGTACGCCGGCGCCGAGGCCGCCAACGTTCAACAGGGCCTGCTCGATGTGATCAATGCGCCCACCCAGGCGCTGTTGGGGCGGCCACTGATCGGCAACGGCGCCGACGGGGGGACCGTCGGCGGGGTTGGGCAAAACGGTGGCGATGGCGGGCTATTGTGGGGCAGCGGCGGCAACGGTGGCGACAGCACCAACGCCGGAGTGGCTGGCGGAAGCGGCGGGTCCGCCGGCCTTTTCGGCAACGGCGGTAACGGCGGCAACGGCGGGGACGGCGTTGTCGGCACCTCCAGCGGCGGCGCCGGTGGCAACGCCGGCAACGGCGGGTGGCTGCTGGGCAATGGCGGGATTGGCGGTACTGGTGGCGCCGCCGGAGGCGAGTTCGACACCTTTGGAGGCCATGGCGGTATTGGTGGCAACGCCGGACTGTTCGGCGGCATCGCCGGAGCTGGCGGCAACGGTGGCATTGGGACGGGAGCTGGCGGTGGCAACGACGACGGCGGCGGCAATGGCGGCATGGGCGGCAGTGCCGGGCTGATCGGCACCGGTGGGGCAGGCGGTCTGGGCGGAGAGAGCCTGAACACGAATGGCGGCAACGGTGGCGAGGGCGGCAACGGCGGGCGCCTATGGGGCATTGGCGGCAACGGCGGCAACGGCGGCAACGGCGCCCTCACCAGCGGCAGCGGCGGCGATGGCGGCGGTGTCTTCGGGCTGTTCGGCAGCGGAGGTGACGGGGGACACGGCGGCGAAAATGTGAGCGCCTCTGGCACCGTTACCGGCGTCGGCGGTGACGGCGGCCACGGCGCGTTGCTGGTGGGCTTCGGTGGCCACGGCGGCAACGGCGGCGCCGGCGGCGATTCCATTAGTTTCGGCGGTTGGGGCGGCAACGGCGGTGACGGTGGCATCCTCTTCGGTATTGGCGGTAACGGTGGTACGGGCGGCCCCAGCGGCTTCGGGGGTGACGGCGGCACCGCGCTGCTCACCGGTTTCGGTGGTCACGGCGGCGCCGGCGGCGTCGGTAACCCCACCAACACCGCGGGTGGCTTGGGCGGTGACGGGGGCAGGGTCTTCGGCATCGGCAATGGCGGCATCGGCGGAACCGGCGGAACCGGCTTCGGAACCGGCAATGGTGGTGTCGGCGGGGCCGGTGGCGATGGTGGAGCCTTGTTCGGCAGCGGCGGCGTCGGCGGGCATGGGGGCGCCGGCGGTACTGGTGGCGGCAACGGTGGCGACGGCGGCAATGGTGGAAACGCCCAGCTGATCGGCAACGGCGGCAACGGCGGCGACGGCGGCCCCGGCGATGGCGGCGGCGTCGACGGTGACGGCGGGCTCGGGGGGTCGGGCGGGTCGGTATTCGGCCAGCCGGGAAGCCCGGGCGCCTAAGCGCTAGGCCAGGCGCGTCACTTCGACGACCACGTCAAGATCGGTGGCTCCCTCTCCGGAATAGATGCCTTTCAGCGGGGAAACGTCCGCGTAGTCTCGGCCCACCCCCACGCTGATGTATTGCTCGGTGATTTCGGTGTCGTTGGTGGGGTCGTACTGCCACCAATCACCAGTCCAGGCCTGTATCCAGGCGTGGCTGCGGCCGTCGATCGTCTTTCCGACAACGGCGTTGCGTTTGGGGTGCAAGTAACCGGACACATAGCGACAGGGAATCCCCATGCTGCGCAACAAGATCAGGGACAGATGCGCGAAGTCCTGGCAGACTCCCCTACCCTTTTCCAACGCGTCCAGCCCAGACGAGTGCACTCCGGTCGTGCCCGCAATGTAGTCCAACTCGCTGCGCGCCCATCGGGCTGCGGCGACGACCGCCTCTCGGGGCTCGTGCACCGCCATGATGCGCTTACCCACAGCCGCGACGCGCTCGCTCGTGGGGGTGCGCGCAGTCGGGCGCAGCACTTCATCGAACCGATCGATCACGGCCGCCGATTGCAGTTCGTCCCAGGTCGCTTTGGCCACTGGCGACTCCGAGCACTCCGTCTCAACGACCGACAGGGACGTCACGGTCAGTTCGGTATGCGGCGCATGCAGGTCAAACGCCGTCACCGCAGTGCCCCAATAGTCGACGTACCGGTAGGACCGGGTGGCCGGGATGGTTTCGACCCGGTTGACGATCAGGTTCTGCCGCACGCCGGATCGTGGTGTCAGCCTTACTTCGTTATAGGAAGCGGTCACTGGCGACTTGTAGGCATATCCGGTGCTGTGTACCACCCGCGTGCGCCACATCAGGATTCCTCCTTTCCGGCGACCAGTTCGCCGCGCTCGGCGGCATCCGACCACGCGACCCAGGGCGCCGCATGGAAGTACTGCAGCGCCAACGCATCTCCGACATCACGACAGATTTCCTGCAAACCCGCCAACCGGCCGTCCAGCGTCTCCAGCAGGACACCCGGCTGCACGAATTCCAGCTCGCTGCGCGCCTGGCCCAGCAACCGCTGCGCTTCGGTGGTGGCCCCAATCCGACTGTGGGGGTTGTGCAAGAGCTCCTCCAGGTTGTGTTCGGCCAGCTTCAAGGAGTAGAAGACCGAGCGCGGAAAAAGCCGGTCCAACAACATGAACTCGACCACCCGGCCCGCGTCCAGCACGCCGCGGTAGGTGCGCAAGTAAGTATCGTGGGCCCCCGCTGAGCGCAGCAGCGTGACCCACGCGGGCGACGACGCGCTGTCGCCCACGCGCGACAGCAAGAGCCGTACCGTCATATCTACCCGCTCAATCGCGCGGCCCAGCACCATAAACCGGTATCCGTCGTCGCGCGAGAGCGTGGAATCGGCCAGGCCCGCAAACATCGCCGCGCGTCCCTCGACGAAAGACAGAAATTCGTGCGGCCCCAGGCGTTTGGCGGCGCGTTCGCGCTCGGGCAGCGCGTGGTAGGTGGTGTTGATGCACTCCCACGTCTCGCTGGACGTGACTTCCCTTGCCGAACTTGCGTTTTCCCGCGCCGCCGAGATCGCATCCACGATCGAACAGCCGCCCTCGGTGTTCGCGCTGAACGCGACCAGATCGGTCAGTGACCAGACGTCCAACTCGTGGTCGGGGGGCTCGATGCCGAGCACCCGCAGCAGCAGCCGCGAGGCGTGGTCGGGATCGACGCTGGAATCCTCGAGCAGTTGATGCACGGCGACATCCAGAATGCGTGCCGTGTCGTCGGCGCGCTCGACGTAGCGGCCGATCCAATACAGCGCTTCGGCGTTGCGGGCGAGCATCAGTCCATCGCCCGCTGCTGTTGCTGCTGCTGTTGTTGTTCGTCCAGCGGCTGATTGTGGGTTGGTCGCTGTTCGTACGGGTCGGGTGCCGGGTCGGGCACGGGCGGCGGCAATGACCGCACCACTTGCGCGGCGCCCAGCTCGCGTGCCGCCGCCGAAGCGCGCGGCGCCAGCACCCAGGTGTCCTTGGAGCCGCCGCCTTGGCTCGAGTTGACCACCCGCGAACCCTCGACCTGGGCCACGCGGGTCAGCCCGCCCGGCAACACCCACACGTCCTCACCGTCGTTGACCGCGAATGGCCGCAGGTCGACGTAGCGGGGCGACAACGTGCCCGCTATCCGCGTCGGCACCGTCGACAGCTCCATCATCGGCTGCGCGATCCAGCTCCGCGGGTCGTCGCGGATCTTCTTGCTGACCGCGTCCAGTTCTTCCGCGCTGGCCTCCGGGCCGAAGACGATCCCGTATCCGCCCGATCCCTCGACGGGTTTGACGACCAATTCGCGGATCCGGTCCAGCACCTCTTCGCGTTCGTCGTCCAGCCAGCACCGCAGGGTCTCCACGTTGGCCAGCAGGGGTTTTTCCTGCAGGTAGTACTCGATCATCGTCGGCACATAGGTGTAGACGAGTTTGTCGTCGCCGACGCCATTGCCGATTGCGCTGGAGACAACGACGTTGCCCGCGCGCGCGGCGTTGACCAGGCCGGCCACCCCGAGCACCGAATCGGCGCGGAAATGCAGCGGGTCAAGGAACGCATCATCGATGCGTCGATAGATGACATCCACCTGCCGCTCACCCTCGGTGGTGCGCATGTACACCTGGTTGTCCCGACAGAACAGGTCGCGACCCTCGACCAGCTCGACGCCCATCTGCCGAGCCAGCAGTGAATGCTCGAAGTACGCCGAGTTGTACACCCCGGGGGTCAGAACCACGACCGTGGGATCGGCCTCGTTGGTGGCAGCCGAGTTGCGCAGCGCCCGCAGCAGGTGCGACGCATAGTCGTCGACCGCACGCACCCGATGCGTGGCGAACAGATTCGGAAATACCCGCGCCATGGTGCGCCGGTTCTCCATCACGTACGACACCCCCGAGGGTGAGCGCAGGTTGTCCTCCAGCACGCGGAAGTCGCCGCGATCGTCGCGGATCAAGTCGATTCCGGCAACGTGAATTCGCACGCCGTTGGGCGGAACGATCCCCACCGCCTCGCGGTGAAAGTGTTCACACGACGTCACCAGCCGGCGCGGGATGACGCCGTCGTGCAGGATCTCTTGATCGCCGTAAATGTCGTCGAGATACCACTCCAGGGCCTTGACGCGTTGGGTGATCCCGCGCTCCAATCGGGACCACTCGGCGGCCGATATCACCCGCGGCACCAGATCCAGGGGGAATGGCCGTTCCTGGCCCGACAGCGAAAACGTGATGCCCTGGTCAATGAAGGCGCGTCCCAGTGCGTCGGCCCTGGCCTTGAGCTCTGACGCGTCCGAAGGGGCCAACTCGGCGTAAATGCCCTTGTAGGGGCCGCGGATGGTGCCCTGCCGATCGAACATCTCGTCGAAGGCCATGGCGTAGACATCCGACGTGTTGTAGCCGTCGAAGATGCGTTCCGGACGCGTCGGCGACCACCGCCCGGTCTCCTTGCGCGTGTTTGGCAGGCTCACCCTTGACATGCTGCCTCAATTCGGCAGTTTCGGCAGGCGACGACTTCGTCTTTGGGCTAAAACGTAACCGACTGATACCCTGGTCAATCGCGCCGTCGCCTGGTCGCGGCGCCCGAGCACTTCGAATCGAAACGAGTCCATTGACAACGAGGGAACTAACGCGTGGCCAACATAAAGTCGCAGCAGAAGCGCAACCGCACCAACGAGCGCGCCCGCCTGCGCAACAAGTCGGTGAAGTCCTCACTTCGCACGGCTGTTCGCGCATTCCGCGAGGCTGCTGAAGACGGTGACAAGGAAAAGGCCACCGAGCTGCTGGTGGCAACGAACCGCAAGCTCGACCGGGCCGCGAGCAAGGGAGTCATCCACAAGAACCAGGCCGCCAACAAGAAGTCGGCGCTGGCGAAGTCCCTCAACGCGCTCTGAGCAGGGCTCGCCCGCCCCTCAGCTGATTCGTCAGCTCCGGTCGGCCGCCAACTCGGCGACCCTTCGGACTGCGGACTCCAGCGCATAGTCGGCGTCTGCCGCGGCGCCCTTGACGTTGGCGTTGAGCGCTGCGACTAGCCTCATCGCGGTCGCGACCGTGTCGCGCGACCAACGCCGGGCCTGTTTCTGGGCCTTCTGCACCCGCCACGGCGGCATTCCGAGTTGGGAAGCGAGCCGGTACGGATCCCCGGACAGCGGCCCCACCCGGCCAATGGTGTGCACGGCTTCGGCCAGCGCATCCGCCAACACCACACGCGGCTCACCGCGCATCATCGCCCACCGCAGCGCCTCCGCGGCTCCCTGAACATCGCCGGCAACGGCCTTGTCCGCGATATCGAAGCCTTTCACTTCGGCTTTGCCGCTGTGATAACGCCGGACCGCGGCAGCATCGACATCGCCAGCGGTGTCGGCAACCAACTGCGAACACGCGGAGGCGAGTTCACGGACGTCGGAGCCAACGGCGTCGAGCATCGCAGTCACCGTCTCCTGGTCGACGGTGGCCCCCAACGAGCGAAACTCCCCGCGAACGAAGTCGGCACGCTCGCCGAACTTGGTGATGCGCGCGCAGAGATGCACCACCGCACCCAGCGACCGCAGTTCGTTGGCCAGCGCTTTAGCCCGCCCGCCGCCGGAGTGGACCACCACCAACAGCGTGCCAGCCGGGATGTCGGCCGCGGCCGAAGCGATCATGGCGGCCGCGTCCTTACCCGCCTCGCCGGCCGCCTCCAGCACGACGACGCGCTCCTCGGCGAACAGCGATGGGCTCAGTAACTCGGCAAGCTCGTAGGCACTGACGTCACCCGCCCGCATGCGGTTGACCGGGACATCGGGATTGTCCGAGGTGTCAGAGCCGCTGGATCCCGCCGCGGCCCGCTGCCGCGCCAAGCGCAGCACCTCAGCCACGGCGCGCTCGACCAACAGTTCTTCGTCGCCCAGCACCAGGTGCAGCGACGCAACCTCGCTCACCCCCCGATCCTGTCATGGACGGCTGTCATGACGACCCAACGAGTCCTGATAGCGACCAGGCCAGCAGGCAGAACACGGCGACGGCGGACACCGCGGCCCATGCCGCACGAAACCACCGCCAGCGCCACAGCGCGGCAACGAGCAGCGTGGTCCCACCCACGACCACCACGCCGGGCAGCCCAGGCGCGACCGGAACGGTCGCCGCGGGCACAGCGGCGGCCCAGTGCGCCACGTGCAGCACCCACCACACTTCGGGCCCGGTGAAACGGATCAGCAGCTGCGCACCGGCTGGCCACGCGAGAGCCAAGACGGCCGCCGCGCTACCCAGAACAGTTACCGGCGCAATCACCACCGCGGTAACGAGATTGGCCGCTACGGCCACCACACTGACCCTGCCGGAGATCGCGGTGACCAAGGGAGCCGTCACCACCTGCGCAGCCGCCGCGACAGCCAGGGCATCCGCCAACGGTGTGGGCACGCCGCGGGCGACCAGACGTCGCGACCAGACCGGCGCGACGAGGATCAGTGCGCCGGTCGCCACCACCGACAAGGCAAAGCCGACGTCGACGGCCAGGTGCGGAGCGAGGGCTGTTAGCACCAGCACGCTGGCCGACAACGCCGGAATCGCCTGGCGCCGGCGGGACGACAGGATCCCCACCAGGCCTATGGCGCCCATGACCGCTGCCCGCAGCACGCTGGCCGTCGGCTGCACCACGATCACGAACGCCCCCAACACGACGGCCGCACATCCCACGGCCGCGCGGGGGCCGATCAGCCGAGCCAAGACGAGGACCGCCCCACACACGATCGTGACGTTGGCCCCGGAAACCGCGGTCAAGTGCGTCATCCCTGCCGCACGGAACTCGCGGTTCGTTGCGGCGGTGAGTTCCGAGGTATCACCGAGCACCAGAGCGGGCAGCATCCTGGCCTGATCGGCGGGCAGCGCTTCGCGAACCGTTGCCGCGAACCGAGTGCGAACGGTCTGCGCGGCCCGGTACACCAGGCCCGCACGGCCCGCTGTCGGTTGACCCGTCGCGTTAAGTACCGCGACGGTCAAGTCATGACGGGTCGGGCGCCTGATGCGCGCGCGAAATCGCATCGGTTGTCCCACCATCAGCCCGCGGAATTCCGAAGCCCGCGCGAAAACCACGACGCGGCCTGATATCTCGTCGCCATGCAACCGCTGCAGGGTCGCGCGAAACATGAGGCGGCCACTGCGCAACGCGACGGCGTTTTCGCTTGGAGTGACCGTCACCCGGGCTGAGGTTCCAAATGCCGCGGTGATCGGGTGGCCCGCGATGGCGTCGGTACGCAACGCGATCGCGACCCCGTAGCCGGCGCCGACCAGGCCGACCGCCACGAGACTGGCGCCAATGGCGGCCTGCCGCGCAGATCGGGCCGGCCCATACGCCGCACCCCACCACAACAGACTCGACGCGGCGGCCAGAACGCCACCGCATGCGGCAAGTGCTGCGCCAACGGGCCACACGGTTGCGACAGCGGTAACAATCCAGCCGGTCAATGCGGCCGGAACGAGGCGCACATCCAAGGGCGCGGCCCGGCCCGCGGAGCCGCCAACCTCGTGGGGCACCGGGCTCAGACGCGAACCAGCTCACGCAGCTTGTCCAGCCGCGCCGGCCCGATACCGTCGACCTCGGTCAACTGGTCGATGCTGGTGAACCGGCCGTTGGCCTGCCGCCACGCCACGATCGCGGCGGCGGTGACCGGTCCGACCCCAGGTAGGCCGTCGAGCTGCTCCAGCGTCGCGGTGTTGAGGTCGACTAGCTCGGCTGGTTGAGAGGCTGGTTGAGGGGCCCGCCCAGGCCCACCCGAGGTGCCAGCGTGCCCGGCGCCCGGTCCCGCGGTCGGCGCGGTCACCGAGCTGCCCAGCGCCGTCGGTTGCCCCGACGGCGAAGCCAGCCCGACCACAATCTGCTCGCCGTCACCAAGCTGCCGGGCCATGTTCAGTCCGATGGTGTCGGCACCGTCGAGCGCCCCACCGGCAGCCTGGAGCGCATCGGCGATCCGAGCACCTGGCGCCAAAGTGACCAGTCCGGGGGCATTGACCAGGCCGACCACGCTTACAACCACTGGCCGGCCAGACTCGTCCGGCGGGCCCGGACGTGCCGACGACCGAGGGTGCGGCGTCAACGAGACCCGCTCTACCGGTGGAAGCTTGGCCGACATTACCGGCGCGGATCGATCCCGGATGAGGGTGAAGAGCGTGATCAGCACCGCGAGGGCGGCGATCACCGCCAAGGCGACCGCGCCGGCCCGGCCGGGATCGGCTCGTAGGCTGGCCACCCAACCTTGACCATCGGATGTGTCGGGAAGCCAACGCGGCAGCAGCGAGTTCGGGTCGTCCTGCGGGTCCGGGGGTGACTCTCCGGCTAGCGCCGCGCCGGCCTGCTCATCGCAGGTGGAGTCCTCATCATGGCCCATGTCGAGGCCGCCCGCGTCGCCGCGCGTGTCGGCATCCGCGACGGCTCCGAGCCGTCTGTGCAGTCGCTCGGCGGCAGGTTCGGTACGCATGTGCCGACCGTAGGCGCGCCCGCCGCTGCAACCACCACGTCCGACGGCAACACCACCCCGTGTTGTGAACCAACCCCAGGGTGTGGACAAGCGCTCGGGGGAATGGGTCAAGATGGAATGGTCGCGAACGACCGGAGCCTGCATATCTACCCGTACGCGCCAGGCTCCCCCGTTCGTCCCCGACCGAGGAGGCCGCCAATGAAACTCGCGCTGACACCCGATGAAGCCGCCTTCCGCGAGGAGCTCCGAAACTTCTACAGCACGCAGATACCGGACGAGATCCGCGAGCTGGTACGTCAGGGGCGCGCGCTGACCCGCGACCAGATCGTGACCAGCCAAAAGATCCTGAACGACCACGGCCTCGCGGTACCGAACTGGCCCGTCGAGTGGGGCGGTAAGGATTGGACTCCCACCCAACATCAACTGTGGGCGGACGAGATGCAATTGGCGTGCGTCCCGGAGCCGCTGACCTTCAACACCAAGATGGTCGGCCCGGTGATCGCCGAGTTCGGGTCCCACGAGATCAAACAGCGTTTCCTCCCACCGACCGCCAGCATCGACATCTGGTGGTGCCAAGGGTTCTCGGAGCCAGACGCCGGCTCCGACCTCGCTTCGCTGCGCACCACCGCAGTGCGCGACGGCGACAGCTACATCGTCAACGGGCAGAAGACGTGGACGACGCTGGGCCAGCATGCCGATTGGATCTTCTGTCTGGTGCGTACCGACCCGCAAGCGCCAAAGCGCCAGGCGGGCATCTCGTTTCTGCTGATCGACATGGCGACTCCAGGCGTCACGTTGCGGCCGATCAAGTTGATCGATGGCGGCCACGAAGTCAACGAGGTGTTTTTCTCTGACGTCCGCGTACCGGCCGATCAACTTGTCGGACAGGAGAATCAGGGCTGGACCTATGCGAAATACTTGCTGGGCAACGAACGCACGGGCATCGCCGGCGTGGGCCGGACCAAGGTCCACCTTGCCCGGGTGAAACAGCACGCCGCAGATACCGGGCTGCTCGACGACGCGCTGTTCGCCGCGCGACTGGCCGAGGCCGAAAACGAGCTACTGGCGTTGGAACTGACCCAAGCGCGGGTGGTTTCCGGCTCTTCGGACGGCAAGCCCAACCCAGCATCATCGGTGCTCAAACTTCGCGCCAGTCAATTGCAGCAGGTGGTCACCGAACTACTCGTCGAGGTGGCCGGTCCCGACGCGCTGCCCACCGACGGTGGCGACGACATCACCTCACCCACCTGGGCGCAGGCCAGTGCCCCGCATTACCTGAACTACCGCAAGACGTCCATCTACGGCGGCAGCAACGAAGTGCAGCGCAACATCATCGCGTCCACCATTCTCGGATTGTGAGGCAATCATGGACTTTCAGCTAAGCGATGAGCAGGCCCTGCTCCGCGACACCACGCGCGACCTACTGTCGGCCAGCTATGACGTGGAGACTCGCAACAAGGTCATCGCCACCGATCTCGGCTTCAGCCGCGACGTGTGGCAACAGCTGGCCGACACCGGGATTCTCAGCCTCGGATTCGACCCAAGCGAATCCGGCCAGATCGAGATCATGGTCGTGCTGACCGAAGTCGGCCGGCGGCTGGCACCCGAACCCATCGTGCATGCCGCGCTGGCACCGGGCGCCCTGATCGCCGAGGTCGGTACCGGGGCACAGCAACGGTTGCTGGACGACGTGGCGGCCGGGACACGACTGCTGGCGTTCGCCCACCTGGAACCCGGCATTCGCAACCCAGGCACCCCAAGCTCAGGGGTCACGACCCAGGCGGTGCGCCAAGGCGATTCGTGGACGCTGACCGGCCGGAAGAACCCGGTGCTCGCCGGTGACTGCGCCGACACCCTGGTGGTCAGCGCTGCGTTGCCGAACGGCGGCACCGGGCTATTCCTCGTCGATCCAGGCCCGGACAACGCGGCGGTCACTCGCCACGCCTATTCGACCTTCGATGGCCAGCGCGGCGCGCAGCTGGACCTGGACCGGGCATCCGCCGAACCCCTGGGCGACGCCGAGGACGCGTCGGGCGCTATCGGCAATGCCATCATCCGAATTCAGTCCGCGTTGTGCTCGGAAGCGGTCGGCGCGATGGAAGAAGCCCTTCGGCTGACCACCGATTACCTCAAGACGCGCAAGCAATTCGGGGTCACGCTCAACAAATTCCAGACGCTGACCCAGCGCGCGGCCGATATGTACCTTTCGCTGGAAATGGCGCGCAGCATGAACCTTTACGCGGCGATGTCGATCGCCGACGGCAACACCGACCCGGTGATCGCGTCGCGAGCCAAGCTGCAGATCGGCCGCTCGGGCCGGCACATTGGGCAGGAGGCGATCCAGCTGCACGGCGGCATCGGCATGACCGCGGAGTACCCGGTCGGCCACTACACCGCCCGGCTCACCGCGATCGAGCGCACCCTGGGTTCCTCACACGACCATCTGCAGACCCTCATGGACCACATCCGCGACTACGACTTGGTCAAACTCTAGGGCAAGCGTTATAGATGGCTGACTTGTCAAGCCGGGTCGCCGCGTTCCTCTCCGAAGGCACCCGCACCGGGATGTTGGGTTTCGTCGCCGCTGACGGCCGACCGCTGGTAACGCCGGTATGGTTCGTCGTCGACAACACAGACCTGGTGTTCACGACCGCGCTCCATTCCCCTAAAGTCCTTGCACTGCAACGTGATTCTCGAGTAGTAATCTGCGTAGACGACCCCCACCCACCTTATTCTTTTGTTCAGGTACAGGGTGTGGCGACAGTGACCGAAGACCCCCACCAGGTGCTGGACATCGCGACCAGAGCCGGCGCGCGCTATATGGGCGCTGCCCGCGCCGCCGAGTTCGGGCACCGCAACGCCGTGCCCGGCGAGGTGGCCGTGCGGGTCCACCCCACCAAGGTCATTTCCGCATTCAATGTCAGCGACTGACCCCGCGCCCTCAGAACTCGAAACCCGCCTCGGCGGCAATGTCGCTGTCGAACGCCGCGTCGAGGCGCCGTATCAGCCCCGCGTCCTTCGCCTGCAATCGGTTCGCCGCTGCCCACGCCGACGCGCGGTGCGCGCCGAGATAGAGGCTGCCCAGCACGCCGCGATCCATCGTAATCTCGGCCGACGCTTCGGTCGGCGTGCAGCGCGCGCGGCCATCGCGGATCTCCAGTGCGTATCGTCCGCCGTCGGCACCGGGCCCGTCGGACACCTCCAGCACCGTGCACAGCTCCGCGGGGTAGCTGCGCGCCTCCAGGGCGCGCGGGACGTCGACGATCCGCAGCCAAAGGCCATCCTGGTGGCGTGTGGTCTGGGCGAGCCGCGCATCAGTCAGTTGGTAGGGCAGCGGGTCAGCCACGCTGGTGAACATCGTGATCTTCTCCATCAGATCGAGCCCG
The DNA here is from genome assembly GCF_018278905.1 of Mycobacterium spongiae. Classification (NCBI taxonomy): domain Bacteria; kingdom Bacillati; phylum Actinomycetota; class Actinomycetes; order Mycobacteriales; family Mycobacteriaceae; genus Mycobacterium; species Mycobacterium spongiae. Next base: position 3,746,842 of record NZ_CP046600.1, read on the forward strand.
AGCAGTGCTCGCCACAACGCGATGTGAGCGTCGGCGGTCGCGGCCCTCAGCTCACCGCCGCGCACCACCTTGTGATCGATGCCGTGCACCCGGTAGAGCGCGTAGCCGTCGGGATGCAGGAACGCGAACCACGCGGTGCCGCCATAGCGGCTGCTCTCTCGGTCGGCGAGCAGGTCGTCCCAGAGCGCCACCGGACGCAGTAGCCCCCCGGGTGTCTGCTGGCGCCAGCGCTCGTAGATCTCGGCGAAGTCGTCGCGGTGCTCACCCGGTTTGACCAGCCGCACTCCGCCTGGAGAGGGTACGTCGGCGTGGAAGCGGGCGAAGCGGCGATCAACGGTCAGCTCGTGCAGGATGGTGGCGGGGCCATAGCCGAAGCGGCCGTAGATGGCACCCTCGCTGGCATGCAGCGCCGCTAGCGGGTATCCGGAATCGGCAATGCGGCGGTGCAGTTCGGCGCACATCGCGCTCAGCAATCCGCGGCGGCGGTGCGTGGGTGCCACCGCCACCCAGCTGAGGCCGGCGGTGGGCAACACAGCCCCGCCGGGCACGGTCAACCGAAGGTCGAAATACAGGGCCATCCCGACGATATCAGCGCCATCCTCACAGCCCTCGTCACAGCCATCGACGACCACCACCGCGTTATCGGTCGGCCTGAGGTCCCGCCAGGCGGTGAACTCGTCCAGCTCGCCGAAATCGCCGAAACTGGTAGCACCCAAGTGCATCATCGCCGGCAAGTCGGCCTCGGTCGCAGGGCGCAGCCTCAGCGACCCCGGTAGTACGGCGGGCTCGTTCACAGAGCACGACATTGGCACAAACGGCACTCAAGTGCACTCGAATATTTGCCGCGGCCGGCACACTAGCCTGGCTATGGGTCAGCCATGACGCCCCAGGGCCGCGCAGAGCCCTGCCGGCGACCGCACCACTGAGGAGAGCCGCATGACCAGAACCACCGTGGACCGTCCGCTGCGAGTGATCCAGTGGACGACCGGCAACATCGGACGGCGATCACTGCACGCCATCATCGGCCGCACCGACATGGAGCTGGTCGGGGTGTACGCGCATGGGCAGGACAAAGTCGGCGTCGACGCTGCCGAGTTGTCGGGCTGGCCGGAGACAACCGGGGTGCGTGCCACCAACAACGTCGACGACCTGCTAGCACTGGGCGCCGACGCGTGCTGCTACAACCCGTTATGGCCCAACGTCGACGAATTGGTGCGCTTGCTGGAATCCGGCGTCAACGTCTGCTCCAGTGCGGCCTGGATCACCGGCGGTAAACAGACTCCTGACGACCGCGACCGGATCGTGGCCGCCTGCGAACGCGGCCGCTCGACGATCTTCGGCAGCGGCGCACACCCGGGGATGACGAATACGGTCGGGATGGTGCTGAGCGCGTCCTGCGAACGGGTCGACGAGATTCGCATCACCGAGTCGGTCGATTGCTCGACGTACGCATCGGCGGAAACCATGACGGCGATGGGGTTTGCACAGGATCCCGATACCCCGGGGCTTCAGGAGAGCGCGCGCGCCGAAAGCGAGGTCTTCGCGGAGTCGGCGGCGATGATGGCCGATGCGATCGGCGCGACGCTGGACCGGATCAGTTTCGACGTCACCTTCACCGCCGCCACCGCCGATACCGATCTCGGCTTCATGACGATCCCCGCCGGTACCGTCGGCAGCGTCTACGGCTATCACCGCGGCTGGGTGGGCGATCGCAACGTCGTCAGTGTGGGATTCAACTGGGTCATGGGCAATCACGTGGTTCCGCCCAAGCCACTCGAACACGGCCATGTCATTCAGGTTTTCGGTCTGCCGAACATGCGTACCGTGCTGCACTGCCTTCCGCCGAAGGATTGGACCGAGCCCGGTTTCATGGGCCTGGGCATGATCTACACCGCAATGCCGGTGACCAATGCCGTTCCGGCCGTCGTGGCCGCCAAACCCGGGATTGTCACGCTCGCCGACCTGCCGCCGATCACTGGTCGTGCGGCGGTCTAGCCACCCGCCCACCGCACCCGGGCAAGCTATTCCCGCAATTGGCGCCCATCCCCGTCCAGTTCCACACACACCGCGATGGCCTTGGCGCCGACGTGCAGGGCAAGCACCGGTCCCATCGGAGCAACCATCGCCGGCTCGCACCTCGGTAGCCGCTGGGCCAGGGTCGAAACCACGTCGTGGGCATCGCCCGGGTTGGCGACGTGGTGGACCGCAAGGGCGGCCCGACCGTCGCCGACCACGTCGCAGACCCGGTCTATCATCGCCGCCATCGCGTTACTGACGGTGCGAACCCGTTGTGCTAGAACAAGTTTACCCGCATCGACGCGCAGTAGCGGCTTGAGCGCCAGCGCGGTGCCCAACCACGCCTTGGCACCGCCGATGCGCCCGCTCCGACGCAGATTGTCCAACCGATGAACAACAATGAAGCTATGAACGCGCGGCACCACGGCCCGTGCCGCCCGCGCAACGGTTTCGACGTCAGCGCCCGCTGCCGCGGCCCGGGCGGCAGCCAATGCAACGAATCCGGTACCCATCGCGGCCGATCGCGAGTCGACAACCCGAACGGTCGGTCCGATTTCCGCCGCGGCCAGCTCGGCGGCGCGGTACGTGCCGGATAGCCCTGACGAGATGTGCACCGCCACCACGCCCTCGCCGCCGCTATCCGCCAACGCTTGCCGATACGCCGCGCCCAGCTCAGCCGGGGTCGCCGCCGCCGTTGTGGCAGGGCGCCTATGGATGTCAGCGGGGATCTCGTCCACGCCGTCGCGCAGGTCGAGGTCGTCGAGCAAGATATGCAGCGGAACCTGCTGGATCGACCACTTTTCACGCAGGCCGACGGGCAGGCCCGAAGAAGCATCAGTGACGACGACGGTCAAGGCCGCCACCTCCCGCAGGCCGACGGTGCCGCCACTCCCCCGCACGCGGGCGCTATCCCCACCCTTGTATGCGGGGTATGCGGGGTATGCGGGCGTTCCCCGACAGCGTTGTCGCCGCACATCGCTCAGCCGCGTGGTTTCTCGTCCGGCACTCCGGCTTCAGCCAGCGCTTTGAGCATCAGTTCGGCGACGGCCTGGTGAGCTTCGAAGTTCCAGTGAATACCGTCGGGATTGCCGCGACCGCTCATAATATGTTCGGCAACAGCGGCTTTGAGGTCGACCAAGGGAACATCGTGCTGCTGCGCCCACGCGGTGATCGCCGCCGCGGTGCCGGCGCGGCCGTGGTGCGCCTTGCCATAGGTCGGGGCGATATGCACCGACGGTAACGAGGCGACGATCGGGATACCCGGGCGGTTGAAGTCGATGGCGCCCCGAGTCTGCTCCAGATACTCGGCGGTGAGGTGCGCCGGCAACGCCGCCCTGGCCACCGGCGAAAGTCGCGGTTGCACCCAGGCGTATCCGTCGCGGACCCATCGCCGCAGCCAGGGCGGACGCACGTAGCGGATGAGCTCGCGCAGCGCCGTCGGCAATACCGACGGCAGTGAATCCATTCCGCTGGTAGCAAAGATCACCGCTCCTGCTCGGGGCAGCGCCGCCCACGCTCGGGGATCCTGGGTCGCCGCCCACCACACGTCCCGGCAGGTCCAGCCGATGCGGCCGACCAGCTCTAGATCCCAACCCAGTTGGGAAGCAACAATGTTGGGCCAGATGCGCGGATCGTCGGCCGGGAGGCCACCGGTGGGTCCGTAATAGGCCAGTGAGTCGGCGAAGACCAAGAGCACTGGCTTGGACCGGGGATCAGGGGACATTGCTGGACACCTGCGCCGACGCGTTCCAGACGTCCAGGCGCCACCGGATCTGGTCAAAGTCGGCGGATGAATCGTCCGAGTCGTGAGTATGACCACTCAATTGCACCCAGCTGGCATTACCCAGGCCGCCGAACACCGGCCAGTCGGCAACTGGTAGCTGCACCAGGGTGGCTGACAGCGCCGCGATCAGGCCCCCGTGCGCCACCAGCACCACCGGTCGATCCGGCTGGCCGGCGCCACCCCATTCCGGCGTACCGGAGACCAACTCGGCCACCACCGGCCGACTTCGCGCGGCCACGTCAACCCTGCTTTCGCCGCCATGCGGTGCCCAGGTGGCATCCTCGCGCCAGGCCAACCGAGCGCCGGGAGCATCGGCGTCGATCTGGGCGTGGGTCAAGCCCTGCCAATCGCCGAGATGGGTCTCTCGTAGCCGCCGGTCTATCCGGACCGCAAGCCCGCTACGTTCACTGAGCTTGACCGCCGTGTCGTAGGCCCGACGCAGATCCGACGACACGATCATCAGGGGCTGCAGTTTGCTGAGCCATTCGGCGGCCGCGACCGCCTGGTTGCGGCCCAGCTCAGTCAATTGCGTGTCCAGCTGACCCTGCATGCGGGTACCGAGGTTGAAGTCGGTTTGCCCGTGCCGCAACATCACCAGGCGCCGCCTCATGGGGTGGCCGCCGAACTCCCGGACTCGTGGTCGGAGTCCACCGGCACCGCGGGGCAATCACCCCACAGCCGGTCCAGGGCGTAGAAGCTGCGGTCGTCTTGATGCTGGATGTGCACGACGATGTCGAGGTAGTCCAGCAGTGCCCAGCGGCCTTCGCGGGCACCTTCGCGGCGCGCCGGCCGGTAACCCGCCTTCCGCATCTTCTCCTCAACCTCCTCGACGATGGCGTTGACCTGCCGCTCGTTGGAACCCGAGGCGATGACGAAGCAGTCGGTGATGACCAGCTGCCCGGAGACGTCGATGACAACGACGTCGTCGGCAAGCTTGGCGGCGGCCGCGCCGGCGGCCACCATCGCCATCTCGATGGCTTCCTGGTTCGCGGTCATGTGTTGTTCCCGGCGGGCAGCCTTGTCGCGGCGCCCGCCGCTCCGCTGGCATTCTCACCGCCCGATCCGCGATAGAGCCGGCGCTTGGCGACGTATTGAACGACGCCGTCGGGCATCAGATACCACAGCGGCCGCGACTGTTCGGCGCGCTGCCGGCAGTCGGTCGACGAGATCGCCAGGGCCGGGACCGCGACCAACGTCAACGCATCCTCGGCCAGATGTCCCAGCACATCGGTGATGTGATCGTGGTGCAGCTCGTAGCCGGGCCGGCTGACCCCGACGAACCGTGCCAAGTCGAACAACTCCTCCCAGCCCTGCCAGGACAAGATGGACGCCAGCGCGTCCGCGCCGGTGATGAAGTGCAGCTCGGAGTCGGGGTTGAGAGCATGCAGATCCCGCAGCGTGTCCTTGGTATAGGTGGGTCCGCCCCGGTCGATGTCCACCCGGCTCACGGAGAAGCGGGGATTGGAGGCGGTGGCGATCACCGTCATCAGATAGCGATCCTCGGCGGCGGAGACCTGCCGATCCTTTTGCCAGGGCTGACCGCTGGGTACGAATACCACTTCGTCGAGCTCAAACAGGTGGGCGACTTCGCTGGCGGCGACCAGGTGGCCGTAGTGGATGGGGTCGAACGTCCCACCCATCACTCCCAGCCGACGCTTATGCACGATTGGCCAGCTTACTGGAGCTTCGTGCCGCGGTTTCGGCAGCGAGCGCGACGGCCCGCCGCGGAGGCCCGCTGACGACGCCGACTGACTTTGGGGTCGGACCAGTCTTCAGGTTTTCCCCCGATGCCACGCGATAACTCGGTGGGTCGTGTAAAAGGGGGTCTGTGGATAATCTGCCGCTCGAAGCAGACGAGTCGACGCAGCTCGCGAAGCAGGCGATGACCAGACGGTTTTACACCCGATCGGTGGTCAAAGGCGAGATCACGCTGCCGGCCGTTCCTGCCATGATCGACGAGTATGTGACGATGTGTGGCGGCCTCTTTGCCGGCGTGGGCCGGAAGTTTTCCGACGACGAGCTGGCTCGACTGCGCGAGGTGCTCGAGGGCCAGTTAGCCGAGGCCTATGCCACCTCCCAGCGTTCGAGCATTGTCATCACGTACAACGCTCCCATGGGCTCGACCTTGCACTACCAAGTCCGGGCACAGTGGCGGACGGTGGCGCAGGAGTATGAGCACTGGATCAGCACCCGCGAGCCACCGCTGTTCGGCACCGAACCCGACGCCAAAGTGGTGGCATTGGCCAACGAAGCAGCCGATCCCACGGGGTATCGGGTGCTCGATATTGGGGCAGGAACTGGGCGCAATGCCCTTGCGCTGGCGCGGCGCGGACACCCGGTTGACGTGGTGGAGATGACCCCGAAGTTCGCTGAGATGATCCGCGCCGAAGCCGAACGGGATTCTCTCGACGTGCGCGTCATCATGCGCGACGTCTTTTCGACCGTGGATGACCTGCGACGCGACTATGCGCTGATAGTGCTGTCCGAAGTGGTGCCCGACTTCCGGACTGTGGAGCAGTTGCGGAGCGTGTTCGAACTCGCTGCCCAGTGCCTGGCTCCCGATGGACGTCTGGTGTTCAACGCCTTCCTGGCCAACGGGGACTACACGCCCGACCAGGCGGCCCGCGAGTTCGGCCAGCAGATGTATACCGGCATGTGCACGCGGCGCGAGGTGTCGACCGCTGCGGCTGGCTTACCGCTACAGATCATCGCCGATGATTCGGTCCCCGACTACGAGAAGGCTCATTTGCCGGACGGCGCCTGGCCGCACACGAGCTGGTACGCCGATTGGGCCAGCGGACTGGATGTGTTCACCATCGCGCGGGACAAGTGCCCGATCGAGCTGCGCTGGCTCGTTTTCCAGAAGACGCGGCCGCGGCGGCGCGACGAGAGACTGGGCCTACACCGGCAATAGCTGGTCGATCACGGCGGCCAGCTGCTTGGCGGACCGGCATTCGTGCATCGTGATCACTTCCTGGTAGCGCGGCACCGCCGAGTCGCCGCTGCCCCACAGGTGCCGGGGCTCAGGGTTGAGCCAATGCGCGTGTCGGCTGGCGGACACCATGTCGACCAGCACATCGGTGGCGGGGTTTCGATAGTTCGTGCGCCCGTCGCCAAGCACCAGCAACGAGCTGCGTGGCGATAGCACATTCGGGAAAGCCTGCATGAACGAGACGAAGGCATTGCCATAGTCGGAATGACCGTCCCGGGCGTACACGCCGGCCTCCCGCGTGATCCGCTGGATCGCCACTGCCAGGTCGGCCTCCGGGCCGAACATGTGGGTCACCTCGTCGGTAGTGTCAATGAAGGCAAAGACCCGCACGCGTGAAAACTGTTGGCGCAGAGCGTGTACCAACAACAACGTGAAGTGGCTGAACCCGGCGACGGAACCCGAGACGTCACAGAGCACCACCAACTCCGGCCGCGCCGGGCGGGGTTTGCGCATTACAACGTCGATCGGCACGCCGCCGGTGGACATCGATTTGCGTAGCGTCTTGCGCAGATCGACTGACCCCGCACGGGCGCGACGGCGCCGGGCCGCCAGCCGGGTGGCCAGCGTGCGGGCAAGGGGGGCGACGACTCGGCGCATCTGGCGCAGCTGGTCCCCGGAGGCCCGCAGGAACTCGACGTTCTCGGAAAGCTGCGGAATCCCATACATTTGGACGTGATCGCGGCCAAGTTGCTCGGCGGTGCGTCGCTTGGTCTCGGCGTCGACCATCTTGCGCAGCTGTGCGATCTTCTGGGCGGCAAGCGCTTTGGCGATCTGTTCCTGGGTGGGTGTGGGCTCGTCGCCGTAGGGAGCCAGCAAGCCGGCCAGTAGCTTGCCCTCCAGCTGATCCAGTGCCATGGCCTTGAGCGCCTGATACGACGAGAACGACGGGCCGCGGCTGGAACTGTACTTGCCGTAGGCCTCCACGATCCGGGCGATCATTGCGACCAGCCGCTGGTCCAAGTCGGCCAGGTCTTCGTTGTCAGTCAGCAGATCCAGCAGCATCTGCCGCATTGCCTCGACGTCGTCGGGCGGCAGATCGCCGGAGTCGTCGAAGCCTTCCTCGGTAACCGCGGCGCGCGCACCCAGTGCCACCGGGAACCACAGGTCGAACATGGCGTCGTAGGTGTCGCGGTGGTCGGGCCGGCGCAATACCGCACAGGCGATGCCCTCGCGCAGCACCTCACGATCTTCGAGCCCCAGCGTGGCCATCACCCGGCCGGCATCGACAGTCTCGGAGGGACCCACCGAGATCCCGCTCCCGCGTAGCGCTTCCACAAAACCAACCAAATGGCCGGGCAGCCCGTGCGGGGCGAGCGGGCGGGTGGGGCGGATCCGACTGGTGGCCATAGCGTGTCGTGTCCTTAGTTCAGCCGAAGCTCGCCGGTTGCGCGTTGCTGGTCGGATTGGTGTTTGAGGACTACGCCGAGGGTGGCGGCGACGACCGCGTCGTCGATGGTGTCCAGGCCCAGCGCCAGCACAGTGCGGCCCCAGTCAATCGTCTCGGCGATCGAGGGGACCTTCTTGAGCTGCATCCCGCGCAGCACGCCGATGATGCGCACCAGTTCCTCGGCGATGTGCTCGGGCAACTCGGGGACGCGGGATAGCAGGATGCGACGTTCCAGGTCGGGCGTGGGGAAGTCGATATGTAGGAACAGGCAGCGGCGCTTGAGCGCCTCGGACAGCTCGCGGGTAGCGTTGGAGGTCAGCAGCGCGAACGGCGCCCGTTCTGCGGTGAGCGTGCCGAGCTCGGGTACGGTCACCGCGAAGTCGGAGAGCACTTCGAGGAGCAGCCCTTCGATCTCGATGTCGGCCTTGTCAGTTTCGTCGATCAGCAGCACGGTCGGCTCGGTCCGCCGGATGGCGGTGAGCAACGGGCGCTGTAGGAGGAACTCCTCGCTAAACACGTCCGTCTTGGTCGCCTCCCAGTCCCCGGAGCCGGCCTGAATGCGCAAGATCTGTTTGGCGTGGTTCCATTCATACAGGGCGCGAGCCTCATCGACGCCTTCGTAGCACTGCAACCGAACCAGGCCCGATCCGGTGGCCTGGGCGACGGCGCGGGCCAGCTCGGTCTTGCCGACCCCGGCGGGGCCTTCCACCAACAGTGGTTTGCCGAGACGATCAGCCAGGAAGACAGCCGTCGCGGTCGCGGTGTCGGGCAGATAGCCGGTCTCGGCCAGCCTGCGCGAGACGTCGGCGATGTCGGCAAACAGCGGCGTAGGCCGAGCTGGCACGGTCACAATCGGTCTCCTCTTGGCTGAGTTTTGGCTTAGTTCGACGGCCTCAAGCCGGACGGGTGTGGCCCTCTCCCCACGCGATCCACTTGGTGGACGTCAATTCCGGTAGTCCCATCGGGCCGCGGGCGTGCAACTTCTGAGTGGAGATGCCGATCTCGGCGCCAAAACCGAATTGCTCGCCGTCGGTGAACGCCGTCGAAGCGTTGACCATCACCGCGGCGGCGTCGACCTGCTCGGTAAAACGTTGTGCTGCGGCAAGATTGGTGGTCACGATGGCTTCGGTGTGCCCGGTGCCGTACTCGTTGATATGGGCTATAGCGGCGTCCACGCCGTCGACCACCGCCACCGCGATATCCATCGACAGGTACTCGCGACGCAGGTCGGCTTCGTCGGCGCCGTCAGGCCCACCACCGTGCACCGTCACACCGGCGTCCTGCAGGGCGTTGCGTAGCCGCGGCATCGCCTCATCGGCGATCGCAGCGTCGACCAGCAGCGTCTCGGCGGCGTTGCAGACACTGGGCCGCCGCGCCTTGGAGTTCAGCAGGATCTGCTCGGCGATGTCCAGGTCGGCGGCCTCATGCACGTAGACGTGACAATTACCGACGCCGGTCTCGATGGTGGGCACCTGCGCATCGCGCACCACCGCCTCGATCAGCCCCGCGCCGCCACGTGGAATCGCCACATCGACCAATCCGCGGGCCTGTATGAGGTGAGTGACCGTAGCGCGGTCGGCCGCCGACAACAGCTGGACCGCATCGGCGGGCAACCCCTCACCAACCAGGGCGGTGCGCAACGCCACGACCAGGGCTTCGTTGGATTTGGCGGCAGACGAGCTGCCGCGCAGCAGAACGGCATTGCCCGATTTGAGGGTGAGCCCGAAGGCATCGACGGTGACGTTCGGACGGCCCTCATAGATCATGCCCACCACGCCCAGCGGTACGCGCTGCTGGCGCAGGCGCAGTCCGTTGCGCAACGTATAGCCGCGCATCACCTCGCCGACCGGATCCGCCAGCCCAGCAACCTGCCGCAGGCCTGCGGCAATACCGTCGAGGCGCTGCGAGTTAAGAGCTAGCCGGTCGAGCATCGCGGTGGGGGTGTCAGCATCGCGGGCCGCTGTCAGATCTTCGGCGTTGGCGGCCAGGATCTGGTCGCGGTGAGCCAAGACCTCGTCGGCCGCGGCGTGCAGCGCGCGGTCTTTGACCGCGGTGGGCAGCGAGCCCAGGCGGCGGGCAGCCACCCGGGCACGGCGCGCCGCCTCGTGCACGTGCTCACGCAAATCGGGTTGCTGCTGGGTCGCCGCACTCGAGGACGGTGCTTGCACACTCATTACCCCAGGGTAACGGGCCTTGGCTGACCGAGTAAGACAGCCTGTTAGGCCCCCGCGGGGTTGGGGACGTGGCGGTATCGGTGCCGGCAAACCCGCCCGCCTCGGGGACACCAAAAAGAAGCCTGCGTACACGAACCCGTAGAGGTGAAAATCAATTCCAAGGAGCAACCAGACCCCAAGATGAAACAGGCTCATCACGAGCAGCCCGACGCGAAACAGCCGGGGAAAAAACACTGCCGCGACTAACCAGCCTTCGGCGAACAGCGTCGCATAGTCGAGCAGCTTCCAGAACACGGCGCTGTCTAGCTGCAAGAGCCACGGTGCCAGCGGCCCTGACCTGCGGCTGCCCGCGGTGACCGCGACGAAGAACCGGGTGGCCTGGCGAGCGGGATCGAGCCACCCGGTCGCCGCCTTCGCTGCGGCAGCGGTAAACATCCCGAATGCAATCAGCGTTGCGTACACCAGCATTGCGTAGCCGCTGGGTTGGGCAGCCTTGCGACGGCAGGCGTCCACAGACCAGGCCGATCCCCACCCCGCGAGACCGAGCATGAGGGGTGCGACGTCGTACAGGATGAGGTGGTCGGCCTTGCCAAACGAATACGCGAGCCCGCTGCACCCGACAAGCACCACAGAGAGGCAGCCCGAAGCAGTCCTGGTCTTCCAGCCGATCACGACCCAGATTGCGACAAGAGCGCGAACTATCTCGAGCGCATGAACCACGCCGGCCGGCGCGGGACCGGGAAGAAGGGCGAATGGCCCTGATGGAGGATCGAAGCCAACCGCCGACATCCTCGCGATCCACCCGATGTTCCTGGGCCAGATCACGACATATGTTGCGAATGCGATTCTCAGCAGTGCCATCGGTCGCGATGCGGGGCGATAGCCGTCACTGATCACGTCGATCGCTGTGGGTGCGCGATCACGCACCGTGCTCACCAACGAACCTCGCGAACCGTCGCCGGGCCAGCAGGTGTGCGTGCCAGCGTTCGGATGTCCAGGATCACCGGTTGCCAGGTAACCCGAAGCCCGACGGGATCCGGCCCCAGCTCGAGCCGCTCTGCGTGAGCCTTCAGCCACTTCACGGTCTCATCGGTCGGCTCCGAAGCCACCTCGGATGACGGCCGCAGCAGCCGGTCCAATGTCTGCGATGCCGGCCCAGGGGGAAGCGGCGCGAGCAATGCCGCTGCGTTGACGGTGTGCTCGGTCCCATCTCGATTGATGACGTGAACCGTGCGTTCCGCTACGTGCGCACGCGCATCGGTGCCAACATTCTCCGCGCCAAATACCGGCATTGTCACAACCGGGAATGGTTGTCGCCCAGCGACCGGGAACGACGCACCGACGACAAACTGGGCAACCAGCAGGATCCACAGCCCGACGATCAACCAGAGCCGCCATGTTCCCGGCTGCTCCGCGGTTCCCGGGACGCGGCGAGTACTTCTCCTCAAGATGTCAACGCCGGCGATGGCGGTCCACGCAGACAGTTGCCCAACGCCGCCCGTGTGCCCGGCCCTGCTGACACCATGGCTCCCCAACCACCCGAGTCAGTAGTGGTAGCAGGAGTGGTAGCAGTGAACGCTGCTGCACCACGTGCTGGCAGCTGGGCCGTCCCCGGGGGCCGGTGTGACCCGCCACGTTGTTTCGACTGCGTTACCCGATGGACGGTCGGCGGTGTCGATGACGGCGCAGTGCAGCGCGCGCCGCGACTTGTCGCAGGTTTCCATCAATTCCTGATCCTCGGAGATTCCCAGCTGATTGCGGATCAGCCGCACGCCGAACCGCTCGATCTTGTCGTGCGCCCGCAGTCGTTGGGCCAATCCGGCGAGCACCGCCTCATCGTCGGGTCCGATTGGTGCAGCTGGCCCGAAATCGGCGGGCCCGGCGAATTCCATCCCGACCAGGCCTACACCTGCAGACACCTCGGCGTCGAACCGGACTGCAGTGGCGCGTAATCCGCTCGGGGAGAACGCGGCTCGGTCGATGAGGGTGGTATGCGTCTGCGGCGGCCTACCAATAGCGCGCTCGACGAACACCTCCCCGGGTTCGGGAACGAAGTGCCTGTGCAGCAGCCACACAGCGAATCGCTGCCAGGTATGAGTGTTGACCAGGTAATCGCCCAGTTCGTTAATGCAATCTTTGTCATCCCGCGTCAGCACACCGACCTTGCTAGCGTCCATATCGGCCAGCTCGGCGTAGTCGTCGACTCCATGGTCGCGGATTGTCAACATTGCGAACTCCTGTCACCCGGAGAAGCCCTCCCGGACAGGGGCTGAAGCCCCTGAATTCGGACTTCCAACGTACTCAAACGGTAGCACTGGCAACCAATGAATGGTGAGGGCAGAAACACACATTGCGACCAACGATTCGGCATTTTCTTACGCCTCGAAAACCCCCTCGCGAATTCGAGAACTTCACCTGTGGCTGGGGTATCGGCCGCCAATACTTCGTGGGCGACCGGGTCCAGATAGGCTCTCGACGAACCGAGCCGACGGCGAAACGGAGACGGGGTCATGGACGTGCGGTGGCACGACAGCGTCGCCGACTTCCGCGCTAGCGCCGTCGATGTCTACCGGGACGACCCAGTAACCGCCACGGTGGAGCTGATGGTGTTGTCGGGGCGACTGGTCGACCGCAATCCGGCGCCGCTGCTGATCACGGTGTGGAGCGGCGGGAAGGCGGTCGGAGCGGCGTTTCAGACTTTGCATTCGCCGCTGTTGTGCAGCGGCCTGCCGGAGCGGACCATCGCGAGTGCGGTCGCCCGAATCTCAACTGTGAAAAAAGATCTGGGCAGCGTGCGGGGCCCACATGGCATCGTGGCGAGCTTTGCCGCCGCGTGGCAGACGGCCACCGGGGCACTCGGCACAGTGCGCATACGGGAGCGGCTGCACCGCCTCGATGGACTGCATTCGCCCGCGGGCGTGGCTGGTGAAGCCCGACGGGCCCGGCCAGCTGACAAAGAACTCCTCCATGATTGGCTCAGCCGGTTTCGCGCCGAGGCGCTGGGCCAGCTGGTCGATAGCGCCGCCGATCCGGGGCGGGTGCGCACAGCCAAGGAACCGCCGAACGAATTCCTGCTGTGGACGGTAGCCGGTGATCCAGTGAGCCTCGCTGGCGTGCGCCTGCCAATTCTGGGGGTCTCTCGGATCGGACCGGTGTATACCCCGCCCGAGATGCGCGGGCACGGTTACGGTTCGGCGGTGACGGCCGCGGCCGCGGACTGGGCGATCGCGGCGGACGCCGGTGAGGTGGTGCTGTTCACCGATCCGGAAAATCCGGCGTCCAATGCGGCGTACCGACGCATCGGGTTTCAACCGGTCAGCGATTTCGCCCGCATCGATTTCCCACCGGGCAACCGATGAGTGGGCGCGTCGCTGAAATGCGGCTCGCCGCGAGGGTGCTCGGCTAACCTGGCGCCATGGAGGCGAGCGCGGGGCGAGCACGCCTGGGCGCGTTGGTGTTCGGCGCTATGGCCGCGGAGGCGGTATTCGCCGCGGCACAACTGCGGATCGCCGATGTCATCAGCGACGGGCAGCGCAGCTGCGACGACATTGCTGCCGAAATTGGCGCGCTCCCGACAGCACTCGCCCGACTCCTGCGCGTGCTCGCAGCGCTGGAGCTCCTCGCTGAGCCGGTACCAATGCAGTTCCGGCTGACCGAGGCCGGCCAGCTGCTGAGGGCCGATCAGCCGGATTCGATGCTCGCATTTGTGCGCATGTTCGGCGACCCCGTCATGCTCTCCGCATGGCGTGAACTCGAAACCGCGATCCGCACGGGTGAGACGCCATTCGAAAGAATTTACGGCACTGGCTTTTTCGAACACCTGTCTGCGAACCCCGATCTGTCCGAGCGGTTCAACGCGGCGATGCGACAGGGCACCGCCGTGGCTGCCCGACAAGTGCTGCGCCACTACGATTTCGGAGCTTTTCGCACGGTGGCCGACATCGGTGGCGGCGACGGCACCCTGTTGGCAGCGGTGTTGGTCAACCACCCCAGCACCCGGGGCATCCTCTACGACACCGCGGCGGGCCTCGCGCAGGCCGGGGCCACTCTCGCCAAGGCAGGAGTCGGTGACCGCTGCGAGGTCCGCACCGGGGACTTCCTGGAGGCCGCTCCCCCCGGCGCCGATCTGTACATCGTCAAAAGCGTGCTCCAGGACTGGGACGACGACAACGCGGGCACGATCCTGGCCCACATCCGCGCGGTCGTTCCCGACCACGGACGACTACTCATCATCGAACCGGTGCTCCCCGAGCGAGTCGACGCCTCTGCGCCCGTCACGATGTACCTCGGCGACCTCAACATGTTGGTCAACCTCGGCGGCCGGGAACGGACACTAGCGGAACTCAAGAGGCTCTGCGAGGAAGCACATTTCAGCACGGCTTCCACGATTCGGCTGGCACCTCCGGTCGCTCTGTCCATGCTGGAGGCGACACCGCGCTAGCACGTGGTACCCACTGATCACGCCCGCTTGGCGGCGATCACCACGCCCCCGGACGCGTCGATATCGGCCACCACAAGCTTCTCGTGATCGAGCACGCTTCGCCGCAACGCTTCTGTGTCGGTGTCGCCGACCGCACGCGCACGGGCAGTCACGGCGGTGTAGTCGAAGATCAGCATGCCGCCGGGTCGCGACGCGGCCACGATGGCGTCGACGGGCAAGCCAGCGCGTGCGTCGACAAGGATCAGGTCGAACGTACCCGGGTTGCCGGCCAATGCAGCGTCGACTTCCGAAGTTTCGATGCGCACGTACGGGGGCCACGGGTAAGTATGCGCGGCCGCGCTCAACGTTTCGTCGGTCTCGACCGACAGGATGGCCACATCTGTGCGGGAACCGAGCCCGGCCACCAACCACGCGGTCGCGATGCCGACGCCGGCACCCAGATCGAGCATCTGCGCGCCTGGTCGCACGTGAGCGGCCTGCACGGCAAGCAATCGGCCCACGTTGTCCCGGCAGGATCTGGTGGTGCGATGCTCGACAGCTCGGCGCTTGGCGTGAGCGACGGGCGCCGGGATGTTCGTCGCGAGCGCGTACAGCGCATCGCTGGCCTCATCGACCATCTGCCCGACCATCGCATCGTGCGTACCGGACGCACTCAGCCGGTACCCGTCCGGGGAGGCGTCCAGTAACCAGGTCTCGACGGTGCGCCGGATCTCGGGATAGTGATCGGCGAGTTCGGCGCCGACCAAGCCGGCGAGGGCGGTGTCGAGTCCGTCGAGTTGTCGATGGGCGCCAAGGTCGCCGAGGATGGCGCGTGCGCTCGCTACGTCCTGTCGAGCGAGGGCGGTGAGCTGTTCGCGTGCGGCCTCCGGGTGCTCCGAGCGCTCGGACAGCAACTGTTCCACCCGGTCGGTCTCTCTGTGGTAGCGGTCGAGGTAGAGGTGAAGGGTGGAGCCATCCGGGGCCGGGGCTGGGTCGAGGGCGTCCTGGAGGGTGTCTAGGTGTGACTGCAGCCAGTCGGCGAGCTCCTGACCGAAGGGGCCGAGTTCGTTCCAGCACATCGGCTGCGCTCGCAGCTGGTGGCCGAGGTAGTGGGCTCGCGTCCGCGCGCGGTGGCTCTCGACTATGCCGGACGGGGCGCCGTAGGTGGTTTCCAGCTCGGGTGCGCGCCGCTCGGCCACCATACTGAGAAGTGTCAGGTGCACGTAGACGTGAAATGCGGCGAGGACCCGCCAAGCATGCCAACGGTTGGCCCCGGAGAGCAGCGATGGGTTCCACGGTGTGACGACCGGGCGCTGGACGTATCGCCCGTCGGATCGCATGAGAGTGTCTCCGTCGAGCAAGTCGTAGAGTTTCATATGCACTGACTCGTGCAGCAAGTGCTCTGCGACCCACCATGGGCTGCCGAGGCTTTCGCGCAGTAGGACCGTCCCGGACAGGTCGGGGCGTGAGCTGGACCCGAAGAACGCCTTCGACGTCGGTACGCAGGCAACGATGTGGGCGTGGTGCAAGGTGCTGGGCGCCAACGACGGGAGTAGCTCGTCGAGCAGCCGGGCGCCGGCCGTCAACATGTCGATAGTGCCTGCGTCGGGTGTGCTGGGCAGCATCACGTAGCGCTCTGTCAGCAGTTCCCGGAAGACCCGACCGTACGTGTCGTCGGGGTGTTCGTCCCGCCAGATCCATCCGTGGTGGGTGCTTGGACCCAACCGCACTAGCGAGCCGTCCTGCAGCGGACTATCGGTGCCGCCGCGCTCCAGATAGCCGGCAGCGGCGGAGAAGACGGCCGCACAGTCGGTCAGCCGGAGGAGCCGGGGCCCGCGTGGGGTATCCGGAGTCAGCTGTTTGTGGGCGTGCACGATCGCCGATCGCAAGGTCGTCTCGGTGAAGAGCCGGCGGTGATCGCCGTCGGGACGGTGCGCTACCGCGTCGAGAAGCTCACCGGCGGCGGGCATGCGGGGCGTGAGCTCTTCGAGCAGCTGAACGAGGCAATCGCGCCGGTGGTCGAGAATGTGTAAGTCATTCCCGAAGGGCTTCTGAGACGCCAGCGCCCGCTCAACGGATTCACACGCCCCCATCGCCGCTCCTTCCGACACGCGGGTGCACGAGGTCACTACCGTATGTCCAGCTCGGTCTTAGCGACCCGATCAGGATGGCCTAAGAAGCACCCATCTGAGCAACGAGCCAGCGGTGCAGGCCCGCAAGTTTGCTGAGCCGCGCGGTGCAGAATGCGGTCAACGCGCCTGTCGATACTTCCTCGGGCAGCGGCTCCGCCCAGCGGAGCTGGAACGTCGCCTTGTGCCGCAACAGGTCTGCGCCGGGGTGATCGGGCGGGAATGGCGAAGGGACCCGTTTGAGATCCGCGCCAGCGATGTCGACGTCGCCGATGGCAGCTTGGATGTCCTCAATCAGCCGACGCAGCTCCTCGGCAACCGGGGGGTCACCGACCGCAGCACGCCAACGGTCGGTCGATGCGAACACCACACCGGACGCGAAACCGATCTGGCCCGGGTCAATGCGAAGGAACAACGTCGGCGCGGTCTTTTTCGGCGTTCCCTCCCAAAAGCGAAACATCACGTGATCCTTGTAGCGCGGACCATCGGGGTTGAAGCGCAGGTCACGGTTGATCGGGGCGATCGAGCCATTGACCTTTGGTTCGGCGATGAGACCAGGCGAGATCTGTTCGGTCAGCTGGGCGCCGAGGTCGTCGACGAGGTCGCGGGCGGGGTTCAGCACGTGCTCTTCCCAGTCAGGTCGCACCGCGGAGAAGCCCGCCGAGTCCAGGGTGGGCAAGCGCGCGAGCAGCGCCAACCCGGCGGGCGGAAAGCCGAGAAAGGTCATTGTTGCCCACTCACGAATTGCCGCGCCTCGTCGATGAGGGCGGTCCATCTGGCCTCGTCGCGGTCGTCGACCAGGACCCATTCCCGGAAGGTGCGTCCCGCCGGGGCAAAGGGTTTGCCGATCCCCGCATCGATGAGCTCTTCGACGCGCGGCCGCGGCAGTTTCGCGATGAGATCTCCGGTGCGATGGTCGCACGAAGCAAAGAATGCTCCGTCGACTCGCAAGCACGGAAAGCCCATCATCGTCCCCGGCTCAACCCCGGGCTGGCTCAGCGCGGTGACCGCGACATCGTGGAAGAAGGCGTCGGGTTGCTCGGACATCAGTAGTCCTCTCAGACGGTGAGTGCGGCGCCAGGGTTGCCGGCGGTGCGCTCATCCTATGAGCGACGTCCGACAAGTATTGGATCGCGCGGTCACCCCGGCATCGCCTGGCGCAGCAAGGTCGCATCGAAGACGAGCCGGATCGTGGCGATCTTGCCGCCGCGCAACCCGAAGAACTCAGCGGTTCTGATCGTTCCGGCGGGCGAGTTAGTGACGCAGTCATACAGCAGCGCGGCCCCATCGTCGCTGTAGAACTGCGCGAGCAGGTCCACTCTTGTGAGCATCTGGGCGAATCCGGTCAGCGTCGCAATGAAGTCGTCGGCGTTGGTGAACGTGTCGATCGACCCCTGAAAGTCGAGGTCATCGGCCAGGTGGGAACGCGCGGTCACCATATCGCCCCGCGTCCACGACTCGTGATAGGTCGTCACCACACGTGCTGCGCTCATCGCACTTCCTTCCAGAACTTGGTGCGGCACGCGCCGCGGCGTCGGGTGGCAGCGTAGCGGGCCGCCGACGCAGCCGACACTCAGGACCAGATGCGGACCGCGCGGTTGTGCCAGGTCGTCGATCCCGGCTCGGGCCAACGCCAACCCGCTGGCCCCTCCGGTGCCGGCGCTGCCACTGTTTAGGCGACAACACGCGTCCAATGGATGGTCTATTCTTGGCGTTTGCCCTCTAACCTGGTGCCACCGCCACCGCACCGCACCGGACCGCACCGACGATTGGGGAAGACGATGCGCACCCATGGCTGGTCGGGTTCCAAGCCAAGCTCCGATGAAGAAGCTGTCGAACGGATACTGGCCGCGGCCAAGCGAGCGATCGACCATAGTGGACCTGACTTCAGCATCGTCGACGTCGCCCGTGATCTGGGAGTCACCCGCCAAACGGTCTACCGGTACTTTCCAAGCACCGAGGCGTTGCTGACCGCCACCGCGATTGGCGCGGTCGGCCCCTTCCTCGACAACATGGCCATTCACCTCACCGGACTTCACGATCCGGGCGAAGCAGTGGTCGAATCCATCGTCTATGTGCTGGAGCGGCTTCCTCATGATCCATACCTGAGCTTGTTGATGTCCCCGGGATCGACGCTCGTGTCGCCAGCGAGGGTTACCTCCGACGTAGCGCTGGCTTTTGGCCGCTTGATCATCGATCGCTTCGACATCGACTGGCCCAGCATCGGTTTCGATGATGCCGATATCAATGGCCTGGTCGAGCACACGCTTCGGACTCTGCAATCGTTCATCATCGATCCCGGCCGGCCACCGCGGCTGGGCGATGACCTGCGAAACTACCTGAGGCTATGGGTGGCACCCGCGATCCCAGGCACCCAGATAGCCAAGAAAGAGACGCACGCTCCACGACACAACAGCTGACGACGCGTTCGTCACCGCTCTCTGCCAGAAACACGCCCTCGCTGAGCGCCCTCCCGGTAGCCTAACTGCGACACCGTGTTCCGGTACTCGTCGATGATCCGAGCGAAGTCTTGCAGCAAAGCTGGTCTGCGGGTGACCAGTTCCTCGATATGTTCACGGTTGAGTTCTAGCGCCGTCACTTCTTCTAACGCGTATGCGCCGGTGAAGCTGGGTTGGCGGGTCAGCGTGGTCAGCCCCAGGAAGGATCCTTCATACAGCGTGCCGACCGTGACGACCAAGCCATCGTCGTCGGTAGCGGTGAGCCGAATGCTGCCGGCAACCACAAAGGAAATCCTCGTGGGCACCTCACCCAGGTGTTGCATGGCTTCGTCGGCACCGTAGCGCACCATCCGCGCCTGCGGAATGAGCGATTGGCGATCTGCTTCGGTCAGCCGCAGCGCCGGCCCAACGATGTCACGCAACGCTGCCTCGATGCGTTCCGGCGTCGAAAAATCGTCATAGGCGCCGTCGAGGTGCAGCCCTTCCCGCCGAGCCGCGTACCAGATCCACCGCAAGAAGTCGGATTTCGCGGCGAAGGCATCGGTAGCCGAGTTCAGGCCGACCGACGTGCTGTACTGGGTCGCGCCACCGGCCCAGGTCGTGGCCGTTCCGACGGCCAACGTCGAAGGCTCAACGCCGGGCTTGAGCTGCGGCAGGGCACTCGCGACTCGCGACAGCAACGCGCACACCCGATCGGGCGGGTCGATGGACAAGAAGGTGGTCACGATCAGGATGTCGTGCGGTCCGTCAGGGCGACTTAGGTTGGTGAAGGAGGTGCCGGCCAGCACCGAGTTCGGAATGATCTCCAGCCCACCAACTTTGGCAATGTGCACGGCCCGCCAGTTGACCTCGACGACTTGTCCTCGCGTCGTCGCGACCATCAGCCAGTCGCCGATCCCGAAGGGTCGCTCGAACAGCAAGAACAGCCCCGACACGACCTGGCCCACGGAGTTCTGCAGCATCAGGCCGACGACGAGCGACCCCACGCCCAGCGCGGTGAACAGGCCTCCGATCCGGATTCCCCAGATATAGGACAGGATCAGCGCCAAGCCCACGCCGATCAGCAGCAGGCGGGCAACGTCGACCAGAATGCCGGGGAGCCGTTTACGCCACGAGCCGGTCGGCGCTCCCTGGAAGAGGGTGGCATTGAGCCCGGACAGCGCCAACACCAGCACCGTGAAGGCGAACAGCGTCGCGATGATCCGTATCCAGGTGTTGTCGGTGGGGACCTGTGTCGCCCCGACGAGCAGCGCCAGCAGCGCCGCGAGCGGCAACAGATAGTTGCGCAACAGGTTGACCGGGCCGGCGAGATAGCTCTGTCTGCGGACGAGGGCGTGGTGCCACTCGGTCAGGATGATGAGCCCCGCCGGAAGTCCTACCGCGACACCAATCGCCCAGTAGAACCAGGACCCACCGGGCGGGTTCACGGACGCTCCGACAATCGCCAGATTTGCTGCTCGGACCCGCCGACCACAATCGTGCCGGCCGGCGTGAACTCCCGTGTGTCCCCCATGACCTCGTAGACTCCTGCGCTCACGTAGATGCCGGCCTGCGGCATGCCACTGTGCATCTGGTATGCCAGGCTCACCGCGGGCCCCCACAGGTCGTAGGCGACACTGGACAGCCCCACCAGTCCACTGACCGCGGTTCCGGTGGTGATACCGGCGCGAAGCGCGACACCGTCACCGGTCCTGCCGTTGAACCGGTCTACGATGCGCTGCATTTCCAGGGCGAAGTCGACGGTTCGCCGCACATTGTCCAGTCGCGGGGTGGTGACTCCGCAGGCGGCGAGGTAGCCGTTGTGCAGAGTGCGGACCCGCTCGACGCCCAGCGATTCGGCAGCCGAATCGAACTGCCGGACCAGTCCGTTCAGCTTCTCTACCAATTCATCGCCCGAGAGTTCCGTCGACACCTCGTCGAGTCCGACGATGTCGGCGTAGATAGCGGTGATGTCGTGGTGCTCGGCGGCGATCGTCTCGTCGCCCTGGCGGTAGCGCTCCATCACCGCCTCCGGCATCAGCGACCGCAACAGCCGGTTGTTTTCTTCGCGCTGCTCGGTGAGCAGCTCCTCCTTGATCCGCAGACTTCGACTCATCGCGTTGAAAGCGGCCGCGAGATCGCCAATTTCGCCGCTCGCCGTCTCCGGGATAGCGACGTCGTAGTCGCCCGCGCTGATCTTGTTGGCGCCGACCTCCAGCCGCCGGATGGGCCGGACAAACGCCCTCGCAGCCAGCGCCGAGACCAGGCAGACGACGAAAATGATCGCGGCGGTGGTCAGTACGATCCTTCTGGTGAACCACGCCGCCCGCGCGAACGCCTCGGAGTTGTCTTTGGTCGCCAGAATCGACCACTGCAGGTCGGAGTCCGGCACAGTCAGCGGGGCGTAGGCCTGCATCTCCCGCATACCCAAATAGCCTTCGGCGGTGATGATCCCGGTCTCGCCGCGTTGGGCGGCGCGCAGCGCCGCACCGGGAACGGGCTGCACCAGCGTCGTGCCACCCAACCGGATCGCTTCGTCCACGACCGCGGACGCGGTGCCCGCGGCCACCGCCTCACGGCGGTATTCCTCCGGATCCTCAAGGAAGAGACGCGAATCCGACCGCATCAGATCGTCCGGACCGGCCAGGTACGTCTCGGTCGTCGCGCCTAGCCCCAGTTGTTGCCAGTCCTTGTCGAAGGTCATGACGCGATTGATCTTCGCGATCGGTAGCGGCACGGCCAATACGCCATAGGTCTCACCGTGCGATCGGACCGGCGCCACCATCCAGGCCGTCGGTGCACCCAGATCCGGCTGATAGCGCCCAAAGTCGGTGATCCAGGCGAAGTTCAAGGCGTTGGCGCCCAGCGCCTTTTCGTAGCCATCATGCAGTTCGGATTCGCGATACGGCCCAGACACGATATTGGTGCCCAAGTCGAAACCCTTGTTCACGCTGTAGACGACGTTGCCTTGAGCATCCAGCAGCAGCGCGTCCCGGTATTCGAAACGAGTGACCATGTCCCGGAAATAGCCGTCAAAACGAGTGTTTGCCGCCGACCATGCGCGACCTTCGGGACTGTCATCAGTCGTGGCCGCGTCACCGTCCGCCGCAGCCGCCACGGTGTAGTGGGTCTGAAGGTACCGCGGGGCGCTGGAACTCGGTAGCACGGCGTCGATGTCAAGTTTGACGCCGGTGTCCCGCTCTGTCGGCGCGATGAGTTCGTTGGTGTAGTAGTCGACGAGTGCCAGCTGCTGCTCGGGGTCGATCGTTGCGTTGGCAAGCTGATCGAAGCCGGCTGTGAACAGTTGCGCGGCCGCGACCACGATCGTGCTGCTGCTGTAGGAGACTAGCGAGGTCGTCAAGTTTTCGAACTCGGCCTGGATCGCTCGTTCCTGCGACGTCCGCAGCTGTGTCAACCACCGAGCCGACGAGACCGTCGACAATTCACGGCCTGTTCCGAACGCGACGACGGCGATGACCGCCGCCGACACGATGCTGGACATCAACAGCATCACGATGAGCTTGGACTGGATGCTCATCCGAGAAAACAGCCCCCGCCAGCGTCTGCGCCTTCGCACCGGCACGGGCGTTGCTCCCGGCACTGGTGCCTGTTGCGACGTCACCCGCTCTCCATTCACTCGTGCGCCGAGAAACACGGACTCCGCTGCAGACTAGCCTGCCGCGACCAGGCATATTGCCGTTAGCAAAAAGTAAGACGTTGGCCGAAAGTGATAGGCATCCAGGAAGCTCCGCAGCGTCAGCAGAATGGCGGCCTCCGCAATGAGTGCCGACATCTTTGGCGGACAAGTTCCATTGAGCCACGTGGCGTCCATAACCGTGGGACCACCCAGATCGCACCGCGTGCAATCGCAGCAGGCAGCTTGCGACGCCGGTTGCGGTTGAGGCTCAGGAAGCCTCGGGCTCCCCGCCGTCAGTAAGCAGTCTCTCGGGATGGTGGTATCCATTGATCCGGGGTTGGCCCCGTAGAACCGAAGAGTCCAGATGCGGCGGCGGGATCCATTCGGTGTCGCCGTTTGCGCGTTTTCGGGTGGTCCAGCCCTTTTCGGCCAGCGGGTGGTCTTGGCCGCAGGCGAAGGTCAGGTCGTTGACATCGGTAGTGCGGCAGGCCGCATACGGGGTGAGGTGGTGGACTTCGCAGAGATAGCCGGGCACATCGCAGCCGGGGCGGGTACAGCCGCGGTCCTTGGCGTAGAGCACGATGCGTTGCCCGGGCGAGGCCAACCGTTTGGTGTGGTAGAGCCCGATGGCTTTGCCCTGGTCGAAAATCGCCAGGTAATGGTGGGCATGGCGAGCCAGGCGGATGACATCGGTCATCGGCAACAGGCTGCCGCCACCGGTGAGTGCCGTGCCGGTGGCTGACTCCAGGTCTTTCAACGTGGTGGACACCACGATGGTGGCCGGCAGCCCGTTGTGTTGACCGAGCTCTCCGCTGGCCAACAGCGCGCGTAGCGCGGCAGTGAGGCCGTCGTGGTTGCGTTGGCCGGTGCTGCGGGCGTCGCGCTCGATTACCGGGTGTGCGGCCACGCCGTCGATCACCGGGGTCTGGTCGTCGGGATTGCACATTCCGGGTGCGGCCAGTTTGGCCAGCACCGCCTCCAGGGTGGCGCGCGCCTCGGGCGTGAGCCAGCCGGTCAGCTTCGACATGCCGTCGATGTCTTGGTTGCCCAGGCTGAGTCCACGCCGACGAGCGCGGTGCTCGTCGGTGTAGTCGCCGTCGGGGTGGAGGTAGTCCAGGAGCCGCTGGGCCAGCTTGGCCAGCTCGTCGGGGCGAAACCCGGTGGCCAGCGCGGCGAGGTGGGCTTCGGCGTGCTCGCGGGTGTTGGCATCCACCGTGGTGGGCAGCCGACCGAGAAATTCCCGGATGACGCGGACGTGGCCGTCGCCGAGGAGGCCGTCGCGCTGGGCTTGGGCGGTCGCGGTCAACAGCGGTGCCAGGGGTTGGCCGGTCAGGGCACGGCGGGGCCCGAGGTCGGCGGCCGCGGTGATCCGGCGGCTGGCGTCGCTGCGGGTGATGTGGAGCCGGTCGGCGAGCGTTCTGGGCAGGGTGGCGCCGAGCTCGGTCGCGCTGGCCTGCTCGCCGATCTGGTTGATCAACTCATGCTCGACGACGGGTAGCCGGCGGCGCAGCGTCTCCACGCGCTCGAGCAACGTCAGCCTTTCCGGAGTTGTCAGGGCATCGAACGACAACCCGCAGGCGCGGTCCAGATCATCCTCGAGCGCGTCGAGGACCGCGAGGATCTCCTCGCGACTGCTCGAACTCATGTTCGAATTCTATCGCAGGGCACCGACAATCAGTCCCGCCCATGAGACCACTGAAATCACAGCGACACAGATGATTTCAGTCGACTGGGCTGCCCTGCGTACGAGTCGACTAACCTCAGCGGAATGGCACCCCGAGTGTGCGTGGTCGGCAGCGCGAACATGGACATGACCTTCAACGTCACCAAGCTGCCACGCCCGGGCGAGACCATGTTGGCGTCGGCATTGACATGCGCACCAGGCGGGAAGGGCTGCAATCAAGCGATCGCCGCGGCGCGAGCCGGCGCGCGGGTGCGGTTTGTCGGTGCCGTCGGCGATGATCCTGCCGGCAACCACGTGCGAGCCCACCTGCTCGCCAACGGAATCGACGTGGCGGGGACCAGCGTGGTCCCCGGACCGAGCGGGACGGCGGTCATCATGGTCGACGCCGACGCCGAGAACGCCATCGTCGCGGCGCCGGGCGCCAACGCGCACCTGGTAGTGGCGCCGACGGTGGGCGCCGACTGCGAGGTGTTGCTGACCCAGTTGGAGATTCCCTTGGCGGCGGCGACAGCGGCGGCGCGCCAAGCCCGGGCGGCCGGGGCGGTCGTCGTGGTCAATGCGTCACCGGTCGGCCAGGATCACAGTTCGCTGGCCGAACTGGCGGCCGATGTCGACGTCGTTATCGCAAACGAGCGCGAGGCAGCCGACTGGCTCTGGCAGCCAGAACATTTCGTGATGACCCGCGGAGCCCGCGGCGTCCGGTACCGCGGTGCCGACGGGGAGTTCGATGTGGCCGCCCCGAAGGTATCGGCAGTGGACACCACCGGAGCCGGCGATGTGTTCGCCGGCGTTCTGGCCGCGCACTGGCCAACCAAGCACGGTTCTGCGGCACAGCGGCTGCGCGCGCTGCAGCGGGCAAGCACCGCGGGCGCACTGGCGACTCTCAAGCTCGGCGCCGGCGACTGTGCACCTCCTGCCGAAGCGATCGAAGCCGCCCTCCGATGCGGTTGAGGTGCGAACGAGGTGCGAATGAGTGGCGGATGAGATAGTGGCTATCCGACGGACCACACAGCGGGAGGACCTGCGATGCCAGCAACTACCTCGGCCGATATCGCGTTGGTGTTGTTCGCGGTTTTTGCACTGCTCGGATTTGGTTGGCGTAGCTGGGTTCAATACCGGCGCACCGGATCGAGCGGCTATCGCGGCGTCAGCGGCCGAATCGGCTCACCAGAATGGTTGGCTGGCATCGGATTTGCCGTAGCACTCATGGTGACGGTCGCGGGCGTGATTGTGCAGCGGATCGATCTTGTCAGGCCACTTGCAGTCCTGACCGCGGTGTGGATTCAGGTGGCTGGGATCCTGGTGGCGGTCGTCGGCATCGTGGCGACGGTCTACGCCCAGC
Organism: Mycobacterium spongiae; assembly: GCF_018278905.1. NCBI lineage: Bacteria > Bacillati > Actinomycetota > Actinomycetes > Mycobacteriales > Mycobacteriaceae > Mycobacterium > Mycobacterium spongiae. The sequence continues at coordinate 3,772,844 of NZ_CP046600.1, forward strand.
TCGCTATGGGTGATTCGTGGCGAATCGGGGTCGATGAGCAGGAGTCCACGACGCTGGTAGCCACCGGGCCATTCGGCTGGGTGCGTAATCCCATCTACACCGCCATGTTCGTGTTTAGCCTCGGGGTGGTGCTCCTCACGCCGAATCTTGCCGTTTTCGCCGGGTTTATCCTGCTCGTTTGCTCGATCGAAGTACAGGTCCGTGTCGTTGAGGAGCCGTACCTGCTCCGGGAGCATGGGGATTCCTATCGGGCTTACTGCGCCAAGGTAGGGCGGTTTGTTCCAGCGGTGGGGCGGATTCGCTAGGCATTTGCCCAGCACGCGCTAGTCGACGGGTATGTCGCGTTCTATTTCGGCGAGCCAGACCCGCGCCGACATGTCCGATGGGGCTCGCCAGTCCCCTCGCGGCGACAACGCGCCACCGTGCGACACCTTGGGACCGTTGGGCAATGCCGAGCGTTTGAACTGACTGAAGGAGTAGAACCGCTCGACGAAAACCGTGAGCCAGTGCCGAATCTGGGCCAACGAATAGGACGGTCGCTTATTCTCGGGGAATCCGGACGGCCAGGTGCCGTGATCAGGGTCGCTCCACGCGTGCCAGGCGAGGAAGGCGATCTTCGATGGCCGGAACCCGTAACGCAGTACCTGATACAGCGAGAAATCCTGCAGGGCAAACGGGCCGATTTTTGCCTCGCTGCTCTGCAGTTCCTCCTCCTCACCGGTGGGAACCAGTTCGGGCGTGATCTCGGTGTCGAGGACCGACTGGAGCACCTCACCCACCTGCGCCTCGAATTCGCCGGAGGTGATGACCCAGCGCATCAGGTGCTGGATCAGCGTCTTGGGCACACCGGCATTGACGTTGTAGTGCGACATCTGGTCACCAACGCCGTATGTCGACCAGCCCAAGCCCAGCTCCGACAGGTCGCCGGTGCCCAGCACGATTCCTCCGCGTTGGTTGGCGATACGGAACAGGTAGTCGGTGCGCAAACCGGCCTGCACGTTTTCGAACGTGACGTCGTAAGTCTCCTCACCGGCCGAAAACGGATGACCGATGGTGGCCAACATCAGCCGTGCGGTGTCGCGGATGTCGACTTCAGCGAAGGTGACGCCCAACGCGTGCGCCAACCGCGCCGCGTTGCCCTTGGTGCGGTCGCTGGTAGCGAAGCCGGGCATGGTAAACGCCAAGATGTCGCTGCGCGGCCGGCCCTCTCGATCCATCGCGCGCGCCGCGACGATCAATGCATGCGTCGAATCCAGGCCACCCGAAACGCCGACGACCACCTTCGGATAGTTCAGCGAACGGAGCCGCTGCTCCAGCCCGGACACCTGAATGTTGTAGGCCTCGTAGCAATCCTGCTGCAGTCGAAGCGGATCAGCGGGGACAAAGGGAAAACGCTCTACCTCGCGAAGCAGGCCGATGTCGCCGGCCGGCGGGTCGAGCCGGAAATCGATGCGCCGCACTGACTCTGCCAACAGCCCGTGGTGGCGTCGATTGTCGTCAAAGGTGCCCATCCGCAGCCGTTCCGATCGAAGCAACTCGGTGTCCACGTCGGCGACCGACCGGCGCTCCCCCTTCGGGAAGCGCTCAGACTGCGCGAGCAACACTCCGTTTTCCCAGATCATCGTCTGGCCATCCCACGCCAGGTCGGTCGTCGACTCACCCTCCCCCGCGGCGGCATAGACGTAGGCGGCCAGACAGCGCGCGGATGCCGAACGTGCCAGCAGGCGGCGGTCGTCGGCGCGACCGATCGTGATTGGGCTACCAGAGAGGTTCGCCAATACCGTGGCGCCCGCCAAGGCTGCCTCCGCGCTTGGCGGCACCGGTACGAACATGTCCTCACAGATCTCGACGTGCAGCACAAACCCCGGCAGATCCGATGCGCAGAACAGCAAGTCGGGGCCGAAGGCTGCGTCGATACCACCGATCCGGATCGTGCCGCGCTCCCCAGTGCCGGCAGCGAACTGCCGGCTCTCGTAGAACTCTCGGTAGGTAGGCAGGTAGGACTTGGGTACCACGCCAAGCACAGCGCCGCGGTGGATGACAACCGCGGCGTTGTAGATGCGATGCCGATGGCGCAGCGGAGCCCCCACGACGAGTATCGGCAGCAGCTCGGCGGACGCGGCGACCAGATCGAGCAATGCATTCTCGACGGCGTCGAGCAGGACATCCTGCAGGAGCACGTCCTCGATCGAGTAACCCGACAGCGTCAACTCGGGGAACACCGCCAGCGCTACGCCCTCGTCGTGACATGCGCGTGCCAGCCGCAGGACCGAGGCGGCATTGGCCGCCGGATCGCCGATGGTGGTGTGGTGCGTGCAGGCGGCAACGCGCACGAACCCGTGCTGGTAAGCCGAGTAGAAGTTCATCGCTCCCTCATTGTCGCTCGCGGAGCCGAAATTCCCGAATCAGCCTAAGCTCGGGTAGGTGCAATCCCCCCAATCACCCGAACTTGTTGCGGTGCTGGCCGGTCGCCGGGTGGCGGCGTTGACCGGTGCGGGGATTTCCACCGACTCGGGCATCCCCGACTATCGTGGCCCCGACTCGCCGCCGAGCAATCCCATGACGATTCGCCAGTTCACCTCGGACCCGGTGTTTCGGCAACGCTACTGGGCGCGCAACCACCTCGGCTGGCGGCACATGGACGAAACCCGGCCCAATGCCGGGCATCGGGCGCTGGCCGCGCTCGAGCACGCGGGGGTGGTGACCGGCGTCGTCACCCAGAACGTCGACCTGCTGCACACCAAAGCCGGCAGCGTCAACGTGGTGAATCTGCACGGCAGCTATGCGCAGGTGACGTGCCTGAGCTGTGGTGACACCACCACCCGTGCGGCGCTGGCCGAGCAATTGGAAACACTCAACCCGGGATTCGTGGAGCGCATCGATGCGGTGGGTGGGTTGGCGGTCGCCCCGGACGCCGACGCCGTTGTGGCCGATACCGAGTCATTTCGCTATCTGGACTGCAGGCGCTGCGGTGGCATGCTCAAGCCCGATATCGTCTACTTCGGCGAGAATGTGCCGAAAGAACGTGTTGCACAGGCGTATTCACTGATTGATGGCGCCGAAGCGCTGCTGGTTGTGGGCTCGTCGCTGGCGGTGTTCTCCGGATACCGGTTTGTCCGACACGCAGCGGCGCTGGGCATCCCGGTTGCGATCGTCAACCGCGGTCGCACCCGCGGCGACGACCTGGCAACCGTCAAGGTCGACGGCGGGTGCTCCGAGCTGCTGGCGCTGCTGTGCGACGAACTGTCACCGATGCCCTTGCGCTAGAAGGCGCAGGGCATGCTACGGATACCGTGGATGAAGTTGTTCGGCACGTATGTCGCTTCCCCGGCCTCGATATCCGGCAGCTGCCGGAGCAACTCGCCGAAAATGGCGCGCAGCTGCGCCCGTGCCACGTGGGCGCCGAGGCAGAAGTGGACTCCACCGCCGCCGAAGCCGATGTGTGGGTTGGGACTGCGGCTCAGGTCCAACCGGTCCGGGCGGTCGAAGGCCTCGTCGTCCCAATTGCCGGACGGATAGAACATCACCACCCGCTCCCCCGCCCGGATGGTCTGACCACTCAGCTCGAAATCCGAAACGGCCGTGCGCCGGAAGGTCATTACCGGTGTGGCCCAACGGATGAACTCCTCGACGGCCGTGCCAATGCGGTTGTCGAAGTCCGCCAGCAGCCATGCCCGCTGGTCGGGAAAATCGGTGAGCGCCTTCATCGCATGGCTGGTGGTCTGGCGGGTGGTGTCGTTGGCCGCCACAGCGAGTAACACGAAAAAGGCCCCAACATCCGCGTCCGTTAATCGGTCACCGTCGACCTCGGCATTGACCAGGCCACTGAACAGGTCGTCGCCGGGCTGCTCGCGGCGCTGGCCGGCCAGTGAGCCAGCCACCGAATGCAGATACATCTGGTTTTCGACCATGACCTGCAACGGATTACGCCCGTCGAGGTAGACCGGGTCGGACCAGGACACCATTGCATCGGCGGCGTGGGCGACATGCTCGCGCTCGGATTCGGGAATCCCCACCATGTCCGACAACGTGCGGATAGGTAGTTCCTTGGCGCAGTGGTCGACGAAATCGGCCCCGCTGCCGGCAGCCCGCAGCTCCTCGACAATGGTCTTAGCGTTTGTCTTGATGGAGTCCTCGATCCGGCGGACCTGACGGGGCGTGAACGCAGCGCTGATGAGCTTTCGCAGCATGGTGTGTCGCGGCGGGTCCATCGCCAGGAAAGACATTGACGCTTCGAGAAGCTCCTCGGGGACGTTCTCGAAAGTCACCCCCTTACCCGAGACGAACACCTGGTTGTTTCGGCTAACCGTGACGATGTCAGCGCGTCGCGTCACCGCCCAATATCCCCGATCGGCGGGATCATGCATAAGCGCGTCTTCGACCGGCGGATGCCAGCTCACCGGTCGTTCCGCGCGCAGCACCGCGAACGAGCGCTCCCGTTCGGCCGCCGACAAGGACCAAAACGCGCGCGAGGACAGATCGATCGGGTCATAGGTGCGAGCGCTGCCGGATATCTCAGTCACTAGTGCCATCGCGGTGACCTCCTTATCGCCCAATTGCCCGACTATATGTCTAGACATATTGTCTAGTCAAGGCGTCATCAGGCCGGCTATGCTAGCCAAAACACAGGAAGGAACCATGCCGTCGGTGACCCGGAAGCCGCAGGCCAATCGCCAGCAGCGACGAGAGCACATGGAGCGCCGATTGCTGGACGCCACCGAAAGGCTGATGAGCGACGGCGCCTCTTTCACCGAGCTCAGCGTGGATCGGTTGGCGACCGAGGCCGGCATGTCACGCGCCAGCTTCTATATCTACTTTGAGGACAAGGGCCATCTTCTTCGCCGCCTGGCCGGTCAGGTATTCGACGATCTCGCTTCCGATTCCGAGCGCTGGTGGGGCGTAGCCTGGCGACACAATCCGGACGACCTGCACGCCGCGATGGCCGGCATCATTGCCAGCTTTCGACGTCATCAGCCGCTGCTCGTTGCCCTTGCCGAGATGGCCGCATATGAGCCATTGACGGCGCAGATCTATCGCGATCTGCTGGCCGGAATTTCAGAGCGGCTCGCCGGGGTCATCCAGGACGGTCAGGCGGACGGTTCGATCCGTCGGGAGCTGCCGGCACTCACCACGGCCAGCGCGCTGACGTGGATGGTCGAGCGAGCGTGCCAGCAGAACCTGCCGGATTCCCAGCCTCGCTACGACGCCGAGCTGGCCGCGACTCTCACCGAGATCGTCTGGGGTGCACTGTATCTCACGCCTGCGTCGACGGAGTGAGGAAGGCGGGCTACGGTGCCTCTACCGCCACCAGATCGTCGGCGTGCACGGCGGGACGGCGCAACTCCCCCGGCAGCTCAGAGGTCGAGCGGCCGATCATGGTGGCAAGCTCCGTCGCGTCGTAGGCGACCACACCACGGGCGACCACGTTCGCGTCCGGACCGCATAGTTCAACGACGTCGCCGCCGAAGAACCGACCCGATACCCCGGTGATACCCGCGGGAAGCAGCGAGCGCCGCTGCCGCACCACCGCGCGCACCGCGCCTGCATCGAGAGTCAGCGTGCCCGCGGACTCGGCGGCATAACGCACCCAGAACCGGCGTGCGGACATCCGTCGGGGGCGGGCCGCAAACACGGTGCCGACCGAGGCATCGGTGAGTGCGGTCGACACATCGGCGGCGGCGGCCAGCAGCACCGGCACCCCGGCGTCGGCGGCTAGCAGCGCCGACGACACCTTCGACGCCATTCCGCCAGTCCCCAGGTGGCTACTGCGGCCGGCGGTCACACCGTCCAGATCTCCCGGCCCGGATACCTCGGCGATATACCGGGTGGGTGCCGCGGCCTTGCGGGGATCCGACTCGTAGAGCCCGTCGATGTCAGAAAGCAGCAGCAGGGCGTCGGCACCCACCAGGTGGGCCACGAGGGCCGAAAGCCGATCGTTGTCGCCGAAGCGGATTTCATTGGTGGCCACCGTGTCGTTCTCGTTGACGATCGCCACCGCATGGAGTGCCCGCAGCCGGTCCAGCGTGCGCTGGGCGTTGGTGTGCTGCACCCGCATGGAAATGTCGTGCGCGCTCAAGAGCACCTGCCCGACCGTGCGGCCATACCGGCCGAACGCTGCGCTCCACGCATTCACCAGCGCGACCTGGCCCACGCTGGCCGCGGCCTGCTTGGTCGCCAAATCATTGGGTCGACGGGACAACCCCAGCGGTTCAATGCCGGCGGCGATGGCACCCGACGACACGATGACGACGTCGGAACCCGCCTTCATCCGCTTCTCGATCGCATCGGCGAGTTCGGCCAGGCGGCTGGCGTCAAACAACCCGGAAGACGTGGTCAGTGCGGTGGTCCCGACCTTGACGACGAGACTGCGCGCGGTCCGGATGCCTTCGCGGTGGTGGCTGGTCATCATTCGTCGCCTACGGACGGACTCGGTCCCTCGTCGCGGACGCGCTGGTCGCCCCGAGCCGGTTCCCGACGTTGACGCCGCGCGGTCTTGCGCTCCGCGGCGCCTACCCGCTCGGTGCGTTCCAACCGCGGGTCGGTGCCCCGGCCGGACGTCACCACCTGACCTCCGGCGGGAGTTTGCGGCTCCCAGTCGAAGGTCATGGTGCCGATGGTGACCGCGCACCCAGGTTGCGCCCCCAACCTCAGCAATTCCTCCTCGACACCGAGGCGCGCCAGCCGGTCGGCAAGATAGCCAACAGCCTCGTCGTTGTTGAAGTCGGTCTGGTGAATCCAGCGCTCGGGCCGAGCGCCGGCAACGACGAAGCTTCCCGGCTGCTGCGGATCGGGTGCGACGGTGAAGCCGCTGTCGTCGGTGGGCACCGGACGGATCACCGGCCGGCGCGGTACCGCTCGCGGCAGCGCGGCGCGGTAGGCCGAGATCATCTGCCATAGCCCAAAAACCAACGGCTGCAGGTTTTCCCGGGTAGCCGACGATACGCAATAGACCGGCCAGCCGCGGTCGGCGATATCGTCACGGACGAATTCGGCGAGCTCACGAGCCTCCGGCACGTCGATCTTGTTCAGGACGACAGCCCGGGGCCGCTCAGCGAGGTCGCCCAATGTCGCGTCCGCCTGCAACGTGGGCGTGTAGGCGGCCAGTTCGGCTTCCAAGGCGTCGATGTCCGAGACTGGATCGCGGCCCGGCTCGGCGGTAGCGCAGTCCACCACGTGCACCAACACAGCGCAGCGCTCGATATGCCGCAGGAATTCCAGGCCCAGGCCGCGACCTTCGGATGCGCCCGGGATCAGACCCGGCACGTCGGCGACGGTGAACGTATGCTCGCCGGCCGAAACCACACCCAGGTTCGGAACCAATGTGGTGAATGGGTAGTCGGCGATTTTCGGTTTGGCCGCCGATATCACCGACACCAGGGAGGACTTGCCCGCCGACGGGAACCCGATGAGGCCGACATCGGCGACGGTCTTCAGCTCAAGGGTGAGATCGCGCGTCTGTCCCTGCTCGCCGAGCAGCGCGAAGCCCGGCGCCTTGCGAGCCCGCGATGCCAACGCGGCGTTACCCAAGCCGCCCCGGCCCCCAGCTGCGGCCTCATAGCGGGTGCCCGCGCCCACCAGGTCGGCCAGCATCCGATCATTCTCGTCCAGCACAACGGTGCCGTCGGGAACCTTGACTTCCAGGTCCGCACCGGCAGCGCCGTCGCGATTGTTGCCCATCCCCTGCTTGCCCGACGGGGCAGTGATGTGCGGATGGAAGTGGAAATCAAGCAGTGTGTGCACCTGCGGATCGACGACGAAGACGATGCTGCCGCCGCGGCCGCCATTTCCCCCATCGGGGCCGCCCAACGGCTTGAACTTCTCGCGGTGAACCGAGGCGCAGCCGTTACCGCCGGAACCCGCGCGGGTGTGGATGACGACCCGATCGACAAACCGAGGCATCGGGGGTCCTCTCATCCGCCGAGCGTGCAGCTACCGCGAATTTTCTCGCAAATCTTCGCAGCAGGCGCACACCGGGCGGCGATCAGTCGGTTTGTCCGGCAGCAACGATGTTGACGGTCTTGCGACCGTGCTTGACACCGAACTCGACGGCCCCGTTCGCCTTGGCGAACAAGGTGTCGTCGCCGCCACGCCCGACGTTGACCCCTGGGTGGAATTTGGTGCCGCGCTGGCGAACCAGGATTTCGCCAGCTTTGACGATCTGGCCGCCGAACCGCTTGACACCCAACCGCTGGGCGGCGGAATCGCGGCCGTTGCGCGAGCTGGAAGCACCCTTCTTGTGTGCCATGTCCGTCGCCTCCCCTACTTGATGCCCGTGACCTTCAGGACCGTCAGCTGCTGACGGTGGCCCTGGCGCTTGTGATAGCGGGTCTTGTTCTTGAACTTGTGGATCCGGATCTTGGGGCCCTTGGTGTGCTCGAGCACCTCGCCGGTGACCGCGACCTTGGCCAACGCGTCGGCATCGGTGGTGACCTTTGCCCCGTCGACCACCAGCGCCACCGGCAACGACACCTTGGCTCCGGGCTCGGACTCGAGTTTCTCGACCTTGACCACGTCTCCGACGGCGACCTTGTATTGCTTGCCGCCCGTCTTGACGATTGCGTAGGTCGCCATCGTTGCTCCTGCCTTCTGGTCAGCCGCAGCTCGGGCGCTTCGCGCGCGTGCTACCGGCGGTGCGCGTGGTGGGTTTGGGGCGCGGGCCAAACTCGCGCCAAATTCTCAAGCCCGGCTTGTCCTGTGCTTGTTCCTGGGCCGTTAGCCGACCCTCGCCGTCGCCCGGGTGTCAGCCTGGCGACAACTGACCCAGGGTACGTGACCAGCGGCTACAGGGTCAAACCGGCGCGTTGACCCATCCCGAATGCCCTCGTGGGGCGATTCGTTGCCTCATCTGACAATGCCCGCGAGCCATTTGCCGACCTCACAGGCTAAACGAACGGTGCTGGCGAAGGAGATCCTCCCAGGCGCCGAGCCGCGCGGCGGAGTGATCAAACCTTGGCCCGTGGGTTCAAGCACGCCAGGCATGCTGGGCGACCCGATAGAAGTTTCCGCCGAGCACTGCGCCGATGTCGTCATTGGCCCAGCCCTGCCCCGAGAGATGCTCGCCAAGCCTCAGCAATGTTTCCGGCGGCATCCACTGGATCGGCCCCCAGCGGGTGTAGCTGTCATCGAACAAATGCGGGTTGTGGGCGAGTTCGTCGTAGAAATCGGCATGGTCGAAAGAGAAGTCGGTACTTATGCCGACGTGGTTGATGCCGACCAGGTCGATGGCGTGTTCCAGATGCCGTGTCATGGCGGCAAGGGTGGGGGTGTTGGGCCCGAGGAAGATGCCGACGCCAGTAATTCCGATTACACCACCGGTTGCTGCGCACGCCCTGGCTTGGTCGTCGGTGATGTTTCGCGGGTGATCCCAAATTGCGCGCATGCAGGAGTGGCTGTAAATGACTGGGCCAGTGGATATCTCACACATGTCCAATCCAGTGCGGGCACTGCAATGGGAGCCGTCGGGAACGATACCGATGTTGTTCATTTCGGCAACGACGGCGCGTCCCCAGTCGGTGAGACCCCGATCGCTGGTGTCCAGGCACCCGCTGCCGGCCCGGTTTGCGTGGTTGTAAGTGGGCAGCAGCGTACGCACACCGAGGCTGGCTAGGGTCGCGAGATTGTCGAGGTCGTCATCGAGGGGACGCGAGTCTTCCAGGTCGAACACCACCGCTACCCGGCCGCTGCGGTTGATCGCGGCGACGTGGTCGATGGTGGCTGCCAACTCGAGACGGGGGTGGGCTGTGATCACAGCCCGGTAGTGCCGCAACAGCGCCATCGTGTCGGTGAAGCTGTGGGGTGAGTATCCCGCGTTGACCGATACCAAGGTGCCGGCGCGCTGGTGGTAACGGGTCAGCGGTTCGACATCGGTGTCGGTTCGCAATGGCAGACACGTGTGCTGGTCCCACAGGAACGACGTCATAGATACGAATACTGCACCCGCGACCACAGCACGCTGGTGCGTCCCGGACACAGCATTTCGAAGACCCCGGATGCATTGCCGTCTCAAATCCCGAGAATCGGGAGTGTGAGGGGGACCCGTTTGTTGATCCAGTCGCTATGCGGCGTGGGGTTGGTGGGTCGTAGTCCACCTTAGTGCGAACTCGGTTGGGGTGAGTTCGCCGTGGGCGTAGTGGGGTCTGTTGGCGTTGTAGTCGCAGCGCCAGTCTTCGGTAATCACAAAGCCTTCCAGCAGTGAGTCGAAGTGCCACAAGTTGAGCAATTCGTCGCGCATCCGGCCATTGAACGATTCGAACCACGCGGTCTGCCACGGCAAGCCCGGATCGATCAACAGCGAACGGTGCCGGAGAAGCGGCATTAATCGTTCACGGCGTGGGCCACGAACTCGGGACCATTGTCGAAACGCACGTAGTTAGGCGCTCCGCGCTGGAGGGCCAGACGTTCCAAGACATCGACGACGCGGTCGGCATCGATGCAACGATCGACGTCGATGGCCCGGGGCTGGTGTCAGCTTGCCGATTCGTGCGCGGTCGCCGGCCACCAGCTCGGCGATCGCGGCAAAGTCCTGCCGGTACACCCCGATTGTGTACCCGCGATGGCTTGCGGACCGCGCGATCGACCAGAAACGCCGAGAACCACGGTGGAAAGACCGACTCCGGGAGGGGAGTGTCATCATCCGATCTACGAGACGCCTGCACCACAGATCCAATTTTCGCACCAAGCTCGCGGATACCAGGGATCCGCTCGCTATGCGGGCCGTGTCGGCAGCAGGCGGCCGGGTGTCGACCGCGGTGGTAGTGGGACCGGTCTGAGCAGGGCAGATTCGAGATGACGTACCGCAGCGTTATCGGTAGCGGAGGGTAAACGTTGTGGCTCACCCGCAGCCAGACACCCTAATGCCACCGCAAGCCCGAACATATCCGGATGGACAACGGACCCGAATTGACCAGTCACGCTCTGGCCGACTGGGCGCGCTTCGGCTCGGTGGGCACCGTGTTCATTGAACCCGGCGCACCGTCGGCGCGGCCAGTTCGGGGGCGGCCTGGCGAACGTTTTTCCGGTGGGCGGCGTTGTTGCAATTCGGCGAGTCGGTCACGGTCGGAGATTCCGTTCGCGCCGTGTTCTCGAGTGCGGCTACCCGCGTCGGTCGCGGGTGCCGGCGTGGCCGTGGGGGTTGCGATCGGTGCGCTCGGTCTTGGCGCGGTCGGGATCGATGCATGCATCGTGGTTGGGGTTTGGGCAGCTCGGTCCATCGAGGTTCGGATCGATCGTGTTAGCCCGAGAGCGTGGCCTTGTGTCTGAGCGGCTCACGGTCAGCGCCGGGCGCGCACCGACTTGGACGCGGTGGGATCTTGGGCGCGGGCTTGTTAGACCCCGGCCTCGTCACGGCGGTCATTGTCTCGCTGTCAGCAAACATTGATACGCACAACCTGGTTCAGGCAACGCTGTGTATCAGTACTTGCCAAAAAACTATTTCTGAAGTTCAGCGAGCTATTGAAGTTCGCTATATACTCTGCTGGCGCCTCCGGAGGGCGCACGTATGGACTGGCACAGCAACGAGGAACCGATGAGGAGGGCGGTGATGTCGTATGTGTGGGCGGCCCCGGAAGCGCTGGTGGCGGCGGTAGCAGATCTTGAGAGTATTGGCTCGGCGTTGGAGGCAGCCAATGGGGCCGCCGCCGCCCCGACCACGGCGGTGTTAGCTGCTGGTGGTGATGAGGTGTCGGCGGCTATCGCGGCGCTGTTTTCTGGGCACGCCCGCGACTATCAGGTGCTTAGCGACCAGATGGCGGGGTTTCATCGGCAGTTCGTGCAGACCTTGAATGGTGCCGCGGGCGCCTATGCGGCCGCCGAGGCCGCCAACGCCTCCCCGTTGCACGACGTCGAGCAAGCCGCGCTGGCGGTGATTAATGCGCCCACCCAGTTGCTGTTGGGGCGCCCGTTGATCGGCGACGGCGCCAACGGGACGGCGCCCGGGCAGGCCGGTGGGGACGGCGGGTTGTTGTACGGCAACGGCGGGGCCGGCGGGCCCGCCGGTGCCGGCGGTGATGCCGGGCTGATTGGTAACGGCGGGGCCGGCGGGAGTGGGTCGGCACTCGGCTTGTTCGGCGGCGCCGGCGGCAACGGCGGGTTGTTGTATGGCAACGGCGGGGCCGGCGGGGCCGGCGGGACCGCCGCCACCGGACTCGGTTTGGCCGGCGGTGCCGGCGGCAATGCTGGGCTGATCGGCGCCGGCGGTGCCGGGGGTATCGGCGGCAGCGGTGGTGTCGCTGGTATCGGGGGTATCGGCGGGGCCGGCGGTGCCGGCGCTGTCGGGGGGGCCGGCGGGTGGCTGCTTGGCGACGGTGGGGCTGGCGGCGACGGGGGGCAAGGCGGCACCGGCGGCGACGGCGCCGCTGGCCGCAATGGCAGTGTCGACGGCAGCGGCGGTGGGGCCGGTGGGGCCGGCGGTGCCGGCGCGGCCGGGGGGGCCGGTGGGTTGTTCGGGGCCGGTGGTATCGGCGGCAGCGGTGGTATCGGCGGTATCGGTGGCAACGGTGGGGCCGGCGCTCACGGCGCCGACGCAATCACCTTGGGCGATACCGGTGAGGCCGGCGGGGCCGGCGGGGCCGGTGGCGTTGGTGGGGCTGGCGGGCTCGGCGGGGCCGGCGGATCCGCCCTTTTGGGCCAGGCCGGCGGCCAAGGCGCGGGCGGCAACGGCGGGGCCGGTGGTAACGGCGCGGCCCCCGGTGACGGCGGGGCGGGCGCTGTCGGCGACATCACGGTAAACGGTGGCGCCGGCGGAGCCGGCGGTAACGGCGGCAATCCCGGCGCCGGTGGCACCGGCGGGGCTGGTGGTGCTGGCTCTGCCCCAGGCAGCGATGGTGCGAGCGGCATCGACTCAACCGGCGCCGGCGACGGCGGGGCCGGCGGTAAGGGCGCCGACGCCACCGACCCGGGCCAGGCCGGTGGGGCCGGCGGCAAGGGCGGCGATGGCGGACTGTTCGGCAACGGCGGAAAGGGCGGTGTCGGCGGGGCCGGCGCAGTTGGTGTCGCAGGTAGCACTGCCGCAGATGGCAACGGCACGGTCGGCGGCATAGGTGGGGCCGGTGGGGCCGGTGGGGTTGGTGGGTCCGGCGGAGCCAACGCTGGTGATGGCGGCGACGGCGGGGCCGGCGGAGCCGGCGCCGTGGGTGGTGACGGTGGGGCCGGCGACGACGGAGCTGCCGGCGACATAACCGACAACAACGGCGCCGGCGGGTCCGGAGGTGCTGGTGGTGGCGGTGGTGTCGGCGGTAACGGCGGTGTCGGTGGGGCCGGCGGGGCCGCGTTAGCAGCTTCCGGCCAGGCCGGCAACCAAGGCGCCGGCGGCAACGGCGGGGCCGGCGGCAACGGCGGGGCCCCCGGTGATGGCGGTGCCGGCGCCACCGGCGACATCACCATCAACCGCGGTGCCGGCGGTAACGGCGGCAACGGCGGCAATCCCGGTGCCGGTGGGGCCGGCGGGACCGGCGGTAGCGGCTCAACCCCAGGTCAGGACGGCGCAACCGGCACGAGCCCCGACACCGGCGGGCACGGCGGGGCCGGCGGGGCCGGGGCCGCCGGCAGCGCAACCGTCGGTACCGGCCCTCTACGAGGCCACGGTGGTCCCGGCGGCAACGGTGGCGACGGCGGGCTGGTCGGCAACGGTGGTGCCGGCGGCGCCGGCGGTGCCGGCGCTTCCGACCTCGTCCTCCCCGACGGCACCGGATCCTCGAATTTCGGTGGTGCCGGCGGCCACGGCGGCAACAGCATCAACGGGACTGGTGGCAACGGTGGGGCCGGCGGCGCCGGCGGTAACGGCGGCGACAACGCCGGCGGGAACGGCAGTTTCGGCTCTCGAGGCGGTGCCGGCGGTCACGGCGGCACCAGCATCAACGGGACTGGTGGCAACGGTGGGGCCGGCGGCGCCGGCGGTAACGGCGGCGACAACACCGGTGGGACATTCGGCGGCAGTCGCGCAGGTGACGGTGGTGCCGGCGGTAACGGCGGCACCAGCACCACCGGGGCTGGTGGCAACGGTGGTGCCGGCGGCGCCGGCGGTAACGGCGGCAACGACGCCGCTGCACGGAGTATCGCCGGCGACGGTGGTGCCGGTGGTGTCGGCGGCGCGGGCGGCGCTGCCGGTGGTGCCGGTGGTGCCGGTGGTGACGGCGGTGCCGGCGGTGACGGCAGTCCGAGCAGTGAAGGTGGCACCGGTGCTGGCGGCGGTGTCGGCGGCAACAGCTCTAACGGGGCTGGTGGCACCGGTGGCAACGGTGGTGGCGGCGGTGACGGCGGTAACGGCGCCACCAACAGTCGGGCCGGTGGCGGCGGTTTCGGCGCCACCGGCGGCACCAGCACCACGGGGGCTGGCGGTGCCGGCGGTATCGGCGGCATCGGCGGCAACGGCGGCAACGACGCCGTTAACGACAGTCTCGGCGGTCTCGGGGGTAACGGCGGTCTTGGCGGCGTTGGCGCGACCCTCGGCGGTGACAGTGGTGCCGGCGGCGCCGGCGGTAACGGCGGCGACAACCCCGGCCGCGACAGTATCGCCGGTGCCGGCGGTAACGGCGCCACCGGCGGCACCGGCACCACCGGGGCTGGCGGTGCCGGCGGTGCCGGCGGTGTCGGCGGTAACGGCGGCAACACCGCCGGCCGCGACAGTATCGCCGGTGGCGGTGGCCGCGGCGGTCTCGGCGGCACCGGCACCACCGGGGCTGGCGGTGCCGGCGGGGCCGGCGGTGACGGCGGTAACGGCGGCGACACCGCCAGCCGAAACAGTATCGCCGGTGGCGGTGGCCGCGGCGGTCTCGGCGGCACCGGCACCACCGGGGCTGGCGGTGCCGGCGGGGCCGGCGGTAACGGCGGTAACGGCGGCAACGACGCCGTCAACGTCAGTCGCGGCGGTAACGGCGGTAACGGCGCCGACGGCGGTAACGGCGGCACCCTCGGCGGTGGCGCCGGTGCCGGTGGTGGCGGTGGTCGCGGCGGCACCAACGCCGGGGGCGCCAGTATCAACGGTGTCGGCGGTATCAGCGGTATCTCCGGTACCAGCGGCCCCTGAACCGTCTGCACCCACGTCGGCGTTACCGGCGACTGCGCACTGGCCCGCGGGCGACCACATCGGTATCAGGGCCGCGGATCGATCCAACGGCGCCAGACCACGGCCAGAACCGTCAGAGTGACGCATGGGTCCCTAGACCTGTCGATGCGCCGGGTAGCCGCTGAAAACGTTGCGCTTCAACGTCATCTAGCTACCCGTGCTCAAGCAGTTCTTGATGGATTATGTAGATAATCCATGATTTCTAGCGAACGCTGTTCGGAAGCAGCATGTTTGAGTTCCTGCTCGAACCGTCACGATGACAAAGCGTCCATACCGGCCAGGGTCAACTTGCTGCCACGCCTACGCGCCTGCTTGCGTTTCGCGCTCGACCGACAGGGAGTAGGTGCTGGTTGGGCCAGGCCAGCGGCGCTGATCGTGGCGGCGTCTTGACATAGGGCGTCTCTATCGGTGGCCCGTGAAGGCCTCTCGTGACATGAGGAAGTCAAGCGGCTAGATCGAGGGGAGCCGGGAACGCGTAGGTTTCGTCGTAGCTAGCGCCCCTCCGGGCTAATCGGTGGAGCTGCCCGAGGATTCCAGTCCGCACGCTCTCGCCGGGCTTGGTACTGGCGTCTGGCTCCGGGCGAGGCATTAAGTGCGGACACTGCCCAAAGCGATCCAGCTGCGGCAAGCCGGTGCGACCGTACGACGCACAAGCCTCAGGGTCGCAGACCAAACCGGGTTGCAGCAAGTGGGGCGCCCGCCAGCTGGCGTGGATGTGATCGTCCGGATTGCGATCTCTCTCTGTGCATAGAAAGGGGCCCGACTACGAAAGTAACGGCGCCACAAGTCCGAACCCGACGAGAAGCACGGCTGCACCTAAGATTGAAGCTAATACAGCAAACGGAGCCAGTAATAGAACTAACGGAAGAACAAGTAATAGTTCCGGGTCCGAGACAATCAGAGTGAGAAATCCAGATGTTGCCAGCAGCAGAGAATTCCAATAACCCATTATCGAATTGAATAATGGGCCCAGCACGGGAATACTCGCAATGACATCCGCACCTGCACTCAGGGGCTGCAGCCACGACACATTGGCGGCCTCAGCGCTGGCATACGAGCCCGCACTCGCTGTCAAGCGCTGCACAAACTGCTCATGAAACGCCGCGGCCTCCCCGGCCAGTTTCTGATAGTCCACGGCGTGACCGGAGAATAGGTGCGCGATGCTCGCGGACACCTCATCGGCGGCCGCCGGTAGCACCGCGAGCGTCGGCGCCGCTGCTGCCGTGCGCGCGGCGTTGAGCGTCGAACCGATAGTCGCCAACTCCGTTGCCGCGGCCTCCATCAGCTCCGGCGCCGCCATGACATAGGCCATATCCGTCCTCCTGCCGAGCCCTTACCCAGCTAGCCACCTCTTCGGCGTCAACGCTACCCGGGTCCCACGCGATCTCCCGTACCGATATTGAGCCGGAGATCCATTGCAACAGCTCCCGGACGCGCTTTCCCACGTGCGGGCAGATCGTCGAGCACTCCGCGGCATCTACCGTTACCGCCATCGCGACCAGGGCGGGTACACCGATGCACAGGCGGCGTATGGGGTAGCCGCCGCCGGGCTCTAGCTGCTGACTCGCATTACGTTGTCACGCAATCATGTTCGGCCGTACCCCAGATGAACACCTGATCTCCACGCTCGCTCGGCTCGATCACCGCTTTGATCACTTTCTCCAGCGCTGTGCCCTCTTCGCCACCTGAGGGGGACCCGTTTGTTGGTTCAGTCGCTATGCGGCGTGGGGTTGGTGGGTCGTAGTCCACCTTAGTGCGAACTCGGTTGGGGTGAGTTCGCCGTGGGCGGAGTGCCGTCTGTTGGCGTTGTAGTCGCAGCGCCAGTCTTGGTTAATCACAAAGGCTTCCAGCAGTGAGTCGAAGTGCCACAAGTTGAGCAATTCGTCGCGTATCCGGCCATTGAACGATTCGAACCACGCGGTCTGCCACGGCGAGCCCGGATCGATCAACAGCGAACGGTGCCGTTGAAGCGGCACCAATCGTTCACGGCGTAGGCCACGAACTCGGGACGAGTTCACCCGCGAAGCCCTGGCCATCGACGTCGATCGTTGCATCGATGCCGACCGCGCGACTCGGCGATCTCCAGGTGCCGGCACACCTCGTTGAGCTCTTGGCCGGATGCGAGGAGCTTGTTGACCCCGGCGAGCTTGCCGATGATCTGATCCGGCGTGTGCCGCCGGCGCTTGTTCGATGTCATGTCGTTGCTGATTCTTCCTGCCCGAACACACCGGGCAACAGAGTCGCACAAAGACTGGACCACTACAGCGGGCTCACCTCAAGTGATCAGAACCAGTCTCAAATGAACACCGTTGTCGTCATCGATCCCTCTCTGCTGATCTGAGCTTCGCGTTCGGCGGTCTGTGTAGCCACGCAGTAGAGACGGCAGACCAGTCCGCAACGCTCGCATAGGGGCCGGCCTGACTGTGCGCTTCGCCGCACACGTCACTCGCGACGAATCGGGTCGTCGAGATCGTGGGATGGGCCAGTAGCAATCCGGCAGCCGACAGATGCACCGCATCCCAGGATTCGGCGATCGCCGGCCAGTCCGGGTACTTACAGCTGCCAGCGATGATCGGGTGCGATTCGATCAACTCGATCCAATCGCGAGCTGAATCAACCCGCGCGACCCGAACAGAGTCGATATCGAAATACACTTCCCACCGAGGGTCTTCACGACTCAGGTTTTCCCCGCACACGGTCCACGAATCCTTGCCGTCGCTGATCGGAGTCGAAGTCCAGAACGCGCCACCCGGCAACGCGCTCAGAGGATTTCGATTGACAATGACTGGTTCGCGTAATTCGCCGATCTTTCCTTGGTGAATCTGAGGTGAGTCGAAAGTCGATAGCTTCGCCAGGGCCGCCAGTCCCGCAGCGTTGAACTCTTGAAGCTCGGGGTCGTCCACATCGAGGTCCGCCACTTCCAGGCAAGCATCGGAGTAGAGATAGCTGCCGACCACCGAGTCCGCGCCTTCGATCAAGTGTTCCGCCCCCATGTCGCCAACGAACGCCGCAGGTAAAACGCGAGCTGATCGCAGATGATCGATGAACAGGCGCCCTGGAAATGTATCCAGTAGTGATTCGCGGGGGCTCACAGCGGCCTAGTATCACAGCTGCCTCACCGCCGCTGGAAGCTGGCCGCGGGCTTGCCCAGATCACACGGGATGCGAACCGCTTGTGCCACCGCCACGACGATGCTGAGCTTCACCTTGACTCCGCCGCCAGTTTCACCACCCGAGTGCTGTGCCTCCTGGAGAAGTGGTTGTCAGTGACGTACGCGTTGCCCGCGCCGTCGACCGCCACCCCGTTTGGATTGTGAAGGACGGCGAGCAAACTCGTGGTGGTGGAGCCCGCCGCCAGCTTCAACACCTGACCTTTTTCGAAGTCGGTGACGTACACGTTGCCCGCGCTGTCGACCGCCACCCCGTTGGGGCTGCCAAGGACAGTGAACGGCAGCACGGTCGGGGTCGTGGCGCCCGCCGCCAGCTTCAACACCCGACCGCTGTCCTTCTTGGTGATGTCTTGGTCGGTGACGTACACGTTGCCCGCGCCGTCGACTGCCACCGCGGTGGCCCAATCGAGGCCGGTGAAGGGCAGCACGGTCGGGGTGGTGGTACCCGCCGCGAGCTTCATCACCCGATCGTTGCTGCCGTAGTCGGTGACGTACACGTTGCCCTTGCCGTCGACCGCCACCCCGCCGACGTAGTCGATGCCGTTGAACGGCAGCACGGTCTGGGTGCTGGAGCCCGCCGCCAGCTTCACCACCCGCTCGTTGCCGGCGTCGGTGACGTACACATTGCCCGTGCTGTCGACCGCCACCCCGTTAGGCCTGTCAAGGCCGGTGAACGGCAGCACGGTCGGGGTTGTGGAGCCGGGCGCCAGCTTCATCACCCGGCCGTTGTACTTGCCGGTGTCGGTGTCGTGGTCGGTGACGTACACATTGCCCGCGCTGTCGACCGCCACCTCGTTGTAGCCATCAAGGCCGGTGAACGGCAGCACGGTCTGAGCAGCGAACGACGACTCGGGGGTTGCGCCAGTGGAAGGCTGGCTGCGTGGTGCGGCGATGGCAGGTTTAGGCGCCGATGGTTCCTTGTCGCCGGTTCCGATGCTCAGCGTGATGCCGGCAGCAACGATCGCGATGGCCAGCAGCACGGCGGCGGGGATCAGGACGGTTTTACGCCGCCACCACCTGATGTGAGGTGTTTCCGAGTCAACCGCAGAGATGACCCGAATATACCCGACTCACGGCGTCTCCTCGGTGGGCTTGGTGGTGCGGCCGCTGCCCCCGGACAAGACCGGGCGAGCGCACCTTCCGGCTGGGCTGGTCACCGACCGAGGAAGCCGGCATAGAGACCGGGACGGCGGTCGGCGAGGAACAGGCGCCGCGCGTGGCTGTCTCGGGTCTGCGGTAAGTGGACCTCCGCATAGAAGACCTCGTCACCAGCACCGGCCTGCCCGACCATCGAACCGTCGGGCGCGCACACGAACGAACGTCCGGCGAAGGTCATGCGCTCCTCGTGTCCGACGCGATTGGCGAGCGCGACAAAGTAGCCGTTCTGAAACGCAGCGACGCGCATCTCTGCCTCGAAGAGGCCCTCCGGCCATTCGCCGACCGTCCCCGCCTGTGGGACGACGATGAGCTCGGCACCGCCTAGCGCGAGCGCGCGCATGTACTCGGGAAAGTGGCGGTCGTAGCAGATCGCGACGCCGATCCGCCCGGCACGAGTCTGGTAGACGGGCGCACCGGTGTCGCCCGGCGTGTAGTAGTGACGCTCGTGGTAGCAGTCGTAGTCGGTGATATGGACCATCCGAGTGCGCCCGAGGAGTGTGCCATCGGCGTCGATCACCGGTGAACTGTCGTAGCACGCATCGCCGTCGCGTTCGAAGAGATTGAGGACGATCACGACACCGCACTCCGCGGCGACCTCGCAGAAGCGCTCGGTCGTCGGGCCGGGTACGGGTTCGGCGAGTAACTCGGGCCGCGGCCGCCGCTCCTGTGGATAAAAGGGAGTGTTCGCGAGCTCGGGAAATGCGACTAACTGGGCACCGGCAGCTGCCGCCTCGCGGACCGTTCGTAGAGCGCGATCGAGGTTACGTCCGAGGTCGGGACTGACCGCATGTTGAACGAGCGCGAGCTTCACGACGTGACCTCCGGTGTCGGGACAGGGGCTCGGCCGCGGGGCTTGGCAAATCAGAGCCAGCCGGTGCGGGCGGCAGCAACGGGTTCGGCGGGGGCCGGGGCCAATTCCCCGTCCCACACTGCGTCGAGCATCCGTCTTACGGCATCGACAATCTCGGCTGCCGCCGCGGCGAGTCGGGTCAGTTCGCCTTTGGCGACCTCATCGGTATCGATGCCGGCCCGGGCGAGCACGGCGGCCGGATCGGCCAGCTGATCTGCCAGCCAGGACAGCGGGTCAGCTGTCAATTCAGCGACGAAGCACCGGGGTCCAGGTTCCCAACCGTTGAAACGGGGATGGTGGTGGGCGCGGTCCAGCGTGCCAGGCGGGCTCTCCGTAGAACCGAAAATGTCCACCCGCCACACCGGGCGGGTGAATGCAATGGGGACGCCCGCGTAGATCGACCCTTGCGGCTCGGCGCGATCGACGAGGCGGAGTTCCAGTCTGACCCCTCGTTCCGGAGTTTCTTGACCGGCGGCCGGGGCAGGGTCGACGAAATACATGTCTGCGATGACGACCCCGAGGGTTTCAAATCCGAAAGCTGTAAGCATTGCGCACCTTTCGTTGGCCTAGACGATCTTCCGCAGCCCGTACTCCTAGTCGAGATGAATCGGCGGGCCGGCCGGGCGGCCAGCAGCCCGGCGCCGCAACCGCCGGGGCTCGCCTTCGACAGGCATGGCGGGACCCGTGGGCAGGTATGCGGCGTCGGTGGTTGTGTCCGTGTCGGTGTCAGGCTCGGAGTCGGCCTCCTCGGCTTCGAGCTCCTCATTGAGGTCTTCGTCGTCATTGAGGTCCCCGTTGAGGTCTTCGTCTTCACTCAGGTCCCCATTCAGGTCCTCATCGTCGAGCTCGTCGACCTCGTCTTCGCTGTCTTCGTCCAGGTCCTCGAGATCCTCGTCGTCGAGTTCGTCGACCTCGTCTTCGGTGTCTTCCTCGTCTTCGGTGTCTTCCTCGTCTTCGGTGTCGACCTCGTCTTCGTCGGTGTCGTCGGTCTCGTCGATCGCTTCGAAGTCTTCCTGGCCGGTCTCGTCGACCTCAGACGGAACGTGCACTTCAGTCTGATCATCGATCTCGCCACCGAGTTCCTCGTCCGACACCCCGGATTCGTCGTCACCGCGACCCCCGGAGGAGCCGGCAGCCATCGCTTTGAACATCGGATGCTCGCCAGGAGCATGCACCGGCACTTTCGCCACGATGCCTTTCTCACTGGGCTCTTCGGACCGATTCTTCTTCGATCGCCGGCCCCGCCGACCACCGGACTCAGACTTGCGCCCGCTCGTCGATGCCGAATCGACCGGGTCGGTGTGCAGCAGATGCCCGCGACCACCGCAGTTCCCGCACGACGTGGAGAACGCCTCGACCAAACCGGTCCCCAATCGCTTGCGCGTGAGTTGCACCAGGCCCAACGACGTCACCTCGGACACCTGGTGGCGGGTGCGGTCGCGGGCCAGTGATTCGGTCAGACGACGCAGCACCAAGTCGCGGTTGGATTCGAGCACCATGTCGATGAAGTCAACGACGACGATGCCGCCGATGTCACGCAGCCGCAGCTGACGCACGATCTCCTCGGCCGCTTCGAGGTTGTTCTTGGTGACTGTCTGCTCCAGGTTGCCCCCAGAACCGGTGAACTTGCCGGTGTTGACGTCGATCACCGTCATCGCTTCGGTGCGGTCGATCACCAGGCTGCCGCCCGAGGGTAACCACACCTTGCGATCCATCGCTTTGGTCAGTTGTTCGTCGATGCGGTGCACCGCGAAGACGTCCGGTCCGGCTTGCCCATCCGGACCGGTGACTGGCTCGTACTTGGTCAGTTTCGAAACCAAATCGGGTGCAACGGAATTCACGTACTCGTTGATCGTGTTCCAGGCCTCGTCCCCGGAGACGACCAGCCCGCTGAAGTCCTCGTTGAACAGGTCCCGGATGACCTTGACCAGCACATCCGGCTCTTCGTAGAGCGCTACGGCCGCGCCGGCGGCCTTGTCCTTGGTTTCGGTTGCCTTGGCGTCGATCTGCTCCCAGCGCTCCCGCAGCCGATTGACGTCCGCCCGGATGTCGTCCTCTTTGACTCCCTCGGACGCGGTACGGATGATGACGCCTGCATCGGAGGGCACCACTTCGCGCAAGATCTCTTTGAGGCGCTGACGTTCGGTATCGGGCAGCTTGCGACTGATCCCTGTCGACGACGCTCCGGGAACATAGACCAGGTAGCGGCCCGCCAGCGACACCTGCGTCGTGAGCCGCGCGCCCTTGTGCCCGATCGGGTCCTTGCTGACCTGCACCACGACATAGTCGCCGGGCTTGAGAGCTTGTTCGATCTTGCGGTCGGCCCCGTCCAACCCCGCGGCTTCCCAATTGACTTCGCCCGCGTACAGCACGCCATTGCGTCCGCGGCCGATGTCGACGAAGGCCGCCTCCATCGAGGGCAGCACGTTCTGGACGATCCCCAGGTAAATGTTGCCGACCAGGGAGGCTGAGGCGGCGGAAGTCACGAAGTGCTCAACCACGATGCCGTCTTCGAGCACCGCGATCTGGGTGTATCGCGCCCCGGGGTTTGGCGGCTCGGTGCGCACCCTGTCGCGCACAACCATGACCCGCTCGACAGCTTCCCGGCGAGCCAGGAATTCGGCCTCGGTCAGCACCGGTGGGCGGCGCCGACCTGCGTCACGCCCGTCGCGGCGGCGCTGTCGCTTGGCTTCCAGCCGGGTCGAACCGTCGATACCTTTGATCTCCGCGCCCGCGTCGTTTCGACCGTTCGAGCCGCCGGACTTCCCGCCGGAGCGGGGCGCCCGCTCGTGGACGACGGTGTTGGGTGGATCGTCGGGTGCTGGCCCGCCATCGTTGTCGTCACCGGAACCGGACTTGCGCCGCCGGCGGCGACGACGGCGGCGGTTGCCGGCCTCGGAAGAACCGTTCTCTTCGTCACCGTTTTCGGACCCGTCATCGGCGTCTTCGCCATCCTGGACGTCGCCATCGGCGTCGGTCGATTCTTGGGCCGAATGTCGGGCCACTCGTTGGGTGCCCTGATCGTCTCGCTGGTCCGTCGGGCCGTCACCGTTGCCACCGGCATGGCTGCGACCGTCTGGTGGGCCATCGGACCCGCCCTGTTCGCCGCGACCGCGTCCACGACCGCGACGGCCGCGACGCCGCCGCCGGTTCGCGGGTCGGTCGGCCGGCGCTTCGTCGTCGTCCGCGTCGGACTCGTCAGCCGACTCGGGGCCATCGTCGTCAAGAGTCGAGCCGACATCATCGCCGGCGTCCGGCGGTTCCGGCATTGGCTGGGGCGCGACAAACAGCGGCATGTAGTGCGGTCGCTCCGCGTCGACCTTTGCCGTTTCCGGTGTCTCCAACAGCACCCGTGATTCCGGTTCGGTCGGTTCGGCTGCCGCATCACCGCCAGCCACGACCGCGGCCTTGGGCTCCTCGGCCAGCAGATCGCGCACGCGGACCGCATCGACGCGGTCCACCGTCGAATGTGCGCTGCGGATGCGTCCGTCGAGTTCGGTCAGGGCGTCCAGCACCCGTCTGCTGGTGGTTCCCAGCGTGCGGGCTAGCGAATGGACTCTTAGCCGGTCCGGCAGATCCTCGCCCGGTGTCGGCTCGTTTGCTGGTTCTGAAGATGGTGCACCGTCTACCACGTATTCTCCTCAAGCCCCCGGGCGCGTCTTGGTCGACGCGGCCACGCGAGGGCTTCACTATGTGCCCGGGTCACTTCTCCCGGGCTTGTGCTGGTCTTGCTCCGAGCGGCCCACGAAGAACACACTCGGCGCCGTGCTGAATGACGGCCCGACATGCCGCGCCGCATCGAGAGGGCACGATGGTCGCGCTTGTCTAAGTCTTCATTCGGGCGTCCGTCACCTGTTCGGGGACGTTCACCTAGCACCAGTATCCCATAACTATCCCAGATGACCGGCCAAGGTCGGGCTGCCCTGATCCGGGCACTGCGCAACGACGGGCTCACCGGCCCGGGTTCTCGACGCTCTCGACGCTCTAAATGCCGGGAAACCAGAGCGCGATCTCACGCTGTGCCGATTCGGCCGAATCGGAACCGTGGACCAAATTGAACTGGGTTTCCAACCCAAAATCGCCCCGGATGGTTCCGGGTGTGGCCTTCTCCACCGGGTCCGTGCCGCCCGCGAGTTGCCGAATCGCCGCTATCGCTCGCGGTCCGGCAACGATCGCCGCCACCAACGGCCCCGACGTGATGAACTCCAGCAAAGAATCGAAAAATGGCTTGCCGTCGTGCTCGGCGTAGTGACGCCGGGCGAGCTCAACACCGACATTCCTGAGCTCCAATGCCGCGATGGTCAGGCCCTTGCGTTCGATGCGGCCAATGATCTCGCCTATGAGTTGGCGCTCGACACCGTCGGGTTTGATCAGGAGGAGGGTCCGTTCGCTCACGGCGCACAGCGTACCCAACTAGCCGGATCCGTCCGGCGACGCCAGCCCAGGTTCGTGGCGTCGCTTCACCTCGGCACGCAAATAGGCGATGAGTAACCACAACGCAGTGAACAGCACACCGACGACACCCACGGCCGGATATACCGCATAGCCGGCGATCAGCGCCGGCTGAACGCCCAGGTTGACCCAGATAGCCCACGGTCGGCGCTGCAAGCCGGACAGCAGGATCAACAACGCCGCCAGCCCGATCAGGTAGCCCAGGGATGCCGCAGACAGCCCACCGCCGACCGAACCCACGACAGGGAGGGCCAGCAGAACGACGATCGCTTCCAGCAGCAGCGTCACAGCCATCACCCCGCCAAAGCTCCTCCACGGGTCAGGCGGCGGATTCTGGCTGGCGGGCGGCGAGCGATCCGGCTCTGGCGGCTGGTCAGTCTGGTCAGTCACTGCGGATCACGACCGAACAAAGTCCGGGCTGCACCAGCGGTGACAACCGAGCCAGTAATAACAATCCCCGCGCCGGTGAACGCCGCGTCTGGGTCGGCGGCGGCGTCATCGACCAACGCGGTCGCAACGTCGATCGCGTCGCGCAGGGTCTGCGCGGTGAGCACCCGGTCGGGCCCGAACCACTCGCCAGCCGCCACAGCCAGCGTGTCCACCTCAACCGCCCGCGATGAGCCGTTGTGCGTCACGACCACCCAGTCGAAAACCGGCTGCAGCGCCGCGAGGATGCCATCCACATCCTTGTCGGCGAGCACACTGAGCACCCCGACGAGCACCCGGAAGTCAAACTCGCCGGAAAGTGTCCGCGCAAGCGCGGCCGCGCCGGCCGGATTGTGCGCGGCGTCGATGAACACCGACGGCGCGCTGCGCATGCGCTCGAGCCTGCCCGGGCTGGTCGTGGCGGCGAATCCAGCCCGGACGGCGTCCACGTCGAGCTGACGCTGCGCTCCGGCGCCGAAGAATGCTTCCACCGCGGCCAGCGCCACCGCCGCGTTGTGCGCCTGGTGTTCGCCGTGCAGCGGCAGGAAGACGTCGGAGTACACCCCGCCCAAGCCCTGTAGCTCCAGCAGCTGGCCCCCGACGGCGACTTGGCGGCCCAACACCGCGAATTCGGAATCCTCGCGGGCCACGGCGGCGTCGGCACGCACCGATTGGGCCAGCAGCACCTGCGCTGCCTCCGGTGCCTGGCGTCCGATGATGGCCACCGTATCGGGTGCGGCCTCGGCCGCACGGTGGATGATGCCGGCCTTCTCACCAGCGATCGTCGCGATGTCATCGCCGAGGTAGTCCATGTGGTCGAGGCTGATTGGGGTGATCACCGCCACCGGCGCATTGATCACGTTGGTGGCGTCCCAACGCCCGCCCATCCCTACCTCGACTACCGCGACGTCGATCGGCGCGTCGGCGAACGCGGCGAAGGCCATCGCGGTGAGAACCTCGAATTTGCTCATCGCCGGTCCCCCCGCGGAAGAAGCCTGCGATTGCTGGTCAATCATCGCCACGTACGGCTCGATCTCGCGGTATGTCGCCACATACTGGGCCGGACTGATGGGTTTGCCGTCGATCGCGATGCGCTCCACGGCCGACTGCAGATGCGGGCTGGTGGTGCGCCCGGTACGCCGGTGCAGCGCGGTCAGCAGCGCGTCTACCATCCGCGCCACCGAGCTCTTGCCGTTGGTGCCCGCGATGTGGATTGCCGGGTAGGCCAGTTGCGGTGAGCCGAGCAGGTCCATCAACGCGCTGATCCGAGTCAGGCTCGGTTCGATGCGGGTCTCGGGCCAGCGCTGGTCGAGTAGGTGCTCGACCTGCAACAGCGACGCGATCTCGTCCGGCGTGGGCGGCGTGCCGGACGCCTGGGGGGGCTCGGGCCAGTCAGGCGCCCCCGAACTCACCGCGTTCATTGCAGCGCTGCCAACCTGGCGGTGATCCGGCCGGTTTCCTCTTGCGCCAGCCGTTGTCGATCCCGGATCTTGGCGACGACGGGCTCCGGTGCTTTGGCGAGAAAGTCTGCGTTGGCTAATTTGGCGGCGGTCGAGGCTAGCTCTTTTTGCGCGGTGGCCAAGTCTTTTTCCAGACGGCGGCGCTCGGCGGCCACATCGATGGTGCCGGAGGTGTCGAGTTCGACAACCACAGTGCGATTCAGGTCTTGGCCGAGCCGAACCTCCAACGACACCGATGGATGGAAGTCGGCGCCCGGTTCGGTGAGCCAGGCCAGCGATGTCACCGCGGTCACTTGGGTATCCAGGTCCGCGTCGGTCACTCCACCCAACCGTGCCGGGACCTTCAGCCGGTCGGCCAGGCCCTGATCACTGCGGAACCGGCGGATTTCGGTCACCAACTTCTGCATATCGCTAATTCGTTGTGCGGCAACCGGATCCATATTGACTCCGGAGGGCTGTGGCCAGTCCGCAATGACCAGCGATTCCTGCTCCGTCAATGCCTGCCACAGGGCCTCGGTGAGAAACGGAATGACCGGATGCAGCAGGCGCAGCAGGGTGTCAAGCCCCGTGGCCAACACGGCGGTGGTGTGCGTGATCCCGGCAGTGAGTTGCGTCTTGGCCAGTTCGAGGTACCAGTCACAGAATTCGTCCCACGCGAAGTGGTAGAGCGCCTCGCAAGCTTGGCCGAACTCGTAGCCGTCAAAGGCCGAATCAACTTCGGCCCGAACCTCTTCGAGCCGTCCGAGAATCCACCGATCAGCATCGGTCAGCTCGTCGAACGAGGGTAGCGGCGCCAGCGCTGCGCCGTTGAGGAGCGCGTACCGCGTGGCGTTGAACAACTTGGTGCCGAAATTGCGCGATGCCCGGACATGATCCTCGCCGATGGCCAAATCACCGCCGGGACTGGCCCCGCGAGCCAGGGTGAACCGCAGCGCGTCGGCCCCGAACTTCTCGATCCAGTCCAGCGGATCGATGACATTGCCCTTGGACTTGCTCATCTTACGACCGGACTCGTCTCGGATCAGCCCGTGGAGAAACACGTCGGTGAACGGCACCTGCGGTCCCCGGCGTCCATCGAACGTGATGGCGTCGTCGGCACCCACGAACGTGCCGAACATCATCATCCGGGCCACCCAGAAGAACAGGATGTCGTAGCCGGTGACCAGAACGCTTGTCGGATAGAACTTATCCAATTCCGTGGTGCGCGACGGCCAGCCAAGCGTCGAGAACGGCCACAGCGCGGACGAAAACCAGGTATCCAACACATCGGGGTCCTGCTCCCAGCCCTGCGGCGGTGCCTCGTCCGGTCCCACACACACCCGCTCGCCGCCCGGCCCGTACCAAATCGGGATGCGATGCCCCCACCACAGTTGGCGGGAGATGCACCAGTCGTGCATGTCATCGACCCAAGAAAACCAACGTGGTTCCAGGCTGGCGGGGTGAATCACGGTGTCGCCGTTGCGCACCGCATCACCGGCGGCCTTGGCCAGCGATTCCACGCGGACCCACCATTGCAGCGATAGCCGCGGCTCGATCGGCTCTCCGCTGCGCTCGGAATGCCCGACGCTATGCAGGTACGGTCGCTTCTCTTGGACGATCCGGCCCTGCGCCGCGATCGCCTCGCGAACCGCGACGCGGGCTTCGAATCTGTCCATGCCGTCGAATTGTGTTCCGGTGTCGACGATCCGGCCTTTGGTGTCCATGATCGAGGGCATCGGCAGCTGGTGCCGTGTCCCGATGTCGAAGTCGTTCGGGTCGTGTGCGGGCGTGACTTTGACGGCGCCGGTGCCGAATTCGGGATCCACATGCTCGTCGGCGACGATGATCAGCTCGCGGTCCACGAACGGGTGGGCCAGGGTGGTGCCGACGAGGTGACGGTAGCGCTCGTCGTCGGGATGGACCGCGATGGCGGTATCGCCCAGCATCGTCTCCATCCGGGTAGTGGCGACCACGATGTGGGGTTGCGAGTCGTCGAGCGAGCCATACCGAAACGACACCAGCTCGCCTTCGACTTCAAGGTAATTGACCTCGAGATCCGAGATCGCCGTCTCGAGCACCGGTGACCAGTTGACCAGTCGCTCGGCCTGATAGATCAGCCCGGCGTCGTAGAGCCTTTTGAAGATCGTCCGCACCGCCCGTGACAGGCCCTCGTCCATGGTGAACCGGTCCCGGCTCCAATCCACCCCGTCGCCGAGCCGACGCATCTGGCCGCCGATGGCACCGCCGGACTCACGCTTCCAATCCCAGACCTTGTCAACGAACAGCTCCCGACCAAAGTCCTCCTTGGTCTTGCCGTCAACCGCGAGTTGGCTTTCGACCACGTTCTGGGTAGCGATTCCGGCGTGATCCATGCCCGGCTGCCACAACACCTCGTAACCCTGCATCCGCTTACGGCGGGTCAGGGCGTCCATCATGGTGTGTTCCAACGCATGGCCCATGTGCAGGCTGCCGGTCACGTTCGGCGGCGGCAACACGATGGAATACGCCGGCTTGGCGCTGCTGGCGTCAGCAGTGAAGTAGCCGGCATCCAGCCACTTCTGGTAGATCACGCTCTCCATCGAGCCCGGATCCCACGACTTGGGCAACGGGCTGGCGGCGGGCTGGGGACTGGCAGTCACCGGTCAATTCTAGGAACCCCCGCCAAGCGCCCGCGTTGGGCGCCCGAACCCGCACGTGAACGAGATTCAGCCGGCCAACCGCTCGGTGCGCAGCGATACTCCTGCCACCGGGAATCGCGCGAGCAACGCCTCACCCATCGCGGCCGCGGGGGTCAACACACCATGCAGGTCGGACAGCTTGTCGCGGTCGAGTGCCAGCGCCAACCCGCACTCCCCCAGCAATACCGATGTCGCCTTGTAACCGGGGTCGCCATCTTGTTCCATTCGTGCCACGTATCGAGCTCCGCTGGCCGTCGTGGTGTAGGTCTCGACGCGGTAGTAGCCGCGGTCCCGAGTCGCGGCGCTAGGACCGGTACCTGGCTTGGGAACGACACGCTCGATCAGCCCACGCGGCAGGAATCGGAAGTAGCGGCCGCCCAATAACGTCATAACGTTGCCAAATCCACTGAACGCGGCCGACGCTAGCGGCGCCACGATGGAGGAACCCACGCTCATGCTTTCGCTGTAGCGGAACCTGCGGCCGTAGGCCCAGTCGAGCAACCCGTTGCTGCGGCGCACGACCCGGGTGTTCGTCGACGCCATCATGAACCCGGTCGTCCAGAGCCCCGCCAGTTCCGGCGCGATTCGACGACCACGGCGCCACGGTAGGTCCGGCTGCGGGCCGAGTTCAGGTTCGGCGCCGCGGTCGGTGCTCAGCGTGTACGGGTCGGCAAGCTGGCGGCGGGCGTCGGGATCATTGGACATGGTGCTCAGCACTTCGAGCATCGACGCGATGGTGCCGCCGGACAGCCCGCCAGCGAAAGAGCGCACCACGAAGTCGGTGGCGAGCAGCTCGCCGGCGCCGTCGTCGGTTGCCGCCCGGTGTAGCGCGTAGACGCTCAGATCCGACGGAACCGAGTCGAACCCGCAGGCATGCACGATGCGCGCACCGGTATCGGCGGCCTGCTTGTGATAGAGGTCGATGCTGTTGCGCATGAACATCGGCTCGCCGGTCAGGTCGGCGTAGTCGGTGCCCGCCGCGGCGCACGCGGCCACCAGCGGCAATCCGTAGCGGGAGTAGGGCCCGACGGTGGTGATGACGACTTGGGTGCGGGCGGCCATCTCATCGAGTGTCGAGGGCGATCCGGCATCGGCAGCCACGATGGGCCACGACCGCGCAGGTTCGGCCAGAGTCTGGCGGACGGCGAGCAATCGCTCGGTGGATCTGCCGGCCAGTGCGATTCGCGTGTCACCCCCGGCCCGGGCGAGGTATTCGGCGGTGAGTTTCCCCACAAAACCCGTGGCCCCGTACAGCACGATGTCGAATTCGCGCGGTGTTGCACTCATCGGCTCGACGCTACTCCCGGCCATGGGACGCACTGGGTCGTGCCCCACTCCCCCGCAGGCACGCGTGGGGCCACTACCGCGCGTATATTCTCAGCCCAACCCGGACGTCGATCGAACCACTGCTCGCACGACTAACCGGGATGGCCGTTGTTTCCGGACGGGCCCTGATTGCCTTCGACGCCCGAGGTGCCAC
This sequence comes from Mycobacterium spongiae, assembly GCF_018278905.1. Lineage (NCBI taxonomy): Bacteria > Bacillati > Actinomycetota > Actinomycetes > Mycobacteriales > Mycobacteriaceae > Mycobacterium > Mycobacterium spongiae. The sequence continues at coordinate 3,803,557 of NZ_CP046600.1, forward strand.
CCGGCGCCCCGCCTCCGCCACCGGCCCCACCGGCGCCACCGGGTGCCAGATCGCCACCCTGGCCGGGCGTCGTTGTACCCCCAGCGGCAGTCCCGCCGTTGCCGCCGTTTCCGCCGTGGCCCCCAAGGCCGCCCTCGCCACCGGAACTACCGCCACCGATGCCCCCGCTGGTACCGGCGAACCCGATCAGTCCACCGGCCGCGCCGCTGCCCCCGCTGCCACCGACGCCACCGACACCGCCAGTGCCACCGGTGCCACCGACCCCGCCCGTAGCGCCGTCACCGCCGAGGGCAACTCCGCTGCCGCTAATAGCCGCTCCGCCGGCACCACCGACACCGCCGGCACCGCCGATGCCGCCGAGTCCGCCGACGCCGCCGATTCCACCAGCACCTCCGGCGCCACCGATACCGATGAACGCCCCGGCCGCACCGCCGTTGCCACCGACACCCCCGCTGCCGCCCGCGCCGCCGGTCCCGCCACCACCACCGAGGCCTCCAACACCACCCTCACCCCCGGTCGCAACCGCTGTCGTGTCAGCCCGACCCTCCCCGCCGGAGCCGCCAGCACCACCCGCAAAGCCGGGCGCGCCGGTACCGCCGGTCCCACCGATCCCACCGGAACCACCGTCACCGCCATTGCCGACGAACATGCCGCCGCGCCCGCCGCTACCGCCAGCACCGCCAGTACCGCCACTGCCTCCCGCCACGCCTAGTGCCCCGTTGCCAGCGCCGCCCTGGCCACCGATGCCCCCCATGGCGCTACCAGCACCTGTGTTGTGCCCTACACCGCCTATACCGCCCGCACCACCGGCGCCGCCGTCCACGCCCCCGGTAACGCCGCTGCCGCCGTTACCACCGGTGACGACGACATTGCCCATGATGGTGCCGTTGTTCGTGACTGTCGCCTGCCCGCCGGCCCCGCCGGCGCCGCCGTTGCCGCCTTCGGCACCGGCGGCACCACCACTACCGCCATTACCGCCGGTGAAATTGAGGTTGCCCTTCCCGACCGTGCCAAAATTTGTGAAACCCACTTCCCCGCCGTGCCCACCGGTGCCGCCGGCCTCACCGGCACCCCCGTCGACGCCGGGGCCGCCGTTGCCGCCGGTGAGACTGAAAGGACCGAGTCCGCCGAAATTCTCTACGTAATGAGGCATGCCGTTGGCGCCGGGACCGGCCGCCTCACTTGAGCTCGGGTTCATCCCGTCTGTCCCCGCCAGACCGGCACCACCGTCGCCACCGGCACCGCCGGAACCGAACCAGTTGGCGTTACCCCCATTGCCGCCCGGCCCGGGCAGACCGCCACGGACGCCCGGCGCCGCCGACCCGCCGTGCCCACCGTCACCGCCGTCGCCGAGCAAAATCCCACCAGCCCCGCCAGCACCACCGGCGGCACCGACACCACCATCACCGCCCCAACCACCGCTACCGAGATACCTGGCGGCGCCGCCCATACCCCCAACCCCGCCCCCGCCTAGAGCGTTACCGAAGCCACCATGCCCGCCAAATCCACCATTGCCGAGCACGCCGCCAACCCCACCGGTTCCCCCCGTGCCGCCGATGCCACCCAGCGCCGACGAGGGCCCACCCACACCACCCGTTCCCCCGTTGCCGATGAGGCCCCCAGCCCCACCGACACCGCCAGCACCCCCGACGGTCGCGGCCACCATCGCAGCGCCGCCAGCCCCACCGGCCCCTCCATTGCCCAGCAACCAACCTCCGCTACCACCAGCACCACCAGCAGCACCGACCCCACCTGCCCCACCGACGCCGCCATCGCCGAGCAGCCCCGCCGCCCCGCCCGCACCGCCGTTTTGGCCCGCCGCGCCCGAGCCGCCATTACCCCCACTACCGAACAACAGACCACCCGGGCCACCCGCCGCCCCTGTTCCGTCAGCCCCGTCGGCGCCGTTGCCGATGAGTGGGCGCCCTAAGAGCGCCTCGGTGTGCGCGTTGATCGACGCCAGCACGTCCCCCTCGACACTTTGCTGCGCGGCGTTGACGGCCTCGGCGGCCGCATAAGCGCCCCCGTTGGCGCGCACGGCCTGGACGAACTGGTCGTGAAATCCCGCCACCTGGACGCTGAGCGCTTGATAGTCGCGGGCGTGGCCAGAAAACAACGCCGCAATGGCCGCCGACACCTCATCACCCCCGGCGGCCAGCACCGCGGTGGTCGGGGATGCCGCGGCGATGTTGGCTGCGGCAAGTGCCGATCCGATCGCGTGCAGATCGGCGGCAGCCGAGATCAACATCGCCGGAGCCACGGTCACATACGACATCTCAGTCCCCTTACTGGGTTGGTTCCGGGCTGAGACCAGCCCGGAAAGTTTCGGTGCCGCAATACACGTACGTGTGATTGCCGGACACTATGTCCGGGGTGTGCCGGCCGGAATGGCTCTGGGAGTGCCCGCACCGATGGCGACCGTTGTGGTGATCGGTGGATGACGAAACATGTGATGCGACAAAGGCAGACGGGCTCATCGGGTGTGATATCGGGACGCGCAGGTATCGAGTCCGGGCGCGGTCGTGCGGCGTGGCCCCGACGTCGCTAAGTGCCACCACGACCTCCCCTTGAGATACATTTAATGAAGTAAACATCGGAGGATGGCATTTGGCAACTGCCGCCTCCTGGATCAGGCCCGCGCAGTAGGACAGAAAAGCGTTGTAGCAGAGCATCGTTAGGTCGATTAGGTGAACCTGCAGACTCATCGATGCGTCGCGGACAGCCAGGGTGAAATGGAATGCTCAGGCACGAAAACCAAGAGTTGAGCAGCGCCCATCGTCTGTTGGACCAGCCGGTAGCTTTGGTGCGGCCGGGTGCTGTCTTCCGGTGTGACGCGTTCGCGTGTGCGGTGCTTGCAGCGGGCTATCCCTGACACCTGTGTACCGGGTTTGAACCCGCGGCACCGCAGATACGCTGCGACGACGTTGGTCCGCGCTGCGCTGTCGCGGTTGCGATGTCGCGTACGTCAGCGCCTTCTAGCGCCACCGGGTCTGCGGATCGGCTGCCGCCCGTCTGCCGCGCAGCGCAGCGGTCGCCTGCGGCCGCCGATCACTAAATCCAACCCACAAACCGATAACTTCAGTTATAGTAGTTTTTTCCGCTGGCGCTAGCCCGCCACTGCAGGGCGATGCGCTGGGTGTTTCCACGATCGGTTCATTGAGGACCGGATCGGAGGGTGGCGATGTCGTACTTGGTGACGGTTCCGGACACAGTGGCAACGGCGGCAACGGATCTGGCGCGTATTGGCTCGACACTGAGCGCAGCCAATGTGGCCGCGGCGGTGCCCACGACAGGGGTGGCAGCCGCGGGTGCCGATGAAGTATCAGCGGCGATCGCGGCACTGTTTTCCGCCCACGCTCAGGCCTATCAGTCGCTCAGCGTGCAAGTGGAGGGGTTTCACACCCGATTTGTCCAAGCCCTCGCCCGTGCTGGGGGTGCGTACGCGGCCGCCGAAGCGGCTAACGCCGCGCCGTTGCAGGCGGTGCCGCCTGAGGTGTTGGCGGTAATCAATACGCCCACCCAGGCGCTGTTCGGACGTCCGCTAATCGGCGACGGTGCCAATGGGACCGCACCGGGACAGGCCGGTGGAGCCGGCGGGTTGCTGTACGGCAACGGCGGCAACGGCGCGGCTGGGGTGAACCCCGGGGTGGCCGGAGGTGCTGGTGGTGCCGCGGGGTTGATCGGCAACGGCGGAGCCGGCGGCACCGGTGGTGCCTCGGCGGCCGGCGGTGTGGGCGGTCGTGGCGGCTGGTTGTTCGGCAATGGCGGCATCGGCGGCACCGGCGGGTCCAGCGTCACCATGGGCAGCGATGGGGGACTAGGTGGCGCCGGCGGTGCCGCCGGATTATTCGGGTTCGGCGGCCCGGGCGGGGCCGGGGGTGCGGGTGCGGACTTGGTATTCCGGTCCGGCTCCTCCGGCGGCGCCGGCGGCGCAGGCGGCCAAGGCGGGCTGCTGTTGGGCGGTGGTGGAAGCGGCGGGGCCGGCGGAACAAGCGGTGCCGGCGGTGCCGCCACCCCCTTCGGCGGGATCGGTGGTGCCGGCGGGGCCGCTGGCCTGCTCGGGGCCGGCGGGGCCGGCGGGGTCGGCGGGGACGCCCTTGGTCCTCTTGGTGAGGCCGGCGGCAACGGCGGGGCGGGTGGCACCGGCGGGTGGCTGTACGGCGACGGCGGGGCCGGCGGGAGCGGCGGGAACGGCAGCACGGACCTTCTCGGGGAGATATTTCCCGGGGCCGGTGGTGCCGGCGGGGCCGGGGGGGACGCCGGACTGATCGGTAACGGCGGGAGCGCTGGGGCCGGCGGGACCGGCGGGAGCTCCCGAGAGCTTGGTGTTACCGGCGCGGACGGCGGACTCGGCGGGAGTGGCGGATCTGGCGGGTGGCTGTACGGGTCCGGCGGGTCCGGCGCGGCCGGCGGCGCCGGCGGCGCCGGCGCTGGCGGTGGCGGGGCCGGCGGTGGCGGCGGTGGCGGCGGCGACGCTCGGTTGATCGGTAATGGCGGTAGTGGCGGTAGTGGTGGTGCTGGCGGGACCGGCGAACTGGGCACTCCGGATGGGACTGGTGGGGCCGGCGGTGCGGGCGGCACCGGCGGATCCCTACTTGGCGCCCCCGGCGGGACCGGCCTCCCAGGCTGACAGTCCGGCACAAGACTGCTGCCGCGAATCTTTCGAGAACTGGGGCGGCCGCGAAACGCTGGCTGAATCGGGTCCTGCAGAATGCCGGGCTGGCGCGATTGCCCAACACATCGAGTACAAGTCCCCATTGGCCGATGTCACCATCGTTGAGGCGATCGCTTTCCGGCGAGCTATCGACTGTTCAGCGGCGCCGGCCACCGTGTGGGCTTCGTTGGCGATCTCCGTCGAGGCGTTCACGCTAGGCGCCGGTTCGGCCTGTGGCGCCGCTTCGGCACTGGCCGCGGGCCGACGACTCACCCAACTGAGATGGCACCCAGCACGTACACCGACAATGGCAGCATCCGCCGTCACGGATCCGTCATCGAGAGGCGTCGGGTCGCGACACCGCAGTCGACAACGACGTCGGCACGGCGATCAGGGTTGGCGACGCCCACCCGCTATCCAGCAACCGTAGCCGCTGACCGGTTAGGGCGACCCGTTGATCCCGTCGGTGCCCAGCAACAGCCCCCCGGTGCCGCCGGTGCCCGGGTCGCCGTCGAATCCGCCGGCGCCGCCGGCGCCGCCGTTGCCGCCGTTGCCGATCACCACCGCGTCGCCCCCCGCACCACCGTCCCCGCCGAACAAGGCGCCGACACCGCCGGCACCGCCAGCACCGCCGTTGCCCATCACTTCCCCGCCCAGGCCACCAACCCCACCAGCACCCCCGAAGCGGCCGTAGCCGCCGGCGCCGCCAGCTCCGCCGCCACCCAGCCACCTGGCATCGCCGCCGGCGCCGCCATCTCCACCTCGTTCACCGGCACCCCCGAACCCACCAGCTCCGCCACTGGAGAACAACAACCCCGCACTGCCCCCGACCCCACCATCCCCACCAACCCCACCTATGCCGCCAGTCCCGCCGACACCGCCCGCACCGAACAGCAACCCGGCACTACCGCCGGCCCCACCATCGGCCACACCGACTGCGCCGGTGCCGCCGGAGCCGCCGGAGCCGCCGGGGCCGCCCAGCAGCCCCGCGTCGCCGCCGACTCCACCGACACCCCCAGCAGCGCGGGAAGGACCTCCTCCGCCGTCCCCGCCGGTCCCGCCGCCGGCAGCGAGTAGCCCACCGAAGAGCCCGCCGGCGCCGCCGGCCCCGCCAGCACCACCGATGCCGCTGAAGGTTGCCCCGCCGAAGCTTGCCCCGCCGTTCCCACCGGCCCCGCCGGCGCTCAACAACCCCCCGGCGCCGCCAATTCCGCCAACCCCGCCAACACCGTCGCTCTCGGCGATCCCGCCGACCCCGCCGGCTCCACCATCACCGACCAGCCACCCACCGGCCCCGCCGGCCCCGCCAGCCCCACCAACTCCGCCGAAAGCCCCACCCGCCCCACCAGCCCCGCCGGTACCCCACAGCCCGCCGGCCCCGCCGGCCCCGCCAGCCGTACCTAAGTCGGTTGCGCCGGACCCGCCGGCCCCACCGTCACCGAGCAACCAGCCCCCAGGCGCGCCGCTGGCCCCGCTACCCGCGGCGCCGGGAGTACCGTTCCCGATCACCGGGCGCCCCGTCAGATCCTGGATGGGCGCGTTGATCGTGCCGATCACATGCTGCTGCAGCGTGTGCCACGTTGAGGTAGTGGCCTGGGCGTTGAAGCCGTCCAGACCCACCAGCACACCACTGACACCGCCGACACCGTCGACGCCCACCGTTGCGCCGGTCCCGCCGATGCCACCGTTGCCGCCGTTGCCGATCAGCACCCCATTACCCCCAGCACCGCCGACACCGCCACTATTGTCCAGGTCGCTGCCGCCGGCCCCACCGGCGCCGCCGGCCCCCCCATTGCCGATCAGCAGCCCGCCCCGGCCTCCGCCACCGCCGCCACCGCCGTCGCCTGATGGGCCAGTGCCGCCGGCGCCGCCGGCCCCGCCGTTGCCGAACACGCCGCCTGATCCACCGGCACCACCGTCGCCTCCGATGCCCAAAGCGGTGGTGCCGCCGGTCCCGCCGCTGCCGCCGCTGCCAAACCAGCCGCCATCACCACCATGACCGCCATCACCACCATTGGCAACACCAATCGCACTACCGAATCCGCCGGTCCCGCCGACCCCGCCGCCGCCGAACAACAGACCGCCATCACCGCCAGCCCCACCAACTCCGCCAACCCCGCCCTCCGTGCTAGTGGCGCCGCCGGCCCCGCCCGCGCCCCCGTACCCGGTCAGCATGCCGGCATCGCCCCCGTCCCCACCAGCACCCGCGGTCGTACCGCGACCGCCGTCACCGCCGTCGCCACCACCGGCCCCGACCAACCCAGCCAGCAATCCGCCAGCTCCGCCAGCTCCACCAGCCCCGCCAGTTGAATTGTCCCCAAATCCGCTGCGTCCGCCGGTCCCGCCGGCACCGCCGGCACCTAACAACCCTCCAGCCCCCCCAGCCCCGCCAGCCCCGGCGACAACACCGCTCGCGCCGATCCCGCCGGCCCCGCCGGTACCCCACAACCAGCCACCAGGCCCCCCGACACCACCAGCACCACCCGTCGATCCGGCGCCCATCCCGGCCCCACCGGCTCCACCCGCGCCGCCAGCACCGATCAACCCCGCGGCACCACCGGCCCCACCGGCCCCACCGGTTTGACCGGCCGCGCCGGACCCCCCGGCCCCACCATTGCCGAGCAACCAGCCCCCCGGTGCCCCCGCAGCCCCGGTGCCCGGGGCCCCGTTAGCGCCATTGCCGATCAACGGGCGCCCGGTCAATGTCCGGATCCGCGCATTGACCGGGCCCAGTGGGTCAGTGAGGGCGGCGACACCAGCGGCCTCGGCACTGGCGAAGGCATCCGCCCCCGCGGTCAACGCTTGTACAAACCGGGCTTCAAACGCCGCTGCCTGCGCACTCGCGACCTGATAGGCCTGCCCGTGCGCGGAAAACAACGCCGCGATCGCCGCCGACACCTCATCACCGGCGGCCGCCACAATCCCCGCCGTCGACACGGCCGCCGCCGCGTTCGCCTCACTGATCGTCGACCCGATACCGGCCAGATCCGACGCCGAGGCCACCATTTCCTCTGGTACTGCCACCACAAACGACATCACGGTCTCCTCACAATCGATTGAGCCGCGGCCGACTCCCGCAGTACAGCGCCGGCGCCGCGCATACTGTCACCATCTGGTCGCGTCAGCCAGGACACATGATCGTGCGGCCGCTGCAGCCACATACGGCAGCCGAGCAAACCGCCTCGGCGTCGGCGGACGTCGCCAGCCCCACCATTGCCGTACAGCAGCCCACCGTGACCCCCAGCCCAGCTTGTTCCGGGCTGCGTGGCCGACCCGGCCATCGCCGCCGTTGCCCCACAGGAGCCCGCCGTCGGCATCGTCCCCTTCAGTCGTGGTCGTCTTGGCGCCGTTGCCGACGAGCGGGCCTGGTGCGAGTCTGTGGACACAGTCGGTGCGCTCGATGCTTCTGAGCAAGCCGGCCGCATCTTCGACCCCGATGGCCGCTGCGAAGCACTCGGCGGGCTCACTGCGACTCCGACGAATGGCATGCCCCCCCTTTCCGGAAATACAATAAATGAAGTAAACACCCTCGGGATGGGGTTGGCAACCGTTCGCCCCTTCTCCGCCCAAAGAAGATGCAGGAAATCTTCTGCCACAGAGAGTGATTGGATTTGGTCGGCGACAAACACGGCTCGTCGATGCGTCGCAGAAGCCGCTCGGAGGCGCCGGGAGGCGTTTTCGGGGTTGCCGCCGTTCCGCCCGCCGCCATGCCGATCGCCCCTTGGAATGGGTCAGCCTGGGTGGCGGTATGGGGGCGATGGGTGATCGGTTGGGTGGGTCGACAAACACGCTCGTCGCGGATCGAATGCGTTACAAGTCAGGTGGCCCACCGTGGCATTACTGAACGGAGTTCGTATCTGCCTCATCGCAAGTGCGGCTCGACGTCGTTGTTCGCCGCGCTGCGCTGCCGCGGTCGCGCTGTCGCGATCACGCTGCCCGTCTGGCTATTCGAAAGCTACCGGGTTTCTGATTGGCGGTGCGCCGTGGGCACAGGTGGCTGCCGCTAGTTGGCGAGCCCAACTTCGCGAAAATTTACTTCAAATACTGAAGTCTTCTTGCGTTGTGATCGTCCACCGATTCTGCAGGTATCACAGATACGAGGGCGGGCGTCGATGATCGGCGACCGTCATTTTGAGATTCATCGCGACACGGTTCAAGAACCGGATCCGCGAACCCGACTCGCGGCCATGGTCTTAGCGTGTACCGACGAGTTGCGTCGTTCTCACTTCGACTGTGTCAGCCTGGGAGGCGTTGCAGACGCGATGGGTCGTTGGTCGGTTGGTTGATTGGTTGCTTGGCTATGCGCTGCGTGCGTGTCCATCATCGACCCTTCTTCCTTGAGGACGTCAATTCGTGCCTGCTGGCTAGGGCAACCCGTTGCTTCCGTTTTGGCCTAGCAGGACCCCGCCGTTGCCGCCGGTGCCCGGGTTTGCAGGGGGGGTGCCGGTTCCACCGTTGCCGCCGTTGCCGCCGTTGCCGATGAGTGCGGCGTTGCCGCCGGTCCCGCCGTTGCCGCCATCGGTCGTAGCGCTTGCTCCGCCGCCGCCGCCGGCTCCGCCGTTGCCCAGCAAGAACCCGCCAACGCCGCCGGCTCCGCCGGCACCTCCGTCACCGTTGAGGTTGCTTCCGCCGGCGCCGCCGGCCCCGCCGCTGCCAAACAGGCCGCCGTTGCCACCAGACCCGCCGAACCCGCCTGACTCGCTGTTGAGGTCCCCGCTGGCCCCGCCCGCCCCGCCGACCCCGCCGGTCCCGAACAGCAGTCCGGCGAAACCGCCCGCCCCGCCGCCGCCGCCCAAACCCTGGCTGAATCCGCCGGCGCCGCCGGCCCCGCCGCTGCCGAACAGCCCGGCTAGGCCACCCAACCCGCCGGTGCCGCCGAAGCCAAGGTTGCTCAGACCGGTTCCGCCGGCTCCGCCGGACCCGCCGGGACCGGCGAGCAGGTTGCCGAAGAACGCGCCGTTTCCACCGCCGTCACCGCCGTTGCCCCCGACGGACCCGGTCCCGCCCGTGCCACCGTCCCCGCCGCCGGCGCCGACCAGCCCGCCGAGCATCCCGCCGGCGCCGCCTGGCCCGCCGGCTCCGCCGAATAGGGGGCCAAAGCTAGTCCCGCCAATCCCGCCGCCCCCGCCACTGCCGAACAATCCGACGGCGGCGCCACCGGCCCCGCCGGTTCCGCCGACACCGTCGGCCGCGGTTGCGCCGGTCCCGCCGACCCCACCGTCGCCCAACAGGGCGCCGCCGGCCCCGCCGGCGCCGCCGGCTGGGCTCAATCCGCCGGGAATATTGGGGTCTGCTGTGCCGGCCCCGCCGGCCCCGCCGGTGCCTAGCAGCCCAGCCGCCCCGCCGATACCGCCGTTTTGGCCCACCATGCCTGACCCGCCGGCCCCGCCGTCGCCGAGCAACCATCCACCGGGTGTGCCGTTGGCGCCCGTGCCGGCTGCCCCGGGGGTGCCGTTGCCGATCAGCGGGCGCCCGGTCAGGTCCTGGATTGGAGCATTGATCGCGTTGATTACCTGTTGTTGCAGGGTGTGCAGGGGCGAGGTGCTCGCTGGGGCGTTGAATCCGTCCAGCCCCACCAGCAGCCCGCTGGTTCCACCGGCACCGTCGCTGCCGGGCATTGGGCCGGTCCCGCCGCTGCCGCCATTGCCGCCGTTGCCGCCGTTGCCGCCGTTGCCGATCAGCACACCGTTGCCACCCGCACCGCCGCCGCCACCGCTGGTGGTGCCTTGCCCGCCGGCTCCACCGGCACCGCCGTTGCCGATCAGTAGCCCGGACCTGCCGCCGCTGCCCCCAGCACCCCCATCGAGAGTTCCGAATCCGCCAGCCCCGCCGATGCCGCCGTTGCCAATCCAGAGAGCGTCACCAGCGGCCCCACCTACCCCGCCGCTAGCGGCACCGGCACCACCGGCTCCGCCGGCACCGCCGCTGGACAGCAGCAGTCCGGCGTTGCCCCCGATCCCACCGTTACCGCCGAGCCCACCGCCACCGAGGCCGGCGCCGCCCGCCCCGCCGGCCCCGCCCGGACCGAACAGGACGCCGGCTTCGCCGCCGGTTCCGCCGGCCCCGCCGACGCCACCAGAACTGCTGCTTCCGCCGGCCCCGCCGGCCCCGCCTGCGCCGCCCGGGCCGGCGACCAGCCCGGCGTCGCCGCCGGACCCACCAACACCCCCAAGGGTGTCGCCGAACCCGCCGATGCCGCCATCGCCGCCGCCGGCACCGACGAGTCCGCCCAACAACCCACCGGCCCCACCGGCCCCGCCTGCCCCGCCGGTTGAGTTGGCGGAGGTGCTGCTGCCGCCGGACCCACCGACCCCGCCCGCCCCGAACAGCCCACCAGCCCCGCCGGTACCGCCGAACCCGCCAACCCCGAAGTCACTCGTCGAGACCCCTCCGGCGCCGCCGGTCCCACCGGTGCCCAACAACCAGCCCCCAGCCCCACCGGCGCCACCGGCGCCACCGTTACCAAGCGTTGAGCTGCCGCCAGCCCCGCCAGCACCGCCGCTGCCGATGAGCCCCGCCGCCCCACCGGCACCACCGTTTTGGCCCGCCGCACCCGACCCACCGGCCCCACCGTCGCCGAGCAACCACCCACCGGGCGCGCCGTTGGCCCCAGTCCCTGGGGCCCCGTTGGCGCCGTTGCCGATGAGTGGTCGGCCGGTCAACGTCTGGGCGGGCGCGTTGATCGCGGTGAGCAGATCCTGTTGCACACTGTGCATCGACCCAGCTGCAGCGGCCTCCGCAGTGACATACAACCCCGCGCCGGCGGTCATGGCTTGGACAAACTGCTGGTGAAGCGCCGCCGCCTGCGCACCGAGCACCTGATACGCCTGTGCGTGGGCAGAAAACAGCGCCGCGATAGCCGCTGACACTTCATCAGCACCGGCCGCCGACAACTCTGTGGTCGTGACCGCGGCGGCCGCATTCGCCGCGCCGATCGTTGACCCGATACCGGCCAAGTCCGACGCCGCCGCCATCACCATCTCTGGTTGCGCCACCACAAACGACATCACGGTCTCCTCACACAACGTCGAGCCACAGCCGACTCCCGCATCACGGAGCCACTGCAACGCATACCGTCACCACCTAGCCTCGCCAACCAGCACAACCGAACTTCCGGCCACTACGTCTACATCCGGAAGGCGAGCGAACCGACCCAACAACGGTGCCACCGACAAGCTGTGCGCCATGGTGCACCGGCTAGCCGGCGGGCCCGGGCATGCCAAACAGCAGACCGCCAGCGCCGCCGGCGCCCGCGAGCCCGGGGCCCCTACTACTCGGGCCGATCCCAGCCAGACCACCCGGGCCACCAGGCCCACCATTACCAATCAATCGGGCGTTGCCTCCGTGACCACCGTCACCACCTCTGCCGGCGCCCTCGTTGGTGGCGTCGCCGCCTTGGCCACCGGCCCCACCGGCCCCGCCGTTGCCGAACAACCAGCCGCCGTTGCCGCCGTTGTTACCGGCGCCAGCGTCGCCACCGAAGTCCCCATCGCCACCATGCCCACCGGCACCTGCGTTGCCCCCATGGCCCAACAACCCGGCATCCCCACCCCATCCACCGAACCCGCCTGCCCCGCCGAAGTCGTCCACGGACGAGCCGGCGTCCCCGCCGTTACCGCCGTCCCCGCCACTGCCGAACAGCAAGCCGGCGCGGCCGCCGTCGCCGCCAATACCGCCGAACCCGCCGATCTGGCCGGGGTTGGTTACGTTGGCGCCGATTCCGCCGTTCCCCGCGTCCCCACCGTCGCCGAACAACAGCCCGGCTGCACCGCCATGGCCGCCGGCACCACCGAAGCCGCCGGCGCCATCAGCCATGTTGACGCCTCCATCCCCACCGTCGCCGCCCGCCCCACCGATCCCCCCGAATAGTCCGGCGGCACCACCGTTGCCACCCGCCCCGCCGTCCGCCGAATTGCCGGGGTTCGGCCCGGCGTTGCCACCCAGGCCGCCAGCCCCACCGCTCCCGTACAGCAACCCACCGCGGCCCCCAGCCCCACCGGCACCACCGGCTGCGACCGTGGACGAGCTGAAGCCGGCCCCGCCGTGGCCGCCGTTGCCGATCAACCCGGCAGCACCGCCGTTGCCGCCAGCGGGGTTGGCGGCGTCGCCGGCCGCGCCGTTGCCCCCGTTGCCCCACAGCAGTCCGCCGTCGCCACCATTGCCTCCCGGCGTGGTCGCATTCGCGCCGTTGCCGATCAGCGGGCGCCCCAAGAACGTCTGGGTGGGCGCGTTGATCACCGCGAGCACGTCCTGCTCGACGCGCTGCAGCGAAACGTTGGCGGCCTCGGCCGCCGCATAGGCGCCCCCGTTGGTGCTCAGCGCCTCGACGAATTGGTCATGAAAAGCGGCTATCTGGGTGCTCAGCAGCTGATAGTCGCGCCCGTAGCCAGAAAATAGTGCCGCGATGGCCGCCGAGACCTCGTCAGCACCGGCGGCCAGTACCGCGGTGGTCGGGGCCGCTGCGGCGATGTTCGCCTCGGCAACTGCTGACCCGATCGCCTGCAAATCGGTGGCGGCCGAGGTCAACATCTCGGGAGCCACGCTCACATACGACATCTCAATCCCCTCACTGGGTTGGCCTCGGGCTACGACCGACTCCCAGTTGGTTGGTGCGGGAGTACAACTAGCTACGTTTTCCGCCACGGGTAGCCGCGGTCGCCGGGTTCGGCGCAGGTGAACAAACCGTTGGCATCCTCGACCGCGGTGGCCGCTCGTACGCGGTCCGCGGCGTCGGTCACGATGTCGCTGAGTGGCACCGCAATCCCCCTATTCGATACGGTTAATGAAGTAAACACTGTCTCGGGGGCTTTGGCAACTGACATCTCCGCGAGCAGGCCCTGCCGGGCAGGAAAGGTGTTGCCGCATTTCACCCTTGGGTGCGATGGGCGAAACAGCTGGCTCGTCGATGCTTTGCAGACAACAGTCGGAGGTAGCGCGGGGCGCGTTGTCGTAGCTACCCGCCGATGAACTTGCGTTCCTGCCGATGGCCGTCGACCGCGTGCACCACGTGCGCGAACGAGGCGTCGGCGTGGCGTCGCCCGCGTGCGTCGGCGTCGTGCAAGAGATCGCTATCGTGGTTGAGGCTTGAGTCGGCCGTCGCTGAGGGGCGCCGGTCGCGCGTGGGAGGTTGGGGAGCATGGCCGTGGTCAAGGCTGGCGGCGCGGCAGCAGCGTTGTCGAGCCCGATCGAGCAGACGATCGACCTGCTCGGAGACCGTCTCACCGTGGCGATCCTGCGTGAGGCGTTTGTCGATCACGTCCGCAAGTTCAGTCGGTGGATCGACCGGACGGGGGCACCGCCGGCGGTGTTGACGACGCGGCTCAACGCATTGGTCGAGGCGGGGCTGATGGTGCGCGAGCCCCCGTCGGCCGGTCGGGAGCACCATGAGTATCTGCTCACCGATCTCGGCCTGGCCATATGGGAATTCCTGGTCAGCGTGTGGTGGTGGCAGCGGGAGTGGTCGCCGGCCGGTGCTTTGCAGCCAGAATTGGTGCACCTCGACTGTGGCCACCGCGGACCCCCCGAGCTGATGTGCCGGCATTGCAACCGCACTGTCAAGGCTCGCGATGTCGAGGTGGAGCTGGATTCGAGTTCACTGGTATTTGCCGGACACAGCGGCCGCCGTCGTTCGACGCGCACCAACCCCGAGCCACGCCGAGCCGACCTACAATTCACCGAGGTCATGGAGGCCATCGGCGACCGGTGGAGTGCGCTGGTCACCGGCTTGGCGCTGTCCGGGGTGTCCCGGTTCAGGGAGTTCCAATCGATTCTGAAGATTTCGCCGACCACGCTCAGCGAACGCCTGATGAGACTGACCGACGCAGAGATGCTCACCCGCGGAGACGACGAGCGCCAGTATGCGTTGACACCGCGTGGCCGGGCACTCTTTCCGATCTTTGCTTTCCTGCTGGCGTGGTCGCAGCGTGCCCACCCCGATACGGCTACACCGGGCTTGGGCCTGCGTCATCGCAGGTGCGCTGCGACGTCGTTGGTCCCCGCGCTGCGCTGTCGCGGTTGCGATCTCACAATGACGCGCACGTCGGTGCGTTTCGAGGGCCACCCACTCTCCCGATAGGCCGCCGCGTACCACCGGGCCGCACAGCGGGCTCCTCTGCTGCCCATGACCAAGACCATCGTCCAGATCAGTTACTTCAATTACAAAAGTATTGATGGTGATGGTCCGATGGTTATTGCAATGGTCCCGCCGTGGGGAGCGTCGATGCTCGGCTTCGCTCCAACAGCGGCGCCGAAGCCAACCGATGCCAAACCGACAATCAGGTCCTATGACGATGTGACACTTGAGCTCTACGCGCCGGGGTCCAATGCGATCGCCGCACGCACGGCGTCACCGAACGCCGTCCAACCGCTCCACGTGAGCCACAGCACCACCCCCAACGCCCCGGCCTTCATGACCGCCTCGGCAGCGGTCGATTTCAGGTTCGCCGCCGTTGAAGACCGTGATGGTTGCGCGAAACGCCGAGCCGGTTTGTTTGCGGACACCGTTGCGGTGTCGAGGTGTTGAGGAGGGCCGAGATGTCGTAGGTGACCGCGGTTCCGGCGATGTTGACGTCGGCCGCAACAGATCTGCAGGCGATCGGCTTGGCGCCTGCGGAGCGCCACTATTGCCGCGGCGTCCATCGATGCCGCCCGCGGCGACCGCTACCGTGACCTCTGGCTCGCGCCTAGATGTGCCATCGACCTTTCCTCTTGTACCGACCAGACCGGTTGTGCGGGCACCCACGCCAACCGCGCCCTCAGCGTCTCAGCGAGTGCAGGACAACGAGTGCGCGGTCGCAGCGAGTTGACTACTATAGATGAAGTTAATGGCTTGCGGGTTGCCTTTGACGATCGGCGGCGGAAGACGACCGCTGTGGCGCACGGCGGCGGACAGGTGATAGCCATTCAGGCAATCGACTGACCCTCGAAAAGCACCGAGCGCGACATCGCAGCCGTAGCACGCAGCGCGCTTGCGATGACGCAGGCTCCCAACCCGGGTACAGCGGTGTCAAGGAGGGCTCGCCCCGACTACACCCGTGCGCAGGCGAACACCGGAAAGCAGCGCCCGGCCACATCAACGCACGCAGCCGGTCCGGCAACCGTAAGCGCTGTTCAAATCTTGTTTTTCGCGCCGCCCGCGTTTCGTGTCACCGTCGCAGGGCACCATACGGCGCGGCGCGGACACCACTGAGGCAGCAGTCGAACCCCAACCCCGGTCGACCCTCACCAGCGCCCACGGCGACTCGCCATTATGGCGGTACCACAGCATTCGGAGGAGTGGTGGATGGCCGTGACCGCGCTGGTGGCATGCGCCCGGATCACCACCCCGACGCGGGGATCGAACCAGTCGATCGCGGCCCGTCAGTTCGATCATCGCCATGCCCGCGCGGCCATCGGCGGGTAGCTACGACAACACACCCTGCGCTACCTCGAACGGTTGTCCGCAACAAATCGAGGAGCCGACGGGTCCGCCTATCCGAACCAATAATGAACTGCTACTTAGCTTTTGCTACGCCAAGCGGTCTTCTCGAAGAAGCTCCAGTTGCGAAAGTCACCTCGTCGATGTTTACTTCATTAACTGTATTAGCTTGAGGGGGTCGTGGTGGCATTCAGCAACGTCGGGGCCTACGCAGCCGGCCGCTGGCGATCGGCGATCGCAGTCGACGATGTCAACGGTTCGCGCACCCACACCGCACCCAGCGACCGCGGCCACCCACCGCGCCAGGCCTGCCCGACCACACCCGGACTCCAGACCCGCGTCCCAATATCGCGCCCGATGAGCCCTTCTGTCCTTGTCGCACCACACATCTCGCTATCGGTCAATCACCACCACAGTCGCCGCCAGTGCGGGCAACCCGAGAGCCATTCCGGCCGGCAAACCGCGAACAGGCTGTGCAGAAAACACACGCACCTGGATTGCCGCGGCACCAACACTCTCCGGGTTGGCCACAGCTCGAAACCAACACAATGAGGGGATTGGAATGTCGTATGTGAGCGTGACTCCCGAGATGTTGACCTCGGCCGCCACCGATTTGCAGGCGATCGGGTCAGCAGTTGCCGAGGCGAACATCGCCGCAGCGGCCCCGACCACCGCGGTACTGGCCGCCGGTGCTGACGAGGTCTCGGCGGCCATCGCGGCACTATTTTCTGGCCACGCTCGCGACTATCAGCTGCTGAGCACCCAGATAGCCGCTTTTCATGACCAATTCGTCGAGGCGCTGAGCACCAACGGGGGCGCCTATGCGGCGGCCGAGGCCGCCAACGTTTCGCTGCAGCGCGTCGAGCAGGACGTGCTCGCGGTGATCAACGCGCCCACCCAGACGTTCTTGGGGCGCCCGCTGATCGGCAACGGCGCGAATGCGACCACGCCGGGAGGCAATGGTGGCGACGGCGGACTGCTGTGGGGCAACGGGGGCAACGGCGCGGCCGGCGACGCCGCCAACCCCGCCGGCGGCAACGGCGGTGCTGCCGGGTTGATCGGCAACGGCGGCCACGGCGGACAGGGCTTTGCCGGGTCCAACGGCAACCCCGGCGACCCCGGCGGCACCGGTGGCGCCGGTGGGGCCGGCGGGCGCGGCGGCTGGCTGTACGGCAACGGCGGTGCCGGCGGGCACGGCGGGCAAGGCGGCACGGGCGGCACTGGCGATCAAACCGGCGCGAACGGCGGCCCGGGGGGCGCCGGCGCTGTCGGCGGGGCCGGTGGAGCCGGCGGATGGCTGATTGGCGACGGTGGTGGCGGCGGGCACGGCGGCGCCGGCGGGCACGGCGGCGCCGGCGGCATTGGCGGTCAATCCGGCAGGGACGGCGGCCAGGGGGGCGCCGGCGCCGGCGGCGGGACCGGTGGAGCCGGCGGATGGCTAATTGGCCACGGTGGTAACGGCGGCGCCGGCGGGCACGGCGGCGCCGGTGGGCAAGGCGGCACCGGCGGCACCTTCGGCATCTCCGGCGACTTCGCCGTGGGGAACGGCGGCGACGGGGGCGCCGGCGCCGTCGGCGGGGCCGGCGGAGCCGGCGGATGGCTAATTGGCCACGGTGGTAACGGCGGGCACGGCGGCGCCGGCGGGCACGGCGGTATCGGCGGCGACAGTGACCCTTTCGCCGCCGGTAGGGGCGCCGGCGGCGATGGGGGCGCCGGCGCCGTCGGCGGGGCCGGCGGATGGCTGGTTGGCAACGGCGGTGACGGCGGCGCCGGCGGGCAAGGTGGAACCGGCGGCGCCGGCATCTCCGACACGCCCGTCGGCTTGGCCGGGGGGAACGGCGGCGCCGGGGGCGCCGGTGGAGCCGGCGGGTGGCTGGGAGGCCACGGCGGCGGCGGCGGCGCCGGCGGCGACGGCGGTGACGGCGGTGACGGCGGCGGCGGCGCCGGCGCTGCCGGCGGTGACGGCGGCGCTGGCGCTCTCGGCGGGACCGGTGGAGCCGGCGGGTGGCTGGGAGGCCACGGCGGCGCCGGCGGACAGGGCGGCGCCGGCGGGCAAGGCGGCACCGCCCTGCCCGCCGGCGGTGACGGCCTCGCCGGCGATGGGGGCGCTGGCGCTGCCGGTGGTGGCGGTGGGGCCGGCGGGTTGCTGATCGGCAGCGGTGGGGCTGGCGGCAGCGGTGGGCAAGGCGGCGCCGGCGGCGACACCCTCGCCGGCGGTGTCGGGGGCTTCGGCGGAAACGGCGCTGCCGGAGCTGCAGGCGGGGCCGGCGGGTGGCTATACGGCAACGGTGGCAACGGTGGCGACGGTGGGCAAGGCGGCACCGGCGGCACCGGCCCATTCGGCAGTGGCGGTGGCGGCGGTGGCGGCGATGGCGGTGATGGCGGCGACACCCAGCTGATCGGCAACGGCGGCCAGGGCGGGGCCGCCGGCACCGGAGTGCCCAACGGGACGGGCGGGGCCGGCGGTACCGGCGGGCAGCTGTTCGGCACACCGGGAAGGCCCGGGTAACCACTTGCGACCCAAAGCAGTTGCGGCGCAGAGCCCGCTGTTATGGAGCGCGCCGAAAGCGGTACGTGTTCCTTTGGTCCCATGACCGGGCCCGGCACTGGGATGGTGGGGGTATGACCGCGATCTCGCGCAGCTCGACTATCGAATCGGCGGTAGGAGGCGACCGAGCTTCGCGCCGATTGATGCGGTCGTGTTCTTCCTTGCGCGACAAGGCAACGCACGAGTTTCGGCACTTACTCGAGGACGGCCGTGATTGCAGGCTTGCGCCCGGCATCGCTGACCATGGCACCGAGGCCACGGGGAAACCACCGCCAGCCTGCCAGGAACATCAAGCCCAGCGACGCGGTGGCGATGAGTAACGCCACGCGGATACCGTCGATGAAATCGTCCTCCGCGATCGCGACAGGATCGCGGTGCGCGATATGTCGCCGCGGCACAATGCCGCCGACATGAGCCCGCGGGTTGGCGCTGTCAATGATGATCTCGGCAATGGTGTGCCGCTGGACCGGATCAGGCACCGCGAGCTCCAAGTGCGATTCGAGTGTGACCGACAGCCAGCCAGCCAGGACAGAACCCAAGACCGCGAACCCAATCGTCGAGCCGATGGCCCGCTGGGCGCTCATGATCCCGGAAGCCATGCCCGCGCGTTCCGGGGGGACCCTAGTCATGGCGAGGGTCGTGATCGGCGTAAGGCACAGTGCAGCACCGGTACCGCACAGGCCCAGTCCGACGAGGACCACAGCCGAGCTCCGGTGCTCGCTGGCGATCAATGTGAGCAAACCAAGCATCAATAGGCAGAGCCCCACAAGAATGAGCACCCGTACGCCGACCCGGCCAACTAGTTGCCCAACCAGCGGCGACACCACGACCACGGCCGCGCTGAACGGGAAGATCACAATGCCGGTCGCACTAGGGGTAAGGCCACGCACGTTCTGCAGGAACTGCGTGGTGAGCAGCAGCATCCCGTGGACCGCGAAGAACACCGTGCAGATGGTGGCGATGGACAGTGCATACGAGGTGTCGCGGAATAGGCTCAGGTCCATCATCGGATCCGATGATCTGCGCTCGTGCCACAAGAACACGGCGGAGCCAACGGCGGCCATCACGAGAAGCGCGAGGATCCGAGGCGACGTCCATCCGATTTGGGGGCCTTCGATGATTGCGTATACCAAGGTCCCCACACCAATGATGAACAGCAGCTGCCCGGATAGGTCGATACGGACCGCCCGCTCGTTGCGCGACTCTCGCACGACGCCGCGTGTCAGAAGCAGGACGAGAACCCCGATTGGCACGTTGACATAGAAGATGCTGCGCCACCCCCACTGGTCGACCAGCAGACCGCCGAGCGTCGGGCCTGCGGTCGTGCCGACGCTGGCGATGGCTGTCCATATGCCTAGTGCTCGCGCCTTGTCCTTCGCCTCCGGAAAAGCCGCGCTGACCAGGGCGAGGGAGGTCACACTAACGGTCGCAGCGCCCAATCCCTGCACGCCGCGCGCGAGAGTGAGGACCACGATCGAGGGGGCCAAGCCGCAGGCCATGGATCCGACCGTGAATACCGAAACACCTGCCAAGTACCAGCGGCGGCGGCCATGGAGGTCGGCGAGCGTCGCCGCTGACATGATGCAGACGGCCATGGCGAGGCTGTAGGCGGCCACCACCCACTGCAGGCCGTCCTCCCCTACGCCGAAGCTTCGCTGGATGTCGGGTAGCGCCACGTTAACGATGAGCGCGTCCAGGAAGATCATGAACAGACCGAGGCCGGTGGCTATAAGGGTGAGCAGCTGCCTGCGGTTCATGAGCAGCACGCTTCACACGGACCTGTTCGGGGCCGTTGCGGCGAAGCCGGTCCAGGCGGCCCCGGCACAGTTGGCCTTCGCCGCGCCGCGAAGGTGCGTGAAATGACGATCGAGAACATGGAGGCTCACCGTGTATCCGAGACGACTTTCGAGGGAATCGGATGATTACCACTCAAATCACTACTGTAAATGAAGTACAATCGCCAGGGTTGGTTTTGTCAATCGGAAGCGAGAGACGCCCTCCGCGGTGCGCGGCTGCGAGCGCGCCCCGAGCGCCATATCGCAATGACGTGCACAGTGCACCACGGTTAGCAACGACGTTGAACGGCGCCCACGATGGCACACGCCCAAACTGGCCGACGCGCGCCGGATCCAGCGATTGTGGCCACTTAGTGCGGCGATCGGCTTGCCCGCGCGGTCATCGGTGGGTCCCGATCACAACACACCCCACGCGACCTTCAACGACGTCGCTGACGCATCGACGATCCAGCAGGGCTCGCCGATCGGACCCAACACCAAAGTGCACCAATACCTTTCCTGCACCATCGGGTTCGATGGAGGACGCGAACGTGGCAAGATTGCTATCACAACCAACTTAATTCACTAGATGTACCTCAGGGATGTACCTAAGGGACTGCCGAGTCGGTCAGCGATGTCGCAGCCGACCGCAGGTTTCATGGCGGCAATCGCTGTTGCAATAGATCGCGGCTGCCAAGCAACGCGTCCTGGCGGCCGCGCGCATCCCGTAACGACCGGGTCGAACACCAGGTGTGGGCGGGAGCGTTGCTCTACTTTGGCTGGAACGGGGGCTCGTGACGAATCGCGCAATGACCTCCACGATCGCGGCCCGGCTCCGCATTGGACGCGACGGGCCACACCACTTGTCGGCTAACCGGCCCATCCGATGCGTCCGCGTGCTGACCAGGGAGGCAACCAGGCAGGGCGGCGTTCACATTGCCGACCGGATGAACGACACAGTGCCGGGCAGCAAGGCCCGGCACTGTGTCGGCGTCGAGCTGGGTCAGCCGCGGCGGCCGCAGACCGGCCAGGCGCCGATGCCCTGCGAGTGCAGCACGTTTTCGGCCACGCGGATCTGCTCCTCACGGCTCGCGGCGTGCGCGGAGCCCGCGCCACCGTTGGCCGCCCAGGTGCCCGCGCTGAACTGCAAGCCGCCGGAGTAGCCGTTACCGGTATTGATCGACCAGTTTCCGCCGGACTCGCACTGCGCGATCGCGTCCCAGTTCACGCTGTACGCGATCGGTGCGGGCGCCGGTGGTTCATCCACCGGGGGCATACCCGGAGGCGGTGGGGGCGGCAGATTCGGGTCGATGTCCATCGGTGCCGGCGCTAAAGGCGCGTCGACCGGCGGAGCCTCGGGTGCCGGCGGCAGGTTCGGGTCGAAACCGGCGGGCGCCGGTTCCGGAGCCGGTGGCGCATCGACCGGCGGAGCCTCGGGTGCCGGCGGCAGGTTCGGGTCAACACCGACCGGCGCCACGTCCGGGGCGGGCGGCAGATTCGGGTCGACACCGACTGGCGCCGCATCCGGAGCCGGCGGCAGGTTCGGGTCGACATCGACCGGCGCCGCATCCGGAGCCGGCGGCAGGTTCGGGTCAACACCAACTGGCGCCGCATCCGGGGCCGGCGGCACGTTCGGGTCAAGGCCTGGTGCGTCAGAACCGGGCGCCGCGGGAACGTTCGGGTCCAAGCCCGGGTCCGCGTTGGCGACACCGACAGACGGCACCGTCGCAAGCGTCCCTGTGATCGCCGCGACGATGAGCGTCTTACGGACGTTCTTCAAGATTGTTCCTTTCGCCGTTCGCGCGCGCCAAGACCCGCCCACGGGTGTGGGTGGAAGAGTTGTCGGTTCGGGGTTGTCTTGAGACGTGCCGTCTCGTTCCGGCACGACAGCGGAGGGCCTGGCCTGCCCGTCGGGCGTTTCGCCCGGACGCTGCGGCGCACTCATATCAATCCATGCCGTCCGCAGCTCCGCTCACACGCGGGTCCGTGGATTTAGTTTTTCCGTTGCCCGTCTGGGGCCAAAAGGACCGTACGATAACGATTTGGATAAGTCATCTAGTCCAACAGCTATATCGGTTCTATAACGGGCCGATCACGGCATGATTGATGAATTGTTTTTGCAGGTCAATCGCACCGTTTTGCCAAGAGACTCCCGGCGCGGAGGCACCGTTAGCGTGAGCCGAATCACGCAGATATTGTGAACTGGCCCACAGGTCACCAGCCAAAGCCGGCATCGGCAGCCCCCTATCCGCTCGCGCGAAACAGTGAGCTAGCTCACAGCGCAGCCGCGGCGAGCCCGCGGCACCCGGGCCTGGGCCGCCTCGGGCGAACCTCGAAGTTGATGAGATCACTAGTCGAATTTCACTGCCGTACAGGGCATTTCGTTGCACCACCACGCACCGCTGCCCGGCAACCCCTGCAAAGTTCAGAAGCAACAGGCACGGCGTCGAACGCCGCTGACTTCCGGACCCTTTCGACCGCTAGCGCGGGGACGAAACCAACCCGGCCAACGGGCACTGGTCCACCGATTCGACGCCCTCCCCCGGTCCCGCGCCCGCCTCTACTACGGAAATGGTGTTTGCTGGAAGACTCTGAGTCGTGGCACGTTGGATGACGGATTCCCGACGCTACCGACGCCGCCCTCGCATCGCGTGCCAATCGACATACGTTCCCCCCCAAGGGAATACGACCACCACACGAGGACACCCCGGCGCCCTGGCGCCGACAACCGGAAAGATTAATAGTCTGCCCGTGATCCGATATAACGTTTCTGTGATAAAGCCAGAAGAAGACGTGACTACCCTGGAAAATTAGCGAGTATCGTTACGAAATTAGATTAACCATCGATTGGTCGATCAAATTCGCGGATTCTTTGGCGATTATGGAAAACCCGGGGATACCCGAGCCAGCACGCGAACTACACCAGTGCGCGCACAGCGCTCAAGTCCGTCATCGAGTTGACGTTGGCCAGCGGGCGCGAATCTGACATCACTATCTGTTGCGCGTCCGACGCGTCCACCAAGGCGCTCATCCTGCGCTGACCAGCGGCGACTAGCGCCTCAACCCGATCCGCCAGCTCGGTCCGGTACACCGCGGCCAGGTAGTGGCTGCGACCGTCCCAGGGCAGCACGACGTCGGCGTTCGTCACTGCGGCGCGCTGCGCTAGGTCGTCGATCAATTCGACTGTCAAAGAAGGCATGTCAACGGCACTGACGAAGGCGAACTCGGCGCCGGCTTGCGCTGCGGCTCGTAATCCACGGCCGAGCGCCGGCAACGGTCCCAGACCCCGCACCTCGTCACGGATGACCCGAACCTCTAGTGGCGGCAAGGGTTGCCCCGGAGCAGCCATCACAAAAACGGGATTGCAGCGCTGACCGACTACGCCGAGTACGTGCTCGACCAGGGTAACGGTGCCCCCTGGGTACGGCAGAGTGGCTTTGTCGCGGCCCATTCGCCGGGATTCACCTCCCGCGAGGACAACCCCGGCCAGTGGCACCGTGTCCGACATGTCCTGGGCCACGTCAGTCGACGGTCCAGGTGTCACGCCCATGCAGCAGCGATTGCAGCGCGGCGGCGTCGGAACTATTCGATGCCTGGGCGGCGCTGACCTGTGAGCGCGCCGCGTCGTCGTAGGTCGGCCTGCTGACGTCACGGAATATGCCAAGCACGGTGTGGTCGAGGTTCTGGTCGGACAGCCGTGAGAGGGTGAACGCGTAGGCCGAGTCGTCGGCGTGCGCGTCGTGCACCACGATCTCCTCGACGGCCACGTCGGCCGTCTTGGCCACATCGAGGCCGAAGCCGGATTTCACGACGCAGTACTCGCCGCCCGAGCCGAAGATGATGGGCTCGCCGTGGCGGACGTTGATCACCCGATCCTCGGCGCCCTCCTTGCGCAGCGCATCGAACGAGCCGTCGTTGAAAATCGGGCAGTCCTGCAGGATTTCGACCAGCGCCGAGCCGCGATGCGCCGCCGCGGCGCGCAGCACCTCGGACAGGCCATTGCGGTCTGAGTCCAGTGCGCGCCCGACGAAGGTGGCCTCCGCTCCTAGCGCCAGCGACACCGGGTTGAACGGTTGATCCAGTGAGCCCATCGGAGTGGACTTGGTGACCTTGCCGACCTCTGACGTCGGTGAATATTGGCCTTTGGTCAACCCGTAGATCCGGTTGTTGAACAACAGCACCGTGATGTTGACGTTGCGTCGCAGCGCGTGGATCAGGTGGTTACCACCGATCGATAAGGCATCACCGTCACCGGTGACCACCCATACCGAGAGATCCTCGCGGGCCAGCGCCAGACCGGTCGCGATCGCCGGCGCGCGGCCGTGGATCGAGTGAAAGCCGTAAGTCTCCAGGTAATAGGGGAACCGGCTCGAGCAGCCGATACCGCTGATGAACACGATGTTCTCGCGGCGCAGCCCCAGCTCGGGCAGGAAGTTGCGGATAGTGTTGAGGATGACGTAGTCGCCGCATCCCGGGCACCAGCGCACCTCTTGGTCGCTCGCGAAATCCTTGCCCTTCTGCGGTTGGTCCGTTGTGGGCACCCCAGTGTGTTTTGACAAGGTAGGCGTCAGACCGAGGTCTGTGCCCGCGAGGTCGTCGGTCACGTCAGTCATGAGTGCCGTTCCTCCTCATCGCTCCGTTGTGCATCGTCGCGGCGCGCCTCATGCGTCAGCGCCCGATTCGACCATGGCCGCCGACAATTTGGCGACCATCGTCTTGTCTTGCTCCAGTTCGGCCAGCCTCCCGGCCATAGCGGCCCGGATAAAACGCCCGATCTCGTCGGCCAGGAACGAGACGCCCTTGACCTTGGTGACCGATTGCACGTCAACCAGGTACTTCCCGCGCAGCACCAGCGCCAGCTGACCCAAGTTCATCTCCGGCGCCACCACCTGGGGATAACGCCGCAGCACTTCACCCAGGTTCGCCGGAAACGGGTTGAGGTAGCGCAGATGAGCATGCGCCACTTTGGTTCCCCGGCGTCGGGCACGCCGACATGCTTCACCGATCGGGCCGTAGGAACTGCCCCACCCGACGATCAACAGTTCGGCATCCCCGGTGGGATCGTCGACCTCCAGATCGGGAACGTGGATACCGTCGATCTTGGCCTGCCGCAAGCGGACCATGAGATCGTGATTCGTCGGGTCATAGGAGATGTCGCCCGAGCCGTTGGCAGCTTCCAATCCGCCGATGCGGTGTTCGAGACCGGGAGTACCCGGGACGGCGAACTGCCGGGCAAGGGTTTCCCGGTCGCGGGCGTATGGCTCGAAGGGCTCGTCCGGCTTGGCGAAGGTGTGCGCGATGGGCGCCAACGCGCTGATGTCCGGGATTCGCCAGGGTTCCGAGCCGTTGGCGATGGCACCGTCGGACAGCAGAATCACCGGCGTGTGGTACGAGACCGCAATGCGCACCGCCTCCAGCGCGGTTTCAAAACAGTCGGCGGGCGACCGCGGCGCCAACACCGCTAGCGGTGACTCACCATTGCGGCCGTAGAGTGCCTGCAGCAGGTCAGCTTGCTCAGTTTTCGTGGGCAGACCGGTCGATGGCCCGCCCCGCTGCACGTCGATAACGATCAACGGCAATTCGGTCATCACGGCGAGTCCAAGGGCTTCGGACTTCAACGAGATACCCGGACCCGATGTGCTGGTGACTCCCAGCGCGCCGCCGTAGGCGGCGCCCACCGCGGCGCAGATCCCGCCGATCTCGTCCTCAGCCTGGAAGGTGATCACGTCGAAGTTCTTGTGCTTGGACAACTCGTGCAGGATGTCCGATGCCGGCGTGATGGGATAACTGCCCAGCACGACCGAGAGGTCGGCCAGCTGGCCGGCCGTGACGATGCCGTAGGACAGTGCAGTGTTCCCAGAGATCTGCCGGTACTCGCCCGGCGGCAAGGTCGCCGGTGGTACTTCGTAGGTCGTGCCGAACGCCTCAGTGGTCTCGCCGTAGTTCCAACCCGTCTTGAGCGCCACGACGTTGGCCTCTGCGATGTCGGGCTTGCGGGCGAACTTCTCCCTGATGAAGGTCTCAGTAGTGTCGATCGGCCGCCCGTACATCCACGACACCAGGCCTAGCGCGAACATGTTCTTGGCGCGCTGGCCATCTTTCTTGGACGTGCCGATCTCCTCGACGGCCCCCAGCGTCAGCGTGGTCATCGGGACCGCGTGGACGACGTATTCTTCCAGCTCGTCGGACTCCAACGGGTTGGTGACGTAGCCCACCTTGGTCAGGTTGCGCTTGGTGAACTCGTCAGAGTTCGCGATCACCATTCCGCCGAGCGGCAGATCGCCGATGTTGGCCTTCAGCGCGGCCGGGTTCATCGCGACGAGCACGTCGGGCCGGTCGCCGGCGGTCAAGATGTCGTAGTCGGCGATCTGAATCTGAAAGGACGAAACCCCGGGCAAAGTGCCTGCGGGAGCACGGATCTCGGCGGGGTAGTTCGGCTGGGTCGCCAGGTCGTTTCCGAAAAGCGCTGCTTCCGAAGTGAATCGATCACCGGTCAGCTGCATCCCGTCGCCGGAATCGCCGGCAAAACGGATAACCACATTCTCTAGGCGCTGCCGCTGGGGCTCAGCGTGCGACTCCGTGGTGTCAGACCCTGGCCTGGCTTCGCTGCCATTGGGATCCACGTTCTCGCCTTCCGTCTGTCATCGGGACAGGCACTCCGCACTGCAGCTTCAGGCTACGCGTCGCCGGAGACGGCATCCCGCTCTCGTCGTTTTGTGTCCCCCTGGCGGTACCGATTATGACACTTCGTTAAGAGATGTATGGCCGCTTTTTAAGAGTTTCACGAGGTGCCGGGCCGTCTCCGGCCCGTTCTACGGGTTGTGTCCACAGATAAGACGACGTCAGAGGGGTGGCGACGGTGACGACACCAAGAACTGTGGTGTTGGTCACTTTTGTGAGCACACAGTGCGCGGAGGGTTTGCGCACCCCGTCACCTTCTGGATGACCGCGTCGGTTCAGCCACCGGGCAACACGCGCGATTCTGCGGGAGACCGTACTACTGCGACTCGAACCAACGAGTCCAGACGATGAGCGACAACAGACCTCGCGTGGCACACGGGCCAATGCCAGGACATATGTGCATTGTGCACAGTACATAGCGCCGCAAGAGGTTAAACGCGCTGTGCAAAATGCTCTTGGCCGACGGTGGTCGGAGGTGATGAATTGGCGGGGATGGCTGTTGACAAAAAAATTGTGAATGGAACCGTGAAGGCGGAGTCATGCCCCGATAGAGCGAGGGTTTATCGCAGCCTACGGGACTTTGCTCCGGACAGCTGGAACCTGCCGGGCGGCCCGATGCCGACCGGCTTGAGTTACGACTGTCTAAGCCCTGCCGAAGAGTCGAGAATCAACGACATGAATCACTATTACGTAATGGTCGATTCGGTCGACGGGGAGGCGCTGGGGCGGGCAAATATCTATAGCGTTAATTTTGATCTTGCCACCACGGATCGCAAACTCACTCCAGACTGGCGAACTACGATCAAACGCTGGTTCCCGGGGTTTATGAAATTTCGCTTCCTGGAGTGCGGAATGCTCACTATGACTGGCAACCCGCTAGCGCTGCGGTCCGACACAAGCTTGGAGCGGGTACTGCCCGTGGTAGCCGACCAGATGGTCCAGTTGGCGCAAGCAGACGAATCGGATTTCCTGATGATCCGCGACGTCGAACCAGAACACTATCACCGCTACCTCGACATCCTGCGCCCGTTCGGATTCCTTCCCGCGCTAGGCTTTTCCCGAGTCACCACGAACATCACCTGGCCCTGCCTGCACGACGCGCTGGGCAGCATGCGTCACAAGAAACGCAACCAGTTGGCCAATTCATTGCGATTCCACGAACGGTTCGGCATCGAGCTCGAGGAACTCGACGAGTATGCCGAGCACGCAGCCGTGCTGGCCCGACTATGGCGAAACGTGATGAGAGTCGCCAAGGACTACCAACGCGAGGACCTCAACCCTGAGTTTTTCGCGGCCTGTTCTCGACACATGCGCGGGCGCAGCAAACTTTTCTTGTTCCGCTACCACGGCACACCGGTGGCGTTCATCTTGAACATGTGGGACACAGATGAGAATTACGTGGTTCTCGAGTGGGGCGTCGACCCTACTTTCGAGCATTACCGGCAGGCGAATCTGTACCGAGCGGCGCTGGTGCTCAGCCTAAACCACGCTATTACCCTGGGAAAACGACGGATGGAAATGGGTGTCACGACCTATTTCCCGAAGCTTAGTATTCCCGGTGCCCTAGTAATACCGACCATCTATTTCCTGCGGCACCGCACGGATCCGGTGCACACGACAACGCTGGCCCGAATGATGATGCATAATATCCAACGTCCATCTTTACCGAAGGAGATGTCGGAACAATTCTGCCGCTGGGAAGAGCGCATACGCCTGGACCAGGACGGGTTATCCGAACACGATATCTTTCGCAAGATCGATCGCCAGCACAAGTACACCGGGCTGAAGCTCGGGGGAGTTTACGGCTTCTATCCGCAGTTCACCGGGCCGCAGCGATCCACGATTCCCGTGGCGCAGTTGGGCGAGATTGTCTTGCTCGGCACCAACTCCTATCTGGGCCTGGCTACTCACCCGGAGGTCGTAGCGGCCTCGACCGACGCAACCAGGCGATACGGCACCGGATGCTCCGGGTCGCCGCTGCTCAACGGCACCCTCGACCTCCACGTAGCGCTCGAGGAAGAACTCGCCGCCTTCTTGAGCAAACCGGCCGCCGTGGTGTGTTCCACCGGCTACCAGAGCAACCTGGCCGCAATCAGTGCGCTGTGCGAATCCGGCGACATGATCATTCAAGACGCGCTCAACCACCGCAGCCTGTTCGACGCCGCGAGATTGTCCGGCGCCGACTTCACCGTGTACCGCCACAACGACATGGACCACCTGGCGCGGGTGCTGACGCGCACCGAGGGGCGCCGCCGGATCATCGTCGTGGACGCGGTGTTCAGCATGGAAGGCACCATCGCTGACCTAGCTACCATCACCGAGCTAGCCGCCCGGCATGGATGCCGGGTGTATGTGGACGAGTCCCACGCAATGGGGGTGCTGGGCCCCAACGGGAACGGCGCAGCAGGCGCCCTGGGTGTCTTATCGAGCGTGGATCTGGTCATGGGCACGTTCAGCAAGTCCTTTGCCTCCATCGGCGGGTTCATCGCCGGCGAGCGGCCGGTCATCGACTACATCCGCCACAACGGGGCAGGCCACGTCTTCTCTGCCAGCCTGCCGCCGGCCGCCGTCGCCGCAACGCATGCTGCACTACATGTCAGCCTGCGCGAACCCGACCGCCGCACGCGAGTGCTCGCCTCCGCGAGCTACGCAGCCACCGGCATGGCCCGGCTGGGTTACCAGGCCGAGTACCACGGCACACCGATCGTGCCGGTCGTCTTGGGCAATCCCACCCTCGCGCACGCGGGCTACCTGCGCCTCATGCGCTCGGGGGTCTACGTCAACCCGGTCGCTCCCCCGGCCGTACCGGAGGAGCGGTCCGGCTTCCGCACTAGCTATATCGCTGAGCACCAACAACGCGACCTGGACCGGGCATTGGACGTGTTCGCCGACCTGGCCGAGGACTTGATCCCCCAAGGAGCCACGCTATGAACGACATCATCAACACCACCATCCAGCGAATATTGAAGACCGAGCGCGGCATCACCGCCAACCAGGTCCTGGTTGATGACCTGGGCTTCGATTCCCTCAAACTGTTCCAGCTGATCACCGAGCTCGAGGACAGATTCGACATCGCCATTTCGTTTCGCGACGCACAAAGCATCAAGACCGTGGGCGATGTCTACACGAAAGTCGCGCGTTGGTTCCCGCATACCGATGCGCCGAAGACACTAGCGAAAGGGGCACAATGAGCGACGCCGCGAACATCGACCTGGTCCGGAGAACGTACGCCGCGTTCAGCCGCGGTGATCTATCCGAGTTGGCGCGATGCTTTGCCCCCGATGTGGAGCACATCGCCCCGGGCAAGCACGCTCTGGCCGGAGTGCTCCGCGGCCGAGACCAGGTATTGGCCCGCCTGAGCGCCACCAAAGCGGCCTGCGATGACACCCTGACGGTCACACTCGAAGAAGCCTTCACCAACGCGGACGGCCAGGTCATCGCCGTGGACCGGTCAGCGGCCAGCCGGAACGGCAAGGTCCTCGACGAACGCGTGGCGATCCTGTTTACCATCGCCGACGGTCGTGTCACCCGCTTCAGTGAGTTCTTTGCCAACCCATCGGTACTGGAAGATTTCTGGGCATGACCGCGGCCTTGCTCTCACCAGCGGCCGCGTGGCAGCAGATAGCGGGATGCACGGACCGCACGCTGACGATCGCCGGCGAGGACACCCAGGTCCTCAGCTACCACGAGCTCATCGCGCGAGCTGCGGCGCGCGTCCCAGCGCTTCGCCATCGTGGCGTCGAGCGCGGCGAACCCGTACTGATCACCGTCCGCACCGATGTGGAATTCCTGTCCTGTTTCTTCGGACTGATGCTTCACGGCGCTGTACCGGTACCCATCCCCGCACGCGAGGCGCTCAAGACCAGCGAGCAATTCCTCAGCCGGCTCACGCCGCTGCTCAGCCACCATCGGATGCTGATCTGTCGCCCAGCCGAACAAGACGAAGTCCATACCACCACCACCGGGTGCCAGATCAGCACATTTTCCTCCCTGGCCGAAGCTCGCGACGAGGAGTTTGGCCGCGCCGCGGCCCGACAACTCGCCCGCACCGGCACCGCCGACTGGCCGCAGTGCACCCTCGACGATGACGCCTACGTCCAGTACACCTCGGGGAGCACCGCCGCACCGCGCGGAGTGGTCGTCACCTATCGCAACCTGCTGTCCAATATGGACGCGATGGCCCGAGGCATGGAATTGCAGCCCGATGATGTCATGGCGAGCTGGCTACCGCTGCACCACGACATGGGGCTGGTGGCCAGCCTTATGGTTGCCCTATTCAGCGGAACGAGCGCGATGTTCACCACGCCACACCGGTTCCTGTATGACCCGTTGGGATTCCTGCGACTGCTCACCAGCTGTGGAGCCACGATCAATTTCATGCCCAACTTCGCGTTGGAGTGGCTGATCAATGCCCGCAACAGGCACAGTGCCGATCTCACAGGCATCGACCTGCGCGCCATGCGCCGCCTGTTCATCGCTTCCGAGCCGGTAAACGCCGCGGTTATGCGCAGATTCCTGGCCGGATTCAGCGACCTTGGACTGAAACCCACCGCCCTCTGTTCGGCCTACGGCCTAGCCGAGTCAACGGCCGCCGTCACGTTGTCGGCCCCCGACACCGGTTTCCGCACGGAATCCTATTCAGGCGCAGAGGTGGTCACCGGCGGTCGTGTGTTGGACGGCTACGAGGTGAGCATCGACGCACCACCGGGCCAACGGGTCGGAACGATCAAGGTACGCGGCGGCAGCGTTGCGGCCAAAGCCTACGTGGACGGCAACAAGGTGGACGCGCTAGACGACGAAGGCTTCCTCGACACCCACGACCTCGGCTTCCTGGAGCATGACGAGTTGGTCATACTCGGCCGCCAAGACGAGGTGTTCATCATCTATGGGGAGAACAGGTTCCCCTATGACATCGAGTGCATCGTTCGCCGAGAGTCCAAGCAGCACCGGATCAAAGTCGCTTGTTTCGGGATCGGCGAACGCGTGGTGGTCGTGCTGGAGAGCAAATCGGACATTCCTCTCGACGAGACCGAAGCCGAGAGGCTAAGACTGCAGGTCATCGCCGCGACAGGGCTCCAGCTGGCCGAGATCATCGTCGTTCAACGTGGCAGCATTCCCACCACCACCAGCGGCAAGATCAAGCGGAAAGCCGTCGCCCAGGCTTATCAAACCGGCACATTGGCCCCCGAGTGCACCTACAACTGGACGTAAACACCTCTTCGGCCGGCGCGAAGTCGACAGGCCCAACCTGCTGGCACCGTGAACAACGGCACGCGGTCGCCCTACTACAGCGAGTCCTGATCCGAACGCGGGACTGGCGATCGCGTTGGCGGACCCTCGCCGGCGTGGGTTCCCCCCGCGACCACCGCCCCGGGGGCGGTTTCCGGCATCGCGATCAGGTAGAGGAGGAAACCCGCGCCGGCCAGGGCACCCAGCGACATAAACGCAACGTTGTAACCCGCCTCGACAACGACCCAGCCGGAAACGAGATTCGATAGTGCGGCCCCAATGCCCGTCGCCGTAGTGACCGCTCCGAGGCTGATGTTGAAATGGCCGGTTCCGTGCGTGACATCCTGGACGACAAGGGGAAACAGTGCCCCGAAGATTCCAGCGCCAATTCCGTCAAGCAGCTGCACGCCGACAAGCCAAAAGGAGTTATCCGACAGCGTGTAGAGGAACCCGCGCGCAGTCAAGACAGCAAACGCAACCAGGAAAATCGGCTTTCGGCCCCAGACATCGGCCTTGGTCCCGACCGCGTAAGCCACCGGCACCATCACGACCTGCGCCGCGACAATGCAGGACGACATCAACGCCGTACCCTCCTGCTTGTTCTGCAACGCCAGCACCTGGCCAACCAGCGGCAGCATGGCCGCGTTGGCGAAGTGAAATGCTACGACCGCCGCCGCGAAAATCATCAAGTTCCGGTTCTGCAGCAGCACCGAGATTCGCGACGGTTGCCGATGCGGTTCCCCTGGTGCGTGGTCCATTCCGCGTGCCACATCATGGTCGATCGCATCGGACGGGATCCGCAACACGGCCACCAGACTCAGCGCCGCCATGCCGGCGAGCACCCAAAATACGACGACCGGCCCGAAAAAGTAGGCCAGTCCGCCGGTGGCGGCAGCCGCTGCCGCATTACCCGCGTGGTTGAACGATTCGTTGCGGCCGATCCGTTTGGCGAAAAACTGCGGGCCGACGATACCCAATGTGATCGCGGCCAACGCGGGCGCGAAGACCGAACTCGCGATCCCGGTGAGGATCTGCAGCAACGAGATCGATTCCAGGTCGGGAAAGAGCGGCATCGCCAACGCGCTCGCGGTGACTATCACCGCACCGGTGCCGACGAGCGCTCGCTTGGCCTTCGTACGATCCACGAAAGCGCCCATCGGCGTCTGCGACACGATCGCCGCGATCCCGCCTACCGCCATGACAAATCCAATGGAGGCTTGGTCCCAGTTGCTGGTCACCAGCAGGTAGATCGACAGGTAGGGACCTAACCCATCGCGAACGTCGGCCAACGAGAAGTTCACCAGGTCCAGGGCGTGGACCACCCGCCGCGGCACCCGGACCGCGCCGGATGACGTGGTGCTCACGGCGTCACCAGACAGGTTGCCGACACGGCGACGCGCTACGGGTGCTCGAATCGCAACCCAAAGCGGTCGGCATCACCGCGGGTTAGGCGCTCTTGTCTCGGCGCTCCGAGCGCGACGGCTTGCGCGGCACAATCGTCGGCAACACGTTGTCCTGCACGGTCTCCTTGGTGACCACCACTTTGGCGACGTCATCGCGACTCGGGATGTCGTACATCACGGGCAGCAGGACTTCTTCCATGATCGCCCGTAGGCCGCGCGCGCCCGTGCCGCGGTGAATCGCTTGGTCGGCAATCGCTTCGAGTGCGTCGTCGCTGAACTCCAGCTCGACCCCGTCCATTTCAAATAGCCGGGTGTACTGCTTGACCAGGGCGTTCTTTGGCTCCGACAGAATCTTGACCAGCGACTCCTTGTCGAGGTTGGTCACCGAGGCAACCACCGGTAGCCGGCCAATGAATTCCGGGATCAAACCGAACTTGATGAGATCCTCCGGCATCACTTCGGCGAAGTGGTCGGTGGTGTCGATCTCGGTCTTGGAACGCACCTCGGCGCCGAAGCCCAAGCCCCGCTTGCCGACGCGCTCGTAGATGATCTTCTCCAACCCGGCGAACGCACCCGCGACGATGAACAACACGTTGGTGGTGTCGATTTGGATGAACTCTTGATGCGGGTGCTTGCGGCCGCCCTGCGGGGGAACCGAAGCCTGGGTGCCCTCCAGGATTTTCAGCAGCGCCTGCTGAACGCCCTCACCGGAAACATCGCGGGTGATCGACGGGTTCTCGCTCTTGCGCGCGATCTTGTCGACCTCATCGATGTAGATGATGCCTGTCTCCGCGCGCTTGACGTCGTAGTCAGCGGCCTGGATGAGCTTGAGCAGGATGTTCTCGACGTCCTCGCCAACGTAGCCGGCCTCGGTGAGCGCGGTGGCGTCGGCGATGGCAAAGGGCACATTGAGCATCTTGGCCAGCGTCTGGGCCAGGTAGGTCTTGCCGCACCCGGTAGGCCCGAGCATCAAGATGTTGGACTTGGTCAACTCAACGGGCTCGCACCTGGTGTCGCGGGTCTTCTCGCCCGCCTGGATGCGCTTGTAGTGGTTGTAGACCGCGACGGCCAGCGTCCGCTTGGCGGTGTCCTGTCCGATGACGTAGCTCTCCAGGAATTCCCGGATCTCGACCGGTTTTGGCAGTTCATCAAGTTTCACATCGTCGGCGTCGGCGAGTTCCTCTTCGATGATCTCGTTGCACAGATCGATGCACTCATCGCAGATGTAGACACCGGGACCCGCAATGAGTTTCTTCACCTGCTTTTGGCTCTTCCCGCAGAACGAGCACTTCAGCAGGTCACCGCCGTCTCCGATGCGCGCCATGATGCTTTCGGCCTACTTCCTGTTCGCCGTTCGTCGTGGTGTGCCGCATGTCTGCCCCGACGCTACCCGCTCGCTACGGCCTGTCGCGACCGTTAGCGCCGAATAGCGTCCTAGTTATTTCGGGGCATTCACGCCTCTCGTCTGACTGCAACATATCGTCCGCCGGCCCCCTTCTCCGGTGGAGACGCGCAATCCGTGTCTTTGGCGTGTCGCGGTCGTTATGCGTCCGAGGCGCGCCAGCTGGCGGACCGATGGCTACCAGGCCCCCAGCGACAACCCTACAGTGCTCTTGTGGGATTGGTCAGCGATTCCGTGCTGATCAGCGATGGCGGTCTGGCAACCGAGCTCGAGGCACGCGGGCACGACCTGTCCGACCCGTTGTGGTCGGCCCGGCTGCTGACCGACGCACCACACGAGATCACCGCCGTGCATACCGCGTACTTTCGCGCCGGTGCCACGATCGCCACGACCGCCAGCTACCAGGCTTCGTTCGAGGGCTTCGCTGCACGCGGGATTGGTCGCGACGATGCCGCCACGCTGCTACGTCGCAGCGTGGAACTCGCGGTACGTGCCCGCGACATCGCGCGAGAGATGGTCGATTCCCCGGTAGGCGATCTGTCGGTGGCCGCCTCGATCGGGCCGTATGGCGCCGCTCTCGCCGATGGGTCCGAATATCGCGGCCGCTACGGACTCAGCAGCGCGGCCTTACAACGGTGGCACCGACCGCGGTTGGAGGTCCTGGCCGGCGCAGGCGCCGACGTGCTAGCGCTGGAAACCATCCCCGATGTCGACGAAGCCGAAGCCCTCGTGAGCCTGGTGCACGAACTCGGCGTGCCGGCCTGGCTCAGCTACACGATCGACGGGACCCGGACCCGCGCCGGGCAACCGCTCACCGACGCGTTCGCGGTGGCCGTGGGGATCCCCGAGATCCTCGCCGTCGGCGTCAACTGCTGCGCGCCCGAGGCCGTGCTGCCGGCCATCTCCCTGGCCCGAATAACCAAACCGGTGATCGTCTACCCGAACAGCGGCGAGCATTGGGACGACCGGGATCGCCGGTGGGTGGGTCCACGGCTGTTCTCTGGATCGTCCGCGCAGCTTGCCCGGGAGTGGGTCGCTGCGGGCGCGCGCATCGTCGGCGGATGCTGCCGCGTACGGCCAGCCGATATCGCAGAGATCGGACGAGCACTCGCCACTGCGCCGCCTGAAAGCTGATAATTCGTGGCCCGGCGCGATCGGTACCTGTCCATCATTTCCCGGCGCTTTCCCTGCGCCGCCGCGAGCGCCGGAATCAAAGATCCGGCATCAAGAAAAACCTGTCCTAAATCGCTCTATTGCCCCGTCGCAGATTTACCTAGGGTTAGCACCTGTGAGAGCAAGACCTGAGCTTGGAATTGAGCTCGGAATTGAGTGCGGAATTGAGATCGGAGAATATCAAATATGGCTGAGGTCGCCGACAACAAGAACTCGCTACCCCTCACCGACCGCGAAGACCGGGGTGCGACTACCGCGGTACGCGACGACTCGCGAACCGCCATGACACCGCGCCAACGGCTGACGGTGGTGGCGATGGGGCTCGGGATCTTCATGGTGTTCGTCGATGTCAACATCGTCAACGTCGCGCTGCCCAGCATCCAAAAGGTGTTCCACACCGGCGAGCAAGGACTTCAGTGGGCGGTCGCAGGCTACAGCCTGGGGATGGCGGCGATATTGATGAGCTGCGCCTTGCTGGGCGATCGCTATGGGCGCAGGCGCGGATTCTTCTTCGGAGTCACGCTCTTCGTCGCCAGCTCTGTGGTCTGCGTGCTGCCCGTTACCCTCGCAATCTTCACGGCCGCGCGAGTGGTCCAGGGTTTGGGAGCGGCGTTTATCTCAGTGCTGTCGCTTGCTTTACTAAGCCACACTTTTCCCGATCCGCGCATGAAAGCGCGCGCGATAGCCGACTGGATGGCCATCGGCATGGTTGGTGCGGCGTGTGCCCCCGCTCTGGGCGGGCTGATGGTCGAGACGCTCGGTTGGCGCAGTGTATTCATGGTGAACGTTCCGCTCGGCGTGATCGTGTGGGTGCTGACGGTGCTCGGTGTCGACGAGTCCCAGGATCCTGAGCCAACCCAACTCGACTGGGTGGGCCAGCTGACTTTCATACCCGGCATCGCGGTGATCGCATACACCATCATCGAGGCCCCCCGGTTCGAGCGGGAATCCGCCGTGTGGGTGATGTCGCTGCTGCTGCTAGCTGCGGTGCTGTTGTGGCTGTTTGTTCGACACGAAC
Organism: Mycobacterium spongiae; assembly: GCF_018278905.1. Taxonomy (NCBI): domain Bacteria; kingdom Bacillati; phylum Actinomycetota; class Actinomycetes; order Mycobacteriales; family Mycobacteriaceae; genus Mycobacterium; species Mycobacterium spongiae. The sequence goes on from NZ_CP046600.1 coordinate 3,840,856, forward strand.
GCCGCGCCGCTTTCCCACTTGTCGATCTTCACTTGTTCGCCGAGCCGACGTATCGATCGGTACTGATCGTCTACTTCGTGGTGATGTCGTGCTTTTTCGGGACTTTGATGGTGATCACCCAGCACTTTCAGAATGTGCGCGACTTATCTCCGATGCACGCGGGATTGATGATGCTGCCGGTCCCCGCGGGATTCGGGGTGGCGAGTCTGCTAGCGGGCCGGGCCGTCAATACATGGGGTCCCCGACGCCCGGTGTTGGCGTGTCTGGCGGCGATGCTCGTCGGGTTGACGCTATTTGCCACCGCGATGGGCCACGCGCCCGCGGTGGCGCTGCTTGGGCTGACAGTATTCGGCGCCGGCGCTGGGGGCTGCGCTACGCCACTGTTGCATCTTGGCATGACCAAAGTTGACGATCATCGAGCCGGCATGGCCGCCGGAATGCTCAACCTGCAGCGGTCGATGGGCGGAATCTTTGGCGTTGCCCTCCTCGGCACCATCGTGGCCGCATGGCTCACGACCGCGCTGCCAGGCAACATGGCCGACGAAATCCCCGATCCCGTCGTCCGCGAAATAGTCGTCGACACGATAGTTGACAGCGCCAATCCGCATGCGCATGCGGCATTCATCGGGCCTCGGCACCGAATAACAGCCGCGCAAGAGAGCGAAATTGTGATCGCCGCCGACGAAGATTTCATGCGCGGCATCCGGCTCGCCTTGGCCATCGCGGGGGGGATGCTGGCAGGCGCATTCGTCCTCGGTTGGCGGCGGTTCCCCCGCGGCGGCCACGAACTCGCCGCCTAGCCCCCACAGGGGTCGCTGCTGGGGCTTCAGGCCGGCTGGGCAGACAGTTTGCGGTACTCCAGGACGGTGTCGATGATCCCGTAGTCCTTGGCTTCTTCGGCGGTGAGGATCTTGTCGCGGTCGGTGTCCTTGCGGATTACCTCGGCGTCCTTGCCGGTGTGGCGGGCCAACGTCGACTCCATCAGGGTGCGCATCCGCTCGATCTCGGCGGCCTGGATCTCCAAATCGGAGAACTGGCCCTGGATGACGCCCGAGAGCGATGGCTGATGTATCAGCACACGCGCATTGGGCAGCGCCATCCGCTTACCCGGTGTTCCGGCGGCCAGCAACACCGCCGCCGCCGAGGCGGCCTGTCCCAGGCACACGGTCTGGATGTCGGCCCGCACGTATTGCATGGTGTCGTAGATCGCCATCAGCGAGGTGAACCCGCCACCCGGCGAGTTGATGTACATCGTGATGTCGCGGTCGGGGTCTAGCGACTCCAGCACCAGCAGCTGCGCCATGATGTCGTTGGCCGAAGCGTCATCGACCTGGACACCCAAGAAGATGATGCGCTCCTCGAACAGCTTGTTGTACGGATTGGATTCCTTGACTCCAAAGCTGGAGTGTTCGATGAACGACGGCAGGATGTACCGCGCCTGAGGCTGGATCTGAGGGTTCTGAGTACTCACTGCACTTCTCCGTTGACGTGGGCGCGGGTGATGATGTGGTCGACAAAACCGTATTCCAGGGCTTCGGCAGCGGTGAACCATCGGTCACGATCCGAATCCGCCTCAATGCGCTCGATCGGTTGGCCGGTGAATTCGGCGTTGAGCCGGAACATCTCTTTCTTGATGACCGTGAACTGCTCCGCCTGGATGGCGATGTCGGCTGCGCTGCCCGTCACCCCGCCCAGCGGCTGATGCATCAGAATGCGAGCGTGTGGCAGCGCATAGCGCTTGCCTTTGGTACCCGCCGCCAACAGGAACTCACCCATCGAGGCCGCCATGCCCATCGCGTAGGTGGCGATGTCACAGGGCGCCAGCACCATGGTGTCGTAGATCGCCATGCCGGCGCTGATCGATCCACCCGGAGAGTTGATGTACAGGGAGATATCCTTGCCGGCGTCTTCGGCGGCAAGCAGCAGAATCTGTGCACACAGCCGGTTGGCAATCTCGTCATTGACCTCCGAGCCCAGGAATATGATGCGCTCGGAGAGCAAGCGCTCATAGACCGAGTCCGTGAGACTCAAACCCTGCGAGGTCGAACGCATGTCAGTCACGACTGGGTTACCTGCTTTCTCGAGTTTCCATATCCACCGACACTAGCCAAACGCCCGGGCTGTTTCGCGGTCGCGGACCGCTGAAATCGCCGCGTTCGCTCACAGCGTCATGTTGTCGCGTCGTCGGATGCGGCCGGCGAGGGCTCCTCCCGCGCCGGCTCGGCCTCCTCAACCTCGCCTGCCGGCTCGGCCTCGTCGGCCACGGAACCTGAATGGTCGGCCTCCTCAGCCTCGCCTGCCGGCTCGGCCTCGTCGGCCACGGGACCTGAATGGTCGGCCTCCTCAGCCTCGCCTGCCGGCTCGGCCTCGTCGGCCACGGGACCTGAATGGTCGGCCTCCTCAGCCTCGCCTGCCGGCTCGGCCTCGTCGGCCGCGGGACCTGAATGGTCGGCCTCCTCAGCCTCGCCTGCCGGCTCGGCCTCGTCGGCCGACTGGCCCTCGGGAGACTGGCGTTTGCCGAAGAGCTCACTGGTATCAATGGTGTCACCGTTCGTATCGGTGATCGTGGCCGCGTCCGCCACCGCCTTAACCGCCAGCTCGCGCCGCACGTCAGCGAACATGGTCGGCAGCTGATTGTTCTCCTGGAGGTAGGAAAAGAGCTGCTGAGGCTCCACACCGTACTGCTGCGACGTCGTCATCAGACGTTCAGTCAGATCATCCTGGCCTACCTGGACCTCAAGGTCATCGGCCAAAGCATCCAGCAACAGCTGCCTCTTGACATCCTTTTCTGAAGCGCTGCGCGCCTCGACGTCGAACGCCTCGCGCGACGAACCTTGCTCGGAAAGCAGCTCGTTGAATCGGGCTTCGTCGTGGTCGAGACCGCTGAGCGCGCTGTGCATCACACTGTCGACTTGAGCCTGAACGTATGACTGCGGAACGGGCACCTCGACTCGGTCGAGCAGCGCGTCCACCGTGGCATTGCGCACGGCTTCGGCCTGCTGAGCGCGCTTGGTCTGGCGCACCTGGTCGCTGAGGTTTGCCCGCAACTCGTCGATAGTGTCGAACTCACTCGCCAACTGCGCGAATTCGTCGTCGGCCTCCGGCAGTTCGCGCTCTTTGACCGACTTGACCGTAACGGTGACCTCCGCTTCCTGCCCCGCGTGCTCGCCAGCCGCCAGCTTCGCACCGAAAACCCGCGACTCCTCCACGGACAATCCGAGGAGTGCGTCGTCGAGTCCGGCGATGAGCCGGCCGGAGCCGACCTCATGGGAGAGGCCCTCAGCCGCAGCGTTCGGCACCTCCTCTCCGTCGACCGTGGCGGACAGGTCGATGGAGACGAAGTCGCCCGCACCTACCGGCCGGTCTACCGCGGTCAGCGTGCCGAACCGAGCACGGAGCGCCTCAAGCTCGGCGTCGACCTCCTCGTCGGTGACCTCGATTGCGTCCACCGACACCTGCAGCGCGCTCAGATCCGGAAGCGCGAGCGTGGGGCGGACGTCAACCTCGACCGTGAAAGCGAGGTCCTCACCATATTCTTTCTTGGTGACGTCGATATCGGGGCGGCCGATCGGTTGGATTTCCGATTCGGCCACCGCCTGCCCGTACCGGGCGGGCAGCGCGTCGTTGACGACCTGGTCGAGCATCATTTCCCGGCCGAAACGCGCTTCGAGCAACTTGGCCGGCGCCTTCCCCGGCCGGAAGCCTGGCAGGCGCACCCGTTTGGCCAGCTCCTTGTAGGCCCGACGAAAATCAGGCTCCAGCTCGTCGAAAGGCACCTCCACATTGATACGAACCCGGGTGGGGCTCAGCTGCTCGACAATGCTCTTCACGGGTGTGCTCCTCGGTGTCGTTCTGGCGGTCGGCTGGTCGGGGTGACAGGATTTGAACCTGCGGCCTTCCGCTCCCAAAGCGGATGCGCTACCAAGCTGCGCTACACCCCGCGCTGACCTCGCGATCCTACGGCCCGGCGGCAACAGCCCCGCAACGACCTCGTAGTAAGCCCTTGGTCTCTTCGACCGGGTCGAAAGCGTCGGCTGTTCCGTGTCGTCGAGGCGCAGAACAGGCCGGAGGTCTTTCCAGACGCACCGCCGCTCCCGCCAATAACGCCGAATGGACCAGCAGCGAGGACATTGGCCACGCTCCGGGATGCACCAACGCAACAATCTGTGATCTATGCCACAGTAGCGACGGCCATCGTGCTCTCAACACCGGCATCCACACGCCGCGACATCATGGAGCTCGTCCAGCCAACGTCGCAACCAAACGCGAACACGGGAATGAACACGCGATTGGATGTAGGCCGCCAAGGCATAGCGTCGCGCCTCGGGCATTCCTCACGAGAAGGTCTCAAGACGGATCCGATTAGATTTGACGTCCGCTGGCACGTACAGTCTCGCTCGACTAGTACACGCGGGCGTAGCTCAATGGTAGAGCCCTAGTCTTCCAAACTAGCGACGCGGGTTCGATTCCCGTCGCCCGCTCGGAGCATGCATCTGCCGCACAGAAAGGCACCATGAGCCACCCATGAGTGACTTTGACATCAGCGGCACGTGCGCGCCGGACTTCGCTAAGGTGCGCGACGCGTTCGAACGCAACTTTGTCCAGCGTAACGAGGTCGGCGCAGCGGTCGCCGTGTGGGTGGACGGAGATCTCGTCGTCAATCTTTGGGGCGGCTGCGCCGATAGCGCCGGCACCCGCCCGTGGCGCCAGGACACTCTGGCCACCGTGCTGTCCGGCACCAAGGCCCTCACAGCCACGTGCGTTCACCAGCTGGCCGACCGCGGCGAACTTGATCTGCACCAACCGGTGGCCCGGTACTGGCCCGAATTCGGGCAAGCCGGCAAGGAAGCCATCACGCTGGCGATGGTGATGAGCCACCGGTCCGGCGCAATTGGGCCGCGCAACCGGATGACCTGGGAGAAGGTCGCCGACTGGGAATTCGTGTGCGAGCAACTGGCCGCCGCGGAACCCTGGTGGGAGCCGGGCACGGCGCAGGGCTACCACATGACCACCTTCGGATTCATCCTCGGCGAAGTGTTCCGGCGAGTTACGGGGCGCTCGGTCGGCCAATACCTGCGTACCGAGATCGCGGAACCGCTGGGCGCCGACGTCCACATCGGGGTATCTCCCACCGAGCAACGCCGCTGCGCCGACCGGATCAACAAACCGCATGCGCGAGACCTGCTCGACGACGTGCAAGCCCCCGGCTACCCGACCAGCCTCGCGGAGCACCCCAAGGCCGGCCTGTCGGTGTCGATGGGGTTCGCCCCCGACGACGAACTCGGCTCCAACGACCTGCAACTGTGGCGCCAACTGGAGTTCCCCGGAACCAACGGGCAGGTGTCGGCACTAGGGCTGGCGACGTTCTACAACGCGCTCTCCCAGGAGAAACTGCTCAGCCGGGAGCACATGGACCTGGTCCGGGTCTCCCAAGGTGGTTTCGACGTCGATCTGGTGCTCGGCAAGCGGGTCGCCGACCATGGCTGGGGTCTGGGCTACATGCTCAACCAGCGCGGGGTCAACGGACCCAACCCGCGGATTTTCGGCCACGGCGGACTGGGCGGCTCGTTCGGGTTCGTCGACCTGGAGCACCGCATCGGCTACGCGTATGTGATGAACCGTTTCGATGCCACCAAAGCCAACGCCGACCCCCGCAGCGTCGCCCTGTCCAACGAGGTCTACACCGCACTCGGAATAAGCCCCACCTGACTACCTCGTCACGTTTGGCAGGCCGGGCACCAGAAGACATTGCGGCCCTCAAGCACGGACGTGCGGATCGCGCCCGCACACACTCGGCAGGGTTCACCCGCGCGGCGGTAGACGTAGGTGCGAGGCCGCCCGGGCAGGTAGGACGGCGGGCCATGGTCATGCTCCGGGCGGACCACCACGATCTTGCCGCGCCGTAGGCCAATCTTCATCAGCGCTACCAGATCGGCCCACGCCGCGGCGAACTCGGCCTCGACGACCCCGCGACCAGTCCGGTAGGGGTCAATCCCGTGGCGAAACAGCAACTCGCTGCGATACACATTCCCAACACCGGCTATCACCGTCTGGTCCATCAGGAGAGCGCCAATAGGCCTGCGGGACTTTGCGATCCGCATCCAAGCTCGCGAAGCATCGGCATCCGTGCGCAACGGGTCGGGTCCGAGTCGGGCAACCACATCGACGACTTGACTTTCGTCGATCAGCTCGCACACCGTCGGGCCCCGCAGGTCCGCGCCGTAGTCGGCGCCGACCATCCGCATCCGCACCTGCCCGACGGGTTCGGGAAGGTGCGCATCGGTCGGGCGCGCCCATTCGGTGAAGGTGCCGTAGAGCCCGAGATGCACATGAACTACCCGACCCCCAACCGCGCCATCGCCGTAGTGATGAAAAAGATGCTTGCCCCAAGCGCTAGCGCGCCGCAACACCCCGCCGTCCACGACGGCGGCGGAATCGGCGAACCGGCCCTGTGGGCTCGACACTGCGACTGGCGCACCGGCAAACCGACGCCGGTGCAGGCGAGCCAGCCGATGCAGGGTATGCCCTTCGGGCACGGGCTACTCCTGAATTGTGGTCCTGAACTGTGGTCCTGCTTGTCGCCTCAAGAGCTGGTGCCAGGTACCGGCGGCGCCTCGTGGGTCCGTTCGTATTCGGTGAGAATGTCGATGCGCCGTTGGTGCCGTGGCGCCTGAGACCATGGCGTGGAAACGAAGGCATCGACGATGGCCAGTGCCTCGGCAACGGTATGCATACGCCCGCCGATGCCGATCAGCTGGGCATTGTTGTGCTCACGGGCCAGGCTCGCGGTCTCGACGCTCCACGCCAGGGCGCAACGGGCGCCAGGGACCTTGTTGGCGGCTATCTGCTCGCCGTTGCCGGATCCGCCCAGCACGATCCCCAGGCTGCCCGGGTCGGCCACCGTACGTGCCGCAGCGGCGATGCAAAACGGTGGGTAGTCATCGTCGCCGTCGTAGCTGAAAGCGCCACAGTCAATTGGCTCGTGTCCGGACTTCTTCAGGTGATCGACGATCTGCTGCTTAAGTTCGAATCCGGCATGGTCGGCACCCAAGTAGACGCGCATGCCGGACATTCTGCACGACAAAGAATCCGACACCATCGCCCTATCCGCGTGGGGTAGGCGCCCGGGGTGGCCGAACTAGCCCGGCGCGTCTGGCTAGTCGTATTGGGGCGGTTCGGTCCGGGTCCGCTTGAGCTCAAAGAAGTGCGGATACGCCGCAAAGGTCACCGAAGCGTCCCAGAGTTTGCCGGCGTCCTCGCCGCGCGGGATCTTCGACAGCACCGGGCCGAAGAACGCCACACCGTTGACGTGGATCGTCGGTGTGCCGACGTCGTCGCCCACCGCGTCCATCCCCGCGTGGTGACTCTTGCGGAGGGCGTCGTCGTAGGCATCTGTGCTAGCGGCCTCGGCCAGTTCGGCGGGCAGACCTGCTTCGGCGAGAGAGGCCGCGATGACATCGTCGAGGTCCTTGTTCCCCTGGTTGTGAATCCGCGTGCCCATCGCCGTGTACAACCGGTCCAAGACACCAGCGCCATGAGCCTGCTCGGCGGCGATTGCCACCCGTACGGGCCCCCAAGCCTTGCCCATGAGCTCGCGATACTGTTCGGAGAGCCCTTCCCGGCCTTCGTTGAGCACCGCCAGGCTCATGACGTGGAAGTTCACCTGAATGTCGCGGACCTTCTCCACCTCAAGGATCCAGCGCGACGTAATCCAGCACCACGGACACAGCGGATCGAACCAGAAATCGGCTTGCGACTTCTGCAAAGACTTCTCGGGGGCCTTCTCGGGCATTGTGTGGTCCTCTCGTACGTGAAACAGCGGCGTCCGCTCACCACAACCACCGCCGCAGCCAGACTGTTCCCGTCGAACGCTGTCGAGTTGCGGCGTCCGGCTGTGACGAACCATTCGGAGCTCGCGGACCAACCCACCGCCTGACACGGGCGCCGCGCTCCTGCCGTTATGTTGGAATCCGTGGCCCTTCCTAACCTCACTCGGGACCAGGCTGTCGAACGCGCCGCGCTGGTCACCGTCGGCAGCTACCAGATCAACCTCGATGTCACCGCTGGCCCCGATGCCAGCGGCGCGCCGGGCGAACACACCTTCCGGTCCACTACCACCGTCGTCTTCGACGCGCTGGCCGGCGCTGACACGGTCATCGACATTGCCGCCGAGACGGTGCGCAGCGCTACCCTCAACGGCCGGGAATTGGACGTCTCTGCCTACGACGAATCGACCGGGATCCCGCTGCGCGGGCTGGCCAACCGCAATGTTGTGATCGTCGACGCCGACTGCCGCTACTCCAACACCGGCGAGGGCCTGCATCGCTTCGTCGACCCGGTGGACGGGGAGACCTACCTGTACTCGCAATTCGAGACCGCCGACGCCAAACGCATGTTCGCCTGTTTCGATCAGCCCGACCTCAAGGCCACTTTCGACATGCGGGTCACCGCTCCCCGGCACTGGAAGGTCATCACCAACGGCGCGGCCACCAACGTCGCGCAGACCGGCGCGGGTACGGTACATACCTTTGCCACCACTGTGCGGATGAGCACCTACCTGGTGGCCCTGATCGCCGGACCGTATGCCGCGTGGGACGACACCTACCGCGACGAATACGGGGAAATTCCGCTGGGTATCTACTGCCGGACCTCGCTGGCCGAACACATGGACGCCGAGCGATTGTTCACCCAAACCAAACAGGGATTCGGCTTCTACCACAAGCACTTTGGCGTGCCTTACGCATTCGGCAAATACGACCAGCTCTTTGTTCCCGAATTCAACGCCGGCGCAATGGAAAACGCCGGTGCGGTGACTTTCCTGGAGGACTACGTGTTCCGCAGCAAGGTCACTCGGGCATCGTACGAACGGCGGGCCGAGACGGTGCTGCACGAGATGGCGCACATGTGGTTCGGCGACCTGGTCACCATGACCTGGTGGGACGATCTGTGGCTGAACGAGTCCTTCGCCACCTTCGCGTCGGTGCTGTGCCAGAGCGAGGCCACCGAATTCACCGAGGCCTGGACAACATTCGCAAACGTAGAAAAGTCGTGGGCTTACCGGCAGGATCAGTTGCCTTCCACGCACCCGATCGCTGCCGAAATCCCGGACCTGGCCGCGGTCGAAGTGAACTTCGACGGCATCACCTATGCGAAGGGCGCTTCGGTGCTCAAGCAACTCGTCGCGTACGTCGGGCTGGACCACTTCCTCGCCGGGCTGCGCGACTACTTCCGCACCCACGCATATGGCAACGCCACATTCGACGATCTGCTGACGGCACTGGAGACCGCTTCGGGCCGCGACTTGTCGACATGGGGGCGACAGTGGCTGAAAACAACCGGTCTCAACACATTGCAACCAGACTTCGATGTCGACGCCGACGGCCGGTTCACCCGGTTCGCGGTACAGCAGAGCGGCGCCGCGCCCGGTGCCGGTGAGACCCGGGTGCATCGGCTGGCGATCGGCATCTATGACGACGACGGGTCGGGCAAGCTGGTACGCATCCATCGGGAAGAGATCGACGTCGCGGGCGCAGTCACGGAAGTTCCTGCGATGATTGGGGTTTCGCGGGGAAAACTGATTCTGGTCAACGACGATGACCTCACCTACTGTTCATTGCGGTTGGATACCGAGTCGCTGCAGACGGCGATGAGACGCATCGCCGACATCGCCGAGCCGCTGCCGCGCACCCTGGTGTGGTCGGCGGCCTGGGAGATGACCCGCGAAGCCGAATTGCGCGCCCGCGATTTCGTCTCACTCGTTTCCGACGGCGTGCACGCCGAGACGGAGGTTGGGGTGACACAGCGGCTGCTGCTGCAGGCGCAAACCGCACTGGGATCCTATGCGGAACCGGATTGGGCCCACGAGTACGGCTGGCCGCAATTCGCCGACCGGCTGTGGGAATTGGCGCGCGCCGCGGCGTCGGGGTCGGATCATCAACTCGCGTTCATCAACGCGTTGTGTTCGTCGGTGCTGTCGCCGCGGCACGTGCAGACGCTGGCTGCGCTGCTCGACAGTGACCCCACGGAGCTGGGGATGACGGGCCTGGACGTCGACACCGACCTGCGCTGGCGGATCGTGACCGCCTTGGCGCGAGCGGGCGCTATCGACTCTGACGAGCAACAGACACCGACGATCGACGCTGAGGCCGAACGCGACCCGACGGCGACTGGCAAGCGCCACGCCGCTCAAGCCCGCGCAGCGCGCCCGCAATTCGAGGTCAAGGACCGCTCGTTTACCACGGTCGTCGAGGACGACACCCTCGCCAATGCCACCAGCCGTGCGATCATCGCGGGCATTGCCTCCCCGGGACAGGGAGCCCTGCTCCAGCCGCTCACGGCACGCTACTTCGATGCGATTCCCGGGGTGTGGGCACGCCGGTCCAGCGAAGTCGCACAAACGGTGGTGATCGGCCTCTACCCTCACTGGAACATCAGCGAGGAGGGCATCGCCGCCGCCGATGATTTCCTGGCCGCCCCGGACTCGGAGGTCCCGCCGGCATTGCGCCGGCTGGTGCTCGAAGGCCAGGCGGCGGTGAAGCGCTCGCTGCGCGCCCGAAAGTTCGACGCTGTCGCCTAGCCGGCGCGGCGAGCGGCAGCGGGTCCGGCTAGCCGGGGGAAATTCCTGCGCTGAGTACGCGGATCGCGCTGACCAGCCCGTCGACCAGGTCGCCCTGCTCGAACGCGGAGGCAGCTGCGGCTACCCCCAGGGGAGCGGCCGATTCGGCGCCGCGACCGCGGACCTGCGAACCATAGACGACCTCGATGGCGCACTGGTTGGGCGAGACCGCGATCAGCACGGCATTGTCCGGCGTCGGCACCTTGGCCAGGATTTCGCGAGCGCGTACCGCAGTGTCGCTGCCCAAGTCGCCGAGGTAGATCGCGAACCGCGCCTTCGACGCTCGTGAGCTGTAGGTCAGCGCGTCGTCCAGGGCCACGAGGTCGTTGATCGGGAACGGGTAGTGCACGGACAGTTCCCCGGGCTCGGTAACCGCGGAGATCCGTCCGCTGGTGGTCAGCACTGAGCCTTTAGGAAGCTCGGGGTGCTCGATCGTCGCAACCTCACCATGTGCCACTGGCGCCACCTCCAACTGTGAACTCTGCCGCGTCATGCCCACCGTGCCCGCCGTGGGAGTCACCGACCACTTCGTCGGTGGCGGCCCAGAGGATCGGCGGATGTGTCCACTGCTCCGAGAGAGTGTAGGTCGCCGGGTGGGGTCCCTTGCGGGACCAGATCGGCACCGCCAGCACGACCACCAGCAATAACGGGATTCCGACAAAGAAGAGGTGGATCTCCATAGCGCTCACGAAGCAAACCGTATCCCACTGGGGCGGCGATTGGCGCAGCTGGACACAAGGTGGACACGAGATTGGTTCACCGGAGCACTAAACGAGTCGGGCGAAATCAGGCGGCGGGGTGGGATCAGAATCCCATCACGTCTGCGGTCAGGCGGCGCCTTCACCGAGGTATCGCGCCCAGGAGGGATCAAGCTCCTTGACCGTGGACAGCAGTCGCCAATGCTGTCCGCTCGGCGGCAGTGGCGCACGACGTAACGCCCAACCGAGTTCGGTGAGCAGCTTGTCCCCTTTGCGGTGATTGCACGGCGAGCAGCAGGCGACGCAGTTCTCCCAGGAGTGGCCCCCACCGCGGCTGCGGGGCACTACGTGGTCGACGGTGTCGGCCTTGGCGCCGCAATACGCGCAGCAGAATCGGTCCCGGTGCATGAGGGCCGCGCGGGTCATCGGGACCCGTGCCCGGTAGGGAACCCTGACGTAAGACCGCAGCTGGATCACCGACGGCACAGCGATCGATCGCGTGGCCGAGTGGATGACCGGGCCGGCCGGGTCGTCGTGGACCACATCAGCCTTACCGCAGACCACCATGACGATCGCCCTGCGCATCGGCAATGCAGTGAGCGGCTCGTACGTCGAGTTCAGCAGCAGCACTCGCCGACGGTTCCAGATCGATGCGGTCTCGTGGCGATTGGGCGGATGGGTGCCGACGCTGTGCAGGCATGACGCGGGCCCGGGTACACCCGCCGCGGGACCGGAACTGCGGTGGCCGCGGCGCTTCTTGCCGTGCGCCATAGAACCTCCGCCGAACAGTCCACCACGATTCGCCACTAATCGCACGACAATTGTCACGGCCGCGCCGTGTCGATCGGATGAACAGCCGGGGGGCTGGCCGGGCGGCTGCCGCAAATGGACCACAATGGCGGGGATGGATCAACAGCAACAGTCGTTCTATGACGCAGTCGGTGGCGCCGATACCTTTCGCACCATCGTGTCGCGGTTTTATGCGCTGGTCGCCGAGGACGAGATACTGCGTCAGGTCTACCCCGAGGATGACTTGCCGGGCGCCGAGGAACGCTTGCGGATGTTCCTCGAGCAGTATTGGGGTGGCCCGCGCACCTACTCGGAGCAGCGCGGCCACCCCCGGCTGCGGATGCGCCATGCCCCGTTTCGGATTTCGCTGATCGAACGCGACGCTTGGCTGCGGTGCATGCACACCGCTATTGCCTCCATCGATTCCCAAACCTTGGACGACGAGCACCGGCGCGAATTGATCGACTACCTCGAAATGGCAGCCCACTCGCTGGTGAACTCCCCGTTTTGATGGACCACGACCAGCGACCGGCTCGGACGGGCCCCGGCTCTCCTCGCGCCAGCGCTCGTCGACCGGAGCCGAATCCGATGGGCTCCGGCTCTCCTCGCGCCAGCGCTCGTCGACCGGAGCCGAATCCGATGGGCTCCGGCTCTCCTCGCGCCAGCGCTCGTCGACCGGAGCCGAATCCGATGGGCTCCGGCTCTCCTCGCGCCAGCGCTCGTCGACCGGAGCCGTGGTGGTCGCGCGCGGTCTTTTACCAGGTCTATCCCCGATCGTTCGCGGACAGCGACGGCGATGGGGTCGGCGACCTGGACGGGTTGACCGACCGGCTGGATCACCTGGTAGAGCTCGGTGTCGATGCGATCTGGCTCAACCCGGTCACCGTGTCGCCGATGGCGGATCACGGCTATGACGTCGCCGATCCCCGCGACGTCGACCCGTTGTTCGGCGGAATGGTCGCCCTCGAACGGCTGATCGCCGCGGCGCACCAGTTGGGCATCAGGGTCACCATGGACGTGGTGCCCAACCACACCAGTTCGGCGCATCCCTGGTTTCAGGCGGCACTGGCCGCCGGCCCGGGCGGCACGGCACGCGACCGCTATTTGTTCCGCGATGGCCGGGGCCCCGATGGGACCGTGCCGCCGAACAACTGGAAATCGGTGTTCGGCGGTCCGGCCTGGACTCGGGTGGTCGAGCCGAATGGCAAACCCGGCCAGTGGTATCTGCATCTGTTCGACACCGAGCAGCCAGATCTGAATTGGGACAACCCGGAAGTCTTCGCTGATTTCGAGAAAACGCTGCGCTTCTGGTTGGAACGCGGGGTGGATGGTTTCCGCATCGATGTCGCCCACGGCATGGCCAAGCCGCCGGACCTGCCGGACTCACCAGACCTCGGCATCGCGGTGTTGCAGCAGTCCGATGACGACCCGCGCTTCAACCACCCGAGCGTGCACGCGATACACCGCGACATCCGGACCGTGATGGATCGATACCCCGGTGCGGTGAGTATCGGCGAGGTGTGGGTACAGGACAATGCCCGCTGGGCGGAGTACTTACGGCCAGACGAACTACACCTCGGCTTCAATTTCCGGCTGGCGCGGACCGACTTCGATGCGACCGAGATCCGTGACGCGGTCGAGAACTCGCTGGCGGCCGCGGCGATCGAAGCCGCCACGCCAACCTGGACGCTGGCCAACCACGACGTAGGCCGGGTCGTCACCCGCTACGGCGGCGGCGAGGTCGGGCTGGCTCGGGCACGAGCCATGGCGATGGTGATGCTCGCCCTGCCAGGTGTGGTCTTCCTCTACAACGGTCAGGAGCTGGGGCTGCCCGACGTGGAACTGCCGGATGAGGCGCTGCAGGATCCGACCTGGGAACGGTCGGGACATACCGAACGCGGCCGCGACGGCTGCCGTGTTCCCATTCCGTGGTGCGGCGACAATCCCCCGTTTGGGTTTTCCACGCACGCCGACACTTGGTTACCAATGCCGCCGGAGTGGGCCGCGCTGAGCGTGGAGGAGCAGTCCATCGACCCCGACTCGACGCTCTCATTCTTTCGACACGCGCTCCAATTACGCAGGGGACGTGACGAATTCGACGGGACCGATGTCCAGTGGCTCACCGCACCGAAAGACACGCTGATATTCCGCCGCGGTGGCGGGCTGATGTGCGCACTGAACGCCGGTGACCGTCCACTGGCACTACCGGCCGGAGAACTGTTACTGGCCAGCGCGCCGTTGGCCGACCACACATTGCCGCCGGACAGCGCAGCTTGGCTGGTGTAGCGACGAGCGCGGCCAATAACGGATCGGCAGCCCGATCCCCGGAGTGATCAACGTTCGGACCGAGGCGTTGCTGGGGCGCCCGCTGATCGGTGACGGCACCAACGGCCGGCCGGGTCACAACGGTGGCGGGCAGGGGGCAGCAGCACGTATGGCCCCGGCGTCGGTGGCGGCGACGTCGGCGCCACCGACGCCGGGGAGCCGGCCGCACCCGAAGGGACCGCCGGTGCCAGCGGTCTTGGCTGGCTGCTGTTCGGCCCACCTGGCAACCCCGGCTAGCCATGTGCCCCTGTCTGCGTGGGTAGGTAACAACCAGCGCGGCAAACCCCGGCGGGTACCACGCGATCCCGATACGCTGACCTCACAGCTCCCGCTGTGACGGCGACACGCCCGGCTCAGCGGTCCACGGAGCTTCCTCGGAGGTCAGCGATGGCGAATGTGACGGCGGCACCGGAGGTTCTGATTGCCGCAGCGGCCGACCTGGACGGGATCGGCTCGGCACTGAGTGCGGCCAATGGTGCCGCGGCGGAGCCGATCACGGAAGTGCTGGCAGCCGGCGCCGACGACGTGTCGGCCGCCGTCGCGGCGGTGTTTTCCGGGCACGCGCATGCGTATCAGACACTCAGCGCCCAGATGGCGGGGTTTCACCAGCAGTTCGTAGGAGCCCTTAGCGCCGCCGGAGCCTCTTATGCGTCGGCCGAGGCGACCAACGCCGCTCCGCTACAAGCCGTTGAGCAGCAGATCCTCGGAGCCATCAACGCGCCTACCCAAGCATTACTCGGGCGCCCGCTGATCGGCGACGGCGCCAACGGGGCGCCCGGACAAGACGGAGGAGCCGGCGGGTTGCTTTTTGGCAATGGCGGCGCCGGCGGCGCCGGCACCGAAGCCAACCCCACCGGGGGCAATGGCGGGGACGCCGGGCTGATCGGCAATGGCGGAGTCGGCGGGGCCGGATTCAGTCCAGACACCGGGACTGGGGCCGATGGAGGCACCGGCGGTGCCGGCGGCCGTGGCGGATGGCTGTACGGAAGCGGCGGTGCTGGTGGGATCGGCGGCACCGGCGGCGGCGGCACCACGGGCGGCGCCGCTGGTCACGGCGGTGGGGGTGGCGTCGGCGGCGCCACCGGGCTCTTCGGCTACGGCGGCGCCGGTGGTGGCGGAGGTCAGGGCGGTGGGGACAACTTCGCACTGACTGCCGGGGCGGGTGGTGCCGGCGGCGCCGGCGGGCAGGGCGGACTGCTGTACGGCAACGGCGGTGCCGGCGGCGTTGGTGGAGTCGGTGGCAGCATTACCAACGCGGAAGCCGGGGTCACCGGCGGTCTCGGCGGCAGCGGTGGTGGTGGCGGCGCCGCCGGGCTGTGGGGTGATGGCGGTGCCGGCGGCGCGGGCGCCGCCGGCGGCAACGGCGGCGGGGGGCTGGACAGGAGCGTCGGCGACGGCGGCAAAGGCGGCACCGGAGGTATTGGCGGAGAAGGTGGGTTGCTGTTAGGCAACGGAGGCGCCGGCGGCACTGGCGGGCAAGGCGGCATCGGCCGCTTCAGCGGTACAACCGCGGGCGCGGGTGGCACCGGGGGCGCCGGCGCGGTCGGCGGGTCCGGTGGGGGGTTGTGGGGTAACGGCGGCGCGGGCGGCGCGGGCGGCGACGGCGGCGCTGGTGGCGACGGCGGACTCGCCGGCGAGGGCGGACAAGGCGGCCAGGGCGCCATCGGCGGTGCCAGTGGGTGGCTGCTCGGCGACGGCGGCACCGGGGGTCACGGCGGGGCAGGCGGGCGAGGCGGCGACACCAGTGGTGGAGCTGGCGATCAAGGCGGCAACGGTGGGGCCGGTGGGGCCGGCGGAGCCGGCGCGAACGGCGGTTTGCTGATCGGCAATGGCGGGGCCGGCGGCTCCGGAGGTGACGGCGGGCAAGGCGACGGATCCGTCTCGGCTCCGTTGGGCGACGGCGGATCCGGCGGCTCCGGGTCCGCGGGCGGTGCCGCCGGGTGGTTGTTCAGCACTGGCGGCCACGGCGGCACCGGCGGCAACGGAGGCAGCGGCGGGACATTCGGGGGTGGCGGTGCCGGCGGCGACGGCGGCAACGCCCAGCTGATCGGCAACGGCGGGGCCGGCGGGGCCGGAGGGACCGGGCCGCCCGATGGGACCGGCGGCGAAGGCGGCGCCGGCGGGCTACTCTTCGGCACACCCGGCACACCCGGCACGCCCGGGTAGCCAGCAGGAACGGTTCGTCGCGCGGGTCCGCCCAGCCAGCCCCGGGTGGATGTCGCTAGAACCGCCACCGTCTCCATCACGAGAGCAACCTAGAACTCCGCGGTGACCGCTCGGGTGAGGTTGACCAACGAACTCCGCCCGACCGCGCGGTCGGCAGTCAGAGATACCATCGGCCGATGTCCGATATCCCGTTCGCCGAGCCCTATCCCGAGCCGGGTCCGCAGGGGTTCCCTGCCCAGCCACAATGGGCGGGGCCGCCGCAGCCACCACCGCCAGCGACGCCGGACGGGCCTCGACGTTGGCCCATCGTGGCAGCCCTGGCGCTGGCAGTCGTCGCATTGAGCGTCGGATTTGTGGGATGGTTTCGTCCGCAACCGGACAGCAACCGATCGCCGTTGGCATCCGATCCAACGTTCACCAGCCAACAGATTTCCGACGCGAAAGACAGCGTCTGTGCCACGCACCGGCTCGTGCGCCAGGCAACCGTGTCGAACACCAATCAGATCAACCCGGTACCCGGGGACGCGATCGGCGATCTGGCGGTAGCAGTCAACGCGCGCCTGGCCCTGTACAGCGGAGGCGACTACCTCCTGAATCGGCTCACCGCGGAACCAGCGACTCCTACCGAGTTGAGCGATGCCGTCCGCAAACTCGCACACGTGCTCCAGGAGCTCGCGATCAGCTACCTGGCCGGAGCCCCCGATTCCGTCGTAACTCCGCTGCGTCAGGCCTCGGATGAGCACACCCGAACGGTGGACTTGCTATGCACATGACTGCTGTGGCGACACGACAATCCGGACCGTCACCGCAGGACCAGCGCGGGATGGCCGCGACGTCGATACACAGACCCAAACCGAGCGTCCAGACGCAACCACGCCGGCAGCACCCGGACGCGGATCATCTCATCGGCATCGATCGAGTCCGGTGACTGCGGCAGGAAACCCATTGCGGTCAAAGCGAACACACAGCGCATCGGCAGCCCAACGACAATGTCGCCGGAGCTGACCTGCACAACCTCCTGGTCGAGCAACGACACCGGCGGACCAGACGAACTGCCGTGCTCCTTGGCCAGTTGCGCCCCGCGCTGCGCGAGCTCGAGCATCACCTGAGCGGGCACGTCGTCGACGTGGGTGAAGCCGGCTTCCGGGGGCAGCACGCCCCGCCACGCCGAGTCCATCGAGTAGCCGGGATCGACATAGCTCGAGGTATCCATCGTCGCCAGCCCTTGTGCCAGTTCCCGCGCGCCGACCGACAAGTCGTCGGGACGAACGGTGCCAGCCACCACCCGGCTGGCCAACACGTCGAAACCCGTTGCTACCCATACCGAAAGCAACCCGGCAGACCGTGCGCGGATCCGGATGACCGCAGCATCGTCGAGCCGCAGAACGTGGTCCACAAACGCGACCAGATCGCTGCGGTGCGCCGTGTCCGGAAGCCACAGCCCGCGCTCGGCTTCGTCCCCCGCTCCCACCCCTATTCCCTTCGCCACCGTTGCAGGTACTCCCGATGATGTTGTGACAACCGCACCAGCCGCTGTTCATCGATATGAAAGGCGGCCAGTTGTGACTCGGCGATGACGGCTGGCTTTGAGTCGGGCTCGGCGCTGACCGATCGCACCTCATACCCGAGGGTGAAGTCCACCGCCCGCAACCGCTTCACCCATATTGTCACTTGCAGCGGCGAATCCGCCAGCCGCAGCTGACCTTTGTAGGTCACCCGGACATCGGCAATCAGCAGGCCGGTAGAGGTGATGCCGGGACCGAATGCGTCTTTGAGGAACGGAACACGCGCCTCTTCCAGAATCGTGACCATGGTGGCGTGGTTGATGTGCTGGTACATGTCGATGTCCGACCAGCGCACTCCCACCGGCGCGACGAACCCGACGCTCATCCCGCGATTCCCCGGCCACTTGTTCGAGTCATGCGCCGGATCTGCCGCGCCGCCACGGACAACGTTGCCAGATCCGTCTGGCCGCTGGCGCGGATATCGTCCAGCGTCCGGCGCGCCCGCGCCAACCGCGAGGCGCTGACCTGCTCCCACTCGGCGATTTTCTCTTCACTACTTTCCCCCGGCTCTCCCACAGCCAGCACGTCGAAACACAACGATCGCAACGCGCCATAGATGTCGTCGCGAATCGCCAAGCGCGCCAACGAATGCCAGCGGTCTGTTCGGGGCAGGCCGGACACCGCCGTCAGCAGGGCGTCGGTGCCCAAGCGATCCATCAGAGCGAAGTAGGTGTCGGCGACCTCTGCGGTGTCGATATCGGCGATGTCGGCAATGTCGATGATGTCGAGCAAGCTATAGCGATAGAGGCCGGCTGCCACCCGGTAGGCCAAGTCGTCGGACACGCCCTGCGAGATGAAACCCGTGGCCGTCTTTTCCACGATCGCCCTGTCGTCGCCGCGCAACCACTCCGACATCCGCGGCGTCAGCGCTTTGACCTTTGCGGCGAAACGATTGATCTCGGCGCCGACGGCCAACGGCTGCGGGCGATAATTGAGCAGCCAGCGTCCGGCCCGGTCGATCAGCCGGCGAGTATCCAGCGTCAACCGGTCCGACAGCGCTACCGGGAGGTTCTCCGAGCGGATCCGGCGCCAGAGATGCCCCACACCGAAGATCGCATCGGTGGCGATATAGGTGCGCACGGCATCGATCGAGGTCACACCGACGTCCTCGGCGAGCCGGAAGGCGTAGGTGATACCGGCGGTGTCCACGAGGTCGTTGATGAGCATCGTGGTGACTATCTCGCGGCGCAGCTGATGCGAGCGGATATCCGGGGTGAAACGATCTCGCAACGGCTTCGGGAAGTACTGCGGCAGCCTGGACGCGAACACTTCCTGGTCGGGTAGCTCAGTGGCCAACAACTCCTCTTTGAGCCCCAGCTTGACGTGCGCCATCAACGTTGCAAGTTCGGGCGAGGTGAGCCCGATGCCGGTCTCCGACCGCCGCACGATCTCCTTCTCCGACGGCAGCGCTTCCAATTCGCGGTTGATGCCGCGCTCGGCCACCAGGTACTTGATCTGCAGGTCGTGCACCGGCAGCATGCTGGCCGCGTTGGCACGACTCGTGCCCATCAGGTCGTTCTGATCCTCGTTGTCGGTGAGCACGAGGTCGGCGACCTCGTCGGTCATCGACTCCAGCAGCTGGCTGCGTTCAGCAGCGTCGACCTTGCCCGCGCTCACCAGCGAGTCGATCAGGATCTTGATGTTGACCTCATGGTCCGAGCAGTCCACGCCCGCGGAATTGTCCAGCGCGTCGGTATTGATCCGGCCGCCGGCCAGATCGAATTCGACGCGGCCCAAGGCCGTTACCCCGAGATTGCCGCCCTCGCCGATAACCTTGGCGCGTACTTGATTCGCGTTGACACGCACCGGATCGTTAGCGCGATCGCCGACCTCGGAATCGGGTTCTATCTCGGCTTTGATGTAGGTGCCGATACCGCCGTTGAACAGCAGATCCACGGGCGCCTGCAGGATAGCGCGAATCAAGTTGGGCGGGGCCATCTCGGTAACGTCTCCGTCGATCCCCAGTGCGGCACCGACCTCCCGACTGACCGGGACGGCCTTCTGCTGGCGGCTGTACACCCCGCCGCCCTCGCTGATCAGGGACTTGTCGTAGTCCTCCCAGCTGGATCGGGGCAGGTCGAACATCCGCCGACGTTCCTCCCAGGATCGGCCAGCATCGGGGTCCGGGTCGAGGAAGATATGCCGGTGGTCGAACGCCGCAATCAGCCGGATGTGCTTGCTAAGGAGCATGCCGTTGCCGAACACGTCGCCACTCATATCGCCAACGCCCACGACGGTGAAATCCTGGGTCTGCGTGTCGACTCCGAACTCGCGGAAATGTCGTTTGACGGCTTCCCAGGCGCCTCTCGCGGTGATGCCCATGACCTTGTGGTCGTAGCCCACCGATCCGCCCGATGCGAACGCATCGCCTAGCCAGAATCCGTAAGACTTGGCGACCTCATTGGCGATATCGGAGAACGTCGCGGTGCCCTTATCGGCGGCCACCACCAGGTAGGAGTCTTGGCCGTCGCGGCGCAACACCCCGGGCGGTGGGCTGACCTTCCCCGTGGCGTGGTCGACGTTGTCTGTGACGTCGAGCAATCCCGAAATGAAAAGCTGGTAGCAGGCAACGCCTTCGGCGCGGGCGGCGTCGCGGTCCGCGGCGGGTTCGCCGGTGGGCAGCGGTGGCCGCTTGACGACGAATCCACCCTTCGCCCCGACCGGCACAATAACGGCGTTCTTCACCGCTTGCGCCTTGACCAAACCGAGGATCTCGGTCCGGAAGTCGTCGCGGCGGTCCGACCAGCGCAAGCCGCCCCGCGCAACCGGGCCGAACCGCAGGTGCACGCCTTCGACGCGGGGCGAATACACGAAGATTTCGAACTTGGGGCGCGGCAGCGGAAGCTCGTCGATCAGTTGGGCATTGAGCTTGAGCGCGAGTACGTCCTTGCTGCGGGCCGAGCCTGCGCGTGTCACAAAGTAATTCGTGCGTAGCGTGGCCTGAACCAACGACGCAAAGGCCCGCAGCATGCGGTCGGTGTCCAGGCTCACCAACGCGTCAATGTCCGCTGCGACCGCGGCGGCAGCCGCTTGGGCATCGCGACCGCTGGGCGATTTCGACGGTGCCGGATCGAAGAGGGCTTCGAACAGTGCGACCAGCGACCGGACAGTCGTGGGGTGCTCGTTCAGCACCGATTCGATATAGGACTGACTGTACGGAAAGCCCGCCTGCCGCAGATATTTCGCGTAGGCGCGCAGCAGCGCAACCTGCTGCCAGGTCAGCCTTGCCCGCATCACCAACTCGTTGAACCGGTCGACCTCCACCCGACCCTGCCAGATCGCGGTCACCGCGTCGGCGAACCGCTCTGCGGTCGCGTCTCGCTCGGGACCGGGCGGGGCGAGGGGGATGGTGGGGTGGGGCGAGATCCTGAACTGATAGATCCATACCGGCAGCCCATCGGGCCGGTTGACCTTGAACGGCCGCTCCTCGAGCACCACGACACCCATGCTCTGCAGCATCGGAAGCAGCTGGCTCAATGAGGCCGAACGCCCACCCAGATACCAGGTCAGCTTGGCTTCTCGGCCCTCGTCGCGCTCAGACAAGACCAATTTCACCGAATCATCAGTCAGCTCTTCGATAGTGGCGATGTCGGCTATGGCATCGGTCGGCTCGACCGTCTGCTTGTAGGCCTCGGAGAATGCCGCAGCGTAGTGTTCGGCGTCGGCGTGCCCGACCGAACCGGCGGCCGCGGCGGCGATCAACCTGTCGGCCCAGGTTCGCGCGGCTTCGCTCAACAATCCCTGGATCCGCAACCGGTTCGGCTCGGAGACATCCACCGAGCCCCGGGGCCCGCCGTCGGGCAACCGGACCATGAAATGCATTAGTGCCCAAGGCGATTCGCTGACACGAGCGGTAAACTCCAGGCGCGTCCCGCCGAACTCACGGACCAGGATGTCTTCGATCTGCAAGCGCACCGGCGTCGTGTAGCGATCGCGAGGGACATACACCAGGCACGAGACGAAGTACTGCAACCGGTCGGCCCGCAGGAACAACAACGCGTGCCGTTGTGATGCAAGCTCCACTACGGCCTTGGCCATCGCGAGCAGCCGTTCCGCGCTCAGCGCGAACAACTCCGGACGCGGAACCGTCTGCAGTACGTCGAGTAGCAGCTGGCCCGGATGGTTGGGATCGCTCTCAGCCATCGCGAGGGCCTCCCGGACCCGGCACGAGATGGTCGGGATTTCCAGCACATCGGCGTTCATGGCCGAGACGGTGAAGAGCCCGACGAAGCGGTGCTCGACAATGCCGCCACCCACGTTTTCGCGGACTGCGATGGCATACGGGTAGGCGCCGTAACGCAGGTAGCTGCCGACCCGTGCTTGGGCTAGGACCAGCAGTTTGTCATCGTCAGTCAGGCGGGGGCGCGAACCCGTGCGACCCCGCAATACGCCCACGCCGCTCGACCCCTCGCCGTAGACCAGTCCATCGTCCACCCGGCAGCGTTGGTAACCCAGCAGCAAGAAGTTCCCGTCGCCCAGCCAGCGCAGTAGCTTCCCGACGTCCTCGCGGTCCGGAGCGGAGAATCTGCCCTCGGAATTGGCTTCGACCTCGTCGGCCAGTTCACCCAGGATGGTGATCAATGCCGCGGCGTCGGTGGCGACCCGCTGAACGTCGGTGAGGACCCTGGGCAGCAATCGCTCGACTTCGGCGAGAGCCTTGCTGTCGACGGGCGAGGAAAGCTGAACGTGTATCCACGCCTCCCCCACGTACGGCGACGTGCCTTGCGCCTTCGGTTCGATTCGCAGCAACTCGCCCCTTGGTCCGCGATGAACCTCGAACACCGGGTTCATGATGGCCGCGTAGGCGACTCCCAGCCGATGGAGTAGCACGGTGACGGAATCCATCAGCATGCTGCCTTGTTCCGTGACGACCTGGAGCGCGGGCCCGAAACCTGCCGGGTCGTCCGGCGGGTAGACGGCGACACAGCTTTCACCGCCGGCTCGATGCTGGCCAAGCCGATAGTGCGCGCCCAGCATCTCCGGGGTCACCAGGGAGGCTGGCATCCGACTGCCCCCGTGGGTTATCGCGGCTTCGACGGCATCGTCGCGCGGGCCTCGATAGCTTTGTAGGTAGGCCTTCGATATCCAGTCGGGGATATCGAGAGTCCGGGTGAATGTGGTCCACCCTCCGGCATCCTGCTTGGCCCCGGAATCGGTCGTCATACCGATTGCTCCCAACTCGCGACGGATACCACTAGCCTCAATTGCCACACTCCTCCGCGGCCATTGCGGCCACATCGTCGCGGAGCGTTGGCAAAGCTGACATTAGTCCCGTGTGAGCTTGCGATGGGTCACGCGGTGCGGTCGGGCGGCTTCCGCACCGAGCCGTTCGACTTTGTTCTCCTCGTAGGCACCGAAGTTGCCTTCGAACCAGAACCACTTGGCCTCGTTGTCGTCATCACCTTCCCACGCCAGGATGTGCGTGCACGTGCGGTCGAGAAACCAGCGATCGTGAGAAATCACTACGGCACAACCGGGGAAATTCACCAACGCGTTCTCCAGCGAGCTCAGGGTCTCGACGTCCAAGTCGTTGGTCGGTTCATCCAGCAGGATCAGGTTGCCGCCCTGTTTGAGCGTCAGAGCGAGGTTCAGCCGGTTGCGCTCGCCACCGGATAGCACGCCGGCCGGCTTCTGCTGGTCGGGCCCCTTGAAACCGAACGCCGACACGTAGGCTCGCGACGGCACTTCAGTCTGCCCGACCTCGATGTAGTCCAAACCGTCGGAGACGACCTCCCACACAGTCTTCTTGGGGTCGATACCGGCGCGGGCCTGGTCCACGTAGCTGAGTTTCACGGTCTCGCCGACCTTGACCGTGCCGCTGTCGGGCTGCTCGAGCCCCACGATGGTCTTGAACAAGGTTGTCTTGCCCACCCCGTTGGGACCGATGACACCGACGATGCCGTTTCGGGGCAAGGTGAAAGACAGGTCCTTAATCAGCGCCCGTCCGTCGAAACCCTTGTCCAGGTGATCGACCTCGACGACCAGGTTGCCCAGTCGGGGGCCGACCGGGATCTGAATCTCCTCGAAATCGAGTTTGCGAGTCTTCTCGGCCTCGGCCGCCATCTCTTCGTAGCGCTGCAGGCGGGCCTTGCCCTTGGCCTGGCGCGCCTTGGCCCCGGACCGGACCCACGCAAGTTCCTCGGTCAGCCGCTTCTGCAGCTTGGCGTCTTTGCGGCCCTGCACCGCCAATCGTTCGGCCTTCTTCTCGAGATAGGTGGAGTAGTTGCCCTCGTACGGATAGGCACGCCCGCGATCCAGCTCCAGAATCCATTCGGCGACGTTGTCCAGGAAGTAGCGGTCGTGGGTGACGGCCAAGATCGCCCCGGCGTAGCTGGCAAGGTGTTGTTCGAGCCACTGCACGCTCTCGGCGTCCAGGTGGTTCGTCGGCTCGTCGAGCAGCAAGAGGTCTGGCTTCGACAGCAACAGCGCGCACAGCGCTACGCGGCGCCGCTCGCCACCGGACAGATTCGTCACCGGCTCGTCGGGCGGGGGGCAGCGCAGCGCATCCATGGCCTGCTCCAGCTGCGAGTCGAGGTCCCATGCGTCGGCGTGGTCCAGTTCCTCTTGCAGCCGGCCCATCTCTTCCATCAACTCGTCGGAATAGTCAGTGGCCATCAACTCGGCGACCTCGTTGAATCGGTCGAGTTTGATCTTGATATCGCCCATGCCCGCTTCGACGTTGCCGCGGACGGTCTTGTCCTCGTTCAGCGGCGGCTCCTGTTGCAGGATGCCGACGCTGGCGCCGGTGGCGAGGAAGGCGTCGCCGTTATTCGGTTTGTCCAGACCGGCCATGATCCGCAAGACGCTCGACTTGCCAGCCCCGTTGGGGCCGACGACGCCGATCTTGGCACCCGGGAAGAAGCTCAACGTGACATCGTCGAGGATCACCTTGTCGCCGTGCGCCTTGCGGACCTTCTTCATCGTGTAGATGAACTCAGCCATCGCGCGGTTTAGCCTTTCTGATCTTCCGGAAATATCCCGCGGACCATCCTAGGCATCACCGAGTGGCACCCGGCCGGCCCCTGCGCCGAACCCTAGGCCGGCACGGCCAGCGCGGCTTGGCTAGCACTGCTAGCGCCGTCAGCCACCTCCGAGACCGAGTCGATGACCGCGGCGGAGTCGTCGCCGCCCACCGCGATCTCGGTTGCGGTGGTGGCCGGACCCTCCGACGCGCTCGGACCTGTGTAGGCGGGCTTCTCGATGCGCACGATCACGCGCGACAAATCCGGGCCAACCGACGTCGCGCGCATCTCCAACGACGTGCGACGTACACCCTCCCGGTCCTCATACTCGCTGGTGTAGACATGGCCGACCACGATCACCGGGGCGCCCTTGCCCAACGCGGCACCCACCCCGGTAACCAACCGTCCCCAACAATTGACGCTGACAAACAGCGATTGGCCGTGCTCCCAACCGCCGTCACCGGTGCGCTTCCGCGAATTGCTGGCCACCCGGAACTTCACGACCTCATGATCACCGACCTTGCGACGTTGCAAATCATTGACGATGTGACCGACCACGGTCAGTGGCGTTTCGAACATGTGCTCATCCTTTCGTTGGCTGCCTTTGGTTGGCTGCCTTTGGTTGGCTGCGGCAGTCGCCGTAGCAAGTGCCATTCACCCCAGCAGCACTGACACGTGACCGGACTAGCCGTCGCCGCACCGCGACCCTGTGAGCGATGCCGCAACTGTGGATGAGTTGGTGCGTCCAAGAAAAACCACCATCACCCATGTATTCGCCAAGCGGATGTATTCGCCAAACGGCTGTATTCGCCAAACGGATGTATTCGCCAAACGGCCCTCCGCAGCGCGGCGACGGCGATACCATCCGGTGGTCGCGGTCTTACCGCCGCGACAATATTCGGGCTGGAATCGCCAGGATCTGGCGCCATCGAAGGGGCGAGAAGATGAAGATAGGGAACCCGAGAACGCTCATTGCGTGGCTGCTCGGCGCTGTGGTGGTGGGGTTCTACGTGCTTCTGGCGACAGGCTGCGCGGCCCAAATGCCAATGGCTCCGCAACCGGAAATGCAGGGTTGGGGACAGCTAGCTCCTGTGCCCGCGTCGGATACTGCCGTCGTGGCGCCGATGCACATCCCCAGCTAGCCAAAACTGGCAGCCCACTCGCTCGGTACTTGGGCGAGAGTTCGTTCGCGCCGGCAACCACAACGTCGTTCGTGCGGCCGGGAAAGACCAACTTCATCGAGTATTTGCCCAACCGCCTAACGCGGCAGAGGTGACGGCGATAGCATCCGGTGACCGCGGTTTGCGACCGCGGCGCTAATCGGGCAATAACTACGGCGCCGTCGAAGGGGCGAGAAGATGAAGGTTAGGAACCCACGAACGCTCATTGCGTGGCTACTCGGGGCGGTGGTGACCGGGTTGTACGTCATTCTGGCGACGAGCTGCTCGTCGCAAATGCCCGCCGCTCCGAATCCGCAGATCGGATGCTCCGGCCAACTCGGTCCGGTGCCGGCGCCCGACACTGCGGTCGTCGCGCCGTCGCACTTCGCCATCTAGGCCGTCTAGCCCGTCCAGCCGATTTCACCGGGCGACTCGTTCAGGTACCCGTTCGAGCGTGTCCTCGGGGCAGTAGGTGAACTATGGAAGACATCTTCCTCATGTTGCTGGCGGGGGTGTTGGTGCTGATGGGGATCGAATTCCTCAGCTACCGCTTAGACAAGAACCCCTCCCGGCAGCGAGTTGGCGTGTCAGCTCGTGACACCGCCACAAGTTTGTCGGTCTACGCCCTCGCCCGGATCACCCGCCCGCTCGCACAGTTCACCGGAGTCCCGCTCGTCGTGCTCGCGGCCGCGCTGACACCGCTGGCGCTGCCGGCGTCACAGTGGTGGGTTTGGGTGGCCGCCCTAGTGCTGACCGACCTGGCCTATTACGCCAAACACCGTATGGCACACCGTATTCGGTTTTTTTGGGCGGCGCATAGCGTGCACCACTCCAGCCAGCACTTCAACCTGTCGACAGGGTTGCGGACACCGTGGCTGGTCCCGGGTTGGTTTTTCCTGTCGTCGATTGTGTATGTGCCACTGGCGCTCGTCGGCTTCCCCGTGTGGATGATCTTCGGGTGCCACGGCATCGTGATCTTCTACCAGTTCCCGATCCACACCGAACGGATCGACCGACTGCCGAGGCCGATCGAGTACCTGTTCAATACGCCCTCGCACCATCGGGTGCATCACGGCGCCAACAACCCGTATCTCAACAAGAACTACGGGGGGATCCTCATTGTGTGGGACCGGCTTTTCGGTAGCTTCACCGAGGAAGGTGGACCCGTGCGCTTCGGTCTGAGAAAGAACATCGCCACCCACAATCCGATCAAGGTCAACTTCGGAGAGTTCGTAGCGATGCTTGGCGACGTTCGGCGCTCACGCACGTGGCGAGGCCGCGTCGGCTCCCTGCTGGGTCCTCCTGAATGGACCGACGCGAACGCCGAACAGTCCCCGACACGCGACGACTCGCGGCTCGTCGAAGCCGGAAGCTAGCCTCGCTGGCCATTCGCGCCCGTGTGAAGGCGTCCTCGCTACTGCCCGTAGCTGTCGGCTCAGTCTTCCGGGCGCCCTTGGCGTGCTTTGAATTCTCTGGCGACGAACTGGTTGCGTGCGACCTGCTCGACAGAGTCGAAATCACGGAGGATGTTGCGCAGTTCCCGCCGGAAAGCGATCCGGCGTTCGGCAAGGTCGGGTGCCGGCGCTATCAGATCCTGATCGACAACGACCTGGCGCGCGGTGGCGAATAGCAGCGTCGAGACGGGTTCGCTGCTGCGCACCCGTGACTGTGCCACGTACTGACGGCCGACCCCAAGCGCCAAGTCAGTCAGCTCTTTCTGACCGATGTCCGCGGGAGCATCGCGCAACACGTCCGCCACAATCTCATAGGCTTCGAAGAACACCCGTAACATCGCATCCGACATCAGCGGCCGCTTCGCGTACAGCATCGCGTCGAGGTCGCGGCCCCCCGCGGCGAGATTTGCTTCCCAATCCTCGTACCACGCCATCTCTGCGGCGATGTTGGCGCGAAACGCGGCCGAATCGGCGAAATAGAAGTCGAACTTCAGCAAATCGCGCAACCGCATCGCCTGCGCCCAGAAGGTCGCTACCCGGTCGCCTTGACTGTTGCGGGCATGCGCCAGCGCGAGCTCGACGATCGACGTCTCCAGAAAGGCATGAATCACCGAGTTTCGGTAGAAAGCCGCAGCGTGTTCGTCGTCTTCGGCGATGTACCACACGGGCTCGCGGCCGCTGTCCACCCTAGTCACGGGGTGCCCGTTGGACAACGCATCCACGGCGGCGCGCACACCCTCACGCGAGCGAAGCCGCAATGCACTCGTCGACATTGGTGTTTGTTTGCGTTCGAGATAATCCAGCGAATCCTGCAATGTGTGGTGCAGCTGATCGAGCGTCAACGCAGTACCGCGGGCGGTGAGCAGCAACGCCGACACCAACCCTGTCGCGGTCACTGGCGTCGACTGCAAAATCCGCCAAGCAACCTCGAACGACATCTTCTGCAACGCAAGTCGTTTCGCGGCTGGATCCTGGGCCAGTGGACCATGCGGTGCGCCAAGGTACTGCCGCATGGAGACTGCTTCGGGGAACCGGACATAGATCTTGCCGTAGTTGCGTTCACCCTGCGCTTTGATGAAGTTGTAGAGCCAGCTGAAACCCTCGGGAGTCTTTTCGGCGCCGCGCGCATAGGCAGCGTATTCGGCGATCTCGTGTAGTTGGTCGAAGCAGATCGACACCCCTTGCAGCAGGATGTCATCGCTGCGGCCATCAAGGTACGCGTCCGCTACGTAGCTCATCAGACCGAGCTTGGGCGGCAACATCTTTCCCGTACGCGACCGAGTGCCTTCGATGGACCAACTCAGGTTGAACCGTTTCTCGACGACATAGCCCACATACTCCCTGAGCACATATTTGTACAGCGGGTTGTCGCCGATATTGCGCCGGATGAATATCATCCCCGAACGTCGCATCAGGGGACCCATCACACCGAATGACAGGTTGATGCCACCGAACATGTGCACCGGCGGGAGCCGGTTGTCTTGCATGGCCACCGGCACGACCGCGCCATCGATATAGGACCGGTGGGAGAACAACAAGACCGCCGGATGCGCTTCCAGCGCAGTACGCATGGCGGCAACCTGATACTCGTCGTAATCGAACTCGGGATCGAATCCGCGACTGATCAACCTGCCAAGGACAGAAATCAGGTCTACCGAGACCTGGCTCCAACCCGTCGCGAGCTCGTCGAGCATCTCCCCCGCTTCTTCGACGGTTGCGCCGGGAATCTCTTTCAGGCCGGCGCGAAACCGCGCCGAGGCCAACATCTCTGGTTTCACCAAACGCGGCGACTTGTATTGCGGCCCAAGGATCCGATATTCCGCGCGCGCCAACGCCAAGATCGCACGACGGCTCACGAACTGGGCGAAATCGCGGGTGTCCTCGCCGACAGTGTTGTCGCGCCACTGTTGTCGCAGTTCGGACACCTTCGCCGACTCGCCGGCCAGCACCCGGGCGCGGTGCGGTTCGGTGCGCAGGATGCGCCGCTGCTGACGTTGGCTGGGCTGATAGGGATCCCGTCCCGGCAGCAGCGCGGCAACCTTGCCTGCCCTGCTGCGCTCGGCCGGGGGGAACCAGAACACCCGCACGGGCACGATCGAACGATCCTCCCGAGATGCAGCCTCGGATTCGGGACCGGACTCAAGCCGCTCGACAAGCGCCGTGAGCGCTGCCGGCGGAGCATTCCGCGGCGGCAGCTTCAATACGTCGAGGCTCGCCCCCGGATTGCGAGCACGTTGCTCGCCTAGCCAATCCATGACCAGCTGCATTTCGACCGGTGATTCCATCGACGCGAGCACCAACGTGTCTTCGGCGGTGAGGACTGCGCTGGTATCGGCGACCGGTTTGGTCACGGCCGTCCTCTGTGCCCAGCGCTCGACGAATCGGTGGCGTCACTCTGGCCGCGATCGCCCTGCGCCTGACCATCTTTGGTAACGATCGTCGATTCGTCGGGTTTCGCCTTGGCCGGCGTATTCGGCGAGGGCTTGGCAGCGGGCTTGGTCTCTCGTTTCGGCGTGGCTTTGGCCGAGGCCACCTTCGTGGCCTTCTTGACGACCTTCTTCCCCGCCGGGCTGGCGGTCTTCTTTGCGGCCGGGCTCGCCGCCTTTTTCGTGGCGCCTTGTGCGGCGGCCTTTGTCGGAGCGGCCTTTTTCGTGGCGGACTTTGTCGGAGCGGCCTTTTTCGTGGCCGACTTTGTCGTGGCGGACTTAGTCGCAGCGCCTTGTGCGGGCGCCTTCCGTGCCGTTGTCTTCTTCGCGGTGGTCGTGGCGGTCTGAGCCCTGGCTTTTGACGCAGCTTTCTTCGGGGCGTTCACATCGACCTTGGGCAACGTGTCGATCGGCCAGTCATGCAGGGTGTCGAGGTAGAGCTGGCGCACTTTGGCGATGCGATCGGGCAGCGTGTCCAGGGTCCAGCTATCGACGGGAATCGGCGGAAAGACTGCGATGTCGACGGTGCCCGGATTGATTGTGGTCGAGTTTCGCGACGCGACGATCTCCGCGTTGCGGATCACGATGGGAACGATCGGGATCTTCGCCGCCATGGCGATCCGGAATGGCCCCTTCTTGAACGGCCCAACCTCGGTGGTGTCCAGCCGGGTGCCTTCGGGAGCGATCACAATAGACAACCCATTGCGTGCCCGCTCCTCGACGGTGTGCAGCGTCTCCACCGCGGCCGCCGGGTCATCGCGGTCAATGAAAACGCCATCTAGTAGCTTGCCCAGCGTGCCCATGATTGGGTCGTTTTCCAATTCCTTCTTGCCCACGCCAACCCAGTTGTCACGCACCAGCGCACCGGCAATGACCGGGTCAACCTGGTTTCGATGGTTGAAGAGGAAGACGGCGGGGCGCTGGGCTGTCAGGTTCTCCTTGCCGATCACATTGAGGTGCACTCCGGCGGTCGCCAGCAACAACTGAGAAAAGTTTGAGGTGAAGAAATTGACGCCGCGGCGCCGGCTGCGGGTCAGTACGCCAAGCCCCACCGCACCGGCCGCGACGGGAACCATCGAACTGAACCCGGCAAGGGTCCGCAACTGGCGCCGAAGGCCAACGCCGCCACGGCTGCTGAACTTCAGAATCGGCCAACCCCGACGCTTGGCGACTGCGGCCATCTTCCCTTCGGGATTGGTAGGCCTGGGATTGCCGACCAAATACATCAGTGCGACGTCCTCGTCACCGTCGGCATAGAAATAGCTGTCTTTGAGGTCGATGTCGTGATCGGCCGCGAACCGCTGCACCGCGCTGGCTTTGCCCGGCCCCCACAAGATGGGCTTTAGTACGCCGCCGGTGAGCAACCCGTCTTCGTTCGTCTCGAACGTATTGGTGAGCGTGTTGGTGATCCCCAGAAAACGTGCCACCGGATTGACTTGGATGGTCAGCGCCGACGAACTGAGCACCACGGTGTGGCCGCGCGCCGCGTGCGCTCGCACCAGCTCGCGCATTTCCGGATAGATCCGGGACTCGATTCGTTGCGCGAACAGCCGCTCGCCGACCTCCTCCAGGTCATCGATCAATCGCCCGGCAAGCGCCGATGCGGCCTTGCCGATCAGGTCTTCAAACTCGATGCGCCCCAGCGTGTGATTCAGACCGGCCTGCACCATGCCGAGCAGTTCGCCTACGCCCATGTCACGGCGCCGCAGCCGCTCCTGGGTGAGGATGACGGCAGTGAAGCCCGCGACCAGCGTCCCGTCGAGGTCGAAAAACGCACCGACCTTGGGCCCGGCCGGACTTGCCATGATCTCGGCCACCGAGCCGGGCAGCCGCAAGTCCCGCGCCGCTTTGTCCGTCTGCTCTTCGGAGCCGCTCATGAGCCTGAACCCGATCGCGAGACCGAACCAGCGGGAGCTGCAAACGAAGCCGGTACTGCGCGCGGTGCCGGATCACCCGCTAGCGCCAGGATCTCGTCGAAACCTTCTAGCAGGCACTGCGCGAACAGTT
The DNA here is from genome assembly GCF_018278905.1 of Mycobacterium spongiae. Taxonomy (NCBI): domain Bacteria; kingdom Bacillati; phylum Actinomycetota; class Actinomycetes; order Mycobacteriales; family Mycobacteriaceae; genus Mycobacterium; species Mycobacterium spongiae. Next base: position 3,873,023 of record NZ_CP046600.1, read on the forward strand.
CGTCGTTTCGCACCGAAGCCCGGTCATAGCGCACGGTGATCGTGCACCACCCCCCTCTGGAGATCAGCACCACCATCATCGCCACCCCCGGCAGGGGACCAATGCCGTACTGTCGCAGAATTTTTGCGCCCGCAATGTAGGTGTCTCCCGGGTAGACCGGCACATTGCTGGCCTGCACGTCAGAGCCGATCACCGAACCGCTGATCCCCTCGAGCACCGCCGTCGGCAAGACACTGAGCACCGGCGCCATGGACCCGATGATGTTCATCGCCGGCTCGTCGCGGCGCTGCGTCATTTGCGCCCGGATCTTTTTCATCCGGGCGATCGGATGGACGGTGCCTATCGGCGCCGCCAGGTTGACCCCGGTGAAACGGTTGCCGCCGGCCGCATCGGCTTCGGCTCGCAGATTCACCGGCACTGCCATGGGCAACGTACTAATTGGCACCCCAAGCGCTTCGTGATAGCGGCGCAGTGCGCCGCACAGGCCGGCCAGATAGGCATCGTTGATCGACCCGCCACCTGCCTTTGCGGCCGTGTGCAGCTCGGAGAGCCGAAGATCGATCGCCTCGGTACGGGTGGTCAGGCTGCGCCGGCGCAGCAGCGGCGACGGCTCCGCGGCTCGGTTGAGCACTCGCATGCCCGATAGGGCGTAGCCGGCGATTCCCGACACGGTGGACATCGGTTCGAGAACTGCCCGCCCGGCCGCTGACACCACCCCGGAAAGCGCCCCCAGAACACCCTCGACCACCGCTACAGGCAGATGGTTGATGCCCTCCCGCATCAGGTCGTTAGGGGTCAAGTCCTCCGGAATCGGTTGCGGGGGCGTCGGCCTGGCCGGGGGATCGCGCTCGAGGTCATAGATCTCGGCGAACATCTCGACCCCGCCAACACCGTCAGTGACCGCATGGCTGATGTGGAGCAGTGTCGCAGCCTTGCCGCCGGCCAAACCCTCGATCAAGGTGGCCGTCCACAGTGGCCGCGAAATGTCCAACGGCGACTGCAGGATCACCTCGGCGAGGTCGATGACGTCGCGCAGCGTGCCGGGCGCGGACACGCGCACCCGACGCACGTGGAAGTCCAGATTGAAGTCTGGATCGACCACCCAGCGCGGCGCCGCCGTCGGCAGGGTCGGCACCACAACCTTCTGCCGGAGCCGCAACACCCGTCGGGAGGCGTTTTCGAATCGGGTTCGAAATCTATCCCAGTCTGGCGTGCTGTCGAGCAGCTCCAGCGCCATGATTCCCGAGCGCGTCCGTGGATTCGCCTCTCCCCGATGCATCAAATAATCGACCGGCCCGAGTTCATCGGACAACGCGACGGCCTCGCCAGCCTCAGCCATGCTCATGACCTAGCGCGGTAGCTCGACATGCCAATGTCGTCACCGATCAAACCTCCTGAGTCAGATCGCCAACCCACGTGCAATCACAACGCTAGTCCGGTTGCCGCGGCGGTGAAAGTAACGATCGCCGCGGCACCCGTCACGCAACAACGAATCCCGAAACTTCGTGCTGGACCGAAACCTTGGAGTATCGGCGCACTGACGCCCGGCCTGGTTCAGCTGGCCGACGATGCGGATAGGGCCAGCGAGCCCATGCGCGAGCCAGCACGCCTCCCGTAAACGACACCCAGGAAGTCCGACACCGCACGGGCAGCCACGCGCGATCGCTGCGTCGGGGCGAGGTCAAAAGCATGGTGCGCATTGGCGAGCTCGGCATGCGACACCGTCGAGGCCCCCGCCGCACGTAGCGCAGCGCAAAACGTTCGCGCTTGCGTGCTCGGCGCCATCGGATCCCGGTCGCCGTGCAACACAAAAAACGGCGGCGCGTCGCGGTGGACGTGCGAGATCGGCGACGCCAACCGGAACGGCTCGGGGTCGTCGGCGTAGCGGGCTTTCATCACAAAGTGCTCCAGGAACGGCAGCACCATTTCGTGCATGTTGTCGACATTGGTGAAGTCGTACAAGCCGTAGTACGGCGCCACGGCCTGAACCGTCGTGTCAGTCTCTTCGAACCCGGGCTGAAACTGGGGGTCATTGGGTGTAAGCGCGGCCAGCGAAGCCAGGTGAGCGCCTGCTGACCCACCGGTCATCGCGATGAAGTCGGGGTCGCCACCATAGTCGGCGATGTTCTCGCGGACCCACGCGATCGCCCTCTTCACATCGATGACGTGCGCCGGAAATGTGGAGCGTGGACTCTTGCTGTAATTGATCGAGACGCAGATCCAGCCCAGTTCGACCATCTGACTCATCAGCGTGTAGGCCTGCGGCCGTTTGCCGTTGATAGCCCAGGCCCCGCCCGGGACCTGGAGCAGCACCGGGGCGCGACGGCCGGGTGCCAGATCGGGCCGCCGCCATACGTCGAGCAGGTTCTCACGACCGCCGGGGCCGTACGGGATGTCAGAGTTCTGCGCGGCGTAGCGACGGTGCGGCCCGGGCATCGGCAACAATCCGCCGCGGCGGGCCTCCTCGGACTCTTCGCAGGTCGGATGGCATACCAGGTCGCGGAAGTCCGCACCGAAGGTGTCCTCCAGCGCGGAGTTGAGGACCTGATCGGCCCGTTGCGCCGCCCACGCGGCGGCAACCTTGCCGATCGGCGACGGAGACACTCGGGACAACGCGTGCCCGGTAAGCACATGCGGCGGAAACTCGCTGGACAACCAGCCGGCAACCCATCCCAGGGCGAACGGCGAACCCCGTAGAAGCAGCGCACCCGCTCGGTAGGTGTCGACGGCGTCAGCAGCGAGCTGCGTTCCCTGCCGCCACGCCTCGGCACCCGCCTGCGAGCATCTAGAAGCCAGACTCGCCAAGCACATACAAAGCCCACCCCTCAACGTCGGGGACACGCGTCGTTGCGGTTAACGATCGATTACCGACCGGTGTTGTACGTGTGTCGCGGCTCACACCATAACCGATCGAAGGCCCAATGGAACACTTTTCGCCCGCGTTGTGTCAGGCGAGACCGGTTGATCCACACCCTTAGATAGACTGACCTGCGCATTGCCTCCGTAGCTCAGGTGGATAGAGCAAGGGCCTTCTAATCCCTAGGTCGCACGTTCGAGTCGTGCCGGGGGCACAACCACTCGACCCCCGGGCGAGCAAGTTGTTAGCTGTGCTTACTGTGTTGCGGCCTTGACCTGCACATATACACTGGTCGAGCTCCATCAAGGACTTGCCAGGTAACGAGGGTGCGCGGAGGTTCGCAATGTCGGTTGTCAGCGTTGCGCCGGAGATGATGACGACGGCGGCGTCAGATTTGGTACGTATCGGCTCATCGGTCAATACGGCCAACGCGACAGCGCGGGCGTCGACGACGCAACTGTTGGCCGCCGCTGAGGATGAGGTGTCGGCGGCGATCGCGGCGTTTTGGGGCGAACATGGGCGGGCTTATCAGGCGATCAGCACGCAGGCCGCGACGTTTCACCAGCAGTTCGTGCAAGCCCTCAACGCTGGGGCGCGCAGTTATGCGGCCGCCGAGGCGGCCAACGCCTCGCCGTTGCAGACCCTCGAGCAGCACGTCCTGGGCGTGATCAATGCGCCCACCAACGCGTTGTTGGGGCGCCCGCTGATCGGCAACGGCACCGACGGCGCCCCGGGGACCGGCCAACCCGGAGGCCCGGGCGGGATCTTGTGGGGCAACGGTGGCAATGGCGGTTCCGGGGCGGCCGGACAAACCGGCGGTGCCGGCGGGCCGGCGGGATTGTTCGGCAATGGCGGAACTGGTGGGGCCGGCGGAACTGGCGTCACCGGCACGACCGGCGTCGCCGGTCAGATCGGCGGTCCCGGCGGCATTGGTGCGGCCGGCGGGGTCGGTGGTCGCGGCGGGCTGTTGTTCGGCGCAGGAGGGACCGGCGGCGTCGGCGGGATCGGGGGCATCGGTGGGGTCGGCGGCCCGTCCGACGGCGGAAGCGTGGCAGGTGTCGGCGGTAGAGGCGGCACCGGCGGCCTCGGCGGCGCTGGCGGCGCGGCCGGGTTGTTTGGGAGCGCCGGTCACGCGGGCGTCAACGGAACCAACGGCGGCAACGGCATTCCCGGCGGCCCGGGTTTTTTCCCCATCGAGTTCACCAACAACACCGGCTTCGGCAACGACGACGTCTACGTGACCGCACTCGGCCAGACGACACCTGGCCAGTGGTCGTGGATCGACCAGACCGGCACGGCCCACCCGATCGACCACGCCGCCGCGAACGCCCCTGGCCACCTCACGAAGAACGGGATCAATTACGCCAACATGTCGTTCACCCTCGACCAGACGGGTGGCGACTTCTGGATGCCGCCCGAATTCCAGGGGGGCCGGATATTTCTGTCGATGGAGGAGCCGCTCTACATCGCCATAAGCCCCGACAATTCGGGTTGGGCAGGTCTCGACCCGGCCAACTCTGCCGATCCGAACTACGCCACGGTCTACGACTGGTACGAGATGACCTTCAAGTATGGCGAAATCCCCTTCGGCGGCAATACGACTCAGGTGGATCAGTTCGGCTTCCCGTTCACCTTCACGCTGGAGCAGGATTCCACTGGCTTCGCGGACACCCGCGGCCTGACGCTGTTGCGGGATGACGTGTTCCAGCAGTTCATGACCACGGTCCCAGCCGAGTTCCACTCGCTGGTGATCAACGATGATGTCACCGGCGATCCGCTGCGGATCGTGGCTCCGCGGTCCGTCCAGCCCGGAGGCCTGGCCACCTGGCTTGATTCACCAATCAATGACTTCTGGACGACCTATGAAACCAACCCGTTCAACTACGACGGCCCCGGCTACACGGTGCAAGGCAACGTCAACGCCAGCGACGAGTTCGTGTACACCGTGACCCCCACCGGGGGCAGCAGCACGATGTACTCGATGATGAAGCCCACAACGGCGCAAACCTTCGCCGCCAACGGCCCCTTCGTCGGCACCGAGCAGCAGGGGGCGTTTCTCGCCGAGCTCAACGCGGCGTTCAACCGCGGCGTGGCGTCCTCTCCAGATCAATGGGCCGATGTCGATGCGTACTATCCGACCGGAGAGCGGTGGAACGATTGGGCACAGTTCTTCCACGCCAACAGCATCGACAACCTCGCCTACGGCTTCCCCTTCGACGACGTGAACAGCCAGAGTTCGGTGTTGATCCTCAGCAACACTGAGCCGCCGACGAAACTGTCGTTCGACCTTGGCTAGCGAGTTCGCGGTGTCTTGACCGCGATGGCGCCGCCGATGTCGCGACCACCCCGAATTCACCGAACGGCGCGGTGTTGGACTCGAGTTACCAACGCGGCGTAGCTCGTTGACTACTTCGGCGTGATCGCGCCCGCGAGTTGTTCGGATGCGTAGTGCAGGGCGGGAACCAGACCTCCGATGGGCGTGCCACCGATGGACACAGTTTCGCCGCCCGGCACCGTCGCCGTGTAAGTGGTCTGCGGAGCAAGGATTCCCGTGAAGGGAAGGTTCAATACCACCGGCACGCCCCCGGCATTCAGCGGCACGGACGCGACTGCTTGTCCATTGAGGAAACCGTTCGCGATGGTGGCCGGTGCATCGATGAGTGAGCCGATAACCCCTTCTATGTTTCCCGACTGGGCCGAGAGCAGAATCCGTAGCGCGACGGTGTAGACCGCGCCGATCGTGCTGACCGGTGAACCCAGCGCCTGAATGGCAAGCGCCAGCGGCAGCCCAAAGTCGACCGTGTTGTCGGTCGGAGCGATACTGAAGGGATCGATATTCGCCGTGAACGAGATATCGGTGGCCGTAAAGAGCACGTTTGCTATGTTCCGCACGATCTCGCCGGGGATGGCGGTGATGGGGAACAGATCTGCCACGGCATCCCCGAGCGTCGCGAAAAGGTTGCGGTACCCCGTCGCCAGGTCGGTGAGCGCGCCACCGATGTCACCCGCCAAGAGAGCTTGGAAAGCCGACTCATAGGCCGCTGGCAAGGCGGCCAGCCCGGCACCGACCTCCCCGGCCGCATTCGTCAGGGACGAGCCGATCGTGAAGACGTAGCCCTGCTGGTTGGCGATGATCTGGCTCAGGAACGGCGTGGGGTCAGCCTCCCAGGTCGCGCCGATCAGATCCAGATTAGCGACCGTCGTGGCGAAGAGTGCGTCGTATGCGCCGCCGATGCTCTGGCTGGCCGCCGGCAACGCGAGCGCGGGCGCTGCCAACGCCGCGCCGAAGGTCGCGGGCGCGGCAGCGAGAGACTCGGTCGCCGCCCCCACTCCGGCTGCGACGCGAGACGACAACAACGGGGCGGCGCCCTCGATTGCCGCTGCGCCCCGAGCTGCCGCACCGGCTACTGCGGCTGGAGCCGCGGTCAAGGGCGTCCCCCCGGCAGGAATGGCCGCTAGGGCGGCGCCTTCGGACGCGAGCCCACCTGCGCCCGGGCCGGGCAGCGCACCGCTTCCGACGGTCACGCCGGCGACGGCGTTGGCGATCACCGGGTGGCCCAGCAGTGCTTGTGCGGGCGCATTCACGACAGCGGCTGCATTGCGCTGAGCGTTAGCGTATTCCGCGCCCGCATAGGCAGCCACGCTGCCGTTCAGCAGGCTGACGAAGTGCTCATGATATGTCCCCACCTGGGCACTCAGGCCCTGATACTCCTCGGCCTGGGAAGTGAACAAGGCCGTGACGGCAGCAGACACCTCATCGGCGGCCGGGGCCAATGTCTGGGTCGTAGCCACCGCCGCCGCGGCGTTAGCCTGATCGAGAGCCGAGCGGATGCCCGCCAAGTCTCCGGCCGCCGTTGTTACCACATCCGGAGACATCCATACGAACGACAAAATCCAACTCCCCTCGACGTAATGCGACGGTTCACCTGCACCTATCGCGGCAAACTGTGACACTAGACACAACTCCCCGGCGCGCGCAGAAGAATCGAAGTTTTTGACCACATGCGTTGCTCGTTACGTCATCCAGCCATCGGTGTCGGTTTGCGAGCCGCAGGCAATACTCCGGGGTCTATTCGCGTCAGCACCACGACAGTGAATTGAGAAACCCGGCACAACCGGCCGCCGCCTACGCCCACAACAGTCCGCTCGCGGCGATTATTGAGACAAAATCTTGCTTAAACGTATACTTCTGAGTTGAAACCAAGTAATCAAGTCCAGTCTCACCGCCGAGGAACGAGTCATGACCGCATCGGCCCCCGAATTCACTACCCTGCGCACATTGCCCGAGGACGCGTCCGTCGACGAAGTGTGTGCGGCGCTCGACGCAAGTGGCGCAGTGATTCTCGAGCATTTCGTCGACGACACCATGCTTGCGGCGCTGTGGGCCGACCTCGGGCCGGCGTTCGAGTCTCAGGGATGGGGTGAGGAGGGCTTCATCGGCAACCGCACGCGCCGGGTGTGTTCGCTCTTCGCGAAGACGCTGCACTCAGCTGCACTGGTCACCGAACCTCGCTTCTATGGTGCGGCAAGCTACTTCCTGCAGCGGCCGGTGGCGGGTTTCCTGGGGGACGAGCGCTACGAAGTGACCCCATCGATGCAGATCGGCGTCGGCCACGGGGTCCAGATCTGGCCCGACGAAACGCTGCAAGGCCTCCATCGCGACGACATCGTGCACCTCAATACCCACCCCGGCCGGCAGACCAGGGTGCTGGCAATGGTTGCGCTGACGGATTTCACCGCCGAGAACGGCGGAACGTGGGTCGTCCCCGGCAGTCATCTCTGGGATGACGAGCGGGCTCCGAAATCTGAAGAGGCGGTGGCCGCCGAGATGTCCGCCGGTTCGGCTCTGCTCTGGCTCGGCAGCACCTACCATTGCGGCGGCCCCAACACATCGGCAGACCCCCGCACCGGGCTGATCTACGCATTGGATTGTGCGAACTACCGGCAAGAGGAGAACCAGTACCTCGCGGTACCTATCGATATCGTGCGTCGCTACCCCGAACAGGTACAGCGGCTTCTCGGCTACGACGTCGCAGCCCCGTTCTGCGGCTACGTCGACATGGCTGACCCCCACGTCCTACTGGACGGCACCGGCCGCCAACTAGGCATGGCCGAGCAAGTACCCCTCTCGCCAGCGGTCGGCGCGGCCCACACACCTGCCGTTTCGGCGTAAGGCTCGATGCCAAGCTAGGAACCCGGGCTACGGTGAACTCACCGACCGGATTGAGGGTGATCGGGCCCGGACGGGTTGAGAGGTTGTCTCGTGTCGTTTGTGTTCGCGGTGCCTGTGCTCGTGGAGTCCGCGGCGCAGGATTTGGCTGGCCTTGGCTCGACGCTCACCGCGGCCAATGCTGCGGCATCGGCGCAGACGACCGCGATCGTGACAGCGGCCGAGGATGAGGTATCGGCGGCGATCGCGGCACTGTTCTCGTCCCACGCTCAGGCCTATCAGCGGGTAAGTGCGCAAGCGGAAGCGTTTCACCGCCAGTTTGTGCGGGCATTGACCGCCGGGGCGGGAGCCTATGCAGTCGCCGAGGCTGCTAGCGCCTCGGCGCTGCCTACCGTGCAGCAGGGATTTCTCACCGCGGTCAATGGGCCCGTCGAGACGCTCACGGGGCGCCCACTGATCGGCAACGGCGCCAACGGCGCTCCCGGAACCGGCGCTGCGGGCGGCCCGGGCGGGTGGTTGTTCGGCAACGGCGGGGCCGGCGGATCCGGTGCCCCGGGTATGGCCGGCGGTGCCGGTGGGGCGGCCGGACTCATCGGCGCTGGCGGGGCCGGCGGTGCCGGCGGGAGCACGTCGGCTCTCGGCGTGATCGGCGGCGCTGGCGGTACCGGCGGAGCCGGCGGATGGCTGTGGGGCCCGGGCGGAAACGGCGGAGCCGGCGGATTGGTCACTGCAATAGGTTCGACGGGCGGTGCTGGCGGAGTCGGCGGGGCGGGTGGGCTATTCGGCGCCGGCGGGCTCGGCGGAGCCGGCGGAGCCGGCCTTGGTACCAGCTCGACCGGCGGGGTCGGCGGGGCTGGCGGAGCCGGCGGGCTGTTGGCCGGGCTGGTCGGCGCCGGCGGCGGTGACGGTGGCATCGGCGGTACCGCCGACACGACGGGCGGCTTCGGCACCGGCGGCTCGGGAGGCGCAGGGGGCAACGCCGGCTGGTTCGGCGGCGGCGGGGCCGGCGGCGCCGGCGGGGCCGGCGGAGCTGGCTTCGGTGCCATGAGCGGGGACGGTTTTGGTGGCGCCGGCGGGGCCGGCGGCGCTGGCGGGCTGCTGGTTGGCCCCGGCGGAACGGGCGGGGCAGGCGGAGCCGGCACCGGCGCTGGGGACGGCGGGGCCGGCGGAGCCGGCGGCAATTCCGGGCTGCTGCTCTCCAACGGCGGGGCCGGCGGGCCTGGCGGTGAGGGCGGGGATAACGGCGTTAGCGGCAGTGGCGGGGCAGGCGGTGACGCCGGCTGGGTTGGCAATGGCGGCGCCGGCGGGATCGGCGGCAACGGCTTTTCCAACACCGGCGCGGGCACCGGTGGGACGGGCGGCAGCGGCGGACTGCTCGTCGGCAACGGCGGTGCCGGTGGTGCTGGCGGGACCGGCTTCGGTGGCGTCGGCGGGTTTGGCGGGGCCGGCGGGTCCGGCGGGGCCGGCGTGCTGGTCGGCAACGGTGGCAACGGGGGCGTCGGCGGCACCGGCCCGACCCCCGGAGGCACTGGCGTGGGCGGCCCAGCCGGGCTGCTGCTGGGCCTGGACGGCTTCAACGCGGCCGCGAGCACCTCGCTACTGCACACCCTGCAGCAACAGGCTCTGGGCGCGATCAACGCGCCCATCCAAGACCTGACCGGGCGCCCGCTGATCGGCAACGGCACCCCGGGAGCAGCCGGCAGCGCGGCCAACGGCTCACCCGGTGGCTGGCTACTTGGCGCCGGTGGCGCCGGCGGGTCAGGGGCGACGGGCCCGGGGCTTTCCGGCGGGGCCGGCGGGGCCGCAGGACTATTCGGCACTGGCGGCGCCGGCGGTACCGGCGGGTTCTCGGCCGTGGGCACCAGCGGGCCCGGCGGAGTCGGTGGGGCTGGTGGGTGGCTGTTCGGCGATGGCGGGGTCGGCGGTGCCGGGGGGCTGGGCCTGTTCGGTGGGGCCGGTGGGGCCGGTGGCGTCGGCGGTCTGTTGGGCGCAGGCGGGGTCGGCGGCGCCGGCGGGAACGGCGGTGGCGCCGGCGGGGTAGGCGGTGCCGGGGGGCTGCTGGGCGGTCTGGTCGGCGCCGGCGGCGGAGACGGTGGTACCGGCGGATTGGGCACCAACGGGGGCGCCGGTGGAGCGGGCGGGAGCGCCGGATTGCTCGGCGGTCCCGGAGGCGCCGGCGGCGCCGGGGGTGCCGCCGGATTCAGCCCTGCCGGTGGGGCTGGCGGGGTCGGCGGGGCGGGCGGCAATGCCGGGCTGCTCTACGGCAGCGGCGGAGTCGGCGGAAGCGGCGGGTTCGCCGGGTTCAGCCTCGCCGGCGGGATGGGCGGGGCCGGCGGGGCCGGCGGCGATGCCGGGCTGCTGTTCGGCAGCGGCGGGGCCGGCGGGCTTGGCGGGCTCGGCAATCAGGACGGCGGGGCCGGCGGGGCCGGCGGCGGGGCCGGCTGGATCGGCGGCGGCGGGGCCGGTGGGGCGGGCGGCATCGGCGATACCGGCGGCGGTGGAGACGGCGGGAACGGTGGCACGGGCGGGCAATTGTTGGGAAGCGGCTCCGCCGGCGGAGCCGGCGGAGAAAGCGATGTCGACGGCGGCGGCGGGGACGGCGGGGACGGCGGGAGCGGCGGGAGTGCCGTACTGATCGGCAACGGCGGCAACGGCGGCAATGGCGGCGCAGGCACCACCCCTGGCAACGCTGGCGACGGCGGCGGTCGCGGGCTGCTGTTGGGCGAGAACGGGATCGACGGAGTGTCGTAGCCGGGACAACCGAACACAACGGCGATTCGCGCCCAGCCCGTTACCCGGGATGCGGGACGGATCCGCGCGCAACGTACCGTGATGAGGTTGGGGGGCGTTGCGGCCCAAGACATCGGCGGAGGTGCCCGATGACCGATTCCGACCTGGTCTTGCTGAGCGTGACGAACCACGTCGCGCTCATCACCGTGAATGATCCCGATCGGCGCAACGCGATCACCGAGGATATGTCGGCGCGGCTGCGCGACGCCGTCGAACGAGCCGAAGCCGATCCCGATGTGCACGCCGTGGTGGTCACGGGGGCCGGTAAGGCGTTTTGCGCCGGGGCCGACCTGAGTGCTCTGGGCAATGCCGGCGCTGGCGCGCCGGAGGCGGCACTGCTGCGGGTCTACGACGGCTTCCTGGCGGTGGGCAATTGTGCGCTGCCCACCATCGCCGCGGTCAACGGCGCGGCGGTCGGCGCCGGGCTGAACCTAGCGCTTGCCGCCGATGTCCGAATCGCCGGGCCAGGCGCATTGTTTGACGCCCGCTTCCAGAAGCTGGGCCTGCACCCCGGCGGCGGCGCAACGTGGATGCTGCACCGCGCGGTGGGCCCGCAGGTGGCGCGCGCGGCCCTGTTGTTCGGCATGCGCTTCGACGCGGAATCCGCGGTACGGCAGGGGTTGGCGCTGAGCATTGCCGACGATCCGGTCGCCGCTGCGATGGAGTTGGCGGCAGGACCGGCAGCCGCCCCGCGCGACGTTGTGTTGGCCACCAAGGCGACGATGCGTTCCACGGCCAGCCCCGGATCGCTGGATAGCGAGCACCACGAACTCGCGATGCGTACCGAACTAGGGCCACAAGCGAAATCGGCTGCATCGCCGGAGTTCGCCGCCCGGTTGGCCGCTGCACGACGCGGCTAGTCTGCACTTAAATCACTTGTGCCTCAGTGGTTTCACGGGGTTTCCGGGGAACTCTGGGCAACCATTATTGTCGGTGGTCTCGGCTAGTTTCGGAGTATGAGTTCGGGCGCTGTGGCGGATCGCGAAGCGATCACCGCAGCCTTTGATGCCGTGGACGCCGCCCTCGATACCGTGGCCGGCTTGGACTTCGACGCGCTCACCACCCCGGAGTGGTTGGCGCTGTTGGAGCGCTGCGAGCGGGTGCGCCGACGCATCCCGACCCCCGAGCATCAGCTGATCAACAATCTGACACGCCAAGCCAGCCCCGAAGACCTCGGCGGCAAGCTCTCCCATGCGATCGCCGATCGGACGCTGATCAGCCGCGCCGAAGCCTCCCGGCGCATCAACGAAGCCGCCGATCTCGGACCGCGGCACGGGCTCACGGGCGAGCCGTTAGCGCCTGTCTTGGCCAGCACAGCGAAGGCCCAACGCGCCGGAAAACTCGGCTCCGGCCACATCGCGGTGATCCGCCGTTTCTGCCACCAGCTGCCCAGCTGGGTCGACCAGCCCAGCCGCGACCAGGCCGAAGCCGATCTGGCCGCAACGGGCACCCAGTACCGGCCCGAACAACTAGCCGGGTTCGCCGACAAGATCGCCGACTGCATCAACCCCGACGGCAACTACACCGACGAAGACCGGGCTCGGCGCCGCGGGCTCATCCTGGGCAAACAAGGCGATGACGGCATGTCCAAACTGAGCGGCTGGCTGACCCCCGAAGCCCGCGCCACCCTAGAGGCCGTATGGGCCAAACTGGCGACCCCGGGCATGGCCAACCCCACCGACGACACCGCCTTCGTGGACGGCCCGCCCAGCCATGACGCCATCGAGCGTGACACCCGCAGCCCCGCCCAACGCCAGCATGATGGGCTCAACGCCGCGATGCGCGCGGTATTGGCTTCGGGAAAGGTAGGCCAACACAACGGGCTGCCGGCCTCGATCATCGTGACCACTACCCTGGCCGAACTGCAAGCCGCCACCGGCAACGGACTCACCGGCGGCGGCAGCCTCGTGCCCATGTCCGATGTGATCCGGCTCGCGCGCCATGCCCACCACTACCTGGCGATCTTCGACAACGGCAAACCCATCGGGCTGTACCACACCAAGCGCCTCGCCTCACCGGGACAGCGGATTGTCCTCTACGCCAAGGATCGTGGTTGCTCGTCACCGGGATGCGACGTACCCAGCTACCTCTGCGAAGTGCACCATGTCGATGAGTACGCCAACTGCGGACAAAGCCACATCGACAACCTGGCATTCGCCTGCGGCCCGCATCACCGGCTGCTCAAACCCGGCGGCTGGACCACCCGAAAACGCGCCAACGGCGACACTGAATGGCTGCCGCCGCCACACCTGGATCGCGGACAACCGCGAACCAACGGGTTCCACCACCCCGAAAAACTGCTTCGCGACGGCCACGAAGACGACAACGGCGAAGACGGCGACCTAGAGATCTAACAGCGCAGTCTCCGGCGACTCAATGAGATCGGTTAACTCGGACAGGAACTGAGCAACCTGAGCGCCGTCAGCAACGCGATGATCGAATGCGCACGTCAGCCGCATGGTCGGCCGAACGACAACCTCGTCGCCGACAACCACCGGACGCGGCTTTATCGTACCCATACCCAGGATTGCCGCCTCTGGATGATTAATCACCGGCACACCGTCGTCGACACCCAGCGCCCCGAAGTTCGACACGGTGAACGTCGAGCCACGCAGCTCTGCCGGCGTGAGGGTGCCCCCGCGTGCCCCGGCGATCAGTTCAGCCGTGCGGCGACATAATTCGCGAGTCGTCTTGCGATCGGCATCGGCGACCACTGGGACCAGCAACCCGCGCTCGGTGGCCACGCCAAAGCCTAGATGCATGCCGGGATGGACGTGGATCTGCGGGCCCTGCGCCGAGTCCACCCACGTCGCGTTGAGAATCGGGTTGTTCTTCAACGCAATAACGAGCAACCGCAGCGTCAGCACAAAGGACGTGATCTCGGGCAACCCAGCACGGAACCCATCACGCAGCCGCAGCAGTTCGGCGCAATCAACCTCGACACTCGCCGTTGCAGCCGGAATTTCCTTGTGAGACAACGACATTTTCTCGGCCATCTGCGCGTGTACTCCGCGGACCGGCCGCACATCGGTTCGGGCGCTTCCCGCGGCCGCCAGCACGTCCGCCCGGGTGATCACCCCACTAGCACCTGATCCGGGCTGCAGCGCAGAAAGGTCAACCACCAGCTCCTTGGCCAGCTTGCGCACCGGAGGCGCGGCCCGCGCCCGGCTGGGCCGCCTGCTGGTGTCGATACCGGCGTCGGCGCCATAGCCAACCAGCGTGGGCACAGCGGACTCGCCGTTGGTCGGCGCACCGAGGGAACTGGCGGTGTCGATGCGGACCAGCACCGCACCCACCTTGATGACATCGCCTACCTCACCTTTCGGGCCGCCGCGTTCGACGATCCGGCCGGCGTACGGGCTCGGGATTTCGACTTCGGCCTTTGCCGTCTCCACCGAGCACAATGTCTGATTGAGCTCTACCTCGTCACCGACGACAACGTTCCAACACGTCAGCGTTACCTCTTCGAGTCCCTCACCGAGGTCAGGGACGCGGAAGGACTTGATCCTGTCGTCGCCGCTCATGGCTGCCCCAACGCACGCTCGACGCAGTCCAACAGCCGATCTGGGCCCGGCAGCCAGAATTTCTCTAACCGAGCGGGCGGGTACGGCGTGTCAAAGCCGCAGGCTCGCAACACCGGAGCCTCCAGCTCGTAGAACATTTCTTCCTGGATACGCGCGGCCAGCCCCGCGCCATATCCCAGACTTCGCGGCCCCTCATGCAGCACCACGCAGCGTCCCGTGCGGTGAATCGAGTCGGCGACCGTATCGAAGTCCAAGGGCACCAGCGACCGGAGGTCGATGACCTCCAGGCTCCAACCGTGTTGCTGCTGCGCCTCTTCCGCGGTAGCCAGAGCGGTCGCTACCAAGCTTCCGTACGTCACGACGGTCACATCGGTGCCGGTGCGACGCACCACAGCTTGCCCGATCGGCGGTGCCGGTCGACTCGTGTCGACCATTCCGCGGACCTGATAGCGCCTCTTGGGCTCCAAGAACATCACCGGATCGGGACAGGCGATCCCATGCCGCAACAGCCAATAGGCGTCGTCGGGTGTTGACGGGACCACCACCTTCAAGCCTGCGGTGTGCGCCCAGTACGACTCGGTGGAATCCGAATGGTGCTCGGCCGCGCCAATACCACCGAACGACGGAATCCGCACAGTCACCGGCATGTTCACCTCCCCGCGGGTGCGGGTCCGGTACTTGGCGAGGTGACTGACCACCTGGTCGAAGGCCGGGTAGGTAAAGCCGTCGAACTGAATCTCAGGCACCGGCACAAAGCCGCGCAACGCTAGCCCCACCGCGATCCCGACGATCGCGGACTCCGCCAGCGGCGTGTCGAAGCACCGGTCCGCCCCGAACGTTTCGGCCAGACCCTCCGTCACACGGAACACCCCGCCCTCGACCGCGACATCCTCACCGAACACCAATATCCGGTCGTTCGCCGCCATCGCGTCGTGCAACGCACGGTTGAGGGCCGCCACCATGGTGAGGGATTGCGCGCCAAGAGCCGCGGCCGCCGCCATCGCCACTGCGGGCGTCTTCTCCGGGCGGGCCGGACGATCAGCAAGCTGAGTCATGCAAGCCTCCTCAGTCCGCCCGGGCCAGTTCGGCCCGCAGCTGTTCGCGCTGCGCTCGCAATCCCGGTGTCATCTCCGCGTACACCATCGTGAACACGTCATCGATATCGAAGTCAGGCGCATCGACGACGGCGTCGCGCAGCTCAGCCCGCATTCGCTTCGATCGCGCGGCGACTCGGCTCTCGAGGCGCTCCGAGAACAAACCCTGGCCTCGAAGATAGGTCCGGTAGCGCGGAATCGGGTCCAGGGCGAGCCATCGGTCGACTTCCTCCTGGCTCCGGTAGCGGGTTGGATCATCGGCCGTAGTGTGCGGGCCGAGGCGGTACGTGACCGCTTCGATCAGTGCCGGCCCTGCACCCGCCCGCGCCCGGGCAGCGGCTTCGGCCATCACCGCGTAGCAAGCCAACACGTCGTTGCCGTCGACCCGGATACCGGGCATCCCGTAGCCGATCGCCTTGTGCGCGATCGAGGGCGCTGCCGTCTGTCGCGATACCGGCATTGAGATCGCCCACTGGTTGTTCTGCACGTAGAACACACACGGGGTCGCGAACACCGCCGCGAAATTCAGCGCCTCGTGGACGTCGCCCTCGCTCGTAGCTCCGTCACCAAGAAACGCCACCGTCACGGAATCCTCACCCAGACGTTGTGCGGCCATCGCTGCGCCGACAGCGTGCAAGGTTTGGGTGCCGATGGGAACCGACATCGGCGCGCAGCACTTCTTGGTGAATTCCAAACCACCGCACCAGGTTCCGCGCCACGCAGCCCCCACATGTCCCGGTGGGATCCCCCTCACCAAATACGCACCCAATTCCCGATACTGGGGAATCAACCAGTCGGTCTTGCGCAGGCACGCGGCCGCACCCACTTGCGCGGCTTCCTGCCCTTGACACGGCGTATACAGCGCCAGCTCACCTTGGCGCTGCAAATTGACGAACTCAGCGTCTAGATCGCGAGCGACCACCATCATTTCGTACAGCCAACACAGCGTCTCCGCGGGAAGGTCGCGGCTGTAACGATGTTCGGCGGTCGGCGTTCCATCAGGGTCGACAAGTTGCACCGGCTCGATGTCGACAGACGCGAGCGACCCAAGCGGCATTCGCGAGACCCCGGCCATACCGCCTCCTCCGCTCGCAACCACAACGCGGTTACGCGGTCAGCAGATGCCGTCCCTTACGTCGCTACGTCGATATCGGGAGTCGATCACCGACCAACAGCGTTCCACCCTTCGCGTCAGCGCTGGTGGTGCGGCAATCACAGCAGGTTCCCGCCTGGGTACCGCCGCGAGCCGAAGTCCATCGCCAGCCACGCGTTAGCTTCCGCTCGCCGCAACACTGGCGCTTCTTCCATTATGCCCGTAAATCCGAGGAACCCGGGCTGATTGCGAGTTCATCGCGTCCGTGTCGCGCTGATTCGCCACCTCACTCAGGGGGTGCTTCACCCGCCCGGCGCAACATCGTTTCCGCGTGCCGCAGCACCGGTGAGTCGACCATCTGACCTTCGAACGCGAACGCCCCGCGCTCGTTTCGTGAGGCGACCAACACTCGCCGCGCCCAGTCCAGCTTGTCCTCGGTAGGTCGATAGGCCGTGCGCACAGTGGCGATCTGGCTTGGATGAATGCACACGGTTGCGTCGAACCCAACCGCGGCGGCGTCGGTGGCCTCCGCTTGCAGGCCCTCCACGTCACGAATGTCCAGATGGACGGCGTCGAGCGCGATCCGGCCGAAGCCCGACGCCGCCAGCAGGATCGTCGACCGCACATGGCGGGCCACATCCCGGTAGGCACCGTCGGCGCCCCGGCTGGAACTGCCACCCAGCGTGGCGATCAGGTCCTCGGCGCCCCACATCAGTCCCACGGTGGGATCCGCGGCGGCGATGTCGGCAGCAAAGACCGCGCCACGCGGCGTCTCTACCAACCCGATGACACGGCGCGGCGCCAGCTCCATCACCTGCGTTGCCGATTCGGCCTTGGGCAGCATCACCGTTGTGTAGGCGGTCTCGGCCAGTGCCTCTAGGTCGCGGGCCTGATCATCGGTGCCGGCGGCGTTGATTCGCACCACGGTGCGCTCTGGGTCGAGCGGGGTGGCCTGTAGCGCCCGCCGCGCGGCCGGCTTTTCCGCCGCAGACACGCCGTCCTCGAGATCGAGGATCACCACATCCGCGGCGTCGGCGGCCCTACCGAAGCGCTCGGGGCGGTCGGCCGGGCAGAACAGCCACGCAGGCCCGGCAGCGCGCAGATTCATCGGGCCGCGTCTCCCGTGGTCGCGTCCACCGGCCGTTTCTGCACGAGCGTGGTGCGCACCGCGCGCGCCACCACATCACCGTGCTGGTTGCGACCGGTGTGCTCCAGGGTGACAATGCCTTCGCCCGGCCGGCTCTTCGACTCGCGTTTGGCCGTGCACACCGTCTCCGCGTACAGGGTGTCGCCGTGGAAGACCGGGTTGGGGAAGGACACCTCGGAGAACCCGAGGTTGGCCACGATCGTTCCGAGCGTCAGCTGCGCAACCGATAGGCCGACCAGCGTGGAGAGCGTGAACATCGAGTTCACCAGCCGCTCGCCCCGAAAGCCGGGTTGCTGGGCGGCCCACGCAGCGTCCAGGTGCAGCGACTGGGTATTCATGGTCAACGTGGTGAACAGCACGTTGTCGGCTTCGGTGACCGTACGACCGGGCCGGTGCAGATAGGTGGTGCCGATCTCGAATTCCTCAAACCACAATCCGCGCTGAACGACCGACTTGCCGCCCGGCTCGGTCATTGCAGCCCCAACGATCGCGCGATGAGCATCAACTGCACTTCGGTCGTGCCCTCCCCAATCTCGAGCACCTTGCTATCGCGGTAGTGGCGCGCCACTGGATACTCATTCATGAAGCCGTAGCCCCCGTGGATCTGCGTGGCATCGCGGGCGTTGTCCATCGCCGCCTCGGACGAGATCATCTTCGCGATCGCTGCCTCTTTTTTGAAGGGCTTGCCCGCCAGCATCTTCGCGGCGGCCTCGTAGTAGGCCGTCCGCGCCACGTGGGCACGCGCTTCCATTCGCGCGATCTTGAAGCTGATCGCCTGGTAGGAACCAATCGGCTGACCGAACGACTCGCGCTCCTTGGCGTACTTGACGCTCTCGTCGACGCAGCCCTGAGCGACGCCGGTGGCCAGCGCCGCGATCGCGATCCGACCCTCGTCCAGGATGGAGAGAAAGTTCGCGTAGCCGCTCCCGCGGGCTCCCAACAGGTTTTCGGCCGGAACCCGTGCGTCGACGAAGGTGAGCGGGTGGGTGTCCGAGGCATTCCAGCCCACCTTGTTGTAGACCGGTTCCACGGTGAATCCCGTTGTGCCGCTGGGCACGATGATCGTCGAGATTTCTTTCTTGCCATCCGCGACACTGCCGGTAACCGCGGTCACGGTGACCAGCGACGTGATATCGGTGCCCGAGTTCGTAATGAACTGCTTGGAGCCGTTGATAATCCACTCGTCGCCCTCAAGGCGCGCAGTAGTGCGTGTGCTGCCCGCGTCGGAACCCGCGCCCGGCTCGGTAAGCCCGAAACCGGCCAACGCTCGCCCAGCGGTCAAGTCCGGCAGCCATTGACGCTTCTGCTCCTCGCTGCCGAACCGGAAGATCGGCATTGCGCCCAGCCCTACCCCGGCCTCCAGGGTGATCGCCACCGACTGATCGACCTTGCCGAGTTCTTCCAGCGCCAGTGACAAAGCAAAGTAGTCGCCGCCCATGCCTCCGTATTCCTCGGGAAACGGCAGACCGAACAACCCCATCTCGCCCATCTTGGCAACGACCTCGTACGGGAAGCTATGCTCCTCATCGTGTTTGGCCGACACCGGTGCGACGACGGTGCGTGCGAAATCGGCGACGGTATCCCGAAGATCCTCGTATTCCTTGGGTAGTGTCGCTGCGGTAACGGTTGTCGTCATACTTGGTCCTCGCTTTGTTCCTTCTCGGTCTCGGTGTCAGCCTCCGGGACCAGCCGGGCCAGTACCTGGTCCACTGCCACCTGCTCGCCAACGGACACCAAAACCTCCACCTGCCCCGCGACCGGAGCAGTCAGAGAATGTTCCATCTTCATCGCCTCCACCACTGCCACGACGTCACCTTCGGCGACATGGGCGCCGGAGGCAACCTGAACAGCGATCACGCTGCCCGGCATCGGACTGATGACCTCGGCCGGACGCGCGCCCACCGCGCGGTGAATCTTGTGCTCCTCCGCTTCGCGCAACTGCCAGGTGCCCCGCCCGTCGGCGATCCACAGGTGCCGGTCGGCCTCTGCCCACGCATAGTCGCGACGCAGCCCGTTCACGGTAACGCTCATCCGCCCACCATCGAGTTGTACGCTTGCGGAGAGAATCTCACCATCACCGACCTGAACCTTGGCAGCGTCGGGCGATCCCCACACCGACACCGTCTCGGTACGCAGTGCAGTGCGCATGGCGGTACGGACCGGAGCCACAACACCGCCGACACGCCAGCCGGTCGGCGCGGCCCACAGGTTGTCGGACGCGCGCCGGCCCCGGTGAGCCAGCGCCCACTGCCGATACAGACCCCCGGCGGCGAGCACATCGTCGGGCGCAGGCAGCGGTGCGAAGTCGGCAAGTCGCTCATCCAGCAACGCAGTATCCAGATCACCGGCGCGCACCCGCTCGTCGGCGAGCAGAAAGCGCAGGAACTCGACATTGGTCTGCACCCCCAGCACCGCGGTTCCCGCCAGTGCCTCGTCGAGACGACCTATAGCCTGCTCGCGATTCGCCCCGTGCGCGATCACCTTGCTCAGCATCGGGTCGTAGTCACTGCCGACCACGGTGCCCGCTGCCAGCGACGAATCCACCCGCACGCCCTCGCCCGCGGGTTCGAGCACCTGCAACGCCTGCCCGCCCGTGGGCAGAAAGCCCCGACCAGGATCCTCCGCATACACCCTGGCCTCGATCGCGTGGCCGCGCAGCTCGACGTCATCCTGGGCAAAGGCCAACTTCTCATCGGCACCCACGCGCAGTTGCCACTCGACGAGGTCCAGTCCGGTGACCGCCTCGGTGACTGGATGTTCCACCTGCAGGCGGGTGTTCATCTCCATGAAGAAGAATTCGTCCGGACGCCGCGCCGAGACGATGAACTCGACCGTGCCGGCGCCGACGTAGTCGACGCTGCGCGCCGTGTTAACGGCCGCGGCCCCGATCCGGGCTCGGGTCGGCGGGTCAAGCAGCGCCGACGGCGCTTCCTCGATGACCTTCTGATGACGCCGCTGCAGGCTGCACTCGCGCTCGCCTAGGTGCACGACGTTGCCGTGCGCATCGGCAAGCACCTGCACTTCGATGTGCCGCGGCCGCAACACAAACCGCTCAAGGAACAACGTGTCGTCGCCAAACGAGGATGCCGCTTCACGACGCGCCCCAACTAGCGCCTCGCGCATACCTGCCGGTTCGTGGACCAACCGCATGCCCTTGCCGCCGCCGCCGGCCGATGGCTTGATCAGTACGGGATATCCCACCTCATCGGCGGCGGCCATCAGCTCGCCGTCGGTGAGCCCGGGGCGCGCCACGCCGGGCACCACGGGCACGTCGAAGGCGGTGACCGCGTTCTTCGCGGTGATCTTGTCACCCATAATCTCAATCGCCCGGGCTGGCGGACCGAGGAATACGATCCCGGCCCGTTCACATGCGGTCGCGAAATCGGCATTCTCGGAAAGAAACCCGTAGCCCGGATGAATCGCTCGGGCTCCAGTGCGTGCTGCCGCATCGAGGACGCGTGCGATATCGAGGTAGCTCTCCCGCGCCGCCGCCGGTCCCAGCCGCACGGCCATGTCCGCTTCGCTGACGTGCCGGGCACGGGCATCAGGGTCGCTGTAGACGGCCACCGACCGGATGCCCAGCCGGCGCAGGGTCCGGATCACCCTGACCGCGATCTCGCCGCGATTGGCCACCAGCACGGTGTCGAAAAGCTCAGTCATCACCAATCACATCCGAAAGACGCCGTAGGAGACTGATTCCAGCGGCGCATGAGCACACACCGAAAGAGCCAGACCAACAACGGTTCTGGTGTCAGCGGGGTCGATGATGCCGTCGTCCCACAACCTGGCCGTCGAGTAGTAGGGGTTGCCCTGTTCTTCATATTGCTCACGGATGGGCGCCTTGAACGCGTCCTCCTCGTCAGCCCCCCAGGGAGTTCCGGCGGCGGCGAGCTGCTCACCACGGACGGTAGCCAGCACCGATGCCGCTTGCTCACCGCCCATCACCGAGATTCGCGCGTTCGGCCACATCCACAGGAAGCGGGGCGAGTATGCCCGTCCGCACATCGAATAGTTGCCCGCGCCATAGGATCCGCCGATCACGACGGTCAGCTTGGGGACCCGGGCGCAGGCCACGGCGGTGACCATCTTGGCGCCGTGCTTGGCGATACCCCCGGCTTCGTAGTCCCGGCCAACCATGAAGCCGGCGATATTCTGTAGGAACAGCAGCGGGATCCTGCGCTTGTCGCACAGCTCAATGAAATGCGCTCCCTTGAGCGCCGATTCGCCGAACAACACGCCATTGTTGGCGACGATCCCGACTGGGTGGCCGTGGATGCGCGCGAACGCCGTGACCAACGTCTTGCCGTATTTTGCTTTGAACTCGCTGAATTCGCCGCCGTCGACCAGCCGCACGATAACTTCGTGAACGTCGTAGGGCACCCGCGGATCCGGCGGCACCACATCGTAAAGCCCGGCCTGGGGGTGCCTGGGCTCGGCCGAACGCCCTATGTCCCATTGGGCGGGCGCGCGCGGGCCGAAGGTGGCCGCGATCGCGCGGACAATCCCCAAAGCATCCTCGTCGTCGTCGGCGAGATGGTCGGTGACCCCCGATGTTCGTGAGTGCAAGTCGCCGCCACCGAGCTCCTCCGCCGAGACAATCTCACCCGTGGCCGCTTTCACCAGGGGTGGACCGCCGAGGAAAATCGTGCCCTGCTCCCGGACAATGACCGCTTCGTCGCTCATCGCCGGCACATACGCCCCGCCCGCTGTACATGAGCCGAGCACCGCCGCCACCTGCGGTATGCCCTTGGCGCTCATGGCTGCCTGGTTGTAGAAGATCCGCCCGAAGTGCTCGCGGTCGGGAAACACGTCGTCCTGACGTGGCAGGAACGCGCCACCCGAGTCGACCAAATAGATGCACGGCAGCAGATTCTGCAGCGCAATCTCCTGTGCGCGCAGGTGCTTCTTGACGGTCATCGGGTAATAGGTTCCGCCTTTGACCGTCGCATCGTTGGCGACGATCACACATTCGCGTCCCGACACGCGGCCGATCCCCGTGATGATTCCGGCACCGGGAGACTCGTCGCCGTACATGCCGCCGGCGGCCAGCGCAGCCAGCTCCAGGAACGGGCTTCCCGGATCGAGAAGGCGGTCTACCCGTTCGCGGGGCAGCAGCTTGCCCCGGCTGACGTGGCGCTCCCGGGCGCGCTCACTACCGCCCTGAGCCGCGACGGCGAGCTTGGCGTTCAACTCCGCGACCAGCCGCCGATGTTCGTCGGCGAACGAGGGCGCAGCGGCTACGGTCGTCACTTTGTCGTCAATTCCTTAAGCACTAGCGGTGGTTGGGTTTTTGTCACGACCTCGTCGACCGAAACGCCGGGAGCAGTCTCGACGAGGTGCAGGCCGTCGTCGCAGACATCAATGACGCCCAGCTCGGTGACAATACGGTCGACGCAACCCACACCGGTCAAGGGCAACGTGCACTGTTCGAGAATCTTCGGGCTGCCATCCTTCGCCGTGTGCTCCATCATCACGATGACTGTGCCCGCACCGTGCACCAGGTCCATCGCGCCGCCCATGCCCTTGACCATCTTGCCGGGGATCATCCAGTTGGCAAGGTCACCAGTAACCGAAACCTGCATGGCCCCAAGCACGGCGACGTCGAGGTGCCCGCCGCGAATGATGCCGAACGAGGCCGAGGAGCTGAAGAACGCCGCACCCGGCAGCGTGGTAACGGTCTCCTTGCCCGCGTTGATCAGGTCCGCGTCCAGCTCCTCGCGCCGCGGGTACGGGCCAACCCCGAGTATCCCGTTCTCGGAATGCAGGACGACGGTGATGCCCTCGGGTACGTGATTCGGGATCAGCGTAGGCATCCCGATACCGAGGTTGACGTATTGCCCGTCTTCGAATTCGGCGGCCACTCGCGCGGCCATGCCGTCTCGGCTCCAAGTCATCTGGCGCCACTTCTCCTCATCGCTTCGCTATCGCTTCGCTCTGCATCGTCGTCGGCGCGGTCATCTGGCGCCACTTCTCCTCATCGCTTTGCTCTGCATCGTCGTCGGCGCGGTCATTACCGCACCGTCTCCCTCTCGACCCGTTTAACGGGATTGGGAACGTGCACGACCCGCTGCACATAAATTCCCGGGGTGTGCACGGCGGCGGGGTCGATTTCTCCGGGGCCGACCAGGTGTTCGACCTCGGCGATGGTGACCTTGCCGGCGGTGGCACAGTCGGGGTTGAAGTTGCCGGCCGCCTCGCGGTACACCAGGTTGCCGTGCCGATCCCCTTTCCAGGCGTGCACCAACGCGAAATCGGTGCGGATGGCGCGCTCGAGAACGTAGGTGACACCGTCGAACTCGCGCGTCTCCTTAGCCGGCGATACCACCGCGACCGCGCCCGAGGGATCGTAGCGCCACGGCAGCCCACCGTTGGCAATCTCGGTGCCGACCCCAGCCGGTGTATAGAACGCCGGGATACCCATCCCGCCAGCACGCAACCGCTCCGCCAGCGTCCCTTGGGGGGTGAGCTCCACCTCGAGTTCGCCCGCCAGAAACTGGCGCGCGAATTCCTTGTTCTCGCCGACGTAGGACGAGACGGTCCGACGAATTCGTTTGTGCTGCAACAGTAGCCCCAGCCCAACGCCGTCAACTCCGCAGTTGTTCGACACCGTCTGAAGGTTGGTGACCCCACTGTCCGCCAGCGCGGCGATGAGCGCTTCGGGGATGCCACAGAGACCGAATCCCCCGACCGCCAGGGAAGCCCCATCCGCGATGTCCGCGACTGCCTTCGCGGCCGTAGCCACCACCTTGTCCATTGCCGCAAAAGCCTCCTCACCGCCGGCGCTCCGCAGCCTTGTGACAACGCGACGGGCAGCCAAAGTTCAGTTAATTTTGATTAACCGACGTGAGGTTACCACCAGCCCGCCACGCGCGTCCAGACAGGAGGGTTGCCACATCGAGATGCGTGGCCGCAATGGGGCCTACCCAGCAGCTGAGGCGCTTCGGTTGTTCTGGACTTCGCCACGCAGCAGACGTCCCGGCCTCCTCGTGAAAACTTCACCCGGCGCCCGACATTGAGTGAAGAGACCACCGCCGCGCCCTAAGAGGAATAGAGTTCTTCCTGCGTAGTTGCTCGAGGTGTCGGGTACACACCCGAGCCTTGTCGGTGGGAGGCACCGCATCGTGTCTGCGATCACATCATCGGATCCACGATGGCCAGCGATGTGGACGGACATCGTGCAACGAAGTTGCCGGCCAGGGCACGTGCAGCGGGCCGAGAAGGGACGAATCGGATGAGCTTCCTGACGTTGCCGCCGGAGATCAATTCGCTGCGGATGTTTACCGGAGCAGGGTCTGCCCCTACGTTGGCCGCGGCGGCGGCCTGGGATGGGCTAGCCGCAGAGTTAGGTGATGCCGCAGCCGCGTTTTCGTCCGCCACCTCGGGGCTTGCGGCGCAGTCGTGGCAGGGTCCGGCAGCGGCAGCGATGGCGACCGCAGCGGCCCCGTATGCGGGCTGGCTGAGCGCCGCGGCAGCACGGGCTCTTGGCGCCGCAGCTCAGGCCAAGGCGGCTGCAGCGGTGTTCGAAGCGGCGCGAGCTGCCACGGCGCATCCGCTGCTGGTAGCAGCCAACCGCAATCAGCTGGTGTCGCTGGTGCTGGCGAACCTGTTCGGCCAGAACGCTCCGGCGATCGCGGCGACCGAGGCCGCCTACGAGCAGTTATGGGCCCAGGATGTCGCGGCGATGGTGGGCTACCACACCGGGGCATCGGCGGTGGCCGGCCAACTAGCGCCGTGGCAGCAGGCGCTTCGGGCACTGCCCGGCGCTGTGGCTGCGGCGGCGGCAGCCCCCGCGGCTGCAGCTCGGGCAGCTGTGGCCGGAGCGGGTGCACCTACGGCCGCTGCACTGGCATCGGGCCCCGCCGCCCTCGCCATCCCGGCGCTGGGTATCGGGAACACCGGCGTGGGCAACGTTTTGAGCATCGGCAACATCGGCAACTACAACCTGGGCAACGGAAACACCGGCGACTTCAACCTCGGCAGCGGGAACATCGGCAACGCCAACCTCGGCAGCGGGAACATGGGCCAGGCAAACCTAGGCGGCGGAAACTTCGGCTTCTTCAACCTGGGCAGCGGAAACACCGGGAACACCAACTTCGGGTCCGGAAACTTCGGCACTCTCAATCTGGGCGGCGGAAACGCCGGCGACGGCAACCTCGGCTTCGGCAACATCGGCAGCGGGAACTTCGGCAGCGGCAGCTCCGGTACCAGCAACTGGGGCAGTGGCAACGCCGGCGGGTTCAACTGGGGTCACGGAAACAACGGCTTCAACAACGTCGGCTTCGGCAACCGTGGCAACTTCAACCTCGGCTTTGGGAACAACGGAAACAACAACATTGGCTTCGGGCTCACCGGCGACAACATGATCGGCATCGGGGCACTGAACTCGGGTATCGGAAACATCGGCTTCGGAAACTCCGGGGACAACAACATCGGCTTCTTCAACTCCGGCAGTAACAACATCGGGTTCTTCAACTCCGGGGACAACAACTTCGGCTTCGACAACGCCGGCAACACCAACACCGGCCACGGCAATGCCGGCAGCACCAACACTGGCTTTGGAAACGGCGGCTTCAGCAACTTCGGCTTCGGCAATACAGGCATCCAGAACATGGGTGCGGGCAACTCCGGCTCCAACAACTGGGGATTCGGCAACGCCGGTGGCTTCAACGCGGGCAACTTCAACTCTGGCTCGTCCAACACGGGCGACTTCAACGCGGGCGACGTCAACACCGGGTGGGGCAACTCGGGTGACACCAACACCGGTGCCTTCAATGCGGGCGACCTGAACACTGGCATTGGCAGCCCGGACAACCAAGCGGTAGCTAACTCCGGCTTCGGCAACACCGGCACAGGCAACTCGGGCTTCAACAACTCGGGCGACCTCAATTCGGGCTTCCAGAACACGAATACCGGCGCCTTTGCCGGCAACTCGGGCCTGCTCAACGTGGGCGATGGCGGAAGTGCCGGAATCGACAACGCCGGCCGGTCCAACACGGGCCTGTTCAACACGGGCATGTTCAACACCGGGATCGCAAACTCAGGCACAAATCCCCTGTTCCCGTTCACCTCAGGTGTGGGCAATGCGGGCGACAACAGCTCAGGCTACTTCAACACCGGTGACGGCCAGTCGGGTTTCTTTGACATTTCGAACCTTTCATTTGCGGCGGCTGCCGGCGTGGCCTCCGCGCTCAGCGGCCCCGCTGCCACGCTGACCGCCGCCCTACCCGCGGTCGACGTGCCGGTCTTCAATGTGGGCATCGGCAATACCGGCGACTACAACCTAGGCAGCGGAAACATCGGTGACGTCAACCTCGGTTTCGGGAATATCGGCAACGCCAACCTGGGCAGTGGGAACATGGGCCAGGCAAACCTGGGCAGCGGAAACTTCGGCTTTTTCAACCTGGGCAGCGGAAACACCGGCAACACAAACTTCGGCGATGGGAACAATGGCTCGATCAATGTGGGCGGCGGAAACACGGGCGATGGGAACTTCGGTCTTGGGAACTTTGGTGACGGAAACCTAGGCAACGGAAACTTCGGCAACACCAACCTTGGCGGTGGGAATTTCGGTAATCTCAACCTAGGGTCCGGAAACAGCGGCAACTCAAACGTAGGATTCGGCAACCTAGGGACTAACAACCTGGGCTTTGGGAATACCGGCAACAACAATATCGGCTTTGGGCTCACCGGCGACAACCTGATCGGCATTGGTGCACTGAATTCCGGCATCGGAAACATCGGCTTCGGCAACTCCGGTGATAACAACATCGGCTTCTTCAACTCAGGCAGCAACAACGTGGGATTCTTCAATTCCGGTGACGGTAACTTTGGCTTCTCGAACTCCGGCGACACCAATACCGGCTTTGGGAACCGGGGCAGTACCAATACCGGCTTCGGCAACGCGGGATTCAACAACTTCGGGTTCGGCAACGCGGGCAGCTTCAACATGGGCACCGGGAACTCCGGCGGGCAGAATCTTGGTTTCGGGAACTCGGGCAACTTCAACTCGGGCAGCTTCAACTCGGGCAACAGCAACACGGGCGACTTCAACGCCGGCGACACCAACACCGGGTGGGGCAACTCGGGCGACACCAACACGGGCTTGTTCAACTCAGGCGACCTGAACACCGGCATCGGCAGCTCAGTCGACCAGGTTGGCCCAAACTCGGGCTTCGGCCACATTGGCATCGGAAATTCCGGCTTCAATAACTTCGGTGACAACAACTCGGGGATCCAAAACATCAGCACCGGCCTCGTTGGCAACGCAGGTCTGCTCAACACCGGCACCAACAACGTCGGTGTCAATAACTCGGGCACGGGCAACACGGGCATCTCGAACACCGCAACTGGCAACACCGGCATCGGAAATAACACGGGCGGCTTCAGCTCCGGCGTGGTCAACTCGGGCATGTTCAGCTCGGGCGGCTTCAACACCGATGACATGCAGTCGGGGTTCTTCAACTAGGCGTGTTTCTCCAACGTGGAGGGGCTCGCTGCCCGGGGTCAGTCTCGACCCTCCCGAAGATATTCGATCGCCAGCTCGCGCATCTCCACTTTGCGGACCTTGCCGGTGACGGTCATCGGAAACGCCTCGACGATCCACAGATACCGCGGAATCTTGTAGTTGGCGATCCGGCCCACGCAGAATTCGCGCAGCTTCTCGATGGTCAGCTCCGGTGCCCCCGGGCGCAGCCTGACCACCGCCATCAGCTCCTCCCCATACTTCTCGTCGGGCACTCCGATGACGTGACCGTCGACGATATCGGGATGCGTGAAGAGGAACTCCTCGATCTCACGAGGCGAGATGTTCTCCCCACCGCGCACGACAATGTCTTTGAGCCGTCCGGTGATCCGGATGTAGCCACCCGAGTCCATCGCGGCGAGATCGCCGGTGTGCATCCAGCCATCTGCGTCAATCACCTCCGCCGTCCGCTCGGGCTCGTTCCAGTAACCCGCCATCACCGAATAGCCCCGCGTGCAGAACTCGCCGGCCACACCACGAGGCACTGTCTCGCCGGTGCCCGGGTCGACTACTTTGACCTCCACATGTGGCCCCACCCGGCCCACCGTGCTGACACGCCGCGCCAGCGAATCGTCGGGCCGCGTCTGGGTAGCCACGGGCGACGTTTCCGTCATGCCGTAGCAGATCGATACCCCTGGCATATGCATCCGCTCAATGACTTCGCGCATCAACTCGATTGGGCACGGCGCGCCAGCCATGATCCCGGTGCGCAGGCTGTCCAACTCGTAGTCGGCGAAGTCCGTCAAGCCGAGCTCGGCGATGAACATCGTCGGCACGCCATAGAGGCTGGTGCACCGCTCGGCTTGCACCGCCGTCAGCGTGGCGGCAGGGTCAAAACCGGGACCCGGTATCACCATGCAGGCGCCATGGCTGGTGGCCGCGAGGTTGCCCATCACCATGCCGAAACAATGATAGAACGGCACCGGGATACAGATCCGATCGTGCTCCGCGTATTCGAGCAACTCGCCGACAAGATAGCCGTTGTTGAGCACATTGCGGTGGCTGAGCGTGACGCCCTTCGGGGATCCCGTTGTCCCAGAAGTGTATTGGATGTTTATGGGATCGTTGCTGGCTAGTGTCGCGGCGATCTTGCGCAAGATAGCCAAGTCGGCATCCGCTCGGGCCAGCGCGTCCCAACGGGGGCTTTCCATGAACACCACGTGCCGCAGGCCAGGGCACTGCGGCGCCACCTCGGCCAGCATCGCGCGGTAATCAGCGTCCTTGAATCCGGCGGCAGCGATCACCATCGCAACGCCGGACTGCCTGAGCGCATATGCCAGTTCGCTGGTCCGGTACGCGGGGTTGATGGTTACCAGGATCGCGCCGATCTCGGCGGTCGCGTACTGGACGAGCACCCACTCCCACCGGTTGGGCGCCCAAATGCCTACCCGATCACCCGTGGTGATACCTGCGCGCACCAATCCCGTTGCCAGCCGGCGCACATCGGCGAGCAGTTCCGCATAGTTCCACCGCAGCCCCGCCCGGACATCGACCAGCGCATCGCGCTGCGCGCAGGTAGCCGCGCACCCGGACAGGTTGGCGCCGATGGTGGTCTCGAGCAGCGCCGGCGTTCGCGTGCCGCGGTCGTAGGACACACGACAACGGTCTGTGGCTCCGGTGGCTGCCACGGCTCCTCCACGCGCTTGCTGGCCACACAACAAACTCGAGTTAATGCCCAATAACTCGTGCTACGTTAGTGATGATTAACCGAAGTGTCCAGGACGAGGTGCGTACGGAGGCGATCATGACAGCGTCCGCCGCCGACAGCCGACCCGGCCAGCCCGAGAACCCAAATCGGCGCAGCCAGTTGAAGTCCGACCGGCGCGTCGCGCTCCTGTCGGCCGCCGAGCGACTGTTTGCCGAGCGGGGCTTCCTGGCGGTCCGGCTGGAGGACATCGGCGCCGCCGCCGGGGTCAGCGGTCCGGCCATCTACCGACACTTTCCCAACAAGGAGTCGCTGCTGGTGGAGTTGCTGGTCGGCATCAGTGCCCGGCTGCTCGCGGGTGCGTCCGACGTCATCACCGGCAGTGCCAACTCGGCCGCGGCGCTTGATGGCCTCATCGAATTTCACCTCGACTTTGCGCTGGGCGAACCAGATCTCATTCGGATCCAGGACCGCGACCTTGCCCACTTGCCCCCGTCGGCCGAGCGCCAGGTCCGTCGGGCGCAGCGACAGTACGTCGAGACCTGGGTAGACGTCCTGCGCGGCCTAAGCCCAGACCTGGCCGAGGCCGACGCTCGCGTGATGGCGCACGCCGTATTCGGCCTGCTGAACTCGACACCGCACAGCATGAAATCGACGGAGGCCCAGCCAGCGCGTGTGACGCATTCACGGGCCATCATGCGGGCGATGACGCTCGCCGCACTGACGGCTGGACGTCAGTGCCACTAGCGGCCCTGTCTTCCGCGGCATCCGCCAGCCCCCCGGACGCGTCGGGCGCGGGTACCCTGCAACCCATGAGGTGGACATGACCGATCCACGTCGACATCAGCGGTTTGGTCCCCCTCAAGCGGGTTTTGGGCCGACCGGACCCGCTGCGCCGCGGGGTTCCCACAATCCGTCGACGACGGACCCCGCCTACGCCGACCAAGCGTCCTATGGACCCGCCTATGAGGCCCAGATTCCTCAGTGGGCGCCAGGCCCCTACCAATCCAACCCACCCCCGCAGCCCCCGCCCTACTGGCCACAAGATCCGTCGCTATCCGATGAACCCACGCAACCGGGCCAGGCTCCCTCGCCACCGCAGGGACCGAAATCGCCGCGCTGGCTATGGGTCGCCGCCGGCGCGGCTGTGCTGTTGGTTGTGTCATTGGTCATCGCATTGGTGATAGCCAACGGCTCGGCCAGGAGACAGACCGCGGTGGCACCGTTGCCAGCGATGCCTGGGCCCAATTCGACTGTTCGTACCCCGACGACGACGTCGACACCGTCGCCCAGCGCAGCGCCCGCGCCCACCACCACGAGCAGCCCGGGTGCGCCCACCGACACGACCGGCCCGGCCGCGATGCAGACCGTTGTGTACAGCGTCTCCGGCGAAGGACGGGCGATCAGTGTCACCTATATCGATACCGGCAACGTCATTCAGACCGAGTTCAATGTGGAATTGCCGTGGAGCAAACAGGTCCGCCTGTCGGAGTCGGCGATACACCCGGCGAACGTCACGATTGTCAACATCGGACACAACGTCACCTGCTCGATCACGGTGGCCGGGGTTCAGGTGCGCCAACGCACCGGAATGGGCCTGACGATCTGCGACGCGAGCTAAATCGGTTCGACGGCGACCGTGTCGCCCCTGGGCCGCACTCGCACCCGCAGCATCAATAGCAGACCCACGCTCAGCACCAGGCAAACCCCGCCCAAGCCGGCCCGGTCGGCATGGAAGACGTCGACGAAGACAGAGAACAACCATGGGCCCACGAACGACACCGCTCGACCCGTCATTGTGTACAAGCCGAACGCCACGCCCTCTTTGCCACGTTGAGCCATGTGCAGCAACAACGCGCGCGCCGACGACTGCGACGGCCCGATGAACAGGCACAGCGCCAGCCCGCACACCCAGAAAGCCACCGGCCCAGACAGCGACATCAACGTCAGCGCCAAGGTGATGATCGCCACCAGCGAGCCGACGATGACCGGCTTGGAACCGATCCGGTGGTCGACAAACCCGCCGGTCACCGCCCCCAGCGCAGCTACCAGGCTGGCGGCCACACCGAAAATCAGGACGTTGGCCTGCGAGAGGCCATACACATTCACGCCGAGCACGGCGGCGAAGGCGAACATCGCGGCAAGCCCATCTCGGAAGACCGCGCTCGCGAAGAGGAAGTGGACCAAGTTGCGGTCGCGGCGCCATTCCGCGGTGATGTCCGCCCATAATTTGCGGTAGCTACCCAGCATGCTTGTGCTGGCGTGACGAGCGTGGGCAGCCAGATCGGCCTCGAGGCCGGTCGCGGGGAGCCGATGGGCCACTACAAGCAGCGGCAGGCCAAACACTGCCAGCCAGGCCGCGGCAACCAGCATCGCCACCCGCACGTTGGTTCCGTCCTGGATCGGCAGGTGCAGTAGCCCACGCTCGGAGCCGCTTCCGGACATGAAGCCCACATACATCACCAAGAGCAGCAAAACGCTGCCGACGTAGCCCGATGCCCAACCGATCCCAGAGATCCGGCCCGCCGTCTGCGGCGTGGAGAGCTGGCGCAGCATCGCGTTATACGGAACAGTGGCCAGGTCACTCGATGCTGCCGTAGCCGCCAGCAATGCCAGGCCGGGCAACAGGTAACTCGTGTCGTCACGAATCAGGCTCATCAGGCTGGTCAAGGTCACTGCCAGGCCGGTCAGCACAGCTAGTGCCAGCCGCCGGCGGTGTGGGGCCTCCACCCACACGCCGATGGCCGGCGCCAGCAGCGCGATGGTCAGCCCGGAGATGGCCAGGGCACGACCCAACCAACTCGCCGCCGACGTGCCTTCGGGCAGGCCCGCACCCACCGAGTCGGTCAAGTAGACGGAAAACACGAAAGTCGCCACGATCGCGTTCAGACCGGTGGAACCGCAGTCCCACAGTGCCCACGTCACTACCCGAAAGTGCAGCAGGGTGTCCGAACGCGACCCCGGTTTGCTCATGCCCGGCACTCTAATTGGATTGGCGCCGTCACGTCGCCAACAGCAGGACTCCGGTGCTCGTGCCCGCGAGCGCCCCATCACATTGGTAGCGACCCACTGCGCCCGGTGTCACCGCGCTTGCGATCGCCAGCTGTCTACGATTGGCCCATGTCAATCCCCGCACCCAATGCCGACGCCCGCGCCGTGGTCACCGGAGCGTCGCAAAACATCGGCGAGGCCCTGGCGACGGAACTCGCCGCACGCGGGCACAGCCTGATCGTTACCGCGCGCCGCGAGGACGTGCTGACCGACCTGGCCGCCCGCCTGGCCGACAAGTACCGCATCGCCGTCGACGTGCGACCGGCCGACCTTTCCGACCCGGGAGAACGGGCCAAACTGTGCGACGAACTGTCTACCCGGCCCATCTCGATTCTGTGCGCCAACGCGGGTACGGCAACATTCGGCCCGGTCTCGTCGCTGGAACCGGCCGGCGAGAAGGCGCAGGTGCAGTTGAATGCTCTGGCGGTGCACGACCTTACGCTGGCGGTGCTGCCGGGCATGATCGAGCGCAGGGCCGGCGGGATCTTGATTTCCGGTTCCGCGGCGGGCAATTCGCCCATTCCCTACAACGCTACGTATGCCGCCACCAAGGCCTTTGTGAACACCTTCAGCGAATCGCTGCGGGGTGAACTACGTGGCTCCGGTGTGCACGTCACCCTGCTGGCACCCGGTCCAGTGCGCACCGACCTACCGGATGCCGCCGAGGCATCGCTGGTCGAGAGACTGGTGCCGGACTTCTTGTGGATCTCGACCGAACACACCGCCCGGCTATCGCTGGATGCCTTGGAACGCAACAAGATGCGCGTTGTTCCAGGCCTGACGTCGAAAGCGATGTCGGTGGCGAGCCAATACGCTCCGCGCGCTATCATCGCTCCGATCGTGGGCAGCTTCTACAAGAAGCTGGGCGGCGGGTAGCTGTACGCCGTAACTGTCGCAACCAACCGGAAACGGTTGGTCGTCAACGACTCCAGCCCTATCCACGACGATCATCGGCGCTTTGTTGAGCGTCGTCGGACGATTAGCTGCCGGAGGTCTGCGGTGCCACGCGGCTACGGCAACCCGTTGAGCCCGTTGTGACCTAGCAGAAGTCCGCCGGTGCCGGGGCTGCCCGTGGGTGTGCCATTGCCGCCGTTGCCGCCGTTGCCGATCAGCACGGCGTTCCCGCCGACCCCACCGGGCCCACCCTTGTCGCCTTCCCCGCCAGCGCCACCGGCCCCACCGCTGCCGAACAACTGCCCACCGGTGCCGCCGGTCCCGCCGGCCCCACCGGTGTCGCTGCCGAAACCGCCGTCCCCGCCGACGCCGCCGGCGCCGAACAGCAACCCGGCGTTGCCGCCGGCCCCACCAGCACCCCCGTCGCCACTAGAGCTGAATCCGCCGGCCCCGCCGGCACCGCCGGCACCGCCGAGTAGCCCGGAGTTGCCGCCGATCCCGCCGACACCCCCGCCGACGCCGCCGAATCCGCCGTGGCCGCCGTTACCGCCGCCAGCGCCGAGCAACCCACCGAACAGCCCGCCGGCCCCGCCGGCCCCACCGGCCCCGCCGTCGCCGCCGAAGCTAGCCGCACCGGCCCCGCCAAGCCCGCCGGCGCTCAATAGCCCGCCGACCCCGCCAGCCCCGCCGACCCCGCCGCCGGCGACACTGCTAGCTCCGCCGGCCCCGCCGGCCCCGCCGTCGCCCAACAGCCACCCGCCGACCCCGCCAGCCCCGCCAGCCCCACCGCTGCCGACACTGCTGGCTCCGCCGGCCCCGCCCATCCCGCCAGTGCCCAACAGCCCGGCAGCCCCGCCGGCCCCGCCCCGCAGACCCGAGTCTGTAGTGCCGGATCCGCCGGTCCCGCCATCGCCGAGCAACCATCCCCCGGGGGCTCCATTGGACCCACTACCAGGCGCCCCGGGCACACCGTTGCCGATCAGCGGCCGTCCGGTCAATGCCTGGATGGGCGCGTTGATCGCGCCCAGTGTCTGTTGTTGCAGGGAATGCAAGGGCGAGGTGCTGGCCGGGGCGTTGAAACCGTCCAGCCCTAACAGCAGCCCACTGGTACCGCCGACACCGGTGCTGCCGGTGGTGGTGCCGGCGCCGCCGATGCCGCCGTTGCCGCCGTTGCCGATCAACGCACCATTGCCACCGGTCCCGCCAGCCCCACCGGCCGCTACGCCTTCTCCGCCGGCCCCGCCGGCACCGCCGTTGCCGAGCACCAGACCGGCCCTGCCGCCGATCCCGCCGGCACCCCCGTCGCCAAAAACGCTGGCGCCGCCGGTCCCGCCGATTCCACCGTTGCCAAACAAGCCGGCGCCGCCGCCAGCCCCACCCGCCCCACCAGTGACCCCGGTGCCGCCGACCCCGCCGGCCCCGCCACTGCCGAACAGCAGCCCAGCGTCGCCGCCAGCCCCACCGGCACCCCCGATAACAGAACCGCCGCCAGTGACGGTGCCGCCGGCCCCGCCAACGCCGCCGCTGCCGAACAACTGACCCGCATTACCGCCAGCCCCACCAGCACCCCCGGCCCCGTCGACGGCATCAATGCCGACGCCGCCGACCCCGCCCGCCCCGCCGCTACCGAACACCAGGCCTCCGTTGCCGCCAGACCCGCCGGCTCCCCCATCCCCGCCGAACCCGCCGGTGCCGCCATGACCGCCGCCGGCACCGACCAACCCGGCCAGCAGCCCGCCGGCCCCGCCGGCCCCGCCGGCCCCGCCGGCCGAGCTGGCGGACAGGCTGCCTCCGCCGGCCCCGCCCAGCCCACCCGCCCCGAACAGCCCCCCAGCCCCGCCAGCACCGCCATGCCCGCCGGTGGCGACAGATGAGATTCCGCCGATCCCACCCACCCCGCCAGCGCCCAGCAACGACCCGCCGGCCCCGCCGGCCCCGCCCGCCCCGCCGCTACCTGTCGTAGAACTCCCGCCGGGGCCGCCAGCGCCTCCAGTGCCGATCAGCCCGGCAGCCCCTCCGACACCACCGGCCCCGCCGGGCGCACCCGACCCGCCGGCCCCACCGTTACCGAGCAACCAGCCACCTGGGGCACCGGCGGCCCCGCTACCGGGTGCACCGTTGGCGCCGTTGCCGATCAACGGGCGCCCACTCAGCGCCTGAATCGGCTCGTTCACCGCGTTGAGCAGGCCCTGCTGCACACCTTGCAGCGGTGAGGCACTAGCGGCTTCGGCACTCGCGTACGCCCCCGCACTGGCGGTCAACACCTGCACAAACTGGGCATGAAACGCGCTCGCCTGCGCGCCGAGCCCCTGATAAGCCTCGGCGTGGGCAGAAAACAATCCCGCGATCGCCGTCGACACCTCATCCGCGCCCGCAGCCGCGATCCCCGTCGTCTGAGCGGCCGCACCCGCATTAGTTTCCGCCAGCGCCGCGCCAAGACTAGCCAAATCGGCTGCCGCTGTAATCAACACCTCAGGTACCGCAATCACATACGACACGCCACACCTCCGAAATCGGCCCCGAACCGGGCTCGTACCAGGTCATCCCAGAGGCAGTCAGCAAACTCAGCGAAACGCGCTTCTGAGCAATTGGCAGGAGATTATCGCACTAATGCCACACTGTCCATAACTCAGTTATATCGGCTTCCGTCTAGCGAAGCCAGTTCTACTACGGTCACTGCAGGGTTCGTGCCTCTTGTGCCAGATGTGGTCAGACCGAAGCAGAGAGCCCGGATAGAAGCGTGAAACAAGTTGTAGAAAACTGTTTTTCGACTGTAGCTCTCGAGATCGGCTCGGCCAATAAGTCTCCCGGCACCGAGCGCAGCCCGAGGTTGGCACGTCACCGCCTGCTGGGATGCGTCAACCGCTGAGCTGGCTTCAAGGGCGACTCCACTCGACTAGCGACCTCAGGTCCGGCTGGTGGGTCGTGACAGAGTCCGGCACCGGCAGCAATCACGGCTGCCCAGCCGCGGCATCAGGTGTCGCGGCTACCAGTCACCCAGAACAGCGAATTCAGTTGTCGCCGTGTCTAATAACTCAAAGTATTGGCATTGCAGATGAAGTACTACACTTCCGAAATTGGCCCAGTCCGGGCCCGTTCCAGGACTTTCGAGAGACAGCGGGCCATGCCTAGCGATGCGCGCCAATCGGCTGATCTTGGGAGCTCGTCGCCAAAGTATATAACTACGTTATGATACGCTGCGGCGGTGGCCGGTGGTTCTGCCGCCGTCGCCGCAGGATACGGAGGTCTTGCGCCACACGTCTCGTAGGACTCTCGCGCGAAACATCACACACGAAGGTCAGAAGGGTTGCAGCGATGAATTTTTCGGTCTTGCCTCCTGAGATCAACTCACTCAGAATCTTCGCTGGTGCCGGGCCCGGGCCGATGTTGGCAGCCGCGGCCGGCTGGGATGGATTGGCCGCTGAGCTGGCCTCGGCGGCCAGGTTTTTCGGATCAGCGACCGCGGAATTGGCCAATGGGTCGTGGCAAGGTCCGGCGTCGGTAGCAATGACGGCTGCGGCCTCCCCCTACACGGCATGGTTAGCCGGGGGCGCCACCAGCGCCGCCCAGGCGGCCGGACAGGCCCGGGCGGTGGCGGGTGCCTTTGAGGCGGTGCAGGCCGCTACCGTGCATCCAGCGATCGTGGCAGCCAACCGGAACGGGTTCGTCCAGTTGGTGATGTCGAACCTGTTCGGGCAAAACGCCCCGGCG
Organism: Mycobacterium spongiae; assembly: GCF_018278905.1. NCBI lineage: Bacteria > Bacillati > Actinomycetota > Actinomycetes > Mycobacteriales > Mycobacteriaceae > Mycobacterium > Mycobacterium spongiae. The sequence continues at coordinate 3,910,521 of NZ_CP046600.1, forward strand.
ATCGCGGCAGCTGAAGCCGCCTATGAGCAGATGTGGGCTCAGGATGTGGCCGCAATGGTCGGATACCACGGCGCGGTTTCGGCGGCCGCGTCGGCGTTGACCCCGTTCACCCAACCGCTCCAGTCGCTGATGGGCTTGCCAGGCCAGAACGCCGGCGCGGCTGCAGCCAGCCCCGCCATGGGCAGCGCGGCTGCCGCCGGCGCGGCTGCGGCAGCACCCGCCCGGACGCTCGTGCTTAACCTAGGGCTGGCCAACCTCGGCGGCAGCAACGTGGGCAATGGAAATGTCGGCCTGGCTAACTTGGGCAGCGGAAACTTTGGTAGCAACAATGTCGGTCTCGGAAACTTCGGCAGCAACAATGTCGGCTCCGGAAACCTGGGCAATCTCAACATCGGTCCCGCAAACCTCGGCAACTTTAACCTCGGGTTCGGCAACGCGGGCAGCAATAATACCGGTCTTGCGAATACCGGGATCGGGAACATCGGCTTTGGCAACACGGGCAACAACAACATCGGGATCGGGCTCACCGGAAACAACCAGATTGGCATCGGCGGCCTGAACTCGGGCAGCAATAATCTCGGGTTGTTCAACTCAGGAAACGGAAATATCGGGTTCTTCAACTCCGGCACCGGAAACTTCGGTATCGGAAACTCGGGCAGCTACAACACGGGCCTATGGAACACCGGAGAAGCTAACACGGGATTCTTCAACGCCGGCGCGTTCAACACCGGCGGCTTCAACGCCGGCGATGCAAACACGGGCAGCTTCAACACCGGCAGCTACAACACGGGCGACGCGAACCCGGGCAACTCCAACACCGGCAGCCTCAACACGGGTGACACCAACACCGGCTTTCTCAACTCGGGCAACATCAACACCGGCGGCTTCAACGTGGGCGACATGAACAACGGCTTCTTTTCGACAGCCAATGGCCAGGGTGGCCTCGCCTTTGAAATCGCCACGCCCGATATAACCCTGCCCCCCATAGAGATACCCGGGGTCAGCGTCCCGACTTTCAACCTACCCGAGCTAACGATACCGTCGATATCTATTCCAGGGGGGACGACGCCTGCCGATATTACGGTGGGCGGGTTTAGCTTGCCCGCTATAACGGTGCCCATCCTGAGTACGCCCAGTTTGCAGTTCGACGGCTTTCAGACACCCGGCATCGTCTTCAACGGGACGGGCTTACCATCTTTTAGAATACCCGAGATTACCGTCTCCGCCCCCTCCGGAGGAACCCCAATAATTAACATAGATAGCACCCTCATTGGGGGGACAATTGAGATCCTGCCAGCTACAATTGGACCAATAACATTTGAGGACGGCGGCTTCATTAACCCTTTCAGCACCGGCACCTTCACCATCACTAGTTTCACATTCCCCACCTTCAGCACAACCTCAGAGTTTTTTATCCCGTCCATCGGCGTCGGCGGTTTCACCTTGCCGCAAATCACCATCCCAGCGACTGCCACGCCACCGCTTACCGTCCCCCCGATCGGCATCGGCGGCTTCACAACTCCCGGTGTCACCATCCCCGGCATCAGCCTGGCCAGCACCACCATCACGACTGCGGTCGTCCCGCAGCCGCCGGGCTTCTTCAATACGAGCACCGCACCGTCTTCGGGCTTCTTCAATACCGGCGCCGGTAGCAGCTCGGGATTCGGCAATAATGGCTCCGGCATTTCGGGCTTGTTCAACACCAGTCCCGCGGGGGGCACCTTCGCCTCGGGCTTCCAGAACTTCGGTTCGATCTCCTCCGGGCTTTCCAACCTCGGCAGCGGCGTATCGGGTCTCGGCAACGTGGGCACCCTGCCCTTCGCCAGTAGCAGCCTGGTCTCCGGGCTAGCAAACATCGGCGACAGGCTCGCGGGCTTCTTCTTCCAGGGCACCACGCCATAGTCATGCGCGACCGCCGCCTTGGAACCAATGGTGGGGCCGCGGGCAGGGCCAGGGTGGTTCGCATAGTGCGAGTAGAAAGAATAGTGCCGGGGCTCAACGTCATTCATTCATCGGTTGCGGACGCGCGGTGCGTATCGTCAGCTGGTGCCCAAGGCCGAAAGCAGTGACTGGACCACCTGCTGGGGCTGGTCGCCCATGGCGATCAGTAGGTTCGTGGTCATCGAGGCGAGCACCGGGGCGAATGCCGAGCCCTCGCTCCCGAAAAAACCAGCCAATTCAAGCATCACGAACCCGTGCATCAACGCCCAGAATTGGGCGGCGGCGGCCACTGCTGCTGATTCGACGGCCGCGTCGTCAGGTTTGGGACCCAGCGAAATACGTCCCACCAACATTGACCGGTGCATCCCACGCACCACGTGTCCGAAAGCAGGGAAGCTCTGGTAGATCTCCGAGAGCGTGAGCGCCAGGACGTCGGGAACAGGTGCGCTGATGCCTTGTGCGGGGGCGCTGCCGAACATCAGACGATACATGTGCGGCCGCTCAATGGCATAGCGCCGATAGGCGACGCCAGCGCTCAGGAAGTCGGCGACCGGATCAGCAGTCTGCGGCACAGTCAGGGCCGCATCAAACTGCCGGAAACCTTCGGCGACGACTTCTGTGATTAGCTCGCGCATTCCGGCGAAATGGGTGTACACCGCCATCGTCGAGGTTCCGGCCTCAGCGGCCACCTTTCTGGCCTGCAACGCATCCGGGCCGTGGTCGTCGAGCAGACTGATAGCGGCGTGCAGCAGATCGTCACGCACGCTGGGCTGGTCTTGTGGAGTCCTTCCTTGCGGCATCGTTGCCATTTTCACATAGGGAGCCGACGGTTTCGCCAACTCTAACCACATAGGCCGTTACAGAGGTGCCGCGGAGGTGGACCCGGCCAGCGTTGGGCTGCGCAACGGCGGGACACGCACCTGTACGTTCCACTCCGGGCCTTTTTGACAAAGACTTCCAATCCCCTACCATCGGAACATGACCCCGATAACAGGGTTATTAGGATCGGGCGAGACGATGACATCGCCGTCGGGCCGCAGCCCCCGTCCGGTTGTTGGCTGGGTGCGATCGCTAAGCGTGACCGTACTTGTCTTTTTCTGCACTGCAACGGGTTTGACAGCACCCGCGAGTGCTGACGTCGATGGTTTCGATGTCGAGGGCGACCAAAGCGAGTATGTGGCGTTTTACACCCCACCGGACCCGCTGCCAGCAGGTCGGCCCGGCGATCTGATTCGCAGCGAGCCATCGCGGTTGGTGCTCGAGCCCTCGGGACAGCTCGGGGCGATCCTGGCGACGGGCACCCGCATCATGTACCGCAGCATCGACTCTCGCGGCAACCCGATCGCGGTGACCGGCACCTATTTCGAGCCGGACAATCCCTGGCCGGGCGACGGGCCACGCCCACTGCTGAGCTACGCCCCCGGCACCCAGGGCCAGGGCGACCAATGCGCGCCATCACGGTTGTTCAACCAGGGCATCCACTGGTCACCGTTTCTCGATTTCGCGCCCAACTACGAAGAGACCTTCGTCGCGACCATGGTGGCCCGCGGCTTCGCCATCGTCATGACCGACTACGAAGGCCTGGGCACCCCCGGGGTGCACACCTATGTCAACCGGCTCTCCGAAGCACACGCGGTGCTCGATGCCGCCCGCGCCGCCCAGCGCCTGCCCAACACCTCGCTAGAGCGCCATGGCCCGGTCGCGTTCTGGGGTTACTCCCAAGGCGGTGGGGCGGTGGCGGCCGCGGCCGAACTCGCCGCCACCTACACCCCCGACCTTGATGTGGTGGGCACCTTCTCCGGGGCGCCGCCGGCCGACCTCGTCGAACTGCTGCCCTACCTCGACGGCAACGCGCTGGTCGGAGTGGCTGGCTATTTGATCAACGGCATCATCTACGCGTACCCGGAATTCGCGGAGGTGCTCTACGACAAGATGACCCCCCGCGGTTTGGATCTGCTCGCCAAGACCCGACACCAGTGCGTCCCGGAAACGGGCCTGAAATTCCTGTTCCGCCATCTGCAGCCCTACTTCACCGAAGACCTCTACCAGCTGGTCGCAAAGGAGCCGTTCAAGACCCTCTTCGATGCACAGCGGATCGGGCGCTATAAGCCGACCGCACCGGTGTTCATCGATGCCAACCGCTATGACCCGTTGGTGCCATGGACCCAAGCCAACCAGCTCGGCCGCGACTGGTGCGCCCAGGGCGCCGACGTACAGTTCTGGACCAACGAACAGCCGCCGTTTCTCAACAAGACCTCCACCAACCACGTGCTGACCTTGTTCGTCGACGGCGAACGCGGCATGCAATGGATCACCGACCGCTTCAACGGCCTACCCACCACACCCAACTGCGGCCACTTCTGACCGGCCGTCCCAGGGGCGACCGAGATTCGCCTGGCGAGCCCGCCACGCCCCCCCCCGGTACTTGTCAGGGGGACGCAGCGGCGACCGCAAGTCGGGGCTTACGCTGAGCGCTGTGCGTGACGAATTGGTATGGATCGACTGCGAGATGACGGGGCTTGATCTCGGGTCGGACAAATTGATCGAGATCGCGGCGCTGGTCACCGATGCCGATCTGAATATTCTCGGCGACGGAGTCGACGTAGTGGTCCACACCGATGACGCGGCTTTAGCGTCGATGATCGACGTAGTCGCCGACATGCACGCGCGGTCGGGTCTGACCGACGAGGTGAAGGCATCCACCGTTGACCTGGCCACGGCCGAGACGATGGTCCTCGACTACATCGGCGAGCACGTGAAGCAACCCAAGACGGCACCGCTGGCGGGCAACTCGATCGCCACCGATCGCTCGTTCATTGCCCGCGATATGCCGTCGCTGGATTCCTACCTGCACTATCGGATGATCGACGTCAGCTCGATCAAGGAACTTTGCCGACGTTGGTACCCGCGGATTTACTACGGTCAGCCAGCCAAGGGGCTCGCTCATCGCGCGCTCGCCGACATTCACGAATCCATCCGCGAGCTGCAGTTCTACCGGCGTACGGCGTTCGTGTCTCCGCCGGGGCCCACGGCGAACGACATCTTGGCGGTGACCAACGAACTTCAAGACCAAGCAGACGCACCGGACGAAACCGATTCGGCCGACAAGCGGGGAAGCGGTTAGTATCGACGTCGCCGTTCGTTAGCCCTCGCCGGCTGGCCAGCGGCCATGGTGAGTGTAGTTCAGTTGGTAGAGCACCAGGTTGTGATCCTGGGGGTCGCGGGTTCGAGTCCCGTCACTCACCCCAACGGTCGGACGTTTGTGCGCGCCGAGTTCGCTACTCTCGGCGATGCATCGTGCGTGAGCGGCTACACCAGCTGGGGATATATCGATGGAGCAGATGATCGCGACGCGCTTTACTGAGCGCTTCAAGGTCCCGCATCCAGTCATGCTGGCACCGATGGGCAACGTCTCCGGTGGGCACCTGGCCGCGGCCGTGTCGAATGCCGGAGGCCTCGGCCTCATCGGCGGCGGCTACGGCGACGCCGCCTGGCTCGAACAGGCCTTTGACGACGCCGGCGATACGCCGGTGGGCGTCGGATTCATTACCTGGAGCGTGCTGCGCCGAATGGATCTCGTTGATCTGGTGCTTGCGCACCGGCCGTCGGCATTGATGGTGTCTTTTGGCGATGGCGAACCGATCGTGGCGGCGGCGAAGGAGGCCGGGGTGCCAACCATCTGGCAAATCCAACGCCTCGCGCAGGCCCGGCAAGCGCATGCAGCTGGCGTCGATGTCATCGTGGTTCAGGGACAGGAGGCGGGAGGCCATGGCGGGGACCGGGGACTGACCTCACTACTTCCCGCGGTGCGTGACGTGACCGGACCCGAGCAGATCATCCTGGCGGCCGGCGGCATCGCGGACGGCCGCGGCCTGGCAGCGGCACTCATGCTCGGCGCTGACGGGGTCATGCTGGGCACGCGGTTCCTGGCGAGTAGCGAGGCGCAGGGGTCCGTGACCGCCAAGGAACGGCTGGTCGCCACCGGGGGCGATCAGACTCTGCGCACCAGAGTTTTCGACGTTGTCCGCGATCTCGACTGGCCTGCGTCCTTCACCGGTCGCGCTATCGCCAACACGTTGACTGAGCAATGGCACGACGATCTGGACGGGCTGAACCGCGACAAGGCCGCCCAATGCGCCCGCTACCAGGCATCCGCCGAGGACGATTTCTCCACCCGGGTGCTGTTCGCCGGCGAAGCCCTCGACCTGATCGACACCATCGAGCCGGCAGCGGACATCGTCCACGATGTGGTGCGCCACGCGTCCACCCTGCTGCGCGATGGACCCAGGAGGCTCCTGTGATGGACGGTCCGGTAAATCACTCGCGCACAAGACCTTCCGTGCATCACCAGGTGGACGAGCGGCACCGCTGACACCCTGGCAAACTCACCAGCGAGAGATGAGCGCGGATACTATGAGCAGATGCCTGCCGAACGTGATCTCGGGGAATCAGCGGACCGGGCCGCCAATGCTGTCCGCTGGCTACGACGCAGCTACCACGCGGGTGCAGCAGTCGACGCCGTCGCGGCGATCGGTATGGCCGTACCGCAGCTCTATGGTCCGACGCTGCGCTTCGACAGCAGCGTCGACCGCTCTGCGCCCGGCTTCGCCTACGCGCTGCGTACCGGCGCTCCGCTGATGGCCGGGTGGACGCTGCTGCTGCTGTGGGCCGACCGCCGGCCCCTGGAGCGCCGCGGTGTCCTGGCGATCACGGTCGTGCCCGTGATTGGTGGGCTGATGGCCAACGACTCGCACGCAGTGCGGTCAGGCCGCCTGTCCGGGCCAAGTGTCGCGCCAGTGCGAGCGCTGCAGCTCGCCCTGACGGCGCTGTTCGGCTACAGCCTGGCCCGAGCGGCGCTGGCTGTGCGTGCGGCCTCTGCTAGCAGGTGACCTCCGCTACCAGGTGACGTTCATTGTCTTGATTCCGGCGACGAGGTTGGACCGCAAGAGCGCTGGCTCGCCGACGACGGCGATGTTCGGCATTCGCTTCATGATTTCCCCGAGAATGCAGTTCAGCTGCATTTTGGCCAGACCAGCGCCCAGACAAAAGTGCTCGCCGATGCCGAACGTGAGGTGCTTGGTGGAGTCGCGGGTGATGTCGAAGCGGTGCACATCGGTCCAGACGTCCTCGTCGCGGTTCGCCGAGGGGTACCACATGACCACCTTGTCTCCCTCGGCAAGCTCGACTCCGTTGAGCGTGGCGGGCTGGGTGAGCGTGCGCCTGAAGCTAATAACGGGAGGACTGCAGCGCAGCACCTCGTCAATGGTGCCCGGCAGATATCGATCGATATCGCTGAGCAGCAGCGCTTTTTGATCGGGGTTCTCATGCAGGAGTCGAATCGCATGGCTCGTGGCGTTGCGGGTGGTTTCGTTTCCCGCGATCGCTAGCAACACGAAGAAGTTGTTCAGCTGCATTTCGGTAGTGACCTGACCGTCGACCTCACCGTTGGCGTACTGGCTGATGAGCGTGTCGTCAGGGTGACGTCGCTTTTCCTCGGCGAGTTCATGGGCGTACATCCACACCCGCATCGCAACGTCCATCGGCGATGCCTCAGGGTCGCTGTATCCGGGGTCATCGAAACCGACCAATTGATTGGACCAGTCAAAGATCTTCTGCTGGTCAGCTGTCGGTACACCCATGAGTTCGCAAATCAACAGCATCGGTAGGTGCATCGCGACTTCGGTGACAAACTCGCCCTCACCACGATCGACCACGTTGTCGATGATCGCCGCGGCAGCGCTGCGGATGCGGGGACGCAAGGCCTGAACCTGTCGCGGTGTGAAGCCCCGGTTCACCAAGTGCCGGTAGTCGACGTGTTCCGGCGGATCCATCGACAACAGCATCGCTCTGACGTGCTGTAGGCCTTCTTCATCCCGATCGAGGATCTGGACGCCCCCCTTCGCGGAGGAGAACACCTCGGGGTTTCGCGATACCGCTACGACATCGGCATGGCGGGTCACCGAGTAGAAGCCGCGCTGCTCGACATCGTGGTCTGGGCTGACGAACCGTGATTCGTTCCAGGACACCGGATCCTGCGCGCGCAGCATGTCGAAGTAGTCATGCGGGAACCCTTGGGCAAAAGCGCCTGGATCGCTGAGATCGATGTCACCGGGTCTCATGTAATTGCCTCGTTGATGAGCTTGATCGGATCGCGCCCGTCAACGTGACCGAAGAAGGTTGGTTGAGCGACGCCGTAGCCGAGCAGGCGCTGGACAGTCTCGGAGTACTGCGCTGCGCTAGCGGGCGGAACGGCAAGGACCATGTTCTCGACCTGACGTAGCCACGGCTGGAAGTAGATGATCGAGATACCTGTCCGCGATTCCGCGGACGTATTGGCGCCGCCTCCGTGGTACACCCCACCGAGCCACACCAGCGCCGAGCCCGGATCGAACGAGAGGCTCGTTATCTCGTCGGCATCGGGCTTGCGGCCGTCCTCCCACTTGTGGCTGCCGGGCACCAGCAGTGTCGAGCCGTTCTCCGGCGTGTAGGGCGAGAGCGCCCACATCACCGAGAGGCTCCAGGGTGGTCGTGGGCGGGCGACTCCGGCCAAGTCGTCATCGGCATGCAGCGATTGCGCAGTCTCGCCGGGATGGATTCTCGTCGCTTGGCACGCAGCCAAAATCGCCGACTCAGAAAGGTGCAGCCGTAGCAGCTTCATGATCGCCGGGTGCTCAACAAGGTTCGCCACGATCGGGAATTTCGCGAGTAAGGAATAGATGCGCTGAGTCCGGCGCCCTTCAAACTCGTTGCGGCCCCACTGATCCTGCGTGAAATTCTTCTCAAACACCGCGGTGAGTTCAGCGAGAACGTCGGACGCCAGCAGATCGGTGAGCAGGCAGTAGCCCTGATCTGCCAGCTGCTCGACAGCACCCGTGTGGACAGCAACCGTCATGCTTGACATTATTACGATTTGTCAAGTGATCGGCAAGCGCCTACGTTCGTACCCATGGGTATCGCACTACGGTTGAGCCCGGTGCACGATGAACGAAACCCCGAGTCCAAGCCGTGGCGCGCCGATCCGCAGGCCGCGAACTACGACCAGGCGAGAACCGACATCTTGCGCGCAGCCGAGCGGGTGATGAACCAGGTTGGCATCGCCGGCCTGCGCATCGGCCAGGTCGCTGCTGAAGCCGATTGCACCCGGCAGAACGTGCATCGATACTTCGCGACCAGGCGTGATCTCGTCGAGGCCGTTCTCGTGCATCGGAGCGCTCGGCTCAGCGCAACGATAAGACAGCGGGTCGCGGCCCAAGCCCGCCCGCTGGATCGGCTCGTTGAGGGGATCATCGCCGCGACGGACATCGCGGCCGGCGATCACCATCTGCGGTCGTACTACTCCGGTGCGTCGGCGGACCAGATGCTGCGCTTCATTACCTCATCCCCGGCGCTGCGTGACCAGGTTGCGGCACCCATCGAGGCCTTCGCCGACGAGATCGGTGTTCGCGACGACGCGGCGATGTCGGTACCGGAGCTCACCGAATGGTTTTTCCGGATTTTCGTCAGTGAGCTCGTGTGGGCGCTCACAACGCAACAGAGCATCGAAGAACGCCGCAGAAACCTTCGCGTGCTCATGGCAAGCCCCCTCGCGGCGGCAAGCCAATCCGCCATCCTCCGCGGGGGCTAGCTAACGTGGTACCAGTGCTGGTGCCAATCCCACGCCTCGCGCGTTAGCATCGATAGGCCGGCCACTAGGTAGAGACCCGGTGGGTTCAGAGGGAATGATTTATGCAGATCGTCGCACTGACAATGGCCATCATCGCCATCGGCGCGCTGATGGCCGCGGTTGTCACCAGCAACGCAATCGTCGCGTGGGCGTGTATCGGAGCGAGCCTCGTCGGGTTGACCCTCGTGATCGTCAGCACGCTGCAAGCCCGGCAGCAACGCAACGCCCAGTCGGTTGCGGAAGCCGACCGGGTCCTCGCCTACGACGCCGACTATCCCGACGATCGACCGGCAACCGACGCGCCCGCCCACGCTGGTGACAAAGAAGTACAGCGGGAGATCATGCGAGAAGAACGGGTGCTGCACCCGGACACCGGTCCCCGTGACCCCGACATAACCAAAGAAGAAGTGGCCGAGGCCATCAGTCACCGCCGGCCGCACCGACGATCCTGATCCGAGCAAGTAGGGCCTCGAGCAGATAGGAACCGGCTTGGGCGCTTCGGCTAAGTACCGAACTCGAATCGCCGGCCCGTGATCTCCAACGCGACCACCCGAACGTAGAGCGGCTTCATCGTCGGGATCCACGGTATTAGCGGCGTTTCCTCGGCCTCGAGGATCTCCTCGGTGGCTGACAACACATGCGCCCTGCCCTTGAGGATCACGCTCCACCCGCCGGCGGCGGTGTGGTCGTCAGCCTCGAAAGCTACGCGGTCGCCCATCACGGCGCTGAACAACTTGGTGCCCTGGGCGGTCCGGAACAGCACCGTCCGTCGTTGGATGACGAAATTCACCGGAAAGATTTCGGGCTGCCCGTCCAGGATCGTCACCAACCGACCCAACGACACGCTTGACAACAAGCTCCAGCTCTCGTCTTCGCTGAGCACGGTCACGGGATCGGCGTCTGCAGGCATGATTCAGCCTAACCGCCCTTCCGGGCGACAGTGCGCCTAGGCGTTAGCGTTTCCCGCACGCCACTGCTCCCACGGGATGTTCCAGTCGCCGAGCCCGTCGACCCCAGACAGCGTGGAACCAACTGTGTTGAGCACCTCGACGATGTCGCCTCGCTTGAAGTGGTCGTAGAACCAGACGGCGTTGCTTGGACTCACATTGAGGCACCCGTGACTGGTATTCGTATAGCCCTGAGCGCCCACGGACCACGGCGCGGAATGCACGAAGACGCCGCTATAGGAAATCTGCGTCGCCCAGTTGACGTCGGTGCGATATCCGTTGGGCGAGTTGACCGGTACCCCGTAGGTCGACGAATCCATAATGATATGGCGATACCGTTGGCCGACAATGTAGATGCCGTTAGCGGTCGGCGTGCTGTTCTTGCCCATCGACGTCGGAATGGTCTTGACGACTTCGCCATTGATCCGCACGGTGATCGTCTTGGTGCTGTCGTCAGCGGTCGCGATGACCTCATCACCAATGGTGAAGTGCATCTTGACGTTGTCTTCGCCGAACATGCCCTCACCCAGATCCACACCGTAGGTGTTGACCGCCACGTCAACCGATGTGCCTGGTTTCCAGAAATGCTGTGGACGCCAACGCACTTCGCGGTTGTTCAGCCAATAGAACGCGCCCTCCACGGGTGGATCAGCGGTGATGTTGATCGCCTGCTCCGCAGCGGCCCGGTCAGCGATGTTCTCGTCGAACCGGATCGCCACCGGCTGGCCGACACCCACGACCTCGCCATCAAGCGGCGCGACGTAGGGCATCGTCAGGTGGGCGGGGGAAGTCGTTTCGAAGGTAAACTCGCTGGTCGCCTCGCCACCCAGCCCGAGCGCCGTGGCGTTCAGCGTGTAGCTGCGGTTGTAACCGAGCGGCTCGTCGGTCATCCAATGCACACCATCGGCGCTGAGTTGACCGCTCACCGACTTGCCGTTCTCGTTGACCATGGTGACCGCCGAGAGCACGCCGTCGGAGGCGGCCAGTGTCACGGGTGAGTCCACAGCGACGCCAACGGCACCGTCTGTCACCGAGGCGCTCAGCTTGGGGACCAACAAATCGGCGAACGGTGTGCCCTTGTCGAAGATGACCTTCACCGGCGGGGTCCCTCCGCCGGTGCTACACGCACCGGCGCCCAACACGAGGGCGGGCATCACAAACGCAGCTAGCCAGGCTCGACGCCGAGCTGGACGTCTCATGAAGCCGTTCTTGCCCATGCCTCCCCACCTCCCTTCCGACACCGGTTCCCGGCAACCATTGGGCCTCTCAACGACTGGACCCCGTCAGCCAGTGGGCCCCCACTGCGTGGGCCCCTTCCCCATTGGGCCGCGGAGCTGTAACTGTAGACTCGCCAATAGTCTAGGGGCCGGCAGGCGATTCTACCGCGAGGTTCTGACAACGGTTAGGTGTCGGAAATTTCACCGTGGGCCGCAACGCCTGTTAGTCTCCCCTGGCTAGGTGGATCCAGGCGCCGTTAGCTCAGTTGGTAGAGCAGCTGACTCTTAATCAGCGGGTCCGGGGTTCGAAACCCTGACGGCGCACCCTGACCCCATGGAGACCCTTGGGTCAACGATTCCTGATCCTGTGGACCACCACGACGATGGTGACGGCCCCGCAACCGACCAGCGAAGCCGCCACTATGGGCTTTCTCACAAAATCGAGCGCCTTGGCTTTGAGGTCATCGGCGAGGCGGCTGGGATTGGCCCGTTCGGCAAGGGAATCAACAGTGGCGGCCAGTTGGTCGCGGGCGAGGTCGATCTCCTGCTTAATGGTGTCGGGATCGCGATCCGCCACGTGTCTGTCCTCCAAGTCGGGCTATGCACCTGAGGCACCACCCTAGAGCAGTGCCCCAGACCGCCCGGCTATGCCCGGCGCGAAAGCGCAGGCCTGCCCCACAACGAGAACACTGAGCGGGCGGGCGCGCCGGACGCACTACCCTGAAGCGGTGACTCAGACTGCACGATTGGCGCCCGGAGACACAGCGCCAGCCTTCAGCCTCCCAGACGCTGACGCCAACACGGTGTCGCTCGCCGACTACCGGGGACGCCGCCTCGTGGTGTATTTCTATCCCGCCGCTTCGACACCGGGATGTACCAAACAGGCCTGCGATTTCCGCGACAACTTGCGCGAGTTCAACCAAGAGGGCCTCGACGTTGTCGGGATCTCGCCGGACCCGCCCGCCAAGCTCGCAAAGTTCCGCGACGCCGAGGGGCTGACGTTCCCGCTGCTGTCGGATCCCGATCGCACGGTATTGGAAGCGTGGGGCGCCTACGGGGAAAAGAAGATGTACGGCAAGACGGTCCAGGGCGTGATCCGATCCACCTTCGTTGTCGACGAGACAGGTACGATCGCCCTCGCTCAGTACAACGTCAAGGCCACCGGCCATGTCGCCAAGCTTCGCCGCGACTTGTCGATGTAGATTCCGCTGTCGGACGTCACGCGGGGACGCCGCAATCAGGCCAACTCGGTCAAGAACAGCGCTTCGGTGATCGCGGCACGCTCTAACACTCCCAGATCGAGGCTCTCGTTGACGCTGTGCGCCTGTGTTGCGGGATCCTCCACCCCAGTCACAAGGATCGCTGCCTGCGGGAACGCAGCGGCGAACTCGGCGATGAACGGAATGGATCCGCCCATTCCCATCTCGACGGGATCAGTACCCCACGCTTGACGGAAGGCCGATCGCGCGGCGTCGTAGACCGGTCCCGTCGTCGTGACGGCGTATGGCTGCCCCAACTCGCCGCGCGTGACGTCGACCTGTGCGCCCCACGGGGTGTGCCGCCTTAGGTGAGCTTCCAGTGCGTCCAGGTGGGCCGCCGCGTCGCCGCCCGGCGCGACCCGCATGCTGATCTTGGCCCGCGCCCGCGGAATCAGTGTGTTCGATGCTGCCGCAACGGGTGTGGTGTCGATGCCGATCACAGTGATCGCCGGCTTGGCCCATAGCCGCTGCGGCACCGAACCCGAGCCAATTTCCGAGACCCCTTCCAGGAGGCCTGAATCGGTACGCACCCGCTCCGGTGGGTAATCGACGGGGGCCGCTGTGCCTTCATGCAGCCCGGCCACTGCCACATTGCCCTCGTCGTCGTGCAGGCTGGCCAGCAGCCGCACCAGAACACTGAGCGCGTCGGGAATCACGCCTCCCCACAACCCGGAATGCAGCCCGTGGTCGAGGGTGGCGACCTCGACGACACAATCGGCCATCCCTCGCAGGGTCACCGTCAGCGCCGGGATGTCAGTGCTCCAATTGTCGGAGTCGGCGATGACGATCACGTCGGCGGCCAGGGTGTCGCGGTGGGCGGCCAACAGTCGGCCCAACGACGGCGATCCGGACTCCTCCTCACCCTCCACGAAGACCGTCACACCCACCGGAGGTCGGCCTCCATGTGCGCGAAACGCCGCCAAATGCGTTGCGATGCCAGCCTTGTCGTCGGCGCTGCCCCGGCCGTAAAGCCTTCCGTCGCGCTCGGTTGGCTCAAAAGGCGGCGACACCCATTGTTCGTGGTCGCCTTCGGGCTGCACGTCGTGGTGGGCATACAACAGCACGGTGGGCGCTCCCGGTGGGGCCGGATATCGGGCAATGACCGCCGGCGCGCCTGAATCACTGACCGTCCGCACATCATCAAAACCCGCTTGTGCCAACAGCTCCGCCACGGCCTGTGCGCTTCGGTGAACTTCACCTTGCCGATCGGGGTCGGCCCACACCGATTCGATTCGCACCAGACCCTCGAGATCACGCCGCACTGACGGCAACACCTCGCGCACCCGCTCAACCAGATCAGTCATGCGCCGAGACTAACTAAGCTTGCCCTGTGGCCACCCGCGGTCCCGACCCGACTGCCCCGCTGTGGCGGGCGGCGCAGCTGTTCCGGCTGCTGAGCTGCATCTACGCGCTGGGCTACCAGATCGCGGTCAACTCGGATCTGGATCGGCCCGGGCTGGGTTGGCTGCTGTTCACGGTGCTGGTCGGGTGGAGTGCGGCGTGTGCCATCGCCTACCTGCGTGGGTTCGGCCGTAGGCCGGGGTGGGTGATCGCCGAGATCCTCATCGTTGTCCTGCTGATGCTCTCCACCGTTGTGGTCGCCTCCGACCAGTGGGCGCTCGACAACCAGACCTGGCCGACCACGTTGTGGGCCACCAACGCCACGATTTCCGCGGCACTCCAGTTCGGCCCGGCCGGCGGTATGTTGACCGGCGTGGTGGTGACAGCCGCCAACGAGGCAGTCACGGGTTATGTCAACGTCAACCTCGGGCGCGACGCCACCATGATCATCGAGCTGGCGGTCGGCTTGGCGGTCGGTATGGCCGCTCGAACAGCACGACGCGCCCATGACGACCTGCAGCGGGCAGCCCAATTGTCGGCAGCACTGAAAGAGCGCGAGCGACTTTCCCGCCAAGTCCATGACGGCGTCATCCAGGTACTGGCGCTGGTCGCCAAGCGCGGTCGCGAGATCGGCGGCGCCGCATCCCAACTTTCCGAACTCGCCGGCGAGCAGGAACGAGCGCTGCGACGATGGGTCACGGCGACCGACTTCGACGACGAGGCTGCGCAGACCGTCGACATGGGTACGCTGCTGCGCCGCAGGGCATGCGACCGCGTGTCCCTGAGCTTGCCGGGGACCCCGGTGGCGCTCGACCGGGATGTCGCCACGGAGCTGGATGCAGCCGTGGGCAATGCCCTGGACAACGTGCGCTCGCACGCCGGGCCCACCGCGCGGGCGTTCGTGCTGCTGGAGGACCTGGGCGACGCCGTCATGGTGAGCATTCGCGACGATGGCGTTGGCATTGCCGCCGGCAGGCTGCGGGAGGCGGCCGATCAGGGG
Organism: Mycobacterium spongiae; assembly: GCF_018278905.1. NCBI lineage: Bacteria > Bacillati > Actinomycetota > Actinomycetes > Mycobacteriales > Mycobacteriaceae > Mycobacterium > Mycobacterium spongiae. The sequence continues at coordinate 3,925,889 of NZ_CP046600.1, forward strand.
CGCCTCGGCGTCTCGCAATCGATCGTCGGGCGGTTGACGTCACTGGGTGGCAGCGCACAATTGCGCAGCGAGGTGGGCGAGGGCACCGAGTGGGAGCTGTGCGTGCCCCGCCGGGACCCGAAGGAGCGGGGTCATGGCTGAGGACGCAGCACTGACGGTGATGGTCGTCGATGACCATCCGATCTGGCGCGACGCGGTCGCCCGCGACCTCGCAGAGGATGGGTTCGACGTGGTTGCCACCGCCGAGGGCGCAGCGGCCGCGCGACGGCGGGCGGCGGTGGTCAAGCCCGATGTGGTGCTGATGGACATGCAACTCAGCGACGGTGATGGCGTGCAGGCGACCACAGAGGTGCTCACGGTCTCGCCGTCTTCCCGAGTGCTGGTGCTGTCCGCCTCGGACGAGCGCGACGACGTCCTGGAAGCGGTCAAAGCCGGTGCGACCGGATACCTGGTCAAGAGCGCATCGAAATCCGAGCTCTGTCAGGCCGTCCGGGCCACCGCGGCCGGGCGCGCCGTGTTCACCCCCAACCTGGCAGGACTGGTTTTGGGCGAATACCGGCGCATTGCCACCAGCACAAACTCGGGGCCGGCTCCGCCCAGCCTCACCGAGCGCGAGACCGAGGTGTTGCGCTATGTCGCAAAGGGATTGTCCGCCAAGCAGATCGCCGCAAAGCTCTCGCTGAGCCACCGCACCGTGGAAAACCACGTCCAAGCGACGTTCCGCAAGCTTCACGTGGCCAACCGAGTGGAGTTGACCCGCTACGCCATCGAGCACGGGCTGGATGATTGACGTGGGTCTTAAGGATCGCCGTCGCCTTGGACGAGGGCACCCATGAGTTTCTCGGGGTGGAAGGACTTGTTGGTGCGGGGTTGTCCGTGGTCGAGATGTGCTGGGGGGATCCATTCGGTGGTGCCGTCGTTGAGTTTTCGGGTCTTCCAGCCGCCGGAGGTGACCAGTTTGTGGTGGGGACCGCAGGCCAAGGTGAGGTCGTCGATGTCGGCTTGGTGGCATTCGGCGAAGTCCGTCACATGGTGCACCTCGGTGAGGTAGCCAGGGACCTCGCAATTCGGGAACGAGCAGCCACGATCCTTGGCGTACAGCACTATTCGCTGCCCCGGTGACGCAATGCGCTTGGCGTGATACAGACCCAGCTCGCGGCCCTTGGCAAAGATGCGTAGGTAATGATGGGCGTGGGAAGCCAGCCGGATCACATCGGTCATCGGCAACATGCTGCCGCCGCCGGTAAGCGCCTGCCCGGCACCGGCTTCTAGCTCGGCCACGGTGATGGACATAATGATCGAGGCGGGCAACCCATTGTGTTGGCCCAACTCCCCCGAGCACAGCAGTGCCCGCAGTGCGGCGGCCAGCGCGTCGTGGTTGCGTTGACCGAGGCTGCGGGTGTCGGACTCGATCGCGGATCGTGACGGAGTGCCGCTGACGCAGGGGGCGGGATCGACCGGGTTGCACATGCCCGGAGCGGCCAGCTTGGCCACGACAGCGTCGAAGGTCGCGCGGGCTTCCGGGGTCAGGTAGCCGGTGATCGCCGACATGCCATCAGCACCTTGCTTGCCGATGGTGATGCCGCGGCGGCGGGCGCGGTCGGTGTCGGTGAAGTTGCCGTCGGGGTTGATGCAGTCGGCCATCTTTGTGGCAAACGTGCCCAGCTCGTCAGGGCGGTGCTGGCCGCCGAGGACGGCCAGGTCGGCTTCGGCTTGTTCACGGGTAGCCGGATCTACCCAGCTGGGGAGTTGGTGCACAAAGCTGCGGATCACCCGGACATGAGCGCCCCCGATGCGCCCGGCGCGTTGGGCCTCGGCAGTGGCGGTCAACAGCGGCGGCAACGGCTCGCCAGTGAGCGCGCGGCGCGGCCCTAGATCGGCAGCTTCGCCGATGCGCCGGGATGCTTCGGAGCGGGTGATGTGGAGCCGCTGGGCTAATGCGAACGACAGCTTGCCGCCCAGCTCGGTGGCATCGGCTTGTTCGGCAAGCTTGTTGATCAACGGGTATTCGGCCACCGGCAGCCGGCGGCGCACCTTCTCGCAGCGGTCCAGCATCACCAGGCATTCCGGGGTGGTCAGCACATCGCAGGACAGGTCCAGGACTCGGTTGACGGCGGTTTCGAGGTCATTGAACGCGCCGACGATCCCCTCCCGGCTACTCGAACGCATGTTCGAATACTATCACGGGAGGCTGTCGGGTGCCACCGTCGGCGGAGGTTAGATCCGTAGTTGCACAAGTGAATTCAGTGGACAACCCTAGAGCGATGAACGACCGCGGGCCCGCGAGTCACACCAATCCGCTGATTCCATTCTGGCCGAGCAACTGCCCGCCGGCACCGCCGGCGCCCGCGGTGCCCGAGCCGCCCGGGCCAGTCGCGGCGTTGCCGCCGTTCCCACCGTCGCCGATCAGCCCGGCGGCACCGCCAAATCCGCCGTCACCCCCGACACCCGCACCGCCGGGGCCGGCTTGTCCGCCAGCGCCGCCGTCGCCGCCGTTGCCGATCAACCCGGCCGTGCCGCCACCACCACCAGCCCCACCCGCGCCGATGCGGCCGGTGCCGCCGGCACCTCCGGCGCCGCCAGAGCCGAAGAGCATTCCGGCGTTGCCGCCGACACCGCCGGCACCCCCGTCGCCGTTGAAGCCGGTGCCGCCGGCCCCTCCGCCGCCGCCGGACCCGAAGAGCATGCCGGCATTGCCACCGACCCCACCGGCACCCCCGTCGGTACTGCCGAACCCGCCATCACCGCCGGCTCCTCCGGAGGCGAACAGGCCGCCGGCACCGCCGGTCCCTCCAGCACCGCCGTCCCCGAAGTTGCCGAACCCGCCGGCACCACCGGCACCGCCGGCACCAGCGAGTAGGCCGCCGGCGCCGCCGACCCCACCGGCACCGCCCGACCCGATTCTGGCGATCCCGCCGGCACCGCCCGCGCCCCCGGCGCCAGAGAGCCAGCCGGCGTTGCCCCCAACCCCGCCGGTACCGCCGGTACCACCCGCGTTGCTGCTAGCGCCGCCGGCACCGCCGGCGCCCCCTGCGCCGGAGAACGTGCCGGCGTTGCCGCCGGCCCCGCCCGTACCCCCATCGACAGCGCCAAACCCGCCATCACCGCCGTTGCCGCCGGCGCCGAACAGTCCCGCGTCGCCGCCAGCCCCGCCGATGCCCCCACTGGTGCCGCTCGCCCCGCCGACACCGCCGACCCCGCCGCCGGCGCCGAACAGCCCGCCGGCGCCGCCCATCCCGCCAGTACCTCCGATAGCACCGAATCCACCGGCCCCGCCGGCACCCCCGGTGCCGAACAGCCCGCCAGCGCCACCCGCTCCACCGGTGCCGCCGCCGACACCGCCGACACCGCCGACACCGCCGTTGCCGAACAGCAGCGCGCCGCTACCGCCGGAACCCCCGTCAGCGTCTTGCCCGCCGTCACCGCCGGCACCGCCCTCGCCGAACACCAGGCCGCCGGCACCGCCTGCCCCGCCGGCACCGCCGTCGCCGCCGCCGTTGGTGAGCCCGCCGGCCCCACCGGCCCCGCCAGCGCCGAACAGCAATCCGCCCGCGCCGCCGGCACCCCCGGCGCCCGCGTCGCCCCCGCCGTTGGTGAGCCCGCCGGCCCCGCCGGCCCCGCCAGCCCCGAACAACCCGGCGTTCCCGCCGGCCCCGCCGGGCAGACCGGGCGCGCCGGACCCCCCGGCGCCGCCGTTGCCGATCAGTATCCCGCCGTCCCCGCCGTCCGCGCCGGTCCCCGGGGCTCCGTTGGTGCCGTTTCCGATCAGCGGGCGCCCCAACAACGCCAGCGTGGGCGCATTGATCATGGCCAACACGTCCTGCTGCACGCTCTGCGCCGCCGACGCGTTGACCGCCTCGGCGGTCGCGTAGGCATCACGTGCACCAGTCAAGGCCTGCACAAACTGCTCGTGAAAACCCGCCACCTGCGTGCTGAGCTCCTGATAGCCCGCAGCGTGCGCGCCGAACACCGCAGCGATGGCCGCCGACACCTCATCGGCACCCGCCGCCAATACCCCCGTCGTCGGGGCCGCCGCGACCGCGTTCGCCGCGCTGATCGCCGAACCGATCCCCGCTAGCTCTGATGCGGTAGCCGAGAGCGCCTCCGGCACGCCACCACAAACGCCATCACACCCTCCTCGCATCACTGCCAACGCCTCATCGGCCCGGACGATGACGCAGCACCAAACACTTCAGGCAGCGAGCGTATCGCGATCCGGTGCAGCGCATCCCGCGTTTTCCAAGGTTTGCTTCCCCCACCTCCGCGGTGTCGGGGCGCTCGAAGGAGCAATTGGGTAGTCCTACTCATCCATTTCGGCGCCTAGCCCGGCAGGGTGGAAACCATGAGCGAAGCGCAGCGGACCGACCGTGCGGTTATCAGCCGGCTTTCCCGAGAATTCGCCGCGCTATCTCATCAGATGGCAAGAGTATCAAGCGAACTCGGCGAACTTGACCGCGTTTTCTCCCCGCCGGCCGGCACCCCTGCGCCACCACCACCGCCAGCATATGCGGCTCGGTATTGGCAGCCGTACTGGCAGCCCTATTGGCAACAGCCGCCGGGGGCTGCGCCGCCGGCAGCTACCCAACCGGCGCCACGGCCGGCCAGTACATGGCTCGGCCCCCCGCCCCCCACGCCACCGGCTGCACCCGCACGACAACGCGACGCGCAGCCAGCCGGAACCGAATCCGGTTGGATCGGCAAGCTTCTCGCCGTCGCGGGAGTCAGCGTGACGCTGGTCGGCGTGGCGCTACTGCTCGTCCTGGCCGCGCAGGCCGGACTGCTGCGGCCAGAGGTCCGGGTGGCTGGTGGCGCCGCGCTGTCGATCGCGCTCGTTGGGGTTGCCACCCGGCTGTCCGGTCGCCCCGGTGGGCGGATAGGGGCGGTTGCCCTGGCCGCCACCGGCATTGCCGCCGCCTACCTGGACGTCATCGCGGTTACCACCATCTATGAATGGCTGCCCGAACCGGCAGGTCTCGTGATCGCGGCTGTGGTGGGCGGCGCCGGACTGGCCCTGGCCCGGCAGTGGGACTCCGAACCACTGGGGCTACTGGTCCTGGTGCCGCTGATCGGTGTCGCGCCGATCGTCGCCGGCGGTGTCGACCTGCTGCTCGTTAGCTTCATGCTGGCCCTCGCGGCAGCCTCGCTGCCGGTGCAGCTCGGCAAGGACTGGGCATGGATGCACGCGGCCCGCATCGCCGCCGCGAGCCTGCCGCCGCTGGTGGCGCTGCTGGCCATGGGAAGCCACGACAACCCGTGGCTGCTCGGCGGCGCCTGCGGTGTGGCCGCGGTCCTCGCCGTTGCGGGTGGCCTGATCCTGATGCCGTCCACCAACAACGTGGCCGGGCTAGCGGTGGTGACTGCCGCGGGTACCTTGCCGGTGCTGGCCAGCGGAATCGGAGTCAGTCGCGCGCTGGCCGCCGTCCTGGCCGCTGCCTTGGCCGCGGGCATGCTGGCGATCGTTGTCGTCGCTGCGCTCCCCATGATCGTCAGCCGGGTCTGGTCGGCGTGGTCGGCGATTTCGGCACTGGTTGCCGTCATCGCGGCCTTCGAGGGGTACGTCGGGGGCCCGGTTCTGCTGGCGCTGGCGATCATCTCCGGCATGGTCGCCATCGCCGGCCGCAACGCCGTCGCACGATGGGCTGCAGCGGGATTCGGTGCGGTGGGGGGTGGCCTGTTCTTCAGCTATGCCCCGCCCCGCACACTCACGACCGCGACGGTGGTGCCCACTCACAACGCGGTGTCCACCCTGGCAGCCAGCGTGCTCATCGCGGCGTTCGCCATCGTGATGACGAGGGCATGCGTCGATGTCCGGCGCGAACATCCTGATCTGGGCAGGGTGTTGGGCGCCGCTGCCGGAGCGGCGGTGGTGTACGCCGTCACCGCGTTCACTGTGACCGCAGGAGTCCTCGTCGGCGGCATCAATGGCGGGTTCCTGGCCGGGCACATGGCGGCCACCATCTGCTGGATCGGCATGGCGGCCGCGTTGTTCGTCTATGCGCTGCGGCGGCCCGGCCGTCGGCGAAGCGCCGAAGCGATCACCGCTGGGTTGGCACTCACCACGGCTGCCACCATGAAGTTGTTCCTCTTCGATCTGGCCACCCTGGACGGCATTTTTCGGGTGGCCGCCTTCATTGTGGTGGGCCTGGTGCTGTTGGGCATGGGCGCCGGCTACGCGCGCAGCTTGGCCCGCGAGTAGCGGGCGCAGACACGGTCTATGGGGCCTCAAGAATGGCGACCGCGGCTGCGGTATCTCCCTCGTGTGTCAGGGACACGTGCACAGTCACATCGGCCAGGTGCGTGGCAATCGCCCCGGTCAACCGCACACGCGGTCGTCCCCACATGTCGGTGACCACTTCGATATCGCGGTGGATGCCCTCGGGCAACACCGGCCGTTGGGCGAATCGCGATCCGGACCAGGCCTTGATCACAGCCTCCTTCGCGGCCCAGCGAGCCGCGAGATGACGTGCCGCCGAGGAACTCTTGTCGGAGGCGTCGCGGCGCTCGCCGGGGGTGAAGGTTTCGGCGAACACCGTTCCCGGTTGGTCGACTTGCTCGGCGAAATCAGGAATGGAGACGAGGTCGATCCCCACACCGACGATGCCCATGGGTCGCCAGGTTAACCGATGGCCGAGCCCGGCGACGATGCGGTCCGCGCTGGGGCCCCCCTCGCTTGCGGGTCACGGTGAGGAGAAGCCGGGCAAGCTGGCCAAAGTTTACGCACCGGCCTAGTACGCGTCGCCGTCACCGAGCCGAGCGCCCGGATTCAGCAGCATCGCCGCTTCCTGTGGCTTCTCCGGCGTGTGATGGTCGAAGCGACGGTCAGCGGGCCGCTCGTACATCGGCGCGCCTCCGGCGATCGCCGACGCCAGACGACGCTGGCCGGCCAACAACCGTGCGTCAGCACGCCGCTGGTAATCGGCACGCTGTCCGTGCTCCAGCGATGCGATGAACGCCTGCGGGTGCACCAGGGCGACCAGACCGGACACATGGCCGAATCCGAGGCTGGTCAACAGGCCAGCCTTGATCGGGAACCGTCCACCGAGCCGCAGCGTGTCTCGCACCCAGACGAAGTGCGCGGCACCGGACAGTTCGTCGTCGACACAATCCAGACTGCGGTTAGGTGGTATGACGCCGTCTCTCAGGATCTGGCACAACCCCATGGTCTGGAAAACCGCCGCGCCCCCCTTGGCGTGGCCGGTCAGGCTCTTCTGCGACACCACGAACAGCGGGGCACCCTCGGAGCGGCCCAGCGAGTCGGCGAGCCGTTCATGCAGCTCGGTCTCGTTGGGATCGTTGGCCAGCGTCGACGTGTCGTGCTTGGAGATGACCGCGACGTCGTCGGCACCCACGCCCAGCTTGGTCAGCGCGCTCGCCAACGCCGAGTCCCTGCCGCCGCGGCCAGCGCCGAGTGCGCCCAAGCCGGGGGCTGGGATTGAGGTGTGCACACCATCGCCGAAGGACTGCGCGAAGGCCACCACCGCAAGCACCGGCAGCCCCATGCGCAGCGCGAGGTCGCCGCGCGCCAGCAAGATCGTGCCGCCACCCTGAGCTTCCACGAATCCCAACCGCCGACGGTCGTTGGGCCGGGAGAACTTCGAGTCGTCAATTCCCCGGCCACGCATCATCGATGTGTCGGCGGTTGCCGCCATGTCACCGAAGCCGATGATCCCTTCCAGAGTCAGGTCGTCCAGGCCGCCGGCCACTACCAGTTCGGCCTTACCCAACCGGATCTTGTCGACGCCCTCCTCGACCGACACCGCGGCCGTCGCGCACGCGGCTACCGGATGGATCATCGAGCCATAACTGCCGACGTAGGACTGAACCACGTGCGCGGCAATGATATTCGGCAGGACCTCCTGGAATATGTCGTTCGGCTTGTTGCGGCCCAAGAGGTTTCCGTGGTACATCGTCTGCATCGATGTGCCGCCACCCATCCCGGTGCCCTGGGTATTGGCCACCAGGCTCGGATGCACGTAACGCATGACCTCGGCCGGCGTGAATCCGGCGGACAGGAACGCGTCGACCGTCGCGACGATGTTCCACACCGCGAGCCGGTCGATGGAATTGGCCATGTCTTGGCTGATTCCCCACACCGTCGGGTCGAACCCAGTGGGAATTTGACCCCCAACGACCCTCGACAGCTGGGTCTTGCGCGGTACCCGTATCTCGGTGCCGGCCTTGCGGATGACCTGCCAGTCACCGGAGTCGGGCACCGGCCGAGCGACCGTGTGCTCGGGGTCGAACTGGACAAAGGCCCGCGCGTCGGCCTCCGACGACACCACGAACGAGAAGTCCTTGTCGAGGAACACCGACACCAGCAACGGCGAACCGTGGTCGGGGTCCATCGCACCATCATCGACGAACTCGCGGATGCCGACCCGCTCCACCACGGTGTCGTGGTAGCGCTCGACTAGCTCCGCCTCGTCGACGAGATCTCCGGATTCGGTGTCGTACCAACCCGGTTGCGGATCGTCTTCCCATCGGACCAAGCCGGTGGTCCAGGCCAGCTCCAAAACTCCTGCCGCCGACAGCTCGTGGTCCACCTCCATCTCGAAGCGGGTACGCGATGAGCCGCACGGGCCGAGTTCGGCGCCCCCGACGATCACCACTAGATCGGCTGGGTCGACGTCGAGGTCATGCCATTCCGGCGGCGGCGCGGGGGTGTAACCGCGCGGCGGCGACGGCAACGCGGCGATGATGCCGGGGCTGCCCACGGTTGCCTCTTCGCGATCGGCTGTTTCAGCCGACATCTCTTCGCGTGCTTTGGCTGCCAGCTCGGCCATGTCGAGGTTGGCCTCCGCCAGCCCACCGGTCAGGTCCGCTTTGATCGGGGCGCTGGCTGCGGCCACCTTGGACTCGACGTCGCAGAGGTTGAGCAGCATTGCCGCCATCTCGTCAGTCGAGTAGGTGGTTACCCCCGCCTCTTCGGCGGCGGTAACGACGGCGTCGTTGTGTCCCATCAGTCCGGTGCCACGAGTCCAGCCGATCAGGGCGTGGGCCAGGCTGACCCGTTCCGCCCACGAGGACTCCGCGTGCCAACGACTCACCACGGCGTCCAATGCCGACTTGGCTTCGCCGTAAGCGCCGTCACCGCCGAACATTCCGCGGTTGGGCGACCCAGGCAGCACCACATGCAGCCGAGAAGCGATGTCGCGCTCGGCGCCGATCGTCGACAGACCTCCGATCAGCCGCTGCACGGCCCACAGCAGCACCTTCATCTCCATCTCGGAGCGGGAGCCGGCCTCCGACAGGTCGCCGACGACACGCGGTGCGGCGAATGGGAACAGCAGCGTCGGAGTCTGCGCGTCCTTGATGTGAATCGACTGCGGCCCAAGGCTTTCAGACTGTTCGTGGCCGATCCATTCGACCAAGCCGTCGATGTCGGAGTAGGACGCCATGTTGGCCGCAACCACCCACAGCGCCGCACCGTAGCGCGCGTGGTCCCGATACAACGTGCGGTAGAACGCCAATCGTTCCTCGTCGAGCTTCGAGGTGGTCGCAATCACGGTGGCACCGCCGTCCAGCAGGCGCGCGGCTACCGATGCGGCAATCGATCCCTTCGAAGCGCCAGTCACCACCGCGACTTCGCTGTGGTACGGGCCGGGGTCCGGGCTTTCGGCACCGGCGGCGATCCGGCCGTACAGCGACGCGTGGATCTGCCGGCCCGCAGCCAGCGACTTGCCCTGCCACCAGGTGGCCTGAGTCGCGACTACGTGGCCCGCACCCTCGAATCGCTGTGAGAGCCGTGGCCAGTCGGCATCGATCTCATCCTCGTCGGTCAGCCACAACTTGACCAAGTCCTCGCGGGCGCTGGCCCAGCGGTCGTCGAATACCACGGCCTTCTTCGCATCGAACGTCGGCGCCACCAATCGGGGCCAGTCCGCGCCGAGTTCGGCGGTGACCAAGTCGATGAGCTCGGCATCGGTGGCCGCCGGCAGGGCGCTGACCGGATCGTCCAGCCCGAGCTGCCCCAGTACGAGACGGGCCGCCGAAGCGAGCACGCCGTCGCGCCCGGTGATCTGATCGGTGAACTCGCCCAGTGCGGCCGCGTCGACGGTCGCGCCACCGCCACCGCTGGAGGGCAGGGCGACCGCCACGCCACGACGTGACGCGACCGACGTGACCGCCGCGTCAATGACCTTGTCGACCGCCGCGGCATCGGCCAATGCACCCTCGTGCAGGTTGCCTAGCGCGTCCCCGCGAACGCTGGTGCCCTCGCGGGTGCCCAGCGCAACTTCGACGGTGACGTGCTTGGCCCAGCCGTCACCGAGCTCCCAGGTCTTTGTCACCCGCTCGGCAATGGCGCCCGGTCGCTTGCCCGAAGGCCCGAGAACGGTCCGCAACTGATCGTTGATCGCGTCGGAAAGGACCGGCCCGTATGGCTTGTAGGTTCGTGCCAGCTTTGTCACCTGCGACCGCAGCCCGGCCAGATCGCTCTCCGCGGCGCCATCGATAGCCCCGAGATTCAGCTCCGAGCCGAGGTCGACCAGCAACTGGTTGCGGCGCGACGAGGCGCCGTCGGTGATGGACTCGATCGAGTCCAGCTCCTCGATCTGGTCGATACGCATCTTGGCCGAGAGCGCGATGAGCGCCAGCGTGGCGTCAGCGGCATCGAACGCGATGTCGTCAGGGCGGGCCGCACCCGACGGAGCACCCGACGGAGCTCCGGCGCTAGCCGGAGTGACGGCGGGGGCGACATCAGGCGTGGGCGCGCCCTCCGCAACGGCGGAGTCGGAATCATCCGGCACCTCGTCCTCAAGCTCTGGCTCCGGATCGGTATCGGTGGCGAACAGCACGGCAGCATCACGCTCGGCATTGAGCACTTCCACCGTACTGTGCGCGTATTCGGGCAGCTTGAGGGTGTTGGTAGCCAAACCAGCCACTGTCGGCGACGACTTCACCCCGATCTCGACGAACCGTTCCACACCCAGCCCGCCGGCGGCCTGCTCGATGAACAGCAGATCTTGCGTCTCGATCCATCGCACCGGACTGGCGAACTGCCAGGCCAGCAGTTCGATGAACACCGTGCGGGCCATCTCGCGCGGCCGCTCGCGCAACCACGTGTCGTAGTCGGCGAGGATCTCATCGAGCGGCTCGGCCGGCACCAGATCCCGGATCTCCTGGATGAAGTCGCGATCCAAGGTGAACAGTCGCGGCACGAGGTTGGGAATGTAGCGCCCGACAATCAGGTCGGGATCCGCGTCGCGCGGCATGACCCGGTCCAACGAACGGCGAAACTCCGCCACACCGACGCGCAAGACGCGCGAGTGGAAAGGAACATCAATGCCGGGCACCAGGATGAAAGAACGGCGGCCCCCGGTGATTTCACGGCGCCGCTCCACCTCGGCCTCGAGTGCCTCCAGGCCGCGAACCGTGCCGGCGATCGCGTATTGCGACCCACGCAGGTTGAAGTTCACGATCTCCAGGAATTCGCCAGTACTCGCCGCAATATCGGCGACAAACTCCGGAACGTCGGCGTCGTCGAGGTCGATCTGCGACGGCCGGATCGCCGCCAGCCGGTAGTTGGAGCGGCCCAGCTCGTCGCGTGGCACGATGTCGTGCATCTTCGATCCACGGTGAAACACCATCTCCAGCAGGGCTTCCAGCTCGTAGATGCCGGTCACACAGGCCAGTGCGGTGTACTCGCCAACCGAGTGCCCGCATGCGATAGCACCTTCGACGAAGGCACCCTGCTCGCGCATTTCTGCGACCTGCGCTGCCGCCACGGTCGCCATCGCCACCTGGGTGAACTGCGTCAAGTACAGCACGCCATCGGGGTGGTGATAGTGCACACCGCTGGCGATGACGCTGGTGGGGTTGTCGCGCACCAGGTGCAGCACGGAGAAGCCCAGGGTGTCGCGGGTGAACGTGTCTGCGTTGTCCCAGACCTTGCGGGCCGCCTTGGAGCGGGCTCGCACCTCCATGCCCATGCCCTTGTGCTGAATTCCCTGGCCTGGGAACGCATACACCGTCCTCGGTGCGGCCAGCCGCGCGGTCGCCGACATCACGAGATCCGATCCGACGCGAGCGGTCACCTCCAAAACCTCTGCGCCCCGGTCGATTCCGACACGGTCCACGCGGAAGTCCACCTCGTCGCCGGGAAGCACCATACCCAGGAACCGCGCGGTCCACCCCACGAGCCGCGCCGGCGGGCGAGCTTGCCCATCGGTCGCAGTCACTGCATGCTGCGCGGCCGCCGACAACCACATGCCGTGCACGATTGGCGATTTAAGGCCCGCCAGGAGCGCCGCCGACCGATCGGTGTGGATGGGGTTGTGGTCACCGGAGACCACCGCGAATGGTCGCATGTCGACCGGCGCGGCAAGGGTGACATCGCGGCGGCGGCGGCGCGGGGTATCGGTGGCGTTCTCCGATACCGCACCGCCGGCCCGGACCGGATCGGTGAGTTCCGCCGCACCGGTGCGCCCCAGGATCACGAATCGCTCATCGAGAGTGGCGATTGGTTCGCCGTCGCTTCCCGCAACCGTGACAGACACCTGGACAACACGGCCCATGTCGGTGTCGGTGGCCAGCGACGCGGTCGCGGCAATGCTCAATTGGTCTGGGACTTTGGGCAACTGACCGACAACGCGGGCGGCATGGTCCAAGTGCACCAGGCTCAGCAGGCCCTCCACCACGGGCACGCCCGCGTCGGTGACCGCCGACCCAATCGCCGCGAAAACCGCTGGCCAGCAAGGACCGACCAACGCGTCGGGGACAGTGGTGAGGCTAGGCGCCAGCGGCTCACCAAAGGTTGCCGTAACTCCGGTGTGGTCGGCGACCCGCTCGGGGTCCCAGGCCACCGTTTGGGTGGCGGTACCGTCCTGAACCGCCGGCAACGACTCGGGCCCAGCGACGCCGGCCGCAATTGCCAGCACCGAGCGCATCGCGGTCGCGGCATCCTCGGTGGAGACCACCGGCGTTGCACCGTCGACCGTGTTGGCCGCCACGGTGAATCGGATGTCTACCCAGGTGCCCGACACCGGCACGCTCAGTACGACGTCGTCGCCATGAGTCTGCAGCCGAGCTCCGGTAGACGTATGTGTAGCGCGCGGACTTTCAGGTCCATCGTGGACCTGCCAGTCAGCCGGTTCGGCGATGCGATGAACGGGGTTGGTCGCTGTGCGGCCAGCCCACATCACGTCGGGCGCGTCGAGCACCACGGCCAGCGGCCCGGTCACATCGGCACGCCCCAACCGACGGCACGTGACGTCGGTGGGCACCGCTCCGGCGCCGAGTACCTCGTCGATGGCGGCCTGCTCGAAGCGGTCCAACAAGTCGCCGACGGGTTCATCGAGCCGCGTGATGCCGGCCACTGACGCGGTGCCGGGAATGATGCACACCTCATCGGCGTCGTAGCGCGCGTCGTGCGCCTGCCACAAGGAGTCACTGCGCCACCAGCGCCGCACGTCCTTGTCGATGACCGGCACGAAGTTGACGGGCTTGCCGAGTGTCTTGCACAGCGTGACGAAGAACGGCACATCGGCGGGATGCAGTTGCACGCTCTCGGCGTCGGGGCAACGCGCAAGCAGTGCCTCGATCGCCGCCGGCGGATTCTCCAGCAGCTCCGGATCGGTGAACACCGTCTCGATCGGACCGAAATCCTTGGCATGCAGCCGCGCTTCGGCACGGTGCAGCATCTGCTCGAACCGATCCCGCCAGGTGTCGGCCAGCCACGGGCTGCCGGGTGCCGCGGTGTCGGCCGTCGAGTCGCCATCGCCGATCGTCAGCTCGACGTAACGCTGCAACCACTCCAGGTAGGTCATCGTCCCGACATCACCGAAGTACGGCTTGGCGGTATTGGCCATCGCCGCAATGATCTCGTCGCGACGCTGGGCGACCGCTTCCTCGTCACCGGCAACCTCATCGAGCAGCCGCCCGCACCGCGACGCGGTGTTGTCGATCTCGTGGATGTCGGCGCCAAGCTGACTGCGGCTCGAAGCCATGCCGCCCTGAGCTTTTCCAGCGCTGATCCACTGATCGGTGCCTTGGGTTTCGACCAGCATCCGCTTGACCGACGGCGACGTGGTGGACTCCTCGGTCGCCATGGCCGCGGTGCCGACGAGTATCCCGTCGATCGGCATCAACGGGAAGCCGTACGCCTGTGCCCAGCGCCCGGAGAGATACTCTGCGGCGCGTTCGGGAGTGCCGATGCCGCCGCCGACGCACACGGTGATGTTGGCGCGCGACCGCAACTCCGAGTAGGTGGCCAGTAACAGGTCGTCGAGATCTTCCCAGGAGTGGTGTCCGCCGGCACGCCCGCCCTCGACGTGCATGATGACCGGTTTGGTGGATACCTCGGTAGCGATGCGGATCACCGAGCGGATCTGTTCGATGGTGCCGGGCTTGAATACGACGTGGCTGATACCGACCTCGCCCAGCTCGTCGATCAGCTCGACGGCTTCCTCGAGTTCGGGGATGCCCGCGCTGATCACCACACCGTCGATCGCCGCGCCGGACTGGCGGGCCTTCTGCACCAACCGCTTTCCGCCGACCTGCAGCTTCCACAGGTACGGATCGAGGAACAGCGCATTGAACTGATAGGTGCGACCCGGTTCCAGTAGCCCGGAGAGCTCCTCGATGCGGTGACCGAATATCTCTTCGGTGACCTGCCCACCTCCGGCCAGTTCAGCCCAGTGCCCGGCGTTGGCCGCGGCGGCAACGATCTTGGCGTCGACGGTGGTCGGGGTCATGCCCGCGAGCAGAATCGGCGACCGACCGGTGAGCCGGGTGAATTTCGTGGACAGCTTGACCCTGCCGTCCGGCAACCGGACGACGGTCGGCGCGTAATTCGACCAAGCCCGCGCCACCTCGGGAGTGGCGCCCACGGTGAACAGATTTCGCTGGCCGCCACGCGTCGCAGCGGGCACGATGCCCACACCCAAACCGCGGATCACCGGCGCGGTCAGACGGGTAAGAATGTCTCCGGGGCCCAGGTCGAGAATCCAGCGTGCGCCGGCATCGTGGACCCGGGTGATCTCGTCGACCCAGTCGACCTTCCGTACCAGGATCGACTCGGCCAGCTCCCGTGCCAGCGCGACATCCAGGCCTACCTGCTGCGCCCAGCCGCCCACGATGTCGATTCCGTCGGCGAGTCGAGGCGTGTGGAAGCCCACCTCGACCTGGACCGGATCGAAGACCGGCGCAAAGACGTCGCCGCCACGAACCTTGTTCTTGCGATCGGCCTCCTCTTTCTCGGAGATCTGCCGGCAGTAGAGCTCGAAGCGCGACAACTGCTCGGGCGTGCCCGTGATGACGACGGAACGCCGGCCATTGCGAATCGACAGCACCGGGGCGAGCACAGTGCGCACGTCCTGGGCGAACTCGTCGAGCAGCCGAACGATGCGCTCGGGGTCGGCGTTGGTCACCGACACCATGGGCGGGCGATCGCCGAGGACGGAGATTCCGCGCCGGCGCGCCACCAGCGTGCCGGCGGCACCGATCAACTGGGCTAGCGCAAACAGCTCTACATCGCGCGCCCCACCTGCCTTGAGCGCCTCCACCGCCAACACACCCTGGGAGTGCCCAGCGAGCGCTACGGGCGGCGTGGCGGTCAAATCCATGCCTTGGCGCGCCAGTGCCCGCCTGGCCGCGATCTGAGTGAGCAGGACTCCTGGCACTGACACCGCGGCCGACGTCAGGTGCTTGTCGGACGGAACGGGATCCTCGGCCGCGAGCGCGCGCACCCACTGCAGCGGCTCGAAGCCGATCGGGCGCACCACCACCAGCTCTTTGGCGACCGGCTCAAGCAGCAGTTCCACCTCACCGACCAGCGTGGCCAACTCGGTCTCGATCCCCGCGGCCGACACCAGTTCTTCGAGCGTCTGTAGCCAGGCGCTGCCCTGGCCACCGAACGCGACGGCGTAAGGCTCACCGGCGGTCAAGCGATCGACCAGCGCATGGGTGCTATGCGGCCTATCCCCGCCGCGGTCAGCGGACACCCGGTCGTGCTCGTGGATCGTCACGGTTTGCATCTCCCCTGTGTGCGTCTGTACATATCAGTTCGTTCGGCCGGTCGAGACTGCCGTGCGGGCCCACCGATTCAGGTCGATTCCGCGTTGAATCGCCGCCGAGAATCGTCTGACCGGTGGGTAGTCGGCGTGCCGGCCCCTGAGTCCAGTGGCGCGATGGACTGCATCGGCCTTATAAGAGTGTCATAAGGATCCGTCCAACTTTTTGACGCCGATTGGTTACTGGCGAGTTCTACGGGCGGGTAACCGTGTCGTGGGTAACACCGGGTTGAGCTGCTGGCGCGGGTGTCTCGACCAAACCTCCTGCATGGAGGTGGTTACGGCCGAGTAGCTATAACTGCGCTGATCAAGGCAGTATTGTTACCAAATCGTTATGTAAAAATTCGGTGTAGAGGCCCGCACTCCGACCGTGGCGGGGCCCGGTCGCCGGCGTTGGCGCAGAACGGACAACCTGGCGCAATCAGCGAACGAGTGTTTGCTGGAATGTGGTTACGAGAGTTGCGAGGGACGAGCTAGGCCCACTGCCCAAACCGGGGCTTGAGGATGTGGTTGACGTCCACCCCAACACCACCGACCGAGCGTTTGTCGATCTCGACTTGGTGGAGATGCGCGCCCGGATGGGCGTAGCCCTTGGGTGAACCCCAGTTGTGCTGCCAGAAGAAGGAGCCCAGGCCGTCATGCAGCGCCCAGTCGATCGTCTTCGAATTGGCGTAGACGCCGGTGCGCTGGTGTCCTATCACCGACTCCCAGCCGCGGAGATACGGGACGATCTGATTCTTGTACTGGTCATACGACGGGTTGTCGTCGATCGACGCGTAGATCGGGGCGGCGGCCGGGCCGCCGGCGGCGGCGTGCAGCTGCGCGCCACGCTTGGCATGCCGAACGCCGGCCCCGGCACCACCGAGCCAGTCCGATGTGCTGCCCTTCCCGTACTGATAGCAGGAAACGATCTTGAGCCCACCGCCGTAGAGGTCGCGCGCCTCGGCGAGTTGGATCGGCTTTCCGAGCATCCAGTCACCGCCGGGCCGCCGATCGGACACATACCGGATCGCACCCAGGGCACCGGCGGCCCGAATCTGGCTGGCGGGAATGACCCCGGCCGCATAGTCCAACAGGGTCCCCAGGGAGCCTGCCGAGGCTGGGGCGGCGCGTATCGCCGCGGCTGCGACGCCCAGGCCCACCAGCCCCGGAGTCGTCGCCGCGAACTTGAGCACCTGACGTCGAGAAACCGACATACGCCACAGGGTACGCAGAAGCACCAAAAGACACACTGACCTCAGTGATCACATGTGTATCACATTCGGACAACGCGCCATCGCTCCCGTCGGGCCACGCCGGCTGTTAGCGTCAACAATGACGTTGCGGTCTTTTGCGCACCCAGCGCTGAGGTGGTGCTCCAATGACAGAAAATCCAGTCCACCGTTCGTATGACGAGCTGTTCGTTGGCGGATGCTGGCGCAAACCCGCCACGGCAGAACGACTCACGGTCGTTTCGCCGCACTCCGAAGAGCCCATCGGCCACGTACCGCTGGCCGGGCCCGACGATGTGGACGCGGCGGTCGCCGCCGCCCGGCAGGCTTTCGACCACGGGCCTTGGCCGCGTTGGGACCCCCAAGAACGCATGGACAAGATCGAAGAGCTGGCCGCCATCTATGCGCTGCACCTCGACGAAATGTCCGCCCTGATCACGGCGGAGATGGGATCCCCACGCCGTTTCAGCAGACTGGGCCAAACCGCCGGGGCGGCGTCATTGATGCACCTCACCCTGGCCGCGGCCCGCGACTTCCCGTGGGCCGAACGGCGACGGGGCGTGCTCGGCGAAGTACATGTGCGCAGGGCACCGGTGGGCGTGGTCGGAGCGATCGTGCCGTGGAACGTACCCCAATTCCTGATCATGCCCAAGCTGATTCCCGCGCTCATCGCCGGGTGCACCGTCGTCGTCAAACCCGCACCCGAGACACCGCTGGACGCCCTGTGGTTGGCCGAGATGATCGAGCAGATCGGCTTGCCGGAAGGAGTGGTGTCGATGCTGCCCGGAGGTCCGGATGCCGGCGAAGCACTGGTACGGCACCCCGGCGTGGACAAGATCGCATTCACCGGGTCGAGCGCCACGGGCCGCCGCATCGCCGCTCTCTGCGGTGAGCAGCTCAAGCGGGTGAGCCTGGAGTTGGGTGGCAAGTCGGCAGCCATCATCCTCGACGACGCCGATGTCGACAAGACCGTTGCCGGTCTCAAGACAGCCGGCCTCATGAACAACGGCCAGGCCTGCGTCGCGCAGACCCGGATCCTGGTCAGCGAACGGCGTCATGACGACGTCGTGGACGCGTTGGCGGAGATGATGTCGGCATTGCGGGTCGGCGATCCCGCCGACGAAGCAACCGACATCGGGCCGCTGGTGGCCCGGCGGCAGCAGCATCGGGTCCAGGACTACATCCGTTGCGGGACAACGGAGGGCGCACGCATCGTGCTCGGTGGCCAGGACAGCCCCGCCGAGCGCGGCTGGTACGTGCGGCCCACGCTGTTTATCGATGCCACCAACGACATGCGGATCGCTCGTGAAGAGATATTCGGCCCGGTCTTGACCGTCCTGACCTATCGAGACGAGGACGACGCGGTCCGGATCGCCAACGACAGCGACTACGGTCTGGCGGGTTCGGTCTGGACAGCCGACGCGGCCCACGGCCTCGACGTGGCCGCCCGCGTGCGCGCAGGAACGTACGGCATCAATATGTATTCGCTGGACACCAGCGCGCCGTTCGGCGGGTTCAAGCAATCGGGCATCGGGCGCGAATTCGGACCGGAAGGTCTCGAGGAGTACGTCGAGCTGCAGACGGTGCTCTGCAAGGGCGAGATGCCACCGCTATCTTCCTGAAAAGCACTAAAGGTCAGCGGGATTGGGCATCTGCAGAGTAATCTCCACCGGACAGCACAGCACACCGTGCTGATTGGTCACCTCGACCTCGATGTCGACAAGATGGCGCGGCGGGTCAACCACGCTGTCTGAGCGCTTCGCTATCGCACGACCCCGGCCGACCATCGTATCGCCGGCGTGGACCGCACCGACCAACTGCATCCGGCGGCGCACCACGCGGCTACTCGGGCCTGCCCAATCGGTTGCGACTCGGTCGGCGAACCCAGCCACATGCATGGTGTTGACGAAAATCGCAGGGCTCCCCTGACGTTGGGCATAGACAGGGTCGAAATGGCCAGGGAAATAGTCCCACGTCGCCCCGGCGTTCTCGACAACCCGTTGGTAGCTGATCTCATCGGTCACTTCCGGGAGGTCGACCGGAACGTGGATCTCGTTCCAGTCCAGGTCCTCGCCGATCACGAAGCCTCCCCGGGTCGTGCCCCGGGAGTGAACCGGAACAAGGTGTTGCGGCAGCTGGCCACCACGACATCGCGCTGTCGGCTATAGGTCTGCAGCGTCTCGACGAAATGACCCACACCCAAGCGCGTTTGCTTTTCCGGGGACACCGACACGAGCTCCTCGACAACGGTGAGTAGATCCCCCTCGACGATCGGATGCAAAAACTCAACGTCGTTGGCCACGTTGATGAATGTCGTTCCGGGCAGCGGCACCCGCAGCGCAAGCGATGTGACTGGCGCGTTCGCGCTCGGTCCTTGGGTTGGCCGCCACGGCGGAGGTGTCAGCCATCCCATCAACAAAGCCGGCGGAGCGAGCAGACCTCCCCATTTCTGCCGAGCAAAGTCGGCATCCCAGTAGGAACGGTTGCCGTCGCGGACCATAGCGGCGAACAATTGAATTCGCGAGCCGCTGACGGCCGTCGCGGCGGTTCGTGGTTCGGCCACCACGCCAACCATCCGCAGCGCATCCTCGTAGGTGCCGAAGGCTAGTTCGTAGCCCACCGGTCGTCCGCGTCCTGATTCACGCGCCCGCCTACCCGACGAGCGGACATTGGCGCCGAACCGCATCCCATTCGAGGATCCGGGAAGTGAAGTACCAGCCACCCCGCTCGTAGATCAGTTCGTCGCGATAGGTACCGGTGGCCCGCAGCGTGGTGTGGCTATCACCACCGACGGCGAAAAGCACGGCTACACACCGCTGCGTCGCGTTGATGCCGTCGACACTGATCTCGTGGTCGACGGTAACCAGGCGTAGTGCATCGCCGCCGTCGAATGCCTGGCGTAGATCGGTGAACACCTCGCGGTCGCGGGTGAGGCTCGCACCCGAGTGGCGGAACGTGGCCACCCAGCGGTCGCGCTCGCCAGCCGAATAGGCCCGATTATGGCGGGCATTCAGGTCCATGATGGCTGCGCGTCCGGTCGCGGCATGCAGCAGTTGCTCCTGCTGATAGGTCATGGTCATCGATACCCTCCGGCCTGCCGCGAACTGATGAAACCCTAACTCACCGATCAACCACGTATCCGTGGCTTTCTCGATCCCAGGCGCCCGGGCCCACACCGCGGGCACGCAGCACATCCTTACGTATCCGACCGATTTCATTCTTCGGAAGCTCGTCGACCGGCTCGACGAATCGCGGCACGCAGAAGTACGGCATTCTGGCCGCACAGAAGTCGAGCAACTCCGCACAATCGAGTGCGCCCCCGCCACGCAGCGTCACGATCAACAAGATGTCGTCCTCGCCCACGTCACTGGGAACGCCCACGGCGGCCGCTTCGGCCACGGCGGGATGGCGCATGACGGTGGCTTCGACTTCCACTGACGAGACGTTCTCGCCACGCCTGCGCACCGAATCCTTGACACGGTCCACATACGTCAGATTCTGGTGGCTGTCGAATCTGCCGAGATCGCCAGTCCGAAACCACTCCGGGTGGCAGTCCACCCGCACGCCGCGCGTCTCCTCGGCGCTCGCAACGACGTATCCCTGGCTCATCACGCCTGGAAACCTGGGCCGGCAAGTGATCTCCCCAACCACTCCTTCCGGCAGCGGACTGCCGTCCGTACCGACGATGCGCACATCGAAATTCGAGGTGGGCTTGCCCGAGGTCCCCGGCGCCCCATCGTCGGCGACGCCCTTGACAGTGATGGGAAACGCCTCGGTCATCCCGTACATCGTGACAATGCGACAGCCGTAACGCTTTTCGATGTCGCGGTAGGCGGTCGCGCCAATGGGTGCAGCGGAGATGAAACGCAACGGCAGCTGCGAGTCACGCGGATCCGCAGGCAGGTTCGTCAACATCGAAACCATGGCGCCGGCACCGGCGAAACCGACGGCACCATGGGAGCGGACCTCGTCCCACACGTCACCGGGATGGAAAGCCTCTGCCAGCACCGTCGTTCCACCGACGAGCATCGGCGCCAGGATGATCGGCGCCGCGCTCAGGTGGAACAGCGGCATCGCAGTCCATAGCACTTCTCCCCGGCCGAATTCCCAGGCGGACGCGACCGTCGCGGCGACGCAGAACAAGTAGTCCCAGGTCGTGGCGACCGCCTTCGACGGCCCCGTGGTGCCTGAGGTGAAAAACAGCGCGGCCAACTCGCCATCCCGACCCGAGTAGTCGGGCGGGTCGCGGCTCACCCGGGCACGGTCTGGCGACTGTCCTTGCATCACAACGCTAGTCACGGCATCGAGCTGGCTGGAGATCTCGTCGACTCGAGCGCGGCGACCCGGGTCGGTGAGGATTACTTTGGCGCGGGACAACCGTAGGTTGCGCAGCAGGAAGTCACCCTTGTTGGCGGCGTTCACCGCCGCGCTCACCGCGCCGATCCGCGCCGCGCCCAGCCAGAAGTAGATCCATTCCGCGCATGTCCCGGCGAACAGCGCCACGCAGTCACCCGGACCGATATCCATGTCGGACAACGTGTTCGAGGCCTCGCAGGACCGCTGCCGCATCTGCTCGAAGGTGATCTCGGTACCGGCAACCGACATCATCACCCGGTCGGGGAACTGCTGTGCCCGACGATCCAACACGTCCGCCACCGTGAAATGGTCGACGCCGAAATCGGAGGGCCCCAGCGGCTTCCCCCGGCCGGTGAGCATCTGGCTGCCGATCAGGCTTTGGCGGCCGCTGGGTCGGGCTGGCCCTCAGGGGTGTATCCGAAGTCCGCAGGCGACGGTTGAGTACCCGGATAGAAGCGATGCGCCCAGCGGCGCAGGGCCGCATAGTCGTGCGCCTCTTCCGGCGCCAGGTTCGGCTTCTCGAGGTATTTCATGTTCTCCCAGGTAAAGAAGTCCTGCTTGATGACCTCTTGCTGGAGCGCCAGGAACCTGGCGGCACGCCCGGTGGGCACGTCGCCGGTATCACCGGGTTCGCGAACCGAAGCCTGGGTGTAGAAATAGTCGGTGTAATCCTCGTCGACCGGAGTCTGCCCGGTGACCTGGACGGTGGCCACCAACTCACTGGGAAAGCGCACGATGCCAAGCCCCAGCGAGTAATTGTCGTAGACAATCTTCGCGTCGACCGGACCATTCGGAGTCAACCAGGTTGTGGCCCGCCCACCCCCGAAGTTGGCGTTGACCGTAGCGTGCAGGTGGTAGCCGGAGACCTCGAACGACGCGGTGTTTGCCGGGTTGGCGGCCTTGTGAACGTACTGAACGTGATAGGGATCGGCGGCGTTCTCGATGATCATCTGGGGATGCACTTTGACTCGGTTGAGCATCCGGGTATGGGGATGCAGCGGGTAGTACTCGCCCGTCTCCAGCTCCGGCAGCACCGGTGGATGCCAATACGGTGACCGACCGTGGCGTTCATGCCAGACCAGAATGAAGCCGTACCACTCCACCGCGGGATACGCGCGGATCCGGACATTGTTCTTGCAGCCGATCTTGCTGTACGGGATCAGCGCATTGGTGCCGTCCCCACGCCACTGCCAGCCGTGCCAGGGACAGACGAGGTGTTCGCCTTCGACGCTGCCGCCGACTCCCAGGTTGGCGCCGAGGTGCTGACAGTACGCATCGAGCACGTGAACCGTGCCGGACGCGGTGCGAAACAGCACCAGCTCCTCGCCGAAATAGTGCATGCGCTTCACGTCGCCGGCCCCGAGGTCCGATGCGAAGGCGACGATGAACCAACCCGTCGGGAACCGGTACGACGACAACGCAATTCCGGCCGGCCCGAACTCCCGATCCGACGGATCTCCGGGCCCCTGCGGGGGCGAGTCTTCACTGGTATTCGGCACGAGCTCCCACCGCGGTTTCGACGACTCGGTCTATTTTTACTATTTTAGACATTAAACGTCAACGCGAGTGGCGCCCCCGGCTAGACGCCCTTGGGACGGGTTCCGATCACCCCACCGCGCGCCAGGCGAGCGAGATCCTCTTCACCCACCCCGCATCGCTGGCTCAGGATTTCGTCATTGTGCTGGCCGAGGGTCGGCGGCGGGCTCAGCAACCACCTGTGCTGACCCGCCAGCGGCGCGAACGGCGGGGTGGGATAGAGACCGGCGCCGGTCCGGGGGTGATGCATCGATTCGAAGAACCCGCGATGGCGCAGTTGAGGATTGTCGGTAACCAAAGACGGCGATACCACGGGCGCGGCGGGAATGCCTGCGGCGGCTAACCGTTCCACCGTCGAATCGCGCGGCTGCGTGGCAAACCAGTCCTGCAAGCTGCGGTCGATCTCGTCAGCTCGCTCCCGACGCCCCGCGGCCGTCGACAGCGCTTCGTGACACCAGGAGGGAGTACCCATCACATCAATCAATGCCTGCCACTGCTGGTCATCGCGGACGGTCACAGCGATCCATTCATCGCTTGTTGTGGCCGCGTCGTCTTTGGCCGCGCATCGGTAGATGTTCTGCAGCGCCCCGGCCTGACCGCGGTTGCCTCGCCGACCCAACGCTGTTCCGAAGACTTCGAATTCGATCGGCTGTACCGCTGTGGTGTTCAACACCGATTCGACCATGGGCAGTTCCACCAGCTGGCCCGACCCCGTGCGTTCGGCGAAATTCAGTGCGGCCAGCACAGCGAATGCCGCGTGCACGCCGGCCAACGGATCACAGGCGCCACGCGGAGTGACCGGTGGCTCCTCCGGCAATCCGGTCACCCACGTCAGGCCGCCGATCTGCTCCATCGTTGGAGCGAATCCGACGCGTTCGCGCCACGGCCCGTGTAGCCCGAACGCCGGCATCCGCGCCACCACGAGCGCGGGGTTCACCTCCAGCAGCGTTTCCGCGGTCAGCCCGAAGTGGTCCATCACGCGCGGCGAGAAGTTCTCGATGACGACGTCGGCGTCGGCAGCCAGTGTCAAGAACAGCTCACGCCCTTCTGCGGAACCCAAATCCAGTGTGACCGAACGCTTGTTGGTGTTCATCGCGTGAAACACCCAGCCGTACTCCCACCAGTCGTCCACGTCGGTGCGCATGCCGCCGGAGTACCGAATGCCATCGGGCCGCTGGATCGACTCCACTTTGAGGACGTCAGCGCCGAACGCGGCCAACAGGTGGGTGGCAGCGGGCCCTGCCCAGAACGCCGTCAGGTCGACGATACGAACGTCGGTGAGGGGTCGCTCCGGTGATGTCGGCTGATTTCGGGGTTCGCGTTGGAGCCAGGGAGCTGTTTCGTCGTGCGCACCAAGGGCGGCGGTGTCACCCACCGGTGCAGGTGCACATCGCGACATCAGCCAAGGCGGGCGGGGCTGGTGAAAACCGGCAGGATTGGGCACGAAGACCGCGCGTTCGGTCACGTAATCCATATCGCGGATCGTGGCGCCGTTGCCGAGTGCGGCGATCGGCAGCCGGAGCAGTTGCCCCAGCTCCACTATCTCCTCGACCGTCCGTTGTGCCATCCAGGGGCGAACCAGTTCGCGGATGAGGTCGCGATACTGCCACCGGCCAACTTGAAAACGTAGTTCGGGGATCTCCTCGAGCTGGGGAGATTCGACCATCGCCGCGAAGTCGAGCCATTGTTGGCCGGTGACCATCGTGATTCCGACGTAGCCGTCTTTGGCGGGTTCTATCGAGGGCACTTCGTACGTGCGGGTGACCGGCGGCACCCGCAGCAGCTGCGAATGTAGCCATTCGCCACTCTGCATCAGGGTGATCGCTTCGAGCATGGACAGGTCAAGATGATCACCTGGGCCGCCACGTTCGACCCGCCGGTGCACGGCGAGCGCGCCGACGGCGGCGAACACGCCACCCATGTATTCCCCTAGGTCACCGCCGATCGAGATCGGAGGTCCCGCGGGATCGCCGCGAAAACCGGGAGAACCAGCCCAAGCCTGCAACGTGAACTCACTCGCGGCGCGATCGGCATACGGTCCGGTCCAGCCAAAGTCGGAGATGGTCACGACGACTGCCTGGCTGTCGGCGGCCAGCAGCTGCTGCGGGTCGATGCCCAGCGCCATTGCCTGCGACCGGCTGGCGGTCACGACCACCACGTTCGCGGCCGCGATTTCAGCTCGATATCGGTCGGAATCGGGAACCAGGCTCACGCTCTGCTTGCCAGCGTTGAGGTAGCTGAACAGCGGTGCCGCAGGACAATCCGGGCCATCCGGTAGCGGCGAACCCGTCGCCGCGTATCGTCGAAGCGAATCTCCTTGGGGCGGTTCGATTTTGCGCACCTGTGCCCCGGCATCGACCAACATCTTCCCGCAATAGCTGCCTGCAATTCGGTCGCTGATCTCGACGACACGCAATTCGCTCAGCGGCGTCGGCCGGCCATCGCGTCCCTGGCTCACGAGGCGAGCATAGTTCGATCCGGAGATGCTCTGGCGGGGACGTCAGTGGTAGGCGCTCACCAGCACTCGAAGCTCCGGCGTCCCTTGTCGAGTCCGGTCCCGTACCGTACTGTCATTACATGTCAATCCTCGCACAAGGCGCAGGAAAGATAGCCCGCCCAGGCAATCGTTACGCCAATACCCGAAGGGCTCATGAGTGAAGGGCATTTCACTTACCGGCCTGGTGCGCCGAGGGTGGATTTTGCTAGTCGCTGTGGCCGTCTTGTCGGTTGCGGGTTTCGCAGTGTATCGGCTGCACGGAGCCTTCGGCTCGGGTGACGAAAGTTCTGGGGCCAGTGGCATCTCGAACGAGATCATTCCGTTTAACCCCAAGAACGTGACCTTGGAGGTCTTCGGCGCGCCGGGGACTATCGCGACAATCAACTACTTGGACGGCGATACGCAACCGCAGCGCGTCGATGACACCCCCCTGCCGTGGTCGTACACGATAACAACCACAAAGCCGACGGTCTTCGCCAACGTTGTGGCACAGGGGAATAGCAATTCCATCGGCTGCCGCATCATCGTCAACGGTGTCGTCAAAGACGAGAGGACCGTCAACCAAGTGAACGCCTACACCTACTGTCTGGAAAAGGCATCATGAGCGACGAGAAAACTCCATGGCCCGCGCTGCCGCACACCATCCGTCGGCTCTCGTTGCCGATCCTGATCTTCTGGGTAGGCCTCGCCGCGTTGTCGAATATTGCCGTGCCGCAGTTGGAGGAAGTCGGAAAGGAACACAACGTCGCCCTCATGGCTCCAGACGCGCCTTCCTTGATGGCGATGAACCGGATCGGCACGCTTTTCCAGGAATTTGATTCCGACAGTTCGGCCATGGTCGTCCTCGAAGGCGATGAGCCCCTCGGCGCCGATGCCCACCGTTTTTACGACGCGCTGATCAAGCGGCTCTCCCAAGACACCACGCACGTCCAGCATATCCAGGACTTCTGGGGCGACACGCTGACGGCGGCCGGCTCGCAAAGCCCGGACGGCAAGGCCGCATATGTTCAGTTGTATCTTTCCGGCGACCAAGGCGAGGCTGAATCGATCGCCTCGGTCGACGCCGTACGCCGCATCGTGTCGGACGCAACACCGCCACCGGGCATCAAGACCTATCTCACCGGCCCAGCGCCGCTCATCACCGATCAATTCGAAGTCGGTAGCGAAGGCACGGCAAAGGTCACCGCGATCACCTTCGTGGTGATCGCGGTGATGTTGCTGTCCGTCTATCGTTCGATCGTCACCATGATCCTGGTGCTGTTCACGGTCCTGATTGAGGTAGCCGCGGCCCGGGGAGTCGTGGCCTTTCTCGGCAACACTGGGATCATCGGACTGTCCACGTACGCAACCAATCTGTTGACGTTGCTGGTCATCGCCGCGGGTACGGATTACGCGATCTTTGTTCTGGGCCGCTATCACGAAGGCCGACACACCGGCGAGGATCGCGAGACCGCCTTCTACACGATGTTTCGCGGCACCGCGCACGTCGTCTTGGGTTCTGGTCTGACCGTTGCCGGCGCGGTCTATTGTTTGAGCTTCACCAGGCTGCCCTATTTTCAAAGCCTGGGCATCCCCGCCGCATTGGGGATCCTCGTGGCGCTGGTGGCCTCACTCACCCTGGCCCCGGCCGTGCTGACTCTAGGCAGTCATTTCGGTCTGCTGGAACCCAAACGCAAGATGCGTACGCGTGGATGGCGCCGCGTCGGCACCGCAATAGTCCGCTGGCCCGGGCCGGTTCTGGCAGTGACGTGCGGCATCGCCCTCATTGGTCTGCTCGCCCTGCCCGCATACGAGACCAGCTACGACACCCGCCCCTACATGCCCGACACCGCCCCGGCCAATATCGGCTACGCGGCCGCCGAACGCCATTTCTCCGCGGCCCGGCTCAACCCGGACCTGCTCATGGTCGAGGCGGATCACGACATGCGTAATCCGGCGGACATGCTCATCCTGGAGAGAGTGGCCAAGGCTGTGTTCCACGTCCCGGGTATCGCGCAAGTACAGGCCATCACCCGCCCGTTGGGAACACCGTTTGAGCACAGCTCGATACCGTTTCAGATCAGTATGCAAAGCGTCGGCCAGCTGGAGAACCTCGTATACCAACAGGATCGTGCGAAAGACCTGCTGAAGCAGGCCGCAGAGCTAACGAAGTCGATTTCCATTTTGGAGCGTCAGTATGCCCTGCAGCGCGACCTCGCAGCCGCCACGCACGCCCAGACCGAAGCCTTTCACGACACAATCGAGACACTCGATGGGCTCCGCGACAAAATCGCGACTTTCGATGATTTCTTTCGCCCTACTCGCAGCTATTTCTACTGGGAAAAACATTGCTTCGACATTCCCATATGCTGGTCTTTCAGATCCTTATTTGACGCACTCGACGGTATCGATCAACTGAACGAGAAGTTTGAAGAGATCGCGGCAAGTTTTGACGAGTTGGATGCGCTCCAGCCGCAGCTGCTGGAACTGATACCGGAACAGATCGCTAGCCAGGAAACCAACCGGGAATTGGTGCTGACCAACTACGCGACGCTGTCCGGCATCTACGACCAGACGGCCGACCTGATCGACAACGCGGCGGCCATGGGACAAGCTTTCGACACCGCCAAGAACGACGACTCCTTCTATTTGCCGCCGGAGGCGTTCGACAACCCCGATTTCAATCGGGGCCTGAAGCTATTTCTCTCGCCGGACGGCAAGGCCGCTCGCATGATCATCACCCATGAAGGTGATCCGGCGACCCCCGAGGGAATCTCACACGTTGACCCGATCAAGAACGCAGCGCGTGAGGCCGTCAAGGGAACCCCGTTGGCGAACGCCAAGATCTATCTGGCTGGCACCGCTGCGACCTACAAGGACATCCAAGACGGCGCCCTGTACGACCTGTTGATCGTCGCCATCGCGGCGCTGAGTCTGGTATTGCTCATCATGCTGATCATCACGAGAAGTTTGATCGCCGCGGTCGTCATCGTGGGAACGGTGGCGCTGTCGTTGGGCGCCTCTTTTGGGATCTCCGTTCTCGTCTGGCAGCATCTGCTGGGTATCAAGCTGTATTGGATTGTGCTTGCACTGGCCGTGATCGTGCTCTTGGCGGTCGGGTCCGACTACAACTTGCTGCTGATCTCCCGCTTCAAAGAAGAAATCGGCGCTGGGTTGAACACCGGTATCATCCGCGCGATGGGCGGTAGCGGAGCCGTTGTCACGGCCGCTGGCTTGGTGTTCGCCGCGACCATGTCGTCGTTCGTATTCAGTGATTTACGGGTTCTCGGTCAGGTCGGGACCACCATCGGCCTCGGCCTGATGTTCGACACGCTGATTGTGCGCGCGTTCATGACGCCAGCCATCGCGGCACTACTCGGACGCTGGTTCTGGTGGCCGCAGACAGTGCGTCCTCGCCCAGCCAGCCAGTTACTTCGCGCCTACGGACCACGGCCCCTGGTCCGCAGACTGCTTCTGGGGGAAGCAAGAGAGACCGGGTGACATCCGAATCGCTTTGTTTCTCTGGGCAATTCAATGGCGCATCACTATTTATGCCATTACTGCTAAGATAGCTAAGCCAATCGAGTTCGCGGGCAGTCGCC
This sequence comes from Mycobacterium spongiae, assembly GCF_018278905.1. Lineage (NCBI taxonomy): Bacteria > Bacillati > Actinomycetota > Actinomycetes > Mycobacteriales > Mycobacteriaceae > Mycobacterium > Mycobacterium spongiae. The sequence goes on from NZ_CP046600.1 coordinate 3,955,080, forward strand.
GCACGCTGCCCCTGCCGCTTTGCGAGGATCCGGATGACCGCCCTGGGAGTTGGCCCCGACGCCCGCCGCCGACTATCGGCACCGAGGATCGCCGAAATCGTCGCCGACGAGTTGCGTCGCCAGATCATCGATGGCGAACTGTCCGACGGCGACTTGTTGCCGCGTCAAGAGGTGCTCGTCGAGCAGTTCAACGTCAGCCTGGTGTCGCTGCGAGAAGCGCTTCGAATATTGGAGACTGAAGGCCTGATTTCGGTCCGACGCGGCAATCGCGGCGGTGCGGTCGTGCATGCGCCGGCGAAAGCCAGCGCCGCCTACATGCTCGGTCTGGTGCTGCAGAGCGAGTCCGTGGCCCTGAGCGACTTGGGTGCGGCGTTACAGGAACTCGAGCCGGCGTGTGCCGCGCTCGCCGCGCAGCGACCCGACCGCGGGGACACTGTGGTGCCCGAGCTCAAGCGGGTCAACGATGCGATGGCGGAGCACCTCGACGACGGTCAAGCGTTCACCGAGATCGGCCGTCACTTCCACGATCGTCTTGTCCGCGGGTGCGGAAACCACACGATCATCGCGGTCGTCGGTAGCTTGGAGACGCTCTGGAGTAGCCATGAACAACAGTGGGCCGCCGAGAGCGCGGCGCGCGGCACCTACCCGTCGCTAGCCAAGCGCCGGGCGGTGCTCAACACCCATACCAAGCTCGCCGCGACGATAGCCGACGGTGAGGTAGACCGGGCTCGGCGCATCGCGGCTCGTCATCTTGCCGATACCCAGACGTACGTCTTGTCGGGCCGATCCGAACAGCGGATCTATGCGCTGTCCCCGCAAGCATTGTCCCGTCTGCGCGATCCCCGGCGCCCCTAGAGGAAGGCTCTTGAGAACCGCACTGGTCATCGGCGGCAGCGGCGGGATCGGAAAAGCCTGCGCTTCCAAGCTGTGTGAGCTCGGCTACGACGTGGTCGTCGTGGCACGCCGTGTTGGCCCGCTGCGCGCCGCGGCCGAAGAAATCGGCGCCCGCTACGTTGTGGCCGACGCCTCCGATCCGGTTGGATTCTCCTCTGCGATAAGCACACTCGACACCATCGACCTGGTCGTGCACGCGGCCGGCGCGCTTGGCGGGACCTACGCCCGCAAGCAGACCTTCGAACAGTGGCGGACAATCATGTCTGCGAACCTGGATTCCTGCTTCGTGGTGACCTCCGCGGTGCTACCGCGCATGCGAGCCGGCTCCAGGCTGGTGCTGATCTCCTCATCGGCGGCCCACGAGCCGATGCCAGCCCGGACAGCGTACTCCGCGTCGAAAGCCGGCATGAACGCGTTCGCCCGCGCGTTGGCGCGTGAAGTCGACCGGGACGGCATCAGTGTCCACCTCGTGACGCCAGGTCCCGTGGAAACGGAAATGCTGCAGGATGTTCCGTTCGAAATGTACGCGATCGCAGTGTCCGACGTTGCCGGGGCGGTCGCCTGGCTGGACACCGTCGACCCGTCAGTCGACCTACCGGAGATCCGGCTCGGTGCGGTGCAGCGCGGCCCCTTCGCTCGACCGCCGGTTGTGCCCGAGGAAGCCCGCCGCAGAACTACGCGGCCGGAAAGCCTCTGATCACTGATTCGCCGAATTCCGCCACCGTACGCGGCTCGGCAAAATCGGCGAACCACACGTAGAACCGCTCCACCCCTTGAGCGGCCAACCCGACGAAATGCTGGACCAGCTGGTCAGCATCGCCGCAGGCCAGCCCGGATCCCAGGCGGCCGTATCGCCGCCCGCTGACCTCACGCACAGCCTTCGGATCGCTGTCGGACCGAACAAAGCCGACGACCTGCTGAACAGATAGCCGAGCCGATCCCGCCGCCGGGGCCAGCCGGGTCAACCGGTCAAGCTGGTCGGCCTGCAGATTCCACCAATCCGCATACTTTGCAACGAGTTCCATCATCCGGCGACCGTGGCCACCCAGGACCAACGGTATCGGATGCGTGGGCTTGGGCGCCTGACCCAGCTCGCCATCCGCCCAATACCGCTTGATCAGCACCAGGTGGCGCTCAAGTTGCTCGACCCGGGCCACCGCATCCTGCGGACCGACCCCGAATCTGGTGAACTCCGCCGGCCAGGATCCAGCACCAAGGCCAAGCTCGAACCGGCCGTCGGAGGCCGCCGACAGGGTAACAGCCTGCTTGGCGAGCACAGCCGGATGACGAAACGCGTCACACAGCACCAGGTGGCCGATCTTCACCCGCTGCGTCTTGGCCGCCACCCACGTCGCGATGCCCATTGCCTCCCATATGTTTTCATCTGAGCGCCGGGGCGCCTCCAGATGATCGATGAATGCCACCCCATTAAATCCACTGGCCTCGGCGTTGCGGGCGCGCTCCACGATGTCGGGCACCGACAACCGAATCTGCGGCAAGAACAAAAACCATTCGACCCTGCGCCGACCCACGGTGCTAGTTTACTATTTTTATTATGTTAGAGGTCTTATGGATGTCAGTCTGACTTCGGAGCAGCTAGCGCTGCGCGCCGCCGCGCGCGATGTCCTGCGTACCGAAAGTCCGCCTGACGCCGCCCGCCAGGCGATGACCGATCCGGAGAGCTGGCGCACGCTCTGGAAGACGGTGGTCGACCTCGGCTGGACCGAACTCGCGGCGCCGGGTCCGAATGACGATTTTGGAGCCCTCGAGCTAGCGATCGTCCTCGAGGAATGCGGCGCTGCTCTCGCTCCTGTCCCGCTGCAGACCAGCGCCGGTCTTGCCGCCGGAGTATTGCGTGCCTGCGGCCCAGCCACCGCCGAGGTACTCGCAGAGATCGCTTCCGGGGTGGTCGCCACGCTGGCCGTGCACTCCCCCGGACACCGACTACCCGGAGCGCCGATGACGCTGCGGCGCGGACGCCTGTCGGGGCGCGCTGTGGCCGTCCCCAACGCGGCACGCGCGGAGCTGATCGTCACCCTCGCGACCGCCGACGACGGTCTGGTGGCCGCAGTCGTGCGCAGCGGCGACGTGACCATCGCAGCGGCTGAATCCATCGATCCCGCACAGCCAGTCGCCGACGTCGAGATCGACGTGGAACCCGTAGCCACCGCTACGGTCGAAGACATTGAATCCGCATTGGCGGCACCGATGGTGGCCAGCGCCGCCGACCTCGTGGGAGTGGCGAGCGCAGCGCTGCACCGCTCCGTCGAGCACGCGCAGACGCGGCGCCAGTTCGGTAAGCCGATCGGCGCATTCCAGGCGATCAAGCATGCGCTCGCTGACAACCACGTCGGTCTGGAGCGTGCCCGCAGCCTCACCTATGCCGCGGCGGCCCAACCTGGCCACGCGGATTGGACCACCGCGGCGCTGGCCAAGGCCGCGGCCAGCGAGGCGGCCACCAGCTGTGCGCATACCGCCGTCCAAGTACATGGTGCGTTGTCGCAGGCCTGGGAACACGACATCCATCTCTACGTCCGGCACGCTTGGCAGGGCGCCGCCCTGCTGGGAGACAGCCGTTCGCTCTACCACGAGGTGGGCCGGAGCTTTGCCGGAGGTCGGAGGTGACCCTGGTGATCCCAGAGCGCCCAATAGTCCCGGTAGTCGCCGAATTCCGGGAATGGCTAGCGAACTTTCTTCCCGCTGACTATTACGAGAAATATCACCAATACCGTTGGGATGTCGGCCTGCAGCGCCAGTATCAGCGCGCGACGTTCGGATCGGGGTGGCTGCAGCCCACCTGGCCGCGCAAGCACGGCGGCCGATCACTGGGCTTGCGGGAGGCGATGGAAATCCGGCTCGAGGCTGCCATGCGTTGCGCGCCCAAACTGCCCAACATCGCCGGCCCCAATGTCGCCGCACCCGCCCTCCGCCGATTCGGCACGCCCGCGCAGATCGAGCGCCTACTTGTGCCCCTGCTGCGCGGCGACGAATGGTGGGCGTTGGGCATGTCCGAGCCGGAGGCCGGATCGGATTTCGCTGGCCTGCGTACCCGAGCCGAGCGCGACAACGACGCGTTTCGGATCACCGGTCACAAGATCTGGACAACACAGGCCCACCTCTCCCGGTGGTGCACGCTGTATGCGCGCACCGATCCCGACGCACCGAAACACCGTGGCATTTCGTGCTTTGTCTTGGATTTGCGCGCGCCCGGTGTGCGGATCGAACCGATCCGGATGGCCTCGAGCTGCAGCGGGACCTCGGACGAGACGTTTTGTGAGGTCTTCCTCGACGATGTGTCGGTGCCGGTCGACAATCTGCTGGGTCAATTGCACGACGGGTGGAACGTCGCGTTGTCATCGCTGAATCACGAACGCCAAATGATCTGGATCATGAACTGGGTGGACATCAAACGCGGGCTTGACTTCATCCGGGGCACCCGCAACGAAGACATCTACACCGAACTCGGCTCGCTGCTTGCCGATGCCGAGGCACTGCGGGCCACCGGATACCGCGCCCTTGGCAACGAACTCGCTGGACGACCCAGTCCAGAAGCCGACATCCTGAAGCTCCTCGGATCGGAGACGTTGCAACGCGTGTGGGAACTCGGCGCAGCGGCGGGCGGCCCGTCTTCGGTGACCGAACCCGATTTGCTCTTCGAACGCCAGGAATCCCTGGCCGCGACCATCTACGGCGGTACGTCCGAAGTCCAACGCAACATCATCGCCGAGCGGCTGCTCGGGCTGCCGAAGGGATGAGACGATGGATTACGACCTCGGCGACGATGCTGGAAGCCTGCGGAAGCATTTGCGGCAGTTGATATCTGATCACATTCCGCCGGACTTCCTCGGTGCCTGCACCGACGATCCACAAGACCTCGCGATCACAGAATCTTTTTGCAAACTGCTGGCCTCGGAGGGGCTGCTGGCGCTGGCTTGGCCGAAGGAGCACGGGGGCAGCGGCGGCTCGATCTGGCAGCAAACGGTGCTGCGCGAGGAGATGTGGGCCCACCACGAACCACGCGGTCCCCAATACATGGGCATCAATTGGGTCGGGCCTGCGCTCATGCGCTACGGAACGGCCGAGCAGAAAGCCAAACACTTGAGCGCCATCGCTTCCGGCGAGGTGGTCTGGTGCCAGGGATTTTCCGAGCCGGAGGCGGGCACCGATCTCGCGTCGCTGCGGACCAGTGCCGTACCGGATGGCCCGGACGAAACGGGTTGGCGCATTACGGGCCAGAAGGTGTGGACGTCATATGCGCAAATGGCATCCTGGTGTGTGCTCGCGGCGTGTACTCACCCCGACGCCCCAAAGTCGCAGCGGCTTACGCTATTCCTGATTCCGATGGGACGCGCCGGTATCACCGTCCGGCCGATCTCCTCGATGCTGGGACCGCATCACCTCAACGAACTGTTCCTCGACGGGGTGCGGGCGTTTCCGGACGAGGTACTCGGCGAGCCCGGCGATGGTTGGCAGATAATGCGTGCGGCGCTGGCATTTGAACGGGTCGGTATCGCCCGGTACGCGCGGTGCGAATCGCTGCTGGACCGGATGCAAACTCACCTGGGTGACGACTGGGACCAGTTGCCCGAATCGATTCGCGCCCGCTGGGTGCGCGCGCTGGCCGACTTGCGCGTGGCCAGGCTGCTGGCCTATCGGGCGGTGTCGCTACGCGACGACCCGTCGGCGGATGCGGCGGCCAGTGCCGCCCGCATCGCGGCCACCACCTGCGATCAGCAGATCGCCGAGCTGCTCTTCGACGTACTGGGTCCATCCGCGTTGGACGGCGGCGGCACCGCGGCATTGCGCGGGGCGGTCGAAGACCACTGGCGCTACGCGCAGGCAGCCACCGTCGCGTCGGGCACCATCGAAGTGCAGCGAATGTTGGTAGCACACGAAGTCCTCGGAGGACATCGGTGAATACCGAACTGCCCCAGGACGTTACTGACTTCGCCGCCGTGGTGGTCAAACGCCTGGCTCGACTGGGTGGTCCGGCAGCAGCGCTGCGGGCCGAGACAGATGACCACGTCCGACAGGACGCGCGTGCGGCCCTGAGCGAGCTGGGAGCCTTCGACCTCGATGTCCGCTCGGCACCAGTAGACCTCCTGGCCGCCGCGGTACTGTGCCAAGCGGCGGGCGCGACGGCACTTCCCTACCCGATCGTGGAGGAGCTGCTGGCGATCGATGGCGCGCGGCTAGCCCTCGTGAATCCCGGAGCGCCTCGCGTCGACCACGGCGATCTGCCCGGTGATTGGGTCGCGGCCGACCTCGACCGCAATCGGTACCGCCCCCAGCCAGTATCGCGACCGAATGCCACATTGGGCCCATTTCTGGCGCCGGTCAACCTGACTGGACCCAACGGCACCGTCCCGGCTGCCGACGTCGACCTGTATCTCGTGCTGGGGTCGTGGCGGATTCTGGGGGCGGTTCAGCGCTGCCTGGACATCGCCACTGAGCACGTGCAAGCTCGGGTCCAGTTCGGTAAGCCCCTGGCGGAATTCCAGGCTGTCAGGTTCGTCGTCGCGGATGCCTATGTCGCGGTAGCCGGACTGCATGAGCTGGCCAAGTACACCCTCTGCCGACTGGGATCGATTACCGCACGAGCTCGCGCGGCCGATGCGCTGGTGCTCCGGCTCAAGGCCGCCGACACCGCACACCAGCTACTGCGCACCGCTCATCAGTTGCTCGGCGCCCTCGGCTTCTGCGACGAATCCGAGGTCAGCGTGCTCGATCGACACACCCAACCACTCATCCGGTTGCCCCTGGGCGCCGAAGCGCTGAGCCTGCGCCTCATACCCAGTGTTCACGACGGCTCGGTGGAGACGCTGTTCACTGGGCCGGTCTCGGCATGAGGGACGCAATCCCGTTTGGAACCAAGCTCGGGGAGCTCGCCGAACAACGACCCGGCGAGATAGCGACAACGATTGTCGCGCCCGATGGCACTGCGCACTCGCTGACTTTCGGTCAGCTGGACGCCCAAGCGAACCAGTGGGGGCGGGCGCTGGCGGGCAACGGCGCCCACACGGGTTCCCGGGTCGCACTCGCGATCCCGAATTCGCAACATCTGGTGCTGGCAACCTTGGGGTGCTGGAAGATCGGTGCGGTTCCCATTCCGATGCATTGGGACCTGCCCGAATGGGAACGTGGCCGGGTGCGCATGGTGATCGAACCGGCAGTGGTCCTCGACGAGAGCAGCCGGTGGACGCTGGCGGCCCGCGCCGCCGGAGAGTCCGAAGAGCCCGTTCCCACAGCCATTTCCCCGATGACCAACGGAATCTGCAGCAGTGGGTCGACCGGCATACCCAAGGTGATTCTCAACCTGGCGCCGTCAGTGTGGATTTCGCAGCAGGGCGAACCGTTTCTGGCGGCGTGGACACCGGTGGCGAGGCCGCAGACCATCATGGTGCCCGCGCCGATGTATCACACCAACGGGTTCGCCACCTTCGGGTTCCTGCTGGGCGGTGATCGTCTGGTGGTGCTAGAAAAGTTCGACGCGGCACTGGTCGTGGACACCATTGAGCGGTATCGCATCACGAACTTGACCGCCACCCCAACGATGCTGAACCGCATCGCTGCGTTGCCCGACATCGGTCGGCGGGACTTGTCCAGCATCGTCTTTATCCTGCAGGGCGCGGCCGTGATGCCGCCCACGCTGCTGCGCACCTGGTTCGAGCTGCTCAGCCCGGAGCAGATCGTGATGGCCTACGGCATGACCGAGAACCTGGGGCTGACCGCGCTACGCGGTGATGAGTGGCTGACTCATCCGGGTAGCGTCGGACGCGGCTTCCGCGACACTGAGATCCGCATTCTTGACGCGGATGGAAAGCCGCTGTGCCCAGGCGAAGACGGCGACGTCTACCTGCGTGCGCCCATGAGCGCCGGGTACCGCTATCTGGGCGGGGCGCCGCCGCTGCCGTCGACCGAGGACGGCTTTCGCTGCGCAGGTGACATCGGCCACCTGGATGAGGACGGCTACCTCTACATCCTCGACCGCCGCTCCGACATGATCATCACCGGGGGCGCCAATGTCTTTCCGGCAGAGGTGGAGTCCGCCCTCGCCGGGCACCCCGACATTGCCGACGTCGTGGTCATCGGGCTGCCCGACCCCAACTGGGGCCGCCGGGTGCACGCGGTGATACAGAGTGCGGCGCCACTCACCGAGCCCCAGGTGATCGAGTACGCCAAAGACCGGCTAGCCCCCTACAAGGTGCCCAAGACGGTCGAGTTCGTCGACGCGATTCCGCGGACCGCCGCAACCAAGGTGAACCGCTCGGCGATGATCGCGGCCCGGGGCGGGTGAGCCCGTCGGCCATCATCGGCGAAACTCAAATGCACACAGTCGGTTTCAGACGATAATGTGGCACCATGACTACCGCCAACCCCGCTGTCGTTGAGACCGAAGACGGAGGGCGAGAACAACGCTGGTCACTGCCCGCCGACGAGCAGAGCCTGCTCAACCTGATCCACCTGTGCTTCGACGAGTACTGGGACGAAATCTGGTTCGGCATCATCGTCGAAGGCGCAGCCTGGGAGGTAGCGGCGCCGAACCCGCCCAAGCGCATCTCGATGTACGACGGGTACGCCACCGTCGACTTCGGCCGCTGGCATTTCCACCTGTGCATCGGTGAGCATCGGGCAAGCGGACCCGAACTTGGCAGGATCCGCCAGTGTGCGCGCGCCGAGTTGTATCGGCGGATCGGTGACGACGACTGCCCCACCTCCTGGGGGGCGCGCCTCTACAACGGCCGCGACGAACAGATGATGACGCTCCTGCTGCCGAACCCCTTCTTGACCAACGATCAGCAGATCCGCGATTGGCCAGCCTGGGGGCAGCTCGAACTCTGGGACCGGCTGCGGAGCAGCTATCTCGGCATCGATCCCGACCCGCGAGACCGCTCCGGCAAGGGTTTTCGGCACGGATAGGCCAATGTCAGCACCTTCGACGTAGGTGACCCACACATCCCCGGGCTGGCAAAGAGATGAGGCGGCTCGGCGGTGAGTTCCTGACGGTGGAGGTAATGAGACACCCGCCGAGGTCGCTTGAGAAACGGCGGGTGACCCCTCTGGTACCGCCGAGCCCCTACTTGCTCGGCATTCCACACTCGCAGGTGGGCTGACAACGGCACGGTTGGCACGTGCAGTGCGGACTCGGGTTCGGGTTGGCGGGGGTCTCTGACGAAGCGTCGGTGCGAATATCTGTGGTCACGAAATACACTATACCCCTATGGGGTAGTAGTGTCGAGTCGGAATCGGCGTCATATCGCGACCGGCGTGGTTTCCGGGCCAGACACCCCACCCGACCCCGACGACCCACCACCGATTCAACTTCGGGGATATCGCGGCAAACCACGGTAATCTCATTCTCATGGCTGAAGTGGCGCGCGCTGAGCGTTTCATCAAGACCGCGGTCGAGATCCTCGGTGAAACGGGGCGCACCGATTTCACCGTGCAGGAAGTCGTGGCGCGTTCCAAGACGTCGTTGCGTGCCTTCTACCAGCATTTCAGTAGTAAGGACGAGTTGTTGCTGGCGCTGTTCGAGCGGACTATGGCGCAGTCCGCACAGCTATGGCGTGCCGAGGCCGACGGGTTGGACAGCACCGCCGCTCTCAAGCTGGTGATCGACCGAATCAGCGCACAGCCCGAATCAAGCGCACAGGACAGCCTCAATCGGGCGCTGAGTCTCTACAACCAACACCTCGCCGAGACCCGGCCACGCGACTATGCCGGGGTTCTCTCCCCCCTCCATCAACTGATTCGCGACATTGTGGCCCGGGGCATCACCGAAGGCGTGTTCAACCCCGGCCTGGAGATCGCAACGGCGGCGGCCATCGTCATGCAAACCGTGCTCGGCGCGCTCCGATTGCACTGGCTGGGAACCGAATTGAACGGTACCCCAATAGACGCCGGCCAGCTGTTCGACTTCTGTAGCCGCGCACTCGGCATTCGCGACAACGACGACCGGTCGACGACGCCGTCGCTGGCCGAACTCTTCGCCCAACTCGGAATCCGCCAAGCCGTGGCGCACGGCGCCGAGCTCGCGATGACAATGCCGGTTAGCCCGCAGGTCACCAATACAACCGGCGCCCTTCAAGGCGGCTTAATCGCCACGCTTGCCGACGTAGCCGGCGGCCACCTTGGGTTGCAATACCTGCGGCCGGGTACGTCGATGACGACCGCCGACCTCTTTGTTCGCTATCTGAGGCCTATCACGCAGGGGTCGGCACTGGCGATACCCCGGGTGCTGCGGGCTGGCCGGCGATCTCTCGTCATGCACGTCGACATTTTCCGCGACGGCGAAAACGACAGCGAAAAAGGCGGCGAACTCGCCGCAACGGCGACCGTCAATTTTGCGATCATCAACGCGCCCACACCGTAGCGCGTCTACAAAAGTGGTAATGTCATTACCACATACCGCGAACAAGACTTCTCCAAGGAGATCGCCATGCCGTCTCGCGAGCTTCCCTTCCCCGTGTTCGACGCCGACAACCACATGTACGAACCGCAGGAGGCGCTGACAAAGTTCCTACCGGACAAGCGCAAGAACGTGATCGACTACGTGCAGGTGCGCGGTCGCACCAAGATTGTGGTGCGCGGCCACATCAGCGACTACATCCCTAACCCGACCTTCGAAGTCGTCGCGAGGCCGGGCGCCCAAGAGGAGTACTTCCGGCACGGCAGCGGCGGCAAGAGCTACCGCGAAATGATGGGCGAGCCGATGAAAGCGATCCCCGCTTTCCGCGAACCGGCGCCGCGGCTGGAGGTCATGGACGAGCTCGGCCTCGACTACGCCCTGATGTTCCCCACGCTGGCCAGCCTGGTCGAAGAGCGGATGAAAGACGACCCGGAAATGACCCACGACGTCATTCACGCGCTCAATCAGTGGATGTATGAGACGTGGTCGTTCAACTACCAGGACCGCATCTTTGCCACCCCGGTGATTACCTTGCCCATTGTCGACCGCGCGCTCGAAGAACTCGAGTGGTGCCTGCAGCGGGGCGCGCGCACCGTGCTGGTGCGCCCGGCCCCGGTGCCTGGCTTCCGCGGCAGCCGGTCCTTCGGTTTCGAGGAGTTCGACCCGTTCTGGCAGGCCTGCGTGCGAGCGGAGATCCCGGTGTCAATGCACGCGTCGGACAGTGGTTACTCCGAGATGATCAATGTGTGGGAGCCCGGCGACGAATTCTTGCCGTTCAAGCCAACGGCCTTCCGGATGCTCGCTATGGGCAAGCGACCGATCGAGGATGCGATGGGTGCGCTGGTCTGCCATGGCGCGCTGTCGCGCAACCCCGCATTGCGCATCTTGTCGATTGAAAACGGTGCCGATTGGGTCCCAACCCTGTTCAAGGGACTCAAGAGCGTCTACAAGAAGATGCCCAACGCGTTTAGCGAGAATCCGATCGACGCGTTCAAACGGTGCGTCTACATCAGCCCGTTCTGGGAGGACCGGTTCACCGAGATCGTCACGATGGTGGGCACCGACCGGGTTGTCTTCGGGTCCGACTGGCCGCACCCGGAAGGCCTCAAAGACCCGATCTCCTTTGTTGACGAGCTTAGCGATCTTGAGCGCGACGACGTCGAAAAGATCATGGGCGGCAACATGATGCAGGTAATGAAGGTCTCCCAACCGGCCTCTAAACCAGTGACCGCCTGATTGCCACACACCACCGGCGGGCCGGCGGGAATCGCCAATTCGGACCCGTCGCAACGCGCCTGCCAGAAGTTAGGGTAACCTAATATCTGTGGGTGACGTGGTCCCGGACAATGACCATGCGAGTGATCCTGCGCCGGGGCGTCGCGCGGTTTTTGGTGGCAGTGTTCATGGTCATTGGATGCAGTTGGGCAGTGTTGCGCTCGCGGTCGGGATCTATCTGTGGCGAACCCACGGCGACGCGCGATGGCCGGTGCCGGCCGGTGCGGCGGTGCTATGTGGCCAGGCGCTGATCAGGGCGCCACACGCCCGTCGGGCCGTCACCGTCGCTGCCGACGACAGCTACGTCACCGGGACAGAGCGAGCCCTGCTGGCAGCGGCCTTCGTCACCATGTCTGCGCTGCCGCTGGTCTATCTGGCTACCCCGCTGTTCGACCCTCTCGATTACCGCATGCCGATGTGGGTGGCGCCGGTGGGCGTGGCGCTGGCTGCAGCGGGTTTGTGGTTGTTCGGCTGGTCGCATCGTGACCTGGGTCAGCAGTGGTCGGTCACCCTGCAGATCGGCGAGCACCATCAGCTGATTACGAAGGGCGTGTACGGGCGGGTGCGCCATCCGATGTATGCCGCCCTCTGGCTGCTGGCGATCAGCCAACCCTTGCTCTTCCAAAATTGGATCGCCGGGCCGCCGGTCATCGCGGGATTCGGGCTGCTGTACGTGCTACGCGTCCCACGGGAGGAAGCCATGATGCGCGCGACATTCGGTGACGCCTACGCCGCCTACTGCGCTCGCACCGGTCGTGTTGTGCCTCGCCTGTGGTGATCGGTGGCCTGGCTCGGGGGCACTGGCTGCCCGATCAGTCTGGATAGGTTGTCACCCATGGAATCCACCACGGTGATGTTCGGAAAGATCCTCGGCTTGTACCTGCTGACATCGGGGGTCGCCTTCATCGTCGCGACACCGTTTTATGCCGAACTCACTCGCAAGGCCGATAGGTCAGATCCGATGGCCGTCAACATCTCCGGGATGGTGCACCTCTTCGTCGGGTTCGGCGTCGTGGTCAACCATTTCCGCTGGGACGGACTGCTTCCGACTCTTGTCACATTGTTGGGCGTCGCTTTTGTGGTGCGTGGGCTTGCGTACTACTGGATCCCCCACGTGGTGCTTCGTCCTGCCGAAGCACGTGCGACCGGTCTGCGCGTCATGGGAGCGGCCTTTGTCGTGGTCGGTGGGCTTACCGGCTACCTCAGTTTCCTCGGATAGCGCACTCCGGGCTCGTTTTTAAGTGCGTTGTTGCGCTTGGTGATTCGAGCGCGCCTAGCGTCAGACGTTGTCGACACCTAGGCGGGGTCAAAGCGCACCGGCAGCGTGTCGACTCCGCGTAGCGCGGTGCCGACTTGGCTCGTGACGCGGACGGCACCGGCGGCCCCGGGCGCCACACGAAGGTTCGGTAGCCGCGTCAACAGCGTCCGCAGAGCGGCAACCAGCTCCGCGAATGCCAGCCAGTTTCCGATGCAGCTGTGGGGGCCCTGGCCGAAGGCGACCATCGGGGTCACCCGGCGGGTGATGTCGAAGTGGTCCGGGTTGGGATACACCGACGGGTCGCGGTTGGCGGCGGTGATCGCGAACACCATCGGGGTCTGTGCCGGGATGTCGATTCCGTGCCAGGTCACAGCCTCGGGACAGGCGCGCGGAAGTAGCGCCACCGGTGGCTCCCACCGCAGCGCCTCCCAGACCGCCCACTCGAGGTGTTCGTCGGGGTCGGATCGGAGCAGGTCGAGCTGCTCAGGATGCGTGAACAGGGCGGCCAGTGCAATGCCCATGGCCAGCATTGTGGTGTCGGCACCAACCGGGTAGAGCAGCCGCACGAACGACAGCACCTGTTCGTCGTCGAGTTGCTCACCGTCCTCGGTAGTCGCGCTGACGATCCGGGAAATCATGTCGTCGCCGGGCTCGATTCGACGAGCAGCGATGATCGGCATGACGTACTCGGTGAGCTCGCGCGCACACCGCTTCGCCTCCTCCGGGTCCCAGGGGTAGTGGATGAGACCCTGTGCCCAGCGGTAGAACCGCTGCTCATCCTCGACCGGGATGCCCAGCATCCGGTTGTTGATGAGGAGCGAGAAGCGCTGGGTGAACTCGGCAACCAGATCGGCCTCACCCCGATGGGCAAAGCGATCGATCAGCTCGTTGATCGCCGGCTCGATGATCGGCTCCAGATACTGCGCCACGTGGTTGCGTCGCAGCGGCGTGGACACGATCGCGCGATTGACCCGGTGCTCACGCCCGGACATGCACTGAATCGTGTGACCCAACACCGGTTTGGTGGCCATCGTGTATGCCGCCCACGACGGAAACGTCTCTTCGTCCCGGAACCCGGCGGCGACGAGTTCCTGGGTGAGTAGCAGGACCGCGCGCGTTCCTGCGAACGGGACGATCGCGTAGTCCCGCTGGCTGCGAAGTTTCGCCAGCACTTCATGCAGGTCCGGCCGGTCGTCACTGGCGAAGTCGATACCGTCGATGTCGAGTGGCTGAAGTGTCGTTGTCACCATGGCCTAATACGAATATTCGTATAAACTGAAACGATTATTTGACTAGCGGTCAGTCTAGGGGAAGGTTTTGGTCGCCGGCAAGCCACGCGAAGGATCGAGTTCACCGCCCACGCTGCGAGTGATCTCGGTGGTGGAATTTCTTACCGTCCGAGAGCGGCCGCAGTCGTCGGCAGAGATCGCCGACGGCCTGGGCCTGAGCCGCTCGACGGTCGGCGCAATCCTGGCGGCGCTGGATGAACAGGGCTGGGTCGTCCGCCTTCCCGATCGGACCTATCGGCTCGGCCCAGGTCTCATCGCGATCGGTGAGCGGGCTCGCCCGATGCTGCCCCATCCCGATGTTGTGCACGATGAACTCGACGGGCTTGCTCGCCGCGTCGGCTGTGCCGTCGGGCTGAGCACCGTTCACGGCGACCAGCTGATCGTCGTGGCACTGGCAGCTCGCGGTGGCCGTGTTCCGGCCGGCTTTGCCTCTGGCACCCGGTTGCCGCTAGAACCCCCTGGGGGCGCATCTATCATCGCCTTCGCCGACGAGGCCGAGCAGGACGCGTGGCTGGCCCGATCGAAACCCGATGACGCGCCCCGATTCCGGCGGGTGCTCGAGGTGATCCGGCAGACCGGAGTGGGTGTCTGGGGCGCCAGCGCCGCCGACATCGAAACGGTTGACGTCATCGCCGACGTCGTGAGCTTCCTGTCTGCTCACCCGGCAAGCGCGCAGCTGCGCGACCGCCTCCTCTCGCGACTCAGCAGCCTCGCAGGCAACGCCTACGAACCGGCACAACTATCGCTCGACGACGAGCTTCCGGTGAGTGTCATTACCACCCCGGTTTTCGGCGCCGCCGGCCGCGCCCAGTGGGAGCTGCAGGTCGGGCCGTTCAAGTCGGCGGTCTCGCGCGAGGAAAGGAAACGGATCATCGACGAATTGCTCGCGAGCGCCGCCCGCCTCGCCCGGCCAGAACCTGATCGAGCCGCCGGCGGACACCGCGTGACGCGCGCGCTCAACGTGCCCGCCCGTGGCGCACCTGATTAAACGGCGCTCCGCGGTCTGCGGCGTATTCCCGCGGAAAGTTCAGCACTCGCTCACCGATGACGTTGCGGGCCATCTCCGTCGTTCCGCCACCAATGCAGACGGCTTGCCGCGAAATGTAGCGCAGCCCGGCCTCAAGTCCGTCGCCGAGATCCCCGACGACGCCGGCCGCTCCCGCTATTGCAAGCGCCGTGTCCATCTCGCACGTCATGGTCTCGGCGTGGAATAGCCTGATAAGCGTGCCACCGGCGGGTGGCAGCACGCCATCGCGGACATTGCGATACACGTGGTCGACCAACTGCTCGGCGACGGCGCGATGCACCAGCACCCGGCCCGCCATCTCCTTGACCCGCTCGCTATCGCCCTGACCGGTCTTCGCCGCGAGATCGACAAAGTCGACCGGTTTGGACTGGCCACCTTCGCTACCGGCGCCGCTGGCGAATTCGGAGCCCATCCCCACCGCGCGACGCTCATGGTAGAGCTGCCGCGAGGCCACGGACCAGCCTTGGTTCACCTGGCCGACGACGGCTTCGTCGCCGACGTCGACCTCGTCCAGAAACTCCTCGCAGAACTCGGTCGAGCCAGTCAACTGAGTGATGCGACGCAGCGTGATTCCCGGATGAGCGATGGGTACGAGGAACATCGTCAAACCCTCGTGCTTGGGCACATCCCACGTGGTGCGGGCCAGGCACAGCCCGTAGTCGGCCGCGAACGCGGCGGTGCTCCACGTCTTAGCGCCGGTGATCACCCACCGATCACCGCGGCGCTCAGCCCGGGTGATCACGCCGGCCAAATCCGAGCCACCGCTCGGTTCGCTCAACAGCTGCACCAGCACTTCGTCTCCCCGCAGCGCGGCGGCGATGTGTTGCCTCTTCTGCGCCTCGGTGCCGGTGTCGAGCAAGGTTGCGCAACAGATGGTGAACGTGGGTGTGTTAAGAATCAAGGGCATCTCGTAGTTGAGGGACTCCGCGTCGAATGCCCGCTGGTATTGGTAGTCCAAGCCCAGGCCGCCGTAGTCGGCGGGGAAGCAGATCCCCGCGAATCCGCCTTCGTACAGACGTTTTTGTAGTTCGCGGGCGCGGTGCCAACACCGTTCGTCGTCGCGAACCACCGGCGGGGGCGACTCCGGATCGATACGGGGCATGTTGTCCGCCAACCAAACTCTGGCCCGCGCGGCGAATTCGGCAACGGATTCGGTGGAGGTCATCTCGCCGCTTCTTCTGCTCGATAGACGCGCAGGTTGTGTTCTTCCGGCGTGCCAAACATGGAGCGGTACAACGTAACCCGCCTCAAGTAGAGGTGTAGGTCGTGTTCCCAGGTCACGCCAATACCCCCGTGCATCTGTACGCAGCCCTGGATGATCTGGCCGGCCATCTCTGAAACGTACGATTTGGCGATGCTGGCCGACAGGCCTGCCCCGGGCACACGCGCGGCCACGTCGGCGATCGCCGCGGCCGTGGTCGCCCGGCACGCTTCGACCCACATCTTCATGTCGGCGAAGTTGTGCTTGAGCGCTTGGTACGACGCCAGTGGACGACCGAATGTGTGCCGGTCCAGCGCCCACTCGACGGTGAAGTCGAACACCGTTTGCAAGATCCCGACCATCTCGGCGCACTGCAGCACCTGGGCAATCTGGCTTTGCCGTTCGACCAGCCCGGTTGTCTCGGCCGCGCTGCCGACAGCTGCGGAAACCGGCACCACCACATCATCGAAGTGCACTCGCGCGTATTTCTTGACCAGGTCCACCGACCGCTGGTCGGTGATCTGAACCCCCGGCGCGTCAGTCGGAACCAGAATCTGGCGAACCTCCGACTCTTGCGCTCCGCATCGAGCTACCACCAGGAGCACCGCACTCTGCGCCCCTGCCTCGACACAATCCTTAGTGCCAGTCACGCGGTAGCCAGTTTCGGTCGGTATCGCCGTGACCGTCGGATTCAGTGGCGCCCAGCCCCGTCCCGGTTCTGAAACCGCCCACGATGCAACCGCGTCACCGGACATCAGCGAACGGATCATGGGGGCGTGCGTGTGACGGTCGGCGCAGTCGGCTAGACCGGCGAGCACAGTGCTGACCGGATACAAGGGCCCCGGCGCTGCCGTTTTACCGAGCTGTTCGGCGACGATCGCCAGATCCGCAACGCCGCTGCCCGAAACACTGCCGCCGCCGAGCTCTTCAGGGACGAGCAGGCCCGTCCATCCAAGTTCGGCGGCCCGCCGCCACCACGCTTTGTCAAAGGAAGCGCCCGCGGCATGAAGCTCTCGAACGTAGCGAAGCGGCGCTTCTTTTTGCACAAATGCTTGGGCTGTTGAGGTAAAGAGTATCTTTTCGGGTGAGTCGACGGCGGTCATGATGCCAGCCGGACTTTCCTTGGCCTTCCTGAGCCGCTGCGCAGGAAGCAGAGGGAAGCGTTCGGGTGGCTGATCATCCGCTCGATCGGTCCTCGTCGGAGTTCACTGGGAACTTCGATGGTAGCAATGGGCGATACCGTAAGAGATACCGGAGGTCAGTCGATAATGATGCTCCCAGTCTGCGACCGCAATGACTGAGACGAACGAACCACCGACCGATTCGGCGAAGTCAAAGGCCGACGCCATGGCGTTGGCCGAGGAAGCCGAAGCGGAAGCCGCGGAGGCCGAAGCGCTGGCCGCCGCCGCCCGGGCGCGCGCACGCGCCGCTCGGCTCAAGCGCGCAGCGCTGGATGTCGCCGAGGACGGCCAGGTCGAGGACTACGCGGAATACGAATCGGATTACGAGGACGATTACGACGAGGGCGACTACGACGACGAGTATGACGACGAGTACGAAGACGCCGAGGACGCCGAAGACACCGAAGACGCCGAAGATTATGAGGCCGCAGAGCAGGAAGCCGCGAAGCCGGCCTCCTGGCGGCGGTGGTTGCGCCTGCCGAAGCTCTCCACAATCGCCAAAGCGGGCGCAATCGTGGTCATCTGCTCGCTCGCAGGGCTCAGCGCATACATGGTGTGGCACCACCATCAGGCCACCGAGAGACAGGACCGTGTGGCGAAGTTCGCTGCCGGCGCCAGGCAGGGCGTCGTCAACATGACCTCCCTGGACTTCAACAACGCCAAGGACGACGTCCAGCGCGTGATAGACAGCTCTACCGGCGAATTCAGGGACGACTTTCAGCAGCGGGCAGCCGATTTCACGAAGGTGGTCGAACAGTCCAAGGTCGTCACCGAAGGAACGATCAACGCGGCGGCAGTCGAATCCGTGGATGGACATTCCGCATTGGTCCTCGTCTCGGCGACCTCGCGCGTCACCAATTCCGCAGGGGCCAAAGACGAACCACGAGCGTGGCGGCTCCGAGTGACCGTGACCGAAGAAGACGGCCAGTACAAGATGTCGAAAGTGGAGTTCGTACCGTGAGCGATGAGATGCGCGACGACGCGACCCAAACGGAAGAGATCGACGACGTCACCGAGGTCGTCAACATCGACCCAGCTGCAGAAGACGTCGATGGGCCCGAAGCCGACACCACGGACGACGAAGTCACGGACGACCAAGTCACGGACGACCAAGTCACGGACGACCAAGTCACGGACGACCAAGTCACGGACGACCAAGTCACGGACGACCAAGTCACGGACGACCAAGTCACGGACGACGAAGTCACGGACGACGAAGTCACGGACGACGAAGTCACGGACGATGATTCCGGCGAACCCACCCGTCGCAAAAGAGACTTCTGGCGGATGAAGCTCACCGTAAAACCCGTTCCGGTGATTCTGATCCTGCTGCTGTTGATTTCCGGGGCGACCACCGCATGGCTGTACTTCAAGCAGTACCGACAAGATCAACAGACCGGCCCCAGCGCCGAGCAAGCGGCGGTCACCGCGGCGTCAGACGGCACGGTGGCGCTGTTGTCGTACTCACCGGAAACGCTCGACAAAGACTTCGCCAACGCCAGGTCGCACCTCGCCGGCGACTTTCTGTCCTACTACGACCAGTTCACCGAACAGATCGTGGCCCCGGCAGCCAGGAAGAAGTCGCTGAAAACCAGCGCTCACGTCATGCGCGCAGCGGTTTCCGAGTTGCAAGCAGATTCGGCTGTCGTTCTGGTGTTCGTCGATCAAAGCACCACCAGCAAAGACAATCCCGATCCTTCGCTGGCAGCGAGCAGCGTGTTGGTGACCATGGCCAAGATCGATGGGCAGTGGTTGATCACCAAGTTCACCCCGGTGTAGCTCCGCCACAGGGCCACGGCTCGGCGCAGCTCTTGGGAGACAATCCGATCCGGCAACGACGGCGTGACCCGATCAGTACTGAATGGGTTACGGTAACCCCACCGGGCGATTGGGATTCGTTGCTATCTATACTATGATAGCGAGATTCCATATGAGTTGGAGCCCGTCTGCGCGGCCCCGACTTCGGTTCCCCAGGAGGAGCGCTGATGGCACTGCGCGCCGATCCCGACGGCCCGGCCGTTACCCTCGACCTCACCGGTGAAACCAGTCCGTACCCGTTCTTCCAATACATGCGGCGCACCGAGCCCGTCTGGCACGGGGCTCTCATGGACCACACCCAGGTACCGCCGGAACTCAAACCCAATGATGAGTGGGTCTTGTTCGGCTATGACGGCGTGTTTCAGGCTTTCCGCGACGACCGGGTATTCAGTTCGGCCGCGTATGACAAGACCATCGGCCTGGTCATGGGCCACACCATCTTGGCCATGGGCGGCAAAGAGCATCACGATCACCGCAATCTGGTGGCCAAAGCATTTCGGGCGACCGCGCTGGAACGGTGGGAGCCCTCGGCCATCGCGCCGATTTGCACCCAGCTCGTGGACGAGATCAAGAACGACGGCGGAGCGGACCTCGTGAAGGCGGTGACGTTCGAGTTCCCGACCCGAATCATCGCCACGCTACTCGGACTCCCCCGCGATGACCTCGACCTGTTCCGGCGGCTGTCGTTCGACCTCATCTCGATCCCGACCGACATCATGGCGGGCTTGAATGCGGCAGCCGAACTGCACGACTACTTCCTCGACCAAGTCGAGCAACGGCGCCATACACCCACCGATGACATCATCGGCGATCTGGTCGCCGCCGAGATCGACGGTAAGAAGCTCACCGACGAAGCCATCATCGCGTTCTTGCGGCTGCTCTTGCCCGCCGGGCTCGAGACCACCTACCGCTCGTCGGGCAATCTGCTCTACCTGTTGCTGACCCACCCCGAGCAGCTGGCGATGGTCTACCACGACCGGTCGCTGATACCGGTCGCGATCGAAGAGGGCCTGCGGTTCGAAACGCCGCTCACCATGGTCACTCGCACCACAACCGAAGAAGTCGACATCGGCGGAAAGACGATACCGCCGGACGCGCAAGTCGACCTCTGCATGGCTTCGGCCAACCGCGACGAGAGCCGCTGGACGGATCCCAACACGTTCGACATCCGCCGGCCTCGGCAAGCCCACATCGCGTTCGCGGGCGGAATCCATATGTGTCTCGGAATGCATCTGGCGCGGCTGGAAACCCGGGTCATGTTGAACAGTCTGTTCGACCGCGTGCAGGACCTCGCCTTCGTTGTCGACGACGGAACCGGTGCCGAATCCCGAATCGTCGGACTCACCTTCCGGTCCCCCAACAAGCTTCCGGTCACGTTTTCGCCGGCCGCCTAAAAACTCCGACGCCAGCGCACGACGTCGTCACCTGCTGAGGTTGGCCTGGGTGCGATCCCACAACTCACGGGCAAGCGATGGGTCGTAGGCGCGGCAGTTGGCCTTGGCAATTCGGTTCCGCGAGTAGTACTCGCCGGATTGCCAATCGTCACCGGGCGTGCTCGACGCCAACCAGACCAGCTGCCGGGCCGCACGATCCGCGGTAGCGACCAATCGCGGTACGGGAGTGTGCGCCATGACGGCAAGGAGGCGTGATCCCGATGCCCGGCCGAAGTTGGTGTTGACGTACCCGGGGTGAACGGCGGCAACGGCGAGCCCACCGCCGTGGTATCGGCGATGTAATTCCCTAGTGAATAGGACAATTGCGAACTTCGATAGCGCATAGGCAATGATCGGTCGGCGCCGCTCGGTGCGCTCGATGTCGTCGACGCTGACGTTGCGGAGCATTTTGTGGGCCGCGCTGCAAGTGTTGACAATCGTCGCACGGGAATCGACCAAGACGTCCAGCAGCAGGGTGGTAAGCAGGAACGGGGCCAGGTAATTGACCTGGTACGTCATGTCATAGCCGTCAGCGGTCCGGCGAGTCTTGGCGGGCATACCACCGGCGTTGTTGACCAACACGTCGATGGATTCGTAGTCCGAGTGAATCTTCTCCGCCAGTCCGCGCACCCGGGACAGGTCGGCAAAATCGGCGACGAAATAGTCGGCACCCAGTTCCGCGGCTACCGCGGTGGTCTTGCCCTCCGACCGGCCGACTACCACAACGTTTTCGCCTTGGTCGTGTAGCTGACGTGCCGTGGCGGCGCCAATGCCATCACTGGCACCGGTGATGACGACCGTCTTACCGCCCATGGATCGCGCTCGCGTCCGGTGCGGACGCGTCAGTCCAGGCCACGCCAATCGTCTTGGCCCTCAACGACGAAACGCCTTCAACGCGGCGTTGACGCAATCCCGGGAAGCCGCGAAGAAGATCGGCTGCACTCGATCGACCACGCCCGCACAACGGGCTCGCAAGCCGGAGGCGATGTCGTCGACCGGGCCGACAACCGCAAAGGCAGAAAGGATCTCATCATCGATGAGCGAGCCCATCGTGTCCCACTCCCCCGCCAGTGAGAGGCGGCGCAACTCGGTTTGCAGATCACCCCAGCCGTGCAGGTCGAGGACCTTGCGATAGGCCGGGGTGGATCCGTAGAACGCGATCTGCTTGCGCGCGGCGACGATCGCGGCTGCCAGCTCGGCGTCGTTTTCCCCGGTCGCGACCATCACTTCGGCCAACACCTCGAAATCGCCACGATCGCGCCCCGAGCGCGCCACGCCGCGCAACAGCGCCGGCATTGTGACCTCGGTGAGGTACCGCAGCGAGACCATCGGATGACCGAGGTGTCCATCGGCGACCTCACCACACAACTCGCTCATCGCTGTACCAACGGCAGCCAGGAATACCTTCGGAACCCCATAAGGCTGCGGCTCGGGCGTGAACATCGGAGTCATGATTTTGTGCGTGTAGAAGTCGCCCTCGAAACGCAGCCTGGTGCCATCCCGCCACGCCGACCAGATTGCCTGCAGCGCCGCGACGAACTCGCGCATCCGAGGTGCCGGATGGCTCCACGGCATGCTGAACCGCTTCTCAATATGCGGCCGGATCTGGGTACCCAGACCAAGGTTGAACCGGCCCTGCGAGTACGTCTGAAGATCCCAGCCGATGTTGGCGACAATCATCGGACTGCGCGCGAAGGCGACGGCGATGTTGGTGCCGAGTTCGAGTCGCGATGTGTGCTCGGCAGCCAGCAGCAGCGGCAGAAAAGGATCGTGGCTGTGTTCGGCCGTCCAACCCCCGTCATATCCGTTGTGCTCGAGGGCGGTGGCTGCCTCGATCACTTGTCCGGGCTGAGTGGGGATGCCCCCGTCGATCTTGAGCCGGGGGGCACTAGCCATGCGGGTAACTTTACCGTAAGCAATCCAGTACGTTTGCCTGCGCGGCAAGCGCAACCGCATCCCAACGAGGTAGGAAAGACGCATGACAGAAGGGCGCGATTGGGAGGAGACGCTCGACGATCTCGACCGTCGCCGTCAGCGCGCACGGCGCATGGGCGGGCCGGAGCGCCTCGCCAAACACCGCCGCGAGGGCAAGCTCGATGCCCGCGCGCGCGTCGAGCGCCTCCTCGACGTGGGCAGCTTCCGCGAACTCGGCACCCTGGTCGGCGGCGAGGTCCCCGCCGACGCGATCATCGCCGGCTCCGGCCGGATCAATGGCGTCCCGGTGATGGTGGGCGCCGAGGACTTTACGACGCTAGCCGGAACCATCGCCGCGGGCAGCAACTCCAAACGCTACCGCATCGCCGAATTGGCCGTGCGCGACAAGATCCCGCTGGTGATGTTGCTCGACGGTGCCGGGTTTCGCCCGACGGACGCCCACTACGGACGGAGTCCCACCGATCTGCTCGCGCAGGCGCGGTGCTCCGGTCGAGTTCCCACGGTCACGGCGGTGCTGGGCCCATCCGCGGGACACGGCGCGCTGGTTGCCCCGGTCTGCGATTTCAGCGTGATCAGCCGCCAGGGTGCGATCTTTACCGCCGGGCCACCAGTGGTCAAAGAGTCAACGGGAGAAGATATTTCGAAAGAGGACCTGGGCGGGCCGGACGTCGCGTTGGCCAGCGGGGTCATCCACAATGTCGCCGATGACGACGATGCGGCCCTGGATGCCATCCGTCGCTACCTATCGTATTTTCCGCCGAGCGCCTGGTCCTATCCGCCTTCGGCGCCGGTATCGGCCACCACCGCGCCACGCGCCACGCCCGAGTTGCTGGATGTCGTTTCCCGCGACAACCGTCGCGGCTACGACATGCGCGCGGTGCTCGACGTCGTCTTCGATCGTCCCGACTGGTTTGAGGTTCAACCACGGTTCGGCAAGGCGATCATCTGTGCCCACGCGCACCTCGGCGGGTATTCGGTTGCCGTCGTGGCCAACCAGCCGCGGGTAATGGCCGGGTCCATCGACGCCGACGCCGCGGACAAAGCCGCGCACTTCATCACCGTAGCTGACTCGTTTCACCTGCCTATCGTCTTCCTCGCCGACAACCCGGGCATGCTGCCGGGTGGGCAATCCGAGCGCGATGGCGTATTGCGCAGCGGCGCGCGCATGTTCATCGCCCAGACAACCGCGACGACGCTCAAGCTGCACGTGACGCTACGCAAAGCCTACGGCTTCGGATCCATGGTGATGGGGTTGGTCAGCTTCGACGACCAGGTGGCGACCTTCGCCTATCCCGGCGCGACGATGGGCGCGATGGGCGCCGCAGCGCTCGCTCGCGCGTCGCGCGCCGACCAGGACCTGTCGGCCAAGCTGCGCGACGCCGAGTTGCAAGCGTCCTATCGCTCCGCGGAGCGCATGGGTTTCGACGAGCTGATCGACCCCCGGGAGACGCGGGATGCGCTACTTGCGGCGCTGCAGCGAGGCATCTACAGCAGGCAAGCCAATGTCGAACCGGTGGCCCGCACGCTCATTACGCCGTAGGACCGCGCAGGGCCTTTCCCCAGCACCAGATGGGCCGCTCACCGTTACAGTATGCCTATCCAAACGCCTGATCGGATGGCTACCGGTAAGGTTGACGGTCAGGTCTGGCGCAACACGACGGAGGTGCCCTTCGTGGCAAAGCAACCAACCACCGCTCCGCGTCAGCGACGCGAAAGGGGATCCATCAACCCCGATGACATCATCAGCGGCGCATTCGAACTCGCAGAGCAGGTCTCGATAGACAACCTGAGCATGCCGATGCTCGGCAAACACCTTGGCGTCGGCGTTACCAGCATCTATTGGTACTTCCGCAAGAAGGACGATCTGCTCAACGCGATGACCGACCGGGCCTTGAGCAAGTATGCACTTGCCACGCCGTACGTGGAGGCCAGCGACTGGCGCGAAACACTGCGCAACCATGCGCGCCTGATGCGAAAGACGTTCATGGGCAACCCAATACTGTGCGATCTCATCCTGATTCGGGCAGCGCTCAGTCAAAAGGCAGCACGCCTGGGGGCACAGGAGATGGAACAGGCAGTCGCGAACCTGGTGGCCGCCGGACTGTCACCCGAAGATGCCTTTGACACATACTCAGCGGTTTCGCTGCACGTCCGCGGATCGGTAGTACTACAGCGGCTCTTCGAAAAGACCCGGTCTACCTACAACGGACCCCGAAGCATCGACGATGCCGCAACCGTCGATCCGGCAACCACTCCGCTGCTGGCTGAGGTCACCGGCAAGGGTCATCGCATCGGAGCCCCCGATGAAATCAACTTCGAATACGGCCTCGAGTGCATCATCGACCATGCCGGCCGGTTGATCGCAGCGGGCTCCCAAGCCGCTTCGAAAGGGAAGCCGAAAGCCGCCACCCAGGCTCCATCCGGGTCACGCAAATCGGCCAAGTCGTCGACTTCGCGAGGACGGGCCAAAGCGGCCGGAGCGCGACAAGGCCGGTAGCCGCCGCACCGCTCTAGCGGTAGCTACAATCTCGATATGAAATCCGTCGACGTTGCCGTCGAGACGGTAGTCGACCGGGAACGCACGATCGTGGCTGACTACTGCTGCAATCCAGACAACGCCACCGAATGGTATGCGAACATCAAGGCTGTCGATTGGGAAACACCAAAGCCGCTCGCGTTGGGGTCCCGGTTCGCTTTTACCGCAGACTTTCTCGGCAAATCGCTGCGGTACACCTACGAGGTGGTCGAGTTCGAACCGGGTCGTCGATTCGTCATGCGGACGGCACATGGACCGTTTCCCATGGAGACGACCTACGCGTGGGAGGACGAGCCGAACGGTCGCACCCGCATGACGCTTCGCAACCGCGGTGAGCCCACCGGATTCTCCCGGTGGACTCAGCCGCTGATGGCGATGGCGATCAGACACGCGACCCGCCGCGACCTTCGCAGACTCAAGACGAGTCTGGAAAGTTGACGGGGTCGGCTCCCTAGACCCGGATCCAGATCTTGCAGTTCGCGGTCTGGAACGACACGACCGTTGGCGGGATCACCACGGTCATCGGGCCCATGGAGGTATTTGTGTTGACGATGTTGCCGGGGTTCGCGTCTGGTGCGCTGTGCATGGACCACGAGCAGGTGGAGAGCTCGGAAACCCTGCCGAAGATCAGAATAAGCGGATTCGCCGGCCCCTCCGTGCGATAAGTGCCCGGCAGAATCTCGGTGCCGACTTGAAAGACCCCATTCCCAGGTATTTGAGCCATCGGTTCCGCACCGGCCGGCGCCGCGACCGCGATCGCGGCCACGCCGGCAACGGATCCCGCAATTGCGCGGAATGCGAACGTTAGGGACATTTCTTCTTCTCCCTATTGTGTTGCCTGGCCCTAGTAACAGCCTATGCCCAGACGCACCGGGTCAACAACCACTGGCGGCCGCCACCACGGCTCAGCCCCGGCGTCGTGCGCACGGCACCGGCCGACTCTCCTCGGCAACGACCCCGCGCGCGATCAGGTGCTCGATCAACGGCACGGCGCCCGCGGCAAGATGCTCGGACATCGCGGCGCGGGCGAGCTCCTCGTCGCGCTTCACAAGCGCGGACAGCACCCGCCGATGATCTCGCACCGACTGGGCCGGCCAGCCTTCGATGCTGGGGAACACCGATTCGGCTGCATACCGAGTGATCTGGGACATCAGCTGCGCGAGCTTGGGTGAGTCGGCGGCCACATTGATGCCTCGGTGAAACTCGTGATTGAGCCGAACCGTCCGCTCCTCGTCTGCACCCGCGTAGGCCTGCTCCAGCTCGGTCTGAATCTCGTTGAGTTCGCGCAGCTGGTCGTCAGTGATGTTCAGTGCGGCACGTGCCGCCAGCTCGCCGCCGACGTGCGCCTGCACGTTCGCAACATCGGCGAGGTCGCGTCCGGTTACCGGCAAAACCACGAAGCCACGGCGGGGCTGTTGGGCGATCAATCCCTCAGCGCGCAGAGCGAACAGCGCCTCACGCACAGGTGTCACGCTGATGCCCAATTCTTCTGCCAACTGGTCCAGACGAACGTATTGGCCCGCGGGGTAGGCACCATCGAAGATTCGCCGGCGGACATAGCGCGCTACGTCGTCGGAAAGTTGCGGCCGCGCAGCGAAATCCGGACTAGCCATCGCCTCACACCTGATACTCGGCGAGCAGCCGCTTGCTGATGATGGACTTCTGGATCTCACTGGTACCCTCGCCGATGAGCAAGAACGGCGCATCGCGCATCAGGCGCTCGATCTCATACTCCTTGGAGTACCCGTAGCCACCGTGAATCCGGAAGCTCTGTTGGGTTACCTCTGAACAGAGCTCGCTAGCAAGGTATTTGGCCATGCCCGCGGCGAGGTCATTACGCTCTCCCGAGTCCTTCAATCGCGCCGCGTTGACCATCATCAAATGCGCTGCTTCGACTTTGGTTGCCATCTCGGCTAGCTGGAATGCAATAGCCTGGTGCTCGACAATAGGCTTGCCGAAGGTATGACGTTGCTGGGCGTACCGCACCGCGAGCTCGAAGGCCCGAATGCCCACGCCGCAGGCCCGCGCCGACACGTTGACCCGGCCGACTTCGATACCGTCCATCATCTGGAAAAACCCTTGTCCCGGAGTGCCACCCAGAATGTCGTCGGCGCTCGCCTGGTAGCCGTCGAAGAGCAGTTCGGTGGTTTCGATGCCTTTGTAGCCCAGCTTGTCGATCTTGCCGGGTATCACCAATCCGGGCGCCACTTCGCCGAAACCGGTGGGCTTCTCGACAAGAAACGCGGTCAGGTTGCGATGGGACTTCTCGGCGCCCTCGTCGGTACGCACCAGCACAGCTACTAGCGTCGAACTAGCGCCGTTGGTCAGCCACATCTTCTGACCGTCTATCGTGTAGGCGCCGTCGGGATTGCGTCGCGCTCGGGTTCGGATAGCGGCGACATCAGAGCCCAGCTCCGGCTCCGACATCGAAAACGCGCCGCGGGATTCCCCGGTCGCCATGCGCGGCAGGAAGTGCTGCTTCTGCGCGGCAGTGCCGTGCTGGCAGAGCATGTAAGCAACGATGAAGTGGGTGTTGAGCACCCCGGAGACACTCATCCAGCCCCTCGCCAGCTCTTCGACACACAATGCGTATGTCAGCAGCGACTCCCCCAGCCCGCCGAACTCCTGGGGAATCATCAGCCCGAACAAACCCATAGCGCGCATCTGATCGACGATGTCTTGCGGGTAGGTGTCGCTTCGCTCGAGTTGTGGCGCGTTGGGAATCACCTCTTTCTCGACGAAGTGCCTTACAGTAGTGATGATCTCGGTCTGGAATTCGGTCAGGCCGAGTGTCTGAGCGAGTCTGGTCATGCGCTGTTTTCCCTTCCGGCTCAACCCACGATGATGTTCGCGTCAGCCAGCCGCTCGATGTCGGCGGTCGTCATCGATAAGTACTCGCGCAGCACGTCGGCGGTATCGTGCCCCAGAGCGGGCGCGGGAGCACTGGCAGGATGCGCGCCGTCGAACGCCGCTGGCATGCCCGGTGCCAGGTAGTCGCCGACACCGGGTTGGTGTAGTTGGGTAAACAGCGGATTGGCCGTCACCCGACGGTCCTCGGCGACCTGTGCGAAGTCGCGGTAGCGCTCGAACAACACTGTGGTGTCCGACAGCGCCGCCGAGATTTCCGCGGCCGTTCGGTCGGCGAACCATGGCGCAAAAAGTCCCGACAGCACGTCGCGGTATCGGTACCGGGCGCCCTCGTCCGCGAAGTCGACATCCAGGGCCGCCGCGAGTGCCGCTACCGCGCGCCCGGTGTCGGTTGCGTCGACCAGGTCGCGAAAGTGCCTTCCCGTCAACGTAACAACCATGAAAGCGACCCCGTCTTGACTGGTGAAGTCTTGGCCATACTGGCCGTAGATGGCGTTACCCAGCCGCTGACGTTGGGTGCCATTGACTTGCGGCTCGGTGAGCAGGCCCAAGTTTCCGGCGGTGGCCAGTGCGACGTCCTCGAGCGCCAGGCTGATGCACGCGCCTGCCCCGGACACCTCACGGCGGCGGACGGCGGCGACAACGGCAAGCGCGGCATAGAGACCGCAACACACGTCCCATGCCGGTAGCACATGGTTTACCGGCCCGGAGTGGTTGACCGGACCAGTCGCGAGCGGGAACCCCGTCGATGCATTCACCGTGTAGTCCACAGCGGTGGAACCATCGCCGCGGCCGAGTAACTGCACGTGAATGACGTCGGAGCGCTTGGCCGCGAGCAGCTCATGACCAATGCACGACAGGCTCGCCGCATTAGTCACGACGATCCCGTCGGACTCCACGATGAGCCGCTGGACTAGCTCTTGGCCGGCCGCCGCGCGTAGATCGATGGCAGCCGAACGCTTTCCTTTGTTGAGGCCAGTCCAATAGATCGACGTTCCGGTAGCTGACAGCGGCCAACGGCCGATATCAGCGCCCCCGCCGAGCGGATCCACTCGAATAACCTGCGCACCAAGCTGACTCAACGTCATGCCGCACAACGGGGCCGCCACAAAACTGGACACCTCCACGATGCTGATACCGGCCAACGGCAGCGTGCCCATGTCGGTCGTGGTCATCGCGGCACCCGCTCGAAGACCGCGGCAAGTCCTTGGCCGCCGCCGATGCACATGGTCTCCAATCCATAGCGGGCCTGGCGCCGATCCAGCTCGCGCGCCAGAGTCGCCAGCATCCTTGCGCCGGTGGCACCCACGGGGTGCCCGAGGGAGATTCCCGAACCGTGCACGTTGGTTCGATCGCGGTCGGCGGCGCCGAAGTCCCATTCCCGCATCACGGCGAGCGCCTGAGCGGCAAAGGCTTCGTTGAGCTCGATGAGGTCCATGTCATCCAGCCGCAGGCCCGCCTTGGCCAGTGCGGTCTCCGTCGCAGGTACCGGACCGATGCCCATCGTGTTGGGCGCAACCCCTGCCACCGCCCATGACACCAAGCGGACCAACGGCGTCAGGCCGTACGCGTCGGCGTTGTCCGCGGTGGTCACCACGCACATGGACGCGGCGTCGTTCTGCCCGCTAGCATTTCCCGCCGTCACCGTCGCCTCTGGATCGTCGTCGCGCAGAAGGGGTTTTAGTTCGCCCATTGCCGCTACCGAGGTGTCGGCCCGCGGGTGCTCATCCGTGTCGATCAGCTCTTCTCCGCGCCGGGTGCGCACGGCGACCGGAATGATCTCGTCAGAGAAGATGCCGCGCTTCTGAGCAGCCACCGCCCGCTGATGCGAGATCACCGCAAGTTCGTCTTGTTCCTCGCGGGAGATGTCGTACTGGCGGCGCAGGTTCTCGGCGGTCTCCAGCATCCCGCCCGGCACCGGATAGTGGCGTCCGCCAGCTGTGGTGCGTCCCCGGACCAGCCCGTCGTGGATGCGGACGCCGGATCGGGCTGCACCCCAACGCATATCGGTGGAGTAAAAGGCCACGTTGCTCATGCTCTCGCAGCCGCCGGCTATCACAAGGTCGTTATCACCGGCGGCTACCTGCAGACATGCCTGGATCACCGCTTGCAGACCCGACCCACATCGGCGATCGACCTGCATGCCGGGAACCGTCACGGGCAGACCGGCATCCAACGCCACCACACGCCCAATAGCCGGCGCCTCACTCGTGGGATAGCAGTGCCCAAGAATGACATCGTGTACGGCATCCGGCGCGATTCCGGTCCGGTCGAGCAGCCCCCGGAGCGCGGTGACGCCCAGATCGACGGCGCTGCGGGACTTGAACATGCCGCCGTAGCGGCCGATCGGCGTGCGCACGGGCTCACAGATCACCGGGTCGCGCATCGTCTGGTTCATATGAACCTGCCGCCGGTGACGTCCATGACAGTGCCGGTCATGTAGGAGGACAGATCGGATGCCAGGAATAGGGCCACCCGTGCGACCTCGTCGGGTTCGCCCGCCCGGCCCATCGGGACCTCAGCCAGCTTCTGGTCCCAAATGCGTTGCGGCATCGCTTCTGTCATCGCCGACCTGATCAACCCTGGTGCAATTGCGTTGACCCGAATACCCAAGTGGGCGAGCTCTTTTGCAGCCGCTTTGGTCATCCCCACGATTCCGGCCTTGGCCGCCGAGTAATTGGTCTGACCGACCATGCCGACCTTGCCGGATACCGAGGACATGTTCACGATGGCGCCACCATTCTGGGGCGTGGTTTCTCGCATGGTTGCCGCGGCCAGACGTGTGCCGTTCCAGGTCCCCTTCAGGTGCACGGCAATGACATCGTCGAACTGCTCTTCGGTCATCTTGCGCATCGTCGCATCGCGCGTGATTCCGGCGTTGTTGACCATGATGTCCAGCACGTCGAACCGTCCAACCGCGGCCTGGATGAGCGTTTCAACGTCGGCTGTCCGGGTCACATCGCAACGCACGGCAACGGCCACGTCGTCGCCGCCCAGCCGACTGGCCGCCGCCTCTGTCGCCTCACGATTCACGTCACCCAGGACAACCCGTGCCCCCTCCGCGACGAATCGCTCCGCGATCGCCAAGCCGAGGCCTTGTGCTGCGCCGGTGATTACCGCCGTCTGCCCACTCAGTAACGACACGCCTACCACGCACTCCTCACCGCCAGAGCCCAGCCGGATACGTCTGACAAATATTATATTTCATATAGGATCTTGAGCGGTGCTGCGGCACCGGCCAAGAAGGAGCGTCCGGACATGACTACCGCCGAGGTCCCTGAAGTCTCCGACCAGGATTTTCAGGAGATCCTTGCCCAGACCCGCCACTTCGTCCGCAGCGCGGTACTACCGCGTGAACAGCAGATCCTGGCCGAAGACCGCGTGCCGGACGACCTGCGCGCGCACGCCAAGAAGATGGGGTTGTTCGGCTACGCGATTCCGCAGCAGTGGGGCGGCCTTGGTCTCGACCTTGGACAAGATGTCGAACTGGCGATGGAGTTGGGTTACAGCTCGCTGGCCCTGCGATCGATGTTCGGCACCAACAACGGCATCGCCGGACAGGTGCTCGTCGGGTTCGGCACCGACAAGCAGAAAGCCCGCTGGCTTGAGCCCATGGCCTCCGGCGACGTTGTGGCCTCCTTCGCCCTGACCGAACCTGGCGCCGGGTCCAATCCAGCCGGCCTGAAAACCAAAGCCATCCGCGACGGCTCTACAGACAACGCGGCGTGGACCATCTCCGGGCAGAAGCGCTTTATCACCAACGCGCCGGTCGCCGATCTGTTTATCGTCTTCGCACGCACCCGGCCCGCCGATCCCCAAGGCCCGGGCATCGCCGTTTTCCTGGTTCCCGCCGACGCTGCCGGGGTCGAGGTAGGAGCCAAGGACTCGAAGATGGGCCAGGAGGGCGCATGGACCGCGGATGTCAGCTTCGACGACGTCAAAGTAGGTACCGACGCGCTGATTGGCGGCACCGAGGATATCGGCTACCGAGCTGCGATGACCTCACTCGCGCGCGGGCGCATTCACATCGCCGCGCTCGCCGTGGGCATCGCGCAGCGCGCGCTTGACGAGTCCGTGGCTTATGCGGCCACCGCAACCCAGGGCGGTGCGCCAATCGGAACTTTCCAATTGGTGCAAGCCATGCTTGCCGACCAGCAAACCGGCGTGCTGGCCGGTCGCGCGCTGGTCCGCGATGCCGCGCGGCTGTGGGTCACCAACCAGGACCGCCGGGTGGCGCCGTCTGCCGCGAAGCTGTTCTGCACCGAAATGGCCGGCAGGGTCGCCGATCTCGGTGTGCAGATCCACGGCGGCAGTGGCTATATGCGTGGCGTTGCGGTGGAACGCATTTACCGTGATGTTCGCCTGCTGCGGCTGTATGAAGGGACCAGCGAGATTCAGCGGCTGATCATCGGTTCCAACCTGGTCAAGACGGCCCGCCGCTGACGTTGCCGCGGCGGGGTCACTACCGCGCCCGCACGGACCCGACCGTTGGAAGACTGCCTGTCGGCCGAAGCCGCATCGGCCTGGCGTGACCGCCTACCGACCGAGCGCTAGGTTCGCGTCAAAGTCGTTGGCGCTGCTATGTCTGCTGAGAAAGCACGGCGTTGAGTCTGCCGTTGGCTTCTTGCATCTCTTCCACTGCGCTGTAGAAGTGATCGACGGCGCGACGAAAACAGGAGGCCGCCCTAATGAGTTGGGACGTGGCCGATTGGTAATCGTCCATCGACTCGCGCAGCGTCGTTCGGGCGGCCATCACCAACCGGTTCGTTTCATCCGACGACACGACCCGCGTGATCAGATCGGAGGTCTTGGCGTGCAGCTCAGCGTTGTCGGCACGGAGACCGACGACCTCAGCGGCCAACTGCTCGACCGAGCGTCGTGTCTTGCCGCCGCGCTGCATAGGTAGCTGGTCAACATAGACATACCAACGGCGCTGTTTAGGGCCCTGCTGGGCGCCGCCAGCGATCTCGCCGGTTTCGATCATTCGGCGCACTGTGCGGATGTCGCGGCGCAGCACCCGGGCAGCTTCTGTGGCGCTCATCGTGAGTCGGCCGCTCTGGGGATGTGTCTCAATCATTCGCGAACAATCCTTGTTTCTTGATTTCTTGGTGTAATCAACGACGCAGAGATATTTGCGGGTGCCGCGACGACCGTGCGGCCTTCGCGGGTCCAGTCGGCGGACTCTGATTCCCAATACCGCGATCGCCAGCGGGCTTTATCCACGTTTTGAGAACTGCCGACTGGCAAATATGCCTGGGCAATTGATTTCGAGTCTAAATCTTTGGATAGGCGGACTAATTAGAGGACGATAACAGGGATTTCTGGCAGTTTCCTGGATACGAGCTCGGCGGCCGATATCATCGGCTTCATCCGTTTGTATTGTCATTGTCGTTAATTTTACGAAGTCCGCTACTAACAGAGTGCGCGAGTGTCGCCCACCACGCTGCGCGCAACGATCGACAGCGACGCGTTGCCCGATGGCCAGCGATCAGCCGGGCAGCCGCCGCCTCAGGACCGACCACGAGACGGTACTCATGCGCGGCGGAACGGGTGCTGACCTAACAGACACGGCGATTAGCTGCCGCGGCGGTGTGGGCGACCCAGGGGCCGTGTCCGCGCAGTCGGCCACGGCCGTTGACAAAGTCGGGTTGAGCGCGGAACACGACCAGGTCCACCGCGTTTCCAAACGACACCGAACTGCGGATTCATCGAAGGTGCTCAGCTCTTCGGGCATCCTCATGCGTTGCCTCGCCGTCAGCCTGCGCATCTTAGATCCGCTGCGATTCTTCCGCTAGGGTCGTTCTGCCGGGCCAGCGGCAAGGTTTGCCGTGGCGCGTCTCCTCGACGTCGACGACGCTCACTTCATACAACCGCTTCATGCTGCGGTTATGTCTTCTCAGTAGACATCCGCGTTCATGTTGGTCGCGCTATTGCCCAGTTGTACGGGATGCCGTCAGTGTCTTGCAAAAAAACAAATCATCGAACGCACGCTGTAAGAACATACTCGCACGTCCGGGCCGTGGCCCATGCTCGATCGACGAATTACGCCTACCCTGCAATTTACCGAAACGCTGAACATCCGCGTTGTCATCGTCGTAGCATTCGCAGCAGCACTCGATTCCAGATCGGCACCGGGCTTTGGGACCCATACATCCCACAGATTAGGACGCATATCCCACTGATTCGGACATATCTCCCGTTGATTAGGAGTTCGGCCTATGGCGAATTTCGCGATGTTGCCACCGGAGATCAATTCGTTGCTGCTGTTCGCGGGTGCGGGATCGGCACCCATGCTGGACGCGGCTGCGGCCTTGGGCGAGTTGGCGTGGGAGATACGCATGGCGACGTCTCCGTTTTCATCGTTGACCTGGGAGTTGGCAGATCAGTCGGAGCAAGGCGCGGCGTCTGCAGCGATGCTGATCGCGGCGGCACCCTATGCGGAGTTTCTGAATGCGGCCTCAGCCGACGCCGCGGGAGTCTCGGGCTTCCGCAACACGCCCGGCGAGGGCTCCCTTAATTGCGGGGCTAGCTCGGGCTTCTTCAACACCGGCGCCGGCAGCTCGGGCCTCTCCAGCCTCGGTCGGCTGGTTGTCCAATCCGCGGAATCAGTTGTGGCCGTGCAGCTTCCAGGATCCGGCTTACAGCCCGGTCTGAACCAAACCCCCGCGGGCCTCCGCGTTGAGGCCCGCACGTAGCGCAGTCGTGGGCAGCTTGGAGTCGTCTTATGTCTATCGTATTGATCTCCCCGGAAATCGTGGCCGCAGCCGCAGGTGATCTGCGGACCATCGGATCGACCATTGACCAGGCCAATGCGGTAGCTGCAGGTTCCACGACGGAGTTGCTGGCCGCCGGCGCCGACGAGGTGTCAACGCGCATTGCCGCGCTGTTCGGCATACACGGCCAGGAATATCAAGCTGTCAGTGCGCAGGTTGCGGCCTACCACGAGCGGTTCGTCCAGTCCCTGGGTGCCTCAGCTGCATCGTATGCATCGACCGAGGCAGCCAGCGCCGAACAAGTTCTGCTGAACCTCATCAATGCGCCAACCCAGGCGCTGCTGGGGCGACCCCTGATCGGCAACGGTGCCAACGCCACGACTCCCGGCGGCGCCGGCGGAGACGGTGGGCTGCTCTTCGGTAGCGGTGGCAGCGGAGCAGCAGGGGCACCCGGGCAGGCCGGCGGCGCCGGCGGATCTGCGGGCCTGTGGGGCAACGGCGGCGGTGGTGGCGCGGGCGGGATCGGCGGCGGCACCGGCGGCACCGGCGGCAACGCCGGGTGGTTGTATGGCCGCGGCGGAACTGGTGGAGCGGGCGGAGCCGGCGGCGGCACTGGCGGGGCCGGCGGGCAAGCATGGCTGTTTGGTCACGGGGGAATCGGCGGGATCGGCGGCATCGGCGGGGGTACCGGCGGCACTGGCGGGTCGGGCGGCCTGCTGATCGGAGGCGGCGGCCATGGGGGCACCGGCGGGGTTGGCGACGCCGGCGGCGAAGGTGGCACCGGCGGCCGTGGCGGGAGCCCCGGGTGGCTGTTCGGCGCAGCTGGCGCCGGTGGCGACGGTGGTGCCGGCGGCACCGCTGCCACGTCCGGCACTGCCGGAGGTACGGGCGGCCACGGCGGGTCCGGCGGGCGGGGCGGGTTGTTTATGGGCGGTGGTGCCGGCGGTAATGGCGGCGCGGGCGGAGCCGGTCTTGCCGGCACCGACGGCGGCGGCGACGGCGCCATCGGCACCAGTGGCGGGACTGGCGGCATCGGCGGCAACGGCGGAGTCGGGGGTCAAGCCGCCCTGATGTTCGGCGCCGGCGGGACCGGCGGGACTGGCGGGACCGGCGGCGCCGGCGGTGACGGCGGTCTCGGCGGTGACGGCCTGACCGGTGTCGGCGGAGCCGGCGGCACCGGCGGGACCGGCGGGTCCGCCGGCCAGGGCGGAGCAGGTGGCGCCCAGAACATATTCAGCCCTAACGGCACCGCCGGTCGTACCGGCAGCGGTGGTGTCGGTGGGGCTGGTGGGGCCGGCGGGACCGGCGCCGACGGACTTCTCGCGGGTCAAGCCGGCGCTGCCGGTGGTCAGGGCGGCCAAGGCGGCGCCGGCGGAACGGCTGGCGCCGGTGGCACCAACGGATCCGGAGGCGCCGGCGGGATCGGCGGCACCGGCGGGGCCGGCAAAGCCGGCGACCCGGGTCTGGCCGGCGGCGACGGCGGGGCCGGCGGGCTCGGCGGCGACGGCGGCAACGCCGGCACCGGCACCGGCACCGACGGCAGTGGTGGGGTCGCCGGCGCCGGCGGCACCGGCGGCACCGGCGGCGACGGCGGGATCGGGGCGGCCAGCAGCACCGGCGGCGACGGCGGCCTCGGCGGCCAGGGCGGCACCGGCGGCAAAGGCGGCCTCGACACCAGCACCATCACCAGCGCCGCCAGCGGCGACGGCGGCTCCGGCGGCCAAGGCGGGACCGGCGGTATCGGCGGAGTCGGCACCGGCGCTCCCGCGGGCACCGGCGGCACCGGCGGCACCGGCGGCGCCGCCGGCGACGGCGGTATCGCCAACACCGGCGGGGCGGCCGGCAGCACCGGCACCGGCGGCGACGGTGGCGCGGGCGGCGCCGGCGGGACCGGCGCCGACGGACTTCTCGCGGGTCAAGCCGGCGCTGCCGGTGGTCAGGGCGGCCAAGGCGGCGCCGGCGGAACGGCTGGCGCCGGTGGCACCAACGGATCCGGAGGCGCCGGCGGGATCGGCGGCACCGGCGGGGCCGGCAAAGCCGGCGACCCGGGTCTGGCCGGCGGCGACGGCGGGGCCGGCGGGCTCGGCGGCGACGGCGGCAACGCCGGCACCGGCACCGGCACCGACGGCAGTGGTGGGGTCGCCGGCGCCGGCGGCACCGGCGGCACCGGCGGCGACGGCGGGATCGGGGCGGCCAGCAGCACCGGCGGCGACGGCGGCCTCGGCGGCCAGGGCGGCACCGGCGGCAAAGGCGGCCTCGACACCAGCACCATCACCAGCGCCGCCAGCGGCGACGGCGGCTCCGGCGGCCAAGGCGGGACCGGCGGTATCGGCGGAGTCGGCACCGGCGCTCCCGCGGGCACCGGCGGCACCGGCGGCACCGGCGGCGCCGCCGGCGACGGCGGTATCGCCAACACGGGCGGGGCGGCCGGCAGCACCGGCACCGGCGGCGACGGTGGCGCGGGCGGCGCCGGCGGGACCGGCGCCGACGGACTTCTCGCGGGTCAAGCCGGCGCTGCCGGTGGTCAGGGCGGCCAAGGCGGCGCCGGCGGAACGGCTGGCGCCGGTGGCACCAACGGATCCGGAGGCGCCGGCGGGATCGGCGGCACCGGCGGGGCCGGCAAAGCCGGCGACCCGGGTCTGGCCGGCGGCGACGGCGGGGCCGGCGGGCTCGGCGGCGACGGCGGCAACGCCGGCACCGGCACCGGCACCGACGGCAGTGGTGGGGTCGCCGGCGCCGGCGGCACCGGCGGCACCGGCGGCGACGGCGGGATCGGGGCGGCCAGCAGCACCGGCGGCGACGGCGGCCTCGGCGGCCAGGGCGGCACCGGCGGCAAAGGCGGCCTCGACACCAGCACCATCACCAGCGCCGCCAGCGGCGACGGCGGCTCCGGCGGCCAAGGCGGGACCGGCGGTATCGGCGGAGTCGGCACCGGCGCTCCCGCGGGCACCGGCGGCACCGGCGGCACCGGCGGCGCCGCCGGCGACGGCGGTATCGCCAACACCGGCGGGGCGGCCGGCAGCACCGGCACCGGCGGCGACGGTGGCGCGGGCGGCGCCGGCGGGACCGGCGCCGACGGACTTCTCGCGGGTCAAGCCGGCGCTGCCGGTGGTCAGGGCGGCCAAGGCGGCGCCGGCGGAACGGCTGGCGCCGGTGGCACCAACGGATCCGGAGGCGCCGGCGGGATCGGCGGCACCGGCGGGGCCGGCAAAGCCGGCGACCCGGGTCTGGCCGGCGGCGACGGCGGGGCCGGCGGGCTCGGCGGCGACGGCGGCAACGCCGGCACCGGCACCGGCACCGACGGCAGTGGTGGGGTCGCCGGCGCCGGCGGCACCGGCGGCACCGGCGGCGACGGCGGGATCGGGGCGGCCAGCAGCACCGGCGGCGACGGCGGCCTCGGCGGCCAGGGCGGCACCGGCGGCAAAGGCGGCCTCGACACCAGCACCATCACCAGCGCCGCCAGCGGCGACGGCGGCTCCGGCGGCCAAGGCGGGACCGGCGGTATCGGCGGAGTCGGCACCGGCGCTCCCGCGGGCACCGGCGGCACCGGCGGCACCGGCGGCGCCGCCGGCGACGGCGGTATCGCCAACACCGGCGGGGCGGCCGGCAGCACCGGCACCGGCGGCGACGGTGGCGCGGGCGGCGCCGGCGGGACCGGCGCCGACGGACTTCTCGCGGGTCAAGCCGGCGCTGCCGGTGGTCAGGGCGGCCAAGGCGGCGCCGGCGGAACGGCTGGCGCCGGTGGCACCAACGGATCCGGAGGCGCCGGCGGGATCGGCGGCACCGGCGGGGCCGGCAAAGCCGGCGACCCGGGTCTGGCCGGCGGCGACGGCGGGGCCGGCGGGCTCGGCGGCGACGGCGGCAACGCCGGCACCGGCACCGGCACCGACGGCAGTGGTGGGGTCGCCGGCGCCGGCGGCACCGGCGGCACCGGCGGCGACGGCGGGATCGGTGCGGCCAGCAGCACCGGCGGCGACGGCGGCCTCGGCGGCCAGGGCGGCACCGGCGGCAAAGGCGGCCTCGACACCAGCGGTATCCAAGTTGGCGGCGGACAGGGCGGCGACGGTGGCCAAGGTGGCACCGGCGGAGCCGGTGGAGAAGGCGCGGACAGTGTCGACCCGTTGGTGGCAGGTCAGGCCGGCGGCCAGGGCGGCACCGGCGGCCAAGGCGGCGACGCTGGGCTTGGTGGTGCTGGCTCCACCACCGGCAGTGCAGGCACGGCAGGTGACGGCGGCGCCGGCGGCAAGGGCGGCCAGGGTGGTGCGGGGGCCGACAACGCCACGGTGGTCGGCGCCGGGGCTCAAGGCGGCACCGGCGGTGCCGGTGGAGCCGGCGGCCAAGGCGGTGACGGCGGGGCGGCCGGAAACGCCAACGGCGGCACCGGCGGCACCCAAGGCGCTGGCGGCACCGGTGGTACCGGCGGGGGCGGCGGCCAAGGCGGCGCCGGTGGTGACGGCACCGATGGTGTCGGGTCCGGGGCTGGTGGCACCGCCGGCGGCACCGGCGGCTCCGGCGGGGTCGGTGGCGACGCTGGGCTTGGTGGTGCTGGCTCCACCACCGGCAGTGCGGGCACGGCCGGTGACGGCGGGGCCGGTGGTATCGGCGGCGCCGGCGGCCACGGCGCTGACAACACCGACATCGTCGCGGCCGGCGCCACGGGCGCCACCGGCGGTGCCGGTGGGGCCGGCGGCCAAGGCGGTGACGGCGGGGCGGCCGGAAACGCCAACGGCGGTACCGCCGGCAGCCAAGGTGTTGGTGGTGACGGTGGTACCGGCGGGGGCGGCGGCCAAGGCGGCGCCGGTGGCGACGGCACCGATGGTGTCGGGTCGGGGGCTGCTGGCACCGCCGGCGGTACCGGCGGCTCCGGCGGCCAAGGCGGCGACGCCGGACTCGGCGGCACCGGCTCCACCACCGGTGCCGCGGGCACCGCTGGTGACGGCGGCCAAGGTGGTACCGGCGGCACCGGCGGCCGCGGCGCCAACAACACCGACACCGTGGCAGCCGGGGCCCAAGGCGCCACCGGCGGCCAAGGCGGAGCCGGCGGCCAAGGCGGTACCGGCGGAGCGGCCGGAGACGCCAACGGCGGCACCGCAGGCAACCAAGGCGCCGGCGGCCAAGGTGGTACCGGCGGGGGCGGCGGCCAAGGCGGCGCCGGTGGCGACGGCACCGATGGTGTCGGGTCGGGGGCTGCTGGCACCGCCGGCGGCACCGGCGGCACCGGCGGCCAAGGCGGCGACGCCGGACTCGGCGGCACCGGCTCCACCACCGGTGCCGCGGGCACCGCTGGTGACGGCGGCCAAGGTGGTACCGGCGGCACCGGCGGCCGCGGCGCCAACAACACCGACACCGTGGCAGCCGGGGCCCAAGGCGCCACCGGCGGCCAAGGCGGAGCCGGCGGCCAAGGCGGTACCGGCGGAGCGGCCGGAGACGCCAACGGCGGCACCGCAGGCAACCAAGGCGCCGGCGGCCAAGGTGGTACCGGCGGGGGCGGCGGCCAAGGCGGCGCCGGTGGTGACGGCACCGATGGTGTCGGGTCCGGGGCTGGTGGCACCGCCGGCGGCACCGGCGGCACCGGCGGGGTCGGTGGCGACGCCGGGCTTGGTGGTGCTGGCTCCACCACCGGCAGTGCGGGCACGGCCGGTGACGGCGGGGCCGGTGGTATCGGCGGCGCCGGCGGCCACGGCGCTGACAACACCGACATCGTCGCGGCCGGCGCCACGGGCGCCACCGGCGGTGCCGGTGGGGCCGGCGGCCAAGGCGGTGACGGCGGGGCGGCCGGAAACGCCAACGGCGGTACCGCCGGCAGCCAAGGTGCTGGCGGCACCGGTGGCACCGGCGGAACCGGCGGCCAAGGCGGGCAAGGCGGTGACGGGCCCGATGGTGTCGGGTCCGGCGCTGCTGGCACCACCGGCGGCCAGGGCGGCACCGGCGGGGTTGGTGGTGGCGCCGGCCTCGGTGGTGCTGGCTCCACCACGGGCAGTGCGGGCACGGCCGGTGACGGCGGCCAAGGTGGTATCGGCGGCACCGGCGGCACCGGCGCCAACAACACCGACACCGTGAGCGCGGGCGCCCAGGGCGCCACCGGCGGCACCGGTGGAGCCGGCGGCCAAGGCGGCACCGGCGGCACAGCCGGGGCCGCCAACGGCGGCACCGCCGGTAACCAAGGCGCCGGCGGCCAAGGCGGCACCGGCGGAACCGGCGGCCAAGGCGGGCAAGGCGGCACCGGCACCGACAGCACCGACCCGGTGCTGTCGGGTCAGGCCGGCGGCCAAGGCGGCACCGGCGGCCAAGGCGGCGACGCCGGACTCGGCGGCACCGGCTCCACCACCGGTGCCGCGGGCACGGCCGGTGACGGCGGGACCGGTGGTATCGGCGGCACCGGCGGCCACGGCGCCAACAACACCGACACCGTGGGCGCGGGCGCCCAGGGCGCCACCGGCGGTGCCGGTGGAGCCGGCGGCCAAGGCGGCACCGGCGGCACAGCCGGGACCGCCAACGGCGGCACCGCCGGCAACCAAGGCGCCGGCGGCCAAGGCGGCACCGGCGGAACCGGCGGCCAAGGCGGCGCCGGTGGCGACGGCACCGCCAGCACCGACCCGGTGCTGGCCGGCGGTGCGGGCGGCCAAGGCGGCACCGGCGGCCAAGGCGGCGACGCCGGACTCGGCGGCACCGGCTCCACCACCGGTGCCGCGGGCACCGCTGGTGACGGCGGCCAAGGTGGTACCGGCGGCCAAGGTGGCCACGGCGCCAACAACACCGACACCGTCGCGGCAGGGGCCACAGGCGCCACCGGCGGCACCGGCGGAACCGGCGGCCAAGGCGGCACCGGCGGCACAGCCGGGACCACCAATGGCGGCACCGCCGGCAACCAAGGCGCCGGCGGCCAAGGCGGCACCGGCGGAACCGGCGGCCAAGGCGGCGCCGGCGGTGACGGCACCGATGGTGTCGGGTCCGGGGCTGCTGGCACCGCCGGCGGCACTGGCGGCACCGGCGGCCAAGGCGGCGACGCCGGACTCGGCGGCACCGGCTCCACCACTGGTGCCGCGGGCACGGCCGGTGACGGCGGCGCCGGTGGTATCGGCGGCCAAGGTGGCCACGGCGCCAACAACACCGACACCGTCGCGGCAGGGGCCACAGGCGCCACCGGCGGTGCCGGTGGAGCCGGCGGCCAAGGCGGCACCGGCGGCACAGCCGGGACCACCAATGGCGGCACCGCCGGCAACCAAGGCGCCGGCGGCCAAGGCGGCACCGGCGGAACCGGC
The DNA here is from genome assembly GCF_018278905.1 of Mycobacterium spongiae. Taxonomy (NCBI): domain Bacteria; kingdom Bacillati; phylum Actinomycetota; class Actinomycetes; order Mycobacteriales; family Mycobacteriaceae; genus Mycobacterium; species Mycobacterium spongiae. The sequence goes on from NZ_CP046600.1 coordinate 3,997,179, forward strand.
GGCCAAGGCGGCGCCGGCGGCGACGGCACCGATGGCGTCGGGTCCGGGGCTGCTGGCACCGCCGGCGGCACCGGCGGCGCCGGCGGACAAGGCGGCGACGCCGGCCTCGGCGGCACCGGCTCCACCACCGGTGCCGCGGGTACCGCCGGTGACGGCGGCCAAGGCGGTATCGGCGGCACCGGCGGCCACGGCGCCGACAACACCGACACCGTCGCGGCAGGGGCCACAGGCGCCACCGGTGGCACCGGTGGGGCCGGCGGCCAAGGCGGTGACGGCGGGGCGGCCGGGGCGGCCAATGGCGGCACCGCCGGCAACCAAGGCGCCGGCGGCACCGGAGGCACCGGCGGGCCGGCGGCCAAGGCGGTGCCGGTGGCAACGGCATCGACAGTGTCGACGCGCTGGTGGCGGGTCAGGCCGGCGGCCACGGCGGCACGGGCGGCCTAGGCGGCAACGCCGGGCTTGGTGGTGCTGGCTCCACCACGGGCAGTGCGGGCACGGCCGGTGACGGCGGGGCCGGCGGCAAAGGCGGCCAGGGTGGTGCGGGTGCCGACAACACCGACACCGTGGCAGCCGGGGCCCAAGGCGCCACCGGTGGCACCGGTGGGGCCGGCGGCCAAGGCGGTGACGGCGGGGCGGCCGGGGCGGCCAATGGCGGCACCGCCGGCAACCAAGGCGCCGGCGGCACCGGTGGCGCCGGCGGAACCGGCGGCCAAGGCGGGCAAGGCGGCACCGGCACCGACAGCACCGACCCGGTGCTGGCCGGCGGTGCGGGCGGCCAAGGCGGCACCGGCGGCCAAGGCGGCGACGCCGGACTCGGCGGCACCGGCTCCACCACCGGTGCCGCGGGCACCGCCGGTGACGGCGGCGCCGGTGGTATCGGCGGCACCGGCGGCCACGGCGCCGACAACATCGACACCGTGGCAGCCGGGACCCAAGGCGCCACCGGCGGCACCGGTGGGGCCGGCGGCCAAGGCGGTGACGGCGGGGCGGCCGGGGCGGCCAATGGCGGCACCGCCGCCAGCCAAGGCGCCGGCGGCACCGGTGGCGCCGGCGGAACGGCGCGCCAAGGCGGACAGGGCGGCACCGGCACCGACAGCACCGACCCGGTGCTGGCCGGCGGTGCGGGCGGCCAAGGCGGCACCGGCGGCCAAGGCGGCGACGCCGGACTAGGCGCGCACCGGCTCCACCCAACCGGTGCGCGGGCACCGGCCGGTGACGGCGGCGCCGGTGGTATCGGCGGCACCGGCGGCCACGGCGCCAACAAACACCGACACCGTCGCGGCAGGGGCCACAGCGCCACCGCGGTTGCCGGTGTGAGCCGGCGGCCAAGGCGGTACCGGCGGCGGCACAGCCGGGACCACCAATGGGCGCACCGCCGGGTAACCAAGGCGCCGGCGGCCAAGGCGGCACCGGCGGGAACCGGCGGCCCAAGGCGGCGCGCCGGCGGTCACGGCACCGATTGGTGTCGGGTCCGGGCTGCTGGCACCGCCGCCGCGGCACTGGCGGCACCGGCGGCCAAAGGGCGGGCGAACGCCGGACTCGCGGCACCGGCCTCCACCACCGTGTTGCCGCGGCACCGCCGCGTGACGGCGCGGGACCGGTGGTATCGGCGGCACCGGCGGCACGGCGCCGACAACACCCGACACCGTCGCAGCAGGGCCACGGGCGCCACCGGCGGTGCGGAGGTGCGAGCCGGCGGCCAAGGCCGGTACGGCGGCACAGCCGGGGACCACCAATGGCGGCACCGCCGGTAACCAAGGCGCCGCGGCCAAGGCGGCCACCGGCGGAACCGCGGCCAAGGCGGCGCCGGCGGTCACGGCACCCGATGGTGTCGGCTTCCGGGGCTGCTGGCACCCGCCGGCCGGCGCTGCGGGCACCGGCGGCAAGGCGGCGACGCGGACTCGGCGGCCCAAGGCGGCGACGCCGGACTCCGGCGGCACTGGCGCCACCACCGGTGCCGCGGGCACCGCCGGTGACGGCGGGACCGGTGGTATCGGCGGCACCGGCGGCACCGGCGCCGACAACACCGACACCGTGGGCGCGGGCGCCCAGGGCGCCACCGGCGGTGCCGGTGGAGCCGGCGGCCAAGGCGGTACCGGCGGCACAGCCGGGACCACCAATGGCGGCACCGCCGGCAACCAAGGCGCCGGCGGCCAAGGCGGCACCGGCGGCCAAGGCGGCGACGCCGGACTCGGCGGCACCGGCTCCACCACCGGTGCCGCGGGCACCGCCGGTGACGGCGGGACCGGTGGTATCGGCGGCACCGGCGGCACCGGCGCCGACAACACCGACACCGTGGGCGCGGGCGCCCAGGGCGCCACCGGCGGTGCCGGTGGAGCCGGCGGCCAAGGCGGTAACGGCGGCATAGCCGGCAACGCCAACGGCGGCACCGCCGGCCACCAAGGCGCCGGCGGCCAAGGCGGCACCGGCGGAACCGGCGGCCAAGGCGGCGCCGGCGGTCACGGCACCGATGGTGTCGGGTCCGGGGCTGCTGGCACCGCCGGCGGCACTGGCGGCACCGCGGCCAAGGCGGCGACGCCGGACTCGGCGGCACCGGCTCCACCACCGGTGCCGCGGGCACCGCCGGTGACGGCGGGACCGGTGGTATCGGCGGCACCGGCGGCACCGGCGCCGACAACACCGACACCGTCGCAGCAGGGGCCACGGGAGCCACCGGCGGCACCGGTGGAGCCGGCGGCCAAGGCGGTAACGGCGGCATAGCCGGCAACGCCAACGGCGGCACCGCCGGCACCCAAGGCGCCGGCGGCCAAGGCGGCACCGGCGGAACCGGCGGCCAAGGCGGGCAGGGCGGCACCGGCACCGCCAGCACCGACCCGGTGCAGGCGGGTCAGGCCGGCGGGAAAGGCGGCACCGGCGGCCAAGGCGGCGACGCCGGCCTCGGCGGCACCGGCTCCACCACCGGTGCCGCGGGCACCGCCGGTGACGGCGGCCAAGGCGGTATCGGCGGCACCGGCGGCCACGGCGCCGACAACACCGACACCGTCGCGGCCGGCGCCACGGGCGCCACCGGCGGCACCGGCGGAGCCGGCGGCCAAGGCGGCGACGGCGGAGCGGCCGGCAACGCCCACGGCGGCACCGCCGGCACACAAGGCGCCGGCGGCCAAGGCGGCACCGGCGGAACCGGCGGCAAGGGCGGCGCCGGGGGTGACGGCGTTGACAATAGCGGCGATATGACCGGAAAGGCCGGCGGCGACGGCGGCGACGGCGGCACCGGTGGAGACGGCGGTAAGGCCGGAGCCGGCGGCGCCGGGTCAGTGATCGGCGCGACAGGAACCGGCGGAACCGGTGGCGACGGCGGCGACGCCGGCGATGGCGGCGCCGGCGGCCACGGCCCTCTTACTGACGACCCAGGCGGCGACGGCGGAGCTGGCGGCACCGGCGGCGCGGGCGGAACCGGAGGCGCTGGTATCGGCGCCACCGGGGGCGGCACCGGCGGCACCGGCGGCACCGCCGGCGACGGCGGCACCGGCGGCGAAGGCGGCGAGCTCGGCGGACCTGGCGGCGCTGGGGGCGCAGCGGGCACTGGCGGGGCAGGCGGGGACGGAGGCACCGGCGGCGGCGACGGCGGCGACGGCGGCACCGGCGGCGAGGGCGGCACCGGCGGCCTCGGCGATTCCCGACCTGGCACCGGGCCCGGTGCCGGCGCGATCGGCGGTGTCGGCGGCATCGGCGGCGCCGGCGGAGTCGGGGGTAACGCGGGCGCCGGCGGCACTGGCGACGGTGGAGCAGGCGGCGACGGCGGCACCGGCGGCACTGGCGGCGACGGGGGCAACGCCGCGATCGTAGACGGCGACGTCGGCGGCGCCGGCGGCGATGGTGGCACCGGCGGCGCAGCCGGTGCCGGCGGCACCGGGTCGGGCGGCGGCGTTGACGGCAGCTCCGGTACCGGCGGCACCGGCGGCCAGGGCGGCGACGGCGGCAACGGCAGCCAAGGCAGAAGCAAAATTTCGGGCCAGGGCGACGCGCAAGACGGGTTCGACGGCGGCGCCGGCGGGGCTGGTGGAGCCGGCGGCGCGGGCATCGGCGGAGTCGGCGGCGGCGACGGCGGCAACGGCGGCACCGGAGGAACCGGAGGCAAGGGCGGTGTGGGCGGTGATGGAAACACCGTTGTCCAAGCCGGCGACGGCGGTACAGGTGGCTCCGGCGGCACCGGCGGGGCCGCCGGAACGGGCGGGATCGGCGGAGGCGCCAATGGAACCGGTGGCACCGGCGGCGCGGCCGGCGATGGCGGTGACGGCGGCAAAGGCAGTCAGCCCGTAAACGGCGCAACCGGCGCATCCGGTGGAGCCGGCGGCGACGGCGGCAAAGGCGGTGCCGGCGGCGCGGGAATTGGCACTACTGGCGGCGGCACCGGCGGAACCGGCGGCGCGGCCGGCGACGGTGGCAAAGGCGGTGCCGGCGGCGCGGGAATCGGCACAACCGGCGGCACCGGCGGAACTGGCGGCGCGGCCGGCACCGGCGGCGCAGGCGGCACCGGCGGCACCGGCGGCGGAAACGGTGGCGACGCCGGCGCGGGCGGAACCGGCGGCGACGGCGGAACCGGAGGCGCTGGCTTCGGCGGCACCAGCGGCGGCGCAGGCGGCACCAGCGGAACCGGAGGCGACGGCGGCGCCGGCGGCGCCTCCGGCGCAGGCGGCAATGGCAACGGCGGCACAGGCGGCAACGGCGGCCAGGGCGGCACCGGCGGGAACGGCGGAAATGGCGGCGACGGCGACAGCGACTTCATCATCAACTCTGGTCGCGGCGGGGACGGCGGCAACGGCGGAGACCCCGGAGCTGGTGGCGCCGGTGGGAAGGGCGGTAACGGCACTGTTGTCGGTGCGGATGGCCTAGCTGGACAGACTCCCAGTAGCGGGGGTGACGGCGGTAACGGCGGAAACGGTGCTGACGCGCTCGTCGCCGGCACCAACGGCGGCGACGGTGGCAACGGCGGCAACGGCGGACTAGTCGGCGACGGCGGGGCCGGCGGCACCGGCGGTGACGGCGCGATCGGCCCTAACGACGCCGTCGGCAACAGTGTCGGCGGTGCCGGCGGCAGCGGCGGCAACGGCGGCAGCGGCGGCAACATCATCGGTGACGGCGGAGTCGGCGGTAGCGGCGGCAATGGCGGCAACGGCGGCGACAACGCCGGTTCCGACAGTGTGGGCGGGGTCGGCGGTGACGGCGGTGACGGCGGTGCCAGCACCAACGGGGCTGGCGGGAACGGCGCGGCTGGCGGTAACGGCGGTATCGCCGGCGCCAACGCCGGCAACAGTGTCGGCGGTGGCGGCGGTTCTGGCGGTGACGGCGGATTCGGTGGCACCGCAGGCGGGCACGGCGGAGACGGCGGCCTCGCGGCCGATGGCCGCGACGACAACACCAGCGGCACCAGTACCGGCGGTGCCGGCGGTTCCGGTGGCAACGGCGGCGACAGCACCAACGGGCCTGGTGGGAACGGCGGCAACGGCACCAACGGCGGCGACGGCGGCGACAACACGGGCGGCACCAGTTTCAGTGGGGACGGCGGCAACGGCGGCAACGGCGGCGCCAGCACCACCGGGGCAGGCGGGGCAGCCGGCGCCGGCGGCAACGGCGGCGACGGCGGCGACAACGCCGGCAACTTCAGTAGCGCTGGCAACGGCGGCAACGGCGGCAACGGCGGCGCCAGCACCACCGGGGCAGGCGGGGCAGCCGGCACCGCTGGCAACGGCGGCAACGGCGGCGACAACGCCGGCAACGTCAGTCGCGGCGGGGCCGGCGGTGATGGCGGTGCCGGCGGCGCCAGCACCAACGGGGCAGGCGCGAACGGCGCGACGGGCGGCGACGGCGGTGCCGCCGGCGCCAACGCCGCAACCAGTATCGGCGGTGACGGCGGGCGCGGCGGTGACGGCGGATTCGGTGGCACCGCAGGCGGGCACGGCGGAGACGGCGGCCTCGCGGCCGATGGCCGCGACGACAACACCAGCGGCAACGGCGGCACTCTCGGCGGTGACGGCGGTTCCGGCGGCAACGGCGGCGACAGCACCAACGGGCCCGGTGGGAGCGGCGGCAACGGCACCAACGGCGGCAACGGCGGCGACAACGCCGGCGGCGACAGTGCCGGGGGGGACGGCGGGAACGGCGGTAATGGCGGCGCCAGCACCAACGGGGCGGGCGGGGCAGCCGGCGCCGCCGGCCATGGCGGCAACGCCGGCGACAACGCCGGCCTTGGCAGTAGGGGCGGGCGTGGCGGTTCCGGCGGTGACGGCGGCGCCAGCACCAACGGGGCAGGCGCCAACGGCGCCACTGGCGGCAACGGCGGCACCAGCGGCGTCAACGCCGGCTTCGCCAGTTTCGGCGGTAGAGGCGGTTCTGGTGGTGACGGCGGATTCGGTGGCACCTTAGGCGGAGACGGCGGAGACGGCGGCCTCGCCGCTGATGGCCGCGACGACATCCTCAACGCCGGCGCCAACAGCCTCAGCATCGGCGGTGCCGGCGGTTCCGGCGGCAACGGCGGCGACAGCACCAGCGGGCCCGGTGGGAAGGGCGGCAACGGCACCAACGGCGGCAACGGCGGCGCCAACGCCGGCGGCTTCAGTACCGGCGGTGACGGCGGTACCGGCGGTGCCGGCGGCGCCAGCATCGACGGGGCTGGCGGGAACGGCGGGATCGGCGGGAATGGCGGTGACGGCGGCGCCAACCCGGGCCTAGACAGTCGCGGCGGTGCCGGCGGGAACGGCGGTGACGGCGGCTTCAGCACCAACGAGGCTGGCGGGAACGGCGGTAACGGCGGTACCGGCGGGGTCGGCGGCGACGACGCCGACCGCGACAGTCTCGGCGGCGCCGGCGGGAACGGCGGTGCCGGCGGCGCCAGCACCAACGGGGCCGGTGGGAACGGCGGGAACGGCGCTAGCGGCGGTGCCGGCGGCGACAACCCGGACCGACTCACTTTCGGTGGTGACGGCGGCGACGGCGGTGCGGGCGGTGCCAGCACTAACGGGGCTGGCGGGAACGGCGGTAACGGCGCCAACGGCGCCAACGGCGGCATCGGCGGCTTCTCCAGTGTCGGCGGGGACGGCGGGGACGGCGGTGACGGCGGTCCGGGTGGCGGCGGACCCGGCGAGGCCGGCGTCTTGGGCGGAGGCCCTGCTGGGAGCGCCGGCGGACCCGGCGGTGCAGGCGGCGAGGGCGGGCCCGCGGCCTAGACCTCGACCGACTGCAACCGGTCGGTCAATTTCGCGGCCTCGATGCAGACACCTCGGCGCCTTAGCCCCGAGATGGACGGTGGGCGGATGCGAGGTAACTGCGCGCCCCGAGAGCCCCGACATCGGCGGATCTATTGCGCCACATTGACGAACCTCGGATAGGGCCTGACCAGAGTCAACACCGGGGAGACCGGAGTGCGGGCGGAGGGACTCGAACCCTCAAGCTCTTTCGAGCACCGGCACCTAAAGCCGGCATGTTTGCCAATTTCATCACGCCCGCGGCGTGCCGATCCTACCCGCCTGCCGGCCCCATCAACGTGTTGGTCGTTCCGGCAACCTTGGCTTGACCACTGCGACGAGATCGACCACCAGGTGCGTTCGGCGGACGAGTCAAAACGCGTACACCGTCTACCGCACAGCGACGCTGCCTCGTTCCAGTCATTGCACCGAGACATCGCTGTACTCAAAGCACTGGCCTGCGTGCTACCCCAGCACAGGCGCGGCAAGAATCACCTGAAGCGGATCCGCCTGGAACCCCCGGCACCAAGTGCTTGTCAAGCAGGTAGCGGAAGAATTCGTACCGCGGTCTGATGGATAGCGATGGGTGCCGCGTGGTAGCCGACGATCGCGGCGCTCGAGGCGTTGGATACGACTTCGCGAATACCACAAGGTCGCGGTAGTGCCGCTCGATGAACTCCAAGAGCCCAAGCCATGACGCCCACCATTTGCGGGGTGAACGCCTCACAGACCACAGCGCGGTACCTTCGAGTGGTGTCCACGAGCCGTCTGCGCCGACCTGCGCTGATCGCCCTGGTTCTCGTTGCGGCCTGCGGTTGTCTCGCCTTGGGCTGGTGGCAGTGGACGCGATTCCAGTCTGCGTCGGGCACCTTCCAGAATCTCGGCTATGCGCTCCAATGGCCGGCGTTCGCCTGGTTCTGCGTCTACGCGTACCGCAAGTTCGTTCGCTACGAAGAAGTACCGCCGGAGCCGCGAAACCACGGCGGCATCACCGAGATACCTGCCGGACTGCTGCCCGAGCGGCCAAGGCCGACGCTGCCTGACACCGACGATCCCGCCCTGCGGGAGTACAACGCCTACCTGGCCGAACTCGCAAAAAGCGATGCCGAAAAGGAGAACAGGACCACCGCATGACCACACCAGAGACACCCGAAGCGCCGGCGCCCGCGGTCTCCACCGACAAGATCCGTAACGCACTGCTTGCCTACCGGATCATGGCGTGGGCCACAGGCATCTGGCTCATTGCGCTGTGCTACGAAATCGTGTCGCACCTCGTTTACCACCAAGAGATCCGGTGGATCGAGGTCGTGCACGGCTGGGTGTACTTCGTCTATGTGCTGGCCGCATTCAACCTGGCGATCAAGGTCCGCTGGCCGATTGCCAAGACGATCGGTGTGCTGCTGGCCGGAACGATCCCGCTCCTGGGCATCATCGTCGAGCACTTCCAGACGCGGAACGTCAAGGCGCGATTCGGCCTCTAAGCCAGCGCCCGCAACGCAGGCAACAGCAGTGCCAGGGCGCGACCACGATGCGATACCGCGTCCTTTTCCACCGGGCTCAGCTGGGCAGCGGTGCGGTCAGAACCGTCGGGAACAAAGACCGGGTCGTAGCCGAACCCGCCGGCACCGCGGGGCTGTCGTGCAATCGTTCCGGGCCACTCGCCGCGCACCACGACCTCGTCGGAACCACAGACCAGTGCACATGCCGAGACGAATGACGCACCACGCCGGTCGTCGGGCACATCGCGCAGCTGGGCGAGCAAGAGCGCCGTATTGCCAGCGTCATCGCCATGGCTTCCTGCCCATCGCGCCGACAGCACGCCGGGCATGCCGTTGAGCGCCTCGACCGCCAACCCGGAGTCGTCGGCGACGCTCGCCAAGCCAGTCGCCGCGTAGGCATCGCGGGCTTTGGCCAGCGCATTGTCCTCGAATGTCGCTCCGGTTTCCGGCGCTTCATCGAACGGTGCCACGTCATTCAGCGACACGAGCGTCAAGGCCGATAATCCTGAGCCGTCCAGCACCCGACGCAGTTCGACCAGCTTCTTGCGATTGCGGCTGGCGACCAGTAGCTCAGTCATCACTGCGCCGGCCCTTCCCCGGTGGATTCACTCCGGTGCAGCGCGGGTATCAGGTCACTAGGTGTGCCGGCCACAGCTGCGCGCGCGACGCGGTCAATGATGGGCAGCTGCACCGCCCTTAGCACAGCGCGTCGCGCCAGCAGCGAGGCCCGTGATGCGGGGACGAAAAAGCCGCCCGACCACCGGCCGGCCCGCTGCGTGCGTTCGACCACCGGCCGCCATTGCTTCTCGTAGCCAGCGAGCGCCTGATCGACGGATGGAATGCGCCGTAGTTGGTCGGCCAGCACGTATGCGCCGCCCATGGCCATGGACGCGCCCTGGCCGGCAAGCACCGACACCGCGAAGCAAGCGTCGCCGACGAGTACGCATCGGCCGCTGCTCCAATGCGGCAACGTCACCTGGGCGACCTGGTCGTAGTAGATCTCCGACGGAGGCGGAAGCTTCCTCAATACTTGGGGCACCACCCAGCCCATCCCTCCATAGGTTGCACACAGCGCCGCGCGGGGGTCGTCGGGCACGGTGGGATCCTCGCTGCGGTGAATGGTGAAACCAGCAACACGATGATCGCGTAACCCGTAGAGACCCAGCAGCCGGCCTATGGTGTCGGTCATCAAGAAGCGGCCATCTAGGGCCTCATTGAGCTCCTGGTCATGAAAGGTAAATGCCGCGGTGTGAAAGCCCAGGTAACGCACATAGTCAGACTCGTCACCGAAGGTCAGCCGCCGCACCGTCGAGTGCAGTCCGTCGGCACCGACGAGAAGGTCCACGTCGAGCTCGGAGCCATCGTCGAGGACGACCCAGACCGAACCGCCGCGGTCCTCGACCGCGGTCGGGGTGGTGCCAAATCGCAGGTCCACCGAGGTCGGCAGCGATTCGCGCAGCACCCGCTCTAGGTCGGGCCGCATCACATCAAGCGACGGGCTGGGCGCCAGCAGACTCATGGGCAAGCTAGCGCGGTGGCGCCCTCGCTCATCGACCAAGATGGCTTCCTCGAGGTGGTACGCGGCTTCCTGGATAGCGGGCATCAGTCCCATCGCCTCGGCGGTGGCGTAGCCGTGTCCAAAAACGTCGATCATGTAGCCCTGCGTTCGCGGAACCGGCGAACGCTCCAGCAACACCACCTCCACGCCCCGCACCGAAAGCCGGTTCGCCAACGCCAGTCCCGCGATGCCAGCCCCGCAGATCAGCGCTTTCATCTACCGCACCGATTCCGACTGACCGGGGTCTACCAAGAGCCCGGTCAGGTTCCGAACGCCTTCGGCGCCGAAGGGCCTACGGGCAGCACTCCGGGGTAGGGCAGGGCCAGCGCATCGCGTTGCGCAGCAAACAACGTGTCGCACGCGGCCAGTGCTGTGTCGAGCAGCTTGTCCAGTGTCGAGCGCGGGAACGTCGCACCCTCGCCGGTCCCCTGAACCTCCACCAGAGTCCCGGTGTCGGTGGCGACGACATTCATGTCAACTTCGGCGCGGGAGTCTTCTTCGTAAGACAGGTCAGCACGAATCCTGCCGTCGACGACGCCGACGCTCACCGCCGCAATGGCACACGACAACGGCCTGGGATCGGACAGTTTGCCGGCCGCAGACAGATAGGTCACGGCATCGGCCAATGCGACATAGGCACCGGAGATGGCCGCTGTGCGGGTGCCGCCATCGGCCTGCAACACGTCGCAGTCGACCGCGATGGTGTTCTCACCCAGCGCCCCCAAGTCGATGCAAGCGCGCAGCGACCGGCCGATCAGTCGGCTGATCTCCTGGGTGCGTCCGCTGAGCCGGCCTCTCACCGACTCCCGGTCCGAGCGAGTGTGCGTCGCCGCCGGCAGCATGGCGTACTCGGCCGTGAGCCACCCCAACCCCGACCCTTTGCGCCAGCGGGGCACTCCGTCGGCGATGCTGGCGGTGCACATGACTTTCGTGCCGCCGAATTCGATCAGTACGGAACCTGCGGGATTATCGGTGAAGCCCCGGTTGATGACCACCGGGCGCAGCTCGTCGTCGGGGCGGCCGTCTTCTCGTTTGGACACGAGCCCGACTCTAGCCCGCCGACGATGCGCGCCTGGAAGGCGCGGGGAGGAGGCGGGCAATCCAGTTCGAGCCCGCCGACGATGCGCGCCCGGAAGGCGCGGGGAGGAGGCGGGCCATCCAGTTCGAGCCCGCCGACGATGCGCGCCCGGAAGGCGCGGGGAGGAGGCGGGCCATCCAGTTCGAGCCCGCCGACGATGCGCGCCCGGAAGGCGCGGGGAGGAGGCGGGCCATCCAGTTCGAGCCCGCCGACGATGCGCGCCCGGAAGGCGCGGGGAGGAGGCGGGCCATCCAGTTCGAGCCCGCCGACGATGCGCGCCCGGAAGGCGCGGGGAGGAGGCGGGCCATCCAGTTCGAGCCCGCCGACGACGAGCGCCTAGAGAGCGCGGCTAGAGCGTCGGTCGCTTCGGCAGAACCTCGAACGTCTCATCCGATACCACCGCATGCACCGGGCCGTCGAACTCGGCCTTGGCCTCGGAAATCACATCCTCTCGTGACGTCCATGGCGGGATATGGGTAAGCAGCAGCTCGCGAACACCGGCCTCGCTCGCCGCGCGTCCGGCCTCGGTGCCTGACAGGTGAAGGTCGGGCGGGTGATTGGGTGAGTGCGTCCACGATGCCTCGCAGAGAAAAACGTCAGCGCCGCGAGCCAGCTCGACGAGTTGGTCACAGGTGCCGGTGTCGCCGCTGTACACCAGGGACCCGCCAGAAGGACCGGTAAAGCGCAAACCATACGATTCGGTCGGGTGAGCAACCACCCTCGGCATCACGGTGACCGCACCGATAGTCACCGGCTCGCCGTCGACCCAATGGTGAATATCGAAGATGTCCGAGCAATCGTCGATCTCGCCGCCGTACGGTGACGACGCCGCGCCCAATCGCGACCAGGTATCGCTCGGGCCATAGAGCAAGGCCTTGTCAACAGGACGCGACGTCGGGTGGTAGCGCCGCCATACGAACAATCCTGGCAAGTCCAAACAGTGGTCCGCGTGCAAATGCGACAACAGCACCTGCACCGATCCAGGATCGGTATGCCGCTGCAAAGCACCGAGCACACCCCCGCCGAAATCGACGACGATCGGCGGAGTGTCCGGAGCTCGCAGTAGGTAGCCGGAGGCAGGCGAATCCGGCCCGACGACGCTGCCGGAGCATCCGAGCACGGTTAGTCGCACGGACACTACTGTGCCATGCCCCGTTGCACGATGAGAAAGACATCGCCGCATTCGGTAATGAGAATCTCTCGACGACCCTACTGGACGCGCAACGGATGCACAGCGTGGACACCGCCCAGCGCCGGGCCCAAGAACCGCGCCGCCAGTTTGGTGAACGCTTCCACGTCACCGGTGGCCTCGAATACTCGGGTCACCGGCGGCGCATCGTGCGGGCGCAGCAGGTCACTCTCGGTGAGCACGCGGACCACCTCTTTGGCGGTCTCCTCGGCGCTGGAGACCAAGGCGACGTTGTCACCCATCGCCAGCTGAATCAGCCCGGATAGCAGCGGATAGTGGGTGCACCCAAGTACCAAGGTGTCCACGCCGGCCCGCTGCAGGGGCTCCAGGTAGCCCTGCGCCAGACCCAGCACCTGACGACCGCTGGTGACGCCACGCTCGACAAAGTCGACGAACCGGGGGCAGGCAACCGCGGTGACTTCGATGTTGGGTGCGGCGGCGAACGCATCTTGATAGGCGTGCGAGGTAATGGTCGCGCGGGTACCGATCACTCCGATGCGGCCGTTGTGCGTCGCGGCGACCGCGCGCCGGACGGCCGGCAAGATCACTTCGACCACGGGCACGTCGTATCGCTCGCGAGCGTCGCGCAAGCACGCTGCAGAGGCAGAGTTGCATGCGATCACCAACGCCTTGACGCCGCGGCCAACGAGGTCGTCGCCGATAGTCAGCGCGTGCGCACGAACCTCCGGAATGGTCAACGGACCGTAGGGACCGTTGCCGGTGTCGCCGACATAGACGATGTCCTCGTCAGGTAGCTGATCGATGATCGCTCGTGCCACCGTCAGTCCGCCCACACCGGAGTCGAAGACTCCGACCGGAGCCTGAGGTCCCCGCCCGCTAACCGGGGGCGACGACCTCATGCCTTCGGATGCAGCGACGGGTTGGATCGCGTGCCGCCCTTTCTCAGTGCGCGAGCCTTACGCTCCGGAGCGGACAAGACGAAGGCGGCCACCACACCCGCGAGCGCGCCACACAGATGACCCTGCCAGGACACACCGCCACACTGGCCCAGCACCGGCATGGCGCCGAGCAGCACGCCGCCGTAAACGAAGAAGACCACCAGCCCGACGATGATGTCGGATACCTTGCGGACGAGGAACCCGAACACGATGAGGAAAGTCAGCCAGCCGAAGATCAGGCCGGAGGCCCCGATGTGGTCGGTTGGGCCGCAGCTGCTGCCCACGTTGCCGATGAGCCACGTACCGAAGCCGCCAAGGATCCACACGATCGCAGTGGCCCAGACAAAGCGGGAGAGTCCAGCCAACGTCATCAGAAATCCCAGCACCAGCAGTGGAATCGTGTTGGCCATCAGGTGTGCCCAGTTGGCGTGCAGCAGCGGCGCGAAGATGATCCCCCACAAACCGTCGGCTTCTAGCGGCCTGATGCCGTTGACGTCCAGCCGATTCCCGGACAGCTGGTCGAACAGTTCGATGACGTACAGCAACGCGACGAAGGTGAGGATGGTCGTCCCACCAATAACCCACCGCGGCCGTTTCTCCGGCTGGGCTTCCGGCTTCTTGGTTCGTTTGGTCACGAGCGCCGCTCTCCCCCGCACGCGGGTGGTGCCCCCACCTCATCGCCTCCTTCATGGTCGCCGGAGCGGGTCATGCCCATAGCTGGCCGTCCAGAGCGTCCTCGGCCTCATCCAGGCTACCGGCGTAGGCGCCCGTCGACAGATACTTCCAGCCTGCGTCAGCGACCACGAAAGCAATGTCGGCGCGCTCGCTGGCCTTGACCGCCGCCGCGCCCATCGAGAGCGCCGCATGAAGCACCGCGCCGGTGGAGATGCCGGCAAAGATGCCTTCCGAGTCCACCAGCTCACGGGTGCGGCGCACCGCGTCGAGCGCACCGACCGAGTACCGGGTCGTCAGGACGTCCGGGTCGTAGAGTTCGGGCACAAACCCTTCGTCGATGTTGCGCAGCGCGTATACCCCTTCGCCGTAGCGGGGCTCGGCCGCCACGATCTTGACGTCGGCGACATGCTCACGCAGAAACCGGCCGGTACCCATGAGCGTGCCCGTGGTGCCCAAGCCGGCGATGAAGTGGGTGATCTCGGGCAGGTCCGCCAGCAACTCGGGACCCGTACCGCGGTAGTGCGAGTCGACATTGGCCGGGTTGCCGTACTGATAGAGCATCACCCATTCCGGGTTGGCCGCGGCGAGTTCTTTGGCGGTGGCCACCGCAGTGTTAGACCCGCCTTGGGCCGGCGAGAAGATGATCTGGGCTCCGTACAGCTCCAGTAGTTGACGCCGCTCTACTGAGGTGTTCTCCGGCATCACGCAAATCAACCGATAGCCCTTCAACCGGGCCGCCATCGCCAGCGCGATTCCGGTATTTCCGCTCGTGGGCTCGAGGATGGTGGCGCCCGGCGCCAGCAGCCCGTCTTGCTCGGCCTGTTCGATCATCCGCAATGCCGGGCGGTCCTTGATCGACCCGGTGGGGTTGCGATCCTCGAGTTTGGCCCAGAGCCGAACGTGCGGCCCGTCCGGCCCGTCAGCCCACCGGGGTGACAACCGTTGAAGACCAACCACCGGCGTATTTCCCAGCGCCTGCAACAACGAGTCGTATCGCGTCATACGCTGGCTTACCCACCAGCAACGGCGGGCAAAATGGTGACCGAGTCACCGTCGGCGACCGCGGTGTCCAGGCCGCCGGAAAACCGCACATCCTGGTCGTTGACGTAGATGTTCACGAAGCGGTGCAGCTTGCCGTTATCGATCAGCCGCTCCGAAATGCCCGAATAGTTGGCCTCCAGATCGCTGAGGACTTCACCCAGCGTCCCGCCGTTCGCCAAGACGCGCTTCTGGCCCCCGGTGTGGGGGCGCAGGATGGTCGGGATGGACACGGTGACGTTCATGGGGACCTTTCTGGGTCTATTCAGTATTGCTCGACGATACTGACTGGTTCTTCGGTAACGGCGCCGTCGACGATGCGGTAGCTGCGCAGCTCGCACCGCGCCGGGTCCCGCGTGGACAGCAAGACGTAGTGCGCGTCCGGTTCTGCGGCCAGATTCACATCCGTACGACTCGGGTACGCCTCGGTCGCGGTGTGGGAGTGATACAGGACCACCGCTTCATCGCCCTCCGCCTCCATAGCGCGCCAAACGCTCAGCTGTTCTTGGGCATCGAATCGGTAGAACGTCGGCGAGCGCTCGGCATTGACCATCGGGATGTGCCGTTCGGGACGATCGGAGCCCTCCGGCCCCGCCAACACGCCACAGGCTTCGTCGGGGTGATCGCGACGAGCGTGGGCGACCATGGCGTCCACCAGGTCATGACGAATCACCAACACGCCAACGGTTCCCTCTCGCGCATGTCCCGAAATATTCAGGACCCGAACGCTGCGGGCAACACGTCTCGGTAGCTGGGTATTCCGGCCACCGGTGTTGCCGCGATCACCCCACCCAGCACCGCGCGAGCCAAACAATCGGCCGCCGCCGCACCCACCGCGGTGACCAGCTCGGTCTCTGGCGACAAAGCGGCCGGCGTGCCCGCCGACGGCGGGACCTCGATCGCCCCCGTGGCCAGTGCGAATACGGTATCCCCGTCCAGCGGGGTGTGTGCTGGGCGCACGGCTCGCGCCAGCCCATCGTGGGCGGCGATCGCCACGCGCCGACACGCCGCCGGGCTCAGCGCGGCGTCGCACGCAACCACTCCGATGGTGGTGTTCAGCGAGCTCAGCGGAGCGGGTAGCGCCGCCAACGCAGCAATCTGCTCGTCCGGCGGCTTCTGCAGTGCGAAGTCGCCGATCAGATCCGCCATCCACGGCAGACCGGTGGCTGGATCGACGACATCGCCCGCGCAGTTCACTACGACTATCGCTGCGACGGTCACCCCGGACCGCAGCGTGGTGGACGCGGTCCCGACTCCGCCCTTGAGCGCACCGGCTCGCGCTCCTACCCCGGCACCGACCGTGCCGAGCGACGCGACCTCAGCGTGGGCACTACCTTCATCGCCAGCTTCGTCGCCGGCCGCGGCACGACAAGCCAGGTAGCCGAATTCCGCGCTCGGCCGACAGTCCCAGCCACCAACTGGCAGGTCAAAGATCACCGCACCGGGCACGATGGGCACCACACCGCCCCCCATCGCCACTCCGCGCTGGTTTTCCTCCAACCAGCGCATGACACCGTCGGCGGCGGCCAGACCGTAGGCGCTGCCGCCGGCGAGCACGACAGCGTCGACGAAGCGCACACTGTTGGCCGGGTCCAGCAGATCGGTCTCGCGGGTCCCGGGAGCCCCGCCCCGGCAATCGACCGCGCCGACGGTCCCGGGTGGCGGCAACACCACCGTTACGCCGCAGGCCCAGCCGTCTCCGAGTGACGCATCAGGGTCCAGCCTCTGATAGTGGCCAACTTGAATACCGCCGACAGCGGTGATTGAGCCGATGGAGTTCACCCGGGCGCCATCAAGGTCATTGGGGCCGCCCCATCAACACCAAGACCAGGTATTCCTGCAGCACCGTCAGCCACTGGTAGACGTCGAAATGGACGGCCATCGGATTGTCAGCCGGCAAGCGTTTTGGGCCCTCCGGGCCGATCTCGAGCATGACCCCCAACGTGAGCCGAAGGTCGTTGACGGCCGTGATCCACGCGTTGGCAGTGTCCTCGGTGAGTTCGAGCCGGCCGCCATTGGCCGGAACCGTATCCAGTAACCGCTGTGCGGCGCCACGTTTGGCGTCGATGACCTCGGGTTCGTGCAGACTGCGCAGGGCAGCGTTGAGGCTTTCCGGGTCATCGATGGCCAACGGATTGTCATCGTCCGGCCGATAGAAATCGGGCAGCAGCCGGCTGAGCGTGGGGTCGCCCGGCCGTTGCGAATGCCCGGTCCTGATACCGGTGATCTCCTCGAGTTCGTCGGACGGCGAAGAGGATTGGCGCTGATCAAACAGACCGATCATCGCGGTGACCAGATTCTTGAGCAAGGCCGCCTCATGCGGGGCCAACGACGACCGAAACCGGGGGCCGTTGCGTGTTTCGACGCGCTTCCACTTGCGCACGATGGATCCGGATACCCGCGAATCTCACCGGTCCTGCTGCATCGTCGCCCACAAGCCCGCGGCGTGCAGTTTGGACACGTCGATTTCCATGGATTCCCGGCTACCGGCCGACACCACGGCCTTACCTTCGTTGTGCACCTGAAGCATGAGCTTGGTGGCGTGCGGCTCGCTGTATCCGAACAACTTCTGGAACACGTAGGTGACATAGGTCATAAGGTTGACGGGATCGTCCCACACGATGGTTACCCACGGACTGGCCGCCACGTCAACCGGCGCAGACTCGCGTTGCCCCGTGGTGCCCGGCTTGGCCGGAGCTGACACAACAACCATGGCCCCAGGATACCGAGCACGACACTGTCAGCCGATAGCGTGGCGTTGTGGATGGGCTGCTGACCGACAAGTACGAGCTGACCATGCTCGCGGCCGCGCTGCGCGACGGCGTTGCCGAACGCCGAACCACGTTTGAGGTGTTCGCCCGTCGCCTCCCCCCTGGACGTCGCTACGGCGTGGTCGCCGGGACCGGGCGGCTGTTAGAAACTTTGCCGCAGTTCCGGTTCGACGCGCGCGCATGCGAGTTGCTGGCCGAGTTCCTTGACCCCGACACGTTGGCCTACCTGGCAGATTTCCGCTTCAGCGGCGACATCGATGGCTACGCCGAGGGCGAGCTGTACTTCCCAGGGTCGCCGGTGCTCTCAGTACATGGCAGTTTCGCCGAATGCGTAGTGCTGGAGACGCTGGTGCTGTCGATTTTCAACCATGACACAGCAATTGCCTCGGCGGCCGCGCGCATGGTCAGCGCCGCCCGGCAGCGACCCCTGATCGAGATGGGGTCGCGACGAACCCATGAGCGCGCGGCGGTTGCTGCGGCTCGGGCCGCCTACCTCGCGGGCTTCTCCGCATCGTCCAACCTGGAAGCCCAACGACGATACGGAGTCCCCGCAGCAGGTACCGCCGCACATGCGTTCACCATGGTGCACACTCGCCAGGACGGGCCCGATGAACCGGCCGCGTTCCGAGCTCAGGTCGACGCGTTCGGCCCTGGCACCACGCTGCTGGTGGATACCTATGACGTGGCGACCGGCGTAGCCAATGCCGTGGCCGCCGCCGGCCCGACGCTCGGTGCGGTGCGCATCGACTCCGGCGAGCTGGGGGTGCTGGCCCGCCAGGCGCGTGACCTGCTCGACCAGCTCGGGGCCACTCAGACCCGCATCGTGGTGTCCGGCGATCTTGACGAGTTCGCCATCGCCGCGCTGCGCGCAGAACCCGTGGACCGCTACGGCGTCGGCACATCGCTGGTCACGGGCTCCGGCGCGCCGACGGCGAACATGGTGTACAAGCTGGTCGAAGTGGACGGCATACCGGTTCGCAAGCGCAGCAACCACAAGGAGTCCCGCGGCGGCCGTAAAGAAGCGCTGCGACGCAGTCGTTCGACCGGCACGATCACCGAGGAGGTTGTCTATCCCGCCGGGCAGCCGCCAGCCGACACCGGACCTTCCCGGATGCTGACGACGCCGCTGGTCCGGGACGGGCAGCTGGTGGCCGGTTGCGACCTGGTCGCGGCACGGGAGCGGGTGGCATCCGGGCTAGAAAGCCTGCCGTGGGAGGGTCTGAAGCTGGCTCCGGGCGACCCCGCGATCCCGACGCTGCTGACCGAACCGTGACCGCATAGCGCCACGGGTAGTCCGGGCAAGAGTCGAGCAATCAGATACCGTCGGCGTGCCGGGCCGCGCCCGCCAACCCACTCGCAAGTCAACACCGACCTACAAAGGAGTAGCCACGCCCGACGTGTCTGTGTCCGTACCCGAGCTGTTGGCCCTGGCGGTAGCCGCGCTAGCGGGCACGCAGCGGCCGGGCCAGCTGGAAATGGCCACCGCGGTCGCTGAGGCCTTCGAGGCCGGCGAACACTTGGTCGTCCAGGCAGGTACCGGAACCGGCAAATCGCTGGCGTATCTGGTTCCAGCGATTGCCAGGGCGGTCACCGACACCGCCCCGGTCGTGGTTTCCACCGCGACTATCGCGCTGCAGCGCCAACTCGTTGACCGCGACCTGCCCCGGCTAGCCGATTCGCTCGCGGCGGCACTGCCGCGGAGTCCGCAGTTCGCACTGCTCAAGGGACGACGGAACTATCTGTGCCTGAACAAGATCCACGGCGGCGGTAGCGGCGAGGAAGACAACGAACGGCCCCAAGAGGAGCTGTTCGACCCGATGGCGGTCACGGCCCTGGGCCGCGACGTCCAACGCCTGACCGCATGGGCGTCCACGACTGACTCCGGTGACCGTGACGACCTCAAACCCGGCGTTTCCGACCGGTCGTGGTCGCAGGTCAGCGTCTCGGCCCGGGAATGTATCGGCGTGGCGCGCTGCCCCTTCGGCTCCGAGTGTTTCTCCGAACGCGCACGCGCCCAGGCGGGCACCGCCGATATCGTCGTCACCAACCACGCCCTGCTGGCCATCGATGCCGTCGCCGACTCGGCGGTCCTGCCCGAACACGCGCTGCTGGTTGTCGACGAAGCGCACGAGCTGGTCGACCGGGTGACATCGGTAGCCGCCGCGGAGCTGACGTCAGCTGCCCTCGGTGTCGCGACGCGGCGAATCACCCGCCTGGTGGACCCCGAGGTGATCGAGCGTCTGGAGGCCGCAACCGCCACCTTCGGTGCGGCAATTCACGACGCCGACATCATTCGACCCGGCCGCGTCGATCATCTCGACGAGGAGATGGCAACGTACCTGGCCGCGCTGCGCGACGCGGCGAGTGCGGCGCGGTCGGCGATCGGCACAACGAGCGACGCCACGGCGGCGGGGGTGCGCGCCGAAGCGGCCGCAGCACTGGCCGAGATCTCTGATACCGCAGCGCGGATCCTGACATCGTTCTCCCCCGCGGTCCCCGATCGCACCGACGTCGTGTGGCTGGACCACGAGGACAACCGCGGATCGCTGCGCGCCGCGTTGCGGGTGGCACCGTTGTCGGTGGCGGAACTGCTTGCCACCAAGATGTTCTCCCGTGCAACGACGGTGTTGACGTCGGCAACGCTGACAGTCGGCGGGTCCTTCGACGCGATGGCCACGGCGTGGGGGCTCACCGGCGCCGACAGCGGTGAGGACGCCGACGGTGATGCTGAAGATCTCTCATGGCGTGGCCTGGACGTCGGCTCGCCGTTTCATCACGCCAAGTCCGGAATCCTCTACGTCGCTGCACATCTGCCGCCACCGGGCCGGGACGGCACCGGCTCGTCCGAGCAGCTGACCGAGATCGCCGAGCTCATCGCCGCCGCGGGCGGGCGCACCCTGGGACTGTTCTCGTCGATGCGGGCAGCCAAGGCCGCCGCCGAGGCCATGCGCGAACGATTGTCCACGCCAGTGTTGTGTCAAGGCGAGGACAGCACATCGGCGCTGGTCGAGCAGTTCACTGACGACATCACGGCCTCGCTGTTCGGCACGCTGTCGCTGTGGCAAGGCGTCGACGTGCCGGGGCCGTCGCTATCGCTGGTGTTGATCGACCGCATCCCGTTCCCCCGCCCCGACGATCCCCTGCTGAGCGCTCGCCAACGTGCGGTAGCTGCGCGCGGCGGCAACGGTTTCATGGCGGTGGCGGCCAGCCATGCCGCTTTGTTGCTGGCCCAGGGTTCGGGCCGGCTGTTGCGCAGGGTCAGCGACCGGGGCGTGGTTGCCGTGCTGGATTCGCGGATGGCCACCGCGTCCTACGGCGGATTCCTGCGAGCCTCGCTGCCACCGTTCTGGCAGACCACGAGCGCCGAGCAGGTGCGGGGAGCTCTGGCACGGCTAGCAGCGTCCTCGCCGCACGAGGGCACTGCAGCCGTCAAGCCAGAGTAACCAGGCCAAGCTCATTGGCGTCAGCGAGCATTCGATGGCGGGGCAGCACGCGAACCGTGTACCCCACCGCACCGGCTACTGGCAACGGTGTTGTCGTCGAATAGATCTCGGTGCCGGAGTCGCCGGCGCCGACGTGCGACATCTCCACGGTGACCGCATCGAGCAACATGTCGCCCGCGTCGACTCGGCCCAAGACCGCCTGCACCGTCACCTCGTCGGGGCTCAACCCGGCCAGCCCCACGGTGGCTGTAAGTGTCAGCTTCGAGCCGAGCAAGGGGGTATCCGGCAGGCCGGTGCTGTCAACGTCGGTG
Source organism: Mycobacterium spongiae (assembly GCF_018278905.1). Taxonomy (NCBI): domain Bacteria; kingdom Bacillati; phylum Actinomycetota; class Actinomycetes; order Mycobacteriales; family Mycobacteriaceae; genus Mycobacterium; species Mycobacterium spongiae. The sequence continues at coordinate 4,018,842 of NZ_CP046600.1, forward strand.
ATATCGATCCGGGGCCATGCTTCTTCGGCGCGCCGGCGATAATCCGCTAACTCGCGGGCCGCCTCGAACGGGACCGCCGCCCTTTCGACGCCGTCACCGGTTCCGACGGTCCTGCGACACGACTGCGCCGCGGGGCTGTAGTAGTGCTCGACGTAGTCGCGCACCATCCGGGAAGCCAGCACCTTGGGACCCAGCGTCTGCAGGGTGTGCCGCACCATCTCGATCCACCGCGGCGGTACCCCGCGTTCATCGCGCTCGTAGAACTTCGGTGCGACCGTTTGTTCGAGCAGGTCGTAGAGCGCGCCGGCTTCCAGGTCGTCGCGGCGAACCTCGTCTGCCACACCGTCGGCAGACGGTATCTCCCAACCGTTTTCGCCGTCGTAGCACTCGTCCCACCAGCCGTCGCGGATAGACAGATTCAGCCCGCCGTTGAGGGCGCTTTTCATCCCCGAAGTGCCGCACGCCTCTAGCGGCCGCAGTGGGTTGTTCAGCCAGACGTCACAGCCCCAATACAACGACCGGGCCATCGACATGTCGTAGTTGGGCAGGAAGGCAATGCGGTGGCGGACCTCCGGCCGGTCGGCAAACCGCACCACCTGCTGGATCAGCGCTTTGCCACCATCGTCGGCGGGGTGCGACTTCCCCGCCACGATCAGCTGGATCGGCTTCTCTTCGTCGAGCAGCAGTCGTTCCAGCCGATCTGGATCACGCAACATCAGCGTGAGCCGCTTGTATGTGGGAACCCGGCGAGCGAATCCAACGGTAAGCACGTCTTGGTCGAATGCCGTTGCAATCCAGCCTAGTTCGGCTTCTGAAGCACCGCGTTCGAGCCATGATTGGCGCAACCGCACCCGGATGTCCTCGACCAGATGGGACCTCAGTCGTGAGCGGATCGACCATAGGTGCCCCGGATCGACCTGCTGCAACCGCAGCCACTGAGCAGGCGCGCCGAACGAGTCCGACCCGGTCAGCTCGCGGCCCAGCTGCAACCACTGCGGCGCGGCCCAGGTACGTGCGTGCACGCCATTGGTAATCGACCCGATCGGCACCTCATCGTGGTCGAATCCCGGCCACAGCTCGTTGAACATGGCCCGACTCACCCTGCCGTGGAGCAACGAGACGCCGTTGGCACGCTGCGCCAGCCGCAGACCCATGTGGGCCATGTTGAACTTGGCGGGGTCGTCTTCGGCGCCCAACGCAGTGATCCGGCTGGTCGGCAGGCCCGGCAACAGCCGGGATGCGCCATCGCCGTCGGTCTCGTCGCCAAAGTAGCGCTGCACCATCTCGAGCGGAAACCGGTCGATACCGGCGGCCACCGGGGTGTGCGTCGTGAACACCGTGCTGGAGCGGACGACCGCCAGGGCGGCGTCGAAGTCCAAGCCTGAGTCGGTGACCAGTTCGCGGATGCGCTCCACGCCGAGGAACCCGGCGTGACCCTCATTCATATGAAAGACCTCGGGCGGACTGAGGCTTTCGATGGCGGTGAATGCGCGGATCGCCCGCACTCCGCCGATTCCGGCCAGGATCTCTTGCTTGATGCGGTGTTCCTGGTCGCCACCGTAGAGGCGGTCCGTGACACTGCGCAGGTCGTGCTCGTTCTCCGGGATATCGGAATCCAGCAGGAGCAGCGGCACCCGGCCCACCTGCGCAACCCATACCCGCGCCCGAAGTGTTGCGGAGTCCGGCAGGGCCAGTTCAACCAGTACGGCGTCGCCACCGGAGTTAGTGAGTAGCCGCAACGGCAGCCCCTGCGGGTCCAGCGCCGGGTACGTCTCGTGCTGCCAGCCTTCCGCGGTCAACGACTGCCGGAAATACCCAGACCGGTAGTGCAGACCCACCGCAATCAGGGGCACCCCCAGGTCGGACGCCGCTTTCAGGTGGTCGCCAGCGAGAATCCCAAGGCCGCCTGAGTAATTGGGCAACACTTCGGCGACCCCGAATTCCATCGAGAAGTACGCGATACCGGTAGGCAGGGTTGGCTCGGATGTCTGCGCCCCACCAGCGTCCTGTTGCTCCTGGTACCACAGTGGCCGGCGCAAATAGTCGTCCAGGTCGGCCGCCAGCCCGTCGAGCCGGGCTAAGAATTCTTCGTCCAGTGCCACTTCGTCGAGCCGTGCCGGACTCACCGCGCCCAACAGCGCCACCGGATCCCTGCCACATTGCGCCCATAGGGTCGAGTCAATGGCCGCAAACAGGTCTTGTGTGGGCTGGTCCCACGACCAACGGAGGTTGGTCGACAGCTTGTCGAGCGCGGCAAGGCGGTCCGGTAGGTGGGCACGGACAGTAAACCGACGGAGAGCCTTCACGCATCGTTAGCTTACTGAGGATTTCGCGCCGTGCACGGCCGGAGGCGGCGGTGACTGCCACCGCGTCACGCCTGCCGGCATGGCGGGCCACTAGGGTGGTTAGTGGGCGCAGGGACGACCACAGAAAGAGACGACCGCAGAAAGAAGCGACACACAAGAACTCCCGGCGAGCAGCCGGACAAATCACAACGGAAACGGAGTGTTGGGTGCCCGGTCGTGTCGAGATCGACGACGTCGCGCCCGTTGTTTCGTGCGGCGCATACCCCGCTAAGGCGGTGGTCGGTGAGGTGGTCTCGATCCGCGCCACGGTATGGCGCGAAGGCCACGAGGCGGTAGCCGCCACTTTGGTTGTTCGCTACCTGGGATCGGGGTACCCGCGCGTCGCGGACGGACACCCGATTCAGGGGGTCGAGCCCCCGGCAGCCGAAGCCAGCCAGCGCGTCAAACCGCTGCAGTTCCGGATGGCAACGAGCGACGAGCCCTTTGTGTTCCACAGTCACTTCACCCCCGACAAGGTCGGATTGTGGACCTTCCGGGTCGACGGCTGGGGTGACCCGATCCACACTTGGCGACACGCGCTGGTTGCCAAACTGGACGCCGGCCAGGGCGAACGAGAACTGTCCAACGATCTGTTGGTCGGCGCCGCGCTGTTCGAGCGCGCCGCGACCGGGGCGCCGCGCGCGCGCCGCGATCCGCTGCTGGCCACGGCGGCAGCGCTGCGGACCCCAGGGGATCCGCTGATGCGCACCGCGCTGGCCCTTGCGCCCGAGATCGAGGAGCTCCTCGCCGACTACCCGCTACGGGACTTGGTCACCCGCGGCGACCAATTCGGCGTCTGGGTGGATAGGCCGTTGGCCCGGTTTGGCGCGTGGTACGAAATGTTTCCACGCTCAACCGGCGGTTGGGACGACGACGGGAACCCGGTGCACGGCACGTTCGCCACAGCCACCGCCGCACTCCCCCGGATCGCCGCAATGGGGTTTGACGTGGTGTACCTGCCGCCAATACACCCGATCGGCAACGTACACCGCAAGGGCCGCAACAACTCCCCGACCGCCACAGCGGGGGATGTGGGGTCGCCCTGGGCGATCGGCAGCGATGCGGGCGGTCACGACGCCGTTCATCCCCGGCTGGGGACCATCGACGATTTCGACGATTTCGTCGCCGCGGCCAGCAACCTAGGCCTGGAGATAGCCCTGGATCTGGCGCTGCAATGCGCACCGGACCACCCGTGGGCTCGCGAACACCGCCAGTGGTTCACCGAGTTGCCGGACGGCAGCATCGCATACGCGGAGAATCCACCGAAGAAGTATCAGGACATCTATCCGCTCAATTTCGACAACGACCCCATCGGCCTCTGTGAAGAAGTCCTGCGGGTGGTGCTGCACTGGGTCGACCACGGGGTCAAGTTCTTTCGGGTCGACAACCCGCACACCAAGCCACCCAACTTCTGGTCCTGGTTGATCCACCAGGTGAAGACCGTCGATGCCGACGTGCTGTTTCTGTCCGAGGCGTTCACGCCGCCAGCCCGCCAGTACGGGTTGGCCAAGCTCGGGTTCACCCAGTCCTACAGCTACTTCACCTGGCGCACCGCAAAGGGGGAACTCACCGAATTCGGGCGCGATATCGCCGAGCTCGCGGACTATCGGCGACCGAACCTGTTCGTCAACACCCCAGACATCTTGCACGCTGTGCTGCAGCACCATGGGCCAGGAATGTTCGCCATCCGCGCGGTGCTGGCGGCGACCATGAGTCCAGCCTGGGGAATGTATTCGGGGTACGAGCTCTTTGAGCACCGTGCGGTGCGGGAGGGCAGCGAAGAATACCTGGACTCAGAGAAATACGAACTGCGTCCCCGTGATTTTTCGGGTGCGCTGGCCGCGGGCACGTCGCTGGAGCCGTTCATTACGGCGCTCAACACCATTCGCCGGCTGCATCCAGCGCTGCAGCAGTTGCGCACCATTTTCTTCCATGCCATCGATAGCGACGCGCTCCTGGCCTACAGCAAATTCGATCCGGCCACCGGCGACTGTGTGTTGGTTGTCGTCACTCTCAACGCCTTCGGCACTGAGGAAGCGACGCTGTGGCTGGACATGGCAGCGCTAGGCATGCAGCCCTACGATCGGTTTTGGGTGCGCGACGAGATAACCGGGGAGGAATACCACTGGGGGCAAGTTAATTACATCCGGATCGACCCGGGCCGCGCGGTCGCCCACATCATCAACATGCCGGTCATCCCGCACGAGTCCCGAATCACGCTGCTCAGCAGGAGATGACGGATAACGTGAGTCCATCCCGGAAACGATCCGACCAGATCGCTGGGGGGCGTCTGGCACTCAAACCGGCCGAGCTCGCGCGGTTGGTCGCAGGCGAGCACCACAACCCACATGCCATTCTGGGTGCCCACGAGGACGGAGACCACACCGTCATCCGGGCGTTCCGTCCGCACGCGGTTGAGGTGGTTGCGCTAGTCGGGGAGGATCGATTCCCTCTGCAGCACCTGGATTCCGGCCTGTTTGCTGTCGCGTTGCCGTTCATCGACCTCATCGACTACCGCCTCCAGGTGCGCTACGAGGGCTCCCGTCCACACACGGTCGCTGACGCATACCGATTCCTACCCACTCTGGGCGAAGTCGACCTCCACTTGTTCGCCGAGGGACGTCACGAACGACTCTGGGAGGTGCTCGGCGCCCATGCCCGTTCGTTCACCACTGCCGACGGTGTCGTATCGGGCGTGTCGTTTGCGGTGTGGGCGCCCAATGCCAAGGGCGTGAGCTTGATTGGCGATTTCAACAGCTGGAACGGCACCGAAGCACCGATGCGGGTGCTCGGCTCCTCCGGAGTGTGGGAATTGTATTGGCCGGGTTTCCCCACCGATGGTCTGTACAAGTTCCGGGTCCATGGCGCCGACGGCGTCGTGACCGAACGGGCCGACCCGTTCGCGTTCGGTACCGAAGTCCCGCCCCAGACCGCGTCGCGGGTGACGGTCAGCGACTATCGCTGGAGTGACGGCAACTGGATGTCCCGGCGAGCGCAGGCCAACCCGATGAGCGAGGCGATGAGCACCCTCGAAGTCCATCTAGGCTCGTGGCGCCCCGGGCGCAGTTACCGCGAGCTTGCTCACGAGTTGACGAACTATCTAGCGGAACAACGGTTTACGCATGTAGAGCTGCTGCCGGTTGCCGAGCACCCGTTCGCCGGATCATGGGGATATCAAGTCACGTCCTACTACGCGCCGACATCGCGATTCGGCACACCCGACGATTTCCGCGCCCTGGTCGATGCGTTGCACCAAGCCGGTATCGGGGTCATCGTGGATTGGGTCCCGGCGCACTTTCCCAAAGATGCCTGGGCGCTGGGGCGTTTCGACGGCACGCCGCTGTATGAGCATTCCGACCCCACGCGCGGCGAGCAGCTGGATTGGGGCACTTACGTTTTCGACTTCGGCCGTCCTGAAGTGCGCAACTTCCTGGTGGCCAACGCGTTGTACTGGCTCGAGGAATTCCATATCGACGGTCTGCGGGTGGACGCGGTCGCGTCGATGCTCTACCTCGACTACTCGCGGCCCGAGGGCGGGTGGAGCCCGAACGTTCATGGCGGACGGGAGAACCTGGAAGCGGTGCAATTCTTGCAGGAGATGAACGCAACGGCGCACAACGCGGCTCCCGGCATCGTCACCATCGCCGAGGAGTCGACGTCCTGGCCCGGGGTGACCCGGCCGACGAGCATTGGCGGCCTGGGCTTTTCGATGAAGTGGAATATGGGCTGGATGCACGACACGCTCGACTACGTCGGCCGCGACCCGGTGTACCGCAGCTACCACCACCACGAGATGACCTTCTCCATGCTCTACGCGTTCAGTGAGAACTATGTGTTGCCGCTCAGTCACGACGAGGTGGTGCACGGCAAAGGCACGCTGTGGGGGCGGATGCCCGGCAGCAACCATGCCAAGGCCGCCGGTCTACGCTGCCTGCTCGCCTACCAATGGGCACACCCGGGCAAGCAATTGCTGTTCATGGGACAAGAGTTCGGGCAACGCGCCGAGTGGTCCGAACAGCGCGGTTTGGACTGGTTCCAACTCGACGAAAACGGTTTCTCCAATGGGATTCTGCGCCTGGTACAGGACATCAACGACATTTACCGGGGCCGCGCGGCACTGTGGAGTCAAGACACCATCCCCGAGGGCTACTCCTGGATCGACGCCAACGACTCGGCCAACAACGTCCTGAGCTTCCTGCGCTACGGCAGTGACGGTTCGGTCGTGGCGTGCGTATTCAATTTCGCTGGTTCCGAGCACAGCAGCTACCGGCTCGGTCTTCCCCGGGCCGGGCGCTGGCGCGAGGTACTCAACACGGACGCGACGGTCTACAGCGGCTCCGGGATCGGCAATCTGGGTGGCGTCGATGCCAGCGACAACCCTTGGCATGGCCGCCCCGCATCGGCGGTGCTGGTGCTGCCGGCGAACTCGGCGTTGTGGCTGGAACCCGCCTAGAAGACCTGGATATGTTCCGGCCAACCACGTTAAGCTTGTTCTCGACCCGATGAGAGGGAGCGCCTACTCTGTTCGTTGCGCCCCAATTCCTTTCGCCAATAAGCCCATTGGGAGGTTTCCAGAATGTCGTATGTGATTGCGGCGCCGGAGGTATTGGTAGGGGTTGCCTCCGATATCAGCGGTATCGGGTCGGCAATCACCGCGGCCAACGCGGCGGCGGCGGCCCCGACCACCGGGATCCTGGCCGCCGGTGCCGATGACGTGTCGGCCGCCGTGGCCGCGGTGTTCGGCGAGCACGCCCAGGCCTACCAGGCGCTCGGCACCCGACTGGCAACCTTTCACGAGCAGTTCGTCCACACGATGACCGCGAGTGCGGGCGCGTACTCCAGCGCCGAAGCCGCCGCCGCAGCACCGTTGCAGGGCCTGCTCGATCTGATCAATGCACCCACCCTCGCGTTGTTGGGACGGCCGCTGATCGGCAACGGCGCCAATGGAGCACCCGGTACCGGGCAGGCCGGCGGTGCCGGCGGGCTGTTGTTCGGCAACGGCGGGGCGGGCGGATCCGGCGCAACCGACCAGGCCGGCGGGGCCGGCGGGGCCGCGGGGCTGTTCGGCTCAGGCGGCGCCGGCGGTGTCGGCGGCAACGCCTTCGCTCCCGCTAGCTTTGAAGGCGCGCCCGGCGGTGCCGGCGGCGCGGGCGGGCTGCTGTGGGGCTTTGGTGGCATCGGCGGCAACGGTGGGGCAGGTATCGGGTTTGGCGCAGGCGGCGGGACCGGCGGTGTCGGCGGCGCCGCCGGGTTGTTCGGCTTGGCTGGCGCCGGCGGCGCCGGCGGCCCGGGTTTCATCGGCGGCACCGGCGGGGCCGGTGGTGCTGCCGGTCTCTTCGAGCTGTTCGGCGCCGGCGGCGCCGGTGGTGCTGGCGGCGGCGGCACCTTCGGCGGGACCGGGGGAACCGGCGGTCCAGGCGGGCTGTTCGCCTCAGGCGGCATCGGCGGAACCGGCGGATCTGGCACCGAAATGGGCTCGATTGGCGGGGTGGGCGGGGACGGCGGCCCAGCCGGCCTGCTGTTCGGCTCCGGCGGCGCCGGCGGCACTGGCGGTTCCGGCGACACTGGCGGGCACGGCGGGATCGGCAGCGACGGTGGGCTGATCGTTGGCTCCGGCGGAGCCGGCGGCCTCGGCGGCGATGGTTCAACCGGTGACGGTGGTAACGGCGGGGCCGGCGGAAAAGCTGGGCTGATCGGCGACGGCGGCGCAGGCGGCGCCGGCGGCGCGAGTACGGGTGTAGCGAGCACGGGCGGCAACGGCGGGCGCGGCGGCGACGCCCAGGTGATCGGCAACGGCGGTAATGGCGGCAACGCCGGGCCGCCCCCCGGCGCCACCGCCGGCATCCCGGGGATCGGTGGCACTGGCGGGCTGCTCGGCGTGAGCGGGTTCGACGGCTTGCCCGCTTAGCGATTTCGATGGGCCCTGATGTGCCCTGATGTGCCCTGTGGGCAGCGAGACCGCGATCGTTTGTGCTGTCTGCAACATCGGCCTTGCGCAGCTGCGACATAGGCGTGTCTCACCGAATATGGGCAGCCCCAGAGCGCTTGACTAGCGGGCGGGAAAGCGATCGTGACCGACCTCGCCCTGGTAGACGCGGATCGCTAAAACACCGCGAATGTGCAAAACGACAAAACTACTGTGCACATTGCACACATATTCCCATCTGGGGCCGACTAATCGCGAAACAACGAGAAGTATTTGCGCAACGTCAAGCGTCGCCCTTAATTCGCGGTCGTAGTCCGCGTAAGCCATCTCAGGGAGGTATCAGGTAGATGTCGTACGTAATCGCCGCGCCAGAGGCGCTCGCAGCGGTGGCCTCGGATCTGGCGGGTATCGGGTCGGCTATCACCCAGGCCAACGCGGCAGCGGCCGCCCCCACAACAGGGCTTCTGGCTGCGGGCGCCGATGAAGTATCGGCCGCTGTCGCGGCGGTGTTCGAGGAGCACGCCGTGACCTATCAAGCGCTCGGTGCTCAGTTGGCGGGCTTCCACACGCAGTTCGTCCAAACCCTGACGAACAGCGCCGGCGCTTACGCTGGGGCCGAGGCTGCCGCAGCGGCACCGTTGCAGGGCCTGTTCGACGCCATCAATGCGCCCTTCAACCTGTTGTTGGGCCGCCCGCTGATCGGCAACGGCGCCAACGGTGCACCGGGGACCGGGCAGGCTGGGGGGGCCGGCGGGTTGTTGTTCGGCAATGGTGGGGCCGGCGGGTCGGGCGCACCCGGCCAGGCTGGCGGCGCCGGCGGGGCCGCGGGCCTGTTCGGCGCTGGCGGGCCCGGCGGCTCGGGCGGCGACTCCGGTGCCGGCAACGGCGGGGCTGGTGGTGTCGGCGGGACCGGCGGGCTGATATGGGGCAACGGCGGTAGCGGTGGGATCGGCGGCAACGGTTTTGCTGCCACCGGCGGTGCCGGCGGCGCCGGCGGCGCCGGCCTGCTGTTCGGTTCTGGCGGCCTCGGCGGCACCGGCGGCGCCGGCGACAGCGGCGGCGCCGGCGGGGCCGGCGGCAATAGTGGGGCGTTGGGCCTGTTCGGCGCCGCCGGCGCGGGTGGGACAGGCGGGCTCGCCTCAGGCACAGGCGCCGGCGGCACCGGTGGCGCCGGTGGCGCCGGCGGCCTATTCAACGATGGCGGCGCGGGTGGCACTGGTGGGTTCGGCATCAACGGCGGAACCGGCGGTGCTGGCGGTGCCGGCGGCGGCGGTGGCCTCTTTACCGGCGACGGCGGCGCAGGCGGCACGGGCGGCGTGGGCAGCTCCTCCTCCGATGGCGCGGACGGCGGCGCCGGCGGCGCCGGCGGGGCCGGCGGGTTGTTCGGCAGCGGTGGAGCCGGTGGTGCCGGCGCGGCCGGCGGGCAGGCCGACGGGGCGAACGGGGTGGCCGGGGATGGCGGCGCCGGCGGCGCCGGCGGGGCCGGCGGGTTGTTCGGCAACGGCGGAGCAGGTGGTGTCGGCGCGATCGGCGGGCAGAGCAGCGGGGCGTCCGGGATTTCCGGTGATGGCGGTGCCGGTGGCGCGGGCGGGGCCGGTGGGCTACTCGGCTCCGGGGGCTCCGGGGGGACCGCCGGCGACGGCGGTGCGAGCGCCGGCGACACCGCGACTTCCGGAGTTGGCGGAGTCGGCGGCGCTGGCGGAACAGGCGGGCTGTTCGGTCCCGGCGGCTCCGGCGGCTCCGGCGGCGAAGGCGGGCAGGCGTCCGGTAACGGAGCGGACGCCAAAGGCGGCAACGGTGGCGCCGGCGGTGGCGGCGGTCTGTTCAGCAACGGCGGCTCCGGCGGTTCCGGCGGAAACGCCGCGAAGACCAACGCCGGTGACGGTGGCGCCGGCGGTGCCGGCGGACTATTCGGTTCCGGCGGTTCCGGCGGCACCGGCGGGAGCGCCATCGACAACGGCTCGATCGGCGGGAACGGTGGCGCCGGCGGCAATGCCGGCGCACTCGCCGGTTCGGGCGGCGCCGGCGGCATCGGCGGACTCGGCTTCATCAGCGGGGACGGCGGCAACGGCGGCAACGCCGGGTTCCTCTTCGGCGACGGCGGCATCGGCGGGATCGGTGGCGTCGCCGCCACCGACATTGGCCCCGGTGGGGCGGGCGGCAACGGTGGAACCGGTGGCCTGATCGGCAACGGCGGCGCCGGCGGGGCGGGCGGGGCAAACTTGGACGCGGCCGGCACCGGCGGTGAGGGCGGGGACGGCGGCAACGCGGTGTTCCTCGGTAACGGCGGCAACGGCGGCAACGGCGGGATAGGAGGCGCGGCGAACGGCGCCGGCGGCATCGGCGGCACCGGCGGGACCCTCGGCGTCAGCGGGTTCGACGGATCGTCGTAGCCGCGCGGGCGGCGACCAAGTCGCCCGCACCACCTGGCGACGAGAACTGGCGACCATGTGAGATCACCTTCGTCCACGTCCGCAGAACTCGTGAACCCGTTCGCCTGCTTGGGTGTTCAGTACAGCGCGTTGGCGAGATTGCGGCGCGCCGCGATGACCTCAGGATCGGCAGGGTCGAACAGTTCGAACAGCTCGATCAGTCGAGTGCGCACCTTGGTGCGATCATCACCAGATGTGTTTCGCACCAACGCAATCAGACGATTGAACGCCGCACTGACATCCTGGTTGAGGAGTTGTACGTCGGCAGCGGCAAATGCGGCCTCGATGTCGGCGGGGGCGGCGTCGGCGACGTCGACGGCGTCCGGACGCTGTCCCGACGCGCGGGTGAGGAAATCGATCTGCCGAATGGCCCCCTTCGCTTCGGCATTGCCCGAATCGGCCTCCAGGATTGCCTCGTAAGACGTTCGGGCAGCGACGAAGTCGCCGGCCTCGAGGTGTGCGCGGGCCTGCGCTGCCGCCGGGTCGACTTCTTCCACATCCTCGGAACTCGTTGCACCCGCGAGTTTTCCGGCCGTAGCCGAAATCAGTGAGTCCACCCAACGCCGCAATTGATCGGCAGGCTGCGGACCCTGAAAGCTCGAGATCGGCTGTCCCGCAGCTAAAGCCACTACAGTGGGGACGGCCTGCACACCGAATATCTGCGCCACTCTGGGTGCCGCGTCAACGTCGACTGTCGCCAGCGACCACGTCCCTTTGTCGGCAGCGGCCAACCCGGACAACGCGTCTCGCAGCTCGATGCACACGTCACTGCGTGGTGACCACAGCAGCACCACCACCGGCACCTCGTCGGACCGGATTATCACCTGGTCTTCGAAATTGGCTTCACTGATTTCTGTGCCACCCGGGCCGCCGGGGCCTGCGGTTTTTGCCCCTTCGGCGGCGGATGCCGGAGCGTTCTGCTGGGCTCGCTGTTTGAGACCGGAGAGATCAACCGCACCGGCCATAGCAGGCCCGATTGGGGGTCGCGGACGCGTCACGTCGTCAAGTTTGTCACGCCGCGTCGGCCCCCGGTACCGCCCCCTCGCGTGGGGCGCGAAGGTGGCCGGAAATCCCGACTACCCCGGTTGCGACAGCCCGGTATGACGAATCTCACATCGGCTCCCGCGGCCGTCTCACCAGCAACGCCACCACGGTGTTCCACGTGTGTCCCGGCCGGCTAGGCCCGCAGGATCAGCGCGTCACCCTGACCGCCCGCGCCACACAGTGCGGCTACCCCATAGCCGGATCCCCGACGCCCCAGTTCGAGCGCCACGTGCAGCGTGATTCGCGCGCCGGACATTCCGATCGGGTGTCCGACGGCGATGGCACCTCCGTTGCGGTTGACGATCTCGGGATTCACGCCGAGTTCGCTCGTCGAGGCCAACGCCACCGCGGCGAACGCTTCGTTGATCTCCACCACGTCGAGCTGGTCCACCGAGATTCCCTCGCGGTCTAGCGCTTTCTTGGTCGCGTTAGCGGGCTGCGATTGCAGCGTCGAGTCCGGCCCGGCCACCACGCCGTGCGCACCGATCTCGGCCAGCCACGTCAGACCCAGGTCCTCGGCTTTTTCCCGGTTCATGACAACTACCGCGGCCGCGCCGTCGGAGATTTGTGACGCCGACCCAGCGGTGATGGTGCCATCTTTGCGAAACGCCGGCTTGAGCCCAGCCAGTGAGTCGGCGGTCGTGTTGGCTCGAATCCCCTCGTCCTCACTGAACTGCAGCGGATCACCTTTGCGCTGCGGAATCTGCACCGGCACCACCTCATCGGCGAAAACACCGTCTTTCCAGGCCGCGGCCGCCTTTTGATGCGACGAAGCCGCGTACTCGTCCTGTTGGCGACGCGTGAACCTGTCGACGTCGTTGCGCTGCTCGGTAAGGGCTCCCATCGGCTGATCTGTGAACACATCGTGCAGGCCGTCGTAGGCCATATGGTCCAGAACCGTCACGTCGCCGTACTTGTAGCCCGACCGGCTATCCATCAACAGGTGTGGCGCCCTCGTCATGGATTCCTGGCCTCCGGCAACCACCACATCAAACTCGCCAGCCCGAATCAGCTGGTCAGCGAGCGCGATGGCGTCGATCCCGGACAGGCACATCTTGTTGATGGTCAGCGCGGGCACATCCCAGCCGATGCCGGCGGCGACAGCGGCCTGTCGCGCGGGCATCTGACCGGCCCCCGCCGTGAGCACCTGACCCATGATCACGTACTCGACCATCGAAGCCGGCGCATCAACGTTCGGGAAGGCCTTCTCCAGTGCACCGGCGATCGCGATGGCACCGAGATCGCTGGCGCTGAAGCCCTGCAGTGAGCCCATCAACTTGCCGATGGGCGTCCGCGCTCCAGCAACGATCACCGACGTCGTCATGCCTACCTCCTAAGACCGCAGAAACGGTCGATCCGTCAACCTGGAGAAGCAGATTCTTTCCCGTCAGGTTACCGTTGTGTTATGACGACCGATCAAGTTGACGCCCGTCGCGTGCTGGCCACCTCGATGGTTACTGGGCTCGACCACGTCGGCATTGCCGTCACCGACCTGGACGCGGCGATCGAGTGGTACTACGACCACCTCGGCATGATCCTGGTGCATGAGGAAGTCAACGACGACCAGGGAATCCGCGAGGCGATGCTGGCGGTCCCAGGCTCTACGGCACAGATCCAATTGATGGCCCCTGTCGACGAGTCGTCGGTCATAGCGAAGTTCCTCGAAAAACGGGGACCGGGTATCCAACAGTTGGCGTGCCGAGTCAGCGACCTCGACTCCTTGAGCCAACGACTGCGCGGGCAAGGCGTCCGACTGGTGTACGACGCGGCCCGACGCGGCACGGCCAACTCGCGGATCAACTTCATCCACCCGAAGGACGCTGGCGGAGTCCTGATCGAGTTGGTCGAACCGGCGTCCTGACACCGGGTCTCCGCACTCGTTCTAGGACCATTTTCGGGTCGGACCGCGGCTAGCGCGGCTGGCCCAGCACGGCGTGTGCCAATGGCGTCGCTCATCAGCTCCCGATTGCGGTGAGTCAGTGGGCCAAACCACAACATGGCTAGTGCCGGAACGGATTTCGTGATCACACCCGGGACAGCGATATGTCTTCAGCGCCCGGGCCGCGGCAATGGGGCGCACTTCATACTGATACCCATCGGGTCCTGTTTCCACCCGCGCAAGCACCGGCGATAGTGCTGCCGGCTGCTCCCCACGTGGCGGTTTGCGTCCCGGTTTGCGAGGCCGCGCCATCGGCCCAGTTTAGTCGCGCGCTTCAGAACAGCCGGTACTCGTCGCTGTCCAACCCGCGCATCTGATCGTAATCCAGGGTCACACAACGGATGCCGCGATCAGTAGCCAGCGTGCGAGCCTGCGGCTTGATCTGCTGCGCGGCGAACACCCCGGTGACCGGTGCGAGAAGACTGTCGCGGTTGAGCAGTTCCAGATAACGAGTGAGCTGCTCCACACCGTCAATCTCGCCGCGCCGCTTGATCTCGACTGCCACTGATCCACCCCGCTCATCGCGGCATAGCAAGTCAACCGGCCCGATCGCGGTCATGTACTCCCGGCGGACCAGCGTGTATCCGTCACCCAGCAGTTGGACGTGCTCGGCGAGCAACGCCTGCAGGTGGGCCTCGACACCGTCTTTGACCAGGCCTGGGTCCACCCCCAGCTCGTGGCTGGAATCGTGCTCGATCTCTTCGACGGTGATGCGCAACTGTTCGCCCGCCTTGTTCTCGACCACCCACACCGGAGATTCACCCGCGTTTTCCTCGGTCAACCAACAAGGCGGACTCATCCAGTTCAGCGGCTTGTAGGCGCGGTCATCGGCATGCACACTGACCGACCCATCGGCCTTGAACAGCAACAACCTGCGGGCCGACGGGAGATGCGCGGTGAGCCGACCGACGTAGTCGACCGTGCATTGGGCGATGACAAGTCGCACCCGACTCACCTTAGAGCGTCACCCTCGAATTAGGCTGAACCAACATGTCCAAGACGGTGCCGCAGCGTCTGGGCGGGCTGCTGGAGACGCTGACCGGTCAGAGCGGCAGGTTGTCAGAGACCCCCGTTGTACGGCTCGTGGCTGCTTGGCGGGATATCCGAAAGCCAACGTCGTCGGCGAATACGCATCCAACTGCTACTGACCGCAGTCATCGGAATAACAAATTTGATCGGAATCGGCGCCGTCTTGCTCGTCGTGACGGTCGCGATTCCCCTTCGGATCGCGATCGTTAACCTCACCCTGTGGTGTTCGGGGGCAGTGTTGGCGACGACGCTGTGCGGGATGGTCAAGTCGCTATTCATCCCGCGATTCTTCTTCGCGGTGACCATTTTCGGGGTCATGGTCACCACCGGCAGCTATCTGCTGACCGAGTTCGCCCTGCGCCCAGCGGCGGCCCAGGCGCTCGAGGTAGGTTCCCCGCCACGGCACTTGGCACCAGGCATCATGGGCCGAACCATGCTGGTATAGCAGCTGGGATCGGGTGGCCCCATCGTCGGCATCGCGCTGATGGCGATCTTCGAGATCGTGTGGGGAGGTCTGACTAAGGTTCAATTCGCGACCGGAGTGCTCGTTGTGTCGACGGCGGCGCTGGCCTTCGGGTTCCTCATCAACTGGATCATGGCCTGGCTCAGCGCGACACCGGTCCGGGTCGTGAGCTGCAGCGTGGGTTCAATTCGATGGTCACCGGCGAAGAACGCTACGTTGCAGTCGTTTTCGTCGATATCGTCGGCGCGACACACCTGGTGAACAGCCAACCTCCGAAAGACGTCGGCACACTGCTCAACAGTTCTTCGCGATAGCCGTCGACGAGGTCGACCGCCACCGCGGACTAGTCAACAAATTCCGGGGCGACGCAGCACTGGCCACCTTCGGCGCACCAAATCACACGAGGCGCTGGCCGCCGCTCGCGCCATCGCTGCCCGGCTGACGAATACAATGCCCAACCTCAAGGCCGGTATCGGCGTCGCAGCCGGGCCAGCAGTCGCCGGAAATGTCGGCGCCAGCGAGCGGTTCGAATACACCGTTATCGGTGAATCCGTCAACGAAGCGGCGCGCTTGCGCGAACTGGCCAAAGCTCACCCCAAGCGATTGCTGGCATCGGCGAGCGCACATGACGGCGCAAGCGAAAACGAGCGTCCGCATTGGTCTTTCGGCGACACTGTCACGCTACGCGGATACGATCAATCTACCCGGCTGGCCATTCCCTCCTAGAAAAGCGACGGCGACCGCCGCCCGCCAGGTTGCACTAGATCCATGGGAGTGGCCGTGCGGGAGAAGGTAGACACAAGGCGAGGACACCTCGTATTCGAACGCGTACCCAGCGGCCAACAGGATGCATTCAACACACGCAAAATCGTGACCCACAAATTGGTACGGGCAATCTAGGCTGGCCCACGATGTCCAAGACAGCGGCGCGCCGGCGGGCGCGGGTCCCAAAGAAGTTGGCCCCGCACAGCGACGGATTGCCAGAGACCCCCGCCTTCGGATCCTGGCTGCTTGGGCGGGTGTCGGAAAGCCAGCGTCACCGGCGTATACGTATCCAGGTCATGTTGACCCTCGCCATGGTGTTGGCGAACATGATCGGCATTGGCGCTGTCGTGCTGTTGCTCACCATCGCCATTCCGACGCCGAGCGTGTTTACCGACGCGCCGCTGTGGGTAACCTGGGTGATCACACCCGCCTACGCGATCCTCGCGTTGACCATGGGCATCTACTGGATTACCCGACAGATCCTCGTGACGCTGAGCTGGGCCATTGCGGAGCGCGAACCCAGCAGTGACGAGGCGCGCAACACCTTCCTTGCCCCGCTGCGGGTCGCGGTTTTCCACCTCATCGCGTGGGGTTTCGGGGCGCTGCTGCTTGCGGGCGTCTATGGGCTGGTCAACATTTCGTTCATCCCGCAATTCTTCTTCTCGATCAGCACGCTAGGCATTGTGGTCGCGATCAGCTGCTATCTCATCACCGAGTTCGCATTGCGCCCGGTAGCCGCCCAGGCGCTCGTGGCAGGAACACCGCCGCAACGCTGGGTGCAGGGCCTCTTTGGCCGATCAATGCTGGGGTGGCTGCTCGGAGCGGGTATGCCCCTCTCCGGTCTCGCCTTGATGTCGACATTTGAGATCACGCGCGGGACGCTGACCAAGGTCCAGTACGCGATCGGAGTAGTGACCCTGTCGACGATGGGGCTGTTCTTCGGATTCCTCTTGACGGCGTTGCAGGCATGGCTGACGACGACACCTATACGTGTTGTGCGGGTCGCGCTCAAGCGCGTCGAGCAGGGTGATCTACAGGCCAACCTGGTCGTGTTCGACGGCACCGAAATCGGTGAGCTGCAACGTGGGTTCAACTCGATGGTCACCGGCTTACGTGAACGCGAACGCGTGCGCGACCTGTTCGGCCGCCACGTCGGGCGCGACGTCGCCGCCGCCGCCGAACGAGAACGCCCGCAGCTCGGCGGCGAAGAGCGCCACGTCGCAGTCGTTTTCGTCGACATCGTCGGCTCGACACACCTGGTGACCAGCCAACCTCCGAAAGACGTCGTGATACTGCTCAACCAGTTCTTCGCGATAGCCGTCGACGAGGTCGACCGCCACCACGGACTGGTCAACAAGTTCCAGGGCGACGCAGCGCTGGCCATCTTCGGCGCCCCAAATCACCTCGAATGCCCCGAAGACGAGGCGCTGGCCGCCGCTCGCGCCATCGCCGACCGGCTGACGAAGACAATGTCAAACCTCGAGGCCGGTATCGGCGTCGCAGCCGGGCCAGCAGTCGCGGGAAATGTCGGCGCCAACGAGCGGTTCGAATACACCGTTATCGGCGAACCCGTCAACGAAGCGGCACGCTTGTGCGAACTGGCCAAAGCTCAACCCAAGCGATTGCTGGCATCGGCGAGCGCACTTGACGGCGCAAGCGAAAACGAATGTGCTCATTGGTCTTTCGGTGACACCGTCACGCTACGCGGATACGACCAGCCAACTCGGCTGGCCATTCCCTCCTAGAACAGCGACGGCGACCGCCGCCCGCCAGGTTGCACCAGATCCATGGGAGTGGCCCCAAGGGAAGCTTCGTGGGCTTGACTACCCAACCCGGCTGGCGCGGCCACCACGGCGTCCACGTCAGGGCAGTAGCACCCCGGGCCAACTTAGATGTCGCTTTTCCGCTAGTACTGCTGTCGAGCGGGTGTCATTCTCGAAGGGTGCACGAAGACTTCGAACGCTGCTACCGGGCGGTCCAGGCCAAGGACGCCCGTTTCGACGGCTGGTTCGTGACGGCGGTGCTGACCACCGGAATCTATTGTCGGCCCAGTTGCCCTGTCCGGCCGCCCTTCGCCCGCAACGTTCGCTTCCTCCCGACTGCCGCGGCCGCTCAGCGGGAAGGGTTCCGCGCCTGCAAACGGTGCCGTCCCGACGCATCGCCAGGTTCTCCCGAATGGAATGTGCGTGGTGACGTGGTGGCGCGGGCGATGCGGCTGATCGCCGACGGAACCGTGGACCGCGAGGGGGTCGCCGGCCTTGCCGCCCACCTCGGCTACACGACCCGTCAGCTGGAACGCTTGTTGCAGTCCGAGGTCGGCGCCGGGCCGCTTGCGCTGGCGCGTGCGCAACGCATGCAGACCGCGCGGGTGCTCATCGAGACGACAGACCTGCCATTCGGCGATGTCGCTTTCGCCGCAGGGTTTTCCAGCATCCGCCAGTTCAACGACACCGTGCGACTCATGAGCGACAGCACGCCAACAGAGCTCCGCAGACGCGCAGCAACCCGATTCGGATCCTCCAAGCCCACGGGCACTTCCCCCGGAACGGTGTCCTTGCGACTAGCGGTGCGGACGCCATTCGCGTATGAAGGCGTTTTTGGCCATCTGGCCGCCACCGCGGTGCCAGGTTGCGAGGCGGTGCGCGATGGCGCGTTCCGTCGCACACTGCGGCTCCCGTCCGGCAACGGACTCGTTTCCCTGACACCCGCACCGGATCATGTGCGGTGCCTGTTGGTACTCGACGATTTCCGCGATCTGGCCACAGCGACCGCGCGCTGCCGCCGGCTCCTGGACCTCGATGCAGATCCCGAAGCGATCGTCGAGGCACTCGGCGCCGATCCGGACCTGAGCGCAGTGGTGGCCAAGGCTCCCGGACAACGCATTCCCCGCACCGTAGACGAGGCCGAGCTCGCCGTGCGGGCGGTGTTGGGCCAGCAGGTATCCACCAAGGCCGCACGAACGCATGCGGGCAAACTGGTGGCCGCCTATGGCAGTCCCGTCCACGATGCCGATGGCACGCTGACCCACACCTTCCCGTCCGTTGAGCAGCTTGCTGAGGTCGATCCCCTGCACCTGGCCGTCCCCACAGCACGACAACGGACGCTCAAGGCGCTGATCGCCGGCCTCGCGGACGGCAGTGTCCGGGTTGACGCCGGGTGCGACTGGGGACGCGCACGCACCCAGCTGTTGGAATTGCCGGGTGTCGGGCCCTGGACCGCCGAGGTCATCGCCATGCGCGGGCTCGGCGACCCGGACGCCTTTCCCGCCAGCGACCTCGGTCTCAGGCTCGCCGCCACGCAACTTGGCCTACCTCGACAACCAGGCAGGCTCACCAAGCACAGCGTCCGCTGGCGTCCCTGGCGCTCCTATGCCACCCAACACCTGTGGACCACTCTGGAACATCCGGTCAATCAATGGCCCCCCAAGGAGCCACTCAAGGAGATGACATGATTCGCTACTGCACCATCGACAGCCCAATAGGTCCGTTGACGCTGGCCGGACGAGGGTCGACATTGACAAACCTACGAATGGTCGACCAGACCTACGAACCAGATCGCACCGACTGGACACTTGATCACACCGCGTTCGCGGACGCCGCCGACCAACTGAACGCCTATTTCTCCGGCGAACTCCAGGAATTCGATATCGAGCTCGACCTACAAGGGACCGAATTCCAACAGCGGGTCTGGAAAGCGCTACTGACAATTCCCTACGGTGAAACTCGGTCCTACGGCGACATCGCGGACCAAATCGGCAGCCCCGGCGCCGCACGCGCCGTCGGATTGGCTAACGGCCACAACCCCATCTCCATTATTGTCCCGTGCCATCGCGTCATCGGCGCGAGCGGAAAGCTCACCGGCTATGGCGGCGGCCTCGACCGAAAACACGCCCTGCTTGAATTGGAGAAACACCGCGGATCTATCAATTTGACGCTGTTTGGGTAGCGGATTGAGGATGGCCCGCCCGATCAATGCAAAAACACCCCCGGTAGCCCGGGGGTGTTTTTGTGTATGTTCGGCGGTGACCTACTTTTCCGCCCGAAAGGGCAGTATCATCGGCGCAGACAGGCTTAGCTTCCGGGTTCGGAATGGGACCGGGCGTTTCCCTGTCGCTGTGGCCGCCGTAACTCTATTTAATTACCCTATTTTCTGGTTGTTCTGGTGGGGGATGTGGTGTTCCACGACCAATAAGATCGCGGGTCGGAATATGTGGTTGCGATGTGTGTTAGTAAGTTTTCGGCCGGTTAGTGCCAGTTCCCTGCACCCATTACTGGGCTTCCAGGTCTGACCTATCAATCCCGTGTTCTGCGGGGGGCCTTATCCCACCAAGTGGGTGAGAAACCTGATCTTGGAGAAGGTTTCCCGCTTAGATGCTTTCAGCGGTTATCCTATCCGAACGTGGCTATCCAGCGGTGCCCCTGGTGGGACAACTGGTGGACCAGAGGTTCGTCCGTCCCGGTCCTCTCGTACTAGGGACAGGTTTCCTCAAGTTTCTGACGCGCGCGGCGGATAGAGACCGAACTGTCTCACGACGTTCTAAACCCAGCTCGCGTGCCGCTTTAATGGGCGAACAGCCCAACCCTTGGGACCTGCTCCAGCCCCAGGATGCGACGAGCCGACATCGAGGTGCCAAACCATCCCGTCGATATGGACTCTTGGGGAAGATCAGCCTGTTATCCCCGGGGTACCTTTTATCCGTTGAGCGACACCCCTTCCACTCGGGGGTGCCGGATCACTAATCCCGACTTTCGTCCCTGCTTGACTTGTAGGTCTCGCAGTCAAGCTCCCTTGTGCATTTACACTCGCCACCTGATTGCCGTCCAGGTTGAGGGAACCTTTGGGCGCCTCCGTTACATTTTGGGAGGCAACCGCCCCAGTTAAACTACCCACCAGGCACTGTCCCTGAACCGGATATACGGTTCGAGGTTAGAGGCCCAATACGATCAGAGTGGTATTTCAACAACGACTCCGCCCCAACTAGCGTTGGAGTTTCACAGTCTCCCACCTATCCTACACAAACCGTACCGAACATCAATACCAAGTTGTAGTGAAGGTCCCGGGGTCTTTTCGTCCTGCCGCGCGTAACGAGCATCTTTACTCGTAGTGCAATTTCGCCGAGTCTATGGTTGAGACAGTTGAGAAGTCGTTACGCCATTCGTGCAGGTCGGAACTTACCCGACAAGGAATTTCGCTACCTTAGGATGGTTATAGTTACCACCGCCGTTTACTGGGGCTTAAATTCTCCGCTTCACCCTTGCGGGTTAACGGGTCCTCTTAACCTTCCAGCACCGGGCAGGCGTCAGTCCGTATACATCGTCTTGCGACTTCGCACGGACCTGTGTTTTTAGTAAACAGTCGCTCCCCACTGGTTTCTGCGACCGGATCCCGCTCCCACCGCGAGGGTGTTCACGATATTCCGGTCCCCCTTCTCCCGAAGTTACGGGGGCATTTTGCCGAGTTCCTTAACCATAGTTATCTCGTACGCCTTGGTATGCTCTACCTGACCACCTGTGTCGGTTTGGGGTACGGGCCGTATGTGTGCTCGCTAGAGGCTTTTCTTGGCAGCAGAGGATCACCGAATTCGCCTCAACCGGCTATGCATCACCTCTCAGGATTAGTGAGCGACGGATTTGCCTATCGCTCTCCCTACAGGTTTGCCCCAGTATTACCACTGACTGGTACGGCTACCTTCCTGCGTCACCCCTTCGCTTGACTACTACCAGCGAAGGTCCCACGCAGCCCCGAAACTCCACGCCCCCGAAGGGGAGTGATCGATCCGGTTTTGGGTGGTTAGTACCGCTGATTCATCACGGGCGCCCACACACGGGTACGGGAATATCAACCCGTTGTCCATCGACTACGCCTGTCGGCCTCGCCTTAGGTCCCGACTCACCCTGGGCGGACTGGCCTGGCCCAGGAACCCTTGGTCTTTCGGCGGGCAAGGTTCTCACTTGCCTTGTCGCTACTCATGCCTGCATTCTCACTCCCCCATCCTCCACCTCCGGTCACCCGGCGGCTTCCCTGAATGAGGGACGCTCCCCTACCCACACCCACCTAACGGTGGATGTGCCGCGGCTTCGGCGGTGTGCTTGAGCCCCGCTACATTATCGGCGCACAATCACTTGACCAGTGAGCTATTACGCACTCTTTCAAGGGTGGCTGCTTCTAAGCCAACCTCCTGGTTGTCTTTGCGACTGCACATCCTTTCCCACTTAGCACACGCTTAGGGGCCTTAGCCGGCGATCTGGGCTGTTTCCCTTTCGACGTACGGAGCTTATCCCCCGCCGTCTCACTGCCACGCTAGACACCACGGCATTCGGAGTTTGGCTGACGTCAGTAACCTAGTAGGGCCCATCGGCCATCCAGTAGCTCTACCTCCGCGGTGAACCACGCAACGCTGCACCTAAATGCATTTCGGGGAGAACCAGCTATCACGGAGTTTGATTGGCCTTTCACCCCTACCCACAACTCATCCCCTCAGTCTTCAACCTAAGTGGGTTCGGGCCTCCACGCGGTCTTACCCGCGCTTCACCCTGGCCATGGGTAGATCACTCCGCTTCGGGTCCAGAACACGCCACTACACACGCTTACGCGTGATACGCCCTATTCAGACTCGCTTTCGCTGCGGCTACCCCTCACGGGTTAACCTCGCGACATGTCCCTGACTCGCAGGCTCATTCTTCAAAAGGCACGCCATCACCCCACAAGGAGGCTCTGACGGATTGTAGGCACACGGTTTCAGGTACTCTTTCACTCCCCTCCCGGGGTACTTTTCACCATTCCCTCACGGTACTAATCCGCTATCGGTCATCGAGAAGTATTTAGGCTTACCGGGTGGTCCCGGCAGATTCACAGCAGATTTCACGGGCCCGCTGCTACTCGGGAATTGATACTAGGCAGGTGCCGGGTTTTCGCGTACCGGGCTCTCACCGTCTGCGGCAGACCATCCCAGGCCACTTCCGCTAACCGCGACACTTTCTAACTGCCTCCCAGCCGGGTAGAGCCGAGACGTATCACTCCCACAACCCCGCACACACAACCCCTACCCGGTTAAACATGTGTGCGGTTTAGCCATTTTCCGCGTTCGCTCGCCACTACTTGCGGAATCACAATTGTTTTCTTCTCCTACGGGTACTGAGATGTTTCACTTCCCCGCGTTCCCTCCCGCACCCTATATATTCAGATACGGGTAACACGACATTACTCGTGCTGGGTTTCCCCATTCGGAAATCCTCGGATCCACGCTCGGTTGACAGCTCCCCGAGGCATATCGCAGCCTCCCACGTCCTTCATCGGCTCTCGATGCCAAGGCATTCACCATGCGCCCTTATTAACTTACAAACACTACAAAAACCAAAGAAAAAATTGCACAATAGAAAACACCACCACTCCGGTTCGGAGGGCAGCGCATCCCATTGATGCTCGCAACCACTATCCAATACTCAAACACCACACCCCACCACCAAGATGGGGCGACAACACCTGAGGGTGTTGCCTCAGGACCCAACAGTGTGTCTGGCGATTCGCTTGCTGTTGTGCACCCGGCTCGCGTCCACTACAGACGAGAACCCCTCACGGCTTACACCCCACCAGTTGGAGTGTTTTCGTGGTGCTCCTTAGAAAGGAGGTGATCCAGCCGCACCTTCCGGTACGGCTACCTTGTTACGACTTCGTCCCAATCGCCGATCCCACCTTCGACAGCTCCCTCCCGAGGGTTAGGCCACTGGCTTCGGGTGTTACCGACTTTCATGACGTGACGGGCGGTGTGTACAAGGCCCGGGAACGTATTCACCGCAGCGTTGCTGATCTGCGATTACTAGCGACTCCGACTTCACGGGGTCGAGTTGCAGACCCCGATCCGAACTGAGACCGGCTTTAAAAGGATTCGCTAAGCCTCGCGGCATCGCAGCCCTTTGTACCGGCCATTGTAGCATGTGTGAAGCCCTGGACATAAGGGGCATGATGACTTGACGTCATCCCCACCTTCCTCCGAGTTGACCCCGGCAGTCTCTCACGAGTCCCCACCATTACGTGCTGGCAACATGAGACAAGGGTTGCGCTCGTTGCGGGACTTAACCCAACATCTCACGACACGAGCTGACGACAGCCATGCACCACCTGCACACAGGCCACAAGGGAACGCCTATCTCTAGGCGCGTCCTGTGCATGTCAAACCCAGGTAAGGTTCTTCGCGTTGCATCGAATTAATCCACATGCTCCGCCGCTTGTGCGGGCCCCCGTCAATTCCTTTGAGTTTTAGCCTTGCGGCCGTACTCCCCAGGCGGGGTACTTAATGCGTTAGCTACGGCACGGATCCCAAGGAAGGAAACCCACACCTAGTACCCACCGTTTACGGCGTGGACTACCAGGGTATCTAATCCTGTTCGCTCCCCACGCTTTCGCTCCTCAGCGTCAGTTACTGCCCAGAGACCCGCCTTCGCCACCGGTGTTCCTCCTGATATCTGCGCATTCCACCGCTACACCAGGAATTCCAGTCTCCCCTGCAGTACTCTAGTCTGCCCGTATCGCCCGCACGCTCACAGTTAAGCCGTGAGATTTCACGAACAACGCGACAAACCACCTACGAGCTCTTTACGCCCAGTAATTCCGGACAACGCTCGCACCCTACGTATTACCGCGGCTGCTGGCACGTAGTTGGCCGGTGCTTCTTCTCCACCTACCGTCAATCCGAGAAAACCCGAACCTTCGTCGATGGTGAAAGAGGTTTACAACCCGAAGGCCGTCATCCCCCACGCGGCGTCGCTGCATCAGGCTTGCGCCCATTGTGCAATATTCCCCACTGCTGCCTCCCGTAGGAGTCTGGGCCGTATCTCAGTCCCAGTGTGGCCGGACACCCTCTCAGGCCGGCTACCCGTCGTCGCCTTGGTAGGCCGTCACCCCACCAACAAGCTGATAGGCCGCGGGCTCATCCCACACCGCTGAATCGCTTTCCACCACAGGACATGCGTCCCGAGGTCATATTCGGTATTAGACCCGGTTTCCCAGGCTTATCCCGAAGTGCAGGGCAGATCACCCACGTGTTACTCACCCGTTCGCCACTCGAGTATCTCCGAAGAGACCTTTCCGTTCGACTTGCATGTGTTAAGCACGCCGCCAGCGTTCGTCCTGAGCCAGGATCAAACTCTCCAAACAAAAACTCCTCGATAACGAGGCGAATTTACAATCAGAGATACCTGACAAGACGCCAATAACTGGCATCATAAAAACGACCACACCCACACACGGGGAGTGCTAGGCGTGGTCAAAAAAACAACAACAAAAAATGAAACCACCAAACACACTATTGAGTTCTCAAGCAACACACTCGCTCGGTGCTGCCCGCTTCGGGGCAACCCTGCCAGCTTAATACAGATCCAACGACCGAGTCAAGATCTGGTTTGAACCTTCTCGTGACCAGGTGTCACTTCCGGTCGGAGCCGGTTAGGGCCCCGCCGCAACTGCCTACGAGCATACCCTTTCGATCTCGGCGCCGAGACTGCCCAGGTTCTCCACGAACAGCGGATAGCCGCGATCGATGTGGAACACGTCGTGAACCTCGGTGTCACCGTCGGCGACCAGCCCGGCCAGCACCAAGCCAGCGCCGGCCCGGATGTCCGAACACCACACGGGCGCGCTCGAGAGTTGCCGCAGACCCCGCACAACGGCGTGGTGCCCGTCGGTGCGGGCATCTGCGCCAAGCCGGATCATCTCTTCAACGAACCGAAACCGGGCCTCGAACACGTTCTCGGTGATCATCGAGGTGCCGTCGGCGATCGATGCCAACGCAATCGCCATCGGTTGCAAATCGGTCGGAAACCCTGGAAATGGCAGGGTGGCGACGTTGACCGCCTTCGGCCGCTCGTATTGGGTCACCCGGAAGCTGTCTTCAGTCTGGGTGACGGTGGCACCCGCATCGTGCAACTTGTGCAGCACTACCTGGAGGTGTGCCGGATCTACGCCAGTCACCGATATGTCCCCGCGCGTCATCGCCGCGGCGATGCCCCATGTCGCGCCAACGATGCGGTCGCCGATCACCCGGTGCTCGGTGGGATAGAGCCGCGGAACACCGGTGATCGTCATGGTCGGTGAACCCGCGCCCTCGACCTGGGCGCCCATCTGGTTCAACATCGTGCACAGATCGACCACGTCGGGTTCTCGCGCCGCGTTGTGGATGGTGGTAACGCCCTCAGCGACGACCGCGGCCATCAGGATGTTCTCGGTGGCTCCGACAGACGGAAATTCCAGCTGAATCTCCGCGCCACGCAACGTCTCTGCCTGTGCAACCACACACCCATGCTCGATATTGCAGTGGGCACCCAACTGCCGCAGTCCGGCCTGGTGCATATCCAGTGGACGAGACCCGATCGCGTCGCCGCCCGGTAGCGCGACCCGCGCCCGCTTGCACCGGCCCACCAGTGGGCCGAGCACACAGACCGAGGCACGGAATTGGCGCACCGCGGCAAAGTCGGCGTCGTATTTCGGCTCGTCGGGCGAGGAAATGCGGGCCACATCCCCATCGAGTTCGACGGTGGCACCCAGGCCACGAAGTACTTCCGCCATCAATGGCACGTCGAGGATATCGGGGCAGTTGGTGATGGTGCTGGTGCCTTCGGCCAACAAAGTCGCGGCCATTAGCTTGAGCACGCTGTTCTTGGCGCCGCCAACAGCGACTTCGCCTGACAACCGGCTGCCACCAGTCACCACGAAGCGCTCCGCCACCCGCGTTAGTGTAATGAAGCGATATCGGCTTGTCAGTCAGCCAACTAGTCATCCGAGGACGGTTTTGCTCATGGCAATACACCTGACCCGCATCTATACCCGAACCGGCGACGATGGCACGACGGGATTGAGCGACTTCTCGCGGGTCGCCAAGAACGACTCCCGCTTGGTGGCATATGCAGACTGCGACGAAGCCAACTCGGCGATCGGCGTGGCCATCGCCTTGGGTCAGCCCGACGAAGAAATCACTGCGGTATTGCAGCAGATCCAGAACGACTTGTTTGACGCTGGTGCCGACTTGTCGACTCCGGTAAAAGATCCGGCGGACGATCCCGAACGTCCGCCGTTGCGCATCACCCAGGCCCAGGTCGACCGGCTCGAAGAATGGTGTGACTCCTACAACGAACACCTCCCAGCCCTGAATTCTTTTGTGCTGCCAGGTGGCTCGCCGTTGTCGGCACTGCTGCACGTCGCTCGCACCGTAGTACGTCGAGCGGAGCGATCGGCCTGGACCGCGGTCGAGACTGCGCCGCAACAGGTCAGCACGATGCCGGCGAAGTATCTCAACCGGTTATCGGATCTGCTGTTCATCCTGGCACGCGCCGCCAACCCCAACGGAGATGTCCTCTGGAAACCCGGCGGCGGCGCGCCCAATAAGGGCTAGCCGCACCACCGGTGGGCATGCATGTCGACCTGCCCGGCATGGTCATCAGCCCCATCGGGATGGTGATCGCGCCGGTCTCCGAGGATCGAGGTTCACACGCCGCGCCGCCGCGACCGCGGCGAAGGGCGAGATTCCAACCATGACTGGAATGCCGTCAATGCGCCCCTATCGAGCGCGATCTCGTAGCCCGACCTGCGGTCCGCTGTGGTGTCGCGCAGTTCCAGCACGACTATCTCATGTGTCATGATGTCGAATTCGTCGCCTCGCGGCGCGCGTCGAGAGATGATTTCGACACCTCGTCGGCTGAGCCGCCGATCCGGCCACAAACGCAAACTGGACAGCCGATAGAACGCGGCCTCGCCACCGCGATAGCGGATCACTCCGTGGCGCCAGCCGTGGCCCCCAACCGCGGGAATGTCCCGCATGATCCCGGCCGTCCCGCCTTGCCGCAGCTTCCACAACCGATAACTCAGGGCGGCGACCGCCATCCCCAAGACGACGACGAGCACGGCCATGCCGACCATGGGCGCGCTCATCGGTGTACTAGTCGATCGCGCCGACTGCGCGCAATCTGGCGCGGCCCCTGGCGGCGATGCGTGGATCGTCGGATTCGGAATCCTGCTTGGCCGCGGCTTCGTCAATCTCCGACTCGAACTCGGCCGACTCAGCCAGAATGCTGACTCCCTCTTCCGTCACCGACATGAAACCACCGTCCACCGCGACGCGCAGGTCCTTGGCGCCCTCGCGCTCGACGCGCACCATGGCGTCCTCGACCAGTTGGGCCACCAACGGAATGTGGCTGGGCAAGATGCCGATCTCACCGACGGTGGTGCGGGTAAATAGGAACGTTGCCGTGCCGGACCAGATCTTCCGGTCGACAGCAACGATCTCAACGTTCAATTCGGCCATTCCACACCACCTTTCGACTCCACCGGATGCTGTCTACAGCTTGGCGCCGAGGCTCTCGGCCTTCTTGGCCAAGTCCTCGAGGCCACCGATCAGGAAGAAGGCCTGTTCGGGTACGTGGTCGAACTCGCCCTTGCAGACCCGGTCGAACGCCTCGATGGTCTCCTTCACCGGAACCGTCGATCCCGGCTGGCCGGTGAACTGTTCGGCCGCCATCATGTTCTGCGAGAGGAACCGCTCAATTCGCCGGGCGCGGTTGACCAGCTGCTTGTCCTCCTCCGACAACTCGTCGATGCCCAGAATCGCGATGATGTCCTGAAGATCCTTGTAACGCTGCAGGATTCGGATGACTTCCTGCGCCACGCGGTAGTGCTCATCACCGACGACGCCAGGGTCCAGAATGGTCGAACTGGATGCCAGCGGGTCCACGGCGGGGAAAATGCCCTTGGAGAACACCGCACGGGAGAGCTCCGTCGTGGCATCGAGATGGGCGAATGTCGTCGCTGGAGCGGGGTCGGTGTAGTCGTCGGCGGGCACATAGACCGCTTGCATCGACGTAATCGAGCGTCCGCGCGTGGACGTGATGCGTTCCTGCAGTTCGCCCATCTCGTCGGCCAGGGTGGGCTGATAACCCACCGCCGACGGCATCCTGCCGAGCAGCGTCGACACCTCGGAACCTGCTTGGGTGAACCGGAAGATGTTGTCGATGAACAGCAACACGTCCTGGCCCGCCTCGTCGCGGAACCACTCCGCCATCGTCAGCGCCGACAGTGCCACCCGCATACGGGTACCGGGCGGCTCATCCATCTGGCCGAATACCAGCGCGGTGTCCTTGAGCACGTTGGCCTCGGCAAGCTCGACCCACAGGTCGTTGCCCTCGCGGGTTCGCTCCCCCACGCCCGCGAACACCGAAGTACCGCCGAAGTTGCGGGCGATGCGGTTGATCATCTCCTGGATCAGCACCGTCTTGCCCACACCGGCACCACCGAACAGGGCGATCTTGCCGCCTCGCACATATGGAGTCAGCAAATCAACGACCTTCAAACCGGTCTCGAGCATCTCGGTCCGGGGCTCGAGCTCCTCGAAGGCCGGCGGCTTGCGGTGGATCGACCAGTGCTCGAACCCTTGCCCGTAGCCAGGCTCGTCGAGGCAATCTCCCAGCGCGTTGAACACGTGGCCTTTGACTGCCTCACCGACCGGCACGGAGATGGAGTTACCGGTGTCGGTGACCTCGACGCCGCGCACGAGGCCGTCGGTGGGCTGCAACGAGATGGTGCGCACCAGATTGTCACCGAGGTGCTGCGCCACCTCCAACGTCAGGGTTTTCGCCAACGACTCGAAATCGATCTTCGCGTGCAGGGCGTTGAACAGCTCCGGTATGGAACCCCGGGGAAACTCGACGTCAACGACCGGCCCGGTGACCCGCACCACCCGGCCGCTGGTCTCGGCGCTTCCACTCTTGTCGGT
Source organism: Mycobacterium spongiae (assembly GCF_018278905.1). Classification (NCBI taxonomy): domain Bacteria; kingdom Bacillati; phylum Actinomycetota; class Actinomycetes; order Mycobacteriales; family Mycobacteriaceae; genus Mycobacterium; species Mycobacterium spongiae. Next base: position 4,048,541 of record NZ_CP046600.1, read on the forward strand.
CTTTTCGGCCATTGCTGTCATATCTTTTCGCTTCCTCGTGGGGCCATCTAGCTGGCATCGGCGAGCGCGTTTGCGCCACCGACGATTTCGCTAATCTCCTGGGTGATCTGAGCCTGCCGCTCGCGGTTTGCCATCAACGTCAGCGCCTTGATGAGGTCGTCCGCATTGTCGGTCGCCGACTTCATCGCTCGTTGACGCGACGCCAGCTCCGAGGCCGCGGACTCCAGTAGCGCCGCATACACACGCGTAGTCAGGTACCGCGGCAGCAGTGACTCGAACAGCGTCGTCGCGTCCGGCTCGAACGAATAGAGCGTGCGCGGCCCAAGGTCCTCTTCGACGTACTCCACCACCATCGGGGCCATTCGGTGGGCCTCCGCCGATTGCGACAACATCGATTTGAATTCGGTGTAGACGATGTGCAGTTCGTCGACACCCTGATCGGCGTCAGACAGCGAATTCTCGTCGGTGCCAAGCATGAAAGCCTCGACCAGGTTCGCCGCGATCTCCGCGGCGTTTTCGTACTTGGGCTGCTCGGAAAAACCCGTCCACGACTCGGTGATGTCCCAGTTGCGGAATGTGTAGTAGTTCAGCGCCTTGCGGCCTACCACATACAGGACCGGAGTCTTTCCTTCCTCCCGCAGCAGGGAGAACAGCTCCTCGGAGCGCCGGAAGATGCTCGCGTTGTAGGCGCCGCACAAACCGCGGTCCGACGACACGACCAGCACACCGGCCCGCCTCGGTTCGGGACGCTCGACGAGCAGCGGATGGTCCAACGCGGCTTCGGCGGCCAGCGTGGTGAGCATCCGGGTGATCTCGACGGCATACGGCCGGGCGGACCCAAGCCGCGCCTGGGCCCTGCCGATACGTGACGTCGCGATCAGCTCCTGGGCCTTGGTGATCTTCTTGATCGACCCCGCCGAGCGGATCCGCCCGCGTAGTTCGCGAAGTGTGGCGGCCATGCCCGCTACTTCTTCTTCTTCGGGGCCGGCTTCTTGACTTTCACCGCTTCCTTCGCGAGCTTCTCCTCGTCGAGCGCCTCGACATGCTCGTCGGGCACCACCGAGCCGCCGCCAGTGGCCGCGAAGCCCTTCTTGAAGCGGTTGATGATAGCGGTGAGCGAATCGGCGGTTTCGTCGGTGAGCTTCTGGCTCTCGCGGAGCTCGGTGAGGATCGCGTCTTCAGAAGCCCGCATGTGGTCCAGCAGTTCGGTTTCAAACCGCCTGACATCCTCCACGGGCACCGAGTCCAGGTGGCCGGCGGTACCGAGGAAGATAGCGACGACTTGCTCCTCAACCGGCATGGGCTGGAACTGTGGCTGCTTGAGCAGCTCGACCAGTCGCGCACCGCGCTCCAGCTGCGCCTTGGACGTAGCGTCCAGGTCAGAGGCAAAGGCCGCAAAGGCTTCCAGCTCGCGGTACTGCGACAGGTCCAGACGGAGACTCCCTGCCACCTCTTTCATTGCCTTGATCTGCGCCGCACCGCCGACTCGGGACACCGACACGCCAACGTTGATGGCCGGCCGCACGCCCTGGTTGAACAGGTCGGTCTCCAGGAAGCACTGCCCATCGGTGATCGAGATGACGTTGGTGGGGATGTAGGCCGAGATGTCGTTGGCCTTCGTCTCGATGATCGGTAGACCCGTCAGCGAACCGCCGCCAAGATCGTCGGACAGTTTCGCACATCGCTCCAAAAGCCTTGAGTGCAAATAAAACACGTCACCGGGATAAGCCTCGCGGCCGGGCGGGCGTCGCAGCAGCAGTGAGATCGCGCGGTACGCCTCAGCCTGCTTGGTCAGGTCGTCGAACACGATCAGTACGTGCTTGCCGCTGTACATCCAGTGCTGGGCGATTGCCGAGCCGGTATACGGCGCAAGCCATTTGAAACCCGCGGAGTCGGAGGCCGGGGCCGCGACGATGGTGGTGTAATCCATCGCCCCGCCCTCCTCCAGGGCGCGCCGAACGGCGGCGATCGTGGTGCCCTTCTGCCCCACCGCCACGTACACGCACCGCACCTGCTTTTGCGGATCCCCCGTCTCCCAGTTCTGACGCTGGTTGAGGATGGTGTCCACGCACACGGCTGTCTTACCGGTCTTGCGGTCGCCGATGATCAGCTGACGCTGGCCGCGGCCTATCGGGGTCATCGCATCGATGGCCTTGATTCCGGTCTGCAACGGCTCTTTCACACCTTGACGTTGCACCACCGACGGCGCCTGGATCTCGAGCGCGCGCCGCTCCTCGGCCTCGATCTCCCCACGCCCATCGATCGGTTGACCGAGCGGATTGACCACCCGTCCCATGAACCCGTCGCCAACCGGAACCGACAACACATCGCCGGTGCGCTTGACCTGCTGGCCTTCCTCGATGTTCTCGAAGTTGCCCAGGATGACCGCGCCGACGCTGTGCTCGTCGAGGTTGAGAGCGACACCAAGTATTCCGCCCGGAAACTCCAGCAGCTCTTGGGTCATCACCGATGGCAAACCCTGAACGTGGGCGATGCCGTCACCGGCATCGACGACGGTACCGACCTCTTCGCGGCTGGTGTCGGAGGTGAAAGAACTTACGTACTCTTCGATCGCGCCCTGAATGGCGTCGGCGGGAATTGTCAACTCGGCCATGGCTTTTCGTCTTCCTACTTCGGGTTGTGCTGACTAAGTTCAGGTTCAGTCGGGCAATTGCGCCTCGGCCGCAGCCAGACGAGACGAGAGCGTACCGTCGATCACCTCGTCACTGACGGCAATCGAGAGCCCGCCGAGCAACGTGGGATCGATCCGCAGCTGCACGGCCACCGGGTGACCGTAGATGCGGCGAAGCACGTCGACCAGGCGGGTGCGCTGGCCGGCGCTGAGTTCCGCTGCCGCGCTGACCTGCGCGACGACCTCGCCGCGGCGCGCCACCGCGACTTCGGCCAAGAACAGCACCGCCTCCTCGGCGGGTTGACCGCGCAACAGCTCGACGGTCTGGGACAGCAACGCAACCGCGATCGGGTTGACGCCGCTACTGGCGCGCTCGAGCACGTTGCGCAGCAACTGGACTCGGCCTTCGGCCGCAACAGAGTAGTCACCCAAGAGGATGGCAAGCCGCGGCTGCGCATCCAGCACCCGGGAGAACCGGAACAGCTGCTCCTCGACCTCATCGACCTGACCCTCACGTTCAGCGAGTTCCAACAACGCCCGACGCGCCACATGCTCAATGGCATCGATCAGGTCGGAGTTGGCCGACCACCGCTGCGATACGGCCGCGCGCAGCACATCGAGCGTGGGGGCGCCGACCCTGCCGGACACCAGCCGCTCAATCAACCGGACCCTCGGCGCGGCGTCTTCGGCCGGTACCGTCAGGTACCTGGTGACAACAACCTCGCGGCCCAACAGTCTCGCCACCGACGTCAGGTCGGCGGCAAGAGCGGACAGACCGAGATTGTCCAGGCTCTTGGCGAACGTGTCGAACTGAGCCACCAGGTCCACCAGCGCACGGCGACTGGCCGATCGCATCCTGGTCAACAGCGGGTATTCCACTTCCGCCGCGGCAGGTGCCATCGCGTCGAGTTCATCCAGAAAGCGATCGACCGTGGCCGACTGCCGCGCTGGGTCCCCAACGTGACTGCTCACTAATTCCCTTGCTTGGCGCACGGATTCGTGGCCGAATTCCAGCCGCAACCGACGAGTCAGCTGCGCGCGCAGCAGCTCGACCTGGCGTGCGCCCTGCACTTTGATGCGCTCGGCTTCGACATCGGCCTGGGCCTGCAGCTGCTCTGTGATTCGCTCGGCGTCGGCCTTGGCTTCCTCGACCACCCGCAGCGCCTCCGACTTTGCGTCCGCTAGCGCCTTGGAATGTGCCTGGCTCGCCTCCGCCAGCCGATCGGCGGCCGCCGCCGAATCGGCCAACTGCTGGCGCACCGTGTCCTGTCGAGCCGACATCAGACGCCGCACCAACGGCACGACGAAGCGCCACACCAAATACACGATGGCCGCGAACCCGACCAACTGCCCGAGAAAAGTCGACATTGGTGGTTACCTCGCCGCAGCTGAAGTGGAGGCCGAGGTGCTAACGGGGACGCCGAGAATTCGACTCGCCAACGTGGCAGACACGCTGGCCACGTTGGCACGCAGATCCAGTTCCACGGCGTCCTTCTCCCGCTTCAATTGTTCGTTAGCCGTTTGCAACGTCGATGCGACCTGCTGCTCGGCGTGGGCGCGCGCCTCGTCGACGACCTGACGACCTTCTGACCGGGCGTTGTCGCGGAACGACGACGCCTGGACGCGAGCCGCCGCCATGGCCTCTTCATAGTCGGCCTGCGCAGCAGCAAACTGCTCGGCTGCCTGCTTGGTGTCGGCAAGCGTCTTGTCGACCATGGCGTCACGCTCACGCAACACCCTCAGGATTGGCGGCACGACGAACGTACCGATGACGCCGAGCACAACCAGGAAGATCGCCAGCACAACGAAAAATGTGCCGTTGGGAACGAGGAAGTTGTTTGTCCCGCCTTCCTCTGCTGCCTGTGCTGGCTGGCCAGCCGCCAGAACAGTAACCAGTGAGCTCACTTCAGCCATTCCAACCCGTCACAGCGAATTACGAGACTGGCGTCGCAAAGACGAACAACGCCATAAAGGCCAGGTTGATGAAGTAAGCCGCCTCAACCAAGCCCACGGTAATGAAGAACGGCGTGAACAGCCGCCCCTGCGCCTCGGGTTGCCGGGCGACCCCGGAGATTAGCGCGTTGCCGGCGATGCCGTCACCGACACCGGCGCCGATGGCGCCACCGGCCATGATCAGTCCACCGCCGATAAGGGCGCCGGCAGCGATAGTCGGGTCCATTTCCTTTATCCTCCTTGATAACTCTGGTAGCGGACTACCAGATTGGGTAGCGGTTAGTGGTGTTCCTCTTCTAGCTCCATCGCCTGGCTGAAATACAAGATTGTCAGCAGCGCGAAAATAAAGGCCTGGATGGCGCCGACGAACAAATCGAAGGCCTTCCAAATCGCATTCGGCGCCCACATGATGTAAGGCGGGAAAAGCGCAATCAGCGCGACCAGGATGCCGCCAGCGAAGATGTTGCCAAAAAGTCGGAGCGACAAGGAGATCGGCTTGGCGAGTTCTTCGACCAGGTTGATCGGAGCGAGGAACGCTACGTGCCCCTTGAGGAGCTTGATCGGGTGTCCGATGACGCCGCGGCGCCAAATTCCGGCAAGGTGGTAGCAGACGAAGACGAACAGGGCCAGCGCCATGACGTAGTTGATGTCTGCCGCTGCGGGTTTGAGCAACTCGGTGGTGTTCCCGTGTTTATCGGTGTATTGCACCGGTAGAACCGACAGCCAGTTGGAAATCAGGATAAACACGAAGATGGTCACCGCAAGCGGCAACACGAAGGGCGCGATCCGCATCCCGATGGCGCCTTCGACCTGGTTGCGCATCTGGATGGTGATCGCCTCGAAGAACAACTGCACCCCGCCGGGCACATCTGTCGAGGTGACCTTGGCGCGCAGGTAGAAGGCCAACGCAATGACGATCACGCCGGCGATCGCCGTCGACAACACCGTGTCGGTGTTGACGGTCATACCGAACCAGGTCGCCGTATGGTGCTCGCCCACTTCGATTTGGGCGGCCAGGATCGTCTCAGTCATGGCTGGCGCTCCTTCCTTCCGTCGGGTCCGATCCGATCGGCTGACCGACCGATTCCCCGGAGCGCAACTTCTGCCATACCGGCAGCGCCGTAGACGCGACCAAGAGCACCTGGAACAGGGCTAGCCCGAAGAGCACGCCCAGCCCGGCGGGTCGGAAGACAAAGGCGATGACCAACCCGGCGATGGTGATGATCGCAAGCCGAGACGCCGAGTTGAGAGCCATCGACCTCTTCAGCGGATTCGCCTGTGCGGTGATGGCTTCCACCGAACGCCGGACCAATAGGGCGTTGAGCAGACCCAGCAACAACCCGACGCCGATGAACACCCCGACCATCAGGTGGCCTAACAATCCGGCGGCCACCATCGCCACCGCAGTCAACGCAACACTGATGACAAAAAGGCGAACCGGACGGAACGCAACGGACGGAAACACCAACGGCGCGTCCTGCGCTGGTGTCGTCACTGCCGCACCTCAATCCCGAGTTGGTGGAGCCTGCACCACCTGATTTGCAGAGCGGTGGCCCGCAGAGCGTATCGCAGTCGCCGCACTGCAATCACCCAAGGGGTAGCTCCTTGGCGTCGGTCGTTAATCGGCACGCTCGGATGTGCTCCGACGGGCCGGGGGGCCGGCAACCCGCGAGGTTTGTTTCGGGGTTCTACCTGCACCGTACCACACGGTAGACGCAACTACTACTGCCCGTCGTAGACCCCTCTCATTCGGGTTGGAGCACCCTCTAGTCCGGGTCGTAATAGTCGTCGCTACGACGCAGCAGCGGGATCAACGTAGCGACACCGGCCACCACAATCGCGCCCAGCATCACCGCCGCGGTATGGCGCGGGTCGAAGAAAATCGACCCGGCGGCGCCAAAGGCGACGATGCCGACCCACAGGTAGATGATGAGCACCACTCGCCGATGTGAATGACCGATCTGCAGCAGCCGATGGTGCAGGTGCATCTTGTCGGGGCTAAACGCACTACGGCCGGCGCGGGTGCGGCGCACGATGGCCAGCAACAGGTCGAGCATCGGCACGAACATCACCGCCACCACCAGCAGGAATGGTGATAGCAAGACGAAAACATCCCGGGCGCCATAGGCGTTCTGCGAAATCGGACCGGCAGCAGTGGTGGAGGCGGCAGCCAGCATCAAGCCGATCAGCATCGAGCCGGAATCGCCCATGAAAATCCGGGCGCGGTGAAAGTTGTGCGGCAGAAAGCCCAGGCAGGCCCCCGCGAGCACGACCGAAATCACCGCCGGCGGATAGAACAGCACATCGCCACCATGGTCACGAAGCAGCCCTACGGAGAACATGCAGATCGCCAAAGCCGTGATCAGGCCCAGGCCAGCGGCCAGCCCGTCGAGTCCGTCAACGAAGTTCATCGCGTTCACGATCGACACGGTCAGTGCCAAGGTGAGCAGGATCGACGAAGCCTGGTCCAACACAATGGTGCCCACACCGCCCACCGGGATGTACAAAACGCTCCAAGCGACTCCCATGGTGACCAGCACGCTGGCGGCGGTGATCTGACCGGCGAACTTCGTCAGGGCATCCAGACCCCACCGGTCGTCGATCAGACCGATACCCATGATCACCGCACCGGCCACCAAAACCGCGGGCATGCCCGTGGAGTAGACAAACCCACGGGTGAGAGCCGGAAGCTGAGAGGCAAGGAAAACGGCACCGACAATGCCGAGATACATCGCCAATCCGCCCATCCGCGGCGTCGGCGTCACGTGCACATCCCGTTCCCGTGGATATGCGACAGCGCCCAGACGCGAAGCCAGCACGCGCACGGGTCCGGTCGCGAAGTAGGTGATGATCGCCGCGGTCAGCCCGACCAGCGCAAGTTCACGCAGTGGGACACCGGTTCCGCGATACGACAGGGCGACCCAACCACCGGCAAGGCTAACCAGATCGCTGGCCGGGTCGCTGGTCACCACGGAACCGTACTGCACCAACCTGAGACCCCGGCACCGAGCCAGCCACGAGCAGGCGGTACGCGACCTAGCCGAGCAAACTCGCCGTATCCACTCCGAGCACCTCGGCGATTCGCTCGGTGCTCACCGGACCCGGCCGCAGGACTCGCGGCGCGGCTCCGGTCAGGTCGACGATGGTCGAAGCGGCCTGCTGTGCCGCAGGACCGGCGTCAAGATAGACCGTAACGACATCACCGAGCTGGCGACGCGCCTCATCGGCGTCGACCGCCGGCGGCTGGCCGGAAACGTTCGCGCTGGATACCGCCATGGGCCCTACCTCGCGTAACAACTCGATGGCGACCGGGTGCAACGGCATCCGCAGCATGACCGTGCCCCGAGCATCGCCCAGGTCCCACTGCAACGACGGCGCCTGCGCGACCACCAGACTGAGCGCGCCAGGCCAGAACGCGCGCACCAGTTCGCGGGCGACGTCGGGTAGCGAGAAGGCCAAACCTTCAATCGTGTGCCACGAGCCGACCAACACACCCACCGGCATATCGCGCCCGCGCCCCTTGGCTGCCAACAGACCGGCCACCGCGGCGCTGTCGAACGCGTCGGCACCGATCCCGTAGACCGTGTCGGTCGGCATCACGACCAGGCGACTCGCCTGCAGGGCAGCTACCGCGGCAGCGATTCCGCGCGAGCGCTGGTCAGGGTCAGCACAGTCGTAGATGTCGCTCAAGAGCGCCGCTCCTCCTCATCGCGTCATTCTGCATCGTCGCGGCGCGGGTCCGTGGCGCCACTCTCCTCCCACGAGCTCGCCCTTCCCCTCCTGCGCGCGGTGACGAACCTTGGCCGCCCGGCCAGATCCTCGTGGGCACGCACGTCGTGGAAGAGTTCTGTGCGGTTGACCACATCGATCGTCAACGACGACGTGGTCTCGTCATGTTCAACCGCGAGTCGACCGCCGGGGCGCAGCCAGCGCCCGGCCAGACCGACGACTGCGGATATCACCGTCATCCCATCGGGACCGGCAAACAACGCATGATGCGGATCATGGTGCGCTACTTCTGGTTCCAGAACCGCACCATCAGGGATGTAAGGAGGGTTGGACACTACGAGGTCGACATGACCGTCGAGCTCAGGAAGCAGCCCCGGCGTGGTGACGTCAGCACGCAGCAACTCAACGTTGGTGCCTTCAGCGTTGCGGCGCGCGTAATCGAGCGCCGACTCGCAATCGTCGATACCCAAGATCCGGGCCTGTAGTCCACGCTCGGCTCGGTGCTGGGCTAGCGCGACGGCTAAAGCACCCGATCCGGTGCACACGTCGACGATGACGGGTCGCGCGCCAATCGCCTGGCCAGCGGCCCACGCCACGATGGACTCGGTCTCCGGACGCGGTATGAACACTCCAGGGCCCACCTGAAGGGCCACCGGGCCGAACGATACGGTCCCGGTCAGATGCTGGAGCGGCACCCGCTGCGCACGCGCAGCGACGAGCTCGTGATAGCGGCCGAAGAACTCGTCACCAGGCGGCTCCAACATCCGCAGCCGACCGCGGTCGGTGCCCGCGACGTGGGCGGCCAATAGTTCGGCATCGCAGCGGGCGGAATCGATCCCCGCTTCGGCGAATAGCGCCGCCGCGTCGTCAATCGTCTGCCGCAGCCGGGTCATCATTGTTGCTGTTGTAGCCGCGCCTGCTTGTCGGCGTCGGTCAGGGCGTCGAAGAGCGCGTCCAGGTCACCTTGGAGAACGTGATCGAGATTGTGTGACTTGTAGCCGATTCGGTGATCGGTGATCCGGTTTTCCGGAAAGTTGTAGGTACGAATCCGTTCGCTGCGGTCCACGGTGCGGATCTGGCTGGCCCGATCCGCGGACGCGTCGGCCAGCGCCTGCTCTTCGGCGATCGCCTGCAGTCGCGCGGCCAACACCTGCAGCGCGCGCGTCTTGTTCTGCAGTTGTGAACGTTCGTTTTGGCAGGTCACGACGATTCCTGTGGGTAAGTGGGTGATGCGCACCGCGGAGTCGGTCGTATTGACACCTTGGCCGCCCTTCCCCGACGACCGGAAGACGTCGATGCGCAGTTCCGACTCGTCAATCACCACCTCGCCAACCTCTTCAGGTTCTGGATATACCAGCACTCCCGCTGCCGAAGTGTGCACGCGACCTTGCGATTCCGTCACAGGGACCCGCTGCACCCGGTGTACGCCACCCTCAAACTTCATTCGCGACCACACCCCGTCGGCGGTGTCGCCCTTGCTCGCGATAGCCAGCGTCGCATCCTTGTAGCCGCCCAGATCGGAGGTGGTTTCGTCCAGCACGGTCACTGTCCAGCCATGTCGTTCGGCGTAGCGGATGTACATCCGGGCGAGGTCGGCGGCGAACAACGCGGATTCTTCGCCTCCCTCGCCGGACTTGACCTCAAGCACGATGTCGTCGGCGTCGTGTGGGTCCCGCGGTGCGAGCATGTCGGTCAGCGCAGTGTCCAGCTCGACGACGACAGCTTCTAGTTCAACGACTTCCTCGGCGAAAGAAGCATCGGCTGCTGCCAGTTCACGGCCGGCCTCCAGGTCGTCGCGCGCAGCCACCAGCTTGCGATGGGTGGCGATAATCGGCGCCAATCGGGCAAACCGACGCCCAACCTTGCGGGCCTCGTCCGGCTTGCTGTGCAGTTCGGGATCGGCCAGCGCTGCCTCTAACTCGGCGTGTTCGGCCAGCAGCACGTCAATCGTCTGTAGCGGCTGCGTCATCACACACCTCACTTCCGGCGAGCCGATTGCCCCAAACGCGAACCGACGCCCGGCCTGTGCCGTTCGTGCACAGTTCGGGCGTCGGGAAGCGAGCTACTTGTCGGCGGTGTCCGGGCTGGCGGCGGCTTTGTCAGCCGCGGCCTTGCGCTTGCCATAGCGACGTTCGAAACGGGCCACCCGGCCACCGCTGTCGAGGATCTTCTGCTTGCCCGTGTAGAAGGGGTGGCATTGTGAGCAAACCTCGACATGGATGTGACCGCCCGGCTTGGTGCTGCGGGTCTGGAAAGTATTGCCGCACCCGCAGAGCACAGTGGTCTCCTCGTATGCGGGATGAATATCCGATTTCATGCTGTCCTCTTCGATCGTTGGCGGCCATGTGAGTCCCGTGTTCGATGTGGCGATCGGGCCTGCGCCTGCGGGTTGGCCGAGCGTCGATTATGCCAGGTCAACCACCATCATCCCAAACAGCGCGATGCGCGAGCGCATTCCCGGCGACGCGGCAGCTCAAGGACCACCCGAGCCAACTGCAGTGGCGGTGATGCCACGCCGCGTGACGTCAGTTCAACGTCGAGCTAGTCGTTGTCCATCGACCCCGGCGTCGTCTTGGACACCTGCACCAGGAACTCGTAGTTGTTCTTCGTCTTGCGCAGCTGCGACATCAGCAGGTCAATGGCTTGATGAGAGTCGAGACCCGAGAGCACCCGGCGAAGCTTGTGCACGATGGCGAACTCGTCGGGAGACAGCAGAAGTTCGTCCTTGCGGGTGCCCGAGGGGTTCACGTCGACCGCGGGGAAAACTCGCCGTTCGGCGATCTTGCGGTCCAGCTTGAGTTCGGCGTTGCCGGTGCCCTTGAACTCCTCAAAGATCACGGTGTCGCCGGTGGAACCGGTTTCGACCATCGCGGTGGCGATGATGGTCAGTGATCCGCCTTCCTCGATATTGCGGGCGGCGCCAAGGAACCGCTTGGGCGGGTACAGCGCGGTGGAGTCGACACCACCGGACAAGATCCGGCCCGACGCCGGCGAGGCGTTGTTGTAGGCACGGCCCAGTCGAGTGATCGAGTCGAGCAGAACCACGACGTCCTTGCCTTGCTCCACGAGCCGCTTGGCGCGCTCAATGGCCAGCTCCGCGACCGACGTGTGGTCGGACGGGGGGCGGTCGAACGTTGAGGCGATGACTTCACCTTTCACCGAACGCTGCATGTCGGTGACCTCCTCGGGCCGCTCGTCGACGAGCACGACCATGAGGTGGCATTCCGGGTTGTTCTTGGTGATCGCGTTGGCGATGTCCTGCAGGATTGTCGTCTTTCCGGCCTTGGGTGGTGAGACGATCAGCGCGCGCTGGCCCTTACCGATCGGCATGATGAGGTCGATGACCCGCGTGGTCAGCCGCTCGGTGGTGGTTTCCAGCCGAAGGCGCTGGTTGGGATACAGCGGTGTCAATTTGCCGAATTCAGGCCGCTTTTTCGCGTCCTCGACGGATCCACCGTTGATGCTGTCCAGCCGCACCAGCGGGTTGAACTTCTGGCGCTGGTTGGGCTGTTCGCCTTCCCGGGGAACCCGAACCGCGCCGGTCACGGCGTCACCGCGGCGCAAACCGTTCTTGCGCACCATATTCATGGACACGTAAACATCCTGGGGGCCGGCGAGGTAGCCGGAGGTGCGGACGAACGCGTAATTATCGAGAACGTCAAGAATGCCGGCTACCGGTTGTACGACGTCGTCCTCGCGCAGTTCCGTATCGGCACCGTCACCGGACCGCTCGCCGCGGCGCCGGCGATCCCGGAACCGGCGACCCCGCCGGCCCTGGCGCCCTTCGCCGTCGTCGTCGCGCGGCTGCTGCCCGCCCGAACCTTGCTGGTCACCGCTTTGGTCACTACCCGAGGTGGCGCCGCGCTCGTCGGTCTTGGCGTCCTGTTTGGCCCCTTGCCGGTTGTCGGTCCCGTCGGTGGCCTTGCCCTCGCGCTCCGGTTGCGTGGCGCCGCTGGAGGGCGACCCCGATTCGCGAGTGGCGCCGCGCCGGTCTCGGCCCGGTGCTTCGCTCTGGGCGTCTTCCTGTTTGGTGTCCTGCTTGTTGTCCTGCTTGTTGTCCTGTTTGGTGTCCTGTTTGTTTTGGGCGTCCGGTGCCTCGGCAGTGGCCTGCGGCTGTTCTTGGCTCGCGCTCTGCGATGGCTGGTCGCCGGTCGCGGCGCCGTTGGCCTGATCCCTGATCTCCTGGAGCGCGGCGATCAGCTCGTTCTTGCGCATACCCGATGTGCCCTTGACACCGGCCTGGCTAGCCAGAGCGCGCAGTTCGGGCAGCACCAACGTTGCCAACGAACCGGCGGGCTCATTGGTCTTGACGTCTGGGGTGTCCGAGGTGTCCGGGGCGACAGAATCCGACGGCTTATCGGCGTCGGTGCCTTCCCCAGCCGTGATGAGGTCCGTATCGGTCACGGATTTCCTTTCCTTTCCCCGCTGATCACGTCACACGGGGTTTTCTGCATTCAGCGGAGCGATCAGCGAGTTGCCGAGCGCCCAATCATCGACTCTGCAGCGGTGATCGCCAGCATCGGCGGCGAATATGGCAAGCCTCGTCCACAAGAAGGATTGGTAGTTGTCCGAGCGGCTAGGCAGTCGGATGCAGATGCTGCGATTGCTGGACGGCTCCGAGGATAGCCCCCTTCCTGGCCGGAAGCAAGCAAGCTCACGCAACGTGGCGGTTCACCCGCGAGCCGTGACGCCCGAGCTCCAGCGAACTCGATCGCCCACGGTCATCTCAGTGATGGTGAATCCGGTTGCGGCACCGTAGGCCATCGCGTCGGCCGGCAACTGCGGCTCAGTCGTCAGCGCGATCAGCGAAGGGCCAGCACCCGATAGCGTTGCCGCCACATTGTGGCGCCGCAGCAGGCGCAGATACTCTGCTGAAGCCGGCATGGCCGGTGCACGTTGAGCCTGATGCAAGACGTCTTCGGTGGCCGCCACCAGCAAATCGGGCCGTTCGGTGAGTGCCACCACGAGTAATGCAGCCCGGCTGACGTTGAACCGCGCGGCGTCGTGGCTGACCTGCGCCGGCAATAGCACCCGGGTCTCCGCGGTTGATGATCGCGCTTCGGGAATCGCCGAAAAGAGGTGGATATTGGGATGGATCCGCAGCGGTACCGCCGAATAATCACACCGATCACCCCTGCGGTCGGTCCACGAAACCACGGCTCCGCCCAGTACGGCAGCCGCCGCGTTGTCGGGATGACCTTCGAACTCCGAGGACAGCTGGATCAGCTGGGCCTCGTCGAGTGGCTTCGAATCCGTTTGTGCAACAAGACCATTGACAGCTGCAAGGCCACCCACCACGGCCGCCGCGGAAGAACCGAGCCCACGAGAATGCGGAATGGCGTTGCGGCAGCGAACCACCAGGCCGGGAGCACTGACCCCCACGGCCTGCAGCCCATACTGGATGGCGCGCACTACCAGGTGATCCGGTCCCAGCGGAACGTGGTCGGCGCCCTCACCCTCGACGGCCACCACCAAACCGGATTCTGTTGTCTCGACAGTGGTCTCGTCATAGAGACCCAGAGCCAAGCCGATGCTGTCGAAACCGGGGCCGAGATTCGCGCTCGACGCCGCCACCACGGCGCTTGCCATCAGCCCGGCGGGCAGCAGCCGACTGTCCGACGCGCCCGGTCCCGCAGCGCTATCGATCGCCACGGGATCCACCCGGTGGCGACCCGACGCGCCCACTAGGCCAGTCCCAGATTCTCGATCACGGCCGCCGGGTCGACCGGCAGCGGAGACACACTCGGCATGTCTTTCAATGCAGTGTCGGGATCCTTGAGACCGTTGCCGGTCACGGTGCACACCACCGACGAACCGCGCGCCACCCAGCCGTCATCGATGGCCTTGAGTAGACCGGCGATACTGGCGGCGGAAGCGGGCTCGACAAAGACGCCCTCTGCCTGGGCCACCAGGTGATATGCGGCCAGGATTTCCTCATCCGTGGCAGCCAAGAAGCGGCCCTTGGACTGCTGCTTGGCCTCGACGGCCGAGGTCCACGACGCTGGCGAGCCGATACGGATCGCGGTCGCGATCGTCTCCGGGTGGCTGACAGGTTCACCGAGAACCAGTGGCGCCGCCCCCGCGGCCTGGGTGCCCAGCATGCGGGGCAGTTTGTCGATCACTCCGTGCTGCTGATACTCGGTGTAGCCCTTCCAATACGCGGTGATATTGCCCGCATTGCCCACTGGGAGAGCGTGCACATCGGGCGCGGTGCCCAGCACATCCACGATCTCGAACGCCGCTGTCTTCTGGCCCTCGATACGCACGGGGTTGACCGAGTTGACCAACGAGATTGTCGGGAAGTCGGCGGCCATCTTGCGGGCAAGTTCCAGGCAGTCGTCAAAGTTGCCGTCAATCTGGATGATCTTGGCGCCGTGCATGACCGCCTGCGCCAGCTTGCCCATCGCGATCTTTCCCTGCGGTATCAGCACCGCGCAGGTGATGCCGGCCCGAGCCGCGTATGCCGCCGCCGACGCCGAGGTGTTTCCGGTCGACGCGCACAGCACCGCCTGTTGACCCCGGGCCAGCGCATCGGTGACCGCCATGGTCATGCCACGGTCCTTGAACGAACCGGTGGGGTTGAGCCCCTCGACTTTGAGGTAGATCGTGCACCCCGTCTTCTTGGAGATTCGGGTCGCCGCGATCAGCGGGGTGCCACCCTCCAGCAGGGTTACCGGGCTCCAATCGGGGCCCACGGGCAGCCGATCGCGGTATGCCGCGATCACTCCCGGCCAGGGCTGATGAGTGGCAGTTTGCGGAGCGGTCACTCGCCGGTTCCTTCGAGTCGCAGGACGCTGGTCACAGCCTCAACCACGTCCAGGTGGACGAGCGCGTCAACGGTTTCCGAGAGCGCGGCGTCGGTGGCGAGGTGAGTCAGCACCACGATTCGGGCTCCCACGCGGTGCCCCCCCTCGCCCACCACACCTTCCTGGCGCACTTCGGCGATGCTCACCGCACGTGTCGCGAACTCCGCCGCTACCGCGGACAACACACCCGGCTTGTCGGCAACATTCATGCTGACGTAGTAGCGCGTGGCAATCAAACCCATTGGCGCCGCCGGAAGTTTGGCGTATTTCGACTCGCGAGGAGCGCGGCTGCCGAGGACTCGGTTGCGGGCGGCCATCACCAAGTCGCCGGTCACTGCCGACGCGGTCGGCGCGCCACCGGCGCCCTGGCCATAGAACATCAGTCGCCCGGCGGCCTCGGCCTCGACCACCACGGCGTTGAAGGCACCGTTGACCGAGGCAAGCGGATGCGTCAGGGGAACCAGCGCCGGATAGACCCGAGCCGAAACCCGTTGCTGACCGGCGTCGGTGGTGATTCGCTCGCAGATCGACAACAGCTTGATGGTGCAACCCAACGCACGCGCCGACTCGAAGTCGGCCGGCGTGATCTTGGTGATGCCCTCGCGATAAACGTCGTCGGCAGTCACCCGGGTGTGGAAGGCAATGGACGCCAGAATCGCCGCCTTGGCCGCGGCGTCATAGCCTTCGACGTCCGCGGTGGGATCGGCTTCGGCATAGCCCAGCGCGCTGGCATCGGCCAACGCCTTGCCGTAGTCGGCACCGGTGCTGTCCATTTCGGAGAGGATGTAGTTGGTCGTGCCATTGACAATCCCGGCCACCCGTCGCACCGTATCGCCGGCCAGCGACTGCGTGAGCGGCCGGATCACGGGGATAGCACCGGCCACCGCGGCCTCGAAATACAAGTCGACATGCGCGCTTTCGGCGGCCTGTGACAATTCTCCCGTGGACGTGGCCAACAGTGCCTTGTTCGCCGTAACGACAGACTTGCCACGCTCGAGGGCAGACAGGATCGCCTTGCGCGACGGTTCTACCGGCCCCATCAGCTCGACGACGATGTCCACATCCTCGCGGGATACGAGTTCTTCGATGTTGTCGGTCAGCAATTCGATCGGCACACCTCGGTCCGCGGCCACCCGGCGCACTCCGATGCCGCGTAGTGCCAGCGGGGCACCGACGCGGGCAGCGAGATCGTCGGCGCTGTCCTCAATGATGCGGACAACTTCGCTTCCGACGTTGCCCAATCCGAGCACGGCAATGCCGACCGGCTTTTCGTCACCCGACACGGGTCACCTCACTTCCAGACTCAGCAGGTCGTCGACCGTCTCCCGCCGCAGCAGCAGGCGCGCCTCGCCAGCGCGCACCGCGACCACAGCGGGCCGGCCGACCATGTTGTAACGGCTTGACAGCGAGTAGCAGTAGGCGCCGGTAGCCGCCACCGCTACCAGGTCGCCCGGACCGAGGTCGTCAGGCACCCACGCATCGCGTACGACGATATCTCCGCTTTCACAATGCTTTCCAACGACACGAGCCCGCACCGCGGGCGCATCGCTGACTCGGGAGACCAACCGCACGTCATACTGGGCGTCATAGAGCGCGGTGCGGATGTTGTCACTCATGCCGCCATCGACGCTGACGTAGCGCCGGGTCGCGGTGGAGCTCACATCGACATCCTTGACCGTGCCGACTTCATAGAGCGTGACGGTGCCGGGTCCGACGATCGCGCGTCCAGGCTCGACCACCAGCTTGGGGGCCGGCAGGCCCACCGCGTTCGATTCGTCGCTGACGATCGTGCTCAACCTGGCGGCCAGCTCGTCTATCGGCGGTGGATCATCGTCGGCCTGATACGAGATGCCCAGGCCGCCACCAAGATCGACAGTCGAGATCTGGGCGGCCTTGTCCGGACCGAGTTGGTCGAATATCGCACGCAGCAGGCCAATGACACGGTGCGCGGCGATTTCGAAACCCGCAACGTCGAAGATCTGCGAACCGATATGGCTGTGCAACCCGACCAGGCGCAGACTATCGGTGGCGAACACCCGCGCAACCGCGGCCATAGCGGCGCCGCTGGCCACCGACAGTCCGAACTTCTGGTCTTCGTGCGCGGTGGAAATGAACTCGTGGGTATGCGCTTCCACACCGACGGTCAGCCGCACCAGGACATCCTGGACGATCCCCGCGTCGCCGGCGATCCGATCCAGTCGCTCGATTTCGGTCATCGAATCGACGACGACGTGGCCGACGCCGGCCTTGACCGCCGCCGTCAATTCCTCGACTGATTTATTGTTGCCGTGGAGCGTGATCCGATCCGGCGGGAAATTCGCGTGCAGCGCAACCGCCAACTCACCGCCACTGCACACGTCGAGACAAAGACCTTCTTCATCGATCCAACGGGCTATTTCGCTACACAGGAATGCCTTAGCGGCGTAATGCACATTGGCGCCACCGCCGAATGCCGCCGCAGTCTCTCGGCAGCGCCAGCGAAAATCGTCTTCGTCGATGACGAACAACGGAGTCCCGTACTCCCGAGCGAGGTGCGTTAGTGCGACCCCGGCAATGCCGGCTACCCCCGTCGCATCTCGAGTAGTGTTGCGCGGCCACACATTCGGCGCCAGCCACAACAACTCGTCGGCCGACTGCGGGCGCGGCGGACTCGTACCCAGGCGAGGCTCTTCGGCGTGCCGGGGGCCGGCAGGATGGGCGTTCACATTCGCTCCGGGGCGCTGACGGCAAGGATTGCCAAACCGTTGGCGAGGACTTGGCGGGTGGCCTCACACAGAGCGAGGCGGGCGGTGTGCAAGGCGGTAGGTTGCTCGTCCCCTTGGGGCAGCACCCGGCATGAATCGTAGAACCGATGGTAGTCGCCAGCAAGATCTTCCAGGTACCGGCATACCCGGTGTGGTTCGCGCAGGGACGCGGCCGTTTTGAGCACTCGGGGGAATTCGCCGATGGTGCGCAGCAGCGCACCTTCCTTGTCGTGGCTGAGCAGCTCAAGTTGCGTAGTCTCGGGGATCAACCCGAGTTCGGCGGCGTTGCGGGCCAGCGCCGAAAGCCGGGCATGCGCGTATTGCACATAGTAAACCGGGTTTTCATTCGACGCCGACGACCACAGCGCCAGGTCGATGTCGATCGCGGTGTCCACCGAGGACCGGATCAGACTGTACCGCGCCGCATCAACACCGATCGCCTCTACCAGGTCATCCAGCGTGAGCACCGTACCCGCCCGCTTGCTCATCCGAACCGGCTGGCCGTCGCGGACCAGGTTGACCATCTGCCCGATGAGAACCTCGACGGCCGCCGGATCGTCACCGAACGCCGCGGCAGCGGCCTTGAGCCGGGCAATGTATCCGTGATGGTCGGCGCCCAACATGTAGATGCAGAGGTCGAAACCGCGTTGACGCTTGTCCAGGTAGTAGGCGAGATCACCCGCGATATAGGCAGGCTTACCGTCACTCTTGATCACGACGCGGTCTTTATCGTCACCAAACGCGCTGGTGCGCAACCACGTTGCGCCGTCCTTCTCGTAGATGTTGCCAGTCTCTCGCAGCCGAGCGATGGCTTCATCGACCCGGCCACTCGTGTGCATCGAGTCCTCATGCGTGTACACGTCGAAGTCGGTGCCGAATTCGTGCAGGGACTCTTTGATGTGAGTGAACATCAGGTCGACGCCGATTTCGCGGAAGGTCTCGCGTAACCCCGTCTCGGGCAGGGTCAACGCGTCGGGAGCCTTGTGCAGAACCTGCGCGGCGATGTCGGCGATGTAACTGCCCGCGTAGCCGTCGGCCGGGGCGGGTCGACCCTCGGCCGCAGCGATCAGCGAGGTGACAAAGCGGTCGATCTGGGCGCCATGGTCGTTGAAGTAGTACTCGCGCACCACGTCGGCACCCTGCGTCGACAGCAGGCGGCCCAGTGCGTCGCCGACCGCGGCCCAGCGGGTACCACCGATGTGAATCGGCCCGGTGGGGTTGGCCGAGACGAATTCCAGGTTGACGTTGCAGCCGGCCAGTGCGTCGGAGCTACCGAAGTCCGCGCCCGCGTCAATGACCGCATTGACAATCTTGGCCTGCGCCGACGCCTGTAGCCGCAGGTTGATAAAACCCGGGCCGGCCACCTCTGCGGTGGCAATGCCGTCGGCCTCCGCGAGCGCATCGGCGAGCCATCCAGCCAGCTCACGCGGGTTCGTGCCGACCTTCTTGCCGAGCTGCAGCGCCAGATTGCTGGCATAATCGCCGTGCTCGGGGAGCCGCGGCCGCTCCACCGCCACGGTCTGCGGCAACGCAGACACGTCGAGGCCACGCTCGGCAAGCACCGCATTGGCGGTGGTTTTGAGCAGCTCAGCCAGGTCGGCGGGGGTCACGAACGTCCATCCTATGGGCTGGGGTGCCTACGCCCCGAATCCATTCCAGTGACCATGGATCTGCTGGCATGCGTTACTCTGGCTGGGCTTGTTTATGCCCTACGGCGCAGCAGGTTGTCGGTGCGCCCCCGTAGCTCAGGGGATAGAGCGTCTGCCTCCGGAGCAGAAGGCCGCAGGTTCGAATCCTGCCGGGGGCACAGCTTTGTTGCTGGCTCTGGAGGCGCTATCTGACCAGCGCTGATTCTGAATCCGCACAAGCTTCGCACGACGAGGCCGATTGGGCGCGTCCTTAGGGCTCGGGAATTCACCATGGAGCCCGCACCAGGCGGCACCGCTACTCCTAGACCTCAGAACGACATTGCGCTGCCCTCAGACATCACAGCCATCAGCGACTGGGCCGATGTCGACACCCCTAGCGGTCCGGGTATGTGGAGGGCTACCACGCGGGATCGGAGAAAACAGACTTTCACCTTTCAGCTGCCGGAAGGATCTGATCGATAGATCGGCCAGACTTCCAGGTAAGCGTCAATCGCACGCTCAACCGCCAATCCATACTCATTCGGAGCCCATTCTGGCCCAAAGGTCTTCATCAACGCATCAGAAAGCAGATCCACAACACGGTCGCTCTGCTCATTGGTCGGCTTCTGTGAGCTAAGAAGCTCGGCAAGAAAGGCGGAGTCACGACGCTCCAGTTCTTCCACGATCAGGGTGCGGTGTTCGGCTGGAATCGCATCGAGGACTTGCTCATGGGTTTCTCCATCTAACACGGCTGTTCGCCCACGCAGTTACCACTTGGCCGTCCCTCTTCTCCATGCTCCGTTAGCCCGCGGATATGCCCGTTGCCGGGCGCCGTCTCCATCTCGCCAAGAATCTATAGAGGATCCATAAAGGGCCGGAGCTGATTCTGAGGTCACGCAAAACAGCGCAACCACCAATCACATCAGCACAGGAGACCCACAATGTTCACCCGTCGCTTCGCCACCTCGGTTGCCGGCACCACCCTCACCGCCGCCGCTCTCGGCCTGGCCAGTCTCGGCTTCGCCGGGGCCGCCAACGCAGGCAGCGTCGATGATGCGTTCCTCGCACAGCTGGAAGAGGACGGCATCACCCCGCCGAGCGCGGCGCGTGCCATCAGCTATGCACACGCCGTCTGCGACGCTCTCGATGAGGGCCACTCCAGCAAGGCAGTCATCAGCGCGGTCGCCAAAGCGACCGGCCTGAGCCGTAAGGGCGCCAAGACGTTCTCTGTCGACGCCGCGTCGGCCTACTGCCCGGAGTACGTGACCTCGAGCTAGCTCCCACAACCACGCTGCGGGGACCCCGAAACGGGTCCCCGCATCAGCGTGCCGTCGGCAAACATCGTCGCGCCGCCGTGAAATTGCCCCTGCGCGCGCACTGATGTCTCAATGTCGCCAAGAATCTATAGAGGATCCATAAAGGCCCGGAGCTGATTCTGAAATCACGCAAAAGCGCCACCACCAATCAGATCAGCACAGGAGATCCACAATGTTCACTCGCCGTTTCGCCACCTCGCTGGCTGGGACTACTCTCACCGCCGCCGCTCTTGGCTTGGCCTCCCTGGGCTTCGCCGCGACCGCCAGTGCAACCGCTGTCGATGACGCGTTCATGGCCCTGCTGCATGCCGACGGGATCACACCGCCGAGCAGAGCGCGCGCCATCAGTGACGCGCACGCCGTGTGCAACGCCCTCGACGAGGGCCACTCGAGCAAGGCCGTCATCGCAGCGGTGGCCAAAGCGACCGGCCTGAGCCGCAAGGGCGCCAAAACATTCGCTGTTGATGCCGCGTCGGCCTACTGCCCGGAGTACGTGACCTCGAGCTAGCGTCGACCATCGGTATGCGGGGATCCTCACACGGATCCCCGCATTCGCCTTTTCAACCTCGGGTCGCGCTTTTTCCCTGCCACCGGCGCATACCACCGACGCATGCCACCCACGCATGCCACTGATGCAAATTTTCCGCCCAAAGCACGCAACGGGTGCATTCTTAATTCGTGAGCGCAACCAACGTACTAAGCCGCCGCAAAGCCATCCTGGACTACTTGCAGGGCGCGGTGTGGGTGCTACCGACAATGGGCGTTGCCTTCGGCCTGGGTGCCGGGGCGATCCTGTCGATAATCCCGGTGAAGACCGACTCCCTGGTGGACAACTTAATGTTTCAGGGGACTGCCGGCGACGCCCGCGGAGTGTTGATCGTGGTATCAGCCACAATGGTCACCACTATCGGCATCGTCTTCTCGCTGACGGTCCTGTCGCTGCAAATCGCCTCGAGCCAATTCTCGGTGCGGTTGTTGCGAACCTTCCTGCGCGATATGCCCAACCAGGTGGTGCTGGCGATTTTTGCGTGCACCTTTGCCTACAGCACCGGTGGCCTGCACACCGTCGGCCAGCACGTCGACGGGGAGGCGTTCGTTCCCAAGATCGCCGTCACCGGGTCGCTCGCCCTGGCATTCGTCAGCATCGCCGCGCTGATCTACTTCCTGCACCACCTCATGCACTCCCTGCAAATTGACACGATCATGGACAAAGTGCGCCACCGCACACTGGGCCTGATTGATCGAATGTTTCCGGACCTGGACACCGCGGATGCAACGGGGGAAACGCCGCCCTACCCACCCGCCGAGGCAGTGCCGCTGGTGGCCCCGAAATCCGGCTACCTCCAAACGGTCGACATCGACGACATCGCCGCACTGGCCGCAGCCGGCGGACACTCGGTGCTGCTGGTCACCTTCGTTGGCGATTACGTCACCGCAGGCGGCCTCCTCGGCTGGTGCTGGCGCAGGGGCACGCCGCCGCGGCCACCAGAGGCCGAGTTTCCGCAGCGCTGCTTGCAGCACGCGCACATTGGGTTCGAACGCACCCTCCAACAGGACGTCCGCTTCGGATTACGACAGCTGGTCGATATAGCGCTGAGGGCACTATCACCGGCCGTCAACGACCCCTACACGGCGATTCAAGTCGTGCACCACCTGTCAGCCGTCGAGTCGGTGCTGGCGTCGAGGGCGTTGCCCGACGAGGTTCGCCGCGATAGCTCCGGGGCGCTCCTCGTCTGGCTTCCCTACCCCGGCTTTGCTGCCCTCCTCCACGTCGGGTGTGCGCAAATCCGCCGGTACGGCACGCGGGAACCGCTGGTGCAGACTGCGTTACTGCAGCTGCTCAGCGCGGTTGCCCAGAATTGCGTCGACCCAGCACGCCGTGCCGCGGTGCAGACCCAAATCGCCCTGGTTGTCCGGACCTCACAGAGTGCGTTCACCGACGAAGGGGATCGGGCCATCGTTGTCAATGCCGCAGCACGCGCCACTGAGGTTGCCGAGCGACCCGGCACTTTGGCGCCCCCGCCCTCCGCGTTCGGCCAAGTGGCCGCGGCGACGGCAGCGGCGTCGACGATCTCAGACCCCCACTCGCACCCCCGACGAGGGCGACGCAGCTAGCGACTCGGGCCGCAGCGGCGACGACCCATCAGCATCATCCAACTGGCGCCCACTGGTTCCACGAGTCGCCGTAGTCGAGGGTGACCAGCGATGACCGATCGACGTTGACGATCTCGCGGAAATGGTCTTGCCACCCCCACCACACGCTGATGAAGAACACGTGGTCAAACCAGCTGAGCTGATAATCGGGGGGAATGGTCTCCCCCTTGTTCTCCGGCGCAAACACCGCAACCGCCAAGAGACCCAGTATCGCCGACTTTGGCAGCTGAACCTTGCCGTCATTGGCAATGCGAAGTGCCGCAGTGGCATTCACGTACGGGCTAATTTCGAAGGCCACCGCGGATTCGTCGCCGTGGCCGTGCAGCCACCGGTGAACCCCGTACAACACATCCGCGATATCGGGCCGCTTTTCCGGCACCAAGTCCGATCTCACCGCAACGGGGAATCGAGTTGCTTCGAGGTCGACGCCGGGCGTGGCCATCACGCCGTAGATATCGAGTGAATCTCTGACTACTTTGCGGAATCGTGCGCCGACGCCGACCGTCGGATAGCGCTTCCTGCCCGTGTCGTCAACGGCGGTGCACGCATGAAGCATCGCCACGTCCCAGATTTTCCGATCCCATTGCTCAAGCGACTGCTTGACTGCTGCCCCTACTGCCATACGCATGAGGTTATAGGCCAGCTCCGGACTGCCCGAGGGTTGCACCCCGCAGCGGCGAGCGCGTCGACGTTCGATCGCGGACCCTCAAGAGGAACTCGGCTACTAGCCTGGCGCGGCGGCGGCTCCTCTACCAGCTATGGCGGCGGCCACGGGGATGCTCGCGGTCTCGGCGCCGCGGGCGGCTCGATCGGTGCCAGCGGCGGCACCGGTTGCCTTCACTGCGGGGACGGTGACGAGGGTGGTAACGGCGCCCTGCCCGGCGGCGAGGACGGCGAAGACGCGTAGGCGGGCGCGACACCTTTTCGGCGGCCTAGCTTTTCTGCGGACTCTCCCGCCGCGGGATCGCCGACACCAGGCCGAAACCAGCGCCAGCCCGCGAGAAACGCCACGGCGAGTGACGCGGTGGCGATGAGAAACGCCACCCGGATGCCGTCGATGAAGACCTCTTCGGCGATCTCGACCGGGTTGTGGCGCGCGATCGGTCGCCGCGGCACCATCCCGCCGACATGGGCTCGTGGATTCGCATGGTCGATGATCGCCTCGGCAATGGTGTGCCGCCGGACCGGGTCGGGCACCGCGGACTCCAGCTCGGACTCAAGGGAGACGGACAACCAGGCGGCGAGCACGGAGCCCAAGACCGCGAATCCCACCGTTGAGCCGATCGCCCGTTGGGCGCTCATGATGCCCGAAGCCATCCCGGCACGCTCCACCGGAACCGCGGTCATCGCAACGGTCGTGACAGGTGTTAGGCACAACGCAACGCCAACCCCGCACAGGCCCAGCCCGATCAGGACCAAGCTCCAGCTGCGGTGCTCGCTGGCGATCAGCGTCAGCAACCCCATCATCAGCGCGCTCAACCCGGCGAGGATGAGCACCCGCGCGCCGATGCGCCCAACGAGATTCCCCACCAGCGGAGACACCAGGACCACGGCCGCACTGAACGGAAAGATCATCAGGCCGGTCGCTGTCGGGGTATAGGCCCGCACGTTCTGCAGAAACTGCGTGGTGAGCAGCAGCATCCCGTGGACGGCGAAGAAGACCGTGCAGATGGTCGCGATGGACAGTGCGTATGTGCTGTCGCGGAACAGCCGCAGATCCATCATCGGGTCGGGTGATCGAAGTTCGTGCCCGACGAAGAGGGCACCACCAACCACAGCCGTGGCCAGCAACACGAGGATCGGCGGCGACGTCCAGCCGACTTGGGGACCTTCGATGATCGCGTACACGAAGGCCCCCATCACAACGATGAACAGTGTCTGCCCCGCCAGGTCGAGACGCCGTGCCCGCTCGTTGCGGGACTCCGTCACGAAGCCCACGGTCAGCAGCACGACCAGCACCCCCATTGGCACGTTGACATAGAAGATGCTGCGCCACCCCCACCGGTCGACCAGCAGACCGCCGAGCGTCGGACCCGCCGCGGTGCCGACACTGGCAATGGCGGTCCATATTCCGATTGCCCGCGCCTTTTGCTTCGGCTCCGGAAAAGCCGCGCTGACCAGCGCGAGTGACGTCACGCTGACGATGGCCGCGCCCAAACCCTGCACGCCCCGAGCGGCGGTAAGCATCGCGATGGACGGTGACAGACCGCAGGCGATGGATCCCGCGATGAACAAGGAAATACCCGTCAAGTACCAGCGGCGACGGCCGTAGCGGTCGGCGAGTGTCGCCGCCGACATGATGACGACCGCCATCCCGAGGCTGTAGGCCGCCACCACCCATTGCAGCCCATCCTCGCCGACCGCAAAGCGGTGCTGGATGTCCGGCAGCCCCACGTTCACAATCAGGAGGTCCAAGAACACCATGAACAGGCCAAGGCCTGAGGCTCCGACGGTGAGGCGCTGCGTGCGGTTCATGTGAGGCCCGTTTCACGTTGGGTCCCCGCATTTTGGACGCTCGGACACGGGTGAGCAAGCCCTGCCACGGCAATAGGGTTCGGCACGAGCTCAGCCATCCGGGCCTCGACCACCGGGGCTGCCGAATAGGGATCCGCCGCTGCCGCCCGCGCCACCGTCACCGCCGTCACCCGGGTCGGTGCCCGTGCCGCCCATCCCACCGGCCCCACCCGCGCCGCCCTCGCCGATCAGCGCGGCGTTACCGCCGATGCCACCGCCGCCGCCGTCACCACCTACAGCGGCTGTGAGGCCGCCGCCGATACCGCCGGACCCGCCGGTCCCACCCGCGCCGCCGACGCCGATCAGCCTGGCGTTACCGCCGGCACCACCGCCACCGCCGTCACCACCTACAGCGGCTACTATGCCGGTGCCGATCCCGCCGGCCCCGCCGGTCCCGCCGGCACCACCGGCTCCGATCAGTGACCCGCCAACTCCGCCAGTACCGCCGAGCCCACCGGCCCCACCGGTCGCGGTTGCGGCGGCAGCCTCCCCGCCGGCGCCACCGCCGCCAGCCGCCCCGCCGTTGCCGATCAGCCCGGCGGCACCGCCGGCGCCACCGGCGCCACCTGCCCCGGCGGTGAGATCCGTGGTATTGAAGGCGGTGGCGCCGCCGGCCCCGCCGGTTCCACCGGCCCCACCGGCGCCGAACAGCCACCCGCCGGTCCCGCCGACCCCACCGGTCCCGCCGGTGCCGCCCGTGGTGGCGGGGAATAGCAAGCCGCCGGTTCCGCCGGCCCCGCCGGCCCCGCCGGTCCCGATCAGCCCGCCGGCGCCGCCCGCGCCGCCATGGCCACCGCTGCTGGCCAGGGTGGCGAACCCGCCGGCCCCGCCCGTGCCGCCGTCCCCGAACAGCCAGCCGCCCCGACCGCCAACCCCGCCAGTGCCGCCGTCACCACCGGCAAAGTTGGCGGTGGCGTTGCCGCCGGCCCCGCCCGCCCCACCGGCCCCGATCAACCCCGCGTCACCGCCGGCACCGCCGAGGCCCCCATCGTTGCCGGTGGTGGTGAACCCGCCAGCACCGCCGGCACCGCCATTGCCGAACAACCACCCACTGTGACCGCCGGTCCCGCCAGCCCCACCGGGGCCACCGACGCCGCCGGTCCCGCCGGCACCGCCAGCGCCGCCGAACCCACCGCTGCCCGACAGCCACCCGCCGTTTCCACCGGCACCCCCAGCCCCACCGGCGCCGGTGGGAAAGCCGCCTCCGCCACCGCCGCCAGCACCACCGGCCCCACCGTCGCCGAACAGCCACCCGCCGCGACCACCCGCACCGCCCGCCCCACCGTCCGCGTTGGGGCTGTTGGCCCCCGCGTCCCCGGCGGCACCCCCGGAGCCGCCGTTGCCGAACAGTCCGCCGGCGTGCCCGCCCGCACCGCCCGCCAAGCCCGGCCCGGCCAACGCGGTACCGCTCGCACCGCCAGCACCGCCATTGCCGTACAGCAGCCCGCCATTGCCGCCCTTGCCGCCGAACATGCCGAGGGCCGCCCCGCTGCCGCCGTTACCGCCGTTGCCGATCAGTCCGGCGTCACCGCCGGCACCGCCGGGTCCGCCGCTGCCGCCGTTGCCGAACAACAACCCGCCGGCCCCACCTGCCTGCCCGGGCGCCGTCGCGTTGGCCCCATCGCCGATCAGGGGACGCCCCAACAACGCCATGGTGGGTGCGTTGATCCACCCCAGAATCTGCTGCTCGACGGCCTGTAGTGGGGAGGCGTTGGCCGCCTCGGCGGCCGCGTAGGCGGCCCCGGCAGCGGTGAGCGTCTGCACGAACTGCTGATGAAACGCCGCCACCTGAGCACTGAGAGTCTGATAGTCGCGGGCATGGCCGGAGAACAGCGCGGCGACCGCCGTGGACACCTCATCGGCACCCGCAGCCAGAACCCCGGTGGTGGCGCCGGCCGCCGCGTCATTGGCCACTCCCAGCGCCGAGCCCATGCTCTGAAGATCCATCGCCGCCGCAACCAGAGACTCGGGAGCGGCGAATATGTGCGACATCATCGTCTCCTTGCGTAAGGCTCGCCATACCATACGAGCGTTGGAGCGAGCGTATAAAAGCGACAGTCGCCAGCAAAGGGTCCGCCGCAGATTCGTCCCGCCCCGCCGGGTCGCCACACTTCAGGCCAAATCCCGGCCAACTGCATTCATCCACTCGCGCTAGCTGGGTATGGTCCCTCGGACAGTCCAGCTTGAAGGCCGATCGTGGACCCAAAGTGATCGGTTTTTGCAGTGGCCAACAGCGATAATCACGGGAGGTAGCGGTGTCGTTCTTGTTCGGGACGCCCGAAGCGATCGGGGCAGCAGCAAAGGACGTGGCCGGGATCGGTTCGATGCTCGACGCGGCCAACGGCGCCGCAGCCGCCGCAACCACCGAGATCGCGGCCGCAGCCGAAGATGAGATCTCGCTGGCGGTGGCCGCGTTGTTCTCCGGCCACGCCCGCGACTATCAGACGATCAGCGCCGCTGTCGCGGGGTTGCACACCCGGTTCGTTCAGGCGTTGGCCGGGGGCGCCGGGTCCTATGCCAACGCGGAGGCGGCCAACGCATCACTGGCGCGCAGTGCGGAGCAAGAGCTGCTCAACATGCTCAATGCCGTCAACGCGACCAGCCAAACGTTGACGGGGCGCCCACTGATCGGCAACGGCGCCAACGGAGCCCCCGGCACCGGGCACAACGGCGGCGATGGCGGCTGGCTGTACGGCAACGGCGGCAACGGTGGCTCCGGCGGGCAAGGCCAGAACGGGGGCAACGGCGGGTCCGCAGGGTTGTTCGGCAACGGCGGCTTCGGGGGTGCAGGCGGGGCCGGCGCCAGCGGAGCGGCGGGTCAGCCGGGGAGTGCGGGCGGTCGGGGCGGCAGCGGCGGTGCCGGCGGATGGATCCACGGCCACGGCGGAAGCGGCGGGATCGGCGGCGCTGGCGGGAATGCCACGGCACCCTCGGGCACGTCCATGGGCTTCAACGGCGGCAGCGGCGGCAATGGGGGTTCCGGCGGTCGCGGTGGACTCCTGTTCGGCGACGGCGGCCACGGGTCGGCCGGGGGGGCCGGCGGACAAGCCACCAGCGACACCGCCGCGGCCTTCCCTGGCACCGGTGGATCCGGGGGCTTGGGTGGCAACGGCGGCCATGGCGGCTGGCTGGTCGGCAATGGCGGCAACGGCGGAGACAGCGGCGGCGGCGGTGGCGTGGTCTCCGCTTCGGGCGCCGTCAACGGCGCCAACGGTGGTTTCGGTGGCCTTCTCGCCGGCAACGGCGGCAACGGCGGGCTATTCGGCAACGGTGGTGCCGGCGGTAGCGGCGGACTCGGGGGCGCCGGCGCGACCGGCTCCGATGTCAGTGGCGAAAGCGGAAGCGGCGGCGACGGCGGTATGGGCGGCAATGCCTTGCTATTTGGCCATGGCGGTGCTGGAGGCGGCGGCGGCAATGGAGCGGCAGGCGCCGATGGCACCGCCAGTGGCAACGACGGCGGCAACGGCGGTAGCGGCGGCCTCGCCGGTGACGCCGGCGACGGGGGGTGGCTGTTCGGTCACGGCGGCGACGGCGGCACCGGGGGCTCGGGAGGAGACGGCGGTGCCGGTGTTATCCAAGGCGATTCCGGTCCGGGCGGCGTCGGCGGTGCCGGCGGCACAGTCGGCTCGATACAGCTACCCGGCGGGATCGAATTAGATGGTCTTGGGCTGTTCGGCAACGGCGGCAACGGCGGCAACGGCGGCGACATCGGCGCCGGCCCGCAGGTTTTTCAACAAGGCGCGGCAGGCGGTGACGGGGGCCAGGGCGGCCTGTTGCACGGCAATGGCGGCAACGGCGGCAACGGCGGTAACGGCGGCAGCGGAGGAGCCGGATTGCTCAGTGGCGTCGGCGGCCAGGGTGGATCGGCCGTGCTATTCGGCAATGGCGGGGCCGGTGGCAATGGCGGGGCCGGCGGCACCGGCGTCCCCTTCAGCGCCGGCGCTCATGGCAGCAGCGGCGGCGCTGGCGGCGCCGGCGGTGTGCTGTTCGGTGACGGCGGCGCGGGCGGGGTGGGCGGCGCCGGCGGCGAAGGTGGTCCTGGACAGGACGGCGGCAATGGCGGCGCCGGCGGGGTCGGCGGCGCCGGCGGAATCGTGTTCGGCAACGGCGGCTCTGGCGGAAGTGGCGCCATCGGTGGTGCTGCCGGCTCCGGCGGCAGCGCTGGAAGTGGCGGGGCCGGCGGCAACGGTGGCAATGCCGCCTTGCTTGTCGGCAACGGCGGCAACGGCGGAGCAGGTGTCCCACCGGCATCCGGAGGCGTCGGCGGCAAGGCCGGATTGATTGGTTCGCCCGGACAGGATGGGCCGGCATAGCCGGTTGGTCAGGATCGCAGCGCGACCAGACCGCCCAGTGCTATCTCCCACTCATCGCCCGCGCAGCAGGAACAAGCCGTAGGCGGCGATCGACTGCGCGTCGGCGATCACGCCGGAGGCGATCATCTGCTCGACGCGGTCGCGGGCGAACCAGGCGCTGCGCATGTCCTGCTCCTCATGCTCGCGATCCGATTCGCCCTCCACGATCCCCGTAGCCAGGAACACCCACCCGCGCTGACTGGTCATGCCGGGGGCGGTATCGAGTTGTCCCAGTGCCTCGAATGAGGTTGCGCGCAATCCGGTCTCCTCGCGCAGCTCACGGGCGGCCAGCTCGACGGGTTCGGTGTCCACCAGATCGGGTGCGGTGCCCTGCGGAAATTCCCAGCGGCGCGCGCCAAGTGGGTAGCGGAACTGCTCGACCAGCCGGAACCGGTGCCCGTCGTAGGGCAGCACCAGCGCGTAGGTTGGCTTGTCGACCACGCTGTAGATGCCGGGGCTGCCGTCCGGGCGGCGGATGTCGTCCTCGCGGAGCACCATCCAGGAGTTCCGATAGATCTCGCGGGACGAAACGAACTCGATGGATGCCACATCGCCAGTATCACGGCCAGTATCACGACCAGTATCACGACCGGCGCGATGGCTCACGACATCCTGGCAACCACGTCGGCCGCTCGCTGCAACTGCTCAAGGTCGGAGCTGGTCGGGATGAGCTGAACTTCGTCGGTGCCGATCTCTGCGAATCTCCGCAGCACTGCGACCAGCTCGTCCTCGCTGCCCGCCCAGCCAGTCGTGGGTGCCATGGCATCGACGTATTCCGTCGGTATCCAGTTCAAGTAACGCCGCAGATGCCGAAGCACTTGGCCACGCGCCTGCTCGGGTGACCCGAAGGCGAACCAAAAAGAGGTCGCCAGATGGGGTTTGGGGTTGCCCGCTTCGGCCCACGCCGCCCGTGCCACGTCGAACAGCTCATTCTGCTTGGCGACATCCAGGTCCAGGGTGGTGCCGGCCAGACCCGCGGCCCAGGCCGCGGCGCTGCGGACGGTCTTGGGCCCGATGGTCCCCACCAGCAGCGGTGGCCCGCCCGCCTGCACTGGTGATGGCCCAACCGGGCGCACCGACTCCGTGACCTGCTCACCAGCCCAGATCTGCTTCATCACCGCCACGCGGTCGGCCATGCCGCGCATCGTCTGGGTCTTCGGGTCCGCACCGGCCGCGTGGTAATCCTCGTGCCGCCCGCCCACCCCGATGCCCACGGTCAACCGGCCCCCGCACAGCATGTCGCCAGTAGCCAAGGCCTTCGCCAGCATCGCCGGATTGTGCAACTGCGGCACGATCACCGTGGTCACCAGCCGCACTCGATCGGTCCAGGCGCCCAACGCCCCGAGCAGCGTGAGGCTGTCGGGATTGTCGAACGCGATGCGCTCCCCCCAGCACAACGACGAGAAGGGGCCTTCGTCGATCGCACGAGCCCAGGTCTGGAGCACCCGTGCATCCAGGTCGGGCTCCATCACGGGCATAGTCATCCCTATTTGCACAAACGCGATTCTGGCAGCATGGCGGCAGTACCGACACGCACGGTCGCTCCACACGGAGAGGAGCACAATGAGTATCAGTTTCAATCACACCATCGTCGCCTCGCGAGACAAGCGCGCGTCCGCGGAGTTTCTCACCGAACTGTTCGACCTGCCGAGCCCAACACCGTTCGGCCGCTTCATGGTTGTCACGCTGGAGCATGGCGCCTGCCTCGACTACGCCGATGTCCCCAGCAACGAGGAAATCCACACTCAGCACTACGCATTCCTCGTCTCCGACGAGGAGTTCGACACGATCTACGGCAAGATACGATCCCGCGGTTTGCCGCACTGGGCCGACCCGGGTGCGACCCGGCCCGGCGAGATCAACCGCAGAGACGGGGGGCGCGGCGTCTACTTTCCGGATCCCTCGGGACACTCCATGGAGATACTCACCCGGCCCTACGGCTCCGGCGGTTAGTCGCCCCCGCGTAGCGCGCCGTGCCGCCGGCTCTCCTGATCCCGATAATCATCGGCGAATTGCGCGACGTGGCGCGGCAGAGCACCGACGGCGACATCGGCCAGGGTTGTTTCTTCGAGCACCGACCGCATGCTGGCCCGTAGCGCTCGCCAGACGTCGGTCAGTGCGGCAGTTGGGCCCGAGTACGGCAGGTCACCGAGCCCGATATCGCGGACGCTGGCTAGGGGTCCGTCGATACAGCGCAGAACGTCGGCAATGCTGATCTCGGTCCCCGGACGCGCCAACTCATAGCCGCCTTCGCGGCCGCGGTGGCTTCGTACCAGGCGGTCCGTGCGCAGATTGGTCAGGATGTCCACAAGAAACTGCGGCGGTATGCCCTGCGCCTGCGCAAGGTCATCGGTCTTGACCAGGGTGCCGCTGTCCGCCGCAGCCAGCTGAACCATGGCCCGCACCGCGTACTCCGCTTTGGCCGACATCCGCACGCTGAGGATTCTGCCAGTCAGCGCGTCACACTCAGCACCGCATCGGTGTACTCGGGCCGGCAGACCAGCAGATCGGGCAGCAGGGGGTCGGTGCGGTTGTACCGCAACGCGCTCCCGTCCAAACGAGACGTGTGCAAACCGGCCGCGCGCGCCACGGCAACGGGCGCCGCCGAATCCCATTCGTACTGGCCCCCGGCGTGAACGTAGACATCGGCCGATCCCTGGATCACCGCGGCGACTTTGGCGCCGGCCGAACCCATCGGCACCAAGGTGCCGCCCAGACGTTCGCACACCCGCAATGCGATCGCCGGCGGGCGGGTCCGCGACACCGCGATCCGGGGGGAGCCCGGTTCCGACGCTGGCGGCGCCACGTCGGGGGTGGCCAGAGTAATCCCCTGCGCCGGAAGGGCTACCGCACCCGCGACGAGCTCACCGGATTCGCCACCGGATTTCCCCCCGGATTCCCAAAGCGCCACGTGGACGGCCCAGTCCCGACGACCGAGTTCGGAGAACTCCCGGGTGCCGTCCAAGGGATCGACGATCCACACTCGCTCGGCGCGCAACCGCTCCGGATTGTCGGCGCCTTCCTCGGACAGCACCACGTCGGCCGGCCGGGACCGCGCCAACGCCCCCATCAAGAAGTCATGCGACCGCTTGTCCCCCGCTGCTTTTCGCTCAGATTCGGTCGCCTCAGCCAGCTCGTCGCGGACGCCGAGCAGCAGCTCGCCGGCGTCAGCCGCCACCCGCGCGGCCAGCTGATGGTCGTTCAAGACCGCGACTCGAGCAGATCGATGACTTGCCGCGCGAGCTCGTCTGTCGTGTGGTCCGGCGTCAGCCGCAGATCGGGATTCTTTGGCCGCTGATACGGACTGTCAATTCCGGTGAAATGCGTGATCTCACCCGCGCGCGCCTTGGCATACAGCCCTTTGGGGTCACGTCTCTCGCAATCCTCCAACGGGGTATCGCAAAACACCTCGACAAAGTCGAATCCGGCGTCGAGGTGAACTTTGCGTGCCAACGCCCGGTGTTCGGCCAGCGGGCTGATCGCCGGTACCAGCACGACGTGGCCGCAATCGGCCAGCAGTGTCGCCACATGCGCCAGCCGCCGCAGATTCTCCGCGCGATCGGCCATAGAAAAGCCCAGATCGGCGTTGAGGCCATGGCGCAGGTTGTCCCCGTCGAGCACGTAAGCTGGCGTGTCGTTTTCCAGCAGCTTCCGCTCTACCAGCATGGCCACCGACGACTTGCCGGAGCCCGACAGGCCGGTGAACCACACCGTTTTTCCCCGCGGCCGCTCGGCCTCAGTGACCAGCGACCGATGCCGCACCGTGTTGGGACTCGGCTTGTGCGCCACCACGTCCCGCAACACCATGCCCGCCGCCACCGTCTCGTTAGTGTCGGGGTCGATCAGGATGAAAGAACCGGTGCTGGCATTGCGGGTGTATTCGTCAAGTAGCAGAGGTACCTGCGTGCGCAGGGAGATGCGACCAAGTTCATTGAGCTTCAACGCTGTTGCGGTCTTGTCACGATGCAGCGTGTTGACGTCGAGCCGGTAGTCCAGTGCGGTGATCCGCGCTCGCGTCGTTCGGGTGGTGTGCTTGATGACGTAGTCCCGGCCGGGCTCCAGTACTGCGGAATCCGCCATCCAGCACACGGTCGCGTCGAAGTCCTTGGCGATCCGGGGTTGGTTGTTGCTCCGGGCGATCATGTCGCCACGGGAGATGTCGATGTCATCGGCAAGACTCACCGAGACCGCCATCGGCGGGAATGCTTCTGGCACTGGCCCGTTCGGACCTTCGATGGCGATGATTCGGGAGGTCTTGCCGATCGGTAGCACGACCACCTCGTCCCCGGGCCGCATCACCCCGCTGGCCACGGTGCCGGCATAGCTGCGGTGGTCTTGATGCTCGAGGGTGTGCGGTCGGATGACGTATTGCACCGGGAACCGGACGTCGACCATGTTGCGGTCACCAGCGATGTAGACCTCTTCGAGGTGTGACAGCAGCGACGGTCCCTCGTACCAGGGCGTCACATCCGACTTGGACACCACGTTGTCGCCGTGCAGCGCCGAGATCGGAATGGAGGTGACATCTTGCACGTCCAGGCGGGCGGCGAAGGCGTGGAACTCGTCGCGAATCGCCTCGAATTTGCCTTTGTCCCAGCCGATGAGGTCCATCTTGTTGACTGCCAGCACCAAGTGGCGGATGCCCAACAGCGACGCCAGGAAAGCGTGCCGGCGGGATTGCTCCAGCAGGCCGTGCCGGGCATCGACCAGGACGATCACCAGCTGGGCGGTAGACGCGCCGGTCACCATGTTGCGGGTGTATTGGATGTGCCCCGGGGTGTCGGCGATAATGAATTTCCGCTTGGGCGTGGCGAAGTAGCGATATGCGACGTCGATCGTGATGCCCTGCTCGCGTTCAGCCCGAAGACCATCGGTGACCAACGCCAGATCGGTGTACTCGTGGCCGCGTTCCTTCGACGTGCGCTCCACCGATGCCCACTGGTCTTCCATCACGGCCTTGGAGTCGTAGAGCAGGCGCCCGATCAGCGTCGATTTGCCGTCGTCGACGGAGCCGGCGGTGGCCAGCCGTAGCAGCGTTGTCGATGCACTCATCAGAAGTACCCCTGCCGTTTACGATCTTCCATCCCGGCCTCGGAGATGCGGTCGTCGGCTCTGGTCGCTCCCCGCTCGGTCAGCCGCGCCACCGCAGTCTCGGCGATGACCTGGTCGACGGTGGCTGCCTCGGATTCGACGCATCCGGTGCACGTGACGTCCCCGACGGTGCGGAACCGCACCGTGGCCTCGAACACCGGTTCGTCGGCATGCGGCTGCAGGTGTCGGTGCGCCGCCAGCAGCATTCCGTCACGCTGGAAGACCTTGCGCCGGTGCGCGTAATAGATCGACGGCAGCGTGATCTGTTCGGCGCCGACGTAGGCCCAGATGTCGAACTCGGTCCAGTTGGACAGCGGGAAGACCCGGATATGCTCGCCCTTGTGGTGGCGTCCGTTGTACAGATTCCATAACTCCGGCCGCTGGGCCTTCGGGTCCCATTGGCCAAACTCGTCGCGGAAGCTGAATACTCGTTCCTTGGCGCGCGCCTTCTCTTCGTCGCGGCGCGCTCCCCCGAAAGCCGCGTCGAAGTTGTTCTCGCTGATCGCGCGCAACAGCGTCACTGTCTGTATGGGATTGCGCGACGGGAACGTCTCGACGACCCGGCCAGCGTCGATATCGTCTTGCACCGACGCCACCACCAAGCGCACCCCGGACGCTGCCACCAGCTCGTCTCGGGTCGCGATGACCTCGTCGAAGTTGTGGCCCGTGTCGACGTGCATCACCGGAAAGGGCAGCCGTCCGGGGCGAAACGCCTTGAGCGCCAGATGCAGCATGACAATGGAGTCCTTGCCACCCGAGAACAGCAACACCGGGTGCTCAAACTCCGCTGCTACCTCGCGAATGATGTGGATCGCCTCGGCCTCCAGCGACCGCAGATGACTCAATTCGTACTGGCCGACCGCAGGTGTGCCGGTTACCGGGGTGGCCATAGGGCCTCAATCCTT
The DNA here is from genome assembly GCF_018278905.1 of Mycobacterium spongiae. NCBI lineage: Bacteria > Bacillati > Actinomycetota > Actinomycetes > Mycobacteriales > Mycobacteriaceae > Mycobacterium > Mycobacterium spongiae. Next base: position 4,084,365 of record NZ_CP046600.1, read on the forward strand.
ATAAACCTGGTAGAACTGACCATGTTTACGGTCATTGCCATCTATGGAACCAGCCTGACCGGGTTGTGTCAATGAGGCTCTTTGCCGCCGAGACTCTTTTTCCGCCGCCAGGGCCGCGACGTCACCGCCCGAGATCGTGGACCTCGAAGGGAAGCTGATCGCCAAGACCCTTGCCACCGACAGGGTCGGTTGAGCTAGGCGATCACTTCGCTGAGCTTGCCAGTGGCGACGTCGAATACGAAGCCGCGTGAGGACGCGTGCTTGGTCACGAACGGACTGTGCTTGATGCGCCGCAACGACTGGCGGACGTCCTCTGCCGGGTCGGGAAACGCCTCGCCCGCCCAGGGCGGTTTGACCCCGATCTCGTCCTGGATGGCGCGTTTGAAGTCATCGTCGTTGAAGGTGAGCATCCCGCAGTCGGTGTGGTGAATCAGGACGATCTCGCGGGTACCCAGCAACCGCTGGCTGATCGCCAGCGACCGGATGGCGTCGTCAGTGACGACCCCGCCCGCGTTGCGGATGACGTGCGCTTCCCCCTCATTGATGCCGAGCAGCCGGTAGACATCGAGCCGGGCATCCATGCACGCCAAGATCGCGATGCGTTGGCTCGGCGGCATCGGAAGCGGACCGATGAAGTCGCTGGCGTAGTTGGAATTGTTGGCTAGGTAGTCGTCGGTAACCGTCACACCCGTCTCCTCACACATCGCGGTCCGCGGAATCACCGCACCTGTTGGTGAGGGAGGCTAACGGCGTGCCGGGCGGATGGCACTGATCTGAATCAGCACGATTGCAAACCCCTTAGCGACGGCACCCAGCACACCGCGCAACCCGATCGCTACCCTGTCCCCATGCGACATGGGCGGGGCCACCAGGCATGACACGCTTTCTGGCACGCCGGTTACTCAACTACCTGGTGTTGCTGGCACTGGCATCGTTCTTGACCTACTGCCTGACCTCGCTGGCCTTCTCGCCGCTGGAAAGCTTGATGCAGCGCAGTCCCCGCCCGCCGCAGGCGGTCATCGACGCCAAGGCCCACGACCTCGGACTGGACCGGCCCATACCAGCCCGCTACGTGAACTGGGTCTCGCACGCGGTTCGTGGCGATTTCGGGACGACCATCACTGGCCAGCCAGTCAGCACCGAACTGGGCCGCCGCATCGCGGTTAGCCTGAGACTGCTGGTCATCGGATCGGTATTCGGCACAGTCATCGGCGTGGCGCTCGGGGCGTGGGGTGCCATCCGCCAGTACCGGCTCAGCGACCGCGTCGTGACCACGCTGGCGCTGCTGGTGCTGAGCACGCCGACGTTCGTCATCGCCAACCTGTTGATCCTGGGTGCGCTACGAACCAACTGGGCGGTGGGCATTCAGCTCTTTGACTACACCGGCGAGACGTCACCGGGTGTCACCGGTGGCGTGTGGGCAACGCTGGGCGACCGCTTGCAGCACTTGGTGCTGCCATCGCTGACGCTGGCGCTCGGCGCTGCCGCCGGCTACAGCCGATACCAACGCAACGCAATGCTCGACGTCCTCGGCCAGGATTTCATTCGCACCGCCCGCGCCAAGGGGCTCACCCGGCGGCGCGCGCTGATCAAGCACGGGCTGCGCACCGCTCTGATACCGATGGCCACACTGTTCGCCTATGGCGTGGCCGGGCTGGTCACCGGCGCGGTTTTCGTCGAGAAGATCTTCGGCTGGCATGGAATGGGCGAGTGGATGATTCGGGGTGTCTCGACCCAAGACACCAACATCGTCGCGGCCATCACGGTTTTCGCCGGTTCGGTGGTGTTGCTGGCTGGCCTGCTGTCCGATGTCATCTATGCGGCTCTTGACCCACGGGTGCGGGTGTCATGACAGTGACCGAACCTACCGAACCAACGGAATTCACCTCGCGACGCACCCTGGTGCTGCGCCGTTTCCTGCGCAACCGGGCCGCGGTGGCGTCGTTGGCGGTCCTGGTCCTGCTATTCGTCAGCGCTTATACGCTGCCCCCACTGCTGCCCTACTCCTACGACAGCTTGGATTTCGACGCGTTGCTGCGGCCGCCGAACACCAGGCACTGGCTGGGCACCAACGCGCTGGGCCAAGACCTGCTGGCGCAGATACTGCGGGGTATGCAGAAGTCGATGCTGATCGGCGTGTGTGTCGCGGTGATCTCCACCGCAATCGCGGCCACGGTCGGTGCGATCTCGGGTTACTTCGGGGGCTGGCGAGACCGCGCGCTGATGTGGCTGGTCGACCTGTTGCTGGTAGTACCCAGCTTCATCCTTATCGCCATCGTCACGCCGCGTACCAAGAGCTCGGCCAACATCATCTTCCTCGTCCTGCTGTTGGCCGGCTTCGGCTGGATGATCAGCTCCCGCATGGTGCGCGGGATGACTATGAGCCTGCGTGAACGCGAATTTATCCGGGCCGCCAGGTATATGGGCGTATCCAGCCGCCGAATCATCATCAACCACGTGGTGCCGAACGTGGCATCCATCTTGATCATCGACGCCGCGCTTAATGTCGCCGCCGCGATTCTGGCCGAAACTGGCTTGAGTTTTCTCGGTTTCGGCATTCAGCCACCGGATGTTTCGTTGGGCACCCTGATCGCCGACGGCACCCAATCAGCGACCACCTTTCCGTGGGTCTTCCTGTTTCCCGCAGGGATACTCGTTCTGATTCTGGTGTGTGCCAACCTCACCGGCGACGGCCTGCGTGACGCGCTGGACCCGGCCAGCAGAACTCTCCGGCGGGGTGCCCAATGAGCCCGTTGCTCGAAGTGACCGACCTGGCGGTCACCTTTCCCACCGACAACGAACCGGTGACCGCGGTACGCGGCATCAGCTATCACGTCGACCCCGGCGAAGTGGTGGCGATGGTAGGCGAATCGGGTTCGGGCAAGTCGGCGGCGGCGATGGCAGTGGTGGGCTTGCTGCCTGAGTACGCCGCCGTCGGCGGTTCGGTGCGACTGCACGGCACCGAGCTGCTGGGGCTCGCCGACGACGCCATGTCACGATTCCGCGGGAAGACGATCGGCACGGTGTTTCAGGATCCGATGTCGGCGCTGACGCCCGTCTACACCGTCGGCGACCAAATCGCTGAGGCCCTCGAAGTGCATGATCCCGGCATCGGCAAGAAGGCCGCCCGTAAGCGCGCAGTGGAATTGCTAGAACTTGTTGGCATCGCGCAACCGGCCCAACGGGCCCGCGCGTTTCCCCATGAGCTCTCCGGCGGCGAGCGCCAACGCGTGGTCATCGCGATCGCGATCGCCAACGATCCTGACCTGTTGATTTGCGACGAGCCCACGACCGCCCTGGATGTGACCGTGCAGGCGCAGATCCTCGACGTGCTCAAGACGGCGCGCGACGTCACCGGCGCCGGGGTGCTGATCATCACCCACGACCTTGGCGTAGTGGCCGAATTCGCCGACCGGGCGCTGGTGATGTACGCGGGCCGGGTCGTCGAGTCGGCCGGGGTGGGTGACCTCTACCGGAATCGCCAGATGCCTTACACCGTCGGCTTATTGGGTTCGGTTCCCCGGCTGGATGCTTCGCAGGGCACCCGGTTGGTTCCCATCCCCGGCGCTCCCCCGTCACTGGCCGGCCTGCAGGCCGGCTGCCCTTTCGCACCGCGCTGCCCGCTGGTCGTCGACGAGTGTCGCACGAATGAACCGGAATTGGCTGTCGTCGCCACCGATCACCGCGCGGCTTGCATCCGCACCGACCATGTCGTCGGGCGCGGCGCCGCGGAAATCTACGGGGTCAACACTGAGACCATCACGGCAGGACCCGGCGATACGCCAGTCGTCGTGCGTGTCCGTGATCTGGTCAAGACCTACCGCCTGACCAAGGGTGTCTTGCTGCGGCGGGCCATCGGCGAGGTCCGCGCGGTCGACGGCATCAGTCTCGAATTGCGGCAGGGCCGTACACTCGGCATCGTCGGTGAATCCGGTTCGGGCAAATCGACCACCCTGCACGAGATACTGGAACTGGCTGCGCCCCAATCTGGATCGATCGAAGTGCTGGGCAACGATGTCGCTGCTCTGACGCCCGCTAGCCGGCAATCGCTACGGCGTGATATTCAGGTCGTCTTTCAAGACCCGGTGGCATCCCTAGACCCGCGTTTGCCCGTATTCGACCTCATCGCGGAGCCGCTACAGGCCAATGGGTTCGGCAAGGGCGACACGCACGCGCGGGTCGCCGAGCTGCTCGACATCGTAGGCCTGCGCCGCGCGGATGCCAGTCGCTACCCCGCCGAATTTTCCGGCGGACAGAAACAGCGCATCGGGATCGCGCGGGCTCTGGCGCTGCGGCCCAAGATACTGGCTCTCGACGAACCGGTGTCGGCGCTCGATGTGTCCATCCAGGCCGGAGTCATCAACCTGCTGCTCGACTTGCAGGAGCAGTTCGGGCTGTCGTATCTCTTTGTTTCCCATGATCTTTCGGTAGTCAAACACCTTGCCCACCAGGTGGTTGTCATGTTCGCCGGCACTGTCGTGGAGCAGGGCGACAGTCAGGAGGTGTTCAGCCATCCGAAACATGAATACACCCAACAGCTCCTGGCCGCGGTGCCGCAACCGGACCCAGCCAATCGTGGCTAGCCGACCCGCCGTGGCTAGTCGGAGCGGCCGAGTCGCGGCGACCGTTCTGGCGGCCGGTCTGGTGTTGACCGGATGCTCGGCAGGTAGCCAACTTTCGTCAGCAGCCTGCGGCAGCGCCGCGGTCGGCGTCACCAGCGACATTAATCCGCAGGATCCCGCCACACTCCAAGACGGCGGCGACCTTCGGCTGGCGCTGACCGACTTTCCGGCGAATTTCAACACCTTGCACATCGACGGCAATGAAGCTGGCGTTGCGTCCATGATGAAGGCCACCTTGCCGCGAGCGTTCGTCATCGGCCCGGACGGCTCCCCGAGGGTCGACACCAACTACTTCACCAGTATTGAGCTCACGCAGACCGCACCGCAGGTGGTCACCTACACCATCAACCCGGACGCGGTCTGGTCCGACGGCACGCCGATCACCTGGCGCGACATTGCCAGCCAGATCCATGCCACCAGTGGGGAAGACGAGGCATTCGAAATCGCGAGCAGCAGCGGTAGTGATCGCGTGGCGTCGGTAACCCGAGGCATCGACGACCGGCAGGCCGTTATGACTTTCGCGCGGCCGTACGCCGAGTGGCGCGGAATGTTTGCGGGCAATGGCAGGCTGCTGCCCGCCAGCGCGACCGCCACGCCCGAGGCGTTCAACAAGGGCCAGCTCGCCGGTCCGGGTCCGTCGGCCGGCCCATTCATCGTGTCGTCGCTGGACCGGGCCAAACAACGGATCGTGTTGACGCGCAACCCGAAATGGTGGGGCAAGCGCCCACGCCTGGACAGCATCACCTACCTGGTGCTCGATGATGCCGCGCGGTTGCCCGCGCTGCAGAACAATACGATCGACGCGACGGGAGTCGGCACGCTCGACCAGCTGACCATCGCGGCGCGCACCCGAGGCATCTCGATCCGTTGCGCCGCCGGGCCCAGCTGGTACCACTTCACCTTCAACGGCGCCGCCGGGTCGATCCTCGCCGACAAAGCCCTGCGCCTCGCAGTCGCCAGGGGCATTGATCGCCAGACTATCGCCAAGGTCGCACAATACGGCCTGACCGAGGATCCGGTGCCCCTGAACAACCATGTGTTCGTCGCTGGGCAGGAGGGCTATCAGGACAACAGCGGCATTGTTGCGTATGACCCGGAGCAAGCGAAGCGGGACCTGGACGCGCTGGGCTGGAAGCTCGATGGCGAATTCAGGCAGAAGGACGGTCGCCAGCTCGTCATCCGCGATCTGTTCTACGACGCGCAAAGCACCCGGCAGTTCGCTCAGATCGCGCAGCACAGCCTTGCGCAGATCGGCGTGAAACTCGAACTCCAAGCCAAGTCCGGCAGCGGCTTTTTCACCGACTACATCAACGTCGGGGCATTTGACATCGCTCAGTTCGGCTGGGTGGGCGACGCATTCCCGCTGTCGGGGCTCCCCCAGATCTATGCGTCCGACGGCGAAGGGAACTTCGGCAAGATCGGAAGCCCCCAAATCGACGCCGCGATCGAGCGAACCCTGGCAGAACTCGATCCCGCCAAGGCGCGCGATTTGGCGAACGAGGTGGACAAGCTCATCTGGGCCGAAGGATTCAGCCTCCCGCTGACGCAATCGCCCGGTGACGTCGCAGTCCGGAACATCCTGGCAAACTTCGGCGCAACGGGTCTCGCCGACCTGGACTACACCGCCATCGGGTTCATGCGACGCTGAGCCGCCGCCGCAGCTGTGGCAGCGCGGGAAGGACACCCTCGGCAGCCGCGGCCACGTCGACCGCTTTCCACAGCAACCGGACGACCATGCGTGCCCGAAGCGCGTCCAAGATCGGTGCCTGGCCGGCAAGACCGTCGAGTTCGCCTCGACATACCGCCGCGGCGATGGCCAGGGCGGCAGGCTCGCGAAAGTCCAGAGCGCTGTGCGCCATCGACGGCAGCGCCAGAAGCACCGCGTTCGGCAATAGCGTCACGATGCGCTCAGCTACCGCGGTCGGTGTGGTGAGATCGCGGCCACCGGAGATCACGACCGTGGGCCATCGAAATCGTGGTAACTCGGCCACCAGGTCATAGGGTTCCGCTTCGAAAAAAGCTGTTGCATGCAGAGTTTCACGTATGGCCAAAGCGGGGTCGAGGGGTAGGCCATCCGGCTCAGCGGCATAGTCAAGCTCGCGGAAGGCAATGCGGCTGACCAAGTCCACCTCGTAGCGGTAGGGCATCTTGCGATTCGCCACTGTCATGAACCGGGACAATCTGCGCCACAACCATATCCGTCCGGACAGCAAGAGATCGAGCTGGCGGTCGAGCAGCGACGTGCCGCCGTAGCCGTACACCGCCGCCGCAACCTGGCCTGCCGAGGCGGTCATCACCCCTGCGTCAACAAGCTGGCGAACCTTGGGTGCCAGCGCGGCCGTCTCCGGATCATCACCCTGTAGCAACCGTCCGCGTATGGCATCCCGAGCGACCGCAATGTCGTTGTGGGACAGCAGTGGTGAGTCGAGAATCATCGCGTTCACCCTGCCGGGATGACGCGCACCCAGCCCCGCCGCAATATAGGTTCCATACGACGTGCCGTAGATGACGGCTGACTCCACGTGAGCGTCATCGAGCACCGCAGCCACGTCATCGACTACCTGTTCAATGGTGATCGCCTGGGGCGGCAAGTCGGCGCCCGAGTCGTTGTGGCGCGACATCCCCACGCCTCGGTGCTCGACCATGATGACGTCAAGACCGGCTGCTACGGCACGCCGCCGCAGCCCTCGGTACAACTGCAGCGACGCTACACCGGGACCTCCGGGGATGATCACGAGCGGATGGGCCGACTTGCGGCCGGCGCGCACGTAATACAGGTCGAATTCCTCGTCACTTCCCGGCGCCACCGGCCGGCGTAGCGGCCGCACGCCGGGCAGACCTGCCAGCTTGTCGTGCACCTTGCGGCGCTTTTCGTTCATCGTCATTGGCGCCGACCCCCCACGGATTCCATAGTGCAGAGAATCGCATACTCAGCCGCGAATGAGGTCGGCGGCCTTCTCACCGATCAGCACGGACGGTGCATGGGTATGTCCCCGAATCGTGCTCGGCATCACCGAGGCGTCGGCGACGCGAAGCCGATTGACCCCGCGGACCCGTAGCTGCGGATCCACCACGCTGGCGTCGTCATTACCCATGCGGCAGGTGCCCATCGGGTGGTACAGGGTGTGCGAGCAGGTGTTGAGCGCCAGTTCAAGGGTGGCCTGGTCGAGCTCGGTGCGGTCGCGCGGTCGCGCGATCGGCCCGAGGAGCGTGCCTAGCGCACGGGTTTCGGCGAGCCGCGCGCACATTCGTAAGCCCTCCATCATTGCCGCGCGATCCGCGCCGCCTGGATCCGAAAGGTAACGCGGTTCGATGATCGGCTTGGCCTGCGGGTCGGCGGACCTGAGTGTGATCTGGCCGCGGCTTTGGGGGGCGACCAGGATCGGGCCGAACACCACGCCATGCCCCGACGGTGCGACCAGCGCCTCGTCGTAAAAGGGAGCTGGAGCAAAGATCAATTCAAGGTCGGGGAGCTCCAGTTCGGGTCGGCTCCGGACAAACCCATACGCCTCGCCCACGTTGGAGGTGAGCATGCCGCGGCGTCGCAGCAGATAGCCGATCAACTGGTTCGGCTTCTCCGCGGCGAACAAGCTGTCGGCCGCGACGTCGAAGCCGAGGACTGCCACGAGGTGGTCGATGAGGTTCTGTCCCACCTCGGGCGCGTGGTAGACGGTCTCGATACCGTGATCGGCGAGGTGGTCGCGGTCACCGACGCCAGAGAGCATCAGCAGCTGTGGGGTGTTGATGGCGCCGGCGCAGAGCACCACCTCGCGGCGTGCATAAGCGATGCACGGCTGGCCATCTCGTTGATAGTGGACACCGACCACTCGGGATCCGTCGAGGAGAAGGCGGGTTGCGGTTGCTTCGGTGAGCACGGTGAGGTTCTTGCGGCGCAGTACCGGTTTCAGATAGGCGTCGGCGGTGCTGAACCGCGCGCCCCGGCGCTGGGTCACGACGGTCTCGCAGAAACCCTCCGGTGCTGGGGAATTCGGTTGCGCAGCGGGAAATCCGCACTCTCGGGTCGCTGCCAGCCAGGCCGCGGTCGAGGGCCGCGGGCTGCGCTGACGGGAAATGCGCAGCGGGCCGGTCACTCCGCTGTCGTCGCCGTTGACAAAATGCCATGCGTCGGTGACGTTCTCGATGCGGCGGAAATACCCGAGCACCTCCGCGGACGACCACTGCGGGCCGGCGCGGAGTGCCCATTCGTCGTAGTCGGCGGCGAATCCGCGTACCCACATCATCGCGTTCATCGCCGACGAGCCACCGAGCACCTTGCCGCGAGGCCAATAGATTTCGCGGTCCGCGAGCTCAGGCTGCGGTTCGGTCAGGTAATCCCAATCGATCTCGCTGCGGAACAACTTGGCGAAGGCCGCGGGAATCCGGATGAACCTGTTCTTGTCGCGGGGCCCGGCTTCTAGCGCCACCACCGTCGTGGCCGGATCGGCACTGAGTCGATTGGCCACGACGGCCCCAGCTGACCCGGTACCGACTACTACATAATCGAAGTGAGCGTCCATCGCACATCCCTGTTTTGGGCTCAGTGTACGGCGTGGAGATCGATCCGGCGCGCACCTTTGACGCCCTGGTAGCGGTCGGGACTGCAGGTCAACACGATCACCTGTCCCTGGCCGCCGACCGTGTCGAGGACCTGCCCCATCTTGGCCAACCGGTCTGGATCGGTGAACCCCAATGCATCATCGACCACCACCGGAACAGTGTCCTCCTGAGCAACCAAAGCCGCGCCAGCCAACCTGGCCAGTATGCCGAGCTGCTCTTTCGCACCGCCAGACAGGGACTCGTACGGCACCGTGGTCTCGTTCAAGGTGCGGCTGTTGATCCGCAAGTCGCTTCCAACCTCGACCTCGAACGTAGGCCCGAACACGGGGCGACCGAGACGTTGCAGCTCGGCGCGGTACGGCGCGACGTAACGCAAGCGGGTGGTGTCTCGGTGGCGCGTCATGACCGACCGTAGTAGCTGCGCGGCCCGGGCCCGGCGGCCCACCCGTGCGTGCTCGTCGACGGCATGCTCGCGCTCCGTTTCGGCCACGTCAAGCTTGCCTTTACGCCCCTCGCTGCCGAACACCGCAAGTTCAATACTGATCTCGCGTAACGCACGGCTGGCATCGCGGTGGCGTTCCTCCAACGACTCGGTCGCTTCTGCGGCTTCGGCCAGTTCCACGGTTACCGCGTCCGGCGCAGTGGCGGCCAGCGCTTCGTTCAGCTCCGCCAGTCGCCGCTCGGCGGCCTGTTGAGCACGCATATCCGCGTCGGCCGCGCAGGCGAGTTCCTCATCGCGGACCAACGCCCGCTCCCGGGCCAATCGAGCTGTGGCCACATCGAGTTCGCCGCGTTGCGTTGCTGCGTTGTTCCGCAGCACCGTTAACCCCGTTGATGCTTCGGTGCAGCGGTCAGCGGCGGCACCGGCGATCAGACGGCGGCTCTCGTGCTCGGCCGCCGCCGTTGCACGAGCCGCCTCCGCCGCCTCGAGTTCGGCTCGGGCGGCCTTGCTATCGAAACAACCGTCCGTCGTCAGCACATCGGGTTCGCCCGGTTGTCCAGCAAGCAACTGCGCGAGCCGTTCGCGCAGCTGGTCGACCTGATCATCTCCGCACAGACCGGAGAGGGTGGCGGTGAGCTTGTCTCGGCTGCTCTCCAATTCGCGACGCCGCAGGTCCTCGGCCCGTGCGGCGCCAAGATCCGCAACATCGCCGGCCACCAGTGCCTGAGCCAATGTTTCCTGTGCCGCAGCATATTTCGCCTGCACGTCGAGTGCGGTGGCGCCGGGGGTAACCCGCACCGTCAGGACGCCGGGCACGTCCACCTCGGTGGGGCCGGTGGCCGTGACCGACCAGCTCTGGCCGGCCGCCAACGATACCCGCCGCTCGCCGGCGCTCAGCTCGATGTCGGCGACCGACGTGAATTCCACCGCGGTCGAGATCGATGCCAGCTGTGCGGCGATGCGGTCGACGGCGGCGGCGGCATCGTCGATTCGGCCCATCACCTCGGTGTCCACCGTGACCGCGGACAAACTCGCGCACACGCGGTCGCGCTCATGCCGGATCTCGTCGACTTTGGCCAGCCGACCTCTCAACCGGTCGGCCTCCTCGCGGTCGAGCAGATGATCGAGAGCGCGCCGAGCAGATTCGACGCGAAGCTGTCCCGTCGTCAGTGTCCGAGTGGCATTCTCGAGCGCGCTGTCGCAAGCCTCCGCAGCCGCGCTCGCTGTCGTCAGTTCATCGGCGGCTTCTGCGGCTTCGGCCTCTAGGCCGGCGACCGTTGCAGTGCGAGTGTCGATTTCGGTCAACAGCCCCAACCGGGCGGCGTGGACGCCGGCCGACGCAGCGGCTGTCGCCGCCGCGGCCGTGGCAATGAGGTTCGCTTCCCGCGCTTCATCGGTGAGCGCCGCGAGCTGCTCGGCCGCGGCCCGCGCCGCCTCAAGCCGGGGACCGCTAGCCTGCCGTTGCCGTGCCAGCTCGGCCACCCGGTGGGTCAGTGCGGCGTGGCGCCCAGCTCGGTCGTCGACCTCGGCTACCGCCGCCGCGCATTCCGCCGCCGCGGCCTCCGCGCCGGCCAACCGCGAGATCGCCGCGCTCCACTCGCCAGTGGGACGCCCGGTCGGGGTGAAGTAGCGGGCATATTCGGCCTCGATTCGCTCGATGAGCACCGGCTCGGTACCTGACAGCGCGGCGTCGGCACCGGAATCTGCGGCGGCGATGTCGAGCGCACGCGAGAGCGCGTCGCAGCCGGACAGGTCCACCGCCGCCGTGGAGGCCGCCTGCAACACTCGCTGCGCATGCCAGAGCTCGGTGTCGAGCGTCTCGGCCAGCATTGCTCGGACGCGCTCATGCGCTTCGTCGCCCGTCAGCTGTTCGCGGCGCGGCGCTAGGAGCGTCAGCGCCGTTTCACACTTCTTGTGAAAGCGCTTGCGGTATACGAACCGGTAAGGACCGCTGCTGATTTCGGCGGTGATCTCCGAGCCGACGTCGGCATTGGTCGGCTTGACCCGCCGGACTTCCTTCTTTGTTGACCGGTCCTTGAACTCGAGGAGTAGATCAAGCGCCTCGATCATCGACGACTTGCCGATCTCGTTGGCACCGCACACCACGACGACGCCGTGGTCGGGAAACTCGATCTCCCGATGCGCGATGCCGCGGTAATTGGCGAGGACCAGCCGGTGCAACTTCATGCCGCACCCCGATCGGCGAGCCGGAGCAAGAGTGCCAGTGCGGCCTGGGCATCGACCGACGTTTCATCGTCGCTTGCGCGCGCGGTCGCGACCAGTTCGTCGACGGCGGCAGCAGCGAATCCCCCGAATCCAAGGTCGGAGAACTCCCCATCGGCAGGCATTACCGTCAGCTCGCTGTGGCGTTCCCACAGCCCCAACCAAGCGAAGAGCCGCGCGTACCTGTCCAGGCAGGCATCGAGCGCGGCACGGTCGGTGACCGTCAACGAGCCGGTCAGCACAAGCCGCACCACGGTACGGTCCTTCTCGGTCATCAGGTCCAGGTTCAGGTCCAGGTCAGCGATGTCACGGCTGGTATCCACCTGATGGCGCAACGTGACAAACCGCCAACGGCCAATTCGTCGGGCTTCGACGGTGACAGCGCGGTCTGGGTCGTTGTCGTCGATGTCGACGACGAGTACCTGACCCGGATCGGATTCGACGTCGTCAAAGTTGGTGACTTCTGGCGAGCCGGAGTACCACACTCGGCCGGTGCCGCCGACCCGAGTGAGCGAGTGCTTGTCCCCCAAAGCGACGTAGTGCACTGTCCCATTGGCCAGCGCTTGGTGGACCTCGGTGAGCCGGATCAGCGCGGGGTTGTCGCGGTCGGGGTCCAGCGCGTCGATGCCGCCGTGGGCGACGAGGACACGGGTGCCAGCGTGCTTGGACAAGTCCCGCAGAGCTTCCAGCGCTTCGGTGACCAGGTCGGTGGTGGGGGCCTTGGACCGCCACGGAGCGGCGACGATCTGCACGCCCGGTCTGACCTCATGAATGCCGGCCAGGTCGAGCACGGTGACGTTCTGCGGGCATTCGGCTCTAAACAGCGCGCTGGTGTACACCGACGTTGCATCCAAGGGGTCATGGTTTCCCGGAAGCAAATAGACCGGAATACCGATGGCGCGCATGGCTTCCAAGGATTGGCTGATTACCTGCGGCGCGAGCTGATTGTGTTCGAAGACGTCGCCGGCCACCACCACGAACTCGGCACCGACCTCGTCGGCCAGCGCGCCCAGCCCGGCGACTACGTCGCGGCGGGCCGCCGAATAGCGCGGCTGGGCGTCACCTGCCAGGAAGTGGCGGGTCATGCCCAGCTGCCAGTCGGCGGTGTGCAGGAACCGCATCGTGTCGCTCCTCCTGATGGCTCGCGGTGAAGGCAAGGCGAGTCTATGGCTGGGCACCGACATGGCGTGGGACGTCGCAGCGATTTCGGCGCGGGATTCGTGTCGGTCGCCTGTCATAGAATTCGAACATGAGTTCGAGCACTCGTGAGGAGATCCTGGCGGTCCTCGACGCGCTCGAAGACGGTCTGGACCGCGCCTGCGGGTTGTCGTTCGATGCCCTGACGACGCCGGAAAGGCTGGCGCTGCTCGAGCGCGTGGAGACGCTGCGCCGCCGGCTACCCGTCGTCGAGCATGAGTTGATCAACCAGATCGGCGAGCAGGCCACCGCGACCGAGCTCGGCGCCACGCTGCCCAGAGCGCTCGCCGACCGGCTCCACATCACCCGCAGCGACGCCAGCCGCCGGATCACCGCGGCCGCCGACCTCGGGCCCCGCCGTGCCCTGACCGGCCAACCCCTGGCACCGCTGTTGACCGCGACCGCCCAAGCCCAGCGCGACGGCCTCCTCGGCGACGGCCACGTCCGCGTCATCCGGGAATTCCTCGGTCGGCTGCCCACCACGGTGGATGCCCACACCCGCGAGCACGCCGAAGCCCACCTCGCCGCGCTGGCCACCGGGTTTCGCCCCGACGAGCTGGCCAAGCTGGCCCAGCGGCTCCTGGACTACCTCCACCCCGACGGCGACTACACCGACGAGCACCGCGCTCGCCGGCGCGGACTCACGCTGGGCAACCAAGACATCGACGGCATGTCGAAGCTGACCGGCTGGCTCACGCCCGAGGCGCGCGCCACCCTCGAGGCGGTGCTGGCCAAACTGGCCGCACCCGGAATGTGCAATCCCGACGACCAGACCCCGGTGATCGATGGTCCCGCTTCGGAGGAGACCGCCCAGAGGGATACCCGCAGCAATGCCCAGCGCCAGCACGACGGGCTCAACGCCGCGCTGCGCGCCGTGCTGGCCAGCGGAAAACTAGGTCAACACAACGGATTACCGGCGAGCATTATCGTGTCAACCACGCTGCGCGAGCTGGAATCGGCCACGGGCAAAGCACTCGCCGGCGGGGGCAGCTTGTTGCCGATGGCCGATGTCATCCGGCTGGCCCGCCATGCCCACCATTACCTGGCGATTTTTGACAAGGGCAAAGCCATCGGGCTCTACCACACCAAACGGCTGGCCTCGCCCGGGCAACGCATCGTGCTCCACGCCAAAGACCGCGGCTGCACCCGCCCCGGCTGCGATGTGCCCGGCTACCAGTGCGAAGTGCACCATCTCACCCCGTATGCGGCCTGCCGCACTACCGACGTCAACGACCTGACCTTCGCCTGCGGCCAAGACCACCCGCTCGCCGAAAGAGGCTGGACCACCCGGAAACGCGCAAACGGCGACACCGAATGGATCCCTCCCCCGCACTTGGACTCTGCGGTTCTACGGGGCCAGCCCCGCACCAACAGCTATCACCACCCCGAAAAGCTCTTGTGCGACGGCGACGAAGATGACGACGCGGCGTAGCGACTCGACCGACTACTGATTAACGTGAGCCCGGTGAACGAGCAGCGTCTCAATCTCGTGTTGATGCGGCACGCGAAGTCCGCATACCCCCACGGCGTCACCGACCATGATCGGCCGCTGGCGCCCCGGGGGGTCCGCGAGGCGGGGCTGGCCGGCGATTGGCTGCGCGCCAACGTGGCGCCCGTTGACGGCGTCCTGTGCTCGACGGCGACGCGCGCCCGAGAAACGCTGGGACACACTGGCATCGATGCGCCGGTCCATTATGCCCAGCGGCTCTATGAAGCCACCCCTGGCACGGTCATCGAGGAAATCAACCGGGTCGCCGAGGACGTCACGACGCTACTGGTGGTTGGACACGAGCCGACGACGTCTTCGCTAGCGATCATTTTGGCCGGGGCTGCCGGTACCGACGCCGCCGCGCAGCAGCGCCTCGCGGAGAAGTTCCCGACGTCCGGGCTCGCCATGCTACGTCTCGACGGTTCCTGGGAAGATCTCGAACCGGGCGGCGCCGCGCTCGTCACCTTCCACGTGCCACGCTAAACAAGCAACTACGGCCCCAGCGAACTGCGCCCTAGGCGTTGGTGGCGAGCGTCAGCTCCATCAGCTTGATCGCCTGCGCACAGGCATCAATGCCGGGCGCTTGCGGATTGACCCACCAACCGACAACTCCTGCCGCATCGCTCGCGACGCCGCAGGACCCATTCGGGTCGTCGGGCCGCATCACAATTGAGTCAATGCCCTGAATCGAGCGGGTCTGGACGTCGTAGTGCAGGCCATCGGCGACCTTGCGTTCGTTGCTCAGACTGCCCTGCTCGAACCAGAACCGGGTGATGTCAATCAAACCGGCAGGGTTGGCGGCCTGCCACCGACAGATCGCCCCGACGAAGGTGCTTTGGATATCAAGCGGATCGGCACCGACGGTCTTGGCCAGGATATCGCTGGTCAGGACCTCACATTCCTTCAGCAGATTCGGATACCGCTCTTGAGAGTCATTATTACGCGGAACGCCGGCACCACCCGCCTTGACCGCGGTGCCCGAGATGGACTTCGTGCAGCCGGTCAGAATACCCAATGCGGCAATCACCACGGCCGCGCACGCGAGTAGGCGCTTCATTTCGAGTTCGCAATCGATTGACGAGTCAGTTCTTTGGCGACGTCGCAGGGTGACGGGAAGGGTTTGCGACTGAAACTCACCGACCACTCAATGAAGTCGTCCTGAAACTGGATTCCGACTTCGCAGAGCGAGTCACCCAGAGTGGGCTCATTGCCGATGGCGATGAAACCGTTGTGACCATCGATGTTGATGTCCTCGACGCTTGCGCGCGACAACTCTTCGGTCTTGCGTTCCCGCCCGATCGGGCTACCGCGGTACCAGGAGAACGAGAAGTGCGGACCAAGGATGCCGCCGCCTGCCAGCCATTGACAGCCGACCGAATTCTTGGCCGTGTTGATCAGCCCGGGCACCCTGGTTAGCTCCGCCACCGTTTGATCGCTGACGCCACCGCACTGGGGAAAGAAGGGACCGTGACGGCCCTCAGCGTTCCCCGGGGTCGAGGGGATCGTCGCTCCCGGCTCCTCGTCGCCGGATGAGGAGCACCCGGCAACCGTCGGGATCACAACCATCAGGGCCATCAACGCTGCCCGTGCCGCCAACGCCAGCGTCCGCGCGTTACGTCGCACTGCTGGGTCTCCTCATGCTGGTCCTTCTGCTGATCACAGCAGTCACTGTAACCGCAGGCCCGCGGGTCAACCACCAATGTCGCTTGAGCTGGCGTTTCGGCCGCGTCCGCGGAACCAGCGCCAGTGGGAAACCCGTCGTTGGTGGTGGGACCTGGGCTTCGGCGATGTGCGACAGTTACCAGATGCTTCTGGCCTTGCTGCGCCAGTACATCCGGCCATACCGGCGGCTGATCGCCGTGCTGATGGTGCTGCAGCTGATCAGCACCCTGGCTTCGTTGTATCTGCCGACGGTCAACGCCTCGATCATCGACGACGGCATCGCCAAGGGCGACACCACGACCATCGTCAAGCTGGGCATGGTGATGCTCGGGGTCACCGCCCTACAGATACTGTGCTCGGTCGGCGCCGTCTACTTCGGCTCACGGACCGGGACAGGCTTCGGCCGCGACCTACGCTCCGCCATGTTCGAACACATCATCACCTTCTCCGAACAGGAGACGGCCCGCTTCGGGGCGCCGACGTTGTTGACTCGGAGCACCAACGACGTCCGGCAGATCGTGTTCCTGGTTCAAATCGCCGCCACCGTGCTGGTCAGCGCCCCCATCATGTGCGTCGGCGGGATCATCATGGCCGTTCACCAAGAGGTCGCGCTGACCTGGCTGCTCCTGATCAGCATCCCAGTTCTGGCGATCGCCAACTACTCGATCATGAGGCGTACGCTGCCGCTATTTCGCAGCATGCAAGGCCTCATCGACGGCATCAACCGGGTCATGCGCGACCAGCTGTCCGGTATGCGGGTAATCCGCGCGTTCGCCCGCGAACGATTCGAACGCGACAGGTTCGCCGCCGCCAATGCCGCACTATCGAACACCGCAATCAGCGCGGGCAATTGGCAGGCGCTGATGCTGCCGGTGACCACCCTGACGATCAACCTGTCCAGCGTCGCGGTGATCTGGTTCGGCGGACTCCGCATCGACCGGGGCCAGATGCAGATCGGCTCGCTGAGCGCCTTCCTGGCCTATTTCGCACAGATCTTGATGGCGGTGTTGATGGCGACGATGACGCTGGTCGTGCTCCCCCGCGCGGCCGTCTGTGCCGAACGGATCACCGAGGTGCTCGCTACGCCTGCTTCGCTACACAATCCGGAAGATCCCCAGTATCCGGCAGAAGGGATCACGGGTGTGGTGCGCCTCGACAGCGCGACATTCGCCTATCCCGGCGCCGACCTCCCAGTGCTACACGATGTCTCGTTGGCGGCACTGCCCGGCACCACAACCGCGATCGTCGGCGGCACCGGTTCGGGCAAGTCGACGCTGGTGTCGCTGATCTGCCGACTCTACGACGTCACCGCGGGCGCCGTGATGGTCGACGGCGTCGACGTCCGCGACTACCACACCGACCGACTCTGGTCGGCAATCGGACTCGTCCCCCAACGCAGCCACCTGTTCTCGGGCACCGTCGCGGACAATCTGCGCTACGGCGCGGCCCCAGAACAGCCGGTATCCGACGACGACATGTGGGAAGCGCTGCGGATTGCCGCGGCAGACGACTTCGTACGGCCACACGGACTGCACATGCGCGTCGCCCAGGGCGGCGCCAACTTCTCCGGGGGGCAACGTCAACGGCTAGCCATCGCCCGTGCGGTCATCCGCCGCCCGGCCATCTACCTCTTCGACGACGCATTCTCGGCCCTAGACGTCCACACCGACGCACGCGTCCGCGCCGCACTGCGCGAGGTCGCCACCGATTCCACAATTATCGTTGTAACCCAAAGAATTTCGACGGCTGCGCAGGCCGAGCAGGTGCTGGTCGTCGACGACGGCAAGATTGTCGGGGCGGGCACCCACGAATCGCTGCTGGCGGACTGCACCATCTATGCCGAATTCGCCACCTCGCAATCTGCGACCGCCACAATCGGGAGGGCGTAATGACCGCGGCAGCAGGTGCCAGGCCACGGGGTTCCGCGCCGGCGCCGGTCGCCCGGTCGCGCGACTTCTGGGGTACCGCGGCCCGCTTGGTCAAGCGGCTGGCACCGCAGCGCCGGCTCAGTTTCGCGGTGATCACGCTGGGCGTCAGCGGCACCGCGATCGGAGTCGTCGTCCCGCGGATCCTCGGCCACGCCACCGATCTGCTGTTCAACGGCGTGATCGGACGGCAGTTGCCCGCAGGCATCAGCAAGGCACAGGCGATCGCGGCCGCGCGGTCCCGCGGCGACAACACCTTCGCCGACCTCCTGTCCGGGATGGATGTGGTGCCGGGCCAAGGCGTGCATCTCGCCGCGGTAGCACGCACGTTGGCGCTGGCGTTGACGCTGTATCTGATTGCCTCGCTGCTAGTTTGGGGACAGGCCCGCCTCCTCAACGTCACCGTGCAGCGGACCATAGCTGGGCTGCGTTCCGACGTCGAAGACAAGGTGCACCGGCTGCCGCTGTCCTACTTCGACGGGCGCCAACGCGGGGAACTGCTGAGCCGCGTCACCAACGACATCGACAACGTGCAATCCTCGCTGTCGATGACGATCAGCCAACTGCTGACATCGATTCTGACGGTGGTCGCGGTGCTGGCGATGATGGTCTCGATCTCGCCGCTGCTCGCGCTGATCACGCTGCTGACGGTGCCGATGTCGCTGCTCGTGACGCGAGCGATCACGCGACGTTCGCGGCGCTTGTTCGTGGCGCAGTGGACCAGCACGGGAATTCTCAACGCCCATCTGGAAGAGACCTACAGCGGGTTCACTCTCGTCAAGACATTCGGCCACCAGCTCGCAGCGCGACAACAGTTCCAGAAGTTCAACGACGACGTCTATCAGGCCAGTTTCGGCGCTCAGTTGTTCTCCGGTCTGGTGCAGCCGTCGGCAACCTTCATCGGCAACCTCGGCTACGTCGCGGTCGCGGTCGTGGGTGGCCTGCAGGTGGCCACCGGGCAGATCACTCTCGGAAGCATCCAGGCATTCATCCAGTACGTCCGCCAATTCAACACGCCTGTGAGTCAAGTGGCCGGCATGTACAACACCCTGCAGTCCGGGGTGGCCAGCGCCGAGCGGGTATTCGATCTGCTCGACGAGTCCGAGGAAGCACCGGACCCCGAACCGGCCCGCACGTCGATCTTGTCCCCGCCCCTCGGCTCGGATGCAGTGGGCGCCGACCTATCCGGCCGCGTTGAGTTTCAGCACGTGAGCTTCGCCTATCACCCCGACACTCCGGTCATTCGGGACCTGTCCATGGTGGCCGAACCGGGCCGCACTCTGGCCATCGTCGGACCAACCGGAGCCGGCAAGACGACGCTGGTGAACCTGCTGATGCGGTTCTACGAGGTCGATTCCGGGCGAATCTTGATCGACGGGGTCGATATCGCGTCGCTGAACAGGCAAACATTCCGATCGCGAATCGGCATGGTGCTGCAAGACACTTGGCTGTTCGACGGAACAATTGCCGAGAACATCGCCTACGG
Organism: Mycobacterium spongiae; assembly: GCF_018278905.1. Classification (NCBI taxonomy): domain Bacteria; kingdom Bacillati; phylum Actinomycetota; class Actinomycetes; order Mycobacteriales; family Mycobacteriaceae; genus Mycobacterium; species Mycobacterium spongiae. Next base: position 4,103,968 of record NZ_CP046600.1, read on the forward strand.
ACGGCCGGAGGCCAGTGCGGACGAGATCGCCGAGGCCGCGAAGGCGGCCTACGTCGACAGGTTTGTCCATACACTGCCGGCCGGCTACCAGACCCGGATCAGCGGGGGCGGCGGCAATATCAGCGCCGGTGAAAAACAACTGATCACCATCGCCCGCGCCTTTCTCGCCCGCCCGCAGCTGTTGATTCTGGACGAGGCAACCAGCTCGGTCGATACTCGCACCGAGTTTCTCGTCCAGCGGGCTATGCGCGAACTGCGCAGGGATCGCACGAGTTTCATCATTGCCCATCGCCTTTCGACAATTCGCGATGCGGATCACATCGTGGTTGTGCGAGCCGGCAAAATCGTCGAACAAGGTAACCACGGGGAACTGCTGGCCCGCCGCGGCGCCTACTTCGAAATGATTCGCGCCTAGCCGAGCTGGTGCCCGGCGCCAGGGTTACTTGCGATGCAAGGACACCGAGCTGGGCCAGTCGTGTTCAGTCGTTATATGACAAGCCGCATAGCGGCTGGACCACCACGCGAATCCCCACAACACTATTTTGGTCGCAGGTGCATCGTGGGACAATTTGTGGATGTCCTCCACAAATACAATTGAAAAAATCGCCGTGCGATCCTACATGCGCTGGACGAGTTTTAAGAGCGCGGCAGCATATATGTACTTTTGGGTGACCCTCTTTATGACCCGCCGGCGCACGGTCGATGACGTTCTTTTCCTCAATTGGGGCTACGAGGAAGACCCTCCGATGCGCATACCGCTCGACGAGTCGGACGAGCCAAACCGGTACAGCATCCAGCTCTACCATCGAACCGCAACCCAAGTAGATCTGACCAACAAGAACGTCCTCGAGGTCGGTTGTGGTCATGGCGGGGGAGCTTCGTACCTCACGCGCACGTTGCACCCGGCTACCTATACCGGGTTGGATCTCAACTGGGTGGCCGTCAGGTTCTGTCGCGGCCGGCACGACGCGCCCGGGTTGCATTTCCTGCAAGGCGACGCGGAGAAGCTACCGTTCCCGGACGAATCCTTCGACGCGGTGATCAATGTCGAATCGTCGCACTGCTACCCGCACCTTTCACGTTTCTTCGCCGAGGTCGCACGGGTACTGCGGCCCGGAGGGTATTTTCTGTACTCCGATATGCGCCGCGCGCCGGAGATACCCAACTGGGAAGCGGCGATAGCTGATACCGCGATGCGGATGCTGGACGACAAGGCCATCACTGCCGACGTGCTACGCGGATTGGCGAACAATTCGGCACGGCAAGCCAGAGTGGTCAACAGTACTTTCCCTGCCTTCGTCCGCTGGATGATCCGTCCAGTATTCGGCGTAGAAGGAGGCTCGTTCTACCGAAGCCTCCAAACCGGGGGCATCTCCTACCGGATGTTTTGTTTCGTCAAACCGTGATCGGCTGCCAGCCGGGTCAGGTGGCCTGATGGGACATCCCGGTTAGTACGAATTCAGTAGCACGCCTGGGTATCTCGACAATCATTGATACCGCCGCCGCTCGTTTGGGGAGCCGCACGTGCTTTCGCCCCTTTTGCACCGCGATAACGGTTCGCTCAGCTACTTTTTCGGCAGGGATGGCCACCAGCGCCCCGGTGTAATGCAAGCGGCGAAACGACCGCGCGGTGGGCTCGTAGGTCTTGGTCTTGGCCAGCATGTCTGTCGGGATCGGGCCAAGTTCCACGAGTGTAGTGGATATCGGCAATCCACGCAGATCCACTCGCAGCCCGGCGGTGAAGTGCGAAAGCGCAGCCTTAGAAGCGGAATAGACCAGCAGGCCAGGCAGATTCGTACAGCCCATCAGCGACGATACGTTGACGATATGACCGCCGTTTCGTTGGAGCATCCGCGGGATTGCTTGCCGGCAGAGCTCGGCAGCAGCCAAGTAGTTGACCTGGGTAACCTTGTGCAGCTCATCGGCGTGCACACTGGCGAAACCGGCGACAACGACATCCGCGGCGTTGTTGACGAGGACATCAACCGGCCCCGCCTGATCCTCAATGTCGGCGAAAAGCGTTGCTACCTCGGCGGGGTCTGACAAGTCAGCGATGTGCGCCGTGCCTCCGAGCTCGTTCGCAAGTTCTGTGAGCGTGTCCTCGGTCCGCGCGACAAGCGCGACGACGGCACCGGCATCGCGGAAGGCGCGCGCAAGAGCCGCACCAATACCTCGCGACGCCCCGGTGACAACTACCCGCTTGCCCCGCAGGTTCACGACCGAGATTGTAGGTGCTCACCGGAACAAAGCGCAGCCGAGAGCCCGGCGATCGCGGATCGCGGCCGTGGGCGTATCCCTGCCGCCAAGAAGTTGTTGAGAATCCACCAAGCGCCCGGCTCCACGCTGAGGTCATCAAGCGAAATCCCACAGACAAAGGATTGCCACGATGATCTCATCCCGCGTCATTGCAGCTTTCACCACGGCGGTCGGCGCCAGCGCGATCGGCCTTGCGGTTGCTACCGCCGGCACCGCCAGCGCCAACACCACCGACGAAGAGTTCCTAGCCCAGATGAGGGCCATCGGGGTCAGCTTCTCCTCGCCCCAGGCGGCTGGTCAACAAGGCCAACAGGTCTGCGGTGAGTTGGCCGCAGGCAAGAACGGGACTGACATTGCCGAAGAGGTCCTGAGCCAGACCGACCTGACCGCCAAGCAGGCCGCCTACTTCGTCGTCGACGCGACCAGGGCCTACTGCCCGGAATACGCCAGCCAGCTCACCTGATCGATCCACTCGGGCCGCGGGGATCCCGGTCGTTTGAGCTGAGCATCTGGCTGTTGACTACGCTGCTCGGCAATTGCTATGCAGTACACAGCCCGTGGGCCAACACAGGGAGATTCCGATGAAGCTTGCGCCTCGTACTCTTGCCGCCATCGCAGCACTAGCCCTCGTGCTCGCCATCGGCGGCTGCTCCAGTGACGACGGCTCCGGCGCCTCCGGGCCAACGACGGGCACGGCCGCCACCGCATCCACCGGCGACGCCACCACAATGCTCAACCAGGCCGCCGATGCCATGCGAAAAGTCACCGGGATGCACGTCAGCCTCACGGTCGACGGCGACGTGCCAAATCTCCGGGTGACCAAGCTGGAGGGCGATATCTCCAACACGCCGCAAACGGTCGCAACCGGGAGCGCGACCATGCTGGTCGGCAGCGACAAGAAAGAAGACGCCAAGTTCGTCTACGTCGACGGTCATCTGTACTCCGATCTGGGGCAGCCCGGCACCTACACCGATTTCGGGAACGGCGCCTCGATCTACAACGTGTCGGTGCTCCTCGACCCCGACAAAGGCCTGGCCAACTTGCTGGCCAACCTCAAGGACGGATCAGTCGCCGGCAGCGAGCAGGTGAACGGGGTGTCCACCACCAAGATCACCGGGGAGTCTTCGGCGGACGACATCGCTACGCTCGCCGGGTCACGGTTGACCTCGGAAAACGTCGAGACAGTGCCCACCACCGTCTGGATCGCGACGGACGGATCGTCTCACCTAGTCCAGATCGAGATCGTCCCAACGGCGAACACGTCGGTGACATTGGTGATGTCCGACTGGGGCAAACAGGTCACCGCCACCAAACCGACATAGCCACCGTGGTAGGCGTCGCAGCAGTTGATCGCAAACCGTTGAAACCGCCGGACCGCCGGCACTCGGAAAGGACGCACCATTGACGACGATGATTACCCGTCGGCGGCGGTTCACGGTGGCCGTCGCGGGCGCGGCTACTCTCACCGCGCTGGCCGCGGGGCTTGCTCCCGCCGCAGGTGCCGCTGACAATTACGGCGCGATTGCCTACTCTGGCAACGGCTCATGGGGCCGATCGTGGGACTACCCAACTCGCGCCGCGGCTGAAGCCACCGCGGTCAAGTCGTGTGGCTATTCCGACTGCAAGGTGCTCACGAGCTTCACCCAGTGCGGTGCCGTCGCCGCCGATGGCGAGGCGTTTCAGGGCGGCGTCGGACCAACGCTGATCTCGGCCATGAAAGACGCTTTGAGCAAGCTCGGCGGTGGCTATATCGACACCTGGGCCTGCAACTGATCTACGTCGAGTTCGGCAGTCCGGCGCTGCTCGGCCGTGCCGGCCCGTCGGCGCCTCCCCAATGTCGATCGTCCGCCTCCGCTGGCGTGTTCGGCTGACCACCAATAGAGCTTGCGTCCGATATCAACAATTATCTTGGTGGCGTGGGTGTTTCAGCCATCCTGCTCACCAGGGACGCGCGACGAGTAAGAGCGAGCGCAATTGTCGACCGCGGCATCGAAGAAGCTCGACGGCGTGCCGGCATCCCGGTTGTTACCGGATCGGCACACTTCGTACCACAATGACAAGCAACGACACCGTGTTGGCACCGTGATGATGAAGTCACAGAGGACCCGGAATGGCTGGTAGTGCAATGCCGGAACAGCATCTCGAGTTCGGTCTGCTCGGGCCGTTGGAGATGAGCGTTGGCGGCGCGCCGGCGCCGCTGGGCACACCCAAACAGCGGGCCGTGCTGGCCATGCTGGTCATCAACCGCAACAGACCGGTCGGCGTCGACGCCCTCATCACGGCCCTATGGGAGGGGAAGCCCCCTTCGGGGGCAAGGGCAAGTATCCATTCGTATGTGTCCAATCTGCGCAAGCTGCTTGGCGGCGCGGTGGGTGACCCGCGGGCATTGTTGGCCGCGGCGCCGCCGGGCTATCGACTCAGTATCGCCGAGAGCACCTGCGATCAGGGGCGGTTCCTCGCCGAGAAGAACGCTGGCGTACACGCTGCGGCTGCCGGCCGGTTCGAACTGGCCAGCCGCCACCTGTCGGCGGCACTGGCCGAATGGCGTGGACCGGTGCTTGACGACCTGCGCGACTTCCAGTTCGTCGACGTCTTCGCGACCGCGTTGGTAGAGGAAAAAATTCTGGCGCACACCGCCAAGGCGGAAGCCGAAATCGCTTGTGGCCGGGCGGCGGCGGTGATCACCGAACTTGAAACTCTGACGGCCGAAGACCCCTACCGAGAGCCGCTATGGACACAGCTGATCACCGCCTACTATCTCACCGACCGGCAATCCGACGCCCTGGGCGCCTATCGCCGGGTCAAGGCAACACTGAGTGACGATCTCGGCATCGACCCCGGCCATACACTGCGCGAACTCCACGAACGGATCCTGCGTCAGGAACCGCTGGACGTGAAGAAAACCGCACAGACCACCGCCGCGGACACCGTCACGGCGCTCGATGAATACACCAGGGTGTCGGGCCAGCTGGCCGAAGCCTTCCTGCACGACGTGGCTTCGGGTCGCGATCACCCACTGCAATCCGCGGCCACCAGGATCGGGCGTCTTCACGACAACGACATCGTGCTGAACAGCCCGAACGTCAGCCGCCACCACGCTGTCATCGTCGATACGGGTACCAACTACATCATCAACGACCTCCGGTCGTCGAACGGAGTGCATGTCGAGCACCAGCGGATCCGCTCCGCCGCCACCCTCAACAATGGCGACCACATCCGCATCTGCGACCACGAGTTCACCTTCCAGATCACCGCGCGGTCCGCTACACGTGTCGATGGATGATGCTGCTGCGCAATGCTTCTCCCTGTTGCCGGGCCTGATCAAGCCGAACAGGACAACCGGCAGCGTGTTGCTGATCGCCACAAGGCGAATCGCCACAAGACTTTTCGTGACAATCCCGCAGCGCACGTAGTGGGTAGCCACCACCGCCCGGGTGCAGCGTAGGAAGGCGACGCGCGATGTGGCGGATTTCATGCGCTGGCGCCGGCAAGCGCATAACGTCATGGTTGCTGGACCCGGGCGACGGCCGATGCGATGCCAAGTCGCTGTTGATAGTGTCGGCGGCATTGCGGGTTGGTTGGGAGGAAACGAGCGATGAGCGACGCGCAGGACTCTCGCGTGGGATCGATGTTTGGTCCCTACCACCTCAAACGGCTGCTGGGCCGCGGCGGGATGGGCGAGGTCTACGAGGCCGAGCACACGGTCAAAGAATGGACGGTCGCGGTCAAGCTGATGACCGCGGAGTTCAGCAAGGACCCGGTGTTTCGTGAGCGGATGAAGCGCGAAGCCCGTACTGCCGGCCGGTTGCAGGAACCCCACGTCGTGCCCATCCACGACTACGGCGAAATCGACGGGCAACTCTTCCTGGAAATGCGCCTCGTCGAAGGCACCGACCTCGACAGCGTCCTCAAACGCTACGGACCACTGACCCCGCCCCGCGCGGTCGCCATCATCACCCAAATGGCCTCAGCCCTCGACGCCGCCCACGCTGATGGAGTGATGCACCGCGACGTCAAACCGCAAAACATCCTGGTGACCCCGGACGACTTCGCCTACCTTGTGGACTTCGGCATCGCCAGCGCCACCGGCGACGAGAAGCTGACTCAGTTGGGCACCGCGGTGGGCACCTGGAAATACATGGCCCCGGAACGGTTTTCCAACGACGAAGTGACCTACCGCGCCGATGTCTACGCACTGGCGTGCGTGCTGCACGAGTGCCTGACCGGCGCCCCGCCCTACCGCGCGGACAGCGCCAGCATGCTGGTCACCGCCCACCTCATGGATCCGATCCCGCAGCCCAGCACCGTGCGCGCGGGCATCCCGAAGGCCTTCGACACGGTGATCTCGCGCGGTATGGCCAAAAAGCCCGAGGACCGCTTCGCCAGCGCTGGTGATCTGGCGCTGGCCGCGCACGACGCGCTCAGCACCCCCGACCAGGACCACGCCGCGGACATCGTGCGCCGCAGCCAAGAATCCACCCTGCCCGGCACCGCGGCGGCTGCCCCGCAGCCGCCGACCATGCCCGCGACGACCCCGCCAACTCCGCCCGGGGTGTATCCGCCGGCGCAGTCCTACGGCGACCCCGCGACTTCTGGCCCGATGCCGCAATCTTCACCACCCGGCCAGTCTGGCTGGACTCCCGGGAGCGGCCCGATGCCGGCGGTGAGCCCACCCACCCCGACCCCCCAGTACTACCAAGGTGGCAGCTGGGGCGGCACGCCGCCCAACACACCCACGCCACCGCAGCACGGCGGGGCCTCCTCCTGGAATCAGCCGTCACCACCAGGCAAACGCAGCCCGTGGCCCATCATCGCCATCGCCGTCGCCGCGGCGCTCGTACTCGTCCTGGTGGTCGGCGCGATCGGCGTGTGGATCGCCACGAGGCGTGGCGATCGGCAGACCGCGGATAGCGGCACGACGCCGATATCCACCTCACCGGAATCCACGACGACGACCCCGTCGAGCAATCTGCAGAACAAGCTCCTCAGCCTGCTGCCTTCGGGCTACCCCGCCGGCACCTGCAAACCGACCACTCCGAAACCGGACAGCATATGGGTGAATGCGGTGGCGATGTTCGACTGTGGCCAAAACACCTACCAAGGAGGCCCCAGTCGCGCGGTCTATGGTTTGTTCACCGACACGGACCAGCTGAAAAAGGCGTTCGACGACGACATCGCCGCGGTGGATTTGCTGAACTGTCCGGGCGAAGGACCGTCGCCGGATGGCTGGCATTACAACCAAAACCCAGACGTGACAGCGGGCATGATCGCCTGCGGAACCTACAAGGACCACCCGAACGTCGTGTGGACCAACGAGACGAAGCTGACGCTCAGCGACGTCTTCGGCGACCCCGCCACACTCGATGAACTACACGACTGGTGGGCGAAATATGGCTGATCAAGGCAGTGCACCCAGCTAGCCCGGCGACAAATCAGGGACTCGCACACCACCCGGTGCCGGCGGTGCTCCCCAAGCTGGTGGACCCTGCATCCTTGTCTAGCCTTGTCACAGGCACGGTTCGGCGGAAGCTGCGCAGACGCACGGAGGCCACCAATGGACGACACGGCCGATATGGTCGCTCCCCATCCAGCCCGACTGGAGTTGCGCGCCGCCGGGCGTATCTGGCACGCGATGGCCGGGCGCTCCTGGACCATCGGCCGGTCCAGCGAAGCCGACATTCACTTGGACAATCCGCGGGTATCACGCGAGCATGCAGTGCTGGAGACGACGCCTGCGGGTTGGGTCCTGGTGAACCGCAGCGCCAATGGCATGTTCATCAATGGCCAGCGGGTAGAGCGGCTATCGATCGCTGAACCGATCACCGTAACGCTCGGTTCGGCGTCGTCCGGTCAGCAGCTGCACCTCAACCCGATCGTCCCGCCTCCCGCTGCTCCCACTGGACCTACAGTCGCCGAACCAGAGCGACGATCGGACGCAACGACGGTCGCCCGGCCGCCGACCGCGGTCTACACCATCGACCAGTTGATCGTGACAATCGGTCGCGCACCCGACAACGACGTGGTCCTCGACGACCTGCTGGTTTCTCGCCGGCACGCCGTACTCCGCCGCACCGGAAGCCAATGGGAGCTCGCGGACAACAGCAGCGCCAACGGCACCTATGTCAACGGTGCCCGGATCGACCGAGCGCTCATCGGACCCAACGACATCGTGGGCATCGGCCACCAGCTATTGCACCTATCCGGCGATCGCCTCGTGGAGTACGCCGACACCGGCGATGTCGCGTACGAGGCCGCAAACCTACGGGTGGTCGGCAAGAAGGGCCGCGTGTTGTTGGCCGACGTGGGCTTCGTCCTTCCGCAGCGCAGCCTGCTGGCGGTGGTAGGCCCAAGCGGCGCCGGAAAATCGACCCTGCTTGGCGCCCTCACCGGATTCCGCCCCGCCGACAGCGGCAGCGTGCGCTACGACGAGCGCGACCTCTACGACAACTACGCACAACTGCGACACAGGATCGGGTTCGTGCCGCAGGACGACATCCTGCACACCCCGTTGACGGTGCGGCGAGCGCTAAATTACGCTGCGCAGCTTCGCTTTCCCCAGGACGTGTCCGCCACCGAACGCGAGCAACGCGTCGCGGAGGTGCTGTCAGAACTCGGTTTGGCCGCACAGGCCGATCAACGCATCGACAGTCTGTCAGGCGGTCAGCGCAAACGCACCAGCGTCGCACTGGAGTTGCTGACCAAACCGTCGCTGCTGTTCCTCGACGAACCCACGTCTGGCCTCGACCCAGGGTATGAGAAATCGGTCATGCAGACCCTTCGCTCGTTGGCCGACGACGGTCGCTCGGTGGTGGTCGTGACCCACAGCACCGCTCAGCTGAAGATCTGTGACCGGTTGCTCATTTTGGCCCCCGGTGGTCGACTGGCGTATTTCGGTCCACCCCAAGAGGCGCTGCGCTACTTCAACTGCGCCGACTTCGCCGACCTGTTCACCCTGCTCGAACGCGATACCGCCACCGACTGGACCGGCCGGTTCCAAGCCTCGCGCCTCCACGACGCCCTCGCTCGGCCCGCACGCGAGCGTCCGGCTCAGCTTTCGGATGCGTCGGCACGACCAGCCGTGGCCCAGCAAAGCCCGTTTGCCCAGTTCGCCGTCTTGTGCAGACGGTATTTGGCTGTCATCGCGGCCGACCGCCAGTATTCGCTATTTCTGCTGGCACTGCCGCTGCTGTTAAGCGTGTTCGCGCACGCCGTTCCGGGCAACGTCGGACTCTCGCTGACCAAAGCCATCGAGCAAGAGTCGACACAGCCCTCGCAGTTGTTGGTGCTGCTGATCATCGGGGGTGCGCTCATGGGCTGCGCCGCCTCCATCCGCGAAATCGTCAAAGAACAGGCGATCTATCGCCGCGAGCACGGCATCGGGTTGTCGCGGGGCGCTTATCTGGCATCCAAGTTGGTAGTCCTGTCGGCGCTGACCAGCCTGCAGGGACTGATTCTGGGGTTTCTCGGGGTAGCGTTCCTGCCCGGACCCGATCAAGCACTGGTGCTGGTGTGGCCGCGGCTCGAAGTGGCAATAGCGGTCGTCGCGGTCACCGTGGTCTCCATGGTGATCGGCCTGTTGATTTCAGCCATGATCGGCAATGCCGATCGCGGCATGCCGGCGTTGGTGCTGGTGGTCATGGCCCAACTCGTGCTCTGCGGTGGGATGTTCGAAGTCGTGGGCCGACCGCCCCTCGAGCAATTGGCGTGGCTGTCCCCATCGCGCTGGGCCTACGCGATGGCCGCATCGACCGTCGACCTTAACGACCTGCGCCGGACCGCGGGTGCCGACCAAGACCCCATGTGGAATTACCAGGCCAGCAGCTGGCTTTTCGCCGCGGGCGCGTGCGCTGTCCAGGCGATCGTCATGGTAGCCCTGCTCGCGATACGGCTCAGGCAACGTGAGAGCCAACGCCGAGCGGGTAGGTGACCCAATCAGCGAGCAGGGGCGCGCTCCTTCCGAGGATTGATGTGCTTATTGGGGGCAATTGCGCTCGGTGCGGTGCCTAAAGGCTGTTGATAGTGTCGGCGGCATCGGAGGTTGGTTGGGAGGATCTAGCGATGAGCGACGCGCAGGACTCTCGTGTGGGGTCGATGTTTGGTCCCTACCACCTCAAACGCCTGCTGGGCCGCGGCGGGATGGGCGAGGTCTACGAGGCCGAGCACACGGTCAAAGAATGGACCGTCGCGATCAAGCTGATGTCGGAAACCTTCAGCAAGGACCCGGTGTTTCGCAAGCGCATGAAGCGCGAAGCCCGTACCGCCGGCCGGTTGCAGGAACCCCACGTCGTGCCCATCCACGACTACGGCGAAATCGACGGGCAACTCTTCCTGGAAATGCGCCTCATCGAAGGCACCGACCTCGACAACATCCTCAAACGCTACGGACCACTGACCCCGCCGCGCGCGGTCGCCATCATCACCCAAATCGCCTCAGCCCTCGACGCCGCCCACGCCGATGGAGTGATGCACCGCGACGTCAAACCGCAAAACATCCTGGTGACCCCGGACGACTTCGCCTACCTTGTGGACTTCGGCATCGCCAGCGCCACCGACGACGAGAAGCTCACTCAGTTGGGCACCGCCGTGGGCACCTGGAAATACATGGCCCCGGAACGGTTTTCCAACAAGCAGGTGACCCACCGCGCCGATGTCTACGCACTGGCGTGCGTGCTGCATGAATGCCTGACCGGCGCCCCGCCCTACCGCGCGGACAGCGCCAGCATGCTGGTCACCGCCCACCTCATGGATCCAATCCCGCAGCCCAGCACCCTGCGCGCGGGCATCCCGAAAGCCTTCGACACGGTGATCTCGCGCGGCATGGCCAAAAAGCCCGAGGACCGCTTCGCCAGCACTGGTGATCTGGCGCTGGCCGCGCACGACGCGCTCAGCACCCCCGACCAGGACCACGCCGACGACATCGTGCGCCGCAGCCAAGAGTCCACCCTGCCGGCACCCACCAAGGTCCCGCCGGCACCGACCCTGCCGGCTACCGGAATGGCGCCCGGTATGGCTGCGCCCCCGCGCGCGGCGGGTCCGCCACGATCTACACCCGTCCAGCCGCCGCGGGCGCCCTACCCGCCCGCGGCCAGTTCGGGACCCAGCAGATCTGCGGGACCCGCCCGACCTGCCCGCCCCCCGGGCCGGTCCCGGGCGATGCCGCAGCAGACGCCGCCCGGTCCGCCCGGCTGGGCTCCAGGGAGCGGTCCAATGCCAGCGGTGAGCCCGCCCCCCACCACCCCGCCGCAGTACCAGGGCGGCAGCTGGAGCGGCACCCCACCCAAGACACCGCCGCCACCACAGCCCGGCGGTCCGTCATCCTGGGATCAGCCGCCGGCACCAGCCAAGAGGTTGCCCTGGATCGCCGCTGCAGCGGTGGCCGTTGTGTTGGTGTTCGTCGTCGGCGGCGTAGGCATCTGGATGATCACCCGACCTAAACCGACGCCGCCGCCCAAACCCGTGGCGGAAGAGCGTCTGAGCGCGCTCCTGCTGGGCACGGCGGAAATCAACTCCGTGATGGGCTCGTCGTCGATGAAGCCCGGGAAGCCCATCACGTCGATGGACGCCTCGCCGGTAACGTTGTCGGCGCCGGAGTGCCAAGGAGCGCTCTATACGACCCAGGATCCGGTCTACGCGGGCAGCGGCTATACCGGAGTCAGCGGCCTCGTGTCATCCGAGCCGGGAGACAACTACGACCACTGGGTCAACCAGGCCGCGGTGACCTTTACCTCGGCGGACAAAGCCAACGCGTTCCTGCAGACGTCGCTGCGCACGTGGAAGCGCTGTGCAGGAAAGACGGTCACCGTCACCAACAAGGGCAAAACGTATCGATGGACGTTTTCCGAAGTCCGGGGCGGCCCCGCGGCCATCACGGTCGTGGACACCCAGGAAGGCGCCGACGGCTGGGAGTGCCAACGCGCCATGAGCGCGGCGAACAATGTGATCGTCGAGGTCAATGCGTGCGGGTTTCACATCACCAATCAAGCTGGCGAGATCGCCGAAAAAATGGTCGAGAACGTCAACCAGGAATCGCAGTAGATCGGTGACTTGCTGAGGGACGAAAGCGTTTCTCAATCCGCAAGATCGGGACCCTGCGCACGCAGGTCGTCGACCGCGGACATGGCCGTTCGTAGCTTTGCCAGCCACTCCTCGGCGTGCTCCCCCACCAACTTCACCGACCACGCGAGCGCGTCGGCTCGTGAACGTGCGACGCCGGCGTCGACCAGTGTGTCCAATACCTGGCGCTCTGGCTGCTTCAAGCGCGTCATCACCGGAACCGCGATGTGAGTGAACAAGACTCGCTCGGTGCCGGAGCCGGAGCCGACGTCAACGCCCCAGGAAACCTTGCGGCCGTAGCGGTCCTGCGCCTCGTCGGCGATGTCTATCCGTTCTGCCCGGGTTTCTTCGCGGAACCGCGAGACCCGGCCTTCGGCGCGCGCCGCGGATTCGTCTTTGTCGGAATTCTCGGATTCGGCCAGCTTGCCGATGACCGTGATCTCTTCGCGGTCGACGATGACCGTTGGATCGCCGTCGAACCAATCTTCGGGGAGCCGTCCGGCGAACCATTCGGCCGCGCCGCTGGCGTCGGGTTGCTGTGCCTGTTGCCAGCCTCCAGCGCGACTGTAACGACGTCCGTGCAGGTGATGGTGCTTCATGATTACATGATTACATTGTTCTATATGTAAGGGAAGGTAGTTCACCGGCAGCGAACGGTGTCGAGGTCCCACTTATGACGACGCGCCGGGCGAATCGCCCTCGTGGGGAGCAGGAGAGGCACTCGCAGCGCCAGCCGTCGCCGAACCTCGCCTAACCCGATACAGCTTGACGTCATTCTTGATGCCCTTCAGCCGGCGCGAGCCCGCATACGACCACCGGAAGTCAGCCAACCCAGCGCCATCGGCCGTATCGGCCGTATCGGCCGTATCGGCCAGGGCCTCGCATACTGATTCGGCGACCAACACCGCGCCCGGCCGCGCGACTCCGGTGACCCGGCTTGCCACGTTCACCGGACTGCCGAACCAGTCGCCGGCCCGGCTCACCGCCATGCCAGAGGCGACTCCGGATCGTAGCGGCGGAAAAGCATCGTCGGCGTCGACGGCGTCGACCAGCTCCAGGACGGTATCCAGCAATGGCGCCGGATCGGGACAGACCAACATCACCGCATCTCCGATGGTCTTGATGAATCGCACCGGCGGAGCCGTCACATCACGGGCCAGGTCCGCCAGCCGGCCGGCGAGCTGACCCAGCTCTTCGGCAGAAACCGCCTCGCCCAGCGGCGTGAAGCCAACGAGGTCGGCGAAGGCGACGCTCACCTGGCGCGCTCCCGGCAGGGGTTTGCCGGCGGCTCGCTCTCCGGCATTGACGGCCTCGGTCTCCATCGTGTGCCGTAGCTGCATGAACAGCATGTCCTGAACCATCGGGCCCAGCATCGGCGTGACTTGACTCAGCAGGGTCGTCGACGCCTTGGCAATCTCCAACTCAGTAGCTCCCGGGCGCAAGATGGCCGACAGCGCCACGTAGCGCATGACCTCGGAAGCATGGGCCAGGCCCTCGGCCAGCACGCGCACGACGAGCACGATTTGATCAGGGTCGAGCCCCAGGTCAACGAACCGCTGCGCGTGTGCGGCCGCCTCGCCGTCGGCGCGCATGTGTACGGCGGCGTCCGGGTCGTCCACTCTGGCCAGGCCGATAGCGCGCTGCACTCGCTGCAGCAGGTCCAGGTCGACGCCGTAATTCTCGCTGATCTCGCGGGTGGATACGTAGGTCCCGTCGTCTCCGATGAGATGGCGGGTGGCCAGCAACAGCGGCGGGTTCGCAGCCCGGATCTCCTCGGCAGCAATCCCCTGCTCGAGCAACCACTCGACAAGTTCGGCGCGCTCCGCACGCGCCGCACCGTCGAGGTCGCCGACCAAATCGTCGACTTCGGAGTCAGCAGTGCCGTGCCCGTGGTGCCGATCATCGTCCACCAGCCAACGTTAACGCGATTAGGACATTATGTGAGTCGATGACCGCACCAATGCTCCAAGGATTCCCGCCCGTTGTCGACGACCACGCCACCGTATTGATCCTGGGCTCTTTTCCGAGCGCCCAATCGCTACGGGCACGCCAGTACTACGCCAACCCGCGAAACGCGTTCTGGCCCATTACCAGCGAGCTTTTCGGCTTCGACGCCGACGGACCATATGAACTACGGCTGGCGGCACTGCGATCACACGGTGTGGCCCTGTGGGATGTCCTATGGCGATGCCGCCGCACAGGCAGTGCGGACTCGGCGATCGATCCGAGAAGTTGCGTGGCCAACAACTTTGCCGAACTCTTCGACAGCTACCCAACCATCACGAGGGTCTACTTCAACGGCGCCAAGGCCGCCGATCTGTACCGCCGACTCGTCGAAGCGCACGACGGGCCGCTCAGCAACCAGGTCAGCCACCAGGTTCGCCAACGGCTGCCGTCAACGAGCCCGGCACACGTCATGCGCCCGGGAGCGAAACTAGCCGCCTGGCGGCCGGTTTCGCTGTCATGACACCGGCGGCCGCCGATGCGCCCACGGCCTGGCGGCTTCGATCTGCGCAGCCAGCGACAACAACGTCGCCTCCTCATACGGGCGGCCGACGAGCTGCACCGACATCGGCAGGCCGTCCCCGTCGAAATCCCACGGCACGACGGCGGCGGGCTGACCGGTCAGATTCCAGACCTGTAGATACGGCACCCGCCGTGCGACCAGCAGCAGCGTCGACACTGCGCCACGCCGCTGGTACGCGCCAATGCGAGACGGGCCCACCGCCGCGCCCGGCGTCAGGACCACGTCGACATCGTCGAAGATTGACTGGATCCGATCGCTGACCGCGGCCTCTGCGGCGCATATGGCCTGCATTCGCCGATCGGACAGAAACGAACCCATGCGCGCTATGGCGCGGGTACGCGCCTCCAGGCGGTTGGGGTGGGCCAAGGAGTCGGCATCGTCGCTGATGCCGCGCAGGAATCGCGGAAGGTAGTTCGCGTAGATCGTCCAGGTCGGATACCGCGGATCGCGGACGATGACGTCGTGGCCCAAGTCGCGAAGCAACGCACCCGCCAGCTCGACTGCGGCCAGCTCCGCCTTCTGACACCGGACCGGCAACGGAGTTGGCACCTTGGTGCTCAACGCAATTCGTAGCCGGCCAGGTTCGCGTGCCGCCGCGGCAACGAATCCACCCTCGGGGCCTGGCACTGTCGTCGTGGCGTCGAGGATCAACGCCGCGTCGATCACCGAACGGGTGATCGGCCCATTGGCGCTGAGCCCATACCAGGCACCGTCGTGCGGCTCCAGCGAGATTCGGTCCCGTTGCGGCTTCAGCCCGAACAAACCGCACCACGTCGACGGGATGCGAATCGAACCACCGCCGTCCGATCCCAATGCTGCCGGCGCCAGCCCCGCGGCCACCGCGCAAGCACTCCCGCCGCTGCTGCCGCCTGGGGTGCGAGAAGGATTCCAGGGGTTGCGGGTGGCGCCGAAAGCCAAGGACTCGGTGAAAGGCATGATCATCAGCTCGGGCACATTGGTCTTGCCGACGATGACCGCGCCGGCGGCGCGCAGCCGGCGCACCATCTCCGCGTCCGCGTTGACGGCTGGACCGTGTCCCCCGGTTCCGTAGGTTGTCACGTGCCCGGCAAGGTCGACGTCGTCTTTGATCGCAATCGGTACACCGAGCAACGGCAACCGCTCACCGGCGTCGAGGCGTTGCTGGGCCGCCGCAGCCTCCTCGCGCGCACTGTCGTAGAGCACCACACGGTAGGCGCGCAGCTCGCTGTCCAACTGCTCGATCCGTTCCAGGTATACCTCGAGCAGCATCGGTGCGGTGAGTTCACCGTCGGCCAGCATCCGCGCCTGTGCCGCTGCGCCGACGAAGGCCAGATCGCGGGGGTCCACGGCGGCAGCGTATCCCGCTGCGGCGCGCACGTGCTCGGCCGGGCCAGACACGCCGCAAACCGGCAGCCGCAGTACCGTAGCGACATGTCCTGCGTGTTCTGCGCGATCATCGCTGGCGAGGCCCCGGCGATCCGGATCTACGAAGACGACAGCTATCTCGCGATCCTCGATATCCGACCGTTCACCCGCGGGCACACTCTGGTGCTGCCTAAACGGCACTCGGTGGACATCACCGACACCCAGCCGGAAACCTTGGCCGGCATGATCACCGTCGGCCAATTGATCGCTCGCGCCGCACGCGCCACGGAACTGGCCGACGCAACGAACATTGGCATCAACGACGGCCCAGCCGCGTTTCAGACGGTGTTCCACATTCACTTGCATGTGTTGCCACGACGCACTGGAGACAAACTGGCGGTTGCCCGCGGGATGATGCTGCGCCGCGACGCCAACCGGGAAGCGACCGGTGCCATCCTGCGGGAGGCGGTGGCGCGGATCGACGCTAGTCAGTCAGACTGAACCCATGAGCAACCTCACGACGTTCGAGAAGCTGGTGGGCGTACCGATTTTGCGTCTGCACGACAAGATCTACCGCAAGACCCAAGGGCGGATCGGACACCGGATTCCCGGAGGTCCCCCGAGCCTGCTGCTGCACACGGTCGGCGCCAAGACCGGAGCAGCGCGGACCACTTCGCTGTCGTATGCGATTGACGGCGACTCCTATCTGATCGTCGCATCCAATGGTGGCGACGAGCGCTACCCAGGCTGGTACCACAACTTGCGCAAGCGCCCGGAATGCGAAATCAACGTCGGCCCTAAGCGATTCGCCGTGACCGCGCGGCGTGTCACCCCCGACGACGCCGACTATGCCAAGATGTGGCAATTGGTGAACGAGAACAATTCGAACCGGTACTCGAGCTACCAAAGCCGTACGGCGCGGCCAATCCCCATCTTCGTGCTGACCAAGAACAGCAGCAGCTAGTGGCGGCCCCGGCCTGAAGCTGCTCAACCCAGCTCATTGGCCGGCGGCGTCACGGCCATTCGCGGGAATCCACGTTCACGCATAGAGGCAGTGTGGAAACTCTGCCTCAAGAACCGCGATGGCCGTGCGGCCCGTGGTGGTGCCCATCCCTGATAGGCCTGGCACCCGTTTCTGGAGATCGGCGTCATCGAGAGCGGCGACAACGGCGGTAACGGCGACGTCGCCGCCGTTGGGTGGTTGCGCGAACACAGCTTCAGCGCCGAGGACACCAAAGCCGGTCAACACCGCGACGAGGGGCACAACTATCCAGTCTGGCAGTCGTTTCACGATCTGCTCCTTGTAGGTGGGCACATCTGGCGTGGTGCGTCTACCTTCGCTGGCCAATGTGAGATCCGGTCGAGATGATGATGAGAGGTCTCTCATGTAGGGGCCTGATCGATCGTTGCGTGACTGAAGGGTCACCCGCGGGCGTCGCCAACTAGAACAGCTCCTTCGCCAGCAGCTCCAGCGTCGCGACCCGGGCCGGGGCGGTACGCGGGTCGGTGCCGCGGTGGGCCGACGCGACTGGATGCACCATTACCTCGTCGACGTCGAACTGCTGGGAAAGCGCCCGCACTTGTTCGGCGGCCTCCGCTGGTGAGCCGACCACGGCGCGTTCGAGTCCACTGTCTACGATGCGCCGCTGTTGCGGGGTCAGCTCCGCAAAGCGCGCCTCCTGAACAAGCCGCACCGGCCCCAGCGGCTGGCCGGTTCGCAGCTGGGCCATCAGCTGCAGGTTGGGCAATATCAATGCCGTTGCCTCGTCGCGTGTTTCGGCGACTGCGGCATTCACCGTCAGGAATGTCATCGGCTCGGTCGCCAGACCACTGGGCACGAACCGGGAGCGGTACCAGTCGAGTGCTTCCTGGGTCCCGTTGCCGGAGAAGTGATGGGCGAACACATACGGCAGCCCCTTCGCTGCAGCCAGGTGCGCCGAGTACATCGACGACCCCAATAGCCACAGCCGCGGTGCGGTGATCGCGGCCGGGGTGGCCTTGAGGCTGTAGTCCCCGGAACGCAGCGGCACGCGCACGCCACTGGGGCTCATCAGTGCGACCACGTCGTCGAGATAGTCCGGGAAATTCGCAACGTCTCGATCCTGTTCGGCTGGCGAGCGACCGCCACGCAGCGCGTACGACGTCACCGGATCCGAGCCCGGTGCACGACCGATTCCCAGGTCGATCCGGCCGGGCGCTGCGGCTTCGAGCAGGGCGAATTGCTCGGCCACCGCCAGCGGCGCATGATTGGGCAGCATCACACCACCAGACCCGAGTCGCACGCGTGAGGTCTGAGATGCGAGGTAGGCGATCAGCACGGGCGGGCTGGTGGCACCCACGGACGCCATATTGTGGTGTTCGGCAACCCAGTAGCGCGTGAAACCTAGGCGGTCCGCAGCCTGGGCCAGCGCCACGGTGGCCGCTAGTGCGTCACCGGTCGCCTGGTCGGTGCGCACCGGGACGAGATCAAGAACGGAAAGGCGCACGATCGCGTCAACGCCTGCGGCGACGTGTTCGTTCCCGTCCCCAGTCGGACCCGGTCAGTATTCCTCGAGCGTGAGCGAGTGCACGACGCGTTCGAAGTCCTCCTCGGGTATCGGGTCGCCGCCGGGGATGTTGTCGGTGGCCAGCCATTGGTTGCGCTCGACGTAGCCGCTGAATTCGGCGTAGTAGTTGGCCAAGCCGCGCTGGTAATCCGCACCCGCTCTCGTGAGTTCGCCAGCCAGGATGTAGGCGCCCAGCAGCGCGACACTGGTCCCCTGACCCGACAGCGGCGAACAGCAATATGCGGCGTCGCCGACCAGTGTGACCCTGCCTTTCGACCAGTGATCCATGACGATTTGTGACATCTCATCAAAGTAGAAGTCCGGTGCGGACTTCATGTAGTGCAACAGTTGCGCGCGCACCCAGCCGTCCTCGATCATTCGCCGTTCCAGCTCGGCGAATTGAGCCGCGGTGTCGCGGTAGTCGATCTGCAGTTCAGTGTCCATGAACGCCAACGCAGCTCGCGCCTCGGTGTTGTTGCGCGCGCTGTAAACGCCGGCCATGGTCGAGTCGCCATAGTGCCATTTCTGCCAGTAGTCCAACTCGAGGAAGTTGGGCACCGTGAAGATCGCAGCGTGCGTGCCCAATCTCTTCAGGAATTGTTCCTCGGTCCCGAAAACCAACCCGCGCACGTTGGAATGCAATCCGTCGGCACCGACGACGAGGTCAAAGCTGCGGGCGTCGGCGCGCTCGAAAGTCACCCCGACCGCGCTGCCGTCATCGTCCAGCGCGGCGATGCTGTCGTCGAAGAGGTATTCGGTTGCGTCTTGGGTTGCGCCGTAAAGCAATTCGAGCAGATCGTCGCGCAACAACTCGATGTTGGGGTTGTCGATCGGACCGCCGGTAGGCGTCGACTCGGTGTCCCGGGACAGCTCGTTGCCATCGCGATCGACGACCGAGGCACCGCGAATGCCCGTCTTCATCTCCTCGGCGGCCTCCAGCAACCCCATGCGTTCCAGGACCGTCAATGCGGGACCACGAACGTCGATCGCCTGGCCGCCCGGCCGGAGTCCGGGGTGGCGCTCCACCACGGTGACCGAATAGCCTTGCTGTCCAAGCCAATACGCTGCGGCGGTACCGGCTACGCTGGCACCGGAAACCAGCACCTCCTGAACCGTTGTCACTGTCTACCCAATTCCTGCCAGTTTCTTGGCGTCGCGGAAAACGTCGTCGAGCATTGCCGGAGTCAACCTACCGGTGAACATATTCTGCTGGCTGGGGTGGTAGCAGCCGAGCAGATCTACACCGGCCGGCAACTCCGCGACGACCCCGTGGCCGAACCGCGGCTTGCGCTTGCCAACCTCTCCCGGCAAGCGCAGGGCGATCTGCCAGGCAAAACCCCCGAGGGCAACGATCACCCGGACGTGATTGGCCACCAGGCGCCATTCCGCCTGCAACCAGGGCCAGCACGTCTCGCGTTCAACCGGAGTCGGCGCGTTGCCCGGGGGCGCGCACCGCACGGGCGCGGTGATCCGAATCTGGTTGGCTGCCAATCCGTCCGCGGCATCGACGCTGATCGGTGAGTTCACCAGGCCGGCCCGGTGCAAGGCGGCATACAACTGATCCCCGGACCGGTCACCGGTGAACATCCGTCCCGTCCGGTTGGCCCCATGGGCAGCCGGTGCGAGCCCAACGATCAACAGCCGCGGCCGCTGCGATCCCCAGCCTGGCACCGGCCGTCCCCAGTACGGCTGGTCGGCAAAGGCGCGCCGCTTGACGTCGGCGACGTCCTCACGCCAGGCGACCAGCCGCGGACAAGCCCGGCACACACTGGCCGCCGCGTTCAGCTCCGGGATGGAGCCGGCTCTGCCGGCCAGCAACGACACCTGCCCCGCATCGGCGGCCACCGGGGTCTGCGGCGTCGCGGGATCACCCGGCCAGCCGCTCCCCGGGCCGACCGGGGAATCGAACGGCTGACCAGTATTCGGATGCGGGAGCACACAACCATCCTGCACGCGGGGCTCGGCGGCCGCGAAAATCGGTGGCTCCGATAGGTGGTTGGCACTACATTCAGCCGCGATATGCCATGAGAAACAACAACCGCAGCCCTGCGTTACTCATCCTCTTCGCGACGCTCATGACTGCCGCGGGTGATGGTGTTTCGATCGTCGCGTTCCCGTGGCTGGTATTGCAGCACCACGGCAGTGCCGGGCAGGCGTCGATCGTCGCGAGTGCGACCATGCTGCCATTGCTGTTTTCCACACTGGTCGCCGGTACCGCGGTCGACTACTTCGGGCGTCGCCGGGTATCGATGGTGGCCGACGCGCTCTCAGGTGCGGCGGTGGCCGGCGTCCCCATCGTGGCCTGGGCGTATGGCTCCGACGCGGTCAATGTGGCGGTCCTCGCGGTGTTGGCGGCCGCTGCCGCCGCCTTCGACCCGGCGGGGATGACCGCTCGCGACTCGATGCTGCCCGAAGCGGCCGCCGAGGCGGGCTGGTCGCTGGACCGCATCAACAGCGCCTATGTGGCGATCCTCAACCTGGCCTTTGTCGTCGGTCCGGGGGTCGGCGGCCTGATGATCGCGACGGTTGGCGGCACCACCACGATGTGGATCACCGCAGCAGCGTTCGGGATGTCGATCCTCGCGATCGCCGCATTGCAACTCGAAGGCGCCGGGACGCCGCAACCGGACACACGGCCCGAAGGATTGGTGTCCGGGATCGCCGAAGGACTGCGTTTCGTCTGGAACCTGAAGGTGTTGCGCACACTCGGATTGATCGACCTGACCGTCACCGCGCTCTACCTGCCTATGGAGAGCGTGCTGTTCCCGAAGTACTTCACTGACCGGCAGCAACCAGCCCAGCTGGGGTGGGCGTTGATGGCGCTCGCCGGCGGCGCCACAGTCGGCGCAGTGGGCTACGCCGTGATGTCGGGGCACGTGCGCCGCCGCGCAACCCTACTGACGGCGGTTCTCGTCCTCGGCGTGGCATCGATGGTCATCGCGTTCCTGCCGCCGTTGCCGGTCATCCTGGTGTTGTGCGCCGTGGTCGGCCTGCTCTTCGGGCCCATCCAGCCGATCTACAACTACGCGATACAGACCCGGGCACCGCAGTATCTACGCGGCCGGGTGGTGGGCGTGATGACGTCACTGGCCTATGCGGCCGGCCCCTTGGGCTTGTTACTGGCCGGCCCGCTGACCGACGCAGCGGGACTACACGCCACGTTTCTCGCGTTGGCACTGCCGATCGTCGTTACCGGGCTGATCGCTATCCGGCTACCAGCGCTGCGCGAATTGGATCCAGCGCCCGAGCAGGATGTCAGCCAGCCGTCGCCGCGGTAGCGGTGCCAGTCACGACCCGTAGGATCGGCGCAGTGAGTACAGGTGTGCTGGCGGACTTGATCGCCGGACTGCCCGACGGGATGGTGGTCACCGACCCCGCCGTGACCGAGGGCTACCGGCAAGACCGCGCTCTAGATCCTGCGGCCGGCAAGCCGCTGGCAGTCGTTCGGCCACGGCGTACCGAAGAAGTGCAGACCGTGCTGCGCTGGGCCAGCGCCAACCAGGTGCCGGTGGTGACCCGGGGAGCCGGTAGCGGCCTATCCGGCGGGGCGACCGCGCTCGACAACGGGATCGTGCTGTCCACCGAAAAGATGCGCGACATCACCGTCGACCCGATTACCCGCACCGCGGTGTGTCAGCCCGGCCTGTTCAACTCCGAGGTGAAGCAGGCCGTAGCCGAACACGGCCTGTGGTACCCGCCCGATCCGTCGTCATTCGAGATCTGCAGCATCGGCGGAAACATCGCTACCAACGCCGGCGGGCTCTGCTGCGTGAAGTATGGCGTCACCACCGACTATGTGCTGGGCATACAGGTGGTCCTGGCGGACGGCACGGCGGTCCGGTTGGGCGGCCCGCGGCTCAAGGACGTCGCCGGCCTGAGCCTGACGAAGCTGTTCGTCGGCAGCGAAGGCACGCTGGGCGTGATCACCGAAGTGACCCTCAAGCTCCTACCCGCGCAAAATGCGTCGAGCATTGTGGTGGCTAGCTTCGCGTCGGTACAGGCGGCGGTCGACGCGGTGCTCGGGGTGGCCACCCGCATCCGGCCCGCGATGCTCGAGTTCATGGATTCAGTGGCCATCAACGCCGTCGAGGACACCTTCCGGATGGACCTGGACCGCGGTGCGGCTGCCATGCTGGTCGCCGGCTCCGATGAGCGTGGCCGCGCGGGAACCGACGACACCGAATTGATGGCCTCCGTATTCGCCGACAACGGCGCCACAGATGTGTTCTCGACCGACGACCCTGACGAGGGCGAGGCGTTTGTCGCCGCTCGGCGGTTTTGCATCCCGGCGGTCGAGAGCAAGGGATCGCTGTTGTTGGAAGACGTCGGCGTGCCACTGCCCGCCCTGGGCGAACTAGTCACCGGGATCGCGCACATCGCCGACGAGCGGGACCTGATGATTTCGGTGATCGCCCACGCCGGCGACGGCAATACCCACCCACTGCTGGTGTATGACCCCGCAGATACAGCGATGATGGAACGCGCCCATCTCGCCTACGGGGAAATCATGGACCTGGCCGTGGGTCTCGGCGGCACAATCACCGGTGAGCATGGCGTCGGCCGGTTGAAGCGGCCGTGGCTGGCCGGCTATCTAGGTCCCGAGGCCATGGACCTGAACCAGCGCATCAAGAATGCGTTGGATCCCCAGGGCATCCTCAATCCGGGCGCGGGAATCTAGATCCGTTGCGCCGCGGGTGAGCCACCTGACGGCCCACCGACTGTCGTGTCGTGAGTTTTACGCCAACGATTGACAGAGCGGCTAGTGCATCTTATAAACGAGACATGGCGCTTTTGATGTCTCATCCGTTTCGGCTGGCTACTGCGGAAACCTGGCCGAATCCTTGGCCGATGTACCGGGCGCTGCGCGACCACGACCCGGTGCACCATGTTGTTCCGCCGGAAAAACCCGACCACGACTACTACGTGCTATCCCGGCACGCCGATGTCTGGGCGGCGGCCCGCGACCATGAGACGTTCTCCTCCGCACAGGGGCTGACCGTCAACTACGGCGAGCTGGAACTGATCGGGCTGCAGGACAACCCACCGATGGTGATGCAAGATCCGCCGGTGCATACGGAGTTTCGCCGGCTAGTGTCGCGTGGGTTCACCCCCCGAAAGGTCGAGGCGGTGGAGCCAAAGGTCCGACAGTTCGTCGTCGAGCGGATCGAGAACCTGCGAGCCAACGGTGGCGGTGACATCGTCACCGAGCTATTCAAGCCGCTGCCGTCGATGGTGGTGGCGGATTATCTCGGCGTACCCGAGGAGGATCGCACACAGTTCGACGGATGGACGCAGGCCATCGTCGCGGCCAACACTGCCGAGGGTGGCATCGCGGGCGCGGTGGAAACCGTCGGCGATGCGGTGGGGTCGATGATGGCCTACTTCAGCGGGCTGATCCAACGGCGCCAAGCCGAGCCCGAGGACGACACCATCTCGCACCTCGTCGCTGCCGGCGTCGGTGCAAACGGCGACATCGCCGGAACGCTGTCGATATTGGCATTCACGTTCACGATGGTCACCGGCGGCAACGACACCGTCACCGGAATGCTCGGCGGCTCAATGCCGTTGCTGCACCAGCGGCCGGACCAGCGTCAGCTGTTGATCGACGACCCGGATAGCATCCCCGACGCCGTCGAGGAGCTGCTGCGGCTTACCTCGCCCGTCCAGGGCCTGGCACGAACCGTGACGCGCGACGTCACGATTGCCGGGACCACCGTCCCAGCCGGTCGCCGGGTGCTGCTGCTCTACGGGTCCGCCAACCGCGACGAACGCCAATACGGCGCGGATGCAAGCGAACTCGACGTAACGCGGCGCCCGCGCAATATCCTCACCTTTAGCCATGGTGCGCACCATTGCTTGGGCGCCGCGGCCGCGAGGATGCAGTCTCGGGTGGCGCTGACAGAGCTGCTGTCCCGGTGTCCGGAGTTCGAGGTCGACGAGTCGGCGATCGTGTGGGCCGGCGGCAGCTATGTTCGGCGCCCGCTGTCGGTGCCGTTCCTGGTGGAGTCCTGATGGCCGGTAACGATTGGCTGGCCGGCCGACGAACCGAGATGGCCGCAGACCGGATCCTCGACGCCGCCGAGGAGCTATACATCGAGCATGGCCCGGCGTCGATCGGCATGAACGAGATCGCAAAGGCCGCCGGCTGCTCGCGTGCGACGCTATACCGGTATTTCGAAAACCGGGAGGCGCTGCGGACGGCCTACGTGAACCGCGAGACGCTCCGGCTCTTCGCCGAAATCCAACAACGGATCAGCGACGTCGACTCGCCAAGCGAAAGACTCATCGTCGCTGTCGCCACGGCACTGAAGATGGTTCGCGACAGCCCCGCATTGACGGCGTGGTTTGCTGCTACCCGCGAGCCAATCGGCGGCGAGATGGCCGGCCAGTCCGAGGTGATCATCGCGGTAGCCAGCGAGTTTCTCCGCGCCGCGGGGCCGGGCGAAGAAGCCACTCTGCAACGCCGTGCCCGTTGGTTGATCCGGATGATCACATCACTGCTGATGTTCCCCGGTCGTGACGAAGCCGACGAGCGAGCCATGCTCGAGGAGTTCGTCGCACCCAGCGTCCTGCCAGTCAGGCCATCCAATAGGCTTGTGCCTTAATGGATTTCCGCGGAATTCCGTAGTCGTCGCGGAGAACCTTGGCCACCGGGCGGGTAGTGCGGTTGCTGCAGGCTACCCAGCCGAAGTGGTCACCTGCGTCGAACGCCGCCGAACGCACCGCCTCTAGCAGCGAATCACCGTCGTTCCTGCGGTCCACCCAGATGACATCGGTTTCGCGCGCCACGGGCAGGGACTTGTCGTCGTCGTAGCACGCGCCCAGGAAGACGCGCGCCGGCGCGTCCCCAATCGACTTCAGCAGTGAGTTGATCGCGGGCAGCGAGGCGGTGTCACCGACGATGACATACCCGGTCGGCGGCGGGTCCGGAATGGCGAACTTGCTGCCCAGCACGGTCGCCTCGATCGTGTCGCCGGGCCGCGCGGCGCGCGCCCATTGCGACGCGATTCCGTCGTGCAATGCGAACTCGACGTCCAGGGTGCCGGCGGACGGATCGGGGTCTACCAGCGTGTAGCCGCGTTGGTGGAGCTTGTCGCCGTTTGCGAACCACATGCGGATCCACATGGTGGGATGCACGCGATGCTCGTCGAGCATTCCACCGTCGTCGAAGCTCAACCTCAAGTACTGGGGGCTGATCTCGCGTCGACCGGTCACGGTGAGTCGGTAGTCCCCGGCGCGCAGCAGCTTCAGCACCGTCCCATGCCACCCCCGTGACGGCTTGTGTTCAGTCATCCGTCCTGACACTCCTCAAAGCTTCGCCATCATCGCGTTGACTTAGGACAGGGTAACCTACCTAATGGACGGCCCTCGTCAGCTGCGCACCCGCGTGAAGCGATGCAACAACCACGCCAAGGGGATCGTCAGCACCATCGTCGCGACAAAGACGTTGAGCATCGAACCGGTATAGACCCGGTACCGGACCACGTCGACCATTGCGATCTCCATCGTCACAAGATGGATGAGGAAGATCTCGTAGGAGATCTCGCCAAGCCACACCATCGGCCGACTGGCCAGCAACCGCGAATACCAACCCTGGTCCCCCAGGGCCAGTGGAGCCACCGCTAGCGCGGCGATCACGGCATAGAAGCCGTTCTTGACCAGTGCCTCGCCCAGCGCAGTGGGCGACGTCGTGGGTGCGCCGGCGATTGGGGTGGCGACGATGAAGTAGCAAACAACCGCGAGCGGAATTGCCGCGAGCGCATAGCAGCGCACGCCCATCGCCTGGAGCACGGCCAGGATCATGCCGCCGATGAACCAGGAAAGATAGGTCGGCAGCCACAGCCGGGCACCGTCGGGCAGCCAATGCGTTGCGTGCAGCCCGATCAACCAGGCCGGGCTTAGCGCCGCCATCCCGAGCAATGCGGCAAGCATCGGTACCGGCCGCCAAACCCGGCGGCATACCAGCACCACCAGCACGTAGGCCAGCACAGGCAGCGCTACATAGAACGCGACCTCCACCGCCAGGCTCCACATTTGGGTCAGCCCCTGGTGCAGATACGAACCGAGGTAGCTATCGGTGTAGATCTGGGTGAGTGTGAGGTTGCGGAATAGCCCTGCCCACGTGTGCCCGGGGTTTGGCCCAGCCGTGCGGAAGTGGTAGACGGCGTAGGCCGCAAGAACGGTGACGAGGTAGGCGGGCATAATTCGCCGAACTCGGTGCCAGGAATAGCGACTCAGCGATGGCGGCGGAGCGCCTGTCGCCAGTGAGTTGACCCACGGGCGGAATAGCAGGAAGCCGGACAACACAAAGAAGATCGGCACCCCGATCTCCAGGCGCGCGGACACCAGGCCCCAATAGCCGTGGGTGTACTTGCCGGTGCTGTATGCCGCGTGGGTGCCGACAACCAGGAGGGCGGCTACCGCACGGATCCCGGTCAGCGAAGCGACCCGGTCCACGCGGGAGATCTGCTCGAGGCCGCCCTGGGCGTCTTCGGCTTTCGACAGGGTCATCCGATGCGTTTCCGACGTGGTTTGCCGCTGTGTGGCCGGAGGTTGATCAACACACCCGAGATACGCGTTTGACCAAGCTTTTTGAGCGTTGCGCGGGGAAGTTGTGCCGGCAACTCGACCAATGAGAAATCTGGGCCGATAGTGATCTGGCCAAAATCACTGCGGTGCAGTCCGCCCTCGTTGGCAATGGCTCCTACAATTGCGCCCGGACCAATCTTGTGCCTTTTGCCGACTGCAACGCGGTAGGTCGTGAAAGCTCGTCCGCGTCTTGGTTTTTCGCGGAGTGATCGCCGGTCGTTCGGACTGTTCTTCTCGCGCTTGGGCGGCGGCTCGGGCGCCATCAAGAATGCCTCGCCATCGTGGGACTGCACGGCTAGCGCAGCGGCGATGTCGGCCATCGGAACGTCGTGTTCGCGTTCATAATCTTCGACCAGCTTGCGAAAAAGCTGGACCCCTGGACGTGCCAGGGCGTGCGTGATGGAATCGGCGAATCTCGCTACTCGCTGGGCGTTGACATCCTCGACGGTCGGCAGCTCGACCTGAGCCAGTGTTTGCCGGGTAGCTTTCTCGATCGCTTGGAGCAGGTGGCGTTCCCGTGGTGACACGAACAACAGCGCATTTCCCGAACGCCCAGCCCGCCCGGTGCGTCCGATCCTATGTACGTAGGACTCGGCATCGTGCGGGATATCGTAATTCAGCACATACGATATCCGGTCCACGTCGAGCCCGCGGGCGGCGACATCGGTAGCGACCAGGATGTCGATCCCGCCCTCTCGGAGCGCTGTGATAGTCCGTTCCCGCTGCACCTGCGGAATATCGCCGTTGATGGCTGCTGCGGAAAAGCCTCGGGCACGAAGCCTTTCGGCTACCTGCTCGGTCGCTTGTTTGGTGCGGACGAAGACGACCATCGCCTCGAACTGCTCTACTTCAAGGATCCGCGTCAAGGCGTCCATTTTGCGCGGACCTGCAACCTGGATATAGCGCTGCGAAATATTCTCAGCTGCACCGGCTTTCGCTTCTGATGCGACTTCCAGCGGGTCGTGCAGATACTTGGCGGTGATTTTTCGGATAGCGCGCGGCATGGTCGCAGAGAACAACGCGACTTGCTTGTATTCCGGGGTCTCGGACAAGATGCGTTCCACCTCTTGGGCAAAACCCATGGCGAGCATCTCGTCGGCCTCATCGAGTACCAGGTAGTCCACCCGCGAGAGGTCCAGCGTGCCGCGTTCGAGGTGGTCGATCACCCGACCAGGCGTTCCGACCACCACCTGCGCGCCCCGTTTGAGACCGGACAGTTGTCTGGCGTAGGACGAGCCGCCGTAGATCGGCAGCACATTGAGCTGCGGTAGATGAGCCCCATACCGGCTCACCGCCTCGGCAACCTGCAAAGCGAGCTCACGCGTGGGGGCCAATACCAGCGCTTGAGTTGTTGTGCTGGTGACGTCGATCTTGGACAGGAGCGGAATCGCGAAGGCGGCCGTCTTGCCGGTGCCGGTCTGCGCCAGTCCCACCACGTCAGAACCCGCCATCAGCGCGGGGATCGTCGCCGCCTGGATGGCGGTCGGCGACTCGTAGCCCACGTCCGCGATCGCTTGCAAGACACCCCGATGAATCTGTAGGTCGGCAAACCTGTCACGGGGTGGCGCGGGCGAGTTCTCCGGGGTGGCCATCAGGACATGGAGTTTAGTGGTGACCATCCGGCCACGCCTGACACACCTGCCAGCCCGGTGCAGGTACCGTGCGCGGTGTGTGGTCGCTCTCCTCCCGAGCCGCGCCACTGATATGCGTGTCTGCGGCATTGGTGACAGCGGCGCTGACCAGCTGCGGCTCAGGGGACTCGACGGTCGCGAAAACCCCGGAAGCCACAACGACCCCGTCAACTGCCACGTCCGACCCGCCGAATAGCCCAACGAACACGCCGTCCGCGACGGCCGAACCCCCCACCAGCAGCGATCCGCCGGTTGACCCGTGTGCGGTCAATCTCGCCTCGCCGGCGATCGCACGGGTCGTCTCCGAACTACCCCGCGATCCGCGCAGCGAGCAGCCGTGGAACCCCGCACCGCTGGCCGGCAACTACAACGAGTGCGCTCAGCTATCGGCGGTGGTCATTCAGGCCAACACACACACCGACAATCCCGCCACTCGGGCGGTGCTGTTCCATCTCGGCAAGTTCATCCCCGAGGGGGTGCCCGATACCTACGGGTTCAACGGAATCGACCCATCGCAATGCACCGGCGACACGGTGGCGTTGACATATCCCAGCGGTATCAGCGGGCTGGGCAGCGTGGTGAAGTTTCGATGGAATGGCAGTGGCGTCGAGCTGATCGGCAACGCCGCGGGCAGCTAGTCGTGCGGGCACGGCGGCACTGCGGCCTAGAGTTGCTGCTGTGTTCGTCGCCGACAACACCGTGCTCACCAGCGCTACGGATCTGGCTACCGCCGCTGATTGCCAATACAGCCTGCTTCGGGCCTTCGATGCGAAAATGGGCCGCGGCCCGGCCGCCCACGATTCCGATGAGCTGCTCGCACGTACCGCCCTACTGGGTACCGAACACGAACGACGCCGACTCGACCAGCTGCGTAACCGGTTCGGCTGCGGCGTCGCCGTCATTGGGCGACCGGCATTTACCCTCGCCAGCCTTGCCGCCGCCACCGAGGCGACCCAGCGTGCCATTGCCAACGGCGCCCTTGTCGTGTATCAGGCCGCAATGCTCGACGGTCGCTTCGTAGGATTTGCCGACTTCCTGATCCGGGACGGCGAACGCTATCGAGTCACGGATACCAAGCTGGCCCGCTCACCCAAGGTCAGTGCGCTGCTGCAACTGGCGGCCTACGCCGACATGCTGACCCGCTCGGGCGTACCAGTGGCCGACGATGTCGAGCTGGAACTCGGCGACGGCACGGCGCTGCGCTACCACGTTGCTGATCTCATCGGCGTCTATCGCACTCAGCGCGCGGCAGTACAACAGCTACTCGACGACCACTATGCCGGTGGCACCCCGGTGCGCTGGGAAGACGAGCGAGTCGGGGCTTGCTTCCGGTGTGATCTCTGCACCGAACAGTTGCGCAAGAACGACGATCTGCTGCTGGTCGCGGGTATGCGAGTCGCCCAACGCGAAAAGCTGCTCGAGTCCGGCATCAGCACGATCACGGGGCTGGCAGACCACACGGGTCGTGTGCCCGATATGACACCCGGTGTCTTGAACAGACTCACCATGCAGGCCAAACTGCAAGTACTGCAACGTAATACCGGTAGGCCGCAGTACGAGGTCGCCGACCCGCAGCCGCTCGCACTGTTGCCCGAGCCGAACGCCGGCGACCTGTTCTTCGACTTCGAAGGCGATCCATTGTGGACGGCCGATGGCCGCGAGTGGGGCCTGGAGTATCTGTTTGGTGTGTTGGAAGCGGGGCACAAGGGAGCCTTCCGGCCGCTGTGGGCACACGACCGCGCAGCCGAGCGCAAAGCGCTGACGGACTTCCTGGCGATCGTTGCCAAACGTCGTCAACGCCACCCCAACATGCACATCTACCACTACGCGCCGTACGAGAAGACGGCCCTGTTGCGGCTCGCCGGACGGCATGGAGTCGGTGAGGACGCCGTCGACGAGCTGCTGCGCACCGGCGTCTTGGTTGACCTGTACCCGCTAGTACGCAAGAGCCTCCGAGTAGGTGCGGAGTCGTTCAGTTTGAAAGCGCTAGAGCCGCTCTACCTGGGAACCATGCTTCGGTCCGGGGAAGTCACCACCGCGGCCGACTCGATCACTTGCTATGCGCGATACTGCGAGCTGCGCGCAACCGGGCACACCGACGACGCGGCAACGGTGCTCAAGGAGATCGAGGACTACAACCAATACGACTGTCGGTCGACACGCGCCCTGCGCGACTGGCTAGTGATGCGTGCGTGGGAATCGGGCATCACACCCATTGGCGTACAACCGGTTGGCCACCGCGACGAGAGCGAAGACCGCGACCAGTTGGCTGCTACCTTGTCGACCTTCGGCGGAGACACGGCGGGTGAAGACCGGGCACCACATCAGACCGCGGTGGCTCTGGTGGCTGCCGCCCGCGGCTACCACCGCCGCGAGCACAAACCCTTCTGGTGGGCGCACTTCGACCGGCTGAACTATTCTATCGACGAATGGGCATACGACACAGATGTTTTCGTGATCGACGATGCGTCTGTCGCGGTCGACTGGCACACGCCTGCGCGAGCGCGCAAGCCACAGCGACGGGTACGGCTGACCGGAAAACTCGCGCGCGGCGAGCTGAAACGAAGTGTATTCGCGCTCTACGATCCGCCGGCTCCGCCCGGCATGGCCGACGACCCCGACCGTCGCGCCGCGGGCCACGCCGAGGTCGTCGACGTCGACGATCCCGCGCTGCCCAACGAAGTTCTACTTCTCGAGCGAACCGGTAAGGACGGCAAAACATTTCACCAGCTGCCGGTCGCACTCACGCCCGGGCCACCCGTGTCGACGACGATCTTGCGAAACTCGATCGAGGCTACCGCGGCCGGCGTGGCGGCCAGCCTTCCACAACTACCTCGCACGGCAGTGATCGACGTGCTGCTACGGCACCCACCGCGCACGTATGGCGGCAGCGCGCTATCCCGCGGTACCGACATCGTCGCGGACATCACGGCAAGCGTGCTGGACCTGGACTCGTCGTACCTGGCGGTGCATGGACCCCCGGGGACAGGTAAGACACACACCGCCGCCCGCGTGATCAGCCGATTGGTCGCGCAGCATGCCTGGCGGATCGGCGTTGTCGCACAATCGCACGCGACAGTGGAGCACCTGTTGGACTGTGTGATCGATGCCGGATTGGATCCCGGGCACGTCGCCAAGAAGCGCTACGACCACACCAATCCGCGCTGGCGGGAGATCGACGCAACTGAGTACCCGGCGTTCATCGCCGACCACGCGGGGTGCGTCGTTGGCGGTACCGCTTGGGATTTCGCCAATGCGAACCGTGTTGCGCCCGGCGCCCTGGATCTCCTGGTGATCGACGAAGCAGGCCAGTTCTGTTTGGCGAACACGATCGCTGTGGCGCCAGCGGCCACCAACCTCCTGCTCCTCGGTGACCCACAGCAATTGCCGCAAGTCAGCCAGGGCACTCATCCCGAACCTGTTGACGTCTCAGCGCTGGATTGGCTGCTCGATGGGCAACGCACCCTGCCCGACGAACACGGCTACTTCCTCGACCGCTCGTACCGGATGCACCCGGCGGTCTGCGCGGCGGTCTCCGGACTGTCGTACGAAGGCAGACTGCAATCCCACACCGCGACCACCGCAGCGCGGCAGCTGAGCGGATATCGCCCCGGGGTGCATGTGATCAACGTTGATCACCAGGGTAATTCGACCGAAAGCCCCGAAGAAGCCGCGGCATTACTCGCCGCGATCGGGCCCCTGGTGGGCTCGTCGTGGACCGATGAACACGGCACCCGCGCGTTGGAGGCCTCCGACCTGCTGGTATTGGCTCCGTACAACGCGCAGGTGGCCCTGCTGCGCCACACGTTCGCATCCGCTGGCCTGGACCGGGTTCGAGTCGGCACCGTCGACATGTTCCAGGGCGGGCAAGCGCCGGTGGTCTTCGTCTCGATGACGGCATCGTCTGCCGATACCGCAGCGCGCGGAATCTCTTTTCTGCTCAACCGGAATCGGCTCAACGTCGCCATCAGCCGAGCACAGTATGCGGCAGTGATAGTGCGTTCAACCCAGCTGACCCGCGAGCTGCCCAGCACCCCCGCCGGCCTGGTCGACCTGGGCGCATTCCTGGCGCTAACATCGGACGGGGTGTTGACCGCCTGACGTAGCGTCGCTATCTGCCCGACGAATGTCGACCATGGCTGGCGGGCCCATCGAGATCGAGAGGTTGCAGAAACTCAGCGATCGGGCGACCTCGCTGCTCATCATCGATGTGAGAGCCGTTGTGGGCAACGACAATCGGTTCAGCCCGCGGCGCGCCCGACGGGATCCCGGCATCCGGCGCGAGGTCGCTGTCGTGGGAACGCCGTAGCACACACTCGACATGGTCATCGCCGTCGCAGCCAACATCCACAATGCCGTCGTCGGCCTCGGCTGCCGGTTCCCGGGCAATCACCAAGGTGCCAGCGCCAACCAGGAAGAGCGCGGCAACGATCCCGAAGACAGCGACGAATGCCGGCAGCAACATCGACTGCGACATCGCCGCCGAGAAGGGTGCCCGCAAGAACACGGGCAGTTGCAGGGTGGTAGCCGCCCGGGGGACCTGCCCGGCACTGGGTATCGGCATCTCCGCGCTGATCCGCGACGTCATGAACGCGGCCATGCCAGCGCTGCCGAGCACTGCACCAAGCTGCCGGGTGCCGTTGTACACGCCCGAACCCGCCCCGGCTAGGTGGGACGGCAGGTTGCGAGTAGCGGTGGTGGTCAGCGGCGACCAGATGAACGCCATCGCGACACCCATCGCAGCCAGTGGCAGTGCCAGCCGCCAGATCGGCGTGGTGGGGTCCATCTCCAGGGCGAGCCACGTCAGCGAGACCGCTAGCACGGAAAAGCCGGAACCGAGCACGAGCAGCGGATGAAAACGGTCCGCGACCATGCCGCCCAACGGGGCGAACCCGCCGCTGGTGATCGCCAGCGGCGCGATCAATAGGGCCGAGCGGGTCGGCGATAATCCGCACACCGCTTGCGCGTAGAACATCAGCGGCAGCATCGTCGCTGTCGTCGCGAACGCGCTGATGGCCACCCCGGCGTTGCACAGACTGAAGTCGCGGTCACCGAAAATCTCGAGCGGAATCAGCGGCTCGCGGCCGCTGATCGACTGCCAATACACAAACGCCCACATGAACCCGACTCCGGCGACGAGTACCGCCCAAATCCACGGCGCCCAGTGGGCGGATTGCCCTTCCTGCAGCCCGAACACCACCAGAAACATCCCTAGGCCCGACAATCCCACGCCCACGAGGTCCAACCGGTGAACGTGGGTGGGCAAGACGGGAACCCACCGCATGGCTAGCGCCACGGCGACGATGCCGACGGGCACATTGATAAAGAAGATCCACTGCCAACCGAGCCCGTCGACGAGCCCGCCGCCGGCCAACGGCCCAACCAGGCTGGCGAGGCCGGCGGTAGCACCCCACACGCTCAGCGCCGTCCCGCGTCGGTGCGCGGGGAAGATCCGGGTGATGGTCGACAAGGTCTGCGGAGTGAGCAACCCCGCTCCGACACCCTGGACGACCCGGGCCGCGATGAGCATCGCCGCCGTGCCCGACAGACCGCACCACAATGATGAAGCCGTGAACACGACCAGCCCGATCAAGTACAGATTCTTCGGGCCGAAACGGTCACCGAGGCGGCCGGCGACCAGCAATACCACCGCAAATCCCAGCAGGTAGGCGCTGGTCACCCAGACCACCGTCGCGTAACTCATCTGCAACTCGACCATCAGGGTTGGATTGGCAATCGTGACGATGTTCGAGTCGAGCATGATCATGAAGAAACCGATCATCATCGACCACAACGCGGTCCACGGGTTTCCGACGCGAGCGAACTGGTCCGAACTCAAGTCCGCGCGTCGCTCGCCCCGTGGTTCCGCGAACGTCGTGATCATGAACGAACCTCGTTTCGCATCCCCACCAAGTCACCGGGGGAGCCACTGCGCCTCGGCGCGCAGCAGAGCGACCCCCGGTGCCGCCGGCCATTGTCCAGCCTGCATTATTCCGGGTCATGCAAGCGCCAATGCCAGCCAGATCGCGAGGAGTAACTCAGCTCGGCACGCATAGCCTTGAACTGGCGCTAGCCTAAGATGATGCCATTGCCAGGAGAGGCACTATGAACGCCCGACGAACCAGATCACGGCCTAGCTCCGAGCCCACCTCATATTCAGGGTTGCCAACCGGACGGCCCAAAGCGTCCGCGCGAGCATTGGCGCAGATCATCGAACGTAGCGCCCATGTCCAGGGCCCGGCGGCGGAGGCCTATGTGGCCCGATTGCGCCGCGCCCATCCCGGCGCAGGCCCTGCCGACATCATCGACAAGCTGCAAAAGCGTTACTTGGCGGCGGTCACAGCCAGCGGGGTCGCGGTGGGTGCGGCGGCGACGATTCCGGGTATCGGCACGTTGAGTGCGTTGTCTGCAGCCGCGGCAGAAACCGTGGTGTTCCTGGAGGCCACCGCCCTGTTCGTGCTGGCTCTCGCGGTCGTGCACGGCATTCCCGCCGACCACCGGGAACGACGCCGTGCCCTGGTGTTGACGGTGTTGGTCGGCGACAACGGCAAGCACGCCGTCGCCGAATTGATCGGTCCGGCCCGCACTAACGGCGGGTGGCTGGCGGAAGGAATGGCCACGCTGCCACTGTCGTCGATGTCGCGGTTGAACACGAGGCTGCTCAAATACGTCGTCAAGCGCTACACCTTGCGTCGCGGCGCGCTGCTGTTCGGCAAGCTGTTGCCAGTCGGCATCGGCGCACTGGTAGGCGCCATCGGCAACTACCTGGTGGGCCGCAAGATTGCCCGCAACGCCAGCATGGCGTTCGGCGACCCGCCGGCGCGCTGGCCGGTCACCTTGCACCTGCTACCGCCGGTGCACGAAGCCAGCTAGCGCACGGGTGCCGGTCTCGCTGGCTAGCTGCCGCTGAAGCGTTAGCCTTTAGTGGGCGGGCACTGGCGTTTCCGGACCCAGACGAGCACTTAGACGAGCACCTAGACGAGCACCGAGACGAGCAAAGGAATCGAGGCGAACGGCGGCCGTGAGCAACATAGGTTCACCATTCGGACAAAACGAATGGCTGGTCGAGGAGATGTACCGCAAGTTCCGCGACGACCCCTCGTCAGTCGATCCAAGCTGGCACGAGTTCTTGGTGGATTACAACCCCGAACAAGCCGCTGAGCCGACGCCTGCCAGCCAGGCACCCGGCGACGGGAAGCCCCCCACAGCACCCTCGACAGACAAGGCCGCCACCGCGCCGCCGGCAGAGCCCACGAAGCCCGCTGGTACGGCCGCCACCGGCAACGGCTCACCAGCCGCACCCGCGGCCAAGGCCGCCGCGCCCGCCGAGGGGGATGAGGTGCGGGTGCTGCGCGGTGCCGCGGCGGCCGTCGTCAAGAACATGTCCGCATCGCTGGACGTACCCACCGCCACCAGCGTCCGGGCGGTGCCAGCCAAGCTGTTGATCGACAATCGGATTGTCATCAACAACCAGCTCAAGCGCACCCGCGGCGGCAAGATCTCCTTCACCCATCTCTTGGGTTACGCATTGGTGCAAGCGGTCAAGAAATTCCCCAACATGAACCGCTACTACGCGGAGGCCGAAGGCAAACCCACGGCCGCCACGCCCGCCCACACCAATCTCGGCCTGGCGATCGACCTGCAGGGCAAAGACGGCAAACGTTCCCTGGTGGTGGCCGGCATCAAGCGGTGCGAGACGATGCGATTCGCGCAGTTCGTTACCGCCTACGAAGACATCGTCCGCCGCGCTCGCGACGGCAAGCTGACGGCGGAAGACTTTGCCGGCGTGACGATTTCGTTGACCAACCCGGGAACCATTGGGACCGTGCACTCAGTGCCGCGCCTGATGGCAGGCCAGGGCGCCATCATCGGCGTCGGCGCCATGGAGTACCCGGCCGAGTTCCAGGGGGCGAGCGACGAACGTATCGCCGAACTAGGTATCGGCAAGCTGATCACCCTGACCTCGACCTATGACCACCGCATTATCCAGGGCGCGGAGTCCGGCGACTTCCTGCGCACCATCCACCAAATGCTGCTTGCCGACGATTTCTGGGACGAGATCTTCCTCGAACTGGGGATTCCGTACCTGCCGGTGCGCTGGAGCACCGACAACCCGGACTCGATCGATGACAAGAGCGCCCGCGTCTTGAAGCTGATCGCCTCCTACCGCAACCGCGGCCACCTGATGGCCGACACGGATCCGCTGCGGTTGGACAAGACCCGGTTCCGCAGCCACCCCGACCTCGAAGTACTGACCCACGGCCTGACGCTGTGGGATCTAGATCGGGTCTTCAAGGTCAGCGGCTTCGCCGGCGCGGAGTACAAGAAGCTCCGCGACGTTCTGGGGCTGCTTCGCGACGCCTACTGCCGCCACATCGGTGTCGAGTACACCCACATCCTCGACCCCGAACAGAAGGAGTGGATGGAGCAGCGTGTCGAGACCAAGCACGTCAAACCCACTGTTGCCCAACAGAAATACATCCTGAGTAAGCTCAACGCCGCCGAGGCCTTTGAAACGTTCCTCCAGACGAAGTACGTCGGGCAGAAACGCTTCTCCCTGGAAGGCGCCGAAAGCGTCATCCCCCTGATGGACGCCGCGATTGACCAGTGCGCGGAACACGGCCTGGACGAGGTAGTTATCGGGATGCCACATCGCGGCCGGCTCAACGTGCTGGCCAACATCGTCGGCAAGCCTTACTCGCAGATCTTCACCGAGTTCGAAGGCAACCTGAACCCGTCGCAGGCCCACGGCTCGGGCGACGTCAAGTACCATCTGGGCGCCACCGGCACCTACATACAGATGTTCGGCGACAACGACATTGAGGTGTCGCTGACGGCCAACCCGTCACACCTGGAAGCCGTCGACCCGGTGCTGGAGGGTCTGGTACGGGCCAAACAGGATCTACTCGACCATGGAGCCGCGGACAGCGATGGCCAACACGCCTTCTCCGTGGTGCCGCTGATGTTGCACGGCGACGCCGCATTCGCCGGCCAGGGAGTGGTCGCCGAGACGCTGAACCTCGCCCGCCTGCACGGCTACCGTGTGGGCGGCACGATCCATGTCATCGCCAACAACCAAATCGGCTTCACCACCGCCCCTGAGCACTCCAGATCCAGCGAGTACTGCACCGATGTCGCGAAGATGATCGGGGCGCCGATTTTCCACGTGAACGGCGACGACCCGGAAGCGTGTGTTTGGGTGGCCCGGCTGGCCGTGGATTTCCGGCAGAAGTTCAAGAGCGATGTGGTCATCGACATGCTGTGCTACCGGCGCCGCGGACACAACGAGGGCGACGACCCGTCGATGACGAACCCGTACATGTATGACGTTGTGGATACCAAGCGTGGGGCTCGCAAGACTTACACCGAAGCCCTGATCGGCCGCGGCGACATCTCGATGAAAGAAGCCGAGGACGCGCTGCGCGACTACCAGGGCCAGCTGGAGCGCGTGTTCAACGAGGTTCGCGACCTGGAAAAGCACGGCGCTCTGCCCAGCGAATCGGTCGAGTCCGACCAGATGATCCCCGCGGGGCTGGCCACCGCGGTGGACAAGTCGCTGCTAGCCCGCATCGGCGACGCGTTCCTCGCCCTGCCGGACGGATTCACCGCGCACCCGCGAGTCCAGCCGGTTCTGGAAAAGCGCCGCGAGATGGCCTACGAGGGCAAGATCGACTGGGCCTTCGCGGAGCTGCTGGCGCTGGGGACGCTGGTGGCCGAGGGCAAGCTGGTACGGCTGTCAGGACAGGACACCCGGCGCGGCACGTTCTCCCAACGGCATTCGGTGATCATCGACCGCCACACCCGCGCGGAGTACACCCCGCTGCAACTGCTCGCGACCAGCACTGACGGCACACCCACCGGCGGAAAGTTCTTGGTCTACGATTCGCCGCTGTCGGAGTTCGCCGCGGTCGGCTTCGAGTACGGCTACACCGTGGGCAACCCGGACGCCGTAGTGCTGTGGGAGGCCCAGTTCGGCGACTTCGTCAACGGAGCACAGCCGATCATCGACGAGTTCATCAGTTCCGGGGAGGCCAAGTGGGGCCAATTGTCCAACGTGGTGTTGCTGTTGCCGCATGGACACGAAGGTCAGGGCCCTGACCACACGTCCGGCCGGATCGAACGGTTCCTGCAGTTGTGGGCCGAGGGATCGATGACCATCGCGATGCCGTCGACTCCGTCGAACTACTTCCACTTGTTGCGCCGGCATGCGCTCGACGGGATTCAGCGACCGCTGATTGTGTTCACACCGAAGTCGATGTTGCGCAACAAGGCGGCGGTCAGCGATATCAAGGACTTCACCGAGATCAAGTTCCGCTCGGTGCTTGAGGAACCCACCTTCGAGGACGGCGTTGGCGATCGGAGCAAGGTCAGCCGCATCCTGTTGACCAGCGGCAAGCTATATTACGAGCTGGCCAGCCGCAAGGCCAAGGAGAACCGCGACGACATCGCGATCGTCCGCGTCGAACAACTCGCCCCGCTGCCCAGGCGCCGACTTGATCAAACTCTGGACCGCTACGAGAACGCCAAACAGTTCTTCTGGGTGCAGGAAGAGCCTGCCAATCAGGGAGCGTGGCCGCGATTCGGCCTGGAGCTGCCCGAGCTGCTGCCCCGGCTCAGCGGAATCAAACGCATTTCACGCCGAGCGATGTCAGCCCCATCGTCGGGTTCGTCGAAGGTGCACGCCGTCGAGCAGCAGGAGATCCTCGACGCCGCGTTCGCCTAGCTAGCCCGGCGACGGCGAGCGCCGGAACGGCGCGAGTGAGGAGCCGGGCCATCGGGCCATCGGCACTAGCCCGGCGATACCGGGGACCGCTGGTACCGGTTAACCTCGATGGCAGCAGCACGGACACAAGGGAGGGTGCTCATGGAGGGGTTCGCCGGAAAAGTCGCCGTCGTTACCGGGGCTGGATCAGGCATCGGGCAGGCGCTGGCCATCGAGCTGGCACGGTCGGGTGCCAAGGTGGCGATCAGCGATGTCGACGTCGAGGGCCTGGCGCGTACCGAGGAACAGATCAAGGCAATCGGTGCGCCGGTCAAGGCGGACCGACTCGACGTCAGCGAGCGGGAGGCGTTCCTGGCCTACGCCGAAGCGGTCAACGAGCACTTCGGCAAGGTCAACCAGATCTACAACAACGCGGGTATCGCCTTCAGCGGCGATGTCGAGGTTAGCCAGTTCAAGGACATCGAACGAATAATGGACGTCGATTTCTGGGGCGTGGTCAACGGCACCAAAGCATTTCTGCCATTCCTCATTGCCTCCGGGGACGGCCACGTGGTCAATATCTCGAGTGTGTTCGGGCTGTTCGCGGTGCCGAGTCAGTCGGCGTACAACTCGGCCAAGTTCGCCGTCCGCGGGTTCACCGAAGCACTACGTCAGGAGATGCTGCTGGCAGGCCATCCAGTCAAGGTGACCACGGTGCATCCCGGTGGAATCAAGACCGCGATCGCTCGAAACGCTACCGCCGCCGAAGGACTGAACACCGCTGAGCTGGCCGACAGGTTCGACAAGACGGCCCGCACCAGCCCACGACGGGCCGCCCGCATCATCCTGGGAGCAGTACGCAAGAACAAGGCCCGCGTGCTGGTCGGCGCCGACGCCAAAATCTTGGACGTCATCGTGCGGCTGACAGGCTCGGGATACCAGCGGCTGATCATGCAGACGCTCGGCCGAATGACCCCGCGCACCACGAACAAGGAGTAACACCGACCCGGACTGTGCCGAGGGTTACTTGCCCAGCGGGTGCTCACCCAGCCATTCGTCGGCCACTGCCTGCGGCTTAGCACCTGCGCTGACCTGGCGTCGCATCTCGATGAGTGCCGCGGTGTCCAAAACGCCGGCTACCTCGTTGATGGCGAGCAGTTGACGTTCGTTGAGTTCATTGCGCCGATACAACGGAACCACATTCTGGGCTTGGACCAGCGCGGGTCGGCCGTCGGCCAAAACGACGAGGTCGTCGGGAGTATCGGGTGCGGCGGTGCTCGTCCACGCCACAGTCAGCTCCCCACCCCGCAGCGCCGCAAACATCACTGCACTATCCGAGTATTCGTGGGGTGGGGGCAGCGTGCAGGAGCCGACCCTGGCCGGAGGACGGACCCGGGCGGCCCTACCCACGACCAGCCCGTCACAATGACGCGGCAGCACGGCGAGCTCGCCGCTACCCCAGGCCATGGCGGTGTCCTCGGTGACCACCAGCGCGGGTTTGTCTTCGGCAGCGGTGGTGTAGTCACCTGCCGCGATGCCCTCGGGCAGCGCGGCCACCATGGCGCGGTAGACCAGGGCGTCGGACAACACACCCGCGCCGGGCTGCAACGCTTGCAAGACCTGGCCAGTGAAAGCCGGAACCACGATGAACTCGCCCGAGTCCAGTTTGGACATCGGGTCACCCGCAGTTTCAGCGCGCGCCGCGAACCCGTATGACCGCAACGCCGCGACGTAGACGTCGGCCAGCAGGATCGATTCGGATGCAGGTGCGGACCCAACAACCAGCTCCGGTGCCCTCCCGCGGCCGCCAGCATCACATCCAGCCACCACCAACGCCGCCACCACCAGCAACGGCGCGACCAACCTGCCAACGCTTACGGCCCCGGGCGTTGACACCAGCGCTTAGATCAGGCCGAGGTCAGTGACCGCGCTGCGCTCGTCGGCGAGCTCAGCGGTCGATTTGTCGATCCGGCCGCGGGAGAACGCATCGATCTCCAAGCCGCTGACGATCGTCCAGTCGCCGGCTTGGGTGGTCACCGGGAACGAGGAGATCAACCCCTCGGGGACGCCATAGGATCCATCGGAAACGACCGCCATCGAGACCCAATCATCGGCGGGCGAGCCGAGCAGCCAGTCGCGCGCGGCGTCGACGGTTGCCGACGCCGCCGAGGCGGCCGACGAAGCGCCGCGCGCATCGATGATCGCGGCGCCGCGCTTGGCGACGGTCGGGATGAAGTAGTCCTCGATCCAGGTTTGGTCACCCACGGCCTCGACCGCGTTCTTGCCCGAGACTTCGGCGTGGAATAAGTCGGGATACTGAGTCGCCGAGTGGTTGCCCCAGATCGTCATCTTCTTGATGTCGGTGACCGCGGCGCCGGTCTTGGTCGCCAGCTGCGAGATCGCCCGGTTGTGGTCGAGGCGCGTCAGCGCCGAGAACCGCTCGCGCGGGATGTCGGGCGCGTTGGTCATCGCGATCAACGCGTTGGTGTTGGCCGGGTTGCCGGTCACACCGACACGAACGTCATCGGCAGCGACCTCGTTGAGAGCCTTCCCCTGGGCGGTGAAGATCGCACCGTTGGCCTCGAGCAAGTCGCCGCGCTCCATCCCCGGGCCGCGCGGACGAGCCCCGACGAGCAGCGCCAAGTTCACCCCGTCGAAGATCTTGCCCGGATCCGAGCCGATTTCAACACCGGCCAACAATCTGAACGCGCAGTCATCGAGTTCCATGACCACACCCTCGAGCGCCTTGAGCGCGGGCTCGATTTCGAGCAGTCGCAGCTCGATCGGGCGGTCGGGGCCCAGCAGCGAGCCGCTGGCCAACCGGAACAACAGACTGTAGCCGATCTGACCGGCGGCGCCGGTGACGGCGACCTTGAGGGGACTAGCGCTCACGTCGGTTTGCTCCTTGTGGAGAGAGTCGTAGGTTCGGTAGAAGGAACATGCTCGGGGTCGAAACTAGCGCACCAGCGCCGAAGGACAATCTCCGGTCTGGCACCAGCACACACTCTCCCTACACTTCTGGCATCAATTGCTGGGCACCTATCGCCGACTTTCACCGCCAGCAATCCAGCACGCGTAGCATGAAACACCGCCCAGTCAGGCCTGCGTCGCGATGGGAGGTTGCTGTGTTCCCTGGGTTTGATGCGCTCCCCGAAGCACTGAGGCCGCTCGCGAAGCCCAAGACTGCAGCGCCACAAGCAGCGCCCGTGTCCAGCTCACCCGAGCAGGCCTTGGTCGACTGCGGGGTCTACGCCGACGGCCATCGGCTACCCGGCAAGTACACCTACGACGCCGCGCTGCGAGAGGTACGCCGGATCGAACTGACGGGCCAGGCGGCATTCGTCTGGATTGGGTTGCGCGAGCCCGACGAGCTTGAGATGCAAGACGTCGCAGACGTCTTCGGGCTGCACCCGTTGGCGGTCGAGGACGCCGTGCACGCCCATCAGCGACCCAAGCTGGAGCGTTACGACGAGACGCTGTTCCTCGTCCTGAAGACCGTGAACTACGTCCCGCACGAATCGGTGGTCCTGGCCCGCGAAATCGTGGAAACCGGCGAGATCATGATCTTCGTCGGGCGGGATTTCGTCGTCACGGTCCGCCATGGCGACCACGGCGGGCTGTCCGAGGTACGCAAGCGCATGGATTCCGACCCCGAGCAGCTGCGTCTAGGTCCGTATGCGGTGATGCACGCGATCTCCGACTAC
This sequence comes from Mycobacterium spongiae, assembly GCF_018278905.1. Classification (NCBI taxonomy): domain Bacteria; kingdom Bacillati; phylum Actinomycetota; class Actinomycetes; order Mycobacteriales; family Mycobacteriaceae; genus Mycobacterium; species Mycobacterium spongiae. Next base: position 4,147,320 of record NZ_CP046600.1, read on the forward strand.
GTCGTGGACCACTACTTGTCGGTGACCAATCTGATGGAGACGGATATCGACGCCATTGAGGAAGTGGCGTTCGAGCCCAGCCGCAAACTCGATGTCGAACCGATTTACCTGCTCAAGCGTGAAGTCGTGGAACTGCGCCGATGCGTGCACCCGCTCTCCGGTGCGTTCGCCCGGATGCAGACCGAGAACAAAGACCTCATTTCCAAGGAGGTACGGCGCTACCTGCGCGACGTCGCCGATCACCAGACAGAGGCCGCCGACCAGATCGCCAGCTACGACGAGATGCTCAACTCGCTGGTGCATGCCGCGTTGGCCCGCGTGGGCATGCAGCAGAACATGGACATGCGCAAGATCTCGGCCTGGGCGGGCATCGTGGCGGTGCCCACCATGATCGCCGGAATCTACGGTATGAACTTCCAATTCATGCCCGAGCTCAACGAGTGGTGGGGCTACCCAGCGGTCGTCGGCACGATGGTCATCATCTCGCTGTTCCTATATCGCAATTTCCGAAACAGAAACTGGCTCTAAGTCGATCCAGCTCGCGCGGGAGAGGAACCGCTCAGTCAGGTTGGGCGGCTCGGCGATTCGGGTCCCGCACGTCCACGCCCGCGTTGTGCCATGCCTCCCGCAGCGCTTGACCGCCGCCGGCTCCCCGCAGCCGCAACCAGGCTGCCTCGTTTGCGCTGACAGGCGTCGCGGACAGAAAACAGACAGACTCGCGCGGCGGCCCTAGTGCGAGATCGGGGATGTCGCTGCGCCCCAACAACACCGCGGTGAACGGCACCCGACCCGATGGCTGTGTCCATAGGGGCGCGCCGAAGTCGACCAGCGCGTCGGCGGCCAACACCACCCCTTCAACGGCCGGGGTGGCTGCCAGCACCGCCATGGTGCGCGCCAGACCACTCACGAGGACCGGATTCCGCAGACAGAGGACCACTTCGGCACGTGGGCCCGCAATCGAGCCCGCCTCGATCTCGGCCGGATCATTCATCGGGTGACGCGAGCATCCCACCGAAACGTAATGCACACAGTCATCCGCGGTGGAGCGGAACCGCAGTACCTCAATCGGTTCCGCACCCACAAATGTCACACTCGCGGATTGCGGCTCGGCATCGCCGGCTGCCTCCGCAAAGTGGCCGCACAGGTACTTGCGCACCCTCTCGACAGTCTGGGTCACTGTCCATCTGGAGATGCCGGAATAGTCAGATTCACCCCGGAATCGGCATCGAACACCACGAGCTTGGCGGTGTCGAACGCCAACTCGATGGACTGCCCGATCGTCACCTTCGACTCCGCGGGAACTCTTGCCACGAAATTATTTTCGTGTGGCTCCGACTCTCCCTCCGCCACTGCGAGCTCGTCCAATTGCGCTGCGTGGACGGCAGCGCCCGCGGTGGTGAAATAGACGTACTTGTCCGAGCCCAGCGACTCGACGAGGTCAGCGTTCACTTCGAAAGCGAGCGCTCGGATGCGTTGGTACGCGTCGATGAGTGCGGCATCGGTGATGTGCTCTGGCCGGATGCCGACGATGACGTTTTCCGGTTTGGGGTGCTGCGCAACGACGGCCTGCACCTCGGGAGTCAGCGTCACCTCGCCGAATGGCAGGGTCAATGCGACCGCGTTCAACGTAGCGGGGAAGAAATTCATCGCCGGCGAGCCGATGAAGCCGGCGACGAACAGATTCGCCGGCCGCTCGTAAAGCTCTTGGGGAGTGCCGATCTGCTGGACCACGCCCCCATACATCACCACCACCCGGTCACCCAGCGTCATGGCCTCGGTCTGGTCGTGCGTGACGTAGACGGTCGTAGTGCCCAGTCTGCGCTGCAACCGGGCGATCTCCCCGCGCATCTGCACGCGCAGTTTCGCGTCGAGGTTGGACAACGGCTCGTCCATCAAGAATGCCTTGGGATGTCGCACGATGGCCCTGCCCATCGCGACCCGTTGGCGTTGACCACCCGACAACTGCGATGGCTTACGATCCAACAGGTTGCTGAGATCCAGGATTCTGGCCGTGTCCTCGACCTTCTGGGCGATGTCGGCCTTTTTCATCTTCGCCAGGGTCAGCGGAAACGCGATGTTCTGCCGTACCGTCATATGCGGGTAGAGCGCATACGACTGGAACACCATGGCGATGTCCCGGTCCTTGGGCGCCTTTTCGTTGACTCGCTCGCCGCCGATTCGCAGCTCTCCTGAAGAGATATCCTCAAGTCCAGCAATCATATTCAGCGTTGTGGTCTTTCCACAGCCGGAGGGCCCGACGAGGATGAGGAATTCGCCGTCGGCGATGGTGAGGTTCAGGTCCTGCACCGCCGTGGCGCCGTCGGGGTAACTCTTGTTGACGTGATCCAGCACAATCTCGGCCATCGCGCTATCCCTTCACAGCGCCAGAGGTCAACCCGGCAACAATGCGTCGTTGGAAGACTAGAACAAAGATGACGATCGGGACCGTGATCACTATCGCACCGGCCGCGATCGATCCGGTCGGCTCCTCGAATTGCGAACTGCCGGTGAAGTTGGCGATAGCCACCGGAGCGGTAATGGCCGCTTTGGTGGCGGTCAGCGACAGCGCAAGCAGCAGGTCGTTCCAGGCGAAGATGAACACGAGGATGGCCGCGGTCACCAGACCCGGCGCCGCCAGCGGCACGATCACCTTGCGAAAAGCCTGGCCCGGCGTGGCGCCGTCCATTGTGGCGGCCTTCTCCAGGTCCCACGGAATCTCCCGGAAGAATGCCGACAACGTGTATATCGCGAGCGGCAATGCGAACGTGATGTAGGGCACGATCAGCCCCGTCCAGGTGTCGAACAGACCGATCGCGCGTTCGATGTTGAACAACGGTGTCACCAGCGAGATCGCCGGGAACATCGTGATCAGTAGAGCGGCTCCGATCAGCACGCGTTTGCCCCGAAATTCCAGCCGGGCAACCGCATAAGCCGCCATTGCGCCAAGCACCACCGCGATCACCGTGGTGATCAGACCGATTCCGATGGAGTTGATCAACGCGGAGCTGAAGAAGTCGCCGCGAAAGATGGCACGGTAGTTGTCGAGAGTCACCGTCGACGGAATGAGCCTGCCATCCTTGACGGTTGACGTTGGCTTGAGGGACAGGCTCAGGATCCACAGCACCGGAAGTAACGCGTACCCCACCACTACCGCGTCGACGGCGACCCACATCGTGGCGCGCCGCGCGCTCACTCGGTCAGCGCCCATGGGCGTTCCCACCGGGCGCCGCGGCGCCGAAGATCTTGATGAAGAGGACCGCAATGAGGGCCACGCAGCCGAAGATCAACACACTGATCGCCGAGCCGAGCCCCACATTGAAACCCTTGAACAGGTTGTCGTAGCCGAGGATCGACACCGACCCGGTGTTGTTGTCGCCGCCGGTGAGCACATAGATGTTGTCGAAGATCCGGAACGCGTCCAGAGTCCGGAAGAGCAAGGCGACCACTACTGCCGGCTTGATGATCGGCAACGTGATCCGCGTCAGCCGCCGCCAGGCACCGGCACCGTCGACCTCGGCAGCCTTGAGTAGATCCTCGGGCACTAGCGCGAGGCCGGCCAGCAACAGTAGCGACATGAACGGTGTGGTCTTCCAGACCTCGGCGATCACGACGATGCCCAGCGATGGGATCTGCTGAGTCAACGGCGCCTCGGTCAGCGGTGAACCTTGCGGCAGCAAGTTCGCCAGATACCCGGTGCCCGGCGTCCATGCGTAGTACCAGCTGTACGACGCGACCACCGTGACAATGCCGTAGGGGATGAGCACCGCTGTGCGCACCAATCCCTTGCCGATCAGCGTGCGATGCATCGCCAGCGCCAGCGCCAGGCCCAGCACGAACTCCAGCGTCACTGAAACCACGGTGATCGCGACCGTCACGGACAGCGCCGTCCACCAGTATCGGTCGGTCAAGACCGTCTGATAGTTGGCGAGGCCGACAAACGCCGTGTCGTTCGGGGTGGCCAGGTTATAGCGCTGCAGGCTTAGCCACACCGCGTAACCGATCGGATAGGCCGTCACCGCCAGCATCAGCAGCGCCGCAGGCGCAACCAGGATCAACGCCAGTCGCTGTTCGGCGCGCCGACCCCGATTTCGGGTCCCGGCGGCGAGGGCGGTCACGGAAGCAGGCCCCTGCCGTCAATGGCCTGCTGCGCCTGCGCGGCGAGTTCATCGGCCGTGGACTCCGGATCGATCTCGGTGACGGGGCTCAGTGCCGCCGCGAGCCGGATAGACAACGCCTGATACACCGGCGTCGCCGGGCGCACCGCGGCGTCGGTGAGTTGCCGGCGGATGATCGAATGCATCGGGTACTTGGCTTGAAATTGCGGGTCGGAGTACAGCGACGCCCGCACCGCGGGCAGACCCCCTTCCAGCGACACATATTTCTGGTTCTGCAGATCACGCAAGCAGCGCACCGCCTCGAACGCCTCGGCGCGGTGCCGGGTCGTCTTGGCCACGGCCAGGTTCAACCCGCCGATTGTCACCTTGGCAGTCCTCCCGGGCGCCACGCCCGGATAGGGCGCGAAACCGAACACCTTCTGGCTGGCCGCATACGCGACGCGGAACTGCTCGTCGGTGGGCGCGAAGGTTCCGACGTCGTTGATGCTGCCCGCCAGCTCCGGGATCCGGTTGAGCGGCAGGAACGGTACGCCGCCCTTGACCGCGTTCTCCAGCATCGACGCGAGCACGTACGGCCAGTTGACCTCCAGCGCAGCCTTTCCCTGTTCAACCGCCAGCCGCGCGGTGCCTTCGTCGCTGCGCGTGATCGATGGGTCGGCTCCGGGGGCGATGGCCACCGACTTCATGATCCGCAGCGCGGCGACGGTCGCGGCGCGGTGAGCTGGCGTATCGATCAAGGTGACGTGCTTGCCGTCCTCGGAGAGCACTGATCCGCCGGCACTGGCCAGCAGCGTGTTGAACCACACCACCAAGCCCTCACCTTGGTTCGCCTGGACAGCGATCCAGCTGGGCTCACCCGCAGCGTGCAACCGGGTCGCGTCAGCCACCATCGCGTTCCAATCCGATGGCGGCTTCCCCACCAAATCCGCTCGATACCAGAGTAATTGGGTGTTGGTAGTGACCGGAGCCGCGTAGAGTTCGTGCTTCCACCTGGCCGTCGCGAGCGGGCCCGGCAGGGTGTCGAACGTTGCATCTGTCTCGGCCTGCCCGGCCGGGTCGGCAGAAAGCGGTAGCGCCCACCCCGCCTCGGCGAACTCCGCGGTCCACACCACGTCCATTGCCATCACGTCCAAGGTGCGGTCATTACCTGTCAGCCGCCTCGCCAGCTGCAGTCGTTGGTCGTCGGGCGATTTGGCCAGACTGAAGTGCTCAATGGTGAACCGGTTGTCCAACCGTTCGGTGCAGCGCTCGGCAATCGCCGTGAATGTGGCGCTGTCGCTGGCCGGCGTGTAGAGGCTGATCACCAGCCCACCCGACCTGCCCCAACCGCCGTACCCGCAGGCAGCGACAACCGAAGCGACAACCACCATGCCCAGCGCAGCCGCGCCCAGCGGCCGAATGCGTTCGCCCAGACTCAACACCGCTCGGACTACCCCACGCCTCTCATGACGCCTCTCATGCATCTCGTCGCGGAGCGTCAGATCGCCAGGCGAGCCAGCAGATCCCGCGCCTTTTCCGCGTTTTGCGGATCACAGAGTACGTCGTAGCGGCCGGCCACCAATTGCATGGTTGAGCTGAAATCCCTGGTACCGCGTGCCATTGCGTAGGGGACCGCCGAAGTAATCAGTCCGAAGAACACGCCGGCGATCAGGCCGGTGGCCAACGCGGCCCACGGGTTGGGGCTGAAAAACCCCAGGATGAGCCCGATGAACAAGCCGAGCCAGGCGCCGCTGATCACACCGCCACCGATAACTTTCGGCCACGTCAACCGGCCGGTGACCCGTTCCACCTGCATGAGGTCGACGCCGACCATGGTCACCTGCTGTACCGGGAATTGCTGTTCCGATAGGTAGTCGACCGCGCGCTGAGCCTCGGCATAGGTGGGATAGGACCCAACGGGCCAGCCTTTGGGCGGCGTCGGCAATCCGGGAACGCCGCGCCGACCCGCAGCTGCACCGGTGGGTGTGGAACCAGGAACCTGTCCGGGCTGGAATGGGCTAGTCATCGGTTGCCATTGTCCTCTGCCCCCTTCGCCAGGGCCATAGTTTCACGTCCAGTCAGGTGCAGCGATTCGGTCACACGATTGCCAGTCCGCGCGGGCAATCGAGACGCGCTGCCCGTCGCGTCCGGGCCACCCGATCCGCTGCCGCGCCCGCCCCCAACCCCCCGTTCCCGCGCCTGCCCGGCAGGCTAGGTTGAATACCATGACAGCTCCGGGCGGCCCCCCGAACGAGGGTGCGCACGACGGCGCAACGGGGCCCCCGGCGGCCGGGGATCCGGGCCCCGAACAGGTTTGGGAAGCTCCCGGGGCTGCCCCGGCTCCGCCGCCGATGGCCGGTTATCCGCCTCCGGCCTATGAGCCGCCTGGCGATGCCCCCGGATACCCACCGCCCGGTTACCAACCGCCAGCAGGCTATGGCGACCCGCCGTTCCCACCCATGCCACCACCGTATGGCGCGGCTCCGCCCAACTACGGACCGCCACCGTATCCGGGCGGGTATTCCGGCGGTTATCCGCCGGCGCCGGGCTACCTGGGTGGGTACGGAGCACCGCAACAGGGGCTGAACGCCATGGCGATCGCCGCCTTGGTCGCGTCCGGCGTCGGTGTCTTCTGCTGCATCGGCTCGGTGGTCGGCATCGTGCTCGGCACGATCGCGATCAACCAGATCAAGCAGACTCGTGAGGACGGCTACGGGCTGGCGGTGGCAGGCATCGTGCTCGGCATCGCAACCTTGGCGGTGTATCTGATCGTCGGGATCTTCACCCTGCCTTCGCGATAATGATGGCCGCCCCTCGGCACCTGCCTGCCGGCAACCGGCTGCCTAGGCTCTCCACCATGGGATCGGTCAACAGGGTGTATGTGGCGCGGCTGTCGCGGATGTTGGTACTCGGACCACTAGGCGAATCCTTCGGACGCGTCCGCGACGTGGTGATCAGCATCAGCATCGTCCGTCAACAACCACGAGTCCTGGGGCTGGTCGTCGACTTGGCGACCCGCCGGAAGATCTTCATCCCGATTCTGCGGGTCGCCGCGATCGAGCCCCATGCGGTGACGCTGAGCACGGGCAACGTGTCACTGCGCCACTTCGAGCAACGTCCGGGCGAGGTTCTGGCGCTGGGCCAGGTGCTCGACACACCGGTCCGGGTCAACGATCCGGAACTGCCGGAGCTGGCCAGCGTCGACGTCGCGATCACCGACCTGAGTATCGAGCAAACCCGGACCCGCGATTGGCTGGTATCCCGGGTCGCCGTCCGGAGCCACCGCCGGCTGAGACGACGCGGCCCCGTGCACGTCGTTGAGTGGCACAACGTGCATGGATTGACGCCGTCCGCGTTGGCGATGCCGGGTCAAGACGTGGCCCAGCTCCTCGCCCAGTTCGAGGGCCGCAAGGCCGTCGATGTGGCGGACGCCATCCGCGGGCTACCACCGAAGCGCCAATACGAGGTGTTCAAGGCGCTGGGCGACGAGCGATTGGCCGACATCCTGCAGGAACTGCCCGAGCTGGATCAGGCCCAGGTGTTGTCGCAATTGGGCACCGAACGCGCGGCTGACGTCCTCGAGGAGATGGATCCCGACGATGCCGCCGATCTGTTGGGTGTGCTGAGTCCGAACGATGCCGAGCTCCTGCTGACGCAGATGGATCCTGGGGATTCCGGTCAGGTGCGACGGCTCCTGACGCATTCTCCCGATACCGCGGGCGGCTTGATGACGTCCGAGCCTGTAGTCCTGACCCCCGACACCTCCGTTGCCGAGGCGCTAGCCCGGGTGCGTGATCCCGAACTCACGCCTGCGCTGTCGTCAATGGTCTTTGTCGCTCGCCCACCGACGGACACACCCACGGGCCGCTATCTGGGCTATGTGCAACTTCAGCGGCTGCTCCGCCAGCCTCCGGCCGAGCTGGTGGGCGGAATCGTCGATACCGACCTGCTGACCCTGGAACCGGAGACCCCACTGGCAGGGGTGACCCGCTACTTCGCCGCGTACAACCTGGTTTGTGGACCGGTGGTCGACGACCAAAACCACCTGTTGGGAGCGGTGACCGTCGATGACCTACTCGATCACCTGCTGCCGCAGGACTGGCGCGTACGTATGGAGGAGTTTGACGCTGCAACCAGACGCGGGGGACCCCAATGAGTAAGTCCGCGGCGCCGCGGCGGCTGTACACCCCACGGACGTCGCGCATTTCTGCACCGCGGGTCGACCCCGACGCGGTCGGGCAGTTCACCGAATCCATCGCGCGGTTCTTCGGCACCGGCCGCTACCTGCTCCTACAGACGATGGTGGTGGTGATTTGGATCGCGCTCAACATGTTCGCCCTCCAACTACGCTGGGACCCTTACCCATTCATCCTGCTCAACCTGGCTTTCTCCACGCAGGCGGCGTATGCGGCGCCGCTCATCCTGCTTGCCCAGAACCGGCAGGAAAACCGGGACCGCGTGGCGTTGGACGAGGATCGTCGGCGCGCGGCGCAGACCAAAGCCGACACGGAATACCTCGCCCGGGAACTGGCCGCACTGCGGCTCGCCATCGGCGAAGTACCGACGCGTGATTACTTGCGTCACGAACTGGAGAACCTGCGCACTCTGCTGGCCGACATGCCGGCGACCAAGCCGGATGGCGGGCCACCAGTGGCGGCCGACGGAGCCGAGCGGCGGACCAAGAAGCCCGGATGACAATCAACCCCCCATTGCGCCACTCCCGTCACAAGAGTTATGTATGGTGATCTAGTTCACGACACTGAGAAAACGTAGTTCCCGACGGCTCACACACTGAGGACGGTCGAGTGCGCATAGGGGGACGCCGGGCCACAGGCCCGGCCGTCGCAACGGTGCGGCAGCGGGCACTTCGCCTGATGCGGCCAGTGTTTGGCATCGCCGTGATCACACCGTTGGTATTGGGCAGCGCGGTCAGTGCAGCGGCACCGTCTTTCACCGCACAGACACTGCCCATGCCCACCGCTATCGCCCCAATGGCTTCCGTCGCCACGTCTGCCGCCGCGGCGTCCGGCCCGGTCGTGATCGCCATCCAGCGCCCACCAGCCAGCTTCCACTTCGCCGAGTCTGCGCTTTCCGCCCCCCCGCCCCCAATGATCGTGAACTCACCGGGCCGGTTGGGCATTCCGACGATGGCGCTTACCGCCTACCGCAAGGCCGAACAGCGCATGGCCACGGCGGCCCCGGGCTGCGGCATCAGCTGGAACCTGCTGGCTGGGATCGGGCGCATCGAGTCACTCCACGCCAACGGCGGTGCCACCGATTCGCACGGCACCGCCTACCCTCCGATCTACGGCCCGGCGCTGGACGGCACCCTGCCCGGCAACGAGGTCATCATCCAGAGCCAAGTCGGCAATCGCGTCACGTATGCCCGCGCGATGGGGCCCATGCAGTTCTTGCCTGGCACCTGGGCGCGTTACGCCTCAGACGGCAACGGCAACGGCGTCGCCGACCCGCAGAACATCTTCGACTCCACGCTGGCGGCCGCCCGCTACCTGTGCAGCGGCGGGCTCAACTTGCGGGATTCGACGCAGGTCATGTCCGCGATCCTGCGCTACAACAACTCGATGCCCTACGCCCGCAACGTACTGGGATGGGCAGCGGGCTACGCCACCGGCGTGTTCCCCGTCGACCTGCCGCCGATCGTGGGACCACCCCCGCCGCTCGGCGACGCCCACCTGGAGCATTCGGAGGGTCTTGGGCCCGGCTTGCCGATGAACATCAACGGTCTGGCCGCTGACGACCCGATGGCGCATATGCCGTTGATCAACTTCAACCCGCCCCAGTATGCCTTCAACCCGCCCCAGCTCGCCTTCAACCCGCCTCCGATGTTTCCGTGGATGGCGCCACAGACACCGCAGCCCGGCTGCACGGTGATCTGCATAAACTCGCAGACCCCGCCGGGCGCGTTTCCCCCTGGGTTAGGTCCGTCACCCTTCCCACCGTTCGCCCCGCCGCCGGCTGCGCCCCCGCCGCCCAATCCGCTGGCCCCGCTGGCCCCTCCGCCACCGCCGAATCCGCTGGCTCCGCCGGCCGCTCCCCCGCCGCCGGATCCGCTAGCTCCGCCCGCAGCGCCACAGCCGGATCCGCTGGCACCTCCTGGCAATCCGCCGCCGGGCCTGCCGCCGGCGGAACCGCCCGCGGGTGCGCCCCCGGAGCCAGCGCCTGCTGGCCCGCCACCGCCGAATCCCCTGGGCCCGCCAGCACCCAACGCACCGGCGCCCGATGCCCCGGCGCCACCGCCGTTCGGCTGACCCCTCGACCGGCCTGCCGAGCGCAAGCCAAGCCGCCTAGACTCAGCGGTGATGTCCGCGACCGCCAATGATGATCTGATTGCCACGATCCGCGCCGCCCTGGCGAAGGTGATCGACCCCGAACTGCGTCGCCCCATCACCGATCTTGGGATGGTCAAGAGCATCGACGTCAGCCCCCGCGGCGATGTGCACGTCGAGATCTATCTGACCATTGCCAGCTGTCCGAAGAAGTCTGAAATCAGCGAGCGCGTCACCCAGGCAGTCGCCGACGTCCCGGGCACGGCGGCGGTGCAGGTCACCCTGGATGTGATGAGCGACGAGCAACGCACCGAACTGCGCAAGCGGTTGCGCGGCACGGGATCTGATCCCAACGGCGAACCGGTCATTCCGTTCGCCCAACCAAGCTCGCTGACTCGGGTGTATGCCGTCGCCTCCGGCAAAGGCGGAGTCGGAAAGTCCACCGTCACAGTCAACCTGGCCGCTGCGATGGCCGCTCGCGGACTCTCGGTCGGCGTGCTGGACGCCGATATCTACGGCCACTCCATCCCCCGGATGATGGGCAGCACCGACCGGCCCACCCAAGTCGAGTCCATGATCCTGCCGCCCATTGCCCATGAGGTCAGAGTCATTTCGATCGCCCAATTCACGAAGTCCAACACGGCCGTGGTGTGGCGCGGACCGATGCTGCACCGGGCACTCCAGCAGTTCCTGGCGGACGTGTATTGGGGCGATCTGGACGTACTCCTGCTTGACCTGCCACCTGGAACTGGTGACATTGCCATCTCGGTGGCCCAGCTGATCCCCAATGCCGAAATCCTCGTGGTGACCACACCCCAGCTGGCCGCCGCGGAGGTGGCCGAACGGGCCGGCAGCATCGCGCTGCAGACCCGTCAGCGCATTGTCGGTGTCGTGGAAAACATGTCAGGGCTCACGCTGCCGGATGGCACGAGGCTGCAGGTTTTCGGTGAGGGAGGCGGCCAGCAGGTCGCCGACCAGCTGTCCCGGGCGGTTGGCGCTGACGTGCCGCTGCTAGGCCAGATCCCGTTGGACCCTGCGTTGGTTGCCGCCGGCGATGCGGGCGTACCCATCGTATTGAGCACACCCGACTCGAGGGCGGGCAAGGAACTGCTCGGCATCGCCGACAATCTGTCCGCGCGGCGGCGCGGACTGGCTGGCATGTCGCTGGGGCTCGATACGACGCGACGCGAACCATAGGTCACCCCCGATCACGTTCTCTGCTTCCATTGGGCCATGCTCAAACCGTGGGAAGTGCCACGGGTCCGGGTATGAACCAGTTCACGCTGGCCGAACCGGCACATCCGCCGAGCAGCAACGCACCGGTGATGTGGGCACTGTCGGCCGCGGTGGGCTGGGTGATCCCGGTGATCGCACAGCTCGTGTGGTGGGGGGTGCAGCCGCGACCGTTATGGCCCCACTTCGTCGCGGCCGCTGTTACCGCGGCGCTGATGGTGGCACACATCGGGGTGGTCCCGGTATGGCGCTACCGAGTGCATCGCTGGGAGATCAGCCCGCAAGCCGTCTTCACCCGCACCGGCTGGTTCGTACAGGAGCGCCGTATCGCTCCGATCTCTCGCGTGCAGACTGTCGACACCTTCCGCGGGCCAATGGACCGGTTATTCGGGCTGGCCAATGTCACGGTCACGACGGCCTCTTCGGCAGGGGCCGTGCAGATCGAGGCCCTTGACAACGACGTCGCCGATCGGGTGGTAGCCCAGCTGACCGACATCGCGGCGCTACGGGGCGAGGATGCGACATGATGACCCGACCCAACGAATGGCACCATCTGAGCCCCCGCATGTTGCTCGTGCATCCGATTCACGAGATGTTGCGCCAGCTCCCGGTGCTCGTCGGATCGGTCGTGCTGGGGTCGGCAACCGGCAATGCGTCGTGGCCGCTGGTGGCGCTGGGCGTGACGGTGGTATTCGGTCTGCTGCGTTGGTTTTTCACCACCTACCGCATTGACGACGAGAATGTGTCCTTGCGTACCGGCGTAATGGCGCGGCGCCAGATCTCGATACCGCGCAGCCGGATTCGCTCGGTGGAGACCGAGGCGCGCCTGCTGCACCGGCTGGTCGGACTGACGGTGCTACGGGTGGGCACTGGGCAACAAGCGGGAGGCGAGGCCGCCTTCGTGCTCGACGCGGTCGAATCGGCACTAGTGCCGCAGCTGCGCGCGTCGCTGCTAGCCGAGTCGCTGGCGGATACTCCGGGCGGTGAAGCCGCCGAACCCAGTGGCCAGGTGTTGGCCCGGTGGCAGCCGTCCTGGTTGCGCTATGCGCCGCTGAGCTTTTCGGGCCTCGTCATGATCGGCGCGGTGATCGGCGTGGGGTACCAGACCGGACTGGCCCTGGGGCTGCCGGAATCGGGCTTCGCCACGTCGACGGTGGACGCCATCCAACGAACCGGGGTGGTGTTGGTGCTGACGGTCGCGCTCGCGGTGGTGGTAGCGATCGCGGCACCGCTGGCGGTGCTGTTCTCGTGGCTAACCTACGGCAATTTGCTCCTGCGCCGCGACACCGGACGGCAGCACGGGGTGCTGCACTTGCGCTACGGGCTGCTCAGGATCCGCGAGCGCACCTTCGACATGAGTCGACTGCGCGGCGCCACCTTGCGGGAACCGTTGCTGGTACGAGCACTTCGAGGCGCCCGACTCGATGCTGTGATGACCGGCGTACACGGCGATGGCGAGTCGGCGGTCCTGCTGCCGCCGTGTCCATCGGAGACCGCGGTAGCCGTGTTGGTGGACTTGATCGGTAACCAGGACGCGGCCGCCGGCCCGCTGCGGACGCACGGCCCGGCCGCCACTCGTCGCCGATGGACCCGCGTGCTGCTGCTGCCAGCGATCGCGGGATTTGGGCTCATCGCGACCGCGTCGACAGTCGGCGTACCGGCGTGGACACCGACGGCGTGGGCAGTGTTGACCGCGTGCTGTGCCGGGATCGCAGCCGATCGCGCTCGATCGCTCGGCCACCGGGTCGCCGACGGCTGGCTGGTAGCCCGCGCTGGCAGCCTAGAACGTCGCCGCGACTGCATCGCGTGTGACGGGGTAATCGGCTGGACGGTGCGCCAAACGCTGTTCCAGCGCCGAGCAGGTGTGGCTACCCTCGTTGCGGCCACGGCTGCCGGTCGCAAGAGCTACCAGGTGATCGATGTGCCCACGGAGGCGGCGTGGTCGGTCGCTGGTGCCGCGTCACCGTGGGTGGCCGACAGCATGTGGGCGCGCCATGATGATGCGGGCGCCCCATGAAGCTCGGCGCGGGCGCCACGACGCCGTCGGGGGTGCTGTTCGACATCGACGGCGTACTGGTGTTGTCATGGCGGCCGATTCCTGGCGCGGCCGAGACAGTGCAGCAACTGGCCAGTCATCACATCGCCTGCTCATATCTGACCAACACCACCACGCGCACTCGTCGACAGATCGCCCAGGCGCTAGGTGAGGCCGGGATCGCCGTCGCTGCCGACGAGGTGATCACGGCGGGGGCGCTGACTGCCGAGTATCTGCGGGCCAAATATCCCGGCAGGCGGTGCTTCCTCGTCAATAGCGGCGACATCAGCGAAGACATGTCCGGCATCAACCTCGTCTCGTCGACCGAATTTGGGCCCGCAGACCGCCCCGATACACCCGACGTCGTGGTGCTCGGCGGCGCCGGGCCGGAATTCGACCACCTCACGCTGAGCCGGGTCTACGAGTGGATGGTCGACGGCGTGCCCGTGGTCGCGATGCACCGCAGCAGGATGTGGACCACTGATAGGGGCACCCGGATCGACACCGGGACGTATCTGACGGGGTTGGAAGAGGCCTCGGGGCGCATGGCGACCGCCGTCGGCAAGCCCGCAGCCGAGGGGTTCCTCACCGCAGCGAGCCGCATCGGGGTTGACGCAGAGCGGGTGGTCATGATCGGAGACGATCTACGCAACGATGTGGTGGCCGCCCAAGCTGTGGGTATGACCGGCGTGCTGGTACGTACCGGCAAGTTCCGCCAGGACGCGCTGGACCGCTGGGTGGCCGACGACGCGGCGACCCCACCCGACAACATCATCGACTCGGTAGCCGACCTGCCAGAGTTACTCGGGCTCTAGTTCGTCGCCGAACTAGGTCGCGTCGGTGTCGAAAGGGGCGGCACTTTCTGCGACATCCTCCGCGGCTTCCAGCCCGGCATGCGGCGGCACCGCCGAGCTCACCCCATCCGGCGCCGCCGACGTCGGCTTGTCAAAGTTTCCCGTGAACAACGAGTCATCGCCGTCAAGGAGATGCTTGGTCAAAGCCGCACGCGGTGTCATTCCCCGCAGCTTCTGCAGCTCTCCGAGATGTCCCCGCAGATCGTCGAATTCCGGCCCCATGTCCTCGCGCAGCTGGCTGGTCATGCCGCTGAGATAGTCCCGTGCCTGCCGCAAGGCGCTCGCCGTCCAGCGGATGGCCCCCGGCAGCCGCTCCGGGCCCAGCACCACCAGCCCGACCACGACAAGGACGAGCATTTCCCCCCAGCCGATGTTGGCGAACACAGCTAGCTGGTATCGGGCTCGGGTTTGACGGTGAGCGTGACGTGCCGACCATCGCGGACCACCTCAATCGGTGCGTCTTGGCCGATGGTCAGCCGGCGCACCGCCACAACGAACTCGTCGGCGTCGGCGACGGTGCGGTCACCGACCTTGACGATCACGTCGTTCTCCAGGATTCCGCCCTTTTGCGCTGGGCTTCCGGCCTTCACATTGGCTACCTGTGCGCCCGAGGCGATCGCGTTGCTTACCGACCGGGTGCTGATCCCCAGCGTGGGGTGCACGATCTTTCCGTCTTTGATCAGGGCTTCGGCAACCATTTTCATCTCGTTGACCGGAATCGCAAAGCCCAGACCACTCGCGCTCTCCGACAGCGACTTACCCGCCGTGTTGATACCGATCACCTGGGAATCCATGTCGATGAGCGCGCCGCCGGAGTTACCGTGGTTGATCGAAGCGTCGGTCTGGATCGCGTCGATGACGGTATCGGTGTCCGAGCCCTCCCCCGACAGCGGTACCGGCCGGTGCAATGCGCTGACGATGCCTTGGGTCACCGTACTGCGTAGACCAAGCGGTGCACCGACGGCGAGAACCTCATCCCCGACACGGGCCTTGGCCGAGTCCCCCAGCCGCGCCACGGTCAGATTGTCGACGTTGTCGACCTTGAGAACGGCCAGGTCGGTTTTGGGGTCGCGGCCCACCAGGTTGGCGGGCACTTCTTTGCCATCGTTGAACACGACCGTCGTCGTGAATTGACTGGGATTGTTGGCCGCCTCGGAAATCACGTGATTGTTGGTGACGATGTAGCCGCGACCGTCGACGATGACGCCGGAGCCCTGCATACCCTCCTGGTCACTGACCGACTCGACCGTTACCACCGAGTCGGCCACCGCGGCCGCCACCTTGGTGAACCGGCCAGCCGGCTCTTGGACGTTGCCACTCGTCGACAAGGTCACCTTCGACGTGGTGAACGCATCGACGACTTCGGCCGTCTTGCGGCCAATCACACCACCGATGCCGCCGATTACCAGCGCGATGGCCACCAGCACGCCGAGCGCCAACGAGGACACCTTGCCGCCGAACAACACGTCACGCACGCCAAGCTTGCCGCTGCCGCCCAAGGCACTGTGCGGTACCGGCGGGGCAAGGGCGGGAGTGCCCAGAGCTGCCGCCGCTGCGGGATCGCGCCACGGGTCGTCCGTCTCGTCAAGCTGAGCGGCGTCTTTCTCGGCGCTCAGCGCCCCGGCATCGATCGGGTGGCGCTGTAGCGAGTCAGCAGCGCCCAGGGGGCGGCCGAAGGCCTCCTCCAATACCGGATCGGCCGGTTGACTATTCGATGTGAACTCGGCCTGGTCCCGATACTTCTGCGGGCGCACGCGTTCGGCCACGAAGGACCCCGGCACGCCGGCCGGCCGGCCGAACGCCTGACGCGACGCAGCGTCGACTGGTGGCCGGGAAACAGGGCGCGGGGCCAGGCGGTCTTCCCCGTTGGAGCCGCCGTTGTTGCCTTGGTCGGAGGTCACAAGTTCCTCTTCTGGTTCCTCTTCTGGATCGCTCGTTCGAGCCTTGACGCACGCGGCCTTCTGCCGGACAGATCCGGCACGGCGTGGTCAGTGTTCACCCTAGTATCCACGGATCGCGATCAGTCGGCACGAACTCGCCGAGCCCAACACCCCGACCCGAACGCCGCAGCAAGCAGCTACGCCGCCTAGCGCCGCCTCGGCGAGTCGCGACCGTCACCCTCGACGAAACGATCGGTCACCGGCGCCGGTGCGTCATCGGCCGCGGCCTCGGATGGATGGCGCGGGATCTCGGACAGCAATCCCAGCAATGCGCTGGGGATGCGGATCGGGTGTGAGTCGCGCAGCGCGCTGCGCGCCCGGCTCTGGTCATCGACCTCGGCCGCGCATTGGGGGCACAACGAAAGGTGATGGGCGGCCCGCAGGTACGCATTCATCCGCAGCTCGCCGTCCACGAACGCCGCGATCGCTTCCGTGGAGAGATGCTCAGTGGACCGGAATTGACGCGGCGCGCCGACGGGTGCGTCGCTTTGCGACGCAAACTGTGCGGGAAGCCAGGAAAACGCGCGGCGGAACACATGTCCAGCGTCGGCCATCACTAGCTCCTTCCCAGCCTGTCGAGCTTTTTCGAGCGGCCGATATCTCGAATGTAGCGCGGCACCGGGCCTGTTAACCATCATCTGTCAACAAACCCCCAGGATTTGGAACCAATTGGCAACAACACCGTGGCTAGGCCCGCAACCGGACCCCGGCTCGCCGCCGAACGAACGGGTCAGCTGACCGCGGAGGCGCGACGCGTTTAGGACGCGCGTTGCAAGCCAGGTTCGGGATGGGCCGCCAGGTAATCCCGCAGCGCCTGGCGTCCTCGGTGGATCCGGCTGCGGACCGTGCCCAGCTTCACGCCGAGGGTCGCACCGATTTCCTCGTAGGACAGACCCTCGATGTCACACAGAACAACCGCGGCACGAAACTCCGGCGGCAGCGAATCCAGGGCGGCCTGCAGGTCGGGCCCGAGCCGCGAATCGTGGTAAATCTGCTCCGGGTCGGGTTCGTCGGCGGGCACCCGGTCGTAGTCATCCGGGAGGGCTTCCATGCGGATCCGGGCCCGCCGACGAACCATGTCGAGGAAGAGGTTCGTGGTAATTCGGTGCAGCCAGCCTTCGAACGTTCCGGGCCGGTAATTCTGGACCGACCGGAACACCCTGATGAATGTCTCCTGGGTCAGGTCCTCGGCGTCCTGCTGGTTACCGGAGAGTCGATAGGCCAGCCGGTACACCCGGTCGGCGTGCTGACGCACCAGCTCATCCCACGACGGCATGGTCGTCTTGTCGCCAGTCGCATCGAATATCGCGGTCCCTTGCAACTCGTCGGCGGGCTCCGCCCACTCGTCGTCGCGGACCTGTTGGGGATGAGACATGCTGGTCGGGCTCAAGGTGGTGATGGTTGATTCCTCCGGGATTACGCTGCGCTGTAGCTTTGGCAGTTCATCAACGCCAACGCGAAGCTGCCGTCCCGTATTCCCGGCGCCACGTCGCCCAAGTTCCGCATGGATACCGTCTTCCATGGCATCACCGTCGCGTACCGGCGTATGGGCGGCATATGAGCAAACTGAGCTTTAGCTGAGAAACACAACTGTTACCTACACTGTCCAGGGCATATCCTTCGATGCGCCGACGTTGATGACAGCGGTCTCTCGGGCGTGTCGCGCCGAGCTCCACAGCTCGGACCCACGGTAGCGGCGGCGGTGTTCGGCTTGTTGTTCAGCAAGGCGCGCCTGCCTGACCCTTCCGCCAATCCGACATACGCTGCGGGGCATGGAGGGCACCCCTGAACAAGACGCCACCCGTGGGCAGGAGGAGGCCAGTCGCGCCGAATCACTCTCCGCACACGCCGAGGGATCGATATCAGAGGACTCGATCCTGGCCAGCGCGCGCGAGCGCGCAATGGACGCCGGAGCCGGAGCAGTCACTCCTGCCGTGGGTGCGCTGCTGAGCCTCCTGACCAAGCTCAGCGGCGGCAAGGCGGTCGCCGAAGTAGGGACCGGGGCTGGGGTCAGCGGATTGTGGCTGCTCTCGGGCATGGGCGACGACGGCGTCCTGACCACGATCGATATCGAGCCCGAGCATTTGCGACTCGCCAAGCAGGCATTCGCGGAAGCAGGCATCGGGCCTTCGCGGACCAGGCTGATCAGCGGACGTGCCCAAGAGGTGCTTACCAGACTCGCTGACGCATCCTACGACCTGGTTTTTGTCGACGCCGACCCTATCGACCAGCCCGATTACGTCACCGAAGGTGTGCGGTTGCTGCGCCCTGGCGGCGCCATCATTGTCCATGGTGCCGCGCTGGGTGGGCGGGCCGGTGATCCAACAGCGCACGACGCCGAGGTCTCCGCGGTCCGCGAGGCCGCACGGCTCATTGCCGAAGACGAACGACTCACCCCGGCGCTGGTGCCGCTAGGCGACGGCCTACTGGCCGCCGTCCGCGACTAGTTCTTGGCTTCGACGACAGTACTTCCCTGTCACCGCCCGAACGGGCATTAGTTTCCTGGCCACGCCTACAGCAAACTTCAAGCCCGAATACCTGGACAACCGGCTAGGGTCGCGGCGCGATCTGCGCTGCTACCGTGGCCGCGGATGAACGCTAGGAGGGGCCTAGGAAGGGCCTAGGAGGGGCGATGAAAACCGGCCTGCGAGCTGCACTGTCATCAGTAGTGGGACTTGTCATCCTCGGCGTGGCCCTGTTCCTGTCCGCTGGAACGCTAAACTATTGGCAGGCATGGGTTTTCATCGCGGTCTTCGCCTTCGGAACGATCATCTCCAGCAGGTACTTGGCTCGGACAGCCCCTGCGGCTCTGCAGCGGCGCAAGCGCGGCGGCCCTCGGGCGGAGACCCGAATGGTTCAGAAGTTCATCGTCACCGCAGCCCTTCTAGGAGGGTTGACGATGATGGCATTCAGCGCAATCGACCATCGGTTTCGTTGGTCGTCTGTGCCCACCGCGGTGTCGCTGGTCGGAGTCGTCGCGATCGCAGCCGGACTCGGCATGATGACGTTGGTGATCGTCCAGAACCACTATGCTGCCGCGACGGTCACGGTTGAGACAGGCCAGAAAGTAGCCACCCACGGTCTCTACAGGTTCGTGCGGCACCCGATGTACGCCGCAAACGTGATCATGATGGTGGGTGTACCGCTGGCACTTGGCTCCTATTGGGGGCTGTTTCTGCTCATCCCCGTCATACTCGCGCTCGTCTTCCGCATCCTCGACGAAGAGACGTTGCTAACCCAAGAATTGGCGGGATACCGCGAATACACTCAACGGGTTCGCTACCGGTTGATTCCCTACGTGTGGTAGGCGTGTTCACCGGGGCCCGGCCGTGCGCTGGCGGCAGCTAGTTAAAGAAACCCGACTGGTTGTCACCAGCGTTGAATCCTCCCGAGCTGCCGTCGCCCGAGTTGTACACGCCCGAGGTCGCGGTGCCGGCGCCCGAGTTCCCGATACCGGTGTTGCTGTTACCGGTGTTGGACAAGCCCGCGAGCAGGTCGCCAGCGTTGTTGATGCCGGAGGTGCCCGCACCGGAATTCAGCAGACCCGACGTTTCTGAGCCGGAGTTCAGCAGACCCGAGGTGTCTTCGCCGTTGTTCCGGAAGCCGGAGTTGGCAGCGAAGCCACCCGTGTTCGTGTTCTGGAAGCCGGAGTTGCCGGCGAAACCGACAGTCCCGGTGTTCTCGAACCCGGAATTGCCGTCACCGGAGTTGTTGAACCCTGAGTTGCCCGTGCCGGTGTTGCCGAAGCCCGAGTTCGCCACCGGTTGGGTCACCGAGCTGCCGAAGCCGGTGTTCAGGTCGCCGGAGTTCAACCCGCCGGTATTGGTGTTACCCGCGTTGAACAGGCCGGTGTTCGTATTGCCTGCGTTGAACAGGCCGGTGTTGGTGTCTCCCGAGTTCAGCAGGCCGGTATTTTCGTTGCCCGCGTTGAACCAGCCCGTGTTGGAGTTGCCGGCGTTGAAGTCGCCGGTGTTCTCCGAGCCCGAGTTGAAGTTGCCGGTGTTGACATCGCCCGAGTTCCCGATACCTGTGTTGGCGAAGCCCGTGTTCCCGACGCCCATATTCTGGTTGCCCGAGTTCCCGAAACCGAAGTTGGCCGAGCCCGCGTTCCCAAAGCCGGTGTTGATGGAGCCCGAGTTCCAGAAGCCCGTGTTGGTGTCTCCGGAGTTGGAGAAGCCGAAGTTGCCGTCTCCGGAGTTGAAGAAGCCGAAGTTGCCGTCTCCGGAGTTGAAGAAGCCGATGTTGTTGCTACCGGAGTTGCCGAAGCCCAGGTTCCCGATGCCCGAGTTGAGCGCGCCAATGCCTACCAGGTTGTCGCCGGTGAGCCCAAAGCCAATGTTGTTGTTACCGTTATTGCCGAAGCCCAGGTTGCCCTCGCCAAAGTTCCCAAATCCGAGGTTATTTTGGCCTTGATTTCCGAATCCGATATTGCTTTCGCCGTTGTTGCCGCTACCCACGTTGAAATCGCCGCGGTTTCCGCCACCGAAGTTGTTCTCGGAGAAGAGGGCGCCGCCACCGTTGCCGAAGCCGAAGTTCAAGTCACCGTCGTTGCCGAATCCGAAGTTGGAGTCGTTCACATTTCCAAAGCCGAAGTTGAAGTTGCCGTCGTTGCCGAAGCCGAAGCTGAAGTCGCCGTTGTTTCCGAAGCCAAAGAAGTTCATGTCGCCGGTGTTGCCGAGGCCGAAGTTCAAGAATCCGTTGTTTCCGGAACCGAAGTTCGTGTTGCCGAGGTTTCCGCCGCCGAAGTTGAAGAAGCCGTTGTTTCCGCTGCCGAAGTTTGCGTTGCCGATGTTCCCGCTGCCCAGGTTCAAGTTGCCGATGTTTCCGCTGCCCAGGTTCACGTTGCCGAAATTGCCCAGACCCAAATTCCACGCGCCGGTGTTCCCGAAGCTGGTGTCGAGGGCCGGGATCCCGGGCAGGGCGATCACCGGCGCGGCCGGCAGTCCCGCAAACAGAATGCTGGAGATGTCAAAGAAACCTGACTGATCATCAAGGGTGTTGAACCCACCCGAGCTGTTATCACCCGAGTTCGCGAAGCCCGAGGTCTCGCTGAAGCCGGGGTTGGCGGCCGAGTTGGCGATACCGCTGTTGTTCTCGCCCGTGTTGGACAATCCTGCGAGATTGTCGCCGATGTTATTGATACCGGTGTTCGATGAGCCCGAGTTGAGCAGACCGGAGTTGTCATCGCCGCTGTTCTGGAAGCCGGTGTTACCGAAGAAGCCGCCCGTGTTCGTGTTCTGGAAGCCGGAGTTGCCGAACAGGCCCATATTCGTGTTCTGGAAGCCGGAGTTGCCGATAGCACCCATGTTCGCGTTCTCGAAGCCGGAATTGCCATCACCGGAGTTATTGAAGCCCGAGTTCCCGGCACCAATGTTGCCGAAGCCCGAATTCATCACGGGTTGGGTCACCGAGCTCCCGAAGCCCGTGTTCAGGTCACCCGCGTTCACAACGCCAGTGTTCGTGTTGCCCGCGTTGAGCAGGCCGGTGTTGGTGTTACCCGAGTTGAACAGGCCCGTGTTGGTGGTACCTGAGTTGAACAGGCCCGTGTTGCCAAAGCCTGAGTTGAACCAGCCCGTGTTGAGGCTATCCGAGTTGAAGTCGCCGGTGTTGTCACCGCCCGAGTTGAAGTTGCCGGTGTTGTCCGAGCCCGCGTTGAAGTTGCCGGTGTTGTTAGTGCCCGAGTTACCGAGACCAGTGTTCTGGTTGCCGGCGTTCCCGAAGCCGAAGTTGCCCGAGCCCGCGTTCCCGAAGCCGGTGTTGGTGGAGCCGGTGTTCCCGAAGCCCGTGTTGATGTCGCCGGAGTTGGCGAATCCGAAGTTGCCGTCTCCGGAGTTAAAGAAGCCGATGTTGTTGCTGCCGGAGTTGAAGAAACCGATGTTATTGTCACCGGAGTTGCCGAAGCCGAAGTTACCCATACCCGAGTTCAGCGCACCAATGCCAACCAGGTTGTCACCGGTGAGCCCGAAACCAATATTGTTGTTGCCGACGTTCCCAAACCCCACGTTGCCGTCGCCAAGGTTGGCAAAGCCCAGGTTATTCGCGCCGAGATTCCCGAAACCGATATTGCTGTCGCCGTTGTTGCCGCTACCCAGGTTGAAATCGTTTAGATTTCCGAAGCCAAAGTTGTAGTTGCCGTTGTTTCCGAAGCCGAAGTTCCCAAGGTTTTCGTTTCCGAAGCCGAAGTTGTACTGGGCGTCGTTGCCGTTTCCGAAGCCGAAGTTGACGTCACCCTGGTTTCCGAAGCCGAAGTTGAAGCCACCGTTGTTGCCGAACCCAAAGAAGTTCATATTGCCGTCGTTGCCGAAGCCGAAGTTCAGGGAGCCCACGTTTCCAAAACCGAAGTTCGTGTCGCCGATGTTGCCGCTACCGAAGTTGAAGAAGCCCTGGTTTCCGCTGCCCAAGTTTGCGTTGCCGATGTTCCCGCTGCCCAGGTTCGCGTTGCCGATGTTTCCGCTGCCCAGGTTCAGGTTGCCGATATTGCCCAGACCTAGATTCCACGCACCGGTGTTGCCGAGACCGGTGTTAAGCGCCGGAAGCACCGCCGCCGCCAGCCCCGCCACCGGGACACCCCCGGTGATCGGAACCGCCGCCAGCGCGCGAGAAGCCGCCGCACCAGCCCCAGTCAACGGCGCCAACACCGGATCCACCGCAGCTGCCACCGGCGCTACCGCACGCGCCGCAGCCGTACCCACCGCAGCCAGCGGTGCGGCCACCGGACTGGCCGCCACCGCCCCGGCCAGCCGCGCCCCAGCCGCAGCCACGGGCGCCGCAACCTTGCCGGCCACGCCGAGCACCTGACCTACACCCGGCAAGGCCCCTAACCCTTGCTGCAGCCCCGTTTGCCACGGCACCAAACCCGCCGCCGCCGCCGAGGCCCCGCCGTGATAGCCGACCATCGCGGCCACATCGGCAGCCCACATCTCCTCATAGATGCCTTCGGTAGCCGCGATCGCCGGCGCGTTTTGCCCAAACAGATTCGATAACACCAACTGCACGAACGCATTGCGGTTGGCCGCGACCGCCAGCGGATGCACCGTCGCCGCCCGCGCGGCCTCAAACGCGCTCGCGGCCGCTCTCGCCTGCCCAGCAGAGCCAACGGCCCGCGCCGCCGCAGCACCCAACCAACCCGCATACGGGGCGGCCGACGCGGCCATCGCCGCCGCCGCCGCGCCCTGCCAGGACTGATCGGCCAAGCCCGCGGTCACTGCCACAAATGACTCCGCCGCCACCTCCAACTCCTCGGCCAACCCCTCCCACGCCGCCGCGGCAGACAAGATGGGCGCAGACCCCGCACCGGTAAACATCCGCAACGAATTAATCTCCGGCGGCAGCACCGAAAAGCTCATGACACCCAACCCCTTCCGTCAGGCCGGCCCACGCCAGGTTCCGCGTCCGGCTGCTCATCCCCCGCCGGCAACTCAGGCGATCACATCAGTGGCAATGCTAGGAGACGCACGACCCTGCCGGTCGGATATTCGCCGACTTGTGTGCATTCCAGAAACCATTGGTGGCCAATCCTCGAGCGGCAATGGTCGCCAACCAGGGATAGCGGGTTCCGGTGAGGGGACCGGTTTGGATGGTCCAGCGGTTATGCGGCTTGGGGTTGGTGGGTCGTGGTCCCCCGAGGGCCAACTGGGTTGGGGTGAGTTCGCCGTGGCCGTAGTGGGGCCTGTGTCTTGTTGCTGCGCAACAGCACCCGGGCACCTTCGTCGCCCCAGCGAGGCCGCTAGACAAGGGGGGTAGGCACCTAAATCCAGACGCCCTTGCCGACTGCGACCACGCCGCCGGTGCTGATCGCGAACCGTTCCCGGTCCTTCTCCATGTCCACTCCGACCATTTCACCAGGTCCGACGACAACATTCTTGTCCAGGATCGCGTGGCGGACTACAGCGCCGCGGCCGACCCGAGCGCCCGGCATGATGACGCTGCCCTCGACGATCGCGCCGTCATCGACCACAACGTTCGACGACAGCACCGAATTACGCACCGACGCCGCCGAAATGATGCTGCCGGCACCGACCACCGAGTCCTGAGCCGAGCCACCGTTGACGAACTTCGCCGGCGCCAGGTTCTCCGACTCCCCACGGATCGGCCAGCGCTTGTTGTACAAGTTGAACACCGGATGCACCGACACCAAGTCCATGTGTGCGTCGTAGAACGCATCCAGCGTCCCCACGTCACGCCAATAGCCGCGGTCGCGTTCGGTGGCGCCAGGTACTTCGTTGTCCGAGAAGTCGTAGACGGCGCCCCTGCCGTCGGCCACCAGTCGGGGAATGATGTCACCGCCCATGTCGTGATCCGAATGGTCGTCGTCGGCGTCGGCGCGAATCGCGTCGATCAACACCTTGGTGGTGAAGACGTAGTTACCCATGGAAACGAACGTGGTCTCAGGGTCGTCGGGTGTTCCGGGCGGCTCTAGCGGCTTCTCGACAAAGCCACGGATGACGCCAGATTCGTCGGCGTCAATACAGCCGAATGCGGTCGCGGTCGCACGCGGAACACGAATGCCCGCCACCGTTGCGCCGGCCCCGCTATCGATATGAAACCGAACCAACTGTTCGGGATCCATCCGATAAACGTGATCGGCACCGAAAACCACTATGTACTCAGGATCTTCGTCGTAAATCAGGTTCAACGATTGATAGATCGCGTCGGCCGATCCGGTGTACCACCGCGGACCGAGGCGCTGCTGCGCCGGTACCGGGGTGATGTATTCGCCGGCCAGACCGGACAGCCGCCAGTTCTGCGAAATGTGACGGTCCAGCGAGTGCGACTTGTATTGGGTGAGAACACAGATCCTCAGGTAGCGAGCGTTGACGAGATTCGAAAGTACGAAGTCAATCAGGCGGTAGGCACCACCGAAGGGAACGGCGGGCTTGGCACGGTCGGCCGTTAGCGGGTAAAGCCGCTTGCCCTCGCCGCCGGCCAGGACGACACCCAGCACGTGCGGCACTTCCCTCATGGCTCAAACCTATCGGCCCCCGCCAACAGCTGCCAGCCGACTCCGCCTTACCGTCCGGCTGCTCCTCGTCCCACTACGCGGGCCGCATCGTCGCCGAACACCACCCCACCGTCCGGCTCCTCCTCGTCCCACTACGCGGGCCGCATCGTCGCCGAACACCACCCCACCGTCCGGCTCCTCCTCGTCCCACTACGCGGGCCGCATCGTCGCCGAACACCACCCCACCGTCCGGCTCCTCCTCGTCCCACTACGCGGGCCGCATCGTCGCCGAACACCACCCCACCGTCCGGCTCCTCCTCGTCCCACTACGCGGGCCGCATCGTCGCCGAACACCACCCCACCGTCCGGCTCCTCCTCGTCCCACTACGCGGGCCGCATCGTCGCCGAACTACGGTGCGGGGTATGCGGGTGGCGATGTTGACTCGGGAGTACCCACCGGAGGTCTATGGCGGGGCGGGGGTGCATGTCACCGAACTGGTATCCCGGCTGCGGCGGCTGTGCGAGGTTGACGTGCATTGCATCGGCGCGCCCCGCGCCGGCGCGTTGGCCCATCAGCCCGACCCGCGGCTAAGCGGCGCCAACGCGGCGCTGTCCACCTTGTCGTCGGACCTCGTGATGGCAGCTGCGGTCACTGCGGCCAACGTTGTGCATTCGCACACTTGGTACACCGGCCTGGCCGGGCACTTGGCGGCGAGGCTTCACCACATCCCCCACGTCCTGACCGCGCATTCGCTCGAGCCGCGGCGGCCGTGGAAAGCCGAGCAACTCGGCGCTGGCTATCACGTGTCCACATGGGTGGAGCAGACGGCGGTGCTGGCCGCTGACGCGGTCATCGCGGTCAGCTCGAGCATGCGCGATGACATTCAGCGGGTCTATCCGAGGTTGGATCCGAGCTTGGTGCACGTCGTCCGGAACGGGATCGACACTCACGTGTGGTACCCCACCGGGCCGACGGACGCCACGTCGGTACTGGCCGAGCTGGGCGTCGACCCGAAGCGGCCAACGGTGGCGTTCGTGGGCCGCATCACCCGGCAGAAAGGCGTTGCCCATTTGATAGCCGCCGCGCACCGATTCGTCCCCGAGGCGCAGCTCCTCCTGTGCGCCGGTGCTCCTGACACCCCGGAGATAGCCCGTGAAGTGCGCGCAGCCATCAGCGCGTTGGCCTGCAGTCGCACCGGGGTGTTCTGGGTTCGGGACCGGCTTCGGATCGAAGACTTGCGCGAAATACTTTCGGCAGCAACACTCTTCGTGTGCCCGTCGGTCTACGAGCCGTTGGGCATTGTTAATCTGGAGGCAATGGCGTGCGGGACCGCCGTTGTAGCCTCCGATGTGGGCGGGATTCCCGAAGTGGTCAGCGACGGCATCACCGGTTCGTTGGTGCATTACGCTCCTGACGACCCCGCCGCCTACGAGGCCAGATTGGCCGAGGCGGTCAATGCCCTCATCGCCGACCCGGCACGAGCGGCGCGCTACGGTCAAGCCGGGCGCCAGCGTTGTGTCGAAGAATTTTCCTGGGAACGCGCTGCCAAGCAAACCCTGGACATCTACCGGAAGGTGTGCGAATAGCGCCAACGATTCGGCGTTGGGCGATGCTAGGCCGACTTAACTCGTGACGCCCTTGAGTTCGTCGCCGAGCGCAGCAGCTTCGTCGGGCGTCAGCTCGACGACGAGACGGCCACCACCCTCAAGTGGTACCCGCATCACGATGCCACGCCCCTCCTTGGTTGCTTCCAGTGGACCGTCGCCGGTCCGGGGCTTCATCGCCGCCATCGAATGCTCCCTCCAGGTTCGAGCTGGCCCGCCCTCGCAGGCCTGGTCGGCGCCGAGCATGCCCCGCGTGTGGATTTCCAGCCATACCCGACATTGAACTGCCAAATCACCCCCCTATTGTTCCCTATTCCGGTCACCCAGGTGCACAAGGCCCGGCTGAAAAGGCCCACCGCCTCACCGAGCCCGATCGCCTGTCACCGAGGTCACGAGTGAGCGGGCACCCAGCAGTCCCGAATATGGTCATCGACCATCCCGGTCGCTTGCATCAGCGCATAGACGGTCGTGGGTCCCACGAAGCGGAACCCACGCCGCTTCAGCTCACGTGCCATCGCCTTCGATTCCGCACTTACCGAGGGAATCTCGGATAGATCGGCCGGCCGAGGCCGAGGTGGCGGCGCGAAGGACCACATCAGCTCGGACAGGTCTTCTGAGGATCCCAGGTTCGCCGCGGCACGCGCGTTGGCGACCGTCGCCTCGATCTTGGCCCGGTTGCGGACGATCCCGTCATCGGCCAGCAGCCGCTGCACGTCCGCATCCGTATAGGAAGCGACTGTCTCGATGTCGAACCCCGCGAACGCGCGGCGGAAATTCTCCCGCTTGCGCAGGATGATCAGCCACGATAGGCCACTCTGGAAGGCTTCCAGGCTCAACCGCTCGAACAACGCCACCCGACCGTACAGGGGCCGGCCCCATTCGTGGTCGTGATACTCGCGGTAGAGCTCGGCGTCGGGCCCCGGGCGCAGTACCGCCCAGCCGCAGCGAACTTGCTCCTGGTTGTTCACGTCGCTCACGTGGGGCCAGAACGATCGTGCGCGACCGGCTCGTCATCGGCAACGTTCGCGGCGTCCGGGCCGTCGACGTCTGATCGGTTGTCGGCCGCATGCATCGCGGCCAGCTCACCACGCAACACGTCGAGCTCACGGCCGAGCCGTTCCAGCACCCAGTCCACCTCACTGGTCTTGTAGCCACGCAGTACCTGAGTGAACTTGACCGCGTCGACATCCGCGCCGGTAACCCCGTATGCGGGCAGCACCGTCGCCGTCGTCGCCCGCGGCAGGGGCGGCAACTGCTCGCCACGGCCGAAAAGTAGGCTGGCCGCTCCGAACAAGACGATAGCCACCAGGACCAGCACCACCAGATACAGCAACACCAACGCCACGGAATCGATATTGCCCTACGTACTGGATGCGCCGCCGACCCCCTTGGACCGGCGTCAGCTCAACGCGGCCGCAACACCTTCATAGGGGGCCGGTCTACCAGCGACACCGGCCAGGTGTGCTGGGCGTAACCGTCACCATCGGGGCCGACAGCAAAGAACTGGGTCAACCCAGCGCCGGAATCGGGGACGCCGCAGCGCGCGAACAAGGTCGCGATGACCTGACGGCTCATTGCGCCGAGCTCGGCTAGCGGCCGGTTGCGATGCGCCCGCACGCCGAGGTTGACTTGCGCGATCCCATCCAGCCCCAGCCGGTCAAAGGTGTCGACCAGCAGGCCGATCTCCACGCCGTAGCCCGGAGCGAACGGCAGCGAGGTCAGCAGTTCCCGGGTGGCCGCGTACTCGCCGCCCAATGGCTGCAGCACGGAGCCCAGCTGGGGCCGCAGAGCCGCCAACAGCGGGCGCGCCACCAGCTCGGTGACTCGTCCACCACCGGTGGCGTCCGCGCCGCCACCCACTTCGTTGGCGTGCAGTGGGCGCCGGTAAAAGCTCTTGACCAGGTGGATGTCGTCGTCGGTCAGCAGCGGGCCGACCAACCACGGCACAAACATCGGATGCGGGTCGATCAAGTCGGAATCGACAAACACCACGATGTCACCACTGGTGGCCGCCAACGAGCGCCACAGCGCCTCGCCCTTGCCCGGTCTTACGGGGACCTCGGGGAGCGCCTGCTCACGGCTCACAACGCGGGCGCCGGCGGCAATGGCCCGTATCTCGGTGTCGTCGGTGGACCCGGAGTCCAACACGATCAGTTCGTCGACCAGGCCCCCACGGTCGCGGACCAGCGGTGTGATGCTGCCAATCACCGATTCGACGGTTTCTTCTTCGTTGAGGGCCGGCAGCACCACCGAGACCGTCCGGCCAGCCTTGGCCGCCACCAATTCGTCGATCGTCCAGCCGGGCCGATTCCGGCTGCGGTCGGAAAACCAGGTGTCGCCTGGCAACGCCGCGAGCACCCCGTCGGCGGCAAGATCCCCGGTAACTAGCTCCGATGCAGTCATGCAAGTCCTCGCACTGTGCGCGTCGGCGGACGCGTCCCCTGGATCGATGCCACCATCTCCAGCACCCGCCGGCTGGCTGCGACCTGGTGTACCCGGAACATGCGCACCCCAGCGGCGGCCGCCAGCGCGGTGGCCGCCAGCGTTCCCTCAAGCCGTTCGGTCAGATCCACGCCCAGAGTCTCTCCGACAAAGTCCTTATTGCTCAACGCCATGAGCACCGGCCACCCGGTCCTCACCAGATCGGCTACGTGCCGCAACAACGCCAACCCATGGAAGGTGTTTTTGCCGAAATCGTGCGCCGGGTCGATCAGCACCCGGTCACGGGCTACTCCGGCCGCAACCGCCCGCTCGGCGGCACCGGTGACCTGCTGAATCACGTCGTCCACCACGCCGCGGGTAGTCGTACCGTAGCTCACTCGGTAGGGACGTGTCCTCGGTAGCGCCCCCCCGGTATGCGAACACACCAAGCCCGCGCCGAACTCGGCGGCGATGTGCGGCAAGTCGGGGTCGATTCCGCCCCAGCTGTCGTTGATCAGGTCGGCACCGGTCGCGCAGGCCACCTTGGCCACCTCGGAGCGCCAGGTGTCGACGCTGATCAGCTGGTCCGGGTAGGCACCGCGGACCCATTCGATGAACGGCACCACCCGGGCGATCTCGGCAGCGGTATCAACCCGGTCACCTGGGCCCGCTTTGACGCCACCGACATCGATGACGTCCGCCCCTTCCGCGACCGCCCGATCTACTGCGGCCTGGGCCGCCTGGTCGCTGAACGTAGCGCCCTTGTCGTAAAACGAATCCGGGGTGCGATTGACGATCGCCATGATCAGCGGGCGATCATCGGCGACCCGGCGGCCGCACAGCGTTGACTGCACGCATCCATAGTGCCTGTTGACATTGATCGAGACCGCGCCCAGGGCGCCGGCCCCTAGCCCTGGGGGCGCTTACCCGACGCGACATCCTCAGCGTATTCGGCGTACCACGGCACATAACCCTCGTCTCGACCCGCCAGCACATACACCGGGTCCACCACGTCAGCACCGTATGCCTGATTGCGCAGCTCCACCTTGCGACTCTTGAATGTCGACGTGTGGGCCAGCGAATCCACCACCCGGACGAACAGCGGCAAGGCGTAGCTGGGTAGTTCGCCGTAGACGGCTCGAGCCAATGACCGCCCATCGAATTCAGCGCCGTCGCGCAGCTTGACCGCTGCCATCCCGGCGCGCCCGCCGGTTCGCGGCACCTCGACACCGTAGACGGTGCACTCCTCCACAGCGTCATCGGCTGACAACGCAGCCTCCACTTGCGTAGTGGCAACGTTCTCGCCTTTCCAGCGGAACGTGTCGCCCAAGCGGTCAACGAATGCCGCATGCCCTTTGCCCTGCGGGCTCATCACGTCACCGCTGTTGAACCAACAGTCGCCATCACGGAAAGCGTTGCGCACCAACTTCTTTTCGCTGGCCGATGAATCGGTGTAACCATCAAACGGCTGCAGCCTGTTCACCGGGCTCAGCAAGAGGCCGGGCTCGCC
The DNA here is from genome assembly GCF_018278905.1 of Mycobacterium spongiae. Taxonomy (NCBI): domain Bacteria; kingdom Bacillati; phylum Actinomycetota; class Actinomycetes; order Mycobacteriales; family Mycobacteriaceae; genus Mycobacterium; species Mycobacterium spongiae. The sequence continues at coordinate 4,178,240 of NZ_CP046600.1, forward strand.
GGCCGGCACCCGGCGCACCCGTCCACTCTCGTCACGGAGCGGGGCGCCCGTGTCCGGGTCGTATTCGACGTAGGCCAGCGGCATCGGTGAGATGCCGGTAGTGCGAGGCACGTTGAAAATATTGATGAACGCGGAGTTGCCCTCACTGGAGGCGTAGAACTCGCACACCCTGGCGATACCGAACCGGGTGGTGAACTCTGTCCAGATCTCCGGCCGCAACCCGTTGCCAGCGATCACGCGTACCTGGTGGGCACGATCAGTCGGCTTGGGATCCTGGTTGAGGAGGTACCGGCAGAGCTCGCCTATATAGATGAATGCGGTTGCCCGGCTTGCGATCACCTCATCCCAGAACCGCGACGCGGAAAACGACTTACCCAACGCGAGCGTCGCGCCCGAGTTGATCACCGACGACAGGGCGACGGTCAGCGCATTGTTGTGGTACAGCGGCAGGCAGCTGTACAGCGTGTCGGTACCTTTCAGCCGCAGCCCCAGCCCGCCGAACACGGCAAGCGCCCGCAGCCATCGATGATGGGTCATCACGCTGGCTTTCGGGAATCCCGTCGTGCCGGACGTGAAGATGTAGAAAGCCGTGCTTCCTGCCCGCACCGCCGATGCCGACGCCGGATTCACGGTCGGTGCCGTCGCCGCGTTTTGTTCTAGATCTTCGATGGTCAGCGTGTCCGCGCCCGAGCCCCCGCATTCGCTGACGGCGCTGACGAGATCGGACTCCGCGATCAACACCTTGGCATCCAGCAAGCCCAGGCTGTGCGCGAGCACCTCGCCGCGCTGGTGGTAGTTGAGCATGCCGGCGACAGCGCCACACTTGACCGTGGCCAGCATCGTCAGTATCGCGTTGGGCGAGTTTCGCAACATGATCCCGACGACGTCGCCGGGACCGACACCGCGGGCGGCCAGCACCGCGGCGTACTGATTTGCGGTGGCGTTGGCTTCGCGGTAGGTCAACCGCTGGTCACCGAACCTGACGAAGACCCGGTCACCGTAGCGCGCAGCACGGTCTCCGAACACGGTGCCTATGGACGCCTTGGAGTTCGGCCGGGCCAGCATGCCGGTCTTCGCACCCCGCACGATCGCGGGCATGTCAGCCAACAATCCCGGCAAACCAGCCACGATATCGGTCAGCTTGACCGTTGCGCGAGCGCCACCGCCGTGATCGGACACGCGATCCCTCGATTCCGTTGACGTCAAGTTCGGCGGCCAGCCTAGTGCGGCCTCATGGCAATTACATTGTTGCCTACATGGAGGTTGCCTATATGGAGGTTGCCTATATGGAGGTCGCCCACATGGATCTTGCCTATGGAGCTCCGGCTGGCGTACACGCCCGAAGCGCATCACCGACGTTGTCGACGATGACCAGCCGCTCTAGGGCCGCATGGGAGACGTAGCCGGTATCGAGCAATCCCAGCAGCCATGTTCGCAGTCCGTCGAAATGCCCCCAGGGATCCAACACGACGATGGGTTTGTCGTGCACGCCCAGGTAACCCTCGGTCCACACGTCCAAGAGCTCGTCCAGGGTGCCGATACCACCAGGCAGCGCGATGAACGCGTCGGAGCGATCCTCCATGATCCGTTTGCGCTCCCACATCGTGTCGGTGACGATCAGCTCATCGGCATCGTGGTCGGCCAGCTCGCGGTACACCAGCATCTTGGGAATCACGCCGATGGTCCAGCCGCCCCGAGCCCGCGCAGCCGAAGCAACAGCACCCATTGCCGACACGTGGCCACCGCCCCACACCAGGTTCCAACCGTGCGCGGCGATCGCCGTGCCGACTTCGGCGGCAAGCTCCAGCAGCTCCGGATGGGTCGGCGCGGCCGCGCAGTACACCGCTACGGTCCTGTTGCGGGCTGAATCCCCTTCGGCGGGCATACACCTGAACGTAGACCAAATACCTTCGAATTCGCGGACATATTTCTCCCGTGACCCCGGCGCACGCACCGCACGCAATAAGGTCCGGCGATAAAATCCGGCCGTGCCGATTAGATGGAACGTCCCACAGCACGCGGCGGCCCTGGAGCAATTGGACGTTTCCCTTGTTTCCCCCGCGCCCACCGAGCGGGCCGAATCACAAGGTTGGCTACCGCACGCTGGGGGACCCCGACACGGCCGGCCACCGTCGCCGGGGGCCGTCGTACTTGGACCCGACGGCGTTGGCAAGTCCACCCTGGCCCGACTGGCCGGCGAACACTTCGTCCAGCGCAACCCGAGCACGCTCACGCGTTGGGTCACCGGCACCCCGACCGAGCGCGTGGTCCCGTTCGGTGCCTTCAGCCACTTGGTCGATATCGCCGACATCGGCAAACCGGCTGCACTATTGCGCGCCGCTCGGGCATCGCTGAGCCGGGACGCTCGGCAGGGCGATCTGCTGCTCATCGTCGACGATGCCCACCAACTCGACATCCTGTCCGCCACACTGGTTTATCAGCTGGCCCTGGCCGGTACGGCCCGGATGATCGTCACCGCCCAAGGCCCAGACTTTGGGGCCACACCTGAGGCTATCGCCGCGCTGTGGACCGACGGCCGACTGGCGCGCATTGACATCAAACCGCCCGGCGGGACGACCAAACAGTCCGAACCAGCTGATGTCGACGAGTTCATCGCCGAGCTCCCCGGTCCCGCGCGTGCCGTCCTGGACTATCTCGCCGTACAAGAGCCGTTGCCGCTCGCTGATCTCACGGTCCTGGCCGGCGAGGGCGCCGTCAACGATGCGCAGGATTGGGGTGCCGCGGAAACCCGGGTCCGTGGCGGACGGGCGAACGACCCCGTGGTGTACACAGCGCACCCGTTGTTTGCCGAACGTGCGCTGGCCGCCCTCGGCGACGCGGGGGCGCGGCGACGGCGCACCGAGCTGGTCGCCGTGCTGTCACAGCATTCGACCGACCACCTCAGCGACCGGCTGCGGCTGGCATCGTTGGCATTGGACAGCGACGCCCCACAACCGGTGGCCGAGGTCGCCGAGGCGGCCGAGCAGGCTCTGCGGCTCGGCGACCTGGTACTCGCGGAGCGGTTGGCCAGCTCGGCGCTGGAGCGCGCTGGCGGTCTGCCGGCGCGGCTGCCGCTGGCAAACGCATTGACCCGGCAGGGACGTGGCCGTGAAGCCGACGCACTGCTGGCCGTAGTCGACGCCGCCGCGCTATCCGAATCGGAGCTGATGTCCTGGACGCTGCTTCGGGCCGCCAATCAGTTCTTTATGCTCGGCGAACCGGAACGGGCCACCGCTTTCCTGCGGACCGTCCGCAACCGAATCACCGATCCGGGTCCGCGCCTCACCCTGGACGCGTTGGGCGCGACCTTCGCGATGAACGCGGGCAACGTCGCGAGCGCCGTCGACATCGCGCACCAGGTGCTGACGTCACCATCGGCCGGCGACTTAGCAGTGGCCTGGGCGGCGAGCGCGGCGGCGCTGTGTTCGGCCCGACAGGGCCGTTTCGAAGACGTCGAGCCGAGCGCGCAGCGTGCGCTCGACGCCGAGCATCCCGGCTTGCTGCGCTTCACGACCGGGCTAGCCCAAACCGCGACCCTTGTGATGGCGGGTCGGCTCGATGAGGCTGCCGAACTCGCTCATCAGTTCACCGACTTTGCCGAATTGCAGCAGCCGGGTCGCGCGATCGGCGAAGTGCTGCTGGCGCACGTGCTGATCGCCAAGGGTGAATTCGGTCAAGCAGCGGCCCTGCTCGGCCCGGCAGCCGCCACACTGGAACGCAGCGGCTACTCGTGGGGGCCACTGTCGTTGATCCTGCTCGCCACCGCGCTGGCGCAGCAGGGAGATATCGCCGGCGCGGGAATCGCCTTGAGCAGAGCGGAATCTCGACATGGAACGAAGTCGGCGCTGTTCACCCCGGAACTCGGTCTGGCACGCGCGTGGCGGCTGGCTTCCGTCCGCGACTCACACGGCGCCGTCGCTGCCGCGCGAAACGCGGCTCGAATGGCCGAGCGCGGTGGGCAATCGGCCGTAGCCATCCGCGCCTGGTACGAGGCCGTCCGGCTAGGAGACATCCGCGCGGCGGATCCGCTGCAGCGACTGTGTGGCGAGATCGACTGCGCCGTAGGCCGCATCGCGCTTGCCCACGCGCGGGCCTTGGCGGACGGTGACGATGAAGCGTTGCGAAAAGCGTCGAATGATCTGGCAGCGATTGGGATGCGTGCGGCAGCTGCCGATGCCAGCGCACAGGCGGAGCGGTGCAGCGGCCGCCCGCATCCAGACGGCCGCTAGCCGAGCCCCACCCGTCCCGTGCGGCCAGCCCCTGTAGTCCATCGGGCTGCAGAAGGCTACGCACTCAGGTAGCGGCGCAGTGTGGCCACGGCCTCGGTGATCGTGTCGACAGGCACGCGCTCGTCGCGACGGTGCGCCAGGTTGGGATCACCGGGCCCGTAATTGACCGCCGGAATGCCCAGGGCGGCGAATCGCGACACATCCGTCCAGCCGTATTTCGCGCGGACTTGTCCGCCGGCCGCCTCCACCAGCGCCTTGGCGGCGGGCTGCGCCAGGCCGGGTAGCGCACCCGCCGCGGCATCGGTCTGCTCGATGGCAACGTCCAGCCCAGCGAACTCGTCGTGCACGTGTTGCAGCGCCGCCGCTATCGAGCGGTCGGGGGCAAAGCGGTAATTGACGGTCACCGAAGCCACGTCCGGAACGACGTTGCCCGCCACGCCGCCGTCGACTCGCACTGCCGACAACCCCTCGCGGTACTCGCAGCCATCGATATCGACGATGCGCGCTTCGTAGGCCGCCAGCCGGTGCAGAACCGCGCTCAGCTTGTGGATTGCGTTGTCACCCAGCCAAGAACGCGCCGAATGGGCTCGCGTCCCGGTCGCCGTGACAACGACGCGCAGCGTGCCCTGGCAACCGGCTTCGATATAACCGGATGTGGGCTCGCCGAGGATGGCAACGTCGCCAATCAACCAGTCCGGGAGCTCACGCTCGATTCGGCCTAAACCGTTTGCCGCCGAATCGATCTCCTCGCAGTCGTAGAACACCAGTGTCAGGTCGTGCGCCGGTTCAGCCACGGTGGCGGCCAGATGCAGGAAAACCGCGTCGCCGGATTTCATGTCAGCTGAGCCGCAACCGTGCAGTTCGCCGTTCTCCCGACGGCTGGGCAGGTTGCCGGCTGCCGGCACCGTGTCCAGATGCCCGGCCAGGACCACCCGCGAGGGCCGGTTGAGCCGCGTGCGGGCCAGCACGGCATTGCCGTTGCGGATGATCTCGAACCCCGATGTCTGGGCCCGCAACGCAGCTTCCACCTCGTCGGCAATGCGCGCCTCGTGTCGCGACTCACTGGGAATGTCGACCAGTGCCGCAGTCAATTCAACGGGATCCCCGTGCAAGTCCAGCACCGCTCCAGGGTAGATCCCGGACGCACCCTTCCCCGGCGGGGGAAGTAGCGTGTCGATCGTGACTGGAGCTGCGGGCATCGGCCTGGCGACACTGGCCTCCGACGGAGCGATCCTCGACACCTGGTTTCCGGCACCGGAGCTCACGGGTTCGGGTACCGGCGCGACGTCGCGACTGGCCGCGTCCGAGGTGCCCGCCGAGCTGGCCGCATTGGTGGGCCACGACGCCGACCGCGATACCGAGACCATCGCGGTCCGCACCGTGATCGGCTCGCTGGATGATGTGGCCGCCGACGCCTACGACGGCTACCTACGGCTACACCTGTTGTCGCAGCGCCTGGTGGCGCCGCACGGGCTGAACGCCGGAGGCCTGTTCGGGGTATTGACCAACGTGGTGTGGACGAATCACGGACCCTGCGCCGTCGACGATTTCGAGGCGGTGCGAGCACGGTTGCGCCGCCGCGGCCCGGTCACGGTGTACGGCGTGGACAAGTTCCCCAGGATGGTGGACTACGTCGTTCCGACCGGGGTCCGCATCGCCGACGCAGATCGGGTGCGGCTGGGCGCTCACCTGGCGCCAGGCACCACCGTGATGCACGAGGGCTTCGTCAACTACAACGCCGGAACCCTGGGCGCGTCGATGGTCGAGGGCCGCATCTCGGCGGGCGTCGTTGTGGGCGACGGCTCCGACGTCGGAGGCGGCGCATCGATCATGGGCACCCTGTCCGGGGGTGGGACGGCGGTCATTTCCATTGGCAAGCGTTGTCTGCTGGGCGCCAACTCCGGTCTTGGCATCTCACTCGGGGACGACTGCATCGTTGAGGCCGGGCTCTACGTCACCGCCGGCACGAAAGTCACGACTCCGGACGGCACGTCGGTCAAGGCCCGTGACCTCTCCGGCAGCAGCAATCTGCTGTTCCGCCGCAATTCAGTGAACGGGGCAGTCGAGGTGGTCGCGCGCGACGGTCACGGCATCGCACTCAACGAGGACCTGCACGCCAACTAGCCGCCGGCGGTCTCACCACAGGTCCGGCGCACGGTAGAGGTTGACGGGATCGAAGCCCTCCTTCCCCCACGCCGCTTCGCCAACGGCGTCGAGCACCTTGCGCAGCTCGTCTGCGCCCGTCGGGCCGACCCGCTCGCGGATCGCTTCGTCGAGCGCGGCGGCGGCGCGCCGGCGCATCGCCACATACTCGATGGCCTTTGGTGTGAGCTTGACCACTTTCTCGCGCTGATCGGTCGTCGAGGCGGCGGTCTGCACGAAGCCGCGATCGCGCAGTTCGCCAACGAGCTTGCTGGCGGCCTGGCGACTGACATCGAACTGTCTACCCATCTGCGAAATCGTCATCGGCCCTGGTAGCGCATACAAAGCGAACACGTAGTTCATCGAAGCCCGGCGCTTGGGGAAACCCGCGGCCTCCATCTCGGTGTCCAGCCGGCGGACGTAGCTCCACCACGCCATCCGCAATGCCTGGCCGAGATCTGTCTGTGGCGAACGGAAACCGGATCCGTCAATCATGGTTGACAACATAGCGGATCGGCCCTAGCGTTCAAATTGTCAACCGCATATGACAATTTAGGTGGTGAACGGTGCTCCCGGAACCCGGCATGAAACAACCGGCCTGCCCGGTCGGTCATGTCGACAGGTCCGAGTTCTTCCGCGTCGACAACGCGGGCCTTGTTCCCGGGAACACCATCACCAACCGGAAGGGAATAGCAATGTCAAAGATCCGCACCTTGTCGGCAGGTGTTCTGTGCGCAGCTGGCTTGGCAGTAGGAGGATTACTTGTCGGACCCGCGGTAGCATCCGCCGCACCGGGCCCCGTAGCACCTCCGCCACACCCGGGGCCAATGGCTCCTGGCCACCCCGGCCCAGTAGGTCCAGTCCATCCCCCAGAGGGTCCGTACCGCCCGGGAATTGATCCGATGCGCCCGGTCCCTCCCCCCGACCACCCCATCTACCACTACGGCGATGACGTGACTCACCCGGTGTGGTCGGTCACCCACCCCGTCTGGGCGGCGGTTCCGTAAACCGGACTGACGATTCTGCCCCGGCCGTCGGCTAGTCCGGCGCCGGGGCAGAATTCTTGGTGCGGTCTGCATGGCCACTGCCACCGCCATGACCACGTGGCCGCACGCCGCTCAGCCCTCCGAGAGCAATTGCTTCTTGAGAACCTTCCCCAGCGCGTTGCGCGGTAGTGCGTCGACGACGCGCACCTCACGCGGGCGCTTGTGCACCGAGAGTTGTTGCGCGACAAAGTTGATGAGCCCATCGGTGTCAACGCTGGCAGAGCCCACGACATAGGCGACGATCCGCTGGCCCAGATCTTCGTCCGGCAGCCCGACGACGGCCACCTCCGCCACGTCCGGATGCCCGAGCAACACCGTCTCGATTTCTCCGGCACCAATCCGGTATCCGCCGGATTTGATCAAATCCACCGACTCGCGTCCCACGATGCGATGCATCCCATCGCCCTCGACCACCGCGACGTCGCCAGTTCGGTACCAGCCACCAGCGTCAAATGCCTCGGCGGTCGCCTCGGGTCTGTTCAGATAGCCCTCGAACAGCGTCGGGCCGCGAACCTGGATCTGGCCCAAGGTTTCCCCGTCGTGAGCTACCGCAGTTCCTGCCTCGTCCACCAGGCGAATATCCACTCCGGCCAGCGGCAGGCCAACCGAGCCGGGGCGACGTTCGCCATCAGCCCGGGTCGACAAGGTGATCAGCGTTTCCGAGGTCCCATAGCGTTCGATCGGCCGGTGCCCGGTGAGCTCCACGAGCTTGTCGAACACCGGTACCGGCAGTGCCGCGCTACCGGACACCAGCAGGCGTGCCGGCTTGAGCGCCTCGGCTGCGGGCGGATCTCCCACCACGCGAGACCACACCGTCGGCACCCCGAAATACAGTGTTCCCCCGCATTCCGCGGCGGCCTGAGCGTAGCCGGCCGGCGTTGGTTTCCCGGTGTGCACGAACCGATTTCCGACGCGCAGCGACCCCAACAAGCCCAGCACCAGGCCGTGGATGTGATAGAGCGGCAAACCGTGCACCAAGACGTCGTCGGCGGTCCACTGCCACGCTTGCGCCAGAGCGTCCAGATCGGCGGCGATTGCGCGTCGGCTCACTTGCACGCCCTTGGGCAGGCCGGTCGTGCCCGAGGTGTAGACCACCATCGCAACGGAGTCGGGTGACGGCTCCGGGTAGCGGTGCCACGACCGGGCATGCAGGCGCACCGGGATGTGCGGCAGCCCTGCCGCCGCGTCCTGATCGGGTTCCGGGCCCAGCCAGGCCTCGGCTCCCGAGTCAGTCAGCATGTGCTGCCGCTCGGTCACGCCGACATCGGCGGGTACCGGGACGATGGGCACGCCGGCAATCAGGCACCCGGTGATCGCCAGCACCGTCGAGGCGGTCGGCGTGGCCAGCACGGCGACGCGGTGGGCACCGGCGACCCGCTCGGCCACCGACGTTGCCGCGCCAACCAGATCACTTCGGCTCAGCGCCACGCCGTCAATGGTGACGGCGTCGGCGATGTCGGTGGCGGCGGCAGCGGCAGGATTCAGGGACGCCAACAGCACGTCAGTGAGGCTACCGCGGCACCTGCTCGACGATCGCGTTAGGCGGACCGCAGATGCGGACCGCTAGGCACATACGGTGGGTCGTCCGGGCGCGGAAACAGCGGGCGCAACAACGCGGGCGGCCGGAACGGGGTCCAGGTGCCGCGCGGTTGGGCCAGCCGGTCGGTGATGGCCCAGAGTGCCGCCGGGTGGTGACCGTAGCCGACGTGACTACTGAGCACCGCGATGTTTTCAGCGCGCGCCGATGTCGCGTCGATGCACGTCTGCCAGGCGACCATGCCGTCGTAGCGGGAATAGATCGAGGTCGCCGGCACCGGCATCGGCTCGGCTTCGCTCTCCAACGGGAACGCGTGACGCTCGGCATGCAGGTGCGTGAACCATCGGAACGTGGCGGCCGCGCGGGACTGCCCCTCATGACCGATGCGGAACGGGCTTCCCAGGGTGATCACCTGACGCACCGCGGACGGGTGACGACGCGCCAGGGTACGGGCGAAGATTCCGCCAAGACTCCAGCCGATGAGGCTGACCGGAGCGTCGTAGCGAGCGTGCAGCTCCGCAAGACGGTCGCTGATCCCGCTGACCACTTTGTGGGTCGGGCCGATGTTCAGGCCCAGCCCCCAGCCGTGTGCGCAATAGCCGAGGCTGTCCAATAGTCGCCGCAATGGCACGGTCGAACCGTCACCGGCCAATAGGCCCGGCAACACCAGCACCGGATGCCCGTCCCCGCTGGGCAGCGTGCCTCGCAGCGGCATTGTGGCAATCATCTGCCCGAACTCGATCACCGCGCGCGGTATGTCGGTGAGGTAGAGCGCCAGGTTGGGCGGCTCTACCCATTGCTCGACCGTTTCAGCGTCGGCCATGATCAGACCTCCTGCTCGTCCCAGATCTTCATCAGCGTCGCCAGGATCTCCTCGCCGCGGCCCAGTCCAGCTAGGTGGCTTTCACCCGGTAAATGATAAAGCTCGGCGTCGGGCAGCCGCGACACGACGTGCTCCCCGTGGGAGAACGGAATGATGTGGTCGTGGTCACCGTGCCACCAACGGACTGGGACCTTGACGTCCTCGAGCCGAAATCCCCAGTCGCGGGCAAATACGATGGCATCGGCGAAAGGCGCGGCCAACTGCTTGCGGCTGCCGTTGAGCAGGTCGTCGAGAAACATGGCCTTGAACTCAGGACGGGCCAGCAAGTGGCGATCAGCTTGTGGTGAGAGCAGACCATAAACATCGAGCGCCGGCGACGCGACGGGCCGGGCCGTGCGGATCAGCATGCTGGCGGCCAGCCGAAGCGGGCTGCCGCCAAGCTGTATCAACGGTGCGATCGGTACAACGAGCCGCATCGCACCACCGCTGATCGCGTCGGGGCCACGAGTTGGCGCTACGCCACCGAGTACCCCGGCCGCGATCACCCGGTCCGGCAACCCCGCGGCACAGGCCAAGGTGTAGGGACCCCCTCCGGACAGGCCGACGACGGCCATCTTGTCGATTCCCAGGGTGTCGGCGATGGTGCGGAGGTCGTCGGCGAAGGAAAAGATGGTCTCGTATTGGTGTGGCGTCGACGAGCCAATGCCGGGCCGGTCGACGCCGATCAGGCGAACGCCGTGGAGTTCTGCGAAGACCCGGGCCTCGGTGGGAATCTGCCGGCGGGCGCCGGGAGTGCCATGCAACCAGAAAACAGCTCGTCCCTGGGGTACACCGAACTCGGCGAAGCCGATCTGACGGTCTTCGCCGACAGCGATGTTTCCTTCTAGCTTTGGTCGAGCAATCGCGACGGCCATGCCGAGAGCTTTACACGAGGTGCCGCCGCGGCACACCGTTTTGGGCCAGGATCACCAGCATTGCTGGTGCTTTGGACCGGGGATTCCGATCGCTTTGGGCTCCATGTATTGGTGCAGTCCCCTGATTCCGCCGCCCTCGCGGCCGAATCCGCTCAGTTTGAAGCCGCCGAACGGTGCCCCACCTGGACCGAAGCCGTTGACCGCGATCTGGCCGGTGCGGATACGGCGGGCCACCGCGACTGCCCGGTCGACGTCAGCGCCCCAGACGGCACCGGAGAGGCCGTAGCGGGAGTTGTTGGCAATCGCGACCGCGTCGTCGTCGTCACGGTAAGGCAGCACCGCCAAGACGGGTCCGAACACTTCTTCCTGGGCAATCACCGAATCCGGGTCGACTCCGGTCAGGATTGTCGGTTCGAAGTAGAAACCGACATCCAGGCCGGCCGGCCGGCGGCCACCGGTCGCCAGCGTGGCTCCGTTGTTGACCGCCTCAGCAACATGTGTCTGTACCCGCCGCAGTTGCGCGGCGCTGATGAGTGGTCCCATCTCCACGGAAGCATCTGTGGGATCGCCGACGCGGATCGCGCGGGCGAGTGCGACCAGCCGACCAACGATCTCGTCGTGTGTGGATTCGGGTAGCAGCAGCCGGCTATGCAGGATGCAGGCCTGTCCGGCGTGCAGCGAGCAACAATCGAACAGCATCTGCTCGAGCATTTCGTCGGTGACATCCGCGTCGTCGAGAACGATGCTGGCTGACTTCCCACCGCACTCCAGCAAGATCCGCTTCATGGAGTCACCGGCGGCTCGCATGACCTCGCAGCCGACGGCCGAACTGCCGGTGAAGCTGATCATGTCGACGCGCGGATCGGTGGTCAGCAGCTTGGCGGCCTCAACCCCCGAAGGCGTGACAACGTTGACCACGCCCGGCGGGATGTCGGTGTATTCGTCGATGATCCGGGCGAGCGCTAGTCCGGCCAGCGGCGTCAACGGCGAGGGCTTGAGCACGACGGTGTTGCCCGCGGCGAGCGCATTGTTCACCTTCATGACGTTGAGACTGTGCGGGAAGTTCCACGGCGTCAGGATGGATACGACGCCGAGGGCCTCGTGCCGCAGCACCGTCGTACCGGCACCGATGCGGCTCACTGGCTCATCGTTGAGCGTCGTCGCCAGTTGCGCCGCACGCATGGACACGGGTCCAGCGCTGTCGATCTGCATGACCCGCTCGTTGGCGAGGCAGCCCCATTCCACCTGAGCAAGCGCGAAGAAATCGTCCGCGTGCTTGCTCAGGGCGTCGCCGAGCTGGGTGAGACAGCCGGCGCGCTCCTCGTGGGTCATGGCACCCCACGGTCCATCGTCGAAGGCCCGCCGGGCAGCCGCGATTGCCTCAGCGACCTGGCCGACACTCGCATCGGGAGCGGCGGCGATGACCGCCTCGGTGGCCGGGGAAATGTCGTCGTAGCGGCCGTCCTGCGGCTGGACCCACCGTCCGTCGATGTAGAGCTGATAGGTGTCGACAAGAGCGTGCGAATCAGCCATCTGCTCCCTCACCGAATTCAGGCATCTAGACACCCGGTGTACACCCACCGAACTCGGGCGTCAATCGCCAACGAGTTGAATTCCACTCAAGCTCAATGGGTTGTCGCTGGGTCGTCGCTCTATTGACAGTGGCGGGCGCCAGAGAGTAGATACAGTCTGCAAGACAGATCGCATGCTTATGTCGGATTTGCATTGCATATGTCGGATCACAGGCTCCACGCCGCGTTCCCGCTGCTCGAGCCCTACCAGCGCGACGTCATCACGAGGAGTACCGAGGTGGACACCGACCCCGCAACCGACTTTCAGGCCAAGCTACGCGCGCTCGTTGGCCAACCCACCGGATCAGGGCAGCCGTCGCTGGCACCGGATCCGGTCAACCAACCGATGATTCGACACTGGGCGCACGCGATCGACGACATGAATCCGGTCTATCTCGATCCGGAATTTGCCGCCGCGTCGCGTTTCGGTGGAATTGTGTCGCCACCGGTGATGCTGCAAACCTGGATCATGCCCGCGCCGCAGCTCGAGGGGATCGGCGACCGCGGCGGGTTCCCTGTCGAGGTCAAAGCCAGTCCAACGGCCTTCCTGGACGAAGCCGGCTACACCAGCACGGTAGCGACGAATTCGGAGTTCGAGATCGAGCGCTATCCCCGGCTTGGCGATGTCATTAGCGCGACTGCCGTCTACGAATCGGTCTCGGACGAGAAGAAGACAGCAATGGGAACTGGCTTCTTCCTCACCTGGGTCACCACCTACGTCAACCAGCACGGGGAAGTGTTGGGGCGGCAGCGATTCCGGGTGCTGCGATTCAGGCCGGAGCACTGAGGCACAGCGCGGCCGGGCACCAGAAGCGCGACAATCGGAAGGGGACACCCGTGACGAAAACCACAACCCGCACCACGACCTTGAGATGGGCCGACATTCAGGTTGGCGACGAGCTCACTCCCCTTGAGATCCCCATCACCACAACGATGATCGTGGCCGGCGCGATCGCGTCGCGGGACTTCATGCCGGTGCACCACGATCGCGACTACGCGAACAAGCAGGGTTCACCCGACCTTTTCATGAACATCCTGACGACCAATGGGTATTGTGTGCGTTTCCTCACCGACTGGGCGGGACCCGAGGCAGCGGTGAAGAATCTGTCGATTCGGCTGGGCGTGCCATGCTTTCCCGACGATCCGCTTCGTTTCACCGGCTGTGTGACCGGCAAATCCGACGGCTCGACCGAACCCGGTGGCGAGAACTTCGTCGAAATCGCCTTCCAGGGCGCCAACAGCCTCGGCAACCACGTGGCCGGCACCGCGGTTCTCAGCCTCCTCAACAGCGCCGGCGCATGAGTGATGACTTCGGCTGCCCCGTCCACTCAGGCGACGGATACCCGTGAGCTGATTGTCGCGTCGGCGTATGCGTGTTTCCGCAAGCACGGATTGCAGAAGGCGACGATCGTCGACATCGCAAGAGCCGCCAATGTGTCCCGCAGCACGGTCTACGAGTATTTCAGCGACAAAGGCGCAATCTTGGAGGCCTGCGCCGAACATGCCTCCGAGCAGTTCTACCGGGAGATGGCCAAGGCGATCGACGCCGGTCGCTCATTGGAGGAAAAACTCAGCTGGGCGGCGGTATTCGTCACCCAGGCACGCCGCGCCATTGCCTCCGAGAAGTACTTCGATGAAGACGCGATCAGCCTGCTACTGACCAAGGATGCCGGAGTGTTGCTGCGCGAATGCGTCGACTTTTTTGCGCCCTACCTTGCCGCCGCCAAACTGACCGGCGAGGTCCGTAAAGACCTCGATGTATCCGCCGCCGGCGAATGGTTTGCCCGCATATTGTTTTCGCTGTTCAGCACGCCTTCTGCGGTCCGGGACGCCGACGACCCCGCCGTCGTCGCCGAGTTCGTGCGTGCTCACGTAGTGCGTGGCTTCAGCGGCGATCGCCCACGGCCGCGGCGCGGGACCGACAGGTAGCCGCCACCGTGCGGCATGCTATCGAAATGGGTCTGCTATCAACGTGAAGCCGGCATGTGTTGTCTGTTTCCGCACCGCTATGGCGGCGCTCCTTGTCCTGGTCGCCGGTTGCGTCGCGCCGCGACCTAGCGCGCCGCGCGCGGAGCCACCCACCGCCACACCCATCCACCATCTCGTCGTGATCATTCAAGAGAATGTCTCCTTCGACCACTATTTCGGAACCTATCCGCGCGCAGCGAACATCGATGGCCAACCATTCACGGCCAGGCCGGACACGCCCGAGGTCGACGGGCTGGCTGCCGAGCTGTTAACGAGCAATCCCAATGCGGCACAACCGGTGCGCCTGGGCGGCCCGGATCAACAGGTGGTGTGCGATCAGGACCACACGTACCGCACCGAGCAATTGGCTGCTAACGGCGGTGCGATGAATCGGTTTGTCGAAAACAGCCCGGACAGGCTCTGCCCCGCGCCAATCCTCAACGCTCCGTGGCTGGTCATGGCCTACTACGACGGCAACACGGTGACCGCGCTGTGGAACTACGCGCAGCACTTCTCGATCAGCGACAACTTCTACAACACGACATTCGGCCCGTCCACTCCCGGCCATATCAGTCTTGTTTCAGGCCAAACTCATGGAATAACAGCACAATTCATGCCCGGCGGACAACCGTTCCCGCCGCATGTCGTCATCGACAGCACCGACAACGGGCAAGGCACGCTGATCGGCGATCCGCAACCGCTGAGCGACGACTGCTCCACCCGCGATCAAGTGCAGTTCAGCAGCAAGAACAAGAACATCGGCGACCTACTCAATGCAAAGGGCGTCACCTGGGGCTACTTTCAGGACGGATTCAAGCCCACCGCCCGACGGGCCGACGGCACCGCCGAGTGCGGAGCGACGCACAACGTTGGTGCGATTTTGGGCGGAACCGGAAAGACCGGTGCATTGCCGTTCGGCACCAAACCTGACTACCTTCCGCACCACGAGCCGTTCCAGTACTACGTATCGACGGCAAATCCACATCACCGACCACCGAGCGCCATCGAAAACATCGGAATCACCGACCAAGCCAATCATCAGTACGACTTGGCGGACTTTTGGGCCGCTTCCGAGGCAGGTCACATGCCATCGGTCAGCTTCCTCAAACCGCCCGCCTATCAGGACGGGCACGCCGGCTACTCGGATCCGCTCGACGAGCAGCAGTTTCTCGTTGAAACGATCAACCGGCTGCAACGGCTTCCGGACTGGCAGGACACTGCAGCCATCATCGTTTATGACGACTCCGACGGCTTCTACGACCACAAGGCGCCGCCGACGGTATCGCCGTCCACCACAGCTGAAGACGCACTGAACGCTCCGGGGGTCTGCGGTGATCCGAACGACGCGCCCGTCATCTACCAAGGGCGGTGCGGATACGGTCCACGCCTACCGCTGCTGGTGATATCGCCATTTGCCAAAGAAAATTTCGTTGATCACACCCTTGCTGACCAAACCTCGATCCTTCGGTTCATCGAAGACAACTGGGACACCGGACGCATCGGCGATCAGTCGCTCGACGAACGCGCCGGCCCGCTGGACGCGATGTTCGATTTCACCGGTCCAAAGCAACCGACGCTGCTCCTGGATCCCCACACCGGCAACCCGACCTAACGAGCCGGTCTTGCCGGGCTCATCCCCGTGACCAGGGCAGTGCAGCCCGCGCCGAGGCCAGCTGCTGGCGTTCCAAGAATCTATTCAGAATCCGGGGATCGCGTCGCCGGAACCTTGTACCCAGACAACGACGGGTACGACACAGGGGACGCACATGTTGATCACTCCGGCCACGCGAGAAGCTCTCGATCTGAGCAACGTCGAGAGCCAACCAGAAACCACCGGGGTCCGCGCTGGCATGCGATCTGCGTCGCTGTCCCGATATGCCCGTCACGCCGGTTCTCTCATGGTCGCTCTGGCCGCTTTGTCGGGGATCGTCCACTCGTGCATGTCCGGTGGCTTGAGTGTGCGGGGTGCGACCACGCTCGTGGTCTTCCTCGCCACGGTCTGGATGTGGATCGCAACACCCATCAAAGACTCTCATGTGGCCCTCGGCGCGGTGGCTGTCCTGGCGGTCGCTGGCGCCATCGATGTCGGCGATGTCACCGCGGTGGTGGGCCAGGACCTTATCTGGCTGCTGATCGGGGCCTTCATCATCGCTACCGCTGTCACGGCGACCGGGCTGCCGGCCAGATACGCCGCACGACTGCTGGCAATGGCACGCACCCCTCGCCAACTCGTGCACCTTGTCACGGCCGCGCTCATCGTCGCCACATTCGCCGTTCCGGCCACATCCGGCCGGGCAGTGTTGGCCCTGCCGGTGTTCGGGGGCCTCGCTGCCGCGCTATCAGACCGCAAGCAGCTGACACGGTGCCTGGCCATGCTGATTCCGACCGTCATCCTGTTGTCGGCCATCGCCTCCCCTATTGGCGCCGGCGCACATTTGGTGACCAACCACATCCTTGGCGAAACCGTCGGCCAAAGCATCAGCTTTCTCCAATGGCTGGCTGCGGGTCTGCCGCTGGCCGTGGTGTGGTCGCACCTTGCCGCCGAAGTCATCCTGATGCTGTTCACCAGCGCACCGGATCGACGGACTCGTCTGAGCGTGCCGGCAACCGCATTGACGTGCGACGAATCGACCACCCCAGGTGCTCGGCTCGACGGGCCGCAACGTCGGGTCGTCGGCTTGCTCGCGATGGTCATCATCGGCTGGTGCACCGGGCCGATCCACCACATCGCTGCGGCGGTCATCGCCGTCGTCGGAGCACTGATCACTGTTGCCCCGAGATTCGGGACGACATCGGTGTCGGACGCGTTGAAGGCGGTGCCCTGGTCGCTGTTGACCTTCATGGCCGCCACGCTTGCGCTGGGAACCGCCGTGACCGACAGTGGAGCCGCGGAGTGGCTGGCACGAGCTGCCTTCAGTCCGTGCAACCTCTTGGGTAGCTGGGCCACGAGCGGTTTCGTGATCATCCTGGTCGTCGTTTCGATCGGCGCCCATCTCGTCCTGCAGTCGCGATCGGCACGGTCTGCGGTGCTGATTCCCATTGTCGTCACCATCGCACCCATGGCAGGCATCGCTCCGGTTGCCGCCGCGTTCATCTCGACGGCGGCCGCAGGCTTTTGCCTGACACTGACCAGCTCGGCCAAGCCTGTCGCGATGTTCGCCGCAACTGACGACTTCCCGGGCTACACCAGCAGGGATTTGCTTCGGCTGTCTGCCGCGCTAGCGCCGCTGTCGGCAATCCTACTGGCACTTTTCGCCTTCGACGTGTGGCCGCTGCTCGGCCTGTCGCTGTACCTGTAACGACCAACCTCCAAATCGACCCGAAAACTAAGGAGTGATGATGAGCATCTACCCAGCACTACGAATCTTGGTTGCGCCCAGCGGATTCAAGGAAAGCTTGTCCGCGGAGGAGGTCGCCGACGCGATCGCCGCCGGTATCCGACGGGTGGCGCCAGCCACATCGGTGGACATCGCACCTATCCCCGACGGCGGCGAGGGAACCGCACACACCCTTGCAACAGCAACCGGTGGCGGGTTGGTTCGGGTGCCGGTCCACGGTCCGGCCGGCGGAACCGTCACAGCCCACTACGCACGCCTGGGAGGAGCAGCTTCCGGAACGGCCGTGATCGAGATGGCGGCCGCGGCAGGACTTTCCCTAGTGCCCCGCGATCGGCGCGACCCGTGCGCGACGACCACCTACGGCGTGGGACAACTCATTGCCGCGGCCCTTGACGACGGCGCAGACCGGATCATCGTCGGTTGCGGCGACTCCGGCACGTGCGACGGTGGCGCCGGCGCGCTGCAAGCACTCGGTGCGCGGGTGCTGGACTCCGCCGGCCGTGATCTTCCGCTGGGCGGGCGCCATCTCGCGCGGGCCGCCTCACTTGATCTCAGCGGATTGCATCGCGGGCTCGCCGGCGTCGACATTGTGCTGGCCTGCAATCCCAACAACGTGCTGTGCGGCGAAAAAGGCGTCGCGCCGGTCTTCGCCAGGCAAAAAGGCGCCAGCGACGAAGACGTCGAAGTGCTGTCGCAGGCGCTGGAAAACTGGGCAACGATTCTCAAGCGCGACGGCTACCGAGTCGCCGACATCCGCACCGGGATGGGGACGGGCGCATCGGGCGGATTGGGCGCAGGACTTGCTGCCGGCGTCGGCGCTACCCTGCTCTCCCGTTTCGATGCGCTGCTTGATTCTGGGCTGTGTGGAATTGATCTCGACACCAAGATCGCCGAAGCGGACCTCGTCATCACCGCCGAAGGATCGGTCGACTTCCAGACTCCCCGGGGGAAGGTGCCAGCTGAGGTGGCGCGGCGCGCGGAACGCGCGGGGGTACCCGTGATCGCGCTCGCTGGTTCGATCGGCCCGGGGGCGCGGGCGGTTCACGATGTGGGTATCGAGGCCATTTCCTCGATCATGCCGGCGCCGATGTCGTTGGCCGACGCTGTCGCCGACGCCCAGCGGCTCTTGACGGACGCCGCTGAGCAGACGATGCGAACGATCCTCATCGGCGCATCGGTGACCACCCGCCAAAGTGCGAAGCGAGAAGGTAGCCGGTGGGAGCCAGCACGCAGAAGTGGGCCAGACCGTGCATACGGCAGGGCCGGTAACCGCGACGACCGCGCGTGCACGGTCACCGGCAGCACTCGACCGGGTGGCCGGCAGCGATCCCACAGGGTGGGCGACCCGCGGCACGCGCGTGCGTGACCGATCCGCTGGCCTGATACCGCTCAGCCGCGGCGCTCACCCAACGCCCGCAAGAAGAACCCCAGGTTGGCCGGGCGTTCGGCCAACCGTCGGACGAAGTACCCGTACCACTCGGTGCCGAACGGTACGTAGACGCGCACGTGGTTACCGGCGTCGGTCAGTCGGCGCTGTTCATCGTCGCGAACGCCGTACAGCATTTGATATTCGAAATCGGCTTCGGTGCGCCCAGATTCGTGAACCATCCGCGGCACCGCATCGATCACGGTCGGATCATGTGAGGCCACCATCGGATACCCGGTGCCGGCCATCAGGACCTGAAGGCACCGCAGATACGAGTCGGTGACGTCGGCTTCATCTCGATATGCCACCGCCGCCGGCTCGTCGTAGGCTCCTTTGCACAATCGGACGCGAGCACCAACGGCCGCCAGTTCGTGGCAGTCGCTAAGGGTGCGCCGCAGGTAGGCCTGCACAACCGTGCCGAGCCAAGGAAAGTCGACGCGAAGATCGCCCGCGATCGACAGCGTTGCGTCGGTGGTGGAGTGGTCTTCGGCGTCTACCGTGACCCATGCGCCCACGTGTTGGGCCCGCTCGCAGACGATGCGGGCGTTTTCCAGCGCGATCTTCTGTCCGTCGCGATCCACCGCCTGCCCTAACGCCGACAGCTTGAGCGAAACCTCTAGCGGAGGAACGCTGTTCGTTGCCGCCCCGGCTCGCTGACCCAGCGCGTCGAGGAGGTCGAGGTATGCCTGCACGGTGGCTGCGGCGTCGTCGGCGTCGGTGACGTTCTCACCCAGGTAGTCGATGCTTACGTAGCGGCCCGAATCCCTCAGCACCGAGATGGCATCCAGGACATCGCCGAGCGTGTCGCCCGGGACGAACCGCCGCACCACCCTACCGGTGATCGGCGATCGCTCGACGGAACGTCGCAGCCGCTCGGATCGGCTCGCCGCCAACAAGGCCGGCCGCAGCGTGTGGGCGAACAGAGCGGACATCACTCTGACGCCATGTGCGGGTAGCTGTGGTCGGTCGCTGGGACAAAAGTCTCCTTGATGCTGCGCGCGGAGGTCCAGCGCATCATGTTCATTACCGATCCGGCCTTGTCATTGGTGCCCGATCGGCGCGACCCACCGAACGGCTGCCGCCCGACCACCGCCCCAGTGGGCTTGTCATTGACATAGAAGTTTCCAGCCGCAAAACGCAACCGCTGCTGTGCGGTCAGCACTGCATCGCGGTCGTCGGCGATGACCGCGCCGGTCAGCGCGTAACGCGAACCGGTGTCGATGACATCCAGGATCTGCTCGTACTGCGCGTCGGGGTACACGTGCACCGACAGCACGGGCCCGAAGTACTCGGTTGCGAAGGACTCATCCCGCGGATCGTCGGACAGCAGGACCGTCGGATACACGAAATAACCCACGCTGTCGTCATATTCGCCGCCAGCGGCGATGGTGACGCCGGCTGCCCCCTTCGCCCGCTCGATCGCGTCGACGTTCTTGTCGAAGGCACGCCGGTCGATCAGCGCCCCGCCGAAGTTGGAGAGATCCGCGATGTCGCCGTATCGCAACTCCGAAGTCGCTTCCAGGAAGTCGTCACCCATCCGCTGCCACACCGAGTGTGCGATGAAGGCCCGCGACACCGCTGAGCATTTTTGTCCTTGGTAGTCGTAGGCGCCACGAATCAAAGCGGTGCGCAACACATCCGGATGTGCAGAGGCATGAGCGACCACAAAGTCCTTGCCCCCGGTCTCGCCGACCAGGCGCGGATAGCTCTGGTAGTGACCGATATTCGCACCCACCCGCTGCCAGAGGTGGCCGAAGGTGGCCGTAGATCCAGTGAAGTGGATGCCGGCCAGTCGAGGATCTTCCAGCGCCACGTCGGACACGGCGAAGCCATCGCCGGTGACCAGGTTGATCACCCCGGGCGGCAACCCGGCAGCCTCGAGCAGCTGCATGGTCAGGTAGGCCGCCAGCGTTTGGGTGATCGACGGCTTCCAGATGACGGTGTTGCCCATCAATGCCGGTGCGCTGGGCAGGTTGGCGGCGATCGAGGAGAAGTTGAACGGGGTGATCGCGTACACGAAAC
Organism: Mycobacterium spongiae; assembly: GCF_018278905.1. NCBI lineage: Bacteria > Bacillati > Actinomycetota > Actinomycetes > Mycobacteriales > Mycobacteriaceae > Mycobacterium > Mycobacterium spongiae. Next base: position 4,199,256 of record NZ_CP046600.1, read on the forward strand.
CGTCTAGCGGGCGGTAGTCGCTTCGGTTCCACTCCCCGGGGCCACTGATCGGTTGCTGTTCGAGGATCTGGCGAGCGAATGCAACGTCGAACCGCCAAAAGTCGATGAGTTCGCAAACCGCATCGATCTCAGCCTGATAAGCGGATTTGGACTGACCGAGCATGGTCGCCGCAGCGATCTTCTCCCGCCAGGGCCCCGCCAGCAGATCGGCGGCGCGCAGGAACACCGCAGCGCGTTCGTCGAACGGAAGGTGCGCCCAGGGGTTCTTCGCGGCCATGGCCGCCTCGATCGCGGCGCCGGCATCGGCGGCCACGGCGTTGGTCAGGGTGCCCAGTCTTGCCGTGTGCCGGTGCGGCTGAACGACATCCATCGATTGGCCGTCACCCATCCGATGTTTGCCGCCAATGACATGCGGGAGGTCGATCGGGTGCGCAGCCAGCCGGGCAAGCTCGGCACGCAGCCGAGTCCGCTCCGGGCATTGGGGCGCATAGGCATGGACCGGCTCGTTGGCCGGTAGCGGCACCTGAGTAATGGCGTCCATGTAGCCAGGATCCCCGCGCCGCGGGCCGGATTGCTTGTCTGATCGGACAACATGATGGGGTTGTCCTAGTAAAATCAGACAACATGAGGGTGGCTGGTGTAGGCCTGGGGCAGCTGTTGCTCGCGTTGGACGCGACAGTCGTGAGCCTGGTAGATGCGCCGCGCGGCCTGGACCTGCCGGTGTCCTCCATGGCGCTGATCGACTCCGACGATGTGCGGCTGGGCCTGACGGCGGCGGCCGGCTCGGCCGATGTCTTCTTCTTGCTCGGAGTCACAGACGACGAGGCCGTGCAGTGGCTTGACGGGCAGACCCGCGGGCGAGCGCCGGTCGCGATCTTCGCCAAACAGCCGCGGCAAGCTCTGGTGGCGAAAGCGGTCCGGGCCGGCGCAGCGGTGGTCGCCGTGGAGCCGCAAGCCCGTTGGGAGCGGCTATACCAGTTGGTGAACCACGTCTTGGAGCACCACGGCGACCGGGGCCCGGATGATTCGGGCGCCGACCTGTTTGGCCTCGCGCAGTCGCTGGCCGATCGGATTCACGGCATGGTCAGCGTCGAAGATGCCCAGTCACATGTACTCGCCTATTCGGCCTCCAACGAGGAAGCCGACGAGCTGCGTCGGCTCTCGATCCTGGGTCGCGCCGGCCCGCCCGAGCATCTGGAATGGATCGGTCAGTGGGGCATCTTCGACGCGCTGCGGGCCAGCGCCGCGGTGGTGCGCGTTGCCGCGCGCCCGGAGCTGGGTCTGCGCCCGCGCCTGGCCATCGGGATTCATCAGCCCGCGGTCGGGACGCGGCCGCCGCCGGTGTTCGCCGGCACCATCTGGGTGCAGCAGGGCTCACAGCCGTTGGCCGACGATGCCGAGGAGATGCTGCAGGGAGCTGCGGTGCTGGCCGCCCGGCTCATGGCGCGGCTGGCGGCCCAGCCGTCCACGCACGCGCGTCGAGTGCAGCAGTTGCTCGGACTGGCCGACTCAGATGTAGCCACCGCAGCGTTCGACGTATCTGCCATCGCCCGCGAGCTGGGCGTCGCACCGGACGGAAACGCCGCGCTGATCGGCTTCGCCACCGCCGATGCCGCGGATACCAGCGACACCGCGGACGTCGGGCCACGTCCCACCCGGCTGGCTGACGTCCTGGCTCTGAGCGCAAGCGCATTTCGCGGTGATGCCCAGGTAGCTGCGCGTGATTCAAGGATCTATGTCCTGCTGCCACAAACCACCTCGACCCGGTCCATCACCTCGTGGGCTCGTGGCACGATCGGCGCTCTTCGCACCGAGCTGGGAGTGGAGCTGCGAGCCGCGATCGCGGCCCCGGTTGCCGGGCTAACCCATGTCGCCACGGCCCGGGCCGAGGTGGACCGGGTGCTGGATAGCGCGCAACGCCATCCGATCTCGATCGGACAGGTGACATCGCTGGCCGAAGCCCGCACCACCGTTCTCCTTGACGAGATCGTCGCGCTGATCGGCACCGACGTTCGGCTCGTGGACCCGCGGGTGGCTGATCTGTACGCGCAGGATCCGGCGCTGGCCGACACGCTGCGCGCCTACCTGGACAGCTTTGGCGACATCGCTGCAGCGGCACACTGGTTACAGGTGCATCCCAACACTGTCCGCTATCGGGTACGGCGCATCGAGAAACTATTGGCGACCTCGCTCGCCGATCCCGAGGTGCGGCTGCTCTTTTCGCTGGGGCTGCGAGTCTGCGCCGGCCGTTGAGATTATCCACAGTGGAAAGTTTGTGCACAGCCGCCGATTTCGGCCGCGCGGACGCTGCTCCTGTCCGCTAGATTCGAAAGTATGTTCGATCGTGTTGCAGATCGGGTCGTGGTGTCGGAGATGGCTGATTCGGCCCGCGCCGAGGCCGCCGCGGCCGCACGCCGGCTAGCCGCGATCGCAGAGTTGGTCACCCGACACGCCGATGGCCCGGCCGACCGCGCGTACTGGTCATGCGACAACTGGGATGCGATTGCCGCCCAGGTCGCTGCAGCGCTCAACGTCAGCCACGGACTGGCCTCGAGCCAGATGTATCTGGCGATGGCGCTACGCGACCGACTGCCCGCTGTGGCGGCTTTGTTCGCCGAGGGCACTCTCAGCCTGCGGCTGGTCTCCGCGATCGCCTGGCACACCGCCCTGATCAAAGACCCCGGCGCTCTCCGGGAGGTGGACGCCGTCTTGGCCAGCGCCGCGCGCCAGTTCGGACCGCTGTCGCAGGCAAAGACCGCTCAGGCAATCGACGCCATCGTCGACCGCTACGACCCCGCGGCGCTGCGACGCACTCGCGCCGGCGCCCGGGGGCGCGAGGTAGTGATCGCACCGGACGACAACAACGACGGCACTGCAACGCTGTGGGGCTCACTGTTGGCCACCGACGGTGCCGTGCTGGATCGCCGGCTCGCTGAAATGGCCCACCACGTCTGCGACGCCGATCCACGCACTATCGCCCAGCGACGCGCCGACGCCCTGGGAACCTTGGCCGCTGGGGGTGTACGGCTCACTTGCGCTTGCTCGACCACCGGTTGTCCCGCTGCGGCCGACGCCGACCCGCGGGCCGCAGCGGTGATGATCCACGTAATCACCGACGCCGCAACACTAACCGCCCAACCGGACCCACACACCTCCGGCGAGGAACCTGCGCGGCCGATCACGCCAGGTACCTCCGTCCGCGAGGCGCTGGATCCCGACCCCGAAACACCCGAAACCCGGTTGCCGGCAGCATTCCTCACCAGCGGCGCCATGGTGCCCGCCTCACGGGTGGCCGAACTCATCGCCGGCGGCGCCACGATCCGCCGCGTGAATGCCTTCGCCGACGCCGGGCCAGAGCCGGGGTATCGCCCCTCGGCATCACTGCAGCGCTTCATCCGATGCCGCGATATGACGTGCCGATTCCCGGGTTGCGATCGGCCCGCGGAATCCACCGATATCGACCACACCATCCCCTACCCGTACGGGCCGACCCACCCGTCAAACCTCAAGTGCCTGTGCCGCAAACACCACTTGCTCAAGACGTTCTGGACCGGACCCGGCGGCTGGCGTGACCGCCAACACCCCGACGGCACCATCACCTGGACCTCCCCCAGCGGGCACACCTACACCACCCGACCCGGCAGTCGCTTGCTGTTTCCCAGCCTGTGCCTGCCCACCGCCCAATTGCCCCTTGCCGCAACGGCGGATCGACCGCTCGGCCATCGCGGAGCCACGATGCCGACCCGCAGCCGTACCCGGCAGCAAGACCGCGCCCACCGCATCAACGCCGAGCGTGCGCTCAACGCCGGCCGCGTCGCCGAACGCAATCAACCGCCGCCGTTCTAGGGAGTCCCGGGCGCGCCGAAGAGCAACCCACCGCTGCCACCGAGGCCGTCGGTTCCCGGCAGCTCGCCAGTGCCGCCAGACCCGCCATTGCCGCCGTTACCGACCCACTGCGCGTTGCCGCCGTTGGCGCCATCGCCGCCGTCGCCATCGGCACCGTCGCCGATGCCGCCCTGACCGGCAACCCCGCCGTTGCCGCCGGCGCCACCATTGCCGCCGCCACCGACCAGCCCGGCGCCGCCGCCAAGAGCTCCGGCCCCACCGTTGCCGCCGGCGCCGCCTGCACCGAGACTGGTTCTCCCACCGTTGCCGCCACCGCCCCCCGCACCGCCAGTCCCACCATCGCCATACAGCAGCCCACCGATCCCGCCATGAGCGCCGGCTCCACCGGCACCACCGGTGCCGCCATTACCCAAATTGCCTTCCCCGCCGTTGCCGCCGTCGCCGCCGATGCCACCGTCGCCACCGTTGCCGAAGTGCGATCCGCCGGCCCCACCAGGAGCGCCGGCCCCGCCCTTGCCGCCGTGGCCGCCGCTCTCGTCACCGGCGCCGGCCGTGCCGCCGGACCCACCGGCGCCCCCGACACCACCAGTGCCGATCAGCCCGGCGGCGCCACCATGAGCGCCATCTCCGCCAGCTCCGCCGGCACCACCGAAGCGAGTCCCAGCCTCGTCGATCGTAGCGCCGGCACCGCCGGCCCCTCCGGCCCCGCCACTGCCGTACAGCAGGCCGCCGGCGCCGCCGCGGGCGCCCGCCCCCCCGTCGCCTCCGGCCCCACTGGTGCCGCCGACGCCAGTGAAGCCGCCGACCTCACCTTGGCCGCCGTGCCCGCCGGCCCCACCGTCCCCGATCAGGCCGGCGGCCCCACCGATGCCGCCGACCCCGCCGGCTCCGCCGGTTCCACCGATCCCGTCGAAGGCCATCGCCTCGCCACCAAGTCCGCCTTCGCCGCCGAACCCGCCGGCGCCGCCCGCTCCCACGAGCATCCCGCCGGCCCCGCCCGCCCCACCGGCGCCGCCGCGGCCACCCATGCCACCATCGGGGCCACTGTCGCCGGGGGCGCCCAGCCCGCCGGCCCCACCAACCCCACCTACACCGATCAACCCGGCGGCCCCACCATTTCCGCCGGTGGCCCCGACCCCGCCGACCACGCTGCCGTTCCCGCCAACCCCACCAAAACCGCCGTTGCCGTACAGCAGGCCACCGCGACCACCCACGCCGCCGGCCGCGCCCGTGCCGCCGACCCCACCGGCCCCGCCGTTGCCGATCAATCCGGCATCCCCGCCGCTACCACCGACTTGACCGAAAGCGCCGGCCGCCCCGGACCCGCCGTTTCCATACAAGATTCCGCCGTCGCCGCCGTTACCACCCGGAGTCGTCGCGTTGGCGCCATCACCGATCAGGGGGCGCCCCAGCAGTGTTTGGGTGGGCGTATTGATGATGTCGAGCACCTGCTGCAAGGGTGACGCGCTGGCGGCCTCGGCGCCCGCATACGAGCCAGCACCGGCGGTAAGAGCCTGCACAAAGTGGTAGTGAAACGCCGCTGCCCGTGCGCTCAACGCCTGATACTCCTGGGCGTAGCTGCCGAACAACGCCGCGATCGCCACAGACACCTCATCGGCGCCCGCCGCAGGCACGCGTGCGGTTGAGGCCGCCGCGGCACCATTGGCCGCGTCCAGCGCCGAGCCAACACCCGACAGATCGCTGGCCGCCGCCAGCAGCGCCTCCGGCGCCGTCGCCATGTAGGACATCGTCGTCATCCCAAAAACCGGCCCCCGCTGTGGGCCAAGTGTATCGCGATCCCGCAAAGGCATTGTTGGGATGCTGACACTTGGCTACCGCGCCCGGACGGGAAGTGATGAAGTCAGGAGACGGACAATAGGGCGTCGGCTGCACCCTGACAATCGCGGAGAGACTACGACATGCAAGGAGACCAAACCGGTGAAAACCCGACAAATTGCCGCGCTGTGGCCGGGATTGTGGGCCGGCGCTGCTGCTGGCGCAGCCGGCACCAGCGCACTCAATGTCATCGGCTACCTCGACATGGCAGTCCGGGGCCGCCCGGCGAGCACGACGCCGGAACGGACCGCTGAGGCGCTAGCCAGGCTGTTTCACATCACAATCCCAGGCAGCGGTGACGCCTTGGCCGGCCGAATCTCCGGCCTTGGCGCATTGAGCGGCTACACCGCCGGCATCGGCATCGGGGTGCTCCTTGGCCTGGCCTACGCGCTGGGCTGGCGACCCGGGTGGATCGTTACCGCGGCGGTCGCCACCGTCGGCGCGCTGGTCGGAACGAACGGACCCATGATCGCTCTCGGGGTCACCGACCCGCGGACGTGGGGCTTGATCGGCTGGATCAGCGATCTCGTCCCGCACCTCGGGTATGGCGTGGTCACCGCCCTGGTCTTGCACTACCTCTACCCACCGCGCTCGACTTCGCCGTAGCGGGCTCTTGCCAGACGCGCCGGATGTCTTCCAGCTGACGGCCTTTCGTTTCCGGGGCCAACCGGTAGACAAACACCAACGCGGCCAGTCCGAGGCTACCCAACACCGTGAAAGTGCCGGCACCCCCAAGCGAGTCCAGCAGCGTCAAGAAGACGGTGACCGTGATCGCATTGGCCACCAGATTCGAGCTGAGCATCAAGCTCGAACCCATCGAACGCATCCGCGCGGGCAGACTTTCACCGGCGTAGACGCTGACCAACGAGCCGAAGCCGAAACTGAACCCGGCGGTGAAAAGCGCGACTCCGGCCAGTCCTATCACCCCTGCCGCGGAATCCGAGCTAACCGTGAAGCCGGCGATGAGCGCGACGTCCGCAGTGACCATCATCGCGATGCCCGACAACAGAATCGGCCTCCGACCCAATCGGTCCACAAGCATCATCGATGCGACGACTGCCGCCAACGCGGAGACTTGGGCCAATGCGGGCAGGATCGCCATAGCGAAGTTCCCACTCAATCCCATGGCCGCAAACAGGCGAGGGCTGTAGTAGACGATGGCGTTGATACCCGTGATCTGACCGAAGAAACCGAGGCCGACCACGAAGACCGTGGCGCGCAAGTATGGCGGCCGCAGCATCGTGGCGAGCACGCTGCCGCGTTCTTCCTCCTGCGCGCTGGCGATCTCGTCGAGATCGCGCTCGGCGTCCGCATCCGACTCAACGCATCGCAGAACCTGGCGTGCGGGCCCAACACGGCCCTGGAGCATGTGCCAGCGAGCGGTCTCCGGTATCAGTAGCAAGAGCGACATGATCAGCGCGGAGGGCACCGCGGCCAGGCCCAGCATCCAGCGCCAGGAATCCGAGCCGGCCAGCAGGTACGCAGCCAGGTAGCCGGCGAGGATGCCCAGGATCGTTGCCAGCTGGTACCCGACCAGAACTGAACCTCGCATCCTGGCGGGCGCGCACTCGGCCATGAAGACCGGAACCACGACGACTGACACCCCGATGGCCAGACCCACCATCAACCGGGCAACCAACAGCACCGGCACGCTGACCGCCATCGCACCCACCACCGCAAACGCCCCGTACACGACCGTTACCAGCAGCATCGAGTACTTGCGCCCGATCGTGTTGGCGAGCGCACCACCGCCAACCGCACCACCGATCTGTCCGATCACCCCCGCAGCGATCACCATCTCTTGGCCGCCGGTTGAGAAGTCGTACTCGTCGGCGATGTACCGCAGCGCGCTGGAGATGGTGGACAAGTCGTAGCCGTAGATGATGCCGATGCTGGCCGCGGTCATGCCCGCGAGGGGTCCTGCCAACAACCTTTGCCATCTATCGACTTGCCCCACGCTGTTGCACCTTTCGACGTGCACGAACTCTACTCGGCACGCCGCGCGGCCCCGGCCCTGTGATGCGGTCGAAGGCTGCCGCGGGGATAGGCGGCCGACGGCGAAGCACTAGCGTGGGGATCGACCAGCTGATCACCAATTCACGTACCAATCCACCCGTTCGGACGCCAGGAGGCAGCATGCATCCCGCTTTACTTCGAGTCATGGCCGTGCCGTTGATCGCGCTACCAAGCTTGATTGCGGCCGGCTGCGGCTCGAATTCGACCGAGCCCGCAGCAACCAGTCAGAGCCAGACGACGTCCGATGAGTCGTCCCCGACGACGGCAACGGGGGACGTGGAAGGCTTCGACTGCCCTACAGAGACCGCGGTAACCGTCAGCTCAACGAATGGGGCGTATCCCGACGGGCTGGATTGGTCCACCGTCTACGCGGTGGCAGATCGCCCGCTTGCCGGGCTGGGCGGCGATGGCAGAGCGGTCGTGGTGTATATCGGCACCAGCGAACGCCCACTGTCGGAGCTTACGGACCCTAAAACCGAACTGAACCCCGACGAGGCGTTCCTCAAGCTCACCTTCACCGACGGCGCGCGAAGCGCGGATTCAGGCAACTACAGCACCGCCGCCAACCCCAGTGATCCCAACACAGTTGACCTCTCCATCCGGGTCACCGGCCGAACGACCGTACAGCTGTCGCAGCCGACCGGCGAAGCGCAGCTCGTCAACAACACCAACGCGGTGTGTGGCACGTTCACGCTTGCCGATCAATGGACCGAGGCATCTGGCGCCTTTCTCGCCGATATCAGCACGTAGCTCGACCTAGCTCGGCGATCGTCAGCTTTCAGCTTTCGGCCGCATACTTCCACGCGGCCTCGATCTCGGTCGACGGCGAGAATGCATAGTGCCCCAAGTCGTCCAGGCGGACCTCCCCCTCCGGGTGGGCGTCCTCGGCGACATTGCCCACGAGCAGCATGAGGACGCGCGGCGCAATGCCCGACGTTTGCAACGACCGGGCGAGCATCGTCGCAACACCCTTGAGCTGGCCACCGACCAGCCCGGGCTGGCAAATGATCACCACCACATCGATTTTCGACCGATCATCGATACTGGGTCTTTCTTCTTGACTGACGAGCGTGACCCCGGCCGGTAGCGGTGTCGATTCCAATGCCGCTCGAATCTCGCCGCTGCCGAATGACGGCGCCGTCGTCGGGCAGGCCCCGGCGGGGGCATCGCTGGACGCCGAGTGCGGCGGCGAGCTCGAGGATCCGCAGGCCCCGGTGGAGAGCAACAGCACCACGCCAACGAAGAACACAGCCAGCCACCTTGCGCGCGTCATAGTGGTTGCCAACCCTAGCTAATAGGGTGGGCTGTCGTGGAGCCTCGCCGCGAACTTGAGTCGCGGGGCTTCGTCGGACAATGGCGGGTGTATCAGCGTCAGGCGTTGGACGCGTTCGACGCCGATGTCGCTGCCGGAGACAACCGCGCGTATCTGGTGCTGCCCCCCGGCGCAGGCAAGACCATGATCGGACTGGAGGCCGCGCGCCGACTGGGGCGGCGGACCTTGGTGCTGGTGCCCAATACGGCGGTGCAGGCGCAGTGGGCCGCGTTGTGGGACAACAACTTTCCATCGACACAGCCATCGGCGTCTGATTGCGGCACCGAGCGTGACCTGACGTCGGCAATGAACGTACTGACGTATCAGTCCCTCGCCGTCATCGATGACGACACGGATTCCGCAGTTCGGCGGAAGGTCCTCAAGAGCCGCGATCAACAGGCCTTGCTGGGGCTGCTGCACCCCAACGGAAGGGCGTTGATCGAGCGAGCGGCGGCGCGAGGACCGTGGACGTTGGTGCTCGATGAATGTCACCACCTGCTGGCGACGTGGGGAGCGCTGGTCAGCGCGTTGGCGTCGGTACTGGGACCCCAGACGGGTCTGATCGGTCTGACAGCAACCCCACCGACAGAGCTCACGGCGTGGCAGCACACGCTTCATGACGAGCTGTTCGGCACCGCCGATTTCGTGGTCCCGACACCCGCACTGGTCAAAGAAGGCGACCTCGCGCCCTATCAAGAGCTGGTCTACCTGACCGAACCGACGCCCGACGAGCAAGCCTGGGTCGCGACCCATCGCGCCCGCTTCGCCGAGCTCATGCTGGAGCTGATCGACCAACAGGTGGGCAGCATGTCGCTGGCCGCGTGGCTACGCGCGCGGATCGTGGATCGATCAACAGCAGAGGGCAATCAGATCGCATGGTCGACATTCGAACGCGCCGAACCCGATCTCGCGATGAGCGGACTGCGTTTCGCGTTTGACGGCATGATTCCGCTGCCCGACGGAGCCCGCCTGCGCGAACAGCACCGCGTTGCACCCGACGCACACGATTGGGTCAATGTCTTGACCGACTTCAGCATTGGGCACCTACAACGCAGCGAGGATCCCCGCGACGGGCACGCGCTCACCGCGATCAAACGGGTGCTGCCCGGCTTGGGCTACCGGCTGACCCGCGGTGGCGTGCGTGTCGCGACCTCACCGGTGGACAGAGTCTGTGCACTCTCCGAGTCGAAGATCGCCGCGACCGCGCACATCCTCGACACCGAAGACGCCGTCCTGGGATCGCGGTTGCGGGCTCTGGTGCTCTGCGACTTCGAATCGATGTCGGGCACCCTGCCAACGTCACTGAAGGGAGCTCCCATCAGCAATCAGTCGGGTTCGGCCCAGCTGGTCACCGCCATGCTTGCGGTATCCGACGCCCGACGTAGCACCCCACTCAACGCCTTGCTGGTGACGGGGCAAACCTTCGCGTGCCCAGCTGCGATTGACGATCACCTCGTCGCGTTCTGCGCAGAGCGGGGCGCACTTGTCACCACCGAGCCGTTCGATGCCCATCCGGCGTTGCGCGTTGTCCGCGGCCGTGCGGGCGGCTTCTCCCCGCGAACGTGGGTCGCGCTGGCGACGGCATACTTCCTGTCGGGAGCCGCGCGCGTGCTGGTCGGAACCCGCGCCCTTCTGGGCGAGGGCTGGGACTGCGCGGCGGTCAACGTCAACATCGACCTGACGAGCGCAACCACGAAGGCGGCGATCACGCAGATGCGCGGCCGTGCAATCCGCAAAGATCCCAATGATGTTCACAAAGTTGCCGACAACTGGTCGGTCTGCTGTAGCACCGCAGACCATCCGCGCGGCGATGCCGACTACCTCCGCCTGGTACGCAAACACGACGACTATTTCGCGGCCAGTCCCCAGGGGCTCATCGAATCGGGTGTGACGCACTGTGATCCATCGCTTTCGCCTTACCGCCCACCGGTCACCGATGCCCACACCATCACCGCGCAGGCGCTGCGGCGCACGGCTGAACGTGCCCGGGCCCGGGCATGGTGGCGCATTGGCGAGCCCTATGAGGGGATCGACGTAGCAACCATCCGCGTGCGGTCGGGTGGTTCACTCGGGGTTGCAGCGCCTCGCATCCCGGCGTCCGCATTGACCCCACCCGTGCCAGGGCGGCTCAATCCGGTCCGACTGGCCAGGAGCGCACGCACCGGCCTATCTGCGGTCGCCGCCGGAGCCGGCGGAGTCATCGCGTACGCCAACTTTGGCCCAGTCGCCGGGGCCGCGACCGCTGGCGGCATTATCGCGACGGGCGCTGGCATAGTGACAGCCGCCGCAGTAACCGAGAGCCGCCGCCTGGAACAGGCGCCCAACGCACTCGAGCGGTTGGCCGCGGTCGTCGCGGATGCACTCCATGCGGCCGGCGGCGCCGAACGAGGTGCGGAAGCACTTCGGATCAAGGCGGACCCCGACGGCTGGATCCGGTGTGAACTCGACGGCGTACCCACCGAGCAATCCCAGCGGTTCACGGCAGCCCTCGACGAGCTACTCGCGCCTCTCGGCGAGCCGCGCTACCTCATCGGCCGCAAGATCCTGACGCCGCCGGCCACGCGCCTGGCTCGGGCAGCGTTCGCGGCGCGTGCGGTCATGGGGCTACCCGTGCCAGGCGCAGTGGCCTGGCATGCCGTACCGCGCTGGTTAGCACGAAACAAAGATCGACGGCGACATCTCGCACAGGCCTGGCGAACCCACATCGGCCCGCCCCGGCAGCTGCGAGCCGACTCACCCGACGGCCAAGCCATCCTCGATCTGTTCCGCGGCGACAATCCGCTCGCACTCACGACCCAGCTGCGCACGACCTGGCGGTGAGCCCGGCCGCCGGTACGTAACGCGCTTGTGGCGCACACCGGGGCTAGCTCAACCGTTTCACCGCAGCGGAGATGCGCTCGTCGGTAGCGGTCAGCGCCACCCGAACGTGTTGGGAGCCGCGGGGGCCGTAGAAGTCGCCAGGGGCGACCAGGATGCCGCGTTGCGCCAACCACGCGACGGTCTCGCGGCCGTCCTCCCCGCGGGTGGCCCATAGATAGAGACCCGCCTCGGAATGGTCAACAGCAAAGCCTGCTCCGCGCAACGCCGGCAGCAGGATCGCGCGCCGCCGCGCATAACGCTCGCGCTGCAGATTCTCGTGGTCGTCGTCTTCCAGGGCGGCCACCATGGCAGCTTGGACAGGCGTCGGCACCATCATCCCGGCGTGTCTGCGCACGGCCAGCAGCTCACTGACGAGGGCTGAGTCCCCTGCGACGAAACCAGCCCGATAGCCGGCCAGCGATGAGGTCTTCGATAGCGAGTGCACCGCAAGCAACCCGGTATGGTCGCCGTCGCAGATTGCCGGATGCAACACCGACAACGCTCCCGGAGGCTCGGCGTCCCAACTCAAACCCAAATAGCACTCGTCGGAAGCCACGATTGCGCCTCGATCGCGTGCCCACCCGACCACTTTTCGCAGGTGGTCGACGCCAAGCACCCGCCCGGTCGGGTTGCTCGGCGAGTTCAGGTAGACCAGAGCCGCCGATTGTGGGCCCAGCTGAGTCAGCGAATCCGCACGCAGCACCTGCGCTCCCGCTAGCCGGGCGCCCACTTCGTATGTCGGATATGCCAATTCGGGGACCACGACCGCGTCGGTGGTGTCCAGGCCCAGCAGCGTCGGCAACCAGGCGATGAGTTCTTTGGTGCCGATCACGGGGAGCACCGCCGCCTCGATCAAACCAGTGATCTGGTAGCGGCGAGCCAGCGCGGCCACGGCGGACTCACGCAGTCGTGGGGTACCGGCCGTAGCCGGGTAGCCAGATGCCGAACCGGCACCTGCCAGCGCTTCCTGGATCAGCGGCGCGACCGGGTCGACCGGGGTGCCGACGGAGAGATCGACGGCTCCGTCCGGATGAGCCCCGGCCAGCTCTTTGGCTGCGGCGATGGTGTCCCAGGGGAATTGCGGCAGGTTCGCCGACACAGGCCGGCGATCCCGGGCGTTCACCGGCCCGCTCAGTCGCCTTCGCCCTGCGGCGGCAAGTCCTTCACCACTTGCGGGTCGTGCTCGGTCATCCCGACCTTGGCCGCACCTCCAGGCGATCCCAGCTCGTCGAAGAAGTCGGCGTTGATCTGGGTGTACTGGCTCCACTGTTCGGGCACGTCGTCTTCGTAGTAGATCGCCTCGACGGGGCACACCGGCTCGCACGCGCCACAGTCGACGCACTCGTCGGGGTGGATGTAGAGCATCCGGGCACCCTCGTATATGCAGTCGACCGGGCACTCCTCAATGCATGCCTTGTCTTTGATGTCGACGCAAGGTTCGGCGATCGTGTACGTCACGGACGGCTCCTCAACGTGTCCTCTGGGTACTGCTCAGTGTGGGCTGCTGTTCACCTCGCCAGGGATCCTTCGAGGTCCCCTCGTCGTAGCCAAAGTGGCGAGGCGTTCAGTTACTGATACTAGACGTAGCACATACACACCGGTCAATTGGTACGCTCGCCGGCGCACCCAACGCTATGCACCCAGTTGCATAGCAACGCCGGCCGCCCCTATGCTTCCCGGGTGCCGTTGACCCACGCGATCCTGGTGTCGCTGTCCGAAAAGGCCGGCTCCGGCTACGAGCTGGCGCACCGATTCGACCGGTCCATTGGCCACTTCTGGACCGCCACCCACCAACAGATCTATCGGACATTACGCAGGATGGAGAGCGACGGCTGGGTGCACGGAAAAACCGTCGTCCAGCGTGGCAGGCCGGACAAGAAGGTCTATACGGTTTCCGAGAACGGCCGCGCCGAATTGGCCCGCTGGATCGCCGAGCCCCTCAGCACCACCAGGCCCGGCCGGGGCAGCGCCCTCACCGACTCCAGCACCCGCGACATCGCCGTCAAACTGCGCGGTGCGATCTATGGAGACATCGCAGCGCTGCGTGCCCAAGTCACCGCGCTGCGCGCCGAGCGGATCGAATCGCTGGACGTATATCGCGGTATCGAGAAGCGCACATTTCCTAATCCATCGGTGCTTCAGGGCGCCGCACTCCATCAATACCTCGTGCTGCGCGGCGGCATCCGAGCCGAAGAAAACGCGATCGACTGGCTCGACGAGGTCTGTGACGCACTACAGGAGAAACCATGACTCGGCCCGAGAAGAGCCACAAACCACATACAAGTCCGTACCCAAACTTGCTGTCCCCGTTGGACCTCGGCTTCACCACGCTGCGCAACAGGGTGGTCATGGGTTCCATGCACACTGGGCTGGAGGACCGAGCCCGCCACACCGATCGGCTTGCCGAATACTTCGCCGAACGCGCTCGCGGCGGCGTCGGGCTGATCATCACGGGTGGCTACGCGCCCAACCGAACCGGTTGGCTGCTGCCCTTCGCCTCGGAACTGGTCACCACGGCCCAGGCGCGGCGGCACCGCCGCATTACGGCGGCGGTGCATGACAATGGCGGCAAGATCCTGCTGCAGATCCTGCATGCCGGACGCTATGCCTACCACCCGCTTTCGGTGAGCGCATCGTCGATCAAGGCGCCGATCAACCCGTTTCGGCCGCGAGCACTCTCATCACGCGGGGTCGAATCCACCATCAACGATTTCGTCCGCTGCGCGCAGCTGGCTCGTGAAGCCGGCTACGACGGAGTCGAAATCATGGGCAGTGAAGGGTATCTGCTCAATCAGTTCCTGGCGACGCGCACCAACAAGCGCACCGACGCTTGGGGCGGCGCACCGGCCAACCGCCGCAGGCTCCCCGTCGAGATCGTGCGACGCACCCGCGCCGCCGTGGGATCGGACTTCATCATCTGCTACCGGATGTCGATGGCCGACTACGTCGAGGACGGCCAGACGTGGCAGGAAATCGTCTCGCTGGCAACCGACGTGGAAGCGGCGGGCGCAACCATCATCAACTCCGGCTTCGGCTGGCATGAGGCCCGCGTGCCGACAATCGTCACCTCGGTGCCCAACAGCGCGTTCGTCGACATCAGCAGCGCCGTCGCCGAACACGTCCGCATCCCGGTGGTGGCATCAAACCGGATCAACATGCCACAGGCCGCCGAACAAGTCCTCGCCGAAACCCAGGTGCGCCTGATATCGATGGCCCGGCCAATGCTGAGCGACCCCGAGTGGGTGCTCAAAGCGCAATCCGACCGGGCCGACGAAATCAACACGTGCATCTCCTGCAACCAAGCCTGCCTTGATCACGCATTCGCTCGAAAAACAGTGTCGTGTCTGCTCAATCCACGGGCCGGTCACGAGACCACATTGCTGCTGTCGCCGACGCGGCGCGCGCGCTCGGTCGCGGTCGTCGGGGCCGGTCCGGCGGGGCTGGCCACCGCGGTCAACGCCGCCAAACGAGGTCACGACGTCACGCTGTTCGAGGCCAACGAGTTCATCGGCGGCCAGTTCGACATGGCCCGCCGGATCCCTGGCAAAGAAGAATTCAGCGAGACCATCAGGTACTTCTCGACGATGCTGGCCCGCCACGGCGTCGGGGTCCGGCTAGGCGCCCGAGTGTCGGCCGACGAGTTGACCGGCTACGACGAAGTCGTGTTGGCCACCGGCGTGGCGCCCCGCATTCCGGAGATACCGGGCATTGATCACCCCAAGGTGCTGACCTACGCCGAGGCGATCACCGGCGCCAAGCCGGTCGGCAAGACCGTGGCCGTCGTGGGCGCCGGAGGCATCGGATTCGACGTCACCGAACTCCTGGTCACCGACTCCTCACCCACCGGTGAACCCCAAGGCCTCAAAGAATGGAAAGCCGAGTGGGGCGTCGCCGATCCGCAAGAAGCCCCTGGAGCTTTGACGACACCCCTGCCTGCGCCGCCCGCTCGTGAGGTGTACTTGTTACAGCGCACCAAGGGCCGGCAGGGCAAGCGGCTCGGCAAGACCACCGGGTGGGTACACCGGGCAGCGG
Organism: Mycobacterium spongiae; assembly: GCF_018278905.1. NCBI lineage: Bacteria > Bacillati > Actinomycetota > Actinomycetes > Mycobacteriales > Mycobacteriaceae > Mycobacterium > Mycobacterium spongiae. Next base: position 4,215,157 of record NZ_CP046600.1, read on the forward strand.
TGAAGGCCAAAGGCGTTCATCAGCTGTCGGGAGTCAATTACGAGCGGATCAGCGACGACGGCCTGCACATCAGCTTCGGCCCGGACCGACAGCGACCACAGGTGCTGGCGGTGGACAACGTGGTCATCTGCGCCGGACAGGAACCGGTGCGCGACCTGGAGACCGAATTGCGCCGCAACGGCGTCGACCCGCACATTATCGGTGGCGCGGCAGTCGCCGAAGAACTGGACGCCAAGCGCGCAATCAAGCAAGGCACCGAGCTTGCGGCCCAGCTTTGAGCTCACCTCGCCGCACCCGACAACGTCGTCGATTGTGCCGCTGACCTGCAAAAAGTTATGGCAGCGTGGAATCGTCCGATAAAGTGTTGAGACAAGCAAGCCCGCGGAGCCTGGTAATCTCGATCACAGACGGCAACCGTTGGGCAAATGTCGTCGTCTTCTTGTTGACGGTGCATTAGGGAAGGTGTCCGCAAATGAGGCTGTCATTGACCAGTCTGGCCGCCGCTGCTGGCGGCGTGGCCTTAGCGTTAACCGTCGGGTCCGGTGTGGCATCCGCAGATCCGTATGACGCGGTGATTAACACCACCTGCAACTACGGGCAGGTGGTAGCTGCGCTCAACGCTCAAGATCCAGGAGCCGCCGCGGAGTTCAACGCCTCACCGGTGGCGCAAAACTATCTGCGCAATTTCCTCGCCGCGCCGCCGCCGCAGCGCGCGGCGATGGCGGCGCAACTGCAGGCCATACCTGGGGCCTCGGGATACGTGGGACTCGTCGCGGCGGTCGCCGGCTCCTGCAATAGCTACTGAGCTGACCGCCAGCTGCCTGCCCTCCCGCTGGGCTGTTAGTCCGATGCGGCCTGTTCGGCGGCGGCGTCTTCGGCGAAGTCATCGAAAATCTCGGTGAAATCCCAAGCCTGCTGCGCGATTCCACTGCCCTCGTTGTTGGCAACACCCAACACACCCTGCATATCGCGAGGAAGCTGCCACATCGACAACTCACCAATATTGTTCTGATCAGCGAACGCCGCCAGCTGCACAGCATCGTCCAGGGTAAAAACCTCACTCGGATTGTCATTGACTCCGATCATCGGCGTCACCCCCAGCATCGCCCACACCTGCTCACTGCTCAGCGACGGATACAACCCCATCAACTGCCCATGAGTGGCCTGCGCCGCATCAATCGCCAAGGCCCCCATGTCATACGGCGCATACGTCGGATCGAAATAGTCCATCGTCATGATGTTGACCCGCTCAATCACAACACCATTACTCTGCGCAATCTCAACAACCCGCAACCCATCAACCGTCAGACCCGTCGGCAACACCGGAAGGGTATACGACACCGTCACCGGAGTACCGTTAGCGTCCCCCCACTGCTGAGCAAGAACAATCGCCTGCGACTGCGCCTCTAGGGCCGCCACATTGGACTGCATCGCCCCCTCAACATCGAAATCGATGTCATAGATCTCATAGGTCGTCATCACCTGCTGATACTGCAGCGCAAGCTCAGCAGGACTGACATCGTTCGCCGCGGCATACACAGCCAGATCCGTACCAGCCGCCCCACCAAAGGAAATGGTCCCGTTGATGCCCGCGCTATCCATGTTGGCAAGCTGATTATCAATAAACCAACTATGACTGCCACCGCTGACGTCGTACTCCGGATAGCCACCCCACGCCGCCTCGCCCCCAGGAGTAGCAGTGATAAAGGCCAGCGTGACATCATCGACCCCCGCCTGCGCCACCGCAGCAAAGTCAAACCCCTCATTCGACGGCCACAACGTAATATCGACATACGGCGAGAACCTCCCATACACCACCCCGTCACCCGTGCCGGTCCCGCCGCCGCTGCCGCCACTGCCGCCAGTCCCGGTGCCGCCGCCGGTTGACTGTCCGTTGACCAGGACGTTCGTCGGTTCCGAGTAGGCGCCGGTGAGCAGGGCTTGGAAGCCAACCACGACCGACTCGCCCGGCTGAATCGTTTGCGTCCAAGACTCCGGGGTGATCGTGTAGTGCGTACCATCCTGGGCGAGCTGACCACTCCACAGATTGGTGATGGATTGGCCTGCGGCCAAATCGAATTCCACCTGCCAACCAGTCACCGCGGTCTCACCGGCATTCGAGATCGTGAAATCAGCCACGAAGCCGTTATCCCATTGCGACGTCACCGCATACGTCGCGGCCACCGCGCTATCACCAGCGCCACCATCACCCGTCCCCCCATCACCAGCGCCACCATCACCGGTACCCCCATCCCCAGCGCCACCATCACCGGTACCCCCATCCCCAGCGCCACCATCACCCGTGCCACCGTCACCGGTACCGCCGTCACCCGTGCCACCATCACCCGTGCCGCCATCACCGGTTGCGTCGGCCTGTTCGGCGGCGGCGTCTTCGGCGAAGTCATCGAAAATCTCGGTGAAATCCCAAGCCTGCTGCACGATTCCACTGCCCTCGTTGTTGGCAACACCCAACACACCCTGCATATCGCGAGGAAGCTGCCACATCGACAACTCACCAATATTGTTCTGATCAGCGAACGCCGCCAGCTGCACAGCATCGTCCAGGGTAAAAACCTCACTCGGATTGTCATTGACTCCGATCATCGGCGTCACCCCCAGCATCGCCCACACCTGCTCACTGCTCAGCGACGGATACAACCCCATCAACTGCCCATGAGTGGCCTGCGCCGCATCAATCGCCAAGGCCCCCATGTCATACGGCGCATACGTCGGATCGAAATAGTCCATCGTCATGATGTTGACCCGCTCAATCACAACACCATTACTCTGCGCAATCTCAACAACCCGCAACCCATCAACCGTCAGACCCGTCGGCAACACCGGAAGGGTATACGACACCGTCACCGGAGTACCGTTAGCGTCCCCCCACTGCTGAGCAAGAACAATCGCCTGCGACTGCGCCTCTAGGGCCGCCACATTGGACTGCATCGCCCCCTCAACATCGAAATCGATGTCATAGATCTCATAGGTCGTCATCACCTGCTGATACTGCAGCGCAAGCTCAGCAGGACTGACATCGTTCGCCGCGGCATACACAGCCAGATCCGTACCAGCCGCCCCACCAAAGGAAATGGTCCCGTTGATGCCCGCGCTATCCATGTTGGCAAGCTGATTATCAATAAACCAACTATGACTGCCACCGCTGACGTCGTACTCCGGATAGCCACCCCACGCCGCCTCGCCCCCAGGAGTAGCAGTGATAAAGGCCAGCGTGACATCATCGACCCCCGCCTGCGCCACCGCAGCAAAGTCAAACCCCTCATTCGACGGCCACAACGTAATATCGACATACGGCGAGAACCTCCCATACACCACCCCGTCACCCGTGCCGGTCCCGCCGCCGCTGCCGCCACTGCCGCCAGTCCCGGTGCCGCCGCCAGTCCCGGTGCCGCCGCCAGTCCCGGTGCCGCCACCGGTCCCGGTGCTGCCGCCGGTTGACTGTCCGTTGACCAGGACGTTCGTCGGTTCCGAGTAGGCGCCGGTGAGCAGGGCTTGGAAGCCAACCACGACCGACTCGCCCGGCTGAATCGTTTGCGTCCAAGACTCCGGGGTGATCGTGTAGTGCGTACCATCCTGGGCGAGCTGACCACTCCACAGATTGGTGATGGATTGGCCTGCGGCCAAATCGAATTCCACCTGCCAACCAGTCACCGCGGTCTCACCGGCATTCGAGATCGTGAAATCAGCCACGAAGCCGTTATCCCATTGCGACGTCACCGCATACGTCGCGGCCACCGCGCTATCACCAGCGCCACCATCACCCGTCCCCCCATCACCAGCGCCACCATCACCGGTACCCCCATCACCAGCGCCCCCATCACCGGCACCCCCATCACCGGTACCCCCGTCACCGGTACCCCCATCACCGGTTGCGTCGGCCTGTTCGGCGGCGGCGTCTTCGGCGAAGTCATCGAAAATCTCGGTGAAATCCCAAGCCTGCTGCACGATTCCACTGCCCTCGTTGTTGGCAACACCCAACACACCCTGCATATCGCGAGGAAGCTGCCACATCGACAACTCACCAATATTGTTCTGATCAGCGAACGCCGCCAGCTGCACAGCATCGTCCAGGGTAAAAACCTCACTCGGATTGTCATTGACTCCGATCATCGGCGTCACCCCCAGCATCGCCCACACCTGCTCACTGCTCAGCGACGGATACAACCCCATCAACTGCCCATGAGTGGCCTGCGCCGCATCAATCGCCAAGGCCCCCATGTCATACGGCGCATACGTCGGATCGAAATAGTCCATCGTCATGATGTTGACCCGCTCAATCACAACACCATTACTCTGCGCAATCTCAACAACCCGCAACCCATCAACCGTCAGACCCGTCGGCAACACCGGAAGGGTATACGACACCGTCACCGGAGTACCGTTAGCGTCCCCCCACTGCTGAGCAAGAACAATCGCCTGCGACTGCGCCTCTAGGGCCGCCACATTGGACTGCATCGCCCCCTCAACATCGAAATCGATGTCATAGATCTCATAGGTCGTCATCACCTGCTGATACTGCAGCGCAAGCTCAGCAGGACTGACATCGTTCGCCGCGGCATACACAGCCAGATCCGTACCAGCCGCCCCACCAAAGGAAATGGTCCCGTTGATGCCCGCGCTATCCATGTTGGCAAGCTGATTATCAATAAACCAACTATGACTGCCACCGCTGACGTCGTACTCCGGATAGCCACCCCACGCCGCCTCGCCCCCAGGAGTAGCAGTGATAAAGGCCAGCGTGACATCATCGACCCCCGCCTGCGCCACCGCAGCAAAGTCAAACCCCTCATTCGACGGCCACAACGTAATATCGACATACGGCGAGAACCTCCCATACACCACCCCGTCACCACCGCCACCCGTGCCGCCACTCGCGGTGCTGGCTGAGCTAACGAGTCCCGGATTAGCCGCCGCGCCGCTGGCGATCTGCCCGCCGCTCGTGCCCTCAACCAGCTGAGCGGAATTGGCACCGTTGACGCTCTCCACAGCCGCTACCCCAGACAGTTCGACATTGCCCGCCGACGGACCCCCGGCGCCGCCGATGACCGCATTGATCATTCCTTGCGCCGCTCGCGCCGCGCTCTGCAATGGCGATGCGTTCGTCGCATCGACTAGCGCATACGCCTGCGCACTTGCGGCCAACGTCTGCGCAAACCGGGCATGAAACGCCGCCACTTGGGCGCTGACGGCTTGATACTCCCCTGCGTGCGCATCGAACCATGCCACGATGGCCGCCGACACCTCGTCGATGCCCATCGCCGCCAACCCCGCCGTCCGAGTCGCCGCCACCGCATTGGCAATGCTCAGCTGTGATCGCAACGCCTCCAACTCCGTCGCCGCCGCGGCCACCATCTGCGCATTCGCGATCACAAAGGACATATCTCACTCCTCCGGCCGCAGTGATACGACCGTGATATCGACGAAAAGTGTTCGAGCACTATTTTGACCGTCAATTTTCCTCAATAGCAAGACACTGGGAGATTTTCTTGATCATTCGAATATTCGAACGGCAAGATCTGGCTGTTTCGCCATGACGGCGGCTGCCGCCGAAGCAATAAGGCTCCGAATAGCGCGTGCTCGCATTCGTCGACAACGTCGCCCCATCACAGCGGTCTATAATCTTTTACACAGTAACTTCTAAGGTGCGGCACAGGGCCGGGACAGCCAAGCGAACAGCGGTCCTCAATAAAGCTTATTCAACGAAACCGCATGTGAAGGCCGATAAAGAGCGCTTCTAAAGATCTTTTTGCCCGGACCATTGGCTATGGACAAATATAATCAGAGAAACATTGTTCTCAGTTTTGCGGGACGATATGCCTGCACCCCACCCCGGCCGCAGTGGAAAAGTCTTGGGCTACTAAAATGTCCAATACAGCGCCGTAAAGGCATCGGCGTGATGCTCCTATTACCTACCGTAGCCCCCCGGGTATTCGCAAATGCGATCAGATGCTCCGTTGCACGAAATTCCCGGCGCCGCTACGCTTCCGGGCCGAGCCTGCGGCGACACGGATGCGCAGCAGAAGCCTACCGCGGTGTGACGCTGGTGAAATACGTCGAGAAATGAGTCGAAACTATTGTTATCTTCCTGGTCAGATTTCGGCGTGCCGGCATAGCGAGTGTGGCCCGTCGTGTGAGGACGCATCGGCGGCACCTGCCGATCGCGGCCAGGCGACGACGAAGCCGCGTCGCACCGGACGATTCTGGGATTACCAAGATTCGATTTCTTCACACCTGGCCGAGCGAAGCCGCAGTCCATAATCACGCCGTATTTCCGCCTGGTCACGCGCCACCAGCGAAGCGGGGTGCTGGCGGTGGACATCAGCGCATCGTCAGTGCTGCAGTCGCCGAAGAACTCGGCGATCGGAGAGCTCCATCCCGTTGTCGCGAGAGCAGCGCGGCCTGTGCGCTGCCCCAGCACCCACCGGGCCTCGCACCGTTGCGACTACGACAGCGGCCTGGGACACGTCGGCAAATCTCACTCGCAGGGGTAGCACGGAGTGCGAGCCACCCTTGCTGGCGGTAATCCTGCGACGGCTCTGGGCATGCTTGGGCTATCGACTTTTTCATTACTACGTTGGTTCACTAGGGATTACAGCTAGACAGCCGCTGATGAGGACTGGCCGTCCATGCCGACTCCGGTTGTCTGCGGCCGCGACATCCAGGACACCCGAGAGCCTCACAGTGAGATGACGAGTTGGCAAACAAGTCGACAACGGTTCTCGGTTCCTTCTTTCGGCTTGACCCGACGAGGATGATTGCCAATACTGCAGTAGCACTTGCTATTTCGGCCTTGCTCGCGATCCATTCTTGCCGATCAAAAGCCAAACAGGCCAACGCCGGCCAAGTCCGTAGGCTACATCGAGACAAGAATGACTGACACGACGACGAACGCCAGAACCACATCTCCGGGAAACGGCGATGTCGATGCCCGGCGCGTCACGCGTTTCGCAACCGAAGTCGCGGCGGCGATGTCGGACGAGTTGGCCGCACGCTGGATCGCCATCGCGCGACGATACGGGGCGGCCATCGGCTGCGGCACCGAAGGCGCGTTCGTCTGCGACGTCGCGACCCTCGATGGCGGCGAGTACGTTCGCCCGCTTCTGGCGGCCGCCAGTTATGCGGGCTGCGGGGGAACCGACTACGACGACATCACCACTCTGGCGATCGCGTTGCAGTTCCTGCACGTAGGTCTTTGCGCCCACAACGATCTCATCGACGATGAGGACATCCGTCATGGGCGCCCGAACATGCTGGCTCGAGCCAGACAGGATCCACTGATCAACGCGCGGCCGGCGCACACCGCTCAACGGCATGTCACTGCGCGCAGCGTACTGGCTGGCGACTTGGCGGTCGGCGCTGCGTTCACTGCTGTGACCGAGATGACGATCAGTCCCCGCCTCATGGCCGCGATCACCAAACAGTTCGCCCTCGCCTTGGAGACCAGTGTGCTTGGCGAATTCGCGGATACTTATGCCGAACTCCTCGATGTCGATACCACCGATACCGTGGTCAGGGCCGAACGCAAGACCGCCAGTTCCAGCACAGTTCTCCCGCTAGTCTCGGGCGCCATCTGCGCGGGCCAGACCGACGAGGCGTCGCTGCACCAGCTCACTGGCGTCGGCCTGGCGCTGGGACTCAGCTATCAGCTGGCCGACGACCTCTTGTCTGTTGTCGGCGATTCCGCGCTCAGCGGCAAGCCATTATTCAGCAACATCCGAGCCGGCAAGCACACCGAGCTCGTTCGCCAGGCGCTCCGCCGAGCAGATCGGCACCAACGTTCGATTATCGAGCGGTGCCTCGGCAACGATGTCGACGGCACCGCCGGACCCATGCTGGCCGCAATCTTCCACGACACCGGAGCCGTTGGCGCAGTCCGCTCAATGATCGACCAGTGCACCGAGCGCATCGCGGCATCACGGCTGCAATTCGCTCCGGGACTCAGGGACCACCTGGTGCACATCGCTCACGCGCTCGCTCGCCGGGTCGCCTAGCCTGAACTGCACGGTCAACTGTGAGAACATTGAGCCACAGCCCGCACGTGGCGGTCCGCTCGTGTTGGCCGCCTCCATCACCGCAAGGACGACTTGGTGACCGACAGCGTCCAACCACGCGACCGATCGATCTCTGTCGAGCAGGTTGTCTTGCTCGATGAACGCGGCGGCGCCGTAGGTGTAGCCGACAAGGCCACCGTTCATACTTCTGATACCCCACTGCACCTAGCCTTTTCCAGCTACGTGTTCGATGCCGAGGATCGCGTGCTGATCACCCAGCGGGCCGCCGCGAAACGAACCTGGCCAGGCGTGTGGACCAACAGTTGTTGCGGACACCCCCTGCCTGGTGAATCGTTGCCCGACGCTATACGACGTCGGCTGGCCGATGAACTCAGGTTGCGTGTCGATCGGGTGGATCTGATCCTGCCGGAGTTCCGCTACCGAGCCACCATGGCCGACGGCATCGTAGAAAACGAGATCTGCCCGGTGTACAGAGTGCACAGCGACCAACAACCGCGGCCGAACTCCGACGAGGTTGACGCGGTCCGCTGGGTCCCCTGGGAACAGTTCGTCTCCGAAGCCAGCGCCGGACACATCACGCCACTGTCACCGTGGTGTCGTAGTCAACTGGACCTGCTGACCGCATTGGGACCTCGCCCAGCCTGGTGGCGCGTTGCCGACGACAGTCGGCTGCCGATGGCCGCCCGGCCGAACACCCCGCGCACAGGGGAAACGGGAAACCTCTAAGACCGAGGTGTCCTCAGCCCAGACACTCCGGGACCGCAAGTGGCGCATAGGTAGTGGTGCGCTGCCGAGCGGGCCGCCCGATCCCCTCGGCGATCGCGGCCAGTTCGGCAACTGTCTTGGACGATCCGTGTTCGGAACCTGCCATGCGCGAAATGGTCTCCTCCATCAGTGTTCCGCCGAGGTCGTCGGCACCGCCGTTGAGCATCACCCGAGTGCGCTCGATACCCAGCTTCACCCAACTGGTCTGTATATGGGAGATGCGGCCATGCAACATGATCCGCGCCAGCGCGTGCACAGCCCTGTTATCGCGATGTGTGGGCCCGGGCCGTGCCGCGCCCGCCAGATACAGCGGCGAATTCTGGTGCACGAACGGCAACGGCACGAACTCGGTGAAGCCACCGGTACGGTCCTGGATATCACGGAGCACGTTGAGGTGCGCGACCCAGTGCCGTGGGCTGTCGACATGTCCGTACATCATCGTTGACGAGGACGGCAAGCCCACCTCGTGGGCGGTCGTCACGATCTCGATCCACAGCGACGTCGGTAGCTTGCCCTTGGTGAGCACCCAGCGCACCTCGTCGTCCAGTATTTCGGCGGCTGTGCCGGGAATACTGCCTAGCCCGGCCTCGCGCAGACTGATCAGCCACTCGCGAATGCTCAGCCCGCTCTTGGTGACACCGTTGGCGATCTCCATCGGGGAAAACGCGTGAACATGGATCGACGGCACCCGCGCTTTAACGGCGCGGACGAGATCGGCGTAGCCGGTGACCGGGAGCTCTGGGTCAATGCCGCCCTGCATGCACACTTCGGTGGCGCCGGCGACATGAGCCTCCCAGGCTCGGTCGGCGACCTCGGTAACCGACAGTGAGTAGGCGTCCGCGTCTCCTTTGCGCTGGGCGAACGCGCAGAATCGGCACCCGGTATAGCAGATATTGGTGAAGTTGATATTTCGGTTGACCACGTAGGTCACGTCGTCTCCCACGGCATCGGCACGCAACGAATCAGCCAGTGCAACAACGGCTTCCAATGCGGGGCCGGCGGCGGTAGCCAACGCCAGATACTCCTTGTCGGCACAGCCGCCCGGAGCCCGCTCAACCGACCGCAGCGCGGCGAGCACATCGGTGTCAATACGCTCAGGCGCTCGCGCAGCCAGTTCGTGCACATGCGCCCGGATCGACTCCCAATCACCGAAGGCGCTGTCCAGGTCGCTACGAGCCTCGGTATTGCGACCTTGGGTGTCGATCGCCGCGTTGAGATCCACTCGCCCCGAGGACTCCACGTCGTCGGGCTCCTGCCAGGGCATGCCCACCGGATTGATGTCGCGGGCAAAGCCAGTTGCCGGATCAGCCAGCGCCACAACGTGTCCGCGCACCCGCGGATCGATCCACGCGGCCCCAGCCTGCACGTACTTCGGCTGGGCCGTCAGCCGCTGCACCAGGTCGTAGCCGCCCTCCGCCGTCACGGCGGCCAGCTCATCCAATGCGGGCCAGGGCCTCTCAGGATTGACATGGTCGGGGGTCAGCGGCGAGACACCACCCCAGTCGTCGACACCGGCGCCAATCAACGCCAGGCATTCGTCACGAGACACAAGGTTGGGCGGCGCCTGGATGCGCATCCCCGGCCCGAGCACCAGACGCGCCACCGCGACGGTGGCCACATAGTCCTCGAACCCGGCGTCGGGCACGTTAGCCATCGCCGTGTGTTCCTTGGCCCGGAAGTTTTGCACGATCACTTCCTGGATGTGCCCGAACTCCTTGTGCGACTTGCGAATCGCGTGCAGGGTCTCGGCACGTTCGTATAGAGTTTCACCGATGCCGACCAACAGTCCGGTAGTAAACGGAATGGACAACCGCCCGGCGTCAGTCAGGACGCGCAGACGCACCGCCGGGTCCTTGTCCGGGCTGCCGAAATGCGCGAGCCCCTTTGATTCGAACAGTCTTCGCGATGTGGTCTCGAGCATCATTCCCATCGAGGGCGCCACCGGTTTGAGTCGCGCCATCTCCGACCAGCTCATCACACCCGGGTTCAAGTGCGGCAACAGACCGGTTTCCTCGAGTACTCGGATCGCCATCGCCCGCACGTAGGACAGCGTCGAATCGTAGCCTCGTTCGCCCAGCCACTCGCGTGCCTCCGCCCATCGCTGCTCGGGGCGGTCGCCCAGGGTGAATAGCGCTTCCTTGCAACCAAGTTCACCCCCGCGACGGGCCACGTCGAGGATCTCGTCGGGCTCCAGGTACATCCCGGCGCCTTGGGCGCGTAGCTTGCCCGGCACAGTGACAAACGTGCAGTAGTGGCAGGTATCGCGGCACAGATGGGTGACCGGAATGAACACTTTGCGCGAATAGCTGATCGGCAACCGGCCCTGAGGACCTTGCCGTCCGGCCGACTTCAATCCCGCGTCGCGCACTCGCGCCGCACTCGCGGTCAGGTCGGCCAGGTCGGCGCCGCGGGCGGCCATCGCAACAGCGGCCTCATCGATGTTTAGCGCGACACCGTTTCGAGCCCGCCGCAGTACCCGTCGCAACGCTGACGGAGCGATCTTGGGCCTAACGATGGGGCTAGGCAGAGCTGTGGGCTCCCGGTCCGGAGTCAATGACACGTTGGTGTAACTTCCCAGCGATCCGATTTCATCCGCGCGTCCCGACGTGCCCGACTCTGGGCAACCGTGAGGACAACCTTGGTGCCATACCCGCCACAGTAGCGCCAGACCACGGCCGATACGCGATCGAGGTTGCTGCACCATTGATTGGCCCGACTTGCAAGCGGCTGACCACCGATCGCGATACCATCCGTTTTGAGAGCCTTGAAGACCCTTGACGACCCTTGAAGGCCCTTGTAGACCCTTGAATCGGAGGAAGAGGCGCAAGCACCGCGGCAGTCGCGGGGCTGCGCGGCGGGAAGCGGTGTGAGATGTCGTTCTTGCAAGCGGTGCCGGAGGCGCTGACGGCAGCGGCGTCGGACGTTGCCGGCATCGGAGCCAACCTGAATGCCGCCAATGCGGCCGCAGCACCGACAACCGCACCCCTGGCAGCGGCCGCCGATGAGGTCTCGACGCAGGTCGCCGCGCTGTTTTCCGCACATGCACGCGGATATCAGCAGCTCAGCGCGCAGATGGCGGGGTTTCACGACCAGTTTGTGCTAGCCCTTAAAGGCGGCGCGAGCTCGTATGCGGCCGCCGAGGCCAATGCCGCAGAGACTCTGATGAACGCGGTGAACGCTCCCGCCGAGAAGTTGCTCGGGCACCCATTGATCGGCAGCGGCGTTGGTGCGTTGGTGCCAAACGCAATAGCCAACGTCAACAACGCCTTCCTCGGCGGGACCGCGACGGCGGAAAGCGCCGCCGCCAGCGCGGGCGCACTGGCGCTGCAACCCGCCGGCGGGGCCAGCGGTCTGGCCGCCACCACCGCGTTGCTGCAACCTATGGCGAACGCGCTGGCCGCGTCCGGATCCATCGGCATGGCCATTGAGAATCTCTACCTGGCAGTCCAGCCGTGGGTGGAGTACGGGTTTCTGCTCGCCTCGTACGCGGTGGGTTGGCTGCCCTTTGGCTTCCTGTTGGGTCCCCAGATCATCTTCCTCTACGACCTCTTTCAGCCCATGGTTCAGAGTGCGCTGTTCAACACGATCGACTGGCTCGAAGGAACCATCACCTTCGCCCAGGGGCTGGAAAACTTCTGGGCGGCCACGACCGCGTCAATCAACCAATTCATCAACACCCAGATCAACTGGATCCTCAGCTTCCTCCCGCCGTTCCCACCGATCCAGAACGTTCCCTAACCGTCTAGCACCCGCTAGCCATGGGCTCTGCTCCGCCACAGCACCACTGCCGGCGGTCCGACACCAAGCAGGATGAGAACCAGGGGCCCGTATGCCAGCAGGCCCTGGCCACCCAGGATGACATCGTCGGCGGGACCGCCGAAGCTCATCGCCGCCACCGTCAACAGCCACATCCATAGCGGCAGCGCCGCGACCCGCGCCGACGTGGTCCATCGCCCTGCCGCCCATACCAGCGCAGCGTTCACCAATCCACTGATCAAGGCGCTAATGGGAAATGGTGTCGAGCCGATGTAGATGGGTAGCAGCAGACCGCCGGCTAGCGCAGAGAGGACCCCGTCAACAGCCAACAGGGCCAAGACAACCAACCGGATTGCGGGATCCGTCGCTTCGATTTCACGGCCGGACGCGACGCGCGATTTGGTTTCGGTCAGGTCGGGACTTTCGGTCAGGTCGGGACTTTCGGTCAGGTCGGGACACTGTCGATCTGAGAGAGAATCGACCCAAGTACCCATTGCAGGCTGTCGAGTCGGTCCTGCCAATGCTGCAGGTTGGGGTCCAGGTCGGGGTCCATACCAGTTCCTTCCGCGGCTGCCTGCTTCGCAGCCTACGTCGCGTACCCGGCGAAGCCCAGACCCGCAAGCAGATCCGTTTCCCAGCCCCGATCGTCGCGATCACCGGCGGAGCCGGCCACAAGAACGTAGTGCTCCTGCGCCAGAATCGGTATCGCCATGTTGTTCGACAGGGCACACGCCCGACCGGTCTGACCGACGACGACCTGGGTGGCATGCGAGGCAAGTGCTGCGGCCTTGGCAGTCCGCGCATCTCCATCGGCCTCGATCGCCGCGTTGATCTTTTCGTCCGGGTATCCGAACGGGATCTCCTCGGGGGGTAGCACCCACTCGGGTCGCAGATCGTCACGGACCAGTTCCCGCGCCCCACGAATGAATGCGCTGAGTGCAATGACCGTCCAGTAGAACTTCGGCACCGTCCATGGGTCGCCGGGGTAGTCAGCACTGCGGGCCCCAGCCACAGCGGCCGTGGTAACGCTGTGGGCGCGCATATGGTCAGGATGTCCGTAGCCCCCATCGGGGTCGTACGTCACGACGACATGGGGACGCAGCTCGCGGATGATCGCAACCAGCGCAGCCACGGCCTCCCGTTCGTCGGCGTCAACGAATCTTCGCTGACTGCGCGGAGCGGTGCCGGCCATCCCAGAATCGCGCCACCGGCCCGCACCGCCGAGGTAGATGGGTTGGCTGACTCCCAGTGCGCGCAACGCCGATGTGAGCTCACTGATGCGGTAACCGCCCAGTTGGTTCGCATGCTCGACACCGAGTTGCGCCCAGCGCTCGCCGATGATTTCGCCCTCTTCACCGAGCGTGCACGTGACGACGTGGACCTGTGCGCCGCGGGCGGTGTAGTGCGCAATGGTGGCGCCGTTGCTGAGGCTCTCGTCATCGGGGTGCGCATGAACGAACAACAGCCGCGGCGTATCAGCCATGAACGCTCACCCTACTCGCCGGCAGGCGCAGGCCAGCGCTTTAGGACCCGGTCTTGATCCATCGGCCGGCGTCGCCGACGATACCGACCGGTACCGCACCAGACAGGCTGACATTCTGCACGCTCGGCCCCGCGGCGACGATTGTGGTGTCCTGCAGTATTGGCAGCACCGTCGACATGTTCCACAGACGCGGTTCGACCGCGGTGATCACCTCGTCGATGTCCTTGGTGCCATCGAGCGCGGCGTCGATATTCGACTGGATGCTGAGATCACAGGTGCCGGTGAGATTCGATGGGGCTTTCACCAACGCTCCCGGCTTCGGTGGAGCGGGAGGAGCCGCCGGGGGCTGCGCCGGGGTCGTGAGCGTGGTGTCCGGCAGCGCTGTCGGCGTACCCGTCGGGGTGAGCACCTCGGTCGCCTGCAGGGCGGGGCAGCCGTATCGGGAAGCGAGCAACGTAGCGAGATTTCCGCCAGCCTGTCGCCAGCCCACAATGGCATCCACGCGGTTCTCCCGTAACGCGTCGCGGTAGAGCACGACCGGGTCCAGTGCCAGCACGGTCGCGGCGATGCCGACGTTGCGCAACTGATCGGCAGCCGTATTGGCCACGGCCACGGAGGTCGGATCGTTCGACGCCACCCCGATGACCAGCGCCAGCTGCTTACCGTTCTTGCTGATCCGGCCGCGAATGACTTTCGGAGGCCCGGTGCTCACCGGTGCGGCCGTCGAGTCCGGGCTAGGCGGTGCCGACGAAACCGACGCGTTGCTCTCGACCTGAAATCCTGACTCCTCCAGAAGGCCCAGCGCGACCGTCGTGCCCATCGCTGGGGGCGCGGTCGGCACGTACCCGGGGTCACTCGGCGACCGGATCTGCGCCTGGTCCAAGGTGACGGTGTTGTCGGTGCCGGCGCCCACCGCAGCCAGCAAGTCCACGTCGAGTAACCCCAAGATCGCCTTGCGCACCTGCCGCTCGGCCAGCTTGGCGACGTTCGCGCGCAACGTCAGCTGCATCACCCGCGGTGTGACGATCCGCGCGGTCTGCACGTCAGGAATAGCCGACAACTGAGCGAATGCCGCTGAGCCACCATGGACCTGAGCCACTTGGGTGTCACGGTTGCGCATGGAATCGGCCAGCGCGGCCGGCGAACCCGCCCTGCGGAAGAGAATGAGGGCGGGTTTCGCCGGACGCCCCCAATAGCGATCATTGCGGGCGATCAAGATTTCGTCGCGCTGCGGGTCGATGTTGTCCACCCGGAATTGGCCGCCGGTGACCGGCATCGCCCGAGCCAGCCCGGCTGCGAAGCCGCCCGGAATATCCTTCACGATATGCGCTGGCAGGATGTTGCTGAACAACTCGCGCCACGCCGGGTACGGCTGCGCGAACGTGACCACGGCCTGCTTACCGCCGTCGAGTGACTGCACCCCAGTGATCAGGTCGTAACCGGCGGGATCGACGACCCCTGGCTGGGTGACCATCTGCTGCCACAGGTACCAGAAGTCATCCGCGGCGATCGGCGCGTTGTCTGTCCATTGCGCCTCCGGCCGAATCTTGTAGGCCACTGTGAAGGGGTTCTCCCGGGTCACCCGCGCAGACACCAGCAAGGTGGGGTCCATCTCCCAGCGGGAACCGGTCGGCGTGTTGGGATCGGGCACCGGCCGAAACGCGCTCGGCAACACCAGCGCGCTGATCGCCGCATTCACCGGTGACAGATCGGAGAGCAGATGGGGGTTGAACCCGGGACCGATCGAGTCGATGCCCATGATGATCTGGATCGGACGCTGTGGAGGCGGCGGCGAGTTGTGCGGCGTGTCGGTGCTTTGCGGCGCGGGTGGCGGGCTGACTGTGCAGCCCGACACCAATCCGACGAGCGAGACCAGGACGCCGAATCCCACGAGTAGGCGGCGGGCTCGACGCGACATGCCCATCAGGGTATCGAGCGCCGCCTCGGATACGCGGTCGCGCGGCCGTGGCGGCGCCACGCTAGCCGCGGGCCTTCGCGCGCGCCCGGCTGCGGGCTCGGGCAGTGGCATCCAACTCGACCTTGCGCACCCGCACACTCTCGGGTGTCACCTCGACGCACTCGTCCGCCGCGCAAAACTCCATGGCGCGCTCGAGGTCGAGTTCGAGCGGCTTGGCCAGCGTCTCGATGACGTCGGCCGTGGAGGACCGCATGTTGGTCAGCTTCTTCTCGCGTGTGACATTGATATCGAGATCCTCGGGACGCGGGTTGATCCCGACGACCATGCCCGCGTAGGTGTCCTGTCCGGGCTCGACGAAGAACTGACCGCGGTCAGCGAGTTGCAGCAGCGCGAACGGTGTGATGGTGCCGGATCGGTCGGCCACCAATGATCCGGTGTACCGGGCCCGGATCTCTCCCGCCCACGGCTGGTATCCGTCGAACACCGCGTGCCCGACGCCGGTGCCGCGGGTCTCGGTCAGGAAGTCGGTGCGCCATCCGATCAATCCGCGACTGGGAACGACGAAATCCATTCGGACCCAGCCGGTGGTGTGGTTGGCCATCTCCACCATGCGGCCCTTGCGCGCGGCCATCAATTGCGTGACCGCACCGACGTACTCCTCAGGGCAGTCGACGGTCATAGCCTCAACCGGCTCGTGCAGCGTGCCGTCGATCGTCTTGGTCACTACCTGCGGCTTGCCCACGGTGAGTTCAAAACCCTCCCGACGCATCTGCTCGACCAGTACCGCCAGCGCCAGTTCACCGCGGCCTTGCACCTCCCAGGTGTCCGGCGCGCCGAAGTCGACGACGCGAATGGACACGTTGCCGACCAGCTCGGCGTCCAGCCGACTTCGGACCATGCGGGCGGTGAGCTTGTGGCCGCCTACCTTGCCGGCCAGGGGCGACGTGTTGGTGCCGATCGTGACTGAGATCGCCGGCTCGTCCACGGTGATCCTGGGCAGTGCCACGGGTGTCGCGGGATCTGCCAGCGTGTCGCCGATCATGATCTCCGGCAGGCCGGCCACGGCCACGATATCGCCCGCGATGGCCTCCTCAGTCGGTTTGCGTTCGACCCCTTCAGTGGCCAGCAACTCGGTGATCTTCGCCGTGGTAATGGTTTCTTGCCCGTCCAGTTCGCGGATCCATGCGACCTGCTGGCCCTTGCGGATACGACCGTTGGACACGCGGATCAACGCCAGCCGGCCTAAGAAGGTTGACGCGTCGAGATTGGTAACCAGGGCCTGCAGCGGGACGTCCACGTCGCCCGTCGGCGGCGGTACGTGCTCCAGCAGAACGTCGAATAGTGGGTCCAGGCTGGCACCGGCGGGCACCTGACCATCGGCCGGTGCTGTGGTGCTCGCCACCCCGGCTCGACCGGACGCGTACAGCGTCGGCAGGCCCAGTGCTAGCTCCGCGGCCGCGGCCGCCTCATCGTCAAGGTCGGAGGCGACTTCGAGCAACAGGTCGTGGCTGGCTTCCACCACCTCGGCAATGCGCGCGTCGGGGCGATCTGTCTTGTTGACCACCAGAATCACCGGCAGGTGCGCGGCCAATGCTTTGCGCAACACGAAGCGGGTCTGCGGCAACGGGCCTTCGGAGGCGTCGACCAGCAACAGCACCCCGTCCACCATGGACAGCCCGCGTTCCACCTCGCCGCCGAAGTCGGCGTGCCCTGGGGTGTCAATCACATTGATCACGGTGACGGTGCCGTCGGGATCATGGCGATGCACGGCGGTGTTCTTGGCGAGGATGGTGATGCCCTTCTCGCGTTCCAGGTCGCCAGTGTCCATCACGCGTTCCTGCAGTTCACCGCGTTCATGCAGGGCGCCGGACTGGCGCAGCATCGCGTCGACGAGCGTGGTCTTGCCGTGGTCGACGTGCGCGACGATGGCGACATTGCGGAATGGCACGACGGTGATCTTAGAGGGCTTGAGCCAGGTCATTGAGCCAGCCGCGATCGGCGGGCACCCAATCGACGTCGGGCAGCTCCGCGGCCGTCACCCAGCGCAGCGCCTTGTGGTCATGGGCGTGCGGTTCGCCGCGGATCAGTCGCACGCGATATGCCCGCAGTATTGTCGTGCGGTTCAAGGCGCGGTTCAATGCAATATCGCCGCCCAGTCGGTCCCCGACCGCGACATCGCTGGCATCCAGGCCCAGTTCCTCTGCGAGCTCGCGGACGAGCGCGCCGCGCTCGGATTCGCCGGGCGCGACCTTGCCCCCGGGAAGCTCCCACCGACCGGCCAGCTCCGGTGGCCGCGACCGCTGCGCCACCAGCAGTGTGGAACCACGGATGACGGCGCCGGCAACGACGACCTGGTTCGGCATGGGCAGTGACGGTATACCGTCGAACGCATGGCTGTGTTAACGGATGACCAAGTAGACGCCGCACTGCCTGATCTCAACGGCTGGGAACGTGCCGACGGTGTCCTGCGTCGCAAAATCAAGTTTCCGACGTTTCTCGCCGGCATCGACGCTGTGCGCCGGGTTGCAGATCACGCGGAAGCTAAGGATCACCACCCCGATATTGATATCCGTTGGCGGACAGTGACTTTCATGCTAGTCACGCATTCGGCGGGCGGCATTACCCAGAACGATATCGGGATGGCGCACGATATCGACGAGATTGTCGGGGATTAGCCAGCTCGACTTCGGCTCGAGCTAGCGGCGGTTCTGCTGGTGCTGGCAATCCAACCAAAGGTGCCAAGGGTTGCCACCACGTAGACCAGCCCAGCCCAGGCCAGGTACCAGGGCCGGCTGATCTGCCAGATTGTCGGCTGCGCGAAGCTCAGCAACCAGGGCACACCGATGATGGTCAGGACCAACCACCCGCAGCCCAAGATCCGGGCGCCGCGACGCTCGGCCAGTGGCCCCTGTAGCAACCACATCATGAGCGGCACCAGCCATACCCAGTGATGGGTCCACGAGATCGGCGACAGCAGCAGCCCGAATAGCTGCACCACCAACAGCCTGCCGAGCTGATCGGAGCCTGTGCGATCGGGGCTCAGCGCCCGCCAGGCCAGGACAGCCAGCACCGCTGTAGCCGCGAGGGCGGCCACCACCAGTGGGCCAAAACCCATGTCGTGGCCAAGAATCCGCGAGAGCGCGCCACGCCAGGACTGATTGGTCGAGGTGGCGATCGGCCCGACCCGCCGCGCGTCACCCAGCAAGTCGGTGAAGTAATGGCGAGCCTGATTCCCGACGACCAGTACCGACACCGCCACCGTGGCAATAAACACGACGGCAGAAAATGCGGCGGCACGCAGGCGCCGGACGCCGAGGAAATAGATCGCGGTAATCGCCGGCGTCAACTTGACGCCGGTCGCCAGACCGACCAGCAACCCCGATAGCCACCATCGGGTGCTGCGGACCGCCCACAGCGCCGCCAGCACCAGCAGCAGATTGATCTGCCCGTAGTCGAAGTTGCTGCGCAGTGGCTCGATCCAGATGGCGATCGCCGTCCACAACATTGCAGCCGCATAACCGCTGCCCGCGGCAACACCCATCAGGCGCTGGCTGATCCGAACTACGCCATACAGCGCGCCCATGCTCCCGACCTGCCAGAGAAAAGCAACCACGCCGAACGGCAGCAGATGCAAGGGGTAGAAGACGACAGCCGCAAACGGCGGGTACGTGAACGGCAACGGGAAATCCGGTGTTTGGTCCGCGTAAACGTAGCTGTACAGCGTGCCGGGATGGTCCAGGGCCGCCGCGCCTCCCAGGTAGACGTGCAAATCGACAAAGTTTGCGCCATTGGGCACCAGATAGGTCCACATGAGTCGCGCAGCCACACTGAGGAGCAGCAGCAACGCCGCGTACGTAATCCGGGCGTCCAGCGGGATCGCTTGCGGCCGAGAGGCGCGCGCCTCCGGACCGTTTGACCTGGTGTCTATCCGCCCGACTCTAGCGATTCCGGCTAGCCGGTCACCGCCGACGCTCGTAATCGTAACGATCAAATAACCGCCACACGTGTCACTTGAGTCACATCTGTACCGCGCTAACTTCGTGCCGGGACCTGTCGCCAACCAACCAGGGAGAGTCATGCCAACCATCTGGACCTATGTACGCGCCGGCGCCGTCTTGGTCGGTTCGTCCGCCGCGCTACTGACGGGCGGTATCGCCCACGCAGATCCGGCGCCGGTGCCGGCTCCTGCTCCCGCTACCGTTCCGGCTCCCGATCCAGCTGCCGCCGCTGCCAGCATTCCGCAGCAGTTGATCAGTTCGGCCGCCAACGCGCCCCAGATTCTGCAGAACCTCGCGACGGCCCTCGGCGCCAAGCCACCGATCGCGCCGGCACCGGCCGCACCGGGCATCACTGCTACCGTCCCGGGCCTGACCCCGGCAGCGCCGGCAGCACCGGCCGGCGTCCCCGCGACAGTCCCGTCGATTCCCGGCTTGACCGCTCCGATCCCCGGAATCACCGCGCCGGCAGCCCCGGCGGCAACCCCTGCCAATCCCGGAGCAATCGCTCCGATCCCGGGGATAGCCGCGCCGGCGACAGGGGCAGCGCCAGGGGCAGTGCCAGGGGCGGCAGCGGCTCCGGCCGCAGCCCCGGGTGTCCCATCGGCGAAGGTCGACCTACCACAGTTGCCCTACCTGCCGCTGCAGGTGCCATCGCAGATTTCGCTCCCCGGCGACCTGTCCGCGCTGGCAGCGAGTGCTATGCCGGCAACACCGATTGTGGGAACTCCGCCGGTCCCGGGAGCGCCTGCGCCGGCTAGCCCGGCCGGCCCGCCGTCGCTGCTGTCCGCACTGCCCTGAGCCATCCGTAGCCGGCTGACCACTACACGAACCGGGAGAACATCGTGGCAAACACCGGGAGTCTGTTCAAGGGTTTGGCCGCCGTCGTCGTCACCTCGGCTGCCGCGTTCACGTTTTGTCCGAACGCGGCAGCCGACCCGGCGACCCCGCCGCCGCCCGGCCCCTCCCAACAGCTACCTGGCCTGCCAGCGTTAGCCCAGCTCAGTCCCATAATCCAACAAGCAGCGGGTAACCCCGCACAGGCGACACAACTACTGATGGCGGCGGCGCAGGCGTTCGTCCAAAATCCGACCGCACCCACCGAAGCCAAGAATGTTGCTTCCTCGGTGAATCAGTTTGTGGCCGAGCCAGGCAATCCCCCTCCCGGATCGCCGCCACTGGCCGTGCCGACCCCGGCTACGCCGCCGAATGCGGTCGCCCTGCCTGATGCCGGCCCGGTGCCACACGTGCCGGCGCTGGGTGTGGAACCCGGCTTCCAGTCGCACTTGCCGTCCGGCATTGATCCAACCCACGCCGCCGGCCCCGCTCCCGCACAGGCATCGGCAGCTGCCCCGCCGATCACCCACCACGGCGCATCCGCCCCAACCCCCGGACCGGCGGACGCACCCGATGCGGCGCCCGCACCGGCCGCCGCACATGCACCCGCGGCGGCCACGGCCGCCGCGCCGGCCGCGCCGGCTCCCGCGCCCGCGGCCGCTGCGACTCCCGCACCGGTCGCCGAACCCGCCCCCGCGCCGGCGCCGGAGGTCGCCGCGGCACCCGCGGCTGCGCCGGGTTTCGGCCCTGACGCTCCGCCGACCCAGGACTTTCTCTACCCCTCGATCGGCACCAACTGCCTTGCTGATGGCGGCAACTCCATCGCGACCGCACTATCGGTAGCGGGCCCCGCCACAATCCCGCTTCCCGGTCCGGGACCCGGCCAGACCGCGTATGTATTCACTGCCGTCGGCACCCCAGGGCCCGCCGATGTACAGCGGCTGCCATTGAACGTCACATGGGTGAACCTGACTACCGGCAAGTCGGGAAGCGCGACACTCACGCCGCGCGCGGACATCAACCCGGAGGGACCGACCACGCTGACAGTGATCGCCGACACCGGTTCGGGCAGCATCATGTCAACGATCTTCGGGCAGGTCACCACCAAGGACCGACAGTGCCAGTTCATGCCCACCATCGGATCAACCGTGGTGCCCTAGAACCGGGCTTGCGCGCCGCCGCAGGCGGGCGTCAATACGCCATGAACAGAATCGCGTCGCGGTCGTAATCCAATCCAGGATGAACGCTGGCAAGGTGGGCTTGGGTCAGATCGACCAAATCGTCCTCGTCCTTGCCGACGATGGCTTCGCCGCACGGACATGTGATGTGTGTCTTCACGATGCCGCCTTTCCGACTCGGGCCTACGATGACCCCTCTGGTGAGCCTACTTTTGAGCGCTCGCCTTGGCTGCCTTCATCTGCTTCTTGTGCGAGCGGACCTGCCCAAGGGTGCGAGCGTCGACGATATCGGCAACGGACATACACGTGCCGGGTTGACCGTACTCCCCAGCCGCCGCTTGCCAGCCCTGCGGCGTCACACCGTACTGCTTGCCGAGCAGCGCCAGAAAAATCTTGGCCTTCTGCTCGCCGAAACCGGGTAGCGCCTTGAGCCTGCGCAGCAACTCTTTGCCGTCCGGCTCACCGGCTGACCACACGGCGGCCGCGTCCCCGTCGTACTGGTCCACAACGATCCGCGCGAGCGCCTGGACACGCTTGGCCATCGATCCGGGAAAGCGATGGATGGCAGGCTTTTCCGAGCACAGGGCAGCGAACTTGTCCGGGTCGTGGTCGGCGATCTCGCCAGCATCGAATCCACCCATTCGGTCGGCGATCTTCTTGGGCCCGGCGAAGGCGGTCTCCATCGGAACCTGCTGGTCGAGCAACATCCCGACCAGCAACGCAAACGGGTTCGAGTCCAACAGCGCGTCGGCGGCTGGATCCTGGACAAGCTGCAGTTTCGGCATCCGCCTAGTCTAGAACCGTTCTTGACAACCGCCCGGTGAGCATCGATTCGGATGGCTCGGGTGGCTCGGATGTGCTAGCCGCTCTTGCGGCGAAACTCCCGGCGGTTCTCAACGGGACCATGCGCGCGGGACTGCTTGCCGCCGCCATCCTTGTGATCAGATCCGCCGGACGAATGGGCCAGCTTGCGGTCAAGGGCTTCACGGAACTTGCGTTTGGTCGCGTCCTCTTCCCCAGAAGCTTCGGACTCTTGCGGGGACTTCGATTCAGCCATACCCGGAGCCTAACCCGGGTTGCTAGCGCATACCTGGGGGCAGGCCATATACATGCGAGATCGGCAGCGTCAGCAACACGCGACGATCGGTGACCATGGCCTGTCGATATTCGTCCCAGTCCGGATGCTCACCGGCGATGTTGCGATACAAGGCGATCAGCGCTTCCACCGTCTCGTCAGCGGGCGCCGCCGCGGGAGGCGTCAGTTCCGCGGTCCCCTCAGCAACCGCGTAGGACCATCCGTCGTCAGCATCGACGAGGATCGATGCCCGTGGGTCGCGCCGCAAGTTGCGGGTCTTGGCCCGCGGTTCGGTGATCGAGACTTGCAACACCAATCCGCGCGGGTCGAAATGATATTGAACATTGGACAATTGCGGGCGCCCGTCACGTTTGATGGTGGCCAGCACCCCGATGGAGTTCCCGCTGATGACCGCCAACAGCTTGTCGTCGAAGACGTCGCGTCCCATGACGAAAGCCTACGTCGGGTGTCCAGCTGTTCGGTCCCGGATCTCTTCGTTGCTCAGTGGCCTGATGGAATGGGATCGTGGCTCGATTCGCGGCGTTCCTACGCGGCGTCAACGTTGGGGGCATCAACCTCGCGATGTCCGAGGTGGCCGCCGCGTTGACGGGCGCGGGTTTCGCCAACGTGCGGACCATCCTGGCCAGCGGCAATGTGTTGCTCGATTCCTCCTCCGGGGTCGCAGCCGTGCGGCAGACAGCCGAATCCGCGTTGCGGGAAAGATTCGGCTACGACGCGCGGGTGCTGGTCTACGACATCGACACGCTGCGTAGCATCGTCGAGGCCTACCCGTTCGAACGCGAGGTCGACGGATACCAGTCCTACGTCACGTTTGTCGCCGATACCGCAATGCTCAGGGAGCTAGCCGAGCTCGCCCAGCAGGCCGGATCCAAAGAAGAGATCTGCGCTGGCCCCGATCCTGGTGTCATCTACTGGCAGGTCCCCAAGGGCAGCACCCTGAACAGCACCATCGGGCAGACCATGGGCAAGAAGCGCTACAGGTCGTCGACGACGACGCGCAACTTGCGCACCCTGGATAAGGTGTTGCGGTGAGCCGCGACGAGCCAGCACGACGCAAAGTCACCCTGTCCGGAGTGTCCGAGACGGCCCTGCTGACGCTGAACGCGCGGGCCTCTGAGGCGCGCCGGGACGACCGGATCATCGAGGATCCGTTGGCGATAGCCTTGGTTGACTCGATCGAGTTCGACTTCGGCAAGTTCGGCCCCACCCGTCAGGACTTCGCATTGCGAGCGCAGGCCTTCGACGGCCAAGCACTGTCCTATCTCGACCAACACCCGTCGGCCACCGTTGTGGCGCTGGCTGAGGGGCTGCAAACCAGCTTCTGGCGTTTGGACGCAGCCCGCCCCAACGGCCAGTTCCATTGGCTCACGGTTGATCTGCCTCCGATTATCGATATCCGATCCCAGCTGCTGCCGACTTCGCCGCGAGTCTCGGTCTGCGCCCAATCCGCGTTGGACTACAGCTGGATGGATTCCGTTGACCCCTCCGGCGGCGTGTTCATCACGGCCGAAGGTCTGCTGATGTACCTGGAACCCGAACAGGCGCTCGGGTTGATCGCCCAGTGCGCCAGAAAGTTTCCGGGTGGCCAGATGCTTTTCGACTTGCCGCCGCGCTGGTTTTCGCTGTGGAGCCGCCTCGGCATGCGCACCTCGCTGCGCTACAAGGTGCCGCGGATGCCGTTCAGCCTGTCCTCGGCGCAGGCCGCGGACCTGGCCAACAGCGTGCCGGGTATTCGCGCCGTTCGTGATCTGCAGTTGCCGCAAGGCCGCGGGCTGCTGTTCAACAAGGTGCTGTCCACGGTGTACCGCATGGGAGTCCTCGACGCATTGCGTCCGTGTCTGACCCTGCTGGAATTCGGCTAGCGCGCGAGTCAGTCGTCGGGCTCGTTAGCGAGGTAGCGCATCGCGTCGGACTTGGTCAGCCCCAATGCCCGGGCGACTTCGACATACTCATGGGCGGCGGCTGCCATCGCGGCATCGGTCGGATCGAATCGAGAGATGAAGGTGCCGAAGCGCCCCCGTGTTTCGACGATCGCCGCCGACTCCAGCTCGCGATAGGCACGCGCCACCGTATTTGCCGCGACCCCAAGCTGGCCGGCCAGGTCCCGCACCGTCGGGAGCCGAGTGCCGGGCGGCAACGCGCCGGCGCGAACTCCGTCGATGACCTGTGTTCTGAGCTGGTCGAACAGCGGTTTGCCCGCCTTCACGTCGACCCTTAACAAATCTCGCAGCTCCACATACTCAGTATCCAACAAGCACGGCTATGTTTGTGGGATGCGAGTAGCGGTGCTTAGTGGGGCCGGGATCTCGGCGGAGAGCGGCGTACCGACGTTCCGCGACGACAAGAACGGCCTATGGGCACGTTTTGACCCCTACGAGTTGTCCAGCACCCAAGGATGGGAGAGCAATCCGCATCGGGTGTGGGGATGGTACTTGTGGCGCCACTATCTGGTGGCCGATGTCGAACCAAACGACGGACACCGCGCAATCGCCGCCTGGCAAGACCATGCCGAAGTCAGCGTCGTCACCCAGAATGTCGACGATCTGCACGAGCGCGCCGGCAGCAGTGAGGTGCATCATGTGCACGGCAGCCTATTCGAATTCTGTTGCGCCCGTTGCGGCGAGCCGTATTCGGAGGCACTTCCCGAGATGCCCGAACCCGCATTGGAGGTGGAGCCACCGGTTTGCGGCTGTGGTGGTTTGATCCGGCCCGACATCGTGTGGTTCGGTGAGCAGCTGCCCCAGGGGCCATGGCAAGCCGCGGTCGAAGCGGCAGCAGCCGCCGACGTCATGGTCGTGGTAGGGACCTCCGCGATCGTCTACCCTGCCGCCGGGCTACCCGACCTGGCGTTGGCCCGCGGCACGCCGGTCGTCGAGGTCAACCCCGAACCAACGCCCTTGTCCGGGAGCGTAACGATCAGCATTCGCCAGACGGCCAGCCAAGCCCTGCCCGGGTTGCTAGCGCGGCTACCCGCGCTACTGAAGTAGCACCTAGCGAGCGCGTGCCCGGCCCAGCGCGAGCTCTGACACCGGCGAAGGCACCCAGGCGGGGTAGGTCCACTCCCGCCGGGCGCTGTCCACGTCGAATCCGGCGTCGACGATCGCGCGTTCGGTATCGCGATGCGTGTGGCAGTTGCCCGCCACTTTCGGCCAAAATGTCGCGTCGACAAACCGCTGCGCCACGCCCCGCACGCCGGCGCTAGCCACATGCTCGAGATACCGCAGCTGTCCGCCCGGGCGCAATAGTGCACGCAGTCGCCGCAGCACCGCGTCGGGGTCCGCGACGGAGCACAGCACCAGCGAGCAGACGACCGCGTCGAACTTCTCGCTGTCGCTGAACTCCTCTGCGGTCTTGTCAGTCACGACGATGCGACTCGGCGCGCCGGCCGCGGCCACGCGTGCCCTGGCCGCCAACCGCGGCTCGGGCTCGGTAGCGATGACCGTGTCGACGGACTGCGGATAGTAGCCAAAGTTCGTCCCGACCCCCGCGCCCACCTCCAGCACGCGCCCCGACAGGCCCGCCAGATTCTCCTGGCGCAGGGCCCGTACCCGTGCGACCTCGTGGGCGGCGACAAACGGCCAGATTCTGGCGAAGAACGGGTGGTTGACCTTCGCCGGCGAAGCCGGGCGTGACCTCATAGCCGTGGTTCCTCCCGACGCGCCTCGTCGCCGTTGGGCCGCTGGGCATAGTTCCGCTCGTGGGTGCCGGGCGGCACCCAGTCGGCCAGCTGCCGGGCCGTGGCGTCGGCGCCAACCAACCCCGTTACCCTATGGCTGCGCTGCATCGCGCCTAGCACCCGGTCGGCGAACGCGCCAGCATCGCCGGACGGCAGGTGCCCTTTGGCGGCCAACAGGGCCGCTACCCTATGGGCCCCGCCGCGGCAGGGACCGGCTCAGCACCGCTTGGCAACCGAATCTCGTCCGCCCGACTGGCCTGTGGATCGCGGCTCGAAACCGGCTCCACCGGCTCCACCGGCTCGCCAGCCTCCTCGAGGCCGAAGCGGTCGTGGAGCCATACCAGGGGCCGAGGCGCCCACCAGTTCCAGCGCCCCATGACATGCATGAACGCGGGAACCAGGACCATCCGCACGAGCGTGGCATCTGCCGCCACCGCGATGGTCAGGCCGAGACCGAACATCCGCATGAACGAGACGTGGGCGGAGATCAAAGCAGCAAACGACAGCGACATCACCAACGCCGCAGCGGTGATCACCCGGCCAGTGCGGGCCACGCCGAGTGCCACACTCTCGTCGTTGGCGGCGTGGGCTTCGGCTGCGGTCGGCCTGGCAGGTCGAGCGGCTCCGGAATTCAGCCAGTACTCGCGGATCCTGGAAACCAGGAACACCTCGTAGTCCATGGACAACCCGAACGCGATACAGAACAACAGCACCGGCATGTTGGCTACCAGCGTCCCGCTCGGCGTTGTCCCGAGCGCTCCGAGGTGGCCGTCTTGGAAGATCCACACCAGCGCGCCGAACGCCGCGGTCAACGAGAGGACATTGAGCGCCAGCGCTTTCACCGGCAGCACTACGCTGCCGGTGAGCAGGAACAGCAAGATGAACGTAATGGCGGCCATCAGGCCCAAGACCAGCGGAAGCTGGTCCAGCACCGCATCGACGCTGTCGCGGTTGACCTGCGCCACACCGGCCATCTCGACCGATCGGCCGGCGGGTCCAGCGACCTCGTGCAGCTGCGTGAGCTGGGTGTCGGAGGCAGGCGAAAACAATCGCGCGGTGCTGTTCACACTCAGGAACGCGCTGCCGTCAGCGAACCCGGTCGCTCCGGCGGGCGGCCCTACCCGGATTCCGTCCACGAACGTGCCCGTCGGCGCCGTCACCGAGGACACGTCGCGCACCCGCGATAGGGCGGCAGCATAGCGTTCGAGGTCGGCCGAGCTCAGACCACGAGCGTCAGGCACGACGACGGGCACGACCGTCGCGGGATCGTGCGCGAAGTCCGTGCGCAGGATGTCACCGACTTGGTGCGACGACGCCGACTGCGGCAGCACCCGGTCGTCCGGGAATCCCCACTTCACTGAGAAGAATGGCAATCCGAGCAGCACAAGCAGCGTGACGACAGCCGCGCCGGCCGGCAGCCAGTGGCGCATCACGAATTTGCTCGACCGGTACCAGAACAGCCGGTTGACCGGTTTGGGCGTGGGTTCTGGGCGGCCCAGCAGCCGGCGCCCAAACCGGCGCACATCGAACGCATCCAGACGAGGACCCAGCAATGTGATCGCGGCCGGGGTGATCACGATCGATGCGGTCGCGACGAAGGCGACCGTGGCGACACCGGCATAGGCGAACGACTTCAGGAAGTACATCGGGAACAGCACCGTCACCGACATCGACAGCGCCACGGTGACCGCGGAGAACAGCACCGTCCGTCCGGACGTGACCATGGTCCGGATCAGCGCCTGGTCTCGGTCACTGCCCGCGGCAACCTCGTCGCGATAGCGGCTGACGATCAGCAGCGTGTAGTCAATAGCCAACGCCAGGCCCAAAGCGGTGCTCAGGTTCAGCGCGAAGATCGACACTGTGGTGGCAAACGTGACGAGTCGCAACACCGCCATGGATCCGACCACGGCCAGCGCGCCCAAAGCGACGGGCAGTCCGGCGGCCAACAAACCACCAAAAACCCAGACCAGCACCAGGAAGCTGAGCGGCATCGCGATCAACTCCATCGTCAGCAGATCCTTTTCGTTCTGCTCGTTGATCTGGGCGTACTCCATCGCGGAGCCACCGGTACGAACAGTGACGCCGTCCCGGTCGTGGACGATCTCGTCGGTCAGAGTGTCGGCGTTCTTCTGCGCGTTGTTCTCGCCGCCTTTGACGTTGACCACGATCAAGCCCGACTTGCCATCGACGCTGACCAGATCGGCTGAAGCGTCGGGAGCCCCGGCAGTTGGTCCATTCCACGGTGACGTCACGTTGTACACCAACGGCGACCGTTGCAGCTGGTTGACGATGTCGGTGCCGGCCTCGCGGGCCTGTGCACTGTCAACGCCGGCGGGTGCCGTGACCACGATCAACAGCTTCTGACCGCTCTCCCCGAACTTTTCGGTCAACACGTCGATTGCCTGAGCCGACTCCGAGTCCGGATCCTGGAAGCCGCCCGCGGACAGGCTCTTTGCGACCGGGAGTCCGAATACGGCGGCGGCGATGAAGACCAGGACCGCTAACCCGATGATTTGGCGTGGCGCCGCGATGGCGAATCGAGCGATCCGGTCGAGCATGTTGCGTCCCTCCGCCGCCGGTGCCCACCACGAAGGCCGGCACCATGTCCGCGGTAACTAATCGGCGATAAGTTACGGTGTCTAAACAACACCTGCCCCTAGTCACGAGAGCGGGCAGCCCGATGGTTCACCCGATTTCAGATTCGCCTCGCAGGTATTCCCAACACTGCTGGTCATGAGGGTTGCGACCCGCTGCATGCTAGGTGGGACCGCCATGTTTACGCGGTCGATGCGCAGCCACCCTACCCGTCGGTAATAATTGCCACTGTTTTCCGAATTGTGACTCAAGGATTCCTTAATGGAGACCCATAGGCTCGGTGCCATGTGGATCGACGACTCGAGTGCCGACGTCATCAAGGCTGACTTCGAGGCTCTCTACCACGGCGACATGCTGGTAGAAGGCGAGACCTCGGAGCAGCTGGACGACTGGCACCCACTGCTTAACGCAAGCTGAGCCACACCATGGGCATGCTTGCGCGGCTACTTATGGCCGAACCCGCCGTCAGTCGTTGGTTTCGTCGGTAGCGTTCGCTACCGGATCCTTTTCCTTCATGGAACCCTCCGCCATGCGGAGGGTTTTTTTGGGTCTTGGGTTGGGGTCTTGGGGTGGCCCGCGCCTAGCGCGGCGCCATACGGATGGCGCCGTCCAGTCGGATGACCTCGCCGTTGAGCATCGGGTTTTCGATGATGTGCACTGCCAGCGCCCCATACTCATCTGGGTTGCCCAGCCGTGATGGGTGCGGTACCTGCTTGCACAGGGATGCCTTGGCCTCCTCCGGCAATGAAGCCAATAGCGGCGTGTCGAACAGCCCGGGTGCGATCGTGACTACCCGGATCCGGTGGCTGGCCAGGTCACGGGCGATTGGCAGCGTCAGACCGGCCACTCCGCCTTTAGAGGCTGAGTAGGCGGCCTGGCCGATCTGGCCGTCGAACGCGGCCACCGATGCGGTGTTGATAATGACGCCGCGCTCTTCCCCATTGCCACCGATAGGTTCGGTCTTGGCGATCCTCTCAGCCGCTAGCCGCAGCACGTTGAATGTGCCAACCAGATTGATGTTCACGATCTTTTGGAACGCCGCCAACGGAAAGACGCCGTCGCGGCCGAGGATGCGAATCGAGTTGCCGGTGCCAGCGCAATTGACGACGACGCGCAGCGGGCCCAGCGAGTCCGCGGTGTCTAGGGCGCTGGTGACGGCGGCCTCGTCGGTGACATCGGCCCTCACGAAATGCGCGCGATCGCCGAGTTCACCGATCACGTCTCCGCCTTTGAGGTCGAGCACGACCACGAGCGCTCCCGCGTCCAGCAGCCGTTTCGTCGTGGCCAGGCCCAGCCCTGACGCCCCACCGGTGACGACTGCTACGGCGTCGTTGATTTCCACTCGATTCCTCCTCGTGATCAGGCCCCTTGATCGGGCCCCACCCACCAAGCGTCCGGCTGGCTGAGGTTATGCCCAATCGTTGAGTATTGCTTCGCCATCTGTCGCGGGCGCAGCCGGGCGGGGCTCGCTTGGCGCTGTGCGGGAAAACCGTGGCGCCGGCATCGGCTGCAACCCGCCGTTCGCGTCGTAAAAGGTGTTCCGTTCGGTGATGTGCGGCTCGGTATGCACCTCGCCGAACGCTAGGACCGGGGTCACACAGGCATCGGAATCAGCGAACACCTCCCTCCAATGGTCGCGGTCATGTTTGGCGAACGCCTCGGTCAGCAGAGCACGCAGTTCAGGCCAGCGCGCGGCATCGTTCTGTGGGGGCAAGTCGGCACCCTCGAGCCCCAACCCAGCCAGCAGGGCCGCATAAAACTGCGGTTCGATCGCGCCGACCGCGACATAGCGGCCGTCGGCGCACTCGTAGGTGTCGTAGTACGGTGCGCCGCCATCGAGCATGTTCGTGCCGCGGACGTCGGACCAAAGTCCGCTCGCACGCATCGTCCACATCATCTGCACCAGCACGCTGGACCCGTCAACCATCGCGGCGTCAACAACCTGCCCCTTTCCCGAGCTCTGTCGCTCCCAGAGGGCGGCCAGGATGCCAACCAACAGGAACATCGAGCCGCCACCGAAGTCGCCGACCAGGTTCAGCGGTGGGACGGGTCGCTCATTGACCCGACCGATGGCATGCAGGATGCCATTCAGCGAGATGTAATTGATGTCGTGTCCGGCCTGCTGACTACGTGGACCTACTTGGCCCCATCCAGTCATGCGGGCATAGATCAAGCGGTCATTGACCCGTGCGCAGTCCTCGGGTCCCAGGCCGAGCCGTTCGGTAACGCCGGGGCGGTAACCCTCGATCAACACGTCGGCTCGGGCGACAAGTTTGAGCACAAGCTCGCGCCCTGTTTCGGACTTGAGATCAGCGGTGACGATTCGCCGGTTGCGCATCATGGCGTCTCTGGTGACGCCACCCGATCCGCGACCGCCTTTGCGTGGGCGATCGACGCGCACCACGTCAGCGCCCAGGTCTCCCAGAATCATCGCCGCATGCGGACCCGGCCCGATGCCGGCCAATTCCACAACACGCAAACCGTTCAGAGGCCCGTTGCCGATTCCCGCCATCTGTACCGACCTTTCATTGCATCGTGGGTCGCGGTCTAGATCTAGTCGCATCGAACACCCAGTGATTGCATCCTCCCAGGCCGCCAGTCTGACACCGGTCGAAGGTGTTGATGTCACTGTGAGCGGCGGGGGTTACTCACCCTGGTGTGAGCCAGCCGTCCTTACTGCCGGTTGATCCGAATCAGTAACATCTGCGGGCAGAACGGAGACCCGATGTCGGCAAAACAGGTTAGCTGCCTCGTGTCTGGCGCCACCGGTTACATAGGTGCCCGGCTGGTGCCACGACTGCTCGACGAAGGCCACCGCGTTCGCGCGCTGGCCCGCGACCCGAGGAAGCTGGCGAACGTGCCCTGGCGAGAGCGCGCTGAGCTGGCACGGGGTGACTTGGGTGATGTCAACTCACTGATCGCGGCTTTCGACGGTATGGACGTTGTCTACTACCTGGTGCACTCGATGGGCACATCGAAGGACTTCGCCGCCGAGGAAACCCGCGCCGTGCGCAACGTCGTGACGGCCGCTCGTCGCACCGGGGTGCGGCGCGTGGTGTATCTCAGCGGCCTGCATCCGGAAGACCGCAAGCTCTCGCCGCACCTCGAGTCCCGCAAAGCCGTAGGCGACGCGCTGATCGATTCCGGCATCGAGACGATGGTGCTGCAGGCTGGGGTGGTCGTCGGGTCGGGCTCGGCGTCGTTCGAGATGGTCAGACACCTCACTGACCGATTGCCGGTGATGACCACGCCGAAGTGGGTACACAACCGAATACAACCCATCGCAATTCGCGACGCGTTGCACTACTTGGTGGCTGCGGCCACGGCTACAGTGCCTTGTTCGCGAACATGGGACATCGGCGGCCCCGACGTGTTGGAGTACGGCGACATGATGCAGCTCTATGCCGAGGCTGCGGGCCTGCATCGCCGCTACTTGATCGTGCTGCCGTTTCTGACGCCGACCATAGCCAGCTTGTGGATTGGAACGGTGACTCCGATCCCCCCGGGTCTGGCGCGGCCGCTGATCGAATCGCTGGAGTGTGACGCGGTGATGCGCAACACCGATATCGACACCATCATCGAGCCGCCGCCAGGTGGTCTCACCGGGTATCGCCGCGCGGTCGCGTTAGCACTCAACCGGGCCGCGCAGGGGCTTCCCGATGCGACCTGGGCGTCCTTGCTGTCGGAGCCCGCCGAGCCAGTGCCCAGCGATCCGGACTGGGCCGGCGAAATTGTGTACACCGATGTGCGCACCGTCGCGACCAGCGCGCAACCCGAGCAAGTGTGGAAGGCGGCGGAGGACGTCGCCAATACCACCAGGTGGTACTCGGTAGTGCTCGCACCGCGGCGCCGCGGCCAGCGGTGGAGCGTGGCCGAGCGCACTTTGGGTGTGCTGCGGCTGCGGGCTCGGACACGGTCACCAGGACCAGCGTGGCTGGAGTTCGCTGTCGCACCACAACACGAGCTGGACAGCGGTTACATGCAACGGGCGATCGTCTTTCCGCGCGGCCTGCCGGGCCGGGTGTACTGGCTGATAACGCGGCCGCTCTACGCCGCCGCGCTGCGCGCACTAGCACGCGACATCATCGCGTCGGCCCGATAGCCGGCGGTTCGCGGCGCGGTGGTCAGACGCCGAACAACGGTGGCAGCGCGAGGATCACGACCAGGCTAAACATCAGATGGGTCAGTATCGGGGCCAACACGCCGCCTGTCGAGCGCCGCTCCCACGCACATACGGTGCCGAGGATGATCGCGGCGAATCCCAGTATCAGGTTGGCGCTGGCCATGATGGCACCGATGTAGACGATGGTCGAAACGGTGACCGGATAGAACCCCCCCAAGGCGGTGTACACCGCACCGCGGAAGAACATCTCTTCGGCGATGCCGTTGACTAATGCGATTGTCAGCACCAGTAACACCGGTCCGTGACTCGCAAATTGCAGCACCCGGATCACCAATGCTGAAGCCGCTGGAATTTCCCTGGCCACCAATCCGCCCACCACAAAGACACCTCCGAGGAGCAGACCGACGGTGGTGCCAGTGATGACCGGACGCTGGTTACGACCGCGCCAATGGATACCACCCAGATGCAACGGCCCGGAAGCGAGCGCCCCGAGGGTCCACACCGCCGCCAGAGCCAGCGTCAGCCAGTAGAAGGTCGACTCGCCGGGGCGCCTGCTCATGGCCAGCCCCATCACCACAGCGCCAATCGCCAGCACGATGCAGACGACCACCCGTCGCCGCAACACCACCGAGGGCGCTTCATGATGTGGCACAGCGACATTGGTGATTGCGTGGCGCAGCTCGTCGAGCATGCTGCTGTGGTAAGGCGAGGTGGACTGGCTCATACGTGGCAGGCTTTCGGGCTCAGAGTGGTCTGGGGATCCAGGCTAGTTCCTGAAGCAGCGGTGAGCGTGCCCGGGGACGATCTGCACCGGATTGCGGAAGGTGGATCCCGGAGTCCGATTGCCACGCCTGATCTACCTCGGGTGAGATGGCGTCCCGCCAAGGAGTGTGACCTGACGCTGAACCTAAACGGTTGCACTAACGTAACTTCCTACATGGATAGGATCACAGGCGGCAGAACCATGTGCCTCGGTGTTCAGACACCGAGGGCCACTCAGTCAGCAAGCAGGCCGGCAAACCCCGCGGTAGCGGGCGTGGCCGTGCAATTCCCACCGCACCGCTATCGCCAAGAAGAAGCTATTGGGGCGCTCACCGATTTCGCCGGCCCGGAGTTTCGACGGTTCGCGCTCAGCAGCGGCGTCGAGGCGCGCCACACGGCACTGCCGCTCTCGCGCTACGGGAAGCTCAGCGGCTTCACCGAGGCAAACGACGCCTTCGTCGATGTTGCCCTCGACTTGGGCGAGCAAGCGCTGCTGGCGGCACTCGATAACGCCGAGGTCAAACCGTCGGAGGTCGACATCATCTTTTCGACGACGGTGACCGGACTCTCCGTACCCACATTGGAAGCGCGATTGGCGGCCCGCGTCGGGCTGCGTGAGGACGTCAAACGGGTCCCGCTGTTCGGGCTGGGATGCGTGGCCGGCGCCGCCGGCGTGGCGCGCATGCACGACTACCTGCGAGCGTTTCCGGACCAGGTCGCAGCGCTGCTCGCGGTTGAATTGTGCTCACTGACCATTCAGCGCCAAGACAATTCGGTGGCCAACTTGGTTGCCACGAGCCTCTTTGGCGACGGCGCAGCCGCGGTGATCACCAAGGGCGGCTCCCTCGCCGCACCGGGCAACACAGGGCCGCGTGTGCTCGCCACCCGCAGCCGGATCTACCCCGACACCGAAGAAGTGATGGGCTGGAGGATCGGCAGCGACGGCTTTCGGATCGTCTTGTCGGTCGATGTCGCGACCGTCACTGAGAAATACCTCGGCGAGGACGTCCGCCAGTTTCTGGCCGACTATGGGCTGACCACGCAGGACGTGACAACGTGGGTGTGTCACCCTGGTGGGCCCCGCGTGATCGAGACCGTCGAGAACGTGTTGGACCTACCCGTGAACGCGCTGGACCACACGCGAAACTCCCTGCGCGACAACGGGAACCTGTCATCGGTGTCAGTCCTGGATGTCCTTCGAGCCAATATGGCCGATCCGCCGCAGGCTGGTTCGATTGGGCTGATGATCGCAATGGGGCCAGCCTTCTGCTCGGAGCTGGTGCTGCTCCAGTGGTAGAGCGCTGGTACTACCTGCTGGTCCTAGCGGTCGCCATCGAACGCTTGGCGGAACTGGTAGTGGCGCGGCGCAATGCGCGGTGGTCTTTCGCCCAGGGCGGCAAGGAGTTTGGCCGGCAGCACTACCCGGTAATGGTTGTGTTGCACACGGCGCTGCTGCTGGGCTGTCTGGTCGAACCATGGGCGCTGCATCGACCGTTCCTGCCGTGGCTGGGCTGGCCGATGCTCGCGGTGGTAGCAGGAAGCCAGGGCCTGCGCTGGTGGTGTGTCAAGTCGCTGGGCTCACACTGGAACACCCGGGTTATCGTCGTGCCGCATACCCCACTAGTTCACCGGGGTCCCTATCGTTGGATGCATCACCCGAACTATGTTGCGGTGGTGGCCGAAGGGTTCGCGCTGCCGCTGGTGCACACGGCGTGGCTGACCGCGCTCGCTTTCACCCTGGCCAATGCGCTGTTGCTGACCGTGCGCTTGCGGGTAGAAAATTCGGTTCTGGGCCACGCATGACGACGTGCGCCAGCAACGATGCAGTGGGGGTACCGCCCGCCTGCGGGAGACGAAGCGATGAGGAGGAGCGGCGCTCATGGCATACGACACCGACCTGCTGATCGTCGGCGGCGGCCCCGCAGGCCTCGCCACCGCCTTACACGCGCGCCAGCAGGGACTTTCTGTGATCGTCGCCGAACCTCGGGACAACCCCATTGACAAGGCATGCGGCGAGGGCCTCATGCCCGGCGGGCTGTCGGAATTGACCGCGCTCGGCGTGGACCCGGCCGGTATGCCGTTTCGGGGCATCGCGTACGTGAGCCAACGCCGAAGGGCCGAGGGTTTGTTCCGCAGCGGGCCAGGCCGCGGCGTGCGGCGCACCACGCTGCACGCCGCGCTCGCGGCGCGGGCCAAGGAGCAGGACACTGAGTGGATCCAGGCACGAGTGAGCAGTGTTACTCAAGACGCCCACGGCGTAGCGGCCGCCGGGGTGCGCGCAAAGTGGTTGGTAGCAGCCGATGGACTGCACTCGGCCGTTCGGCGCAGCGTCGGGATCACAGCGACCGCCGGCACCCCTCGACGTCACGGCCTGCGCTGGCACTATCACGTTCCGGCGTGGTCGGAATTCGTCGAGGTTCATTGGTCGCGGTGGGGTGAGGCGTACGTGACGCCGGTGGAGCCTGACCTGGTCGGCGTCGCGATTCTGTCCCGGCAGCGACCGGAACTCGACTGGTTCCCGTGGCTTGCGGAGCGCCTGGATGGTGCCAGCCGCAGCCGGGCGCGTGGTTGCGGCCCGCTACGGCAGGTGGTCACCCGACGCGTCGCGGGACGGGTGCTTTTGGTTGGC
The DNA here is from genome assembly GCF_018278905.1 of Mycobacterium spongiae. Taxonomy (NCBI): domain Bacteria; kingdom Bacillati; phylum Actinomycetota; class Actinomycetes; order Mycobacteriales; family Mycobacteriaceae; genus Mycobacterium; species Mycobacterium spongiae. The sequence continues at coordinate 4,252,003 of NZ_CP046600.1, forward strand.
GACGCGGCGGGATACGAGGACGCACTGACCGGCGAGGGCATCAGCCTGGCCGTGAAGCAAGCCGCGGCGGCGGTCCGCGCCATCGTCGACGATGCGCCGACTTCCTATGAGGCGGCATGGCGCCGGGTTACCCGCGACTACCGACTGATTACCCGCGGGCTGGTCCTGGCCAGCACGCCGCGTGTGACCCGACGGGCCATCGTGCCGGCAGCCGCGCTCCTCCCGGCCGTGTTTCAACGGGCAGTGAATGTCCTGGCGTCCTAACGGGCTTTCCAGACCGGATCCCGCTTCTCGGCGAACGCCAACGGCCCCTCCCTGGCATCTTCGGATCTGATCAAGGTGCGCATCTCGCGCATAGTGCGCTCCCAACCCACTTCTTCGTCGGTGACGATGCCATCATCGACCCCGTAGGCGATGCGTTTGCTGGCCTGAACGGACAACGGTGCGTTGACCGTCACCCGCGCCGCCAACGCCAGAGCCGCGTCTACAACCGAACCGTCGCTGACGACCTGGTTGATCAAGCCCCACTGGCACGCTTGGGATGCGGTGAGCGGCTCGCCTGTCAACAGCAGCTCCATCGCCACTTTCCGCGGCAATTGGTTCACGATCCGGAAAACACCGCCCGCCGCGGCGATCAGCCCTCGTTTGACTTCCGGCAGCCCGAACGTGGCGCGCTCGTCGGCCACCACCAGATCACTGGCCAGAGCCAGCTCGGTCCCACCGCCAAGCGCGGTGCCGTTGACCGCGGCGATGGTCGGCTTATCTATGAAATGGTGCACGTATCCCGCGAATCCCCATTCCCCGTGGTCGGGGTGGTACAGGTTCTCGCGACGCGCGATGGCCTTGAGATCGGCCCCGGCACAAAACGACTTGTCACCGGCGCCAGTGATCACCACAGCGCGTACGTCGGGGTTTTGGTGCGCTTCTTCAAGGGCGTCCCCGACCGCGATGCTGACCGCACCGTTGACCGCATTACGGGCCTCGGGCCGATTGATCGTAATGATCATGACGTTGCCACGGAGCTCCAGTAGAGCCGCCTGCTGATCATCGACGTTTGTCACAGCACCTCCAGGAGGGCATCGGCCGGACCGGCCCTTCCCACATGGTCGGCACGCCAGGACGAATTCCCTTGTCGCGCATGTGGTGTAGGCCGGCTTGTGGTTTAGCAGTGTAGTCACCGACTGCGCCCCGGACGCGCCGGGGTGGCCGAGCGCTTTGGTGAAAACGCCAATACCGGCGCGTGAGCCTCGTAGTGTTTTTGTTGCCAAGGTTTGTGAGTTGTGGCGGGATCGGACCTGTGTTGCTCAACTTGTAAGGGATGCGCGATGAATTTCATGGTGTTGCCTCCTGAGATCAATTCGGCACGAATCTTTGCCGGTGCCGGGTCAGCCCCAACGCTGGCCGCCGCGGCCGCCTGGGACGGACTCGCCGCCGAGTTGGGGGAAGCGGCAACCGCATTTTCATCGGTCACAGTGGATGTGGCCGCTGAGGCATGGCAGGGTCCAGCGGCGGCGGCGATGGCGGCCGCGGCAGCCCCGTATGCGACCTGGCTGGGCGCCGCCGCCGCGCGGGCTCTCGGCGCCGCGCAACAGGCCCAGGCGGCCGCGGCGGTGTTTGAGGCCGCCCGAGCGGCCATGGCGCATCCACTGTTGGTGTCAGCCAACCGCAACCAGTTGGTGTCGCTGGTGCTGTCGAACTTGTTTGGCCAAAACGCTCCCGCCATCGCCGCGACGGAGGCCGCCTACGAGCAGTTGTGGGCTCAAGATGTCGCGGCCATGGTGGGCTATCACAGCGGGGCATCCGCGGTGGCCGGCCAGCTCGCACCCTGGCAGCAGGCATTACGAGCCCTGCCCGGCTCGGTCGCCGCGAACGCATCGGCAGTGGCGGCGGCTCCCGCCGCGGCCCTGCGCTCCGTGGTCGCGGGCGCGGGTGCGCCGGTGGCCGCGGCCCTATCATCGGGGGCGGCGGCGGCCTCGAGCCCAGCCGCGCTGGCGATCCCCGCGTTGGGTATCGGCAACATCGGTATGGGCAACGTGTTCAGCATCGGCAATATCGGCAACTTCAACCTGGGCAGCGGCAATATCGGCGACTTCAACCTGGGCAGCGGCAACAACGGCAACGCCAACCTGGGCAGCGGGAACATGGGCCAGGCCAACCTGGGCAGCGGAAACTTCGGCTTCTTCAACCTCGGCAGCGGCAACATTGGTAGCTCGACCCTGGGCAGCGGGAACTTCGGCAATCTCAACCTGGGTGGCGGAAACAGCGGCAACAGCAACTTCGGCTTCGGGAACCTGAATGACGGTAACTTCGGTTTCGGAAACCGCGGCGGCAGCAACTTCGGCTTCGGAAACGACGGCACGCTCAACTTCGGTTTCGGAAACGCCGGCGACCGCAACTTCGGCGGCGGAAGCCAGGGCTTGTTCAATCTGGGCAGCGGCAACAACGGCGACGGCAATATCGGGTTCGGGAACCTCGGCAACAACAACCTGGGGTTTGGGAACCTCGGCAATGCAAACCTGGGATTTGGGAACAACGGCAACAACAACATCGGCTTCGGGCTCACCGGCGACAACCTGGTGGGCATCGGCGCGCTCAATTCCGGGATGGGGAACTTCGGTTTCGGCAACTCCGGGGACAACAACATCGGATTCTTCAACTCCGGCAGCAACAACATCGGCTTCTTCAACTCGGGGGACGGCAACTTCGGCTTCTCGAACTCCGGTAGCACCAACACCGGATTCTGGAACGCGGGCTTGACCAACACCGGCATCGGGAACGCGGGCTTGAGCAACTTCGGTTTCGGGAACGCGGGTGACCAGAATATGGGCTCCGGGAATGCCGGCGTCCAAAACATGGGCTCCGGGAACGCGGGCAACTTCAACGTGGGCGACTTTAACTCGGGCTTCGAGAACACGGGCGACTTCAACTCGGGCCAGCGCAACACGGGCCTGTTCAACTCGGGCGAGTTCAATACGGGCCTATTCAACTCGGGGGGGTTCAATACGGGCCTATTCAACTCGGCGGACACCAACACGGGATTCTTCAATTCGGGCAACACCAACACCGGTCTGTTCAACTCGGGTGACCTGAACACCGGCATCGGCAGCCCGGACACGCAGGCGGTTGCCAACTCGGGCTTCGGCAACACCGGCACCGGTAACTCGGGTTTCAACAACTCGGGTGACAATAATTCCGGGTTCGAGAACACGAACCAGGGCGCTGCCTTCGGTAACTCCGGCTTCCAGAACGTCGGCACCGGCGCTCTGTTCAGTAACTCCGGCGTGCGAAACACCGGCGCCGCAATCTCGGGTCTATTCAATGCTGGCACGGAAAACACCGGTCTGCTTAATTCGGGGTCAAACAACTCCGGTATCAATAACGCGGGCTCCCAACTCGTAGGCATCTCCAACACGGGAACGTTCAACACCGGCCTCGCGAACTCTGGCAGCGGCGGCTTCCCGGCAACGTCGGGATTCTATAACTCCGGCGAGAACAGCTCGGGGGGCTTCAACACCGGTGATAACCAGTCGGGTTTCTTTGATATCTCCAACATTTTGTTTGCGGCGGTGGCCAGCGTGCCCGCCGTACCGGTGATCGCACTGCCGGGACTCGTGGTACCCGCCCTGGACACCGGCTTGGGAAATACGGGCGCGTGGAACTTGGGTCTTGGCAATATCGGCAATGCCAACCTCGGTAGCGGAAATATCGGCAACGCGAACCTGGGCAGCGGAAACGAGGGCTTCTTCAACTTCAGCAGCGGAAATATCGGCAACACGAACCTGGGCTCGGGCAACCAGGGCTTCTTCAACTTCGGCGGCGGCAATATCGGCGACATCAACTTCGGCTTCGGAAACAACGGCCACTTCAACCTCGGCAGCGGGAATGCCGGCGACAGCAACTTCGGCTTCGGCAACCTCGGCAGCCTCAACTGGGGTAGCGGCAACCTGGGTAGCTCCAACATCGGCAAAGGCAACCTCGGTTCCTTCAACATCGGCTTTGGAAACAACGGCAGCACCAACATCGGCTTCGGCAACCTCGGCGACTTCAACCTGGGCTTTGCCAACAACGGCAACAACAACATCGGCTTCGGGCTCACCGGCGACAACATGATCGGCATCGGCGCACTGAACACCGGTATCGGCAACATGGGCTTCGGCAACTCCGGAGACAACAACATCGGTTTCTTCAACTCCGGCAGCAACAACGTCGGCTTCTTCAACTCCGGCGACGGCAACACCGGCTTCGGCAACGCCGGCGCCACCAACACCGGATTCTTCAACGCCGGTGCCACGAACACCGGCTACGGCAACGCCGGCAGCATCAACTTCGGCCACTGGAACGCCGGCAGCTCGAACATGGGCAACGGCAACGCCGGCGGCTTCAACCTCGGGTTGGGCAATTCGGGCAGCACCAACACCGGCAGCTTCAACTCGGGCTCCCTCAACACCGGCGACTTCAACTCGGGCGACACCAACACCGGGTGGGCCAACTCCGGCGACACCAACACCGGCTTGCTCAACTCCGGGGACCTCAACACCGGAATCGGCAGCTCGGTAAATCAGATCGGGCCGAACTCGGGCTTCGGGCACACCGGCACCGGCAACTCGGGCTTCTTCAACTCCGGCGACGGCAACTCCGGGTTCGAAAACGCCAACACCGGCGGCGGGGCCACCGGCCACTCGGGCCTGCGCAACTTCGGCGACGACACCAACGTCGGCTTCCTCAACTCCGGCACCAACAACACCGGCATCTTCAACGGCGGCAGCTCCAACACGGGGTTGGACAACTCCGGCAACGGCAGCTCGGGCGTGCAGAACTCGGGCGACAACAGCTCGGGATTCGACAACTCCGGCGACAACCAATCCGGTTTCAACAACTAGGACTGTCCGGTTCCGAGGAGTCCTCGTCCGGACCGGCGACCAGGGGTGCGGCAGAAAAGATCGAGCGCTTTGGTGAAAACGCTGATACCGGCGCACGACCCTCGTAGTGTTTTTGTTGCCAAGTTCTGTGAATGGTGGCGGGATCGGATCCTGTGTTGTTGACGGGAGGCACCATGAGCCGCGGTGACGGCCCTGTGGTCAAGATCAGCGCCAAGATCAGCCTCAAGATGGCTATGAAGGGATGGCGTGATGAACTTTATGGTGTTGCCTCCTGAGATCAATTCGGCACGAATCTTTGCCGGTGCCGGGTCAGCCCCAACGCTGGCCGCCGCGGCCGCCTGGGACGGACTCGCCGCCGAGTTGGGGGAAGCGGCAACCGCATTTTCATCCGTCACAGCGGATTTGGCCGCTGAGGCATGGCAGGGTCCAGCGGCGGCGGCGATGGCGGCCGCGGCAGCCCCATATGCCACCTGGCTGGGCGCCGCCGCCGCGCGGGCTCTCGGCGCCGCGCAACAGGCCCAGGCGGCCGCGGCGGTGTTTGAGGCCGCGCGCGCTGCCACGGCGCATCCACTATTGGTGTCAGCCAACCGCAACCAGTTGGTGTCGCTGGTGCTGTCGAACTTGTTTGGCCAAAACGCTCCCGCCATCGCTGCCACCGAGGCCGCCTACGAGCAGTTGTGGGCTCAAGATGTCGTGGCCATGGTGGGCTATCACAGCGGGGCATCCGCGGTGGCCGCCCAGCTCGCACCCTGGCAGCAGGCCTTGGGTGCGCTGCCCGGCACGGTGGCGAGCTCGGTGGGCGCTGGCGTATCCGCGATGGCCGGCGCCCCGGCGGCGACGGTCGGCTCGGTGGGCGCTGGCGTATCGACAGTGGCTGCTGCCCCGGTAGCGGCGGTGCGCTCAGTGGGCGCTGGCGTATCAGCGGCGGCCGCCGCGCCGATAGCGGCGGTGCGCTCAATGGGCGCTGGCGCGTCGGCGATGGCCGCGGCGCCCGTGGCTGCGTTGCGCTCGGTGGCCGCGGGAGCGGGTGCGCCCGTGGCCGCCGCTATGGCTTCGGCGGCGTCTAGCCCGGCTGCGTTGGCGATCCCCGCGTTGGGAATCGGCAACATCGGCATGGGCAACCTGCTCAGCATCGGCAATATCGGCAACTTCAACCTGGGCAGCGGCAACACCGGCGACTACAACCTCGGCTCCGGGAATATCGGCAACTCCAACCTGGGTAGCGGGAACATGGGCCAGGCCAACCTGGGCAGCGGAAACTTCGGTTTCTTCAACCTCGGCAGCGGCAACATCGGCAACAGCAACTTCGGCTGGGGAAACTTCGGCAGCCTCAACCTGGGTAGCGGCAACGTCGGAGATAGCAACTTCGGTTTCGGCAACATCGGTAGTGGGAACTTCGGCAGCGGCAACTCCGGCAGCGCCAACTGGGGCGGTGGCAACCTCGGCTCGTTCAACTGGGGTCACGGAAACTTGGGCAGCAACAACATCGGCTTCGGCAACCTCGGCACCTTCAACCTGGGCTTTGGCAACAACGGCACCAACAACATCGGCTTTGGGCTCACCGGCGACAACTTGGTCGGCATCGGCGCACTGAACTCCGGGATGGGCAACTTCGGCTTCGGCAACTCCGGAGATGGCAACATCGGCTTCTTCAACTCCGGTAACAACAACATCGGCTTCTTCAACTCCGGAGACGGCAACTTCGGCCACGACAACGCCGGCAACATCAACACCGGCTTCGGGAACGCGGGCTCGACCAATACCGGCTTCGGTAACTCGGGCAGCGTCAACTTCGGCTTCGGTAACTCCGGCTTGCAGAACATGGGAGGCGGCAACGCCGGCGGCAACAACGTCGGCTTCGGAAACTCCGGTGGCTTCAATATGGGCAGCTTCAACTCGGGCTCCACCAACACCGGCGACTTCAACTCGGGCTCGACCAACACCGGGTGGGCCAACTCGGGCGACACCAACACCGGTCTGTTCAATGCGGGTGACTTGAACACCGGTATCGGCAGCCCGGACAACCAAGCGGTGGCTAACTCGGGCTTCGGTAACACCGGCACCGGTAACTCGGGCTTCAACAATTCCGGCGTCGGTAACTCGGGCTTCGAGAACACCAACGGCGGGGGCCTCGCTCTCGGCAGCGCAGGTCTGCTCAACTTGGGCGAAGGAAATGTGGGCATCAGCAACTCGGGCGACGGGCTGAATACAGGCTTGTTCAACACCGGCTCCGGGAATGCCGGTGTGGCGAACTCAACCTCCGGCGGTGCATTCACCGGCGCCAACTCGGGTGTGGCCAACTTGGGTACCGAGAGCTCGGGGTTCTTCAATACCGGTGATATGCAGTCGGGATTCTTCGACTTGTCCACTATCTTGTTTGCGACCGCGGCCAGCGTGGGAACCCAGCTCACCACAACGGCTGCCGCGCTCGCCGCGGCCCTGCCCGCGATCGACGTTCCGGTCTTCAACGTGGGCATCGGCAACATCGGCGAGTACAACCTGGGCAGCGGAAACATCGGCTCCTTCAACCACGGCCTCGGAAACATCGGCAACGCAAACCACGGCAGCGGCAACACCGGCAACGCCAACTGGGGCAGCGGAAACATTGGGTTCTTCAACTGGGGCAGCGGCAACGAAGGCAGCACCAACTTCGGTTGGGGCAACATCGGCGACCTCAACCTCGGTAGCGGCAATGCCGGCGACGGCAACTACGGCTTCGGCAACCTCGGCAGCTTCAACTGGGGTAGCGGCAACCTGGGGAGCTCCAACATCGGCAAAGGCAACCTCGGTTCCTTCAACATCGGCTTTGGAAACAACGGCAGCACCAACATCGGCTTCGGCAACCTCGGCGACTTCAACCTGGGCTTTGCCAACAACGGCAACAACAACATCGGCTTCGGGCTCACCGGCGACAACCAGATCGGCATCGGCGCACTGAACACCGGTATCGGCAACATGGGCTTCGGCAACTCCGGAGACAACAACATCGGTTTCTTCAACTCCGGCAGCAACAACGTCGGCTTCTTCAACTCCGGCGACGGCAACACCGGCTTCGGCAACGCCGGCGCCACCAACACCGGTTTCTGGAACGCCGGCAGCACGAACACCGGCTACGGCAACGCCGGCAGCATCAACTTCGGCCACTGGAACGCTGGCAGCTCGAACATGGGCAACGGCAACGCCGGCAGCTTCAACCTGGGCTTCGGCAACGCCGGCAGCACCAACACCGGCAGCTTCAACTCAGGCTCCCTGAACACCGGCGACCTCAACTCCGGCGACACCAACACCGGGTGGGCCAACTCCGGTAGCACCAACACCGGCCTGCTCAACTCCGGTGATCTGAACACCAATATCGGCAGCACCGTCGATCAAGTCGGGCCGAACTCGGGCTTCGGGCACACCGGCACCGGCAACTCGGGCTTCTTCAACTCCGGTGATGGCAACTCCGGATTCCAGAACGCCAACACCGGCGGCGGGGCCATCGGCCACTCGGGCCTGCGCAACTTCGGTGACGACACCAACGTCGGCTTCCTCAACTCCGGCACCAACAACACCGGCATCTTCAACGGCGGCAGCTCCAACACGGGGTTGGACAACTCTGGCAACGGCAGCTCGGGCGTGCAGAACTCGGGCGACAACAGCTCGGGATTCGACAACTCCGGCGACAACCAATCCGGTTTCAACAACTAGAACCGCAACGGGCACGGGGCCAGGCCTGAAACGCCTCCTCATTGACTCGCGACTCGTCGTTGCGCCAACTCTGGGGTCGTGGCCGAGTTGCGTTCGCGAGGTCGATCCCAGCACACCGAGGAGACACACTCAGCTCATTGCACTTGATGGAGCAGTGGTTGCACCTGGGCACCGACGAACCTGACGAAGTCCTCGATGTCGACGTTGGCGGCGGGTTGCAAGACCAGGGTGTCTGTTCCGGCGTCGATCCAACGCTGAGCAGCGTCGGCTATAGCCGGGGCATCATCAGGTGCGGTGATTTGAGCGAGATCATCAAATCCCGAGTCCAGGATTTCGTCATCGACACCCGTTCGTGCATCCGGATCGGTGGCGCACAACACGTAGGTGACGATCGAATGCGACTTGATCGCAGATTGGTTGGCTCGGCCCCGGTCAATGTGACCGATCGCGGCGCGCACCGCATCAGGCGCTGTGCCATCTGCAAGGACAGTTCCGGTGGCCAGTTCTCCGCTGAGTTGAAGTGTCAGGGGGCCTTTGGCGGCCACGAGCAAGTCAACGTCACCTTCAGGAGGCCACGCCAGGCGGACATCACTCAGGGACATATATTGGCCGTGGTAAGAGACAACCTCTCCGTCCAGCAGCGCAGTCAAGCAGGTGACGTACTCGCGTAGCAAGGTCATCGGCGAGCTGACCTTTCCACCGATCTGGCCCATCCAATCCTGAACGCCGTGGCCAACTCCAATCCGAACCCGGCCAGGGAAGGCGCGATCCAGCGTGGCGATCTCCATCGCGGTGAGGGCTACGTTGCGCATGGGTACCGGTAGCACACCGATCCCTACGGTGAGCCGAGCGCTGTGAGATAGCGCAATGGCTGCAGCAGAGATACCACCGGATAGGAAGCAGTCTTCCCACAGCCACAGCTCGTCTAGCGCGGCTTCGTCGGCAACACGAGCCGTGGCAGCCAGCCTTTCAGGGCCGAACTGTGGCAGATAAACGCAGCCGAGCCGGACCTTCGGTCGAGGGAAATTATGGTCGCTGAAGTTCAACGTGCCGTGCAGACTCATAACTGGTGAACATCCCACAACCCACCGACAACCACGACCGACCGGCCTATAACCCCGCGGAGCGCCGCCCCCGCAGCGACTACCGGCGCACCCTCATTGACAAAGCCGGCAAAGTAGGACTAGCCACGGTCAAGGGCTGACAGCGCCGGATTTTAGAGATGTCGTCAGCGGCTGACCCAGCCACTTCTGGCTAGGGCCGCTATCCGATGCCGGTCCGGGGGATCACACTGGGCCGTGCGGTCACCACATTCGGATTGGCCCCACCACGGCCCAACATCCCGCCGGGCGCCCCAGCCCCAGCACCACCCATACCCATGGGCATCGGCATCATCCCCATCGGGCGACCACCCGCCGCGGCCATCTCGGCCGTATTCGGCATCGCACCCAGCCCCGACACCGCCGAACTGGTGATCCCTTTGGGCACCGACCCCTCCCACGTCGGCGGCACCGACATCGCACCCACCAACCGCGCCTTACCCAATTCGCCGGCCATCCCCGAACCCAAAGCCCCGGCACCGCCCAGGCCCTCCAACGGAGCAACATCACCGGCCAACAACGCACCATCAGCGGCGGCCAACCCGCCAGCCTCAGCCCCAAATGTCCCCGCAGTCGCGCCTGTCTGCCCCAACTGCATCAACGGCCCAATAAGCATGCTGGCCGGCATCGCCACCGCCTGCGAGGCCCCCAACACCGTCTCCACCGGCACCGCCGAGGCCATCGCCGGCAAACTCTCGGCCGCGCCCTGAACCACCGGCGACAACGCCCCCGTCGCCGCCGTGGCCATCCCGGCAAGCTGACCATTCACCTGCGCACCAATAGCGGCGACCTGCCCACCAATAGCGCCCAACCCCGCCAACTCCAGCGGCGGCACACCAAAGGGCGTCAACGCCGCGGCCACCGACGTCGCCCCCGCGTCATAGCCCACCATCGCGGCCACGTCCTGAGCCCACATCTCCACATAGTCGAACTCGGTCGCCGCGATCAGCGGCGTGTTCTGACCCAAGAAATTCGTCGCCACCAACGACATCAACGCCGTGCGGTTGGCCGCCACCGCCGCTGGATGCACCGTCGCGGCCAATGCCGCATCAAACGCCAGCGCCGCCGCACGCGCCTGGCCCGCCGACAACTCCGCCTGGCCCGCCGCAGCGCTCAACCACGCCACATACGGTGCCGCCGCAGCCGCCATCGACACCGACGCCGGACCCGACCACGGGCCATTGGCCAACCCGCTCAGCACCGACTGAAACGACGTCGCCGAACCTGCCAAATCCGCCGCCAACCCGTCCCAGGCCGCCGCCGCCACGAACAGCGGGCTCGACCCCGCACCACCAAAAATCCGCGCCGAGTTAATCTCCGGCGGCAACCACGAAAAATCCAGAATCATCACAACCCCAACCCAGCAGCCCGCAAAGCGGATCCAGTAGTCACACGGCCAACGGCTATCGCCGATGATAGCCATTCATAGGACATTCATAGAAATAGTCGCCTATGGCGACTATTTCTCCAACCGAATAGTACGGCATGCCCGCACGAAAGTCTGCACTTTGGCGAAACCTCCTTCGACAGTCTCATCACCATAGATCAGATCTCTGCGCAATCACTTCCGCGGCCCGATCGCTGTCGAGGCGCACCGGGCACGACCGCAGCCTAGAGAGCGCGCGTCGCCAATCCTTGAGAGACACCGTCCCGCGGTGCGCCGCCGTGCATAGCAAGTCCGCCTCCCCCGATTGGTCGGTGTTGAGATCAACTATATGTTCTTCTCCAGAGATGCAGGCCAGGCGGTCCGAGGAGGGAGCATCATGACTGCAATCGACCGCTTCCGATACGACGGCAAGCGAGCGCTCGTTGTCGGTGGCGCGACGGGCATGGGCGCCGCCGCGGCCAAGACAGCGGCAGAACTCGGCGCCGAAGTTGTCGCGATGGATTACGCGCCGGTGCGCTACGACGTCGCGCACGCAATAAACGTGGATCTGCGCGACCCCGCTTCAATCAACTCGGCGATTGATCAGATCGGCGGACCGGTACACGCAGTGTTCTCTGCCGCCGGCGTCGCAGATGGTCCAGACCTTATGAGGATCAACTTCATCGGCCATCGCCATCTCATCAAGCGACTGCTTGACAACAACCTGCTCTCGTCGGGCTCGGCGATCTGTTTGATCTCCTCAGTCGCCGGCATGGGGTGGGAAAACGATCTGCCGCGACTGCTGGAGTTTCTGGCCACGCCCGACTATGCGGCGGCCCAAGATTGGGTATCGGCGCACGAGGCCGACGGCATCATCCATTACGGCTTTAGCAAGAAGGCCATCAATGCCTACGTGGCGACCCAGGCCTATCCCCTTTTGAAGAAGGGGATCCGCATCAACGCCATTTGCCCCGGTCCGACCGACACCCCGCTGGCCCAGGCCAACGCAGACCTGTGGCTCACCTTTGCGCAGGACTATCGGGACGAAACCGGCTCCAAGGTCCATACCCCGGAGCAGATGGGCGATGCCATGGCGTTCCTCAACAGCGCCGCCGCTTTCGGGATCAGTGGAATCACGATGCTGGTGGACTACGGACACACGATGTCATCGCTCACCGGTGCGTACCCGCCCGGCAAACCCATCATCGATCTGATCATGGGCCGCGCCCCGCTGCCCTAGCGGTAGCGTCGGGTCATGGCGCGCATCATCGTTATCGGTGGCCACGGCAAGATCGGACTGCGACTGGCCCGCATCCTGACCGAACGCGGCGACCAAGTCAGTTCGGTCTTCCGCAATCCCGATCACTCCGACGACGTCGCCGCGACGGGCGCCAAGCCGGTGGCGGCCGATATCGAACAACTCGATACCGCCGCGCTGGCGCAACTGTTGGCCGGGCACGATGCGGTCGTCTTTTCGGCTGGCGCAGGGGGCGGCAACCCGGCGCGGACGTACGCGGTCGATCGTGATGCCGCAATCCGGGTGATCGATGCCGCCGCGCCAGCGGGCGTTCGTCGTTTCGTGATGGTTTCCTACTTCGGCGCGGGTCCCAACCACGGCGTGGCAATCGACAATCCGTTCTTTCCGTACGCGGAGGCCAAGGCGACCGCGGATGCTCATCTACGGGCCAGCGACCTGGATTGGACCGTGCTGGGACCGGGCCGGCTCACGCTCGAACCCGCGACGGGCCGAATCGCTGTGGGTGCGGGAAAAGGCACTGTCGCAAGGGCAAATGTCGCACTTGTTGTGGCCGCAGCGCTGAGGGACGCCTCGACCATTGGCCGAACCATCGAGTTCAACGACGGAGATGTCCCGATCACCGACGCGCTGGTGGCCGCAGAGTAACCTGGAGCACGCAGCTGGTCTGCCGTCGCCACATGATGCTGGCGCCGGCATCGAGCGAAGCAACGATGCGTCGCGAGAGGGAACCCGGTGAGAATCCGGGACTGTCCCGCAGCGGTATGCAGGAACGACCGCCGTCTTAGAGCACTGGTCCTTAGGAAATCTGAGGCTGGGAAGCGACGGCCAGTAGGAGCACCACCGAAGTGCGCGCCTGCAAGTCCGAAGACCTGCCAGCCGTGCCGGGCGCGCCGCGTCCGGCGGCTCATCGCCTCGTGGAGTGGGCGCGTGGCCGTACCCGGCGATGGTGTGTGCGCATATTCGCACCCGAGCTGGATCGGCGCTGTGTCAACGGGCGGTGACCATCCCGTCGATTGAAGGACAGCTCGTGACCCAGCTAGACCGTCGTCAACCTTTTACTGCAACCATTACCGGCTCCCCCCGTATCGGCCCGCACCGCGAACTCAAGCGTGCGACCGAGGGCTACTGGGCCGGGCGTACTAGTCGATCCGATCTGGAGTCCGTTGCCGCGACCCTGCGCCGCGACACGTGGTCGGATCTGGCCGCCGCCGGCTTGGACTCGGTGCCGGTGAACACCTTCTCCTACTACGACCAGATGCTTGACACCGCCGTTCTGCTTGGCGCGCTACCGGAACGAGTACTCGGGGTCTCCGACGAGTTGGACCGCTATTTTGCGGCCGCCCGCGGCACCGAGACCATCGCGCCGCTGGAGATGACGAAGTGGTTCGACACCAATTACCACTACCTGGTTCCCGAGATTGGGCCGGCAACCAGGTTCACGCTGAACGCGGACAAGGTGCTGTCCGAGCTGAAAGAGGCCCACCGGCAGGGGATTCCGGCGCGCCCGGTCGTCATCGGGCCGGTTACCTTCCTGCTGCTGAGCAAGGCGGTCGACGGTGCGCCCCGACCCATCGAACGGCTCGAGGAATTAGTCGGGATCTACTCGGAGCTGCTGTCGTTCCTCGCCGACGGCGGCGCCCAGTGGGTGCAGCTCGACGAGCCGGCGCTGGTGACCGATATCTGCGCCGACGCGCCCGCGCTGGCCGAGCGGACGTACACCGCGCTGGGATCGATGTCCAACCGGCCGGCCATCCACGTCGCCACCTACTTCGGTGACCCGGGCGCAGCGTTGGCGGCTTTAGCCCGCACGCCCGTCGAAGCGATCGGGGTCGACCTGGTGGCAGGTGCGCGCGCGGCAGTGGCGTCGATCGTCGGGGCACCAGAACTGGCCAGCAAGACACTGGTGGCCGGCATCGTCGACGGACGCAACATCTGGCGCACGGACCTGGAGTCGGCGCTGAGCCGGCTGGCAACGCTGCTGGGTTCGGCGGCGACGGTCGCAGTGTCTACGTCTTGCTCGACGCTCCACGTGCCCTATTCGCTGGAGCTAGAAACCGACCTGGATGACGATCTGCGCAGCTGGCTGGCGTTCGGGGCGGAAAAGGTGGCCGAAGTTGTGGTGTTGGCGCGTGCGCTGACCGACGGGCGCGACGCGGTCGCCGAAGCGATCGAGGCATCCAATGCCGCGGTGGCGGCCCGCAAACGCGACCCGCGCCTGCATAGCGAGCAGGTTCGCGCCCGCATCGACGCAATCGTCGCGTCCGGCGCGCATCGAGGAAACGCCGCCGACCGCCGCGCCAGCCAGGACGCGCGGTTGCACCTGCCATCGCTACCGACCACGACCATCGGCTCCTACCCGCAGACCGCGGCGATCCGCACCGCCCGCGCGGCCTTGCGGGCCGGCGCGATCGACGAGACCGAGTACGTCCGCCGGATGAAAGCCGAGATCGCCGATGTCATTGCCTTGCAGGAAAGGCTGGGACTCGACGTGCTGGTACACGGTGAGCCCGAGCGCAACGACATGGTGCAATACTTCGCCGAGCAGCTGGAGGGCTTCTTCGCCACCGAGAACGGTTGGGTGCAGTCCTACGGCAGCCGCTGTGTGCGCCCACCGATCCTCTACGGCGACGTGTCCCGCACCCATCCGATGACGGTCGACTGGATCACCTATGCGCAGTCGCTGACCGACCGGCCGGTCAAGGGCATGTTGACTGGACCGGTCACGATCCTGGCGTGGTCATTCGTCCGCGACGACCAACCGCTGGGCGAGACGGCCAACCAGGTAGCGCTGGCCATCCGCGATGAGACCGTGGATCTGCAGTCCGCGGGCATCGCGGTCATCCAGGTCGACGAGCCAGCGCTCCGCGAACTGCTGCCGCTACGACGCGCGGACCAGCGAGAGTACTTGCGCTGGGCCGTAGCGGCCTTCCGGTTGGCGACCTCCGGCGTAGCCGACTCGACTCAGATACATACCCACCTGTGCTACTCGGAGTTCGGCGAGGTGATCGAAGCCATTGCCGACCTCGATGCCGACGTCACCTCTATCGAGGCGGCACGTTCCCATATGGAGGTGCTCGAGGATCTGAACGCCATCGGCTTCGCCAACAGCGTGGGTCCAGGCGTCTATGACATCCACTCCCCGCGAGTGCCCAGCGCAAACGAAATGGCGGAATCGCTGCGTGCCGCGTTGCGGGCGGTGCCGGCTGGACGGCTATGGGTCAATCCCGACTGCGGGTTGAAGACCCGCAACGTCGAAGAGGTAACCGCGTCCCTGCAGCACATGGTTGGGGCTGCGCGGGAGGTCCGGACGGCAATCTAGTCCGCCGCTGGGGCCGAGACATCCGACAGCACCTGGACCGGCACATCGTCGGCCCAGGGCTGCCGGGTCACCATGTCGGCGACCCGCACATAGCCGCGCTCGAACTCACCAGTCGCGGCGTCGACCAGTCGGTACTGCTGAGTCTGCTTGTGAATCGGCTGCGCATCGAGCAGGACGACCCGCACCTCTCCCGGTTCGAAGTGGCAGCGCTGCTGCATCGCTTCGATCAGCTGCTCGTTGTGCATATGGCCGTCGCCGAAATTCCACCCGATGGCGGTGCTGCAGATCCGTTCCCCGTCGGTGATGACGTAGTCGTCCTCGTTTTCGCCGACCATCGCTCGGTGGGCCAGAGTGAACAGCGCCCTGCCATGCGTGTTGAAGCCGCGGAACGCGTACCCCATGTAGATCGGGATCTGGGCCGCTTCCGGACTGCCGTAGAAACGCTCCAGCTGTGCCTGCGGCATGCTGGCGATCGCGACGATGCCCCTGCCGATCTTCTCGTTCGCCGACGGCTTGAGGCACCACAGCGTGGTGTCCCAATTGCCCGCGTAATAGCGCATGCCCGGCAGGAACGAGACCTTGCGCGGGAACAGGTTGCCGACTACCACGATGCCCACAATCACCACGAACAGAATCGCCACTGGCACAGGGTTTTTCAGATCACTCAGCCCAAGCTTGGCATGCCCGACGAATAGGGACAGGACGCCGAAGATCATGAACACGTTCCACTCCAACGGCACTCCCATTGGGATCGCCGTCAGGATTGCCAGGTGGAACCCGATCATGATCGCCGCAGCCGCCGTCAACGGCCAGCCGGCGTCCGATAGGAACAGCACCACCGGTACGGCCATCTCGATGAGAGTGCCGGTGTGGGCGAAGAACTGCGACAAGTGTCCGGGCCGCAGGTCGTCGGGGAACTTCTTGAAGAACATCCGCTTGATGAACCGCGGCCGGAACAGCGGGTTGTTGGACATCATGGTGGAGATCACGAACGGGAAGTGGCGGTTGAGCTTCGATGTCGCCGCACCCAGCCAGATCACCAGAAAGACCAGTTTGGCAGCCACGATCATGTCGACTCCGCCAAACAGGAAGGTGACCGTCAGCGTGGCGTAGACCTCGCCGCGCGCGGCCAGGAAGATCACTTTGTCGCGCAATCCCAAGACTCCGAGAATGATCAGGATGATTACGATCTGCCAATTCGGCAACAACCCGACCGTGGTGCCGAGTTCCGGTACCGGGCCGGAACCGTCGGTGAACAGCGCCGACAGCAACATGGTCAGCAGCAGCGCATAGAGTGCGACATCCACCGGCGTGCGCTTGGTGCCCCTGGTTAGCGGCACGCGGCCCGGCCACGGTGGCAGCCGGATGGTGCCGAACCTCATCCAGTAGAGGATTGAGCCCATCGGCGGGAAGAACCGGTTGTTGAGCGGCCCGAACCCGCAGCCCAGCCCGATCACTTCGAACAGCATCGTGTAGAGCACGACCTTCTGGAAGACGATCGGCTCCGCATACCACGACGTGACATCGGTGAACCCGTTGATGCCTCTAGTGCTGAACACGATCAACCAGGCGAAGAGGATGTAGAGCGCAATCTTGACGACGTAGAACAGGTGCATCGCCACCGGGGTGCCGAATCCCACTTCGGCCCAGTGACGCGCCATGGGACGGATTTTTTCGCTGCGGGTGCCTTTGCTCCATTCGGCCATGTCGATGTCCGGCAGTCGCGGCTTCAGAAATCCCATAGCCCACAACATTAGAGCGCGTTGTCCGTTCTGAAGTGAGCGGCAGGCCGCTAAGAGTCGTCCTCCAGGTTTCGAAGCCACGTCGCGGCTGCCGCGCCGGCTCGGCGATGTCGGCGACGCGACGTCAGCAACCGTGGACTCACCGTTGCACCGGCCGCTGGGCTAGCCCAGGCAATCGACGGGAGCACCAGCGATTCCCCAGCTTCGTCTCAGCCTGGACTCAACTCTCGTGCCCATCCTGTAATCACCGGCCGCTGCCTGCGGTATCGGCGAAAGAGCTTCTCGACGCAAGGAGAGATTGGCATGGCACCGCTATCTACACAAAGCCCGGCATTCGCCTGGGATCAATTAGTAGAGTTGCCCGATCTCGGGGATCTGGATTGGCACCAGGGAAGCCAAGTGCTCAATTTTTTCCCCAAGGACAAAGACTATCGGGAGTTGCCATCGGCGCGCGCGATGGTGGCAAAATACTTCGGCAACGCTAAACCTCTCAACACCGATGCGGCAGTACTGAAGTACGCTTCCGACCACGTCACGCTGCGTGGCGCCTTCTTGGAAATGGGTGTGTGCACAGGAAGAACGATCAACTTTATTGCCGCGCTCAATCCAGAACAGCGGATCTGGGGATTCGACTCCTTCAACGGACTTCCCGAGCAATGGCTGCGCACCGACCTGGCCGTTCCTGAAGGGACTTTCGGGATCAAGGTCGACGGGTGGATGCCGCCCGTTCTCCACAATGTGAGCCTGGTAAAGGGCTTGTTTCAAGAAACTCTTCCAGAATTCAAGAACCGCGTTCTGAACACGACTCCGATCGCTTTCCTCCATATCGATTGCGACATTTATTCGTCCACGAAGGCGATTTTCGACCTGTTGGGCGACAACATAGTTCCGGGCACTGTGATTGCTTTCGACGAACTGTACAACTACCCGGAAGCCGAAGACCACGAGTTCAAGGCACTCCAGGAATTCCTGCGCCGGACGGGGAAGAAGGCGGACTACCTAGCCTTCAATCAGCGTTTCGAACAGGTGGTCATCCAGATAACTTAGAGTCAACCAACGCCCGCTGATCGCGCCCCGTGTAGGCGCTGAGCGGCCGGATCAACGCGTTAGCCGCGGCCTGTTCCATGATGTGCGCAGTCCAGCCGGTGATCCTGCTCATCACGAAGATCGGTGTGAAGCTAGCGATGTCGAATCCCGTCAGGTAGTACGCGGGACCGGTCGGAAAGTCGAGGTTCGGCTTGAGTCCGGTAGCCGCCAGCATCTCAGCCTCGAGAGTGTCGTAGATGTTCAGCCAGCGCTGACCGTCGCGGACCGAGGCGATACGAGCCAACGCCTGCCTCATGGTCGGCACCCGGGAGTCGCCGTGCTTGTAGACCCGATGCCCGAAGCCCATGATCTTCTCCTTGCGACCAAGCTTGCCGTGCAACCATTCCCGCACGTTGCCTGAATCCCCGATCTCGATCATGTCGTGCATAACGGCTTCGTTCGCGCCCCCGTGCAGCTGCCCCTTGAGCGCGCCGATCGCCGCGGTCACCGCGCTGTAGATGTCGGATTGGGTCGACGTCACCACCCTTGCAGCGAACGTGGAAGCGTTGAAGCCGTGTTCGGCGTAGAGGATCATCGACTGCTCGAACGCCGACACGATGGCGGGTTCGGGCACCTCGCCGAAGCACATCCGCAGGAAGTTCTCGGCATAGCCGAGCCCGCTGTGCGGTGCGATCGGAGCCAGCCCGCGACGCCGCCGCATATCGACAGCGACGATGGTCGGCAACACCGCCATCATGCGCAGCGCCTTGGCGCGGTTGGCCGATTCGTCGTCCTCGTCGGGGTCTTCCGCGCCCAGATAGCTCATCGCGGTTCGCACCACATCCATCGGATGACAGTTGTCCGGCATTCGTTCCAACAGCGACAACATCGAGCGGTCGAGTCGCCTGCCGGCGCGCTCCCGTTGACAGAACAACGCCAACTCCGGATCGGTGGGAAGCTCACCGCGCCACAGCAGAAAGGCGACCTGCTCGAAACTGCAGCGCTCGGCTAGTTCCTGAACCGCATATCCCCGGTAGGTGAGCGAATTGGTCTCCGGCACCACTTTGGAGATCGCTGTGGTGTCCACCACGACACCGGCGAGGCCTTTCTTGATTTCGGTCGTTGACGTGGTCACTGATCAGCCCCCCTCGAGCGTGAAGTTGTATGTCTGGGTGTCGAATTCGTTGTAGTCCTGGTAGCGGAGCAGCGCGTAGAGCCGATCCCGATGTTGCATTTGCTCCAGCAGACTCGATTGTGTTCCCGCTGAATGGATTTCGCGGAGCCCCGCCTCGATCGCGAACATCGCGAGGCGCAAGGTAGTGACCGGATAGATGACGGCGTTATAGCCAATGTCGCTCAGCTGCCGCGTGGTCAGCAGCGGCGACTTGCCGAACTCGGTCATGTTGGCCAGCAGCGGGACGTCGATGGCGGCACGGAACTTCTCGAAAGCGGCGACGTCAGCCAACGCTTCGGTGAAGATCATGTCCGCGCCCGCGTCGGCGTACGCGCGGGCACGGTCGATCGCGGCATGCAAGCCCTCGACGCCGGCGGCGTCAGTGCGGGCGCAGACCACGAAGTTGGGGTCTCGCCGAGCGGATACCGCCGCCCGCAACCGCTGGACCATGTCGGCCGCCGACACAACAGATTTCCCATCGAGGTGGCCACACCGCTTCGGGTTGACCTGATCCTCGAGATGACATCCGGCCAGACCCGCTTCCTCCAGGACCGATATCGTGCGCGCGGCGTTCAGCGGCGATCCGAATCCGGTGTCCGCATCGATCAGCGTCGGCAAGTCAGTCGCCGCGGCAATCTGGGCACCACTGGCAGCCACCTCGGTCAGTGTGGTCAACCCGATGTCCGGCAGACCGAGATTGGCCGCCAACGCCCCGCCGGAAACATAAACTCCTTCGAAGCGCGGGGGGCCAATGTCAGCGACGACCTTGGCCACCAGCGGGGAGAAGGCACCCGGAAGTCGCTGCAGCCGACCCGAATCCAAGCCGGCCCGCAATGCGGCACGCTTATCGGCGACGCTGACCGCCACACCTACCACCGGGTTCACCGGAAGATTCCCGACGAAATCACCGGCGCCTTGTCCAAGACCCGCGGCTCGATCAGCACATTGAGCCCGCCGAGGGCTCCGCCCTTGAGGTCGGCCAGGTTCTCCACAGTGGACAGGAACCTTTGCTGTTCACCGGATTCCACCACGGGTTCGGCAAGCTCGGCGAACTTGTGCAGGTATTGCTCCCGAGCAAACGGTCGCGCACCTAGCGGATGCGCGTCAGCCACGGCCAGCTCGTCGATGATCACCTCACCGCTCTTGAGCCTTACTTCCGCGCGTGCCCCGAAGGCCTTCTCGGCCGGGTCGGTCGAGTGATAGCGGCGCGTCCACTCGGGATCCTCGACCGTGGAGATCTTGTGCCACAACTCGACGGTGTCGGGCCGGTGCGCCCGCTCCGGCGCATAGGAACGCTCGTGGTGCCAGCTGCCGTCCTGCAGCGCCACCGCGAAGATGTAGGGCAGCGAGTGGTCGAGGGTTTCTCGAGAGGCGTCCGGATCGAACTTCTGCGGGTCCGCCGAGCCTGTGCCGATCACGACGTGGGTGTGGTGGCTAGTGTGCAGGACGATCGTGGCGACCTGGTCCAGGTCGCCGATGCGATCACGCATGCGGCGCGCCAGGTCAATCGGCGCCTGGCTCTGGTACTCCGCGGAGTGCTCCTTGGTGAAGCTGTCCAGAATGGCGCGCTTGGGTTCACCGGGAGCGGGCAACGGCACGTGGTAGATGTGTTCCGGGCCGCTGAGTAGCCATGCGATGACACCGTCCTCGCCCTCCCAGATCGGCGCCGGCGAGCCTTCACCGCGCATCGCCCGGTCGACGGCCTCGATGGCGACCTTGCCGGCATGCGCGGGTGCGAACGCCTTCCAGCTGGAGATCGCTCCCTTGCGCGACTGGCGCGTGCTGGTGGTCAGGTGCAGGGCCTGGCCGATAGCGGAGTAGATAGTCTCGGCGTCGAGCCGCAGCATGGTCCCGATGCCGGCGGCTACCGATGGGCCCAGGTGTGCGACGTGGTCGATCTTGTGCTCGTGCAAGCAGATTCCGCGGACGAGGTTGATCTGAATCTCATAGGCGGTCGCGATGCCGCGGATCAGGTCGGCACCGCGCACGCCGAGCTGCTGGGCGACGGCGACGAGAGGCGGAATGTTGTCACCGGGGTGGGAGTAGTCGGCGGCCAAGAATGTGTCGTGGAAGTCGAGCTCGCGCACAGCAACGGCGTTGGCCCAGGCCGCCCATTCCGCCGAATACGTCCCGTCGACGCCGAAGACCCGGGCACCCTGCCCCGCGCGATGCGGCAACGCCTGCTGGCGGGCAACCGTGACAGGGCGGCGCAGTACCGACGCCGCACTGGCGGCAGCGTTGTCGATGATCCGGTTCAGAATCATCTCGGCGGTCTCGGGCTCGACGGCGACCGGATCGGTGGCGACCTCGGCGATCTTGTAGGCCAGGTGTTCGGTGCGCGGGAAGTCGTCGGCGCTGCGCCGAGACCGAATCGCGTGCAACAACATGATTTGCACACTATGCAAGCTCGTCGGCGAAATAAATACCCTGCAAGTGCGTATTCTTGCGTCCTTAGCCGCAGCACGTTGCGAAGGTTGCGAACATACCGTCGAGTAATATCACAGCGGTGGCTAAGACGTTTTCCGGTGCTCGGCTGCGGCGACTGCGCGAAGAGCGCAGGCTCACCCAAGCGGCTCTGGCCGGCGCCCTGAACCTGTCCACCAGCTATGTGAATCAGCTGGAGAATGACCAGAGACCGATCACGGTGCCCGTGCTGCTGGCCCTCACCGAGCGCTTCGATCTGCCGGCGCAGTACTTCTCTTCCGACTCGGACGCCCGATTGGTGGCCGATCTCAGCGAGGTCTTCACCGAAGCAACGACCTCGCCCGCGATCGGCCCAAGCCAGATCGAGGAATTCGTGGCCCGAATGCCCGAGATCGGCCGCAGCCTGGTCGCGGTTCATCGACGGCTGCGTGATGCCACCGAGGAATTGGAGGGCTATCGATCTCGGGCGACAGCCGAGACGTCATCGCCTCCCGAGCGACCAATGCCGTTTGAGGAGGTACGCGATTTCTTCTACGACCGCAACAACTACATCGGCGATCTCGACACCGCGGCGGAACGTATGTTCGCCGAAAGCGGGATGCGTCCCGGCGGGTTGGACGTCCAGCTGCCTGAGCTGATGGCGGATCGGTTTGGCATTTCCGTGGTGATCGGCGACGATCTCCCGGCAACCACCAAGCGCCGCTACCACGCGGACACCAAAGTGCTTCGGGTGGCCCATTGGCTCCTGCCGGGCCAGCGCGCTTTCCAGATCGCCACTCAGCTGGCGCTGCTCAGCCAGTCGGAGCTGATCTCGGCGATCCTGGCGACCGACAGCGAGCTCAGCACCGAAGCCCGCGGGGTCGCCCGGATTGGGCTGGCGAATTACTTCGCCGGAGCATTCCTGCTGCCCTACGGCGAGTTTCAGGGTGCCGCCGAGGAGCTGCGCTACGACATTGACTTACTGGGCCGCCGGTTCGGGGTGGGCTTCGAGACGGTGTGCCACCGGTTGTCGACCCTGCAGCGTCCGCACCAACGCGGGGTGCCCTTCATTTTCGTGCGCACCGACAAAGCCGGGAACATTTCAAAGCGGCAATCGGCCACGGCATTTCATTTCAGCCGGGTGGGCGGCAGCTGCCCGCTGTGGGTAGTGCACGACGCATTCGCCCAGCCGGGACGCATCGTCGTCCAGGTCGCGCAAATGCCCGACGGTCGTTCGTACTTCTGGGTGGCCAAGACCACCGCGCCCGAAGGCCGCGGTTATCTGGGCCAGCACAAGAGCTTCGCCGTCGGGTTGGGTTGCGACCTCGCGCACGCCGACAAGCTGGTCTATTCAACCGGGGTTGTCCTCGACGACCAGACAACCGCGGTACCAATCGGAGCAGGCTGCAAGATGTGCAGCCGGACCGCGTGCGCCCAGCGCGCATTCCCGTATCTCGGCGGCCGCGTCGTCGTCGACGAGAACGCGGGCAGCAGCCTGCCCTACTCATCCACCGACTAACCGGCTTGATCGCCTGGGTCTCCAGCTTGGCAGTTGAAATCCCTTGTGTCACTTTAGTTTCACGAGCATCAGAACCAGGATTCTTGTCGGTACCGGATCATAGAATTAGAACATGCTTTCGAGTAGTCGTGAGGAGATCGTCGAGGTCTTTGACGCGCTCGATGCCGACCTGGATCACGCACGCGAGCTGTCGTTTGATGCGCTGACCACTCCAGAACGGTTGGCGTTGCTGGAACGCTTGGAGACGGTCCGCCGCCGGCTGCCCGCCATCGAGCATGGGTTGATCAATCAGATCTCCGAGCAGGCTGGCGAGACCGAGCTCGGCGGCCGGCTGCCCAGGGCATTGTCGGATCGGTTGCGCATCACCCGCGGCGAAGCCGGCCGGCGGGTGGCCGAGGCCGCCGATCTAGGGCGGCGGCGGGCACTGACCGGCCAACCGTTGCCGCCGCTGCTCACCAAGACCGCCCAGGCGCAGCGCGACGGACGTCTCGGTGACGGCCACGTTCGGGTCATCCGTGACTTCTTGCGTCGCCTGCCGGTCAGTGTCGATGCCGAGACCCGCGAGAACTCCGAGGCCCGGCTGGCCAAGCTGGCCACCCGGTTTCGCCCCGACGAGCTAGCCAAGCTAGCCCAGCGGCTTATGGACTACCTGCACCCCGATGGCGACTACACCGACGAGGAGCGGGCTCGCCGACGCGGGCTGACGTTAGGCAACCAAGACGTCGACGGCATGTCGAAGCTGACCGGCTGGTTGACTCCCGAAGCTCGGGCGACCCTCGACGCGGTGTTGGCCAAGCTGGCCGCACCCGGGATGTGCAACCCCGACGACCAGACCCCGGTCATCGACGGCACAGCTTCAGAAGAAACCGCCCAGCGGGATACCCGCAGCACTGCCCAACGCCAACACGATGGACTCAACGCGGCGCTGCGCGCCGTCCTATGCAGCGGAAAACTTGGGCAACACAACGGGTTACCGGCGAGCATTGTCGTGTCCACCACGCTCAAAGAGTTGGAATCGGCCGCGGGTAAGGCACTCACCGGTGGGGGCAGCCTGCTGCCGATGAACGAGGTGATCCGCTTGGCCCGGCACGCACACCATTACCTCGCACTCTTCGACCAGGGAAAAGCGATCGGGCTGTACCACACCAAACGCCTGGCATCATCCGGGCAGCGAATCGTGCTGTACGCCAAAGACCGCGGATGCACCCGCCCCGGTTGCGACGTGCCCGGCTACCAATGCGAAGTGCATCACATCACGTCGTACGCGGCCTGCCGCACCACCGACGTCAACAACCTGACGTTTGCCTGTGGCCAAGACCACTCGTTGGTCGAGCCTGGCGGCTGGACTACCAGAAAGCGCGCCAGCGGAAACATCGCATGGATCCCACCGCCCCACGTGGATCACGGCCAACCCCGCACCAATAGCTTTCATCACCCGGAGAAGCTCCTCGCAGACGGTGACGACAGCCCGCTAGGCCGCCAGGCGGCTAGGCCGGCGGGCGGTAGAAGATCAGCAACTGCCCCACAGCCCCGGCGAGGCCAAGCCCCGCCGCGATGATCAATCCCTGCCAGCCGTCGAACCAATTCCTGCCGAAGATCAGCCAATCGAGGCTGAGCTTGCCGGCACCCAGCATGGCGACGACGACGGCGCTGACCGCCAGCACCAGGTTGTACTCCCAGCCTTCGTTGACGATGAAAAAGCCGTTGGGGCGGTGCACCGTCCATGCCGCGACCAGCATCAGGGACACGAAGCCCGCGGCCGGGATCGGTGTCAGCAGCCCGGCAGCAAGCCCCAGTCCAGCAGCCGTCTCGGTGGTGGCGGCCAGGGCGGCGTGAAACGTACCGGGCTTCATTCCGATGCTCTCGAACCAACGTGCCGTGCCCGGTATTCGGCCGCCGCCGAAGAACTTGTTGAGGCCATGCGCGGCGAGGGTCAGGCCCAGCAACAACCGCAAGATCAGCAACCCGACGTCGTTTGGAGTCATAGCCGCAAACCTAGAACATTCACCGAGATTCCGCCGCAGCAGCGCCGCGCCGCTGACCCCGGCCAGCGGTGTGGGACTATGGCTGGCGTTGCGGCCTTTGTCCGAAAGGTACCGGCAGGAGACATCACAGCTTGGACAAGCCCGAGGGGGTGCACCACGACTCGCATCGCAGGAGGCACCACCGGGCCCAACGTGGTCTTGCTCGACGGCACGGGGAATCACCCGCGGGAGATCCTGGGCAACAAGGGCCACACCATTGATGCGATGCGACGGCACGGTTTTCCAGTACCGCCAGCGTTCTGTCTCACCACCGAAGTTGGCGTTCGATATCTCGCCGAGCCCGAACCGACCATGGCCGCGATCTGGGACGACGTACTGGACCGGATCAGCTGGCTGGAAGCCGAGACCGCGCGCACTTTTGGCGGGGCTTCGCGTCCGCTGCTGGTCAGCGTGCGCTCAGGCGCCACGCAGTCGATGCCCGGCATGATGGACACGATCCTGGATCTGGGCATCAACGACGCCGTCGAACAGGCCCTGGCGGAGCAGAGCTCGCTTGAGTTTGCCCGCGACACCAGGCGGCGGTTCACTCGCATGTATCGACGCGTGGTGGCGGGCGATCAGGCCAGCGAGGCTAGCGTTCCGGCCGACCCCTATGCGCAGCTCCGCGCCGGCATCGAAGCCGTGTTCACCTCCTGGAATTCGCCTCGTGCCATTGCCTATCGCGACCACTACGGCCTGGACGACCGAGGCGGCACGGCGGTGGTCGTACAGGCGATGGTATTCGGCAACCAGAGCGCGAACTCTGGAGCTGGAGTGTTGTCGTCGCGCAACCCGATCACCGGCGCCAGAGAACCGTTCGGCGAATGGCTGGCCGGCGGCCAGGGTGACGACGTGGTATCGGGGTTGGTCGACGTCGCACCAATCGCTGCGCTGCGTGATGAGCAACCGACCGTCTACGACGAGCTGACGGCCGCCGCCCGCCGCTGGGAGCAGCTGACCTCCGATGTCCAAGAGATCGAGTTCACCGTCGAGGACGGCAACCTGTGGCTGTTGCAGGCGCGCGCGGCGGCGCGGTCGGCGCAAGCCGCGGTGCGGATAGCGCTTCAGCTGCGCCACGAGCGTCGCATCGACGAGCTGGAGACGTTGCGCCGGGTGACGCCCGCGCACATCGAGGCTCTGCTCATGCCGGCCCTGCAGCCAGAAACACGTTTGGCGGCAACGCTTTTGGCCAAAGGTTTGCCCGCGTGTCCGGGCGTGGCGTCAGGTCGGGCGTACGCGGATGTGGATGAGGCGATCGACGCCGCCGACCGCGGTGAACAGGTCATCCTGGTACGCGACCACACCCGGCCCGAAGATGTCTCGGGAATGCTGGCCGCACGAGCGATCGTCACCGAGGTCGGCGGTGCCGCCAGCCACGCGGCCGTGGTCAGCCGCGAACTCGGCAGGGTCGCCGTGGTGGGTTGCGGCCACAATGTCGCGGAGTCGCTGGCCGGCAAGCACATTACCGTCGACGGCTGCACGGGCGAGGTACGCGCCGGCGAACTGGAGCTCTCTGCGTGGTCGGAAAACGGTACACCGGAACTGCGCGAGCTCGCCGACATCGCGTTGCGGGCCAGCCCCCTAAGGGTCCATGCCGCTGGCGACTACCCGAGGCTGGATGACCATTCGCAAGCCGCGGTGCGGGCCGCTCTAGCCGCCGGCAAGAGCGACGTTGTGTCGGCCAGGCCGCTGGTCACCATGTTGGTCGCGGCGCACCTGGCCGACGACGACACGACACCGCTGCGGCCAGATCCGTCTGCCACGAAGTGATTTCGTCCCAGCACCGACACGCGCCGATCGGCGGCTAGAGACATGCATTCAGCAGTTCTAGGTACGCATCGAGGTCAGGCACGGCCGACTCGGCCGCATGCACGCTGATCGCGATGGTGTCCCCGATACCATGCACCCCGTGGGTCAGGCTCATCGCCGGTGACAGCGCGGGGAACCCGGCCGTCAGTACCACGGGGGCACCGCCAAGACTCAAATCGGGTGCGCCGCGATAAACGCTGGACACCACGGTATTTCCGGCCACCTGGGTCGGCCGGGCTTCCGCGTCGAACCGCGATACGCCCCAACGCAGTAGCGCTGCCGGCACCGCCGCGAAGGCCTGATCGGCCGAACGCGCGGCCGGATGCTCGAAGCGGCGTCTGCCGTTGGCGAGGTCAGTGGCGATCCTGCGCAGTCGATCGTCGCGCCCCAGCCGCGGGTACAAGCCGACCACAACGTTGGCGAAATGGTTGTGCGCCTGCGGCACACCCGGTTTAGCCATCGGCACCTCGGCTCCAAGTGCGTCGGCGGAGGAGTTCACCAGCCGGGACAGCGCGGTGGACAGCGCCCCCAGCACGCTGACGGTGACCGTCGGGCCCTGCAGTTGCGAACGGTGACGGACCAGCGTGCGCAGTCCACGTGCGCCCTCGGGACGCGAATTCGTGGGCAACGGCGGGCGCGACCCGATTCCTGGTGCCACCAGCCCCGCTCTCGTATCGCGAATCAGCCGGCGATGGGCCCGGGCCGCAGCGACGGCTCGCCACGGCAAGAAACCCACGCGCGGGCTGGCCGGCGTGGGCACCGGGCGGGGCCGGCCCAGAAGCCAGGCCGCCATCGCGGATGCACGAGCACCGTCGCCCAGGGCGTGCGCGACTTGCATGACGGCGACCGAGCCGGGGCTGCCAACCCCGGGGATGCCCCGCACCGGGGTGAATACGTGCAGTCGCCAAGGCATTCGGCGAATGTCCAACTGGTCAGCGGCCAGCCCGACAATGGCCGCCAGGCATCCCTGCCAGGTCTGATCGGCGAGGTTGCGGTGAACCACCTGCTCGTCTCCGATGGCCGTCGGTACCCACCTCGGGTAACCCACGGTGCACCCGTCGTCAACGCGGATTCCTAGATCGGGGCACGCACGGGCTCGATCCCGGATCGGCTCGAGGGCACGCTCGATCTCTGTCGATTCGCCATCGAAGGCGTACAGCAGGAACTGGTCGTTGGGTATTTTGGCCGACATCCAATAGAACTGCGCGTCGACGGCCGCCATGCGGTGCACCGTCGCCACGTCAGCCAGGCGGGCCGGTGAATGCCAGGATCAGCTCGGCGACCTTGTCGGGCTGTTCGAGCTGCAGGAAGTGCCCGGCGCACTCGACGATGGCCACCTCGCTTCCGGGCGGCAACACCATTTCCGCCCAGTGCGTGAGGGCGGCGGTGGCGCAGCCGTCGTCGCGGCCGTGCAGGTACAAACTCGGCAGGAGCGGCGGCTCGGTCCACAGGAGATTCAGATCGGCATAGCGTGCGGGGGGCCGAGTGTTGCGCATCGTGGCTCGGTAGGGTCCGAGCGCGGCCCGCCAGCTCTCCGCGGTCCCAATGGCGGCATCCACATGGCGCAGATCCTCGTCGGCGCGATAGCCAGGCGACCAGCGCCGCCACAGCAGCGGCAGCACCCACGACGCGGAACGCTCCGGCAGCCAAGGTAATTGAAAGTAGAGGATGTACCAGCTGCGCAGGAGCTGGTGGGGCAGCTCGCGCACCAGCCGGGCTCGGTCGCGCACTCGGCCCAGGGGCCACAAAGCCGCGGCCGGCGGGACCGACATGATGACCGCCTTCTCGAACGGGCTGTCCGGCATCGCGGCCAGGCCACTGGCGGCAAGCGCTCCCCAATCGTGACCGATGACCACGTCGTGCTCGGTGGCCCCCGCGGCTGAGCGCACCAGCAAGGCGTCGTCCATCATGGCACCAACGTGATAGCTGCCGTCGGCCGGAATCGACGACGGCGCATAGCCGCGCATGAACGGTGCCACCACCCGCCAGCCGGATTCGGCAAGTCGGGGGGCGACCTTGCGCCACCCGTAGGCGGTGTCGGGAAAGCCGTGCAGACACAGCGCGATCGGGGCGTCGACCGGTCCCCAGGTCAGTGCCTTCAGGTCACCATTGGTGCTCTTGATGTCGATCCAGTGTGGTTCAACCATGGCAGGCTTGCTTCACCGCAATGACCCGCTCTCTGGGCTCTGGCCCCAGTGCCGCAGCTTCGTCTGCCATTGTTGACTCCCTTTCGCCACGTCCCGCCCGCATGCTCCAAAGTAATCGGCACACACCAGGGGCCCAACGCCGGCAACAACAGTCCAGTGCGGAGCCCCGTGTGGCCAGCAGAGGGTGGGTAATCGCGGCCGGCCGGGCCGTAGGAAAATCGCGGTTAGACGACCAGACTCGTGAGAGGAATGCCGGCAATCGTCAAGATTGCTTCCAGAAGGACAATGCCTTCAAATAGGCCCGCCACGGTCAGCAGGCCGAAGGCTGCTGCGATCGGATTGCCGACTGCATTGACGAGCCCGACTGGATCGCCGTTGACTGCTTGCTGGATCCCGTCCAGGAACAGGTTGAGACCGTAGGACGGGACCGAGGTCACACTGGCGTTCAGGATATCGGCCGTCGGTTGCAGCACCCCGTAGGCCGTCGCGGTGTCACCGGTGATCGTGTCGACGAACGCGGTGTTCGCGACCTTGATGGCGTTGATGACGTTGTTGATCGAGGAAACCAGGGACAACTCAGAAAGTTCGGACAGCTCGGTGGGAACGCCCAGGGTGTCGGGCGCCGGCAACGGCATCGAGGAAAGGGTGTTCGCGATGTCCGACGGTGACGGGACGGACGGCGCGAGCGAGCCCCCTTCGCTGAAGTGGCTCGCGAACGCGCTGATTCCCTCTTGGGTCCCGAGGGCCAGATAGCCAGGCATGGACGTGGTTGCGCTCAGCGGTGGGAACAGCCCGAACGGGGTGGGCACATTGGGTGGGCTCGTCGAGTAGCCATAGGCGGGGTCGCCGTATCCCCAGTTGACGAGGTACCTCAAATTCGGCTCGATCAGGTCGGCGATCGGGGGCCCCACAACTGGCACTGCACGCAGCGGGGTCAAGAGCGGCAGATGTTCGGTGGGAATGACGTAGTACTCGGTCGTGGTGGGTCCGACCGTGTTCGTCAATTGAACGGCCGTGTCAATCTGCGCGGGCGTGAGGTGCGGGTATGTGGGATGTAGGAAGAAGATGCCCGCGGCTGCGTTGAGGTTTGCGAGCATATTGATCGGGTAGCGCGGGAAGTCGGCGAAGCCGTCGTATTCGATCGTGTAGATGGTGGTCGGGAAGCTATTGGCCGGGGTCGCGCCGTAGAACGTCATGCCCAGACTCGGCAAGGTCAGCCCGGGAAAGCGGGCCAGGATCCCGCCGTTGGGATTCATGAGGTTAGCGGCCAGCACAAAGCTGGGGTTGTCGAATTGGCCGTTGCCGGTCGGGTCGAGGGCCTGCATTTGCAGGGAGGCAATAATCGTGCTCTGGGAGTAGCCCTGAACAGCGACCGGGATTCCGTCGCCAAGCGGCGGTAGGTTGTAATTCGAGGTGGGGAGATACGGGCGCAGCGCGTCATCCAGGATCTCGACGCCGCGTGCAACCGACACGTTCACGACCAAGTCCTTGACAGCGGTAAGCGGATACAAGCCCTCGGGCGTGTCAAGAGCTAGCGCGTTTGCCACCGTGAACATGGGTGAAACATGGGGGGCGACGTAGTTGTTGAACATGGTCGCGACGTAGTCAAGACCAGGTATCGGCCGGCCGCTGCCGCCCATGATCAACGTTGTATACGGCGTCGGTGTCAGTGACGGTGTCGCAGTGGCGGCTGGCGACATCACCATCGCGTCAGCGGGCGCGCTGAGCGCTCCCAGCGCGCCTGACACCGCGGCGGCGTTGGCAACCTCGGCGGCCGCGTAGGCTCTCGCAGCCGCGGCCAACGCATCAGCAAATTCATTGTGAAACGCTGCCGTTTGCGTGATGACAGCCTGATACTCCTGACCGAATGCGCTAAACAGCCTCGCGATGGCCGCTGACACCTCATCGCCGGCCGCGGCCACCAGACCCGACGTCGGGCCCGCCGCGGCGGCACTGGCCGCGCTGATCGTCGAACGAATTCCCGCCACATCCGCGGCCGCCGCCGCCATCAGCTGCGGCTGCGTCATCACAAACGTCATCGGCCCATCCCTTCCGGCGAGCAGGGCTCTTCTCGGCCAAACCGAATGGCTGTGCCAACCGCTGACCCGGGGCCTCATCCATCACGAGGCCAGCATCGGGCCAGCATAGAGCGATCCCACCCAGTCCGTCTGGCGTTTACCCAAAAGGCGGCTTGGTCGCCGCGGAGTCTGCCGGAGAAGGCCTCCCCGGCAACGGCGACAGACCCGTAGATTCCTAGGAATGGCGACCACCGTGCAGACCCATTCAACATCTGAGAAGGTATGGGCCAACTCGGGCGACTCGCACTTCATCGAGCCCGCCGACCTGTGGAGATCGCGGCTGCCCACCCGACTGGCCGATCTCGTGCCGCGAAGCGAGAAGGATCCCGACGGGCGATGGGAATCGATCTACGTGGATGGCCAGGTGTTCCGTCGCCGGCTTCCTAGCCTTGCTCAAGAGGAGTTCATGCGGTCGACGGTGGCCGCCGCGGGCGCCCGCGATGTCGACAAACGGCTAGCGGACCTCGACAACGAAGGGATCTGGTCGGAACTCGTGTTTCCGTCACTGGGAATGTGGTCGAGCGCGTTTCGCACCCCAGAGCTGTTTCGCGAGACGATGCGGGCATCCAACGATTGGGCGGCAGAAACCATCATGGAGCACTCACCGCGGCTCATCCCAACGGCGCAGGTGTCAACGCTCGATATCGACGATGCTGTCGAGGAGCTCCAGCGCTGCGGCGCAATGGGCTTCAAGGCGGTATTCCTCCCGGTAGCGCCGCATCCGGCGCAGCGCGACTACAACCATGCCGACTGGGAACCGTTCTGGGCGGCCGCCGAGGATATCGGCATTGTGATCGCATTCCACATCGGAACTGAGCCAATCGATTTCGCGGCGGGCAACTCCATAGGCGTGACCCACCACGGCCCGGGCGGCGCGGTGCTCAACTACACCGAGACGTCGTTCGGCGGCCAGCGTGCGGTGGTCAAGCTGGTCGCCTCGGGAGCGCTGGATCGCCACCCGCAACTCAAAGTGCTGGTCGCGGAAGGCGGAGCGACCTGGGTACCGTTTGTCGCCGACCGGATGGAGGAGGGCTATCGCCAACACGCCATGGTGGTGCGGCCCAAGCTCAAGCGCAGCCCGCGCGAGATCATCTACTCGCAGGTGTACGCGTCGTTCCAACACGACTCCTCGGCGATTGCGGCGATGACGGCGATGGGTTTCAACAATGTGCTCTGGGGCAGCGACTACCCACACATGGAAGGCACTTTCGGCCACACCCAAGAGACGTTGCACCAGCTATTCGACGGCCTCGACCAGCGCGTCACCGACCGCATCCTGACCGGCAGCTTTGCCGAGTTGTTCCCAGACGCCCCCCTACCCCCCAGAGGTGAGGGCGCCGACGACGCCCTCACACCAACTACGTAACGTCAGAACGCGTGAGTACCGTCAGCAGCCCTCACACGGTCGAGTTTTCCGGCGCCCAGGGGATCACCCTCGTCGCAGACGAATGGAATCGCGGCGCCGCTAGCGGTGGCCGACCAACGGTCCTCATGCTGCACGGCGGCGGCCAGAACCGGTTCTCGTGGCACAACACCAGCCAGATCCTGGCCGACGAGGGCTACCACGTCGTTGCCATCGACACCCGCGGCCACGGCGATAGCGATCGCGCGCCCGGCGCGGACTACGCCGTCGAAACGCTCACCACCGATGTCATACACGTCCTTGCTGCGATCGGGCGGCCGGTGGTGATCATCGGGGCGAGCATGGGCGGGCTGACCGGCATCCTCGTCGCCCACGAGGCCGGCCCGAACGTGGTCACCCGTCTGGTGCTGGTCGACGTGGTACCCCGATTCCAGAAAGACGGCAGTGCCCGCATCCGCGAGTTCATGTTCAGCAACCTCGACGGCTTCGACTCCCTGGAGCAGGCCGCCGACGCGGTCGCCGCCTATCTGCCGCACCGGCGGCGGCCGCGTAACCCAGAGGGCCTGAAGAAGAACCTGCGCCTGCGCGACGGACGCTGGTACTGGCACTGGGATCCGGCGTTTCTGACCAAGCCGGCCGACGACCCCGAGTTGCGCACCGAGAAATTCGAAGACACCGCTATGAGCCTGGCGATCCCGATCCTGTTGATCCGCGGAAAGCTCTCCGACGTGGTAAGCCCCGACGCTGTCCAGGACTTCCTGACGAAAGTGCCCAACGCGGAGTTCGTCGAACTGTCCGACGCCGGGCATACCGCGGCCGGGGACGACAACGACGCCTTCACCGAAGCCGTGGTGGCGTTCGTCAAGCGGGCCTAGTTAGCCGGTTTCTCGGCGTGGCCACCGAACTGCTTCCGCATCGCCGACAGCGCCTTGTTGGCGAAGTCGTCAAGATCCCGGGAGGCGAAGCGGGACTGCAGCGCGGTCGTCAACACCGGAGCGGGAACGCCTTCGTCGATGGCCGCGATGGACGTCCACCGGCCTTCTCCGGAGTCGGACACGCGCCCGGAGAATTCCTGCAGCTCGGGCGATTCGTGCAGCGCGATCGCGGTCAGATCCAATAGCCAGGAGCCGATCACGCTCCCCCGGCGCCACACCTCGGCGACCTCGCGGATATCGAAATCGTACTGATAGCACTCGGGGTTCGATAGCGGCGCGGTTTCGGCATCACCAGTGCGCACGCGGGTACCGATGTCGGCGTTGCGCAAAATATTCAGCCCTTCTGCAAGCGAGGCCATCATCCCGTACTCGATGCCGTTGTGCACCATCTTGACGAAGTGCCCGCCCCCGGCTGGCCCGCAGTGCAGGTACCCCTTCTCCGATTGCGCAACCTCGCCGTCTCGGCCCGGGGTACGCGGCGCCGCGGCCACCCCGGGGGCCACCGTGGCAAAGATCGGCTCCGCGTGCGCGAACGCGTCGTCATCGCCGCCGATCATGAGGCAGTAGCCGCGATCAAGTCCCCACACGCCGCCGCTGGTGCCACAGTCGAGCAGCCGAATCCCCTTATCGGACAACAGCTTTGCGTGCCGCATGTCATCGCGGTAGTACGTGTTGCCACCGTCGATCACGATATCGCCGGGGCCGAGCGTAGTGGCCAGCGCCTCGATCACCCCGGTGGTGATGTCGCCTGCGGGCACCATCACCCAGACGACGCGAGGCGCGGCGAGCTTGTCGCGCAGCTCGCTCAGCGAGGACACGCCCGTTGTCTGCGCCACCCCGGCCATGGCTTCGACCGCTTCGGGGTTGTGGTCGAAGACCACGCACTCGTGTCCACCCGCGACCAACCGGCGAACGATGTTGGCGCCCATCCGGCCCAAGCCGATCATCCCTAGCTGCATCTACTTCCGTCTCCTAACTGTCCTGAGTTGGCGCATTGGGACTGTTGGCGATTGGCGCGAACAGCGCCGGCATTCACCGGGTAACGCGGTGGTCGAAGATCACCACAAGATTCGAGGAGTGGCGGCGGCCGAAATCAACCCTACATCGCATGTAGCCCGACGGCCTTGCGCCCTCGCTGCCCTGGAAGGATGGACAGAATGCCGGGCGTCGCCGATGCGATCCACATCGCGGCCTACATTCTGGCCGTGGTCGCGGTGGCCGAAGCCGGTGGTGTCGTCGTGTTGTGGCGGCTTCTTGTCCGCAGTCGCCGTGAGGCCGACGAGCTTCGGGAGCGAGCCGATGCCCGCAACTGGCTATTCTCCAGCGGGCGCGAAGCAGTGAAGACCGTGTGGCAGACCGCCGACCTCGTTCTCAAGGAGGGCTTCGGGGCGGCGGTGCGAGGTTCCATCGAGGACCTCGCCGACTGGGCCGAGGTGGAACGGCCGGACCTGGCCCGGGTCACTCCTGACGGCCGCGTCGTGATCCTGTTCTCCGACATCGAGGCGTCCACCGCCCTCAACGAGCGGATCGGCGACCGCGCGTGGGTCAAACTGATCAGCGCGCACGACAAGCTGGTGCACGACCTCGTCCACCGCCGTGACGGACATGTGGTGAAGAGCCAGGGCGACGGATTCATGATCGCCTTCGCTCGCGCCGAGCAGGCAGTCCGGTGCGGTATCGACATCCAGGACGCACTACGCAAGGACGCAAAACGCAAACGGCGGACGGGAATCAAGGTGCGCATCGGGATCCATATGGGCCGCTCGGTGCGCCGCGGCGACGATCTGTTCGGCCGCAACGTAGCGATGGCCGCCCGGGTTGCCGCGCACGCGGTCGGCGGCCAGATACTCGTAAGCGAACCGGTGCGAGACGCCATCAGCAGGTGCGATGACCTCTGCCTCGACGACGGCCGTGACGCCGAGTTGAAAGGCTTCGCCGGCGACTACCGCTTGTTCGCGGTCGAATCAGCCGGTGAATCCGATCTGGTCCATTAGCCCTCCGGGTCGGATTCGGACAATCTTTCATGCAACTTGGCGCGGATCTCATCGGGTGTGTACGCGCGTCGCTTCCGTTGATCGCGCACCACCAGCGCGCCACCGGCGACGACTCCGGCCACCCCGGCCAGCCCCACCCATTTCCACATGCTGCGCATCAGCTCAGGCTAGCTCTGCCTATGGTGCTGGAGTGGACTTGAGCACGTTGACCCTCGATCAAGCACTCACCGAAACCCGGACCGGCGACCTGTGGTTGTTTCGCGGCCGTTCCCGCCCCGACCGCGCCATCCAAACCCTGACCAACAGCCCGGTCAACCACGTCGGCATGACGGTGGCCATCGACGACTTGCCGCCGTTGATATGGCACGCGGAGCTGGGCGACAAGCTGGTCGACATGTGGACGGGAACCCATCACCGCGGCGTGCAGCTCAACGATCTTCGCCAAGCCGTCCGGCAGTGGGCCGAGCGCTACCAGCAGCGGTGCTGGTTGCGCCAGCTCACCCCGTACGCCAACCGCGACCAGGAGAACGAATTGCTGCGGGTCGTTGCGCGAATGAACGGAACTGCGTTTCCGACCACTGTCCGACTGACTGGCAGATGGCTGCGCGGCCGGCTGCCGACCGCCAACGACTGGACGCGGGGAATCCCACTGGTGGACAGGAAGGTTCGCGAAAGAACGCGGCGACGCAAGGAAACCAAGCGCGGGATGAGTTTGGAGACCGCCTACTGCGCAGAAACCGTCGCTATCACCTACGAGGAAATGGGATTGCTCGATACGGACAAGGGCTCGAACTGGTTCGACCCGGGGTCGTTCTGGAGCGGTGACACGCTGCCTCTTGCGCCCGGCTATCAGCTCGGCGAGGAGATCGCGGTTGTGGTGACCTAGATCGGCTGACTCATCTGACCGACTAACGACCCGCAGCGCTACATCGCGGCCGGTCTTAGGTTATTCGACCGCCATCTCCCCCATCGCCGACCAGTCCGACGCGTCGATTGTCTGGCTGATGATCTTCGGCGTGGCTGTCAGCGCCTGCGGCAACTCCCGCATCGCCAGCTTGAAGTGATCGCTATTGACGTGTGCGTGGCCCGCGTCGCCGTCGCGGAATCCTTCGACGAGCACATATTCGGCCGGGTTGTCCAGGCTGCGCGACCACTCGAACCAGAGGTTGCCCGGTTCGGCGCGAGTCGCCTCGGTGAACGGCCTGACGAGCTCCGGCCAGCGGTCGGTCCACTCGGGTTTGGTTTCAAACTTGACAACGATAAAGATCACAGCCGGTCCTGTCTGGTCGTCGATCCGCGCGAGCAGCGTCAGGATACGTCGTCACGCGATCTCGGCGTTGGCCGTTGCCGGACACCACGGCGGCGGCACCCGGCCTCGCCCGATCCGCGTCCGGAGTGCCGGAATCCGGCCGCTCCCAGAAATTCGGTCATCAGGAATAATCCGGACGAACTCCGGCGCGAAAAACGCGGTCACAGCGTGACAAATTGAGGCAGCCATGCCCGCACGAGATTGTGATGCATGTCATACTCATTCTTGACGGGCCGGCCGTGGCAATCGAGGCACGCGAGATTAATGTGACCTGCGCCGCAATTTGTTTTTGTTGCAGAGCTCACTACTTCGCTAGCTCGAGCCGTTACGCATTTGTAATTTCGGGTGCGTCAGCAGGGTCCACATCGGGGGCCGGAATGGGTAGTTCCGGGGCAGGCTCATCAGCCAACGCGGGAGGCCCGCCCGGGGGCGGCACATCCACGGCAGGAGCACCCGGAGGCGGCGCATCCAAGGCGGGAGCACCTGGTGGCGGCGCATCCGGGGCAGGAGCACCCGGAGGCGGCACATCGAGGGCGGGAGCACCCGGAGGCGGCGGATCCATAGGAGGCGGACCCAGCGGCGGCGCGTCTACGACCAGACCTGCAGGATCCATCGGCAAGAACATGTGGTGGGTGAATTGCGGCTGGTAGGCGCCCCCACCACCGATGCGCACACCGCCACCTTCACCACTGGACACCGGGGTCCCATCGGGCAGGGTCACCGCCGTGTGGCCACCGTTCCAACCGATCACCAAGGCGTTGGGAGCAGTTCCGTAGTGGAAGCCACGCGCCATCAACGCGGCTTCTTCGTTCCCGGTATTGAATCTATCCCCGAAAACCGGACGGTCAGTCGCCGCATTCGATATCCACGATGCCAGCCCGGAGCAGTCGGTTCCGGCCGGAGAATCTCCGCCCGGAATATACGGAGTTCCGGAAACCTGATTAATGAGCGCCAACAGCGCTGCAATACCAATCATGGGCCGGAACGCTATCAATGGAATAAGTGCCAAATCAAAATTTGTGTCGCTTATCACCGGGGGTCTGAATATCATGTTTGCCCATGTACGCCGGCAACATTACATAATCGCATATAAAATGCAACGAATTAAATTCTATTCGGCTAACCTGCTTTATTAAATCGTTGCACGAGCGCACTAAACGGCCGTCGAACAGGGTACAGATCGTAGTTGGGAACTGCCGTGATGGGCGATAGCGACTCGCGACGCGATGCGAATCCGCACCCGCTCGCAACCCGCGTCCACGAGTTCGGCTAGCGACCCGCCTTTCCGCCGGAGGCCGTGTGGAAACGGAACTCCACGACATCGCCGTCGGCCATGACGTATTCCTTGCCCTCCATCCGGACCTTGCCGGCCGCCTTCGCGGCCGCCATGGATCCCGCGGCGATCAGGTCGTCGTAGGACACGATCTCAGCCTTGATGAAGCCCTTTTCGAAGTCGGTGTGGATCACCCCGGCCGCCGTCGGCGCGGTGTCGCCCTGATGGATCGTCCAGGCCCGCGCCTCCTTGGGGCCGGCCGTAAGAAAGGTCTGCAACGCCAGGGTGTGAAAACCCGCTCTGGCCAGAGCGTCGAGGCCGCGCTCAGTCTGACCGATCGATGCCAGCAGCTCACCGGCCGACTCGTCGTCGAGTTCGGCCAGCTCCGACTCGATGGCGGCGTCCAAAAAGACCGCGTCCGCAGGCGCAACGAGCGCGCGCAACTCGGCAACGCGCGCGTCGTCGGTCAGCACTGCCTCGTCGGCGTTGAACACATACAAGAATGGCTTGGTGGTCAGCAGGTTCAACTCCCGCAGCGGCGAGGCGTCCACGCCGGCGGCAAAGAGCGTCGTGCCGCCGTCAAGCAGCTGCTGGGCGGCCAATGCCGCCTCATACACCGGCTTGCGTTCCTTATTATTACGAGCCTCTTTCTCCAGGCGGCCGACGGCGCGTTCCAGGGTTTGTAGATCGGCCAGGATCAGCTCGGTCTCGATGACCTCGATATCGGACCTGGGATCGATCCGTCCGGCGACGTGCGTCACGTCGCCGTCGGCGAACACCCGCACCACCTGGCAGATGGCGTCGCATTCGCGGATGTGGGCCAGGAACTTGTTGCCAAGGCCGGCGCCCTCGGATGCACCGGCGACCAGGCCAGCGATGTCGACGAAGGTTACTGGTGCGGCGACGATGCGCTCCGATCCGAAGAGCTCAGCGAGGCTGTCCAGGCGCGGATCGGGCAGTGCAACGACACCCTCATTCGGTTCGATCGTTGCGAACGGATAGTTGGCCGCCACCACGTCGTTCCGAGTCAGCGCGTTGAACAGAGTCGACTTGCCGACGTTGGGCAGACCCACGATTCCCAGGCTCAAGCTCACAGAGAGCCAAGTTTAGGGCCCGGCGCCGGTGGCGGGCGCCGGGCCGTCCGCCGGTATCACCGGCGAGGCCGGTGCATGGCACGCCAGTGGTCATTGGCCAGGCATTTACGCGTCTTTCGGCCTATTGCCGGTACGGTCAACGTGTGTCAGCGCAGCGGGCGAGGTCGGCGGTACAGACCGGTCACCGCTCGATCCACCCCAACATCCCCGGTGTGCCGTCGTGGGGTGCCGTGCTCATCGCCATGACCGCTACTGCCGTGGGTTATGCAATCGACGCAGGTTCGGGTCACAAAGAGTTGACCCACGTCTTCGCCGCCTTCTACATAGGCGGTTGCCTCGCGGCGGTGCTGGCGGTACGGCAAGCGGCCGTGTTCACCGCGGTCATCCAGCCGCCACTGATACTCTTCTTCGCCGTTCCCGGCGCCTATTGGCTGTTCCACAGGAGCAAGATCGACAAACTCAAAGACCTGTTGATCAACTGCGGCTACCCGCTTATCGAGCGGTTCCCTCTCATGCTGGGCACTGCTGGTGTGGTGCTGCTGATCGGGCTGTTCAGATGGTATTTCGGAATGACACACCGCACCGGGGCGGTCGCGAAGTCCACCGACGATACCGCCGGCGCGGGCACCACGCCACGGTCGGCTGTCAGCGGGGTGGTTACAAAACTGCGGTCGCTGTGGGCCGATTTTTCCGACGACAGCTCCGACGAGGCCCAGACCACCGAGCCACCACCGGCTCATGCCAAGGGCCATCGCCCTTCAACGCGTCGAACGGCCCGCGGCAGCCGGCCGGACGAACGGCCCGCACGGACCCGCTCCCGGCACACCCGGCCGCCCGCTGAGGATAAGCACCAACCAAGGGGCGAGCGTCCGCGTCGGCACCACGACGTTGACCCTTCCGACCCACCCCGCCGGCGCGGCCGCCCCGCCGGGCCGCCGACCGATCCGAACCTGGGCATGCAACCACCCCGGCACGTGCGTCGAGACCCGCAACGGCGTGGCCCCTACGAGCGTCCCGCGCCACGCAGGGGCCGCTTCGATCCCAACGAGACACACGAGCGGCCGCAGAATTACGGGCCGGCACAGCGCTTCAACCCGTACGAGCGCTACGGGGCGGCCCATGAACCCCCTTACGAGCCATACCAGCCCCCGTATGAACCGTCGGGCCGGCACGCCACATCCTGGCCCGACAACCCGAATCCGGGGCACCACCCGATCTCGCAGGTCCGCTACCGGAAATCGCCACCGCAGGAGGAGCGCCGGGACACGTACCGCGATGAGCCGCGAAACGAACGAAGCCAGAATCGACGGAGCCGCCCGCGAACACCACGCAGACCACAGCCGGAATCGTGGGACTATGACGACTGAGACGGCCCGCCCAATCCCTCAGCGAGGTGGCCGGATCTCCCGGGGCAAGGCGAACACCAACGTCTCGTTGGCGGTCGTCACCGGCTGCACCACCTCGTAGCCATAGTCGGCGAGCCGTTCCAGCACACCCCGCACCAGCACCTCGGGGACCGACGCGCCCGACGTGACGCCCACCGTAGTGACGTCCGCCAACCACGCCCGGTCGATGTCCTCGGCCCAGTCGACCAAGTAGGCGGCGCGTGACCCGGCATCGAGCGCGACCTCAACCAGTCGCACCGAGTTGGACGAGTTGCGGGAGCCGACGACGATCACCAGTTCGCACTCGGGTGCCATCGCCTTGACTGCAACCTGGCGGTTCTGCGTGGCATAGCAGATGTCGTCACTGGGTGGGTCTTGGAGCTTCGGGAAACGACGCCGCAGTAGCTCGACGATCTCCATGGTCTCGTCGACAGACAAGGTGGTCTGCGACAACCAGACCACCTTGTCCTCATCACGAACCGTGACATGCTGCACCGAATCCACCCCGTCGACCAGCTGGACATGATCGGGAGCTTCGCCGGCGGTGCCGACAACTTCCTCGTGGCCTTCGTGACCGATCAGCAGGATGTCATAGTCCGCACGGGCGAAGCGCTTGGCTTCGTTGTGCACCTTGGTGACCAGCGGGCACGTGGCGTCGATGGTCTGCAAGTTACGTTCGGCCGCCGCCGCGTACACCGTCGGTGCCACCCCATGCGCAGAGAACACCACGATGGCCCCCTCGGGAACCTCGTGGGTCTCCTCTACGAATACCGCGCCGGCCTTGGCCAGGGTGTCCACCACGTGCCGGTTGTGCACGATCTCATGGCGCACGTAGACGGGAGGTCCGTGCTTCTCCAGCGCGCGTTCGACGGTTTCAACGGCCCGATCGACGCCCGCGCAGTAACCGCGCGGCTCGGCCAGCAGCACACGTTTGCGGTTCGGTTCGTCGACTGTCGAACTCCCAGACTTGGAAGCCCCGGGTAATCCCATGTCGACAGTTGGCGCCATGGTTTCAGGGTAGTCGGCTTGGAGTTCGCCGCCGCTTCAGGCAGTCTTGAACGCATGGGTTCTGCACCGTATGGGCTTCGGCTATTGGTGGGCGCGGCCACAGTCGCGGTCGAGGAGACGATGAAGCTACCACGAACCATCTTGATGTACCCGATGACGCTGGCCAGCCAGGCCGCGCACCTGGTGATGCTATTTCAGCAAAACCTGGCTGACCTGGCGGTCAAGGGAGACAGTACTTTGGAGACGCTGTTTCCGCCGAAGGACGAACAGCCGGAGTGGGCAACGTTCGACGAGGATTTGCCCGATGCGTTCGACGGGCCTTCGATTCCGTTGCCTGGCTCCGCAGGTGCCGACCCGATCGATAGCGACCGTCGGTCCGAAGGACGCTTCGCCTTGTACTCGGTGTCCGATACGGCCGACTCCGCCGACGCTTCGGCTGCCGACCGCCCAACGAAACCGGCGCCCGCCAGGCAACGGAAGAAGTCGACCTCCGACTCGACCGTCGCTGCCCCCGCCGTGGCGGCCGAACTCGACTACTCGGCGCTGACCCTGGCCCAGCTGCGGGCCCGGCTACAAACGCTCGATGTCGCCGACCTCGAGGCGCTGCTGGCCTACGAGCAGGCCACCAAGGCCCGAGCCCCGTTTCAGACGCTGCTGGCCAACAGGATCACCCGCGCGTCGGCGAAGTAGCCCGTTTCCGGCGTAGCTTGAACTCAATGGGCAACTCGGCCGAGAACCCCTTCCCGGTTCGCGCGGTAGCCATCCGCGTCGCCGGCTGGATCGACAAATTGGGCACCGTGTGGGTAGAGGGGCAATTGGCGCAGATCACGATGCGACCCGGCGCCAAGACGGTGTTCATGGTGCTGCGTGACCCGGCGGCCGACATGTCGCTGTCTGCAACATGTTCGCGCGAATTGGTGCTGGGCGCACCGGTGAAATTGGCCGAAGGCACGCAGGTGGTCGTGTGCGGCAAGCCTTCGTTCTATACCGGACGCGGAACATTTTCCTTGCGGCTCAGTGAGATTCGTGCAGTCGGAATAGGCGAACTGCTCGCCCGCATCGATCGGCTGCGGCGACTCCTGGACGCCGAGGGTCTCTTCCACCCGCGGCTTAAGCGACCGATCCCTTTCCTGCCCAACATGATTGGGCTTATCACCGGCCGTGCGAGCGCCGCCGAACGTGATGTGACGACGGTGGCCACCGACCGCTGGCCTGCAGTGCGTTTCGCGATTCGGAACACCGCCGTACAGGGGCCCAACGCCGTCGTGCACATCGTCGAGGCGCTGCGCGACCTCGACGAGCACCCCGATGTCGACGTGATCGTGCTGGCCCGCGGCGGCGGCAGCGTCGAGGATCTGCTGCCGTTCTCCGACGAGACGTTGTGCCGCGCGATCTCGGCGTGCCGCACACCGGTGATCAGCGCGGTTGGCCACGAGCCCGACAACCCGCTCTGCGACCTGGTCGCGGACGTACGGGCGGCCACACCCACCGACGCGGCCAAGAAAGCGGTCCCCGACATTGCCAGCGAACGACAACAGCTCAATGAGTTGCGCCGGCGCAGCGCCCAGGCGCTGCGCAATTGGGTATCCCGCGAGCAACGGGTGCTCGCCCAGTTGCGTGGCCGCCCGGTCCTGGCCGACCCGCTCCAGGCACTCACGGCGCGCGCCGACGGGATTCAGCGAGCCCGCACGGCGCTCCGGCGCGACATCACCCGATTGGTCGCCACCGAGACCGAACGCGTCGGACACCTGTCAGCGCGACTGACAGCATTGGGCCCGGCCGCGACACTCGCCCGCGGATATGCCGTGGTTCAGACGTTTCCTGGACCGGCCAGCGCACCCACGACGGTGTTGCGGTCGATTGACGATGCGCCGGCCGGCACCAGGTTGCGGGTGCGAGTCGCCGACGGCGCCATCGCGGCAACCAGCGAAGGACGTAGCGATGGCCCTTGATGACAACGCCGTCGACGGCCCTGATCCACCACAGTCCGCTACGCCTATTAGTCAGCTCGGCTACGAAGTTTGCCGAGATGAGCTAATTGAGGTGGTGCGACTTCTGGAACAGGGCGGGCTGGACCTTGATGCGTCGCTGCAGCTCTGGGAAAGGGGAGAGCAACTCGCCAAACGGTGCGAGGAGCACTTAGCTGGCGCGCGCCAACGGGTGACGGATGTGCTGGCTGGCGGCGAGGATTCTGACACTGAGGCAAACTGACGCAGGCTGGCCATCGCTCGTTCGGACGCAAGTTCTCACCCAAATTGGAACGCGTATTAGCTATGCTCGCCCGCATGGGTGATGCATCACTGACAACCGAACTTGGCAGCGTCCTGGTTACCGGCGGCGCGGGCTTCGTCGGCGCCAACCTGGTCAGCACGTTGCTCGAGCGTGGACACCGGGTACGCTCCTTCGACCGCGCCCCCTCGCCGCTGCCCGCACACCCCAAGCTGGAGGTGCTGCAGGGCGACATCACCGATGAGGCGGTCTGCGCCAAGGCGGTCGACGGCATCGACACGATCATCCACACGGCGGCGGTGATCGACTTGATGGGCGGGGCGTCGGTCACCGAGGAATACCGGCAGCGCAGCTTCTCAGTGAATCTGGGCGGCACCGAGAATCTGGTGTATGCCGGACGGAAGGCCGGGGTGAAGCGATTCGTCTACACCGCATCTAACAGTGTGGTGATGGGCGGCCAAAACATCGCGGGCGGCGACGAGACAATGCCCTACACCACCCGGT
The DNA here is from genome assembly GCF_018278905.1 of Mycobacterium spongiae. Taxonomy (NCBI): domain Bacteria; kingdom Bacillati; phylum Actinomycetota; class Actinomycetes; order Mycobacteriales; family Mycobacteriaceae; genus Mycobacterium; species Mycobacterium spongiae. The sequence continues at coordinate 4,296,632 of NZ_CP046600.1, forward strand.
TCAATGACCTCTACACCGAAACCAAGGTGGCCGCTGAGCAATTCGTCTTGGGGCAAAACGGTGTTGAGGGCATGCTGACCTGCGCGATCCGGCCTAGCGGGATCTGGGGCACTGGCGATCAGACGATGTTCCGCAGGCTGTTTGAAAGTGTGATCGATGGCCATGTCAAAGTCCTGGTTGGACGCAAGTCGGCGTTGTTGGATAACTCCTACGTGCACAACCTGATTCACGGTTTCATCCTGGCCGGCGAGCATCTGGTGCCCGGTGGCAGCGCGCCCGGTCAGGCCTACTTCATCAACGACGCCGAGCCGGTCAACATGTTCGAGTTCGCCCGGCCGGTCGTCGAGGCCTGCGGGGAAAAATGGCCGCGGATGCGGGTTTCCGGCCGTTTGGTCCGCTGGATCATGACGCTGTGGCAGCGGCTGCATTTCCAGTTCGGCTTTCCCGAACCGCTACTCGAGCCGCTGGCGATCGAGCGACTGTACCTGGACAACTACTTCTCGATCGCTAAGGCGCGCCGCGACCTCAACTACGAGCCCCTGTTCACCACCGAACAGGCCCTCGCCGAATGTCTGCCGTACTACGTGGACCTTTTCCACCAGATGAAAAAAGAGGCCCAAGCAAAATAGACCGGCAAACCCGCCAACTCATGTGGCGGCTTGGTGGATCTGTCGGTCGGTGGCCACCTTGGCAACAGCCTCGCCGAGGAGTGCCCCGGCATAGTCATCGCTAGTCCGCACATACATGCAGATCCGCTCGCTGCTTGCGCCGAAGCGGCGCTTCTCGAGTTCGGCGTCCATACCCATCCGGAGCTTGCGCAGTGAAAGTTCGCAGGCTCGGCGAACGCAATGAAGCAGCGTCACGCGGTGAATGTCGCGATCCCGATAGGCGTCGTTCAATCCTAGAAGCAATGGCGCATAGACATCGCCGTGCTTGTGTGCTGCCCAGAACCCGACCGGTTGTTCCGGGCCGCCCGTGTCGGCGCGGATCCCGGCTCCGACGGGAGATTGTCGTCGTAGCACCTTTATCCCGCATACCCGACGTGGTTTAGACAATTGGCGGTCAGACCGCTATCCGGCATAGCATTGAGGTTTGCCCAAGGGGCGTCCGTCCGCAGGTAGACGCCAAAATGCGCAAACTCTTCATCAATGCATCACCGGAAACTCACCACCTCGCCGCCCCAGGCGGCCCGAATGTGCGCGTCGACGTCGCGCACGACAGCGTCGCTCTTGCCGATAATCAGGCAGGCGCGATGGGACCCCTCGTAACACGGCCAGGCTGGCTCACCATCGGGACCCGTGGGATTGGCCCACGTGGCGAAATTGATCCACCGCGTCCGTACTCTCTCCGAGACCGCTTTGGCGGCTTTGGCGCCGCCCAGCTTCAATGTTGGGTCCTGAGGGCCTCCGAGATTGCCCCAGACATAGGGCAACTCGGTACCGTGGGCGGCCCGGACCAACAGCAGTTTCAACAGTGGAGCCGAGTAGTCGAACCGGTACAGATACACCGGCGCCACCTGGCTGTGCCCCTCCGCCAGCCACACCGACGGCATCCGGAAGCCGACATCGGTAGCAATACTCAGTGGCCGTGCTTTGCGCCGCATTTGGGAGTAAGCCGACCCGATCTGCTCCTCGGTTGGCAATTGCAAGTCCGGCTGCTCGGCGGCAATCTGGGTGAACATCGACGTGATCGCGCGCGGAGTGATCGGCATCAGCGGCGACCTCAGCAGCCGGAACAGCGCGGCCTCGTGCTTGTTGGTGCCGATGATCAACGGAACCGGGTGCGAGCGGCCCTCCCGCGCCAGCTTGACCGGGTAGTCGGGCAGCAGCTCACCGTCGACGATCGGCACGAACGCCAACGTGCCGGGGTTACGGACCGGCACTTCGTTGAACACCTCGTTGGACGCGGCGAGGATTGCCGAGGTCGGCATTTCACGCAACCTGTCCGCGTCGGATGCGGGAATTCCCAGCTTGTCCAGGACACATACGGCGACCCGCCGAGCCCTGCCGTGGTCGTACACCGAGGTAGCCGGTGAGCTCTGCGCGATCGCGCCGGCGAACAGACCCGCAGCTGCCGGGGTAGCGAGCAGGGTCGTGATGATTCCCGCGCCCGCAGATTCACCGAACAGCGTGACCTTCTCCGGATCGCCGCCAAACACCGCAATGTTGTCGCGCACCCAACCCAACGCGGCCAGCACGTCACGCAGCCCGATATTCGAGTCGAACCGCCGCCGCGCGGTGTTGAACGACGACAGGTCAAGAAAGCCAAGCGATCCAAGCCGATAGTTGACCGTCACCACGACCACGTTGCCGCTGCTCGCCAGCCTGCGGCCGTCGTAGAGCGGCTGACTGCCGGATCCCATGATGTAGGCGCCCCCGTGCAGCCACACCAGCACGGGCTTGCGGTCACCAGGCTCGGTATCGGCTGACGCCCAGATGTTCAGACGCAAACAGTCCTCGCTCTGCGGCGCCCCCAAGTCGAGCGGCATGTTGGGAATCGCCGGTTGCGGGCAGGCCGGCCCGAAGGATGTGGCGTCGGCGACCGCGGCCCAAGGCTCCGGCGGCTCCGGCGCCCGGAAACGCAGGTCACCCAGGGGCGGCGCGGCATACCGAATGCCCTTCCAGGCTTTCACAGCCCTGAACCCGCCCCCTGTTAAGCCTCCGTCGGTGCCCCGGACCGGCCCGTAGCTGGTTTCGACCACACATTTGTCAGTTGCCATGCTCGTGAACTCCCGTTTGCCTACGTTGCCCTAGGCTAGTGGCCCGCCAATCACCGCATGACTGGCACACCACTGGCGGCTAGGGTTGCGCTCAACACCCGCGCATCATCGAAGTGGAGGGTGACCGTTCCCGCATGAACACCGAGTTCACGCTCACCCAGAAGCGCGCCCTGGCCGTATTCACGGCGATCGCCCTGCTGTTCGGTGCGTACTTCCTGCGTGGCTATTTCGTCCTTATCGTGGTGGCCGCCGTTGCGGCGTACCTATTCACCCCGCTCTTCAATTGGTTCCACAAGCGCCTCAACACGGGCTTGTCGGCCGCCGCCACCCTGTTGTCGGCGATGGCCATCGTTATCGTCCCGGTCGGACTGTTGGTGGTACTGGCGGTCGTTCAGATTGCCCGCATGGTCGACAACGTCGCCGATTGGGTGCAGACGACCGATCCAAGCCAGCTTGGCGACCAAGTTCTGCGCGTGGTCAATGACGTGGCGGCTCGAGTGCCGTTCCTCCACACGACGGTGACCGCGGAGACGCTGCGCAACGCGATGATTTCCGTGGCACAAACCGTCGGCAAGGGGCTGCTGTATTTCTTGCAGGACGCGGCAGGGAGTATCCCCGGCGCGATCGCGTCGGCCATCATATTTTTGTACGTCTTTGTCGCACTGCTGGTGAACCGCCAAAAAATGCGGACACTGATCGGCCAGCTCAACCCACTCGGAGAAGAAGTCACCGATCTGTATCTGAAAAAGATGGGTTCCATGGTGCACGGCACGGTCAGCGGCCAGTTCGTGATCGCGCTATGTCAAGGTGTCGCCGGCGCCGCATCAATCTACGTCGCCGGATTCCACCATGGTTTCTTCATTTTCGCTATTTTGCTTACCGCGCTGTCGATCATCCCGCTGGGTAGCGGTATCGTCACCATTCCGTTTGGCATCGGGATGATCCTCTACGGCAACATCGCCGGCGGTGCGTTCGTGGTCATCTGGCATCTCCTGGTGGTCACCAACATCGACAACGTTCTGCGACCGATTCTCGTACCGCGCGATGCCCGGCTGAATTCCGCGCTCATGCTGCTGTCGGTGTTCGCGGGTATCGCGATGTTCGGGCCGTGGGGCATCGTCATCGGTCCAGTGCTGATGATCGTCATCGTGACGACCATCGACGTCTACCTCGCCGTGTATAAGGGCGTTGAACTCGAGCAGGACGAAGAACCGAACGACAAACCCGAACAACCCGTTTGGCGCAGATGGCTGCCGCGCGGGAAGGTAAACCCGCCAGCTACTGCCGAACCAGCCGCTCAGTAAGGAACTCGACCATCCGCTTGCGGGCTTCGTAGGCGGGCTGGCCGTCCACCTCCCGGACCTCCTCAGTCAGCACCGAGTGCGCCATCCGGCCGAAGCCGTGCTCGTTGCCGGGGCTCGAGTCGATCTCGATCACCTCGAATGCGTCACCCAGCCGCCGTTTGAGCGTCTCGAACCGCTGTCCCGGAGCCATCTTGTCCTCGCTGAACCGCAATCCCAGCGCGCACAAACCCTCGTCGGTGCAGCGGTCAGCGACGATGGTCAACTCGGATTCACTCAACCCGGGATCGCGACGCTGTGCCGGGGTCATCGGCAACGGCACCGAAGGCTGGCTGAGCACCGGCGCCAGCACGATGTCGTCGACGGCGGCTGCCAACGCGAAACCCCCGGTGAAGCATTGGCCAATCACACCGACGCCGCTACCGGGCGTCGACGCGTTGAGGTCTCGTGCGAGTGCCCGCAGGAACATCGACACCGGACGCGCCTTGTTGGTGGCAAACGCCGCAAATTCCCTTGCTACACAGGCGCGCGTGAGGGATTGGGCCATATATCCGGGCGACACCGGCTTGCCGGGCTTGCCGAACAGCGACGGAATCGCGACGGTGAACCCGTTGTCTACCAGGTGATTCCCCAAGGCCAGCACGCCGGGATGGATGCCCGGGATCTCCGGAATCAGCACCACGCCCGGGCCCGCCCCCTTGCGATAGACGTCGTGGGTGTAACCACCACCGGTAAAGGGCTCACAGTTCCACCCGGTGAGGTCGGCTTCGGGTCCGTTCATGAGATGTCCTTTCTCTCGGCTCTATCGGCCTGCCGGCAGGGGTGATTGCGATTGCGTCGCCGATGCCAGCGTGCGGAACTGGTCGGCACTGCCCGCGCCGGTGATCGCGATCTGAGTGGGTCCACGCGTACTGCCGAGGCTGGTGGTCCACACCGGCTCGACGGTCGCCCCACTGTCGTCGGCGCCCTGGTAGACCACCCAGTCGGTACCGGCTACGTCGACCGAACCGCTCGGGTACATCGCCGCTTGGGGCGAGTGAATCGAGCCGACCAGCTTGTCTTCGTCGGCATTGCTCTGGGTCAGGCTCACGTACATCCCGGTCGGGCTGATGTAGCCGACGATCGATGTCGCGGCGTTGAGCCGCTGACCGGTGGCCGGGTCCGTTCGCCCATTCTCGATACCCCCTCGGCCACCGGAGTTGGGTTGCCAGCCGGCCGGCAGCCTGGGCAGCCGGATCGGGAACCCTAGCGTCTGCGCGTCTGCCCGCAGGGCCGCCGCGGCGTCGTAGGCCGGGACCGGCCCTTCGTTCGTCCGACCCGGCTGAAATGAGCACATCCCGACCATGCCTGCCAGCACGATGCACCCAATCACCAGCGGCGCGAGAGACCAGAACATGTCGCGACCGTCCTGGAGCAACCGTGGCTTGGCTGGCTTGGGGGTCGGCTGTGGCTCCGCGCTCGTCACCCCGCCAGTATGCAGGCCAGTATCCCAGCTCCAGGTCATCGACCTGCTTCTGGGACAATCACCAACCATGACAGCTCAGGGATCCGGTTCGTCGCCGGTCGCCGTTGCCGGTCGCGGCCCGTCGCAGGCCCGGGCGCGCGGGGAAGCTCCAGACCGCAACCTGGCTATGGAATTGGTGCGGGTCACCGAGGCCGGCGCCATGGCCGCGGGCCGCTGGGTGGGCCGTGGCGACAAGGAAGGCGGCGACGCCGCGGCGGTCGACGCGATCCGCGAACTGGTGAACTCGGTGTCGATGCGCGGCGTGGTGGTCATCGGCGAGGGCGAAAAAGATGATGCGCCGATGCTGTACAACGGCGAAGAGGTGGGCAACGGCGACGGCCCCAACTGCGACTTTGCCGTCGACCCGATCGATGGCACCACGCTGATGAGCAAGGGCATGCCCAATGCCATCTCGGTGCTGGCGGTCGCCGACCGGGGCGCAATGTTCGACCCGTCGGCAGTGTTCTACATGAACAAGATCGCCGTCGGACCCGACGCCGCACACGTGCTGGACATCACCGCGCCGATCGCCGACAACGTCCGGGCGGTCGCCAGGGTCCTGGGCTTGTCGGTGCCGGACATGACCGTGTGTATTCTCGACCGGCCCCGGCACGCGCAGCTGATCGCAGAGGTCCGGGCAACCGGGGCACGGATCCGACTCATCACCGACGGCGATGTCGCCGGCGCGATCTCGGCGTGTCGGCCCGAGTCGGGCACCGACATGCTGGCCGGTATCGGCGGCACCCCGGAAGGCATCATTGCCGCGGCAGCGATCCGTTGCATGGGCGGAGCGATCCAGGCGCAGCTAGCACCCAAGGATGATGCCGAGCGCAGCAAAGCGCGCGACGCCGGCTACGACCTCAACCAGGTCTTGACTACCGAAGATCTGGTGTCCGGCGACAATGTCTTCTTCTGCGCCACCGGCGTCACCGACGGCGACCTGCTCAAGGGGGTGCGCTACTACCCCGGTGGCTGCACTACCCAGTCGATCGTGATGCGGTCCAAGTCGGGCACTGTCCGGATGATCGAGGCCTATCACCGGCTTTCGAAGCTCGACGAATACTCGGCCATCGACTTCACCGGTGACAGCACGGCCGCCTATCCCCTGCCCTAGGGCGCGACACCACACATCCTCAACACAGCAAGGAACCCACTTCCATGGCAGACAGTGTCTCCACTAATCCGACGGACACCGAATACCGCATCGAGCACGACACCATGGGCGAGGTGCGGGTACCGGCAAAAGCGTTGTGGCGTGCGCAAACCCAGCGCGCGGTGGAGAACTTCCCGATTTCGGGCCGAGGCCTGGAGCGCACGCAGATCCGCGCGCTGGGTCTGCTGAAAGGCGCGTGCGCTCAGGTGAACAAAGACCTCGGGCTGTTGGCAGCGGACAAGGCCGACGCGATCATCGCTGCAGCCGGCGAGATCGCCGATGGCCAACACGACGACCAGTTCCCGATCGACGTCTTCCAGACCGGTTCGGGCACCAGCTCCAACATGAACACCAACGAGGTGATCGCGAGCATCGCGGCCGCGAACGGGGTCACGGTGCATCCCAACGACGACGTCAACATGTCGCAGTCGTCCAACGACACCTTCCCGACAGCCACCCACATAGCCGCTACCGAGGCCGCGGTGAGTCATCTCATCCCGGCGCTGCAGGTGCTGCACGACGCCCTGGCGGCGAAGGCTCTCGACTGGCACACGGTCGTCAAGTCGGGCCGCACCCACCTGATGGACGCCGTTCCGGTAACGCTGGGCCAGGAGTTCAGCGGGTATGCCCGCCAGATCGAGGCGGGCATAGAAAGGGTGCGCGCGTGCCTGCGCCGGCTGGGCGAGCTGGCGATAGGCGGCACCGCGGTGGGGACCGGCCTCAACGCCCCGGAAGGTTTCGGCGTCAGGGTGGTCGCGGTGCTTGTTGAACGGACCGGTTTGTCCGAACTCCGCACGGCGGCAAATTCTTTCGAGGCGCAGGCGGCTCGCGACGGTCTGGTGGAAGCCTCCGGCGCGTTGCGCACGGTCGCGGTGTCGCTGACCAAGATCGCCAACGACATCCGCTGGATGGGATCGGGCCCGCTGACCGGGTTGGCCGAAATCCAACTGCCAGACCTGCAGCCCGGCAGCTCGATCATGCCCGGCAAAGTGAATCCGGTTCTGCCCGAGGCGGTTACCCAGGTTGCCGCGCAGGTGATCGGCAATGACGCCGCGGTCGCCTTTGGCGGCGCCAACGGCGCCTTTGAACTCAACGTCTACATTCCGATGATGGCTCGCAACATTCTCGAGTCGTTCACCCTGTTGACCAACGTGTCGAAGCTGTTCGCCGCGCGCTGCATCGCTGGGCTCACGGCGAACGTCGACCATCTACGCGAGCTCGCCGAGTCTTCACCGTCGATCGTGACACCGCTGAACTCCGCCATCGGCTACGAGGAAGCGGCGGCGGTGGCCAAACAGGCACTCAAAGAACGCAAGACAATCCGCCAGACCGTCATCGACCGGGGCCTGATCGGCGACGCGTTGTCCCTCGAAGAGCTGGACCGCCGCCTCGACGTCCTCGCCATGGCCAAGGTAGAGCCAGGCGACTAGGCGGCCCGCCACTCACCGGTGGTCAAGGTAACGCTGACAGCGCTCATGTTGCCGCCCCCGCGTTGGCCGATCGCACGCGTCGGTGCCATCCTGGTCTGGCAAGTCCCGCAAGAGCGAGCGCAGCGGCCGCGCGGCACGCCGCGAGTGAGGGTGATTCAGCAATGACGGCTCCCCCCGGTGGCGGTCCCTACGATCCTGGACAGCAACCCAATTGGGGCGGCCAGCAGGGTGGTCCCCAACCGTACCCCCCGGGCGGTCCGTACGGAAACCCGCAGCCCGGCACGGGTCCCTACGGCGCCGGCGGATACCCGTACCAACAGTTCCCGCAGAGCGGTCAGCAACCTCCCCCCGGTTGGCCGCCAGGACCCTACTCCCCTGGGCCACCGCCGAAGGGACCGGGCTCGAAGACGCCCTGGCTGATCATCGCCGGGATCGCGGTGGTGGGTGTCATCTTGCTCGTGGTGATCGTGGTCATCGGGCTCAACTACAACAAGTCGACCCCGGCAAGTCCCGTGGGGCCTGGCCCATCGGGTCTCTCGTCGACGACCGGACCCCCAACGTCGCAGCCGAAGAACTCTGCGCAGACGGCCACGGGCTGCACCCCCAACGTGTCCGGGGGCGACCAACCCGGCGGTGGCACGATCAGCGCGGGCGAGCTCTGGTTTCCCGTCACAGCGGCACCGGGATGGATGGTGTTCGCCGACGACGTGAACCCCAACCTGATCGACGCGGTGGGGGTCGGCCAAGAAGTGCCCGGTGCCGACCAGTGGATGATGCAGGCCGAAGTGGCCATCACCAACTTCGTGGCCAGCATGGACCTCGCCGAGCAGGCATCGACGCTGATGCAATGCGTAGCCGACGGCCCAGGCTACGCGCAGTCGTCGCCCACTCTGGGCCCGATGACGACATCGTCGGTCACAATCGACGGAGTCAGGGCCGCCCGGGTGGACGCCGATATCACGATCGGCGACGCAGCCGCACGCAAGGTGAAGGGCGACTCCGTCACCATCATCGCGGTCGATACCAAACCGGTCACCATTTTCATGGCTGCCACACCCATCGGTGACGCTGATTCCGCGGCTGTCGTCGACGGGGTGATCGAAGCGCTGCGAGTCGCATCATGAGGCAGCCGCGCTAGCGCCTCTAGGGGTCAGCTACCGGCGCCGATACGTGGGTGGCCTCCGATCGGCCGCGCAGCACCGTGGAATAGGATCCGGTCCATCGCTTCTGCTCGGCAGTGTCGGCGCGGACAATGGCCGCCGCCGAACACAGGATTCGGCGGTCCGAGGTCTTGGCAAGATCGGCCAACCGCGCGGCCTCGTTGACCGCGTCGCCAATCACCGTGTATTCATAGCGATTTTCGGCGCCGATATCGCCCGAGAACACCCGACCCGCCGAGACGCCAATACCAAAATCGACAGCCGCAAGCTGGCTCAGCTGGACGCCCAATGCTCGTGCTGCCGCAAGCGCCGCCGACGCCGGTTCGTCCGTCCACAGCGGAGCGCCGAACACGACGAGCGCGGCGTCGCCTTCGAATTTGTTGATCAGTCCGCGATGTTCATCGACCACGCCGACGACGATCCGGAAGAAGTCGTTGAGCACCTCGGCAACCTCTTGCGGCGGACGACTTTCCGCAAGCTTCGTGGAGCCCACCAGATCGATATACAGGACCGCCGCGTCGACGACGTCACCCGAAAGCGAGGCACCCTCGTCGATCGCGCGGCGCGCGACATCGGCTCCGACGTGACGCCCGAAGAGATCGTGTAATCGGTCGCGTTCGGCGAGCCCGGTCACCATCCGGTTGAATCCGGTTTGCAGTCGCCCGATTTGGGACCGCTCGTATACCCCGACGTACGAAACGATGTTGCCGCGCTCGACCTCGGCCATCGCGTCGACGACCTCGCCGACTGGATCCGAAATAGAACGCGAGGTCAGAATCATGACCGGCAGCCCGAGGATCACCGCCGCCAGCGAGACCATCAAGACTGGCACGTCCAGCGATGCGGACTTCTCGATGAGCCAGCCGTACGAACGCAGCACCACGAAGGCAGCGATGATCGCGATGGGAAGTGCGCTACACAGAAACCAGAGCAGAACCAGGCGTGCAAAAACTCCCGGTACCTTTAGGCGCGGTTCGGCGCCTCGGGTGGCCGCGGCCATGATCGGCCGCAACGTATGTTGCGCGAGGACTAGGCCCGTACCCGCGGCGGCGGCGCCTCCGAACACCACACCCAGCACCACGGGGACCAACAGGGCGGCTCCTTGATCGAGATTCAACAGCAGGAGAGCTCCGCCGCACACCGCCCAGGTCACCGCGAGGATCACCGATTGACGGCCACCGAGTTTTATCGCCGCCTCCGCCTGATCCGGAGTCGGTTCGGCCCCAGCGACATACCACCGCAGGATCGGGGCAAGGATCAGCACACCGCTTAGCGTCACGGTGAGGGTGCCCAGCACGACCAGCACCACCACCGTCACCGTGTTCTTTGCCGCGAAGTCCGTGTTGGCCGTGGCAGATGCCTCGTTCCTGAGAGGGATCAAGATGGCCGACGCCGCAATAACGGAGAGAACGTAGGCCAGGGCGAGGGCGATCCCGTACTGAATCGACAGCACGCGAGCGCTCAGTCGGGGCCCAGTGCCCGTCGCGGCCGCCTTGGTCACGCTAACAAGGTAGCCCTGCGGGTCGCAGGCGCGCGCTAGGCACCGTTATTCGGCCCACCAGAGTTCTGCCCTGGAATGTCGGTGATGACCAAGTTGGGCATCGGCGTGGGCGACGGTGTATTGGGCAACCCAGGGATCTGGCCGGGCGGGATGTCATGGAGTTCGTTGGCAGGCGGCCCGTTTTCCCGGCCGCCGTAACTGCTGCCCGGTGCCCGTGGCCCGAGCAGCTCGCTGACAGTCACCAGCCGGTAGCCGTTGGCCTTGAGCACTGGGATGAATTGGTAGACAAGGTCGACGGTGCTGGAGTACGTGTCGTGGAACAGCACCACCGAGCCCGGCTTGATGTAGGTCATCAGCATGTACCGCGTGGCCCCCGTATCGGAATCATTGGCCCAGTCGAAAGGAATGACATCCCAGAGTATTTCGGCTTGTCCAAACCGGCTGGCGGCTTCGCGAACCGCATCGTTGGACAACCCGCCGGCCGGGCGGTACAACGTCGGCGTCCGGCCCGTCGCGGCGGCAATCGCGTCGTTGGCCCGAGAAAACTGGCCGGCGATCTCCGCGGGCGGAATAGTCGTCATGTTCGGGTGTTCCCACGTGTGGCTGCCTATTTCCATCCCGGCGTCCGCGATGCGCTGCGCGCCCGCCGGGTTGGCGGCCACTTTGTTGCCGATCAGAAAGAAGGTGGCCTTGGCATTGTTCTCCGTGAGAATGTGCAGCAGCCGGTCGGTGTACGGACCCGGCCCGTCGTCAAATGTCAGCGCGACACATTTGACGACCGCACAGCTCAGGTTGTCGGCACGGGTAACGCGCCCGGTCAAGCCGCCCACTACCAGTACCGCGCCGGCTACGACGATGCCGATAACCGTGCGCCAGTAACGCCAGGTCTGAGTATCGGCTTGTTTCCGCACTAAGAGAGTCTAGCGAACGGCGCCGTACCCACTACCAGCGCAAACCCAACCGTCGAGCAGTCCCACGGCCCGACTAAGGTCTGTCAATGCGGCCCTTTGATCTCCTCCAGCATCTCGGTGACCAGCGCCGCGATCGGCGAGCGCTCACTGCGCAGCAGCGTGATATGCGCGAACAGTGGGTGCCCTTTGAGCTTCTCGATCACCGCGGCAACCCCGTCATGGCGGCCAACCCGCAGGTTGTCGCGCTGCCCGATGTCGTGGGTCAAGACCACCCGCGACCCCGTGCCCAACCGGGACAGCACCGTCAGCAGCACGTTGCGCTCCAGTGACTGCGCCTCGTCGACGACGACGAACGAGTCGTGCAGCGACCGCCCGCGGATGTGCGTCAGCGGCAGCACCTCAAGCATGCCCCGAGAAAGCACTTCCTCGAGCACCGCCGGGCTCGCGAGCCCCTCGAGCGTGTCGAAAACCGCCTGCGCCCAGGGACCCATCTTGTCGCTCTCGCTACCGGGCAGGTAACCCAGCTCCTGACCACCGACGGCATACAGCGGACGGAAAACCACCACCTTGCGGTGGGTTCGGCGTTCCAACACAGCTTCCAGACCCGCACACAACGCCAACGCGGACTTGCCGGTGCCCGCTTTGCCGCCCAGCGAGACGATACCCACTGACTCGTCCAACAACAGCTCGAGCGCCACCCGCTGCTCGGCGGAGCGGCCCCGCAGACCGAACACTTCACGATCACCGCGGACCAGCTGAACACGTTTGGCCGGCGTGACCCGGCCCAGCGCATGTGAACTGCCACCCAGTAACCGAATTCCAGTGTGACAGGGCAGGTCCCGAGCTTCGACCAGGTCGATCTCGCCATCGGAGAACAGCGCGTCGATGTCCTCTGCAGAGGTCTCGATCTCGTCCATCCCCGACCAGCCGGAAGCGATGACGTCCTGCGCGTGATACTCGTCGGCGGCCAAACCCACTGCCGCCGCCTTCACACGAAGCGGGATGTCCTTGCTGACCAAGGTGACCCGCTTACCCTCGGCAGCGAGGTTGGCGGCGCAGCTCAAGATCCGGGAATCGTTGCTATCGGTGCGAAAGCCCGCGGGCAGTACCGCCGGATCCGTGTGGTTGAGCTCAACGTGAAGCGAACCGCCCTGGGCGCCAACCGGAATGGGCTGATCCAGCCGTCCGTGCTCCAACCGGAGATCGTCGAACAGCCGCAACGCCTGCCGAGCGAACCACCCCAGCTCGTGGTGGTGGCGCTTCGCCTCCAATTCGCTGATCACCACCAGCGGCACCACCACATCGTGCTCGGCGAACCGACTGCAAGCCCAGGGGTCGGATAGCAGTACCGAGGTGTCGAGCACATACGTGCGGGTATCGTTCACTGAACGCTCCTCGAGCGAATGATGCCCGCGCGGACCCACACGGGCATGTCGGCGGGAATGGCGGCGCCAGGACCGGGGCCGGTCCTTCCTGTGTCATGACAGTAGTCCTGACGAAAGGTGCCGCCCTGGCAGCAGAGCACGTCGCTGGCCATCGACTGCGACGCTACTCCGCTAGCGGCATCCCCGCAGAGCAGGCGCGCCGAGACCCGGACCAGACATGCCAGACGCTCCTGGCCAAGAATCCGCTAGCCGGTGACGAAGTGCTTCAGCTGTGGCTCGTCGGCCAATTCCCAAGCGGTGATGCGGTCGGAAATCACCTGGCGCAGCGCTGCCTGGTCGAAGATTCCCGCATCGGCCACCTTCTGCACCTTGTCCTGATAGGCCTCGATGTCGGCACCGAGGACAGCGAGGTCGGCGGCGCGGGCGGCAATCGCGGCGATCGTCTCCTCGCGGGTGTAGCCGAGGCAATGCGTGACCAGGTTGGCGAAGAACTCCTCGTGGCGGGCTTCGTCCTTGGCAATCCGGTCGATGAGCCCAGCCAGAATCGGCTCTTCGATCTGCGCGGCCAGATTGCGCGAATAGACGGCGTGGCAGCCCTCCAGCAAGGCCATGTGCGCCAGGGTCTCGACCTGCGTGTACTTGTCGGCGCGGTAACCCTTCATCACGTGCTGCACCCGAACGTTCTCGTTGGCGGTCGGATCAACCTCCCTGGTCACGACCAGGTATTCACGCAGCGCTATGGCGTGCAGATGCTCCTCCGCGGTCCAGCGGCCGAGCCAGCGGCCCCACCAGTCCTCAAGAATGAAGTGCTCAACGAGCTCGCGGTGATAGCCGGCCAGGTTGTCCTTGAGGATAAGCAGGATCTCGCAAGCGTCGGTGATCGTCCGGGGCAGCGTCGCCTGGGAGGGATCCCAATCGCGTCCGCCGAGGAACGCGAAGTTCTCACCCTGGTCGAACGGAACGTAGTCGTGAGCGAACCAGAGGTCCTCGGTGCCCAGGTGGCGGTCCATGTTCTGCTCAACCACGGGCTCGAGTTCGAGAGTCAGCGCATTAGCTACAGGTTTCTGTGCCATGCGGTAACTGTAACCCGCATACACAGGTTTCGCGAAATCCCGCGTTCCCGTGTCGCGATCCGCCTGCCTCGCTAGCGACCGACCAGACTCCAGTCCTCGAGCCCCTCGTAGAGCGGGAAGTCTCTGGCCAGCCGGGTCACCCGCTGGCGCAACGCCGGCACATCCACCCCGGATGCCGATTCGCCAGCGGCGAGCGCAGTGGCAATGATGTCGGCAACCTCGCTGAATTCAGCGTCACCGAACCCACGGGTAGCCAGCGCGGATGTTCCCACCCGCAGCCCCGAGGTCACCATCGGCGGCCGCGGATCGTTGGGGACCGCGTTGCGGTTGACCGTAATCCCGACCTCATGGAGCAGGTCCTCGGCGGCCTGGCCGTCGAGCGGAGAATTTCTCAGGTCAACCAGGACAAGGTGAACGTCGGTGCCGCCGCTGACCACCGATACTCCGGCCTTCGCGACATCGGGAGCCATTAGTCGATCGGCGATGAGCCTGGCACCAGATACCGTGCGCTGTTGCCGCTCGGCAAATTCAGGCGTGGCGGCGATCTTCAGCGCGACCGCCTTGCCGGCGATCACGTGCATGAGCGGTCCGCCCTGTTGGCCGGGGAAAACCGCGGAATTAATGATCTTGGCATACTCCTTTTTGCCCACGATCAACCCGGAACGCGCGCCACCGAGGGTCTTGTGCACAGTGGTCGACACCACATCCGCGTGCGGCACCGGCGATGGGTGTATGCCCGTGGCCACCAAGCCCGCGAAATGTGCCATGTCCACGAACAGCTTGGCGCCGACTTCGTCCGCGATCGCTCGAAACGCCGCGAAGTCGAGAACCCGGGGGTAGGCAGACCAGCCGGCGATGATCACGTGCGGGCGGAACTCGAGTGCGGTAGCCCGCACCGCGTCCATGTCGATCAGATGCGTTGTCGGGTCGACGCCGTAAAAGCCGTTCTCATACAACTTGCCCGAGAAGTTCAGCCGCATCCCGTGAGTCAGATGACCGCCATTGGCGAGGTCGAGGCCCAGGAGCCGCTCACCCGGCGACATCAACGCGTGCAACACCGCGGCGTTGGCCTGCGCACCCGAGTGTGGCTGCACGTTGGCGAACTCGGCGCCGAAGAGCTCCTTGGCCCGGTCGCGGGCAATGTTTTCCACTACGTCGACGTGCTCGCAACCGCCGTAGTAGCGCCGTCCCGGCAGACCCTCGGCGTACTTGTTGGTCAGCACGCTGCCCTGGGCCTGCAGCACAGCTCGCGGCACGAAGTTCTCCGAGGCGATCATCTCCAGGGTGTCGCGTTGCCGGGCAAGCTCCTTGTCCAGCATCTCGGCGATATCCGGGTCGATCTCGGCGAGTGGGGCGGACATTACGGAAGCGCCGGTGCGCGCGTCAGGGGTAGCAGTCACGGTCGCCAGTGTATCGAGCGCGCCGTGGCGAAATGGATCTGCTGGTACGCCCAGCCCCCAGCCGTCGAGCGCGCTCTCGCGGCTGCCAGACTGAAGCCATGCCGCGGCTTAGCGAGCCGAGCCCGTATGTGGAGTTCGACCGAAGTCAGTGGCGTGCGCTGCGCATGTCGACGCCGTTGGCCCTCACCGAAGAAGAATTGACCGGCCTGCGGGGCCTGGGCGAACAGATCGACCTTCTCGAGGTCGAAGAGGTGTACTTGCCGCTGGCCCGGTTGCTCCATCTTCAAGTCGCCGCCCGCCAGGGGCTGTTCGCCGCCACCGCGGAGTTCCTGGGCGAGCCGCAGCAGAATCCGGACCGGCCCGTGCCGTTCATCATCGGGGTGGCCGGCAGCGTGGCAGTTGGCAAGTCAACCACCGCTCGGGTACTCCAGGCGCTGTTGGCTCGCTGGGATCACCACCCGCGCGTCGACCTGGTCACAACCGATGGATTCCTTTACCCCAACGCCGAACTAGAACAACGAAATCTCATGCACCGCAAAGGTTTTCCAGAGAGTTACAACCGCCGGGCACTGATGCGGTTCGTCACTTCGGTCAAATCCGGTTCGGACTACGCATGCGCACCGGTCTATTCGCACCTGCACTACGACATCATCGGCGGGGCCAAGCAGGTGGTCCGGCATCCCGACATCCTGATCCTGGAAGGCCTCAACGTATTGCAGACGGGCCCGACCCTCATGGTGTCCGATCTGTTTGACTTCTCGCTCTATGTCGATGCCCGCATCGAAGATATCGAGCAGTGGTACGTGTCGCGGTTCTTGGCGATGCGTACTACGGCCTTCGCCAACCCGGAATCGCACTTCCACCACTACTCGGCACTGTCCGACCCGAAGGCCGTCGTTGCCGCCCGTGAGATCTGGCGGACAATCAACCGGCCCAACCTGGTGGAGAACATCCTGCCGACCCGTCCCAGGGCGACCCTGGTGCTCCGCAAAGACGCTGACCACTCCATCAACCGGCTGCGGCTGCGCAAGCTGTAGTTCTACGTCGTGCTGCGACCACCCCGAGCGGGCAGGCCGACGCGGGGCGCACCGCGATACGTGTCGCGACGACGCCCCGCGCGGCGGGGAGGGGAGTTACGCCGCCAGGCGACGCAATCCCAGGTATTGCAGACCAGCGAACACTGCCGTGTACACACCACTGGCCAGCGTCACAACCACGCCCGCCGTGGTCATTGGCACCAGTTCGGCGGCCACGATCGCTGTCACGGTGAACACGAGGTTTGCCGCGATCACCGCGATTCCGGCACGGCGCACGCGGGGCAACGCGGCCAGGGCGAACACCACCAGCCCATAGAGCACGAAAAAGGCGCCCGAGCTGTACTCCTGGCCAGACGTGAAGCCGGTGAGCCGGGAAATCGGGTCAGCGGCGGCGGCAACGACCAAGCCCGTCAACCCGGTCAACGTGGCGTCCGCGCGCATGGCGAACCGCAGCAGCGAGTCCTTTGATTCATACAGTGGCTTCGTTTCGAACAGGCGCTTGGTGTCGGTGCCGGGGATGGCGGTCATATTTCTTCACTCCTCGTTGGCTTGGCCCTCGTTGGCTTGGTCGAACACCTCTGAGAGTGCCGTCGTAGCACTGCCAGATCGATGCATGGCACTGCCAATCGCTGCCATGTATCGGATGACCAGGGGCTACGGCCGGCTATTCCCGGCGCGCATCCTCGTCGGGTTACTCGCTGGGGACGCTGACCCGCCCCCGCAGGTCCGCCGCAATCAGACGAGCCGCGGCGTTTTGCCAGTTATGCAACGAACGCTGCGGAACTTCGGTGACCAACCACTGCCAGGCTTGCCGGGCGGTGGGGTCCAAACCCGACGCGGTGGCGTTTTGCGCGTACGCCCGCACGCCGACAACATACGGAAAGTACAGCGAGTTGTAGTACCGCCACTGCTCGGTGGTTCCGAAGTCGCCGGCGTCACGCGGCTTGAGCCGCTCGATGCCGTCGGCTAATACCGCCTTGAGTTCATTGGCCCGCTCCAGCGGGTGATCCGGAGCGCCGCGGGCGGCCAGTCGCTCATCGATCACCGGCAACGCGGTGAGCGGGCTGGCGACCAGCTTGGTCAGATCACCGTAGTGGCCCAGCGCCCGGCGGGTAAGCCGAACGAAGGTGTCGTCGTCGACGCCGTCAAGCGGATTATCCGACCGCAGCGGCAATGCCGCCCCGGTGTGCCGCAGCGTTGCCCGGTCGGCTCGCAGGGTGGGCGATCGGGAGAATGCAAGTCGGTCCAGCAACCCCGCAAGCGGATCGGCCAGTACCTGCACGATGATCGCCACCGCGAGGCTGGTGAACAGCAGCACCGTCAGCGCGGTCTGCGTGGTGGCCTCATCGCGGGTCAACGCCAAGCCGATCAGCGCCTGCCCCCCGAACAGTGCCGCTACCGCCGTTGTGCCCGCAAACGAGCGGAGCATGTCGGCGCGCAGCGCCTGACCCTCGTCGAACGCGTCCCATAGGGCTACCGCGACCCCGAGCAGCAACAAGTCCAGACCCGTCGAGGCCAACGCCACCCAGCTGGGCAGCAAGCCCAGGGGAATCACCAGAATCGCGTTGCCGAGGGCGAAGAACAGCGTCGCTACGATGATGATTCCCAGACCATTCCGGGCGACCGACACCGGCTGGCTCGGCCGCCGCAGCGCGGCGACCATGGCGCCTAGGGTCGACGTTGAGATCACCACGGACATGAGCACGTGGCCGCCCCGCAGCGGTGGCTCGACGCTGCCAGCCAGCATCGCGCCCACTAGGGTCAGTGCGCCGACCGTGCCGACGAGAAAGAACTCGCCGGTACGTGCCCGCCAGCTATCGGATGGCCGCGACAGTTCGACGAGCACGGCAAACCATGCCACGCCGGGGATGGCAACCAGATAGATCTCGATCTGACTCAGCAACGCAGTGTGTACAACACTCGTTGTCCGCACCGCGTCCAGAGCCACCACCAGTGCGAAGCCGCACAGTCCGACCGCCGCCAGAACGAGCACCGGCTTGCGTGGATCACGGGCCAATAGGTACAGCCCAAGCCACCCGCTCAGCGTGAACACCACCGCCGACAGCGCAGCCACGCATCCAGTGTGGCATGGGCTGACCGACTCGGCAGCTACCCGTTGGGTCCAGGTAGCCCGGACAGCGACCCGCCGGTGCCGCCGGGCGCACCGTCGCCACTCGCACCGTTTCCGGCATCCCCGCTCCCGGCGGCGCCACCGGAACCGCCGGCCCCGCCGTTGCCGATCTGCTGGGCATTGCCGCCAATGCCGCCGTTGCCGCCGTCTCCGCCTTCGCCGCCGATAAAGGCGGGGAAGGCGGCCAGGCTATTGCCGCCCCGCCCGCCGGCACCGCCGGCCCCGCCATCACCGAAGAACGACCCGCCGCTAGCGCCGTTGCCGGCGTCGCCGCCGTTACCGGCGTTCCCACCGACACCGCCAAAGCCGCCCACTACGCCGCTACCCCCGCGGCCGCCGTCGCCCCCACTACCGCCGGAGCCCCACAGACCCGCGGCGCCACCGCTGCCGCCGCTGCCTGCGTCGCCGCCCATCCCACCGGTCCGGGGCGCTCCGCCGGCCACCTGCCAGGAGCCACCGCCGCCGCCATTGCCGCCGGTACCCCCGGCACCGCCATCGCCGAACAGCGATCCCCCGGCCCCTCCGTTGCCGGCGTTGCCGCCCTGTCCGCCGGCACCCCCGGCTGCGGGGGCGGCGCCGTTGGCGAGGCCGACGCCGCCCGCGCCGCCGTTGCCGCCGTTCCCAGCGGCGCCACCGTTGCCCATCAGCCCCGCAGCGCCGCCGCTACCCCCGTGGCCGCCGGCGCCGCCGTTTCCGCCTGTACCGAACGCGTTCGGGCCGCTGCCGCCTCGACCGCCGTTGCCGCCAGCGCCGCCGTCGCCGGACAGCGCCCCGCCGCTACCCCCGTTGCCGCCGTTGCCGCCGATGTTTCCGGTACTGCCGATGCCGCCGCCCCCGCCGGTGCCGCCAGTACCCCACAACGCGACGCTTCCGCCGTCGCCACCAGTCGCGCCGGTGCCGCCGACACCGCCCGCCCCGCCAGCGCCGATCAGGGCATCCCCGCCGTTGCCGCCGAGAGCGCCGACACCACCCCTGCCACCGGACCCGCCGTTGCCGAACAGCCCGGCGTCGCCGCCCTGACCGCCAGCAACGCCGGAGGTGGTGCTATCCCAGCCGTTGCCCCCGTTGCCGAACAAGAGTCCGCCTGCGCCCCCATTGGGGTTCGCGGCGGTGCCGTTGGCGCCGTCACCGAGCAGCGGGCGGCCCAGCAACGCCTCAGTGGGCGCGTTGATGATGTCGATCGGGGTCGGCAGGTTTGGCACGGGTCCCAGCAGCGTCCCGTCTGCGCCCGCGATGCCGTTGGGCAGGCCGTTGGAGCCAGTGCCAGCAGGGCCGCCGGCGCCGACCAGCCCGGCGTTGCCACCATCACCGCCGAACCCGCCGGCCGCAACCGGGGTGCCACCCATGAGGCCGTTGCCCCCGGCTCCGCCGTTGCCGAACAGCGCCCCGCCGAGCCCGCCGTTCCCACCGAAGCCGGGGCTGGAGTTGTTGGCGCCCGCTCCGCCGCCCGTACCCGTGCCGCCGGCTCCGCCGTTGCCGATCAAGCGGGCGTTGCCGCCGTTACCGCCCTGCCCGCCCTCGGCGAAGTTGCCGCCAATACCACCGGGCGTGCCGCCGTTACCGCCGTTGCCGCCGTCGCCATAGAACAGCGCGCCGGTCCCGCCGTCGCCGCCGGTCCCAGCTTCCCCGGCGAGGAAGCTGGCATCACCGCCGGCTCCGCCGTGACCGCCGTTGCCGAACAGCAAAGCCCGGCCGCCGAGGCCGCCGGTGCCTCCGGTGCCGGCGCTCGCCCCGCTGCCGCCCATGCCGCCGTTACCGCCGTCGCCAAACAACCCCGCCGCCCCGCCGAGGCCGCCGCTACCGGCGCTGCCGGCCCCGCCGACGCCACTGGCCCCGCCGGTACCGCCGTGCCCCCCGTCTCCCCAGAACCAGCCGCTGCCGCCATTGCCGCCGGCGCCGCCGCTTCCACCGGCGTTTGTCCCGCTGCCGCCGGTGCCGCCGTTTCCGCCGGCACCGGAGTCGCCGTATAGCAATCCGCCGCGCCCGCCGTCACCTCCGGACCCGCCCGCTGGGCCGGAGAAGGAACCCGAGGTACCGGCCTGCGCGCCAGCGCCACCGGCGCCGCCAGCGCCGATGAGCCCAGCAGATCCGCCGGCCCCGCCGGCCCCACCGGGACCACCGCCGATGCCACCCGACCCACCGATCCCCCCGTTGCCGTAGAGCCATCCGCCATTGCCACCGATGCCGCCGGCCCCACCGGTCCCTCCCGCCAGGGCCGTACCACCGGCACCGCCGGCACCGCCGTTGCCGATCAAGCCCGCGGACCCGCCAGCCCCGCCGACCTGCCCGGGCGCGCCGGAGCCACCGGCCCCGCCGTTGCCCCACAACAATCCGCCAGCCCCACCGGGCTGCCCGGTGCCTGGGGCGCCGTTGACACCATTACCGATCAGTGGGCGCCCCAACAACGCCTGGGTGGGCGCATTGATAACGCTCAGGATGTCCTGCTCCACGCTTTGCGCTGCCGACGCGTTGAGCGCCTCGGCAGCCGCGTAGGCTCCACTCGCTCCGGTCAGTGTTTGCACAAACTGTTGGTGCAACGACGCCACCTGGCTGCTCAGCGCCTGGTAGTCCAGGGCATGACCGGCAAACAGCGACGCCACCACAGCCGAGACTTCATCAGCACCGGCCGCAGGGAGTTCGGTCGTCGGTGCCGACGCCGCGGCGTTGGCCTCGCTGACCATCGCACCAATGCCGGACAAGTCCCTCGCGGCCCGGAGTAACGCGTCTGGCGCGGCAATCACAAAAGACATCAGTGCCTCCTCGATATACCGCCTGGGTGCAGCGTAGTTAGGCAGCGCGTGTCGCGACCATGCCCAGCTCAGGCGGCAATGGAGACAAGGTAATCACGCCTTCGGCTGCCCACACGGCTATCAACGTGACAACCTTCAGAGTGCACAATTGCCCAGCGTTCGGTGTGCACATTGCACACACACTCAGCGTCCGGAAATCCGGGGCGGATGGCCCGGGCGCCTAAGCACCGGCGAAAAGTGGTATCGCCGCGTCTCGACAGTCCTTAGCTGACGCCGGTTATCTCGGCGGAGAACGAATCGACGCCCAGTCCAACCCCGCCGCTCCACGGCTCAAAGCCGGCCTGAATGCTGGTCAGATACCAGGAGTCGGTGATCGGCTCCATGGTCCTGGTGTGCTCGACAAAGCTCAGCACATTGAAGTCCCAGGCTTCCATCGGCGAGGTCGTGACGTAGGACATCACGTTGTTCAAACCGTTATGGCCGTCCCACACCACAAAGTCTTGCCCGTCGATCGTGGTGTTGCCCACCACCGAACCCACCGGCTGGATCGGACCCTGCTGGTTGAACCAGATCATGATCTCCTGCTCATTGACCCCGGTCGTCGTCGGACTGGGATCCAGCCAGATGTCATAGGCAGCGTTCCACACGCCGGTGGTGGGATAGGCGTAATCGACACTGCTGGTGACGGATTCGATCTGACCGAGCTGCAACGGCAGCGTGGTCTCCACCGAACTGGTGCCCCAGTGCCAGCCTTCAAAGATCGACGGATAGCCCAGCGGCGCACCGTTGGTGGGCGCGGAGCCGTTGATCTCGGTGATGGCGAACCCGTCGGAACCAACAACAATGGTCTGACCCAAGGAGTTGTTCCACGCGTTGTTCTGAACCACGTAGCCGCCGGTGGTCGTCGTCGTTCCGAACTGATCAGAGATCACCGTCCCGCCGGTCGGCGGCTCCGGTGGAGGTAGCACTGGAGGTTCGCCACCGCTAACACCGGTTATCTCGGCGGAGAACGAATCAACGCCCAGCCCCACCCCGCCGCTCCACGGCTCAAAGCCAGCCTGAACGCTGGTCAGATACCACGAGTCGGTAATCGGCTCCATCGTCCGGGTGTGCTCGACAAAGCTCATCACATTGAAGTCCCAGGCCTCCATCGGCGAGGTCGAGACATACGACATCACGTTGTTCAAACCGTTATGGCCATCCCACACCACAAAGTTTTGGCCATCGATCGTGGCGTTGCCCACCACCGAACCCACCGGCTGGATCGGACCCTGCTGGTTGAACCAGATCATGATCTCTTGCTCATTGACCCCGGTCGTCGTGGCATCAGGATCTAGCCATATGTCATAAGCGGCATTCCAGATACCTTCGCTGGGATAGGCGAAATCAACACTGCTAGTGGCGGTTTCGATCTGACCGAGCTGCAACGGCAGCGTGGTCTCCACCGAACTGGTGCCCCAATGCCAACCCTCAAAGATCGATGGGAAACTCAACGGAGCACCATTAGTCGGGACAGAGCCATTGATCTCGGTAATGGCAAACCCATCAGAGCTGACAAGAATGGTCTGCCCAGCGGTGTTGTTCCAGGCGTTGTTCTGCACCGCATAGCCGCCGGTGGTCGTCGTCGTTCCGAACTGATCAGAGATCACCGTCCCGCCGGTCGGCGGCTCCGGTGGGGGTAGCACTGGAGGTTCGCCACCGCTAACACCGGTTATCTCGGCGGAGAACGAATCAACGCCCAGCCCCACCCCGCCGCTCCACGGCTCAAAGCCAGCCTGAACGCTGGTCAGATACCACGAGTCGGTAATCGGCTCCATCGTCCGGGTGTGCTCGACAAAGCTCATCACATTGAAGTCCCAGGCCTCCATCGGCGAGGTCGAGACATACGACATCACGTTGTTCAAACCGTTATGGCCATCCCACACCACAAAATTGCGCCCGCCGATGGTGGCGTTGCCCACCACCGAACCCACCGGCTGGATCGGACCCTGCTGGTTGAACCAGATCATGATCTCTTGCTCATTGACCCCGGTCGTCGTGGCATCAGGATCTAGCCAAATGTCGTAAGCGGCATTCCAGATACCTTCGCTGGGATAGGCGAAATCAACACTGCTAGTGGCGGTTTCGATCTGACCGAGCTGCAACGGCAGCGTGGTCTCCACCGAACTGGTGCCCCAATGCCAACCCTCAAAGATCGATGGGAAACTCAACGGAGCACCATTAGTCGGGACAGAGCCATTGATCTCGGTAATGGCAAACCCATCGCCAGTAACAACAATGGTCTGCCCGGCGGTGTTGTTCCACGCGTTGTTCTGAACCACATAGCCGCCAGTGGTCGTCTCCGTTCCGAACTGATCAGAGATCACCGTCCCGCCGGTCGGAGGCTCCGTTGGTGGCGGCTCCGTCGGCGGTTCACCACCGCTGACCGGTTCGCCGTTGATCAGCAGCTCTGTCGGCGCCACAAAGGTGCCCTCATGAGCGGCCTGGAAACCCACAGTGATCGACTCCCCAGGCGCGATCGTGCCGTTGTAGCTCTCGGGAGTCAGCGTGTATTGGGTGCCCGACTGCTCTAGCTGAGAACTCCACGCATTCGTAATCGACGTGTGTTCCGGCAGCGTGAATTGCAGCTGCCAATCACTCACCGCAGTCGCACCCGAATTGGTAATCGTGTAGTCGGCCACATAACCGCCATCCCACTGCGATGTCGCCCCGAACGTCGCCACCAAACCCGACTCACCAACAGGCGGCTCCGTCGGAGGCGGCTCGGTCGGAGGCGGCTCGGTCGGAGGCGGCTCGGTCGGAGGCGGCTCGGTCGGAGGCGGCTCCGTCGGCGGTTCGCCACCGCCGACCGGTTCGCCGTTGATCAGCAGCTCTGTCGGCGCCACAAAGGTGCCCTCATGAGCGGCCTGGAAACCCACAGTGATCGACTCTCCAGGCGCGATCGTGCCGTTGTAGCTCTCGGGAGTCAGCGTGTATTGGGTGCCCGACTGCTCTAATTGAGAACTCCACGCATTCGTAATCGACGTGTGCTCGGGCAACGTGAATTGCAGCTGCCAATCACTCACCGCAGTCGCACCCGAATTGGTAATCGTGTAGTCGGCCACATAACCGCTACCCCACTGCGATGTCGCCCCGAACGTCGCCACCAAACCCGACTCACCAACAGGCGGCTCCGTCGGAGGCGGCACCGTCGGAGGGGGCTCCGTCGGCGGCGGCTCGGTCGGAGGCGGCTCCGTCGGCGGTTCGCCACCGCCGACCGGTTCGCCGTTGATCAGCAGCTCTGTCGGCGGTACATAAGTGCCCTCATGAGCGGCCTGGAAACCCACAGTGATCGACTCTCCAGGCGCGATCGTGCCGTTGTGACTTTCCGGAGTCAGCGTGTATTGGGTGCCCGACTGCTCTAATTGAGAACTCCACGCATTCGTAATCGACGTGTGCTCGGGCAACGTGAATTGCAGCTGCCAATCACTCACCGCAGTCGCACCCGAATTGGTAATCGTGTAGTCGGCCACATAACCGCTATCCCACTGCGACCCCACCGCGAACGTCGCCGCTATTCCAGTGCCTGCGGAACTCGCGGAATTCGACTCGACCGCCGCGATTCCAGCGGCGTTGAGTAGGGGCGCCCTGCTAAAGGTGGGCGTTGCGGCCTTGGCGGCGGCAGTGACGGTGGCCGCGGGGGCACCGCCTTCCGGGTTGCTCGCGACGCTAGCCGAAGTCAGGCTGCCCACCTCGGCAGATCCACCCTGCCCGCCCGCGCCGCCAATGCCCAGCAGCTGAGCGGCCCTGCCGCCCGTGGTCACATTCACCACGCCCAGCACGTCGCGCGCGATGCTCTGCAAAGACGTCGCGTTGACCGCTTCGGCGGCAGCCAACGACTCTGCGCTGCCCGCCAATGCGCCCACAAAACGGCTGTGATACTGCGCCACTTGGGCACTGACTGTTTGATATTCGTTGGCTTGTGCATTGAACATTGCGGTAATGGCCGCCGAAACCTCATCGGCAGCTGCCGCCAGCACCTTCGTCGTTGCGTTAGCCGCCGCGCCATTCGCGGCGATCAGTGCGGAGCCGATACCAGCGACATCAGTTGCCGCCGCTGCCAGCGTCGCCGGATTGGCAATCACGTATGACATAAAGCCGCCCTTCGCGAGGTATAACAGATTTATATCGATACAATCATGAAACCATCACGACACCGAATGCCATTACTGACACAGCGTCGTTGCTGTTTCATCGCTAGAACGTATCACGGAGTTATCACGACTCCGAGACATCGGCTCCGCGACATTGAGGTGAACCGGTCGGGGTGTTCCAGTCGTTATGCGACTCTGTTGTCCGTGTTCGAGCAGGAAGAATCACCAACGACGTGGAATCGAACAAGCGCGGCGGCACACGCCGGATCAAATCGCCCGCAAACTCGCCGAGAGCCGCAATTTACGCATTGACTCTCCAATGGCGCGCGCGTAGTATCCGGCGACCACGGCTGAGCCGACGACTGCTAACCGTTGGGCCGGAGCCTCGCTCGCGGGTGCACGGGGCTCGCGGTGAACGTGGGACGCCGTCAGGAACCGGGTCCGGGCACGAGAGCCACACGGGTGTGCGACCCCGACGCCCACAGTGCGTGATCGACCAGCTGCCGGTTCGGACCTACTTGCCGTACCTGCGATGCCGAGCACTGAAATCCCGCAGCGCGCGCAGAAAATCGACCCGGCGAAATGCCGGCCAATGAGCCTCCGTGAACCACATCTCCGAATACGCGCTCTGCCACAGCAGAAACCCGGACAGACGTTGCTCCCCGGAAGTCCGAATCACCAAGTCGGGGTCGGGCTGACCAGACGTGTACAGGTTTTCCGAGATGCCTTCAACGGACACCGCATCGACGAGTTCCTCTGCGGTCGCACCGTTGGCAAGTTCTTTGCTCAACAACGCGCGCACCGCGTCGACAATCTCCCGACGGCCGCCGTAGCCCACAGCGACGTTGACATGCAGGGATCCAACCCCCGGCGTGGACTCCACCGCTTCGCGCAACCTGCGGGCGGGTTCCTCGCCAAGCAGCTGCAGATCGCCGACGGTGCGCACACTCCAGCGGTTGGCAGGCGCGCAGATCTCCTCGACCACATCGGTGATGATTTCGATCAGCGCGGCGAGCTCGTCGGGATCACGTTGCAGGTTTTCGGTGGATAGCAGGTAGACGGTGGTCATTTCAATGCCGGCTTCCTGGCACCACCGCAGCATCTCGGCGATCTTCGCCGCACCCATCCGATAGCCGAAGCTGACGTCCTCGTACCCGGCGTCGCGTGCCCAGCGCCGGTTTCCGTCGCACAAGACCGCGATATGCCGGGGAAGCGCGGATTTCGACGCCGCTAACCCCTGCCGCAGACGCAGCTCGTACAGCCGATACAACGGTTCTTTGAGCCGCGGCGGAATGATCTCCACGAGTACCCAGACTACTGTGATCTGGACCAAGTTCCGCCGGGCAGTTGGAGCAACCTCACCTCGCGTCGGGTGCCCTCGGGTGCCCATCCCGACTACCCTGGATCGGCGACAACCATCCATAGTCCCAAGACGGGGCGACAGTAGGTATTGAGCAGCCGGGAGCCGAAATGAGCAGCCGGGCAAGTCTGGCCACCAACGGGGAGCCCGAATCGCACGGGTTCACCCCATCCGATGCTGCCCACCAGATCGTCGAGGGCGTCACTCGGGTCCTGACCAAGCCCCGCTTTCGGGGCTGGATTCATGTCTATTCCGCCGGAACCGCCGTCTTCGCGGGTGCGTCGCTGGTCGCGGTGTCGTGGGCGCTCGCCTCCACCGAGGCGGGGCTTGCCACGCTGGCCTACACGGCGGCCACCGTGGTGATGTTCGCGGTCAGCGCCACCTATCACCGTGTCCACTGGCAATCCGCCACCGCTCAGAAATGGATGAAGCGGGCGGATCATTCGATGATCTTCGTATTCATAGCTGGCAGCTACACACCGTTTGCCCTGCTGGCCCTGCCTGGCCACGACGGGCGAGTGGTGTTGTCGATCGTATGGGGCGGCGCGGCGGCCGGCATCATTTTGAAAATGTGCTGGCCTTCGGCACCGCGCTGGGTCGGAGTGCCCCTTTATATCCTGCTGGGTTGGGTGGCGGTGTGGTACACCGGCACAATCCTGCACAACGCCGGCGTTGCCGCAATGGTGCTGCTGTTTGTCGGCGGCGCGTTGTACAGCATCGGTGGTGTCCTCTACGCACTGCGCTGGCCCGATCCCTGGCCGTCGACATTCGGCTACCACGAGTTCTTTCACGCCTGCACCGCGGTGGCGGCGATCTGTCACTACATCGCGATGTGGTTCGTAGTGTTCTGAGACGCTACGCCCGTCGCACATCTCAGTCACGGGTGATCATTCGGTGCCGCTAGGCACGTCCAGCGCGGCTGCGAGTTCAGCTGCACTGGTTACCGGCAGATCACAGACCCGGCCGCGGCATACGTACGCGGCGTCGACGCCGGCAACCCGATCCCGACCGATCAGCAAGGCGGAGGAGCCGGCGCCACCACCGATGACAATCGCACCGCCCGGAGCCAATCGGCGAGCGTCGGCCAGCAGTTGCGACTGCTCGCCGTCACACGCGACCGCGATCTGCAGCGGCCCGCACACCACAGCTTCGGCGACGGACAGCCAGTGTCCGGCCGAGCGGGGCGCACGCGCAAGCAGCGTCGAATGAGCGTCCAGGGTCGCGGCCACCGCCTCCAAGTAGCGCTCCGCGCGGACCTCGTCGACCAAATGCGCCGCGACCAACAGCGCTTCGCTGATCGAGGACGCACCGGACGGCGTCGCTCCGTCCAACGGGTCAGCGGGCCGCAGCATCAACTGCTCGGCGTCGTCGGCGGTGTCGAACCAGCGGCCACGACGCTGCGGGTCAGCGAACCGCTGCAGCGCACCATCCAGCAGGTCGGTGGCCCACGTGAGCCGCGCTTCGTCGCCGGTCAACTGGTACAGCGCCAGCAGTCCGGTGGCCAGCATCGCGTGGTCTTCGAGAATCGCGGCGCTATCTCCGACCACCCCGCCGAGGCTGGCTCGCCGCAGCCGGCCCTCGACAACGTGCAGGTCTAGCAGCGTGGTCGCGCAGTCCCCAGCGGCGTTGGCCAGCTGGGGATCTCCTAACGCCACGCTGGCCTCTACCAGCGCAGTGATCGCCAGCCCGTTCCAGGCCGTGACGACCTTGTCGTCGCGAGCGGGCTGCACCCGAGTAAGCCGCGCCTGAAGCAACGCGATCCGGATCCGTTCGAGCCGGTGGCGGTCGTCCGGATCGGTCGGTAGTTGCAGGACCGACGCCCCGCGTTCGAAGGTGCCGGATGACGTGACCGCGAAAACCTCGGCCGCCCACCTTCCGTCGTCGGCACCGAGCACCTCGTTCAGTTGCGCAGGCGTCCAGACATAGCTCGAACCCTCACGACCGTCGGCGTCGGCGTCGAGCGACGACGTGAACATGCCTCCATCGGCCAGCTCGTCGAGCAGAAACCGCGCGGTGTGCATGGCGACCCGGCGAGCCAGCGAATCGCCGGTGCGGCGCGCCCAGTGCGCGTACACCCGGAGCAACAGCGCGTTGTCGTACAACATCTTCTCGAAATGCGGTACCACCCAGGCATTGTCGACGCTGTATCGGGCGAAGCCGCCAGCCAGTTGGTCGTAGATGCCGCCACGGGCCATCGCGTCGCAGGTGTGTGTGAACGCGTCCAGCACCGCCGCTGACCCGGTGCGCTCGTAGTCGCGTAGTAGCCCCTCGAGCAGCGCCGATGGCGGGAATTTGGGAGCTCCGCCGAAGCCGCCGTGAACGGCATCTCGGTCGCGCAGCACACCTGCAACGGCGCTGTCACACAGCTCCGGCGCGATCTCTGGACCGCTGGCA
Source organism: Mycobacterium spongiae (assembly GCF_018278905.1). Taxonomy (NCBI): domain Bacteria; kingdom Bacillati; phylum Actinomycetota; class Actinomycetes; order Mycobacteriales; family Mycobacteriaceae; genus Mycobacterium; species Mycobacterium spongiae. The sequence continues at coordinate 4,325,974 of NZ_CP046600.1, forward strand.
GGCAGCCCCGAGAATGCCGACGTCATCGACCGCAACTCGCCGGCGATATGGTCAGACGCCTCCTCGACCTCACCACGGCGGTCACGCCAGGTGGCCGACACAGCTGAAAGTAGCTGCAGGAAAGCCGCTTTCGGGTAGTAGGTGCCGCAGTAGAAGGGGCGTCCGTCGGGCGTGAGGAAGCACGTCATCGGCCAGCCGCCCTGCCCGGTGAGTGCGACGGTGGCGTTCATGTAGACCGCGTCGATGTCCGGCCGCTCTTCGCGGTCCACTTTGACGCAGACGAAACCCGCGTTCATCGCGGCAGCCACCTCATCGTCTTCGAAGGATTCGTGGGCCATGACGTGACACCAATGGCATGCGGCGTAGCCGATGGACAGCAGGATCGGGACATCGCGTGCCGCCGCCTCAGCCAGAGCCTGCGGCGTCCACTGCTGCCAGTGCACCGGGTTGTCGGCATGCTGTCGCAGGTACGGGCTGGTGGCCAGCGTGAGGGTATTCCTGCCCGAAGAACTAGCCGGGCTCATCATCGGACCACGGTAGTCGGCCGGATTCGATGCCGTCGTCGCCGTCGTCGCCCTGGGACTCCTGCGCGCCGCCGACGATGTCGGTACCGGCGTCAGCGGCCTGATCGGGTTCCGGGTGCTGGCGGTCGAAAGATTCGGGGACTTTCTTCAGGCGCCGGTTCATCGACCGCAACAGAAACGACGTCGCGATCACCAGCAGTACAACCACCAACAAACCCAGCGGACTGGCCTTGCCGAAATCGGGTCCGGTGTTGGCGGGGCCGCCTTCCGCGATCACCCTGACACAAAGGGCGCTCACAGGTACGGCTCGATCCCGGCGAACAGTTCAGTCTCCGGTATCCGGGCCGGGACGCGAGATCGGGCCAGTTCATATTCCTCGGTCGGCCACAGTTTCCGCTGCCACGAGAGTGGAGCGGCAAAAAACTCCGCATTCGGGTCGATCTGGGTCGCATGGGCGCGCAGCGCATCGTCGCGCTGGGCGAAATACGCCGAGCACTCGACCCGCGTAGTTACCCGGTTCGCAAACGGGTCGTTCTCAGGCCGCCAATGTTTGAGCCACTTCCCAAACGGGCCTTCCTGGCCGCGCTTGATGAACTCGTCCTGCAGCATCTGCATGCGTTCGCGCAAGAAGCCGTGGATGTAATACAGCTTGGACACCGTCCACGGCTCGCCAGCGTCCGGGAACCGGTGATGGTCGCCGGCCAATTCGTAGGCGCCGATGGACACCTGGTGGCAACGAATGTGGTCCGGATGCGGGTAGCCGCCGTTCTCGTCGTACGTGGTCATCACATGCGGCCGGAACTCACGGACCACCCGCACCAGGGCCTCGATGGATGACTCCAGTGGCACCTGCGCGAAACAGCCTTCGGGCAGGGGCGGCGGCGGGTCGCCCTTGGGCAGTCCCGAGTCGACGAAGCCCAGCCAGGTGTGCTCGACACCGAGGATCTCGGCTGCCTTCGCCATCTCGTCGCGGCGGATGTGGGAGATGTGGCTATGTACGTCAGGCAGGTCCATAGCCGGGTTGAGGATTTCGCCGCGCTCACCCCCGGTCAGCGTGACCACGATTACCCGATGGCCCTCCTCCGCATAGCGGGCAAGGGTGGCAGCACCCTTGCTGGACTCGTCATCGGGATGGGCATGCACCGCCATCAACCGCAGTTTGCTCACGTGCCCCCTTGTCCGTCTGCGGGTCGGTCCGTCTGCCAGTCACCCCCTGGGCGTATAAGTGACCCTATAATTCCAGTTCCCGATCGTCTCGCGTGGTCGGCACGTCTCGTATGGTCGGCCACCCAACCAACCACGCATCCGGTATGAACCCAGATCCCGTCTCTCGTCCCGAAGGCCGCTACGGGCGTCCGCGGTTGTCCCCGCGAGCACGCCGGCGCGTCGCGATCGGGCTTGGTGTGCTGGTGGCCGCGGGCGCCACCGCCGTCGCCGTTTTCGGCTACCAACAACACGCCACCAGCGACGTCACCGGTTCACTGGCCGGGTATCAACTGATCGACGATGAGACCGCAAGAGTAACGATCAGCGTGACGCGGGCGGACCCGTCGCGGCCGGTGCACTGCATTGTGCGGGTCCGGTCCATCGATGGCAGCGAGACGGGTCGACGAGAGGTGCTCGTACCGCCCTCAAACGACACCACCGTGCAAGTGACGACGACGTTGAAATCGAGTAGGCCGCCGGTGATGGGAGACGTATACGGCTGTGGCACGGACGTACCCGCCTACTTGCGGCCGAACTAAGGGCACAACAAACGCCGAACTGGGGATATTCGAGTCACCAACCGTTTGTGCAGTGGTAACATAGGTGAATGCACGGTCCTGCTGGGACCGTGTATTGCTGCATTAGTGGCCGTGAGCAGAACGGAGCCGCAGCACCCGGGGAGGCGACCCGCATAAGCCCGATAGCGGGATCAGAGCTTACGCGACTACGCGGAACGACAAAGCAAGGAGCGCGACGAGATGACGGATACTCAGGTGACCTGGTTGACCCAGGAATCACATGACCGACTCAAGGCCGAGCTCGACCAGCTGATCGCCAATCGCCCGGTCATCGCCGCCGAAATCAATGATCGCCGCGAGGAGGGCGACCTACGCGAGAACGGGGGCTACCACGCCGCTCGCGAAGAGCAAGGCCAGCAGGAGGCCCGCATCCGGCAGCTGCAGGATCTGCTCAACAACGCGAAGGTCGGCGAGGCACCCAAGCAGTCCGGCGTTGCACTGCCCGGTTCTGTGGTGAAGGTCTACTACGACGGCGACAAATCCGATAGCGAGACATTCCTTATCGCCACCCGCCAGGAGGGCGTCAGCGACGGCAAACTCGAGGTCTACTCACCGAACTCACCGCTGGGTGGAGCCTTGATCGACGCCAAGGTCGGCGAGACCCGCAGTTACACGGTGCCAAATGGCAATACGGTGCAGGTCACCTTGGTCAGCGCGGAGCCGTATCACTCCTGATCTGCGCTGAGCAGTCGCAGAGCTAACCGAGCGCCTGCTCGAGATCTGCCAGAAGATCGGCGACATCCTCGATCCCGACCGAAAGCCGCACGAGGTCGTCCGGCACCTCCAATTGCGACCCGGCCGTGGACGCGTGCGTCATCGCGCTGGGGTGCTCGATCAGCGACTCCACGCCACCCAGTGATTCAGCCAAGATGAAGACCCGGGTGTTGGCGCAGAGATCCTCGGCAGCCCGGCGCCCGCCTCGCAGCCGCACTGAGACCATGCCGCCAAAAGCCCGCATCTGGCGCGCGGCGATTTCATGCCCAGGGTGACTGGGCAGTCCCGGGTACAGCACGGTGCTCACCTGAGGATGCCCAGCGAGGAATTCCGCGATCGTAGCGCCGTTCTCGCTGTGTCGCTGCATCCGCAGCACCAGCGTCTTCAGACCGCGCATCGTCAGGTAAACGTCGAATGGCCCCGGCACGGCGCCAGCGCCGTTCTGCAGAAAAGCGAAAGCGTCGTCGAGCTCTTCATCGTTCGTGGCCAGCGCACCGCCCACCACATCGGAATGCCCGCCGATGTACTTGGTCGTAGAGTGCAACACCACATCGGCGCCGAGCACCAACGGCTGCTGCAGCGCGGGAGACGCGAAAGTGTTGTCCACCAGTACTTTTACCGACCGTTCGGCACTCAGCTGCGCTATGCCAGGGATGTCGGCGATCGATAGCACCGGATTGGTGGGCGTCTCCACCCAGATCAGGCGGGTACGAGGGGTGATGGCAGCGCGGATCGCGTCGAGATCGCCAAGCGCCACCGGCGTGTACTCAACGTCCCACTGTGTGAATACCTTGTCGATCAAGCGGAATGTGCCGCCGTAGGCATCATCGGGAATGACGATGTGGTCCCCGGGCCGCAGCATTGCCCGCAACGCGCAGTCCGTGGCGGCCATCCCGGAGCTGAACGCCCGGCCGAAAGCCGCCTCCTCGACGGCGGCCAGGGATGCCTCCAATGCGGCCCTGGTGGGGTTGCCGGTGCGGGCGTATTCGAATCCGCCCCGTAGCCCACCTACGCCGTCCTGAGCGAATGTGCTGCTGGCATAGATCGGCGCGTTGACAGCTCCGGTCATCGGGTCGGGGCGGTAGCCGGCGTGGATGGCCCTCGTGGCCAGCCCACGTGCCGGTCCATCGCGGTGTGCTTCGCAGTCTTTGCGCATCGCTGACCCACCCTAATAGCCCTAATGGCAGACGCCACCCCGATCGCCAATTCGCGGTCGGGGTGGCCTACATCGTCGGGGTGGCCTACTACGTCGGTGTGGTGTTCACCGAAGCACTCAGGTGCGCAGCGAGTTTGCGTTCCCGCGTCAGATCGGCAGGCACACCGTGGTCATGATCTTGTCTGCCAGGGTTTGCCGTTTGGCGTCCCATAACGGAAACAGGAAACCGATGTAGCAGATAGCCGCGTCGATGAGGTGGGCGAGCTGGCGGACAACCGACATGCCGAAGCCCAACGGCTGTCCCGTCGTCTCGCTCACTACTTTGAATTTCATCACCGACTTGCCGAGGCTCGACCCGGTCGTGCCCTGGCGGTAGCCGTAGTCCCAGACCAAGTAGGCAAAAGCGACCATCAGGAAGAAAAACATTGCCAAGAGGCCGATTATCGAGGGCTCAGAAACGCAGAACTGGCCCATGTCGTACTCACTGATGTCGGTGACGCATGACGACGTTTGCGTAACCATCATGATCAGCCAACCAAACCCGATAATCACGTAGGCCGGAGCCGAGTCGATGAGTGCGGCGATGACCCGGGTGAACCACGGCGTGTAAGACTCGGGGGGCATGTCACGTACCGCCGGTCCGGGAGGTGGCGGCGCGTAGCCGCCGGCGGATTGCGGCGGCGGCGGGTAAGAACCGCCTGGGGGCGGAGGAGGCGGCGGCGGATAGCTGCCCGGCTGCGGAGGCGGTGGAGCGAAGGAGCCGCCGCCGGGCGCCGGGGGCGGGGGCGGCGGGTAGCCGCCAGGTGCCGGCTCGGAACCACCGGATGACCCAGGAGGAGGTGGCGGCGGCGGGGGGTATGACCCGCCGGGCGGCGGCTGTTCGGTCATGGGCGAACCTTCCACTGGGGAATTGTTGACGTAGGCGGGAATACAGTACCTGAGGACGGTGTTCGCTGAGCGACCGGGCGTGAGTCACGTCACAGTTCCACTCGGGGCCATTCTGGACGTCGTTCTCGACCGTGCCGAACTCCCCCAGCCTCCGCGGTCCACGGCGTGTTGGAGACGAATTAGTTTGCTCGATCGGCAGCGCGACTGGCCACTAACGCCGCGCCGTCCCCTCCGACAAGAAGCCCAACAGGTCGTATCGGGTAATGACCCCCACGGGCTTGCCTCCTTCGACGACCATCAACGCGTCCCAGTCACGCAATGCCCTACCGGCCGTGCTGACCAGCTCGCCGGCGCCGATCATCCGCAGTGGTGGGCTCATGTGCTCGGAGACCGCGTCGGCTAGCTTGGCGCGCCCGGCGAAAACGGCCGAGAGCAGTTCCCGTTCAGAGACACTGCCGGCGACCTCGCCAGCCATAACGGGCGGCTCGGCACCGACGACCGGCATTTGGGACACTCCGTACTCGCGCAGAATGCCGATCGCGTCCCGGACGGTCTCTGACGGGTGGGTGTGCACCAGGTCGGGCAGTGCACCCGACTTGCGGCGCAGAACATCGGAAACCGTCGACTGCTCGGTCGACCCGTCAAGCCGGCTCCGCAGAAACCCGTACGAGGACATCCATGCGTCGTTGAAGATTTTCGACATGTAGCCACGACCGCCGTCCGGAAGCAGTACGACGATCAGCGCATCGGGCCCAGCCTTCTCGGCGACCCGCAGCGCGGCTACCACCGCCATCCCGCACGACCCGCCGACCAGCATCGCTTCTTCACGCGCGAGCCGCCTGGTCATATCAAACGAGTCCGAGTCCGACACCGCGATGATCTCGTCGGGCACCGAGGGGTCGTATGCCGCCGGCCAGAAATCCTCGCCGACACCCTCGACCAGATAGGGCCGTCCACTACCGCCCGAATAAACCGACCCCTCGGGGTCCGCACCAATGACTCGAACTGGTCCTTCTGGCCTACCCCCCGAGATCTCTTTGAGATAGCGGCCCGCGCCGCTGATCGTCCCGCCGGTGCCGATACCAGCGACGAAATGCGTGACCCGACCGTCGGTATCTGTCCATATCTCGGGGCCGGTGGTCGCGTAGTGACTCGCCGGGCCTTCCGGGTTGGCGTATTGATCTGGCTTCCAGGCGCCATCGATTTCGGCGACCAATCGGTCGGAAACGCTGTAGTAGCTGTCCGGGTCTTCGGGCGGCACAGCCGTCGGGCACACGACTACCTCGGCGCCATAGGCGCGCAACACATTACGTTTGTCCTCGCTGACCTTGTCGGGGCACACGAAGACGCATCGGTACCCGCGGCGTTGTGCGACGAGAGCCAGACCAACACCGGTATTCCCCGATGTGGGTTCGACGATTGTGCCACCGGCCCGAAGCTGCCCGCTGGCCTCGGCAGCATCAATCATCTTGACAGCGATCCGATCTTTGGAACTGCCGCCCGGATTGAGATACTCCACCTTTGCTGCCACGGTCGCCGAGCCGTCGGGGACAACGGAGTTCAGCCGAACCAGCGGCGTGCCGCCGATGAGCTCACTAACGTGCTGCGCGATCCCCATGCGTTCATGGTGTCAGGCCGCTTCGGGCCGCGCACAGCTAGTCACCCCAGCAAGCCTCAGTCCACCTCGGGGCGCCCCGCCTATCAGGACATCGCGGTAGCCGCTAGCCGGTGGCCTCGCGGATGTAGTCACCGATTTGACGCAACGATCGCACCGCCTCCGGCAGCATCGGCGCAGCGAGTTGGAAGTCGTGAACCTGGCCGGGCCAAACCCGTACCTCTGCCGGCACGCCGACTGCGGCCAGCTTGCTTGCGGCCAGCTGCGCGTCGTGTAACAAGACTTCGGATCCGGACACGTGGATCAGGGTCCGCGGCAGTCCGGGTTCGATGTGTTCCAAGGGCTCGTAGACATCTTCGGGCTTGCCGTCTATGTCGTTCTTCGCGGCAGCGCCAGCAACCAATGCGTCGAGCGCATCGAATGCCTTCGCCGGAAACATCGCGTCGGTCTTAATATTGGGATGCGCCTGCTTGTGTTTCTTTGCTAGCTGCAGCAGCGGCGAGATTGCCACCAGCGCCGCCGGTGCCTCTGACTCGGCGCCCTCGGCTCCCTCGGCCAAGAGTCGTTGCGCGAGCGCCAGGCTGAGATACCCGCCTGCCGAGTCGCCCGCCAGCACAATCTGGTCCGGCTCATATCCCATCAGCCGAAGCCAGCGGTAGCCATCGTGACAGTCGTCGAGCGCCATGGTGATCGAGTGCTTCGGCAACAGCCGGTAGTTGACCACCAGAACGGGCGAATCAGCAAAACTCGAGAGCGTTTCGACGAGCCGACCGTGGGAGTTTGCTCCGCATGTCAGGAATGCACCGCCATGCAGATAGAGAATTACTCTGCGGGTACCGTCCGCGGGGAGCACCCCTCGAGCGCGGACAAGCTGTGCGGAGGCATTTGGCAAGCTCACCGCCGCCCGCACGGTGGTCGGCGCCGGCAGCAGAACCCGGGCGGCATGATCGATGAGACCCCATGGCCACGGCACCTGCGGAACGTAGCTACCGACAGCCAATATCGGCCTGATCGTCAGTCGCGACGTTAGCGCAGCTAACCGCGCAGGAATGCTTGGGCCCGACTCAACGACCTCGACAGGAGCACCATCGCTGATCGCGAACCTGCGTGTCTCAAGTCTACGTGCCTTCAGCACATCGCGCGGTCGAATGGCATCTCTGGGTGAACCAGATACCTTGCTAGGTGCGGTCATGCTCAACACTTCCTACGCCGTTGTAGTCCGATACAGCATGTGACGAAGTAGCCGAGCGTTCGGTTCACGTGCCCACCGTGGCGTCCAGCCAACCTCGCGAACTTAGCTTGACAGCTTATGTCATCGACAACATCTAGTGAGTCTGTTTCGATATCACATTTGATCCACACCGTAATCGCGTGATTCAACAGCAACCCCAGCTAAGTCGATCTAAACTGATCTTATGAGCATTCGTGCGCCGCGGCGTTCAACGATCGCCTTGGCCACAGCGGGTGCGCTTGCCTCGACGGGAACGGCCTTTATGAGTGCACGCAACCTACTGGTCGGCCAGGCGACGCACGCGCGCACCGTGATTCCGAAGTCCTTTGACGCCCCCCCTCGCGCCGACGGCGTGTACACCCGAGGCGGCCAGCCGGTGCAACGGTGGCGCCGGGGCACGCCCTTCGATGCACACCTGATGGTCTTCGGCGACTCCACAGCGACCGGCTATGGCTGCACCAGTGCCGAGGAGGTGCCAGGCGTGCTGATCGCCCGTCACCTTGCCCAGCAGACTGGCAAGCGCATCCGGCTCAGTACCAAGGCCATCGTCGGCGCCACGTCCAAAGGTGTTTGTGGGCAGGTCGATGCGATGTTCGTGGCCGGGCCGCCGCCGGACGTGGCGGTGATCATGATCGGCGCCAACGACGTCACGGCACTCAACGGCGTCGGTCCATCGGCGGAGCGGCTGGGCTCGGTAGTGCGCAAGCTGCGGGCCCGCGGCGCGGAGGTGGTCGTTGGTACCTGCCCGGATCTGGGAGTGATCACCGCCATCCCCCAGCCACTGCGCGTCCTTGCGCACGCTCGTGGGGTGCAGCTCGCTCGGGCGCAGACAGCGGCGGTCAAGGCTGCCGGCGGAGTCCCGGTGCCGCTCGGACATCTACTGGGCCCGAAGTTCCGGGCGATGCCTGAGCTGATGTTCTCCGACGATCAGTACCACCCTTCGGCCGCCGCGTACCGGCTAGCCGCCGATGAGTTGGTCCCGGCCCTTCTTGATGCACTGCGCGAGAAGATCGGTACGCCACCGCGTGCCGTGCCGGCACGTGCTGCCATCCCGGCGTTCACTGCTCACCACACGCGACGCAGCGTGGTGTCTCGGCTTTGGCGCCGCCCCGCGACCGCGTGTCCGACACCCGCGGCCGCTCCGGCTGGCGGGTAGCGCCGCTGCAGATCCCCCAGGTCGGCGCGGGTAGGCGGTACCCCCACCCCGATCGGTTCGCGACCGGCTCGTAAGGTCGGGGGTCGCCGGGTTAGATTCGGCTTGGCCACACCCCAACGGAGGGAGCACCATGCCAGAAGCCGTCATCGTCTCAGCCGCCCGCTCGCCGATCGGCCGCGCTATGAAAGGCTCGCTGATCAGCATGCGCCCTGATGATCTGGCCGCCCAAATGGTGCGCGCCGCGCTGGACAAGGTGCCCACCCTCAACCCGCATCAGATCGACGACCTGATCTTGGGTTGCGGGCTGCCCGGCGGCGAGTCTGGGTTCAATATGGCGCGCGTCGTCGCCGTCGCGCTCGGCTACGACTTTCTGCCGGGCACGACGGTCAACCGCTACTGCTCGTCGTCGCTGCAGACCACGCGGATGGCTTTCCATGCGATCAAGGCCGGCGAGGGCGACGCCTTCATCTCCGCCGGTGTAGAGACGGTGTCTCGAACCGCCAAAGGCAGCTCCGACTCCTGGCCGGACACCAAGAACCCGCTGTTCGACGAAGCCCAGGAGCGTTCCGCCGCCGCGGCCGCGGGCGCCGACGAATGGCACGACCCGCGCGCCGACGGAAAGCTGCCGGACGTCTACATCGCGATGGGCCAAACGGCGGAGAACGTCGCAATCATGACCGGCATCAGCCGCGAAGACCAGGACCACTGGGGCGTGCGCAGCCAGAACCGGGCCGAGGAGTCGATCAAGAACGGATTCTTCGAGCGGGAAATCTCACCGGTCACCCTCCCGGACGGCAGCACAGTCAGCACCGACGACGGCCCGCGCCCCGGTACCACCTACGAGAAGGTCAGCGAGCTCAAACCGGTGTTCCGGCCCAACGGCACCGTGACCGCGGGCAACGCCTGTCCCCTCAACGACGGCGCCGCCGCGGTGGTGATTACCAGTGACACGAAGGCCAAGGAGTTGGGCCTAAAGCCGTTGGCACGCATCGTGTCCACGGGGGTCAGCGGCCTGTCCCCGGAAATCATGGGGCTGGGCCCGATCGAGGCTTCCAAAAAGGCGCTGCAACGTGCCGCGATGTCCGTCAATGACATCGATCTGTTCGAGATCAACGAAGCCTTCGCCGTTCAGGTGCTGGGCTCGGCCCGGGAGCTTGGCATCGACGAGGACAAGCTGAACGTCTCCGGCGGGGCGATCGCCCTGGGCCACCCGTTCGGGATGACCGGCGCACGCATCACCACGACGCTGCTGAACAATCTCACCACGCACGACAAGACGTTCGGCCTGGAAACCATGTGCGTAGGCGGTGGCCAGGGTATGGCGATGGTGATCGAGCGGCTCAGCTAGTCCGTTCACACGAAAAAGCCGGCACGCGCGTGCCGGCTTTTTCTGTCGAAACAGGCTAATCGCTCTGCAAGTAGCTGAGCAGCCGCAGGATCTCGATGTAGAGCCAGACCAGGGTGACGGTGAGACCCAACGCGATACCCCATGCCGCCTTCTCCGGTGCGCCCGCGCGGATCATCTGGTCGGCCGCGTCGAAATCGATCAGGAAGCTGAACGCCGCGATACCAATGACCACCAGCGAGAAAATGATGGCCAGTGGTCCACCGCTGCGCAGGCCTAGGCCCTCGCCGCCGCCGACCCCGAACATGGCCAGCACCAGGTTGCCGATCATAAGTGCCAGCGCACCGAAGATCGCGGCGACGATCATGCGGGTGAACTTTGGTGTGACGCGGATGGCGCCGGTCTTGTAAACGACGAGCATGCCGAAGAACACGCCGATGGTGGCTAGCACCGCCTGGCCGATGAGCATTCCGGCGTTGGCGCCGGACACCATGAAATTGGCCATGACAAACGAGATCGAGCCTAGGAACAATCCCTCGAGCCCGGCATAGCTGAGCACGATCGCGGGGTTGTCCTGCTTGCGGCCGAAGGTGGCCACCAGCACGAGCGCCAAGCCACCCAACGCGCCCACCAAGGCCAGCGGCATCGCAAGTGCGACGTTCGATGCGACCAGGAAGTAGGAGACGACGGCCGTGGCCGACAAGACGGCCAGCGTCAGGCCGGTCTTGGTGACGACATCGTCGATTGTCAGTGGACGGGTGGCCCGAGAGTCGCGAGCCTCCTGATACGGAGCAGGGTAGGGATTAGCTTGGTACCCCCGCTGCATCTGGGCGGTGCCCGTTCCGAATTGCGCGTATCCGCCAGGCTGCTTAGGCAGCGAACGAAATACCGGGTTGCTTGTCTCCCGCACCGTCGGATCCTCTCTTGATGGCTCCCATATGAGTATTGCTTAGAGCTGTGCGAACATCTGCTCAACGCTCCACGGACCGCCCAGGTTCCCAGCCACGCTGGGCGTACTCTGCGTTCCCGGGCCCCAGTGTTGTCCAGAGTCGTCGTCAAGCTACCGATAAACCTACCGCCAAACCTACCGATAAAACCCTAGCCCCGCGGGCAGAGCGGAGCGAGCAACGCTCTAGATTGCTGATCAAACTCTCGCGCAGCATGTGCGCACCGCGACGGGCGGATACTCCGGTAAGAGAGGATGAGGCGTGGCTCTGGATCTTTCTAAGGATCTTTCCAAGACCGGTAATGGAGGATCCGACGAGGTCCTGACCCGCGTTGACGGCGGTGTCGGCGTGGTGACGCTCAACCGCCCCAAGGCGATCAACTCCCTCACCCACACCATGGTTGGCCTGTTGAGCAGGGTACTTACCTCCTGGGAATCCGACGATGCGGTGCGCGCGGTGGTGCTGGACGGCGCCGGCGATCGCGGACTCTGCGCCGGCGGCGACGTCGTGGCCGTGTACCACAGTGCACGCAGCGACGGAGTCGAAGCGCGCCGGTTTTGGCGGGAGGAGTACCTGCTCAACGGTCAGATCGGCAGGTTCGCAAAGCCGTACGTGGCCTTGATGGACGGCATCGTGATGGGCGGTGGTGTCGGTGTCAGCGCGCACGCAAACACTCGGGTGGTCACCGATACCTCCAAGGTCGCGATGCCGGAAGTGGGCATCGGATTCATCCCCGACGTTGGCGGGGTGTACTTGTTGTCACGAGCCCCGGGAGCGCTGGGGCTGCATGCCGCACTGACTGGGGCGCCGTTTTCCGGCCCCGACGCGATCGCTCTCGGATTCGCCGACCACCTCGTGCCGCACGACCAGCTCGCCGCGTTCAACCAGGCGATCGTCACTGACGGTCTCGACAGCGCGCTAGCTTCCTACGCCATCGAGCCTCCACCGAGCGCTCTTGCTACACAACGCGATTGGATCGACCAGTGTTATGCCGGCGACAGTGTCGCCGACATCGTGGCCGCGCTGCGCGAACACCCCACGGCGGCAGCCAACGATGCAGCCGACGTGATCGCGACCCGCTCCCCCATCGCGCTGTCGGTGACCCTGGAAGCGGTGCGGCGCGCCGCCAGCCTGGAGAAACTGGAAGATGTTCTGGTCCAAGATTATCGGGTGTCATCGGCGTCGCTGCGCTCACACGATCTCGTGGAGGGCATCCGCGCGCAGCTGATCGACAAGGATCGCAATCCGAAGTGGTCACCGGCGACACTCGACGCGGTTACGACGGCCGATGTCGATGCATATTTTGCGCCCGTCGACGACGATGTGAGCTTCTAGAAAGGCGGTTCGGTGTCAGACAACACGAATTACGAAACCATCCTGGTCGAGCGTGACGAGCGGGTCGGCACCATCACCCTGAACCGGCCCAAGGCGCTGAACGCGCTCAACAATCAGGTGATGAACGAAGTCACCAGCGCTGCAACCGAACTGGACGACGACCCCGGTATCGGCGCCATCATCATCACAGGGTCGGCCAAGGCCTTCGCGGCCGGTGCCGACATCAAGGAAATGGCCGACTTGACGTTCGCCGATGCGTTCGGCGCCGACTTCTTTGCCGGCTGGGGCAAGCTTGCCGCTGTCCGTACCCCCACCATCGCCGCGGTGGCGGGGCACGCGCTGGGCGGTGGCTGCGAACTGGCGATGATGTGCGACCTACTGATAGCCGCCGACACGGCGAAGTTTGGACAGCCAGAGATCAAACTAGGCGTTCTGCCCGGTATGGGCGGTTCACAGCGGCTGACTCGAGCCATCGGCAAGGCCAAGGCTATGGACCTGATTCTGACCGGACGCACCATCGATGCCGCTGAGGCCGAGCGCAGCGGACTGGTTTCGCGGGTAGTGCCGGCCGATGACCTATTAACCGAGGCCAAGGCCGTCGCCACCACCATTTCGCAGATGTCACTGTCGGCTGCGCGGATGGCCAAGGAAGCCGTCAACCGGGCTTTCGAATCGTCATTGTCCGAAGGACTTCTCTACGAACGCCGACTCTTCCATTCGGCTCTGGCAACCGACGACCAGTCCGAGGGGATGGCGGCGTTCATCGAGAAGCGCGCCCCCCGATTCACCCACCGATGACTGAGCCGGGTTCGGCGACGAGGACCGCCGCCGACGCCTCAGCCACCGACGAACCGCCGGCTGAGGCGGATGCGGCCGCCGAGGGCGCGGCCAGCCCTGACGCCGCAGCATCCGAACCGTCAGCGCCGCGACCGACCCGCAGTGCTTGGTGGATTCGGCACTACACCTTCTTCGGCACCGCGGTGGGCCTCATTTTTGTGTGGTTTTCGATGACTCCGTCGCTGCTACCGCGGGGACCGCTGTTCCAGGGTCTGGTCAGCGGCATTTCCGGTGCCATCGGCTACGGGCTGGGCGTCTTCGCCGTGTGGTTGGTCCGCTACATGCGCTCCCTGAATACCAGCCCGCCGCCGCCGCGGTGGGCGTGGCTGCCGTTGATCGCGGTCGGCGCGGTCGGAATGGTATTCATGGCTATCTGGTTTCGCGTCTGGCAGGACGACGTCCGCGACTTGATGGGTGTCGAGCACTTGAAATGGTTCGACTACCCGCTGGCCGCGGCGCTGTCGCTGATCGTGCTGTTCACGCTGGTCGAAATCGGCCAGGCCATCCACTGGCTGGTCCGTTTCCTGGTTCGGCAGGTCGACCGGATCGCGCCGTTTCGGGTCTCGGCGGCCATCGTGGTGGTTCTGCTCGTGGTGCTGACGATCACCCTGCTCAATGGTGTCGTACTGAAGTTCGCGATGAACTCGATGAACGGGACCTTTGCCTCGGTCAACGACGAGATGAGCCCCGATTTCGCACCGCCGACGACCGCATTGCGATCGGGAGGCCCGGAATCGTTGGTGTCGTGGGAGTCGTTGGGCCACCAGGGCCGAATCTTTGTCCAGGCGGGCCCCACTGTTGCCGACCTCAGCGCGTTCAACGGAACTCCAGCCATCGAGCCGATCCGGGCCTATGCGGGATTGAACTCCGCCAGCGGTATCGCGGCGACCGCGCAGCTGGCCGCGCGCGAGCTGCAGCGCACCGGTGGACTGAACCGCGCCGTCGTTGCGGTCGCGACGACCACCGGCACGGGCTGGATCAACGAGGCGGAAGCCGCGGCGCTGGAGTACATGTACAACGGCAATACCGCGATCGTGGCCATGCAGTACTCGTTCTTGCCCAGCTGGCTGTCGTTTCTGGTGGACAAGGAAAATGCCCGGCACGCGGGGCAGGCGCTTTTCGAGGCGGTTGACGAGCTGATCCGGCAGATGCCGGAATCGAACCGGCCCAAGCTTGTCGTATTCGGCGAGAGCCTGGGTTCTTTCGGCGGAGAGGCGCCGTTCATGAGCCTCAACAACGTTCTCGCCCGCACCGACGGCGCACTGTTCAGCGGACCTACGTTCAACAACACGGTCTGGACCAGCCTGACCGCCAACCGCGATGCGGGTTCACCGGAGTGGCTACCCATCTACGAGGACGGTCACAACGTTCGTTTCGCTGCCCGCGAGGGCGACCTACGGCGTCCGAATGCCCCCTGGGGCAAGCCACGGGTGGTGTATCTGCAACATGCGTCCGACCCGATCCCGTGGTGGCGGCCCGAGCTGTTGTTCAGCCAGCCGGACTGGCTTAAGGAAAAGCGCGGCTACGACGTCCTACCTCAAACGCGATGGATCCCGGTGGTGACGTTTATCCAAGTCTCGGCGGACATGGCAGTGGCGGTGCATGTCCCCGACGGGCACGGCCATCGCTACGTCGCTGAAGTCGCCAACGGCTGGGCCGCGGTGCTGTCGCCGCCGGGCTGGACACGGGAGAAGACCGAGCGGTTGCGTCCGCTGCTCCATGCCAACGCGAAGCCACCGCGGTCGCCGGAGAATGTCGGCTGAGCCGCGCCCTGGGCTTGCCCTGGCCGATCTACCGGTTCAGGTCGGCGAGCACTCCGGCGGCTGCCAGCGCGTGGTAGCCACCGACGACGTCGGTGGCGCGGTGCAGCCCGAGGTCGAGCAATGCAGCCGCGGCGAGGCTGGACGTGTAACCCTCCGAGCAGAGGATCACCCACTCGACGTCGTCCCCGGCGGCCTGCGGTAGCCGCGCGTCGCTCGTCGGGTCGCACCGCCACTCCAAGACGTTGCGTTCAATCACCAACGCCCCGGGAACCTCGCCCTCGTGGGCTCGCTGGGCCTGCGGTCGGATATCGACGAGCACGGCGCCGCGCCGCAGCGCCTCGGGTACTCGGTCGGCGTCAAGGCGTTGATACCGGCCGCGGGCCGCGTCCAATACCTGGTCGATCCGGCTCATCAAGACCCCTCGGGGTGATCGGTCAGTTCGGTGCGCTGGCGACGCAGCGTGTTGCGGTCGGTGACCTCGTAGTACGACATTGTGGTCAGCGGCGGCGAATAGGCATGCACGCTCAGTGTCGGAGGCATGCGGGTCGCGCTCGGGGCCGCGACCTGGACCTGCCGCGGCGCCCACACCACGTCATGGACCCATCCCAGCGGGAACCCGGCCTGATCGCCAGCGTCGAGGCGCCGGCGTCGTAGCCGCCGCCCGTCCCAGCGGAATTCGTTGAGCGCCCCGGACAGCACCGTCAGCGCTCCCAGCGACTCGCCGTGGTCGTGCAATTCGGTCGGGTGACCGGGAACCCAGCTGATCAACCAGACGTCGAGTTCATCGTCGCCATGAATACGGGTGAACCAGCGCTCCGTGTCGGGCAACCCGGCCTCGGGCAGCAGATGGTCGCACCGGCCACTGAGTACGTCGTCGGCGGCTTGATCGGTGGCGTGCAGCAGATCGGGCACGCCCAACCGGGCGCGACCCGCGGTGGGACCCGAGACGGGCACCGGGCGAGCGTGTGCGGCAAGAGGCTGAGCAAAGGGCTGGGCAAGAGGCTGAGCAAGAGGCATAGCCACGGGGGGACTCCAGAGCGTGAGACGGATTGGGCAGTTGGCGGCGCGTCAGAGCCGACAACACTCACAAAATCCGAACCACTGCGTCACGACCGACAGTGTTGCATAGATTGATACCGTGCGCTGGTGCCAGCATTGCCCCGTGCTGCGAGGTGTGGTTGTGGTCGCAGCCGGTTTGGCAATCTCGTCGTTGGTCATGGGCGTCGCGGGCTGCACGCGTGAGGGCACCAGCGGAACGGCCACATCATCGCCGGCGGGCCGGGTGTCCAGCACGCAGTCATCCGACATCGTCGGAATCTCGCCGGCCGGAGTAACGACCAGCGTGGATGCCCCAGCGGATTCGACCGAGGAAGAGTATTTCCAGGCCTGCCACGCCGCAAGGCTGTGGATGGACGCCCAGCCCAAGACCGGGGAGTCGCTGCTGGAGCCCTACTTGGCCATGGTTCAGACATCACAGGTAGGTGCCGCGGGCACCTGGAATATCCGGTGGGCGGATCTGACCCCGCCGCGGCAGGCGGCGGTAATCGTGGCCGCGCGGGCCGCCGTCAACGCCGAATGCGGCTAGCTGTCGGCGCAGGACCTTCGAACTGGTGTGCGATTGAGATCAGGGAGCACAAAAGTGCCGACCGGGTCGAAAATGCGCCGGTTCCACCGAGCAGAATGAAGGGATGTCAGGGCCAGCAGCCATGCGGTCGAGCAAGTCGTCGGCCACTCGGGTGGCGTTGGCGCTCGGCAGCGGCGGCGCCCGCGGCTACGCCCACATCGGGGTGATTCAGACGCTGCGTGAGCGCGGTTACGAGATTGTGGGGATCGCCGGCTCATCCATGGGAGCGGTTGTCGGTGGAGTGCAAGCGGCGGGACGGCTCGACGAACTCGCCGACTGGGCCACGTCCCTGACGCAGCGCACCATCCTGCGGCTATTGGACCCGTCGATTACTGCGGCCGGCGTGCTGCGGGCCGAGAAGATTCTCGACGCGGTGCGCGACATCGTCGGGCCGGTAGCCATCGAGCAACTGCCCATTCCCTATACGGCGGTGGCGACCGACCTTGTGGCGGGCAAGTCGGTGTGGTTTCAGCGCGGCCCCCTCGACGAGGGCATCCGGGCCTCCATCGCGATACCGGGAGTGATCGCCCCACACGAAGTTGGAGGGCGCCTGCTCGCCGACGGGGGCATCCTGGATCCGCTGCCCATGGCGCCGATCGCCGGGGTGAGCGCCGACCTGACGATCGCGGTGAGCCTCAACGGCGGTGACGCCGGGACCACCCGCGACGACGAGCCGGGGGTCACCGTCGAGTGGTTGAACCGCATGGTGCGCAGCACCTCCGCGTTGTTCGATGCCAACACCGCCCGGTCGCTGCTCGACCGTCCCACGGCCCGCGCCGTGCTGAACCGGCTCGGTGCGGCCACCCCGGACTTGGAGGCCTGGTCGGAAGCCGCAGACGCCGAGCGGGGTCCAGTCAGCCGCGACGAATCGAGTGATGCCGATGTCGCACCCGAAATCCCGAAAATGGGCAGCTTCGAGGTGATGAATCGGACCATCGACATCGCTCAATCCGCGCTCGCCCGCCACACGTTGGCGGCCTACCCGGCTGACCTGCTCATTGAGGTGCCGCGCTCAACGTGCCGAAGCCTGGAATTCCATCGAGCGGTGGAAGTGATCGCGGTCGGCCGAGCGCTCGCCACGCAAGCTTTGGACGCCCTCGAAGTCGACGATCAACCCACCGCGCCCGCGATCGAGGGGTGATCGAGGCCTGATTTAGGGACCCAGCGCGGCAGCGACCGCCGATGCCTGCCGCCTCCCTTGGTTACGCCCGGCCACTGCCGCGCCCATGCGGCAGCGCGGGTCCAGCGAATTGGGCCCAAAAGCCGCCAGCGACTCGTCGTCGGCAAACACGGCGAACGCCGTGCCGGTGAACGCAGCGATCTCGGCGGCCACCCCTGGGCCGAACGGCGATGGCCCGTCCGCGCCAGCGGGCACCATGACCACCGCCGTGTCACAGTCGGTCGCGACGCCAAGGTTGACCGAACTGGCCACCCCACCATCGATGTAGCGGCGATCCGCGATGGTCACCGGCGGCCACACGCCCGGCACCGCGCAACTGGCCGCCACCGCGTCGACGAGTTCGACACCGGAGTCGCGATCAAACACCACCAGTTCGCCAGCGGCGGCGTCGATCGCGGTGAGCCGCAGCGCCCGGTCCGGCCAGTCGTGTGCGGGCAAGCGCTGGGCGATCACCTCACGGCGCACGGACTCGGGGACTGTTTTGGTTGCCAGCGCCACCGCCCCGATTCGTTGCAGCCGCAGCTGGGTCCGATCGACGCCACGAGCTAAGCCACGAGTCCGCGGAGCTCGCAAGGCCGCCAGGAAGAGTTCGGAGATGGCATCGATGTCGACGCCCGGGTCCAGCTCCGCAGTGGTCTGCGCGACTTGCCGCTCGAACAACACGTCGAGGGCACAACCGCTACTGATCTGGGCGGCGACCGCCGCACCGGCGGACGTCCCGACGAGTACATCCGCCTCCAGCAGTCGTTGCGCCACGGTCGGCGATTCGTCGGCGATGCCGCACAGAACACCTGTCTCCCAGGCGATTCCCGCGAGTCCGCCGCCGGCCAATACGAGCGCGCGTCTGGTTTCCACGTCCAGTCAGTGTGCCAGCCCGCTCACTGACCCTTACGGCCGCGTGCGCGGCGCCTCGGGGGCCGCCGGCCGCCAGATTCACACCAATGCGATATTGCCGTGCACGGCGCCGCTGATGCTCTTGGCCACCTCGAAGGGGAACTCGACCAGCGCGGTGCCGACCTGTTCGGCGCCATCGTGGACCGCGTTGATGATCGTCGCCGGATCCCCGGTGAACAGGGACAGCCCGATGTCCCAGGCCGCATATTGCGGCGCCGTGATCAGGTCACGGACGTCGACGAATAGCGACGTCGGCAAGTTGGCCGGTCCGACAGGTACTCCGTTCCAACTCACCAGCGTCCAGCCGGCCTCGGGACTACCCTCCACGACGACAACGCCGGTGTTGGGCAGCGACTCGGTGAGGACAAGCAATGGATTGGGGTTTTCGACGTTCATCATGACCCCGGTCGAGATCGTGCCTGCGCTGGAGTACGCGACGGACGTGATATCGCCGCTCGCGGCCACGACCGGGTTAGCCAAGCTGGTGGTATAGATCGTTTCGAGTGCGCCGGTGAAACCGGTGTTGAAAACTACCCCGTTGAAGTCGGCGGAGCCGGGGGCCAGCATCGGCAACAGTGGGAATCCGAAGATCCATGCGGCCGGGCTCATCGCAATGAGCAGGCCCGCCGGGCTCACTTGCGGGAAGTCCTCGAAAACGCCGGCTTGGATCTCGTTGAGCGCCGGCAATATCTGCGCGGTCAGCCCAGTTGCCATCTCCAACGGCGCAGCGGTCATCTGCGTCCTGAGTAACTGCGAGTCGAAGATCGCCGCGTAGGGGCCCTGCGGGCCGAGTACGCCAGCGACAGCCGCCGCCTCTAGAAGGCCCGTTGCATTGAGCGGAGGCCCGGGCACCGCCGTATTCAACAAGTCTGCGACGTTGGCGTCCGTCTCCCCGTGCCGCACGAAGTCGATGACGATCGTCTGCCCGTTGCCGGGGATCGCCAGCGAGCCGGTGCCGCCATCGCCGATGAAGAACCCACCGCGACCGAAGGCCCCCGCAAGCCCGTCGCCGGCTGGACCGATCCCACCGGCCCCGCCCGACGCTCCGTTGCCGAACAACAATGCCTGGCCGCCAAAGCCGCCGGCACCACCGAACGCGCCCGCGACCGCTGTGTCACCGCCGGCGCCACCGATGCCGCCGTTGCCCATCAGCAAGCCGCCGTTGCCACCTAGCCCGCCGGTACCGCCGTCGAAGCCGATGCCGCCCGGCCCACCGTTGCCGATGAGCCCGGCGCTGCCGCCGGCACCGGCAGGCACCGCTCCCACGCCACCGGTGGGGCTGTAGCCGGCGCCCCCATCGCCGAAGAGGAACCCGCCGGCGCCGCCGGCCGGATCTGCGGCAGTGCCGGCGGCACCGTTGCCGATCAGATCACGCCCCAGCAGCGCGTTGGTCGGCCCGTTGATGATCGGGTTGACCGTCTCGCCCACCGGGCTGCTGATCCAGGCTTGGCCGGCGGCGTGAATCGGGCCATAGACCGCCGTCTGGAACCCCTGAGAAACGGCCACACCGATAACGTCGAGCGGATTAGCTCCGGTGCCAATCAGCGGGAGCACGGCCTGGGCTGGAATACTCACCGCGCCTGCCGCCGCTTGCATGGACGCGGCGGCGGCCGCCTCAGTGCTCACATACGATGCCGCCGCCGTGCTCAGGATGCGCACAAACTGCTGGTGATACGCCGCCGCCTGCGCAGCCGCCGCCTGATAGCCCTCAGCGTGCGCACCGAACAGCGACGCGATGGCCACAGACACCTCGTCGGCCGCCGCAGCCGCCACCCGAGTCGTTGACGCAGCCGCCGCCACATTGCCGGCACCCACAACCGAACCGATCCGCGTTACATCGGCTGCCGCCGTCTCCAACACATCGGGCACCGCAAGCACAAACGACATCGCCTACCTCCGTGTTATCGCCTCGTAGGCAACACTAGAGCGAAGGTTCGCCAAAGTCGTGCGTATCGGCAAAGTGAGTCGGCCTCACACCGACGGGTGCAGCGCCTCGTCAACCTCGGGCCGCAAATCGGTCCGGCGCAGTTGGTGCTTGGGCCGGTCGGGTAGCGGCAGACTTGGGGTGATCTGCAGCGCAGCGTCGACATGGACCAACTCCCCGGGCTCGAGCAAGCGCCACCGCGGATCGTCGTCCATCGGCTCGCTGGCGAACACCACCGAAGGCCGAGAACGCAGGCCTTCCGACCGCGCACCAATGCGCCTGGTCCGCAAGCGGAATTCGCGTTCCCGCGACAGCGCGCCGTCACGGCGGTCGAGGATGTAGAGCTCGTGGGCGTCTGGGTAGCGCAGCGCCCATACGTCGGTGGCCGTGCTCAGCACCACGTTGACGGCATAGATCGGCACATTCTCCGCAAGCCATGTCACCGCCTCGACCAGACCGGCGGATTCATCACCGGCGTGGGCGCGAATCGAACCGGTGATGAGGGCGAACACTCGCTCGGAGTCAGTTTGCCCCCGCACCAAACCGGCGGTACCAACGGCCCGCAGCCGCTCGTCGAGCGCGTCGGGGTCCCCGAGCGTGCCGTTGTGGGCAAAGATCCTGTCGTCTTGCAGGAACGGGTGCGTGTTGACCACCGAGTGCGCCCCGGTTGTCGCATAGCGAACGTGGGCGACGAAGGTGGTGCCGGTCATGTGGTGGGCCTCGGCAGCGAAGTCGGCGTCGTGCCACGCCGCAATCGGCTGCTTGCGCAGTTCCGGCCTACCTCGGCCGTCGAAGACACCCACGCCGGAGCCGTCCGGGTTCCTCCTGCTCTGCGCGGCAAGGTTATCCGGGGCATCCAGCAGCCAAAAGGTCGCGGCGACAACATCGGTTCCGGCGTGCAACGCAAAAAGTCGGCACATGACGCCGACGGTAACGGCCAACCGGCGCTCACCCCACCAGCTGTGGTGACCGCGACCGCGCGCCGCTGGTCAGCGCCTAAGCCCCGGAGCAGCCCGACCGGTGATCAGCGGCAGATCGAAGAAGGTCTGGATGCCTGCTGGCGCGGCGCACGTAGCCGGGATCGCATTGACACAGTGCGCCGCGGTCGCGACTATCCCGGGGTTGCTGACCAATCCGGCTTCCACACTGTCGGGCTGCCAGCCCTTGATAGTGACAAGAGTATCCGGGTTTCCGCGCACTTCGATCTCGTAGCGCTCCCCGGCCGGCCCGAACGACCAAGGCGGATCCAGATTTTCCGACCCCATCAGCCAGTTCACCGTGATCTGGACGACCACTGTTTCATCCACCAGCGCCTCCCAGTGGAAACGACGTCCGGCGACCTGTCCAGGCTTGATCACCCCAATGGGCGAGTCGATCGGCGCTGCCGCCACCGCGACTTCCTGCGACGTACGGATCTTGGGATCGGCGGCAAAGCCCAATCGGTCAACACACAAACGCACCGACTGGATGAAGCCGCCGTCCAGCAACTTTTGCATCGGTCCGGTCAATGCGCTGTCCGGCGTGCCACCGAAGCCCATCACATAGCGCAGCACATCGGGCGCTCCGTAGGTACGGAGGTCCGAAAACTCCTCGGCGCGAACGAAAGTCACGCCGGTCGACATCACCGACAGTAGTAGCGGGAACAGCTCGGTGACCGCTCCGGGCCCGATGCCGGCGCCGTGCAACGTCGCGTTGCCGGCCTGCGCGGCGACCTCCAGCGGGGCCGCCTCCTTCTCACTCGGGTAGAACCAGCCGAGCGGGGTGACCACGTTCTTGCCCGAACGCAGCAGTGCCGCAACCTCGTCGACACTGGGCATCAGCGGCGCATAGATCACCGCATCGGCCTGCAGCGCGAGCACCTCGTCGATGTTGTTGGTCGCAATCACGCCCAATGGTGACGTGCCGATGATTTCGCCGACGTCTTTGCCGTCTTTGGCCTCAGAATGCACCCAACAGCCGACGAACTCGAGTTCGGGATGCTCGAGCACGCCTTTGATTGCGGCCACACCAACCGATCCCGTTGCCCATTGAACTACCCGCAGCGTCACTGGTCCTCACCTTCCTCGCGAGCGCTCTTGTCAACTGCGTTCATCGATGACCCGGTAGTCGCCGTCGGCGTACCGGGACCGGATGGTCTTCTTGTCGTACTTGCCGACGCTGGTGCGGGGAATCTCGGTCACGAATGTCCATCGTTCGGGCAGCCACCACCGAACGACCTTGTCCGCGAGAAATGTTCGCAGATCGTTAGCCTCGACGGTGGCCCCTTCTTCGACGACGACAACGGCCAGCGGCCGTTCCTGCCAGCGTTCGTCGGGAACGCCGACGACCGCAGCCTCGACCACGTCGGGGTGGGCGATGAGGCGATTCTCCAGCTCGACCGAGGAGATCCATTCCCCACCGGACTTGATGACGTCTTTGGCGCGATCAGTCAGGGTGATAAAGCCGCGCTCGTCGACGCGGCCGACGTCGCCGGTGCGCAGCCAACCGGAGTCGAACTTGGACTCGTCACGCCCCCGGTAGTAGGAGCCGGTGATCCAGGGGCCTCGAACTTCCACCTCACCCACCGCTTTGCCGTCATTGGGCAGCACGTGGCCGTCGTCGTCGACGATCCGCGCTTCGACGCCGCACACCGGTTGGCCCTGGGTCACCCGGTACGCCCAGTGCTGGTCGTCCGGGGTCCCCGGCGGCGGCCACGCCATGGTCGCCAAAGGCGATGTTTCCGTCATACCCCACAGCTGCCGGATTTGGACGTGGTGCTTGTCTTCAAAAGTCCGCATCAGCGATTCCGGCACCGCCGACCCGCCACAGGCGACCAGACGCAACGACGACACGTCATGACCAGGATCCTTCTCGAGGTGATGCATGACGTCGTTCCAGATGGTCGGTACCGCACCGGCCAGCGTGGGTCGCAGGTTCTCCACCATGTGGATCAGCGAGCGAGCATCGAGGTGTCTGTCGGGTAGGACCAAGTCGGCACCTGCCATCAACGCGGCATACGGCAGGCCCCACGCGTTGGCGTGAAACATCGGGACGATCGGCAGCACCCGATCGGCGGCACCGACCCCGATGCCGTTCGCGGTGCATGTCACCATCGTGTGCAGATAGCTCGACCGATGGCTGTACACGACCCCCTTGGGGTTGCCGGTGGTGCCGCTGGTGTAACACATCGCCGCAGCGGTGTTCTCATCGATGTCCGGCCAGTCGAATTCGGTCGACTCGCCGTCGATCACCTCGGCGTAGCGCAGTACGGCCTTGCCCGATTCTTCCAGCGGTGTCGTGTCGCCCTCTCCGACCGCGATCACCGTGTGCACGGTGTCGAGGCTGGCCAACACCGGCGCCAGCAGTCCGGCAAGCGACAGGTCGAGGAGAACGACCCGGTCCTCGGCTTCGTTGGCGACGTAGGCGATTTGCTCAGGCATAAGCCGGATATTGAGGGTATGCAGCACCGCACCCATCGACGGCACGGCGAGGTAGGCCGTCAAGTGTTCGGTGTTGTTCCACATGAACGTCGCGACCCGCTCATCTCCGGCGATGCCCAGGCGCCGCAGCGCGTGTGCCAACTGGGCGGCCTGGTGGCCCACCTCCCGATAGCTGCTATGCCGATAGCCATCACCCGTCGCGGTAGTGACCGTCCGCAACCCATGGATACCGCAGCCGTGCCGCATGATCGCAGTGATGGTCAGCGGGACTTCCTGCATCGTGCCGTACATCGATGTACCGCCTTACGGGTCTAGGCGCCCATCACGTCATGGATCCGTCGGCCGAATGCTATCGCCGCACGAAGGCGGGGAGAAACCCGTTCCCCGCCAGAAGCGCCGTCACGCTGCGTCCGCTAGGCGAGCGCGGGTTCGCGCTCCAGCAGTTCAGGCATGACCCAGTCAGCCGAGGTGTCACTCGCGTCCTCCGCGAGATCCCCGACCGAATCCAGGGTCGAGGCAACACGTGTAAGGGTGACGGTGCCGGAATAGTCGCCGATGTAGAGATGCTTCCCGTCCGGGCTTTCGACCACACACGAGGGGCTCTTGCCGGTGACGGTGCCGATGACGTCGTGGGTGAGCGTGCACAGCACCGTGACGCGATCGCCGCTGACCAGGTAGGCACGGTCGCCGTCGTCGCTGAGCGTCAGGCGGGTCAGCAGGCCCCCAGTCTCGCCGATCTTGCGCGTGCTGGTGATCGTGTTGGTGCGGGTGTCGATGATGTCGACGGTGGCAGCAAAATCCGGACCACAGCTGGCGACATAGGCGATGTCGCCATCGGGACTCAGAGCGACGTCGCGGACGGGTGACCCGATCTCAATCGTGGCGGCGACGCGCAAACCTGGCTGCTCGCCGGTGGCACCCGAGGACTTGGAGCCCTTTCGGCGCTTGCGCGAGCGGCCGCCGCGCCCGGCGTCCTTCTCGGACTGCGCGCGGGTTGCGACGACGACCAGCTGACCACCCGATGGCCCGTTGGTGCCGACGTACAGACGACCCCCGTCCGGGGAAATCGTCACACACTCGGTCGTGGTGCCTGGCGAGGTCGCGATCTCGACCACCTCGACCCGCTCCGTCGTGGTGTCCAAGACCGCGACGTCGGCGCAGCGTGCACCATTCCGGCTGGCGTACACGTATTTTCCATCCGGGCTCACCGCCAGATCACTGACACTGAGCGCCAATGGATGGCTGTCGATGACCGCGTTGGTGCACGTGTCCACGACGGCGATCGAGTCATATGCCATGGACACGGTGCTGACGTAGGCCCGATTGGTTTCGAGACCGCCCATCGCGATCGCAAACGGCTCGGCGACGTCGGCGATGGTGTCCACGACACGGCCGGTGTCGGTATCGATGATGGAGAGGCTGTCGGAGCGGTAGTTGGTGACCATCACCCGGCTGCCATCGGGGCTGATGCCAATGCCGCTGATCGGACCGCTGTTCAGCGGAATCTCAATTTCGACCGGCAAGACCGGTGCACTGCCGAACTCGAAGACCTCGACGTCCCGGACATCCCGGCCACCTCGAGCGGCCCTCTGGTCGTTAACATCGCTCATCCTGGCACCGCCTTTTCTGCATCCCTGTCCCTTGGACCCGCAGGCGGCATCAGCGTCCGCTCCGCCCCGTCCAACCGGGATAACCGAATTTCGGCGCTAAAAGCGCCGATTTGACTACGACTTGACTGCGTCCCGAGAGAGTCTATCTGTCGAATACCGATCGAATAGCGCCTTAATTACGCGCTGTTACCCACCTCACAGGGCAAACTCAGGCTCCACTCAGGCCGCGGTGGATGAAAATGTGGAGCCAGAATGGCGAGCAAACACGTCTGTACGTCTTTTACTATGACTTTCTTCCGAGTAGCTAATCAAAGGTGCTCGGGCACGGGACGTGCTCAATAAGAAATTCTTATAATCCCGTCCCGAAAGAGGTAAATATCACAATCGCGTCCAAGTGCGCGCGTTACGCCGGCACGATTTACCGAGTCGGATGCGAACCTCAGCGCCGCGCCGATCCAATCGTCAACCCGGCTAAGCCCCGCTAAGCCCCCTCCCTAGCCGAAATGGGTACGCGGCCGGGGCAGCGGGACGCCGTCGACGATGATGTCGAGCTTTTCGTTGTAGAACGCCACCAGGCCGGCGATCGCGGTCACGGCGGGCAACGGGTAGTGGTAGGTCCAGGCGAGATCCGAATGTAGGGCGTCGCCGATGCGCACCGCCCAGTAACCCGAGGTCGTTCCCTTGTACGGACACAGCGTCTGCGTCGCGGTGGGTTCCAGATGTTCGAAGGCGACATCGCCCGGATCGATGTAGTACCGGGTGGGTAAACCCGTTTCGAATAACAGGACGGGCGATCGCGTATCGGCGAGCGGGGTGCCGTCGAGCTCGACTCGCACGTGGCGGTGCGAGCGCAACGCGTCGACCCGCGAATACGGATTGCGCGGATGGCCGTAGATCGGCTCCTCCTCCTCGAACCAGCGCAGCGGGTTCCATTCGAATCGGACCGTGCCCGAGACGGGGCTGTCCGTGCCGGCATCGAACACCCGCGCAGCCGATCGGAACGTTTGGCCCGCACCGACCAGCGAGTGCAGCCGCGACGGGCCCAGCTGCACCCGCTGCGGGTGGTTCTCGTCGCGCAGGAACTCCGCGCGCACATCAGCCAACGGGACGTAGTACTGCGGGTAGTACGGCAGCTCCCAGACATAACGCGCGGCCGTGGTGTCGAACACCAGCTCAGGACCGAGATAGCCGCGGACTCGCCGCGGAGCTGGCTCGATTCGTCCCCGGGCGGCCGCCATTGCCGGGTAGTCGCGGTCTTCATCCATGGGCGATTCCCAAGGTATCCGAACTGTCGTGCACGGGCCTAGGCACTGGCTGGCCTCCCGGCACCCGCTGCCGCGTTGTCGCGGCTCAGCGCCGCCGATCTCGCACCTTGTAGGTCGAGGGCCACGACTTGCGGGAGGCATCGCCGGTCAGCGGCGTCCCCATGCCTCCGACCTTCACGTTGTAGGCCTCCTTGCCCGGGCCGACTTCGCGATCGGCGTGTTCCTGGGCGAGGTAATACAGTTCGTCGATCGTGGCCTCGTCGTAGGCGACGAAAGACGTGCTCCGTACGATGTCGTCGGCCCCGGCGAGCATCCGGTCGAGCAGGACCCGCGAAACCACGATTACCGCGCCAAACAGCGAGAACGGAATGACCCACGAACAGACGAACGACAGGGGGGTCGTCGCGTCGCGACCCGTGACGTGATGTCCGAAGAGCTGCTGCGCCAGCGGCGGAATCGCCGCGGACACCGTCATGCCGGCGAACACCGCAATCCAGGCCCAGCTCACCAGCTTGGTGATGCGATCGAACAACTCGGTCTTGACCACGTCGGGAGGGTGCTCTGCTGCGGCGAACTGACGGACGAAGGGCCTACCGACCAGCTGGCCGACCAGCGCCACGAGCAGGATCCCGGCGATACTCAGCGACAACAGCCATTGCTGGACAACCGATTCGCCAACCGCAAACGTCACCACGGCCAGTACAAGAAAAGTTGCAACAGAACCGACTTCAAGCCAGTGCTCCGAGTGCCCGGCGGTTCGCCCGATCGCGAGCACCGCGACCGCGATCGCCAGCGCGACCACCACGGCCAGGGTGGCCTGAACATTGCCGATCAGCACCCAGTAGACGATCCACGGCGCAAGGCCAACCAGCATGCCCACGATGGTTCAGTGTATTTCCGATTACGGGCGGTTCGACGGCGCCGCGTCAGCAAACAGGCGGACAACGGGAATCAGAAGACAGGCGTTGCGCGCGGCGGCGAGGCGATGATCGCGGGCAGCACAAATGTCCGCGCATAGCGACGGACCGTATCGGGGTCGTTTGTTCCCGGAACGACATCCATGAGGAGCGACAGCGCAACAGCGAGGATGTAGTGTCCGACATCAGCGGGTTCCAAGCCCGGGCGCAATTGGTCACGGAACAGAACGAACACCTGCTCGTAGAGCCCAGCGACCTTGGCGCTCAGGATTGACGAGTTTGCCAGCAAACTCGCGAACCCATGTTCGCCACTTGCGGCCAGCAGTATGAGTAGCGGATCACGACTGACGACGGTCGTCACGAACACCAATGATTCGGTGATCAGATTCTCCACGTCGTCGGTTGGCATCAAGTCCCGCACCACCTGCGCCACATAGCGATCCATCACCTTCACGGCCACCGCGACCACGAGTTCCTCGCGTCCGGCAAAATGCCGGTAGAGAACGGCCCTGGTCACGCCCGCTTCTCGAGCGACCTCCGCCATGGTCGTCTCCATCCCCCGCTGGGCAAAGCAGGCTTCGGCCGCATCCACCAGCAGCCGCCGGGCCTGTTCGGGAGTGTTTCCCCCACCGAGCGGCCGGCCGCGCCGACGGGCCAGGTCGCCCCCACTCTTCTCCAAGTTCGTTGACTTTTTAGTTGACATCAATCCTATTATGTCTATTATTTGTGGATGGACACTCAGCCCACCCAGGCACGGTACGGGCAATTGCGGACCGGGGTTCGGGCGCTAAGCCATGTCTTCGGGCTCACGTTCAATCACGACCAGGTCTTCGAGGCGGTCGTGGCGTTCGGGTACCCGACACTGCATCGCGCCTTCCGCGAACTCGCCGAACTGCCCGAAGGACGTCGTCTGCTGACACAGAAACCCGACCTTTTGGCACTACTCGGCAACGATGAGTACCTGGCCAACCTACCGCCGGGCTCACTGGGCGCGGCATACCGCGACTTCCTGCGCCAGCACCGCCTGGATGCGGGAGTATTCGACGCTCGGGATGTCATTCAGCCCGTCATCGACCGCAACGGTTGGGACCCGGACTTCGGTTACATGATCGTGCGGGGGACGGCCCTGCACGACATGTTCCACGTCCTCGGCGGCTACGGACCGGATCTGGGCGGCGAGATCGGCAACTTGGGCTTTCACCACGGTCAGCTGGGAAAGTGCCGGACAACCGCGGTCTTCGGGCTGCTTGCGTGTGCAGTGGTGCGCGGCGGCTCTTGGCGGCGTAAACGAGCGTTCTTCCGCGAGGCCGTGGCGCGAGGACAAGCCGCCCGCAACTTGATGGCGGCCCCTTACGAAGAGCTGCTGGACCAACCGCTGTCTGAGGTGCGCGAGAAGCTCGGCATCGCAGCATCGCGGACCGCGCATCCGGCGGGGCATTTCTTCACCAGGTGGCAACTGCCTACCCGCGGTAACTCCGCACCCTGTGAGCCGTGGGACTACGAGGCGGCCTGGGCACAAGAACCAGCGACGGCCAGCACCTGACCCGTACCCCCAATCGGACTGGAACCGACACTTGACGGATTTTGAGTCTGCAATTCTGTCCGACCAGGGTTGCTATAACGCGTACGGGTGGCCCAATGTCGCGTTCCAATCACATGGTCTGACATAGGCAAACTACGTCCAACCGACTTTAGATCCCCCCATCGAGAGTTTGCCCAACATTCCTGCCCGCCTGGCCCGGTCCCAACGTCGACCTCACCGAGATCGATCCACGGATCGAGGCTAAGGCTGCCCGTTGAGCCCGTTTTGGCCGAGCAGCAGCCCGCCGCCGCCGCCGGCGCCCGGGCTGCCGATCACCGCACCGACGCCGGCGTTGCCGCCGTTACCACCCGTGCCGAACAACACGGCACCGCCGCCGATGCCGCCGTCCCCACCGCTGGCGGTGCCCTCGCCGCCGGCCCCACCGGCCGCGCCGCTACCCCACAACAGTCCCCCGGCGCCACCGGCCCCACCGGACCCGCCAGAGGTTGCGGGCGCCACCCCGCCAGACCCGCCAGACCCGCCAGCCCCGCCGAAGCCTATCCAGCCAGCACCCCCACCAGCCCCACCACGCCCACCGTCGCCGCTGCCTGACACGTCGCTCGCGCCGGCCCCACCGGACCCGCCGGACCCGAACAGCAGCCCAGCGCCACCACCAGCCCCACCGTTCCCAGCGGGACCGCCCGACCCGCCGTCCCCGCCTTCCCCGCCGGCCCCGCCGGACCCGAACAGCAGCCCAGCGCTGCCACCGACACCCCCGACACCCCCGCTGGGGCCCCCTCCGCCGGTCCCGCCGGCCCCGCCCGGGCCGCCGAAGAGACCTGCGCTACCGCCGGCACCACCGGCACCACCCACGGTGCGGCCGAAGCCACCGGCACCACCATCGCCGCCGCCCGCGCCGACCAGCCCGCCGAGCAAACCACCCGCACCGCCTACACCACCGTCCCCGCCGGTGCCATCACCGCTGCCTACTAAGCCACCGGCTCCGCCATGCCCGCCCGCGCCCAGCAGACCGCCAGCGCCGCCGACACCACCGACACCAGCAACCCCGTCCATCGTCTGCACCCACCCACCGGTGCCGCCCACTCCGCCGCTACCCGATAACCAGCCACCGGCCCCACCAGCCCCACCAGCCCCACCGTCAACGACTAGTGAGCTCCCCCCGGCCCCACCGGTGCCGCCGGTGCCCCATAACCCGGCCGACCCACCGGCCCCGCCGTTGCTGCCGGTGCCCTCCGCTGCGGACCCACCGGCCCCGCCATCCCCGAACAGCCACCCACCAGCAGCGCCGTCAGCGCCGCTACCGGCCGCCCCAGGGGTCCCGTTGCCGATCAGCGGGCGCCCGGTCAGGTCCTGGATCGGCGCGTTGATCGCGCCCAGCACTTGTTGTTGCAGAGCATGAAGCGGTGAGGTGCTCGCCGGGGCATTGAAACCGTCCAGCCCCAGCAAGAGCCCGCTGATTCCCCCGACACCGGTGGCTCCTGGCATGGTGCCGAGCCCGCCCACGCCCGCATTGCCGCCATTGCCGATCCACACCGCGTTGCCCCCGGCCCCACCGTCACCACCGGTCCCGGCGACACCGGTCCCGCCGATCCCGCCGGTGCCGCCGGCACCGCCGTTACCCAGCAGCAGCCCGGCGGTGCCCCCAGCCCCGCCGACGCCACCCACGCCGCCGCCGACACCGATGCCGCCACTCCCGCCGACACCGCCATTGGAGAACGCTAGTCCGCCGTTACCGCCCGCCCCACCAGCACCACCAGAAATGCCATCCGCGCCAGACACCGCGGCCCCACCTTCCCCGCCGACTCCGCCATCAGCAAAGAACAGACCGGCATTACCCCCAGCGCCACCATCGCCACCGCTGGAGTTGCTGGCGCCGCCGTCGCCGCCGGCCCCACCGGCACCAAACAACCCACCGCCGGCACCGAACAACCCACCGGCGTTACCCCCGGCACCACCGGCGCCCCCGTCATCGCCGCCGAATCCGCCGTCCCCCCCGGCGCCACCCGAGCCACCGAAGAACCCGGCATTACCCCCCGCGCCACCAACACCACCAGTAACTCCGCTAGCCCCGCCGTTGCCGCCGTCGCCGCCGCCAGCGCCGACCAACCCCGACATCACGCCCCCGGCCCCGCCAGCACCACCAGCGCCACCGGTGACGCCGCGTCCGCCGCCACCACCGAGACCGCCGCCACCGAACAACCCCCCAGCCCCACCAACACCACCAGCCCCACCAACACCATCAGCAGCAGACGCGACGCCGCCGACACCACCAGCCCCGCCGTCACCCCACAACCAGCCCCCAGCACCCCCAGCCCCACCAGCCCCAGCAGCACCCGCCGCTGAGTTGCCGCCGGCACCGCCGGCACCGCCGATCCCCAACAACCCCGCGGCCCCCCCGGCCCCACCGTTTTGCCCGGCCGCACCCGAGCCACCAGCCCCGCCATTGCCAAGCAGCCACCCCCCCGCAGCCCCATTGGCCCCGCTGCCGGGCGCCCCGTTGGCACCGTTGCCAATCAACGCACGCCCAGTCAACGCCACACTCTGCGCATTGACCCCATCCAGCAGCTGCTGCAACGGACCAGTGTTGGCCGCCTCCGCGCTTGCATAGGCTCCGCCCGCGGCGCCCAGCGCTTCGACGAACTGATCATGAAACAACCCCACCTGCCCGGCGAGCGCCTGATAGGCCTGGCCATGAACGGACAACACCGCCGCGATCGCCGCCGACACCTCATCCTGGGCCGCCGCCACGATCTCGGTCGTCGACGCCGAAGCCGCCGAATTCGCCGCACCCAGCGACGAACCCAGAGTTGCTATCTCGCTCGCCGCTGCCGCCAACGCCTGCGGTGCCGCACCGACCATCGCCATGTCATACCTCCGCTGGGCAACCGGGGTCGATCGATAAATCATCGACGCATGTTGGTACCGGCGACAAAGTCCGCCGAAACCCCACCCTACGATCTCCGAAACCCCTACCACACGCTCTTTTGCGCCATATGTTCATGAGAATTTGCTCGTAGTTGGGGTGAGCCAAGGGCCGCGGGCATGCGCCATGTGCCATGCGCCATGCCGGGTACCGCCACAACCCCCAGCAGCCGCGCTGTCGACCATCGGCGAAGCTTTTCCCAGCCATATGAAACCTGACTTCTATCAAGCTAGTGCGCACCTACGTCGTGAATTTGGGCGAGTGCTTCGTCGGGGTCGGGAGGTGGGGTTCGGCTGCAGTCAAGGTCTGACTCCCGGCTTGGATGGCTACAGTGCGGCATCGGCGAGCGGTCCGGACGAATTTCTTGATGCTCCATCCGGTTTGGTGCTAGACCCAGCGGGATAGGGCCATCGCGGCGAAGACGACAATCAGGTGTGCGTCGATCGAATCGCGGGTGCGATGGTAGATCGGACGAGCTTGCACGTCGTGTTGAGACATGCGGAAGGCCCTGTCGATGCGCCAAAGCTGGTGGTAGGAGTCGATGACGAACTGTGCTGACTGCGCGGTGAGGTTAGCGGTGTAGCCCTTCCACCGGACGCAACAACATCGGTGCCCCCACTGGGACTCGAACCCAGACTTGACGGATTTTAAGTCCGCTGCCTCTGCCAATTGGGCTATGGGGGCCCGCTGGGCGAATCTAGCGCGCGAACAGTCGTCCCGGGGCACCAACCCCATGGCACCCCCGGCATGCGTCTCGGCCACCCCTCACGTATGATCCGCGCGCTGCGCAGCTCATAAGGATGCCGCTCTCCGACAGCAGATTTCACCGCAATGTCACCCACCAAGAAGGTGTTACATCTGTCGACGCCAGCGTTAACACGACGTAAACGTATGCCTCCCTAGGGCCTTCCGTCGCGACTCTAGAGCCCTGGCTGGTTAGCGTTACGCCAACACACAGGGGCTCTTACGCAACTACTCAGCGTCGGCCAGGGGTGACGACGGTCGGCAGGTCTCACACAAGGAGTTATGGATGTCGTTTCTCACCACAGTGCCCGAAGAGTTGCAAGCCGCGGCCACGCAGCTCGGGGCCATCGGGTCCACCATGGCAGCCCAGAACGCTGCCGCGGCGGCTCCTACATCGGCCATTGCGCCGGCAGCCCTTGACGAGGTGTCGGCGTTGCAGGCGGCGCTGTTCACCGCGTACGGCACCCTGTATCAGGAGGTCAGCGCCGAGGCTCAGGCCATGCACGAAATGTTCGTGAACACCCTCGGCATCAGTGCTGGCACCTATGGCGCGACCGAGTCCCTCAACTCATCCGCGGCAGCGACACCACTCTCCGGTGTGTCAAGCATCATCCAGGGTATGACGAACGCCATCCCGGCGGACATCAACGGCAATCTCGCCAACATCCTCAATATTGGGGCCGGTAACTGGGCGTCGGCCACGTCGACTCTGGTCGGCCTCGCAGGCGGTGGTCTACTGCCCGCCGAGGAGGCCGCCGAGGGCAGCGCCGCTATCGGCGCCGCCGAAGGTTTGGGCGAATTGGGTGCCATCGCTGCGGCAGAGGGAGCACTCGGCGCCGGGGCTCCGATCGCGGCCGCCGCGGGTGCGGCAGGCTCGGTCGGCATGTTGTCGGTGCCGCCCACCTGGGCCGGACCGGCCACCCTGGTCTCCAGCACGACCCCGCTGACGAGCGCGGGCTTGACCGCCGGCGCAGCCAGTGGCGCGCCGGGGACGTTCATGGGGATGCCGGCGGGGTTGGGTTCTGCCGCACGCAACAGTGCGGGCTTCGGGGCGCCGCGCTACGGCGTCAAGCCCATCGTCATGCCAAAGCCGACCGCTGTCTAGGAATCAGGGGCGCAGCAGCGCCATCGACAATCGAAATATTCATCCAAAACTATTCATCAAAAAGAGGGATAAATAATGGATTTTGGAGCTCTACCCCCTGAGATCAACTCGGCCAGGATGTACGCCGGCGCGGGTGCCGCGCCGATGCTGGCCGCCGCGGGGGCATGGAACGGCCTGGCCGCGGAGTTGAGCACTACCGCCACCTCCTATGAATCGGTGATCACCCAGCTGACCACCGAATCGTGGATGGGTCCGGCGTCGATGGCCATGGTTGCCGCTGCCCAGCCCTACCTGGCCTGGCTGGCCTACACGTCGGAATCCGCCGCGCAGGCCGGCGCGCAGGCGATGGCGTCGGCGGCCTCCTATGAGGCGGCGTTCGCGATGACGGTGCCACCACCCGAGATCGCCGCCAACCGGGCTCTGCTCGCGGCGCTGGTCGCGACCAACTTCCTCGGCATCAATACGCCGGCCATCATGGCTACCGAGGCCCACTACCTTGAGATGTGGGCGCAGGACGCCATGGCCATGTACGGCTACGCGGCCTCCTCAGCGGTTGCCGGGGTGCTCAACCCGCTGACGCCGCCGGCCCCGTCCACCAATCCGGCCGGGGCGGCCGTCCAGGCCGCCGCCGTGGGCCAGGCCGCCGCGGCCGCAACCACACAAGCGGTGGGCCTCGAGGGCCTGATCGGCAACCTGTCTGGCGCGGTCATGAGCCTCGCGTCTCCGATCACTTCGGTTGCTGAGGCAACCGGGTTGACCGGAATCATCGCGGACATCGAAGAACTGCTCGGGGTGCCGTTCATCGCCAACATCATCAACAGCGGCATCAACACCGCGGCGTGGTATGTCATGGCCGCCATCCCCACCGCGATATTCCTGGGCAACACCGTCGGTGTTGCCGCGCCAGTAGAGGCAGCCGAAGCCGCCGTCGGGGGCGCCGCGGGCGTGGCTGCCGCAGCCGGCGCAGCGGGCGCAGGCCTGGCGGACTCGGTGGCGCCGGCGGGCATTGGGGCCGCTCTGGGCGAGGCCTCGCTGGTCGGCAAGCTGGCCGTGCCGGCGAGCTGGGCTTCGGCCGCCCCCGAGGCGACAGCCGGCGCGACCGCCGCGGCGGGCAGCGGCTGGACCGTCGCCGAAGAAGCCGCACCGGCTACCGGGGTAGCAGCGATGCCCGCGGGAATGGGTGCGGCCGCCAAGGGCGCGGGAGTCGGCGCCGGGCCGCGGTACGGGTTCAAGCCCATTGTGATGCCTAAACAGGTCGTCGTGTGATGTCGAAAAAAGAGGAGGACATGTCACTCGTTTAAGGCCCACAGCTGACCACCAGGTCGTAATGTATCCGCTAGACGGCTACAACCGCGTACATCAGAAGTAAGCAGAACTATCCAGAAGTAACCAAGTCCAAGACTTCAGACTAAGGAGATAGCCAACATGGCAACGCGTTTCATGACCGACCCGCACGCGATGCGGGACATGGCGGGCCGCTTTGAGGTGCACGCCCAGACAGTGGAGGACGAGGCCCGCCGGATGTGGGCATCCGCGCAGAACATCTCGGGTGCGGGATGGCGCGGTCTGGCCGAGGCGACGTCGATGGACACCATGACGCAGATGAACACGGCCTTCCGCAACATCGTGAACATGCTCCACGGGGTGCGCGACGGTCTGGTGCGCGACGCGAATCACTACGAGCAGCAAGAGCAGTCGTCGCAGCAAATCCTTAGCAGCTAGCCCACCAGCGTCGAGTCAGGAGGACAACAGCAATGACCATCAATTACCAGTTCGGCGATGTCGACGCCCATGGCGCGTTGATTCGCGCGCAGGCCGCATCGTTGGAGGCCGAGCACCAGGCCATCGTTCGCGATGTGCTGGCTGCTGGTGACTTTTGGGGCGGCGCCGGTTCGGTGGCGTGCCAGGAGTTCATCGCCCAGTTGGGTCGCAACTTCGCGGTGATCTACCAGCAGGCCAACGCCCACGGGCAGAAGGTGCAAGCCGCCGGCAACAACATGGCGAGCACCGACAGCGCCGTCGGCTCCAGCTGGGCCTGACGCCACACCGTCCCACAGCGTGGCCGCACACCGTTTGGTGTGCGGCCACGTTGTTGTGTGCACAGTTGTGCACGGTTCCAGCGAACTCGGCGGCCGTCCGCATGTGAGAACGATATGAATTCAGCGACACCTGCATGTGTGGATGACACAATGCGGGAGCATTCCTGCATGTCGGGTAATGCGCGCAATCAACGTCCGCGCCAGGCCATCCTGGGCAAGCTGCCCAAGATTTTTCGTGCCGATGGGTCACCGATCCGGGTACTGCTCGTCGACGACGAACCGGCACTGACCAATCTGGTCAAGATGGCGCTGCACTACGAGGGCTGGGAAGTCGAGGTCGCCCACGATGGGCGGGAGGCCATAGCCAAGTTCGACAAGGTCGGCCCCGACGTGCTGGTGCTCGATATCATGCTGCCCGACGTCGACGGGATGCAGATCTTGCATCGCGTCCGGGAATCCGACGCGTACACCCCCACTCTGTTTCTCACCGCACGCGATTCCGTGATGGATCGAGTCACCGGTCTGACCGCGGGCGCCGACGACTACATGACAAAGCCGTTCAGCCTCGAGGAACTCGTCGCCCGCCTGCGGGGTTTGCTGCGCCGCTCCAGCCATCTGGCCAAGCCCGCCGACGAGACCCTCGTGGTCGGAGACCTCAAGCTCGACGGGGCGAGCCGCGAAGTCAACCGCGACGGCACGCTGATCTCCCTCTCGTCGACCGAGTTCGAACTCCTTCGATTCCTGATGCGCAACCCACGCCGTGCGCTGAGTCGCACCGAAATCCTCGACCGGGTCTGGAACTATGACTTCTCCGGCCGCACGAGCATCGTCGACCTGTACATCTCCTATCTCAGGAAGAAAATCGACGCCGACCGAGAGCCCATGATCCATACCGTCCGCGGGATTGGATACATGCTACGGCCACCGGAATGAGCACACTGTGACGCGCAACCGAGGCATGGCCTGGTCCAAAGCCTGGTCGAAACGGATTTCCCGGTGGCTCCCGACTTCGTTGCGCCGTCGGCTGCTGTTGGGCGTCGTCACCGTCGTGACCTTGGTACTGGTGGCTGTCGGCTTCGTCTCGGTGCTCAGTCTGCGCGACTACGTCAACGCGATGAACGACGCCGCGCTCGTGGAGTCCCTGCACACGATGGACCACTCGTACACGCGGTACCGCACTGGCGCATCCACCGTGCAACATCCCGGCAGTCGATCGGTGTCGGAGGCCGTGCTGG
Organism: Mycobacterium spongiae; assembly: GCF_018278905.1. Classification (NCBI taxonomy): domain Bacteria; kingdom Bacillati; phylum Actinomycetota; class Actinomycetes; order Mycobacteriales; family Mycobacteriaceae; genus Mycobacterium; species Mycobacterium spongiae. The sequence goes on from NZ_CP046600.1 coordinate 4,363,691, forward strand.
AGTTCACCGGCCAAACACCGGGAAACCTCATTGCCGTATTGCGAGACGGCGTCGTCATCGGCTCCGCAGTCTTTTCCGAAGACGAGCCACGACCGGCCCCGCCCGACGTCATCAGAGCGATCGAGGCAGAGACCTGGGTCGACGACGGCCCAGCACGTGTCGAAGACCTGGGCAGCCTGGGTCCCTACCAGGTGGGTAGCCGCGCCAACGGATCCGACATGCTCGTCGTCGGGATATCGCTAGGGCTGACCAACGACGTCATCGCCCGCAAGTACATCGCTACCACGGTGCTGGTCGCGGGCGCGCTGCTGGTCACCGCGGCACTCACGGTAGGGCTGGTCGGCTATGCACTTCGGCCACTACGCCGGGTCGCCGCAACCGCCGCCGAGGTCGCAGGGATGTCGCTCGCGGATGAGGAGCACCGGATCCACGTGCGGGTGCGGCCAGAGGACACCAACCCTGACAACGAAGTCGGCATCGTCGGGCACACGCTGAATCGATTGCTGGACAACGTCGATAGCGCGCTGGCGTATCGTGTCGATGCCGATCTGCGGATGCGCCAATTCATCACCGATGCCAGCCACGAGCTGCGTACCCCGCTCGCCGCGATCCAGGGCTACGCAGAACTGACCCGGCAAGACAGTTCGAACCTTCCGCCGACGACCGAATACGCCCTGGCCCGCATCGAGTCCGAAGCGCGCCGGATGACGTTGCTGGTCGACGAGCTGCTGCTACTCTCCCGCCTGAGTGAAGGGGAAGACCTAGAAACCGAAGACTTCGACCTGACTGATCTGGTCATCAACGCGGTGAATGACGCGGCGGTGGCGGCGCCGACCCACGACTGGGTACGCAACCTGCCCAACGAACCCGTGTGGGTCAACGGGGATCATGCGCGGCTCCATCAGCTCGTCAGCAACCTCCTCACCAACGCCTGCGTGCATACGCCACCCGGGGTGACGGTAACCACCGGAATCACCTGCCACCGCCGCGGCCCCGACGCACCCTACGTGGAGTTGACGGTTGCCAACGACGGCCCCGAGATCGACCCCGAGGTCCTACCGCACCTCTTCGATCGGTTCGTGCGCGCCAGCACGTCGCGGTCCAATAGGTCCGGTCATGGACTGGGTTTGGCGATCGTCAACTCAATCGTCAAAGCCCACAACGGATCTGTTGTGGCAGAGTCGGCCGACGGCCAAACGGTGTTTCGGGTACGACTCCCGATGATCGTTCAGCCAACGGCCAGACCGCAACCCTCGCCGACGGGATCGTGACAGACGTGCGCCGCCTAAATAACTCAGGCGCCCAGTGACAACGCGATACCGTCCAGGATGTCGTGTTCACTGACGATCAACTCATCGATGCCGGCCCGAGCGCGCAGCTCACGCGCCAACTCCTCGACCACGATCGCGCCACCGCCGATCACGTCGACCCGGCCCTCGTGCATGGGCGGCAGCGCCGCGCGCTGCGTTCGCGTCATACCGATCAGCTGCTCACACACGGCCAGCAGTCTGCCGCCCGCTACCCGCGAAAGGTGGATTGCCGCAGCATCATACGACGGCAGGTCCTGGGCCAGCGCGGACAGCGTGGTCATCGTCCCGGCCAGCCCGACCCAGGTCCGAGCCCGCTGCAGCGGCACCACGCGAAGGGCGGGCTCAAGTCGCTCGCGGACCAGCTGGCGCGCCGCGAGGACTTCCTCGGGCGTCGGGGGGTCGGATCGCAAACAGCGCTCGGTGAGCCGGACGCAGCCGATGTCGGCCGAGTAGCCGGCCACCACTCCCCTTCCCTCCAGCCCCTCGCCCAGCACGATCTCCGTAGAGCCGCCACCGAGGTCGACGACGACGAAAGGTGCATCGGCGCTGGGTAGTTCGCCGACGGCGCCACGAAACGACAATTCGGCTTCCTCGGTGCCGGTGATCACCTCGGCCACTGCGCCCGGGATCACAGGGTCCAAGACGTCGGCGGTCATCCCGAAGAAGGCGTCGCGATTGGCCACATCGCGGGCGGCCGAGGTGGCGACCATCCGCACCCGTTGGACGCCGTGAACCTTCAGAAGTTCCGCGTAATCGGTCAGTGCCGCCCGGGTCCGCGCCATCGCCTCCGCCGCGAACTGGCCGGTGGCGTCCACCCCCTGGCCCAGACGAACGATCCGCATCTCCCGGTGCACGTCGCGTAGCCGCCCACTCTCGGCGTCGGCTATCAACAAGCGAATCGAGTTGGTACCACAGTCGATCGCAGCGACCCGGTTCATCGCCACTGCCCAACCACCAGCGTCGCGGACCGTTCGAGCTCGAGGCTCGGTTCGCCGGCCAACAACGCCAGCGCCTCGTCGCCGAACGGGTTCACACCGGGGCCCTTGGCCAGTGAATGCGCGATCACAACATGTAAGCACTTGACACGGTCGGGCATGCCGCCGGCGGAAAACGTTGTGCCCAAAGGTTCAATCGCGTCCCGTTCGGCCAGATACGACTCGTGGGCTCGCCGATAAGCGGCGGCCAATTCCGCATCGTGGCGCAGTCGCTGGGTCATCTCGCGCATGAGTCCACTGGTTTCCAACCTACTAGCCGCCACCGTGAGCGTCGGATGCGTCAGGTAGTACAACGTCGGAAACGGGGTGCCGTCAGGAAGTCTCGGCGCGGTCTTGACTACCCCAGGTTCGCCGTTGGGGCAGCGATAAGCGATCTCAAGAACGCCGCGGGGTTGGCGACCGAGCTGGCGCGCGACCACCTCCAGATCGGCGTGATCAACCACCGGGCGGTACGGGATTCTCCGAAGCCGGCGGCGCCGGATCGGGTGGTCCGGACTCCGGCGCCGGTGGTGGGATGGCCGCTGGAGGCAGGTGGGGCTCGTCGGCGATCGTGTGCCACAACGAGGTGTACCAGGGCTCGTTCTTGGCCCGGGTGACCTCGTCTGACCCCGGTTGTTGCGGCACCGCCGCCGTCGCCGGAAGCTGCACCTGGAACGGGGTTTCCCCGGGCATCACAAAGCCAAGTCGTTCGCGGGCCTGCGCGGCGATGTACGCCGGGTCAGCGAGCCTGCCCTCCTGCGCCTCGAGTTCGGCGATCTGTTGGCGCAGCGCGGCTTCGGTAGCGGCGAGCTGATCCATTTCGGTGCGCTGCGCGAAGTAAGTGCGCACTGGTCCCGCGATGGTCAGTGTCAGTACGCATACCACTGCGGCAAGGACCGCCGCGCGCCGCGCGGTGAATCCCAGCCGCTCCTCGGCCCGCTGCTCGATCGATTCGGAGAACGACCGCTTGATGGGTTCGGTGACGCTGTCCTGGGGTGCGCGCGCCGCGCCACGGCTGGCATGGGGTGAGGGCGTGGATGGCTTGGAGGCCGGTTTGGTGGAGCGGCGGCCCCGCGTTGAGTCGCCCTTACCCGGGCGCGATGCCGGGGCACGACGCTTCGATTCGGGCCGGTTCGCTTCGGGCATCGACCTATTTCGTCTCCAGGAGGTAGCGGGGGAAGGCCAGATCACCGGCGTAGCGGGCGGCGTCGCCCAGCGCCTCTTCGATGCGCAACAGCTGGTTGTACTTGGCAACGCGCTCACTACGGGCCGGTGCCCCCGTCTTGATCTGGCCACTGCCTACCGCCACCGCCAGATCGGCGATCATCGTGTCTTCCGTCTCGCCGCTGCGGTGACTCATCATCGTGCGATATCCGGAGTTGTGAGCCAGCGCCACCGCGTCGAGGGTCTCGGTAAGTGTCCCGATCTGGTTCACCTTGACGAGCAACGCGTTCGCCACGCCACGTTCGATGCCCTCGTCGAGCCGCTCGGGGTTCGTGACGAAGATGTCGTCGCCAACGATTTGCACCCGGTCGCCGATCGATGTGGTAAGGGCTGCCCAGCCGTCCCAATCGTCTTCGGACAGTGGGTCTTCGATGGACACCAGGGGGTACGCGTCCAGCAGGCCGGTGTAGAACTCGGTCATCTGGCCAGCGCTACGGGTGGCGCCCTCGAAGGCATAGCCGGTGCCGTCGGTATAGAACTCGGTGGCCGCGGCGTCCAGGGCCAGCGCCACGTCGGCGCCGAGCCGCAGGCCCGCCGCCTCGATCGCCTGGCTGATCAGGTCCAACGCCGCCGTGGTGCCGGCCACATCCGGCGCGAAGCCACCTTCGTCACCCAACCCGGTGGACAACCCCTGCTTCTTCAGGACCGACTTGAGGGTGTGATACACCTCCGCCCCCCACCGCAGCGCCTCGCTGAAGCTGGGTGCGCCGATCGGCGCCACCATGAACTCCTGGATGTCGACGGCGGTGTCGGCGTGTGCGCCGCCGTTGAGGATGTTCATCATCGGCACCGGCAAGATGTGCGCATTCGGCCCACCGACATAGCGGAACAGCGGCAACTCCGCGGACTCCGAGGCCGCCTTGGCAACCGCCAGCGATACACCCAGGATGGCGTTGCCGCCCAGGCGGGACTTGTCCGGCGTTCCGTCAAGGTCGAGCAACGCCTGGTCCACCAATCGCTGATCATCGGCATTGAGTCCAATGACCGCCGGGCCGATCTCATCGAGGACAGCTTCCACGGCCTTCTTGACGCCCTTGCCGCCGTAACGGTCACCGCCGTCGCGCAGCTCGACAGCTTCGTGCTCGCCCGTCGACGCACCGGAAGGCACTGCGGCACGGGAGAAAGTCCCGTCAATCAGCGCCACCTCGACCTCGACCGTCGGGTTGCCGCGGGAATCGAGGATCTCACGCGCACCCACCTGCTCGACAATCGGCACTGGGTTTCTCCCTTCGTCGTTTGCTGCTGCGTGGACGTCGGAATACATCCTGCTACAGGGGATGGCCGGCCGCGTAGGCGGTCGCCCAGTCCCGGACGGCCCGAGCGTAGATGCCGGAGTTGTTGTAGGCCCGAAGTGCGGTGATCCATCCGCGCGGCGTCGCCAGATCTTTTCCGCGCCAGCACAAGTAACCCGCGGCCGAGAGCGCAGCGTCGTCGATGTTGTCCGGGCTGACAATGCCGTCGTTGTTGGCGTCGACACCGTACAGCCGCCACGTCTCGGAGATGAACTGCATCGGTCCCATCGCGCGGTCCACCCCGGCGTCGCCGTCCATATCGCCCGCATCGCTGTCGACAATGCGCAGCGTGCCGCCGGTACCGTCAAGTCGAACGCCACGAATCGGCGGGCGCACGTCACCGTTGGGCGCTAACGTGGCACCCCGGTAGGTGCCGTGGTGGCTCTCCACCTGCCCGATGCCCGCCAGGGTTGTCCAGGCCAGATGGCACTTCGGGTTCTCCACCTCGGCGACGCGAGCGGCATAGGCGTAGGCCTCCAGTGCGATGACCGGAATCTCCAGTGCCGAGGACCGGCTCTCTGCCCATTCACGCAACTGATCCGCGGGTCGGCCGCTGGCATAGGTGTCGACCGGCGGGACGGGATCTCCCGGCGGGGGCGGCACGCCATCGGGGATAAACAGGCTGAGTTGCCACGTGCAGCTGGACGCCATGAGCATCGCGGTCGCGCCCATCACGGCGGCCGCGCGCAAGAAACGTCCCGGCGACACGATGCTTCCTATGGCTCCTCGGTTGTTCCCATTTGCCCACTGCGACCACGATCATCGTCGCATGGGTTCGGCAAGCGCCCCACCGCGTTCCAACCTCAGCACACTGAATCTGGCCCGATCTCCCACGTGGACCGATTACCGGGAACCCGTCTAGCGATGATCAATCTATGCTCTAAACTATGAATATACTGCTGTCGCAAACTATGTTGCGATTGCTCAGCACCTAGGGACTCGCAGTTCTGGCAAACATCGGCCGACGAGGTCTCACGGCGCAGTCAACCGGCGGGCGTGCGCTGTGGAGCCGCTTGCGCGTTATCTGCGGCCCTTGCGCTTCGTGGAGCCGCGGGTTGCTTGGGGAATCTCCGCGACCCGGGCCACCGCGACATCAGATGCCCCCATCGACCTCGGCACGGCAGCGCCGTCGTGGCTCGGCTCCCCGGAGGGCCAGTAGGTGAGCCACTCCTGCACCGTGATCGCCCCCAGCCCAGTCATATCGAGCTGTTCGGCAACGCCGCCGCGCGCGACGGCGATGGCCTTCTCGGCCATGCCAACGGTATCCACAAAATCCAAGACTGCCGCCCGTAGCGTGTTTTCCGTATCACCATCGGCCGACACGGAAATCGAGGTGATGGCCTCCGGAATCAGGTGAGCGGGTAGACCAGCTTTCTCGACTCGCCGAATCACCTTCTGCGCCAACGCTAATGCCGGCTGACCCGTATTCACATCGGCCAACAACGAAGTTTGGGATTTTCGCGACCTTTCCGCCGCCTTGGCTTCCTCCCATTGAGCCAGCTGGTCCTTGAGCGAAATGGACTCGCCCGCAAGTACTCCCGGAACCCTGTTGGCGAGCTTGCGCATCAAGGTATCGGCGACGTCGTCGATCGTGAACGGCAACTGCGTGGCATCCTCGGCGATGCGGGCGTGAAACAACACCTGCAGCAACAGATCACCCAGTTCTTCCCGAAGCTCGTCAACATTGCCGCGCTGCACCGCATCCAGCAGCTCGTAGGTCTCCTCCAGCAGGTACCTGCGCAGCGAATCGTGGGTCTGCTCGCTCTCCCAGGGCCCGTCGGTGCGCAGTGTGTCCATCATCGCGACCGCGTCGACGAGTCGTTCGCCACGATGTCGATCCGGCGCGGCAATCAACCGGGCTCCCGCGGCCAGTCGGGCGACCACCACGGGGTGGTCCGGGTCCGATGACAGCAAGACCGGAGCGTCATCTCCAGTATGCGCGGGGTGAGCCGCCGGCAGCGACCACGGCACGGCGATCGGCAGCTCTTCGGTGTATTGCACCTGGCCGCCAAGCAACTCGATGGCTTCGACGGGCACCAGCGACGGCCGGCGGGGGTCAACCAGGATGACGGTCTTCACGCGTGCCGCTCCTGCACCGGCGTGCTGCGGTCCGTATCGTCGCGCGTCGGGTTCGAACTCGTCATACCAATATCCTGCTGTGGCACCCCGGCCAGCGCGGTCACCACGTTGGCAACCATCTGGACCAGCTCGACGTCGCGGATGCGCGGCGCCCCCATTCCCCCGGCCCGCGGGATCGGCACCTGGACGGTGGACGTCGTGGCGCGGTAGCGCGCTCCGGGATACAGTCGCGCCAGCCGCACCTGCGCGGAATCGACCAGCGTCAGTGGCGAGAGCCGCACACTAGCGGCTGACGACGCCGTCACCTCGGTGATACCGGAAGCGCGGCATAGCAGCCGCAGCCGCGCCACCGTCACCAACCGCCTTGCCGGTTCGGGCAACGCACCGTAGCGGTCGGTCAGCTCATCCACGACGGCCTGCACAGCCGCATTGTCGGCGGCGGCCGCCAATCGCCGGTAGCCCTCCAGCCGGAGTCGGTCGCTGCCGATGTAGTCCGTTGGCAGGTGCGCGTCAACCGGCAAGTCGACGCGCACATCTTTGGGCTCCTCGGCGGTGATCACAGTCTTGCCGTCGGCGGCGGCTCGATACGCCTCAACGGCCTCGCCCACCAGCCGCACGTACAGGTCGAAACCAACCCCGGCGACGTGTCCGGATTGCTCCACCCCGAGGACGTTGCCCGCCCCACGGATCTCCAGGTCCTTCAGCGCGACGGCCATCCCCGCGCCCAGCTCGTTGTTTTGCGCAATGGTCGCCAACCGGTCGTAGGCGGTTTCGGTCAGCGGCGCCTGCGGCGGGTACAAGAAGTAGGCATACCCGCGCTCGCGACTGCGGCCGACCCGGCCACGAAGCTGATGTAGCTGCGACAACCCGAAAGTATCGGCGCGCTCAACGATCAACGTGTTGGCGTTGGAAATATCGAGGCCCGTCTCGACGATCGTGGTGCACACCAGAATGTCGCATTCACGATTCCAGAACCCCGCCACCGTGCGCTCCAGCAGATCCTCGGGCATCTGACCGTGCGCAACAACAACACGCGCCTCGGGCAGCAAACCGCGTACCCGCGCAGCGGCCTGATCGATGGAGCTGACGCGGTTATGCACATAGAAAGCCTGCCCGTCGCGCAGGAGCTCCCTGCGTAGCGCGGCGGCCACCTGCTTGTCGTCGTGTGGGCCGACGTACGTCAGCACCGGGTAGCGGTCTTCCGGCGGGGTCAGGATCGTCGACATCTCACGAATCCCGGCCAGGCTCATCTCCAGAGTCCGCGGTATCGGGGTAGCACTCATGGTCAACACGTCGACGTGGGTGCGCAGCGATTTGATGTGTTCCTTGTGCTCGACGCCAAACCGTTGCTCCTCATCGACCACGACGAGGCCCAGGTCTTTCCAGCGCACCCCGGTCTGCAACAGCCGGTGGGTGCCGATCACGACGTCCACCGACCCGTCGGCCAGACCATCGGTCACCGCGCGCGACTCGGCGGCGTCAGTAAATCGGGACAGACCCTTGACCGTCACCGGGAACCCGGCCATCCGATCGGCGAACGTCTGCAGATGCTGGTCAGCCAGCAAGGTCGTGGGCACCAGTACCGCGACCTGCTTGCCGTCCTGGACCGCCTTGAACGCGGCCCGCACCGCGATCTCGGTCTTGCCGTAGCCGACGTCACCACAGATCACCCGGTCCATCGGCACCGGCTTCTCCATGTCGGCTTTGACCTCGGTGATCGCCGTCAACTGGTCCGCAGTCTCGGTGAAACCGAACGCGTCCTCCATCTCGCTCTGCCACGGGGTGTCCGACCCGAAGGCGTGGCCGGCACTAGCCTGCCGCTTGGCGTAGAGCGCCACGAGCTCACCCGCGATTTCGCGCACCGCCCGGCGCGCTTTTGTCTTGGTGTTCGCCCAGTCGCTGCCACCGAGCCGACTCAGCGCCGGCGCCTGGCCACCGACATAGCGGGACAGCTGATCCAGTGAATCCATTGGGACGTAAAGTTTGTCGGACTGCTGGCCACTCTTGCTCGCCGCCTTGCTCGACGCGTACTCGAGCACGAGATATTCACGGCGGGCTCCACCCACGGTGCGCTCGACCATCTCAACGAACCGTCCAATGCCGTGCTGATCGTGCACCACGAGGTCGCCCGCCGACAGCGCCAATGGGTCCACGGTGTTGCGTCGCTTGACGGCCAACCGTTTGCCCTCAACGGACGTGGCCCGGCTGCCGGTCAGATCACTTTCCGTGATGACCACCAGATTCGCGCCGGGAATGACCACACCGTCGTGCAGCGGACCCTTGAGCACCCCAACCAGCCCCGGCGTGAGACTCGTGGAACCGGCGCCGGCCGGCGCATCAGGTTCCAGCATGGCCGCAGGGGTATCGGACTCAGCCAGGCGCTCCACCACTCGATGCGCCGTGCCGGCCCCCGGCGCCACCACTGCCGCGTACCCCCCGGTCGCGACATGCGCGCGCAGCATCGCGAAAATGCCGTCGATGTCGTGCTGATGACCACGCGCCGAGGGTGCAGGCCGAATGTCCAGCTCCAACGCCGACTCGTCGGACAGTTGGCTCAGCGTCCACCAGGGATGGCCGGATTGACTTGCCGCGGTTCGCACCTGGTCCAGTTCGACGAACCCGGATCCGCCCAGCTGGGCAACGTCGACCGGGGCCTCGCTTTCGGTGCCCATGGCTGCGACCGACCACGACGCTTCCAGGAATTCACGACCGGTCTTGATCAAATCGGCGGCCCGGGAACGCACCTTTTCCGGATCGCACACCAACACCGGCGTACCCTCGGCGAGCTGATCGGTCAGCAGCGCATGATCGTCGGGCCGCAACACTGGCAGCAGTGCCTCCATCCCGTCGACCGGGATGCCGGCGGCCAACTTGGCCAGCATGTCCGAAACACTGCCGGTGATCGAGCCCTCGGCCGCGGGATGCTGTTTGGCCAGCTCGGCGGCCCGCGCCCGCACGTCATCACTGAGCAACAGTTCACGGCAAGCCACCGCAACCAGGGTGGGAACCTCGATCTCCGGAATCGATCGCTGGTCGGCGACCGAGAACATCCGCATTTCGGTGATCTCGTCACCCCAGAACTCGACGCGCACCGGGTGCTCGGCAGTGGGAGCGAAGATGTCGAGAATCCCGCCGCGAACGGCAAACTCGCCCCGCCGGCCGACCATATCCACCCGGGTGTACGCCAGGGCGATCAACCGAGCGATTACCTGCTCGAAGGCAATCTCTTGGCCGACACGCAACGTGACGGGTTCCTGTTCGCCCAGCCGGGGCGTCATGGGCTGCAGCAGCGAGCGCACGGACGTAACGACCACCCGCAGTGGCGGCCCCAACCAGGCTCCGTCGGGATCGGGATCCGGACGGGCCAACCGGCGCAGCACCATCAGCCGCGCTCCGACGGTATCCACCCCGGGTGAGAGCCTTTCGTGCGGAAGCGTCTCCCACGACGGGAAGGTCGCCACCGCGTCACCGAAGGCCCCCCGCAGTTCCGCGGTCAAGTCATCGGCTTCGTGTCCGGTGGTGGTAACCACCAGCACCGGACCTTGCTGGGCGAGAGCACTGACGACGAACAGCCGTGCGCTGGCCGGCCCGACGAGTGTCAACTCGTCTGGCCGATTCTCGGCACGCTCGATGAGCTGCCGGAACGTCGGCGCGGTCAATGCCAGCTCGACGAGCCCCGCGATCGGGGTATCTGGGCTAGCAGGCCCCGGTGCGGTCATGATGCGGCCATTCTAGGGCGGTGTCGGCCAGGGGATCATTGGCGGATCCCGGCGAATCCCCGGCTGGGAGGGCGCCTATTCGTCTTGGAGTCGCGGATCGGCTTCCAGATGCGTCAGGCCGTTCCAGACCAGGTTGACCAGGTGCGCGGCGACCACTTCCTTCTTCGGCTCCCGTGCATCGAGCCACCATTGCGCCGTCATCGACACCGATCCGACCAGCGCTTGCGCATACAGCGGGGCGAGGTCGGGGTCTAGGCCGCGCCGGGAGAAGTCACCGGCCAGGATCGAGGCGACCTGGCTTACCGCGTCGTTGAGCAGGCTGGAATAGGTGCCCGAGCTGATCGAGGCTGGCGAGTCGCGGATCATGATGCGGAATCCGTCGGTGTGTTCCTCCACGTAGGTCAGCAGGGCCAGCGCCACCCGTTCGACACGCACTCGCGATCTGTTGTTGGTCAGCGACGAGGTGATCCCGTCCAGCAAGGCCGACATCTCGCGGTCGACGACCACCGCGTAGAGGCCCTCTTTGCCACCGAAGTGCTCATAGACGACCGGTTTGGATACGTTGGCCCGCTGGGCGATCTCCTCGATCGCGGTCCCGTCGTAACCGCGTTCGGCGAACAACGAACGAGCGATCCCGATGAGTTGGTGGCGGCGCTCGCTACCGGTCATCCTGGCGCGCGGCGCGCGCGATTCTTTGTCCGGCCTACCATCGGGCCTTCTGTCGGGCACCGCCACGCCAACAGGGTATCGGTTGCGGTGCCGGACACGCTCGACCCGTCACCCAAAACCGCTGGGCAACCCGTGCGGTGGGACCGCCCGATGCGGTGAGGTCACCACTGGCGGGTTCACCGTCTAAAGTCACATATGGTGGCGACAGCCAGCATTGGTCGACCCACTGCCCGCACCAGCGTGGGCAATCCGTCGTGGTGTAATCGGCAGCACCTCTGATTTTGGTTCAGAAAGTTCAGGTTCGAGTCCTGGCGACGGAGCCCTTGACGGAATCACTCCCTATGGACCGGCTCGTTGCCGCGAGCATGCACGAAATGACACTCTTGACGGCGTGTGGTCGATCTGGATAAATACTCCGGCACAGGTGGGAGCCGCGCCCGACTTGTGCGCCCAGGCCTAAGGAGAGTCGATGACATTTCGCGGTGATACTGCGGTCCTGGTCTTAGCGGCCGGACCGGGCACCCGGATGCGATCGGACACCCCCAAGGTGTTGCACACCCTCGGTGGACGCAGCATGCTGTCTCATTCCCTGCACACCATGACCAAGCTGGCGCCGCAGCATCTGGTCGTCGTGCTCGGGCATGATCACGAGCGCATCCGCCCGCTGGTCGGCGAGCTCGCCGACACTTTGGGTCGCACCATCGATGTGGCGTTGCAGGATCGGCCGCTCGGGACCGGACATGCGGTGCTCTGCGGACTTTCCGCGCTGCCCGATGCCTACTCCGGGATCGTCGTCGTCGCCGCCGGTGATACTCCGCTGCTGGACGCGGACACCCTCGCCGATTTGATCACCACGCACAGCACAACATCGGCTGCGGTGACCGTGCTGACCACCACGCTGAACAATCCCTTCGGCTATGGACGGATCCTGCGCACCCAGGACCATGAAGTGATGGCGATCGTGGAACAAACCGACGCCACGCCCTCACAACGCCAGATCCGCGAGGTCAACGCCGGCGTGTACGCCTTCGACATCGCCGCGCTGCGATCGGCGCTGGGCCGGCTGAGCTCCAACAACGCCCAACAGGAGCTCTACCTCACCGATGTCATCTCGATCCTGCGCAGCGACGGCCAGGTCGTACATGCCCGCCACATCGACGACAGCGCCCTGGTGGCCGGCGTCAACAATCGCGTCCAATTGGCCGAACTGGGCGCCGAACTCAACCGCCGCATCGTGGCCGCCCACCAGCTGGCCGGCGTCACCGTCATCGACCCCGCCAGCACCTGGATCGATGTCGACGTCACTATCGGGCGCGACACGGTCATCCACCCCGGAACCCAGCTGCTCGGCCGCACCCGGCTGGGCGGTCATTGTGTCGTCGGCCCGGACACCACCCTGACCGACGTCACCGTCGGCGACAATGCCTCCGTCGTGCGCACCCACGGCACATCGTCCTCGATCGGTGTCGGCGCCACAGTTGGCCCGTATACATATCTCCGTCCGGGAACGGTATTGGGAAGCGACGGCAAGCTCGGCGCATTCGTGGAGGCCAAGAACTCGACCATCGGCACCGGCACCAAGGTGCCGCATCTGACCTACGTCGGCGACGCCGACATCGGCGAGCACAGCAATATCGGCGCATCCAGCGTGTTCGTCAACTACAACGGCATATCCAAGCAGCGCACCAGCATCGGATCGCACGTGCGCACCGGGTCGGACACCATGTTCGTGGCGCCGGTGACAATCGGCGACGGCGCCTACACGGGCGCGGGCACCGTGGTGCGTGAAGACGTCCCACCCGGAGCGCTCGCGGTGTCCGCGGGGCCGCAACGCAACATCGAAGACTGGGTCCAGCGCCGACGGCCCAACAGCGACGCGGCTCAGGCCGCCGAGAGGGCCTCAGAGAGGGGCTCAGGGAGAGCGTCCGCACAGGAAACCCAGGAGAGCACCCACAGACCCGGATCCGATCAGACACCGTGAGTTCGCCTCCCGGCTACCCGGCGACAATTCCCGGCGCTTCGCTTACTACCATGGGTCATCCATTTCGATCCCCAACGGCGAGGGCGGCACGTTGAGCCACGACTGGACCGATAACCGCAAAAACCTGATGCTCTTCAGTGGCCGCGCCCACCCGGAGCTAGCCGAGCAGGTAGCCAAAGAACTCGACGTCCACGTCACCGCGCAAACGGCGCGGGAATTCGCCAACGGCGAGATCTTCGTGCGGTTTCACGAATCGGTTCGTGGCTGTGACGCGTTCGTCCTGCAATCGTGCCCGGCACCAGTGAACACCTGGCTGATAGAGCAGTTGATCATGATCGATGCGCTCAAGCGGGGAAGCGCCAAGAGGATCACCGCGGTCATGCCGTTCTATCCCTATGCCCGACAGGACAAGAAGCACCGTGGCCGGGAACCGATCTCGGCGCGGTTGGTCGCCGATCTGCTCAAGACCGCCGGTGCCGACCGGATCGTGACCGTGGATCTGCACACCGACCAGATCCAGGGTTTCTTCGATGGACCCGTCGACCACATGCGAGGCCAGAATCTGCTCACCGGCTACATCCGGGACAACTACCCCGACGGCAACATGGTGGTGGTCTCCCCCGACTCGGGCCGGGTGCGCATCGCTGAGAAATGGGCCGATGCACTCGGCGGCGTTCCGCTGGCCTTCATTCACAAGACCCGTGACCCGCGGGTGCCCAACCAGGTGGTGTCCAACCGCGTCGTCGGTGACGTCGCCGGCCATACTTGTGTGCTGATCGATGACATGATCGATACCGGAGGCACCATTGCCGGGGCGGTGCAGCTGCTGAAAGACGACGGCGCCGGCGACGTGATCATCGCGGCGACCCATGGTGTGCTCTCCGACCCGGCCGCGCAGCGGCTGGCACAATGCGGCGCCCGGGAAGTGATCGTCACCAACACCCTCCCGATCGGCGAACAGAAGCGCTTCGCTGCGCTTACGGTGCTGTCCATCGCACCGCTCTTGGCCAGCACTATCCGGGCGGTGTTCGAGAACGGCTCGGTGACAGGCCTGTTCGACGGAGATGCCTAGATGCCGGCCGGCCCGAGCGGCGCGCCGCACGACGCAGTCATCTACCACAACCCGCGCTGCAGCACGTCCCGGAAGACGCTGGATCTATTGCGGGACAATGGCTTTGATCCCACAGTAATCCAGTATCTCAAGACTCCGCCGACCCGGAGCGAGCTGGCCACCATGATTCGCGATGCCGGAATCACGGCACGCGCCGCGGTACGCAAACGCGAACCGTTGTATGACGAACTCAACCTCGCCACCGCGACCGATGACGAGGTGCTCGACGCCATGGCAGAACATCCCATCCTGATCGAACGGCCATTTGTCGTCACACCGAAAGGCACCCGGCTGGCCAGGCCGGTCGACACTGTCCGCGAGATTCTGTGACCCACCCAGCACGCAGCCGGGTCGCGCAGCAGTTCGCCGCTTGTGCCGCGGTAGCCGCACTGGCGATTCCGACAGCCGCGTGCGCACCGAAATCCCCGGATTTCCAGTCGATCTTGACCACGACTTCGACGACGAGCGTCGCCCCGACGACGACGGAAAAGCCCGAACCCATATGGAGCTATCTCGCCAGTGTCGGCGTCGCCGGAAAGCAGGTGGAGCCAAGCGAGCTGACCGACCTCTCCGTGTCCCTCCCGACGCCACCCGGCTGGTCGACGTACACCAACGAGAACATCACGCCAGAAACGGCGATGATCTCGAAGGGCGACGACTATCCGACGGCCATGCTGATGGTGTTCATGTTGCGCGGAGAATTCGATATTGCCGAAGCGATCAAACACGGCAACGCCGATGCCCAGCTGTCCAAGAACTTCAACCAGCTGGACGCCTCGACCGCCGACTTCAACGGCTTTCCGTCGGCGATGGTCGAAGGCAGTTACGACCTCGCCGGTAAGCGGTTGCATTCGTTCAACCGGATCGTCATCGCCACCAGCGCGCCGCCCGCCAACCAGCGATACCTGATCCAGCTCACCGTTACCAGCCTGGCCACCGAAGCCTATTCGCAGTCCGACGACATCGAGGCGATCATCGCCGGATTCAGCGTCTCCGCCAATCACTAAAATGGACACCCATGACCGAATGGACAGCCGCCAACTTGCCGTCGTTCACCGAGCGCACGGTGATCGTGACCGGCGCCAACAGCGGCCTCGGCGCCGTGACTGCCCGCGAGTTGGCCCGCCGGGAGGCGACAGTCATCGTGGCGGTGCGCAACACCGCCAAGGGTGAGGCCGCCGCGCAACAGATGCGCGGTGCCACAACTGGCCCGGTCCTGGTACGTGAACTCGACCTGCAGGATCTGTCCTCGGTGCGGCGGTTCGCCGAACAGGTGGACAGCGTCGACGTCCTGATCAACAACGCCGGCATCATGGCGACGCCGTACGCGTTGACTGCCGACGGTTTTGAGGGCCAAATCGGCACCAACCACCTTGGTCATTTCGCGCTGACCAACCTGTTGCTGCCGAAGCTCACCGAACGGGTGGTGACGGTGTCCTCGATGTTGCACCGGATGGGCAGCATCAGTCTTGGCGACCTGAACTGGAAGTCCCGGCAATACCGGCCGTGGCTAGCCTACGGTCAGTCCAAGCTCGCCAATCTGTTGTTCACGAGCGAGCTGCAGCGACGTCTCGAGGCCGCGGGTTCGCCGGTGCGGGCGCTGGCGGCTCACCCCGGATACTCGCACACGAACTTGCAAGGGCACTCCGGGCACAAGTTCCGCGACGCACTCGTGTCGGCAGGCACCCGGGTGGTGTCCACCGACGCCGATTTCGGCGCCCGACAAACCTTGTATGCGGCGTCGATGGATTTGCCGGGGAACACGTTCGTCGGCCCCAAGTTCGGTTTTGTCGGCCGCACCCAACCGGTTGGCCGCAGCAAACAGGCGCAAAGCGCCCACACTGCCGCCGCGCTCTGGGAACAGTCAGAGCAGCTCACAGGTACCAAATTTCCCCTCTGAGGTGCTCATGCGCTAACCTGTCGGGCGTCACGGCGAGGGTGGCTGGCGGTTCGGTGTGCTCCCGAAGTACCTCCGAATGCCCCAGGACACCGTTATCGACGGAGACCGGCGTGTTGTCGCGATCCTGGCCGTGCCCCGATTCACACAGGAGCGACACATGGCTAAGTCTTCAGGGTCTTCGGTGGCCAACGAATTGACGGTCACCACGCGTACCAAGACCGGCAAAGGCGCCTCGCGGCGCGCCCGGCGCGATGGCAAGATTCCGGCGGTCCTCTACGGTCACGGCGCCGATCCGCAGCATCTTGAGTTGCCCGCACATGACTACGCGGCCGTGCTGCGGCACTCCGGCACGAACGCGGTGCTGACCCTCGACATCGGCGGCAAGGAGCAGCTGGCGTTGACCAAGGCGCTTGATATCCACCCAATCCGCCACACCATCCAGCACGCCGACCTGCTGGTCGTGCGGCGCGGCGAGAAGGTCGTCGTCGAGGTCAGCGTGGTCGTCGAGGGCGAGGCCGGGCCCGACACTCTGGTCACTCAGGACGCCAGCGCTATCGAGATCGAGGCTGAGGCGTTGTCGATCCCCGAGCAACTGACCATATCCATCGAGGGTGCCGAGCCAGGCACCCAGGTCACCGCCGGGCAGATCGCGTTGCCGGCTGGCGTGACCCTCGCTTCCGACCCCGACTTGCTGGTGGTCAACGTGGTGAACGCACCGACCGCGGAAGAACTCGAGGGCGAGGCCGAAGCCGAGGGCGAGGAAGCTGCCGAGGGAGAGGGCGCAGCGGCCGGCGATGCCGGCGCCGCAGACGAGTCCGAGTAGGCGGCTCAGGACGTGGCCGAACCCGCCCCCACAACCAGGCGGTGGCCTCATCTGGTGGTCGGCCTGGGCAACCCGGGAGAAAACTACTCCCGGACCCGGCACAACCTCGGATTCATGGTTGCCGACCTTCTCGCCGCCCGGCTGGGCTCGAAATTCAAGGCGCACAAGCGTTCCGGCGCCGAAGTCGTCGCGGGCCGGCTCGCCGGACATCCGGTGGTATTGGCCAAGCCACGCTGCTACATGAACGAGTCAGGTCGCCAGTTGGGACCGCTGGCGAAGTTCTACTCGGTGCCCCCCGCCGACATCATCGTTATCCACGACGAGCTCGATCTCGAGTTCGGTCGCATCCGGCTCAAGCTGGGCGGCGGCGAGGGCGGCCACAACGGGTTGCGTTCAGTGGCGGCTTCGCTGGGTACCAAAGACTTTCAGCGGGTACGCATCGGGATCGGCCGGCCGCCTGGACGCAAAGATCCCGCGAAATTCGTGTTGGAGAACTTCACCGCCGCGGAGCGACCCGAGGTCGCCACGATCTGCGAGGAGGCTGCCGACGCCGCCGAATTGCTCGTCGACGTGGGACTCGAGCCAGCGCAAAACCGCGTCCACGCCTGGTAGTTCCAGTGCGAGAAACACACCGCGAGGCCCTGTCAGCGGGCGCCATCATCGGCCGGCAACGAGCGCTCGCCGCGCCGGCGCACTGCGCCCCACCCGATCGCGATCGCAGTCAGCACAACCAGCGCGCCAAGCATTGGCCAAATACCTAGGGCGTCGACATGGCGTGCGAGCCAACCCTGCACTAACCCCGCGGTCCTGACGATCGGGTCATCTGGGCTGGCGTCGGTGAAGAACAGGCGGATTTCGTAGTAGCCGTAATACACGACGTACAGCCCGGTCAACAAGACGATCGCGCCGGCGATCCTGCTGGCATGCGGGAGAATTCGGCGAAGGCCGCCCGCCGCAGCGGAGCCAGCAAGGGCAACAACCAGCGCGGCCACCCCGACGGTGATGGCCATTCCGGTGGCATACGCAAGGAAGGCCACGACACCGGTGAACATTGATCCCCGTTTGAACGTCATGCTGATCACGGCGAGAAAAGGCGCGATCGTGCATGACAGCGAGGCGATGGCGTAGCCCACGCCGTAGCCGTACATCGAGCGCAGCCGCGCGGTGGGCGTACCCACAAACGCCTTGGGCAGCATCACGGTGAGCGATTTTCCCACCAACAGCCACACCCCCAGCGTCACCAGCAGTGCGCCGATGATCACGGTAGCGAACGGCAGGTAGCGCTGCGCGGAGGCGATCAACGGCGAGATCAGCACCCCGAAGATGCCGAACACCGTGACGAATCCGGCGGACATGGCCACGGTTGCCGCTCCCGCACGGGCCAGCACCACCGCGCGTGACGACTCCTCGTTGCCGCCCGCGATCACCAAACTCAGATAACCCGGCAGAAAGGCAAAGCCGCACGGATTCAGCGCTGCGACCAACCCCGCCCCGAGAGCGAATCCGATGGCGGTGGTGTCGATCACTGGTTCGCTAGGGCGGTTACCCGCTCGGTCAGGTCCGCCTCCGACACCCGCCCTTTGACGACGTCGATGCCGCCGTCGGACCGAACGAACGCATACGCGGGTTGTTGCGTGACGCCGAACTTCGCCCAGACCGACCCATCGGTGTCGGCCAACTGGGTAAATCCGTTCACCGAGTACCTGTCGACGAATTCGCGCATGGCCGGCACCTGATCCAACCCGCCGACACCGACAAAAGTCACGGTCGGGTGCGAGACCGCGACCTCGCTGACACCGTGCGCTTCGCCCTGACACGTCGGGCACCACGGCGCCCAGAACCACAACACCGCCGGCCTGCCCAACAAGCTTTCCCCGCGGAAATCTTGCCCATCAAGGGTTTTGGCGGTGAACTGCAGCTGCACGGGAACCGTTCGGGCCATAGGCCCTTGGCCGACGACCCCCGATGCGGTCGGCGACGCCGCTGACGGCTCCGAGTGCGAACCGCACGCGACGAGCACCAGCGCGGCAACCGCGACGGCGCCCATCGATCGCAGGTAGCTCGCGATCATCGAGAGCTACCAAGCGAACGCTGGATGTTCAGCAGTTCAGCTACCGACCATTGATCGTCGGCGTAACGACCATAGTGCACGGCCACCACCGTTCCATCGGGATCGATCAGAAAGTCGGCCGGCAAACCCAAGTGTGTGCTGCCATCGCCCAGCGTGACACCGGCCCGGTCGGGATCGTTGCGATGCAACATCGCCGTCCCGCCGCGCATCGCGGCCCACCACGATCGTGGATCGGCCACCGCGCGCAATCCCGTCTCGACCCCGAATTCGCGGTAGTGCACGCGGTCGGGATCAGCGATCACCGCGAACGGCAGCAAGGTGTGATAGCCCCGCAGCTCCTCGACCGGCGAGTGGAAGAACACCACCTCGGTGATGCCGGCGTCGGAAACCTCTGGATGCCGGTCGGCGAAACTACGTAGATGCAGATGGCAGATCGGACAGCCTGCGAACCGCCGGAACTGCAGATGTGTCCGTCCGGTCGACGCAGGAACCTCCACCGACTGGCCGGTGATGGTCTCGAGGCGCCGTACTGGAACGGCTGCACCGCTGGACAATTGGGTAGCCATCGCCCCACCCTACCGACCCAGGGCGCACCCCTGACCGACTGTCTGTCAGCCCGCTGACAGTGTGCGCAACGGCGATCCCAGCCCTGTCACGGCGCCGACAACACCCAAGCCCCGCACGCTGTGTCACCCTGGTTGCGAAGAGGAGCCCCCGAGAGGAGCCCCCGGTGGTTCATCGCCCGCACACCGTCGTCTTCGATGTCGTCGAGACGTTGATGACGTTGGAACCGTTGCGCCGGCGCTTTGTCGAGACGGGTTTGCCTTCCTCCGCGGTAGAGCGGTGGTTTGACCGGATGTTGCGCGACGGTATGGCGTTGACGCTTGCCGGTGGCTATCAGCCGTTCCCTACGGTGGCCGAGTCCGCGCTGCGTGTCATTGGCGGCGCTCATATCGGCGACGACGAGGTGGACTACATTCTCGGCGGCTTGGGGTCGCTGCCGGCTCAACCCGATGCCGAACCGGCGATGAGGCTCCTGGCAGATGCCGGGCTACCGATGGTATGCCTGACCAACGGGGCCAGCGAGGCCACCGCGGCATTCCTGGATCGCACCGGGCTCAACCGCTTCGTCGATCGGGTGATCAGCGTGGCCGAAGTACGGATGTGGAAGCCGGGGCTCGCCGTCTACCAGCACGCCCTGTCACGCATCGGCCGTTCGGGCGACGACGTGGCGTTGGTGGCTGTGCACGCCTTCGACTGCCACGGCGCACATGCGGCCGGGCTGACCACGGGCTGGGCCGCGCGATTGGAGAAGCACTACCCGAAGATCTTCACCGCTGCCGATGTGATCGGTGCCGATCTCGTCGACGTGGTCACTGGGTTGATCGCGCTGCCCGACCGTCGGGCGGCGGCAGATGATCGGTAAACCCCGGGAGTAGTACTGCGAGCTGGACGGCAGCATGTCACTCGACGAGGAGATCGTCACCAACGGTCAGGCGGTCTCACCGCCCTGCACGGCGCGGATCACCCGTGACCACCAGCGCGGCCGCCCGCGGTCACGTCGACTCGAGAGCATCTCGCTAGCGCGGTCGGGGAACTCACGTGCCACCGCGGCAGCGACCTCGCGCACACTCGGATTGACCAGGGCCACGCCGCCGACGAACACCGTCGGAACGGTTTCGTCACCACCGGTGACCGCGCGGACACGCTCGGCGGCACCCGGGTCCTTCCAGATGTCGATCTCGGTCGTTGGGATGCCGCGTCGACGCAGCCCATGACGCAGCTTCACACAGAACGGACATCCCGGCCGCCACAACACCTCGACCCCATCGACATAGCCGGCACGACTCATATGCTGCTCCCGGTCTACTGTTTCGCCGCGGCTTCGGCGATTGCGTGGACTTCTTGCGATAGCTGCCGTCCGGCATCGCTCAGCGCGGGATCGACCGCGGTGAACATCGGCGCGGGATCGAAGTAGCTGATGTGCGCGGGGCTGCGGCCGTCAGACCACACGTGCACCCGCCCGGGAACCACCGCGGCGATCGCTTGAGTGGCGCCAAAAAGCGTCGTGCCCATCTGCGGATCACCGACAAAGAAACTGTGCGCACGCTGCGATTGCAGCCCGATCGCCTCCAGGCGAGTTTCCTGGTTCACGTCGCCGAGGATGGTCATCCCGTGCTCGGCGGCCGCATCATGCAGCGAACCAATCGTTGCTTCGAACGAACCCACCGCATCGACCGTGATGAACGTCGTCTCGACCGCGGTTGTTGTCGTTGGGCCGCCGCCGCCCGCCGCGGCTTCGGCAATCGTGCGGATCGCTTGCGATACCTGTTGTCCGCCATCGCCAAGATCCGGATCGACGGCCGCGAACTCCGGCGCTGGATCAAAGTAGCTGATGTGCGCTGGACCATCGCCGTCCACCCAGACGCTGACCCGCACCGGAATCACCGCGCCGATCGCCTGCGTGGACTCGAAGAATGTCTTGCCGATCTTCGGATTGCCCACAAAGAAACTGTGCGCACCGGGCAATTGCAGTCCGGTAGCCGCCAGCTCGGCGTCCTGATTGACATCGCCGACGATCATCATCCCGTTGTCGGCGGCCGCCTTGTGCAACGCATCCACCGTCGCCTCGAAATTTTGGCCGGAGGCGTAGCTGATGAACGTCGTCGAAACGGCCCGCGGCGCATGTGCCGATTCAGCATCGCCGGCCGCCGCTGCACTCGTTGATTGCCCGGTGCCACCGTCACTTCCGCCGGTGCAGCCAGCCACCAGGAAAGCGACGACCGCCGCGCCGGCGACGAGCCGGGCGACTACCGGGCGTGATGCGAACGACATAGATGCTGCTCCCTTCGGTATTCGATGCGGACGACGCTGCGGCAGCGGGAACTGCGGAAGCGACAAGACATCATCGGGGCCAGCCCCGTATCGGTGAACCAGACCATTGGACCATCAGCTCGGTTGACCTTCGTCGCTCCCTGATGTCGATTCGCTCGGCATCCTTGTGGGGCAGCTAACCACGGACGGGCGCAACTCGGGAACAATTGTCAGCGCGATGACAGCATCGCCTCCCTGCCCGGACGGCCTCGGAGGTCTGAGCAGGTCTGGGAAAGTCGGGGAAAGTCTGGGAAAGTCGGGGAAGGTCTAGGAGGGCCTAGAGAGGACCTCGGCGAATGATGTCAGACCGGCCGGTGGGCCCGATCCGACATCTCATGCACGCGGTGAGCGGTGGTCCGCACGCGTCCGAGGCCCAGATGCGCCACGCCGCGTGGATTGCGCGCTGCGTCGGCCGTGGCGCATCGGCACCACTGCATTCCGATGACCTGTCCGCACTCGCCGGGACACTTCGGGCGGTGGAATTCGTTCCTGGGACGGTGGTGTTTTCTGCCGACCATGATGCGAACGGGGTATGGGTTGTCCGGCAGGGCCTGATCGAACTCGCGGTTGGCTCTGGGCGACGGCGCGCTGTCGTGGATGTTCTTCGCCCCGGCGACGTCGACGGTGACATTCCCCTATTGCTCAACATGCCACTGGCCTATACAGCCCGCGCGTTGACCGATTCGACGTGCCTGTTCTTGGACCGGAACGCTTTCGAGCAGCTCCTCGCCACTCATCCGGCCATCTCCCGACGGTGGCTGTCGAGTGTGGCACAACGTGTTTCGGCCGGCCAAGCCCGGTTGATTGGACTGCTCGGCCGGCCCCTGCCCGCGCAGGTGGCCCAGCTCCTGCTCGACGAGGCCACCGAGATGCGTGTCGAACTTGCCCAACGGACCCTGGCGGCCATGCTCGGGGCGCAGCGTCCGTCGATCAACAAGATCCTCAAAGAGTTTGAGCGGGATCGGTTGGTCAGTGTCGGATATGCCGTCATCGAGATCACCGACCCGGACGGGTTGCGCGCTCGTGCGCAGTGAGGTGTCGGTGGGAACGGGTGGATTGTCCGGCGGCTGACACTTGGCTACCGCGCCCGAAACGCGCGGTGATGGGGTAGCTGCACGGCCACAAGGAAGTGAGGGCATCGGGTGACAACGGTGAAGCGGGACAGCGATGAGGTGTTCGTCGAATACACCAAGAGCATCTGCCCGGTGTGCAAGGTGGTGGTGGACGCGCAGGTCAACATCCGCGACGGCAAGGTGTTCCTGCGCAAGCGATGCCATGACCACGGCCGTTTCGAGGCCCTGGTTTACGGGGACGCCCAGATGTACATGGATTCCGCCCGCTTCAACAAGCCGGGCACGATCCCGCTGCATTTTCAGACCGAAATCCGAGACGGCTGCCCCAGCGACTGCGGGCTGTGCCCCGATCACAAACAGCACGCCTGCCTGGGTCTGATCGAGGTCAACAGCGGCTGCAATCTGGACTGCCCGATCTGCTTCGCCGACTCCGGTCACCACAGCGACGGATACGCGATCAGCGCGGCCGACTGTGAGCGGATGCTGGACGCCCTCGTGGCGGCCGAGGGCGAGCCCGAAGTCGTGATGTTCTCCGGCGGCGAACCGACCATTCACAAGCAGATCCTCGATTTCGTCGACGCCGCCCAGGCGCGACCGATCAGGACGGTCGTCATCAATACCAACGGGATCCGGCTGGCGTCCGACCGGCGCTTCATCGATCAGCTCGCCGAACGCAACCGCCCCGGCCGCCCCGTTCACATCTACCTGCAGTTCGACGGGCTCGACGAGGGAACCCACCGCCAGCTGCGGGGCCGTGATTTGCGGGAAGTGAAGCAGCGCGCCCTTGACAACTGCGCGGCGGCGACACTCAGCGTCACTCTGGTCGCGGCTGTGGAGCGGGGCGTGAACGAGCATGAACTCGGTGCCGTTATTCGCCACGGCATGGCAGCACCCGCGGTGCAGTCGGTGGTGTTTCAGCCGGTCACCCACGCCGGCCGGCATGTGCAGTTCGACCCATTGACCCGGTTGACCAACCCCGACATCATCGCCGGCATTGCCGCACAGCTGCCGGATTGGTTTGCCGCCAGCGACTTCTTCCCGGTGCCGTGCTGTTTTCCGACCTGCCGATCGATCACCTACCTACTCACCGATGGTGAGCATGCGGTCGCGATCCCGCGGCTGCTCGATGTCGAGGATTATCTTGATTACGTCTCCAACCGGGTCATCCCCGATCTAGCGATCCGCGAGGCGCTTGAAAAGCTGTGGTCCGCCTCCGCGGTGCTGGGCACCGAAGAAACCGCACGACCGCTGGAAAAAGCGGCGCGAGCGCTCAATTGCGCCGACGCGTGCGGCGTCGACCTGCCCGAGGCGCTGCAGCATCTCACCGATCGGGTTTTTGCGGTCGTGATCCAGGATTTCCAGGATCCATACACCCTCAACGTCAAACAGCTGATGAAGTGCTGCGTGCAGCAGATCACCCCGGACGGGCGGCTGATCCCGTTCTGCGCATACAACTCGGTCGGATACCGGGAGCAGGTCCGCGAGCAGCTCACCGGCGTTGCGGTGCCCGATATTGTGCCTAACGCTGCGCCGCTGGCCGCGATGCTCGCCGACTCACCTCACGGATCCAAGATGGCCGACTCGGACGGCATGCAGCGCAACGGAACTACGCGCGATGCCACGAACACCGGACGCCGAGCCGTACGCCAATGACCGAGCCAGCCGAGACGATCAAGGCATGCTGCGCCGAGGCGTATTCCCGCGACGTGGTGGCGCTCCTGCTTGGCGACTCCTATCATCCCGGGGGTGCGGCGTTGACCCGCGAGCTGGCCCGTCGGTTGGGGTTGCGCTCGGCCGGCGAACGCCGGCGGGTGGCCGACATCGCGTCCGGGATTGGCGCCACGGCCACGCTGCTCGCCAGCGAATACCACGTGACCGTCGACGGCGTCGATATCAGCGAGGTCAACGTGAACCGCGCCCGAATCGCGGTCGCCGAGAGCGGGCTCAGTCAACACGTACGATTCCACCACGGCGACGCCGAGGAATTGCCGCTGCCCAACAACACGTTTGACGCGCTGGTGTGCGAATGCGCGCTCTGCACCTTTCCGGACAAGGACGCCGCAGCCCGCCAGCTCGCGCGAATCCTGCGCCCCGGCGGACTGGCCGGCATCACCGACGTCACCGTCACCGACGCCGGCCTCCCGCAGGAGCTGACGACACTCACGGCGTGGGTCGCCTGCATCGCCGACGCACGCTCGATCAGCGACTACACCGACATCCTCGCCAGGGCGGGACTGTCCACCCGGCACGTCGAGTCACACGACGGGAGTCTGTTGGCGATGATCGACCGCGTCGACGCCCGGATTACCGCTCTGCGCATCATGGCGCCCACCGTTCTCGCCGACAACGACGTGTCACCCGACTCGGTTCTCGCCTTCACCGCACTCGCACGCGAAGCGGTCAAGGCCGGGCGGATCGGCTACACGCTCATCATCGCGCACAAGGCCGACGCGTAGCGGCACGCTGATCCGTTTCTGGGGCGGCTGTGAGGCGTCTGTGCGGCGCTACGTGACCAGGGTGACCGAGTTTGCCCGGCGCAGCTTGCCCGACGGCGTTTTCGGTATGGTCCCCGGACCGAGGACGACGACGTTGCGCGGCCGCACATCAACCTCGGCGACCACCTCGTGAGCTACTTGGTGCTCGATGCGGCGCACCTCGGCGGGATTTTCAAAGTTGTTCGACTCGACGGCGACGGCGAAGGTTTCCCGCGAGTGACCGGCGTCCAGCCGTACGGCCACCGCACAACCCGGCCGCACACCCTCGACGCGGCCCGCCGCTCGCTCGATGTCGGTCGGGTAGATATTCCTGCCGGCCATGATGATGACGTCTTTGACGCGACCACATACCACGACGTGACCGTTCTCCATCCGATACCCGAGGTCGCCGGTGTCATACCAGCCGTGCCCATCCTGGGCCGGCATGAACCCGCCCATCGTGAGGTAGCCGGGGCTGACCGATTCGCCGCGCAGCTCGATCACTCCAACACCCCGCGACGGCAGCACGTTGCCGTCCTCGTCGACGATGCGTGCCTGGATACCCTGCAACAGCGGCCCGAGCGACGCCAGCCGGCGAGTGTTGCCCTTACTGGCCGGCACCGCACGGCGCAGTGCGGCCATAAGGTCGGTGTCCACCTCATCGACGACCAAGCCGGCGCCGCATTCGGAGAACGCCACGGCGAGGGTGATCTCGGCCATGCCGTAGGCCGGCAAGATTGCCTGCGGCTTCAGCCCGAACGGCGCGCCAGCGTCGCAGAGGTCCTCGACGTCCGCCGGCTCAACTGGCTCGGCGCCGGAAAGTGCGAAGCGCAAGCTGGACAGGTCGAACTGGCCGGGCTGGGCCTGCTTTCGCAGCCGCTTGGCGAACAGCGAGTACGCAAAGTTGGGCGCAGCCGTCATCGTCCCCTGGTACTTGTCGATCAGCTTGGCCCACAGCAGCGTGTCCCGCATGAAGTCCATGGGTGTCACCTTGACCAACTCGCCGCCGAAGTACATCGGCACCGTCAGGAACCCGATCATGCCCATGTCGTGGAACAGCGGTAGCCAACTGACCATCACGTCGGTTTCTTCGTTGTACTCCGCGCTGATGTACATCGCCTCGAGATTGGCGAAGAGGTTGCGGTGGGTGATCTGGACTGCCTTCGGCGATCCGGTGGATCCTGACGTCAATTGCATGAGCGCCAGATCGTCCTCCCCGGTCTCGATGGGGTCGATCGGGTCCGACGCCAGCAGCTGATCAACGGTCAGCACCGTGATGCCGCGCTCTTCCAGCACTGGCACGGCCGCGAGGAACGGGTCGGAGACGACGACCGCCTTAGCCTCGATCATGTCGACAACGGTCGTCGTGTCCTCGGCCCACAAAACCAAGTCGGTGCGGGGGGTGGGCTGATGCAGCATGGTCAGGCTGGCGCCGCGAATCCATAGCCCTTGGGCAGTCGGGGCAATCTCGACCGGGGCGCCGGCCAGCACACCGACCGCGTCGCCGTGACCCACCCCGAGCGCAGCCAACCCACCGGCAATCCGGCGGGCGCGCTCATGCACCTCGCCCCAGGTGTGTCGGACCGCGGTGTGCGGCTCACCGGTGACCATGCCCTTGGTGCTCTCGCGGGCGTTGCGGAACATCTTTTGGGTAAACCTGCTCACAGGGACCTCCTCGGTTCCAGCGCTTTCCCCAAGGCCGGGAATCTTATGTTCTACCTGCGCAACGTCACTTCGCGGCAGGCGCGCGCAAACAGTCGCGCAGCAATTAGGTCTCGAATCGGTGATAGACCGCCGCCGGGCCGTCCGGCGGACGCGGGCATCACCTGCTCTTGCTCATCGGTAGTCGTCACCGAGAGTTATCTTAAGCATCTCTTAACTAACTGCCAAAACGCTCATGAAATTTGAGGGCGATGTCACAGACGCTAGGCATCTGATGACGACGACGGAGGCGCGGGCACGACTCGGGCACCGGGAACCGGTCCGGTGGCTACTCGGACCGTGCGGCAGACGCCCGCCCCAGACAGCTGCGCCCCGACATCGATCGCCGCGGTCGCCGAGGCGCACAAGAAAGCGCAGGTCGGACCCGATCCAGACACGATGCCCGCCAGCGCACCCGCCTCAACGCCGGCACGTAAGGCACGCCGCAGCGCCGGGTCTAGGCTCACCGCCGCCGCTTGCATTTCGTTGCCCAGCAACGGTGCCAGCTGGTCCGGGTCGCCGGCGGCCAGCGCCGCCAGAATTGGTCCTGGCTCACCAAGTCGTGGCGGATCTCCGACATCCCGGAGGCGATCAAGCTCGACGAACACCGCGGGGGTGGGCAGCCCACTATCCGCAAACGCCAGCACCCAGTGAAAGGTGTTTCGCGACAGCACGGTCGCCAGCTCTTCGCCCCGGCCGGTGCCCAGCGCGGTGCCACCATGCAGCGCGAAGGGCACGTCGCTGCCAAGCCGCGCGGCGAGCATCCGCAGGTCACGCCGCGGCACGCTGAGCTCCCACAGCGCGTTCATCGCAACCAGAACCGCGGCCGCATCCGCGCTTCCACCTGCCATCCCACCCGCGACAGGAATGGACTTGTCGATCATGATCGAGACGTCGGGCGCCCGACCTACGTGGTCGGCCATCAGCTCAGCCGCCTGCCAGGCAAGATTGCGTTCGTCGGTGGGCAGCTGCTCCGCCCCCTCACCGACCAGCTCGAGCGAGAGCACATCAGCATTGCGCACGGTTACCTCGTCGACCAGCGAAACCGCATGAAACACCGTGGTCAGCTCGTGATAGCCGTCCTCACGGCAATCACCGACCGCCAGATAGAGGTTGACCTTTCCGGGCACTCGAACGGTGACTGACCCGGTTGGCACCCAGAGTTCGGCGGTGTTGCCGTCAGATGCTGACACCGAAGCAGATTAACGCTGCGAGGGGCCAACCACACGCAGTGGCGCTCCGCTGGCCGGCTCGGCGGACGCGCTGCCGGGGGCTGCCGTCCGCTGCGAATCGGATGCGGTTGATCGTTGCAGCAGCCGCACGAAGTCGTCGATCGACAGCGTCTCACCCCGCCGGGAGGGGTCGATGCTGGCCGCGAGCAATCGATTCGCCGACTCGTTACCCGAACCTGCCCACTGTAGGAACGCATTGCGAGATGTCTTGCGCCGCTGCGCGAAGGCGATGTCGACCAGTTCGAATACCTGCCGACGAAACGCGTCGTCGGTGGGCCAGGGTGACGTTTCGTAGCGATCGATCCGTACCAGCCCGGAATAGACCCGGGGAGCGGGCCAGAAGACGGCCGGGGCCACCGTGCCGCACCGGCGAACCTGCCCGAAGAAGCGCATCTTCACGCTCGGCACGCCGTATTCCTTACCCCCCGGCTCGGCGGCAAGTCGCTCGGCGACCTCGGCCTGCACCATCACTGTCACGACGCGAATCGACGCAAACTCGGCCAACAGATGCAGCAGCGCCGGAACCGCGACGTTATAGGGCAGATTGGCAACCACTGCTGTGGGCTCGGCCGCCAGATCTTCCCTGCGCAAGGAAAGTATGTCGCGATTGACCACCGTCAGCCGCGCAACCTCGCTGTGCGAGTGCTCCGCGACGGTTTGCGCCAGCCGATCGGCCAACAATGGATCGATCTCGACAGCGGTTACGTGAGCGCCGCGGTCGAGCAATGCCAAGGTCAGCGAGCCAAGCCCCGGCCCAACCTCCAGAACCTGGTCAGAACGGCCGACCCCGGAGGCGGCAACCACCCGGCGCACCGTGTTCGCGTCATGGACGAAATTCTGTCCAAGAGACTTTCGCGGCCGAAAATCGAGCTCTCTGGCCAGCCGCCTGATCTCGGTGCGTCCGAGTAGCTGAATGGTCAGCGCAAACCCGCTTGCGAACTGCACACAGGCCAGGCGCCCCAACCCTGGCGTTGGCGGGTTACCTCTGCGATGGCGATCTGCTCCTCACGCGTCGCGAGATCGGCGCGAGGGGCGTAGCGCAGCCCCCCGTTGGCCACCCAGGTGCCCTGGTCGAATTGCACACCGCCGTAGTACCCGTTGCCGGTGTTGATCGCCCAGTTGCCGCCGGCCTCGCAGCCGGCGATCGCGTCCCAAATGGACCCGTCGGTTACCGGCGGAATGTCGGTGCCGGGCTTGGTGCCCACCCGGACCACCGCTTCGCGCGCCGGCGTCAACACGACATTGGAGACCGGCAGCCTGCCCACCTCGACGCCGTTGACCCGCGCGACTGCGAACGTCACGTCCTGTGTGCCCGGGGTGCCCGGGTCTTCGACGACCCGCCTACTGACGTTCATCTCAGGGTCCTCGACGTGGCGTTCGCCCGGCGCCAACGGCATTCGCTCGGTGACCCGCTCGATGCGGTTACGCGTCACCTGGATCTGCATGCCGTCGACGATGACAGCCGTCGCACTGGGCACCACCTGGTCGTTCTGCAGCAGTGGTACGCCGGCCGCGCGCAGCAGCCCCGCGACATTCGGTGCCGGCAGATGCACCATGCGAACCGCACCGCCGTCGTTGATCTGCACCGTCTTGGCACTGACCACCGGAAGCGCCATGCCGGACAACGGCACGCGGCTGCCACGGGATGCTGCCGCCGGGGCGGTGTCGGTCATCGCAAGTTGGGCCAGTGCCTCGTCGACGGTGGATGCTGTGGTCCACACCTCTTTGACGTCGCGCCCATCGAGCGAGATCTGCAAGGGCCGGCTGCGCCGCAGCACGATGTTGTCGGCGTCGTGGACGCGTACGCCCGCGGCCGGGTACAGATCGTCACGCTCGCCCACGGAGAACCCGTTCTCTTGGACGATATCGATCACCCGCGATTTCATCGTCGTCACCCGCATGGCGGTTCCGTCGATGGTCAATGTCACCGTCTTGGATGCGGACACCGCATAGCCGCCGGCGAAAGCCAGGGCCACCAGCAGGGCGCCGACCACTAACCGCAACATCAACGATTCGGTTTGATGGAGTTTCGTAAGCAGATTCAAAGTATGTCTATCCCAAACTCAGCAATAACGACAGCAACGACTGGAAGACCTTTTCAGCTGTAAGTCACGAAGCGCGCCCACAGGCTTACGCTTCGATCACAAGACGGTAACGAACCGGCCACTGTTGGGCAACTCCGGCCCGACCGGGATTGGAGTGAGCTAGACCGCTCGGCGGCTAGTTGCGGCTAGTGATTGGGGTATCCAGACTAGCCGGGGCCCAGCCGGTACGCGCGGCGGGCATTGTTCGTGGTGATGTGTGCTAACTCCTCGGGAGGTCGATTGACCAGCTCAGCTAGGGCTCGCACGGTGTAGGGCAAACAGTATGGCTCGTTCGCTGCCCCGCGGTAGGGATGCGGAGTCAAAAAGGGTGCATCGGTTTCCACCAGAAGCTGCTCCATTGGTATCAGCGGAACGGCGTCTCGTAGGTCGCGGGCGTTGCGGAAACTCACCGTCCCCGACAGACTCAGCAACCACCCCGCCGCCACGCAGACACGAGCCATCGCACTATCCGACGAGAAGCAGTGAAAGATCACGGTGTCGGGCGCGCCCTCGGCCCGCAGCACGTCGAGCACCTCACGATCGGCCTGCCGATTGTGGATCATCAGCGGTTTGCCGGTCCGCTTGGCCAGGTCGATATGCCAGGCGAAGGCTTCCTGCTGCGTCAACGGCTGCGCGCACCCGTCAAGGCGGCCCGGCCAATACATATCCATTCCGGTCTCACCGACCGCAACCACCCGCGGATGGTTCACCAACCGCTCGATTTCGACACGAGCAGCATCGGTCAGCGCTCCCGCACGGGTCGGGTGCAACGCCACCGCGGCGTAGACCCGTGGATCCCACTCTGCCGCCGCCGTCACCCAGCGCGCCGAATCCATGTCGTCGGCGACGGTGACGACCGCGGTCACCCCGACGGCCGCGCCACGATCGACGATGGCGCGCGCTCCATGCGCACCCTCGGACTTGGTGGCGCCACAGGCGTCGAGGTGGGTGTGGGCATCGATCAGCGGCGCCAGGGGTTCCGGAGCGGGAGGGGCTTCGCGTTTCGCGCGGCGGTCGGAGCTCACGCGCACACGATAGGTTCACCCGAGCAGAAAGGGCCACAACGGCGCGACGGCTCCCCAACATAGGGTGGAGTTCCGATGAAGCCCTATTACGTCACCACCGCAATCGCCTATCCCAACGCTGCGCCCCACGTCGGACATGCCTACGAATACATAGCGACCGACGCGATTGCCCGGTTCAAACGGCTGGACGGCTACGACGTGCGCTTCCTGACCGGCACCGACGAACACGGCCTGAAAGTCGCTCAAGCCGCCGCCGCCGCGGACATACCAACCGCGCAACTTGCCCGCCGCAATTCAGATGTTTTTCAGCGCATGCAGGAGGCGCTCAATATCTCCTTCGACCGGTTCATCCGCACCACCGACGCCGACCACCACGAAGCATCTCAGGAGATCTGGCGCCGGATGGAGGCTGCCGGCGATATCTACCTCGACACGTACTCGGGTTGGTATTCGGTGCGCGATGAAAGGTTTTTCGTCGATTCGGAAACCCAGGTCGTCGACGGGACCAGAGTCGCTGTCGAGACCGGCACGCCGGTGACCTGGACCGAGGAGCGGACCTACTTCTTCCGGCTGTCGGCCTACACCGACAAACTGCTGGCCCACTACAAAGCCAACCCCGAATTCATCGCACCGGAAGTTCGCCACAACGAGGTGGTGAGCTTCGTTTCCGGCGGGCTCAAAGATTTGTCGGTCTCGCGCACGTCGTTCGACTGGGGCGTAGCGGTGCCCGGGCATCCCGATCACGTCATGTATGTCTGGGTCGACGCGTTGACCAACTACCTCACCGGGGCGGGCTTCCCAGACACCGAGTCGGACCTGTTCCGTCGTTACTGGCCGGCCGACTTGCACATGATCGGCAAGGACATCATCAGGTTTCATGCCGTCTACTGGCCGGCATTCTTGATGTCAGCCGGAATCCCTCTGCCGCGAAAGGTTTTTGCGCACGGTTTCTTGCACAACCGCGGCGAAAAGATGAGCAAGTCGGTGGGCAACACCATTGACCCGCTGGCGCTGACAGAAGCCTTCGGCGTGGATCAGGTGCGCTACTTCCTGTTGCGTGAAGTGCCGTTTGGCCAAGACGGCAGCTACAGCACCGAGGCCATCACCACCAGGATCAACACCGACTTGGCGAACGAATTGGGCAATCTGGCCCAACGGTCGCTGTCGATGGTGGCCAAGAACCTCGACGGCGTGGTCCCCGAGCCCGGAGAACTCAACGATGCCGACATGGCACTGCTAGCCGCGGCCGATGGTTTGCTGGAGCGGGTTCGGGCCAATTTCGACGGGCAAGCCATGCATCTGGCACTCGAGGCGATCTGGCTCATGCTCGGGGAAGCGAACAAGTACTTTTCGGCGCAGCAGCCATGGGTACTGCGCAAGAGCGAGTCGGAAGCCGATCACATCAGGTTCCGCACCACTCTCTACGTCACCTGCGAGGTGGTCCGCATCGCTGCGCTGCTGGTGCAGCCGGTCATGCCGGAGTCGGCGGGGAAACTGCTGGACTTGCTCGGCCAAGCCCAGGACCAGCGGGCGTTCACCGCCGCAGGCGTGCGGCTGGCTCCCGGCACGGCGCTACCGCCGCCCACCGGCGTGTTTCCCCGCCACCAGCCCCCTTCCCTCCCCGAAGCCGAGTGAGCGGAACGAACGCAGTGAGTGACGGGAACGAGGCGAGCAATCAGACCCGAAGCCGAGTGAGCGGAACGAACGCAGTGAGTGACGGGAACGAGGCGAGCAATCAGACCCGAAGCCGAGTGAGCGGAACGAACGCAGTGAGTGACGGGAACGAGGCGAGCAATCAGACCCGAAGCCGAGTGAGCGGAACGAACGCAGTGAGTGACGGGAACGAGGCGCACGGTGAGTGACGGGAACGGTAGGCAATGGCGATGAGCGGGTTCCCAGAGTGGGCGCGGGAACTTGATCTGGCACCACACCCGGAAGGCGGCTGGTATCGCGAGACCTGGCGCAGCGAACTGACCATAGACCACTCGGCGTTGCCACCTGAATACAGCGGACCGCGCAGCGCGGGCACCGCGATACTCTTCCTTCTGATGCCAGGCCAAGAATCGGCCTGGCACACCGTCCTCAGCGCCGAGCTGTGGCTCTATCACCGCGGTGGCACCCTGGTCCTGGAGATCGGTCAGGATCGACACGCTGCCCGCTCCTGTTTGCTGGGAAGCGATATCGTTGCCGGCGAGCACCCACAGATCGTGGTGCCGCCTGGGCACTGGCAGCGGGCACGTCCGCTCAATGACGAGCCTTGCCTGGTGAGCTGCGTCGTCACCCCCGGATTCGACTTCGACGACTTCGCGCTCCTGCGGCAAGCACCCTGCTCGTAGCCCCTGGACAGCAGCGGGCATCGAACGACGCGGTGCGCGCGGCCCGGTCCGTCCGCGGTCACTGCGTATTGACCGAGGATTGCGCGTCGCGCGGAATATCAAGTGTTGCGATGGGGTAGAAGCCCGCGGTGTCGCGCCCGTCGCGCGCCAACTGCATCGGCGGGTAGTTCATCACGTGGGTCCCGTTGGGTTTGTGCTGCTGCCAGTCGACCGATGCCCGCAGCGTGTAGTGACCGGCCGGCAAGCCCGCCAGATCGACGCGCACCGTCTCGGTCGCCGATGCCGGTAGGGGTTGGTCACTGGTCCGATCGCCGGGCTGATCGGGGACCAGAGCCCGCAGGTCCACGGTCGCTGGAAGCGTTCGGATCACCTGCCCGGCGAAGTCCACCAGCCGGTAACCGGGCACCCATTTCTCCGTGGCAGCCGCGGATCCGTAGTTGGTCCAGGCGACCGAAATCGCAGCGACTTGGCCATCCAACGATTGCGATCCCGGTCGAGCTTCGACCGAGTACCGATATCCCGCAGTGGCGTTGGCCTGCGCCCACAGCACATACAGCTCGGGGTCCATGGGTGAGCCTGCACGCTGGTCTGGGAAGTTTCTGCTCGACGTCATCGACACGTGATATTTGATGACATCGTGCAAACCCCTTGCGTAGTAGGACTCCGGAGATGTTCCGCTTGGCAACCGGCACCACTCGGTAATCACTGGCGCCGTCGCCAGCCGCTGCCGGAGCGTGCCAACCACCACGTCCTTGGTTTGCACATACTCGGAATCGCTGGCCTCCGCCCAGTTCGGCATCGGCGCCTCGACACCGAGGCAGTCTGAGCGGACACCCACTGGCGCGGACAGTTTCTCCGTAACGTCATCGGCGAACAACTCCCGCACGATCTCCGGGTTCGCCGGACTCGTCACCAATTGGGTATGCGGGAAGGCGCTGACGTTCGCCGCAATCAGTTGATGTATCGACGCTGCGGTGATGTTCTGGTCGCGGAACTGGCTGTAGTACCCCAACCGCGCGACGCTCTCGTCCGGCGCTGGTCCCGGCGCGCCCAGCCTGTCACGCAAATACGCGACGTGGTTTTCGCTGGAGTCGCCGTATCCCGAAAACTCGAAAACGCTGAGCCGCTCGTCGTTGTCATATCGGCGGCCGAGGGCGGCGAGCAGCTGCGCGAAATCGTTCAGATAGGTGGGGTCATTGAAGTTCGGTACCACCTGCGTCACCCCGGCCGAGGGACCTTTGGCCGGCCCCGGAAAGCTGGTACTGGTGCCCGGAACGGCGCGCAACCAATCCGGAATAGCGATATTCGTGTTGTCCGGATAGGAAGCGTGGCAACACGAGCTGTATGCGTCAATCCGAAGCATTAGCCGCATGCCGCGGTCGGCCAGCCTGGCGAGCGCGTCGTCAATCACGCGGAAATCGAACTTGCGATCGTCCGGAGCATCCGGGGGCAGCGACGCCGGATCGGCGGGCTGCAATTGCCGCCACGAGACGCGCAAACTCGCGTCGTACGACGCAGGCCAGGCCGGGTAGCGCTGCTGCACGGGTTGGCCTTGCGGGAAAAGCGGCTCCATGAGGTCTTCGTACTGACCGCGCAGCGGGTTGGATATCTCCTGCACAGTTGATGGAATGGCCGGGCTAACCATCGCGGTCAATGGACCAGTGTCGGTCTCGCGGCTACATCCGACGAGCACCAACGCCAGGCACGCGACAACGACCAGCATGTTGCTCTTGATATTCCGAACCATTCTTCGCTAGGCCTAGGTGTTCGTCACGGGCGGTTGTGAATTCGCGGGCGCTCGATCGGTGTGTTCCGCCGATGCGCGTGTGGCGTCGGTGGTGATTGTAGTGGCGCAGCCTGCACGAGCAGTTCGCTGCGCGGACAGCCAGGAAGTGGTACGTCTCGGACGACTCCACCCGACCGGATCCCTGGGGCGGCGTGAAACGGGTCACAGTGGCGCACCTGGATGTCACACCCGGCGGGTCCGCGGTGTCTGAAGGGCATCGGTAACACAGTTGTCCCAGCAGAAGCCCGCCAATAGTAGGACCGCCAATAGTAGGAGTAGTGACATGACCAACCACCGCACTCGGGTCGTCGTTGTCGGAGGCGGCTACGCCGGCACGATGGCCGCCAACCACCTGCGGCAGCGCTCCGACCTCGATATCACCCTGGTCAACCCGCGTCCGGTCTTCGTGGAGCGAATCCGGCTGCACCAATTGGCCGCCGGTAGCGGCACCGCGACTGTCGATTACGACACCCTGCTCGGCGACGGCATCCGACTGGTCGTCGACAGCGCCGAGCGAATCGACACCAGCGCCCGACAGGTACTGCTGACCTCGGGTGACGCGTTGGAATACGACTACGTGATCTACGCGGTGGGCAGCACCGCCGCCACGCCCTCGGTGCCGGGCGCGGCCGAGTTCGCCTATTCGGTCGCCGAACTCGAAGGCGCCACCGGGCTGCGTGATGCCCTCGCGGGTGCGACCCACGATGCGGCCGTGGTCGTGGTCGGTGGCGGGTTGACCGGCATCGAGACAGCCGCCGAGCTGGCCGAGCGGGGCCGCCGGGTGACCCTGGTCTGCGGCGGAGCGTTGGGTCCGTCGTTGAGCAATCGGGGTCGGCGATCGGTCGCCGGGCAGCTACGCAAACTTGACGTCACAGTGCTCGAGTACGTCGCAGTTCGCCGGGTGCACGGCGATGCGGTGATGCTCGCCGATGGCAGAACACTGTCCAGCGCGGTGACGGTGTGGACGGCCGGATTCAGCGTGCCCGGGCTGGCCAGCCGCAGCGGGATTCGCACCGACGCCATGGGCCGACTGCTCACCGACGAAACACTGACCAGCCTCAGCGACATGCGGGTCGTTGCTGCCGGCGACGCCGTCGCACCGTCCGGTGAACCGCTGCGAATGAGCTGCCAAGCCGCTCAGCCGTTGGCCGCGCAGGCTGCTAACACCGTGCTCAGTCGGATCGCCGAGCAGACGCCCGCGGTGTTGAACCAGGGCTTTGTCGGCCAGTGCATCAGCCTGGGTCGCAGCTACGGCACCTTCCAGCTGGCCCGCACCGACGACGCTCCAATCAACGTCGCAGCGGGCGGCCGGGCTGCCGCAGCGATCAAGGAGTCGATTTGCAAAGCGACGCTGTGGGCCATTCGGCGCGAGGCGACCAAACCGGGCGGGTACCGCTGGCGCAAGGGCGGCAAGCGGCCGGCGCAACGACCGGCCGACCGGCAGGTGGCGATCCAATGACTGTGTCATCCTCATCGACCGGCTCATCAGCAGCGGGCGAGCACGCCGAGCGCTTTACCCTGCTACGCCCGCTGCTGTTCACGATCGCCTACGAGATCCTCGGCTCGGCGACCGAATCAGATGACGTATTGCAGGACAGCTACCTGCGGTGGGAGGCCGTTGACCTGTCATCCGTGCGGGATACCAAGTCCTACCTGGCCCAACTGGTCACCCGCCAGGCACTCAACGCGCTACGCGCCAGCGCCCGGCGCCGTGAGGAGTATGTGGGCCCGTGGCTACCCGAGCCGCTGCTCCTCGAGGACACGGATCCGTCAGACGATGTCGTCTTGGCGGAGTCGGTGTCCATGGCAATGCTGGTCCTGCTGGAAACACTGGGCCCAGACGAACGGGCGGTGTTCGTGCTGCGCGAGGTGTTCGGATTCGACTACGACGCGATTTCGGCGGCGGTCGGCAAGCCGGCACCTACTGTGCGACAGGTCGCGCACCGAGCGCGCGAACACGTCCGGGCACGCCGGAAACGCGTTGACACGGTGGATCCACACCGCGCCGAGCAGATAACGGCCCAATTCCTGGAAACGGCGGTCAGCGGCGACGTGGACGCACTCATGGCGATGCTCGCGCCTGACGCAACCTGGATGGCCGACGGCGGCGGCAAGGTGTCCGCGGCCCGTAGGCCCGTGGTCGGCGCCGAACGGGTGGCCAGGGCCATCGCCGGACTGATGCGCAAGGCGGGCGCGCAGCTGAACGTCCGAATGGTCACGTGCAACAGCGCTCCCGCGGTCGTGGTCTACCTCGCCGGACACCTCGAAGGGGTGATCACGCTAGAAATCGTCGAGGACAAGATCACTAATTTCTATGTGATGCGCAACCCCGACAAGCTGGCTGGCCTGACCAGCACATACGAGATCAGCCGGGGCTAGTTTGGATGCGAGCCGTCCCCCACTCGTGGGTGGCACCCGTCCCTGTAGGCACCGTTCGGCAACTCTCGAACGTTCTGGATCGGCGAGCCAGACCGAACGACACGGCTCGCGCTGCGAAAATCTTGCGTTCTGTCAAGCTAGGGCGGTGCGAATCGACCCGCTCGGCGACCTCGGCGCCGCACCACAGGTGTTGCGGGCCGTCGGCGACGCCACCCGTCGCCTCGATTTGCCCACGCCGGCCGCGCTGACCGGCGACTGGTTCGGGGCATTGGCGGTGATCGCACCGAGCCTGGCAGTGCAACCTGTGGATGTCAGCACCGCCTTCGCGGTCCACCCGGGCTTGTCACCGTCCAATACGCGGCCGGACTTCCCTGCGATCGGCG
The DNA here is from genome assembly GCF_018278905.1 of Mycobacterium spongiae. NCBI lineage: Bacteria > Bacillati > Actinomycetota > Actinomycetes > Mycobacteriales > Mycobacteriaceae > Mycobacterium > Mycobacterium spongiae. The sequence continues at coordinate 4,402,191 of NZ_CP046600.1, forward strand.
GCGGCTGGATCGGCTACCTTTCTTACCCGGACCCCGGGGCCGATGGCCGGGGAAACCGGATTCCCGAGGCAGCCGGTGGTTGGACCGACTGCGTGCTGCGCCGCAGTTATCACGGACAGTGGTTCTACGAGAGCCTGTCCGGTGCGCCCATGCCGAAATGGCTGGTTGACGCGTTGGGGACGACACCGACAGCGTCCGCCGAACTGGTATCGGCTTACCAGATCGACTGGGACGACGCCGACCGTTCCGCACATCACAGCGGGGTGATGGCCTGCCTGGACGCTATCGCCGCTGGCGAGGTCTACCAAGCGTGTGTGTGCACCCAGCTCGCTGGGACTGTCGCCGGCGCTCCGCTGGACTTCTTCATTGACGGGATCGCCCGTACCTCCCCTGCCCGCGCGGCATTTGTCGCTGGTCAGTGGGGTGCCGTGGCATCGCTGTCCCCGGAGCTTTTCCTGCGGCGACGTGGTGGCGTGGTGACGTCGAGTCCGATCAAGGGCACCCTGCCGCTGGACGCTTGGCCGTCGGCGCTACGCGCTTCGCCAAAGGAAGTAGCCGAGAACATCATGATCGTCGACCTGGTCCGCAATGACCTGGGCCGGGTGGCGATCACCGGTACGGTGTCAGTGCCCGAGCTGCTGGTTGTGCGCCGTGCGCCCGGTGTCTGGCACCTGGTGTCGACGGTGTCGGCGCGGGTTCCGGTCGAACTGCCAGTGTCGACCCTGCTGGACGCGGCTTTCCCGCCGGCATCCGTCACCGGTACCCCCAAAATTCGTGCCCGACAACTTATTTCACAATGGGAGCAGCATCGTCGCGGGATATATTGCGGCACAGTGGGGTTGGCATCCCCGATCGCTGGATGCGAGCTCAATGTTGCGATTCGCACCGTCGAGTTTGACTCGGCCGGCAACGCTGTGCTCGGGGTGGGAGGCGGGATCACCGCGGACTCGGACCCTGACGACGAATGGGCCGAATGCCTGCACAAAGCGGCCCCGATCGTGGGGCTTCGGCCCGCCGCAGCTGCGGCTCGGGTAAGTTAGGCAGCCAACTCGCAGCAACGTAGGTGCGGTGCAATTTCGCGTAACGCCCACAGGGCGGGCTCAGAGCGCCTAAGCTCAGGCTATTGGCCTGGGTCAATCACGCATGGACGGGGAGGGTTCGGTTATGAGGATCGGTGTCGTTGGCGTCGCGGCTGCCGCCATGGTGGGCGGCACGCTCGCGGTTGCGCCGTTGACGTTCAACGGGCCGATGAGGGCGCCGACCGAGGGGACATGCACCCCGGGCCAACAGTGCGATCGGCTGGCCTCGGTATTGATGCCGGACCCGACGGGTCCGGCTAGACCAGCCGTGGCTGACCCCGCGGTCCCGACCCCGTTTGAGCCCGCGGCCGAGGAGGTGGCGCCGGCTGTGGCGCCACGTCTGGCGCCGCGAGCAAGCGCTCCCGCGGCCGCCCGCATCGCGCCCGGGGTTATTGAGCCAGGGGTACGTGCGCCAGTAGTCCCGGAACTACCTCCGGCGGCCGCACTGCCCGACGCCGCCTTGCCGCCTCTGCCTGGCGGCGTGCCCGGCCTCGCTTTGCCCGGCGTTCCCGACATCAATGCCCTCGCTGGCGTTGGCGCCGGCCTCGTTGGCCTACCTAACGGGGTGGCCACGGCCAACGCCGTGATCAACGGCGTCCTCGGCGCGGCAGGCGGCGCGGCGGCCGTCATCACTTCGGGAGCGCTCGCGGTCACCTATGTCGTGCTGGCGTACAACGCACTGCAGGATTCGGGCATCCTGCCGGCGGCCAACGCCGCAGCCAGCTCGGTCGGCTCGATGCTGTTGCCCGCCGCAATACCAGCGGCGGCGGCAGCATTGCCGGGCCTACCTGGCGTTTCGCCGGCAAGCCTGGTGGGTCTGGTGGCGGCCGGCGCCCTGCCTGGTGTGGGCTTCCCGGCTCTGGCCGGCGTGTCGCCGGTGGATCTGGTCGCGCTCGCGGCTGCGGCAGGTCTGCCGACGAGCCTGCCGGGCTTGCCGCCAATCTCGCCGGCGGATGCGGCCGCTCTGGTGACCGGTGGCCTACCGATGCTCGCCGCTGCGGCGGGTCTGCCGGCTGGTCTGCCGCCGCTGCCGGGTGTGGATCCCGCAGCGCTGGCAGCTGCCCTGCCGGCACTCGCGGCTGGCATACCGGCGGGTCTCCCGGCTCTGCCTGCTGGCTTGCCGCCCCTACCGGCGCCTGCCCTCCCGCCGCTGCCCCCGTTGCCGGCGCCGGCGTTGCCACCGCACCCGCCGATGTGCACGCCGGGATTCGGCCCGATCGGGGTGTGCATCCCCTGAGCCGACGGCGCCTACGGAGCCCCGCTCACATCACTGCGACGTGACCGCAGAATCGCGTCATAGAGCTGACGGGTGCGCACGCCCGGATGCGCCGCGGCCACTTCGCTACAGGCGTCCTTGACGCGAACTCCGCCCGCGACCAGGTCTTCCACTTGGGCCACCAGGTCAGCTACTCCGTCAGCGCCCAGTGCCGCCAGATCGGTGTGCGGGACCGCGCCAGCGAGGACCACGGTGATCTCGCCGAGCACGCCTTCGGCGGCCCAAGCGGCCAACTCGTCGAGCGGGCCGCGCAGCACTTCCTCGTGCACCTTGGTCAGCTCGCGGCAGATCGCGGCCTGACGTTGGCCGCCGAGCTGATCGACCGCGTCGCGCAGGCACGCCGCCAGTCGGCGAGGCGATTCGAAAAACACGCAGGTACGGGGTTCGTTGACCAGCGAGGCCAGCCACGCTCGGCGAGCCGCGCCCTTCCGCGGCGCGAAGCCCTCGAAGCAAAACTTCTCCGACGGCAGACCGGAGACCACCAGAGCGGTGGTCACCGCTGATGGCCCCGGTAGGCACTGGACCGTCAGGCCCGCATCGATACAGGCCACGACCAGCCGATAGCCCGGGTCGCTGATCACCGGCATCCCGGCGTCGCTCACCACCAGCACCGTGGCACCGGTGCCGATAGCGTCGACCAAGCTGGCCACGCGCAACGGTTCAACCCGGTCGAACAGGCTCACCACGCGGCCACCAATCCGAATGTCGAGAGCCTTGGCCAAATCTCGCGCCCGACGGGTGTCCTCGGCGGCGACCACATCCGCGTGGACCAGCGCATCGATCAAGCGCGGCGATGCATCCGACGGCTGGCCCAACGGGCTGGCACCGAGCAACAGGCGACCGGGGGTCATGACGAACAGCCTACGATCGACGAGATGACTGCCCCGCCCCGCGAAGCGCCTCTCGTCGCCGAGGAGCCCAGGGCGCCCATGGTCAGTGCGGGGCCGCTAGTACCGATCCCGGACTTCGGGCCGGTCGACCGGGTGCGCGGCTGGATCGTGACTGCGGCGATCACCGTGCTGGCGGTGGTGACCCGATTCATCAATCTGGGTTCGCCGACGGACGGCGGCACCCCTATCTTCGACGAGAAGCACTATGCCCCCCAGGGCTGGCAGGTGTTGAACAACCATGGGGTAGAAGACAATCCCGGTTTCGGCCTGGTCGTCCACCCCCCGGTCGGTAAACAGCTGATCGCGGTCGGCGAAGCCGTGTTCGGCTACAACGGGTTCGGTTGGCGGTTCACCGGGGCTCTGCTGGGCGTTGTCCTGGTGGCGCTGGTGGTGCGGATCGTCCGGCGGATCAGCCGGTCCACATTGGTCGGCGCGATCGCCGGCTTGCTCATCATCTGCGACGGCGTCAGCTTTGTCACCGCGCGGACCGCGTTGCTCGACGGCTTTCTGACGTTTTTCGTGGTAGCCGCGTTCGGTGCGCTGATGGTCGACCGGGATCAAGTCCGGGAACGGATGCACATCGCGTTCCTGGAGGGCCGCAGTGCCGATACCGTGTGGGGCGCGCGGCTGGGAGTGCGCTGGTGGCGATTCGGGGCCGGGGTGCTACTCGGGTTGGCGTGCGCGACCAAATGGTCCGGCCTGTACTTCGTGCTGTTCTTCACTGCGATGTCGCTGGCGTTCGACGTGGCGGCTCGGCGCCAGTACCAGGCGCCCAGACCGTGGCTGGGGACTGTGCGGCGCGACCTGGTGCCCGCCGGATATGCGCTGGTGCTGATCCCGTTCGCCGTGTATCTGGCCAGCTATGCGCCCTGGTTTGCGTCAGAGACAGCGATTGACCGCCATGAGGTGGGCCGCTCGATCGGAGCCGACAGCGTCGTCCCCCTGCCCGACGCCATTCGATCGCTGTGGCACTACACGGCGAAGGCTTTCCACTTCCATGCGGGCCTGACCAACGCCGCGGGCAACCACCACCCGTGGGAATCGAAACCCTGGAGCTGGCCGATGTCGTTACGGCCGGTGCTGTATGCCATCGACCAGCAGGATGTTCCCGGCTGTGGCGCGCACTCGTGCGTCAAGGCTGTGATGTTGGTCGGCACACCCGCCATGTGGTGGCTGGCGGTGTTGGTCCTCGCGTACGCCGCCTGGCGGATGCTTGTTCGACGGGACTGGCGCTACGCGGCTGTTTTGGTTGGCTACTGCGCCGGCTGGCTGCCATGGTTCGCCGACATCGACCGGCAGATGTACTTCTTTTACGCGGCGACAATGGCGCCGTTCCTGGTGATGGCCATCGCGCTGATTCTGGGCGACATCCTCTATCACCCAGTTCAGGGCTATGAGCGGCGCACGCTCGGGCTAATCGTCGTCTCCTGTTATGTGGCTTTGGTGGCCACGAACTTCGCGTGGCTGTTTCCGGTGCTCACCGGTCTGCCGATCTCACAACAGACCTGGAACATGGAGATGTGGCTGCCCAGCTGGCGATGACCGTCGCTGAGGCGCCGAGAGTGCCGTGAGAGCTGTGCTACCGACGGACACGCGAAGCCCTGCACCGGCGGCATCCGCCACGACCACGGTAGGAAATCTCGACGTTAGGACAACGGATCGCGCGCGGCCGGACAGCACATGCAGCGCGGGCCGCCACGGCCGGTACCCAGTTCGGAGCCCGCGATGGCGAGCACCTCGATCCCCGCTTCTTCGAGGCGGGCGTTGCTCTGCACGTTGCGCTCATAGGCAACGACCACACCGGGCGCCAGCGCCAACGTGTTGTTGCCGTCGTCCCACTGTTCGCGTTCGGCGACGACGGGGTCGAGTCCGGTATGGATGACACGCAACTTGTCGATGCCCATTGCCTTCGCGGCGGCTTCGGGGAAGGGAGCCGAATCGCTGATGGTTACGCCGTCGGGCGTGCGCTTGATGGTGAACGCCGAGAGCCTGTCGACAACGTGGGCGTACATCACGACCGTGTCGGTATCGACCATGGTGCATACCGTGTCCAAGTGCATCTGCGCTCGGTTCTGGGCTATCGGCACAGCGAGTACCGTGTGTGCAAGGTCGTCGTCGAAAAGGCTGCGCGCCAATGCTTCCGCGCCGGCAGGGGTGGTCCGCTCCCCTACTCCGACGGCGACCACTCCCGGAGCCAACAGCAGCACGTCACCACCCTCGACCGGGGCGGTGCGCGATTCGTAGGCGCGCCGCACCCCGGTGAATCGGGGGTGATGGGCGTAGATGAGGTCGGTCAGCGACGCTTCTCGAACCCGGGCCCGCAGCGCCAGCGACGGGATCACGACGCGCGGCCCGATCCATATCGACGAGTCCCGGGTGAACACCAGGTTCGGCAACGGCTCGATGACGAAATCCCCACCATGGTGCATGCGAAGCACCAACGACACCGCGGTCCGGGTCTCCCGCGGGAGCTCGTTGAAGGTCATGCCGGCGGTAAGCACATGTGCCAGCCGGACCGGGTCGACACTGCGCAGATAGGCCGAAAGCTCCTGCGCTAACGGCAGTCCGAGCCGGGGCGCGTCGACGGCCGCAGCCACCGCCTGCATCCGGGCAGCCCCGCTGTGCTGCAACGCCTCGACGAGCAGCTCGGACAGCAGGAGCACCTCGACGCCGCGCGACCGCAGCAGCTCGGTGAACGCATCATGCTCATCTTGTGCGCGGGATACCCAAGGCAGCCCGTCGAACAACAGCTGGTCATTGTTTCGCGGCGTGAGCCGGCGCAACTCCGCGCCCGGGCGGTGCAGGATGGCAACGCGCAGCGCACCCACCTCGGAATTGGACCCCAACTCGACAGCCACAGCTCAAACGGTAGCCGTGCCGGTGTCGACTGACGCGCCGTACGCCCCGTCATCGAACGGATGTGCGATAAACTTCAGTCCGTGGCGATCGCGATTCAGGGCTCGCTATTCGAGCACAATGAGCGCAGGCAACTCGGCGACGGCGCCTTCGTCGACATCCGCTCGGGCTGGCTAGCCGGCTGTGAAACAGACACTGAAGGCCTGCTCGGCACGCTGCTGGCGAACGTACCCTGGCGAGCCGAACGCCGCCAGATGTACGACCGCGTGGTCGACGTCCCTCGGCTGGTCAGTTTCTTCGACCTGACCGTCGACGATCCACCGCATCCGCAGCTCGCGCGGCTGCGCCGACGCCTCAACGACATCTACGGGGGCGAGCTGGGAGAGCCGTTCACCACGATTGGATTGTGTTGCTACCGCAACGGTTCCGACAGCGTCGCGTGGCACGGCGACACCATCGGTCGGAGCAAGACCGAGGACACGATGGTCGCGATCGTCAGCCTGGGCGCCACCCGAGTCTTCGCCATGCGCCGGCGCGGCGGCGGCCGGTCGTTGCGACTGCCCTTGGCGCATGGCGATCTGCTGGTCATGGGCGGATCCTGTCAACGCACGTGGGAGCATGCGGTTCCCAAGACGACGGCACCCGCAGGTCCGCGCGTCAGTATCCAATTCCGGCCGCGCGACGTGCGGTAGCTATCAACTCCGGACCAACGTCACCGCCTTGACCAATAGGTCGCGAGCACGCTCTGTGTCGACCTTCGCGACCGGCTGGCCGGGGATCACCAGCGGATTGGCGATGACATTCACCTGATAGTCGCCGAACTGCGCAGAGTAGTCATAGAGTTCGCCGGTACGGGCCGACCCGCCGACGACCGCCTGCAGCACACGGTGCACGCCCAAAGTCTGGGTCCCTTCAATGCGCGGCGCCTCAACGACCTCGATTCCGCCCCGCAGCTGTGCGCCGGAAAATGCGACCTTGGTGCAGTCCTTCCCCGGGTCGTTGGGGGGTAGTGGCTCGGAAGTCTCCATCGCGATCACGACGAACCTATTGCCGTTACCTTCGGCCGAGACGGCCGCCATATTTCCCTGTAGCCCGTTCGGCAGCTCCGGCCCCGCGGCCACCTTCGCGCAATCCGCCGGATCGAACGTCAGCCCCTTGGGTAGCGTGCGCGCGGAGAAGAACTTGGGATCGATGGCCCCGGGGGCAACGTCGGTGACGGTGAACTCGGGCCCAAAGCTCGATTTCAGGTCAGCGATCTTGGCGATGTCGCCTGTCGCTGCGGAATTGGCGCCTGATGAGCAGCCGACCAGCCATCCGATGGAACCTACTGCGAGCAACACCTTGCGCATTGTGGCCAATGTACCCAACGCGGCCACTCAGCTTCGTAGCGTCGCCACCGTTTTGACAAGGAGATCAGCAGCGAACTGCGGTGCCAGCGGTGGATGCATCGATCCGGGGTCGGTGGTGAGCGCCGTGAATGCGTACGCGCCGCCTAGATAGGCCACGAATGTGTATGTCCGCGATTCGATTTCGGTGCCGGACTCGACGGAGGTCCGGATATCGGCCACCATGCCTAGGGTTTCGGCCCCGTCGATGGCTGGCGCCTCGCTGAGACCGACGTGCGCGGTCGTCCGCCCCCCGGTCACGGTCCAGTGCCCGCAGGCCGCAACGGCCTCGTGGTCCAGGTCAACGGGGGCCGGCGACACGACGACCACTACCGCGTCGACGATGCCGCCGGCACCTGAGCCGGAAATTCCCTGAGCGGCCCGGTCGCTTCTGCCGGCCGGATCAGCGAGGCTCATGCACTGCGGCGGCTTCGCCTGCAGATGGGCTGTCGCGGCTCCCAGCCCCCAGATCACGCTTGGCGTGTCCGCGCGTGGGACGCTACTTACCTCGTAACCGGGCGGCAGTTCGCGACCGACCCGTCTGATGTTGTCGGGGTTAACGACGCCGGAATGGGCAGCCGGTGACTGTGCAGTGGGCGCCGGCCCAGGCGGCGGCTGCTGACTGCATGCGGCCGCTAGCAGCGCCACGATTGGGATCGCTAGCGCAGCAATCCACACCGGCCGCATGCCCGTTCATATCACGGCGGGCGCGCTTCGGGTAGCGCGACGACCGCAGGCGCGGGCCGCTGATCGCCCACGTGACGGGTTGGTTCGCCAGCCGCGGACACTGTCCTGAGACTTTCTCCCGACCAGGCGATGTCAGCCGACAGCCTCGATGACCTGCCGCGCGACTCGCTTGATCTGATCCGCCGTTTCGCGCTTTAGGCCCACGTCGCGTTCGCCCGGCACATCGATCACTGTGGTAATGACCCCGTCGTCCTCACGCTCCCAGGCCGCGCCATGGCGGTCCATGATCGTGCGCATCGGCAGGTTGTCGGAAAGCATCCGCGCGGAAAACCTTTCGACGCCACCGACCCGCGCGGCGACCGACAACGCACCGATCAGGAAGCTTCCGATCCCCCGGCCCTGGTACGCGTCGGCGACCGTGAAGGCGATCTCGGCCAGCGTCGGGTCAGACTCATCGCGCACGAAGCGGGCCTCGGCCACCGGGGCCCCCGAATCGATCACCACCCAAACGAAGTGGTCGACGTAGTCGACCTCGGCGAGGTAGTGCATCAGCTCCGGGCTGGGAACCCGAGCTGACATGAACCGGCGATAGATCGTCTCGCTGGAGAATTGGACGTGCCCGCGAACTGTGCGTTCGCTATCGCCGGGAAGGACCGGGCGCAGCATCAGCTGGCTTCCGTCGCGAAGCCGCAAGGGTATCGGCGTGACAAACGCGGCGAGGCGTTGTCGGGCCGTGCGCACCAGCCGTTCCATAATTCCAGGTATTCCGGCCATCCGCGCAAAGGCGTCGCTGCCACCCATCCATCCCGTCAATGGCTCGATTGCGGTCACAGTCGCGGTTCGCGGAATGCCGCGCAGCAGCGCAATTTCTCCGACGATCATGCCCGGCGATACTTGTTCGACGATCGTTACGCCATCGTCACCAATGTGGGTGACCTCGGCGCTGCCCGACGAGACCAGAAGGAACGAAACGGGTTGCTCGCCCTGCTGCATCAAGACCTGACCCGCCGTCGCGCGAAGCGGCACAACCCCAGCCGCCAACGACACCAGCTCCTGCGCCGAGCAGCCCTCGAAGATGTCCATTCCGGCGAGATCTTCGGCCCCCGCACCGCTTAATTCGGCCATCGGTGTCCAATCCGCCGCAGTGTCCAGCGCAATTCGCGGTCCGGCACAGGCTATGGCGCCGGGTGCCGCGGCGGCAAGAACGCCGACGGGGCCACACCCGCCAGCTGCAATCCCTCGGCGCCGAAACATGAAACGCCGATGGTTGTTTCGACGTTCGCAGGCCAAGGCCCGGAGAGAGTTCGGACACGCGCTACGATGCGGCCTCGCAAATGCCGAGGAGCCGAACCACCGGCGTACCCGCCTCATACTCCACGATCCATTGATCATGGTGCTTGACCGGCTCCGAGGTGAGCTTGATCATGACGGGTCGGCCGGTTCGCTGGGACATCTGCGTGCAGTCGACCTGAAACAGCCGGTACTCGCCGTCATCGCGGACTGCCAGCGAGAAGCCCGGACGGACGGATTCGACGGGTACCTTCTGCAGGTAGTACTTGGTGCTCATGCTCCGACACTAGGAGTGCGCCGATCAAGTATCGACGCGCGCCACGCCTGTCTTAGCAAATCTTCAGGTGAATCTTGGTTCCCCATCAGGCGGCGCGCCGGATCCCTTCCGCCACAGTGTTTTACACTTGCGTACCAGGCTTGGTTGCCCCTCAATACAGCCACGCCATCACCACGAAACGCGCTAGCATGAAGGCCACGTGATGACGACGGTGAGCCGACGTCTGGACGCCAGCATGAACCGCTAGTGTTCTTCCATCATGGTCGACAGCTTGGGCGTGCGATGACGATCGCCGCCTTTGTCCTTGGCGTCGTCGCAACCGTGCTCGCGGCGGCATCGCTCGCCTGGCAGGTGGTCAGGTTGCTGCGACGGAGGGCACGGCCGCGGCTGACGCCGATCGTCGGTCTACTGACATCCGACGGGCTGGTGACCAACGAGGCCGGTACCGACGTTCGCTCGGCCTTAGCCGACGCCGCGGCAAAACTGTCGTCGGACCGGTTCGTCGTCGGCGTCGAGGTCGCCAACGCCGGAACGGCCCCCTTCCACGTCACCGGGTGGGCGATCCGCGCTGATCCCGGCGGCACGTCACTGCTGCCCATCGATCCACCGATCGGCGGGAGCGAGGTTCCGCACGAGGTAGCACCCGGCTCCAGTGCAAAGTTCATGACCGAGCTGCAGCGAGCCCAGCGCTTCGCCGAGGCCGCCCAAGGCCACGAAGGCCGACCGCCCCGATTCGTTCTGACCGTGTCGTCTGCTGCACGTACTTACGCGACCAAACCCGTGGTGCCCGCTGTGTTTTCGCTCGGATCGCCGCAGCGCAGCGGTGAGCAGCCACGATGATCGGGCGATGAAGACAGGTCGTCACCTCGGCTGTCGGTCGCTTGGTCGGCTCGCTGGCCGAGGACGCCGTGGCCGCCAAGATGCCATGAGCCCGAAATAGCCGCGACACCCAATGCAACGACGCTAGGATGCTGTCCATCGTCTCCCGGGGTGCGCCGATGCCGTCGAAACACGTGCCCCACTCAAGAATCTTGGAAGGTGTGCGATGACGTTGCTGAGTGTGGCCCCGCAGGCCGTGGTAGGCGCGGCCGGTGAGCTAAGTGGTCTGGGTGACGTCGTTGGTGCGGCGAACACCACCGCCGCCGCGGCCACCACCGAAGTGCTGGCCGCGGGCGCCGACGAGGTATCGGCGGCGATCGCAGCGGTGTTTTCCGCGCACGGCCAGGCTTATCAGGCTGCCGGTGCCCAAGCGACGCTGTTTCATGCCCAATTCGTGCAGGCCCTATCGGCAAGCGCAGGCGCCTATAGCGGTGCCGAGGCGGCCGAGGCGGCGGTGTTGGCCGGCTCGGTGCGGTCGGCGGTCAACGATTTCCTGGCCGGGATCAATGCGCAAACCCTTGAACTGACGGGGCGTCCGCTGGTTGGCGACGGCGCCGACGGCACTCCCGGAACGGGGCAGAACGGGTCCCCGGGCGGGTGGTTATTCGGCAACGGCGGCGACGGCGCCAGTAACCTCGATGGCAGTGGCGGCCACGGCGGCAGTGGCGGGTTCCTGTTCGGCAACGGCGGCAACGGCGCCGACGGCGCTGCCGCACAGTACGCCGGCGGGGCGCAGACATCCCCGGCCGGCAATGGCGGCAACGGCGGCAATGGCGGGTGGTTGTACGGCAATGGCGGTGCGGGAGGCAGCGGCGGCGGCGATTTGAACACTTTCCTCAATGACGGTATGGGATCGGCAGATGCGTTTAGCGGATCCGGCGGCAACGGTGGGCACGGAGGCTGGCTTGGCGGCAACGGCGGCCATGGCGGCGGCGGCGGATTCGCCCAATCATTCAATGGCAATGCCACCAGCGGTGACGGCGGGTCCGGCGGCAGCGCCAGCATCGGCGATGGTGGGCGCGGCGGCTTCGGCGCGAACGCCGCCGCCGCCGCGAACGGGCTGGCCCTGGGCGGTGCCGGCGGTTCCGGCGGCGACGTGCTGCTATTCGGCAACGGCGGAAATGGCGACGGTAGCGGTGGTGCCATCAACAACCTGAATTCGGCAGAGCCCGGAGCCAATGACGCCACCGGGTTCGCGGGGGGCCGCGGCGGCCACGGCGGACTGCTCGGCGGCGACGGCGGCACCGGCGGCACCGGCGGCACGGCCAACTCAGCAAACGGGAACGCCACCGGGGGCGCCGGTGGTGCCGGTGGCGCGGCATTTTATGGCGACGCGGGCGGTGGCGGCCGCGGTGGTGAAGGAACGTCGACCAATAGCGTGGGGCGGGGCGGCGCCGGCGGGGCGGGCGGCAACACCATTGCCTTCGGCAATGGCGGCACCGGCGGCGACGCGGGGCGAAGCGGCAACGGTATGAACTCCCCCGAGCCAGGGGCCAATGACATCACCGGGACGGCGGGCGCCGCCGGCGGCCACGGCGGTCTGTTCGGTGGAGACGCGGGTTTCGGAGGCGACGGTGGCTCGGCCTCGTCAACCAACGGAAACGCCACGGGGGGTAGGGGCGGCGCTGGCGGATTTAGCTTCAACGGCGACGCCGGCCATGGGGGGCTAGGCGGTGAAGCGAGCAGCTTCATCACCGGCACCACCGCCACCGGCGGCGCTGGCGGCACCGGTGGCTTCGCGATCATCGGGACCGCTGGCGACGGCGGCACCGGCGGCTTTGGTCAAACAAACTCCGGCAGCACGCAAGGCGGGACCGGTGGGAGCGGCGGCAACGCGTTCATGGGCAATCCCGGCGAAGGCGGGATGGGCGGCCAGGCTGGGTTCGCCGACACAGCCGCCGGCGGTAACGGCGGTAGCGGCGGCAACGCGATCGGCATCGGCACCGGCGGGGCAGGCGGCACCGGCGGGAGTGCGGAGACCTTCGATGGCAATGCCACCGGCGGTAACGGCGGCGCCGGCGGCACCGGCGGACTCATGAGCAACGGCGGTGACGGTGGCACCGGCGGCGATGCGGCTGTGATCGGCGGCGGAACCGGAACCGCGAACGCAGGCACCGGCGGGGCCGGCGGCCCGGCCGGGCTCGGCGGCACCCAGGACGGCGCTACCGGCCAGGACGGGACGGTCATCTAGCGCAGCCTCGTGGAGCTAAGCGGATTCAACCCCACAAAAACGGGCTAAAACACCAGTTGAACTGCGAAAAAACATCGTGGAAGTACACAAAAATACGCGAAGCTACCTGGGTAAACGCCAAGGTATGTTGATCTCTTCAACACCGGACTGGGGTTGCTTGCCATGGGCGTCAATGACGTCAGCTCGGAGGAGACCGCGGCCGGCGCCACGGTCGGCGAAGACACAACGATCGTGCCGGCCGAGGTCCGCACTGAGGCCGCCACGGAGCTTGCATGGTCGGCCGACCACTCTCGCGATGATCCCTGACCTCGATCGTGGCGCGCCACGTGTCGAACTGCCTTGGCGCTGTCGCGGTCTGTATTGCGGCGGCCGGGGCGGTTGTGGTTTGGCACAGTAGTTGGCCGGTCGCCCGGGACTACCAGGAGCCTCCGGCCGACAACGGCGAATCCGCGTCGGTGCGCACGCCGGCGCCGACACCCGCGCCGCCAGGCGCATTCCCCGACTGTGGCGGCGCCGCCAAATACTGCCGAGCGCCTTAAGCCGCCGCCGGCCAGGTCGCCTGTAGCGGCAGGCCCGAACAGGGACGCCACCTCCATAGCCACCCTCAAGAGCTATGGGCTGACGATCACCGATCCGAACCCAGCTAGTGCCGACGGCAAGCTCATGTGTGTCCTGATCAGACAAGATCGCCCAGGAACGGAAGTGGCCAATGCGTACATGTCCAGCAACCCGACGATGCGGCTGATTGATGCGGCGGACGTCGTGTTCGCCGCCGTCAGTGCGTACTGCCCGGGACCTCATAACATCGTTGCGGTGCGGGTTGTAAACCCAACCTTGAGGACCTAGAGGTTGTAAAGGGATCCTTTACATGTAGAGATCAGAGAAAGCGCCCGCAAGCACGACATCGCGGACGCCGACATGCTCCACGCCTGGCGTAACCAATTGCGCTACGAGCTGCTGGAATTCGACGGCGAACTCCGCATGCTCGTGATCGGCCCCAGCCGCAGCGGATCATCCACCCGGACAACCTGCGGCCCAAGGTCTACAGGTACCTGCAGTCAGGTGGTGATGACGATGGCGAAGAACATTGACGAGTGGCTCGATAGCGTCGAGCCCGAGGGTCCGGCGCGTGATGCCACGCATATCCGGCGAATCATCGCCGCGGCCGAAGCGCTTGAGGCCGCCGACGGCGAGCTGACCGCCGCGGTGGCCGCCGCGCGCGAGGCCGGCGATACCTGGGACGCCATCGGCGTCGCACTCGGCACGAGCCGGCAGGCTGCGTATCAGCGGTTCGGTAAGCAAGGAGTCAGCGGGTCGCGAAAGACCGGCCAGCGGCGGCCGCGACGCTCGACCACTACCGGCAAGAAAGCTGCCCCCAAGAGAAAGGCATTGGCCGCCAACAAGAGAAAATGACGAAAGCCCCCGGCCAGGTGCATGGGCTGGCTGCGGTTAAGCTCCGCGACGGATCCCAAGAACGTCGAATTGCTGCAGCAGCTGGACTCATTACAATTCCTCGACCACCCCGGAAATCTCCTCATTGGGGTGCCGTCAGTGCTCCGTGGCTAGCCATTCCAGCACTATGTCACCGACCTGCGGGTCGAAGGCCATTGTGATGGAATGCGCACCGGTCCCCATGGGCACAAACGTTGTTGGTCCACCCAGACTGTCGGCAACTTCACGCCCCGCCATAACCGGGAGGAGAAAGTCGCGTTTGTGGTGAACCACCAATGCTGGGCACCTAATTGACGACAGCTCATCAACGAAGCGTGGACGGGCGGCTACGGTGTCTGCTGCCGGCCAGAAGTCGCTCCACGCGCTGTTACGCCACCGCTCCATCAGGGCGTCCGCATCCTCTGCGTTAGCGGTGCCGTACTTCGCGAAGTGACCGTATAGGACCGGGTCTGGCCCGACACTGCACCACACTGCCATGCCCTCATCGAGGGCAGCGTTCTCACCTTCCGGCGCAGCGTCTGCACTTGGACCAAGCAGGACCAGCCGCGACACCCTCTCCGGTGCGCACATCGCGGTGCGCATCGCCACGATGCCACCTATTCCCTCTGCCAGGAACGTGAAGCTCCCAATGCCGAGATGGTCTGCTAAGCCCAGTGCGTCGGCGGCGACGTCGAGGTAGGTGTGAGGGGACTTGTCATACACGGTTTGGCCGTGCCCGCGAAAGTCGAACGCCACCACGCGGTAACCAGCTTCTACGAGCCGTGCCGTCAAGGGTTCAAGCGTCACGATATCCATCAAGAACGCATGCGTCGCGATCACCGCCGCCCCATCGCCGCCGCTGTCGGTGTAGTGGATCTGCTGGCCGTTAATGGGCGCTATCGGCATGGCGTCACGGTAGCGGCTCCCGTTCGGCTTGCGAATCACAGCAGTCGCCACCGCAATTCACCCGGCGAGGGCTACCAAGCTTGCGCCGGCGCCCACGGATAGAGGCCGCGCCGACACCACGAGCCGGCGCGGGTGTTGATGCCAATGTTGATGTGATTCGACGGGTTGAACGCTAAGCCTCTGACCAGCTGTTTTGGTTCGTAATCTGGTGGAGCTAAGGGGATTCGAACCCCTGACCTACTCGATGCGAACGAGTCGCGCTACCAACTGCGCCATAGCCCCTGATCGGTTGCAGGCTACCAGCCGCGATGGCAATGACCGAACCGCGAGGGCCGAACCGCGAGCCCTTCTACTGACCGACGGCGCGAGGTAGGTCCCGGGGCCAGCCGTAGGACCGCCCGGGCGTCGCATAGTCCAGATGCGCGAAGGCAGGGTCCTCGTCGTCGATTTCGAGAACCACCGCGCCCGGGCGCCGTAGCCGCTCCGGCACGACGTCGTATGCGCGGTCATGGGTGTTCTCGACGCCGAGGCGTGAACGCGCCATCCGTTGCGCCCGGCGGCGACGTACCTTCGCCTCGATCCGGGTCTGCCGGCGCAGATACCCCAGGTAGAGCACCGTCACCGCGGTGGCGATGCCGCATATCCACCATGCGCTCGGCGTGATTTCAAACGCCGCAACCGCCGACCCGACAAGCACCGCCGCCATGACCATCAATACGCGCTTTCTGAAGGCGTACTTGCGGGCACTGACGGCAGCCGCAGTCGACGTGTCGAACCGGCGCCGTCTCGAGCTACCCATCGCGACCGTCGGCGATGCGTCGTAGTCGTGTTGTGGATCGTCCTCGTCGGGCTCCAAGCCGGACGAATCCTCCACGTATTCGTACTCGTATTCGTCGGCGGCCCTGTCGTGGTCGCGTTCCAGATCGGCTCGGTGGCGCGTCCCGTCGTCGGCCTCATAGTCGCCTTCGGCCTCAACGTCGTCGGCCTCCACCTCGGCTTCGCCGATCGCGCCATCGACCGCGAGCACCCCCGGCTCAGCCCCGCGCGCACTGGCTCCCGCCGGAAGGGCTCCGGAATCCTCATCGACAACGTCAACGTCGAGGTAGTCCGGCTCATCGTCCCCAGCGGTCTGGCGTCCGGCAAACGTCATGACGCTGACGTCGCCTCGGCGCTTCTCATGGGCGTCTTGTCCCTGGTCCGGGTCCTGCTCCCGTTCCTCGTCTTGGCCGTCCGCCACATCGTCATCATCGAGCTCCTCATCAACCGGTTCGTGACGCCAGGGTTCGTCGGGTTTCCAGTCGGGGTCGCTGCGATGGCCCGTGGCCGGACCACCACGCTTGAGCAGGCGGGCACCGGCCCCGCCATTGAGCACCCGGGTGGCCAACGCGACATCACTGGTGCGCCGCACCGCGTCGCGTTTGCTGATCAGCATGGGGACCAGCACGAACAGCCAGAGCACCACGAGTGAAATCCACAACAACGATTGCGGGATGCTTGGCATGGTGACCTGCTCCTTTCCCCGCGAGGGACATCTTGGCCGAGGTAGCGGCCACGTCACAATTACACACCTGTAATTTGCCTCCCACAAGCACCACACGCCACACGTGTCGCGATAGCCACAGATTTCGTGGGGATCTGGTCGGGTTGGCAGCAGGCGTGGGCGACAGCGGATCGCGCCTCGGGGCTACCCGTAGCGTTTGCCTCGGTCGCTTGGTGCCGTCCCCGGTCCGTCACGGCCAGCTAGCATGGCCAGCCCGAACGAGTGCGGCCGTGACGGAGTCGTAGACCTCTTCGACCGTCATGGCCACCAATAAGTGGTCTCGCCAGGCACGATCGACCTCGAGGTAGCGCCGCAACAGCCCCTCTTCGCGGAACCCCACTTTGGCTAGCACGGCACGGCTGGCCACGTTCTCTGGGCGCACGGTGGCCTCCACACGATGCAGCTTGACAGGGCCGAAGCAGTGGTCGAGACCCAGCGCCAAGGCACCGGTAGCCACCCCGCCTCCGGTCGCCGAGCTCGGTACCCAATAGCCGATCCAGGCCGACCGCAGTGCCCCATGGGTGACATTGCCGATGGTCAACTGGCCACAAAATCGGCCGTCGAGCTCGATCACATAGGGCAACATGCGGCCTTTGCGGGCCTCAGAACGGAGGCCTGAACACACCGCCGGCCACGCAGCGACCGAGTGGCGGGTCGTCCAATCGCCGTCGGTGCTGGGCTCCCACGGCTCCAGATATGCCCGGTCGGTCAATCGGATCCGGCTCCATTGCGCACCGTCGCGCATTCGCACGGCCCGCAGCCGGATGACACCCGCCGCGACCCGCAACGGCCCGGCACCCGCGGGCCACCCCGGATGCCGAGAGCTATGGCGACGCGGATTCACGAGAAGTTGCCGGCGTCCCACTCAGCCGTGCTGAGCCAGGAAAGCGACATCGACGATCTCGCCAATACGAATCTGCTCGGCACCAGTGGGAACCACAACCAGACAATTCGCCTCAGCGAGCGTCGCCAGCAGGTGCGATGACGCCCCCGGGGCGCCGCCGAGAGCCTGCACCAGGTACTCGCCACTGTCTTGATCACGCATCAGCTGCCCACGGAGGTAACCCTTGCGCCCGGCCACCGAGGCAATCGGCGATAGGGTGCGGGCCTGCACGACGCGGCGCATCGGGTGCCTCTTGCCCAGCGACAACCGGATCAACGGCCGGACCATCACCTCGAAGACCACCAGAGCGCTGACCGGATTGGCCGGTAACAAGAATGTCGGAACACCATCAGGGCCGAGCTGACCGAAGCCCTGAACGGATCCTGGATGCATGGCCACGCGGACGACTTCCAAGTCGCCGAGCTCGGAAAGCACGGACCTGACTGCCTCCGTCGCGGCGCCGCCGACCCCGCCGGCGATCACCAGGACTTCGGAGCGACCGATCTGACCCTCGACGATCTCGCCGAGTTCGGTGGGGTTGTTGCTGACGATGCCGACCCGGTTCACCTCAGCTCCGGCATCGCGGCCAGCGGCTGCTAAAGCATAGGTATTCACGTCGTACACCTGCCCGTTGCCCGGGGTCCGCGAGATGTCGACGAGCTCCCCGCCCACGGCCATGACCGACAGACGCGGACGCGGGTGCACGAGTACCCGCTCACGGCCGACGGCCGCCAGCAGACCCACCTGGGCCGCGCCGATCACCGTCCCTGCACGCACCGCAATGTCACCCGGCTGCACATCATCACCGGTGCGCCGCACATACGCACCGGGCGGCGCGCCACGCAGCACACGCACGCGGTTCATCCCGCCGTCGGTCCACCGCAACGGCAACACGGCGTCGGCCAGGGCCGGCAGCGGCGCCCCAGTCTGAACCCGGACAGCCTGATGGGGCTGCAGCCTGCTGGGTGTGCGGGCACCGGCCTCGATGGTCCCCATCACCGGCAGGGTCAGCGCATCGTGATTGGCTTCGCTGCCGTCGATGCCGGCAAGCACTTCGACGCCGCCAGCATCGCCGACGCTCGCCACATCGACACTGCGCACCGCGTAGCCGTCGATCGCCGCTTGATCGAAACCGGGCAAAGGACGTTCGGTGACCACTTCCTCCGCACACATCAATGCCTGCGCTTCGGCAATGGCCACACGTATCGGCCTCGGGGCCACAGCGGCAGCCGATATCCGGGCCTGCTGTTCCTCCACAGAACGCACAGCGCGCCTTTCCGTCGAGCCACGTGTGGGGCGAACTGTGCCCGATCGCCCGACTACTGCTCCGTCAGGCCCAATCGCGCCACCAACCATCGCCGCAAATCCGGGCCATAGTCGTCACGATCCAATGCAAAGTCAACCGCAGCCTTGAGGTAGCCTCCGGGATTTCCCAAGTCGTGTCGGGATCCGCGGTGCACAACGACATGGACCGGGTGGCCTTCGGTGATCAACAGCGCGATCGCATCGGTGAGCTGCACTTCGCCGCCAGCACCGCGGTCGATGCGCCGCAACGCATCGAAGATGGCGCGGTCCAGTACATACCGGCCGGCCGCCGCGTACCTCGATGGGGCATCTTCAGTTCTGGGCTTTTCAACCATGCCCTTGACCAGCAGCACATCGGGGTCATCGGCGTCAGGCACAGGCTCGACGTCAAAGACCCCGTAGGCACTGATCTCCTCGGGTGCTACCTCAATCGCGCACAGCACCGTGCCGCCCAGGCGCGCGCGGACCTTCGCCATCGTCTCCAGCACGCCCGCCGGCAACACCAAGTCATCGGGCAGCAGCACCGCGACCGAGTCCTCGTCAGGCGCCAGCGTGGGCTCTACGCAGCCAATAGCGTGGCCCAGGCCAAGCGGCTCCGCCTGCACCACCGATTCGACTTTGATCAGCTCAGGGGCGCGGCGCACCTTAGCCAGCATGGCCTTCTTGCCGCGTGCGGCGAGCGTGCCCTCAAGCACCAGGTCTTCGACGAAGTGCGCAACAACGCCGTCCTTGCCCTCGGACGTGACAATCACCAGCCGCTCCGCGCCGGCCGCGGCGGCCTCTTCGGCGACCAGCTCGATGCCGGGCGTATCGACGACCGGCAGCAGCTCTTTCGGCACCGTCTTGGTTGCCGGCAGGAAACGCGTTCCCAGGCCAGCTGCCGGGACAATCGCCGTATGCGGCATCGGTTGTTCTGGGCGAGACATCGTTCACACGATAACCCGCACCCGCAGCGCGGGATTTGCCGAGTCAATGTGGCGCCGCGAAGGCCGGAGCTGTCAAGGTTGAGGACATGGAGCCCGCGAGCAAGGCCGGGTTGCGGGCAAAACTGTTGGCCGCCCGCGGTGGCGTCGCCGACGACGTCCGGGTCGCCGAGGCCGAGATGCTGGGCAGACATCTGGAGCACGTCGTGAACGGAGACAGCACAGTCTGCGCTTACGTGCCGGTGGGTACCGAGCCCGGCTCGATCGATATGTTGAATGTGTTGCTCGCGCAAGCACGGCGAGTGTTGTTGCCGGTAGCGCGGACCACGGACGACGACGTTCCGCTGCCGCTGCGGTGGGGCGAGTACCGTTCCCATGCACTGGTACCGGGCCGCTGGGGCCTCCTCGAACCGGCGATGCCCCACCTGCCCGAGTCGGCGATCGCCGAGGCCAGCCTGGTGCTGGTTCCGGCGTTGGCGGTCGATCGCCGGGGTGCGCGGCTGGGCCGAGGCGCGGGCTTCTACGATCGCTCGCTAGCCGGCAGGGACCCGCAAGCACGCGTGGTCGCGATAGTGCGCGACCAGGAGCTGATCGACGAGTTGCCGTCCGAACCACACGATGTAGCGATGTCTCACGCGCTCACGCCACGGCGCGGCCTCATCGCACTACCGAACCGGGAATGATCCAGCTCACGTGGCGGTTCTAGCACTTGAGACGGTAGAGTGCTAACACGGCCTGACATTTCCGGAGGTTTCTGTGCCCACCTACAGCTACGCGTGTACCGAGTGTGCCCACCGCTTCGACGTTGTGCAGGCCTTCACTGACGATGCGCTGTCCACGTGCGACCGCTGCTCCGGTCGGCTGCGCAAGCTGTTCAACGCCGTGGGGGTCGTGTTCAAGGGCAGCGGTTTCTACCGCACCGATAGCCGCGAGTCAGCCAAGACATCGAACGGTTCTCCCAACGGATCCTCAGGCAACGGCTCAACGTCGAATGACAGCAAGGCGTCAAGTGAGAGCAAGGCGTCAACCGAGCGGACGACGTCAAGCTCGACCGAAAAATCCAGCAGTAGCCCGGCGCCGTCCACCGCGGCCGCTTCGAGCTAGCAGGTTATCCACAGCCAGACATCGGGCCGGCACGGCCGCGACCGCATGCGGCCTACCGTGTGCGGCGTGGGGGAATCATCACTGAATCCGACGATCCTCAGCCGTATATCGACATCGCTGCGCCCCGACTGGACGCGGACCATCCTCGCCCGGCGCGTCGCCGCCGCGGGTCTGGTCGTGCTGGCCTGCGTCACGGCCGTGCGGTCGAACCCGGACGGTGATCAGGTCGAGGTGGTCGTGGCCGCCCGCGACCTAAAGCCCGGAACTGCGTTGACGGCCGACGACCTCGGGGTGGAAACGCGCCTGGCAACGACACTTCCCGACGGCTGCCAAGCCAACGTGGCCGCGGTAGTCGGTTCGACACTGGCCAGCCCGACACGCCGTGGCGAGGTGCTTACCGATGTCCGCCTGCTGGGGCGCCGGCTGGCCGAGTCGACAGCCGGGCCCGGCGCCCGCATCGTGCCGCTGCATCTGGCCGACACCGCGCTGGTCGATCTTGTCCGGGTCGGCGACGTCGTGGACGTACTGGTCGCGCCGGCCAGGGACAAGCCGACGGCGTCGCGGGTCCTCGCCACCGAGGCCATCGTGGTGCTCGTCTCGGCCAAGCAGAACATGCAGCCAACCGACGACGATCGGGTGGTGTTGGTGGCATTGCCACACCGGGTGGCAAATACAGTCGCCGGTGCCGCCCTGGGTCAGGCGGTCACCCTCACGCTGCGCTGAACAGCCGGATACTAGGTTGAATTCATGGCCACACCGATGAGCTTCCTCACCAAGGGAAGGCTGTGCGACCCCGAATTCGTCACTACTGTCCGAAATGATCTGGCTCGAATCGCGGAGCTGATCCGCCACGAGATCGACCAGAGCGAAGAGATGTTTCATGCCATGGTGAATCACAGTGATACCCCTGGCACCCGCCTTAGGCCAGTACTCACGGTACTTGCAGCACACTTCGGCGCTCATCCCGGCGCGTGGCAGGTCACGGTCGCCGGGGCAGCCCTGGAGTTGATGCATCTGGCGGCGCATGATCACAACCGCGTCGCCGATGTGCCCATGACGTGCAGTAACACTTCGAGACCCAGCAACCGCAACAGCAATAACCTCGCCATTCTCGCCGGCGACCATGCGTTCGCGATCGCCTCCCGGCTGAGCTCGCGGCTGGGCACCGACGCCTACCGGACTATCGCGGACACATTCACCGAGATGGTCACGGGGCAGATGCGCGAGACCTGTGGCCCTGCGCGTCACGCCGACGCGCTCGAACACCGCCTGCGGGTGGTACACGAGAAGACCGGATCGATCACCGCGGCGGCCGGGCAACTCGGAGCAACGTTCGCCGGGGCGACCGAGAACGAGATCTCTCGCCTCTCGCGTGTGGGCCGCTTGGTCGGCACTGCATTTGAGGTCTCCGATGACATCCTGGCCATCGCCGGCGACCACAATGAATACAACATGCAACCCAGTGAATACCTGCCTCGGGGTGTCGAAAGCGTGCCCGTGCTCTGCGCTCTCCGCGAGCAGGGACCAGACGCAAACCGGCTGCGCGAGTTGCTGGCGGATCCGGTCGACGGTCACCACGCTGCCGAAGCGATCACACTGTTGCGTTCCTCATCGGGCATCGACGATGCCAAGAATGTGGTCGCCGGGGTTGCCGCGCAAGCACGCGAGGAACTCGCTTCCTTACCTGACTGCACGGCTCGCCGGGCTATCTCCACACTGATCGACGCCTCGATCTCCCGGCATCGCTGAGGGGCCAGTACGCACCCGAATCGCCGACCCCTGGTGTCGTGACTGGCCTACGGCTTTCATCACGCGCGCTACCAAATATTTCATATACAGGGCGATGTACAGGGTGGAGGCGGGCTCAAGATGCACTCGACGGGGGCTGCCCCCAGGTTGGTTGACACTTGGGGTGTGTCGTAACTAGGCCGCTTGTGCGGCCGTGTAGATGGTCCCGAACTCGACCGGGGTGAGGCGGCCCAGGGCACGTTGACGACGACGGCGGTTGCGCGCACGGCATAACGGCGTATGGGCACCCGACTCAGCACGAGGCAGATTCGAGATGACGTAACGCAGAGTTATCGGCATTCTCAGCCGGGTGGGCCGGGCGAACTCGCGTTACCAAACAATTGGCCACCGCCGCCTCCGGCCCCACCAGGCGCGGGCGGGAAACCACCGGACCCGGACCCGCCATTGCCGCATTGCCGATCAGCTGGGCGTTGCCGCCGACACCGGCGGGCGCGGGGTCGACGCCGGCCCCGCCGCTGCCGCCGTTACCGCCGTTACCGATCCACGCGCCGCGACCGCCGTCACCGCCGACCGAGCCTGGGAAAGCCAAAGGCCGCTACTACTACTACCACCACCACCAACTACCACCACCAGCGCCGCCAGCGCCGCCGGCCCCGCCGGCGGGGCCGATGAGCCCACCGCTGCCACCGTCCCCGGCGGCACCACTGGTTCCGTTGCCTCCCGCGGCACCACCGCCATGGGCCGCGGCGATCACGCGCCAATCTGGAGTTTCATCGGCCAGAATGACTTGTGCAGTACAGTCCCAGCGGAGTTGGCGGATTGGGCCGTATTGGTACCCCGGGTTCGGTGGTACCGGCGGGTTCTTCTTCGGCGACAACGGGCTCAGCGGCTTGACGTCGCTCGCGCAGAGCATCCGGGGCCGTTTGTTGGGCCGGCGTTGTGGGCGCGGTGCCGAATAGGACCGTGATGTCAGTGCCTCGGTAGGCGTTGCAGTCGACGGTGAGCCCTGCGATGTCTGCGCTGTTAGTGAATTGCTGTGCGGCCGGGGTAGTTCCCCCGTAGGCGGCCCATCCTTCGCCGGTATTGCCGCCAGAGTTCGCGTAGATGGTTGAGGCGTAGCCGGTCCCGCCCGGGTAAACAGACGACACTAGCGCGTTGGCCAGGCCCGAAAGGTTGCCGCCGCCCTGTTGGCTCCAGTACCACTTGGGGTAGTAGCCCAGCTGCACGGTAATCCCGGCAGCATTGAACGCATCGACTACGGCGCTAAGGTTCGACAAGTCGCCGCCGTTTTCTTCCCAGTGCAGCATCGCCCGCTTTCCGCCGTTGTTGCCGTGCCAGGTTTGAGCCTGCGAAGCGGCGTTGTCGGTGGTCACGTAGTGGTAGCCGATGAGTGGGAGATTGTTGTACTGGCATCATTGCTGCACCGTCGGCCAGTAGGGGTCCTCGTAGTAGTTGCCCTCAGATACTTTGTGGCACATGCCGCCAAAGCCTTCTGGAACCAGCTGGTGCAGGAAGTCAATCGTGGCCTGTGTCTACGACCAGTTGTTGTTGCTGCAATCCGGGTAGAAGAGTGTCACGATTTGCGCCAATGGCTCGTGTGTGCAAGATGTTTCGTAGTGCGGACCAACCCGTCGCGCTCGCGACGCACCTCCCAGCGCAGCCTGTTGTCGGTCTTTACCGCGGTCGCGACCGCCCCAGTCTGCCGGCGGACTTCCCCAGCGCGTGTGGGCGTACCCTTTTCGTTCATTGGCGAATTCCCTTCTCTGTGCGTTGTCACCATCGCGTTGCGATGGGATCGTCGAACACGTCGTAGCCACCGGTGGTCTTCCATTGCTCCAGGGCCTTGTGTGGGGTGCCGAACCAGCGGACGTGTGGGGCGACCTCGGCGGGCGAACGTGCTGCGTCGCTGAGGTGCCCGGTGGGGATTTCTTCGGGTGTGAACGGTGTCAGCAAATAGGGGTGTTGGACTCGGGCGCCGAACACGATCAGGTTATGGCTTCCGGGTAGCGCGGCCGAGGGCGAGATCATCGCCGCCACTCCCCTGGCTCGAATGTCGTCGGCCAGTGCCTGCGTCGAGCTGTAGTCGTCTGCGACGAGCTCATCGGGTGTTATCCTGTTCTCGGCGCAGTCGCCAAAGTCGATTTGCAGCAAGTCTTTATCCTCGACATCGAGCACTGCGGCCCACAGATTCAAGATGACCTCGTCGGGATCGCCGGCGGGGCCCACGTTGTGGCGAAGCATCTCAGCGGCCGGGCCCAACGGATGTAGACACCAGTACTGAACGGTGTGGCTTCCCGCGCGGTGGTAGCGGCCACTGCGCGAGCTGGGAAAGGCCCACCACGGCGAGTCGTATGCCGCGTGCCGAAATACCGTCAGCTTCATGCCGTCGTGGCACGAGCGGCGGTCGCGGCCTCTAGCACCTGTGGGACGCACAGCGGGTCATCGAGCAGCTCAATCGGCGGCCGGCCCAGCACCGGGTGCGTGCGATAGAACCAGGCCACGACTCCCGGGCCGGTGAATGAGTGCCGTAGCTGGTTGACGACTTGCCCAACCGCTCGGATACGTGCGGCATCCTCTGCGGTGGGCTCACGGCCTTGATGGGCCAGCCAGCGCTGAAGCTGGCGAACCGACACTCCGAGCAGCTTTGCCAGAGTCGGCTGCGGGGCGGCCAGGATCTGGGCGGTGCTGGCTAGCACGTCACGCACCGGCACATGATCGTTGTAGGGCTGGTTTTCGGTGATGTCACGCAAGGCATGGCGGAATTGCTCCAGCGCCATGCGCACATCACGACGCTGGCTCTTGGCGTTTTCATGGCGCAGTGCCTTATCCGCGCGAAACGCCGCCTCCCACAGGGCGGTGGTGAGGTAGGGGTCGGCTTTCAGTGGGCTCAGTGACTCGAAGCTGTCGATGAGCTTGGCAACCTCGGCGGGAACCGTCTTGGACCGTTGCAACTGCTTGGTTGCGTCATTGACCCGGTCGAGCAAGCCACCAAGTTCCGAGCTTGGCGTAGTCATGTCACTATCATACGACATATCTACGCCATGAGCTGCAATCCTTGCGAATATGAGGGTGTAATCGGGTAGCGGAACCATGTGGAGCCTTGCCCGCAAATGCATGCGAGCGGCAAGACCAGGCCTTTCCGCACCACTCCACTCCCAACCAGACTTATCGGGCAGAGCGCTTCATCGCCTATCGACGCCTCGGCTGGGATTCCACCCTAGAAGCCATCGACGCATGGGCTGAGGATCGCGGCGACAGCGACGGGCAGGTCACCGTGCCGCCCCCGGCACCGCAAGAACCGAAACACACCTGGCGCTCACCTTCCTCGATTGCGGCGGTTCGTCGATCTCATCCTCCTGGCCTCTTTCGTCGATTACTTCTCGCTCGCTAGGGCTGGGATTGTCGAGCAGCTGCTGGCACCGGTGCGCGAAACGCTCATTGGCTATCTCCTCGGTATCGCCGCAGTATGTTGGTGCTCTCTGAACCTCTTGGCGCTCGTTTTTGCGTTGTATGCGGAAGGTGGTGAAGGTGACGATGCGCCGTTGCGGCTCGATCCGTATGGGTAATACGTTGATTCACCCGCTCACAGCGAAACCGCAACTCCCACAACAGATTATTTAGCTTTCGGCTATGCGGCAATCTCTCTTCGGCACCCTCTTCGCCGGCGAAGAGTTCGGCGGGGCGGGCCGGCTGCTACTGACCGGCTCCGATGCCACCAGCGCCGCCATCGCCGCCATCGCTGACATTGACCGGTTCGGAACCAGGTTGGCCCGGCCCACCGGTGCCGCCTATCCCGTTGTCGCCGCCGTCGCCACCCTCGCCGCCCGTGCCGCCGACGACCCCGTCGCCGCCGTCGCCGCCGTCACCGCCGTTCCCGCCAAGGTCGTGCCCGGTGCCGCCGTTGCCGCCGGTGCCGCCGTCGCCGCCGGAATCGCTGTTGACGATGTCGCCGGGCCCGCCGGTCCCGCCGGTGCCGCCATTGCCGCCGACGCTATGGCCGTCGCCGCCGTCGCCACCCTCGCCGCCGGTCCCGCCGGGCCCGAACAGGCCGGCGCCGCCGCGACCGCCGTCGCCGCCGTCGCCGCCAGCTGTGCCCACGCCGCTGCCGCCGTCGCCGCCGTCGCCGCCGTTGCCGCCGTCGCCGTCGCCTACGTTGGTGCCGCTGAAGCCGCCGTTGCCGCCGTTGCCGCCGTTGCCGACCAGACCGCCGTTGCCGCCGTCGCCGCCCCAACCGCCAGGCCTGTCGGGGAGGGCGGTATTGCCGCCGTTGCCGCCATTGCCGCCGGTGCCGCCGGTGGTGGGAGTGGCGCCTTGGGTGCCGGTGTCGCCGGGGGTGGAGCCGGCTCCGCCGGTGCCGGGGTCGCCGCCTGCGCCGGGGTCACCGCCGTCGCCGCCATCACCGCCGTCACCGAAGTTGCTGCTGGTGGTGACTCCGTGGCCGCCGTTGCCGCCGTCGCCGGCAGTGCCGCCCATGCCGCCGTCCCCACCAACACCGCCAGCACCCTGACTGCCGTCGTTACCGGAGTCGGCCAGGGCCATCCCGGCCGCGCCACCGTCACCGCCGGTACCACCGCTCCCACCCTGGCTACCGTCAGCGCCGGTACCACCGGTGCCGCCCCTCCCGCCGCCGGAATCACCGGCGGCACCGTCAGCGCCGGCCCCACCGACCCCGCCGACCCCGCCGGTACCACCGGCACCGCCGGTACCGCCGTCACCGCCGTCACCGGCATGAGATCCCCCGGCCCCGCCCGCACCACCGCTACCACCAACCCCGCCGGCGCCGCCGACCCCGCCAGTAGTGCCGTCGGCACCGGCATCGGTGGGCGTGGCACCGGCAACACCGGTGCCGCCGGCACCTCCGGCGCCACCGTCACCGCCGCGCCCGCCGTTACCGACCAGCCCGGCATCACCGCCTCGACCACCGGCAGCGCCGTCGCCACCACCATCGTCCTCGACGCCGGTGGCGCCCTGGGCGCCGTTGCCGCCGGCACCACCGTTGCCGCCGGTACCGGGCCCGAAGTCGCTGGCAGTAACACCTACCGCTGCGGTGGTGCCATCACCGTTGTCGCCGCCGTCGCCGCCGACTCCGCCGGCACCGGGGTCACCGCCGTGGCCGCCGGCACCGCCGACACCATCGTTGAATCCCCAGTCGCCGGCCGCACCGATGCCGCCATCGCCGGGGGCCCCGCCCAATCCGCCGTCACCGCCGACCCCACCAGCCCCGTGCGCGCCGGCCTGGCCCGCCGATGAGGCCCCGCCAACACCGCCGTCGCCACCAACGCCGCCGATCCCGCCGGCACCACCGTTGCCTCCAGTTCCGCCGACGCCGTCATCGACACCGGCCACACCGCCGGTACCGGTGGCCCCGATACCGCCGGCACCACCGACCCCGCCGGCGCCACCATTCCCGCCGTCGCCGCCGTTACCGGAATGGATTCCCCCGAGCCCGCCGGCCCCACCATTGCCGCCCGCGCCACCCGTGCCGCCGGTACCCCCGTCAGCCCCCGCAGTGGCAGCCGCGGTACCCACCACACCCACCGTGCCCTGGCCGCCGTTACCGCCGCGCCCGCCGTCACCAACCAGCCCGCCGTTACCACCTTGACCACCATGACCGCCGTCAGCACCACCAACAAGGGCCTCGCCGCCGTTACCACCGGCTCCGCCGTTCCCGCCGGTACCCGGCCCCACATCACCGCCATCGGCGCCACGAACACCGCCATGACCACCGGACCCGCCCGCAGCACCGGGATCACCACCAGCCCCGCCAACGCCAGGATCTCCCCCAATACCACCTGTCCCGCCGGTACCTCCGGTCAACCCGGCGCCGCCCACACCGCCGTTGCCGCCGTCACCGGCAGCCCCACCCACACCGCCAGCACCGCCGGCACCGCCGTTGCCGGCGTTCCCGACTCCCCCGAATAGGCCGCCGACACCGCCTGCGCCACCGGCGCCGCCAGCCCCACCGTCACCGCCGATCCCACCGTCACCGCCGACCCCGCCTTCGGCACCGTCACCGCCGGCCGCCGTGATGCTTGCCACACCATGCCCGCCCACACCGCCATCGCCGCCAACCGCACCCACCCCACCCACACCGCCAACACCACCAACACCCCCGGCGCCGCCGCGACCGATCAGCACACCGCCGCGACCACCATTGCCACCCGCACCACCATCACCACCACCACCGCCGGCGGACCCCGTCCCGCCCTCGCCACCACCAACACCGGTTTCACCGTCAGCACCCGCATCGCCCGGCCTAATCCCAGCCTCCCCATCGGCACCCACACCGCCGGCTCCGCCAGCACCCCCCTGACCAATCACCCCGGCATCACCACCGGCGCCACCGGAACCGCCACCGGAACCGCCCACACCACCAGCACCACCATCACCGAACCACCCAGCACGACCGCCAGCGCCACCAGCCCCACCCACGCCAGCTGCGACGGCGCCGCCTGCTCCGCCTGTTCCGCCGCTGCCGAAAAGCACCCCCCCGTTGCCCCCGGCGCCCCCGGCCGCACCGGCCCCACCAACACCGCCGACACCGCCGTCACCCCATAACCAGGCACCACCACCGATACCACCCCCACCGCCCGCACCCCCGGCACCGCCACCACCGCCACCACCCCACAACCACCCGCCAGTACCCCCAGCACCCCCAGCGGCACCCGCACCGCCCGCACCGCCAACACCGCCACGCCCGATCAATCCCGCCGCGCCACCAGCACCCCCGGCCTGCCCAACCCCACCAGAACCGCCCGCACCACCATTGCCCCACAACAGGCCACCAGCCCCGCCGGCTTGCCCGCTGCCGGCCGCCCCATCGGCACCATGACCAATCAACGGACGCCCCAACCACGTCTGCACCGACGAATTGACCACACCTAACAAGCCCGCCTGCGCGCTGACCTCCGCCTCGGCATACGCTCCCGCGCCCGCCTTCAGCGTCTGCACAAACCGCTCCTGAAACGACCCGACCCGCGCACTCAACTCCTGATACTCGCGACCATGAGCACCGAACAACGCCGCAACCGCCGCCGATACCTCATCAGCGGCCGCCGGCACCATCTCCACCGTCGACGCCACCGCCGCATTAGCCGCACCCACCGCCGCGCCGATACGCGCCACATCCGCCGCCGCCACCACCACCAACTCCGGCGCCACCGTCAACAACATCGCATACCTCACTTCATAGGCAATCCAAAATCGTATACCTAAATAAATGACCACCGCCCAACCTATCCCCAAATCAGCACCACAACGGCACGATTTGCCGAAATCAACCGCGCCGCGCCAAGGACTACCCAATCCGGATAGACGAGGCCCGACACGCCCAGCGTTAACCCGGCAGAAACAGACTGACGATGACCCAAACGATGCTGCGCGAGAGCAACTTCCCACCGCTGCGGATGAGTGATCTTTGGTGGTCGCGGGACTGGCAAGCCACCTTGGGATTGTTCGACAGCTTTGCGGCTACCTCCCTTTCGCGCTTCACAGCCAAGCCCCCCGGCGACGCCGGGTATTATGGTTGGCTCCACGCTTTATGGCGGCCCAACTGGGGCCGACGGCGGTGGATGGCTCCTCCCACCGCGCGAGGTCGATCACGGCGTTGTCGTCAGGCTGGTGGGTGGCCGAACAACTACCGCATTTCGATTCGTCGGCCCAGCCGAGCTCCTGCACATGCCGGCAGGTGTGACGGGTTTTCACCCGGCAGCCCCTTTGCCGCAACGTCGCGGCGGCGTCCAAGCCGTGGGCTTTAGCCAATCGTGTCGCCATCGGCGTACGTCTCTCTCGAACACTCCGACCACCACACCGCACCGGTCTCGGCGTTGACGCACACGTTGTATTTGACGATGTTCCAGCGTGCCTAGCACCCGCAGCGATAGTTTCGCGGTCTCGACTCCAGTCCCGGCACGGTTGGATGTCGGTTTTCAGGGCCGCGATGTCCAATTGAGTGCCTTACGGTGGGCACCGAAATGCCACGCCAGCGAACGTAGGTCGCTTGACCCGACCTGCCCATGTCTTGTCCTTTGGCGTTGCGAACTGCTGCTTCGACCCACGTCGATCGTCACGGATTCGAATGCTTGGGTCACTGTCAGTCTGTTTCTGCCGGGTTAACGCTGGGCGTGTCGGGCCTCGTCTATCCGGATTGGGTAGTCCTTGGCGCGGCGCGGTTGATTTCGGCAAATCGTGCCGTTGTGGTGCTGATTTGGGGATAGGTTGGGCGGTGGTCATTTATTTAGGTATACGATTTTGGATTGCCTATGAAGTGAGGTATGCGATGTTGTTGACGGTGGCGCCGGAGTTGGTGGTGGTGGCGGCGGCGGATGTGGCGCGTATCGGCGCGGCGGTGGGTGCGGCTAATGCGGCGGTGGCGTCGACGGTGGAGATGGTGCCGGCGGCCGCTGATGAGGTATCGGCGGCGGTTGCGGCGTTGTTCGGTGCTCATGGTCGCGAGTATCAGGAGTTGAGTGCGCGGGTCGGGTCGTTTCAGGAGCGGTTTGTGCAGACGCTGAAGGCGGGCGCGGGAGCGTATGCCGAGGCGGAGGTCAGCGCGCAGGCGGGCTTGTTAGGTGTGGTCAATTCGTCGGTGCAGACGTGGTTGGGGCGTCCGTTGATTGGTCATGGTGCCGATGGGGCGGCCGGCAGCGGGCAAGCCGGCGGGGCTGGTGGCCTGTTGTGGGGCAATGGTGGTGCGGGCGGTTCTGGTGGGGTTGGGCAGGCCGGGGGTGCTGGTGGCGCGGCGGGATTGATCGGGCGTGGCGGTGTTGGCGGTGCGGGCGGTGCGGGTGCCGCTGGGGGTGCTGGGGTACTGGCGGGTGGTTGTGGGGTGGTGGCGGTGGTGGCGGTGCCGGGGGTGCGGGCGGTGGGGGTGGTATCGGTGGTGGTGCCTGGTTATGGGGTGACGGCGGTGTCGGCGGTGTTGGTGGGGCCGGTGCGGCCGGGGGCGCCGGGGGCAACGGGGGGGTGCTTTTCGGCAGCGGCGGAACAGGCGGAGCAGGCGGTTTGCCCGGAGCCGGCGCGGCCGGTGGCGCCGGTGGCGCCGGGGGAAACAGTGGATGGCTGTTGGGTGATGGCGGTGTCGGCGGTGTTGGTGGGGCGGGCGCGGCGGGTGGTGTCGGCGGTAATGCCGGGTTAGCGGGTCATGGTGGTGCTGGCGGCGGGGGTGGAGCCGGCGGTGGGGCTGGTGGCGCTGGCGGTCGTGCTGGGTGGTTCGGTGATGGTGGTGCTGGTGGTGTGGGCGGTTCCGGTGGCGGTTCCGGTGGCGCCGGTGGTGATGCCGGGGTGATTGGTCAGGGGGGTGCTGGCGGAGCCGGCGGTGTGGGTGCCGATGGGGAGGCTGGGATTAGGCCGGGCGATGCGGGTGCTGACGGTGAAACCGGTGTTGGTGGTGGCGAGGGCGGGACGGGGTCCGCCGGCGGTGGTGGTGGTGATGGTGGTGCGGGTGGCAATGGTGGTCGCGGCGGTGTGCTGATCGGTCGCGGCGGCGCCGGGGGTGTTGGTGGTGTTGGCGGTGTGGGTGGGGTGGGTGCGGTTGGCGGCGATGGCGGTGTGGGCGGGCATGGTGTGGCAAGCATCACGGCGGCCGGCGGTGACGGTGCCGAAGGCGGGGTCGGCGGTGACGGTGGGATCGGCGGTGACGGTGGGGCTGGCGGCGCCGGTGGCGCAGGCGGTGTCGGCGGCCTATTCGGGGGAGTCGGGAACGCCGGCAACGGCGGTGCCGGCGGTGCTGGCGGTGTGGGTGGGGCTGCCGGTGACGGCGGCAACGGCGGTGACGGCGCCTTCGGCTTGACCGCTGGGCATGGTGGCAACGGTGGTATTGGGGGAGATCCTGGCGTTGGCGGGGCTGGTGGTGATCCCGGTGCTGCGGGCGGGTCCGGTGGTCATGGCGGTGTTCGTGGCGCCGATGGCGGTGATGTGGGGCCGGGTACCGGCGGGAACGGCGGAGCCGGTGGTAACGGCGGCGAGGCCCTTGTTGGTGGTGCTGACGGCGGTCATGGTGGTCAAGGTGGTAACGGCGGGCTGGTTGGTGACGGCGGGCGCGGCGGTAACGGCGGCCAGGGCACGGTGGGTGTGGTGGGTACCGCGGCTGCCACTGCGGGGGCTGACGGGGGTACCGGCGGCACGGGTGGCGCGGGCGGCAATGGTGGGGCCGGCGGGCTCGGGGGAATCCATTCCGGTAACGGCGGCGACGGCGGGAATGGTGGCGCCGGCGGGGTCGGTGGTGCCGGCGGTATCGGGGCCACCGGTACCGGCGGTGTGGCCGGTGTCGATGACGGCGTCGGCGGAACTGGAGGCAACGGTGGTGCCGGCGGGATCGGCGGCGTTGGTGGCGACGGCGGTGTTGGCGGGGCCTCATCGGCGGGCCAGGCCGGCGCGCACGGGGCTGGTGGGGTCGGCGGTGACGGCGGATTGGGCGGGGCCCCCGGCGATGGCGGCATCGGTGCGGCCGGCGACTGGGGATTCAACGATGGTGTCGGCGGTGCCGGCGGCCACGGCGGTGACCCCGGTGCCGGCGGAGTCGGCGGCGACGGCGGCGACAACGGTGATGGCACCACCGCAGCGGTAGGTGTTACTGCCAGCGACTTCGGGCCCGGTACCGGCGGCAACGGTGGTGCCGGCGGCAACGGCGCCCAGGGCGCCACCGGCGTCGAGGACGATGGTGGTGGCGACGGCGCTGCCGGTGGTCGAGGCGGTGATGCCGGGCTGGTCGGTAACGGCGGGCGCGGCGGTGACGGTGGCGCCGGAGGTGCCGGCGGCACCGGTGTTGCCGGTGCCACGCCCACCGATGCCGGTGCCGACGGCACTACTGGCGGGGTCGGCGGCGCCGGCGGGGTTGGTGGTAGCGGTGGTGCGGGCGGGGCCGGGGGATCTCATGCCGGTGACGGCGGTGACGGCGGTACCGGCGGTGCCGGTGGTACCGGCGGGGTCGGCGGGGTCGGTGGGGCCGGCGCTGACGGTGCCGCCGGTGATTCCGGCGGCGGGAGGGGCGGCACCGGTGGTACCGGCGCTGACGGTAGCCAGGGTGGGAGCGGTGGTACCGGCGGTGACGGTGGCGCGGCCGGGATGGCCCTGGCCGACTCCGGTAACGACGGCAGTCAGGGTGCTGGCGGTGTTGGTGGGGACGGCGGCATGGGCGGCACTGCCGGCGACGGCGGCAACGGCGGCCACGGAGTCACCACCAGCAGCAACTTCGGTGACGGCGGTGATGGCGGCGACGGCGGTGACCCCGGCGCAGGCGGCGACCCCGGCACCGGCGGAGCCGGCTCCACCCCCGGCGACACCGGCACCCAAGGCGCCACTCCCACCACCGGCGGCACCGGCGGCAATGGCGGCAACGGCGGCAACGGCACTACCGGGAGCGACGCCAGCACCTTTAGTAGCGCCACGGACGGCGGATCAGGTGGTTGGGGCGGCAATGGCGGTAACGGCGGTCTGGTCGGCAACGGCGGCAACGGCGGCGACGGAGGCACCGGCGGCACTGGTGGCAACGGCGACTTCATACACAACAACGGCTGGGGTGGCGATGGCGGCATTGGCGGCAGGGGCGGCGACGGCGGCAGCGACGTGGGCACGACCGGCGGCGACGGCGGGACCGGCGGCGTAGGAGGCATCCCGGGCGACACCGCTGGCCAAATCGGCAACGGTGGCAACGGCGGCACCGGAGGGGATGGCGGCGACGGCCAGAGTGTGGGCGGCAATGGCGGCACCGGCGGCGCCGGGGGCCACACCCAACATGTCGATGCCCGCGGTGGCGGCGGTGGCAATGGCGGCACAGGCGGTAGCGGCGATGTGCTCGGCGGCAATGGTGGTACCGGCGGCGACGGCGGCGCCGCCGTAGCTTTCGGAGCCGGCGGACACGGTGGAGACGGCGGCTCCGGCGGAGACAACAGCACCGACACCGGCGGAGGCGGCGATAGTGGCTCCACTGCACCGACAGGCAATTCCGACGGCGGGGCCGGCGGCACCGGCGGCACCGGAGCCGGTCAATAGACGTCAGCCCGTGTTGCTCCGGGACGTCCGACGATGACGACAGGGTTGCGAGCTGATGCGGGTGGAGCGGGTTGTGTCCACCAAGGTGGTGTACGAGTCGCATCTGAGGCTCGGGGCGGGCGAGTCGTGGCCAGGGGTGAAGGTCATCGCATGATTCTCCGAGAGACCCACCAAAGTCACGCGAGCAAAGAAATCACTGCGATGACCACTGCCCGCGGTGGCAAGGTTCCCATTTCCCGCGCTGGCTACTGGTTCGACGCAAACGCGTCCAGCGGGCCCTGACCACCGTCGTGGCTACCTGTTGTCTGCTCGGGGTCACAATACGGCGGATGGACAAACTCGCGCATGGACAAACCTAGACGCCGGCCCATAACACGTCCATCGCCGCCGGCCCCTTGGTGCTCACGGTGCGTGAAGCCGGTCGGTTAGTCAATGCGCACGCATTTCGCCGTCGGGGTCAATGCCGATGGCGACCGCAAAATCCTAGGCCTCGACGTTTGATGACGTTCGTCGAAATTCCCCAGGTGTGCTCATCGAACTCCCCCACCCGAGAGCAGGGTTCAGTTTGGCGGTTTCTCGGGCTGCGGCCGGGCGCGGCGCAGACTGTCGGCGGCGGCCGGGGTGGTCATATATACGGTCGCAGTTGCTTTCGCGGTTGATGACGACCGATCGGTGCAGAGGTCTGTCGAGCGTGGCGGCCGCGACCCCGGTGCTGCCGAAGACTTCTCCGCACGAACCGACGCCAGGTTGGTGGTGATGACGATGGAAGACTTCAAATATCGTTGTGAGACAGCCTGAAGCAATGCCGCGGCGGCCTCAGCGGGCAGCGGTAGGTAGCCCAATTCGTCGGTCATCCAAAGCGGGGGTCCTGCGCAGAACCGCATGAGGGCAGCCCATCGGCCCTCGATCGCAGCGCGGTGACAGCGAGCAACCAGTTGGGCGGCGGTGGCGGAGTGGGTGCGGTGGCTGCCGTGCGCAGTGGCATTGACCTCCACGGCCAGCAGCTTCTCCAATGCCGCGGTCCAGCGAAACCTGTCGGGCGTTGGCGTGTGCCGTGCCACAACTATGCCAGCCGCGGTGGCGATGTCGATGAACTCCCCACGCACGGGGTGCGACACCACCACCGAGGCTGCGGCCAGCTCCTGCTCCACCGAATAGCGTTGCCTCGGACCGACGGTGCCGGCGGGGCCGGCGGGTTGCTGTTCTCCAATGGTGGTGTCGGCGGGGCCGGCGGATCCAACACTGTTGGTTTTGGGGGTGTTGGGGGTGCCGGGGCCCGGCGGGGCTGCTGATCGGTAACTGCGGGGCCGCGTGCCGCTGGGTGGCGCGGCGTTGCCCGGCCACGCGGCAGGCGAAGCGTCAACTAACCCCCAGCACTCACTGGAGATGACAACGGCCCCGGTGTTTCGGGCCTAGAAGTTTCCCTTCGCGATCTCCTTGAGCGCGGCCTTCTCCACCGCGGCGGGGTCGGCGCACAACCTGAAGCCAAGAAAACCAGCAGCTCCTCGGCCGCAAAACGGTGCGGGCGTGCCTGTTCGCTGTAGTAACATCAGTACACATCTGAGGGTAGGGCATGATACGAGAGCGCAGGGTGGGGAATTGGCTAGAAAGGCGTCCGAGGGTGCTAAGAACTCCGAACTGGCGGAAAAGCTCAACAAACTCTTCGATCTCATGCGAGTGGGGTCAAAGCCGCCACTGTCGAACGCGGCCGCGGCTGAAGCCATCACCCGGGAAACAGGTATATCCATCAGCCCCGCCTACCTATGGCAGCTTCGCTCGGGTATAAAGACCAACCCGACGGTGGCCCATCTGCGCGCGATCGCCCAATTCTTCGGCGTCACACCGTCATACCTCGTCGACCCCGGCATCCACCCCGAAATCGACGCCCAGCTCAACCTCCTTCAGGCCTTGCGCGATAGCGGTGTGCGCGACCTGGCGTTGCGTGCATCAGGACTCACCCCCCAGGCAATCCAGAGCCTGGCGACCATGGTCGATCACGTTCGAGAACTCGAGCAGTTGCCGCCCGTGTCCCCCACCGCAGAGGAGCCGTAAATGGCGCTCTCTAACAATGAAATTCTCGCAATCGCACGCGAGCTGCCGATCCCAGTCCCCTGGGATCGCGATCGCTTCATCCAAAATCTCGCCACATTGCGAGGACGGCCGATCAAGCTGATCGCGACCGACACCGTAACCCTGACCGACAGCCCCTGCGGATTATTACTGACCCGCGACGACGACGATCTGATCCTCCACGAGAGCGGCACCTCCGACTACCACATCGACCAGATCGTATGCCACGAAATCGGACATATGGTTCTCGGCCACAACAGCACCCGCGGTGTCGGCGCCGACAAACAACGCGAGATCGATATGTGCCGCAAGGTCTTGCCCGACATTGACCCCGCCACCGTGCACGCTGTGCTGGGACGCACAAACTACGCCAGTGACCAAGAACGTGATGCCGAGATGTTCGCCACCATCTTGATGATGACCGCAGCTGAAGCTGCCGATCAACAGTCGATGATGCGCAGCGTGTTCTTTAGATCCCGATGACCACCAACGTACCGGCCCATCTGACCTGGCCGCCGCTGACCTATCTGGGATGGCCGCTACTGGTATTCATGGCCGCCGTCGTGATCGTGCGCTACATATTCTTCAACACCAGCCAGTATGAAACCTTCCTCAACCACAGCCTGGCATTCATCCTCGCCGGCAATCTGCTCAGCGAGGGCGCCGTCGAGGACTTTCTCGCCTACCACCAGATCCTGACACCGACTGCAGCACAACAACTGGCGTGGACCGCCATGATCTTCACCACCGCCGAATTCATGGGCTTCATCACCTTGTGGTCACGATCCTCACCGAAGGAAACACGGCGCCGGCATCGCTACCATCGCATCGCAGCGATAGTCCTGGCGGCGGGGTTCCTCATTGCCGCGACACCAGCGCGAGCAGCCGGCCAGCCCCTAGAAGCCTTCGGCGGATGGTCCA
This sequence comes from Mycobacterium spongiae, assembly GCF_018278905.1. Classification (NCBI taxonomy): domain Bacteria; kingdom Bacillati; phylum Actinomycetota; class Actinomycetes; order Mycobacteriales; family Mycobacteriaceae; genus Mycobacterium; species Mycobacterium spongiae. The sequence continues at coordinate 4,439,824 of NZ_CP046600.1, forward strand.
CCGTCCTGGCATGGGCGCTCCTGGCAGGCATGCTCGTGGCCCTATCAATACGCCTGCTCCGAATGTCGATCAAGGAACTAACCCGCCCCAACGCCAAGCGGCAAGAACGCCTCATCGCTGCCGGTGGCCTGGCGATCGGCATCACCGTCGGAACGACCGGTATTGACGCCGTCGTCCTGGCAGCCTGTGAAGAACTGGGCTGGATCCACAGCATCGACTACCGGCTTACCGTAAACGGTTACTCTCCCTTCTGGGAATCCGTCGCTACCTGCCTACTGGCCTCCGTACCAGCGCTCCTCGCTTTGCTCGCCCGAACCGGTCTCAACTCCACCAGCCGCCACTGGCGTCAACTACAACCGCTGCGCAACAGCATGGCCGACGCCGTCCCAGAAAGCGCATTCGAACTCAAGGCGCCCAGCAGCCGCCGCCAAAAAACACTTCTAGACCTGCACCAAACCACCATCCAGATCCGCGACGCGATCCTGCAGCTGCGGGCCTACTTCCCTGACATCGACCCCGCCGAAGCCAACCAGTGCTACCAGCGCTACCTAGCGCCGACAGGCCAACCCGAAGCAGCCCATCACGCACTCCAACTCGCCCACGCCATCCACGCCAAATCGTCCAACGTCACGCCAACACCACTCGATGCCGCAGCAATCATAAAGTCGAGGTCAACCAACCTCGAGCAAGAAACAGCCGAACTGCTACGACTGGCCAAGTGCTGGCCACACGCCCAGTCAGCCGTAGAGCAGGCCCGCCGCCGCACCCTCCTCCCGGCGTTCGCTGACTGATCGGAGTCTGCCCTCAGCTTGCGCAGATAATCAGCTTGCCCAGGCTAAACAAGCCCGAGTTGCCGGTGCCCGTACTGAAAAGCCCTAGCCATCAATGGGCGAGTCGTACTACAACAACCGAAATCGGCGAGCATCCTGGGTAACCCGATACAAGCCGCCTGTATGGTGACGTCAGCGAAATCGGGCGTATCGGCTGGTCAGAAGGATCGATTCGCCGGCACAACGCTCTTGCTACCGGAGTTTCACTGGTCGTTGCCGCCGATCCCGCCGCTGCCCCCGGTACCGCCGGCACCGCCGTTGACCCCGTCATTGGGTGAACCGTCTTCGCCCGGAGAGCCGGGGTCGCCGGGGAATTCGACGCCGCTGAAGTCTGCGGTGCCGCCCGTTCCGCCAGTGCCGCCCTGGCCGCCCTGACCGCCGCTGCCGCCAACGCCGCCGGCGCCGCCTTCGCCGCCGGTTCCGCCGGTGGCCCCGGTGCCGGCCTGGCCGTCTTCGACGGGGATGCCAGTGCCGCCGGTGCCGCCAATGCCGCCGGTACCGCCATTGCCGCCGACACCGGTGGTGCCGGTGCCGCCATTTCCGCCCGTGCCACCGGTGCCGCCAACCCCGGGCGGGGTCCACGCAAAGCCTGCTGTGCCCAGACCGCCGGTGCCACCGGTTCCGCCGTCGCCTCCGATGGCACCGCCACCGCCCTCGCCACCGCTGCCGCCGCGGCCGGGTCCAACAGTGCGTTGGGAGTCGGCCCCAGTGCCGCCCTGGCCACCGGTCCCGCCGGTGCCGTCGCTGCCCTGTGCTCCAATCGCGCCCGTGGTTAGACCATCGCCGCTAGTGCCACCGACGCCGCCGGCCCCGCCCACGCCGGCCTCACCACCTTTGCCGCCGGTGCCCCCACTGACCGTAAGCGGGTCACCGGCGGCGCCGCTACCGCCGGCGCCGCCAGTTCCACCGGTTCCGCCGGTTCCTCCCGTTCCGCCCGCTCCGCCAGCGCCGGCACTGCCGTCGGTGAAAAACCATGTTCCGTGGGTGCGCCCAGCGGCCCCACCGTCGCCGCCGGCTCCGCCGGATCCACCAGTTCCGCCGGTAGCACCGGTTCCGCCGGTTTCGCCGGTGCCGTCGTTGCCGGCAGAGCCGGGGTTGCCCTGGTTGCCCTGGCCGCCTGCGCCGCCGACACCGCCGGCACCGCCATCACCACCGTTGCCGCCGAGAATGCCGCTGTCGGCGCCGGTCCCGCCCGTACCGCCCGCCCCGCCGTCCCGGCCGGCTAAGCCAGTATCGAGGGGCATGAGTCGGCTAGATCCGCCGTTGCCGCCGGCCCCACCGTCGCCACCGTCGCCGAACAGTGCTGCGGCCCCGCCGGTACTTCCGTTGCCGCCCCTGCCTCCTTGTCCACCCGGGCCGGCCTCCCCGCCAGCGCCGCCTTGCCCACCGTTACCGCCGCTGCCAGCTACGAACCCGCTGCGCCCGCCTTGTGCACCGTTGCCGCCTTGGCCGCCGTTTCCGCCGATACCACCCTGTCCGCCGCTGCCGCCGGCACCGCCGTGACCCACTACGACCCCAGCTTTGCCGCCTGGGCCGCCGTTGCCGCCCATTCCGCCGCCTGGGCCTAGGCCGCCATCGGTGTTGCCGGTGTCGCCTGACCCGCCGTCGCCGCCATTGCCGCCGGCACCGCCGGCGCCGAACAGCTCCCCGGCGGCCCCACCTGCTCCGCCGGTCCCACCGGTTCCGCCGGCCGCGAGGTCGCCACCATTGCCGCCCTGTCCGCCCTCGCCGCCTGCCCCACCGGTACCCCACATCCCGGCGCTACCGCCCATACCGCCGCCACCGCCATTGCCGCCCACGGTATTTGCGGTCTGACCGTTGCCGCCGCTACCGCCGGCGCCGCCGGTGCCGCCGTCGCCGAACAGCAATCCGCCGCTCCCGCCGGCACCACCGACACCGCCGCCCGGGGCACCGGTTGTGGTTTGGTCGTCGCCGCCGGTCCCGCCGGTACCGCCGTCGCCACCGTCGCTAAACAGCAAGCCGCCCTGCCCTCCGCTGCCACCGGCTCCGCCGACTCCCCCGTGGCCACCGGTACCGCCTTGGCCACCAGCGCCTCCCTGGCCCCCGGCACCGCCGTCGCCGCCGCGGCCGTACAGCACCCCGCCGCGCCCACCGACGGCCCCGTCGCCGCCCCGAGTACCGTCGGCGCCGATGCCATTGGCGGTGTCACCGTCACCGCCTTGGCCACCGGCTCCCCCTCGGCCGCCGGCGCCGCCGTCGCCGCCGCTACCGGCCAGGAAACCGCCGCGCCCGCCAGCGCCGCCGCCGGAAGCGGCGCCGGTTTGTCCACCATCGCCGCCGAGGCCGTTGTCGTTGCCGTTGCCGCCTTGTCCGCCGTCGCCGCCCTGTCCGCCGTCGCCGCCACCACCACCGGAGCCAAACAACCCGGCTGCCCCACCGGTGCCAGCGTCGCCGCTGGCGCCGCCAGCTCCACCGCCGCCACCGGTACCGCCGCCGGTGGCGCCGGCGCCGCTGCCCACGCCCCCCTTGCCGCCATTGCCACCTTGGCCGGCGGCCCCACCGGCCCCGCCGTCGCCGACCAGCAACCCCCCGGCCCCGCCGACCGCGCCATCTCCGCCACGACCTCCCGCTCCACCGGTGCCCCCGTTGCCCCCGTTTTCCAGTCCATCGCCGGCGACGCCGCCCTGCCCACCTTTGCCGCCGGCCCCGCCGGCCCCGCCGTTGCCGACCAGCAATCCGCCGGCCCCGCCGGCCGCGCCGTCCCCGCCAGCGCCGCCGGCACCGCCGGCGCCACCGACAGGGCCGAATAGAACGCCGTCGCCGGCGATCCCGGCCGCCCCACCGGCCCCACCAATGCCGCCAACCCCACCGTCGCCAAAGAGCAATCCGCCCGCCCCGCCAGCCGCGCCGCCCCCGCCAGCACCACCGGCACCGCCAGCGCCACCCCTGCCGAACTCCAGGCCGTCGCCACCGTTGCCGCCTGGCCCACCTGCACCACCGGCCGCGCCGACCCCGCCGTTGCCGAACAGCAACCCGCCGCGCCCGCCGGCCGCGCCGTCACCACCGGCGCCGCCAGCCCCGCCGATGCCGCCCAGATTGGGTGCGTTGGCTGCGCTGCCGCCCCCTCCGCCCGTGCCGCCGGCCCCGCCGGCCCCACCAGCGCCGAACAACCATCCCCCGGCCCCGCCCACCGCGCCGGCCCCACCGGTGCCGCCGACTCCACCGCGACCCCCGAATAGTCCATCGATGCTCCCGCCACCACCGCTGCCGCCTTGGCCTCCGGTACCGCCAGCGCCGCCGGCCCCCCACAGCCCGGCGGCACCGCCCACGCCACCGACGCCGCCAGCACCACCCACGCCACCGAGGACACCGGTGCTACCGGTGCCGCCGTTGCCGCCGCTGCCGCCGGCACCGCCGTTGCCGAACAGCCATCCACCGCGTCCCCCGGCGCCGCCGGCCCCACCGTCGCCGCTGGCGGGGCTATAGCCGGCCCCACCCGCGCCGCCGTTGCCGATCAGCCCCGCGCTGCCCCCGTTACCGCCTGCTGGGTTGGCGGCATCGCCGACCCCCCCGGGCCCACCGTTGCCCCACAACAACCCGCCGGCCCCGCCGCTTTGCCCGGGCGGCCCGCCGGCCCCGTCACCGATCAACGGACGTCCTAGCAGGGTCTGGGTGGATCCATTGATCGCCGCGAGCAGATCTTGGCCAGCACTGTGCAGCACGGAGGCGTTGGCTGCTTCCGCGACCGAGTACGAACCCGCACCTGCCGCTAGAGCATGCACGAGCTGCTGATGAAACTCGGCCATCTGGGCGCTGAGCTTCTGATAGTCGAGAGCATGGGCGGAAAAGAACGCCGCGATAGCTTCCGACACCTCGTCGACGCCGGCGGCGGGCAGGCTGACCGTCCAGGTGGCCGCCAACGCATTGGCCGCCGTGAGCGCCTCCCTGATCCCCGCCACATCCCATGCTGCCGCAGACAATATCTCTGGGGTCACCACAACAAACGACATGATCATCCTCACTCTGGGACCGTTTAACGGCAACCTAGGGCGTTAGGCAAAAAGGCTCTCGATATCGTTGATGTTGTCGGACAGGGCCCTCACCACCACCAGGAATCCAACACCGCCCGCGATCGCGGTCAATCCCACGTCGGCCGCGATGGGAAATCCGACGGCGTTGATGAGGTTGCCCTGGGCAAGCTGGTCGACGAACAAAGTGGTGTTGTACAACGGCAACGTGGTTGCGTAGGCAAGAGCGATATCGGCCGCGGGAAGCAGCACGGCATAGTCGTCGGAGACGATCTTGGTGAATGTGTTGACGACCTCGGTCGGCGTCGGGGCGGACAACAGCGCCGCCCCTGGGTTCAGCGTTGGAAACGTCAGCTCCGGCAACGTGGGCGGTTGGGACAAGATGTCACTCATGTCGGCCGAGAAGTCCCCGATGCCCTCGTGGGTGCCCGCCACCAGCGCATCGAAAATCACCTGCGGCGGCACATCCGGCCACAAACCGAACGGCGTCGTCACATCGGCGGGGCCCGTCGAATAGCCAAAGTTGGGGTCGCCGTAGCCCAAGTTAACGATCACTTTCAAGTTCGGCTGGACAAGGTTGGCAATCGGGTCCCCAATAACCGGAATCGCCCGTATCGGCTCCAGGAGGGGCAGATTTTCCGTCGGCAGCATGTAGTAACTGGTGACGCCCGAGTAGCCCGGCGACGTCGGTAGCTCAATAGCGGCATCAACCTGCGCGGGAGTCAGGTCGAAATACGTGGGGTGCACATAGATGATTCCCATGACCGCGTTCAGAGAGGAAATGAAATTCAGCGGGTATTGCGGGAAGCTGGCGAAGCCGTCGTATTCGAGCGAATAGATGGCCGTTGGATAAATCGTATCCGAAGGCGTCCCACCGTAGAATGTCAGCCCCAGACTCGGGATGCTCAGATTCGGAAAACGCGCCAGCATGCCCCCGTTGGGGTTCATCTCGTTCCCGGTCAGGACGAAGTTGAGCTGATCCGCGGTCGGAGCGGCCGCCCCCATCGCGGCGAGCCTTTGCATCTCCAGCGAGGCGATCACGGCGCTTTGCGAAACCCCGAAAACAGTTACGGTGTTTCCGGGAATCGCGAGTTGTGCCTGGATCTGGTTGTCGAGGATGGTCAACCCCTCGGCCACCGACGCGTCCAGGGTCATGCTCTTGACCCCGGTCAGTGGGTACAACTCCTCGGGTGTGTCGAGCCCTTGCACAGTGTTCATCGACCGGACATAGAGCTCATTGGCGAGGTTGATGAATTGTGGTCCGGGTATGGGAATTCCGGTGCCACCCATGACCAGGGTCGTCAGGTTGGCCGGGAACGGCGGAATCATTGCGGCAGCGGGCGCGGCAGCGGGCGCGGCCGTGGGCAGGACGGGCGCCAGCGCCCCCTGCAACGCCGGCGCGACCGGCGCCAGCGCTGACTGCACGGCCGCGGCACCGGCGGCCTCGGCTTGCGTATACGCGCTTGCGGCGACGGCCAACGTTCGTTGGAATTCGCCGTGGAACGCCGCCACCTGCGCGGCGGCAGCCTGGTATTCCCGCCCGTATGCGGCGAACAGGTTCGCGATATTGGCGGACACCTCGTCGCCGGCGGCCGCCAACAATCCCGAAATCGGCGCTGCCGCAGTGGCATTGGCCGCGCTGATCGCCGAGCCAATCCCCTCGATATCGGCAGCAACCGCTGCCATGATCTGCGGCTCCGCAACCAGAAACGCCATCATCACCCGTCCTTTCCATCACCAAACCAGAATCCCATTTACACCCGTATCCAAAACAAACTGATATGTGTACTGATGTGATCATACTGGTTCCTGGTCGAACCCGAGACCCCGGAACCGAGTGGTCTCTGGATGGACGGAGTTGGAGGATAGCGATGTCGTATGTGGCGGTGGTTCCAAAGTTGCTCGCCTCGGCGGCGGATCTGGAGGGTATCGGCTCGGCGCTGAGTTCGGCGAATGTGACCGCGGTGGCTCCGACGACCGAGATGCTGGCCGCCGGCGCCGATGAGGTGTCGGCAGCTGTCGCGGCCGTGTTCTCGGGTCACGCCCTGAACCATCAGATGCTCAGCACCCAGATGGCCACGGCAACACCGCGAGTTGCGACTTCGTCGCTCATCACACCTCCTCTAGCGTTCGGGTGTCGATTGGATCAGGCGGCGGCGGGCGGGTAGTCGCCGTAGACGCCGCGCCCGTCGCCTTCGGCGACCAAGGCGTTCTGGCGGTCTGCATCGGCGACCAGTCGGGCATCGCGGTGGCGGCGCCGGCGGATGACCCAGACGGTGGCCGCCGCCAGTGCCAGGAAGGGAGCCAGCCATTCCCACTGCCACCCCCCTTGCAGGCGATCCAGAACACGGTTGGGGTGGTCCAGACGGGGTGGCGTTGCGGTCAGTCTTTTGCGGGCGGGGCTGCGACGCGTACGGGAATGACGTTGGGCGCGGCGAGCGCATGCGTGCATTGCCCTCCGCCCCAAAAGCGTTGTTGGGCACCGCCTGTGGATCGGGATACCAGACTTCGGGTGGGTGGTTCCTCGGAACCTCAGCCAGCGGAGCTGTTGGTTTGGTGGCTTCAGGTCTGCAAAAACGGTGCCGGCGGACCCGTTCGTTGTGTTAACGTCAGTACATGTATAAGGGTAGCATCTGATACGAGGGCGTATAAGGTGGAGAATTGGCTAAACCGGCGTCCGAAGGTGCTGAGAACTCCGAACTGGCGGAAAGGCTCGACAAACTCTTCGATCTCATGCGAGTGGGGTCAAAGCCGCCGCTATCGAACGCGTCCGCGGCCGAAGCCATCACCCGCAACCAGAATGTCAGCAGCCGATTGCGGTCAGAAACGCGTGCTGCCCATGTGCGAGTTCTGTCCCCCGGACCAACGAGGACATGGTTTCAGAAGAAGGAGGACGAAATGCCGGTCCCAAGCCGGACATTGACGCCGGTGGCGGTCGGCGTGGTCCATAGGTTAGGCATCTGGTGAGCACAACCGACGAGCAGTTGGACGCGTTCCTGGCCGCCTTGCCCGAAGTACGTAAGGCGGAGACCGAGGAGGAGCGCGAGGCGATTTTCGCCTTCCGCTACCAGGTCTATGGTGAGGAGCTTGGCCGCAAACTCGGCACCGAGAAAGGCGTGAAGCGCACCCACGACGACGAGGATGACAAGCCGTATTCGACGCTGTTGTATACCGCCGATGAGAAAGGCATCACCGGAACTTCGCGCATGCGCGTGTGGGAACCAGGTGAGGTGCCGGCGAAGGATTTCGCGAAGTTTTCGATGGAGCGCCTGCCAGGAATCGAGCGACTCCGCACCGGCGAGGGTGAGCGCCTGATGGTGCGTCCCGACCAGCGAAGTGGCCTAGTGATAGCGGCGCTCAGCCTCGCGGTATTGGATCTGGGAAGGCCTGACTGGTATATCGACCTGCTGTTTGGTTACTGCACGCCCGGTCTGGTGCCCTATTACTTGAACATGGGGTGGCGCCGCTATGCCGGCCGCATGATTCCGACGCCTGATGGGATCCACGCACCGTTGGTCCTGGTGATATCCGACGTCGAACACTTCCGCTCGGTCGGATCATTTCTGGCCGCTCCAATCGAACGTGAAAACTTTGAGCCGCTTGATACCGCGCCGTTCACCGAGCTTTTCGAGGAGCGCAACCTGCCGGTGCAGTTTGACAAGGAGCTGGTCCGGGCGGCGATTGATCGTGGCGTGGCGGCCGATGTTGGTTTCCTCGCAGGCATATCCACCGAAGCGATTGAGACGCTAGCCGAGAAGGGCTTCGTTATCCAATTGCCCTCGGGCGAGTTGCTGACCGAGGCCGGGCTCGGCGAGCGCGAGCTATTCGTCATCATCGACGGCGAGTTCGAGTCGTTCAGCGAAGAATGCGTCTTGCGCCGCATGGGGCCGGGAGAGGTGGTCGGCGAGGTCGCCTTCTTCAGTTCCGACGGTCGTCGAACCGCGTCGGTTCGCAGCGTCCGTGACGGTCGCGTCCTGGTGCTGCGTCGCCGAGTGGTCGACGAGCTGCGCGATTCGGCGCCGGCCGTGGCCGCCGAAATTCTTTTCCATCTTGCCCGCACCTTGGCCGACCGTACCGGTCGCGCGCACGTGGCGTCCTCCACCGCGCAGGAGATGCACAACCCCAATCCTGTCGGTGAGTTCTGAGTGGCATCCACCTGGGCGGCGCCCCCGTCGTTGGCTGAGATGGCCCCAGCGCGGGCGGCCGGGGCGGATCGCCGCCCCCAGCGTGTCCGCAGCGTCGGAATATGGGAGGAGTGAGGCGATGCCGGAGCCGACTTACCGCACTATGGCGATCATGGCCCGCACGTTCTTCTTGGCTACCGGAGCGCGCCTCACCTACATCGGCGAGGAAAACATCCCTGATCAGGGCGGCGTCGTGGTCGCTATCAACCACACCAGCTACGTCGATTGGCTGGCTGCCGCGTTGATTGCCCAGCGCCGGCGCCGCCGCGTGCGATATATGGTCAAAGCTGAGCTGCAGCAGGTGAAGCTGATCAACTTCATTATCAAACACACCAAGGCGATCCCGGTGGATCGCAGCGCCGGTGCTGGGGCCTACGCCGTGGCGGTGCAGCGGTTACGCGAAGGGGAGCTGGTCGGGCTTTATCCGGAGGCCACCATCAGTCGCAGCTTTGAGTTGAAGGAATTCAAGACCGGGGCAACCCGAATGGCCGCTGAAGCAGATGTCCCGATCGTGCCAGCGATTGTCTGGGGTACTCAGCGAATCTGGACCAAAGGCCACCCAAGAAATCTCCGCTACAGCAGGGTGCCGGTCACTATAGCGGTTGGCGAGCCGTTGAATGACGTACACGACGCCGCACGGGCCGAAGCCGCGCTGCGTGAATCGATGACTGCGCTGCTAAACCAAGTACAGCAAGACTATTCGCACCCCGCTGGGGAGTACTGGGTGCCGCACCGTCTTGGCGGCGGGGCACCGACTCTTTCCGAGGCGGCGCAGATGGACGCCGAGGATGCCGCAGCCAGAGCACTGAGCCGAACCCGGCGACGATAGCGGGCAGCACAGCCTGAACACGTCAAGCAGGCTTTGGCCCGCGATGCGCCGCCTTGCTACACGCGGCTAGAACACCACCACTTACACCAACCGCCGAAGGCGGCTTTGTCGCAGCGAGGTTAACGCTGGCTCCGTCTCGGGCGAAGCTCACCGATGGACCAGCCAGACCCGCGACGAGGTCGTCAAGTGCGTTGTCATCACGCGCCGGGGAGTGATGGGTAATCGCGAGCTGTCGCGCTCCCGCAGCTACAGCCAGCTCCAACGCGTACTCGATAGTCGAGTGTCCGAAGGCAATCGCGATCTCGCGCTCTTCGTCCTTGAAGGGCCCGCCGTGGATAAGAAGGTCTACTCCCTCGCACAGCTCCATCGCATTATCGTGCAGAACGCCCGTCGTCCGTCCTTTGGGGACCAAAGCGCCGTGATCGGGGAGATAGGCGAGAGAAGGGCCGTCGTTTGACGCCTGAACGCGGAATCCCAGTGTGCGGCCACCTTTGTGGGGTATCTCCTTCGCCAGTACGGAGTAACCCCCCCACTCGGCCCATCCCTCCGGGGTGCCGTGTGTTGCCCATTCTCCATTCAGACCGTCGACGCCGATTGGGAATACGGGCGGAGACATCGCTCGGTGAAAGATCTCGACCGCGGAAGCGGTCGTCTCCGCGGGGAGCACGACATCGGTCCGCGCACCCTCCCGGTCTGCGCCTTGGAAGAACGGCAACCCCTGGAAGTGGTCCCAGTGCATGTGGGTGACCACTACAGCGCCCCGGAAGGGCGCACCCCCGAGCAGCGCTGTCACATTCCGGATCCCGGTGCCGGCGTCGAGGAGCAGGGTTGGTGGTTTGTCGGGTGGCCCGATTGCCACGGATGAGGTGTGACCTCCGAATCTGACGAATTCGAGTCCGGGTGCGTTGGTCGACCCTCGCACTCCACACAGCGTCACGCGCATGTCCGCACTCATCTGGCGATTTGCGATTCGACGTCGGCGATCTTGGGAACCGAGGTGAACACCGCGACATGGCCCCGCCCGGATTCGCTGTCCGGTTGGACCTTCGCCAAGTAACTGCGTCCGTCAATCTCGATGGCGACATCGTCGAAGGGAGCAAGCGCCAGCTCAGTATCGACGCGCACCGCCCGCCCCGACAACGCCAGCACCCGCGCAGCATGCGGCTTGTCGAGTTTGGAATTCACGATCAAAGCGATCGTCGCTGACGGCGGTGGGACGAGTTCCTGCAAATCATGACCCTGGGTAGCCAGCTCCGACGGCGGCTCCTCGCCCCCACGCATGCCCAAGAGCTCAACAATCTGAACGTGACCACTGCTGCCCTTGAAATGCACGTCGCGAGGCTCCCCCAGCACCGCATCAGCACCCAGAGCCCTCGCCGTGGTCTCCGAAATCAGGATCTGACCCCCCACAGTCTGACTCTCAATACGAGCCGTCAAATTCACATGCGAACCCACCGCAGCGTATTTCTGCCGAGTCGACGAGCCGATCGTGCCGACCACCGCCTCACCGGTGTGGATACCAATACCGATCTCCAAGGTCGGCAATCCCAACTCCCGGTTTCGCTCGTTGAGCTCAGCCATCGCCATCTGCAGCTCCAGAGCCGCTCGCGCAGCGTGTTCGGGAGCGTGCTCGTCGACCAGCGGCGCCCCGAACAACACCAGCAACCCATCCCCCAGAATCTCGTTAATCGTGCCATTGCGAGCCAAAATCACCGACGAAGCCTGCTCAAAATACCGATTAAGAACCGCTACAGACGTCTCGGGCTCATGCTCCCCAACCAACCGAGAGAACCCTCTAATATCTGCCATCAGTATCGTCACCACTCGCCGCTCACTTCGCCCCTCACCCTCAGGAGAAGAAAGCAAAACCCTCTTAACCTCTTCACTCACATACCGGCCAAAAGTCTTCTCAATAAACCGATTACGCTCCTCAAGACTCATCGCCCGCTCCGCCGCATCCGAACCAGCACGAAGCTCCCGAACCAACGAAACAGCCTTGGCGATCGTGACCTTAAGGTCCTTCGCATCAAACGGCTTCACCTGAAAATCAAAAGCACCATGCATCATCGCCGCACGAATGTTGCTCAGATCACCATAAGCCGTAACCACAATCACCTTGAGTGGCCGATTCAAACCCTGCACACGCTCCAACAACTCAAGCCCATGCATCTCCGGCATATTCAAATCAGTGATCAAAACCTCAACGTCACTGTGCTCCTGTAGACTCGCCAGCGCCAACTCCGGATTCGTGAAAAACGTCAGCTCAAGCTGACCGGAGCGAATCTCACGGCGAAATCGCAACCGGAACATCGTCTCGACATCCGGCTCATCATCGACCACGACAAGCCGAATCGCCGGAGCATCCGACCAGATGGCTAGCACCTCTTCCTGCCGCCTATTTCCCATCGTCCCTCACTGACCCGGGCCCCTGCCGACCCATCGTAGGCTAGCCCGAAACCCCCCCGTCGAGCAGCCAAATCCACCCGCCCACAACCCAATCTCGCCACCAACACACCCGCAACAGCCACCCCCACCCACACCCACGATCAACGCCCCCACGGTCGACCCTTAGGAACCTCCACCACCACCTCAGTCCCCTCCCCAACCCGAGAACCAATCCGCAACGAACCTCGATGCTCCACCTCAACAATCTCCCGACTAATCGAAAGACCAAGACCCGTCCCCTCTCCGGGGAGCTTCGTCGTAAAAAACGGCTCGACGACGCGAGCGAGGTCGGCCTCCGCTATTCCCATTCCGTTGTCTTTCACCGCTATCTCTACGGAGTCTCCGCGGTCCTTGGTTGTCACCGTGATTGCCGGCGCGTAGTCGGCCACCTTCTGGCTCAATGCTGCCTCCCTCGTCGCGTGAAGGGCGTTGCTCACCAAGTTCAGAACGACGCGGCCCAGCGCGCGTGGGTCCAAGACCACGGCTTCTAGAGTCGGGTCGTACTCCGTTTTCACCGATACGCGGAAGCCACGGAATTGGGCTCGGGCACCGTGATAGGCAAGGTTGACATACTCTTGCGTCAGAGCGTTGAGATCGGTCGGCTCGAACACTGGCTCGCCGGTGCGGGCCTGTTGGAGCACACTCTCCACTATGCCAGTAGCTTTCCTGCCGTGGTCGGCAACCTTACCGGCCACCTCGATAATCTCGCCCAGCATGTCGTCGATAGTTTCAGCTGTCTGAGCACCCATGCCCTCCGGTGCCGATTTGACGACCTCACCGAGCTCAGCTGCCAAGTCCCTAAGCAGGTCACCAAAATTGATGACGAAGTTCAAGGGATTACGCAGCTCGTGAACGATACCCGCCATCAGTGCGCCGAGGGAGGCCAACTTCTCTTGCGCCACGAGCTGCTGTTCGAGTACGGCCCCACGATCGATCTGCGCTTCGAGACGATCAGCCACCGTCGCTTGCGATTTCGCGGCAACGGGCTGCGGGTGGACGTGCGCGCGATCATCGGACACATCCGCTGCGCCTTCTTCGTCGTTCACGTCGCTTTCCCTTCAGGACACCTTGCGATGCTTGCCAGGTCATGGAAGCTTGTCATGAGCCACTGGTGCAAAATTGGCGATTGGAGCTTGGCGGTCTGGGTGCCGATGGTGCCTAGTGCGAGTTCGCGGTGCCGACTCGACGCGTTGGCGCCGGCGGCGGTGCACGCAGGCACGATTTGCTGCTTGGCCACGCAGTCCAACTTCGGGCGTACCCCTGCGCGAGGGCACGTGGCGAAACGGTTCCACGTTGCCCGGACGGCCGATGTCGAAATTGTCGATAACCGGGGCTCCACAGAAATCCACCGAAAACCTGTTCCCGTCAATGGACTAGCCGTTCGCGCCGCTGCTCACTAGCTCGACCGTGGGAACTCAGGTCGTCGTTGCTGGCCGACCATCGGAGAGAGTCGAGCTGACCACTGATGTCCCGGCTGAGCTGATGAGTTCGCCCCGCCGCCTGGTATAGGTCGCATTCGCCGCGGTACAGCGTTCGATCAACGTCATATTCAGAAAAACTGTCCAGAATCGCGTGAGCGAAGTTCTGAATGAAGTTGAGCGGATTTGCCACCTCGTGCAGGACTCCATTACTCACCCGGCCCAGGGCTGCTGCGGTTTCGGCCTTCGAGGTTTCGATTCGTTCCTGCCGTAATTTTTGTAGCAATGACCGCGAACGGCGCATTTTCTCCAACGCCAACGAAAACGTATTCGGTATCAGCACGAGAGCCGCCAATACCGCCAACAACAGCACGGATCCTGCCGCTAGCAGCGACGGGTCCAAAGTAATGGGCTCGAGTGCAAACGGGTCAATCGCAACCAATCCCACGAACGCGATGATTGCTGTCGGCACGGCCACCTCAAGCGAAAGCCGCAGACCAGCGAATCCGTAACCGACTGCGAACGCGATCACAAGCATCCCTATCGGCGGGTAATCGTTCCGCAGCGCGCTTATCAGCGGGAAATCAACCGTCCCCCGGGTAACCGCGAGTACAATGGCTCCCACGCCCACCGAATAGCTCACTACCCGCGATGCGATGCCGAACCGTGCCCGCGGGTTCTTTTCGAACCACGCCCAGCTCGCTACCGACACGGCCACCAGAATCGCCAGAATCACAATCCAAATCTTTTGACCGTATGCGAGCCCGAACCCCACGATTGTCAGCGTGAGTATCGTGAGCACGGTTGCTACGCGATATCGATCCGTACAGTATGTTTCGCGGGTCACAAGACTGTCGGGAAACTCTGCCGGTGTGACCGCCGGGCTCGGAGCATGTTGGAGTGTTTCGGCAGGCTTCGATCGGCTCGGTTCAGCGGTGGATACGGCAACCGGCAATGTGGCGGTAGCCACTGCCCCCCCATGGCCCGTCACGGGTTCCAGCCTGAGGTCACCACCGAGCTCGGCCAGAGTCGAACTGGCCGTCAACAAACCCAACCCCGCGCGCCCGCTGGTGGGAGGTTTCGTGGTGAAAAAGGGCTCGAAATAGGCTTCCACTTTGCTCGGATCGACTCCGATCCCGTTGTCGATCACCTCGATCTCGACATCACTGCCGGAAACCCGTCCCCGCACGCACACACGGCCGTGAAATTCGTCATCGGATCGTCCGGCCATTTCTTGAACCGAATCAGTGGCATTGGTGATCAAGTTTTGCAGCATCTCCGCGAGCGCGCCGTACCGACCCACCACCAGCGTCGACGCCAGATCACCGACCTCAGTAACGATTGCAACCCGCGCTGACCCCACCACGTTGAACCCGGCCGCAAGCACCTGAGCCTGCTCCTGAATCAACGAACCGACGTCGACCAGCTCATCGGCGACGGGGCCATCCCGGTCAATATCAAAGCGTGTCATCGTCTGAGCAACCGCGCAAGCACGGGCACTATGGCGCTGAATTGTCTCCCACCCTATTTCGAGGTCCTCGACGAAGTCCCTGGGTTCGCCTTCACGCTCCGTTTGAGCCAACTGCCCAGCAAATCGGGAGGCCCGCTCGGCGATGTCTTTGAGTTCCACCAGCATAGGCCCGATCTCATGTCCCAGCGCCGCGGTTCTGCGGCCAGTCTCCGCAAGGCGATACTGCGAGTTCAGCCGGTCAGCGGCATTCTCTTCAAAACTTGACACGACCGTGAACTCTTCTGCCGCCCGATACTGCCGATCGATAGCCCACACCGCCGCGACCCCGGCACCGCCCACCAACGCCGTAGCGACGATACTGACCGCAGGCGGCCCGAAAGCGTTGGGCGCGACGACGGGGACAAAGAAGCTCAAGAAATAGACACCAATGTTGACAAGTGCGTAGATAACAGCGATTCGTTTCCCAAGCAACAACCACACGGCCGCCACAATGAAAATCACATGGAGCCCGGAAATTGCGGCTTGGACGTCTGTGAAAATAACGAAAGACACCCATAGGATCGCGGTTTCAAAGCCAATACAGATGTGCGCCGCGAGCCGATACCTCGTCTTCCACGAACGGCGTGCCCAAAACCACGTTGCCACGAGTGCCAAGCACCCAACTAATGCCGGCACCGCGGAGCGATTATGAACTCCGATTTCGCTGGCGGCGGCGGCGGCCACAAACACGCAGAATAGGATGAAGATCCCCGTAATCCGCCTGAGCCGCGATGCTTCGGCGATTTCAGCCAATAAACCTTGCAGACGCCGATCCATCCGAGGATCGAGGTAGTCCGAAGTCAGCCGACCAGGATCGCCAGACCGAGCAGTTTTCGTCATAGGACGTCGCTCTCCCCAGACAAAGTCGAAAGCCCACCGGCAAACCTACGACTCATTGATTTCCAGTGACGCACACTACTCTGGAATTCGTCAAGCCAGCTCAGGCGCGGCTAAATCGTCTTGAGATCGCCGGATAGGGCAACCGGTCAATCTGAATGAGGCTCCATCCGGCGTTCGGGGGATGTCGGTGTACCGGCTACCGCTTTCGCCTGCCCGGCCGCCATCGCCGCCGCAGCCGCACCCTGCCAGGAGTCACCGGCCAACCCCGAGATCACCGACGAGAACGACGACGCCGCTGCCCCCAATTCCGATGCCAACCCGTTCCAAGCCGCAGCGGCGTTGAGCAGCGGCACCGACCCCGGACTTGCAAACATCCGCAACGAATTGATCTCCGGCGGCAACACCGAGTAGTTCATGACGCTCCTCCATTTTCGTGAGTGCACGTACCAGGTTCCTGCCGGAGATGTCCAGACCGCCCGCAGTGCGTGCTACCGTCTACTGTTTATATCAGTACATACCAGGATTGTCGGCAGGTACGCTCCTGATTGAGACCCGATCCTTCTTGAGTGTCGCGGAGGAACGACGATGCGTAAGGCGAGCCAGGTTGTAGCCCCTCGATGTGCTGGCCAGGTGATCCCGCAACCGTGTGGCTCCGCGTGCTGGGAATCAAAGCATCGCAACGGGATACGATGAGCCGCGCCTCGTGAGCACTCGACCGCGACAGCCGGAACAACCTGCGGCTGATAAGCGAGCCGTGCTTCGTAGAGTTCCGATGCTCGTTGGTGTCGCTGACAAACAGCTCGATCAACTCTTGACCGCCATAGATCGCCACCACGTCCCGGCCGACGAGTGGCTCTTTCACGTCGGTGACCCATCGGATGCCATCTATATCGTTGACTCGGGGAGGTTCGCGGCCGTTGGTGCCGACGGACAGATAATTCGCGTGATGGCGTCCGGTGACTCGATCGGGGATTTGGGCGTCATCGCCGGCGCGGCCCGCTCGGCCGGGGTGCGAGCTCTTCGTGACGGCGTCGTCTGGAAGATCGCGGCTGACACGTTCACCAAGGTGCTCGCGCGGGCTCCACGATTGCAGTCGGCGATGCTGCAAGCGATGGCGGGGATGCTTCAGGAGTCACGATCTGCCAGCATCTCTCAGCGTCCCCGGGTCATTGGTGTTTTGTCGACCGGGGATACCGCCGCGATCCCGACTGCTGACGCGATCGTGACTCGACTGGGCTCCTACGGCCGGGCTGCGGTGGTGGCTCCACCCGTTGACGCCACTGCAGAAGTCCCCAGTTACGCCTATCTTGTCGAAGCATTCAGCGAAGTCCTTGATCGGGCGGAACGAGACAACGATTGGGTCTTGGTGGTGGCCGACCGAGGCTCCGGCGACAACTGGCGGCGATTCGTCGCGGCGCAAGGCGACCGACTTGTGGTCCTTGTCGATCAGCCCCGTCCGCCAGACTCGTTCGAACTCGTTTCCCAAGGTCCGGTTCACTTGGTCACGTGCATGGTGGAAGCCGACTCGATTTGGTGGGATGTCCTGGCGCCGGTCTCGCATCATCGCGCTGATGACGATGGCATGGGCGCACTGGCCCGCAGGATCGCGGGGCGGTCCCTCGGGCTGGTGATGGCGGGTGGGGGTGTTCGGGGCCTCGCGCATCTCGGTGTGTACGAAGAGCTCACCCGGGCGGGCATCGTCATAGATCGGTTTGGCGGAACGAGTATCGGTGCTATCGCCGCTGCGGCCTTCGCGCTGGGAATGAACCCCGAAGCTGCGATAGCCGTGGCATTAGAGTTGACCACGCAGAGCAACCCTTTAGGCGACCTCGCGGTCCCCGTCGTGGCCCTCACCCGAGGTGGACGCTTCGATCGGCTGCTGGAGAAACTCCTCGGCAATAGCTTGATTGAGCACCTGGAAAAAGAATTCTTCTGCATATCCGCGGATCTGATATCTGGCGACCAGGTCATCCACCGGCGGGGGCGGGTGGCCGACGCTGTGCGGGCATCGATCTCGATCCCGGGTCTCTTGCCGCCAGTTCAACGCGGCGACCAGATCCTCGTCGACGGTGCGCTGGTGAACAACCTCCCGGCCGACGTGATGTGCGCCGACCCTGACGGCGAGGTTATCTGCGTGGATCTACGTCGAAGGTTTGAGCCGTCGACCGGCTTCGATTTGCTGCCGTCAATCCTCCGGCCTCCCGGATTCGTTCGGCGAGTCTTGACCGGCGCGGATGTCGGTTTGCCGTCGTTGCCGGAGACGTTGCTTCGCAGCATGGATTTCTCGTCCGGCAGCCGGAACCTACATGAGTTTCCCCGAGTTGCCGCTGTCATCGAACCCGACGTCACCG
This sequence comes from Mycobacterium spongiae, assembly GCF_018278905.1. Taxonomy (NCBI): domain Bacteria; kingdom Bacillati; phylum Actinomycetota; class Actinomycetes; order Mycobacteriales; family Mycobacteriaceae; genus Mycobacterium; species Mycobacterium spongiae. The sequence continues at coordinate 4,458,220 of NZ_CP046600.1, forward strand.
AGATCGGAATGTTGAATTTCAAACAGGTTGAAGCCGCGATGGACGCCGGGCGGACCGCAACTCGAATGGCTCTCGACGCACACCCGCGGCTCGGTTGCTGAGCGCGGGGCCACAGGATCAGTGTCCGGCTCAATGTTGTCGTGACGAGAAGCGTTGTACGCGAGCAGCCCCCGGGTCGGGGGTCCATAGACCGTGCGGCAGGTGAGCGCTACACCGCCGCGGACCAAATTCTGTGAACGCCGAACCGAACCCTTCCTCAACTCCGGGTGGGTTCGTGCTAGGTTTCTGATAGTGATGCCTATCACAACATTTCCTCTGGTGGACGCGATCGTTGGCGCGCGCCACCGAAGCCTCGATGGTGTGGTTCTTATCGCTGCCCAACATTTGCTGGAGACGACCCATGCGATGCTGCGCTCGCTGTTTGGGGTGGGGCTTGACCCGCGCAACGTAGCGCTGATCGGTAAGTGCTACTCAACACACCTTGGTGTGGTTGAGGCGATGCGTGCCGACGGCATCTATGTCGACGATTCCAGCGATGCCTATGCGCCCCACGAACCTTTCGACGCCGAGTACACGCGCAACGTGGAACGGTTCTTCGGCGAGTCCTGGGATCGGCTGGTGGCCGGGCGGAGCGCGCGAGTAGTGCTCCTCGACGACGGCGGATCGCTATTGGCCACGGCAGGGGCGGTGCTCGATGGCAGCGCTGACGTGATCGGTATCGAGCAGACGTCCGCCGGCTACGCGAAGATCCTCGGTTGCCAACTCGGGTTTCCCGTTATCAACATCGCACGCTCGTCGGCGAAGTTGTTATACGAGTCGCCAATTATCGCCGCACGCGTGACGCAGACGGCCTTCGAGCGTATTTCGGCGGTTGACTCCGGCAATGCGATCCTGATTACGGGCGCGGGCGCAATCGGGACTGCGCTGGCGCAGGTGCTGCGTCCTTGTCACGACCTGGTGGACTTGTACGACCCGCGCTCTGGGGACACGGCCGCGATCGATCTACCGGAGGTGATCGGCGACTACGACGTGATCATTGGCGCCACCGGGGCAACGAGTGTGCCCGCCGCAATGCACGAATTGCTGCGCCCCGACGTGGTGTTGATGTCGGCGTCTTCGTCTGACCGTGAGTTCGATGCCGTCGCGTTACGCCAGCGCGCGACGCCGAATTACGACTGCCATGCAGATCTCGAGATCTCCGACGGAAGCGTTAACGCAACGTTGTTGAATTCGGGGTTCCCGGTCAACTTCGACGGTTCCGCGATGTGTGGTGACGCGTCGATGGCGCTGACGATGGCTTTGCTGGCGGCCGCAGTGGTGCATGCCGCAAGTGCAGTAGTCACCGATATCGCCAGCGAGCACCCGCATCTCGGGCTGCTCGACCAAGGTGACATCGTGGCATCGTTTTTGAACATCGATGTTCCGCTGCAAGCGCTCAGCCGGTTACCGTTGCTCTCGATCGGGGGTTATCGGCGTCTTGAGGTGCGCTCCGGGGAGATTCTCTTCCACCAGGGCGATCAAGCCGATCACTTCTTCGTCGTCGAATCCGGCGAGCTCGAGGCGCTCGTCGACGGCGAGTTCACGCGCCGGCTCTGCGCTGGCGACCATTTCGGTGAGATCGCTTTGCTCAACGCCTCGCGGCGCACGGCGACGGTGCGGGCGCGTGACCCGTCGGTCCTGTGGGCGCTCGACGGCACGGCTTTCAGCGAGGCTGTCAACGCGGATACCGCGATGCGCGACATCGCCAACGGTGTTGTCACCGCACGCCTCGATCACGCCGCACCTGCCTCGGAGGGTTAGACGCCGCATCGCGGCTCAAGCGGATCGGCGGGGGCTTCACCGTCTTCGGTCGTATTCCCCAGCGCAGTGACTGAGGACATCAGCGGCGCCGTGCATGGCACCATCTCACTGGTGCGATGTCGGGCCCAGATTCCCGGCGGTGTGGGCACGATCTGGGCGCTGCACCCTGGGACGCACATCCGACGACCGGCGGCTACGCCGAAACGACACGTACCACATCCACCGGCATACCGCCGACTACCGATGCGCCCTCCCGCATACCCGGGTGTGTCGCTGGAGTCACAATTCCTGCTGAGGCTTCGTTGCCTGCCCCACGGAAAGCAGCTCATCTCTGCTGGCGGACCATCGGAGGGAGTCGAGCCGGCCATTAATATCCACGCTGAGGCGATGAGTTCTCACTGCTGCTTGGTATAGATCGTGTTCGGATCGGTACGCTGCCGAATCAACATTGTATTCGGTGAAACTGTCGAGAATAACCTTTGCGAAGTTTTGAATGAAATTCAGAGGATTTGCGACCTCATGCAAGACTCCGCTGCTAACCCGGCCCAGCGCGGCTGCCGTTTCAGCGTTCGATGTCTCGATTCGCGCCTCACGCAATTTTTGGAGCAGCGCCCGCGATCTATTCGCGACTTCCGACGCCACCGAAAACGAATGCGGCATTAACATCAGAGCCGCCAATACCGCTAGCAACAGCACGGATCCTGCGGCTAGCAGCGACGGGTCCAAAGTAATGGGCTCGAGTGCAAAAGGGTCAATCGCAACCAATCCCACGAACGCGATGATTGCTGTCGGCACGGCCACCTCAAGCGAGAGTCGCAGACCAGCGAATCCGTAACCGACTGCGAACGCGATCACAAGCATGCCGATCGGCGGGTAATCGTTCCGTAGCGCGCTTATCAGCGGGAAATCAACCGTGCCTCGGGTAACTGCCAGGACGATCGCCCCCAGGCCCACGGAATACGACACTATGCGCGATGCAACGCCGAATCGTGCCCCTGGATTGCCTTCGAACCACGCCCAGCTCCCGATCGACACGACTATCTGGGTTGCCAGGATCGCAATCCAAATCTCTTGGCCGTCAGCGAACCCGAATCCCACGATGGTCAGTGTGAGTATCGTCAGCACTGTAGCCACGCGATATCGATTCGTACGGTATCTCACAAGTTCCGCATCGGTCTCCGAAACCTCCGATGACTCAGACGGCTGGACCGAGGGCGTTTCAACAGGAGCAGCTGGGGGCGCCTCAGCGTGCGGCCGATTGCTCTGCTCGGCGGCGGACACGGCAATTGGCAGGGTGGCAGTGGCCACGGCCCCACCTTGGTGCGGCTCGGGCTCCAGGGTGAGTTCACCACCAAGCTCGACCAGGGTCGCCCTGGCCGTCAGCAAACCCAGGCCCGCGCGGCCACTAGTAGGCGGTTTCGTGGTGTAAAACGGCTCGAAATACGCTTCAATTTTGCTCGGGTCAAGACCTAGCCCGTTGTCGATCACTTGGATCTCGACCTCGCTAGCCAGCAAACGACCCGTTATTTGCACGCAGCCTTGAAATTCGCCGCTCGTTCGTCGCGTTTTCTCTCCGATTGAATCGACAGCATTCGTGATCAAGTTTTGCAGCATCTCGGCGAGCGCACCATACCGGCCTGCAACCAACGTTGACGTCAGCTCGTCGACATCAGTAGCGATCGGGACGTGTGCCGAGCCTTCGACGGTGAACACGGCCGAAAGCACGAGAGCTTGCTCCTGAATCAACGAACCGATGTCGACTAGCTCGTCGGCAGATGGTCCATGTCGATCGATCTCTGAGCGCGTCATCGTCTGGGCAACCGAGGAGGCGCGAACACTATGGCGCCGAATCGTCTCCCACCCGATCTCGAGATCGTCAACGAACTCCCTCGGCGCACCCGCATTTTCTCTGCGCGCCAATCTTCCGACAAACCGGCAAGCGTCCGTAGCGATGTCGGCAAGTTCCTCGAGCATGGGCCGAATCTCATGTCCCAGTGCGGCGGTTCTGCGGCCAGTCTCCGCTAGGCGATACTGAAAGTCCAATCGAACCGCAGCATTCTGCTCGAAACTCAACACGACCGCCAGCTCAGCCGCGGCTCGATACTGTCGATCAATAGCCCACAGCGCTGCAATGCCGGCGCTTCCTACTATTGTCGCGGCGACAATGCTGGACAGACGTGGCCCGAAAGTGTGCGACGCGGCATCCGGCGAAATGTATCGCAACGAGTAGACAGCCGTCGCCACGAGCCCCCAAATAATAGCGGCTCGTTTCCCAAGGAGTAACCACGCACCCGCGGCGATAAAAAATGCATAAAGCACCGTAGTTTGGTGTTGGTAGCCGATGAAAATTATGAATAATACCCAAAGTGTAGTAATTTCAAGACCGATGCAGATGTGGGCCGCGATGGGATATCTCGTCTTCCAGGAACGGCGCGCCCACAGCCACGTTGCCACAAGAACCGAGAAAGCGACTAGGGCCGCAAAGGCGAAGCCGTTATGAACTCCGATTTCATTGGTGAAAGCACCAAACATAAAGCCACCAAAGAGGATGAAGACCCCTGCGATTCGCCTGAGCCGCGATGCTGCGGCTACTTCAGCCAATAAACCTCGGAGACGACGATCCATCCGGGGATCGAGGTAGTCGAAAGTCAACTGACCAGGATAGCCGGATCGGGCGGTTTCCTTCATCACTGGCATGCTCCTTCAGGTCAAGGTGAAGCCTTGAATTTCATTGTTAGAGAGCGGCATTTACGGCTCCTCGTCCGCGGTGCTAGACGGGCGGCAGCTGGAGCTTTTCCGCCAGGTCGGAGTTCTCAGCACCTTCGGACGCCCATTTAGCCAATTCTCCACCTCATATGCTCTCGTATCATGCCTTACCTTCAGGCGTGTACTGATGTTACTACGGTGAACGGGTCTGCCCGCACCGTTTTTGCAGACCTCAAGCCACGAAACCAACAGCTCCGCTGGCTGAGGTTCAGCGGCCTGACCCCGATCGGTTGATCCAGGAGGTCTGTACCCCGTTCGTAGGTCCACCGTTGTGAGAGTTGGGGCAAAGGGATCATCGAAGGTCACATGCCCCGTATGTATCGGGCCGGTGTGTGCCGGCAAATCGTTTCTCGGCTGCCTTGGGGCGAGGTGGTCGCTGCGATCGCGGCCGAGACCGGCATAGCTCAAGCCACGTTGTTTCGGTGGAAGCGTCAGGCGTTGATCGATGCCGGTGTCATCCAGGGCATTCCCAGTGTGGAGGCCGACGAGCTAGGCACAGCCCACGAACGCATCGCGGCGCTGGAGGCCGAGCTGACATTGACCCGGGACGCGTGCGAGCTGTTCAACGAGCGGGCGGTGGTGCCGCCAAGACGCCGACGCGCGATCGTTGAAGACTGATTAGGCGAGGGCACTCCGCTCGAGCCGCTTGTCGGATAACAGGATTGGCCAGTTTCGGTGGTGGCATGCGGTCCCCACGAATTTGTTCATCCTCCAACCGGTTCGGTGCTCGATGTCGTGGCTGGCAGCCAGCGCGGTGACCACGAAGCTCAAGTGCGCCTCGATGGATTCGCGCAGGTGGTCATAGATCGGAGCGCCTCCGCGCGGCGGACGGGTTGCTCAACCGGTTGCGTTGGTGCGCGCCAGTCGCGGTGTCGCGTAGGTGTGAGCCCGGAGAGGCCACCAGAACCAGCGACCCAGCAGGGTCGCAACCGACGGCATCACAAAGGACCGGACCACGACGATGTCAAACAAGAGTCCGATCATCACCGTGGTACCGAATTGGGCTATGCCACGCAGGTCGCTCGCGGCCATTGAGCCCATCGTCAAGGCGAACACGACGCCGGCGGTGGTGACGACTCCGCCCGTGTTGGCGATAGATCGAATGATGCCGGTTTTTGGGCCCGCTCCGATTTCCTCCCGGAATCGGGCGACCAGTAAGAGGTTGTAATCCGATCCGACTGCGAGCATGACGATCGTGGCCAAGGGCAGCACCATCCAGTGGAACGGCATATGCAGGATGTGCTGCCAGATAAGGATCGATATTCCGAGGGCGGAACCCAGTGAGCCCGCGACCGTCCCGACAATGACTGCGGCGGCGACGACGCTACTGGTGATGGTCAGCACTATCACGAAGATGAGGCACAGCGACGCTACGACGGCAATCATGAGGTCGTAAGTGGCGCGATCATGGATATCTTTGTAGGTCGATGCCGCCCCGGCCAGGTAAATGCGTGCGGTCACTAGCGGGGTTCCCTTCACGGCATCGTCGGCGGCATACAAAATCGGGTCGATATGCGACATTCCTTCGAGGCTGGCCGGTTCGCCTTTGTGGGTGATGATAAATCGCGCTGACTTGCCGTCGGGGGACAAGAAGTGCGTCAGGCCACGTTGGAAATCTGGATTGTCGAAAGTTTCAGGTGGTAGATAGAACGAATCATCATTCTTAGCCGCGTCGAACGCTTGACCCATAGCTGAAACGTTCCGGGTGACGTCCTCCATTTGAGTGACAAGTCCCGCGAAGGTGCTTGCCATTGTTTGAGAAATGCTCTTCACGGCCCGCATCGTCGCGATCATTTGCGGCAACTGGGCGAGGAGTTGAGGCTGGATGACGTCGACTTGATCAAGGTTATGGACGAGATTGCCGACATCCTCGCTGAGTCTGTCGACGCCATCAAGGCCGTCCAGCAAAGAGCGCAGCGACCAGCAAATGGGAATGGCAGAACAATGGCGTTCCCAGTAGAAGTAACTGCGTATCGGTCGCCAGGTATCGTCGAAGTCAGCGAGATGATCTCGGAGCTCGTTGGTGTTGACCTGCATCGTCTTGGCGTCAGCGTCCATGTCATGCACGACGTCGGTGAGTTGTCGCATCAAGCTGTCGATGCGCTCGGTGATGTCGATCATGTGTTGCAGTTCATCGGTTATTCTTCGCATATCGGCGACGCTGTCTTTGAGGAGCTTTAGGTTCTGAATAGTCATGGTGCCTTGGAGCCCTATTTGAAACGGGATCGAACTATGGTCGATCGGAGTGCCCAACGGTCTGGTAATGGTTTGCGTCCTCGCGACGCCAGGACTGTGAAATACGCGTTTGGCGATTCTATCCAGTACCAGCATGTCTGTTGGGTTGCGCAGGTCGTGATCGGCCCCGATCATCAGCAGCTCGGGTGCCAGGCGGGCTTGTGGAAAATGTCGTTCGGCGGCGTTGTAACCAATGTTGGATGGCGCGTCGCGGGGGATATAAAACCGATCGTTGTAGTTAGCGTGATATTTTGGCAAGGAGAGCAGCCCGATCGCCATTACCAGGGTCGCTGCGACCAATACCGGGACAGGCCATCGAACGACAACGGTGCCGGTCCGTCGCCAAAACCGGGTCCTCTGTGGTCGTCTGGACTCGAGGAACCCGAATCGGCTCGCGACGGTGATTATGGCCGGAGCGAGGCTCAAGGAGGCCAGGATCACCATGAGCAAACCGATCACGCTGGGCAATCCAGGGTTGCTCAAGTAGGGAAGCCTGGTAAAGGTTAGGCAGAACATCGCCCCGGCGATGGTCAGTCCTGAACCCAGGACCACGTGGCTTGTCCCGTGAAACATGGTGTAGTACGCAGCTTCCCGGTCCTCGCCAGCTGCGCGTGCTTCCTGAAAGCGCCCGATAAGAAAGATGAGATAGTCGACGGACGTCGCTATCGTCAACGCCACGAGGGCACTGACGCCGAAACTCGACAAGCCGAGGATTCTGTGCGTGGCCAGGGCAGATATCACACCCCGGACCGCAACCAGCTCGATCCCGACAGTAAACAGCACGATAAGGACTGTCGCGATAGAGCGGTATGCGGCTAACAGCGTGATTGCGATCACCAAAAAGGTGATGCCGGTAATCCTTTTCAGGCTACGGTCGGCGTAATCACGTCGATCCGTGGACAGCGGACCCGTGCCGGTCACATAAGCCTTGATCCCCGGAGGCGGCGGCACGCTGTCCACAATGCGTTGGACTGCAGCAGCAGACTCGTTGGCCTCCACGCCGCCCTGATCGCCAGCAAGATACAGCTCGACATAAGCAGCTTTGCCGTCGGAGCTCTGCGACCCTGCCGCTGTGAGGGTATCGCCCCAGAAGTCATCGATATGCTGGATATGCGCCTTGTCTTCTGAGAGTCTCTCGATCAGAGTGTCGTAGAACCGGCGCGCCTCATCACCAAGCCTGTCCCTGCCCTCCAACACAATCATCGCTGTGGTGTTGGAGTCGAATTGCTGAAAATCCTTGCCGATGCGCTTCATGGCGATCAGCGACGGAGCTTCCTCTGGAGCGAGAGACACTGAATGGTTCTTGGCGGCAACATCTAGCTGTGGCACAAAGACATTCACGGCGACGGCCAGTGCCAGCCAAAACAGAATGACCGGCAGCGACAACGACCGAACTATCCGCGCGGCGGCGTTGGGGAACCCAGACGCATGTTCGGTACTCACGCGGACTTCACCAAGCACGTGGTCAGAGCATGATGAGCTGACACGAAACGCTCATCGCGGGTCACGCCATTGACCGTGATCCGACAACCCAAGGTCTTACTGTCGCTCTGTGCCACCACGTTGGCTACCACCGAGGTCAGCGTGGTCACGATCGCAAGCGACCACGGTAGGGCTACCCCATCGAGCTGGTGTGGCTGGGCTTCAGCATCGAGATAGTTGATGCCAGCGACCTTGCCCGGCGGGCCCAGGATCTCGTAGAGAATGCGCTTAGGGTTGAACGAGACAATGGTGTCGGGCTCGCCGGAGCCTGACACACTTTGACGGAATCCGAGTGTCTCGTGCAGCCGCAAGACGATGACGGCCGCAACTGCCACAACGAGGACCCCGATCAGCGGTGTCGAAATGCGTCCGATCAGGCCGATCCCGGTTTGACGTGGCAATTTGCGGTCTGAAACCGCGAAGCGCGAAATGCCAGGCGGTCGTTGCGATCCGGAATCCGCTGTTGTGTCGGGGACTGCACCTTCCTGCGCTCTCTGCGCTTTCCGGTCTTGCACGAGTAGCCCGTGACCGTAGATGAAGAACAAAACGGTACCAATGAGCACCGACGGTGCCATCGCCGCCACGACGTGCGGCGTGCCCATCAGGAAGTGGCCCACCGCGAGCCACACCACCAACACCATCGACGTCACGGAAGGAGCAACCACCGAACCCGCCAGAGGACTTGCCGACCAGCGATACAGGCGCTCGAGCACCGAAACCAGCACCAGCGTGGCGATGAAAGACAGGATTGCCTGCGTCATGCCCGCATGCAGGGCCACCGCCGAGCCATAGTGATGATGGGCGAACGCGGCCCAGCCGCCGTACGCGGCTGCGGAAACCAGCGCGATCAATATCGGCCGACCATGGCGTAACAGCCACCGGCGTGCGACAAGAACGCTCATTGAGCTACCCACGTGCTCTCAGAACGATCGCGCCGGTTGTACAACGCTCTTGTTGCCCGAGTTTCACTGGTCGTTGCCGCCGATCCCGCCGCCGCCCCCGGCACCGCCGGCACCGCCGGCACCGCCGTTGACCCCGTCGTTGGGAGAGCCATCGTCGCCCGGAGAGCCGGGTTCGCCTGGGAATTCAACGCCGTCGAAATCTGCGGTGCCGCCCGTTCCGCCGGTTCCGCCAGCGCCGCCGGTCCCAACGGTGCCACCTCGGCCGAATTCCAGGCCGTATGCGGCAAACAGGTTCGCGATGTTGGCGCACATTTCGTCGCCGGCAGCTGCCAGCAGGCCCGAAATTGGTCCTGCCGCAGCGGCATTGGCCGCCCTGATTGCCGAGCCAATGCCCTCGATATCCGCCGCAACCGCTGCCATGACCGGTGGCGCCGCAACCAGAAACGCCATCATCGCCGTCCTTCCCATCGCCAAACCAGATCGCATTTACGGGCGTATCCGATACGGCCTGCTGTATGTACTGATATAACCATAGCTGGTTCCCGTCGAACCCGAGACCCTGGAACCGCGTAAACCGATACCCGCCGCTACCACCCTGGTGCGGACGGCGGGTCCGGGATTGGAGGAACGTGAAAACATGGCCAAGGGCTGGCATCAGTTCACACTGGCGCTGGAATCGTCGGCCCGCTCCAGCGGGACAACGGTGGTGAAGGCGCCGGCAGCGTTTACCTCGCAACGCTGCCTATTGACCGGACTAACCGACGAGACACCGCACGATCTGCCCGACTTTTCGGCGGCCGACGGTAGTCGTCGATGGCATGGTGCTATCGCATGACGAGGCGGAAGGAGATTAGCGCTCTAGCTCTAGCTAGCTCAGCGCTTCGAGCAGCGCGGCGACACGACTTGCCAAATTCCCGTGTCGAGGAAAGACTGGTGGTTGCCCAATCTGGATCTGCGGGTCAAACTCCGTTGTCGGAGTCGCCGCCAAACGTCAACCCGTACCATCGCCGGAACCTGTACGGCGCATTCGCAGCGACTGTGGGCATTGTCGTCGGCAGCATGGCCCCGTGGGCAGATCGATCAGCGATTTACGCCGCAGGTGTGGGCCTTGAACCCGCGAATTGGCGTGTGGCGGCGTTGATCCTCGGCGCCGTGTCGGGTGTTGCCCTGCTCATCGTGCTGTTCTGGGCCAGGAACGCGTTCTGGCCGCGTTGGGCTCTTCCGCTCACATGGAGCGTGTTTGTCGCTGGGGCGGCGTGTTTGACCGCCGGGGTAATCAGCATCACCAGGGTGATGACGGCCAACGTAGCGGCGTGCTCCCATTTCGTGATCGATCAACACGTAGCGGAGTGCTCTGATATCCCAATTCCGGGTGTTGGATGGGGGCTTTGGCTTGTCGGGTTTTCCTCCGCAGCGTGGTGCGTGACTGCGCTAGTAGTGGCGGTCCAACTCACCAAAACGGATCACCAAACACGACGCAGCGCGGGCAAGCCGCGTCCTGGGTGAGCCCAAGATTGCCGAGTCACGTCCCGTGGCGTGGTGTAAATCGAGCGGGCGTTTCGCCTGAGGCTCTGCGGGGTTTCCACTATGCCGTGATTGCGGCGTGGACGGCAACGGGACAGCGCAGTGCCAGTTTTCGGGCAAGGACATCGCTAACGAACCGCATCGCACAAAACCAGGCGTTGATCCATCTGATGAAATATGCGGCACTTTCACATGCATAACAGAGGTTATCCATTTTCTTGTCAGGAAGAGGCGATGTTGTGGTCTTGGTTATCGTGGCGATGCTGCTTTGGCCAACCTCGCTAGCAGGCAAGACCGTAGCTTCGCGCGATCTAGGCGTCCGAATCGTCATCGGACACACCCGGCTGATCGACGCCATACAAAGTCCATTGCGCAAGTGAGCGAGTCAGCACCTCGAGGGGAGGGGCATCGGCAAGGGTCAAATAGGAAATAGGGGTCGTCACCAGGCCGGAAATGCACTTGAAAGCCTTGCGCTTCATCGGCATCGAGAGCAGCGGTCACCTCATCGCCATTGATCGGTGTGGCGGCGGGGATGCACTGCATAGACGCCACCGATGGTCAACTCACGCCCGTCGACAACCACGACGAACGGTCCAGCCGGGGTGGACGCGTCGGGCAAAGCTAGCTCATGACCGTTCCAGGCAAACGCAGGGTCTGGGCTGTCCCGCGCGACGGTGATGGCGTAGCTACCCCGGCGTGCCAGGCGCGCCAAAGAGCTGCCCGCCAGCCCCGCCGGCCCACCGGTGCCCCACAGCCCGGCGGCGCCACCGACACCCCCGCTGCCGCCGGTCGCGCACGTGGGGCCGGCCGCAACGCCGATGCCGCCGGTCCCGCCCATGCCGCCGGCGCTGCCGTTGCCGTCCAGCCATCCGCCATGCCCACCAGCGCCGCCCGCCCCGCCGGCCGCCTCGGCGGCCGGGCTGAAGCCGGCCCCGCCGTTGCCGATCAGGCCGGCATCCCCACCACGACCCGGCCCACGGCTCGGTGCAGTATTTACTTCCGTATCCTGTGCAATCCTTTCCATGTACTGATATAAACAGTGACGGCGGCACGCAGGCGGGCGGTCTCGAAGTCTCGGGCAAGAACCGGGTACGTGCACTCAGAAGAATGGAGGAGCGTCATGAACTACTCGTTGGACAGCGGTGGACGTGTTGTGAAGAGGCTGTGATGTTGTTTGTTACGGCGGCCCCGGAGACGGTGGCCGCGGCGGCAACCGATTTCGCCAGGATCGGTTCGGCGCTGAGCACGGCGAATGCGGGCGCGGCGGCCACGACTACGCAGATCGTCGCCGCGGCCGAGGATGAGGTTTCGGCGGCGATCGCAGCGGTGTTTTCTGCCCACAGCCACGGCTACCAAGGGATCAGTACGCACGCGGCGGCGTCTCATGCCCGGTCTGTGCAGGCGTTGACCGCGGGCGCGGACGCCTATGCCAGCGCGAAAGCCGCCAGTGTCTCACCGTTGCATGGGGTGCTCAACGCCATCGACGGGCCCGTTCAGACGCTGACCGGGCGCCCGCTGATCGGCAACGGCGCACGCGGGGCTCCGGTGACGGCGGTGAAGGCGGCGTCAGCACCACCGGGGCAGGCACGAGCGGCGCGACGGGCGGCACCGGCGGCACCGGCAGCACCGCCGGCAGCCCCAGCGCCGGCGGCAACAGCGGGCTCTTGGTGGGTGAAGATGGGCTCAACGGATTGGCGTAGCCGGGCCGGGCACCGCGTCGCCATATCTATCCGCCCCCAACATCGGGCCTCGCAGCCTCGGCCGTGGATTCCTAGCATTCGTGCGAATGAGCGAGTCCGCTCGCGTAGACAGTTCATCCGATCCGCCACCCAAGGATGCAAGAACCATGGACAGCAAACTCATCGGGATGATCAAGGACGTCGTCGATGCTGGCAAGCGACGCGGGTTGTTGCATCTCGACAGCAAGGATGAGGAGCTTGACGGACGGTCCATCACTCTTGACGGGCGACCCGTAACCTCCTTTTCCTCGTGCTCTTATCTGGGCCTGGAGTTCCATCCCGCGTTGGTCGATGGCGTGGCCGAAGCGGTGACACGGTACGGAACCCAGTTCTCCTGCTCGCGGGCCTACGTCTCGAACCCGCTCTATGCAGAGGTAGAGGCGCTACTGTCCGAGCTCTTCGGCGGGTACGCGTTGGTGACCCCTACCACCACGCTTGGGCACCTGACGGCCCTGCCGGTTCTTGCTGACGAGCGGGACGCGATTGTGCTCGACCACCAAGTTCACCATTCCGTCCACCTCGGCGCCAACCAGGCCCGGGCGGGCGGGACCCGGGTAGAGCTAGTCCGCCATGATCACCTTGACCAGGCCTGTGACACCATCCGCCAACTGGCGAATCGTCATCGAACGGTGTGGTTCGGCCTCGACGGGGTGTACTCGATGTTCGGCGACATGGCCCCAACTCAGCTCCTCGAGGAGATCCTGGCCGTCGCGCCCAACGTGCGGCTTTACGTCGATGACGCCCATGGAATGTCGTGGACTGGGCGCCACGGGCGGGGCAGCTTCCTTAGCAGGTTCCCACTCAACGACCGTGTGGTGATCGCCACCTCCCTGAACAAAGGATTTGGCGCCGGCGGAGGCTGCTTGGTATTCAGCGATCCCGAAGAGCGGGATCTGGTACGGACCACCGGCGGTCCGCTGATATTCAGCGGACCGATGCAACCACCGATGATGGGTGCCGTCCGAGCTGCCGCGCTCATTCATCTGAGCCCCGAAATTATCGGGCTACAAGCCGCCCTGCGGGCCGGGGTGGACCGAGTCAACACACGGCTGTGCGATACCGGCCTGCCACCCATGGCCGTGAATGAGTCCCCGATCTTCTTCCTGCAGTGCGGGCTTCCGCGCGTCGTCTACGAGGTCGCCAAGCGGATGCTCGACGATGGCCTGTATGTGAATTGCTCGGTGTTTCCTTCCGTCCCGATGAAACGCGGAGGCATTCGACTCAGCGTCACCGCGGCACACACCCTTGCTGAGATCGACCAGGCCATCGATCGACTGGCCTTCCATATCCCCGCGGTCCTGCGCGACTTCGGGGTCGCCGACGGTCAACTCGCCGATGACTTCGCGAACGCTATTCCGCGCGAAGCCGTCGCGGATACGCCGCCGGAAGGCAACGGATTACGGATGCAGAGCGCGACCTCAATTCACCAGATCGATCGCGCCACCTGGGACGCCGTTCTAGGAGCCGCAGCGCATTGCAGCTGGGACGCGATGGCGGCGGCCGAGGCGATCTATGGCGGCGAGAACGCTGCGCCCGAGCACCGTTGGCGTTTCCGCTATCTCGTTATCCGCGATCGGTCCGGGCAGGTAGTCGCCGCGACTTTCCTCACCGCGCTCCTGGCGAAGGACGACATGCTCTCGGCCGAGGATGTGTCACGCGAGATTGAAGAGCGCCGGACGACAGATCCCTACTACCTTACGTCCAAAGTGATTATGGCCGGGTCCACCTTGTCGGAGGGGAATCACATCTATCTGGACCGCACCGGTCCCTGGCGCGACGCATTGCGAATGATTGTGGCCGCCGCTGAGGAGGAAGCCGAGCGCTGCGAAGCGAGCACGATCATGCTGCGCGACCTGCCCGATGGGGACACCGAAATGGACGCCTTCATGCTCGACGAAGGCTTCGCCAAGGTGCCGATCCTGGACACCCACACGCTAACGCTCGACGGCGCCGACGAGAAAACCTGGTACGCCGGGCTCGACAAGAAGAAGCGCAACCAGCTACGCCCCGCTCTCGAGCACGTGGACGACACCGAGGTGAGCTTCCACGGTTCCGGCCTCGCGCCACTAACCACGGAGGAGACTGTGCACCTGCATGACCTCTTCGAACAACTTGCAGCAAGAAAGTTGCGGATCAACGTTTTTCGGGTGCCCCCCAGCCTCCTGCCCGAAATGCTGCGCAACCCCGCATGGGAGCTGGGGGTTGTGCGGATTCGCACCGACGCCGCCGGCCCGCAGCAGCCGGTCGCGTTCTGGGCCGCGCACAAGCACGGCCATACCTACGCACCCTTGCTCTGTGGGCTAGACGACGCCTGGAGACACCGTGACATTTACCGCTCGATGCTCCTCCAGATTGTTCGCCGAGCCCGTGCCCTCTCGATGCGCAAACTGCGGCTCGGTATGGACGGCGAGATAGAGAAGCGCCGCCTCGGCGCCCGCACCGAACGGATCTGCCTCTATGTGCGGACCAGCGATGACTATCACGGGGCACTCCTCAATGACACAGTCGCCGCGGTAGCCACCGGCCGGAAGAGCCACTAGCCGCAGAGAAGACTATGCCGCCTGGCCATTGACGCCAACCAACACCGGCCACCCCCGGGTTCACTCCGGCCGCACCATTACCCCCGTTGCCATACAACAACCCGCCCGCCCCACCGGCCTGTCCCGGCGCCACCCCATCCGCACCATTGCCGATCAGCGGGCGCCCCAACAACGCCAGAGTGGGCGCGTCAATCGCGGCCAACACCTCGTGCTGCACGCCCGCCAACGACGAAGCGTTGACCGACTCGCCCGCGGCATACGCGCCGCCGGCACCGGTGAGGGCCTGCACAAACTGGGCGTGAAACCCCGCCATCTGCGTATTCAGCACCTGATAGGCCTGCGCGTGAGCAGAAAACAGCTCCGCTACCGCCGCCGACACCTCATCAGCACCCGCGACCAACACACCGGTCGTCGGCACCACCGCAGCCACATTGGCCGCAGTCAACGTCGAACCAATACCCGCCAAATCCGTTGCCGCCGCCGCAACCACCTCGGGGACCGCCACCACATACGACATCGCTAGCCTCCCACCGGTCTGGCCATCGTCGACACACCACCGCCACCTTCAAGGCAATCGCCGCACCGGCGCCCCCGGCCCACCGTTTCCACCAGCCGCCCCGACCTCCCACGCCACCCGCTCACCCAACAGCCCGACAACATGGTGTGCAACCTACAAACCCGGCCCCAACCCCCGCCGCAAAAGAACCTGGACACAGGGCGAACTGCCCAGCAGCACCAGCTCTACAGTGCACAGCGCACACCCGCCCCGGAGGACAGCAACGTGCATTGACATAAGGCGCGATTATCGAGCGAACGTACCTGTCTGCTTGTCACAGAGATCACCATCGCCGAATGGGGTCCTAATGGTTCAACACCGAGCGCCCGCATGACCGCCACTTCGAATCGCTGCTGGAAGCCCGCGTGATGATCGAAGACTGGCGTCGCGACTACAACACCAACAGACCCCACACCGCCCACGACGAACTCACCCGCACCGAATTCGCCCTACAATGGACCACGACCCATCAACCCCAAGCCGCATAGCGTTGGACAAAAACCGGTCCCCCTCAGCGGAGCCACCTCCGCCGAACTCACGGGCCCGCTCCAGAATAGCCAGTCATTTCAACATATCCCGAACCGCTAAGCGGCATGTTCAGATAGCTGCCGTCGATGTCCACCGCCCCCTCCCAATAGGTTGTCGCGTTCCGCCACTCCGAATTCGGTATCAATGCCGTCGCAGTCAGCCTAAAACCCAACTTTTCAATGTCAATTTCCCAGGTAGTCGGATAGCTAGCGCCGCTGTGCTCACTGATCCAATGATCCCCCGCACTCATTTTCCAATCGGATAGCTCCAGGTGAGTTACCTTCCCGTCGCTGGCTACGAAAGAACCGCCGGAAAATGGACTTACCCGCCCATCTGCACGCCGAATCTGATAAAGCATCAACGCAGTCCCGTTGTCAAATTGTAGGCCGAACCAGTCCCAACCCACATCTTCGCTGGCCATAGCGTTCGTCATGTACTCGTGGTCTTTCCAACTGACGCCACTAACACTAAACCGATGACCACCGACGGACACCGTGCCGACTGTTTCTTGCTGAACTAGAGAATAGTAGTACGATGCATTCCCGGTCTCTCTGTTCTTGACACTTAACCCCAGATCGCCGTGCAGCACAGGGGGAAGCGTTTGCCGCACTCTCAGATCAAGAGAAACTTTTTCCGTTTGCGCAACGAGTTCCACCAGGCCTTCTTTGGTTTCGCGAGCACGCCAATCCCCTAGCCAAACGTCGTACGGGAGCGCCCTGGCGCCGGCGAGACCCAACGCTTCCCGACTAAACTTCTCCGCTTTGTGAAAGACGCCATCGGCGATATCGCTCAGTGCAAAGTGCGCCATATACACCTGATTGGTGCGCCATGACGCAGCGTCGCCTCCGTCTTGCGCCTCACCGGGTGGCGCCAAAGCCCGACGGAAAAACGTAAGCTGGTAGCCAAAACGTCGCCCGGAACTGGTTTTCAAATTCCCTGTGTAATACCACCATTCGGTTTGGTAGTCGTAGTGCGGCCCTAGGTCCCGCGGAAACCTCATCGCCCCGGGCGCTGTGGCGACGGAGTACCCGGCGTTGTTCTCATCGGCAAGCATCCCAAGCAACGGGTCGGTAGCCACGGCACCCGTCGTTGGTCGCTGCCACCACCAAAAAGCGGTCAGTGTCAGCACGACCGTCAGCAACAGCCCGCAACCAGTCAGAGGTGCTTTACGCATACAATCTCATTCCTCACGAATTGCCGCGCTAATACTCATCCGCGACAAACGCCACGCGGGATAGAGGCCCGCCGCCAGGGCGGCCACCACAGCCACCAAGACACCACGGACAACGTATTCCCATTCAAAATGCATCTGCACAGTCCAGCCGAATGAACGTAAATTGATGGTACGGCCAAGAATCCACGCCAAAACAATCCCCGTAGGCAAGGCCAACAATCCAGCTATTCCCCCCATAAGGCCGGTTTCAAGGAGAATCAGTCTGCCCAGTTGGCGAGGAGTCATGCCAATAGCTCGAAAAACACCGAGTTCACGGGACCTTTCCAATTCCAAGCTCACCAATGTACTCAATATCGCGACAAACGCAACCACCGTGGCCACCAGTCGTAGCGCGATAGTAATGGCAAAGCTGCGGTCAAAAATCGCCATTGATGCCTCGCGCACACTGCGAGTCGATTGAATGATGAGATCTTCGCGTCCGGCGAATTCCGCGCGCAGCTCATCGAGCAAAGCATCCGCATTTGTATCTGGCGCCACAAAGAGGAACATAGTGGTCACGTTCTTATCGTGCCACTGAGCACGGTAGCTGGCTTGGTCCATCAATACCACACCTTGGTCGGAGGTGTAGTCGCTGAAGACCGCAAGAACAGGGAATGTTTGCAGCCCAAAATCCGTCAGCAGCGTGATCGGCTGGGGTGGAGTTCTCAAATGTTGACGCGTCATCATCGGTTCCGACAACATGACGCCTTCACCCGCCAGGAAGCGTCCCCACAGCGTTTCGCTATTGCCGTCGATCCATTGATAGCTTCGCTTGCCGGCGGACATATCCCCCGTCACCGCCATCAATTCCACCTCACGCCCCCAGGTTGGCGCGAAAACGGCACCATAGCTGGCCGTAATGGCGTCGAGCACGCCCGGCCACGCGCTCAACGTCTCGACGGCATCTGGCGGCAGGCTACCGCTGGGACGACCTGACGCAAGCGTCGGCGGAGACACGTAGATGTCGGCCTTCAAAGTCGCCGCTAGCCAGTCAGCCAACGTTTGGCGAAGCGAACCCACCGACATGGAGACGCCGACGATCAGCGACACCGCCATCATCAATGCTGCAATGGCGATGGAGGTGCGGCTCGAGGAGCGCGCAATATCCCGTGGACCCATTCGCCCCAGTGGACCGAAGAGACGGCCGAGCGCAGGAGCGACCCGCAGCATTGCAAACCGGGTCAGCGGTGCCGTAATGAGCGCAAAAGCGGTCAAGACGGCAAAGAGACCGATAATCGCCATAACGAGCTTTCCGCCGGGCCACCACAGCATCACCAAGCCAAAGGTTCCGAAAGCAGCCGAAGCCGCCCACATCCACGGCATGAGTCTGGATACCTTGCCCTCTAGTGAGGACCGCCGCAAGGTGGTAGCGGGGGCGGTGCGCGTCGCTTCTATAGCCGGCGGAACGGTGGCCAACACGGCAGCACCTATGCCAACAATCAACCCCTTCGACAAACTTTCGGTGGAGATAGCCATCTCGTGAACATTGACGACAAAATAGAAATCATTGATCGTTTGTGCCACGAGGCCAATCAGGCCCTCGCCAAGCCAAATGCCAGCCGCAAGACCTAGGCCAGCGCCAATCACGCTCGCAATAGCGGATTCCGTCATTATCAGCCAGAATAATTGCGCTCGAGTAACGCCCAAGCACCGCAGGACGGCAAAGAGGGGGCGGCGGTGCACGACATTGAAAGTTACCGTATTGTAGATGAGAAAAGCACCGACCAGTAAGGCGACCAGACTGAGCCCGGTCAAATTGACCGTAAACGCGTCGGTCATGTGTTTAACCGCGTCGCTCTGGGCGTTCGCCTTTTCTAAACGGACGCCTGGCGGCAGGCGTTGCTTGAGTCGCTTCGCAGTGGCCTGGTCTTTCACAATAAGATCGATGTGACTCAGCCTGCCCGGCATGTTAAATAGCTCTTGGGCAGTGGCAATATCCGCGATGATGAGGTCACGCAATTTCTGCTTACCAATTTCGTTCGGTGGTGTCGCCAGGCCTACGAGAGCAACAGTCGTGGGTGCGCCTTCGACCTGCAGAACAAAGCTATCGCCCAGCGCCAGGCCATACTCCGCCGCCACCGATCGGCTCAGAACAACGGCATTGGGCCGAGTCAAGAAGCTCTCTAGCTCGGCTACATCGTGGTTCGACCATAGAGACAAGCGAAAAGGCGGCTCGGCAAACGGGTCGATGCCCATGAGGCGCATCGGACGGTTTCCGACTCCGCGCGCCAACACGTAGCCTTCGATGACCGGCGCGGACAGGTCGTAACCTTGTCTGCGCAGGTCAATATAGAGCCGTTGGTCGATGCCGGCGGGGCCGCCAACCAGCCGATGGGTGGCTTTGCCCGTGACGGCCTGAGCCGAGAGGTCAAAGGCCCGTTGAGCCGAGCGACTAGATAGGTCGATGGCCACGATCATCGCTACACCCAGGGCGATTCCCAAGACCAAGAGCACAAACTGAAACGGGCGTTGACGCAGACGGCGCGAGGCCGCGCGCACCAACGGCAGATAGGAGGCTGCCGCGCGACTATCGAGATAGTTCATCCAATTGGTTCACGTGATGGGTAAGGAACCCATGTGAGCTGTCGCGGGGTTTTCGGGAGACATGCCGGGTATCAATTTGCCGCCTTCTAGATTGAGGACCCGGTCAGCATGATGAACCACCTGGCGGCTATGCGTGGCCATGATTAGCGTCTTACCCGCTTTATGCGTGAGATCGAGTAGGAGAGCAAGTACTCTATCTCCCGTATTGTTGTCAAGGTTACCCGTGGGCTCATCGGCGAGCACCAGTATGGGGTCGTGCGCCAACGCTCGAGAAATGGCCACCCGTTGCTGTTCGCCACCCGAGAGTTTGTCGGGAAAAGAGCTTTCGCATCCCGCCATGCCCACTTTCTTCAATAAGTCACGGGCCACGCCGGCCGCTCTTCTTTGAGGTACCCCTCCCAGCTCCTGGGGCAGGGTAATATTTTCGAGCACGGTAAGCGTCGGGATCAGGTTGAAAAATTGGAACACGATGCCAATCTGATCACGCCGAAAGAGTGTCCGATCCCGCTCGCTTTTCCTGGTCATCGCGAAGCCGTTGATAGTGACGTCACCTGTGCTCGGCTTTTCGATGCCACTGATGAGGTTCAGCAAGGTGCTTTTGCCACTCCCGCTATGACCCAGTAACGCGACAAACTCACCTGGTTCAAAATCAGCGGTGATGTGGTCTAAGACTTGTCGTTGGGTGTCGCCCTCTTGAAAGCAACGGCTGAGGTTCCTGAGCTGAACGATGGGTTGCTGGCCCATGAACCTCCTTTGGTGGACAGCGCGGCGAGTGGTGACCGAGTCATGACTAGCTGGTGGAGTTTCTTGGTTCGGGTGCCGGCCGGCGCATCCCCGGCGGCGGCTTCAGCAGATTTTTACCAGGGCATGGGACCCACCACAACCCCCTACGAGCCATGGCAGCCACCTAAAGTATCCAATCGACTCCATTCGGCCACATCGCCTTCGGCCGCAAACCTGTGGCGCGCTTCAGCGAATCTTCAACGTGCTGAGGCACTCCCGCGGTCACAATGACGCCGAGGCCGCCTCGTCATCTCCGCGGATCGACAGGTCCACGAGCGCCCGGAGGGCAAGTCCGTCGGTATGAATTCATCATTCGGAGTCCCCGGGGCGGTCGACGACGCGGCCAGAATGAACCCGGATCCCAAGAAGGGAAATGGCGCCACGGCCGGGCAGATCACCGGTAGTCCCCGGCTCAGCGCACGAGGGTGGTGCGCCCATCAGGTGCGAATCACCAGCCGAGCGAGGTAGTGGCAGGTTCCGTCCTTCGATGAGCAGCTACCCACGCTGGCAAAGCCCGAAACAACACGATCTCGCCGGTCACCGGGGCGTGATGTGCAATCCGGACTCAGATGTCCAGGCTCGACAACTGGCCGATGATATTGGAGGCCAGCGGATTCAACGTCGCCATTCCGTCACGAACCGCGTACCGGGATCCGGCGAGGTTGACCACCAACGTGCTGCCAGACATACCCGCCACACCGCGCGACAATCCGGCGTCGATGATTCCGGCTGACAACCCCGAGGCGCGGACCGCCTCGGCGATGCCCAGGATTTCCCGGTCGAGAATGTCCCGGGTGGCCTCCGGGGTGACATCACGAGGCGTCACTCCCGTCCCCCCGACGGACACCACCAGATCCACCCCGCCGATCACCGCCGTATTCAGCGCATTGCGGATCTCGACCTCGTCCGCTGCGACCGCGACCACTCCGTCGACCACGAAACCCGCCTCCGTGAGCAGCTCAGTGACAAGCGGACCGCTGTGGTCTTCATCGCCGTGCGCGGTGCGATCGTCCACGACGACGACAAGTGCCCGGCCGACTACCAATTCCGCGCGCTGTTCCATGGGTGCAACCGTATATCCGGGCTCTGACCACTGTGCGTCGACCTTCATTACTGCTCCGCCTTGCCTAGGGTGACCTCCACCTTGCGGCTGCCCCCAGAGGGATCCTGATAGGTCAGCACCACTTTGGCACCCGGTGCCTTGGACCGCACCGCAGCAACCAACGCGTCGGCGCTGTTGATCGGCCGGTCATCGACCTTGGTAACCACTACCCCCTTGGGCACTCCGGCGTCAGCAGCCGCACCACCGGCCACCACTTCGACAATCTTGGCGCCCGGCGTGGCCTTGTCATTGGTCACCTGCACGCCCAGGGAGGCATGTGATGCGGTGCCGGTGCTGATCAACTCATCGGCGATGCGCTTGGCTTGGTCGACTGGAATCGCGAATCCGAGGCCGATCGAGCCGCTCTGCGCATCGGCCGAGTCCGCGCCCAGCGTGGCGATGGCTGAGTTGACGCCGACGAGTTGACCACTCATGTTGACCAGTGCGCCGCCCGAGTTGCCGGGATTGATCGCCGCGTCGGTCTGGATGGCGTCCAGCACGGTGTTTTGGTTTCCGGCCTCACCTGTCGTCGATACGGGCCGGTTGAGTGCGCTGACGATCCCTGTGGTCACGGTGCCCTCCAAACCCAGCGGTGACCCGATGGCGAGCACCGGCTGGCCGACCCGCAGGTCCGCCGACGAACCGACGGCGATCGGGGTGAGGCCGGACACGCCCCGAACCCGGACGACGGCGATATCACTGGTCGGATCGGCACCGACCACCGTGAACGACGCGGTACGGCCGTCTGAGAAGGTCACGGTCGTCTTCGGCTCCGGACCGTTGGCGGGGGGTTTGGCTGCGGCCGCAACCACATGGTTGTTGGTCAAGATGAGCCCGTCGGCAGACAGGATGATGCCGGAGCCCTCCTCCGATTGACGGCCCATATCGGTCTCCAGCATGACCACACTAGGCACCACCTTGGCGGCAACCTGCTCGACCGAGCCCGCCGGCATGTTTGCGGCCGGGACACTGGGAGACGAGCTGGCAGCTATGGTGTCGCCGCTGCCACCCGCGGGCGACCGGTTCAACTCAACGATCGATGCGGCCGCGCCGCCGATCCCGGCGGATACCACCGCGATGGCCAATGCCCCGATGGCCAACATGCCACCACGAGGTCGTCGTTGGGGGACCACAGCCGGAGGCGGCGCCATCGGCGGAAGCATCCCGGGTATCGCACCCGGTCCGGTCCCCGGCCCGGTAGCCCCGGACACCGGACCCGACCCGGCAGCACCGGGCAACGGACCCGGGCCGCTGCCACTGAGCGCGTCGAACGACTGCCGGTATTGGGTCGGCTGGGATTGCTGGTAACGCCAGTCGAACTGTTGGTTGTACGCTTGCTGCCCTTGGGCATACGCGGGCGGCACAGGCTGATTAGGCGCGTTACGGTATCCCGGTTGCTGCGGCGGTGGCGAATACCTCGGGTGATTCGTCATGTCGCTATGTCGCTCTTCCTCTAGTCCCTCTAGTAGTCCCTCTAAGCGCCCCTGTGGGAGGCTTTCCCATGCGAGGCTTTGTGGCCATGCATGACCTGCATGAGCTCAGTTTTAACAGTAACTGCACACCTACCTTGCGCGCGCTGACTGAGAATCCACTGAGATAACGTTCGCGGAACCCCGAAAGTTCGCGCCGTCGTCAGATCCGTCGTCGACGGACTCGGCTTCGTCGCTCGTTGGGTACTCCACGGTCGGCATGGGGCGCCCGGGTAGGAGTATGTGAATCGACGTCCCTGGGGGCTGGCGTCCCGGAACGGTATCCGCCAGGCGCACGGATCCACCGTGGTTGAGCACGACCTGTTTGACGATGGCCAACCCCAGACCGGAACCCGGCATGGCCCGGGCTGACGCTGATCGGTAGAAGCGTTCGAACACCAGACGCCGCTCCGAGAGGGGAATGCCCGGGCCATCGTCCGACACCACCAGCTCTGCGTGTGACGGGTCCAGCTGCTTCAATTTCACGACCACCTGGCCGCCCGGCGGGCTCCATTTGGCCGCATTGTCCATGAGGTTCAGCGCCGCCCTCGACAACCCTGCGGAATCGCCGTACACCTGCCAGGGATCCACCTGCACGTCGAAGTCAATATCGTTGCGGCGCCGCCTGACTCGTTCCAGGGTGCGGTCAATGATGTCGGTCATCTCGACCGGCTCGTGCACGGCCTCACCGGCATCGCCTCGAGTAAGGTCCACCAGATCGCCGACCAGCGTGGACAATTCCTCAATCTGGGCTAGCACATCGGCCCGTAGATCGACCATTTCCTGCTCAGGTAGCCGGGGCGCTCCGGGTTCCATCGATGCCATCAGCAGTTCGACGTTGGTACGTAGCGATGTCAGCGGGGTGCGCAATTCGTGTCCGGCGTCAGTAACGAACCGTGCCTGTCGTTCCCGAGATTCCGCCAATGCCCGCAGCATCAAGTTGAACGCCTCAGTGAGCCTAGCCAGCTCGTCGCTGCCAAAAACCGGGATGGGCCGCAGGTCGTCGGTGCGTGCGACTCGTTCGGCGGCTTCGGTCAGCCGACCGACCGGCCGCAACCCGGCCCGGGTGACCATCCCGCCGGCTATCGCGGCAATCGACACCCCGACGCCGCCGACCATCAGCAGCACAAAGCGCAGTTTGCTCATCACGGCTTCAGTCGGCCGCAAGCTCTTGGAGATGATCAGCGAACTGCCGTTGGGCAGGTGGATGGCAAGCACCCGTTGGTCGGCCGCGGTGCGCTGCGACATGAACAAGTCGCCGTGGATCACTGCCTTCTCCGGCCCGCCGACCGGGAGGGTCTGGCCCGGTTGTTGGGCGGTATAGATCGACCGGCCCGGGTTCACCAGCATCGCGTTGACATCCGAATAGGCCGTGCCCTCGATAGCCTTTGCCGGATCGGCGGCCAGCGAACCGCTGGTGATGAGCAGCTGAGCGCGACTCTGCAGCTGGTCATCGATATCGCTATACAGTGCCGCGGAGATCACCGCGTAAACGGCGAACGACATCAACACGACGACCATCGCCACCATGGACATTGCCAGCAGCATCACCCGCCACCGCAGGGACAGCGAGCTCGTGGCTCGAAGCGGAGCCCGGCCACCCCGCCGTGACCGGCCGAAAGAGAACATCAGGGCGGTGTTTCGCGTAGCACGTAGCCCACTCCGCGCACGGTGTGGATCAGCCGCGGCTCGCCATCGGCCTCGGTCTTGCGGCGTAGATACCCCACGTAGACTTCCAACGCGTTACCCGAGGTGGGAAAGTCGAATCCCCACACCTCCTCAAGGATGCGACTGCGGGTGAGCACCCGTCGCGGGTTGGCAATCAGCATCTCGAGCAATGCGAATTCAGTGCGCGTCAGGCTGATCCGCCGCTGCCCCCGGGTGACTTCGCGGGTTGTCGGGTCGAGCGTGAGGTCGGAGAACCTCATTGCCACCGACTCGACGGTGTCATCGGGCTTGGTCCGGCGCAGCAGCGCCCGCATTCGCGCCAACAACTCTTCGAGTGCAAATGGCTTCGGCAAGTAGTCGTCGGCGCCGGCATCGAGGCCGGCAACCCGCTCAGAAACCGAGTCTCGAGCGGTCAGTACCAGGATCGGCAGGTCATCCCCGGTGCTGCGCAGCTGACGGCATACCTCGAGGCCGTCCAAACGCGGCATCATGACATCGAGGACCAGCGCGTCGGGCCGATCGCTGGCGATCATGTCGAGGGCTTCGACCCCGTCATGGGCAAGCTCGACGGAGTAACCGTTGAAGGAAAGCGATCTGCGCAGCGACTCGCGCACCGCGCGATCGTCGTCGACGACCAGAATCCGCACGGACCCTAGTTTCGTACGAGCGCCTGAGACTGGCCTGAGAGGCGCGCCGGTGTACCGCTATTTGCTGATGGTTCTCGTCACATCCGCCACACTAGCCTCCGCAGGCAGGGTTACTCTCGCTGCCCGCACAACCTATGTTCGCCGGCACCGAGACGGCCGTGGCAGTTGTGACCGTTGCGACGTACCGCGACGTGAGGGCCGGCCCCGTCCGCTAGCGGCGATCCAGATCGATGAGACCCAGACGGGCCGCCTTGAGGAGCCGCCGCGGCACCTTGTGCTTCTGCCCAGCCACCGTGACGCTGACCAGCTCGGGCCGGTCGGCCTTCCACTGCGAACGACGGCTTCGAGTGTTCGCTCGCGACATTCTGCGCTTGGGTGTGGCCATGGTCGGGCCTAACTCCTCGGTTGGGGCTTCACTGGGGCAGGTCGCGCGACGCGGCCAACAGCCGAACGGCGACGATTGCAGTCAAGGGTAGTCGGTTGACCTGCTGCTCACCAAAACGGCCGGCCGAACGGGCAGGATCAATTTGGTGTGAACCAGCGACGACGGCGGCGACTTGCGGTACCGTGACCCCCGCTAGGCTGACCTACCGGTTGGTTGGCGTCGTGGCAGGTGCTCGACAACATGGAATCCCAACGAAGGGAGGATTCGCATGGCCTCTCACTCTGGTCACTCTGGTCACTCTGGCCATTCTGGCGCCGTGCGTATCGGGAACTGCTCGGGCTTCTACGGCGATCGCCTGTCAGCGATGCGCGAAATGCTCACCGGTGGCGACCTCGACTACATCACCGGCGACTACCTGGCCGAGCTGACCATGCTTATTCTCGGCCGCGACCGGATGAAGGATCCCGACCGCGGCTACGCCAAGACCTTTCTCACCCAACTCGAGGAATGCCTGGGACTGGCCCAGGACCGCGGAGTGCGCATCGTCGCCAATGCCGGGGGGCTCAACCCGGCGGGGCTGGCCAGCGCGGTACGGGCATTGGCCGAGCGTCTGGGCATCCCGGCGCGCATCGCCCACGTCGAAGGCGACGACCTACAGCCCCGCGCGGCTGAACTGGGATTGGGCACCCCCCTGACGGCAAACGCCTACCTGGGTGCGTGGGGCATTGTCGACTGCCTACAGGCGGGTGCCGACGTCGTCGTCACCGGCCGGGTCACCGATGCCTCGGTGATCGTCGGGTCCGCGGCGGCACACTTCGGTTGGGCCCGCGACGACTACGACCAGCTCGCCGGCGCTGTGGTCGCTGGCCACGTTATCGAATGCGGCGTGCAGGCAACCGGCGGCAACTACGCGTTCTTCACCGAGGTCCCGGCAATCCCGGGCCTACTGCACGCCGGTTTCCCACTGGCCGAGGTGCATGCCGACGGCTCGTCGGTCATTACCAAGCATCCCGGTACCGGTGGTCTGGTCAGCGTCGACACAGTCACTGCGCAGCTGTTGTACGAAATCACCGGAGCCCGGTATGCCAACCCCGATGTGACGGCCCGGATGGACAGCATCGAACTGGCCAGCGACGGCCCCGACCGGGTGCGCATCAGCGGCGTGATCGGCGAACCACCGCCGCCCACGTACAAGGTTTCGTTGAACAGCATCGGCGGATTCCGCAACGCCATCACATTTGTGCTCACGGGCCTGGACATCGAGGCGAAGGCCGACTTGGTCCAGCGTCAGCTCGAGGCCGCACTGACCGTCAAGCCCGCCGAGCTGGAGTGGACCCTGGCCCGCACCGACCATAGCGACGCCGACACCGAGGAAGCCGCGAGCGCGTTGTTGCACTGCGTTGTCCGTGATCCCGATCCGGCCAACGTCGGGCGCCCATTCTCCTCCGCGGCGGTCGAATTGGCGCTCGCGAGCTATCCGGGGTTCACAGTCACCGCCCCGCCCAGTGCGGGTCAGGTCTACGGCGTCTTCACGCCCGGCTATGTCGACGCCACCGAGGTGCCGCACGTCGCCGTGCACGCCGATGGGACGCGCACCACAATCCCGTGTGCCACCGACACTCTCGAGTTGGCTCCAGCCGACACCCCGGCGCTTCCCGACCCGCTGCCGGCCGGCCCGACGCGGCGGGCGCCGCTGGGCCTCGTCGCGGGTGCCCGCAGCGGCGACAAGGGCGGGTCGGCCAATGTCGGGGTCTGGGTACGCACCGACGAGCAGTGGCGCTGGCTGGCCAACGAGCTAACCGTCGAGCTGCTCAAGCAGCTGCTGCCCGAGGCGGCCGACCTCTCTGTGACGCGCCACGTGCTGCCCAGTTTGCGAGCGGTGAACTTCGTCATCGATCAGATCCTCGGGGAGGGAGTCGCCTACCAGGCGCGATTCGATCCGCAGGCCAAGGGGCTGGGCGAATGGCTGCGCAGCCGCCACGTCGATATTCCCGAAAGGCTCTTGTGAACATCTGGAATACACCGGAGCGCGTCCAACTGCGAAAGACGGTGCGTGCATTCGCCGAGCGGGAAGTCCTGCCGCATATCGACGAGTGGGAGCGCATCGGCGAGCTGCCGCGCGACCTGCACCGCCGGGCCGCTGAAGCGGGGTTGCTCGGCGCGGGTTTTCCCGAGGCGGTGGGTGGTGGCGGCGGTGACAGCGCCGACCCGGTCATCATCTGCGAGGAACTGCACCAGGCCGGTGCACCGGGCGGGGTCTTCGCCTCGCTGTTCACCTGCGGCATCACGGTGCCCCACATGATTGCCTCGGGCGACCCGCGGCTGATCGACACCTTCGTGCGGCCGACGCTGGCCGGCGAGAAGATCGGCGCCCTGGCAATCACCGAACCCGGGGGCGGTTCGGACGTCGGGCATCTGCGGACGTCCGCCGTCGTCGATGGCGACCACTACATCATCAACGGCGCCAAGACCTACATCACATCCGGGGTGCGGGCCGATTATGTCGTCACCGCGGTGCGCACCGGCGGACCTGGCGCGGGCGGAGTTTCCCTGGTTGTGGTCGAAAAGGACGGCCCCGGCTGCTCACCTGGCTTACAAGTCACCCGCAAGCTGGACAAGATGGGCTGGCGCTCGTCTGACACCGCCGAGCTGTCCTACACCGACGCGCGTGTGCCCCGAGCCAATCTCGTGGGCGCCGAGAACACCGGATTCGCCCAGATCGCCCACGCCTTCGTTTCTGAACGCGTCGGCCTTGCCGCGCAGGCGTATTCCAGCGCGCAGCGGTGCCTGGACATCACCGCCCAGTGGTGTCGCGACCGGGAGACGTTCGGCCGCCCTTTGATATCCCGCCAGACGGTGCAAAACACGCTCGCCGAGATGGCACGCCGCATCGACGTCGCTCGTGTCTACTGCCGCAATGTGGTGGAGCGCCAGCTGGCCGGGGAGACCGATTTGATCCCCCAGGTATGTTTCGCCAAGAACACCGCTGTCGAGGCCGGGGAATGGGTTGCCAACCAGGCCGTGCAGCTGTTCGGCGGCATGGGCTACATGGCCGAATCCGAAGTCGAACGCCAGTATCGAGATATGCGGATCCTGGGCATCGGCGGAGGCACCACCGAGATACTGACCGCACTGGCCGCCAAACTCCTGGGGTATCAATCATGATTGCACCGCCTCTTGGGCATCGTTCCCGTCTGCACCGTCGGCGGCGCTCATGACCACACTGCAGTCCATGCTCGACGCAACCGCCGACACATTCACCGAGGCGGCCTTGGCGGCGACGACAAAGCTCGACGAGATCAACGCCGAACTCGCCCTGGCCCTCGGGGGCGGCGGTCCCAAGTACGTCGACCGGCACCACAACCGGGGCAAGCTCACCCCGCGCGAACGCATCGAACTGCTCGTCGACCCCGACTCCCCGTTCCTGGAGCTGAGCCCCCTCGCGGCCTGGGGCAGCTCATTCAAGGTCGGCGCCAGCCTGGTCACCGGGATTGGGGCGGTGTGCGGCGTGGAATGCATGATCGTCGCCAACGACCCGACCGTCAAAGGCGGCACGAGCAACCCATGGACGCTGCGAAAGATACTGCGAGCCAACCAGATCGCGTTCGAGAACCGGCTTCCAGTCGTCTCGCTGGTGGAATCCGGCGGGGCGGACCTGCCCACTCAGAAGGAAATCTTCATCCCGGGTGGTCAGATGTTTCGGGACTTGACCCGGCTTTCAGCGGCCGGAATCCCCACCATCGCATTGGTATTCGGTAACTCCACTGCCGGTGGCGCCTACGTTCCCGGGATGTCCGATCACGTCGTGATGATCAAGGAACGGTCCAAGGTCTTTCTGGCCGGCCCGCCGCTGGTCAAGATGGCCACCGGCGAGGAATCCGATGATGAGTCCCTTGGCGGTGCCGAAATGCATGCCCGAATATCGGGTTTGGCCGACTATTTCGCTGTGGACGAGCTAGATGCGCTGCGCATTGGACGTCGTATCGTGGCGCGGCTGAACTGGGTCAAACAAGGGCCCGCGCCGCGACCGGTAACCGAACCGCTCTTTGATGCCGAGGAGCTGATCGGCATCGTGCCGGCGGATCTGCGTATCCCGTTCGATCCGCGGGAAGTGATCGCGCGTGTCGTCGATGGTTCCGAATTCGACGAATTCAAGCCGTTGTACGGGTCTTCGCTGGTGACCGGCTGGGCCCGGCTGCACGGCTATCCGCTGGGCATCCTGGCCAACGCTCGCGGCGTGCTGTTCAGCGAAGAATCGCAGAAGGCCACCCAGTTTATCCAGCTGGCCAACCGGTCCGACACGCCACTGTTGTTCTTGCACAACACCACCGGTTACATGGTGGGCAAGGACTACGAAGAGGGCGGGATGATCAAGCACGGGTCGATGATGATCAACGCCGTCTCCAATTCTGCGGTGCCACACATCTCGCTGCTGATCGGCGCGTCCTATGGCGCGGGCCACTATGGCATGTGTGGACGCGCCTATGATCCGCGGTTCCTGTTCGCCTGGCCCAGCGCGAAATCGGCGGTGATGGGCGGCGCCCAGCTGTCGGGTGTGTTGTCGATCGTGGCCAGGGCGGCCGCCGAAGCCCGCGGGCAGGAAGTCGACGAGGCGGCCGACGCCGCAATGCGAGCCGCTGTTGAAGGCCAGATCGAAGCCGAGTCGCTGCCGCTGGTCTTATCCGGGATGCTCTACGACGATGGGGTGATCGACCCGCGCGACACCCGCACCGTCCTGGGAATGTGTCTGTCCGCCATCGCGAATGGCCCGATCAAGGGGACGTCGAACTTCGGCGTCTTTCGGATGTGATACCGATGCCAATTACTCGAGTCTTGGTAGCCAATCGCGGCGAGATCGCCCGGCGGGTGTTCGCCACCTGCCGACGGTTGGGATTGGGAACCGTGGCCGTTTACACGGACCCCGACGCCGCCGCGCCGCACGTGGGCGAGGCGGATGCACGGGTGCGCCTGCCGAAGACCAACGACTATCTCAACGCCAACGCGATCATCGCGGCGGCGCGCGCGGCCCGCGCCGACGCGGTGCATCCCGGCTACGGATTCCTTTCGGAGAATGCCGAGTTCGCGACGGCAGTGCAGGCCGCCGGCCTGACCTGGGTCGGGCCTCCGGTGAACGCGGTGCGCGCGATGGGCTCCAAGATCGAGTCCAAGAAGCTCATGGCCGGCGCCGGGGTGCCGGTCCTCGACGAACTCGACCCCGGCGCCGTCACCGAAGCCCAACTGCCGGTGCTGGTCAAGGCATCCGCGGGCGGCGGCGGTCGCGGCATGCGCGTGGTTCACCAATTGTCCGCCCTACCCGCCGAAGTCGAGGCCGCCCGGCGCGAGGCGCAGTCCGCGTTCGGCGACCCGACCGTGTTCTGCGAGCGCTACTTGCCGACCGGTCACCACATCGAGGTCCAGGTCATGGCGGACACCCACGGCACGGTGTGGGCCGTCGGGGAACGTGAGTGCTCCATTCAACGCCGGCACCAGAAGATCATCGAGGAGGCGCCGGCTCCGCTGGTGGAACGCACACCCGGTATGCGCGCCAAGCTGTTTGACGCAGCCCGGCTGGCCGCAAGCGCCATCGGCTACACCGGTGCTGGGACGGTGGAGTTCCTCGCCGATGATGATGGCGAGTTCTATTTCCTGGAGATGAACACCCGGCTGCAAGTCGAGCATCCCGTCACCGAGGAAACCACCGGGCTGGATCTGGTCGAACTGCAACTCGCGGTCGCCGACGGCGCTGCGCTGGACTCTGAACCTCCACCAGCGCGAGGGTATTCGATCGAGGCCCGACTCTACGCGGAGGATCCCGCCCAGGGCTGGCAACCACAGGCCGGCCTCGTGCACGCGATCGAGTTGCCCGCGGTTCGAGCCGAGTTCACCTCGCTCGGACAACGGACCGGGATTCGGTTGGATTCCGGCATTGTCGCAGGCTCGGTGGTCTCAATTCACTACGATCCAATGCTTGCGAAGGTCATCTCGTATGCGCCGACGCGTCAGCAATCGGCGCTGGTGCTCGCCGACGCGCTGGCCCGCGCCCGGGTGCACGGGCTGCGGACCAACCGGGATCTGCTGGTTAACGTGCTGCGCCATCCGGCATTTCTCGACGGCGCCACCGATACCGCGTTTTTTGACACCCACGGCCTGGCAGAGCTGGCGGAGCCGCTAGCGGATACCACGACACTGCGACTGTCCGCGATCGCCGCGGCGCTAGCCGATTCCGCGCACAACCGCGCGACCGCAACAACATTCGCCTCGATACCCAGTGGCTGGCGCAACCTCGCATCGGGCCATCAAGTCAAGTCCTACCGCTGCCACGGTGGGAACAGTGAAACCGAGCACCGGGTCGAATACCGCTTCACCAGGACCGGATTAATGCTGCCCGGCGACGCGGGGGTGCAACTGGTATCGCACTCCTCGGATGAGGTCGTGCTGGCCTCCAACACTGGGGCCGACGGAGTCGCGTACCGTTTCGCGGTAGCCAGATACGGCGACGACATCTATGTCGACTCGGCGCGCGGGCCGGTTCACCTCGTCGCGCTGCCACGGTTCCCCGAGCCTGGATCGGCCGTCGAACAGGGTTCGCTGGTGGCACCCATGCCAGGCAATGTGATCCGGCTCGGCGCGCAGATCGGCGACACCGTCACATCCGGCCAGCCACTGATCTGGTTGGAGGCAATGAAGATGGAACACACCATCGCGGCGCCGGCCGACGGTGTGCTCGCGGAACTCAACGTCAAGACCGGCCAGCAAGTCGAAGTCGGCGCCGTCCTCGCACGAGTTGAGGCGTCAGGCGCCCAATAGGGCGACCATAAAGGACCACAAAGGAGACATGTCATGACCGATACCAGCTTTATCGAAAGTGAGGAGCGCCAGGCGCTACGCAAGGCGGTGGCAGCCCTGGTATCCAGCTACGGCCACGAGTACTACCTGAACAAGGGCCGCAAGCACGAACACACCGACGAGTTGTGGTCGGAAGCGGGCAAGCTGGGCTTTCTGGGAGTGAACCTGCCCGAGCAGTACGGCGGTGGCGGTGCCGGAATGTACGAGCTGTCGCTCGTGATGGAGGAAATGTCAGCGGCGGGTTGCCCGTTGCTGATGATGGTGGTGTCGCCCGCTATCAACGGCACCATCATCAGCAAGTTCGGCACCGACGAGCAAAGGCAGCGCTGGTTACCGGGTCTTGCCGACGGCTCGGTGACGATGGCGTTCGCGATCACCGAACCCGACGCTGGTTCCAATTCCCACAAGATCACCACAACTGCGCACCGCGACGGCGGCGACTGGGTGATCACGGGCCAGAAGATCTATATCTCCGGCGTGGACCAAGCGCAGGCCGTGCTGGTCGTCGGCCGGACGGAAGAGGCCAAGACCGGCAAGCTCCGCCCGGCATTATTCGTGGTGCCCACGGACACTCCCGGCTTCACCTACACACCCATCGAGATGGAAATGATCAGCCCCGAGCGGCAATTCCAGGTCTTCCTTGACGAGGTCCGGCTGCCCGCTGATGCCCTCGTCGGCGCCGAGGACGCTGCCATCGCGCAGCTATTCGCGGGCCTTAACCCCGAGCGCATCATGGGTGCCGCAAGTGCCGTGGGCATGGGGCGGCTGGCACTGGGCCGGGCCGTCGACTACGTCAAGACCCGCAAGGTCTGGTCCACGCCGATCGGCGCGCACCAGGGCCTGGCGCATCCGTTGGCGCAGTGCCACATCGAGGTCGAACTGGCGAAGCTGATGACGCAGAAGGCAGCCACACTCTACGATCACGGCGACGACGCTGGCGCGGCTGAAGCTGCCAACATGGCCAAATACGCTGCGGGCGAAGCATCGACACGCTCTGTCGACCAGGCCGTGCAGTCGCTGGGCGGCAACGGGCTGACCAAAGAGTACGGCGTTGCCGCCATGATGACCGCGTCCCGGCTGGCGCGGATCGCCCCGATCAGTCGCGAGATGGTGCTGAATTTCGTAGCGCAGACCTCGCTGGACTTGCCTCGATCCTACTGAAGCCCGGCTCATGGATAATCTCGTCGACTACGCCGGCCCAGCCTCGTGTGGAGGTCCGGTTGCCAAGCTGACCCTGAACTCACCGCACAACCGCAACGCGCTGTCCAGCGCACTTGTCAGCCAACTACATCAGGGGTTGCGCGAGGCTGCGGCAGATCCATCGGTGCGGGTGGTGGTGCTGGGGCACACCGGAACCACGTTTTGCGCCGGCGCGGACCTGAGCGAAGCCGGCACCGGCGACCCGTACGACATGGCCGTCGCGCGAGCGAGCGAAATGACCGCGCTGCTGCGCGCAATCGTCGAATCACCGCTGCCGGTCATCGGTGCCATTGATGGACACGTAAGGGCCGGCGGGTTCGGCCTGGTCGGTGCGTGCGATATCGCGGTCGCCGGTCCGCAGAGCACTTTTGCGCTGACCGAGGCCCGCATCGGCGTCGCCCCGGCGATCATCTCGCTAACGCTGCTACCGAAGCTGTCTGCTCGCGCAGCCGCCCGCTACTACCTGACCGGCGCGAAGTTCGGCGCCACCGAAGCTGCGGAGATCGGATTGATCACGATGGCCGCCGACGACGTGGGCGCCGCCGTGGCCGCGCTGGTCGCCGACGTGGGCCGCGGATCGCCCCAGGGTTTGGCAGCGTCGAAAGCGTTGACCACCGCGGCGGTACTCGACGGATTCGACCGCGACGCCGAGCGGCTCACCGAGGAGTCGGCCCGGCTGTTCGTTTCCGACGAGGCGCGCGAGGGCATGCTCGCGTTCCTGCAGAAGCGCCCTCCCAGCTGGGTCCAACCCGACGGCGACGCGGGCCGCTAACATCGGGCGGGGCCGGCGCTGCTGGCCGCATCGACGGGCAGATGTTCGCAGTACCCGGCGCACCCGATGGACCCGGGCAGCCTCCGTGATCGACCAGCACTGCTTGGTGCCGCGCCATCGGACCCGTCCAGCGCGACGAATGTTGCGGTTTCGCCATCACCTCTTGCAGCGAAATCGTGAAGTCGTAGGCTCATAGGTGATGAGCAACCCGGCGCACAGTGACGCAAGGAAAGCCCGCGACGACTTTTCGCGTGCGTCGGACACCGACCGAATACAGATCGCGCAGTTGCTGGCCTACGCGGCTGAACAGGGTCGCCTACAGCTGACCGACTACGAAGACCGGCTCACCAAGGCCTACGCGGCAACCACGTACCAGGAATTGGATCGACTCCGAGCCGATCTCCCGGACGCGGCACTAATCCCGCGTCGAGGCGGCGAGTGCAATCCGGCACCGTCTACCCTGCTGCTGGCGCTGTTGACCGGATTCGAGCGTCGCGGCCGGTGGAATGTGCCGAACAAGCTGACCACCTTCGCGTTGTGGGGAAACGGCGTGGTGGATCTGCGCTACGCGGACTTCACGTCCACCGAGGTCGAAATCCACGCGTACTCGATCATGGGCATGCAGACCATCGTGCTGCCACCCGAAATCAACGTCGAGATCCGCGGTCGCGGCGTCATGGGCGGCTTCGATCGCGAGGTCGCGGGCGAGGGTTCCCGTGGTGCACCAACGGTGAAGATCCGCGGCTTCTCCTTTTGGGGCGACGTGGGCATCAAGCGTAAGACGCGCAACCCACGCAAGTAGGCGAGCGCCCGTCATCACCTGCTCCGTTGCCGCGGAGTGCGCGGAAACCGCGTTCACAACGGCACGTGGGTAATCTGTAGCAGCGATGGATGAACCGCTGCGGTATGAGAAGCGCTCCGACGGTGTCGCAATCGTCACCAACATGGATGCGCCGCTGAATCGGATGGGTCTGGCCTACATCGAGCGACTCAGCGAGGTCGTCGACGACATCGCCGGCGACGAGGAAATCCGCGCCTTCGTCATCACAGCGCAGGGACTCGACAACTTCTCGGTCGGGATGAACCTCAAAGAGCTGGCTAAGGGCATCGCGGCCGCCGGCGACATCGACACGTTCTTCGACCGCCGCCTCGATCTGATCCAGCGCATCGAGACCATGGGCAAGCCATCGGTGGCCACCCTGTTCGGGCATTGCCTCGGCGCAGGCATCGAGCTTCCGCTGGGCTGCACGTTCCGGCTCGCCGCCACCGACGGCGCGTCCATTGGTCTGCCCGAGATGCACCTGGGCGCGACTCCCGCCTGGGGAGGTTCGGCTCGGCTGGCCAAAACGGTCGGGCGCCAACACGCCCTGGACATGATCCTGCGAGCGAAGACTCTCGGCGGACCAGCGGCACACGCCATCGGTCTCGTCGACGAGGTGTGGCCAATTGGCGAGCTCAAGAGCCGAGCGACGGACCTTGCCGTCGAGCTGGCCCGGCAACCCGCGCTCGCCGTCCGCGGCGTGCTCGACACTCTTCACGACTGCGAGAGCCGCACGCTGACCGATCTGCTCGCCGCGGAGCGACGGGCAGTTCACGCAACCCTGGGATCCGACGATGCCCGGGAGGGGATGCTCGCGTTTCTCGAGAAGAGAACGCCGGTGTTCAATCGCAATCCGGGCAGCTCTGCACCGACCTGATAAGACTTCCACGGCGCTATCGCCTCCGGCGCGAGCGCAGGTAGTCGCCCACCACCGCCGCTCCCAGACCGTCGAGGTCGGGCACCACGACACGTCCTTCCACGCGCCGCGCAACCTGGTCGATGAACCGCGCCAGCCCCGGGTCACTGCCCAGCCGGAAAATCGTCACTTGCGCACCCAACCGGGCCATGTCATCGAACCCACGCACCGTGTGGGCAATGGTCCGCGGGTGCGGCGGGTAGTCAAAAAAGACCGCAGACCCCTCCCCGTCGAAGTCTTCGAGGTGCGCGGTCGGCTCACCATCGGTAACCACGAGCAAAACCGGCTGCGCGTTAGGGTGCCGGCGCAGATGCCGGCCAGCCAACGCCAGCGCGTGATGCAGGTTGGTGCCCTGCTCGTAGACGCCCTCCAATCCGGTGAGTTCGGCGGCAGTAACCGTCCGCGCGTAGCGGCCGAACGCGATGATCTGCAAGGCGTCCGACCGGAATCGCGTGCACACCAGGTGGTTGAGGGCCAGCGCCGTTTGCTTCATCGGCAGCCAGCGGTTCTCCATCACCATCGAAAACGAGGTGTCGACCAACAACGCGACTGCGGCCTGTGTTCGTGTCTCGGTCTCGGAGACTTCGACGTCATCGACAGCGATCCGGAGGGGACCGGCCGAACCGTCGAGGCGTGCGGTTCCCGCTCGTCGCAGGACCGCATTGGTCAATGTGCGCGAGATGTTCCACGGCTCGGTGTCGCCGAATTGCCAGGGCCGGGTCGCGCCGGTCAGCTCGCCAGCCGCCCCGGCACGTCGGTGGTCCCGTTCGCCATGACGTCCGGAAAGTTGTTGCGCCACATCACGCAGCGCCGTTTCGCCGAGCCTGCGCATGGCTTTGGGCGAAAGTCGCCATTGGCCGTCGGACCCGCGGTCCAAGAAACCCTGATTCACCAGTGCGCGTTCCAATTCGGCAAGGGTGCGGGCATCGATGGCGGCCTGGTCGCCGAGCTGGCGTGCCAGCGCATCGAGGTCGACGTCATCCATCGTCGCACCCGGATAGCTCTGGGAGAGCTGCTCGGCCAGCTGTTCCAGCTCACCGATATCGGCGAGCGCTTGGGCACCTTCACCCATGCCGAACGGATTGTCACCGGAGAACTGCTGCGACCCGGTCCAGTCCTCACCGGGCCGCGCCGCCTGCAGATATCCATCGAGCCGATTCAAGGCCTGCGTCAGCGCCGGAGATCCAAATGCTTGCTGCGCCAGGGCATCCAGTTCGTCACGCTGATCCTGACTGAGGCTGTTCCGGAACCGCTGCGCGGCAGCGGCTCGCTTAGCCAGCGAGTCCAGCAGCTCCTCGACGTTGCCGGGGTTCTCCGGGAAGAACTCGCCGTGCTTAGTCATGAAGTCATCAAAGTCTTGCTGGGTGTCGGTACCGCTGGCGTGTTTGTCCAACAATTCGTTGAGGTCGTCGAGCATCTCGGTGACACGCTCGCGATCCTCGTCAGTGGCGCCCTGCAACGCCTCCTTCATCCCGGCAAAGCGTTGATCGAGCATTTCGCGACCGAGCAGATCCTTGATCTGCTCGTAGCTTTCGCGGGCCTGGCTGCTGCGCCAGTCGTATTCCAAAAGCTCGTTGACGGCCTTGGCCGGCGATTGGGGCAGCGCATCGAGCTGCAGCTCGGCGAAGCGGGCGTCGTCGTCCAGCGCGCGGGCCAGTTCCTTGCGTTCGGCCAGTACCGCCTCGTCGAGCAGCCTCTTGATTTCCTGCAAGGTGCCATCTAAATTATTGCGGCGCAACAATTCCCGTCGGCGCCGATTCGCCTCCGCAGCGAGTCGGTCAGCACCCGGCATGTTCTTGGTGCCGCGCCGCAACAGCTCGGAGAGTGCGCGCCGCGGCGAGGCACCCGTCATGACGTCTTGCCCGATTTGCTCCAACGCCTCACGCAGATCCACCGGCGGCGCCAGCGGGTCGGGCCCCCCGGTGTACGCCGAGTATCGCGTTGCGTGCCCCCGCACCGGCTCAGCCATAGACTGTTTGGCCCTCCCCCGAAACCTTGTCGATCCGCTTTGCGAGATACAGCGCCTCCAAGGCGAGTTCCAGAGCCCCGGCACGCTCGCCCTCGGATTCCGCGTGCAGTTTCTTGGCGATGGTGTCCACGACCGATAGCCCCGGAACCGCGGCCAGCACATCCTTGGCGGACACCCGATCGCCCGTGGTCACCGCGGAACCGCCCTCGACGGCGGCGACCAGCGCGCCGACATCAATGCCCCCCAGCACCCGCGACGCGGTATCGGCGGTCGCGCGGCGCAGCAGGTGCTCGAGCACCGCCTGCTCGCGGCCTTCCTCCCCGGACTCGAACTCCAGCTTGCCCCGCAAGACATCGATCACCGTTGCAAGGTCGACGACGCGGGCCACCGGATCGGTCTCCCCCAGCATCGCCCCGCGGTGTCTGGCGGCGGCGGCGACCGTCTCCGCCGCCGCGATCGGGAACCGTGCCGACACCCCGGACCGCTGATCGATCGAACTGGACTCCCGCAGGTAGCGCGCGAACCGGGCCAGCACCTGCATCAGATAGTCGGGTACCGCGGCACTCAAGTGCGCTTCCTGGGCGATCACGCCCATCTCCGCCTCCAGCTCCAGCGGGTAGTGGGTGCGGATCTCGGCGCCGAACCGGTCTTTGAGGGGCGTGATGATCCGACCACGGTTGGTGTAGTCCTCGGGGTTGGCGCTGGCGACCACCACGACGTCGAGCGGCAGGCGCAACGTGTAGCCGCGGACCTGGATGTCGCGCTCCTCCATCACGTTGAGCATCGAGACTTGAATGCGCTCGGCGAGGTCGGGCAGTTCATTAACCGCGACGATGCCGCGGTGCGCCCGCGGGATAAGCCCGTAAGCGATGGTCTCGGGATCCCCGAGGCTGCGTCCTTCGGCCACCTTGATCGGATCGACGTCACCGACCAGATCGGCGACGCTCGTGTCCGGGGTGGCCAGCTTCTCGGTATAGCGCTCGCTGCGGTGCTTCCAGGCCACCGGCAGCTCATCACCGAGCTCTGTGGCCCGCCGGATCGATTCCGGTGTGATCGGGGTGTACGGGTGCTCACCGAGTTCAGCATCGCCGATCACCGGCGTCCACTCGTCGAGCAACCCGGTCAGCGCGCGCAGCAGCCGGGTCTTGCCCTGGCCGCGTTCGCCAAGCAGGACGACGTCGTGACCGGCGATCAGAGCCCGCTCTAGCTGGGGAATTACGGTGTCGTCGAAGCCCAGGATGCCGGGCCAGACGTCGTCTCCCTCGGCCAGGGCGGTCAGCAGATTCTCCCGGATCTCCTGCTTGACCCCCCGTTCACGGTGGCCGGCGGCACGCAACTCGCCGACGGTGTGGGGCAGATTGCTCGGTGAAGTCACCACTCCACGCTACGACGCAGTCTTTGTTCTGGCGATGAGAGTAAAACCCGCGGAGCATTTTCACTTGGCTTCGACGGGCTGTCAGGGCCGGGCCTGGAGTCGCTGTGCACATAATGTGATTGGTTCGGCGCGTTGCCGCCCCGATTCCATAGAATTCGTTGGGTGAGCGTGCGGATCATGTCTCCCACTCTCGGCAAGCTCACCGAGGTCCCCG
Organism: Mycobacterium spongiae; assembly: GCF_018278905.1. Lineage (NCBI taxonomy): Bacteria > Bacillati > Actinomycetota > Actinomycetes > Mycobacteriales > Mycobacteriaceae > Mycobacterium > Mycobacterium spongiae. Next base: position 4,498,215 of record NZ_CP046600.1, read on the forward strand.
CTGCTCTCGGTGACCGGATCGCGCTCGTCGACCAAGGTCGTCGTTGGTCGTACCGAGAACTCCGCACGGCAGCAGATGAATTGGCCGCGGCGATGCGCATGGACGGTTTGGTTGGCGAACGAGTGGCGCTCATGCTGCCCAACTGCGTCGACTTGGTGACGGCGTACCTGGCCAGTTTCACCGCCGGCGCGATAGCGGTGCCTCTGAACGCTCGCTACGCCCCGCCAGAAGTTGAGCAGGTGCTACGCCGGGCACGTCCCCGGTGGCTTGTCGTCCACACAGACCGGTTGGGCACCCTGGCAAGGCTCGACCAGGCGCTGCTCGACGGCACACGAGTGATAGTGGTCGGCGAATCCGGCTCATCAGATGTCGGTCGCGACAACGCCTACGACGCGGTGCTGCGCAGCGGCCGCGGGAAGTCGGCCTCGTCGTCCGATGTCTTGGCCGACGCTGCGGCGGTCATCTTCTTCACGTCGGGCTCGACTGGCCGGCCCAAAGGAGTTGTACACAGCCATTCCTCTGCACTGGCGATGCTGACGAGCACATCGGAAGCGTTCGGTGACGCGCAGCCCGACGATGTCGTTCAGGTCTTCGAGCCCCTGGTCCACGTCAGCGGCTTCATCGCGACGTTCACCATCCTGCTGGCCGGTGGCACCGTCGCGCTGTACGAGGGTTTCGACGCCGCCGCGTACGCGCATGCACTGACGCTTCACCGGCCGACGCTGATCTGCACCCACGTCGACATCCTGGCCCAGCTATTGCAGCTTCCCGGCGTGTGCCGGGACTGGTTCTCGTCGCTGCGCGGCGTGTATACCGGCGGTGACGTCGTGCCCCATGCGGTTCAACGGGAGTTCCTCCAGGTCAGCGGGCTACCGATCAGAGTCGGTTACGGGATGACCGAGGCCATCTGGCTCACTGTGCAGCGTGAGGCTCGTACCGATCGTGACGGCTGTATTGGTCGGCCGCTGCGTACGGTGCGCCTACGCATCGACGAATCCACCGGTGAGCTCCTAGTCGCCGGCCCCATGGTGATGCAGCGCTACTGGGACGACGAGACGCACACCTCTGAAACGCTGGTAGACGGCTGGCTGCACACTGGCGACCTCGCACAGCACGATGAGCAAGGCGTGTGGTGGTTCACCGGCCGAATCAAAGACGTCATCGTTCGGCGAACTTCGAAGATCACTCCGGGCGAAGTGGAGACCGCACTGGGGCAACATCCCGGCGTAATGATGGCGGCGGTGGTCGGCGCACCCGACCCTGCTGAAGGCGAGGTGCCGGTGGCGTTCGTCGTCCCGCGACCCGATGCCGACCTGTCACCTGCGGAACTCACCAAGTTCCTGCACGGGCTGATCGCGGCCTACAAGGTACCGGCGCGTATTCACCTGCGGCGCACTCTCCCGTTGACCGCAAGCGGCAAGATCTCCCGCAACGACCTGATCGAAAGCGATCACGCGTGATCGCATCGGCAGACCCGGCCACGATCTCATTGTGGGCTAGCGCGACTCCGGTCGCTCCAAATAGAACGCGAATATTCTTCTGCACCAATCTTTTCCGAAAGGCACCACCCTACGGTTCACTCGGCCGCCCGAGCCTAGTGCGCAAAGTGGCGCGCACCCGTGAGGTACAACGTCACACCGGCTTTCGCGGCGGCTTCCGTCACCTCGTCGTCGCGCACCGAGCCTCCCGGGTGCACGATCGCTTTCACTCCTGCGGCGGCCAAGGTCTCGAGTCCGTCCGGGAATGGGAAGAATGCGTCCGAGGCTGCCACCGAACCCGAAGAACCGCCGACCCGCTCCCCGCCGCGTTCCACGGCCAGCCGCGCGGCGTCGACCCGGTTGACTTGACCCATGCCGACACCGATCGTCGCGCCGTCAGCAACGATCACGATCGCATTCGATTTGACCGCGCGACAGGTCCGCCACGCAAAGACCAGGTCGGTCAGCATCGCGGGGCTCGCCGGAGATCCGGCGGCCAGCTTCCAGTTCGCCGGATTATCGCCGGACGCGTCGAGCTGATCTCGCTGCTGCATCAGTAGGCCCCCGCTGACCTGCCGCACCTCGATGCCGCCGGACAGCGGCTCAGGGGCCACCAACACCCGGATGTTCTTCTTGCGCGTCAACGCGTCGAGAGCACCTGGCGCGTAAGCCGGGGCGATGATCACTTCGGTGAAGATGGTGCTCACATACTCCGCCATCTCCTCGCTGACTTCGGTGTTCGCGGCGATCACCCCGCCGTAGGCGCTCAGCGGATCGCAATCGTGAGCCTTGCGATGCGCATCGGCGACCGAAATCGAGGAGATGGCGATGCCGCACGGGTTGGCGTGTTTAATGATTGCCACACAGGTTTGTTCGTGATCGAATGCGGCCCGCCAGGCCGCATCGGCATCGGTGAAGTTGTTGTAGGACATCTCTTTTCCATGCAACTGCTCGGCTTGCGCCAGCCCCGGCCAGGCGGCGGGGTCGCCGTAGAGCGCCGCCGCCTGGTGCGGGTTCTCGCCGTAGCGCAACATCGCCGACCGGCGCCAGGTTCCGCCCAACCATTCGGGGAACGCCGCTTCCGGCTGCTCGGGTTGTTCGGAGGAGAGCGTCGACAGCATCCAGCCCGCAACGGCGATGTCGTACTCGGCGGTGCGCTGAAATGCCAATGCAGCCAACCTTTTGCGCTCGGCGAGCGTGAATCCGCCGCCACGCACCGCGGCCAGCACACCGTCGTATCCGAGCGGGTCGGTGACGACCGCCACGCTTGGGTGGTTCTTGGCCGCGGCCCTGACCATCGAAGGTCCACCGATATCGATCTGCTCGACACACTCGTCGACTCCGGCGCCCGACTCGACGGTCTGGCTAAACGGATACAAGTTGACCACAACGAGTTCGAACGCCTCGATACCAAGTTGCTCGAGCGCCGCAGCGTGCTCGGGCCGGCGCAAGTCAGCCAACAATCCGGCATGCACTCTCGGGTGCAGCGTTTTGACCCGCCCGTCGAGCACCTCCGGGAACCCCGTCAATTCCTCCACGGGCGTCACCGGAATCCCGCTAGCAGCAATGGTCTTGGCTGTTGATCCGGTCGAGACGATCTCGACTCCGGCCGCACTCAGACTCTGAGCCAGGGCTGTCAGACCCGTCTTGTCATACACGCTGATCAAAGCGCGGCGGATCGGCCTTCTCGTTAGATCCCGCCCGTCGTCGGTGCTCATCCCACGCTCGCCTTTCGTCCAATCATCGCTCTTCGTCCGACCACCGTCACGCCGCCGGTTGCAATCTTGGCCACGACATCCACCAGCAGCCGCCGTTCGACGACCTTGATGCGTTCGTGCAGAGTCTCTTCATCGTCGCCGTCGATCACCGCAACGGTCTGTTGCGCCAGTACTGGCCCGGTGTCCATGCCGGCATCCACCAGATGCACGGTACAACCCGTGACCTTGACACCGTAGGCCAGCGCGTCCGCCACTCCGTGAGCACCCGGGAAGGCCGGCAGCAGCGCCGGATGGGTATTGACGATGCGCCCGGAGAACTGTGAAAGGAACTGTGGTCCAAGGATTCTCATGAACCCTGCAGTAACGACCAGATCAGGCGAATGCGCCACGGCGGCGTCGGTGATCGCGGTATCCCAGTCATCGCGACTGACGTGGTCGGCAATCCGGACGGTAAAGGCTGGCACTTTTGCCGCCGCCGCGATCTCGGCAGCTCGGCAGTCACGATCGACGCCGACCGCGACCACCTGCGCCGGGTAGTCACCGACTGCGGCGTCGATCAGCGAATTCAACAGCGAACCGGTCCCGGATGCCAGCACCAAGAGCCGCGCCGGCGCGCTCGGGGGTACCTGGAGCGGTTCCTGCAGCACACCGCGAGCCTAATGGGAATGGATCGCTACGAGCCAGACCGGCAGCTGGGGCAACCCCCAAGTCTTAGTCCGGCAGGCGCCGGACTTCGTCGGGCGAAGGCGGGGATTCATCGTCGCTTTCGGCGGACGCCGCAACATCGTCACCGGCATTGTCCGTCTCGGGCACAACATCGGCGTGTGCCCTGTCCGCGGACTGCTCGACGTTCACCTCCGCAGAGTCAGGCGACGACTCAGCAGCGTCCTCCGCCGTTCCGGAGGACGTCTCGGCGGCTTCGTCCGCCGGGTCGGTCGACGGCCGAACGTCGTCGGCAAGCGCCACAGGGCTCGTCTGTTCGTCGTCTTCGTGTTCATCCGACGGCGTCGGCGCCGGTGGCGGTTTCGGCCGTTTGGGCCGGCGCCTGATCCCGCCGCTCATTACTACGGTCACCCAACCAACGACCGCGAACCAGAAAAACACGCCGGTGATCAAGGCGTCCTGGTCCACACCAACGTCGCCGAAATTGCCCAGCCGGCCGCTACCGCCGTACGCGAGTAGCGCCATGGCTGATGCCCCGAAGAGTGCCGCCACCAGCAGCTTTGCGGTGGCCGCAACCAGCGGCAACGCACGACGGGCGCACTGTTGTCCGACTGCCACCCCTGAAGACGCACCCACGATCAGTAGCGCAACCCACCCCGGCCCCAGCGGCGGCGTAGGAACCGCGGCCAGGATCGGAAGAGCGGGAATATCGCCTCCGAATACGGTGAACGAACTAAATGTTGCGAATCCGATATGAGCGCTGGACCCGACCGTCATGGCAGCGGTGCCGACGATGACGTTGGGGGCATAAAGCACCGACAACACCGTCAGGCTGAGCTGGCCGAATATCGAGTCGGTGATCGCGTAGAGCTCTTGCATCGTCGACCAATGCACGATCAGCGAGCCCGTCATCACCACGCCGGATAGGCCGAGCAACGCCAACATTCCAGCCGCGGCGGCACGCACCGAATCACCCACCCAATCGGGCAACGACGATGCCACCAACGCCCGTCGACCCACTCGGGACGACACCCCGATCGCGGCGCCAATCGCATGCACCACCAGGACACAGGCGAAGGCGTGCAGGGCGTTCGGCGTCTGCAGCTCGGCGATGACCGACGACGCGTCATGGATGACCGCGAGCGCGATAGCAGCCATCAGCAAGGGCCCGCTGACCGCCGACGCAACCACCCAGCGCACCACGAGCCAGGAGGACTGCGGGGAAGTCGCCTGCGCAGTGCTCCGTGCGGTTCCCCACACCATCAGGAGGACTGGCAGCAACGGCATGACGCCCAGTTGGCGCCCGGCGATCGAGATCGGTACCTGGTGCACGCCAAGCCACATGCTGGCGATAGCGCCCAACGCGCCGGTCATATCACTGTTGGCGATAAGCAGCTGGAGCAGGGTTACCGCAGCAATGATGCCCAACGCCACCACAGCAGGGCCGAACGCAACCCTGACGAGGTCACGTGCCTGGCGAGCGCCCGCTGGCCGATTCTCCTCCACGCGTGTCACTGTGCGCGCACGTGCCAACTTAGGCGCGAAAGCGCCCGGCTAGACCGGCGCCTGACCCGATGACGAGGATGACGGGGATGACGGGGACTGCTGGCCCTGGCCGTACGACTGCTGCCCGCCGGCCGGACTCGAATAGTTGACCGGAGCTGACCCAGCCTCGGATCCCGTTCCCGCACTCACCGGAGGCGGCGGGCTGAAGCTGGGGAAGCCGGTCGGTGGGGTCGACGGCCCCGACGGGGCGGATTGTGCCTGCTGCGTCGGTTGTGACCCGGGTTGCGCGGGAGGCTGGGCCGCGAATCCACCGGACTGGCCCGGACTCGGGCTGGGGCTGGACGGATAACCACCGTATTGGGAACCATATCCAGGCGGCTGCGAGGAAGGTTGCGGGCTGGCCGACTGGTGCCCAGCTGACTGCTGTGCACCCGGCTGACCGTAGTACCCGGCGGGCTGGCCCCCGTACTGGCCGTACTGACCGTACTGACCGTACTGACCGTACGGGTCGAACTTGGGCCGCGGCGCCGGCGCGCTGACAAGGCCCGCATCCAGCAGCAGCGCCGCGACGGCCACAATCGCCTGGAGGATGGTGAAAGCCAGGACGAACCACAACGCCCAGCTGATCGAGAAAGAGCTGGGCTTGTTGAACATCTCCGAAATCACCAGCAAGACACCCAGTACTGCGAGCACCGCGACCACCGACACGTAGCTCTTGGCCTTGGGTAGCAAACTTGCCCCGGCAAGCAGCGCGGCCAACAATGCCGCACCGACAGCCAACCCGTTGTCACCAGACACCTCAATGCCGCTGGGACCCAGTTCGGTGCTGAGCGAGAACATCGGCCCGAAGCTCAGGAGATACGCCGACAGACCGAGCACCGCCACAGCGAGGGCCAGGTACATCGAAGTCTTGCTATCACCACCATCGGTTCTCGCGAACGACGGTGTCGCCCCCCCGTAGGAGCCGCCAGGCTGCGCGGGCGGATATCCGGGACTACCGGACGAGTAGGTCATGGCGCCTCCACAGTTGCATTGCGACGCTGTCCTCCCTGCGCCGCGATTCGACCAACCACGCTAGCGCACGTTCGGGCGCCCACGTCGGACCCACCTGCTCGCCGTCCGACCAGCGCCGGTCACCACCATGACGCGTCACGCTGGCGCCGTCGGCAACCCCCGCTTGCCCGCGCCAGGTGGAACACGTTCTAATTCTGGGCATGGACTACGGGCTTGTGCTGTTCACCAGCGACCGCGGTATTAGCCCGGCAGCCGCCGCCAAGCTTGCCGAGAACCACGGGTTTCACACGTTTTACGTCCCGGAACACACACATATCCCGATAAAGCGCGAGGCGGCACATCCGACAACAGGTGACGCGTCGCTGCCGGATGACCGCTACATGCGCACCCTCGACCCCTGGGTAAGCCTGGGCGCCGCGTGTGCCGTGACATCGCGGGTCCGGCTTTCCACCGCAGTGGCGCTGCCGGTCGAGCACGACCCGATCACGTTGGCGAAAAGCATTGCCACACTGGACCACCTGTCCGGTGGCCGGGTAAGCCTCGGCGTGGGGTTTGGCTGGAACACCGACGAACTCACCGACCACGGCGTGCCACCCGGACGCCGCCGCACCATGTTGCGCGAATACCTCGAGGCGATGCGGGCGCTGTGGACCCAAGAGGAAGCGGCCTACGACGGCGAATTCGTCAGGTTCGGGCCCAGCTGGGCGTGGCCCAAGCCGCTGCAGGAACACGTCCCCGTGCTGGTGGGCGCGGCTGGCACCGAGAAGAACTTCAGATGGATCGCGCGCAATGCGGACGGCTGGATCACCACACCGCGTGACTTCGATATCGACGCGCCAGTGAAGTTGCTACAGGACACGTGGGCCGCCGCCGACCGTGACGGGGCTCCGCAGATCGTGGCCCTGGACTTCAAGCCGGTACCCGAAAAGTTGGCCCACTGGGCCGAGCTTGGCGTGACAGAAGTGCTCTTCGGTATGCCGGACCGTTCCGAGGATGAGATAGCCGCTTATGTCGAACGGCTAGCCGGCAAGCTGGCAGCCACCGCAGTGTGACACTGATCGCCACGGCGCCCGAAAGTCGACCTCATGCTGCCGGCGTGCTACCGCGCGGCTACAGGCTGCTCAGGATCTCCCGGGCCAGCGCCGCGGTCTCCGACGGGGTCTTGCCGACCTTCACACCGGCCGCCTCCAGAGCTTCCTTCTTGGCGGCTGCGGTACCCGACGAGCCGGACACGATGGCACCCGCGTGGCCCATCGTCTTGCCTTCCGGTGCGGTAAACCCGGCAACGTAGCCGACAACCGGTTTGGACACATTGGCCTTGATGAAGTCCGCGGCGCGTTCCTCGGCGTCACCGCCGATCTCACCGATCATGACGATGAGCTTGGTGTCGGGATCTTTCTCGAAGGCCTCGATTGCGTCGATATGCGTTGTGCCGATCACTGGGTCGCCGCCGATCCCGATCGAGGTGGAGAAGCCGAAATCGCGCAGCTCGAACATCATCTGATAGGTCAAAGTGCCCGACTTGGACACGAGCCCGACCGGACCGGGGCCGGTGATGTTGGCCGGAGTGATGCCGACCAACGCCTCACCCGGAGTGATGACACCTGGGCAATTGGGCCCGATGATACGGGTCTTGCTGCCCTGCTGTCCGTTGTAAGCCCAGGCATATGCGCTGTCCTGCACCGGGATTCCCTCGGTGATGACGACCAGCAGCGGAATCTCGGCGTCGATCGCCTCGATCATCGCGTCCTTGGCGAACTTCGGCGGCACGAAGATGATCGACACGTCAGCTCCGGTTTTCTCCATCGCCTCCGCGACGCTGCCGAACACCGGCAGCTTGATCAACCTGCCGCCCTTGTCCTCATGCGTGACGGTGGTGCCCGCCTTGCGGGCGTTCACACCGCCCACGATCTGGGTACCCGCCTTCAGCATTCGGGCGGTGTGGACGGTGGCCTCGCTGCCGGTGATGCCTTGGACGATGACCTTGTTGCTCTTGGTGAGAAAGATAGCCATTGGGTCGTGTCTCCTGTCTCAGGCGCTCGCCAACTCGGCGGCCTTGTCGGCGGCCTCGTCCATCGTCGGAACCAAAGTGACCAGCGGGTGGTTGGCCTCGGCCAGAATGCGCCGGCCTTCGTCGACGTTGTTGCCATCCAGCCGCACCACCAACGGTTTGTTGGCTTCGGCGCCGAGTATTTCCAATGCCTTGACAATGCCGGTTGCCACCGCGTCGCACGAGGTGATGCCGCCAAAGACATTGACGAACACGCTCTTGACCTGTGGGTCACCCAAGACCACATCCAGGCCGGCGGCCATCACTTCGGCGGAGGCCCCGCCCCCGATATCGAGGAAGTTGGCCGGCTTGACTCCGCCGTGCCGTTCACCCGCATAGGCCACAACATCGAGAGTCGACATCACCAGGCCCGCGCCGTTGCCGATGATGCCCACCTGCCCGTCCAGCTTGACGTAGTTGAGGTCATGTTCTTGAGCCTTCAACTCCAAGGGGTCGGTGGATGCCCGGTCCTGGAACTCGGCGTGGTCGGGTTGCCGGAAGTCGGAGTTGGCGTCGAGGGTGATCTTGGCGTCCAGCGCAAGGATCTTGCCCGGATCGCCCGGACCGCTCGACGGCGTGCGCACCAACGGGTTGACCTCAACCAGCGTGGCGTCCTCGGCGACGAAGAGTTCCCACAGCGTGGCGATGGTGCCCGCGGCGGCGTCGAGTACCTCCGCTGGCAGGTGGCCTTGTTCGGCGATGGAACGCGCGAGCGCGAGGTCAACACCTTTCACGGCGCTAACCGGCACCTTGGCAAGCCGATCGGGTTTGGTCGCGGCCACCTCTTCGATGTCTATACCGCCCTCAACCGAGCACATGGCCAGGAAGGTCCGGTTGGAGCGGTCCAGCAAGAACGAGAGGTAATACTCCTCGGCGATGTCGCTGGCCTCGGCGACGAGCAGCTTCTTGACGATGTGGCCCTTGATGTCCAGGCCCAAAATGTTCTTGGCGTGCTCGTATGCCTCCTCGGGGGTGGCGGCGTATTTCACACCACCCGCCTTACCGCGACCGCCGGTCTTGACCTGCGCTTTTACCATCACGGGGTGACCGATCTCGGTGGCGATGGCCTTGGCGCCCTCGGCGCTGTCGGTCACTCGGCCGGGCGTGCTCGGCACGTTGTGCTTGGCGAACAATTCTTTCGCCTGATACTCGAAAAGATCCATGGGCTCACTGTCTTTGCTCGGCTTGCTAATGGGCCATTCGGGAGGCGACGCCGGATTCAGCAACGCGCACGGTGGAACTGTATCGACACCGGAAATCGGCTCAACGATCGCATCCCGACGATGTGGCACACGCCACCGAACACACCCCATTTCTGGGCGTGATCCAGATCACAATACGGGACATGATTCCATCTTGAGGTTGCCAGCCACATGACCTTGCGGATACCGTCTCAGGGTCCAGATAACGTTATGGTCACGATTCGAGGACATTTCAGCTTGCCCCAGCACTCCGTTGCCCGCTCTGTGGTTCGAGCGGCCGCGCTAGCACCCCGCGATCGGTGGCGGCATCACCATCGTAACGAAGTCACCGAAATCATTCCGTTGGACAGATTTCTCGGCGGTTCGGCGGACCTCGATCACCTAGATTTCGACGATCTCGATGACCTGGACTTCGACCACCCGGACTTCGCAGAGTTCGCGGATTTCGAGGCAGACGGCCCATTCGACACCGAAGCACAGCTGTTGCTGGCCCCGGAACTCGATGACCTGACCGACACGGACGATCTGACCCCGGCCTTGCTGGCCGCCCCTAGCGCACCCACGGACCAGCACGAATCGGTCGGCGAGCCCGGCACCGACCAGGACCCCGACCAGGATTTGGCCGCGGTCCCCCGCAGCGGCGGGCAACACCGTAAGCAGCCCACGAGTGCAGCCAAGGGCCGCTTGCTGATCTCGGCGATGGCCGCCGGCGCGGCAGCCGCCGCCGCACATACGGCGACCAGCCAGTCGGACACCCCCAGAAGTGAGACCGCGCCGGCTGTGACCGCATCGGCACTCAAAGGAGGCGCAGGCAGCTCTGCACCCCGGGGCGCCCAGGTGATCGCCGCCCAGCCGACCGAGAATGTCGCGGTACACAAGGCGGAGTTCGCCAGGGGCGTCGCGTTTGCGCAGGAGCGCGCCCAGCGCGAGGCACGGCTGCAGCAGCCGCTGTACGTCATGCCGACCAAAGGAATATTCACCTCGGCTTTCGGGTACCGCTGGGGTGTGCTGCACGGCGGAATCGACCTGGCGAACTCGATCGGGACCCCGATCTACGCGGTGTCGGACGGTGTCGTCATCGACGCGGGCCCCACCGCAGGCTATGGAGCGTGGGTGAAGGTGCTGCACGCAGACGGCACGGTTACCCTCTACGGCCACGTCAACTCCACATTGGTCAATGTCGGCCAGCGCGTCATGGCGGGCGACGAGATCGCGACCATGGGCAACCGCGGCTTTTCCACCGGGCCGCATCTTCACTTCGAGGTGCTCCTGGGCGGCACCCAGCGAATCGACCCGGTGCCGTGGCTCGCCAAGCGGGGACTACACGTCGGCGGCTATACCGGTTGACCCGGTGACCGAGCCGAACGGTCCCACCCCGCGCGCGAACCCACCCGAACCGTCGGCGTCCACCGCCGAATCACCGACACGGATCATCCGGCGCGCGCCCAGCGGCCCGTTGCCGGCAAATATCAGCTCTGAGACCAGCCGATCTCCACGCCCCGAGGGCGCCACAAGAATCATCCGGCGGGAAACCGCGCCTGCTTCGTCCACCGATCAGCCACACCCGCGAACCGCCGTCGCGGCCAGTGCCGTCAGCATCCTCAGTGGGTGGACCACCTCGGCAGTGGCCACCGACTTGATCGCTGGCTGGTGGAGCAACGACCGACTGTTCTGTATAGCGGTCGGATTCCTCACGCTGGTCTTTGCCGTGGCGACGGTCACCGGGGTCATCATGGTGCTGTTGCGTCGTCGCGCAGGGCGCTACCTCATTGTCACGGGCGCGCTCGTCGCGCTAGTGACCTACGGCGCCGTGGCGGTCGCGGGCACGCACGTCGCGGGGATCGTGTATGCCCTGCCCGCACTGCCGCTGGCCAGCGTCGTGCTGAGCCTGCACCCGCGTACCAAGCGGTGGCTCGAGCAGTAGCCCGTCTCGTCCCACGGCCGTGGTGCGCTACAGCTTCGAGAGCGGGGCGTGGTTGTGCATCAGCTTGACGCGGCCCGAACTGCCGAAGTCGATCAACGACATCGCCGATTCGCCGACACCGGAAACCTCCTCGACGCGGCCCAACCCATACTTGTCGTGGGTCACCCGGTCGCCCGGCTGCAGCACCAGCAGCGGGCGCTTGCTCGCTCCCGAACGGGCTCCTGGGTGCATGGGTGATGGGCGCGGCGTTCCGAACCGACCGGCTCCGCTGACCGGCGCACTGTACGACGGCGGCGGTGCGCTGCGCCGCCAGTCGATCAGTTCCTGCGGGATTTCCCGCAAGAACCGAGACTCTGGGTTGAGCATCGGCTGGCCCCACGAAGAACGGACCATGGCTCGACTCAGGTACAGCCGTTGCCGAGCACGGGTGATGCCCACGTAGGCAAGCCGCCGCTCCTCGGAAAGCTCGCCCGGGTCGTCGAGAGCCCGCATATGCGGGAACATTCCGTCCTCCCAGCCGGTCACGAATACCACTGGGAATTCCAGGCCCTTGGCAGTGTGCAACGTCATCAACGTGACCACACCGGCGCCCTGCTCGGGGATTTCGTCGGTGTCAGCCACCAGCGACACCCGCTCCAGGAAGTCCGCCAGGACGCCGGTGTCCGGCACGTCCTCGTCTACGGGGGTTTCTGCCTCATCGGGTGCAGCGTCATCGCTGGCCGCAAGGGTGCGGTCGGTACTGAATTCGTGTGCAACGCTGACGAGTTCGTTCAAGTTGTCCAGTCGCGCCAGCTCCTGCGGGTCGGTCGACGATTCCAGCTCCCTGCGGTAGCCGCTGCGCTCGAGCACGGCCTCCACCAGCTCGCCAAGGTCGTCGTCAAGGCGACCCCGCAGATCGTCGAGCAGGTCGACGAAGCCCGCAATCGCCTTCTCCGCGCGGCTGTTCAGCATCGACACCTTGCCTTCGGCCGCGGCCTGCAGCGCGTCAGCGAAGCTTGCGCCGGTGTTTTCGGCATATACCGACACGCACGCCTCGGCGCGATCACCGATCCCGCGGCGCGGTGTGTTGAGAATGCGTCGCATGCTCACCGCATCGCCGGGATTGTCCAGCACCCGCAGGTAAGCGACGATGTCGCGGATCTCTCTACGTTCGTAGAACCGCACTCCCCCAACGACTTTGTACGGAATTCCGGCGCGGATAAACACTTCCTCCAACGAGCGCGACGAGTTGTTGGTGCGGTAGAAGACGGCGACATCGTTGTAGGTGATGTCGCCGCGCTCGGCGAGCGCGTCGATCTCCTCGGCGACGAACCGGGCCTCGTCGTGCTCATTGTCGGCGACGTAGCCGACGATCAGCTCCCCTGCCCCGGCATCGGTCCACAGCCGCTTATCGCGGCGGCCCGAGTTGCGCGCGATCACCGAGTTGGCCGCCGACAGGATGTTCTGCGTCGACCGGTAGTTCTGTTCCAGCAGAATCGTTGTGGCGTCAGGGTAGTCGCGTTCGAAGTCCTCGATGTTGCGAATGGTGGCACCGCGGAACGCGTAGATCGACTGGTCGGCGTCGCCGACGACGCACAATTCCGCCGGAGGCACCTCATCGGCCGAATCGTCTGCGGAGTCTGATGATTCTGGGCGTGTCTCTGGCGTGCCGCGACCGACCAATTCGCGCACCAACACGTACTGAGCGTGGTTGGTGTCCTGGTACTCGTCGACGAGGACATGGCGGAATCGCCGCCGGTAGTACTGGGCGATCTGCGGGAAGCTCGCAAGCACGGCCACGGTCTCGCCGATAAGGTCGTCGAAGTCCAGCGCGTTGGCCGCCCGTAACCGCCGCTGGTACTCGGCGAAGACGGATGCCACCGTGCGGGCCAGCTCATCAGAGTCGTCCGAAAGATCCGCCAGCGCCTGGTGCGGGTCGATCAGCTCGTTCTTCAGATTGGAGATCGCATTGGCCAGTAACCGGGGCGAATACCGCTTGATGTCCAAGCCCATGTCGCGGCCGATCATCTGCAGCAAACGCCGCGAATCGTCGGCGTCATAGATCGAGAAGTTGGAGTTGAGGCCCTCGACCACCGACGCCTGATTGCGCAGAATGCGCACGCACATCGAGTGAAATGTTGACACCCACATGTACCGGGCTCGGTCGCCGACCAGACCCGCGACCCGTTCGCGCATCTCGGCGGCGGCCTTGTTGGTGAAGGTGATGGCCAGAATCTGCCCGACCCCCACCCGGCGGGCTGCGATCAGATAGGCGATCCGGCGGGTCAACACCGCCGTCTTCCCCGAGCCAGCGCCGGCGACGATCAGCAGCGGAGAACCCTCATGTACCACCGCCTGGCGTTGTTGAGGGTTGAGGCTGTCGAGCAGCTGATCGGCTGGGTTTGAACCAGGGGCTTCGGCATCGGTCGCGTGCACAGTCATGTCTGTCCAAACTTACCGCCGCCCGGCGACGACTCGGCTGACGAGGTGCTCCGGGCGGCGCAGCGCGGCGAGTTCGGGCATCACGTGGGACCCGTTCTATGAGGCCTGTTTTGCACAGATGCGGGATTTGGTGGCACACTTTCTTGGTGCTCAACGTGCAGCTCCGATTTTTCTACGGGTACCGGCCAGCGGTGCCCGTGGTCTAGCTGCTTTCGCAGAGCCCCGTGGTCCGCTTCGGCGATCGGGGCTCGTTTCTTGCGTGAGGCCCGATACCGGATGAGACCAGAACCCCCACCTCACGAGAACCCCGAAAGAGCAGAGATGAACATTGAGACGGTTGAGGCCCAACAACCCTCCGAACAACCCTCGGACAAGGCCGATATAGACCTCCTACGCGAAGAGATCGATCGGTTGGATGCCCAAATCCTGGCCGCGGTAAAACGGCGGGCCGAGGTCTCGCAGGCGATCGGCAAGGTTCGGATGGCATCCGGTGGCACGCGGCTAGTGCACAGCCGCGAGATGAAGGTGATCGAACGCTACAGCGAGCTCGGACCCGACGGAAAGGATCTGGCGATACTGCTGTTGCGGTTGGGCAGAGGACGACTCGGCCACTAATCGGTTACTACCGTCGTTACCTTCGGCCAATCGTTGCTTTGCTGAGGTAAATTGCCTCCGAAATGGTTACGGCAATAACAGCTGGGAATTCGCCATTGCGCCGGCTGATGTTGATATCGGCCACAGCGTTGCTCACCGTGGCCGGTGGGTTGTCCACCAGCTCAGCCACCTCGTCCGCGTGGTCACGGGATAACCTGCCGATCGAGTACCTGATGGTCCCGTCGCCGTCGATGCATCGCGAGGTCAAGGTGGAGTTTCAAAGCGGTGGCCCGCACGCGGTGTACCTGCTTGACGGGATGCTCGCACGCGACGACTACAACGGTTGGGACATCCACCTGCCGGTTTTCGAATGGTTCGACCAGTCGGGCCTCTCGCTCGCCATGCCCACCGGCGGGACGGCAAGTTTCTACTCCAACTGGTATCGGCCAGCAGCGGGCAACGGTGGGGTGTGGACCTACAAGTGGGAAACCTTTCTCACCGAGGAGTTGCCCAAGTACCTGGTGGCGAACAAGGGCATTGACACGTCGGGAAATGCTGTGGTGGGTGCATCGATGTCGGGATCCGCGTCGCTGATGCTGGCGGCCAAGCACCCGGACAACTTCACCTATGCGGCCTCGATGTCGGGGTTCCTCAATCTATCTGCGGGGCAGTGGCCTTCCTTGGTGAGTGTTGCGCAGCTCGGCGCCGGTGGCTTTCACTCCGAAGCCATGTGGGGTCCGCCCAGCGACCCGGCCTGGGCTCGCAATGACCCGACGGTCAATGCCGCAAAGCTGGTCGCCAACAAGACCCGCGTGTGGGTGTATTCGGGCAACGGCACGCAAACGGAGCTCAGCGGCGCCAACAAGCTGGATGCCAGTCTTCTCGAAAACGCCACGCGAGTCAGCAACAAGGCCTTCCGGAGCAAGTACAAAGCCGCCGGCGGCCACAACGGCGTGTTCAACTTTCCCGACAACGGCACCCACACCTGGGACTACTGGGGTGCGCAATTGCAGGCCATGCTGCCCGATCTGCAGCGAGTGCTGGGTGCCGGCTAGTTAGCTGCCGCACTAGTGGCGATCGCAAGCGCGGCGTAGCCGGGCGCAGTCGGGTCGCCATCATCGGATTAGGGTCGAACCATGACCCCGATGAGTTCTGTGCAATCAATCCCGGATATCACCGCCACCGCGCCATGGGAGGCGCTGCGCAGGCACCACGACCAGATCGGCAAGACTCATCTACGCCAGTTCTTCGCCGACGACCCCCACCGCGGCCGCGAGCTGACCGTGGCGGTGGGTGACCTGTACATCGACTACAGCAAACACCGCATCACCCGCGAAACGCTACGTCTGCTGGTCGATCTCGCCCGCGTGGCCCGCCTCGAGGAACGCCGTGATCAGATGTTCGCCGGTGCGCACGTCAACACATCGGAGGATCGTGCGGTGCTGCACACGGCGCTGCGGCTGCCCCGCGACGCGGAGCTGATCGTCGACGGCCGCAATGTGGTCGACGATGTGCATGCCGTGCTCGACGCCATGGGTGACTTCACCGACCAGGTGCGTAGCGGCGAGTGGACCGGAGCCACCGGAGAGCGCATCACCACCGTCGTCAACATCGGCATCGGTGGTTCGGACCTGGGGCCAGTCATGGTGTACCACGCACTGCGTCACTATGCCGACGCCGGAATCTCGGCGCGCTTTGTCTCCAACGTCGATCCTGCCGACTTGATTGCAACGCTGGCCGGCTTAGACCCCGCCACAACGCTTTTCATTGTCGCCTCGAAGACGTTCTCCACGTTGGAGACGCTGACGAATGCGACCGCCGCGCGACGCTGGCTGACCGACGCGCTCGGCGACGCGGCGGTGTCGCGCCATTTCGTCGCAGTCTCGACAAACCGGCGCCTGGTCGACGACTTCGGTATCAACACCGACAACATGTTTGGGTTCTGGGACTGGGTCGGCGGACGCTATTCGGTCGATTCGGCGATCGGACTGTCGGTGATGGCGGCCATTGGCCGCCAGGCCTTTGGCGATTTCCTGTCCGGATTCCACATCATCGACCAGCACTTCACGACCGCACCGCTGGAGTCCAACGCGCCTGCCCTGCTGGGGTTGATCGGGCTCTGGTACTCGAATTTCTTCGATGCCCAATCGCGCGCCGTCTTGCCGTATTCCAACGACCTGGCCCGCTTCGCGGCCTATCTGCAGCAGCTGACCATGGAATCCAATGGGAAGTCGACCCGCGCCGACGGCACGCCGGTAACCACCGATACCGGTGAAATCTTTTGGGGCGAACCGGGAACCAACGGTCAGCATGCGTTCTATCAGCTGCTTCATCAAGGCACCCGGTTGATACCTGCCGACTTCATCGGTTTCAGCCAACCGCTCGACGATCTGCCGACCGCGGAAGGCACCGGCAGCATGCACGATTTGCTGATGAGCAATTTCTTCGCCCAGACCCAGGTCCTGGCGTTCGGCAAGACCGCCGACGAGATCGCCGCCGAGGGCACCCCCGCCGACGTCGTGCCACACAAAGTGATGCCCGGCAACCGGCCGTCCACCTCGATTCTGGCCAACCGACTCACGCCGTCGGTGCTCGGGCAACTGATCGCGCTCTACGAGCATCAGGTGTTCACCGAAGGTGTGATCTGGGGCATTGACTCGTTCGACCAGTGGGGTGTGGAGCTGGGCAAGACGCAGGCCAAGGCGCTGCTCCCGGTAATCACCAGTGACGCCGCACCCGGCCCACAGTCGGACAGCTCGACCGACGCGCTGCTGCGTCGCTACCGGTCTGAACAAGGGCGGACCAGCTAGCAGCCCCGGTTATGCGAAACGTTTCGCCAGCCCCGGCGGCACAATCCGCATCACCTGCACCAGCGGCGCCCACGGCCACCGCGGCACGGCGGCCCGTCCGGGCTCGCGCTCGATGGCGCCGACAATTGCCTTGACGCCCGTCGCGTTGTCCACCATGAACATGGTGCTCGCGGACTTGGCGGTCATCTCCGACTCGATGTAGCCCGGCTCGATCACCGAGATCTTGATCGGCCCTTTGGCGTACTCCGCACGCAGCGACTCGCCCAGCGAGCGGACACCGGCTTTGCTTGCGGCGTAAGCAGCCTTGACTCCCGGCACCCCTTTGGCGCCGAGCACCGAAGAAATGAGCACCAGGTGTCCCGAGCCAGCCTTGTGGAACATCTCGAGCGCGGTCTCGATCTGCACTAGGGCGGACACCAGGTTGGTCTCGATGGTTGCTTTGTTCGCCCACAGCTTGCCGGAGCCCAACGGGGCGCCCTTGCCGATGCCGGCGTTGACGATGATCCGGTCGATGCCGCCGAGCTCTTCACTCAGTGCGGCGAACACCTTCGGCACCTGCTCGTGGTCGTTGACATCGAGCGCCGCGACCGCGACTTTGATGGCTGGATGATGTTGTGCTAGTTCGGCTTTTAGTTCATCGAGTCGATCTGTGCGGCGGGCGCACAGTGCCAGGTCGCGGCCCCTAGAAGCGAAGGCGCGGGCCATCCCGGCGCCCAGACCAGAGCTGGCGCCGGTGATGAGGATTCTCTGTCGCGTCACCCCGGTGAGCATATAGACCGCCCCGCGAACGTCGAGTTGTTGGGCCGAAACAAGGGGAATCGGCGCAACAACTCGACGTTCGAGCGACTACTTGAGCAGCCGCGACATCCGCCGGTCGGCCAGCACCTTGCCGCCGGTCTGACACGTCGGACAGTACTGAAAAGATTTGTCTGCGAACGACACTTCACGCACGGTGTCACCACACACCGGGCATGGGAGTCCGGTGCGCGCGTGCACCCGCAGCCCGGAGCGTTTCTCCCCCTTGAGCATGGCCGCGCCCTGGCCGACGGACCGGGTCACCGCGTCGGACAGGACCGCCACGATGGCGCCATGCAACGCGTTGAGTTGCCCGTCGGACAGCTTCCCCGCCGTGGCGAACGGCGAGATCTTCGCGACATGCAGAATCTCGTCGCTATAGGCATTGCCGATGCCGGCGATCACCTTCTGGTCGGTGATCACGGTCTTGATCCGACCGGTGTTGCCGGCCAGGAGATCCGCTAGGTCGTCAGCGCCGATGTCCAGCGCATCGGGCCCGAGCGCGCCAATGCCCGGCACCTGCCTCGGATCTTCGACCAGCCATACCGCCAACCGCTTTTGAGTTCCGGCCTCGGTCAGGTCGAACCCCGGCGCGCTCCCCGGCACGCCCAAGTGAACCCGCAAGGCAATCGGCCCCTTTCCCGGGCGCAATGGCGCCGCCGCTAGTTTGTCGGACCAGCGCAGCCAGCCGGCTCGGGACAGGTGAGCAATCAACAACAGCGTGTCGGTCCGCAGCCCCAGGTACTTGCCCCACCGCTCGGCCCCGACAACGGACTGGCCGTGCAGCGCGGTGACTGGCGGGTCGAAGGTCTTGAGCACAGACAGCGCCGAGACGTCGACCCGACCGACTGCCAATCCAGCGGCATGTCGGCGCAAATGCTCGGCCAACGCTTCGATCTCAGGGAGCTCGGGCATGCGTTCAGTGTGCCGATCGCGACGCGAGAATGTCCATCGCACCGCACGGTCGCCCAACCCGAGAAACTGGTGGACCCCGTACCGGAACCCGGATACCATCGCCACGTCCGTGACCCTGTCACGCTCAAACGTGTTGACCCGCAGCCTAGCCCCCACCGCCGGTACGAACCGAGGCAATGAACCGACAGGACGTCGAATTCCTCTCTGGCCCAGATACGTGTCGGGCGTGGCTGTATGTTCCCGACGCCGCCGCGCCCGCGCCGGTGATCATCATGGGCCACGGTCTGGGCGCTGTCCGCGAGATGCGGCTGGATGCCTATGCGCAGCGATTCACCGCCGCGGGCTACGCCTGCCTCGTGTTCGACTACCGATACTTCGGCGCCAGCGGTGGCCAACCGCGCCAACTACTCGACATCGACCGCCAGCTGGCCGACTGGGCGTCCGCCATCGCGTTCGCACGCACTCGCACCGACATAGATCCCACACGACTCAGCTTGTGGGGCACCTCATTTGCGGGTGGTCACGTGATCGTTGCCGCGGCCCGCGACCAGAACATCGCCGCGGTCATCTCCCAGTGTCCGTTCACCGACGGAGTGGCGTCGACCATCGCCGCGCTGGACCTGCGCACCACGGTCAAGGTCGTCCGGTGCGCCATCGCCGATGTCGTCGCCAGCCGCCGGGGGCGAGCCCCAGTGATGATCGCGGTGGCGGGCCAGCCCCATTCGGCGGCCTTGATGACAGCCCCCGACGCCCTGCCTGGCTACCTCGACCTGGTCCCGGAGGGCTCCACGCACGAGAACGCAGTTGCCTCGCGAATCGCGTTGCGTATCTCTTGGCATCGGCCCGGCAGACACGCCGCGCAGGTCCGGTGTCCCATTCTGTTCAGCGTCTGCCAAACCGACACTGTCGCGCCGGCCAAGGCCACGGTGCGACACGCTCGCAAGGCACCACGCGGCGAGTTGCTGCTCTACCCACACGGCCACTTCGACATCTACCACGGGCAACCCTTCGACGAGGTCATCGCCGACCAAATCGCTTTCCTGCGCCGCCGCATGCCCACGACGACCTGATCGCCAACAAACACCGTGGGAGGCGGCCGAAGTCCCCGCTACGGGGCGGTGGCCTCGACCAGCATCGTCGGACCGAAGTGGCGGACTCTTCCGGGTATGAGCCCGGCGTCGCGCATCAAAGCGTGCACCTGCTCCGGTGAGCGCTCCCGGCCACCCTCGCACAGGGCGAGCATGGTCGCGTCGAGCATCGCGGTCAACGCGTTCGGTCGGCCTGATTCGTGGTGCAGATCGATGGTGACCAGTGTGGAACCGGACGGCATGGTCGCGCGGACCCGCTGGAGGATGTCGCGACAGGCGTCGTCGCTCCAGTCGTGCAGGATCCACTTCATCGTGTAAACATCAGCGCGAGCGTCCAGCTGACCAAACAGGTCGCCGGTGCGGTACTCGATCCGGTCGGCCAGTCCTCGCGCTCGCAGAAACTTGTCCGCCCGTTCGATCACCTCGGCTGAATCGAGCAGGATGCCGCGGGCCTGCGGCCGATGGTCGAGAAGGGCCGCGAGCATGTGCCCCACTCCCCCGGCGATATCGCAGATGACTCCACGCCTCGGCCATGGATAGGCCCGCACGATCCCGGCAAGGTCGAACTCGGTGAGCTGACGCATCGCTTCTGCGAATGCGGCGCCCATGTCGGAGCGATCGCTGAAGTAATCCCACAATGACTTACCGAAGACCCGCTGGTAGCCAGAGGGTTGCGCACCGTCGCGAAGCTGCGCGTCCAGGTGCCCGAATGCCGCTGCGGTGTCGGGGTCGGCACAGTAGACAACCCACGAGGCAATCGACTGGGGGTGGTCACGACGCAGTGGCGCGCCGACCTTCGTCAGCCGCGCGCGGCCACGGCGGTCCACTCGCGTCAGCCGCGACGCGGAGGCGGCGCCGATGATTCTGATTGTCACGTCGGGGTCCAATCCCAGCTCGCGCGCTAGCTCGACGGGATCACGTGAATTCTTCCCGAGGGCATCGGCTAACCCCGAGGAGACGAGCGCGCCCGCAATCTTGGTTTTCTGCAGCCCGGACGCGATGTCCAAGAACAGCACGATCTCTCCTGGCACCGCGGCATCAACGAGTTCCACCACGCGGCGTCGAGCACCCAGAGCGGCACGCGCCACCCACAAAGGCAGTGGCACGGCTGGAAAGCGCATAGACGATGCCTAGCGTAGGCGGTTATTGGCCGCAATTGCGCCCACTGCGCGCGAGGCGGAATCTTGGTCTAAATCTTGGTCCTAGGCGCCAAAGCTGGCGGCGACACCAGCGGCCTGGGCGCGACCGTCGGCGGCAACGATGCTGTTGCCGGACACCCCAGCATCAGCAGCGGCGACCGTAAGGCCGCTATCGCCAGTCCCGTCAGCGAAGCCCGGAAGGGGACGGAGGACCCCACCGTTGCCGCCGTTCCCCACGGCCCCACCCTCGCCGGGCAGCCACTCGCGCGCGCCTGCGACGCCACCGTCGACAGGTCCCGAAGCGCCGTCCAGACCGACTGACGGAACCGAACCGGTGGCTTCGACGCCCAGGGTATCCATGAGGCCTTGGGCGAAGAGGTAGCCACCACTGCCACCAAAACCGCTTTCGCCGCCGTTGCCCCCGCTGTTGGCGAGCCCGCCCGCGGCGCCCACGCCGTACAGCATCCCACCAGTGCCCGCGAGTGAGCCGCCGGTGTGGCCAGTCGCACCGAGGTCGGTGGCCGCACCTTCGGCACCGGCTGCGCCGGTTCCGCCAGTGCCCAATACCCCAGCCGACTCGCCGCTCGCACCGGCCTGACCAGCCCAGCTGGACGCTTCGTTGCCGGACGCCCACCCGGCGCCACCGGTGCCCGCCCCGACCCCCGGGGCTCCGCCTACTGGTACTCGCCCCGTGGCCGCCAGCGCAGGATCGCTGATCAAGGCGTCGGTGTGTTGCATCGGCCGTTCGTTGGCGACCTCGGCATCGGCGTAATGGGTCGCGCCAGTGCCCATGAGCTGGACGAACTGCTGGTGAAATAGCGCCGCCTGCGCGCTCAGCGCCTGATATGCCTGCGCGTGCGCACCGAACAAAGCGGCAATCCCCGCCGACACCTCATCGGCACCCGCGGGCAACACCGCGGATATCGGGGCCGACGCCGCCGCATTGGCCTGGTTAAGTGTCGAACCAATACCGGCGAGATCGTTGGCCGCTGCCGCCACATACTCGGGCGCTGCGATCACCCACGACATCAACAACCTCCTGGCAATTGCTTACAAATTAGCCATCGCCGCCCGACCTTCGACACACAAGTTGAGCTACACCCGATGCTAGCGCGCTCCCTTGGCGATCCGGGCGCTTCCGCCAAATCTCTCATCCAGCCATCCTGCTCACGCTGCTCAGCGCGCCAACTCCCTCATAACCGCTCAACAATGCCGGGTCAGAATCCTAGGCCTGTCCAGTGCTGCCGGGCCGGCCGACCAGCCCTCCACCCGAACCGCCCGCGCCGCCCGTGCCGCCCTGGGCAGCACCGGCACCGGCCCCGCCGTTGCCGCCATCGCCGATGAGCCCGGCGTCGCCGCCAGCACCACCGACGCCGGTCCCGGAGGGGGCATCGAAACCGAAGGGTATGGTGCCCGAGTCACCGCCGTTGCCACCGCCGCCGAAAAGGGACCCACCATCGCCGCCGAGGCCGCCGGCGGTGCCACCGTTGCCGCTCAACTCGCCCTCAGTCGGCAACTGGTAGTTCCCGGGGAGCGCGACGTTGCCGCCGTTGCCGCCAGCGCCGCCTTGCCCGAACAGCCAGGCGTCGCCGCCGAAGCCGCCGGCAGCACCGGCACCGGCGTCGCCGCCCTTGGTACCGCCGTTGCCGCCATTCCCGCCGTTGCCGCCGTTGCCGCCGGTGCCGCCGTTGCCGATCAACCCGGCTTGCCCGCCCGTACCACCGAAGCCACCGGGGCGGCCGTCGCCGGCTTCGAACGGGGCCGCGATGGGAACATCCCCACCAGCGCCGCTGTTGCCGCCCGAGCCGCCCGTCCCGCCGTTGCCGTAGAAGAACCCGCCGCCGCCGCCGTTGCCACCGGAACCGCCGCCACCGCCGTGGCCCGCAGCCTCTGCGGCGGCCCCGGTCACGGATTGACCCGCGGCGCCGTTGCCCCCGTTGCCACCGACGCCGCCGCTACCGAACAGTCCGGAATTGCCGCCGTTACCGCCGTTTGCGCCAAAGATATCGCCGCCACTGGCGCCAGCCAGGACGCTGCCGTCAGCCACAACGGCACCGCTATTGCCTCCGTTACCACCAGCCCCACCGTCGCCGAACAGCCACCCACTGTTTCCCCCGTTGCCGCCGATGCCGCCGACGCCGCTAGTTCCTCCGAGCTTGCTGGCGTCGATAGCTCCGGTGCCTCCGCCTCCCTCGCCTCCGGTACCGCCAACTCCGCCATCGCCGAGGAAGAACCCGCCGCGCCCACCGGCACCCCCGGCGCCGCCGACGCCGCCGTTGTTGCCGTTGTTGAAGCCGGCGGCGGCGGCACCCGCGGCTCCGCCCACGCCGCCGAGTCCCCCGGCACCGCCGAGACCGTACAGCAGCCCGCCGGAACCACCGATACCGCCGGCGCCGCCCGCCATGCCTGCTTCGCCGGTGGCCCCTGCCACGCCGTCCCCGCCGGTTCCGCCTATTCCGCCATTGCCCCACAGCCCCGCCGAACCACCGGCGCCGCCAGCCTGACCGGCCGCACCCGACCCGCCGTTACCGCCGTTGCCGAACAACCACCCGCCGTTGCCGCCGCCGGCCCCAGACCCCGCGGGTGCGTTCGCGCCGTTGCCAAACAGCGGACGCCCGGTGAGCGCCAACACCGGATCGTTGATCAAGCCCTCGGCCTGTTGCAGCGGCGACGCATTGGCCGCCTCGGCATTGGCGTAGTGACTCGCACCGGCGCTCATGAGTGCGACGAACTGCTGGTGAAATAGCGCCGCCTGGGCGCTCAGCGCCTGATATGCCTGAGCGTGCGCACCGAACAAAGCCGCGATCCCCGCCGACACCTCGTCGGCCCCCGCGGGCAACACCGACGATGTCGGGGCGGACGCCACCGCGTTGGCCTGGTTAATTGTCGAGCCAATGCCCGCCAGATCGTTGGCCGCTGCCGCCACATACTCGGGCGCTGCGATCACCCACGACATCAATAACCTCCCAGTAGCTGGGACCATCCAGTCGCCGCCGAGCTCTCGACACGAGGTGAGTGCTGGTCGACGCTAGCGCGACCCGGATGGGTCGCTTCCGTCAAATACCTACAGCCCTGAACAAGCCCTTATCAAGCCCTCAGCAAATAGGTATCCATGATCCAACCGTGCCGTGCTCGAGCTTCGGCACGTAGCGCCACGATGCGCTCCCCGACCTCGCCGACAGTGCCCGCTACCAGCAGCTCGTTGCCGGTACCGAGATAGGCGCCCCACCAAATCCGGGTCTCCGGCGGGCACACTCGAAACGAACAATCGCGGTCGAGCATGACCACAGCTGAGCCGGACACCCCGTGCTCCCGCAGTTGCCTGCCGGTGGTGATCAGCACGGGCGCGCCCACCTCATTGAGTGGGACTCGGTGCCGGGCGGTAAGCGCCTGCACCGCGGTGATGCCAGGAACGACATCATAGCTAATCTCGGCCTCGGCGGCTAGACCCTGCAGGACACGCACGGTGCTGTCGTACAGCGACGGGTCACCCCAGGCCAGGAACGCGCCTACCCCATCGGGTCCCAGTTCGGCGGTGATGGCCCGGACCCAGATCCTCGCGCGGGCCCCGTGCCAGTCAGCAACCGATTCTCGATACTCGGCGGTCCTCGACCGTTGCGGGTCGGGCAGCTCAACGAATCGGTAGCCGGGCTCACGAATAAACCGCGCACAGACGGTGCGCCGCAGTTCCACCAGGTCGCTTTTCTGCTCGCCTTTGTCCATCGCGAAGAACACCTGGGTGTCGTTGAGCGCGTTGATCGCCTGGACGGTCACGTAGTCGGGGTCCCCAGCGCCGATGCCGATGACGTGAATATGCCGACTCACGATTTCCTTCCCGTTCCTTCCCAGGCGGTCCCGGTGTCAGGGAATCGCCGTCGTCTTGTTGCGGGTCCCTGGCACGTTGCCCGTGACGACGCTGACGGTCAACCCGCACAACGCGAGTTTCCTACACGAGACCCTCGGTACCCGGTACCATGAGTATTGATCATCGAGTGTGATCGGCCTCACGCCTGAAGCGCCCGACGAAGGGACACCAAGCGATGACCACAGCGGTGCAACCTCGTGGGCCGAGTCGTGAAGAGTTCTCAGAGCGCCTGCTCAAGGGCTCGGTCAAGAAGTCCTACGAGCCCGTCGTCGACATCGACTGGGATGCACCACTCGACCCGGACAAGTTCTATCTGCCCCCCAAGCTGGTGTCGCTGTATGACACCGGAATGTGGGACGAGATGACCCGCGCACAACAAATCGAGCTGTCCCGCCAGGAGTTGGTCAATACGCTGTCGGCGGGGATCTGGTTCGAGAACATGCTCAATCAATCGTTGCTGCGCACCATCCTCCACGAGGACCCCACCAGCCGCTCGACGCACTACAAACTGACCGAACTGGGCGATGAGACCCGCCATATGGTCATGTTCGGCAAAGCGATCGAGCGTATCGGCGCCAAGCCCGTACAACCGCGGCGGTTTCATCGGATGATCATCAATACCCTGCCCCTGGCGTTCCAGCGGGGCGCGATGCTGTGGGTGGCCGCCCTGATCGGTGAGGAAATCTTCGACTCGCTGCAACGGCAGATGATGGACGACCCGGACTTGCAGCCACTCATCCAACGGCTCATGCGGATTCACGTCACCGAAGAAGCGCGCCACATTCAATTCGCGCGTGACGGCGCACGCAAACGCGTCGCTGAGATGCCACGCTCCAACCGGTGGTTCATCGCCAACATCAACGGTCTCGGTGGCTATTTCTTCAACTACCTGTTCAGCAATCCGATCCCGTATGCCCGGGTGGGTCTGGACCCAAGGCGGGCACGAAAAGCGGCCCTCGCCAGCGCGCACCGCCGCGAGATGCAGGTCGCCGGATTCTCCGGGCTGGCAGCGTTCTTGACCGACGCGGGCTTAATGGGCCCAATCGCGCGTCGCGGGTGGAAGCGCAGCCGGTTTCTGTGACCCCAGCACCCGCTGGAGCCAGCCACCAAGTCTTACCGGTCGCGGTGGTTGGCGCGGGAGCGGGCGGCCAGGCGGTTGCGGCCGCACTGATGGCGGCCGGTATCAGCGACTTCGCGATCTTCGACAAGACGCCTGCGGCCCCGCCACGCTGGCCGGCGCCGCTCGCAGGTCGGTTGCGCCTCGGCCGCAACATTGTCCGATCAGCATTCGACGACAGCACCGACACCTGGACGCTCAGGACAGACTGCGGCCACGATTTAAGGGCCCGTGTCGCCATCGCCGCCCACAGCTCGGTGCTCGTCCCCTGGATACCCGACTTCGCGGGGAGCGCGGACTTCCAGGGCGAGTCGTTTCACGCGGCGGCGTGGCCCGCTGACTTCGATCCGACCGGCAAGCGCGTCGCGATCATCGGGGCAGACGCCGCTGCCGGCTATTTCGTCGGCCAACTGGTCGAGTCGGCCCGATCGGTCACCCTCTTCGCCCACGCACCGCGCCGCGTTGTCACCGTGGTGCCATCGCGGATGACCCGAGCCAAACACTGGCTGCAGCGCCACATCCGTAGCCCGCGACCAGGCCCGGTGCTGACGGGGCCGGCTATCGAAGCGCTGACCTCGTCGGGGATCCGCACCAGCGATGGCCTCGTGCATCGGACCGACACCATCATCTTCGGCACCGGGTTGGCGATCGCCGACGACGTCTGTGATCAAACGCTGATCGGTACCGGCGGATTGCCCCTCCGCCGGGCTTGGCGCGCCGGCAGCGAACCGTACTTCGGGGTCGCCGTGCACGGTTTCCCCAACCTCTTCTTCGTCCCGGGCCCCGATACCGTCGCACAGGCACGCTATGTCACCGAATGCGTGCAGCTGATGAAACGCACGGCGAGCACCCGCATCGAGGTGCGTCGCAGCAGCCAGCAGGTGTTCAACGAGCGCGCCCTGACCAGATCTGCCCAGCCGCGTTCGGTTGCATCGGTGTTCTCGCTGTCATCCGGCACCGCCGAGGACAATGAAATCTACGAGGGCGCTGCGACGCTGACGTTGGCGGGCACCCGCCATCGGGTTCGGGTCCGGCTGACCGGTCACCTCGACCCGATCGACGGGAATTATCACTGGCAGGGGATGATTCTTGATTCCCTGCCGAAGGACGCACGCACGCATACCGGGCCGACGACCCTGACCGTGGGCGAGCACACCGCACCGGCGCGAGTCGTCGAACGAACACCGTGGGGAACGCACTCGGTTGCCGGAGTGGGCGCACCGCCCTACCCCGCACGCGTCGGCTACCCCAACCTTGACCGAACCTAGACACGAACTGGGCCCATACCCTACATTTTGGGATTTGTTGAGCAGATTCTCAGCTTTTGGCCGGTTTAGCGCGGATAAGCTAGGCAACGGCGCCGGTTGGCGGGTGACTGCGCACTCATGTGGCCAACTCCTGGGTGGTGCCTGGAAGACAACAAGACAGACAAGAACGGCGTGTTCGGCGTGATGATGGTTGGTGTTTCGGCTGGGCGGAGTCGAGCCATCCGACCGACCGATGCCCGGTCTGCAACGCCGCCTGCGGCGATCATCCGAAGATAGATAGGGCTGCCGCCAACGAGGACCGAAGCGTCACGCCACGCGGCAGCAGTTCGAGGAGCACTAGATGAAACGGGACGGCACCGCGGCACCGGAACGCCGGTTCATGACGTCCGGCCGTTTCAGGACCAAGAAACCGCGGGAAGTCGCTGCGCTGCGTGCCCGGTCGCTGGCGGCGACTAGCGCGCCTGGGGCGACAGGGTGGTTCCGGTGAGCGCCATAGCCGAGTCGCCCAGCTCGTTGGCCATCGCAGCGCGAACCGAAAGGTCCGTGATGATTCTGACCGCCGACGGCGTGCTTGACGCGAACAGCGCCGCCTCGCTTCGCGACAGCATCACGCAGGCCACCCTCGAGGCGCCAGCTGCCGTCATCGTCGACGTGACCGCTCTTCACGTCCCCCAGGAAGCCGCGTGGGCAGCCTTCACCAGCGCCCGCTGGCAGGTCGACACTCGGCCCGGCGTTCCCATCGTGATCGTCTGCGCCCAACGCTCCGGCCGCGCCGCCATCACCCGCACGGGAGTCGCCCGCTTCATGCCCGTGTACCCGACAGAGAAAGGGGCGATGCGGGCCATCGGCCGGCTCAAGCGTCGCAATGGCTCCTATGCCCGCATGGAGCTGCCCGCCAACGTGAGCAGCCTGCGCGAATCACGCAGACTGGTCCGCGAGTGGCTCACCGAGTGGTCACGTCCCGCGCTTATCCCGGTCGCGTTGGTGATCGTCAACGTCTTCATGGAAAACGTGCTCAAACACACCGAAAGCAGGCCGGTGCTACGGATCGAGAGCGACGGAACGACGGCGACCATCGCAGTTTCGGACGCCAGCAGTGCTCCCGCCGTCCGGCTAGCCTCGCCGCCCACAGGAATTGACGTCTCCGGCCTGGCGCTCGTGGCAGCGCTGTCCCGCGCCTGGGGCAGCAGTCCCACCTCGTCGGGCAAGACAGTCTGGGCAGTCATCGGTCCGGAAAACCAGCTTTGAACAGTGCAGGCGTACCCGGTTGCGGGCCAAACTAGAACACGTTCTAATCTGTATGGCGGGTCCTTTCGAGGAAGGTGACGACGTGCGCTTCAGCTACGCCGAGGCAATGACCGACTTTTCGTTTTACCTCCCGCTGGCCAAGGCCGCCGAGGCAGCCGGGTACAGCAGCATGACGATCCCCGACAGCGTCGCCTACCCCTTCGAGTCGGATTCGAAGTACCCCTACACCCCCGACGGCAACCGCGAATTCCTCGACGGCAAGCCGTTCATCGAGACATTCGTCCTCACAGCGGCATTGGGCGCGGTGACGACGACATTGCGGTTCAACTTCTTCGTCCTCAAGCTGCCGATCCGCCCGCCGGCGTTGGTGGCCAAGCAAGCCGGTTCATTGGCTGCCTTGATCGGCAACCGAGTTGGGCTCGGCGTGGGCACCAGCCCCTGGCCGGAAGACTACGAGCTCATGGGCGTCCCCTTCGCCAAGCGCGGCAAGCGGATTGACGAATGCATCGATATCGTGCGTGGCCTCACCTCCGGTGAGTACTTCGAGTTCCACGGCGAGTTCTATGACATCCCCAAGACGAAGATGACCCCGGCGCCGACCCAGCCGATCCCCATATTGATCGGCGGACACGCCGATGCCGCGTTGCGGCGGGCGGCACGTGCCGACGGGTGGATGCACGGGGGCGGCGATCCAGAAGAACTCGACCGGATGATCGGCCGGATCAAGCAGCTTCGCGAAGAAGAGGGCAAGACCGGCCCGTTCGAGATCCACGTGATCTCGGTCGACGGCTTCACGGCGGATGGTGTCAAGCGGCTCGAGGACAAAGGGGTGACCGACGTAATCGTCGGCTTCCGCATCCCCTACATCATGGGGGCCGACACCGAGCCGCTGGACACCAAGATCCGCAATCTGGAGATGTTCGCCGAGAATGTGATCGCGAAAGTCTAAGCACCACAGGGGATCGATCCCATCGAGTATCTCGACGTTTTCGATCGCCCTTACCTACACACTCGTACCCCAACTCGATGGACGCGAACCGCTGGCTAGCGGGGTCGACCAATCGGGATATGAGCGGTCGGCCGGCCATCACGAACGCCGCCATCGCGATTCTTTGATAACGCATAAAGGCTGCCGCGCATCGGATAACGTTGAATTTCCGATTGCTCTCTAGCCCTATTTCCTGTCGGACTCGTCAATTAGCGGATGGATCGAGGCGTCTCCATTGTCCATGGTGAGTGTGGCCCCGGAATTGGTGACGGCCGCGGCGGAGGAGTTGGTGGGTATCGGGTCAGCGATTGCCGCGGCCAACGCCGCGGCGGCTACCGCGACGGTTGGGGTGGTACCCGCGGCCGCCGATGAGGTATCCGCGGCGATCGCGGAGTTGTTCGGTACCCACGGCAAGCAGTTTCAAGCGCTGAGTTCCCAAACCGCGCTCTTTCACGACCGGTTCGTCGAGGTTTTGACGGCGGGCGCGGTGGGGTATGCGGCCGCCGAGGCCAACGCCGAGCAATGGCTGTTGAGCGCGATCAACGCGCCCACCCTAGCGCTGTTGGGGCGCCCGTTGATTGGCGATGGCGCCGACGCGATGCCCGGCACCGGGCGGGCCGGCGGAGCGGGCGGGTTGTTGATCGGCAACGGCGGGGCGGGCGGCTCCGGTGGAGTCGGCCAGGCCGGTGGGGCTGGTGGCGCTGCGGGCCTGCTCGGCGTCGGTGGTGTCGGTGGTGCCGGCGGGGCCGGCGCGGCCGGAGGCGCCGGTGGTCACGGTGGGTCGTTGTTCGGCACGGGTGGTGCCGGCGGGGCGGGCGGTCTCAGTGCGCCCGGTGGGGCCGGCGGGAACTCCGGGTTGTTCGGCAATGGCGGTGTCGGGGGCGTGGGCGGATTCGGCGCGGCCGGGGGTGCCGGAGGGCATGGCGGATGGTTGTCGGGCGATGGCGGCGCAGGCGGTGGAGGTGGAGTCGGCGCGGCGGGTGGTGCCGGCGGTCACGGCGGTCGACTACTCGGCGATGGCGGCACTGGCGGGATGGGCGGGGCCGGCGCGGCCGGGGGGACCGGTGGTCGCGCGGGCATCTGGGGTGATGGAGGCGGAGGTGGTGTGGGCGGCGCCGACGGCGGGGCGGGCGGCCACGGCGGTAGTGCCAGGGTAATCGGCAACGGCGGTGCGGGCGGTGCCGGTGGTGCTGGAGGGGCCGGGGCCGCCGGTACCACCCCCGGCACTCCCGGTGCTGCGGGCCCTACCGGTGTTGCCGGTGAAGCAGGCGGGACAGGCTCAGAGGGCGGAGTCGGCGGTGTCGGTGGGATCGGTGGCAACGGCGGCCACGGCGGATGGTTGATCGGAAATGGCGGTGTGGGGGGAGCCGGAGGTGTCGGCGGGACCGGTGGGATGGGCGCGGGCGGCGGTGCCGGCGGAGCGGGTGGCAACGGCGTGGCTAGCGCGATGGCGGGCGGCGGGGCCGGCGCTGCGGGCGGCAACGGCGGCGACGGCGGGGCCGGTGGAGACGGCGGCAGCGGCGGCGCCGGTGGGGCCGGTGGTACGGGCGGGGTGTTGGGGGCCGAAGGGCGTGCCGGTAGCGGCGGGGCGGGGGGCAGCGGTGGCCTGGGCGGAGCCGCCGGCGACGGGGGCGGGGGCGGTGACGGTGGCAGTGGGCTGACCGCCGGTAGCGGCGGGGCCGGAGGACACGGCGGGGATCCCGGCGCGGGTGGTGCCGGTGGCGATCCTGGGCCTTCGGGAGGCTCCGGCGGGCATGAGGGCACCGAGGGGGCCGACGCCAGCAACAACGGGCCCGGCATTGGCGGTGACGGCGGAGCCGGCGGGAAAGGTGCCGACGGCCGCATCGCCGGCGCCGCCGGCGGCGACGGTGGCCAAGGCGGAGACGGCGGTCGCGTCGGCGACGGCGGAGCCGGTGGCGGGGGCGGCAACGGCGTGGACGGTACCGGCTTCGCGGGCACCACGGCCCCGACCGCCGGTGAGGACGGCACACCCGGACAAGCGGGTGGCAACGGTGGGGCCGGCGGGGCCGGCGGGGTCGGCGGAACCCACGCCGGCGACGGCGGCGAAGGCGGCACCGGCGGCAAAGCCGGCGCCGGCGGGACCGGCGGCGACGGTGCTGACGGCGCCGATGCCACCGCCCCCGGTGATAGCGGCGAGGCCGGCGGCAACGGCGGGGCCGGCGGCGACGGCGGTGCAGGCGGGGCCGGTGGAACCGGCGGCACCGCGACCGCGGGGCAGACCGGCGACCACGGCGCCGGCGGAAACGGCGGAAACGGCGGATTGGGCGGTGCCGCCGGCGACGGCGGGACCGGCGCCACCGGTGACTGGGACACCAACGACGGCGTCGGCGGAGCCGGCGGCCAAGGTGGCGACCCCGGTGCCGGCGGTGCCGGCGGAGCCGGCGGCGACAGCGGCAACGGCGCCCACGCCAGCAACGGCGACGATGCCAGCGATTTCGGGCCCGGCACCGGCGGTAACGGCGGCAATGGCGGAAACGGCGCAGCGGGCACCGACGCTGCTAACGGTGCCGCCGGAGGCGACGGAGGTGACGCCGGGCTCGTCGGTGATGGCGGCCGCGGCGGCGACGGCGGCAACGGCGGCGACGGCCTGGCCGGTACCACGCCCAGCACCGCAGGCGAAAACGGCGGCGACGGCACCGACGGCGGCACCGGCGGGACAGGCGGGGCCGGCGGGGCCGGCGGAACCCACGCCGGCGACGGCGGCGACGGCGGCACCGGCGGCAAAGCCGGAACGGGTGGCGCCGGCGGCACCGGCGCCACCGGTACGACGGGCGCCACCGGAGCGAGCGGCGGTGGCCGCGGCGGCACCGGCGGCGACGGCGGCGACGGCGGCAACGGCGGCAACGGCGGCAAGGGCGGCGACGGCGGGGCCGGCGGGCTCGCCCAGTCAGCCTCAGGCAAAGCCGGCGCCGAGGGCGCCGGCGGAGCAGGCGGAGATGGCGGGGCTGCCGGTACGGCCGGCGACGGCGGCAACGGCGGCAACGGCGTGGTCGGTGACAGCAACTTCGGTGACGGCGGGGACGGCGGCAACGGCGGCGACCCAGGAACCGGTGGTGACCCCGGCACCGGGGGCGGGGGCTCCACCACCGGCGCCACCGGCACGCCTGGAGCCGCCGCCACCAGCGGCGGCAACGGCGGCAACGGCGGCAACGGAGGCGACGGCCCGGCTGGGGAGGGTCATACGATCTTCGGCAGAGGCAGCCCCGGCGGGGACGGCGGCTGGGGCGGCGATGGCGGCAACGGTGGGCTCGTCGGTGACGGCGGTGACGGGGGCAACGGCGGCAACGGCGGCACCGGCGGCGACGGCGCCATCGAGAGCGGCGGTGACGGCGGTGACGGCGGCCTCGGCGGCGACGGCGGCGTCGGCGTTACAGGCGGCAAGGGCGGCGCCGGAGGCGATGGAGGCGCACCCGGGAGCGGGGGCGTTACGCAGGCCGGCGACGGCGGCAACGGCGGCCGGGGAGGTTTCGCTACCGACGTCGGCGGTGACGGCGGCAACGGCGGCAGCGGCGGCACCAGCGCGAGTGGGGATATCAACATCTCCCTGAACGGCGGCGACGGCGGCGACGGCGGCCGCGCAGGCAACGGTGCGACCGCCGGCGGCACGGGCGGCGACGGCGGCAACGGAGGCGACGGCTACGGAGACTTAGCAGCAAGCAGCGGTAACGGCGGTAGCGGTGGTGACGGTGGCAGCAGCGAGACTCTCGCCGGCAACGGCGGTAAGGGCGGCGAAGGCGGCAGCTGGGTCGGCAGCGACTTCGGAAGCGACACCCTGGGCGGCGACGGCGGCAACGGCGGAGATGGCGGCGACAGCGCGGTGTCCGGCGGTAACGGCGGCGACGGCGGCACCGGCGGCAGCGGGGGCACCGACGGCATCGGCGGCAGCGGCGGCAGCGGCGGCGACGGTGGCGGGGGCGGCACCGACGCCGGCGGCGACGGCGCTCGTGGCTCATCGGCCCCCACCGATTCCACCGCCGGCGGAGCCGGCGGCGCTGGCGGGGCCGGCGGCGCCGCAAGCGGCTAGTCAGCACCGCCTACTCGGCCGGTGGTGTGACCCGTGTCAATGGCCCCGCTGAGCGGTCGTCGCCGACACCCGAGCCTGCGGCTACGCAGTAGCGCTTACGCAGGTGCGCAATCGCCCATCAGCTCTCGATTCGAGTCGGCAGCGCAGACTGCTCAGTCGCGTTTGGCGGCCCACTCGGCTTGCATCACCAGTAACGCCATGGGAGCCGGCGCAGGGATGTCCGGGTCGAGTTCGCGGTAGCGCTGAAAGACGTTAACAACGACACGTTCGGCGTCCAGCCAGCTCGCGTACTCGCCGAGGTCGATGGTCTCGATGGCCTCGGTGAAGGCAAGGCCCTTGCGGTAGGCCGCCTCGGCCTGCTCCGCAACGTGGACCAAATAGCCCCTGACGGCACGGATCCCGTCCGGATCGGTGACCGGACCATGGCCAGGCACCACGGTGGGCGCATCCAGCGCAATCATCGCATCGCAGGCCGCAACCCAGTTGGCGATCGGGCCGGCCCACACGATCGGCGTGCAACCGATGAACAGCAGATCCCCGGCGAACAGCACACCGGCGTCGGGCACGTGGACGACGGAATCCGCGGCGGTGTGCGCAGGACCAAGGTTAAGTAGGTCAACTCGCCTGCCGCCGACGTCGATGCTCAGCTCGCGGTCAAACGTCTGGTCGGCGTTGCGCAGCGTGATGCCGCTGAAGTCGAAGTGTCCGAAGCGGTCCCGCACGAACTTGGTCGCTATCGGCCCCAGGTCGACGGTCTGGATGAGCCTCAGCCTGTCGGTACCGCCCTCGTGCGCGATCTCCTCGGCGGTGCCCGTGGCCGCGATGATCCGGACCGTAGGGTCCAGCAACTGGTTGCCGTACGTGTGATCACCGTTGGAGTGGGTGATCAGCGCATCAGTGATGGGTGCCGCATCGGTGATCGGCGCCAGTGCGTCGAGCATCTCGCGGGTCAGCCCTAGATCGAACAGCGTGTCCACCAGCAGCGACGCGCCGTCGCCGGCGACCAGCCCGGCGTTGCTCCAGCCGTAGCCGCCGTCCGGCAGCGTCCACGCCCACACGCGGTCGGCGACCTCGTGCAGCCCGCGGGTGTAGGGCACCCGGGACGGCGCCAGATTCCTGCGGACCGCCTCGGATGGTGCGTCGGGGTTGACGCGGGCCGCCAACGGGTGCGGGGACGCGGTGGCGCGGACCGTCTGCCGCGTCTCGCCCAACCCCTCCACCTGAAGAGTCACCACGTCACCGTCGCGGAGCCAGCCCGGAAACCCCTCCGGATTCGCTAGATGCTCGACGAGGGTGCAGGTGGGCACCGTACCGGAGCCGAACAGGTCCCCCGGGTTCAACATCACCCCGCGTGCGGCGTAGGAAATGAGTTCACCGAAACTCCAGTCCATCGAACCGGTCGTGCCCGACCCGATCACGGCGTCGTTGACCAGGGCGGTCACCTGCAGGCTCAGCTTTGCGTGTTTGTCGGGGCTCCGGTACGGCTCCAGCTCATCCGGGGTGACCAGATAAGGACCCAGCGTGACGCCGCCGTCCTTGCCTTTGGCCTGGCCGATGCGCAGCTGGCCCTCCAGCCGCTGTAGGTCACGCGCGGACCAGTCGTTGAAGATGGTGTAGCCGATGATCGCCTGTTCAGCCTGTTCGACCGTGAGGTCTCTACCGCCGGTACCGATGACGGCGGCGACCTCCAATTCGAAGTCCTGCCAGGCACTCCCGGGCGCCATCGGCGCTTCGTCGTAGGGACCCAGCACGGCAGTCGGACACGCGAAGTAGAACGCCGGGATTCGATACCAGGTGTCAATGAGCACCCGGCCGCCGCCCATCGCTTCCTGGCAATTGCGCATATGGTCCAGAAACGACAAGCAGTCCCGGATCGACGGGGGCCGCGGGACCGGGGCTGCCAGCGACACCTCGTCGAGTCGAACCACCGCGGCCGGTGCCCGCAGCGCGTCTTCGCCGGCTTCGCGCAACCCGTCAGCTCCGCGCTTGATCAGGTCAAGTAGCGCGACGCCCACCGGCAGCGCGTAAATCTCGTCACCGGAGAGCACGCCGGTTCGCTCGCCCTGCTCGCTTCGATACGTCACCCACTTCATTCGCGTACCACCTCATCTGGTTTCTTGTCCGGCCGCAGCCCGCGCCAACTTGATTGCCGCAACCGCTCATCGGGAGTCCACTCGCTGTAGCGCACCTCGCCGACCAGTGTCGGTTCGACGAAAGTGACTCCTTTGGCGTCACCCGCCGGCAGCAGTTCGTCGAACGGAGATTCGTCGGTATGCAGCGGCGCCAGTATCGTTTTGAGGTTGGCCAGGTCGCGTTCGGTGAAACCGGTACCAACACGCCCGGCGAAATGCAGCCCTTGCCCGTCGGGAATGCCCAGGAGAAGCGACCCGATGGCGCCGCTGCGCCCCCCTTCACCGGCTCGCCAGCCTCCGATGACGACTTCCTGCGTCTTCCAATGCTTGTCTTTGAGCCACGACGACGAGCGTCGGCCCGGCTGGTAACTCGAGTCGCGTTTCTTGGCGATCACGCCCTCCCAGCCTCGGTTGTTCGAGTACTCGAGCGCCCGCTTGCCGTCTCCGGGCAACAGCTCGGGGACAATGAGATCGCTTGCTTTACCTAATGTTTCGAGCAGCTTGCGCCGGTCAGAGTAGCGCGCCCGCAGCAGGGAGCGACCGTCGAGATAGAGCAGGTCAAACGCCCAGAATTGGATCCGGGTGGCGCGAACCCGGTTTTGCAACTCGTTGAAGCTCGGTACACCGGCGTCGTCGAGCGCGACCACCTCACCGTCGAACACGGCATGGTGATCCGCAAGATCCGCTGCTAGCGAACGTAATTCGGGGTACTCCGTGGTGACATCGCGGCCACTGCGGGAGCGCAGGCGAAAGTTTTTGTGGTCAACTTCGACCAGCAGCCGGTAGCCATCCCACTTGCCTTCGAAGGCCCACTGCCCGGCTTTCAAACCCGCCACCGAGCCATGCGTTGCGAGCATCGGAGAGATATCGTCGAAGTCGAAGACCTTTTGGTCTTTCATGCGGTGTGCCAGCCACTGGTCGCCGTTGGTCTGAATCAGCGCATAGCGTCCCGAGATCCGGCGACCGTGCAGGTTGACAATCACTTCTCCCTTTTTGGATCCCTTCTCAGACCCTATTCGGGGCGCGTCGCGGAACTTCTCGGTGTCGTAGGTCCCAGAGTCCCAGATCGTTACCCTGCCGGCGCCGTACTCCCCTTTGGGAATGTCGCCTTCGAAGGTGGCGTATTCGAGCGGATGATCCTCGGTGTGCACCGCCAGATGGTTAACCGAGCTGGTCTCGGGCAGGTTTTTCGGCACCGCCCATGACACCAGCACGCCGTCTCGCTCCAGCCGAAAGTCGTAGTGCAGCCGGCGGGCATGGTGCTCCTGAATAACAAATGTATTGTTCTGGCCGGTAGCGGGTTTCGATCTCGGCACTGGCTCGGGGGTCTTCGAGCCATCGCGCATGCTCCGGTATGTGGTCAGCCGGTCGCCCACGGGGGCTTCAGCATCCGGGGGATCCACCGGCGCGAGCAGGTCCCCGTCGCGGGCGACCCGGGCCAGGACCTCCCCATAGCTCAGTTGAGCCAGCGAAGCATCGTCGAGTTCTTCCCAATCACGCGGCGCCGCGACCGTCGGATGCTCCTGCCCGCGTAGCGAATACGGCGCAACGGTGGTCTTCGATCCGCTGTTCTGGCTCCAGTCCAAGAACACCTTTCCCACGCGCAGGCTCCGCGTCATCGCTGACGTGACCAACGTCGGCATCGATTTCTCCAGTTGCTGAGCAATGCGTTTGGCTAGCACCGTGGCGCCCCTGCTGGTCACCGGTTCGTCGAGCGGCGTGTAGAGGTGTAGCCCTTTGCTGCCGCTGGTAACCGGGAAGGTCGTCAGGCCGATATCGGCGATGAGGTCGCGGACAGCACGCGCCACCGTGGCCAGTTGGGCCATCGTGACGCCGTCACCCGGGTCCAGGTCGAACACCAATCGCGTTGTCGGGCCGGGTTTCACACTCTCGCCGCTTCGGGTCCACTCGGCCACGAACCTCCACTGCGGCACGTGCACCTCGAGAGCTGCCTGTTGCGCGATCCAGGCGAGGCCGGTGGCGCTGTCAATGATCGGATAGGTGGTTGTCCCGGAGCGGTGCGTGATGCTGGCCCGCGGCAGCCAGGCGGGTGCCGAGGATGCCAGCTGCTTTTCGAAGAATGCGGCCTCGTCTATGCCGTTGGGCCAGCGTTTGCGCGTTGCTGGGCGCCCGGCGATGTGCGGCACCATCACCTCGGCGATGCCGGTGTAGTAGTCGAAAATGTCGGCCTTTGTCGTGCCGGTCGCTGGGTACAGCACCTTGTCGGCGTTGGTCAGTGTCACCGATGGGGCGTCCTGGCGACCAGGAGGCCACACTCGCGCCGAACCCATGTAATCAACGTAACCTGTCGGCATGACGCGCGGGCTGGTGATCGGCGAAGCCCTGATCGACATCGTCGAAGGGCAGCACACGGCCGAGCACGTCGGTGGCAGCCCACTCAATGTCGCGGTCGGGATGGCCAGGCTGGGCCGCGATGTCGACTTCTTGACGCACATCGGAAACGACGAACGTGGACAACGCATCGCCGACTACGTCAAAGCCTCCGGCGCACAGCTCGTTCCCGGAAGCACCACGGCCGCCCGGACACCGACCGCGGTCGCAGCCATCGCCGCAGACGGCTCGGCCACCTATGCTTTCGACCTCGAATGGCAGCTTTCCGGTACGCCGCCCGTCGTACCGCCGCTGTTCGTCCACACCGGGTCGATCGCGGCCGTATCCGAGCCAGGATGCTTGGCGGTTGCTGCCCTGGTCGACGCCTATCGCATATCGGGCACGATCAGCTTCGACCCCAACGTTCGTCCCTCGGCGATCCTCGACCACGGCCTGGCCCGCGAGCGCATCGAGCATCTTGTCGAGCGAAGCGACATTGTGAAGGTCAGCGACGAGGATCTGCGTTGGATCAATCCGAACAGGCCGCCGGAACGGACCGCGCAAACCTGGTTGGCGTCAGGCCCCGCTGTCGTGGTGCTGACCATGGGCGATCGCGGCTCGCTAGCGTTGTGTGCCGCCGGCCAGACCCGGGTGGAGGCCAAGCCGACACGCGTGGTGGATACGGTCGGCGCCGGCGACGCGTTCCTGGTGGGCTTCATGGACACACTGTGGGAATTGGGCCTGTTGGGCGCCGGTCGACGAGCCGACCTGCACCGGATCGGGCTTGATGCACTGGCGTCCGCGCTCGACGCGGCGGCTCTATCGTCGGCACTGACCGTGGCCCGTGCCGGTGCCGATCTTCCCGACCGAGCCACGCTGGCGCGATCAGCCCTTCCCGGTGGGAGTTTTAGCCAACCACAACAACACAGCTGATCAGATCGCCGGCGCGCACCGCAGCACGCTGTCCAGCGACCAACGTTGTGGGCATACTGACTCCATGCGCTCCATCTGGAAAGGTTCGATCGCCTTCGGGCTCGTGAACGTGCCGGTCAAGGTGTACAGCGCCACCTCCGACCACGACATCAAGTTCCATCAGGTGCACGCCAAAGACCATGGCCGCATCCGGTATAAGCGGGTGTGCGAGGTGTGCGGCGAAGTTGTCGAATACGCAGACCTGGCCCGGGCCTACGAATCCGACGACGGCCGGATGGTCGTGATCACCGACGATGACATCGCCACCTTGCCCGAAGAGCGCAGCCGTGAGATCGAGGTGCTGGAATTCGTCCCCGCCAGCGACGTCGACCCGATGATGTTCGACCGCAGCTACTTCTTGGAGCCGGATTCAAAGTCGTCCAAATCGTATGTGCTGCTTGCCAAGACACTCGCTGAGACCGACCGGGTCGCGATTGTGAATTTCACTCTGCGCAGTAAGACCCGGCTGGCGGCGTTGCGTGTCAAGGATTTTGGCAAGCGAGCCGTGATGGTGGTGCACACCTTGTTGTGGCCCGACGAGATCCGAGATCCCGATTTTCCGGTGCTGGACCACAAGGTGGAGATCAAACCCGCGGAACTGACGATGGCCGGCCAGGTGGTGGATTCGATGGCCGATGACTTCAACCCCGACCGCTATCGCGATAGCTACCAGGAGCAGCTGCAGGAGCTGATCGAGGCCAAACTCGAAGGTGGAGAGGCGTTTACCCCCGAGGACCAACCGGCCGAACTGGATGAGACCGAAGACGTCTCCGACCTCCTGGCCAAGTTGGAGGCCAGCGTGAAGGCACGATCGAGCACCGGGGAGTGAGGCGCGCTCGTCTCATCGCACCTGTCCCACCCGTGTTCTGGCATCGTCGTTGTCGACCTATCGGTGGGGCCGTCCTTCCGGCGGTCGACATGCCCGGTACCAGAGCGGTACCACTAGGTAGTACTATGGGGAGTGCCATTGCGTAAAGGAGACCGTTGTGCCGGCCCTGAATGTCGAGTTCTCCGATGAAGAATTGGCGAAGGTGCGGTCCGCGGCCAGCGATGCTGGCACGTCGATGCGCGCGTTTGCACGGCAAGCGATTCTCGACAGGGCTGTCAATCGCGAGGGCAGGGTGCGTGCACTCGGACAGGAAATCGCGCAGCGGTCTGCCGAACTGAATCGCCGGCTGGCGTGACGGAGTATCCCACGACTGTCGAGGTGCTGATCGTGGCAGAGTACGCCTGCGGGTTCCAGCCCTTAGTGCGCGACCCTGGCTTGTTCGAATCGAGTCTGATGCG
Organism: Mycobacterium spongiae; assembly: GCF_018278905.1. Taxonomy (NCBI): domain Bacteria; kingdom Bacillati; phylum Actinomycetota; class Actinomycetes; order Mycobacteriales; family Mycobacteriaceae; genus Mycobacterium; species Mycobacterium spongiae. The sequence continues at coordinate 4,538,785 of NZ_CP046600.1, forward strand.
CCCTGCGACAGTGCTTTTCGGTGCTGATGCATATCCCACGGTCTGGGACAAAGCGGCCGCGCTATTGCACTCGCTAGCCACCACGCAGTCATTGGCTGACGGAAACAAGCGGACAGGCTGGGCAGCGTGCTGGCTTCTCCTTGGTCTCAATGGGCACCAAGTTTCGGCTAATCTCGATGTAGACGCAGCTGAGGAGTTCGTGCTTGCGATCGCGGCCAACCATCTGACGTGGGAGCAGATCGCGGAACGATTACCGGATTTCGCCGAATCAACTACCTCGTAGGTCCAGGTGGATCCGGTGGCGCCAACTGCAACCACTAGTGCTCGCTTCTCCAGATCAGAGGTCGAAGGCTGTTCGGGCGAGGAAGCGTTTCAGCGCCGCCAACTCTCCCTCGACTGCCACCTGATTGACGTCGCGCCGGCCCCAGAGAAGTAGCAGGAGCTCGGAGGCGCTGGCGATCACCGCGGCATCGGCCTCGGTGGCCTTGGTGGCGAATCGGGTTAGGTGATAGGAGCCTTCTCCGACGCGGACGGTCCACTCGTCGGCACTGTCGCTGGTACGCAGCGAGATGGTTTGAGCGTGGCCACCCAGGTCATGGGAAAGATTGGGAAGGACCTCGTCGAGGAATTCATCGACCCCGTCAACGGCGAGTTCTTGTTCGACCGGTTCCTGGCATCCGACCGCTGTGAGAGCATCCCAGCAATGAACCACGGTTTCCTGGGCCACCCTACGTTGGATGAAGCCCACCGTTTTTCGCCGTCCCCACGTCCAGGCTGGCGTGTCAGGGTCGAGGCCACCCAGAATGTTGGCGGTCAGGTCCACGCCGTCACGAAACCAGGCCACCAGGTCGCGGCGTTGCGGGCGGTCGGGTTCACGCCACGCGTCGGGTCCGGTGATCGAGCCACTGGCGGTCATCCCCCAAAACGCTTGCACGGTGCCGACATGCCATATCAGATCAGCAACCTCCCATCCGGGGCAGCTTGGCACTAGGCGGTCGAGCCGCGCTTCAGCGGAGTTAGCCATCCGACTACCGTTGCGGCGCAGGGCATTGATCTGGTCAGCGGGTTGCACGATGCGCCATGATATCGCTGGTTGTCAGGTGCAATGGTGAATAGCTGTGCGATCAAGATCGTTTGGGCGGCGTCCGTGGTCGCGTCGTCGGGAAGTTCGATGAGCTTGCCGTTCTCGAAGCGGGCGCCGGCGCGGACGAGCGCGACCAGGTGCGGCGCGTTGACAGCGCGCCAGCGTGCCTGGGCAGCCTCGATCAGCTTGTAGACCATGGTGATTCCTGTGGCTCGTAGGCGGGCGCTTTTGGTGATATTGCCTACCGCCTTGGGGAACTTCGCCCCGTAGGTGCCTTCGAACACCTAATCGTGTTCTAGCGAGTGTGGAATTGTAGTGGTGCTGCGAGGTGTGTATTCCGTGATGGCTAACTCGGGGTGATCCGCTTGATCGTCCTGGTGCTTCCTCCGCGGAAATGGTGCACATGGTGTGGTGTGGTGGCCTCAGCTGGGTGACGCTTGTTTCGCACCTGGCCGGCAACGCCGTGGTGAAGTACGGCGCGCCCAGCCGGGATCGCCGATCTGTAGTGCTGGGATGTCGTTGTCCGAGCCTGCCGCAGGCGGGATCTCCCCTTGTTCCCGAGCCCCGAGCTCTTCGACAGAACGACGTCCTGCGGTGAGCTGGGGTTGCGAGGTGGCTAACGAGATACGGACCATCGAGTCCAGCGATGAGGTCGTCGGACAACCCTGCGAAGACTCTCGACGAGCCACCACCACGACGAGCAAGTAAGTCCACGACGCTGTTCTGTGGCATCGACTGGGGCGAATCCCGCCACGATGCCGCGATCATCGACCACACCGGAGAAGTCATCACCCACGCGAAAATAACCACCGACACAGCCGGTTTCAGCCAGTTGCCTACCATGCTGACCGAGGCCGGAGACACCGAAGATGATCCAATCCCCATCGGGCTTGACACCGACCGCGGTCGGCTGGTCGCCGCGCTACGCAGCAACGGCCGAGCGATCTACCCGCTCAACACGCTGGTCCCGTTACCGGGCACGCCATCACGTGTCGGGGGCCAAAGCCGACGCCACCGACGCGGTGATGCTGGCCAATATCCTGCGCACCGACATGGCCGCGCACTAGCCGATGCCCGCCGATACCGAACTGGCCCAAACCATCAGAGTCTTGGCGCGCGCCCAGCGGGACGCGGTGTGGGCGCGTCAGAAACTCGGCAACCAGATCCGCTCTCTGCTTAAAGACTTCTACCAGGCCGCCCTGGAAGCCTTCGCCGGCTTGTACAAGGGCGAACTGAGTCGCCCCGAAGCGCGCTCCCTCCTTGTCGCCGCACCCACCCCGACCAAGGCCGCCACGCTGACCCGCACCAAACTGAGAGCGTTGCTGGTCAAAGCTGGACACAAACGCGGTATGGACTACGAGGCCGACCGGCTGCCGGCGGTGTTCGGTGAGCAGTTTCTGCGTCAGCCGGCGCTGGTGGAGGACGCGATGGAAATTCACCTGGCCGGTCTGCTGATCCAACTCAACGCTGCCTGCCGTGCCACCTAGAACCTCGAAGCCGCGACACAAGAGCATTATCAACGACACCCCGACGCCACCGTGATCAGCACCTTTCCCCGGCACGGGCTCCCTGGTGGGCGCTGGGTGCTCGGCGAAATCGGAGACGACCGCAGCCGAGTCACGGATGACCACGGCCTCAAAGGCCTTCGCCGGATCGGCGCCGGTGACCCGTTCCAGCGGCAAGAAAATCGTCATCACTTACCGCCGTATCAATGGCAACCGCCTTGCCGCAGCTGGATCGCTATGGGCATTGTCGGCACTGAAAGCCTCACTCAGAGCCAAACGCCACGACCAAGCCCGGCGAGAGGGTGGGGACTGGAATCACCAAGCCCAACGACACCCGTTCAACAAGTTCCTCGGACGACTCCACCACTGCCTCAAATCAGCACTAGCTACGACGAAACCCGCGCGTTCCCGCTTCCTCTCGATCTAGCCGCTTGACTTCCTCATGTCACGCGAGGCCTTCACGGGCCGCCGTTGCCGCACCCGCAAGACGGGCACCGCGCCTGGGCGACCGCTCCGGCAGACTCATCGGTCGAACCGTGAGGCGCCGCCGCGTGGTCGCGCGGAATGCCCACCGCGCACCGCTGTAGTTGTTCCCGACTCGCATCGTCGTTCGCCCAAGTACGTTCACGGCCGTCGCCGGTCGTCTAGCTATCAGGCGGATCAGCATCGGGTGCTTCGGATTTCGCTCTGCGGAGTGCTTTGTCGTGGATTAGCACGCCGAGCGGCGCACAAGCTGAACGCTTGCAGAATTCCCGCTACCGTGGGCGATCTGTGCGGGAGCCGCAAGCACCAGACAGTACATTGACGCGGCACGTCGCGGATGCGTGCCCCCAGGAGAACCGGCTGCTAGCTGAAGGTTCTATTAGGTGGCGACCTGTCGTTGAGCGAGGGTGAGCAGTTCGCGGGCTGCACCGCGGGTGTTCAGGCTGGACGACAGTGCCCTACCGAGCAGAATCTATCGGAGTCGCCTGCAGTTGTGCTGCTCTATGCTCAGACCGCTGCGCGGTTACCCATCAGCCCCGGGGCTGCCCCATACTAGACCGCCGGCGCCGCCGTCACCGCCGGAACCGTCGGGAGCGCCGGTGCCGCCGGTTCCGCCGGCCCCACCGGCCCCGCCGTCACCGAACAGTGTGGCGGCATTGCCGCCGCTCCCGCCACTACCGCCAGGTGCGGGGATGGCCGGGACGAACGCGCTGCCGCCATTGCCGCCGGCACCGCCGTTGCCATACAGCCATCCGCCTGTCCCGCCGGCCCCGCCGTCGCCGGCGGGTGAAGGCGAGTTCCCCGCCCCGCCGTTGCCACCATTGCCGCCGTTGCCGTACAACAGACCGCCCGCCCCACCGACCCCGCCGTCGCCTTGCAGTCCGCCGGATCCGGCAGCACCGCCGTCGCCGATTAGCCCTGCGTGACCGCCAGCACCGCCGTCTCGACTGTTCGCGCCGTTCCCGCCGGCGCCGCCATTGCCGATCAGACCGCCATTGCCGCCGGCCCCGCCGTCTCCACCCGATTGATTGGGAAGCCCTGTCGGGTTGCCGTTGCCACCACTACCGCCGTTGCCGTATAGCCACCCGCCGTGACCACCGGCGCCACCATCGGCGAATGTGCCGGCAGCGCCATTGCCGCCGTGGCCAATCAACAACCCGCCGGTGCCGCCGTTGCCGCCGACACCGCCGCTCCCCGCGCCAGGGTTTCCGCCGATCGCGCCGTTACCCCCGTTGCCGATCAGCCCGCCCGCCCCGCCGGCTCCGCCGGCCCCGCCATCGCCGCCGGTGAAGCCAAGTGTCGCGGCGTCGCCGCCGGCCCCTCCGGCTCCGCCGTCTCCGTACAAGCGTCCGCCGGCCCCGCCAGCCCCGCCGGCTCCGCCGTCTCCGATGGTGTCGAAGCCGTTCCCGCCGTCCCCGCCATCCCCGGCGTTCCCGCCGTTGCCGATCAGTCCGCCGCTGCCGCCGTTGCCGCCAGCCCCGCCGGCCAAGCCAATGGTGCCGCTCGTCCCGCCGGCGCCGCCGGCGCCGCCGAACCCGCCGGCGCCGAGCAACCAGCCGCCGGAACCGCCGTTCCCGCCGTTGCCGCCGGCCTGACCGGCGCCATCCCCGCCGATACCGCCGAACCCGCCGTTGCCGATAAGACCGGCGTTTCCGCCGTTGCCACCGGCCTGGCCTGGGCCGCCGGAACCGCCGTTGCCGCCGTTTCCGTACAACAGCCCGCCGTCACCGCCGGCCTGGCCGGTCCCGGCTTCCCCGTCGGCACCGTTACCCACCAACGGGCGCCCCAACACGGCCTCGGTATGTGCGTTGGCCAGATTCAGCGCATGCTGCAGCAGGGAGGCGTTGGCCGTCTCAGCGGCCTGGTACGCGGCGCCGGCGTTGGATAGGGTGTCCACGAACTGGGCGTGAAAGGCCGTCGCCTGCGCGCTCAGGGCCTGATAAGACTGCGCGTACTCCGAGAAAACAGTCGCCACGGCCGCCGACACCTCATCGGCACCGGCTGCCGCCACCTGTGTGGTCTGGGACGCCGCTACCCCGTTGGCTGCGCTCAGTGCCGAGCCAATGCTGTCCAAATGGGTTGTCGCACCGGCCAGTACATCCGGTATTGCCAGCACATAAGACACCGTTCTTCCCCTTGTGTAGCTACCTCGAATCGTCTACGAAAACACGATAATGTGGCGCCGTTTCGGAATGAAGATTTTTCCGAAATTCTTCCGACATTCTGGCCGATATCTGGGAGCTCAAGCTGGTGCCGGCGGTCTCCAGGCTGGGGTCAACACCGGTGGACCGTCTGATCGTTCATCGGCGAGCCACCGTAGCTGGATCGCGACGGCCCCTGCTCTTCAGCCGACACTCGACGCACGATCGACGGAACGTCGGCCGGCGGTAGGGGAGCGCTGTCCTTGCCTCGCCAATGGCCAACCCGCATCGTTCGCGACGCACATTGTCAAAAAAGACCGACCAGACTTGCTCCGCGCTCTGCGGGTAGACTGCAGCGAGGACACCTTTGTCAAATCCCGTGCGTCGGCGGCGGCGAGAGCTTCATCGAATTCGGCATCGATCGCTGCGAGAATCGTTTTCAACAGATCGGCGCTGACGCGATCGGAATCTACCGAGACCACCGATTGCTCAAGTTCCCATAACAACTCGTACCGTGGTGCGCATTTTCGGGTGGTCCAACTTCCTCAGGCACAGGACTCGCCTTTCCGTGGCGTGCCTCTGGGTACCTTTCGCGGACTGTGGGTCGTCAGGGCTTTGACACGGCTCAACTTGTGCTCCTATTCACCGACAACTCCAAATCCCTTATGGCAACTGCCGGTTGCCGTCCTCGGGGCGTGTGTGCGCTGTGCACTGTAGGACTGGTCCTGCTGGGCAGTTCGTCCCTGTAGCCAAGGTACTTGCGCAGGGGTCGGACGCGCGTTTGTAGGTTCCACACCAGTTGTCCGGGCGCTGGGTGAGCGGGTGTAGTCGGGGCGGCTGTTGGAAATGATGTGCCGCCGGCGGTACGGCTAGCGCGTTGACGTTGCCCGTGGTGTGTCGACGGTGACCAGACTGTTGGGAGGCTAGCGATGTCGTATGTTGTGGCGGTCCCCGAGGTGGTAGCGGCCGCGGCAACAGATTTGGCGGGCATCGGCTCGACGCTGAATGCGGCCAATGTCGCCGCGGCGGTGCCGACGATGGGGGTGTTGGCCGCGGGTGCCGATGAGGTGTCGGCGGCGGTAGCGGCGCTGTTTTCCGCCCACGCCCGGACCTATCGGGCGCTCAGCACGCAAGTGGCGGGGTTTCACGCCCAGTTTGTGCAGGCCCACGCCCGTGCCGGCAGCACGTATGCCACGGCCGAGGCAGCCAACGCATCGCCCTCGGCTGCCGTGCAACAAGACGTATTGGGCGCGATCAACGTGCCCAGCCGTCACCGATCAGCGGGCGCCCCAACAACGCGAAGCTCGCGTAAGCATCCGCCGGATGCGGGTTCTTCGTTCAGCCCGACCTCTCGACGAGCAGGACCCAGCGAAAGCAGTGATCCGTTCGATTCGTCATAGTGCGATCCTCATTCGGGTGAGACGACTCGACTTGTCTTCACCGACTTCGGTTTCCCATCCCATGTTGTTGCGATCGCAATCCAATGCCCATAGGTCAATCGTGGGGCCTGGCCCATCAACGCCACCAGCTCTTTGAGGGTCGACCAAGCCCGGCGAGAGCGTCGGACTGGGATTACCAAGCCCAACGACACCTGTTCAACACGTTCCTCGGACAACTCCACCACTGCCTCACACCGGCACCGGTTACGACGACACCCGCGCATGTCCGCATCCGCTCGATCTAGCCGGACTTTCTGATGTCACGAGATGTCTTCACCGCCCGCGGAGCGTGGCGTTTGTCCTCGACGTTACCAACCTGCGCGAGTGCCTTCTTCGCGCTGAGGTGCGCCGACTTCGGCAGCACGGCAGGAACATTCGATATCTTGTGGAACCAGCGGCGCTGCTCGCGCGCCTGCGGAAACCCCCTGCGCACAGCTGGCGCGACGAGCTCCCTGCGCCGTCGGCGCGCACGCCGATCATCATCAGACGGCACCGCGTGTCCTGCTCGAACCGGACATTGGTATGAAGACCGTCGACCCACGAGTACACCTAGTCCACGGTGGACCAATCGCCTTGGGCGACTGCACGAGCCTTGGATTCTCAGTCACGGTGAGCTTGGTGATGATCGAGGAGAACAGGAAGGGCCAAAGTCCCAACCCGGGTTGATCAAACTGCCCATCGCCTCCGCGACAACCAGTTGATCAGCCGGCCGAGGGCAATCAACAGCAGCAGGAACACGATCAGCAAGAACGCCGCCTCGTACGACAGGTCCTGAGCCGCCTTCGACGGCTGGTTATAGAAGGTCCAAATCGGGTAGGTCAGGTAGCCGACCGGCGCGTCGGTGAGTTGTCCGGTGGGCAGTGAATTCGACCATCCCGCCGTATACAACAGCGGCGCCGTCTCACCGACCGCCAAAGCCAGCGCGACCAACATCCCGGTAACGATCCCCGGCATCGCGGTCTTCAAGACGATCTTGCGCAGCGCCCAACCGGACGGTAACCCGAGTGCCTCCGCCCCCTCCCGGTATGACGTGGGCACCTGGGCCAACGCGGACTCGGTTGCCTTGGCGATGTACGGGATGCTCATCACCGACAGCACCACAACCCCGGCTGCCAAGGAAAATCCCCAGTCGAAATACACCACAAGGGCCAGGTAGCCGACATAACCGAGCACGATGGACGGAATTCCGGACAGCACCTCGTAGGCGCCCCGCAGAATCGACCGCGTCTTGCCGGTGGCGAACTCGGACAAGTAGATTCCGGTCAACACACTCACCGTGCCACCGACCAGCGTCACCCCAATACCCAGGACCACGGTCCCCACGATGGCGTTGCGCAAGCCGCCACCGTTGCCCCGCGTGTCACGCACCAGCACACTCCACTCGAAGACCGGCAGTGCGCGACCGATGACACCGATCAGCATCCACAACGTCGGGGCCACAACCACCACCAGGCAGCAGAAGCATGCCGCCCACCACAGCGTGTTGACGATCCTGCGCCGCAGCGTGACCGACCGCCGTCGCGAAGCCATCGTCGGCGTCTGCGTGGTTCCCGAGCCAGCTGATTCACTCATGTCAGATCCCGCGTCCCACCGGCAGCCCGGTGCGCGACACCCGCCGAACCATTCCGCGAGCAGCGATATTCGTCAGCAAGGTGATCACCATCAGCACCAGGCCCGCTTCGGCCAACGTCTTCACCGCGAAGTTGGTGGAATCCGTCATCGCCGAATCCAGCTGTGACACCACGGTGGCGGCGATAGTGGTCATCGTCGAGTAGATGTTCGCGGGCATCGTACCCAACACCGCGCCGGACACCATAGCGACTGCCATCGTCTCCCCAAGCGCCCGTCCCAAGCCCAGAACCACGGCACCGATGATGCCGCTGGACACCCACGGCACGGTGACCCGGCGAGCGCACTCCCACCTCGACATGCCTAACGCGATCGCGCCCTCGCGAGGCAGCAACGGCACCTGCCGGAAGAGATCACGAGTGGTGGCGGCGACAATGGGAATGACCATCACGGCCAACACCAGACCAGAAACCAACAGTCCTTCCCCGTTGCCGGTGTCCCCCCGAAAGTAGTTCAGCACCGGGACATCCGGCGCGTTGCGGGCGATCACCGGCGCTATGTGATGAGCAATAAACGGCCCGAAGGTCATCGCCCCCCACAGGCCGACCACGACGCTGGGGATCCCGGCGAGCAATTCGAGCATGATCCCCACGGCAGCCGCCAACCGTTTGGGCAACCGTTCAACGATCGCCAGCGCCGCGCCCACAGACACCGGCACCGCAATGATCAGAGCGATTGCCGAGGTGGCGAGCGTCCCAACGATCAGTGGCAACGCCCCGTAGTAGGCACCGACCGGATGGGCGACACCGTCGGTGACAACAGTAGCGCCGTAGGTGTTGCCCGGGTTCCATTCGGTCGCGTAGAAGAAGTGCCAACCGTTGACCCTGATCGCGGGTAGCGCCTCAATGATCAGCGTCGCCAGCACGAAAACGAGCGCGAGCAGCGGGATCACCGCGCCCAACGCGCCGAGCCAACGGATAACGCGGCCCTCGCGGTTGGCTTCCCGAGCACGCGCCAGCATGCTGCGAGGCGCGGCCCGGCCAGCCGACACCGGCTGCTCTGTCGCGGAAGTCAACGAATTTAGCCGGAAATCGTCGCGATCAGTGCCTCCGACAACTTCACCACTGACTCCGGCAGCGGTTGAAAGTGAACGTGATCGAGGAATGACGGGTCATTGCCGTCGGTGATCGCCCAATGCAGAAATGCCTGCATCGTCTGTGCGGTGGCGGCATCTTTCTGACGGTCGTTGACGATCGCGTACTCGTAGTTGATGATCGGGTAGCCGTCCGGGGCGGGCCCGTTGATCATCGAGATCGCCTGGTTTGCAGGCGTTTTCGAAGCAAAACCTTCGGCCGCGGCCTTAATGCTCTGCGCGTCGGGCAGCAGGAAATTGCCCGAGCTGTTTGCCAGTTGAGCCTCACCAAGTCCTCGTTTGCTGGCCTGGTCGAGGAAGCTGATGCCGATGTATGCCACACAACCCGGCGTATCGGCACAGCCGGTTACCATGCCGCCATTGCCGTTCTCGCCCAGCGCACCAGGCACGGCAGGGAAGTCGACGGTGGTGCCGAAGCCCGGCGACTTACCCCAACCGTCCGGATCTTGCTTGGACAGGTACTGCGTGAACAGGAAAGTGTCGCCAGACCCGTCGGAACGGTGCAGCGGGACCACCGTGGTATCGGGCAGATCAACCCCGGGGTTGAGGTCAGCGATTTGCGGATCGTTCCAGGTCGTGATGGTGCCCTGGTACATGGCCGCCAAGACTTTTCCGTTCAACTTGAGGTGTTCGGTCACACCGGGCAGGTTGTAGTTGACTTGCTGAGCCGAGATGGCCAGCGCGATGTTCATCAACCCCTTGTGCGCGGCCATGTCGCCTTCGGACAGGTACGCGTCGGAGGCCCCGATGTTGACCGTCCCAGCGGCCGCCTGCGCAATCCCAGTGCCTGAACCGGTGCTCTCGGTGGTGATCGTGACGTTCGGATACTTTTGGCGAAATGCCGGAGCCCACCGATTGAACAAGGGGTAGAGCAGCGTGCTACCGGTCTGCGACAACGTCACTTTCGACGTCGCGGGGGTAGTCGCGACAGTGCCTGCGGCCGGACCAGATTCAGATGAACTGTCTTCTGAGTTCGAACCACAGGCCGCTGCGGCAAGGATTAGCGGCACAATGGCCGATACGGACAACAGCGAACGCAGACGAATCGTCATTGCTTACCTCATCTACCTTTCTTTACCGTTCTCTACTTTCTTTCCGTTTCGGGTGCACCGTCGAGGGCCGCGGCCCCGTCGGGGACAGGGGGGCCGCTGCGGTCACCAGACAGCCCGGAGACGTAACGGGCGGTTTCCGGATGCTGGGGAGCCGAGAACAGTTGGTCGGTGGCGCCCTCTTCCACCAGCCTGCCGTCGAAGAACAGGGCTGCGCGGTCACTGATGCGCGCGGCCTGGGCAAGATTGTGGGTCACGATGATCACCGAGAGGCGGTCGGCGAGCGACCGGATCAGCTCCTCGATCTTTTCCGTGGTCGTCGGGTCCAGCGCCGAGGTCGGTTCGTCGAGCAGCAATACCTCTGGATTCACCGCAAGCGTGCGGGCTAGGCACAACAACTGCTGCTGACCACCGGAGAGCCGGAATGGCGAATCGCCGAGGCGATCCTTGACCGCATCCCACAGGCCGACCACGCTGAGTCGAGCCTCGACAACATCGTTGAATTCTTTGCGTGGCACCAATTTGTGCGCGCGCACGCCGGCAACCACATTGTCCTTGATGGACATCGGGAATGGATTGGGCCGCTGGAACAGCATGCCGACCCGACGGCGAAACTCCATGAGGTCGCGATGTTCGAAGATACTGAGTCCACCCAGCAGCACGTCGCCGCTATATCGGTAACCGAAGACTTTGTCGTTCATCCGATTCAGGGTGCGCAAGAATGTCGTCTTGCCCGAACCGGTCGGTCCCATCAAAGACGTGACCGCACGAGCGGGAAAGTTCATGCTTACCCGGTCGAGGACGGTTTTGGATCCGAAACCGAGGGTGAGGTTCACGGCCGTCATGGCTGGAGTTACGCGGTCAGTATCGACGGCTTCGGTTTCGGCGCCGAGCCGTTCACACTCCATCGGCGCAGGCTACTACAGATTCCCCCACCTATTCCCTATGCATTTCCTATGCGTTCTATTCCCTATGCATTCTCTATGCGTTCCCTGCCCGGGCTCGTCGCCGCTGGCCCAATTGTCGCAGCATGCAAGGTAGGAGGTGGTTCGGTGAAGTTCACCGTGGCGACGTTGCCCGGCGAGCCCAGTCACGAGATCGAGGCACTGGGGTTCGTCCCGGCTGGCGATCTTGACCCAATGATGTTTGACCGCAGCTGCGTGGAGTCGGATTCGAAGTCGTCCACGTCGTTGAGGCTGTTAGTCACGACGCTAGCTGGGTCCGACCGGATGGCGATCGCGCATGTCACGCTGCCTAGTACGACCCGGCTGGGGGCGTTGCGCGTCAAGGACTTCGGCGAGCGCGACCTGATAGGGGTCAGGCCAATGACGTCACCGTCCGCTACCGGGATGTCGCCGGAGCAGCCGGAGGGGCTGATCGACGCCAAACTTGAAGGTGGAGCGGCGTTTACCCCGGGAGAGAAACCAGCCGAGCTGGGCGATACCGAAGACGTCTCCGACCCGGCCCGAGGCGAAATAGGCCGCCAGGTCGCAAGAACCGCAGCTCGCAGTCACGTAGGCTCGCGGTGGCGACCCAGAGTCTGTCGAGGAGTCTCGTGAAGTTCACTCGAGCTGGTGCTGCGCTGAGCCTGTTGCTCGTCTGCGCACTGCTCTTGACGGCGTGCGGCGGCCAATCCGACAACGCGTCGTCGGTCGAATCAAGCAATCCTTCGGTGCCCGTGGACTGCGGCGGCAAAAAGAAGATCCTGGCCGCCGGCTCGACCGCGCAAACGCACGCGATAGAGCAATTCGTCTACGCCTACATCCATGCATGCCCGGGGCATACGCTGGACTACAGCGCAAACGGTTCGGGGGCAGGGATGAAGTTGTTCCTCGCCGGCAGGACCGATCTGGCCGGCTCCGATTCACCGATGAACCCGGCGAAGGGCGAGCCAGACCGAGCGGCACGGCGCTGCGGGTCGCCGGCATGGGATCTGCCGGTGGTATTCGGCCCGATCGCAATCACCTTCAACATCAGCGGTGTGAGTTCGCTGTCTTTGGACGGACCCACAGCAGCTCGAATCTTCAACGGCGCCATCACCAAATGGGACGACCCAGCGATCAAGGCACTCAACGCCGGTAGCGACCTGCCCCCGACTCCCATCCACGTGGTCTTCCGCAGCGACCAGTCCGGGACCACCGACAATTTCCAGAAATACCTTGAGGGCGCATCGAATGGCGCGTGGGCCAGAGGAGCCGGTCAAACGTTTCGCGGAGGCGTGGGCGAAGGAGCCAACGGGAACGACGGCACGTCGCAGGCCCTGAAGCGGACCGATGGCTCGATCACTTACAACGAATGGTCCTTCGCGGTCGGCCGTCACTTGAACATGGCACAGATCATCACGTCAGCGAGTCCCGAACCGGTGGCGATCACCGCAGCCTCAGTTGGAAAGACCATCGCTGGAGCCGGGTTTTTGGAGGACGGCAACAATCTGGTGGTAGACACGTCAACGTTCTACCGGCCAACCGTGCCAGGCGCCTATCCGATCGTGCTCGTGACCTATGAGATCGTCTGCTCGCAGTACCCGGATGCCCCAACCGGCGCCGCGGTTCGAGCCTTTATGCAGGCCACGATTGGGGACGGCCAAATCGGTTTGGACGATTACGGATACATCCCACTGCCGCGCTCGTTCCAATCGAAATTGGTGCCAGTGGTGAACTCTATCGCCTGACCGCCCGCAGCGTGGCAGGCAACCACCACACGGATTCCAACCACGATGGTCGGCTGGATGGCGCCACAACCCGATGCCGCGCGGTCCGCGCACGCCGCGCGAGTGCGGCAGCGCAACAACGACTTTAGTCGACCGATCGATTCTGCTGGCGGTGCCGCTAGAGCCGGTGAGCGACCACACCCGCCGCGCTACCGCACCCGGTGGCTCGCCAAACAGTTCTGAGTTTCCTTTGACTGGCGCGTTTCAGGTTGTGACGTGCTTCCCCGAAGATTTACGGTTTTTTTGCCGGGTGTTTCCCGACGCAACGGTGCGGCACGCGTCGGCAACAGCGGCATCTCGTGGCCGGTTGCGACCACGGGATCGGTTGGCGGCGAAGGGAGGCGGCAGTGAACGACACCGAGCTGTGTTCGCGGGTGGGGTCGCGCTTTGGGCCCTATCAATTGCTGGGGCTGATTGGCCGCGGCGGAATGGGAGAAGTTTACGAGGCCGAGGACACCCGCAAGCACCGGATGGTGGCACTGAAGCTGATCTCAGACCAGTGTTCAAGCAACCCAGAGTTTCGCGCGCGGATGCAACGCGAGGCAGACACCGCGGGACGACTGACAGAGCCACATATTGTGCCGATTCATGACTACGGAGAAATCGACGGGCAATTCTACGTGGAAATGCGCCTGATCGATGGCGCCTCGCTGCGCACGATGCTGACGCAATACGGTCCGCTTTCCCCAGCACGAGCAGTAGCCATCGTGCGCCAAATCGCCGCCGCGCTGGACGCCGCACACACCAGCGGCATCACCCACCGTGACGTCAAGCCGGAAAACATCCTGGTCGCCGACAACGACTTCGCCTACCTGGTCGATTTCGGCATCGCCCGCGCCGTCACCGATCCGGGGCTGACCCAAAACGGGATGGCCGTGGGGACCTACAATTACATGGCTCCGGAACGTTTCACCGGCGACGAGGTCACCTACCGAGCGGATATCTACGCGCTGGCCTGTGTCCTGGGTGAGTGTTTGACCGGAGCGCCGCCATACCGCGCCGACAGCGTCGAACGGTTAGTCGCCGCCCATCTGATGGAGCCTGTCCCGCGGCCGAGCACCATCCGTCCCGGCAGGATTCCAGCGACTCTGGACCAGGTGATCGCTACGGGCATGGCCAAGAACCCGGCACAGCGCTACCTGAGTGCCGGCGATCTGGCGATCGTCGCCCACGAGGCGCTCACCACCGCGGAGCAGCGCCAGGAAGCCACCATTCTGCGGCAGGGCGACAATGCGACCCTGATGGCCCCCGTTGTCGATTCGAGCTTTGGTGGTGGCTGGACCAACCACACCGGCTCGGGTCCCTACGGCCAGAATCCGCAGACCACCGGAACCCCGCCAATGCAACCCGCCGCCGGCGACGAGACCATGGCTCGACCGGTGCCATCAGGCTCCAGCGAGTGGTCATCGAACCCCGACGCAGCTCTCCAGCTGACGCAGGCCGGCGCTGGCGGCTGGCTCAGACAGCCGGGACTGCCGTCTGGCCCGAACAGCGTCGTCTCGGCGCCCCCCACGACGTTCAACCACGCATCCCAGCCCGCACCGGCGGTACAGCCCCGCAAGAAACGAAACCGGTGGATGATTGCCGGGACTGTCGCGGCCGTCGTTGTCGCGCTGGTCGGCGTCACCGCGTTCGTGGTCACAAAGCCCAAAGACCCATCGACGCCGCAGGGACAAACCGTGCTGCCGTTCTCCGGCCTGAAGTTCCGCCTCTCCCCGGGCGGGGTGGCGGTGGACAGCGGCGGCACCCTCTACGTCACCAGTCAGAGCATGTACGGCCGGGTGGTGGCGTTGGCAGCAGGGTCGAACACGCCGACAGTGAAGCCGTTCAGTGGTCTGTACCAACCCCAGGGCGTGGCTGTGGACGCATCCGGCGCGTTGTACGTCACCGATTTCAACAACCGGGTGGTGAAGTTACCGGCCGGCTCGAACAACCAAGCTGAGCTGCCGTTCAGCGGCCTCAACTACCCGGAAGGTCTCGTCGTGGATGCCCAGGGCACCGTGTATGTCGCTGACCGGGGCAACAACCGGGTGGTGAAGTTGGCAGCCGGGTCGACCCGCCAGACGGTGCTGCCGTTCAACGGCCTCAAACACCCCGACGGGGTGGCCGTGGACGGCTACGGCAACGTCTACGTGACCGATACCGACAACAGTAGGGTGCTGAAACTGGACGCCGGGACTCACAGTCAGACCGTGCTACCTATCACCGGCCTCGCGGCACCGTGGGGCATTACTGTGGACGACGACGGCAACATCTACGTCACCGGCCACGACAACAACTCGGTGGTCAAGTTGGCGCCCGGGGCGTTGGCCGCGACCGAACTGCCGTTCACCGGCCTCAATACTCCGCTGTCCGTTGCCGTCGACAAGGACGGCACCGTCTACGTCGCCGACCGCGGCAATGGCAGGGTGCTGAAACTTGCACAAAGCTGATTTGACTGGCGCGTCAGCGGCACCGGTCTGGCGCCGGGCCATTTACACGCCGTCGGCGGCAGGCACTACACATTCCCCCACCGGTTCCCTATGCGTTCCCTATGCGTTCCCTACCGCGATCGTCGGCGCGGACGCAATGGGCGCTGCGCGCAGGCTAGGATTTCGTCGTGTGAAGTTCACTCGATCTCGCGCGGCACTGAGCCTGCTGAGCGCCGGCACCCTGGTATTAGCGGCATGCGGCGGCGGCACCGACACCTCATCATCTGAAACAACCGGTTCGTCATCGGTGGATTGCGGTGGCAAAAAGGAATTGCATGCCAGTGGATCAACCGCGCAAGAAAATGCCATGGAACAGTTCGTCTATGCCTACGTCCGGTCATGCCCGGGTTACACGTTGGACTACAACGCAAACGGTTCCGGCGCCGGAGCGACGCAGTTTCTCAATAACGAAACCGATTTCGCGGGTTCCGACGTTCCGTTGGATCCCACGAACGGACAGACGGACCGAGCCGCGGCGCGCTGCGGCTCCCCGGCGTGGAACTTGCCGACGGTGTTCGGCCCCATCGCTGTCACCTACAACATCAAGGGCGTAGGCACGCTGAATCTTGACGGACTCACCACCGCCAAGATCTTCAACGGCACCATCACCGCATGGGACGACCCGGCGATCCGGGCGCTCAACCCGGGCACCAACCTCCCTGCAACACCCATCAATGTCATCTTCCGCAGCGACAAGTCGGGTACATCGGCCAACTTCCAGCGCTACCTCGACGTCGCATCCGACTGGGCGTGGGGCAAAGGCGTCAGCGAAACGTTCAACGGGGGTGTCGGTGTCGGCGCCAACGGGAACAACGGCACCTCGGCCTTGCTGCAGTCGACGGACGGATCCATCACCTACAACGAGTGGTCGTTCGCGGTGGGCAAGCGGTTGAACATCGTCCAGATCATTACGTCAGCCGGTCCGGATCCGGTGGCCATCACGACAGAGTCGGTCGGCAAGACGATTGCCGGAGCGACGGTAAGCGGGAAGGGCAACGACCTGGTTTTAGACACGTCGTCGTTTTATACCCCCACCGAGCCCGGCGCCTATCCGATCGTGCTGGCGACCTATGAGATCGTCTGTTCGAAGTACCCGGATTCCGCGACCGGTACCGCGGTAAAGGCGTTTATGCAGGCCGCAATTGGTCCGGGCCAAGAGGGCCTTGACCAGTATGGCTCCATCCCGCTGCCCAAGTCTTTCCAGTCGAAGTTGGCAACTGCGGTGAACGCTATCTCTTAATCACACAAGGAATTCTTGGTCACACAGGGAATTCTTGGTCACACAGGGAAAACCACACAAGGAGACCGACACGCAAACGAAAGACTCGACCACATAAGGGCCTCGATCAAACGAAGGGAACTCGACGGTGAGCGATGCCGATTCGCAGGCAGGGTCGCGATTTGGGCCGTATCGGCTAATCCGGCTGCTAGGCCAGGGCGGGATGGGCGAAGTCTATGAGGCCGAGGACACCCGCAAGCAACGCGTCGTGGCCCTGAAACTGATTTCGCCGCGGTACTCCGACGATGCGGTGTTTCGCGCGCGAATGCAGCGCGAAGCCGACACTGCAGGGCGGCTGACCGAACCACACATCGTGCCGATCCACGACTACGGCGAGATCGATGGCCAGTTCTTCGTGGAGATGCGCATGATCGAGGGGGTCTCGCTGCGCACCCTATTGACGCAGTACGGTCCGCTGACCCCAGCTCGCGCGGTGGCCATCGTCAGGCAGGTCGCTGCGGCGCTGGATGCCGCGCATTCGAATGGGGTGACACACCGCGACGTCAAGCCGGCAAACATCATTGTCACCGGGAACGACTTTGCCTATCTGGTGGATTTCGGCATCGCCCGCGCTGCCAGCGACCCGGGGCTGACCCAGACAGGTACGGCGGTAGGAACCTACAACTACATGGCCCCGGAGCGGTTCACTGGCAATGAGGTCACCTATCGCGCTGATATCTATGCGTTGGCGTGCGTGCTCGGTGAGTGTTTGACTGGGGCGCCTCCGTATCGGGCTGACAGTGTCGAACGATTGATCGCTGCTCATCTGATGGAGCCTGCCCCGCAGCCCAGCCAGCTACGACCCGGACGAGTCCCGCCCGCCCTTGATCAGGTGATCGCCAAAGGCATGGCCAAGAACCCGGACGAGCGTTACGTCAGCGCCGGTGATCTGGCTATCGCCGCACACGACGCGCTCACCGCATCCGACCAGCACCAGGCCACTACGATTCTGCGCCAAGGTGACAATGCGACCCTGCTGGCCAACCCGACGAATCCGGTCTCGATGGCTCCTGGCTCCGGCAGCACCGGCGCGGGCGGCGACCCGCAGCCCCCCGGCACCGGGTCATGGTCTCCGGGCGACTCCGAGACAATGGCCCGACCAGTACCCGCGGCCAGCCCCAGCGGAAGCCGGCCCAACCCAACCGGGCACTCGCTCTCCGGAAGCCAGGCGGGGATGCCCGCGTCCAACCCGAATCCCGACGCGTCTGCGGCCACTGCCGGACGCGCGGCGGCGCTGACGCGCGACAAACGGAAGTTATGGGCCATGATCGGCGCGGCCGTCGTCGTGGTCGTGGCGATTGTGGCCGCGGCCGGCTATGTGATGTTACGGCCCTCCTCGAACCAAGCGTCCGGGCAGACCGTGTTGCCGTTTAAGGGGATCAACTTCCGGCTCTCCCCCAGCGGAGTCGCGGTGGACAGCGCCGGCAGTGTTTTCGTCACCAGTGAGGGCATGTACGGCCGGGTGGTGAAGTTGGCTGCCGGCTCCAGCGCTTCGACGGTCTTGCCCTTTAGCGGTCTCTACCAGCCCCAGGGTTTGGCGGTCGACGGCGCCGACACCGTCTACGTCACCGATTTCAATAACCGCGTGGTGAAGTTGGCGGCGGGGTCGACCAAGCAGACCGTGCTCCCGTTCGACGGCCTCAATTATCCGGAGGGGCTAGCCGTGGATACCCAGGGTGCGGTGTATGTCGCCGACCGGGGCAATGACAGAGTGGTGAAGCTAGCGGCCGGGTCCAAGACTCAGACCGTGCTGGCGTTCGACGGCCTCAAGAATCCGGATGGGGTCGCGGTGGACAAAGCCGGCAATGTCTATGTCACCGACACCGACAACAACAGGGTGGTCAAGCTTGAGATCGAGTCGAACAACCAGGTCGTGTTGCCGTTCACCGAAATCACTGCGCCATGGGGTATCGCGGTCGATGAGGCCGGCACCGTGTATGTCACCGAACACAACGAGAATCGCGTGGTCAAACTGGTGGCGGGATCGACCAGCTCGACGGTGCTGCCGCTCACGGGCCTCAACACACCGCTAGCGGTGGCGGTGGACCAGGCCGGGACTGTCTACGTCGCCGACCGCGGCAACGACCGGGTCGTGAAGCTCACACCCTGATCGCCGGTTCTCCCCCGGGTTCCGGTCAGCGCCGGCGGGTTGCCACAAACCGGATCGCCGCCGCCGTCAGGTTGATCACGGCCACGATGATGATCAGGGTCAGTGCGGCACCCCAGACGCGCAGGAAACCTGCGCGTTCGGGATTGGTGAGTTCGGTGTAGATCAGCAGCGGCAAGGATGCCATGTTGCCGTGGAAGATGTCGTAGTTGATCGAGCGGCTGTACCCGACGAGCACCAGCACCGGAGCGGTCTCGCCGACGACGCGCGCAATCGACAGCAAAATTCCGGACACGATGCCCGGCGTCGCGATCGGTACGACGATCCGCACAATCGTCTTCCATTTCGGAACGCCCAGCGCGTAGCTGGCTTCGCGCAGTTCGTCCGGCACCAACCTGAGCATCTCCTCGGTGGACCGCACGACCACCGGCAGCATCAGCAGGACTAATGCCAACGACACGGCAAATGCGCTCTGCTCGAATCCCAAGGTGGCGATCCACAGACTGAAAATGAACAACGCCGCAACGATCGAGGGCACGCCGGCGAGCACATCAACCATGAAGGTCGTCAGCCGGGCCATCCGGCCGGTGCCGTATTCCACCAGATACACCGCCGCCATCAAGCCCAGCGGTACCGCCAGCAGAGCCGCTATTCCGGCCTGTACCAGCGTCCCGTAGAGCGCGTGGTACGCCCCCCCGGCGAACTCTTCGGGCAGCACGCCGCGCAGGGAGTAGGTCCACCAACCCGATCGGGTGACGGCGAACCAGCCTCGTTCGACCACAACCCCCAGCAGCCAGATCAGCGGTACCAATGCGACTGCGAACGAGGCGAAGAAAAGCACTGTCGCGACATAGTTCTTGATCCGTCGTCCGACCCCGACCGGGCGGAACACCGCCGCCTTGACCGGTCGGTTGAGTGCGTCAGAGATCATCGGTCGCTCATCCGTTGACTCTGCCCCCGGCGACCGCGCGAGCGGCGACGTTGACCAAGAACGTCAAGATGAACAGGGCAAATCCCGCCGAGATGTAGGCACCCGTCGGTAATGGCTCACTGAATTCGGACGCCGCGGAAGCGATCTTGGAAGCAAACGTGTAACCGCCGTCGAACAGCGACCAGCTGCCCGGTTTGGCGGCCGCGCGCAAGATGATCAGCACCGCGACGGTTTCGCCCAGAGCCCGGCCCAAACCCAGCATCGATGCCGCGATGACCCCGCTGCGACCGAACGGCAACACGGTCATCCGGATCACTTCCCACTTCGTCGCACCCAGCGCCTGCGCTGCTTCGATCTGGATACGCGGGGTCTGGCGGAACACTTCTCGCGATACCGATGTGACGATCGGCAAGATCATGACCGAGAGCACGACACCCGCGGTAAAGATCGTGCCTCCGCCGGCCAACGAGACGTTGCCCCGCGCGAACAAGAACAGCCAGCCGAGGTTGCGATTGAGGAACCGCGCGAGCGGCTCGAGCTGCGGCGCGAGCACGAAGATGCCCCATAGTCCGAAGATGATCGACGGCACCGCGGCCAATAGGTCGACCATCGCCCCGAAGGGACGCGACAACCTCTTCGGTGCGTATTGGGTGAGGAAGACTGCGATCCCGACTGCGACCGGCACGGCCAACGCCAGGGCAAACATCGAACTCAGGACCGTGACCATGAACAGGTCGCGGATACCGAACGCTAGCTTCTCGTCGTCGGAGGTATCGAACTCGGCGCTGGTGAAGAAGTTCACGTTGTTGGCGAGCAACGCCGGGACCGCACGAACCAGCAGGAATAGCGCGATCAGCACGATGGCGATCACGATCGTCATGCCGGCAGCGGAAGCGAACATCTTGAACAGACGGTCCCCCCGGCGCGAAGCATGGGCGCCGACCGTCGTTAGCACAGGCTTGGCCAGCGAACGTCTGACCATATCGAACCCTGATCAGGCGATCGCGTTGACCGCTGTCGCCAATCTCGACTTGAATTCGTCCGGAATCGGGATGTATCCGTTGTCCTCAAGACCACTTTGACCGGCACCGATGGTGCTTTGCAGGAAGGCCCTCACGGCGGTACCAACCTCCGAATCGGGATACTTCGAGCAGACGATTTCGTAGGTCGCTAGCACGATGGGATAGGAGCCGGCGCGTGTCGGCAGATAGAACGAGTTGGTGTCGAGCACCAAGTTGTTGCCCTCTCCGGCGATCTTTGCCCCGGAAATCGTCTGGCCGACCGAGTCAACGCTGATTGACACCGGGTCCGGACCGGCCGACGTGATGATGTTGGCTACGGTCAGCCGCTGCGCCTGGGCAAATGACCACTCGTTGTAGGTAATCGACCCCTGAGTGCTCCGGACGGCCGCTGACGTGCCATCGTTGCCCTTCGCGCCCTCACCGACGCCCCCTTTGAACGATTTTCCGGCGCCTTTGCCCCACGCGCCGTCGGAGGCGGCCTCGAGGTAGCGCTGGAAGTTGTCCGTGGTCCCCGATTCGTCGCTGCGGAACACCACGTGAATCACCTCACCGGGCAGCGTGAACCCGCGGTTGAGGGCCTGGATGGCCGGATCGTTCCACTTGGTGATGGCACCGCGGAAGATCTTGGCCAGCGTGGGGCCGTCGAGATTCAACGAGTTCACAGTGCTGATGTTGTAGGTCACCGCAATGGGGCCGAAGACCACCGGCAGATTCCATGCCTGCGAACCGCAGCGCTTGCGCGCGGCCGCCGCTTCGTCCTTGCTCAGCGGCACGTCAGAGCCGCCGAAATCGGTTTGATTGCCGTTGAATTCGCTAATACCAGCACCCGAGCCATTGGGCGTGTAGTTCAGCGTCTGACCCGGGCAGGCCTGCTCGAACGCGTTGACGAATCGAGTCATCGCATTGGCCTGGGCCGTCGATCCACTGGCCTTGATCGTCTTCTTCCCGCCGCAATTCACCTCGATCCCCGACGTGTTTGCCGCACCACTTCCGCCCGACGCGTTGTCGCTGCCGCATGCCGACAACACCAGCGCGCCAGTAGCCAAGACGCTCAGTACGGCGCCAAATCGGTTGAGCTTCAATTCAGTTCCTCACTGGGTAAAGATGAAACCTATTCGCCCGCCACCTGTAGGCCGCGGTCCGCCAACTAGCCGTTCCCGTCGCAGCCATGAGGCTACATTAACAACGTTTAACACTCGACAAACTCTGCGGCAGCTGTCCCTGAACGCGATGGCTGCACTCGGTTGGCGACCGACGGTCGTTACATTTTCCCGCCCTTGTGACAAACTAGAACCTGTTACAGAAGTGCCGCCCACCCGAGATGGCTTCGATCGCGCCGTTTCGGCCGAAACCGAAACGAGGCCGCGCATTGATCCTCGACAGGTTCCGTCTCGACGACCAGGTCGCTGTCATAACGGGCGCCGGGCGCGGCCTGGGAGCTGCCATCGCTGTGGCGTTCGCCGAAGCAGGCGCCGACGTCGTCATCGCTTCGCGCACCCAGCCCGAACTTGACGCCGTCGCCGAGCAGGTCCGCGGCAGCGGCCGTCGAGCAGAGACCGTCGCCGCCGATCTCGCAGATCCCGAGGTGACCGCACGGCTTGCCGGCCGAGCAGTCGAGGCGTTCGGGAAACTAGACATCGTCGTGAACAACGTCGGCGGCACCATGCCGAACACGCTGCTGACAACCTCAACCAAGGACCTCAACGACGCATTCACGTTCAATGTCGGCACCGCCCACGCGTTGACCATCGCTGCGGTGCCGCTGATGCTCGAACACTCGGGCGCCGGCAGCGTGATCAACATCAGTTCGACGATGGGCCGGCTGGCCGCACGCGGCTTCGCCGCCTACGGCACCGCCAAGGCCGCACTGGCTCACTACACCCGGCTGGCCGCGCTGGACCTGTGCCCGCGAGTCAGGGTCAATGCCATCGCGCCGGGATCGATTGTCACCTCCGCGCTGGACGTGGTCGCCTCCAACGACGAACTGCGCGCACCGATGGAGCAGGCGACACCGCTGCGCCGTCTCGGCGATCCGGTTGACATCGCTTCTGCCGCAGTATATTTGGCCTCCCCGGCGGGCAGCTTCCTGACCGGCAAGACATTGGAAGTCGACGGCGGCCTCACGGTCCCCAATCTCGACCTACCGATCCCCGACCTGTGAACCGCGACCACTAGGGAGCACGTCATGGCCATACCCGTCGTCCAACTGGGCACCGGCAACGTCGGGGTCCACTCACTGAGAGCGCTCATCAGCAACCCCGAGTTCGAACTGACCGGTGTGTGGGTGTCCTCGGACGCCAAGGCCGGAAAGGACGCGGCGGAGCTCGCGGGAGTGGTCGAGCCAACGGGGGTAAAGGCGAGTACCGACCTCGACGCCGTGCTGGCCACCGGGCCGCGATGCGCCGTGTACAACGCGATGGCCGACAACCGACTTACCGAAGCCCTCGACGACTATCGTCGCGTCCTGGCGGCCGGGGTCAATATCGTCGGTAGCGGCCCGGTCTTTCTGCAATATCCGTGGCAGGTGATCCCGGCCGAACTCATCAAACCCCTCGAGGACGCTGCGCGCGACGGCAAGTCAAGTCTGTACGTCAGCGGCATTGATCCGGGCTTCGCCAACGACCTGCTGCCGATGGCATTGGCCGGCACCTGCCGGACCATCGAGCAAGTGCGCTGCATGGAGATCGTCGACTACGCCACCTATGACAGCGCAGTCGTCATGTTCGATGTTATGGGGTTCGGCAAGCCGATGGACGAGATCCCGATGCTGCTGCAGTCCGGTGTGCTCAGCTTGGCGTGGGGATCGGTAGTCCGGCAACTTGCTGCGGGCCTTGATATTTCGCTGGACGAGGTGACCGAGATGTATGTTCGGGAGCCGGCGCCGGAAGCCTTCGATATTGCGTGCGGCCATATTCCCCAAGGCACCGCCGCCGCGCTGCGATTCGAGGTCCTCGGGATGGTCGACGGCGCCCCGGCGGTGGTGCTCGAGCATGTAACCCGCCTCCGCGAGGACCTCTGTCCCAGTTGGCCGCAACCGGCGCAATCCGGCGGTTCGTACCGCGTCGAAATCACCGGCGAGCCTTCCTACGCTGTGGACATCGCCCTGAGCAGCCGCCACGGTGACCACAACCACGCCGGACTCGTCGCGACCGCAATGCGGATCGTCAACGCGATCCCCGCGGTCGTGGCCGCCGATCCGGGCATCCGGACGACCCTTGACTTGCCACTGGTCACCGGCCGAGGGCTCTACACCCCTGCTTGAGCGTTCATTTCTCGCAGCCGACGCCGCCCGCGACGCCCGGTAAGGCCGTCCCCGCCCGAGATTGCGTCGGGCGGTTGGCCCGGGTCATCGGGTTTCGATTAACCTCACTTTCTTATTCGGCGGTCCGGATCGAAAGTCGGTGAGTTGGCGCAGGACACCAAGACCTCGCTCAGGACGAACTGGTACCTGCTCGGACCTGCCTTCGTCGCCGCGATCGCCTACGTTGACCCCGGGAACGTAGCCGCCAATGTCAGCTCCGGCGCTCAGTTCGGTTACCTGTTGCTCTGGGTCATCGTGGCCGCCAACGTGATGGCCAGCCTGGTGCAATACCTGTCGGCGAAGCTCGGGCTGGTGACCGGACACTCACTTCCGGAGACCATCGGCACCCGCATGACACGCCGGGCTCGGCTGGCCTTCTGGGTACAGGCCGAGATCGTGGCGATGGCCACCGATGTGGCCGAGGTAGTCGGCGGAGCCATCGCGTTGCGGATCTTGTTCAACCTGCCCCTGCCGATCGGTGGAATCATCACCGGGGTCATCTCCATGCTGCTGCTGATGGTCCAGGATCGGCGCGGGCAACGCTTGTTCGAGCGCGTCATCACCGGGTTGCTGCTCGTGATCGCGATCGGCTTCACCGCCAGTTTCTTCGTCGTGACGCCTCCGCCCAATGCCGTCTTTTCCGGTTTGGTACCCCGCTTCCAGGGAACCGAGAGCGTGCTGCTGGCCGCCGCGATCCTGGGCGCCACCGTGATGCCGCACGCCGTGTACCTGCATTCAGGTTTGGCGCGTGACCGGCACGGACATCCCGCTCCCGGGCCCGTTCGGCAGCGGCTGCTGCGCATCACCCGCTGGGACGTCGGCTTGGCCATGGTGATTGCCGGTGGGGTAAACGCGGCGATGTTGCTGGTCGCTGCGCTCAATATGCGTGGCCACGGAGACACCGCATCGATCGACGGTGCCTACACCGCGGTTTACGACACCTTGGGAGCGACGATCGCTGTCCTCTTCGCGATCGGGTTGCTCGCGTCGGGCTTGGCGTCCACATCCGTCGGGGCCTATGCCGGCGCCATGATCATGCAGGGATTGCTGAACTGGTCGGTTCCCATGGTGGTGCGTCGTCTCATCACGCTGTGCCCTGCCGTGGCGATTCTGCTGCTGGAACTCGATCCCACCCGCGTGCTGGTGCTCTCGCAGGTGGTGTTGTCGTTCGGCATTCCGTTTGCGGTCCTGCCCTTGGTGAAACTGACCAGCAACCGCGAGGTGATGGGTAGCGATATCAACCATTCGGCCACCACGGTGATCGGCTGGGGGGTCGGGATGCTGATCACCGTGCTCAACGTCGTCCTCGTCTACCTGACGGTGGTCGCCTAGCCGAGGACCGCAACAAGCCAGCAAAAGGCTTCGCCAGCAGGCACAACGTAGCGCGCCGTCCGCACGTGCGGCAGGATGGGAGCATCGTCGCGCAGGCTCGCCGGGGAGAGTTACCTTGCAGAATTCCGCACCACAGTCGTATGCCTAGCTATCTGACAGTGACGCGCTGAATGCCGGACCGCCGACACCCCTACTTCGCATACGGGTCGAACCTGTCTGTCCGGCAGATGGCGGCGCGCTGTCCCGACGCCGGTGATCCGCGTCCGGCGGTGCTCAGCGATCACGATTGGCTGATCAATCAACGGGGCGTAGCCACCGTCGAACCCTTCCCGGGAAATGACGTGCATGGCGTGTTGTGGCAGATATCTGATCGGGGCCTAACTGCCCTCGACAGCGCCGAGGGTGTGCCGGTGCGGTATCGGCGCGATCAGCTGACCGTGCACACCAACGATGGATCGTCGGCGGCCTGGGTGTACATCGACCACCGGGTGACCCCGGGACCACCCCGACCTGGCTATCTGCCGCGCATCATTGAGGGCGCAGTCCACCACGGACTGCCACAAAGCTGGATCGACTTTCTGCACCGATGGGATCCGGCACGCTGGCCGAACCCGCCGTCATCGCCCTCCCCATCGTCAGGGTCCGGCGTTGCGCCACAGTCGCTTTCAGCGTTGTTGAGTGAGCCCGGGGTGAGGGAGATCAGCCGGCTGCGGTCCCGCTTCGGTTTCCTCGCTATCCACGGCGGCGGCCTGGAGCAGATGACCGACGTGATCGCCGAATGCGCCGCGGAGGCGGCCGATGCGTCGGTATACCTGCTGCGACATCCCGAGCACTACCCTCACCACCTGCCGTCATCCCAGTTCGACCCGGCGGAATCGACGACGCTGGCCGAATTCCTCGACCATGTCGACGTCGCTGTCTCGCTGCACGGTTATGGCCGCATCGGGCGTGGCGCGCAACTGCTGGCGGGCGGGCGCAATCGGACGCTGGCTGCCCATCTGGCTCACCACATCCACCTGCCCGGCTATCAGGTCGTGACGGATCTCGCGGCGATCCCGGCCGAACTGCGCGGCCTACATCCTGGCAACCCGGTCAATCGGGTGCGTGACGGCGGTACCCAGCTGGAATTGTCGGTACGAGTGCGGGGGCTGAGTCCACGGAGCCTGTTCGGCGATGATGCGGGCCGAGACGGCCCGAGGAAGAGCCGGACAAATCCGGCACCCCCAGGAGCCGCCGGTGTGTCCCCGGTCGCCGCCGCCCTGGTGCAGGGCCTAGCTGACGCGGCGCGTTGTTGGCCGCCGTCGCAGCGTTAGTGAAACGGAGGTTGGCGTGGCCAAGGATTTCCGCTTCGGGCTCAATGTTCGCTTCATCAAATCCCTTGCAACACTGCAGGCGAAGGCACGGCGGGCGGAGGATCTCGGATATGACATCGTCTGTGTACCCGACCACTTGGGTGCCGCAGCACCGATTCCCACGTTGACTACTGCGGCCCTTGCCACCAGCGAAGTGCGCCTCAGCATGTACGTGCTCAATGCGGCGTTCTACAAGCCGGCCTTGTTGAGTCGCGACCTGGAGGCACTCAACCTGCTCAGCGGCGGCCGTCTCGAAATCGGCCTCGGCACCGGCTACGTCCGCGAAGAATTCGAGGCCGCCGAACTGCCCTATCCCAGCGCTGGCGCCCGCGTCGACTATCTCGGACACATGGCGACCTATCTGAAGAAGCAACACCCGACAGTGCCGATGCTGATCGCCGGAAGCGGCAATCGGGTGATGCGCTTGGCCGCCCGGCATGCCGACATCGTCGGACTGACGGGCGCCAACGTCGCCGAGGTCGATGACCCGTTGGCCGAGCGCGTCGAGTTTGTCCGAAACGCCGCCGGCGATCGGTTCGGCGACCTCGAGCTGAACCTGGCAATCACCGCGGTGCCAGCCGAGGGCTCAAGACTCCCCGACCTGTCGATGACCCGCAGATATGCGCCCACGCTGTCCGATGAAGAAATTCTCGCCATGCCATCGGTGCTCACCGGGACCCCGCACGACATGGCAGATACGCTGGCCGCATACCGTGACAGATACGGAGTGACGTCCTTCACCGTGCAGGACAATCACATTGAGAACTTCGCATCGGCGATCGCGCTACTGCGGTGACCGGCCACCACCGGCAGCCAACAGGGCACTCCCGGTAGGCTCGGCCCATCCGCCCCCGTAGCTCAGGGGATAGAGCACGGCTCTCCTAAAGCCGGTGTCGCAGGTTCGAATCCTGCCGGGGGCGCGTTGTGGTGTCTCGGGACATCGTTGACAGGTGTCCCGAGACATTGTTGGCATCTAGACCCGGTTTGTGGGGCTGTTTCCGCTTTTTACGCCGCGTGGTTGGTAGTCGCGGGTGGGGTCGAGGGTGAGTTTGCGGATGAGTTGGCCGGTGTTGTGGTTGAGCACGCGGATGTCGAGGTCGTCGATGAGGACGGTGACTGTGGTTCCGCGGAGGTGTTTGGATAGGCCGATGTGGTGTAGGCGGCTGTTGTGGCGGAGGGTGATGACGCCGGCGGCGTCGATTGTGTCTCGGCGGACGCGGTAGTGCGGTGGGATCTGGTGACCGGTGGGGAAGGCCTTGGGCCGGCCGTGGAACGCCTGTATGGGGGTGCGGCGGCGTAGCGCCCGATGGGGGCGGACGGTGTTGTAGTAGTCCAGGAAGGCGTCGATCTGGTGTTGCAGCTCGGTGGGTGTCGCTGCTGGTGGTAGGGCGTGGAGGTGTTTCTTGAGGGTTTGGTGGAAGCGCTCGACCTTGCCGCAGGTCTGGGGATGGTAGGGGCGTGAGCGGCTGTATTTGATGCCGAGTTGACCCAGGGTGATTTCTAGGGCGGTGCGTCCGTTGCCGCGTTGTTTGGCGGTGAAGATGGCACCGTTGTCGGTGAGAATGGTTGCCGGCGTGTCCCATTGGCTGAATGCGGCGACGAAGTCATCGACGACGTCGGGTCCGCGGGTTACGGGTCGGGCGTGGCTGGAGATGGCAAGCCGGGAGTGGTCGTCGATGATGTTGAGTATCTCGACTTCGGTGTGGTCGGCGAGGTGCCAGTGGGTGACGTCGGCCTGCCACAACTGGTTGGGTTGTTCGGCGCAGAAGCGTTTCCACGATGAGCGGGGTCGTTTCTGCGGCTGCGCGACGACGAATCCGCGTCGGGTCAGGATTCGCCAGATCGTGGATACCGCGGGGACGTGGGGAACTGCGGGGTCGCGGGCGAGGTGTTCGGCGATGGTGGCAGCGCCAGCGTCGTAGCCCTGTCTATCCAAGGTTTTGCGCAGCCGCACGATTTTGTCTTCGAGTTGGCCGCCGACCGCGCGGGGATTGTGGTGGGGCCGGCGCGAGCGTGGTTCGAACGCGGCCGCGCCTTCGGATTCATAGCGCTTGACCAGTTGCTGGACCCAGTAGCGCGAGACCTCGTAGTCGCGGGCGACGTCGCTTTTGCTGCGCCCTTCCAACACGACGGCGGTGATGACGAGCTGCGCCTTGGACATGGCTGACCTCCCGAAACAACGAGGTGTCAACTATGTCGCGAGACAGCTGCCAACTATGTCGTGAAACCAGACACTGCCGGGGGCGCGTTGTGGTGCGTATGGCCTCGGCTGATGGTTGACATTTTGTCTTCGGGTGATGCCTGACAGTGTTTCGGCTGATGCTTGACAGTTGCTTCGGGTGATCCTTGACACTCCCCAGATGAGGGAGTTGAGCGTGGCTGAGCAGCGGTATCAGGCCGTGTTAGCGATGATCAGTGACGGGTTGTCGATCGCGCAGGTCGCCGGAAAAGTGGGGTTGTCGCGTTGTTCAATGCGCGTACCTGAATGGCGCCACCACTGAGCCCGGCCAATCGAGACCGTTAAGGCGTCCCGCCACCGCCGACCGACTAGGGAATGTTGGCGAGCCAACTTTCCAGCTCACCGGCAGTTTCCCGGGCGAGTGAGTCAACTACATCGAAATGTCCGCAATCCATTTCAATAACAAAGTGGCGATGCGGATCAGCCACCGAGCCCCACAGGTCGACACTATCGTCATAAATTTCATTGAACGCGGGATTGACACGGTCGCGCGCCACCAAGGTCATCATTGGCAGATCCACCGATTCTTCCGGCTCCCAGCGTGACAACATAGATAGGTAGTTGAACGAAGCGGTCAGTTGACTTTCGTTGAGAATACCAAGAGTCTCGGCAACCTCTACCAAGTGCTCCAGCACACCTTCCCGGATGGTTTTGCGCTCTTCGAGCATCTGTTCAAGCGTCGAACCGGCCTCGTTCCGGGTAATTCTGATGCCCAGCTGCGACGGTGTATACGGGTCCAACAACGCCAGTCCGCATACCGGCAATCCCATTTTCTTGAGGCGGATAGCACTCAGGTAAGCCATTATTCCGCCAGACGAAAAACCTATCGGCACAATCCTTTTGATATCACCCAGATTCCGCAGCCTAGATGCCATCGCATCGGCCAACATCTCCGAAGCTACTTCTATATCTGCTGGAATACCATCCTCCGGGCCGTAGCCAGGTAGCTGAGAAATGTACACCGAATGACGATCCCCGACAGCGTCAACAATTCCCCGATATTCATGTATTCCCGACAAAGGCGTTAGCGAGGGCAGGAAAACCAGAGCGATATCTGATTTATCGGAAATTCGGAGATAGTCGGGACCACGCCACTCCGGACGCTCTACCGCGGTAACCCGTTTACGCAGTTCAGTTACCGCCGCCACAATGTTCCAGCCGCCTTGGAGATTGCCCGAATCTTTTGCCCGCAGGAACAACTTGGTCAGTTCATCGACCTCCTCCTCGGAGTCGACAGCTGCCGCATCAATTGTGCCCGGCTCGATATTCATCTGACTAAGCATGTGGACGGCAAGTTCTTGCGGGGTCGGGTGATCAAGAACCACGGTGCTCGACAAATTGATCCCGGTATCGGCTTTGATGCGATTGCGCAGCTCAATTCCGGTCAACGAATTGAACCCCGAATCCTTAAACGGCTGCCCACGATCAATCTCGGCGGCACTACCGCGTCCCAACACCGCCGCCGCATGCCCAGCGACCACCTCGGCGACCTCCGCGCACTGCTCAGCGAAACCCAACCCCGCCAACCGGGCCTTCAGCGCTGAGCCCGATCCCGAACCCGCCCCGGCCGTGATAGCAGGGGCCGGGGATGGGCCAGCCGGGGCTAATTCGGCCCACAACGGGCCCAGCATCCCCGTGGCGCCCATCGAGCGCAGCGCCGCACGATCGATCTGGGCGGCCACCACCGCCGCACGCCCACCAGCCAACGCCGCATCGAACAAGCCCACCGCCGTCGGCGCGCTCATCGGCGCGATCCCCGAGCGGGCCATCCGGCGCAGATCCTGCTCACCCATCCCGGAGGTCATAGCGCTTTGCTGGGCCCACAAACCCCAAATCAAAGACGTAGCAGCCAAACCCTGTGAACGCCGATACCCAGCCAACGCATCAACAAAACAATTGGCTGCGGCGTAGTTGGCCTGCCCCGGGCCACCAACCGTGCCCGACAGCGAAGAAAACAGCGCAAAAAGCCCCAGATTCATCTCCCGGGTCAATTCATGCAAATTCCAAGCGGCATCAACCTTGGAACGCAACACCGCATCCAGACGCTCAACGCTGAGATCGGTGACCACCGCGTCATCGAGCACCCCGCCGGCATGAATCACACCACTTAACGGATGCTCGACGCTGATCTGCGCCAACACCGCGCCAAGCTGATCACGATCAGCCACATCACACGCCAGCACCTGCACGCCAGCCCCCGCCGCGCCAAGCTCATCAACCAAATCACCGGCCCCAGGCGCCGCCAGCCCACGCCGGCTCACCAACACCACATGACGCACACCACAGTGAGCCACCACATGACGGGCCAACACCGATCCGGCCATCCCCGTACCGCCGGTGATCAACACCGTGCCCCACGCCCACGACGCCCCCGGCAGCGTCAACACCAACTTCCCGGTATGGCGGGCCTGACCCATCACCCGATACACCTGCCGAGCCCGACGCACATCAACCGCGCGAGTGGCAAGCGCCGACAACGCACCCGCATCAAACAACTCGGCCAACACCGACAACATCTGCTGAACCCGATCACCATCAACCGCGCCCAGATCAAAGACCTCATAGACCACCCCCGGATGCTGCACCGCGATCACCTCAGGGTCGCGGATATCGGTTTTACCCATCTCCACAAACCGACCACCCGCAGACAACAAACCCAGCGAGGCATCCACAAACTCGCCCGCCAAACAGTCCAACACCACATCAACCCCGCGCCCACCAGTCACCTCAGCGAACTTATGTGCGAAATCAAGACTGCGGGAATCACCAATATGATCCTCATCTAAACCCAACCCCCGCAGCACATCCCACTTACCGCGAGAAGCCGTGGCAAAAACCTCCGCACCCACATAACGAGCCAACTGAATCGCGGCCATCCCCACCCCACCGGTACCGGCATGAATCAGCACCGACTGTCCAGCACACAACCCGCCCAGATCCAGCAAGCCGTAATACGCGGTCAAAAACACCGCCGGCGCCCCCGCAGCCTGCGGCATCGACCACCCCTGCGGCACCGCCGTGAGCAACCGGTGATCACTGACCACGACCGGACCAGTGCCCTCACACAGCCCCATCACCGCATCACCAACAGCCAACCCACTGACCCCAGGGCCAACCTCCACAACCACCCCCGCACCCTCACAACCCAGCACTCGACCACTAGCCACTGTCTGCTCAGGAGGAAGAAGCCCTAACGAGAGAACGACATCGCGGAAGTTCACTCCCGCAGCCCGCAAAGCAATCCGCACCTGCCCGGCCGTCAACGCCGCCTGGGCACCCGGATGCTCACACAACGCCACCTCATCCAACCGACCCGACCCCGACGCCTCCAAACGCCACAACCCGCTGCCCTGATCAGGGATGGCCAACAACTCCTCATCAACAGCGGACAACCGAGCCGCATACCGCACCCCAGAACGGATCACCAACTGCGACTCACCGCTGGCCAACACCTGCGATACGTCAAGACCAGCATCATCATCGGTATCAACCACAACGATGCGCCCCGGGTGCTCGGTTTGGGCGCTACGCACCAACCCCCACAACGCGGCCGCGGCAAGATCATCGGCCACCCCCAGATCAGACAATTCAGTCCCGACAATGTCGCTCACCGGATCATCGACCACACTGACCGCACCCGACGTCACGATCACCAACACCCCAGGATGATCACCAGCCAACCAACGCTGAATCACCCCCAACCCAGCACGCACCAACCCATGAGTGGCCCCAACAACATCACCCCCGACACCAGCACCCCCACCACCGCCGCCAGCATGCTCAACGCCACTGCCGCGGAACTCCGCTACCCGCCAGCACACCGCCAACGACTCCGACAACTCACTTCGTGCCTCAACCCCCAACCCGGCGTCTGCAACAGCGCAGAACCGTTCCCACGACCACACCGACAAACCCGCCCCCGAGACACCATCGCCCGCAACCGATTCCAGCGCCCGCCAGGAAACCTGCAACAACGAACCACCAACAACCGGATCGACCTTGCGCACACCAGCAAGCAACTGCTCAACACTGACAGCACGAATAGCCAACGACTCCACCGAAACCAACAGCGCGCCATCAGCATCGGTGAGCTGCACACTAACCGTGTCGTCAGTCAAGATCCTGATATGTGCCCGGGCGTGCTGTGCCCCTGTCGACCACAGGCGTACCTGGTGCCAAGAGAACGGCAGCGATACCGAGCCCGCCTCCGCCCGAGCAGCATCGGCTACCCGGGTAGCCGCCAGCGCATGCAGGGCGGCATCCAACAGGATGGGGTGCACACCGAAGGCCATATCACTACCACTGGCCGCATCGGGGATCGTCACCTCGGCATAGATCTGGTCATCGAGCTGCCACATAGCACCTAAGCCCGCGAATTCCGGGCCGTACTCGTAACCTAATTTGGCCAGTCGCCCGTAGACCCCACCAACATCCACCGCGACTGCACCCACGGGGGGCCATGTCTGCAATTCGGACGTAGCTGAGGTGGCGCTCACGTTGCCGATGGTGCCCTGGGCGTGTAGCACCCAGTCGGCGCCCTCGCGGTCGATACGCGAATACAGCGCCACCTCACGAGTACCGTCAGGATGCGGCGGGCTTACTTGAATCCGCACATCAACACCCAGCTCACCCGGAATCACCAGCGGCACCATCACGACTACCTGCTCGATGCCCTCGCAGCCAACGGCATCAGCCGCACGCAACACCATCTCCACCAGGCCAGTACCGGGCACAATCAACACCCCGCCAACCTGATGGCCGACCAACCACGGATGGGTAGCCACCGAAAGCCGCCCGGTAAGCACCACCGACCCGCTACCAGGATCCTCGATCACCGCGCTCAACATGTCATGGGCCACAGGCCGAATGCCCGCACCAGCCAGATCACCGATCTCCCGGCTACTGTCCAACCAGAACCGCTGCCGCTGAAACGCATACGTCGGCAACCCAACCCGCTGGGCCCCGGACCCTTCGAACACCGCAGACCAGTCGACTCCAACACCACCGGCGTAAGCAAAAGCGATAGAACGCAACATCCGGTCCAACCCGCCGTCATCGCGACCCAACGAGGGCACCACCACATCCTGGCCCCCGGCTCCACCGCCAGCGCCCCGCGCTTCCAAACACTCCTCAATCGCGGCCAACAACACCGCATGAGGACTGACCTCAACAAACACCGTATGCCCGCTAGCGTGCGCACTATCTACCGCTGATGCGAAATCAACAGTGCGCCGCAAGTTCTCAAACCAATAATCAGCATCCAACCCAGCGGTATCCATCACCTCACCAGACAGCGTGGAGAAAAACGCCACCGGCGCGCTGCGCGCACAGATATCACCCAACCCACCAATCACATCGGACTTAATCGCCTCCACCTGCGCGCAATGAGAGGCATAGTCAACATCAATGCGCCGACACCACACACCGGCCACATCACAACGATCCACCACCTGCTCCACGGCATCAACATCACCAGAAACCACCACCGAACCCGGCGCATTAACCACCGCAACACTGAGCCGATCACCAAACTCACCGATCAACTCCGCCACCCGCTCACGACCCACCCCGATCGCGGCCATAGCACCTGAACCCGCCAACCGCACCAACGCCTGACTCCGCAACGCCACGACCTTGGCGCCCTCAGCCAACGACAACGCACCAGCCACACACGCCGCAGCAATCTCACCCTGGGAATGACCAATCACCGCATCCGGAATAACCCCCACCGAAGCCCACACCCGAGCCAACGACACCATCACCGCCCACAACACCGGCTGAACCACATCAACCCGATCCAGCCCCGGCGCCCCCGACACCCCACACACCACATCAACCAACGACCACTGCACAAACGGCGCCAACGCCCGCTCACAAGCATCCATCGCCTCAGCAAAAACCGGTGACTCCCGATACAACTGCTGACCCATCCCCAACCACTGCCCGCCCTGACCCGGAAACACCAACACCGTCTTACCGACCCGACGCGCCTGCCCACTAACCACCGCAACATTCGGCCGCCCCGCCGCGACATCAGCCAAACCACTGACCAATTCCTCACGGCTACGCCCCACCACCACCGCACGGTGATCAAACACCGCCCGAGTCGACACCAACGAATACCCCACATCGGCGACACCCAAATCCGGACAAGCACCCACATACCCAGCAAGCCGACCAGCCTGAGCAACCAACCCATCAGCCGACTTAGCCGACACCACCCACGGCACGGTGCCCGAGGTCCATGACACGGCTGGGCTCTGCGGCGCTTGGCCGGCGGGATCAGCCAGCGGCGCCGGTGGGGCGGCCACAATCACATGCGCGTTGGTGCCGCTGATTCCGAATGCGGAGACCGCAGCTCGGCGTGGGCGTCCGTCGGTGTCAGGCCATGGGCGTGATTGGGTGAGTAGTTCAACGGCTCCGGCCGACCAATCCACCTCGGAGGTGGGGGTATCCACATGCAGTGTGGCCGGCAGGGTTGCGTGTTGGAGGGCTTGAACCATTTTGATCACACCGCCGATGCCTGCGGCGGCTCCGGTGTGGCCGATGTTGGACTTCAGTGAGCCCAGCCATAGCGGCGAATCGCTGTTGTGGGCCTGGCCGTAGGTGGCCAGCACGGCTTGGGCTTCGATGGGGTCTCCCAGCGTGGTGCCGGTGCCGTGGGCCTCGACGACATCGACGTCGGCCCGCTCGATGCCGGCATCAGCAAGCGCGGCGTCAATCACCTGGGCCTGGGCCGGCCCGTTGGGAGCGGTCAGTCCGTTGGAGGCGCCGTCCTGGTTGACTGCTGAGCCTTCCAGCACCGCTAAGACCTGCCGGCCGGCGCGGCGAGCATCAGAGAGACGCTGCAAGACCACCATCGCAGCGCCCTCGCCGAACCCGGTTCCGTCGGCAGCATCGGCGAATGCTTTGCAGCGCCCGTCAACAGCCAGCCCACGCTGGCGGCTAAACCCGATAAACAACGCGGGGCTGGCCAATACAGTGGCCCCACCGGCCAGGGCCAGCTCGCAGTCCCCTGAGCGCAGCGCTCGAACGGCCACGTTCAGCGCGACCAGCGATGAGGAGCACGCGGTGTCCACCGACATGGCCGGACCCTGTAGTCCCAGACTGTAGGAGATCCGGCCCGAAGCCACACTGGATGTCTGTCCGGTTCCTACATACCACTGGGCCTGTTCTGCGGTGGCGCCGTAGTCGTTGCTGTACACACCGACAAACACCCCGGTCGGGCTGCCACGCAGACCGGTCGGGTCGATCCCGGCGTCTTCTAAAGCCTCCCAGGACGTTTCGAGTAACAGCCGCTGTTGGGGATCCATCACCATGGCCTCACCCGGTGAGATACCGAAGAACTGGGCATCGAAATCGGTGACGCCCTCGATGAATCCGCCATGGCGGGTGTAGCACTTGCCGGGTGTATCAGGATCAGGGTCAAACAAGTTCCCCAGATCCCATCCCCGATCATGCGGGAACTCAGTGATCACATCACGACCGTGGGACACCACATCCCATAAATCAGCCGCCGAGGACACCCCGCCCGGATAGCGACACCCGATACCCACAATGGCAATCGGCTCAGCAGCATCAAAAGAGGCTTGCCGGGGCTGGGGCCGACTCGCGCCGACCTGCGGGGTGCCGAACATCTTCTCCACCAGATGGGCCGCTAACGCCGCAGGGGTCGGGTGATCAAAAACCACGGTGCTCGACAAATTGATCCCGGTATCGGCTTTGATGCGATTGCGCAGCTCAATTCCGGTCAACGAATTGAACCCCGAATCCTTAAACGGCTGCCCACGATCAATCTCGGCGGCACTACCGCGTCCCAACACCGCCGCCGCATGCCCAGCGACCACCTCGGCGACCTCCGCGCACTGCTCAGCGAAACCCAACCCCGCCAACCGGGCCTTCAGCGCTGAGCCCGATCCCGAACCCGCCCCGGCCGTGATAGCAGGGGCCGGGGATGGGCCAGCCGGGGCTAATTCGGCCCACAACGGGCCCAGCATCCCCGTGGCGCCCATCGAGCGCAGCGCCGCACGATCGATCTGGGCGGCCACCACCGCCGCACGCCCACCAGCCAACGCCGCATCGAACAAGCCCACCGCCGTCGGCGCGCTCATCGGCGCGATCCCCGAGCGGGCCATCCGGCGCAGATCCTGCTCACCCATCCCGGAGGTCATAGCGCTTTGCTGGGCCCACAAACCCCAAATCAAAGACGTAGCAGCCAAACCC
The DNA here is from genome assembly GCF_018278905.1 of Mycobacterium spongiae. Lineage (NCBI taxonomy): Bacteria > Bacillati > Actinomycetota > Actinomycetes > Mycobacteriales > Mycobacteriaceae > Mycobacterium > Mycobacterium spongiae. The sequence goes on from NZ_CP046600.1 coordinate 4,576,175, forward strand.
TGTGAACGCCGATACCCAGCCAACGCATCAACAAAACAATTGGCTGCGGCGTAGTTGGCCTGCCCCGGGCCACCAACCGTGCCCGACAGCGAAGAAAACAGCGCAAAAAGCCCCAGATTCATCTCCCGGGTCAATTCATGCAAATTCCAAGCGGCATCAACCTTGGAACGCAACACCGCATCCAGACGCTCAACGCTGAGATCGGTGACCACCGCGTCATCGAGCACCCCGCCGGCATGAATCACACCACTTAACGGATGCTCGACGCTGATCTGCGCCAACACCGCGCCAAGCTGATCACGATCAGCCACATCACACGCCAGCACCTGCACGCCAGCCCCCGCCGCGCCAAGCTCATCAACCAAATCACCGGCCCCAGGCGCCGCCAGCCCACGCCGGCTCACCAACACCACATGACGCACACCACAGTGAGCCACCACATGACGGGCCAACACCGATCCGGCCATCCCCGTACCGCCGGTGATCAACACCGTGCCCCACGCCCACGACGCCCCCGGCAGCGTCAACACCAACTTCCCGGTATGGCGGGCCTGACCCATCACCCGATACACCTGCCGAGCCCGACGCACATCAACCGCGCGAGTGGCAAGCGCCGACAACGCACCCGCATCAAACAACTCGGCCAACACCGACAACATCTGCTGAACCCGATCACCATCAACCGCGCCCAGATCAAAGACCTCATAGACCACCCCCGGATGCTGCACCGCGATCACCTCAGGGTCGCGGATATCGGTTTTACCCATCTCCACAAACCGACCACCCGCAGACAACAAACCCAGCGAGGCATCCACAAACTCGCCCGCCAAACAGTCCAACACCACATCAACCCCGCGCCCACCAGTCACCTCAGCGAACTTATGTGCGAAATCAAGACTGCGGGAATCACCAATATGATCCTCATCTAAACCCAACCCCCGCAGCACATCCCACTTACCGCGAGAAGCCGTGGCAAAAACCTCCGCACCCACATAACGAGCCAACTGAATCGCGGCCATCCCCACCCCACCGGTACCGGCATGAATCAGCACCGACTGTCCAGCACACAACCCGCCCAGATCCAGCAAGCCGTAATACGCGGTCAAAAACACCGCCGGCGCCCCCGCAGCCTGCGGCATCGACCACCCCTGCGGCACCGCCGTGAGCAACCGGTGATCACTGACCACGACCGGACCAGTGCCCTCACACAGCCCCATCACCGCATCACCAACAGCCAACCCACTGACCCCAGGGCCAACCTCCACAACCACCCCCGCACCCTCACCACCAAGCTGGGCCAGCGCATCTGGATACGAACCCAACGCGATCAGCACATCGCGGAAGTTCACTCCCGCAGCCCGCAAAGCAATCCGCACCTGCCCGGCCGTCAACGCCGCCTGGGCACCCGGATGCTCACACAACGCCACCTCATCCAACCGACCCGACCCCGACGCCTCCAAACGCCACAACCCGCTGCCCTGATCAGGGATGGCCAACAACTCCTCATCAACAGCGGACAACCGAGCCGCATACCGCACCCCAGAACGGATCACCAACTGCGACTCACCGCTGGCCAACACCTGCGATACGTCAAGACCAGCATCATCATCGGTATCAACCACAACGATGCGCCCCGGGTGCTCGGTTTGGGCGCTACGCACCAACCCCCACAACGCGGCCGCGGCAAGATCATCGGCCACCCCCAGATCAGACAATTCAGTCCCGACAATGTCGCTCACCGGATCATCGACCACACTGACCGCACCCGACGTCACGATCACCAACACCCCAGGATGATCACCAGCCAACCAACGCTGAATCACCCCCAACCCAGCACGCACCAACCCATGAGTGGCCCCAACAACATCACCCCCGACACCAGCACCCCCACCACCGCCGCCAGCATGCTCAACGCCACTGCCGCGGAACTCCGCTACCCGCCAGCACACCGCCAACGACTCCGACAACTCACTTCGTGCCTCAACCCCCAACCCGGCGTCTGCAACAGCGCAGAACCGTTCCCACGACCACACCGACAAACCCGCCCCCGAGACACCATCGCCCGCAACCGATTCCAGCGCCCGCCAGGAAACCTGCAACAACGAACCACCAACAACCGGATCGACCTTGCGCACACCAGCAAGCAACTGCTCAACACTGACAGCACGAATAGCCAACGACTCCACCGAAACCAACAGCGCGCCGGTGTGATCGCTGAGCTGCACGGCGCTCTCGCCGTTGCCTAAAGGCTTGACATGCACGCGGGCTGCCCGCGCACCGCGTGACCACACCCGCACGCCGCGACCGGCGAAGGGCAGCCGTAGTTTGCCCTCGCCCAGGCCGTCGAGTTCATCAAAAAGTGCGGCGTGCAGCGCGACGTCAAGCAGAATCGGGTGAATACACACATCATCTGCCCGGGTGTGAGCGGCCTCCGGGATCGCTACCTCGGCGAAGATCTCCTCACCGCGTTTCCAGGCTGCTTGCACACCAACGAATTCCGGGCCGTATTCATAGCCGACCTCAGCCAGCCGCGGATACAGGTCACTGGTGTCCAAGCGCTCAGCACCCCGCGGCGGCCAGGTTTGCAACTGGGAAACCTCCGGGGCGCTGCCCACATCACCGATACTGCCCTGGGCGTGTAGCACCCAGTCGGCGCCCTCGCGGTCGATACGCGAATACAGCGCCACCTCACGAGTACCGTCAGGATGCGGCGGGCTTACTTGAATCCGCACATCAACACCCAGCTCACCCGGAATCACCAGCGGCACCATCACGACTACCTGCTCGATGCCCTCGCAGCCAACGGCATCAGCCGCACGCAACACCATCTCCACCAGGCCAGTACCGGGCACAATCAACACCCCGCCAACCTGATGGCCGACCAACCACGGATGGGTAGCCACCGAAAGCCGCCCGGTAAGCACCACCGACCCGCTACCAGGATCCTCGATCACCGCACTGAGCATCTGATGAGCCGCGCCCCCGATGCCCGCACCAGCCAGATCACCGATCTCCCGGCTACTGTCCAACCAGAACCGCTGCCGCTGAAACGCATACGTCGGCAACCCAACCCGCTGGGCCCCGGACCCTTCGAACACCGCAGACCAGTCGACTCCAACACCACCGGCGTAAGCAAAAGCGATAGAACGCAACATCCGGTCCAACCCGCCGTCATCGCGACCCAACGAGGGCACCACCACATCCTGGCCCCCGGCCCCACCGCCAGCGCCCCGCGCTTCCAAACACTCCTCAATCGCGGCCAACAACACCGCATGAGGACTGACCTCAACAAACACCGTATGCCCGCTAGCGTGCGCACTATCTACCGCTGATGCGAAATCAACAGTGCGCCGCAAGTTCTCAAACCAATAATCAGCATCCAACCCAGCGGTATCCATCACCTCACCAGACAGCGTGGAGAAAAACGCCACCGGCGCGCTGCGCGCACAGATATCACCCAACCCACCAATCACATCGGACTTAATCGCCTCCACCTGCGCGCAATGAGAGGCATAGTCAACATCAATGCGCCGACACCACACACCGGCCACATCACAACGACCCACCACCTGCTCCACGGCATCAACATCACCAGAAACCACCACCGAACCCGGCGCATTAACCACCGCAACACTGAGCCGATCACCAAACTCACCGATCAACTCCGCCACCCGCTCACGACCCACCCCGATCGCGGCCATAGCACCTGAACCCGCCAACCGCACCAACGCCTGACTCCGCAACGCCACGACCTTGGCGCCCTCAGCCAACGACAACGCACCAGCCACACACGCCGCAGCAATCTCACCCTGGGAATGACCAATCACCGCATCCGGAATAACCCCCACCGAAGCCCACACCCGAGCCAACGACACCATCACCGCCCACAACACCGGCTGAACCACATCAACCCGATCCAGCCCCGGCGCCCCCGACACCCCACACACCACATCAACCAACGACCACTGCACAAACGGCGCCAACGCCCGCTCACAAGCATCCATCGCCTCAGCAAAAACCGGTGACTCCCGATACAACTGCTGACCCATCCCCAACCACTGCCCGCCCTGACCCGGAAACACCAACACCGTCTTACCGACCCGACGCGCCTGCCCACTAACCACCGCAACATTCGGCCGCCCCGCCGCGACATCAGCCAAACCACTGACCAATTCCTCACGGCTACGCCCCACCACCACCGCACGGTGATCAAACACCGCCCGAGTCGACACCAACGAATACCCCACATCGGCGACACCCAAATCCGGACAAGCACCCACATACCCAGCAAGCCGACCAGCCTGAGCAACCAACCCATCAGCCGACTTAGCCGACACCACCCACGGCACGGTGCCCGAGGTCCATGACACGGCTGGGCTCTGCGGCGCTTGGCCGGCGGGATCAGCCAGCGGCGCCGGTGGGGCGGCCACAATCACATGCGCGTTGGTGCCGCTCATTCCGAATGCGGAGACCGCAGCTCGGCGTGGGCGTCCGTCGGTGTCAGGCCATGGGCGTGATTGGGTGAGTAGTTCAACGGCTCCGGCCGACCAATCCACCTCGGAGGTGGGGGTATCCACATGCAGTGTGGCCGGCAGGGTTGCGTGTTGGAGGGCTTGAACCATTTTGATCACACCGCCGATGCCTGCGGCGGCTCCGGTGTGGCCGATGTTGGACTTCAGTGAGCCCAGCCATAGCGGCGAATCGCTGTTGTGGGCCTGGCCGTAGGTGGCCAGCACGGCTTGGGCTTCGATGGGGTCTCCCAGCGTGGTGCCGGTGCCGTGGGCCTCGACGACATCGACGTCGGCCCGCTCGATGCCGGCATCAGCAAGCGCGGCGTCAATCACCTGGGCCTGGGCCGGCCCGTTGGGAGCGGTCAGTCCGTTGGAGGCGCCGTCCTGGTTGACTGCTGAGCCTTCCAGCACCGCTAAGACCTGCCGGCCGGCGCGGCGAGCATCAGAGAGACGCTGCAAGACCACCATCGCAGCGCCCTCGCCGAACCCGGTTCCGTCGGCAGCATCGGCGAATGCTTTGCAGCGCCCGTCAACAGCCAGCCCACGCTGGCGGCTAAACCCGATAAACAACGCGGGGCTGGCCAATACAGTGGCCCCACCGGCCAGGGCCAGCTCGCAGTCCCCTGAGCGCAGCGCTCGAACGGCCACGTTCAGCGCGACCAGCGATGAGGAGCACGCGGTGTCCACCGACATGGCCGGACCCTGTAGTCCCAGACTGTAGGAGATCCGGCCCGAAGCCACACTGGATGTCTGTCCGGTTCCTACATACCACTGGGCCTGTTCTGCGGTGGCGCCGTAGTCGTTGCTGTACACACCGACAAACACCCCGGTCGGGCTGCCACGCAGACCGGTCGGGTCGATCCCGGCGTCTTCTAAAGCCTCCCAGGACGTTTCGAGTAACAGCCGCTGTTGGGGATCCATCACCATGGCCTCACCCGGTGAGATACCGAAGAACTGGGCATCGAAATCGGTGACGCCCTCGATGAATCCGCCATGGCGGGTGTAGCACTTGCCGGGTGTATCAGGATCAGGGTCAAACAAGTTCCCCAGATCCCATCCCCGATCATGCGGGAACTCAGTGATCACATCACGACCGTGGGACACCACATCCCATAAATCAGCCGCCGAGGACACCCCGCCCGGATAGCGACACCCGATACCCACAATGGCAATCGGCTCAGCAGCATCAAAAGAGGCTTGCCGGGGCTGGGGCCGACTCGCGCCGACCTGCGGGGTGCCGAACATCTTCTCCACCAGATGGGCCGCTAACGCCGCAGGGGTCGGGTGATCAAAAACCACGGTGCTCGACAAATTGATCCCGGTATCGGCTTTGATGCGATTGCGCAGCTCAATTCCGGTCAACGAATTGAACCCCGAATCCTTAAACGGCTGCCCACGATCAATCTCGGCGGCACTACCGCGTCCCAACACCGCCGCCGCATGCCCAGCGACCACCTCGGCGACCTCCGCGCACTGCTCAGCGAAACCCAACCCCGCCAACCGGGCCTTCAGCGCTGAGCCCGATCCCGAACCCGCCCCGGCCGTGATAGCAGGGGCCGGGGATGGGCCAGCCGGGGCTAATTCGGCCCACAACGGGCCCAGCATCCCCGTGGCGCCCATCGAGCGCAGCGCCGCACGATCGATCTGGGCGGCCACCACCGCCGCACGCCCACCAGCCAACGCCGCATCGAACAAGCCCACCGCCGTCGGCGCGCTCATCGGCGCGATCCCCGAGCGGGCCATCCGGCGCAGATCCTGCTCACCCATCCCGGAGGTCATAGCGCTTTGCTGGGCCCACAAACCCCAAATCAAAGACGTAGCAGCCAAACCCTGTGAACGCCGATACCCAGCCAACGCATCAACAAAACAATTGGCTGCGGCGTAGTTGGCCTGCCCCGGGCCACCAACCGTGCCCGACAGCGAAGAAAACAGCGCAAAAAGCCCCAGATTCATCTCCCGGGTCAATTCATGCAAATTCCAAGCGGCATCAACCTTGGAACGCAACACCGCATCCAGACGCTCAACGCTGAGATCGGTGACCACCGCGTCATCGAGCACCCCGCCGGCATGAATCACACCACTTAACGGATGCTCGACGCTGATCTGCGCCAACACCGCGCCAAGCTGATCACGATCAGCCACATCACACGCCAGCACCTGCACGCCAGCCCCCGCCGCGCCAAGCTCATCAACCAAATCACCGGCCCCAGGCGCCGCCAGCCCACGCCGGCTCACCAACACCACATGACGCACACCACAGTGAGCCACCACATGACGGGCCAACACCGATCCGGCCATCCCCGTACCGCCGGTGATCAACACCGTGCCCCACGCCCACGACGCCCCCGGCAGCGTCAACACCAACTTCCCGGTATGGCGGGCCTGACCCATCACCCGATACACCTGCCGAGCCCGACGCACATCAACCGCGCGAGTGGCAAGCGCCGACAACGCACCCGCATCAAACAACTCGGCCAACACCGACAACATCTGCTGAACCCGATCACCATCAACCGCGCCCAGATCAAAGACCTCATAGACCACCCCCGGATGCTGCACCGCGATCACCTCAGGGTCGCGGATATCGGTTTTACCCATCTCCACAAACCGACCACCCGCAGACAACAAACCCAGCGAGGCATCCACAAACTCGCCCGCCAAACAGTCCAACACCACATCAACCCCGCGCCCACCAGTCACCTCAGCGAACTTATGTGCGAAATCAAGACTGCGGGAATCACCAATATGATCCTCATCTAAACCCAACCCCCGCAGCACATCCCACTTACCGCGAGAAGCCGTGGCAAAAACCTCCGCACCCACATAACGAGCCAACTGAATCGCGGCCATCCCCACCCCACCGGTACCGGCATGAATCAGCACCGACTGTCCAGCACACAACCCGCCCAGATCCAGCAAGCCGTAATACGCGGTCAAAAACACCGCCGGCGCCCCCGCAGCCTGCGGCATCGACCACCCCTGCGGCACCGCCGTGAGCAACCGGTGATCACTGACCACGACCGGACCAGTGCCCTCACACAGCCCCATCACCGCATCACCAACAGCCAACCCACTGACCCCAGGGCCAACCTCCACAACCACCCCCGCACCCTCACCACCAAGCTGGGCCAGCGCATCTGGATACGAACCCAACGCGATCAGCACATCGCGGAAGTTCACTCCCGCAGCCCGCAAAGCAATCCGCACCTGCCCGGCCGTCAACGCCGCCTGGGCACCCGGATGCTCACACAACGCCACCTCATCCAACCGACCCGACCCCGACGCCTCCAAACGCCACAACCCGCTGCCCTGATCAGGGATGGCCAACAACTCCTCATCAACAGCGGACAACCGAGCCGCATACCGCACCCCAGAACGGATCACCAACTGCGACTCACCGCTGGCCAACACCTGCGATACGTCAAGACCAGCATCATCATCGGTATCAACCACAACGATGCGCCCCGGGTGCTCGGTTTGGGCGCTACGCACCAACCCCCACAACGCGGCCGCGGCAAGATCATCGGCCACCCCCAGATCAGACAATTCAGTCCCGACAATGTCGCTCACCGGATCATCGACCACACTGACCGCACCCGACGTCACGATCACCAACACCCCAGGATGATCACCAGCCAACCAACGCTGAATCACCCCCAACCCAGCACGCACCAACCCATGAGTGGCCCCAACAACATCACCCCCGACACCAGCACCCCCACCACTGCCGCGGAACTCCGCTACCCGCCAGCACACCGCCAACGACTCCGACAACTCACTTCGTGCCTCAACCCCCAACCCGGCGTCTGCAACAGCGCAGAACCGTTCCCACGACCACACCGACAAACCCGCCCCCGAGACACCATCGCCCGCAACCGATTCCAGCGCCCGCCAGGAAACCTGCAACAACGAACCACCAACAACCGGATCGACCTTGCGCACACCAGCAAGCAACTGCTCAACACTGACAGCACGAATAGCCAACGACTCCACCGAAACCAACAGCGCGCCGGTGTGATCGCTGAGCTGCACGGCGCTCTCGCCGTTGCCTAAAGGCTTGACATGCACGCGGGCTGCCCGCGCACCGCGTGACCACACCCGCACGCCGCGACCGGCGAAGGGCAGCCGTAGTTTGCCCTCGCCCAGGCCGTCGAGTTCATCAAAAAGTGCGGCGTGCAGCGCGACGTCAAGCAGAATCGGGTGAATACACACATCATCTGCCCGGGTGTGAGCGGCCTCCGGGATCGCTACCTCGGCGAAGATCTCCTCACCGCGTTTCCAGGCTGCTTGCACACCAACGAATTCCGGGCCGTATTCATAGCCGACCTCAGCCAGCCGCGGATACAGGTCACTGGTGTCCAAGCGCTCAGCACCCCGCGGCGGCCAGGTTTGCAACTGGGAAACCTCCGGGGCGCTGCCCACATCACCGATACTGCCCTGGGCGTGTAGCACCCAGTCGGCGCCCTCGCGGTCGATACGCGAATACAGCGCCACCTCACGAGTACCGTCAGGATGCGGCGGGCTTACTTGAATCCGCACATCAACACCCAGCTCACCCGGAATCACCAGCGGCACCATCACGACTACCTGCTCGATGCCCTCGCAGCCAACGGCATCAGCCGCACGCAACACCATCTCCACCAGGCCAGTACCGGGCACAATCAACACCCCGCCAACCTGATGGCCGACCAACCACGGATGGGTAGCCACCGAAAGCCGCCCGGTAAGCACCACCGACCCGCTACCAGGATCCTCGATCACCGCACTGAGCATCTGATGAGCCGCGCCCCCGATGCCCGCACCAGCCAGATCACCGATCTCCCGGCTACTGTCCAACCAGAACCGCTGCCGCTGAAACGCATACGTCGGCAACCCAACCCGCTGGGCCCCGGACCCTTCGAACACCGCAGACCAGTCGACTCCAACACCACCGGCGTAAGCAAAAGCGATAGAACGCAACATCCGGTCCAACCCGCCGTCATCGCGACCCAACGAGGGCACCACCACATCCTGGCCCCCGGCCCCACCGCCAGCGCCCCGCGCTTCCAAACACTCCTCAATCGCGGCCAACAACACCGCATGAGGACTGACCTCAACAAACACCGTATGCCCGCTAGCGTGCGCACTATCTACCGCTGATGCGAAATCAACAGTGCGCCGCAAGTTCTCAAACCAATAATCAGCATCCAACCCAGCGGTATCCATCACCTCACCAGACAGCGTGGAGAAAAACGCCACCGGCGCGCTGCGCGCACAGATATCACCCAACCCACCAATCACATCGGACTTAATCGCCTCCACCTGCGCGCAATGAGAGGCATAGTCAACATCAATGCGCCGACACCACACACCGGCCACATCACAACGACCCACCACCTGCTCCACGGCATCAACATCACCAGAAACCACCACCGAACCCGGCGCATTAACCACCGCAACACTGAGCCGATCACCAAACTCACCGATCAACTCCGCCACCCGCTCACGACCCACCCCGATCGCGGCCATAGCACCTGAACCCGCCAACCGCACCAACGCCTGACTCCGCAACGCCACGACCTTGGCGCCCTCAGCCAACGACAACGCACCAGCCACACACGCCGCAGCAATCTCACCCTGGGAATGACCAATCACCGCATCCGGAATAACCCCCACCGAAGCCCACACCCGAGCCAACGACACCATCACCGCCCACAACACCGGCTGAACCACATCAACCCGATCCAGCCCCGGCGCCCCCGACACCCCACACACCACATCAACCAACGACCACTGCACAAACGGCGCCAACGCCCGCTCACAAGCATCCATCGCCTCAGCAAAAACCGGTGACTCCCGATACAACTGCTGACCCATCCCCAACCACTGCCCGCCCTGACCCGGAAACACCAACACCGTCTTACCGACCCGACGCGCCTGCCCACTAACCACCGCAACATTCGGCCGCCCCGCCGCGACATCAGCCAAACCACTGACCAATTCCTCACGGCTACGCCCCACCACCACCGCACGGTGATCAAACACCGCCCGAGTCGACACCAACGAATACCCCACATCGGCGACACCCAAATCCGGACAAGCACCCACATACCCAGCAAGCCGACCAGCCTGAGCAACCAACCCATCAGCCGACTTAGCCGACACCACCCACGGCATCGCGCCCGACGACCACGGGGCACCATCAGCACCATCGAAACCGTCAGCTCGAGAGGGTATTCGCTGCGCACCGCAGCCAGCTGCCGGTGCAGACTCCACAATCACATGCGCGTTGGTGCCGCCGAAGCCGAACGACGACACTCCGGCCAGCCTTGGGCGGTTCGTCCCGTCATGGGGCCACTCGGTTGACTCGTCCACAACCTTCAGGCGCATCCCGGGAAAGTCAATCTGAGGGTTGGGGGTCTCATATCGGAAGTTCGCCGGGATGACGCCGTGCTGCAAGGCACATACCACCTTGGCGAAACCGGCAAGCCCGGCCGCAACCTCCAGATGCCCCAGATTCGATTTGACCGCGCCCAACAGCAACGGGTTATCCACCGCCCGACCGCGCCCGAGCACCTGCCCCAACGCCCGAGCCTCAATCGGGTCACCCAATACCGTTCCGGTGCCGTGCGCCTCGACAAAATCCACTTGCTGCGGTTTGACCCCCGCAGATGCACACGCCGCCCGCAACACAGCCATCTGGGCGGATGGATTTGGTGCCGTCAGGCCATTTGAGCGGCCATCCTGATTCAGCGCAGACCCGCGAACCACCGCCAGTACCCGATCACCATCACAAATCGCGTCGTCGAGCCGCTTAAGGACAACGACCCCGGCACCCTCGCCGCGCACGTAACCATCAGCCGACGCGTCAAACGAATGGCACTGCCCAGACCGCGATAAGGCCTCAAGCAGCTCAAATCCCCGTGTCGTCGCCGGGGAGAGTAGAAGATTCACCCCGGCCGCCAACGCCAGGTTCGACTCGCCGGATCGCAAGTTCTGACACGCTAGGTGTACGGCCACCAACGACGATGAACACGCCGTGGCCACAGTCATCGACGGGCCGCGCAATCCAAAAATGTATGACACCCGATTGGCGATGATGCTCGGCGCCAAACCCGTGTTACGCCAGATGTTCACCTTGTCCGGATCTCGCGACGCGATCCCCGCGTACTCGCCGGAACTCGCACCAACGAACACGCCCGTCGGCGAATCAACCAACGAATCTGGCAGAATCCCGGAGTTCTCCAGGGCTTCGTAGACTACCTCCAGCAGAATTCTCTGCTGGGGATCCATAGCAGCCGCCTCGCTGGGGGTGATCCCAAAGAAATCCGCGTCGAATGAATCGACATCGCCCAGAAACGACCCCCACCGTCCAGCGTCCTGTACCAGGCCCGCCTCGAACCAGCCACCCCGTTCCAACGGCACTTCGCCTACCGCGCTGCGCCCCTCCTGCAAAAACTCCCAATACGAGTCCAGGCTGTCGATGCCGCCGGGGAACCGTAACCCCAACCCGATCACCGCAATATCGCCGTCCGTTGGCGTCCGCTCCGGACCCCTTGCCAGTTCCGGCGCTAACTGATCGCTCTCCGCGCCCGGGGCACCGGCCAGGTAACGCGACAACGCATCAACCGTCGGATACTGCCAGAATTCAACCGGCGAAACGTTGCGTTCCAGCAACTGAGATAGCTCACCGACCAGCGCCACCGCATCTTTTGATCCAAGACCGAGTTCACGAATCGGGGTGCTCGAATCAAGGGTTTCCAGCTCGCATTCAAGGAAGTCAGCCAGATAGGCGAGTAACCAGTTACGAAGGCCCGCCTCGTCGAAACCAGCACTCATCTTTCAGTACCATCGACGAACCTGAACCGGCCCTCCTGATACATGCGGGCACTTTCTGCTCGACGCACCTTGCCGCTGGTTGTCGTGGGCAGAGAGCCCGATGGAACCCAAACTACATCGGCAACTCCAGCCGAATGCCGCGCAGAAATCGCGCCGACCACGTTCTTGCAGTTGGTCTCAAGCACAGCCGCATCCGTGTGGTCTTTGACTTCGGCGATGATGACCAACATTTCCGTTGTGGCCCCAGGAACTGACACGGCTGCCACTCTGCCTTGGCTTTTCGTTACCGCGCGAACGGTTTCCTCAATGTCATCCGGGTAGTGGTTGCGCCCATCGATGATCAGCAGGTCCTTGATCCGACCAGCAATAAACAACTCACCGTCGAAGATGAAACCCAGATCGCCAGTGCGCAGCCAGGGACCTCGCGGAGTGCCGGGCGCAGGATCGGATAGCTGCGCGCCGAATACCTGCTCGGTCCGCTCCGCGTTCCCCCAATAACCCGCCGCGATGTGATCGCCGCTGGCCCAGACCTCGCCAACCTGTCCAGCCAGCACCTCGACCCGGAACTCCGGGTCTACAACGATGACATCGGACGACCGCGGCGCGCCGCAGCTGGTGAGCTCAACGCAATCCTCCTCATCCCGATCACACGTCTGCGCATAGCCCGCAGACAACTTGTCTTGGTGAAAGGACTCCGTCACTGGTGGCCGGTGACCATCGGAGGTCACCACATAGACCGTCGCCTCTGCCAATCCGTAGGAGGGCCGCATCGCGGTGCCCGGAAGGCCGATTGGCGCCAGCAGTTCGGAAAACTGGCGAATCGTTCTGGCTTGGACCCGTTCGGCGCCATTGATCATCACGCACACGTCGTCCAGCCTGAGACCGATCAGGTCCGTCTCCTTGACCCTCTTAGCCACCAGATCGTAGGCAAAATTTGGCGCGGCCGTGTAAACCCGTTTGCTTGCAGCCAGGTGCTTGATCCACCGTATTGGGCTCTGCACAAAGGCCACCGGAGTCATCAGTACCGCTGGGCGGCACATATAGATGGGCAACAACACCCCGACAATCAGGCCCATGTCATGATAAAACGGCAGCCAGGAGACTACGGTGAAGTCCTTTTCCGCACCTTCGGCCGCTTCAAAGTGGTCGCGCACAATTTGAGCGACATTGGCCACGATGTTGCTATGAGTGATGATCGCGCCGGACGGCTGGCTAGTCGAGCCTGACGTGTACTGCAAATATGCGGGTTTCGACAAGTTGCCGGTATCAGGCAACTGCTCTGCATCGCAGAGCCGAGTCGACGTGATCGACTCGAACGCCAGGCTGTCGATCTCGATAACCCTCAACCTGGCTGAGGGAAGCACCTTGGTTGCGGCGTTCGCGAGTTCAACGCACACGTCCGCGTCCACAGACCGGGTGAGCAACGCAACCGGATTGCAGTTGCGTATCGTCCCGAGCAGAGCATCATTTCCCTGGCCCGGGTACGGCGTTGGCAGCGGAACGGCGATGAATCCAGCCAGCATTGCGCCCAGCATCCCGACGACGTATTCCAGACTCTGCTGGGCCAGAACGACCGCGCGATCACCCGGCGAGCCGCACTCAGCCAGACTGTCCGCCACCTGTCGCGCCCGGTCGAGTAGCTCCGACCACGTCAACGACTCGCTGATGCCATTGAAATCAGCCTCGTAGTCGACAAACGTATACGCCACGTCGTTCGGACGTCGTCGTGCGTTTTCCCGGAGCAGCTCAATGATCGTGGGCTGCCGGCGGTCGTCGTCCAGTACCTCTCGAGTGTTGTCCAGAGTTAGCGTCATTTAGTGCTCCTAGCCTGAAATCAATTGGTCCGTCTAGCCGTTGGTAATTACTGTGCCGAGTGCATCTGATTGTTCTCGGGCACAGCGTCAGTGGACCTTGTCAAGGAAATCGCGAACGGCATGCTCAGCAGGGCCACGATGCCCAGGATGAGCCAGATCGCGTGGAAGTGAGTGGAACTGAGGCTGTGGCCTTGGCTCACGATGGCGATGACGGTGGCGGTGCCCAGCGCTGCGCCGAATTGCCGCGAGGCCGAGTTGAGCGAGTTGGCGGTGCCGAAGTATTTGTCCGGCATGGACTCCACCGACGCGCCGGCGAGGGTCGGACCGACCATGCCGATGCCCGCGCCGGTCAACAAGACTGCGGGCAAGAGGTTGGCGAAAAATCCCGAGGTGCTGTCGACATGGGCGGCCAACCACAAGGTGCCTAGGAAAAACAGCACGCCCCCCGGAAGTATCGGCACTCGGTGGCCCACGCGATCGGCCACCTTGCCCGCCGGTAAGGCCACTAGCGCAGTCGTCAGGGCGGCCGGGGTCAACACCAGCCCGGCCTGCAGGCTGGTGTAGTGCCAGTGCACCGTGACGAACAAGACCAGCGCCAGCATCAAGCCATAAAACGAGAACCCGAACAGCAGCGTCCCGACGTTGGACAACAACAGCGGCTTGCGGTCGATTCCGGCCACCGCATGCTCGCTGATGCCATCGCGGCGCCGGATCGTCCAGTCGGCCGCGAACAGCAGAGCAACCCCACCGACCAACAGGCACAGCAGGGTTCGCAGATCCGTCCACCCCCAGTTGCCGCCCTCGATGACTCCGGTAGTCAATGCCGCGATACCTGCCGACACCCCGATCATGGTCGGGACATCGATCAAAATCCCCGCGTCACGGTTCTTGGCCTCGCCCACACCCCGCAACATCAGCAGCACAGCCAGCCCAATGGGCACGTTGACCAGGAAGATCCACCGCCAGTTCGCGTGGTGCACCAGCAACCCGCCGAACACCGGGCCTACCGTTGCGGCCAACGCTGCAGCCCCACCCCACAGGGACACCGCCGTCGCGCGTGAACTCCGCCCAAAGTGGGGCAACAGCAGCGCAAGCGAAGCCGCGTTCAGCCCCGCTGCGCCTGCGGCCTGAAACACCCTGGCGGTGATCAAGACCCCGACCGAGCCCGCCGCCGCGCACGCCGCCGACGAGGCAACGAACAAAGCGACCCCAACGGCGAAAATCCGACGGCGCCCATACAGATCCGCGAACCGGCCCGCAGGCACCAACAACGCGGCGAACACGATGTAGTACGCATCCAGCACCCATGACAGCCTCGACAAAGGCGTGTGAGGAAAGCTCATGGAAACACTAGGAAATGCAACGATCAGGATCGTCGCGTCCAGATACGCCATGAAGGCAGCAATCAACGCCACCGCAATGGTGCTCGCGCGCTTGCCCGCCAACGGCGGAGCATCAGCAGCCGAAATCTGCACTATGTCTCCCGGTCTGTTCAAGACTCATGCACTCGAGTCAAACTCTGATGATGAAGTGGGCGAACGCTACTTTGCGTCCAAATCGCTAGCGCACTAGCGGAAATCGCGATCAGGCGACCGCGCTGCTGTGGAACCGTCCGACCCAGTGCTTGCCCACCACAAGGGAAAGTTGCCTTCGCAGCGCTTGCGACACGGTATCGCAACTTTACATAACCGTTACCTGAGAGAACGGCCAGCGTTAGCTGGGAGTGGTATTGGTCTGCTCATAAGTACGGCAAACATCGCGAACTTCCGCCGACCAGCGTTGAAAACCCGCTTCGCGGATCCGCCACTCCGGGGACTGCGGACGAAATGCATTGCTGAACAGAAGATCAGCCAGAAAATAGTCGCGACGATCCGTCAAGTCGGTTCTAGTCCGCAACGATCCATTCCCGCGCCTTGGCGGCGTCGGCAAACGGAGATGTCTTCATTTCGGCGTTGAGTGTCTCAAACAAGCTGGACCCATTTACGGGGAACACCCCGCAGCAGCGAACGACTGGTCGATCTCTCTAGCACGCGCACGTTCAATCGGCGATACTCGATTGGCCGTGGATGTAGACCCACCCTCGTAGCTTTCTCAGGTTTCGACGGAACCTACGCCGCAGCCATGTACTACCAGCGGCGACCCACCACCGCGCTACTGCGCTACTACACCCAATGCGCTTGACCTATCGAACGAAGTCCTGATAAAAACTGACCGCCAACGTCGGGCTTCATCTAGACAGCAAGCTTTATGGGTTGCCCAGAAACTTGTTCCGGGGCAGATACATTCTTGGGCTGATGACGTCACGGACCCGGATACGGCAGCTAGGCCACCGCGTGTTGACGACACCGCGGTTCGCCAGCTTCGGTATTGATCCACTCCTCGCGCCGGTGATTCTTGTACCAGTTGGCCGCCGGCGGCACGTCGAGCGCTCTCACGAGTGAAGCAAGCCCATCCCGAGGCCTCGTGAAAAAATGGGGCATGGTTTCCGCGGGCGACCTCACTTCGAGCAGCCAAGCGCGTCCGGCGCGGTTGCAGGATGCATCGGCGTGTGCTGCTATCTACGCTCCTTATGTTCGCGACAGCGTGATCACGTTCGAAACCGAAGTTCCGGGAGAGCAGGAAATGGCGGCCCGGATAGTCGCCGCTCGCCAGGCCCACGAATGGCTGGTGCTCGACGTCTCTGGCGTGATAGTGGGATACGCCTATGCGCATGAACTCAACCCGCGCGCTGCGTATCGGTGGTCTGTTGAGACCAGCGTGTATATGGCGGCAGATCGTCGCCGTAGTGGGGGCGGAAGCATCCTGTACGGGGAACTGCTGGGCCGGCTCACCGAACGGGGCTACCGTCGTGCATTCGCCGGAATCACGCAGCCCAATGAGGCGAGCAACGCGTTTCACCGGGCCTTCGGTTTCGAGCACGCTGGCCTCTACCGGCGCGTCGGATGGAAAATGAACGCGTGGCACGACGTCGCTTGGATGCAACTCGATTTACAAGGTCTCGACGAGGAAACCGCTCCGCCAGAAGAGATCACGTAGCGATGCGTGATGGCGCAGCTCGACGACCGGACGAAAAACGGCGTACTGAAGCGCGGACCCCTGGTGCATTAGGTGCGGTCGGGCAAAGCCGGTGCTAGCGTCAGTCCATGCGCTTCAATGCGACACTATTGTCCGCGACATTGTTGTTCTTTCTCGGTGGCATCGTTGCGACTGGCCACGGTGCCACCATAATCGCACCGGCCCACGCAGCGCCCGAGGGTAGGCAGTGCCCGCCGCAGGACGGTTACCAGATCCAGATCTTCGGCAACATCAGTTGTACCGACGCCGGCTATATCGCTGAGGCGTACGACCTCTCAGGCGAGAAGCGGCAAGACATCGCCGAATTCACGTGCGAACGCAGTTCACCGGTCGTCTTTCCAATTATCTTTCAGTGCAACTCGGCGAATGGCGAGTTCGCCGTATCTCAGCAGTCGTAGAGCGCAGCGGCACCAAGCAGCACGCCAAGCTCGACCTCGTTGAAAGTCTCGCGGTGCTGCATCTCAGACAGGAATACAGTGGTGAGGGGGACCCGGTTGGTGGTCCAGTCACTATGCGGCTTGGCTTTGTGGGGTCGTGGTTCATTGCAGGACGAATTAAGTTGGGTGAGTGCGCCGTAGGCTGCGTGGAGGTGTCTGTTCGACTCGACCGCCCTCCCGAAGCACCTGCCGGCCCCAGGTATCTCACAGACAATCGTTAGCGACACACCTACGGGTGCGACTGCCCCACCTCTACTGTGTTGTCGATGATGTTGTGCTGCAAGGCGGTCCTGGTTGACATCGACGGCACCTTGATCGACTCGGCTGCCGCGGTGGAACGGTCCTGGCGTACCTGGGCCAGCGAATATGGCGTCGATGCCGAAGAGGTGCTGAGGATCTGTCACGGTCGACGGAGCGCCGACGTCGCCGCGCAATTCATCGCACCACAGCAGCAAGCTGCGGCGGTGGCCCGCGAACTCGCCTTGGAGCTAGGTGACCTCGATGGTGTTGTGGCACTGCCCGGGACACGCAGGTTCCTCGATGGTCTGCCGCGCGGACAATGGGCCGCAGTGACCTCCGGAGGGCGATCGTTGATGACTGCTCGATTGGCAGCGGCACAGCTTCCTGCTCCAGAGTTGATGATCAGCGCAGAAGACGTGGTGACCGGCAAGCCAAGCCCGGAAGGCTACCTCAAAGCAGCCGCAGCCCTGGGCGTTGAGGCACAGCAATGTCTGGTCATCGAGGACGCTCCCGCGGGCATCAGCGCCGGCCGTGCTGCAGGAGCGCGGGTTCTGGCCGTCACGACCACCCATCAAGCAACCGAAGTGGCCGACGCCGACGTGGTCGTCACCGACTTGTCCAGTGTCAACGTGACACCCATCGACGACTACATCGCCCTGCGGATCGCCTAGACCCGCGTTACCTCCCGGAATCCACCCTGGGCCTGCTCCAACCGGACCGCACCTGCAAGGACCACCCCGGTGCTGTCCCCGACGCCGCTACGGGATGAGCGGTTAAGAGAAAACGGAATTCAAGGCCCGGTCGCGGAGCCCTGGTGACATCACCTCACACTACTGGTCCCGGCTGAACGCAGCCGCCGCCTCGGCCACAAAGTCGGCGAAGCGACGGGGTTGAGCGGGTACGTCCGGCAGGTTGGCCAATTCCGAAGTCGTCGCCTGGTTCGATACGTCGGCGGAGCCTTCGTACAAGTAGGTGTGGATCGCAGTGATGTTGGCCGCCACGTCTTCGCGAACACCATCGCAAACGAGTCCGGTCCGAAACTCCTGCGGAGCCACCCTCTCGTAGCGAACGTCAATGCCCGCGCGACCAAACGCCGCCGCGATATCTTCCCCGCCAAGATCTTCTGCGCCGACAACAACGACGTCACGCCCATCGAACGCGGCGAACATATCGTCACTACAGGTCAGAAGCGCTGCCGCGTACTGGGCCACATCACGTGTGTCTACGAATGTCGGCTTTGCGTCGCCAAGAAGCTGCGGAAGGATGCCCTCCTCCCGAATCGGCCGCGCGAAGTAGAAAAGACTCTGGAAGAAGTATCCCGCTTGGACAACCACATTCGGCATTCCAGACGCGTGCAGATGACGGGCGATGTGGTAGTGCGTCGCGCCGTGTCCTCGGACATCCGGCCGACAGAACCAGGGCAGCATCGAGAGCTTGACTAGGCGACCCACGCGCATCTCGCGGCAGACGTCGATGAAATCGCACTCGTAGCGGCGTTGATCCGCAACGTTGTTACAGGCGAAGTAGGCACGATCCACACCCGCCGCGGCAGCTTCGAGGGAGGATCGGTCAGCGAAGTCCCCCTTGACCAGCGTGACGGTCGCAGGCGCGGCAACCCGCCGCGCCGCTTCGGACTCGGGGTAGCGCGTCAAAGCGCGAATCCGGACGTCCCGGCGCGTCTGCCCCAGATAACGGACCAACTCGCTACCGACAAAGCCAGTGGCGCCGGCGATCAGCACGCTCAGCCCATCCACGACATCCGTCTCCTGCTCTCGACGCAAGCATCCCCGTCGGCGAATCCCCGGCTCGTCGCCGACACGGTCAGGCCGGCAACGGTTCTCCGGTGTAGCTGCCAAAGGCCCACAGGTTGCCCTCCGGATCACGGACAGCGAATTCTCTTGAGCCATAAGCGGTTTCGGCCAGAGGCCGGATGATGTCCGCGTTGCCGTTCAGCACCCGCTGGTAGAGGGCATCCACGTCGCTCGTGACCACGTACCCGCCCGCTGTTCCAGGCTGGCGACACCAGTCCGCACCGGGTTTGTGGCTGCCCAGCATGATGCCGCCGACTCCGTCAGGCCAATTCAGTTGCGCGTGGTCGACGATGTCGCCATCCCCGTAGCGAGCCGCCACGACAAATCCGAACGTTTCGACGTAGTAGTCGATCAACTTCGGAGCGTCTATCGCCTGCAGCGTCAGCCACACCGCCGGATTCGGAACAGTCATGCCCCCAGTGTGACGGCCAGCGGTGACATTGGCCATGGGCTCGGATCAACTAACCAGCCAGAATCAGTGTCCTGAGGTTCCGGACGCCGGGTCGCTGCCGTGGGGGCGGCGGCGCGGACGGTGGTGTGCGCCCAGATAGCCGATGCTGGCCACGATGAACGGCACCAAGTAGTTGATCGATATGCGCACCCACGTGCCCGCGGTGACCTGGCCGCCGATGAGGATCGCACCTTGATTCACCGCGCACAGCACGGTTCCGACAACCGCCGCCGTTGGCACTGCGGTGCGCAACGTGTGGCCGCGGAGGAACAATCGGACCGCTTCGATCGGTTTGCTCCATCCCGGATCGCCAGGCTGCACGTTCATCCTCCAGCGTGATCAAAGACAGGTGCACCGTGCTGTACACGTCAGGATTTCCAGTATCGCACCCAATTGCAGGTATCCGATGAACAACAGCGGAATTACGGCGGTTCTGACGCCATTGACACAATGCCCAACACCCACGAGCATAATCCGCACCGCAGCAGTCACCGCGTTCACAACTAACCCCAAAGGGAATAGCTGCATCACGCCACCGAGCAACCGTCTGGGTGGTGTCTCCCGATATCTGGAAAGAACATTTACCAGATTTGAGCTCGTACCGCAAGACCGATCACGCGACGCCACACCCGCAAGGCGCCACCACGTGCCAATTTCTCGGAAAGCGACCAATTT
Organism: Mycobacterium spongiae; assembly: GCF_018278905.1. Classification (NCBI taxonomy): domain Bacteria; kingdom Bacillati; phylum Actinomycetota; class Actinomycetes; order Mycobacteriales; family Mycobacteriaceae; genus Mycobacterium; species Mycobacterium spongiae. The sequence continues at coordinate 4,597,007 of NZ_CP046600.1, forward strand.
AGTTGGGCCACTTGATCCAAACTGATGTACACGACGGCCGCCCATCGCTATGTTCGATACGCGGACCGTACGGCGGTCCGCCAGCAGCGGGTCGCCGACAGCGAGAAGTGATGCGAGGAGAATGTGATGGCATTTGTAGTAGCGGCAACCGACTTAGTTGCGGCGGCCGCAGCCGATTTAGCCACTATCGGATCCTCGATTGGCGCGGCAAATGCGACGGCCGCGGTCCCCACGACGGCAGTATTAGCGGCCGGTGCGGATGAGGTCTCGGTGGCTGTTGCCGCGTTGTTTGACGCCCACGGTCAGGCGTATCGGACGGTCAGTGCACACGCTGCGTTATTTCATGAACAGTTTGTACAGACCATGAGCGCAAGCACGGCATCGTATGCGTTTGCTGAGGCGGCGAATGCGTCACCGATGGCAGCTGCCCTGGAGTTCGTGAACGCACCCACGCAGGCGCTGTTGGGGCGCCCGCTGATCGGTGACGGTGCACCTGGTGCGCCGGGGCAGGCCGGTGGGCCGGGCGGTTTGTTGTACGGCAACGGCGGCAATGGTGGCAACGGGTTGCCCGGTCAGGCCGGTGGGGCCGGCGGGGCTGCGGGGTTAATCGGCAATGGAGGCAATGGGGGCATCGGCGGTCCCGGCGCCACCGGCTTCGCGGGTGGCGCTGGTGGGGCCGGTGGGTGGTTGTTCGGCAACGGCGGCAACGGGGGATCCGGCGGACTCGGCAGTGGTGTCGGAGGGACCGGCGGCACCGGCGGCGCGGGCGGCGCCGCAGTCGGGCTGTTTGGCCACGGCGGCGACGGCGGGGCTGGCGGGACAGGGCCTACGGCTGACGGAGCCGGTGGGGCCGGCGGGGTCGGTGGTTTGGTCTACGGCAACGGCGGCAATGGTGGTCTCACCTGGGAGGGCGGCGGTGACGCTGGGGCCGGCGGCGATGCTCGGCTGATTGGCAACGGTGGCAATGGTGGCTATCAAGGCAATACCGGAGGCGGCGGTGGGGTCGCCGGTGACGGTGGCAACGGCGGGTGGCTATTCGGTCACGGCGGTGACGGCGGCGCCGGCGGTATTGCGACTACGGCCGGCAACGGCGGCAATGCGGGGCTGTTCGGCCATGGCGGTGACGGCGGCTGGGGTGGCGACAATACCGACGGTGGGTCCGGTGGAGCGGGCGGGACGCTGATTGGCAATGGCGGCTCCGGTGGCGATGCGGTGCGAAATGACGGTGCCGGGGGCAATGGTGGCAACGCGCTCGGGCTGATCGGCAGCGGCGGAGCCGGCGGGGCCGGTGCGCCCGGCGCCGTCGTTGGCGGAACCGGCGGCAACGGTGGCAACGGCGGCCAACTATTCGGCAACGGTGGGGCGGGCGGATCCGGCGGTTCCAACCCTAACAACGGCGGCACCGGCGGGATCGGTGGCCGGGCGGCGCTGATCGGCAACGGCGGAAACGGCGGCGCGGCCGGCGCCAGCTTGCTCGGTGACCCGGGCGCCGGCGGTAATGGCGGCGACGCCCAGTTGATCGGCGACGGCGGAATCGGCGGGCTAGGCAACTCCGGAGGACCCAACGGGGCTAACGGGCAGGGCGGCACGCTATCCGGGGATCCGCTGGACGTGGTGAATGCGCCGTTCGAGGCGTTGCTCGGTCGCCCGTTGATCGGTGACGGCGCCGATGGCGCTCCGGGACAAGCCGGCGGGCCCGGCGGGCTGCTGTACGGCGACGGCGGCAACGGCGGGAATGGTCTGGCTGGCCAGGCTGGCGGGGCTGGCGGCGCCGCGGGGTTAATCGGAAATGGCGGCAACGGGGGGACCGGAGGGCCTGCTGCCGTCGGCTTGGCCGGCGGGGCCGGCGGGTCCGGCGGGTGGCTCTTCGGCAACGGCGGCGCCGGCGGAATCGGCGGGTTCGGCAGTGGCGGTGCCGGAGGCTCAGGTGGGGCCGGCGGAGTCGCCATCGGGTGGTTCGGCAACGGCGGCGACGGCGGAGCCGGCGGAGTCAGCGATGCCTTCGTCGGCGGTAGCGGTGCGCAAGGCGGGGTCGGCGGGTTGTTGTACGGCCACGGAGGCAACGGTGGCCTCAGCTGGCTGGGCGGCGGCGCCAACTCTGGCTCCGGTGGTGATGCTCGGCTGATCGGCAACGGCGGCAACGGCGGCTTCCAAGGCAACAACATACCTGGCGGTGGACTCACCGGCAACGGCGGCAATGGCGGCCTGCTGGCCGGCAACGGCGGCAACGGCGGTGCCGGCAACTTCATGACCACGGCCGGCAACGGCGGAAACGCGATCGGGCTGTTCGGCAACGGCGGTGATGGCGGCTGGGCTGGTGACGTGAGCAACGGTGGAGCCGGGGGCACCGGCGGGACCCTGATCGGCAACGGTGGTGACGGCGGCAACGCCGTTCGGGCCGACGGCAGTCCCGGGCTCGGTGGTAACGGCGGCAACGCGGTCGGGCTGATCGGCAACGGCGGAGCCGGCGGCACCGGCGCCGCCGGCCTTGGGGTTGCCGGCAGCAACGGCGGTCACGGCGGCACCGGCGCGCAACTGTTCGGCACCGGCGGCGCCGGCGGATCCGGCGGATCATCCCAAGATGACGCCGGCGGAACCGGCGGCGACGGCGGCACCGCCGCCCTCATCGGCAACGGCGGGGATGGCGGTGCGGCCGGCGTCAGCACCCTCGCCCTCGGCGCTGCCGGCGGCAATGGTGGCAACGCCCAGTTGATCGGCAATGGCGGTGACGGCGGTCGCGGCGACAACGGTGGGCCTGGCGGCACCGGCGGCACCGGCGGAACGTTGTTCGGTCAAAACGGATCCAACGGAGCGTAGCCGCTGGCCCGGGCGAACGGATTGCCTTGGCCTCTAGTGCCGCAAATTCGCGCTAGTTGGTGTCAAAAACATGTTCTCCCAAGGGATCTGGCGGAGTATTGACCGTGAGAGCGCCGGTGTCAGGGTGCACCTCATACGCACCGCTGTCGACATCGCGGACCGCAATGAGCCCCGCCAGGGTCGCCGACATATCGTGCCGTTGTCGGCCTCCGGCGCTAATCCCGTCGGGCACTGTGACGTGCAGGAGCCGAGGTGTGGTGGCCAGATCGAAGTGGAATGCCCTTGTCATGGCATAGCACGCCACCACCATGACGATCGAGAACGGCAGGGCGGTGGCAATGGCGGCGGTCCGCAAGGCAAGCAGCGAACCGGCCCCGCCAACCAGCAGCAGGACCGCGGCCGCCACCCCCTGCAGGACCGCCCAATACACCCGGGTGAGCTTCGGCGGGTCTAGGTCACCGCCCGTTGACAAGATATCGATGACCAGCGACCCGGAGTCCGACGACGTGACGAAGAAGAACACGATCACCACGACCGCGAGAAGACTGGTGACTACCGGTATCGGCAGATCGTCGAGTAGCTGGAACAGCGAAGTATTGGCGTCCACCGCACCGTCGGTGAGCATGTCGCCGTGATTGCGCTGCCGCAACACCGCCGAGTCACCGAAGAATGTGAACCAGAGCGAGGCGATCAAGGTGGGAACCAGCAGTACAGCACCGATGAACTCACGGATCGTCCGCCCACGGGAAATCCGTGCGATAAACATCCCGACAAACGGAGCCCAACTGATCCACCAACCCCAGTAGAAGATCGTCCAGTCGCCGAGCCAGCCGTCGTCGGAGAACGGCGCGGTGCGCAACATGAGCTCCGGTAGCGATTGGACGTAGCCTCCCAAGTTCTGCACCCACGACTGGAGCAAGAACAGGGTCGGCCCGATCGACAACACGAAGAGCGCCAACACCCCCGCGAGCACCATGTTGATATTCGATAACCACTTCAGCCCCCGGCTGACTCCACTGACTACCGAGGCAGTAGCGCAGGCGGTGATGGCAGCGATCATGCCGACCATCCACCAGTTGTTCACCTGGATCCAGCCGAGATATTCCAAGCCGGAAGCGATCTGGGTAATGCCGAAGCCCAGCGAGGTGGCGACACCGAAAAGTGTTCCGACGGCAGCGATTACGTCGACAGCATACCCGAACACACCTTCCACGCGGCGCCTACCGAGGACTGGCTCCAACAACCACCGCACCGAAAGGGGGCGGCCCCGACGATAGGTCATGTACGCCATCCCGAGACCGACGACCACGTAGATCGCCCAGGCGTGCAAACCCCAGTGAAACATCGTCAACGCCAGCGCCTGTTTGGCCGCTGCGTCAGTGAGCGCGGGCACACCTCGCGACATCGGTGGATGCACATAGTGACTCAACGGCTCGGCCACACTGTAGAAGACCAAACCGATACCCATACCCGCACTGAACAACATTGCCAGCCAGGGCCAGAAACCGAACTCGGGCTGCTCATCGTCGCGGCCGAGCCTAATGGTGCCAACCTGCGAAAAACCGCAGTACAGCGCGAATACCACAAACCCCGTGGCGACCAGGATGTACCACCAGCCAACACCGCTCGTGATCGCGGCGTTCAACCGGACGAACGCATTCTCAGCGGTATGCGAGTACACAACAGAAACGATGATCATCCCGATGATCACCAGTGATGCGGGAACGAACACCGCCGGCTTAACACTGCGCGAGGCCCGGACAAGGGCGTTGGCACCGCCGTGGTCCTTCTCGCGAATTTCAGGCAACGCCATCACACTTCCTTCTCACCGCGGCTCGTTCGGAGGCACCGCGTCGTTGTTTCTGTCTAACATGAGCGGGTACTGCGTGCTCTGGGCCGGTGCCCGACAACCCGCCAACCGCCAGGTCAGAGGGCATGTCGTCCGAAGAAACGCCTGGGCGGGCCGGCCCGCCACTACCGATACACGGTACGAAATGCGAATCGATACCGTGGCGAAACTCTCCATACCGCCCGTCACGGAATCCAACCGGCCACAACCCAGACCGGAAGTCGGAGAAGCGTTCTGTGGTCACCCGGCGCCGTCCCGATCTCGCGTTGCGAAGACATCTAATTCCGTTATGAAACAGCCATTTCCGTAGCATGTAGCCGATATCGGCTCGAGCCTTGACCCGACGGGCGTAAGGTGGTGCTGGGATGTCTCATACGACCGTCTGTCCGGAAGTGTTGACGATGGCGGTCGGGGATTTGCAGAGGATAGGTACTGCGGTGAGAATGCGGGCCGCGTTGGTCGATGACTGGTTCGTGACCATCGTGCCGGCCAGTGCCGAGTCATGTGGGGAAACCTAGGCGGCCGATAAGGTCGCGACCAGCTAAGGAGACTGCCGACAGTGGATTTCGGGCTCCTGCCTCCGGAGGTTACCTCGGGCCTGATGTATTCCGGCCCGGGGCCGGAGTCGTTGCTCGCTGCCGCGGCCGCTTGGGAGGGCGTGGCCGCCGAGATGAGTTCCGCGGCAGTTTCGTATGGATCGGTGGTGTCGACACTCATCAATGAGCCGTGGATCGGCGCGGCCTCCGGAGCGATGGCAGCCGCCGCCACACCCTATGTGGGGTGGCTGGCCACCACCGCTGCGCACGTGAAGGAGACGGCCACCCAGGCCAGGATTGCCGCCGCGGCATATGAGACAGCGTTCGCGATGATGGTGCCGCCGCCAGTCATCGCGGCCAACCGCGCCCGGTTGATGTCGTTGGTCGCCACGAACCTTCTGGGGCAAAACAGCGCGGCCATTGCGGCCACCCAAGCCGAGTACGCCGAGATGTGGGCACAGGACGCGGCCGCGATGTATGGCTATGAAGCGGAGTCGGCTGCCGCGTCGGCATTGACGGCATTCATCCCACCAGCGCGCACCTCCGAACCCGGCGGCGTAGCAAATCAGGCCGCAGCGGTCGCCAAAGCCGCCGCCGCGAGCGCTGCCGCGAATGCAGGGCAAGCGCTGGCCCCGCAGGCCCTCGGCGACGCTGTGTCCGCGGTACCCGCCGCTGCCACCGACCCACTCACGTCCGCGCTCTCCGGGATTCTTGCGAACCTCAACCCACAACTCGCAAACGTTGCTGAGTTGATCCCGAACCCCGAGTTGGACGCGATCGGTCTGTTCATCGCTAGCATCGCGTCCGGCAATCTCGCCCTCGGGGTGGTGAATACGGCCAGAGGTGGTGGCTTCTTCGGCAGCGGCCCCGCCGCGCCGGCGCCCAGCGGAGTAGCCGATTCGCCGGCAGATGAGCCCGCGGCCGGCCTAGGCGCCCGAGGCGGCGCCGTGTCCGTGTCCGCGGGCGCCGGCCACGCGTCCGGTATCGGTGCGCTATCGGTGCCGCACAGCTGGACCACCGCCGCCCCGGAGATCCAGCTCGCCGTCCAAGCGCTGCCCAGCGCCAGCGCCAGCCCCACCGTTGATCCAGGTGCCCTCAACGGTATGCCGATGGGCCTGCTGAGCGGGATGGCGCTGGCGAGTATGGCCGCCCGCGGGACGTCGGGCAGTAGTAGCAACCGGAGCGACGACACCACCGACGACAAACAGGATGGCCGCAAACCCCCGGTCGTTGTGATCCGGGAGCCGCCGCCGCCCGCAACCCCTCCGTCGTAAACCACGCTTGTTTTCGCCGCATCGCCGTGATGCACCCGGGCCGCGAAATTACTCGCCGGGTCACTCCCTCGGCTGTAGTAGCGTACGGCTATGGACCGCGATGTCTGGATTCTCGGCGGCTACCAAAGCGATTTCGCGCGCAACCTCAGCAAAGAGAACCGCGACTTCGCGGCGCTGACCGCCGAGGTCGTCGACGGCACGCTGACGGCGGCCAAGGTGGATGCCGCTGACATCGCCGCGACGGGTGTCATCCACGTGGCGAACGCCTTCGGCGAGATGTTCGCCAGCCAGGGTCACCTCGGGGCAATGCCCGCCACGGTCCACGACGAACTGTGGAACATGCCAGCGTCGCGGCACGAAGCCGCGTGCGCGTCCGGCAGCGTGGCCACGCTGGCAGCGATGGCAGACCTGCGATCGGACACCTACGACGCCGCGCTCGTCGTGGGGCTCGAGCTCGAGAAAACGGTGCCCGGTGACGTCGGCGCCGCGTATCTCGGCGCCGCCGCATGGACCGGGCATGAAGGAGCCGAGGCGCGCTACTTGTGGCCGTCGATGTTCGCCGAGATCGCCGAGGAGTACGACCGACGGTACGGTTTGGACGACACCCATCTGCGGGCCATCGCCCAGCTCAATTTCGCCAACGCGCGCCGCAACCCCAACGCGCAGACTCGTGGCTGGACGGTCCCCGATCCGATCACCGATGACGATGCGACCAACCCGATCACCGAAGGCCGGCTGCGGCGGTTCGACTGCAGCCAAATGACCGATGGCGGAGCGGGATTGATCTTGGTCAACGATGCCTATCTGCGCGATCACCCTTCGGTTCGCCCGATCGGCCGCATCCGTGGCTGGGGGCATCGCACCGTCGGGCTCGGTCTGCGGCAAAAACTCGACCGCGCGGCCCACGGTGAATCCGACCCCCACGTGCTCCCCCACGTACGGACGGCGGTACTCGATGCGTTGCGCCGCGCCCACGTGACCCTCGACGACCTCGACGGGTTTGAAGTACACGATTGCTTCACCCCCAGCGAGTACCTGGCCATCGACCACATCGGGCTCACCGGGCCCGGCGAATCGTGGAAGGCCATCGAGAACGGTGAGATCGAGATCGGCGGACGGCTGCCGATCAACCCCAGCGGCGGCCTGATCGGTGGCGGACACCCTGTCGGCGCTTCCGGTGTGCGGATGCTGCTCGATGCGACCAAGCAGGTCAGCGGCGCCGCCGGCGATTATCAGGTTGACGGCGCACAAACGTTTGGCACCCTCAACTTTGGTGGCAGCACCGCCACCACGGTCAGTTTCGTTGTCAGCGCCACGAAAGGCTGCTAGCAGAGATGGATGTTGAGATAGTTGGCAAGTTCCTGTCGACCCTGCCCGACGACGACGACCACCCCTACCGCACCGGTCCGTGGCGACCGCAAACGACGGAGTGGGATGCCGACGATCTGACCGCGCTCGACGGCGAGATACCGCACGACCTGGACGGCATCTATCTGCGCAACACCGAAAATCCGCTGCACCCGGCGTTCTCGATCTATCATCCTTTCGACGGTGACGCCATGGTGCACGTGGTCGGTTTCCGCGACGGCAAAGCCTTCTACCGCAACCGATTTGTCCGCACCGACGGCTTTCTGGCCGAGAACGAAGCCGGTGAACCGCTGTGGCCAGGTTTGGCCGAGCCGGTGCAGTGGGCCAAACGCGAGCACGGCTGGGGCGCCCGCGGGTTGATGAAGGACGCGTCCAGCACCGATGTCATCGTCCATCGGGGTGTGGCGCTGACCAGCTTCTACCAGTGCGGCGATCTGTATCGGGTTGACCCGTATTCAGCCAACACGCTGGGCAAGGAAACGTGGAACGGGCACTTCCCGTCCGATTGGGGTGTGTCAGCACATCCCAAGGTCGACAACAAGACTGGCGAATTGTTGTTCTTCAACTACAGCAAACAAGACCCGTACCTGCGTTACGGGGTCGTCGACCAGAACAATGAGCTAGCACACTACGTCGACGTTCCTTTACCAGGGCCGCGGTTGCCGCACGATATGGCGTTCACCGAAAACTACGCCATCCTCAACGATTTTCCGTTGTTCTGGGATCCAAAGCTGCTCAAGCACGATGCTCACCTGCCGCGCTTTTATCCGGACATGCCGTCGCGCTTCGCAGTGCTGCCCCGCCGGGGCGCAACCGCGGATGTCCGTTGGTTCGAAGCAGATCCAACATACGTGTTGCATTTCACCAACGCCTACGAAGACGGCGACGAGATCGTACTGGACGGCTTCTTCGAGGGCGGCCCCCAGCCCGTCGACACGGGCACCGACAGCACGAAGTGGGAGAAGATCTTCCGCTTCCTGGCCCTGGATCGGCTGCAGACCCGGCTACATCGGTGGCGACTCAACCTGGTCACCGGCACCGTGACCGAAGAGCAACTGTCCGAGTCGATCACCGAGTTCGGAACCATCAACGCCGACTACGCCACCAGCGACTACCGCTACATCTACGCCGCGACCGGCAAACCGGGCTGGTTCTTGTTCGACGGCCTGGTCAAACACGATCTGTTCACCGGAGGTCTTGAACGCTACTCACTTGGTGACGGCGTCTATGGAAGCGAGGCCCAGATGGCACCGCGATTGGGCAGCACCGCCGAAGATGACGGCTACCTGGTCACCCTTACCACCGACATGAACGCTGACGCGTCGTACTGTCTGGTTTTCGACGCAGCCCGAGTCGGTGACGGTCCAGTATGCAAACTTCAACTGCCGGAACGCATTTCCAGCGGCACACATTCGACGTGGGTTCCAGGCGCCGAGATGCGTCGCTGGGACCACGCGGAGTCGGCACCGAACGCGGTGGGGCTGTAGAGCTGGCCGGCCGGCAACACTGCGGGAATACGGACTCGGCGAAACGGAGCGGCAGTGGACAACAACAAGCGGCGCAGAGAAACGCACTGGCCCAAGGAACTAGCGTCGATCGGCTCTATCCGGTTTGGCCGCCGCTCGTCCAATTTCACAGAGACAGTGCGTTTTTACCGTGAACTGGTCGGGTTGCCGCTCTACGAGACATTTGAAGCAAGCTTCGGCAGCAACGGCGCGATATTCGGGTTGCCCAATTCTAATCTGACCCTCGAAATCGTGGAGGCAGTCGACACCGTCACGGTGGACGCTCACGAACAACTGTGTCTGTACTTCCCCGACCGCCAGTCACAACGCGAAGCCATCGCGCGGCTGCAAGAGGCGGCGGCGGAACCGGTGGAGCAGCATCCGTACTGGGAAGCGACCGGCGCGGTTACCTACCGCGACCCGGACGGCCGCGAAGTAGTGTTCGCGCCCTTCGTATTCGGGGTCAACGAACCCGGTAACAGCTCCGCCTCAGGAAAACACGAGTTTCCGTCGGACTGAGAATCCTGTCACGGCACCCCGTCACGTCGACGATGGCGCTCAGCGACGCGACCTACCAACGATCGCAGCCGCTGCCACCGCCCACAGCGAGCATGCCAGCGCACCCACCGCACTGGTCGCGCCAACGTACAGCCCGTACTCGGCCGACACCGGCGGATTGACATTCAGCTGGTAGTACCACGCCGTCAGCGCCACGATCAGTAGCGAAATAATCAGCGCAGCAAGCGAAGAAACCCGCACCGAAAGGCCGCGGCCTACCATCGCGCCAGCCACCAGCAGCGTCGACGACAGCAGGACGATAAGCTGGCCTGGGCCGAATCCTGGCGGAAGGGTGAGGCTGCCGTGAGCACCCCCGATGGCATTGGCCCAGCCCCCGCCGTTGACCCCCGTCGTCAGCCACGGCATCCAGGTACTAGCGGCGACGCTTGCGGCGAATAGGGCCACCAGCCAGCCGGGGCGCAACGGGCGAGCCATGGTTGCGACAGTAATCGGATGCGAAACCGATTCGCCGCCCGGCACGCGCAGCGGTCGCGCTGGCCACCGTCATAGTGGTGCCAACGCGACTGACGGTCTGTCGCGGCAAAGCAGGTTAGGCCCGGTCCAGACCCGGTTCAGGCTGGTGTGAACACGGTAACGAAGTTCTGTAGTGATTCCTGGATGTCGGTTCTTAAGGCGGCAGCCACAATCAAGCCGATCGGCCCGAACAGCGCAGGACCGCCGAGGTGCACGTCGAAGCTCACGAGGGCGCCGTCGTCCTTGGGCGTAACCTTGGCGATGAGCTTCACTTTGACACCGCCGACACCGGCACCATTGAGCGTCATGCCTTCCGGCGGCTTGTAGCGCACGATGGTCCATTTGATTCGGTTGGGCATGCCCTTGACTTCGACGATCGACTCGACGACCGCACCCTTTTCCAGGGTTTCCGGCAATTTGCTGCGCCACACGCGGTGAATCGTCAACCACTCTCGGTAGCGCGACAGATCGGAGGCATGCGTCCAGGCCTCCTCCGGGAGTAGGGGTACGTCGATCTGTCCGGAGAGTTTTGCCATGTGCTTACTTCTGCTGGTCGTTCGTGTCGATAACTTTCTTGGCCTCGTCCTGCACCTTGTGGATGGTGTCGGAGTATTTGCGCTGCGTCCTCTCGTCGACGAACTCGCCGGCCTTGTCGATCGCCGTCTCGACCTTGTCCGCGTTCTGCGACAACAGGTCTTTGGCTTTGTCCAGGAATCCCATGCGCACCATCCTCTCCCCCGGTCCCCAATATGCGCGAGGACCCTACTTCGGTGGTGAACCCTACTTGGGGCGCCCTTGCTCAGCCAACCGACTACTCGTCAACAACGAGCCGTCACGGCACGCTGCCGATGAGGAACAAGCCAGAGAGTTGGCTGCCGATATTCCCGATACCTGAGACAAAGCCCTGCGTCGCTAGGCCCAGAGCGTTGGTGTTGCTGATGCCCGACACGGTATTGCCGAGGTTGGTCAGACCCGAGAGCAGGTTGCCGTAGTTCACATAACCCGACACCAAAGAACCCACGTTGCCCAGGCCCGAAATGACATCGCCGATGTTGCCGAATCCCGACACGCCATCGCCGGTGTTGATGAAGCCCGACGACAGACCAGCGGAATTCCCGAAGCCCGGGGCCGGCAAGACGTTGATGAACGGAACGTTGATGGGGCCCAGACCGGCGCCGATGGCGGCGCTCAGCATTGTGGTGTCGCCACCCAGCGTGAGAGCGATGGGGATTTGGCCGATATTGATTTCTTCGTTGACGACCGCGATGGGGGTAATCGTGGAGTTGATGGGTGCTGTTATGTCAACCGGTAGACCGCTGATAGGCAGTGTGAAGTCTATGTCCGGAGTTGGCGGGAATGGATCAGGTGGGTCCGGGATGGGGATAGTGATGTCGATATCTACTCCACCGGACTGCCCGTCAACAGTGAGCAGGAGGTTCAATGGGATGTCGCCGCCGGCGGGCCCGCGCAGTGCGAAGGGGTTGATGGTCAGGCCGGTGATGTCACCGGTGATGGGGAGTTTCAGAACCCCGCCACCGGTCAGGGTAAGCGGGATCTCGGGGATGGTCAGGGTGTAGTCGGCGGCGATGTGGCCCTGGTTGTCACCGCGCCAGAACAACCCGTTGTTCTGCTCGCCGGAGATGAACGCGCCGGTGTTGACATCGCCGGTGTTGCCCACCCCGGTGTTGGCGTCGCCGGTGTTGAACCAGCCCGTGTTCACCGCACCGTGATTAAACGAGCCAGTGTTATACACACCGGTGTTGGCCCCACCGGTGTTGTAACTGCCCGCGTTGCCCCACCCGGTATTGACCAACCCCGAGTTCAACCACCCCGTGTTCGTGCTGCCGGCGTTGCCGAACCCGGTGTTATAGGACCCCGAGTTGCCGATCCCGAAGTTGCCGGTCCCGGAGTTGAACAACCCGATATTCCCGGTCCCGGAGTTAAACAAACCCACATTGCCGTCACCGGTGTTGAAGGAACCGAACCCGAACTGATTATCCCCGGTCAGCCCGATACCGATATTGTTGTTGCCCTGGTTAGCGAAACCGAAGTTACCGATCCCCATATTGCCGAAACCGGTGTTGAAGCTGCCGGTATTACCCCAACCCCGGTTCCCATGACCACTGTTACCGCCACCAACATTGGCATCACCCACATTGCCGCCACCGACATTGCCATCACCGATGTTGGCGACCCCGACGTTGCCGTCACCGACGTTGCCGCCACCGACATTGCCAACGCCCACATTGCCGCTACCCAGGTTCTGATCACCAAGGTTGGCATTGCCCAGATTCAGCCCACCGTGGTTAGCAAAACCGGCGTTCAACAAGCTCCCCTGGCCGGGCCCCTGGGAGAACACCCCCGCCAGAGAATCGCCCACATTGCCCACACCCGACCCAAAGTCGCCGATCGTGTTGGCCCACCCCGACAGGCTGTCACCGAGGTTCAACACCCCCGAGCCCAACGCCCCCACATTGCCCACACCCGAATACCCCACACCGCCCACGGCGAGATTCCACCACCCCGAACCCCCACCCACATTGCCAAAGCCCGACGCACTACCGGTCCCACTATTGAAGAACCCCGACGACGGCCCACTCGTGGAATTCCCCAACCCCGGCCCCGCCGGCACCTGCAACACCGGAATCACCACCGGACCCACACCGGGTCCCGAAACCGCCAACTGCAACGGCTGACTCGAACCGCCCACCAGCAGATTCAGCGACGGACCGGTAATCCTGATCTCATCGACCACAATCGGCCCAACAAACCCGGTGAGGCTGTTCCCGCCACCAGGGGTCCCGGTCAGGGCTATTGGCGGAATCGCGAAAGAGCCGATGACGATGTCACCGAGATGGCCTGCTATCGGGATGTCGGGGAGGGGGATGTCCACCGCCAGGCCGAGGGAGATTTCTGGGATGGTTATCGTGAAGTCGAATCCTGCCTGGCCTTGGCCGTCGCCGCGCCAGAAGAAGCCGTTGTTCAGGCTGCCCTGGTTGAACCCGCCGGTGTTGAAGTCCCCGGTATTGGCCCAACCGGTGTTGTAGTCACCGCTGTTGAACCAACCCGTGTTGGTGTGGCCCGGGTTGAAGTCCCCGGTATTCGACGCCCCGGTGTTGAAACTGCCCGTGTTGTAGCTGCCCGTGTTGCCCACACCGGTGTTCAACAACCCCGCATTGAACACCCCGGTGTTGTAGCGGCCCGCATTGAACAACCCCGTATCAAACTCACCGGAGTTACCCACCCCCCAGTTCCCAGTGCCCGAGTTAAACAACCCCACATTGCCGGTACCGGAGTTGAACAACCCCACATTGCCGGTGCCGGAGTTCCAGCCCCCGAACCCGACCTCGCCGGTCCCACTGAGCCCGATACCGATATTGTTGGTCCCGGTATTGCCGAACCCGATATTATTGAAACCCGTGTTACCGAGACCGACATTGTAATCGCCCGCATTACCGAACCCGACATTATACGATCCCAGGTTCCCCGGCCCGAAGTTGTACTCACCAATATTGCCCGACCCCAGGTTGAAGCTACCCAGGTTCCCGAACCCGAAGTTCGCACCACCACTATTCCCGAACCCGAAATTCCCGCTCCCGAAATTCCCCGAACCGACATTGCCCACACCCAGATTCGCCAACCCCGCATTAAAAATGCTCATCCGGTCCGAGCCGGCGTAGAACAACCCCGACAGACCGTCGCCGACATTGCCCACACCCGACGTCACACCACCGGCCATGTTGGTGTTGCTCAGGCCCGACAAGGAGTTACCCAGGTTGGCAAAACCCGACAGCACGTTGCCGATGTTCTGGTAGCCCGAGGCCAGGGAACCCACGTTGCCCAAGCCCGAGACGGCGTCGCCGATGTTGCCGAAACCAGACGCACCGCCACCGGTATTGAAGAAGCCCGACGACACCCCACCGACATTGCCGAAACCCGGACCCGGCGAGACATGGATGATCGGGATGGTGACCGGCCCCAGACCACCGGCAACAGTCGCACTCACCGGCGTCGTGCCGCCGGGGTCACCCACCACAAAATCGTCCAACGTGATCAGGCTAATGGTGATCGGCGGGGCCTGGATTGCGCCTATCTGAGCGTTGATATCTACGCCGATTGAAATCGGCAGCTGCGGTACGGTGAAGCTAAAATCCAGGTCAGTACCCGGGATGTCGAAGCTGAGATCCCTGGCACCGGTTGACCCGAGCAGGGTGAAATGGCCCAGAACTGGTATTCCAAGGCCGTTTCCTCCGTGCACCCAGAAGCGATTAATGGTCATACTGCTGATCTCGCCGCTAATGGGCAGGTGCAGAAAGCCGCTGGCGTTGACGTCCAGTGGGATCTCGGGGATGGTCAGAGTGTAGTCGGCGGCGATGTGGCCCTGGTTGTCACCGCGCCAGAACAACCCGTTGTTCTGCTCGCCGGAGATGAACGCGCCGGTGTTGACATCGCCGGTGTTGCCCACCCCGGTATTGGCGTCGCCGGTGTTGAACCAGCCCGTGTTCACCGCACCGTGATTAAACGAGCCAGTGTTATACACACCGGTGTTGGCCCCACCGGTGTTGTAACTGCCCGCGTTGCCCCACCCGGTATTGACCAACCCCGAGTTCAACCACCCCGTGTTCGTGCTGCCGGCGTTGCCGAACCCGGTGTTATAGGACCCCGAGTTGCCGATCCCGAAGTTGCCGGTCCCGGAGTTGAACAACCCGATATTCCCGGTCCCGGAGTTAAACAAACCCACATTGCCGTCACCGGTGTTGAAGGAACCGAACCCGAACTGATTATCCCCGGTCAGCCCGATACCGATATTGTTGTTGCCCTGGTTAGCGAAACCGAAGTTACCGATCCCCATATTGCCGAAACCGGTGTTGAAGCTGCCGGTATTACCCCAACCCCGGTTCCCATGACCACTGTTACCGCCACCAACATTGGCATCACCCACATTGCCGCCACCGACATTGCCATCACCGATGTTGGCGACCCCGACGTTGCCGTCACCGACGTTGCCGCCACCGACATTGCCAACGCCCACATTGCCGCTACCCAGGTTCTGATCACCAAGGTTGGCATTGCCCAGATTCAGCCCACCGTGGTTAGCAAAACCGGCGTTCAACAAGCTCCCCTGGCCGGGCCCCTGGGAGAACATCCCCGCCGGAGAATCGCCCACATTGCCCACACCCGACCCAAAGTCGCCGATCGTGTTGGCCCACCCCGACAGGCTGTCACCGAGGTTCAACACCCCCGAGCCCAACGCCCCCACATTGCCCACACCCGAATACCCCACACCCGAATACCCCACACCGCCCACGGCGAGATTCCACCACCCCGAACCCCCACCCACATTGCCAAAGCCCGACGCACTCCCGGTCCCACTATTGAAGAACCCCGACGACGGCCCACTCGTGGAATTGCCCAACCCCGGCCCCGCCGGCACCTGCAACACCGGAATCACCACCGGACCCAGACTCGGACCCGAAATACCCAACTGCAACGACTCGTTCTGACCCCCAACCAATATGTTTACCGATGGACCATCGATGATGATCGGATCCACCACAATCGGCCCGACAATGGCGGTCAGATTGCCAAACACTGGCAAAGCCGGAATCGTGAAGGAGCCCAACACGATCTGACCGAGCTGGCCCGTAATGGGGATGTTGATGGGAACATCCGCAACCAGGCCCAGGGAGATTTCCGGGATGGTCAAGGTGAAGTCGAAACCACCCTGGCCCTGCTCGTCGCCGCGCCAGAAGAAGCCGTTGTTCAGGCTGCCCTGGTTGAACCCGCCGGTGTTGAAGTCCCCGGTATTGGCCCAACCGGTGTTGTAGTCACCGCTGTTAAACCAACCCGTGTTGGCGTGGCCCGGGTTGAAGTCCCCGGTATTCGACGCCCCGGTGTTGAAACTGCCCGTGTTGTAGCTGCCCGTGTTGCCCACACCGGTGTTCAACAACCCCGCATTGAACACCCCGGTGTTGTAGCGGCCCGCATTGAACAACCCCGTATCAAACTCACCGGAGTTACCCACCCCCCAGTTGCCAGTGCCCGAGTTAAACAACCCCACGTTGCCGGTACCGGAGTTGAACAACCCCACATTGCCGGTGCCGGAGTTCCAGCCCCCGAACCCGACCTCGCCGGTCCCACTGAGCCCGATACCGATATTGTTGGTCCCGGTATTGCCGAACCCGATATTATTGAAACCCGTGTTACCGAGACCGACATTGTAATCGCCCGCATTACCGAACCCGACATTATACGATCCCAGGTTCCCCGGCCCGAAGTTGTACTCACCAATATTGCCCGACCCCAGGTTGAAGCTACCCAGGTTCCCGAACCCGAAGTTCGCACCACCACTATTCCCGAACCCGAAATTCCCGCTCCCGAAATTCCCCGAACCGACATTGCCCACACCCAGATTCGCCAACCCCGCATTAAAAATGCTCATCCGGTCCGAGCCGGCATAGAACAACCCCGACAGACCGTCGCCGACATTGCCCACACCCGACGTCACACCACCGGCCATGTTGGTGTTGCTCAGGCCCGACAAGGAGTTACCCAGGTTGGCAAAACCCGACAGCACGTTGCCGATGTTCTGGTAGCCCGAGGCCAGGGAACCCACGTTGCCCAAGCCCGAGACGGCGTCGCCGATGTTGCCGAAACCAGACGCACCGCCACCGGTATTGAAGAAGCCCGACGACACCCCACCGACATTGCCGAAACCCGGACCCGGCGAGACATGGATGATCGGGATGGTGACCGGCCCCAGACCACCGGCAACAGTCGCACTCACCGGCGTCGTGCCGCCGGGGTCACCCACCACAAAATCGTTCAACGTGATCGGACTAATGGTGATCCGTGGAAATTCGAAGCCGTTTACGGCGGAAACGACACCGACGCCGATAACAATCGGCAACGGCGGTATCGGTACGGAGATATCCTCGTCGATGACGGGAACGGTGACGTCGACACTGATCCCTTGAGATTGCAGCCCGAGCAGGTTGAGCGTGAGATCCAGCGGGATGCTGCGCACGATGAAGGGCTCGACGCTCAGGCCGGTGACTCTGCCTTCGATGGGGATTTGCAGGGTGCCGCCGCCGTCGATGGTGAGTGGGATTTGGGGGATGGTCAGGGTGTAGTCGGCGGCGATGTGGCCCTGGTTGTCACCGCGCCAGAACAACCCGTTGTTCTGCTCGCCGGAGATGAACGCGCCGGTGTTGACATCGCCGGTGTTGCCCACCCCGGTATTGGCGTCGCCGGTGTTGAACCAGCCCGTGTTCACCGCACCGTGATTAAACGAGCCAGTGTTATACACACCGGTGTTGGCCCCACCGGTGTTGTAACTGCCCGCGTTGCCCCACCCGGTATTGACCAACCCCGAGTTCAACCACCCCGTGTTCGTACTACCGGCGTTGCCGAACCCGGTGTTAAAGGACCCCGAGTTGCCGATCCCGAAGTTGCCGGTCCCGGAGTTGAACAACCCGATATTCCCGGTCCCGGAGTTAAACAAACCCACATTGCCGTCACCGGTGTTGAAGGAACCGAACCCGAACTGATTATCCCCGGTCAGCCCGATACCGATATTGTTGTTGCCCTGGTTAGCGAAACCGAAGTTACCGATCCCCATATTGCCGAAACCGGTGTTGAAGCTGCCGGTATTACCCCAACCCCGGTTCCCATGACCACTGTTGCCGCCACCAACATTGGCATCACCCACATTGCCGCCACCGACATTGCCATCACCGATGTTGGCGACCCCGACGTTGCCGTCACCGACGTTGCCGCCACCGACATTGCCAACGCCCACATTGCCGCTACCCAGGTTCTGATCACCAAGGTTGGCATTGCCCAGATTCAGCCCACCGTGGTTAGCAAAACCGGCGTTCAACAAGCTCCCCTGGCCGGGCCCCTGGGAGAACATCCCCGCCAGAGAATCGCCCACATTGCCCACACCCGACCCAAAGTCGCCGATCGTGTTGGCCCACCCCGACAGGCTGTCACCGAGGTTCAACACCCCCGAGCCCAACGCCCCCACATTGCCCACACCCGAATACCCCACACCCGAATACCCCACACCGCCCACGGCGAGATTCCACCACCCCGAACCCCCACCCACATTGCCAAAGCCCGACGCACTCCCAGTCCCACTATTGAAGAACCCCGACGACGGCCCACTCGTGGAATTGCCCAACCCCGGCCCCGCCGGCACCTGCAACACCGGAATCACCACCGGACCCACACCGGGTCCTGAAATCGCCAACTGCAACGACTCGTTCGGGCCCCCCAGCCGCAAGTCCAGGGACGGTCCCATGATCGTGATCGGATCCACGACAATCGGCCCAATAGTGCCAGTCAGCAGATTCCCGCTGAGGGTGTTCACGTGCAACGCCGGAACCGTGAAAGACGGGACAGTAATCGCAGGAGGGGCGCCAGTGGTGATAGTCCCGACGGTGCCGATGATCGGAATGTCCAAGGGGACGTCCACAGCCAGGCCCACTCCGATGGCCGGGATGGTTATCGTGAAGTCGAATCCTGCCTGGCCCTGCTCGTCACCGCGCCAGAAGAAGCCGTTGTTCAGGCTGCCCTGGTTGAACCCGCCGGTGTTGAAGTCCCCGGTATTGGCCCAACCGGTGTTGTAGTCACCGCTGTTGAACCAACCCGTGTTGGTGTGGCCCGGGTTGAAACCACCCGTGTTGGACACACCCGTGTTGAAACTGCCCGTGTTGTAGCTGCCCGTGTTGCCCACACCGGTGTTCAACAACCCCGCATTGAACACCCCGGTGTTGTAGCGGCCCGCATTGAACAACCCCGTATCAAACTCACCGGAGTTACCCACCCCCCAGTTCCCAGTGCCCGAGTTAAACAACCCCACATTGCCGGTACCGGAGTTGAACAACCCCACATTGCCGGTGCCGGAGTTCCAGCCCCCGAACCCGAACTCGCCGGTCCCGGTCAACCCGATACCGATGTTGTTAGTGCCGGTATTGCCAAACCCGATATTGTTCAGTCCGCTGTTGCCCAATCCGATGTTGTAGTCACCCGCGTTACCGAAACCGACATTGTAGGATCCCAGGTTCGCCGGCCCGACGTTGTAGCCACCAATATTCCCCGACCCCAGGTTAAAGTCGCCCAGATTCCCGGAACCGAAATTCACCCGCCCACTATTTCCGAACCCCACATTGCCGTCCCCCGCACTCCCAAAACCAACATTGCCCACACCCACATTCGCCAACCCCGCATTAAATATGCTCATACGGCCCGCGGGGCCGTTCAAGGCTTCCTGGGCAGAGGTGATGAGCGACGCAGCCGCCGCGCCGGGGTTCTGCACCAGGGAAACAAACGGCGTCAACGCTGACACCGCCGCCGATGCACCCGTGTGGTAGCCCAACATGGCCGCCACATCTTGGGCCCACATCTGCTCGTATTCCGCCTCGATGGCGGCGATCGCCGGGGCATTGAAGCCCAGGAGGTTGGACCTGACCAGAGACACCAGTTGCGAACGATTGGCCACGACGGCAGCGGGATGAACCGTCGCGGCCAGGGTCGCCTCAAATGCGGCCGCTGCGATCCTGGCCTGCCCGGAAACCTGCTGCGCCTGCGCTCCGGTGGAGGTCAGCCACCCGACGTAGGCGCCTGACGCAGCAGCCATCGCGGCCGATGCGGCACCCTGCCAGGACGAGTGCGCCAGCTCCGAAGTCACTGCGGAGAACGTGGCTGCCGAGGATCCCAATTCTGTGGCCACCGCTTCCCACGCCGCGGCCGCGGCGAGCATCGGGCCTACCCCGGGACCACCGAATATACGGACCGAATTAATTTCTGGTGGCGACACCACATAACTCATCGCCGTGCCCTCTCACAGGTGACTTATTGCGTCTGCGAGCCGCCGATCACCACACACGACAACCAGCCAATCTCCAGGATTGCCCCGTCGCTCCAATGCGGCTGGTTGCGCGGACGATTAGGTGTTCGCGGCCGTAGTGGAAGGACTTTATCAGAAAGAGTGACCACTGGTCATCGTTGTCGCTAAATTACTGACAATGTAAAGTTTCTTTACACAACACAATGTTCATTGCCGATGCACTTTCGACTAAACCGCTATTTTGTTATGAGAACTATCTAGATTGATCTGACGACCACACGCGCGGTCGCACGCCGAGCACCCGAGCCCGGATCCACCACACGGCCTCGATGGTCGCTGCAGCCACCACGCCGATCCCGAGCGCGATCGACGTCGTCGTGAGATCGGAGGTGTCGAGGAGAAACTTCTCCCGCGCCACCGGAAGGCTGAAGATCACCACATAAGCCAGACCGGAGGCGAGCACCAGAGCCACTCGCCACCACCGATAGGGGCGCGCGACCACCGCGAGCACCCATAGCGCGGCGACCAGCAGCGTGATCAGCGCCGCAGTCGATGCCTGATCCTGTTCCTGCCAGGAAGCGTGCCGACCCTGGTAGGCCACCAGATACGACGCAAAGGTCGCAGTCCCAACAACGAGGCCGAACGGCACCGCAGACGTCAAAACGCGTCGCACGAAACCGGGATACGCCCGCTCAGTGTTGGGCGCCAGAGACAGGACAAAAGCCGGAATGCCGATGGTGAACCAAGCCGCGATCGTGACGTGGATCGGCTGGAACGGGTACAACAGGGGATCTCGTCCTATCGGTACGGCAATCAAGCACTCAATACCCACCAACAGGGCCAACAATACCGAGTACACCGTTTTGGTCAGAAACAGATTCGCGACTCGCTCGATGTTGCCGATGACCCGACGGCCCTCGCCTACCACATGCGGCAACGTGGCAAACCTGTTGTCCAACAGTACGATTTGGGCAACCGCCCGCGATGCAGGGCTGCCGGCGCCCATCGCCACACCGATGTCGGCATCCTTGAGGGCCAGCACGTCGTTGACGCCGTCGCCGGTCATTGCCACCGTATGCCCGCGCGATTGCAGCGCATGCACGATGGCGCGCTTCTGGTCGGGCCGGACCCGGCCAAAGCTAGTGAAAGAGTCCAGCGCTTCAGCCAGGTTTTCTGGTTCGCGGGGAAGCTCGCGCGCATCCATCGCCTCGCCACCGAGCCCTAGCTTTTCGGCGACCGCGCCCACCGATACCGCGTTGTCACCGGAGATCACCTTGACCGAAACATTTTGTGCTGCGAAATAATTCAAGGTCTCGTGGGCATCGGGTCGCACCTTCTGCTCGAGCACCACAAGCGCCGCCGGAGTGATCTGTCCCGGCGCTTCGGGGTGGTCAACCGGCACGCTGCCGACACCGAGCAGCAGCACCCGCAATCCCCGGGCGCCGATCCGCTCGGCCTGTCTGGCGGCATCCGAACCCGGATCGAGCAACACGTCCGGCGCGCCGATGACCCAGTTGCCGTGGTCGCGATAGGACACCCCGCTCCACTTGGTCGCCGACTTGAAAGGCGCCGTCGCAGTGGCGATCCAGCCCGGTGTGGCATGAAAAGTCGCGGCCAGCGCCTGCATGCTGGCGTTGGGCCGAGCATCAGCGGCAGCCAGGGACGCCAGTGCATCGGCGAGGCTCTCCCCGCGACCGGTCTCGCCAACCTCCACGACGTCAGAGACCCGCATGCCCGCGTCGGTCAACGTGCCGGTCTTGTCAGCACACACCACGTCCACTCGTGCCAACCCCTCGATGGCTGGCAACTCCTGCACCAGGCATTGCCGCTGACCGAGCCTGACTACGCCGACCGCAAACGCGATCGACGTCATCAGCACCAGGCCTTCGGGGACCATGGGTACCAACGCCCCAACCATCCGCAGCACCGATTCCCGCCATCCCACGTGCGTGGTGAACAACTGGGTGTAGATGGTCAGCAGGCCGGCCGGCACCAGCAGATAGGTGATAAACCGCAGAATCTTGTTGATTCCGTTGCGCAATTCGGATTTCACCAAGGTGAACTTGCTTGCGTCAGCGGCCAGTTTGGCGGCGTACGCTTCGCTGCCTACTTTGGTGGCGCGATAAGCGCCGGCACCGGAGACGACGAAACTCCCCGACATCACCTCATCGCCGACGTCCTTGGCGATGGGGTCGGCCTCCCCCGTCAGCAGGGATTCGTCGACCTCCAGGTTTTCGTCCTCGACGACCTCGCCGTCGACAACCACCTGATCCCCCGGTCCAAGCTCGATGATGTCGTCGAGCACGACCTCATGGGGCGGCAACGTGACTGACCCGGATTGCCTGCGCACCATCGGTTTGGCCTGCCCGACGATCGCGAGCTTGTCCAGCGTCTGTTTGGCGCGAATCTCCTGGACCATGCCGATGATGCTGTTGGCGATAATGAGCAGCCCGAACATCCCGTTGATCACCGAGCCCGTGGTCATCACGATGAGCAGCAGCACGCCCAGAATCGCATTGATCCGGGTGAACACGTTGGCCCGGATGATCTGCGCGACGCTGCGGGTGGACCGCTCCGGAACGTCGTTGCTCTTGCCCTCCGCGACCCGCTGGGCCACCTCGGCATCGGTCAGCCCCGGGGCCCGCACCGAGGGCAGGGTCATCGGGTGAACGTTCCGAGCTTGTCGGAGTTGTAGTACTCCAACTTCAGCGTGGCGCCGGGAGAGTCGGTCGAACCCGAGAAAACAGCCTGAGAAATCGTTCCGGGAGGCGCATTTTCGGCCGTTATCTGAAATGAGAAGGTATCCCCGTCCCAGTGGGTCAAACCGAATGTCTGATTCTTCGGCCCCAGCGCCAACCACAGTCGGCCGTCGCGTTCGGTCACGGTAGCCGCACCCCAATAGTCATTGGCATAGACGCCGACGTAGTCGCTCAGCGGCCTGGCCGGAGCAGGGTTTGCCGGAGGCTGCTTGCCCACCAGCGAGCCGACCGGAGCCGTGAGCGGAGCCATCCTTTTCTTGTACAGGGCCGTCCAGTCCTCGCGGAACTGCCCATACTGCACGAGGTCGATGAACTCGGCAGTCAGCGCTTCGGCCACACCGATCGGCGCGGCGTTGGTCAGCACGATGATGCCCAGGTCCTCAGATGGCAGCACCGCGAAGTTCGTCGCGGCTCCCATGGCGAAAGCACCGGAATGGCCGTACTGGGTGCGCCCGGACGAGGTCACCGACGTGTTGAACCCGTAGCCGTAGAGACTGGCCCGCGCCGCGGGGGACCTGGCATGCCCCGAGATCATCTGCGGGGTATACGCGGGGAGGAGCGCTTCCGGTGACGTAATCTGCCGGCCCTTGTACACACCGTTGGCCAGCACCATGGTCAGCCACCGCGCCATATCGCTGACCGACGAACTCACCCCTCCGGCGGGTGTCTGTGCATCCGGATCCCGCTGGAACCGGGACTTCCACGTGTCGCCGACCTTGACGTGGTTGACCGCGTGGTTGGGCCGGGCCAGGAAATCGGCGAACCGTGAACTTGTGGACCTCATTCCGAGGGGCTGGTAGAGCACCTCCGCTGACAGGTCCTCCCAGGACTTGCCCGCCACGGCCGCGACGGCTTCGGCCGCCGCGGTCACTCCGAAGTTGGTGTACGCATAACTGATTCGAAAAGGATCCAGCGGGAGGTATTTCAGGCGCTCAAGCACCTGTTGGCGGTCATAGCCCAAATCCTCCAACAGGTCACCGGCATGGTCGGGTAGCCCGGAGCGATGCGAGTACAAGTCGGCAACGGTCACATGCCCAGTGACATACGGGTCGCTGAGCTCAAACCATGGCAGCTTCGACACCACGGGCATGTCCCAGGTGACCGCGGCGGTGCTGACTTCATGCGCCACCACGGTGGCACCGACCGATTTCGACATCGACGCCAACTGGAATACGGTGTCGGCGTCAACCTGGTTGTCCGAACCGTCGCCCTTTCCTGCATCCCGGACTCCGAAGCCCTTGGCGTACACAGTCTTTCCTTCGCGAACGATCGCCACCGCCATTCCTGGGATGCCGGTGTCGTTCATGAGCGCGCTCACCAGGCCATCGACTTTTGAGATGGCGTCGTCGATTTGACTGGCAGGAATCTCGAGGCCCGACACCTCGTTGGGAGGGGTATCCGGGAATGCCGGAAACGAGAAATCCTGCTGCGCGGGACCGCACCCGGCTAGCGCCAACACCAACGCGACTGCGGCCGTCACCGCGCGTTTGCCCATGGCCGCACTTTAGCTTCCGAACCCCACATGCACGAGGGCACTTTGCGGCCGCGCGCCGCCCTGGTGCACACCATCGCCTGAGTACGAGAAAACCGGGCAGTACGGGCGTTCCTGCCCGGCGAATCAGAGCCGCCACCACGGGTTGAATCTCACTGGCCCGGTCGGATCCAGACGCTGGCCGGGCAGCGGCACCGCGACCTGCACGTGGTCGGAGTCAGCGGCCTCGAGTAGCCGCTCCACCGGCTCCGCCCATGGGTGCGGTGCCAGCCGGAAGGTGCCCCAGTGGACCGGCACCAGCAGTCCCGAACCCGAGTCGGTGACATCCAAGTGTGCCCGGACCGCTTCCTCCGGGTTCATGTGGATGTCCGGCCATCCGGTGTTGTAGGCACCGATGGGCATCAAGGTCAGGTCGAACGGTCCGTGATCTGCGCCGATCTGGGCAAAGCTCTTGGTGTATCCGGTGTCACCGCCAAAGTAGGCGCGATGACTCGGACCGATAAACGCCCACGACGCCCACAGCGTGGTGTCGCGACTGAAGAACCGGCCCGAGAAGTGCCGTGCGGGCATGCAGACCACAGTGAGCTCGCCGACCTGCGCTCCCTGGTTCCAGTCGAGTTCGACAATGCGTTGCAGAGGTATGCCCCACGCCCGCAGATGGGCACCCACCCCGAGCGGCACGAAGAACGGGGCTCGCTGAGTGCGGGCTAACGCGATAACGGTGTCAAGGTCGAGATGGTCGTAGTGGTCATGGCTGATGACCACCGCGTCGACGGCGGGCAGAGCTTCCAGATGCACCGGGGGCGGATGCAGCCGCTGCGGACCAACGATGTCCGATGGCGAGCACCGGTCGCTCCACACGGGATCGGTGAGCACCCGGTAGCCGTCGATTTCGACCAGCGCCGTCGAGTGCCCGAACCAGCTGACGGCCAACCGGCTGGCGTCGCCCCGGTAGATATTCGGCGACGCCAATGGGATGGGGGCTGCTGGCCGGCTACCGCCGCGGTTGCCTATCAATTCCCATGCAATGAGACGCATTTCTTCGTGGCTGAGGTTGAACATCGACGCGGGATCGAGATTGACAAAGACGCCGTCACGATAGTTCGGCGACTGCTCCGACACAGCCCTGATCGACGCCGGACCGGCACCGAGCGCCGCCGGCGCGCCGTGCATCGCGCGCAACACCCACCCGCCGGCGGCCAGGGAAACGGTGCCGGCGGCCAGCCGTAGCGACCGGCGAATCATGACGACTACGCCCCCTGAAACTTTGGCGGCCGCTTCTCCACCCGCGCGATCTGCGCCTCGACGACATCTTGGCTGCCCCAGGCTCTGTCGAAGAGCTCCTTGTGCACGGGACCCGCCTCTTCGATGGCCCCGTCGTCGTTCAGCACCCGCTTGGCGTGCTGTATCGCCAGCGGTGCCAGGCCCGCAATCTCGGCTGCCCAGGCTTGCGCATCGGCCAGCGTCCCCAGGCGGTTGGCCATTCCGGTGTGCAGCGCCAGGTCCGCGGTGAGCTTCTCCGCGGTCAGCAGCATCGCACGGGCCCTTCCGTGTCCAACCAGCGACGACAGCCGGCGGATGCTCCAGTTATCCAGGGCAAGACCGTATTTCGACGTCGGGAACTGAAAGAACGCCTCCGGTGCGACGACCCGCAGATCGCACTGCATAGCCAGCTGCAGGCCGGCACCAATGGCCGGGCCATTGACCGCACCGATCACCGGCATCGGGGCCGCGTCCATGACTCGGTGCAGCTCGATGAGCCGGTCGGGATAGTCAGCGGCGAACGCGTCCCCGGACAGATCCGCCCCCGCGCAGAAAACGGTGCCCTGGCCGGTCAACACAATCACGCGGACCGATCCGTCGCCCGCGCCCTGGATGGCCTCCCGTAGCTCATCGACCAGCTGAGAATTCAGGGCATTGCGGCGCTCGGCGCGCTGCAGCTCAATGGTCATCACGGCTTCTACCTGAGTGATACCGATCATGAAGCAAGCCTATATAGCCTCAACGCGTGCGCCATATCACGACCGACCAGCTCCGAGACGCAGTGCTCGACGCGGGCTCTTTCCTCAGCTGGGACACCCAGCCGGTTGCGGTGCCGACAAGCGAGTCCTATGCCCAGGAGCTCGCCGCGGCGCGAACGGCAACCGGCCGCGACGAGTCGGTCTTGACTGGCGAAGGACTCGTATTCGGACGCCGGGTGGCCGTGGTGGTCTGCGACTTCGCCTTCCTGGGCGGCTCGATCGGGGTGGCGGCGGCCGAACGGATCACCGCCGCAGTGCAGCGCGCAACGTCCGAGCGGCTGCCACTGTTGGCGTCGCCGAGTTCCGGGGGCACCCGAATGCAGGAGGGCACGGTGGCGTTCCTGCAGATGGTGAAGATCACCGCGGCCGTGCGACTGCATCGGCAAGCCCATCTGCCCTACCTCGTCTACCTGCGCAATCCGACCACGGGCGGAGTGTTTGCGTCGTGGGGTTCGCTGGGCCATGTGACGATCGCCGAGCCGCACGCCTTGGTCGGCTTTCTGGGGCCGCGGGTGTATGAGGTGCTCTACGGCGAACAATTTCCGCCAGGAGTCCAAACCGCCGAGAATCTGCAGCAGCACGGAGTAATCGACGGCGTCGTCGCGCTGGACGGGCTGCGGCGAACGCTCGATCGCGCGCTCACGGTGCTCACCGACGCTCCTGGACCGTTGCCGGCATCGCACCCGCCCATACCTCCACCGGTACCCGATGTGCCTGCCTGGGAGTCGGTCGTCGCGTCGCGTCGTCCGGATCGCCCCGGCGTCGAGCATCTCTTACGGCACGGCGCGACTGACCTGGTGCTGTTGTCCGGCAATGGGGGCGCAGGGGGACTCCCTGGGGCAGCCACCACCTTGCTAGCGCTGGCCCGGTTCGCCGGCCAACCCGTAGTCGTGCTCGGCCAGCAGCGGGCAACCGGCGGAGGCAGCAGCATCGTTGGACCCGCCTTGCTGCGCGAGGCCAGGCGCGGCATGGCCTTGGCGGCCGAACTCCGCCTGCCGCTCGTCCTGGTGATCGACACCTCCGGTCCCGCGTTGTCGGCCGACGCCGAGCAAGGCGGGCTGGCCGGCCAGATCGCGCAGTGCCTCGCCGAACTCGTCACCCTGGACACTCCGACGGTGTCGGTGCTGCTGGGTCAGGGCAGCGGCGGACCGGCGCTGGCCATGGTGCCCGCCGACCGCGTGCTGGCCGCATTGCACGGTTGGCTTGCGCCGCTACCCCCGGAAGGGGCCAGTGCAATTGTCTTTCGAGACACCACTCATGCCGCTGAACTTGCCGCGGCCCAAGGAATTCGATCGGCGGATCTACTGGGATCCGGAATCGTCGACGTCATCGTGCCGGAGCGTCCCGATGCGGCCGACGAGCCAGTCCAGTTCTCCCAACGACTGGCGAGCGCCATCGCCGCGGAGGTCCACGCACTGCGCGCAATGCCCGATGCCGACCGCACCGCCGCCCGCCTACAGCGCTACCGCGGCATCGGGCTGCCCCGCGACACTTAGCTCAGGCACACGCCACCCCGCACAACATGACCATCGTTTAAATCTCGACGAACGTGTCGGTCGGTCATGGCAGTTTTTATTCATGGCTCTTGTCCATGGCCAGGCCTTTATCGGCAGCGAAGCGCTGCGGCAGGGGGACTTGAGTCGATATCAGCTGCGAACCGGGTTCCGGGCCATCTATCCCGACGTTTATCTGGCCGATTTCGCGGCGCCGACGCTCCGGACCCGTTCGGCGGCGGCTTGGCTGTGGTCGGGCCGGCGCGGGGTGTTGGCGGGGCTTGCCGCAGCACAATTGCATGGCTCGGATTGGATCGACGACGATGAGCCTGTCGAGTTGATCTGGCGCAACCCTCATGCGCCGCACGGCGTGGTCACTCGACATCAGCGGATCGAGGCCGACGAAGTCACCCGCGTTGCCCGGCTGCCGGTGACTACACCTGCGCGAACCGCGTTTGACCTGGCACGGCGACTCCCTACCGGCCAGGCGGTGGCGCGGCTCGACGCCTTGATGCGCGCTCGGCCGTTTTCGGTCGAGGATGTATTGCTGCTGGCCAAGCGGTACCCGGGCACCCGCGGCCTGCGCCGCCTGCGAACAGCGCTCCCGCTTGTCGATCCAGGCGCCGCATCGCCGAAGGAGACGTGGCTACGGCTGTTGCTGATCGACGAGGGCCTACCGACGCCGGAAACTCAGATACCGGTCGTCGAGGGCTACCGCACTGTGGCCGTGCTGGACATGGGTTGGGAGCAGTGCAAGGTTGCCGTCGAGTACGACGGCGACCAACACCGCAGCAACCGACACCAGTACATACGCGATGTCCGCCGCCTGAGGGCGCTTGAGTCGTGCGGCTGGATCATCGTGCGGGTGATCGCCGAGGATCGGCCCGATGCCATCGTCCGCTCGGTTCGTGCAGCCCTCCGCCGTCGCGGCTACCGCGACACATAAACCACGTACGCGACGCGCCGCAGCACGTCGCCGTGGCTTAAGTCTCGACAGTCTCGACGACCGGCGAGGCGCTTGTTCACCGGTTCCGGTTGGTGGTGTTAGCTGTTGGTGTCACGGGCGCAGGACCGACCCGCACCAAACGTTAGGGAGGCTATTGCATGGACGCCGATGTGATCGTGGTCGGTGCAGGTCTGGCCGGGCTGGTGGCCACCCACGAACTGACCCGCCGGGGCAAGAAAGTCGCGGTCATCGATCAAGAGAACGAAGCCAACCTCGGTGGTCAGGCCTTTTGGTCGTTCGGCGGCATCTTCCTGGTCGACAGCGTCGAGCAGCGCCGCATGGGGATCAAGGACTCCCTGGAACTGGCCTGGAACGATTGGTCGGGTAGTGCGGCATTCGACCGCCTTGATGATGAAGACGTGTGGTCGGCGAAATGGGCACGCGCCTACGTGGAATTCGCCACCGAAGGGAAACGCGCCTACCTGACCGAAAACGGCATCAAGTTCCTGCCCACAGTCGGGTGGGGAGAGCGTGGGGATCTGCGCGCCGACGGGCACGGCAACTCCGTACCGCGTTTTCACGTCGCATGGGGCACCGGCACCGGGATCGTGGAACCGTTCGCCAACTCAGCCCTCAAGAGCGCCGAGAACAAGCTGGTGACGTTCTATCACCGCCACCGCGTCGACGAACTGGTTGTCACCAACGGCACGGCCACCGGAGTCAAGGGGCGAGTGCTGGCACCCGACGACGCCGTGCGCGGCGCGCCCTCCAACCGCGACGAAGTGGGGGACTTCGAGCTGTCCGCCCAGGCGGTGATAATCACCACCGGTGGCATCGGCGGCAACCACGACATAGTGCGGCGCTACTGGCCGCAACGGATGGGCACCCCACCGGCATCGATGATCACCGGAGTCCCCGAGTACGTGGATGGCCGCATGCTCGACATCGCCGCCGACAGCGGCCTGCGACTGGTCAACCGCGACCGAATGTGGCACTACACCGAAGGTGTCATCAACTGGGACCCGATTTGGCCCGGACACGCTATCCGGATCATTCCCGGCCCCTCCTCCATGTGGTTCGACGCCCTCGGCCGACGGCTGCCGGCCCCGTACTTCCCCGGCTACGACACTCTGGGGACGCTGCGCTACCTGCGGACCACCGCCGACATCGCGAAGTATGACCACTCCTGGTTCATCCTGACTCAGAAGATCATCGAGAAAGAATTTGCGCTCTCCGGTTCCGAGCAAAACCCTGACATCACGTCGAAGAGCTTGCTCGCCCTGGTGCAGGAACGGTTCTTGAACAGGAACGCCCCGGCGCCTGTCGAGGCGTTCAAGACGCGCGGCGTCGACTTTGTGGTCGCGGACAACCTTGAAGAACTCGTTGGGCTGATGAACGGCCTCACCGATGAGGCTCTCTTGGACCCGGCCGCGATTCGCGCCCAGATCGAATCACGGGATCTGCAGGTGGACAATCCATTCTGCAAGGACGTGCAGGTGCAGGGCATCCGCAACGCGCGGGCCTCGCTCAGCGATCGGCTCGGTCGGGTCGCCGCTCCGCACCGCATTCTCGATCCCGATGCAGGGCCCTTGATCGGTGTTCGACTCCACATCCTGACCCGGAAGACGTTGGGCGGCATCCAAACCGACCTTGACTCGCGCGCCCTGGGCGCCGATGGCCAACCCATCGGCGGCCTGTACGCAGCCGGAGAAGTCGCAGGGTTCGGCGGCGGCGGAGTACACGGTTACAACGCGCTGGAAGGCACATTCCTCGGCGGTTGCATCTTCTCGGGACGCGCCGCCGGTCGCGCCGCCGCCGACGCCGTCTAGCGAACCGGCAACCTGCGACGGTCGGGTCCAGCGCCGCGCATCGCCAGCGCGGGGACGCCACTCGCACGCCCCCGCGCTGGCGAGCCGTTCACCTAGCTTTCGGCCAGGGCGGCGTGCAGCGATTTTTGGGCTGCGGTGACCGCTTCGAGGACCTTGGCACTCGCGTCGGCGAGTTTTTGCTTTTGCTCGTCGGTGCCATTCCACACGATCGTTCGGGCCAGTCCGGCAACCTGGAACAGCTCTTTACGGATCTTGAAGCCATCACCGAACTGGGCGGCGCGAGCCAGAAACGCGCGAGCCGTCTCGCTGCTAATGCCGCGCCAGGCCAACAAGTTCTCGCCGAGTTCGGTCAGTGTTGCCACACCGTCGTCAACCGTGACAACGCCGCGACCGGCAAGCACCCCAATCGCCAGTTCTGCCATCTCCTGTGGAGGCGTTAGGGCGCCGTCGGTCTTGTCGGACACGCGCTGAACGATCTGGGTGGCATCAGCCGGTCCGTCGAGCAGCATCGCGGCCGCTCCGACCGCTGCCCGCTTGAGCGGTGGCATGCCTGAGCCAGGACCGAAGCCGGGCGGGAAGCCTGGACCGCCGAAACCCGGACCCCAGCCGCCAGGCCCACCAAACCCAGGTCCACCGAACCCGGGGCCGCCGAAGTCAGGTCCGGCGCCGGGCGGGCCACCGAAACCGGGTCCACCCCACCCCGGCCCACCAAAGAATCCGCCACCAAACATGTCTGCACTCCTTTGCAGTCATGACGACCGGCGATCACCAGCCGCCGAAATGAGTATCAACATCGTTGATACCGCAGCCCGCTGGCCATGTCAACAGAGTTGATATAAACACAGATCCCTACACCATATCCGTTGGCGGAAAGGCGATTACCGCTACAAGCCGCATCGGGGGGTACCGACGGGTAGGCGTGTCGCTGATTCCGGTAGCTACCGGTCGCGGCGGCAACGGGGTTCTTCGTCGCTTACCGTCTCGCTGGCCAGCCACGACGTGACAGCATGTGAGGCATGACTGAATCCGACGACAAGCCTCTGGGCTTCCTGCTGTACCGCGTCGCGTCGCGACTCAGACCCGAAGTCACCGCCGAGCTGCAGCCGCTCGGATTGAGCTTGCCCCAGGTTGCCTGCATGCGGATGCTCTCGGAGAACCCGGGGCTAACCAGCGCCGAACTCGCACGTGACACCCCCGTCTCGGCGCAGGCCATGAACCGGCTGCTGCGTTCGTTGCAAGACCTTGGCGCAGTAACCCGCACTACCACGACATCGAACCAGCGGATGCCAGCCCAGCTCACCAAACGGGGCAAAGCGTTGCTCAAGCGCGCGACCGCGGCCGCCTACAAGGCCGATCGGCAGGTCCTGGCCCACCTGACCCAAGCCGACCAGCATCAGCTCAAACGACTTCTCGTCGCGGCGGGCAACCCCGCAACCGACGACGCCGACCCAGCCACATAGCCGGTCGACCACCCCATGGCTACGAAGTCACAACGACGCGACCCGGCGGGTTACCTTCCGACGGTCGTAGACGCCGATCAGGCAAAATGAGCGCATGGACACTCTGACCTCGCCTCGGGTCTTGGTCGTCGACGACGACTCCGACGTTCTCGCCTCGCTGGAACGGGGCCTGCGGCTGTCCGGATTCGATGTAGCCACCGCCGTCGACGGCGCCGAGGCCTTGCGCAGCGCCACCGAGACCAGGCCCGACGCGATCGTGCTCGACATCAACATGCCCGTCCTCGACGGCGTCAGCGTCGTCACGGCACTACGCGCCATGGACAACGACGTCCCCGTGTGCGTACTCAGCGCGCGCAGCTCCGTCGACGACCGGGTGGCGGGTCTGGAGGCAGGCGCCGACGACTACCTCGTCAAACCGTTCGTCCTGGCCGAGCTGGTCGCCCGGGTCAAGGCGCTGCTGCGCCGCAAGGGCTCCACAGCGACGTCGTCCTCGGAAACCATCACGGTGGGCCCGCTGGAGGTGGATATCCCCGGTCGCCGCGCCCGGGTCAACGGTGTCGACGTCGACCTGACCAAGCGCGAATTCGACCTGCTCGCCGTGCTGGCCGAACACAAGACGGCGGTGCTCTCCCGGGCGCAGCTGCTCGAGCTGGTGTGGGGCTACGACTTCGCCGCCGACACCAACGTCGTCGACGTATTCATCGGATACCTGCGGCGCAAGCTGGAGGCCAACGGCGGACCTCGGCTCCTGCACACCGTCCGGGGAGTCGGGTTCGTGCTCAGGATGCAGTAGGTTGAACATCCTGTCGCGGATCTTCGCCCGTACCCCGTCGCTGCGAACCCGGGTGGTGGTGGCAACGGTCATCGGCGCGGCGATTCCCGTCCTTATCGTCGGCACCGTCGTCTGGGTCGGGATCACTGGCGACCGCAAGGAGCGACTGGACCGACGGCTCGACGAGGCCGCGGGTTTCGCGATCCCGTTCGTACCGCGTGGCCTCGACGAAATCCCGCGCTCACCCAACGACCGGGACGCCCTCATCACCGTGCGGCGCGGCGACGTGGTGAAGTCGAATTCCGATATCACGTTGCCGAAGCTGAGTGCCGACTACGCCGACACCTATATCAACGGCGTGCGCTACCGCGTGCGAACGGTGGAGATCCCGGGACCGCAGCCGACGTCGGTGGCGGTGGGAGCGACCTACGACACGACCATGGCCGAGACGAACAACCTGCATCGCCGGGTGCTACTGATCTGTACGTTGGCAATCGGCGCGGCGGCGGTGTTCGCCTGGCTCCTCGCGGTGTTCGCCGTGCGCCCGTTCAAACAGCTCGCCGAGCAGACCCGATCGATCGATGCGGGCGACGAGGCACCGCGCGTCGAGGTACACGGCGCCAGCGAAGCCATCGAGATCGCCGAAGCGATGCGAGGCATGTTGCAGCGCATCTGGAATGAACAGATCCGGACCAAGGAAGCACTCGCTTCTGCTCGCGACTTCGCGGCGGTGTCGTCGCACGAGCTGCGAACCCCCCTCACCGCAATGCGGACGAACCTCGAGGTGCTGGCCACCCTTGATTTGCCCGACGATCAGCGCAAAGAAGTGCTCAATGACGTGATCCGCACTCAGTCGCGCATTGAAGCCACCCTCAGCGCGCTGGAGCGGTTGGCCCAGGGGGAGCTGTCCACATCGGCAGACCACGTCCCGGTAGACATCACCGAACTGCTCGACCGCGCCGCCCACGACGCGACCCGAATCTACCCTGACGTCGACGTCTCTCTGGTGCCGTCACCAACGTGCATCATCGTGGGTCTGCCCGCAGGGTTACGTCTGGCCGTGGACAATGCCATCGCCAACGCTGTCAAACATGGCGGTGCCAGCAAAGTCGAGCTGTCGGCGGTCAGCTCACGAGACGGGGTCGAGATCGCCATCGACGACAACGGGACCGGAGTGCCCGAAGGTGAGCGCCAGGTCGTGTTCGAACGGTTCGCCCGCGGGTCGACGGCCTCCCAATCGGGGTCGGGTCTGGGGCTCGCGTTGGTGGCCCAGCAGGCGCAGTTGCATCGCGGGACCGCGTCGCTGGAAAGCAGCCCCCTCGGCGGCGCGCGATTACTGCTGCAACTCCCTGGACCGACGTAGCCGACCGAGCCGATGGCGCCTCGCTACCGGCGTACGCGATCGCGCCACGGCGTGAAAAAGGCACGCACAGCTGACTCTTCATCCTTGAACCAGACCTGGGCGAGCGTGGGGTCGTAGACCCGGTCTGCGGGCGTGTAGTACAGCCGGGTATCGGAGCGTCCCTTGACCGACCACCCCGGGGGTCCGCTGCCATCAGCGTCTGCGCGGGCGGAGCCCGGACCGTACGGTGCGTGCGGCCGCCGGGCCAGATGCGCGGCGGTCGACTCTTCCGAGACCGGGATTTGGTCCGTGGGAGTGTCCCGTGGCACCGGAATCTTTTTTCTCGGCGCTGTTTTCGCAGCGGGTCTCTTGGGCTTCGCCGACCGCTTCGCGCCGGGAGTCTTCGCCGTGGTGGCCTTCTGACCGGCTGGCCTTTTCTTCGGGCGCGGCTTGCCGGCGGGAGCTTTCTTCGCCGTCGTCGGCCTGGGTTTCATACCTGGCTCGCGGGTTGGTTTCTTAACCGGCACTTCCGGTTTGACCGGTTGGACCATCAGGGTGGATGTCAGCACCATTCCGAGTACGAACGCCACCAGGGTGAGCGACCAGTGAACGTGTTGCATTACTGCGCCTCTGCCTCAGGACCCTTGAGCGCCTCGACGGTAACGTCCCCCGCAGTATCTGCCTCAGGAGCCTCGGGCGTCTCCGCCGGATCCTCCGTGGCAACCTCGGTCAGAACCTCCGTAGCAACTTCCGGCAGAACCTCCGTATCAGCCTCCGTCGCAATCCCCGTCAGAACCTCCGTATCAACCTCGGTCGCAGCCTCCGGCAGAACCTCGGTAGCAACCTCCGCAGCAAGCGGCGCCGTTACCTCGGCAGCAACCGCTGCCGGAACCTCTGCAGCAGCCTGCGTCTCGCCGCCGCGTTTGATCGACAGGGTGACGATCACCCAGGCGAGAGCCGAACCCGCCACGAACGCAAGCAGGTAGCACGACCACGGGATCACGAAATCCATGCTGGATTCTCCTTAGCTGACTACTATCTCGGCGCGGCGATTCTTGATGCGCCCCTCAGCCGTGTCATTGGTGGCTATCGGATCGGTCGAACCGAGGCCCTTGGTGACGATGCGATCGCGGGCAACACCTTGAGCAACGAGAAAGTCAGCGACCGTCTTGGCGCGCTGCGCGCTCAACGGAATATTGATGCCCTCGCTGCCACTCGCGTCGGTGTAGCCGTTGATCGTTACCCGCGCTCTCGGACACTCCTTGAGCTTGTCCGCTACCTTGGTCAAGATCCGATTGTCGTTCGGGGTCAGGCTCACCCCGTCGTTTGCAAAAGCGATCGGCCCTCCTGTCAGCTTGTCGATGGCCACTTGCAAGTCGGCGCAAGGAGCGGGCGGAGGTGCCCCCGGCGGTGGCGGAGCTCCCGGCGGTGCCGGAGCTCCCGGCGGCGGCTGTCCCTTGACCACAATGTTGTTCACGACATGTAGTCCCGGCCAGACGGTCACCACCGCGCGCTCGACCTCGTCCCGTTGGAGCGGCGACGAAGCGGTCCCGGACACAGTGACCGTATCTTTCTCGACTTTGAGGTTGAAATCAGGAATGGGCGCACCGGCGGTGAAAACTGCTTCTGAGTTTGAGAAATCGAGCGATTGGACTATCGGGTCGATGCGAATTTGGTCGATGACGCTCACACCCGGGGTCAGCAAACCGTTGATCGCCTTCATCATCACCGCCTTGGAGGCATCATCGGGAAAGTCGCCGATGAGAGTGATGGTGTTGCCGCTGCGGCTAATTGAGAGAAGCGAGAACGAAAGTTCGCCAGCGCCGCCGGCGCCCGTGGTGCCACCGGGCACGGGAGTGACAGGCGTCGCGGACAACGTCGGCAGCGAGCCGGTCGGTCCATTGGAGGGCGTGGGTGGTGCAAAAGCGCGATAGCCGATTGCCGCGATCAGCAAGGGAATAACCACCAAGCCGATCAGCCAGGCAGCGCCAGGCGAACGCCGGTAGAACCTCCGCCGCGCGCCTGTGGTCGCGGGCGCCTCACCGAGCTCCGCTGTCGAACCCACAATCGCCCCTCTCTAAGGTCGCCGAACGGGACTGCTCCGCGCTGGCGGCGATATGCAGCCTACCGATACGGCACCGGGACGCCGGGTCAAGTCGGGCACACTGGAGCAATGGGCGACCGGCGAAAACTCTGCGACGTCGACACGCGGGCACCCATCGGCGGCCCGGCGACCGGGGATGACGCGCTGGAGAACCAAGGCCGGGGAACTTGACCGACACCACCCTGCGGGATCCTGACAATGGTAAAGATTTCGATGTCGTCGTCGTTGGCGGCGGTCACAATGGCCTGGTCGCGGCGGCCTACCTGGCCCGGGCCGGCCTTCGGGTCCGGGTGCTCGAGCGGCTGGAGCAGACCGGCGGGGCCGCGGTATCGGCGCGGGCGTTCGACGGCGTCGAGGTCCAGGTGTCGCGGTACTCCTACCTGGTCAGCCTGCTGCCATCGCGCATCGTCGCCGACCTCGGCGCACCCGTGCGACTGGCCCGGCGGAAGTTCTCCTCGTACACCCCCCAGCCGGCCACAGCGGGGCGCTCTGGCCTGCTCGTAGGCCCGGACATCCGGCCCACGTTCACGGCGGTCGGGGCCGCTGGCGACGAGCACGGGTTCGCGGCGTTCTATCGACGCTGCCGACTGGTGACCGAACCGCTGTGGCCGACGCTGATCGAACCGCTGCGCACCCGCGAGCAGACCCGCAGACTCGTCGCGGAATGCGGCGGTCCCGAGGCTGCGGCTGCCTGGCATGCCATGGTCGAAGAACCGATCGGGCACGCCATCACCGACGCGGTGGCCACCGACCTCGTCCGCGGGGTGATTTCTACCGACGCACTGATCGGCACCTTTGCCCGCATGGATGATCCATCGCTCATGCAGAACATCTGCTTTCTGTATCACGTACTCGGAGGGGGTAGCGGAGGATGGGATGTTCCCATCGGCGGCATGGGGACGGTGACTGCGGCCCTATCCGCGGCGGCCACCTACCTTGGTGCGGAAATCAGCACCGGCGCCGATGTTTTCGCTATTGAGCCCACCGGGCATGTGCACTACCGTGCCGCCGGTGCAGAACACCGGATCCGGGGCCGGTTCGTGCTGGCCGGCGTCACGCCGGCGGTCCTGAACGACCTGCTCGGCGCGCGAGGAGCACCACCCGCCTGCGAGCACGCGTCGTCATTGGCACCGGGAGCGCAGGTCAAAGTGAACATGGTGGTGCGGCGACTGCCCCGGCTGCACGACAACAGTGCCACACCGGAACAGGCGTTTGCCGGCACGTTCCACGCCAACGAAACGTGGACTCAGCTGGATGCCGCGTACTCGCGGGCAGCAGCGCAGCACGTGCCGGATCCATTGCCGTGCGAAGCTTACTGTCATTCGCTGACCGACCCGAGCATCCTGTCGGCCGAGCTGCGCGATTCGGGCGCGCAGACGCTCACGGTGTTTGGTCTGCACACCCCGCACTCGGTGTTCGGCGACACCGACCCCGCCGCACTCCGCGACCAACTGACCACATCGGTACTGGCGTCGCTGAATTCCGTTCTCGCCGAACCGATTCAGGACGTCCTGCTCACTGATGCGCGGGGGCGGCCCTGCATTGAGACGACGACCACCATCGACTTACAGCGCTCGTTGCTGATGACCGCCGGGAATATCTTCCACGGCGCACTGACC
This sequence comes from Mycobacterium spongiae, assembly GCF_018278905.1. NCBI lineage: Bacteria > Bacillati > Actinomycetota > Actinomycetes > Mycobacteriales > Mycobacteriaceae > Mycobacterium > Mycobacterium spongiae. Next base: position 4,635,078 of record NZ_CP046600.1, read on the forward strand.
TGGCCGTTCACCGATGACGACGACGTGCTGGACACCCCCGCACGGCGGTGGGGAGTAGCCACTGCCCACGACCGGATCATGCTCTGCGGCTCGGGTGCCCGCCGCGGTGGTGCGGTATCGGGCATTGGGGGTCACAATGCCGCGATGGCCGTATTGGCCTCGCTGGGCCAGAGCGGCAAGAGATCGTGCGGAGCTGACTAGCGCCGGTCCATGGTGACGTAGTCGCGCTCGGTGTGGCCGGTGTAGATCTGCCGCGGACGGCCGATCTTGCTGTCCCCCTCGTCGTGCATCTCTCGCCAGTGCGCGATCCAGCCGGGTAGCCGGCCCAGCGCAAACAGCACGGTGAACATCCGGGTGGGGAAACCGAGCGCGCGGTAGATCAGTCCGGTGTAGAAGTCGACGTTGGGGTAGAGCTTGCGCTCGATGAAGTAGTCATCGGTCAGTGCTGCCTCTTCGAGCCCCTTGGCAATGTCGAGCAGGTTGTCGTCGCCGCCGAGCTTGGCGAGGATCTTGTCGGCCTGCTCCTTGACGATGCGGGCCCGCGGATCGTAGTTCTTGTAAACGCGGTGACCGAAGCCCATGAGTTTGACGCCGGCTTCGCGGTTCTTCACTTTTCGGACAAACTCGCCGACGTCGTCGCCGCTCTCGCGGATGCTCTCGAGCATTTCCAGGACGGCCTGGTTGGCGCCACCGTGCAGCGGGCCCCACAACGCGTTGATGCCGCCGGAGATCGAGGTGAACAGGTTGGCTCGCGACGAGCCCACCAACCGCACCGTCGACGTCGAACAATTCTGTTCGTGGTCGGCGTGCAGAATGAACAGCATGTCCAGCGCCCGGACCACCTCGGGGTCGGGCTGGTAGGGCTCCGCGGGGAAGCCGAACGTCATCCGCAAGAAGTTCTCCACCAACGTCAGCGAGTTGTCCGGGTAGAGGAATGGTTGGCCGACGGATTTCTTGTAGGCGTATGCCGCGATAGTGGGCAGTTTGGCAAGCAGCCGGATCGTCGACAACTCGACTTGGTTGTTGTCGATCGGGTCAAGGGCGTCCTGGTAGTAAGCGCTCAAGGCGTTGACCACGCTGGACAACACGGGCATCGGATGCGCATTGCGGGGAAAGCCGTCGAAGAAGCGTTTCAGGTCCTCGTGCAGCATGGTGTGCCGCTGGATCCGGTGAGTAAATTCGGCCAGCTGGTCGGTGTTCGGGAGCTCGCCGTATATCAGCAGGTAGCTCACCTCGATGAAGGTCGACTTCTCGGCAAGTTGCTCGATCGGGTACCCGCGGTAGCGCAGAATTCCGGCGTCACCGTCGATGTAGGTGATGGAACTCTTGGTGGATGCGGTGTTCCCGTAGCCAACGTCGAAGGTCGTGTGCCCGGTATTGGCCAGCAGCGGTCCCAGGGCAATGCCGTCCGCGCCTTCGGTGGAGTGCACGACCTGAAGGTCGATCTCGCCCCCCGGATACCGGAGTGTTGCGGTGTCGTCGGTGTCGGCCACGAGAACCCCTTTGCGCTCTGGTTGATAGAGCTGCCCTTGACTTTGGTCTGTATAGGTGAAGGTAGTCGTTATCGCGTCGGCTTGCCTGCCCGGGGTCAAGTCTGCGCATTTGAGAAGTCCACCCGGCCGGCATCACCCCAGCCAGGTGGCCGCGGACACCCCGCGCCGAGCCTATCCGGGGAGCCGGGCCTAACGCAGCCGCGTCTGAGCCGGGGACCAGCAGGCAACGATCAGCCAGCCGGAGTGCAATCGCGCAAGAACACATGGGTGGCTGGTGGAGCTCACAGGTTCTTCCGGCGATGCTCACCACCGCTACCTGCCGAGATCACGGCTGCAGACGTTCGACTCGCGAGCCGATGACCCGAATCCGGTTATGCAACCGGTTTTCTCGGTCCTGCCAGAACTCCACGACCTCGGCCGCAATGAGGTACCCGCCCCAGCCGGGTGGCACCGGGATAGTCTCCGAGTCCGCAAAGCGCGCCGTGACTTCGGCGAGCCGTTCGAGCAGCGCGGCACGCGACGCGATCGGACGCGACTGCTGCGACGCCCAAGCTCCGAGCTGCGATCCGCGCGGTCGCTGCACCCAGTAATCCTGCGTGACCTGGCGATCCACCCGGCTCACCGGACCGCGAATGTGCACCTGCCGACCGAGCTGGTACCAGGGGAAAGTCGCCGATGCGTACGGTGTCGCCGCCAGCTCCGCTCCCTTCGCCGACTCATAGTTGGTGAAGAATGTGATCCCCGCCTCGTCGACGCTCTTGCACAGCACCGACCGGCTGACCGGCCTGCCGTCGCCTACCGTGGCGAGCACCATCGCATTGGGCTCGGCGAGTCCGGCGCGTTGCGCATCGCCAATCCATTTGCGAAACAACGCAAGCCAACCACCCGCGAGCCAGTCCACGTCCAGATCGGGGCTGCGATCCTTCTCGACGGACCCGCGCTGAGCGCCCATATCCGCCAGCGGTCGGTCGTCGGCTCCTGCCACCGCGCCAAGGCTACCGGGGTCGCAGTCCAGCCGGTACAGGTTGTCCAGAAGTGGGGTGGGAGAATTTCCCCATGACTGTGGTCCCGGAGAATTTCATGCCTGGCCTCAACGGCGTCGTCGCCTTCACCACCGAGATAGCCGAACCGGACAAAGATGGTGGAGCGCTGCGCTACCGGGGCGTCGACATTGAGGATCTGGTAAATCAGCAGGTCACGTTCGGCGAAGTGTGGGGTTTGCTGGTCGACGGAAGGTTCGGAAGTGGACTGCCCCCGGCGGAACCCTTTCCGCTGCCGATCCACACCGGCGATGTGCGCGTCGACGTCCAGGCGGGCCTAGCGATGCTGGCGCCTATCTGGGGGTACGCGCCACTCCTGGACATCGACGACAGCACCGCGCGCCAACATCTGGCGCGGGCGTCAGTGATGGCGTTGTCGTACGTCGCACAGTCCGCCCGTGGGATCTATCAGCCCGCGGTGCCGCAACGTGTCATTGACGAATGCTCCACGGTCACAGCACGTTTCATGACTAGATGGCAGGGCGATCCAGACCCCAGACACATCGAAGCGATCGACGCCTACTGGGTGTCGGCCGCCGAGCACGGGATGAACGCGTCGACGTTCACCGCTCGTGTCATCGCCTCTACGGGAGCCGACGTGGCGGCGGCGCTCTCCGGGGCGATCGGTGCGATGAGCGGGCCACTGCACGGCGGCGCTCCGGCCCGCGTACTGCCCATGCTCGAAGAAGTCGAACGCACCGGCGATGCCCGCGGTCTGGTCAAGGGAATACTGGATCGCGGCGAGAAACTGATGGGATTCGGACACCGGGTCTACCGCGCGGAAGATCCGCGGGCCCGGGTGCTGCGGGCAACCGCCGAGAGGCTGGGCGCTCCACGATACGAAGTTGCGGTGGCTGTCGAGCAGGCCGCGCTGTCGGAGCTGCGCGAGCGCCGCCCGGACCGGGCTATCGAAACCAATGTCGAGTTTTGGGCGGCGGTCATCCTCGACTTTGCCGGGGTGCCGGCCAACATGATGCCGGCGATGTTTACCTGTGGGCGCACCGCCGGGTGGTGTGCCCACATCCTCGAACAGAAGAGACTCGGCAAATTGGTCCGCCCATCGGCGATCTACGTCGGACCGGAGCCCCGCAGCCCAGAATCCGTCGAAGGCTGGGGCCGGGTTCTCACTACCGCCTGAAGTGCCGCCACGGGCATGCGGCGTCGCTAGGAGGATCCACCGGAGAACGTCGGCGGTGACAACGAACTCCGATGGCTCCTAGTCGAAACCGGTTTCTGGTTGAAGGTCCGCCGCACAGACCCCTCGGAACAGTTCGGCGAGACTTCCAGGTTCTCGGTGTCGCAGCGCACAGTGCGATGCCGACGCCGAGCCAGGTTCATCCTGGCCGCCCGAAAATCTCACCACTGAGACTTTGCAACCGGACGGGCGCCGACCACAGTACCGGCGGTACCGGCAATTAGCCAGGCATCGACGTGGGGTGTGTCCAATCCCGCACAAGCGCGCTGATGTGCGCTTGCTCATACCCACGGAGGACGGGCAATGGCGTCGACGCGTCCTGCTGCTGTGGGCTTACCCAGGTTGGCAGGTACGGCCCGGTGAGGCCCCGGTGAGACAAAGCGCGCGGGTGAGACAGTGTGGCCCGTTTCGCCAATGCGCCCCGTTTCGCCAATGCGCCCCGTTTCGCCAATGCGCCCCGTTTCGCCAATGCGCCCCGTTTCGCCAATGCGCCCCGTTCAGTCAATGCGCAGAGTCGCTCACTACCCTGTTGGCCATGGCTGACCAGCTCACGACTTCGCTTGAGATCCCCGCTGACATCAAACCCCGCGACGGCCGCTTCGGCTCGGGTCCCTCCAAGGTTCGACCCGAGCAATTGGCGGCGCTGACCACCACCGCGGCGGCCTTGTTCGGCACGTCCCACCGCCAGGCCCCCGTCAAGAACCTGGTGGGCCGGGTGCGTTCGGGTCTCGCCGAGCTCTTCTCGGTGCCCGACGGTTACGAAGTCATCCTCGGCAACGGGGGCGCCACGGCGTTCTGGGATGCCGCTGCTTTCGGGCTGATTGACAAGCGCTCCCTGCACTTGACCTACGGCGAGTTCAGTTCGAAGTTCGCCGCGGCCGTCGCCAAGAACCCGTTCATCGGCGATCCGGTCGTGGTCAAGGCGGATCCCGGCAGCGCCCCCGAACCGCAGACCGACCCGTCGGTCGATGTGATCGCCTGGGCACACAACGAGACGTCGACCGGAGTGGCGGTGCCGGTGCGCCGCCCCGAGGGCTCTGGCGACGCTCTGGTGGTGATCGACGCGACCTCGGCAGCGGGCGGGCTACCCGTCGACATCATCGACACCGACGCCTACTACTTTGCGCCGCAGAAAAACTTCGCCAGTGACGGCGGGCTCTGGCTGGCCATCCTGAGTCCGGCAGCGCTGAGTCGCGTCAACGCTGTCGCCGCATCCGGTCGATGGGTTCCCGACTTCCTCTCGCTGCCGATAGCGGTCGAGAACAGCCTGAAGAACCAGACCTACAACACGCCGGCGATCGGCACGCTCGCGCTCCTGGCGGAGCAGATCGACTGGCTGGTGGGCAACGGCGGGCTCGACTGGGCAGTCAAGCGCACCGCCGACTCGTCGGCGCGGTTGTACGCGTGGGCGCAGGAGAAGCCATACACCACACCGTTTGTTGCCGACCCCGCCCTGCGTTCGCAGGTGGTTGGCACGATCGATTTCGTCGACACCGTGGACGCCGCCGCGGTCGCGGCCACCTTGCGAGCCAACGGCATCGTCGACACCGAGCCATACCGCAAACTCGGCCGCAACCAGCTGCGGGTCGCGATGTTCCCGGCGGTCGAACCCGATGACGTCAGCGCGCTCACCGAATGCATCGACTGGGTCGTCGAACGACTCTCCTAAACCCTAGGAAGGCCGAGAGAAAACCCTTATCGACCGGCAGTGCAGCACTAGGCGGGGCCCCCCGCGTGTCAACGCGTTGAGTTGCGTTCGGCGCACTAGAGTGCGGTTCACAGGTCCCTGCTGAGCTGCACGGAGCCTGCGAGGAGAAGCCAATGCGGGAACTCAAAGTGGTCGGGCTCGACCCTGACGGTAAATACATCATCTGCGAGGGCGGCAGCCCGCCCGAAAAGTTCAAGCTTCCGGCCGACGACCGGCTACGAGCGGCGCAGCGCGGCGACTCGGCGCTGCTGGGGCAGCTCGTGGAGCAAGAGCAGCTGGACATCGACGTCACCAACATGCTGAGCCCGAAGGATATTCAGGCCCGCATCCGTGCCGGCGCGACGGTCGAGCAGGTCGCCTCGGCGTCGGGCTCCGATATTGCACGAATCCAGCGCTTCGCCCACCCGGTGCTGCTGGAACGCTCGCGAGCCGCCGAGTTGGCCACGGCCGCGCACCCGGTCCTCGCCGACGGCCCCGCGGTGCTGACGCTGCTGGAGACTGTCACCACCGCTTTCATGACGCGCGGCCTCAACCCCGACAAGCTCAGCTGGGACGCCTGGCGCAATGAAGATGGTCGCTGGACAGTGCAGCTTTCGTGGCAGGCCGGCCACTCGGACAACGCGGCGCATTTCCGCTTCACTCCGGGCGCACACGGAGGAACCGTCACCGCGATCGACGACGCGGCCAGCGAGCTGATCGACCCTGAATTCGACCGCCCGTTGCGACCTTTGGCGCGGGTTGCTCACCTCGACTTCGACGAGACCGCCGAGCCGGCGCCCAAGGCGCCGCCGGAACATCCGGTTAGCGGCCGACGGGGCAAGCCGGCCATACCCGCGTGGGAGGACGTGTTGCTCGGGGTGCGATCAGGCGGGCGAGGTTAGTGCGGCGTTAACCGCCGCTCATTGCGGGCCCCAAGGCGGCCATCGTGAGCAACGTCATCCAGGCGCCCGCCACACCCACTCCTGCCCCCAATACGAACCAGCGCAGCACCGCGGTGCGTCGCCAGGTCCACAGGGTCGGCGCCAATCCGCCAACGGCGACGGCGTTGAGTCCGACGGCTAGCAGCGGATGCACCCGGATCAACCCGAGGCTGACCACCACGATCCCGACTCCGGCAACCACGGCAACAAAACCGGCCACCGCCAAACCCGTTCCCCACGGCGTCGACTGGTCGCGTTCGTCGCGCTGCAGTATCACCGGCCCGCCCTAGCCCGCCGACTCAGAAGGTTCGAGCGCACCGCTAGCGGCAGGCCGCGACGACCGCCACCCAAGCCGACCACGCTCGTAGAAGGCCAACGCGGCGGCCGTCGCGACATTGAGGGAATCGGTACCTCGTGACATCGGGATGCGCACCCGGATGTCGCTCATCCCCAGTGCGGCCGCACTCAGTCCCGGGCCCTCGGAGCCCACCAGCAACGCAATCCTTTGGTCGCGTACCGCGCTCATCGCCTCCGGCAGTGCGCAGGCATCGGCTTGCGGAGTCATCGCCAGCAGCTGAAAGCCGCTCCGTCTCAGCGTCCCAAGTTCAGCGGGCCACTCCGACGCGCGAGCGTACGGGACCAACAACGCGTGACCCATAGAGACCCGAACCGCACGCCGGTAGAGAGGATCAGCGCAGCCACTGCCGAAGACCACCGCGTGCACATCCAACCCGGCCGCATTGCGGAATACCGAACCCAGGTTCTCGTGGTCGTTGACGCCCTCGAGCACGACAACGGTACGTGCGCCCGCGACAACCTGCGCCACGCTCGGCTCAGGCACCCGACGGGCGGCGGCCAGCACACCGCGATTGAGATGAAAGCCCACGACCCGCGCCATGACATCGGCCGAAACGCGGTAGTAAGGCACTGCGTCGCCCTGGATAGCGACCAAGTCGTCGTTGAGCTCCACGAGGCGACGATCGGTGCCGAGCAGTGCCAGCGGTCTGAATCGTGAAGCCAGCATGCGCTGAACGACGAGCACACCCTCTGCGATTACCAATCCCTTGCCGGTCGGCAGATCCGGGCGCCGGTCAACGCTATTCAGGTCTCGGAAATCATCGAGGCGCGGGTCGTCGGGATCGCCGACATCCTCAACGACGACGCCGACCGAGCCAGCCGAAGGCGGGACAGCAGCGTGCGCGCTCACGGGCTTTCGTCAACCAAGGCCAAGATCAGGTCGGCGGCGTTTCGCAGCGTGTCACGTTGGTTGCCGTCCAAGGTTGCCAGCCGCTCAGCCAGCCATTCCTGCCGAGCGCGCCGAGCCGCCTTGATCAATTCAGCCCCGGATTCGGACACCGAGATCAACACCTGCCTACCGTCTACCGGATGCGGGACACGGTCCACGAAACCCAAGTCGGCCAACGACGCGATCACGCGGGTCATGGACGGTGGCCGAACATGCTCACGAATCGCCAACGCGCCGGGTGTCATCGCGCCCTCTGTGGCCAGGGTCGCCAGCGCTGAGAGTTGCGACAGCGACACCGGCGCGTAGGGATTTCGGAACCGCAGTTGGCGGGCCAGCCGCAGCACCGCCAGCGACAGGTCACTGGCCAGCCTCGCATCGCTGTCGGGCACAGCGCGAGGTTACATCGGAACCGAAGGACCGGGCGTGAGAAACGGCGAACGACGACGTTGGTCGCGCATCGTCAAGAGGCCGGGTTAGGTTTGATGGCGATGGGCATCGAACCTGACCAGCACCGCGAACCACCGCGATTGCCACGCGCGCTCCTCAAGGTCTGGCCGATCATCGCGGTCGCCGCCATGGCCTGGCTGGTGGCCGCAGTAGCGGCCTTCGTGGTGCCGAGCCTCGCACCGTGGCGCCCCGTAACATTGGCGGGGCTGGCAACCGGGCTGCTCGGCACAAGCATCTTCGTATGGCAGCTCGCCGCCGTCCGCCGTGGAGCTCGCGGCGCTCAATCCGGGCTGGAAACCCATGTCGCCCCGAAGTAAACCGTTTGAGATCTTGACAACAGCTACATCGCGCACACCCCTAGGAGGACCAATGGCAGCCCCGCTGTTGCAGACGCAGATCGATATCAACGCACCTGCCGCGAAGGTCTGGGCGCTGATTTCCGATTTTCGGCGGATGCCGCAGTGGAGCCCGCAATGCCGTTGGATGCGGCCGCTCGGACCGCTGCGCCCCGGCACCCGGACCATCAATGTCAATCGCCGCAATCGCCTGTTCTGGCCCACCAGCTGCACGGTTCTCGAGGTCGTTCCGGAGAAGAAACTCGCGTTCCGGGTGGACTCAAACCGCAGCATCTGGAGCTACGAACTCGAGCCGAATGGCGAGGGCACCCGGGTGATCGAGAGCCGTCACGCCGAGAACGGCGTCAGCGCGTTTTCGAACCTCACGGTGAACGCGTTCCTCGGCGGGACCACAAGCTTCGAACACGAATTGCTCGAAGGAATGAACGCCTCGCTGGCAAAGATCAAGGCCGCCGCCGAGAGCTAGAGGGTCTCGCGGCCCGCGAGCCGTCAGGTCGCCGAAGAATCGGCCCCATCCTCGGTGGGCGGGACTTCTGGAGCGTCCGCAGCCGGCTTCTCCATAATGTCGAGCACACCGTCGTCGTAGGGCTCATATGTGAGCGCGCCGCTGCTCGCCGGAGCGGGAGTGTCGGAGTGGGCACCGCAGCCATAGCGCTTGTCGACGACGTGCCCGTCGGCAGAGAGTTCGTTGCCACAGACGCCGAACATCGAACCAAGCGACCCGGCCAGGGGCAGGAAGAAACCGCAGTCGCGGCACACTCGCTTCGTGGACCGCGACATCGCCGACTCGGGACCGTAATCCCCCTCGTGCCACCGTCCGGCGGCCGCTGATCGGCCCCATGCGCTCATGACCCAGCGCCGGCCGAGCCCAACTTCTGCGGCCGTCTCGTCAACCTGGGGATCGCCGCTGGCGCTATAGCCCGGAACCAGCCGCGGGTCGTCCTTGGCCGGAGCGAGCAGGTCTCCCGGGCTGAGATCTCCCGGCCGTACTCGCTGCTCCCAGGGCACCCAGTGAGGTGCCAGCAGCGCAGTGGGCCCGGGGATCAGCACCACCTCGCTGATCGTGGCGTGGTCGGCCCCGGACGAGACCGCCACCACCACCGCCCACTGCCATCCGTGATAGCCGGGCAGATGCGCCAAGAAGCGATGAGTGGCGGCATTCGCATCCTCGTAGCTCACGCCCAGGTAGTCGCCGACCACTTCCGGGCCGCTGACCTCCATAACAGCAGCCCTGGCCGCGTCGACCGCACCATTGAGCACAGCCGCAACCTGTTCTGGCCACTCGGCCACGGCCGCCACGGAGGACTCTTCGGTGGGTCCGGTCACGCTGTCCTTCCTCGATAGCGTCTCTATCGCGCCACCCCAATAGTGCCCGAAGACACGGTGGGCGAGCCACACCCGGTTGACCACACGGCGGGTCCACATAGGACAGAATTGATTCGTGTCTGGACGGCGAGCTGATCACCGGGACCGAATGGCCTCCCACCGGGGCCGTCGGACCCGCCCCAGATCGGTCAACGGGCACCCTGGGATGGCCAACTACCCTGCCGAGGACCAGGGAGATCAGGCACCGCGTCGCCCGCCCCCCATGCGCAGCGCCAACCGCTACCTCCCGCCCCTGGGCCAGCAGCGCGAATCCGAGGATCGCGGCGAGCAGCCACGCAGCACGGAGCCCGGCGAACGGATCACCGTCACCCGCGCCGCCGCGATGCGAAGCCGCGAAATGGGTTCCCGAATGTACTGGCTCGTACAGCGCGCCGCCACTGCGGACGGCGCAGACAAGTCGGGGCTCACCGCGCTGACATGGCCGGTAATGGCGAACTTCGCGGTCGACGCGGCGATGGCCGTCGCACTGGCCAACACACTCTTCTTTGCGGCGGCCACCGGAGAGAGCAAGTCCAAGGTCGCTCTGTACCTCTTGATCACGATCGCGCCATTCGCCGTGATCGCTCCGCTCATCGGTCCGGCTCTGGACCGATTGCAGCATGGACGTCGGGTCGCGCTGGCGCTGTCATTCGGCCTTCGGACCGTTCTGGCGGTGGTGTTGATCATGAACTACGACGGCGCGACCGGCAGCTTCCCTCCGTGGGTGCTGTATCCGTGCGCACTGGCCATGATGGTGTTCTCCAAGTCGTTCAGTGTGCTGCGGAGCGCGATGACGCCCAGGGTTATGCCCCCGACGATCGATCTGGTGCGGGTCAACTCTCGGTTGACCGTTTTCGGCCTGCTCGGGGGCACTCTCGCGGGTGGCGCCATCGCGGCCGGCGTCGAGTTCGCCTGTACCCACCTGCTCGAGCTCCCGGGGGCATTGTTCGTCGTCGCCGCAATCACGGTCGCTGGTGCCTGGTTGTCGATGCGGATTCCGCGCTGGGTTGAGGTCACCGCCGGCGAGGTGCCTGCCACATTGAGCTATCACCGGGACCGGGAACGCCCACGACGAAGCTGGCCGGAGGAAGTCAAGAACCTCGGCGGAGCACTGCGACAGCCTTTGGGCCGCAATATCATTACTTCGCTGTGGGGCAACTGCACCATCAAAGTGATGGTGGGGTTCCTGTTCTTGTACCCGGCCTTTGTCGCCAAGGCCCACGATGCCGACGGGTGGGTTCAGCTGGGCATGTTGGGCCTCATCGGCGCGGCGGCAGCGCTGGGAAATTTCGCCGGCAATTTCACCAGCGCACGTCTGCAGCTGGGCAGGCCTGCGGTGTTGGTGGTGCGCTGCACTCTGGCGGTCACGGTGCTGGCTGTGGCGGCCGCGGTGGCCGGCAGCCTGGTGGCCGCCGCCATTGCCACCCTGATCACATCGGGTTCGAGTGCGATCGCGAAGGCCTCACTGGACGCCGCGCTCCAAGACGACCTGCCTGAGGAATCGCGGGCTTCGGGGTTCGGTCGTTCCGAGTCGACACTGCAGCTGGCGTGGGTCATGGGCGGCGCGGTGGGCGTGCTGATATACACCGAGCTGTGGGTGGGTTTCACTGCGGTCAGCGCGCTGCTGATCCTCGGGCTGGCGCAGACCATTGTCAGCTTCCGGGGCGCTTCGCTGATCCCGGGTCTTGGGGGTAATCGGCCCGTCATGGCAGAGCAGGAAACTACACGTCGCGCTGCGGCAGCCATGCCGACGTGAAGCGAGCTGCCGCAGCGCTGCTCGCGACTATGGTGCTCTCCGCTGGCGCTGGCGCCGGCGCGTGGCTCCTGGTGCGCGGGCACGGTCCCCAGCACCCCGAGATCAGTGTGTATTCGCACGGGCACCTGGTCCGCGTCGGACCGTACCTGTACTGCAACGTGCTCAACCTGAACGAATGTCAGACGCCGCAAACTCAGGGAGAACTGCCGGTGAGCCGCCGCTATCCGGTCCAGCTCTCCGTTCCCAAGGCCATTGCACGCGCACCATGGCGACTATTGCGGGTCTATGAGGACCCCACGAACACCACGGCCACCCTGTTTCGGCCCGACACGCGGCTGGCGGTGACCATCCCGACCGTCGACCCACAACGTGGCCGGCTTTCCGGAATTGTCGTGCAGTTGCTGACGTTGGTCGTCGACCCCGCCGGCGAACTGCGCGAGGCTCCACACGCGGAATGGTCGGTGCGCCTGGTCTTCTGAGGCCCAACGTCGAGTTGTCGGGTCAAAACGCGGGTATCCAGCACAACAAGTCGACGCTCAACCAGACATGTCGGTGGCGATCGGCACGGTGTGGGTGTGGAAATCCGGGACTGGCCATTCCGAGGCACCGATGCGCTAGCTGCGGGAGTCGTCACACCGCATCGGTTGCGGACCGACTTTGAGATGGTCCATCGCAATGTGTACATCCCCCGCGGGCAGAAGCTGACCGCCGTGACGCGGGCTGTCGCCGCCTGGATCTGGTCACGGCGGGCCGCGACGGTGGCTGGCCTGTCCGCCGCGGCGCTCCACCGCACGGCATGGATCGACGATTGGCTACCGGCCGAGCTCAACCGACGAAGCAGGGACAAGGCACGGGGCATCATCCTGCACAGTGACACCCTGGACGAGGACGAAGTATGTGTCCGCGACGGTATCTGCCTGACCACGCCCGCACGCACCGCCTTCGACCTCGGAAGACGAAAAGGTCTGACTACAGCGGTGATTCGGCTCGACGCGCTGATGCGCGCTACCGAGGTCAAGGTCAGCGACGTCGAACTTCTGGCAGATCGCCATCGGGGCGCGCGCGGATTGGTTCAGTTGCGACAGGCATTACCCCTCGTCGACGGACGCGCCGAATCACCCTACGAGACGAGAACTCGCTTGGTCCTCGTCGGTGGCGGGTTGCCACGGCCGCAGAGCCAGATCGAAGTGCTCAACCACTGGGGTGCGGTGTTGGCCCGGATCGATATGGGCTGGGAAGAATGGCAGGTCGGCGTCGAATTCGACGGAGCGCAACATTGGACGGATCCCGCACAGCGCACCCGCGACATCGATCGATTGGCTGAACTCGAGGACCACGGCTGGACCATCATCCGGGTCAGCGCCGACATGCTCCGATACCGGCCCTATGTGGTCGTGACACGCGCCCGCAGTGCCCTGCTCGCCGCTGGTTGCTCACTCGTTTAGAGCGCCGAACGTCGACTTTCTGGGCGAAAAGTGCGTGATGTGGCCCAAAAAGTCGACGTTCGGCCAGGGCCGGCCTTAGAGTTTCGCCTCGCTCGATGCCGATCCTGCTACGTCCACCGACAGAAACCGCCGAGCCAGATCCGGCTCGCTGGACGGGCTCGGCTCCCAGGATGCGATCCACGGTCCGGTGCCCTCCGACTGATCGAGAATCCCCTGCTCCAACCAGGTGTAGCGGCCTTCCAGCAGGTCGTTGGCCAGCTGAGCATCCCCGCTGTCGGTGTTGGTCCACAATGCGTGGAACAGCGCCTCGACCCGCAAAGTCGCTTGCTGGCAGAACATTTCGGCGAGCTCATATGCCTGCTTCCCGACGACCGGATCCGCTGCCCGCTGAGCCTCGGCGCGGACGCACGCCGCGGCCATCGCGAATAGCTCGGCACCGATATCAACGATCCGTCCCAGGAACCCCTGCCGTTTCTCCAAATTGGCCTGCCAGCGCGCCATCCCGTAGAAGGTATTGCGTGCCAGCTTGCGGCTGGAGCGTTCAACGAATCGCAAGTGCGATGCCAACGGGCCGAACTCGCTATAAGCCATCGGTCGTTGCCCCTGGCCGAATACCAGCTTCGGCAGCCACTTTGCGTAGAACCCGCTAGCGCCAACCGCGGCCGCAGCCTTCTCCCGCAATTCGGCGTCCGGTTTGGCAAGGTCACCCGCGGCGGTCAAGTGGGCATCGACCGCCTCCCGAGCGATCAGCAGCCGCATGATCTCGCTGGATCCCTCGAAGATGCGGTTGATCCGCAGGTCCCGCACCATCTGTTCGACCGGTGCCGCACGCTCGCCGCGCGCGGCGAGCGACTCCGCGGTCTCATAGCCCCGGCCACCTCGGATCTGCATCAGCTCGTCGGCAATAACGCAGGTCATCTCGCTGGACCACAATTTGGCCAACGCCGCCTCGATGCGAATGTCGTTACGACCTTCGTCGGCCATCTGACCGGACAACTCCACCACAGCATCGAGTGCGTAGGTAGTCGCCGCAAAGAAAGCGAGCTTGCTGGCGACGGCTTCGTGTTTCCCGACCGGCTTGCCCCATTGGACTCGCTCGTTCGACCACTCCCGCGCTATTTTCAGCGACCACTTGGCGACCCCCGCCGCTGTCGCGGGCAGCGCCAGCCGGCCAACGTTGAGTGTGGTCAAAGCGATCTTCAGGCCGTCTCCTTCACGGCCGATCAGGTTTTCGGCGGGGACCCGAACGCGGTGCATCCGCGTTACCCCGTTCTCGATGCCGCGCAGACCCATGAATTTGTTGCGCCGTTCGACGGTGATCCCGGGCGAATCCGCCTCGACGACGAAGGCGCTGATACCCCCGCGATGCCCCTCACTCTTGGGTACCCGGGCCATGACGACCAGCAGGTCGGCGACGACGCCGTTGGTGGTCCACAACTTCACGCCCTCCAGCTCGTAGGCCTGCCCGTCTTCGACAGGCGTCGCGGTGGAGCCCAGGCGCGCCGGGTCAGAGCCCACATCCGGTTCGGTGAGCAAGAACGCGGAGATGGCCCCCGCAGCGCAGCGCGGCAAGAACTTGCTCTTCTGCTCCGGCGTCCCGGCAAGCTTGAGCGGTTCGGGCACACCAATCGACTGATGGGCCGACAGCAATGCCCCGAGACTGGGGTGAACCGTCGAAACCATTGCCAATGCGCGGTTGTAGGCGACTTGCGACATGTTCAGTCCGCCGTACTCGGACGGTATCTTCATGCCGAAACATCCCAGCTCGGCCAGTCCCTTCACATATTCGTCGGGAATCTGGGAATCGCGCTCGATGACGTTGCCGTCAATGGTTTCGAGAAACTCCCGCAGCTTGCCCAAGAACTCCGCAGTGCGCGCCTCGTCTGCGGCGGACGGACTGGGAAAGGGGTGTATGAGATCCAGAGGGAACCGGCCAAGAAAAATCTCCTTAGCGAAAGATGGTTTATCCCAACCGCTTTCGCGTGATTCCTCGGCAAGCGCTCTCGCTTGCTCCTCGCTGACCTGCAATTGCTGTGCCATCGCCGCCTCCTTGCTCACGAATCGCTCACGAGTCCCACCGGAGATTGGGAGTACCCGGTGCCTGACCGAATACTACGTCGGAACGACGGGCAAAGTTACGCGCCGGTAGCTTTGCGACACCGCGCGCCGGTTCGCCGCGCCCCACTGGCCAATCGCGGCGCATTGGTCGCAACCGTCACAGCCAACCCGAGCCGACCGGCGCACAAGGTGCCCGCTGTTGTGGCAGCTCGTCGATCGGCTAGGCGTCGAGTTCCCGAGCCACCGCCCTGACCACCTCGGAGACTCGCCGGGCGGTCTTGCGATCTGGGTAACGCCCCTTGCGTAATTCGGGCTGTACCGCACCCTCTAGCAAAGTGATCATGTCCTCGACCATGCCGTGCAGCTCATCGGGACTGTGCTTGTGCTCCACCGGCGCCTCCCGACGCGTCCGGGAGAGGCTTGGTGGCGGATCGATGAGCTTGAGGCTGAGCGCCTGCGGCCCACGCCGCCCCGAGGCGACTCCGAATTCCACGCGCTGCCCCGCTTTGAGCGCCTCTACACCCGTGGGCAATGCCGAGGAGCGCACGTAGACGTCCTCGCCGTCCTCCTGCGACAGGAAGCCGAACCCCTTGTCGGAGTCGTACCACTTCACCTTGCCGGTCGGCACTGGTCTCACCTGCTTGTCTGACGGTGACTCGGATTGGCATCAGAAGACGCGTCCCACCTGTGCAGGGCGCGATGACGATCTCAGATCCTACTCGGATGGTTGCCCGCCAAGCACCCCTGTTACTCGCTTGTCGGTAGGCTGACCCTACCGCTGGAGGAGACATGCGCCTGATCCTGAACGTTATCTGGCTAGTTTTTGGTGGTCTCTGGTTGGCCCTCGGGTATCTGGTCGCGGCGCTTGTCTGTTTCCTGCTGATCGTCACCATCCCCTTCGGTTTCGCCGCGCTGCGCATCGCGTCGTACGCGTTCTGGCCGTTCGGAAGAACGGTCGTCGAAAAGCCGAACGCGGGGACGGGCACCCTCATCGGCAACGTCATCTGGGTATTGCTGTTCGGGATCTGGCTGGCAATCGGCCATCTGGTGAGCGCTGCAGCAATGGCGATCACCATCATCGGAATTCCGTTGGCACTGGCCAACCTCAAACTCATCCCGGTGTCGTTGGTGCCCCTCGGCAAAGACATCGTTGCGGTGGACGCCACTTCCCCACGGGTGCCGGTGTGACACTCACCGCACTAGGGGTGCCGACGGTGCCCGGCCGAACAACGAGCCGGCCGGCCGGCTGCGCCGCGGCCGATGTATTACCCCGTCACCCCCCTTCGGGGGGGCCGTTGCTGGACACCTTCGGACGAGTGGCGACCGATCTACGCGTGTCGCTGACCGACCGGTGCAATCTGCGCTGCAGTTACTGCATGCCGGCGGAGGGCCTGCAGTGGCTACCCGGCGAGCAGCTACTGCGGCCCGAGGAGCTGACCAGACTCATCCGTATTGCCGTTGTCCGGCTCGGAGTGACCAGCGTGCGGTTTACCGGCGGCGAACCGCTGTTGGCGCCTCACCTCGAAGAGGTGGTCGCGGCAGCCGCCAGCCTGCGGCCCCGCCCCGAGATCTCGTTGACCACCAATGGTGTCGGGCTCGCACTACGAGCGGGCGCTCTGGCCGACGCCGGCTTGGATCGGGTGAATGTGTCGCTGGACAGCGTGAACCGGGAGCACTTTGCGGCGATCACCCGACGGGACCGACTTGATGACGTGCTCGCAGGCTTGAGAGCCGCTGCGGCAGCAGGTCTGGCGCCGGTCAAGGTCAATGCGGTCCTGGACCCTGCCACCGGCCGCGAGCATGTCGTCGAGCTGTTGCGGTTCTGCCTCGAACTCGGCTACCAATTGCGGGTCATCGAGCAAATGCCCCTCGACGCGGGGCACCAGTGGCGCCGCAACGCCGCACTCAGCGCCGACGATGTGCTGGCAGCGCTGCGCGCCCACTTCCGGCTGCGGCCAGACCCGGCGCCGCGCGGTTCGGCTCCGGCCGAACTCTGGGTGGTGGACACCGGGCCAAACACAGCCTCGGGAAAGTTTGGCGTCATCGCGTCGGTCTCACACGCCTTCTGCTCCACCTGCGACCGCACCCGGTTGACCGCCGACGGCCAGATCCGCAGCTGCCTGTTCTCCACCGAGGAAACCGACCTGCGCGCCCTGTTACGCAGCGGCGCGCACGACGACGCGATCGAGGCCGGGTGGCGCGCTGCGATGTGGGGCAAGCCGGCCGGCCATGGCATCAACAACCCCGACTTCGTCCAACCCGACCGCCCGATGAGCTCGATCGGTGGCTAACCCGATGACGCAAGCACCCAGCGAATCCGCCGGAATTCAGGTGACCGTCCGCTACTTCGCGGCGGCCCGGGCAGCGGCGGGTGCGGACTCGGAGGTGGTCGCGCTGCGGCCCGGCGCCACGGTCGCCGAGCTGGTGGATGGCCTGGCGTTGCGCGATGAGCGCCTCGCGGCGGTGCTGAGTCGATGCTCCTACCTCTGCGATGGGATTGCCGTGCGCAGCAATGACATAGCGCTGTCGGGGGGCGTCACGATCGATGTCCTGCCCCCCTTCGCAGGCGGCTGAGCCCTGTGAAGTTCCCCACATAACGGAACGATAACGGCTTGGGAACGCACGGGTTGCGGTGTCCTTTGAGCTGGGCAGATACCCGTGCTTCCTGGTGCTTTCGGGACCGTCTGTGGGAGAAACACCGAAAAAATCCGTACGTGACGCGAGCCTCAGTTGCCACTACCGTCTCGGGAGGCTCGTCAACCCAACCCAAGTGACGCGCCTCCTTCGCCGATAGCACGCCGAACTCCATCCACATCGGCCGAGGGAACCCGACCAGGGATGGAGGCGGGGGACCCACACGGTCCGCCGAGATCGGACGGAGCCAAAGGCGGCTCCTTGGGGTGAAGCCGACGTCGTCTCAACGTAGTACGACGCTGGCCGGGTGACCTCTCCAGTTCGAATCCAGTTCGAATCCAGTTCGAATCCAATCTGAAACAACCCGAACCCGACAGCTGACCCCGCAGGCGAGTACCGAGAGGAAGTACCGAGCGTATGAGTGGACGTCACCGCAAGCCCACCACCTCGAACGTCAGCGTCGCCAAGATCGCCTTTACCGGCGCTGTGCTTGGCGGCGGCAGCCTCGCCATGGCCGGTCAAGCGGCCGCGGCCACCGACGGCGAATGGGACCGGGTCGCAAGTTGCGAGTCCGGGGGCAATTGGGCGATCAACACCGGCAACGGGTACCACGGCGGCCTTCAATTCTCCCAAAGCACTTGGGCCTCACATGGCGGCGACGAGTATGCCCCGGCAGCCCAGCTGGCCACCCGGGAGCAGCAGATTGCCGTCGCGGAGCGCGTGCTGGCGACACAAGGGCGCGGTGCCTGGCCGGTATGCGGTGGCGGTCTCTCGGCTGCGACGCCACGCGAGGTCCTTCCGCCGCCGGGACCGATGGATGCGCCGCTGGGCGCACCTATCATCGGTGAGCCGGGACCGTTGGCACCACCTCCCCCAGATGGGCCGCCCCCGGCGGACATCGCACCTCCCGCCGATGCTCCGATGGACGTTCAACCGGTCGGCATCGATCTACCTGCGCCGCAGGCACCTCCCGCCGACCCGGCGCCAGCGCCCCCGGAGGACTTACCACCGGCACCGGCAGACCTGGCCCCCGCCCCACCGGCGGACCTACCACCGGCACCCCCAGAAGACCTACCACCAGCACCCGCCGACCTGGCCCCCGCCGCACCAGCGGACCTACCACCGGCACCCCCAGAAGACCTACCACCAGCACCCGCCGACCTGGCCCCCGCCGCACCAGCGGACCTACCACCGGCACCCCCAGAAGACCTACCACCAGCACCCGCCGACCTGGCCCCCGCCCCACCGGCGGACCTACCACCGGCACCCCCAGAAGACCTACCACCAGCACCCGCCGACCTGGTTCCTGCCGCACCAGCGGACCTACCACCGGCACCGGCAGACCTGGCCCCCGCCCCACCAGCGGACCTACCACCGGCACCCCCAGCGGACCTGGCCCCCGCCCCACCGGCGGACCTGCCCTCAGCATCCGCCGCCCCGGAGATCAACCCAGACTTGGGGCTACCGCAGGCAGGCCCCGAGCCCGCTGACGCGGCGCCACCGGTTCCCGGCGAGGGCACCGATCCACAGGTCGAGATCCACGAGGCCTCGACCGTCGCGTACACGAAGAGACTGTGGCAGGCGATCCGGACGCACGACGTCGCCGGCAACGACGCGTTGGACGCACTCGTCGCGCCACCCGCCGTCTGCTGAAACCGGGATCAGGCCGAGCCCACCCATTCTTCGGTCCCGTCGGCGAAGAACTGATGCTTCCAGACCGGAAGCCGTGCCTTGATCGTCTCGACCAGTTGGGCACAGGTGGCAAAAGCGGCCTGCCGATGATCGGCGGCGACCGCAGCCACCAATGCGGCGTCGCCGATCGTCAGGACGCCGATGCGGTGGCTAGCCGCGACCGCACGGACACCGTTGGACTCCGCGGCCACCTCGGCGACGACATCGGCGAGGACTTGAGCGGCGGTCGGGTGCGCGGAGTACTCCAGCCGCGAAACCTGGCGTCCGCCGTCGTGGTCGCGGATAGCGCCGACGAAGCCGACAATCGCACCGGCCGACTCATGGCTGACCAAGTCCTCGTGCTCGGCCAGAGAGATAGGCGCCTCGGTCACGGTTGCGCGCAGAACCCGTGTCATCGTTGGTGATCTTCTCCGGCGAGTTGCGCGAGAGCGTGGTCCAGTACATCGGCGAGCACTCCGAGACCGTCGCGGACCCCGCCCGGCGAACCCGGCAGATTGATGATCATGGTCCGGCCGGCCACGCCACACACCCCGCGCGACAGCACCGACGTCGGCACCTTCGGCAGACCCGACCTGCGGATCGCGTCGGCTAGCCCGGGGATCGTGTGGTCCAGCACCTCCATGGTCTGCTCCGGAGTGCGATCGGTGGGCGAGATGCCGGTACCGCCGGAGGTGATAACGACGTCGGATCGAGCATCTACCGCGTCGCGCAACGCCGCACCGACCGCTTCCCCGTCAGCGACCACCATGAGCTTGACAGGTGAGAACCCCCGCTCCTCGAGCCAGGCAGCGATGATGGGGCCGCAAACATCGGTGTAGACACCAGCCGATGCGCGGGTAGAGGCGATGACGATGCTGGCCGATCGGGTGCTCATCGCCGTGACCAGGTTCCGCTGCGGCCGCCCTCTTTGTGAAGTACCCGAATGTCGTCGATGCGCGCCGCCGCGTCGACCGCTTTGATCATGTCGTAGAGAGTCAAGGCCGCCACGCTCACGGCCGTCAGCGCCTCCATCTCAACGCCCGTTCGGTCGGTGCTGCGGACGGTCGCGGTGATCTCGATAGCGGCCTCCGCGACCTTGAAGTCGACGTCAACGCCGGTCAGCGCGAGCTGATGACACAGTGGAATCAAGTCGCTGGTGCGTTTGGCAGCGAGTATGCCCGCGACCCGTGCGGTAGCCAGCGCATCGCCTTTGGGCAATCCGCCAGTCGATATCAGCGAAACCACCTGGGCCGTGGTGCGTAACGCGCCCGCGGCAACGGCGGTGCGCTTTGTGGCCCCCTTCTCGGTGACATCAACCATGTGTGCGGCACCTCGCTCATCGAGGTGCGACAGCGCGCCCGGGCTCTGCTCGCCCGACTCACGCGCCCCCGGCGACTCGGATGCCCTGGAAGCCCTGGCCATCCCCGCCGGCCTACCGATTGACGACCGTCACCGGATGGAGGTAGGGCAGGTCGTCGGAGGGCACCGGAAACTCTATTTCGCCGAAGGGCGACAACGCACCAGTGCGATCAGTCGCTAGTTCGCTTACCGCATGATCGTCCGGGTCGGTGGTCGGCCAGCCGTTATCCACGTACCGGGTTTTGCGCACCTTGCCGCTTGCAGTGTCAGCCACGAGCTCCATTCTGACAGGTCTTGCACCCGCACGCGCTGGAAGGTCGCCGGTGCGGCCTACGCTGATCAGCAATGACCGAACACACCCCGGATATCCCGCTGGGGTCCTGGCTGGCCGACTTGCCCGACGAGCGGCTCATCCGGCTATTGGAGCTGCGGCCGGACCTTGCCCAACCGCCGCCGGGAAGCATCGCCGCACTGGCGGCTCGCGCCCAGGCCCGGCAATCGGTCAAGGCTGCCACCGACGAGCTCGACTTTCTGCGCCTGGCGATCCTTGACGCACTGCTGGTGCTACAGGCCGATACCGCGCCGGTGCCGATCACCAAAGTGCTGTCGTTGGTGGGCGACCGCGCCGCCCACACCGACGTGATCGACGCGCTCGATGACCTCAAGCAACGAGCGCTGGCCTGGGGCGACGCGACCGTTCGGGTCGCCGCCGATGCAGGCACGGCGCTGCCGTGGCACCAGGGTCAAGTCACACTCGAGGAAAGTTCGCGCACCGCGGATCAGATCAACGAATTACTTGCCGCGCTGACGCAATCGCAGCGCGACGTGCTCGAGAAGTTGCTCGCGGGGTCCCCGATTGGCCGTACTCGCGACGCCGCGCCGGGCGCGCAACCGGACCGGCCGGTGCCGCAACTCTTGTCGATGGGCCTGCTGCGGCGGATCGACGCCGAGACCGTGATCCTGCCACGCCACGTCGGTCAGGTGCTGCGGGGCGAGCAACCTGGTCCGATGCAGCTGACGGCGCCCGACCCGGTAGTCTCCGCCACCACCGAAGCCGACGTCGATGCTGCCGCTGCCGGAGCCGCCATCGACCTGCTGCGCGAACTCGACGTGCTGTTCGACACTCTTGGCACCGCACCCGTTGCCGAACTGCGCAGCGGCGGACTCGGCGTTCGCGAAATCAAACGGCTGGCCAAGACGACCGGCATCGACGAGCCGCGCCTGGGTCTGATCCTCGAGCTCGCGGCCGCGGCCGGATTGATCGCCGGCGGCATGCCGGACCCGGAACCGTCGCACGGCGAGGGGCCTTTTTGGGCACCAACCGTAACCGCCGATCGATTCACGGCAGCATCACCGGCCGAGCGGTGGCACTGGTTAGCCAGCACGTGGCTGGACCTTCCGGGCCGGCCGGCCTTGATCGGTAGTCGCGGCCCTGACGCCAAACCCTATGCCGCCCTGTCGGACTCGCTGTTCTCGACAGCAGCGCCGCTGGATCGTCGACTACTGCTGGGCATACTCGCCGAGTTGCCGGCCGGCTCCGGTGTTGATGCGCACCGGGCGTCGGCGGCGCTGATCTGGCGCCGCCCACGGTGGGCCCGCCGCCTCCAGCCGCGACCCGTCGCGGACCTCCTGGCCGAGGCCCACGCGCTGGGCTTGGTAGGACGGGGGGCGATCAGCACGCCCGGCCGCGCATTCCTGCGAGAAACGGCCGATCCCGCGGCCATCACTGCCGCGATGACCACAGCACTACCCAAACCGATCGACCACTTCCTGGTGCAGGCCGACCTCACCGTCGTGGTTCCAGGGCCGCTGGAGCGCGATCTCGCCGAAGACCTGGCCACCGTCGCGACTGTCGAATCGGCCGGCGCTGCGATGGTCTACCGGGTCAGCGAGCAATCCATCCGACATGGTCTCGATGTCGGAAAGACGCCCGACTGGATGCATACGTTTTTCACCAATCGTTCTAGGACCGCCGTGCCGCAGGGGCTTACGTACCTGATCGATGACGTAGCCCGTCGGCATGGCCAGCTGCGGATCGGCATGGCCGCGTCCTTTGTGCGATGCGAGGATCCGGCTCTACTGGCCCAGGCGGTGTCGGCGCCCGCGGCCGAAGAATTGCAGCTACGCACTCTGGCTCCCACGGTCGCAGTGTCTCCCGCACCGATCGGCGAAGTTCTTGCGGTGTTGCGGAGCGCGGGCCTTTCCCCGGCTGCCGAAGATTCCACGGGCGCCATCGTTGACGTCCGCACCCGCGGTGCCCGGGTGCCGCCGCCGCAGCAGCAGCGTCGGCCATATCGCACAACACCGCGCCCAAGCAACGAAACCCTGAACGCAATCGTCGCTGTGCTGCGCACGGTGACCACCGCTCCGTTCGGCAACACCCGCGTCGATCCCACGGTCATCATGTCCTTGCTGCAACGCGCGGCGTCCGAACGGGCGACGCTGGTGGTCGGCTACCTCGACGCCGCCGGTGTGGCGACCCAGCGAGTGCTTTCCCCGGTCGCCGTCCGGGGTGGTCAGCTGGCGGCGTTCGATTCGGCATCCGGGCGGCTGCGTGACTTCGCGATACACCGCATCACGTCGGTGTCGTCGTTCGACGACCAATAATGGTGGGTTGAGGAGGTGCACTCTGTGACCGACGGACCGTTGATCGTGCAGTCTGACAAGACGGTGTTGCTTGAAGTGGATCACGAGCAAGCCGGTGCCGCGCGCGCGGCCATCGCGCCGTTCGCCGAGCTGGAGCGCGCGCCCGAGCACGTGCACACCTACCGCATCACGCCGCTGGCGCTGTGGAACGCACGCGCCGCCGGCCATGACGCCGAGCAAGTCGTCGACGCGCTGGTCTGTTTCTCCCGGTACGCGGTGCCGCAGCCACTGCTGGTTGACATCGTCGACACCATGGCCCGCTACGGCAGGCTGCAGTTGGTCAAGAATCCCGCGCACGGTCTGACGCTGGTGAGCCTGGACCGCGCGGTGCTCGAGGAGGTGTTGCGCAACAAGAAGATCGCGCCGATGCTCGGTGCCCGGATCGACACCGACACCGTCGTGGTCCACCCGAGCGAACGGGGCAGGGTCAAGCAGCTGCTGCTCAAGATCGGTTGGCCCGCTGAGGATATTGCTGGCTATGTCGATGGCGAGGCACATCCGATCAGCCTGCGCCAGGATGATTGGCAGCTGCGCGACTACCAGCAGCTGGCGGCGGACTCGTTCTGGGCCGGCGGCTCCGGAGTAGTAGTGCTGCCCTGCGGGGCAGGTAAGACGCTGGTCGGCGCTGCCGCGATGGCCAAAGCCGGCGCAACAACCTTGATCCTGGTTACCAATATCGTCGCGGCCCGCCAATGGAAACGCGAGCTGGTGGCCCGCACCTCGCTGACCGAGGAAGAGATCGGCGAATTCTCGGGCGAGCGCAAGGAGATTCGGCCAGTCACCATTTCGACCTACCAGATGATCACGCGTCGCACCAAGGGTGAGTACCGCCACCTGGAGCTCTTCGACAGCCGCGACTGGGGACTGATCATCTACGACGAGGTGCATCTGCTGCCGGCACCGGTGTTCCGCATGACCGCCGACCTGCAATCGAAACGACGGCTGGGACTTACGGCTACATTGATCCGCGAGGATGGGCGCGAGGGCGACGTGTTCTCCTTGATCGGCCCGAAGCGCTATGACGCTCCGTGGAAGGACATCGAGGCGCAGGGCTGGATCGCGCCGGCGGAGTGCGTCGAAGTCAGGGTGACGATGACCGACAACGAGCGGATGATGTACGCAACCGCCGAACCCGAGGAGCGCTACCGCCTGTGTTCGACCGTGCACACCAAAATTGCTGTGGTCAAGTCGATTCTGCAGAACCATCCCGGTGAGCAGACGCTGGTTATCGGCGCATACCTGGACCAACTCGACGAGCTGGGAGCGGAGTTGAACGCTCCGGTGATTCAAGGGTCGACAAAAACCAAGGAGCGTGAGGCTCTGTTCGACGCGTTCCGTCGCGAGGAGGTGTCCACGCTCGTCGTGTCCAAGGTCGCAAACTTTTCCATCGACTTGCCGGAAGCAGCTGTAGCGGTGCAGGTTTCAGGAACCTTCGGTTCGCGTCAAGAGGAGGCACAACGGCTCGGCCGCTTGCTACGGCCCAAGGCCGATGGCGGCGGCGCCACCTTCTACTCCATCGTGGCCCGCGACAGCCTCGATGCCGAGTATGCCTCGCATCGGCAGCGATTCCTCGCCGAGCAAGGCTATGGCTACATTATCCGCGATGCCGACGACCTACTCGGCCCAGCGATCTAGCGCCAAGGTTCTCGGCGGGCGGCTCATATTGGGTTGGCCCGGCTGAGCTATCTTGGGACGCATTGAGATCGCCGCCCCCGATGCAAGGAGACGACATGCCGGTCACCGTGACCCTGGAACTCAGGATAAAGCCCGACGAGGTCTCCGCGGCTCGTGAAGTATTGGGCCGTGCACTGGTGGACACCCGGGCCTTCGCGGGGAACCTCAAGACCGACGTACTCGTCAACTCGGATGACGAAACGCACTGGCTCGTCTACGAACTCTGGGAATCGGTCGAGCACGACGAGGCCTACCGCAGATTTCGCGCCGGCGAAGGCCAGCTCACGGAGCTTCCGCCACTGCTAGCCGCGCCCCCCGTCAAGATCAGGTACGCCACCACCGACATCTGACCGGCCTGTCCGGCTAGCTCAATGCCGGAATCACTTCACGTTCGAACAATTCGATGCCCGAGCGGTCGTAGGCGGCCTCCGGGAAGTAGCAGATCGCGTATTCGCAGCCGAGATCACGAATCTTGGTGATCCGCTCGATCACCTGTTCCACGGTGCCGGTGGCCGAGTCGGGGCCAGCGCCACCGGCGATCATGGCATCCGCCACCGCCTCGGGTACGTAGCCGACCATTCGGTCACGTACCCGCTGTAGCCGGTCTTTGACGTCGGCTTCCGAAGTCCCGACGAGAGTGGTGAAATTGGCCGAGCGCACAATGGCGTCGAAGTCCGTGCCCTGCTCCTGGCAGTGCCGCGCCAGCACATCCGACTTGTGGGCGAACGCGGTGGGCTCGGGCGCGAAGTTCGTGTATTGCGCGTACTTTGCCGCGATACGCAGCGTGACCTTCTCGCCGCCGCCGGCAATCCACAGGGGAATGCCGCCGTCCTGCAACGGCTTCGGGGCAACGATCGCACCGTCCACTTGGTAGTGCTTACCGTCGAAGCTGACTTCGCCGTCGCGCCAGGCGGCGCGCATGATCTGCACACCTTCGTCCAGCCGGGCCAACCGCACCCCGGCCGACGGAAACCCGTAGCCATAGGCCCGCCACTCGTGTTCGTACCAGCCTCCGCCGATACCCATCTGGATCCGGCCGCCCGAGATGATCTCCGTGGTCGCTGCCACCTTGGCCAGGTAGACAGGGTTGCGGTAACTCATCGCCGTGCACATCTGACCGAGCTTGATCCGCGATGTGGTCGCCGCGTACGCCGCCATCAGCGACCAGGCCTCGTGGGTGGCTTCGCTCGTCGGCACCGGCACGGTATGGAAATGGTCGTAAACCCACAGGGAGTCCCAGGCCCCTTGATCGGCGTAAGCAGCCAGGCCGCGCATCACGGCCCAGTGCTCCGCGGGCTCGATGCCAACGAGGTCCATTCGCCAGCCTTGCGGAATGAAGAGTCCAAATCGCATAGCTGGGACTCTAGCGCGGCGGCGACTCGCCCAACGCGCCGAGCGCGGCTTCCACCGAGCACGCCCGCAGCTCCTCGTACGGCGCGTCCGGAAACTGCACGCAACAGTCGTGCAAGCCGCCGAACGCGACCGCCGCCCGGGTGGCTTGGGCGAGAGTCGGCCGCGGGCCGAACAGCAACTTGCCAAGCCGGTCACGCCACGCCAGCACATTGTCGACCAGGCCGAGGTCGGCCAGCATTGTCGGTTCGGACAACACCAGCATGAGGTCCTGGCGGCGTCCGTAGAGGAAGTCGAAATAGCCCTCCAGCAACGCCCGGGAATCGGTATCCCCGAGGCTTTCCTGGTCGGCGACGAATCGCTCGCCTTCCTCGATCAGCGGCACCAGAGTGCTGCGCACCAAATCTTCCCGCGATGCGAAGTGGTAGTACAACGCCGGCTTGGTAATCCCCAGTTCATCAGCGATGTCCTGCAGGCTGGTGCGGTGCACGCCTTGACGCCAGAACAGCTCCCGCGCGACGTCTTGGATGCGGGTTCTGGTGTCTGACTTGGGTCTACTCACACCCCGAGCGTAACTGACTTATCGATAAGTAAGCGTCTATGCTATGCTTACCGAACGTTAAGTAAGTAGGAGGTTCGCATGCGGATTCTGATCTCCGGGGCCAGCATCGCCGGCCCCGTCCTGGCTTACTGGCTCACCCGGTACGGGTTCGATGTCACCGTCGTGGAACGCGCTCCGCAATTGCGCAAGACCGGTGGCCACGCCGTCGACCTGTTCCGGCCGGCCATGGAGATCACCAAAAAGATGGGCGTGCTGCCCCACGTCGAAGCCCTGGCCACCGGGACCACCCAGCTGACCATCCATCGCGAAGGCAGCCAACGTGCATCGCAGGTCGACGTCACCAAATTGGTGGCCGTCACCTCCGACCGCCACGTGGAAGTGATGCGGGACGACCTCAGCGAGGTCTACTACTCTGCCGGCCGCGACGATGTCGAGTACCTGTTCGGGGACTCGATCACAGCCATCTCCCCCGACGGCGATGTCACCTTCGAGCGCGCTGCGCCATGCAGGTTCGACGTCGTGGTCGGTGCCGACGGACTGCATTCGAATGTGCGTCGGCTGGTGTTCGGCGAACACGCCGCGCGCACCCAGTACCTGGGCGGATACCTGGCCGTCCTGTCGGTGCCGAAAACGCTGGCGCGCGACGGAGCGTCCGTCACCCATATCGGCGTTGGCCGCTTGGCCATGGCCTACACCGCGCAACCCCTGGACGACGCCCGTGCGGCGTTCATGTTCCGCAGCAAAGACGAACTCCACTACCACTATCGAGATGTCCCGCGGCAGAAGGAATTACTGGGCGACGCAGTTGCCGGGATGCATCCGCAGGTGGACCGCTGGCTCGAAGAGATCGACCGCACACCGGCGTTCTACTTCGACTCGATCACCCAGCTGCAGATGGACACCTGGTCGCGGGGGCGCGTCACCCTCGTCGGTGACGCCGGCTACTGCCCGGGGCCCGCGGTCGGCGGCAGCACCAGCCTCGCAGTGTTCGGCGCCTACGTACTCGCCGGCGAACTGGCGCAAGCCGGTGGCGACTTTGCGCGTGCGTTCGCCGCCTACGAACGTCAGATGGCCGAGCCCGTGCTCCGTAGCCGCGCCTTTGCACGCACAATGGCCAAGCGCTGGGTCCCCGGCTCCACAGCCGGAGTCTGGGCGCTGACTCGTGGAGCACAGTTGATCTCGGTGCTACCCTCCGGGCTCTCCAGAGCGATCGCGAAGCAGAACGCCAAAGGTGTGCGCCCGTTCGACGCGATGCACGTCAAGGAGTACGGCACGCCAGTTGCTGGCTAGCGCGCGAGCAGTCGCACCAACTAGAGCAGCGAGTCCGGCGGCAGGAAGCGGTCGCCGTACTTCGCCGCCAGCTCACGCGCGCGGGCTACGAAGGCTTCCTTACCGGTACCACCCGGACCCTGATAGCCCACGATGTACTGCGCACTGCCACCGGTCCACGGCGGGAACCCAATACCCATGATCGATCCGATATTGGCGTCGGCGGTCGACGTCAGCACGTTCTCGTCGAGGCACTTCTGCGTTTCCAGCGCCTCGGCGAACAGCATCCGCTCAATCATGTCCTGCAACGGGGGCTGCGAACTGCCGGACTTGAACGTGTCCCGCAAGCCGGACCACAAACCGCTGCGCTTGCCGTCCGGGTATTCGTAGAAGCCGGCGCCCTTCAGTCGCCCGGACCGACCGACCTCGATCATCTTCTCGACGACGGCTTCCGCCGGATGCGGCTCATAGGTGCCGCCGGCATCCTCGACGCCCTTGCGAGTCGCGACCGCGATCTTGTGCATCAGCTCGAGGTTGAGCTCATCAGACAACTGCAGCGGCGGTGCCGGGTAGCCGGCCTGCGAGCCGGCTTGCTCGATGCTGGCCGGTTCAACGCCCTCGCCGAGCATCGCCAGCGCCTCATTGACGAAGGTGCCGATGACCCGAGAGGTGAAGAAACCGCGGCTGTCGTTGACCACAATCGGGGTCTTGCCGATCGCCAGGGTGTAGTCGAACACCCGGGCCAGGGCCTCGTCAGAAGTCTTCTCGCCCTTGATGATCTCGACCAACGGCATCTTGTCGACAGGCGAGAAGAAGTGGATCCCGATGAAGTCCTCCTGCCGCTTGACGCCGGTCGCCAAACCGGTGATCGGCAGCGTCGAGGTGTTGGACCCGAGGACCGCGTCAGGCTCAACCACGTCTTCGATCTCCTGGAAAACCTTGTGCTTGAGTTCCTGGTTCTCGAAGACCGCTTCGATGACGAAGTCCACGCCCTTGAAGTCGGCAGCGTCGGCGGTCGTGGTGATCCGGGCGAGCAGTGCCTTTGACTTCTCTTCGGTTGTCCGACCCCGCTCTAGCGCCTTGGCCTCCAGCTTCTCGGAGTAGCCCTTGCCTTTGGCGGCGGCTTCGGCGGTCACATCCTTGAGCACCACATCAAAGCCGGCCTTGGCCGAGACGTAGGCGATGCCGGCGCCCATCATGCCGGCCCCGAGTACGCCGATCTTCTTGATCGGGGTTTTCTCAATGCCGTCCGGGCGCGAGCCCCCGGAGTTGATGTGCTGCAGGTCGAAGAAGAACGCCTGAATCATGTTCTTGGCGACCTGGCCGGTAACCAGCGAGGCGAAATAGCGGCTCTCGATACGGGAGGCGGTGTCGAAGTCCACCTGCGCACCCTCGACCGCGGCGGCCAAGATGGCACGCGGCGCCGGCATGGGCGCACCCTTGAGCTGCTTGCGCAGATTCGACGGGAAGGACGGCAGGATGGCCGCCAAGCTCGGCGACGACGGAGAACCGCCGGGCATCTTGTAGCCCTTCTTGTCCCACGGCTGCTCGTGTGCATCCGGATTCGCCTTGATCCAAGCCTTGGCGGCGGGCACCAACTCCTCGACGGTGGGCAATACCTCGTCGACGAGCCCGATGCCCTTGGCCTTGGCCGGCTTGAAGCGAGTGCCTTGCGCCAGCACGGACACGAAGGCGTTCTGAATACCCAGCATCCGCACGGTGCGAGTCACCCCACCGCCGCCGGGCAACAGTCCCAGCGTCACCTCCGGCAGACCGAGCTGACTGCCCTTGACGTCGGCGGCGATGCGGTGGTGACAGGCCAGCGCAATCTCCAGGCCGCCGCCGAGCGCGGCGCCGTTGATCGCTGCGACAGCCGGCTTGCCGAGCGTCTCCAGCGTGCGGAGCTGCTTCTTGACCGTCTCGACGGTGTCGAAGGACTCCCCGGCGTTCTCCGGGCCCGCCTCGATCATTTTGGTGAGGTCGCCACCCGCGAAGAAGGTCTTCTTCGCACTGGTAATCACCACACCGGTGATCGAATCTTTTTCGGCGACAAGGCGATCAACCGCCTTGCCCATCGACTCGATGTAGGCCTCATTCATGACGTTGGCCGACCCGGAGGGGTCATCCATGGTCAGTGTGACAATGCCGTCGGCATCCTTGTCCCACTGGATTGTGTTGTCCGCCATAGGTTTTCTCAGCTTCCCTTCCCGGAAAATGTCAGGCGATCCTCAGACGCGCTCGATGATGGTGGCCACGCCCATTCCGCCGCCGATGCATAGCGTGACCAGCGCACGCCGGGCGTTGCGGCGCTCGAGTTCGTCGACCATCGTTCCCAGGATCATCGCCCCGGTGGCACCGAGCGGGTGGCCCATCGCGATGGCACCACCGTTCACGTTCAGCTTTTCATCGGGGATGTTCAGGTCCTTCTGGAACTTCAGCACCACCGACGCGAACGCCTCGTTGAGCTCGAACAGGTCGATGTCGTCAACGGTCAGCCCGGCACGGTCGAGCACCTTGCGAGTGGCAGGGGTCGGGCCGGTCAACATGATCACCGGGTCGGCCCCACTGGTCGCGGTGGCGACAATGCGCGCCCGCGGGGTCAGGCCCTGTGACTTACCCGCGCTCTCCGAGCCGATCATGACCAGCGCAGCGCCGTCCACAATCCCGGAGCTGTTGCCGCCGGTGTGCACGTGGTTGATCTTCTCGACCCAGTGGTATTTCTGCAGCGCGACGTCGTCGAAGCCACCCAACGCGGCAAGGCCCTCGAAAGCCGCCTTCAACTTGGCCAGCCCGTCCTTGGTGGTATCCGGGCGCATGTGCTCGTCGTGGTCGAGAATCAGCAAACCGTTGAGGTCGCGGACCGGCACCACGGACTTGGCGAAGTAGCCGCCCGACCATGCTTCGGCGGCCTTCTCCTGGCTACGCAATGCGTATGCGTCGACATCATCCCGGGAGAAGCCCTCGATGGTGGCAATCAGGTCGGCGCCGATGCCCTGCGGTACGAACATCACGTCGTAGTTCGTCGCGGGGTCCATGCCCATGGCGCCGCCGTCGGCTCCCATGGGGACCCGGCTCATCGACTCGACACCACCGGCCAGCACCAGGTCATCCCAGCCGGAACGCACCTTCTGCGCGGCGGTGTTCACGGCCTCCAGCCCGGAGGCGCAGAACCGGTTGAGCTGCACGCCAC
The DNA here is from genome assembly GCF_018278905.1 of Mycobacterium spongiae. Lineage (NCBI taxonomy): Bacteria > Bacillati > Actinomycetota > Actinomycetes > Mycobacteriales > Mycobacteriaceae > Mycobacterium > Mycobacterium spongiae. Next base: position 4,666,462 of record NZ_CP046600.1, read on the forward strand.
CGGCGGTGTTGGGCATGCCGGCGGCCAGCACCGCCGCGCGGGCGATGTCGCCGCCCTGGTCGCCAACGGGCGAGACGCAGCCCAAGATGACATCGCTGATCAGGTCCTCATCGAGGTCGGGGTTTCGCTTGCGCAGCTCGTCGATCAGGCCGACGACCAGGCTCAGCGGCTTGACCTCGTGTAGCGATCCGTTCTTTTGCTTGCCACGCGGCGTGCGGACGGCCTCATAGATGAAAGCTTCTTCGGACATTTCGACTTCCTGTTCACAACAAAGGGGTTGGGTCCTTCTTAAGACACTAGGCCCACTATGAGCACACTAACAGGGCAGTCGGCCAACCTGTTGGTTGGGCCGCATCGTCCTGTTGGTTGGGCCGCATCGTCACCGTCTTAAGCTCGGGGACCATGACCGTGTCGCGACTACAGCCGTACGCGACCACGGTGTTTGCCGAGATGTCGGCGTTGGCCGCGCGCATCGGCGCGGTCAACCTCGGCCAGGGCTTTCCCGACGAAGACGGACCACCAGCGATGCTGACTGCAGCGCAGGACGCCATCGCCAACGGCGTCAACCAGTATCCGCCGGGGTTGGGCATGGCACCGCTGCGGCAGGCCATCGCCGCCCAGCGGGAGCGGCATTTTGGGATCAGATACGACCCGGACGCGGAGGTGCTCGTCACGGTCGGGGCCACCGAGGCCATTGCGGCAGCGGTGCTCGGCCTCGTCGAACCCGGCTCGGAGGTATTGCTGATCGAGCCCTTCTACGACTCCTACTCGCCCGTGGTCGCGATGGCCGGCGCACACCGCGTCGCGGTACCCCTGGTCGCCGATGGCCGTGGGTTCATCCTGGACACCGACGCCTTGCGACGAGCCGTCACGCCGCGAACTCGCGCATTGATCGTCAACTCCCCCCACAACCCGACCGGCGCGGTACTCAGTGAAACCGAGCTGTCGGCCATTGCCGAGGTAGCAGCGGCAGCAAACCTCTTGGTGATCACCGACGAGGTCTATGAGCACCTGGTGTTTGACAGCGCACGACACGTGCCACTGGCTAGTTTCGATGGGATGGCAGAGCGCACCATCACCATCTCCAGCGCCGCCAAGATGTTCAACTGCACCGGCTGGAAGATCGGATGGGCTTGCGGCCCGGCAAGACTCATCGCCGGCATGCGGGCAGCCAAACAGTATTTGAGCTACGTGGGCGGTGCACCGTTCCAGCCGGCGGTGGCGTTGGCGCTCAACACGCAGGATGCGTGGGTGGCGACGCTGCGGACCTCGTTGCAATCCAGACGCGACCGGCTGGCGACGGGACTATCCGACATCGGATTCGGGGTGCACGACAGCTACGGCACCTATTTCCTGTGCGCTGATCCCCGGCCGCTGGGGTACCACGACAGCACGACGTTCTGTGCCGCGCTCCCAGAAAAGGTCGGCGTGGCCGCCATCCCGATGTCGGCGTTCTGCGATCCGGCGCATGGCCGCGCGCGGCAGCGGGACCCTACCCCAGCCCTGGCATGGAATCACTTGGTGCGCTTCACATTCTGCAAACGAGACGACACACTGGACGAGGCGATTAGACGCCTAGCCGCGCTCAGCGACGGGCCCGCTACGTAGGCTTGCCGGCAGGGCCCTGCGGACCTGAGTCCCTCATGACCCGATCGCGTAGCCCCTCCAGCGCGGAATGCATGATCTTCTTGCGCGCCCGATTGACCCAAAATTCCGGCAGCGGCGCGGATGGTTCGACCGTGATGCTGAATCGCACCAGGGTCTTGTCTTCAGCCTCGCGACGCAGGTTGTACTCGCCGTGCTGGCCACGTTGCTGGGAGGTCCTGTCGGCATCCCAGACCATCCAGTCGGGACCCCAGTTATACTCGCGCATTTCGGTGTCGACGATTCCCGTTACTTTGACCGTGACTCGTACGTGGTGCGGTCGACCGTCGGGATGGGTATCAACGACTTCGATCTTCTTGTGAACAGACGACCATGTTGGCACCTGTTCCATGTCGGCGAGCGCCTCCATGATCACCTCAGGGGGCGCGTCAATAACGATTTCACCCGACGCTTGTACGGCCATCGCTACCAAACTAGCAACCCTGATCGTGGACGCGGCGCAGTCGAAGCGAAGCTATTCCGCCTCGCCTGGATTGTTACGACCGACCACCAGGTCGCGCAGCCCCTTCGCCGCGGCATCCAAGACATGCTCGCTTGCCTTCTTGACGATGAAGCCAGGTAGAACGCCCGCGTCCACGGTGATGTCGAAGCGCACTCGCGATTGATCGACACCCTCGGGTTTGACCGTGTACTCGATATGCTGTCCATGCTGTTGAAAAGTCTGGTCCGCATCCCAGCACACCCAGTCGGGGCCCCAGTGATATTCGAGAATCTCTTTATCGACGAGCCCCAAAATCTTGACGGTGGCCTGCACATGATGGGGCCGACCGTCCGGGTAGTAGTCGATCACTTCCATGCTTTTGTGCAGCGGTGACCAGGACGTGAGGGCGTCGACATCTGCCAGCGCCTCCATCACCACATCCGGAGGCGCGTCAACGACGAACTCTCGCGATGCCTTTACTGCCACCACGTTCAAGCTAGCAACGCCGGCCTGGTCTCGAAACGTGTTCGGGGCAAATCGCCAACTACCAGTTGATGTCGTCAATCGGTGTCGTGGCGGCCGGTGGCCGCCCGACCGATCCGGCCCCTGTTCGGGAGAAGCGGGGTGCGGGTGCGGCCTGCTGCAGGCCGTAGGCGGTGATCAGCGTCGATCGTGCTCTCAACTGATCATTGGAGGCGGCCTCATTCCATGTGAGCACCGGCGTCACACACGCATCGGTGCCGGCGAAAACCTCCGTCCATTCGTCACGGGTCCGGCTGGCAAATCGCTCAGCGAAGACCGCACGCATCCGCGGGTACTCGGCAATGTCGAGCTGACCTGGCAGCTCGGTGGCATCGAGGCCGAGCCCGGCCAGCAACGCGGCGAAGAACTGTGGCTCGATGGCCCCGACCGCCATGTACTTGCCATCGGCAGTCTCATAGCAGCCATAGAACGGAGAACCACCGTCGAGAAGAAAGGATTCGCGCTCATCACGGAGAGCGCCCGTTGCCTTCATGGTCCACATCATCTGGGCCAACACGCTTACCCCGTCGACCATCGCGGCATCGACGACCTGGCCCTTGCCCGATTGTTCCCGTTCATACAAGGCAGCCACGATGCCCAACAGCACCAGCATCGAACCGCCACCGAAGTCGGCAACCAGATTCAACGGCGGCATAGGAGGCCGGTCTCGGTAGCCCAGCGCCGACAACGCACCCGTCTGCGACAAGTAGTTGATGTCGTGCCCGGCCGTCGCGGCGAGCGGGCCTTCCTGGCCCCACCCGGTGATCCGCGCAAAGATCAGTCGCGGGTTGACCGCGGCGCAGTGCTCGGGTCCGATGCCGAGTCGCTCGCAGGTGCCGGGCCGGAAGCAGTCCAACAGCACGTCGGCCTTGGCCACCAGCTCCAACAATGCTTGCGGCTGCGTCTTGACGTCGAGGTCGACAATTCGCTTTCCGCGGTGCAGCAGATCGCGGTCCTCGGACGGCATCGTCAGCCCGCCGGGGCGGCGCACCCGCACCACGTCAGCGCCCAAGTCGGACAGCACCATGCCCGCGTGCGGCCCCGGTCCGATGCCACCAAGTTCAATGACCTTTACCCCGGCCAGGGGCCCCCCATTGGTCACCGGTCCGATCCCTAGCCCTTCTTCACCTTCAGCACGCGCTTGCGCAACTCATCGAGACCCGTCTCGACTGTGCCCTTAACGGCGCGCTTCAGGACGAATCCAGGCAACGGGACCAGCGGGTCAACGGCGATCTCGAGCTTGACCTTGGTTTTCTCACCCTCGGGCGCCAACTCGTAGCTTCCCTCTTGGGAGCGCTGCTGGGTGGAGCTGACGAGCGTCCAGCGCACGGCATTGCCGCTCCACGTGTAGCCGACCACCTGCTCGTCGGTGATACCGGCGGTTTTGACTTTCATCTTCACTTGGCTGGGCCGACCGTCGTCTCCGGTCTCGAGCACCTCGGCGCTCTGATGGGGCGACGACCACCCAGGCATTGCTTCGAAGTCCGCGATGACGTCCAGAATCTCGTCAGGGCTGGCTTCAATGACTATGTCGCGGGATTCTTTGATTGCCATGGCCCGAACGATAGCGAAACGGCGTCGCGGCGGGAATAGTTTGTCTTCGTGACAGCTGATAAAGGCAACGCCACGACCGATGCCACAGCGCGCCCCGCAGATCCTGCCTACACCGTCGGCGACTATCTGCTCGACCGCCTCGCGGAACTCGGGGTCACCGAGATCTTCGGTGTTCCCGGCGACTACAACCTGAAGTTCCTCGACCACATCGTGGCCCACCCCGACATTCGGTGGGTGGGCAGCGCCAACGAACTCAACGCTGGCTACGCTGCCGACGGGTACGGGCGATTGCGCGGAATGTCCGCTGTGGTAACGACGTTCGGCGTGGGAGAACTGTCGGCGGCTAACGCGATTGCCGGCAGCTATGCCGAGCACGTGCCCGTGGTGCACATCGTCGGCGGGCCTTCCAAAGACGCTCAGGGAACACGGCGTGCGCTGCACCATTCGCTGGGCGACGGCGACTTCGAGCATTTCTTCCGGATCAGCCGCGAAATTACCTGTGCCCAAGCCAATCTCATGCCCGCAACGGCGCCTCGGGAGATCGACCGGGTGCTCAGCGAGGTGCGGGAGCAGAAACGACCGGGATACCTATTGATGTCGACGGACGTGGCGCGTTTTCCCACCGAACCGCCCAGCGCACCGCTACCCCGCTACACCGGCGGCACCAGCCCGCGGGCGCTGTCGCTCTTCGCCCAGGATGCGGCCAACCTCATCGCTGACCATCAACTGACGGTGCTCGCTGACGTGCTGGTCCACCGCCTACAAGCCGTCAAGGAACTCGAGGCGTTGCTAGCGGCCGACGTAGTGCCGCACGCGACGCTGATGTGGGGTAAGAGTCTGCTCGACGAGAGCTCACCGAATTTCCTCGGAATCTACGCCGGGGCAGCTAGCGCGGAACGGGTGCGCACGGCCATCGAGCAGGCACCCGTGCTGGTCACCGCCGGGGTGGTGTTCACCGACATGGTCAGTGGCTTCTTCAGCCAGCGCGTCGACCCCGCCCGAACCATCGATATCGGGCAGCATCAGAGCAGCGTCGCCGGCCAGGTGTTCGCCCCATTGGAAATGAGCGCCGCACTCGAGGCGCTGGCCACGATCCTGGCGCGCCGCGGGATAGATTCGCCGCCCGTAGCATCGCCTCCGGCCCTCCCGCCGCCACCCACACCTCTGCGCAATCAGCCGGTAACCCAGGAAATGCTCTGGGACCGGCTGTGCTCGGCGCTGACACCCGGTAACGTAGTGTTGGCCGACCAGGGGACCTCCTTCTACGGCATGGCGGATCACCGATTGCCGCAGGGAGTCACGTTTATCGGTCAACCTTTGTGGGGATCAATCGGCTACACCTTGCCCGCGGCGGTGGGAGCCGGCGTAGCACACCCGGACCGCAGGACGGTCTTGCTGATCGGCGATGGCGCCGCGCAACTGACCATCCAGGAACTGGGTACGTTCTTCCGCGAGGGGCTATCTCCGGTCATCGTCGTGGTCAACAACGACGGCTACACCGTCGAGCGCGCGATTCACGGAAAGACGGCTCCCTACAACGACATTGTCAGCTGGAGTTGGACCGACATCCCCAACGCGCTGGGGGTAGCCAATCACCTGGCTTTCCGAGCACACACCTACGGCGAACTCGACGACGCACTCACGGCGGCCGCGCAGCATCGGCACCGGATGGTGCTCGTCGAGGTTGTCTTGCCGCGGCTCGAGGTCCCTGCGCTGCTTGACCAGCTCGTCGGACCAATGTCGCCCCGAGGCGATGCCCCGCGCTGAGACAGGCGCCGAACCGGCGGTGCCTCAGTCCACCCAGCGCGACCGGCGTGCTACGTCGCCTCGATCCGCATCACGTCAAAGAACCGACCCACGAACAGCGGCGGGTAGGCGCCAACGCCCGCCGCGCTCAGCCATTCGGCGGCGGCATCCGGGTGGTCAATCCACTGCTGTGCGCGCTCCTCGTCGGGAAACTCCTGCAGGATCAGCACTTCGTGACTATCGTCGAAAGCCTGAAATACCCATGTTTTTCGGATGCCGGCACTGGTGAAGCGATCCATCGCCAACCGGACTTCCGCAGTCAGCGTTGCGACGTCGTCGACCGACGCGATCGCCGCCACGACGACTCCCGGGGCCGCCGTGCCAGTCGCCTGAGGCGCCGGCACGAATCGGTCGATGATCTCGCCGGCGAACACCGCCGGAATGTCGTCGACGCCGACCGCGTCGAACCAGTCGAAGAAGACCCGCGAACGCAGCAACTCCACGATCGGTTCGCGGCTACGTACCCCGATCATCACGAAAACGCGACCGTAGTCGCGCGTCGACGTGTAGACCAGAACGTGGTGGGCGCCAATGCTAGCGAGAGCCGACTTACGGCGCTCAAGCAGAGGCCACACCCGATTCGGATCCGGGACTCGGTAGTCAGAAGCAATCACCATAGAGTGAATGTCGCTACCCGTCATCGAAGTTCGCCTTTCACCGCTCCGCCGCGACAAGGCGAAGGCCCGACCCACCTGAACGGTCGGAGAGGCGCTGAACCAGGCCAATCGCCTCCGCGGTGGCGACAGCGTCATCGAGATAGCCGTGCATAACACTGTACCCGGGGATCACGATCGCCCGCCGGCTCGGCTCACCGACATGCCGGCCCAGGGCGCCGCAGCATCGAAATCCCTTCCGATCAAACTTTTTTCGACCGCTGCCACTGGAGTCCCGCCGGGTGTGACGATGCTCGGGGAACGACCGGCTTTGCCGGTCACGAAAGCCGGATCCCGTGCCCTCGGAGCCGATGTTATTCTCCCTCTACGAGAGGGCGAATATCGCAGGAGCCGCGCATGGTGGACTTGGAGTTCGACCAGGGACTGGCGGTCCTCACGATCGACCGTCCACATGCCCGCAATGCTATTTCGTTGGACACCATGGCGCAGCTGGAAGAGGCGCTCGACGCCGCTGACCGCGCACAAGCCTTGGCCCTTACCGGCGCCGGCGATCGCGCATTCATCTCCGGTGGCGACCTCAAGGAACTCAGCGCCATCCGAACCGAGGACGAGGCCGCCGCGATGGCGTGGCGGATGCGGGCGATCTGCGATCGACTGTCCGGGTTTCCCGGCCCGGTCATCGCAGCACTCAACGGGCATGCCCTCGGCGGCGGCGCGGAGGTCGCAGTAGCTGCCGACATCCGGTTGGCCGCCGCCGACATCAGGATCGGCTTCAACCAGGTGAGCCTTGCGATCATGCCGGCCTGGGGTGGCGCCGAACGTCTGGCCACCTTGGTGGGCCAGAGCAGGGCGCTGCTACTGGCGGGCACGGGCACGGTACTCGATGCGGCCGAGGCGGAACGCATCGGGCTGGTCGACCGGGTGTTGCCACGGGCGTCCTTCGAGCAAGACTGGCGAAAGATCGCCCACGCGTTGGCTACTCGCGCAGCCGGCGACATCAAACATGTCATTCGGGGAGCCTCCACGGACGAGGCGGTCGCTCGGTTTGCCCGGTTGTGGGTTGACGATGCGCACTGGCAGGCGGCTGACCGGGTGATGAACCGGAACAAGGCCAGCCTCGAGGTCAGCCTCAAGGAATCTTGAGGATCGCTATGACTACGGCCAGGGACGCGATCGCCGCGACATCGCTTCTCGTCGGGTTGTCCGCGCTATCGCTGACGACGGGCACCGCGGCATCACGTGCCGACGACCCGGTGATGCATCACGTGACGTACACCGTCGCCGCGGCGAACCCGATCTATGCCGACATCTACTACCTGGACCAAGAGCCCCCCATCTTCTCCGACTACAGCCACAACCCGTATCAGTTCGTTCCCAACGTGCGAGCCGATATCGGCCCCGACAGGCCATGGGTCTACGAGCTCGATCTGGCAAACCCCCACCAATGGGCCATGGTCTCGGCGAGCACCGGAACCGAACCGGGCGCGGCCCAGTTCCACTGCGACCTATCGGTAGACGGGGCTGTCGTCGTTTCGCAGGACGGCCCCACCGGCGTGCTCTGCTCACTGCGTCACTGGTAACCGATCGCGAACGGCAGTTAGGTGTCCCCGCGGATCCACAGCGATTGGGCGTTCTGCGCGATGCAGGTCAAGAACAGCCCGTCGGGTGCTTGGGCAACATAGTTCTGGTACTGGATGCAGCTGGAGTTCTCGTCTTTGACTCCAGCCATCGGAGGTGAGCGGAACCACCGGGGCTCATATCGTCGCGGCGAGCCGCAGAACACCAAGCGTCCCCAACTGGTGACCCCGAAAACGTAGTAGGTGGTGTTGTCACAGGGGGCTCCGAGAACAACGCCGGGCGCGATCCCCGGCGTGCAGTCCGGGTAGTCGCACACGGTCGGCCCGGCGGTGGCGGCAGGTGCCGCCCACCCACCGGCAGCCAGTAGTGCGGCGACCGCTGCCACGGTGAAGCGCACGCAATTACTGTGGCACAGTCTTGATACGGCTGAAAAGAGCCCGCTCGCGTTGGGCGAGGGTGGCCGCCAATCGACGGATACTCCCGCTCCCCGCCGCCACGCATCGACCGGGCGACACGCCAGGTACGCACCCCCGCAATCCCGGTTGGAATGCCGTTCGATCACCGAAATTGGCCCATGTGCAGGTGATAATGTGGTTCCCCGTGCCGGATCCGAAGCGTCCAGGAGGTCACCGTGCCGTCGCGGCGGCGTCGACCGGAGGCGCTTGACGCAGGCCCTCGCGCGAATCCGGCGGAGCTGGCCGCGGCCGGCCCCCGCGAGGACGCACACGTTGCGGTGGCCGAAGCCGAGGACGAAGTCGCCCGGGCCGAAGTACGCGCCGAGGCAGCACGCGCCCGAGCAACGCGGTTGCGGCGCCAAGCCGTGGCCGCTTCCGCCACCGGAATGGGTCCGCGCGACAACGCACGCCTGAACTCTGAGCATCCCAACACCACGGCAGTGCATGACGAGGCGAACGCCGCCGACGAGGTCGGGAGTCCACCGAAAGGTCGCCATCGCCGGTGGCTGCATTGGGTCCGGCGACCGCGGTGGAAGGAATGCGCGGTCGTCGCGGCCATCGGGGTCATCACCGCATCGCTCGGTGCAAGCGGCTTCATCGAGTTGGAACACCGCAGCCTGCTGCGCAAACAGCGGCTCTCCGCGGAGTTCGCCGCGGCCGCCAGACGGGGGATCACGGCACTGCTGTCGATCGACGCCAACCACGCGCGACAGGACCTGCAACGCACCATCGACGAATCCACCGGCGGGCTCAAGGACCAACTCGAACTCACCGGGGTCGCGTTGGCTGAGCGGGTCGAACAATCGAAGATCAGTACCAGAGTCGCCGTGGATGCCGTGGCCGTCGAGTCGATGACCTTCGACTCGGCAGTGGTTCTGGTCGAGGCCAAGTCCGAAACCATCTACCCCGACAATGCGCAGCACCCGCTGAGCTCGTGGCGGATCAGTGTCAACCTCAGCCGTGACGACGGCCAGATCAAGATGTCGCAGGTCGACTTCCTCCGATGACTACCCAGCAACCCGAGAAGGTGCCTGCGGCCGACAACCCGAAACCGGGCGCCGGCGGCACACCAGGCGCGGGCTCCGGCGATCCGGTGCGCCCACAGACCCCAAACACCATCGCGAAAATCCAGAGTTGGGTCCGCAGGTTCATGGTGGCCTGGCGGCCAATCGCCCTGACAGCCTTGGTCGTTGGGTCACTGGGACTCGTGAGCTGCATGTATCTGTTTCGGTACAGCCCGGATCGGCAGGTCGCCGACGTGGCGGCGCAGCAGGCAATCCAGGCAGCGTCCGACGGTGCCACAGCCCTGCTGTCGTACAGCCCCGAAAGCCTGGACCGCGACTTCGCCAATGCCAGGTCACACCTCACCGGCGGCATCTTGGAGTACTACACCAAGCTCACCGAGCAGACCGTCGCTCCAACCGCAACGCGGCAGCACATCGTGATGAACACCAAGGTGATCCGCGCCGCCGTGTCGGAGTTGCACCGCAATTCGGCGGTCGTGCTGGTCTTCCTCAGCCAGACCACAATGAGCAAGGACAAGCCCGACCCGACGACGACGTCCAGTAGCGTCCTGGTCACGCTGACAAAGGTCAAGGGTTCCTGGCTGATTACGAAGTTCGACCGCCTATAGCAGCGACCGTATCGACCGGTGTGAGCTGGTGTTATTCTCATCGAGGATGCCGGTACCGGAGCCAGTCCGCTAGGGCATTGGCGGGTTTGACGCGTCGAGGAGGACGCGATGCTGACGCTGCGTGCGATGCGTGTGATGCTCCTCAAGGGCGCAATCGCCTTGGAAATCTTAGCGATTCTGTTGGCTGCAAATATTGTCAGTGGATCGCGCACCTTGGCGCCGGGCCATGCCACCACCAAGGAAGACGTCGCCATCAATGGGACCTACCGTGCCACATCGATTGGTGATTGGGCCAAGACAAACGACAGCTACCACGACGAGGCAACGGTTGTCAGCATCTGGACAATCAGCTCGTCGTGCACCACGTTTCAGGAGTGCACCGGTACGGTGAGCAGTGACCAGGGGTGGACCGCCCCCACCTATACCCATGACGGGATAGCTTGGTACGTCAAGCATGATGTGCCGAATTGGGAGCCGTGCGACGACGGGACAAGCTATACCGGGCGGCAGACGTTCTACTTCTATCCGGTCAACGACACCGGCATGCCAGAAATCGGGTCGCCGACATTCGCCGGCAAGGACAAGACGATCGGCCCGAGCGGCGCTTGCGGGGTCAACAAGTGGCTCCATATCGAGCTGCCGTTCCGGCTGGACAGGATCGGCTGAGCGAGTTCACCATTAGCGACTCCGAGCCGTCGCGCCGGAGTGTCCGTCGACTAGCTTCACCGTGGCAGCATGTCTTGCCAACCCTTCGGTTCTGCGGAGGCGATCAGATCCGATTGCTGGTACAGATGGCCATCGGGACCGACATAGCGTCCGGTATGCGGGTCGTATTGGGCGACCACCAGCGGCGATGCTGCGGCGGCCAGAGTTGGAGCCGCAGTTAAGGCTTCGCCCTCAACCGCACTTGCGGCGGCCTGAGGTTGTGGCAGTCCGCCGCCGGCCTCGCCGGGCGTTGGGGTTTCGGCTGATTCGGGGACGTCCAGCGGTGCGATGGACTCAATGTCGCCCGACTGGGTCGATAGGGAGGCCGCCGGTGGCGGCAGCGATCCCGGCGGCACACCTGGCGGCGCCACGATCGGCCATGGCGCCGGACCCGCAGGCGTGCCCCGCGGCACCGCCCCCGGCGGCAACGGCGTTCCTTCGATGGGTGCGTAGATTCTGTCGTTGAAGGTGATCCGATCATCGGGTGGGATGCCCTGCGAGAGCAGATTCGGATCCAGTGGGGCGGGACCGAGCACATGCTGCCTCATCGCCAGCGGCTGGTACGGCTGATCGCTGTCACAGATTTCGACCGTGGGCGCGCGCTTTCCGGGGTGCTCGATACAGGGATAGTTGCGTGCTCCGCGAACCGACAGCGGCGAGTCCTGCGGCAGCTTGCAGTACAAGCCATCGGGCGTATCGATGGTGGTGGTGTCTGCCGGCGACCGCCATTGGCTCGGCGGTAGGAAACCGACCGTGCAAATGGGCGGATCGTCGATCGTGAGGGCAAAGTCGCCGATCGGCACCCCGTTTGGTCTGTTCTTGGACTCGGCTCCCTGCAGAGCGGCAACCACGGGCGGCAACAAGACGAACAGTTGCTCCAGCGCGGGGTTATAGGTCATGGCGATAGTGCCGACAGTAGTAAGGTTGGCCAGCAGCACCGGCAGCGTCGGCTTGAGTTGGTCGAGTAGCCGCGATGCTTCGTTGGCCGCCTCCGGGCCATTTTCCAGCACGGTGCGAACCTGGGAGTCGTCATTGGCCACCACGTCGGAGATGCCGGCGAGGCTGTGCGCCCAACGCCGAATCGAGTCGGTCGTCTGCGCTTGGGAATCCAACAGCGGTCCGAGGTCGTCGGTCAAGGTTCGGGCGCGGTCAGCCACACCGTTGACGTCCCCGGCGATCGCCGACGACGAGTCGAAGAACGATCCCAGATCGTAACCGGAACCGTTGAAACCCTGGAACGCCTCGTCAAGCAACTGTCCGAGTTTGCCTTTGGGGATGCTCTCGACCAAGGCACTGACCTGATCCAGCATGGGTCCCACGGGTTGCGGGATTGCGGTGTTGCGCTTGGGGATAACTGATCCATCGCGCAGGTATGGTGGCGAGTCGGTTCGCGGGCGTAGGTCCACGTAGCGTTCGCCGACCGCGGAGACGCTGCGCACCTGCGCCTCAAGGTCCGCCGGAATCTTGGAACTGCCGCTCAACGAAAGGGTCGCTGTCACACCGTCCGAGGTCAAGGAAACCGCGGTGACCGTACCGACCTGCACTCCCCGGTAGGTCACGTTGGAGAACCGGTAGAGACCGCCGGTGTCGGGCAGTTCCAGGGTGACCGTCATCCGCCCGATGCCCAGCAGAGTGGGCGCCTGCATGTAGTTGAAGGCCATCACGGCCACACCGATGATCGACGCAATCGTGAAGATCGTGAGCTGGATGCGGATGAAACGCGTCAGCATCTACCCACCACCCTCGGGCTCCGGTGCCGTCCCCGACGGCGGATCGGGAACTCCAGCTTCTCTTGGTGGCCAGGGTGTTTCGGCGGGCGGCGGCGTGGCCGGTAACGGGCCGGACGACGGTGGCGAAACACCGGCACCGAGTGGGTCGTAGGTGTAGTGCAGGTAATAGGGCTCCCCCGGGGCGGGCGGCTCCGGGGCGTGGAGCTGTCCCCAGTGAGTCCCCAGCATCAAACCGCGCTTGAGTCGCGGAATTGTCAAGTCCAGCTGCGCCCACAGATTGAAGTAGTCTCCTCGGACACCTCGGTCGATGAGATTCTGCGGGAACGGAAACGAGAATGCGGCCGCAAGGCTGGCATCGAGATCCGGCCCGATGTCGGCGAGCGCGCGAAGCGTTGGCTCGAGGTTGTTCAGGTTTGTCACCAGATCGGCCTGCGCGTCGTTGATGAGGCGGTGGGCCGTGTTGCTGAAAGCGCCAAGCTTCTCCAACGCGGTGGTGAGCCGCGGCCGCTCCCTTATCAGCACGTCGAGCGCCGGCGGTACCTTGCGTAGTGCCTCGGCGATGACATCGCGCTGTCCGGCCAGGGTGCCGGACAGCCGGTTTAGCGCTTCGATGGATGCGACGATGTTGTCGCGTTGATCGTCCAGCGTTCCGACGAACGTGTCGAGGCGAATGAGCAAGTCGCGAATCGCACCTTCGCGCCCGGACAGGGCCGCGTTGAAATTGCGCACGACTTCGGCGACCTGACCCAGTCCCCCACCGTTGACGACTGCCGACAGCGATGACAGTGTTCGCTCTGTCGAGGGAAACGTGAACGACTTGCTTTGCGGGATGGTGGCGCCCGCCGGCAATCGCCCCGTCGCGGGCCTGCCCAGCGGCGGGTTGAGTTCGACGTGCATCGACCCCAGAAGGCTGGTCTGGCCAATGCTGGCGACGGCGTTCGCAGGAATCGCCACGCCGGGCTCGACCGAGATCTCGACGTCGGCGTGCCAACCTTTCACCGTCAGTGCCCCGACGCTGCCAACCACCACGTCGTCAACCATGACGGGCGAATTCGATTCCAACGTGCCGACGTTGGCGAATTCGATGTGATACGTCGTGGCTCCCGGACCGCGCCCCACCGCACCCGGAAGCGGCAACGAATTGACCCCGTGAAAAGTGCAGCCCGTCACGCCAAGCACCGCACACGACCCGATCGCGAGCATTCGCCGACACACCAACCAGGCCCGGTGGACCACAGTCATGGTTGCGCCCCTTCGGCAGGCAACAACATGTCCTGCAGGCTCGTCGGGGGCGGTGGCACCGGTGTGGACGGTGGCGGCTCGGGCATCGCCGCTCCCGGTATCCGTCCGGGCGGAGGCGGTGGTGGCGGCGCCGGGGGGGTATCGCCGGGCAGTCCGGTATAGGCGGACACGGCGGGCGGGATTTCCGGAGGTCCCGGCTTGGGACCCGCCCCACCAGGGGCCAGGCGCGGCTCGCTGTACACGAGGTTCTCCGGGCGCGGCGCCGGCTGCAAGAACGGATCAAAGGGTATCGGCGTCTCATTGAAGTTGAGCAGCCGCAGTCCGGGGCCGAAGTATTGCGAGCACAGCTTGTTGGTTTCGCTCGACGTGACGTTCTCGACGGCGCCCATCGCCGAGCAGACGGAATAGACCGGATTCGCGAAGTTGGGTACCCCAAACCCGCCGACAACGGTTCCGGTGTCGGGGTTGTAGTCGTTGTAGAAGTTCGCGAGCGCGTTCGGTGCCACGTGCAGCACGTTTTTCAGGGCCATCTGTTTGTCGACGAGGACCTGGGTGACGTTGGCCAACCGCTGAATCTGCTCGCTGGTTTGGTTGCGGGTTCCGGCGATGAACCGCTGCACCTCGCCGACCGCCTCCGCGAGATTCGTCAGTGCCGCATCGACATCCGAGCGGCTGTCGTTGATCACGCTGGTCAGCGTGGCCAGCCGGTCGTTGAACTGGACCAGTTGAGTGTCGCTGTCGCGTAACGCGGTGACGAAGGTCTGCAGATTCTTGATGATGTCGACGATATTGCCGCTGCCGTTGGCAAGGATCCGACCCACGGCCGACAGCTGCGCCAGCGTCTGGCGCAGCTTGACGCCGTTGCCTTGCAGCGCGTCGGCGGCGCGATCGATGAACCGCGCGACCGAAGGCGTCGACACCTGGCTGTTAGGACCCAGTTCGGTTGCCAACCGCATCAATTGGTCCTTGACCTCGTCCCATTCCACGGGGACCGCGGTCCGGTCCCGCGGTATCACGGCACCGTCGGGCATGGTCGGACCGCTGTCCCGATACGCCGGGGCGAGTTGCACATAGCGCGCCGCGACCAGATTCTGCGCGACGATCACCGCTTTGGCATCAGCCGGGATTGGCACGGTGCGGTTAACCTTCATGACCATCCGGGCCTGCGTGCCTTCAGGATGGATCGAATCGATGGTTCCTACTTTGACGCCCGCGACCCGCACCTCATCACCTGGATAGATCGCCGTGGCAGTGGTGAAATAGGCGGTGACCGTCTTGGGGCTGAAGAACTTGTCGTAGACGATGAAACCGGCGCCGGCGACGATGAGCCCTACCAAGGCGATTCCGAGCAGCGCCGAACGCCTGCGCCGGGTTGTGCCCGCATTCTCCGACATCAGTTCCCTCCCGGAATACCGTTGTACGGGAAGGGCACCAGTTGCCGAGGCCCGATGGTGTCCGGTGGCTCGCCGGGGGCTCCGAAACGGAATCCGAACAGACGGTCGAAGAACGGCTGCAAGATCTGCACGGTAACGAGGTTCGGGACGAACGCCTGATAGTAAAAGCCGCTGGAAACCGCCTCCCCCAGCGTGATCTGGTATTTCGCGAGCGCTGGCAGCGCCTTGCCGATATTGTCCCGGTTCTCTTCCAACATCGCGGTCACCGAATTCAGTCGTTCCAGTGTTGGCGCCAAGTCCTTTTCGTTGTCGTGTACCAGCCCGGTGAGCTGCTTGGCGACAGCCGCTGTGGCGGCCAACAGCTCGACGATCTCCTGACGCCGCGCCGCCAATACTGCAAGGAGGTCGTTGGCGTTGAGGATGAGCGCGTTGACCTGTTGACTGCGCTCGGACAAGATTCCGGAGACATCGCTGGCGCGTGTGAGCAGCTCGCGCAGACTCTGATTGCGGCCGTTGAGAGTTCGCGATAGCCGAGTCAGCCCGTCGAAGGCGGGTCCCAATCGCGGTGCGATCTCATCGAGCGTCGTCGACAGTGTATCCAGCGACTGGTTCAGCGTCTCGGTGTTGGTACCGGCCGCGTTCGAGGTGAAGTCGCCGAGCACTGCTGTCAATGAATAGGGCGAAGACGTGCGAGAGACCGGGATGACGTCCATCGGACGCATAGTTCCGCTGCCGGCGGACTCCAAAGTCAGCACGCGCTCGCCCAGCAGCGAGCCGGTGCGAATGTGGGCGGTAGTGTCCGAACCGAGAAGCACATTTGACTTCAGGGAGAACGTCACCACGGCGTCGCCGCCGCGAAGCGCGATATCCGACACCGAGCCTACTTTGATTCCCGACACCGTGACGGCGTTGCCGGCGGCCAGCCCGCCAGCTTCGGAGAACAGCGCCTGATACCTGACCGACGTTGCCCAAGACAGCAGCCGATCCGGCGCCAGACCCACGGCGATGATCAAAGTGATCAGGACCACGCCGATGAATCCGGCCTTGACGAGTTCCGCTCCGCGATACTTCAGCATTACGGTTCCGAACACCTCCCCGCATCCGACCGGAACCAGGGCGCAATGACCGTTCGACCCTGAAGATCGGTGCCCCGAAGCCACAAACCACAGACGTAATACGGGATGGTGCTGCCGAAGACGCCAAGTCGCACCAGTTTGCGGTAGTTCTCCGGAGCCTTCTGCAGGGCGGCGTCGACGCGGTCCTTGTCCTCATCGAGCAGTGGGACCAACCGGGCCAACTGGGCGACGTCGCCGGCCAGTGGCGCGCGCGCCTGGGCGAGCAGATCCGCCAGGGAAGTGGTGCCGCTGCTCAATCCGTCGATCGCGGCTGCGATCACGTCGCGGTCGCCGGTCAGGCCAGTGACAAGGCGCTCGAAGCGATCGATTGCGCCGGAGAACTTCGCACCGTCCTTGGACAGGGTTGCGACAACGGTATTCAGGTTATCGATCAGCTGCTGCACGACTTGGTCGTTGTCGGCCAAGGCATTCGAGAACGACGACGTTTTCGACAACAGATCGTCGAGGGTGCCGCCCTGGCCCTGGAAGATCTGAATCAGCGATGCCGTCAGCCCATTGACGTCGTGCGGGTTCAGGCTCTGGATAACCGGTTTGAGGCCACCGAGCAACAGGTCGAGGTCGAGGGCCGGTTCCGTTCGGTCCTCCGGGATCTGCGACCCCGGCGGCAGAATCTCCGACGATCCAGGCCCGTCGACAAGCTCGAGGTAGCGATCCCCGACCAAGTTGAGATACCGCACCGCGGCACGGGTGCCGTTGGTGAGCCGGATGTGGCGGTCGGCATCGAAACTCACCAGCACCTGTTTGTTGGCCAGCAGCTCCACGCTGCTGACCGTGCCCACCCGGATTCCGGCGACTCGCACGGTCTGTCCGGGAGTCAGACGGGACGCGTCGGTGAAGATCGCCGAGTATCCAACGGTGGAACCGGTCCGGTACTGACCGAAGACGAAGAACAGGCATGCGGTCAGCAGCGCCATGACGACCGCAAAGACCGTGAACTTGGCAACAGTTGCGCCTCGTAGACCCCTCATCCTGGTTGCCCGATCTGGGCCGAGTTGCGTGGCGGACCGGCGATCGGCCCATACAGCAGCTGTTTGAGAGCATCGGAGTTGATCAGCAGTTGCTGGTTTCCGTATTGCGCCGGGTTGGCACCCACGTCGGCAACCACGAACGGTTCAGCCGTGTCGAACGGTATGTTCGGCAGGTCCAGACACTGGGGGCCGCCGGTCGCCGCGACCTTGGGCAGATTCGTTGGGTACCGGTACCGTTCGGCGCCCCACGTCAAGCTGGCCGATAGCCAGATCCCCGGTTCCTCCAGGGGAGGGCCATTGGCTATCTGGGCGAGACCGGCTATTCCGCAGTAGATTCCCTCGGCGTACTCGTTGGTCAGATCCGTCGTCGGCACCAGCAGGTGCAAGACCTCGGTGAGCGGCTCGCGGTTGGTTCCCAGTACATCGTTGCCGATATCGGCGAGACCGATGGCGCTGATCAGCAACGCGTCAAGGTTGCGCTGCTCGTCGACAATCGTCGTACTGATTTGCGACGCGCTCCGCGCAGTAGAAACCAGATCCGGTGCCGCATCGGCGTAGGCATTGGCCACCTCGGCGGTGACGGCGATGTCGTGGCTCAGCGCCGGAAGGCTTGGCTCGATCGTCGCCAGAAACGAGTCCAGATCGGTGAGCGCCTGACCCAGCATCGCACCTCGGCCGCTGAATGCGCGCGCCAACGCACCAAGGGTCTCGTTGAGTTTCTCGGGTTCGATCTTCGCCAGCACCGACGTCAGTTCTTGGAACACGGTATTGATTTCCACGGTGACGTGCTTGCCGGCGAGCACCGCTTGGGGTTGCAGGTGCTGCTCGGACGGAGCATCCGGGGGTACCAATTCGACGTATTTCGCGCCGAACACCGTTGTCGATGCGATGTCGACGAGCACATTGGACGGGATAAGACGCATCTGGGACGGATCCATCGCAAGGTGCAGGGCGGCTTGACCGTTGGGCAATAGCTCGATCGAATCGACCTTGCCGACCTGTACGCCGCGCATCTTCACCTTGGCATCCGGGTTCAACACCAGACCGGCGCGCGGGGACACCACGGTCACCGGCACCGATTCGGTGAAGCCACCCTGAAATAGCGTTGCCGCCAGGGCAACAACCGCGCCGATGACGAGTACGGTCAGCATCCCCAGGAGGGGGCGGACGTAGTTGCCGCTCCCGCCCGAGCCACGCTTCGGCGCATTCTGCGTCACTGGACCGTTTTCACCTCCCTGCCTCTGCCACTACCCCGACAGGTTGAAGTTGCCGTTAGAACCGTAGATCGACAGCGAGACCAGCAGAGTCACCGACACCACGACGATGAGCGAGGTACGCACCGCATTGCCCGTTGCGTTGCCGACACCCGATGGTCCCCCCGAGGCGAAAAAACCGAAATAGGTATGGATCAGCAGGATCGTGAGCGCCATCAGGATGGCTTGCAGAAATGACCACAGCAGGTCGATCGGGTTGAGGAAGGTCGTGAAGTAGTGCTCGTACAGACCGGCCGACTGTCCGAACAGAAACACCGTGGTGAACCGGCTGGCGACGAACGACAGGATGACCGCAATGCTGTACAACGGCGCGATCGCCAGCATCCCGGCCAGGATTCGGGTGCTCACCAAGTACGAAATCGGCCGAATCGCCATGCTTTCCAACGCGTCAATTTCTTCGTTGATGCGCATCGCGCCCAGCTGCGCCGTCACGCCGGCACCAAATGTGGCGGCCAGACCGATCCCGGCGACCACCGGGGCCGAGATCCGCACATTGATGAAGGCCGCCAAGAAACCGGTCAGCGCCTCGATACCGATGTTGCCCAGCGAACTGTATCCCTGAACCGCGAGCGTGCCGCCGGCGGCCAGCGTCAGGAACCCGACGATCACCACGGTTCCGCCGATCATCGCTAAAGTTCCAGCGCCCATGCTGATTTCGGCGATGAGACGAATGACCTCGCGACGGTAGTGGGTTGCCGCGAAGGGAACCCCGGCCAACGCTCTGCCGTAGAACGCGGTGTGGTCCCCGATGCGTCCCAGAGTGGCGATCGGCTTATCCAGCTGCCGCGCAATTCGCGGGTAAGCGGCTCGCAGCGTCACCGGGCCGCCTCCCTACTTCACCGTCATCTTGATGCCGATGGCGGTAACGACCACATTGACAACGAACAGGGACATAAAGGCGTACACAACGGTCTCGTTCACCGCGTTGCCAACCGCTTTGGCACCACCACTGGATATCGCCAGACCGCGATAGCAGGCCACGAGCCCGGCGATCAGGCCGAAAAGCAGTGCCTTGACACACGAAATGATGACCTCGGGCACGCCGGTCAGCAGCGTGATGCCCGCCGCGAACGCACCGGGGTTAACGTCTTGCACAAACACCGAGAAGGTGTATCCGCCCAAGATGCCGATGATGCACACCAGACTGTTCAGCAAGAAGGCAACCAGCCCGGAAGCCAGCATGCGCGGTGTAACCAACCGCTGCACCGGGTTGATGCCCAGCACCTCCATCGCGTCGATTTCTTCACGTATCGTCCGGGAGCCCAGGTCGGCGCACATCGCCGTGGCGCCGGCGCCCGCGACAATCAAAACGGTCACGAGCGGGCCAACCTGAGTGACGGCACCAAACGCGGCACCCGCACCGGACAGGTCCGCGGCGCCCAGTTCCCGCAGCAGAATATTGAGCGTGAAGCTGACCAGGACCGTGAACGGGATGGCCACCAAGAGTGTGGGAGCCAGCGAGACGCGCGCGACAAACCAAGACTGTTCGACGAATTCACGCGCCTGGAAGGGCCGGCGGAAGGCGAACTTGACCGCGTCGGCGGACATTGCGAACAAGCCGCCGACCGCCTGCATGGCCCCGGAGAAGTTCCCAATGGGCAGCGATATTCCGGGAGACCAGCGATTCGGATCCTTGTTCGCCATCCGGCTCAGGCCCCTCTTGCGTGGTGCAGCCACGCCCGTGCCTGCCAGGCCAGCGTTGTCAGGCCGTGTCGAATTACCCGAGGCTGCCGAATTACCCGAGGCTGTCGAACTACCCGAGGCGGTTGAGTCGCACCCAACGCGATGTTTGGCGTGAGCATTCGGGGCCGCATCGGTCCTAGGTCACCGCGCCGGAGGTCTTCAGGTCGATGATTCGGTCCCAGTCGAATCCGAGTTCGGTCAATATCTCGTCGGTCTGCTCGGCAAAGGCGGGTGCCGGTCCGGCCTGCGGCGCGGCGACGTCGAATTGCACCGGATTGGCTACGAGTTCGAGTTCGCCTGCGCGCACGACATATTCGTTGGCGCGGATCTGCGCATCGTCGGCTGCCTGCAATGTGTCCTGCACCGGCGCCCAAGGTCCTGCGAGCGTCGCAAAGCGTTCGCTCCACTCGGCAAGCGTGCGTGTTGAGATGACTTTGGTCAAGATCTCGACGGCATCGGCCGTGTTGGCGGCGATCTTCTCGGTGGTGGCGAACCGGGGATCGTCTGCCAGTTCGGGCCGGTCGATGTGGCGACATACGTCGGCCCAGAACTTGGTCGGCTGCAACATCACCAAGGAGATGTACCGGCCATCCGACGTCGGGTACACCCCGACAAGCGGGTTGACCGGTGAGCCGTGTATTCCGGGCGGCGGCGCCACCATGAGCTGACCAAGATGTTTGGTCAACGCCACCGTGTGGCCCAGCGACCACAGTCCGCTGCCCAACAGCGACACATCGACCACGCAGGGTTCGCCGGTGCGTTCGCGCTGGAGCAATGCCGCCGCAATACCACCGGCCAGGTTGGTGCCGGAGATGGTGTCACCGAAGGCGGGACCAGGCGGGTTGATCATCCCGTCGTAGCCCATCGGAGTGAGGGTGGCAGCGGTCCCGGCACGGCACCAGAAGGCGGTCATGTCGTAGCCGCCTTTGGTGGCCTCAGCGCCGCGGGGACCAAGCGCACTACCGCGCGCGTAAATGATCGACGGGTTCACGGCCCGGATGTCGTCGACATCGATGCCGAATTTCTGACGCGCGCCCGGCAGGAAGCTAGTGAGGAACACATCGGACCGGCGGGCCAGCTCATAGAGGACTTCTCTGCCCTCGGGCAGCGACATGTCCAACCCGAGGCTGCGTTTGCCGCGGTTGGCGTGCTCGATGTTGGGGTTGGGGTCGCCTTCGACGCGAAGCATGCCGGTCTGCCGGAGTCCGCGCTGGGGGTCGCCGGTCACCGCATGCTCGACTTTGATCACCTCGGCCCCCCATTCGACCAAGACCGCGCCCGCCGACGGGACGAACCCGTACATCGCGACTTCCAGCACACGGATGCCGTCCATCGGCCTTGAGTGCGCATCACCGGCAACCGAGGCTGTGCCCTGGGATGACATTGCGGCCCTTTCTGACGGTGACAGGGACGGTGACAGTCACGGTAATTTCATTCTCCTTATCGGCGAATCTTACATTCGCCAGGCGAGCATTCAAGGAAGTCTGGCGACCCGAGCGACCTGATGACCAGGTAAGACCATCGTTGGGCATCCCGGCCCCGGCTGGGCGGATCCGGCATCGGCGTGACCATCGCTAATCGCCTGCGGTCGGGCATCGAATGCGGCTCCACGGCGTCGCGGGAGCGATAAAGCGACCGGAAAAACCTCGGTGAGCTCTAGGTATCTTGAGCGGGTGCATAATAGGGAGTGGATGTTTCAACCATGTAAATGCTGGATACACATGGTGTTGCGTTCTCCTCTCCGTGCAGCGCGCACGGTGGGGGTCGCGGAGGCGGAAAGGGGTCGCAGCATGAGGACAAAGGTTTGGCGAAAAGTGTCGCTTGCCGTTGGCGGTGCGGTGGCCGCAGCTGCGATGATCGTCGCGCTGGTTCATCCCTTTGACGCCCAGACCCACCGGGCGGTGGCACATAACCCAACAGGTTCCAGCCTCGCCATGCGGCCCGTTCCTCCGGTCCCTCCCAATACGCCCATCTATGGTGCGATCGCCGTGGCCGACAACGGCGCGGCGGGCAAGTCGTGGGGCCACCGAACTCGAGCAAATGCCGAGATAGCCGCATTGCAGATGTGCAACCATCCCACCTGCAAAGTGCTGAGCGTGTTCACTCGGTGCGGCGCCATAGCTCATGACGGATCGGAATACCACGGCGGAATCGGCCGCACGCGCGATGTTGCAGAACGCGATGCCAAGGCAAGGCTCGGCGGCGGGTGGATCCTGACCTCGGTGTGCCACTGAGGTCATGAGCGGCCCGGGGTTGGTCACGGTCCGGTGCCGGTGGTGAGCAGACCCGAGAGGCGCTCGCCGATGTTGCCCAACCCGGAGGTGAAAGCCTCGGTGATCGGGCCCAGTGTGCCAATGTTGTACACGCCCGAGAGGCCGGCTCCGCGGTTGAGGATGCCGGAGAGCTCGGTGCCGAAGTTGGCGAAACCCGAGGCTGACCCGAGCGTGGGATCTGCGATGGCGTTGAGCCAGCCCGACATCTCCGAGCCGACGTTGTAGAAGCCCGAGCCGCCGCCACCGCCGGTGTTGAAGAAGCCCGACGACGGCGCGCTGGTGTCGTTGCCAAAGCCGGGGGTCCCGCCAAAGCCGGCAATCGGGATGCCGATGGCGCCGATGCTGGAATTGGCGTTCACGTTCAGCGGGATCCGGTCGATGACGGCTGACGGGAGGTCGAACGCGGGGGTGCCTCCCGCCAGCCCGAGGCCCAGCGGCAGCTGCGGAATCAAGGAGCCGCCCACCGGGATGGTCGAGCCCGCGAGGGTCAGCGACACCGGCAGACCAAGGTGGATTGGCCCGGTGGGGATGGTGAATCCCGGGAAGCTTAAGACCGTGGTGGAGAAGATGATGGGCGCGATCTCGAAACCCTGGAGCACTGAAAGCTCTCCACCACTGCTTCCCAAGCTCACCGGGAACGTTCCCAAGCTCAGCGGGAACGGGAGGATAGCTAAACCGGGGATGTCGACTTTGACCCACAAGCTTGAGGAGCTTCCGGACTTCACGTTGACATCCGCGACGGCGACATTGACGTCAAGTCGCGGGGTGACCAGGGTGATGGGGTCGATGGTGAGGGTGCCGACGTCGACGGTGGGGGCGAGGTCCAGGTGGATGGAGGGGAGGGGGATGTCCGGGATGGTGATGGGGCCGATGTCGCCGAGTGCGGTGAAGCCCAGCGGAATCGCCGGGATATGGATGGTTGGCAGCACGGTGGTCGGGCCCAGGCCGCCGGTGACGTCGGCGCCCACAACGGGGAATTGGGGAATGGTGTAGGCCAGCTCGAAGCCGGCCAGGCCCTGGAAGTTGCCCCGCCACAGCGTGCCGTTGCTGTAGTTGCCGGCGATGAACGCTCCGGTGTTGACATCGCCAGAGTTGGCCGCTCCGGTGTTGGCGTGCCCAGTGTTGAACCAGCCGGTGTTGAGGCTGCCGGGGTTGAAGTCGCCGGTGTTGGTGTCACCGACATTGAAACTGCCGGTGTTGTAGGAACCGGGATTGGCCACACCGGTGTTGAAATCACCGGAGTTGAACAACCCGGTGCTGGCGATCCCGGAGTTCCCGATCCCGGTGTTGTAGCTGCCGGAGTTGAACACCCCGAAGTTGCCGGTGCCGGTGTTGAAGAACCCGACATTGCCGGTGCCGGAGTTGAACAACCCGACATTGCCGCTACCGGAGTTCCAACCACCGAACCCGACCTGGTTATCCCCGACCAGCCCGATCCCGACGTTGTTGTTGCCGGTATTGGCGAACCCGATATTGCCCACACCCAGGTTGGCGAAGCCGTGGTTGTTGCTGCCGGCATTGCCGAGCCCGATGTTGCCCACCCCGGCCAGGCTCGCGGCCAGACCCGAGTTACCCAACCCGAAGTTGCCGTCGCCGATGTTGCCGAACCCGACGTTGCCGTCCCCGAGGTTGCCCAACCCCACGTTGTGGTCACCGATATTGCCCGCACCCAGGTTCAAGTTGCCGACGTTGCCGAACCCGAAGTCGTTGTTGCCGATGTTGGCCAACCCCGGGTTGACAATCAGGGTCTGGTTCAGCGCCGTACCCACGGCCGACAACCCCGCGAGATGATCGCCGACGACGTTGATGCCCGAGACCACCGCCGGCGTCCCCGGCGCCACGGTGCTGGTGTTGAAGAAGCCCGACAGCCCCGAACCCAAGTTCGCCACGCCCGAGCCCAGCGAGCCGACGTTGAGGAAGCCCGAGCCCGCCCCCACCAGCGCGTCGTGGGCCTGGTTCCACCAGCCCGACATGTTC
This sequence comes from Mycobacterium spongiae, assembly GCF_018278905.1. Taxonomy (NCBI): domain Bacteria; kingdom Bacillati; phylum Actinomycetota; class Actinomycetes; order Mycobacteriales; family Mycobacteriaceae; genus Mycobacterium; species Mycobacterium spongiae. The sequence goes on from NZ_CP046600.1 coordinate 4,691,092, forward strand.
GCACCGAAGTTGGCGAACCCCGATCCACCACCCGCGCCGGAGTTGAAGAAACCCGACGACGGAGCGGTGGTCGTGTTCCCGATGCCCGGAGTCGCCGGGATGTCGATGAGCCCGACGTTGCTTCCAATGACGAAGACCGTGCCGTCGACGTTGGCCGGGATCTCCGGGAAGACGATGGCCGGGATGTCCACACCGCCGCCAAATGCGGTCACATCCAGGTTCAACAACGAGTTCGCCGGGAACGTCAACCCACCCGGGAAAATCGTGATCGGGTCGATGCTGCCGGGCACACCGAAGCGAAGCGAAGTCGGATGAATATTGAGCCCCGGAGTGTTGAAGGCATGGGCGAGCACATTGATTTCGGCATGCATTGGTCCGGTCTGCGCTGGAGTCGGGGAACCAGAGATGACATTGCCGCCCGGGAATGTGTCAACGATTGGAATTGGGAAGTTCCGCCCGAGGGCGACCCAATTCGTGCCGGTCAAGAAGTTGCCCGAATTCCAAAGGATGAAGGGCTCTAGCTGCGTTTCCGACCCGAGCGACGCGGCATAATCGAGGACCACTCCGAAGTGGTTAATGCTGGGAATAGTGACGGACGGGACTGCGATCTGGCCGATGTTCACGCTTCCCGTAATGTCGGGTTTGAGTTCGGGGATGTCGATTTGCGGGATGGTGAACGAGCCCATCGCGATGTTGCCACCCAGGTGCCCGTTGACTTCCGGAATCGGGATGGGCGGGATGACGACCGGGCCGAAGTTGGCGGTTCCGTGCATGTCCAGGATGGGGATCCTGGGCACGTCTAACTGGTAGGACAGGCCGAACAGCCCCTGATAGTCGCCCCGCCACAGGATGCCGTTGCTGGCGTTGCCCGACATGAACGCCCCGGTGCCGAGGTTGCCCGAGTTGGCGATGCCGGTATTGACGTGACCGGTGTTGAACCAGCCGGTGTTGAGGCTGCCCGGGTTGACATCACCCGTGTTGGTGTCACCGGCGTTGAAGCTACCGGTGTTGTAGTGTCCGGGATTGGCCACACCGGTGTTGAAATTGCCGGCGTTGAACAACCCGGTCGAGGCGACACCGGAGTTCCCGATCCCGGTGTTGTAGTCCCCGGAGTTTCCGATCCCGAAGTTGCCGGTACCGGTGTTGAAGAACCCGACATTGCCATCACCGGAGTTGAACAACCCGACATTGCCACTACCGGAGTTCCAGCCACCGAACCCGACCTGGTTATCCCCGACCAACCCGATTCCGACGTTGTTGTTGCCGGTATTGCCGAACCCGATATTGCCCACACCCAGATTCGCCAGTCCGTAGTTGTCGCTGCCCGCATTACCGAACCCGATATTGCCCACACCCGCCAGACCTGCCCCCAGACCCGACCCCAGACCAGAGTTGCCGAACCCGATGTTTCCGCTGCCAATGTTGGCGAACCCAAGGTTGGCGTCGCCGATGTTGCCCAACCCCAGGTTGTGCCCGCCGAGGTTGGCGGCACCGGAGTTGAAGTCCCCGACATTGCCCAACCCCAGGTTGAAGGCACCCACATTGCCTAGCCCGAGGTTGACGATGACGGCCTGGTTCAGTGCGGTCCCCGCGACCGAGAGCCCCGACAGTTGCTGGCCCACGTTCCCCAGGCCCGACAGCAACGCCGGCGTGCCCAGCGGCAGCGTGCTGGTGTTGTACAGCCCCGACACCCCCGAGCCGACGTTGAGCACCCCCGAGCCCAACGTGCCGACGTTGAGCACACCCGAACTCGCCCCGACCACCGCGTCGTGGGCCTGGTTCCACCAACCGGAGGAGCCCGCACCGAAATTGCCGAAACCCGATGTCCCGCCAGTACCGGAGTTGAAGAACCCCGACGACGGGGTCGGTGTCGTGTTGCCGAAGCCCGGGCTCGCCGGAATATCGATGAGCGGGATGCTGATATCGGGCATCGTGATGTTCAGGGCGGCGTTCAACGGCAATGGGTCGATCGTCAAACCGCCCGGGAGAATCGTGATCGGATCCAGCCCTCCGGACGCATCGATCGTCAAGGGAATCGGGTTTTCCGGAATCGACAACCCGCCCGGGAACAACGTAAACGCCGGTAGCCCACCCGACACATCGATATTCAACGGAATACTCGACGTCGCGATCTCCGGGATGATGATGCGCGGGAGGCTTATCACCATGTTCCCGGTGCTTGGTTTGCTTGGGCCGGAAATGATCGTGAAGCCCTTCGTGGGTTCCGTGACCTCGAAAAATGGCAGGGAGAACCCGGTTGAGGCGGACGTACCAAGTACCCAATCGAAGCCGAGCGCAGTCAGGCGGATCAGCGGAAGCGTGAAGCTACTCGACTCGGTTGTCCCGGGGCTGTCGAGAGGGACCGTGATCTCCTGAGCGGGAATGTCAATGCCCGCGAACAAGACGATGGGATCGATCACCATCGATTCGTGGATGTCCACCGGTATTCCGGGAACGTCGATCTGCGGGATGGCCAACGGCGCGATCTCGATGAGTTCGTTGAGGCCGAACGACATGCCGGGAATATCGATCTGATCGATGACGATCGGCCCGAAGTTGACCGTTTCGGTGAAATCCACCACGGTGCTGCCGTCGATCTCGATGGTGTAGGAGAAACCCGGCACGCCGTGGAAGTCACCGGTCCACAGCGCCCCGTTGTTGAAATTCCCGGAATTGAACGCACCGGTGTTGACATCACCGGTGTTGAGAATCCCAGTGTTGGTGTCGCCGACGTTGAACCAGCCGGTGTTGACATCGCCGGGGTTGAAGTCGCCGGTATTGAAGCTCCCCACGTTGAAGCTGCCCGTGTTGTGGTCCCCGGGATTGGCCACACCGGTGTTGAAACCACCGGCATTGAACAACCCGGTCGAGGCCATCCCCGCATTCCCGACGCCGGTGTTGTAGTCCCCCGAGTTGCCGATACCGAAGTTGCCGGTGCCGGTGTTGAAGAACCCGATGTTGCCGGTCCCGGAGTTGAACAACCCGACATTGCCGGCACCGGAGTTCCAGCCCCCGAACCCGACCAATCCGTCCCCGACCAACCCAATACCGACATTGCCATTGCCGGTGTTGGCGAATCCGATGTTGTAAGCGCCGGCGTTGGCGAATCCGATGTTGTAGTAGCCGGCATTGCCGACGCCGATGTTATTGAAGCCCGCAGTCAGCCCAGGACCCGCGTTGGCGAATCCGAAGTTGAACTCACCGATGTTGCCGAACCCAACGTTGCTGTCCCCGAGATTGCCCAACCCCAGGTTCTGCACACCGAAGTTGCCACCACCGAAATTGCCGACCCCGACGTTACCGCCACCCAGGTTGGACTCGCCGACGTTGCCGAAGCCGAGGTTGACTCCGCCGACGTTGCCCAAGTCAAACAGGTTCTGGATGTTGAGGTACCCCAGCTCGGCGAGGGCCACGTCGATGAGGCTGGGTTCCCCGGCGCCACCGCCGCCGCTATCGCCGGAGCCGCTGTCGAGCATCGCGCTCAGCCCATCGAGGGACAACCCCGAGAGGCGATCACCCAGGTTGCCCAGGCCCGAGATCAGCGCCGGGGTCCCCACATCGAGCGTGCTGACATTGAACAACCCCGACAGGCCGGTGCCCGAATTCAACAACCCCGACGCCAGCGTGCCGGCGTTGCCCAGACCCGACAGCGCTCCCAGCACCGAGCCCTCGGCGGCCTGGTTCAACCAGCCCGACACCCCCGCACCGACGTTGCCGAGACCCGATCCGCCGCCACCGCCGGAGTTGAAGAAGCCCGACGACGCAAGCTCGGTCGAGTTCCCAAGGCCCGGTGTGGGCGCAATGTCGAGGATCGAGATGTCGAGTGGGCCCGCGCTGGTGAGGATGTCGAAATCCAGCGGGAACGGGTCAATGGTGATACCCGGGATGGTGACCGCTGGAATATCCACCGACACATCAATCGGAATGACCTCGGACATCGAGATCCCCTCGATGAGCGAGGCCGGGATATCAACCGGCGGAATCTCGATGGGAATCGACGCACGGATCGAGATTGCGTTCAGGGCAATGGGCGCGATGTTGAAGTCGAGCGGCACAGTGGTGTCGGGGAGAATGGTAATTGGATCGATACGGATCGCCCCAACCTCACCCGTTAGGGAACCAATCCCTACGTCAACGCGATAAGGAAATTTGTTGGCAAAGATATTCGTGAGTGTGATGGGGAATGCATGTAGCTCACTCCCAGTTGCCGGCGCGGACAACGCCGACGTCAGGGTGGTTGCCGGGGCGGTGAAGCCGACGTTGGCGGCGCCGTCGATGCCGAAGTGGATTGCCGGAATGGGGATGTCGGGCACCGCGAAGCCGTAGTTCGCGGCGCCGCCGATGCCCAGGTGCAGCGGGGGCAACAGCTCGATGTCGGGGATGACGATGGGGGGCAACCCACCGGTGACAGTGATCTGGATCGGGAACTCAGGAATCGAAATGCCCAGCGACAGGCCGAACAGGCCCGCATAGTCGCCGCGCCACAGGATGCCGTTGCTGGCGTTGCCCGACAGGAACGCCCCGGTGCCCAGTGTGCCGGTATTCAGCACGCCGGTATTGGCGTGGCCGGTGTTGAACCAGCCGGTGTTGAGGCTGCCCGGGTTGACATCACCGGTGTTGGTGTCCCCGGCGTTGAAGCTGCCCGTGTTGTAGTGGCCGGGATTGGCCACACCGGTGTTGAAGTTACCGGCGTTGAACAACCCGGTGCTCGCGATCCCGGAGTTGCCGATCCCGGTGTTGTAGCTGCCCGAGTTGGCGATCCCGAAGTTGCCGGTGCCGGTGTTGAAGAACCCGACATTGCCATCACCGGAGTTGAACAACCCGACATTGCCACTACCGGAGTTCCAGCCCCCGAACCCGACCCGGTTATCCCCGACCAACCCGATCCCGATATTGCCGGTGCCGGCGTTGGCCAACCCGATATTGCCCAGACCCAGGTTGGCGAAACCGTAGTTGTCGCTGCCCGCGTTGCCGAACCCGATATTGCCCACACCCGCCAGACCGGCCCCCGGACCCGACCCCGGACCAGAGTTGCCGAACCCGATGTTTCCGCTACCGATGTTGGCGAACCCGAGGTTGGCGTCGCCGATGTTGCCCAACCCCAGGTTGTGCCCACCGAGGTTGGCCCCACCCACGTTGAGTTCCCCGACATTGCCCCACCCCAGGTTGAAGCTGCCCACCTCGGCCAACCCCAGGTTGACGATGCTGCTGCCCTGATTGAGCGCCGTGCCCGCCGCGAACAACCCCGACAACTGCTCGCCGATGCTGCCCACACCGGAGAGCACCGCCGGCGTTCCCGCCCCCAGCGTGCTGGTGTTGTACAGCCCCGACACCCCCGAGCCAACGTTGAGCACCCCCGAGCCCAGCGCGCCGACATTGAACACACCCGAACCCGCGCCCGCCACCGCGTCGAGGGCCTGGTTCCATAGGCCCGACACCCCGGCACCGACGTTGCCGACACCCGATCCCCCACCGTCGCCGGCGTTGAAAAACCCCGACGACGGAACCGCGGTGGCGTTGCCGAAACCCGGCACCGCCGGAACATCGATGATCGGGAGCTTGATCGGGCCGATGGTGGCGATCCCGTCCACGGTCGCCGGGACCGTGTCGATCGTGAACCCGTTGGGCAACAAGGTGAACGCGTCCAGGCCCCCGGACAGGTTGGTGATTCCCGCGGAGGCCTGCGGGAAGGTCAACCCACCCGGGAAGAACGTGAACGCGTCATTGCCGCCGGACATCCCCAGGCTCACCGGCGTTTGCGCGGGAATGGTGAAACCATCCGGGAACGCGATCCAGGGATTGAGGTCGAGGGTGCTAGACAGAACCATTTGTTGGTTAAAGGGACCCTCCAGCCTGGGGCCGTCGACGTGGATCCGCCCTGTTTGAATCGGGGGCAAGGTGAGTTGTTCAACTAAGGCAACCGGGGTGTTGAAGCTGATGGGTCCGAACTGGGTGAACAGCTTGAAGCGGCTGCCGAGGTCAAGAATGGGAGCGGCCGAGATGGCGTTCTCCCCCAGGCCCACCGATCCGATGACGTGGACCGGGATCGCTGGAACGGTGATTTCCGGGATGGTGAACGGACCCAGGCCCACCGACGCGCTGGTGATGTCGAAGTGCAGGGCGGGAATCGGGACCGGCGCCGCATACACGGGCCCCAGCCCGGCGCCGACGTGGGTGGTGATCGGGAACTCCGAAATCGTGGGCACGAGGTGTGCCCCGACCAGGCCCTGATAGTCGCCCCGCCACAACAGCCCGTTGCTGTAGTTTCCCGAGAGGAACGCCCCGGTGCCCACCGCGCCCGAGTTCGCCAGACCGGTGTTGGCCTGACCCGTGTTGAACCAGCCCGTGTTGAGGCCACCCGGGTTGAAATCACCGGTGTTGGTGTCACCGGCATTGAAACTGCCCGTGTTGTAGTGGCCGGGATTGGCCACACCGGTGTTGAAGTTCCCAGAGTTGAAAACCCCGGTCGAGGCGATACCGGTGTTGCCGATCCCGGTGTTGAAGTCCCCGGAGTTCCCGATCCCGAAGTTGCCGGTGCCGCTGTTGAAGAACCCGATGTTGCCGGTACCGGAGTTGAACAACCCGACATTGCCGACACCGGAGTTCCAGCCGCCGAACCCGCTCAGGTTGTCCCCGACCAGCCCGATGCCCATATTGTTAGTGCCGGTGTTGGCCAACCCGATATTGCCCACACCCAGGTTGGCGAAACCGTAGTTGTCGCTGCCGGCATTGCCCCACCCGATATTGCCCACACCTGCCAGACCCGGCCCCGGACCAGAATTACCCAATCCAACGTTGCCCTGCCCGAGGTTGCCGAACCCGACGTTTCCGTCGCCAAGATTGCCCAGCCCCACGTTGAAATCACCGAGGTTGGCGCCACCCAGGTTGACGTCGCCGACATTGCCCAACCCGAGGTTGACGTTGCCGACGTTGGCCCACCCGAGGTTGGCGATCAGGGTCTGGTTGAGCGCGGTGCCCGCCGACGACACCCCCGACAACTGCTCGCCGAGATTGCCCACACCCGACACCACCGCCGGCGTCACCAGACCCAGCGCGCTGGTGTTGTACAGCCCCGACAATCCCGCACCCACATTCAGCGCACCGGAACCCAACGCGCCGATGTTCAGCACACCCGAACCCGCCCCCGCCAACGCACTGGGTGCGACGTTCCACCACCCCGAGCCGCCGGAACCGAAGTTGCCGAAACCCGACGTCCCGCCGGCACCAGTGTTGAAGAAACCCGACGACGGAGCGGTGGTCGTGTTCCCCACGCCTGGACCCGCCGCCGGAATGTTGAGGCCCTGAATCGGGATGGGACCGATATTCACCCCGGCCCCGACGTCAATGGGGATGCGGTCAATCGTGATCGCCGGGGTGCGAAAACCATCAATGCGGCCGTCGATGTCGATCGTCAACGGCAACGGCTGCGCCGGAAGACTAAAACCCGGAATCGTGAAACCCGGAGTCCCGATCGACACACCGGCCAGCAACGCCAACGGACTATCGGGAACACTCAAGCCCTCCGGGAAGACCGTGATAGCGGGGCTGGCCCAGGAAAGAGTTAGGGGGAATTGCCGAATAGTGGTGTCAACCGTAATGGGGCCGACATCGACGCCGAAAACTCCGTTTCGAGGAATATCGATCTTGCCCAGTCCCAAAGGCCCGACAGATGGAAAATAATTGAAATCTTGTTCGGGAAACAGGGTGATGGGTGAGATGGTCAGGGGACCGATATTGATCGATATGCCCGGACCCCCACCGAACCCGGGAATCACGATGTCCGGAACGACCAGCGGACCGAAGTTGATGGTCTGGTGAATATTGATCGGGATGTCGGGGAGGATCTGGATCGGCTCGAGGGTGATGGGGCCGATGCCGCTGTCGAGGCCAAAGCCGATGGGGATCTGGGGAATGGAGACGGTTCCGTCCACCGCGCCGAAGAGCCCCTGGTTATCACCCACCCAGAACGCGCCGTTGTTGAAGTTGCCCGCGATGAAGGCGCCGGTGTTGACATGACCGGAGTTCGCCAGGCCCGTGTTGATGCTGCCGGTGTTCAGCCAGCCGGTGTTGATGCTGCCCGGATTGACATCACCGGTGTTGGTGTCACCGGCGTTGAAGCTCCCCGTGTTGTAATGACCCGTATTGGCGATGCCGGTGTTGAAATTCCCGGCGTTGAACAGTCCCGTGCTGGCCATCCCGGAGTTCCCGATACCGGTGTTGTAGGCCCCCGAGTTCCCGATACCGAAGTTCCCGGTGCCGGTGTTGAAGAACCCGACATTGCCGGTGCCGGAGTTGAACAACCCGAGATTGCCGGTCCCGGAGTTCCAGCCCCCGAACCCGGTTAAATTGTCGCCGACCAAGCCGATCCCGGTGTTGTTGTTCCCGGTGTTGGCCAACCCGATGTTGCCTACACCCAGGTTTCCGAAACCAACGTTGCTGCTGCCGGCGTTGCCCCACCCAACATTGCCGATACCCGGGACCAAGCCCAAAGCAGAATTACCGAACCCGACGTTCCCGGAGCCGATATTGCCGAACCCGACGTTACCGCGACCGACGTTGGCTGCGCCCCAATTCTGGCCACCGATATTTGCCCCGCCGAGGTTGAGCTCCCCGACGTTACCCACGCCGATGTTGTAATTGCCCACGTTCGCCGCACCCGCATTCAGCGTCAGCACACTGCCGGGATTGGCGACCAGAGCCGCGGCGAAGGTGCTGACACCTGCCAGAGGAGCCAACCCCCGCAGCGCCTGAGCTGGCGCGCCAAACACCGGCAACGCCGACATCGCGGCCGAGGCGCCCGTGTGATAGCCGACCAGCGCCGCCACATCCTGCGCCCACATCAGCTCGTAGTCGGCCTCCGCGGCCGCGATCAACGCCGTGTTCTGCCCGAACAGGTTCGACAGCGCCAGCGCTCGCATCATCGCGCGGTTGGCCGCGATCACCACCGGATCCACCGTGGCCGCCAACGCCGCCTCAAACGCCCCCGCAACTACCCGCGCCTGCCCCGCCGCCTCCTGCGCCTGGGCCGCAGTGACACTCAGCCACCCCGCATACGGGGCCGCCGTGCCAGCCATCGCTGCCGCCGCCGCGCCGTGCCAGGAATCGTCCACCAACCCTGTGGTGACCGACCCGAACGCAACTGCCGCCGACCCCAACTCGACAGCCAGTCCCTCCCACGCCGCTGCCGCCGCCAACAACGGCCCCGGCCCCGGCCCGCCATACATCAATGCGGAATTGATTTCCGGCGCCAATACCGGAAAGTCCATCGTCCCAGGCCCCTCTCAGCCGATCGACACCACAAGCGGTCCTGGACTAACCCCGTCGATACAGCCCGAATAACCGTCAGTTCCTCGTTGCTGAGCTACTCCATATGCGCGCTTCAGGACGCGTCATCAGAATATACAGCGAACACCGCTAGCTCACTGAAGTTTGGAAATAGTTTTTCTGGCAAGCAATTGGTCGCCGCACCACCCCGACCGGGTTGCCGGTATCGATGTTTGCTGAAAGCGCGACCATTCCGCCCTGACGAAACCCGCGTTGAACAAGCCCGCACCCACCATCGACCGCGGCAACGCCGGTGTGCGCCCTGCGCTGACTCGCAAGCCACTCAGGCGCGCGGCCACGCTCGCGGGCCAACACGACCGATCCGAGCCTCGCCGGCCCGAGCTGCCCAAACTCAAGCGCGCTGCAGTCAGCGATCCCGACCGCACCATCACCGACCGCACCAATTTCAGCGCTCACGGCCCCGCCGGCACGGGCGACCGACGCAGGTTGCCGCACCCGACGACACGAAGTGGGCGCAATCTCCGAACCATGTCGGACACGCCGAGGTCCAACAACCCCGCCCACCGCAAACCCTTCGCTAAACCACGAGCCGGCCACAGGTTGAGCGGGTTTGAGTCGCATTGGCGCCAACGTTGACGCAGCCCAAAATGCACGGCGTTATGCGGCGTTGGCGCCTCACCGCGGAGCCGCTATCGCCGGGATTGCCACCGTGGGAAGAATCGTCAACTTTCACGCCACCCCGGACTCACGCGGGCGAAACCGATCAGGGTGCGCCGGTCCCGCCCTGCCCGCCGGTCCCGCCGGTCCCGCCCGTCCCGGCGATCGTTCCATTGCGCGATCCGCCGATGTCGCCGGGGCCGCCGGGGCCACCCGGGTTCGTGCTGCCGGTGCCGCCGACGCCGCCGTCACCGCCCTTGCCGCCATTGCCACCGAAACCGCTGTTGATGCCGCCGGCGCCATTGCCTCCCGTGCCGCCAGTACCACCGACACCGCCCATGCCGCCGGTGCCGGTGCCACTCTGACCGCCCATGCCGCCGTCGCCGCCGGTGGCGCCGTTGCCGCCGTTGCCACCGGACGAGCCGACGCGCGCGCCGTCGCCGCCATTGCCGCCGGAACCGCCGGAACCGCCGGAACCGCCGGTGCCGGTGCCAGTGCTTCCGCCGGGGCCACCCTTGCCGCCGGAGCCGCCGGGTCCACCGTTCTGGCTCGTACCAACCCTGCCGGGGGCGCCGTCGGAACCGTCGCCGCCGGCACCGCCGTCGCCGCCGGCACCGGTGCCGCTGGCACCGCCGGCACCGCCGGCACCGCCGCGGCTACCGGCACCGGGCGGGCCACCAGCGATGGCGGCGGCGCCGCCGCGACCACCGGCACCGCCGGCACCGCCGTCGCCGCTGGTACTGGCGCCGCCGGCTCCACCCGTGCCGCCGACGCCGGCGCCGGCGCCGGTCACGCTGGTGCCGCCGATGCCGCCCACTCCACCGATGCCGCCGTTGCCGCTGATGCTGGTGCCGCCGATGCCGCCGGCTCCACCAATGCCGCCCACGAGGCCCAAGCTGCCGTCGCCGCCGCGGCCGCCGGCACCCCCGGCTCCGCCGGTGCCGGTGCCGCTGTCGCCACCGGCGCCGCCGGCTCCGCCCATGCCAGCCGGGATGTTGGGGCCTGACAAATCGCGGACGGCGCTGCCGCCGTTGCCGCCGCGGCCGCCGTTGCCGCCGTCACCCGCCAGCCCGCCGCTACCGCCGGCCCCGCCGGTGCCCCCTTCGCCACCGTCGAAACCCCAGCCACCGTCGCCGCCTGAGCCACCCTTGGAGGTGGCCCCGGTCGCGCCCGCTTGACCCGCGGTGGACCCGGCCCCGCCGACCCCACCCGCGCCGCCGTCACCGGAGCGGCCGCCACTGCCCCCGTTGCCGCCGTCATTGCCGTTTCCGGTGGCATCGGCACCGCGCCCACCATTACCGGGGGTGCCACCGTCACCGCCGGCACCACCGTCACCGCCAACACCATCGACGCCGGCCACCGCGGTCCCCCCGGCTCCACCCGCGCCACCAGCTCCACCGTTCCCGCCGCGACCGCCGTCCTGACCATTGGCACCGGGGTCAGTCGCGGTCGCCCCGTTGGCTCCGTCGCCACCGTGGCCGCCGCGCCCGCCAGTGCCGCCTGCCCCGCCGTTACCGCCTTGGCTACCGCCGGCTCCCCCGGTTCCGCCAGCACCACCGTTGCCGGCCTGCTGTCCCACGTCACCCGGGTCCATCGCGTTCACCCCGCCACCGCCATTGCCCCCACGGCCACCGGTGCCGCCGTCACCGAGCAGCCCGCCAGCACCGCCTTCACCGCCGGTTCCGCCGGAGCCGCCAGCAACGCCGGCGAAGCCGGCCGAACCCCAGCCACCGTCGCCGCCTGTACCACCCTTGGAGGTGGCCCCGGTCGCGCCCGCTTGACCCGCGGTGGACCCGGCCCCGCCGACCCCACCCGCGCCGCCGTCACCGGAGCGGCCGCCACTGCCCCCGTTGCCGCCGTCATTGCCGTTTCCGGTGGCATCGGCACCGCGCCCACCATTACCGGGGGTGCCACCGTCACCGCCGGCACCACCGTCACCGCCAACACCATCGACGCCGGCCACCGCGGTCCCCCCGGCTCCACCCGCGCCACCAGCTCCACCGTTCCCGCCGCGACCGCCGTCCTGACCATTGGCACCGGGGTCAGTCGCGGTCGCCCCGTTGGCTCCGTCGCCACCGTGGCCGCCGCGCCCGCCAGTGCCGCCTGCCCCGCCGTTACCGCCTTGGCTACCGCCGGCTCCCCCGGTTCCGCCAGCACCACCGTTGCCGGCCTGCTGTCCCACGTCACCCGGGTCCATCGCGTTCACCCCGCCACCGCCATTGCCCCCACGGCCACCGGTGCCGCCGTCACCGAGCAGCCCGCCAGCACCGCCTTCACCGCCGGTTCCGCCGGAGCCGCCAGCAACGCCGGCGAAGCCGGCCGAACCCCAGCCACCGTCGCCGCCTGTACCACCCTTGGAGGTGGCCCCGGTCGCGCCCGCTTGACCCGCGGTGGACCCGGCCCCGCCGACCCCACCCGCGCCGCCGTCACCGGAGCGGCCGCCACTGCCCCCGTTGCCGCCGTCATTGCCGTTTCCGGTGGCATCGGCACCGCGCCCACCATTACCGGGGGTGCCACCGTCACCGCCGGCACCACCGTCACCGCCAACACCATCGACGCCGGCCACCGCGGTCCCCCCGGCTCCACCCGCGCCACCAGCTCCACCGTTCCCGCCGCGACCGCCGTCCTGACCATTGGCACCGGGGTCAGTCGCGGTCGCCCCGTTGGCTCCGTCGCCACCGTGGCCGCCGCGCCCGCCAGTGCCGCCTGCCCCGCCGTTACCGCCTTGGATACCGCCGGCTCCCCCGGTTCCGCCAGCACCACCGTTGCCGGCCTGCTGTCCCACGTCACCCGGGTCCATCGCGTTCACCCCGCCACCGCCATTGCCCCCACGGCCACCGGTGCCGCCGTCACCGAGCAGCCCGCCAGCACCGCCTTCACCGCCGGTTCCGCCGGAGCCGCCAGCAACGCCGGCGAAGCCGGCCGAACCCCAGCCACCGTCGCCGCCTGTACCACCCTTGGAGGTGGCCCCGGTCGCGCCCGCTTGACCCGCGGTGGACCCGGCCCCGCCGACCCCACCCGCGCCGCCGTCACCGGAGCGGCCGCCACTGCCCCCGTTGCCGCCGTCATTGCCGTTTCCGGTGGCATCGGCACCGCGCCCACCATTACCGGGGGTGCCACCGTCACCGCCGGCACCACCGTCACCGCCAACACCATCGACGCCGTCAGCACCGAAGAAGAACCCGCCCTTGCCGCTGGCCCCGGCGTTGCCGCCGCCGCCGCCCTGGCCACCGGCACCGCCGTGACCGCCGTGCTGACCATTGGTGCCCGGGTCCATCGCGGCGGCGCCGGCGGCGCCTGCCCCGCCGGCACCACCGGCCCCGCCGGCCCCTCCCATACCGCCGGCTCCGCCGTTGCCGAACAACAACCCGCCGTTACCGGCGACTCCACCTTGCCCGCCGGTACCGCCGCTACCACCGAGACCGCCGTCCGGCGCACTCATGGTGCCCGCGGTGCCGAGGGTGCCGGCGGCGCCTGCCCCGCCGGCACCGCCGGCACCACCGTTGCCGAACAACAATGCGCTGCCGCCGACACCGCCGGCCCCACCTCCGACCCCGCCGGTGCCGCCGGCCCCGCCGTGGCCGAACAACAACCCCCCGGTACGACCTATCCCGCCGGCCGCACCGGCCCCGCCCATCCCCCCGGAACCACCGTTGCCAATCAGCCCCGCGGCGCCACCGGCCCCACCGGCCTGGCCCGGCGCACCCGACCCGCCGGCCCCGCCGCTACCCCACAGAATCCCGCCATCGCCGCCCCTAGCCCCGGTTCCTGGCGCCGCGTTGGCGCCGTCGCCGATCAACGGGCGCCCGAACAGCACCTGGGTGGGTGCATTGATCACACCCAGAACCTCGCGCTCAAGGGCCTGCAGCGGCGAGGCATTGGCCGCCTCAGCGGCCGCATACGCACCCCCCGCACTGGTCAATGCCTGCACGAACTGGGCATGAAAGGCCGCTGTCTGCGCGCCGAGCGCCTGATAATCGCGGCCAAAACCAGAAAACAACGCCGCGATAGCCGCCGACACCTCATCCGCGCCGGCGGCCAAGACCGCCGTGGTCGGCACGGCGGCTGCCGCATTGGCCGCCCCCAGCGCCGAACCGATGCTTTGCACTTCGGCGGCGGCCGATACCACGATTTCCGGTGTTGCACTGAGATACGACATCGCCGCTCCGATCAGGTCATCGATGAAATATGCGCTGTGCGCCAGAATTGGTGCCAAATATTAGCGCGGCGCCGACCCGCAATTCCGCGATTCGGTGAGATTATGCTCTCGGCCGTTGCCTCAAATGGATATGCCCGCAAAATTGGTTCGGAAGGCGTGCATTCAGATGCCATTGGCGGATACCGGGTAGTGCCATCGGGTTCGCGAAAAAGGTCATCAGCATCACCCAGGCCGGACGGTGCGAGATCGCTCCGACCCGCTGGCCACCCCAGAAGAGGAACCACCGGGCCGCCATCGAGTCGAAGGTGAACCACCTGGTGAACGTGCGAGCCAGGCGAATCGCTCTGCTGGGTGTTGTGTTGGCGCTCAACCACCGACCAATACTCTCGAATAATAAAGGTGCAGAAGCGATTTCGTGGGTATCCTGAATCTTGCGCGGCGGGTGCGGCAGTGGCGGGAGTGTGGCCGAGGGGACTTTCCCATGAATCGAGTCCCTACCTTCGCGCGTCAGCGCATGGCGACACCGCGATTCGAACCCCGTGGCCGCCCGCGAGCTCCTCGGCGTGTCGAACATGCGATCCAGGACCCTGGTCCCTGCCCAAAGACTATTCCTAGGCTTTGGCAACATTTGGTGGTAATTACCGCCCGAATGCGTTAGCGAAGACCCGCCAGCCAGGATTCGCGACACGATCATTTCGCGGGCATTCATAATCGAGGCAACGAGCTAAATGCCGGGCATTCTTAGTGATGCAACCCGGTGTTGCAGGCAGATACACTGACCGGTTTACACCGCCGCGCCAACAAAACACCCGCCGACAAGCCAAATTAGTTGCCCCGAACCACTGAGCCAGCGCGTGGCCGTGGCCCAAGTTCCGCAGCAACGCTACGCCACGTGCAATGACCCAAGCCCCATCGAGACATCACCTACCAAGTACTCCAACGCACCCGACTGGTGTCGATAGCCCCCGGGACCATAACCAGCCACAACGACACAGCGAGAAGACCGCCAACGCAACAGGACAAGCGGCCGATCCTCAGCACAGACGAGACCAGCTGGCTCTTGTCAGACCGCCCGCGTCGATCGTGTCCTCGACGCATCCGCGGACGGTGACGTGTAAAGCACGGAGATGACGGTCTTGATCTTGGGTGTGCTCTTGCTGACGGCGAAGGTGGGCAGCTGGGCGGTGTGGGCCGCTATCTGGTGCCGGATGGCGGCGGGGTTAATGCGGGCGCAGGTGTCAGCCGGGATCGTCTTGTCCTCATCGGTGACGTTCTGGTGGGCTTCGGCGCGACGGTGCGGGTTTGCGGTGTCATATTCCTTGCTGACCTTGGCGCCGACACGAACTTTGGACATCAGCTATTGCTGAGGAGCAAATAGTTGACCAGCGTCGTCTGCAATGCCCAGATCTTGTTGAGCAGCAGTAGTTCTGTTTCGTTGTCGTAGCGACGGTAGCCGCCCACGGTGTGCACGATGGCCCAGTTCCTGTGTTCGACGTGGCTGCCGTCGTTGCTGTTACCCCGCTGCAAACGGATGAGGGTGATCTGGCGTTGCTCACACCAGATGAGCAGCTGGTGGTCGAGGAATTTCGATCCGCTGCCGGCGTCGATGCCAAGTACCGAGAACGGCATCGAGCGAGCGAGGTCATCCAGGGCAGCAAGTACCGACGTGTGGGTCTTATTAGCCAGGCTGCGGTTCTCCGTCCAGCCGGTGGAGATATCGGTGACGATCAGGGTCCAGGCGTGCTTGCCGCCGGGGTTACCGCCGTCGTGGGCGACTTGGTCGAGCTCGACCAACCCGGGCACCGCCGCGTCCCACTCGGCCCAGATCCGAGCCGGGGTCAGCCTCTCCCGCGGCGATCCCGGCGTGGTGGGCCAGCGAACCCGGAACTCGCTCATGTTGCGTTGGCCGGCCAGGCGCCGGTCGATGGTTGCTGCCGACATGCCGGCCAATAGTGTCGCGGTGCGATCGTCGATGTCCAACTCGCCGAACGCTTGTAGGATCGGCACCAGCTCGGGCAGGATCGGGGCGAGTCCCTTGCCCGCCTGCCTGCCCAACACCTCCCAGCAGAAGCTCAGTGCCGCGATCAGCTTTGGCCCGTATTTTGGGGGGCGCATGGCGCGGTATTGACGACGCTTGGCCGCAACGCGTTTCGCAGCGCCTTGCGGGCATGGTCACGATGCCATCCGGTGAGTGCACACAACTCATCGAGGATCTTCTGCTTGGCCGCCTTTGGCCGCACTCGGCAACAGCTCAGCGCAGCCTTCGCGCTTGCCGAAGTTGGCATCCTCCCAGTCGTCGAGTGGGCCGCGCCCTTGGGGCTCATCCCGACGTCGGCCATGGTCCGGTGCCGGTGGTCAGCAGGCCCGCGAGGCCCTGGCCAATGTTGCCGAATCCGGAGTTGAAGGCCGCCGTGATCAGGCCAAGTGTGCCAGTGTTGGACACACCCGACAGGCCCGCTCCGCGATTGAGAATGCCGGAGAGTTCGGTGCCGAAGTTGGCGAAGCCCGAGGCGGATCCGAGCGTCGGATCTGAGATGGCATTGAGCCAGCCCGACATGGCCGAGCCGGCGTTGGAGAAGCCCGAGCCGCCGCCACCGCCGGTGTTGAAGAAGCCCGACGACGGCGCGGCGGTTGTGTTGCCGAAGCCCGGGGTTCCGCCGAACCCGGCGATCGGGATGTTGATGGCGCCGATGCTGGAATTGGCGTTCACGTTCAGCGGGATGCGGTCGAAGACAATCGACGGCAGGTCGAAGGCCGGGATGCCACCCGACAACCCGAGGCCCAGCGGCAGCTCGGGAAGCAGCGAGCCACCTTGGATGGTGAAGCCCAGAGTGCTCAGCGACACCGGCAGGCCGATGTTGATGGGGCCAGTTGGGAAGGTGAGTCCGGGCAGGTGGAACGTTGCGGTGGGGTAGGGCAACCATGCCACACTGAATCCCTGGAGCACCGACACGCTTCCTCCGGGGCTGCCCGCAATCGGGTACGCGGCGAGAGAGGCAATCAAGCTGCTGGCAATCACCATCGGCGAGCTGCTGCCGGACGTCATGGTGATATCCGAAACGCTGGGGAACAGCCCGAATCCGGGGATGGTGAGCGTCACGGGGTCGATGGTGGCGGTGCCAATGTCGACGGTGGGGGTGAGGCTCAGGCTGATGGTGGGGATGGGGATCTCCGGGATGACCACGGGACCGACGCCGCCGAGTGCGATGAAGCCCAGCGGAATCGACGGGATATGGATGGTCGGCAGCACGGTGATCGGGCCCAACCCGCCGGTGACCTCACCACCCACGGCGGGGAATTGGGGAATGGTGTATCCGAGTTCGAAGCCGGCCAGGCCTTGGAAGTTGCCCCGCCACAGCGTGCCGTTACTGTAGTTGCCCGCGATGAACGCGCCGGTGTTGACACTGCCAGAGTTGGCCACTCCGGTGTTGGCGTGGCCGGTGTTCAACCAGCCGGTGTTGATGCTGCCCGGGTTGACATCACCGGTGTTGGTGTCCCCGACATTGAAACTGCCCGTGTTGTAACTACCGGGATTGGCCACACCCGTGTTGAAACTCCCAGCGTTGAACAACCCAGTCGAGGCGACACCGGAGTTGCCGATCCCGGTGTTGAAGTCGCCCGAGTTTCCAACACCGAAATTGCCGGTGCCGGTGTTGAAGAACCCGACATTGCCGGTACCGGAATTGAACAACCCGACATTGCCACTACCGGAGTTCCAGCCCCCGAACCCAACCCGGTTATCCCCAACCAACCCAATCCCGATATTGCCGTTGCCGGAATTACCGAACCCAACATTGCCCACACCCAGGTTCGCGAAACCGTAGTTGTCGCTACCGGCGTTGCCCCACCCGACATTGCCCCCCACCACACCGGCCCGCAGACCCGAATTGCCGAACCCGATGTTGCCGGCACCGATGTTGCCGAACCCGACGTTGCCACCACCGACATTGCCCAACCCCAGGTTGTGGTCGCCGAGATTGGCCGCACCCAGGTTGACATCCCCGACATTGCCCAACCCCAGATTGAGGTCGCCGACGTTGGCCAATCCGAGGCTAGCGATCAGGGTCCGGTTCACCGCAGTGCCCGCCGCGAACACCCCCGACAGCTGCTGGCCGATGCCGCCCACACCGGAGAGCACCGCCGGGGTGCCCACAGGCACGGTGGCGGTGTTGTACAGCCCCGAGATCCCCGAGCCGACGTTGAGCACACCCGAACCCAGCGTGGCGGCATTGAGCACACCCGAACCCGCACCCACCAACGCGTCATGGGCCTGGTTCCACACGCCCGACATGCCCGCACCGACATTGCCGAAACCCGATCCCCCACCCGCACCGGAGTTGAAGAACCCCGACGACGGAGTCGATGTCGCGTTGCCAAAGCCCGGAGTCGCCGGAATATCGATCAACGGGATGCTGCTCGGGATCACATACAACGTGCCGTCGACGTTGGCCGGGATCTTCGGGAACACGATGGCTGGGACGCCAACGCCGCCGCCGAAAGCGGTCACATCCAGGTTCAACAACGAGTTTCCGGGGAACGTCAGACCACCCGGGAAAATCGTGGCCGCGTCGATGATGCCGGGCACACCGAAGCCCGCGGAAATCTGATGAACACTGAGCGCCGGAGTGTCGAAGCCGTCGGTAAACGCACCGAGTGTGGCATGGATTGGTCCGGTCGTGCTGAGCATTGTGAGACCTGACTCGATATTTCCGAACGGAGGTGCGCCTATACCCGGAAAGAATGCCGCGCCGACACCGATCCAATCCGGTACCAGGCCGAAGATTCCTCCGGGGCGCGTATTCCACACGAGGATCGGCTCCATCGCCGAGGTCGACCCAACCGACGCGTCCAGACTTAGGGAAATCAGCCTATTGAACGTAATTTCCGGAATGTGGACGGACGCGACGGAGACGGGACCGAAGCTCACCCTTCCGGTGATGTCCGGGCTGATGGCGGGGATGTCGATTTGCGGGATGGTGAACGAGCCCAGCTCGACGCTACCGCCCAGGTGGGTGTTGACCGCCGGAATTGGGATGGGCGGGATGACCACCGGGCCGAAGTTGGCGGCTCCGTCCATGTCCAGGAGGGGAATCCTGGGCACGTCGAATTCGGCGGACAGGCCGAACAGGCCCTGGTAGTCGCCGCGCCACAGGATGCCGTTGCTGGCGTTGCCCGACAAGAACGCCCCGGTGCCCAACGAGCCGGTATTGAGCATGCCGGTGTTGGCGTGGCCGGTGTTCAACCAGCCGGTGTTGATACTGCCCGGGTTGACGTCGCCGGTGTTGGTGTCCCCGACATTGAAACTGCCCGTGTTGTAACTACCGGGATTGGCCACACCCGTGTTGAAACTCCCAGCGTTGAACAACCCAGTCGAGGCGACACCGGAGTTGCCGATCCCGGTGTTGAAGTCGCCCGAGTTTCCAACACCGAAATTGCCGGTGCCGGTGTTGAAGAACCCGACATTGCCGGTACCGGAATTGAACAACCCGACATTGCCACTACCGGAGTTCCAGCCCCCGAACCCAACCCGGTTATCCCCAACCAACCCAATCCCGATATTGCCGTTGCCGGAATTACCGAACCCAACATTGCCCACACCCAGGTTCGCGAAACCGTAGTTGTCGCTACCGGCGTTGCCCCACCCGACATTGCCCAGGCCCACCACACCGGCCCGCAGACCCGAATTGCCGAACCCGATGTTGCCGGCACCGATGTTGCCGAACCCGACGTTGCCACCACCGACATTGCCCAACCCCAGGTTGTGGTCGCCGAGATTGGCCGCACCCAGGTTGACATCCCCGACATTGCCCAACCCCAGATTGAGGTCGCCGACGTTGGCCAATCCGAGGCTAGCGATCAGGGTCCGGTTCACCGCAGTGCCCGCCGCGAACACCCCCGACAGCTGCTGGCCGATGCCGCCCACACCGGAGAGCACCGCCGGGGTGCCCACAGGCACGGTGGCGGTGTTGTACAGCCCCGAGATCCCCGAGCCGACGTTGAGCACACCCGAACCCAGCGTGGCGGCATTGAGCACACCCGAACCCGCACCCACCAACGCGTCATGGGCCTGGTTCCACACGCCCGACATGCCCGCACCGACATTGCCGAAACCCGATCCCCCACCCGCACCGGAGTTGAAGAACCCCGACGACGGAGTCGATGTCGCGTTGCCAAAGCCCGGAGTCGCCGGAATATCGATCAACGGGATGCTGATGTCGGGCACCGTGATGTTCAGGGCGGTGTTCAGCGGCAATGGGTCGATCGTCAAACCGCCCGGGAAAATCGTGATCGGATCCAGCACGCCCGACACATCGATCGTCAATGGAATCGGGTTTTGCGGAATCGACAGCCCACCTGGGAACAACGTAAATCCCGGCCACCCACCGGAAACGTCAATAGTCAACGGAATACTCGAGGTAGCGATCTCCGGGATAGCGATTTCCGGGAGAGAAATCACCAGGCTACCGGTGCTTGCAAGAGTGGGACCGGAATGGATGGTGATGCCCTTGGTGGGTGCGCTCGGCTCGGTTAGGACTGCGATGCTAGTACCGATGACAAACTGCGTGCGGAGGGCAGTCAAAGTGATGAGGGGAAGCGTCAGCGTTGATGGGGGTCCGGGTTCACTGTCGAGGGGGATCGTAATGTCTTGGGCGGCAATCGTGGTGGCCGGGAATAACACGATGGGGTCGATCACGATCGATTCGTTGATGTCCAGACCTATCGGGAGAACATCGATCTGCGGGATGGCGAACGGCGCGATCTCGATGAGTTCGTTAATGTCGAACAGCGAGATACCGGCGATATCGATCTGATCGATGACGATCGGGCCGAAGTTGAACGTTTCGTCGAAGTCCACCAGCGTGCTGCCGTCGATCTCGATGCTGTAGGAGAAGGCCGGCACGCCGTGGAAGTCACCCGTCCACAGCGCCCCGTTGTTGAAATTGCCGGAATTGAACGCACCGGTGTTGAGATCACCGGTGTTGAACCAGCCGGTGTTGACATCACCGGTGTTGAACCAGCCGGTGTTGACATCGCCGGGGTTGAAGTCACCGGTGTTGAAGCTGCCCACGTTGCCGCTGCCCGTGTTGTAGCCACCGGCGTTGGCCACACCGGTGCTGAAACTGCCAACGTTGAATAGTCCGGTCGAGGCTGTCCCAGAGTTTCCGATGCCGGTGTTGTAGTCCCCCGAATTCCCAATCCCCCAGTTGCCGGTGCCGGTGTTGAAGAAGCCGATGTTGCCGGTCCCGGAGTTGAACAACCCGACATTGGCCGTCCCGGAGTTCCAGCCCCCGAACCCGACTAGGTTGTCCCCGACCAGCCCGATACCGATATTGCCGGTGCCGGTGTTGGCCAAGCCGATGTTGCCCACACCCAGGTTCGCGAAACCATAGTTGTCGCTGCCGGCATTACCCCACCCGATGTTGCCCAGACCCACCAAATCGGCCCGCAGACCAGAGTTGCCGAATCCGACGTTGCCGTCGCCGAGGTTGCCGAACCCGACGTTGCCGTTCCCGAGGTTGCCGAAGCCGAGGTTGTTTCCACCATTGTTGCCGCCCCCGAGATTGCCGTGCCCGACATTGCCCGCGCCCACGTTGAACTCGCCGATGTTGCCGAAGCCGAGGTTGATCCCGCCGAGGTTGCCCAAATCGAACAGGTTCTGGATGTTCAGGTGCCAGAGCTCGGCAAGCGCCACGTCGATGATGCTGGGGTCGCCGGAGCCACCGCCGCCGCTATCGCCGGAGGGGCTGTCCAGCATTGCGCTTAGCCCGTCGAGGGACAAACCCGAGAGGTGATCACCCAGGTTGCCCAGACCCGAGATCAGCGCCGGCGTCCCAACGTCGAGCGTGCTCACGTTGAACGACCCGGAAATGCCGGTGCCCGAGTTCAGCACACCCGAGGCCAGCGTGCCGGCGTTGCCCAGACCCGACAACACCCCGAGTACCGAGGCCTCGGCGGCTTGGTTGAACCAGCCCGATACGCCCGCACCGATGTTGCCGATGCCCGATCCGCCGCCAGCGCCGGAGTTGAAGAAGCCCGACGACGCCAGCTCGGTCGAGTTCCCAAAGCCCGGTACCGCCGGGATGTCGAGGATCGAGATGTCGATGGGACCGGCGCCCGTGAGAAGGTCGAAATCCAGCGGGATCGGGTCAAGCGTGACACCCGGCACAGTGACCGCGGGAATATCCACCGACACATCAATCGGCAAGACCTCGCTCATCGATATCCCCTCGATGAGCGAGGCGGGGATATTCATTGGCGAAATCGCTATAGGAATCGACTCGCTGATCGAGATTGCGTCCAGACCAATACGATCCACGCCGAATAGTAGCGGCTCATTGAAGGCGGAGACAATCGTAATCGGAGCGAGACCGATGGGCCCAATTATTCCCGATAACCCAACAATTGGAAGATCCACTCCATAAAGGAATGGGTCGAGAGAGATATTCGAGAGTGTGATTGTGGGACCACTCAGACCCCCATTGAATGGCAACGCGGACAGCAGGGTGGTGGCCGGGGCGGTGAAGTCGGCGTTGGCGGCACCGTCGATGCCGATGTGGATTGCCGGGATGGGGATGTCGGGCACCGCGAAGCCGTAATTCACTGCGCCGCCGATACCGAGGTGCAGCGGGGGAACGAGCTCGATATCGGGGATGACGATGGGAGGCACCCCACCGGTGACGGTGATCTGGATTGGGAACTCAGGAATCGAAATGCCCAACGACAGGCCGAACAGGCCCTGGTAGTCGCCGCGCCACAGGATGCCGTTGCTGGCGTTGCCCGACAAGAACGCCCCGGTGCCCAACGAGCCGGTATTGAGCATGCCGGTGTTGGCCTGGCCGGTGTTCAACCAGCCGGTGTTGATGCTGCCCGGGTTGACATCACCGGTGTTGGTGTCCCCGACATTGAAACTGCCCGTGTTGTAACTACCGGGATTGGCCACACCCGTGTTGAAACTCCCAGCGTTGAACAACCCAGTCGAGGCGACACCGGAGTTGCCGATCCCGGTGTTGAAGTCGCCCGA
Source organism: Mycobacterium spongiae (assembly GCF_018278905.1). Taxonomy (NCBI): domain Bacteria; kingdom Bacillati; phylum Actinomycetota; class Actinomycetes; order Mycobacteriales; family Mycobacteriaceae; genus Mycobacterium; species Mycobacterium spongiae. The sequence continues at coordinate 4,714,215 of NZ_CP046600.1, forward strand.
GTTTCCAACACCGAAATTGCCGGTGCCGGTGTTGAAGAACCCGACATTGCCGGTACCGGAATTGAACAACCCGACATTGCCACTACCGGAGTTCCAGCCCCCGAACCCAACCCGGTTATCCCCAACCAACCCAATCCCGATATTGCCGTTGCCGGAATTACCGAACCCAACATTGCCCACACCCAGGTTCGCGAAACCGTAGTTGTCGCTACCGGCGTTGCCCCACCCGACATTGCCCAGGCCCACCACACCGGCCCGCAGACCCGAATTGCCGAACCCGATGTTGCCGGCACCGATGTTGCCGAACCCGACGTTGCCACCACCGACATTGCCCAACCCCAGGTTGTGGTCGCCGAGATTGGCCGCACCCAGGTTGACATCCCCGACATTGCCCAACCCCAGATTGAGGTCGCCGACGTTGGCCAATCCGAGGCTAGCGATCAGGGTCCGGTTCACCGCAGTGCCCGCCGCGAACACCCCCGACAGCTGCTGGCCGATGCCGCCCACACCGGAGAGCACCGCCGGGGTGCCCACAGGCACGGTGGCGGTGTTGTACAGCCCCGAGATCCCCGAGCCGACGTTGAGCACACCCGAACCCAGCGTGGCGGCATTGAGCACACCCGAACCCGCACCCACCAACGCGTCATGGGCCTGGTTCCACACGCCCGACATGCCCGCACCGACATTGCCGAAACCCGATCCCCCACCCGCACCGGAGTTGAAGAACCCCGACGAAGCGACCTCGGTGGCGTTCCCGAAGCCCGGGACCGCCGGAACGTCGATGATCGGGAGCTTGATCGGGCCGATAGTGGCGATCCCGTCGAGGGTGGCCGGGACCGTATCGATGGTGAACCCGTTGGGCAACAAGGTGAACGCGTCCAGCCCCCCGGAGAAGTTGGCGACTCCCGCCGAGGCCTGCGGGAATGTCAGCCCACCGGGGAACAACGTGAACGGATCGTTGCCGCCGGACACGCCCACGCTAACCGGTGTTTGCGCGGGAATAGTGAAACCATCCGGGAAAGCGGTCCAGGGACCGATGTTCAGGGCAAAGGCCACAGGAAACGCGCGACCAGTGGGCTCCAGGCTGGGGCCAGCGACAAGGATCGGCCCCGTAGCGAGCGGGGGCGCACTGAGAAATGAAATGAAGACAACCGGAGTATCGAAGTTGATGGGTGGTAACGGGAAAAGCAACCCCGCCCTGACGAGGTTAAGAACGGCGGCGGCCGAGAAAGTGGTCTCCCCCAGTTCGACCGATCCCGTGACGTGGACCGGGATGGCGGGAATGGTGATTTCCGGGATGGTGAACGGACCCAGACCCACAGATGCATTGGTGATGGCGAAGTGCAGGGCAGGAATTGCGACCGGCGCCGCATTAACCGGACCCAGGCCGGCGCCGACGTGGGTGGTGATCGGGAACTCCGAAATCGTGGGCACGAGGTGTGCCCCGATAAGGCCCTGGTAGTCGCCGCGCCACACGATGCCGTTGCTGTAGTTCCCTGACATGAACGCGCCGGTGCCCGCGGTGCCCGAGTTGGCCAGACCGGTGTTGGCCGCACCCGTGTTGAACCAACCGGTGTTGATGCTGCCCGGGTTGACATCCCCGGTGTTGATGTCACCGACGTTGAAACTGCCTGTGTTGTAGCTACCCGGGTTGGCCACACCAGTGTTGAAGCTCCCGGAGTTGAACATGCCGGTACTGGCGGTGCCGGAGTTGCCGATCCCGGTGTTGAAGCCGCCCGAGTTCCCGATCCCGACGTTGCCGGTGCCGGTGTTGAAAAACCCGATGTTGCCGGTGCCGGAATTGAACAGCCCGAGATTACCGGCGCCGGAGTTCCAACCCCCGAACCCGACCTGGTTATCCCCGACCAGCCCGATACCGATATTGCCATTGCCGGTATTGGCGATCCCGATATTGCCCACGCCCAGGTTGGCGAAACCGTAGTTGTCGGTGCCGGTGTTGCCCCACCCGATATTGCCCACACCCGCCAGACCCGCGGCCAGACCCGACCCGGGACCAGAATTGCCGAATCCGACGTTACCCTGACCGTGGTTGCCGAACCCGACGTTTCCGTCGCCAAGATTGCCCAGCCCCACGTTGAAATCACCGAGGTTGGCGCCACCCAGGTTGACGTCGCCGACATTGCCGAACCCGAGGTTGACGTTGCCGACGTTGGCCCACCCGAGGTTGGCGATCAGGGTCTGGTTCAGCGTGGTGCCCGCCGACGACAACCCCGACAACTGCTCGCCGAGATTGCCCACACCCGAGAGCAGCGCCGGCGTCGCCAGACTCAGCGCGCTGGTGTTGTACAGCCCGGATACACCCGCGCCCACGTTCAGCGCACCCGAGCCCAGTGTGCCGACGTTGAGCACACCCGAACCCGCCCCCACCAATGCGCTCGGCGCCTGGTTCCACCACCCCGAGGTGCCCGCACCGAGGTTCCCGAAACCCGACACACCGCCGGCACCGGAGTTGAAGAAACCCGACGACGGAGCCGTGGTCGTATTCCCCACCCCCGGACCTGCCGCCGGAATGTAGAGGCCCTGGATCGGGATGGGACCGATATTCACCCCGGCCCCGACGTCGATGGGGATGCGGTCAATCGTGATCGCCGGGGTGCTGAAACCGTCAATCTGAGCGTTGATGTCGATCGTCAACGGCAGCGGTTGCGCCGGAAGACTAAAACCCGGGATCGTGAAGCCCGGAGTTCCGATCGACACACCGGCCAGCAACGCCAACGGACTATCGGGCACACTCAACCCATTCGGAAAGAGCTTGATATCGTCGAGAACAGGGCTGCCATTCGACAGGATCCTGAGGGCGTGGAGATCCCAGGAAAAACTCAAGGGGAATTGCTGGATAGTGGCGTCGACAATAGTGGGGCCGATAATCGTAGGGTCACCATCACCAGCAATAGTGATCCCAGGAAAGATGCCGAGGCGAGCCAGTGTCAAAGGGCCGACCGAAAAATCTGCGGAATAGAATTGTTGGGGAAACAGGGTGATGGGTGAGATGGTCAAGGGGCCGAAATCGATCGATATGCCCGGACCCCCGCCGAACCCGGGAATCACGATGTCCGGAACGACCAGCGGGCCGAAGTTGATGGTCTGGTGAATATTGATCGGGATGTCGGGGAGAATCTGGATCGGCTCGAGGGTGATGGGGCCGATGCCGCTGTCGAGGCCAAAGCCGATCGGGATCTCGGGAATCGAGACGGTTCCGTCCACCGCGCCGAACAGCCCCTGGTAATCACCCACCCAGAACATGCCGTTGCTGAAGTTGCCCGCGATGAAGGCGCCGGTGTTGACATGACCGGAGTTCGCCAGGCCCGTGTTGATGCTGCCGGTGTTCAGCCAGCCGGTGTTGATGCTGCCCGGATTGACATCACCGGTGTTGGTGTCACCGGCGTTGAAGCTCCCCGTGTTGTAATGACCCGTATTGGCGATGCCGGTGTTGAAATTCCCGGCGTTGAACAGTCCCGTGCTGGCCATCCCGGAGTTCCCGATACCGGTGTTGTAGGCCCCCGAGTTCCCGATACCGAAGTTCCCGGTGCCGGTGTTGAAGAACCCGACATTGCCGGTGCCGGAGTTGAACAACCCGAGATTTCCGGTCCCGGAGTTCCAGCCCCCGAACCCGGTTAAATTGTCGCCGACCAAGCCGATCCCGGTGTTGTTGTTCCCGGTGTTGGCCAACCCGATGTTGCCTACACCCAGGTTTCCGAAACCAACGTTGCTGCTGCCGGCGTTGCCCCACCCAACATTGCCGATACCCGGGACCAAGCCCAAAGCAGAATTACCGAACCCGACGTTCCCGGAGCCGATATTGCCGAAACCGACATTGCCGATACCCAGGTTGGCTGCGCCCCAATTCTGGCCACCGATATTTGCCCCGCCGAGGTTGAGCTCCCCGACGTTACCCACGCCGATGTTGTAATTGCCCACGTTCGCCGCACCCGCATTCAGCCTCAGCACACTGCCGGGATTGGCGACCAGAGCCGCGGCCACAGCGCCGACAGCCGGCAACCCCGCCAGTCCCCGCAGCGCCTGCGCTGGCGCGCCAAACACCGGCAATGCCGACGCCGCGGCCGAGGCGCCGGTGTGATAGCCGACCAGCGCCGCCACGTCCTGGGCCCACATCAGCTCGTAGTCGGCCTCAGCGGCCGCGATCAACGCGGTGTTCTGCCCGAACACATTCGACATCACCAGCGCTCGCATCACCGCGCGGTTGGCCGCAATCACCGCTGGATCCACCGTGGCCGCCAACGCGGCCTCAAACGCCCCCGCAACTACCCGCGCCTGCCCCGCCGCCTCCTGCGCCTGGGTCGCCGCCGCCCCTAACCACTGCCCGTACGGGGCCGCCGCGGCCGCCATCGCCGCCGCCGCCGCTCCCTGCCACGCTTCCCCCACCAACCCCGAGGTCACCGACCCGAACGCAACCGCCGCCGACGCCAACTCGACAGCCAGGCCCTCCCACGCCGCCGCCGCCGCCAACAACGGCCCCGGCCCCGGCCCGCCATACATCAATGCGGAATTGATTTCCGGCGGCAATACCGGAAAGTCCATCGTCCCAGGCCCCTCTCAGCCGATCGACACCACAGTCGGTCCTGGACTCACCGCGTCGATACAGCCTGAACTGGCGCCGCAACTACGCTCGCAAGCCGTCCGCGGCAACAAGTCGGGCCTTAGCCGGCGCTGGCGCCACCGTCAGTGACGGTCCTGGTGAGACGTCGATTTATCGTTGCTGTGATGGTCCCTACGGGCGACCCCAAGGGCGTCATCAGAAGTATATAGCGAACACCTATAGCGTGTTGACGTTTAATAATAGTTTTTCTGGCAAGTATCTCCGCACAGCGCTACCCGGACCAAGTTGCCCGCAGTGATGTTTGCTGGATAGCGGGCGGATGGCCGCCGTGACGTGGCCAGAGTCCAACAAGCCCGCGCCCACGATCCGACCGCGGCAAGGCCGGTGCACGCCCGGCGCTGACTAGCAAGCCGCTCTGACAACACGGCTACGCCCTCGGGGCAATACGATCGATCCCAACCTCGTTGGACAGATCCGCCCGATCCCAGCCAGGCTGCGGTCATCGGCCCTGGCCACGCCACGACCGACCGCACCGTTCGAAGGCTCGCGGCGACGCCAGCACCGGCAACCGACGCGGGTTGGCACCCTCGGCAACACGCCGCGAACGGAATTGCCGACACTGCCGGACTCGCCGAGGTCCAACAAGGCCGCACACCGCAAACCCGTTCGCTAGGCCGAGCGGGCCGCACCAACGGCATGCGCCGCCCACAAACGCCATAGCCTGATTCGGACGCCAGCGGATGATCGCTGCGGTCGACACCGGCCGCCAATCAAAGGAATACAGCCATGACTACTCGGCGGCCTCGAGCACCGAGAGGGTTCGCCGGCCGCTCACGTCGATAGTGCCGTCTGTCCGAAGTACCGCCGCAGGGTGATCAGCGCCCCGGCAACCACCCGATCCAAACGGGCACTTGCGGTTTCCACAACGCCGACACAGTGTTTCCTAGCGCAGGGCCACCGTCGGAAGGCCGGCAACGCAACAAGAAAGACCGCCGATCCACTGCTCGGACGGGAGCTGTCGGCTCTTATCAGAGTGCCAACATCGATCGAGTTGTCGACGCATCCGCACATGGCGGCCGGGAGGACGCGGAGATGACGGTCTTGATCTTGGGCGCGCTCTTGCTGGCGGTGATGGCGAGCAGCTGTGCCGTATGGGCCTTTATCTGGCGCCGTATGGCGGCGGGGTTAATGCCGGCATACGTGTCCGCCAGGATCGTCTTGTCCTCATCAGTGACCTTCTGGTGGGCCTCGGCACGACGATGCGGGGTTGCGGTGTCATATTTCTTGCTGACCTTGGCGCCGACGCGAACTTTGGAAACCAGCTTCTGCTGCGGGGAGAAATAGTTGGACAGTTCCGACTGCAATGCCCAGGTCTTACTGAGCAGCAATAGTTCCGCTTCGGTGTCGTAGCGGTGGTAGCCAACCACAGTGTGCACGATGGCCCAGTTCTTGTCTTCGACGTGGCTGCCGTCATTCCCATTGGACAACCGCGACAACGCCAACGTGATCTGGCGTTGCTCACACCAGATGAGCAGGTGGTGGTTGAGGAACTCCGATCCGCTGCCGGAGTCGATGCCGAGGATCGAGAACGGCATCGATCGAGCGATGTCATCCAGGGCAGCAAGTACCGACGGGGGGGTCTTGTTGGGCAGGCTGCGGTACTCCGCCCAGCCGGTGGCGATGTCGGTGACGATCAGTGTCCAGGCGTGCTCCCCGCCGGGGTTGCCGCCGTCGTGGGCGACCAAGTCGATCTCGACGAACCCGGGCACCGCCTGGTCCCACTCGGCCCAGGTGCGCACCGGGGTCGGGCTCTTCCGCGGCGACCCCGGTCTCGTGGGCCACTGGCGCGTGAACTCGCGCATGTTGCGCTGGCCGGCCAGGCGCCGGTCGATCGTTGCTGCCGACATGCCGGCCAGCAGCGTTGCGGTGCGATCGTCGATGTCCAACTCGCCGAACGCTCGCAGGGTCCGAACCAGCTCGGGCAGGATCGGGGCGAGCCGCTTGCCCGCCGGCCTGCCCAACACCTCCCAGCAGAAGCTCAGCGCCGCGATGACCTTTGGCCCGTATTTGGGTGGGCGCGCGGCGCGGGCCTTGACGACGCTGGGCCCCAACGCGTTTCGCAGCGCCTTGCGGGCATGGTCGCGATGCCAACCGGTGATCGCACACAACTCATCGAGGATCTTCTGCTTACCGGCCTTGTCCTCCCACGGATAGCGCGTCGCGAATGCCTGCATTGCAGCCTGGCGTTGACTCAAGACAGCCTGGCGTTGGCTCACGGCTTAGCCTCATCTCGCGGATCTACAGTCCGGGTGCCCGAGACCACCGCCTCGACACGCTGCTCCGCCTGGATGCTCAGCCGAGCCAAGGAATACTGTCTGCCCAAGGGCCAGATTCGACTGTGCGCTTCGCTCGGTCGCCATTCATCGGCCCCCGGGCGTAGATGCGCGCCGCGGGGGGCGGAGACCATCAATTCCGATGGGTGCCGCACTACGGAATTCGTGTTCATCTACGCCGCCAGCCGTGGTTCACCGACCGGGTGCCGGCTTCGGACGGGTGTCCGGCAACAGGAGAGCCATTGAACACCGAGGACGGCGGGTGGAACTGAATTCCGTACCGGAAAGTCCATCGCCTCAGGCCCCTCTCAGCGTATCGACACCACAATCGGTCCTGGACTAGCCCCGTCGATGCGGCCTGAATAGCCGCCGCAACCACGCGCGAAGCCGCCCGCGGCAACAACTCGAGCCCCAGCCGGCACTGGCGGTACCGTCACCGAAGGCCTAGATGAGTCATCGTCTTGTAGTTGCTGACCTAGTCCCTGCACGCGCTCCTAGGGGCGCCATCAGAACTATATAGCGAACTTCGACAACTCGTTGACGTTTAATAATAGTTTTTACGGCAAGTATTGATGCGCAGCGTTGCCCGGGCCAGGCTACCCACAATAATGTTTGCTAGCTAGCGGGAAGATGGTCGCTGTGACGTGGCCGGGGTCCAACAAGCACGCGCCCACGATCCGACCGTGGCACGGCCGGTGTGCGCCCGGCCCTGACTCGCGAGCCGTTCAGACAACACGGCCACGCTCCCGGACCAACACGATCGATCGACCCTCGCTGGACAGATCGGCCCGATCCCAGCCAGAATGCCGCCATCGGTCCTGGCCACCCCACGACCGACCGCACCGCTTCGAACGCTCACGGCGACGCCGGCACGGGCAACCAACGCGGGTTGGCGCCCTCGACACCACGACACGATCGGAATCTCCGACACTGCCGGACTCGCCGACGTCCAACAAGGCCGCACACCGCAAACCCGTTCGCTAGGCCGAGCGAGCCGCACCGAGGGTGTGCGCCGACCCACCATCGCCGTAGCCTGGTTCGGACCGCCCGCGGATTTCGTTTTCAGCTCTGCCGCCAGCCGTGGTCCCTACCGATTGCCGGCTTCGCGCGGTGTCCGGCGACAGAAGGGCCATCGAGCACCGAGCACAACGCGGTGGAACTGAATTCCGTTCTTGTCGAGGGCTCTTCGCTCGCGGTGGTCGACCTCGGATGGATCGGCCTGGACGTGACCCCAGGTGCTCGTCAGTGTGGTGTCGCGGGAAACCGATCAGGATGCGCTGGTTCCGCCGGCGCCGCCGGGCGTAGCGCTGGAGCCGGGGCCGACGCCGCCGCCTCCCGTGCCGCCGTCCCCGGCCGGTGCCGGCGGTGGGGGTGGCGCCGGTCGAGCCCGGTTGACCCTGGGCGGAGCCGGCCCCACCGGCCCTAAAGAATCCCTCAACACCAGTGGCGGTTGCGTACCCGCCCCGGGCCCATCGCTGGTCCGTGCACCCTGTCCGTCCGGCGCCCCGGCCAACAAAGAGGACCCAGCCTTACCCTGCCGGCCAGCAAATCGACGGTATCGACCTCAACGGCCGACTGATCAGCGATACCGAATTCCCGGCTACACCAGCTAGTTACGCATCACTGCTGACATCGATGCGTGGGACGGGGAAACTGGGGCAGGTCGGCGTCAAGGAACCAGGGCCTTGGGACCGGACTGTCTCGCGATCTAGGCATCGAGTGCTCGAAGTGCCACATCCTGATCGACATATCCGCCGTCAACGCGGCAAGAGCGAACCCGGCAACGCTGAGGCTGCAGCGCGAACCGTGCTGGCAGACAAGGCAAGCGGCGCACCGAATCTCACCGACTGACCGATTCGCTGAAAGCTACGGTCGGCGGATCTGGCGGCAGCAGCTCTAGCCAGGCGCGCCTCTCATACCCTCAAAGCCGGCGGCGCCGGGATTGCCGTCGCTGCCGTTTCCGCCATTCGCCGTGCCGCCACTACCGGCCGCGCCAGCCGCACCGCCGGCGCCTCCTTCGCCGCCTGCGCCGCCTGCGCCGACCGCGCCGCCGCTGCCGGCCTGGCCCCACAGTGCGCCGCCGGATCCGCCCGCGCTGCCGCCGGTTCCGCCGGCACCTCCAGCCCCGCCGGCGCCACCGTTGCCGCCGTTGCCGGCGTTGCCGCCATCCCCACCGACGCTAATCGGGCCGGCACCTGGGTCCACTGTGCCGCCATCGCCGCCGTTGCCGCCCGCGTTGCCGCTGCCGCCGCTACCACCGGTGCCGCCCAGGCCGCCGGTGCCGCCGAGGCCACCGCTGCCGATCAACATTCCGCCGGCACCGCCGTTGCCACCGGCGCCACCGGCCCCGCCGTTGCCGCCGAGGCCCCCGGCGCCACCGTCGCCACCGGAACCACCGTCACCGAACTCGGAGCCGCTAGCGACTGCCCCGATGTTGCCGGCGCCGGCGGCGCCGCCACCACTGCCGTTGCCGCCGAGGCCCCCGGAACCGCCGACGCCGCCGCGACCGCCGTCCCCGACCAGCATCCCGCCTTGCCCGCCGCTACCACCGGCGCCGCCAGCTCCTCCCGTCCCGCCGGTGGCACCGCCGCCCCCGGTCCCGCCGGCGCCGCCGTCGCCGCTGAACGCCTGTCCGGAACCACCGTCAATGGGGCCGAGAAAAGCGACGCCGCCTACCCCGCCGTCGCCTGCCGAGCCCCCTAGCCCGCCTGCGTTGCCACCAATCCCGCCACTACCCCCGGCGCCGCCGCTGCCACCATTGCCGATGAACAATCCGCCGCTACCACCATTGCCGCCGGCGCCGCCGGCGCCAGCGGGACTTCCGGCCGCGGTACTTTCGCCGCCGTTGCCGCCGTTGCCCCCGTTGCCGCCGATAGCCTCGACATCGGCGGTGCCGGGGCCTGAGTTAGTTCCCGCAGTGGCGAAATCGGCACCGCGGCCACCGTTGCCACCCGCGCCACCACCAACACCGCCGTCACCGCCGTTTCCGCCCGCCCCCCCGATAGCGACGCCGTTTGCTGCCAACGCAGTGCCGCCAACACCACCATCGCCGCCGCTGGCACCGGTACCGCCAGCACCACCAGCACCACCCTGGCCGCCCCTGCCCGTACCGCCCTGGGACTCTGCTTGCCCACCCTTTCCGCCGTCGCCGCCATTCTCTCCGAAGTTGCCGGGACTGCCCGGGTCTCCTGCGCCCGCGCTTTGATCACCCATCCCGGTCACATCGGTGCCATTGTCGCCGCTGGCTGCCGTGGTGCCTATGGGTGTGGGATTGACACCGTCTGTCCCGGGCAGCCCGGTGCCGCCGCGCCCGCCACTTCCACCATCACCGACGAGGCCAGCGGCGCTACCCCCGGTGCCGCCGGTGCCGCCGGTGAGGCCGACGCCTCCGTTGCCACCAACCCCGCCGGATCCAACGAGCGTGCCGCCGCTCCCGCCGCTACCTCCAGCGCCGCCGGTGGTGTTGCCGAACCCGCCATCGCCGCCAGCGCCACCCGCGCCGAAAACCCCGCCGGCGCCGCCGGTGCCGCCGGCCCCTCCTGTGATCGAGCCGAACCCGCCGGCCCCGCCAGTTCCCCCGGTACCGATCAGGTTGGCCGCGCCGCCCGTCCCACCGACCCCGCCAGCCGTAGTGCCGGTCCCACCAAAGCCTCCGACGCCGCCGCCGGCGAACGACCCGCCGGCGCCACCTGAGCCGCCGGCTCCGCCGGCTCCGGCGATGGAGTTTCCTCCGATCCCGCCGGCCCCGCCACCGGCGAACAGTCCGCCGGCGCCGCCGGCCCCGCCTGCGCCGCCGGCTCCGCCCGTGGAGTCTCCACCGGCACCACCGACTCCGCCCGCGGCGAATAGCCCGCTAGACCCTCCGACCCCGCCTGCTCCGCCGACCCCGATTGCCGAGGCACCGCCTGCCCCGCCGGCCCCGCCGATGCCGAATAGCCCGCCGGCCCCGCCGTTGCCACCGTCTTGACCGGGCGCGCCCGACCCCCCGGCGCCGCCGTTACCCCACAGAATCCCGCCATCGCCGCCCCTAGCCCCGGTGCCTGGCGCCCCATTAACGCCGTTGCCGATCAACGCACGCCCCAACAGCGCTTGGGTGGGCGCATTGATCACACCCAGCACCTCGTGCTCCAGGGCCTGCAGCGGCGACGCGTTGGCCGCCTCGGCGCCGGCATACGCGGCCCCCGCACTGCTCAAGGCCTGCACAAACCGGGCATGAAAGCCCGCTGTCTGGGCGCTGAGCGCCTGATAATCGCGGGCAAAACCAGAAAACAGTGCCGCGATAGCCGCCGACACCTCATCCGCCCCGGCGGCCAACACCGCAGTGGTCGGCACCGCCGCCGCCGCATTCGCCGCACCCAGCGCCGAACCGATGCTCTGCACATCGGCGGCCGCCGCCACCAAGATCTCCGGTGTTGCACTGAGATACGACATCGCCGCTCCAATCAAGCCATCGACAAATATTCGCTGTACGCCAGAATTGGTGCCAGATATTATCGCGGCCCCGACCCGCAATTTAGCGATTCGGTCACATCCGGCGCTCAACCGTTGCCTCAAACAAATAGGCCCGCGAAACGCGTGTTTCACCGTTCTAGAATTCGGATCTCTGTTCGCAGAGAGGTTGGATGCGAGCCGCCGAGCTCGTGCGCGAGGACGCGTCACCCGGGCCGGGCGGTGCTCGTCTTCACCCGTCGGCGACCCCAGAAGGGAAGAAGCCGGCAGCCAGAGAGTCGAAGTGCAACCACTTGATGCAGGCGCAAGACCCGGACGAACTCCCCTGCGGGTTAGCACCCAATGAGCAACCTTACCCCCGTGCAATATTTTGGTGCAGAGTCGATTTCGTCGCCAGCCCGGCAAATCTGTACCGAAGAGCCCATCAGCGGCCAGGGCCGGAGGGGACTTTTCCTTGAGGAGATCCTGTCCTTCGCCGCCCCAGCACATGGCAACATCGCGGTTCGAACCCGGCGGCCACTTGGCCACTGGGTTCAGCGGTCGACCGCTGTTAGCGCGCGAGCAACCCGCGTGTCGACCGCGCGATTCAGGGCTTCCTTATGCTTACCCAAAGACTTCACCTGCGCCGCGGCATACGTCGCGGTAATTTCCACGCGAGCATGTCGGCGATCATTAACTTCCCATGTTTCACCCATCACCATTTCGCGGGCATTGTTGATGAGTCAACACGAAGTTTTGGGCAAATGCACTTAGCCGTTTACGCCGGCCGCCAACAAGACACCCGCCGACAGGCCACATGGTTGCCCTCGAACCAACCGCAGGCAATCGGTAGTTCAATGCGCTCGTGCGGATCGTTCACAAGACGCCGGGCTGAACCAGCCCCGGCGATGGCACCTGCGCTGCCTGTGTCACCCGAGGTTCTGCGGCTGCATGAATATTGGCAACTACCAGGACCAACGCTAAACTGAAACGCTTACCGGAAAGCTATTGATAGTGGAGCCGCCAGAATGTTAGATTGCCTTTCACTATGACCTGGCCGGGCTCGCGCTGGCTTCCAGAGCCGGAGGGTGGGTGTCGTGATCAAGCACGCCGACGGAACTCGCACGCCAGTCATCGACGCCAGCGTGCACATCTTCTTTCCGTCCAACAAAGACCTGCGTAGCTTCCTTCGCGAGCCCTTCAAGAGTCGCGGCTTCCCCGACTACGAGATGGATTGGTACGGCGCACCCGCTAGCGAATACGCCACGAACACCGAGGGGCCGAACCGCCGCTACCCGGGATCAGATCCGGAATTCGTTGGCCACGAGCTGTTTTCGAAGCGTGGGGTCGATGTGGCGATCCTGCACCCGATGGGCCGCGGCATCATGCCAGACCGGCATCTGGGCAGTGCGCTGCACGCCGCTCACAACGAGATGATGGTGTCGCGCTGGTTGGAGTCCGACACGTTGGGTGACCGTTTCCGTGGAACCATCCGGGTGAACCCCGACGACATCGCCGGCGCGCTGCGCGAAATCGACAAATGGCAGCAGCACCCGCGGGTGGTCCAGATCGGGGTTCCGCTGCAGTCCCGTGAGCTTTATGGCAAACCACAATTCTGGCCGTTGTGGGAGAAGGCCGCCGAGGCCAATCTGCCGGTTGCCGTGCACATCGAGACCGGAGAAGGTATCGCGCTGCCGCCGACGCCTTCGGGGCACACACAGACCTATGAGCAATACGTCAGCTTCATGGCGCTCAACTACCTGTACCACCTGATGAACATGATCGCCGAGGGAGTGTTCGAGCGCTTCGCGAACCTCAAGTTCGTGTGGGCCGATGGTGCGGCGGACTTCGTAACGCCATTCATCTGGCGCATGGACACGTTCGGCCGGCCGCACCTTGAGCAGACACCGTGGGCGCCACGGATACCCAGCGACTACCTGCCCGGCCACGTGTACTTCGTCCAGGGCAGCCTCGACGGGCCCGGCGACGCCGATTTTGCCGGTGAATGGTTCGCGTTCACCGGCAAAGAGAACATGGTGATGTTCGGGTCCAGCTATCCGCACTGGCAGTGCGCCGATATCACCAAGCTGCCCTCCGCTCTGTCTGCCGAGCAGCGCGACAGAGTCGCCTGGCGCAACGCGGCCGACCTCTATGGAATCGACATTTCGGTCGACCTCGCAACGAGCTAGTCGCACAATTGAAGTGAACGACCGAGACCGAGGAGGCCGAGATGACGGCTACTCACACACAGGACCGGGTTCCCGCCACTGAGCGCATCGCGGTACGGTGCGTCGACTCGGATGTCCACCCGGTGCCGAAGCGAGGCGAAATCACCCCGTACATCCCGGAGCCGTGGCGCAGCAAGTTCTTCCGCGACCACAGGGTCGGCGAGCTGATCTACTACGACGCTCCGGACTACGCACATAGCTACGCCATGCGGGTGGACACCTTCCCCCCCGATGGCGAGTTCCCGGGCAGCGATCCGGACATGGCGTTTCGCCAGTTGATCATGGCCGCGGGCTCCGACATCGCGATCCTCGAGCCCGGCGGCCGAACGCCGCGCCTACCCGGAGCACACCAGGCGTTCTCGTGTGCACTCAACGACTGGCAGGCCAATCATTGGCTCGACAGCCACAACAACTGGCACCAACGCTGGCGAGGCTCAATCTGCGTGGCCATCGAGGATCCCGAGGGCGCCGCCGCCGAGATCGAGCGGTGGGCCGGGCACCCCTACATGGCGCAGATTCTGCTCAAAGCCGAGCCGCGCCCCTCGTGGGGGCACCCGACCTACGACCCAGTCTGGGCGGCGGCCACCAAGCACGACATCACGGTGAGTTGCCACCTGTCGCGCAGCAACTACGAGATGCTGCCCATGCCGCCGGTCGGCTTTCCCAGCTACAACCACGACTTCATGGTGACCTACTCACTGCTCGCGGCCAATCAAGTGATGAGTTTGATCTTCGACGGCGTCTTCGACCGGTTCCCAACGCTGCGGATCGTGCTGGTCGAGCATGCGTTCACGTGGATCCTGCCACTGATGTGGCGCATGGACGCCATCTATGCGGCGCGCAAGTCACGAATGGACATCAGGCGCAAGCCGTCAGAGTACGTCAAGGAGCACATCAAGTTCACCACGCAGCCGCTGGACTACCCGGAAGACAAGATGGAGTTGACCCGCGCGTTGGAGTGGATGGAGTGCGACAAGATCTTGCTGTACTCCTCGGACTACCCGCACTGGACGTTCGATGACCCGCGCTGGTTGGTCAAGCATCTTCCCAAAGCGGCTCGCGACGCGGTGATGTTCCAAAACGGAATCGCCACCTATCACCTCCCGGACACCGTTCCGGTGCTCGAAGGTCAGACGCGGGTGTTCTGAATTGGCCGACGACACCCCACGACGCCAGCCGCGGCTCGCCCAGGGCCGCGAACACGTCGTCGCGACGGTGGACGAGATCCCGCCCGGCACCCACAAGCTGGTGCCGATCGGCCGGCACGGCGTGGGCGTCTACAACGTCAACGGCAACTTCTACGCTATCGCCAATTACTGCCCACACCAAGGCGGTCCGCTGTGCTCGGGGCGTGCACGCGGGCGCACCATCGTCGACGAGAATGCCGCTGGCGATGCCGTGATGGTGCGGGATCTGGAGTACATCTACTGCCCGTGGCATCAGTGGGGTTTCGAGCTCGCGACCGGCACCACCGCGGTGAAGCCGGAGTGGAGTATCCGCACCTACCCGGTGCGAGTGATCGGCAACGACGTGCTGGTGATGGCGTGATCTCTCAGGAATGCCGGGCTGGCGCGGTCGCGGTGAACGCCGGCAACGTCGTTTATGAAATCCTGGGCGAGAAAGGCGATCTCATCGCACTGACGCCGGGTGGCCGGTTCGGCAAGGACGTCCCCGGCCTACGCCCGCTGGCCGAGGCACTCACTGAGGGCGGCTATCGGGTGCTGCTGTGGGACCGGCCGAATTGCGGCGCCTCCGATGTGCAGTTCTACGGGCACAGCGAGTCACACATGCGCGCTGAGACTTTGCGCGGTTTGTTGAGCGCGCTTGGATTCGAGCAATGCATCCTTGCCGGAGGATCGGGCGGGGCAAGGGATTCCATGCTCACCGCGATGTTGTATCCGGAACTAGTCACCAAGCTCGTGGTATGGAACATCGTCGGTGGCGTGTACGGCATGTATCAGCTTGGCGCGTTCTATGTACTCCCTAGCATTCAGGCCGTGCGCTTCTCGGGAATTGAAGGGCTGCTGAAGGTTCCCGAATGGCGCGACCGCATTGCCGAAAACCCCAACAACCGGCAGCGGTTTCTCGCACTCGACGCGGCCGCTTTCCTCACGGTCATGATGCGCTGGCTGAACGCGTTCGTACCCAAGCCCGGCCAGACGATCCCGGGTGTCGACGACGAAATGTTCAACCGAATCAAGGTTCCTACACTGATAATTCGCGGCGGCGAGAACGATTGGGATCACCCCAAGCGAACATCTTTGGAGGTAAGTTGCCTGATCAAAGGGGCTGAACTCATCGATCCGCCATGGCCGGAGGACGCGTGGGAACGAGCGGCCGAAGACCGCGCGGCTGGAAAAGTGGCGCACTTCAACTTGTTCGATACCTGGGTGCAGGCGGCGCCCGCGATCCTCGACTTCTTGGACTCGTGATGTCTCCCGTTGCGCTACGTGGTACGGATGTGAACCTCGCAGTTCAGCGACGCCTCCAGCGCGGTATGGATCCGACTCTCCGGCACTCGCTCGAGATCGGCTTCACGCAGGGTCACGTAGACGATGTCGAACCCGTCATCGCACGGCTGGCGTTCAATCTCGCCCGCGAGCCCGAAGGCCGACAACACCCCGTGCGCGTCGTCGTCGGTCCCTCTGCTGACGAACGTCACCACCCCGGCCACCGGGTTCGTACCAAATGCTTTGGCACACAATTTAATGACGATTTCCTGCCCGTTCTCGACACGGTCGCTGGCGATGAGGACTTCCACTTCGCGGCGGCTGGCCGGCATAGCGGCGAGGTTGTTGTCGGCGACGTCCGCGCCATGCTCGTGGGCAAGTCCGAGGAGCGTTCTCATGCCTCGGGTTAGCTGTGCAGCGGTGAGCAGGCCCGACGGGTCGACGTTGACGCGCACCACGGCAGTTCGCATGGGCACCAGCCTATCCGCGGCGATGGGGAGATAGCCGATGGAAACCCGTGTCGCACCAGCAATCACCGTTGCCGCCTGGCCGGGCTGTCCCTCGCGGTTGTTGGGCGATCGGCCCGGCGCCAGTCCGGAGAACTACGCCACCTACCTGGAGCACGGCGGCTACCGTCCCCTGGCGACACCCGAAGCGCTGCTCGCAGCAGTCGAGCGTAGCGGCCTGCGGGGCCGCGGCGGTGCGGCCTTTCCGCTCGCAATCAAGGTGCGCGCCGTGCGCGACAATGGGCGCGCCGCCGGTGGCGCGATCATTGTCGCGAACGGGGAAGAAGGTGAACCGGCGTCAATCAAGGACCGTTGGTTGCTGCGGCAACGGCCGCATCTCGTTCTCGACGGGCTGCGCCTGGCCGCTCTCATGGTGGCGGCAGATCACGCCTATGTGTATGTCTCCGATCCAGCATCTGCCCAGAGCATCGCAGCCGCACTGGCCGAACGCCAGCCCCAGACGCTCGAGGATGTTCCCGTCGAGCTGTGGAGGGTCGATCCGGGATACATTGCCGGCGAAGAGACCGCCGCCACCCGCGCTATCAACGGCGGTCCCGTCAAGCCCATGGATAAGCCGCCCCGACCGTTCGAAGCCGGTGTCGGCGGCAAGCCCACCCTGGTGAGCAATGTCGAGACGCTGGCCAACCTGCCCTTCTTGCAGCACCACGGCTTCGCGGCCTTCCGCTCGCTGGGCACAGCGCTCTCGCCCGGCACCGTCCTGGTCACCGTGACCGGCGCCGGCCGGCCACCGGGCCTCTACGAAGTCCCGCACGGCTTGCCGGTCACTGAACTTCTGGCGCTCCATGGGGTTTCGACCGATGAGGTCCAGGGCGCGCTGCTCGGCGGCTACTTTGCCGGGTTGCTCAATCGCACAGTGTTGGATGCCGCGGTGGACCACGAGTCACTGCGCGACCTCGGCAGCGGCCTCGGGTGTGGCGCGATTGCGGTGATCACCGACGACTGTCCAGTGGCGGTTGCCGCATCCGTGCTGGCCTATTTCGACCGTGAGAACGCTGGGCAATGTGGCTCGTGTTTCAACGGAACCGCGGCGATGGCCGCGGTGGCGGGGGCGCTGCGCGACGGCGTCGCCAGCACTGAGGACCTCTACCGGTTACAGCGCTGGTCGGTATCGTTGCGTGGGCGCGGGGCCTGCGCCACGCTGGATGCGGCGACCAATGTGGCGGCGAGTCTGCTCGAGAAGTTTCCAGGCGACGTGGAGCGTCATCTCGCCGACGGCTGCCGCACATGTAGCGGCGGCCCGTTCCGCGTCGATCGCCCCTATGAGGTGGAGGCGGTGACACCGAGGTGACCAAACCGATGAGAATCCGACTCGACCGCACCGTCTGTGATGGCTTCGGCATCTGCGCTAAGAAAGCACCTGGACACTTTTCTCTTGACGATTGGGGATACGCGTCGATCATTGGTGACGGTGTTGTGGCCAGCGAGGACGGCGACGCGGTGATGCGAGCGCTGATGGACTGCCCGGTGCACGCCATCATGGAAATGGATGAACGCCGTCCCGACGACTTGCCGCCACCGCCAGACATCGAAGAGGATCCTGCCGCGCGTCTCAAGACCGAGTCGAACGAGGCCGAGTGGGGGTTTACGCGGTGAACAACGTTGTCTTCGACCCGTTTAGCGAGGAATTCTTCAACGGCGCGTGGGAGACCTACCGGCGGATGCGGGAGGAAGCGCCGGTGTACTACAACGCGGAGTACGATTTCTACGCGCTCACCCGCCACGAGGATGTGTCGGCGGCCCTCAAGGATTTCGACACGTATTCGTCGGCGTACGGTATCGATTTGTCGATGGTGCGGTCCGGGCAGCGTCCGCCGCAATCGATCATCTTCATGGACCCACCCGAGCATCGCAACATGCGCAGTTTGCTCAACAAGGTGTTTACGCCACGTGCCATTCAGTCTCAGCGGCAGCTGGTGATCGAGAAGGTCGAGAAGTACCTCAACGCAGCCGATCCGGTTCAGTTCGACGTGGTGCAGGATTTTTCCGGTCCGTTCCCGGTCGAGGTGATCACCACCATGCTGGGGGTCCCGCAGAAGCACGCGCAGCAGATTCGCCTCTGGATCGATGAGTCGCTGCATCGCGAGCCCGGACAGGTGGACATGGGCGAGCAAGGCATGCAAGCCACCGTCAACATTGCGATGTTGTATTACGATCTGGTCAAGCGGCGCCGCGAGGAGTTACATGACGATCTTCTCAGCCGGCTCATCACCGCCGAGCTCGAACGCGAGGACGGCACGAAGGCCACCCTCGACGACATCGAAATAGCAGGATTTGCAACACTATTAGGCGGTGCGGGCGCCGAGACCGTCACCAAGCTCGTGGGCAGTGCGCCGGTGATCTTCGCCCAGAATCCCGCGCAGTGGCACACGTTGCTCGACGACCGCGACAAGATCCCCGCGGCAGTCGAAGAGCTACTGCGCTACGAGCCACCATCGCAATATCAGGTACGCCGCTCGATGAAAGACGTTCACCTGCATGGCGTCACGATCCCGGCGGGAAAGCCGGTGTTCCTGATCAACGGTGCCGCCAACCGTGACCCGCGGGTGTGGACCGATCCCGACGATTTCGATATCGACCGCGACCCGCATGAAGCCACCAATCTTGGCTTCGGCTATGGGGTTCACAGCTGCTTGGGCGCGGCGTTAGCCCGTTTGGAAAGCGCTGTCGCACTCGAGAAGCTGATCGAATTCATGCCGAACTACGAGGTGGACTGGGCCGGCTGCACGCGTGTCCACATGCAAAACGTCACAGGCTGGCGGAACGTACCGGTGCGGGTGCTGCGATGAGAGTCCACGTCGATTTCGGCCTTTGCGAGAGCAACGGAGTGTGCATGGGCATCATCGGAGAGGTATTCCACCTGGACGACGACGACATGTTGACGGTGCTGCAGCCGGATGTCACGCCGGAAAACGAGTCACGCGTGCAAGAGGCGGTGCGGCAATGCCCGCGACAGGCGATCTCGATCCGCGAGTAGCGCAACCACGCCGTAAGCCGACCGGACAAGCCCAACGCGATCGGCGGCCCACCACCTAGTTCACCAGCTCCACCACGGTGGCGTTCGCGGTTCCGCCGCCTTCGCACATAGTCTGCAACCCATAGCGAATCCCGTTGTCGCGCATATGATGTACCATCCGAGTTAGCAGCACGGCCCCGGAGGCCCCCAACGGATGGCCGAGCGCTATGGCTCCGCCCAACGGGTTCAGGCGCTGCGCCTCGGCTCCAGTTTCTGCCAACCACGCCAGCGGAACCGGCGCGAAGGCTTCGTTTACCTCGAAGACGCCGATCTCCGCGAGGGTAACCCCGGCCTTGCCCAGTACTTTCTCGGTCGCCGGGATCGGCCCGGTCAGCATGAGAACGGGATCCGCGCCGGTGACCGCGCCCGCGCGGTAGCGCACCATGGGCGTGAGCCCCAACTCCACAGCCATCTCCGAGGTGGTCACCAACAGCGCGGCGGCTCCGTCGGAGATCTGCGAGGAGTTGCCTGCGTGGATGACACCGCCTTCGGTGAACGCGGGCTTGAGCGCGGCCAGCTTCTCGACACTGGTTTCCCGCCGCACCCCCTCATCCGCGAGCACGACCTCACCATCGACTCCCTTGTCTGGAAACACCGGAACGATCTGGTCGGCAAACGCTCCCCCATCCTGAGCAGCCGCCGCCCGCTCGTGCGACAAGGCCGCGTATTCGTCGAGCCGGCCGCGGGACAACCGCCACTTCGCGGCGATCATCTCTGCCGACAATCCCTGGTTGAAGGAAAAATCTTCATACCGGGCAAGGACTTTCGGGCCGTACGGCATGCCGGTAGCCCTGGCCGCGCCAAGCGGTACCCGACTCATCACCTCGACGCCGCCGGCCACCACGACGTCCTGCTGGCCCGACATCACCGCGTGGGCCGCGAAGTCGAGGGCTTGCTGGCTGGATCCGCAAGCCCGGTTGACCGTAGTCCCTGGAATACGCTCCGGCCAGCCTGCGGCCAGGACCGCGAAGCGGCCGATGTTGCTGGACTGATCGCCGACCTGGGACACGCACCCCCAGATGACGTCGTCGATGATCTCGGGGCTAATACCGCAGCGGTCCAACAGTTCATTGAGGACGACCGCGGACAGGTCGGCGGCGTGCATTTCGGACAAACGGCCGTTGCGTTTGCCGACCGGGGTACGTACGGCGTCCACAATCACTGCTTCTCTCATAAGGTCTGCTCCGCTCGACATATCTTGTCCACCGCCTAGTAAACGACGGGCGTGGCCCCGACCTGCGCGTGGGCGTCGTTCGCGGACGCGGCGACGCGGGTCGCGGGGTACCGAATGTTCCTTGGCGACCGCCAGAAGTTCTGGACTAGATCGAGGAAACGCCCAGGTTGCGCGGCGATTGACGTAACATTCAATATTCCTAGCTGCTAGGTTGCTCGAATTGCCCGACGATTGCCAGTGGGGGGTGGGGCGCCACCTGATGTGTGCGTTGAGTGGGTGGGCGTCCGGCATTGCTCGGCGGGTGGTCACCCCGAGCGCCGCAGGCACCAGCCTTTCTCGGCAATCCCAACTAGGAGGACAGTTGTGACGAACTTTTCCGTGTTGCCACCGGAGATCAATTCTTTGCGGATGTTCTCTGGCGCCGGTTCGGAGCCGATGTTTAGCGCGTCGGCGGCCTGGGATGGGTTGGCCGCCGAGCTGGGGTCGGCCGCAGAGTCGTTTGGTTCGGTGACCTCGGGGTTGGCCAATCAGGCGTGGCAGGGCCCAGCGGCCGCGGCGATGGCGGCGGCAGCAGCTCCGTACGCGGGGTGGTTGGCCGCCGCCGCGACCCGGGCTGCGGGCGCGTCCGCGCAGGCCAAGGCCGTTGCGGGAGTCTTCGAGGCCGCACGTGCCGCGACCATCCATCCGTTGCTGGTGTCGGCCAACCGGAACGCGTTTGTGCAGCTGGTGATGTCGAATGTGCTTGGTCAGAACGCGCCGGCGATTGCGGCTACCGAGGCCGCCTACGAGGAGATGTGGGCTCAGGATGTGGCGGCCATGGCGGGCTACCACGGCGGGGTGTCCGAGGCGGCCGCACAGTTGTCACCATGGCAGCAGACAGTGCACGAACTGCCCGGCCTGCCCGGCGCGCCAACAGCGACCGCCGCGGAGGCAACTACCGGCGCTCCGGCCGCGGCCACATCTCCGGCTGCCGCGCCGGCAGCGGCCATCGGCAACATCGGAAACTTCCAGCTGGGCGGCGGAAACATCGGTGATTCGAATCTGGGCAGCGGAAACCAAGGCAACACCAACTTGGGCAGCGGGAATCAAGGCAACACCAACCTCGGCAGCGGAAATATCGGCAACACCAACGTCGGCAACGGAAACACCGGCAACACCAACTTTGGCAGCGGCAATACCGGCACCACCAACACGGGCTTCGGGAACATCGGCGATGGGAACGTCGGAAGCGGAAACATCGGCAGCGGCAACCTCGGCAACGGAAACAGCGGCAGCTCCAACTTCGGCAGCGGAAACACCAACAACCTGAATATCGGTTTTGGGAACAATGGCTTGAGCAACTTCGGGCTGGGCAACCTGGGCGACAACAACATCGGTTTTGGAAATCTCGGCAACAACAACATCGGGATCGGGCTCGTCGGCGACAACCAGGTAGGCATCAACTTCAGCGCGCTCAACTCGGGCATCGGGAACTTCGGATTCGGCAACTCCGGCAACAACAACATCGGCTTCTTCAACTCCGGTGACAACAACGTCGGATTCTTCAACTCGGGTGACGGCAACTTCGGCATATCGAACTCGGGGGCCATCAACACCGGCTTCGGGAACGCCGGAATGACGAACACGGGCTTCATCAACGGCGGCGACCAGAACTACGGTTTCGGGAACTCCGGGCTCCGCGACGTCGGCGGCGGCAACTCCGGTACCGGCAACGTGGGCTTCGGCAACGCCGGCGATGCCAACACGGGCCACTGGAACTCGGGCAGCTACAACACCGGATTCAAGAACGCTGGCGACACCAACACGGGATGGGCAAACTCCGGCAACACAAACACGGGGTTCCTCAACTCGATCGACTTGAGCACCGGCGCGGGCAATCTCGGTCCAGTGGGTCCGAACTCGGGCTTCGGGAACATCGGCACCGGCAACTCAGGCTTCTTCAACACGAGCTCGGGTACGGGATTCAACTCCGGCTTGGCCAACACGAGCAGCGTTTTGGGCAGCTCCGGCATCGACAATGCGGGGGCGGGCTTCCAGGCGGGTATCGGCAACACGGGCTCCGGCAACGCCGGCTATCTCAACACCGGCATGTTCAATGCGGGGATCTCGAACGCAAACACCCTCAACTCCGGCATTGGCCAGACGGGCAGCATGAATTCGGGCGCGTACAACAGAGGAACTGATCAGTCGGGCTTCTTTCGGCCGTAACGGATCGACCTTCAGTAGCTTCTCGGCAGCTTGAGCGTGTGCGAGCCGAGAAAGTTCAGGATCATCTCCTGACTGATCGGCGCGATCTTCATGAGCCGGGCCTCGCGAAAGTAGCGCGCAACGTGGTACTCCTCGGCGTAGCCCATGCCGCCGTGGGTTTGCAGAGCCCGATCCGCGGCGGTAAAGCCGGCATCGGCGCACAGGTACTTGGCACTGTTGGCCTCGCGCCCACAGGGTTTGCCGTTGTCATAGAGCCAGGTCGCCTTCCGCAACATCAGCTCGGCAGCGTCTAGCCGAGCCAGTGAGTCGGCGAGCGGGAACTGGATCCCCTGGTTCATGCCGATCGGCCGGCCAAAAACTTCGCGGTCGTTGGCGTAGCTCACGGCCTTGTCCAAGGCCACCCTGCCGATGCCGAGTGCCTCGGCCGCGATCAGCATACGCTCCGGGTTCAAACCGTCCAGGATGTACTGAAACCCCTTGCCTTCCTCACCGACTCGGTCCTCGACCGGAACAGTCAAGTTGTCGATGAACAGTTCGTTTGAGCTGACGGCATTGCGGCCCATCTTGGCAATGGGACGGATGTCAACCCGGCTGCGGTCGAGATCAGTGAGGAACAGGGTCATACCGTCGGTCTTCTTGGACACTTCGTCATGGCGTTGGGTACGCGTCAGCAGCAGGATCTTGTCGGACTCCATCGCTTTGGAGATCCAAACCTTCCTGCCGTTGACGACATAGCGGTCCCCGTCGCGTTTGGCGAATGTGGTGATGCGCGACGTGTCCAGCCCAGCACCGGGTTCGGTCACCCCGAAACAGACGTGCACATCGCCGGTCGCGACAGGGGGCAACGTGCGACGCTTGAGCTCCTCGGAGCCGTGCACGATCACCGGTTGCATCCCGAAGATCGACAAGTGGATCGAGCTGGCCGCGTTCATCCCGCCGCCGGATCTGGCGACCTCCTCGAGCAACAGTGTGGCCTCGGTGATGCCGAGACCATGCCCGCCGTACTCGGTGGGGATCGTCATCCCCAGCCAGCCGCCGTCGGCGATGGCGCGGTAGAACTCGTTCGGAAATTGGTGCGCCTGGTCCTTCTCCATCCAGTAGTGATCGTCAAATTTCCGCGCCAACTCGGCAACCGACCGCCGGATCAACTCCTGGTCATCGGTCAGTTCGAAATTCATCCCAGCCACGGGCCGCCTTTCACCGCGAGCAGACGGGGCGCTTCAGTCCTTGTTGCCGGCGAGCTCTTTGGCGCTGGCGGTAAACTCCGCGACCGACGAGCCCGACCTGCTGTCTTTATGGTGACTCAGCGCCCGAATGGACACATCGTGACCCGCCGCGGCCTTACGCAGCGCGCCAACATTGGCCTGCTCCCGCGGGATGTGGGTGAAAGGATCGAACGAATACCAGCGCATGGCGTTTTCGTGGGTCATCTTGTTGATCTCGTCGCCCGGCACGTCGTTCAACGACAGTACTTCCCACAGCTCTTCGGGTGCGCCCGGCCACAACGAGTCGCTGTGTGGGTAGTCGGCCTCCCAGGCGATGTTGTCGACGCCGATCATGTTGCGCAGCGACACACCCACCTTGTCACTGATGAAACACGTCAGGAAGTGGTCGCGGAACACCTCGCTGGGTAGCTTGCCTCCGAAATTCTGGTGGGTCCATGTCGAGTGCATCTCGAACGTCCGGTCCGCTCGTTCGAGGAAATAGGGGATCCAGCCGGTGCCGCCCTCGGACAGGGCGATCTTCAGCTCCGGATATTCCTTGATCGGTTTGGACCACAGCAGGTCCGCGGCGGCCTGCACAATGTTCATCGGCTGCAGGGTGATCAGTACGTCCATTGGCGCGTCCGGGGCGGTGATTGCCAGCTTGCCGGAGGATCCAATATGGATGTTCATCACGGTGTTGGTGTCGCACAACGCCTTCCACAGCGGATTCCAATACTCGTTGTGAAAACTGGGGTAACCCATCGCCGCTGGGTTCTCGCTGAAGGTCAATGCGTGCACGCCCTTCTTCGAGACGCGTCGCACCTCGGCGGCGCACGCCTCGGCGTCCCAGATCACCGGCAACGCCATGGGAATGAAACGAGCCGGATACGCACCGCACCATTCGTCGATATGCCAGTCGTTGTAGGCCTGCACCAGGGCCACGGAGAACTCGGGGTCGTCGGTGGCGAACAGGCGCCCGGCAAAGCCGGGAAAAGACGGAAAGCAAATCGAGGCCAGGATGCCCCCAGCATTCATGTCCTTGATTCGTTCGTCGACGTTGTAGCAACCGGGCCGGATCTCGTCCAAACCCTGCGGCTCCAACCCGTATTCCTCTTTGGGTCGCCCGGCCACGGCATTGAGCGCCACGTTCGGAATCACCATGTCGCGGAACTTCCACATATCCGAGCCGTCGGGGTTGTGCACCAGCCGCGGCGCGTCGTCGACGTACTTGGCCGCCAGATGGTTCTTGAACATGTTCGGCGGTTCGACGGTGTGGTCATCGACGCTGATCAGGATCATGTCGTCTTTGTTCATGGCCGTTCCTCTCCCCTGAACCCATTGAGCCCCTGAACCCATTGAGCGTCCGCCACACGGCAAGCGGGCATTGGCGAGTCGGCGCCCGGGCGAAAGATCTCATGTTGAAAACTATCTTCTCGCAACGCGAGAATCAACATCCAGGCACGCGGCCCGCAGGCTCCCCGGCTGAACCGCGGTGGACGAGGCAAGGGCGCGTCCGCCCGGAGCAGTCCTCCATGGCTTGTCGCGCCGTGCTCGAAGCCGAACCGAGACGGTATTCTCCGGTAGAGTCCAACCATGTTCTCGTCACACGGAAATCAATCGAGCCAGTGGTGACCAGCACGCGCGACGAGCCGGCCTGGAAGCAACGCGCGGTCGAGCGGTCCATCAAGACCGCGAAACTTCGTGCGGCGCAGCGCGTTCAGCGCTTCCTGGACGCAGCGCAGGCCATCATCATCGAGAAGGGCAGCACGGACTTCACCGTCCAGGAGGTCGTCGACCGGTCACGCCAATCACTTCGCAGTTTCTACCTGCAGTTCGACGGAAAGCACGAGCTCTTGCTGGCGCTGTTCGAAGACGCGTTGAGCCGGTCGGCCGACCAAATCCGTGCCGCCACGGAAAGCAGCACCGATCCGCTCGAGCGCCTGCGGGTTGCCGTTGAGCTGTTGTACGAGGCCTCGCGCGCGGACCCGACGGCAACCAGACTCCTGTACACCGATTTTGCGCCCCGGTTGCTGACCACCCATCCCGCTGAGGTCAAAGCCGCTCACGCGCCGCTGTTAGCGTTGCTCTCCGAGCTCATGGAAGCCGCGGCCGAGGCCGGCCAGTTGCGTCCCGGCATCAATCTCAGGCGGTTCGCGGCCATGACGATGCAGACGGTCATGTTCATCGGCCAATCCAGCGGCGGCACCGAGGATGAGACAGCCCACCCGATCACCGCCGAGGAGGTGTGGGATTTCTGTTCGCGAGGCCTTGCCAACGTCAACGCCTGAGCGTGACCTGATCACAGCCCAACGGCCGTCTCCTCATGCCCGGGCCGCCCCGCCGGGCGACCCTGGTGGCGGGGTGAAATAAGGTTCGCCCTGTGGACGGATTCGAGGGGCGCGGGGCGGTGATCACCGGCGGTGCGAGTGGTATCGGCCTGGCCAGCGCGGCCGAATTCGCCCGCCGCGGTGCCCAGGTGGTGCTCGCTGATATCGACAAGCCGGCGCTGGAACAATCCGTGGCACAGCTGCGTTCCGAGGGATTTGACGCACACGGGGTCGTCTGCGATGTCCGCCACGTGGACCAAGTCACCGATCTCGCAGCCGAAGCCGGCCGCCTCCTGGGCCGCGTCGACATCGTCTTCAGCAACGCCGGCATCGTCATCGCGGGTCCGATCGCTCAGATGACGCACGAAGACTGGCGGTTCGTCATCGATGTCGACCTGTGGGGTTCGATTCATACCGTCGAAGCGTTCCTGCCAGGGTTACTCGACCAGGGCGGCCACCTCGTGTTCACCGCGTCGTTCGCGGGCCTGGTACCCAACGCGGGTCTCGGCGCGTATGGCGTTGCCAAGTATGGCGTTGTCGCTCTGGCGGAGACGCTGGCCCGTGAGGTCAAGGACAGCGGTGTCGGGGTGTCCGTCATGTGCCCGATGGTGATCGAAACCAACCTGGTCACCAATTCTGGACGCATCCGCCATGCCGACGACGGGCAGCCGTCCACGCCCGACGCGCCGGGTGCGCTGGGGCCCCTGCCAGAGCAGGACGCGACCATGACCCTCGCGGACGTGGCCAGTTTGACCGCGGACGCGATTCTGGCCAACCGCTTGTACGTCCTTCCGCACCAGGCCGCACGTGCACCGATCGGCCGCAGGTTCGAGCGCATTGACCGCACGTTCGAGGCGCAGGCCGCCGAAGGGTGGCGCCACTAACGGCGCTCGCTGGAGTCATGCCCGGTCCGGGGTTCGATCGTGTCTAGGTGGCCTGGGAGCATAGTTGCGCTTTGGGCTGCCACCGGCGGTTCGAGTTTCGGGAACCGGAGGCGTACCGGTCCAGCCGTGACAACCCGAAGGCCGCAACGAGTCCCACCAGAATCAAGCTGCCCCAAACGATCTCATCGGCGTTGACGCGATGGGCCACGGTCATGAGCGACCCGACAACGACGTTTCCGATGAGAATTCCGGCGCCCACGATCGTGCTGTAGAAGCCATAGTGGGTGGCAACTAGCCGGTCACCGGACAGCGACACCACGGTTCGCATCTCGAACGGGAACAAGGCCGCGGATGCGATCGCAAGCAGGCTCGCGGCCAGCAGGAGCGCTGCGATCGCTGCCACAGTCCCGAACCGTAGACCATTCGGAACAATCGCAAGGGGCACGAACGACGCCGCGAGGATCGTCGCCCCGACGGCCAGGCTGCGCCCGACGCCCCAGCGGGCGGCGAACCAGGACGTG
Source organism: Mycobacterium spongiae (assembly GCF_018278905.1). Classification (NCBI taxonomy): domain Bacteria; kingdom Bacillati; phylum Actinomycetota; class Actinomycetes; order Mycobacteriales; family Mycobacteriaceae; genus Mycobacterium; species Mycobacterium spongiae. The sequence goes on from NZ_CP046600.1 coordinate 4,742,092, forward strand.
ATTCGCAGTTGTCCGACGATCGCGACCAGTCCTGACAGTGCGAACATCGCCGCGATGAGGAGCGACTGATTGTGCGGCGCTAGCAGCGAGGCCTGCATGGGAAGCGCAAGATAGATCTGGAACGACAGCACATAGCACCCGATCATCGTTGCCGCGAACCACAGAAACGGCCGATTCTGCACGACGGTCCGCCAGTCCACAAGAATCGACGTTGGTTCGCTACTCGGGTCTGCTTGGTGTTGTGGTAGCGCGAGTAGCTGCACGATTGTCAGTGCGGCGAAGACCGCTGCGGCGCCCAGCACGGTCATCCGGAAATCAAGCGCCAGCAACGCCAGTCCCACCAGCGGGCCGAGCAAGATCCCCGACTGATAGAAGACGTTGAACATCGCGAACGCTTCGATCTTTCGGGCACCGGATTCGACCGCGAGGTAGGCGCGCACCGCGGGATTGAACAGGGCGCCGGCAAAACCCGTTGCAGCCGAGGCGATCAGCACGCTCGGAAGCGATTGCGCGAACACCAGCAACGCGAACCCGCCCGTGCGTACCAGACATCCCGCAACGATCAGCGGTTTGTAGCCGAACCGATCAGCCAGCGTGCCGCCCACGAAGAACATGCCCTGCTGCGAGAAGTTGCGCACGCCCATCACCAGACCCACCGCCCACGCGGCCAGCCCAAGCGGGCCGGCTAGATAATCGGCCAGGTACGGCATCAGCATGTAGAAACCGAGGTTGATCCCGAACTGATTGACCATCAGCACCCGGCTCGGACGGTTAAAGCTGCGGAACTGCGCGAGCAGGCCCATCATGCCGCCACCTGAGCGGGGTCGAAAACCGTGGTGCTGCGGGTCCACCGGGTGATGACGGCGTCGGAGGGCGCGGCAATCTCCTCAGGCTCAGCAGGGGGTGCGCCGCTGAGCAGGTTGTGGTCGTTGCAGTACCGGTCGTTGTAGACGGTGTCGAAGTAGCGCTGCGGGCCGTCTGGGAAGACGGCGGCGATAGTGGTGTCGGCCGGCAGGTTTCGCGCGGCCCATCCGGCGACCAGCCCGACCGCACCAACACTCCATCCCCCGCTGGCGTAGTGGTTTGCGGCCAGCGAACGGCACGCCCAGACGGCTTCGGCGGGAGCAACCCAGTGCACTTCGTTGAACGCGCCATAGTCGACGTTGCGGGGATAGATGCTGGACCCCAGCCCGCGCATCAACCTGCTCGACGCGGGTTGGCCGAAGATGGTCGACCCGATGGTGTCCACACCGATCAGCTGCATAGCCGGGTTGTACTCGCGCAGCACTCGGGCCACACCGGCGGAATGTCCGCCGGTGCCCACCGAGCACACCAGCACATCGACGCGCCCCAGCTGGGCAACCAGCTCCAGCGCCAGCGGCCGGTAGGCGTCCACGTTGTCGGGGTTGTTGTACTGGTTGGGATTCCACGCGCCGGGGTCAGCCGCCATCAGCTGAGCAACCCGGTCTTTGCGCGCTTGTTGCCACCCGCCGACCGGGTGTGGCTCGGTCACCATGTCGACCCGAGCGCCATAGGCGGTCAGCATGCGCGCAATGATGGGTTCCAGACCTGGGTCGGTGACCAACGTGACCGGATGCTGATACACGGTGCCAGCCAAGGCTAGCCCTAATCCGAGTGTGCCGCTGGTTGATTCGATAATGGCGCCGCCGGGTGCGAGGTCCCCACGAGCACGGGCGCGCTCGACCATGTGCATCGCCGGACGGTCCTTCATGCCGCCGGGGTTGAATCCTTCCAGCTTGGCCCAGAACCCACGATCGGCCGTGCCCATGAGGTTCGCGGGTGCCGACGCGTCGCGTATCCACAGCACCGGGGTGTTGCCGACCATGGCGCCCGGGTGGCGATTGCGGCCGGGCGCCCGACGCTGTTCGTCTGGCGCCGGCCGGTAACGGTCCCGCGTTGGTCGCTGCCTGACGGTGGTGAGGTGCGACCGGCTGGGAATGGCTCTCGGTGGGTTGGTCGAGGTTACGGCGGCCGAGTTTTCCACGCGGGCAGGGGTTCCTTCAGTGCTCTCAGTGCTCTCAACGCTCTCAAGGGCATGGGTGGTCCAGCTGTTGGTCATAGGGATCGTCGCTCCTGCATCGGGGCCGCGGGTTTGGACGCGGCAAATGATGTCGGTCAGCGGGCACCGGCCTGGCGAATAGCCGCCATGGCCTGGCGCTGACCAGTCAGCGACGTGCGAGGCAGAACCGGGTCAACAGATCTTGACCCGAGCGAGCGATGTCTAACCCCGCCGGCGGACCGCGCACGGTCGCCACCACCGGGTGGATGGGCGTGGCTGCGCCTTCGGCGGTCGCTGCCACGATGTCTACAGCGAAGCCCGGAGCGGCCGAACGCGGCAACACTGCCGGCGCGAAATGCTCCGCGCACTGTGGCGTTGAGTTGTTGCGCACGTGCGGGTGGTCGATGTTGACCACGAATTCCCGACCCACCGATGTGGCGAGCGGGTGGTTCGGATGAGCCCGGTACCGCTGGGGCTGGGGAAGCCAGCATTGCGCGGCTAGGGCCGCCCCCACCAGCGCAAACGCGACGACGACGACCGCGGATTCCATCCACGTCATGCGCCGGGTATTCACGTCGCTCACTATATACCCCATACGGGTATGGTGTAAACCGGTAGGTCGGTCCGATGCCGTGTTGCGCGCCGGCCGATGTCCGAGCAGGGTACAAGGCATCCGCGGGTTGAGTAGAGCGTGAATCAGACACCGAAGGAGCGGTCATCAATGCCAACACCGCTCGCCCCCGCCAATCCCCTGGATGGGATCCGGCTCAGCAGGCGTGGCTTCATCGCGGCCGGTATCGCCGGCGGGTTTGCCCTGGCCGCGTGCGGCTCGAGAACGCCGCCGCCCGGTATCGCCGCGGGTACCGCCGCAGACGCGATGACTGCGGCGATCGATGCGGCCGAGGCCGCCCGGCCGCACAGTGGGCGCACGGTGACCGCCACGTTGACCCCCCACCCCGAGACGATCGACCTGGGTGGGCCGGTCGTCACCACGCTGGCCTACGGCGATGGGATCCCGGCAGCGCCGATCAGGGCCAATGTCGGCGATGAACTGGCCGTCTCGGTGACAAACCGGCTCGACACTCCCACGTCGGCGCACTGGCATGGAATCAGGCTGCGCAACGATATGGACGGCGTCGAGCCCGCGACCCCGAACATCGACCCCGGCCATGAGTTCACCTACCGGTTCTCCGTGCCGGATCCGGGCACCTACTGGGTTCATCCGCACGTTCGCGTCGAGGAGGACTACGGCCTCTATCTGCCGCTCATCATCGATGATCCAACCGAGCCAGGCCGCTACGACGCCGAATGGATCGTCGTCCTCGACGATTGGACCGATGGCGTCGGGAAGTCCCCACCACAGCTCTTCGACGAGCTGACCAACCCGAACAAGCCCACCATGCCCGAGGTCGGCAACAGTGACCTGCTCGGGGGCGACGCTGGCGACATCGCCTACCCCTACTACCTGATCAATGGCCGAATTCCAACGGCCCCAAAGTCCTTTCAGGCCAAACCCGGCCAGCGAATCCGGATCCGCATCATCAACGCCGCAGCCGACACGGTGTTCCGCATCGCACTGACCGGGCATTCGATGACGGTCACCCACACTGATGGATACCCGGTGATCCCCACCGAGGTGGACGCCCTACTGATTGGCATGGCTGAACGCTACGACGTGATCGTGACCGCCGACAGCGGCATCTTCGCGCTGGTCGCCGCTGCCGAAGGCAAGAATGCGCTGGCGCGCGCGCTGCTGTCCACCGGCAGCGGCAGCCCACCCGACCCACAGTTTCGACCGTCCGAACTGACCAAGCGAGTGGGAACGGTCGAGATGTTCACCGCCACAACGACTGCCGACTTGGGTCCACCCGAACCCGGCCTCGACCTCCCGGTCGTCCTGGGAGGCACCATGGCCAAATACGACTGGACGATCAACGGGGAGCCCTATCGGACGACCAAGCCACTACACGTACAACCGGGCCAGCGACCGACGTTGACGTTCGACAACACCACCATGATGTACCACCCAATCCACCTACACGGACACACCTTTCAGCTGATCAAGGCCGACGGCAGTCCCGGTGCCCGCAAGGACACAGTGATCGTGCTGCCCAAACAGCAGCTGCGCGCCGTCCTCGTTGCCGACAATCCCGGCGTATGGGTGATGCACTGCCACAACGACTACCACCTCGTGGCCGGCATGGAGACCCGCGTGGAATACGACCTCTGACGGGGGCGCGTCCGGGCAGCTTGTCGGGAGAATTCGGATCGCATCGACGGGCTTTGTGACCCGCGGTATCGGGGACGGCGCTGCCGCGCGCGGTACCAGCGAGCCGCTAGACTCGTCGCCATGGTCGGCGCTCGATGAGCAATCCGCAGCCCGAGAAAGTGCGCGTGGTGGTCGGTGATGATCACCCGCTCTTTCGGGAGGGTGTCGTGCGAGCGCTGTCGATGAGCGGTTCGGTGCACGTGGTCGGTGAGGCAGACGACGGAGCCGCCGCATTAGACCTGATCAAAGCCCACCAGCCCGACGTCGCACTCCTGGACTACCGAATGCCGGGCATGGACGGTGCACAGGTAGCTGCGGCGGTGCGAAGCCACGAGTTGCCGACTCGGGTGCTGCTGATCTCGGCGCACGACGAATCGCCGATTGTCTACCAAGCACTTCAGCAGGGAGCCGCCGGATTCCTGCTGAAGGATTCGACGCGCACCGAGATCGTCAAAGCAGTACTCGATTGCGCCAACGGCCGCGACGTCGTCGCGCCCGCGCTGGTCGGTGGTCTTGCCGGTGAGATCCGGCAGCGCGCTGCCGCTATGGTTCCTGCGCTCAGCGCACGCGAGCGGGAAGTGCTCAATCGCATCGCTCGCGGTCAAAGTATCCCGGTGATCGCGGCCGAGCTGTATGTGGCGCCGTCGACGGTGAAGACACATGTGCAACGGCTCTACGAGAAACTCGACGTGAGTGATCGTGCGGCCGCGGTCGCCGAGGCGATGCGGCAGGGACTGCTCGACTAGAGCACGTCGACCACGCCCGCCAAGGCTGGACCGATAACCCCACGGGTACACGGTCATGATCAGCGGTGGATGGATCGCGCCTCTTCTTGGCTCTGGACTGAAGAAACGCGATAAAGAGACGCACATCACACTGTGGCGGCCGGGGTAGACTCGCGTCCGGTTCTGGGGTCAGCGGCGTCCCTTGCAGCAGGTTTTCGGAGGGAACCTTAGGCAAGCGTACGGATCCGCATCGGGCGTTTTGTACACAAGGTAAATATTTTCGAAAACGCAAACTTTCCGCTGCGTTGACCATTAACATCCTTAAGTAACGATCGCGTCAATTTGGGGACGGCGGTCATTTTTGCTGTCTGCACACCACCAGGAGCCGTCAGTGTCGTTTGTTTCGGTAACCCCGGAGGCGATCGCAGCCGCCGTCGGCGAGCTGGCAAGCATCGGTTCGACGCTCGATGCTGCCAACTCCGCAGCGGCCGCCGCGACGACCGAGCTTGTGGCCGCGGGCGCCGACGAGGTGTCCGCGCGCATTGCGGCCTTGTTCGGCATATACGGCCAGGAGTATCAGGCGGTCAGTGCGCAGGTAGCGACGTATCACGAGCAGTTCATTGCGGCGTTGCAGGGTGGCGCCGGTGCGTATGGGTGGGCTGAGGCCACCAACGCCGACCAGGTGGTGCTCAACGCGATCAACGGGCCGTTTCAGACGTTGTTGGGGCGCCCGCTGATCGGCGATGGGGCTAATGCGACGACTCCGGGTGGGGCTGGCGGAGACGGCGGGTTGCTGTACGGCAGTGGCGGTAATGGTGCTGCCGGCGGGCCAGGGCAGGCCGGTGGGGCTGGTGGGTCTGCGGGGTTGTTGGGCAACGGCGGTAATGGCGGCGCTGGCGGGATCGGTGCTGCCAGCGGTGGGGCCGGCGGCAATGGCGGCTGGCTCTACGGTCGTGGCGGCAACGGTGGGGCCGGCGGGATCGGCGGTGGTACCGGCGGTAGCGGCGGGCACGCGTGGCTGTTGGGCCATGGCGGGGTAGGCGGCTCCGGTGGCACTGGCGGTGCCGGCGGAGGCACCGGCGGCGCCGGCGGACACAGCGGGTTGCTGTACGGCAATGGTGGTGCTGGTGGGGCCGGCGACACCGGCCAGTCTGGCGGAACCGGCGGTTCATCGCGGCTGTGGGGCCGTGGCGGTGATGGCGGGGCCGGTGGTGACGGCGGTGGCTTCGCTGGCGGTGACGGCGGCCGCGGAGGCCTGCTATTCGGCGAGGGCGGAACCGGTGGTGTTGGCGGCGGTGACGGCGGCAACGCGGGATGGCTGTTCGGTCATGGCGGCGCTGGCGGAGCTGGCGGTGCCGGTGGTTTCGACGGCGGCGCCGGCGGCAATGGTGGGTGGTTGTTCGGCAGCGGTGGTGCCGGCGGGGCCGGCGGCACGGGCGGCGGCGCCGGTGGTATCGGAGGCAGCGGTGGCCTGCTGTTCGGTGATGGCGGCGCCGGCGGTAGCGGCGGCAGCGGCGGCGGGGCCGGTGGTTCCGGCGGAAGCAGCGGCCTCGTGATTGGCGCCGGTGGGGCCGGCGGCGTCGGCGGCACCGGTGGCGGTACGGGCGGCAATGGTGGTCAAGCCGCGCAGTTGTTCGGATTTGGCGGCGCCGGCGGCGCTGGCGGCATCGGCGATCCTGGCAACGCCGGGGGCGATGGCGGCGCCGGGGGCAACCCAGGGTGGCTGTTCGGCACCGGCGGCGCCGGCGGTGCCGGAGGCGCGGGTGGCACTGCGACCAGCATCGGTACCGCTGGCGGTGATGGCGGCGCTGGCGGCGCAGGCGCGCGTGGCGGGCTATTCATGCGCGGCGGTGATGGCGGGGCCGGCGGGGCCGGCGGCGCGGGTAAGGCGGGCAGCGACGGCATCGGGGACGGCGGCTCCGGTGGTGACGGCGGCGCAGGCGGCAGCGGCGGCGATGGCGGGGCCGGGGGTCGCGCCGCGTTGTTGTTCGGCCCGGGCGGCGCAGGCGGAGCCGGCGGTATCGGCGGCACCGGCGGGGCCGGGGGCTTGGGCGCCGACAGCCTCACCGGAATCGGCGGCGACGGTGGTGCAGGCGGCACTGGCGGCGATGCCGGGCAAGCCGGCACCGCGGGCGCCCGCCACCTCTTCAGCCAGGCCGGCTCTGCGGGAACCGCCGGTATTGGCGGTGACGGCGGCGACGGCGGGCATGGTGGTGGTGGCGCCGATGGCGCTGACGCTGTGGCCTCCGGCGCTACGGGTGATGCTGGCTTTGCCGGTGGTGCCGGCGGTGTCGGCGGAGATGGTGGCGGCTCCGGTGCCTTCCAGGGTGTCGGCGGTGCGGGTGGCGACGGCGGCACCGGCGGGATCGGTGGTGCTGGGGGTGCCGGCACCGATAACAGCGCCAACGACGGCGTCGCGGGCGGGGCCGGCGGTAAAGGCGGCGTCGGCGGCACCGGCGGCGACGCCGGCCTCGGCGGCACCGGCTCGGTCGCCGGCACCGACGGCAGCGCGGGTGATGGTGGCACCGGCGGTATCGGTGGCACCGGCGGTGCCGGTGGTGCGGGCACCGTGGGTGCTGCCGATGGCGGCGACGGCGGCCAGGGCGCGGCCGGCGGTGCCGGCGGCACCGGCGGCGCCGGCGGGGCGACCGGCCTCGGTGCCGGCGGCACCCAGGGTGTCGGTGGCGCGGGCGGCGACGGCGGCACCGGCGGCCAAGGCGGTGCTGGGGGTGCCGGCACCGATAACAGCGCCAACGACGGCGTCGCGGGCGGGGCCGGCGGTAAAGGCGGCGTCGGCGGCACCGGCGGCGACGCCGGCCTCGGCGGCACCGGCTCGGCGGCGGGTGTTGATGGGTCGGCGGGTGATGGTGGCACCGGCGGTATCGGTGGCACCGGCGGTGCCGGTGGTGCGGGCACCGTGGGTGCTGCCGATGGCGGCGACGGCGGCCAGGGCGCGGCCGGCGGTGCCGGCGGCACCGGCGGCGCCGGCGGGGCGACCGGCCTCGGTGCCGGCGGCACCCAGGGTGTCGGCGGCGCGGGCGGCGACGGCGGCACCGGCGGCCAAGGCGGTGCTGGGGGTGCCGGCACCGATAACAGCGCCAACGACGGCGTCGCGGGCGGGGCCGGCGGTAAAGGCGGCGTCGGCGGCACCGGCGGCGACGCCGGCCTCGGCGGCACCGGCTCGGTCGCCGGCACCGACGGCAGCGCGGGTGATGGTGGCACCGGCGGTATCGGTGGCACCGGCGGTGCCGGTGGTGCGGGCACCGTGGGTGCTGCCGATGGCGGCGACGGCGGCCAGGGCGCGGCCGGCGGTGCCGGCGGCACCGGCGGCGCCGGCGGGGCGACCGGCCTCGGTGCCGGCGGCACCCAGGGTGCCGGTGGCGCGGGCGGCGACGGCGGCACCGGCGGCCAAGGCGGTGCTGGGGGTGCCGGCACCGATAACAGCGCCAACGACGGCGTCGCGGGCGGGGCCGGCGGGAAAGGCGGCGTCGGCGGCACCGGCGGCGACGCCGGCCTCGGCGGCACCGGCTCGGTCGCCGGCACCGACGGCAGCGCGGGTGATGGTGGCACCGGCGGTATCGGCGGCACCGGCGGTGCCGGTGGTGCGGGCACCGTGGGTGCTGCCGATGGCGGCGACGGCGGCCAGGGCGCGGCCGGCGGTGCCGGCGGCACCGGCGGCGCCGGCGGGGCGACCGGCCTCGGTGCCGGCGGCACCCAGGGTGTCGGCGGCGCGGGCGGCGACGGCGGCACCGGCGGCCAAGGCGGTGCTGGGGGTGCCGGCACCGATAACAGCGCCAACGACGGCGTCGCGGGCGGGGCCGGCGGTAAAGGCGGCGTCGGCGGCACCGGCGGCGACGCCGGCCTCGGCGGCACCGGCTCGGCGGCGGGTGTTGATGGGTCGGCGGGTGATGGTGGCACCGGCGGTATCGGTGGCACCGGCGGTGCCGGTGGTGCGGGCACCGTGGGTGCTGCCGATGGCGGCGACGGCGGCCAGGGCGCGGCCGGCGGTGCCGGCGGCACCGGCGGCGCCGGCGGGGCGACCGGCCTCGGTGCCGGCGGCACCCAGGGTGTCGGTGGCGCGGGCGGCGACGGCGGCACCGGCGGCCAAGGCGGTGCTGGGGGTGCCGGCACCGATAACAGCGCCAACGACGGCGTCGCGGGCGGGGCCGGCGGTAAAGGCGGCGTCGGCGGCACCGGCGGCGACGCCGGCCTCGGCGGCACCGGCTCGGTCGCCGGCACCGACGGCAGCGCGGGTGATGGTGGCACCGGCGGTATCGGCGGCACCGGCGGTGCCGGTGGTGCGGGCACCGTGGGTGCTGCCGATGGCGGCGACGGCGGCCAGGGCGCGGCCGGCGGTGCCGGCGGCACCGGCGGCGCCGGCGGGGCGACCGGCCTCGGTGCCGGCGGCACCCAGGGCGTCGGCGGCGCGGGCGGCGACGGCGGCACCGGCGGCCAAGGCGGTGCTGGGGGTGCCGGCACCGATAACAGCGCCAACGACGGCGTCGCGGGCGGGGCCGGCGGGAAAGGCGGCGTCGGCGGCACCGGCGGCGACGCCGGCCTCGGCGGCACCGGCTCGGTCGCCGGCACCGACGGCAGCGCGGGTGATGGTGGCACCGGCGGTATCGGTGGCACCGGCGGTGCCGGTGGTGCGGGCACCGTGGGTGCTGCCGATGGCGGCGACGGCGGCCAGGGCGCGGCCGGCGGTGCCGGCGGCACCGGCGGCGCCGGCGGGGCGACCGGCCTCGGTGCCGGCGGCACCCAGGGTGTCGGTGGCGCGGGCGGCGACGGCGGCACCGGCGGCCAAGGCGGTGCTGGGGGTGCCGGCACCGATAACAGCGCCAACGACGGCGTCGCGGGCGGGGCCGGCGGTAAAGGCGGCGTCGGCGGCACCGGCGGCGACGCCGGCCTCGGCGGCACCGGCTCGGTCGCCGGCACCGACGGCAGCGCGGGTGATGGTGGCACCGGCGGTATCGGTGGCACCGGCGGTGCCGGTGGTGCGGGCACCGTGGGTGCTGCCGATGGCGGCGACGGCGGCCAGGGCGCGGCCGGCGGTGCGGGCGGGGCCGGCGGCGCCGGCGGGGCGACCGGCCTCGGTGCCGGCGGCACCCAGGGTGTCGGCGGCGCGGGCGGCGACGGCGGCACCGGCGGCCAAGGCGGTGCTGGGGGTGCCGGCACCGATAACAGCGCCAACGACGGCGTCGCGGGCGGGGCCGGCGGGAAAGGCGGCGTCGGCGGCACCGGCGGCGACGCCGGCCTCGGCGGCACCGGCTCGGCGGCGGGTGTTGATGGGTCGGCGGGTGATGGTGGCACCGGCGGTATCGGTGGCACCGGCGGTGCCGGTGGTGCGGGCACCGTGGGTGCTGCCGATGGCGGCGACGGCGGCCAGGGCGCGGCCGGCGGTGCGGGCGGGCCGGCGGCGCCGGCGGGGCGACCGGCCTCGGTGCCGGCGGCACCCAGGGTGTCGGTGGCGCGGGCGGCGACGGCGGCACCGGCGGCCAAGGCGGTGCTGGGGGTGCCGGCACCGATAACAGCGCCAACGACGGCGTCGCGGGCGGGGCCGGCGGGAAAGGCGGCGTCGGCGGCACCGGCGGCGACGCCGGCCTCGGCGGCACCGGCTCGGTCGCCGGCACCGACGGCAGCGCGGGTGATGGTGGCACCGGCGGTATCGGCGGCACCGGTGGTGCCGGTGGTGCGGGCACCGTGGGTGCTGCCGATGGCGGCGACGGCGGCCAGGGCGCGGCCGGCGGTGCCGGCGGCACCGGCGGCGCCGGCGGGGCGACCGGCCTCGGTGCCGGCGGCACCCAGGGCGTCGGCGGCGCGGGCGGCGACGGCGGCACCGGCGGCCAAGGCGGTGCTGGGGGTGCCGGCACCGATAACAGCGCCAACGACGGCGTCGCGGGCGGGGCCGGCGGTAAAGGCGGCGTCGGCGGCACCGGCGGCGACGCCGGCCTCGGCGGCACCGGCTCAGCGGCGGGGTTGATGGGTCGGCGGGTGATGGCGGCACCGGCGGTATCGGCGGCACCGGCGGTGCCGGTGGTGCGGGCACCGTGGGTGCTGCCGATGGCGGCGACGGCGGCCAGGGCGCGGCCGGCGGTGCCGGCGGCACCGGCGGCGCCGGCGGGGCGACCGGCCTCGGTGCCGGCGGCACCCAGGGCGCCGGCGGCGCGGGCGGCGACGGCGGCACCGGCGGCCAAGGCGGTGCTGGGGGTGCCGGCACCGATAACAGCGCCAACGACGGCGTCGCGGGCGGGGCCGGCGGGAAAGGCGGCGTCGGCGGCACCGGCGGCGACGCCGGCCTCGGCGGCACCGGCTCAGCGGCGGGTGTTGATGGGTCGGCGGGTGATGGCGGCACCGGCGGCCAGGGCGGCACCGGCGGTGCCGGTGGTGCGGGCACCGTGGGTGCTGCCGATGGCGGCGACGGCGGCCAGGGCGCGGCCGGCGGTGCCGGCGGCACCGGCGGCGCCGGCGGGGCGACCGGCCTCGGTGCCGGCGGCACCCAGGGCGCCGGCGGCGCGGGCGGCGACGGCGGCACCGGCGGCCAAGGCGGTGCTGGGGGTGCCGGCACCGATAACAGCGCCAACGACGGCGTCGCGGGCGGGGCCGGCGGGAAAGGCGGCGTCGGCGGCACCGGCGGCGACGCCGGCCTCGGCGGCACCGGCTCGGCGGCGGGTGTTGATGGGTCGGCGGGTGATGGCGGCACCGGCGGTATCGGCGGCACCGGCGGTGCCGGTGGTGCGGGCACCGTGGGTGCTGCCGATGGCGGCGACGGCGGCCAGGGCGCGGCCGGCGGTGCGGCGGGCCGGCGGCGCCGGCGGGGCGACCGGCCTCGGTGCCGGCGGCACCCAGGGTGCCGGCGGCGCGGGCGGCGACGGCGGCACCGGCGGCCAAGGCGGTGCTGGGGGTGCCGGCACCGATAACAGCGCCAACGACGGCGTCGCGGGCGGGGCCGGCGGTAAAGGCGGCGTCGGCGGCACCGGCGGCGACGCCGGCCTCGGCGGCACCGGCTCGGCGGCGGGTGTTGATGGGTCGGCGGGTGATGGCGGCACCGGCGGTATCGGTGGCACCGGCGGTGCCGGTGGTGCGGGCACCGTGGGTGCTGCCGATGGCGGCGACGGCGGCCAGGGCGCGGCCGGCGGTGCCGGCGGCACCGGCGGCGCCGGCGGGGCGACCGGCCTCGGTGCCGGCGGCACCCAGGGCGTCGGCGGCGCGGGCGGCGACGGCGGCACCGGCGGCCAAGGCGGTGCTGGGGGTGCCGGCACCGATAACAGCGCCAACGACGGCGTCGCGGGCGGGGCCGGCGGGAAAGGCGGCGTCGGCGGCACCGGCGGCGACGCCGGCCTCGGCGGCACCGGCTCGGCGGCGGGTGTTGATGGGTCGGCGGGTGATGGTGGCACCGGCGGTATCGGTGGCACCGGCGGTGCCGGTGGTGCGGGCACCGTGGGTGCTGCCGATGGCGGCGACGGCGGCCAGGGCGCGGCCGGCGGTGCGGGCGGGCCGGCGGCGCCGGCGGGGCGACCGGCCTCGGTGCCGGCGGCACCCAGGGTGTCGGCGGCGCGGGCGGCGACGGCGGCACCGGCGGCCAAGGCGGTGCTGGGGGTGCCGGCACCGATAACAGCGCCAACGACGGCGTCGCGGGCGGGGCCGGCGGTAAAGGCGGCGTCGGCGGCACCGGCGGCGACGCCGGCCTCGGCGGCACCGGCTCGGCGGCGGGTGTTGATGGGTCGGCGGGTGATGGCGGCACCGGCGGTATCGGTGGCACCGGCGGTGCCGGTGGTGCGGGCACCGTGGGTGCTGCCGATGGCGGCGACGGCGGCCAGGGCGCGGCCGGCGGTGCCGGCGGCACCGGCGGCGCCGGCGGGGCGACCGGCCTCGGTGCCGGCGGCACCCAGGGCGCCGGTGGCGCGGGCGGCGACGGCGGCACCGGCGGCCAAGGCGGTGCTGGGGGTGCCGGCACCGATAACAGCGCCAACGACGGCGTCGCGGGCGGGGCCGGCGGTAAAGGCGGCGTCGGCGGCACCGGCGGCGACGCCGGCCTCGGCGGCACCGGCTCGGTCGCCGGCACCGACGGCAGCGCGGGTGATGGTGGCACCGGCGGTATCGGTGGCACCGGCGGTGCCGGTGGTGCGGGCACCGTGGGTGCTGCCGATGGCGGCGACGGCGGCCAGGGCGCGGCCGGCGGTGCCGGCGGCACCGGCGGCGCCGGCGGGGCGACCGGCCTCGGTGCCGGCGGCACCCAGGGTGTCGGTGGCGCGGGCGGCGACGGCGGCACCGGCGGCCAAGGCGGTGCTGGGGTGCCGGCACCGATAACAGCGCCAACGACGGCGTCGCGGGCGGGGCCGGCGGGAAAGGCGGCGTCGGCGGCACCGGCGGCGACGCCGGCCTCGGCGGCACCGGCTCGGTCGCCGGCACCGACGGCAGCGCGGGTGATGGTGGCACCGGCGGTATCGGCGGCACCGGCGGTGCCGGTGGTGCGGGCACCGTGGGTGCTGCCGATGGCGGCGACGGCGGCCAGGGCGCGGCCGGCGGTGCGGCGGGCCGGCGGCGCCGGCGGGGCGACCGGCCTCGGTGCCGGCGGCACCCAGGGTGTCGGTGGCGCGGGCGGCGACGGCGGCACCGGCGGCCAAGGCGGTGCTGGGGGTGCCGGCACCGATAACAGCGCCAACGACGGCGTCGCGGGCGGGGCCGGCGGGAAAGGCGGCGTCGGCGGCACCGGCGGCGACGCCGGCCTCGGCGGCACCGGCTCGGTCGCCGGCACCGACGGCAGCGCGGGTGATGGTGGCACCGGCGGTATCGGCGGCACCGGCGGTGCCGGTGGTGCGGGCACCGTGGGTGCTGCCGATGGCGGCGACGGCGGCCAGGGCGCGGCCGGCGGTGCGGCGGGCCGGCGGCGCCGGCGGGGCGACCGGCCTCGGTGCCGGCGGCACCCAGGGTGTCGGTGGCGCGGGCGGCGACGGCGGCACCGGCGGCCAAGGCGGTGCTGGGGGTGCCGGCACCGATAACAGCGCCAACGACGGCGTCGCGGGCGGGGCCGGCGGGAAAGGCGGCGTCGGCGGCACCGGCGGCGACGCCGGCCTCGGCGGCACCGGCTCGGTCGCCGGCACCGACGGCAGCGCGGGTGATGGTGGCACCGGCGGTATCGGTGGCACCGGCGGTGCCGGTGGTGCGGGCACCGTGGGTGCTGCCGATGGCGGCGACGGCGGCCAGGGCGCGGCCGGCGGTGCGGGCGGGGCCGGCGGCGCCGGCGGGGCGACCGGCCTCGGTGCCGGCGGCACCCAGGGTGTCGGCGGCGCGGGCGGCGACGGCGGCACCGGCGGCCAAGGCGGTGCTGGGGGTGCCGGCACCGATAACAGCGCCAACGACGGCGTCGCGGGCGGGGCCGGCGGTAAAGGCGGCGTCGGCGGCACCGGCGGCGACGCCGGCCTCGGCGGCACCGGCTCGGTCGCCGGCACCGACGGCAGCGCGGGTGATGGTGGCACCGGCGGTATCGGCGGCACCGGCGGTGCCGGTGGTGCGGGCACCGTGGGTGCTGCCGATGGCGGCGACGGCGGCCAGGGCGCGGCCGGCGGTGCGGCGGCAGCCGGCGGCGCCGGCGGGGCGACCGGCCTCGGTGCCGGCGGCACCCAGGGTGTCGGCGGCGCGGGCGGCGACGGCGGCACCGGCGGCCAAGGCGGTGCTGGGGGTGCCGGCACCGATAACAGCGCCAACGACGGCGTCGCGGGCGGGGCCGGCGGAAAGGCGGCGTCGGCGGCACCGGCGGCGACGCCGGCCTCGGCGGCACCGGCTCGGTCGCCGGCACCGACGGCAGCGCGGGTGATGGTGGCACCGGCGGTATCGGTGGCACCGGCGGTGCCGGTGGTGCGGGCACCGTGGGTGCTGCCGATGGCGGCGACGGCGGCCAGGGCGCGGCCGGCGGTGCGGCGGCACCGGCGGCGCCGGCGGGGCGACCGGCCTCGGTGCCGGCGGCACCCAGGGTGTCGGCGGCGCGGGCGGCGACGGCGGCACCGGCGGCCAAGGCGGTGCTGGGGGTGCCGGCACCGATAACAGCGCCAACGACGGCGTCGCGGGCGGGGCCGGCGGGAAAGGCGGCGTCGGCGGCACCGGCGGCGACGCCGGCCTCGGCGGCACCGGCTCGGTCGCCGGCACCGACGGCAGCGCGGGTGATGGTGGCACCGGCGGTATCGGCGGCACCGGCGGTGCCGGTGGTGCGGGCACCGTGGGTGCTGCCGATGGCGGCGACGGCGGCCAGGGCGCGGCCGGCGGTGCCGGCGGCACCGGCGGCGCCGGCGGGGCGACCGGCCTCGGTGCCGGCGGCACCCAGGGTGTCGGCGGCGCGGGCGGCGACGGCGGCACCGGCGGCCAAGGCGGTGCTGGGGGTGCCGGCACCGATAACAGCGCCAACGACGGCGTCGCGGGCGGGGCCGGCGGTAAAGGCGGCGTCGGCGGCACCGGCGGCGACGCCGGCCTCGGCGGCACCGGCTCGGTCGCCGGCACCGACGGCAGCGCGGGTGATGGTGGCACCGGCGGTATCGGTGGCACCGGCGGTGCCGGTGGTGCGGGCACCGTGGGTGCTGCCGATGGCGGCGACGGCGGCCAGGGCGCGGCCGGCGGTGCCGGCGGCACCGGCGGCGCCGGCGGGGCGACCGGCCTCGGTGCCGGCGGCACCCAGGGTGTCGGTGGCGCGGGCGGCGACGGCGGCACCGGCGGCCAAGGCGGTGCTGGGGGTGCCGGCACCGATAACAGCGCCAACGACGGCGTCGCGGGCGGGGCCGGCGGTAAAGGCGGCGTCGGCGGCACCGGCGGCGACGCCGGCCTCGGCGGCACCGGCTCGGTCGCCGGCACCGACGGCAGCGCGGGTGATGGTGGCACCGGCGGTGCGGGTGGCACCGGCGGTGCCGGTGGTGCGGGCACCGTGGGTGCTGCCGATGGCGGCGACGGCGGCCAGGGCGCGGCCGGCGGTGCGGGCGGCACCGGCGGCGCCGGCGGGGCGACCGGCCTCGGTGCCGGCGGCACCCAGGGCGCCGGTGGCGCGGGCGGCGACGGCGGCACCGGCGGCCAAGGCGGTGCTGGGGTGCCGGCACCGATAACAGCGCCAACGACGGCGTCGCGGGCGGGGCCGGCGGGAAAGGCGGCGTCGGCGGCACCGGCGGCGACGCCGGCCTCGGCGGCACCGGCTCGGTCGCCGGCACCGACGGCAGCGCGGGTGATGGTGGCACCGGCGGTATCGGCGGCACCGGCGGTGCCGGTGGTGCGGGCACCGTGGGTGCTGCCGATGGCGGCGACGGCGGCCAGGGCGCGGCCGGCGGTGCCGGCGGCACCGGCGGCGCCGGCGGGGCGACCGGCCTCGGTGCCGGCGGCACCCAGGGTGTCGGCGGCGCGGGCGGCGACGGCGGCACCGGCGGCCAAGGCGGTGCTGGGGGTGCCGGCACCGATAACAGCGCCAACGACGGCGTCGCGGGCGGGGCCGGCGGGAAAGGCGGCGTCGGCGGCACCGGCGGCGACGCCGGCCTCGGCGGCACCGGCTCGGTCGCCGGCACCGACGGCAGCGCGGGTGATGGTGGCACCGGCGGTATCGGTGGCACCGGCGGTGCCGGTGGTGCGGGCACCGTGGGTGCTGCCGATGGCGGCGACGGCGGCCAGGGCGCGGCCGGCGGTGCCGGCGGCACCGGCGGCGCCGGCGGGGCGACCGGCCTCGGTGCCGGCGGCACCCAGGGTGTCGGCGGCGCGGGCGGCGACGGCGGCACCGGCGGCCAAGGCGGTGCTGGGGGTGCCGGCACCGATAACAGCGCCAACGACGGCGTCGCGGGCGGGGCCGGCGGGAAAGGCGGCGTCGGCGGCACCGGCGGCGACGCCGGCCTCGGCGGCACCGGCTCGGTCGCCGGCACCGACGGCAGCGCGGGTGATGGTGGCACCGGCGGTATCGGTGGCACCGGCGGTGCCGGTGGTGCGGGCACCGTGGGTGCTGCCGATGGCGGCGACGGCGGCCAGGGCGCGGCCGGCGGTGCCGGCGGCACCGGCGGCGCCGGCGGGGCGACCGGCCTCGGTGCCGGCGGCACCCAGGGTGTCGGTGGCGCGGGCGGCGACGGCGGCACCGGCGGCCAAGGCGGTGCTGGGGGTGCCGGCACCGATAACAGCGCCAACGACGGCGTCGCGGGCGGGGCCGGCGGGAAAGGCGGCGTCGGCGGCACCGGCGGCGACGCCGGCCTCGGCGGCACCGGCTCAGCGGCGGGGGTTGATGGGTCGGCGGGTGATGGTGGCACCGGCGGTATCGGCGGCACCGGCGGTGCCGGTGGTGCGGGCACCGTGGGTGCTGCCGATGGCGGCGACGGCGGCCAGGGCGCGGCCGGCGGTGCCGGCGGCACCGGCGGCGCCGGCGGGGCGACCGGCCTCGGTGCCGGCGGCACCCAGGGTGTCGGCGGCGCGGGCGGCGACGGCGGCACCGGCGGCCAAGGCGGTGCTGGTGGTGCCGGCACCGATAACAGCGCCAACGACGGCGTCGCGGGCGGGGCCGGCGGGAAAGGCGGCGTCGGCGGCACCGGCGGCGACGCCGGCCTCGGCGGCACCGGCTCGGTCGCCGGCACCGACGGCAGCGCGGGTGATGGTGGCACCGGCGGCCAGGGCGGCACCGGCGGTGCCGGTGGTGCGGGCACCGTGGGTGCCGCCGATGGCGGCGACGGCGGCCAGGGCGCGGCCGGCGGTGCCGGCGGCACCGGCGGCGCCGGCGGGGCGACCGGCCTCGGTGCCGGCGGCACCCAGGGTGCCGGCGGCGCGGGCGGCGACGGCGGCACCGGCGGCCAAGGCGGTGCTGGGGGTGCCGGCACCGATAACAGCGCCAACGACGGCGTCGCGGGCGGGGCCGGCGGTAAAGGCGGCGTCGGCGGCACCGGCGGCGACGCCGGCCTCGGCGGCACCGGCTCGGTCGCCGGCACCGACGGCAGCGCGGGTGATGGTGGCACCGGCGGTGCGGGTGGCACCGGCGGTGCCGGTGGTGCGGGCACCGTGGGTGCTGCCGATGGCGGCGACGGCGGCCAGGGCGCGGCCGGCGGTGCCGGCGGCACCGGCGGCGCCGGCGGGGCGACCGGCCTCGGTGCCGGCGGCACCCAGGGTGCCGGCGGCGCGGGCGGCGACGGCGGCACCGGCGGCCAAGGCGGTGCTGGGGGTGCCGGCACCGATAACAGCGCCAACGACGGCGTCGCGGGCGGGGCCGGCGGTAAAGGCGGCGTCGGCGGCACCGGCGGCGACGCCGGCCTCGGCGGCACCGGCTCGGTCGCCGGCACCGACGGCAGCGCGGGTGATGGTGGCACCGGCGGTATCGGCGGCACCGGCGGTGCCGGTGGTGCGGGCACCGTGGGTGCTGCCGATGGCGGCGACGGCGGCCAGGGCGCGGCCGGCGGTGCCGGCGGGGCCGGCGGCGCCGGCGGGGCGACCGGCCTCGGTGCCGGCGGCACCCAGGGGGTCGGCGGCGCGGGCGGCGACGGCGGCACCGGCGGCCAAGGCGGTGCTGGGGGTGCCGGCACCGATAACAGCGCCAACGACGGCGTCGCGGGCGGGGCCGGCGGTAAAGGCGGCGTCGGCGGCACCGGCGGCGACGCCGGCCTCGGCGGCACCGGCTCGGTCGCCGGCACCGACGGCAGCGCGGGTGATGGTGGCACCGGCGGTATCGGTGGCACCGGTGGTGCCGGTGGTGCGGGCACCGTGGGTGCTGCCGATGGCGGCGACGGCGGCCAGGGCGCGGCCGGCGGTGCCGGCGGCACCGGCGGCGCCGGCGGGGCGACCGGCCTCGGTGCCGGCGGCACCCAGGGTGTCGGTGGCGCGGGCGGCGACGGCGGCACCGGCGGCCAAGGCGGTGCTGGGGGTGCCGGCACCGATAACAGCGCCAACGACGGCGTCGCGGGCGGGGCCGGCGGGAAAGGCGGCGTCGGCGGCACCGGCGGCGACGCCGGCCTCGGCGGCACCGGCTCGGTCGCCGGCACCGACGGCAGCGCGGGTGATGGTGGCACCGGCGGTATCGGTGGCACCGGCGGTGCCGGTGGTGCGGGCACCGTGGGTGCTGCCGATGGCGGCGACGGCGGCCAGGGCGCGGCCGGCGGTGCCGGCGGCACCGGCGGCGCCGGCGGGGCGACCGGCCTCGGTGCCGGCGGCACCCAGGGTGTCGGCGGCGCGGGCGGCGACGGCGGCACCGGCGGCCAAGGCGGTGCTGGGGGTGCCGGCACCGATAACAGCGCCAACGACGGCGTCGCGGGCGGGGCCGGCGGTAAAGGCGGCGTCGGCGGCACCGGCGGCGACGCCGGCCTCGGCGGCACCGGCTCGGCGGCGGGTGTTGATGGGTCGGCGGGTGATGGTGGCACCGGCGGTATCGGTGGCACCGGCGGTGCCGGTGGTGCGGGCACCGTGGGTGCTGCCGATGGCGGCGACGGCGGCCAGGGCGCGGCCGGCGGTGCCGGCGGGGCCGGCGGCGCCGGCGGGGCGACCGGCCTCGGTGCCGGCGGCACCCAGGGTGTCGGCGGCGCGGGCGGCGACGGCGGCACCGGCGGCCAAGGCGGTGCTGGGGGTGCCGGCACCGATAACAGCGCCAACGACGGCGTCGCGGGCGGGGCCGGCGGTAAAGGCGGCGTCGGCGGCACCGGCGGCGACGCCGGCCTCGGCGGCACCGGCTCGGCGGCGGGTGTTGATGGGTCGGCGGGTGATGGTGGCACCGGCGGTATCGGTGGCACCGGTGGTGCCGGTGGTGCGGGCACCGTGGGTGCTGCCGATGGCGGCGACGGCGGCCAGGGCGCGGCCGGCGGTGCCGGCGGCACCGGCGGCGCCGGCGGGGCGACCGGCCTCGGTGCCGGCGGCACCCAGGGTGTCGGTGGCGCGGGCGGCGACGGCGGCACCGGCGGCCAAGGCGGTGCTGGGGGTGCCGGCACCGATAACAGCGCCAACGACGGCGTCGCGGGCGGGGCCGGCGGTAAAGGCGGCGTCGGCGGCACCGGCGGCGACGCCGGCCTCGGCGGCACCGGCTCGGTCGCCGGCACCGACGGCAGCGCGGGTGATGGTGGCACCGGCGGTGCGGGTGGCACCGGCGGTGCCGGTGGTGCGGGCACCGTGGGTGCTGCCGATGGCGGCGACGGCGGCCAGGGCGCGGCCGGCGGTGCCGGCGGGGCCGGCGGCGCCGGCGGGGCGACCGGCCTCGGTGCCGGCGGCACCCAGGGTGTCGGCGGCGCGGGCGGCGACGGCGGCACCGGCGGCCAAGGCGGTGCTGGGGGTGCCGGCACCGATAACAGCGCCAACGACGGCGTCGCGGGCGGGGCCGGCGGTAAAGGCGGCGTCGGCGGCACCGGCGGCGACGCCGGCCTCGGCGGCACCGGCTCGGTCGCCGGCACCGACGGCAGCGCGGGTGATGGTGGCACCGGCGGTGCGGGTGGCACCGGCGGTGCCGGTGGTGCGGGCACCGTGGGTGCTGCCGATGGCGGCGACGGCGGCCAGGGCGCGGCCGGCGGTGCCGGCGGCACCGGCGGCGCCGGCGGGGCGACCGGCCTCGGTGCCGGCGGCACCCAGGGTGCCGGCGGCGCGGGCGGCGACGGCGGCACCGGCGGCCAAGGCGGCACCGGCGGTGCCGGCACCGATAACAGCGCCAACGACGGCGTCGCGGGCGGGGCCGGCGGTAAAGGCGGCGTCGGCGGCACCGGCGGCGACGCCGGCCTCGGCGGCACCGGCTCGGTCGCCGGCACCGACGGCAGCGCGGGTGATGGCGGCACCGGCGGCCAAGGCGGCACCGGCGGCGACGGCGGCACCGGCAAAGCCGGCGCGGCCGGCAAGGGCAACGGCGGCGACGGCGGCGACGGCGGTCAAGGCGCGGCCGGCGGCGCCGGCGGCGACGGCGGTAAAGGCGGCGCCGCCGGTGTGGGCATGGGCGGCACCCAAGGCGTCGGCGGCCAAGGCGGCACCGGCGGCGACGGCGGCACCGGCGGCGACGGCGGCGATGGCAGCAACGGCAAGGGCATCACTGCGAAGGCGGGGGGTGACGGCGGCACAGGCGGCCAGGGCGGTACCGGCGGCGCGGCCGGCCAAGGCGGCAGCGGCTCTACCGCGGGCGCGATCGGTACCGGCGGCACCGGCGGCGAAGGCGGGATCGGAGGCGATGGCGGCAAGGGCGGCCACGGCCCGACCAGCAACGCCCCCGGCGGCGTCGGCGGAGCCGGCGGCGATGGTGGGACCGGCGGAACCGGCGGCGCCGGCGACGGCACCAACGGTGGCGGAACCGGCGGCAAAGGCGGCGCGGCCGGCGACGGCGGCACCGGAGGCGATGGCGGCGAGATCGGCGGCCCCGGCGGCACCGGAGGCGCGGCCGGCACCGGCGGCACCGGCGGCACCGGCGGCAGCGGCGGCGGCGACGGCGGCGAGGGTGGTATCGGCGGCGACGGCGGCAAGGGCGGCATCGGCGACCCCCGGGTTGGTGGTTCAGGCGGTGACGGCGGCGACGGCGGCATGGGCGGTGCGGCCGGTGCCGGCGGTGCGGGCGGCAACGCGGGTGCTGGCGGCAACGGTGACGGCGGTGACGGCGGCAAGGGCGGCACCGGTGGCACTGGCGGCGAAGGTGGCGAAGCCGAACCCGGAGTGCCTATCGCGTCCGGCGGCACCGGCGGCGACGGCGCCGTCGGCGGTAAAGGCGGCGCGGGCGGCACCGGCACCGGAGCCGGCTCCGGCGGGACCGGCGGCGCCGGCGGCGACGGCGGCGACGGCGGTAAAGGCGGCGCCGGCTGGACTGGTGACCCCGGTGACCCCGGCAGCAGTGGTGGCTCGGGAGGCAGCGGCACGAGCGGCGTCGGCACCACCGGTGGCGACGGCGGCACCGGCGGCACCGCCGGCACCGGCGGCGCCGGCGGCCTCTGAGTACCGTCGTCGTTCGTGCGGAGCGCAGCCGAGTATCGGCCTGGCGGCAGCCCCAAAGGACTGCTCAACCAGCCTCGTGGCGTTCAGCGTTTCAAGGGCAGCGCCACCCGAACATGCGTACCCGCAGGCGCTTCCAGGAAGACGAACGTGCCACCGGCCGCATCGACGCGGGCGCGATGCGACGCCAAGCCAATGTGGCCCTCACCCAGACGGCGCGCCATCGTGTCCCCAGTGACGCCGACACCGTCATCGGCCACGTTCGCCACGCACATCCCGTCGGTGATCGCCAGTCGCACAGCAGCGTGGCGAGCCCGTGAATGCTGCGCCACATTGGACAACAGCTCGCGCACCACGCCGAACATGATGGGGTCGATCGCGCTGCGAATGGGGTAGTCGATGTCGGTCGAAATCGCGATACCCGAACGCTGCGCCGTGAAAGCCGCCAGTTGCTCGACGGCGGCGCCCAACCCTACCTGTTCGAGAACAGCGGGATGCAGCTCAAAAGTGGCCTGCCGCAGGTGCTCCGAAGCGGCCTGCAGCCCGGCCATGGCGTGCTGGACTCGCTCGTCACCGGGAAACGCCGCGTCCAGCTCGATAAGGTCCTGGCGTGCTGCCAGCACGTCTTGCAGTGGCCCATCATGAATGGCTTCCGAGATCCGACGCTGCATCACCTCCGATGCGGTCATCGTGTGAGCCAGCAGCTCCTCCCGCAGCGCGCTGAGGCCGGCGACGGAACGCACATGCCGCTCCTCGATGCTGACCACCACCAACGCCGTTGCGCACAGAAACGTGTAGAGGGCGAACAGAAAAAGGGTATGCCGCCAATCCGCCTCGCCCAGAAGCACTTCGTCATGAACTCCAGCGAGGGCGAATCCGACGAGGGTTAACGCCAGCACCAACGCCGCTCGACGCGCCGAGACATCGACACCCACGAGGACCGGCAGCAAGGTCATGATCAGCAATGGATAGATCCCGGCAGTGGACAGCAGTTGAAATGCCGTCAATGCCACCAGGTCGATGGCGATGAAGGCCAACGGTTCCCATCGGCCCACTCGCCCCAATCGGCCCCCGCCGATCCGGCTCCGGGCTCGCGGAGAAGCCAGCACCAGAGCGCACACCGCGGCGAATCCGTACAAGCCGACCAACGCGGTTTGCCGTGCCCATTCGTGTTGGGCGGTCCCCAGGAGCATGGCGCCCACCATGAACGCCAGGACGCCGAGTCGAAGTACCGACACGATCTGATAAGAGCGCGACCGGTGGCGTTCGCGCACGCGAACCAGTTCTACGTCGATGGTCTTCGCCACCGGAATACCGTACTCATAGATCCTGCCGCATGCCTCGCAGCCGCCACTGACGAACGGAGCCAGAGATGGTTGGCTGGGGGCATGACTCGACAGGTAGGGACGCTCACGGTCCCGGGTGGCAACGTCTGGTTCAAGCGCGCCGGCGGCGGTCCCGGTCTGCCGGTGCTTGTGGTGCACGGCGGCCCGGGCCTACCACACGGCTACCTGAGTTCCCTGGAACGGTTGGCCGATGAGCGCGAGGTTGTTTTCTGGGATCAGCTTGGTTGCGGCAACTCCGAATCTCCGTCGAACGTCGATCTCTGGACGATGGAGCGCTCGCTGGCCGAGATGGACGCGGTGGTGCGCGCTCTTGACCTGAACAGCTTCCACATTTTCGGCAACTCCTGGGGAGGGATGCTGGCACAGCAGTATGTGCTAGACGTGCCATCCGGAGCGGCCAGCCTCACCATCTCGAACAGCACCGCGTCCATGCCGAGATTCGCTGAGTACGTGGCCCGGTTGAAGTCCGAGTTGGACTCGGCAACCCGATCCGCCATTGACCGCCATGAAGCCGCCGGTACGACCGATTCGGCGGAGTACCAGGCAGCGATCCGGACTTGGAACGAGACCTATCTCTGCCGCAGTCGCCCGTGGCCCCGTGAACTCGAGGAAGCGTTCGCGAGCGCGGGAACCGAGATTTTCGAAACGATGTTTGGCCCCAGCGATCTTCGTGTCATCGGGAACATCCGCAGTTGGGACATTCTGGACCGGTTGCCCGAGATCACGGTCCCAACGATGCTCCTAGCTGGCAGGTTCGACGAATGTTCGCCCGAGCACATGCGTGAGATGCACCAACGCATTGCAGGTTCCCAGTTCGAGTTCTTCGAGTCGACCGCTCACCTGCCCTTCATCGAAGAGCCGACCCGGTTCGATCAGGTGATGCGCGAATTCTTTCGGCTGCACGATATTTGATTGCGCCACGAGGTGGTGCGCCACCACGGTCGGCGGCAAATGCCGCTGACCAACAACGGAGGTTCACATGGCAGTCTCGAGACCATCGGCGGCCGACATCGCGGCCGGCGCCCAGCACTTCGGCTTCCACTTCGACGCCGCGACCGAACAGGCCTATCACGGGGTCGTCACGGCCGCACTCGCGTCCTACGACGCCGTCGACGAGCTGTATGACGAGCTAGCGCGCCCGCAGATCACCACGCGGTCCTACCGATTTCCAGAACCCGGCGACAATCCGCTCGGCGCTTGGTATGTCACTACCGACATCGTTCGCGACACCGACGAGACCGCCCACGGACCACTATCGGGCCGCACGGTGGCGATCAAGGACAATATCTGTGTCGCCGCAGTCCCGATGATGAACGGATCGCGGGCAGTGGAGGGCTTTGTCCCCAGCCGCGATGCCACAGTCGTCGAGCGACTGCTCGACGCCGGGGCAACCATTGCCGGCAAGAGCGTCTGCGAGGATCTGTGTAGCTCCGGTTCCAGCTTCACATCCGCGTCCGGACCGGTACGCAATCCGTGGGACCTCACCCGGGAAGCGGGCGGATCGTCCAGCGGCAGCGCCGCATTGCTCGCCGCGGGCAAAGTAGACCTCGCCCTCGGCGGCGACCAGGGCGGTTCGATCCGGATCCCGGCATCGCTGTGCGGCGTCGTCGGCCTCAAGCCCACCCACGGGCTGGTTCCGTACACCGGGGCATTCCCCATCGAGCGGACGATCGACCACCTGGGTCCGATGACGCGCACCGTTGCCGACGCCGCGCTCTTGCTTGATGCTCTGGCCGGACCCGATGGCCAGGATCCCCGCCAGCCACCGGATCGGGCGGCGCCCAACTACCGCGACGCCCTCACCGGCGAGGTGGCCGGTCTGCGGGTAGGCATCGTCACCGAGGGCTTCGGCCAGCCGGAGTCACAACCCGAGTCCGACGACCTGGTTCGGTCCGCGGCGCACCGCCTGACCGAAATCGGCTGCACCGTCGGCGAAATCAGCGTTCCCTGGCACCGCCACGCTTTCCATCTCTTCACCGTCATCATTGCTGACGGCGCCGCCGGCCAGATGCTCGACGGTAACGGCTATGGACTCGGCGTGGACGGGTTGTATGACCCAGAGCTCATGGCGCACTTCGCCCGTCAGCGTCGCGTCAAGGCCGATCAGCTCGCCGCCACTATCAAGGCGACAGCGTTGTGCGGGCACTTCGGCCTCACAGCGCTGGGCGGAGCATCCTATGCCAAGGCGCGCAATCTGGTGCCGCACGCGCGCCGCGCCTACGACCGTGCCCTCGAGCACTACGACGTATTGGTGATGCCCACCGTCCCCGGCACCGCGAACACACTCCCGGCGGGTGGCCCGCAGGATTTCGCGCTGCTGGGCCGCGCACACGGAAAGGCGGTGAATACTTCGCCCATGGACGTCACCGGCCATCCCGCGATCTCGGTACCGGCGGGCCTCGTCGACGGCCTGCCCGCGGGAATGATGATCATGGGCAAGCGATTTGACGACGTCACGGTGCTGCGGGTCGCCGACGCCTTCGAGTCTCTGCGCGGCGGGTTTCCGACTGCCCCTCAGGTCTAGGCCCGGCAGAGGATTTCTCCATGCGGGATGGCCATCCAGCCATCTGCGTCGGCAACCCAGGACCGCCAGGCCGCCGAAATCTCTTGCAGCTGAGCCATTGTGGCCTCCCCCGCATCCACCGTCTGGCGTGCCAGGTTCGACCGAAGGACTCGGTCCGCCCAGGTTTCGCCCCACCACTGTCGGTCCTGCGGCGTTGCGAAACACCAGATGGCGCCAGTGGGTGTGATGTCGTCGAATCCTGCCTTGCGCGCCCAGGACAGCAGGTGTCGACCGGCGTCGGGTTCACCACCGTTGGCGCGAGCTGCCTTGTGGTAGAGGTCCAGCCACCGATCCAGACCGGGTAGCCGCGGATACCAGATGAATCCCGCGTAGTCGGCGTCGCGGGCCGCGACGATCCCGCCGGGGGAACACACCCGCCTCATCTCGCGCAGTGCCAGCACCGGATCCGCGACATGCTGCAGCACCTGGTGGGCGTGGACGACGTCGAAGGTGTCGTCGGGAAAGTCCAGCGCGTGCACGTCGGAGGTGACGAAGCAGATGTTGGATTGCTGGCGTGCGTGTGCCTCGGCGCGGGCCAGATCCAGCACGTCTTCGGCGGGTTCGATCGCGGTCACCCGACCGGGCGCGACCCGTGCGGCGATGTCGACCGTGATGGTTCCTGGTCCACAGCCGACGTCGAGCACGGACATGCCGGGATGTAGCTGGGCCAGCAGGTAGCCCGCGGAGTTCTCGGCTGTACGCCAGCGGTGCGACGCCACCACGGACTCGTGGTGACCATGGGTGTAGGTGGCCTGGGGCTGGTGGTCCACGGTTCGACTCCTCGCGGTTGACGTGCATCCCCCGATGTCCACACTACGCCGGGGGTTCATATTGAGAAACAAATGTCTCGCATAGTGAGACACACTCGTCAATTGACCGGCACGTTGAGGATCGGTCGATCGACACCGGCACCGGGGCCGTCGAAATGCCACCACTCACCGGAATACACGCTCAAACCACCGGAGTTCATCGCGGCGCGCAGCCGCGCGCGGTTGGCCTGCGCATCGGCACTCACCCCTTGCGTGGCGAAAGCCTTTGCCCGCGGCGAGAAGTCGTCGAAGTCGGTACCCATGTCCGCCAGGCACAGTTGGCCCAACCGCCGCTGCGGCGGGCAACTCCCCTGCGCGGTTGCCATTGTCACATCAACCGAGCGCCCCGACTCGTGGCTCCGCGCGTACCGTCCGGGCCGCGCCACCCAGGCGGGGTTCGGTACCACCTCAAACATTCTGACTTGAACGTCGTGCGGCCGGTAGCAGTCCCAGAAGACCAGCACCTGCCCCAGGGGTCGTAGCGATGCCGCCGCCGGCACCAGGCCTCGAGCCAGGGATTCGTGCACGAGACACCGAGCGTTGGCCGGATACAGAACGGTGCCGGTGAAGTTGTTGGCTGTCGCGTAGCGCAGATCGATGACCGCGTCGGGAACCACGCTGCGGACGTCGACGAATCCTGCTGCGCGCGCGGCAGCTCCGACCGGGGGCACTCCGGGGACGGACGGGGCGGTGGTGCGAACAGGCCGGACTGACAACGCCGAGGCACCCCCGGAATTCGGGGACGCCCCCGGCGAGGCCGACGTCGCGTCGCAGGACACGATCAACGCCGCCGCCGACGCGACGGACGCCACCACGACCATGAGCAGAAGACACTGCCGCAGAGAACGCATCCGCCCATTGTCGCCGGTCGGCGGGCTCGGGGCTGGCAGCGGACTCCCCCAACGCGACATAGTCCGCTGGTTCTAGTCCTCGACCCGATCGGTAATGATCTGCAGAACGGTGTTCGCGATCTCTTCGGCCGGCTCAAGACCCAGTACACCGACCGACATCAATACCGCAGATTTCTCGCGATACACGTGGCTCCAACCGTCAGCACTGAGCCGCACGGTGGAAGCATCCGGTTTATCCAGCGTGAATTCGTAACTGGGGTCGCGCAACCCCGCACACTCCCGCAGCGACGACTCCAACTGATGGAGCAGGCCGCGCGCCATACTGGCGTCCGGATACACCGCAACCGCCTGACTGACCGTCTCGATCATGGCGGGCAAGCCCGGGCTCATATCGTCGGTGACATCGTGATAGCCGGCGCTGCGGAACTCCAACCAACCGGTGCCGAAGGTAAAGTCGCTGATTCCGGCCGCCCGGCACGGGCCCGGAGCGTCGGTGTCAGTGGGCGGCGGCGTGCGCAAGTCCGAGTGCGAGTGCGCGGCCAGCGCCTCGTTGTTGGCGATGTTGCGCACGTCTTCGACGCTGACAATCAACGTATCGACACGGGACTCGGGCTCGTCGGATGCCTCCACCGACGTCACTTGGGCCGAGCATGCCGTCATCACGACCGCCGCACATCCGAGGATCGACGCCGACCGGGCTATGCCGGCGGCAGCGCTCCGAAGCACCCGGGGCCGCGGTTGGCGCAGGCTCGCCCGGGGTGTCGTAACGCTGCCGGTGGGGCGTGGTGGCCTCATCGTTGATAAGCCGGTTTCTGCGGGCGACCGCCCGCGGTTGATCATGGTGGGCTCCGGCGAGGCTGGGACGGGCTGGCCCGCCGTGTCGACGCCGTTGTCGATATCCTACGGCCGTCTGGACGTCTGCCGAGGCAGACCGGCCGTCACCATGTCCAGTCGTCGTCGGTGGTGTCGACGGCGGTGCCGATGATGTAGGCGTTGCCGCTTCCGGAGAAGAAGTCGTGGTTCTCGGCGGCGCCCGGATCCAGGGCGGAGAGAATCTCGGCGGGGACCTGACAGTCGTCTCGGGGGAACAGTGGCTCGAACCCGAGGTTGACGAGGGCCTTGTTGGCGTTGTAGCGCATGTAGGGCAACACCGGCGCAGTCATGTCCAGTGGATCGTAGAGATCGTGAGCGTAGTCGACCTCGTTGTCGTAGAGATCGGTGAGCATCGAGTAAGCGAACTCCCGCAATTCATCTTGCCGCCCAGGCGATTCCGTGCGGTAGCAGCGCTGGAACTTGTAGCCGATGTAGTGGCCGTGGACGGCTTCGTCGCGGATGATCAGGCGGATGATGTCCGCGGTATTGGTGAGGATGGAATGCGCCGACCAGTGCAGCGGCAGATAGAAGCCGCTGTAGAACATGAACGATTCGAGCATGACCGAGCTGATTTTCTTCTTGAGGGCGTCGTCACCCCGGTAGTAGTCGTGCACGATCCGCGCTTTGCGCTGCAAGAACTCGTTGGAGCGGGACCAGGCGAACGCGTCGGTAATCTCCCGTGTCGAGCACAAGGTGGAAAAGATCGAGCTGTAGCTCTTGGCGTGCACCGACTCCATGAACGCCATGTTGGTGTAGACGGCTTCTTCGTGCGGCGTAGCTGAATCAGCAAGCATCTCAATGCATCCGACCGTGCCCTGCATGGTGTCGAGCAATGTCAGCCCGGTGAAGACTCGCACGGTCAGTTGTTGTTGGGCCTCGTTGAGGGTGTGCCAGCTGGGCAGATCATTGGACAGCGGCACCTTCTCGGGCAGCCAGAAGTTAGCCGTGAGCCGGTTCCATACGTCGATGTCCTTCTGATCGGTCACCGCGTTCCAGTTGATGGCCTCCAGTGGTGCTGCGACGACAGTGGTCACCAGCTCTCCTTCCGATCGCACCCAGATTCACTTTCACTCGGACGTGTCACACGATGCATGGCCACAAGATGTAGGGCATTGCACCATTCCGATCACTAGATGTAGGGGTACCACAGTGGATCGACCGGAGAGCGAGACACGCCCAAGCGTGGCTGGGAAACCTCGAGTCCCCACTCATCCGCCTGCGCCGACGGGGGGTCGCTTGCCCAGCACCTTTGATGAGCGACACGGTTCGGCCTACCTTGGTCGCCATGGTGTGGGCCGAGGCGATTCCCAACTTGCTGATCGGGGTGCGGGAGGGCCTGGAGGCGGGCTTGGTGGTCAGCATCCTGCTCGCGGCGGTCGCCCAGTACCGCACCCACAATCCCACCGATCGGCGCATCTCGGCGGCACCGGTGTGGCTCGGGGTGGCCGCGGCCGTATCCCTGGCGGCCAGCTTCGCCGCGGTGCTGACGTTCACTACCGCCGAATTGTCGACGGCCGTTCAAGAGGGCGTTGGCGGGGCCTTGGGGGTCCTCGCGGTCGGGCTGGTCACCTGGATGGTGTTCTGGATGCGCCGGGCCGCGCCCGGGCTGTCGCGTCAACTGCGAGCCGACGTCGCCAGAGCCGCGACGATCGGTGCGGGTGCGCTGACGTTGATCGCGTTTCTGGCCGTGGGCCGCGAAGGCCTCGAGACGACGCTGTTCATCTGGACGGCGGTCAAAGCGTCCGGGTCGACGGTGAGCCCGCTGATCGGCGCGGCGGTAGGCATAGCGCTGGCGGTGGCGCTGTGCTGGCTGCTCTACAACCGGGCGATCAGGCTGAATCTCGCCAAGTTCTTCACGATCACCGGGGTGGCGTTGATCATCATCGCCGCGGGCATCCTGTCCTACAGTCTGGGCGACTTGCAGGAAGCCGGGTGGCTGCCGGGCAACAGCTGGCTGGCTTTCGACTTGACTGGGCGCGTCGACCCGAACGTCTGGTGGCTGTCGTTGGTATCGGGCATCACCAATTTGTCGGTCAGGATGACCGTGCTGCAGGTCACCGCGTGGGTGGCCTACACGGCGGTCACGGTTGCCGCGTTCGTCTCCTCGGCCCGAACCACACCCGTTCCGGCAGACACCCCCGCCAACGAAGCGGGACCCAGCCGATGGGAGCGCCTACTTGCCGGGTACATGTGGCCGACGGCGGCAGCGCTGGTCCTGACCCCGGTGGCGGTGGCAGCCCTGATCATCACCCTGGTGCCCAGGTCGCACTCCACCGGCGATATCCGGGTATCGGTCACCGATCACGATTGCGCCAAGGAGTGGGCTGCGACCAGCGGCGGCACCCGCACCTTTCAGGTGCACAACAAGTCGGGCCGAGCCGGGGAGATCAACCTGGTGGACAGCACTGGCGGGGTCGTAGCCGAGATCGAGACGCTCGCGCCGGCGACGACCGCGTCGATGACCGTGACGCTCGGTGCCGGCGAGTACGCGTTCACGTGCCGCCTGTCCGGTCGGCCGGTGATGTCGTCGGCCGCGGTCCGCGTCACCGCGGCGACCTCGATAACCGCTGCGCAGGCGATCCTGCCCGTCTCGCTCGACGACTTGGCCGGCCCCAACGCGCAGTATCAGAATATCGCCGCCGCGGCACTGGATGCGTTGGCTGACAACGCTATTGCGCTTCGCAACGACCTTGCCGCCGACGACCTTGCCGGAGCCAAGGTAAATCTGCTTGCTGCGCAGATGAATTGGGAACGCGTCGGCGCCTCGTACAACAGCTTCGGCGATCTCGGAAAGGCCGTCTCCGGGCTTCCCTGGGGTCTGCCGGGCGGGGTCGACGACGACGACTTCACCGGCCTGCACCGCCTGGAGTACGGCATCTATCACGACCAAGACCCGGCTGGCCTGGTACCGATCGCCGATCGGCTCCTCGCCGATATCGCCGTAGTCCGAAAGAACCTTCGCCGCGAGGACCTCGCGGGCGATCCCACCAACCTCCCGATCCGGGCCCACGAGATCCTCGAAGACGCGCAGCGCGATCACCTCTCAGGTATCGACGATCTCGGCGGCGGGTTTGCCTACCCGGCAACTATGGCCGACATCGATATCACCCGTTCGCTGATCGGCGAGCTGACCCCGCTGCTCGACGCGCGGTCGCCGAAGCTCGTGGCCACCATCAACACCCAGCTGGATACTCTGTCGGCCACGCTCATCGCCACCCAAGGACCGGACGGACGGTGGCTGGCCCCCGCGCAGGTACCGCCCGCCCAGCGCCAGGATGTCAACGCCGCGTTGGGTGCGGTGCTGGAAACCCTGGCCGTGGTGCCCGATCTCCTGGAAGTCCCCCCAAATCACTAGTGGATCAGATCAACAGAGGGCCGTTTGATGGATGTGGACCGTCGTAACTTCTTTCGGGGTGCCGCCGTGGGCGCAGCCGGTACCGCCCTCACCGGCGGCGTGCTCATCGGCGGGGCTCGCGTCGACGCCCGCGCCGCCCAGCGCTCCGAGCCGACGGAGGAGTCGTCGTATCCGTTCGACGGCCAACACCAAGCGGGGATCCTACGACCCGCCACCAAGCAACCGAGCGCTTCGTTCACGGCTTTCGATGTCACTGCCAAGACCCGCGGCGAGTTGATTGCGTTGCTGAAGACCCTGACCGACCGTGCGCGGATGCTGACCCGCGGTGGACCCGTCACCGACACCGGGGTCGGCGGGCCACCGTTGGACAGCGCGGTGCTCGGTGGCGCCATACCTTCCGATGGTCTCACGGTCACGGTCGCGGTGGGATCGAGCCTGTTCGATGACCGTTTTGGCCTGAAGAAACTTGCTCCGCTGCGGCTTACCCCGATGACAGTGTTCCCCAACGACTTTCCGGACCCGGCATGGACCGGCGGCGACCTCCTCGTCCAGCTATGCGCCAACAACCCCGACACCATCCACCATGCCATTCGTGACATCACCCGGCACACCCGAGCGGGAATGCAAGTCCGCTGGAAGATTCAGGGGTACAACTCACCGCCCAGGCCGACGGGCACGCCCCGAAATCTGTTGGGATTCAAGGACGGCACCGCCAATCCCACCAATGCCGAATCGCAGCAGCTGATCTGGGTCGACGATCCCGCCGAGCCGGCGTGGACCCACGGCGGCAGCTACCAGGTGGTTCGGCTGATCCGAATGCTGGTCGAATTCTGGGATCGAATATCGATCAACGAACAAGAAGGCATATTCGGTCGCCGCCGCGACTCGGGCGCACCGCTGGACGGCAACGTCGAGAACGACACCCCCGACTACGGAGCAGATCCCGACGGCCGGATCATCCCGTTGGACGCGCACATTCGCCTGGCCAACCCCCGCACACCCGACACCGCCAATCAGCGCATCGTGCGGCGCTCCTATAACTACGACCTGGGCGTCGACCCCAACGGCAACATTGCGGCCGGGCACATCTTCGTCGCGTTCCAACAAGACATCCGTCGCCAGTTCGAGGCAATCCAAACGCGGCTGATCGACGAACCCCTCGTCGACTACGTCCAACCGTTCGGGGGTGGATATTTTCTCGCCCTGCCCGGCGTCACCGACTCCACCGACTGGTACGCACGCCAACTGCTGTCCTAGCCCCTGTCCCAGCCGCCGGGCGGCGCCACCAAGAATCACGAGTCCGAGTGAAATAAAGGGCGCCGTCCACGCGTCAATCCGAGCGTTCGAAGCACGATCAGTGGACCAGGCAACAACCTTTTGCCCACAGGAGTTGATAGTGCGAAATGGTCAAGAGCAGGATCCTTGATGGGTCAGCGAACGCGCGCGCCAGGGCCGGGCACGGGCTATTCATGCCGCATCTGCATCGCCGACGAGGACTCTCGCTAGGGTGTTGACTACCTAACGACACATCGTTTCAGGAGATCTCCGTGCCACAGGATGGAAAAAACCCACGCCCGTCGCGGTTGCGACGCTCGACGCTATCGCTCGGAGCCATCGGGTGCGCGCTGGCAACTCTCGTGCTCACCGCCGGGTGCACACAGGAGGAGGATGAGAACATTGACATCACCGATGCGATCCTGACCAGCCGCGCAGCCAACTGCGCCGATTACGCGGCGGCATATTCGGCCACGGCGACCGACGTGCAACGCCGCGAGACATACAACGCCGCCGTCGAAGTGAGCGCCAACGGCTCGCGGTGCACCATCGCCTCCAACGCGGTGCCCAACCACGACTTCAATGCCACCGGCCACTTCGCGACACCGTTTAGCGAACAGGAGCAGAGCTACACGATCACCGCGACCCCGACAGCTGCCGCCACCACGACGGCGCTCAGTCTGCAGTACGACAACGCCGTGCTTCTCAACGGCGTCAAAGTGGACCTACTCGCGGCGGGCTGTTTCGGTGTCGGTGACGGCAACATCGGATGCTTCAACCTCAACACGCCCTATCGCTATAATCCCATGGCGCCGAACACTTTTGGCCTTGACGAGCACCATGCCCACACCCAGCCCAACGGAAGCTACCACTACCACGGCAACCCGATGGCGCTGTTCGACGAGGACAACCCCGCCCAACCTTCGCCGGTCATCGGGTTCGCCGCCGACGGGTTCCCGATCTTCGGCAGCTATATCGCCGATGGCGACGGGGTCCGCCAAGCGACCTCCAGCTACCAGCTCAAGACTGGCACGCGGCCCGGTGGCCCGGGCGGCACTTTCGACGGTACGTTCATCGACGATTTTGACTATGTTGCCGGCTCAGGGGACCTGGACGCGTGCAACGGGATGACGCAGGAGGGGGTCTACGGTTACGTCGTGACCGACAGCTATCCCTATGTGCTGGGTTGCTTCACCGGCACTCCGGACGACTCGTTCCGCAAGAACCCGCCGAGTCGCTAGCCGGCCCGGCAACCACCACTCACGGTGCGGCGCCGCGTATACAGCAGACCTGCAGCACAACAACTTTCGTGCTGGCTGCCAACTACTCGACCGCGACTACCTCGCGGCCGGAGACCAAACCGACCAGTGGGCGTCAGGCCGCGGGCGGGTAGACGCCCATGCCCTTGGCTTTCTCGGTCTGCCAGAACACGCCGGCGATCTCGTCGATGAGCTCCAGCAGCTTCTCGCAATCGGCGACCTCAGTGGACTTCTTGACGTCACCGGCCTGGTGGATGGCCTCCCAGAACAACTGGTGCAGATTCGGGAATTGTTCGAAGTGCGCCTTGGTGAAGAAATCCGCCCACAACACCATGAGATGTTGCTTGACCTCCTCGGCGCGCTGCTCCTTGACATTGACGCAGCGGGTGCGGAAGTGGTCATCGCTGGAATCGTGGTACTTCTGGACGGTCTTGAGGCACGAGAGCGCCTCGATCTTGGCTTGCGCGGGATCGTAGACGCCGCAGTACAAGTCGCAGTGAGCGTGGGCAATAGGAGCGTGGGAGAAAAATCGGTGCAGCATACGGCGAATCTATACTTCCTGGATGGGTCGCGGTTATTCACCCCCAGGTTGGCCGCTGCGCCGGTTCAGAGTAGCCGAGGACTCAATGCGGCCGACGCTGGTCCCGGGCGACGGGTTGCTGGTGCTGCGCAGCAGCACTCCGCGGCCCGGCCAGATTCGGCTGTTTCGCGACCCGCGGTTGCCGTCCCGATGGCTGGTCAAGCGGGTTGGCAACGTGCGCGGCGCCGGTCGGCATGCAGCGTTCGAGGCCTGCTCGGACAACCCCGATGCCCCCGGTGTTGTCGATTCGCGGCAGTTCGGTTGGGTGACCGCCGCCGGCTCCTATCGGGTGGTGTGGATCGTTCGGGGACCCAACCGCGGCTGACTGTGGGAATCTGCCCGCCGCCGGATGTGCGATCATGGATGGCAGCCGCGATGACTGTGACGCGGCTCCGGACGAGATGTGCGCCGTACCCGGACTGCTAAGACGACGCTCCTGAAGGAGGAGAGTCGTCATGGGGCAGGTGGTGCAAGTCATCGGTTCGCTGCTGGTTCTCATCGCTTTCGCGGCCGCGCAGCGCGGCTGGTGGGACCCGCGGTCGAAGATCTATCTGGCATTGAACCTCATCGGGTCCTCGGTGCTGTCAGTGGAGGCGGTGCTGGAGGCCCAATGGGGATTCCTCTTGCTGGAGGGTGTGTGGGCGCTGGTATCGGCGGCGGGCATGATCGCGGTGCTTCGCGGCAGGACGCTGCGATCGGTGGCGCATTAACTTTCGTGTTCACGCATGGATCAGAATTGCCGGTGTTTGCGACGCTGGCCGGAACACAAGGCACGGCAACGTCTTAACCGGTTGTTCGCCGTCGGCGACGGCGCTGGAGTAGCCGCGGAATCGGATTCTACCGTCGGTGGTGTCGATCTGAGCTCTGTTCATTCGTCATGTGAGGTCGGTGCCACGCCGATACCCCGACATTCGAACGAAGGAGTTCCGCAATGCCCAAATACCACCTGACCTACGGCGGCGGCGCCCAGATGCCCGAGACGACGCGGGAGATGGAGGCGATGATGCAGGCATGGAACTCCTGGTTCCGCGATCTCGGCGACGCGCTCGTCGACCCTGGCAACGCGTTCGGAGACCGACGCCGAATCGACAGCGCCGGCGCGGGCCTGCCCGCCACGGGCGCTACCGGGTATTCGATTCTCACCGCGGATGATCTCGACGCGGCCGTGGCCTTGGCCGGGACCAATCCCGTCCTGGCCGCTGGTGGCGCGGTTGAAATATCCGCCTGCCTCGACATGTAGAGCGTGGCGTGACCGGCGGCCTGCCCGTCCGGGGTCGTGTCGCCGTCGCCAATCACTACCCACCGAACTCGGAAGGAGAACCCCATGGCGTTACACGAGGCACCCGAACAGATCTCCGTCGGCGGGGTCGATGACTACCTGGCGGCGATGTCCCGGATGGTGTTCCAATCGGGTATGGGGCGCAGCGTGGTCGACGCAAAGTGGGCTGACATCAGCGACGCCTTCGACCACTTCGACTGCGCGTCCGTGGCCGCCTATAACCCCACGGACGTCGACCGGCTCTGCAACGACGCGCGAGTGATCCGCAACCGACGCAAGATCGAAGCGATCATCGCCAACGCCAACACGCTGCTGGACCTTGACGCCGATCCCGGGTTCGGCGTCTGGCTCAAGTCGCATCCCAGCGACGCCGATCGCGTCACGGCGTTGCGTAAGCAGTTCAAGTTCCTCGGCCCGACCGGGATTCATGAATTCCTGTGGATCGTCGGCGAAACCAGCGATCCAGGATGTGGCTCATGAAATACGTTCTGCTACTGCACCTCCCCGCCGCGACCGGCGACCCACCACCACCTCCCGCCGAGAGCGACATGCTCGCGGAGTTCGCGGCCTACAAGCGGGTGAAGGACGAACTGCAAGCCGAAGGGATCTGGCTGGGCGGACAAGCGCTACATCCCGGGACGATGACGACCCAAGTCAGAGTCCGCGACGACGACGCGCTCGTTGTCGACGGACCGCTCGCAGAGACAGCCGAGCAGGTCGCCGGCTACTACCTGGTGGACTGTCGCGACCTCGACGAAGCCATCGCAGTCGCGGCCCGCATCCCCGGTGCCCGAACCGGTACCGTCGAGATTCGCCCCGTGTTCGACTACGAACAAGTACTGACCGACCATGAATCGAGACGCTGAACCCGAACAGGGAACCCGAGCTTTGGTCGAAGCCGCGTTCGCGGCCGATCGCGGAAAGATCCTCGCGATCTTGACAGGCGACCTTCGTGACCTCGACCTGGCCGAAGACTGCGTCCAGGACGCATTCGCCGAGGCGCTACGCACCTGGCCCACCCGCGGAGCACCCACCAACCCGACCGCCTGGATCATCACCACGGCTCGCAATCGCGCCATCGACCGACTCCGCCGCCATGCGCGGCACGACCACATCGTGGCGCAGCACTGGCGACCGGACGCACTGGGCGACGTTGTCCTCGACGAGGTCCTCGCCGACGAAGAAATTCCCGACGAACGACTTCGGTTGATCTTCACCTGCTGTCACCCCGCGCTGGACCGCAAGGATGCCGTCGCCCTCACGCTGCGTACCGTGGCGGGGCTGACGAGCCGCGAGATCGCCGCCGCGTTCCTCGTCAGGGAGACCGCCATGCAGGCCCGAATCACCCGGGCGAAGGCCAAGATTCGTGACGCTGCCATCAGCTATCGAGTGCCCGACCACCACGAACTCCCGGACCGGCTTGCCGCCGTGCTCGACGTCATCACCCTCGTCTACAACGAGGGCTACACACCTCACACCCAGGACCCGGTCCGCGACAGCCTGCGCCACCAAGCCATCGGACTCGCCGCCGTCGTCAGCGACCATCTACCCGACGAACCCGAAGCGCTGGGTTGCCACGCGCTGCTGCTGTTTCACGAAACGCGCGCTCCCGCCCGCGTCGACGCCCAAGGCGACCTCGTGACCCTCGAACAGCAAGACCGCACCCTGTGGAGCCGCGCCCTGACCGATCGCGGCGACCAGCTCCTCCACCGGGCTCTGCGCCAACATCGACCCGGACCCTTCCAAATTCAGGCCGCCATCAGCGCTCTCCACAGCATCAGCCCCACGCCCGCCGACACCGACTGGGACCAGATTGTGGTCCTCTACGACCAGCTTCTCGCCATCGCCAACACACCCACCAACGCGATCGGACGTGCGATCGCGATCGGCATGGCCTATGGACCGGCCCAGGGACTCGCCGCGCTGCCTCCCCCTGACCCGCCACTGGACACCTTCCATCGCTGGCACGCGGCCCACGCCGATCTCCTGCGACGCAACCACCAACCCGAACTCGCAGCGAAAGCCTTCGACCGAGCCGCCGCCCTGGCCACCAACCAAGCCGAACAGCGCTGGCTTCGCGCCCAACAACGACAGTCCCTCAAGAGCTGACACAGCCACTGAGGGCACGTCGGACGCTGGCGCTAGGCTGCCCGCGTGGCGATGGAACCGCACCACCGTGCACGTCCCACCATGCCTGACGGGTACGGGCTGCCTCGAACGGAAGAGGGGCTGCTGCGCTGGGACGAAGTCGAACAGCGGCTGCGTGCGTCGCTGCATTACTGGCTGGCGACCGTCCGCCCGGACGGAACCCCACACTGTGTGCCGCGTTGGGGTGTGTGGCTCGACGGGCGGTTCTACTACGACGGAGCGCCGACGACGCGCCACGTGCGCAATCTGCACCACAACCCCGCCTGCACGCTGACTCTCGAGAGTGCCACCGAGGTAGTGATTGTCGAGGGAGTCTCCGCGGCGACACGCGCGGATCCCGCCGATCTCGGCGCTCGGCTGGCGACTGCTTTTAGCAAGTACCACCCCGACTACGCGCCAGGGCCAGATTCGTGGGCCGATGCCGAGGGGGGTGGACTGCGGCTGATCACTCCCAAGCGGGCGCTGGCTTGGTTCCAGTTTCCGAAGGACTGCACCCGCTTCGTCTTCTGAGGCCCGTTCGCGAGGCCGTGGCGCTATGGAACCCCGCTCGCGGTGAATTGCTTCCCTTGGCCCACCACCTAGACTCCGGAGGATGCAACCCGGTCAGCTCCAGATCGATGTCGGCCAGCTCGAGGCCATGGCCAGCCAATGGAGTGCGGGAAGCGCTGAGCTCGCGGGCCTGCAACCACCCTCGCCAGGCCTGCCGTTTCAACCGACGACGGCTGCCGTGGGTAGTGCGCACGCGGGGGTCAGCCTTGCCGCGGTGGCGTTGATCGCTCGCGTCCAAGCGACAACGGCGGTGGTAGCGGCGGGTGCCGCCGGGTATGTCGCCAATGAAGCAACCGCAGCGACCGAGATGGCCGACGTGGTACCCCGGTTGGTCTAGATGGTGGCGACCCTTTCTCAGGTCCGGGCCTGGAGCACTGAGCACCTCGTCGACGCGGCCACCTACTGGACCACGACCGCCGATCAGTGGGAAGACGTGTTCCTGCAGATGCGCAACCAATCGCACACCGTCACCTGGCAGGGCGCCGGGGGTGATGCGCTGCGCTCCCGAACCGGTGCTGACCTCGCGGTCGTCAGCGCCAAAGCCGATCAGCTACGCCAAGCGAGCACGATCGCCCGCGACGGCGCCGGAATGATTGGTGCCGCCCAGCGCCGGGTCATCTATGCGGTCGAGGACGCCCACAACGCCGGTTTCGCTGTCGGAGAAGACTTCTCGGTCACCGATACCCGAACCAGCCGCAGCGCAGCGCAACAGGCGGCTCGGCACGCCCAAGCCCAAACACTCGCCGCTGACATCCGTCAACGCGCGGCACAACTCATCGGAAGCGAACACGACGTAGCCGCCAACATCACCACCGCGACAGCCGGGATCGCAGCCACCACGTTCCCGGAAACACCCGGCATCGATGACACCATCATCAGCGACGACAAGCGCGACGGTGGGGTCCAGCTGGTCGACTTCACCCAAGATGACCATGCCAGCCCCCCGCCCCCGTTTGCACCATGGGACACCCCTGATGGAACACTGCCGCCGGGTACTGGCCTGAGCCCCCAGCTACAGCAGATGCTCCTCGGCGGTGATCCCGCGAGCCTGACTGGTCAGGGGCTTGTGGACAAGGTGCAACAGTTCGTGCAGTCGCTGCCCGAGAACGATCCCGCAACCTCGTGGTTGCGCGATCAGGTTGCAGATCTGCAGGCGCATGTCGAGGACATCGAGTACGCCCGCGCCCATTGCAGCACCAGCGACTGGCTCGAGCGGACCACCCAGTTTGCCGGCGGTGTGATAGTGACTGGTATCGGCGGGCTGACCGCAGAGACCGGGGCGGGTGTCGGCGTCGCGGTGGCAGCCGGTCTCGGCACGGCGGTAGCGGGCGCGGGTCTTCTGCAGTGCCTGGTAGGGAGCAAATGATGGACGTATTGGCTGCCGGGATCGCGGCTGGAGCGCTTGGGCTGGCGTTGTGGGGCGCGTGGCGCCCGCAGTACCGCGCGGCGTCCTACTGGGTGGCCGGTGTTGTGGGGCTGGCCCTGATCGTGGTGCTGGTGGTGACTGGACAAACATTGATGGCCATATCCGTGACATTTCTGCTAGCGATGGGCGGTCCGATGGTGGTGGTCAACCACCGCAGAGAGAAACGCAAGCGGGCTCAGACGACCGAAGAAGGGCAGTAGGCTCCGCGCTCGCGGCTCGCCAGTGCGCTCCGCTACGCCGGTGACCTAGTCGATTCCGTGCTTAGCCAGGAAGGCGCGCGCGTCGCTGGCATTTTGCTCGGGCATCTCGATGTGCGACATGTGGCCCATGTGGTCGTAGATCACGTGCTCGGCGTGTGGGGTGTCACCGGAGAGCCGCAAGCCCGCGCCCAGCGAGACGATATTGTCGTCGCGGCCCAGCAGGAAAAACGTGGGACAGGTGATACGCGAAAGGCCGGTCACGTCCTCGTGGTGCAGGGCCTCGTAAGACACCAGCGACAGTAGGACGCCACGGTTCTGTTCGTAGCGGAACAGTCTGAATTGGCGATCGATGGCGGCTTGGGAGACTGCGGACCTGTCGTGAAAGAACTTTGCGTACTGAAAACTCGAGAAAAGAGCATAGGAGCCGAAGTCTCGCAGTAGGGATCGACCGACCGCTGATTGGGCCGCAGTCGCCACGGCGCGGGGCATCTCCAGGGAGTCCTCGTCGGTGTAGCCGCCCGGGGACGTCAGGATCATAGCGGCGGGAGCTTCCGGGTTGGCCAGTACGTACCGCAGGACCGTCTCCCCGCCGAACGAGTGCCCGACGATGACAAAGTCCTTGAGTTCCATCGCCGCGACAAAGGCCGAAACGAACCGCGCAAATCGTTTGGTCGAGTATATGCCGTCCGGGAAGGGGGCCGTGAGCCCGTGGCCGGGTAGGTCCACGGAAATGAAACAGAATTGACCGCCGAAATGGTCGACCCAGGACTCCCACACCGACAGCGAATCACCGCCGCCGTGGATCAGCAGAATTGTTCGGTGTGATCGATCTCCGCGAACCTTGTAGTTCACCTCCATGCCGTCGGGCAGTCGCAAGGTTTCGAACGCGAAGTCCGCGACGTCCGCGCGTGACAGGCTGGCTCTGAACAAATTTTTCTTGGCGAGGGTGGCCGATAAACCGAACGCAGACAGTATGATCCAGAAAAAGAGTCGCAATGTTCTTCACTCTCTCGGTCGGTGCGTCGGTGCCGAGCTTCCGTTGTATGGATGGCCGCCGAAACCCTCCAGAGCGGACATCAATTACGCAGAGCCACTGGTCTGGAACGAAATCGAAAAGACCACGCCGGATAGCTTCCAGCCGTCGCCGGTGCGAACAAGCGAAAATCGATAAGAACCCACGATAGACTCCAGCGTGCCGCCTTCGGTCCCATTAACCCGGAAATGGCTGGTCGTGACGTAGCAGTTGAATTCCGCATTCTCGCCGTCGATGTCGACGATCTGATTCCCGATTTGATGCTGCGATGCATCGTAAGAGGACAATATTTTGCGCCACTGCCGCGTGAATTCGCCGGGCGTCGCACTGGTTGCGGGTTCTCCGGTAAGCGCCGAGAAGTCGGCACGAAACGGATCCGTCATCAAGGTGCGAACGGCGTCCCAGTTGCCATGGTCGACCCCCATCAAGAACCGAGGGACCAGATTCATGATCTGTGCGTAGTCGTCCATCGCACCTCACCCTAGCTAGAGATCTGGCGAGTCGCCGTGACGTCGCTAGCGGTCGCTAGCTGCTCGAGACGACCGCGAGTACAGCGCCTGGCGAGCCGGTCCCGGATCATTGGGGACCGGACACGCGGCGACGAGCTCGACAGATGCTGCCAGTGGCCAGGATCATTCATCGGCGGTAGGTGGTACCTGCTGTTCGCGCTCCTTGTCGTCGAGGGCGGTGTCGTCATCGTCCCAATCGACCCATTCAGGAAGTGGGGTCACGGGCATGGCGCCGCGAATTGATGCCTCGAATCCGGGCTGCTCGCGGCCTCGTTCTGACCAATTCGGGTAGCTGCGGAACCGTCGTGACCGCCGGATGGCGCCCACCAAGATAGCCGCTAGGGCAATTACCAGCCAGGCGATCAGCAGCGCCTTGAGGAATGTCAGCCACATTGTGTTCACCGGCGCCCATGCGGACCAGGCTGTCTTCGGGGCGGCTAAGTCATCGTGGAAATTGCCTGATCTGCCGCGCCAGGTTACCAGGTCAGACCCACTGACCAGCTC
Organism: Mycobacterium spongiae; assembly: GCF_018278905.1. Taxonomy (NCBI): domain Bacteria; kingdom Bacillati; phylum Actinomycetota; class Actinomycetes; order Mycobacteriales; family Mycobacteriaceae; genus Mycobacterium; species Mycobacterium spongiae. The sequence goes on from NZ_CP046600.1 coordinate 4,784,534, forward strand.
GTTCATGGTATTCGCTTCGCTGCCATGGGGGCGACCGATAGAACGACCTGATCGCGGTTCACCCCGGCGTCCCTGAATGGAGTTGCTGGGCCGTGGGCCGAGGCAACGCGTCGGGCATCGGTGCCCGCACACGCGCCGGGTGAATCTTTCGTGGCTACCAACGAAAATTGAATCTGTTGACAAAGTCCGGAAGGTATCCTGAGATTTCGTACACAATGGTGGGCAGATACGTAGCTCCCCTGGGCCGATCGTGGACGCGATAGCCGCCCTCGGGGTGATTGGTGGTAGATCGCATGTCGTTTATGTTCGTCACGCCGGAGTCCTTGACGGCTGCAGCGGCGCAGTTGAACGGCGTCGGCTCGGCACTCAACGAGGCCAATGCCTCGGCGTCGGCCGCGATCACCCGCGTGTTCGCCGCCGGTCAGGATGAGGTGTCGGCGGCCATCACAGCCGCGTTCAACCAGTACGGCCAGTCCTACCAGGGCCTCAGCGCCCAGGTGGCGCAATTTCATTCCCAGTTCGTGCAGGCGACAAGGCTCGCGGCCGAACAGTATCAGGCCATGGAGGCCGACCTCTTTGCCCTGCTGGCAGCGAGGCAAGCCGGGCGCGTTGGCTTCGAAGGCGTGGATCCCGACCGGCACACCAACCCGGCCGGCGGCGGAGGCTAGGCACCAAGACACCTAGTTCGCCGGTTCGCCCCACCGGCTAGGTGACCCGTGTCCAAGGCGGGGCTAAGGGGTTCCTAGCGAGCCGTTCCAGCGTTTCATCAACGCGTTAAGCAGTGCCGGGCTGACCGCGTCAAGTTTATTCGCGGCGAGGGCCACTCGCGGAACAATCCGAAAAGGCCGCAACCGTGCTGCTGTCAGCATCCATTCGGCGGCCTCGTCCGCACTCAGCGCTGGCATGCTTGCATATTCCTTCGTCGGTGCGATCATCGGAGTCTTCACGAGCGGGTAGTAAAGGGTGGTCTGGTGAACCCCGCTGTGTGCCCACTCGATTTCGATTGCCCGGCTAACCGCGGAAAGTGCGGCCTTTGACGCTGTGTACAACGAGAACATTGGGAGTGCGTCGTTCAATACGGCCCAGGTGGACACATTGATGATGTGCCCATCGCCTCGCTCGAGCATTCCGGGTGCCAACGCACGGATTAGCCGCAGTGGCGCATGGTAATTCAACCGCAAGAGGCGGTCGACATCGTGTCCGTTGTGCAGCGAATCCAGTAACGGCCGACGAATGGAGAGCCCAGCGTTGTTGACGAGAATGTCGACGCCGCCGAACCGCTGCTCCACGGTCATGACGAGCTCATCTAGGGCACTGGGGTCAGACAAGTCGCACGCCAGCGCGGACGCCAAACCGCCCATTGCCGCGATACGGGCCGCCACTGTGTCGAGCAGCTCTTGGCGACGGGCCACGCAGATTACGGTGGCGCCGGCGCGGGCGAACTGCACGGCTGCGGACTCACCGATACCCGAGGAGGAGCCTGTAATGAGGACTCGCTTGCCCCGTATATCGACTTCGCCTCGCGTCCACCGGTGGGCGAGTTGGCGCAGCAATGACGGTCGCATGCTGGCCAAAGTGAATGTCCTAGACATGCGTTGAAGCGGGTTCGCCCGCCGCAGTCGCGATGGCTTTGCGGTGGGGACCAGACTCGCCTGGTCCTGACGCGGCGTCGCCGCGGCTGCCCGAGGTGTGGTCGCGGCACTGCCCGCCAAAGCATTTGCGACCGGCTCTTCTTCCGGCTTCGATCCGAGGGGATGAGGATACGCCGCCGCCACTGATGCCGCTCGTCTCGACTGTTCCCCGCAGAGGGTGGTGTCGTTGAGGTGGTTGTGGAGGTAGGTGGCTAGTTCGGTGGGGTTGGGGTGGTCGAATACGGTGGTGGTGGGTAGGGGTAGGCCGGTGGCTTCGGTGAGGTGGTTGCGTAGCTCGACCGCGCTTAGTGAGTCCAGACCGATCTCGGTGAAGGCCGTGTTGGGGTCGATGTCTAGCGGGCTGGGATGGTTGAGCACCGCGGCGACCTGGGTGCGTACCTCAGCCAACACCACGTCGTCCCACTCGGTTTCCGGTGTCTGCGCGAGGCGTTGGGCCAACGTGGCAACACGGCCACGTTTGACCGGTGTCCGGACCAGGCCACCCAACAACACCGGCAACGTTCCCGCCCGGGCCTGCGCACGCAACACCGCGTGATCGAACACCGCGGGCACCAACACCGATTCAGCACGCCCACACGCCAGATCGAACAACCCCAAACCCTGCCCAGTAGTCATCGCCCGTAGACCCATCCGCTCGATACGGGCCTGATCCACCTGACCAAGCTGGCCGGTCATCGCGCTGGCCTGCTCCCACAATCCCCACGCCAACGACACCCCCGACAACCCCAAACCCCGCCGATACTGCGCCAACCCATCCAAAAACGCATTCGCCGCCGCGTAGTTCGCCTGCCCCGCACTGCCGAATATCCCCGCCGCCGAGGAAAACAACACAAACGCCGACAACCCCATATCCGCAGTCAACTCATGCAACGCCCACGCAGCATCCACCTTCACACCCAACACCTGCTCAACCTGCTCACGATCCATCGACTCGATGACCCCATCAGCGAGCACCCCCGCAGCATGGACCACCGCACCCAGCCGATGCTGCGCCCTAATCGCACCGACCACAGCACCCAGCTGGTCACGATCAGCGATATCAGCAGCAACGATCTCCACCCGACACCCATGCTCAGCCAACTCACCACGTAACTGATCAACACCGACCGCCGCGGCTCCCCGCCGACTCACCAACACCACATGCCCGCAGCCATACTCAACGACCAAATGCCGAGCCAACGCCATACCCAACACCCCAGTACCCCCGGTAATCAACACCGTGTCCTGGGGATCGAACACCGACCCCACACCCGACTGCGGCAACTGCGTCGACACCCGCGTCAACCGCGGCGCCAACACCACCCCCCCACGAACCGCTACCCGCGGCTCATCCACCACCCCCAACGCCGCACGCAACCCCACCCCACCATCACCACCATCATCATCAAGATCAACCAACCCGAACCGGCCAGGATGCTCACCAACCGCACTGCGCACCAACCCATCCACGGCCGCAACCACCAAATCCGGTGTCTGACCCTCACCAACCCCGACCCCACCACGAGTGACCAACACCAACCGCGACGCCACCAACGCCGGCTCAGCCAACCACGCCTGCACCAACTCCAAAGTCCCATACACCCCCTCACGAACACACCCAGCCACCTCACCCGCACCCGCCACCGGCGCAGCCATCACCACCACCTGCGGCACCGACCCACCACCACCAACAGCCTCCACCAACCCCGCCACATCCGGATACCACGCCACCTGCCCACCCAGCACACCCACCAAATCAACCGGCCCACCACCAACAACCACCACCGACGACACCGGCTGCGCAGCATCCACCGCCACCCACCCCACCGCATGCAACGACTCCACCGACTCGCCACCCACACGAGCCAACCCCGCCGCATCAACAGGACGCACATCCAACGACTCCACACCCAACACCGCCGCCCCCGACTCATCAACCCCCACAATCCGCAACCCACCAGAACCACTACCCTCCAACACAACCCGCAACACCGAAACACCACCCGACCCCAACCACACCCCACGCCACGCGAACGGCAACCCCACCTGACCCTCCGCCAACCCCTGCATCATCAACGCCGCACCCGGATGCAACACCGCATCAAACAACGCCGGATGCACCCCAAAACCCGCCCCCTCATCACCACCATCACCACTCAACGCGACCTCAACAAACGTCTGCTCACCACGACGCCACACCCCACGCACCCCCTGAAAAGCCGGCCCATACTCAAACCCCGCCTCGGCCAACCCCTCATACAACACATCAACATCAACCACCTGCGCACCCACCGGCGGCCACTGCCCCCCCAACAACCCACCACCACCAGCAGCAGCAGCACCAGCAGCAGCACCACCAGCGCTGAGCACCCCCGTCCCATGACGCACCCACGAACCCTGCTCACCCCCACCACCACTGGCGGTCTCCGGACGCGAATACACATCAACCCGACAACACCCCGCATCATCAACACCACCCACCAACACCTGCAACGCCACCCCAACACCCTCAGACAGCACCAACGGCGCCTCTAACACCAACTCATCAACACAATCCAGCCCCGCCCGCGCCCCCGCCGCCAACACCATCTCCACAAACCCAGTACCCGGCAACAACACCACACCCAACACCGCATGATCAGCCAACCAAGGATGGGTATCCAAACCAACCCGCCCACTAAACAACCAACCCCGCTCACCACCAAGACACACCCCCACCCCCAACCACGGATGCCCCACACCAGCCAAACCCACCGACCCCAAATCCCCCACACCACCCCGAGAAGAATCCAACCAAAAACGCTGATGCTCAAACGCATACGACGGCAACCCCACCCGCCGCGGACCCCACGACCCAAACACCGACGACCAATCCACCCCAACACCGGCAACAAACGCCTCAGCCAGCGACGTCAAAAAACGCCGCCAATCACCCTCATCGCGGCGCAACGACCCCACCACCGACACCGATGCCGGATCCCCACCACGAGCCTCAACGGTTTCACTGATCGCCACCGTCAGCACCGGATGCGGGCCCATCTCAATGAAGGTGCGCACACCCTGATCCAACAGCGCCGCGGTGGCGTGCTCGAACTGCACACGCTGACGCAGATTGCGATACCAATACTCCGCATCCAAAGTGTCGGTACCCACCCGCGCACCACTGACCGTGGAATAAAACGGAATCTCACCCACACCCGGTCGGATCGAGGACAACTCACCGATCAACCGATCCCGCAGCGTCTCCACCTCGACACTATGCGAGGCATAATCAACCGGAATCAACCGCGCGAAAACACCCTCACCCTCACAACCACTGACCAACTCGTGCAACGCATCACGATCACCAGAAACCACCGTGGAGGCCGGGCTATTATGCGCGGCCACCGAGATACGCCCCTGCCAACACTGCAACCGCGCATCCACCTGATCAACAGGCAATCCGATCGAAGCCATGCCACCATCGCCGGCCAATTCAGCGATCATCCGGCTACGCACCGCAACCACACGAGCGGCATCGTCCAAACTCAACCCGCCCGCCACATGAGCCGCGGCGATCTCACCCTGCGAATGCCCGATCACCATATCCGCCCGCACACCACACGAACGCCACAACTCCGCCATCGAAACCATCACCGCAAACAACACCGGCTGAACCACATCCACCCGCGTAAGCGCCGATTCAGCCACCCCACCACGCAACACCTCGTCCAACGACCACTCCACAAACGGAGCCAGCGCCTCACCACAAGCCCGCATCCGCTCAGCGAACACCGGTGAAGAATCCAACAACTCCACCGCCATGGCCGGCCACTGCCCACCCTGGCCGGGAAACACAAACGCGGTCTTACCCTCCACCACCCGACCCGTAACCACCCCACCACCACAACCCCCACCCGCCAACGCCGCTAACCCCGCCAACAACTCCTCACGCGTATCACCCACCACCGCACCCCGATACCCCAAACCAGCCCGACCCGTCGCCAACGACCACCCCACATCAGCCACACCCAACTCCGGTCGAGCCCCCACATACTGCGCCAACCGAGCCGCCTGCGCACCCAACGCCGCCTCAGATTTCGCCGACACCACCCACACCACCTCACCCACACCCACACCCACACCATCAAGACCACCATCACTATCGGCGGGCACCGCCGGCGCTTCCTCCACAATCACATGCGCATTCGTCCCCGAAATACCGAACGACGACACCCCCGCCCGACGCACCCGCCCCTCAACCCGCGGCCACGGCTGCGCCTCGGTCAACAACCGCACCGCACCCACCGACCAATCCACATGCGGACTCGGCGCATCCACATGCAACGTCACCGGCAACACCTCATGACGCAACGCCTCGATCATCTTGATCACCCCAGCCACCCCCGCAGCAGCCTGAGTATGACCCATATTCGACTTCACCGACCCCAACCACAACGGCCGATCCCACTCCCGACCCTGCCCATACGTCGCTAAAATCGCCTGCGCCTCAATAGGATCACCCAACGTCGTCCCCGTACCATGAGCCTCCACCACATCCACATCCACACCACTAACCCCCGCACACGCCAACGCCGAACGAATCACCCGCTCCTGCGAAGGCCCATTCGGCGCCGTCAAACCATTCGACGCCCCATCCTGATTGACCGCACTACCCCCAATCACCCCCAACACCTCATGCCCACACCGACGCGCATCCGACAACCGCTCCAACAACACCAACCCCACACCCTCAGAAAACCCCGTCCCATCAGCACCAGCAGCAAACGCCTTACACCGCCCATCCACCGACAACCCCCGCTGCCGAGAAAACTCCACAAACGTCACCGGCGTCGCCATCACCGTCACCCCACCCGCCAACGCCAACGAACACTCACCAACCCGCAACGACTGACACGCCTGATGCAACGCCACCAACGACGACGAACACGCCGTATCCACCGTCACCGCCGGACCCTCTAAACCAAACACATACGCAATACGCCCCGACGCCACACTGCCCGCCCCACCCGTACTCACATACCCCTCAACCGCCGCCCCACCACCAAACCCATACTGCGAACCCATCACCCCCGCGAACACACCAGTATCACTACCCCGCAACGACTCCGGATCAATACCCGCCGACTCAAACGTCTCCCACGCAATCTCCAACAACAACCGCTGCTGAGGATCCATCGCCAACGCCTCCCGCGGCGACACCCCAAAAAACCCCGCATCAAAACCCGCCGCATCATCCAAAAACCCACCATGACGGTTATAAAACTTCCCCACCACATCAGGATCAGCATCAAACAACCCCCCCACATCCCAACCCCGATCACCCGGAAAATCACCAATCACATCCCGACCACCCACCACCACATCCCACAAACCCTCCGCAGAACCCACCCCACCCGGATACCGACACCCCATCCCCACCACCGCCACCGGCTCATCCACACCAACCCCCACCACCCGACCCGCCACCGGAGCAGCCACCGAACCCCGCCCCTGCACCTGATCCACCAAAAACCCCGCCAACACCACCGGCGTCGGGTAATCGAATACGGTGGTGGTGGGTAGGGGTAGGCCGGTGGCTTCGGTGAGGTGGTTGCGTAGCTCGACCGCGCTTAGTGAGTCCAGACCGATCTCGGTGAAGGCCGTGTTGGGGTCGATGTCTAGCGGGCTGGGATGGTTGAGCACCGCGGCGACCTGGGTGCGTACCTCAGCCAACACCACGTCGTCCCACTCGGTTTCCGGTGTCTGCGCGAGGCGTTGGGCCAACGTGGCAACACGGCCACGTTTGACCGGTGTCCGGACCAGGCCACCCAACAACACCGGCAACGTTCCCGCCCGGGCCTGCGCACGCAACACCGCGTGATCGAACACCGCGGGCACCAACACCGATTCAGCACGCCCACACGCCAGATCGAACAACCCCAAACCCTGCCCAGTAGTCATCGCCCGTAGACCCATCCGCTCGATACGGGCCTGATCCACCTGACCAAGCTGGCCGGTCATCGCGCTGGCCTGCTCCCACAATCCCCACGCCAACGACACCCCCGACAACCCCAAACCCCGCCGATACTGCGCCAACCCATCCAAAAACGCATTCGCCGCCGCGTAGTTCGCCTGCCCCGCACTGCCGAATATCCCCGCCGCCGAGGAAAACAACACAAACGCCGACAACCCCATATCCGCAGTCAACTCATGCAACGCCCACGCAGCATCCACCTTCACACCCAACACCTGCTCAACCTGCTCACGATCCATCGACTCGATGACCCCATCAGCGAGCACCCCCGCAGCATGGACCACCGCACCCAGCCGATGCTGCGCCCTAATCGCACCGACCACAGCACCCAGCTGGTCACGATCAGCGATATCAGCAGCAACGATCTCCACCCGACACCCATGCTCAGCCAACTCACCACGTAACTGATCAACACCGACCGCCGCGGCTCCCCGCCGACTCACCAACACCACATGCCCGCAGCCATACTCAACGACCAAATGCCGAGCCAACGCCATACCCAACACCCCAGTACCCCCGGTAATCAACACCGTGTCCTGGGGATCGAACACCGACCCCACACCCGACTGCGGCAACTGCGTCGACACCCGCGTCAACCGCGGCGCCAACACCACCCCCCCACGAACCGCTACCCGCGGCTCATCCACCACCCCCAACGCCGCACGCAACCCCACCCCACCATCACCACCATCATCATCAAGATCAACCAACCCGAACCGGCCAGGATGCTCACCAACCGCACTGCGCACCAACCCATCCACGGCCGCAACCACCAAATCCGGTGTCTGACCCTCACCAACCCCGACCCCACCACGAGTGACCAACACCAACCGCGACGCCACCAACGCCGGCTCAGCCAACCACGCCTGCACCAACTCCAAAGTCCCATACACCCCCTCACGAACACACCCAGCCACCTCACCCGCACCCGCCACCGGCGCAGCCATCACCACCACCTGCGGCACCGACCCACCACCACCAACAGCCTCCACCAACCCCGCCACATCCGGATACCACGCCACCTGCCCACCCAGCACACCCACCAAATCAACCGGCCCACCACCAACAACCACCACCGACGACACCGGCTGCGCAGCATCCACCGCCACCCACCCCACCGCATGCAACGACTCCACCGACTCGCCACCCACACGAGCCAACCCCGCCGCATCAACAGGACGCACATCCAACGACTCCACACCCAACACCGCCGCCCCCGACTCATCAACCCCCACAATCCGCAACCCACCAGAACCACTACCCTCCAACACAACCCGCAACACCGAAACACCACCCGACCCCAACCACACCCCACGCCACGCGAACGGCAACCCCACCTGACCCTCCGCCAACCCCTGCATCATCAACGCCGCACCCGGATGCAACACCGCATCAAACAACGCCGGATGCACCCCAAAACCCGCCCCCTCATCACCACCATCACCACTCAACGCGACCTCAACAAACGTCTGCTCACCACGACGCCACACCCCACGCACCCCCTGAAAAGCCGGCCCATACTCAAACCCCGCCTCGGCCAACCCCTCATACAACACATCAACATCAACCACCTGCGCACCCACCGGCGGCCACTGCCCCCCCAACAACCCACCACCACCAGCAGCAGCAGCACCAGCAGCAGCAGCAGCACCACCAGCGCTGAGCACCCCCGTCCCATGACGCACCCACGAACCCTGCTCACCCCCACCACCACTGGCGGTCTCCGGACGCGAATACACATCAACCCGACAACACCCCGCATCATCAACACCACCCACCAACACCTGCAACGCCACCCCAACACCCTCAGACAGCACCAACGGCGCCTCTAACACCAACTCATCAACACAATCCAGCCCCGCCCGCGCCCCCGCCGCCAACACCATCTCCACAAACCCAGTACCCGGCAACAACACCACACCCAACACCGCATGATCAGCCAACCAAGGATGGGTATCCAAACCAACCCGCCCACTAAACAACCAACCCCGCTCACCACCAAGACACACCCCCACCCCCAACCACGGATGCCCCACACCAGCCAAACCCACCGACCCCAAATCCCCCACACCACCCCGAGAAGAATCCAACCAAAAACGCTGATGCTCAAACGCATACGACGGCAACCCCACCCGCCGCGGACCCCACGACCCAAACACCGACGACCAATCCACCCCAACACCGGCAACAAACGCCTCAGCCAGCGACGTCAAAAAACGCCGCCAATCACCCTCATCGCGGCGCAACGACCCCACCACCGACACCGATGCCGGATCCCCACCACGAGCCTCAACGGTTTCACTGATCGCCACCGTCAGCACCGGATGCGGGCCCATCTCAATGAAGGTGCGCACACCCTGATCCAACAGCGCCGCGGTGGCGTGCTCGAACTGCACACGCTGACGCAGATTGCGATACCAATACTCCGCATCCAAAGTGTCGGTACCCACCCGCGCACCACTGACCGTGGAATAAAACGGAATCTCACCCACACCCGGTCGGATCGAGGACAACTCACCGATCAACCGATCCCGCAGCGTCTCCACCTCGACACTATGCGAGGCATAATCAACCGGAATCAACCGCGCGAAAACACCCTCACCCTCACAACCACTGACCAACTCGTGCAACGCATCACGATCACCAGAAACCACCGTGGAGGCCGGGCTATTATGCGCGGCCACCGAGATACGCCCCTGCCAACACTGCAACCGCGCATCCACCTGATCAACAGGCAATCCGATCGAAGCCATGCCACCATCGCCGGCCAATTCAGCGATCATCCGGCTACGCACCGCAACCACACGAGCGGCATCGTCCAAACTCAACCCGCCCGCCACATGAGCCGCGGCGATCTCACCCTGCGAATGCCCGATCACCATATCCGCCCGCACACCACACGAACGCCACAACTCCGCCATCGAAACCATCACCGCAAACAACACCGGCTGAACCACATCCACCCGCGTAAGCGCCGATTCAGCCACCCCACCACGCAACACCTCGTCCAACGACCACTCCACAAACGGAGCCAGCGCCTCACCACAAGCCCGCATCCGCTCAGCGAACACCGGTGAAGAATCCAACAACTCCACCGCCATGGCCGGCCACTGCCCACCCTGGCCGGGAAACACAAACGCGGTCTTACCCTCCACCACCCGACCCGTAACCACCCCACCACCACAACCCCCACCCGCCAACGCCGCTAACCCCGCCAACAACTCCTCACGCGTATCACCCACCACCGCACCCCGATACCCCAAACCAGCCCGACCCGTCGCCAACGACCACCCCACATCAGCCACACCCAACTCCGGTCGAGCCCCCACATACCGCGCCAACCGAGCCGCCTGCGCACCCAACGCCGCCTCAGATTTCGCCGACACCACCCACACCACCTCACCCACACCCACACCCACACCATCAAGACCACCATCACTATCGGCGGGCACCGCCGGCGCTTCCTCCACAATCACATGCGCATTCGTCCCCGAAATACCGAACGACGACACCCCCGCCCGACGCACCCGCCCCTCAACCCGCGGCCACGGCTGCGCCTCGGTCAACAACCGCACCGCACCCACCGACCAATCCACATGCGGACTCGGCGCATCCACATGCAACGTCACCGGCAACACCTCATGACGCAACGCCTCGATCATCTTGATCACCCCAGCCACCCCCGCAGCAGCCTGAGTATGACCCATATTCGACTTCACCGACCCCAACCACAACGGCCGATCCCACTGCCGACCCTGCCCATACGTCGCTAAAATCGCCTGCGCCTCAATAGGATCACCCAACGTCGTCCCCGTACCATGAGCCTCCACCACATCCACATCCACACCACTAACCCCCGCACACGCCAACGCCGAACGAATCACCCGCTCCTGCGAAGGCCCATTCGGCGCCGTCAAACCATTCGACGCCCCATCCTGATTGACCGCACTACCCCCAATCACCCCCAACACCTCATGCCCACACCGACGCGCATCCGACAACCGCTCCAACAACACCAACCCCACACCCTCAGAAAACCCCGTCCCATCAGCACCAGCAGCAAACGCCTTACACCGCCCATCCACCGACAACCCCCGCTGCCGAGAAAACTCCACAAACGTCACCGGCGTCGCCATCACCGTCACCCCACCCGCCAACGCCAACGAACACTCACCAACCCGCAACGACTGACACGCCTGATGCAACGCCACCAACGACGACGAACACGCCGTATCCACCGTCACCGCCGGACCCTCTAAACCAAACACATACGCAATACGCCCCGACGCCACACTGCCCGCCCCACCCGTACTCACATACCCCTCAACCGCCGCCCCACCACCAAACCCATACTGCGAACCCATCACCCCCGCGAACACACCAGTATCACTACCCCGCAACGACTCCGGATCAATACCCGCCGACTCAAACGTCTCCCACGCAGTCTCCAACAACAACCGCTGCTGAGGATCCATCGCCAACGCCTCCCGCGGCGACACCCCAAAAAACCCCGCATCAAAACCCGCCGCATCATCCAAAAACCCACCATGACGGTTATAAAACTTCCCCACCACATCAGGATCAGCATCAAACAACCCCCCCACATCCCAACCCCGATCACCCGGAAAATCACCAATCACATCCCGACCACCCACCACCACATCCCACAAACCCTCCGCAGAACCCACCCCACCCGGATACCGACACCCCATCCCCACCACCGCCACCGGCTCACGTACCCGACGCTCGAGGTTGCGGACGCGCTGCTTCGATTTGCGGAGGTCGTTGGTAGCCTTCTGCAGATATTCACGGAGCCGTGTTTCTGTACTCATTAGGTATCACTCACTAGTTTTCTCAAGAAGTGCCATGGGATCGGGAGCTAGGTGGTAGAGCCGAGCTCCTTGTCCAAGAGACCGAAAAGTTCTTCATCGGAATGGAACTGGACGTCACCGTCGCTGTCGGTATCTAAAGTCGATTCAGCACCGTCGGTGAGGAATGCTTCCAGATTGGCGCTCAGAACGCGCAGCCGATCTTCGACCAAACGCCTCTTACGTTTATCCGTTCCGATGGCGGCAAGTGTGGACTCGATTTCCTTGATTCCCTCGTGCAGTCCGTGAAGCGAGTCACTAGGGGGGGTGGTGTTGTTGAGGTGGGTGTGGAGGTAGGTGGCTAGTTCGGTGGGGTTGGGGTGGTCGAATACGGTGGTGGTGGGTAGGGGTAGGCCGGTGGCTTCGGTGAGGTGGTTGCGTAGCTCGACCGCGCTTAGTGAGTCCAGACCGATCTCGGTGAAGGCCGTGTTGGGGTCGATGTCTAGCGGGCTGGGATGGTTGAGCACCGCGGCGACCTGGGTGCGTACCTCAGCCAACACCACGTCGTCCCACTCGGTTTCCGGTGTCTGCGCGAGGCGTTGGGCCAACGTGGCAACACGGCCACGTTTGACCGGTGTCCGGACCAGGCCACCCAACAACACCGGCAACGTTCCCGCCCGGGCCTGCGCACGCAACACCGCGTGATCGAACACCGCGGGCACCAACACCGATTCAGCACGCCCACACGCCAGATCGAACAACCCCAAACCCTGCCCAGTAGTCATCGCCCGTAGACCCATCCGCTCGATACGGGCCTGATCCACCTGACCAAGCTGGCCGGTCATCGCGCTGGCCTGCTCCCACAATCCCCACGCCAACGACACCCCCGACAACCCCAAACCCCGCCGATACTGCGCCAACCCATCCAAAAACGCATTCGCCGCCGCGTAGTTCGCCTGCCCCGCACTGCCGAATATCCCCGCCGCCGAGGAAAACAACACAAACGCCGACAACCCCATATCCGCAGTCAACTCATGCAACGCCCACGCAGCATCCACCTTCACACCCAACACCTGCTCAACCTGCTCACGATCCATCGACTCGATGACCCCATCAGCGAGCACCCCCGCAGCATGGACCACCGCACCCAGCCGATGCTGCGCCCTAATCGCACCGACCACAGCACCCAGCTGGTCACGATCAGCGATATCAGCAGCAACGATCTCCACCCGACACCCATGCTCAGCCAACTCACCACGTAACTGATCAACACCGACCGCCGCGGCTCCCCGCCGACTCACCAACACCACATGCCCGCAGCCATACTCAACGACCAAATGCCGAGCCAACGCCATACCCAACACCCCAGTACCCCCGGTAATCAACACCGTGTCCTGGGGATCGAACACCGACCCCACACCCGACTGCGGCAACTGCGTCGACACCCGCGTCAACCGCGGCGCCAACACCACCCCCCCACGAACCGCTACCCGCGGCTCATCCACCACCCCCAACGCCGCACGCAACCCCACCCCACCATCACCACCATCATCATCAAGATCAACCAACCCGAACCGGCCAGGATGCTCACCAACCGCACTGCGCACCAACCCATCCACGGCCGCAACCACCAAATCCGGTGTCTGACCCTCACCAACCCCGACCCCACCACGAGTGACCAACACCAACCGCGACGCCACCAACGCCGGCTCAGCCAACCACGCCTGCACCAACTCCAAAGTCCCATACACCCCCTCACGAACACACCCAGCCACCTCACCCGCACCCGCCACCGGCGCAGCCATCACCACCACCTGCGGCACCGACCCACCACCACCAACAGCCTCCACCAACCCCGCCACATCCGGATACCACGCCACCTGCCCACCCAGCACACCCACCAAATCAACCGGCCCACCACCAACAACCACCACCGACGACACCGGCTGCGCAGCATCCACCGCCACCCACCCCACCGCATGCAACGACTCCACCGACTCGCCACCCACACGAGCCAACCCCGCCGCATCAACAGGACGCACATCCAACGACTCCACACCCAACACCGCCGCCCCCGACTCATCAACCCCCACAATCCGCAACCCACCAGAACCACTACCCTCCAACACAACCCGCAACACCGAAACACCACCCGACCCCAACCACACCCCACGCCACGCGAACGGCAACCCCACCTGACCCTCCGCCAACCCCTGCATCATCAACGCCGCACCCGGATGCAACACCGCATCAAACAACGCCGGATGCACCCCAAAACCCGCCCCCTCATCACCACCATCACCACTCAACGCGACCTCAACAAACGTCTGCTCACCACGACGCCACACCCCACGCACCCCCTGAAAAGCCGGCCCATACTCAAACCCCGCCTCGGCCAACCCCTCATACAACACATCAACATCAACCACCTGCGCACCCACCGGCGGCCACTGCCCCCCCAACAACCCACCACCACCAGCAGCAGCAGCACCAGCAGCAGCACCACCAGCGCTGAGCACCCCCGTCCCATGACGCACCCACGAACCCTGCTCACCCCCACCACCACTGGCGGTCTCCGGACGCGAATACACATCAACCCGACAACACCCCGCATCATCAACACCACCCACCAACACCTGCAACGCCACCCCAACACCCTCAGACAGCACCAACGGCGCCTCTAACACCAACTCATCAACACAATCCAGCCCCGCCCGCGCCCCCGCCGCCAACACCATCTCCACAAACCCAGTACCCGGCAACAACACCACACCCAACACCGCATGATCAGCCAACCAAGGATGGGTATCCAAACCAACCCGCCCACTAAACAACCAACCCCGCTCACCACCAAGACACACCCCCACCCCCAACCACGGATGCCCCACACCAGCCAAACCCACCGACCCCAAATCCCCCACACCACCCCGAGAAGAATCCAACCAAAAACGCTGATGCTCAAACGCATACGACGGCAACCCCACCCGCCGCGGACCCCACGACCCAAACACCGACGACCAATCCACCCCAACACCGGCAACAAACGCCTCCGCCACACACTGCGTCACCGCCTGTGTCTCAGACCGATTACCCCGTAACACCGACACACACAACGCCGGCGCATCACCAAGGCAATCACGCACCATCGCGCTCAACGGACCCGTCGGACCGATCTCCACAAACCTGCTCACCCCAACATCAGCAAGCGCACCCACCCCATCAACGAACCGCACCGCCTCACGCACATGCCGCACCCAATACTGAGCCGAACCCAACTCAGCAGCAGTAGCCAACCCACCAGTAACGTTGGACACCATCGGAATCCGCGCCGCATGAAACGTCAGCTTCTCCGCGATCGCACCGAACTCAGCAAGCATCGGATCCATCCGCGCCGAATGAAACGCATGACTAACCGTCAACCGCGTCGTCTTACGGTCCTGCCACTGCCTCAGCCACTCCTCGATCGCATCCTCATCACCAGAAACCACCGTCGAGACCGGACTATTCAACGCCGCCACCGACAACCGCCCCCCAAAAGACCCCAACGACGCGCGGACCTCATCCTCACCCGCGGCCACCGCCACCATCGCCCCACCACCAGCCAACCCACCCATCAACCGCCCCCGCGCCGCCACCAACACACACGCATCCGACAGCGACAACACCCCAGCCACATACGCAGCAACCAACTCACCCAACGAATGACCAATCAAATAATCCGCCACGATCCCCCACGACTGCAGCAACCGATACAACGCCACTTCCACCGCAAACAACGCCGGCTGCGTAAACGCCGACTGATCAATCAACCCCGCATCCGCCGAACCCTCCGACGCGAACAACACCTCCTTCAACGAACGATCCAAATGCCCATCAAACTCCGCACACACCGCATCCAACGCCTCAGCAAACACCCCATACGACCGATACAACTCAGAACCCATACCCACCCGCTGCGACCCCTGACCAGCAAACACAAACGCGGTCTTACCCTCCACCACCCGACCCGTAACCACCCCACCACCACAACCCCCACCCGCCAACGCCGCTAACCCCGCCAACAACTCCTCACGCGTATCACCCACCACCGCACCCCGATACCCCAAACCAGCCCGACCCGTCGCCAACGACCACCCCACATCAGCCACACCCAACTCCGGTCGAGCCCCCACATACCGCGCCAACCGAGCCGCCTGCGCACCCAACGCCGCCTCAGATTTCGCCGACACCACCCACACCACCTCACCCACACCCACACCCACACCATCAAGACCACCATCACTATCGGCGGGCACCGCCGGCGCTTCCTCCACAATCACATGCGCATTCGTCCCCGAAATACCGAACGACGACACCCCCGCCCGACGCACCCGCCCCTCAACCCGCGGCCACGGCTGCGCCTCGGTCAACAACCGCACCGCACCCACCGACCAATCCACATGCGGACTCGGCGCATCCACATGCAACGTCACCGGCAACACCTCATGACGCAACGCCTCGATCATCTTGATCACCCCAGCCACCCCCGCAGCAGCCTGAGTATGACCCATATTCGACTTCACCGACCCCAACCACAACGGCCGATCCCACTCCCGACCCTGCCCATACGTCGCTAAAATCGCCTGCGCCTCAATAGGATCACCCAACGTCGTCCCCGTACCATGAGCCTCCACCACATCCACATCCACACCACTAACCCCCGCACACGCCAACGCCGAACGAATCACCCGCTCCTGCGAAGGCCCATTCGGCGCCGTCAAACCATTCGACGCCCCATCCTGATTGACCGCACTACCCCCAATCACCCCCAACACCTCATGCCCACACCGACGCGCATCCGACAACCGCTCCAACAACACCAACCCCACACCCTCAGAAAACCCCGTCCCATCAGCACCAGCAGCAAACGCCTTACACCGCCCATCCACCGACAACCCCCGCTGCCGAGAAAACTCCACAAACGTCACCGGCGTCGCCATCACCGTCACCCCACCCGCCAACGCCAACGAACACTCACCAACCCGCAACGACTGACACGCCTGATGCAACGCCACCAACGACGACGAACACGCCGTATCCACCGTCACCGCCGGACCCTCTAAACCAAACACATACGCAATACGCCCCGACGCCACACTGCCCGCCCCACCCGTACTCACATACCCCTCAACCGCCGCCCCACCACCAAACCCATACTGCGAACCCATCACCCCCGCGAACACACCAGTATCACTACCCCGCAACGACTCCGGATCAATACCCGCCGACTCAAACGTCTCCCACGCAATCTCCAACAACAACCGCTGCTGAGGATCCATCGCCAACGCCTCCCGCGGCGACACCCCAAAAAACCCCGCATCAAAACCCGCCGCATCATCCAAAAACCCACCATGACGGTTATAAAACTTCCCCACCACATCAGGATCAGCATCAAACAACCCCCCCACATCCCAACCCCGATCACCCGGAAAATCACCAATCACATCCCGACCACCCACCACCACATCCCACAAACCCTCCGCAGAACCCACCCCACCCGGATACCGACACCCCATCCCCACCACCGCCACCGGCTCATCCACACCAACCCCCACCACCCGACCCGCCACCGGAGCAGCCACCGAACCCCGCCCCTGCACCTGATCCACCAAAAACCCCGCCAACACCACCGGCGTCGGGTAATCGAATACGGTGGTGGTGGGTAGGGGTAGGCCGGTGGCTTCGGTGAGGTGGTTGCGTAGCTCGACCGCGCTTAGTGAGTCCAGACCGATCTCGGTGAAGGCCGTGTTGGGGTCGATGTCTAGCGGGCTGGGATGGTTGAGCACCGCGGCGACCTGGGTGCGTACCTCAGCCAACACCACGTCGTCCCACTCGGTTTCCGGTGTCTGCGCGAGGCGTTGGGCCAACGTGGCAACACGGCCACGTTTGACCGGTGTCCGGACCAGGCCACCCAACAACACCGGCAACGTTCCCGCCCGGGCCTGCGCACGCAACACCGCGTGATCGAACACCGCGGGCACCAACACCGATTCAGCACGCCCACACGCCAGATCGAACAACCCCAAACCCTGCCCAGTAGTCATCGCCCGTAGACCCATCCGCTCGATACGGGCCTGATCCACCTGACCAAGCTGGCCGGTCATCGCGCTGGCCTGCTCCCACAATCCCCACGCCAACGACACCCCCGACAACCCCAAACCCCGCCGATACTGCGCCAACCCATCCAAAAACGCATTCGCCGCCGCGTAGTTCGCCTGCCCCGCACTGCCGAATATCCCCGCCGCCGAGGAAAACAACACAAACGCCGACAACCCCATATCCGCAGTCAACTCATGCAACGCCCACGCAGCATCCACCTTCACACCCAACACCTGCTCAACCTGCTCACGATCCATCGACTCGATGACCCCATCAGCGAGCACCCCCGCAGCATGGACCACCGCACCCAGCCGATGCTGCGCCCTAATCGCACCGACCACAGCACCCAGCTGGTCACGATCAGCGATATCAGCAGCAACGATCTCCACCCGACACCCATGCTCAGCCAACTCACCACGTAACTGATCAACACCGACCGCCGCGGCTCCCCGCCGACTCACCAACACCACATGCCCGCAGCCATACTCAACGACCAAATGCCGAGCCAACGCCATACCCAACACCCCAGTACCCCCGGTAATCAACACCGTGTCCTGGGGATCGAACACCGACCCCACACCCGACTGCGGCAACTGCGTCGACACCCGCGTCAACCGCGGCGCCAACACCACCCCCCCACGAACCGCTACCCGCGGCTCATCCACCACCCCCAACGCCGCACGCAACCCCACCCCACCATCACCACCATCATCATCAAGATCAACCAACCCGAACCGGCCAGGATGCTCACCAACCGCACTGCGCACCAACCCATCCACGGCCGCAACCACCAAATCCGGTGTCTGACCCTCACCAACCCCGACCCCACCACGAGTGACCAACACCAACCGCGACGCCACCAACGCCGGCTCAGCCAACCACGCCTGCACCAACTCCAAAGTCCCATACACCCCCTCACGAACACACCCAGCCACCTCACCCGCACCCGCACCGGCCACCGGCGCAGCCATCACCACCACCTGCGGCACCGACCCACCACCACCAACAGCCTCCACCAACCCCGCCACATCCGGATACCACGCCACCTGCCCACCCAGCACACCCACCAAATCAACCGGCCCACCACCAACAACCACCACCGACGACACCGGCTGCGCAGCATCCACCGCCACCCACCCCACCGCATGCAACGACTCCACCGACTCGCCACCCACACGAGCCAACCCCGCCGCATCAACAGGACGCACATCCAACGACTCCACACCCAACACCGCCGCCCCCGACTCATCAACCCCCACAATCCGCAACCCACCAGAACCACTACCCTCCAACACAACCCGCAACACCGAAACACCACCCGACCCCAACCACACCCCACGCCACGCGAACGGCAACCCCACCTGACCCTCCGCCAACCCCTGCATCATCAACGCCGCACCCGGATGCAACACCGCATCAAACAACGCCGGATGCACCCCAAAACCCGCCCCCTCATCACCACCATCACCACTCAACGCGACCTCAACAAACGTCTGCTCACCACGACGCCACACCCCACGCACCCCCTGAAAAGCCGGCCCATACTCAAACCCCGCCTCGGCCAACCCCTCATACAACACATCAACATCAACCACCTGCGCACCCACCGGCGGCCACTGCCCCCCCAACAACCCACCACCACCAGCAGCAGCAGCACCAGCAGCAGCAGCAGCACCACCAGCGCTGAGCACCCCCGTCCCATGACGCACCCACGAACCCTGCTCACCCCCACCACCACTGGCGGTCTCCGGACGCGAATACACATCAACCCGACAACACCCCGCATCATCAACACCACCCACCAACACCTGCAACGCCACCCCAACACCCTCAGACAGCACCAACGGCGCCTCTAACACCAACTCATCAACACAATCCAGCCCCGCCCGCGCCCCCGCCGCCAACACCATCTCCACAAACCCAGTACCCGGCAACAACACCACACCCAACACCGCATGATCAGCCAACCAAGGATGGGTATCCAAACCAACCCGCCCACTAAACAACCAACCCCGCTCACCACCAAGACACACCCCCACCCCCAACCACGGATGCCCCACACCAGCCAAACCCACCGACCCCAAATCCCCCACACCACCCCGAGAAGAATCCAACCAAAAACGCTGATGCTCAAACGCATACGACGGCAACCCCACCCGCCGCGGACCCCACGACCCAAACACCGACGACCAATCCACCCCAACACCGGCAACAAACGCCTCCGCCACACACTGCGTCACCGCCTGTGTCTCAGACCGATTACCCCGTAACACCGACACAAACAACGCCGGCGCATCACCAAGGCAATCACGCACCATCGCGCTCAACGGACCCGTCGGACCGATCTCCACAAACCTGCTCACCCCAACATCAGCAAGCGCACCCACCCCATCAACGAACCGCACCGCCTCACGCACATGCCGCACCCAATACTGAGCCGAACCCAACTCAGCAGCAGTAGCCAACCCACCAGTAACGTTGGACACCATCGGAATCCGCGCCGCATGAAACGTCAGCTTCTCCGCGATCGCACCGAACTCAGCAAGCATCGGATCCATCCGCGCCGAATGAAACGCATGACTAACCGTCAACCGCGTCGTCTTACGGTCCTGCCACTGCCTCAGCCACTCCTCGATCGCATCCTCATCACCAGAAACCACCGTCGAGACCGGACTATTCAACGCCGCCACCGACAACCGCCCCCCAAAAGACCCCAACGACGCGCGGACCTCATCCTCACCCGCGGCCACCGCCACCATCGCCCCACCACCAGCCAACCCACCCATCAACCGCCCCCGCGCCGCCACCAACACACACGCATCCGACAGCGACAACACCCCAGCCACATACGCAGCAACCAACTCACCCAACGAATGACCAATCAAATAATCCGCCACGATCCCCCACGACTGCAGCAACCGATACAACGCCACTTCCACCGCAAACAACGCCGGCTGCGTAAACGCCGACTGATCAATCAACCCCGCATCCGCCGAACCCTCCGACGCGAACAACACCTCCTTCAACGAACGATCCAAATGCCCATCAAACTCCGCACACACCGCATCCAACGCCTCAGCAAACACCCCATACGACCGATACAACTCAGAACCCATACCCACCCGCTGCGACCCCTGACCAGCAAACACAAACGCGGTCTTACCCTCCACCACCCGACCCGTAACCACCCCACCACCACAACCCCCACCCGCCAACGCCGCTAACCCCGCCAACAACTCCTCACGCGTATCACCCACCACCGCACCCCGATACCCCAAACCAGCCCGACCCGTCGCCAACGACCACCCCACATCAGCCACACCCAACTCCGGTCGAGCCCCCACATACCGCGCCAACCGAGCCGCCTGCGCACCCAACGCCGCCTCAGATTTCGCCGACACCACCCACACCACCTCACCCACACCCACACCCACACCCACACCATCAAGACCACCATCACTATCGGCGGGCACCGCCGGCGCTTCCTCCACAATCACATGCGCATTCGTCCCCGAAATACCGAACGACGACACCCCCGCCCGACGCACCCGCCCCTCAACCCGCGGCCACGGCTGCGCCTCGGTCAACAACCGCACCGCACCCACCGACCAATCCACATGCGGACTCGGCGCATCCACATGCAACGTCACCGGCAACACCTCATGACGCAACGCCTCGATCATCTTGATCACCCCAGCCACCCCCGCAGCAGCCTGAGTATGACCCATATTCGACTTCACCGACCCCAACCACAACGGCCGATCCCACTCCCGACCCTGCCCATACGTCGCTAAAATCGCCTGCGCCTCAATAGGATCACCCAACGTCGTCCCCGTACCATGAGCCTCCACCACATCCACATCCACACCACTAACCCCCGCACACGCCAACGCCGAACGAATCACCCGCTCCTGCGAAGGCCCATTCGGCGCCGTCAAACCATTCGACGCCCCATCCTGATTGACCGCACTACCCCCAATCACCCCCAACACCTCATGCCCACACCGACGCGCATCCGACAACCGCTCCAACAACACCAACCCCACACCCTCAGAAAACCCCGTCCCATCAGCACCAGCAGCAAACGCCTTACACCGCCCATCCACCGACAACCCCCGCTGCCGAGAAAACTCCACAAACGTCACCGGCGTCGCCATCACCGTCACCCCACCCGCCAACGCCAACGAACACTCACCAACCCGCAACGACTGACACGCCTGATGCAACGCCACCAACGACGACGAACACGCCGTATCCACCGTCACCGCCGGACCCTCTAAACCAAACACATACGCAATACGCCCCGACGCCACACTGCCCGCCCCACCCGTAACCACATACCCCTCAACCGCCGCCCCACCACCAAACCCATACTGCGAACCCATCACCCCCGCGAACACACCAGTATCACTACCCCGCAACGACTCCGGATCAATACCCGCCGACTCAAACGTCTCCCACGCAATCTCCAACAACAACCGCTGCTGAGGATCCATCGCCAACGCCTCCCGCGGCGACACCCCAAAAAACCCCGCATCAAAACCCGCCGCATCATCCAAAAACCCACCATGACGGTTATAAAACTTCCCCACCACATCAGGATCAGCATCAAACAACCCCCCCACATCCCAACCCCGATCACCCGGAAAATCACCAATCACATCCCGACCACCCACCACCACATCCCACAAACCCTCCGCAGAACCCACCCCACCCGGATACCGACACCCCATCCCCACCACCGCCACCGGCTCGGTCAGGGCAGTGTTGAGAGCAAGATTCTCTTCTTTCAGGCGCTCGACCTGAAAGAGTGCTTTTCGTAACGCCTTCGCGGCAGCTTGTTCGAGTTCGTTAGCCATATCCATGTCCCCTAACTACGCATCGTCGAACTCGTCGAGGGCCACATTGACGAGATCTTCAAGGCTCATTTCTTCGAGATCACCTAGGGTCTTGCCGTTCGCAAGACCTGTTGTAGCGGTGGTTAATCCGCCGTTCTGTCGGATGCGCATTATCGGATGACTGTTTCGGTCACCGTTTTGGTCGCGTCCGTCTATGGGTGTTTTTGAGAGGTGGGTGTGGAGGTAGGTGGCTAGTTCGGTGGGGTTGGGGTGGTCGAATACGGTGGTGGTGGGTAGGGGTAGGCCGGTGGCTTCGGTGAGGTGGTTGCGTAGCTCGACCGCGCTTAGTGAGTCCAGACCGATCTCGGTGAAGGCCGTGTTGGGGTCGATGTCTAGCGGGCTGGGATGGTTGAGCACCGCGGCGACCTGGGTGCGTACCTCAGCCAACACCACGTCGTCCCACTCGGTTTCCGGTGTCTGCGCGAGGCGTTGGGCCAACGTGGCAACACGGCCACGTTTGACCGGTGTCCGGACCAGGCCACCCAACAACACCGGCAACGTTCCCGCCCGGGCCTGCGCACGCAACACCGCGTGATCGAACACCGCGGGCACCAACACCGATTCAGCACGCCCACACGCCAGATCGAACAACCCCAAACCCTGCCCAGTAGTCATCGCCCGTAGACCCATCCGCTCGATACGGGCCTGATCCACCTGACCAAGCTGGCCGGTCATCGCGCTGGCCTGCTCCCACAATCCCCACGCCAACGACACCCCCGACAACCCCAAACCCCGCCGATACTGCGCCAACCCATCCAAAAACGCATTCGCCGCCGCGTAGTTCGCCTGCCCCGCACTGCCGAATATCCCCGCCGCCGAGGAAAACAACACAAACGCCGACAACCCCATATCCGCAGTCAACTCATGCAACGCCCACGCAGCATCCACCTTCACACCCAACACCTGCTCAACCTGCTCACGATCCATCGACTCGATGACCCCATCAGCGAGCACCCCCGCAGCATGGACCACCGCACCCAGCCGATGCTGCGCCCTAATCGCACCGACCACAGCACCCAGCTGGTCACGATCAGCGATATCAGCAGCAACGATCTCCACCCGACACCCATGCTCAGCCAACTCACCACGTAACTGATCAACACCGACCGCCGCGGCTCCCCGCCGACTCACCAACACCACATGCCCGCAGCCATACTCAACGACCAAATGCCGAGCCAACGCCATACCCAACACCCCAGTACCCCCGGTAATCAACACCGTGTCCTGGGGATCGAACACCGACCCCACACCCGACTGCGGCAACTGCGTCGACACCCGCGTCAACCGCGGCGCCAACACCACCCCCCCACGAACCGCTACCCGCGGCTCATCCACCACCCCCAACGCCGC
The DNA here is from genome assembly GCF_018278905.1 of Mycobacterium spongiae. Taxonomy (NCBI): domain Bacteria; kingdom Bacillati; phylum Actinomycetota; class Actinomycetes; order Mycobacteriales; family Mycobacteriaceae; genus Mycobacterium; species Mycobacterium spongiae. The sequence goes on from NZ_CP046600.1 coordinate 4,809,375, forward strand.
ACGCAACCCCACCCCACCATCACCACCATCATCATCAAGATCAACCAACCCGAACCGGCCAGGATGCTCACCAACCGCACTGCGCACCAACCCATCCACGGCCGCAACCACCAAATCCGGTGTCTGACCCTCACCAACCCCGACCCCACCACGAGTGACCAACACCAACCGCGACGCCACCAACGCCGGCTCAGCCAACCACGCCTGCACCAACTCCAAAGTCCCATACACCCCCTCACGAACACACCCAGCCACCTCACCCGCACCCGCCACCGGCGCAGCCATCACCACCACCTGCGGCACCGACCCACCACCACCAACAGCCTCCACCAACCCCGCCACATCCGGATACCACGCCACCTGCCCACCCAGCACACCCACCAAATCAACCGGCCCACCACCAACAACCACCACCGACGACACCGGCTGCGCAGCATCCACCGCCACCCACCCCACCGCATGCAACGACTCCACCGACTCGCCACCCACACGAGCCAACCCCGCCGCATCAACAGGACGCACATCCAACGACTCCACACCCAACACCGCCGCCCCCGACTCATCAACCCCCACAATCCGCAACCCACCAGAACCACTACCCTCCAACACAACCCGCAACACCGAAACACCACCCGACCCCAACCACACCCCACGCCACGCGAACGGCAACCCCACCTGACCCTCCGCCAACCCCTGCATCATCAACGCCGCACCCGGATGCAACACCGCATCAAACAACGCCGGATGCACCCCAAAACCCGCCCCCTCATCACCACCATCACCACTCAACGCGACCTCAACAAACGTCTGCTCACCACGACGCCACACCCCACGCACCCCCTGAAAAGCCGGCCCATACTCAAACCCCGCCTCGGCCAACCCCTCATACAACACATCAACATCAACCACCTGCGCACCCACCGGCGGCCACTGCCCCCCCAACAACCCACCACCACCAGCAGCAGCAGCACCAGCAGCAGCACCACCAGCGCTGAGCACCCCCGTCCCATGACGCACCCACGAACCCTGCTCACCCCCACCACCACTGGCGGTCTCCGGACGCGAATACACATCAACCCGACAACACCCCGCATCATCAACACCACCCACCAACACCTGCAACGCCACCCCAACACCCTCAGACAGCACCAACGGCGCCTCTAACACCAACTCATCAACACAATCCAGCCCCGCCCGCGCCCCCGCCGCCAACACCATCTCCACAAACCCAGTACCCGGCAACAACACCACACCCAACACCGCATGATCAGCCAACCAAGGATGGGTATCCAAACCAACCCGCCCACTAAACAACCAACCCCGCTCACCACCAAGACACACCCCCACCCCCAACCACGGATGCCCCACACCAGCCAAACCCACCGACCCCAAATCCCCCACACCACCCCGAGAAGAATCCAACCAAAAACGCTGATGCTCAAACGCATACGACGGCAACCCCACCCGCCGCGGACCCCACGACCCAAACACCGACGACCAATCCACCCCAACACCGGCAACAAACGCCTCCGCCACACACTGCGTCACCGCCTGTGTCTCAGACCGATTACCCCGTAACACCGACACACACAACGCCGGCGCATCACCAAGGCAATCACGCACCATCGCGCTCAACGGACCCGTCGGACCGATCTCCACAAACCTGCTCACCCCAACATCAGCAAGCGCACCCACCCCATCAACGAACCGCACCGCCTCACGCACATGCCGCACCCAATACTGAGCCGAACCCAACTCAGCAGCAGTAGCCAACCCACCAGTAACGTTGGACACCATCGGAATCCGCGCCGCATGAAACGTCAGCTTCTCCGCGATCGCACCGAACTCAGCAAGCATCGGATCCATCCGCGCCGAATGAAACGCATGACTAACCGTCAACCGCGTCGTCTTACGGTCCTGCCACTGCCTCAGCCACTCCTCGATCGCATCCTCATCACCAGAAACCACCGTCGAGACCGGACTATTCAACGCCGCCACCGACAACCGCCCCCCAAAAGACCCCAACGACGCGCGGACCTCATCCTCACCCGCGGCCACCGCCACCATCGCCCCACCACCAGCCAACCCACCCATCAACCGCCCCCGCGCCGCCACCAACACACACGCATCCGACAGCGACAACACCCCAGCCACATACGCAGCAACCAACTCACCCAACGAATGACCAATCAAATAATCCGCCACGATCCCCCACGACTGCAGCAACCGATACAACGCCACTTCCACCGCAAACAACGCCGGCTGCGTAAACGCCGACTGATCAATCAACCCCGCATCCGCCGAACCCTCCGACGCGAACAACACCTCCTTCAACGAACGATCCAAATGCCCATCAAACTCCGCACACACCGCATCCAACGCCTCAGCAAACACCCCATACGACCGATACAACTCAGAACCCATACCCACCCGCTGCGACCCCTGACCAGCAAACACAAACGCGGTCTTACCCTCCACCACCCGACCCGTAACCACCCCACCACCACAACCCCCACCCGCCAACGCCGCTAACCCCGCCAACAACTCCTCACGCGTATCACCCACCACCGCACCCCGATACCCCAAACCAGCCCGACCCGTCGCCAACGACCACCCCACATCAGCCACACCCAACTCCGGTCGAGCCCCCACATACCGCGCCAACCGAGCCGCCTGCGCACCCAACGCCGCCTCAGATTTCGCCGACACCACCCACACCACCTCACCCACACCCACACCCACACCATCAAGACCACCATCACTATCGGCGGGCACCGCCGGCGCTTCCTCCACAATCACATGCGCATTCGTCCCCGAAATACCGAACGACGACACCCCCGCCCGACGCACCCGCCCCTCAACCCGCGGCCACGGCTGCGCCTCGGTCAACAACCGCACCGCACCCACCGACCAATCCACATGCGGACTCGGCGCATCCACATGCAACGTCACCGGCAACACCTCATGACGCAACGCCTCGATCATCTTGATCACCCCAGCCACCCCCGCAGCAGCCTGAGTATGACCCATATTCGACTTCACCGACCCCAACCACAACGGCCGATCCCACTCCCGACCCTGCCCATACGTCGCTAAAATCGCCTGCGCCTCAATAGGATCACCCAACGTCGTCCCCGTACCATGAGCCTCCACCACATCCACATCCACACCACTCACCCCCGCACACGCCAACGCCGAACGAATCACCCGCTCCTGCGAAGGCCCATTCGGCGCCGTCAAACCATTCGACGCCCCATCCTGATTGACCGCACTACCCCCAATCACCCCCAACACCTCATGCCCACACCGACGCGCATCCGACAACCGCTCCAACAACACCAACCCCACACCCTCAGAAAACCCCGTCCCATCAGCACCAGCAGCAAACGCCTTACACCGCCCATCCACCGACAACCCCCGCTGCCGAGAAAACTCCACAAACGTCACCGGCGTCGCCATCACCGTCACCCCACCCGCCAACGCCAACGAACACTCACCAACCCGCAACGACTGACACGCCTGATGCAACGCCACCAACGACGACGAACACGCCGTATCCACCGACACCGCCGGACCCTCTAAACCAAACACATACGCAATACGCCCCGACGCCACACTGCCCGCCCCACCCGTAACCACATACCCCTCAACCGCCGCCCCACCACCAAACCCATACTGCGAACCCATCACCCCCGCGAACACACCAGTATCACTACCCCGCAACGACTCCGGATCAATACCCGCCGACTCAAACGTCTCCCACGCAATCTCCAACAACAACCGCTGCTGAGGATCCATCGCCAACGCCTCCCGCGGCGACACCCCAAAAAACCCCGCATCAAAACCCGCCGCATCATCCAAAAACCCACCATGACGGTTATAAAACTTCCCCACCACATCAGGATCAGCATCAAACAACCCCCCCACATCCCAACCCCGATCACCCGGAAAATCACCAATCACATCCCGACCACCCACCACCACATCCCACAAACCCTCCGCAGAACCCACCCCACCCGGATACCGACACCCCATCCCCACCACCGCCACCGGCTCATCCACACCAACCCCCACCACCCGACCCGCCACCGGAGCAGCCACCGAACCCCGCCCCCGCACCTGATCCACCAAAAACCCCGCCAACACCACCGGCGTCGGATAATCAAACACCGCCGTTGCCGACAGCGCCACCCCAGTGGCAGCCTTGAGCCGGTTACGCAACTCAACACCACTGAGCGAATCAAAACCCAAGTCCCGAAACGCTTGAGCACTATCCACATCCGCGGCCCCGCCACAACCCAACACCCCCGCGGCATGCGAACACACCAACTCCAGAACCTCACCACGACACTGCTCAGCAGACATCCCCGCCAACCGCGTCGCCAACACCGACGACGACCCCGCGCCATCAGCACCGGCAGCCACGCCACGACGCGCAGCAGCAGACACCAACTGCCCCAACAACACCGGTAACACACCCGAACGAGCCAACGACCCCAACACCGCCGTGTCCATCCGCGCAGCCACCACCGCGGGCCGATCCAAGGCCACCGCCCGATCGAACAACTCCACCGCCACCTGGCTGCTCATCGCGGCCACCCCAGACCGGCCCATCCGCGCCACATCGGCGGCACCCAGATGCGCCGTCATCGCACTGGACTGCTCCCACAACCCCCACCCCACCGACACCCCCGACAACCCCAAACCCCGCCGATACTGCGCCAACCCATCCAAAAACGTGTTCGCCGCCGCATAACTGGCCTGCCCCGCACTGCCCACCACACCGGCCACCGAGGAAAACAACACAAACAACCCCACACCCATGCCCTGGGTCAACTCATGCAAATTCCAGGCCCCATCGACCTTGGCCCGCAACACCACATCCACCCGATCCGGCGTCAAATCGGTCAACAACCCATCATCGAGTGCCCCCGCAGCATGAATAACACCCGACAACGGAGCCTCGTCCGGGATCTGACCCAACACCGCCGCCACCGCATCCCGATCAGCAATATCAGCAGCCACCACCTGCACCTGAGCACCCGCAGCACCCAGCTCAGCCACCAACTCCGCCGCCCCCGGCGCGGCCAACCCACGCCGACTCACCAACACCACACGCCCCACCCCATAAACCGCCACCACATAACGGGCCAACACCGCCCCCGCCATCCCCGTCCCACCCGTAATCAACACCGTGCCGGAAGCCCATGACGACCCCGGCGGGGTCAACACGACCTTGCCGATATGGCGGGCTTGGCTAACAAATCGATACGCCTCCGGGGCAGCACACATATCCCAAGTACGCACGGGAAGCGGCTGGAGAACACCGCTATCAAATAGGCTGCTCAACTTCGCCAACATTTGTTGGATCCGTTCGAGGCCAAGCTGTAACAGATCGAACGCCTGGTACCACACCCCCGGATGCCGCTGAGCAATCTCCGCAGGATCGCGAATATCGGTTTTGCCGATTTCGATGAATCGGCCCCCATTGGTCAACAAGCGTAGGGAGGCGTCGACGAACTCGCCCGCCAAACAGTCGAGCACTACATCAACCCCGCGCCCGTGCGTGGCGGCCATAAACTTCTGCTCGAAGTCCAGGGTCCGTGAATCACCGATGTGATCCTCATCAAGTCCCATGCCGTGCAACACGTGGTGCTTTGTGCTGCTTGCGGTGGCGAATACTTCTGCGCCCCAATAGCGGGCCAGGGCGATCGCGGCCATGCCCACTCCGCCGGCACCGGCATGGATTAACACTGACTCGCTCGGTTGCAGCCGGCCAAGATCAGCCAGACCGTAGTAGGCGGTCAGGAACACCACCGGTGCAGCGCCAGCTTGCGTAACTGACCAGCCTTGCGGGATCGGAGCCAACATGCGATGGTCAGCAACCACCACGGGGCCGGCGCCTTCGATCAGTCCCATCACTTGGTCACCGATCGACACGCCCACCACCCCGGGCCCGACCTCGACAACTGTCCCCGCACCTTCAATACCGACCTGAGGTGTGGCACCCGGATACATTCCCAACGCGACCAGCACATCGCGGAAATTGACTCCGGCGGCCCGAATCGCTACCCGTACTTGTCCCTCGGCCAACGCAGCTCCGGCCTCCGGATAGGGCTGCAAAACCAGGTCTTCAAGACGGCCCGACCCTGTGGCCGTTAACCGCCATAGGCCATTGGCGTGTTTGGGGGCGTCTAGTGGTGGTGTTTCGATTCGGGTGAGCCGTGCCGCACGGAGTGCACCGTCGCGGATCAGTAGTTGGGGCTCGCCGGCAGCTAGCACGGCGGCGATGTCGACGTCGCTGATGTCGGTGTCGGTATCAACGATCACGATCTGGCCCGGATGCTCGGATTGAGCCGACCGCATCAACCCCCACACCGACGCCGCAGCCAGATCACTAACATCGTCCACCGCGCCCCGGGTGATCACGACCAACACACCCGAGCACTCGGCAGCCAACCACCGCTGCACCACATCAAGACCCCGGTGCACCCGCTCATAGACCGCCTCGATCTGCCCGCCGCCCTCGGCGAGACCATCCCCACCGCCCTCAGCACGCCACACCACCGCCAACCGATCAGCCTGGCGCCCAACGACGTCCACCACATCACTGTCATCACCACCACCGGTCGCGCCGGTCTCAGCGCGCTCGCAGAACTGCTCCCACGACCACACCCGCACACCCACACCACCACCGGGGCTGGAGGCCACCGGCTGCCACGCCACCTCCAACACCTCACCGCCAACAGCACCACCCGCCGCGGCGGCGTGGACCTGCTCGACCGAGACCGCACGAAACGACAACGACTGCACCGATGCCACCAACGCCCCCGCGGCATCAAACAACCGCACCGACATCTCATCGCTACCACGAATACCGATACACACCCGCGCCGCTGTTGCGCCGGTGGCCCACAACCGCACACCCTGCCAGGCAAACGGCAACCGCAACCCCTCGCCGTCAGCGGCGAACCCCGCAGCAAGCCACCCATGCAACGCGGCATCAAGCAAAATCGGGTGTACCCCAAACCCATCCACAGTGCTGTCGGCCGCCTCGGGGATCGCGACCTCAGCGAAAACCTCATCACCACAACGCCACAACGCCACCAACCCGGCGAACTGCGGCCCGTACTCATAACCCAACTCGGCCAACCGCGGATACACCCCGGCGATATCAACAGCCTGCGCCCCCGCCGGCGGCCACTCGCCCAGGGCACCGACCGGCGCCTGGCCACCATCAACACCCACCACGCCACGGGCGTTGAGCACCCAATCGGCATCATCACGATCAACCCGCGAATACACCCCCACCTCGCGGGCACCGTCCTCGGCCGCGGTCCCCACCCGCACCCGCACGTCCACACCCGCCCCGTCGGGGATCACCAACGGAGCAACAATCACCAACTCCTCAATAACCTCGCACCCCACGGCATCAGCGGCACGCAATACCACCTCCACCACACCGGCCCCGGCGAACATCACCGCACCCGATACCTGATGACCACCAAGCCATGGTTGATCATCCAGCGAGAGCCGACCCGTGAGCACCACCGAGCCCGACCCCGGATCCTCCACCACCGCCGACAACACCGCATGCCCAGCAGCGGTGAGCCCCGACGACGCCAAATCACCCACTCGCTTCGGGGGCGCTAACCAAAACCTCGTGTGCTCAAAGGCATACGTCGGCAACCCCACCCGCTCAACCTCACACCCCGAAAACACCGCAGCCCAATCCACCTCAGCACCAGCAACATAGGCCTGAGCGACTGAACGCATAAACCGCTGCAGCCCCCCGTCATCACGCCCCAACGACGCAACAACGACCGCATCCCCACCGACGTCGCCACCGTCGGCCGCGAGCACATCCTCAATACCGGCCAACAAAATCGGATGCGGGCTAACCTCAATGAACGCATCACACCCACGCTCATGGGCGGCGCGCACCGCGGACTCAAACGCCACTGTTTCCCGCAGATTGCGATACCAGTAGTCCGCACCGAGTCCGGCGGTATCGACGAGATCCCCACTCACCGAGGAGAAAAACTCCACAGAGGAAGAACGCGGCTCAATATCGGCCACAGCATCCGTGATCCGGTCGCGGATCTGAGCAACCTGGGATGAATGCGAAGCGTAGTCGACATCGATCCGAGAACACCGCACCCCGTCTCGGGCGCACCGCGCCATCAGCTGCTCGGCAGCATCGATAGCACCAGAGACCACCACGGCTTCGGGACCGTTAACCGCAGCAATGCCCAACGCATCCCCGAACTCCGCGATCAGTTCGCGCCCGCGCGCGATATCGCAGCCCAATGCCACCATCGCCCCGCAACCCGCCAAATCCAGTAACGCCCGGGAACGCAGCGCCACCACCTTGGCCCCATCACGAAGCGACAACGCCCCAGCGACACACGCCGCTGCGATCTCACCCTGTGAATGCCCAACCACCGCATCAGCTACCACACCCATCGAAGCCCACAACCGAGCCAGCGACACCATGACCGCCCACAACACCGGTTGCACCACATCGACGCGATCGAACCCCGGACAATCCGGGCGCCCGGCGATCACATCCATCAGCGACCAGTCCACGAACTCTGCTAACGCGGCGCCACACGCATCGAGTTGCTCGGCGAACACCGCGGACTCGTCATACAGCTGGCGGCCCATACCCAACCACTGCGAACCCTGACCGGGAAACACGAAGACCGTCTTGGTCTCGCCCGCCACCGCGGCCTGCCCACTGACCGAACCAACGCCAACACGGCCCGCAGCCACATCCGCTAGCCCCGCCAACAACTCCTCACGCGTCTGACCCAGCACCACACCGCGATAACCAAAGACCGACCGAGAAACCAACGACCACCCCACATCGGCCACACCAAGCTCCGGCCGAGTCCCTACGTACTCGGCTAACCGCCCAGCCTGAGCCGCCAAAGCCGGCGCCGACTTCGCCGACAACACCCACGGAACCACCCCACAACGCTGTAGCGGCGCCTGTGGTGACCCCTCATCCGCCGCCTCCGCAGCATCACTACTGGCGTCTACCCCTAACGAAGGCTCTTCGAGAATCACGTGCGCATTCGTGCCGGAAATACCGAACGACGACACGCCTGCCCGACGCGGCCGCCCCTGGGTCACCGGCCATGGCTGCGCTTCGGTTAGCAGCCGCACCGCACCCGCGGACCAATCCACATGCGAAGTCGGCGCATCCACATGCAGCGTCAGCGGCAATACCTCATGGCGCATTGCCTCGATCATCTTGATCACCCCGGCCACCCCCGCGGCGGCTTGGGTATGTCCCATATTCGATTTGATCGAGCCCAGCCACAACGGCCGATCATGACCCCGGCCTTGCCCATACGTCGCCAATAACGCCTGCGCCTCAATGGGATCACCCAATGTGGTGCCCGTACCATGGGCCTCCACCGCATCCACATCCGCGCCAGTGATGCCCGCATCAGCGAGCGCTGCAGTGATCACCTTCTGTTGCGCCGGACCGTTCGGAGCGGTTAATCCGTTGGAGGCCCCATCCTGATTGACCGCGCTGCCGCGAATCACCGCCAGTACGTGCCGACCATCCCGGCGCGCATCAGCAAGCCGCTGCAACATCAACACCCCGGCGCCTTCAGACCAGCCGGTACCGTTGGCCGTATCAGCAAAAGCTCGGCACCGTCCGTCGACGGACAGTCCGCGTTGGCGGCTAAACGTCACGAACGGCGTCAAACTGGTCAATACCGTTGACCCGCCGGCCAGTGCCACGTCGCACTCGCCGGCGCGCAATGACTGAGCTGCCAAGTGCAGCGCCACCAACGACGACGAACATGCCGTGTCCACCGTCACCGCCGGGCCCTCTAGTCCCAATGCATAGGCGATGCGCCCCGAGGCCACACTGACTGCCTGACCCGTGCTCGCATACCACTGAGCCTCTTCGGTGCCCCATCCGTACTCGTTGGCCATCACACCCATGAACACCCCGACGGCGCTGCCGCGCAGGGCAAGCGGGTCTACACCGGCAGCTTCTAAGGCCTCCCAGGAAACCTCCAACAACAACCGCTGCTGAGGATCCATCGCCAACGCCTCCCGCGGCGACACCCCAAAAAACCCCGCATCAAAACCCGCCGCATCATCCAAAAACCCACCATGACGGTTATAAAACTTCCCCACCACATCAGGATCAGCATCAAACAACCCCCCCACATCCCAACCCCGATCACCCGGAAAATCACCAATCACATCCCGACCACCCACCACCACATCCCACAAACCCTCCGCAGAACCCACCCCACCCGGATACCGACACCCCATCCCCACCACCGCCACCGGCTCATCCACACCAACCCCCACCACCCGACCCACCACCGGAGCAGCCACCGAACCCCGCCCCCGCACCTGATCCACCAAAAACCCCGCCAACACCACCGGCGTCGGATAATCAAACACCGCCGTTGCCGACAGCGCCACCCCAGTGGCAGCCTTGAGCCGGTTACGCAACTCAACACCACTGAGCGAATCAAAACCCAAGTCCCGAAACGCTTGAGCACTATCCACATCCGCGGCCCCGCCACAACCCAACACCCCCGCGGCATGCGAACACACCAACTCCAGAACCTCACCACGACACTGCTCAGCAGACATCCCCGCCAACCGCGTCGCCAACACCGACGACGACCCCGCGCCATCAGCACCGGCAGCCACGCCACGACGCGCAGCAGCAGACACCAACTGCCCCAACAACACCGGTAACACACCCGAACGAGCCAACGACCCCAACACCGCCGTGTCCATCCGCGCAGCCACCACCGCGGGCCGATCCAAGGCCACCGCCCGGTCAAACAACTCCACCGCCACCTGGCTGCTCATCGCGGCCACCCCAGACCGGCCCATCCGCGCCACATCGGCGGCACCCAGATGCGCCGTCATCGCACTGGACTGCTCCCACAACCCCCACCCCACCGACACCCCCGACAACCCCAAACCCCGCCGATACTGCGCCAACCCATCCAAAAACGTGTTCGCCGCCGCATAACTGGCCTGCCCCGCACTGCCCACCACACCGGCCACCGAGGAAAACAACACAAACAACCCCACACCCATGCCCTGGGTCAACTCATGCAAATTCCAGGCCCCATCGACCTTGGCCCGCAACACCACATCCACCCGATCCGGCGTCAAATCGGTCAACAACCCATCATCGAGTGCCCCCGCAGCATGAATAACACCCGACAACGGAGCCTCGTCCGGGATCTGACCCAACACCGCCGCCACCGCATCCCGATCAGCAATATCAGCAGCCACCACCTGCACCTGAGCACCCGCAGCACCCAGCTCAGCCACCAACTCCGCCGCCCCCGGCGCGGCCAACCCACGCCGACTCACCAACACCACCCGACCCACCCCATAAACCGCCACCACATAACGGGCCAACACCGCCCCCGCCATCCCCGTCCCACCCGTAATCAACACCGTGCCCGCAGGATCGACACGACGATCACCGTCGGTGTGTGGGGGGACATCCAACGGTGGTGTTTCGATTCGGGTGAGCCGTGCGGCGCGGAGTGCACCGTCGCGGATCAGTAGTTGGGGCTCGCCGGCAGCTAGCACGGCGGCGATGTCGACGTCGCTGATGTCGGTGTCGGTATCAACGATCACGATCTGGCCCGGATGCTCGGATTGAGCCGACCGCATCAACCCCCACACCGACGCCGCAGCCAGATCACTAACATCGTCCACCGCGCCCCGGGTGATCACGACCAACACACCCGAGCACTCGGCAGCCAACCACCGCTGCACCACATCAAGACCCCGGTGCACCCGCTCATAGACCGCCTCGATCTGCCCGCCGCCCTCGGCGAGACCATCCCCACCGCCCTCAGCACGCCACACCACCGCCAACCGATCAGCCTGGCGCCCAACGACGTCCACCACATCACTGTCATCACCACCACCGGTCGCGCCGGTCTCAGCGCGCTCGCAGAACTGCTCCCACGACCACACCCGCACACCCACACCACCACCGGGGCTGGAGGCCACCGGCTGCCACGCCACCTCCAACACCTCACCGCCAACAGCACCACCCGCCGCGGCGGCGTGGACCTGCTCGACCGAGACCGCACGAAACGACAACGACTGCACCGATGCCACCAACGCCCCCGCGGCATCAAACAACCGCACCGACATCTCATCGCTACCACGAATACCGATACACACCCGCGCCGCTGTTGCGCCGGTGGCCCACAACCGCACACCCTGCCAGGCAAACGGCAACCGCAACCCCTCGCCGTCAGCGGCGAACCCCGCAGCAAGCCACCCATGCAACGCGGCATCAAGCAAAATCGGGTGTACCCCAAACCCATCCACAGTGCTGTCGGCCGCCTCGGGGATCGCGACCTCAGCGAAAACCTCATCACCACAACGCCACAACGCCACCAACCCGGCGAACTGCGGCCCGTACTCATAACCCAACTCGGCCAACCGCGGATACACCCCGGCGATATCAACAGCCTGCGCCCCCGCCGGCGGCCACTCGCCCAGGGCACCGACCGGCGCCTGGCCACCATCAACACCCACCACGCCACGGGCGTTGAGCACCCAATCGGCATCATCACGATCAACCCGCGAATACACCCCCACCTCGCGGGCACCGTCCTCGGCCGCGGTCCCCACCCGCACCCGCACGTCCACACCCGCCCCGTCGGGGATCACCAACGGAGCAACAATCACCAACTCCTCAATAACCTCGCACCCCACGGCATCAGCGGCACGCAATACCACCTCCACCACACCGGCCCCGGCGAACATCACCGCACCCGATACCTGATGACCACCAAGCCATGGTTGATCATCCAGCGAGAGCCGACCCGTGAGCACCACCGAGCCCGACCCCGGATCCTCCACCACCGCCGACAACACCGCATGCCCAGCAGCGGTGAGCCCCGACGACGCCAAATCACCCACTCGCTTCGGGGGCGCTAACCAAAACCTCGTGTGCTCAAAGGCATACGTCGGCAACCCCACCCGCTCAACCTCACACCCCGAAAACACCGCAGCCCAATCCACCTCAGCACCGGCGGTAAACAACGCCCCGACAGCGCTCAACACCGCCACCGGCTCGGAAACGTTTTTCGCCAATACCGACACCGCCACCACATCGCCAGCGTCGGCATCACCGCCGGTAGCGGCCTGGCGTTCCACGCAGTGTTGGATCGATGCGGACAATCCGCTAGCGGGTCCTAGCTCAATAAACCGCCGCGCCCCCAACTTATGCGCGCACGCCACACCGTCGGCAAAGCGCACCGGCGAACGCACGTGGTCCACCCAATATGTGGCGGAACCAAAACCCTCATCGGCCAACCGACCGGTCACGTTCGACACCAACGGAACCTGCGGCGCAGACACCACGCACTCGGCGGCAACCCTGCCGAACTCTTCGAACATCGGCGCCATCAACTGCGAATGGAACCCATGCGAGACCGCCAACCGATGGGTGCGATAGCCGCGTTGGCTCGCTTGCTGGACGACAGCATCCACCCCGTCAACGGCCCCAGAAACCACCACCGAATCCGGCGCATTGATCGCGGCAATATCGACCCCATCGACCAGCAAACAAGCCACTTCAGTCTCGCTCGCACCCACCGCCGCCATCGCCCCACCGGCAGGCAACTCAGCCATTAACCGCCCACGCGCGACCACCAAGCGCGCGGCATCCGGCAGGGAAAGCACCCCAGCTACATGCGCCGCCGCCAGCTCCCCGACCGAATGTCCCATCACCACGTCAGGTCGCACCCGCCAATGACGCATCAATCCATAGGAGGCAACGCCAATCGCAAAGAGCGCAGGCTGAGCAAACTCAGTGCTAGTCAGCAAGGCTTCGTCATCGCCCCAGAGCACCGGGAGCAACGGCCGACGCATATGCCGATCCAGCTCGGCGATCACCGCATCGAGTTGGTCGGCGAACACCGCGGACTCGTCATACAACTGGCGGCCCATACCCAACCACTGCGAACCCTGACCAGGAAACACAAACACCGTCTTGGTCTCGCCCGCCACCGCGGCCTGCCCACTGCCCGAACCAACGCCAACACGACCCGCAGCCACATCCGCTAGCCCCGCCAACAACTCCTCTCGCGTTTGACCCACCACCACGCTGCGATAACCGAACACCGGCCGAGAAGCCAACGACCACCCCACGTCAGCCGCACCAAGCTCCCGCCGAGCCGCCACGTACTCGGCTAACCGCCCAGCCTGAGCCGCCAAAGCCGGCGACGACTTCGCCGACAACACCCACGGAATCACCCCAGGGCGCTCGGCATCGCCAGCGGGAGTGTTGCGTCTCTCTGCGGGCGGTATTTTCGTCGGTGGAGCATCGGAAAGGACTATGTGGCAGTTTGTTCCGCCCATTCCGAAGGAGGAAACTCCGGCTAGGCGTTTTCCTGCGGCCGCCGGCCACGGTGTCAACGAGTCGGATACCACGAATTGGGTATCTGAGGGTTCGTCCGCGATATCGGGGTTGAGATGCTGGTAGTTCAGGCTTTTCGGGACGAGGCCGTTTTCGACGGCAAGAATGGTTTTCACCAGTCCGGCGATGCCCGCGGCGGCGCCGAGATGACCGATGTTTGTCTTGATCGAGCCGACGAGGAGCCGATCGTGAGCTGGTCGGCCATGGAACACGTCATTGAGCGCGGCAGCTTCGATGGGATCACCCACGGGGGTGCCGGTGCCATGTAGTTCGAGGTACTGGACGTGGTCAGGGGCGACGTCGGCTGAGCGGTGGGCGCGGCGGATGACATCGGTCTGTCCGTCAGTGGAGGGAGCGGTCAACGTCGCGCCGCTGGTACCGAGGTGGTTGACCGCGCTGCCGCGGATGACGGCGCGGATCCGGTCGCCGTCGGCGACGGCATCGGCCAGTGGTTTGAGCAAGACCATGCCGCCGCCTTCGCCGCGGGCATAGCCATCGGCGCGGGAATCGAACGCATAGCTTCGTCCCGACCGTGACAGGCCCCCGAAGCCTTGCTCCAGCAAGGCCGTCTCGTTGGCCACATTCAGGTGAATCCCCCCGGCTACCGCGAGCTGTGATTCACCTGTTTCGATGCTCTCCAGCGCAAGGTGCACCGCCACCAACGAGGAAGACTGGCCGGAGTCGATCGTGTAGCTCGGGCCGCGAAAATCCATGAACCGAGACACGCGGTTGGCAATTATTGATCGAGCTACTCCCGTGAATGAATGATGGTCGAGAAGATTGTCTCGGTCACGCTGAAGGAGTAATCCATAGCCGTCGTTCATGGCGCCGATGAAGACGCCAACACGACGCTCACTAACGTGATCTGGAATTATGTAGGCATCTTCAAATAGCTCCCAGGCGAGTTCCAAGGCCAGCCGCTGCCGTGGGTCCATAAGTTTGGCTTCGCGGGGGGAGATGTTGAAAAAAGAAGTATCAAAGCCAGAAATGTCGTCCAGATACCCGGCATCGTCGTGGGCTTGGCTGTCGTCGGCCGCACTCTGGTGACGTAACGGCTGGTGGTTGCCGGGTAATCGGCTGGGAGGCATGGGGCCGACAGCATCGACGCCGTCGCATAAAAGGGTCCACAATCCGGCGGGCCCGGCCGCTCTGGGGAAGCGGCAAGACATTCCCACGACAGCCACATCGGGCATAGGCATCGACGCCTTTCGAACGGGTTGGGTGGTTCGCAAGGTAATACATTGAGCGTCAATTATTCATCCGCTGAGGGAGCCGACCCCCGGTATTGCTCCACCAAAATCGAGAGACTTTACTTCGACCGGGACGTCCGGGCTTGTTATGTCCTTTTATGTCCTTATAGGTCCTTATATGACATATGTCCTTATATGGCCGCATCGGTCGTTTTTGGCCATATGTCCTTTTATGTCCTATAGGGCTTTTTAGGCCATATGTCGCTTGTGTCCCAACAGTGTCCGTGGCACCGGCGAGGGCGACGTCGACGCGCGGCTGTCCGCCGCGGATGCACTGGGGCTGCGATTCCCGGGTCCAGCCGTGGTGGCCCCCGGCGGCGGCACTGTTTGAACGGGCCGAGCCGTGGGCGCACGGGTGCGACAAGCTTTGGCGAGGAACCGCAATCCGGCCGATTCGGGATCACGATCGGCAGCCAGCCGTCACCGGCTCGACGGGGCGAACGAGGTTGACCGCATTAGGTCTGGTCGTGACATTCCCGAGGCGCCTGTACGTGCGATCACCGAATGGTCGCGCAAGTCGCGTGCGGCGATGTGCAGTGCGTTCGCCGAGATTGACTACACGCCGCTGGTCGAGAACGGCCCTATGCCCGCGATGGTGAGCCTGACCGACCCCGGCGACTGGGGATGTGTAGCGCTGACGGGGCCAGCGTGAAGCGGCCCATGGTGCTGTGGCGCACACGCTTTCAACGTGAATGGGGCGAATCTACACGGGACATTCGAAGCTGGGTTTCGTCGCCGCGGGGCGCCGCACATCCACCTATGGATGACTCCGCGGCACGCCCTCGGACGACTAGGCCGGGCATTCCGGGAATGGTTCTCAGAAGTTTGGGTCGACATCCTCGCCCATCGCTGCCCCGAGCATGCCGACGGCCGTGCCGGCAAGCAAGTGCCGTGCACGCTACCTCAGCACCCCGTAGCACGATTGACGCCCTGGCGACTGGCGTCGGAAGTCCTCGGCCCGAAACCATCGCCCAAGCCCGACTCCTACCGAGAAAAGCCGTAGAACTCCAGACAACCCTCAACGTCCTAGCGACCAAGGTTCGCTAGCCTGTCTTGAAAATCCTGGCTACTTCGCGGTCGGTGATTCCGCCGGGGGTAAGCGCGGATTGCAGCGCCCGGTCAGGATTACCGCCGTTGCTACGGATCATCATCTCCGCTTCCGACAGCATCCGAATGAGGAGTTGGTTCTCCCGCGGACTCAGATCGCCACCGAGCGTGTGTGTTTGGATCTGTGAAACGGCCGCGCAGATGAGCGGGGCCGCGACCAGGATTCGGGTGTAACGGTCGAAGTGGTCTGACGGCACTGGTTGGGAACAGCGTTGCGGCAGACATTGAAGGAGCCCCTCAAGCACTCGAGGGTCGCTGTCAGAGTCGTGGAAGATGACTCCCCCCTCCTCGACGATCGCCGCAGTGCACATGAAACGTGCGAGAAGGTGACGTGGAAAGTGCTCTGCGAGCTCACGCAGTGGTAAATCTGCGATCGCCGACGCAATCGGCGTGAAAGCGGGAACTTTCGCGCCCAATGTTGCTCTGCGGAGCTCTTGGGCGGGCAACGCGAGGACCACCAAGTCGAAGCTGGGAAACTGAACAACCGCATCTTGATCCAGATACTGTGCACCGCGAGGCCAACCCGGGCCTGGTTTCGACTCGCGGGTCAGAACTGACACCTTTGCCCCGGAGGCGAGCGCCGCCTTTGCGATGGGTAGGCCAAGGCGGCCTCCGCCAACAATTCCGACTTCCACGCGTTCTCCTCCAGACGGGCCGCCCTACAATTGCCGGATCATTTTTGGTGCGGCTCCGCGGCTCGCGCCGGCCGCTGCCAGAGTTTGCTCCGACTACCTACTCTGCCGAAGTGTTAATCGTACCGGCCAACGTTTTCTGCATCGTGCGTAATGGTATTGCTGTTGCACCAAGGGTTACCGGAGGTTGTAGAGATCAAATCTCGTATTCTCGGGATGGGCATACCGATCGAGTCGGGCGATACCGTGATCCTTTTCAGAATAGCGTGTCGACTCCTGGCGCACAGGAGCGATGTCGGGTGCGATCACCTTATTTGTCATTTGTTGGTTACCTTCTTGTTCGGTGAATCTTGTTGTTGTCGTCAGGATGCGGACCAAACCCGCACATTCGACAAATCGACGTGGGATCGGTAACGATCGAGACGCTAAGGAATCGATATGAAACGAATATGAGGGCGCCGTTAAAGACTCTCGATGAAGAAGTCAGTCGGTCATCTTGGAGGTGTCAACCCCAGGGGGTGAGCCGGATTTACCGGGTGCAGTTGTCTCGGATAAGGGAGTAGAGAACGACGGCGTGGCGTCGCGCTAGGCAGATGGTGGCCGGCATGGGGAGCGGCTCGACAACTCCGGAGCCAACCATGCGAGCGCACAGGAACCGGGAAAGACCAACGATCCGTAGAGTGCGGCCGGCCCGTCGTTGCAGTCAAGAAAGTGTTGCCAGGGGTGGGATCGAACCGCCGATCTTCCGCTTTTCAGTTGGACGGGAAGGTTGCTGAGCTGCGGTTATTGGCCGTTTGCGCGTCCCATGCATCGCGCTGAGCACGTCTGACGCGAGCTGCCCGTCCGAGCGTCGGACACAAACCGGACACGGTGACAGCACTCCCGACAGGGAACCCTTGATCGCCCGCCAGTGGGTGATGCGCGTTCCGGGCTCCCGGGGAGTAGGTACCCGATGCCCAGCGTCTCAGGGTCGACCACACGCGCCAACGCCACCGCGGCGGAGCGACCCACTTCGCAGCTGGACCAAACCTGTACGGCCAGTCGAAGCGCGGCCGAAGCCGCGGACGCCGGTAGACCGCGAGCGCCCGAGGCCGCCAAGGCCGCAGGGCGCGAGAGCGATAGCGGTCGGTCGGACGGCGGCCGCGGCGGAGGCCGCGCTTCGGCTGGGAATCGCGGGCTTGTTATATGTCCCAAAAGTGTCCGCGACACCATCGGCGGCGACGTTGCTGCGGAGCTGTCGGCCACGGATGCTCTGGGGTTGCGGTTTCCGAGCCCGGAACTGGTGGCCTCGGCGGCAGCACTGTTTGAGTCGGCGCAGCCATGGGCGCACGGGCGAGACCGGCTTGGGGAGGAGCCAGAGTCTGGCCGGTTCCGAATCACGATCGGCCCCGGCGTGGTCCGCCTCGGCTGGACCAGACCCGTTCGCGCGGAAAAGGCATCCGAGCGGGCCGTCGAGCGACACCGCCTCGACGTGACGAACGAGGTTGACCGCATCAAGTCTGGGCGTGACATTCCCGAGCCGCCTGTACGTGCGATCACCGAATGGTCCCGCAAGTCGCGTGCAGCGATGTGCCGCATTTTCGCCGAGCTTGACTACACGCCGCTGGTCGATAGCGGCCGCGTACCAGCGATGGTGACACTGACCTACCCGGGCGACTGGGAAGGTGTGGCGCCTGACGGGGCCAGCGTGAAGCGGCACATGGTCTTGTGGCGCAAACGCTTTCAACGTGAATGGGGCGAACCTGCGCGATACATCTGGAAGCTGGAGTTCCAACGGCGCGGCGCCCCGCGCATCCACCTGTGGATGGTGCCCCCAAACACCGTCGGGCGATCCGGAAGGCCGTTCCGGGAGTGGCTCTCACATGTTTGGGCAGAGATCGTCGCTCATCCCGACCCAGAGCAACGCGCTCGCCACGTACTCGCCGGTACGGCCGTCGACATTCGCAACGGTTTGCGCGCCTGCGACCCCAAACGCCTAGCTATCTACTTCACCAAACACTCGTCGCCGAATCTGTTGGGCGACAAGGAATACCAACATATCGTTCCCGCCGCCTGGCGCAAGCCGGGCCACGGCCCCGGCCGGTTCTGGGGGGTCCACGGGTTGCGCCGAGCCACCGCGGTCGTGGAGATCGCTCAGGACGCGTACCTGACGGCCCGCCGAATCATTCGTCGCTGGTCGCGGTCGCAAGCCATCTACAGCGACTACGCCCGCCTCTACCCCACTGCGGTCGTTCCCCGAATCGCCTGCGTCACAGTTATGGGAGTCGATCGTGCGACCGGCAAGAATTGCCGCCGCAACGTCCGCCGGCGACGCCTCTTGTGCAACCAAGGCGGACTGGCCGGTGGCTACGTACTTGTGAACGACGGCCCAGCGTTCGCATCCCAGCTTGTGGCGGCGTTGTCGATCGGCACCGGTGCGCGTGGGAAGACGCAAGTTTCTTGTGGCACGTAAGCGTTCGTCCGACGCTAGGAAACCGGCGAAAAGTCATGCTAGCAAAGTTATTCATCGCAAGGTTGTAGTTGCAGATCAAATGCCGCCCGAGGAAACGCTCGGCGGCATAGCCTCGAATCAACACGCGCGTGACTGTAGGAGTGACTAGTCGGCGGCGGCGTTGTAGGTGGTCCGGGCATCGGTTAACTCGGCCCAGTGAGCTTCCAGCCCCGCGAGGGTGGGACTGACACCAAGGCTCGGCAGCGGTTGAGAGTGGCCCTCGATGTACCGGCACGCTTCCTCGAAGATGCGGTTGACAGTCTCGATCGCGAGAGGGAGCGCCTTGGACTTGATCTTCGGCAGATTGGTCATACGCACGTTGGGTTGGTAACGCTGAGTGACGCCTTGAAGTAATTCCGTCTCCGTAAACACCTCACACCAAGCCCTGATCCAGCCGTAGCCTGTCCGGACGAGCGCCGCGCGAGCTTCGCCCTGTTGCGACTTCGCGGCCTGAATGGTCTCGTTGATGTTCTTTTTGAGATTGTTCAAGCTGTCCCAACGGGGACCAGTAGCCCGGGTAATTTTCCCTTTGCCGTCCTCGTCGGTGACTTGGAAGTATGAACACCGCTTGGTTGCCTCCATAAGCAGGAGGAGCGTCGTAGCGAAGAAGATGTCGTGGGTAAACACGATGACCTGCGTCGTCTCGGCGAGGGAGGCAATGCGCTGTGCAACTTCATTGATACGTCGGTGATCGAGGCTGGAGACCGGATCGTCGAAGATGACTGGCGCGGTGATGCCAGCGAGGCGCGCCTCAGCGAGAAAGTCCGCCATCGCGAGCACCTTCTGCTCGCCTTCGGAGAGCACCTTCGACGGCTTGTGCTTGCCGCCGAGGACCTTGCGGCGTTGTGCGCGCCCCTGGCGGCCCACAAACTCCACACGTAACGCGGGTGCTCGAAGGGCTGCACACTCTTCGTGGAACAGCGCATCAAAGCTCTCATTGATCATTTGGTCGCTTGCGCTCTTGGCGAGCCCGGTGACCGCACGCAATAAGCCGGCCATCGGTTTAGCGAGTAGCGTTAACCGGTCGGCCTGCTTGGCATCACGCACGTGCGACTCGATGAGTGTCCATGACTTTGTCAGCTCGGCTGCAGCTTCGAGTTCGACGAGTTCCTTCTTCTTTTGCGCCAGAGTCTCAGCGCGGGTAGCGGCTTGCTTTCTCAACTCGGTTAGCGCCTGCGAGGTGTTCGTCAGAGCCGCGGTGAGCAGCCCAGCGTCTGCCGCAGCGGACTCGGTCAGGGCCGGCTCGACGCTGGACGCGGACTGAAGGTGCTCCGTTAGCCTGACGATGGCGGCAAGCACGCGGTCGAGTTCGGCGTGGAACGGTGGCTTGTCGTCGGTCTCGGCGTACTCACTGGCGAAGGTTGAGGCGTCGCTAACCTGGATTGAAATGACTGGGTCGGTCAGCGCGTCCAGCCGCGTCTTCGAAGCGGTGATCTCGACGGTGATCTTGTCTTCTAGGTACTCGGAGTACTTGGCGATGAGAAGTCGAGCGGCGTCACCCAACGACTGACGGCAGTACAGACACCGGTCGGCATCGTGCACGCCCAGACCGACGAGGTGCGCCCGGTACGCCTCGCCCGTTTCAACGAAGGCGCTCCACGTGTCATCAGGCTCGGCCGGAAGGTCGGCCGCCTCGAATAGAGTCGTACGGAACGTGCGATAGTCCTCCACGAGCCCGGCGAGGGTGACCAGTTCGCGGTCGTAGGCGGCTACGTCGAATTCGGCCACCACAGTTGCGGCGGCAGACGCCTGGGTGAGGATGCGTTCGGCGCGCTGCTGGAGCTTGATCTGGGCGCCGATCGTGTCCGCTTCAAGCGCGGCGACAGTGCGGCGCAGCTCGGCGATGCGGGTGTCGGCGTTCGTATCGGTGTCCGCCGCGGTCTTCAGTTGCTCCAAGTCAGTTGCGGCTCCAAGTGTTTCGATAAGCGGGTACACGGTCGCGCCGCGGGGGAACCGTGACAAAATCCCCGTGGATCCAGACCGCAAGTCCTGGACAGCTTGGTCTATCTGGGTCTGTACCGACTTGATGCCGGCGATTACGTGGTTGAAAAGGGCCAATACAGCTGGGACGTAAACGTACTCAAGATCGTCATCCACGTGGAAGCTGACGCAGGGACTGTCGAAAATCGACATCCTGGTGAACGGGGCGACGCCCTGCTGACCCGTCCAGGTGTACGTCTTCGAATCCGAACCGAGCGTGTAGGAGACGAGTGCAGACTTTTGCCGCGGCGAGCTTGCTTGTATGTTCCCGAGGATCGAGTCGGCGGTACGGCTGGCCGCAAGGGCCTTAAAGATACGGGCGTACCCAGTCTTGCCTGTGCCATTCTCCCCGAACAGGATCGTCAAGCCTTCGTGCGGTTCGATGACGCCGCCTTCGACTAGCGCGTTAACGCCAGCAACATCAGAGAGGGAGGTTAGCGTCAAAGGCTCGATCGCTTCATCCTCCCCTTCGAAGGTAGACAGCGGCTGCTCGACGGGGAATTCGCGAATATCGAAGCCCTTCTCCTGCCGAAACAGCGCGTATGCGTTGGCCTCTTCGTCGCTTTCGAGTGGGCCGCCGCCTTGAAGTACGTGACGGACGATAAAACGCACCCATTCGTCTGAAGAATTTGCCCATTCGCTGAGCAGGTCGCGGGGGTCCAGCCGCTGCGGTTGCGTGGCTGCATCCGTCACTCTCGCCTCCTCGCCGGCGAATGGGAGGTCGCACTCGACCAGGCAACTCCTCGTCGACCCTAGCCTGCCTTCTAAACCGGAGATGAGGTGGCTCCCGGCATGACTCCATCCAAATCGACGGCGCCGTGACCGAGGTCTGCGCTTCACTCAGGCTTCAGGCTCGGCCTTCGCGGGAAGCGCCACCAGGTGCGGTATCGCTCTGTACTACAACACATTACTGCCACTCGCACGTACCCAATATTTCTAGTTTCTTCAACCAATGCTTTATACGTCAACGCCGGCGCCCGCTTACCGGGAGCAGCTATTAGAAACCCAGACGAAAGTCTTCGACTTTCTGCCTGACTACAATCGCAGGGTCGCTCCCATCTGATGCGAACGAGACCATCTGCTTAAGATCGTCGTCGTTGAGAACGATGATTAGTTTGCGATGAACGATCCACTGTTCGCGGCGGGTCACATCGGCACTCCGGTCACCAGAATTACGACAGGTTATGATCCCGAATAATCCAGCACCGTGAGCATTAAGGTAATTCGCAGTCTGAAGTATATCGTTTTTCTTGATGGAGCCGACGTAGTTTTTAGTGTCGACAACTACGTAGTGGGCTTGATAGTGGTCGCGGAGGAACTTCCAGACTCCATGATCGGCGTAGTTCGGGAAGATGATGTCGCGTCGGTTAACTCGGCTGCGGTTTGGGTGCTCGCTCAACGGCAGGGCTAACGGCGGCGACAGCACGGCCGCCAAGATGTCTTGCACGGTGCGCTGGTGTGCAGGCCAATCGGCTCGTCCTGGCGCAACTTGTCGGAGTTTCTCGATCAGCTGAGCGTTTCTAAAGACCACGGCGTCTGTAGTCCCTCGCCGCTTCCCTGCAACCGGATCAGGCCATGGCAGCTCTGGCGCCGCTTGTCTCAGGGCTGGGCCGTCAATGACGATGTCTACGCCGAGTTCCAATAAGTCTGAGATGCGTTCAGGCGCTAGAACGCCGGAGACCACAAGCACGAGCTGGGGGGCAGGGTCGCTCATTCCGAAAACCCCTACATAAGCTTCTCGATAATGCCTCAGCGTGTCAGCAGCTTGATCGAGCCTGACGGATGTCGCGGGCGTTACCAGCTTGACCTCGATGATTGCGGTGCGACCGTTCCGTAAGTGTGCAACGAGATCAGGGCGGACGTCGGCGCGCAGGCGAGGTTCCCGTTCAACTGATTCAATGTCCAGGATCGAAAACAAAGCCGTCTCTACAAGGAGCTCGAATTCGCGCCCTCTCATATCCCGCGGCCCGTCGTCCAAATCTCCCCCTTCGTCGCGCGGTTCTATTCGGATGTTATAACCCAAGGCACCCGTTGCCGTTGTCCGAGGTCCCTGTCGACACGTTTAGCGTAATTACTGAAGACCGTGTCGAGCGCCTGCGCCGAATTCTCCGCCTGCAATCCGCTAAAACTACTAACAAACTGCTGTTGGCCGCCGCTCAGAGTACCTGGCCGAACTCGCTTCCCGCATGTTGCTTCTGCATGACCCGTTTAGATCGGCAAATCGACTACACAGACGGAGCGTCGACCTCGGGGGATGTTTCAACCTCTGCCTCCGCTTGAAAGGGCGGCTGGACCACAAGGCCGGATACTGCACTCAGTTGATCTGCCTCAATGTGTTTCAGATCCTGGCCGGCAGCGTTCTTCCAGGAGGTGCGTCCGTTATTGCTGCCTCCGACCAGGAAGCCACCGGCTGCAGACGGACTATTGAACAGATGGGGCTTCCGCATCACTAAGCGACCATCGTTAGTTTCCCATATCCCTTGCTCTTGCAATACGTCTCGCAGCCGCACGATCCAAGGAGGCGCCGATGGACGCAGGTCCATACGGCCTTTCGACCCAGACACAACGAATAGACCCTCAGAGGTCAAATACCCCGTTGCATCACATCCCGCTTCACGGAAGTAGAGCAAATCTCGCGCGGATCCGGGCTCGGCTTCATCTTGGCCAGCTGCCTTACTTGGAGTTTGGACTTCTTCTAGAATCGGCGCTCCCAACGTGGCGAGCAAGACGCCAATCGTTTCGAGGAATTCATGGCAGTCGGCCTCGAGCGGCCTCGGGGTGTACGGATTTGATGCCTGGTTGCCGTTGACCAACTCGTAGCGCCCAACCTGGGCGGCGCGGGCGATCGACAGCCATTCCAGGTAGGCGACATGGGTTGATGTCCACTCGTTTGTGAGGGAGACCCCGACGATCGCCCTGTTCCAGAAATCTTTGGACGCGGCCTGCTGCGGCAAGCGATCACCGATGTTTCCCGATTGTCCGATGTATGCCTGCGGTCTCTCGTCCGTCTCCGCCGGTCCAATTAGGAAGTACAGACCAACCCGCTGGGCCTCCGGTTCTTTCAAGAATTCACCGAGGAGCGGGCGAGGAACATCGAACACTCTGACTGTGCGTGTCGTGATGCTGGCCACCCGGATGCCCGTGGGACTTCCGGAGGGCAGAAAGATCTGGATGGTTTGCGGACGGGTCACTGCGGGCGCAACCCGTCCCGGTGATAGCACAAGGTCGTGAACGTCACAGTTTCGTAGCAACTGGGCCGAACCCGATACGTCCGCCCTAACCGCATCAACCAGCCGATTTCGGTGACGCCCAGTCCCCGGGGTTGCCAATCCAGTGATCGGCGTGTCCTGCTAGGCCTCACTTCGGATTTACGCGCGACGAAATGCTGCATCACGTCTACTCCTCATTCATTCCCGTCATCGAACAAGCTTTGAAAGTAAGCCAACGCCTCGTCCTCGGCGTCAGTGTCAGCCGCCGCTTGGGCCTCGGCCTCTGCCTCAACGTGCACGAGGTAGCTGTTGCGGTCTGCTTCGGCCATAGCCGCATCATCAATTTCATACCCAACCAGAGTTCTTTGCGGCCCTACCCGCGTCGCATCGACAGGTTCCGAGTGGCTGATGAGTGTAGCCACGAAGTCTGTAGCTTCGCGGATGAACGAGGGGTCATCGCAAACGACACCGACTTCTAAGTGCCTTCGAGAAGCGTTGGTCCAGTTGGCCGAACCCCACCACACTGACTGCGGTGTGAAGTCCGCTGAGACAAAGTAGTCGGGCGCCTCGTCGGGACCGTACTTGCTCCAGTGCAACTCTCCCAAGACAAGCAGCTTGGCATGGAGAAGTGGCTTGTTCTGTCTGTGTCCGGGCCAACCGAAAACGCGGATCGGTTCTAGGTCGTACTCCATTACTTCGCGCGGTGTATAGGGCCCGAGGGTCATTGGCTTGCCGCCCTCGCTACGCACCAACCCACTTAGTTGCGGTAGGGCGATATTCGGGAAACCTACTTCCGGTGAATCAATGAGGCGCTGAGGAAGAGCCGACCCCTTGTCGACCACGACGCACACGCCCGACATCATGAGCAGACGGTCGATGACTTCTCGACTGGTCAAGTAAGGCACACACCCTACGGCCGCTGGATGACGACCGGCTCGCGTCACGGCGAGATGCTCGTCAAGGACCTCGCAAAGGCCCTCAACGACATTTCCCGCGAACCACGCGCGCCAACCTGCATCCGCCCGTCCCCAGGAACGCGGTCGGCCTGACCACGCGCGGAAACCGTCGTAATCACCCAGGGGTGACCAGTCCGTTGGATTCGTCATTCGTAAACCCTAGGACGCTCCCCTGACAATTCGCCGCTAACAGGCATCCTGCAATCCGGCCTCCGCTGTCTGCGCCCAACCAAGTCGGACGACAGCAACGTGCAGAAAGGACGCAGGGAAGTCACAAGAATGGACCGCTACTGAGCGCGTCTAGAACAGCGCCCTAACCATCGGCAACGGCAAGCAAGTCTTGCGGGGTCAACCCGTAGCCGTTAGAGACGACGTCGTTGATCTTCTGTCGTAGTACTTCATGTCTGCCCGTCAGCGTGGTACTTATCGCTGTATCTTCTTCGGTGCGCAGCCGCTCTTGGATGTTTTGCATCTCGGCGATGTCGTTTTCGATTTGCTGTTGAGCCGCATCGGAAAGGGTTGGGATAGGCACGTTCTTTAGGAACTCTTTTCGATGAACGAGATACGAACCTCGATACGCCCGGCCGCGCGATGCAATATACGCATCGACGGCAGGATGCGACAGAACAGCCTGGATCACACAAATTGAATACGGGCAGTTGTCCGTCGGGCGCAAAAAGTAGTAAGGCCCACCATCACCTCCGCCCGGCGCAACGAGGCCTTCGTCATCCAATACGTACTGAGGCGTTAACGACAGGACTCGCAATATCAGCTTAGGTTCGTCAAGTTTGGTCAATGACTGCGAGCGACCGTATGCCCAGAACCGGTCTCCCGGATCCGGCGTTACGTCCCGGTCAGCGAGATCCGCGTGCTTGTTGGTGAGGTAGTCGAGTGCCTTTGGAAAATCGGCCGCCATCCTCTCGGCCGAGTAAAGCGTTGCCGTACCGCGTTTCCGACCCGGCGGCGGCGGTGCGACCTCGTACGGGAATATAACCAGCGCGTCGGGTTCGGGGTTGCGGCCGTAAGCTTGAAAACGTTTATCTTGTAAAGCCTTTCGCAGAATTCCCCGCTCGATCTCATAAAGCTGTCCGGTACCGGAGTCTCGAAACCTTACAGTCTCGTCAGTCGATCCCGATAGTGGCTTTATGAAGAAGACCCTGTCGCAGGACGTTTGAACCCCAACAAATACGTTCACCCAATCGTCATCGCAGAGCCGAGCGATCGCAGACTCGTCCATTTTTCGAAAGACGTTGGCGCGCGCCTCGTTCATGATCGGCCACACTTCGGTGCTGAGCGAGGCGCGGTCGATCTGCGCTAGATCAGCGCCGCCGGAGTGGTGCCACACGCTGAGATCGTGGACCAGTTCTAGCTGCGCCGGATCGCTGGACAGTGGTCCGACGAAGATCAATGCGGTATAGGTAGTTCGCCCTTCGAAAACTTGCTCCTCGCCGAAGTGGACGAGCCGGAACAATCGAGGTCCAAGCAACCCACGCATCGCTCCGGCCGGCACCAGGTTGGTGAACCGGTTGGGCAGGATGTAGGCGAGGTACCCATCGCCAGCAAGGAACTTGAATGCTCGCTCCACGACGAGCTGGTAGACATCGAAGTTATGTGACAGTGCGCTCTCGTAACCGCTTCGCGCGTCCTGGAAGTACGCTAGTTGGTCTGGCATGAATTCCGACAACGTCTGGATTCGGACGTATGGAGGATTGCCGACGATGAGATTGAATCCGCCGTTCTTCAACACCTGACTGAAGGCGGAAGTCAGGTCGAGTGGCGCGACCGCAGCCCGGCGCTCTGGGATGACAGCGGCGCTCGGAACAAGGTCGTCGAAGTCGGGTTCGATCAGCGCGTTACCAACCAGCAAATTTTTCGACAGGTCGGGGAGCAGATTGCGGCCGCGGTCTAAGTCGACCGGCTCGATGCCAAGGACGGCCAGCAAGAGGCTGAGCTTCGTGACTTCGACTGCTGCGCCGTCGATGTCGACTCCGAAAAGGTGATCTTTGACGAGTGCCGCACGGTCAGCGAGGGCTACGTTATTTCCTGCTGCGACTTCCGCATCGACTAGCCGCTCAAACGCCTCAATCAAGAAAGATCCGGACCCTAGAGTTAGATCGAGTATGCGAAGGTCTGCTGGGACCGGCTGCTGCGGTAAGAGCAGAGCGTTTAAGCCACCGGCAACTATATGCCGGACCACCCAAGCGGGCGTTGGGACGATACCTCCTGCGTGGGTCAACTCTGGCTTCTGCGCAAGGGACACTCTTCGGAGGTCATCCAACTCGACCCGCTCGGATAGGTATTGCTCGTAAACTGCTGCCAGGATATCGGGCCGCAATACTCCAAATGTGAATTTGCTTCTCGGCCAGTACATCTCGCGGATCACGGATGTGAGTGCCCCACTGGTGTAGTTGGTTGTGGTCAAGACGTCGAATAGCCCTGCGTTAAAGGTCCGGTCTGCCGATCGAAACACGTCGAGCAATGTGTCCGACTGAGCCGAGGTGAGAAGCGCCTCGTATTGCCCAATGTTGCGGTCTTCGCATACTCGCAGAAATAGAAGCGCATTCAGCAATCGCTGGGTCCGGCGACCTATCTCGCTGGCCTGCACGTCGGGGTTGCAAGACGCGACATCTGACGCGAGGACAAGTCTCCAGTTGCGGAACTGAGCGAGGAAGGACCGGTCGAAAGTAGAGGTTCCGCGCGGAGGCTCTGCGTAGGAATACAGGCCGTAGTAGTCATCGCTGGTGACGGACTCGAACGAAAGGTGTAACCACAGGTAATCGAAGCGGTCGACGTACTCCGATTGCTTGATCCTGCCGCCCGGTATTACCGCGACATCAGGACTGTCCCCGTCGCGGGGTTCAATGGTGGTGTCATAGATAACCGTTTCGGCGACATTAGTTAGGACGGCAGCCGGTAGTGCTAGGGACCAACCGTATGAGCGTGTCTGTCGTGCGGCATCCACACCCGTGGCGAGATTGACGGACGGCTTCTTCGCCTCGATAGGCAGACGGTCCTGTCCGTGACGTCGAAGCCGGTAGTCCGGTCGACCGCCGATGTCGCTTTCGCTTCCCCGTTCGAGGACGACTTCGCGCCGAACTTGTGGCAACCCGGCGTCGTTATGAACGTCCCATCCAAAGATGCGGAGCAACCGGTCGATGAACTCGCCCCGGGCCTCGGCCTCCGTGTAGCGAGAGTTGACCGCCTCGAGGTCAGCTGATTGCCGCTGGTAGTCGACGACAAACTCAGCCATTGCGGTCCGCGCTTCCTCCTTCGGTAGGCGCTGGTGCGGCATACTCCGACCGTAGGCGCGGCGCAAGTGTTCGTTGCGCGGCGCGCCGACCGCATCGATCACCACTGTTGTCGGACCTACGGGTGAGGATGGTCGTTATGGCGAAGTTCACGGCAAAAGCTGCTCCCGGGGGCGACAAGCTCCGAGGCGGGTACTACACGCCCGATCCGATCGCTCGCTTCATTGCCGGATGGGTTGGCGTGGGCGGCGGTCGCGTTCTTGAACCTTCGTGCGGGGACGGCGCTATCCTTCGCCATCTAGTCACGGTGGCCAACCCTCAAAAAATCACGGCGGTAGAGCTGGTCGCAGGCGAAGCCAAGAAGGCGACTGTCGAGACAGGTGTGCGAGTTGTCGTTGGCGATTTTTTCTCTTGGTTTGAGGACAGCTGCCACGGGACCTTTGACGCAGTGGCGGGTAACCCGCCCTACATCCGTTTCGGCTCATGGGAACCGATGGCAAGGGAACCGGCACTTGCACTGATGCGTGCGCAAGGAATGCATCCAACCCGCCTGACAAATGCGTGGGTCCCATTCGTTGTGGCATCAGTCCTTGCGGTGCGCCCCGGCGGGCGCATTGGCCTCGTACTACCAGCCGAGCTACTGCAGGTCGGGTACGCGGCCGCGCTGCGGTCGTACCTGATTGATGAATGCGCCTCAATCACCATCGTATCGTTCAAAGAGCTTGTCTTCCCAGGCATTCTCCAAGAAGTGGTGCTCCTACTGGCCGAACGCGGCCGCGGGCCAGCAGGGATCAGGACGGTCGAGCTGCCGAACTCCGACCAATTGAACGGGTTTGATGGGACTACCCCGGCGTCAGTAGCCCGAGCGCACCTACACGAATCGGAAAAATGGACGAAGTACTACCTGCCCAGTAGCGCCATTCGCTTGATTCGTCGAGTGCGTGCAAGCGGCCGCCTTCATCCGCTTAGCCGATATGCCGGAGTCGATGTCGGCGTCGTTACCGGTCGAAACTCGTTCTTCTGCATGTCTTCTGCCGAAGCGAGACAACGTGGACTCATAAAGATGACAATGCCGCTGCTATCGCGAAGCGCGCAGGCACCTGGACTGAGTTTCACCGCTCAAGACCTAGCAATGCAGAACTCTGCAAATGCTCCCAATAGACTCCTCACCATCCCATCCGGAATCGACCTGCGTCGCAATAAGATGCTGGCCGCATACCTCGCCGAGGGAGAACTGGATGGGGTTCCAAACGGCTACAAATGCAGCATCCGGCGCAGATGGTGGGAAGTTCCGTCTACTTGGGTGCCCGATGGATTCATGCTGCGGCAGATAAGTACACACCCGCGCCTGGTTGCAAACCTCGCAGGTGCGACGAGCACCGATACCGTGCACCGCGTCCGTCTGGCAGAGGATGTAGACATCGAGCGGCTAGCCGCAGGGGCATTCAACTCAGCCACATTCGCGCTCGCTGAGGTTCTGGGACGAAGCTATGGCGGCGGCATCCTTGAGTTGGAGCCAAGCGAGTGTGGGCACTTGCCAGTACCGAACCCTGCACTGGTGCCACCGACACTTCATCAAAAAGTCGACGAGCTGCTACGCGAGCGCCGAATCGATGATGCACTGAACCTCGTCGATGAGGAGGTCCTCATCGAACGGCTTGGATTTGACGGTGACGACGTCGCTGGCCTCCGGCGAGCATGGATTGCCTTGCGCGACCGGCGTAGGGGTCGATCGAAACGGACCAGACCCATTTGAGCGCAACATGGAATTCGGCTGCACCGATACACGCCGAAACGATGCGCGAACCTGATTGCGCCTGATTAAGCCTGAACTCGTCGAATGGTGTCGGCGTTTGTACTCTTTGCGCCGCCGAACCGATGCCAGTTTATGCTCACCCCACTTGGTTCGTACCAGCCAAGTGCTAGCGCTCTGCGGGCAAGTTCTTCAAGCGTGGCCGCGACGACTTGGCCACCCGGCTCGATGATTTCATCTCCACGAATCCTCCACCCGTGGTCATGGGCGATGAGCCGAGCGATTTCAGTATGACTGCGCCCGACGAACGTAGTTAGACCAATCTGAATTTCGAACCCTTCTGGCACCCACCGGGGCGTCGGGCGAACGAAGACGCCTTTGCCATGCTCGGAGTACACCAGACCTTCGTCGCGTAACTCTTGCAGAGCACGTCTCACCGTCATGCGTGCTACTGAAAAGTGCCCGCTCAATTCCGCCTCTGACGGGAGCCGCCCGTCTGGGGAGTAGTACCCGTGCTCAATCGCGTCCCGCAACATGCCCGCGATCTGTCGATATGGCGGGCGGCGGTCGGAATGGTCGATCTGGCCTAGTGGCAACAACTGGGCGCCTCTCGTTGGTTCTAGACAAGCCAGTCTAGTAGCTGCATGGCCGTGGACCGCGAAAGACCCTAGGATCCGCTGCTCACTAGGCGGAATAGCAAATCAAATCCCAAGAATAGGTCGACTCCGGGCTAGGCGTTGATCAGCTTCACAACTTCAGATAGTGTTTGAAGTAGTCATACATGTACTAGATGAGTAAGGAGACGACATGGCTGTGCCGAAGCGGGTCAAGGTGTCCCACCAGGAGGTTTTCCCGCATCGAGCGTTTCTGGTGTCCGACGTGACGACGGTCATCGACTATGAGCGCTCCACGAAAGACAACAAGATTCAGGCGACCGACCGAGAATCTGGCCAGCCTTTGTGGCAGGTGGAAGTGCTCGATGGTGATCCGGCGGCACGCAAGGGAGCCCGCACGCTCACCGTCAAGTTCGCCACCTCGAAACAGCCCGAGTGCCCTCCGAGTACTAGCGGGATGCCGTTCACACCGGTGGTTTTCGAAGACCTGTCCGTGTTGCCGTACATCGACCGGTCGACTGAAGCCGGCCGTATCGCCTGGTCATTCCGGGCCTCAGGCATGACGGCCGACACCAGCAAGCCGGGACCGTCAGGGTCAGGTCGGGTGTCGGCATGAATCCATACGACGCGTACCCCGTAATACCTAGCTACGTGTACTCGGTGCCAGATCCCGGCGGCGGGATCGACTTCGGCCACCTTGCACACCTGCTCAAGCTCGGCATCAT
This sequence comes from Mycobacterium spongiae, assembly GCF_018278905.1. NCBI lineage: Bacteria > Bacillati > Actinomycetota > Actinomycetes > Mycobacteriales > Mycobacteriaceae > Mycobacterium > Mycobacterium spongiae. Next base: position 4,841,795 of record NZ_CP046600.1, read on the forward strand.
GTGTCTTGTCGCGACGGTCGCCGCTGTAGCGATCTCACTCATCGTCTGGCGACTGCGATCACCGGCCAAGTACGAACGCCATTTCGGGTCCCGCGCACGTCAGGCCTGGTGGGAGTTCTGGGCCATGACCTCGTGGCCACGAATTGCCAAAAGCTGCGGCTTATCAACCTCGAAGCGCGTCACTCGCAAGGACATGCAGGGTAAACAAACCATGAAGACCGTCTGGACTCATCCCAGCATCGTCGGAGTTACCAAGTCTGGCGACTGTCTGCGCTTGAAGGTCCGCACGCGGACGGGCCAAACGGTCGACGACCTCGAAGAGGCAGTGCCCGCAATCCGTGATGCCGTCGGCGCATATTCCGGTCGTTCGACGGTAGTTGCTCCGGGTACCGTTCGCATGGAATTCGTTATGCGGGAATTCCTTTCAGAGGTTCAAACCGCCAGACGGCCAACCAGTACTGATCCAATTGCCGTTCAAATCGGTCGTTGTGAGAACGGGTCGGAATGGATTTTCCCCCTCGCTGCCTTCCAAAGCCTGGTTTTGGGATGCTCGGGCTCAGGCAAGAGCATGATTTTCTCGGGCATCGCTGGCGGATTGGGGCCAGCCGTGAAGGCGGGAACCGCACTGCTGTTCGCCATCGATCTCAAGTACGGGATCGAGGTGTCAATTGGATCGGCGTTGTTCACCAAAGTTGCAACAACAGAGGCAGAGGCCGCCTGGCTGCTGACCAAATTGGAGGAACTGCTCGACACCCGCGGTCCGACGATGGCCGATAGGACGCGTTCGCACGCACCAAGCACCGTAGAACCCCTTGTGGTACTGCTTATTGATGAATTGGCGGAGTTGACCGCCTACATAACCGACCCCGCGCTCAAAAAGCAAGTCGCGAAGTCACTCTCGCGCATCCTGACAAAGGGCCGGGCCATCGGAGTCGTGGTTGTTGCGTTTACACAGGACCCGCGTAAAGAAGTCTTGCCCATGCGTGGGCTATTCACCCAGACCATCGCGCTGCGACTTCGCTCACGCGAAGAGGTCACGATGGTTCTCGGCGACGGCATGGCTGACCGAGCGCCCGCACACCGCATCAGCCCAAATGAGCCTGGGACCGGGTATGTCATCCACGAAGATGGTTCGACAATGCGGGTGCGCGCCGACTACTGGCCCGACTCACTAATCCGTTCTGTTGCAAATGAATACGGGCATCCAAGCCGTAAACAAGCCAATCCTTCCGAGAACTGAGGACATCAGCATGTCAATTCCCGGCACCAAAACAACAGCCACGGCGACACCGACGTTTCCAGAGCTATTGACAGCGGACCAGGTCGCTGACCTCCTCGGTGTATCGGCCGCGACCGTGAACCGCTGGGGCGCGCTACGCGACCGCGGCGACAACGTGGGGCCGCCCTGCTACGCGTTGTCTGATCGCGTGAGACGTTGGGACGTAGCAGAAGTCCGCGCATGGCTGCGTCAGGTGCGGCACTAGATGGCCGGTTCAGTACCGCGTGGCGTCCGTAAGCGGACCAATGCCGCCGGCGACCCCCGCTATCAAGTGCGCTATCTGGTGCGCGATCCCTACTCGCGGTCGGGATGGATTGAAACGTCATCAACGTTCGCCACCCTGCGGGAAGCGAAGGCTTTCAAAGCGGACCGCGACAGGGAAGCAGCCACCGGGAGCAGGCGCTTCGACCCGCGACTTGGCCGAGCCACCCTCTGCAAAATCTGGACACAATTCAGCGCCGCGAAACGCCCGGCGGTTTCGCCGAAGACTTGGTCCGGCTACACCCAGCATTGGCAGCTGCGGATTAAACCGCGATTCGGCCACATTCCGCTCGATGAGATCAGCCGCAGCGATGTCCAACGGTTCGTCGATTCCCTGACGGTCGGACCATGGGCCAAAGTCGCCACACTTCGGCTGCTGCGGTCGATTCTCGATATGGCCCGCGAGGACGGCCGCATCCACCGCAACCCGGCGCAAGGCGTATCGGCCGGTCGGATTCCAGCCCGAGAACGCCACCGCTACCTCACGACCACTGAGGTGGCCGCCTTGGCAACGGCGTGCCGCGACCAGGGCGACGTCGTCACGATCCTGGCCTTTACCGGCCTGCGCTGGTCCGAACTCGTCGGCCTGCGCGTCGGCGATATCGACCTGCAGCACGCAGGCTCTACGTCCGCCAAGCCGCGCCGGAAGTCGAAGGCAGGATCATCGTCGGACCACCGAAAACGCGGGCGGCCGCGCGAACCGTCCCACTCCCCCAGATTGTCGTAGACGCTCTCAAGACACGGATCGCCGGACGCGACCCCGCAGAGCAAGCGATTACCTCACCAAACCGCGGATTCCTGCGATCAAACAACTGGCGCCGGCACACCCACTGGACCCAAGCACTGCAGAAAACCCAACTGGCGCCCCTGACGATCCACGACCTACGCCACACCTACGCCAGCTTGGCCCGCAAGTCCGGTGCCGACCTTCGCTACGTCCAGAAAACCATGGGCCATTCCACCCCGACCGTCACCGCGAATATCTACAGCGATCTCTACTCCGATGAGCTCGACCACGTAGCCACAAACCTCGACCGGCTCCACGACTCCGCAACCAACAAAGTGAGCGGACAGGAACCGGACACAACCACCCATCAATAGAGTGCAGAAACCGTGTCCACACAGGTCAAACAGTGTGGCCAGGGGCGGGATCGAACCGCCGACCTTCCGCTTTTCAGGCGGACGCTCTGCCGACTGAGCTACCTGGCCGGAAGACAGCCGGAAGCATTGTGTGCCTCGGCATGCTGGCGACCCTGACGGGACTCGAACCCGCGACCTCCGCCGTGACAGGGCGGCGCGCTAACCAACTGCGCCACAGGGCCTTGCTATGTGTCTGCTCCACTTATACCGCGTCGCAGGTACCCCCTACGGGATTCGAACCCGCGTTACCGCCTTGAAAGGGCGGCGTCCTAGGCCGACTAGACGAAGGGGGCCAGAACCGAATCTCTCCGGGGCACTCGCAACGTAGTCACCGTTGGGAGCCACGTCAGCTTAGGTCACGCCGGGCCTAATCCTCAAACGAGCGGTTGTCGTCTAACACAGTATTCTGTACGTCCGCAGCCCCTATAGCTCAGTTGGTAGAGCTACGGACTTTTAATCCGCAGGTCCCAGGTTCGAGTCCTGGTGGGGGCACAGGTCAGGAGATTAGAGCTACCTATGAGTGAGCCTAAAGGTGAGCCTATCGGTGCAGGATGAAGCACGTGGCGATCGCCCGTAATCTAGAACCACCAAAACCTACGACACGCTGGGAATTCGGCGCGAAATCACCCCTCCCGGCAGGGTGGGCATGGCCAGAACATGTGCGTGTGCACGGTGCGGGCTGGAGAACAGTCGCACGCACGGCTCCTGAGCAGACCGCCACCCCGTATCCGCCGTGGTCGGAGGCCTAATCGCTCTGATCTGGATGTCGACGATGCTTAGCATCTACCCGCTCGCAGGTGTGACCACAATCGCGATCGTCGTGGCTGGGATTCTCATCCGAATGATTTCCCGTGGTCGTCGCCGCCAGCAGGCGCTGTCCGCTCGGGCCGACTGGCGCTACACCGCTGCCCAAGAATCGACGTCGACGTTCGCGGAAGCATTGCCACTATGCAGGGAGTTTGCGCCGGGTCATCGCGGGGACCGGTTGAGTGCTGCGGATACTCCTGCGCCTGGGTGGGTGCCCATGCCCGCGGGCATGGGCTCTCCCGTTTGTCTACTCCGCACTTGACTTTCCTTGTCTAGTTCGGACTAGACTGATAGCATGCCGAAACGGACAGAGGTCATCAAGAAGATCGAGAAAGCCGCCAAGGCACACCACATGTCGTTCACCATCAAGCGCCGCGGCAGCAACCACGACATCTACACACTCGACGGCCTCATGGTCCCAGTCGGCCGACACGTTGAGTTCACCCAACGATACGCAGAGACCGTCTACAAGGAATGCGAGACCAAGCTCGGGAAAGGGTGGTGGCGATGAACACCTACAACGCGATCGCCAGCCGCGACGAACGTTGGTGGCACGTAACGATCCCCGGACTAGGCAACGACCCCGAAGACGGGCTGCACACCCAAGCCCGCAACCTCGCCGAAGTCGAACCCATGGCCCGCGACCTCATCGCGCTATGGCTCGAGGTAGCGGAAGACTCGTTCGATGTCCACGTCCAGGTCGAGCTACCAGACAGCGTGCGCGGGCACTTGGAGCGCGCACTCAAGCTGCGCAACAAGGCCGCCCACGCTCAAGCCGAAGCCGCTGACGAATACCGTGCCGCCGCTCGGGAGCTGAAAGCAGAAGGGCTCACCGTTCGCGATATCGGCAGCGCCCTCGACGTCTCATATCAACGGGCACACCAGCTCGTCTCCGCATAAACAAAACCGCCACGCCCAGGTTTGGGCATAGCGGTACTTGCTGACCGGTATGTCATGAAATGACATGCTTGTAGTTCAACCCACTGCTCGCGTTGGAGTTTTCTGGTGTCGCTCCACCGGTCCGGCCTTTGAACTGCGGTAATTGCTAGCTGTGCGCCCAGACGCGGATGGTGGAAACTGCGTAGCCGCGGCGGTGTGCGATCTCGTCGGGGGGTGAGCCAGTCGTTGTCGTCGACGCCGTCATCGATCTGGCTGGGGAGCGCCCAACCCATCCGTTCGTGCCGGATTGCGGATTCGAGTGCGTTGGGATTTCCGCGTGGGTTGCGGATCTCCAGCCAGAGGGTGTCCACGAGTCGTAGTAATTTGGTTTCGCGGCGCGCGGGGCTGATCAGTAGGGCCATCGTCCTTACTTCTTTGTCCAGTTCGCTTGGGTCGCTGCTGTCGGTGGTCGGCTGCCAGCCACTGCTGGTAGCTGTCGTGTCGGAATTGGTAGGCGATGCCGGTGACACGCAAGAGCCCGGCGTTGCGGCCCCACTCAAGGAATTGCGCAGGTCTGGGCGCAAAGATCTCGGTGAAAGCAAACAGGAGCGAAGCAGTGGCATACCGCGCGGCCGCGGCTCCATATACAGGGGCCATCGCTAGCCACATCGTCACCCCGACCGCAAGCCCGGCCCCGAGCCCGAACGTGAGCCCGACGACCCCTATCGCGCCCGGGACGCCGTACGCCAGCCCGAACAAGAGCCCGACCATAGCCCCGACTGCGAGTCCGAACATAAGGTCGTCGTGGATTACTCGTCTGGCGTCTTGCCCAAGTGCAAGGCGGTCGTTAGAACTCGTAGAGAGCCCGAATGGGATCCCCACCGTGAGCGCTCCCGCAAGCGTGAGCGCTACGCCGTAAACGAGGAAGCTCTCGACCCCGGATTTGAGCCCGAACGCGAGAATGACGGGAAACAAAACGAGGCCGTACGCTAGGCCGAACACGAGCCCTCGGTGCCATCTCGATCGACCTGGCACACGCCACGCAAGCCGTGCGGGAGACGCAAACCGCCATAGAGTTGTTGCGTCCGAACTGAGATCGGCTTTGAGCCCGTAGTAGAGCCCGGCCGCGAGCCAGACAGCAAGCCCGAACATTGCACCGACCGCGATCCAGATTTCGCGCGCAAAGGTGATCCCGAGCTCCTCGGCAACACCAAGCGGGATCCCGACGTCCTTTGAAACGAATGCGCCTCCGAACCAGCCTGATAACCCTGCGACGAGCCCGCCTGCGAGCCCGAGCGCGAGCCCGACCGTGAGCCCGTGTAGTGCGCGGCATCGCCGTGAGCCGGCGATTGCCCAGATCTGATCAAGCGTAATCTCGGAGCCCCCCGTGCCCTCGGCGCGTCGACGTTCGAGATGCTGGGCCAGGGTATGCAGCCAAGTCTGGACCTTCTGCTCGGTGTAGTCGCGGGTGAGACCGGTTCGGGGTCGGGCATGGATTGCTGCCGGGATCAGTACCGAAAACAGCAGATTGCGGATCTGGGTGCTGTTGCGACAGGCGGCAAGCCGCTTGGCGTTGCGGCGATTGTCACGCAGCGCCGTCGCGGCAAGGCCCAGTAGCCACGGTGTGCGCAGCGCGGTGGCCAGCGGCCCGTCTGGTTTGTGACCAATCTGGTCGGTGACCGCGGCCCAGGCTTCGTGGTCGATGCCGAGTTGATCCCCATAGTGGTTTAGGTAGCCGCGAATGTCGCTGGGAGACATTGGCTGCAGTGTGATCGTTGTCGCGCCGTGGAGCCCGGCGTCACCACGCAGGTCGCGCAATCTAGCGTGGACGTTGGTGCGGCACGTCACCACAACGGTGCGGTTGCGCCACGGCGGCTCGTTGAGGCGATCCAGGGCCACGCGGGCGTGGCGCGGTTCGGCGTCTACGGGGTCCATCTCGTCCAGGCCGTCCAGCACAGGGAGGATGAGGCCGGCGTCGGCCAGCGCCCCGGCCACGGTTGGATGCAGCCCGTAGTCGGTTCCCAGGCGGCCGGCCAGCCAATCAGTGAAATCGCCGCCGCCGTCCCAACCGGAGGTGTTAATGCGAACGGGCACCGGTGTGTTGCTACGCAGGTGGTCGCTGATGGCAGCTCGGTCACGCAGCTGATCGAGCAGCAGATGAACAGCCAGGACCGTTTTTCCGGCGCCCGCCTCGCCCAGCACCAGCAGCCGCCGTGGTGAGGCTTGCTGTCGGAAGTAGGGGCCGATATTCGACAGGAGATTGGTCGCGTTGTGCTCAGCTCGTAGCACGCGCCGCACAGCCCGGAAGTCCAGGTCCATCGCGGTGTCCGGCCCGCCATGCAACTGCTCGAGAAGAACCTCTTCGCGACGAGAAACCGCGTAGGCGAGGTTATCGGCGACCCGGATTAGCGACTCTCGCGATGTGTCCGGTCGCAAGCGCCGCAACAGCCAGGTGCCGAGCGGTTTGACCCAGGGCAAAGCAACCTTGGTCACAACGCTCGCCGGCTCTGGCACAGTCCTTAGCCTGCCACTTATTCTGCCTCGTCGGGAGTGGTATTTAGGGTGTCTCACCGCGAGTAGCCACAGTGCGTTCTCGCCCACCACCAGCACTGCGGTCTCTCCGTTTCATGCGCATTCAACCGCTTTCCTTTGCCACATGATGCGTTGATATCAGGGGTTTCATTGGGGCTTATCGGTGCGCAGTCGGTACTCGGCACCATGGATGCAGACTTGCCTAGTGCACCGGCGCCCGTTGGCGCGACGTACGACTCTGAGCTTCGCCTACTCTCTTTACGGCGTTCGAGATAGCACTGACCACACTGCCGAGCGCGACGGCCCTTCCGCGTCACTTTCCTGATGGTGTTTTCCGGTGTGAGTTCGTGGCCTCGTCGGCATGTCGGCTTCCCTGCAGTTGGATGCGTTCCGTGAGCCACCTGGTCGTAGCTGTTCTCGGATGGAGTGCCCATCGTGGGCGACGGCTGGTGCAAAAGAGGACGCGATCGGGGAGCGTTCAGGATCTACCGATGTGCCCTACCATCAGCCTGCTGGCCTTCGAGGCGGCGCTGGCCTATGACCCAGGACGGTGAATCGACTTGGACGGCTTCGCGCCAAACGGCCGGCGCCGGGGGTTCCCCGGACTCGTGACCGAGCGTAGCGTCCAGTTCATGAATCAGCCGATACCTCCCGGCTGGTATCCAAACCCGACTGGCCAGCCGGGAACTCAGTATTGGGATGGTCATCAGTGGGCCACGATTGGCCCCCCAATGCGAAAGCGGTCGGTGTGGCCGTGGGTGCTGGTCGGCGCGGTGGTGTTCTTCTTCGCTGGGTGCGGCGCGCTGCTCGTTGTAGGAGCATCCATTAGTGATATCGATGAGGATTCCGCGGTTACATCCTCAGTCCAGCGTGGGGCTCCGATCGGGCCTCCGGATGCCACGGCTGAGGCGACTGCCGAGCCGTCAGTGCCGGCCGCCGTGCCGCGAATCGGCGAGGAGGCGCGCGACGGCAAGTTCGCATTCGTTGTGAACTCGATGGATACGTCGAGCACCGCTGGCGAACCGAGTAACGAGTTCATGACTGTCGAGGCCCAGGGCATGTTCGTCAACGTGCGCTTGACGGTCACCAACATCGGCCATCGGGCACAGACGTTCTACGCGGACAATCAGAAGCTGATGGCCGGCGGGCGTGAGTACAGCGTGAACACGATGGCCGCAATTTGGTCGGGCGCAGCCAACGAGGAGATCAACCCGGGCAACAGCATCGATGTGGTGCTTTCATTCGATGTTCCGCGGGGGATCACCCATGTCGACACGGTCGAGCTGCACGATTCGGCATTCTCGAACGGCGTTACGGTCAGCCTGGCGTGAAGCCGTTCACTGCACATCAGCCGATAGCTGGTCTCGGCGCTGAAGTGACCTTGGCGAATGCCGAAGATGCACTTTCACCCCCCGACGCTTGAGCGATATTCATCACAGACACTGGGGCCGCCCGCAACACCGCCACCCCCAGGCAGGCGCCACCTCCGTCGTGCCGGAGGCGACCTGACCCGAAACCGCGGAACTGGCGTAGTGGACCGGCTAGCCGGCTCCGGTCAAAGACGGCAAGTACCAAGGTATGCCAGCCCATCTGCGGAGCATCGACCGATGTTGATCACAACCACACGTAACCCGGGTGAACCCGTGGGCACCGAGAGTCTCAGCCCGGATTCCCACCGTCACCTCGGTTACCGCCGCCGTCAGCACCGGAGCCACCGTGCCCGCCGTCTGCGGGACCGAATCGTCTCTCGACGAGGGTTTCTCCCCCGGAGCCACCCGCCCTGACAACGACTAACCCGGCTGCCCACTTATCCGCTTCGGCAAGGACTCTGAACTATCCGTTGGACACCGATCCTGACGTGCCGTGGCTACCGCCGGGTTGGCCACCGTCGCCACCTTCGCCGCCGAAACCATCGCCTTCACCGTCAGCATCCCCACCGTTGCCGCCGTCGCCACCCACGCCGCCAACACTGTCACCCCCGCGACCCCCGTCACCGCCGGTAGGATCGCCACCAATCGCATTGCCGCCGTCGCCGCCCTTACCGCCGTTACCGTCGCTGCCGTCGCCTCCACCACCGCCGAAGCCACCGGCTGCCGAGCCTCCTTCAACGATATGGCCCCGCCCACCGTCGCCGCCATCGCCGCCGGTAGCGCCGTCACCGCCCCAACCCCCCCGACCACCTGCTGCGCTGCCGGACCCGGCGTGAAAGCCTGTCCCGCCGTCCCCACCATCCCCGCCGCGTCCACCGGCAGCGCCGCTACCGCCGTCACCACCGCCACTCCCGTTACCCCCCTTCACAACCCCAGCACCAAGTCCTTCATTGTTGTTCGCGTCACCACCATCACCGCCGCTACCGCCGTCACCACCGCCACTGGCGCCGCCGCCACCGCCTTTGCCGCCGGTGACGGTGGTGGAACGGGTGGTCTCCTCAAAGACATCCGCCCTACCGCCGTGGCCGCCAGCCCCACCCGCGGCTGCACCCGCACCTCCGTTACCACCATCACCGCCGGCCACGGTCACCGCGGCTTTCGCCACGGCGTCGCCGCCCGTACCACCGCCACCACCGGTGCCGGCGGTGGAGGCACCACCGGAACCACCCGTACCTCCATGGACGACACCCGAGCTGCTCACACCGACGTCGGCGGTGCCACCATCACCACCATGACCACCGGCACTCCACGCCAGCGCGCTCGTGGAAGCACCACCGTCACCACCACGACCACCGAAACCAGCACCAGACGCCGCGCTCGCCGCACCACCATCACCACCATCACCACCCACTTTGACAGCGTCACCGCCGGCACCACCGTCACCGGCGGTGGCCGCACCGGACACCGCAATCGCCGCACCACCATCACCACCATCGCCGCCGAGAGTGCCAGCCCGCCCGCCATCACCGCCATCACCGGCGGTGGCCGCGCCAGAACTGTTGCTCACGATTGCCTTCCCGCCGTCACCACCATTCCCGCCCCAGCCGTCGACCGCATCACCACCGGCGCCACCTGCACCACCCGACGAGCCACCAGCGCCAGAGGTGGTCGCGGCTCCACCACTACCCCCCTCACCACCCTGCCCACGGCCAGTAAAACCACCACGCCCACCGGCACCTCCGGTCGCATCCCCCGCGGACGAAGCGGACCCCCCATCCCCACCATCCCCACCATTGCCGGCACCACGCACCGTCACATCGTGGTTCCCACCACCCCCACCATCCCCACCAGTCACCGAACCGGCCTCTAAGATGCTTCTCGCTGCACCGCCCTGACCACCATCACCACCACCACGTCCGACGCCTCCAGCCCCGCCATCACCGCCATCACCACCCTGCACCTGCGCCGACCCAGAAACCGATGCACCAAGAACATGGTGGAAGGTCGCCGAGCCCCCGCGGCCGCCGTGCCCATCACCGGCACCACCAGCACCACCATCACCCCCGCGCAACATCAAGCTATCGCCGACATCAACGGACTCGTCCTCAAAGACCAATACGTTGCCGCCGGCACCACCGTTCCCGCCACCGGCCCCGCCGCTACCACCGACGCCGCCGTTACCGCCCGTCGCGGTGCCCCCCGTAGCGACCACCACATCCGCGAGTCCGCCAATACCGCCGTTACCGCCGACGCCCAGCTCTGACTTTCCGCCGTTGCCACCGTAGCCACCAAAGCCGTAGGCATAGCCCTGTGCGTGGCCTCCCTTGCCGCCGGCGCCACCGGTGCCGTCGATCGTGCCACCACCATGACCACCATCGCCGCCGTACGCGGCACCCGCCCGGATTTGGTGTAGATCGGGCGTTACGTGGCCGCCGTGGCCGCCGTCACCTCCGTTGCCGCTGGTCGCCTCCCCACCACTGCCACCCCGCCCGGCGCCGGCATAGCCGCCGTTGCGCGAATGCGCATCCCCGCCATGACCGCCGTGGCCGCCATCGCCGCTGGTCTGACCGCCACTGCCACCCTGACCGCCGTTGCCGCCGAAGGCGTCGCCGTCATACCAGAGGAATGCGCCTCGGCCGCCGTGGCCGCCGTTGCCCCCGTTGCCGATCCCCAAAGCATTACCGCCATCACCGCCCTGACCGGCCATGGCGGGTGCTGGGTCTCCAAGCGGATAAATCACCAATTCGTTGATGTCGTCGCCGCCGTTACCGCCGTGACCACCATCACCTTCGATGGAACCACCGTGACCGCCGTTACCCCCTTTACCGGCTGCCCACAGGGTCTCCTTCAATTCAGTGTGTTCGGCGTCGCTGCCGCTGCCACCATTGCCGCCGTTGCCGTACCGCCCGGCGTTGCCGCCATCACCACCGTTGTGGCCGAAGTGGCCATTACCGCCGTTGCCGCCGCTACCCACTAACGACCCCCCGTTGCCGCCGTGACCGCCACCCACACCACCACGGCCCCCGTTACCGAACAAACCGGCATGACCCCCGGCACCACCCACACCGCCGACCCCGGCGCCAGTGTTCACGCCACCGGCCCCGCCATTGCCGCCGTTGCCGAATAACCAGCCTCCCGCGCCACCAGCACCACCGGCCGCACCGGTGCCGCCGGCCCCGCCGTGGCCACCGGCGCCGATCAACCCCGCGGCCCCACCCGCGCCACCGGTCTGACCTGCTGCACCGTCGCCACCGTTGCCGCCGTTGCCGATCAACCAGCCCCCCGCACCACCAGCCTGCCCCGGCCCACCGTGGACGCCATCGGCGATCAACCCCCGCCCCGTGAGTGCCATCGTGGGCGCGTTGACCGCCTCCAACGCGGCCGCCACTAACGGTGAGGCGTTGGCGGCCTCGGTCACCGAATACGCCCCGCTGGCCATGAGCAGGGTTTGCACGAACTCGCCGTAGGATCCCGCGACCTGCACGCTGATGTCGTGGTAGGCCCGCCCGTGGTGGGAGAACAGTGCCGCCATCGCTGTCGATACCTCGTCGCCGCCGGCAGCTAGCAAACCTGTGGTGTGCGTGGCCACGGCGGTGTTCGCTGCACTGACGGCCACACCTACGCTCACTAAATCGGTTGCTGCGGCTTCTATTATCGCCGGCGTTGTGATGACATACGACATAAGACGTCCCCTGTCGTTCGTTCTAGCGGTGCATGTGTGGCAAATCACCCGAACACCCACCGTAGGCACACACACCCCCACACCGGGACGCGAAGAGCCTTCCCACCACAGGCGTGTCCCCAACCACTGAGTCCACCGAGTCTTAGAGGAACGCGGCCCCGGGCAGGGGCCAGAAACGACGATCAATCACCTAGCTGGCCGCACGAACCAGTCCGCTGAGAACGCCGCGCCCAAGCCGCGCCGCGCCGACGAACTCGCCGCAGCGTGCGGGCTAGACCACTGGCCCGTTGTTTCCGTTGTGGCCGGGAGAGCCGCCCTGACCGCCGGCCGCACCACCGCTACCACCACGACCGCCGCTGGCATCAGGGCCAGACGCGGGCCCGCCGTTACCACCGTCCCCGCCATTACCACCGGAACCGCCGCTACCACCGGTACCACCGGGGCCACCAGGACCACCGTCCCCGCCGACGGTGGGGCCGGTTGCTCCCTGACCGTAGGCCTGGCCACCGTTACCACCCACCCCACCGTTACCGCCGTTACCGCCGTCAACAACGGCGTCACCACCAGCACCGCCACCACCACCGGCGCCAGCCTTCGCCAAGTCACCTCCGGTGTTGTAGGCCGTGCCACCTCGTCCGCCATTACCACCAGCAAGACCACGACCGCCGGCACCGCCCTTGCCGCCGGTGCCTCCGACGACGCGCGTTGCCGCACCAACAGCGGAGCCCGCGTCACCCCCGTTACCGCCAATACCCCCAGCACCGCCGACACCGCCAGCACCGCCGGTGACCGCACTACCGTCACCACCGCTGCGTTGCAGGCTTGAATCCCCACCGATCCCACCGACACCACCAAACAGCCCACCCGCACCGCCCGCGCCGCCGCCACCGCCGCTCACCTGATGGGCCACGCTGGCCTGCGCACCACCACCGAAGCCACCTCCACCACCGGTACCCCCCACGCCCCCAGCACCGCCGCCACCACCGGCACCACCCTTGGCGGAATCGCTTTCACCCACACCGAGGATCGCCTTCCCACCATCACCACCACGACCACCCACACCGTTGCCCGAGCCACCACCGTCCCCACCGTCGCCACCAACCGCACCATCGACCGGCGGCACGCCCGGCGGCAGGCCTGGTGACGTTCCCGCCGCTATCGCCGCACCACCATCGCCCCCACGACCACCATCACCGTCATTGCCGTTCGCACCACCACCACCACCACCAGCACCGCCACTGCCACCCGCGCCCCCGGCACCGCCACCGCCCCCTTCCCCATACCAACCAATCGCGTCACCACCGTGGCCACCGCCACCACCAACACCGCCATTGCCACCGTCGCCTAACCCCGCAGCGCCACCATCACCACCCTTACCGCCGCTACCGGCCGCACCGCCGGCGGGATTGAAACCCGTCGCATCACCGCCATCACCGCCCTGCCCGCCGACGCCACCGAGTTGCGCGGTGCCGCCGCGACCACCATCACCGCCGTCGCTACCACCACCACCGGTCGATCCGTCACCGGCCGCATCGCCACCAGCGCCCCCCGCGCCACCCGCGCCCCCCACGCCACCGGCGCCCATCCCACCACCGCCGCCAACACCACCACGTCCACCACGCGCATCAGCACCCTCAGCGTCGCCGCCGTGACCGCCGCTGCCGCCCACTCCACCATCACCACGACCGGCGAAACCACCTGTGCCACCGACACCACCATTTCCGCCTACGGCACCCTTACCGCTGGCGGCACCACCATCACCACCGGAACCACCAACGCCACCAGGGAAATCGATCTGGTCACCCGATCCGCCATCGGCGCCTTTGCCCCCGGCCCCGCCGACTGCATTGCTACCGCTAGCGTCGCCACCATTGCCGCCCTGGCCTCCGTCACCGGCGAAACCCGCTGTCGTTCGTCCGCCTGCGCCCCCATCTCCACCTCTTGTTGTGCCACCCACTCCGGAAGTATCTGCGCGGCCACCATCGCCTCCAGCTCCGCCCTTGCTGCCCCCCTTCCCGCCATTGCCCCCGGCGCCGCCAACGGCTTGGTTGTTGTTGCCGTTAGCCTGTGCGAATCCTCCGTCACCACCACGACCGCCCCGCAGCACGCTGTTACCCCCTTCGCCTCCCTTACCCCCGAAAGCTTCACCACCGTTGGTACTTGCGGTCGCGGCGCCGCCGCTGCCGCCGAACCCACCAAACACCCCGTCGCCTCCCGCCCCGCCCCAACCGGCGGTGGCTTTTCCTCCGTGCGTGTTCAATACGTGACCGCCAGCACCGCCAGCAGCACCGTTGTAGCCGTCACCACCACGACCACCGTCACCGCCGAAACTGTGGGAGTCGCCCGTGGAGAACGCCTCCCCACCGGCCCCACCCGCCCCGCCACGGCCGTCGACGAGGGGTTCGCCGCCGGCGTGGATGCCGCCGTTTCCGCCGTTTCCGCCGTCGCCGCCCGCCACCTGCTCGCCGTCGCCGACCGCAGCCGCCCCTGCTCCACCGGCACCACCCACACCCCGCTCCGAATTCCCGCCGTCACCGCCCATACCGCCTACGGCCTTCCCAGCCGTGGCGTCGCCGACACCACCCTCGCCTCCGGCACCACCAGTACCGGTCACCGCATCGCCACCCGCGCCGCCCACGCCGCCGACCGCGTGTCCGGCGGATGCGGTCGCCGCGCCGCCATGCCCGCCGGCGCCGCCGTCACCCGCCACCGTGGAGGCGCCACCCGCACCACCGACTCCAGATTGTGCGTACAGCGGCCCCGTGGCGGTGCCGCCGTTACCACCCGCACCGCCGTTACCGGTTGCTGCGGCGCCGCCGACACCGCCTAGACCAGACACCGCCGCACCGTTTTCCGCGGTGGCGTTACCACCGTTGCCACCGGCACCGCCGTTACCCCTGGCTGTTGAGGCACCGCCAGCACCACCGAAGCCTCCGCCAGCGCCGTTGTCCTGCCCCGTCGCTGTCGCTGTGCCGCCGTTGCCACCAGCACCGCCGTCACCGTTCACCGCGATGCCGCCGACGCCACCTACACCAGCCGCGGCCTCCCCGGCTGACGAGGTGGCGTCACCACCGCTCCCGCCGGCGCCGCCGTCACCAGCCACCGTCGAGGCACCACCCGCACCGCCATCGCCTCCAATAGTTGTATCCAGTCCCTTCGCCGCGCCACCTTCCCCACCACGACCACCGTTACCGTTGTTTGCGCTACCGCCGACACCACCAAGACCACCTTCGCCCCCACCGGCTGTGGAGATGGCGTTACCACCGCTCCCGCCGGCGCCGCCGTTACCCGCCTGCGCCGAGTTACCACCGTCTCCACCGGCGCCGCCGTCTGCGCCTAGCCGCCCCGTCGCTGTGCCGCCGTTGCCACCAGCACCACCGTCACCACCGTCTGGCGTGAACACGCTGCGCCCAGCTGCACTGCCGCCGTTGCCGCCGTCGCCACCGGCCGCCTGACCGTTTGGTGCGCGGCCACTACCACCATCACCGCCGGCGCCGCCCCTGCCGTCGTCACCGACACCACCCCCACCGGCACCACCATTGCCACCCACTGCGGAAAGGGCTTGGTCGTCGGTGCCGAATTGCGAGATGGCCTGACCCCCATCGCCACCCGCACCGCCAGCACCACTAACGGCCCCGCCACGACCCCCAATACCACCGTCAGCACCTTCGGCGAACCTGGGCTCTTCAGCCACCGAAAGCACGGTGTTGGTGTCGTTGCCGCCGTTACCGCCACGACCACCATCGCCAAGCTGACCGGCATTACCCCCATTGCCCCCGGGGGTGGCATCGATCTTCTGCCCGTTGTTGTATTGCGCGTCAGCACCGTCAGCGCCATCGCCACCGTCGCCGTGGAATCCACGGGCGTTGCCGCCATCACCACCGGGTAGGCCGGCCACACCGCGCCCACCGTCACCGCCATCACCGACCAACCACCCGCCATGGCCACCACGACCACCACCGAGGCCGCCACGGCCCCCGTTACCGAACAAACCGGCATGACCCCCGGCACCACCCACACCGCCGACCCCGGCGCCAGTGTTCACGCCACCGGCCCCGCCATTGCCGCCATTGCCGAATAACCAGCCTCCCGCGCCACCGCCACCACCGGCCGCACCGGTGCCGCCGGCCCCGCCGTGACCACCGGCGCCGATCAACCCCGCGGCCCCGCCCGCGCCACCGGCTTGACCCGCGACACCGTCGCCGCCGTTGCCGCCGTTGCCGATCAACCAGCCGCCCGCACCACCGGCCTGCCCCGGCCCGCCGTGGGCGCCATCGGCGATCAACCCTCGCCCGGTCAATGCCATCGTGGGCGCGTTGACCGCTTCTAACGCGGCCGCCACTAAGGGGGAGGCGTTGGCGGTCTCGGTCACCGAGTACGTGCCGCTGGCTGTCAGTAGGGTTTGCACAAACTCGCCGTAGGATCCCGCGACCTGCACGCTGATGTCGTGGTAGGCCCGCCCGTGGTGGGAGAACAGGGCTGCGATCGCTGTCGATACCTCGTCGCTGCCGGCGGCTAGCAAACCTGTGGTGTGCGTGGCGACGGCGGTGTTCGCTGCGCTGACGGCCGCGCCTACGCTGGCTAAATCGGTTGCGGCGGCTTCTATTATCCCCGGTTTTGTGATGACATACGACATAAGACGTCCCCTGTCGTTCGGTCCAGCGGTGCTGGTGTGGCAAATCACCCGAGCATCCACCGTAGGCACGTACACCCCACCACCGAGACGCGAAAAGCCTTCCCACAACAGGCGTGTCCCCAAGCACTGAGTCCACCGTGTCTTAGAGGCCCCCTGGCCCCGGCTGGGGGCGGAAAGCCACGATGAATCGCCTGGCTGGCCGCACGAACCATTCCGCTGCGGACGCGGTGCCTAAGCTGCGCCGCCGACGAACTCGCCGCGGCGCAACACCAACAACGAGATCCACCGAGCTTGCCGCGTTCGCGGCGACGCCACACCACTGCCGGACGCCGCCAAGGAGCCTGTTAGCAGAATGCGCGACTCAAACGGCTGTCGGCCGAATCCGACGGCTAGGAAGCCGTGCAGGACATACGCCCGACCCGGAGCCGGCCCCTCAAACCGCAATCTCCGACGAGGACGGCGCCACCTCCGTCGTGCCGTACGCGACCCAGGCCGAAGACGTAACACTGGCGCAGTCGCCCGGCTAACCGGCTCCCATCAAAGACGACCAAGCACGAAAGTACGCCCGCCCATCTGCGCAACACCGAACGATGTGTTGATCAAAACCTCAGGCGACTCCGGTGAACCCGTGAGCCGAGAATCGCAGCCCGGATCCGCCGCATAGTTTCACGCCGATACCTGCGCCCTGCCGCACGGCGATACAGAAACGACACGGCTTGTCGCGCGGGCAGCTGGCGTGTGGGTGCGGGCTACGCTTCCCCGAACGCTTGCCCGTTGGCGCCGGCGGCACCGGCGGAGCCGCCCTGGCCGGCCGCACCACCGGCGCCACCATCACCGGCAACAGCAACGGGGCCCGACGCGTTGCCGCCCTGCCCCCCATTACCGCCGTTACCGCCGTTGTCGCCACCAACACCACCAACACCACCAGCACCACCCACCGCCGCGCCGCTTGAACCGCCGACTGTTGCATTGCCTCCGTTGCCGCCCTTACCGCCATTCCCACCCTCGGCCCCGCCCCGGCCACCGACACCGCCCGCACCACCGGCCGCTGGTCCCGACCCCCAATTATTCGCGAACTGGGCATCCCCGCCGCGCCCACCGTCAAACCCCGCACCACTATCCCCGCCACGACCTCCATTCCCGCTATTAACCGTCGCCTGCCCCGCAGAACCTTGGAACGACGCCCAGCCCCCGCCACCACCGTGACCGCCACGCCCGCTCTCGCCACCGCCACCGCCGTCACCACCGTTGCCGCTGGTGACCTCACTCCCATTGACGCTGTCTGCCTGAAGGGACGCATACCCACCATTCCCACCCCGACCAGCAACACCAGAACCAGTGTCACCACCTTTACCGCCGGCACCGCCATTCACCTGTTGCGCCACATCTGCCTGCGCATCACCACCAGAGCCACCGTCACCAGCGGTCCCCGCGAGCGACTGACCGCCGACACCACCGGCACCACCCTTGGCGGAATGGGTTTCACCAACACCGAGGATCGCGTCACCACCATCACCACCACGACCGGCAACACCGTTGCCCGAGTCACCACCGAGCCCGCCGTCCCCACCAACCGCACCGTCCTCTAGCGGCACGGCCGGCGGCGTTCCCGCCGCTATCGCGTCACCACCATCGCCCCCATGACCACCACCACCGTCAATGCCGTTTGCACCACCACCAACACCAGCGCCGCCACTGCCACCCGCACCCCCCGCACCACCACCGCCCCCTTCTCCATACCAACCAATAGCGTCACCACCCTGGCCACCGGCACCACCAACCCCGCCGTTGCCACCGGCGCCACCGTCACCACCCTTGCCGCCGTCACCGGCCGCACCGCCGGTGGGATTGAAACCCGTCGCATCACCACCATCACCACCCACGCCAGCCGCGCCACCCACGCCACCGGCACTCATCCCACCGCCGCCTCCGGCACCACCCTGACCGCCACGAGCATGAGCGCCATCAGCGTCGCCGCCGTGACCGCCGCTGCCGCCATTCCCCCCCTCACCACCCTCAGCATTGGCAGCGAAACCACCTTTGCCACCGGCACCGCCTTTTCCGCCGGTGGCATTGTTACCGGTGGCGTAACCACCGTCACCACCATCGCCACCAGCACCACCACTCCGGCCGACCTCGTCGCTCAATCGGCCATCGGCGCCATTGCCCCCAGCCCCGCCGACGGCATTGTTACCGGCAGCGTCGCCACCATTGCCACCCTGGCCTCCCTTACCGCCGACATCCAGTAACGTTCGCCCGCCCGCGCCCCCAGCTCCACCCCTTGTTGTGCCACCCACTCCACCACTACTGTCTGCTCGGCCACCTTCGCCTCCAGCTCCGCCGCTGCCGCGCCCCTCCCCGCCGTTGCCTCCAGCACCGCCAATGGCGTCGTTGTCGTTGCCGATGACTTGTGCGAATCCTCCGTCACCACCATCACCGCCCCACAGCTGGCTGTCACCCCCGTTGCCTCCCAAACCGCCTCTAACTTCAGAACCGTCGGTACTCGCGGCCGCGGGGCCGCCCTTGCCGCCGACCCCACCAAATCGCTCCCCGCTGCCTCCGTTCCCGCCCCAACCGCCGGAAGCTTTTCCACCTTGCGTGTTAAACACGTGACCACCGTCACCACCGTCACCACCGTTGTAGCCCTCACCACCATGACCACCGTCACCGCCTTCACTGTCGGAGTCGCCCGTGGAGAACGCCAGCCCACCGCCACCACCCGCCCCGCCACGGCCGTTGACGAGGGGGGCGCCGTCGACGGCGATGCCCCCGTTTCCGCCGTTTCCGCCGCCGCCGCCCGTCACCTCCTCGCCATCGCCGACCGCAGCCGCCCCTGCGCCACCGGCACCACCCACACCCCGCTCCGAATTCCCGCCGTCACCGCCGTTACCGCCTGCGGCGTCCCCGCCCGTGGCGTCGCCGACACCACCCTTGCCGCCGGCCCCACCGGTACCGGTCACCGCATCACCACCCTTGCCGCCCACGCCGCCAGTGGCGTCTCCTTCGGATGCGGTCGCCGCGCCGCCATGCCCGCCGGCACCGCCGTGACCCGCCACCGTCGACTCGCCACCGGCACGACCGGCGCCTCCAACTGCCTCCGGCCCTTGCCCTGCGCCGCCGTTGCCACCAGCACCACCATTACCGTTCTTGGCGCTACCGCCGAAACCACCAAGACCACCTCTGCCCATACCGGTTGTGGAGGTGGCGTCACCGCCGCTACCGCCGGCACCGCCGCTACCCGCCTCCGCCGAGTTACCACCATTCCCACCGAGGCCACCAAATGCCCGCTCCCCGGTCGCTGTGCCGCCATTGCCACCAGCACCACCGTCTGACGCGAACAAGCTATGCTCAGCTGTGCTGCCGCCGTTGCCGCCGTCGCCGCCGTTTGCAACACCGTCTGCCGCGAGACCACGACCACCATCACCGCCGGCACCGCCCCCGCCGTTGCCGCCGGCACCATTCCCACCGGCACCACCGTCACCACCATCCCCACCGTGTGCGTCACCCTCATCCGAGGTGGCCTGACCCCCATTGCCACCCGCGCCGCCAACACCAGCCGCGGTCCCGCCAGCACCACCATCACCACCGTGAGCGCCTTTGGCGTCCGCGTTTGTGCCATCGCCGTTCGCCTCCAAGGTGTTGGTGTCGTTGCCGCCGTTACCGCCGCGCCCACCATCACCAAACTGACCGGCATCACCCCCATCACCGCCAGGCCGGGCCGCCGAAGTCTTCTGCCCGTTGTTGTATTGCGCGTCGGCACCGTCAGCGCCATCGCCACCGTCGCCGTGGAGTCCACGGGCGTTGCCGCCATCACCACCGGGTAGGCCGGCCACACCGCGCCCGCCATCACCGCCATCACCGACCAACCACCCCCCCTCGCCACCACGACCACCGCCGAGGCCACCACGGCCCCCGTTACCGAACAGGCCTGCATCACCACCGCCACCACCCACACGACCGATCCCGGTCGCGGCGCTCACCCCACCGGCCCCGCCGTTGCCGCCGTTGCCGAATAGCCAGCCTCCCGCGCCGCCGCCACCACCATCGGCGCCGGTGCCGCCGGCCCCGCCGTGGCCACCGGCGCCGATCAACCCCGCGGCTCCACCCGCGCCACCGGCTTGACCCGCGACACCGTCGCCACCGTTGCCGCCGTTGCCGATCAACCAGCCCCCCGCACCACCGGCCTGCCCCGGCCCGCCGTGGACGCCATCGGCGATCAACCCTCGCCCGGTCAATGCCAGCGTGGGTGTGTTGACCGCCGCCAGCGCCGCCGCCACTAAGGGGGAGGCGTTGGCGGTCTCGGTCACCGAGTACGCGCCGCTGGCTGTTAGCAGGGTTTGCACAAACTCGCCGTAGGATCCCGCGATCTGCACGCTGATGTCGTGGTAGGCCCGCCCGTGGTGGGAGAACAGGGCTGCGATGGCTGTCGATACCTCGTCGCTGCCGGCGGCTAGCAAACCTGTGGTGTGCGTGGCGACGGCGGTGTTCGCTGCGCTGACGGCCGCGCCTACGCTGGCTAAATCGGTTGCGGCGGCTTCTATTATCGCCGGCGTTGTGATGACATACGACATAAGACGTCCCCTGTCGTTCGGTCCAGCGGTGCTGGTGTGGCAAATCACCCGAACACTCACCGTAGGCACGTACACCCCACCACCGGGAGCCCAAAAGCTTCCGTACTGCGGGCGTGTCCCCCATGAATGAGTCCACCGTGTTTTAGAGGTCCCCTGGCCCCCGGTAGAGCCGGAAGCGACGATCAATCGCCTAGCTAGCCGCAAGACACATTCCACTGAGAACGCGGTGCCTAAGCCGCGCCGCGCCGACGAACTCGCCGCGGCGGGCAAGACCAACAACGAGATCGCCACCGAGCTTGCGGTGTCCGCGGCGACGCCATACAACAGGCGCCGCGCCTATAGCGACACGGATGCGGATACCGCTAAGCAATCGCGGCCCGGATTCCGCCGCACAGTTTCGCGCCGATACCTAAACCCTGCCCCCACGGGGACAGGAAAAGGAACTATTCGTTGAGTTGCGCTCGGGTAGGTGGCGTGTGGGTGCGGGCTACGCTTGCCCGTTGGTGCCGGCGGCACCGGCGGAGCCGCCCTGGCCGGCCGCACCACCGGCGCCACCATCACCGGCAACAGCAACGGGGCCCGACGCGTTGCCGCCCTGCCCCCCATTACCGCCGTTACCGCCGTTGTCGCCACCAACACCACCAACACCACCAGCACCACCCACCGCCGCGCCGCTTGAACCGCCGACTGTTGCATTGCCTCCGTTGCCGCCCTTACCGCCATTCCCACCCTCGGCCCCGCCCCGGCCACCGACACCGCCCGCACCACCGGCCGCTGGTCCCGACCCCCAATTATTCGCGAACTGGGCATCCCCGCCGCGCCCACCGTCAAACCCCGCACCACTATCCCCGCCACGACCTCCATTCCCGCTATTAACCGTCGCCTGCCCCGCAGAACCTTGGAACGACGCCCAGCCCCCGCCACCACCGTGACCGCCACGCCCGCTCTCGCCACCGCCACCGCCGTCACCACCGTTGCCGCTGGTGACCTCACTCCCATTGACGCTGTTTCCCTGAAGGGACGCATACCCACCATTCCCACCCCGACCAGCAACACCAGAACCAGTGTCACCACCTTTGCCGCCGGCACCGCCATTCACCTGTTGCGCCACATCTGCCTGCGCATCACCACCAGAGCCACCGTCACCGGCAGTCCCCGCGAGCGACTGACCGCCGACACCACCGGCACCACCCTTGGCGGAATGGGTTTCACCAACACCGAGGATCGCGTCACCACCATCACCACCACGACCGGCAACACCGTTGCCCGAGTCACCACCGAGCCCGCCGTCACCACCAACCGCACCGTCCTCTAAAGGCACGGCCGGCGGCGTTCCCGCCGCTATCGCGTCACCACCATCGCCCCCATGACCACCACCACCGTCAATGCCGTTTGCACCACCACCAACACCAGCGCCGCCACTGCCACCCGCACCCCCGGCACCACCACCGCCCCCTTCTCCATACCAACCAATAGCGTCACCACCCTGGCCACCGCCACCACCAACCCCGCCACCACCACCCGCACCGGACGACGCGCCACCGGCGCCACCATCACCACCCTTACCGCCGCTACCGGCCGCACCGCCGGTGGGCCTGAAACCCTTCGCATCACCGCCATCACCGCCCTGCCCGCCGACGCCACCGAGTTGCGCGGTGCCGCCGCGACCACCATTGGCACCGTCGCCACCAACACCACCCCTCGACCCCGTACCGACCGCATCACCACCAGCACCACCAGCACCACCCGCGCCCCCCGCGCCACCGGCACTCATCCCACCACCGCCACCAATACCACCCTGACCACCACGCGCATCAACACCCTCAGCGTCGCCGCCGTGACCGCCGCTACCGCCCTTCCCACCATCACCAAGACCGGCGGAACCACCTTTGCCACCGGCACCGCCTATTCCGCCTAGGGCACCATCACCGCTGGCGGCACCACCATCACCACCATCACCACCATCGAAACCGACTTGGTCGGTCGATCCGCCATCGGCGCCTTTGCCCCCGTTCCCGCCGACGGCTTTGCTACCTGCAGCGTCGCCACCATTGCCGCCCTGGCCTCCCTTACCGCCGGCATCCACTGCCGTTCGTCCGCCTGCGCCCCCTTCTCCACCCTTTGTTGTGCCACCCACTCCGGAAGTATCTGCTCGCCCACCATCGCCTCCAGCTCCGCCCTCGCCGGCCGCACCCCCGCCATCGCCCCCGGGACCCCCAACGGCTTGGTTGTTGTTGCCGTTAGCCTGTGCGAATCCTCCGTCACCACCGTGGCCGCCGAACAGCACACCGTCCCCCCCTTCGCCCCCCCAACCCCCGACAGCTTCACCAGCGTTGGTACTCGCGGTCGCACCGCCGCCGTCGCCGCCGTCCCCACCAATTAGGGCTCCGGCGCCCCCCGCCCCGCCCCAACCGGCGGCCACCGTTCCTCCGTGCGTGTTTAACACGTGACCACCATCACCGCCGGCACCACCGACGTAGCCGTCACCACCACGACCACCGTGACCGCCGACACTCTTGGAGTTGCCCGTGGAGAACGCCTCCCCACCGGCCCCACCCGCCCCGCCACGACCGTCGACGAGGGGGGCGTCTGGGTTGCCGATGCCGCCGTGTCCGCCTTTTCCGCCGTCGCCGCCCTTCACCAGCTGTCCGTTCCCAGACGCCTGCGCCCCTGCGCCACCAGCACCACCCACACCCCGCTCCGAATTCCCGCCGTCTGCGCCCTTACCGCCTCTGGCGTTCCCGCCCGTGGCGTCGACGACACCACCCTTGCCCCCGGCCCCACCGGTACCGGTTACCGCATCACCACCCGCGCCGCCCACGCCGCCGACGGCCTGTCCCGCAGATGCGGTCGCCGCGCCGCCATGCCCGCCGGCACCGCCGTCACCCGCCACCGTCGACTTGCCACCGGGACGACCTTGGCCTCCAAATGCATGGTGCCCCGTTGCTGTGCCACCGTTCCCACCAGCACCACCGTCACCGTTCTTCGCGCTACCGCCGAAACCGCCAAAACCACCGCGTCCCGTACCGGTTGAGGAGATGGCGTCACCACCGCTACCGCCGGCACCGCCGTTACCCGCCTCCGCCGAGTTACCACCAAACCCACCACGGCCGCCTTTTGCGCCTAGCCGCCCCGTCCCTGTGCCGGCGTTGCCACCGTCACCACCGTCTGACGTAGACCCGCCAAGCCCAGCTGCACTGCCGCCGTGGCCGCCGTTGCCGCCAGCCGCCCGACCGTTTGGCGCGTGGCCACTACCACCATCACCGCCGGCGCCGCCGGCGCCGCCCACACCGGCACCACCGGCACCACCATCGCCGCCCAGTGCGTCGAAGACGTCGGGGTTGTTGCCGAATTGCGAGGTGGCCTGACCCCCATTGCCACCCGCGCCGCCAACACCAGCCACGTTCCCGCCATGACCACCATTACCACCCTTAGCGCCTTCGGCCTCCGTGTCCGCCGGAAGCAGCAGGTTGTTGGTGTCGTTGCCGCCGTTACCGCCGTTGCCGCCATTGCCGACACCACCGAGGGCATCACCCCCGTCACCGCCAGGCTGGGCCGCCGACGTCTTCTGCCCGTTGTTGTATTGCGCGTCAGCCCCGTCAGCGCCGTCGCCGCCGTCGCCGTGGAGTCCACGGGCGTTGCCGCCATCACCACCGGGTAGGCCGGCCACACCGCGCCCGCCATCACCGCCATCACCGACCAACCACCCGCCCTCACCACCACGACCACCGCCGAGGCCGCCACGGCCCCCGTTACCGAACAGGCCCGCATCACCACCGCCACCACCGACACGACCCATCCCGGTCGCGGCACTGATACCACCGGCCCCGCCGTTGCCGCCATTGCCGAATAACCAGCCTCCCGCACCACCGCCACCACCGGCCGCGCCGGTCCCGCCGGCCCCGCCGTGGCCACCGGCGCCGATCAACCCCGCGGCCCCACCCGCGCCACCGGCTTGACCCGCGACACCGTCGCCACCGTTGCCGCCGTTACCGATCAACCAGCCCCCCGCACCACCGGCCTGCCCCGGCCCGCCATGGGCGCCATCGGCGATCAACCCTCGCCCCGTGAGTGCCAGCGTGGGCGCGTTGACCGCCGCCAGCGCCGCCGCCACTAAGGGGGAGGCGTTGGCGGTCTCGGTCACCGAGTACGCCCCGCTGGCCATGAGCAGGGTTTGCACAAACTCGCCGTAGGAGCCCGCGACCTGCACGCTGACGTCGTGATAGGCCCGCCCGTGGTGGGAGAACAGGGCCGCGATCGCTGTCGATACCTCGTCGCTGCCGGCGGCTAGCAAACCCGTGGTGTGCGTGGCGACGGCGGTGTTCGCTGCGCCGACGGCCGCGCCTACGCTCGCTAAATCGGTTGCGGCGGCTTCTATTATCCCCGGTCTTGTGATGACATACGACATAAGACGTCCCCTGTCGTTCGGTCCAGCGGTGCTGGTGTGGCAAATCACCCGAGCATCCACCGTAGGCACGTACACCCCACCACCGAGACGCGAAAAGCCTTCCCACAACAGGCGTGTCCCCAAGCACTGAGTCCACCGTGTCTTAGAGGCCCGCTGGCCCTGGGTGGGGGCCAGTAACGACGATCAATCACCTAGCTGGCCGCACAAACCAACCCGCTTCGGACGCGGTGCCTAAGCTGCGCCGCCGACGAACTCGCCGCGGCGCAACACCAACAACGAGATCCACCGAGCGTGCCGCGTCCGCGGCGACGCCACACCACTGCGGCCGCGCCTATCGCGGCACGGATGCGGACGCCGCCAAGGAGCCTCGGTAGCAGAATCCACGCATCAAACCGCTGCCGACCGAATCCGAGCCCCACAAGGACGCTGCGCGAGAGGTAACGAAAGGAAATCTTCAGCCCGGCCACCAACCGACGCACCGTGAGCATGCTCACGGCGGTTCTGGGTATGCCCGCGCGGTTTGCGCGCACAGCCGTCGGGCTGGCTCGTTCGACCCACCCACTACCTCTGCGTGACCCAGGCTCCGGCTGACCGTGACGCGGGGCCACGCGGCAGGCTGCGCGACTACTCCACCGACCACCCCCACCACAGGTTTCGCCGTGCGTAGACCTCCCTGCGCCACGACTAGGGCAGGAAAGCCGCCGATACGCCAAACATCCTGTGGGCGAATGATTTCCAGTTCAACTCCACTATCGCTGGCAACGCCGGCAAGACTACCTCGATCCTCGATAAGCACACCCGCGAATCGTTACCGCATATCGTGGAGCGCTCGATCCCCGCCGAGCGGCTGATCGAGGACTTGGAGAGTGTTTCGCCCCGGCCGGTGGCCCGCCGATGGTGCTGCGCATGGACACGATCGGGACCTCATTTCTCAGGCTCTGCAATCGTTTTGCGCCGGGAAGGTAGGGATGACTTACATCCCGCCCGCGGCGCCGCGGGCCACATCGAATCGTTCAACAACCGCCTACGAACGCAGTGCCTCAACGGCAACCATCGGACCAACAACTGAAATCGGCATCAATCACAGCCTGGCTCCAAAACCAGGTGGACCGATTATCGGGGGCCTGCCAGTTGCGGCGAGGGTTTATGGCGATTCGCCTCCCGGTGGCCGTGTGTACGTGCATACGGTGAGTCCTCGGGTGATTTGCCACACCAGCACTGCTGGGCCGAACGACAGGGGACGTCTTATGTCGTATGTCATCACAACACCGGCGATAATAGAAGCCGCCGCAACCGATTTAGCGAGCGTAGGCGCGGCCGTCAGCGCAGCGAACACCGCCGTCGCCACGCACACCACGGGTTTGCTAGCCGCCGGCAGCGACGAGGTATCGACAGCGATCGCGGCACTGTTCTCCCAACACGGGCGGGCCTACCACGACGTCAGCGTGCAGGTCGCGGGCTCCTACGGCGAGTTTGTGCAAACCCTGCTCATGGCCAGCGGCGCGTACTCGGTGACCGAGACCGCCAACGCCTCCCCCTTGGTCGCAGCCGCGCTGGAAGCGGTCAACGCGCCCACGCTGGCACTCACGGGGCGAGGGTTGATCGCCGATGGCGCCCATGGCGGGCCGGGGCAGGCCGGTGGTGCGGGGGGCTGGTTGATCGGTAACGGCGGCAACGGTGGCGACGGTGTCGCGGGTCAAGCCGGTGGCGCGGGTGGGGCCGCGGGGTTGATCGGCGCCGGTGGCCACGGCGGGGCCGGCGGGACCGGCGCGGCCGGTGGTGGCGGTGGTGCGGGAGGCTGGTTATTCGGCAATGGCGGCAACGGCGGGGCCGGTGGTATCAGTGCCGCGACCGGGATGGGTCGTGTCGGTGGTGGCGGTGGTGATGCGGGCCTGTTCGGTAACGGGGGCCGTGGCGGCCTCGGCGGTGGTCGTGGTGGTGAGGGCGGGTGGTTGGTCGGTGATGGCGGTGATGGCGGGCGCGGTGTGGCCGGCCTACCCGGTGGTGATGGCGGCAACGCCCGTGGGGTTGCCGGTGATGGTGGTAATGGTGCTGATGGTGCTAATGCGGTGTATGCCAACGGGGAGCAGGTGTCTGCGGCCACTGCTGGGGGTGATGGGGGTGATGCCGTGGGCGCTGTCGGCGACGGCGGCAATGGCGGTGATGGGGGTAGCGACACCAACAGCCTGGCGTCTGAGGGTGATGGCAGCAACGCCGACTCTGTAGGGGGTGCTGGGGGTAGTGGCGGGGCTGGTGGGTCCCAGGGTGGTGATGGGGGTCATGGGGGTTCCGGTGGTGCCGCTAGCTCGACCAATGGCGCCGCGACCGGTGGTTCGGGTGGTGGCGGTGGTGATGCGGTCAGTGGCGATGGTGGTGATGGCGGTGCTGGTGGCGAAGGGTTCTCGAGGGGCTGGTTGCAGGACGCGAGCGGTGGGGATGGTGGCGTGGGTGGTTCTTCTGGGGGGGTTGGTGATGGTGGTTTTGGTGGGGATGGAGGTTCTGCCCGGTCAGACGCGGGGACAGCGCATGGTGGTAGCGGCGGTGACGGGGGGAAAGCGAACGGGATTGTTGTTGGTGGTAGTGGTGGTGATGGTGGTAGTGGTGGCCAGGCGCTTGGGCGGCAAAGGGCAACCGGGGGAGATGGTGGTGCGGGTGGCTACTCCTTGGTCGGTGGTGATGGTGGGGATGGTGGGGATGGTGGTGGGGCCACGTCAATAGAAGGTGTGGCTGCTGGTGGGCGGGGCGGGCACGGGGGTGACACGGGTGCATGGGGTGATGGCGCTCTGGATGGTGGTGCTGGTGGGCATGGTGGTGATGCGGACGGGTGGTCGGGGGCATCCGCTGGAGCCGGTGGTCGCGGCGGGTACGCGTTGAGTGGTGATGGTGATGGTGGTCGTGGTGGGGATAGTGGTGAGGCGAACGCATTCCATCGCGGGGATGCTTTCGGTGCTGATGCTGGTGACGGTGGTGGAACGTCCAAGGGTGCCGGTGGTGCTGGTGGGAATGCTGGTGCGGTGACAGCGCACGATGGGGCCGCGTGGGGGGGTGCTGGTGGTGACGGCGGCGACGCAGCGAGTGGTGTGGGTGGTGATGGTGGTGCTGGGTCTACGGCTACGGGTACTGGCTCGGTGTTCGCCGGTCACGGCGGTGACGGCGGCAGCAGTCGCAGCGAAGATGGTCCTGGTGCCGGTGGTGATGGTGGTGAGGCGATCGCGTTGGGTGGAAATGGTTTCGGTCGTGGTGGTGATGGTGGTGATGGTGGTGAAGGTTTTGGTGGTGTTGGTGGTGCCGGTGGTGATGGTGGTCACGCCACTAGCCCGGATGGGGGTTCGGGGAGTGGGGGCGATGGTGGGGATGGTGGGAAGGGTGGTTTTGGCGGCGATGGTGGGACCGGTGGGGCGGGTGGTCGCGGGGGGGACGCGTCTGTGAGTGGTGATAACGGGTTTGCTCAGGGGGGTGCTGGTGGTGATGGGGGGGTCGCTCGTACGCAGGGTGGTCTTGGTGGTGATGGGGGTTCCGCGCAGGTGAGCGGTGCGCGTAGTCATGCCATTGGCGGTGGTGGTGGTGATGGTGGTGAAGCGACTAGCCCGGATGGTGGTTCGGGGGGTGCGGGGGGTGAGGGTGGTTCGGCGACGAATTCCGGGACGGGGGGCTCGACAACCGGTGGTGCTGGGGGTGAGGGCGGCTCGGCCCGGAACTGGCGCGGTTTCGGTGGTGATGGTGGTGCGGGTGGTGCTGGTGGTGGGGCGAGCGGTCACAATGCCACGGGCGGGGCCGGTGGTGATGGTGGGGATGGGGGTGAAAGCACTAGTCCTGGTGATGGTGGTGCGGGTGGGGATGGTGGTGCGGGTGGTAAGGCTTTCGGTAGCGAGGACTCCAGCTGGGTTAGAGGTGGCGCGGGTGGGGACGGTGGTGATGGTGGTGCGGCTTCGCCTCAGGTCGGTCGTAGTGGTGATGGTGGTGGCGGTGGTGCTGGTGGTAGTGCCGAGGGTCACAATCCGACCGGCGGGGCTGGTGGTGAGGGTGGGGCTGGTGGAGGCGGCAGATTTGTGGGTGATGGCGGTGCCGGTGGTGCTGGTGGTTCGGGAGGTAAGGCTGTGGGTGTTGGTCCTACCGGTGGTGATGGTGGTGACGGCGGGGTTGGCGGGCAGGGCGGCATCATCGGCGCCGACTCCAGCGACAACAATGGTGGTGTAGGTGGTGCGGGTGGTGTGGGTGGTCATGCGATCGGCACCGCTGCCACCGGTGGTGCTGGTGGTCGTGGTGGTGACGGTGGCACCGGAGGTGCGGCGACCTCTCCTGGTGGTGGTCGTGGTGGTGACGCCGGTGTGGGTGGGCATGGTGGTGGCGCGACTGGTTCTGATCCGACTGGTGGTGATGGTGGGGATGGGGGTGTTGGTGGTTCCGGTCGTTTTGGCACTGTCGCTAATGGTCATGGTGGTGATGGTGGCCATGGAGGGGACGCGAAAACGTTGTTGTCGGGAGGTGAGGGCACCGCCCTTGGTGGCGA
Organism: Mycobacterium spongiae; assembly: GCF_018278905.1. Classification (NCBI taxonomy): domain Bacteria; kingdom Bacillati; phylum Actinomycetota; class Actinomycetes; order Mycobacteriales; family Mycobacteriaceae; genus Mycobacterium; species Mycobacterium spongiae. Next base: position 4,871,870 of record NZ_CP046600.1, read on the forward strand.
TGGGGGTGATGGGGGCGTCGCGAATGGCGGTGATAGTGGCCGTGGTGGTGATGGTGGGAATGCGACTTTGGCTGTGGGCGATAACGGTGTTGCGCTCGGCGGCGACGGTGGGGCTGGTGGGGCGTCATCAGCACGTATCGGTGGTGCCGGTGACGGTGGTAACGGTGGGCACGCCCGGACCAGTTCTGGGCTCGCTGTAGGGGGTGATGGTGGTGTTGGTGGTGACACGGTGCACCAGTTCGGCGGTGCGGGTGGTGCCGGTGGGGATGCGACGGTTTTCCCCGGCGGTGACGCTGCCACGTTCGGTGGTGATGGTGGTGAGGGTGGCCAGGCCACCGGTCATGGCACCGGTGGTGTCGGTGGTGTTGGTGGGCAGGCGTCGGCGCATTCTGGGAACGCGCGTGGTGGTGCTGGTGGTGATGGTGGGCAGGGTGCCGTGGCTGGTGGTGACGGTGGTGAGGGTGGAGATGCCGGCGCGGCCTCCGGTGGCGCTACCGGTGGCGATGGTGGTGTGGGGGGTGATGCTCCTGACACTGCTGGCGATGGTGGTCATGGGGGTGAGGCATTGTCGAATAGTGGGGTAGCGCGTGGTGGTGATGGTGGTATGGGGGGTGATGCTCATGTCTTCGATGGTGATCCCGATGATGGTGAGGGTGGTTTCGGTGGTAACGGTGGGATGGCCATTTCCGACCTGTCGGTGGCGTGGGGTGGTGATGGTGGTGCCGGTGGGCAGGGCTCCATTAGTGGTGGGGGTGGTCATGGTGGGGCGGCGTTGACCGATTCTGGTCAGGCCCTGGGGGGTGATGGTGGCGTGGGTGGCGACACCGCGGGCAAGGCCCTGGATGGTGGTTTTGGTGGTGATGGTGGCGACGCTGATGCCGACAGTGGCATCGCTGTGGGTGGGCAGGGTGGTGATGGTGCCAGCGCCACCGATGTCGGTGGTAGGGGTGGTGATGGTGGGTCTGCCGTCGCGGATTCCGGTGACGCGACCGGGGGTGATGGTGGTGTGGGCGCTGGCGGCGGGACTCTCGCTGGTGACGGGGGTGATGGGGGGGCTGCTGGCGCTCGTGGTGGGGTTGCGTTGGGTGGTGATGGTGGTGCCGGTGGTGATGGTGGTGAGGCGAGCAGTGCGGGCACCGGCGGTGCCGGGGGTGCTGGTGGGGCGGCTTCGTCGGACTCTGCTGACGCTTATGGGGGTGATGGTGGTGTCGGTGGTAGCGCTTATGGGGCGGCGGGTGCCGGTGGTGCTGGGGGTAGCGCGCAGTCCAGTGATGGGGCGGCCCTAGGGGGTCAGGGCGCTGATGGGGGGGCGGCCACGGCTAACACTGTTGTGGATAAGGCTCGTGGTGGTGACGCTGGCGCCGGTGGGGACGCTTCTTCAGGCTCTGGTAACGCTGCGGGCGGTGATGGTGGCGCAGGGGGCTTGGCCACGAGCACCGATAGCGACACTCAGGTCACCGGTGGCCACGGCGGTGGCGGTGGGAATGCTTCGTCGGATTCTGGCGAGATTGTTGGTGGTGACGGTGGTGCTGGAGGTGCGGCTACGGGTGCCGGTGACGGCGCCGCCGGTGGTGCCGGTGGTGCCGGTGGTGCCGCTCATACCGATCAGAATGCTGTCTCGGCCACGGGTGGTCACGGTGGTGCGGGTGGCGACGCGGATTCAGCGGCGGGCAAAGCGACCGGTGGTGCTGGCGGGCACGGCGGCGCTACCTCTGGTGCCGCCGGCACCGCTGCGGCCGGCACCGGTGGTGACGGTGGGCAGGGGGTCCTAGACACCGATCCCACCGCTGGCGAGGCCTATGGGGGTGCGGGTGGTGACGGGGGCGCCTCAGAATCCGGGATTGGTGGTGACGGCGGTGACGGCGGCTACGCGACAGCACAGACAGCGCAATTCGTGAGCAGTGGTGACGGCGGTGACGGCGGTAACGGCGCCACCGCGGCAGGGGCAGGCGGAGCCGGCGGTTTCGCGGAGGCCAATAGTACTCCTTACGCCGAAGGCGGTGACGGAGGTGCCGGCGGTGCCAGCACTGGCGGTGACGGCGGAAACGGCGGAAACGGCGGAGGCATTTTTGCCAATGGGGCGGTGCCGGTTTCCCTTTTCGCGGGTAACGGTGGTGCCGGTGGTGACGGCGCCACTGGCGTTGATGGTGGACGCGGCGGAGCTGGTGGACTCGGTGGGCCTGCGAACACCCCGGGGATTGGCATCGCAACTGCTGGTGCCGGAGGTCGGGGCGGCCTCGGCGGCAACGGCGGCGATGGCGGCACCGGCGGGCAGGGGTGGTCTACGGCCGGCGGTGGCAACGGTGGTGCAGGGGGATTCGGAGGCAACGCCGTCGGCGGCGTCGGCGGCAACGGCGGCAACGGCGGCGCCGGTGTCGGTGGTATCGAAGGTCTCGGTGGAGCCAAAGGGCTCGGTGGCCAACCTGGCGGCATCGACGGCCAGCCGGGGGAGTCGGTCACTCTGGCCCCCTAGCGTTGACCATCCTGGACCGAGGCCGGCTGTGGGCGTCGGTTGGAGTGGCTCTCTGCGTTCGACGTCGAGTGTCCGGTTGGTCACCTCCTTCAACCGGGCGTTGTCTTGTCTCGAGTTCTTGAGCTATCCCGTTGGCCCTCATCCGGGTCGATGGTGGGCGCCGCGAAGTGATTCGGGTTCACGGCGTTGAGTTTTCGAGGACTTGGCGACCGATGGTGGTGATTCTGGGTGATCGGGTGATTGTAAGAGCCGGAATTGCTGGGCTGGGTGCCGAGACATCCGAGGGTGGGTGGCTGCCGTTGGTGAGTGCGGTGTCGGCGGTGCTGGATTCTGCGGCAACTGATTTGTTTGGCTTTGTTTGGCTTTGTTTGGCCTGGGTGCGGCGAATGCGGCCCTATCTGCGCCAACGACCGGCCTGTTATGGGGGCGTATCAGGATGTGAGTGCGCTGTTGGCGGGGCTCAGCGAGTCTGTGCGGGCGTTGATCTGGCCGTGAGAGTCTGAATCGGCCCGGGGGGATGCCCTGAGGTGGCCCGCTGGTGAGGCGCAGGTGCGTCGGTGTGACAGTGTGATTTCGCTCCACCTTTGCGATACGCCGCGGCGGCTATACCGGCTTGATTTCGCCCCACCTCAGCGTGGTCGTTATCCGGACAGCCCGGATCGCTGATCACGACAGGTGGGGCGAGATAGTACGCACGCGGGTGGAGCAGTTCGCGGCTATTCGCCGTGATCATCGAGTGGACGGGATGTCGATTCGGGCGCTGGCCGATAAGCATCACGTGCACCGGCGCACGGTGCGCCAGGCGCTGGAGTCGGCGATCCCGCCGGAGCGAGGTGCCCGAGCGGATGCGCCGCGGCTGGAGGCGCTCAAGTGTGCGATCGACGAGATGCTGCGTAGTGATCTAGATGCGCCCAAAAAGCAACGCCACACTACCCCGCGCATCTTGGACCGGCTGGTCGATCAGCATGGCGCGGTGGACGTGTCGTCCTCGACGGTGCGTAACTACGTCGGTAAGCGCCGACCGAGGCAGTTGTGTCGTCATCCTCGCCGAGCACCGCTCAGCTGCCGTGCCCAGTCGGCACCCGGCCGCTGCCCAGGGTGGAGCATGCTGGGACGAGAAACTTCATGACCCGTCCGCATTACGTGACCGCGTAGCCGGCCACCGCGGCGATCGAGCAAGGCCGTCACACGCTGCGGCTGCCGACGATTCGCGACCGGTTCGCCGAAATCGCCGCCGCTGCTCAGCGTGAGAAGCTGTCCTAACGCGGGTTTCTCCCTGAGGTCGTCATCGCCGAAGGCGACGACGCACCCACCGCCGCGCCTAACGCCGGGTCGGCGACGCGAGTTTCCCGCGCCCAAAACAGTTGGACGAGTTCTCCTTTAACGCCAAACCGGCGATCAACCCGGCCATCATCAGACTGCTGGCCACCTGCACGTGGATCAAGGCAGGGCACCCGTTGCGTTTGATCCGCGACTCGGGAACCGGTAGTGACCTGGGGCGATGGGTGACGTGTTCGGCATCGGATACCCAAGGCGCGGGCCGCGGTGAGGCGCACAGACGACGTAGCTATGCTGCAGAGCATGCTTCCCGAGACGAGCCAGGACGAGGCCCAGCCCAACGCACCCGTAGCCCTTGTGACGATGGAAATTCGCCACCCTACAACTGATGCGCTCACGGAAGCGGCGAGCCGGGAAATCAAACATCTGCTGATCGATCAATTGCCCATCGAGCGCCAGGCCCAAGACGTGCAATGGGGCGTGACAGCCCCCGGCCAGCCCCCGCAGCCAGTCGCGGATCGCTTCGTTCGTTACGGCAACCGCGACAACACACTGTCCGCCTCGCTGAAGAATCAGGCCATTGTCATCGAGACCAGTGCTTACACGAGTTTCGAGGCTTTCTGCGAAATCGCGATGCAGGTCGTGGACGCCCGCTCACAGGTCTCATCGATCGTCGGGCTGGAGCGCATCGGTCTGCGCTTCGTCCTGGAGATCCGCGTCCCGGCCGGTGTCGATGGCCGCATCACATGGAGCAACTGGATCGACGAGCAGCTGCTCGGCCCGCAGCGGATTGCCCCCGGCGGCCTGTTCCTCACCGAGTGGCAGGGGGCCGCGGTCTACCGCGAGGCGGAGCCGGGCAAATCGCTGATCGTGCGCTACGGCCCAGGTGTCGGCCAGGCGCTGGACCAGAATTACCACCTGCGTCGCATCACCCCGCCCCAAACCGGGCCGTTCTTCCTGATGGACATCGACAGCTTTTGGACGCCCAGCGGCGGCTCTATTCCCGAGTACAACCGCGACGCCCTGGTCTCGACATTCCAGGATCTCTACGGTCCGGCTCAGGTGATATTCCAGGAGATGATCACCGGCCGTCTCAAAGAGGAGCTCATGCGCCAGTAGGGCGCGACCGCGCCGCCACAGGCGGCCCGATATTTCAGTTCAATGATTGCGCTTAACGCTGCAGCACTGCGCTGCAATAGGTGACGTCGGAGAACGCGGCGGCAAGTTCGTCGTCGGGATAGACCAAGCCGTTGGCCTCGTACAGCTCGTCGGTCCGGTGCGACGAGGTCTGCCAGCCATTGCGGGTCAGGTGGTCGAGGATGTGCCCGCGTTGGCCGTGGTAGACGAGATTGTCTAAGTCCATGTCCAATCCGAGCTCACTCATCTTGCCTTGGTGGTTGCGCCACCGCTCATCGCTGAAGATCGCCGTGTCGGGTACGTATTCGAAGGCCAACCGACTGCCGGGGGCACTCAACGCGGTGATGTTGTCGAAGAGCGCGTCTTGGGCGGCGTCGGGCAGGTAGACCAGCAACCCTTCGGCACTCCATGCGGTCGGCGCGTTCGGGTCGAACCCCGCTGTCTGCAGCGCAGCGGCCCAGTCGTCACGCAGGTCGACCGCTACAGTGCGCCGCTCGGCGGTCGGCTCAGCACCGAGATCACGCAGGGTCGAGGTCTTGAATTCGATCACCTCCGGCATGTCCACTTCGTAGATGACGGTGCCGGCCGGCCATGCGAGTCGGTAGGCGCGCGCATCCAGGCCCGCCGCCAAGATGACCGCCTGGCCAATGCCGCCGCGCGTCGCGTCCAGGAAGAATTGGTCGTAGAACCTGGTGCGGCAGGCCATCCCCTGGGCCATTCGCAGCGGACTGAACTCTGAGTCCGGGTCGAAGGTGATCTGCCCGTCGACGAGGCGGGTGTAGACGTCCATACCGACGGCACGCACCAGCGGCGCCGCAAACGGGTCGTCGATCAGCGAGAATTCCGGGTCGGCGGCCAGCGCACGCTGGGCGGCGACCATGGTCGCCGTCGCCCCGACACTCGTCGCAAGATCCCAATGATCACGGTCGGTGCGCACGATACTGCTCCTTCATTCAGGAAACCGCTTCAGCCACAAATGTAGATAGTCTTACTAATATACTAGCCGCCGCTCTCAGCGCCATACCGAACTCCCCCACTACCCTCCGATTCACGGTTGCCGACAGCATTCGCCCCCGCCGGCGGGCCTGAGCAGGCAATCTTGACAGCCTGTTATCCACGTGCTCTATTATCTACGTATGAATGCAGATAGTAGAGCATTGCGCCTGCCGGCCGACCAGGTCAGCTTGGTCGTCGAGGTGTTCCGGATGCTGGCCGACGCCACCCGCGTCCAGGTGCTGTGGTCGCTGGCAAAACACGAGATGTCGGTCAACGACCTTGCCGAGCATGTGGGCAAGCCAGCTCCGTCGGTCTCCCAGCACCTTGCGAAGCTGCGCATGGCGCGGCTGGTGCGCACCCGCCGGGACGGCACCACGATCTTCTACAGCCTGGAGAACGAGCACGTTCGCCAGCTCGTCATCGATGCCGTCTGCAATGCCGAACACGCCGGCCCCGGGGTTCCCCCGCATCACCGCGCCGATGGCGGTCTGCAGGCAGTCGCCAAACCGCCGGCTACCGAAGACGCCGGCTAGACCCTAGCCAGCAAACAAAAATGTGTCCCACAAGGAGAGGAAACCCATGACAACCGACCACACCCACGACGCGCCGCACGCCCACGAGCACAGCCACGGCGACGTCACCCACACGCATGCACACACCGACCACGAGCACGCTCACGTTGAGCACGCGCACTCGCACACCCACGACGAAGGCACCGAGCACACCCACCAGCACGTGCATCAGTCCGGGCTCGAAGAGGTGCACGCCCACGCGCACTGAGGATGCGCGCACGCTGCCCCAGGAGACGTGATCAGATGGTCACAGCCTGGGGCAGTAGTGCATCGGGTTGTCCCGCTCGTCCAGCGGCGGCAGATTGCGTGCGGGTGTGTGTACCAAGGGCGTATCCGCCGGGATCCGCCCACTGGCGCGGTCCAAGCCCGCCCGGGCACGCGGATGCTTGCGATATCGCGGGGGCACCACCGCAAAGACCAGGCGGACGATGTCGCCGAAGCGGCGATGCCACCATTCGTCGCGGCGCGACCACTGATAGCCCATCAGCTCGCGCACTGACGGATCGTAGAGACCGACGGTCAGCCAGACGAAGAACGGGCCCAGTAGTTTGCGCTGCGCGGCCCACAGCCAATCCGGGACCCATTGGGCGAAAGGAGGTTTCGGCAGTTCGGTCAGATCGAGCACGGCGCGCGCCGCGAGGTTGTTCTCTAAAACGTTGCGGCACATGTGATCCCAGTAGTTTTGGAATTCCTCCCAGGAGCCTGGCACCGGCCGCATGCTCATCCCGTACATGCGGTACCACTCGATGTGTTCGTCGAATAGTGTTCGCTTCTGCGCTTCGGTCAGTCCACCGCAAAATCGTTCCGCCACATGCAGAGTCCCGACGAAGAAGGTGGCATGCGCCCAGTAGAAAACGTCCGGGTTCAGCGCGTGGTAGCGCCGACCCACAGAGTCGACGCCTTTGATCGTGACGTGGTAGTCGCGCACCTCGGCGCCGGTGATCGGGGCTCGATCGCCGTCGAAGACTACTCCGCCAATCGGATACAGCGACCGCAGCAGCCGCGGCCAGCGTTCCCGGAAGAACGTCGAGTGGTCCTCGACCGCGGCACCCAGCTGCGGATGCATGTTCTGCATGGAGCCGGCCCAGGGTCCCTGCAGCATGCCGCGCCAGTCACCGAAGTACCGCCAGGTCAGCGAATCCGGGCCTAGCGGCGCGGGCGGCGCCTCGTAGCCCAACGGTGAGACTGGGCAGCCACCGGTCACCGCGCTGACGTCATCGGACCGTGCAGCCGGGCCTGGGGCTTCCGCGGACGCGTCGGCGACGGTGCTGGTCAGCGGACAGCTAGCAGACGTATGTTGGGTCACCGGTGGTCTTCCCTGCTGATCTTCCGTGGACGGCGGGCTCTTGACTACACGCGTTGTCACTATGAAGTTTAGGAGTCATGTGCAGACCGGTCAAAAACGGGGCCGCTGGACCGGTGTCCCCCTCGAGAGTCGGTACGCCATGCGCCGAGAAGACCTCATCGCCGCGGGCGTCGCACTGCTCGGCGGCGAGAACGGACCCGCGCTCACCGTCCGGGCGGTGTGCCGCCAGGCCGGTCTGACCGAGCGCTATTTCTACGAAAGCTTCACCGACCGTGAGCATTTCGTCTGCGCGGTGTACGACGACGTCTGCACCCGAGCGATGGCTACGCTGACCTCCGCGGAAACCCCCCAGGAGGCAGTCGAGCGATTCGTCGAGTTGATGGTCGATGATCCGGTGCGCGGGCGAGTGCTGCTGCTGGCACCGGCCGTCGAACCAGCGCTGGCTCGCTCGGGTGCGGAGTGGATGCCCAACTTCATCGAATTGGCCCAGCGCAGGTTGTCCACGATCGTTGATCCGGTGCTGCAGCAGCTGGTTGCCACCAGCATGATCGGCGCCCTGACGGGCTTGTTCACCGCCTATCTGGATAGGCGGCTCGAAGCTACCCGCGCGCAATTCATCGACTACTGCGTCGCCATGCTACTGAGCACGGCCACCAGCTACGCACCTCCACACGGGGGCCGCGAGGACGGGGCAGGCGATCACGCGATCTCAGCCGGGCAACGGGACTAAGGCTGCGCACCTTACACCTACCGATTCACCGAGAAAGGCGGCCACGCGCCGACGCGCAAACTTGTTGCTACTCAGCGACACAGATATATTGAGTGCAACCAATAGACACAGATAACTGGAGGACCCATGTCGGCCGCGTTGACCGACCTAAATCTGTTACACGAACTTGAACCGGTCGTCGAGAAGTACCTGAACCGGCACCTGAGCATGGTCAAAGAGTGGAACCCGCACGACTACATCCCGTGGTCGGACGGCAAGAACTACTACGCGCTGGGCGGCCAGGAGTGGCACCCCGAGCAGAGCCAGCTTTCCGACGTCGCCCAGGTGGCGATGGTGCAAAACCTGGTCACCGAGGACAACCTGCCCTCGTATCACCGTGAGATCGCCATGAACATGGGCCAGGACGGCGCCTGGGGCCAGTGGGTCAACCGCTGGACCGCCGAGGAGAACCGGCACGGCATCGCGCTGCGTGACTACCTGGTGGTGACCCGCTCGGTCGACCCGGTGGAGCTGGAGATGCTGCGTCTCGAGGTGGTCAACCGCGGTTTCAGCCCGGGACAGAACCACCAGGGCAACTACTTTGCCGACAGCGTCACCGACTCCGTCATCTACGTCAGTTTCCAGGAGTTGGCCACCCGGGTCTCGCACCGGAACACCGGCAAGGCCTGCAATGACCCGGTGGCTGACCAGCTCATGAGCAAGATCTCGAACGACGAGAACCTGCACATGCTCTTCTACCGTGACGTGAGCGAAGCCGCGTTCGACCTGGTACCGAACCAGGCGATGAAGTCGTTGCACCTGATCCTGCACAACTTCAAGATGCCGGGCTTCCAGGTACCGGAGTTTCGACGCAAAGCGGTGATCATCGCCGTCGGGGGCGTCTACGACCCGCGCATCCACCTCGAAGAGGTCGTCATGCCGGTGCTGAAGAAATGGCGCATCTTCGAGCGCGAGGACTTCACCGGCGAAGGAGCCAAGATGCGCGATGAAATTGCGCTGCTCATCAAAGAGCTTGAGCTGTCGTGCGACAAGTTCGAGGAGTCCAAGCAGCGCCAACTCGACCGGGAAGCCCGTACCGGCAAGAAGATCGCCGCCCACGAACTGCACAAGACCGCCGGCAAGCTGCCGATGAGCCGTCACTAGCCCGGCGACGATGCAGAGCGCGCAGCGCGATGAGGAGGAGCCGGGCAATCCAGTTCCGCCCGGCGACGATGCAGAGCGCGCAGCGCGATGAGGAGGAGCCGGGCAATCCAGTTCCGCCCGGCGACGATGCAGAGCGCGCAGCGCGATGAGGAGAAGCTGGGCAATCCGGTCTAGCTCATTGCGCATCGGCCCGATCGAGCTGGCCAGCCCGGTTGTCTTGGCACCGATGGCCGGGGTGACCAACGTCGCATTCCGCACCCTGTGTCGTGAGCTGGAGCAGTCGACGGTCGGCACCGTCAGCGGACTGTACGTCTGCGAAATGGTGACCGCACGGGCGCTCGTCGAGCGGCATCCCGTCACCATGCACATGACGACGTTCTCCGCGGACGAGTCGCCCCGCTCGCTGCAGCTCTACACCGTCGACCCCGCGACGACGTACGCGGCTGCCAGGATGATCGCCGACGAAGGCTTGGCCGATCACCTCGACATGAACTTCGGCTGCCCGGTGCCCAAGGTGACCAGGCGCGGCGGCGGGGCGGCGCTGCCGTTCAAGCGGCGACTCTTCGGTCAGATCGTGGCCGCGGCGGTGCGCGCCACCGAAGACTGCGCCATACCGGTGACCGTCAAGTTCCGCATCGGCATCGACGATGACCACCACACGCATTTGGACGCCGGGCGGATCGCCGAAACCGAAGGCGCCGCCGCCGTGGCGTTGCACGCCCGGACCGCCGCGCAACGCTATTCCGGCAACGCCGATTGGAACCAGATCGCCGCACTCAAACAGCACGTGTCAACCATTCCGGTGCTCGGCAACGGCGACATCTACGACGCGAGCGACGCGCTGGCCATGATGGCTGCCACCGGCTGCGACGGCGTTGTCATCGGCCGCGGATGCCTGGGCCGGCCGTGGCTATTCGCGGAGCTGTCCGCGGCGTTCACCGGTAGCCCGGCACCGACCCCACCCACACTGGGCGAGGTCGCCGACATCATCCGTCGGCACGGCCACCTGCTGGCCGAACACTTCGGCGAAGACAAAGGCATGCGGGATATCCGCAAGCACATCGGCTGGTACCTGCATGGCTTTCCGGCGGGATCCGAGTTACGGCGGGCGTTGGCCCTGGTCAAGAACTTCGACGAGCTCGACAGCCTCCTGACCCGATTGGACGGCGGTGCGCCGTTCCCCACCGCCGGGTATGGCCCGCGAGGGCGCCAGGGCTCCCCCGCTCGGGTGGCCCTCCCCGAAGGTTGGCTCAACGATCCCGACGAGTGCGCAGTGCCCGACGGCGCCGAGGTCATGCACTCGGGTGGCTGAATCGGAGCGCCGGCAAGCGACGGTAAGGGAACCGAGACGCACCTGAAATCGCGTCTCAGCCGATAAGTCAGTACCATGTGATCCCTGCGGCATCATGCGACGCCGACTTCGGCGGCGCCGCGTTGACGTGCGCACACGAACACCGTTGACGTCGGCAACAGACTTTCGGAGGCCGTAGGACATGAGTGACGGCGAGGAAGACGCCACTCTTGACCGTCGGCGCGCGTCCGCTGACGACGCCGATCACCAACGAATTACCCCAGATTCGCACGGAACTCCAGGCGCCATGCCGTGGGAACGGTTTGTTGGACCAACATTCGACCCGACGCCCCGACGATCCACACCTGAGCCTGTCGTGGCCCCCGAATCCACCACCGATGAGACCGACGACACGTCGACAGGCGGGGCGCATATCGGCGGCGGCGTCAGCGTCGCCGACCTGATCGCCAAGATCGGCGCCCCCAGTCCGAACCATCCCATTCACCGCCACGTCGCCCCGGATCCCGAACCAATCTCCGATTCGGTCCCGGATGTCCCCGACGGACACGAGCGGCACAACGGGCACGTCGAACACGACGAACCAGACACTCAGGACACCCAAGACACGGAAGCCATCGCCATCCCCACCCACGCGTTGGCGTTCCTTTCCGAAGTACCCGACCTCGGCGCAATCCATCACCCGAGCAGCGCACCGCAGGCACACTCGGACCACGATGCGGCCCCGGAGGAGCCCACCACGCGGCTCCCCGCACCGGAACGGGGTCGCCCGATTCGGGTGCGCACCGCCGCTCCGCCGCGGGCCACCGGGTCGCCCAAGACCCGCAAAAAGGACAAGCCGCCGCGGAAGTCCCGCCGCCGTCCGATACTGCTGATCGGACGCTCATTGACGGCGTTGATCGCCATCATGGCGCTGGCTCTCACGGGCGGGGCGTGGCAGTGGAGCACGTCGAAGAACAACCGGCTCAACAAGGTGAGCGCGCTTGACCCGGATTCGCGCGACATCGTCGATCCCAATGCCCAGTACGGTGACGAGAACTTCTTGATCGTCGGTGTCGATTCGCGCGCCGGAGCAAACGCGAACGTGGGCGCCGGCGATACCGAGGACGCCGGGGGAGCACGGTCGGACACCGTGATGCTGGTCAACATTCCGGCGAACCGTAAACGCGTCGTCGCCGTGTCGTTCCCCCGCGACCTGGCGATTACCCCGCTCAAGTGCGAAGCCTGGAACCCCGACACCGGCGAATACGGTCCGCTCTACGACGAGGACACCGGAACATATGGACCCCGGATCGTCTACACGGAAACCAAGCTCAACTCGGCATTCTCCTTCGGCGGTCCGAAATGCCTGGTCAAAGTCATCCAGAAACTCTCCGGTCTGAGCATCAACCGGTTCATCGCCATCGACTTCGTCGGATTCGGGAAAATGGTGGAGGCCCTCGGCGGCGTCGAAGTGTGCACCACCGCCCCGCTGAAGGACTACGAACTGGGCACGGTTCTCGCGCACGCGGGACGGCAGGTCATCAACGGCCCCACGGCATTGAACTACGTGCGCGCCCGCCAGATCACCACCGAGCTCAACGGTGACTACGGCCGCATCAAACGCCAACAACTGTTCTTATCGTCGCTGCTGCGTTCGCTGATCTCCGAGGACACGCTGTTCAACCTCAACAAGCTGAACAACGTCGTCAACATGTTCATCGGCGACAGCTACGTCGACAATGTCAAGACCAGGGATCTCGTCGAGCTGGGTCAATCACTGCAGGGCATGGCGGCCGGGCACATCACGTTCGTCACCGTGCCCACCGGCATCACCGACGAGAACGGCGACGAGCCCCCGCGCAAAGCCGATATGAAGGCGCTGTTCACCGCCATCATCGACGACGACCCGCTCCCCCTGGAAAACGATCACAACGCCCAACGCCTCGGGATGACGCCGACCACCGCGCCCACCACTCCTCGCAAGGCACCGCCGAACGACGCAACCACCAGGATTCAGCACGAGCAGGTGACGACCACCTCCCCGCGGGAGGTCACGGTGCAGGTCTCCAACTCGACCAGCCAAGCCGGCCTGGCGGCCGCGGCCACCAAACAGCTCAAACGGGACGGCTTCAAGGTGATGGAGCCCGATGACTATCCGAGTTCGCTGACGGCCACGACAGTGTTCTTTTCGCCCGGCAACGAGCAGGCCGCCGCCACGGTGGCGACAGCGTTCGCCAATTCCAAGGTCGAGCGGGTGACCGGGATCGGCCAGGTGGTTCAGGTGGTGTTGGGCCCGGACTTTCGTTCGGTGACCACTCCAGCGCCCAGCGGCTCCTCGGTCAGCGTGCAGATCAACCGCAATTCCAGCAGTACGCCGACGAGGCTGCCGGAAGACCTGACCGTCACCAACGCGGCCGACACCACGTGCGAGTGAGAGTGACACGCGGCGCGCACACGTTCTTCGAAGTCTAGGAACGCTTTTCTGGGTTCAAGAACGTAGGCTTTAACACATGCGGACCGCCTACCAGGAGCAACTCTCGGAGTTGTCCGAGCAGCTGGGTGAGATGTGCGGACTCGCCGGAATCGCGATGGAACGGGCCACCCAAGCGTTGCTCCAAGCGGATCTCGCGCTGGCCGAACAGGTTATCTCCGACCACGAAGAAATCGCCGCCATGAGCACCCGCGCCGAGGAGAGCGCTTTCGTCCTGCTGGCCCTGCAGGCGCCAGTTGCCGGGGACCTGAGAGCCATCGTGAGCGCCATCCAGATGGTCGCCGACATTGACCGGATGGGGGCGCTGGCCCTACACGTCGCCAAGATCGCCCGCCGGCGGCATCCGCAGCACGCGCTGCCCGAAGAGGTCAATGGGTATTTTTCCGAAATGGGCAGGGTCGCAGTCGAGTTGGGCAGCAGCGCCCAAGAGGTGGTGCTGTCCCGCGATCCGGAGAAAGCCGCCCGGATCCGCGAAGAAGACGACGCCATGGACGACCTGCACCGCCACCTGTTCACCGTGTTGATGGACCGCGAATGGAAGCACGGTGTAGCGGCCGCCGTCGACGTGACCTTGCTGGGCCGCTTCTACGAACGCTTCGCCGACCATGCGGTCGAAGTCGCCCGACGGGTCATCTTCCAGGCGACCGGCCAATTTCCCGACGAAGAGACCGCACCCACGGCCGGTTAGCCGAGCGCGCGCACTAGCCGAAGCGCCCGGAAATGTAGTCCTCGGTGGCCTTGTCCGTCGGATTGGAAAAGACCTTCTCGGTGTCATCGATCTCCACCAGCCGGCCGGGCTTGCCAATCGATTCCAGGTTGAAAAACGCCGTCTGATCGCTGACCCGCGCAGCCTGCTGCATGTTGTGCGTCACGATGACGATGGTGTAGTCCTGCTTGAGCTCACTGATCAGATCTTCGATGGCCATGGTCGAGATGGGATCCAGCGCCGAGCACGGCTCGTCCATCAGCAGAACGTCGGGTTGTACCGCGATGGCCCGTGCGATGCACAACCGCTGCTGCTGCCCGCCGGACAACCCGCCGCCGGCCCTGTCCAGCCGATCCTTGACCTCATCCCAGAGGTTCGCCCTCCGCAGTGATTGCTCGACGGTCTCGTCGAGTACCTTGCGGTTGCGCACTCCCTGAAGCCTCAGGCCGGCTACCACGTTGTTGCGAATCGACATGGCGGGAAAGGGATTCGGCCGCTGGAACACCATCCCGATTGCCCGACGGACACCGACCGGGTCGATACCGGACGCATAGATGTTTTGATCGTCCAGCAACACCGCACCGTCGACCCGGGCGCCGGGGATCACCTCATGCATCCGGTTCAGGGTGCGCAGCACTGTCGTCTTACCACAGCCAGACGGACCAATGAACGACGTCACACTGCGCGGCAGGATCGACAGCGAAACATCGCAGACAGCGTGGAACGCCCCGTAGTAGATGTTGACGTCCTTGAGGTCCAACCTCTTGGCCACCTCGAGCTCCTGCCTACGACCCAATCCTTGTCAGCGCGGCGGCCCCACGACACGACCCGGGGGGACCAGGTTGGTACCGGCGCCGGCCCATGTCCGGTCATACATCATGCCGTGGGACGAACCTGTCAACTCGCTGAATATATCGAAGTTCATGAACTGTCAATCAGCCAGCAGCCCAGCGTCCGGACCCTACCCTGGCCGCGGCTACCGGCAGTAAGGCCTCTCGGGTCGGCTATTGCATGGCATTGATCGCGGTGGCCACCCGCTCTCGGACCTTCTTCGGCAGCGGGACGTAGCCGGCCTTCGAAAGGTCCGCTTGACCCTCGGTGGCCGCCGTGGCGAGGAAGCCTTTGACGGCCGCGCCGGTGTCGGGGTCGTATCCGCCGGAGCACACAATCTCGTAGGTCGCCAGCACCAGTGTGTAGGCCTCCGGTCCCTGCAGGCCGTAGACCGAAGTCAAGTCCAGCACAAGGTCATTGCCCCGGGCCGCGAACGTGACGGCGTCGACGGCGTTGGTTGCCGTTTCCTGGGTCAGCGGGACCACCCCATTGCCGGTCTCGAGCTGCACGTACGGCACACCTGCCTGATCGGCGAAGCCCTTCTCGACGTATCCGATCGCGCCCGGGTTCGCCTTCACCGCCGCGATGACACCGGCCGATCCGTGGGCGCCCTTGCCCACACCCCCGTGAAACTCACCGCCAACGCCTTTGTCCCAGCTCTGTGGTGCCGCGGCAGTCAGATACTTTTGAAAGTTGTCGGTGGTGCCCGACAAGTCCGACCGGTAAATGGGCGTGATCGGGGTCTTGGGCAGGTCCAGATCGGGATTGAGGGCGGCGAGTATCGGATCGTCCCACGCCCGGATCAAGCCGGTGAAAATCTTGGCCATCGAATCAGCGTCGAGGGTCACCGCCGGAACGTCAGTCAGGTTGTATACCAAGGCGATTGGCCCGAACACCAGCGGCACGTCCCACGCCGGGTTGCCCCCGCAGCGTTCGGCGGCCGGGCCGATCTGCTCGGAAACCAGCGGCGAGTCGGATCCCGCGAAATCGATATGCCCGGCGATGAACCGCTTGCGGCCGATGCCCGACCCGGTCGGCTTGTACAACACCTTCTTTCCCGGGCACAACCGGCTCCACGCCTGGTTGAACAGGCCCATAGCGGCTTCCTGGGCGGTCGAACCCTCCGCCGACAGAGTGTCCTCGCCACCACAAACAGCAGGGCCGACGGTTACTCCGGGGACCGCGAGCGTCGACGCCCCGTCACGCTTGTCGCCGTTGCCGCACGCGGTCACGACGGCACCGACGATCGCTATTGTCGCCACCGCCACCGGCGTTAGTTTGCCCACCGCGTCGAGCCTCCACCCATCTCGCCTTCTTCCCGCATTCTCAACGGTTGACCGATACGCGGCCACTGGAACAAGCGGGAAACTACTACGTCGCCACCAAGTATGCCCTCGGGCAGCCAGCGGGCCGACAACCGAGTGGACACTTCGAGCGCGCCTCTCCTAGAACTGGTTTCGAGCCTATAGCGCTGCGGCGGGAGCGTAGGCGGTATCCACGCTATAGGTGGTGAACCCCAGACTCTGGTAGGTGCGTACCGCCGCCACGTTGTCCGACTCCACGTAGAGCATCACGGCGGGTTCGACGGCGGGCGCAGCCGCGGGATCGTCGCCGTATTGCGGCGGGGCCAGCCGACGGGCCAATGACGCAACGCCGACCGAGGTCAGCGCCTGGCCCAGGCCGCGGCCCTGCGCCGACGGGTCGACGCCGAGGACGTAGACCTCGCCCAGACCCGGGTGATCGGGATGCACTTTGGTCCAGTGAAAACCCAACAATCTGCCTGCGTGGTCGCTGGCGCTGTCACCGAAGGCCAGGAACAGGCCCGCAGGGTCGAACCACGGTTCGCCGCGACGCTCGGCCAGTTGGGCTGTGGTCCACCCACCTTGTTCTGGATGGTGGGCGAACGCGGCGTTGTTGACCCGCAGCAATTCAGCGTCATCGGATGCGCCCGCATAGGTGCGGATCAGCACCCCGTCGGGGATCTCCGGTTCGGAAATCTGGGACATATCGTGCAGCGGGCGCCGCATTTGGACGAGTTCGCGAACCGAGACCAGATCGAGCGCGGATGCGGTCGCCCGGGCGGGCTCGAGGGTGCCATGCGCCCAGAACTGGATCTGTCCGCCGGACTTGACCAAGGCCGCGCGGGCTAGTGCGCCACCGATTCCCCGGCGGCGGGCCTCTGGGTGAACGACCAGTTCCGCCATCGCGCCGCCCGCATCACGCTGCGGGCTGAGATTGAGATAGCCGACGATCGCGCCGTCCGGGCGCGGCTCGGCGACCACGAGGTGCTCGGTGCGTTCCTGGCTGAGTTCCCGCAACACCTGTTCCCCGACCGGCGCGACGCCGTCGAAGCCAGCGGCCGACGCGACGAGCTCACGCACGTGCCCTTGATCCAGTGCGGTCAATGACGAGCGCCAGTCGGGCGCCGTCACTGACTGTGCAGCGGGTCGACCACCGGTTGTTGCAGCCCGCTTCGGTCGGGCTCGGCGTTGTCGTCGTCGGGCTCCACAGCCGCCGCAGCTCGGCCGCGCGCGGGCCGAACCGCCTTGTAGCCAACGTTGCGCACGGTGCCGATGAGGGCCTCGTACTCGGGTCCCAGCTTGGCTCGCAGTCGCCGCACGTGCACATCGACGGTCCGGGTGCCGCCGAAGAAGTCGTACCCCCACACCTCGTGCAGCAGCTGCGCGCGGGTGAACACCCGGCCGGCGTGCTGTGCCAGGTATTTCAGCAGCTCAAACTCTTTGTAGGTCAGGTCAAGTGGGCGGCCACGCAGGCGGGCCGTGTAGGTGCCTTCGTCAATCACCAACTCGCCGAGGCTCACCTTGCCGACGCTTTCCTGATCGGCCAGGCCGCCACGCCGACCGATGACCAGCCGCAACCTGGCGTCGACCTCGGCGGGACCGGTAGTAGGCAGCAAGATCTCGTCGAGCCCCCAGTCCGCGCTGACGGCCACCAGCCCACCTTCGCTCACCACCGCCAAGACCGGGACCGACCGGCCCGCGGTGCTCAGGAGACGGCACAGACCGCGCGCGGACGACAGATCGTTGCGCGCGTCGACAAGCACCGCGTCCGCGTTTCCCGACTCCAGCAACGACGAAGCCTCCGCGGGCGCCGTCCGCACGGTGTGGGGAAGCAGCGAAAGCGAGGGCAGGACCGGGTCGGGATACAGCTCCGAGGTCAGCAGTAGTAACTCCAAAAAGGCCCCTCCAACGTCTTGGGAAAGGCATTCTCCCAGATTTATTCGCCAAGTTTCGCCAAGTGACGATAGCCGCCAGCTCATATAACGATAACTTGTCGCCGGCTTTGGCCCAGCGAACTGGCGGTATTCCCCACCGCAACCCGGCAGTGGCCCGCTCGCAGGGTGACGAGCACCACAGAGAAGCACGGCCGGTTCGTGACTCATCGGCGCGTCCCCCGGCGCCTAAGCCACAATATGCGAATGCGGAAGGTCCTGATCGGCATTGTCGCGGTGGTTGTCGT
Source organism: Mycobacterium spongiae (assembly GCF_018278905.1). NCBI lineage: Bacteria > Bacillati > Actinomycetota > Actinomycetes > Mycobacteriales > Mycobacteriaceae > Mycobacterium > Mycobacterium spongiae. The sequence goes on from NZ_CP046600.1 coordinate 4,890,304, forward strand.
GGCGGCCGCCGTTGTCGTGGGAGCCATCGGCGTCGACTTCGGGGCCAGCATCTACGCCGAATACCGGCTGTCGACCAATGTGCGCAAGGCAGCAAATTTGGCGTCCGACCCATTCGTCGCCATTCTGGGATTCCCATTCATCCCGCAGGCAATGCGCGACCACTATGCGGAACTCGAGATCAAGGCCCACGCCGTCGAGCACGCGCAGGTCGGCAAGGCGACGCTGGAGGCCACCATGCACTCGATCGACCTGACCGACGCGTCCTGGCTGATCAAGCCCGATGCACAGCTCGCCGTCGGCGAACTGGAAAGCCGCATCATCATCGACTCGATGCACTTGGGCCGCTATCTGGGTATCGACGACCTGATGGTCGAGGCACCCCAACAGGAGAGCAACGACGCCACCGGCGGCACGACCGAGTCCGGGATCTCGGGCAACCAGGGGCTGGTGTTCAGCGGCACCCCGAAATCGGCGGGCTTCGATCACCGGGTCAGCGTCTCGGTGGACCTGTCCATCGCTCCTGACGACCCGGCGACCTTGGTGTTCACCCCCACCGGCGTATTGACCGGGCCGAACACTGCCGACCGCGAAGTTCCAGACGATAAGCGGCAGGCAGTCCTGGAAGCCTTCCGCAGCAGGCTGCCCGACCAGAAGCTGCCATTCGGGGTCGCGCCCAATACGGTGGGGGCGCGTGGATCGGACGTCATCATCGAAGGCATTACCGACGGAGTAACGATCTCACTCACCGGGTTCAAGCAGTCGTGAGTGCGATGATCGTCGTAGCGGCGGCGGCGTTGGCAGTCGTTGTCGCATGGTTGCTGACCCGGCGCTCAGGGATTGTCCGAGAAGTTGATTCAGGACCCGCACCGGTAGCCAGACCGGTCGCCACAGATCTGGGTTTGTCGCGGACCGGCCCCACAGTGGTGCATTTCAGTGCACCGTGGTGCGTGCCCTGCGACCAGGTACGCCGCGTCGTGGAGCACGTCTGCGGCAACCTGGGAGACGTCGCCCATGTTGAGGTGGACATGGATGCTCATCCACAGACCGCGCACCAGTTTTCGGTTCTGTCGCTGCCCACCACCGTGATCGTCGATGCCAACGGACGACAGCGGTACCGGACCTCCAGCGTTCCCAAGGCCGCTGACCTGCGTGCGGCGCTGGAACCGCTGTTGGCTTGATCACTGTTCCATTGGGTAAGCTATCCGGCGTGCTATCCCGCATGGAGCCTATGCTCACCAAGCGCCGCGCAGTTGACCTGTGCCGCCTCGCGGGATGTTGCTGTTGCTGTAGCTGCTGAGTAGCTGCGCGCCTTGTGCGGCACTCGGAGCAGCCTCGGAGCCCTACCGTGGCGTGCCTCCCACCATGTCCGTGACCATGCGTTCCTAGGAGTAGTCCGTGTCAGGCAGTACCACACCCGGGCCGGCTGGACGACGCGCAGGTTCGCGGGCCGCGGTTGTCTGCCTCGATCGCGACCACTGTCCCCTCACCCCGCCTCGCGGGCCTCACCACTGAAATCATCAACGCGAAAGGATCTCCCCCCATGGCACGCTCCGACGTCCTGGTCTCGGCCGACTGGGCTGAGCGCCACCTCGACGCCGCCGACGTTGTCTTCGTCGAAGTCGACGAGGACACCAGCGCATACGACGGTGGTCATATCGCCGGCGCGGTCAAGCTGGATTGGCGCACCGACCTGCAGGACCCGATCAAGCGTGACTTTGTCGACGCCGCGCAATTCTCCAAACTGCTGAGCGACCGGGGCATCGCCAACGACGACACCGTGATCCTCTACGGCGGCAACAACAACTGGTTCGCCGCCTACGCCTACTGGTATTTCAAGCTGTATCGCCACGACAAGGTCAAGTTGCTCGATGGCGGCCGCAAGAAGTGGGAGCTCGACGGGCGCCCGCTCTCCAGCGACACCGTAAGCCGGCCGGCGACCTCGTACAGCGCAGCGCCGCCGGACAACGCGATCCGCGCATTCCGCGACGAGGTGATCGCGGCCATCAATGTCAAGAACCTGGTTGATGTGCGCTCCCCCGACGAGTTCTCGGGCAAGATCCTGGCGCCCGCGCACCTGCCGCAAGAGCAAAGTCAGCGACCCGGGCATATCACGAGCGCAATCAACGTTCCCTGGAGCAAGGCCGCCAATGAAGATGGCACTTTCAAGTCCGACGAGCAGTTGGCGACGTTGTACGCCGACGCCGGTCTGGACGGCACGAAAGAAACGATTGCCTACTGCCGAATCGGGGAACGGTCCTCGCACACCTGGTTCGTCCTGCACGAGTTGCTCGGACACAAAAGCGTGAAGAACTACGACGGCAGTTGGACAGAGTACGGCTCCCTGGTGGGTGCCCCGATCGAGTTGGGAAGCTGATATGTGCACAGCACCGAAACAAGGACTGACGTTGCCTGCCAGCGTCGATCTGGAGAAAGAAACGGTGATCACCGGCCGCGTCGTGGACGGCGACGGACAAGCCGTTGGCGGCGCGTTCGTTCGTCTCCTGGACGCGTCGGACGAGTTCACCGCGGAGGTCGTCGCGTCGGCCACCGGCGACTTCCGGTTCTTCGCCGCACCGGGGTCCTGGACGCTGCGGGCGTTGTCAAAGGTCGGCAATGGCGACGCCATTGTGGCCCCGTCGGGCGCGGGCATCCACGAGGTTGACGTCAAGGTCGCCTGAGGCAGGATCTGCCCCCACCGGCTCGTCCCCGGGAGCAGCGCCGACCACGGCGGCCGAATAGACTCGTCGCCGTGGTGCTCTTTTTCGAGATCCTCCTGGTGGCCGCGACCGGGCTGATCTCCTGGTTCGCGCTGTACGCACTGTATCGGCTCATCACCGACGAGTCGTGACCGCTGACGAGGGCTCGGGTCGGGGAGGGGCCGGACCCATCGATCCTGCGGGCTCCGGCGATCGTGCGGTCGCCGCTGCTGCCGAACGTGCCAAGGTGACCGCCGCACGCAATATCCCGGCCTTCGATGATCTTCCACTGCCCGCCGATACCGCGAACTTGCGCGAGGGCGCCAATCTCAACGACTCGCTCTTGGCGTTGCTGCCCCTGGTCGGCGTGTGGCGTGGCGGAGGCGAGGGCCGCGGTCCCGACGGCGACTACCGGTTTGGCCAACAGATTGCGGTCTCGCACGACGGCGGCGACTACTTGAATTGGGAAGCCCGCTCCTGGCGGCTCGACCACGCCGGCGACTACCAGGAACCCGGGTTGCGCGAGACGGGGTTCTGGCGTTTCGTCAGCGACCCGGACGACCCGACCGAATCTCAGGCCATCGAAGTATTGCTCGCGCACTCGGCCGGCTACATCGAACTGTTCTATGGGCAGCCGCGCACCCAGTCGTCGTGGGAGTTGGTGACCGACGCGCTGGCCCGCAGTCGATCCGGCGTGCTGGTCGGCGGCGCCAAACGGCTCTACGGCATCGTCGAGGGCGGCGACCTGGCCTATGTCGAGGAACGCGTTGACGCCGACGGCGGGTTGGTGCCACATCTGTCGGCGCGGCTGTCCCGGTTCGTCGGATAGCCGAACACGCTGTCAGGCGAACCGGCGGGCGTCCTCTGCCGCATACCGGGCGACGCCGGCGTCGATCGCTGCCGTCCGCCGCAGCTTGTCGACCACGGCGCCCAGCTGTCCGGCCGGGATGGCGCAGATCATCTCCTCCACCCGCATCCCGGTGCGGGCGCGGCTCAGCGCACAACCGACGCTTGCCGCCACCTCGCCCTGCTCCTTGGCGATAGCGATGACGTGGCATTGAGGTTTGCCTTCGATGCGCAGCCCCGGCAGCGCGTCGCTGAGCACCATCAGCTGACGGCCGTTGACGCGGAGCAACACCACGTCGGGGAGCGTCGCTTCCCGCAGTGGTCCGTAGGTGACCGCACCCGGTCGGGTGCTGATCGTGGGAATCATGACGACGTCGTCCATCCCCACCCATCCACTGTTCAGTAGCTCAGCGACATCACTGTTGCCGCTAATGCCATCCAACGTGGCCATGCCGTGGGTCAGCCGGCCCACGCTGCAGTTGCCGTGATCCTCAGGAACTGTACTGAAGGTCCGTTCAGTCGCTTTGACCCAGAACACGCATCCGGCGGGGACCCTGCCGGTGCGGCCGTCGGGCATCGGCGGCGGCACCGGGTCATCGAAGGCGAGCACCTGGTCGGGTCGCTGTTCGGAAAACGAGATGGCCACCGGTGGCGTCGTTAGGCGCAGGATTTCCTCGAGTTCTGCGCCCAGTGCGATCCAGTTGGACATGGTCATGGCATTACTCCTGTTCGACCCGCCGCTGCTTGGCTCAGGGCGGTCTGGGCGGTGGAAAGCACACTCCGCTGGCGCATTGCGGCTACTTCGGCAATGTTCTTGGCTGGTCCACAACGGTTACTTATTGAAAATGATTTCCATTAATGCTCGGGTTCACGGTACCGCCTCCGAGGGAACTTGTCGAAAACGGTTTTCATTAAGCGCGCCACTGGCGGTGTCTGCGGTGGTCGCCCGCTGTCAGGTCACCGGAAGCACCCGGTTTCGATGACTCGGTCCGGCATTGCTCCGGATCGGATAGCGCCGTCGCGCATGCGGGCCGGCTAATATGAGGTCGCCTACCCGGGCGCGACGATTGCGAGGCGAAATGACGACCACACACACCGAGCATGTCGGACATGACCATCGCCACGGCGACGGGTGTGGGCATGTCGCGGTGCCCCATGGTGACCACGTCGACTATGTGCACGACGGCCATCTTCATCGGTCGCACGACGATCACTACGATGAATGCGAGCCATCCAGCGCTCATGCTGTGCACGAGAATCATTCCCATACTCACGGCGAGGGCTGCGGGCATGTGGCCGTCCCGCACGGTGACCACGTTGACTACATCCACGATGGGTGCCGGCACGCCGCTCACGGCGACCACTACGACGAGCACTGACCACCCAGGGAACAGACCCGCGGGCCGTAGGCACCAGAACCGACGTTGTTGGCCGCAAGGCCGAGCACGGGGGCCGGCCGACGGGTGCCGGACATAGAGCGGCCCCCGAGCCTTTTCCCCGGTTGGACAGACCGGGAGCTCGGGGGCCGGGTGACTGCGTGGAATTCGCTAGCGCGCGTGATCGCCAGCTCTTCCGAGCCACTGCAGCTAGCGCGCAGCCACCTCACATGTCCATGAAGTACTCAATTTCGCGGACCACCTCCTTCCTTGTGTACGGCCGACCGTACTCGTGCTTCGGTCCACCGACAACAGATATAGCCGCCTCAACGATCGCTGACGATCGCTGCGTCAATCAGTTCAGTGAAAGCATCCGCGATCGGGGCGCGCGGTAGCCGCCGACCGTCAAGGGTATGCACACGAGCCGCCAGTGTCATGCTAGATATCAGCCAGATCCCTTGTGCTTCAACGAGATCTGCGACTCGGAGCGCTCGGTAGTCGCAGTCGTAGCCTTTCGGACGAGCCACTTCGAAGAGCGCCTGTTGGGTGGTGCCCCTCAGGATCGGGTACCACGGCGGCGGGGTCAGAAGGCACGGGTTGCCGCCGGGTCCATCGTCGCCCTCGACGGCGATCACCACTGTGGAGCGCGGCCCTTCCAGGACATAGCCGTCCGAGCTGACGAAGATGACGTCGCCGGCGCCCTCGCGGACCGCGTGGCGCAAGACGGCCATGTTCACCGCATAGGAGAGGGTCTTGGCCCCCGCTAGCAGCCACGGCATGGTGTCGGCACCGGCAGCCGGCAGGCCACGGTCCAGCGTGATCGCCGACACGCCGTGGCGGCGAACCTCGGCCACCCGATCGGGGACGGGGTTGATCATCACGTACGTCGTTGGCGCCGCGCCCCCTTCTCGGCCGCGGCTGTAGATCAGACGCATCGCACCTTCATCGTCGGTGCCAGCCACCCACCGCTGGGTCGCGACGCTGATCGCATGCCGCCAGCGCGGGAGGTCCGGTTCGGGTAGATCCATCAACCTGGCCGACTGTGTCAGCCGCTGCAGGTGCGACTCCACCAGACATGCACCGCCGTCACGGACCAGGAGCGTCTCGAAGGCCCCGTCGCCCCGCAGCGCCGCCAAGTCGTCAGCATGCAACAGCGGGCGTCCCGGCTCGTGGATCTCACCGTCGAGCGCAACGACCACACCCGTCTGTTCAGCCATCCCCCAGGACTCTAGTGGCGATCGCAAGGCTGGCGATGCCGGGCGCCAGCGCGGCATTGCCGGGCGCAGCGGGTCGCCACCCGACAACCCCGTGGCGATCGCAAGGCTGGCGATGCCGGGCGCCAGCGCGGCATTGCCGGGCGCAGCGGGTCGCCACCCGACAACCCCGTGGCGATCGCAAGGCTGGCGATGCCGGGCGCCAGCGCGGCATTGCCGGGCGCAGCGGGTCGCCACCCGACAACCCCGTGGCGCTGGCGGCACACTCGTCGGGGTCGACTCCGTAGAGTTGTCGTGTGAGCGCAGTCCTTGCCCCAGATTCCGGACCGGACGCAGGCGCAATCTGGCATCACGGCGATCCGCTGGGTGAACAGCGCGCGGCCGAAACCGATGCCGTTGTGGTGGACCGGTCCCACCGTTGCGTGCTCACCCTGACCGGCAGCGATCGACAGACCTGGCTGCACAACATTTCCACACAACACGTCAGCGATCTTCCCGAGGGCGCGAGCACCCAGAACCTGAGCCTTGATGGGCAGGGCCGGGTCGAAGATCACTGGATACAGTCCGAGCTGGGTGGCACGACGTATCTCGACACCGAGCCGTGGCGCGGTGTGCCGCTGCTGAACTACCTACGCAAGATGGTCTTTTGGTCGGAGGTCACTCCCGAGCCGGCTGATATGGCGGTGTTGTCACTGGTGGGGCCGCGATTGGCAGACCAGTCGATGCTCGGCGTGCTGGGTCTGGATGCACTGCCTGCCGACTCGATGGCCGTGCCGATCCCTGCGCGCGACGGCTTTGTGCGCCGGATGCCGGCGGGTGGGGCCGACCACATCGAGCTCGATCTGGTGGTCCCTAGCGGCGATTCGGCCGATTGGCAGGCTGCCCTGGGACGAGCGGGCGTGCGCCCAGCCGGACTGTGGGCCTACGAAGCTCATCGAGTCACTCACCGAGTGCCGGCCCGACGCCCGCGACTGGGCGTCGACACCGACGAACGCACGATTCCCCACGAAGTCGGATGGATTGGCGACCCCGGCGAGGGTGCCGTCCACCTGGAAAAGGGCTGCTATCGCGGGCAAGAAACGGTTGCGCGGGTGCACAATCTGGGCAAGCCGCCGCGGATGCTGGTGCTGTTGCACCTCGATGGCTCCACGGAGCGGCCGTCCACAGGTGACGTGGTGTTGGCCGGCGGCCGCACGGTCGGACGACTCGGAACGGTGGTCGAGCACGTGGACCTGGGACCGGTGGCACTGGCCTTGCTCAAGCGGGGTGTGCCGGCTGACACCGAGCTGGTCGTGGGTCCAGACGCCGAAGTCGCCCAAGTCGCCGCCGTAATCGACGCCGAGTCCCTACCGCCCGCGTACGAGGTGGGCGCCGGTCGGCAGGCCGTTGACCGGCTACGAAGCGGCAACCGCTGACTTCCAGCGAAGGGCGCGGGCGGCCGGCAGGGCGCACCAACACCCGACCGCGCGGCACGGTAAACTGTCGGCAGGACACTACTGACACCAAGAGATCGGAGCCGCCTACGTGTTAGGCCGCTCCGTTATTTTCGCGAGGGGGTTCCCCCATGGGCCGCGGCCGGGCTAAGGCAAAGCAGACCAAGGTTGCACGAGAACTGAAATACAGCTCCCCGCAGACCGACTTCCAGCGGCTTCAGCGCGAGCTGTCGGGTACAGGTCCCGGCGACTCCGACGAGTTGGACGGTGACACCTCCGACCCGTCCCCGAACCGCGAGGACGACTGGCGTCCCTAGAAACCCACCGCGGCCGTGCGTTGCGGCGCGATAGGCCCGCAAGCACTTCGCAGGCACGGTAGCCGCTTCCGGTGAGGCCGGGCTCTTAGAATCTCGGGTGCAGCCCAACCAGTTTGGCGCGTGGGCCCTCTTTGCCGCCTTTACACACGGTTCCCAGGACCCAACAGTCCAGGTGTCGTGCGGTCAGGATTGCCAAGGCGCGGTCGGTGTCTTCGGGAGCAACGACGGCAACCATGCCGACGCCCATATTGAACGTCTTTTCCATTTCCGCGCGATTGACGCGGCCGCGCTGGGCGATCATGGAAAACACCGGCGCGGGCGTCCAGGTACCGCGGTCGATCTCGGCGACCAGGCCATGAGGAATGACCCGCTGCAAGTTGCCGGCCAACCCGCCGCCGGTGACGTGGCAAAACGTACGGACCTGGGTTTCGGCCGTCAGCGCCAGACAGTCTTTGGCGTAGATCCGTGTGGGCTCCAGCAACTCTTCGCCCAGCGTGCGACCGAACTCCTCCACGTAACCTGCGAGGTTCATCCGGTCGATCTCCAGCAACACCTTGCGGACCAGCGAGTACCCGTTGGAGTGCAGACCAGAGGAGCCCATCGCGATGATGACGTCGCCGGGTTTGACGCGTTCGGGCCCCAGCACGTCGTCCGCCTCGACGACACCGACGCCCGTAGCGGAGATGTCGTAGTGGTCGGGCTCGATCAGACCGGGGTGCTCCGCGGTTTCACCGCCCAGCAGGGCGCAGCCCGCGCGGGCGCAGCCTTCGGCGATGCCGGCGACGATCGCGTTGAGCCGTTCCGGCACGATCCGGCCGACGGCGATGTAATCCAGGAGGAACAGCGGCTCCGCCCCGCAAACGACCAGATCGTCAACCACCATCGCGACCAGGTCGAGGCCGACGGTGTCGTGCTTATCCATTGCCTGCGCGACCGCGAGTTTGGTCCCGACGCCGTCACTGGATGCGGCCAGCAGCGGTTCGCGGTAATCGCTTCGCAGCGCGAACAATCCAGCGAAGCCGCCCAAGCCACCGCGCACCTCCGGTCGGGTGGCCTTCGACACGAGCGGCTTGAACAGGTCGATAGCCCGGTCACCGGCTTCGATGTCGACCCCGGCCGACGCGTAGGTGATGCCCCGACTACCTGGGCCTTTCCCGGGGCTCTTCGCGAGATCTGTCATCGCGATAAAGGCTACCGGGCGGGACGCACGGCCGGTATCACCAACCGGTGCAGTCATACCGAGCACCTAAGAGAGCCGCCGGCCAAGAAGCGCGTCCGGTGCAGGCGGGTACCTCGTCAGCCCCTGATCGGGACTTCATCGGCCGCGAGATCGCCCAGGGTGGCCCCGCGTGCCGTTGTGGCAAGCATGTGCTCGATGACGTTCTTGCCCAGCGCGGTCTCACTGGGCAGCTCGATCGGATACGTGCCATCGAAGCAGGCGGCACACAGCCTCGTCACCGGTTGCTCGGTAGCGGCGATCAAACCGCGTAGCGAGAGGTACCCGAGGGTGTCGGCATTAATGGCGTGGCGCACCGCCTCCAGCATCTCGCCCTCGTCCTCAACGGCGTTGGCGATCAACTCGGCGGGCGACGGGAAATCGATGCCGTAGAAGCACGGCCACTTCACCGGCGGCGACGCAATGCGCACGTGCACCTCCACCGCACCGGCTTCGCGCAACATTCGCACCAGGGCGCGCTGAGTATTGCCTCGCACGATCGAGTCGTCGACCACGATGAGTCGCTTGCCGCGGATCACCTCTTTGAGCGGGTTCAGCTTCAACCGGATCCCGAGCTGACGGATGGTTTGCGACGGCTGGATGAACGTACGCCCGACGTAGGCGTTCTTCATCAGGCCCTGCCCGTAGGTGATGCCGGACTCCTGGGCGTATCCGACCGCGACCGGCGTGCCGGATTCGGGCACGCCGATCACCAAGTCGGCGTCGACCGCGCATTCCCGGGCCAGGCGGCGACCGATCTCCAGCCGGGTTGCGTGCACCGACCGACCGGCGATGGTGCTGTCGGGGCGGGCCAGGTAGACGTATTCGAACACGCAGCCCTTGGGTGTGGGGTTGGCGAAGCGCGTGGACCGCACGCCGTCGGCGTCGATCGCCAGCAACTCCCCCGGTTCGATGTCACGGACGAACGAGGCACCGACGATGTCCAGGGCAGCGGTTTCGGAGGCCACCACCCAGCCCCGGTCCAGCCGTCCCAGCGACAGCGGCCGCACTCCATACGGGTCGCGGCACGCATACAGTGTGTTTTCGTCCATGAACGTCAGGCAGAACGCGCCGCGCACGGTTGGCAGCAGATCCACCGCCGCTTGCTCCAAGGTGGAATCGGCGGCACCGTGCGCCAGCAGCGCGCCCAGAATGTCCGAGTCCGTCGTCGCCGGTGCCGGGCAGCGGGTGCCGATCAACCCGGCTTCGCGGGCGCGCGCGGCGAGCGCGCCGGTATTCACCAGATTCCCGTTGTGCCCCAACGCAACCCCGGTGCCGGCGGCGGTGTTGCGGAACACTGGCTGGGCGTTTTCCCACGTCGTGTCACCGGTGGTCGAGTAGCGGCAGTGCCCGATGGCGACATGGCCACGCATGGCGCCCAAGGTCTGTTCGTCGAAAACCTGGCTGACGAGCCCGAGGTCTTTGAAAACCAGCACCTGAGAGCCATCGGCGACTGCGATCCCCGCGGCCTCCTGGCCGCGATGCTGCAACGCGTAGAGGCCGTAGTACGTGAGCTTGGCGACTTCTTCACCCGGGGCCCAGACCCCGAATACGCCACATTCTTCTCGAGGAGAATTCAGGTCTTGTTCGGGCTGCTGAGCGGTCACGGTGTGGCGGCTCCCTGGGGCGCGGTTGGTGACGTATACGGAGTCTACGACCACAACCGCCCCGCCACCCAATCCTCCTCGCGTGTTGCATTTCAGCAAACTGTCTGAGCGTTGCCTCAGTGCATTAAAAACGCAGCTCGGCCAGCCTAAAGCTCAGCGAGGACAACGAGCGGCAGCCAACCGTCGATTTCTGCGGCCCGCGGGCCGGACAGGCTCAGGGCGCCGCTGGCCTCCGCCTCGGCCAGCCGCAACAGCCCGGTGGCCACCAGCAACCAGGTCCGCGGATCGGTTTCCACGACGTTGGGCGGTGTGCCACGAGTGTGCCGCGGACCGGGAACGCATTGCACCGCGGCAAATGGTGGGATCCGGACCTCGACACTGGCGCCGGGGGCCAGCCCAGCGAGCGTGCGCACCGTGAGCCGGACCGCAGCCGCCAGCGCGTCGCGGTCCGGCACCGGATGCGTCTCATCCCGCAACCAATCGGCAACGGCCAACACGGCTTGCCGAGTCTTTGCCGGATCGGCACCATGACGCGCTGCCATACCCCCAGGATCTCAAGAAGCGATCCCTGCAGGGCCGGTGCCCCTTCGGAGCTAGCATGTGCACGATGGGAAGCGCCAAGAGCGCTCGAGTCTCCCCGCTCGAGGTCTTCGTCGTACTCCTGGTCATCGGAATTGGTGTCGCCCTGGTCTGGATTCCCGGCCAGGATGTGATCCCGGCCTGGCGCGCGAAGCTCGGCTGGGGCGTGGTGGGGACGTTCACCGCCGAACGTAAACCATGCCAGGTAGATCCGAACAGATTCCGGACCACAAACACGAGGGACAAGTACGGGCAGCCCAAGAAAACGTGCCACCTCAGCGGGTCGTGGGTCGCCGCGGACGGCAGCAGGCGTCGAGACGACGTGCGGATCCACAACGGACCTAAAGAGCTGGCGCTAGGCGGTACGACGGAGGCGTGGGACACCGGTGACCGCCTCGGCGTCTATGCCAGGGGCGGGTTCAACTACCTTTGGCAAACGGTGCTTTTTGTTATCGGGGTCGTGATCCTGACGGCGATGGGAATCGCGGTTTTCCGCGAAGTGCGGAGCAAACGGGCAGGCCCCAAACCGGAGGCCTGACCGAGGTCAGGTCTAGCCGAGCTCGACGGCGGCCCGGCACCGCGGCGCCCGCCAGGAAGCCCGCGGCCCGCCGCAACTTAACACCGTGTGGCGCAGCCGCAACGGAAACATTGCCAGTAGATGTCCAGCCGGCGCGCTAATCCCTTTGACTTACAATGACTTACAATGGTGTGTCGGGCTGACGGGTCTGACGAAAGTCTTGGCCGTGCCGGCACGACGTCAACCCGGGTTGATGTCCATGAAGATTCTCTCTCCTGCAGCGGCGCCCGGACTGTGACATCCTCACGGTCCCGGGTTGCCGTCGAACTAAGGCGGTGTCCCCATGCCGAAGAGCTACTCGCGCGGTGGGGGTCGACCCGCGCAGCGCGTCCCTACCCCCATCATCGTCACCAGACGGGGCAAGATCGCGCGCCTGGAATCGGGCCTCACGCCCTATGAGGCCCAGATCGAAGATCTGGTGTTTCTGCGAAAGCTACTGAACCGTGCCAACATTCCCTTCCTGCTGATCCGCAACCACAAGGGTCGGCCCATTCTCGCTGTCGATATCGAACAGCGGCCCGTGGTCGAGCGCAACCTGACGGCCGCGTGTGCGACAGAACCGATGTACGCCAAGACCCTTGATGAGAAAGGGCTTTCCCCGGTCCTGCTGGCCAATGGCCAACTCTCGCAGTCGGCCGATCCCCGCATTGTGCGGTTGTATCGCCGAAGGATCGCTCCGGGCGGATTTCGCTACGGTCCCGCGTTCGGCGTCGAGCTGCAATTCTGGGCCTTCGAGGAGACCCTGATCCACTGCCCGGTGGAAAACTCCCTCACCCGCAAAGTGCTACCGCGGAACGAGATATCGCCGACAACGGTCAAGCTGTACGGCTACAAATGGCCGACGTTTGCGGGGATGTTCACACCGCATGCCAGCGACGTGACGTTCGACATCGATCTGGTGTTCTCCTGGGTCGACGGCAGTGATCCGGAATTTCAGGCGCGTCGTGCCGCGCAGATGTCGGGGTACGTGGTGGGTGAGGGCGACGACGCCGAAGCGCGGATCCGGCAGATTGACGAGTTGAAATACGCTCTGCGGTCAGTAAATATGTTTGCTCCGTGGATTCGCCGCATCTTCATTGCGACCGATTCCACCCCACCGCCCTGGCTGGCCGAGCATCCGACGATCACCATTGTTCCTGCCGAGGATCACTTTTCGGATCGGGCGGCGCTGCCGACCTACAACTCGCACGCGGTGGAGAGCCAGCTACACCACATCCCAGGACTGAGCGAGCATTTCCTGTACTCCAATGACGACATGTTTTTCGGCCGGCCGCTGAAGGCCAGTATGTTTTTCTCCCCGGGAGGTGTCACCAAGTTCATCGAGGCCAAGACCCGGATCGGGCTCGGCGCCAACGATCCCATGCGCAGTGGCTTTGAGAATGCGGCCCGAGTGAACCGCCAGCTGCTCTTCGAGCGCTTCGGGCAGTACATCACCCGCCACCTCGAGCACACGGCGGTTCCCCTCCGCAAGAGCGTGCTGACCGAGATGGAGCGGGAATTCCCCGAGGAATTCGCTCGCACCCAGGCCAGCGCATTCCGCTCGGGCACCGATATCTCGGTAACAAACTCCTTCTACCACTACTACGCGCTGATGACCGGACGCGCCGTTCAGCAGGAAAAGGCCAAGGTCCGCTACGTGGACACCACCAGCTATTCGGGTCTTGATCTGCTTCCCGAACTGCGGAAACGACGCGGTTACGACTTCTTCTGCCTCAACGACGGCAGCTTTCCCGAAGTCCCCGCGACCGAGCGCACCGAACGGGTTATCAGCTTCCTGGAGCGGTACTTCCCTATTCCCGCTCCCTGGGAGCGAGTCGCAGCCGACGTCAGTCCATCCGAGGTTGCGGTGCCGATGACGCCAGCACCATCGCAGGGTGGGTAAACAGCGAATCACGCTGCGAGGGCTCGATAAAGATCCCACTCTCAGTGATCTGCCGCTTGGCTTGTGCCGGGGAAACGAAGGTACCCACCGTGTGGCCCCCGCCCAGCGGAATCACGGAGTGCACAATGGTGTCCGGATAGACGTGCACCAGGTTGCAGCCCTGGGCACCGTCTCGGCCCCGCGTTCCTCCGACGGCAACCGTGAGGTCTTGGGTGTAGCAGGTGGCGGAAGCGACCGACACCGGAATCCCGACGAAGGTCGCGGTGGTCGAGTAGTGCAGATGCCCGGCGAGGATGGCGCGAACGTCGCTACCCCGCAGCACCCGACCCAGGCGGGCCTGGTCGCGCAATTCGACCGTGACGGCCAGGTCCAAGACACTGGGAATCGGCGGGTGATGGAGCGCCAGAATGGTGCCGTGTGGCGTGGAGGTCTCTAATTCTTCAGCAAGCCAACCCAATTGGGAGTCGCTGAGTTCGCCGTAGTGATGCCCCGGCACCGAGGTATCCAGGACGATGATGCGCAGGCCGTCGATCATGCAGACCCGGTCCAGCGGCGCCATCGACGGGGCCTCGTCGAGCAACGACGTGCGCAATTCGGCCCGGTCGTCGTGATTGCCCATCACCCAGACCAGTTGAGCGCCCAGCTCCTTGGCAACGGGCTCGACCATGCCGCGGAGTTTGCGATACGCCTCCGGTTCGCCGGTGTCGGCCAAATCGCCGGTGAAGATGATCGCGTCGGGGCGCAATCCGGTGTGTTGCAGCTGGTCAAGCAGCTCGCCCAGGGTGCCATCGGCGTCCACGGCGCCGTAGAGCGACCCATCCCCGCCGATGAGGTGGGTGTCGCTGATGTGCAGAAGAATGTAATCCGGCCGCGGGTGTTCCGCGGCCCTAAGTCTGTGCACCTGAGGTGCCAACCCCCTCGGTCGAGTGGTCGTTGCGTACGGGCAACGTGTCAATTGTAGCCGCACTGTGCGGCGGTCTCGGACTTGTCGCGCTGCCGCAGCGAGCCGAACGTGTTGTCAGCCAGCCGGATCTATTCAGGATCCTCGATGAGGCCGGCTGCGGTGGCGCCAACTCGGGTTGCTCGAATCAGGACACCAGCGCAAGGTCGGGATTGGGCCGAAGCCCGACCCGGACCGCTTGGGCCGCCGGCCCGTTGGATGCGGTCTGGAAGGCGCGCTTCCAGTCACCGAGCTCGTAGGTGTGGGTGACCATGCCGTCGACCGGGTAGGAGGGGTCTGCGAGCCACTCGAGCACCTGCTCGTACGTGTGCCGCCCGCCCAGAGCAGGTTCTGGCCCGGCGTCGGTGGTGCCCTGGACGGTGATCTCTCGCTTCCATACCATCGACCAGTTCATTTTCTGCTCGCCGGCGGCGCCCGCGAGTACCACCATGCCCTTGGGGCGCACCATGTGCAGCGATATGTCGATGGTCTCCGGTGCGCCGATGGTGTCGATGACCAGGTCAACACCCTGCTCGAGGATCGGGATGCTGGGTGATCCCGGTGTCGCGGTGGGATGGAGCAAGCGTCCCCCATCGTGTTCGGCCAGTGTCGTCACCGCGGCGGGCCCGGCCGGCAGGACACGATCGGCGCCCACCTTCCGTGCCCATTCGCTACCGAATTCTCCCGGACTCACCACGGAGATGTTGAGCTCCGGGTACAGGCGGCGCAGCGCGGCCGTGGTGAGCAGGCCGATGGCTCCGGGACCGATGATGACGGCACGTTCTCCCTTGCCGCTCCAGTGCAGCACGCTGTGCAGGCCGATCGAGGCTGGCTCGGTCAGCGCGGCACGTGCCGACGGCAGGTCCCCGATGGGGTACAGCTGGGACTCGTGCGCGACGGCATATTCGGCAAAGCCTCCGCCGTGCGCACGACAGAAGCCTAGGGAAACCGCCGCGCAGCCGGTTACACCGGGCTGGTCAAAACGCTCGCACACGTTCGGCCTGCCGGACGCGCAGCTGCGGCACGGCGGGTCAAAGCCGCGCTGCGCGCAGCTCATGACGATGTCCACCGCGACCCGGTCGCCTTCGGTCACCCGACTGACCCCGGGCCCGACCTCGTCGACGACGGCGACGAACTCGTGGCCGGGGATCTGCTTGGTCTCCGGGTAGTAGGCGGACAACACCGGCGAGATCTTCGCGTGAACGAGGCCAACATCGGACCCGCAGATCAATGACAGCTCGGGGCGTAGTCGGACCCATCCGGGCGCCGAAGGCAGCCTGGGGGTGGGCTCGTCATGCAGCATGCGCATAATTCCGCCCGAACTCCAGCCGGCACTCTTGCCGCGGCCGCGGGGAAGCTTTTGCGCGGCAGCGGTGTACAGATAGCGGGGTATGGCGATGTCGGCGAGAACGGCCCTCATTGGGGTGACCTTCCTTGGAGCTGGCGAGCAGCGGTGATGGAGTCGTGGCGGGTGGATGCTCAGATCGCGATGGGCGGTTTCTCGGCCTCCGCTGCGAGGCCCCGGGCGAGCTCTTTGAGCATGGACGAGGTGGCTTTGCCCGCAGCGGGCATAGCCGAACAGAACTGGGCCTCCCACGTGATTTTCGTTCCTGCGCCCATGGTCGGCTCCAGGGTGACGAACCCGTGGAAAAACCTGATACCGGGTGCGCCGACCGCGGTGTACTCGAGGCGGTAGGCGCGTTCCGCGGCGACGATGGTCTCGGTTACGCCGAGTCCCAGCGGACCGCCGCTGAGCTTGCGAACGGTCCCCGCTTCCTCGCCGTCGACGGCTCGGCTGAGCACCTCCGAGCGGGCGTATCGTGACCAGCTCGCCATGTTCTCGTGGTCGACGAGAACATCCCAGACCTGCTGTGGCGGTGCCGCCGACAGTGCTTCGGCCTGCGACCGAATGACAGGCGCCTGTCGGGGCACGAAACCCAGCTCGAGGAGGTTGGCCGGGTTGACCCGGCGTTTGACACCGGCCTTGGCGTGGTAGAGCAGCTCGATGGAGAAGCCCATCGGGTCATTGACGTAGCAGGCGTACCACAGCTTCTTGAGCAGGGTGGGTTTCGTGGAATTGGGCCTGATGTTTGCTTCGATACAGCGGCTGACCATCGTTTCTTGCTCGGGCAGGGAGCGAAAACCGAGCGCGACATTGAGCAATCCGTAGTCGCTGATCTGATAGCTCCTTGGCCACGGTTTTCCCCGTGGTTCGCTGTAATGCACGACCTCGATGAAGATGTCGTGGGCACGCAGCAGGAAGGACTCGCGAGCCGAACCCGCCAGCCCCCATAGGCGTTCGTGTTCGGGAGTGTGCAGCACGACATCGTGTTCCTCGGGCAGCCCGAGCACCTCGATCCACGTGTGCCGGGCCTGTTCGAGGTCGGGTACCGATACGGTGACGAACCGCGTGGCCACCGGGACGTGGTGCGGACGTGCACGCTGGTCGGCGGCTCTCGGGTCGTCCTCCATGATTTCCAGCAGCACGCCGTCGGGATCACGCACGCATACTCGGCGCATGCCGGCGGGGCCAATCGGCTCCGACAGCAGGTCGACGCGGCGGCGGGCGAGGCGCTCGAGGGTGGCGTCGAAATCCGTAACGTGGATTCCAACCATCGAGTAGCCGATGTCGCAGGGGCGCCAGTCGGCGGGCACCGGCTCAGGTGTGGGCTTGCTGAACTGGAAAAGCTCGATCTGGAAGAAGTCCTGCTGGTCCATCAGCCACCAGCAGACGCTGGTGGCGTCCGGAACTCCCTGCACGTCGGCCGATCCCAGCGAGGGAATGAAGGCGTAGGTTCCACCGGATTCCTGGTAGCCGAAGATGTCGCGGTACCACCGTTGCGAATGCTGGACGTCGCGCACGCTGATGGCGATCTGGTTCAGCGGCGGCTCCCTGCGGGTGTTCGTCGTGCTTGTCGGCATCATTCGAGGGACTTGGCGGCGGCGGTGATGCGCTCGGCGTTGGGTAGGGCGGCGTACTCGAGATGGGGCGCGAAGGGGATGGTGCGCTCGACAGCGACCCGCGCGTACTTCGCCGGTGTGCCGGCTTCGAGCAGGAGCGCCGCGACTTCACCGGTGAGCCCGCCGCGCAGGTAGTCCTCGTCGACGACGACGACGCGGCCAGCCTTGGTCGCCTGCGTCAAGATCGCCTCACGATCTAGCGGGAAGACGCTGCGCAGGTCTAACACGCTCGCCTCGACGCCGTCCGCGGCCAACGACTCGGCCGCCTCCAAACAGCGGTGCACCCCGACACCGACACTGACCAACGCGACGTCGGAGCCACTCCGTCGCAGCACGGCCTGCCCGAACGGAGCCGGCTGAATCGGCGTCGACACCTCACCCTGCGCCCCGTCGGCCGGGACGACGCCGCTGAAGTCGACGGTGTCGCGGCTGTCGCCGCCGAGGAAGTCCAGCATCTGCTCGGACAGCAGCTGGTGCTCGAGGAACACCACGAAGCCGTCGTCTTGCACAGCCGAAAGCATGAACCCGGCGGCATCGGCTGGTGTCGACGGGCAGACGACCGTGGTGTTCGGGTAAGCGGCGAGCTGACCCCAGAAGGTCTGCTCGTGCTGGCCGCCGTCGGAATACCAGCCACCGCAGCCTGCCCGGATTACGAGTGGGATCTCCCACCGGCCGCCGGAGAAGTCCTTGAACTTCGAGATGCCGTTGACGATTCCCGCCCAACCGACTGCGGCGAAGTCGATCATGGTGAACTCGACGACCGGTTTCAGACCACCCATGGCGGCGCCGATGCCGGCATACAAGAATGCGGACTCGCTGATCGGGGTGTCGCGCACCCGCTCCGGCCCGAACCGCCCCAGGAGCTCGCGACGGATCAACATGACATCCTCGCCCCAGGTCACGACCCGCGGGTCGGCCGCCATCGCCTGACCCAACGCGTAGTCGATCGCCTCGCCGTAGCGCATCACCGTCATCGTGCACCCCCTGAACTGACGCCGAATGTTCGCCGAGTGCCGATCGCGGCTTTGGCGGTCTCGATCGCCTCCGCGATCTCCCGTCCTTCACTCGTTTCGATCTGGGCGGCGGCGTGTTGGCCCACCCGCCGGCGGCCACGCCGCAGCGGATCCAATCGTGACCGCAGCTTCCAATCCCGGGCGGCCCGAACACCCCGCTTGGTGAGCAGGTTCAACGCGGCCGCACGCGGACCGAGGGTGGCGCCCTCGGGGGAAAGCACCGCGTCTTTCATGCCCGGACCCCACACCTGCGCTTGGCGTCCCGGGTTTGTCAGCAGACGGACCAGCGGATCACCTTCGAAGTGCCCCCCAGGACGGTGGCAGGTCACATACAGGAAACCGGGTCCTTTCCCCGCACGGGCTCGGGCGATCAGCTCACCGGCCGCGGCATAGACGCTCTCGACGCGGCTACCGTTGGCTCGCGCGACCTTCAACCCGAATCCGCGGGCTCGGTCGATCGGGGTGCCGCCGGTAACGTCGCTGGAGTACGTCGTGATGGACCACTTGTTGTCCTTGCACACAAAGATCACCGGCAGTCGCCACGCGACAGCCATGTTGTACGACTCCATCAACATGCCTTGGTTCATGGCTGCCTCGCCGTGGAAGGCGATCGCCACCCTGCCTGGACGCAGCATCGTGTTGGCGACCGCGTTGCCGACCGCCAGCGGGCCCGCTGCTCCCACCATGCCGTCCGCGGCGGCGCGCAGTTCGGGATCCATCACGTGCATGTGCCCGGCCATTCCACGGTTCATGCCATTCTCGGAGCCGAGGAGCTCCAGCATCAGCGACAACGGGTCCACGCCCCTGCCGACCATCGGAGCGGTGTTGCGGTGATCCAGCGCGAGCGCATCGCGTCCGTCAAGATGCATCAACACGCCCGCGTTGATCGCCTCCTCGCCGATCCCCGAGTGGTACTCCCCGGGGACAAGGCCGTCGACCCAGGCCTGCACCAGGGCTTCCTCGACCAGGCGCATCCGCACCATCATGCGGTAGGCGGCCGCCGGTTCGAATCCGGAGTGTGACCCCATGCGCGCTCCTCTCTCGCTAGGTAGTGAAGGTGAGTGAGATCACGCCCTCGATGTGGAGCCAATCTTCGCCGCGTTTCTCGCGCTCCTCGAGAGGAGGGTAGCGGCTCTTTTTCCACGGCGGCGCTGGTCTCTCAACGGCTTAGTCCGGCGTCTTCGAGAGAGTAGGAGGGGCTCGTATCCGAGGTTTTCGCACTGGTAGACCTCTCTGGAGCGTGGTGAAAAGGGTGGCGATGAGGTCTACGTCTAGGGCTCTGGCTATTTGCTAGCGGCTTTCGGGCATCGTGAATTCGATCGGTTGGCTCGGCAGCTCAATCCGGCTTGCTTGCGCTGTGTGACCGAGAAGAGATCCCCACGTTTGGGTCGGGCCGGTGAGCGGCGCGCGATCGTCGGGATATTCGTGTCAGATCGCCGGCCTCAGCGTGCGTCGAAGCCCTTCGCCAGCGCGGTGCGGAACGCCACGACCGCGGGGTGTGCTGTTCGCGATGTGCGGGTCAACGTGAACAATTGCCGTTTCGGCGAACCAGTCAACGGCGCAAGCCGCACCCGCCGCATTCGATCTTTCCCAAGCAGCGCGGGCAGGATAGAAACCGCCAGCCCCGCCTCCACCATCTGAAGATGCACCAGCAGATCGACCCCTTCGAAACGCACATCCGGTTCGAAACCGGCACTACGACAAACACTCCGCGCCCAGCGGCCAGGCGCCGTAGGCTCCGGATCCAGTGCCCAGGACGCATACTCCAGCTCAGACAGCGTCAGCGCGTCGCTGAAGGGACCTGTCCTTGGCATCGCGAGAAACATCTCGTCACATCTGAGGTCAACGCGATCCAGACTCGGGTTGGGCGGCAGCAGCCCACCGGGATACTCCTCCGCTAACACCACGTCAAAAGTGCCGGCCAACAGTCCGGAGACCGCCTCATCAGCCTCGCGCTGCGCGACTTCGACTCGCAAATCAGGGTAGTCACGCGACAGCGCATCAAGCACCTCGGGCAACAGCGACAGCAGCAACGTCTGAAAGGCCGCGACCCGCAGCCGACCAGCCACCCGCCCTTGGCTGGCTGCCAGCAGCGCCTCCGCGCGCTCGAGAGAGGCGATGGCCAGCCGGGTGTGCTCAACGAGCGCCTCGCCCGCATCGGTCAGCCGCACACCACGGCCGACAGGTTCGGTCAGGGCCATCCCACATTCACGTTCAAGCTGCGCCAGCTGCTGTGAGACGGCCGACGGACTGTAGGACAGCGCCTTAGCTACCGCAGCCAATGTGCCCCGCCGCTGCAGTTCGTGCAGGACGACCACCCGCTGCAAATTCAGCATCCCCGCCCCCTCGATACTCGCCATATTTACTTACTAGTTTAGATCAGAATCATTCGCTGGATTGTTCAATCGGGGACTGACACTCTCGAAGCATGGCGCCATCTCGTACACCGTCGGCCGTTCTCATGATCGTGGGTTCGTGCATTTCACTACAGCTGGGCTCCGCAATAGCGACGCCGCTGCTGGCTCACTTCGGTGCTGGACTCATCACCAGCCTGCGGCTGCTCCTTGCCGCCGCCATACTGATGACAGTCCATCGGCCCCGCGTGTTCGGATGGGACCACCGACAGTGGACATCGGCAGTGCTGTTCGCGGTGGCATTCGCGGGCATGAACGGTTTCTTCTTCGCCGCGATTGCCCGCATTCCACTCGGCGTCGCCGTCACCATCGAGTTCGCCGGGCCGCTCGTGCTCGCGGCGGCACTCTCGCGTCGACAGCGCGATCTGGGCTGTGTGGTGGTGGCCGCAGCCGCCATCGTGGCCCTGAGCTGGGACAGCGCGAAATCCGCGGTGCACCCCGACCTACTCGGGGTGGTGTTTGCGCTCATCGCGGCGTGTTTCTGGGCGTTCTATATCTTGGCCGGCAAGTACGCCACTGGGCAGCTGTCCGGCCAGGGCGTCCTGCCCATCAGCATGTTCATCGGCGCCATCGCGGTGCTCCCATTCGGGGTGCCCGCATTGCCCGCACTAGCCGGGGAGCCAGAGAAGCTGTTCCCTCTGTTGGGTGTGGCGGTGCTGTCGTCGATGCTTCCGTACTCGCTGGAATTCGCCGCGATGCGCCGCTTGAGCGCCCAAACGTTCGGCGTCCTGCTCAGCCTCGAACCCGTGGTCGCCGGCCTGGCGGGCTGGCTGGTGCTGCATCAGGATCTTGGCTGGCTGCGCGCGCTGGCCATGCTTGTCGTCGTCGCCGCATCGGTGACCTCTGCCCTCAGCCAGCCATCGGCCGCGTCTGAACCGGATAGCGGGACATTCGACTCAGACCCGGGGCCTAAGAACGCGGAACGCCGTGCGGCCCAGCATGGTTCGGAGCCGCGTACCAAGGCAAATCCGGTTTCGGTCAGTGTCTAGGAACGGTTGCCCGCGCCCGCAAACCTGTAGCAGTAGACCAAAGCTCATCGGCGTGCGATGGCGTCAGCGCAGCTGGATGGTCACCTCGCTGATAGTTCCGTTGAACGGGAACGTGCCGTGGTAAGTGTTGGCGGCCGGGGTACCGCTGTCCATGCCGATGTCGACGCCTTCGTCGCCGCTGAAGCCAAACGGGACGGTTTCGTTGAAACGCTCCTGACATACCACTGCGCCGTTGACAAGTAACTGGGCTAGCCCTCCCAAACCGAGACCACCACCGTCGTAGTCGAATTCGATCGCGATGGTTGACTCACCGGCGGCCAGTTGGGTCGACGCGGCGATGGTCGTGTACTTGGAGCCGAAGTAATTGTAGGTGAATTTCGGCAGACCGTCCTGAACGTACAGCGAGAGCCCTGCGAAATAGCCGCCAGCGGCGAGCAACACGCCCTGGGCTAGCTGGTCGCCGGGAGTCTCGATGTTCGCGGTGATCGAGTAGGACCGGTTGAGGGTCGCGCGAATTATGTCCTCGGGCATGCGAATCATCCCCTGGGACAGGGACATCGACGTTCGGTCTCCCCAGATCGTGGGCCGCGCCCCCAGCACTCGCATGGGCCCGCGGTCGTCAAGGGGAAATACGCAGTTCCTCTCGGCCTCGACATCGAACAACGCCTTGAGTTCGGCAAGCTTGTCGGGATGGTGTTCGGCCAAATCGACGGCCTGGCTGTAGTCGCTGGACAGGTCGTAAAGTTCCCAGCGGTCATCGGAGAACGCCGGTAGCTTTCCGGGCTTCCATTGAATCTTTCCGTGATAGGTGCAGGCAAACCAACCTTCGTGGTATAGCCCACGAATGCCTTGTATTTCAAAATACTGAGTCTGCCGGCGGCCGGTGGCCTGCCCGTCGTTGAAAGTGTAGAGCATGCTGATTCCGTCAAAGCGCTGTTGCTCAACGCCATTGACGACGGTCGGCGCCGGGATGCCCGTCGCCTCCAAGATGGTCGGTGCGATGTCGACAACGTGATGGAACTGACTACGTACCTGGCCTCCCTCGGTGATCCGATCGGGCCACGTGACGATCATCGGGTTCCGGGTGCCGCCAAAGTGGCTGGCGAATTTCTTGGTGAACTGAAATGGTGTGCAGGTGGCCCACGCAAAGCCCACGGGGTACTCGTTATTGGCCTTGGGGCCTCCGAAGTCGTCGAGATGGGACAACACGACGTCCGTCTGCTCCTGGAGTCCGTTGAGGGTCACCATCTCATTGAAAACGCCGTTGATTCCCCCCGCCGGCGCAGCGCCATTGTCACCGATGACATAGATGAAAAGAGTATTGTCCCATTCGCCAAGCTGCTTGAGCGCCGCCACGATTCGACCTATCTCATGGTCGGTGTGCGCGAGAAATCCGGCGTAGACTTCCATCAACCGTGCGGCGATGCGCTGACGATCCGCTGACACCGAATCCCACGGCGGAATGCTGTCGTGACGGCGGGTCAGCTGTGCGTCGTCGGGAATCACGCCCAACTTTTTTTGGCGAGCAAACGTCTCTTCGCGCAGCGCATCCCACCCTTGGTCAAACTGCCCCCGAAACGCGTCGCTCCACTCAGGGGCGACCTGATGGGGGGCATGGGTGGCGCCCGGAGCCCAGTAGGCAAAGAACGGACGGTCCGGTGCGATAGACCGCTGCTGGCGCACCCAGCTGATCATCCGATCGGCGAGGTCAGTGGTGAGGTGATAGTTTGTGGCCTCCTCGGGTCGTTCGATCGGCGCCGTGCCGTGGTAAAGGCCCGGGTTGTATTGGTGGGCTTCGCCGCCCATGAATCCATAGAACTCCTCGAATCCCATCCCGGTGGGCCACCGGTCAAATGGGCCCGCCGGGCTCACCTCCCACGCCGGGGTGTTGTGCCATTTCCCGAACGCTGCTGTGCTATAGCCGTTTTGCCGCAGTATCTCAGCGACAGTTGCCGCCGATCTCGGAATGATGCTGTTGTAGCCGTCGTATCCGGTTGCGAACTCGGTGATGACTCCGGTGTTGACCACGTGGTGATTGCGGCCAGTGAGCAGCGCGGCTCGTGTAGGCGAACACAGGGCCGTCGTGTGGAATCGGTTGTATCGAAGGCCTTCACTCGCCAACGCATCGCCGGTTGGTGAGGGAACTGGGCCGCCGAACGTCGCCGTGGCACCGAATCCCACATCGTCGAGCAATACAACGACCACGTTAGGGGCGCCATCAGGCGGTCGAATCGGCTCGATCCGCGGCATGACGCTTTCGCCAACGGTTGGCGCGACTTTTCCCCCGACGGGCGTATCCGGTAGCGGCAGCACCGTACGGTCGAAGTGTCTCTGCACCGGCTCGGTCATGAAGTTCTCCCGTCTGCGGCGGATCGATTCGCGCTGTGGATTACCCCGGGCAATGCCGGGATGACTTCTATCTGGCCCGCCTTTTCTAGCCGTGGTTGCGCGCGTTGAGGGACTGGATAGGTTGACGCGCAGCGCTTTCGAATTTCGACTGGCTGATCCTATCGAGGTAGTAATCGCGGGGTTGGGTGTTTGGGGGCGTCCACGTGAAATGAGAGTTGGTCAAGCGGTCGACCCGCTCAAAGATCCCCGGTGATGAGCAATTCCGCGAGTAGTGCGGCCGCGCTCATCATCAGCGTAATGAGCCTGTTCCACGACGCCAGCGTCGCTGAACGGTCAGCGCGGCCGCCGCACCGGCCTCGTTGATGGCCAGGTGTACCAGCATCGGTGCGGCCAGGCTGGCGGAACGGATGGCCAGCGCACCGAACAGCCAACCCGCGACGCCGGTGGCCAGCACAGCCACCACCGGTGGTTCGCCCGTGGAGCGTGCGTCGGCGACGTGGGAGAGGCCGAACGCGCCGGCCTGGAGCAGCTGCCCGCCAACCGGACCGAAGGCCCGGGTTCCGGCGGTGGCCAACGCTCCGCGAAATGCGGCCTCTTCGGCCCACACGGTGCCCAGCGGTATGTGCAGTCCCAGCCAGGACGACACCGACGCGGGCAGCTCGCGCGCGGACATCGACAGCCGCACCACCGGCACCGGTGTCGTTGCCGCAATCGCCGTCGCCGCCACCGCTCCCGCCGCCGAGCCCAGGCGCAAGCCCGCCCACAACCGTGGTGGCCGCAGACCCAGCGGCGCGCGCGTAATCAGGACCAGCACGCCAGCCACGCCGGCCTGCAGCGGTGCCCGCCACGGCGCGGGCAGCCGGGGGCTGGCGAAGCTCCAGCCGACCAGGCCGGCGGCCAGCCCTACCGCCTGAATCCGGCTTATCCGAAGAATCGTGGCAGCACCGCCTCAGAGGTCGCGCGCAATTCCGCCAGCGATACCGTGAAGAGGCCTTGCACCTCTAACGCATCCGACGCCTGGTCAACGACGCCAATCCGGATGGCGGGCAGTCCCCTCGCCTCGCACATCGAACGGAACCGGCTCTCCTCAGTACGGGGAACCGCGACCAGCGCCCGGCCGGCCGACTCCGAAAACAGCGTCACAAAGGGGTCTAGTGCGGGTTCTTCGGGAAGCACGATGCGGCAACCAGTCTCGCCGGCCAGTGCGGCTTCCACCACGGCCGCAGCCAGCCCGCCTTCGGACAGGTCGTGTGCCGCGGTCACCAACCCATCGCGCGATGCCGAACGCAGCACATCGGCCAGCAGCTTTTCGCGCGCCAGATCGACCGTGGGCGGCAGCCCGCCAAGATGGTCAGCCGTCACCTGCGCCCACACGGAGCCGTCGAACTCGTCGCGGGTGTCGCCCAGCAGCATCAGGGTTTCCCCGGGTTCGCTGCCCAGACCTGTCGGGATGCGCCGATGCACGTCATCGATCACGCCGAGCACCCCGACCACCGGCGTGGGCAGGATCGCCGCAGACCCGGTCTGGTTGTAGAAGCTGACGTTGCCGCCGGTCACCGGAATGCCGAGGGCCACGCAGCCCTCGGCCAGTCCGCGCACAGCCTGGGCGAACTGCCACATGACGCCGGGGTCTTCGGGTGATCCGAAGTTGAGGCAGTTGGTCACCGCGACTGGGGTGGCACCGGTGACGGCAACGTTGCGGTACGCCTCGGCCAATGCCAGCTGGGCACCGATGTAGGGATCGAGCGCGGTGTAGCGGCCGGACGCGTCGGTCGACAGCGCAATACCGCGGCCCGTCGTTTCGTCGATGCGCACGACGGCGCCGTCGGCGTGCTCGGCCAATACCGTGTTGCCCCGCACGTATCGGTCGTACTGCTCGGTGATGAACGCGCGGCTACATAAGTGCGGACTACCCAGCAGCGCAAGCAAAGTCGCCCGCAGTTCGTCGCCGGTGGCCGGCCGCGGCAATCCCGACGAACGGTCGGCGTTGAGGGCGTCCTGGGATTCGGGTCGCGCGACTGGGCGCTGGTACACCGGGCCCTCGTGGGCGACGGTGCGTGGCGGCACGTCGACGACGGTCTCACCATGCCACGTGATCCGCAGCCGGTCGCCATCGGTGACTTCACCGATCACAGTGGCCAAAACGTCCCATTTGCGGCACACCGCCAGAAAAGCTTCTACGTTCTCGGGCGCCACCACCGCACACATCCGCTCCTGTGATTCGCTGCAGAGCACCTCGGCAGGCGTCATCTCCTTGGCGCGCAGCGGAACGGTATCGAGTTGGATTGCCATTCCGCCGTCCCCGGCTGACGCTAACTCCGATGTGGCACAGGACAACCCAGCTCCCCCGAGGTCCTGGATCCCGATGACCAGGCCACCGGCATAGAGCTCGAGGCAGCATTCGATGAGCACCTTTTCCGTGAAGGGGTCACCGACCTGAACCGATGGTAGCTTCTTGCGCGCCGCGCCCGCGTCGGCTTCTCCGCCAAAGGTTTCCGACGCCAGCACCGACACACCGCCGATGCCGTCCAGGCCCGTCCGCGCGCCGAACAGGATGATCTTGTTGCCCACACCCGACGCGAACGCCAAGTGCAAGTCTTCCTGGCGCAAGACGCCGACACAGAGTGCGTTGACCAAGGGGTTGCCCGCATAGCACGCGTCGAAGACGGTCTCACCACCGATATTGGGCAAGCCCAGCGAATTGCCGTAACCGCCGATACCGCGGACCACGCCGTCGAGCACGCGGCGAGTGTCGGGGGCGTCGGCCGCCCCGAACCGAAGCTGGTCCATCACGGCGATCGGTCGCGCACCCATGGCCATGATGTCGCGGACAATGCCGCCGACACCCGTCGCGGCGCCCTGGTACGGCTCGACGTAGGACGGGTGGTTGTGCGATTCCACCTTGAACGTCACGGCCCAACCGTCGCCGATATCGACGACCCCGGCGTTCTCGCCGATCCCGGCCAGCATCGCGGTTCGCATCTCGTCCGTAGTGGTCTCGCCGAAGTAGCGCAGGTGCACCTTGGAGGACTTGTACGAACAGTGTTCGCTCCACATCACCGAGTACATCGCCAGCTCGGTATCCGTCGGCCGACGCCCAAGGATTTCGCGAATCCGCTGGTACTCGTCGTCTTTGAGGCCTAGCTCGGCAAAGGGTTGCGGTTCGTCGCCGGTGGTTGCGGCATGGTCGACAGTGTCGATTGTGTGAGTGAGCCCAGACGTCACGCAGATAGTCTAGGTCCACCCGTCGTTGAGCTGACTTCGCACACAGCGGCCCGGAGACTAGGGCTCAAAATAGAACCATGTCTCGTCACTGGCCGCTGTTCGACCTGCGGATCACCACCGCGCGCCTGCAGCTGCGACTGCCCACCGAGGAACTGTGCGACGAGCTGATCGACACCATCTTGAATGGAGTTCACGAACCCGATCGGATGCCGTTCGCGGTCCCGTGGACGCGAGCGCCCCGCGCTCAGCTCCCGTTCAACACCCTGTCGTACATCTGGCGGCAGCTCGCCCGGTTCACCCCGCAAGACTGGGAGCTGCCGTTGGCCGTCGTGGTCGGCGGGAAGGCGGTCGGCGTGCAGGCCCTGATCGCCAAGAACTTCCCGGTCACGCGCGAGGTCGACACCGGATCGTGGCTCGGGATGGGTTACCAAGGGCGCGGCTATGGCACCGAGATGCGTGCCGCAGCATTGCATTTCGCGTTTTCTGACCTCGGCGCCCAGCTGGCCACGTCGGCATCGTTTACCGACAATCCGGCCTCTATCGCGGTGTCGCGGCGCCTCGGTTACGAAGACGATGGTGTAGACCGAGTGCCGCGCGACGGAGTCATGGCGGAACAGGCGCGGTTCCGGCTCACCCGCGAGCAGTGGCGGCGCCACCGCGCCGCCGAGGTCCAGGTGGACGGTTTCGACGGTTGCCGAGCACTCTTCGGCCTTACCGACCCGCCCGGTTACTGACCCCCGACGCAGAACACGTTGCCGTCGGGATCCGCTAGCACCACCCAGCGGAAGGCGTCGCCGAACTTTTGCCTGTCGAGCTCGGTTGCCCCGGCTGCGGTCAGCCGCGATACTTCGGCGTCCACGTCGGCGGCACCGAAGTCGAGGTGCAGGCGATTCTTTCCGGGCGTGGGGTCGGACACCCGCTGGAATGCGAGCCGGGGACCGTCGGCCAAGTTCACGGTAATGAACTCTCCGGGAGCCAGCGCGTGGCTCGTACCACCGAATTGCTCAGCCCACCAGCTGGCGAGCTTCTCAGGATCGACGCAGTCGAAGGTGACCATTTCTACGGTGAGTGCCATAGCCACAAACGCTATGCCTCGGGAAAGCTCACCCGCAAAGAAACGCGTGCAGTGCTGCCGAATAGGCGGCCACGTCGTGAGCTCCCATCAGTTCCCGCGCCGAGTGCATCGCCAATTGGGGGGCACCGACGTCGACTGTCGGAATTCCCGTGCGCGCGGACGCCATCGGCCCGATCGTCGACCCGCACGGCAGATCAGCCCGGTGTTCGTACCGCTGCAACGAAACCCCGGCCTGCCGGCAGGCCAGCTCGAACGCGGCCGCGGTGCGTCCGTCGGTGGCATACCGCAGATTCGGGTGCACCTTCAGCACCGGTCCCGCGTTGACCTCGATCCGATGGCCGGGCTCGTGCCGATCCGGGTAGTTGGGGTGGGTGGCATGTGCCATGTCGGCGGAGGCCAGCAGCGACACAGGCAGGCGCCGCAGGTGGTCCTCCCGGCCCGCGCCCGCGGCGAGGGTGATGCGTTCCAGCACCGTGGTCAGCAGGTTCGACTGCGCGCCGTGATCCGACGTCGAGCCGACCTCCTCGTGGTCGAAGAGCGCCAGCACCGGCACGGCCTGACCAGCGCCGGGCTCGGCCGCCAGCAGCGCCTCCATCCCGGCATAGCAGCTGGCCAGGTTGTCCAACCGGGGAGCACTCAGCAGACTCGCGTCCGCCCCAATCACCGCCGACGGAGTCAGATCATGGGTCATGAGATCGGCCGCCAGCACGTCGGCCGCCGCCACGTCGGCGCGCTGGGCCACATAGGCAAGGAAGGAACCGGCTTGGTCGCCGCTACCCCACACCGCGTTGACGTGTTGTTGCGGGTCCAGCGTGAGGGACTTGCGGTCCTCGGCGAGATGGATGGCCAGCTGCGGAACCCGCAGGATCGGATCATCGATCCGGACCAGCCGGTGGGAGACCGCAGTGCCATCCGCGCCGTCGCGCACCGACAATCGTCCGCTGATGCCGAGGTCACGGTCCAGCCACGAGTTCAGCCACGCGCCCCCGTAGGGCTGCAGCGCCACCACCCGCCAACCGGCGACCAGCCGGTCCGGGTGCTGTTTGACCCGCAAGTTCGGGCTATCGGTGTGCGCGCCAACGATCCGGAACGGGGCGTGCGGGTTTGGCGCCCCCTGATGGTCCCCGCCGCGCCACGCTACGAGGGAGCCGGCGCGGACGGTGAAATATCGACCCGGTCGGTCCGGCCAGCGGTCGGCTTCGCGCAGCTCGGTGTACCCGACGTCGAGGAGCCGCTGCGCGACCGTGGCGCAGGCGTGGAACGGAGACGGAGAAGCGTCGATGAAGTCGCATAGACCTGCGGCGCCCGCCGACATGCTGGTTTCGCGTTGCTGCTGCCCGCCGGACATGGTCACCATCATGGCTGCCGGCGCCGCCGCGACTACCGCTAGGGTCAGCTGCGTGCCTGAAATTCAGCCGCAACCCGTTCTCGCGCCGTTGACATCGGCCGCGATCTTCCTCGTGGCCACGATCGACGGCGGTGGCGAAGCCACGGTGCACGATGCGCTACCGGATCTTTCGGGCCTGGTGCGCGCAATCGGTTTCCGTGACCCAAGCAAGAGGTTGTCGTTGGTTGCCTCGATTGGTTCCGAGGCCTGGGACCGGCTGTTTTCGGGTCCGCGGCCCGCGGAGCTGCATCCGTTCGCCGAACTCAAAGGCCCCCGCCACACCGCACCCGCCACTCCCGGGGACCTGTTGTTCCACATTCGGGCCGAGGCGCTCGACGTGTGCTTCGAGCTCGCCGGACGCATCCTCAAATCAATGGCGGGCGCGGTCACGGTCGTCGACGAAGTGCACGGCTTCCAGTTCTTCGACAATCGCGATCTGCTCGGGTTCGTCGACGGTACCGAAAACCCAACCGGACCAACCGCTGTCGATGCCGTCACGATCAGCGCGGAGGATCCAGACTTCGCGGGTTCCTGCTACGTGCACGTGCAGAAGTACCTGCACGACATGGCGTCATGGGATTCGCTGTCGGCCACTGAGCAAGAACGCGTTATCGGCCGCACCAAGCTCGAGGACATCGAACTCTCCGACGGCGTGAAACCCTCCAACTCGCACGTCGCGCTCAATGTCATCACCGACGCCGACGGCACCGAACGTAAGATCATCCGGCGCAACATGCCGTTCGGCACCGTCGGCACGGACGAATACGGCACGTACTTCATTGGCTATTCGCGCTCGCCCGAAGTCACCGAGCACATGTTGCGCAACATGTTCCTGGGCGATCCGCCGGGCAACACCGATCGGATTCTGGACTTCTCGACCGCAAAGACCGGCGGACTGTTCTTTTGCCCCACGATCGACTTCCTCGACGCTCCCCCGCCGCTGCCCCAAGCCCAGGCCTCAGCTCCCACAGCGGCACCCACCACCGACGACGGATCACTCTCGATCGGCAGCCTGAAAGGAACCTCCCGATGAACAATCTCTACCGTGATTTAGCACCGGTCACCGAAGCCGCTTGGGCCGAAATCGAATTGGAGGCTACCCGGACATTCAAGCGTCACATCGCCGGGCGCCGAGTGGTCGACGTCAGCGATCCCAACGGCCCGGTCACCGCGGCGGTCAGCACTGGCCGGCTGATCGACGTCACGGCACCGACCGACGGGGTAGTTGCCCACCTTCGGGCGAGCAAACCCCTTGTCCGGCTGCGAGTTCCGTTTACCCTGTCGCGTTCCGAGATCGACGACGTCGAGCGCGGATCCAACGACTCCGATTGGGACCCGGTCAAAGCGGCCGCCAAGAAGCTGGCGTTCGTCGAGGACCGAACGATCTTCGAAGGCTACGCCGCGGCGTCTATTGAGGGCATTCGTAGCGCCAGCTCAAACCCGCCGCTGACGCTGCCGGAGGACCCCCGTGACATTCCCGACGTGATCTCGCAAGCGCTGTCCGAGCTGCGGCTGGCCGGTGTCGACGGTCCGTACTCGGTGCTGCTGTGTGCCGAGGTGTACACGAAGGTCAGCGAGACATCCGACCACGGATATCCCATCCGCGAGCACCTGAACCGCCTGGTCGACGGAGACATCATCTGGGCACCCGCCATCGACGGCGCATTCGTGCTGACCACCCGCGGCGGCGACTTCGACCTGCACCTGGGCACCGACGTCTCGATCGGATACACCAGCCATGACGCCGACACCGTAGCGCTCTACCTGCAGGAAACGCTGACCTTCCTGTGCTACACCGCCGAGGCGTCGGTCGCGCTCAGCCCGTAGCTGCCACTGCGAAAAGCGCTGCCGCCGCGGCGCTCTCGACCAGCAAGTAGAACCAGTTGGGGTAGAACGCGGTCCGGGTATCCACCACCGCGGATACCAGGCGCCCAAACGCCATTCCGGCTATCGCCGCCCCAACGGCGATCAGAATGCCGCACCGCACATCCCCGGAATGCACCGCCGCGAACCCCAGCACAGCGGCGATCGCGAGACCGAACCCGCCATACACGGCCCGGACCTCCGACCGCGACTCGGCCCCGCCGAGCGTGATGTTGAATGGCCGCACCAGCGCGGCCGGCGCGGCCAGTCCGTACACGCCCATGCCCACAAAGAACACCGCGATCATCCAGACCACCACCGTGCCGACCATGCTTGACAGAGTAGTCCCCAGCGGGCGGCCCGCGCCGACACCGCCACGTGCTCAGGCTGGTCACTGTGCGTCGGCGCGACCTCGGATGGGTTCCACCCCGAACACACACTCGCGGAAGTCGTTATCGCACGCAGCAGCCAGGAGGCCATCGTGGTCAACCTGCCGGAGCCCTATCCCCTATAGATCGCGGCCAACGACGATGCACGTGCACCACCACAGGCGGGGCATGCTTCGAGGAACGGGATGGCATCATCCCTGTCATGACAGGTCCGGCGGATTCCTCCGAAACTCTCGCCGCACAGTGGGACCAGCGCTACACCGAAGTGATGCCGAAAGTTCCCAGCATCGACCCCAATGCCGTTTTGATCGACGAGGCAAGCGATCTGGAACCGGGCAAGGCGCTCGATATCGGTTGCGGCATAGGCGCTGAAGCAATCTGGCTTGCCGCTCACGGCTGGGACGTGACGGCGCTCGACGTATCGCACGTCGCACTCGACCGTGCCGCACGAGAAGGCCGACGCGCCGCAGTCCAGGTGAACTGGGTGCACGCGCGACTGCAGGACGCTCGGCTGCCCGTCGGCGGCTTCACTCTGGTCACCGCGTTCTACCCGGCCCTGCGTCATTCGCCGCAGAACCACGCCGGCAAGGCCCTTCTGGGGTCGGTCGCCGCCGGAGGAACGCTCCTCGTGGTGCACCATGCCGACGTCGACGTGGAGGCGGCGAAGTCGTACGGTTTTGACCCCGCTGACTACCTCAGCCATGACGACGTTGCGGCAATGCTGGGTGACGGGTGGGCCGTACGCGTCGACCGTCGACGGCCCCGCGATACGCCGGCCGGCGCCGAACTTCAGCACACGCACGACGACGTCTTGGTCGCCCGACGTCTTCGTTGACCGACGTAGCCGCCCAGGCGCCGTCTAGACGGAAGCCTCGTTGAGCGGGGCGAGCACCGTCACGTCGACCGGCCAGGTCAGCAAGCCGGCCAACCGTTCCCGGTAGGTCCGGTAGTGCGCCGAGTCGAGGTGTTCGTCGAGCGCGGCGCGGCTGGAGTATCGCTCAAGCAGCACTAGTTCGCCGCTGTCGGGGTCTTCATAGAGGTCGTAGGCACGGCACCCCGCTTCGGCCCGGGTTGAGGTGGTCATGCCCTCCAACAGATTCCGGACGGCGTCCCAGGATGCGGGACGGGGCATGAATCGGGCAATGACTGCGATCGAGGACGACAGCGAGGACGACATGGTGGACCTTTCTCCGCGACGGTGAGACCGCCGACGTTGACGATCTTGTCATAAGACGTTTTAATACGTTATATGACAAGGTTCAAGTTCGGCCTGGATGCGGCCGATCTGCGCAGATCGCGCGGTAGCGTGCCCGCGGGCACCCAGCTCGCCGAGGCACTGAAGGCAGAGATCATCCGGCAGCGGGTGCCGCGGGGCGCGCGCATGCGGCGGCCCGCGGCGACGGCGGCACGTGCTTAGGCTGGTCACTATGGATCGGCGCGACGGCTCCAGCGTGGCCGGCAGCGGACGGAAGGAGGACACTATGGGCACCTCGGATGGGTTCCACCCCGATCTCGCAGCTGACTTCGACGAAACGGCCAGGGAATTGACCCGCAGCCGGGTACATCACGTCAAAGCGGCCGACATCAGCTCCGACACCGCACAATCGGAAGGAATGCGGCGCTTCGCCGCACTAACCGGACGTTCGGTCGGTTCGCAGAAGCTGTGGATGGGCGAGACCGCGGTCTCCCCGAACACCTTGTCAGCCAACCACCATCACGGCGAGTCAGAGACCGCAATCTATGTGCGCAGCGGGCATCCGGAGTTCGTCTTCCATGACGGCGTGGCCGAGGTGCGCATCTCCGCCGCCCCCGGCGACTACATCTTCGTCCCGCCGTATCTGCCGCACCGTGAAGAAAACCCCGATCCGCACACACCTGCGGAGGTCGTCATCGCACGCAGCACCCAGGAGGCCATCGTGGTCAACCTGCCGGAGCTCTATCCCCTATAGATCGCGGCCAGGGACGATGCACGTGCGCTACCACGGGCGGGGCATGCTTCGACGAGCGGCGTGGCCCTGCGCCTAAGGCTCTGCCCGTTCACAGAGTGCCGGCGCGCTGGCCAGCAAGTCTGGACTCGGGAATCGCGGCCCCAGCACATCCGCGGCGGACAGCCGCGCGTCGACGCCGCCCCCGTCAGTGTCGCGGACACTGTTGGGACATAAACAGACATATGGCCTAAAAATACCTATACGGACACATAAAGACATATGTCCTATAAAGACCCCTGCGGACATATAAAGACATATGTCCTACATGCACCTATAACGACATAAAAGGACATAACAAGCCCGGACCTCCCCGCCGAAGTAAAGCCTCTCGGTTTTGTTGGAGCAATATCGGGGGTCGACGCTCTCAACGGATGAAGAATTGCAGTGCAATGTATTACCTTGCGAACCACCCAATCTGTTCGAAAGGCGTCGATGCCCATGTCCGATGTGGCTGTTGCGGGAATGTCGTGCCGCTTCCCCAGGGCGGCCGGGCCCGCCGGTTTGTGGACCCTTCTAGGCGACGGCGTCGATGCCGTCGGCCCCATGCCTGCCAGCCGATTGCCCGGCAACCACCAGCCGTTACGGCCACCGGGCGCGGCCGACGACAGCCAAGCCCACGGCGATGCCGGGTATCTGGACGATATTTCTGAGTTTAATGCTTCCTTTTTCAACATCTCGCCCCGCGAAGCCAAACTTACCGATCCACGGCAGCGGCTGGCCCGGGAACTCGCCTGGGAGCTATTTCACGGTGCCCATATAATTCCGGCCGTTGCGAGTGAGCGTCGTATCGGCGTCTTCATCGGCGCAATGAACGATAGCTATGGATTACCCCTTCAGCGTGACCTCGACAATCTCCGTGAACGTCATCGCTTCACGGGAGTAGCTCGATCAATAATTGCTAACCGCGTGTCCCGGTTCATGAATTTCGGCGGGAGCTTGGTCTGGCCTATGTGGGGTGGTCGTTGGTTTCTCGGTCAGAACTTGGTTATCGCGGTGTGGTGGTGGGTCAGACGCGTGAGGAGTTGAGGAGTTGTTGGCAGGGATAGCTGATGCGGCCGCGGGCCGTGTTGGCGTTAGTTCGGGGACAGCAAGGACGACAGTGAGGACGACAGTGAGGACGACAGTGAGGACGACATGGTGAACCTTTCTCCGCGACGGCAAGACGGCCGACGTTTGACGAACTTGTCATAAGACGTTTTAATACGTTATATGACAAGGTTCAAGTTCGACCTGGATGCGGCCGATCTGCGCATATCGCGCGGTAGCGTGCCCGCGAGCACCCAGCTCGCCGAGGCACTGAAGGCACAGATCATCCAGCAGCGGGTGCCGCGCGGTGGGCGCCTGCCCACCGAGCGGGAGCTGATGGATCGCTCCGGCTTGAGCCGCGTCACCGTGCGGGCGGCAGTGGGTCTGCTGGAAAGTCAGGGGTGGGTGGTGCGCCGGCAGGGTCTGGGCACCTTCGTCGCGGATCCGATGAAACAGGAGCTCACCTCCGGTGTGCGCACCATCACCGAGGTCATGCTGAGTTCGGGCCTGCGACCTCAGGTGGATGTGCTATCTGTCGACACCGGTTTCGCACCACGCCGGATCTCCGAGACCATGGGTCTATCGGAAGTGCTCCGCCTTCGGCGGCGTTTCCGCGCTGGTGACGAGCCCGTCGCGCTGGTCACCGCGTACCTACCACCGGGATTGGAGCAAGCTGTCAAACCGCTGCTGGCCGACGACCCGGATGCGGGGACCACATACGCGACCGAAACCACGTACACGATGTGGGAACAGCGACTGGCCGTGCAGATCGACCGTGCCACCCACGACATCCACGCGGCCAGCGCGAACCCCGAGGTCGCGGAAGCGTTGGACCTGGCGGAGGGCGCGCCCGTCTTGGTCCTTGAGCGAACCAGCTACAGCAAGGACGACAAAGCGCTGGAGGTGTTGGTGTTCCACTACCGACCGGAAAGGTACCACTTCTCCGTCACGCTACCGCGCACCATGTCAGGCGCGGCTGCGGGAATTGTCGAAAAGCCAGAATTGCCATGAACATTCCCGCGTCGAACGTCCCGCACGTGGGGCTTATCCTGGCGCTTACGGTCAACGGCCTCGCGGTCAGCAACTACCCCGACATGGTCGCTGTCGCCCAGACAGCCGAGCACTACGGGTTTGACTCCATCTGGTCATGCGACCACTTCCTCACGGTCAGTCCCGATGACTACGTCGCGGACGCCGGCATTGCCGGCGAAGCCGGTCGGGAAGGCCGGAGCGCACGCCCGAGATCGCTGCCCCTGCTCGAAGGCTGGACAGCACTGACCGCGCTGGCCCGCGACACCACCACCCTGCGTCTGGGCACCAGTGTGCTGTGCAACTCCTACCGCCACCCTGCGGTGCTAGCAAAGATGGCGGCCACTCTGGACGTCATTTCGCAAGGACGTCTCGACCTTGGATTGGGGGCGGGTTGGTTTCGGCGAGAGTTCGAGGCGTACGGGATTCCGTTCCCGCCGGTAGGCGATCGAGTCTCCGCTCTTGCGGAGTCACTAGAAGTCATCCGGACCGTGTGGACCGACGAGAACCCCACGTATGCCGGTCGCTTCTACACTCTCGATGGCGCAATCTGCGACCCGCCTCCGGCGCAGCGCCCACATCCACCGCTCTGGGTCGGCGGCGAAGGAGACCGAGTCCAGCGCATCGCGGCAAAGTTCGCCCAAGGTCTCAACGTGCGGTGGTCGTCACCGCAACAAATAGCCGACCGGCGGAGTTTCCTCGCCCGAGCCTGCGAGTCCGCCGGACGTGACCCGCGGGATCTGCGGTTGTCGGTGACGCTGCTGCTGGCACCGACACAGTCGGCCAACGATGAGAGCCGAATTCGCGCCGAATTCGCATCCCTTCCCGAGTCCGGACTCGTTATCGGACCGCCAGACAAGTGTGTGGAGGCGATCCGCGCGTACCAAGAGCGCGGTGTCGATCATTTCCTGTTCGCGATTCCGCACGTCGCAAAGTCCGACTCCCTCCACGTTGTCGGGCAGGACATTATCCCGTTGATCAAAACGGAGGCGATAACTCATGACGGTCACCACTAGCAACGGCCACGATCGATTTCTGGGTCCTACCGAGTATCTCGACTCTGACCACCCCCTGGTTCGCGCGACGGCAGAAAGCCTGGTGTCGGGCTGCGCAACGGACATCGAACGGGTCGGTCGAATTTACGACTACGTGCGCGACCTGCCCTACGACGTCTTGGCGTCATTTCGCTATCTCGCACACGGACATGATCGCGCCAGCGACGTGATCGGGCACGGAGTCGCGTTTTGTATGGGCAAGGCGAGCTCGTTTGTCGCCCTGTGCCGAGCTGTCGGCGTCCCCGCCCGCATTGCCTTCCAGACACTGCAGTCCGATGACAAGGAGTTTCTCTCTCCCGAGGTGCGCGCCCTCTGGGGTGGTGGTGCGGGCGGGCTCGCACGACCTTTTCCGTGGCATTCCCTGGGCGAGGCCTATCTCGGCCAGCGATGGGTCAAGCTCGACGCCACGATCGACACAGCGACGGCCACCCGCCTCGGCAAGCCATACCGACAGGAATTCGACGGCGTCACCCCGATCCAGACAGTGGAGGGCCCCATCCTGCGCGAAAACGGCAGCTACGCCGACTACCCCGCCGAGGTCGCGCAATGGTATGGGCGAATCGCCCAGTCCGTGCTGAAAGCTTTGTCATCGGAAGAGATTCGCGCCCAGGTCGCCGGCGATGACGAGCTGTGGGCTGGTCCCCCGCTCGAATGGGTGGCACGCAAGTCGGTTCTCTGATGCCCTCCGCTACCCGCCGTGGACGGGGGCGATCCGATCACCCGGTGGGTAACCCACGTTCGAACTCGACCAGTCGAGCCTGCATCGACGGATAGGCAGCCGCCGCGGGCGGACTGTCGCCATTGCGGATGCGTTCGGCGACCTCGAGCGCGGCATGAATGGCGGCCCGATACGGCAGCGACCCCGTGCTGATCCGGCGCACCCCCAGCTCCCCGAGCTGAGCAAGGCTGAGCTGCGGTATCGCCAGCACATTGAGCGGTACCGGAATGTTCTCGGCGAACTGACGCAGATCGGAAGGACTGGTCGCTCCCGGCACAAAAATTCCGTCGGCGCCGGCGGCAACATAGGCGGTCGCGCGTTCCAGCGTGGCCGCTACCGTCGCATCCTGGTCGAGCCAGTAGGTGTCCACCCTGGCGTTGACGAAGACGGCCGGACAGCGCTGCTTGATCGCGGCGACCTTAGCCGCAAGATCCTGCGGATTGACGAGTTCCTCATCGGTGCTGTCCTCGATGTTGATACCAGCCACACCGAGGTCGGCACCGAGGTGGTCCACGTGCGCGGCCACCACGTCCGGGTCTTTGTCGTAGCCGTCTTCCATGTCGACTGTCAGGTAGACCGGCAGGTTGGAAAGCCGACGCGCCAGGTCGACGGTCAGACTCTTGCTCGCCCGCCCGCCGTCCGGGTGTCCGGAACTGGCGGCGAGCCCAAAGCTGGTAGTGCCAATCGCCTGGTAGCCGGCATCGCAGAAGGCGAGTGCGGAGGGCACGTCCCATGCATTCGGCAGCAGCAGTGGTTCGCCGGCGTAGTGCAGATCACGGAAGCTCATGAGCCCTTGTTCTCAGCCAATTCTCAACAGATTCTTTGCAAGTCATATACCTCGTCCAACGCTGCGCCCAGGCCACGGCCTCAATATAAGTCTATGACTAGGTCTTTGGGGGACCCGCTCAGCACGAGCCTCATCGAGGGATACCTGCGCACCCGCGGTCGACGCTATTTCCGCGGCCAACACGATGGCGAATTCTTCTTTGTCGCCAACGCCCACCCGTGGCGTCTGCACGTCCATCTGGAGATCTGTCCGGCTCAGCCCGACGTGCTCACGATTCGGGTTGCTCCCCCGTGTTTCTTCCCCGCCAGTGACGAGGCCCGGTTGGCCGAGCTCGCCGACACGTCCAACGGCGAGCATCCCGAGGTCGCCGTGGTTGTGCACGGGTCGTCCGACCCGAGCCGCATCGGCGTTACCGTGCAGCAGTCCCGGCGGTTCGGGGATCCGGTCCGGCGCGATGATCTGGCAGCCTTCATCGACCGCAGCATCGCGGCCGCGATCGATTTCTTCGGTGAGTTGGGGCCGATTGTGCAATCGCCGTCGACGGCACCGCCGTTGCTACGCGACGCCGGGTGAGGTTCTCCGAGCCGACGAAGCGGTCGCCATCAGGCGACCAGAACGGCGTCCAGCGCTGAATAGAACAGGCCCAGCCCGTCGTCGGACGGACCGGTCAACCCGTCGATGGCGTGTTCGGGGTGCGGCATCAGCCCGACGACGCGACCGTTGGCCGAGCTGATGCCGGCGATATCACGCTGCGAACCGTTGATGTTGTCGTGATAGCGGAACACCACCCGGCCGTCGGCCTCCAACTCATCCAATGTCCGTTCCGGTGCCACGTATCGGCCCTCGCCGGACTTCAGCGGCACCAGCAGATCCGCATCCACCTCGAACCGTGATGTCCACGACGTCGAGGTCGACGCGACACGCAGCCACATGTCGCGGCAGATGAAGTGCAGTCCCACATTTCGGGTCAGCGCACCGGGCAGCAGCCCGGCTTCGCACAGCACCTGAAATCCGTTGCAAATACCCAATACCGGAGTCCCTCGGTTCGCCGCGCCGACCACTTCTTTCATGACCGGCGCGAATCTGGCTATCGCGCCCGCCCGCAGGTAGTCACCGTAGGAAAAGCCGCCGGGCACCACGATGGCGTCGACCCCCTTGAGGTCGGCGTCGGCGTGCCACAGGTCGACGACCTCGGCGCCCACCCGCCGGGCCGCGCGTGCGGCGTCCACATCGTCGAGTGTGCCCGGAAACGTGATGACACCGATCCGCGCCGTCACTGCGAGTCCCGGGTAATTGTCCAGTCCTCGATCACGGTGTTGGCCAGCAGCGATTCTGCAATCTCGGCGAGCGCGGAGTCATCGACTGTATCTGCGACCTCAAGTTCAAACCTCTTGCCCTGACGGACATCTGAGATCCCGGGATGGCCGAGCCGGCCTAGTGCGCCGACAATAGCCTGGCCCTGCGGGTCCAGAATCTCCGCTTTGGGCATCACATGCACCACCACCCGGGCCACCGGCATTCCTCCTCAGATCCGACCGCTCCGCCCGGCGACGACGCGCGCCGCTTCGGCGCGACGAGGGAGCCAGGCACAGGTTCCGCGCCAACTCTACCGGCGATACCGGCGCTATCAGCTCACGGGCACGAGCCGAGGCAAGCCTGGACGGGAGTGTCGAATTCACTTACGAAGAATCAGGTTGAGCGCTTCGGCTCGAGACGCGGCGTTGGTCTTGAACTGACCTCGCACCGCAGATGTCGTGGTCACCGCGCCGGGCTTGCGGACCCCGCGCATCGCCATGCACAGGTGTTCGGCCTCGATGACGACGATCACGCCCTGCGGATCGAGTTTGTTCATCAGCGCATCGGCGATCTGGTTGGTGAGCCGCTCCTGCACCTGGGGCCGCTTGGCGTAGAGGTCGACCAGCCGCGCGATCTTCGACAGGCCGGTCACCCTGCCGTCGTCACCCGGGATATAGCCGACATGTGCCACGCCGTGAAACGACACGAGGTGGTGCTCGCAGGTGGAGTACATCGGAATCGCCTTCACCAACACCAATTCGTCGTGTTCCTCGTCGAACATGGTGTTCAAGACGGACTCGGGTTCGGTGTGCAGCCCAGCGAACATCTCGCGGTACGCGCGCGCCACGCGGGCGGGGGTGCCGGCCAGCCCGGGACGATCTGGATCTTCGCCGATCGCCCACAGCAACTCACGGATGACGTCCTGGACCCGTTCCTGGTCGAACGCTCGCACCCGCGGATGCGCGGTGCGGACATGCGGCTCCCGCATCGAATCCTCCGTTCCTCAGCAGCGAGTTGGGTGGGGCCGAGCGGCTCATGGCGTCGTCCTGCCGGTCCGGGCATCATCGGCCGCTGGTGTGCTCGATCGTAGCCATTGCGCTGGGAATATGTATGGACGGTATCCGCGCGCGGGTGGCAAAGCACTGGTGCCCAGGCTCAAATATTGTGCCCCGAGGGCAGTTTGACTGCCGCCCGCTCTAGCGCAGGCAGGTGCCGCGCCAGGTCACGGGCACGAGCCGAGGTAGGCCTCGCACAATGGGGCGAGCATGGAGTCCAGCACTTCGGCGTCGGAGATCACCGGCCAGGGCACCTGCGGCGGCCCCGACGTCCACAAGGTGAGTTCGCTGATCGTGCTGCTCCACGTGTGCGCAACCAAGTAGGTGCGCATGATGACCGGTCCACTGATCACCGCGGCCATCCGCGTTGGTTCGTCCTCGGTAACCGATGGTGATTGCAGCGGCGCCCCCAGCTGGCAGGCACGCAGCGCAGTGACGGCAGCGCCGAACACCGAGGCCGCGATCGCCCCACCTTGCGCCGTGTCCCCCCGCCAATGCAGCACTTGAGCCTGCAATTGCCACTGACCCTCGGGGTGCACCACCGTCACCCGACCCGCGACCGCGGAGTTGCGGCTGTCCTGCGGGAACCTCGGCGTGCCGCACACCGGCTCAAATCGGAAGCGCGGTGTCGTCCCGGTCATCGCGACCGCGTTACCGGCCAATGCTGGCCAGCGGTAGTGCGCGTCCAGAGGCACCTCCCGGGCGCTGATCCACGCCGTCGCCGGGATCCGGTCGCATACCGGCGGGCAAGTCTCTGGCTCCGCTGCGGCGGGCGGCGCCGCACCAACCGCGGTCACGACAGCACCGACGACCAGAATCGTCGCCAGAATCACTCGCATAGGTCCGGCGCCCATCAGGGCACAATCGTAGACATGGAACTGACGCATTTCGGCCATTCCTGCCTCCTCGCCGAGTTCGGCCAGACCCGCATGCTCTTTGATCCGGGAACCTTCGCGCACGGCTTCGAGGGCATCACCGGCCTGTCCGCGATCCTGATCACCCACCAGCACCCCGACCACGTCGACGTCACACGCCTGCCAACACTGCTTGAGGGCAACCCAGGTGCCGCCCTATACGCCGATCCACAGACGGCTGCGCAGTTGGGCGAACCTTGCCGGGCGGTGCGGGTCGGTGACGAGTTGACCGTCGGCGACCTCACCATCCGTGCCGTCGGCGGGCGCCACGCGGTGATCCATCCGGAAATCCCTGTAATAGAGAACATCTCGTACCTCGTTGGTGACAACACTCACCCCGCCCGGTTGATGCATCCCGGTGATGCGTTGTTCGTTCCTGATGAGCCCGTCGACGTGTTGGCCACTCCCGCCGCGGCGCCATGGATGAAAATCTCCGAAGCCGTCGAATACCTACGGGCGGTGGCACCGGCCCGGGCGATACCCATCCACCAAGCGATCATCGCCCCCGATGCGAGGGGAATCTACTATGGTCGACTCGCCGAGATGAGCGACGCCGACTTCCACGTGTTGCCCGAAGAAAACGCGGTCACGTTCTAGCGCTCGGTCCTATCTCCGGTCATGCGCTCCGCGATACGAGGCGGAGCGACATTCGCTGTCGGTGATCACTTTTCGTCAGCGGGAGGTGGTGAAGAAGGCTGGCGGAT
This sequence comes from Mycobacterium spongiae, assembly GCF_018278905.1. Classification (NCBI taxonomy): domain Bacteria; kingdom Bacillati; phylum Actinomycetota; class Actinomycetes; order Mycobacteriales; family Mycobacteriaceae; genus Mycobacterium; species Mycobacterium spongiae. Next base: position 4,933,225 of record NZ_CP046600.1, read on the forward strand.
GCGGCCCTATGCGGCGTCGAGAACCGCCTTGTCGGCACTCCAGCGGTAGACCATGGGCGTGCAACCGTGCAGCATCGCCAGGTCGATGGCGTCCAGCGTCGCCTGCAGCGGGCCAGGCTTGCGTAACTGACGACCGGCAACCGCGATGCGGACGACACCGCCGCGCCGGGCGATACGCTCGGCGGACATCACCACCATCCGGCACCACCACGGTTCGGTCAAGAAGCCTTCGCCGATGCCGAGAACCCGGGCGCGCACTGTGGACTTTCGCACCAGGTCGGTGACCCCGTGAAAATCAGCGAGCAGTCGAAATCCATTTCCTGGCAAGGCTTTGACGACTCCGGGAGACACCAGCCAACCGGGCGCCGCGAACAGCCGGGTGCGCAGCCCGAGGTGCTCGAGCACTCGGTCGGCGGCCGTGAGCCGCAGATTGGCCTCGTGGGCGTGCAGCGTCGCGAACTCACCGCGACGCTTCTTGGTGGCTGCTTCGTCGTAGCCGTGCATCACCAGAGCGTCGCCGCCGGCGCGTCGCTCGCTGAGCCACTCGACGGTGTGCGGGTCGCGGTCCAGCCGGTAATCGCCACTGAGCCGGGGGGCCACCAGCAACGACACCGGCACCGAGCGGGCATCCATTTGCGCGCAGAATGCGTCGACATCGGCCAGGGTCCGCTCCCCTATCCCCGAGACCGAGACGATCAGTTTTCCAGACACACTTGTAGTTTCCCGATCCCAGGTGTCGTGATAGTGAAGAACACGCAGACAGCAAGCGTATATCGGGTCCCGAACCAGCGGATATCGGCCCTCAGCAGGGCCGTTGCCTGGCATTGGTGGGCGTGTATGCGATGGTTGGCCAGGCGCCATCGAGGCTGCTGGCCACCGGATTTCCCGCGTGAGCGCCGTCCCTGCACCGCCGCTGACGGACGGTATCGATATGCTCAGCAGCGCCATGGATGAGGCGCGTTCCGTACCGGCAGATCCGGCACCCGGCAACATCGATCCGAGGCAGTCGAGCCCCGGAGCACATAGCTACGTCGACCACCTCGACGCCCGGATGTTACGGATCGCCGGGGTTTGCGCTTTGGCCTCGGTGATGACGATCCTCGACACCACGATCGTCACGGTCGCCCAAAACACCTTCATCGTCCAGTTCGGGTCCACCCAGGCCGTCGTCGGGTGGACGATGACGGGCTACTTGCTGGCGATGGCCACCGTCATCCCGATAGCTGGTTGGGCAGCCGACCGATTCGGTACGAAGCGGCTGTGGATGGGCTCCGTCCTGGCGTTCACCCTCGGCTCGGCGCTCTGCGCCGCGGCACCAACCATTCTGCTGCTCATCATATTTCGGGCGGTACAGGGCATTGGCGGCGGCATGGTGATGCCGATCGGGTTTACGATCCTGACTCGCGCGGCAGGCCCCAAGAGATTGGGCCGGCTCATGGGGGTCTTGGGCATCCCGATGCTGCTAGGCCCGATCGGCGGGCCGATCCTGGGCGGTTGGATCATCGATGCCTACGGCTGGAAATGGATCTTCCTGATCAACCTCCCGCTCGGGCTGGCAGCTTTGCTCTTCGCGGCAATCGTGTTCCCCCGGGATTGTCCCGCTCCTTCTGAGAGCTTCGACCTGTTTGGCGTGTTGCTGCTCGTGCCCGGCCTGGCCACCTTCCTGTTCGGGGTGTCAGCCATTCCTGGCCGCGGCACCGCGGCCGATCGCCACGTCCTGGTGCCCGCGATCGTCGGTCTGCTCTTGATCGCCATGTTCGTCCACCATGCGTTGCACCGCGCCGACCACCCGCTGATCGATCTACGCCTGTTCAGCAACGTCGTGGTTACGCAGGCCAATCTCACCTTGCTTGTCTTTGCCATCGCCTTCTTCGGCACCCTGCTGTTGCTCCCGACCTACTTCCAGCAGGTACTGCACCTCACCCCGCTGCAATCCGGGCTGTACTTGATCCCGCATGGCCTGGGCGCGATGGTGACCATGCCCGTCGCGGGTGCCTTCATGGATAGGCGGGGACCGGGCAAGGCCGTCATCCTTGGCATCGCCCTGGTCGCCGCGGGACTAGCCGTCTTCACTGTCGGTGTCTTTGAGCAGGCGCGCTACCTACCGACGTTGCTGGTGGGTCTGGCGACCATGGGGATGGGCACGGGCTGCGCCATGACGCCGCTCTCTGGTACGGCAATGCGGACTCTGCTGCCACACCAGATCGCCCGCGGTTCCACCCTGATCAGCGTCAATCAGCAAGTGGGCGGTTCGATCGGGGCGGCACTGTTGTCGGTGATCCTGACCACCCAGCTGACTCGCAGCGAAAGCATCTCCATCGCCGGGACCGTCGCGTTGTCAGGGGCAACGCCACAGCAGACACTTGATCCAGATCTCGCGAGCATGGTGCTGCAAGACCTTTCACACTCCTACGGGTTGGCGTTCGGAGTGGCGACCGCCCTGACGCTATCGTCCCTCATCCCGGCGACATTTCTACCGAAGACGCCAGCGCCCTGAACCGGATCGTTCCTCCGCAGCGACGCTGGATCTACCTCACGGTGTCGGTCCCGCGTCCACGGCACCGGCTGGGTCGGCGTTCTCGCCGCCGTCCTGGTCGGCATCGGCGGCGGCAAGCAACCAGGCATACTGGAACGCGGTTTCCTTCCACCGCTCGTAGCGACCGCTGATTCCCCCGTGCCCCGCGTGCATCTGGGTTTTCAAGAGGACTGGGTTGCCGTCGGTATTGGCGTGGCGCAATGCAGCAACCCACTTCGCGGGCTCCACATAGTAGACCCTGGTGTCGTTCAGGGACGTCATCGCCAGGATGGCCGGATACCTTTGGGCAGTGACGTTTTCGTATGGTGAATACGATTTCACGTACGTGTACACGTCGCGGTCGCTGAGCGGATTGCCCCATTCGTCCCATTCGGTGACGGTCAACGGCAGCGAGGGATCCAGGATGGTAGTGAGCGGATCGACGAACGGCACCCGTGCAAGGATTCCGGCGAACAGTTCCGGCGCCATGTTGGCGACGGCGCCCATGAGCAGACCGCCCGCGGAGCCTCCCATGGCCACCAGCCGCTGCGGTCGGGTCAGGCCCACGTCGATCAGATGCTTCGCGACGGCGACAAAGTCGGTGAAAGTGTTCTTCTTTTCCAGCATTTTGCCGCGTTCGTACCACAGGCGGCCCATCTCGCCTCCGCCGCGAACATGCGCAACGACGACAACCATCCCGCGATCGAGCAGCGATAGTCGTGGGATGGAAAACCGCGGATCCTCGCAGATCTCGTAGGCACCGTAACCGTAAAGCATTGCTGGAGCTGGGAGTTCGATTCCAGCACGATGCACGATCGAGACCGGGATCCGGGTCCCGTCGTCGCCGTATGCCCAGTCGCGCCGTTCGACGTAGTCCTCGCGCCGGTAGTCGCCCAGTACCGGCTGCTCGCGCAGCAGTGTCCGTTCACCGGTCACCTGGTCGATGTCGTAGATCCGTATCGGAGTAACGAAAGATCCTGCGCCGATTCGTAATTTGGGCGAATTCCAGTTCGGATTCGACCCCAGGCCGGCTGACATCAGCTCCGAGTCGAACGAAATCTCCTCGGGATCTCCGTAGCCGCCGTCGACGTCGACGGGCCACACTTGAACCCGAGGCAACGCTTCACGCCGATAGCTGACCACCAAATGATCCGCAAACGCATCGACCCCGTCGAGCCGGACGTCGGCACGGTGCGGGATCAGGGTGTGTTGGTGCGCCGGATCGTCGACCGGGGCTTCGACCAGCGTGAAGTTGACCGCGTCGTCGTTGTGCAGGATCAGGAACCGGTCCTGGCCACTGACGCCAACGCGGGGGGCGTGCTCCACCGAGTATTCAACCCCGTCACGGCGCGGCAGCACGATGGTGAATTCTGCGGCGGGGTCGGCGGCATCGGCGTAGCGAACTTCAGAAGTGACCGCCGACCCTGCCGCGATCAGTACGTAGGCGTTGCTGCGGGTCCGCCCCACTGCCAACCAGAATCGTTCATCGGGTTCGTGGTAAACCTGCTCGGACGGTCCGCCGGAGCCCAGCTGGTAGCGCCACACGGTGTCGGGGCGCCAGGCCGCGTCCACGGTGGTGTAGTAGACGGTGCGGTTGTCGGCAGCCCAGGTCGCACCTGCACCAATATCGGCGATCTCGTCGGGATATTTCTCGCCAGTACGTAAGTCTCGGAAGCGCAAGGTATATCGTTCGTCACCGACGACGTCGACGGAGTATGCCAAGAGGTTGTCATCGAGGCTGACGCTGGCCGCGCCCAGCGCGAAGTAGTCGTGGCCGTCGGCTTCCTCGTTCTCGTCGAGCAGCAGCTGCTCGCCGGGCACGCGCGTGCTCTCATCGAACTGCGGCGGGTTCCAGTCGTCGGGATCGGCTACCGGGCAGCGACAATGGACGCCGTATTGCTTGCCTTCGAAGGTGCGTGCGTAATACCACCAGCCACCGCGGCGAGTCGGGACCGACAAGTCGGTCTCCTTGGTGCGGGCCTTGATCTCGTCGAAGATGTTTTGTCGCAACGGCTCAAGATGCGCGGTGGTTTGATCCGCGTAGTCGTTCTCGATCTCGAGATGGGCAATAACTTCCGGGCTGTCCTTGTCGCGCAGCCATTCATACGGGTCAACGAAGACGTCACCGTGATGCTCCCGTCGAGTCTCCAATCGCTTGGCGGTGGGCGGTGCGGGTGGCATAGTCGAGTCCGTCATGCGCTCGGGCCGATCCAGTCGCCGAAATTCAGCCCCGAAATCCTCTCGTAGGCTTCGATATAACGATTCCGGGTGGCGGCAATAATGTCTTCTGGAAGCGGCGGTGGCGGCTGGTCACTGCCTCGGTTCCAGCCGGAGTCCGCGCTGGTGAGCCAGTTACGCACGAACTGCTTGTCGAAGCTGGTCTGGACGACGCCGGGCCGATAGTCATCAGCCGGCCAGTACCGCGACGAGTCCGGCGTGAATATTTCGTCGGCCAGCAGCACGTGGCCGGCGCTGTCGGCGCCGAATTCAAACTTGGTGTCAGCGATGATGATTCCTCGGGTCAGGGCGTGGTCGGCGGCCTGAACATAGATCTGCAACGTATGGTCTCGCAGCTGGTGGGCCCGCGCCTCGCCCACCAGCTCGATCACGCGGGCAAGCGATATGTTCTCATCGTGATCGCCCAGCGCGGCTTTCGTGGCCGGGGTGAACAAAGGTTGCTCGAGCTTGCTGGCTTCGACCAGATCCGGCGGCAGCGCGTGACCGCAGAGCATCCCGGTCGCCTGGTAGTCCAGCAATCCCGAGCCGGTCAGGTAGCCACGGGCCACACATTCCACCGGCATCATCTCCAGGCGCCGCACCACCAGCGCGCGGCCGAGCACGTCAGCGGGGATGCGCGGATCATCCGGCGGCCCAGCCAGGTGGTTGGGTACGTCGACCAGGCCGAAGAAGAACACACTCATCGCCGTCAGGATGCGGCCTTTGTCCGGGATCGTGGTGTCGAGGACAAAGTCGTAGGCCGAGATCCGATCGCTGGCGACCAGCAGTAGGTGCTCGGCATCAACCCGGTAGAGCTCACGGACCTTGCCGCTGGCCAGATGCTGGTAGTCGGACAACGCGGGGCGCACCGGGCCAGCCTAGCGGTCAACCCGCCGCCACCATTGTGCTGGGATCAGTGGTATGTCATCGCAGTTATTGCCCTACTCGACCAGACCTGTCCGGCTGGCCGCCCAACTGTTCAGCGATATCACCGTGGCCGTGTGGACGACGATCTGGCTCGTCGTCGGCCTGGCCGTGCACAACGCCATCTCGGCGATCGCCGACGCGGGCCGCCAAATAGAGATTGGCTCGCAAGGTGTCGCGGGTAACCTGGCGTCGGCCGGGTACGGGGCTCAGTTCCTCCCAGTTGTGGGCGAAACAGTCAGCCAGCAGATTACGGCCGCGAGCGTGGCAGCCCTCCAGCTCGCTGGAGCAGGCCATAACCTGGCGACCACGGCGACTTGGCTCGCCGTGGTGCTCGCGCTCGCGGTCGCCGCAACGCCGATCCTTGCGCTCGCTATCCCATGGTTGTTCCTTCGGCTGCGGTTCTTCCGACGCAAGCGGACGGTGACCGCTCTTGCCGCCACCCCGGCCGGTGAAGAGCTGCTCGCGCTGCGGGCAATGATGAATCGCGCGCCCGCCAAGTTGGCCGAGGTCAGCGCCGACCCGGTCGGCGCGTGGCGCGACGGAGACCCGGATACCATTCGCGAGCTAGCCGCCCTGGAATGGCGCGCGGCCGGGATCAGACCCGAGGACGAATGACCCCGACGTCGTGCCGGATACCGGTGTGGCGGTTACTGCGAGTCCATTCGACCGGCTCCACCCGCCGCACCGCGCCAAAGCGCGCCAGCAATTCTTCAAACAACACCGGCAACTCAAACCGGGCCAGATTGGCACCCGGGCAACAGTGCATTCCCTATCCGAAAGCCCAAGTGTGGGATGCTGTTCCGTGGCCCGCCGTCGGTTCTGGCCTTTGGCCAATACCCACGCAACCGCCAGCTCGGCGAGTCAATAGAGGTCCGCTTTGTCGCCGAACCCGGTTTGCACAACCGCACCGAGTGCGTTGAGGTTACGGGCGTTCGACACTGAATTTCCGCTTCCCAGGTACGCAATTAGGTCATCTGCCATAGCGCCAAACTCCGCGTTCCGGTTTAGGGCACCGTTGTCCAAGGTCTCCCGAGAGAGGTTCTCTGCAAGCCGAATCACTTCGCCTTGAAATGTTTTCGGCCCGAACACCTCTCGGCGCCTGCAGCGCCCAAAGCTCGTTGAGTTGCTCAGGCCAGGAAGTGCCCGCGACCGCGATACACCCCACTACCCAGGGAATCGTATCGGGTTGGGCGCGAATCCGATCGATCCTGGATCAACAGTTTCGCCTCCACCACACAAAACCAGACGAAACCCAGCCGAAGCCACTGTGCGGGTCTTTGCTGGGTGGCGCCTGTTTCGTCCCGGTGCGTGCTGCGTCGCTGAAGTTCGGCGCGCCCAGAGGGGATCGCCGACCTGTAGTGCTGGGATGTCGTTGTCCGAGCCTGCCGCAGGAGGGATCTCCCGTTGTCCCGGAGCCCCGAGCTCTTCGACAGAACGAGATCCTGCGGTGAGCTGGGGTTGCGAGATGGCCAACGAGGTGACGGACCAGCGAGTGCCGCGATTAGGTCGCCGGGCAACCCCGCGAAGACTCGCGACGTACCACCACCACAATGAGCAAGGAGGACCATGACGACGCCGTTCTGTGGCATCGACTGGGGCGAATCCCGCCATGATGCCGCGATCATCGAACACACCGGACAAGTCATCACCGACGCGAAAATAGCCACCGGCGCAGCCGGTTTCAGCCAGTTGCTCACCATGCTGGCCGAGGCCGGAGACAGCGAAGATCCTCGGGGCGGGTGTGCACTGTGCACTGTGCACTATGCACTGTAGGACTGGTCCTGCTGGGCAGTTCGCCCTGTAGCCAGGATATTTTGCGCCGGGGTTGGAGCAGAGTTTGTAGGTTGCACACCATGTTGTCGCGGCGCTGGGTGAGCGGGTGTCGTCGGGTCGGCTGGCGGACATGGTGTGCGGGCGGCGGTACGGCGATAGCCTTGATGTTCGCCCCTGGTGTATCGACGATGACCAGACCGGTGGGAGGCTAGCGATGTCGTATGTGGTGGCGGTCCCCGAGGTGGTAGCTTCCGCGGCAACAGATTTGGTAGGCATCGGCTCGACGCTGCATGCGGCCAATGAGGCTGCCGCGGTGCCGACGACGGGGGTGTTGGCCGCCGGTGCCGATGAGGTGTCGGCGGCGGTAGCGGCACTGTTTTCCGCCCACGCAGAGGCCTATCAGGCGCTCAGCACACGCATGGCGGGGTTTCACGCCCAGTTTGTGCAGGCCCTCACCGGTGCCGGCGGCGCGTACGCCGCGGCCGAGGCGGCCAACGCATCGCCGTTGGCGGCCGTGCAACAAGACGTGTTGGGCGCGATCAACGCGCCCAGCTTGGCGTTGTTGGGGCGCCCGCTCATCGGCGACGGCGCCAACGGGACGGCGCCGGGGCAAGCCGGTGGGGCCGGCGGGTTGCTGTACGGAAACGGCGGGGCCGGCGGGCCCGGCGGGGCCGGTGGTGATGCCGGGCTGATCGGTAACGGCGGAGCCGGCGGCAGCGGGGTGGGCTCGGGCTTGGCCGGTGGGGCCGGCGGTGCCGGCGGGCTGTTGTATGGCAATGGTGGAGCCGGCGGGGCCGGAGGCAATACCACCGTCGGCGGTGATGCGGGGCTCGGTGGCGCCGGTGGTGCCGCCGGGTTGTTCGGGGTCGGCGGGGCCGGCGGGGCCGGCGGAAACGCCACCGGTATCAATGTTGTTAGCGCCGGCGGCGACGGGGGCGTCGGCGGGCGAGGCGGCTGGTTGTCTGGTGCCGGTGGCATCGGCGGGGACGGCGGATCCACCTTAAGCGGCGGCGATGGCGGGGATGCTGGTGGCGGCGGGGCGGCTGGGTTGGTCGGCGCTGGCGGGGCTGGCGGGGCCGGTGGGGCCGGCGCGGCTGGTTTTGGTACCGGCTTCTTTGGCGGCGATGGTGGGGCCGGCGGCCGCGGCGGGCTGTTGTGGGGCGACGGTGGGGCCGGCGGGGCCGGCGGGGTGAGCGGGATCGGCGGCCAGGTATCCCCCGCCTCAGGTGGGCTGGGTGGTGCCGGCGGTGCCGCTGGGCTGATCGGGGCCGGTGGGGCGGGCGGAGCTGGTGGCGCCGGCGGCACCGGCGACGAGGCCGGTGGGGCCGGCGGCGCCGGCGGCACCGGCGGGTTAGTGTACGGCGACGGTGGGGCCGGCGGGGCCGGCGGAAACGGCGCCGACAGCTTCGACGGGGATGGTGGGGCTGGTGGGGCGGGAGGGGCCGGGGGTGCGGCCGGATTATTCGGTGCCGGTGGGGCCGGTGGGGCCGGCGGGAATGGCGGCGACCGCTTCGACGGGGATGGTGGGGCCGGTGGTGCCGGTGGTGCCGGCGGCGACGCCAATCTGATCGGCGAAGGCGGTAACGGTGGGGACGGCGGGGCCGGCGGGACCTCGGCCTTCGGGACCGGCGGGACCGGTGGCGACGGCGGAGCCGGTGGGGGCGGCGGATCCCTGCTCGGCAACACCGGCGCGGACGGCGCGGACGGCCCGAACGGCTGATACCAATTCAGCGCTAACCCACCCTGGAAGTCCTCCGACAATCCAGCATTTGTCGTCGAATCTTCCTCGTGCTGAGTGGATTACCCATTCCGAACGACCGAGACGAATTGGGATGTCTTAGACAGACAAGACCTTTCAGTGCGGGAGAGGCGGGACCGCAGAAATCCGCCGCCGCCACGATCGGCCGCCGCCAACCCGAGCGGCCCAGCGCGCACCCAGGCCCGCCTCCTACCTCCCAGTGTCCGCAGCATCACACCAGATCTGACAAATGTGCTCGTCACGAGCCGGTGGGCGAACGCTCTGCTGCATCATCATCCGCCAGACGCGGCTCCTTCGTTCAGCCCACCCTCTCGACGAGCAGGACCCAGCGAAAGCAGTGATCCGTTCGATTCGTCATACTGCGATCCTCCCTGTCGGGTAAGACAACTCGACTTGTCTTCACCGGACTTTGGTTTCCCACCACACGTTATGGCGATCGCAATCCAATGCCCATACGTCAATCGTGGGGCCGAGCCCATGAACGCCATCAGCTCCTTTAGGGTCGACCAAGCCCGACGACACCTGTTCAACAAGCTCCTCGGACAACTTCACCACTGCCTCAACATCGCGACCGGCTACGGCCACACCCGCGCGTATCCGCCTCCACTCGATCTAGCCGCTTGACTTTCTAATGTCACGAGATGCATTTACCGGCCTGCTCCCGGGCTTTCGACTGGGTAGTCGAGATCGCGACAGCGCTCGATCAGCCTGTTGTCGTAGGCCACAACCGTGGTGAGCGCGTCACCGAGTTGCGTTGCAGACGCGAGATGAATGGCGTCGAGAGAGCGCAGCGAGTCTGGTCCGATCGTTTCGGCCATCGCGATCACTTCGTCAGTGACGGCAAGAATGTCGAGGTCCTCGCCCAAAATGCGCTGAGCGTTGGCGACGATCTCGGTATCCCCGCTGCGGAGAGCAGTTCGCATCAGCTCCACGCGGCCCACCGCGCTCGTCACATGGTCATGATCCTCTGCGTCAGCCAGCCATCGCCTAAGATGCACCGACTCGGCCTCGTGGACAATCAGCTTCACCAGGGCCGAGGTGTCCATATAGATCATTGGTCCGCACGCACCTCGGCCAGGACCGCACTCAGATTCCGCCGCGGCAGACTCTCAGCGTCGACCGAGGCGAGACCGCCACGGCGGCGCGCCGGCCTCATTGCGCCCCTGGCTATGAGGCCGTCTCGGGTGCGCTCAGTAGCGGTGACCGGAACCAACCGCGCGACCAACCGGCCACGCATCGTCACCTCCAGTTCCTCACCCGCCGCAACCCGAGCCAGGTACTTGCTAGCGTTTTGCCGCAGCTCTCGAACCCCAATAACCTTCATTTCCAATATGGTAGCACATTAGATGCTACCAGTCGGTACGACGGCCAAGAGATAGGAATCGGAGGACTCGTGGTCCGAATCCACCGAGATCGGCGGCGCACAAGGCAGCGACTGCGAAACGTTGCAGGCGTGAACCTACCTTTCGTGGCCTCCTGGCAGCGCCCCCGACTATGAGCCCGACCACGAGGTCATCGCGGATTACTCGCCGAGCATCTTGCCCGAGGCGGTGACAACAGTGGAGAGCAGATCACGGATCAAACGGTAGCGGCGGCACACCAAATTCACCAGCGAAGAATAGATTAGCCAGACCAGCGGCCCAAGACCGAGAAACCCCACTTCAGCGCGTCGTAGCAGATACGCCACAGTACGAACATGACCATCGAATCACCGCTCGGCGCTGGACTATTCGATGCCATGGGAGTTACGGTCGCCAGTGCCGTGGGTGACGGCACCGACGGTGCTAGTAGGGCCGCCCCGATTTGCTGCCTCGGTTCGGTGGTGTCGTGGCGTGTGTCGGTTTTCAGCGCAAACCGGTTGTGCGCGGGTCGGTTTGTGGGCGTGGCCACGGACGTGGTGGGAGGTATCGGATGTCTTGGGTGATCGCGGCGCCGGAGGTTATCGCTACAGCGGCAACGGATTTGACCGGTCTTGGTTGGACCATCAGCGCGGCTAATGTCGCCGCGGCGGCCGACACTACGGCGGTGTTGACCGCCGGCAGCGATGAGGTGTCGGCGGCCATCGCGGCGCTGTTTTCCGCTCACGCCCGCGACTACCAACTGCTCAGCACCCAGGTGGCACAGTTTCATCAGCAGTTCGTGCAGGCGCTTACCAGCGCTGGCGAGGCCTATGCCAGCGCCGAGGCGCTCAACGCGTCGGCGCAAAGCATCGAGCAGGACGTGCTCGCGGTCATCAACGCCCCCACCCAATTCTTGTTGGGGCGCCCGTTGATCGGTAACGGCGCCGACGGGGCTCCCGGTACCGGGGCTGCCGGCGGGGCCGGTGGGATTTTGTTCGGTAATGGCGGGGCCGGCGGGTCCGGGGCGCCCGGGCAGGTTGGCGGGGCTGGTGGGGCTGCGGGGTTGATCGGCCATGGTGGTCGCGGTGGGGCCGGCGGGACGGGCGTCATGGGCATGGCGGGCGGTGCCGGTGGGGCCGGTGGGTGGCTACTGGGCAATGGCGGTGCCGGTGGGCTCGGCGGGCTGGGCACCCTCGGTGCCGGCGGGCTCGGTGGGGCTGGCGGCGCGGCGGTGGGGTTGTTCGGTCACGGCGGGGCCGGTGGCCTCGGCGGGACCGGCGGCGCCGCGGGCGGGGTTGGTGGCAGCGGTGGGGCCGGTGGCAGCGGCGGGTTGTTCTACGGCGACGGCGGGGCGGGCGGGGCCGGGGGTAGCGGTGCTGCCGCGGGTAGCGGCGGTGGCGGCGGTAGCGCGGCGTTGATCGGCAACGGTGGAGCGGGCGGGGCCGGCGCGGCCGGCGCCGCCGGCGGTAACAGCGCTGCAGCGGGGGCGGCTGGTGCTGACGGCTCTCCCGGTGGGATCGGTGGGGCCGGCGGTAACGGTGGATTGTTGTTCGGTGCTGGCGGTACGGGTGGTTCCGGTGGCGTCGGTGGTGACGGCGGTACCGGCGCCGGCGGCGACATGGCGATCAATGCCGGTCGCGGCGGTGACGGCGGTGATGGTGGCAACCCGGGGGCTGGCGGCGCCGGTGGCCGTGGCGGTCTTATCGGTGCGAATGGCGCAATTGGACAGACTCCCACCAGTGGAGGTAACGGCGGCAACGGCGGCAACGGTGCTGATGGCCTCGCCATCATCGGCGACACCGCCACCACCGGCGGCGCCGGCGGCGACGGCGGTGCTGGTGGGTTGGTCGGCGATGGTGGGGCCGGCGGAGCCGGCGGGGCTGGGGCCAACGGCACCGCCGGCAACAGTCTCGGTGGTCGCGGTGGTGACGGCGGTACCGGTGGTGCTGGTGGTGCGATCAGCGGTGACGGCGGCGTCGGCGGTCGCGGCGGTGATGGCGGCAGGGGCGGCGACAACGCCGTCGAAAGTTTCGGTGGTCGCGGCGGTGACGGCGGTGGCGGCGGCGCCAGCACCACCGGGACCGGGGGCGACGGTGCGACGGGCGGCAGCGGCGGCACCGCCGGCGCCAACTCCGGCAGCAGTCTCGGTGGTAGCGGTGGTTCTGGCGGCGACGGCGGATTCGGGCGCATCGCTGGCGGTGATGGCGGGACCGGCGGTCTGGCCGCTGATGGCCGCGGCGACAACACCACCGGCGACAGTGTCGGTGGTCGCGGTGGTGACGGCGGGAATGGCGGGGCGAGCGACGGGGTCGCCGGGGCTGCCGGCGCGGCCACCGACGGCGGCAACGGCGGCGCCAACGCCGACAGAAGTTTCGCTGGTCGCGGCGGTGACGGCGGTGACGGCGGCGCCAGCACCACCGGAGCCGGCGCCAACGGCGCCAACGGCGGCAACGGCGGCACCCCCGGCGCCAACTCCGGCAGCAGTTTCGGTGGTTCCGGCGGTTCTGGGGGTGACGGCGGATTCGGTGGCAGCGCCGGCGGTGACGGTGGAGCTGGCGGTCTGGCCACTGATGGCCGCGACAACAACACCAGCGGCAGCAGTTTCGGTGGTCGCGGCGGTGACGGCGGCAACGGCGGCGACAGCGACGGGGTCGCCGGGGCCGCCGGCGCCGCCACCGCCGGCGGCAACGGCGGCGCCAACACTCTAGTCAGTCGCGCTGGTCGCGGCGGTGACGGTGGTGACGGCGGCGCCAGCACCACCGGGACCGGGGCCGACGGTGCGACGGGCGGCAACGGCGGCACCGCCGGCGCCAACTCCGGCAGCAGTTTCGGCGGTGCCGGCGGTTCTGGCGGCGACGGGGGATTCGGTGGCAGCGCCGGCGGTCACGGCGGGGCTGGCGGTCTGGCCACCGACGGCGGCGACGACACCACCAGCGGCAGCAGTGTAGGCGGTCGCGGTGGTGACGGCGGTAACGGCGGCGACAGCGACGGGGTCGCCGGGGCTGCCGGCGCGGCCACCGCCGGCGGCAACGGTGGCGCCAACGCCCTCGGCAGTTTCGGCGGTCGCGGCGGTGACGGCGGTGACGGCGGCGCCAGCACCACCGGAGCCGGCGCCAACGGCGCCAACGGCGGCAACGGCGGCACCCCCGGCGCCAACTCCGCCGGCAGTTCCGGCGGTGCCGGCGGTTCCGGCGGTGACGGCGGATTCGGGGCCACCGCCGGCGGCGACGGCGGCAACGGCGGCCTCGCCGCTGATGGCCGCGACACCACCAGCAGCACCAGTGTCGGCGGTCGCGGCGGTGACGGCGGCAACGGCGGCGACAGCGACGGGGTCGCCGGGGCCGCCGGCGCGGCCACCGACGGCGGCAACGGCGGCGCCAACGCCGCCAGCAGTCAGGGGGGCCGCGGCGGTGACGGCGGTGACGGCGGCGCCAGCACCACCGGCGCCGGCGCCAACGGCGCCAACGGCGGCAACGGCGGCACCCCCGGCGCCAACTCCAACAGCACTCTCGGCGGTGACGGCGGTTCCGGCGGTAACGGGGGATTCGGGGCCACCGCCGGCGGCGACGGCGGCAACGGCGGCCTCGCCGCTGATGGCCGCGACAACAACACCACCGGCACCAGCACCGGCGGTCGCGGCGGTGACGGCGGTAACGGCGGCGACAGCGACGGGGTCGCCGGGGCTGCCGGCGCGGCCACCGCCGGCGGCAACGGCGGCGCCAACGCCGCCAGCAGTCAGGGTGGTCGCGGCGGTGACGGTGGTGATGGCGGCGCCAGCAGCACCGGGGCCGGCGCTAACGGCGCGACGGGCGGCAACGGCGGCACGCCCGGCACCGGCTCCCGCTTCACTATCGGCGGTGATGGCGGTTCCGGCGGTGACGGCGGGTTCGGGGCCACCGCCGGCGGCAACGGCGGCACCGGCGGGCTGGCCGCTGACGGCCGCGACGACAACACCAGCGGCAACAGTGTCGGCGGTCGCGGCGGTGACGGCGGTAACGGCGGCGACAGCGACGGGGTCGCCGGGGCTGCCGGCGCCGCCACCGACGGCGGCAACGGCGGCGCCAACGCCGCCAGCAGTCAGGGTGGTCGCGGCGGTGACGGCGGTGACGGCGGCGCCAGCACCACCGGGGCCGGCGCCAACGGCGCCAACGGCGGCAACGGCGGCACCCCCGGCGCCAACTCCAACAGCAGTTTCGGCGGTGGTGGCGGTTCTGGCGGTGACGGCGGATTCGGGGCCACCGCCGGCGGCGACGGCGGTACCGGCGGGCTGGCCGCTGATGGCCGCGACAACAACAGCGGCAACAGTGTCGGCGGTCGCGGCGGTGACGGCGGTAACGGCGGCGACAGCGACGGGGTCGCCGGGGCTGCCGGCGCCGCCACCGACGGCGGCAACGGCGGCGCCAACGCCGCCAGCAGTGAGGGTGGTCGCGGCGGTGACGGCGGTGACGGCGGCGCCAGCACCACCGGGGCCGGCGCCAACGGCGCGACGGGCGGCAACGGCGGCACCCCCGGCGCCAACTCCAACGACAGTGTCGGCGGTGATGGCGGTTCTGGCGGTGACGGCGGATTCGGGGCCACCGCCGGCGGCGACGGCGGCACGGGCGGGCTGGCCGGTGATGGCCGCGACGACAACACCACCGGCGGCAGTATCGGCGGTCGCGGCGGTGACGGCGGTAACGGCGGCGACAGCGACGGGGTCGCCGGGGCTGCCGGCGCCGCCACCGACGGCGGCAACGGCGGCGCCAACGCCGTCCTCAGTCAGGGTGGTCGTGGCGGTGACGGCGGTGACGGCGGCGCCAGCACCACCGGGGCCGGCGCCAACGGCGCGACGGGCGGCAACGGCGGCACCCCCGGCGCCGACTCCAACAGCAGTGTCGGCGGTGATGGCGGTTCTGGCGGTGACGGCGGATTCGGGGCCGCCGCCGGCGGCGACGGCGGTACCGGCGGGCTGGCCGCTGATGGCCGCGACGACAACACCAGCGGCGACAGTCTCGGCGGTCGCGGCGGTGACGGCGGTAACGGCGGCGACAGCGACGGGGTCGCCGGGGCTGCCGGCGCCGCCACCGACGGCGGCAACGGCGGCGACAACACCCTAGTCAGTCGCGCTGGTCGCGGCGGTGACGGCGGTGACGGCGGCGCCAGCACCACCGGGGCCGGCGCCAACGGCGCGACGGGCGGCAACGGCGGCACCGCCGGCGCCAACTCCGGCAGCAGTGAGGGTGGTGGCGGCGGTTCTGGCGGTGACGGCGGGTTCGGGGCCACCGCCGGCGGCGACGGCGGTGACGGCGGGCTGGCCGCTGACGGCGGCGACGACACCACCAGCGGCAACAGTGTCGGCGGTCGCGGTGGTGACGGCGGTAACGGCGGCGACAGCGACGGGGCCGCCGGGGCTGCCGGCGCCGCCACCGACGGCGGCAACGGCGGCGCCAACGCCGGATTATCTAGTTTCGGTGGACGCGGCGGTGACGGCGGTGACGGCGGCGCCAGCACCACCGGGGCCGGCGCCAACGGCGCCAACGGCGGCAACGGCGGCACCCCCGGCGCCAACTCCGGCAGCAGCAGTTTCGGCGGTGACGGCGGTGACGGCGGTGACGGCGGATTCGGGGCCACCGCCGGCGGCGACGGCGGCAACGGCGGCCTCGCCGCTGATGGCCGCGACGACAACACCACCGCCGGCAGTTTCGGCGGTCGCGGCGGTGACGGCGGTAACGGCGGAGCCAGCGACGGGGCCGCCGGGGCCGCCGGCGCGGCCACCGACGGCGGCAACGGCGGCGCCAACGCCGTCCTCAGTCAGGGTGGTCGCGGCGGTGACGGTGGTCGCGGCGGCGCCAGCACAACCGGGGCCGGCGCCAACGGCGCCAACGGCGCCAACGGCGGCACCCCCGGCGCCGACTCCGGCACCAGTGTCGGCGGTGACGGCGGTGGCGGCGGTGATGGCGGATTCGGTGCCACCGCCGGCGGTAACGGCGGCACCGGCGGCCTCGCCGCTGATGGCCGCGACGACAACACCACCGGCAGCAGTATCGGCGGTAGCGGTGGTGACGGCGGTAACGGCGGAGCCAGCGACGGGGTCGCCGGGGCTGCCGGCGCGGCCGCCGCCGGCGGCAACGGCGGCGCCAATGCCCTCGGCAGTTTCGGCGGTCTCGGCGGGGACGGTGGTGACGGCGGCGCCAGCAGCACCGGGTCCGGGGCCAACGGCGCCAACGGCGCCAACGGAGGCAACGGCGGCACCAACTCCGGCAACAGTGCCGGCGGTGCCGGCGGTGACGGCGGTGACGGCGGTGACGGTCGCGGCGGTGACGGCGACCCAGGCATCGACGGAGGCAGCGGGGTCGGCAGTACGGGTGGCACCGGCGGTGCCGGCGGTGCCGGCGGAACCGCCGCTTAATTGGCGCCTCTCTGTGTCAAGGATTCGGTTGGCCAGTTGTATGGTGGCGATTGGCCGGTCCAGTGAGTGACTTGTCTGAAGTGCTGCTGAAGGGGTGTATCGGCGGGTCACCGGCCCTCACTCAAAGCCGTCCTAACGACCAGAGACCGCCTTCTAACTGCACAAACACCGTGCCCCCGGCGGGACTCGGACCCACGCTGGGCGGATTCTAAGAACGGCCGTTGTCGGCGCCCTCTGACCTGATTCGACATCTAGATAACAGGTCAAGGGATAGCTTGTCGTTTCTCACGCAATCGCTGCGATATGGCTAGCCCGAGCCATCGCGCAAGCA
This sequence comes from Mycobacterium spongiae, assembly GCF_018278905.1. Taxonomy (NCBI): domain Bacteria; kingdom Bacillati; phylum Actinomycetota; class Actinomycetes; order Mycobacteriales; family Mycobacteriaceae; genus Mycobacterium; species Mycobacterium spongiae. Next base: position 4,950,475 of record NZ_CP046600.1, read on the forward strand.
TCGTCGGCGAACCGCGGCCCTACTGCCCTAGTGGCACACCCAGGTCACGATCCATCCGCCGCCGAGCCTGGTCGTCGCATCCAGTTCTGCCGCCTGGCGCGAGCGTCCGACCCCGCCATGGTAATGAGTGCCGTCGTGGGCGATGGCGCCGCACTTCGTGAAAACGCTGAACACTCTGCAGGTGTCGTGGTTGCACTGGCGCAGCGCCTCGGTCTCCGCCAGCGCTCGAGTTCGATAGCCCCACGATTGTCCTGCAGCGCCGGTCTCGGCGACGGCGATCGCACCATATATTGGGGGTTTCGGCGGGACCGGAGGTACGGGCCGCGCAGCGGCGATCGAACCCTTTCCGCTATGCGCAACCGCATCGTGGGTAGGGGCGTCAAAAGGATGCAAGAGCGTGATGATCACGGCGGCACTCGCGACCAGAGCGGCTACCACAAGTACCACCAGACGACGATGGAGCTTTATCCACATTCCACTACCTTCCCTAACATCAACGATCCGCAGCTAGAACATCGCGGCGGAGCTGACCCCTGGGTGCTCGCGCAAGCTGTCCGTGGAATTTTGCGTCTTTCCCGAGCGACTGTCACCGACGACAATCGAAGGGCGGTAGATGGTGGGCGGTATTCCCGCGGCCATCCGCCCACGCACGTCAGCTTCGGCGACGACGCCGGGCAGCAAGGCGCTGCCGAGAAAACCTGGAAACCTGGTCATCAATACGGTCATCGTCACACTTCCTGGAAGCCAATCACGAAACGGAGCTAAGCTGCGTGCCCGGTGCACCGTTCGAGTAACTCAACGCTAGCGATCACGGGACTGTGTCAAGAGGGCATTTTGGCCCATGACGACCGTCATTAGTCCTCGGCTCGACAACCGCGAAGACTTGGTGCCCACCCTCACGATCATGATGATCTCGAGCGGCACGATTACCGACCCGGTCGGCGAATAGCGCGCGGTCGGGATCAGACCCGAGGAGAAATGACCCCGACTCCGTCGTCACGCACTAGCGCTCACGCAATTCCACCGCCAGGTGCCGGATACCGGTGTGGCGGTTACTGCGAGTCCATTCGACGGGCGCCACCCGCCGCACCGCACCGAAGCGCGACAGCAGTTCTTCATACAGCACCCGCAACTCCAGCCGGGCCAGATTGGCACCCAGGCAATAGTGCACTCCTTGTCCGAAGCCCAAGTGTGGATTCGGTTTTCGGGTGATGTCGAATTCATCAGCCCTCTCGAACACGAGGGCGTCGCGGTTGGCCGAGCCCTCCCAAATTTGCACCTTCTGTCCAGCCTCGATCGGCTGTCCGCCGAGCGTGCTGTCGCACGTGGCGGTGCGCCGCTTGGACGGCGACGGCGATGTCCAGCGGACGATCTCCTCGATCGCCGTCGGCAACAAGTCCAGATCGTTGCGCAATGACCGCAATTGGTCAGGGTGCTCGGCCAAGGCCAGCAGTCCGCCGGCGACGGCGTTGCGCGTCGTCTCGGCACCGGCACTGAACAATAAGCTGAAGAATAGGTACAGTTCGAGATCCGACAATGCTTGCGTCGCATCGCTGTCGTTCGGGTCGTCGATGGCCGCGTTGGCGACGACCGACAGCATGTCGTCGGTGGGATTGGCACGTTTCGACGCGATCAACTGCTGGCCGTAGTCGTACATGCGCGAGGCCGCGTCGGCATTCTCCGAGACCGCCAGCTGCGAAACGGACGCTTTGCGCGAGCCGCCGAAGTCGAATTGCGGCTCGATCGCCTCGAACAGCCAATGCCGTTCGGACTCAGGAACTCCCAACAGAATGCAGATCATCTGCATCGGAAGTTCGGCAGCGATCTCAACCACGAAGTCGAACGGTTCGCCTGGCACCACCGAGTCCAACAGCCGACGCGCGCGGGCTCGCAGGTCGTCTTCGACGCGACGAATCATCCGTGGCGTCAACCCGGAGCTGACCAGGCGCCGAATCTGCGAATGCCGCGGGTCGTCCATCATGTTGAGCACTTGGCCCGCGATGGCTAGGTCCTGCAACAGCGTGCCGCCGAACTGGCGCTCGCCTCCGGTGACCGAGGAGTACGTCGCCGGATCGCGCAACACTTCAAGCGTTTCCGCGTACGTCGCGACCGACCAGAAACCCTCGCCGTCCGGGGTGTTGTCGGTCGGCTCGTGCCAGTAGACCGGCGCCTCACGACGGTGCAGGGAGAACAGCTCGTGCGGAAATCCATGGGCGAAGTTGTCCAGATCGGTGAAGTCGATTCCCGCGAGCGCGCCGAGGACGGTCATAGAATCGCTCCTGGGGTGTACTTTGCGGCCTCCGGGTAGCGGCCCACGAGCTTGTCGACACCGGCGACCACCTGGTCGACCTGGTCGCCAGCAGCACCGGTGAAGGCCTTCTTGTCGGCCAGCGCCGCGTCCAGCGCCGCTCGGTCCAGGGGCAGCCGCGGATCGGCGGCCAACCGGTCCAGCAAGTCGGGCTCGGCGCCATGTTCCCGCATGGCCAGCGCCGTCGCCACCGCGTGCTCCGAGATGACGTGGTGGGCGGACTCGCGACCCATCCCCGCGCGCACCACGGCCATCAACACCTTGGTGGTGGCCAGGAACGGCAAATAGCGGTCCAGTTCACGTTGGATCACCGCGGGGTAAGCCCCGAATTCGTCCAGCACGGTCAAGAAGGTCTCGATCTGCCCGTCAATAGCAAAGAAGCTGTCCGGCAACGCAACCCGGCGCACCACCGAGCAGAACACGTCGCCCTCGTTCCACTGCGCGCCGGCCAGCTCGGCCACCATCGAGGCATAGCCGCGTAGCACAACCTGCAACCCGTTGACCCGTTCGCAACTGCGGGTGTTCATCTTGTGCGGCATGGCCGACGAACCAACCTGCCCCGCAGCGAAACCCTCGGTGACAAGCTCGTGGCCCGCCATCAGTCGGATGGTGTGTGCCAGTGACGACGGCCCCGCTCCAAGCTGCACCAGCGCCGACACCACATCATGATCCAGCGAACGCGGATAGACCTGACCGACGCTCGTCAAAACCGTTGCGAAACCTAAAAGGTCGGCCACACGACGCTCGACTTCGGCCAGCGCCGCCGCATCGTGGCCCACAAGGTCGAGCATGTCCTGCGCCGTGCCCATGGGGCCTTTGATGCCGCGCAGTGGGTAACGGTCGATCAACTCCCGCAGCCTGGCCAACGCGGTCAGCGTCTCTTGCGCCGCCGAGGCGAACCGCTTGCCCAAGGTGGTGGCCTGCGCCGCCACATTGTGACTACGGCCGGCCATGACCAGATCGCGATAGGCCACGGCCCGCTCGGCAAGCCGCGCCACCACCGCCACCCCATGGGCGAATACGACGTCCAGTGACCGTCGGATCTGCAGCTGCTCCACATTCTCGGTGAGGTCGCGGCTGGTCATCCCCTTGTGCACGTGCTCATGGCCAGCCAGCGCGTTGAATTCCTCGATGCGGGCCTTGACGTCGTGGCGCAGCACGCGTTCCCGGGCGGCGATCGAGGCCAAGTCCACATCGTCGAGCACCCGCTCGTAGTCGGCGATCGCGTCCTCGGGGATGTCAGCGCCTTTCGCACCCAGGTCGACCTGTGCTCGCAGCACAGCCATCCAGAGGCGCCGCTCCGCCACGATCTTGGCCTCCGGCGACCAGATTGCGACCATCTCGGCGCTCGCGTACCGGGTGGCCAGCACGTTCGGAATGCTCACTTAGTCCTCACGAAGACACAGCTTACGGTCGCAGCTGATGCGTTGTCGCTCGTAGGCGAGCACACCGACCCTCCCTCCCGGCTGCGGCCACTGTGGCGGATGTGACAGGAAGACGGGGATGCCGGGCTGGCCCCGCAGCGTCCCCGCGCGACCCGCCATAACCTAGGCGGATGCATTTCGCGGGCGTCGACCTGGCCTGGGGCGCCCGTAATCCGACCGGTCTCGCGGTGGTCGACGGCGACGGTCATCTCGTGCACACCAGCGCCGCCCGAACCGACGCCGCCGTGCTGGCCACGCTGCGACCGTACGTGCAGGGGGATTGCCTGGTGGCGTTCGACGCACCGCTGGTGGTGACCAACCGGACGGGCCAGCGGCCGGCCGAGACCATGCTCAACCGCGACTTTCGTAGGTTCGAGGCCGGCGCGCACCCAACCAACACCGGAAGGCCCGAGTTCGCCATGGGTCCCCGCGCCGCGCGGCTGGCGCGCGAATTGCGCCTCGACATGGACTCGCTTTCGGCGGCGCCGCGGCGCGCCATCGAGGTCTACCCACATGCGGCGACGGTGGCTCTGTTTCGCCTGCCGCGCACGCTGAAGTACAAGGCCAAGCCTGGCCGCAGCGTTGACCAGCTGAAATCGGAGTTGCTGCGGCTGATGGACCAGGTGGAGGGCCTCGCGCACGCTGCAGTCCCGCTGAGGGTTACCGGTAACGCCGATTGGCTTGAGCTGCGTCGGCAGGTGTCGGCCGCAGGGTCCAAAAGCGACCTACGTCGCGTAGAGGACCCCGTCGACGCCGTCGTCTGCGCCTACGTGGCGCTGTTCGCCACTCACTACCCCACCGCCGTCACGATCTACGGCGACCTCGACACCGGCTACATCGTGACGCCGTCGCTGCCCGCCGACTTGGCGCCGGCACCCCGTACCCGCCGCTGAGGCGTCAGACCCCAACAGCTCGCTGGTCTACCGGCGCGAGCACATCGATGAGGTCGACCACGGTGGCCAGCGCGGCGTTGCGCGGATCCCGCCCCTCGACCAACGCGGAAACCACCGAACCATCGACCGCGCAGATCAGGGTGCACACCAGTTCGATCGATGCCGAACGACCCGATCGCTCGATGGCCTCAGCCACCGCGCCGGCCCGCTGATGCAGGCTGCGACGCATGCTTTCCCGCAACGCGGGCAAGCGGGTACATGCGATATGGCGCTCATATCGCGAGATCAGCTGCTCAGCAAGCCCCGGACCGGACACGTCCCCCACAAGCAGGTCGACCAGCACATCAGCAGTGGTCTCGGACCCCCGTCGCCGCCGAGACAGCGCCTTGACGCGTGCCCTCAGCTGTGCCACCTCGATCATCCCGACATGTTCGACCGCGCGGGCGATCAAATCGTCGAGAGACGAGAAGTAGTAGGTAGTAGACGCCAGCGGCAGGCCGGCCTTCCGAGCAACCGCCCGGTGGCGCACCGCTTCCAACCCTCCCTCACCAAGCAGCTCGGCGGCAGCGCTTACCAACGCATACCGTCGACGTTCTCCCTTGGGAGTAACTGCTGCTGTTGTCACGCCCAACCATGCTGCCAGCAAAAGTGGTACTGCATTGCCATTTTGGTCAAACGTCCTGGCATGATGGCCGGCATGCCCATCCTGAGTCGCCGCGCCGTGCTCGGTCTTGGCGCCAGCGCGACTTGTGGTGCGGCTGCGGCATATGCGCTCGACATGCTGATTCAACCCAAAACGTCGGACGCCATGCCCGCTACTGGCACAAGCGTTCCATTGGCCCCGGCCACACCTCTCGAACCCGCCCCACCGGCCCCGGCAGCAGCGGCACCAACGATGGTGACGGGCTCGTTCGTATCCTCGGCACGTGCCGGACAGACGACCAACTGGGCGATCGCGCGGCCCCCGGGCCAGACCGGGCCGCTGCGGCCGGTGATCGCGCTGCATGGCCTGGGAGGTAGCGCCACCCGAGTGATGGACGGCGGCGTCGAGCAGGGCCTGGCCCAGGCCGTCGATGCCGGGCTGCCGCCGTTTGCGGTGGTCTCTGTCGACGGAGGGGGCAGCTACTGGCACAAGCGGGCGTCCGGCGAGGACGCGGGGGCCATGGTGCTCGACGAGCTCATCCCGCTGCTGGACACTCACCACCTGGACACCTCCCGAGTTGCGTTCCTCGGGTGGTCAATGGGCGGCTACGGCGCGTTGCTGCTCGGCAGCCGACTGGGGCCGGCCCGCACCGCGGCGATCTGCGCGGTGAGCCCGGCCTTGTGGCTGTCCCCCGGCGCGGTTGCCCCCGGCTCATTTGACGGCGCTGACGATTGGTCGGCGAACTCCGTGTTCGGGGTGCCCGCGCTCGGGTCGATCCCCATCCGCGTGGATTGCGGGGACAGCGATCCGTTCTACGCGGCGACCAAACAGTTTGTGGCTCAACTACCCAACCCACCGGCGGGTGGTTTCTCACCTGGTGGGCACAACGGCGGGTTCTGGAGCGCGCAGTTGCCCGCCGAACTTTCCTGGATCGCACCGCTACTCACCGCCTGAGGCGGCTCAGCCGCGACGCCAACAGTTGCTCGATATCGGGGATGCCGTGCCCGGCGCGGGGATACGGTGGGGTTGCCGACGGCGAGGGTGCTCGGACGCTAGCGGGGTTCGGGCCAGCCGGTTTGGGAGGTGTCTCATGTCCTTTGTGATTGCGGTGCCCGAGGTGCTGGGGACGGCGGCCGCGGACTTGGCGAACGTGGGCTCGATGCTGGGGGCGGCCAATGCTGCCGCGGCGGCCCCAACCACGCAGATCGTGGCCGCGGCAAACGATGAGGTGTCGGCAGCGATCGCGGCCCTGCTTTCCGCCCACGCACAGACCTATCAGGGACTCAGTGCGCAGGCTGGCGCGTTTCATGCCGAGTTCGTGCGCGCGTTGACCGCCGGTGCCGGGGCCTACGCCAGGGCGGAGGCGGCCAGCGCGGCCTCGATTAGCGACCCGCTGCTCACCGCAATCAACGCGCCTTTCCTGGCACTGACCGGGCGCCCGTTGATCGGCAACGGCGCCAATGGAACTCCGGGCACCGGGGCCGCCGGGGCACCGGGTGGATGGTTGCTCGGTGACGGTGGGGCCGGCGGCTCGGGTGCCGCGGGATTGCCCGGCGGCGCCGGTGGGGTCGCTGGGCTGATTGGCGTCGGCGGCGCTGGTGGGGCCGGTGGGAGTGGCGGGGCTGGTGGGGCCGGTGGGTCCGGTGGCTGGCTGTTCGGTAGCGGTGGCGCCGGTGGAGCCGGCGGCGACTCACTGATCGCTGCCGGTGGGTCCGGCGGGACCGGTGGGGCCGGCGGGCTGCTGGGTGCGGGCGGGCTCGGCGGTTCCGGTGGAAGCACGTTTGGAGCTGGCTTCACCGGAGGGGCCGGCGGTGCCGGTGGGACCGGGGGGCTGCTGGCCGGGCTGCTCGGCGCCGGCGGCGGTCACGGAGGTTCCGGCGGCACCGGCGGTCCCGGTGCGTCCGGGGGTGTCGGCGGAGTAGGCGGCGCGGCGGGCCTGCTCGGTGGTCCGGGCGGTGCGGGCGGGGCAGGTGGATTGGGCGACATCGGCGGAGGTGCTGGCGGGGCTGGCGGCAACGCCGGGTCGCTGTTCGGCAGCGGCGGCGCGGGAGGGGCCGGCGGCCTCGGCTTTGATAGTGCAACCGGTGGTGCGGGCGGGGCTGGCGGCGACTCCGGACTGTTGTTCGGGGCGGGCGGCAACGGCGGAGCCGGCGGCACCGGCGACGACGACGGCGGCGGCGGCGGAGCCGGTGGCGCCGCAAGTTTTCTTGGCAACGGCGGTGCGGGCGGCAGCGGCGGATTCGGACAAAACGGCGATGGGGGCGCTGGCGGGGCCGGAGGCAGCGGTGGCCTGCTCGTCGGCAACGGCGGGGCCGGCGGCGCCGGCGGCGAGGCACTTCTTGGCGCGGGCGGGACCGGCGGAGCCGGCGGCAACGGGGTGCTGATCGGCAACGGCGGCAACGGCGGCATCGGTGGCACCGGCCCAACACTGGGTGGCACCGGTACCGGCGGGATCAGCGGGCTGCTGCTAGGCCTGGACGGATTCAACGCCCCGGCAAGCACCTCGCCGCTGCACACCCTGCAGCAACAGGCACTGGCCGCGGTCAACGCCCCCATCCAGGATGTGACCGGACGACCGCTGATCGGCAACGGTATGCCCGGCGCCGCAGGAAGCGGGACCGATGGTGCACCCGGGGGTTGGCTACTCGGCGACGGCGGGGCAGGCGGATCCGGTACGGCAGACTCAGGCCTGCCCGGCGGGGCTGGTGGCGCCGCTGGACTGTGGGGCACCGGCGGAAGCGGCGGGACCGGCGCGAGTCTGACGCTCGGTGACGGCGGCGCCGGCGGAGCTGGCGGGACCGGCGGTTGGCTAATGGGCGACGGCGGGGCCGGCGGGACTGGCGGGGCCGGCAACACCGACGGCGGAGTCGGTGGAGCCGGGGGGGCTGGTGGGCTATTCGGCGGCGGCGGGACCGGCGGACTCGGCGGGGGCAACCGTTCGCTCGGCGCCGGCGGTGCCGGCGGCGCAGGTGGGACCGGAGGGCTCCTCAGCGCGCTGGTCGGCACCGGCGGAGGTGACGGCGGCGACGGCGGATTCAGCCGAGATACCGTTGGCGGCATGGGCGGGGCCGGCGGCAACGGCGGGCTGCTGGCCGGCCCCGGTGGAACTGGCGGCACCGGCGGAACCAACACCAGCGGCATGGGCGGGGCCGGCGGGCCGGGCGGCAATGCCGGGCTGATGTTCGGCAGTGGTGGCAGCGGCGGGAGCGGCGGCTTCGGCTTTGTTGCTGTCGGCGGGGCCGGCGGAAGCGGCGGCGACGCCGGGCTGCTGTTCTCCAGCGGCGGGACCGGCGGGTTCGGCGGGTCCAGCGTGAACAGTGGCGGGGCCGGCGGCGCCGGCGGTAACGCCGGCTGGCTCGGCCTTGGCGGGGCTGGCGGTGCCGGCGGAGGCGGAATTGCCGACAACGGGGGCGCCGGCGGAGCCGGCGGCGTCGGCGGCCAGCTATGGGGTAGCGGCGGGGCGGGCGGCGCCGGCGGGCCAGGCGACGACGACGGCGGGACCGGTGGCAATGGCGGCAACGCTGTGCTCATCGGCAACGGCGGCAACGGCGGCAACGGCGGGACCGGCGCGGCCCCGGGTGCCGCCGGGGCGGGCGGCACCGGCGGGCTGCTCTTGGGCCAAGACGGGATCGCCGGTCTGCCGTAGCTGGGCGTGCCGCAGAAACCGCGCGGCCGACATCGGCGTTGAGCCGGCCAGGACGGCGTGCGACGATCCCAAGGTGAGCGCCCCCTTCGGTTGGAGCTTCCCCTACGCGTGGCCCCGCATGCCCGTCACGGCGGCCAACATCGTGTGCACATCACAACCTCTGGCCGCCCAAGCGGGTCTGCGCATGCTGGCCGAGGGCGGGACGGCGGCCGACGCCGCCATCGCGACGGCCATCACCCTGACCCTCGTGGAACCGGTGTCCAACGGGATCGGCTCGGATGCCTTCGCCATCGTCTGGGACGGGCGCAAGATTCACGGGCTCAACGCATCCGGGCGCTCGCCCGCAGCGTGGACGCCAGAGTACTTCGGCGGCAACGCGGTTCCCGCACTCGGCTGGAATTCGGTGACCGTTCCCGGCGCGGTGTCGGCGTGGGTCGAACTGCACGCCAAGTTCGGCACGCTCCCCTTCGAAAGGCTCTTCGATCTCGCGATCTCCTATGGCCGTAACGGCTTTCTGGTCTCGCCAACTGTCGCCACCCAGTGGGCACAGCAGGTTGCGCTATTCGATTCCCAGCCGGGCTTCGCCGAAGCGTTCCTGCCCGGCGGGCGCCCGCCGAAGCCGGGCGAACGATTTACCTTCCCGGAGCATGCCGCCACGCTGGAGAAGATTGCCGCCACCAACGGCGCGGCGTTCTACCGCGGCGAGCTCTCCGAAAAGCTCGAGGACCATGCGACGGCCAACGGTGGCGTCATGCGCGCCAGCGATCTGGCGGCGCACCGCAGCGACTGGGTCGACACGATCACCGGAACCTACCGCGGGTACACCATCCATGAGATACCCCCGAACGGCCAGGGCATCATCGCCTTGATCGCCCTGGGAATCCTCGAACAGTTCGACATGTCGTCGTGGTCAGTGGATTCCGCGGATAGCGTGCACGTGCAGATCGAGGCACTGAAGCTTGCCTTCGCCGACGCGCAGGCCTACGTCACCGACATCGACCACATGCCCCTGCACCCGGAGCGCCTCCTCGACAGGGACTACTTGAAACAACGGGCCGCCCTGATTGATCGGAAGCGGGCGAAGCCCGCCTACGCCGGCTCCCCGAAGGGCGGCACCGTGTATCTGACCGCCGCGGATGCGACCGGGATGATGGTGTCAATGATCCAGTCGAACTATCTGGGCTTCGGATCCGGGGTGGTGGTGCCCGGCACCGGTATCTCGTTGCAGAACCGCGGCTCGGAATTCACGGTGAAACAGGGACATCCCAACCAAGTGGCACCGCACAAGCGGCCCTATCACACGATCATCCCGGGCTTTATGACGAAAGACGGCGCACCGGTAATGAGCTTCGGGGTAATGGGCGGCACGATGCAACCGCAGGGTCATGTGCAGCTCGTGGTGCGCATCGCAGACTACGGCCAGAACCCGCAGGCGGCCTGCGACGGTCCCCGGTTCCGCTGGGTGCAGGGGATGCAGGTCAGCTGCGAGCAGGGCTTCCCCGCCGCCACGCTGGACGAACTCCGCCGACGTGGGCACGAACCGGTGGCGGCAGAACACTTCGGCCAGTTCGGCAGTTGCCAGGCGATCTGGCGACTCGACGACGGCTATGTTGCGGCCAGCGATCCACGGCGCGACGGCCAGGCAGCAGCGTTTTAGACGCTGATCTTCCCCTCGGCCGCGCCTAACCCAATGTCCGGTCGGAAGTGACTTCCCGGCAGTCGAATTGAGCTGAGGATGTCATATGCATGCGCCCTGGCCGCTGACAGGTCGGGGCCGGTGCCGACCACTGACAGCACCCGGCCACCGGAAGAGACAATCGCGCCGTCGTCGCGCCGAGCCGTTCCGGCGTGGAGCACACCGTCAGCCTCGGACCCGATGACAACGTCTCCGAGTCGGGGCCGCCCCGGATAGTTTTCGGCCGCCAACACCACCGTGACGGCCGCGCCATCGCGCCAGCGTAATTCGCCGAAGTCGGCGAGCTTTCCCGTGGCGGCGGCATGTAGCAGCTGACCAAGCGGTGACTCCAGCAGCGCCAGCACCGCTTGTGTCTCCGGATCCCCAAAACGGCAATTGAATTCGACCACCGCGGGCCCGTTCCCGGTGATAGCGAGCCCGGCATACAGCAGTCCGCAAAACGGGCTGTCCCGCCGAACCAGTTCGGCCGCAACAGGTTCAACGATCCTACTGACTACCTCCCGGTAGACTTCGTCGGGCAGCCAGTGCAGTGGCGCATAGGCGCCCATACCGCCGGTGTTGGGTCCGGTATCACCCTCGCCGACCCGCTTGAAGTCCTGCGCCGGCAGCAACGGCACGACCGTTGGGCCGTCGACGATACAGAACAGCGAGACCTCAGGGCCGTCCAGATACGACTCCAACAACACGGGGTGCCCGGCCTCGAGTAGACCAGCGGCATGCGCGCGGGCGATGTCGCGTTCCGGTGAGACCACGACGCCCTTACCGGCGGCCAGATGATCGTCTTTGACCACCCAGGCCGGGTCTGACGCGGGCGGTCCGAATCGATCGAGTGCGGCGTCCAAATGCGCGGGATTGTCCACGATTTCACTGGTCGCCGTCCGCACGTTGGCTGCTGCCATGACCTCTTTGGCGAATGCCTTGGAGCCCTCGATTCTGGCCGCATCCTTGCTCGGCCCGAAGCATACGATGCCCGCGGCACGCACTGCGTCGGCGACCCCGAGCACCAGCGGTACTTCCGGGCCGATGACAACCATGTCGGCCCGGACCTCGCGAGCCAAGGCCACGACGGCATCACCGGAGGTGACGTCGACCTGGCGCTGCTCGGCCAGCCGCGCGGTCCCAGCATTGCCCGGGGCAACGATGAGCCCCGTGACGTGGGGGTCTCGGCCCAGCGCGAGCAGCAATGAATGTTCCCGGGCACCCGAGCCGATCACCAAAACGCGCACGAAACGTCACCCTAGTCGGATTGCCCGGCTCCTCAACCGCGCCCACGCCGCTGAGCCCGGCATCGTCGCCCTTGTAGGACGCTCGGGTCCCCAGCGGCCGCCCCCTCTCGGCCGCTGGGGAGCCCGAACTAGCTCGATTCGCCGGCCTCCTTCGCGAGGACCTCGGCGACGTTGGCTTTCGCCTCGGCCTTCTTGTCAGCATTCTTACCGGACCGTGCGCCGTTCTCGGCCACTTTCTTGCGCTTGGCTGCCACCCGCTCGATCGCGCTGTTCAACCGCGACCCGAGCGGGAAGCCGACGTAGTGGGTGATGAAGACGGCGAGTTCGCGCAACTCGTCGACGGTGAATTCCTCGTTGTGCAAGACGGCGTTGACCTGGACCTCCAGCAGGTCGGACTGGCCCTGCGCAGTGAGAACCGCGATGACCGCCATCCTGCGGTCGCGCATCGCGAGGCCGGGGCGGGTCCAGATCTTGCCGAAGAGGTGGTCGACAGTCAGGGCAAAATACTCGCCCGGCATGTCGGGCATGTCCCACGCATAGACCTCGTTCAGCTTGTCCAGGCCGGTACGGCGCAGTTCATCCATCGGCTATCTCCTCTCGTCTACTGGGACTCCGCGTCAGTGTGCGGCACCCCAAGGCCGGCGGCCAATCTCTGCAAAGCCAGCTGGGCCAACGGCAGATCAACCGATACCGCTTCGCCCAACTCCAATGCGAGATTCAGATCCTTCTCCCCCAAGCCGCGCGTGTGTTCCAGCAATGGGCGCAGCGGATTGTCCGACTCCATCGGTGCCGTGGTGTCGCGGAACATGATCGCTCCGGCGCCGCCGGTGAACGAATCGCTGTGCCGGACAACCTTCCCCAGCGCCACCAGGTCGAGTCCGCATGCCTGCGCCAGCCGCTGCGCCTCGGCGCTCGCCGCATAGGAGGAAAAGGTCAACATGTTGCGCGCCAACTTCATTCGGGTTCCCGCCCCCGGCTCGCCGGCGTGGATCACCAGTGAAGCCCACCGCGAAAATGGCTCCCGGAGCCGCTGAAACGTCTCGTCGTCCGCACCCACCATGGCGGCCAACTCGCCCTTGGCGGCCGCCGCGGCACCTCCGCTGACAGGTGCGTCGACAACATGAATGCCTTGCCGATCGAGGTCGCGAGCCAGCTCGACTGCGGTGGTGTCACTGATGGTCGAATGAATCGCAATGATGGTGCCGGGCTTCGCATGTGCCGCAAGCCCTGCGTCACCCATAATCACGTCGCGTACTTGGTCGTCATTGAGCACTGCGAGGCCGATGATGTCAGCCTCGGCGACATCGGAGACACTTGCCGCCGCCCTAGCGCCGCTCTCGACGAAGGAGGTCATAGCCTCCGCGCGCACATCGAAGACGGTCAGCCCTCCCGGCCAGCCGAGGTATCGCTTGGCTATCGGGGCGCCCTGGTTGCCCAGGCCTATGTATCCCAGGCGCGGTGTGCTCGCGTCGCTCATGACCGGATGATCTGTCCGCCGTCGACATTGAAGATCTGTCCGGTAATCCACGAGGCCGAGTCCGAGAGCAGGAATAAGCACATCCCCACCAGGTCCTCGGGTGTCCCCATCCGGGATAGCGGGATGGTTTGCACCATGTTCTTGACGATCTCGCCCGGCGTCACGGTCTTGGTGGCTTCGGTGTCGATCGGCCCGGGCGCAATGGCATTGATCCTGATCTTCATGCCGCCGAGCTCACGAGAAAGTTGCTGAGTCAGCCCATTGACGCCGACCTTGGCCAGGCCATAGAAATTCGAATAGAGCCACGCTGCGGTCGACGACTGGTTGACGATCGCACCACCACCTCGTTTGGCCATGTGCTTGTACACCGCGCGAGTACATATCAGTACCCCGTCATGATTGACGCTCATGAATTTCTGGTAGTAGTCCAACGGCACGGTGAGCAGCAGATCGAGCTTCATGTCGCCGTAGATCGCGGCATTGTTCACCAGAAAGTCGATCCCGCCGAACTCGCTGATCGCGCGATCAGCCATCGCCCTTGCTGAGTCTTCGTCGGAAACGTCAACGGGCACATGGATTGCCGCGCCGCCGTCGGCAACGATCTGTTTTGCCACCTTCTCGGCACCGTCGACGTTGATATCGGCGACAACCACCGACGATCCTTCGCGTGCCAGAGCCTGTGCGTACGCTTGACCAATGCCCTGAGCGGCGCCGGTGACGATAGCCACTTTGTCTTTCATCCTTACCCTTCTGCCGCGCGTAACCCAACTCCTGCCGGATCAACCCGCCGCTGTTGCAATGATTTTGGCTTCCAAGTACTCCTCGAACCCGAGTAGCCCCATCTCGCGTCCGTTGCCAGATTGCTTGTAGCCGCCGAACGGCGCATCCGCGGAGTACCAGACGCCGCCGTTGACGTTGACTGTGCCCACCCGTAGCCGCGTGGCGACGGCCGCCGCCCGCTGCGGATCACCGCCGTACACCGTGCCCGACAAGCCATACGGCGAGTCGTTGGCGATACGCACGGCGTCGTCATCGCCATCGTGGGCGATGACGACGAGGACAGGCCCGAATATCTCCTCTCGGGCGGGTCGCGCGTCATTGCTCAGACCCGCAATCACCGTGGGCTCAATGAAGAAACCCACCTCCCGGTTCGCGGGACGCCCGCCGCCGCAGGCGAAGGTCCCGCCTTCGGTGAGTGCCAGATCGAGATAGCCTTGCACGCGGTCCCGTTGCCGCGCGGAGATCAACGGCCCGCATACCGTTGCGGGATCGTTGGGATCGCCGGGTTGAATTGACGACATGGTCGCAGCCGCTATCGAGACCGCCTCGTCATAACGGGCTCGCGGGACCACCAGTCGGGTGGTGATCGCACAGCCCTGTCCAGCGTGCATGCACGCTGAGAACGCGGATACCCCACTCGCAGCGGCTAAGTCAGCATCATCGAGGACCACGAACGCCGATTTTCCGCCCAGCTCCAGGAACACCTTCTTGACGGTGGTCGCAGCATCGGCCATCACAGAGCGGCCGGTGGCAGTTGATCCAGTGAACGAAATCATTTCCACCCGAGAATCTTTGGCAAGCATCGCGCCGAGACTGTGGTCGTTGGACGTGACAATGTTGACGACACCCGGCGGAAAATCGGTGTGCTCGGCGATGATTTCGCCGAGCACCGCCGCACACCAGGGCGTGTCGGGAGCGGGTTTCAGAACGACGGTGTTGCCCGCGGCCAGCGCGGAACCCAGCTTGGCGAGATTGATCTGGTGCGGAAAGTTCCACGGTGTGATGGCGCCGACGACGCCGACGGGCTCTCGCGCCAGGGTGCGTCGAGTGGCAATACCCAGCGGCGACGCCTCGCCGAGATCCTGGCTCCACACATAAGACTCGGCGGTGTTCGCCACGAACGTCAGGTCGCTGATCGGGACATCGAGCTGAGCAAGGGCTGTGAGCATCCGCGGCGCACCGACCTCAGCGATGGTCAGCTCGCGTAGCTCCTCGACCTGGTTGTGCAGCGCATCGCCCAGCTGGCGTATGCATCGCACCCGCAACTCCGTGTTGCGCGACCAGTTGGTGTCATCGAACGCGCGGCGTGCGGCGTCGATGGCGCGGCCCATGTCCTGGGCATCAGCGTTGGCGGCGACTCCCAGCACTTCCTCGGTGGCAGGGTTGACCGTCGGGAACGTGCCCGCACGCCCGTCGGCACATTCACCATCGATGAACAACGAACTAGCGCCGTCCGCCACGAGGGATCTCTCCGTCATTTGCAGCTCCCAAATGATTGGACACTTGTCCGACATACGCCTCTTCGAACCATAGTAGTCAGAGCGTCAGCGGTGCAAGGGCAGCGGCTGCTGTCGTCCCGATGCCGCGCGTAAACTGCATCTGAGCTTTGTCTTTACCAGGCGACCTTGATTCGCTCCGGACTGTTCAGATAAATTGGACATGTGTCCAGCGATACCGTGGTTACGGTCACAACTCAGACCGGACACCAAACCGGACAAGGGCAGCGAAACCGCCGCCAGGAGGAAACCTTCCGCAAGCTGCTGGTCGCCGGCATCGAAACACTGCGAAGCCTGCGCGAAAGGCCGTACGCGGATCTGACGGTGCGCATGGTGGCGGCTCGCGCCAAGGTTGCTCCGGCGACGGCCTACACATACTTTTCATCGAAGAACCATCTGATCGCCGAGGTCTACCTCGACTTGGTCCGGCGCGCGCCGTACTTCACTGACGTCAACGAGGCCATGCCGAGCCGGGTGGAGAATGCGTTGCGCCACCTGGCACTGGTTGTCGCCGACGAGCCCGAGGTCGGCGCCGCGTGCACCGCGGCGTTGCTCGGCGGCGGGGCAGATCCCGCGGTGCGGACCGTCCGCGACCGGATCGGCGCGGAGATCCACCGCCGGATCACCTCAGCGATCGGGCCGAGTGCGGACGCCGGCACCGTATCCGCGCTCCGGATGGCGTTCTTCGGCGCGCTGGTGCAAGCCGGCAGCGGGCAGTTCACCTACCACGAGATCGCCGACCGGTTGGCCGAGGTGGTCAGCCTCATCCTCGCGGGAGCCGAAAAGAGCAAGGGCGGGCAATGACAATCGACGTCAGCGGTCAGGAGATCATCCTCGATCCCTACGACTACGACTTCCACGAGGATCCGTACCCGTATTACCGACGATTACGGGACGAAGCTCCCCTGTACCGCAACGAGAAACTGAACTTCTGGGCGTTGTCGCGACACCACGATGTGCTGCAAGGTTTTCGCAATAGCACCGCGCTGTCGAACAAGTTTGGCGTATCCCTAGACCCGTCCTCACGCACTGCCGAGGCGTACCGCGTGATGTCGATGCTGGCGATGGATGACCCCGAGCATCTACGGATGCGTGCGTTGGTCTGCAAAGGCTTCACCCCACGTCGGATTCGGGAGCTAGAACCCCAGGTTCGCGAATTGGCCCGCACCCATCTGGATTCGGCGTTACAAAGCGCCACTTTCGATTTCGTCTCCGAATTCGCCGGTAAACTACCGATGGATGTGATCTCGGAGCTCATGGGTGTCCCCGAACCCGACCGGGCTCGCCTGCGCGAACTGGCCGACGGAGTGGTGCATCGCGAGGACGGCCTGGCCGACGTTCCACCGTCGGCGATGCAGGCATCGATGGAGTTGGTGACCTACTACGCCGATCTGATCGCACAGTTCCGCAGGGACCCGGCAAACAATCTCACCTCGGCGTTGCTGGCAGCCGAGATTGACGGCGACAAACTCACCAACGACGAAATCGTCGCATTCCTGTTCCTTATGGTCATCGCTGGCAACGAAACCACGACCAAGTTGCTGACCAACGCCGTGTATTGGGGCGCCCGCAACGCCGATCAGCTGGCCGAGGTGTTCGCCGACCACTCGCGGATCCCGCTGTGGGTAGAGGAAACCCTGCGCTACGACAATTCCAGCCAAATCCTGGCCCGCACGGTTGCCCAGGATCTCACGCTCTATGGCACCACAGTTCCGCCAGGCGAGGTGTTGTTGCTGCTGCCCGGCTCCGCCAACCGTGACGGCCGCGTGTTCGACGACCCCGACGACTACCGCATCGGCCGCGAAATCGGCTCGAAGCTAGTCAGCTTCGGCAGCGGAGCGCACTTCTGCCTGGGTGCGCATCTAGCCCGGATGGAAGCACGGGTAGCGCTCGACGAACTGGTCCGCCGGATCGAGGGCTACCAGGTGGACGAAGACAACGCCGTGCGCGTCCATTCCAGCAACGTGCGCGGATTTGCTCACCTTCCGATCACCGTGAAGGCCACGTAGATGCCCCGCTTCGAGCCGCATCCCGCCCGCCGACCCGCGATCGTTGCCGGCGCGTCCTCAGGAATCGGCGCGGCCACCGCAACAGAGCTCGCCAGCCGCGGCTTCCCTGTCGCCCTCGGCGCTCGCCGGGTCGAGAAACTCACCGAGTTGGTCGACAAGATCCGCGCTGACGGCGGTGAGGCCGTTGCTTTCGGTCTCGACGTCACCGACCCCGATTCGGTGAAATCGTTTGTAGCCCACGCAACAGCTGCGCTCGGCGACATCGAGCTGCTGGTATCGGGTGCCGGAGACATGGTGCCGGGACGGCTACACGAGGTCAGCACTGACACGTTCCATGAGCAGGTTGAGATACATCTGATCGGCGCGAACCGACTGGCTACCGCGGTGCTGCCAGACATGGTGGCTCGCCGCCGGGGGGACTTGATCTTCGTGGGTTCGGATGTCGCTCTGCGCCAACGACCACATATGGGCGCCTATGGCGCCGCGAAGGCCGGCCTCGTAGCCATGGTGACCAACCTGCAGATGGAGCTGGAAGGCACCGGAGTTCGCGCATCGATCGTGCATCCGGGCCCCACGTTGACCGGCATGGGCTGGCAGCTCTCGGCCGAACAAGTCGGCCCCATGCTTGCGGACTGGGCGAAGTGGGGTCAAGCCCGGCACAACTACTTCCTACGACCGGGTGATTTGGCCCGAGCCATCGCGTTCGTCGCCGAAACGCCCCGCGGATCGATCGTGGTGAACATGGAAGTCCAACCCGAGGCGCCGCTGACCGACGCGCCCGAAGACCGTCGTGAGCTAGCGCTACCTGAAGAGGGGATGCCGAACCCATGAGTGTTGTTGCCGTTCCCCGAGTTTCCGGTGGTCAGGGCGAACATGGACACCTCGAGGAATTCCGCACCGACCCGATCGGACTGATGCAACGGGTGCGCGACGAATGTGGCGACGTCGGCACATTTCAGCTGGCCGGAAAGCACGTCGTTTTCCTTTCGGGCGCCGAGGCCAACGAGTTCTTTTTCCGGTCCAGCGACGACGACCTGGATCAGGCCGAGGCATACCCGTTCATGACACCCATCTTCGGCAAGGGCGTGGTGTTCGACGCCAGCCCGGAGCGTCGCAAGGAGATGCTGCACAACGCGGCCCTGCGCGGCGAGCAGATGAAGGGCCATGCCGTGACCATCGAGGATCAGGTGCGGCGGATGATCGGCGACTGGGGCCAGGCCGGCGAGATCGACCTGCTGGATTTCTTCGCGGAGCTGACGATCTACACGTCTTCGGCCTGCCTGATCGGCAAGAAGTTCCGCAACGAACTCGACGGGCGCTTCGCCCAGCTCTATCACGAGTTGGAGCGCGGCACCGACCCATTGGCCTACGTTGACCCCAACCTGCCCATTGAAAGTTTCCGTCGCCGCGACGAAGCTCGCAAGGGTCTGGTGGCTCTGGTGCAGGCGATCATGAACAACCGGATCGCCAACCCGCCAACGGACAAGAGCGACCGCGACATGCTCGACGTGCTGATCTCGGTCAAAGGCGAGGACGACACCCCCCGATTCTCGGCCGACGAGATCACCGGAATGTTCATCTCGATGATGTTCGCGGGGCACCACACTAGTTCGGGCACCGCATCGTGGACGCTGATCGAATTGATGCGCCACCGCGACATCTACGATTCGGTAATCGAAGAACTCGACGAGCTCTACGCTGACGGGCAGCCGGTGAGTTTCCATGCGTTGCGCCAGATTCCACGGCTGGAGAACGTTCTCAAAGAAACGTTGCGCCTGCATCCGCCACTCATCATCCTGATGCGGGTCGCCAAAGGCGAATTCGAGGTGCAGGGTCAGCCGATCCATGCCGGCGACTTGGTGGCCGCCTCCCCGGCGATTTCCAACCGGATCCCCGAGGACTTTCCCGAACCCGACACATTCGTCCCCCAGCGCTACGACGAGCCTCGCCAGGAGGATCTGATCAATCGGTGGACGTGGATCCCGTTCGGCGCCGGCCGGCACCGTTGCGTGGGAGCGGCGTTCGCCACCATGCAGATCAAGGCGATCTTCTCGGTGCTGTTGCGCGAGTACGAGTTCGAGATGGCGCAGCCGCCCGAGAGCTACCGCAACGATCATTCCAAGATGGTGGTACAGCTGGCCCAGCCCGCCCGTGTGCGCTATCGCCGGCGGACGGTGGAAGGCACGACGGGCACAAAGGGGGATCATGGTCTACCGAGTCGAAGTTGACCTGGACCTGTGTCAGGGACATGCGATGTGCGAGCTGGAGGCCCCTGACTATTTCCGTGTGCCCAAACGCGGCCAGGTGGAGATTGTGGACGCCGAGCCGCCCGACGAGGCCCGCACCGAGATCATGCAGGCCGTGCGCTCCTGCCCCACCCAGGCGCTAACAGTTCGAGGGATAGGAGAATAACCATGGCTGGATTTCCCCGCGCGGAACTCGAAGAAGTCGTGGAGCGCTGGTTGCAGGCGAACCGGGACGCCGAGCAAAGCGGCGACTGGACCGTGCTCGCCGACTTCTACACCAGCGATGCCACCTACGGCTGGAACATCGGTCCCAAAGAGGACGTGATGTGCGTCGGCATCGACGAAATCCGGGACATCGCGCTGGGCCAGGAAATGGAGGGCCTGCAAGGCTGGCGCTACCCATACCAGCGGGTCGTCATCGACGACAAGCAGGGCGAAGTGGTCGGGTTCTGGAAGCAGATCGCCGGGCAACCGGGAGAGCCCCCCAGCGACCCCGAACTTGCGGTGTACGGCATCGGTGGCAGCTGGTTCCGCTATGCGGGCGGCGGCAAATGGAACTGGCAGCGCGACTTCTTCGACTTCGGCCACGTTTCGGCGCTCTACGTGGAGTTACTGAAAACGAACAAGCTGCCCGGATTTTCTCAGGGCATGCAGAAACGCATCGAACGCAGCCTGGGGGGCGACAAAGTGCCTGGCTACTACCCACTCGGCCAGGCTCCGGTACAACTGTGGTAAACGTCACGAAGCCTCTGCCCTACACTCGGACAAACGGCTGCCAAGTGGATGATGTGGCCGGCGGTAGCCGACGTTCAATGATGAAAGCAGGTTAACGGTGAAGACCAAGGGCGCATTGATCTGGGAATTCAACCAGCCGTGGTCAGTCGAAGAAATCGAAATCGGCGATCCACACAAGGACGAAGTCAAGATTCAGATGGAAGCGGCAGGAATGTGCCACTCCGACCATCACCTGATGACCGGCGGGATCCCAATGGCCGGCTTCCCCGTCCTGGGGGGACACGAAGGCGCCGGCATCGTCACCGAGGTCGGACCAGGTGTGGAAGACCTGGCCCCGGGCGATCACGTGGTGTTGGCGTTCATCCCCTCCTGCGGCAAGTGCGCTACCTGCCAGGCCGGGATGCGTAATCTGTGCGACCTGGGCGCCGGGCTGCTTGGCGGCGCTTCGGTGACCGACGGCACGTTTCGCATCCAGGCCCGCGGCCAAAACGTCTTCCCTATGACTTTGCTGGGCACGTTCTCGCCCTACATGGTGGTGCACCAAAGCTCGGTGGTGAAGATCGATCCATCGATCCCCTTCGAAGTGGCCTGTCTGGTCGGCTGCGGCGTCACCACCGGCTACGGTTCGGCGACCCGCACCGCCGATGTCCGGCCGGGCGACGACGTCGCGATCGTCGGTGTCGGCGGAGTCGGCATGGCGGCCTTGCAGGGCGCGGTCAACGCGGGCGCCCGCTACATTTTCGCCGTCGAGCCGGTGGAGTGGAAGCGCGACCAGGCCCTGAAGTTCGGCGCGACCCACGTCTATCCAGACATGGAGGCCGCACTGATGGGCATCGGCGAGGTCACCTACGGCCTGATGGCGCAGAAGGTGATCGTTACCGTTGGCGAGCTGGAGGGCGCCGATGTCGACAGCTATGTGAACATCACCGCCAAGGGCGGCACCTGTGTATTGACCGCAATCGGCAGCCTGGTCGACACTCAGGTGACCCTGAACCTCGCCATGCTCACGCTGATGCAGAAAAACCTGCAGGGCACTATTTTCGGCGGCGGTAACCCGCACTACGACATCCCGAAGCTGCTGACGATGTACAAAGCCGGCAGGCTCAACATCGACGACATGATCACCTGCCAGTACCAGCTTGAGCAAATCAACGACGGCTACCGGGACATGCTGGAAGGCAAGAACATTCGCGGCATCATCCGATACACCGATGCCGACCGGTAGCCTCGCCCGGCACAACGAATCTTGGTCTTGAGTGACCCGGTTTCCGCACCTCTTGGCGCCAGGACGCATCGGCGCCATGACGGTGCGCAACCGACTGGTCATGTCTCCCATGGAGACGATGTACGGCACCCCTGACGGGCTGCCTTCGGCCCGAACGCGAGCCTACTTCGCGGCCCGCGCCAAAGGCGGCGTCGGTTTGATTACGCTGGGCGCCACCGGAATCGACAATCAGCACCCGGAAACTCCCGGTGGCCTGCACCTGGCAACCGACACCGCGATCGATGCGCACCGGGCACTGGTTGACGCGGTCCACGAACACGGTGCCAAGATCGCACCCCAGATCGTGCACGCCGGGCCCGACGGACTGGGACCAGAGATATTCGGTGTGCCCTCATTGGGACCGTCGGTGATTCCCTCTTATCTGACCGGCCGTCCGTCGGCCGAGATCAGCAAGCAACAGCTGTCGGCAGTATTCGACTTGTTCAAAGCGGCCGCACGCCGGGCGGTCGAGGCCGGCTACGACGGTCTCGAACTGCATGCTGCGCACGGCTACATGCTCTTGGGATCCTTTCTCGCCCCGCAACGCAATCGGCGCAGCGACGACTACCGGGGCGACTCCGCTCGCGGCCGAGTCCGGGTCGTTCTCGAGGCACTCGCGGCGATCCGATCCGAGATCGGCACAGCACTGCCGATCACTCTGCGGATCTCCGGCTATGAGCGCGTGGCGGGCGGCAGACCGATACACGAAACCGCCCGGATGGCACCCGAACTCGTCACTGCGGGCGTCGACGCGTTCCACGTCAGCGGAGGTGTGATCGACCGGCTGGTGACCGGGATGGTCAACGGCGCCGACGACGGCGACGAAATCAACATCGGCGCGGCAACCGCCGTCAAAGAGGTCGTCGACGTACCCGTCATCGCCGTCGGCAGGATTCACGACCCCGTGCGCGCCGAACGGCTCCTGGCCGACGGGCGCGCCGACTTCATCGCGATGGGACGCCCCCTGCTCGCCGACCCGGACTTGGCGCACAAACTTCAATCCGGCCAAAGCCGTCGGATTCGCACGTGCATCTCCTGCGAAAACTGTATTGACGCCATGGAACAGCGTTTCTCCGTCGACTGCGCAGTCAATCCCCGCACCGGCAAAGAGCGCGAACTCGCCGCACCTCGCGCCGCCCGCGTCAAGCGCGTGATCGTGGTGGGCGGGGGTCCAGCCGGGCTGGAGGCCGCCCGCGTGGCTGCCGAACGGGGCCATCGCGTCACGCTTGTCGAGCGCGGCAGGCAGCTGGGCGGCGCGCTGCGCTGGGCGTGCGTCCTGCATCCGGAAAACCAGCCATTCCTGCGATACCTGCGGGACGAAATCCGGCTCAGCACGGCGAAAGTAATTCTGGGTCACACCATTTCGGCGAAGGACATCACCACAATGCGGCCGGACGCGGTAGTGGTCGCCACCGGCGGCCACGTCGCGCTGCCGACAATCCCAGGCGCCCAGCTGCCGCACGTGTTTACCGGCCCCCGCTTACGTGAGCTGTTGGCCGGCCACGCGCAGGGCGACGACCCAGCGTGGCAGCGCCTGGCCGCACAGCTGCTCGCCGGCTGGCGGCAGCGGCTGGTAGGACCCGCGGCAGTTCGGCTTGCCGCCCGCACCTGGCTGCCGATCGGCCGGCGGGTCGCGATCATCGGTGGCGACCTGGTCGCCCTCGAACTTGCCGAATTCCTGGCCGGCTGTGGCCGCCTGGTGTCGGTACTCGAGGCGGGCCGCGACATCGCCCCGGAGGTCGGCAACAAGCGTAGGACCGAACACATGGACCGGCTGGACCGATTGGGGGTGGGCGTCCACGTCCGGGCAGCCGTCGAGCGGATCACCCCGCACGCCGTGGCGTTCACACCCGCCGGCGGGACGCCCCGGGAACTTCCAGTCGACGCCGTCGTGGTGGCCGGAACCGCCGAGCCGGACACCTCCCTGTTCGACGCGGTGGTCGCCGCGATGCCGGACACCGAGGTGCATGCCGCCGGTGACTGCACCGGACTTGGCCTCATCCGCAAAGCCACCGAGGACGGCGCCCGCGCCGCGTGCTCACTGTGACAACCGAGAGGAGAGATCACCATGACCCAAACAACTCAATCTCCGGCGCTGGCCGCGTCCCAGGCCTCATGGCGTTGCGTGCAGGTCCGCGATCGCGAGGGCTGGCTGTCGTTGATGGCCGACGACGTCGTGATTGAGGACCCGATTGGTAAGTCGGTCACCAACCCCGATGGTGAGGGCATCAAGGGCAAGGAAGCCGTCGGCGCCTTCTTCGACGCCAACATCGCGGTCAATCAGTTGACGGTCACGTGCGAGGAAACATTCCCGTCGAGTTCACCTAACGAGATCGCCCATCTCTTGGTACTCGACAGCAAGTTCGACAATGGGTTCACCAGCAAGGTCCGCGCAGTGTTCACCTACCGCGTCAACGACGCCGGGTTGCTCACCAACCTCCGCGGGTACTGGAACCTGGACATGATGGAGTTCGGCAAACAGGAGTGACGGCGCTCTAGCCGATGCGTCCGATTCCGGTGATGTTGCCTTGCATGATCCTGTTCCCCATCAGGACCATGCAGGCGGTCTGTATCGGGTCACTGAGGATGCTCGCCGACTTAGGTTGTTGCAGTATGACTTGCCCATTGTTGGGGTCCAACACGGCGAAGGAGAAGATGTCGGCAGGTGTGGTGTTGTCGAATCCGAACCGGGTGATGGTGTAGATCAGACCATCCCCGGTGGACAGATGCGGCAACGCTGCGCTACGAACGTTGCTGTCCCACACGGTGTGACAGCCGGGGTTGTCGACGTCGACCCTGGTCATTCCGCCGAGGAACGGTGCCGTCGGGGGAACAGCCGGCCCGGCGTCGGGCGGAACCGCCGGATACGGGTACCCGTAGGTGCTGGCAATGAACATGGTGTTCCCCACGCCGATCGGTGAGTTCTCGCTTCCTGGACCACCTTTGGTGAGGACGGGTTGTTGGCACACCAGGTTGCCCGTACCGGATTCGTAGACCAACGCATGCACTATTGGGTCGGCATTGTCGACGATGGTCAGGTAGTCAGCGCCGGTGGTGGGTCCGAAATAGGTTGGGGTGGAACCCGTTCCCCAGCTCAGTTGTCCGGGTTTGCGGCCTGGGCCACGGTCGTAGGGCTGACGCCAGAGGATCTGCGGGTTGCCGCCGCCGTCAAGGTTTATCTCATACAGGGCAAAAGTCGTGGCCACCGCGACACGATTGGTCGGGGCGGCCGAGATGCTGTTCGCCACGCGCTCGCCAGCCGGCAGCTGCACGCTGGCTACCGCGCCGCCGGCTTTCACCACCCCCACCACGCCGCTGCCACTGGCGAACCACACGTTGCCCAGGTAGTCGGGAACGACGCCCACGGATTGGTCGCCGGGCGGGATTGCGCTCGACACGTCGGTGGAGTCGGTGATGATCAGCTGCCAATGGCCCTTCGCATCCTGGGCATGAGCGATGTGCAGCAAGTGGTTGGTTCCGTCGATCATCACGAGTTCGTTGTTGTCGTCCAGGTAGGCGTAGACACCGCCAAGCAGGCCGCCCTTGGCGACAGGCAGGCTGGCGAGTGGGACGACTCGTGGCAGGAATCCACCGGGATCGATCAGATGTACCGTCGGGCTCTGGTCGACGATGGTGGTGCACAGCGCGACCACAAGTCCGTCGGTCCCCTGCGTGATCGACGGGCAGGCCGCCAGCAGCGGGTAGGCGAAGATGGGCACGAAGTTGGCGCCGGGCCCGGGAAGTGGTCCCGCGTCCGCTGACCCCGCGTCGTTGTGCATCGACGCGAGGCCTTGTGGCGCCATGAAGGGGTTGGGTGGCGCCAACGGCCCGAAGGCCGCGGCTGCTGTCGCACTTCCAGGGACGAGGGCTGTGACCACAGACATGGCGCACGCGGTCAGCAGCGCTACTATCGCCGAAGGAAAACGCACGAAGGACCCCTCCCGTGAACCGGGTCATGGTGGATTGTCGCGACCGGCGAGTACGACATGACAACGGTGCGCTTACGATTTCGCGTCACCCAGATTGCCGTGGGGGTCGTGATGACGCCCGCAACCACTGCCGTCACGGCAATCTCGACGCACCTATGCTGAACCAATGGCATCGATCTTCACCAAGATCATCAACCGTGAACTGCCGGGCCGTTTCGTCTACGAGGACGACGACGTCGTCGCGTTCTTGACGATTGAGCCGATGACTCAGGGCCATACGCTCGTGGTGCCCCGCGCCGAGATCGATCAATGGCAGAACGTGGACGCCGCGGTATTCGGCCGGGTGATGGCGGTGAGTCAGCTCATCGGCAAAGCCGTGTGCCGGGCATTCAGAACCGAGCGGGCCGGGATGATCATCGCCGGGCTCGAGGTGCCCCATCTGCACGTCCACGTGTTCCCGACCCGGAGCCTGGGCGACTTCGGCTTTGCCAACGTCGACCGCAACCCGTCGCCGGAGTCGCTGGACGAAGCGCAGGCCAAGATCACGGCGGCGCTGACCCAGGTGGCGTGAGCCTCGGGATGGCCTCGCATCGTCGCCCGGCTCAGCCCCGACGGCCCGCCTAGACCGACGCCGGGACGTCGCTGACGCGGGGCATCGTGACGCGGAAGCAGCAGCCCTTCCCGGGCTCGGTGGCTACGGAGACAGCACCGCCGTGGGCACGCACCAACGAGTCGACGATCGACAACCCCAATCCGGTTCCGCCGCTGCTACGCGCCCGCGATGAATCGGTACGGAAGAATCGTTCGAATACCCGCAGTGCGTCCTCACGGCTCATACCGGGCCCCGTGTCGGCCACTTCAAGTACGGCGTCGCTATCTTCGGTACCGACCCGCACGCTGACGTGCGCGCTTTTTGGCGTGTGCCGTAGCGCGTTGGCAACGAGATTGCTCAGCACCTGCCGGAGCCGCTGCTCGTCGCCGAGCACCTCCGGGGTGCCGGGACCGTCAACGACTTCCAACGTGATGGTGCGCTCGGGGTCGGTTGCCCGTGCGGCGTGCACGGCATCGCTGGCCAGCACCAACAGGTCCACCTGCTGGCGTTCCAGCGGCCGCTGCGCATCGAGCCGGGCCAGCAGCAGCAAATCGTCCACGAGCAGGCCCATCTGGCTCGCCTCATTCTCGATTCGCGCCAGGAGCGAAGCGACATCACGGGCAGCGCCTTGGCGATACAACTCCGCGAAGCCACGAATTGTGGTCAGCGGCGTACGAAGCTCGTGGCTGGCGTCGGTGATGAACCGCCGCATTCGAGCCTCCGAATCCCGAGCCCTTTCGGCTGAGGCCTCCGACGACGCCAGCGCCTGTTGAATTTGTGCCAGCATTCCGTTGAGCGCCAACGAAAGCCGGCCGACCTCCGTCCGCGGGTGCCATTGCGGGACCCGGCGATCCAGCTCGCCGGCGGCGATCGCCGCAGCGGTTTCCTCGACTTCTGCCAGGGGCCGCAGACTATGGCGCACCACGGCGTACCCCGCGACGCCGAGCATGACCAGCACTGCGGTGCCGAAGGCGAGCTGCAACCACTCCAGGGACCGGACCGTGTTGCGGACGTCGGCCAGATCACCCGCGACGGTGATCAGGGTGCCATCGGTGCCGCGCAACGAGACCGCGCGCCACAGGATCTTGGATCCATCGACGGATGGCAACGTTACTGGGTCGGGACCAACATCGTTGTCGGCAGGGACCGCCGGTTCCGCGTTTCCATCGTTGATGGCCGTATAGGTTTGGCCAGCAGGGTCGACGACCCGCACGTAGTACCGCGACGGCGGTCGGTCGGGGTTGTGGCCAGGGTAGGGGTCCGGCTCCATCGGCAGCATCGTTTCCACCCAGATCTTGGCTTCGTCGACCAGAACCCGGTCCAACCTGCTAATCAGCCGGTCGCGCAGGATGGTGGTGACCGCAACCCCCGAAAGCGCAAGTCCAGTCCCCACCAGAATCAGGGTGGCGGCGACCAAGCGCACCCGTAGGGGCATCCGTCCCCGGCGGTATGTCGCCATAGCCTGTCCTCGCGATCTCGCCCGGCTACCCAGCCGAGTCAGCACGCGCGCTCATCGCGGCTCCCGCAACACATACCCCACTCCGCGCAAGGTGTGCAGCAGCCGTTTGTCCCCGGTGTCGATCTTGCGGCGCAGGTACGACACATACGACTCGACGACATTGACGTCGCCGCCGAAGTCATAGCGCCACACGTGATCGAGGATCTTCGGCTTACTCAGCACAGTGCCCGCGTTGATCACGAAGTAGCGCAGCAACGTGAACTCGGTGGGCGACAGCGACACGGGCTGCCCAGCCTTCCAGACTTCGTGGGTCTCCTCGTCGAGTTCGATATCGGCAAACGTGAGGCGTGCATTGCGAGGTTCCGTACTTCCCTTGCCGGCACGTCGCAGGATGACCCGCAACCTCGCGACCACCTCCTCCAAGCTGAACGGCTTCGTCACGTAGTCGTCACCGCCGAGAGTCAGGCCGGCGATCTTGTCTTGCAGAGAGTCACGTGCCGTCAGGAACAGGGCCGGGGCATCGATACCGTCGGCGCGCAGCCGGCGCAGCACTCCGAAGCCGTCCATCCCGGGCATCATCACGTCGAGGATTACCGCGTCCGGCCGGATTTCCCTGGCTCGATCGAGGGCCTGCGCTCCGTTGGTCGCCGTGTGGACCTCGAACCCCTGGAATTTGAGGCTCACCGACAGCAGTTCGATGATGTTGGCCTCGTCGTCGACGACGAGGATGCGCCCCTCCGGCGTAGTCAGTTCTGGGGTACCCGCTGTCATGAGATCGACACCTTTCCCCATTGGCTGAAAGATAGCTTCACAATCATTGTGTAATTCCTGGGAACTCGGTGACAGTGGTCTGCCAATAGTCTGCCAGGAATCCTCGCGACCGCATGGACCCTGACGAATTCGACATGCCCGAGCCGCGAATACACTCGGAGAATGAGCCTCGAAAAGGCACTCGTGACGATCGCGACCGCACCGGCTCGCATCGGGCTGGCCGCCACGGAGACCAGCTTGAACCTCGCGGGCGCCGGCCTGACCATGGCGAAGCGGGCGCTCGGCGATGACGGCGACACCAGCTCGAACGCAATCTCCAACATGCTGGGAATCGACGACGCGCTGGCCCGCGCCAACCGGTTATCCCGGCTGCTGGACGAGGATATGCCGTTGGGGCGCGCGATCGCGCCCGACGGGCCGCTGGACCGCTTGCTTCGCCCGGGTGGGCTGGTCGATCTAGTGACAGCGCCCGGCGGCTTGCTCGACCGCATGACCGCTGAGGGCGGTGGGCTACAGCGGGCCCTGCAACCGGGCGGGGTGGCTGATCGGATCGTCGCAGAGGACGGGATCATCGAGCGGCTGCTGTCCGAGGATGGGGTGGCCGAGCGGCTACTCGCCGAAGGCGGCCTGATCGACACGTTGACCGCCGAAGACGGCCCGCTCGAACAACTCACCGACCTCGCCGACACGATGTCGAGACTGGCGCCCGGGATGGAAGCCTTGGAGCCTGCCATCGCCACCTTGCAGGACGCCGTGACGGCATTGACCATGGTGGTCAACCCGCTCAGCAACATCGCTGAGCGTATCCCGTTACCCGGGCGCCGTCCGCCGCGCCGTTCCTCATCGCGGTCGACGCGCTCGGAACGAGTGATCGACAGCGAATAGCGAGCGGTTAGGCTTGCACCCGGTTAATCCGGCCTCCTTAGCTCAGTGGTAGAGCACTCGCCTTGTAAGCGAGCGGTCGTCAGTTCAATCCTGACAGGGGGCTCTGGCCTTCGGGCATGCTGATCGACTTCGCAGCATCATGGTCACCAAACTGGGTCAAGATCACCTGTTAGGTCGTGTTGTTTGGTGGTTGAATTGCGATATGCGTACGGCGCCGACGGCCGTGCCCGACAGCGATGCCAGCTCGAGCGCGCCGCCGGCTAGCGAAGAGGATTGGGTCGCTCGGCTGACGGAGGCCGCCGAGTCTGGGCAGTGCGTGGACTTGGCTCCCGGAGAAGCCCTTGAACCTGCGAATGGGGCGACCTGGTGCCCGGAGCGGCAGGTCCCCGCTGCCGCCTTACGCGCAGTTCTCACATGCACGGGCCTCAACGTCGACAGCCGAGGTCTGCGGATTAGGGGTGCGCGCTTCGTTGACGTGCTGGACTTGGACTATGTGGTGTTTCACCATCCGCTCCACCTGATCGATTGCTCGCTCGAAGCGATGCTTAGCGCAACCGGGGCGAGTTTTCTTGCTCTGAATCTCCGGGGGACTCATCTGCCCGGTATTGACGTGGAGTGGTCCGAGATAGCGGGATCAATGTTCGCCGGGAACGGGTTTGAATCGACCGGTGCATTCTGCGCGATGGGGGCCAGGATCCACGGCGACCTCGACCTGCGCGGCGCCAGACTCAACAACCCCGACGGTGCCGCGCTGGTCCTCAACGTCGCCGAGATCGGTGGTGGCGTGTTCGCCGGGGACGGCTTCCGGGCGGACGGAGAAATCTGCGCGATGGGGGCCAGCATCAAGGGCGACCTCAGGCTCAGCGGCGCCACCCTCAATAGCTCCAGCGGCCGCGTCCTCAATCTCGACGTCGCCGAGATCGGTGGTGGCGTGTTCGCCGGGGACGGCTTTGAATCCAACGGGGAAATCCGCGCCTGGGATGTCCGGATCAAAGACCAACTCGACCTCAATGGCGCCACACTCAACAACCCCACCGGCTGCGCCCTCAACCTCTTCGGCGCCGACGTCGGCAGTAGCGTGTTCGCCGGGCAGGGCTTCGAAGCCAATGGAGAAATCCTCGCCTGGGATGCGAGGATCAAAGGCCAACTGTTCCTCAGCGGCGCCACACTCAACAACCCCAAAGCCCGCGCGCTGAGCCTCGACGTCGCCGAGATCGGTGGTGGCGTGTTCGCCGGGGACGGCTTCCACGCCAACGGCGAGATCCGCGCCATGGCGGCCAGGACCAAAGGCCAAATCTTCCTCAGCGGCGCCACACTCAACAATCCGAACGGCCGCGCCCTCAGCCTCAGCGGCGCCGAGATCGGCGGTAGCTTGGTCGCAGGGGACGGCTTCCACGCCGACGGAGAAATCCGCGCCTGGGATGCCACCATCAAGGGCCAACTCGACCTCAGCGGCGCCACACTGAACAACCCCAACGGCCGCGCCCTCAACCTCAACGACGCCGAAATCGCCGGCAACGTGTTCACCGGGGACGGCCTCCACGCCAGCGGAGAGATCCGCGTCATGGGGGCCAGGATCCACGGCGACCTCAGGCTCAACGGCGCCACACTCAACAACCCCAACGGCCGCGCCCTTAGCCTCAACGGCGCTGAGATCGGCGATAGGGTGATCGCCACGGACGGCTTCCGGGCCGCCGGAGAAATCCGCGCCTGGGATGCCACCATCAAAGGCCAACTCGACCTCACCGGCGCCACACTCACCAACCCCAATGGCGTTGCCCTCAACCTGAAGACGGCAAAGCTCAGCGTGTTGACGCTGGCGCCCAAAACGGTGGAGGGGTCAATCGTGTTGGACCGGGCGGACATCGAGGATCTAGTCACCGCGTCCAACCAGCCGCCGCCTGTGGTGGCCACGGGTTGGAAACTCGGTGATATCCACGGACCACTTCGGCATGATTGCCGCAGTGCTAAAAATTGGCTCAACACCGCGCCGCCGTCGAAAGATCAAGCCCACCGACGCGGCCCGAAAGCATTCACACCTGTGCAGCCCTGGTATGAGCTGGCCAACGTCTATGACCGCAACGGTGATCCAGCAGCTGCCCGACATCTACGGTACGCAGCAGCGAACAAGACGACCAAACAGTCCCCGTGGCCGGCAAAATTGGTTCGCTGGATCTACGGGTTGCTGGTGGGCAACGGCTATCACCCGTGGTGGGCCGCGGGGTGGCTGCTTGTGGTTGTGGCGGTGGGGTCGTTGCTGGTGGTGTTAAATCAGGGTGACATCCGTCCGCCCCACGAGGTGGTCGCGAAGATAAACCCCGCGGAGCGGGAGGTCGCCGCCCAATTTTACTGTGATGAGCGGCATACCATTGTTAGTAAGAATCCTGAACTTCATGGTCATCCCTGCTTCACCCCGGTCACTTTTGCGCTGAACCACGTGCTGCCGGCCGCCGGTGAGGTCATCGAATCGAAGTGGGTCGTGGCACCTGACGCCACTCTCTGGCTCACAGTCGGTTTGCCGATGCTCAAATTCACCGCATATGTGCTACTGGCTCTATTGGCCGCAGCGGTCACCGGACTGCTCCGAAAAACATAGGCACCCGCCAGGTATCGGTTGATCCCTCACGTCGCCTTGGCCGGCGGCAAGCCGCGCCGGCGCGGATTCTCAGCCCGTTGCCGAGTCCGTCGCGACGTCGGCCAGCGGCTCCGCATCTGTCAGCCAATGACGTCCCGCAGCGCGCGCCGCCTCCCACTTGGGGATGCTGACGCTGTCGTCTTGGCCCAGATCTTCCGGAGTCGGGCCGATCCGCGCGGCCAGGCCAGCCAGCGCGCCCATGTCGAAGTTGTACACCTCAGCCGCCTCCAGACCCAGGATCTGTCGCGTCTCCTGGATGGGGATGTCCCAGAACGAGCGGCGCAGCCACTCCCGGGTATGCGGCCAAGTCCCCTCCGGATGGGGGAAGTCGTTACCCCACAGCATGTTCGAGACACCGATCTCGTAGCGCCGCGCCAGCTCCCGGCGCTCCGTGGTGGTGGCCCCGATAAAGCAGTTGCGGTCGAAATAGGCCGAGGGCGGCATCGTCAGATCGCCCTCCAGCTGACGGCTCATCTTCTTGGCGGAATGCTCACGCAAGTAGCGAGTGTCCATCAGCCAGAGCAGATCATTGGCCCAGAACGCCCCGCACTCGGTGGCCCCCCATCGCAGCCGAGGGAAGCGCTCGAA
Organism: Mycobacterium spongiae; assembly: GCF_018278905.1. NCBI lineage: Bacteria > Bacillati > Actinomycetota > Actinomycetes > Mycobacteriales > Mycobacteriaceae > Mycobacterium > Mycobacterium spongiae. The sequence continues at coordinate 4,983,177 of NZ_CP046600.1, forward strand.
CACCCCCGACCACAGCGCGAACCACAGGGGGCGGACCCCCCACCAGCGCACCTCGGTGACATAGATGCCCAGGTGCCCGCCAAACTCCTCCTGCGGGGCGGCGCCGACGTGGGTGTGCACCGGCATCTGCAGGTCCTGGCAGGCAGCCCAGACCTTGTCGTAGCGGCGGTCGTGGTAAGGCGGGTAGCCGCCCCAGAGCGCAGGGATCATGATCCCGCCCCGTAGCCCGGACTCGGCGGCTCGGCTGATCTCGGCCACCGCCGCGTCGACGTCGGCCAGAATCGGCACGACCGCGACCCCGGCCCGCCGCTCCGGGCTGTGGCTACACAACTCGGCCAACCAGCGGTTATGCGCTCGCGCTCCAGCCATGGCCCGCCCCGGGTCGAGGTCGCCCGACTGAGCCAGACCCGCCCCGAACGGAGCTCCGGCGACCCCGGACACGGCGTCGGCGTCGGGGAAAATGACCTCGCCGACCACGCCGTCACCGTCGAGCTCTTTGTCCCGCAAGCCGACGTCCCATCCGCCGGCAATACCGTCTCCATGCTCGGAGAACCATTGCTCGGCGAACTCCTCGTCGATGAACCCACCGACCTGCGCTGCGGCAGCCTTCTCGAGCAGGTACTCCTCGAAATCCTCTCGGTATTCCGGGTCGACGTACTCGCGGTACTGCTCGGTCGGCAGCTCGGCATGGCAGTCTGCGGAAATGATGACGTAGGGGTCCATGGGGTTCATGGGGTTCATGGGGTTCACATTGATCCTTTCGCTACCAGGCGCGTATGGGGTCGGCTTCGAACGCGGTGCTGCTCGCGTCAGCGGGCACGGCGGGCAGTGTCTCGGCGACCTCGGCGACAGTCGGGCCGATCCGGTCGACCAGCGGTGCAAGCGCCTCGAGGTCAAAGCCATACACGGCCGCCGCGGTGCCGCCCACCATGGCCGCCACCTCGTCTGTCGGGACGTCGCTGAAGGTGTGACGCAGCGCTTCGCGGGTATAGGGCGCGGTCCCCTCGAGGTGCGGGTAGTCGCTTCCCCACATGATCCGGTCGACGCCGATGTCATGACGCTCGGCACACTCGACCGGCCGAAGGAAGCTGGCACCGACGTAGCACTGTCGGTTCCAGTACTCGCTGGGCTTAAGGGTGAGGGAACCGGCCGTAGGCCCGGCGAAGCGGGCGATCGCCGAATTCGGTCGCCCATAGCGGACCGTTGCAACGTCGAGCGAGGTGAGGGTCGCCGGTATCCACCCCGCGCCCTGCTCGGTGAAGACCACGGTGAGGTCCGGATGACGATCGAGGGCGCCGCTCAGAATCAGGTGCCACAGCGCCCGGTGTGCCCACCAGTGTGTCTCATACACCCAGACCGCGAACGAGCTGTCCCACCCATCGGTCGGGCTCGGTCCGGCACTGCCGCCGTGGTGGTTGACCACGACGCCGGCTTCCTCGCACGCCGCCCACAGCGGCTCCCAATGCTCGGCGTAGAGCGGGGGGATGCCGGTACCGGGGACGACCCCGGGCAGCAGCATCCCGCCCCGCAGGCCCAGCTTGGCGATGTGTGCCACCTCAGCGACGGCTTCGTCGAGGTCCCCAAGCAGGATCTGGCCCACCCCGGCGCGCCGATCGGGAGACAAACTGCAGAAGTCGGCCAGCCAGCGATTGTGGGCACGCAGCCCGGCCCAGCGCAGCTCCAGCTCTCGCGGGGTTTGCGGCGGTGGAGCGGCCAGACTTCCGTGCGGAAAGAATGGCGGCACCGTATTGGGGTAGATCACCTCCCCCGCGATGCCCTCCCGATCCAGCTCACCGTTGCGGCGATCGCTGTTCCAGTTGCGCTCGGCGTCGGGGTCGGTGAGGTCGGCAAACGGGTTCACATATGTTTCCGCCCAGCCGTCAAACTCCTCCCGGTACCGCGGATCGAGGTAGTCGCGGTAATCGAGCAGGTCGGCGCCGGCGTGACAGTCAGCGGAAATGACCGGGTACCGGTCCATGAGCTATACCCGCGCCGGCTCGGGGATCGGGGCGGCCAACGCGGCCGGGTCGTCGTAGCGCTGGTGCACATACGGCAGCAGCCACTCTTGCGGCACGCGTGCCGCGATTCGCCCTACCTGGATGGTGCGCCGACGGCACCAGGTGATCGACCTGATCTGGCGGACCACGACATCGGCTATCGGGTCAATTGGCGATTCTCCGAGCTCCAGAGTGCCGTCGATATTCTCCAGCAGCTCGTAGTGCCGGTGGTACTCGCCGTAGACGAGGTGGGGGTCGGTGATGCCGTCGCCGTCGGGGGCACGCAGGAACTTGAAGTAGAACTCGGTGTCCATCCGGTCGGGCGGCAACTCGGCCGGGCCGGCGACCTGGCCTTCCACTCTGATGAGCTGATAGCCCAGGCGGTCAACGAGCCCGGTGACGCGATCGTCAACACGCTCCACCCGAATGTCGGCCAGCTTCTTGGGCTCGCCGAACGTTTCGCGCCCACCCGTGACCGACTGTTCGGTCGACTGCGGCATGAGCAGCGGGTAGTCGCCGTGGAGGTCGCCGTGCCGGGCGGTCACCGAGAACACTGCCGACCCGAACGGCGGCTTGCCGGCTATCCGGACCCGCTGAACCTGGACCCGCACCAGGGGTTCCTCGGCCGGCTCCAGCGGCTTGGGCAGCACCGCCGCGACAACCTCCGGATCGGTGAGGTAGCTGACGGTCACCGCCTCGGTGGCGATCGGCGCCTTGGTGGCGTCGACTTCGTGGTCGACCTGCGCCTCGGGTGGGCGGGGACCGTAGCGGACTGCGGCGGTGCTCATTGGTTTCCTCCTTCGGTGTCCGGCCCCCTGCCGGCGGTCTGGCTGAGGACGTCGACCAGGTAGTCGGGGTCGCTGCGGGCGAGGATTGATGCCGCCTTGCGGCTCACGACCTCCTCGGTGGGGGCGGGCGGACCCATCATCCAGAAGCGGTCCGCCCGGATTCCGGCAATCACCTGGTCAGCGACAGTCTCCAGCGGGGTGAATTCGACGCGTACGCCGCCGGCCTCGAAGCGCGCCACGACCTCTGCCAGTGTCGGCTCGGGTGTGCGACGGTCCTGGGTCGCGGCGTAGCGCTTCGGCCGGTGCCGCCACGACTCCCAGATGCCGGTGTTCAAGAAGCCGCTGGGAAACAAGGCATGAGCCCGCACCCGCGTCCCGGTCATCTCCAGGTGCGTGTAGAGGCTTTCCGTAAGACAGAGCACCGCAGCCTTGGTCATGGGGTAAACCGCCATGGCCGGCCCGCCGGTGGCGCCGCGAGCAATCGGCGCGAATCCGCCGTTACCCGAGCAGGTGTTGACGACGTGCCCCTCCCCCTGCTCCAGCAGGATGGGCACGAAGGCCTTGATGCCGTGGATGACGCCCAGTACGTTGACGTCGATCCCCCAGCGCCAGTCCGCCAGGTCGTGTTCCCACATATAGCCTTCGGAGACCCCGCCCGTGCCGGCGTTGTTGCACACCACGTGAACCGCGCCGAAGCGCTGGAGCGCCTCGTGGGCCAGGGACTCGACCGAGGAATGATCGGTGACATCAGTGACCACGCCGGCCACGTCGATGCCCTCGCCGGCAAGTTCCCGGGTCGCCTCATCCAGCGGTTCGGCGAGGAGATCCGCTAACAGCACCTTCATGCCCTCCGCGCCGAACCGCCTGCCCATGGCCCGGCCGATGCCCCCGGCTCCCCCGGTTACGACCGCCACCTTGCCTTGGAGGTCCTTCATTAGCGCAATCGTCACACGCTCGCGCATGCCGCCGCAATAAGTCTTTTCATACGAAAACCCGAAACGATGGCTTGGTGTCTCTTCTGGCGCTCGCAGCGGGTCGTGGACCAGGCGTTCAGCGGTCGAAATCGGCCGCAGTTGCGGGGATCGACGAGGATTCGTGTTCCCTGGTCGGCGTCGCGGATCATAGGATCGGCCAATGCATCTTGACGAGTACATGTCGCTGGATGCGACGGCGTTGGCCGAGCTGGTGCAGCGCAAGCACGTCACCCCAGCCGAACTCCTCACCCTGGCGCGACAACGCGCCGACGGGGTCAATACCACGCTCAACGCAATCGTTGGTCGGCTCGACGACGTCGCCGACGCCCAAGCCGCGGATCCGGATCTGCAGGGGGCGCTTGCCGGTGTTCCGTTTCTGATCAAAGACCTCGCGCAGGAGTATCGAGGTTTCCCCACCTCATCGGGGTCCCGCTCGCTGGCCAACGACGTAGCCGACCAACACGCGCTGGTCACGCAGCGATTCTTGGATGCGGGTCTGGTGATCTTTGGCAAAACCAACACCCCCGAGTTCGGGGCCAAGGGCGTCACCGAATCCGATTACTGGGGTCCGGCTCGAAACCCGTGGAATACCGGACGGACGCCCGGCGGCTCGTCGGGTGGATCGGCAGCGGCGGTCGCGGCGGGGATCGTCCCGGCGGCCGGAGCCAACGACGGTGGCGGATCGATCCGAATTCCCGCCGCCTGCAACGGGCTCATCGGCCTCAAGCCCAGCCGGGGATTGGCACCCTACGGCCCGCAAACCGGGGAGTCGATGTTCGGGATGGCAACCCAGGGTGTCGTTTCGCGCACCGTCCGCGACAGCGCCGCCCTCTATGACGCGATCATTGGCCCCAATCCGCGCGCGGCCTATCAGGTCGCGCTTCCCGACCGTCCATTCGTCGAGCACATCAAGGATCGTCCGGGCGTCCTGAGAATTGGCTACTCAACTTCCTCTGCCATTAACCATCATCCCGACCGGGAAGCGATCGCCGCAGTCGACGAGGCGGCGACGCTGTTGCGCGACTTGGGCCACCAGGTTGAGGAGGTCAAGCCGCCCTACGACGACGCCGCATTGGCGCGCGACTTCCTCACCATCTGGTTCGGGCAGCTGTACCAGCAAGTCGTCGAGATCAAACGCCGAATCGGCGCCCGCGACAGCGACTTTGAGGCCGACACTCTGGCCATGTCGGAGCTCGGCCGATCAGCCGGCATCAAGGCGCCGATGCTCGCACTGGAAAACACAAACAACTACGTCCAGTCCCTGGCGGCGTTCCACGAGAACCACGACTACTTCCTGACCCCCACGCTGGCCACTGCACCGCTTATGGTCGGTGCCACCACAACGTCGCAGCGCTTGCAGATGGCAGCCCGGATCATGAGCAGGTTGCGCGCCGGAAAAGTGATGGCGCTCAGCGGAATCATGGACGAGCTCATTCAGGAGAGCCTGGGTTGGGTGCCCTACACACAGCTCGCGAACCTTACGGGGCGCCCCGCCATCAGCGTGCCGCTGCATTGGACGGATGCCGGGCTGCCGTTGGGCGTGCAGTTTGTCGGACGGCTGGGCGCCGACGGCGATCTCCTCCAATTGGCGGCGCAACTCGAAGAAGCGCGTCCCTGGTCCCACCGGCATCCGGCTCCGACCTCGCCGACGAGCTAGATTGCGCCGCCCGCCGATCAGCTAGCGCGCTCCGGGGCGTCAATCCCCGCCATTTTCAGGATCGCCAAGGCCAGCGGGGTGTCATCGCTCGCTCGTTCCTCGAGGTAGCGCCGTATCCGCTCGTTGCCGAATAACGCGACCCCGGCTTGGTCCATGTATTGGCGCATCTCCTCGACATCGAGAAGGATCAGCTCGTCCTCTCCGCGCCAGCTGAAGGCGATCTGCAGTACGCGAGCGGAAAGGCCGAAGTACTCCCCCAGCGCGATCAGTTCCGCGTAGCTGGGGAAATCGTCGGCGTCTTTGCGCCGGGAGTAGGTGGCCTTCGCCAGGTCGAGAGCGGAAGCGATTTCGGCATCTGGAACGTCGCGATTCAACAGCCACTCCAGGACGCGGCCAAGATCCTTCCCGGCGCGTGTTCGCCTCGGCATTTCACCGACGCTACCTTTTGGTTCGGAACCAGTCAATCAGCCTCAATATCAGATCAAGAGCCCTTTTCCGAACAAGTAGGATTATTTTCAATACGACGTTCCATTTTTGAAACTAGTGGATTAGAGTGGGTTCTACTGGCTCACGACAGCACAGGAAGACCACGACAGCGTCGCTTCTTCGAGCCAGCCTGCACGTCGCGTTACGAGGGGTCGACGTGCTAGCACGACGGTCAGCGCTATCCCGCATCGACATGGCGTGCGAGGAATTCGAGGACGGCCTGCGCGAAGATGTCGTTGCGGTCGCCGGCCACCATGTGCCCGGCACCGCCGACATCGGTGAACTCGACCTGCGGGAAGCGGGCGAGGAATTCATCAGCGGTCTCCTGGCGGACGAGGTCGCTCATTTGGCCCCGGATGAGAAGCATCGGTACGCGATCGCGCAGGATGGCGGCGACGGCGGCGTTCATCCGATCGGTGTCGATGATCTCGATCGGGGGAAAAGCCGCGGTGCCACTGATGAACTGCGGATCCCAATGCCAGTACCACCGATCGCCGCGGCGGCGCAGATTGGTCCGCAGGCCATCCAGATCAGCCGGTCTGGGTCGATGCGGGTTGTACTCGGCGATCATGTCGGCGACCTCGTCGAGTGAACCGAAGCCCGATTCGATGCGGTCGGCCATGAAGGCGTGCACACGGGTCGCTCCCGAGGGGTCCATGTCCGGCACGATGTCCACCAGGACGACGGCGCTGGCGATCTCCGGCGCCAGCTCACCCACGAGCAGCATCGAGGTGAACCCACCCAAAGAGGCACCCACCAGCACCGGGCGCGCGGGCAGCTGGCGCAGCACTTCCTGGATGTCGCCGGCGAAGCTGACCACGCGATAGTCGCCGTCGCCTGACCAATCGGATTCACCGTGGCCGCGCAAGTCGACCGTGACGGCTTGCCACCCACGCTCGGCGACAACAGCGGCAGCCCGGCTCCACGAGCGGCGCGTCTGGCCGCCGCCGTGCAAGAACACCACGGCGCGCGCTCTCGGATCCCCCAACCGGTCGGCGGCGATCCTGACGCCGCCCATCCCGCGGATCGAGAACGGTTCAGGTGCCATGGATATCGAGCGCCGTCACGGGCAGCCAGAGGTCATCACAAGATCCTAGGGCGCGTGCTGATCAGCCGTTGCTGGCTACAGCGCGTGAATGCCGTTGTAGAGAACCAACAGACCAATCACCGCCAACACGGCCGCGGACATCCCGGCATGGTTTTTCTCCATCCACACTTTGAGCCGTTCCAGCGCAGCGTCGAGTCGGTGACCGGCAGCCACATAGCCGAGTATCGGGATCGCGACCGTGGACGCCGCCAATGCGACGTAGAAGGCCACCGAGAACCACGCACCCGCAACGCCGCGCCCGCTGCTTCCGATGGCGAATCCGGCCGCCCCGGAGATGATCAATACCTCGGGTCTTACCACCACGAGCGCGGCGCCTACCACCGCAGCGCGCACCGGTGTGAACTTGGCGAAGGTACGCATCCAGGCTGGCGTCTCGGTCTCGCGATGCCGGGTCAGCCAGCGGAAGATGCCGAAAGCGATCAACGCCGACCCGAGGACCACGCGGAGCCAGGATGCCCATGCGGGCGGCGTCCTGTGCAAGCCGCCAAAGGCGCCGGATGCAACGACAGCCGACGCGGTCACCGCGGCAAGGCCCAGCAGCCAGCCGCCCAGAAAGGCGAGGCTGGCCGGGCGGGGTCGCGGTGCGTGCAGGACCAGCACCGCCGGGATGACGGTCAGCGGCGACAGCGCGACGACCAGAGCCAGCGGTACCAGCCCGGTCAGAATGGAGACCCAACTACCTGTCACGGGCAGCAATCTTCGCATTGACACCTACCCACGGACCACCGCGCACCGCCTCGGCGGCTGATCGCCGGACACCTCGATTGCCGACGCATCCAGGAATCCGGCGTGCAATGATCCGCCATGACGACCTGGCCGCCATTGCGCGGTGCACGAATGAGGACGCCAGCTTCAGCCCACCTCTGACCTTTAGCCAACTCGAGCCAGCTCGCGCGAACCTACGGTCGTGCCGGCGCGGTGCTTCCGGGCAGCGCGCCCATGGAGCCGCATACACTGCCAGCAGCAATGCCGCCGTCGGAAACCGGGTTCGCAATTTGACGAAAACCCCAGTCGCGATCTGGATCGCCGTTGCGCTGGTGATCGGCGCCCTGGCGATGCCGATCAAGCAAAGGTGCGGCGCTCCTGGCCGCTCGTGCGCCACCGCAGTGGATGCGCGTGGCAACGCGCACTATTTCTACGAGGTCGAACCCCTCGGCATTTTCCTGCTTGAACACCTGCTGGGCTTCGACCTTGGTGTGTATTACACCTCGGGCGTAGAAATCGTGACCCCCGATGATCACCGCGCCCCCAGCGGCTCGCCGGCCAGCCATGCTAGGACGCAGCAGGCGCACGCCGCAGTTTCGAACCACTGCCCAGCAGACGGTAGGTCACTAGCTTCACCTGGTCCTCGATGAGGAACCAGAACAGGGCATAGCACCAGACGATGGCGGCCCAACCCCAGCCGAGGGGCGTCATCAGGAGCCCATAGACGGCGATCAAGGTTGCGATGACCTGGGTCCCGATGACCGCGAGCAACAGCACCCGTGCGGGTGCCGGGGATGACCACATGGCGCCGCGCGTGCGAGTGACAAACACGGTCAGATGTCCGGAGACGGAAAGCTTGAGGTAGATCAGGGTCCGGATCAGGTCGCGGTCCAGGCCGAACATCCGGTCGGCGACCACGAACAGCAGGAAGGTCTCCGCAACACCCATCACACCCAACACCGTGGCCACGGTGAGAACGCTGCGCATGTCCCAGGCAGCAGGCTGTGCAGAACCACGGACTCGGTCGTATGCGATCGCCAGGATCGCGCCGTCGTTCAACAACGCCAGCAGCACCACCATGACTGCCGTGACGGGAAAAAAGTTCATGATCACGATCGCCAGAGTGATCAGCAACAACACCCGGATGGTTTCGGCGATGCGATAGGTCGCGTAGCTGGTCATCCGGGCGAAAATTTCGCGGGCCTGGCGGATCGCCGCCACGATCACCGACAAACCGGGAGCCAGTAGCACCACGTCGGCCGCCGCGCGTGCGGCGTCGGTGGCCCCGGCCACCGCAATCCCAGCATCGGCCTGTTTGAGCGCGGGAGCGTCGTTCACGCCGTCGCCGGTCATCCCGACGATGTGCCCCCGGGCCTGCAGCGTTCGCACGATCCGGTACTTGTGCTCGGGAAACACCTGGGCGAAGCCATCGGTGGCCTCCACCCGAGTGACCACTTCGCCGTCGGTGTCGGCCGCGTCCAACATGGCGGCATCGAGAATCTCCCCTCCCAACCCGACCCGGTGCGCGATCTCCCGCCCGATCGCGACTTGGTCCCCGGTCACCATCTTGACCTCAACCCCGAGTTCACGGGCGGCGGCGATCGTTTGCGCCGAGTCTTCACGCGGCGGGTCGGCCAAACCCAACACACCGACCACCCGCCAGGCCCCGTCATCGTCGGTGCGGGCAACACCAAGAGATCGGTACCCATGGCCGGCGAACCGATCCACCACACCGGCGACCTGGCCTGCGGCGCTGTCGCGCTCACACAGCGCGGCGATGACCTGCGGCGCGCCCTTGCATACCCGAAACCGTCGCCCGGCGGCATCGCGCACGAGGGCTTCGGCCCGTTTGCTTACCGGGTCGAACGGGGTGAACTGCTCGACGCTGCCATCGGGCGAGGCGGCCGCGGCCGCGAGCACCGCCGCGTCGATGGGGTCATTGTCCTCGGCGCGCGAGGCCAGCGCGGCCACCTGCAACAGGTCCTGGTCGGAGAAACCGTCGGCCGTCCACCGGTCGGCCACGGCGAGACGATTCTGGGTGAGCGTGCCAGTCTTGTCCGAGCACAGTAGATCCATTCCGCCTAGTTCCTCGACGGCGGGCAGGTGGCTCACCACAGCTTGCTGACGCGCGAGCTTGCGGGCACCGACCGCCATCGTGACCGACAAGACCGCGGGCAGCGCCACCGGAACCGAGGCGATCGTGACGACTAAGGCAAACTCCAACGTCTGCAGCACCGGATTACCGCGCAGCAGCGACACCCCCACCGTCAGCGCCACCAACGCCACCGCCATGACGATCAGATAGTTGCCAATGCGCAGCACCGCACGCTGAAAATGGCTCGCCGCTCCCGCCGTCTCCACCAACGCTGCGGTCCGGCCGAAGTAGGAGGATGCCCCGGTCGCGAAGACCACCGCGTCGGCCTCACCGCGCTCGAGCGCCGACCCCGAATACAGCACTTCCCCACGCCCACGGGCAACTGCCAGCGATTCGCCGGTCATCGCCGATTGGTCCACCTTCACGGTTACGTCGTCCAGGATCCGCAGATCCGCAGGCACGACGTCACCCAGCCGCACTCGCACCACGTCGCCCGGCACAAGCTCCCGGGCCGCAACCGTTACCCACACACCGTCACGATGCACCCGCGTCGATGAGCCCAATCGCTGTTTGAGTGCCGCGATCGCGCCAGCGGCCTGATGCTCCTCGGTGAACGCCACCAAACCATTCATCACCAACAACACCGCGATGATCGCGCTGTCCGCCCAGTGCCGGGTAACGATCGACAACACCAGCGCGGCCTCGATCATCCAGGGAATCGGCGCCCAGAAGTAACCCAGAAACGTCAGCACCGGGCTTCGTCGCTTCTCGGCGATCTCGTTGGGTCCATAGCGCCGAAGTCGCGAGTGCGCCTGCTCCGACGTCAGCCCTTGCACCGAACTTTCCAATTCGGTCAACGCCTGCTCCAACGGGAGGGACGCGACGTCAGAACCCGTCTGCATCAGCCCGGCCGCTGGCCCCGACACACCTGCGACGCGAACTCCACGGTGACCGTCGACGGCGTGCTGAACTCCGCGCCGAGCGTCAGCTCGGGGACCACAAGCTGGTGACCGACCCCTAGTCGCCCGAGATCGAGGTTGATCTCTACCGTCTGCGGAGTAGTCCGGCGGGCGTTGGTGTCCAGGTCCGCCCGCATGTTCAGCTCAGCGTCTTCGTCATCGGAGAGCTTTCTGATGGCGAGGTCAACGGCATCCTCTTCCGGGCCTACCTCGACGAAGTCCTCGCCATTGTTGGCGATGGTGAACGTCAGGACATAGCCGGCGAAGCCCGATGCGAGCGAACCCGACGGCGGCGGGGGCAGCGGCTCGGCGAATCTCACCACCAGCTGCAGAACACCTGATCGCGGATGCCCGACCTGCACCGAGGCGATGGTGATACTCGGGGGCGGCGTCGACCCGGCCTGCAACTGACAGTCGAGTCGCTTCGGCAACTGCGACCAGACACTTTCCGGCGGCCGGACCCACACGTAGATCGCGAACCCAACCAGTGCCAGCACCACCACGATGGGCAATGCCAACCGCAGAACCGCCGGCATCCGAAGCCAGAAGCGCCCGACACCGCCCGCGAGGGCTGCCAGCGGCGACGGGGGTGCCGACGGGTCAGACCGACGGTGTTCCGTCCAGTGTTCGCCGTCCCAATATCGTTGTCCCCCCGAACCGCCAGGATCGGAATACCAACCTGCCGGCGGCGAAGTCGCCACGTGGTGCTCCCTTCCAGGGTCAGTGAGGGTCAGCAAAGACCAGTACGGTGCCGGTACCGGGAGACTAGGGCGGAGATTCGCGCAGCTCCGGCAGCGGATCGAGCGTCCGCACGTGGTCCCCGCGCCATTGAAAACCCACGATCGTCAAGGTCCCGTCTTCGCATGTGTCACAACTCTGAAGAGTCCGATAGGTGAGGACCACAATGTCGTCGGTGGACGCGGGGCCGACCAAATCCGTGAATGGATAGGCCGCCGGTGTCGCGGTTCCGACGAACTCGCCGCGATGAAACATCAACGCCTGGTCGGGCGAGCTGTTGGTGGCGCCTTGCACGGTCACCAGCACCGCCGACAAGTCCGCGCACGGATCGTAATTGCTCTGCTCCGGCGTACCACTCCACGGCCGACCGGTCGTGGGATCGGGGGGAAGCTGGCCGAGCGCACTTCTCACCGCCGTCGCTTCGTCCGGCCCACAGGGGCCGGCGCGATCGTCCGCGCCGGCCGACGAGCTGCTCGGCGGGACGATGGTCATCGTTGGCGCCGGGGTCGGGTTCGCGGTTAGTTGCTTGCGATGCATACCGGCGAACGCCACGATCACGGCACCGATACCGACGATGACCACCACCGCGGCCAGCCACACCCCACGCCGAGAACCGCGTTCCGCCGGCGCAGTGGTATCCACATCATCGGTCGGCTCGTAGGCCGGCGGAGGCCACTTCGGGTTGATCTCGCGAGCCACTAGCCCTCCCTGTACCTTCCGGTACGCTCCCGATAGCTCCCCAGTGCTTTCGAGCTTGGAATTCTAGCCAGAAACGTGCTGGTAGCGGAAATTGGGCCGGCTCGCCGGACCCGGCCCATCCACCGGCCCATCCACGGTGCTCGCGGGGTGAGTCTGGCCACATCCGACCCCCTGATCTGGGCCTTAGTAGCAAGCTCACGCATACTAGACGGCATGAGTCGAGCGACATCACCGCACACCGCTGGCAGCGCGCCAGTCGGTCCGCTGGTGATTGGTCGACGCTCGTGATGGCAGGTAACGGCGGAACTTCGCGCGTAGCCTCCGGGGGAAGTCGCCACCGCCATCGTGCTGTTCGCCAACCGTCGCGGATCCGCCGGCAGCTGGTCCGCAGCTTCATGACGCTGGTATCGGCCGTGGCCCTGGTGATGACCGGAGCAGGATATTGGGTAGCGCACGGCACCCTCGGCGGCATCACGATTTCGCAGGCGCTGAGCGCCGACGACCCGCGCTCCAGCGACGACAGTATGAACATCTTGTTGATCGGGCTGGACTCCCGCAAAGATCAGCAGGGCAACGACCTGCCGTGGTCGATCTTGAGGCAGCTGCACGCCGGCACCTCCGACGATGGCGGCTACAACACGAACACGCTGATACTTGTGCACATCGGGACCGACGGTAAGGTCGTCGCCTTTTCGATTCCCCGCGATGACTGGGTGCCTTTCACCGGCGTTCCGGGCTACACCCACATCAAGATCAAAGAGGCGTACGGGCTCACCAAGCAATACGTCGCCGAGAAGCTCGCCGAGCGGGGCGTGAGCTCTCAGAGCGAGCTCGAGACCCGAGGCCGCGAAGCCGGCCGCGCGGCAACCTTGCGTGCCGTACGCAACCTGACCGGTGTCCCGATCGACTACTTCGCCGAGATCAATCTGGCGGGTTTCTACGATCTGGCCCAGGCACTGGGCGGCGTCGAGGTGTGCCTGAACCATTCCGTCTACGACTCCTACTCCGGAGCCAACTTCGCTGCCGGGCGCCAACGGCTGGACGCCTCCGAGGCGCTGGCCTTTGTCCGGCAACGTCACGGCCTGGAGAACGGGGACTTGGATCGCACCCACCGCCAGCAGGCGTTTCTTTCGTCGGTCATGCGGGAACTTCAAGACTCGGGCACGTTCACCAATTTGGACAGGCTCGACAGCCTGATGGCAGTGGCGCGCAAAGACGTAGTGCTGTCGGCCGGATGGGACGAGGACCTGCTCCGCCGCATGGGCGATCTCGCCGGCGACAACGTCGAGTTCCGGACGCTGCCCGTGGTGCGCTACGACAACATCGACGGCCAGGACGTCAACATCGTCGATCCGAGCGCGATCAAGGATGAGGTCGCGGCGGCGATCGGCACCGCCGCCACCACAACGACGGCGACCCAGCCCGATCCATCCACCGTCGTCGACGTGGTTAATGCCGGCAGCATCGATGGACTGGCGAGTCAGGTGTCTCGCGACCTCAGCAAGCGCGGCTACACCTCCGGCCAAGTTCGCGACCGCAACTCCGGCGAGCCGTGGGCGAGCACCATCCAGTACGGCGCGGGCGCCCAGACCGACGCACAGAATCTCTCCTCCCTATTGAGCATCGACGCTGCCGACGAGCCGGACCCCGACATCGAGCCCGGACACGTCCGAGTAACAGTGGACACCTACGTCTCGATGTTCGCAGCGGATGACAGCACCACCAGCTCAACGACGACCACGACGTCCAGCAGCTCCGACATGTACTACAACGGCTACACCACCACCACCTTCCCGACGCCCGATCAGGGCAAGCCCATCGATGGCGGCGGCGTACCCTGCGTCAACTAGACCTTTCGACACCTTTCGACGAGGTCAGCGTCTCTTAGGCGTGCGTACCGCCGTCGATGCGGATTTCGGTACCGGTGATAAACGCGCCGTCCTCGGAGACCAGCATGGCGATCACACCCGCGACCGCGGCGGGATCAGCCATTCCCGTGCCGCTGGCTTCCTCGGTGGTGGGCAGGATGGGCAACAGCCGGGAAAACAACGACCAGTCGGCGTCGGACGGGATATAGCCTCCCGTAGCCTCGGTGATCCCAGACTTGATGCTGCCCGGCGCCACGCAAACCGCACGTAGCCCGGCACGGGCATACTCGAGCGCCAGCGCGTGGGTCAGGGCCTGGACTCCGCCTTTGCTCGCCGAATACGCCGCCATGTAGGGATGCGCGAAGGAAGCCGACGTGGAACTGAAGTTCACGATCGTGCTCCGCGGATTGTCCAGCAATGCCGGCAAAGCTTGGCGGACCACCAGGAAGGTGCCGGTCAAGTTGACCGCGATGATCTGATTCCACTGCTCGGTGCTGGTGTGGTGGGTGTGTGCGGCACGCAGCATGCCGGCCGCGTTGACGACAGCGTCCAGGCCACCGAGCGTGTCGATGGCCGACCGCACACCATCGACCACGGACGTCTCGTCTGCGACATCCATCTGACGCGCGGTGCACCGATCCCCGGTCGCGGCCTCGTCCGCCCGAGCCACCGTCGTGGCCAGGCCCTCCGCCGCGATGTCGGCGGCAACCACCGCGGCGCCTTCCTCCAGGAGACGCAGCGCGCTAGCTTGGCCGATTCCCGATCCAGCGCCGGTTACCAGGATCCGCTTGCCCTCCAGGCGTTTCATCGGTCACACCACGCCGCGCAACCCGTCGGCGCCGAACAGCGGTTCCAGCATGGCCGAGAAATCCGGGCCACGCCGCAACATGTGCCCGCCGTCGACGTTGATGGTTTGTCCGGTGATCCAGCCGGCGGCATCGCTGAGCAAGAACATTGCCAGGTTGGCGATGTCTTCGACCTCGCCGACCCTTGGCAGCGGCGTGCAGCTTCGGTAGTCCGCGCTGAGCTCCGGCGAATCAGTAATTGCCGCGACCAAATCGGTGCGGATCAAGCCCGGGCGAATGCTGTTCACGCGCACCCAGGACGGGCCTAGCTCGTCGGCAGCCAATCTCATCAAGTGATCAACGGCCGACTTGGTGACTCCGTAGGCACCGAACCATCGGTGGGTGTTGCTAGCCGCGATCGACGAGACCCCGACGAATGACCCGCCGCCGCCGCGCACCAGCTCTCGTGAGGCGTGCTTGAGCACGTACATGGTGCCGTTGACGTTCAGGTCGACAGTGCGCCGCCACGCGTCCGAGTCGATTCGGGTGATCGGACCGATGGTCTCCGAACCACCCGCGCAGTGCACCACCCCATGCAGCCGCCCGTGCCATGCGGTCACCGCGTCGACGGCACGAGCGGTTTCGTCCTCGTCGGTGATGTCGGCGGGCTCGTAGCGGACCGCGTCACCGGTGATGTTGGAGCCCTTGACCACCTCGAGTTCTTTGGCGGCCGCCGCTAGCCGGTCCGGGTTGCGGCCAACGATCATGACTGCGGCTCCGGCGGCGACCAGGCCGGCGGCCACCCCCTTGCCGATTCCGCTGCCACCACCAGTGACCAGGTACGTCCGGTCTTGGAAAGACTGCACTTGGGCCCCTCACGCCGACACTGAAACAGGTTCTAGCTATCGAACCATGCGGCCGTCGGTGTCGCATCACCTTCCCCCGCGCCACCACCGCCGACCGTTGCACCGGCCGCACGATAACGGTGCGCTACGGAGTATCGCGCCGGGCGACCTTCGTCGGCCGCGCGGTGCGCCAGTCTTCGACGTCGGGTGGCAAGCCGATCGGGTATCGGTTCTCGTTGTGCGCTGCCCAATGCGCGTGGCCCAGCTCATGGACGTGGAAGGCGTGCCGCAGCGCCTCGGTGAACCCCATCGCGTCGGAGGCCGCGTTCACCGAGTCTTTGACCAATAGCGAAGCCATCGTGGGTCGCTCGGCGATGCGCCGCGCGAACTCCAACGTCTTGTCCGCCAGTTCGTCGGCCGGGAAGACCTTGGAGACCATGCCAAGCCGGTAGGCCTCCTCGGCGTCCAGCGAATCACCGGTCAGCAGTAGCTCTTTGGCTTTGCGTGGGCCGAATTCCCAAGGATGGGCATAGTATTCGACACCCGGCATACCCAGCCTCACCGCGACCACATCACTGAACTTCGCGTTGTCGGCGGCGACGATCAGATCACAGGCCCAGATCAGCATCAGTCCGGCTGAGATTGCGTTTCCCTGCACCTGGGCGATGGTGATCTTGCGCAGATCGCGCCAGCGGCAGGTGTTCTGGAAATAGAAGTGCCACTCTTGCAGGTAGAGCTTCTCAACGACCGGGTCGCGGGTGGCGCCGTGCGAACGGAAGGTCGGGTGCTGAGCCGGTCCGGGCCGCCGTTCGAGCATCGCCTCCTCCGACCCGAGATCGTGACCCGCGGAGAAGTTCTTGCCGCGCGCCGCGAGGATCACCACACGAACGGCGTCGTCGGCCTCGGCACGGCAAAACGCTTCGTCGAGTTCGACCAACAGAGTGCGGTTCTGCGCGTTGTGCGCCTCGGGCCGATTGAGCCAGATCCGGGCGATGCGGCCCTCGTCGAGAGTCTCGTAGGTTACGAGCTCGGCGCGGTCGGTGTGACTGGCCGTGGCGCTGACTTGGTCGGAGGCTGTCATTCCGCCCACCTCGCTTGTCTTGGGGGCTTGTCTTGGGGGCTTGTCTTGGGGGCTCGTCTTGGGGCTTGTCTCGGGTTCTTGTCGGGGGTTAGGCCCGAATCCAGAATAGATCCGACCCGTTACACATTACGGCCATTGTGTAAGCGGATCCTCGGTGGGTTGGCCGGCCCGGGTGTGCCCGGTCATGACGTAGATCGCTTCGAGCGGCGGACCGGACCAGGCGTTTCGACCCGGTGGCCAAGCGGCTTTAGCCGATGGTCGCGGGTGAACACGAGGCGGACGAGGCCAAGGGCCACCACGACAGTGGTGGCCGCAACCGACCCGAGGATGAGGAACATCACCACCGCCTGGACCAGCACTGCCTGCAGTGGGGGTACGCCGGCGAGGATGAGTCCGGTCATCGCACCCGGCAGGAATACCAGCCCGGTGGCCTTGGTGGTTTCGATCTGCGGGGAAATCGCCGACCGCAACGCGATCCGTAGGTATGGAACAGCGGCCTGGCGCGCCGGTTGCCCCAGCGCGAGTCTGGCTTCGACCTCGTCGCGCTTGTCGCGCAGTTCGTCGACCAGCCGGCGCGCCACCAGCACCATCGCCGTCATCGAGTTGCCGATCATCATCCCCGCGATCGGCACCACGGTCCGGGCTTGGAGCGGGAACACCCCCAGCCCGAAAATCACGCCCAAGGTGATCGCCGCGGTCGCGGCGAAGGCAGCGACGGCCAACGACGCCAATCGCGGCACTTCCGGCGCCCTTCTGCGGGCGACGTCCCCGGCGTAAGCAATCATGCCGGCGAGCCACGCCCACGACCACCACAGGGAATGGTCCGAATCGAAGAGCAATGTCAACGCACCGCCCACGAGGAGCAGCTGGACCAGAGCACGAGCCGCCGCCCACAGCACCTGGCGTTGCAGACCCAAGCGCTGCCATAACGAAATCCCCGCCGCCAGCAGCACCAACGCCAGCGACGTGGCCAAACCGATCCAGCTGACCTGGACGTTCATCGCGGCACCGACCCATTGTCCGGGGTGTGCCCGACCGGGGCCAGCCCAACGCACCGGCCCTGGTCGATACGTAACACCCGATCGGCAACCCGTTGCACCTGCATCGGGTCGTGGCTCACCCACAGCGCCGGGATCCCATCGTCGGCCAGCTCCCGGACAGCGCGCTCGATGAGCTTGGCCGCCTCGGCGTCCACCGCCGAGGTCGGCTCATCGAGCAACAACACGTGCGGTTTGGCCATCAGGGTGCGGGCCAAGCACATGCGCTGTGCCTCCCCACCCGACAGCGACGTCACGTCGCGGTCCAACCACGAACGGTTCCCCGATCCGGTAAGCGCCGCCCGGGCCAGCGCATCGACCATCCGCGAGTCCGACGCATCCGGCGCGGCGACCCGCAGGTTGTCGGCCACCGTGCCGGGAAACGGGGTCGGACGTTGGAAGCACATGCCCACCCGGTGCCGCAGCAGCAATGGGTCGATAGTCGCGACGCTGTTGCCGCAGAACAACACGGTCCCGCTCGTCGGCACGTCCAGTCGGTTGCACATTCGCAGCAGGGTGGACTTGCCGGAGCCAGACGGTCCGGACACCACCGTGACCCCCCGCCCCGGAATGGCGGCGGTGAATCCGTCCAATGCTCGGACCCCACCGCGTTCGGCGACGACGTCGATGAATTCGAACACCGAGTCCGTCTCCACAGCTCGCCTCCCCATCATCCAGGACTAAGATATCGTAATCCGATATTGATGTACGATATCGGTTGTCGCGATCTGCTGTCGCAGCACCGCGCACAGTACTCAGGTACGCTCGTTCAGATCAGTATCGGAATTCGATATCGGAACCCGAGTAGGTGGAAAATGGACGCTGCCCGAATCTCCTGGCGACGACTCCTGCATGCCGATGGGCCGCCGGCAGTGATCTGCATACGGCTCCTGGTGGGGTTCGTGTTTCTCAGCGAAGGCATCCAGAAGTTCCTCTTCCAAGAGCAACTGGGGCCTGGCCGATTCGAGCGGATCGGAATCCCCGCGGCCACGTTTTTCGCCGATCTCGATGGGGTTGTCGAAATCGTCTGCGGCACCCTGGTCATCGTGGGCCTGTTGACTCGGTTCGCGGCGGTTCCGCTGTTGATCGACATCAGCGGGGCAATCGTGCTGACCAAACTCCCGGCCCTGCAAGCGGGCGGGTTCCTGGGCATCGAGGGCTTCTGGGACATGGCCCACGAAGCACGGGCAGACTTCTCTATGCTGCTCGGCTTGATCTTTCTGCTGTGGATCGGGCCGGGCAGATGGTCACTGGATGCACGCCTGGCCCGCTCACGGCCCGGCGAGCCGTAGAATCGCTACCCGATATCGGTTTCGTCACCTGGTGGAGGTGGTGTCCATTCGGGAATTTCAGCGGGCAGCCGTGCGACTGCACATCCTGCACCACGCCGCCGACGACGAGGTCCACGGTGCGTGGCTGACCGAGGAACTGAGCGAACACGGTTACAAGGTCAGCCCCGGCACCCTGTACCCAACCCTGCACCGGCTCGAAGCCGACGGTCTGCTGGTCTCCGAGCAGCGGGTTGTCGAAGGCCGGACGCGCCGCGTCTACCGCGCGACCACGGCCGGCCTTGAGGCACTCGCCGAGGATCGCCGAGCCCTGCGGGAGCTGGCCTCCGAGGTCCTGGGCAGTGACACGTAACGCGATCCCGTGGGCTTGGCCTACAGTTGGGTAATGCCAACTAAAACTGACCCCGGCGACATCGGCGATGTGGAACCGCTGGCCGACAGTACCGCGAGCCAGGCCAGGCGTGTCGTCGCAGCGTATGCAAATGACGCCGACGAGTGCCGGATCTTCTTGTCGATGCTCGGTATTGGGCCGGCCAAACTCGAGAGCTAATGGCTCCGGAGGGAGGCCAGGAGGCAGACGCGTCAGATTCCCAGGATCCGGGGACTTTCGGCGACTCCGATTTTGTGGTGGTCGCCAATCGACTGCCGGTTGATCTCGAGCGGCTACCAGACGGCACCACAGCCTGGAAACGTAGCCCTGGGGGCTTGGTCACCGCCTTGGAGCCGCTACTTCGGCGCCGGCGTGGGGCCTGGGTCGGTTGGCCGGGCCTCATCGACGACCTCATCGACAACGACGCCAGCCGGGACGGCGACGACGTTGATCACGGCGCTGCCCCGATCATCCAAGATGACCTGCAACTTCATCCGGTGTGGCTCAGCGCCGACGACGTTGCGCAATACTACGAAGGGTTCTCCAACGCCACGCTGTGGCCGCTCTATCACGACGTCATCGTCAGACCGACCTATCACCGCGAATGGTGGGACCGCTACGTCGACGTCAACCGCCGATTCGCCGTTGCCGCGTCCCGGGCCGCTGCAGCCGACGGAACCGTGTGGGTGCAGGACTACCAGCTGCAGCTGGTCCCGAAAATGCTGCGTACCCTCAGGCCCGATCTGACCATCGGTTTCTTTCTGCACATCCCGTTCCCACCAGTCGAGTTGTTTATGCAACTGCCATGGCGAACCGAGATCATCCAAGGCCTGCTGGGTGCCGATCTGGTGGGCTTCCACCTTCCCGGCGGTGCCCAGAATTTCCTGATCCTCTCCCGACGCCTGGTCGGTGCCGATACTTCCCGCGGAAACGTCGGCGTGCGGTCGCGGTTCGGTGAGGTGGTGCTCGGGTCCCGCACCATCCGAGTCGGCGCCTTCCCCATCTCGATCGACTCCGGAGCCCTCGACCACGCCGCCCGCGACCGCCGCATCAAGCGCCGCGCCCGCGAGATTCGCGCCGAACTGGGCGATCCTCGCAAGATCCTGCTGGGCGTCGACCGGCTCGACTACACCAAAGGCATCGACGTCCGGCTCAAAGCCTTCTCTGAGCTGCTCGCCGAGGGGCGCATCAAACGCGACGACACGGTCCTCGTCCAGCTGGCGACACCGAGCCGCGAGCGGGTAGAGAGCTACCAGATCCTGCGCAACGACATCGAACGCCAGGTCGGTCATATCAACGGCGAGTATGCCGAGGTCGGCCATCCGGTGGTGCACTACCTGCATCGCCCGGTTCCGCGCGACGAACTGGTCGCTTTCTTCGTGGCCAGCGACGTCATGCTGGTCACTCCCCTGCGAGACGGGATGAACCTCGTGGCCAAGGAGTACGTCGCGTGTCGCAGCGATCTTGGCGGAGCCCTGGTCCTCAGCGAATTCACCGGAGCCGCGGCCGAGCTGCGACACGCCTACCTGGTCAACCCGCACGACCTCGAAGGTGTCAAAGACGGGATCGACGAGGCGCTCAACCAGACAGTGGAGGCCGGGCGGCGCCGGATGCGCTCGCTGCGACGCCAAGTGCTCACCCACGACGTGGACCGTTGGGCCCAATCGTTTCTCAACGCTCTCGCTGACGCGCATCCGCACGAGGCCGATTAGGGCTTGGTCGGGTTAGTCAATCCCAATGAGCGCCAAGTCACCCGAAAGAACCCATGGTGTTGGCGCCGCATCGCTGTGATACTCAATGCAGCGGGGAGGGAAGGCCCGAAGGGAGAGCCCTGTGAACATCCGTCGAGGTCTGGCAGCTGCCGCCGGAGTTTTCTCGGTCGTCGCACTAGGAATCGCACTGGAGTCGGGGAACCCGGCGCGCGCGATCGGCCCGCCACCGGACGGCATTTACACCTTCAACCAAGACGGCGTATCCGGGGTCAGCTGGGAAATCACCGCCCTGTGCGACCAGCCGTCCGGAACCCGCAACATGAACGACTATTCCGACCCGATCGTCTGGGCGTTCAACTGTGCACTGAACGTGGTCAGCACGACGCCCCAGCAGATCACCCGTGCCGATCAGCTGCAGAACTTCTCCGGCAGAGCCCGTATGAGCAGCATGCTGTGGAGCTTCGAGGTGACCAAGTCGGACGGCGTGGCGTGTCCAGGCGGCGGTAGCGCGCCAACGACCGACACCTACGCGTTCAGCGACGAAACGCTCACGGGCACGCACACCACTCTGCACGGTGCGGTCTGCGGCCTGCAACCGGGGATGAGCAAGCAACCTTTTTCACTGCAGCTCGTCGGACCCCCACCCAGCCCGATCCAGCGCTATCCGTTGTACTGCAACGGCATTGCGATGTGCTACTGAAATTTCGATTGCGTACGACGGTCAAGGTCACCGACGTTATCAATTCGCCCCCGCAATCAATTCGCCTGCACGCCCAGTACCCATAATTGGGAAACTTTCAGACATGCCGCGACGAATAACGTGACGGCCGCCGCGCTCGTATACGGTGAGCACCGTGTACGCCGCGCAAGAAACGGCGATGAGCAGGACGTCCTGCCGCGAACAGTCGCGCCGCGGGATTCCTTCGGCAGACTCGCGGGCCGTTCCTCGACCTAGTCCTTAACAACAGCGAGTTCTCTGTGGAGCACAGTTGTTGAGAAATAATTCGGACACCAGACTGTCACGTCGCAAATTTCTCGGCAAGGCCGCCGCGCTCAGTGCTGCGGCTGCCCAATTGAATTGGGCCGGACCGGTCATCGAGAAAGCCTACGCAGCGGGCCCGTGTTCGGGACATTTGACCGATATCGAGCACTTTGTATTCCTCATGCAGGAGAACCGATCTTTCGACCATTACTTCGGGACACTGTCCGGCACCGACGGGTTCGACACCGCATCGCCGCTATTCCAGCAACAGGGATGGAACCCCGAGACACAACAGCTTGACCCCGCTGGCACCACGATGCCCTACCGGCTCGACACCACCCGGGGCCCTGTGGTCAACGGCGAATGCGTCAATGACCCCGCCCATGACTGGATCGCAATGCACAACACCTGGAATGGCGGGGCGAACGACAACTGGCTTCCGGCGCAGTCGCAAAGTGGGATTCCCGGCGGAAACGTCCCGGCGACAATGGGTTTCTACACACGCAGCGACCTGCCCATTCACTATCTGCTGGCCGATACGTTCACCGTCTGCGATAGCTACCACTGTTCGCTGTTGGGAGGCACCTTGCCCAACCGACTGTATTGGCTGAGCGCGTCAATCGACCCGGACGGAACCCAGGGCGGGCCGCAGGTGGTGAACCCCACGATTCCGCCGATTCAACGGTTCAGCTGGACCACCATGCCAGACAATCTCAGCGCTGCCGGAATCAGCTGGAAGCTATACCAAACAAAGACTCTCGGGCCGATCGTGAACACGCTCGCGGTCTACGGCTCGATCATGAACAACTTCGCGCAGGCGGCGAATCCGCGATCAGACCTGGCTCGCTACGGCCTCTCCCCGATCTACCCCTGGGACTTCATCGCCGACGTCCAACGCAACCGGCTGCCGCAGGTTTCCTGGCTAGTCCCGGGTTTTCTTCAGTCCGAACATCCCGCGTTCCCGGCCTCAGCGGGCGCTATCGCGATTGTCAACGCACTGAGGATCTTGCTGTCCAATCCCGCCGTGTGGGAAAAGACGGCCCTCATCATCAGCTACGACGAAAATGGCGGCTTCTTCGATCACGTCATTCCGCCGACAGCGCCAGCAGGAACTCCAGGCGAATTCGTGACGGTACCCGACATCAATTCAGTCAGCGGGTCCGGTGGGATACGCGGGCCCATTGGCCTCGGATTTCGCGTCCCGTGCTTGGTCATTTCCCCGTACAGCCGCGGGCCGATGATGGTTCACGACACATTCGATCACACCTCACAGCTACGACTGCTAGAAACACGATTCGGCGTGCCAGTTCCCAACCTCACGGCGTGGCGCCGAAGCGTGACCGGCGATATGACGTCGGCCTTCAACTTCGCCTCCCCACCAAACCCGTCACGACCACACGTGGACTTCCCCGTGCTGCGCACCGCCACGAAATTGCCACAATGCGTCGGCAGCCTGGTGCTCGGATACGAATCTCTTGCGCGGCCCTATCGGGTGCCTTTCCCGCAGGTCATGCCGAGCCAGGAATCCACGCCCACGCGCGGGACACCCAGCGGTGTCTGCTAATTCGCCCTTCGCGACCCGGGATCAGATGTGCGCGCCCTGCGGCGCGTCTCCACCTATATGGGCGTGATGTACGCGATAAGCCATTTTCCGTCGATCCGCTCGAAGTCGACCCGCAACCGGCTCCCGTCGTAGAGCGGTTGGCGGGATTTGTCCGTCACCGTGCGGTTCATGTACACCATCACCGACGCCGAATCCCGTTTGGCGGCCATGACTCCCACGCCGACCACGTTCGCTTGGACGACGACCTCGCGCTTCTTTGCCTCCGGGATGATCTGCGTGTTGGCGCTCTTCTTGAACTCCTGACGATAGTCGGGCGTCAGCATGGGATACGCGTCGTTGAGGCTGCGCTCGACGGTCTGGTAGTCATAGGCGAAGACCCGCGGGATTTCGTCCTTGGCCAGCTTGGGCAGCAACGCCCGCGCCGATTCTTCGCCCCGAGTCTGCACTTGGTCCCAATAAAGCCAGCCGCCCGCCGCGGACAAGCCCACGATCAGGGCAACCATCAGCCCGCCGCCGATACGCACCAGCCACCGCATCAGTTGCCCCCGTCCGGATACTTCAGGTCGTAGCCGGTCATTCGGCCAGTCTCGTCCTCGTGGACGATGACCCGGAGCCGGTAGGGCATGGACGGCTTGTTGACCCCGTCGATGTCAGCGACGGTCACCCGCACCGACACCAATACCGATGCGTTGTCGCTGATGTCGTCCACGCCTTCCAAGGCAGCACCGTTGATGACGGCCTCCGATGTTGCATTGGTGGAACGAAACAGGCCTTTGAGGTTGTCGACGTTGTTGTTGGAACTCAGCATGCCGCGCAGCGGACCGCTGGTGCCGTCGAAGAATCGGTTGACGGCTTCGTCGATGTTGTCCGGCGTGTAGCTGAACATGTTGACCACCGTTTGAGTGGCCGTGTCGACAAAACGCTGGTTGCGGGCTTGTTCGGCATCGGCATGCCGGTGCTGGACGGCCAGCAATCGCACCCCGAACGCGAGCAGAACGATCGCCAACAGTCCCGCCGCCAAGGAGATCCATCCGACCAGAACCCGGTGCGCGGGGCGGCGCGGCGGCGGTTTAACCGGCTTTAGCGCGCCTCGCGGTGTGTCGGACTTCGTGGGCCGCGCCGATGCGGCCGACACGTCAACCTTGACCGTGGATTCGCGCGTGCCGGCATCGCTCGATTCGCTCTTTGCCGGACCCGCCGCGCGGGAGGCCTTCCGACGAACGCGCCGCGGCGAGGACTCGGGCTGCGCATCCGGTGCCGGATCTCCCCCAGCGCTACTGGCGCTACTGGCGTCCTCCCCATCGAGACCGGCATCTGTCGGCGTCACTTCGGAACCCACTACAAAGACCTTGGATCGCGCATTAGGTCCACCCAATTCTCAGCTCCGGAAGCACCCTCCAACCCGGGGCCGAAGACACCCGTCCCACCGGCCGGATCCGGAAAAGCCCCAGTGACCTGGTCATAGAAGGTGTAGGCCGGGCCGCTGGCTTGCGGTTGCGGCCCGGGCCACGGGCCAGGAGGCGGGCCCGGAGGCGGGCCGACCCCCAACGGCGGAGGCGGCGGTGGCAGCGTCTTCGGGTACGGAAGCAGCGGCGGCGCCGGCGGGTAATCCGGCGGCATCCACGACGTGAACGGCGGTGGCGGCCCGTTGTCGTTGGGCGGCGGAGCCGGCTGCGCCGGCTGATGCGGCGCCGGGCCGGGACCAGCTACCTGGCCTGGCGGCGGCGGTCCGACAACGGGAGTGCCCGGGTCCGGATCCGCCTCCGGCGGAATATACGGGAACTTGTTGGGCGGTAGCACATTGAGCCCATCGGTAATCGGGGTACCGTAGGGGACCGGCGGACCCCGCCACGGGTTGCTGCCAATCGGCACAAAGCCATTCGGGTCGCGACACAGCTGCACCGTGGGTGCCCGCTTACCCGGGAATTCTTGGCACGGGTAGTTGCGGGCCCCACGCACCGTGCTCGGATCGTTGTGCGCGGTCTTGCAGTACAGGTCCCGAGGGAGTTCGCGCAACGTTTCGTCGGCCGGCGTCCGGATCATCGGCGGCGGCAGGAAGCCGACGGCGCAGGGCGGCGGGTCGTTGAGGTCGACCTTGAAGTCCAGCTTGGCGCCCTCGTCTTGCGGTGCCCCGCCGGCGGCGGTGGTGATCGCGGCGAACAACGCGGGTAAGACCACCAGCAGCTGTTCGATCGTCTTGTGATAGATCACGCCCACCCGGCCCAGGTTGGCCAGGCTGGCCGCGAGTGCTGGAAAAGAGGGACGAATACCGGAGAACGCGGTGCTGGCCTCGTCGATCGCACCCGGGGCCGTCGCCAGCGTGTCGCGCAGCCGCGGGTCGGCCTGTCGAAGCTGGGTGGTAAACCGCGCCAGCCCGTCGGCGAGTGACTCGATATCGTCGCCCGCGCGAATCTGGGATTCTAGAAATGGGTCCAGCTGGTCGATGAGCTTCGAGATCTGCGGATAGTTGGCATTGGCCTCGTCCACCAGCAGCCGTGCCGATTCCAGCGCCCGGGCCAGTTCAGGACCGGAGCCGTTGGTCGCGATAAACGCCTCGTGCAGCACTTCGCGAATTCGGGTGTCGCCGATGCTGTTGACCAGCGTCTCGGCCTGACCAAGCAGATCGGCGACCTCCCGGCCGATACGGGTGTTCTTGCGTTCGATCCGGGATCCGTTGCGCAGCTTGGCCGCCGAGGGATCGTCCGGCGGCACCAGGTCGATGTACTGCTCGCCGATGGCCGACACGCTTTTCACCGTCGCGGTCACGTTCGACGGAATAACGGTGCCGCTGTTGAGCCGCATCTCTGCGGTGACGCCAGTGGGATTCAACCCGACCGACTCCACCCGCCCGACCGAGACACCGCGGTAGGTCACATTGGCGTTCTTGTACAACCCGCCGCCCGCGACGAAATCGGCGCTCACGCTATAGGTATTGAGCCCGAATGTAGCGGGCAGCCGCAGATAGAAGATCCCCATCACGGTCAGCGTGATGACGGTAATCACGGCGAATATCGAGAGCTGAATCTTGGTGAGTCTGTCAATCATCGTCCCGCCCCTACTGTCCTGACGCCGTTCCGGGCGGGATTTGGAATGGATCGGCCGCCTGTCCGGACAGGTTGGCCAGTTCGCCGACCAGGAAGTCGGGCGGGTTGAGGATCTCGTCCATGTGCGCCATGTTCGGATCGAAGTACGCCGTGGTGAAGAACGTCTCGCCGATGCGGCGCAGCGTCAGATCGAAGGTGGTGAATACGTTCAGGTAGTCGCCGCGCACAGCTTGCTTGATGCCGAAGTTGGGGAATGGGAAGGTCAACAGCAGCTGCAGTGACGTGATGAAATCGCTGCGGTTGTCGTTGAGGGCCTTGACGATCGGATACAAGTCTTTGAGGTCTTCGCCAAAGTCGATTTTCGTCTTGGCGAGCACATGGGAAGTGACCATCGCCAGTCGCTTGAGCGCGGCGAACGCGTCGACGATGTTGGCCCGGTTCTTGTTGAGCACGCCAATCGCTTCCGGCAATGTGTCCAACGTCCGACCCAAAGCGTCTTTTTCGCGTGCGAGAATCGCAGCTACTCGGTTCAGCCCATCGAATGCGTCAATGATGTCGTCGACCTGCCGGTTGAGGCCCGCTGTCAGCTCCGCAAGCCTGGGGACCAGGCCGACGAAATCCGCCTGCCGGCCAACCAATGCGGTGTATGCCTCGTCGGTGATCTCTTCCAGCGCACCCACATTGCCCTTGTTCACCACCACTCCGAGCGCAGAGAGCACCTCTTCGGTGGTGGGAGCGCGGCTCGTGTCGGCCTCGGCGATTCGTGATCCTTCGCCCAGTCTTCCCTTCGCTGGCTGGTCCGTCGGTGCGGCGAGGTCGATGTGCAGCGAACCCAACAACGACGTCTGCGCGACCCGCGCGATCGCATTGGCCGGCAGCACCACGCTCTTGTCCAGGTCCAGTTTCACCGCGGCATAGAAGGATCCGTCGGGACGCTGGACGGCATCGATGCCGCCCACGCTGCCGACCGTGACTTGGTCGACCATGACCGGCGAGTTCTGCGGCAGCGTCGCCACGTCCTGCATTTCGACGGTGACCTGGTAAGACCCCGGGCCGTGGCCGGCCGTGCCGGGCAGCGGCAGCGAATTCAGTCCGCCGAATTGACAACCGGCCAGTAGCGCGCTGACGGCCACCACCATGCTGCTGCGCAACCAGATTCGGCTCATTGGCCATCCCCCTGCTGCTCCGCCGCTAGTGGATCGCCCGGCGCCGGACCGGGCAGCGGGCCTGGGGCAGGGCCGGGCAGCGGCGGACCCGGGGCTGGACCGGGGCCGAGGCCAGCTGCGGGTGCGGGCGGGACCAACAAGCCCTGCAGGTCGGCGGGGTTCTGCGCGGGCGGCACCGGTGAGGCGGGTACCCACGTCAATTCCGGAACTGGCGTCCGCGCCTTGGCTTCGGTGGCCGGGGTGTCATAGATGATCTGGCCCTTGTAGGCCGTGATCGTATTGAGCGGGTGGAACATGATCGGCGGGTAGTTCGCGGTGAGCCTGCGCAACACCGGCCCCAACCGCTCACGACAGAACTCGGCACGCCGGTAATAGTCGGGTGCCGACGTTCCGGCGGCGGTGTCAAAGGAACCGCCGCAGATGAACTGCACCGGGTTGGCGAAGTTGGGTATCGATAGCAGACCGTTCAACGTGCCCTGCGCGGGGTCATAGATGTTGTAGAAGTTGGTGATTCCGGGGCCTGCTACGTGCAGTACCTGCTCAAGGTTCTCGCTTTCGTCGCTCAAAGTCCCGGTGAGGTCGCTGAGTTGGTCGACCGTGTCGATCAGTACCGAGTTGTTTTCGTGCAGGAACCCCCTGATGTCAGACAACGCCTGGTTGAGGGTGCCCAGGGTGCCGTCCAGATTCTGAGAGCTGTCGGCGAGGACCTGCGACACCGACGCCACGTGTCCCACGAACTGCACGATCTGTTCGTTGCTCTGCGACAGCGCATCAACCACCACCTGCAGATTCCTGATGGTTCCAAAGATATCGCTGCGCGAATCCCCAAGGCGCCCAACAGCTTGCGAAAGCTCGCGCAACGCGGTGTGGAATGAATCGCCGTTTCCGTCGAGGGTGTCGGCAGCCTGGTTGATCACGGCACCCAGCGGTCCTTGTAGCTCTCCCGCTGCCGGACTGAGGTCAACGGCCAGCCGGGTCAGCCCTTCTTTGACGTCGTCCCACTCGACGGGTACCGCCGTTCGCGACAGGTCTATGGTCGCGCCGTCTTGCAGCCTCGCCCCGCCCGTGTAGACCGGGGTGAGCTGGATGAACCGCGCCGCTACCAGGTTCGGTGAGATGATCACCGCCTGTACGTCGCGAGGCACGTTGAAGTCTCTGGAGACCGACATCGTGACCTTGACGTCGGACGGCCGCGGTTCGATAGCGTCGATCGAGCCGACCGGCACCCCGAGGACGCGGACCTCGTCACCGGGATAGATCCCGACCGCGGAGGTGAAGTAGGCGACGATCGTTCGGTTGTTGGTCGTGGACATCAGCGTGTACACGCCACCCACCAGCGCCACCACCAACGCGATCACGGTGGTGTAGCGCAGCGCCCGGCTGCCGGCAATCCTCTTTAACATGACGACCTCTGCATCACGGCGACTCGCTCATGGTGACTTCGGCCTAATGATCCAGCGCTCCTGGATGAACCCACGCAGATAGTCGGCGAGGCTGTCCGGCAGCTTGCCAGGCTGGTAGACGAGATCGAATACCGAGGCGACCAGCGGTCCGGGCAGCACGCTGTAAACGTTGACATTGAAGCCCGGTCCGGTGCCGACCACCTCGCCCAACGTGGTCGCGTAGGTGGGAAGCCGTTCGAGGGCTTCGGTGATGTAGTCGTGGCGCTCGTTGAGGTTGTCCAGCACGAGGTTGAGCTGGCTCAGCGCCGGACCGAACTCCCGGCGGTTGTCGGCGACAAAGCCCGAAATCTGTGCGGCAAGATCGTCGATTCCGGAGATCAGCTGGCTCAGTGCGGCGCGCCGCGTGTCGAGGGCGGCGAACAACTGGTTGCCATCGACGATCAGCTTGTCGAGCTGTTCGCCGCGCTCGGCCAACACCGATGTCACCGAGCGCGAGTGCGCCAGCAGGTCCCGCAGCGCTTCGTCGCGACGGCTGAGGGTGCGCGAAAACGACGTAATTCCGTCGAGAGCGCCGCGCAGCTGCGGGGTGGCGTCGTGCAAACTCTGCGTGAGCACGTCCAGCGCCTGCTCGAGCTGGGGCCTGTCGATGTCGCCGGCGCTGCCGCCCAGGTCCTGCAGCGCGCCGTTGAGAGTGTAGGGCGTTGTGGTCCTGCTCAGCGGAATCGTCGTGGCCTCGCCGGAACCGGCCGGACTCACCGCGACGGACCGCTCGCCGAGGATGGTGTCGGTGCGGATCGCCGCCAGCGACTGATCGCCGACGACGATATTGCGGTCAACGCTGAAGGTGATCTTGACGCTATCTCCCGCCAAGCTGACCGCTTCGACCTTGCCGACCTTCACTCCGGAGACATAAACCGAGTTGGCGGGGGTGATGCCGGCAGCGTCGGTGAAGTATGCCTCGTAAACCTTGCCCTGAGGCCAGAACGGCAAACTGGCGTAGCCGAATGCGATGAGGACCACGCAGATCACCAGCACAGAGCCAAAGATGCCGGTGCGCAGCGGGTCGCGATCGTGCTTGCTAGTCGGCAAAAGCGCACCTCCCCTTACTGGGATCCGGCTGGCCACCGATGGGCAGCAGGATGTCGCTACCGGCAGGCCCGTTGATCTTGATCGTCACGGTGCAGAAGTAGATGTTGAAGAATGCTCCGTAGCTACCCAGCGCGGCTAGCCGCAGATAGTCCTCGCCGAGTTGTTCGACGTCGTTGTTGATCTCTTCCTTGCGCTCATCCAGCTCAGTGGCCAGCGGCCGCGCGTTTTCCAGGATGCCCTGCAGCGGCCGGCGGGACTTCCGCAGCAGCGTGGTCAGATCCGATGTCGTCGAGGCCAGTGGCGGGATGGCGCCCGCGATCACGTCTTTGTGGTTGGCAAGGCCGGTGATCAATTGCTGCAGTTGGTCAAGACTGGCATTGAATTGCGCACTCTTGGCGTCGATGGTTCCGAGTAGCGTGTTCAGGTTGGTGATCGTGTCCCCGATGAGCTGGTCGCGCGCTCCCAGCGACGAAGTGATCGAGTTGGTGTCCGAGAGGATCTTCGCCAGCGCGCCACCCTGACCCTGCAGTAGCTCGACTACTGCGCTCGTGACCGTGTTGATCTTGTCCGCGTCAAGACCTTTGAGCACCGGACGTAGTCCGCCCAGTAGCGCATCGAGATCCAATGCCGGCTGGGTGTGGGCGACATCGATCGTGGCTCCCTGCGGGAGCTTACGTAGCTCGCCCGGCCCGGAGGTGATCTCCAGGTAGCGGTCCCCGACCAGGTTCTCGTACCGGATCACCGCACGGGTGGACGAGTAAATTGTGTAGCCCTTGTCGATACTGAAGGCCACGTCGATGCTGTTGTCCGGGTTGAGTTCCACTGCCTTCACCGAACCGACCGGCACGCCAGCGATGCGTACTTTCTGTCCCGCCTTCAACCGCGACGCGTCTGTGAAGGTGGCGTGATAGACGGTGGTCGGACCGAACCGGAAGTCACCGAAAACGACCACCAATGCCGTTGCCACGATGAGCATGATCACCGCGAAGATGCTGACCTTGATCACCATCGACCGGTGCGAGGGAATTCCCGAGCCCGCCATCAGTAGTCGTCCCGTTCTGCGAACGCGCCGTGGAACAAGAACTGCAACGTCGAGGGCGCATCGACCTGGAGTTCGGTGAACGGCTCGTAAGGGATGTTGGCGTTGTCGGTGACCAGGAATGGCGCCCGGTAGAACGATCCGCCGGTCTGCTTGGTGGGAATGTCGGGCAACCCTCGGCAGTTCGGACCGCCAGAGGCGTTCACGATAGGCAAGCTCTCCGGATACGTGTATGACGGCGCACCCAGGATGAAGTTCGACGACGTGAACAGGCCCGCCTTACGAACGCCGATCAGCGGGCCGAACTCCTTGACGCCGCGCCCAATGCCCCTGAACAAGCAACCAAGCTCGGGCGAATAGTCGCCGGCTACTTTGAGTGGGGCGCGGAGCCGATTGATGGCAGCAATGAAGTCCTGTTCGGCCGGCGCCAGGGTCTCGTAGGCGACGTTGGAGAGGCCGATCGTGGCCAACAGAGTGGCGTTGAGATTGTCCTGCTCGTCGATGAGCGTCTGGTTGATCGTCGGCACGTTCGCGAACAGGGTATTGAGGTCGGGAGCGGCGGCGGCGTAGGACTTGGTCGCCAACGCCGCTTTGCGGAGATCCTCCTGTAGCTGCGGCAGCTTTGGGTTCGCTTGTCGCGTCAGCGTATTCAATCCTGACAGCAGCGCCCCCACGTCATCACCGTGGCCGCGCAGGCCCTCCGACAGCGCGCTCAGCGTTCCGTTCAATTCGACCGGGTCGATCTTGTGAAGCAGGTCGATGAGTGACTGGAACAGGGTGTTGACCTCGAGTTGTACCTCTGACGCCGACAGGCGCGCATCCGGCTGCAGCGACTTGGGCGACGGAGTCGCGGGCGGCAGGAACTCGACCGACTTGGCACCGAAAATGGTGTTTCCAGCGATATGCACCGTCGCATTGGAGGGGATATAGCCCAGCTCGCCGGTGTTGATGGCCAACTTCAGCCGTGCCTGGTCGCCGCTGTAGCTGATGTTCTCGACCGTGCCAACCTGGAGGCCGCGATACTTGACCTTGGCGCCCTTCTCCATCACGAGCCCAGCACGCGGCGAGGAGACGATGACGGTGTCGGTCGGGGTGAACGCTTCCGTGTAGGACAGGTAGGTCAGCACAGCGGACCCCACCATCAAACCGGCCAGTAGCGCCGCTGCCAGCCGCACACTCGTGCGTCGTGATCCGCCGCCTGCCATGGTCTTTGAGGGGTCTCCTTACCCAGAGAGATTGAAGTTACCGGACGCGCCGTAGACGGCGAGCGAGATGAACAACGTAATGACCACGACAACGATCAGCGAGGTCCGTACGGCCTGACCGACTGCGACACCCACGCCGACGGACCCGCCACTGGCGTTGTAGCCGTAATAGGTGTGCACCAGCATCACCGCGATCGCCATCGCGATGGCCTGCATGAACGACCACAGCAGGTCGGACGGGATGAGGAAGGTGTTGAAGTAGTGGTCGTAGAGCCCCTTGGACTGCCCGTTGATGTACACAGTGGTGAACCGGGCAGCGAAAAACGCGGCCAGCACCGACAGCGAGTACAGCGGGATGATCGCCACGAGGCCAGCGATCAGCCGGGTGGACACCAGGTATGAGACGGAGTGGACCGCCATGCATTCGACCGCGTCGATCTCTTCGGAGACCCGCATGGCGCCGAGTTGCGCGGTGGCGCCGGCGCCGATGGTGGCCGCCAGCGCGATACCGGCAATGACCGGCGCGACCACGCGGACGTTCAAGAAGGCCGAGAGGAATCCGGTCAGGGCCTCGATCCCGATGTCGCCCAGCGAAGAGAAACCCTGCACGGCGATAACCCCGCCGGACGCGAGCGTCAGGAAGGCCGCGACCCCGACGGTGCCGCCGATCATGACGAGCGCTCCTGCGCCCAGCGTCATCTCGGCAACGAGGCGGATCGTCTCTTTCCGATACTTGGTGATGGCGTTGGGGATATAGCGGACGGTTTCGCCGTAGAACAGCGCCTGCTCGCCGAAGTTGTCGACCGGCGCCTGCAGCCGGCGAAAATACCGGCGAGCTCGGATAGTGATGTCGTAGCTCATCGCGTACTCACCATCGCTTATTCACCATCGTTTGTTACCCGGCCGACAGTCTTACGCCGATGGCGGTCATGACCACGTTAATGACGAAGAGGCAGATGAATGCGTACACGACGGTTTCGTTGACGGCATTGCCGACCCCCTTGGGACCGCCCTTGACCGTCAGGCCGCGGTAACAACCGACGAGTCCGGCCATGAGTCCGAACAGCAATGCTTTGACTTCGGCAAGGATCAGCTCGCGCAGCCCGGTGAGTACGGTGAGCCCGTTGATGAAAGCGCCCGGGTTGACGCCTTGGAGAAAGACGGAGAAGACGTAGCCGCCGGACAGGCCGATGGCGCAGACCAAACCGTTGAGCAACAGCGCGACCAAGGTCGACGCCAGGACCCTGGGCACCACCAACCGTTGGATGGGGTCGATGCCCAACACCCGCATCGCGTCGATTTCCTCGCGAATGGTTCGAGCACCAAGGTCGGCGCAGATTGCGGTGGCACCGGCACCGGCGACGACGAGCACCGTCACAACGGGGCCCAGCTGGGTGATGGTGCCGAAGGCCGTGCCGGCACCGGACAGGTCGGCGGCCCCGATTTCGCGCAGCAGGATGTTGAGGGTGAACGCCACCAGGACCGTGAAAGGGATTGACACCAACAGCGTCGGGACGAGGGATACCCGGGCCACCATCCAGGTCTGATCGAGAAATTCGCGAAACTGAAACGGCCGGCGAAAAGCGGCGCGCGCGGTGTCCATCGACATTTCGAAAAACCCGCCGACGGCCCGGGCCGGAACCGCAAGTTGTTGGATCAACTGGGTTCCCCCCGTCTGCTGCTCGCGGCGAAGACTGTGGGCCACCTGTACGTGACCCGGCCTGCCACGTTGCACAGTGTGAGCCGGCTCATATTAACCCAGAACAAGTTCACCATGTCAATGCGCCCACTTATTGATCAGCCGTGCCAATTTTGCAGGTTAGGCGCCTTGTTAGAGGGTTCGACCGACACCGGTTCTGCCAGTGAACCCGCCGCGGGGACAGGTTCGCGCGCCCTCACTGAGCCATGAGCCCGGTCGCGGAAAAATTCTGTTCCGGATCCCGGCCAGCAAAGTAGTCCTGCAATGTCGTGCCGAGCTGAGCTGGATCCCATACCGGGCCGTCCGCGCTGAAGCGACGCTCCACGCTGGGTGCGGATACCAACGTGACCTGGGGTCCGTAGACGATGAAGACCTGGCCGTTGACCGCTGCGGCCGCCGGGGACGCCAGAAACTGCACCAGGCTCACCACGTGCTCTGGCGACAACGGGTCGATCTCATCCGCTGCCATGTCGGACGCGTCCGGCGCGGGTCCAAAAACATCGGCCGTCATTGCGGTGCGCGCCCGGGGGCAGATCGCGTTGGCGGATACCCCGTACCGCCCCAGCGCCCGCGCGGCCGTCAGGGTGAGCGCGGTGATGCCCGCCTTAGCGGCACCGTAGTTCGCCTGACCCACCGGACCCACCAGGCCGGCCTCCGAGGACGTGTTGATGAGGCGGCCGAATACCGTGCCCTGTTCGGCTTCTTTGGCTTTCTTGCGCCAGTACGTGGCCGCGTTGCGAGTGAGCAGGAAGTGGCCGCGCAAGTGCACGGCGATGACGCTGTCCCAGTCCTCGTCGGTCATATTGAACAGCATCCGGTCTCGGGTGATACCGGCGTTGTTCACCACAATGTCGAGCCCGCCCAACCCGTCGGCGCAAGCCACCAGTTCGTCGGCCGTGGCGCGCTGGCTGACGTCGCCGGTTACCGCAACCGCCTTCGACCCCGTCGCCGTACCAACGGCGGCGATCTCGTCGATGACGTCGGAGGAGTCCATGGCGGTGGCGATGTCGTTGACGACGACGGTGGCGCCCAGGCGGGCCAGTCCGATCGCCTCGGCCCTACCGAGTCCTGCGGCCGCGCCCGTCACCACCGCGACCTTTCCGGATAGATCGACCGCGTTTGCGCTGCTAGTCAACTTATGAATACCTCTAGTTTCAGGAGTGTCGGACAGCGGCGAAAATTGGCTGGAAGTGGCGCGACTGGCGGGGCTTCCCGGAGGCTAATCCTCGCGTAACAGGGCCGCGCGCGGGCATTCCGCGATCGCCTGCTCGGCAAGATCCTCCTGGTCCGGCTCAATAGGATCCATCTTCACGACCGCGTAGTCCTGGTCGTCCAGGTCGAAGATATCCGGCGCGATTCCCAAGCACACGGCGTTACCTTCGCATCGGTCATGGTCCACGATCACCCGCACGGCACTCTCCTTACCTGGCCTTGGACCAAACACACGGCCCGTCGCACTCAGACTCCACCATAGGGCTCCGGACGGGCTGAGCAAACGGTCGCTGGATTCCCAGACTAGAACGTGTTACAACCGGGGATACGGACGGGTAGTCGTTGGCGGTTCTTGTTGGCGGCTCGTCGCAGCTAGTAGCGGCTCGCGCTACAGACACGGTCAGTTGATCGGAGGCGGCTTAGATGCGCATTAGTTACAGCCCCGAACAGGAGGAGCTGCGTCGCGAGCTTCGCTCCTACTTCACCACCCTGATCACCCCGGAGCGACGTGAGGCACTGAGTGCGGTCCAGGGCGAATACGGCACCGGCAATGTCTACCGCGAGACGGTGGCACAGATGGGCAAAGACGGGTGGCTCGCCCTGGGCTGGCCCAAGGAGTACGGCGGGCAGGACCGCTCGGCGATGGATCAGCTGATCTTCACCGACGAAGCGGCCATCGCGGGTGCGCCGGTGCCCTTCCTGACCATCAACAGCGTCGCGCCCACCATCATGGCCTACGGGACCGACGAGCAGAAGAAGTCCTTCCTGCCCAAGATCGCCGCCGGCGAGCTGCACTTTTCCATCGGCTATTCCGAACCCGGCGCCGGCACCGACCTAGCCAACCTCCGTACCACCGCGGTTCGCGACGGCGACGACTACGTGATCAACGGCCAGAAAATGTGGACCAGTCTGATCCCCTACGCGGACTACGTGTGGCTGGCGGTTCGCACCAATACCGAGGCCAAGAAGCACCGTGGCATTTCCGTCCTTATCGTGCCCACCAGCGCAGAGGGCTTCTCCTGGACCGCCGTCCACACCATGGCCGGTCCCGACACCAGCGCCACCTACTACTCCGACGTGCGCGTGCCGGTGACCAATCGGGTCGGTGAGGAAAACGCCGGCTGGCGCCTGGTGACCAATCAGCTCAATCACGAGCGTGTCGCTCTGGTGTCGTCGGCTCCAATCTTCACGTGTCTCAAGGAAGTTCGTGAGTGGGCGCAGAACACGAAGGATCCTGCCGGGGGCCGGGTCATCGACGCGGAGTGGGTGCAACTCAATCTGGCACGTGTGCACGCGAAGGCCGAGGTCCTCAAGCTGATCAATTGGGAGCTGGCATCGTCCCACAGCGACTCCCCGTCACCCGCCGATGCGTCGGCGGCAAAAGTGTTCGGGACCGAGCTGGCCACCGAGGCCTACCGACTGTTGATGGAGGTGCTGGGTACCGCGGCCACACTGCGCCCGGATTCGCCCGGCGCCTTGCTGCGCGGGCGCGCCGAACGGATGCACCGTGCCTGTCTGATTTTGACCTTCGGCGGCGGCACCAACGAAGTCCAACGCGACATCATCGGGATGACCGCGCTGGGCCTGCCCCGCGCCAACCGATGATGCAGTGAGGACGAAACTTCTATGGATTTCTCCACGACTGAAGCGGCCCAGGATCTCGGCGGTCTCGTCGACACCATCGTCGACGCGGTGTGCACACCCGAGCATCAACGCGAGCTGGACCAGCTCGATCAACGTTTCGACCGCGAGCTGTGGCGCAAGCTCATTGATGCCGACATCTTGACGAGCGCGGCGCCGGAATCGCTGGGCGGCGACGGATTCGGGCTGCTTGAGCAAACAGCCGTGCTGGTAGCACTGGGCCATCAACTGGCCGCAGTGCCGTACCTGGAGTCGGTGGTGCTCGCCGCCGGCGCACTCGCGCGGTTCGGCTCGGAGGAACTACAGCGGGAGTGGGCCGCACCGGCAGTGCGCGGCGAGAAGATCCTCGCGGTCGCCCTCGACGGCGAGATGGGCGAGGGGCCGGTAGAGGCGACCAGCGCCGATCGGGGGCATCGGCTCACCGGAACGCGCACCTCGGTCGCCTTCGGTCCGGTGGCCGACGGCTTCCTCGTTCCCGCCGAAACCGATTCCGGCACAGCTATTTTCCTGATCGCGGCGAATGACCCAGGGGTCACTATGACCGCGCTGAACACCACCGGGTTGGGTAGCGTCGGCCACTTGGCTCTGGAAGGCACCGAGGTGGACGCCGCGCGACGGGTTGGCGGCGACGAGGCCGCGGCGTGGTTGACCACCCTGACCACGCTGGGCCGCAGTGCATTCCAGCTCGGCGCGCTGGAGCGGGGATTGCAGTTGACGGCCGAATACGCCCGAACCCGCGAGCAATTCGATCGACCGATCGGCAGCTTCCAGGCGGTAGCCCAGCGGCTGGCCGACGGCTACATCGATGTCAAGGGGTTACGCCTGACCCTTACCCAGGCGGCCTGGCGCGTGGCTGAGGACTTGCCAGCTGACGTCGACATCGCCACCGCGGCGTTCTGGGCCGCCGAGGCCGGGCACCGGGTGGCGCATACCATCGTGCACGTGCACGGCGGCGTCGGGGTCGACACCGATCACCCGGTGCACCGGTATTTCCTTGCCTCCAAGGAGACCGAGTTCACGTTGGGCGGCGCCACCGGGCAACTGCGCCGCATCGGCCGCGAACTGGCCCGCGAACCGGCCTAGGCCCCGCCCAGTGGCTCGACCGAGAGCGAGCGACGTGAACAGCCAGCCGCCCGCTAACCCGACGGTCACCCAGTTGTTGGCGCCGCTGGCTGAGGTCGCCGACCGGGGTGTCTATTTCGAGGACACCTTCATCAGCTGGCACGACCATGTCCGGCACGGCGCCGCGATCGCCGCCGCACTGCGTCAACGACTCGATCCGGCTCGTCCCCCACACGTCGGTGTGCTGCTGCAAAACACGCCGTTCTTCTCGGCGACATTGGTGGCGGCCGGATTGACGGGGATTGTGCCGGTTGGCCTCAATCCGGTGCGCCGCGGCGACGCGCTGGCCCGTGACATCGCCAAGGCGGATTGCCAATTGGTGCTGGCAGACGTGGGTTCGGCGGCGACCCTCGACGGTATCGAGCACCTGAACGTCGATTCGGCCGAGTGGGCCGAGGAGGTCGCCGCGCAGCGGGACGCGGAAGTCGTGTGTCAATCCGCGGATCCCGCGGATCTGTTCATGTTGATCTTCACGTCGGGCACCAGCGGAGACCCCAAAGCGGTGCGATGCAGCCACGGCAAGGTGGCGATCGCCGGCACGACGATGGCGCAGCGCTTCGATCTTGGGCGCGACGACGTCTGCTACGTGTCGATGCCGTTGTTTCATTCCAACGCCGTGCTGGTGGGCTGGGCGGTGGCCGCGGCATGTCAGGGCTCACTGGTGTTGCGGCGCAAGTTCTCGGCGTCGAACTTTCTGCCCGATGTCCGCCGCTATGGCGCCACCTATGCCAACTACGTGGGAAAGCCGCTGTCGTATGTGCTTGCCACACCTGAGCAGCCTGACGACGCCGACAACCCGTTGCGGGCGGTGTACGGCAACGAGGGCGTGGCCGCCGACGTCGAGCGCTTCGGACGCAGATTCGGCTGCATCGTCATGGACGGATTCGGTTCGACCGAGGGCGGGGTGGCGATCAGCCGCACGCCGGACACCCCGCAGGGCGCCCTGGGCCCGCTGCCCGACGGGATCCAGATCGTCGACCCCGATACCGGCGAGCAATGCCCGGTGGGCGTCGTGGGCGAGCTGGTCAACAGCGCCGGACCTGGTCGCTTCGAGGGCTACTACAACGACGAGGCCGCCGAATCCGAGCGGATGGCCGGCGGTGTGTACCACAGCGGCGACCTCGCCTACCGTGACGAGGCCGGCTACGTGTACTTCGCCGGGCGGCTCGGCGATTGGATGCGGGTCGACGGCGAAAATCTCGGTACGGCACCGATCGAGCGAGTTCTGCTGCGGTACCCCGAAAGTTCCGAGGTTGCGGTGTATGCGGTGCCCGATCCCGTCGTCGGCGACCAGGTGATGGCCGCAGTGGTGATGGCGCCTGGCGCGACGTTCGATGCCGACACCTTCCGGGACTTTCTCGCCGGGCAGACCGACCTCGGGCCCAAGCAGTGGCCGTCGTACGTGCGGGTCAGCCCGGGGTTACCACGCACCGCGACCTTCAAGGTGCTCAAGCGGCAGTTGTCCGCCGAGGGTGTCGACTGCAGCGATCCGGTGTGGCCCATTCACCGGTAGTTGCCCAGCAGAGGCGAGCGCCCCGATGCGATCCCGAAGCACCTCATGGTGTGGAGTGCGCATCGGACCGACGACATAACCGATCCACATGCTGAATAACGATCCACATACTGACACTGGTTGATTCGGTGGAACGGCTGAATGAGCCACCCGATCGAGATACGATCCGGTTCTAGCGATGCATGGGATGGCGGCTGGCTGGTGCCAGTCTGCCTGAGCAAGTGCGAGGTGCCGGATGTCGTTTGTGTTGGTAGCGCCACAGATAATGGAGTCCGTCGCCGCAGATGTGGGGCGGATTGGCGAGACGCTGGCAGCTGGCAACGCGGCCGCGGCAGCACAGACGACGGCGGTCGCGTCCGCCGCCGCGGACGAGGTGTCGGCGGCCATCGCCGCACTGTTCTCCGAGCACGCCCAGGGCTATCAGGCCGCCGCAGCGCGGGCGCAAGCATTTCACAGCGAGTTCGTCCGTACCCTGACCGCGGGTGCGGGCTCTTATGCCGCCGCCGAGGCGGCCGCCGCGGGACCGCTGCAGCCGATTATTGACGCGCTGCCCGCACCGTTGCAGACGCCGATAGAGACGTTCCTGTCGCGCCCGCTGATCGGCAATGGCGCCGACGCGACGACGCCGGGCGGCGACGGTGCCGACGGCGGATGGCTGTTTGGCAGCGGCGGCGCCGGCGCGGCCGGCGGGGCGGGCCAGGCCGGCGGCAACGGCGGCAACGCCGGGCTGTGGGGCAATGGCGGCCCCGGTGGCGCGGGCGGCAGCGGCGGCGCCGCTGGCGGCAACGGCGGCAACGCCGGGCTGCTCTTCGGCGGCGGGGGTGCCGGCGGCCTCGGTGGCGTCGGCGCCGCCGCCAGCACGGGCGGCATCGGCGGCAACGGCGGCAACGGCGCCGGGCTGATCGGCGCCGGCGGCGTCGGCGGCATGGGCGGCATGGGCGGCACCGGCGGCGGCACCGGCGGCACCGGCGGCAACGGTGGCGCCGGCGCGGGACTCTTCGGCGCCGCGGGCGCCGGCGGCGCTGGTGGGATCGGTGCCACCGGTACCGGTGGCGGGGGCAACGCCGGCGACGGCGGCCTCGGTGGCAACGGCGGAACCGGTGGGTTCCTCACCAACGGCGGCGCTGGCGGTGCCGGCGGCCAGGGCGGCGACGGCGCCGCCGGGGACAACGCCGGCCTCGGCGCCGGCGACGGTGGCGACGGCGGTCTCGGTGGCAACGGTGGCGAGGGCGGCGTGGGTGGTGGCGGCCCGGTGCTGTTCGGTACCGCTGGCGCCGGCGGGCTTGGCGGCCAAGGCGGCACGGGCGGCATCGGTGGCGAAGGTGGTCAGGGCACCACCTCGATCGCCGCCGGCACCGGCGGCGACGGCGGCACGGGCGGGTCTGCCGGTAGCGGCGGGGCCGCTGGCGCCGCCGGAATCTTTAGCACCGGGGGTCTGGCCGGTGGTGTTGGCTCCGGCGGCACCGGCGGCAACGGCGGCATGGGCGGCCAAGGCGCCAACGGCGTCTCCGCCGTCGGTGACGGTGGCGCCGGCGGCGGCGGCTTCGACGGTGGCGCTGGCGGCAGCGGCGGCACCGGCGGCGCGGCGGTGACCGGCGGGACCGCCGGCAATGGCGGCACCGGCGGCACGGGCGGCACCGGCGGCACGGGCGCCGCCGGCAACGACTCGACGACGTCTGGCACCAACGGCGGCCTCGGCGGCATCGGCGGCGGAGGCGGGGCAGCCGGCTCCGGCGGCGCGGCCGGCTCCGGCACCGGCGGGGTGGCCGGCAGCGACGGCGACGGCGGCAACGGCGGCAACGGCGGCAACGGCGGCAGCGCCACCGTCGCCGGCGCCGACGGCACCGACAACAGCGGCACCATGAACGCCACCGGTGGAAACGGGGTCGCAGGCGACGCCGGAGGCGCCGGCGGCGCCGGCGGCGCCTCCGGCGGAGCCGGCGGCACCGGTGGAACGGGCGGCAATGGCGGCAACGGCTCCAACGGCGGCAGCGGCGGCGCGGCCGGCAACTTGAGCACGAACGCCCCCACGGGTGGTGAGGGCGGCGCCGGCGGCGCCGGCGGCGCGGGCGGCGCGGCCGGTGCCGCGAACGGCGGCACCGCGGGCAGCACGGGTACCGGCGGCACCGGCGGCAACGGCGGCGCGGGCGGCCAGGGCGGCAGCGGCGCCGCCGGCACCGACAACAGCGGCAATGTCGGAGTCGCTGGCGGGACCGGCTTCAACGGCGGTGACGGCGGGGCGGGCGGCCTGGGCGGAGCCGCGGGCGCTAACGGCGGCACCGGCGGCGATGGCGGCATGGGCGGCACCGGCGGCGCCGCCGGCGCTGGCGG
Source organism: Mycobacterium spongiae (assembly GCF_018278905.1). NCBI lineage: Bacteria > Bacillati > Actinomycetota > Actinomycetes > Mycobacteriales > Mycobacteriaceae > Mycobacterium > Mycobacterium spongiae. The sequence goes on from NZ_CP046600.1 coordinate 5,025,380, forward strand.
CGACGGTGGCAATGGCACCACCGGCACGGGCGCGGCGCCCGCCGGCGGGACCGGAGCCAACGGCGGCGCCGGCGGCACCGGCGGCGCGGGCGGCAACGGCGGCGCTGCTGGCGGCGCCGGCGGTAACGGCGGCGAGGGCGGCACGGGCGGTGCCGGCGGTGGGGGCGGCGCAGCCGGCGAGGGTGGTGCGGCCGATACCCCCAACGCTCTGGTCACCGATACCCCGAATGGAGGCGACGGCGGCACCGGCGGCGCCGGCGGCTTCGGTGGCGTGGGTGGCCAGGGCGGAGCCGCCGGAGCCGGCGCCTCGGTCGGCGGCGGCGACGGCGGCATGGGCGGCGAAGGCGGCTCGGCAGGCAACGGCGGAGCCGGCGGCGCCGGCGCGAGCGGTACCCTCGACGCGCCCCCAGGCAACGGCGGTAGTGGCGGCACCGGTGGCGACGCCGGCAACGGTGGACAGGGCGGCACCGGCGGTGCCGACGCTGCTGGCACATCCGCCGGCGACGGCGGCCAGGGCGGCACCGGCGGAAACGCCGGCGCAGGCGGTAACGGCGCCTTGGGCGCCGCCAACGGCGGTGACGGCACCGGAACGGTGTTTGCCGCCGGCAACGGCGGCAACGGCGGCAACGCCGGCATGGCCGGCCAGGGTGGAGCCGGCGGCCAAGGCGGCGACGCCAGCAACAACTTCAGCGGCGGCAACGGCGGCAACGGCGGCAACGGCGGCCTGGGCGCCAACGGCGGAGATGGCGCCGCCGGCACCGACGGCACGCAAAACCCCATCGGAAGCATCTTCATCGCCACGCCTGACGGCGGCACCGGCGGGTCCGGGGGCACCGGGAGCGGTGGCGGCCTACCCGGCGACGGCGGAGCTATCGGCAACCTCAGCAACGGCACCGCCGGCAGCCAGGGTACCGGCGGCGACGGCGGCAACGGCGGCGCCGGTGGCAAAGGCGGGGCCGGCGCCAACGGCGCCAACATCACCAACACAACCACAGTGCCGCAGGCTGCTGATGGCGGCGACGGCGCCGACGCTGACCCGACCGGTGGCAACGGTGACCCTGGTACTCCGGGCAGCCCCACCACCGGTCCTCCCCCCGTCACTCAAATCCAGCAGGGTGGTAATGGCGGAGACGGCGGCACTGGAACCAACAACAACGACAGCCAAACCGCCACCGGCGGAGAGGGCGGCGCAGGCGGCGACGGTAGTTTCTTGAATGGGCCCGGTGGCGACGGCGGCCTGGGCGGCGACGCCAACGCCACCGGCAAAGCCGGGACGGCAAACGCTGGCGAAGGCGGCGGCGGCGGGGACGGCGGGTCCGGTGGATTTGGGGCCGGTGGCAGTGGAGGCGCTGGCGGCGCCGCCACCGCCAACGCCGAAGACGGGGTGGCCAACGGCGGCAACGGCGGCAACGGCGGCAATGCCACCAACGGCACGACGACCCTACCCGACGGCACTATGGTTACCGCCGGCAATGGCGCCGCTGGCGGGAACGGCGGCAACGGAGGCCTCGCTACTGCGAACGGCACCAACGGGACAGCCGTCGGCGGCAACGGCGGCAACGGCGGCGACGGCAACCTCGGCTCGTTCAATGCCGGCAGTGGTGGCGCTGGCGGACAGGGCGGCGCGGGCGGCGCCGGTGGTTTCAACGGCGGCACCGGCGGCACTGGCGGCGCCGGCGGCGCTGGCGGGGCCGGCGGCGATGGCGCCGACGGCGGCCTCGGCGGCAACGGCGGCAACGGCGGCGGGGCTGTCGCAACCGGCAGCGGAAATGACACCACCGGCAACGGCGGCAACGGCGGCAACGGCGCCGACGCCGCGTTCGGCGCCGACGGTGGTACCGGCGGCGACGGCGGAGCTGGCGGCCTCTCCGGCGGCGGCGGTGCCGGCGATGGCGGAGCTGGCGGTGCGGGCGGAAATGGCGGCACCGGCGGAACTGGCGGCAACGGCGGGGACGGCGGCACCGGCACCGTGGCCGGCGACGATGGCACCGGCGGGAGCGGTGCCGACAGCGGCACCGGCGGTGACGGCGGCAGGGGCGGGAATGCCGGCAACGGCAATTCCGGCGGCACCGGCGGTGATGGCACGTCCAACAGCGGCAGCGGATCTGGCGGTGGCCAGGCCGGCGGCACCGGCGGTGACGGTACCGGCACGGGCGGCAGCGCCGGGGCTGCTGGAACCGTCTCCTGAGGTTGACGTCCCGCTAGCCGAGCATTGACGGCACCACGGCGTCGATCAGGTGCGGTCCGGGTTCGTCGAAAGCGGCACGCAGGGCGTCCGCGAACTCCTCGCAGGTTGTCGCCCGCCGAGCCGGCACCCCCATCCCCTCGGCGATCTTGACGAAATCCATTGCGGGGCGCGATATGTCAAGCAGATCCAGCGCTTTGGGACCGGGTTCGGATCCGGCGCCGACGCGCTGCAGCTCGATCCGCAGGATGTCATAGGCGCCGTTGTCGTAGATCACCGTGGTGACGTCCAGATTCTCTCGCGCCTGAGTCCACAATCCCGAGATCGTGTACATCGCCGACCCGTCGGATTCCAGGCACAGCACCCGACGATCGGGCGCGGCGACCGCGGCACCGACCGCGGCCGGTATGCCGTAGCCGATCGCCCCGCCAGTCAGCGTCAGCCAGTCATGGGCCGGCGCCCCGGCGGTGGCCTGCGGCAACAGCACGCCCGAGGTATTCGACTCGTCCACGACAATCGCCCCTTCGGGCAACAGTGCGCCGACGACGTCGGCGGCCGTCATTGAGGTCAGTGTCCCGGTCGGCAACTCCGGACGGGACGCGGCCGCCACCGATGCCACTGTGTCCGGCGCAACCTCGTCGGCCAACGCGGCCAACGCGGCCGCCGCACCGTGCTGTTCGCAGAGCACGTGTACCTCGCAGCCGGCCGGCACCAGATCGCTCGGCACGCCGGGATAGGCGAAGAACGACACCGGTGACTTGGCGCCGGCCAGCACCAGGTGCTTGACCCCGTCCAGCTGCGCGGTCGCGCCTTCAGCGAAATAGTTGAGCCGGTCGACGGCGGGGACACCGGCACCGCGCTCCCACCGCGTCGGGAATGTTTCGCACAACCAGCGGGCTCCGGTTGCCTCAACGACCCGCGCCGCCGCGGCCAGCCCGGGCCCGCGAGTCGCGTCCCCGCCGATCAGGATCATGGCGGGTTCTCCCGAGCGCAGCACCTCAGCGACCGGCCCGATGTCCACCGGCGTTCCAGCCGACGGCGCCGGAACACCCGCCGCCGGATGGGCGCCATCGGTCCAACACACATCAGCGGGCAGGATCAGCGTCGAGATCTGCGCGCCCGAACGGCTCGCGGCGATGGCCGCTTCGGCGTCGGCCCCGACCTGCGCGACGGCACCCGTCCGCCGCACCCAGGCCGAGACGGTGCCGGCGACCGCGTCGATGTCGGATTCCAGCGGGGCGTCGTACTTCTTGTGATGGATCGCATGGTCGCCGACAACGACCACCATCGGCACCCGGGCGCGACGCGCGTTGTGCAGGTTGGCCAGACCATTGCCCAGACCCGGCCCCAAATGCAGCAGCACCGCCGCCGGCCGGTCGGCGATCCGCGCATAACCATCCGCGGCACCAGTGGCCACGCCTTCGAAGAGGGTCAGCACTCCGCGCATGCGGGGGACGGTGTCCAGCGCCGCCACAAAGTGCATCTCCGAGGTGCCCGGGTTGGCGAAACACACATCCACACCCCCATCGACCAACGTGTTGATCAAGGCCTGGGCACCATTCACGGATCTACTCCCCTCTCTTGGGACATCGGGCGAGCCGAAAGACCCGCTCGGCGTTGTCGTGCAGAAAGTCGCGACGAGCCTCGTCGCTGAGGCCGAGGTCGTCAAAGCCGGCCAGGGCGTGCGCATGCGCGATCATCGGGTAGTTGGTCCCGAACATGACTTTGCGTTGTCCCGTACCGGTTTTCATGAACCGGACTAGCTCGGGCGGTAGCCGCTTGATCGTGTATGCCGAGGTGTCGATGTAGACGTTCTCGTGCTTGCGGGCGACCGCGACCATCTCCTCGGTCCACGGATAGCCAATGTGTCCGCACACGATCACGAGCTCCGGAAAGTCGAGGGCCACCTGATCGATGTAGGGAATCGGGCGGCCGGTCTCCGACGGCCGCAGCGGGCCGGTGTGACCAACCTGAGTGCAGAATGGCACGGCCGACTCCACACATTCGGCGAACAGCGGGTAGTACCGGCGATCGGTCGGCGGCGCGTTCCACAGCCACGGCACCACCCGTAGACCGATGAACCCTTCACTGACTCGACGCCTCAGCTCGCGGACGGCCGCCATCGGGCGGTCCAAGTCGACCGCCGCCAGACCAGCAAACCTGTCCGGGTACAACCGGATCCATTCCGCAACCTGGTCGTTGGAGATCAGATCCTGCGCTACCGGGCCACACCACGCGCTGAGCAGGCCGAAACCCACATCGGCGGCATCCATCGACGCTACGGTCACCTCGATCGGGATGTCGCCATCCGGTATCGACCCACCGGTCCAGCGCCGCAGCGAAGCCATCATGTCGCTGCGCAGAAACCCTTGGGTCGGATGCTGCATCCACACATCGATCGTCATCGCGCTTCAGACTGTAGACGCTCGGGAGCCAATTACCACCCCTGCACCCTCGCAATCGGGGCGAGGCGCCGGAGGCCGCTCATATCGTCCAAGCAGGACACGCTAGACCAGCCGAAGGTTGGTCCCCTCATCAGGCGGGGCGAGCCGCCAGGCCGCGAGCTCGCTACACCGGAGCGCGGCGCGCCCGGATCACCCAGGATCAGGCGCCAGTGCTCTCCTGATTGGCACGCACGTCGTCGGCGGGGCGTGCCTCGGTCTGCTCCTTGGCCCAGCGGTAGTCCGGCTTGCCGGCGGGTGTGCGCTTCACCTCATCGACGAGCCAAAGGCTGCGCGGCACTTTATATCCCGCGATCTCGGAACGCACGAAACCGTCCAGTTCGGCTAACGCCGGCCGGCATCCGGGCCGGGCCGCAACGACGGCCGCCACGTGCTGGCCGTAGCGCGGATCCGGCACACCGACCACCAGGGCATCGAATACATCGGGGTGGCCCTTGAGCGCCGCCTCCACTTCTTCCGGGTAGATCTTTTCCCCGCCGCTGTTGATCGATACCGAGCCCCGACCCAGCATGGTGACCGTGCCGTCCTCCTCGACCTGCGCGTAGTCACCGGGGATCGCGTAACGGACTCCGTTGATGGTCTTGAACGTCTCAGCGGTCTTCTTCTCGTCTTTGTAGTAGCCGACGGGAATGTTGCCCTTCTTGGCGATGACGCCGCGCACGCCTGAGCCGGGCTGCACCTCGTTGCCGTCGTCGTCGAGGACGACGGTGCGATTGTCGATGCTCACTCGCGGCCCACCGGAATGCGCCTGGCCCGCCACGACGATGCTCGTTCCACCAAATCCGGTTTCCGATGCGCCGATCGAGTCCGTAATGACCCGATTGGGCAGCAGTTCGATGAATTTCTCCTTGAGGCTCGGCGAGAACAGCGCCGCGGTGCTCGCCAACAGGAAGAGCGACGACAGATCGTAATCGTTGTCCTTCATCAGCGCGTCAAGCAGCGGGCGGGCCATGGCGTCACCCGTGAAGAACAACAGGTTCACCTTGTGGTCGTGAATCCTGCGCCACACCTCGTCGGCCTGGAATTCCGGCGCGAGCACAGTGGTTTGACCCGAGAAGATCGCCATCCAGGTCGCCGACTGGGTGGCGCCGTGGATCATTGGCGGAATCGGATAGCGGATCATCGGCGGATTCGCTGCGGCGGCCTTGGCCAGGTCGTACTCGTCCTTGACGAATTCGCCCGTCGCGAAGTCAGTTCCGCCGAACAGCACGCGGTAGATGTCTTCATGGCGCCACATCACGCCCTTCGGGAATCCAGTGGTGCCGCCGGTATAGAGCAAGTAGATGGCGTCGGGGCTGCGCTCACCGAAGTCGCGCTCGGGAGAACCCTGCGCGATTGCCGAGGAGAACTCGACGCCGCCGTAGCGCTCAAAGTCGTCGTCGGTGCCGTCCTCGACCACCAGAACCGTCTTGACGTTGGGAGTCTCGGGCAACACGTTGGCGACCCGATCGGAATACCGACGTTCATGGACCAACGCCACCATGTCGGAGTTATCGAAGAGGTAGCGAAGTTCGCCCTCCACGTAGCGGAAATTCACGTTCACGAGGATCGCGCCGGCCTTCACCACGCCCAGCATCGCGATGACGATCTCGATGCGGTTGCGACAATAAAGTCCGACCTTGTCGTCCTGCTGCACCCCCTGGTCAATCAGGTAATGGGCGAGGCGATTGGCCTTCTCCTCCAGTTGGGCGTAGGTCAGCTGCTCATCGCCGCAGATAAGGGCGATACGGTCAGGCACAGCGTCAATAGCGTGCTCGGCGAGATCGGCAATATTCAGGGCCACGGCCACCAAACTAGAACGTGTTACATTTCTTGACAAGTTGATCGACTATGTCGAGAAAGAGAGACTGCCCGTGGCCCCGAATGACGACGGAGCACCAGCAAACGCGGAACCCGCGCCCGACGCGCTCGTGGAACAGCGCGGCCACACTCTCATCGTGACAATGAACCGCCCTTCTCGACGCAACGCTCTCAGTGGCGAAATGATGCAGATCATGGTCGAAGCATGGGACCGCGTGGACAGCGATCCCGACATCCGTTGCTGCATTCTGACCGGTGCCGGTGGCTACTTCTGTGCGGGGATGGATCTCAAGGCGGCGACCCAAAAGCCGCCGGGGGACTCTTTCAAGGACGGCAGCTACGACCCGTCACGCATCGACGCTCTGCTCAAGGGCCGGCGGCTAACCAAGCCACTTATCGCCGCCGTCGAGGGCCCCGCGATCGCCGGCGGAACGGAGATCCTGCAGGGCACCGACATCCGAGTCGCTGGCGAAAGCGCCAAGTTCGGCATCTCCGAGGCCAAGTGGAGCCTCTACCCGATGGGCGGCTCCGCGGTGCGGCTAGTGCGCCAGATCCCCTACACGGTGGCCTGTGACCTGCTGTTGACGGGACGGCACATCACCGCGACCGAGGCCCAGGAGATGGGCCTTATCGGCTACGTCGTACCCGATGGGCAGGCGCTGTCCAAGGCGCTCGAGCTCGCAGAGGTGATTGGCAATAACGGCCCGCTCGCCGTCCAGGCGATCCTGCGGACGATCCGCGAGACCGAGGGCATGGCCGAGAACGACGCGTTCGCGATCGACACCCAGATCGGGATCAAGGTCTTCCTGTCCGACGACGCCAAGGAAGGTCCCAAAGCGTTCGCTGAAAAGCGCGCGCCCAACTTCCAGAACCGCTAGCTCCCTGCGCCGAACTTGAACCCCCTACGAGATCCGGGGAGATCCGGGGAGATCCGGGCCAGTTTCTCGCAGTGACGTCACGATCGGCGAAGAGCTAGCCACCCAGCGGTGCGGTCGGGGTGAAGACGACGGGCATCGCCTCCAAACCGCTGACGAAGTTCGCCGGCCGCAGCGGCAGCGACGAGTCCTCGGAGGCCAGCCGCAGGTCCGGCAACCGGCGCAGCACCCGTCGGGTCATCAACGACAGCTCCAGCCGAGCCAGCTGGTTACCCAGACAGAAATGCGTGCCAAAACCGAACGCCATATGGCTGTTCGGGTTTCGCTGAATATCGAAGTGTTCCGGCTCGGAGAACACCGCCTCGTCGAAGTTCGCCGACTCGAAGAGCAGCATGATCTTCTCGCCCTCGCGAAGCTGGGTGCCGTGGAATTCGGTGTCGGCGGTCAACATGCGGCACATGTTCTTCACCGGCGACGTCCAGCGCAGCATCTCCTCGATGGCACCGGGTAACAATGCGTCAGTGTCGTCTTGTAGGTCGCGTTGTAGCAAGTCCCACTGGTCGCGGTGGCGCAGCAATGGCTCAGTACCCCCGCTCAACGTGTGCCGCGTCGTTTCGTCGCCGCCGATCAGGATGAGCAGCGTTTCCATGACCAGCTCGTCGTCGGTCAGCCGCTCGCCGTCGACCTCAGAACTCACCAAGACACTCACCAGGTCGTCGGTCGGCTCGTGGCGGCGCGCGGCGATCGTCTCGCGGGTGAATTCGTTGTAGGCGGCGAAGGCGTCCATGCTGACCTGGAAATCGTCATCGGAGAAATGCGAACTAAGAAACGTCACCAGATCGTCGGACCATCTAAGGAACATTTCCCGCTGCTCCGGACGCACCCCAAGCATGTCGCCGATGACCGCCATCGGCAGCGGCGCGGCGATGTCTCGCACAAAGTCGCATTCACCGCGTTCGCACACCGCATCGATCAGCGTGTCGCAAAGCTGCCCGATCGACTCTTCCTTGTCCTTGACCCGCTTTCGGGTGAATCCGGCATTCACCAGCTTGCGCCGCAACAGATGTGCCGGATCATCCATGTCGATCATCATCGGCATCGCTGGCTGGTCGGGACGGATACCGCCGGCATTGGAGAACAGCTCCGGCTGCCGTTCGGCGTCGATGACAGCCTGATAGGTCGTCGCGCCGGCCAGTCCATTGCGGTCCCGGAAAACCGGCTGGTTGGCCCGCATCCAGCGGTATGCCTCGCGCGCTTTCGGACTGTCGGCATAGAAGTTGCCGTCGGTCAGATCGACGTCCGGTTTTGTCTCCGGTACCGCCCCGGTCACCACTTCAGTCATCGCATTCCTCCGCATTACAGTGGGCGTTATGTCTGCCTCGCAACACACCATCGCCGGCACGGTGCTCACTATGCCGGTCCGCATTCGCACCGCTAACCTGCACTCCGCGATGTTCTCGGTGCCCGCTGACGCCACGCAACGCCTGATCGACTACAGCGGGCTGCGGGTATGTGAGTACCTGCCGGGCCGGGCGATCGTCGCGCAGATGCTGGTGCGCTACGTCGACGGGGATCTGGGCAAGTACCACGAGTACGGCACCGCGGTCATGGTGAACCCGCCGGACACCCCATCCCCGGCGCCCCGCGGGCCCAGGGCATTGGCCAAGGCGGCGGCGTTCATCCATCACTTGCCGGTGGATCAGGAGTTCACCCTCGAGGCAGGCCGCACCATCTGGGGTTTCCCGAAGATCATGGCGGACTTCACGGTTCGAGAGGGAAGGACTTTCGGCTTCGATGTCAGCACGGGCGGTCAGCTGATCGCCGGCATCGAGTTCAGTCCTGGGCTGCCGGTGCCCACCAGAGGCACGCAGGTGTTGACGACATACTCCCACCAAGACGGCGTCACTCGAGAAATCCCGTGGGAGATGCGGATATCGGGATTGCGCACCCGGTTCGGCGGCGCGCGGCTGCGACTGGGCGACCACCCCTACGCCAAGGAGCTCGCCTCGCTGGGCCTGCCGAAGCGCGCGCTGATGTCGCAGTCGGCGGCCAACGTGGAGATGACCTTCGGCGACGCTCACGCCCTCTGAACGCAACCCCATCCGGTAAATCTAGAACGCGTTCTAACGCGCTGGCAAGAACGGCTCAGTCAGCCTCACAGGAGCGCGGCAAGGTCGCGGACCTGCTCGGCGCTGCGGGCGGAAACCAGCATCATGGTCACACCCGCGGCTTCCCAAACCTCAACCTGCTTACGCACGTAGTCGAGGTCGCCAACGATCATGGCGTCATCGACGAGTTCGTCCGGGATGACCTTCGCGGCCTCGTCCTTGCGGTTGGTCCGGAACAGTGTGGTCACCTCGTCGACCACCTCCGCGTAGCCCATCCGGCGATAGACATCGGCGTGGAAGTTAGTGTCCTCGGCGCCCATTCCGCCCATATAGAGAGCGAGGAACGGCTTGATCCCGGCGAATGCCGCCGGCCGGTCGTCGGTGATCACCACCTGTGCGGTAGCGCAGATCTCGAAGTCCTCGCGGCTCCGGCGAGCGCCGGCGCGGGCGAAGCCCTCGTCGAGCCATTCGTTGTACGTGTCGGCCATTCGCGGCGTGTAGAAGATCGGTAGCCAGCCGTCACAGATTTCAGCGGCCAGCGCGACGTTCTTCGGCCCCTCGGCGCCCAACATGATCGGAATGTCAGCACGCAACGGATGGGTGATGGACTTGAGCGCCTTACCCAGGCCCGTCGTCCCCTCCCCCGACAGCGGCATCGGATAGTGCGGGCCGTCACTGGTCACCGGCTCGTCTCGAGCCCACACCCGGCGCACGATGTCGATGTATTCGCGCGTCCGCGCCAGCGGCTTGGGGAACCGCTGGCCGTACCAGCCCTCGACCACTTGCGGTCCGGAGACACCCAGCCCGAGGATGTGGCGGCCCCCGCTGAGGTGGTCCAACGTCAATGCGGCCATCGCGCAGGCCGTTGGGGTGCGCGCGGACAGCTGAACCACCGAGGTGCCCAGACGCACTCGGTGCGTCGAGGAACCCCACCAGGCCAGCGGCGTGTAGGCGTCGGATCCCCATGCCTCCGCGGTGAACACGGCGTCAAATCCGGCTTCCTCTGCGGCGGCGACGAGTTCCGCGGTGTTCTCGGGCGGCTGAGCGCCCCAGTACCCGAGGTGTAACCCCAGCTTCATGATCACCAACCTTTCCCGGGGTTTCCCCGGCTTGCCGCACCGGCTTCGGGATAGGAGAAGCCAGCCGATGTTGAAACCATTGTTAGAACCTGTTCTACTCGAAGGCGTGACAGCCAGTTCGAGCGGCCCGACCCTGATCGATAGCTCAGAGCCACCCCTTTCCGCGCCGTTGACATTCGCATTCGACTACACCCGTTCGGTGGGTCCTACTCTCGGTAGCTTCTTTACCGGGTTGCGCGAGCGCAGCATTCTGGGCGTTCGCGGATCGGATGGCCGGGTGCACGTACCGCCGGCGGAATATGATCCGGTCACCTACGAGGCGCTGAGCGAGATGGTACCGGTATCCGATGTCGGCACCGTCGCATCGTGGACCTGGCAGCCGGAGCCGCTGGAAGGCCAACCTCTCGACCGTCCGTTCGCCTGGGCGCTGATCAAGCTCGATGGCGCTGACACGCTGTTCATGCACGCCGTGGACGTGGGAGCTGCGGGTCCTTCGGCGATCCGCACCGGCACCCGGGTGCATGTGCACTGGGCCGACGAACCGGTGGGCGCCATCACCGACATCGCGTACTTCGCCCTGGGAGAGGAAGCCGAGCCGGTGACTGCCGCCGAACCGGCCGATCAGGACCCGGTCACCATGGTCATCACTCCGGTCCACATGGTCGTTCAACACACCGCCTCACACGAGGAGAGCGCGTACTTGCGAGCCCTGGCCGAGGGCAAGTTGCTGGGCGCGCGCACCGGCGAAAAAGGCAAGGTGTACTTTCCGCCGCACGGGGCCGATCCCGCAACGGGGCAAGCCACCGAAAATTTTGTCGAACTGCCCAACGAGGGCACGGTCACCACCTTCGCAATCATCAACATCCCCTTCATGGGCCAGCGCATCAAACCGCCGTATGTGGCCGCCTATGTGCTGCTCGACGGTGCCGACATCCCCTTCTTGCATCTGGTCTCCGAGGTCGACGCCCACGAGGTGCGGATGGGGATGCGCGTCGAGGCGGTATGGAAGCCCCGCGAAGAGTGGGGATACGGCATCGACAACATCGAGTACTTCCGGCCCACCGGGCAACCGGACGCCGACTACGACAGCTACAAGCACCACCTGTAAAGGGCCTACCCGTAATGAGCGCTAACAATGTCGCGGACATCGCCGTTGTCGGCTTCGCGCATGCCCCGCATGTCCGCCGTACCGACGGCACCACCAATGGCGTCGAGATGCTGATGCCGTGCTTCGCCCGGCTCTACGACGAGCTCGGCATCACCAAGGCCGATATCGGATTCTGGTGTTCCGGCTCCTCGGACTACCTTGCTGGACGGGCGTTTTCGTTTATCTCGGCGATCGACTCGATCGGCGCGGTTCCGCCGATCAACGAATCGCACGTCGAAATGGACGCGGCCTGGGCCCTCTACGAGGCCTACATCAAAATCCTGACCGGCGAAGTCGACACCGCGCTGGTCTATGGCTTCGGCAAGTCCTCGGCCGGAATCCTGCGTCGCATCCTGTCGCGGCAAACCGACCCCTACACGGTCGCACCGCTATGGCCGGACGCGGTGTCGATGGCGGGTCTGCAAGCCCGCATGGGGCTCGACTCCGGCAAGTGGACCGAAATGCAGATGGCGCGAGTCGCCTTCGATTCCTTGGCGCACGCGCGCCGCACCGATTCCGTTGAACCGCCAGCCAACGTCGAGGAGTTGCTCGAACGGCCGTTCTTCGCTGATCCACTGCGGCGCCACGACATCGCCCCGATCACCGACGGCGCGGCCGCGATCGTTCTCGCGGCCGGCAACCGCGCGCGCGAGCTGCGGGAAAACCCAGCCTGGATCACCGGAATCGAACATCGCATCGATTCGCCGTCGTTGGGGGTACGTGACCTCACCGAATCGCCGTCGACAAGGGCCGCAGCCAGGGCCGCCACCGGCGGAAACACCGACACCCTCGACGTGGCCGAAATTTGCGCCCCCTTTACCCACCAGCATCTGATTCTCACGGAGGCCATCGGAATACCGGAGAAGGCGCAGGTCAATCCATCCGGTGGTGCGCTGGCGGCCAATCCCATGTTCGTCGCTGGTCTCGAGCGCATCGGCTTTGCGGCCCAACATATCTGGAACGGGTCGGCGCAGCGGGTGCTCGCGCACGCCACCAGCGGGCCCGCACTGCAGCAGAACCTGGTCGCGGTCATGGAAGGAAAGAACTGATGGGCGGTGCAGGGACGCACCTCGCCGCGGTGCTCGGTACCGGGCAGACGAAGTATGTGGCCAAGCGCCAGGACGTTTCGATGAACGGCATGGTCCGCGAAGCCATCGACCGGGCGCTGGCCGACTCCGGTTCGACGTTCGACGACATCGATGCCGTCGTCGTGGGCAAAGCCCCTGACTTCTTCGAAGGCGTCATGATGCCGGAGCTGTTCATGGCGGACGCTGTCGGCGCCACCGGTAAGCCCTTGATTCGGGTGCACACCGCCGGCTCGGTCGGCGGCTCGACCGGAGTGGTGGCGGCCAGCCTGGTGCAATCCGGCAAGTATCGACGCGTGCTGGCGATGGCATGGGAAAAGCAATCGGAATCAAATGCCATGTGGGCATTGTCAATTCCGGTCCCCTTCATCAAGCCAGTGGGCGCCGGCGCAGGCGGCTATTTCGCCCCGCATGTGCGGGCCTACATCCGCCGATCCTCCGCCCCGACGCACATCGGCGCCATGGTTGCGGTCAAGGACCGGCTCAACGGCAGCCGCAACCCGTTGGCGCACCTGCAGCAGGCCGATATCACGCAGGAAAAGGTGATGGAATCCCCCATGCTGTGGGATCCGATCCGCTACGACGAGACCTGCCCCTCGTCGGATGGCGCCTGCGCCGTGGTGATCGGTGACGAGGAAATCGCCGACGCGCGCCTGGCGCAAGGACATCCGGTGGCGTGGGTTCATGCCACCGCGCTGCGCACCGAACCGCTCGCGTTCTCCGGACGTGACCAAGTAAACCCGCAGGCGGGCCAAGATGCGGCCGCCGCGCTGTGGCAGGGAGCCGGAATCACCAACCCCCTCGACGAAATAGACGCCGCCGAAATCTACGTCCCGTTCTCGTGGTTCGAGCCAATGTGGTTGGAGAATCTCGGTTTTGCCGGCGAAGGCGAGGGCTGGAAGCTCACCGAGGCCGGTGAGACCGCGATCGGCGGACGGCTACCGGTGAATCCTTCCGGCGGTGTGCTGTGTTCGAATCCGATCGGCGCCTCCGGACTGATTCGGTTCGCCGAGGCGGCGATCCAAGTGATGGGCAAGGCCGAGGACCACCAAGTTCCGGGTGCGCGAAAGGCCTTGGGGCACGCCTATGGCGGCGGCTCGCAGTACTACTCCATGTGGGTGGTCGGCTGCGACAAGCCCGAAAGGACAACCACATGACCGCGACGCAAGCAGAACTCGAAAGCCCCGCGCACGAAGCCGGCCGTCGATCGCGGGCGGCCGTGCAAGCCCGCGACAAAGAAGCTTGGCTGGCCGTATTCGCCGACGATGCCATCGTGGAAGATCCCGTTGGCCCGTCGCCCTTCGACCCCGAGGGCAAGGGCCACCGGGGCCGCGACGCAATATCGGACTTCTGGGATAAAGCCATCGCATCGACCGACAAGATCGAGTTCTTCTTCCGCGACACCTACCGATGCGGCAACGAGGAAGCCAACGTGGGTCGCGTCGTGATCACGACCGGCGAATACCAGGTCACCGCCGAAGGGGTGTTCACCTACAAGGCCAACGACGCCGGCCAACTGGTGGCCCTGCGTGCATACTGGGAGATGGACCGCCTCACGGCCAGCGCGCAACGAGTCTAGGCGCCATTCGCCGAGATCGACGCCGGTGAGCCGGCTAGATCGGCTCCAGTCCAGCTACGTGCCGCTCTGCCAGATCACGGTAGGCCTGGGGATTGACGTTGACCCACATCTCCGCGCCCGTCCCGGCGATGGGCCCCTTCACCTTGGCCGGTGCCCCGGTCACCAGCATTCCATCCGGAATCTGGGTGCCGGCGACCACGAGGGAATGCGCCGCGATGAGGCAGCGCGCGCCGATCACCGCGCCGTCGAGAACCGTTGCGTGGTTGGCGATCAGCGCCTCGGATCCGACATGGACACCGTGGATCACGCACAGGTGCGCCACCGTCGCCCCCGGACCGATGTCGACCGGGATTCCGGGCGGGGCATGCAATACCGACCCGTCCTGCACATTGGCGCCCGCCCGCACGACAACCGGCGCGTAGTCGGCGCGCAGCACGGCGTTGAACCAGACTGACGCCCCAGCTTCGACGGTGACGTCGCCGACCAGGGTGGCGGTGGGGGCGACAAAAGCGCTGGGATCGACCCGTGGTGACCGACCCTCGAACGCGAACAGAGGCATCGTCTAGATATACGCCCGCGAGGCATATGCCGTGGCCAGGCGCGCCGTCATTGCGCGCGGCCACGGTAAAACTGTAACGTGTTCTAGTTAGAGATACCGATCTGGAGGTGACACGGTGAGTACCGACACAGGTAGCGTCGGCGTCCGGGAGATCGATGCCGGCACCCTGCCGACCAGGTATGCACGAGGCTGGCATTGCCTGGGCGTTGCAGAGGACTTCCTCGACGGCAAGCCGCACGGCGTCGAAGCGTTCGGCACCAAACTAGTGGTGTTCGCCGACTCAGACGGGGACCTGAAGATCCTCGACGGCTACTGCCGACACATGGGCGGCGACCTGTCGGAGGGCACCATCAAAGGCGACGCGGTCGCATGCCCGTTCCACGACTGGCGCTGGGGCGGTGACGGCCGATGCAAGTTGGTCCCGTACGCCAAGCGCACACCCAGGATGGCGCGCACCCGCTCGTGGGAGACCGACGTCCGTGGCGGGCTGCTGTTCGTCTGGCACGACCACGAAGGAAACCCGCCGGACCCGGCCGTTCGGATCCCCGAGATTCCCGAGGCGGCCAGCGACGAATGGACGCAGTGGCGCTGGAACCGCATCCTCATCGAGGGGTCGAACTGCCGCGACATCATTGACAATGTCACCGACATGGCGCACTTCTTCTACATCCATTTCGGGCTGCCGACATACTTCAAGAACGTTTTCGAGGGCCACATCGCCTCGCAGTACCTGCACAACGTTGGCCGGCCCGATATCAGCGATCTGGGAAGTCAGTACGGCGAAGCCCATCTGGATTCGGAGGCGTCCTACTTCGGGCCGTCCTTCATGATCAACTGGCTGCACAACAGCTACAGCGGCTACAAGTCCGAGTCCATCCTGATCAACTGCCACTACCCCGTGACACAGGACTCGTTCATGTTGCAGTGGGGCGTCATCGTCGAAAAGCCCACGGGCATGGACGAAAAGATGACAAACAAGCTGGCCAACGTGTTCACCGAGGGAGTCAGCAAGGGCTTTCTGCAGGACGTCGAAATCTGGAAGAACAAGACCAGGATCGACAATCCCCTTCTCGTCGAGGAAGACGGCGCGGTCTACCAGATGCGTCGCTGGTACGAGCAGTTTTATGTCGACGTCGCCGACATCAAGCCCGAGATGGTCGAACGCTTCGAGATGGAGGTGGACACCGCACGCGCGAACGAGTTCTGGAACGCTGAGGTCGCAGAGAACCTCAAGGCTCAGGATCTCGAGGCGGGTGCGGCCGAGTCGGCGTCCGACGACGTGCCCGCGGAACAACACTGACGAACATGAGCCAGCCCGGAGATCGGCCGGCGGTTCCCGATGTCGATCGGCTGGCCCGGTCGATGCTGCTGCTCCACGGTGATCAGCATGACCACGACCCGCCCAGCCGGACCGTCAGCAACGGCGAGTCCGGGCACTGGTCGAAGTCGAGGGATTTCACCAATGATCCGCAGCGTGCCGCAGCGGTCCGGGAAGCAAGCCTGGCCGACCGCGAACGCTACCTCACCGAGGGGCTGCAGCCGGTGGATTGCCGGTTCTGCCATGCCACCGTCACCGTCAAGAAGCTCGGGCCGGCCCACACCGCGGTGCAATGGAACACCGACGCCTCGCAGCGTTGCGCACATTTCGCCGAGGTGCGAGCATCCGGCGGAGAAACCGCCCGCACCAGGACATGCCCACGACTTACCGATAGCATCACGCATGCGGTGGCCGAAGGCTACCTTGAGCCAACACCCCACGGGCCCTACGGCTGAGCCGGCGGTATAGCGCGGCCGGAGGCTGGGTAGGCGCGCTACGAATGGAGAGCCTGCGTGAGCTTCGTTGTGCTACCACCGGAGATCAATTCGGTACTGATGTTTACCGGTGCCGGGTCCGGGCCGATGCTGGCTGCCGCGGTGTCCTGGGAAGGGCTAGCCAGGGAGCTGGACTCGGCCGCAGCCGGGTTCCGGTACGCCACCTCAACTCTGGTCCACGAGTCGTGGCAGGGTGCGGCGGCCATGGCGATGGCCGCCGCGGCGGCGCCCTATACGGGTTGGTTGTCCGAGGCCGCATCGCTGGCCGCGGTCTCGGCTAGCCGCGCCACGGCGGCTGCCACCGCGTTCGAGGCAGCGCGGGCGGCCACGGTGCACCCGGGCGTGGTGGCGGCCAACCGGTCGCTGCTGGTGTCATTGGTGCGGTCAAACCTGTTCGGGCTCAATGCTCCAGCGATCGCAGCCGCCGAGGCACAGTACGAGCAGATCTGGGCCCAGGATGTCGCTGCCATGTTCGAGTATCACGTCGGCGCCTCCGCATTGGCCGCGCAGCTGACGCCGTGGCAGCAGGCGGCGCTGAGCCTGCCCGGGCTGCAGGGATTGGTCGCCGGTGCGGGTAACCCGTTCGGCCAGCTCGCATCGGGCTTCAACCTCGGCTTGGGCAACATCGGCAGCGGAAACATCGGCAGCGGCAACACCGGCAGCTACAACCTGGGCTCCGGCAACGGCGGCCCCAGCACCACCAGCGGCGGCAACGGCAACGTGGGCTGGGGCAATTACGGCTCCTTCAACGTCGGCGCCGGCAACGGGAATGCGGCCATGGTCGCCGGCGGTTTGCCCTACCCGGGCGCGGCCGAGTACAACGTCGGCACCGGCAATATCGGCCTTCGCAACATCGGTTTAGGCAACGTCGGCACCGGCAATATCGGGTTCGGCAACGGAAATCTGGTCACCGCCCTCGCTGGAACCCCGTCCTTGTTCAACGTGGGCGCCGACAACATCGGCACCTACAACATGGGTATCGGCCATATCGGCAACAACAACTTCGGCATCGGCAACGTCGGCAACAACAACATCGGCATCGGCCTCATCGGCGACAACCAGATCGGCATCGGCGGCCTGAACGCCAATGGCATGGGTTGGAACTTCGGCGTGGGCAACAGCGGCAGCTTCAACCTCGGCTTCGCCAACACGGGCGACGGCAACATCGGTCTCGCGAATACCGGCAGCAATAACATCGGCATCGGACTTACCGGCGACAACCAGATCGGCATCAATTTCGCTGGCGGGCTGAACTCGGGCAGCGGCAACACCGGCTTGTTCAACTCCGGCACCAACAACTCCGGCTTCTTCAATTCGGGCAGCGACAACTGGGGTGTGGCGAATACTGGCAGCAACAACTGGGGCATGGTGAATTCGGGCACCGTCAACACCGGCATCGGCAACACCGGAACCACCAACTCCGGCTGGTGGAATGCCGGCAGCGGCAACACCGGATCCCTCAACGCGGGCAGCACCAACATGGGCCTGGCGAACTCGGGCAACGGCAACCTGGGCGCTTTCAATTCGGGAGGCGGCACGTCCGCGTTGTTCGGCCACGACATCGGCTTCTTCAACGCCGGCAACCACAACGTCGGCGCGTTCAATGCCGGTTTCGGCAATCTGGGCTGGTCCAACGCGGGCGTAGGCAATACCGGCGGGTTCAACGCCGGCGGCAACGACACCAACCCGGTATTTGGACCCGGGGTCATCGGTCAGGCTGGCAATACGGGCTTCTTCAACTCGGGCTTCACCAATACCGGCTTCTTCAACTCCGGCACCACCAACACCGGTTTCTGGAACTCGGGCAACGTCAATACCGGTTTCGGCGGCACCGGTAGCCATAGCGGCAACTCCGGCTTCGGGAACTCCGGTACCGGCAACTCTGGCTTCTTCAATTCGAGCAACTACAACTCCGGCTTTTCCAACTCGGCGCACAGCGCGATCACGGGCGGTGGCTACAACTCGGGCTGGGGGAACTCGGGCAGCGGCGGCACCAACGTCGGCTTCTTCAACTCGGGCGGCGGCGGCACCAACGTCGGCTTCTTCAACAGCGGCGACGAGGGCTTGCTCGTGGGCTGGTGGAATTCGGGCCACCACGACGTCGGCTTCATGAACTCGGGGTACTACAACACCGGCTTCTTCAACTTTGGCAACCATAGTTCGGGTATCGGTAACCAGGGTGCAGGCTTCGACTCGGGCTTCGGGAACTCGGGCGGGGGCGCTAGTTCGGGCGGGTTCAATGCCGGCACGGGGCAGTCTGGTTTCTTCAACGCGGCTTGAGGTCTGTCGGTGAGCAACCGCGGGTCACCGCCGCGGAATCGACTTACAGCCCGGCGAATTTCTCTCCGACCGCATCGGCCGTCAGCCCGTAGTCGGCCAACGAATAGGAGTGCTTGGGAGCTCGCGCACCCGTCTGGCTCTCGGCGTGGATTTTCTCCATGGCCACCCGCGCCGTGTCCGTGAGGGGCAGACCAAAATGCCGGTAGATATCGGCAACCGTTCCCATCGGGTCGGCGATCAAGTCACGGTAGTCGACGTCATAGAACTGAGCCGAATCATACTTGGCTCGTGCGGTATTGAACCGTTGCAAACCGCGAGACCAGGTTTCCATCGAGTCCGCGCCGATCTGGGCGCCGACGAACGTCGTCGACCACCCTTCGGCGGTGTGCTGAGCCAGCGAGCACATCGAGGCCATGATGGTCTCGACCGGCCGGTGCGTTTGTATCACCAGAGCGTCTGGATAGGTGGCCATCAATGCATCGAGTGCGAACAGATGGCTGGGATTCTTGAGAACCCAGCGCTTTTCGACATCGTTGAGTCCGATGAGCTGAAGGTTCTTGCGGTGCCGCCGATACGACGGCGTCCAGTCCTGCCGCGACAGCCAGTCAGCGTAGCCGGGAATGTGGGCCAGGGTTTCGTATGAGACCGAGTGCAGCGATTGCCGCAGTAGCTGCCAGCATTCCTCGAGTTCATACGCGGCCATGAAATGCAGCCCGGTATAGTCCGGATTCTGCTCGTGGTGCCGGGTGAATTGCTCGTCGAGCTGGCGGTAGAACGGGTTTGACTCCCAAGTGTCCCGGGGCGGGCGCGGTTGTGGGAACTCGGCGAGCCACAGGTGCAAACCTTGATGAGCCGGGTCGGCACCGAGCAGCCGGTGTAGCGCAGTCGTGCCGGTGCGCACCAGACCGGTGACGAAGATCGGACGTTCGATAGCGACGTCGGCGTGGTGCGGGTACTGCTTCCATGCGGCTTCGGATAGCAGCCTGGCTACCAGCGCGCCGCGCAGGAACACCCGATTCATCTTGCTGCCCAACTCCGTAAGACCGGCCTCAGCACGGTAGGAGTCCAGCAGCACGCCTAACGCTTCGCGATAATTGTCGTCGTCACTGCCGAAATCGTCGAGCCCAACCAGTTTGGTGGCCGATGCGTGCAGCTCGTCGACGGTCCCAACATCGGTGCGATGGGTCATCAGGTGTGGTACTCCCCGCAGTTGACGTCCATGGTCTGGCCGGTGATGCCACTGGACAGGTCGCTGGCCAAGAACAGAATCGCCGAGGCCACCTCGTCTTCGGTGGGCAAGCGCTTCAGGTCGGAATTCGCCGCGGTGGCCTGGTAGATCTGGTCCACGGTCGTGCCATACTTGCCGGCCTGGTGCTCGAAATAGCCTCGCAACGTATCCCCCCAGATATAGCCAGGTGCCACGGAATTGACTCGGATTCCCTGCTCGCCTAGCTCGGTGGCCAGCGACTGAGACATGGCCAGCAGCGTTGACTTGGCCATCTTGTAGGCGCCGTATTTTGCTTGGGAGTGCCGGATCACCATGGAGTTGACGTTGACGATCGATCCGTGAGACTCGGCCAATGCCGGGGTGAAGGCCTGGATGAGCCGCAGCGCCCCGAGCGCGCTGAGTTCGATCGCGTCGCGGATGTGCTGAAATGTCGTGCCGGCCAGTGGCTTCATCGACGGGACTCGGAACGCGTTGTTGATCAGTACGTCGACCTTGCCGTAGGCGGCCATGGTCGACTCGACGAGGGACACCACGTCATCGTCGTCGGTGATGTCGGCGCGCACAGTCACTGCCCGGCGGCCGATATCGGTGATCTGCTTGGCGACACTGTCCAGCCGTTCGGGGGTGCGCGCCGCCAGCACCAGGTCGGCGCCGTCGTGCGCGCACCGCTGCGCGAGCGTGGTCCCGAGCCCGGGGCCGACACCGCTGATGACGACTACCTTTGACGCGAGCATCCCGGTCATCGCTGATCCTTCGTCAACCCAACATCCTGACTGCAATCTGGCTTTGTCGCAACGCGATTCGCGCCCGCCAATCCTCTGCGGAAATCTTGTTCTGCGGAAAATACGGTAACGCTGCCGGCACCGCGTCGAAGTCGACTACCTCAACGGTGGGTCCGTCGGCCGCGCTGAGTTCACGGGAGACGCGCTGCCAGCGGAACTGGAGAAAACCACGCCGGTGACCCAGGGTTTCGACCCAGTTGGTCACGCCGGGATTCTGATCGGCCACGACGATGCGGACTTTCCCGTCGGGGTCCGCCTGAGCCTGGCTGGCGTTCAGCGATGTCTGGTGGTTGATGTAGTCCAGCGAGATGTACCACATGCTGCCGAGCTGGAAGCCGAGATAGGGGGCATCGGTGACCGGAACGGTGATCACTAGCGCCTGATCGGGGCGCAGGTCGAAGTGCCCGGCCGACGAATACTGAGTTGCCAGGCCACCTGGCGTCAGCCGGGGCGAAACCATGGTATTGACCGGAATGTTGAGATAGAACCACTGCGGGAACTGCAGCCAGGTCTTGACCCGGCCCACAAGTTGCTTGCCCGCTGTGGCATAACGCTTTTCGATGGTCTCCCGAGTCGGCGGCGGCGGCGCGGTGCCCGCAGTGTCCAGCCTGGAAATGGCCACAGTGCCACGCTGCTGCGACCAGTCGCCGTACACCTCACGGATCACGAGCTGTCCGGGGCTGGTGGGCCGTAGCCGCCACTGGAAGCTGCCGTCAGCAGCGATGTCGAGTTCGCGGTCATCGAATGCGACCTGGCTGGCGGGAACGTTGTCGTCGGTGTATTCGCCGCCGAGCACCTGGAAACTGAGGTCTGTGGTGGTCCCGCGCACGCCGGTGACGACGTAATCGTGGTCGGCGTGCACCCGCGTCCCGAAATAGAGGGTGTCGGGGTTGTCTAGGCCCATCTTGGTGAATGGCCCGGTGCCCGCCAGCAGCAACGGGTGGTCTCGTTCGTAGTCGAAGGCCAAATGCATACAGCCGGCAATGCAGCCGGCTAGATACTGCAGCCCTTCGAGCAGGTCGGCTTCGGTCGCTATGTGGCCAGCGGCAGCTACCAGCTGCTCGGCTTCCGCGATCGCTTCGGTCAGCGGGTTGGAGAACACGACTTCGACGCTAGAACGTGTTCCTGTTTTGAGTCAATGGCGAACCTTCACGCCCAGGCTCAGCGCAGATCATCGGCTGTCGACGACTAGGAGGTGTAGGTCATCGCGACCGACCCGGATCGCCACCAGCGCGACCCGCTCCGGCCCGACTGGCCCCGGTCAGCTCTTGGCCTCGCCCAACGCGCCGACGGGCCGACTCTCAGGGTGCGAGGCGTCCCACTGCTCCTCGATGCGGGTTACCCGGCGACGCTCCACGACGATCCAGAGCGCTCCAGCGACCACTCCGAGCACTGAAATGAGCACCGTCGTGGCAAGCCACTCATAGTGCCGGTAGGCCGCGGCGGCCACCGTGCTCATCAGCCCTAACAACGCGACGACCAACAGGATTAATCCTGGCCAGAAGAAATTGTCCTTCATGGTGATACCAGCGCGCGGTTGCGTGGTCCGGGAATGATCCGTTGGATCGTGGTGCGTGTCGCCCATCACATCTCCCTCCGCCGTCGGACGAGATAACAAAATGCTACCCATTTGACGCACCTGGCGAAATGCGGAATTTTTTTGCCGCTGGTCAGCAGCTGAGCCGTCCCGACGATCGCAAGCCGACTGGCGACGCGCCACCGGTGCGGTCATTGCCGACGCGGCCAGCGCCGGCGCCCCAAAGCTGACCTCGCGCAACCAGATACAAGGCCGACGAATCCGCGGGCGCTCGGCGGCTGACTGCGCAGGAACACACTGTCACGACCACGGCTACCACGTGCGCGGGCCGCGAATGCGTTAGGCCGAGCTGACCTCGGTGCGGTCGAACAGGTCGGGCACTGAAATGGCGCCGACCGTGGCCACCAGCCAGATCACCACAGTTGCCGCCACCCAGGACGCACCACCATTAATAGCCAGGCCATCGCTCAACGCCGAGCCGACGAGCAAGGCGACGATGGTCATAGCCAGGCCGGTGCCCCCAAGGAGCAGCGACGCGTAACCGTGAGGCAACCGCAGGATCAACAACGACAGGGCCGCCTGCGCTACCGAGAACACGACCACGGCAAGGATGAACCCCGACACCGACAACGAAACTCCAGGAACAACCCACGCCGCCACCAGTAGTCCGATCGCCCACGATCCCAGAAGCACAATCGCCCGCATCAAGACTCGTGTCATAACAACAACTGTATGCCTCGGCACTGTGGCTGTGAAGAACCTCGTTTGCTCATCACCATGTCCGAACCTTCATCGATGGCGGGCACGACCTGGCAACGCGAGTTCGGGTCGGCAATCAGCGAATACGGCGCTGTCGTGATCGCCCGGCGAGGTTAGCGAAAGTGACTGCCCCACAACGATGAATGGGAGTGTGAGCGATCGTCTGATTTGACGACTACCCCGGTTGGTCGACGAACGACATCGTCAACGCGTAGCAGCGGCGCCGCTGTCTTGCTCGCGTTTGATCTCCAGCGCGATGTCTATCAGCTGGTCTTCCTGGCCGCCGATGAGTTTGCGCTGACCGGCCCGGTGCAGCAATTGGTGCGCCGGGACGTCGTAGCGCTCGGACTGGCGAACGGCATGCTTGAGGAAGCTCGAGTACACCCCCGAGTACCCCATGATCAGCGCATTGCGGTCCAGCAGGCACTCGGCCGGCATGGCCGGGCGCACGATGTCCTCCGCGGCGTCGGCGATGTCGAAGAAGTCGATGCCCGTCTTGACGCCGATCTTGTCGAAGACCCCGATCAGGGCTTCCACCGGCGCGTTGCCGGCACCCGCACCGAACCGGCGCACGCTGCCGTCGATCTGTTTGGCGCCCGCTCGCACCGCCTCCACCGAATTGGCCACCCCCAGGCCGAGGTTTTCATGCCCATGAAAACCAACTTGGGCATCCTCGCCCAGTTCAGCGACCAGGGCCGACACTCGGTCGGCCACGCCGTCGAGCACCAACGCTCCGGCGGAGTCCACGACGTAGACGCATTGGCAACCGGCATCGGCCATGATGCGGGCCTGAGCGGCCAGTTTCTCCGGCGGAATGGTGTGAGCCATCATCAAGAATCCGACGGTTTCCAGGCCCAGCTCGCGGGCCAGACCAAAATGCTGAATTGACACGTCAGCCTCGGTGCAGTGGGTGGCGATCCGGCAGATGGAACCGCCATTGTCCTGCGCTTCTTTGATGTCTTCTTTGGTGCCCACTCCCGGCAGCATGAGAAACGCAATCCGGGCGTCTTTGGCGGTCTGGGCTGCGAGCTTGATCAATTCCTGCTCGGGGGTCTTGGAGAAGCCGTAATTGAACGAGGAGCCACCCAACCCGTCGCCGTGAGTCACCTCGATCACCGGCACGCCGGCGGCGTCGAGCGCGGCCACGATCGCACCGACTTCGTCCTTGGTGAACTGGTGACGCTTGTGATGCGACCCATCGCGTAGCGACGTGTCGGTGATCCGTACGTCCCACGAGCCCTCAAGAATATGGCCGGTCATCGCGCGCCTCCTACTGGCTGCTGCTCGTCGCGCGAGCGCTCATCGCCGCACAGCGTCTCCTTGGCGATCTCCTCGCCCACCTTGGTCGCCGCCGCCGTCATGATGTCGAGATTGCCCGCGTACGGCGGCAAGTAATCGCCGGCACCCTCAACCTCGACGAATGTCGTGACCACAGCCCGGCCGCCCGAATTGAGGGACGGCTCGTCGAACTGCGGATCGTTGAGCAGCCGGTACCCGGGAACGTAGGTCTGCACCTCGGCGACCACCTCGTGGATCGAGATGGCGATCGCATCGCGGTCGGCGTCCTCGGGAATCGCGCAGAAGATGGTGTCGCGCATGATCATCGGCGGGTCAGCCGGGTTCAGGATGATGATCGCCTTGCCCCGAGCCGCGCCGCCGATCGTCTCGACCCCGCGAGACGTGGTCTTGGTGAACTCGTCGATGTTGGCCCTCGTCCCGGGCCCGGCTGAGACCGAAGCAACCGAGGCCACAATCTCGGCATACGGCACCCCGCCGTAGTCGGCGACGGCACGTTGCACGGCGTACACGATCGGAATCGTCGCCTGTCCCCCGCAGGTGATCATGTTGACGTTCGGCGCGGCCAGATGCTCGCGTAGGTTCGCCGGCGGGATCACCGCGGGGCCGACCGCGGCCGGCGTCAGGTCAATGGCCCGGATCCCCGCGTCCGCATACTTCGGCGCCGCGTCCTTGTGTACGTAGGCGCTGGTCGCCTCGAACACCAGGTCGGGTTTGTCGGACTGCTCGAGCAGCCAGTCGACCCCCTTGTGGGTGGTCTCCAAACCCAGCTTGGCTGCCCTCGCCAGCCCCTCGCTGTCCGGGTCGATGCCTACCATCCACCGCGGGTGCAGCCAATCCGATCGCAGCAGCTTGTAGAGCAGGTCCGTGCTGATATTCCCCGACCCGACAATGGCTACATCCAGGGCCGCATCTCGGGCCGTTTTTGCCTTCGACGGCATGTTGCTCCTCTTACTGCTCTTGATATTCGAAGCTAATTCGAAATCATTCGAACGACAACCGAACCGAACCCAGTCCCGTGAAGTCGGCGACGAACTGGTCGCCAGCGTTCACATCGACCGCGAACGTGCATGACCCGGGCAGCACAATGTCACCCTTGCGCAGCCTTACCCCGAAACCTTCCACTATGCGAGCTAGCCAGGCAACGGCGGTGGCCGGATCGCCCAACACGGCGTCGCTGCGGCCCTCGGCGACTACCTCCCCGTTGCGCGTCAGCACCGCGTCGATCCCCTTGAGGTCGATATCGGCAGGCGGCACGCGGGCCGCACCCAGCGCGAAACCTGCCGCCGACGCGTTGTCCGCGATGGTGTCGCAGATCGCGATCTTCCAGTCGGTGATCCTGGTATCGATGAGTTCGATGGCGGGAACAACGGCCTCAGTAGCCGCGACTACGTCGTCTTCGCTGCAGTCGGCACCTGGCAGGTCGGCGCCCAGGATGAAGCCCACTTCGACCTCAACCCGCGGAGCCAGGTAGCTCGACGCCTTGACCGGGGTGTCTTCGAACACCTGCATGTCGTCGAGCAAATGCCCGTAGTCCGGCTCGTCGACCCCCATCATCTGTTGCATGATCGGCGACGACAGCCCGACTTTGTGACCCACGACACGTGCACCCTCGGCCACCCGCTGACGGATATTGATCAGCTGGATCTCGTAGGCGTCGACGACGTCGATATCCGGATGGCTTGCCGTCAACTGACCAATCGACTGGCGGCTCCGCTCGGCCTGCGCCAAGTCGGCGGCCAACTCTCGACGGGTCGCAACACGCAGCATAAACTCCGAAGTCCCCTCGTCTCGAACCATTCCTTGTGACCGGGCCAGTAGCGCCCAACCCGGGCAATTCTATAACGTGTTCTACATGACAGCACAGGAGTTCGACGTCGTCGTCGTAGGCAGCGGCGGCGCCGGCATGGTAGCTGCCCTTGCGGCCGCCCACCGCGGCCTCTCGACAATAGTCATCGAGAAGGCGCCCCACTTCGGCGGATCAACCGCACGCTCGGGGGGCGGCGTCTGGATTCCCAACAACGAGGTCCTCAAGCGCACTGGCGTGCGGGACACCCCCGAGGCGGCGCGCACCTATTTGCACGGCATCATCGGGGATATCGTCGAACCGGAGCGCATTGACACCTACCTCGACCGTGGGCCCGAGATGCTGTCCTTTGTGTTGCAGCACACGCCGTTGAAGATGTGCTGGGTGCCGGGTTACTCCGACTACTACCCGGAGGCGCCGGGCGGCCGGCCCGGCGGCCGCTCAATCGAGCCGAAGCCGTTCAACGCCAAAAAGCTGGGCGCCGACATGCCCGGCCTGGAGCCGCCCTACGGCAAGGTTCCCTTGAACGTGGTCGTGATGCAGCAAGACTATATGCGTCTAAACCAGCTCAAGCGGCACCCACGGGGGGTGCTGCGCAGCCTGAGGGTTGGTGCCCGCACCATGTGGGCAAAGGTAACCGGTAAGAACCTCGTTGGCATGGGGCGAGCCTTGATCGGTCCGTTGCGGATCGGGCTGCAGCGCGCCGGTGTGCCCGTTGAACTCAACACCGCGCTCACCGACCTCTACGTCGAGGACGGGCCCAATGGCGGAGTGCGCGGGGTCTACGTCCGCCACACCGATGAGTCTGAATCGGCGGAGCCGCAATTGATCCGGGCTCGCCGGGGCGTCATCCTCGCCTGTGGTGGTTTTGACCACAACGAGCAGATGCGAGTGAAGTACCAGCGCGCGCCCATTACCACGGATTGGACCGTCGGCGCGAAGGCCAACACCGGGGACGGGATCGTTGCCGGTGAGAAGCTCGGTGCTGCGTTGGATCTGATGGACGATGCCTGGTGGGGGCCGACGGTGCCGCTGGTCGGCAAACCATGGTTCGCGCTGTCGGAGCGCAACTCCCCCGGCTCAATCATCGTCAATATGTCGGGCAAGCGTTTCATGAATGAATCGATGCCCTACGTCGAAGCGTGCCATCACATGTACGGCGGCAAGTACGGTCAGGGGCCCGGGCCTGGTGAAAACATTCCCGCATGGCTGGTGTTCGACCAGCGATACCGGGATCGCTACATCTTCGCTGGACTGCAGCCCGGACAACGCATTCCGCGCAGATGGCTCGATACCGGTGTGATAATCCAGGCCGATACTCTCGAGGAACTGGCCGCCAAAGCGGGCCTGCCGGCGGACGAGTTCATCGCGACCACCCACCGCTTCAACGGCTTTGCGCGCTCGGGCGTCGACGAGGACTACCACCGCGGGGAAAGCGCTTACGACAAGTACTACGGCGACCCGACCAACAAGCCCAATCCCAACCTCGGCGAGATCAACCACCCGCCCTACTACGCCGCAAAGATGGTGCCCGGAGACTTGGGGACCAAAGGCGGAATCCGCACCGATGTCTACGGCCGAGCGCTCCGCGACGACGGCAGCGTCATCGAAGGCCTATACGCCGCCGGCAATGTCAGTTCCCCCGTGATGGGGCACACCTACCCCGGGCCGGGCGGCACCATTGGGCCGGCGATGACGTTCGGCTACCTCGCCGCACTGCATATCGCCGATCAAGGGGCTGATCAAGGCGGGGCAAGCTAGCATGCCGATCGATGTCGACGTCGCGCTCGGCGCGCAGCTGGAACCGGTCGAACTCTCCTGGGCAAGCAGCGATGTGCAGCTCTACCATCTGGGACTGGGGGCCGGAGCCGATCCGATGGATCCCCGCGAGTTGCGGTATCTGGTCGATGCAACGCCCCAGGTGCTGCCGACCTTCGCGACCGTGGCCGCCACCTTCGGGGCCACCGAGCCGCCGACAGTCCAGTTCCCCGGCATCGACATCGAGCTGAGCAAGGTCCTACACGCCAGCGAACGGGTGGAAGCGCCCGCACCACTGCCCCCATCGGGCTCCGCGAGGGCGATCACCAGGTTCACCGACATCTGGGACAAGGGCAAGGCTGCTGTGATCTGGAGTGAGACCACGGTGACTACTCCGGACGGCGCACACCTATGGACGCAGAAGCGGTCGATCTTCGCCCGCGGCGAAGGCGGATTCGGTGGAGAACGCGGGCCATCCATGTCGGACGCGCCACCGCAACGGGCACCCGATGTGGAGGTCGCGATGCCGATACTGCCGCAGCAGGCGCTGCTGTATCGGCTCTGCGGCGATCGCAATCCGCTGCACTCCGATCCCGAATTCGCTGCCGCCGCAGGTTTTCCCCAGCCCATTCTGCACGGCCTATGCACCTACGGCATGACCTGCAAGGCCATCACCGACGCGGTATTGGATGGCGACGCTGCGGCCGTCGCCGCCTACGGCGCTCGCTTCGCGGGTGTCGCGTTCCCGGGCGAAACGCTGACGGTCAACATCTGGAAGGACGACGACCGCGTCGTGGCCAGCGTCGTCGCGCCATCGCGCGACAACGCCGTAGTGCTGTCCGGCGTCGAACTGATCGCGGCCTAGACGCCCAGCGTCGCGCCGCAGTCACGTTCGATCGCCGGCGTGACTGTATCGTCACGCTCGCCGAGCCAGTGCGGCGCGAACGCTATGGGAATCTGGGTCTGTGGCCTCGGCAGGCCCGCCCGCACCAGAATCACCCGCAGCCAGCTCTCTTTCGGTGACTGCGCACCGGCATCGACGAGCTCCACCGACTCGCGTGCACGCTTGACACCACGACGGCCCCGACAGCGTTGCACAAGAAATTTCACCTCGCAGGTCTTGAGTTCGCAGGCGCGTGCGAGCGCATCAACGGCGGGCACCGCAGTCAACGTCGGGTACCAGCATGCGAGATCGAGCGCAGTTCGCGCAGGGGTGGTAACCGCAACGCCTTCGACGACCTGCACCTCGTCGGGGCTGCGGCGATCGGACCATACACGAAGCCCCGGCAGGCGATTTCGGTTGCGCCGAATGAGCTCGGCGGGCCGTGTCGGATCAACCCACTTGCTGCCATACAGCGCAGCCGAGAATCCCGCAAAGATGCCGCGCCGCCGCGACCACAACCACGCGGCTTTCGCCTGCACTACCGGCGTTAGATCGGCGTCTGGACTGATGTAGACGGAACACCCGGCGGTACCGACAACGCAGCTGGTTGTGCGAGGAAATCCCCGCGCTCACCGCCTCACTGCCAATAAATGGTTGCGCCACAGCGGCAGCGTTCCACGGCGAACCGAACTCGTCACTTCAGCGCGACGCTACAGGGGCATTGGAAGCCGAGTGTGACTGCAGTATCACGCTCGCGGCCGGGCCGGCCCTAGCCCAAGATGAGGCCCGACGTCGGCACCCCAGTCCCGGCGGTGACGAGCACATGCTCGACATCGGCCACCGGGTTCACCGAGGTGCCCCGCAACTGCCGAACACCCTCCGCGATGCCGTTCATCCCGTGGATATAGGCCTCACCGAGCTGACCACCGTGGGTGTTGATGGGCAATCGCCCGCCTAACTCGATCGCTCCGTCAGCGATAAAGTCCTTGGCTTCGCCTTTGCCGCAGAATCCCAACTCCTCCAGCTGAATCAGGGTGAACGGTGTGAAGTGGTCGTAGAGAATCGCGGTCTGGATGTCGGCTGGCGTCAGCCCGGACTGCTCCCACAGCTGCCGTCCCACCAGGCCCATCTCGGGCAGCCCGTCGAGCTCAGGGCGGTAATAGCTCACCATCGTGTACTGGTCCGGGCTAGAGCCCTGGGACGCCGCAACGACGACCGCTGGCCGGTGCTTCAGGTCTTGCGCGCGTTCCACGGACGTCACCACGATCGCGACCGCGCCGTCGGTCTCCTGGCAGCAGTCCAGCAGTCGCAGCGGTTCGGCAATCCATCGCGAATTCTGGTGTTCTTCAATCGTTATCGGCTTCTGGTAGAAGTACGCGTGCGGGTTGTTCGCAGCATGCTTGCGGTCGGCCACGGAAATCGCCCCGAAGTCCCGGCTGGTCGCGCCCGACAGGTGCATGTACCGCTTGGCGATCATCGCGACCTGCGCGGCCGGGGTCGACAGTCCGTGCGGATACGAGAACGAGTTGTCGGCAGCCGTCGAATCGGCCGGAGCGCCAGCGTTTCCCACCAACCGGGTCATCACCTGACCGAACCGCATGCCGGAGCGTTCGTTAAAGGCCCGGTACGCCACCACAACGTCGGCGACTCCGGTCGCGACGGCCATGGCCGCCTGATGGACGGTGGCGCAGGCTGCTCCGCCGCCGTAGTGGATCTTGGAGAAGAACTTCAACTCGCCGATACCCGCCGCGCGCGCAACAGCAACCTCGGAGTTGGTGTCCATGGTGAAGGTTGTGAGCCCGTCGACATCTGCCGGGGTGAGACCGGCGTCGTCGAGAGCGTCACGCACTGCCTCGGCCGCCAATCGCAACTCGCTTCGACCTGAGTCCTTGGAGAAGTCGGTGGCGCCGATTCCGGCGATGGCGGCCTTACCGGACAGCACTAGGCTTCCCCAATCGTCAGCTTGACGGTCGCGACGACGTGGTCACCAAGACTATTGCGGCCCACGACTTTCACGGTGATCAGCCGATCCTCCACGGCGGACACCTCACCGGAGAACGTCACCGTGTCATACGCATACCACGGGACCCCAAGCCGGAGTCCGATCGACTTGACCATAGCCGACGGCCCTGCCCAGTCGGTGACGTAGCGCTGGACCAAACCGGTGTCAGTCAGGATGTTGACGAAGATGTCCTTGGACCCCTTGGCCTGGGCCTTGTCTCGGTCGTGGTGCACATCCTGAAAATCCCTGGTAGCCAATGCTGTTGAGATGATGAACGTGGGATCACCGTGGAGCTTGAGCTCCGGCAGCGTCGTTCCCACCTCGAGGGTCGGTGCGCTCATGCGTCCGGCTCCCAGGCGTAGAGCGTCCACTCTGGTCCGCTATCCCCGGCTGGGAAGTCGATATACATTGCGCGGACGGGCATTCCGATCTCCACCTTGGCGGGGTCCACGTTGCGCAACTCGCCCATCATGCGAACACCTTCCTCCAGCTCGACCAACGCGATGACGAATGGCAGTGTGCGGCCGGGAACCTTCGGCGCATGGTGTACTACGAAGCTGAACACTGCACCCTTGCCGCTTGACACCACGTATTGTGTCGGCGCGTCCTTGCTTTGCCACACCGCCGGCACTGGCGGATGCTGCAGGCTGCCGTCGCCGCGCTGCTGGATCCGCAGCTCGTGGGCGCTGACTCCCTCCCAGAAGAACGCGGTGTCACGCGATCGCGAGGGACGCATCAGTAGGTCAGGATCGAGATCTGCGGGCACCGAGCCGTCCGTCGGCAAAGCGCTCGACTCAGCAGGCTTGAATTTGAGAATGCGCCAGTGCATCTCGGCGACGTCTTCATCGCCAACCTGCCACACGATGTGCTGGTTGATGAACCAGCCTTCGCCGAGGGCAGTTTGCTTGGGTCCGATCACCTCACCAAGCTCGGCGCTGATGCTGACCTCCTCGCCCGGCTGCAGATAGCGGTGGTAGGTCTGCTCACAATTGGTCGCCACCACTCCGATGTAGCCGGCGTCGTCGAACAGCTTGACGATCGGCGGCAGCGGATCGTCGTCCGCGCGAACTCCGGCCAGACCCATCATTGTCCACACTTGGATCATCGCCGGCGGAGCCACGATTCCCGGGTGGCCTACGGCGCGGGCCGCGGCCTCATCGCTGTAGATCGGGTTGTCGTCCCCGATAGCCTCGACCCAGTTGTTGATCATCGGCTGGTTTACCGGATCGCGCGCCGGCCGTGGCTTGCTGCGACCTTTCGCCTTGATCTGTGCGATGGTGTCGTGAATGTCGCTCATCGTGGCACCCGCGGCACCTTGAGGCCAGAGGCGGCGATCATCTCGCGCATGACTTCGTTGACGCCTCCGCCGAAGGTGATCACCAGATTGCGCTTGGTCTGCGAGTCCAGCCAGGTGAGCAGCTCGGCAGTATCCGGCTCGGCGGGATTACCGTATTTTCCAACGATCTCCTCGGCAAGTCGACCCGCATGCTGGACACGCTCCGTACCAAAGACTTTCGTCGCCGCCGCATCGGCCACGTTGATGTCCTCACCCGAAGCGGCAACCTGCCAATTGAGCAGTTCGTTGATCCGCCAGATCGAATGAATCTCTCCCAGAGCACGTTTGACATCGCTGTGATCGATCGGCGTGACGCCGTCACCACCCGGCTTGGATGCCCACTCGTGTACCCGGTCGTAGATACCGGCGAATCGGCCCGCCGGTCCAAGCATCACCCGCTCGTTGTTGAGCTGGGTGGTGATCAGCCGCCAGCCCGCGTTTTCTTCGCCGACCAGCATGTCGGCCGGCACTCGAACGTCGTTGTAGTACGTGGCGTTGGTGTGGTGGGCTCCGTCGGACAGAATCATCGGAGTCCACGAGTACCCGGGGTCTTTGGTGTCAACGATCAGAATCGAAATACCTTTGTGCTTGGCGGCTTCCGGGTCGGTGCGGCATGCCAACCAAATGTAGTCGGCGTCGTGCGCACCGGTCGTGAACACTTTCTGGCCATTGACGATGTAGTGGTCACCGTCGCGGACCGCCGTGGTGCGCAGCGAGGCCAGATCGGTGCCGGCTTCCGGCTCGGTGTAGCCGATGGCGAAGTGCACCTCGCCGGCCAAGATCGCCGGCAGGAACTTCTTTTTCTGCATCTCGCTGCCGTACACCTGCAGCGTCGGACCCACCGTCTGCAGGGTCACCGCGGGCAATGGCACATCCGCCCGATGCGCTTCGTTGACGAAGATCTGCTGCTCGATGGGACCGAAACCCAGACCACCGAACTCCGTTGGCCACCCAACGCCCAGCTTGCCGTCCTGGCCCATCCGCCGGATGACCGCGCGGTACGCGGGACCGTGGCGGTCCTTCGCCATCTCCTTCGTCTCGTCAGAAGAGATCAAATTCGAAAAGTATTGCCGTATCTCGGCTTGCAGCTGCCGCTGCTCGGCAGTCAAGTCTATGAACATTGCGCCCCCACCAGGTCGAGACGATAAGCTGGCCCGCCCACTAACCGGATCAGGTCTTTGATCGTGGAGTAATACCGGTGCATCGGATAGGTGATATCCATACCCATACCACCGTGCAGATGATGGCAGATCTGCATGGCCGGCGGCGCTTGTGATGTCAGCCAGTAGGCGAGAACGTCCAGATCGTCATCGGCATCTCGGCCCTCCGCTAGGCGCCACAACACCGATTTGGCCGCCAAGTCGATCGTGCGCGAGGCGATATAGACCTCCGCGAGCTGCGCTGCCACCGTCTGGAACGTCGACAATGGCTTCCCGAATTGCTTCCGGTTTGCCACATAGTCAGCGGTGAGCCGTAACGCCCCGGCTACCAGGCCGTCGGCAAGCGCCCCGATCGCGGCCAACGCCAACTGGTTGACTCGACGCGCTGTCGCTCCCGCTAGGACATCAGAGTCGGTAACCACTACTTCCCTGAATGTCACCGCGTGCTCTGCGGAACCATCCGACGTCGGCGTACGTACCAGCTGTACACCGTCGGCCGTCGGGGATACCACCACGACCGCACTATCAGCGGTCACGATCATCCAATCCGCCTGCTCGGCGTACGCGACGCCGACTTTGGTGCCCGACAACCGCCCATTCGCCAACGTCGTGGCCGGCCGGTCGGGTAGCGCAGTGCCAGGCTCGTTGAGCGCCGCGGTCAGCACCCCACCCTTGGTTACCCCGCTCAGGAACCGATCCTGCTGCTCGTCGGATGCCAGCTCGAGCAGCGGAACCACGCCAAGGCCCAGGGTCGCCAGCGCTGGCGTGACCACGCCGCGGCGGCCCACCTCGGTTAACAGGGTTCCAACCTCGCACAGACCCACGCCGTCGCCACCGAGGCGCTCCGGCACTGGCAGTGCCGTCACGCCTCCGTCGACCAACGCAGCCCAGGCCGAATCAGCCGTCGGCGTCGTCGCCGAGCTGTCTTCCCGATCGAGTACCGACGCGACGACATCGGCGACAGCCTGTTGGGTTTCAGTGAGATCGAAATCCATCGTTGGTGAGATCGATCCGTCAGTGAGCTACCGGACACTTGCCGGTGTAGTCGACCTGCCAGTGCTTGATGCCGTTGAGCCAGCCGGACTTCAACCGCTCAGGTGCCGATATCGGCTTGAGGTCGGGCATGTGGTCCGCCACGGCGTTGAAGATCAGGTCGATGGTCATCTTGGCTAGGTTGGCGCCGATGCAGTAGTGCGCACCGGTGCCGCCGAAGCCCACGTGCGGATTGGGGCTCCGCAAGATGTTGAACGTGAACGGATCCTCGAAAACCTCTTCGTCAAAGTTTGCCGACCGATAGAACATCACGACCCGCTGGCCCTTCTTGATCTGCACGCCGGACAACTCGTAGTCCTCGAGTGCGGTGCGCTGGAACGCGGTGACCGGGGTAGCCCAGCGGACAATCTCGTCGGCAGCCGTCTCGGGGCGCTCTTTCTTGAACAGCTCCCATTGGTCAGGGTTGTCGGCGAACGCCATCATCCCCTGCGTTATGGAGTTGCGACTGGTCTCGTTGCCAGCCACGGCAAGCATCACCACGAAGAAGCTGAACTCGTCGTCGGAGAGCTTTTCGCCCTCGATATCGGCTTCGATCAGCGCTGTCACGATGTCATCGCCTGGATTCTTGGCCTTGATCTCGGCCATCCGCATCGCATAGGCCATCAACTCCGCGGAGGAGGCCTTCGGGTCGATATGAGCGAACTCGGGGTCTTCGGTACCGGTCATCTCGTTCGACCAGTCGAACAGCTTGCCGCGGTCTTCCTGCGGGACGCCGATCAAGCCGGCGATCGCCTGCAGCGGCAGTTCACACGACACCTGCTCGACGAAGTCTCCGGAACCGGCGGCCGCCGCGGTTTTGGCAATGTTCTGGGCGCGCTCTTCGAGTTCGCCCCGCAACCGTCCGATGGCCCGCGGCGTGAAACCCCGAGAGATGATCTTGCGGAGCCGGGTATGGTGCGGCGCGTCCATGTTGAGCATGACGAAGCGCTGCACTTCGATGTCCTCGCGTGCGATGTCGTTGTGGAACCGCGGTATCACCCCGTCCTGCCAGCTGGAGAAGATGTCGCTACGCCGGGAAATCTCTTTGACGTCCTTGTGCTTGGTGATCGCCCAGAACCCGCCGTCGTGGAAGCCCCCGCCCTTGCCGGGAGCCTGTGCATTCCACCAGATCGGCTCGGTGGCCCGCACCTCGGCAAACTCATCGATCGGCAATCGCTGGGCGTAGATCTCGGGGTCGGTGAAATCGAACCCGGGCGGAAGATTCGGACTGGGCACGCTGCTTCTCCTTACTGCTCGTCCTCTTTGACTAGCACTGACTAGCACTGACTAGCACTGACTAGCACTGACTAGCACTGACTTGCGGTTCCGAACACTAGTTCTCCTAGTGAGACCCTGTTGCCAGTAAAACATGCCTTCACCGCAGATAAAAGGCGCTGAGGCATCCTTGCTTGTCATAGTAATGAAACGTGTTCTAGCCTGGCCACATGGGTAACCCGGTAATCGTTGAAGCCACTCGCAGCCCGATCGGCAAACGCAATGGATGGCTCTCGGGGCTGCATGCGACCGAGCTACTCGGCGCGGTGCAAAAAGCGCTGGTCGACAAGGCCGGTTCCGCGTCCGACTTTCAAGTCAGCGACGTCGAACAGGTCATCGGCGGATGCGTGACTCAGTTCGGCGAGCAATCCAACAACATCAGCCGGACCGCGTGGCTGACCGCCGGTCTGCCCGAACACATCGGCGCTACCACGGTCGATTGCCAGTGCGGCAGCGGGCAGCAAGCCAACCACCTGATCGCTGGTCTGATCGCCGCCGGTGCTATTGATGTCGGCATCGCGTGCGGTATCGAAGCGATGAGCCGGGTCGGGCTGGGCGCCAATGCGGGTCCGGAACGCAGTTGGCGCGCGGAGTCGTGGGACATCGACATGCCGAACCAGTTCGAAGCCGCCGAGCGGATCGCCAAACGCCGCGGAATCACCCGCGAGGATATCGACGCCTTCGGATTCGAGTCGCAGCTGCGCGCGAAGCGGGCTTGGGAGGAGGGCCGGTTCGACCGCGAGATTTCACCGATCGAGGCGCCGGTGCTCGATGAGCAGAAGCAGCCCACTCAGGACCGCCATATGGTCTCGCGGGACCAAGGGCTGCGCGACACCACTATGGAGGGGCTGAGCGAACTCAAGCCGGTGCTCGAGGGCGGGATCCACACGGCGGGCACGTCGTCGCAGATTTCCGACGGTGCGGCGGCGTTGTTGTTGATGGATGAAGACAAAGCCAAGGCCATGGGTCTACGGCCGCGAGCCCGGATCGTCAGTCAGGCGCTGATCGGCGCCGAGCCGTACTACCACCTGGACGGACCGGTGCAGTCGACGGCGAAGGTGTTGGAGAAGGCCGGTATGAAGATAGGTGACATCGACATCGTCGAGATCAATGAGGCGTTCGCATCGGTGGTGCTGTCCTGGGCGCGGGTGCACGAGCCTGACATGGCGCGGGTCAACGTCAACGGCGGCGCGATTGCGTTGGGCCACCCGGTGGGTTGCACGGGCAGCCGGCTCTTCACTACCGCTTTGCATGAGCTCGAACGCGCGGATCAGAGCACAGCGCTGATCACGATGTGTGCGGGCGGGGCTCTGTCTACCGGCACGATCATCGAGCGCATCTAGTCGACCAATGGTGGTATCCGAGGAGAAGCGGATCGCGGCGGCGCAGGCCTACATCGATGCGCTGGTCAGCCATGACGCATCCGCCGTTCCCTTTGCGGCCGGATGTACCCGCATAGAGCAAGGCATCAAGAACGGGTTTTCCGGTAGTCACCTGCGGCGCGGTCTCAATCGCGGCCGCCAGTACCGGGTCATCGCCGCCACGACAGCTCCGCAGTACCGGATCGCCGGTGACGAAGTGCACGCGGCATACGACGTGCTCACCAAGGCAACGTTCGCTGGCCGGCGGATCGCCACGCGGGTCAACGAGACGTTCGTGATTCCCGCTGAGAGCGCCAGCGGGCAAGCTCAGATTCATCACATCCGGGTGCGCTTCCGGCCGTTCATCCATCACCAATCCGCGCGTACGTCGAGAACCTAGGATCAGCAGTATGCCGAAGTCACCACCGCGGTTCTTGAACTCGCGCTTCACCGATTTCTTCATCAAGTGGATGTCGCGCCTGAACACCTGGCTCTATCGCCGCAATGGCGGACAGGGCCTTGGTGGCACCTTCCAGAAGATCCCCGTTGCGTTGCTCACCACGACGGGCCGCAAGACCGGCGAGCCGCGGGTGAGCCCGTTGTATTTTCTGCGCGACGGAGACCGGGTGATCGTGGCCGCCTCACGGGGCGGTTCGGAAAAGAACCCGATGTGGTACCTCAACCTCAAAGCCAACCCAAAGGTGCAGGTGCAGATCAAGAAAGAAGTTCTCGATCGCACGGCGCGAGACGCCACCGACCAAGAACGGGCTAAGTACTGGGCACAGTTGGTGGATATGTATCCGTCTTACGAGGACTACCAGTCGTGGACCGATCGACGAATTCCGATAGTCGTCTGCGATCCGTAGCCTCGACCCGCAACCCTAGGCGCGCAGCCTTAGGAGCCCGCGCCGTAGACGGGCATCGGCGGCCGCGACTTGGACAGCAGACCGCTGACGACTTGGCCCAGCTCAGCTGGGTCCCACTTGGCGCCCTTATCAGCCTGAGGGCCGTGCGCCCAGCCCTCGGCAACGCGGACAATGCCGCCCTCGACCTCGAAAACCCTGCCGGTCACGTCACGGGATTGCGTGCTACCGAGCCAAACCACCAGCGGCGAAACATTTTCCGGCGCCATCGCGTCGAATCCCGCATCCGGCTTTGCCATCATGTCGGCGAATACGGTCTCGGTCATCCGCGTGCGAGCTGACGGAGCGATGGCATTGACGGTGACGCCGTAGCGACCCATTTCCGCGGCGCCGACGAGCGTCATCGCCGCGACGCCGGCCTTGGCGGCACTGTAGTTCCCCTGCCCGACGCTGCCCTGCAAGCCAGCGCCCGAACTGGTGTTAATGATCCGTGCATCAACGGCTTTGCCCGCTTTTGACAACCCGCGCCAATACGACCCAGCGTGCCGCATCATGGCGAAGTGGCCCTTGAGGTGCACGGCGATGACGGCATCGAATTCCTCTTCGCTGGTGTTGGCCATCATCCGGTCCCGCACGATGCCGGCGTTGTTAACCAGGACATCCAGACCGCCGAAGGCCTCGACCGCCGACTGAATCAGACCGGCTGCCTGATCCCAGTCCGCGACATTGGACCCGTTTGCGACGGCTTCGCCACCGGCCGTGGTGATCTCGTCGACGACGCTCTGCGCCGCGCTGCCGCCTCCCGCGGGCGAACCGTCCAGCCCCACGCCGATGTCGTTGACCACCACGCGCGCGCCCTCGGAAGCGAACGCGAGCGCGTGCGCGCGACCGATACCGCCGCCCGCTCCGGTGACGATGACTACCCGGCCATCGAGCAAGCCCATACTTATTGCTCCTTACTTGTCACTTGTTGGCACTCGAGGCCGCCAGATACGGCGGAGACTCGCCGCCACCGTGCAGCTCCAGCGTCGCCCCGCTGATGTACGAAGCTAAGTCAGAGGCCAAAAATGCCGCGGCCCAGCCGATGTCGGCAGGACGAGCCAGCCGGCCCAGCGGCACCGTGCTGGCCACTCGGGCGACCGACTCGGCATCGCCGTAGAACAGTTCTGACTGTTCGGTTTCCACCATGCCGACGACCAGCGCATTGACCCGAATCTTAGGAGCCCACTCCATGGCTAGCGTGGCAGTGAGGTTTTCAAAACCCGCCTTAGCGGCGCCATAGGCGGCGGTACCCGGGGAGGGTCGGCGACCGCTGACACTGCACACGTTGACGATCGAGCCGCCGTTGGGCTGTTCTTGCATGAGCGCATTGGCGTGCTGTGAAACGAGCAGTGGTGCAAGCAAATTGAGTTCAACGATCTTCCGGTGGAAATTGGGGGTCGCTTCAGCCGCCAACGCGTAGGGAGATCCGCCGGCGTTGTTCACAAGCACATCCAGGCGGCCGTGTTCTTCGCCGATCGCACTCATGAGTCGAGCCACCGAATCTTCGTCGCGAATATCGCAGCAGTGGAACTCATACGGCAGGGTTTCGACGGCTCGCCGCGCACAGGTAATCACCGTCGCGCCCTGCTCGGCGAACACGGAGCTGATTCCCGCGCCAACGCCTCGCACACCGCCGGTCACCAGAACCACCCGTCCGGCCAATCCCACATTGATGGCGTCGGCTGAGTGGGGGCGGGTCACTGTGTTAGTGTACCAAGCAAGTGCTTGCTTAGGTAGCGACCCCACAGGAAGTCCCATGCCGATCACCTCCACCACGGCCGAACCAGGCATCGTCGCGGTCACCGTGGACTACCCGCCCGTCAACGCCATCCCGTCCCAGGGGTGGTTCGAACTCGCCGACGCCATCACGGCCGCGGGTGCCAATCCCGACACCCGAGCGGTGATCCTTCGCGCCGAAGGCCGCGGTTTCAACGCCGGGGTAGACATCAAGGAGATGCAGCGCACGCAGGGGTTCACCGCCCTGATCGACGCCAACCGCGGCTGCTTCGCCGCCTTCCGCGCCGTCTACGAGTGTGCGGTCCCGGTGATTGCGGCGGTCAACGGCTTCTGCGTGGGTGGCGGCATCGGCCTGGTTGGCAACTCCGACGTCATCGTGGCCTCCGACGACGCCACCTTCGGGCTCCCGGAAGTCGAACGAGGCGCCCTCGGCGCGGCCACGCATCTGTCGCGGCTCGTGCCCCAACACATGATGCGGCGGCTGTTCTTCACTGCCGCGACAGTGGACGCAGCAACCCTGCATCACTTCGGCTCGGTGCACGAGGTGGTGGCCCGCGCGGAACTCGACGAGGCGGCTTTGCGAGTCGCACGTGATATCGCCGCGAAAGACACCCGGGTCATCCGCGCTGCCAAGGAGGCGCTCAACCTCATTGACGTGCAGCGGGTGAACTCGAGTTATCGCATGGAGCAAGGCTTTACCTTCGAGCTCAACCTGGCCGGAGTGGCAGACGAGCACCGCGACGCGTTCGTGGAGAAGTCGTGAGGCCGGCGACGATGAGAAGAGTAGCGATGAGGTGGGGGTACCGCCCGCGTGCGGGGGAGAGCGGCGCATAGTGCGGGACAAACGAACCACCCTCGACGAGGCCGTTGCGCAGTTGCGCAGCGGCATGACGATCGGTATCGCCGGCTGGGGATCACGGCGCAAGCCGATGGCATTCGTGCGCGCCATGCTCCGTTCGGACGTCACCGACTTGACCGTGGTGACCTATGGCGGGCCCGACCTGGGCCTGCTGTGCTCGGCCGGCAAGGTACGCCGTGTCTACTACGGATTCGTCTCGCTGGACTCCCCGCCCTTCTACGACCCGTGGTTCGCCAAAGCCCGCACCAGCGGCACGATCGAGGCCCGGGAAATGGACGAGGGCATGCTCCGCTGTGGGCTGCAGGCCGCCGCCCAGCGGCTACCGTTTCTACCCATCCGCGCCGGGATGGGTAGTTCGGTGCCCGATTTCTGGGAAGGAGAGCTGCGCACCGTCACCAGCCCCTACCCGGCCCCCGACGGCCGACATGAGACTCTGACCGCCATGCCGGCGCTGCGCCTGGACGCCGCGTTTGCCCATCTCAATCTAGGTGATTGCCACGGCAACGCCGCATATACCGGGATCGACCCGTACTTCGACGACCTGTTCCTGATGGCTGCCGAGAAGCGGTTCCTGTCGGTGGAACGGATCGTCTCGACTCAAGAGCTGGTCGAAACGGTGCCGCCGCAATCGCTTTTGGTGAACCGCATGATGGTCGACGCGGTCGTGGAGGCACCTCGTGGTTCCCACTTCACCACCGCTGCACCGGACTACGGGCGTGACGAGAAATTCCAACGCCACTATGCCGAAGCAGCATCGACGACAGACGGCTGGCAGAAGTTCGTACAGACCTACTTGTCTGGGACCGAGGACGATTATCAAGCGGCCGTGCGCGCGTTCGGAGAGGAGAACTCATCGTGAGCACCCGAGCCGAGGTATGTGCGGTTGCGTGCGCCGAATTGTTCCGGGACGCAGGCGAGATCATGATCAGCCCGATGACCACGATGGTTTCCGTCGGGGCGCGGCTCGCCCGCCTGACCTTCTCCCCGGACATCCTGCTGACCGACGGTGAAGCTCAGCTGCTGGCGGACACCCCGTCGCTCGGTGCCACCGGAGCCGTTGAGGGCTGGATGCCGTTTGGCCGCGTGTTCGAGACCTTGGCCTGGGGACGGCGGCATGTCGTGATGGGCGCCAATCAGGTTGACCGCTACGGTAATCAGAACATCTCGTCCTTCGGACCGCTGCAACATCCGACCCGGCAGATGTTCGGCGTTCGGGGCTCGCCCGGCAACACGATCAACCACGCGACCAGCTACTGGGTCGGCAACCACTCCACGCGAGTGTTCTGTGAGAAGGTCGACGTCGTCGCCGGAATCGGTTACGACAAGGTTGATCCGGACAATCCGGCGTTCCGCTTCGTCAACGTCTACCGGGTGGTGTCCAACCTCGGCGTGTTCGACTTCGACGGCCCGGACCACACCATGCGAGCCCGCACACTGCACCCCGGCGTGTCACCCGATGATGTCCGTGAGGCCACCTCGTTCACCGTTCATGGTCTCGATGAGGCGGAAGAGACCCGGCTCCCGACCGCTGAAGAACTACGCCTTGTTCGCGATGTCATCGATCCGAGAGCACTGCGCGACAGGGAGATTCGGTCATGAAACTACGCACGCCGCTGACCGAACTGGTCGGCGTCGAGCATCCAGTGGTGCAAACCGGGATGGGCTGGGTCGCCGGTGCCCGGCTGGTGTCGGCCACTGCAAACGCCGGCGGGCTGGGCATTTTAGCCTCAGCCACTATGACCATCGACGAGCTCGCGACCGCCATCGGCAAAGTCAAGGCCACCACCGATCGGCCATTCGGGGTGAACATCCGCGCCGATGCCGCCGACGCCGCAGACCGCGTTGAGCTGATGATTCGCGAGGGCGTCAAAGTGGCGTCGTTCGCGCTGGCACCGAAACAGGAACTCATCGTCCGCCTCAAAGAGGCCGGGGCGGTGGTCATCCCGTCGATCGGTGCTGCCAAACACGCGCGCAAGGTGGCGGCCTGGGGTGCGGACACCATGATCGTCCAAGGCGGCGAAGGCGGGGGGCACACCGGACCGGTCGCGACCACGCTGCTGCTGCCGTCGGTGCTCGACGCCGTGGCGGGCAGCGGAATCCCGGTGGTAGCCGCGGGCGGCTTCTTCGACGGCCGCGGGCTGGCCGCGGCGTTGTCCTACGGCGCTGCCGGGGTAGCGATGGGCACCCGGTTTCTGCTTACCTCGGATTCCACTGTTCCTGATGCGGTCAAACGGCGCTATTTGGAGGCGGCGCTGGACGGCACCGTGGTTACCACCCGAGTCGACGGCATGCCCCACCGGGTGTTACGCACCGGGCTGGTCGATAGGCTGGAAAGCGGCTCACGAGCAAGGGGTTTCACGGCCGCGATCCGAAATGCCGGAAAGTTCAAGCAGATGTCGAGGATGACGTGGCGATCGATGATCCGTGATGGATTGGCGATGCGTCACGGCAAGGACTTGACATGGTCGCAAGTGGTGATGGCGGCCAACACGCCCATGCTGCTCAAGGCCGGGTTGGTTGAAGGCAACCTCGACGCCGGAGTACTAGCCTCCGGCCAGGTGGCGGGGATCCTCGGCGACCTGCCGTCGTGCGCTGAATTGATTGAGTCGATCGTCGACGACGCCGTAGCTCACTTGCGGGCGGCCGCTTCACTGGTGGAGTAGTTGACGCGTGTCGAGTAGGCTTGTCCAGCTATGTCGACCATCGAAGCCATAGGTTCTTCGGCGCCCGAATCTGCCGCACACCATGCGTTGCCGGATCCCGGCGAATCGGTGCCCAAGCTCGCGCTCCCAACGGTCGGGATCTTCCTCGCCGCGTTGACCGCCTTCGTCGTGTCGACAGTCGGCTACATCAACGGGTGGGTCCCGATCTGGGCCACGATCCCGGTCAACGCCGCGGTGACTTTTGTGATGTTCACGGTGGTACACGACGCATCGCACTACTCGATCAGCGCCACTCGATGGGTGAACGGCCTGCTCGGACGCCTCGCGTTTCTTTTCGTCGGTCCCGTGGTCGCGTTCCCGGCGTTCGGATACATCCACATCCAGCATCACCGGCACTCCAACGACGACGATGAAGATCCGGACACATTCGCCTCCCACGGCTCGCTGTGGGTGCTGCCGCTGCGCTGGTCGATGGTCGAGTACTTCTACCTCAGGTACTACCTCCCGCGTGCCCGCAGCCGGCCGGTTGCCGAGGTCGCCGAAACGCTCGTGATGCTGACCCTGAGCCTGACAGGCCTGACCATCGCGATCGTCACCGGAAACCTCTGGACACTTGCCGTTGTCTTTCTGATCCCGCAACGCATCGGACTCGCCGTGCTGGCTTGGTGGTTCGATTGGCTCCCGCATCACGGTTTGGAGGACACCCAACGCAGCAATCGATATCGCGCGACCCGCAATCGCGTCGGCGCGGAGTGGTTGTTCACGCCGGTGTTGCTATCGCAGAACTACCACCTGGTGCACCACCTGCATCCCTCGGTGCCCTTCTACCGGTACCTCCGGACGTGGCGGCGCAACGAGGAGGCCTACCTGGAGCGCGACGCGGCGATCTCCACAGTCTTTGGCCAGCAACTGAATCCGGACGAGTTCCGGGAATGGAAGCGGCTTAACGGCAGACTCTCCAAGCTGCTACCGGTGCGGATGCCGGCCCGTTCGAGTTCGCCGCACGCGGTACTGCATCGCATCCCGGTTGCCTCGGTCGATCCGATCACCGCCGACAGCACTTTGGTGACTTTCGCGGTACCCGAAGATTTGCGGGACGCGTTCCGGTTCGAGCCGGGCCAACACGTGACGGTGCGCACCGATCTGGGCGGCCAGGGCGTCCGCCGCAACTACTCGATCTGCGCCCCGGCCACCCGGGCTCAGTTGCGAATCGCTGTCAAACACATTCCGGGCGGAGCGTTCTCCACGTTTGTGGCGAATGGCCTCCAGGCCGGCGATGTTCTCGAATTGATGACTCCGACGGGCCGATTCGGGACCCCGTTGGATCCCTTGAACCAGAAGCACTATGTGGGCGTCGTCGCCGGGAGCGGAATCACGCCGGTGCTGTCCATCCTGGCCACCACGCTGGGGATCGAGACCGAAAGCCGGTTCACGCTGATCTATGGCAATCGCACCAAGGAGTCAACGATGTTTCGGGCGGAGCTCGACCGTCTGGAGTC
Organism: Mycobacterium spongiae; assembly: GCF_018278905.1. Taxonomy (NCBI): domain Bacteria; kingdom Bacillati; phylum Actinomycetota; class Actinomycetes; order Mycobacteriales; family Mycobacteriaceae; genus Mycobacterium; species Mycobacterium spongiae. Next base: position 5,070,230 of record NZ_CP046600.1, read on the forward strand.
GCGCTACGCCGATCGGCTCGAAGTCGTACATGTGCTGTCGAACGAACCCCTGCACACTCCGGAGCTGCGGGGCCGCATTGACGAGGAAAAACTCAACGGATGGCTGTCCAGCAGCCTGCAGCCCGACAGTGTGGACCAGTGGTTCATCTGCGGTCCGCTGGAGATGACCACCACAGTGCGAGACACCTTGATCGAGCACCGGGTGGACGCGGAGCGCATTCGCCTGGAGCTCTTCTACGGGTATGACACACCGTCGGCACCCGCGGACGGGTATGAGGCTGCGACTGTGACCTTCACGTTGTCCGGGCAGCAGGATACGTTCGATCTGACACCAGGCGACTCGATCCTGGAAGGCGCGCTGCAGCGACGCAGCGATGTTCCCTACGCCTGCATGGGCGGCGCGTGCGGCACGTGCCGGGCCAAACTCGTGGAGGGCGATGCGACGATGGATCACAACTTCGCTCTGGGACGCGCGGAGCTCGACGCCGGCTACATCCTTACCTGTCAGTCGCATCCAACGACGCCATTCGTCGCTGTCGATTACGACGCTTGAGCGGCCCGCGTGCAGGTAGCTCAGATGACTAGGACGACCCGCTAAGTCCGTCCACGCCGAACAGCCCGCCGCTGCCGCCTGCGCCGCCGCTGCCTTCCGTCACTCCCGTCCCACCGTTGCCGCCGTTACCGCCGGCGCCGAACACCGCGACATCTCCGCCGTCGCCGCCGTCGCCGCCGTCGCCGGTGAGCCCGCCGCTGCCCCCAGCGCCGCCGTTTCCGGCGCTACCGATCAACGCGGCCCCGCCCCCAGCACCGCCGGCACCCCCGACGGTGCTGCCATTGCCGGCGATGCCGCCCGCCCCACCGGCACCACCACGCCCAAACAGCCCACCGCCACTACCACCGGCACCACCGCCACCACCGTTGTTGCTGGCGCTGACAGTGGAGTTCCCCCCGGCGCCACCAGCACCGCCGACACCACCATCACCGAAGAACAAGCCCCCGCCACCGCCGGCCCCACCAGCACCCCCGCTGCCATCGGCGGTGTTATCCAAGAATCCGATCCCGCCGGCACCGCCGACCCCCCCGGCACCGCCATTGCCGCCGAACAACCCGCCATCACCACCGGCCCCGCCGGCACCGCCGTTACCAAGGCCACTGTCGCCGCCGATACCGCCGGCCCCGCCGAACCCGAATCCAGTGCCGCTACCAACACCGCCGGCACCACCGTTACCGCCATTACCGCCGGCGCCCACCGCACCATCACCACCGACACCACCGACACCCAAGAACACCCCACCAGCGCCGCCGGCGCCGCCGTCACCGCCGGGCGCGAACCCGCTGACGCCGCCGGCACCGCCAGCCCCACCAATGCCGATCAGTCCGGCGTTGCCGCCAGCCCCGCCGTCCCCGCCGCCGGCCGAGCCCGCGGACAGTGGACCGCTGAACCCCCCTTGCCCGCCGGTGCCTCCCATGCCGAACACCAAACCGCCGTCGCCGCCATCGCCGCCCGCACCCCCGGCCGACAGGCCAGGGTCGCCGGGGAAGCCGACGCCGGTGCCACCCACACCGCCGTCCCCGCCGGTACCGAACAACGTGGCCTTGCCGCCGTCCCCGCCGGCACCACCGGGCCCGCCCGCCCCGGTACCACCAACCCCGCCGCTACCCCCATTCCCGCCGAACAGTCCGCCGGCCCCGCCAGACCCGCCCGTCCCGCCGCTGCCGGCTCCGCCTTGCCCGCCGCGCGCGCCGTCGCCACCGGGACCCCACAACAGGCCGCCGTCGCCGCCATCGCCACCCGCAGCACCAACGCCAGAAAACCCAAGACCACCAACGCCGCCGTTACCACCGATACCGAACAATCCCGCATCTCCGCCGGACCCGGCGATCCCACCCGACGGGCCTTGCCCAAACCCGCCGAACCCGCCCCCGCCCCCGACGCCGAACAGCCATCCGCCACGCCCACCATCTCCACCGGCCCCACCAACGCTGACTTGGCCAATCTCCACGCCATTAGTGCCGCCCGAACCACCCGTCCCACCCCCACCACCGGTGCCGAAAATCCCGGCGGCACCACCACTGCCAGCCGCACCCCCGGTAAGGAATCCAGTTCCGCCGTGGCCACCGGCCCCACCATCGGCAGCCGCCAAGAACCCGGAAGCACCACCGTCGCCGCCCACACCACCGACACCCGCAGTGCCGATACCGCCCGTGCCACCCGCGCCGCCACCACTAAAGAGCCGACCAGCCCCGCCGGCCCCGCCAGCACCCCCGCTGAAAGCGCCAGTGCCACCCGCACCGCCGGACCCGCCGACACCACCGAACCACCCGCCGGCCCCACCGACCCCGCCAGCCCCGCCGTTATTCCCAAAAACATCCGTAGAGCCCCCAGCACCCCCAGCACCCCCACTACCAAACAACCCCGCATTCCCGCCCGCGCCACCATTCTCACCCGCCGCACCCGAGCCCCCAGCCCCACCATTGCCGAAGAGCCATCCACCCGCCGTGCCGTCGGCACCGGTGCCGGCCGCCCCGGGGGTGCCGTTGCCGATCAACGGGCGACCGGTCAGATCCTCGAAGGGTGTGTTGATCGCGTTCAGCGCCTGTTGTTGCAGGGTGTGCAGGGGCGAGGTGCTTGCCGGGGCGTTGAATCCGTCTAGGCCCAGTAGTTGCCCGCCGATGCCACCAACGCCGATGCTGCCCACAGTCACACCGGTTCCGCCGACGCCGGCATTGCCACCGTTGCCGATCAGCTGGGCATCTCCGCCGTCGCCGCCGTCGCCGCCGTCGCCGGTGAGCCCGCCGCTGCCCCCGGCGCCGCCGTTTCCGGCGCTACCGATCAACGCGGCCCCGCCCCCAGCACCGCCGGCACCCCCGACGGTGCTGCCATTGCCGGCGATGCCGCCCGCCCCACCGGCACCACCACGCCCAAACAGCCCACCGCCACTACCACCGGCACCACCGCCACCACCGTTGTTGCTGGCGCTGACAGTGGAGTTCCCCCCGGCGCCACCAGCACCGCCGACACCACCATCACCGAAGAACAAGCCCCCGCTACCGCCGGCCCCACCAGCACCCCCGCTGCCATCGGCGGTGTTATCCAAGAATCCGATCCCGCCGGCACCGCCGACCCCCCCGGCACCGCCATTGCCGCCGAACAACCCGCCATCACCACCGGCCCCGCCGGCACCGCCGTTACCAAGGCCACTGTCGCCGCCGATACCGCCGGCCCCGCCGAACCCGAATCCAGTGCCGCTACCAACACCGCCGGCACCACCGTTACCGCCATTACCGCCGGCGCCCACCGCACCATCACCACCGACACCACCGACACCCAAGAACACCCCACCAGCGCCGCCGGCGCCGCCGTCACCGCCGGGCGCGAACCCGCTGACGCCGCCGGCACCGCCAGCCCCACCAATGCCGATCAGTCCGGCGTTGCCGCCAGCCCCGCCGTCCCCGCCGCCGGCCGAGCCCGCGGACAGTGGACCGCTGAACCCCCCTTGCCCGCCGGTGCCTCCCATGCCGAACACCAAACCGCCGTCGCCGCCATCGCCGCCCGCACCCCCGGCCGACAGGCCAGGGTCGCCGGGGAAGCCGACGCCGGTGCCACCCACACCGCCGTCCCCGCCGGTACCGAACAACGTGGCCTTGCCGCCGTCCCCGCCGGCACCACCGGGCCCGCCCGCCCCGGTACCACCAACCCCGCCGCTACCCCCATTCCCGCCGAACAGTCCGCCGGCCCCGCCAGACCCGCCCGTCCCGCCGCTGCCGGCTCCGCCTTGCCCGCCGCGCGCGCCGTCGCCACCGGGACCCCACAACAGGCCGCCGTCGCCGCCATCGCCACCCGCAGCACCAACGCCAGAAAACCCAAGACCACCAACGCCGCCGTTACCACCGATACCGAACAATCCCGCATCTCCGCCGGACCCGGCGATCCCACCCGACGGGCCTTGCCCAAACCCGCCGAACCCGCCCCCGCCCCCGACGCCGAACAGCCATCCGCCACGCCCACCATCTCCACCGGCCCCACCAACGCTGACTTGGCCAATCTCCACGCCATTAGTGCCGCCCGAACCACCCGTCCCACCCCCACCACCGGTGCCGAAAATCCCGGCGGCACCACCACTGCCAGCCGCACCCCCGGTAAGGAATCCAGTTCCGCCGTGGCCACCGGCCCCACCATCGGCAGCCGCCAAGAACCCGGAAGCACCACCGTCGCCGCCCACACCACCGACACCCGCAGTGCCGATACCGCCCGTGCCACCCGCGCCGCCACCACTAAAGAGCCGACCAGCCCCGCCGGCCCCGCCAGCACCCCCGCTGAAAGCGCCAGTGCCACCCGCACCGCCGGACCCGCCGACACCACCGAACCACCCGCCGGCCCCACCGACCCCGCCAGCCCCGCCGTTATTCCCAAAAACATCCGTAGAGCCCCCAGCACCCCCAGCACCCCCACTACCAAACAACCCCGCATTCCCGCCCGCGCCACCATTCTCACCCGCCGCACCCGAGCCCCCAGCCCCACCATTGCCGAACAGAATCCCGCCATGTCCGCCGTCCGCGCCAGTCCCCGGTGCCCCGTTGGCACCATTGCCGACTAACGGGCGGCCCAGCAGTGCCTGGGTAGGCGCGTTGACCACATCGAACAGCGCTTGCAATGGAGCCACGCTTGCCGCTTCGGCGCTCGCGTATGCCGCCGCCCCTGAAGTCACGGCCCGCAGGAACTGTTCATGAAACGTGGCCACGCTGGCGCTCAGCGCTTGATACTCGAGGGCCTGCGCGGCGAACAAGGCCGCTATCGCCGCCGACACCTCATCAGCACCCGCGGCCACCACCTGGGTCGTCGGCACGGCGGCCACCGCGTTCGCTGCGTTGAGCGCCGACTCGATTCCCGCCAAATCCGCCGCCGCCGCTAGCATTTGCTCCGGTGCCGCGACTACATAGGACATTTGGACCTCCCACCGCGAGCCACGCCAAGCATTCACCCACCCTGAGATCGCCCGTCAAGACGATCGGCTAATCAAACGCTATCAGCGCACATGGATGGTTGTGGGCGTTTTCCGCCACTACCACCATGAGGTTGGCGCGGACGCGCCCCTATCACGTCGCGTCGCCGGAATGCCTACAGCCGCATCGCTGTTCGAAGTCCAATCTGGGAAGCACCGTGGGCGTGGAATAGCGGGCACAAACTGGCCGCACTCATGTGTGAACAGGCACGCCGCGTTTGCGGGCCACGGCAGCGAGCGCTTCATCAAAGGTCGCAAGGCTTGCCTGGTGATGGATGGCGACATCCAAGACGCAGCAGTCAGGTAGCTTGAGCCCCGTACTTGCGCGTAGTTCGGCAAGACGCAGCGGTTCGCCATCATCGTGGGGCGCAACGCCGATGCCGGCGGACTGCAAATCGTCAAGCATCGATGCTCCTTGCCTGACGCGGACGCCGCCGACGAGGACCTCGGCCAACGTGTCGGTGTGCGCCAGCATCCGTCCAGGTGTCGCGGCCAGCAGAACCGCGGTGGCCGCGTCATGATGGGCGTCGCGGGAGTTCAAATGCGCTATCAGAACGCTGGCGTCCAGCACGATCACGCGGGCCAATCCTCCCGCAGGTCAGTCAGATAGCCAGGCGCGAACGCCTCGGAGTAGCGGCCACTGCTTGCCAGCACCGCGGCACGATGCGCACTGTCGTCCGATTTCTCGTTGCGCTCGAGGATGCCGCCCCCGACTTCGATCAGCCGTCGCAACAATTTGGACCGTGGCTCACCAGGCCATCGCCTGGCAGCCTGGTCGAGCGCCCGAGCGATCTCCGGTGTTTCGGTTACCTGGTAGCGCGGACGTGTGGTCGGCATAGGCGCCAAGTGTACCACTTTTTCTACGGTGGTACACTTTGCTGTTGACCGAAGGTAGCAGTGCCGCACAGGACTTCGGCGGCTAATGGCAGTCCTGGTCCACCCCAAAAGGCGAGCTGCTCAGCGAGTCAGCCGTCACACGCCCGGAGTATCGTTCGGGAGCTGAGAAACGGGAGTAGCACATAACGTGAATGGCCAGTTCGCCGCCGCAGCAGTCGTTCTAGCGTTCCTGGGAGCTATCTCTGGCGTCCTACTCCTCGCCGTTGCAAAGCGTCGGCGTCTAGTGGTCGAGAACAGTGCTGCGCTAGCCGAACTCGACTCGCTCAACCGAAATTACCGGCAGCGACTGCAGTATTCAGGTCCGATCACCTACAACTGGGAAGACAGGGTCAACTCCAAAGCAAAGCTCGAACGCTACGACCTCCATGCGTTCTTCCTTGCAAACCTCGCCGCCCTAGAGGCCGAGCTACAGTATGCAATCGCTTTACGGACAAACGATTTGGTGGTGTACGCCGAGTATCGCGGCGCATATCAGCACATTGACTCAACCAAGCTCGGCCGCTCAGCTACTGACCAGGTGAACCCCGAGGCATTCGCACGGATTGAGCGGAAGCTCTTCACCAAGTGGACGCTGAGCCCGCCCGTTTGCGCCGCTCACGTGCGTTGCGCCGTCCGGTACACCAGCCCGAAGGGACAGAATTCCTATTCCAAGGCTCTTTCGTGGGACTTCGAGGGGCTTCGGAGCGCGTTCACCGAGATGAAACGGCTTCGGGAGGCCCAGTCCACGGCGACGTTCCTACGCCGACAGGAACGTAACCGCATGACCGCCAGCCTCCGATATCAAGTCCTCTCGCGAGATGGCTCGCGCTGTCAACAATGCGGAGCGAACCCACAAACGCGTGGCGTGACCCTCCATGTTGACCACATCGTCCCGGTGAGCAAAGGAGGAAAGACCGAGATGGGCAACCTCCAGACCTTGTGCGAGTTCTGCAATCTAGGGAAGAGCAACCGCCACTAATGTGCCGCATCAGGCAAGGGCCGGCGGCATACGGCCCGAGCGCTTGAGGACGGCTGCTGCCGCCAGCCCATTACATGCAAATTTTCCAGCCTTCCTCGGTGCGTGCCAGTGTCATGCTGACCTGCATAGAGCCAATGAGTTCGTTGGTGGAATCGAGGTCTGCCTTGGCGGTGTCGCCGGTGATGGTGACGCCGAGGACCGTGACGATCGTGATGCCGTCCGCGGCCCGGTTCGTTTTCACCTGTTCCATGATCGGCGCGGTGAACGTAGCGCGCATGGCCGGGCACATCGCCGCCAGGTAAGCGTCCCAGTTCTGACTGTTGGCTGCGTCCTGAAACGCCTTGATTGCCGCGCGGACCTGGTCCTGGTCGGAAGGTGGTGCGGTGGTAGTCGGGGTGGTTCTGCTCGGTGGCGTAGCGGTGATCACCGGCGTGGGCGGCGGGGTTGAACCATTCTCGGCGACCGGATTGCCAGTGGTAGTGCCGCACCCGGCGAGCACCATCACCGCAGCGTTGGCGGCAAATACTCGCAATCTGGTCACCAGCAGCGCCCTTTCAGCCCGTCGTGGGATGGCACACCTTAACAACTTCCCAGTTACTGGCGCGGTACCCGATCTCCGGCAGCTCGGATCAACGCTGCGACGTCGCCGCCTCCGCCGGGGCGGCACAAGCGCATGTCGATGACCACGTTCCCGCGCGCGGCGATCCCGCGCGAGCACGAAACGCCGCCGTCGGCTGGGGTGGCGGTCAGCGTGACGATTCCGCCGGTGGTGACCGGCTGGGAGAACGTCCAACTCTGAGCTGCCCCGTCTGGCAGGGTCACCGTCACCGCACCGGCCTGCGCGCAGGCCACCCACCGGCGTTGCTCGCCTTGCATGAACCCGCTGATGCTCATCACGGAGTCCAACGAGACCGCGGCCTGAATCACGCCGTCTTGCCACACCGCCGCACCCAGCGCGCGTAGTGTCTGCACCGCCGCTCCGGTTTGTCCGCTGCCGGCATAGACCGATCGTTGGGCCGGTGACCAAGCCCCGCGACACCGCGGACTGCTCACTGAGGCATTGGCCGACAGTTCGGTGGTATCGCTGTCCATCGTCAACGCCGCTCCCCCAGCGATATTCGCGATCTGGCTGTCGGACAACAAAATCGACCGCAGTTGGTCCGGTGCGACATCGGTGGCTGGTCGCCGAGTCGGGGTGGCCGATGTCGGGGCGGTCGCACCCGTCGTAGTCGAAGATCTGGCGGGGGCTGGGTTGCCACCTTGTGCCGCCGGTGGCGCTGGGGAGGATCCGCGCGGCCAGACGATTGCCGCAACAACCACCAACACCACCACCGCTGCTAGTGACGCGGCGATCCACCCTGCGCGGCGGCGGCGAGGGAGAGGCGCCCGGATCGAGACAGTCGCCGCCGGCGGAACCGCACCGGGGGCGAGCATGGTGCGCGGGCCCCTGTCGGGCCACCCGGCCGTGCCCGGCGGCGGATAGGACGACACGTCCCGGCTAGACACCGGAGGCAGCGGCGTGCTGATGAGCATGGTGGCGTCATGGAGCGCCGATGCGGCCGCCGCCGCCAACGCCGCCGCGGTCGGGAAGCGTGCTGCGGGGTCTTTGGCCATCGCGATTGCGATCACTGCATCCAGCGCCGGCGGAAGGGACGGCACGAAATCGGTGACCCGCGGTGGGGGCGCCTGCAGATGCGCCATCATCACCGCAGCCATCCCGTTGCTCGCAAACGGGGGTTTGCCCGTCAGCAGCCGAAACAGCGTGCAGCCGAGCGAGTAGATGTCTGCCCGCCCGTCGACCGAGAGCCCGGAGAGCACTTCGGGGGCAGCGTATGCAACGGTGGCCACGAGCGACCCGGTGGCTGTCAGTCCCACATCGTCGAGCGCGCGAGAAATCCCGAAATCGCCCATTAGCACCCGCTCTGAGGGGCCGATAGGACCGGACAACAGGAAGTTCGCCGGCTTGACATCGCGGTGAATGATGTTGCGCGAGTGGGCATGGTCGAGGCCTTGGGCGACCGCGGCCACGATGTGCACTGCCCGATCGGGTGTCATTTCCCCAGCCCGCAGGGCCGCCTCAGCGTCGGTGCCGTCGACGAACTGCATTGAGATCCACAGCTGGCCGTCCTCGGTCTGACCGCGGTCATAGACCCCGACGATGTTGGGGTGATCCAGGCTGGAGGCGACGTCGGCTTCGCGCAGGAATCGGGTTCGAAAGTCTGGGTCGTGCGATAGCTCCGCGGAGAGCACCTTCAACGCGTCGCGACGTGGCAGGCTTGGATGGGCAGCGAGGTACACCGCGCCCATTCCGCCAACGCCGAGCGTCCTGTCGATGCGGTAGCCGGCCAGTACCTCGCCAGGTTTAAGCATCCATCGCCCTACCTTTTCGCATCCAGCAGATGCTCAACATCGTTGGTGCGCTGCATCGCCCAACGTGCAGCTTAGGTGACGAGTGCTGCGCTTAGTGCCGGCAAGGTCAGCGACATTCCGGATGTGGGAGATGAGCGACTCACCTCGATGCCGGCCGGCGCTTGTCAGCCGGCCCTGTGGGGAGACCCGCGGCGCGGGCTACAACCGCTCGATGATCGTGACGTTGGCCGTGCCGCCGCCTTCGCACATCGTCTGCAACCCGTAGCGGCCACCGATGCGCTCGAGCTCGTTGAGCATTGTGGTGAACAACTTGGCCCCGGTGGCCCCCAGCGGGTGGCCGAGGGCAATCGCGCCACCGTTGGGGTTCACCGTCTCCGGGTCGGCCTTGATTTCCTTGAGCCAGGCCAGGACTACCGGTGCGAACGCCTCGTTGATCTCGACGGTGGCAATGTCCTCGATGGCCAGTCCGGTCTTTTCCAGAGCGTAGCGGGTGGCTGGGATAGGCCCGGTCAGCATGACCACCGGATCTGCGCCACGAGCGCTGATGTGGTGGATTCTGGCCCGCGGGGTCAACTTGTGGTCTTTGACCGCCTGCTCGGACGCGAGCAGCACGGCACTGGCGCCATCGGAGATCTGGCTGGCCAGGGCGGCCGTCAGCCGGCCCCCCTCGACCAGCGTCTTCAGACCCGCCATTTTCTCCAGCGATGTCTCGCGGGGCCCCTCGTCGATGCGGAAATCCGTGCCATTCTGGTGGACCGGCACGATCTCATTGTCGAAATGTCCTGCACGGATTGCCGAAAACGCACGTTCGTGGCTGCCGAGGGCGAATTGCTCCATTTCTTCTCGCGACAGGTTCCACCGCTCGGCGATCATCTCGGCGCCGCGGAACTGCGAGATCTCCTCGTCGCCGTAGCGGTGCTGCCATCCCTTGGACTCTGCCGTGGGAGAGGTGAAGCCGAACTGGTTGCCGACCTCCATGGCCGCAGAAATCGGGATCTGGCTCATGTTCTGGATACCGCCAGCCACGATGAAATCAGCGGTTCCGGCCATGATCGCTTGCGCGCCAAAAGAAATCGCCTGCTGGCTGGAGCCGCATTGTCGATCGACCGTGACGCCTGGGACCTCTTCGGGGTAGCCGGCCGCCAGCCACGCCAGCCGGCCGATATTGCCGGCCTGCCCGCCGATGGCATCCACGCACCCCACGATCACGTCGTCGACGGCGGCGGGGTCCACATCAACCCGTTCGAACAAGCCGTGGAACACCTCCGCCCCGAGATCAATGGGGTGCACTCCGGCCAGGGATCCGTTGCGCTTACCGACGGCGGTCCGCACAGCGTCCACGATGTACGCCTCGGGCATTTCAGACTCCTTCTGTCGTCATTGTTGCTGAGCCGTGATCCCGCCAAGGACGATGGCGAGATATTGCTGACCTACCTGTTCTGCGGTGAGCGGCCCGCCAGGCTGATACCAGCGCACCGATACCCAGGTGGTGTCACGGATGAATCGGTACACCAGATCAACGTCCAGGTCGGGACGAAGAAAGCCTTCGTCAATGCCCTGATTGAGCACCTCGACCCACATCTTCCGCTGCTGCTGGTTCAGATCCTCGATATAGGAAAACCGCGGCTGAGACGCGAGTCGTTGCGCCTCATGCTGGTAGATGACGACCTGCGCGTGGCGATGCTCGATCGCGTCGAACGAGGCCATGAACAGGCCCTTGAGCCGCTCCAAGGGATTGGCCTCGGTGTCCACGATCTCGCGATAGCGGGCGAAAAGCCCGTCCAGGAAACCGCGCAACAGCTCGTCGATCATCTCCTCTTTTGAGGAGAAGTGGTGATAGAGACTGCCGGACAAGATACCGGCGCCGTCGGCGATATCGCGCACAGTCGTAGCACGAAGGCCGCGCTCGGCGAACATCTCGGCAGCGAGCTCCAGCAGCTCGTCTCGCCGGCTGTTAGCCTGACCGGCCACTCGGTCCATTCCCCCAGGATATCAACCAAGCGCTTGCTTGGCTATCTGTGGTCACGGATGCTGGCTGGAAACCGAAATCACCTCTCCGGTGAGGTAGCTGGAATAGTCACTCGCCAGAAAGGCAATGGTGGCCGCCACCTCCCAGGGCTCGGCGGCCCGTCCGAACGCCTCACCCGCGGCCAACCGATCGAGCAGCTCGGCCGAGGTCGTCTTGTCCAAGAACTTGTGCCGGGCAATGCTGGGCGAGACGGCGTTGATCCGGACTCCGTACTCGGCGGCTTCAATGGCGCTGCACCGGGTCAATGCCATGACCCCGGCCTTGGCGGCGGCATAGTGGGCCTGCGAATGTTGAGCTCGCCAGCCCAGGACGCTGGCGTTGTTGACGATTACTCCGCCGTGCGGCGCGTCGCGGAAGTAGCGCAGCGCGGCCCGGGTGGCCCGGAACACCGACGTGAGGGTCACATCGAGAACACGCTCCCACTCGTCGTCGGACATGTCGGCCACGGGCGTCTGCCCGCCGAGGCCGGCATTGTTGACCAGCACGTCGAGGCGGCCCATCCGGGCAGTCGTCGAGTCGATCAGGGCATCGACGGCGGCGGTTGAGGTCACGTCACACACGACGCTTTCGACGCGGCCCTGTCCCAGCGCCGACAGCTCGTCGGCCGTCTCCCCCAACCGTCGCTCGTGGTGGTCGGAGACCATCACATCGGCGCCTTCGGCCAGCGCACGCCGCGCGGTGGCCGAACCGATACCGGTACCCGCCGCCGCGGTGACCACCACCACCTTGCCAGCGAGAAGTCCGTGTCCAGCAACCTCTTTCGGCGCCACGGAAAGGGTCATCCCTTTACCTCCCTGGGCAGGCCAAGCACCCGCTCGGCAATGATGTTGCGCTGTATCTCGTTGGACCCGCCGTAAATGGTGTCGGCGCGGGTAAACAGAAATAATCGCTGCCATTCGTCGAACTCGCCGTCGGCCATGGTCAGCGAGGGCTTGCCGACCACATCCATCGCCAACTCCCCGAGATCGCGATGCCAGTTGGCCCACAACAACTTCGACACGTTGTCCTGGCCGTCGACAGCTGGCCCTTCCAAGGTGGCCAGCGCGTAGCTGCGCATGGCTCGCAGCCCCGTCCACGCTCTGGTCAGCCGCTCCCGGATGAACGGGTCCTCGGCGGCGCCGGTGCGCTGTGCGAGCTCGGCCAGATTGGAAAGCTCACGCGCGTAGACGATCTGTTGACCCAGCGTTGAAACGCCGCGCTCGAATGTCAGCGTCCCCATCGCGACCCGCCAACCGTCACCCGGCTGGCCGACCACCATGCCGGCGTCGGTACGGGCGTCATCGAAGAACACTTCGTTGAACTCGGCAGTGCCCGTGATCTGGACGATCGGGCGGATCTGCACGCCGGGCTGGTCCAGCGGCACCAACAGGTACGACAGGCCAGCATGGCGCTTGGAGCCCTTCTCGGTGCGGGCGACGACGAAACACCACTGCGACAGGTGTGCCAGCGATGTCCACACCTTCTGCCCGTTGATCACCCACTGGTCGCCGTCGAGTTCGGCTGTGGTCGACACGTTGGCCAGGTCGCTGCCGGCACCGGGCTCCGAATATCCCTGACACCACAGCTCGGTGACGTCGCGGATCCGCGGCAGAAACCGTTGCTGTTGCTCGGGCGTTCCGAACGCGATCAATGTCGGCCCCAGCAGCTCCTCGCCGAAATGGTTCACCTTGTCCGGCGCGTCCGCGCGGGCATACTCCTCGTAGAACGCCACCCGGTGCGCGGTCGAAAGCCCACGGCCGCCATGCTCGACCGGCCACCCCAAACAGGTCAGTCCCGCCGCCGCCAAGTGCTGGTTCCATGCCCGGCGCTCTTCGAAAGCCTCGTGCTCGCGTCCTGGCCCGCCGAGGCCGCGCAGTGCAGCGAACTCGCCGACCAGATTGTCCGCGAGCCATTGGCGGACTTCTGCGCGGAACTCCAGAACATCCTGCATCCCTGTAGGCTAACCTACCAAGCACTTGCTTTGTTAGCCTGGCGGTAATACGCATCACAAAGCTTGGCGACGATGTACGCCACGTTCGAGGAGCGTCGATGACCACCGATCCCCGTACCGTGCCTGCAGCGGTCGATCGCTCGGTGCGCCAGTTACCCGGCCACGATGCGTTGGTGACGGACGACCGGAGCTTCACATCGCATGAGTTGCGCGACGAGGTGTACCGGGCGGCGGCCGCGCTGGTCGCGCTGGGCGTCGAGCGCGGAGACCGAGTGGCCATCTGGTCACCGAATACCTGGCACTGGGTGGTGGCGTGCCTGGCCATCCACCACGCCGGCGCGGCGATGGTTCCGCTGAACACGCGTTATACCGCGGAGGAAGCCGCCGACATCTTGGGTCGAACCAAGGCGCCCGTGCTATTCGCGATGGGCCGATTCCTGGACGCCGACCGGGCAGCCGACTTGGATCGTGCTGCCCTGCCCGCGCTGCGCCACATCGTTCGGGTGCCGATCGACGAACCCGATGGAACCTGGGATGAGTTCATGGACGCAGGGGCGGGTGCCGGAACCCTCGACGCGGTACGCGCGCGGGCTAGCGCCGTCTCGCCCGACGACGTCAGCGACATCCTGTTCACCTCCGGCACCACGGGCCGAAGCAAGGGCGTGATGTGCGCACACCGGCAATCGTTGTCGGCGTCGGCTTCGTGGGCCGCCAACGGCAAGATCACGAGCGCCGACCGCTACCTGTGCATCAACCCGTTCTTTCACAATTTCGGCTACAAGGCTGGAATCTTGGCTTGCCTACAGACCGGCGCGACGCTGATCCCACACCCGACATTCGACCCACTGCAAACGCTGCGAACGATCGAGGAACAGCGCATCACCGTGTTGCCGGGTCCGCCCACGATTTACCAGAGCTTGCTCGATCACCCGGCTAGGCCGGAATACGACCTGAGCTCGCTGCGGTTCGCGGTGACCGGTGCGGCCACCGTGCCGGTCGTGTTGGTGGAGCGCATGCAGTCCGAACTCGACATCGACATGGTGCTCACCGCCTACGGCCTGACCGAGGCCAACGGGATGGGGACGATGTGCCGCCCCGACGACGACGCGGTGACGGTTGCCACCACCTGCGGACGACCTTTCGCGGATTTTGAGTTGCGCATCGCCGAGTCTGGCGAAGTCTTGCTGCGCGGGCCCAACGTGATGCTCGGTTATCTTGACGACCCCGAAGCGACCGCCGCGACGATTGACGCCCATGGCTGGCTGCACACCGGCGATATCGGTACCGTCGACGACGCTGGCAACTTGCGAATCACCGACCGACTCAAGGACATGTACATCTGTGGAGGTTTCAACGTTTATCCCGCCGAAGTTGAGCAAGTGTTGACGCGAATCGACGGCGTGGCCGACGCGGCGGTGATTGGCGTTCCCGACCATCGGCTCGGCGAGGTCGGTCGCGCCTACGTGGTTGCTCGACCGGATTCGGACATCGACGAACGCGCGGTGATCGCCTATACGCGTGAACATTTAGCGAACTTCAAGGCACCGCGTTCGGTGCGGTTCGTCGACGCATTGCCGCGGAATGCCGGCGGCAAAGTAGTCAAATCACAACTGCGAGAGCTGGCCTGAATGGATCTGAATTTCGACGAAGAGACCCTGGCGTTCCAAGCCGAGGTACGAGAGTTTCTTTCGGTCAACCGAGACTCGATCCCGGTGAAGTCCTATGACAACGCGGAAGGGTTTGCACAACATAGACATTGGGACAGGGTTCTGTTCGATGCCGGCCTGTCGGTGATCACCTGGCCGGAGAAGTACGGCGGCCGCGACGCGCCACTACTGCATTGGGTGGTGTTCGAGGAGGAATACTTTCGCGCCGGCGCGCCGGGTCGCGCCAGCGCCAACGGTACTTCGATGCTGGCGCCGACACTGTTCTCACACGGCACCGAAGAGCAGCTGGACCGGCTGCTGGTCAAGATGGCTAGCGGCGAACAGATCTGGGCTCAGGCCTGGTCAGAACCCGAAGCCGGCAGCGACCTTGCGTCGCTACGATCCACCGCCACGCAGACGGACGGTGGTTGGCTGCTCAACGGCCAGAAGATTTGGAGTTCGCGCGCACCGTTCGCCGACATGGGATTCGGGCTTTTTCGATCCGACCCTGCAGCCGAACGACATCGCGGGCTGACGTACTTCATGTTCGACCTGAGTGCCGAGGGAATCACGGTGCGGCCGATCGCTCAATTGGGCGGCGACACCGGCTTCGGCGAGATCTTCCTCGACAACGTCTTCGTGCCGGACGTGGACGTCATCGGCGCCCCCAACGACGGGTGGCGTGCGGCCATGAGTACATCGAGCAACGAACGCGGTATGTCGCTGCGCAGCCCGGCACGCTTCCTCGCGGCCGCAGAGCGACTGGTTGCGCTATGGAAAGACAACGGCTCTGCACCGGAATTCGCCAACCGGGTGGCCAGCGCGTGGATCAAGGCGCAGGCCTACCGACTGCAGACGTTCGGCACCGTAACGAGGCTAGCCGCGGGCGGCGAGCTGGGCGCGGAATCGTCAGTGACCAAGGTGTTCTGGTCCGACCTGGACGTGGAGATCCACCAGACGGCACTCGACATCCGCGGCGCCGATGCAGAATTGGCCGGCCCCTGGACCGATGGCTTGCTGTTCGCCCTGGGCGGCCCGATCTACGCCGGGACCAACGAAATCCAGCGCAACATCATTTCGGAACGCCTGCTGGGTCTTCCGAAAGAGAAAGCCGGGGGCAAGAAATAGTGGATTTCGCACTAGACGAACAGCAACGGGATTTCGCGGCCAGCATCGATGCGGCGCTGAGCACCGCGGACCTTCCTGGCACGGTCCGCGCGTGGTCGACGCACGATGTCGAGCCGGGCTGCAAGGTGTGGGAACAGCTGGCCGCCCTTGGCATCACTGCACTGGCCGTGCCCGAGCAATTCGACGGCATAGAAGCGCATCCCGTAGATCTGGTAGTAGCGCTCGAGCGTCTAGGGCGATGGTGCGTGCCGGGCCCGGTTGCCGAATCCATCGCTGTTGCCCCGGTGTTGTTGGCGCACGACGAGCGGTGTGGCGAGCTGGCTTCGGGCGAATTGATAGTCACTGTCGCGATGCCGCCGGAGATGCCCCGCGCGGTCGACGCCGACACCGCGGGACTGGTCTTGTTGGCCGGCGACTTCGGGGTCGCGGAGGGAACTGCCGGCGAGCCCTACGAGTCTGTCGATCCCAGCCGCCGCCTGTACGACGTGACCGCAACCGACGGTACCTGGCAGGCAGACGTTATGCGCGCCTACGAGTTCGGGGCACTCGCCACGGCCGCACAACTGATCGGTGCCGCCGAGGCGCTGCTGAACACGACCGTCGACTACGCCAAGCAACGCACCCAGTTCGGTCGGGTGATCGGTTCCTACCAAGCGATCAAGCACAAACTCGCCGACGCCCATATCGCGATCGAGCTGGCTCGGCCCCTGGTGTACGGTGCCGCATTGGCGATAGCCGAGAACTCGGGCGCGTGCGGCCGAGACGTCAGCGCCGCCAAAATAGCGGCGTCCGAGGCGGGCCTGCTGGCGGCGCGGTCCGCGTTGCAGATACACGGTGCCATCGGTTTCACCGAAGAGCATGACCTGTCACTCTGGCTGCTGCGAGTGCAGGCCTTGCGCGCGGCCTGGGGTGATCCAATGTTGCACCGGCGGCGCGTGCTCGAGGCGCTGTGACCCGCCGGCGACGATGCAGAGCGCAGCGATGAGGAGGAGCGGCGCCAATGACACCCGCCGGCGACGATGCAGAGCGCAGCGATGAGGAGGAGCGGCGTTTATGACCCCGCCGGCGACGATGCAGAGCGCAGCGATGAGGAGGAGCGGCGTATATGACTGACGAACGCGAGATGCTGCGGCAAACCGTTGCTGCCCTTGTCACCAAGCACGCCAACCCAGCGGCAGTCCGAACGGCGATCGAGTCCGAGCGAGGCTACGATGAGGCGCTCTGGCAGTTGCTGTGTGAGCAAGTCGGTGCCGCCGCATTGGTGATACCCGAAGAACTGGGCGGCGCAGGCGGCCAACTTGCCGACGCCGCAATAGTCCTCCAAGAGCTGGGCCGGGCGCTGGTGCCCTCACCGCTGCTGGGCACGACGTTGGCGGAGCTCGCCTTGCTGGCCGCACCCGAGCCGGACACCGAGGCACTCGAAGCGCTCGCCGAGGGACGCGCGATCGGCGCGCTGGTGCTTGACCCCAGTTACGTGGTCAACGGAGATACCGCCGAGATCGTCGTCGCCGCCCACGACGGTGTGCTGACAAGGTGGACCCGCTTCACCTCCGAGCCCGTGGCCACCATGGACCCCACCCGCCGGCTGGCGCGGGTAACCGCGGAGGAAACCATCGCCGCCGGCACCGACCCCGGCATCGCTGACGCCGCGGCCATCCTGCTGGCGGCCGAGCAGATCGGCGCCGCCGAGCGCTGCCTGGAACTGACTGTCGACTACGCCAAGAGCCGGATCCAATTCGGACGACCGATCGGCAGCTTCCAGGCGCTCAAGCACCGGATGGCCGACCTGCACGTCACGATCGCCGCGGCACGCGCCGTCGTGGCCGACGCGTGTAAGGACCCGACACCGACGAATGCCGCCACGGCACGGCTCGCGGCTACCGAGGCCCTCAGCGCCGCCGCGGCCGAGGGGATTCAGTTGCACGGTGGCATTGCGATCACCTGGGAACACGACATGCACCTGTACTTCAAACGAGCCCATGGCAGTGCGCATCTGCTGAGCGAACCGCGAGAACTGCTGCGAACATTGGAGTCCCACGTGCTAGGTGCCGGATCACCGTGAACGATCGGGTGGCGCTGCGCGCCGGCATCCCGCCGTTCCATGTGATGGATGTCTGGCTGGCGGCCGCCGAGCGCCAGCGCAGCCACGGCGATCTGGTCAACCTTTCCGCGGGCCAACCCAGCGTGGGCGCACCCGAGCCGGTCCGCGCCGCCGCCGTCGCCGCGCTGCGCGACAACCAGCTGGGTTACACTGTGGCACTCGGTATCCCAGAACTCCGCGCTGCGATCGCGACCGACTATCAACGCCAGCACGGTCTCACCGTCGAACCGGACGCAGTCGTGGTCACCACCGGTTCGTCGGGTGGCTTTCTGCTGGCATTTCTGGCGTGCTTCGACGTGGGCGACCGTGTAGCACTGGCCAGCCCCGGCTACCCGTGCTATCGGAACATCTTGTCGGCGTTGGGATGCGAAGTGGTCGATATCCAATGCGGCCCGGACACCAGGTTTCAACCCACCGCGCAGATGCTGGCCGCGCTCGATCCCCCGGTGCAAGGCGTCGTCGTCGCCAGCCCGGCCAATCCCACCGGAACCGTCATACCGCCGGCAGAGCTCACGGCGATCGCGTCGTGGTGCGAAGACTCCGGGGTGCGGTTGATCAGCGATGAGGTCTACCACGGGCTCGTCTACCAGGGGGCGCCACAAACCAGCTGCGCCTGGCAGACTTCACGAAATGCCTTGGTGGTCAACAGCTTTTCCAAGTACTACGCGATGACCGGCTGGCGGCTGGGCTGGCTGCTGGTGCCGCCTGAGCTGCGGCGCGCCGTGGACTGCCTGACCGGTAATTTCACCATCTGCCCGCCGGTCCTGGCGCAAATCGCGGCGGTGTCGGCGTTCACGCCCGAGGCCACCGCCGAAGCCGACAACAACCTGGACCACTACGCGATCAACCGATCGCTGCTGCTCGACGGTCTGCGGAGCATCGGCATCGCCCGGCTGGCACCCACCGATGGCGCATTCTACGTCTACGCCGATGTCTCGGACTTCACAAACGATTCGCTGGCCTTCTGCTCGAAGTTGCTGGCCGACACCGGAGTTGCGATTGCACCTGGGATCGACTTCGACACCGTGCGCGGCAGTTCTTTTGTGCGTCTGTCGTTCGCCGGGCCGACGAGCGACATCGAGGAGGCGGTGCGGCGAATCGGATCTTGGCTACTGGCTCAGTAGCTGGTCAATGCGCGCTTCGAGCGCGCTGCGCTCGCCGACATCGGCCACGTTGATCCCGAATCGCTCACCCAAAGTATCGACCACCGCGGCCGCGTCGCCCAGAAGGATCTTCTCGGTCCCGTCGGCGCGATGGATGGCCAGAGTGCGGCCAGCCAGGTTGCACCGCGCCTCGCCAGCGAACCCTGCAACCGTCAGGCCCGTCACAAAAAGAGAGGAGGGGTGTGTTGAGGCGAACCAGCTGCCCACCTGCAGATCGATGTGCGGCCGAGTTTGCACGGTGAACTGGTAGAGCGCCTGCCACTCGTCGCGGACCAGTGCGTGCAGCAGCAGTCCGTCGCCGCGGTCGTCGAGGCGATACGGTTCGTGCCTCGTCTGCTGGATGCAGCCAGTTTGCAAGCGCAGGGGCGACGTAGGCGTCTGGCCCCCGAAGCCCACGTCGACCAGATACGACCTGTGGGCGCCGGGGAAGGTGACCGCCAACGCGGTGTGCGTCTCGGCGGGCACCGGAGCGTCGGGCGGACGCATCCAGATCACTCGGCCGGCCAATCGGCGCACCCGAAATCCGAGTTCTGACAGCACGTAGCCCATGAGCCCGTTGTGCTCGTAGCAGTAGCCGCCGCGGCGCCGGTGAACCAGCTTGTCGGTCAGTGCCTCCGGACTCAGGTTGTCGATGGGCACCCCCATGAACGGATCCAGGTTTTCGAAGGGAATGGCACGGGTGTGGGCGGTCACCAGGTCCTGCAGGACACCGAAGGTCGGCTCGGTATCACCGTGGTAGTTGACGCGGTCAAAGTATGCGGGCAGATCCAGTGCCATACGGACATTGTGACCCGGCCGCACCGCGGCGGCTCAGGTGCCGTTGCTTCCCGCGAACCCGATGAACCCGCCGGCTCCGCCGGATCCGCCGTCGCCATTGGTGGCACCGGTGCCACCATCGCCGCCATCGCCGCCGTTGCCGATGACCTGGGCGGCGCCGCCGTTGCCGCCGTCCCCACCGGTGCCAGAGGTGGAGTCGCCGCCGTTGCCGCCGTTGCCGCCGAACCCGATCAGTGCTCCGGCGGCGCCACCGGCCCCGCCCGCACCACCCGTACCCGTCTCGGCGGCCCCGCCGTTGCCCCCCGCACCGCCGAAGCCGAGCAAGATTCCGCCGCCGCCGCCGGCCCCGCCAGCACCACCGGCTTCGCCATCGGTTCCCGCCCCGCCAACCCCGCCGTTGCCGCCGCTGCCGATCACGATGGACCTGCCGCCGGCGCCACCCGCGCCGCCCTGTTCGCCGCTGGCGTCGCCGGCGCCACCCGCACCGCCGTGGCCGCCGAAGCCGAACAACGCACCGCCACCGTCACCGCCACGCGCGTCGCCCGACAAGACTCCGGCCCCGCCAGCGCCACCATCGCCGCCAACGCCGAACAACGCGAACCCGCCGCTGCCGCCGATAACCCCGGCGGCGCCGCCGTTGCCGCCTTCACCGAATATCGCGAATCCACCGCTGCCGCCGATAGCGTCGCCGTAGCCGCCAGCACCACCGTTGCCGAAGAGCAGCCCGGCAAAGCCGCCGTCACCGCCGATGCCACCGTCGCCACCGCGGCCGCCAGCGCCGCCATCGCCGGCTATCAACGCGCCACGGCCGCCGGCACCGCCGAAGCCTCCGTCTCCACCGGTACCGCCGCTACCACCGGCCCCGGCGTGGCCTATCAGACCCGCATTGCCACCAGCGCCGCCGTCGCCGTTGAAGACGCCATCGGAGTCGCCGCCAGCACCGCCGGCCCCGGCGTTACCGAACAGCCACGAGTTGCCACCGGCACCTCCGGTGCCGCCGACATCGCCCGCAGAGCTAGCACCCGAACCGCCAACGCCGCCAACCCCGCCGTGACCGAACAGCCACCCACCATGGCCTCCGGCGCCGCCGTTTCCGCCGAGTCCCACAAGGCCGTCGACCCCGTCCCCGCCACTGCCGCCGGCCCCGCCGTTGCCGAACAGGCCCGCGTCCCCGCCGTTTCCGCCAGGCACGCCGGGGCTCAGGCTGTCCCCACCGTTGCCACCACTACCGAACAGGATCCCACCATCGCCGCCATCCGTCCCCACTGCGCCGGTAATCCCGTCTGCGCCATCGCCGATCAGCGGCCGGCCCAGCAGCAGCTGAGTGGGCGCGTTGATCACGTCGAGCAGGATCTGCACGACGCTGGCGGCCTCGGCGTTGGCATACGACGAGCTACCGGCAGTCAGGGCTTGCACGAATTGTTGGTGAAACGCCGACATCTGGGCACCGACGGCCTGATAAGCCTGCGCGTGCGAAGCAAATAGCGTGGCGATGGCTTCCGATACCTCGTCGGCAGCGGCCGCCGGCAGGGCGATTGTCTGGGCAGCCGCGGCGGCGTTGGCCTCGGCAAGAGTGGACCCGATTCCTGCCAAATCGGCGGCCGTAGCCAGCATTTCCTGCGGGCCTGCGATCACAAACGACATACTGCACCTCTCCCGGTCAGCGCATCCTTGCCCTTGCCCGACAACCGTGGACTAGGCAGGACCTGATCGTATCCCGATGGAGGTCAGCATCGGGGGCAATTGCGGCGCCCGCCCGCGCCGGGCGGTGTGCAGCCCGGGAACGATCAGAGCCAGGTGTCGCGGGTGGTGGTCGTGAGAAAGGCTTCCAAGTCATCGCGCCAGTGCGCTGGCGTGGTCTTATCCGGCTCGATGCCGGTGTAGTCGCCACGATAGAACAGCAGCGGCCGCGGCTTGACCTTGGGAACCTCCGACAGCGATTGAACCGCACCGAAAACCACGAAGTGATCTCCGCCGTCATGCACAGAAGCCACCGTACAGTCGATATACGCTAGCGATCCGGAGATGATCGGCGAACCGAGTTGCGAAGGACGCCAATCGATCCCCGCGAACTTGTCGGGCTCCTTCGAGCCGAATCGCGCCGAGACGTCCTTTTGCTTTTCCGTGAGCACGTTGACGCAAAACCGGCCGCTGGCCTCGATGGCCTTCCAAGACCGCGACATTTTCGTCGGACAGAACAGCACGAGCGGTGGGTCCAAGGACAGCGCGGCGAACGACTGGCAGGCAAAGCCCACCGGCACGCCCTCGTGCTCGGTGGTGATAATGGTGATTCCGGTGCAGAACTGACCCAGCACCTGCCGGAAGACCCGCGGATCGATCTGCGCCGTCATTATTTGTCTCGGGGTTGGTCTCTGGGTTGGTCTCGGGATTGGTCTCAGGCTAGCCGCGAGCGCCGACCGTGAAGTCGTGACCCCACAGGCTGACGGCGGTGCTCTCCCGGGCGATCCAGTCCTGGTCGTCGACTTTCCGGCCCTCACAGCCGAATTCGACATCAAAGCCGCTAGGCGTCTTCATGTAGAACGACAACATCAGGTCGTTGACGTGACGACCCAAGGTGGCCGACATCGGCACCTTGCGGCGCAACGCCCGATCGAGGCACAGACCCACGTCGTCGGACTGCTCGACCTCCACCATCAGGTGGACAATCCCGCTGGGCGTCGGCATCGGCAGGAAAGCCAGGCTGTGATGGCGGGGGTTGCAGCCGAAGAAACGCAACCAGGCCGGCGGGCCATCGGCGGGCCGGCCAACCATCTGCGGCGGAAGTCGCATCGAGTCACGCAGCTTGAAACCGAGCACGTCTCGATAGAAGTGCAGCGCTTCGGCGTCGTCCCGGGTGGACAGCACCACGTGACCAAGCCCCTGCTTGCCGGTGACGAACTTGTGGCCGTAAGGGCTGACGACCCGCCGGTGTTCAAGCGCGACGCCGTGGAAAACCGCCAGGCAATTGCCGGACGGATCGGAGAACCTGATCATCTCGTCGACCCGGCGGTCCGCCAGTTCCGCCGCGGTGGCCTCCTTGTAGGGCGTGCCCTCGACGTCAAGTCGATTCCGGATCTCTTGCAGACCTTCGGCATTCGCGCATTCCCAGCCAGCCTCCGACAGCCGGTCGTGCTCGCCGGGCACGATCACCAGCCGAGCGGGGAAGTCGTCCATGCGCAGATACAGCGCACCCTCGGTAGCGCCCTTGCCCTCGACCATGCCGAGGACCTTGAGGCCGTACTCACGCCAGGCACCCATATCGGTGGCCTCGATGCGCAGATATCCCAGCGACCGAATGCTCACCTCGCACCTCCCAGAAAATCACTCGTCAGCCTGTTGAACTCGTCGAACTTCTCCACTTGCGCCCAGTGTCCACACTGCCCGAAGACGTGCAGCTGCGCACGAGGCATGGTCTTGAGGGCAACCAGCGCACCGTCCAGCGGATTGACCCGGTCCTCCCGGCCCCAGATCAGCAGCACCGGTTGACGCAACCGGTATACCTCGCGCCACATCATGCCGAGCTCGAAATCGGCTGCGGCGAAGGACTTTCCCATCGCCCGCGTCGCGGCCAGCGATTCCGGCGTACTGGCCAGCTCAAATCGCTGTTCCACCAACTCGGGGGTGATCAGCTTCTGGTCGTAGACCATCACCCGGAGGAACGCCTCGAGATTTTCCCGGGTGGGCGCCACGGAGAACTTCCCCAGCCGCTTGACACCTTCGGTCGGGTCGGGTGCGAACAGGTTGATGCTCAGCCCGCCCGGGCCCATCAGCACGAGCCGCCCCGCTCGGTCGGGGTAGTCCAGCGCGAACCGCACCGCGGTGCCCCCACCGAGTGAGTTGCCCACCAGCGGAACCCGCTCCAGCCCCAGGTTGTCGAACAGCCCCTTGAGCGCCCTGGCCGCATAGCGGTTGAACTGACCGTGCTCAGCGCGCTTGTCGGAGTGACCATAGCCGGGCTGGTCGACGGCAAGAACGTGAAACTGCCGCGCCAACACCGCGATGTTGCGCGCGAAGTTGGTCCAGCTCGACGCGCCGGGCCCGCCGCCGTGAAGCAGCACCACCGTCTGGTCGTGGCCGACGCCCGCTTCGTGGTAGTGCAGCTTCAGAGGTCCGTCGACGTCCACGTCGGCAAAGCGCGACGTGGATTCGAAGGTTATTTCGTCGGTCTCGGACTGGCTCACAGTCATGGCTACAGGCCTCGCCCGCTAAACCATGGTGTCGCCGGCCGGCAACCCGAATTCGTGGTTGCCGAAGATGACGTACGCGCGCTCGGGGTCGTTGGCAGCGTGCACCCGCCCAGCGTGCGCGTCGCGCCAGAACCGCTGAATCGGAGCGTCGTTGGCCAGCGCGGTGGCCCCCGACGCCTCGAACAGCCGGTCGACCGACGCGATCGAACGCCCGGTGGCGCGCACCTGGTCACGCCGCGCGCGGGCGCGCAGCTCGAAGGGAATCTCCTTGCCAGCGGCCAACAGTGCGAACTCATCGCCGACGTTACCCATCAGCTGGCGCCACGCCGCGTCGATGTCACTGGCCGCTTCGGCGATGCGCACCTTGGCGAACGGATCGTCCTTCGACTTCTCCCCGGCGAACGCCGCGCGAACCCGCTTGCCCTGATGCTCCACGTGCGCGTCGTACGCGCCGTAGGCCATGCCCACGATCGGAGCCGAAATGGTCGTGGGATGCATGGTGCCCCAGGGCATCTTGTAGACCGGCGCGGTGTTGGTCTGCAGCCCACCGGCAGTTTGGTCATTCATCGCCTTGTAGGACAGGAAACGGTGCCGCGGCACGAAGACGTCCTTGACGACGATCGTGTTGCTGCCCGTACCACGCAGGCCGACCACGTGCCACACGTCGTCAATGCGGTACTCAGTGCGTGGGATCAAGAAACTGCCGAAGTCGACGGGGCGACCGTCCTTGATCACCGGACCACCCACGAAGCACCAGTCGGCGTGATCGCAGCCCGACGACCAGTTCCACGAGCCATTGACCAGGTAACCGCCGTCGACCACAACGCCCGCCCCCATGGGCGCGTACGAGGACGAGACCCGCACCGTGGGATCGTCGCCCCAAACCTCCTCCTGGGCCTGTTGGTCGAACTGCGCCATGTGCCAGTTGTGCACACCGATGATCGAGCTCACCCAACCGGTAGAGCCGCACGCACTGGCGATTCGGCGCGTGGCCTCGAAGAACTGTGTCGGGTCACATTGCAGTCCGCCCCACTGCTCCGGCTGCAACAGGGTGAAAAAGCCGGCTTCGTCCAGCGCCTTGACGGTCTCGTCCGGCAGCCTGCGCAGATCCTCGGTCGCCTGAGCGCGCTCCCGAATCTGCGGAAGCAGATCATCGATGGCAGCCAACACCGACTGCGCATCACGCTGTTGAATGGTTGTCACTTAGGTTTGCCTCCTGGGAGTGCGGATTAGGTCCACAATATGACCGGACCGTTGGAACCTACAGAAAAGACTAGAACACGTTCCGATTTGTGTCGAGCACGGCGTTCCTGCGCCTGGTAGCGATACTAAACCAGTTTTCTATAACATGTTCTAGTTATGACGGAAGAGAGGGTCGGCTTGACCGAGGCAATTCCCGACGAGCCACTCGGCGACCACGTCCTTGAGCTGCAGATCGCCGACGTCGTAGCCGAGACCGACGACGCGCGGTCACTGGTGTTCGCCGTGCCAGATGGACCAGACGACCCACAGATCCCGCCCGAGCGCCTGCGCTACGCGCCCGGTCAGTTCCTGACGCTGCGTGTGCCCAGCGACCGCACCGGCTCGGTGGCACGCTGCTACTCGTTGTGCAGCTCCCCATTCACCGACGAAGCACTCACCGTCACGGTCAAACGGACCGCCGACGGGTACGCCTCCAACTGGCTCTGCGACAACGCCCACCCAGGCATGCGCATGCACGTGTTGGCCCCGTCCGGCAATTTCGTGCCCAAGACCCTCGACGACGACTTCCTGCTACTGGCGGCAGGAAGCGGGATCACCCCGATCATGTCGATTTGCAAGTCAGCGCTCGCCGAGGGCAGTGGTCAGGTGACGCTGCTCTATGCCAACCGCGACGACCGCTCGGTCATCTTCGGCGACGCGCTGCGTGAGTTGGCCGCCAAATACTCGGATCGGCTCACGGTGGTGCACTGGCTGGAGTCGCTTCAAGGACTGCCCACCGCTACCGCGCTGGCGAAGCTGGCCGAGCCGTTCACCGACCGGCCAGCGTTCATCTGCGGGCCGGGTCCGTTCATGCAGTCGGCCAGGGATGCCCTGGAAGCACTCCGTATGCCGGCTCAGCGGGTACATGTCGAAGTGTTCAAGTCGCTGGAATCGGATCCATTCGCGGCGGTGAAAATCGACACCGCAGCCAGCGACGACGATGCACCGCCAGCTTCGGCGGTGGTGGAGCTCGACGGTGAAACCCACACCGTGACGTGGCCGCGCCGCGCCAAGCTGCTGGACGTGCTGCTGGCTGCCGGACTCGACGCGCCGTTTTCCTGCCGGGAAGGCCACTGCGGCGCATGCGCCGCCACGCTGCGCAACGGCAACGTGAGCATGGAAGTCAACGACGTGCTCGAGCAGCAGGACCTCGACGAGGGACTAATTTTGGCCTGTCAATCTCATCCGGAATCTGATTCGGTAGAGGTGACCTACGACGACTAGTCGCGGGTTTAGGTTTCTCCCATGAGGTCGCCTGACCGGAGAGGCAGGATTCGCGATGAAGCCGCTGGTACGGGGATCTGTGACGGTCGGAGCGCTGGTGGGACTAATGCTGGCGTTGCTGCCCGCCCCGACCTCGGCGGCCGGGAGCGACACCGCCACCACCCTGTTCCCGGTCGACGAGATCAATCAGCTGGAGACTCATACCTTCGTCGACTGCCATCCGAACGGTAGTTGTGACTTCGTCGCGGGGGCGCACCTGCGCACACCCACTGGCCCTGCGGGCTTCCCGCCGGGGTTATGGGCGCGCCAAACTACGGAGATTCGTCCGTCGAACCGGATGGCGTACCTGGACGCGCACGCCACCAGCCAATTCGAGCGGGTGATGAAGGCCGCCGGGTCCGATGTGATCACCACGGTCTACTTCGGCGAGGGTCCGCCAGATAAGTACCAGACCACCGGCGTCATCGACTCGGCCAGTTGGTCGACCGGCCAGCCGATGACGGACATCAGAGTAATCGTGTGCACGCACATGCAGGTGGTCTACCCCGGGGTCAACCTCACCTCACCCAGCACCTGCGCGCAGGCCCCGTTTGGCTAGACGCCGCGGATCTGGCGAATCTCGGTCATCAGCCGGACCGGCAGGCCCTTGAGTGAATTGTTCAGGTTCGACCGAATCCGGACGGGCTCGCCGATCAGCTCGACCCGCGCAAACGTAGCAAGCAGTTCCTCGAAGAACAGACGGCCCTCGAGTCTGGCCAGGTGCGCGCCGAGGCAGAAGTGGGCTCCCATCCCGAAGGAAAGGTGCGGATTGGGGTGACGGTGGATGTTGAAGGACTGCGGATTATCGAAGACGGTCTCATCCCGGTTGGCAGATGTGTAGTACATCGCGACCTTGTCGCCAGCGCTGATCCGGGTATCCGCGAGCACGGTGTCGACGAGTGCGGTGCGCCGAAAGTAGTGCAGCGGGTTTTCATAGCGAACGATCTCTTCGACAGCGCGGGCGATGAGCGACGGGTCGGCGCGCAGTTCGGCCATCTGGTCGGGATGCCGCAACAGCGTCAGCAGCCCCGACGAGAGCATCCCTTTCGTCGTGTCGTTGCCAGCGGTGACCAGCTGCACAAAGAAGCCGCCGAAGTCGAAGTCACTCATCGGGTGCCCGCCGAAGTCGGCGCGCAGGATCGCACTGGTCAAGTCTTCGACGGGATCGTGCTGGCGACGGGCGGCAGCGAACTCGATGGCGTACGCGGCCATCTCGGCCCCGGCATCGTCGTCACCGTAACCTGACCCACCGAAGTCTGGATCCTGGCTCGACGTGATGCGCTCGGCCAGTTTTTGCAGATAGCTCCAATCTTGCCGCGGCAGACCGAAGAACTCGCCGAACACCCGTGTCGGCAGCGGTGCGGCGACCTCATGAACGAACTCGACGTCTGCGCGTTCTCTGGCCTCGGCCATGATGGCGCGACAGATATCCCGAACCCGCTCCTCGCGTCGCGCGATCGCACGGGGCCGAAAGTGCTCCGAGAGCGGGCCCCGGTGCGCGCTGTGCCTGGGTGGATCCATTGCCGCGAGCATGGTGCGGACCCTGGCCAGGGTCTGTGGCGGCGGGTCCTCGATGACAATGCCGCCCTCACTGGCCGAGAAGATCTCGGCGTGGCGGGCGACCCGTACCACGTCGGCGTGCCGCAACACCGCCCAGAAGCCAGGCTCGCCATCCATGGGCTGCCAGTGCACCGGATCGGTGCGCCGCAGCGCCGTGAGCGCCTCGTGCGGAGCACCGTGGAGGAAGGTGTCCGGGCTGGCCAGGTCGACGGAACCGGATGGGCCGGATGAACCGGATGCGCTGGCCACGTTCATCCGACCAGAACATTCGGCTCGGGGAGGCCGGCAGCCGCACACGCCGACCGATAGGTCGCCAGGGTGCTGGCTCCGTCGAAGACACTCTCGACGTTGCCCGCGGCGTCGAGGTTGAGGTTGGCGCCGTAGATCTGGAACCAGACATGAGTGTCGTCCTCGAGAACCTGCAAGGTATGGATCGACCCGGCCGGTTCATAAAGGAATGAGCCCGCACGGTTGACGTAGCTGTACTCCTTGTACCTCCACGCGCCTGACGTGGTGTAGGCGTAGACCGGTCCGGTGTGCTTGTGCCGCTGCACCTCATAGCCGGCCCGGAACAGGTTCTCCACGATCCAGAGCCCCTCGGCCTCCCTGACCTGGATCACCTTCAGCATCGAGCCGTCACCGACGTCCACGAACGGCAGCTCATCGGCCCCGATGTGCACGGCAGCGGGAACATCAACGATGGTCATCTGGTAAACCTCCTGCTAGCTGGCGGCAGCATCCGGTGGCGATCGCTTGCGCCCCGAGTACTTGTCCTCGTCCTTGTTATTGTCCTTGTCCCAGGGAATAGCCGGGCTGATCATCGAACCGATACAAGCCCTCGGTCTTGATGAAGTCGAATCCCGCGCGATACAAGCGGTGCAGCAACTGCAGTATGTGGCTATGCGCGGCGGCTCCGGGGTAGGGAGCGGTGAATCGGGCACGCCAGTGGTCCGTGCAGAATGTCTCTGGGAACCCGTCGGGCCACACCTTCACGCCGCGATTGGTGATCATCTGCAACCGCAGCCAGCCCTGTCCGGCAGCCGAGAGCAACGCCACGGCTAGATCGTCCGGGCGGGCGTTCGGGGCGTGCAAGAACACGTCGACACCGTCGAGCGCCTTCTTCGCGCGTGCGACCGGGGCAGGGGCGGGAAGCTCCTGGCGTGCGATGACGGGGTAGTCGACGGCGGGGAGCCGCTCCGGACACTGCCCGAGATGAGCCATCACCGCCTTCGCGAAGTCACGGGTACCCAACGGCGCCCGTCCCGGTCCCGCGATGTCATAGGTGGCCGCTCCCGCCTCGAGAGCCGCCAGCCAGGCGTTGTGGACCGTGGTAGCCACGTCGCCCTGACCGATGTGTACCAACATCATCACCGCGCCGAGCAACAGTCCTGACGGATTTGCGACGTCGCGGCCGGCTCGCCGTGGTGCGGAACCGTGTATGGCCTCGAACATGGCGACGCCGTCGCCAATGTTGGCCGACCCCGCCATTCCTACCGAACCTGCGATCTGGGCACCGATATCCGACAGGATGTCGCCGTACAGGTTGGGCATCACCACGACGTCGAAGTTTTCCGGTGTGTCGGTCATCTTCGCCGCGCCGATGTCGACGATCCAGTGTTCGGAGGTGATGTCGGGGTAGTCACCCGCGACCTGGTCGAACACTTGGTGAAATAGCCCGTCGGTCAGCTTCATGATGTTGTCTTTGGTGAAGCAGGTAACCCTGGACCGTCCGTGCCGGCGGGCGTATTCGAAGGCGTAGCGGCAGATTCGCTCACTGCCAGGCCGGCTGATGAGTTTGAGACATTGGCTAACCTCGTCGGTCTGGCGATGCTCGATGCCGCCGTAGAGGTCCTCTTCGTTCTCCCGGACTACGACCACGTCCATGCCGGGGTGGCGCGTCGGCACAAACGGCGCGTATGCCACGCAGGGACGAATGTTGGCATAAAGACCCAAGGTCTTGCGCACGGTGACGTTCAACGATTTGAAACCCCCGCCTTGGGGTGTGGTGATCGGAGCCTTGAGGAACACCCGCGTCCGGCGTAGTGATTCCCACGCCTCGGGCTCGATACCCGAGCTGTGACCGCGCAGATAAACCGCTTCCCCGATCTCCACCTCTTCGACGTCCAACCGAGCGCCGGCCTCGGTAAGGATTTCCAAGGCCGCGCGCATGATCTCGGGACCGATGCCATCGCCATGCGCGACCGTGATCGGCACCGAGGTTGGGATGCCTGGCACGATCAACCGCTCGGCGTGGTCAGAAACGCGGCATTGCCTGGTCATGGTTGTGGTGCTCCCAGCTCGACGACGTCAGTGCGAAAACAATAACATGTAACTTAATACATGTAATCTGTTTCATACACTTTAGTCTGCCGGAGCCGGGCGCCGCAAGACCACGGACGATTCGTGAGACGATTCGCCCACGTTGGGGCACCTCCCGAGAGCCGAGCTGAGACGCCGCGCGCTGGGCGGCCTTGTGCCCGGCGTTGCACCGCACCGACACCGCATTGCGCTGACGGCGGAGCATTCCTGCGGACCGAAACGGGGGTCTGCTCGAACGAACTACCGCGGCAGTCCGAGCAGCCGCTCGGCGGCCACCGTGAGCAGGATCTGCTCGGTACCGCCGGCGATGGTGAGGCACCGGGTGTTGAGGAAGTCGAACACCGCCCGATTCTCGACGAGGCCACCACCGTCGGACACATCCATCATGTATTCGGCCAGCGCCTGCCGGTAGCGCACGCCGATAAGCTTGCGCACGCTGGATTGCGCTCCGGGATCCTGGCCACCCACCGCGAGTTGGGCGATGCGCTGATCGAGCAGCGCACCCGTGGCCGCGATGACGATCAATCCCGCTAGCCGGTCCTGCTGGGCAACGTCAAGTTCGATCTGCGCCAGCACTGCAAGCAGCTCCTCCATCGGATCACCCAAGGCGGTCCCGGTGGCCATCGCGACCCGCTCGTTGGCCAAAGTGGTGCGAGCAAGCCGCCAACCGTCGTTGACAGCGCCGACAACCATCTCGTCGGCGACGAAGACGTTGTCCAGGAACACCTCGTTGAACAACGCGTCACCGGTGATCTCGCGCAGCGGCCGGATCTCGATGCCCGGTGACGCCATGTCCAACAGGAAGTACGTGATGCCCTTGTGCTTGGGCGCGTCCGGATCGGTGCGGGCCAAGCACACACCCCACTTCGCCAGATGGGCCTTGGACGTCCACACCTTCTGCCCGGTGAGCAGCCAGCCGCCATCCGTCCGAACCGCCCTGGTGCGCAGCGATGCCAGGTCCGAGCCAGCTCCGGGCTCGGAAAACAGCTGGCACCAAAGGAATTCACCGCGCAGCGTCGCCGGCACGAAGCGCTCGATTTGTTCGGGCGTGCCGTGCTCGAGGAGGGTTGGCGCCGCCCACCAACCGATCACGAGGTCCGGCCGCACCACACCGGCCGCCGCGAGCTCCTGGTCGATCAGCAACTGCTCGGCTGGCGAGGCATTGCGCCCGTGCGGCGCTGGCCAATGCGGCGCCAGCAGCCCAGCCTCGGCCAGGGCCACCTGCCGTTTCTCCTCGGGCAAAGTCGCGACCTCCGCGACGGCCGCGGCGATTCCGGGTCGCTGATCGGCGACCTCGGAAAGGTCGATACCGAGATGGCGACGGACACCGTCGGACGTCAGGGCCGCGACGCGACGCAACCAGTGTTGGGCACCGCCAAGGAACCGGCCAATACTGTGCGCCCGACGCAGGTACAGATGTGCGTCGTGCTCCCACGTGCACCCGATGCCACCGAGCACCTGGATGCAGTCCCTGACATTGGCCTTGGCGGCGGTGATGCCGATGCTCGCGGCCAACGCCGCGGCGATCGATAGCTGGCCGGGATCGGACTCATCCCCAGCCCTGGCGGCATCTGCAGCAGCCACCTCGGCCTGCTCGGCGCGACACAGCATCTCCGCGCAGAGGTGCTTGATGGCCTGGAAGCTGCCGATCGGTTTCCCGAATTGCTCTCTCACCTTGGCATAGGCGACCGCGGTATCCAGTGCCCACCGGGTCACGCCGGCGGCCTCGGCCGCGAGGACAGTCGCGGCTAGGTCTTCGACCCGCGGTCCGAGGTCGGGCAGCACTGCCACCGGAGCAGAAGTTAGCACCACCCGGGCCAGTGGCCGAGAGAAGTCCGTGGCCTGCAACGACTGCACCTCGACGCCCGAGCTGGTGGTGTCGACCAGCAACCAGGCCCGGTCGGCCGGCACCAGCACGAGGCCGCCGGGCGCACCGCCGAGCACCCATGGGATGGGGCCCGAGGCCCGCGAGTTGTTTGAGTCGACCTGAACGTCACCGCCCAACGCCACGCCGGCGAAGCGGTCACCTGAAGCCAGCGCGCTCGCCAGTTCTGCCGCCGTCGGCAGTTCCGCAGAGACGGCCTCGGAGAGGACCACACTGGCAATGGCTGTCGTCGCGACCGGCCCCGGCACCAGCGACTTTGCGGCCTCTTCGACCATGGCGCACATGTCCGCGATGCTGCCCCCGGCACCGCCGATGTCCTCGGGCACGGCGACACCAAACAAGCCCAGGTCGGCCAGACCGGAGAACAGCGGGCGCCAGACGTCGGCGCTTGCCTGAGTGCCTGCCTGATCCTCGCGGTGTTCGTCCCGGTGTTCGTCTCCTGGTTCGTCCTCCTGTTGGCCGCCGTGCTCCATCTCGCGCACTGCGGCCGTCGCAGCGGCGCCAGACGCCGCCGTGCGAGCCCAGTCACGCACTAACTCGCGTGCCGCGAACTGTTCGTCGGTGACGGTCACTAGCACCTGTAGTCCTCCGCGTCCTCAAGTTCACATGCCTGAACATGTCCCAGAAGCATTCTTACTCACTAGAACGTGTTCTAATAGTGCATACAACTAGCCGTCAAGTCGCACGCTATTACGCCAGGACACTGCATGCACCGACAGGTTTTACCGACAGCGGGAGGTGGGAGATTTACGCACGACAAGCGTATCGTTGGCGAGCCAACCGCCCGGGAAAGGAGCTGTCCCCTCGATGTCGCCAGCGAACACGAACCGGGGACCTGTTCCCGACACACAACCTCGTGAGGTCATAGACGTGGCGGTGTTGGCAGAGTCCGAGCTCGGGTCGGAAGCGCAACGGGAGCGCCGCAAGCGCATCCTGGACGCCACCATGGCGATCGCGTCGAAAGGCGGCTACGAGGCGGTTCAAATGCGCGCCGTGGCGGATCGGGCCGACGTTGCCGTCGGCACCCTGTACCGTTACTTCCCGTCGAAAGTGCATTTGCTGGTATCCGCGCTGGGCCGGGAATTCAGCCGCATCGACGCCAAAACCGACCGCTCTGCGGTTGCCGGCGCCACTCCCTTCCAGCGGCTTACCTTCATGATCGGCAAGCTCAACCGCGCGATGCAGCGCAATCCGCTGCTCACCGAGGCAATGACCCGTGCCTACGTCTTTGCCGACGCGTCGGCAGCCAGCGAGGTCGACCAAGTCGAAAAGCTCATCGACAGCATGTTCGCGCGCGCGATGGCCGAGGGCCAGCCGAGCGAGGAGCAGTACCGCATCGCCCGGGTCATTTCGGACGTGTGGTTGTCCAATCTGCTTGCCTGGCTGACGCGGCGAGCCTCGGCCACCGATGTCAGCAAACGGCTGGACCTGGCTGTCCGACTGTTGATCGGCGACCAGCAGAGCGCCTGACTCGCACCACGGGCCGGCGGCTGCTGGCTACGCCGGGCCCGCGGTCCGACCCCGGATCAGCTCGGTGCCCAGTACTTCGATGACTGGCAGACCGGATCGTGGCGGCTTCAACAGCAGCTCACCCGCGCGGCGACCCTTGTGCAGGCTAGGCTGCGACACCGTGGTCAATCCGCGACTGATGGCTTCGGGTACCCCATCGAAACCCGTGACCGTCATCTGTCCTGGTACGTAAATGCCGTGTCCCCGTAGGTAATCCATCGCCGACAGCGCCAGTATGTCCGCCGTGCACATCAACGCGGTAATCCGCGGATTGGCCTCGAGCGCCACCTTGGCCGCGGTCCCACCCGACGTCGCCACGTTCTCATAACTTTCCACCACGATCAGCGAATCCGGATCAACACCGGCAGCTGTCATCGCCTCCCAGACGCCGGTGATGCGTTCGCGCTGCACGTCGAAAGTCGGCGACTTCAGCCTTTCGGTGTCCACCAAATCCTGGCGTCGGTCCCGGCCCAGCCGCATGGTCAGCAGTCCGATCTCGCGGTGCCCCAACCCGAGCACATAGTCGGCGATCGCGCGCATTGCCGCCCGATCGTCGATACCCACGCGCGACACCCCCGGAAGGTCTTTCGGCTGGTCGACCACCACCACCGGCAGCCGTCGCTGCAGTACCACCTCGAGATAGGGATCGTCATCGCACACCGAATACACCACGAAACCGTCCACCCCGGCCGCCAGCACGGCAGAGCTGCCGTCCGCGAGGCTGCGACTCGGACCGACGGCTACCAGCAGCAGCCCCTGACCCAACTCCTCGCACGATTGCGCCAGTCCCGCAACGAAATCCCGCGCTGCCGGATCACTGAAGGAATAGCTCAGCGCTTCGGTCATCACCAGGCCAACCGCACCAGCTCTGCGGGTCCGCAGAGATCGCGCCACGGGGTCGGGTCCCGCATAGCCCATCCGCTTGGCCGTGGCGAGCACTCGCTCACGTAGGTCGGCGGACAGTTGATCCGGTCGGTTGAAGGCATTCGAAATAGTGGTGCGCGACACATTAAGCTCGGCTGCCAACGACGCCAGAGTCGCCCGCCCGCGCGGTGTGGGACTCACGTCCGGTGAGGTTACAGCGGGCCCTACGACTGGCGCTTATGCGGCCGTGGCAGGCCTGCCGCGCAACTTTGTAATGGAAACCATTTTCATTACGATTATCGGGCGGCTGAGCGGGCCGCGCGAAAGGAAACACAAGTGCCAAGAGTGCTAGCCCGGGCGGCAAGCTTGTTGTGCGCGACTTTCGTCACTCTGATCGGTTCTACCGCTCTGATCGGCTGTGCAACCGATGGTCCGGCGCACCCTGGCGCACTCGATGTGGTGGCCTCCACGGACGTCTGGGGCAGCGTGGCACGTGCCGTCACCGGCGGGCACATCCCGGTCAAGTCCATCCTGAGCGGTGCCGATGTCGACCCGCATTCGTACCAGGCGACCCCCGCGGACGCTGCCGCGATCGTCGATGCGGAGCTGGTGGTCTACAACGGCGGCGGTTACGACCCATGGGTGGACCAGGTGTTGGCCGGTCATCCCGGTGTCGAGTCGGTCGATGCCTACTCGCTTCTCGGTGCCGAGACCGACGGATCCACGCCCAATGAGCATGTCTTTTACGACCTGAATGTCGCCAAGGCGGTCGCAGCGACGGTCGCGGACCGGTTGGCGGCTATCGACCCGCCCAATGCCGGGGACTACCGGGCGAACGCTGCGGAATTCAGTCGCGGCGCCGACGCGATCGCAATTTCCCAAAAGGCGATCGCTTCCACCTACCCCGATGTCGCTGTCATCGCGACCGATCCCGTCGTGCACTACCTGCTGGCGGCATCCGGCCTGACGAACCGAACACCGGCCACCTTCTTGGCAGCGAACGAAAACGACAGCGACCCTTCTCCGGCCGACATGGCGGCCGTTCTGGACATGATCGCTGGCCGGGAGGTCGCCGCGTTGCTGGTCGATCCCCAGACGGCCACCACCGCAACCGACGACCTACAGGTGGCCGCTCGGCGCGCCGGGGTGCCCATCACCGAGGTGACGGAGACCCTGCCCGACGGAACCGACTACCTAACGTGGCAGCGCAGCACTGTCGACCAATTGACCGCTGCGCTGCGGTCAGGCCGCTAGTGAACGCCGGTGACTGAGCACACGGTCGCGCTAGCCGGCGCCCGGCTGGCATTCAGTGACCGGGTGCTGTGGGACCACCTCGACCTATCGGTTTCGCCGGGCGAGTTCATCGCGGTGCTGGGTCCCAATGGCACCGGCAAGACGTCGCTGCTCAAGGTGCTGCTTGGACAACTGCCGCTCAGTGCCGGCATGGCACTGGTGAACGGCGCTCCGGTCACCGCGGGCAACGCGCGCATCGGTTATGTGCCGCAACACCGCCCGATCGACCGAGAGGTGATGCTGCGCGGGCGCGACCTGGTTCGCCTGGGCATCGATGGACGCCGCTGGGGCGTGATGCCGCTTCGGTCCGCGGATCGGGCGCAGCGCCGCCAAACCGTCCGCCGGGCGCTGCGCCAGGTCAATGGCGAACGGCTCGCCGATGTCCGGGTCGGGCTGATGTCGGGCGGGGAGTTGCAGCGGGTCCGCATCGCGCAGGCGCTGGCCAGCGACCCGACGCTGATGCTGTGCGATGAACCGCTGCTGACCCTGGATCCGGCCAACGCCAAGCTGGTGTCGGAGCTGATCGACCGGCGCCGCCGAGAAGCGGGAACTGCGGTCATGGTCGTCACCCACGAAGTCAACCCGATCCTGCCGTATGTGGACCGCGTGCTGTATCTGGTCGACGGACGATTCTTGATCGGCACCGTCGAGGAGGTGATGACCACCGAAACGTTGTCGGCACTGTACCGGGCCAACATGCAGGTGGTGAAGGTCGTCCAGGGACGCGATGTCCGCTATGTGGTGATCGGCGAGCCGGAAGGACGCTCGCAGTGAACGATCGATTCAGCGACATGGTGGACAACTTCTTCTCGTTCGACATCACCGCCCACCTGCTGCGGCACGACTTCGTCCAGCAGGCGCTGGTCGCTGCGGCACTGCTGGGGCTGGTGGCCGGTCTGATCGGGCCGTTCATCGTGATGCGCCAGATGTCGTTCGCCGTTCATGGCTCTAGCGAATTGTCCTTGACTGGCGCCGCATTCGCCCTACTGGCCGGGTTTCACGTGGGGGTGGGCGCGCTGGTCGGCAGCGCCATGGCCGCGGCGCTGTTCGGAATCCTCGGTCAGCGAGCACGCGAACGCGACTCGGTCATCGGCGTGGTGTTGGCCTTCGGGCTGGGCCTGGCGGTCTTGTTCATCCATCTCTACCCGGGACGGACGGGGACCAGTTTTGCGCTGCTGACCGGCCAGATCGTCGGCGTCGGCTACTCCGGGCTGGCCATGCTGGCCGTGGTCTGCCTGCTCGTGGTTGCCGTGTTGACGCTCTGCTACCGACCCCTGTTGTTCGCCACCGTGGATCCGGAAGTCGCGGCAGCCCGCGGCGTACCAGTGCGCGCCCTTGGAATTGTGTTCGCCGCATTGGTCGGCGTGGTGGCGGCCCAGGCGGTCCAAATCGTCGGGGCGCTGCTGGTGATGTCGTTGCTCATCACGCCCGCCGCTGCGGCGGCCCGAGTGGTCGTGGCACCGGTCGCCGCGATCGCGGCATCGGTGATCTTCGCCGAGGTTTCCGCGGTCGGCGGCATCGTGCTGTCGCTAGCGCCTGGAGTCCCGGTCTCGGTGTTCGTAGCCACCATCTCCTTCCTGATCTACCTGATTTGCTGGCTGGTCGGGCAGCGCCGTCCCAACTGACTTCGGTTGCGGTTTGGCGCAGCTGCGCGGCTGCTGTCCGATCTCGATCAACACTTGACCGGAGCCCGCTCTGAAACTGGGCCATCACAACCAACTTGCCTTGTGATGGCACCTGTTGGACCGCCGCGCCGTTGCCTGAGATGGAATCGGTATGGGCGTAGGGTGATTCGGCGCATTCGAGTCGGTCGCATTTCACAGACGGCTTCGCTGGCGGACTTCCGGCCGGGGGGCTATGCTGTCGATGCCAAAATCTGCCGCCGGATGCGATAGTGGCTCATATGTGACGAATCACGGTTTTTGGCAGGGTAATTGGGCGACCATGACGGTCGGCCCAGCTCACCTAGGAGGGGCAACGCGCCGATCTGGAGCTACCCTCGGACGTTTCTTCGGAATAGGAGTCGGAGATGCAATCCATAAGTATGGTCTGGTTATTGCCGGTAATCGCCGCGGCGGGAGCACTGCAGGCGGTCGGCGTACCCATGAACGCGGTGCTGCGCAGTTCGCTGGTCAACCCCTGGTTAGCCTCGCTGGTGTCGTTCGGCTTGATCGTAGCGGCGTTCCTCATCATCGTGGCGGTGTTCCCACGACCGCTGCCCACTGCAGAAGCGATCTCGGCGATGCCGTGGTGGGCTCCGCTCGGTGGCATCGTGGGCGCGTTCGCGGTGGTGGCCGGATTGTTGTTCGTCGACAAGGTCGGTGCGGGCGTGTTCGCGGCGTTTCTGGTCAGTGCCAACGTGATCATGTCGGTGGTGATCGATCATTTCGGTTGGCTCCATGTGCCCGAACATCCGATCACGCCGGTGCGTGCGGTGGGTGCGGTGGCCCTGGTTACCGGTGTCGCATTGATCACCGCAGTGTGAGCCTGCCGACCATGTGCCCCCGCTAGCGGGGGCGTAGCCAATCGGCGCCAATCTCGTTGCTGCTGCCGGTGATCGCCAGCCGATGTCGTAAGCTGGGTCTCCGTGACCTCCGTCGACCTCAACGCCGACTTGGGTGAGGGGTTCGGCGTCTGGCAGCTTGGCGACGACGACGCCATGCTCGAGATCGTCACCAGCGCCAACGTCGCGTGCGGATTTCATGCTGGTGACCCCACTGGTTTATTGCGGGTCTGCCGGTCCGCTGCTCAACGCGGCGTGCGCATCGGCGCCCAAGTGAGCTACCGCGACCTGGCCGGGTTCGGCAGACGGTTCATCGATGTCGACCCCGACGACCTGCTCGCCGATATCGTGTATCAGATCGGTGGATTGCGGGCCATCGCGGAGGCATCCGGTTCTACCGTTTCCTATGTGAAACCTCATGGTGCTCTTTATAATACGATCGTGAAGAACCGTGAGCAGGCGGCCGCTGTCGTTGCGGCCGTGCACACCGTGGACAGTCGATTGCCGGTGCTGGGGATGGCGCATTCGGTGTTTTTCGACGAAGCCGCCCGCCTGGGATTACGGACAGTTGCCGAGGCTTTCGCCGATCGCGCCTACCAGCCAGACGGTCGCCTGGTCCCCCGCCGCCAACCCGGTGCGCTGCTGACGGATCCGGTGGCCATCGCACAGCGGGTGGTGACCATGGTGACCGCCGGCACGGTGCCCACGGTCGACGGCTCACCTCTCGACATTGAAGTGAAATCCGTTTGTGTACATGGTGATTCACCAGGTGCCGTCCGGATCGCAGCAGCGGTGCGCGACCACCTCAACGCCGCCGGCATCGAGTTGGGAGCGTTTAGCTGATGCGCTTGAAACTAGGCCGCCCCGATCTCACCCGGTATTCGAACCGGTTCAGTGTTCCTGCCGCCGAAGCTGATTCGCCGCTATGGGTGACATGGATGGGCGTGGCGACGCTGCTCCTCGACGACGGGTCGGCCGCGTTGATGACCGACGGCTACTTTTCCCGCCCCGGCCTGGCTAAGGTGGTCGCCGGCACAGTGTCACCGTCCGCGCCGCGCGTCGACGGCTGCCTGGCTAGGGCCAACGTGTCGCGCCTTGCGGCCGTCATCCCGGTGCACACCCACATCGACCATGTGATGGACTCCGCAGTGGTTGCCGACCGCACCGACGCACAGCTGGTCGGGGGCGAGTCGGCGGC
Source organism: Mycobacterium spongiae (assembly GCF_018278905.1). NCBI lineage: Bacteria > Bacillati > Actinomycetota > Actinomycetes > Mycobacteriales > Mycobacteriaceae > Mycobacterium > Mycobacterium spongiae. Next base: position 5,110,055 of record NZ_CP046600.1, read on the forward strand.
CAACGTCGGGCGTGGCCACGGGCTGCCCGAGGACCGCCTCGTCGTCGCCGTCCCCGGCGAACCAATTCATCTCGGTTCCTTCGTAGTTACGTTGGTGGAATCCCATCACTGCCCACCCGACCGGTACCCCGGGGTGATCGACGCACCGTTGATACCACCGGTTAGGGCATCGAAGTACCGATGCGGTGAGGCGTGGTCGACATTGGTGCAACACCTACCGTCGGGGCGTCGGCTGCTGATCCAAGGTAGCGCCGGTTTCGTCAAGGGCGCCCTCGCCGACTACCATGCCGATGCGGTCTATCTGAGCGTCGGCCAGCTGGGCCTGCAACCCCCGTCATATGTCGTCGACTATTGGACCGAGACGGTCCGCGCTGTCGGCGCGCGCAGGGTGGTTCTCATCCACTGGGACGACTTCTTCCGCCCACTATCAAAGCCATTGCGCGCCGTGCCCTATGCAGGCGACGACCTAGACGAATCCATCCGCATCCTCGATGAGCTGGCCACACACGACGGCGTTGCACTAGAGCTGCCGACAGCGTGGCGGCGCGAGGATCCCTGGATGTGAAACGTCGCGGCCCTTGATACTTGCTCTCGCGCTGATCCTGCTGGCTGTCGTACTCGGGTTCGCGGTTGCTCGCCCACGAGGCTGGCCGGAGGCCGCGGCAGCCGTTCCGGCGGCGATCATTCTGATTGGCGTCGGCGCGATCTCGCCGGATCAGGCGCTGGATGAGGTTTCGGGGCTGGCGCGGGTAGTCGCTTTCCTGGGCGCAGTTCTGCTGCTGGCCAAGCTGTGCGACGACGAAGGCCTGTTCGAGGCCGCTGGTGCCGCGATGGCGCGGGCCAGCGACGGAGCGCACGGACTGCTACGCCAGGTGTTCATGGTTTCCGCCACCATCACCGCCGCACTCGGCCTCGACGCCACGATCGTACTGTTGACCCCCGCGGTGCTGGCCACGGTCCGCCGGGTGCGCACCCCGGTACGCCCGTACGCCTACGCCACGGCCCATCTGGCCAACGCCGCCTCGCTGCTGTTGCCGGTATCGAACCTGACCAACCTGCTCGCCTTCCGTTTCGCCGATCTGTCGTTCACCAAGTTCACGGTGCTGATGGCGCTTCCGTGGCTGTCCGCAGTGGCCGCGGTGTATGTGGTCTTCCGGTGGTTTTTTGCCGCCGATCTGCGCGAGCCGCCAGATCCGCGAGAGCACGGTCCACCGCAACAGCCACCGGTATTCGTCCTGGCGGTTGTGGCGCTCACGCTCGCCGGCTTCGCGGTCGCGCACTCGCTGCACGTGGCCCCCGCGTGGGCGGCGCTGGCCGGCGCGTCGGTACTGGCGGTGCGCAGCCTGCGCCACGGCCACACCTCGATTGCGGAGATGGCGCGCGCTTTGAACGTGCCCTTCTTGGTATTTGTGCTGGCACTGGGCGTGGTCGTGCATGCGGTCATGCTCAACGGGATGGCCGCCAGGATGTCCCCGCTGCTGCCAAGCGGTTCGGGCCTGCCAGCCCTCTTGGGTATCGCCGCGGTGGCCGCCGTACTGGCCAACGTCGTCAACAACCTGCCCGCAACCCTGGTCCTGGTGCCGCTGGCTGCAGCTAGCGGCCCGGCAGCGATCCTGGCCGTGTTGATCGGGGTCAACGTAGGGCCAAACCTGACCTACGTGGGCTCGCTGTCCAACCTGTTGTGGCGCCGGGTCCTGCGCAACCACAATGTCGACGCCAGCGTCGGCGAATACACCCGCCTGGGACTGTGCACGGTACCCACCGCACTCGTGATGGCGGTCCTCGCGCTCTGGGCCAGCACCCGGGTGCTAGGTGTCTAGGGCCAGCAGTGCGAGAGGTGCTGCCACGTCGTTAACTTCGCCGCTGGCGGGCGATTTCGGCCAGCACTACTCCGGCGGCCACCGATGCATTGAGCGACTCGGTGGCACCCGCCATCGGGATCGACACCACTTCGTCGCAGTTCTGCCGCACCAGCCGAGAAAGCCCCTTGCCTTCCGACCCGACAACCACCACCAGCGAATCGGCGCCGTCCAGTTCGTCGACGGTACTGTCACCTCCGGCGTCGAGCCCGATCACCCGCAGCCCGCGCTCAGCCCAATCCTTCAGAGTCCTGGTGAGATTGGTGGCCCGCGCAACCGGAATCCGCGCCGCGGCGCCGGCACTGGTGCGCCACGCCACGGCCGTCACCGATGCCGAACGACGCTGGGGAATCAGCACACCATCGCCACCAAACGCGGCCACCGACCGCACAATCGCCCCGAGGTTACGCGGATCTGAAATGTTGTCGAGCGCAACGAGCAGCGCCGGCGGGGAGTCGATGGCGGCCGCGAGCAGATCGTCGGGGTGGGCATAGTTGTACGGTGGCACCTGCAACGCAATGCCTTGATGCAGGTGGTTGGCCGTCATGCGGTCCAAGTCCGTGCGCGGCACCTCAAGTATCGCGATCCCCAACTCTGCTGCACGGGAGACGGATTCCGTCAGCCGCTGGTCAGCGTCGGTGCCGAGCGCTACGTAGAGCGCAGTGGCGGGAATTCGGGCACGCAGGCATTCGAGCACGGGATTTCGACCGACCACGGTCTCGGTCTCGTCGGTGCGCCTGACCTGTCGGGGCCGCTGCGTATTGGCGCGCTTGGCGGCGGGGTGATTGGGACGCATGTGGGCAGGCGGCGTGGGACCGCGCCCCTCCAGGCCGCGGCGGCGCTGGCCGCCCGAGCCGACCGTCGGACCTTTCTTGGTGCCGGCTTTGCGTACCGCCCCCCGGCGCCGCGAGTTACCGGCCATCTACTTGCCGTCACTACCCAGGGACCACTGTGGCCCGTCGGCGGTATCGGTGACCTCAATTCCAGCTTCCTTGAGGCGATCCCGAATCTGGTCGGCGAGAGCCCAATCGCGCTCCTCGCGCGCCTTTTGCCGGTTCGCCAGTTCGGCTCGAACCAATACGTCGACTGCCGCCAAAGCCGCCGGCGTCTCGTCGCGGGACTCCCAGCGTTCGTCAAGCGGGTCACAGCCCAGGATGCCCATCATCGCCCGAATCGCGCTGGCGCTCTCCAATGCGCCTTCGTGGTCGCCGGCGTCTAGCGCCCGGTTGCCTTCCGCACGGGCGTGATGCACCTCCGCTAGCGCGATGGGGACCGACAGGTCATCGTCGAGCGCTTCGGCGAACCGCGATGTCCACCGACCGGGGAGAACGACACCTACCCTGCTGCGCACGCGATGGAGGAAATCCTCTAGTCCGACATAGGCTTTCACCGCGTCCTGCAGCGCGGTTTCGGAGAACTCCAGCATCGACCGGTAGTGCGCGCTGCCGAGGTAATAGCGTAGTTCGGCCGGCCGGACGCGCTGCAGCATCGCCGGAATGGACAACACGTTGCCCAGCGACTTGCTCATCTTCTCCCCAGCCATGGTCACCCAGCCGTTGTGCAGCCAATAGCGGGCGAACCCATCGCCGGCGGCGCGGCTCTGCGCGATCTCATTCTCATGGTGCGGGAAGATTAAATCCATTCCACCACAATGAATATCGAACTCTGGCCCCAGGTAGCTGCGGGCCATTGCCGAACATTCCAAATGCCAGCCCGGACGTCCCCGGCCCCACGGGGTCGGCCACGATGGCTCACCAGGCTTCTCGCCTTTCCAGAGGGTGAAGTCGCGCTGATCACGCTTGCCGGCTGCCACACCCTCGCCCTGGTGCACATCGTCGATCCGGTGGCCCGATAGCTGCCCATACTCCGGGTAGCTGAGCACGTCGAAATACACATCCGAGCCGCCGGCCCGAAGATCTTGATAGGCGTGACCTGTCTGCATGAGGCGTTGGATCATCTCGACCATCTGGGTAATGTGCCCCGTGGCTCGGGGCTCTCCCGACGGGGGCAATACGCCCAGCGCGTCGTAGGCCGCGGTAAATGCGCGCTCGTGGGTGGCTGCCCACTCCCACCATGGACGGCCGGCCGCGGCAGCCTTGGCCAGAATCTTGTCTTCGATATCGGTCACGTTGCGGATGAAGGCGACGTCGAAGCCCCGCGCAAGCAGCCATCGCCGCAGGATGTCGAAGGCAACCCCACTACGGACGTGCCCGATATGCGGCTGGCCCTGCACGGTGGCCCCGCACAGGTAGATAGAAGCGTGGCCGGGCCGCAGCGGAACGAAGTCACGCACGGCACCAGACGCCGTGTCATGGAGCCGCAAGGCCGGGCGATCGGTCACGACGTGCCAGCTTACTGCCTGCATAAGGCTGGATTGGATTGCCCAGCCCGCGCAGGCGGCTGCTACCCGAATGCAGCGCGAATCATCGCCGTGCTACGACGGCCGGGCCGGGCCGCTCGGATAGGGGCGAGCCACAACCAAAGCCGTCGCAATGGCTGCCAAGCCTTCTCCGCGACCAGTCAGGCCAAGCCCATCGGTGGTAGTCGCTGACACCGATACCGGCGCGTTGAGTAGCCGCGACAGCACCGCCTGCGCCTCGTAGCGACGCCAGTCGATCTTTGGTCGGTTTCCAATGACCTGCACCGCAGCATTGCCAACCCGATAACCGTGCTGGGTAACCAGTTCGAGGACATGACGCAACATGTCGGCACCGCTGACCCCTTGCCATCGCGGATCGTCTGTTCCAAACACACCGCCAATATCGCCTAGCCCCGCGGCCGACAGCACGGCGTCGCACAGCGCATGGGCCGCAACGTCACCGTCGGAGTGTCCCGCGCAACCGTCGGCACTCGGAAACAACAGTCCCAGCAGCCAGCACGGCCGCCCCACTTCGATCGGATGGACATCGACACCCAGACCAACACGTGGCAGTTCGTTCACCGGCGCGCAATCGCTTGAGCCAGCAACAGATCCAGCTGGGTGGTGATCTTGAACGCCAGAGGGTCGCCCTCGACTACGTGAACGCGGCCGCCAGCGTGCTCAACGACAGAGGCGTCATCGGTGAATTCCGCGGCCGCACCATCGGCCGGGCGCTGCTGATAAGCGCGCAACAGCAAATCCGTGGCGAAACCCTGCGGCGTTTGCACCGCCCGCAAACCGGCCCGTTCCGGCGTTTCGAGCACCATCCCGTTGGCATCCACGGCCTTGATGGTGTCAGAGAGTGGCAACGCAGGCACCACCGCGGGCTCGCCGGCGCGCAGCGCGCCGACCACACGCGCGATCAACGCTGGCGGCGTCAGAGCCCGCGCGGCGTCGTGGACGAGGACAAACTCCGGGGCACCAGAGACTGCCGTCAATGCCAAGCGCACAGACTCGGTACGGGTAGCCCCGCCCGCTACGACCGCTGCTTTATCACCGAGGATCAGTTTCGCCTCATCGGTGAGATCCGGGGGCATCGCAACGACCACAGCGTCGATGACATCGGAATCCAGGAGACCCGCGACTGTCCATTCGACAAGGGTGCGCCCCTCAAGTGGACAAAATGCCTTGGGCACGCCGGCGGCCAGCCGTTTCCCCGAACCTGCGGCCGGGACCACCGCGACTACGGTGCCCGTTCCCCCGACCACGTAGAGCCTCGGGGTATTTCAGGACGCGTTCAGGAAGCCGCCGCCAGAACCTCGTCGAGGATGGTCTCCGCTTTGGCGTCGTCGGTGCTCTCCGCCAACGCCAACTCGCCAACCAGGATCTGACGGGCCTTGGCCAGCATCCGCTTTTCGCCAGCGGACAGGCCGCGCTCGCGGTCACGGCGCCACAGATCACGCACGACCTCGGCCACCTTGTTCACGTCCCCAGAGGCAAGCTTCTCGAGGTTGGCCTTGTACCGGCGCGACCAGTTGGTCGGCTCCTCGGTGTGCGGGGCACGCAAGACCTGGAAAACCTTATCGAGGCCTTCCTGGCCGACGACATCACGAACTCCGACGTACTCCGCGTTCTCAGCAGGTACTCGAACCGTTAGATCGCCCTGCGCCACTTTCAAGACGAGATATTCTTTTTGCTCCCCCTTGATGGTTCGGGTTTCGATCGCCTCGACTAACGCAGCACCGTGGTGTGGGTAGACAACGGTGTCCCCGACCTTGAAGATCATCAGATTCGAGCCCCTTTCGTTGCTTCAGTTTAACACGCGGCCAAACCGCGTGCGGAACAACGGTGCAGGTCAGGGGCTCAGCGAGAGCATATTGGGGGTTGACAGGCGAAAAGGAACGTGCATCAGCCGCCCCCGCCACGGACATACCTGGGGCTCCTCGTAGACACCGCGTAGCCACCGCGCGCGGGCTTGGTGCCGTCTGGCCGCAGCCGAGCCTGCCCGTTCAGCGGCCATTCGGCCAGCAGAACACCACAGATGTCCGATACAGGGCGACCGCAGCACGCCACCGCCACGGCTGCTGCGCTCGCATCCACTCGCTACGACCCGCCACAACGACGCCAGCCCGGTGAACCCCACACGTCCCCGCCGCTACCGCCGGCGGCACCGACCTACTACTGTGCATAGTTGAATGTGCATAGTTGAACCGCCGTGGCGATCCGCGGTGGGCGCAACCGCCGGCACCGCGCCGCGCCAAGCCTGAGCAGGAGGCAACCGAGTGAACCGCTTCAACGCGCGCCTGCGTCTCCCGCGGCTGCCCGCATGGCTTGCGAGCGCCCTGCTGATTGCGGTCGCACTGAGCGGTTGCGGCGCCGGACAGCTCTCGCAGACGGCCGCCCAACAGTCCGCCGTCAACGGCAACACGCTGACGATCAGCAACATCGCGCTGCGCGACATTCGCATCCAGGCCCAGCAGTGCACCTCGGATTTCCTACAACCCGGCAAAGCCGTCGAACTGGTTCTGGTGGCGGTAAACCAGTCTCCGGACACGGCGGACCAGCTGCTAGGCGTCAGCACCGATATCGGCACGGTGACCGTGACCGGCGACGCTCGACTGCCGGCAAGCGGGATGCTGTTTGTGGGTATTCCAGACGGCCAGATGGTGGCGCCGGGGCCGCTGCCCTCCAGCACGGCAGCGAAGGCGACGATCGTCTTGACCAAGCCCATCAGCAACGGCCTGACCTACGACTTCACCTTCAATTTCGAGAAGGCCGGCCAGGCCAGCGTCGCAGTGCCGATTTCGGCCGGGGTTGACCAACCGGAAGTCCAGGCGCCGGCTGACCATTCCTAGCTGTTCGATCGGCTGTCCGGTCGGCTGTCCGGTGGGCCTGTCACCCCCTCCCGATACCGTCACCGCGTGGCCAACGCACGCTCGCAGTATCGGTGCTCGCAATGCCGCCATCTCAGCGCCAAGTGGGTTGGACGCTGCCTGGCGTGCGGCGGTTGGGGCACGGTCGATGAGGTGACCGTGCTCAGCGCGGTCGGCAGCGGCCGACGTAGCGAAAGACCGGCCGCGATGCCTACGTCCCAAGCTGTTCCCATGAGCTCCGTAGAGCCGAACCTCAGCCAACACCGTTCCACAGGCGTAGCCGAACTCGACCGAGTTCTTGGCGGCGGCGTAGTTCCCGGTTCGGTGACGCTGCTCGCGGGTGATCCGGGCGTCGGCAAGTCGACCCTGCTACTCGAGGTGGCCCGCTCCGTAACGCAGTCGGGGCAGCGCGCGCTGTATGTCTCCGGCGAAGAGTCCGCCGGTCAGATTCGACTGCGCGCCGACCGGATCGGCTGCGGCAACGGGACCGACGAGGTCTTCTTGGCCGCAGAATCCGATGTGCACGTGGTGCTCGGCCACATTCAGGCGGTGCGCCCGGCTTTGGTGATCGTTGACTCCGTGCAAACCATGTCCACCGGCGACGCTGACGGCGTGGCCGGCGGAGTCACCCAGGTGCGCGCAGTCACCGCCGCGCTCACGGCCGCCACGAAAGCCGACGGCGTAGCGCTGATCCTGGTCGGCCACGTTACTAAGGACGGGGCGATCGCCGGCCCCCGCTCACTAGAACACCTCGTCGACGTCGTGCTGCATTTCGAAGGTGACCGCAACGGGACGTTGCGGATGCTCCGCGGTATCAAGAATAGGTTTGGAGCCGCTGACGAAGTCGGCTGTTTCCTGCTGCACGACAACGGAATCGACGGTATCGCCGATCCGTCTTACCTGTTCCTCGACCAGCGGCCGACACCAGTGGCCGGTACGGCCATCACCGTGACGCTAGACGGGAAGCGGCCACTCATCGGCGAAGTCCAAGCACTGCTAGCGACGCCCGGCGGCGGCTCGCCACGGCGCGCCGTCAGCGGGATCGACAACGCCCGCGCCGCGATGATCACCGCCGTCCTGGAAAAACACGCTGGCCTGCGCATCGCCACCAACGACATCTATCTGTCCACCGTTGGTGGGATGCGGTTGACCGACCCGTCATCGGACCTTGCGGTCGCGATCGCGCTAGCCTCCGCTGCTGCGAACCTGCCGCTGCCCACCACCGCCGTGATAATCGGCGAGGTGGGGCTCGCAGGAGACTTGCGACAAGTCAACGGCATGCAACGGCGGCTGAACGAAGCCGCCCGACAAGGTTTTACCATCGCGCTGATCCCGCCGGGTTGCGATGCGGTACCGGCAGGCCTGCAAGTGCTGTGTGCACCCACCGTCGTCGCTGCGCTAGACCACATGATCGATATTGCGGACCACCACAGCAGCGCTCTGGCTACCGCGCATCGGCTAGACACGGCTCAGCTCGTGGCCGGCACGTAGCAGAATGCACCCTGTGACTCGTCCAAACCTGCGTCAGGCTGTCGCTCGCCTCGCACCCGGCACCGGGCTGCGGGATGGCCTGGAACGCATCCTGCGCGGCCGCACCGGTGCCCTCATCGTGCTCGGCTGCGACGAGAACGTCGAGGCGATCTGCGATGGTGGCTTCCCGCTCGACGTGCGCTACGCGCCGACCCGGCTACGCGAGCTGTGCAAGATGGACGGCGCCGTCGTGTTGTCTACCGACGGCACCCGTTTCGTTCGGGCCAATGTCCAACTGGTTCCGGATCCGTCGATACCCACCGATGAATCCGGAACGCGCCACCGCTCGGCAGAACGGGCCGCGATCCAGACCGGCTATCCGGTGATCTCGGTCAGCCACTCAATGAACATCGTGACCGTCTACGTCGGCGGGCAGCGCCATGTGCTCACCGACTCGGCAACCATCCTGTCGCGAGCCAATCAGGCCATCGCAACGCTGGAACGCTACAAAGCCAGGTTTGACGAGGTCAGCCGGCAGCTATCCAGGGCGGAAATCGAGGATTTTGTCTCGCTGCGCGACGTGATGACGGTCGTGCAGCGCCTAGAGCTGGTCCGGCGAATCGGGTTGGTGATCGACTACGACGTCGTGGAGCTCGGCACCGATGGCCGACAGCTGCGTCTGCAGCTCGACGAGCTGCTAGGCGGCAACGACACCGCCCGAGAATTGATAACGCGCGACTACCACGCATCCCCGGAACCACCATCCAAGGCGCAGATCACTGCCACCCTTGAGGAGTTGGACAACCTATCGGACGCCGAGCTCCTCGATTTCACCGCACTAGCCAAGATTTTCGGATATCCAACAACAACCGAGGCACAGGATTCGGCGTTGAGCCCGCGCGGCTACCGCGCCATGGCCGGTATCCCGCGACTCCAGTTCGCCCACGCCGACCTGCTGGTCCGAGCGTTCGGAACGTTGCAGGATCTGCTGGCGGCAAGCGCCGGTGACCTGCAGTCCGTGGAAGGGATTGGCGAGATGTGGGCTCGTCACGTGCGGGAGGGGTTGTCGCAGCTGGCGGAGTCGACGATCGCGGACCACTGATCGGACTTGTCCCCGCGGATCCCGAGCGGATCCCCAGCAGACCACCGTGCACCTAGCGACCACCGCGGCCTAACCGGGCTACCCGCCGATCAGCGCCGATCAGCTAGCCCACGGGGGCATGCGCGGCCGCGGGCGGCGCCTCAGGCGGCGGCGCAGCGGCCGGACCTGGGGCAGGCACCGGCCCGGGTGGCGGTGGCGGTTGATTCAGGATGAACGGAACCGGACGCGAGCGCAGATTGCCCAGTTGCACGACGAGGTTGTAAGTGCCTGGACCGATCGCCGGCCGCGGCAATGGACAGCGCGGCGCGGACCCCATCCCGGTCCAGGTCACGGCGGTGGTCACCTGCTCACCCGGCGTGAATGTCTTGATCAATGTCTCGTTGGAGGGCGCACAGTCCAGGTTGGACCACAGCCGCTTGTTGTCTAGCGAGTAGACGTAGGCGGCGAGCACCGCAGCACCGACGTCACGTTTGCACGCCACCAGGCCGATGTTGGTGACCACCATGGTGAACTTCGGCTGGTCACCGATGTAGTACTGGGGTGAATTGGTCAGCCCCTTGACGGCCAAGGTCGAATCAGGGCAGTCATCCCCCTCCTTGAGAACCGGCGGCGGTTGCACCGCAGCTGTGGGGGTGGGGGTTTCGGGGTTTTGCCCCTGCGGCGGTGCGGCCGGAACTTCGCCTTCGGTTTGCCCAGCCGGCTGCGGCGCAGCAGACGCTGGCGAGTCCGGATTGCCTTGCGCTGAGCCCGGTTTCTCCGCGGCCGCCGGTTTCGCGCCGGAGCTGTGGCCGACGAACGCCACTACCGCAGCTACCGCGAGCCCGATGACGATGACCGCGATGCCCAGGGCCAGGCCCCTGCGGCGCCAGTAAATCTCAGTGGGAAGCGGGCCACGCGGTTCCAGATCCAGCACATTCACACCGTAGGCCCAGGTCACGCCGACTTGACTGACCCGCCTCGGCGTGTCGCCAGGTTAGCTGGCCAACCGCTGTGTTAGGGCCTCGGAGATCAGACCCGCTCGGCTAGTTCGCCGATGTCACCAATGTGGTCGCGCAACACCGCTTGCCCGTCGGCAAGTTGATAGGTGACCCCGACGATCGCCAGCTTACCGGCTGCGACCCGCTCCGAGATCGCCGTCGATCGCGACATGAGCTGCTCGACCGTCTCGTGGATGTGGCGTTGTTCGAACTCGTCGACTCGCGTCAGGCCGTCGCGCCTGCCCATCAATATGGACGGCGCCACCCGTTCCACCACGTCGCGAATGTAGCCCTCTGGCAAAGCTCCGCTGTCGAGCGCCGTCACTGCGGCCTTCACCGCACCGCAACTGTCATGGCCGAGGACGACCACGAGCTGGACATTGAGGACCGCCACCGCGAATTCGATAGAACCCAGCACCGCCGAGTCGATGACATGCCCGGCCGTGCGGATCACAAAAGTGTCGCCGAGGCCCTGGTCGAAAATGATCTCTGCGGCCACCCGGCTGTCAGAACAGCCGAAGATCGCCGCCGTGGGCTTCTGCCCAGCGGCAAGGCTCGCGCGATGCTCGACGCTCTGGCTCGGATGCTCGGGCTTGCCGGCAACGAATCGCTCGTTACCCTCGTACAGTGCTTTCCATGCGGTCGCCGGAGTGGGGATAGCCATGCCACGCATTCTGCCGCACCGCACTACGCCCGCGACACAGGTCCCGGCAGACGAGCTTGTTAACTGGTACCAACAATTCCGCCGCGACCTGCCCTGGCGCGAACCCGGCGTCAGCGCATGGCAGATTCTGGTCAGCGAATTCATGCTGCAGCAAACGCCGGTGTCGCGGGTGCTGCCCATCTGGACTGATTGGGTGCAACGTTGGCCAACCGCGTCGGCCACAGCCGCGGCGACGGCCGCCGACGTGCTGCGCGCCTGGGGAAAGCTGGGCTACCCGCGGCGGGCCAAGCGCCTGCACGAATGCGCGACGGTCATCGCGCGTGATTTCGGCGACGTGGTCCCCGACGACGTCGAGACCTTGCTAGCCCTGCCGGGCGTCGGTAGCTACACCGCCCGAGCGGTGGCGTGCTTCGCCTACCGCAAACGGGTGCCGGTGGTGGACACCAACGTGCGCCGCGTAGTCACCCGTGCGGTGCACGGCCGCGCCGACGCCGCTGCGCCCTCGCCGGCCCGCGACCACGCCGACGTCTCCGCCCTCTTGCCGGACGACGATGCCGCGCCGCTATTTTCGGTGGCGCTGATGGAATTGGGGGCAACGGTGTGTACCGCGAGGGCACCGCGCTGCGGTTTGTGCCCGCTGGCCAGGTGCGCATGGCGACAACGTGGCTATCCCCCCGCGGACGCTCCGCCGCGGCGAGCGCAGACTTACGCCGGAACCGACCGGCAAGTCCGCGGACGACTGCTGGACGTGTTGCGGGCCAGCGACTCTCCAGTTACCCGCGCTGAGCTTGACGTGGCCTGGCAGACGGATGGCGCCCAATGTGATCGGGCGCTGAACTCGCTGCTCGCTGACGGCCTGGTGACCCGGACGCTTGGTGGCCGGTTCTGCCTGGCGGGCGAGGAGTCGTGACCGCGCACGGTCACTGGGGCCTATTCCTCGCCGAAGCGGATAAACACAGCCAGAGCAATAATCACCACAGCGGTTGCGGCCCCGTAGTACAAGGTGTCCAGCGCGTTGGTCAGCAACATGCGCTCGACGAACTTGATCACGATGACGACGACAAGCACCTGGATAATCGGCCGTTTCAAATCGCCGAGGTTGCGCACTGTCAACCAGTCGGGCAGGTGAAGATCCGCGACGAATAGTTCGAAGAGGCCTAAGGCCACAATGAGTTGCACCGTCGCCACCAAGAACAGGTCAACAACTTCGAGCAAGCTGACGATCGCAGAATCCTGCCGCCAGCCCCCACGAGCGAGCACCACGATGAGATCCACCGCTCGCCCCGAAGCCCAGATCAAGGTGACGACAGTCGTCAGCGACAAACCGCACACGGCGATAACAGTGAAGAACCGGAGGCGTTCAAAAGCCGATCGCACGGTCTGTCATTGTGCACTGGCGCCCGGCCGGAGAGCCAGCGGGTGAGAACTTCGGCCCACGAAGCGCACCCAACCGGCACGTAGTCCCCAGGATGGCGGGTTCGTCCCCCTTTTGGGGGACACACTTGCCGCCACAAGTGGGCGGGCGGAGACTGGGCTGGGAGGTGGTGGCGGGTCAGATGCCAGTCCAATTGGCGGTCGCGCGCCGAGCGCATGAGGCCTCGGAAGTCGATGACCTCGGACGACGGGCGCACGAGACGGCTGCGCGGCTGTCTCGTGCGTTGACTGCTGCTAGGGACCTGGTCGACGTGCCCGCATGGGCTCCGTCGATGCCCGGTCGGCTGCTGGCCGAGGTTGGCGAGTACACCGACGTCGTAATCGATCGGTTGCTCGGCAAGATGCGGTCAAACCAGGCCGCAAGCTCGGAGCTGATCGCCATGTGCGAGTTGGTCGTCGAGCTACAACGATGTCGCAGCGAACAGCAACTCATCATGGCCGACGAACGCATCCGCATCCTTACCGCGGCTCAACGTAGCGACTCAATGCTCGGCTCCCAGCTCGATGTGGACGCCGTCCTCGAGCGCGCCGCTGCTGTTGCCTGCCGGGTATGTGGGCTTGATCGGTCGATGATCTTCCGGATGGGCAACGGATACTTGCATGCGGCGTCGACGTACTTCACCGACCATGACGAGTGGGCCGCGCAGTGCCACGCGCACGCCGAGGTGCATCCGGTCGATCTCAGCGCCCGACCGTTGGAGGCGGAGATGGTTCGACGCCGCTTGCCGGCGTTGATGACCGATACCTTGCACGACCCGCAAGCCTTCAAACCGATCGTGCACCGGATCCGCACCTCGAGCTACGTCGCGATTCCGGTGCTCGTCAACGGCAAGGTCACCGTGACCCTGCACCTTGACGCGTACTTTCGGGGTCGCGAGGTTGATGCTGGCGACCGTGACACCGCGGCGGTCTTCGCCAGCTCACTGGGCCGAGCACTTGAGCGTGCGTTCACCGCCGAGCAACTGCGATCGCAGCGCGCCGCCCTGTCGGAGCTCATCCGCGACACCAACCGTGACCTGGCGATGCTGGCGGGCGAGTCCACCGTTCTCACCGACGCGTCCCCAACGGCGTGCGCAACTACCACGGAGCCACACCGCTGGGTCGGAACACCTGCCACCTCCGTACGCCAGATTGGCCACCAGGCCCTGGCCAGCCTGACGCGCCGGGAGATGGAAGTTCTGGAACTCATGACGACGGGGGCCACCAACGTCGAGATCGCGCAACGGTTTTTCGTCGCCGAGGGCACCGTCAAGACCCACGTCAAGCGAATTCTGCGCAAGCTCAATGTGGGTAATCGGGGTCAGGCAGTTGCCATGTACCACCGCTGCACGTCGCGGTGATCGTTGATGTCAGGTATCCCTAAAGAGGGATAGCCGTCTCCCTTCGGATTGATCTTCGCCGAACTCCGTTGCCATCCACTGGCGTGGTGCCAACTATCGAGTTCAACCGCCCGCAGCGTCAAAAGCGCTCTTATGCATCATCTTTTCCGAAGGAGCACACAATGTCTGTCGTTGTCGATGAAGCTGATGTAAGAACCCGCAGCCGCAACGAGAACGTCGATCACTACATCAAGCGATATGTCTCGGGCTCGGGACACAGCGCCTACGACTGCGCTGTGATCGCGGGAAATGGCATCGGAGCCCAGGTTTTCGCCGCGCAGTTGGCCAAACACCCTCGGTTTGAAGGCCGGGTGACGATGGTGGCACCGCCGAACAACGAGTCACGGCGGTTGATCAACGGGGTGAGCCTGCGCGGCCTGGCGGCCGACTTCATCGCCTCGGCGCTGGGCACCGATCATGCGGGCTTATTGGCGCAGATCGCGGCTCCGGGTCCAGCGCCGGTGGCTCACCGGCAGACGGCGGCGATGGCGGTTCCCGACGGCCACCATTGGCGGTTCACTCGCACCGGCGCGTGGCAAGGTGGTCGCCGCGGCCGCGCCGAACCGATTGTCTACGGCATCCGCAATACCCGCCTGGTGGGCGGTATCTCGGAGCTGCTGGCCAATCGTGCCGTCACTGTCATCAACGAAAAGGTGGCGTCGCGGGCGCAACTGCGGAGTTTCGCTCTCGGGCGTAATCCGTTGCTGGTCAACGCCACCACGCAACCGACCCTGCTGGGCGGCGAATCCGCCCCGCCTAGACGCATGGTGCTGGCCGTGCAAGTTCCGCTGATCACGACCGCGTCCGGGCCCAGCGCACCGGCCCAGCACGATACGGCCATTGCGCCCCTGATCCGACGCGACGGAACGATCGACGTCGGCTACTACACACCGTTCAGCGATCCAGAGTCCCCGCGCTCGACCTGGTACGGCATCATCGCGCGGGTCGTCAACAGCGACTCCGGCTTCGACAAGCAGCGCGAACTAGACACGATGACCGACGAGCTCTACGGGCTCGCCGCGGCAATGGGAATGACCCCCGACGACCCCGAGGAAACATTGGGGCGTTGCTGTGTTCCGGCCGCGCCGTGGGAAAAGACGGCACCGTCGCAACCGGGCACCCTTGACCTCAAACGGATGTACTCGGGAGGGGCGCCGTGCTTCTACGCCGACGGCATGGTCTCGGCGGCTATTGGCGGTGTCCTCGGCGCCGAAGCCGTTGCCAGGGGCGACGATCCGGATCGCGCAATTCGACGTGCACTTCGCCGCTGGCGACGACACAACTTTCTGTGGTGGATCGAAACCAACCATATCGCCACGGTCGCCGACTACCTCCTGCGGATCAGCGTCCCCATCGCGATGGCATACCCACACTCGGCCGGCATCCGAATGTGGCGGTCGGCCGCATAGACGCGGACTCACAACGGAGTCTTCCATGATCGGATACGACGAATTCCGCAGGGGCATGCGGCGGTTGGCGGCCGGAGTCAGCATCATCTCCACGCAGAGCACCGCGGGACCGTTGGGCATCACCGCAACAGCGGTCACATCCCTGACACCAGATCCGCCTAGTGTGCTGTGCTGCGTCAACAAGAATCTCGTGGCCGGCAACGCGATCCGGCAGAATCGGTCGTTCTGCCTGAACTTGCTACGTCAGCAACATCATTCGCTAGCAAGGCGATTCGCCGGGATGGATGGAGTCAGCGGAACCGCCAAGTTCGACGAAGGCGCCTGGGTGACACTTGCCAGCGGTACCCCAGCGTTGGCCGATAGCCTGGTGTCCTTCGACTGCCAGCTCGACCGTGTGGTAGAGGCAGGCACCCACCATGTGCTTATCGGTGTCATCCACGAGATCCGACTCGGCGAGCTAGGCAACCCGCTGGTGTACTGCGGCGGCAATTTCACGAGCTTACTGCCACATTGACCGCTGGTCTCGAGACGCCCATGATGCGTGCGAAGTCGCGATGTCCGCACCGCCAGTCGATCAGCCCGCATTCGGCACCCCAACTGCTTTGCGGTTGAATGCGTTCAGGCGGCTTGCGTTGGCCGTACCCAGCCCCGGGTCAGCACACCCGGAACCGGGCTCGTCGGCCGTACGACCATAGGTCTGGCAAGCAGACAACATGTGAAATCCGTTTCATGATATTTGACAGAGGTAATTTTTCTCGCGTAGTCTCCGACGCATGTGCAACTCGCTTCCAACGGCCGCAACTGGCGGTGATGACCAGTGAGCGCCGTTCTCGTCGGTGTCTTGACACTGCCCCTGCTCGCAGCGCTCGTAGCGCTCTTGGCCGGCTCGCGCCATCCCCACATCGTGGGTCGATTCGGTGCCGCGGCCACCGGTACGGGCTTGGTCTTCGTATGCCTGATAACACTGCACGTCGCAGTCCACGGCTCCGTATCGGCAACCCTGCAATCGGACCAGGGAACCCTGATAGCCCAGGTCGCGGCTAACCGCCTTGGCGCGGTACTGCTACTCCTGGTGTACGGGGTCAGCACGGTCGTGCAGATATTCGCCCTGCGCTACCTGGCCTGCGACAGCCGATCGGCATGGTTCACCGCCGGCACCGGCCTCCTCACCGCGGCCTCAGCCGGGCTGATGACCTCTGGGACCCTCATCGGACTGGCGGTCTGCTGGACGCTGGCCGGCACCGCGCTGTGCCTGCTGCTGGCCACCTTCTGGGAGCTGCCCGCCGCTCGCGATGGTGTGTATCGAACGGCGGCCGCGTTCGCGCTGGGAGACCTGGCGCTCTGGTTGGCGGTCGGCTTGCTGACGGTGCAGTGGGGCAACATAAGCCTGTTCGACATGGACCCCGGCAGATTCGACGACTCGTCACTCACGCTAGTGGCGGTGGCTGGGCTGATCGTCGTGGCAGCGCTGTCTCGGTCGGCGCAGATTCCCTTTCACCGCTGGCTGCCAGCCACACTGGCAGCGCCGACGCCCGTCTCGGCGCTGCTCCACGCAGGTGTGGTCAACGCCGGCGGCATCCTGCTCGTGCGGCTGAGCCCCATCGTCAGCGGATCCGCTGTCGCGATGGGCCTGGCCTTCGTCGCCGGCACGCTGACCGTGGTCTACGGCGGCGTCGTGATGCTCACCAAGTCTGACATCAAGGGCTCGTTGGTGAATTCCACGATGGCTCAGATGGGTTTCATGATCTTGACCTGCGGCCTGGGCCTCTCAGCGGCGGCGGTGTTCCACCTAGTGGGCCACGGTTTGTACAAGGCCACCCTGTTCCTATCGTCAGGCTCGGTCATAGCCAAACATCGCCAAAAGGCCTCCCGCCCAACCGCACAACCGCTGACCACGGCGCGACGGGCAGCGATCCAACTCACCGGGTTGCTGTTGCCCGCCGGGGCGCTGTTTATCGCCAGCACAGTGGTCCACCTGCCGCATGGAGAGCACGGATCGGCGCAGGCATTGCTCGTCTTCACCTGGGCGACCGCCGTGGCGGCGCTGACCGGCTGGTTGGCGCGCAGCCCCGGGGTTCCGGCGGTGCTCATCGGAGCCGGGGCGCTGCTCGTGGGGGCCATCGCAGCCGTAGCGCTGGTCGGCGCGGTGACCGGATTTCTGGCCCCTGATCTCCCGCCGGTCAACGTACCGTCGACATCGTCACTGGGCATCGTCGCGGTCGCCGTCATCCTGGGCGCGTTGGCCCTCCTGCGACAGGCTCCACCGAGCGGGCGGACGGCACGCCTGCAACGGGTCCTCTACACCAAAGCGCTTGTCGCCGGCTATGTCCCAGCGACCCGGCCACACGCCATGCCGAGCAACCACCCGCTGACTCAACAACTGACAGGAGCCCGCAAGTGACCACCGTGGCCGAACACGTGTCGACCGATACCCGCCGCGCGCAGTTGCGCAGTGAGGTTAACCTGGCCGCCCGGGTGATCCCGACGCACTATCCACTGGAGACCTTCATCGCGGTCAACCCGCTGGCCGGACTGGAGTCGATGCCCTTCGAGCAGGCAGTTCGGCGTGCCGGTGACCTCTACGGGATCGCAGGTCTACTGGACGAGACAACCTACCGCGACTTGTATCACGGCGGGCGGATCAACGATGCCGACCTCGAGTCGACACTGCGGCTGCGCTACCCCACTTTGGTGGATGGTCCGGCCATTCGAATGGGGATACACACCGTGACACCGGCCGAACTGCTACGTGCCGACCTTCTCAACGGCACCACCGCCCCAAAACCATGGCGGCGCAACAAGACCCGCAGCGAGCAGACGGCGCCACAGGTAGCTGAGCAGGTTGACGCTCGGGCTGCTCAGTGGTGCGCAGCCTACTTCGGATCGCCCGGAGCGGGCTGGCCGATGCCCGACCACCACAAGGGCTTCTACCCCGCCTGGCGGGCACTGGCGGCCGGCGACTACAAGCTGAGCCGAAGGGTCCGCGCCTCGCTGCGAGCAGTGCCCGAGCGCGCCGATGACGCCGCCTTGCAAGCCCTGCACCTGTTGGGGGTAGCCGAGGACGACCGCATCACCTATCTGCAAGCCCACTTGACGCAGCTACCTGGGTGGGCGGCCCACGTCCGCTGGTCCGCCGAACGGCTAACCGGTGTCGATTTGTTGGACTATCTCGCGATGCGGTTGACGTACGAAGCAGTGTTGTTGTCCCATAACAGTTCCTTTGCACCGCCGGAGTCGGTAGAGACAGCCCGGCCACGCATCCCCTCGGCCCGCGAACGAGCCGTCGCGCTGGCCAGAACGTGGGGGCTGGACAACATCAACGACAACGAATTAAGTTCTGCCGCAAGAGTATTGTCCGCGTTGCCCGTCACCGCGCGGCAGATGGTGTGGCAGCAAGCCTATGAGGCACACTACCGCGATGGGCTACTGCGCTCGTTGGCCGACACCAGGGCGAACCAGGACCAACGGCGGCCTCGCGCCCAACTCGTGTGCTGCATCGACACCCGATCCGAGGGCCTACGTCGCCACTTCGAATCCCTGGGCCAGTACGAAACACTGGGCTTTGCCGGATTTTTCGCTGTCGCCATTCGGTTCACCAGCATGCTCGGCGGAAAGTCCAGCGACCTGTGCCCGGTGCTCATCCGGCCGCAACATGACGTCAGCGAGAGCCCGGCACCATCTGCCGACGCGGCGGCACGGCGATTGCGGGCCGGCAGCATGATGATGGCCGGCGCCGAGGCGGCATTTCAGGCCGCCAAACAGGCGCTGGTCGCACCCTTCGCATTGGCTGAACTGTCCGGCTGGGCCGCTGGTCCATGGGCAGCGGCCAAGACGCTAAGCCCACGGGGAACTGGCACCCTGCGACGGCGTCTGCGCGACCGGCTGGCCCCCCCAACCCCGACCGTCCTATCGGTCAACGACACCGTTGAACTGACCCAGCGCGCCCTGTACGCCGAGGTGGCGCTGACCACCATGGGCCTGACCAAGGGATTCGCCCGCCTGGTCGTGCTCTGCGGGCACGGCAGTGTCACCGAAAACAATCCGTATCAGGCGGCACTGGACTGCGGGGCCTGCGGCGGCCAGGCCGGCGGTCCCAATGCCCGCACCGCCGCCGCGATCCTCAACGACGCCGAAGTCCGTGCGCAATTGCGCACTCAGGGCATAGCAATACCGGACGACACCGTGTTCGTCGCCGCCCAGCACGACACCGCCACCGATCGGGTCACGATCTTGGACGAGCATCTGGTTCCGGGCAGCCATCGATCGGACATGCACCGAGTCATCGCGGATCTCGGCGTCGCCGGAACGAAACTGGCCGCCGAGCGCTGCCCAGGGCTACCAGGTGGCCCTGCCACCCCCCGCCCGGGGCATGCGTCTCGCCACGTCGAAAACAGATCCGTCGACTGGGCGCAGGTCTTTCCCGAATGGGGACTGGCCGGCAATGCAGCTTTCATCGTCGGGCCGCGCTCGATCACCCGCGGAATCGACCTGCATCGCCGCGTCTTTCTGCACTCCTATGACGCCGAAGTGGACGCCGATGGCGGCGCGTTGGAGACCATCCTCACCGCACCTATGGTGGTGGCTCAGTGGATCAACTGCCAGTATTACTTCTCCACCGTGGCGCCACAGATGTTCGGAGCGGGAACCAAGACCATCCACAACGTCGTCGGCGGCGTGGGCGTGCTCGCGGGACATGGCGGCGACCTTCAGCTAGGCCTGCCTCGGCAGTCACTCACCGATGGCGAATCGTTCGGCCATCAGGCCATGCGCCTGCTTACCGTCGTCCAGGCGCCGCTGGAGCGCATCGACATGCTGGTGGACCGTAACCCGATCCTGCAGCATCTTTTTGGAAACGACTGGGTCTGCCTCGCCGCCCGTGAACGCCCCGGCCAAGACTGGCAGCGGTGGACCCGAAGCGGATGGCGTAGCTGGGATGAAACCGCACCTGTAACCACCACTCAACTGACCAGGAGGTAATGCGATGCCACAAAACGGATTGACCAAGATGACCAAGATCGAAGTCGTCGTTGCCGGGGAGGACGCGCACGCGGTTCGATCGCAGTTCCAAGGCTGCGGCGCCACCGGTTTTACCAGCGTGTCCGGCGTCTCGGGGCTCGGTCATCACGGCTACCACCAAGGCCGGCTGCTGTTCAATCAACAGGCAACACTGGAGATGTTGATCACCGTCGTCCCGGACGCGAAATCCGAGGCGCTGATCGCCGGCCTCCGCCGCCTGCTGGACGACACACCTGGGGTCATGTTTGTGACAGACACCTACGTCAGCCGACCCGAGTACTTCAGCTAGAACCGCTACCAGGCAAGGAAGTCCACATGTCCAACCCGTCAGTCGCCTGGCGCCGTCTGCAGGCCGGCAATCACCAATTTCACTCCACGCCACGGTTGGCGCAGAACGTCGCGACGAGCGGCCACACGCCTGCCGCGGTGGTGTTCAGGTGCGCGGATGCCGACGCTGCGAGCGAGGTTGTCTTCGGTCAACGCGAGGGTTCGCTCGTTGAGATCAGCAACTGGGGGCATGTCATCGACACCGGCGTGTTGGCCACCGCCGAATACGCGGTTGAGAAACTCAAGACGCCGCTGATCGTCGTCCTTGGCCATCACCAGTGCGCCGCCATGCAGACCACCTTGGATGCCTGGGCCAACGTCAGGATCCCGCACGGAGCGGTTCGCGCGGTCGTCGAACAGGCGATATCGTCACTGGCTCGGCCGGATAGCGACATCGGCAGCCCCGAGGAGCTGGCGGCCGCGCACGTGGTGCAATCTGGCGTCTCGCTGTTGCAGAAGTCCCCGGCGCTGACCAAGGCAGTCGACCACGGAGATTCTGCGATCGTGTGCCTGGTCAGCGATGCCGACGGCCGGATTCGCGTCTGCGCCACCTTCGGCAATGTTGCGGACAGCACGCCACGACCCTTGGAATACGTCTAGCCGTCCGACTTTCTTCGAGCCGCCAAGCTTCGCGTCGGCGGCCGCCCATCGATCGAGCGCAACAGCTACACCGCCCAATGCTGCGGCGGCGCGCCCGCGCGCAACCATGGCATCAATGTCACGAATATTATTTCATGAGTCTTGACATAGGTCTTTTGTCTCGCGTAGTTTGTATCGCATGTATACGGCCCAACCATCGAGCACCATCAGAGAGGAAGCCACCATGTCCAACCCGTCAATCGCCTGGCAGCGTCTGCAAGCGGGCAACCAACATTTCCACGCCACATCGCGGTCGAGGCAGAAGGCGGCCACGAGGGACCAATCACCCCTCGCGGTGGTGTTCCGCTGCGCAGATGACCGCACAGCGAGCGAGGCGGTGTTCGGTCAAAGCTGGGGTTCGCTCATGGACATCAGCAACTGGGGACACGTCATCGACACGGGCGTACTGGCCACCGTCGAATATGCGGTCGACAAACTCAAGACTCCGCTGATCGTCATCCTCGGCCACGAGAACTCTTCGGCGATGGAGGCCTCGTTGGAGGCCTGGAACAACGTCAATATTCCGGAGGGAGCGACTCGCGCAGTCATCGAGCACGCCATGTTCTCGCTGGCGCGGCAGGACGCAAGCATCAGCAATGCCGACGAGCTGGCCGCCGCCCACACGGTGCACACCGGCGTCTCGCTCTTGCAAAAGTCGGCGGCGCTCGCCAAGGCCGTCGACAGCGGACAGTCGGCGATTGTGTGCCTGGTCCGGGATGCCGATGGCGGGCTTCGCGTTTGCGCGACCTTCGGCGACGTTGCGGAAAACGAGGCACCACTATTGGAGTGCGTGTAGTAGCCAAGCGCGCCAATGCACGAAACACCGGTGCCGGCCCGGCGGGAATCCCCGTCGGGCCGGCACCCGTTTCGCGTGCGGGCGACCAGCGATAGGAGAGCCGGCCCAATGAGTAGTTGCGACAACGATCTGGTTGACGATGTGGTTAACGACGATGTGGTTAACAGGGCCGGGCAACGCCCGAGGAACGGTAGCTATGCCGGGGCGGAAATCGCCATGGGGACCATGCACGGCAAAGAGCTCCAAGTGGCGCCAGCTTTCGCGGCGGAGCTCGGGGCTCGCGTCGTCGCGCCGGCCGGAATCAACACTGATCAATTCGGCACCTTCACCGGTGAAACGCCCAGGAAGCTGGCGCCGCGGGAAGCGGCAGCGGCGAAAGCCCGCCTCGCCATGCGAGTCGCCGCGGTGCCCTACGGCGTGGCCAGCGAAGCCAGCTACAACACGTGGTTTGGCATGTTGGCGATGCACGAAGAAATCTTGGTGTTCATCGACGACATCCGGGGGATCCAGGTCGTCGAGGGCGAGAACACCCCGGGCGCTCCCGGCGCGCCCATACTCGTCGGCGGTGGCGATGCGGCCGTCTGCGCGGCGCAAGGCTTCGGTTTTCCGCGCCAGGGGGCCGCAGTAAAGGCCAGCGTCAAGGAGCGGGTGCAAGTCTTCGGCAAAGGGATCACCGATGCCGCCACCCTGATCGAGGTCGTCAGTGCGGCGGCGGCCGCCGCCGACGACCACCAGGCCTGGGTCGAACCGGACCTACGAGCACATCACAACCCCAGCCGCCGCGATGTCCTGGCCGGTTTGGCGGGCCGACTGGCTCGCCGCCTGGCCACACCCTGCCCCGAATGCGGATGTCCCGGATACGGCAAGGTGGCGACCCGAGACGGGCTCCCGTGCCAGGGTTGCGGTGGGCCCACGAGTCTTATCGCCGCCGACGTTCATGGGTGTCCCGCCTGCCCCTATCACCACACCATTGCGCGTGTCGTGGCCCGCGCAGAGCCTCGCTACTGCCCACAGTGCAATCCCTAGAGGCAATACCTAGAGACAATCCGCAGCGCGTTGGGTAGCCCCTACGGTTGTCAAGCTAGTGACGCGTCGATGAACAATGTGGCGCGATCAAGACAACGCCGCGATAAGCTCTCCCACCGTGTGGCTGGCCTCGAGCGGATGACGAAGCCTGCCCTGCGGATTGAGCTCATATACATTGCGCCGACCGACCTTCGATTTGATGAGGTAGCCTTCGTCGGTCAGGTCGGTCAAGATCGCTTGTACCGAACGCTCCGTGATGCCGATTCGCAGTGACAACTCGCGCGTTGTCAGGGACTCACCGGTCGCCACGCACAACAACACCCGCGCGTGATTCGTCAAGAACGTCCACGTGCGCTCAGCAGCCTCGACGGGGGGCGGTGCGGCCGCCCTCCGGGTCTTGGCAACGGTCACCCCACCATCATATGCCATCAGGATTCACGTAAAAGGATTCTCTGGTCGATTAACCGGCCCAAAAATCCGCGCCGCGCGCTAGCCATCAGCCCATTGCCCAGCCGGGTCGGCCGGTCGCGCGGCCAGAAGCGGCCCCACAAGTGTCGGCTACTCAGCCCCGCCCAGTTAACCCAACCAGAAACGACTCCACCGCCCCGCGGTAGCGGCGTGGTGCTTCGTCATGAACCAGATGCCCGGCTTTCGGAACGTGCAAATAGCTTGCACGCCCTACAGTTTCACGCATCAGCTCCATCTGGCCGGCCGGTGTAACCGACTCGCCGGCCTCGATGAGTAGTGCCGGCGCCCGGACCGACCGCCACTGCGCCCAGTAGTCGCGAGTACCCCATTCAGCGGCGATCTCAATCCACCGCGCAGTATGGCCGTGCAACCGCCAACCGGTGGCGGTGCGATCGAAGGCCTCCAGAAAGTACTGGCCGGCGACCGGCCCAAACTCGGCGAATATTTCTTCAGCCGAGGCGAATTCGACAGGAAGAGCGTGCAGCCACGGCTCCCATGGGCCGGTCGTGCGTCCCCGAAAATCCGGCGCCATGTCCTCAACAACCAACGCCGAAACCAGCTCGGGACACTCGGCGGCCAGACACCACGAATGCAGGGCGCCCATCGAATGTCCGACCAGCCGCACCGGCGCCCGCAGCGTGGACACCGCCTCACGCAGATCCGCCACGAAGCGCTCGGTGCTAATCGGATACGGATCGTCAACGCCACGGCCGCGATGCCAGGGAGCGTCGTAGGTGTAGACGGTGCCCAGCTGGGTCAGCCACGGCAGTTGGCGCGACCACGTAGTGCCTCGGCCCATGAGGCCGTGCACCAGCACCAGCGGACCGCCCTGGCCGCCGCGGGGAGTCAACAATTCAGTGGGCATACGCCCAATTCTGCGGGCACGGTAGCCTAGCGACATGCCAGTGGTGAAGATCAACGCTATCGAAGTGCCCCCCGACGCTGGCCCAGAGCTGGAAAAGCGCTTCGCCCACCGCGCTCACGCGGTGGAGAACTCTCCAGGATTCCTCGGCTTTCAGCTGCTGCGCCCCATCAAGGGCGAAGACCGCTACTTCGTGGTGACGCACTGGGAGTCCGACGAAGCGTTCCAGGCCTGGGCGAACGGGCCCGCCATCGAAGCCCACGCCGGCCACCGCGCCAACCCGGTCGCGACCGGCGCGTCGTTGCTGGAGTTCGAAGTCGTGCTCGATGTTGCCGGGACGGGCCAAACTGGGTAGCGCACGCGTGCCCCAGCGCCGTCTGCTGGCCCTCAGCGCAACCGCTGCGCTCATCGCGGTAGCGGCATCGGGTTGCGGGTCCCCTCCTTCCCCGCAGGCGAACGCGGCGAACCCGGTCAGCCGGATCGACACCGCAACGCCTCCCGGTCTACGCGCCCAGCAGGCGATGGACATGCTCAACTCCGACTGGCCGATCGGCCCGGTCGGAGTTCGCACCCTGGCCGCACCCGACGAGGTCGATTCTGTCGAGACCACCATGGAAGAGCTCTGGTGGGATCGACCCTTTGAGCTCGACGCTGTAGACATCGGCGCTAGTGTGGCCACTCTGCACCTCGTCTCCTCGTTGGGCGCCCGCCACGACATCCGCATTCACACTGATGACGAGGGCCGAGTTGACCGGTTCAACGTCGAAACGCGGACTCCGTCGATTTCTTCGTGGCACGACGTGGACACCGTGTTGCGCAATACCGGTGCGCGCTACTCGTACCAAGTCGCCAAGGTCGACGACGGCCGTTGCGATCCGGTAGCGGGCACGAATACCGGTGAATCCCTGCCCCTAGCATCGATTTTCAAGTTGTATGTGCTGCACGCGCTCGCAACTGCGGTCAAGGAAGGAACGGCGTCCTGGGATGACCTGCTCACGGTCACCGAGAAGAGCAAAGTTGTCGGCTCCTCGGGCCTGGAACTTCCTCCCGGGGCACTGGTTTCGGTTCGTACGGCCGCCGAGAAGATGATCGCCACCAGCGACAACATGGCCACCGACCTGTTGATCGGGCGGCTGGGTAGGCACGCTATTGAAGAAGCTCTGGCTACGGCCGGGCATCATGATCCGAATAGCATGACACCCTTCCCCACGATGTACGAGCTGTTCTCCATCGGCTGGGGTAAGCCAGATGTGCGTGAGCAATGGAAGCATGCGACGCAGCAGGGCCGTGCCGAGATGCTGGAGCAAGCGAACAACACTGTTTACCAACCGGATCCGGAGCACGCCCACGCTCCGGCCTCGACCTACGGCGCGGAATGGTATGGCAGTGCTGAAGATATCTGCCGCGTTCACGCGGCCCTGCAGGCCGACGCGGTCGGCCCGGCCGCACCCGTCAGACAGATCCTCTCCGCTGTCGCCGGAATCCGCCTGGATCACCGCGTTTGGCCCTATATCGGCGCGAAAGCCGGCGGCCTCCCAGGTGACCTGACGTTTAGCTGGTATGCCGTCGACAATACGGAGCAGCCGTGGGTGGTCAGCTTTCAACTGAACTGGCCCCGCGACCATGGACCCACCGTCACCGGCTGGATGCTGCAAGTGGCAAAACAGGTGTTTGCGCTGATAGCACCGCGATAGATCACCTAGAGCCGCAGGGTCCAGCGGTGGCCCCGGAAGTGCATCACAGTGCGGCTCAAAGGTGTGATGTCGATGCGCCAGAACGACTTCGGTCCAACGTCAAGCGCCAGCAGGACCGCCGCGCGGATCACCGCCGGATGCGTCACCGCCACGGTCCGTGATGCGCTTTCCGACAGCGGGTCCAGCGACTCCAGCGACTCCAGCCATCCGGCTATCCGGTCGATCAGGTTCACGATCGACTCGCCGCCATGGGGTGCCTGGGCCGGGTCGCAAAGCCACACTCGCAGCTCCTCCGGAGGAACACCCTGGAGCGCTTGGCCCTGCCATCGGCCGCAGTCGAGGTCCGCCAACCGAGGCTCCGTCGTAGCCGCCAGTCCCAGCAGCTGCGCGGTCTGGCGTGCCCGCTGCTCTGGCCCGACCAGCTGCCGCGCCTGGCCACCTAAGTCTCGGAGCCCAAGGGCAGCGACGGCTTGCGCCTGCCGGTGGCCGGTGGCATTCAACGGTTCGTCCGCAGGAAAGCGCGGAGCTGCCATCGCGTCGGTCTGCGCGTGCGACACGAGGATCAGCCGGACGACGTCGGTCACGCCGCGATGCTCGCCGCCCGCCCCGCGTCGGCGCGCTCCCCCAGCAACCGACCGGTGAGCATCCCAAAAACCAGCCCAATAGTTGCCCACAGCACCGCCTGGGTCCCCAGTGAAACCAACCGGAAATCGTAGAGGACGTCGGCAGGGAAGCCTCGGTAGATGATTACCCCCGAAGCGTCGCGCAACGGTCCAGGTGTCTCGCTGACGGTCGGCAGCACAACCATAACCACCGCAATTACCGCGACATAGGCGCCGACGGCGGTCAGGCCGGCATTCCATGCACCGAGTCTCGCAGCGAGCCGGCCAGCCAACCACAGCGCGCCCAAGGCCAGCACCACCGACGCCAGCACCATCACCAGGTACCACACGGTGCGCGAACCAATCGAGTCCGCTCGACCGACCGCCGGCGGATTGGGCGGGTACTTCACGAAGGGCACCAGGTACACAACCGCAAATGCGCCGGCAGCGAGGCGGATCGACAAGGCCCGCGCTGTCACACCTTTGGTAGGCCCATAAACGCCATAGATGAGGCAGAAGGACACCGCGAACAACGCCCCAAGAGCAACGCCGAAAACCAGCACGCCAAAACCCAAACCGGCGTTTGCCTGGACGCCGCGAGAAAACAATTCGATGCCATGGTCGTGTACGCCTTGTGCGTGCGCGACTTCGGTACGACCGTCCTCAAACTCGATCGCGCGGCCAATCACGGGCTCGGCCACCAGGCGGGCGAAGACAAACGCCAGCATGGCACCCATCGCCCCGGCCAGCACCCCGCGCGCGATGAGACGCTTCTCCATGGCTGCGGCTTAGTGGCAGGGGAATCCGAGCAGATGCCGCGCGTCGTGGAAGAACTCGTGTACGTGCGTGTCGTTGCCGAACAGCGATACTGCGCCCTGATCGATCCCGACAATGTACAGCGCCAGCAGTGCCATGAAGGCGGTGGCCGCCAGCCACAGCGCGGCGCTTGCCGCCGACAGATCTACCGTTGCGACTTGTGCTATCTGGGAATTCGCCACAGTCCACTCCTTCTGGGGATCTCGCGTCCCGCTCGGATGCTGACGCCGGGCACCGGGTCTGACTTTCGACAGTGGCGCGACCGTTCTGGAGTTTCACCAGATTCCGTTACCCGTCACAACACCCGTCAGTGTAAACCGCCTGGTCTCGGCGGTCGACGGATAGACCGGTCGATGAAGAGACCCGTCGATGAAGAGACGTCGTCCGGCTGGCTAGGTCCCGGCCGGTCCGGGACCACCCGCACTGTGCGCCCCCGCCTGGGCCAGATCCGGCTCCGACGGCGGCTTCCGGGTTCCGGTGAAGGTGAAGACCGCGTCTTCGCCGGCACTCTCGCCATCCCAGTTGTCCACGTCGACGGTGACGACCTGTCCCGGCCCGACCTCCTCGAAGAGGATCTTCTCCGAAAGCTGATCCTCGATCTCGCGCTGGATAGTGCGCCGCAGCGGGCGAGCACCCAGCACCGGGTCGAAGCCGCGCTTGGCCAGCAATGACTTGGCACTGTCGGTCAGCTCCAACGCCATGTCCTTGCTCTTCAGCTGGGCGGCGACCCGGCCGATCATCAGATCCACCATCCGGATGATCTCGTCGCGAGTCAGCTGGTGGAAGACGATGATGTCGTCGATGCGGTTGAGGAACTCCGGGCGGAAGTGCTTCTTCAGCTCGTCATTGACCTTCTGCTTCATCCGCTCGTAGTCGTTCTCACCGCCACTTTGGGAGAAGCCCAGACCTACGGGCTTGGAAATGTCGGAGGTGCCGAGGTTGGACGTAAAGATCAACACGGTGTTCTTGAAGTCGACCGTGCGACCCTGTCCATCGGTGAGCCGGCCATCTTCGAGAACCTGCAACAGGCTGTTGTAGATCTCCTGATGCGCCTTCTCGATCTCGTCGAACAGCACCACCGAGAACGGCTTGCGCCGCACCTTCTCGGTCAGCTGGCCGCCCTCCTCATAGCCGACATACCCGGGCGGCGCGCCGAACAACCGGGACGCGGTGAACCGATCGTGGAACTCGCCCATGTCGATCTGAATCAGCGCGTCATCGTCGCCGAACAAGAAGTTCGCCAACGCTTTGGACAGTTCGGTCTTACCGACGCCGGAAGGGCCGGCGAAGATGAACGAACCCGACGGGCGTTTGGGGTCCTTCAGCCCGGCACGGGTACGACGGATGGCCTTCGAGACAGCCTTGACGGCGTCCTCCTGGCCGATAATCCGCTTGTGCAGCTCATCTTCCATACGCAACAGCCGCGTGGTCTCGGCCTCAGTGAGCTTGAACACCGGGATACCGGTCCAGTTACCCAGCACCTCGGCGATCTGCTCGTCGTCGACCTCCGCGACCACATCCAGATCGCCTGAGCGCCATTGCTTTTCGCGTTCTGCCCGCTGAGCGACCAGTTGCTTCTCACGATCGCGCAGGCTGGCTGCCTTCTCGAAGTCCTGGGCGTCGATCGCCGATTCCTTCTCCCGTCGGGCATCGGCGATCTTCTCGTCGAACTCGCGCAGGTCGGGCGGCGCCGTCATGCGGCGGATTCGCATCCGGGCACCGGCCTCGTCAATCAGGTCGATGGCCTTGTCGGGCAGGAACCTGTCGTTGATGTAGCGGTCGGCCAGGGTGGCGGCGGCCACCATCGCCGAATCGGTGATCGACACCCGGTGGTGGGCCTCATACCGGTCCCGCAGGCCCTTGAGGATCTCGATAGTGTGCTCGACCGTCGGCTCGCCCACCTGGACCGGCTGGAAGCGGCGCTCTAGCGCGGCGTCCTTCTCGATGTACTTCCGGTATTCGTCGAGCGTGGTCGCACCGATGGTCTGCAGTTCACCACGAGCCAGCTTGGGCTTGAGGATCGAGGCGGCGTCAATTGCTCCCTCGGCGGCACCTGCTCCGACCAGCGTGTGCAGCTCGTCAATAAACAGAATGATGTCACCGCGGGTGTTGATCTCCTTGAGCACCTTCTTCAGGCGTTCTTCGAAGTCGCCGCGGTATCTCGAACCGGCCACCAGCGAGCCCAGATCCAACGTGTAAAGCTGCTTGTCCTTGAGTGTCTCGGGAACCTCGCCATGCACGATGTCCTGCGCGAGCCCTTCGACCACGGCCGTCTTGCCCACGCCCGGCTCGCCGATCAACACCGGGTTGTTCTTGGTCCGCCGGGAGAGCACCTGCATCACCCGCTCGATTTCCTTCTCGCGGCCGATGACTGGGTCCAGCTTGCCTTCCATCGCGGCAGCCGTCAGATTGCGGCCGAACTGATCGAGCACCAGTGAGGTCGAGGGCGAGCCGGACTCTCCTCCCCTACCTCCAGTACCGGCTTCGGCCGTCTCTTTACCTTGATAGCCGGAGAGCAGCTGGATTACTTGCTGGCGCACCCGGGTCAGCTCGGCGCCCAGCTTGACCAGCACCTGGGCCGCTACGCCCTCGCCTTCGCGGATGAGGCCAAGCAGGATGTGCTCGGTGCCGATGTAGTTGTGGCCAAGCTGCAGCGCCTCGCGCAGGCTCAACTCGAGCACCTTCTTGGCGCGCGGCGTGAACGGGATGTGTCCCGACGGCGCCTGCTGGCCCTGTCCGATGATCTCTTCGACCTGGCTGCGGACACCCTCGAGCGAGATCCCCAGCGACTCCAGGGACTTGGCCGCCACACCTTCACCTTCGTGAATCAGACCCAGAAGAATGTGCTCGGTGCCGATGTAGTTGTGGTTGAGCATCCTGGCCTCTTCCTGCGCCAGGACGACGACCCTGCGGGCACGATCGGTAAATCGCTCGAACATCGGTGGCTACCTGCTCTCCCTTGCCTTCGGCACTGTGGTCGGCCCGGAACCCTTCCAGCTCGGACCATGCGTACCTGGTCTCCACTGTAATGGTCGCCCTGCCAGGGTTCCTAACCTCGCGGTGCCTCGCGGCTCCAGCCGTTAAGCCACACCCCAGTGTTGCGCACCGTGGTGAAACCCTGCTCAAGACGCTGTTCAAACAGCGGCAAATAGATAACGAGGAAAACCACCAAAACGTTTCCTGCACCAACTGGCGATCAGTTCGCCACCAGCGAAAACGAAAAGTACCGGCGCCCAGGCTTGCCTGGGCGCCGGTAGACGATTCCCTAGCTGGCCCCTAGGTGGCCGCGTGGAAAGCGTCGATGATGTCAGCCGGGATACGGCCACGCGTCGACACGTTGTGCCCATTGCGACGAGCCCATTCCCGGATCGCGGCGCTCTGCTCGCGATCAATCGCGCCGCGGCCACGGCCAGAGGCCGAACGCCCGCGCCGACGACCGCCGACCCGACGACCCGCTTCCACCCATTGCTTCAGGTCGCCGCGAAGTTTCGCGGCATTCTTGGTCGAAAGATCAATCTCATAGGTCACCCCGTCAAGCCCGAATTCGACCGTTTCGTCGGCGGCTCCCGCACCGTCGAAATCATCGACCAAGGTGACGGTCACTTTCTTCGCCATTGGCTTACCCTCGCGTTTCTTCCTGTGCAGTTCCTGTGCAGTACGGATATACTCCCCGCGCACCAATCTGCCACAGGAACGCACAATATTCAATCCAGACACAACACGCGCAGTTCAGTTGGAGTGAGGACGAACAATCGGGAACAAAACTGTCTCCCTAATCGACAGGCCAGTCAAAACCATCAACAAGCGATCGATGCCCATTCCGGTTCCGGTGCACGGTGGCATCCCGTACTCAAGAGCTACCAGAAAATCCTCGTCAAGGACCATCGCTTCGTCATCACCAGCAGCCGCAGCTCGGGCCTGATCAGCGAACCTATCTCGTTGCACGACAGGATCGGTCAATTCCGAGTATCCCGTGGCCAGTTCGACACCGTGCAGGTAGAGGTCCCACTTCTCGGTCACACCGCCGATGCTCCGGTGCTGACGGGTCAATGGCGTTGTCTCCACGGGAAAATCCTTCACAAAAGTGGGCGCGCTCAGACTCTGGCCCACCGTGTGCTCCCACAGTTCCTCGACAAGTTTGCCGTGACCTAGGACACGGTTTCCAGTAATCACTGTGTCTTTCTTCAGGCCTACATCTTTCTCGAGGCCGACATCTTTCTCCAGGCCGACGTCTTTCTCCAGGCCGAATCGATCGGCGATCTCCCGTAAGCGGCCGACCGACGTCTGCGGTGTGATCTCTTCGCCGAGCGCCGCCGACAGCGACGGGTACATTTGTATCGTGTCCCATTCTCCGTCGATGTCGTAGACACTGCCATCGGGCATCGGCAGTTGTCTGGTTCCGATCGCCTCGTCGGCTACCTCTTGAATAAGTTCCCGGGTGACACGTGCTGAATCGTCATACGTTCCGTAGGTCTGGTATGTCTCCAACATCGAGAATTCGGGGGAATGGGTGGAATCAGCACCTTCGTTTCGGAAGACGCGATTAACCTCGAAGACCTTGTCGAAACCACCGACGATGCAGCGCTTGAGGAACAGCTCCGGGGCAATCCGCAGGTAAAGATCGATGTCGAGGGCGTTCGAATGGGTGACGAACGGCCGAGCCGCCGCGCCACCGGCCAGTGTCTGCAGCATAGGGGTCTCGACCTCAAGAAACCCACGGCGCTCCAGCCCCGCCCGGATCGCGCGGATAACGGCAACCCGCCGGCGGGCAACCGATCGCGCTTGGGGGCGCACGATCAGGTCAACATAGCGTTGCCGCACCCGCGACTCTTCACTCATTTCCCTGTGGGCAACCGGCAGCGGTCGCAGCGCCTTGGCGGCGAGCCGCCAGGTGTCGGCCAGGACGGACAGCTCGCCTCGGCGTGAGCTGATGACCGTGCCGTGCACGTAGACGATGTCGCCCAGATCCACGTCGGCTTTCCACGCGTCAAGAGCACCCTGACCGACCTTGTCCAGGCTGATCATCACCTGCAGCTGGGCGCCATCACCGTCCTGAAGCGTCGCAAAGCACAATTTCCCCGAGTTGCGCGCGAACATCACCCGACCCGCGACGCCGACGACGTCATCGGTCGCCGAGTCGACGGGCAGGTCGGTGTGCGCGGCGCGCACTTCGGCCAGGGTGTGGGTGCGTTCGATCGCGACGGGGTATGGGTCGTCACCTGCTGCCAGCAAGCGAGCTCGCTTGTCGCGGCGGATCCGCAACTGCTCAGGAAGGTCAACTCCTGCTTCCTTGTCCGCGGCACTCACGACGTGCCAGCTTAAATGACCGTGCCCGCGCCCACACTGCGGCCACTGGTGCCGCGCCGGTCATCGCGCCACCTCTCGGCGGCCGCTGACGAACCGCGGGCAATCTCGCCGAGTAGCGCCTCAGCGTGCGGGCTTGAGCCGACCGCGCAGCGCGTCGCGGTTGCGTTCGAAGACGAGCCGCAGGCCGTTCAGGGTCAAGTGCTGGTCGTAGTGGTCGACAGTATGCAATTCGGGTAGCAGCAGCGGCGCGGTATGGCCGGTGGCCACGATCGCGACTTGATCACCGCGGTCGGCCGAGAAACCGTTCACGTCCTCGCGGATTCGGCCGACCAAGCCGTCGACTAGTCCAGCAAAGCCGAACACCGCACCCGCCTGCATACATTCGACCGTGTTCTTGCCGACCACTGACCGCGGCGTAGTCAGCTCGACACGGCGCAGTGCCGCGGAACGTGCCGCCGCCGCGTCCGAAGACACCTGAACCCCGGGCGCGATGGCGCCCCCGAGGAATTCACCCTTCGCCGACACCACATCGACGCAGATCGACGATCCGAAATCGACGACGATCGCCGCCTTTTTGAACCTGTGGTAGGCCGCCAAACAGTTCACGATCCGGTCCGCGCCCACTTCTTTCGGGTTGTCGACCAGCAGCGGGATCCCGGTGCGTACCCCTGGCTCGATCAGCACATGCGGTATCGACGGCCAGTACTGGCCGAGCATAATCCGCACCTCGTGCAGCACCGAGGGCACGGTGGACAGGGCCGCGGCCCCGGCGAGCCGGTCGGAATCGTCGCCGATCAGGCCGTCGATGATGAGCGCCAGTTCGTCAGCGGTCACTTCCGGTTCGGTGCGTATCCGCCACTGCTGCACGACCTTTGCATGATCTTTTGCTCCAGACAACAGGCCGACGACGGTGTGGGTGTTGCGAACGTCGATCGCCAGCAGCACGGCTACCCCACACCGATCCGCGGGTCAAGTAGTTCGCCCACCTCAGGTATATCG
Source organism: Mycobacterium spongiae (assembly GCF_018278905.1). Classification (NCBI taxonomy): domain Bacteria; kingdom Bacillati; phylum Actinomycetota; class Actinomycetes; order Mycobacteriales; family Mycobacteriaceae; genus Mycobacterium; species Mycobacterium spongiae. The sequence continues at coordinate 5,144,133 of NZ_CP046600.1, forward strand.
ATAGCGGGCACAAAGGCAGGATCACTGCCCAGATCTACCTGTCTGTTCTGGCCGTCGACGAAAACGATCCGAGGCTGGTAGGCGCGTGCTTCGGCGTCCTCCATGGTGCCGTAGGCGATAAGAATCACCAGATCCCCCGGATGTACAAGATGCGCGGCAGCGCCATTGATTCCAATCACGCCGCTGCCAGGGTCACCGGCGATCGCATAGGTGACCAACCGCGCACCATTATCGATGTCGACGATGGTTACCTGTTCGCCTTCAAGGAGATCGGCGGCCTCCATCAGGTCTGCATCGATGGTCACCGAGCCGACATAGTGCAGATCTGCCTGCGTGACGGTGGCACGGTGGATTTTTGACTTCAACATCGTCCGTAACATCATTTCCTCCAAGGTGATTCGACGTATTCCGTCGAGTGATATCCGTCCACCCCGACGTGCCCGCTCATGAACCCGTCGGTGGCGGCGATAGTTCCTACCTGCAAAGCAACGTTGTCTAGCAGCCGGGTGGCGCCGAGCCGGGCGGCAACCAGCAGCCGGGCGGGTCCACTGGCTGGCGCCGGACCCAGCTCCGGGTCGCGGATCTCGAGATAATCGACCTCCAGCGCTGGCGCAGCGTCGAGAACTGTCCGCGCAGCACCCAGCGCGGCCATCACACCCGTCGGCGCCGCATGCGCCGCGGCCGCCAGCGCGGCCGAAAGCGCCGCCGCTGCATCCCGTTGGGCCGAGTCAAGGTAGCGGTTGCGCGAGGACATCGCCAGCCCGTCGGCTTCGCGAACGGTCGGCACTCCGATGACTTCGACATCGACGTTCAGGTCAGCGACCAGCTGCCGTATCAGCACCAACTGCTGGTAATCCTTCTCACCGAAGAACACCTGGTCTGGACGCACGATCTGCAACAGCTTCAGCACGACGGTCAGCACGCCCGCGAAATGGGTTGGCCGTGGGCCGCCCTCAAGTTCGGCTGCCAGCGCACCGGGTTGCACGGTGGTGCGCAAACCATTGGGATACATCGCCGCGGCCGTGGGCGCGAACACCATCTCGACACCTTCGTCGCGAGCCTGGGCCAGGTCGTCGTCGAGGTTGCGAGGATAGGCGTCGAGATCTTCCCCGGCGCCGAATTGCAGGGGGTTGACGAAGATCGATAACACCACAACCGAGCCGGGCACCCGTCTGGCCGCGCGTACCAGCCCAAGATGACCGTCGTGTAGCGCGCCCATGGTGGGCACCAACATCACTCGCCGACCGGTATGGCGCAGCGCCCGGCTGACGTCGGCGACATCCTTTGGCGCTAAGTACACGTTAAGTTCGCCGCGCCGAAATTCGGGCGGCCGGTACGCCGTCGTCGCGTTCATCTGGCCAGCACCTCGACGACATCCTCGGGGGCGTGTGCGCGCTGCGCGGTCCGCAGCGCGTTCACTCGATATGCCTGGGCCAGTTGCGGGTCAGCGTCCCCCAGAGCGGCCAAATGACCAGCGACCGCAGCAGCGTCACCACGGGCAACCGGGCCGGTCAGCGCACCCTGGCCACGCTGCAGGGTGTTCTCGAGCGCCGCCCGCGCCAACGGCCCCACGATGCGTTCGGCAATCCCGCCTGGCTGGCTATCCACGGCCTGCTGGCCGAGCAAAGGTTCCCCGTGCAAAGCTGACCGCAACGCCTCGAGAGCGTCGGCCAGAACCGTCACGACGTGGTTGCTCGCATGAGCTAACGCAGCGTGGTAGAGGATGCGGGCGTCCTCCCGTACGCGGAACGGCTCTCCGCCCATCTCCAGCACCAGCGACTGCGCGATCGCATACCCCACTTCATCAGCGGCGGTGATCCCGAAGCAGGTGTCCGGCAGACGGCTGATGTCCTCGTCAGAACCGGTAAATGTCATCGCCGGGTGGATTGCCAGCGGCGTGCAGCCCTGCCGCGCCAGCGGCGCGAGGATGCCGATCCCATTAGCGCCGGAGGTGTGCGCCACGATCGTTTCGGGACGCACTGCCGAGGTGGCCGCCAGCCCGGACACCAAGCTCGCCAGTTCGCTGTCGGTGACCGCCAACAACAGCAGCTCCGCCCCCGCGGCCACCTCGTGCGGTGGGAGCACCTGGGTATCGGGCAACCGGCGCTGCGCGCGCTGCAGCGACGCATGGGAGATCGCGCTGCACGCCACGACAACGTGGTCGGCGCGCTCCAGCGCAACCCCTAACGCGGTGCCTACCCGGCCAGCGGAGATGATTCCCACCTTGAGCCTGGCCGGGCGCAAACCGTCGAACTGCACCATCGCAGACGACCTCACATGTTTGTTCGTTCGTTCCAGTCCCTGGATGAGCTGCCCTCGGGTACCGGACGGTCACTAAGACTGTAGTCGATAGATGCGACGAGACCCAGTTCAGTCTTCACGCCGACGGCGCCGACCACCCCCGGATGGCTCGGCCTGTAGCCGCGCCATCAGGTCGGCAACCGACTGACCACCGGTTTGCGGCTCTTGCCCATGCGAGCCACTCGAGCTGTCCCCGTCATCGGGGGCCGGTTCGAGAGTGCGGTGCCTGGGTGCGGGCCCGGGAGGCGGCGCTGGGGCCAGTCGAGGCGGCAACGATTCCGGCGCGCCAGCCGGCGGTGGGACGCCCGGTGGTAGCGGTGACTCGTCGAAGCGGGCGCCCTCGACAACGCCTGGCCTCTGGGTATCGCCTGGGACACGGTCACTGCTGGGTCCATAGTCGCGTGCCTCCACCGAGTGGCGGGACCGCGACCGGCGACCCGGCTCGTCGGAGTGCTGCGCGACCTGCACATAAGCGAGCGAGGCCGCACCCTGGTCCTCGGGGCTGGAATGCCGCGCGCGCCGACGCCGACCCGATGGCGGCGCAGCCGGCGCGGCGTCAGCCGACGCCCAATGGCTGCCTGGGGTTCCCGGTGGCAGCCATTGCCCTTCTGCAGAGACCGGCTGCCATGGCGATCCTTCTGGCCGGGGCGGCGGCCGCTGGTGGCGAGGCGCGGCCAGCGAATCAGGTTCCGGGGGCGGCGGGGCCTCAGGTTGCGGCCGGCCCGGCTCGACAAGGCGCTCCCTCACGTGTGCGGGCTGGTTGGGCGGGGCGAGCGGTTCCTCGCTGCTGACGGGCGGCGCGACGTGGGACGGTGGTGCCCCTATCTGCTCCTCGCGGGATACCATCCCCAACGGCCCCACCGGCTCGGCTTGAGGGAACGGCGCCACTTCCGGCGCTACTTCCGGCCCTACATCTGGCCCCACTTCCGGAACATCGATAATGGCGACGTCGTCAGAGTGGTCGGGGACAGCGCCAGCGGGTTCCCGGCGCACCGACGCAACTCGATCGCTAGACACCCAATCGGCTGGTGGGCTCTCGCCGTTGCGTGCGCGATCAGTCAACGCGCGCGCGGTCGCCGCCTCGTTCTCCAGGGTTCCCAGCGCGGGACGATGCGTCAGGTCGGTATCGAACAGGATCTCCAGGCTGGTCCGCAGCGCGGTCAGTTCTGCCCGCAATGCCGCGACCTCGTCGGCGGCCTGGCCACGCAATTCGGAAGCCAGCTCGCGGCGCAGCTGCGATTCCACGCTCAGCTCGTACTCGCGCCGCGCCGAGATTTCGCGGTCCAGCTGAAGGTCGTAGACCAGCTTGAGATCATGCACGCGGGATCGGTCAGCGTCGGCCTGCCGGCGGTAGACCATCGACACGAATGCACCGGCGACCGCGGCCCAGAGCGCCAAAACCACGGCAAGCTTGAGAAGCTCCACCCGATTGGTGAAAACCAGTCCGGAACTGGCTCCAATCGCGAGAACCAGCAACGTCGTCAAGAGAACCCAACCCGGTCTCCGGCCGCCGCGCCGGACCCGGGCGCCGCGGGACAGGACGGTCATGGCCTGACTGTACCTGGGCGAAGTCGATCCGCGTGTCGCGCCGGTCCGGCGATTCTCCGCCAAGTCGTATGCGCGTAAGCAACGCGCTCGGAAGCCCCCTACCCGGGTCTTATACAGCATGTTTCTGGCGCAACGTTGCGGCCAGCAACGTCGCCGAAATGCAAGAGCTGCCCGGCTACGTCTTCCCCAGGGAGCGGTCGCATCGTCACCCGGCGTCCCAGCTTTCTGCGGCCTCGCCGTGCTCGGTGGGATCCTGGGGAGACTTACAGCAATGTTGCAACCACAGCGCGGCCACCACCAGAGCCAACGCGCAGACGGCCGCCACCACGGTGCCCGGGGTGTCCTCCGCGGCCACCCGCAGCCAGGACCTCCGTGGCAGGAAGTACACCAGCACGCCGATCCACCAACCCAATACCACAGAACCCACCCAGGCCGACGCCTTGGCAATCATCAGACTGCGGGCTACCGCGAGCGGGTGCAGCCAACCAGGCCCATCTCCGATCTCGCCATCGTTGATCTTGGCACGCACATGACGCCCCCACAGTGCCTCGGCGATCGCGACCCCGAGCAGCGACAAGCCGGTCCAGGCCGTGATCGGCGGAAACCACCGGTATAGCGCAACCACCAGCAGATAACCCGCAATCGCAGCCCCGACCACCCCGGCGGCCAGGTCACGCTTCCGAGTCGGTCCCATCATTCCTCGGGTCTGGGGTTGGACGTCGGTCTTCCATTCAGGCGCAACCGCAGCTCGGATGCCCGCACGCTTTCCCGATCGGACGGATCGACCTCGGCCAACAGCTGTGCGACGGATTGCGGGCACCCGCCGACCGTCAGCTCAGCAGCGGGGTCCACGGCCAGCCACGGGATCATCACGAACGCTCTGAGATGAGCTAGGGGGTGGGGCAGCGTCAAGTTGGGTTCGCGCACGATCATCTCAACGGGACCAGCCGCGGGCTCGCCGAGCCTGGGACCTCGTTTGCATGTAATCAGGTCGACGTCGAGACTGCGCGGGCCCCAGCGCGCGCCGCGCACGCGCCCCGCCGCACGCTCGAACGCTTGAGCCCGCCGTAGCCAGGCTCGCCCGTCACGGGCCGGGTCGTCGGCGATGAGCACCGCGTTGAGAAACGGTCCCTGCTCCACTCCCCCCCATGGGGCCGTCTCATAGATCGGAGATACCGCCACCAGGACATCCCGCAGACCGTCAACGACGGACTGCAGCCGCGCTAGCCGGTCACCCACGTTGGAGCCGATGGACAGAACCACCTGGGTCATACGGCGCCGCCTGCGGGAACTATTGAACCGCGACCGCCTCGCCGCGACCGGCGGACCACCACGGCGACGTCGGTGAACGTCTGGGGAATCGGAGCCTGCGGTTTGTGCACCACTACCTCCACGGCATGCACCCGCTGATCGTCCATGACATCGTCGGCGATCTCGGCGCCGACGGTCTCGATCAGATTCCGCGCGGGGCCTGAGACGATCTCGGCTGCCCGCGAGGCCAGCTGGGCGTAGTCATAGGTGTCGGCCAGATCGTCGCTCTTGGCCGCATCGGCCAGGTCAATCCACAGCGTCACATCGACGACAAACTCCTGCCCAGCGACTCTCTCGCCTTCGTAGACCCCGTGCCGGCCATGCACGGTTAGCCCACGCAACTCGATTCGGTCAGCCATCGCGTCAGTCCTTACCTCGACACCACGCTTCGACAACCTTGAGGGCATCGACCGATGCCCGCACATCATGCACACGCACGCCCCAGACGCCCTGCAGAGCAGCCAGGGCGGAGATCACTGCTGTAGCCGTCTCGCGGCCGTCAGGCGGTCGCGAGACGCCATCAGGTCCCGCCAGGAGTGCTCCGACAAAGCGTTTACGGGAGGCACCCAGCAATACTGGGATCCCGGTGGCGACCAGGTCCGGCAGGGCATGCAGCAGCTGCCAATTGTGGTTCGCCGATTTGGCGAATCCAAGCCCAGGATCGATCACCAGTTTGGCAGGGTCCACACCGGCGGCAACCGCGTCGTCGGCGCAGGCAAGCAGGTCGGCGCGCACTTCGGCCACGATGTCGTCGTAGTCCGGAACCCGATGGGGGTCGTCCGAGGAGGCCGACCGCCAGTGCATCAATACCCAACTCACCCCGGCTTCGGCCACCACGGCGGCCATCGCCGGATCGGCCCGTCCACCCGACACGTCGTTGACGACTGTGGCGCCACATTCCACCGCCGCCACCGCGACAGCAGCGTGCATGGTGTCTATGCTGACGGCGATACCCTGCGCGACCAGTTCTTTGACCACGGGTACGACCCGCGCGATCTCGACCCGAGGGTCAACCGGAGTGGCCCCGGGGCGCGTCGACTCACCCCCGACGTCGATGATTCCGGCGCCCTCGGCCGCTAATGCCAGTCCGTGCCGAACAGCATCGTCGGCATCCAGATAGCGCCCGCCATCGGAGAACGAATCTTCGGTGACGTTCAGAACCCCCATTACCCGCACAGGAGCTTGACTCACTTATGAAGCATCAGGTCGAGCGCTTCAGCTCGAGACGCGGCATTGGTCTTGAACTGACCACGGACCGCGGAGGTCGTGGTGGTAGCTCCAGGTTTGCGAACCCCACGCATCGCCATGCACAGGTGCTCGGCCTCGACCACGACGATGACCCCGCGCGGATCCAGCTTGGTCACCAAGGCGTCCGCGATCTGGCTGGTGAGCCGCTCCTGAACCTGGGGCCGCTTGGCATACAGGTCGACCAGCCGTGCGATCTTCGACAACCCGGTCACCCGACCGTCATCGCCGGGGATGTAGCCGACGTGAGCGACACCATGAAACGACACCAAGTGGTGCTCGCAGGTGGAGTACAACGGGATTTCCTTGACGACGACCAGCTCATCGTGTTCTTCGTCGAACATCGTGTTGAGAACCGAGTCGGGGTCCCGGTAGAGACCTGCGAACATCTCGCGGTATGCGCGTGCCACGCGGGCCGGTGTCTCACGCAGACCATCCCTATCCGGGTTTTCGCCGAGCGCATACAGCAGCTCACGGACGGCGGACTCGGCGCGTTGCTGGTCGAAAACCCGCGCAGGCGCGGGTGCAGTGCCCGAATCCATCCGCGTCATCGAATCCTCCGTTCGTCAGCTATGGGCCGGCGGATTGGATCGACTCACATCCCTGTCCTGTTGTTCGGAGCACTCGTCAGCGTCCCGTGTGAGTCGATCGGGCGCCGTGTAGGACGGGGAGGCCTGGCCCGGTTGTACCGGATAGCCTGGGGCCGGTTCCGGCCCATTCGGCGGCCGATTCGATGATTGCGGCGGCCAGCCGGGCGCGTGCCAGCCTGCCGGAGCACCGTAATCGGGCCGCGTGGCACCGTGCTGACGTTCAGCGGACCCATCCACGCCCGATCCACCATACGAACCGTTGGCGCCGTGCCCGGTGCGGTCGGTTTCCGCTTGCGCGGCCTCGGCGGCCTCCGTCGCGCGGGCGATAGCGGCCTTGAACGCCGGCTCGGGAACCGGCTGCGGCCAGGGCTCCCCGCGCTCGATCGCCAGCTCCCCGGGGGTCTTGATCGGCGGCTTGTCCGACGGGATACGGCCCCCGAAATCGTCGAACATGGTGAGCCGAGGCCGCTTTTCGACGTCGCCGAAGATCCCCTCCAACTCAGGCCGGTGCAGAGTTTCTTTTTCCAACAGCTCGCCGGCCAACGTGTCGAGCACGTCGCGGTATTCGGTGAGGATTTCCCACGCTTCGGTGTGTGCCGCCTCGATGAGCTTGCGGACCTCTTCGTCGATTTCGCGAGCGACCTCGTGAGAGTAATCCGCCTGCGTTCCCATGGTGCGGCCGAGGAACGGGTCACCGTGTTCGGAACCGTACTTAACCGCGCCGAGCTTGGAACTCATCCCAAATTCGGTGACCATCGCGCGCGCAATCTTGGTTGCCTGCTCGATGTCGGACACCGCGCCCGTTGTGGGCTCGCGAAACACCAGCTCTTCGGCGGCCCGTCCTCCCATCGCGAATACCAGCTGGGCAATCATCTCCGAGCGAGTCTTTAGTCCCTTGTCTTCTTCAGGCACTGCGACCGCATGCCCGCCGGTACGTCCACGAGCCAGGATCGTCACCTTGTAGATGGGCTCGATATCGGGCATGGCCCAAGCCGCCAGCGTGTGCCCGCCCTCGTGATAGGCGGTGATCTTCTTCTCGTGCTCGCTAATGACCCGGCCCTTGCGCCGTGGACCGCCAATTACCCGGTCCACCGCCTCCTCCAACGCGAGACCGGTGATCACGGTGCCGTTCTCCCGGGCGGTGAGTAGGGCGGCCTCGTTGATGACGTTGGCCAGGTCGGCGCCGGTCATGCCGACCGTCCGCTTGGCCAGGCCGTCGAGGTCGGCGTCGGGGCCTATCGGCTTGCCCTTGGAATGGACCCGCAGCACCGCGCGGCGACCCGCCAGGTCAGGGTTGGACACCGGGATCTGTCGATCGAAGCGGCCGGGCCGCAACAACGCCGGATCCAGGATGTCGGGCCTGTTGGTGGCAGCGATGAGGATGACGCCAGCGCGATCGCCGAAACCGTCCATCTCGACCAGCAGCTGATTGAGGGTCTGCTCTCGTTCGTCGTGACCACCGCCCAGCCCGGCACCGCGCTGGCGGCCGACAGCGTCGATCTCGTCGACGAAGATGATGCACGGGCTGTTCTGCTTGGCCTGCTCGAACAGGTCACGCACGCGCGAGGCACCGACCCCGACGAACATCTCAACGAAGTCGGATCCGGAGATCGTGAAGAAAGGAACTCCCGCCTCACCTGCGACGGCGCGGGCCAGGAGTGTCTTGCCCGTTCCCGGGGGGCCGTAGAGCAACACGCCTTTGGGGATCTTGGCGCCCAACGCTTGATATCGCGACGGGTTCTGCAGAAAGTCCTTGATCTCGTAGAGCTCCTCGACCGCCTCGTCGACGCCCGCCACGTCGGCGAAGGTGGTCTTGGGCATGTCCTTGGACAGCTGCTTGGCCCGGGACTTGCCGAAGCCGAAGCCCATCCGGGCACCGCCCTGCATACGCGAGAACATGACAAACAGACCCACGAGCAACAGCAGGGGCAGCAGGTAGACCAGCAACTCCCCCAGGACGCTGCCTTGATTGACGACGGTGCTGACCGCCGCGTTTTTAGCGGTCAAGGCGTTGAACAAATCGACGGCGTACCCGGTTGGGTACTTGGTGATGATCTTGTCGGAATCCCCGGTGTCGTTATTGCCCTTCTTGAGGGTCAGCCGCAGTTGTTGCTCGCGATCGTCGATCTGGGCGCTCTTGACGTTGTCGCTGTTGATCTGCGCCATCGCCACCGAGGTGTCCACGGGCTTGAAACCGCGGGTGTCGTCGCTGAAATGGAAAAACGACCAGCCCAGCACCACAACTACGGCTATCGCCGTGACGAGGCGAATCACGTTTCTTCGGTTCATCGATCATCGGCCGCGCCCGGCCACGTCCTTCCCGATACACGCATGTAGAAAAGTCCAGGTTACCGCCCGTGGCGATCGCCAGCTCCGGCCCGGGCAATTCGGGCCGGAGCGCAGCGGGTCGCCACCATCTCATCCCGTGGCGATCGCCAGCTCCGGCCCGGGCAATTCGGGCCGGAGCGCAGCGGGTCGCCACCATCTCATCCCGTGGCGATCGCCAGCTCCGGCCCGGGCAATTCGGGCCGGAGCGCAGCGGGTCGCCACCATCTCATCCCGTGGCGATCGCCAGCTCCGGCCCGGGCAATTCGGGCCGGAGCGCAGCGGGTCGCCACCATCTCATCCCGTGGCGATCGCCAGCTCCGGCCCGGGCAATTCGGGCCGGAGCGCAGCGGGTCGCCACCGTCTGCCCAAACAACGACCGGAGTTCCCGTTGTGATCCCAGCGGGAAAAATCCGCCCTGGACACCGAGCGTGACGCTATCGCAACGGCGGACACCGACGGTGACACTGGCGTCACACTCGAGAAACCGAGCAGCCCGGTTGTAAACAGCAACGAACCCTTCTCAGCCCGATGCCGTTGTGATTTGGTGAGACGATGCCTTCACATCTTTATGGGACTGAACGACTAGTTCACACCAACGGCGTGCAGCTACGAGTGATGGAGGCGGGCGAGCGCGGCGCACCTGTGCTGATTCTGGCTCACGGCTTTCCCGAACTGGCGTACTCGTGGCGCCACCAGATTCGGGTCCTCGCCGACGCGGGCTACCACGTGCTGGCTCCCGATCAACGCGGCTATGGCGGCTCATCTCGTCCCGACCAGATCGAGGCCTACGACATTCACGAGTTGACCGCCGACCTGGTGGGTCTGCTCGATGACGTCGGTGCCGAGCGGGCCGCCTGGGTTGGGCACGACTGGGGGGCCATCGTCGTATGGAATGCGCCACTGCTGCACCCCGATCGGGTCGCCGCGGTCGCGGCGCTGAGTGTCCCGCCTCTGCCTCGCGCCAAGATGCCACCGACACGGGCGCTACGGGCAACGTTCGGTGAGAATTTCTTCTACATGCTCTATTTTCAGCAGCCGGGTGTCGCCGACGCCGAGCTAGGCGGAGATCCCGCGCGCACGATGCGCCGGATGATCGGCGGTTTGCAGACACCCGACCAGGATGCCGCGATGCGGATGCTCGCCCCGGGCCCGGAGGGCTTCATTGATCGGCTGCCCGAACCGGAAGCTCTGCCGGCGTGGATCAGCCAAGAGGAACTCGACCACTACATCAGCGAATTCACCCGTACCGGCTTTACCGGCGGCCTGAATTGGTATCGCAACTTCGACCGCAATTGGGAAACAACCGCCGAAGTCGCCGATGCCACCATCTCGGTGCCGTCGCTGTTCGTTGCGGGCACCGCCGACCCGGTGCTGTCGTTCACGCGCACCGACCGCGCTTCGCAGGTGGTCAGCGGTCCGTACAGTCAGGTGATGATCGAGGGCGCTGGGCACTGGCTGCAACAGGAGCGGCCTGAGGAAGTGAACGCAACACTTCTCGAGTTCCTCAACGGAGTGCAGTGGTGATAGCTGCACCCCTGCGTTTCGGTATGTTCATCACACCGTTTCACCCCGTCGGCCAATCCCCAACGGTGGCTTTGGAATACGATATGGATCGCGTCGTTGCGCTCGATCGGCTGGGCTTCGACGAAGCCTGGTTCGGCGAGCACCACTCCGGCGGCTACGAACTGATCGCCTGCCCGGAGGTTTTTATCGCGGCGGCGGCGGAACGCACCAAACACATCCGGCTGGGGACTGGCGTGGTTTCCCTGCCCTATCACCATCCGCTGATGGTGGCCGACCGTTGGGTGCTACTCGACCATCTGACGCGCGGTCGGGTGATGTTCGGCACCGGACCCGGGGCGCTGCCGTCGGACGCCTACATGATGGGTATCGACCCGGTCGAGCAACGACGGATGATGCAGGAGTCCCTGGAAGCGATTCTGGCGCTTTTCCGCGCCGCGCCAGACGAGCGGATCGATCGCCACTCCGACTGGTTCACCCTGCGCGACGCGCAGTTGCATATCCGGCCCTACACCTGGCCGTATCCGGAAATCGCCACCGCGGCAATGATTTCGCCATCCGGTCCGCGGCTGGCCGGTTCTATGGGCACCTCGCTGCTGTCACTGTCAATGTCAGTGCCCGGCGGGTACGCGGCCTTGGAGAACACTTGGGAAGTCGTGCGTGAACAGGCCGACAAAGCGGGCCGCACAGAGCCGGACCGCACCGACTGGCGCGTGCTGAGCATCATGCACTTGTCGGACACCCGCGATGCGGCTGTTGACGATTGCATCTACGGGTTGCGGGATTTCGCCAACTACTTCGGTGCCGCAGGGTTCGTCCCGCTGTCCGAGAACATCGAAGGCGAACGGTCACCTCGCGAGTTCGTCGAAGAGTATGCAGCCAAGGGAAACTGCTGCATCGGTACACCTGACGATGCGATCGCTCACATCGAAGACCTGCTGGAGCGCTCCGGCGGGTTCGGGACGCTGTTGCTACTCGGCCACGACTGGGCGTCGCCGAAAGCGACATTCCACTCCTATGATCTGTTCGCCCGCAAAGTGATTCCCCACTTCAAGGGACAGCTGGACGCAGCGCGTTCTTCTCACGAATGGGCTAGCCGTAAACGTGATCAGTTGATCGGCCGGGCCGGTGAGGCCGTGGTGAAGGCCATTACCGAGCATGTGGCCGAGCACGACGCAGAGAGCAGCTGATGCGCGCCGCGGTGCTGCGCGACGGCCACATGGCCTACCGCGACGACGTTCCCGAACCCGTACCCGGACCGGGGCAGGTGCTGGTCGCTGTGCGAGCGTGCGGAATCTGCGGATCTGATCTGCATTTCGCGTCTCACGGCGCCGAGATGCTGGCGCTGACCGATCGAATGGCAGGTGACGGCGCGTTCGGCGGCCTAGCAGTTGATCTGAACCGCGACGTGTTTATGGGTCACGAGTTCGCCGCCGAAGTCGTCGAGGCGGGACCCGATACCGACACCTATGGCCCAGGAACGCCAGTGACGTCGATTCCGGTGTTGCTGTCCGCCAAAGGCGCCGAGCCGATTCTGTCCAGCAACCGCACCGTCGGCGGCTACGCCGAGCGGATGTTACTTTCTGCGCCGCTGCTGCTGCCGATCCCCAACGGCCTCGACGTCAAACATGCGGCGCTCACGGAGCCGATGGCGGTCGGGCTACATGCCGTGAACAAATCGAACATAGCCGCTGGGGAAGCTGCGCTGGTTCTTGGCTGCGGACCTATCGGCATTGCCATCGTGGCAGCCCTTCGGGCGCGTGGCATTGAAACTATTGTCGCAGTTGATTTTTCGCCAGCACGGCGCGAACTTGCCAGAATCATGGGAGCCCACGAGACGCTGGATCCACAGCAAGGCTCGCCATTCGATACCACCAAACAGGCCGTAGTATTCGAGGCGGTCGGGGTACCCGGGATCATTGACGACGTCTTGCTGCGGGCGCGGCCCGGTACCCGGTTGATCGTTGCCGGGGTGTGTATGCAAGCCGACACCGTGCACCCGTTCTTCGCGATCGCCAAAGAAATCAATGTGCAGTTCGTGCTGGCTTACACCCCCGACGAGTTCGCGGCCTCGCTCCACGCGATCGCCGAGGGTGACATCGACGTGACTCCGGTGATCACCGGGGAGGTTGACCTGGACGGGGTCGGCGCGGCCTTTGACGACCTCACCGACCCCGACCGGCATTGCAAGATTCTCGTTACGCCATAGGCGCCGGACTAAGCCCAGCTGGAGCCGACGGCGCTGTCGGTGCTCGCCATGTTGTTGCCGGCGGCTTGCACCTTCTGCCCGTGGGCGTTGGCCTGCTGGTAGATCACCGCGAAGTTACGACCCAACTGGGCGATGAACTCCTGGCACGCCACCGAACCGGCGCCGCCCCAAAAGTCACCAGCAGCCAGCACATCGCGAACGATGGCCTGGTGCTCGGCCTCCAACGATGCGGCCTGCGCGCGAATCAACGCGCCATGGGCGTCGACATCGCCGAACTGGTAATTGATGGTCATTGGTGTTGTCCTCCTGACTCGACGCTGGTGGGCTAGCTGCTAAGGACTTGTTGCGACGACTGCTCTTGCTGCTCGTAGTGATTCGCGTCGCGCACCAGACCGTCGCGCACCCCGTGAAGCATGTTCACGATGTTGCGGAAGGCCGTGTTCATCTGCGTCATGGTGTCCATCGACGTCGCCTCGGCCAGACCGCGCCATCCCGCACCCGAGATGTTCTGCGCGGATGCCCACATCCGGCGGGCCTCGTCCTCCACTGTCTGGGCGTGCACCTCAAAGCGGCCCGCCATGTCCCGCATCGCATGCGGGTCGGTCATAAAACGCGTTGTCACCGAAATCTCTCCCTAGAATCGTTAAAGTCGTTGTATCTGAGGGTTATTCACTGCTAGGTCGAGAGCATCTCCCCTTTCGGTCATGCGGCCCAGCCCTCACATGGATCGCCGCGCACATCCGGCGTCGGCGAACACATACGTCGTCCTATCCCGCCTGTCTGATGGACATCCGGGCGCGTTATCCCCCGGCCGGCGGCTGCGTGAGCACGCTGAACTTGAAGCCGTACCGAGGCGCCGCGAAGTTGTTGAACCCACGCGAGGCGCCACTGCCCATGATCGGCAACCCACCAAACGCGTGCGACGATTCACCAACAGCCGCAGCGGCCCCCAGGCCGTTGGTGGCCGACGTCAACACCGCCGGAGTCGCCGCCGCCGGGGCCGTACCCGCCCACGACGCCGGAACCGACAACCCGCCGACCGACGCCGCGTTACCCACGGCACCGGCAACCCCGCCCAGCCCCGTACTCGAAAGAGCAGCCGGAATCGCGGCCGGAGCCGCCACGGCGGCTTCTGCGGCGGCCTTGGCACCCTCCCCGGCCCACTTGGGCAGATTGTGGGCGAGCCCGAAATAGTCTTTCATCTGGGTAACCATGAGCCGCGCCGGACCAACCCATTGCCTGAACGCGTCGGCCATCGAGCTGCCGTCGAGTTCGGGTGAGCCGGTCAGACCGTGCACCACATCGCCAAGCAGGCCGTTGACAATGATCCCGTCACCGTTGGCGTTCCAGGTGTGTCCGCTCAGACCGAGCGCACCGGCGAGATCAGTAAGCCACGGCGGCTCATTGGTGAACCCGGCCAACCCCGACAGCGCCTTGGGGATGTCGGTGATGGCCTGCGCAGTCGCGGACGTGTTGACCGCCTGGGCCACTGACGCGGCCTGATTACCCAACGCGGACAGGTTAACCGTTGGCGCTGCCGGGTTGAACGGTGACAACTGCGCCGCGGCCGCAGACGCGCCGGCATACCCATACATCGCGGCGGCATCCTGAGCCCACATTTCGGCATATTCCGCCTCGGTGGCCGCGATCGCCGCGGTGTTCTGCCCAAGGAAATTCGTCGCCAGCAGCGCCATCAACAACGCTCGATTAGCCGCGATCTCCGGCGGCGGCACCGTCGCCGCGAACGCCGCCTCATAGGCACCCGCGGCCACCATCGCCTGCTCGGCGGCCTGCTCAGCCTGCCCGGCAGCATTGCCCAGCCACGCCACCTGCGGCGTCGCCGCAGCCGCCATCGCCGCCGCCGACGGACCCAACCACGATATGTCGGTCAAGCCCTCCACCAGCGCCCCGAACGACGACGCCGAGGTGCGCAGTTCAGCGGCCAGCCCGTCCCAGGCCGACGCCGCAGCCAGCATCGGACCCGAGCCCGGCCCCGAATACATCAACCCGGAGTTGACCTCCGGGGGCAACATCGCGAAATCCAACACGACTGGCCCCCTACGCGATCGTGGCCGCGTTGGCAGCCTCGGTGGCCGCATACGAACCAGCGCTGACACCCAACACCGTGGCCAACTGCTCCTGGACCGCTGCAGCTTGTGCACCAACGGCCTGATACAGCTCCCCATGCTGGGCGAACTGTGTGGCCGTCAACAACGACACCAAATCAGCGGCAGCAGGAAGCAGCCCGGTTGTCGGGCCTGCCGCAGCCGAATTTCCAGCACGCACCCCCGCGGTGATGGAGTGCAGTTCCCCAGCGGTCGCATCCAGCATCTCCGGCTGGGCGAATACGATCGACATTTGCTTTCCTCCCTGTCAAGACCTCGATAGCACTGAGCAACAAAGGCTTTCAGTGGCCCGATTGGCCACCCAACGAGCTCCCATCCACGTCAAGCGGACAATGTGTGATGACCGAATCTGTCTCTTATCCCCCGGCCGGCGGCTGCGTGAGCACGCTGAACTTGAAGCCGTACCGAGGCGCCGCGAAGTTGTTGAACCCACGCCCGGCGCCACTACCCATCATGGGCACCCCGCCAAACGCGTGTGACGATTCACCAACAGCCGCAGCGGCCCCCATACCATTGGTGGCCGACGCCAACACCGCCGGAGTCGCCGCCGCCGGGGCCGTACCGGCCCACGACACCGGAACCGACAACCCGCCGACAGACGCCGCGTTACCCACAGCACCGGCAACCCCGCCCAGCCCCGTACTCGAAAGAGCCGCAGCCGGAATCGCGGCCGGAGCCGCCACGGCGGCTTCTGCGGCGGCCTTGGCACCCTCCCCGGCCCACTTGGGCAGGTCGTGGGCGAGCCCGAAATAGTCCTTCATCTGGGTAACCATGAGCCGCGCAGGGGAAACCCATCTAGCGAAGGTGTCCGCCATCGAGCTGCCGTCGAGTTCGGGTGAGCCGGTCAGGCCGTGTACCACATCGCCAAGCAGGCCGTTGACGATAAACCCGTCCCCGGTCGCGTTCCAGGTGTGCCCGCTCAGACCGAGCGCACCGGCGAGATCAGTAAGCCACGGCGGCTCATTGGTGAAGCCAGCCAACCCCGACAGCGCCTTGGGGATGTCGGTGATGGCCTGTGCGGTCGCGGACGTGTTGACCGCCTGGGCCACCGACGCGGCCTGATTACCCAACGCGGCCAGGTCAACCGTCGGCGCTGCGGGGTTAAACGGTGACAACTGCGCCGCCGCCGCAGACTCACCCGCATATCCATACATCGCGGCGGCATCCTGAGCCCACATTTCGCCATATTCCGCCTCGGTGGCCGCGATCGCCGCGGTGTTCTGCCCAAGGAAGTTCGTCGATAGCAGCCCGGTCAACAACGCCCGATTAGCCGCGATCTCCGGCGGCGGCACCGTCGCCGCGAACGCCGCCTCATAGGCACCCGCGGCAGCGATCGCCTGCGCTGCGGCCTGCTCAGCCTGCCCGGCAGTATTGCCCAGCCACGCCACCTGCGGCATCGCCGCGGCAACCATCGCCGCCGCCGACGGACCCAACCAGGACGCGTCGGTCAAGCCCTCGACCAGCACCCCGTACAACGACGCCGAGGTGCGCAGTTCAGCGGCCAGCCCCTCCCAGGCCGACGCCGCTGCCAGCATCGGACCCGAGCCCGCGCCCGAATACATCAACCCGGAGTTGACCTCCGGGGGCAACATCGCGAAATCCAACACGACTGGCCCCCTACGCGATCGTGGCCGCGTTGGCAGCCTCGGTGGCCGCATACGAACCAGCGCTGACACCCAACACCGTGGCCAACTGCTCCTGGACCGCTGCAGCTTGTGCACCAACGGCCTGATAGAGCTCTCCATGCTGGGCGAACTGTGTGGCAGTCAGCAACGACACCAAGTCAGCGGCAGCAGGAAGCACCCCGGTTGTCGGGCCTGCCGCAGCCGAATTCCCAGCACGCACCCCCGCGGTGATGGAGTGCAGTTCCCCAGCGGTCGCATCCAGCATCTCCGGCTGGGCGAACACGATCGACATTTGCTTACCTCCCTGATAGCACCTCGATAGCACCTAGCAACACCCGGCTGTGGGTAGCGCGTCGGCCACCCACAAGCTCGCAGTCACACTAGGCCCCTATCAAGGAAACACACAGGAACCCTTACAACTGTTCACAGGAGAGTCGACAGTTGTACTCATTGTTATTTTTTTGGAAATCAAATGTCCTTGCCAAATACACTGGACTATGAGCTCGATTGGCGGTATAAGCCCCCTTTCGTGGATCTTCTCTACCGATTCAGCGTGATCTGAGATGGCAAAACGGCCGGTGCGGCGGTGGCACTGCGGGCAACAGGGCGCGTTGCGGCGCAAGACGAGCACGGCGCTCGTCGGCTAGCTATCGGGGCGCCTGGCCCAGGGCAATGCCCACCGAGAACCGCCGGCGGCACCGCCGCCTCGCACTGATCGCTCAAGGGCAACCAACTGTTTCTCTCTCAGGCCGCTCGGTTCACCGTCGCGGCAAAGGACGCCAAGGCGCCGCCGCGCTCCAGTCTGCGTAGGGGAAGGTAACGGGAGCTATCGAGGAGCGAACGACTTAGCAAACTCCGGTGAACCAGAGGTTGCACCCGATCGGATGGACGCCGTCAATGGCCGTCAATGGCCATCAATGGCCTTTGATGGCCACACCCGGCCTCCCCACGGCGTGCGCCTTCGCCGCACCGGCGCAGCCGACGTCCCCACCATCGGCGCCCGTTAGGGTTGAAACTCATGCCGACCAGAGCAAGAACCCGCGCGTATGGGCGCCGAATCATGGCAACGATGGCCGCAGGATTGGCCATGACGGCGTTGTCGGGGTGCGATTCGCACAGCTCCGAACCGCCGGCGGCCAAGCCGCGTCACGTCACCGTGCGTGGGTCAGGACAGGTTCAGGGCGTCCCCGACACCCTGACCGCCGACGTCGGCATCGAATTCATCGCGCCAGACGCCACCACCGCGATGAATCAGGCCAACGACCGCCAGCGCGCGGTGATCGATGCACTGGTCGGCGCTGGAATGGACCGCAAGGACATCCGCACTACCCGGGTGAGCCTGCAGCCGCAGTACGGCGATTCCGAGCCATCCGGAACCGCCACCATCACCAGCTACCGCGCCGACAACGCCCTGGAGATCAAGATTCACCCGCCCGATGCAGCATCGCGGCTGCTGGAGCTCATCGTTAGCACCGGAGGCGACGCTGCGCGGATCAGCTCCGTTAGCTACTCGATCGCTGACGACTCGAAACTGGTCACAGAGGCGAGGGCACGCGCTTTCGAGGACGCCAAGAGCCGCGCTGAGCAATACGCTCAGCTGTCTGGTCTGAGACTGGGCGACGTGCTTTCCATCTCGGAGGCGACCGGCGCCGCGCCCGCCGAGGGCGCTCCGGCGCCCCGGGCAATGACCGAAGTCCCGCTAGAACCCGGTCAGCAAGCGGTGGCTTTCTCTGTGAACGTGGTGTGGGAGTTGAACTAACGCCGCCTGGCGCTCACTCGTAGATCTTGGGGTCAAGAGTCCCGATGTACGACAGGTCGCGGTAGCGCTCGTCGTAGTCCAGGCCATAGCCCACGACGAAGTCGTTGGGGATGTCGAACCCCACGTAGGCAATTTCAGCATTGGCGCGTACCGCGTCGGGCTTGCGCAGCAGCGCGCACACGCGCAAAGAACGCGGATTCCGGCTCGTCAGATTCCGCGACAGCCACGAAAGCGTCAGGCCCGAGTCGACCACGTCCTCCACGATCAAGACGTCGCGACCGTGGATGTCGCGATCGAGATCTTTGAGGATGCGCACCACACCGGACGAGGATGTCGAGGATCCGTAGGAGCTCACCGCCATGAACTCGAACTGGGTCGGCAGCGGAATCGCCCGGGCCAAGTCCGTAACGAAGAGGACCGCGCCCTTTAAGACCGTGATCAACAGCAGATCTTGGCCGGTGTCGGCCGACAGCATCCGGTAATCGTTACCGATTTGCGCGCCGAGCTCGACGATGCGCGCTTGAATCTGCTCCGACGTGAGCAGGACCGACTTGATATCCCCCGGGTACAGCTCCGCTGCCGGTGCCGGGGTAATGGCCGAGGAGCTCTGGGTCACGTCCACAGCGTGCCACGCCACCGAGTGAACAACCAACGCCAGCCCCCCGATTCGCGCGCGCAGCTAGGCATCATCGGGTCACCGGCTGCGGTCGCAACGTCAGCGTGTCGTTGTGCCGGCCCGCGACCAACCGCTGGCGGCGCAATGTGGATCCGACCGCCACTCCGCCCTGACCATGCCAGGCGGTCACCAAAGTCTCCACACCTCGGATGTGCTTGTCAGTCAACCCGGTCGCGCCGCCGTCGAGCAGCCAGCCACGAATCACCCGACGCCGCACCGCGCCCGGCAGCACAATTAGCGCGGGCACGCTCAACCCGATCTCGGTCACCGCGCCGGGCAACGCTTGCGCGGCGATCGTGTCGAGCAGCTCGTTGTCTTCGTGCAACGCCGTCGCCGTACGCGCCAGCGCCTCCGCTACGCCCCCGCCCAACACGTTCTCCAACAACGGCAGTACCTCGTGGCGCAACCGAGTTCTGGTGAACCGCCGGTCGGTGTTGTGCGGATCCTGCCAGGCCGTCAAACCTAACTCCCGACAGGCGTCGTGCGTGACAGCGCGGCGCACACTAAGCAGCGGCCGGCACCACGGGTCATCGAACGGGCGCATGCCCGCGATCGATCGTGGCCCCGAACCACGGCCCAGCCCCAACAACACCGTCTCGGCTTGATCGTCGAGCGTGTGGGCCAACAACACCGGACCGTCCCGGTTCGCCTCCAGCGCGGCGTAGCGAACGGTGCGCGCCGCCGCCTCCAGGCCGCCTGGCGCACCCGATGAGCCGGCCGATGGGCAGCCAACCTCAACGCGAAGTACCTGTGTGCCAACACATCCCAATGAGATTGCTTGCGCCCGGGCAGTTTCGGCGACCGCGGCCGAGTCCGCCTGCAGACCATGGTCCACGATCAGGGCGGTGGTGGGTAGCAACCGGGCCGCTACGGCGGTGAGTGCCAGCGAATCCGGACCACCGGAGAGTGCCACACACCATCTCTCGCCGGTGTCGAGATACGCCCTGGCGAACCTCTCGGCAGCCGCTCGCAGCTGCGCTACAGCACTCTGTCGATCCATCGTTGCGGGTGTTCGATCTCGGTAGGCAGCGGCAGGGTCTGCGGACCCGACCAGATGGTGTTGAACCGCTGCATGCCAACACGGTCCACTACATGGTCGACGAATGCCTTGCCCCGGGTGTACTGGCTGAGTTTGGCGTCGAAACCCAGCAAAGCACGCAGCAGCCGTTGCAACGGCGGCTGCTTGCGATGCCGGCGCTCGTCAAAGCGTCGACGGATGGTGGCCACCGAGGGAACCACCATCGGCCCGACCGCGTCCATCACATGTTCAGCGTGACCCTCGAGCAACGTCCCAAGCACTAAGAGCTGGTCCAGGGCTTTGCGTTGGGGCTCGGATTGCAGCGCGCGCATCAGGCCCAAAATCCCCGACGGATGGACGTCGGAATCGTCCGTCGCGGCCGAATTATCCCTGCGGGTGCGGACGAACTCAGCCAGCCGGCCGACGACCTGCCCGAGGTCGTCGGCGGGCTCGCGAGTCAAAAGCCCGAGCGCTTCCGACATATAGGCAGACAACCAGGGGTTGGCGGTGAACTGGACCCGGTGAGTGACCTCATGCAGGCACACCCACATCCGGAAATCAGACGGTTCGACCCGCAGTTGGCGCTCGACGGCAATCACGTTCGGATACACCAGCAATAAACAGCCTTCGTCGGCGGCGCCGAACGGGTCGTACTGGCCGAGAATTCCCGACGCGACGAATGCCAGGACCGCGCCAGTTTGCGCGCCGGTCACCCGGCCGGTCAAAAACCCGCGCGGCGTCTCGCTCCCGTTCGTCATCGCCCGCATCGACTCAGCGGCGGCCTGGATCCACGCGGGCCGGTCGACGACACGGGCTGGCGGTACGACGCCGTCAGTGGTCAGACCAGTGACGTCACGTACCGGCGGTTCGGCCTTCTCGGCGGCCGTCATGAGTTCGTCGACTACGTGGCGGCGGGTGTACTCGGTGACGGGCGGGGCGGGGCGGGCCAACCACGCGCCCACGGAGGCTGCGAATCGCCAATCGACGGCATTTCCCAGAGTCAGCCCGGACGATCCGGTCACGACTCACACCCACAGAACCACAGCTTTGTGGCCAGGGCATCCATCGCGTTGCGACCATTTGGCCCAGCGTCGTTGGAGATGAACGCGAAGGTCAGCACCCGTCCGCTGCTGTCGGTCACCACCCCGGCGAGCGCGTTGACCGCGGTCAGCGAGCCGGTTTTGGCCCGCAACCATCCAGCCGGTCCCAGGTAGCTGGCCCGGTCGAGGAAGCGGTCGCCCAGGGTGCCACTGCCACCGGCGATCGGAAGCAGATCCAGCAATGGTCGCAGCGAAGGTTGGTCGGGTCCCGCCGCGGCCTGCAACGCACCGTCGAGGGTTCGCGCCGTCAACCGGTCGTCCACTGACAACCCGCTGGAGTCCATGAGTGCGGCACCCGTGGTGTCGACGTGCACGGTGTTCAACCGGCTGGTCACCGCGTCGACCGCGCCACTGAAGCTCCGGGGCCGGTTGATGGCCGCCGCCACCTCCCGGCCAATGCATTCGGCCAACACATTGTCGGAGGCATTCATCATCTGGGACAGCCGCTGAATCATTGGCGCTGACTGCACCACAGCGAGCTGCCGCGCGCCGGCCGGGGCGGTAGCGATCTTCACCGCCCGGGGATCTAAACCGAGAGCCTTGGCCAGCTCGCGCCCAGCGTCCAGCGCCGGGGTGCGCGACCGACTTGAGTTGACCGTCGTCGGCTGGATACGACCCGCATCGATCATCGCGGCCTCGATCGGGGCGATGTCACCGTTGTCGACGTCGTACGGATCCCAGCCTCGCGCCATCGTTGGGCCACTGAAGGCCGAGATGTCTACCTGCACCGCCGTGGGTGTCACGCCGCTGCGCTGGATTTGTTCGACGAGATCAGCGATGCGTGCCGCACCTCGGTACCACGTTTCCTGACCAGCCGGCGCGGCGGACAGCGTGGGATCCCCAGCACCGACGAGCACAACAGGCATTCGATCGTTGCGGCCGCCGGCAACCACACGCGTGCTGATCCTGGCCTGGCGGTCGAGTGTCAGCAACGCTGCGGCGGCGGTCAGGACCTTGTTGGTCGACGCGGGGACCATGGGCACGTCATCGAAGTGCCGCCAGAGCTCTTGCCCGGTCTTCGCATCGCTGATCCGCCCGCCCAGCATGCCCAGATTGGGATCGGCCGCCAGCGCGGCCAGCGCTGCTCCCACACCCGCGGCGCTAGGTGTCGGGGCCGTGTCAGCAACCGGGGTCACTCCCGGGCTGACCGTCGGTGGCCGCGGCGGCGGCACGGGTGCGTGCGCGCCAGCTCCATGACGACCGGTGGTGAAGAACGCGGCGGCTGCCACCACCGCGGCAACAAACGCCAGCACCGCCACCCCGACGATCAAGTGCGTGGTTCTCCGCCAGCGCGTCGGACCCATTGACTCTCCTGTCTTTCCTGCCCATTGTGCCCAACCAGCCAAGGGGGATCATCACGGCACCGCTCGACTAGGTTGAATTGTCGGGCTCCTTACCCGGGCCGTAGCCGGCCCGGTCACACGGTTCGGGTCGCCCGACTAGGTTCAATTGTCGGGCTCCCTACCCGGGCCGTAGCCGGCCCGGTCACACGGTTCGGGTCGCCCGACTAGGTTCAATTGTCGGGCTCCTTACCCGGGCCGTAGCCGGCCCGGTCACACGGTTCGGGTCGCCCGACTAGGTTCAATTGTCGGGCTCCTTGCCCGGGCCGTCCCGGCCCGGGCCGTCGCCCGACTAGGTTGAATTGTCGGGCTCCTTGCCCGGGCCGTCCCGGCCCGGGCCGTCGCCCGACTAGGGTGTAGCCCCGACACACCCACCCACCCCGCTACCTCTCCAGGCAACAAGGAGCTAACGCCGTGCAATTCGACGTGACCATCGAAATTCCGAAGGGCCAGCGCAACAAGTACGAGGTCGATCACGAAACCGGGCGGGTGAAACTGGATCGCTACCTCTACACCCCGATGGCTTACCCGACCGACTATGGCTTCATCGACGACACCCTCGGCGAGGACGGCGATCCGCTGGACGCGCTGGTCCTGTTGCCGCAGCCGTTGTTCCCGGGGGTGCTGGTGGAAGTGCGGCCGGTGGGAATGTTCCGGATGGTCGACGAGGCCGGCGGCGACGACAAGGTGCTGTGTGTCCCCGCGGGTGATCATCGATGGGATCACATCCAGGACATCGAGGATGTTCCGGACTTCGAACTAGACGCGATCAAGCACTTCTTCGTGCATTACAAGGACTTGGAGCCCGGAAAGTTCGTCAAGGCGGCCGACTGGGTCGGCCGCGCCGAAGCCGAGGCCGAGGTGAATCGCTCGATCGAGCGGTTCAAGACGAGCGCGCACTGATCGAATCCTGCGTCGGTTCTTCACCGGCCGGAACCGCCCTGGCGGCCCGCCGATTGCGCAGCATGCTCCAGCCCAGCGCCGCGCCGATGACCAGCATCCCCACCGAGGCGGTCACCACCTCCGGAACCTCGAGTCGGGGATCGATGGATAGCAGCATGATCAGAGCCAGCGCACCGATCGCCCAGTGCGCCCCATGTTCCAGGAACACGTAGCGGTCCAAAGTTTCCTGGCGGACCAGATAGATGGTGAGAGAGCGGACGAACACAGCGCCCACCACACCCAGGCCCAAAGCGATGATGATCGGATCCGACGTGATCGCAAAGGCTCCGGTGACCCCGTCGAAAGAGAAAGAGGCGTCGAGCACCTCCAGGTAGAGGAACAGCGTCAGTCCGGCCCTGCCGCTGGCCGGCACGAACCCTGGCTGCCCGCCCGCGATATCGGCGGGCCGGAATGTCCTGCTCAACCCATCGACGAACAGAAACGTCACCAGACCCACCAACCCGGCCGTCAGGACCGCTGCGCGTTCCTCGACCGAATGCGTCAACTGCGTGCCCACGACGACCAGTACGACGACGGCGACCACCACCGGCACCTGACCCAGGCGCCCGATGCGCGCGAACGGGGCCTCGACCCACTTGAGCCACTTGATTTCTCGGTCACGGAAGACGAACTCCAGAAACAGCATCAATAGGAACAACCCACCGAATGCGGCGATCTGCGGATGTGCCGCCATGATCAGCTTCTCGTAGCTCGGCGAGCCGTCCGGGAACTCCATCGCGCCATTGGGCGGCGGATGCAGCGCCAACACCATCGCGCGAACCGGGTCGAGGCCAGCGGTTACCCAAACGATCAGCAGCGGGAATAGCAGCCGCATCCCGAAGACCGCGATGAGAATGCCGATCGTCAGGAACATCGTCCGCCAGAACGAACTCATTCGTTTCAGCACCGCCGCGTTGATGATGGCGTTGTCAAACGACAGTGAGATCTCGAGGACAGCGAGTACCCCCAGCAAGAAAAGGGCGGTGAGCCCGCCGTGCCAATAGCCGAACGCAAGAGCCGCGACGGTTATCGCCAACGAGAAGCCGAAGACGCGAAGCGTTTTCATGGATCCTTCCGACAGCCACTCACAATATCGGCGTCCTGACAGCGGCCTCGCTGCCATGGCGCGCGGATCCGCCGGCCGGTGGCCCCGGGTTCCGTCGGAGGAACCGCCGACCGCGCTTACCCGCCTATCGTTGCCAGGGCGTGGCGGCCGGCGATGCGCTGAGTATTTTCAAACTGTGGCGATACATCGGGTCAGTGGGCCGAAAGTGTCGCCACAGTGACGGAGGTGGGTGGCTCGGCGTCCCCCATAGGTGCCACCGGCGCCTCTGGCGGCCCGGTCGCACGCGGCAGTGTCGCGCGCGTCGGCGCCGCTACCGTCCTGACTGCCATATGCGGCTACGCCGTGATCTATCTGGCCGCTCGCGACCTGGCACCCAGCGGTTTCTCCATATTCGGGGTGTTCTGGGGTGCGTTCGGCCTGGTCACGGGCGCGGCCAACGGCCTGCTACAGGAAACCACCCGCGAGGTCCGCGCGGCGCCGTACGTCGACGCCCTATCGCCCCCCGCCCGATCACGGACCCGTCCGCTACGGGTCGCCGGGCTTATCGGCCTCGCCGCAGCCATCGGAATCGCCGGTAGTGCACCGCTGTGGAGCGGACGAGTGTTCGTCGAAGCGCGCTGGCTATCGGTGGGCCTCCTCAGTTCTGGGCTCGCAGGGTTCTGCCTGCACGCCACCCTGCTGGGAATGCTGGCAGGCACGAACCGGTGGGCGCACTATGGGGCGCTGATGGTGACCGACGCCGTCATCCGAGTGAGCGTCGCCGTCGCTACCGTCGCGATCAGCTGGGGGTTGGTCGGGTTCTTGTGGGCTACCGTGGCGGGCGCGGTGGCCTGGCTGATCATGCTGGTCGTCTCACCCACGACGCGCACAGCGGCGCGCCTGATGACCCCTGGCAGTACCGCGACCTTCTTGAGGGGTGCAGGCCACTCGATCACAGCGGCAGGCGCCAGCGCAATTCTGGTGATGGGGTTCCCCGTGCTGCTGAAGCTGACCTCTGATGAGCTGGGCGCGCGGGGCGGCGTGATCATCCTGGCGGTGACATTGACGCGGGCGCCGCTGCTCGTGCCGCTGACGGCGATGCAAGGCAACCTCATTGCTCATTTCGTTGACGAACGCGCCGACCGGATTCGAGCACTCTCCGCTCCGGCGACGCTTATCGGCGGCATCGGCGCGGGCGGGGTTTTCGCGGCCGCCATGGTGGGCCCCTGGGTGCTGCGCGTCGCGTTCGGTGAGCAGTACCAGACCAGCGGGGCATTGCTGGGCTGGCTGACAGCGGCAGCCGTGTCGATCGCCATGCTGACGCTAACCGGCGCCGCCGCGGTAGCCGCGGCACTGCATCGGGCCTATTCACTGGGCTGGGTCGGCGCGACCGTCGCATCAGGTTTGTTGCTGCTGTTGCCGCTGCACCTGGAGACTCGCACGATCGTCGCGCTGTTGTGCGGTCCACTGGTAGGCATCGGCGTGCATCTGCTGGCATTGGGGCGCTCGGAACGCTCCAGACCCTCCCAACACACTGAGGGTGGCTGATCAGGCCGGCACCAGCGTGTACCTTGTGGGCTCAAATGGCCTTGAAACCGAGCGCAGCAACGAACCCTGAAGCACACTATCCAGACGTCTGGATCGTCATTCCCGCCTTCAACGAAGCCGCCGTCTTCGGTGACGTCGTCGCGGACGTGCGCTCGGTGTTCGATCACGTCGTCTGCGTGGATGACGGCAGCGCCGATGCCACCGGAGAAATCGCTCTGCGTGCCGGAGCCCACCTACTGCGTCATCCGGTGAACCTCGGCCAAGGCGCCGCTATTCAGACTGGCGTCGAATACGCCCGCCAGCAGCCCGGGGCCCGGATCTTCGCCACCTTCGACGCCGACGGCCAGCACCGTGTCAAAGACCTGGCCACCATGGTCGACCGGCTATCCGCGGGTGGCGTGGACATTGTGATCGGAACGCGGTTCGGCCGCCCCCCGGGCAAGGCTTCTGCCACCCGACCGCCGCTAGTGAAGCGCGTGGTGCTGCAGACGGCGGCGCTGCTGAGTCGACGCGGTCGCCGGCTGGGTCTGACCGATACCAACAACGGGCTGCGGGTTTTCAACAAGACGGTGGCCGACGGGCTCAACATCACCATGAACGGCATGAGCCACGCCACCGAGTTCATCATGCTGATCGACGAAAACCACTGGCGCGTGGCGGAAGAACCGGTCGAGGTGCTCTACACCGAGTATTCGAGGTCGAAAGGCCAGCCGATGCTCAACGGCGTCAACATCATTCTCGACGGGTTTCTGCGGGGAAGGATGGCGCGATGAATTGGATCCAGGTGCTGTTGATCGGGTCGATCATCGCGCTGCTGGTCTACCTGCTGCGGTCCCGACGAAGCCCGCGATCTCGGGCCTGGGTCAAGGTGGGCTACGTGCTCTTCGTGCTGGCCGGCGTCTACGCGGTACTGCGACCGGACGACACCACGGTGGTCGCGAACTGGTTCGGGGTGCGTCGTGGCACGGACTTGATGCTCTACGCGCTGGTGATGGCGTTCAGTTTCACCACGCTGAGCACCTACCTGCGGTTCAAGGATCTCGAAGTGCGCTACGCGCGACTCGCTCGCGCCATGGCAATCGAAGGCGCACAAACCCCAGAAGGGCACTAGGCAGTCCGTGCGTGGCGGAAGTAGTCCACCGTGCGACTCACGCCCTCCGGCAACTGAACCTGTGGGCGCCAGCCCAACACCCGCTCGGCCAGACCGATGTCGAGGCACGATCGCTTGAGATCACCCAAACGTGGCGGGTGAAATTCCGGGTCGTCCGGCCCCCCTACGGCGCTGGCGACCGCCGAGTGCAGTTGCCGATCCGAGGTCTCCACAGCGGTGCCGATGTTGAAACGCTGGCCGCCGCCCGCGTCGCCTGCCGCCTTCACGAAGGCATCCACCACATCGTCGATGAACACGTAATCACGGGTGTTGGAGCCGTCGCCGAAGACCTTGGTTGTCCGTCCCGATAAGAGCGCTTGGGCGAAGATCGCCACCACCCCGGCTTCACCGTGCGGGTCCTGGCGGGGGCCGTACACATTGGCGGGTGCGATGTGCGAGCAATCCAACCCATACAGGTGCCGAAAGGCATTCAGGTAGATCTCCCCGGCAACCTTGCCCGCGGCATAGGGCGACGCCGGGTCGGTGGGGGCAGTCTCGGGGGTCGGGTACACCGGCGGCGTGCCGTAGATCGATCCACCCGACGAGGTGTGCACGATCTTGCGCACACCCATGCGCCGGGCCGCCTCGGCCAGGCGCACCGTGCCGATCACGTTGACCGACGCGTCGAATTGCGGGTTGGCCACCGAGTGCCGCACGTCGATCTGGGCCGCCAGATGGAATACCACCTCGGGCCGATGCGCATCGAGAATGGCGTCTAAATCCGCGGTCACGATGTCGGCTTCGACGAAGACGTGCGCGGGGTTGTCGGCCAAGTGTTCGAGGTTGGTTGCACGTCCGGTCGCGAAATTATCTAGCCCAACGACCCGATGACCATCTGCCAGCAGCCTGTCCACCAGGGTCGACCCGATGAAACCGGCCGCGCCGGTAACCAGTGCGCGCACCGGCCCACCATACCGACCGGTAAGAAATAACCATGTCCACCGCCAGTACCAGGCTCCCCAATGTCGCCCTGGGAGCGACCGCGCTGATCATCGTGGCGCTGGCGGTCCGCGCCGTGCTGGCGTTCGGTGGCTACTTCTACTGGGACGATCTCATTCTTGTCGGGCGGGCGGGTACCGAAAACCTCCTGTCGCCGACGTACCTGTTCGACGACCACGATGGCCACGTGATGCCCGGTGCCTTCCTGTTGGCCGGGGCCATCATCCGAGCGGCACCGCTGGTTTGGATCGGACCCGCGATCAGCCTGGTGGTGTTGGCGCTGCTGGCGTCGCTGGCGCTGCTGCGGGCGCTGTACGTGATTCTGGGCTGGCGGCCGGTACTTCCGATCCCGTTGACGTTCGCCCTGTTCACGCCCTTGGTCGTGCCGGGGTTCGCCTGGTGGGCGGCCGCGCTGAACTCGCTGCCAATGTTGGCGGCGCTCGCGTGGGTGTGCGCCGACGCCATCTTGCTGGTGCGAACCGGCAACCAGCGCTATGCAGTGACCGGCCTGCTCGCCTACTTCGGCGGCCTGCTGTTCTTCGAGAAAGCCGCGGTGATCCCCTTCGTTGCCTTCGCTGTGTCGGCGTTGTCGGCCCACGTGCACGGCGACCGGGCCGCGATTCGGACCGTTTGGCGCGCGGGCGTGCGGCTGTGGACGGCGTCACTGGCCCTGACGGCCGGCTGGGTAGCCCTCTACGTTGCCGTGGTGAATCAACGCCGATGGAGCTCTGACCTGTCCATGACGGGCGATCTGCTGCGCCGCTCGATCACCCATGGTGTGGTGCCAGGCCTGGTGGGTGGACCATGGGCCTGGGCACGTTGGGCGCCGGCGTCCCCCTGGGCCACTCCCCCGCTGGTGCTGATGGTGATCGGGTGGCTGGCGTTGGCCGGTGCGCTGGCGGTCTCCCTGCTGCGCAAGCGCCGCATCGGACTGGTGTGGCTGACCGCGGCCGGCTACACCGTCGCGTGCCAAGTGCCGATTTATCTGATGCGCTCGTCGCGGTTCACTGCGCTCGAGCTGGCCCAAACGCTGCGATATTTTCCCGATCTCGTCGTCGTGCTGGCGCTGCTCATTGCCGTCGCGTTCACCGCGCCCAACCGGGATACCGCGCGTTGGTTGGATGCCTCGCGGTCGCGCACGGTGGTGACATGCGTGCTGGCGGTGTTGTTTGTGGCCAGCAGCCTCTATTCGACCGCGACGTTTCTGGTTAGCTGGCGCGACAACCCGGCGAAGCCCTATCTGCAGAATGCCCAGGCTGGACTAGCCGCCGCACACGCCTCCTCGAGCGCGCCGCTGTTGGACCAGGAAGTCGATCCACTAGTCCTGCAGCGGGTGGCCTGGCCGGAGAATCTGGCCAGCCACATGTTCGCACTGCTGCGCGATCGACCCGAATTCGACACGGCGACAACCCAATTACGGATGTTGGACAGCTCGGGTCGGTTGATCGATGCCGCAGTGACCTGGGTCCGGGCGATCGTGCCAGGGCCCACGGCGCAGTGCGGCTACTTCGCGCAACCCGACGAGCCGGCGCGCTTGATCCTCGACGGCCCACTGCTGCCGGCGGATTGGACGGTCGAACTCAACTACTTGGCCAACAGCGACGGCTCGATGACGCTGTCGCTGTCCGACGGGCCCCAGCGCAAAGTTTTGGTACACCCCGGACTCAACCGCATCTACGTACGGTTGCCGGGCGCAGGTGATGTGATCACCGTGCAAGCCAACACCGCCGCGCTGGCATTGTGCATCGCCGCCGGGCCGGTGGGATTCCTCGCGCCGGCCGAAACCCCACAAAACGGAGCCGCCTAGGAGAATCGAACTCCTGACCTATTCATTACGAGTGAATCGCTCTACCGACTGAGCTAAGGCGGCGTTACCCTGGGCGCCCTCGCGCCGGGCGGCACGAGTCTACGGCAGCGGGCGTGCCCACCCAAGTTGGCGCGGCCAGAGTACCGGCCGGGTCATCGGTGCAGTTCCTCGCCGATGGTGGCGATCATGGCGTCGACGGCGAACTTGGGTTTGACGTTGATCGCCAGCGCTTCGCGGCATTCAAGCACCGCCTCGATGCAGCGCAGCAACCGATCGGGCGTGGCATGCGCCGCCAACGCAGCCGCCCGGTCGGCCATGTCCGGGTGGTTGGCCCGCATCGCGCCCGCACCAAGCGCGACCAGCAGTGCATCCCGGAAGTAGGTCGCCAGATCGATTAAGGCGCGGTCCAACGCATCGCGCGAGGCGCGGGTCTGGCGCGACTTCTGGCGTCGTTCCAGGTCCTTGATAGCACCGGTGACACCGCGGAGCGCCGCACCCGTGCCTTTGCCGGTCCCGCCAGCTCCCAGAGCCAGCCGCAGCTCTTCTGTCTCGGTCTCCGCGCGCTGCGCCGTCAGCGCGACCGCCTCGGCCTCGGCAGCGACCACCAGCTCCTCGGCGGCAGCGTAGGCGCGCGCGGGCTTAACGGCGTCGCGCACCAACCCCAGCGCCTGCTCGCGTCGGTCCCGGGCCTCCTGATCGGTGGAAAGCCGGCGCGCCCGTCCGACATGGCCACCACTGACCGATGCTGCCCAGTTCGCGGTGTCGGGTTCCAGCCCGTCGCTATCGATCAGCACCCGGGCGATGGCCTCCGTAGACGGGGTCACCAACGCCACGTGCCGGCATCGGGATCGCAGCGTGACCGCGATGTCGTCGGGATCTATCGACGGCGCGCAGAGCAGGAACACCGTCGACGGTGGCGGCTCCTCGATCACTTTGAGCAACGCATTCGCGGCGCCTTCGGTCAGTCGATCGGCGTCCTCGATCACCACGATCTGCCAATGCCCGGTGGTCGGCCGGCGCGAGGCGATTTGCACGATGGACCGCATCTCGTCCACACCGATTGACAGACCTTCGGGAATGACCCGGCGTACGTCGGCGTGGGTGCCCGCCATCGTGGTGGTGCAAGCCCGACAGCGCCCACACCCGGGTTCCCCGTCAGATGTGCATTGCAGAGCGGCTGCGAAGCACACTGCGGCGACCGAGCGCCCGGACCCGGGCGGACCTGTGAGCAACCAGGCATGTGTCATAGTCCCGTTGCCCAGCGCGGTGTGAGGCGATTCACCACGAGCGGCCTCAGCTGCCGCGAGCAGCTCTGCCACCACCACCTGCTGGCCCACCAGCCGCGTAAACACCCCGGTCATCACGGGCAACAGTAGCTACCGCGAGCGACAGATACCGATCGGCAGCCGTTTCGCGACAATTCCGTGATCTTTGAGGATTTTTCGCCATCTTGAGCGAGCTGCCGAGGCGCTCGCAGGTTTCCGACGAGTCCCCGTCGCCGGATACGGTGGGCTAGTGACAACCCCGGCAGCAACACTGCCCGGACGGATCAACGCGTTCGTCCGGTGGGTTGTGCGCACCCCGTGGCCGCTGTTCTCGCTGAGCATGCTGCAGGCCGACATCATTGGCGGGCTGTTCGTGCTCGGCTTCTTGCGCTATGGCCTGCCGCCCGAGGACCGCATCCAGCTGCAAGATTTGCCACCTGCCAACCTGGCGATTTTCCTCGCGTCGGTGGCCGCCTTGTTCCTGGCCGGGTTCGTCGTGAACCTGAAGCTGCTGGTGCCGGTTTTCCGCTGGCAGCGACGCGACAATCTGCTTGCCGAGGCTGATCCCGCCGCCACCGAACTGGCACGAAGCCGCGCGCTACGCATGCCGTTCTACCGCACCATGATCAGCCTGACGTCCTGGGCCATCGGCGGCGCGGTCTTCATCCTTGCCAGCTGGTCGGTGACCAGGCAGGTGGCGATCGTCGTCGTCGTCGCCACCGGGCTGGGAGCGACCGCGACGGCGATCATCGGCTACCTACAATCTGAGCGAGTATTGCGGCCGGTGGCCGTCGCCGCCCTGCGCAACGGTGTACCGGAGAACGCTAAGGCGCCCGGCGTGATCTTGCGGCTCATGCTGATGTGGGCGCCGTCTACGGGTGTGCCGCTGTTGACGATCGTGCTGGCCGTTATGGCCGACAAGATCGCCCTCCTGCATGCCCCGCCGGAGACGTTGTTCAATCCCATCCTGTTGTTGGCGTTGGCAGCGTTGGTCATCGGATGGATCAGCACCCTGTTGGTGGCCATGTCGATCGCCGACCCGTTGCGCCAGCTGCGCTGGGCGCTCAGCGAGGTACAGCGCGGCAATTACAACGCCCATATGCAGATCTACGACGCCAGCGAACTAGGCCTGCTGCAGGCGGGGTTCAACGACATGGTGCGAGATCTGTCCGAGCGGCAGCGCCTGCGTGATCTGTTCGGTCGCTACGTCGGTGAGGACGTGGCTCGTCGGGCACTCGAGCGCGGCACCGAGTTGGGCGGGCGAGAGCGCGACGTTGCGGTGCTGTTTGTGGACCTGGTCGGCTCCACGCGGCTGGCTGCGACGCGACCGCCGGCCGAGGTGGTCGGGTTGCTCAACGAGTTCTTCCGCGTGGTGGTCAACACGGTCAACCGGAACGGCGGGTTCGTGAACAAATTCCAGGGCGACGCCGCGCTGGCAATCTTCGGCGCGCCGATCGAACACCCCGACGGTGCCGGTGCCGCGCTGATGGCCGCGCGTGAGCTACATGACGACCTTCTCGCGGTGCTGGGTTCGTCGGAGTTCGGCATCGGTGTGTCGGCCGGGAGAGCCATCGCCGGACACATCGGAGCCCAAGCCCGCTTCGAGTACACGGTCATCGGAGATCCGGTCAATGAGGCCGCCCGGCTGACCGAGCTGGCCAAACTCGAGGAAGGCCACGTGTTGGCGTCGGCGATCGCCGTCAGCGCCGCACTCGACACCGAAGCGTTGTGCTGGGACGTTGGCGAGCTGGTCGAGCTGCGCGGGCGCGCAGCGCCCACCCAGTTGGCGCGGCCGCTGAATTTGGCTGTGCCCGAGGAAACTTCCAGCGACGCCGAGCAAATTCCCGGCGAGGTGCGCGGCTAGCTGCGCTTGGCGGTTTTCGTCGCTCTCTTTGTCGCTGTCTTGCGGGTCGTCTTTCTCGCGGGCCGCTTCGCCGGACCCCGGGCGCGTCGGTCCGCCAGCAGTTCGGCGGCGCGCTCATCGGTGATCGACGCCACGTCGTCACCCTTACGGAGGCTGGCGTTGGTCTCACCGTCGGTAACGTAGGGCCCAAATCGGCCGTCCTTGATGATCATCGGCTTGCCCGACGCTGGATCAGTCCCCAATTCTCGCAGCGGCGGCGCCGAAACCCTCTGTCGACCAGAACGTTTCGGCTCAGCGTAAATGCGCAAAGCTTCGTCGAGGGTGATGGCGAATATCTGATCTTCGGTGGCCAGCGATCGAGAATCGGTGCCGCGCTTCAAATATGGCCCGTAACGTCCGTTTTGCGCGGTGATCTCCTCACCCGAAGCAGGGTCCACACCGACTACCCGGGGCAGCGACAACAGTTTCAGCGCGTCTTCGAGCGTGACCGTCTGCAAGTCCATGCTGCGCAGCAGCGAACCGGTCCGGGGCTTGGCGCCTTTGGAAACGGGGGCCTTCTTACCCTTCTTGGTCCCCGCGTCATCGCCGCCGGAATCGGCAGGAGGCTCCGGCAGAATCTCGGTCACGTACGGTCCGTAGCGGCCATCTTTGGCGACGATCTCGTGGCCGGTTTCCGGGTCCACGCCCAGCACACGTCCCTCTTGCGGCGTGGCGAACAGCTCTTCGGCCACGTCCAATGTCAGCTCATCGGGGGTAAGCGTGCCGTTGAGGTTTGCCCGCTGCGGAGTGGGCTGACCGTCGTCGCCGGACACAAGGCGTTCCAGGTAGGGCCCGTTCTTGCCCACCCGAACGTAGATCGGGCGACCCTCGGCGTCGTCGAATAGCCTGATGGAATTCACCTCTCGAGCGTCTATGCCCTCGAGATTGATGCCGACGAGCTTCTTGAGACCGCCGGAGCGGGCTACCGAATCGGGGACCCCGTGCTCACCGCCAAAGTAAAAGTTGCTGAGCCAGTCGGTGCGTCGCGAGTGGCCCGCCGCGATCTCATCGAGCTCGTCTTCCATCGCGGCGGTGAAGTTGTAGTCGACAAGGCGACCAAAATGCTGCTCTAGCAGACCGATGACGGCGAACGCCACCCAGGACGGCACCAAGGCGCTGCCCTTCTTGTACACATAGCCGCGGTCTTGAATGGTCTTGATGATCGAGGAGTAGGTCGACGGACGGCCGATACCCAACTCCTCGAGCGCCTTGACCAATGAGGCCTCGGTGTATCGCGCCGGCGGGTTGGTGGCGTGCCCGTCCGGTGCCAACTCAATAGCGGCTAGTCGCTGACCCGGCGTCAGATGGGGCAGCCGTCGCTCCGCGTCGTCGGCCTCGCCGCCGGCCAGTTCGTCCACGGTTTCCACGTAGGCCTTCAGGAAGCCGGGGAACGTCAGGGTGCGCCCGCTTGCCGAGAAGACGACTTCCTGTTCGGTTTCCTGTTGTGCCCCCTGGTCTTGCACCGTCCCGGCGATCCGCAGGCTCAGCGTCGTTCCCCGCGCGTCGGCCATCTGGGAAGCCACCGTACGCTGCCAGACGAGCTCGTAGAGCCGGAAGTCGTCACCGTCAAGTTCGCGGCGCACCGCGTCCGGGGTGGCAAACGTCTCGCCGGCAGGCCGGATGGCTTCGTGCGCCTCCTGAGCGTTCTTCACCTTGCGCGTGTATTGGCGAGGAGAGGGGGCGACGAACTCGTCGCCATAAAGCTGACGCGCTTGGGTCCTCGCGGCATTGATCGCCGACTCCGACAATGTTGTCGAGTCGGTCCGCATATACGTGATGTAGCCGTTTTCGTACAGCCGCTGAGCGATGCTCATCGTCCGCTCAGCGGAGAACCGCAGCTTTCGGCTGGCCTCCTGCTGCAGCGTCGATGTCATGAACGGCGGATAGGGACGCCGCGTGTAGGGCTTCTCCTCCGCCGATGCAACGGACAGCTGGGCACCGCGCAGTCCAGCCGCCAATCTGCTCGCAGCGGCCTCGTCGAGCACGACGACCTCATTGGCCTTGCGCAGCATGCCCTGTGAGTCGAAGTCGCGACCGGTAGCTACGCGCAGGCCATCAACGCTCGTCAACCGGGCGGCGAAGGTCGGTGGCGCCGCATCCGGATCAGAGACGGTGGCATCGAGCGTGGCCAGGATGTCCCAGTAGCTGGCGCTCCGGAACGCCATCCGGTCACGTTCGCGCTGCACTACGATTCGGGTGGCCACCGACTGGACCCGACCCGCCGACAACTTCGGCGCGACCTTCTTCCACAACACCGGGCTGACCTCGTAGCCATAGAGCCGGTCCAGGATGCGGCGGGTCTCCTGCGCGTCGACGAGGTCGATGTCCAGGTCGCGTGGATGCTCGGCGGCGGCGCGGATCGCCGGCTCGGTGATCTCGTGAAACACCATCCGCTTGACCGGAATGCGGGGTTTCAGGGTCTGCAGTAGATGCCAGGCGATGGCCTCACCCTCACGGTCGCCATCAGTGGCGAGATAGAGCTCGTCGGCGTCTTTAAGTAGCCCCTTCAGCTCGCTGACAGTGCTCTTCTTCTCGGGGCTGATGATGTAGAGCGGTTCGAAGTCGGCGTCGACGTTGACCCCGAGCCGAGCCCACGACTCGGACTTGTACTTCGCGGGCACGTCGGCCGCAGCGCGCGGCAGGTCGCGAATATGGCCCCGGGACGACTCGACGATGTAGCCGGACCCCAGGTAGCCCGCAAGTTTGCGCGCTTTAGTGGGCGACTCGACGATCACAAGTCGACGCGCAACGCCATTTCCGCCGCTGCGACGCGCCGCACTGGTCTTTGGCTCAGCCAACTGCGCTTACGCTCCATCTCCTCTGGCGGCCCCCCAGCGGAACCGCCCCGCAGGAAGAATGACAGGTCGGCCCCTGAAAGTCAGGGCAATTCCGGTGAAATTCCGAGTACGCCACCGTACCGCTCGCCTGCGGGCACCTGCCAATTTCGCACCCTTGGGCGGGCTTCGCAAACCGGTTACCCGAAATGCATGCCCACCTGAGCCACTAAACCCGATTGCCCGGCTCGGCCGGCAAGCGGGTCACCTGCCCAACCTCGCACGCCCAGATGGACCCACCCCTGGCCTCTCACGCCCCACTGGTTAGGTCCTGGTCGCCGGGCTAAACCTTGGGCCAGTAGGCCACCGCCTCGGCGCTGTCGGGAGGCTCCCCGACGTTCTCTACCAGCCGCGATAGCCTGCGCCGGCCGCTGACACGCAGCGCTGGCCGGCCACCGCGCGTGCCGATCAAGGTGGGCGCAATCCCGACCCGCATCAGTGCGGAAGCCAACGGCGAATGGGTGTCGGGAGCATGCGGATCGAGGCCCAAGAGATAACGGTCGGCTTCCGGACTGCCCGCTGCCAACGTCCATGCCCGGAGCTCCCGAGGCCCGGGAAGCCACCTCGGGGGCACCATCTTGACCGCCCCCCGCGTCCAGGCGGTGGCGATGCTGCACAGCATCGGGTCGACAGCCGTCCTCACCAGGGGGGTGTCTTCGTCCGTTCGGGCAATCTCGGGTTCCAGACCGGCTTCCTGGATCATGTCGGCCAGCGCCGTGGCACGCCAGAGGTGATCCACCACGACCGACAACCTGGCGCCGCTGCCCACCACGACGATTTGGCCGGATGCGGCCAGCACCCCGGACAGATCCTCGACCGCGGGCGGCACGGATTCCGCGGCGAAGAAGGAAAGCTGGCTCACGCCACTGACAGTAGGCCAGCAAGTCAACCCGCGGCTTGAGGTCTCCGGCGCGGCGGGCCACCCGGCCGCGGACATCCGGGCATGTGACAGCTAGGTAGCGGGGGGTACCCGGCAGGCACCCGGCGTGGCTGCACCTGCCTTCGACAACGACAAGACAACGATAACCCCCCAGGCCGAACCCGCTAGGCGGGACGGCACCGGGGGGTTTCGTCGGGGTCTGCTCGGTTAAACGGAACGGACTCCGGTGGCCTGGGGACCCTTAGGGCTGTGGCCGATCTCGAACTCGACCTTTTGGTTTTCTTCAAGGGTGCGGAAGCCCGTTCCCTGGATCTCCGTGTAGTGGACAAACACATCCGCGGAACCATCCTCGGGGGCGATGAAGCCGAACCCCTTTTCCGCGTTGAACCACTTCACAGTTCCCTGTGGCATTTCTTGATCTTTCCTTTTCTTCTGGGTGCGGTGCACCGCCTTTCGGTGCCCCGGGCCAGCTGCGACCGCCATACCTCGCTGAGTCGCCGGAACTTCACCCGACCGATAACCTCGCAGGAACCGCGGCCACAACGTCGATCCTGCGAAAGTTTGACACGAACACAGAAGCTGCGACCGCAATCAGTCAACCATGTTCGTCGCGTCGGCGACAGCCTCTTACAGTGGCCGGATTTGTGGAGGGTGCTCACATGGCGAGTTTCGGCAGCCAACTGCTTGCCGCGGCGCTCGCCGGTATCCCGGCAGGCGAGCAGCCGTTAACCCACGTTGCCGAGCTGCCTCCACCGCCCGGCCGAACGAGCAGCTAGCAGGATTGGGCCGACGGCGATAGTCCCGACGAGTTGCGCCGCTTTGTCCGCGAAAGCTGCAGATGGTCGCACTCCAACCCGACATGGACTACCTGTCGATACTGCGCACTACTAGCGCCGCGTTGTCGGCTCGAATGTGGCGATACGGCGACTGCTGCTCTGACGTACCACCGCCCGAAGTACCACCGCATGAAGGAACGAGCCGGTGTCGCGAACTGGCGCTTTGCGCGATGAATCCGCGTTGTCGTCTCCCGCCGTGCGGCGCACTCTTCATCGCGGTACCTTGATGCGTCGGCGTTGGGTACGGGCGCTAGCCGGCGACGTGGTCGCCTACTGATCTGGGGGGGTCGGATGTCGTTCGTGAGCACGGTACCCGCGGTATTGACCTCAGCGGCAACGGATTTGGCTGGTTTGGGGTCGGCCCTACGTGCCGTCAACGCGGGCATGCTGGCCTCGACAACGCAGATCGCCGCCGCCGCCGAGGATGAGGTCTCAGCGGCGATCGCGGTGTTCTTCTCCGGGCACGGACAGGACTATCAGGCGGTCAGCGCACATACGGCCGCGTTTCACCAGCGTTTTGTGCAGGCATTGACCTCCGGTGCAGGTCTGTATGCCAGCGCGGAGGCCGACGGCGCGGCGGCGATGGCCAGCCCGGCGCAGTCTGTGGGACAGGACCTGCTGTCAGCGGTCAACGCACAAAGTTTGGCGCTGACGGCGCGCCCGGTGATTGGCAACGGCGCCGACGGAGCGTCGGGGACGGGTGCCAATGGGGCGCCGGGCGGGTGGTTGCTCGGTGACGGCGGGAGAGGCGGATCGGGAGCGGCGGGCATGCCTGGCGGCACCGGCGGGGCTGCCGGGTTGCTCGGCAACGGCGGAGCCGGCGGCGCCGGTGGAGCCTCCACCACCGGAAATGGCGGGTCCGGCGGCAATGGCGGGGCCGGTGGCTGGTTATGGGGCACTGGCGGAGCCGGCGGATCCGGGGCCGCTGGAGGGAACGGCGGGAACGGCGGGAGTGCCTTTCTCATCGGCAACGGCGGTGCTGGCGGTGCCGGCCTCGCTGGAACTAGCGGCGCCGCCGGTACCGCGAGCGGAGATAGCGGCACTGCGGGCACCGCTGGCGGGGCCGGCGGTAATGGCGGCAACGCTGGGCTGCTGTTCGGCAACGGCGGCGCGGGCGGCAACGGCGGCAACGGTGGTAGCGGCGGCAACGGCGCCAACGGCACCAACGGCACCACCGGCGACGTCGGCGCCCAGGCCGGCGATTCCGGCACTGACGGGGGAACGGGCGGTGATGGCGGTGCCGGTGGCGATGGCGGGGCTGGCGGGGCAGGCGGCGCCGCCGGCACGAGTGGCCTGTTCGGCGGTACCGCCGGAAACGATGGACTTGATGGCAACGGTGGGGCCGCCGGCAACGGCGGCAACGGCGGCAACGGCGGCAACGGCGGCGACGGCGGAGCCGGCGCCCCCGGCCAGGACACTGATGACATGGCCAGCGGCGCCGGAGGCAGCGGCGGCAACGGCGGTGATGGCGGGTCTGGCGGCGTGGGCGGCACGGGCGGCGACGGCGCCGTCGCCGGAAGTGACGGAAACGACGGGTTGGGCGGCAACGGCGGCAACGGCGGGTCCGGCGGCGAGGGCGCCGACGAAAGCAATCTCTTTGACACGACCGGCGGCAATGGCGGCAACGGCGGTAACGGCGGTTCCGGCGCGGCCGGCGGAACGGGCGGCATAGGGGGCGCGGGCGGCGACGGCGGCAGCGACGGCGGCACCGTCGGCGAGAGTGCCGACGGTGGCACGGGCGGTACTGGTGGTAATGGCGGGTCCGGTGTGTCCGGCAACGGAGGCGACGGCGGCGCGGGCGGCGCGGGCGGCGCCGGCGGCGGCACTGACCAAGGCGTCGTCACCGAAGGCGCCAACGGCGGCGCAGGCGGCCGAGGCGGCGACGGCGGCGCCAGCGTCTCCGGCGACGGCGGCACCGGTGGCGCAGGCGGCGCAGGCGGTCAAGGCGGCGCCAACGACGGCAACGTCACCTTTGATGCCAACGGCGGCACCGGCGGCCAAGGCGGCGACGGCGGCGCCAGCGACTCCGGCGACGGCGGCACCGGCGGCCAAGGCGGCGCAGGCGGCCAAGGCGGCGGTACCAACGACGGTATCGTCACCGACGACGCCGACGGCGGCGCAGGCGGCCAAGGCGGCAAAGGCGGCGCCAGCGACTCCGGTGATGGCGGCGACGGCGGCGCGGGCGGCGCCGGCGGTCAGGGTGGCGGCACCAGCGGCGGTGCCGTCGACTTCGACGCCGATGGCGGCAAGGGCGGCGCGGGCGGCGAAGGCGGAGCCAGCGACTCCGGTGACGGCGGCACCGGCGGCGCGGGCGGCACTGGCGGTCAAGGTGGCGGCACTGACGGCGGTGCCGTCGGATTCGACGCCAACGGCGGCGACGGCGGCGACGGCGGCGACGGCGGTGCCAGTACCGATGAGTTTGGCGGGGACGGCGGCAACGGTGGAAATGGCGGCGCCGCCGGGACTAGTCAGAGCAGCACCAGTGACGACGGCGACGGCCAGAGCGGCACCGGCGGTACCGGCGGCACCGGCGGTACTGGCGGGTCCGGAGACGGAGCGGACGGCTCGGACGGAGATCCCGGCTGAGAGTTCGTCGCATCCTTGCCTACGTTGGACTGACGTAACCGCCGATGATGTCAAGTCCACAGACCATTAAGGCTTCTCGTATCGGCCGAGGTTAGTGGTTCCTTGCAACTCCCTACCAGTAGCGTGGCCCCGCGCCCGGTTACGAAGGCCAAGAGCGGCACACAACGTCGATCCTGCAAAGGTTCGACACGAACCCACAAGCTGTGACCGCAATCAGTCAACATTGTTTATCGGCTGGAACGTTTATCGGTCGGTCGCGTCGGCGACAGCCTCGTGGAGTGGCCGGATCTGTGGAGGGTGCTCACATGGTGAGTTTCGGCAGCCAGCTGCTTGCCGCGGCGCTCGCCGGTACCCCGGAGGGCGAGCGTCCGCTACGCCACGTTGCCGAGCTGCCACCGCGACCCGGCCGAGCGAGCAGTTGGCCGGAGTGGGCCGAGCCAGACGTGATTCGGGCGTTTGCCGATCGCGGTATCAGCTCACCCTGGTCGCACCAGCGCGATGCGGCTGAATTGGCGCACACGGGCATTCACGTAGTCGTGAGCACCGGTACGGCGTCAGGGAAATCGCTGGCCTATCAACTTCCCGTGCTCAACGCGCTGGCAACCGATCCCCGAGCGCGAGCACTGTATTTGTCCCCGACGAAAGCACTCGGGCACGACCAATTGCGCGCCGCCCATAGGCTGGCCGCCGCCGTTCCCCGGCTCGCCGATGTCGCGCCCACGGCATACGACGGCGACAGTCCCGACGAGGTGCGCCGCTTTGCCCGAGAACGCTCCAGGTGGTTGTTCTCCAACCCCGACATGGTCCATCTGTCGATATTGCGCAACCATGCGCGCTGGGCTGTCCTCTTGCGGAATCTTCGCTTCCTGGTCGTCGACGAATGTCATTACTACCGTGGCGTTTTCGGCTCGAATGTCGCGATGGTGCTGCGGCGGCTGCTGCGCCTGTGCGCCCGATACTCGGCTGCACCGACGGTAATCTTTGCCAGCGCCACGACCGCGTCACCGGGTGCTACTGCAACCGAACTCATCGGTTGTCCAGTAGCCGAAGTCACCGACGACGGCTCGCCACAGGGTGCGCGCACGGTGGCGTTGTGGGAGCCCGCATTGCGAACGGATCTGACCGGCGAAAACGGCGCCCCGGTGCGACGTTCCGCGGGCGCGGAGGCGGCGCGAGTGATGGCCGATCTGATTGTCGAGGGCGCGCA
This sequence comes from Mycobacterium spongiae, assembly GCF_018278905.1. Taxonomy (NCBI): domain Bacteria; kingdom Bacillati; phylum Actinomycetota; class Actinomycetes; order Mycobacteriales; family Mycobacteriaceae; genus Mycobacterium; species Mycobacterium spongiae. The sequence goes on from NZ_CP046600.1 coordinate 5,185,772, forward strand.
AACACTGACGTTTGTTCGGTCGCGTCGTGGTGCGGAACTCACGGCCCTGGGCGCCCGGGCGCGGCTGAATGACATCGCACCCACGGTGGCGGACCTCGTGGCGTCGTATCGGGCCGGTTATCTGGCCGAGGACCGCAGCACCCTGGAGCGCGCCCTGGCCCAGGGCCAGCTGCGCGGGCTGGCCACCACCAACGCGTTGGAGCTGGGGGTGGACATCGCTGGACTGGACGCGGTGGTGCTTGCCGGGTTTCCCGGGACGGTCGCCTCCTTTTGGCAGCAAGCTGGCCGATCGGGCCGACGCGGCCAGGGCGCGCTGGTGGTGTTGATCGCGCGGGACGATCCTCTGGACACGTACCTGGTTCACCACCCTGCCGCGCTGTTAGAAAAGCCAGTCGAGCGCGCCGTCATCGATCCCGCCAACCCCTATCTCATGGCGCCTCAGTTGCTCTGTGCGGCGACCGAACAGCCGATGAGCGACGTCGAGGTTCGATCCTGGGACGCTGTGGAGGTATCACAGGACCTTGTCGAGGAAGGGCTGCTGCGACGACGCGGCGGCCACTACTTTCCCGCACCCGGGGTATTACCGCATGCCAGTGTGGACATCCGGGGTGCTATCGGCGGCCAGATCATGATCGTGGAGGGCGACACCGGTCGACTGTTGGGCAGCGTCGGGGTCGGCCAAGCTCCGGCGTCGATTCACCCAGGCGCGGTATACCTGCACCAGGGCGAGAGCTACGTGGTTGACTCGCTCGATACCGACGCGCAGATCGCGATGGTGCGCGCCGAAGATCCCGGGTATGCGACGTTCGCGCGCGAGGTCACCGACATCGCGGTCACGGGAACAGGCGAGACGGTGGCGTTCGGGCCGATCACCCTGGGCTTGGTTCCGGTGACTGTCACCAACCATGTGGTCGGTTATCTGCGCCGGCGGCTTTCCGGCGAGGTGATCGATTTCGTCGAACTCGATTTGCCCGAACACGTTTTACCGACGATCGCCGTCATGTACACCGCCACTGCGGAAGCATTGGGCCGCAGCGGTATCGACACTGCGCGGATTCCCGGGGCGCTACACGCCGCAGAGCACGCCGCCATCGGCCTGCTGCCGCTGGTGGCCAGCTGCGACCGCGGTGACATCGGCGGCATGTCCACTGCGATCGGACCCGACGGGCTCCCCAGTGTCTTTGTCTACGACGGCTATCCGGGCGGGGCGGGATTCGCCGAACGCGGCTTCCGGCAGGCCCGGACCTGGTTGGGCGCCACGGCTGACGCCATTGAGGCCTGCGACTGCCCAGCCGGATGTCCATCGTGCGTGCAGTCCCCCAAGTGCGGCAGCGGCAACGATCCCTTGGACAAGGCCGGCGCGGTGGGGGTGCTGCGGCTGGTGCTGGCCGAGCTGGGCGATCAACCGGTGCTAACGCATTCCGCGGCCCAGGGCCAGAACAAACATTAGAAGCTTCCAGAACCCCGGATTCCTTCTCCCAAAAACGATACGGTCCTTCTTCCCGACCACATCGACGGGTGATCGGACACCTCGTCGGGTGGGTTCTATTCAATGGTGAGGTGGCGCATGTCGTTTGTAGTGGTGGTACCGGAGGGGGTGGGGTCGGCGGCCACGCACTTAGCCGGCGTGGGGTCGGCGCTCAGCACCGCCGATGCGGCGGCAGCCGCCCAGACGACGGCGGTACTTGCCGCCGCCGAGGATGAGGTTTCGGCGGCGATCGCGGCGCTGTTTTCGGCCCACGGCCAGGCCTATCAGGCTGCCAGCGCGCAGGCGGCGGGGTTTCACGCCCAGTTCGTGCAGGCCTTGACCGCTGGTGCGGGGGCCTATGCCGGCGCGGAGGCGGCTAGCGCCGCGCCGCTGGACGGGTTGCTCGGCGTGCTCAATGCGCAAAGTGTGGCGCTGACGGGGCGCCCGTTGATCGGCAACGGCGCCAATGGGGCTCCGGGGACTGGGGCCAACGGGGCGCCGGGGGGCTGGCTGCTCGGTGATGGTGGGGCCGGCGGGTCGGGGGCGGCGGGAATGGCCGGTGGCACCGGCGGGGCGGCCGGGTTGTTTGGTGCCGGCGGTGCCGGTGGCGCCGGGGGCAGTTCCACGGTCGATGCCGGTGGGGCCGGAGGTGCCGGTGGGGCCGGGGGCTGGCTGTGGGGAACCGGCGGGGCCGGCGGCGCGGGCGGGCTCAGCGACTCCGTCAGTGGGGCCGGCGGTATCGGCGGGGTCGGCGGGGCCGGTGGGCTGTTCGGTGCCGGCGGGGTCGGCGGGGCCGGTGGGTTCAGCGGTGGTGGTACTGGCGGTGCCGGCGGTGCCGGCGGGACCGGCGGGCTGCTGGCCGGGTTGGTCGGCGCCGGCGGAGGTGACGGCGGATCGGGCGGACTTGGGCTCACCGGGGGTGCCGGTGGGGCGGGCGGCGTCGGCGGGCTGGTGGCCGGGCCGGGCGGTGCCGGCGGGACCGGCGGATTCGGAGGAGGCAACCTAGGCGGTGCCGGCGGGGCCGGCGGAAACGCCGGGCTGCTATTCGGGGCCGGCGGTGCCGGCGGGACCGGCGGGTCGGGGGGAGTCGGGAGTGCCGGTGGGGCGGGCGGCAACGCTGGGTTGCTGTTGTCTAGCGGCGGGGCCGGCGGCGCCGGCGGAACCGGCTTTGACGGTAGCAGCGGAGCCGGCGGGACCGGCGGCGATGCAGGCTGGCTCGGCTTCGGCGGGATCGGCGGCGCCGGCGGTGGCGCCCCCGACGCTACCGGGGGTGCCGGCGGGGCCGGCGGCACCGGCGGACTGCTGTTCGGTAGCGGCGGGGCCGGCGGCGCCGGCGGGGAAGGCGCCATCACCGGCGGTGACGGCGGCGTCGGTGGCAACGCAGTGCTGATCGGCAACGGCGGCAATGCAGGCCTTGGCGGCACCGGTCCCACTACTGGCGCTACCGGTGTCGGCGGGATCGGCGGATTGCTGCTGGGCCTCGACGGCTTCAACGCCCCGGCGAGCACATCAGCGCTGCACACCTTGCAGCAACAGGCACTGGCCACAATCAACGCACCCATCCAAGACCTGACCGGGCGCCCGCTGATTGGCAACGGCACGCCCGGGCCAGCCGGCAGCGCGGCCAACGGTAGCCCGGGTGGGTGGCTGCTTGGCGATGGTGGGGCCGGCGGGTCTGGCGACGCGGCCTCGGGTCAGGCAGGCGGGGACGGTGGGGCCGCCGGGCTGTGGGGCGCCGGCGGCACCGGCGGGAGCGGCGGGAGCTCACCCGTCGGCGGCGGGGCCGGCGGGATTGCTGGGGCCGGTGGCTGGCTGTTCGGTGACGGCGGGATCGGCGGGGCCGGCGGGTTCAGCATCGGCGGCGCTGGTGGGGCTGGTGGGGCCGGCGGTGCCGGTGGGCTGTGGAGCGCCGGCGGGTCTGGCGGCGTCGGCGGCGGCAGCGCCTTCGCCGGCGGCGGGATCGGCGGGGCCGGAGGTACCGGCGGGCTGCTGGCCGGGTTGGTCGGCGCCGGCGGCGGGGACGGCGGAACGGGTGGAGCCAACTTCATCGGCGGGCTCGGTGGGGCTGGCGGTGCTGGCGGTGACGCCGGCCTGCTCGGTGGTCCCGGTGGCGCGGGCGGGGACGGCGGATTCGGCAGAACGGACGGAGGGTCGGGCGGGGCCGGCGGCAACGCCGGGCTGCTGCTCGGTGGCGGCGGCGTTGGCGGGGACGGTGGATTCGGGCCGCAGGACAGCGGCGGGGACGGCGGGGCCGGCGGCGACGCCGGGCTGCTGCTCGGGGCCGGCGGGGCCGGCGGGGCCGGCGGAATCGGAGACGTCGCCGGTGGGGACGGCGGGGCCGGCGGCAACGCCGGCTGGGTTGGCTTCGGCGGAGCGGGCGGCACCGGCGGAATTGGCTTTGACGGTGGCGGGGGCGCCGGCGGAAACGGCGGCAGCGGCGGGCAGCTATGGGGCAGCGGCGGCGCCGGCGGCGAAGGCGGCGAAGGCAACGCCGGCGGCGTCGGCGCGGGCGACGGCGGGGCCGGTGGCATCGGCGGAAACGCCGGGCTGATCGGCAACGGCGGCAACGGCGGCAACGGCGGCACCGGCGACACCACCGGCAGCCCGGGCACCGGCGGCGCCGGCGGCCTGCTGCTGGGCCAAAACGGGCTCAATGGGTTGTCGTAGCCGAAACTCGGCACCGCGGTGGCGATACGTCGGATGCGGTGGATCGATCGCCTCGCTGCGGTCGCCTGCGCGCAGCCCCCAGCTAGTTGGCTTGGCTAGCGCGCTGACGTCGAGCCCCAATCCAGCTGACCGCGGGTCAACATCCCCCGGCCCGCGGTTCAGGCAATCGGTACAACAGGTACTCACCGCCTGACCTAGTTGCGCTGCAACAAAACTCCCCGCTGCCACTGCCGGCACCCCGCCGTCTCGGTCCCGCGGTTGCCGGCCGTAAACTGCGCACATGAGCCACGACTGGCTGCTCGTGGAGACGCTGGGGGATGAACCGGCCGTGGTGGCACAGGGGTGCCAGCTCAAGAACCTCGTCCCGGTTGCCAAGTTCCTGCGCCGTAGCCCCTACCTGTCCGCGGTCCAGACCGCGATCGCCGAGACACTGCAGACCGGCAAGAGCCTGACCAGCATCACCCCCAAGAGCGACCGCGTCATCCGCACCGAACCGGTGGTAATGCTGGACGGCCGCATGCACGGCGTCCACGTGTGGACCGGCCCAGCCGACGCGGACCCGCCCGAGCGGCCGACGCCGGGTGCACTCAAATGGGACCTCACCCGTGGCGTGGCTACCGACACCGCAGAGTCACTCGCGAATAGCGGCAAGAATCCCCAGATCGAGCTCGCCTACGGCAGAGCCTTCGCCGACGACCTGCCGGCACGCCAACTCAATCCGAACGAAACCAAGGTGCTGGCCATGGCCGTTAAGGCGCAACCAGGCCAAAAACTCTGCAGCACATGGGACCTCCATGATTGGGAGGGACACCCGATCCGGATCGGCTTCGTCGCCCGCACGAGGCTCGAACCGGAATCGGATGGCCGCGATCATCTGGTCGCACGGGCGATGAACTGGCGCTGCGAAATCAAAGACGGAACGCCCACAGTCGACGATCTAGCCCAACGCGTCCTCAACGGGTTGGCACAGGCCGGAGTCCACCGGGCGCTGGTAGACCTCAGCAATTGGACACTGCTGAAATGGCTCGATGACCCCTGCACCTTCTACGACTGGCGGCCCAGCGAGACAAATGGACCGCGCGTGCATCCCGACGATCAGCACGTGATCGCGGCCATGACAGCGGAATTCGCGAACGGGTCAGCCAGCCGCGTGCTGCGACTTCCCGGACACCACACCGATTGGGTGCCGGTACACGTCACACTGAGCCGAATCGAACTGGAACCAGATACCTTCGCCGGCCTTGTCTCATTGCGGTTGCCCACCGACGAAGAATTGACCGAAGCCGGGCTACCGAAAGCCGCCGACCAACCAACCTGAAAACCGGGCTTACCTCAACCGACCACCGGCAGCCGCCGCTTAGCCGCCATCGACAACCGCTGCTGGCCCAGTTCCGGCCACGCCTGAACCGCACAAAACGGTGCACACTGATCCTGCGATGCGCGAGTACCCACATGCACGCAGCACTGCATCAGCCGCTCCTCGATCATCGTCGACATGTCCATGAACGGTTTGACGGTGAGCCGGACCACACGCTCGCCCAGCAGCCGCCTGAGCTGCCGGCGCCTCCCAGGTAGGGCGCTGGACGCCAAGGTCAGCAGGGTGGCGATGCCCAGGTCGCAATTCTCACAGATCAGACGCCACACGTCGGACATGCGCGGGTGCGACAACGAAGCTTGTTCCGACAGCAATCCCATTAGCGATTCGCGCACTGCCAGCTGCAACTCGCTAGGGATGTCGCTGTCGACGATCCGGTTGGCGATCAGGCCCAGCTGATCTTTGAGGTTGTCATGGCCGATCAATGCCACCAATGAGCGCCACCGCCCGCCGTCGTCGCGGAGCAGATACCCCACCGAACAACAGTGCGGGTGCGAGCATGGCAATGCGGTCAGATCCCGCCACGTAACCAGACCGTCGGTCTGGGGCCCCAACCGCTTGAGCACACCGGTGTGCGTCAGCCGGTCCGCCGGGTCGATGAATCCTGAACGTCCGGAACCAAACTGAGGCTGAACGCACACCCCGCCCACGAAGGGCGTCTGAAGGGCAAGCCGAACGACATCGCCGATCTCGTGGTCATTGACACCCAGTGCAGCCGTCATGACCAGTGTGGTGAAGACTTCGCGATCAGAAAGCCGCAGCAATGCATCGTGTTTGATCCGACGAAGGTCGCCGCCGCGGTGGTATCGGTGAGCGGCTAACGACAACCCGTCATATTGCAGGTACACCTCCACGCGCTGCCGATGCTTGCTCAGCAAGTCCACCAGATCATCATCGTGGGCAATTCGTACACCATTGGTGTTCAATAAGATTCGGGTAACCGGTCGCGCGCTCAGTGCTGCCAATAACTCCGGCAGCTGTGGGTGCAGGCTCGGTTCGCCACCGCTGAGCATCACCACATCAAGGTGGCCGTTCTCCCGCTCCAGACGCTGATCGACGTTAGCGAGCACATCGTCGATCGCGACGACGTTGCGTAGCTCCGGCGAAGAGTCCGTAAAGCAGGTCGGGCAACGTAGGTTGCAGGTATCCGCGATATCTTCCAAAAGGATGCAGGTGTGCTGTGTCTGCATCTGGGGCATACCGCGCAGATACGCCTGAGGGACGGGATCAAAGTTCTCCGGAACATCCGGAATGTGCGCCTTCGTCGGCGCCGTCCATTCCTCGAGATAAGCAAGGATTTCCGGATCTTCGTCGTAGAGAGTACGCACGAGTCCGTGCTCGGGGCAGCCACGCACCAACCAAACCCGCCCGTCACGCTCGGCCAGCCAGCCACTCAGCCGTGTCACGCGATGCAGTGCCCGTGCAGGCTGTTCGGCGTGGCAGTGGGGGCAAAATGCATTGACGTAGCGATGGATACGATCACCCCGCAGTCCCATGCCCGTCATAGGACGACCCCATACATGGTGGGGTTCACACCGGTGCAAAAGCCGGCGGTGACAATCGACGTCAGTGCCCAGCCGATCATTAATCCGAGGCCGATACCCCTCGCCCACGGATTTCGAAGTGCCACCAGCACGCCGCCAGCGCCAAATGCGATGAACCCAAGTGCAATCGCCCCGATGACTATCGCCACATTGGACTCCATTGCCTCGGCAAGTCCCAACAACACCATCAACGCGACAAGCAGATTGATCCCAAAGTAGATGAATGCACCGACGACCGCCGCCACCGCGAGTTCTCCGCTGGACTTGCGTGGCCGTGGATTCACATAGGGGTTCGGCTGGTCGGGGTTGTACGGATACCCCGGCGGCGGCCAACCGGGAGGGCGCCATCCCTCCGGGGGCACGTCGGGAGGCGGGTTCGTCACGTCAGCACTTCCCGCCGATTCAGCAACGAGTCGTAGTAGCCATGCCGATGACCGTAACCGAGCCGGACCGCTAGGAGCGCAAACGACGGCAGCAGAAACCATTGCGGCCGCGTCAAACCCAGCCACACCGTTTCGTTGGCGCGGACAAACTCGACCAAGAATCGGAACACCGCATACCCCGCGACATAGAGGACGAATAACTCGCCGGGTCGCGACACGCGGTCTCGCAGCCACAGCAGAACAACGAAGGCGACCAGCTGAAACCCGATCTCGTAAAGAAACGACGGATGCATCGCCACGCCCGCAATGCAGCCTGGGCATTGCGGCGTCGCAGCCGGGGCGTGGACTCCCCATGGCAGGCCTGTCGGCCGGCCGGGCGCTTCGGTGAGATGGCAGCCGATGCGACCGACCGCCATGCCCAACGCAACGGCCGGGGCGAACAGATCGCCGGTCTTGCCCGTGTAGCCACCGATCCGCTTGGCGATCAGCACGCCGAGATAGGCACCCACCAAGCCGCCCAGGATGCTGCGGGAACCAAATTCCCAGGCCTGCAACAAGGTCGGGTTCAACCGCATGTTGACATGTTCGGCCCACCCCGACAGCCTCATGCCGATCGCGCCGCCGACGAGAGCGCCCGCCACGGCTACCACCGACTGGTCGTTCACCGCACCGCGGCGGCGCGCCTCGCGACTGAAGACAATCGTGGCGACCAGCACGCCCAGCCCCACGAACATGCCATGCACCGGCAGGACTAGCGGACCGATCCGCCACTGCGGAACCACCCCGACAGCCTATACGTCTGGCAAGCAAAGCCATCCCGTCCGCACCAGGGGCCATGCGGGTGCGCCGCTGCCACCATCGCTGATGGTTGCCGGTATCAAGCCGTGTCGGGCGGCACCCAGCACTCGCTCACGCTGCCGCTGGTGCGCGGTCGGTCGGCCGTGCTGGCATAGACGGGCCGAACAAACCCAGGACACGTTGTCGCGGTGGCTGCTCGGGACCGGCCCGCGCGGTCGCCCGCGCGATACCGGCAAACGCAACGGCGACGTCCGCCGTGACGACAACATCGAGGTCGTCCACACCACACCGGACATCACCGACGCGCATCTCACGAGCAACACGCTCCGCGCGGGCGCAGGCCGCCGCAACGCCAGCCGGTAGTCGTGCCGCGCCAGCCAGGGCAGCCAGATCTGCCGCCGCTTGTGCGCGGTGACGCGCCACCATCACCGAGCCGAGGTAGGCAACCACACCCGTGCTCACCAGCAAAACCACCACCATCGCCGCCGCGACGACCGTAGCCGAGCCGCGGTCATCGTTACTCAGCGGCCGAGACTGCCTTGGCCCCAATATCCAACGTCGGCAACAGGTGGGAATGTGCGGTGACCGTGGCGACGAGGAACTCGCCGTCACGGTACACCTGGACCCGTGCCGCAGGCGGCGCGATCCGACGCGCGACCTCGACCGCCAAACGTTCGTTCCCGCGGGCGGCCAACCGAGCGGCCTCACGGGCCGCGTCGATACAGCGGATCTGCATTGACGCCGCGCTGATGCCAGCCAGACACAGCAGCAGGACCGTGACCAACGTCGCGATTGCCAAGGCGGCCTCGACGGTGCTCGAGCCGGCACTTGATGCTAGACCTTGGTGCTGAGCGCGCGGCCGATGATGCGGTTCAAGGCCGACACGATCGAATCTCCGGTGACGACCGAGTAGAGGATTGCGCCGAAGGCTGCCGCCGCGATTGTCCCGATGGCGTACTCCACGGTGGACATCCCCGAGTCGTCGGCGACCAGCAACGTCATCCGCGCCGCGAGTGCGCGAAACATGTTGATCATCAATGCATCCTCTCCGTTGGGGTGTTTGCTGTGCGGTCACATCAGGCCCGACTGCGCGACGTCGCCGGCCAGGCCAACCACCACCGGGACTAGGCCCAGGCACACGAACGCCGGCAAAAAGCACAATCCCAGCGGACCCGCTATCAACACGCCGGCTCGTTCGGCGGTTGCGGCGGCGGCGTGTGCGGCCTCATCGCGCGACCGGGCGGCCAGTTCGACGACACCGTCCGCTAGTGCCGCACCTGAGGATGCCGAACGGCGCGCCAACCGCAAGAATGCTTCGACCTGCGGATCGAGCGCGCCAGTCGGAAGATCGGGCGGCGACCAGGCAACGTTGGGGTCGGCACCCAAGGCCAGCAAGTCGGCAGCCCGGCGCAACACGCCCGCCAACTGTGGGGACGCGGATCGGACGGCCGCGGCCGCGGCCGTCGATACCGCCATTCCTGCCGCCAGACAGACGGCCAACACATCCAGACTCGATGCCACCGCCAACGGATCCCGCCCGCCCCCCGGCCCGTGCACCTGCCCGCCCCGCATTCGCTGCACGCGCCGAGCTATTCCGGCGCGTGCCCGCACCTCCGATGGGCCGGCACTCACCCACACAGCTATGGCCAGCAGTACCGCCGCCGCGCTCACCTGCGACCGCCCCGTAGACTCAAGATGCCGGCCAATCGGTAATCCGGTCCGACCACAACAGCCCAGCGCACGCCAGGGTAATTCCGGCCACCAGCAACCATCCGCCCGCAGACCCGCTCAGCAGGAAGCTCACCGGCCGGGCCCCAATGAGCTGCCCGAGCAGCACCCCGAGCACCGGCAAGCCCGCCAATACAGTCGCACTGGCCCGCGCTCCGGCCATCCCCGATGCCATCCGCGCCGAAAACCTCTGCCGCTCAGCAATATCACGTTGCGCAGCCCGCATGACGGTAGCTATGGCCAAGCCATGATCATTGGCCAGCTGCCAGCTCACCGCTAGGCGCTCCCAGTACCCGGGAAGCGCCGAGTCTCGGGCGATCGACCGCAGGCCCGCGGCAACGTCGGCACCCAATCTTGCGCGCGCCGCGACCGCGCCAAAGGCGGCAGAAACGGGGCCACTGGCCTCGTCCGCAGCAACGCTGAACGCCCGCACCGGATGGGCACCGGCGCGCAGCTCGCCGACCAGCGATTCGAGGCCCGCTTCGAGCGCCCGCGTCTCCCTACAGCTTCGTTGGCCGCGACGGCGGCGCCGGTAGCGCAGGCTCGCGGTTGCGCCCACCACCGCGGCGGCGACGACGGTCGTTGGCGGCACCACGATGGCCACGCCGGCACTGACGCATCCGGCGATGCAGCCGAGCCATCCGCTGTTGATCAACCGGACTCGCCCACGCCCGGAGTCCTTCCGTACGAGCCGGTGTCGTGGCGCTGAGGGCACGAGAAGCACGGCGATCGCCAGTATCAGGGCAGCGGGCGCCGGCCCGGTCATCTCGATACCCGACCGCTCAACAAGCCGCGCAGGGCGGCGGCGTCGGCGGTCAGGCCGCGGTCCGCATGCCACGCAGTCACGGCTTCAACCTGCCCGGTGTCGGATTGGCGCAGGAGGGCAATCTCACTGAGCCTGCGGCGACCGATCCGGTCTCGCCCAACGTGGAGCAGTACTCGGACGGCCGCGGCGAGCTGGCTATGCAAGGCTCCCCGGTCGAGGCCGCCGAGTGCCCCCAACGCTTCCAGGCGGGCCGGTACCTCGCCCGGGCTGTTCGCGTGCACCGTGCCCGCGCCGCCCTCATGGCCGGTATTCAGCGCAGCAAGCAAATCCACCGCTTCGGCGCCGCGAACCTCGCCGACCACAATGCGGTCGGGCCGCATCCGCAACGCCTGTCGGACAAGTTCGCGCACAGTGACCTCGCCAACACCTTCGACGTTCGCACACCGGGCGACTAGCTTGACCAGATGCGGATGACGCGGTGCTAGCTCGGCGGCGTCCTCGACGCAAACGATCCGCTCACCGGGCGAAACCGCACCCAACATCGCCGCCAACAGCGTGGTCTTGCCGGCCCCAGTCCCACCGCACACGAGAAAGGCCAGCCGAGCGGCGATGATGTCGGCAACCATCGCAGCGGCCGTGGGGTCGACAGCCCCAACGGCGGTCAGCGCGGCCAGATCCTGTGTAGCCGGACGAAGCACCCGCAACGACAAACACGTGCCTCCAACCGCCAACGGTGGCAACACCGCATGCAACCGCACCGCGAAGCCTCTCGCACCGATTCCCGTCAACTGCCCGTCCACCCACGGTTGCGCGTCGTCAAGACGGCGTCCCGCCGCCAACGCCAGGCGTTGCGCCAGTCGCCGCACCGCCGCCTCGTCGGCAAAACGAACTTCACTGCGCCGCAAACCGTTTCCATCGTCGACCCACACCGAGTCGGGTGCGATGACCAAGACGTCGGTCGTGCCGTCGGCGCGCAGCAGCGGTTCGAGGATGCCGGCACCGGTCAGTTCGGTCTGCAAGACCCGAAGATTGGCCAACACCTCGGTGTCGCCGAGTACCCCACCGGACTCGGCACGAATTGCCGCCGCCACAATGCTGGGGCGCAGCGGGGCAGGTTCGGCGGCCAGCCGTTCGCGGACGCGCTCGATCAGCGAGCCCGTCACGCTGCCCTACCACCTGCCGCTGCGTCCCTACCCGAACCCTGGTGCGGCAACACGCCAAGCACCCGGCGGGCCGCCGCTGCCAACGCGGACCGGCGTCGCAACCGAAGACCACCGTGTTCGAGCTGCTCAGCTACCCTCGGCTGCACCCGCACCGATGCCAACAAGGGCACACCGATGGTGTCGGCAAATTCCGCCGCCCGCAATCCCCCAGGCGCCGGGCCCCGCACCACCAACCCGAGGTTGGGGTTGATCGCGGCCAGCGCTGGTGCGAGAGTCGCGGTGGCGGCGCACGCCCGCACATCGCATGAGCTCACCAGCACCACAAGATCGGCGGCGTCCAACGCGGCTTGGGTGGCATCCGTCAGACAACGCGGAAGGTCACCGACCACCGTCACTCCGCCCCGGCGGCCGGCATCGATCACAGCCTCTACCGGTGCGGCCTCCGGCTCGTAGCCACTCCGGCTTCCTGAGAGCACGCTGATCCCCCGGTGGCGCGGAAGGGCGTCGCGCACGGCCGGCCAGTTGAGTCGCCCACCCTGCACAGCCAAGTCAGGCCAGCGCAGACCCGGTGTGCTCTCGCCCCCCAACAGCAGATCGATTCCGCCGCCCCACGGATCGAGGTCCACCAGCAACGCGTCGCCGGCGGCTAGCGCCAATGCCGACGCGAACATGGAAGCCCCTGCACCACCACGGCCCCCGATGACCGCCAGGACCTCCCCGCGGTTTCCGTCCCCGGGGGCCGCCTCGGTGGCCTCGGCGAGCTCGCGGATCAGTTCACGTTCTTGGTCGGGCATCGTCAGCACGTTCTGCGCACCCACACAGATGGCGGCGATCCAGGTATTCGTCACGGGTTCGGTGGCAGTGAGGACGGTGACGCGGGCCCTTCGCGGCAAGCCCAGCTGCCCACACCGATCGGCAGCCGCCTGGTCGAGCACCACGCATGCCGCGCCCGACCAAATCCTTCTACCTACCGAATTACCCGTGCCCGCATACACAACCCGCACCCCGACGGCGGCGGCGACCCGGTCCAATTCGTCGCGCAATTGCGGATCAGTCACCATCGCCAGCACGCCGAATGCCGACTGGCTGGAACGCGACGGGCCGCGAAACGTGTGGCGAAATGGCTCGCGAAGAGGGCCGCGCAACAGGGAGGTCACGCGTACAACGTGCGGGACGGTGCCGATCGGGCGCTAGTCCGGGAACCCGGTTTGTCGGGATTGGGTGGAGGGAATGCCAACTGTGCACAACCACACCGGTGGACGCTCGCAGCGTCCTGGACATTCCCATCTCGCGGCCATCTAGCGCGACCCTGGCGAACTTTGCTAAACACACTAACGAACGTGACCAGGCGCCCAACAAGACGAAGTGCCCCACAAAAGGGACGACCCCCGCCAGGGGGGGAGGAGGCGAGGGTCGTCGTGCATCAGCCCCGGGGGGTCGGACTGATACACCCTCGGCAATAGGCCGAGTAATGCTTACTATACACATGACAGTGCGTATTGACGCAAGTGCCGACCGCAATCCGACCGCAATTGAAAACACCGCTTGAGCCCCGCAAATAGCGGCGCATGGTCGACCACACGGGTAATCGACTGACCATTCCGGGGCCAAGGTCGCGGCCTCCTCCGCGTGCCCGCCTATGCTGGATCGGTGACCGTCTCCGACTCGGCCGCGCAGCAAACCGCACCGCGAGGCAGACCAGCCACCGCTCCCAGCGCCCGCACAGCCGCTTTCTTCGACCTTGACAAGACGATCATCGCCAAGTCCAGCACGCTGGCGTTCAGCAAACCCTTTTTCGCTCAGGGATTGCTCAACCGCCGCGCTGTATTGAAGTCCAGCTATGCGCAGTTCATCTTTATGCTTTCCGGCGCTGACCACGACCAGATGGACCGGATGCGCACCCACATGACCAACATGTGTACCGGCTGGGACGTTGCCCAAGTGCAGTCGATCGTCAACGAAACACTCCACGACATCGTGACTCCGCTGGTCTTCGCCGAAGCCGCTGATCTCATCGCCGGTCACAAGCTGTGTGGCCGCGACGTTGTGGTGGTCTCGGCTTCCGGCGCGGAAATCGTTGGCCCGATCGCACGCGCGCTGGGCGCTACCCATGCGATGGCGACACGGATGGTCGTCGAGGACGGCAAGTACACGGGCGAGGTCGCGTTCTACTGCTACGGCGAAGGCAAGGTCCAGGCGATCCGCGAGCTTGCTACCTGCGAGGGCTACCCACTGGAACACTGCTACGCCTATTCCGATTCGATCACCGACCTGCCGATGCTCGAAGCCGTCGGGCACCCCTCGGTCGTCAACCCCGATCGCGGGTTGCGCAAGGAAGCCATCGAACGCGGTTGGCCGGTCTTGTCGTTCTCACGACCGGTATCCCTTCGCGACCGTATTCCGGCACCGTCGGGTGCAGCCATCGCCACGACCGCCGCGGTCGGGGTCAGCGCCCTCGCAGCCGGCGCGGTCACCTATTCGCTGCTGCGCCGATTCGCGTTCTAGCCCCGGCGACGATACGAGCCACGAAGAGGCTCGAGGAGGAGCGGGGCCATCGGGCACGCCCCGGCGACCCAACCCCTCGATGCGGTCTCCGATACACGCAATCCGAAGCGGCTTCGAGCCTTTCGCAGAATTAGGCCTTGCTGTGTTGAGGGTCTCGTAGTAGAAAGGAACCACGGAAGCTCGGCAAGGCCTAGGTCGATCCGGAAGAGAAGGTTCGGTCTCCCAACCCGGGCACCCAGCACGGTTCCCGGCACCCACGCCGAGTCATAGCCGCGATAATGGCAGAAGTGTTGCGGGCCTGCGTAACTGCGAAGATTGAATGTGTCGACGGCCCTTTGGGTGGGGCTGCAGCAGAAGACTTCGCAGGATCGCCGAGGCCACCCACGCAACCCACAGATGCACGCTTGGTAACCGAGAACCGTGTTGGCGGGCGGCGATTCGAATTCTTCGGTCGCCGCCCGCTTTACATTTTCTCAGGCTGATCCTCAGTCCGGAGCATTGTTCCGAGCCACTGTTCTCCAACCCGACCTCGCGGGCCGTTCTGGCCTCGAGCAGGCGCTGGTCACCGGATCATTGGTCACCCGGCCGTGCGCTCTGCATCGCATCGGCAATCGCCAATGCCTCCTGTGCACCGTTCTGCATCGCCCGGCAACACAGTACGAGCCAGCGCGCTAGACCCTCAGGCGTACCTCCGCCGAATCGATGGGCCGCGTCGTGATAGTCGGTGGGTTGGCGCATCCAACTCACCTCGGGCACCCCTAGTCCATGAGGGTCCAGCCCTGTTGCGATAGTCAACAGCCGCGACACCGCGCGCGCTACAACGCCATCAGCACTGCCAAAGGGCTTTAGTGTCAACAGCTCTCCGTGCGCAGCCGCGGCAACCACCGGTGCGGACGCCCGCGTGCGACCGGTCACCATATCCACAAGCAGCTCCAACCGCGGGCCGACCTCGCCACCACCGCGTGGGCGGCCGAGCCGATCGTCGTCGACATGATCAGCGGCGGCCAGCATGTGCAGGCGAGCCAGCGCCTGCAACGGCGCCCGCTGCCACACCGCGACTAGGGAACCCGTGCCACCCTCCAACGCTTGCGCCACGCGCAGAGCGCCCCCGAATACCGGGTCGGTCGCGACCCGGTATTCGGGGGCGTCCGGGGCCGACTCCAACTGGTTGTTGTGTCGATCGTCGAATCCCGACAGACCGCCGTCGAGCACCGACGAGGCCCGCGCCGCCCGCAACGAAGCCTCGGCGGCGGTCGCGGGCCAGCCCCGGAGGTTTGCCGGGTGCCGGTGCGCCCGGCTCAGCGCGTCGCGCGCGCGGTCGCTGGCGGCGGCAACGCCAGGGAGCTCCATCAGCAACGCGAGCGGATCGGCCGTCACAGGTTCCCAACCTATCGGGGACCGGCCTGCGCACCTGGGATGGCCTCCAGCAGCTGACGAGTGTATTCATGACCGGGACGGGTGAACACCACGTCGGTAGCCGCGTGCTCTACTACCCGACCGGAGCGCATCACGAGAACATCGTCAGCGATCTGTCGGATCACCGCCAGATCATGGCTGATGAACAGATACGTTAGGCCCAGGCTCGCCTGCAGGTCGGCCAATAGGGCCAGGATCTGCGCCTGTACCAGGACGTCGAGAGCCGAGACCGCCTCGTCGCACACCAACACCTCGGGCCGTAGCGCCAACGCTCGGGCGATGGCGACCCGCTGCCGCTGACCACCCGACAGTTCACGAGGCAGCCGGCCGAGGACCGATGACGGGAGCGCCACCTGATCGAGTAGCTCCCGCACCGCCTGTTTGCGCTGCGCGCGGTCACCGACCCGGTGTATCCGCAGCGGTTCTTCGATAGTGCGAAACACCGAGTACATGGGATCGAGGCTGCTATAGGGATTCTGGAACACTGGCTGCACCCGACGGCGAAAGGCGAACGCCCGGTCCCGATTTAGCGCCCCGACGTTGGTGCCCGGCACCGGCAATCCATCGAAGGTGACCGTGCCTGAGGTCGGCTGAAGCAGCCCGAGAACCATGCGGGCCAACGTCGACTTGCCCGAACCTGACTCACCGACAATCGCCAGAGTGCTTGCCCGCGGTAGCCGAAAGGACACCCGGTCGACCGCGTGAAACTCCGCCCGGCGCCACGGTGCGCCGTGAGACTCCCGGTAAACTTTGGTCAGCTCGGATGCGACGATAATGTCATCGACCTCAGTCGCCGCATGAGTCCCGACGCGCGCCGCTCTGGTGTTGCACGCAGTCAACGACGGAGCCGCAGCAACCAGCCGCCGGGTGTACCCGTGCCGCGGTTCGTGCAAAATTTCCTGTGCTGCACCGGATTCCACCACCATCCCACGGTGCACCACGACGACGGACTCGGCTCGTTCGGCCGCCAGCGCCAGATCATGCGTGATCAGCAGCAACGCGGTGCCCAGTTCGCCGGTGAGCCGCCCAAGATGGTCGAGGACCTGGCGCTGTACGGTGACATCCAGGGCTGACGTCGGCTCATCGGCAATCAGCAGTTGAGGCCTGCCCGCCAGGCCAATAGCGATCAACGCGCGCTGGCACATGCCGCCCGACAGCTGATGCGGGTACCGCCCGGCTTGCCTTTCCGGATTCGGTATGCCGGCTTCGGCCAGCAATTCCAGCACGCGTCGTCGCGCTTGGCTACCATCGGTGTTGGCCCGCAACGCCTCCCGGACTTGAAAGCCGACCTTCCACACCGGGTTGAGGTTGGTCATCGGGTCTTGGGGTACATAGCCGATGTCGCGGCCCCTGATCGAGCGCAGGAGCTTCCGGTCAGCCCTGCGGTCGAATGAGGTGATGTCGCGGCCGTCAAACACAATGCGTCCGGAGGTAATTCGTCCGCCAGTCGGAAGGAGCCCGAGAATAGCAGCAGCCGTAGTGGATTTACCAGATCCCGATTCACCGACTACGGCGACCGTTTGACCACGCAAGACCGTTAGATCCACGCCGCGAACGGCGGGGGCAGCGGCGCCGAATCTGACTTCCAGGCCCTCGACCGACAACAGCGGCGATCCGGTGCGGTTGAAATGGCACCGCTCCTCCTCATCGCTTCGCTCTGCATCGTCGCCGGTGCTGTTGAAATGGCACCGCTCCTCCTCATCGCTTCGCTCTGCATCGTCGCCGGTGCGGTTGAAATGGCACCGCTCCTCCTCATCGCTTCGCTCTGCATCGTCGCCGGTGCGGTTGAAATGGCACCGCTCCTCCTCATCGCTTCGCTCTACATCGTCGCCGGTGCGGTTCACATGGCACTGCTCCTGCGCGTGGATCCCGCCCCTACGGGCACCGTCGCTAGTCATGCACGCCACGCTCGTGACGCGGGATCGAGAGCATCGCGCAGGGCATCGCCCATCATCATGAAGGCCAACACCGTAATCGCCAGTGCACCGGCCGGATAGAACAGGATTGGCGAGCCCGACCGCAGTCGGGTCTGGTCGACGCTGATGTCCCCGCCCCAAGACACCACCGACGTCGGCAATCCGACTCCTAGGTACGACAACGTCGCCTCGGTAACGATGAAGATGCCCAAGGCAAGGGTAGCCACGGCAATTACCGGGCCAATCGCGTTGGGCAGCGCATGCCGCAGAAGAATCTGAAACCTCGATAAGCCCAGCGCTTTAGCCGCGAGGACATAATCGCTATTGCGAACCTCGAGCACCGCACCACGCGCGATTCTGGCGACTTGTGGCCAGCCGAACAAGGCAAGGATTGCGACCACGGTCCACACCGTACGTCGCTGCATGACTTGCATGAGGACGATGGCGGCCAAGAGCAACGGTAGCCCGAAGAACACGTCGGTGACACGGGAGACCACCGCATCGACCCAACCGCCGTAGAAGCCGGCGAGCGCGCCCAACGAACCGCCGACGATAAACACGGCGAGGGTGGCCCCCAACCCGACCGTGACTGAAGCTCGCGCGCCGTAAATGGTTCGCGCATAGATATCATGGCCCTGCAGGTCGGTGCCGAACCAGTGCGCAGCCGACGGAGGAAGCAGACTATCGCTGGGATCGGCATAGGTCGGATCGGTCCCGGTGAACCATCCGGGAAACGCCGCGACAATCAGAATCAACCCGACCAGCACGGCCGCGGCGACGAACTTCGGACGCCGCCGCAACGCCCGCCAAGTGTCGAGCCAGAAACCATGGCGGACCGGAACGTGCTCAGCCATAACGGATCCGTGGATCTAGCGCGGCATACAGCAGATCCACCAGCAGATTGGTGATCAGGTAGATCAGCACCAACACCGTCACGATCGACACCACCGTCGGCGCCTCCTGCCTAGTGACCGCTTGATAGAGCACACCGCCAACGCCGTGGATGTTGAAGATCCCTTCTGTCACCATGGCGCCACCCATCAGCGCCCCCAGGTCGGCGCCGAGGAAGGTCACCACCGGGATCAGCGAGTTGCGAAGAATGTGGACTGTCACCACCCTGGGCCGTGACAACCCTTTGGCGGTGGCCGTGCGGACGTAGTCCGCGTATGCATTGGCGGCGACCGCAGAACGGGTTAGCCGTACCACATACGCGAAGGACACCGCCCCCAGGACAATCCCGGGCAGGAGTAGCCGAGCGAACGTCGCCCGCTCGCCCACCGTAACCGGCGCGATTCCCAGCCGGACCCCGAATACGAACTGCGCCAGGAACCCCAGCACGAAAATGGGTATCGCGACGATGATGAGGCCGGTGACCAGCACCGCGGAATCGAAGATCCCGCCCTGCCGCAGGCCAGCGATCACACCGAATCCGATCCCCAGTACTGCCTCCACAGCCAGTGCGATCAATGCCAGCCGAATGGTGACCGGAAACGCATGCGCCAGAACGGCGCCAACCGGCAACCCGGAATAGGCGCGGCCCAAGTCGCCATGCAGGATTCCCCCCAGGTAACGCAGGTACTGAACGATGAACGGATCGTCGAGGTGGTAGCGCGCACGCAGCTGCGCCGCCACGGCCGGGGTCAGCGGGCGGTCTCCCGCGATCGCCGCTACCGGATCACCGGGCAGCAGGAAGACCATGCCATAGATCAGCAGCGTGGCACCGAGGAAAACCGGCACCATCACGGCGATCCGGCGTGTCACATACCAGCCCATCTCAGTCCTTGGCGATGTTCTCGTAGTCGGGAAGACCGTTCCACGTCACCTCGACATTGCCAACCGCCGACGACCAGCCGACCACGCTGATGTAGTCCCAGAGCGGTACTATCGGCATGTCGTGCAAGAGGATTCGTTGCGCGTCGTTCGCACGAACGTCCGCTTCGCGCAGGGTGGGCGCCGCCTCTGCGGCCGCCAGCGCGGCGTCGAACGCCGGGTTGGAGTAGCCCACGTCATTGGATCCCGCGCCCGTGGCAAACAGCGGAGCGAGGAATTCGATCAGGGACGGATAGTCACCCTGCCACCCAGCGCGGAACGCGCTGTCGATGGTGCGGTTGGTGATCTGGGTGCGGAATCCTGCGAAGGTGGGCTGCGGCGCACCGACCGCGTCGATGCCCAGAACATTCTTGATGTTGTTGGCCACCGCGTCCACCCACTCGCGGTGACCACTATCAGCGTTGTAGGCGATCGCGTACCGGCCACTCCAGGGCGAGATGGAATCGGCCTGCGCCCAGAGCCGACGGGCTCGTTCCGGGTCATATCTAAGCACCTCGGTGCCCGGCAGGTCCGGGTCGAAGCCCGGGAGCGAGCGGGCAGTGAAATCTCCGGCCGGGCTGCGAGTTCCGACGAAGATCTGCTGGCAGATTTGCGCTCTGTTAATGGAAGCCGAGAGCGCCTGCCGGCGCAACCGGCCCTCCTCGCCACCGAAATGTGCTAGCCGTAGCGGGGTGTCGAGCGCTTGATTAATCGCCGCCGGCCCGCGAGCGGAGTTTGCACCGAGATCGCGCTCGTAGACCGTCAACGCACTGGGTGGAATCGTGTCCAGGACATCGAGATTGCCTGACAACAAGTCGGCGTACGCGGTGTCCAGATTGGCGTAGAACTCAAACCTCAAGCCCTTGTTGTGCGGCTTGCGATTGCCGTGGTACTCAGGGTTGGGCACCAGGTCGATCTTGACATTGTGTTCCCAGGCCGGCCCGTCCGAGTCGTCGGCGAGTTTGTACGGGCCGTTGCCAATCGGAGCGCGCCCAAACGCGGCCATGTCCCGAAACGCCGCGGCCGGCAACGGATAGAACGAACTATGGCCCAGCCGCAACGTGAAGTCGATAGTGGGCGCCTTGAGCAGCACGGTGAACTCGAGGTCACTGACAACACGTAATCCGGACATGGTGGTCGGCTGACCCTCGCGCGGGGGGCCGGCGACCTCGTCGAATCCCTCGATTGGACTGAAAAAGTGCTGCTGCAGTTGCGCATTCGCACTCAGTGCCCCATAGTTCCACGCGTCGACGAACGAGTGAGCCGTCACCGGCGAGCCATCGCTGAACTTCCACCCCGGCTTGAGAATGATCCGGTAGCGAACGTTATCGGTGGTTTCGATGGCCTGGGCGACCTCCAGCGACGGTTCTCCCCTCGCGTCATAGGACATCAGGCCGGCGAACAGCCGATCAATGATCCGCCCGCCATTGCTGTCATTAGTGCCGGTCGGAATCAAGGGGTTCGGCGGCTCCCCACCATTGACAACTACTACCTCAGGGCTAAGGATCCCGCCCCCGCACCCGACCACCGACGCCAACCCCAATAATCCGGCAGCAAGAACGGCCAGCGTGGCCCACATCCGGAGCATGACAGCGACCCTACTGCGCCTAGTACCAACGCTGCCGGATCCAGACGGCGCCGGCCCTCGACGGCGCGCCGGTCCCACCTGCCTAGAATCCCCCAATGACCGCCACCTTCCTCGCAGCACCCGACGCCGTCTTTCGGACCGGGTATTTGGTCGCTGCGCTCGGCGTTCCCACGGTGGGATGGATCCTCCTGATCGTCGGGCTCAAGCAGCGCTCTCGTGGCCGTCCGCAACCTGGCGCCCGCTCCACCAACCACCCTGCGTCGCCGCCGGAGAAATCGGCTGGTACCCGACTGATTCTCGTGGGGGCGGTGCTCATGGCGTTGGGTGTGCTGGCGATCATCGCGCGGCTGGCCACCGCGGATCCGGCGCCGTCCGAGGGGTCTCTGGGCAGAGAGTGGAGCAAACGACCACACGTCCTCGCTTCGACCACGTGCGGGCTTGCCACTAACGGTGAGCCCCGAGCCCCGAGCCCCGCAGCGAGAGTGCTCACCGGTCGGCGGCTCGGTGCTGATTGACCCGCACTAGGCTCGTCTAGCGACCGGACGCCCAGCTACCGACTATGGACTCGCCTTAGCGAGGCGCAGCAGAGGAGAAACCAGTGACCCAGACGGCTCCCGAGAGCCCGTCCTCGTATCCGCCACCTGCGGAATTCGTCCAGCAAGCCAATGCTCGCGCCGAGCTCTACCGCGAAGCGCAGGAGGATCGGATGGCTTTCTGGGCCGAGAGGGCACGTCGGCTGTCCTGGGCGACGCCGTTCACCCAGGTGCTTGATTGGTCGGAAGCACCATTCGCCAAGTGGTTCGTCGGCGGCAAGCTCAACATCGCCTACAACTGCGTGGACCGCCATGTCGAAGCCGGAAATGGGGACCGCGTCGCCATCCATTGGGAAGGCGAGCCTGTCGGCGACAGTCGCACGTTGACCTATTCCGAATTGCGAGCCGAGGTATCCAAGGCGGCCAATGCACTGACCAACCTCGGCCTGGTGGCCGGCGACCGCGTCGCGATCTACCTGCCGTTGATCCCTGAGGCGATCATCGCGATGCTGGCCTGCGCGCGGCTGGGAATCATGCACAGCGTGGTTTTTGCCGGTTTCACCGCGACAGCACTGCACGCCCGCATCGTCGACGCCCAAGCCAAGCTGCTGATAACCAGCGACGGTCAGTTCCGCCGGGGCAGTCCGGCGCCGCTCAAGGACGCCGCCGATGAGGCAGTCGGCGAGCCGGACAGTCCGGTCGAGCATGTACTGGTCGTGCGGCGCACCGGAATCGACGTGTCTTGGGACGACGACCGCGACCTGTGGTGGCACGACGTCGTCGACTCAGCGTCAGCCGAACACACCCCCGAGCCGTTCGACGCCGAGCACCCGCTGTTCCTGCTGTACACGTCGGGCACCACCGGCAAGCCGAAGGGAATCGTCCACACCAGCGGTGGCTATCTGACGCAGTGCTGCTACACGGTGCACACCGTGTTCGACGTCAAACCGGAGACTGACGTGTTCTGGTGCACCGCGGACATCGGCTGGGTGACCGGCCATACGTACGGCGTCTACGGCCCGCTGTCCAACGGGATCACCGAGGTTCTCTACGAGGGCACTCCCAACGCACCCGACGAGCACCGCCATTTCCAGATCATCGAAAAGTACGGTGTCACAATCTATTACACCGCCCCTACGCTGATTCGCATGTTCATGAAGTGGGGCCGAGATATTCCCGACGCCCACGACCTGTCGAGCCTGCGGTTGCTGGGCTCGGTCGGCGAGCCGATCAACCCACAGGCGTGGCGCTGGTACCGCGACGTCATCGGCGCGGGTCACACCCCGATTGTGGACACCTGGTGGCAGACCGAGACCGGCTCGGCGATGATCTCGCCACTGCCCGGAGTTACCGCCACCAAACCCGGTTCGGCAATGACGCCGCTGCCGGGGATCTCGGCCAAGATCGTTGACGACCATGGCGATCCCCTGGAACCGGACACCGAAGGCGGCACGCACACCACGGGATATTTGGTGCTGGATCAGCCATGGCCATCGATGCTGCGGGGCATCTGGGGTGACCCGGCCCGCTACCACTACGCCTACTGGTCAAAATTCGCAGACAGAGGATATTACTTCGCCGGCGATGGCGCCCGCCTCGACGCCGACGGCGCCATCTGGGTGCTGGGTCGTATCGACGACGTGATGAACGTGTCAGGGCACCGGATTTCCACGGCCGAGGTGGAATCGGCGCTCGTGGGTCACGAGGCAGTGGCCGAGGCGGCGGTCGTTGGGGTCACTGATGAGACCACCACGCAAGCCATCTGCGCGTTCGTCGTACTCCGCGCCGACTACACCGCGCACGACGGCACGAGCACGGAGCTTCGTGCCGAAGTTGCTCGGGTGATCTCGCCGATCGCCAGGCCGCGCGAGGTCCATGTGGTTCCCGAACTACCCAAGACTCGCAGCGGCAAGATCATGCGCAGACTGCTCCGTGACGTCGCCGAAAACCGCGAGCTCGGTGACACCTCGACGCTGCTCGACCCAGGAGTGTTCGACGCGATCCGGGCCGCGAAGTAGTGCGACGGTCTTGAGGGCGCAACGCATTACATCGCAACGCATTACATTGAGCCGGCTCACGCCGGTACTGGCACAAACCCGGCCCCCGGCCGGTCTTTCTCGTTGATGTCGGCCAAGGCCGCATTGATCGACACCACCACCGCCGGGGTATGCAACGGGATGTATTTGGTGATGCAACTAGGCAAGTCATCGCTGAAAGCGCCGTGGATCATCCCGACCAACAGGTTGTTGACAGTCACCGGCGCCCCGGAGTCGCCAGGGCCGCCGCAGACCTGCATGACGATGGTGCCGGGGTCTTGGCCCGGACCCCAGGTGACGCCGCACGAGTTGCCGGTCGTACGTCCCTGTTTGCAGGCGATCTGGCCGAAAGTTGGATCCGGCCCGATGCCGTTGATGACAAAGCCGTCGTAGTTGGCCACCGGGGTCACCTTGGCCGGATCGAACCTGATTACGGCGTAGTCGAGGTTGTCGTTACCAGCAACCATCACGCCCAGCGGCCCGGCGCTTTCGGCGCTCTCTGAGGCGACTTCGGCCCCTGGTCCCCCGCAGTGTGCGGACGTGAAACCAATCATCTCGCCGGACCTGTCGGTGCCGATCGCGGTTAAAGTGCACATCGTTTCCCCGTCAATGACGATGGGCGCACCCCCACCCATGACGACCTTAGGGTCGGCGGCCGCGCTAGGCACCGGGAGGCACACCAGGGCAAACAGCGCGGCCACGATTGCCGAGGCAAAGTATCGGTGTGCCATCCGCAAAGCAAGACTCCCGTCAAGATTGGCACGACGCCGCTGGGTGGTTGCGCCAGTCTAGTCGGCCGGGCCGCCCCAGCCCCACGTTAGCGCGGCCAGGAGGCGGTGTCGTCGCAGTGCCGTCTTGATTCCCTTCTTAATCAAGGGAATCGACACCTTGACTCGGTTCATGAGCGGTGGCGACCGCGCGCAGGCGATGCGATTGTCGAGGCGAGGGTCGGCCCCATTACCAGGAGTCTCAGATTCGCAGAATTTGGGCGACCCGACATGCCCGCTCCTCCTGCGAAAGATCCACCGCATCCCCTAAAATCGGCACTAGTCGTCACCGAACGGTTGGACATGAGTAAAGGACACATCGGCGGAATCCTGGTAACTGCGGTCATCGCGACTTCAGCATTGTTTGGTGTACCTCTCCCGTCCGCATTTGCCGAACCTTGCCCGGACTCCGAGGTGGTGTTTGCCCGCGGAACCGGTGAGCCTCCGGGGATGGGCGAAATCGGACAGGCGTTCGTCGACAAACTGCGCTCACGCGTTGGCGGGTCCGTCGGCTCTTACGCGGTCAACTACCCTGCGAGCGACGATTGGCCGACGGGCGTCGACGGCATTAGAGACGCCGGCGCTCATGTCGTCTCCATGGCGGAGCAATGCCCCGACACCAAAATGGTGCTCGGTGGATACTCGCAAGGCGCCGCGGTAATGGGTTTCGTCACGTCCGATGCGGTACCCATGGGTATCGACCCGGCGACCGTACCGAGACCGCTGCAGCCCGAGGTGGCCGACCACGTCGCCGCAGTCGTCTTATTCGGAGCACCAAATGCCCGGGCGATGAACTTCCTCCACGAGCCGCCGGTCGTCGTCGGCCCGCTGTATGCGGACAAGACCATCCAGCTATGCGTTCCCAATGACGCAGTCTGCTCTGACGGACTGGATTTCGCTCTGCACACCGCGCTTGCGTACGTCAATGGCGTGGTTGACCAGGGGGTGGACTTCGCCGCGGGTCGCCTCTAGCTGCGACGACAGCTACGCGACGACCGTTGCGACGCGCCGAGCCGAGGCACTTGCGGGCTGAGCCTTGGCTATCGGTCCCACATCATCGATTGGGGCAACGGTTGCTCGGCGCGGGACTCTGGTGACCGTGCGCCGGGCGGACGCCGCCTGATCGGTGTTCGGTCTCTGTGTGGTGTTCGGCTGCCCTCGTTCGGTACCGCACCACATGGCAACATGAACCGCGACGACAGCGAAGAGGCTTGGCGACGACGCGGGCAGACTGGGGCCCACGAAGGAGCCAGGTAATCGAACCGGAGAGGAACGCTCTGTGAGCAAGGCTGATCGCAACAGCGGTGTGCCCAGCACCCTGACCACCATTCCGTTGGCCGACCCACACGCCAGGCCCGCTGATCCGTCGATTGGTGACCTGATCAAAGATGCGACAACTCAGGTGTCGACACTGGTGCGGGCCGAAGTCGAACTGGCTCGCGCCGAGATCACTCGCGACGTCAAAAAGGGTTTGACCGGCAGCATCTTCTTCATCGCCGCGCTGGTGGTCTTGTTCTACTCCACCTTCTTTTTCTTCTTTTTCCTCGCCGAGCTGCTCGACACGTGGATATGGCGGTGGGTGGCATTCCTGATCGTGTTCGCCGTGATGGTCATGGTCACCGCGGTGCTGGCCTTATTGGGCTTCTTGAAGGTCCGCCGGATCCGCGGACCGCAGCAAACCATCGAGTCAGTCAAAGAGGCGCGCAGCGCATTCACCCCTGGCCATGACAAGGCCGCCGACGGAGCTCACAAGTCCATCACGTCGGCCGGCACCCCTCCCGCCGATCCCTCAGGCTGGTAAATGGCAGCACCAGACCCGTCGATGACCCGCATTGCCGGGCCATGGCGCCATCTGGACGTGCACGCCAACGGCATCCGGTTCCACGTTGTCGAAGCAATACCGGATGCCCACGGCGCGGCTAACCCCCCCAACCAGCCTTCTGCCGAGCCCACCACCACGCGGCCTTTGGTAATCCTGCTGCACGGCTTTGCTTCATTCTGGTGGTCTTGGCGGCACCAGCTGCGCGGACTGACCGGTGTGCGACTGGTCGCGGTCGACCTGCGGGGCTATGGCGGCAGCGACAAACCGCCTCGCGGATACGATGGCTGGACGCTGGCCGGCGATACCGCCGGACTCATCCGCGCCCTAGGGCATTCCTCGGCCACACTGGTCGGCCACGCCGAAGGCGGCCTGGCCTGTTGGACCACGGCGCTGCTGCATTCGCGCTTGGTACGCGCCATCGCGCTGATCAGTTCACCGCACCCCGCGGCACTACGGCGATCGACCCTGACGCGCCGCGATCAGGGCCGCGCACTGCTGCCGGCGTTGCTGCGCTACCAGCTACCGATCTGGCCAGAGCGTCTGCTAACCCGGCACAACGCAGCCGAGATCGCCCGGCTCGTCCGTGACCGAAGCTGCGCTAAATGGATTGCTTCCGAAGACTTCTCGCACTCGATCGAGCATCTCCGGCAGGCCATTCAGATTCCGGCGGCCGCACACTCCGCACTCGAGTACCAGCGCTGGGCGGTGCGCAGCCAGCTACGCGACGAGGGCCGGCGGTTCATGAAGTCCATGGACCAACGCCCCGGCATCCCCATATTGCACCTACGTGGCGATGCCGACCCGTATGTATTGGCCGACCCGGTCGAGCGTACGCAGCGGTATGCGCCGCACGGCCGCTACATATCTATTGCCGGTGCGGGGCATTTCAGCCACGAAGAGGCCCCGGACGAAGTGAACCGCCATCTGACGCGGTTTCTTGAACAGGTGCACGGACAGCGGCTCAGCTGACGCACGCCCCGGTGCCCACCGGTTGCGTCTCGCCGATATTGGACAATTGACTGGCCACCTCGCCGGCCGTCAGCGCGAAGCCCGTCTCGGCATCGTCAACGGCCGCGCCGAACACCACACCAAGCACCTGACCGTTGACATCGATGAGCGGCCCGCCCGAATCACCCTGCTCCACATTGGCCCTGATGGTGTACACGTCGCGGGTTACCGGTCGCGGATCCCGATAGATGTCGGGACCGCTGAGTCTGATGGTCTCGCGAATTCTGGCCGGTGTAGCGGTGAAATTGCCGCCACCGGGATAGCCCATCACCACCACGTCGGCACCGGTTCTCGCCGGCTCCGGCGCGAAGATCAGCGGCGGTGGCGGCAGGTTCGGGACGGCCAGGATCGCTATGTCGACCGACGGGTCATAGGACACCACCGTGGCCTCAAACGGCTGGCCGCTCGCATACACCGAGACGCTGTTGGATCCGGCGACCACGTGCGCGTTGGTCATCACGCGGTCGGGCGAGATGACGAAACCGGTGCCCTCCAGGACTTTCTGGCAACTGGGTGCCAGGCTGCGGATCTTGACAACGCTTGGTTCGGTTGCAGTCACCATCGGACTGTTGGCCAGGGTGGGGTCTGGCGAGGCGACCGGAATCACCGGGGTGCGACTGAATGGCTCCAAGACATCGGGCAGTCCCGAGGTGTTCAGCAACGCTGAGAGCCGGTTGGGCACCGTCTGGAGCCAGGGCGGCGCCAGCTCGTTGACCTGGCCAAGCACCCGTGAACCCCGAACCGCGGCAGCCAGCTCGGGCTGGTCTTTGGACTGAGTCAGCGGTGTCGCCAATAGCCAGGCGGCAGTCAGCACGACCACCACCTGCACCCCGACCCCGATCACCGAGTCGATCGCGCGTATTGGCCGGTAGCGGATCGCGCCCCGGACAGCCCGTCCCAGCACTACACCGGCAACCTCACCAACGACGACCAGGGCCAGGATCAGAAACAGGGCGGCAAAGAGTTTGGCCCGTGGAGCATCGATGTGCGTGACGATGTGCGGCGCCAGCAGCACGCCGGCGATTGCCCCCAGCAGCACCCCACCGAACGACAACATGGAACCCAGAGCGCCCGAACGCCAACCGGAGATCGCCGCGATGAAGGCGACCGCCAGGACAGCGATGTCCAGCCACTGCGACGGGGTCATGGAGTTCATCGCTGCGCACCGCTCTCGCCCACCTGCTCCATCGCGTCGTCCAATTCGCGAACGTCGCTGGTGTCCCAGGGCTGCGCCCAGCCGGCGACATCGAGCACCGCGGAAATCACCTGACCGGTGAATCCCCATACCAACATCTGGTTCAGCAGGAACGCTGGCCCGGCCCATCGGCGGCTCAGGGTGCGGCGGTACACCGCGAGCCGGTTCTCCGGGTTGATAAAGGCGCGTACGGGAACGCGCGCGACCACCGCTGTTTCGGCCTCGTTGACGACAGACACCGGACCGGGATCAGGTGAGTACGCAAGCACAGGGACCACGTGGAAGCGCGACGGCGCTATGAAAGTTCGTTCCATGGTGGCCAGCGGATGCAGTCTGGACAGGTCGATCCCGGTCTCTTCGTTCGCCTCGCGCATAGCGGTGGCCACTGGCCCACCATCAGTTGGGTCGGAGGCGCCACCGGGGAAAGCGGCTTGGCCGGCGTGATGTCGCAACGTCGAGGCCCGGACGGTGAGCAATAAATCAGCATCGTCTGGGACACCGCCGCCCGGAGGCCCCGACTGCGGACCCGAAAACAGCACCAGAACAGCGGCGTCGCGCCGGTCTCGGCGCACCGACGCTGCCGATGACACTGCCGTCGCGGCAGTCACCATTGCCAGCACATCAGCGGGCAGCCGACGCCGGTACGCGTCAGGGATCTGACCGATGTTGTCGACCAAGGGGCGCAGCCACGACGGGCACAGGTCTGGGGTCAAGGAAACCGCCACACTCAT
Source organism: Mycobacterium spongiae (assembly GCF_018278905.1). Classification (NCBI taxonomy): domain Bacteria; kingdom Bacillati; phylum Actinomycetota; class Actinomycetes; order Mycobacteriales; family Mycobacteriaceae; genus Mycobacterium; species Mycobacterium spongiae. The sequence goes on from NZ_CP046600.1 coordinate 5,214,990, forward strand.
CGGCGCCTCCTTGTCGGGCCTTTTGAGTCCACCTGCCCAGTCTGGTATCGAGCGGCCGGGCACGCACCCATCACGCCTCGCCCCCGACTGCAGCCGCGATCTCGTCGGCACTACTGAAAGCCCGCGGCAAGATCTGGGCAACGCTACCGTCTGCCCGCAGAACCACCGTCGCGGGCATCACGTTTGCGACCCGAAGTGCTGCGGCCACCCTACGGCGCCCATCCTGCAGCGTCGGCAGCTGAACGCCGAGTTCTGCCAACCGTAACAGCGCGGCCGCCTCGTTCTCGTCCTGATGCACCGTCACTACCATCACCGCGGGACCCACCCGTTGTTGATATTGAGCCATAGCGGGAAGTTCCGCGATGCACGGCGTACACCAATACGCCCACAAATTGATTACCACCCGCCGGCCGGCTAAAGCACGGGCAACGTGAACGGCCGAACCGTCGGCGGCGCATTCCACCACCACACCACGGAGCGCCGCGGGACCCGGACCGTCGCCCGCACCGGGACATGGCGGCAGGCCAGCACGCTGTCGCGGCCCGGCCAGGGCCTGCGGGGTGTCGGCATCACGATGTTCGCGGTCGACAGGTGTCGTAGTTCGAGCGCCGGGTGCCGAATCGTCGCCCAGCTGACCCACCAGCGCCGCTGTCAGCGCGGCGGCCATCACCAGAATCGCGATAGTCCAGCGCGTCTTGCCGCTCACCGTCTCGTCCCAGGTCGACGCGAACATGCAGCTGGCGTCACTGTGCGCCTCCAGCGTGAGCCCAGCTCCACGTTCGCGCTACTCCAATGTCACAGACCTGCCATCGCCAGCAGGTGCTCGGTTTCCGGGCCCTGGACCAGCGGCGCGGCCAGCAGCGGTTCGGTGGGACCAAGCCCAAAGGAAGGGCAGTCTTTGGCAAGCACGCAGACACCGCATGCCGGTTTACGTGCATGGCACACCCGCCGACCGTGGAAGATCACTCGGTGGCTCAGTAGCGTCCACTCCTTCCTCTCGATCAATTCGCCCACCGCGTGCTCCACCTTGACCGGGTCCTTTTCGGTGGTCCAGCGCCACCGGCGCACCAGGCGACCGAAGTGCGTGTCGACGGTGATTCCCGGAACGCCGAATGCGTTCCCGAGGATGACGTTGGCGGTCTTACGTCCCACCCCGGGCAAGGTGACCAGCTCTTCAATCGTGGCCGGCACCTCGGAATTGAACCGTTCGACAAGGGCTTGCCCGAGACCGATAAGCGAGGCCGCTTTGTTGCGATAGAAACCCGTGGGACGGACAAGGCCCTCAAGTTCCGTGCGATCGGCTTGGGCGTAGTCCAGAGCCGTGCGGTAGCGGGCGAACAAGGCTGGCGTCGTCAGGTTCACCCGTTTGTCGGTGCTCTGTGCCGAAAGAATGGTGGCCACCGCCAACTCGAGCGGCGACGTGAAGTCAAGTTCGCAGTATACATGCGGAAATGCCTGTGCCAGAGTGCGATTCATCCGGCGCGCGCGTCGCACCAAGCCGGTTCGGGTCTCCGCGGACCAGCGCGGTGCGACCTCGGCACCGTCAGTGGCCGACTTGGACTTAGAGCGCCCGGACGACTTTGCCGCTGTCACCTACGACAGAGTACTGATTTCGTGATCTCACTGAGACCTGGTGTTGATCCATGGCAATGTTTACTCTCCTTGTGTCATGGTTGCTGGTGGCCTGCGTTCCTGGGCTGCTGATTCTGGCGACGCTCGGACTGGGGCGTTTGGAGCGGATGCTTACCAGGGACACCGTCGCGCCCACCGCCGTCGCCGCCCTTCCCGATCAGGCTGAAGCCGTCGACGTGCACACCATCGCGCGGGAAGGGATGCCCGAGGCACTCGAGTATCTGCACAGCCGCCAAGCCCAGCGACTCACCCAGTCCACGCCGCCGAGTTCACCGCCTCGGCCCGGCCACGTCCGGGGATATGAAGCAGAGGCGCAACTGGCCACCGACCTCGCTGGACTCGCCGGTACCAGCCTGCCGACGCGGCTCCACCGACACTCCCGGGCCAATCCGGAGTTTGGGGCGAATCGACACGTGAATCGTGTGTAGCGTTGGCACGTCGAGTCGATTGGCCTATCTTTAGACTCGTCATTGGCAAGCAGTTGGTCTGCCAGTATCACTTCGTTGGAAAGCTGAAGAGGCAACGTGGACGAGATCCTGGCGAGGGCAGGAATCTTCCAAGGGGTTGAGCCGAGCGCGGTCGCCGCCCTGACCAGGCAACTGCAGCCGGTCGATTTTCCCCGCGGACACACGGTTTTTGCTGAAGGTGAGCCCGGCGATCGGCTCTACATCATCGTCGCGGGCAAGGTCAAGATCGGTCGTCGCTCGGCGGACGGCCGGGAAAACCTGCTCACCATCATGGGCCCGTCGGACATGTTCGGCGAGTTATCGATCTTCGACCCAGGGCCGCGAACATCCAGCGCAACGACGATTACCGAGGTGCGCGCGGTGTCAATGGACCGCGAAGCGCTTCGGGCATGGATCGCCGATCGTCCGGAAATCGCCGAGCAACTGCTGCGGGTACTCGCGCGCCGGTTGCGGCGCACCAACAACAACTTGGCCGACCTGATCTTCACCGACGTACCCGGCCGGGTAGCCAAGCAACTGCTGCAACTCGCCCAGCGTTTCGGCACCCAAGAAGGTGGCGCAATGCGGGTCACCCATGACCTGACTCAAGAAGAGATCGCCCAGCTCGTAGGGGCTTCCCGGGAGACAGTGAACAAGGCGCTGGCCGATTTCGCTCACCGCGGCTGGATTCGCCTCGAGGGCAAGAGCGTACTGATCTCCGACTCCGAGAGGCTGGCCCGCCGAGCGAGGTAGCCCGACGACGATGCGGCCCGCATAGCGGGGCGAGGAGGAGTTGGGCAATTCGGCCTAAGCGCGCGCGGAGCGCGGGCGCAACCGAGCGAGCATCCAACCCCGAGCGAGGTAGCCCGACGACGATGCGGCCCGCATAGCGGGGCGAGGAGGAGTTGGGCAATTCGGCCTAAGCGCGCGCGGAGCGCGGGCGCAACCGAGCGAGCATCCAACCCCGAGCGAGGTAGTGCCCGGGGAGGTCCCGGACAACCAGACCAGGCGTACTGAGAGTCCAGCGCCGAGATTGCCGTCAGGGCTGTGGTTGCTCAACGGATCACGACCGTGGCGGCAATCTGGCCGTCAATCTCGGCGCAGATAGTCCAGTTGGGCCTGCACAGACCATTCGGCCGTGTCCCACAGCCTCTCGTCGACGTCGACGTAGACATGTTCGACGACTTGGCGGACGGTGGCATGATCGCCTAGATCGCGCAGCGCTGCGCGCACCTGCTCTAGGCGCTCGTTGCGGTGCGCGAGGTACCCCGAAGCGACGGCCTCCATGTCGGCCAGTTCCGGCCCGTGCCCAGGCAGCACCATGCGCTTTCCGAGGCCACGCAGCCGTTTCAGGGATTCCAAGTAGTCGGCTAGGCAGCCATCCTCTTTGTCGATGACCGTGGTGCCGCGGCCAAGCACGGTGTCCGCGGTCAGAACGGCGCCGCCTACCACAAAAGAAAGCGAGTCAGCGGTGTGGCCAGGGGTGGCCAACACCGTGATCGTCACCCCGGCGGCATCGATCACCTCGCGGTCGCTCAGCGTCACTGCGCTGCCGCGCAGGAACTGCGGATCCGCGGCGCGTACTGACGCTCCGGTCCTCTCGACGAGTTTGTCGACACCGGCGCTGTGATCGACGTGACGGTGGCTGATCAGCACCAGCGCTATCCGGCCCAGCGCTGCAATCCGGGCAATGTGCTCGTCGTCGTCGGGCCCTGGATCGACCACAACGAACTCGTCACTGCCAGGACCGCGTAGCACCCAGGTGTTGGTGCCTTCCAGTGTGAGCAATCCGGGGTTTTCAGCCAACAGGACGGACGCGGTGTCGGTGACCGCCCGCAACTTGCCGTATGCCGGGTGCGTCAACGCCACGTCAGTCTCGGTCACGACCCCTGACCGACCTCCACAATGAGCTCTACTTCCACCGGAGCGTCCAGCGGTAGCTCCGCGACGCCGACCGCGGAACGCGCATGGGAGCCGCAATCGCCGAACACGTCGGCCAGCAGGTCAGAGGCCCCGTTGACCACGCTGGGCTGACCGTGGAAACCAGGCGCGGAGGCGACGAACCCCACCACCTTGACCACCTGGCTCACCGCGTCGAGACCTACCAGTCCATCCACTGCTGCCAGCGCGTTGAGTGCGCAGATACGTGCCATCGCTTTGCCCTCTTCCGGGCTAACGTCGGCGCCGACCTTGCCGGTCCGGATTAGCTTTCCCGCTTCGAGGGGCAGTTGGCCGGCGGTGTAGACCAGATTGCCGGTACGAACCGCGGGAACATAGGCCGCTAGTGGCGCTGCGACTTGCGGAAGCACAACGCCGATTTGCCCAAGCCGCGCCTTCCACGAGGAACCAGCAGTCACGGGGCGACGACCTCCTACTTCGGGCGCTTAAGGTAGGCAACGTGCTGCTCGCCGGTGGGCCCGGGCAGCACCGCCACCAGCTCCCATCCATCGGCGCCCCACTGATCGAGGATCTGTTTGGTGGCGTGCGTCAGCAACGGAACCGTGGCGTATTCCCATGTGGTGGGTTGGGTCATGACGTGAGCTTATCCGTCGACGCTGACCAGTTCCGATCAGCCCGGCGCCGAGCAGCAGCCAACGGTGGCGGTAAGGCGCCGGTTCTCGAAGGTCGTCACATCGCTCGGGCTAGCATGCGATTGTGGCGAACACATCTAGCGGCGGTACCGCCGTCGGCTGGCCATCGCGGCTCTCGAAGGCCCGCCTCCATTTCGTGACGGGCAAAGGCGGCACCGGAAAATCGACGATCGCGGCCGCGCTTGCGCTGACCCTGGCAGCGGGGGGCCGCAAAGTCCTTCTGGTCGAAGTCGAGGGGCGCCAGGGGATCGCGCAACTATTCGATGTCCCGCCCCTGCCCTACCAGGAGCTCAAAATTGCCACCGCCGAGCGCGGAGGCCAGGTCAACGCCCTGGCTATCGACATCGAGGCCGCCTTCTTGGAATACCTCGACATGTTCTACAACCTGGGCATTGCCGGCCGGGCGATGCGTCGCATCGGCGCCATCGAGTTCGCCACGACGATCGCTCCCGGTCTGCGTGACGTGCTACTGACCGGCAAGATCAAAGAGGCAGTGGTGCGCGTCGACAAGAACAGGCTGCCGGTCTACGACGCCATAGTTGTCGACGCACCGCCAACTGGCCGCATAGCGCATTTTCTCGACGTCACCAAGGCCGTGTCCGATCTGGCTAAGGGTGGGCCGGTGCACGCCCAAAGCGAAGGCGTCGTGAAGTTGCTCCACTCCGATCAGACCGCGATTCATTTGGTGACGCTGCTGGAAGCCCTACCCGTCCAAGAAACGCTGGAAGCCATCGAAGAGCTCGCCCAGCTCGAACTGCCGATCGGCAGCGTGATTGTGAACAGGAACATCCCGGCCTATCTGGCGCCTGAAGACCTGGCGAAGGCCGCCGAGGGCGACGTAGACGCAGACTCGGTACGGGCCGGCTTGGCGATGGCCGGTATCAAGCTCACCGACTCCGAATTCGCCGGCCTGCTGACGGAAACCATCCACCATGCAACCCGCATCGCCGCACGCGCCGAGACTGCACAAGAACTGGACGCCTTGCGGGTACCGCGACTGGAATTACCGACGATCTCCGACGGCGTCGACCTCGGCAGCCTCTACGAGCTGTCGGAATCGCTTGCACACCAGGGAGTTCGATGAGTAGCAAACCGGAAACCCTTGATATGGGTTCGATCCTGGCCGACACATCCAACCGTGTCGTGGTGTGCTGCGGCGCCGGCGGTGTCGGCAAGACCACGACCGCCGCAGCTATGGCATTGCGTGCTGCTGAATATGGCCGCACTGTAGTGGTTTTGACCATCGACCCGGCCAAGCGACTGGCACAAGCATTGGGGGTCAACGACCTTGGCAATTCACCGCAACGCGTACCACTGGCGCCCGAGGCGCGCGGCGAGCTACACGCGATGATGCTCGACATGCGCCGCACGTTCGATGAGATGGTGATCCAATACTCCGGATCGGAACGGGCGCAAGCAATTCTGGACAACCAGTTTTACCAGACCGTCGCCACATCGCTTGCAGGAACCCAGGAATACATGGCCATGGAGAAGCTGGGCCAGCTGCTCGCCCAAGACCGCTGGGATCTAGTGGTGGTGGACACTCCGCCATCGCGCAACGCTCTGGATTTCTTGGACGCGCCCAAAAGATTGGGCAGCTTCATGGATAGCCGGCTATGGCGGCTGCTGCTCGCGCCCGGGCGGGGCATCGGGCGACTGGTCACCGGCGCGATGGGACTAGCCATGAAGGCGCTGTCCACCGTGCTCGGCTCCAAGATGCTGGGCGATGCGGCGGCGTTCGTGCAATCGCTGGACGCCACTTTCGGCGGCTTCCGGGAGAAGGCTGATCGGACCTACGCGCTGTTGAAACGGCGCGGCACTCAGTTCGTCGTAGTGTCGGCAGCCGAACCGGACGCACTGCGCGAGGCGGCCTTCTTCGTCGACCGACTGTCCCAAGAGAACATGCCTCTCGCAGGGCTCGTCTTGAACCGCACCCACCCGACGTTGTGCTCATTGCCGATCGAGCGGGCGATCGACGCTACCGAGACATTGGAGGCCGACACCACCGACTCGGAGGCCGCGTCGCTGACGGCGGCCGTGCTCCGGATCCATGCCGACCGTGGGCAGACCGCCAAACGGGAGGTCCGGCTGCTGTCCCGCTTCACTGGCGCCAACCCCCACGTGCCGGTCATCGGGGTGCCGTCGCTTCCGTTCGACGTGTCCGACCTGGATGCGTTGCGCGCACTCGCCGACCAGATCACTTCGGTTGGCGACGATGCGGGCCGGATCGCGGCCCGCTGAGCAGCCGACCCACCTAACCTCGTTGGCGACGATGCGGGCCGACTAGCGGCCCGCTGAGCAGCCGACCCATCTGATCCCCGTCGGCGACGATGCGGTCCGACTAGCGGCCCGCTGAGCAGCCGACCCATCTAACCCGGTCGGCGAAGATCAAACTGGCGATGAACAGCGAGAACAGCTATCGAAATGCAACCAAAAGCAATACGTACGAGAGCACATTAATCCGCCGGCCGATTCTCAGATCGCCGGCACGGAGCTGGCCAGAGCTAGCCAGTAGTACCGGTACGACGCTTGCGCTTCTCCAGGTAGTCAGCCCAGGAGACCACTTCTGGGTGCTGCTTGAGCAACGCCCGACGCTGGCGCTCGGTCATCCCGCCCCAAACGCCGAACTCAACCTTGTTGTCCAAAGCGTCTGCCGCGCATTCCTTCATCACCGGGCAGTGGCGGCAGATCACTGCGGCCTTACGCTGGGCAGCTCCACGCACAAAGAGGTCGTCGGGGTCCGTTGTCCGGCACAACGCCTTGGATACCCACGCTATCCGCTCTTCCGCGTCCACACTGCTGAGAACGTTCTGCGCAGCCATAAGGTTCGGCCTTCGCGCACCGGGTCGTGTATCTGACACGAGCTGATCCCTTCCTCCCGGCCGCGCCCTGCGACCGCCCTCTTACGGCAACAGCCGATGCTGTGAGCTACGCCTCACTATGCGCATCAGTGTTATCCGAATCCCACTGTGTGTATAAGTTAGGTGTTCGAGTGCCGATCGCGCAACAGTCCGATAACGATTTTTTTGGGACGGGCGTGCCGTCTTGCGGCGATCGGCCGGGGGAAATGGGTCGCGCCGGTCCCGTTTTGTGCTCCTGACCAGTAACGCAGTCACAAGCTTCGGCCATGTCTGGCGCCCTGTGGAAAACCGCCCGGGAAAACATAAGTTTTTGGACAGAGCCGCGAAGGGGCGTGGCTGGCGGTCGCTACTGTAGTACGCATGCCCGAGCGCCCCCCGGCCGGTATCACGGTTCTCAAGCTAGCCGGGTGCTGCCTGCTCGCCGGAGTGGTCGCTACCGCGTTGATGTTCCCGTTCGCGGGTGGGCTCGGTCTGATGTCCAATCGTGCTTCTGAGGTCGTCGCCAATGGCTCGGCTCAGCTCCTCGAGGGAGAAGTGCCAGCGGTCTCGACGATGGTCGATGCGAATGGCAACACCATCGCGTGGCTCTACTCGCAGCGCCGGTTTGAAGTCCCGTCGGACAAGATCGCCAACACCATGAAGTTGGCGATCGTCTCGATCGAAGACAAGCGATTCGCTGAACACAACGGAGTCGACTGGAAGGGAACTCTGACCGGCCTGGCCGGCTACGCATCCGGCGACCTCGATACCCGCGGCGGATCGACCATCGAGCAGCAGTACGTAAAGAACTACCAGCTCCTGGTGACAGCCCGGACCGACGCCGAGAAGCGCGCGGCCGTCGAAACCACCCCCGCACGCAAGCTGCGGGAGATCCGGATGGCACTGACGCTGGACAAGACCTTCACCAAGTCCGAGATCCTGACCCGCTATCTGAACTTAGTGTCTTTCGGCAACAACTCCTTCGGCGTTCAGGACGCGGCGCAGACCTACTTCGGCATCAACGCCTCCGACCTGAATTGGCAGCAAGCAGCGCTGCTGGCGGGGATGGTGCAGTCGACCAGCACACTCAACCCCTACACCAACCCGGACGGCGCGTTGGAGCGACGGAACGTGGTCTTGGACACCATGATCGAAAACCTGCCTGGGGACGCCGAGGCGCTGCGGGCCGCCAAGGCCGAGCCGCTGGGAGTATTGCCGCAGCCCAACGAGTTGCCCCGCGGCTGCATCGCCGCAGGTGACCGCGCTTTCTTCTGCGACTACGTCCAGGAGTACCTCTCACGCGCGGGGATCAGCAAGGACCAGCTAGCCAAGGGCGGCTACCTGATCCGCACCACCCTGAACCCAGACGTCCAGGCACCGGTCAAGGCGGCCATTGACAAATTCGCGAGCCCAAACCTCAACGGCATCGCCAGCGTCATGAGCGTGATCGAGCCGGGTAAGGATGCGCACCGGGTACTGGCCATGGCCAGCAACCGCACCTATGGCTTGGACATCGAGGCCGGCGAAACCATGCGACCGCAGCCGTTCTCGCTGGTAGGCGACGGCGCCGGGTCCATCTTCAAGATTTTCACCACGGCCGCCGCATTGGACATGGGGCTGGGCATCAACGCGCGCCTCGACGTGCCACCCCGGTTCCAAGCCAAAGGCCTGGGAAGCGGCGGGGCCAAAGGGTGCCCCAGAGCAACCTGGTGTGTGGTGAACGCCGGAAAGTACCGTGGCTCGATGAGCGTGACCGACGCGCTCGCGACCTCACCTAACACCGCGTTCGCCAAGCTGATCTCGCAGGTCGGGGTGGGACCCACGGTGGACATGGCCATCAAGCTGGGCCTGAGGTCGTATGCGAATCCCGGGACAGCTCGAGACTACAACCCCGACAGCAATGAGAGCCTGGCCGACTTCGTCAAGCGACAGAACCTCGGCTCGTTCACCCTCGGTCCCATTGAGCTCAACGCGCTGGAATTGTCGAACGTTGCGGCCACCCTGGCCTCCGGCGGCGTCTGGTGTCCGCCGAACCCCATCGACACTCTGTTCGACCGCAACGGCAACGAGGTCGCCGTCACCACCGAGACCTGTGATCAGGTCGTGCCTTCGGGGCTCGCGAACACCCTCGCCAACGCAATGAGCAAGGACGCCGTGGGCGGCGGCACAGCGTCGGGTTCGGCTGGTGCTGCGGGTTGGAGCTTGCCGATGTCGGGCAAGACCGGCACCACCGAGGCGCACCGATCTTCGGGCTTCGTGGGCTTCACCAACCACTACGCAGCGGCGAACTACATCTACGACGACTCCAGCTCGCCCCGCGATATATGCTCCGGTCCCCTACGGCATTGCGGGTCGGGGAACCTATACGGCGGCAACGAACCGGCCCGGACGTGGTTCACCGCGATGAAACCGATCGCCGACATGTTCGGTGAAGTGCGCCTACCGCCAAAAGATCCGCGTTATGTCGACGGCTCACCCGCATCCCGGGTGCCCAGCGTGGTGGGGCTCGATGTGAGCGCGGCGCGCCAGCGCCTGAGGGACGCGGGTTTCCAGGTCGCCGACCAACCCAACGCGGTCAATAGCACCGCCAAGTACGGCGAAGTAGTCGGCACGTCGCCCGGTGGCTCAACTATTCCGGGCTCGATCGTCACGATCCAGATCAGCAACGGCATCCCGCCACCACCGCCGCCGCCTCCCGAGGGTGGTGGGCCGCCGCCCCCAGTGGGATCACAGGTAGTGGAGATTCCCGGCTTGCCGCCGATCACTATTCCACTGCTGGCACCGCCGCCGCCTCCACCTCCGCCATAGGTGGGCCATAGGTGGTAGGCCTGGGCGATTGCTCATGTGCCGTGCGACACATGAGCATTCCGACCCCAGCCGGCAGTAAGCTGCCTGCATGCCTGCTGCTCAACAACCGACTGCCCGGCTGCGTCCCGGGCCGCTGCGCGGTCCGCATCGTCGGGCCGTGCCCAGTCTGATACGCACGGGCGCCGCGGCGCTTGGCGCCACGATTGCCGGGATCGGCTACGCCGCACTGGTTGAGCGCAACGCGTTCGTTCTGCGTGAGGTAACCATGCCGGTTTTGACGCCGGGCTCAACACCGCTGCGGGTGCTCCACCTCAGCGATATTCATATGCTGCCGAACCAGCGCCGTAAGCAGGCCTGGTTGCGCGAGCTCGCCAGCTGTGAGCCGGACCTGGTCGTCAATACCGGGGACAACTTGGCGCATCCCAAGGCGGTACCCGCGGTCATCCAGACCCTGGGTGATCTGCTGTCCCGACCGGGTGTCTTCGTTTTTGGCAGCAATGACTACTTTGGGCCGCGCCTCAAGAACCCGATGAACTATCTCACCAACCCCGACCACCGCGTTCGCGGCGAGCCACTGCCCTGGCAGGACCTGCGCGCGGCGTTCAGCGAGCGCGGCTGGCTCGATCTGACGCATACCCGCCGCGAATTCGAGGTGGCGGGCCTACACATCGCCGCCGCCGGCGTTGACGACCCGCACATCGACCGGGACCGATACGAGACGATCGCCGGCCCCGCCAGCCCGGCCGCGAACCTGCGCCTGGGACTGACTCACTCGCCGGAGCCGCGGGTGCTGGATCGCTTTGCCGCCGATGGCTACCAGCTGGTGATGGCCGGCCACACCCACGGCGGGCAACTGTGCCTGCCGTTCTACGGCGCTCTCGTGACCAACTGCGGCCTGGACCGCTCCCGCGCAAAGGGCGCGTCCCAATGGGGCGAGAACATGCGGTTGCACGTCTCAGCCGGGATCGGCACCTCGCCGTTTGCGCCGGTGCGATTCTGCTGCCGGCCTGATGCGACTCTGTTGACATTGATCGCCACACCGATGGGTGACCGAGAGCCCAGCCGCGATCTAGGCCGTTCACAGCCGGCCGCGTCGGTTCGTTGAACGATGCGACCCGTGTCGCGATCCGCAGCCAGTCTCGAACCTGGACGGACAACGCGATACGGCTGATCGAGGCCGACGCCCGCCGCAGCGCTGACACCCATCTGCTGCGCTACCCACTACCGTCGGCCTGGGGCCACCGCCTCGGGGCCAATGGCCCCAAAGTTCATGTCGAGCTGTACCTCAAGGACGAGACGACCCACATCACCGGCAGCCTCAAACACCGATTGGCGCGCTCGTTGTTCCTGTATGCGCTGTGCAACGGCTGGATCGGCGAAGCCACCACGGTGGTTGAGGCGTCGTCGGGTTCGACGGCGGTGTCTGAGGCCTATTTCGCGGCCTTGCTGAATCTGCCATTCATCGCGGTGATGCCCGCCGCCACCAGCGCGTCCAAGATTGCGCTGATCGAATCACAAGGTGGCCGTTGCCATTTCGTGGACAAATCCAGCCAGGTTTACGACGAAGCACAGCGCGTTGCGCAACAAACCGGCGGCCACTACCTCGATCAGTTCACCAATGCGGAGCGGGCAACCGACTGGCGCGGAAACAACAACATCGCCGAGTCGATCTACATGCAGATGCAGGAGGAGGCTCACCCCATTCCGGATTGGATCGTTGTGGGTGCAGGTACCGGCGGAACCAGCGCGACGATCGGCCGATACATCCGATACCGACGGCACGCGACGGGGCTGTGCGTGGTCGACCCCGAGAACTCCGCGTTCTTTCCCGCATACGCAGAAGACCGCCATGACATCGTCATTTCCGCGTCGTCCCGCATCGAAGGCATCGGCCGGCCGCGGGTTGAGCCGTCTTTTCTGCCCGGCGTGGTCGACCGCATGATCTCGGTACCCGACGCGGCGTCGATCGCCGCCGCTCGTCATGTCAGCACCGTCTTGGGACGCCGCGTAGGTCCGTCGACGGGCACCAACATGTGGGGAGCTTTCAGCCTCCTCGCTGAAATGGTCGCCGAAGGGCGCAGCGGTTCGGTGGTCACTCTGTTGGCCGATAGCGGGGACCGCTACGCCGACACCTACTTCAACGACGATTGGGTCAATGCGCAGGGCCTCGATCCCACAGGCCCCGCTGAGCAACTCGTCGAGTTCGAGCGCAACTGCCGCTGGACTTGACCCGCGCCGTTTCGCCAGCCGACGGGCCGGTGCGATAGGCTGTCGTGGCTTCAGGCGGGGTGTGGCGCAGCTTGGTAGCGCGCTTCGTTCGGGACGAAGAGGCCGTGGGTTCGAATCCCGCCACCCCGACTCGTGTGTTCGCAGGTAAGAGGCCCTGAGCAGTGGTACCCGTCGGGGTCTTTTTCTGTCTCAGTCCGCAGTTGGTCCGCAGTATGTTCGAGAGCGGCCTGACGAGCCTTATCCAATGCGGCTGAAACATTTTCCAGGTCGTCCGGGAAGAGGTCGGCATAGGTGTCCATCGTCAGCACCGCAGATTGATGCCCGAGCATCGTCTGTACAGCCTTCGGGTTCGCTCCTCCACTGATCGCGAGTGAAGCGGCAGTGCGCCTTAGGTCATGCGGAGTGACCTTCGGGAATCCAGAAACACGGGCTACCAATCGGTGCACTGCAGGCGCAAATGCTCTGGGTCGGAAAGTCGAAACGCGGAGTACGCCGCCGGCGGGGGCGGTGAACACCGAGTCCTTGCGAGACTTCCCCACCATCATCGATGCCAGTTTGTCGGCGAGGAACCGAGGAAACGGCACCGACCTACGCTCGTGCGATTTTGGAGTTGACCACACCAGTCGCCCCTTGACCTCGGCGACCGCTTCGCAAACGTTCACCCGTCGGCGCGGCATGTCGAAGGACTCAACTCGTAGCGCCGCCATCTCACCCCACCTCAACCCGGTGTAGGCAAGAAACCGGACTACCGACGCGTACTGACCCAACGAGAGTGCAAGCTGTTCCACCTGGTCGTGAGTGAGATAGCCGCGCGCGCGGCTCTGGCGACGAGGAGTCTTGATTCCTGCGCATGGATTACGCGTAATTCGCTTGTCCTCGACCGCCAGTGCTAAGACCTGCCGTAGGACGCTAAGCGCGTTTTCCACCGTGGCGGCACCAGCGCCCGCGGCATGCATATCGTGAACCCATGTGCGCACTGCGGAGGTCTGCACATCTGCAACCGCAACATCCGCCCACCGATGTTGCACGTGAGACGGGCGACAAACTCTAAGCGCGTAGTTGCGGTTCAACGTTCAGAACACCAGAAGAAGTAGCCGACCGGCGAATAGGGCGCTTCGCGGGTCGTGTCAATATCCCGTTGTCTCCTTTCGGCTGCCTGGCCGTTGACTGTGAAACGCAGTGAGCACCTCGTCCCGCCTACCGTCCCAATAAAACGACTCTTCCGTGGCAGCTAGTGCTGCCGAGGTTGCCGCGCACTCTTCGGTGGCAGCGGTGTATCGATCTTTGCTCGACTGGGCGTCGGTATCGCCGGATTCCCCGTGCCATTTGTAGTGGACGAACGCATTTCGGAGGTCGGCGATGCGTTGGATTGATGCCGCCAGCTCGGCATCCATTGCCGGAATACCCGCCACTTCCCAGAGGGCTGTAATCTTCGCTTTCTGGTTGCGGACTTCCTTTAGCAGTGTGAGCGTACTCTTACTGGAAATGCCTTTTCGTTCAAGCCCGCGTGAGATGATCGCGTTGATACTGTGCTCAATCCATGTTGCATACAGGATCAACGCAATCTCGTGGAGGCCCGCGGTCGCATGAAGGCGTGCTTTTTCCAGCAGACTGTCGCGATGGTCTATCGCAAACAAGAATTCGAATTGGTCGGGCGAATCGCCCTCGGGCGGCGCTGCTATTTCGCATACCCGGGCGCGGAAGTCGGCAAGTATTCCTTCAACCTGTCGGTCACCAATGGGAATATTGCCGCTCTCGACTTCCGCGACAAATACGGCCTCAGCGATGTCGCGCGCAAGGTCGGCGTCGACGTGTGGAGTCTGCTCGTCAGCGGGAATCATTCCTGAAATCTTAGTCAGCTGCCCGCATCGCCGTTGATGGTCGACGGCGATGTGGTCGAGTTCCGGTTCAACGTATGGGCGTCCACCTCGCCCACGAGCGGGCAAGTCTTCCAGGCTGTTATCGGCTGCCAGTGGCTGCTTCGAACGTTTCCCAATCCCGGCGCTGGTCCGCAATCAGTCCGCAGTGGCGTCGTTCCCGCTCTTGCTTCACCAACGGAGTAAACCGTCTGACCTGGCACTTCAAATGTTTCCAACGCCATCCTCATCGCCAAACCCGCTGGTAGTGTCGTTCGGGACGAAGAGGCCGTGGGTTCGAATCCCCCCACCCCGACTCGCGCCGTCGCAGGCCAAAGACTCTGAATGGGCCCCCTAGGCCAGGACCGTAGTCAACGTCAGGCCGTAGCTGGACCGCTGCCGACTCCAGAGCCGGCATGCCGGCCTCGTCCCAAGCGCCTCGATACCATTGCGAGCGTTGCGGGGCCGATCTCGACAGAGTTCATCGGGACATCGCGGCAGAGGCTTCGGTAAGGCTCTTTCCTCTGGTTTCGGGGGCCAGCCACTGCGACAGCGCCGCCCCGGTGGCAGCGATCCCCGCGGCGATTCCCATGGTGATCGCCGTGCCCAGGTTTGCCATCGACCACGGCAGCAGAAACGTCCCGAGTGCGGCCCCAATTCGGCTGAAGGCCGCGGCGAACCCCATGCCGATCGCGCGGACCTCGGTGGGAAACACTTCTGCGGTATAGATGTTGGTCAACCCACCACATATCGCGGTGGCGAACGAAAACGCCAGGTACAGGGCCAGCACGATGATCGGCGGCGCACCCGCCCATAGTCCAATAGCTGCCAGAAATACCGCGCACAGCCATTGCGTCGACACAACGAGCGGACGCCGCCCAATCTTGTCGATCAACAAGACCATGACCACCACCCCAGCCACAGAGAGTGCAAATCCCCACCCCGCCAAGCCGCCGCCGAGCCCGTAGCCAGCCAAGACGCTGTCTGCGAAAGTGGCGATCGCGAAGTACGGCGTGACCGCGCAGAACCAAAAACCGGACGTGAACAGGGTGGTAAGCCGATAGTCGGGCGAAAATAGCATCCTGAAAGTGCCCGTGCGGGTGTGCTCATGCTCAACGTCGGCGATCTCTGCCAGCGTGTAGCGACGCGCAATGCTCAGCGCTTGCTGGTGACGGCCCTGACTCCACAACCATCGCGGCGACTCGGGCAACTTGATCGAAACGATGAACAGCGGTACCGCGATCACGGTGCTCGCTGCCAAAATGGCTTGCCAACTGAACCCGGCCCGGACGAGGACGTAGCCCACCAGAAAGGCAGCCATAAAACCGGCGTACCAAGTGACCAACGTCAAGCCCAACAACCGGCCACGCACTGCAGCCGGTGCAAACTCCGACATCAAGGGCGAACCCATCGCGTACTGAATACCGATCGCGATACCGATCAACAGCCGGGCGACTACCAGCTGCACAGGCGAGTCGACGAACAACTGCACACCCGAGAGGATCACGAACAAGCCCATGTCGACCATCAATACGGGCTTGCGACCGAACTTGTCTGCGGCCCAGCCGCCCAGTGGGGCACCGACAAAGATGGCCAGCAACGGGGCGGCTGCGATGAGTCCCAACCACAACGACGACAGGCCCAAATCGTCACTCATCTTCTGAGTCACCGGGCCGATGATCCCGAGGATGTAGCCATCGAGGAACGTCGCAGCGGTAAGGACAACAACCAGCCGCCTCATAACACGCCACCAAACCGGCACCGACACGGACGTTTCACTCCGACCGCCTGTGTGTCCGGCATCGCCCGCACCCAAACTCCTGACCCAACTGTGTGAAGGAACTGCTCAAAGTGTGGTTGACACTGTGAGCTAACCCCCGGTTTGGTTACTCTGCCGGCGTGGCCACACCTTCGATGGTGTCAAATTCGTTACGAGAAACTCGCCAAGGACTCTTTGTCGGCCGATGGCCGTGCGGCAACGTCCTGGTTTAGGGGGACCCCTTCACGTGCGGGGCACGTACATCATGACTGCCACGCCCAGCAGGCAGATCGCTGCGCCAATGGCATCCCACCGGTCAGGCCGATACCCATCCAAGGCCATGCCCCACAACAATGATCCGGCAACGAATATCCCGCCATAAGCGGCCAGGATGCGGCCGAAGTGGGCATCGGGTTGCAGCGTCGCGACAAACCCATAAGCACCCAGGGCCACAACCCCGAGCCCGGCCCACATCCAACCGCGGTGTTCGCGCACACCCTGCCAGACCAACCATGCACCGCCGATCTCGAACAGCGCCGCCACGACGAACAAGGCCATCGACCTGCCCACGGTCATGACGGCTCCCCCGAGATGGCGAACAGCTCGTGCACGGTCTCTTGGGCGTGATCCGGCGCGGTGAGCGTCATCACCACCGTGGTGGCTTCAAACCGCAGTGTGAAGGACAAGAATCCGCAGCAGGTCTGCTCGGCGACGACCAACGAAGCCAACGCCGAAGCGCGATCCAACGGCGCTACGACCTCGACACCACCGTCAACGCGCAGCCGCGGACAGCCGCGCAAGACGTGCTGCCATTGTGCGACGCGGTCGCGATAGCTGGGACTGTCCAACGTGCAATCCATCGCCTGCCGCACGGGGGTGGCTCCTACCCCCGGTAGGAAATCGCGCTGTTCGCTCAGGAACGTACAACCCGGATCGCACCGCTCGTCTCGATCAGGCAGCTCGTCCAGGCGCGAGCGCGCCGCGGCCAGCTGATCCCGCAGCAACTGCAGCTCAGTGATCGCGGCATCGGCCTCGCCGATTCGATCGTCGAGCGCGGGCCGCAGTCGCCCTTTGACCGAGGCACACGCGTCCGACTCCCAGACCGCCAGCAGATCGGCGATCGATGACAGTGACAGCCGCAACCGCTTGGCGGCCTCGATGAACATTAGCCGCTGCTGGGCGTGATCGCCATAGAGCCGATAGCCCGCCGAGCTTCGCGTTGCCGGCAGCAGACCGACACTCTCGTAATACCTCAGCGTCGAGGCCGGTACGCCGGACCGCCTGGCCATCTCCGAAATCCGCAGCACTCCCACACTACGACGGTAAACCTTCAAGGTGACTTGAAGGTCAAGTCCGCGATCCCATGCCCGTCTCGGCCGACAGCCAGTTGGTCAGCACCTGGCATGCCAAATCCAGGTTACCCATTTGACAATGCCGGTCGGCCTGTTCGCTTTTGGTGAAAGTTCGTACCGCTACCGAGCGCGCGGCGGTCAGGGCGGCGGCCTGTGCCCGCGTGAGTACCGGCGGCTGGAATGCATCGTGCTCGCCGCTCATGAGCAACACGTCCTGGGTAACGTTCTCGCTGCCAAGATGTTCGGCATTCATGCCGAGAAACCAGTCGACGACGTCCATCGGATCGTCGCGGCCAATGTTGTATAGCGCCTGATCGACAACGAATCGTAAGGTCGGCACCAAGCGCGCCCGAACGCGGACACTGGCGCGCATAAAGTGCCTTCGGCGCAGCATCGCGCGAGTTGCGGACCGCAGGGCCGGCGGAACGCGGTGGAGCCAGTCATACACCGGTGGCCATGCCACCACGCGGTCGATCCGCGACTCGCGGCCCGCGGCCCGCAGCGCCCAGTAGCCGCCCATGGAAAGACCGACCAAACTTGCCTTCTTGTGTCCGAAATGGTCCAGCACCGCCCGAACCGGCTTTTCCCAATCGTGGTCAAACGTGAGCCCACCGAGCCGGCGGGCTCCGCCCTGGCCGGGGCCCTCGAACGCGATGACGTCGAAACCGGCAGCGGCAACGCGCTGCCAGATCGCGAAGAACTCCTCGATCAGGGAATCAAAGCCTCCGTGCAATAGCACCACGCCACGCCGCGGCTCCGCAGCCGAGTGCAGATACGTTGGCAGCGAACTATTTTCGTACGGGATGTCCAAGCGGCTGACGTTCGCGTCGGCGAATGCGGCGTCGAACAGCTGCCGGTAGCGCACATAGCGGTCAATCTTCTCCGGGGACCCGTGTGGGGTGAAGAACTCGGCCAACCGCAAGTAGCTCGTGGCATTCGTCAACCGCCCCTCGCGCTCAGCTCGACGCGAGAGGACCTCGAACGTGTCGGGACAGTCACGCAGAGTCCGGATCGACCGTGCGGCCGTTACGAGCTCACCGCGGTCGCTGTATCCCAACGCGTGCGCGCGGTTTAGTTGATAGTTGATGAACGGTCGTCGATGGAACTCGAAGAAACCCACCGGCAAGACCGCCAGTTCTCGCGCAGACACGGCGCCCAGACTAAAGGCGAACTCGAAGGACGGCTATCGCAGGGGACGAAACCGCACCCTGGTCCCGTGCCGGGGGGCCAGCATGATCGAACGCCGCACGATCCTTTCAGGGAACTCGTCGACCGCGCTGAACTCCCCTTCGCGCAGCAGCACGTGCAACACAGTGATCAACTCCCGCATGGAAAAGCTGGCGCCCAAGCAACGTTTGACGCCGCCCCCGAAAGGAACCCACCCATAGGTTTGCGGTCGGGTACCTAAGAATCGCTCGGGCCGGAACTCGTGTGGCCGCTCGTATGTCTGCTCGTCGCGATTGATAGCGATGATGTGGACGACGATTCGGGTGCCGGCGTCGACACAGTAGCCACCGATGGGAAACGGTTTCGCTGCCACGCGGGCCGTAAGGGGCGCCGGTGGCCGCACCCGCAAGGTCTCGTTGATCACCGCCGTCGTGAAAGCTTCGTCGCCGCTATTGGCTTCGCCCTGCACCCGTCGCAGCGCATCGGGATGATGCAGCAGAAGATCGAAGGCCCACGCTAACGTGGTCGCCGTGGTTTCGTGACCCGCCAGCATCAACGTTATCAGATCGTCGCGAATCTCGTTGTCCGACAGTTTCTCTCCGTCTTCCCCACGAGCACACATGAGCAACGCCAAGATATCGAGTTGCTCGTCCAGGCGCGGGTCCTTTCTCCGCTGCGCGATCAGTGGCAGCACAATCTCGTTGATCTCCCGGTTGGCGCGGGCCCGACCTGGCCACACCCGCAACGCACCGGCGCGCCGCAATGCGTACCGCACGGTCAATTGCTCTGAGACACCCAGGTTTAGGAGTCGTTCGAATGGCCGGCCCAATCGCCGCGCCTCTTCGGGATCTTCGACGCCGAAGATGATCTTTACGATCACATCCAGCATCAAAGACCTTGCCGCTGTGAGCATCTCAAACGAGCGGTCAACGGGCCAGTCGCGCATCGCCGCGCGGGTGGCATTCTCGATCACCGGCACATACCGGCTCAACGCAGCGCCGTGTAGGGGCGGTGTCAGGAGCTTGCGTCGCCGTAGATGCTCCGGCTCCTCTTGTACGAACATCGATCCGGACCCATATATCGCTGCCGCTGGTCCCACGCCCTCTCCCCCGAGCAGGACATCTGTTGGCGCGGTGAAGACTTCCTTGGCCAGCACCGAATCGGACACGATCGCGACGTCACCCAGACTGAGAATGGGCATGGTCATAATCGGCCCGTAGCGACGGATCAATCGCAGCATGCGACGCTCGCCGCCCACGAGGTAAGCCGCCGCGTACGCCGCGGCACAGGCGCTCCGAAGCCCGCGCGGAGCCGGCAGACCGGGTGGGCGGCTCAAGGCATTCGGCGCGATCTTCCGTTCGGAACCGGATGCGCCCACGCTGACGACCGAAGCACGGCCGGTGTAGGAGGTCAAGATGCGTTGACCGCGTCAACCTCCTTTTCTTGCGATGCCGGTGTGCTATGCGTCTCCCACCAGCCGGGGCAGCGCGTGTCTGATGATCTTGCCGGTGGCCGTGCGCGGGATCGCGGGAACCGTGAGCCACCGGCTAGGCAGCACCAGCGGGCTGAAGTGCGTGGCGAGGTGCTGTGAGTACGTCGCTGGCTTGATCGTCGAAGAAACGACGACAGCCGCAACAATGGTCTCGCCGCGGAGCTGATCGGCCACCGCGACGCAGGCCGCGTCCTCAACCCCCGGTACATCGCGGATTCGGCTCTCGAGCTCTTCCAGCGAGATGGTTACACCCATGACCACGGCGACGTTCTTGCTTCTTCCGGTGACGACGTGCACCGGCGCATCGAGTCCGGGCATGAGGGTGCTGACTCCTAGATCACCCGTGTGTAGCCAGCCGTGCTCGAATGCCGCGAGCGTGGCGTCGGGATTGTCGACGTACTCGAGCATGACGTTGTGACCGCGCACGCAGATCTCGCCCTGCTCGTCAAGATCGGTCTTCGTACCGTCGGGGCGAAGCACGGCGACCTCGTTTCCGAACAGCGCCGCGCCGATCGCCGGCACCGGGACTTCAAGGACGGCATGCCGGTACATGTCGGATGACAGGTCTGTCGGCATCGTCGTGGAGAAGTTGACCGCTTCCGTGAGTCCGTAGCCCTGGATCACCGGAATCGCGAAACGCTCCCACACCGCCTGCGCTGTTCGAGCCGTGAGCGGAGCCGCGGCCGAAACGAAGTACCGCAACCGCGGCGAACGGATGTCGAGGTCGGAGAGCACTAGCAAGTCAAGCGCGGTGGGAACAATGCTGACGAGGTCCGGCTGAGTCGTCGTGATCGAGTGATGCAGCAGGTCCGGGCGCGGACCTTGAACCAGCACGGTCTCACTGCCGGACCACAGCGTGGCAAAGATCGAGAAATTGAGGCCGTTGACGTGGTGGATCGGGAGGCAGCCGAGGATGCGCACTCCAGGTCCGAGCCCGTGATGCCGCGTCACGGCTTCCGCGTTGATCGCAGCGGCGTACCGGGACTGCGCGACGACTTTCGACGCCGCCGTTGAACCCGAGGTGCCGAAATAGAGTGCGGGGCCGCGGTACGCCGACTCGATCGTCGGCGGGGGATTGTCGGGCAAGTCGCAGGCATCCGGGACGTCGAGAGCGCCGAGCGTCGACGCGGCCGGCGTCGGGTCGGCGCCGTGCACTCCGGCGATAGGAAACGCCGACAGCAACGCCTTGAGGCGCTCAGGGCGCTCTTCGGGATCGACCATAAACGCGATCGCGCCGGCGCGGAGCACACCGAGAATGCAAAGGACAGAACGGGTGTCGTTGCGGGGCAGCACCGCCACCACGACTCCGGGACCGACATCATGCTCCGAGGCGAGCCACGACGCCATGCGCGCGCTTTGTGCGTACACCTGCGCAAAACTCAGCGTGTGGACAGTGCCGTCGGGTGTAATCGTCGTCAAGCACGGCGCATCCGGTCGGCGAACTGACCACTGCCCGAGGCGCTCGACAACGTCCAGCGGGTCGACGAGCGACTCATCGAACGCGCGACGGTGGTAGTGATGGGCTCGCTGGAACAACAGTTCAATACCCTCGTCGCCGCGACGTGTTCCTGTCTGGCCCGTCACAGCGACAACCGCCTAACCCAGCTAACCCATGGGCAGGAGCCGCATGGACGATCAGCTCAGAATACCGTCCGCGGTCCCAAGCGTCTGAGCCGAATCCGGGACGCGGTGACCGCCGACGAAGCGCTCTGCGAGTGAGATGCGTGCTGCTTACCCTTTGTCGACAATTAGTGATGACGGAGTAGGTACGCCGAGCGGTAGCCATTCGGGGCGCTTGCCGTGCTATAGGGCGTGCCAATTGCTGCAACATGTCATGACCATTTAGAGTATGATGGTGAGTTATGACGACTAACCCGTTTGACAATGAAGACGGCCGATTTGTTGTATTGGTAAACGACGAGGGTCAGCACTCGCTGTGGCCTGCTTTCGCTGAATTTCCTCAAGGATGGCAAAAAGCATTCGGTGAGGATAGCCGTTCGGCATGCCTTGAGTTCGTCGAGCAGAATTGGACCGACATGCGTCCTCAGACCCTGCGTGAATCCATGGACAACGGCTAACTGCCGCACCGCTTCAGCGGCTTCGCTAGGCCCGAGCCGGCAGTTGATTGACGGTTCGGTCAGAGCAATCCGAGCTGTTTTAGGTCTGTCATATATTTGATGATGACCGCCGGCGAGACGTGTGGAATTTCGGTTCTTGAGCCAAGTTTACTTCGTTTTAGAGCGGCCCTGAAACGGCTGTTGGAAATAGCGCATTCACTTGGTGGCTTTACGGGCCGTTCCCAGTTATGTAGCAAAGGCAAGAGGGTGTTCTGACGTTGTCGATCTGGCAAGTCCAAGATCGCGGCTCTGAACCTCCGCAACCAATCGTCATAGTCGTCGATGCGATTAATGGGATAACCCGCGTCAATAAGCCAGTCAACGTATTCGTCGAGGCCGATTCCCTTGTCGTGGGAGTTCACCAGGTGGTAGGTGGCGAAACCCCCGCGGGGCCGGCTCCCGATATCCGCAATTGATTCGGCAACGAATCCCACGGGCAACCCGTCGAAACGCGCACGCTGTCGGTTGCCACCCGCGTCGCGCTCATAAAATGAGCCTGGCGCGATGCCGGTGGCGGCCACGCTCAGCATCAGGCGAGTGAACCAGTCCGCCAAGTTGAGCTGGCCGCGATATGCGGTGTCGGCCAGGATCATTCCGCAACGCAACACCGAGACCGGCAGACCGCATGTGTCGTGCGCGGCACGCAGGAGCACCTCGCTGGCCCATTTGCTGTTGACATAACCACTGTCGTCGACTGAGCGCACCGGGCTAACGACGCGGACGTCAGCATCCTCGTTGAATGCAGCGGACGAATTCTGGTCGCTCACACTGATCGTTGACACGTAGCTGAACGGCTTGCGTCTGGAGGTCAGAGCGAGGCGGATCAGTTCGGCGGTGCCGACAACGTTCGCGCCGAACAGGTCCCCATACGGGTATACGTGGTTCACCTCCGCGGCGGCGTCCACGATCACATCGACACTGTCCGCCAGCCGCTGCCAGGTCTGTTCGTCGACCCCCAGACGGGTTGCGCTCTTGTCTGCGGCGAGCGCTTCAATACTCCCGCCGCCGCTAAGGGAACGGTAATGCTGCGATAGTCGCTGGTCGCCGTCGTCAAAGGTGGCGTCGAGGCGGCGACGCGCGTGGTCGTCGCTGTCGGCTCGCACGAGGCATATCAGCGTGCCGTTTACTGGTGATAGCCGTTCCAGTAAAGCCAGTGCTAGGTAACGTCCGAGGAAACCGGTGGCTCCGGTTAGCAGCACGGTTCGGATCTCGGTGCTTGGCCCTGGCACCGTTTGCGCGGCCGTAAGCGTCGCGGTGTCGAGGAACTTCTCGAGTTTGAGGTCACTGGCGCGCAGTTCGGTGGCTTCGGTGGCTTTGAGGCCGTGGACGTTGCGCAACGTGCGATCGATGGCGGCTGGTTGGCGTTGTTGGGAAATGCATTCGGCTAACTCGGCCACCGTGGGGGCGTCGAAGACCACCCGCACGCCGACCTCCACCCCGATACTGGCCCGGATCCGGGCCACCAGCCGTGTCGCGGTCAGGGAATGCCCACCCAACTGGAAAAAGTTGTCATCGATACCGACTTGGGTCAGCCCCAACACCTCGGCGAACAACCCCACCAGCTGGCGCTCGCGCTCATCACGCGGCTCCCGATAGGCCGCCGTAGACACGAACTGCGGGGCGGGCAGTGCTCGACGATCCAGTTTCCCGTTCGGCGTCAACGGCAACCCATCAACCACCATCACCACCGCCGGCACCATGTAGGACGGCAACCCCTCACCAACCCACCGCCGCAACTGCGCACCCAGGTCCCCCTCGCCAGCGTGATCGGCTGGCGCGCTGTCGCTGGCCACCACATAGCCCACCAGCTGGTGATCGCCACTGACCGCACCCGCACTATCGGTGCTGGTTGCAGTGCTGTGGACAGTCACCACCGCCTGGGCAACACCCGGGTGGGAGGCCAATACTGCTTCGACTTCGCCGGGTTCGATACGGAAACCGCGGATCTTGACTTGCTCATCAGCACGACCAACGAACTCCAATACCCCGGCGCGGTTCCAGCGCACCAGATCACCACTGCGATACATCCGCGAGCCCCGGGGCCCGAACGGGCAGGCCACAAACCGCTCCGCGGTCAACGCCGACCGGCCCCGATACCCCCGCCCCACCTGCGCACCACCGATATACAACTCCCCGACCACCCCCGCCGGCACCGCAGACAACCCCGCATCAAGCACGAACACATCGACAGTGCCCAACGGCCCACCGATAGGCGAAGCACCGGGAGCGGGGTACGGGCCAGTCAGCTCGAGCTGGGTGGCAGACACCGTGGTTTCGGTGGGCCCGTACATGTTGATCAACCGCGGTGCATGCCTACGCTGCCCGGGATACCAGCCCTGCAGCCGGGAGGTATCCAACGCCTCCCCGCCCAAGATCACCATCCGCAATGCACTGTCGGCGTCCCGGGGGGACTCGGCGGCCATCACCTCTTGAAAGGCTGACGGGGTTTGAGCCAGCACGGTGATGCTCTTGTCGACAACGAATTGCCAGAGTTCCCGCGGTGATCGTGCCGTCGCCGTCGGCACGGCCACCACCCGAGCACCATGCACCAGCGCCCCCAGGACCTCCCAGCCCGAGACATCGAACGCCGGGGAATGGCACCAGGCCCACACATCCCGCTCGGCACCGCCATAGCAGCGGTCCAGACCGGCGAACAACGCCACCACATTGCGGTGCGTGATGGCCACCGGTTTGGGTGTGCCCGTGGACCCGGAGGTGTAGATGACATAGGCCAGGTTGTCCGGGCTGGGCCGGCGCCGGGGCACAAAACGCCCACCGCCGGTCGGGTCGGCGGACTCAGTGTCAGCGCTCGACGTCAGAGTCGCGTCAGAATTGACCACCAGGACCGCGGTGCCGGTGTCAGGCAGGGTCGCGGCGGTGGCGGTGTCGGTGATCAGCACCCGCGCACCAGCATCGGCGAGGATGGTGGTGTTACGGCTGCTGGGATAGCTCGGATCGATCGGCAGATACGCCGCACCGGTCTTCAGGATCGCCAGCAACGCGGTAGCCAGTGCCGCCCCCCGCGGCAACACCACCGCCACCACGGTTTCCGGGCCGACGCCATACCCGCCAGCCAACTCATCTGCCAGCCGGTCAGCGCGGGCATCAAGCTGGCCATAAGTCAGCGCGAGCTGCTCGTCTTCGACGGCGATGGCCTGCGGGCTACGGCGCACCTGCGCAGCGACCAACTCCTCCAGGGTGGCCTCGCCCACCGGCTCAGCTGAGCCCCGGCCCTGGCTGACCAACACCTCACGCTGAGCCGCGGTGGTGATCTCAACCGCCGAGACCACCCGCCCCGGATCAGCAATGACCGCCCGCAACGTCGTCAGGTACTGCTCGATGAAGGCCGCGATCGTGTCAGGATCGAACAAATCGGTGGCGTACTCGATCGACCCAGACCAGGGCTGCGGTTGCTCGGGAGTGCTGGGCACATCAACCAGAGCCATGGACAAGTCGAGTCTGGCGGTGCCGGTATGCGCAGGCAACAACTCGGTATCGAGTCCGGGCAGATCCAAACTCGGCCAGGGATTGTTCTGCAACGCAAACAACACCTGAAACAGCGGGTGATGCGCCGCCGAGCGGGCCGGGCTAAGCGACTCCACCAACCGCTCGAACGGGGCGTCCTGGTGCTCATAGGCCCCCAACGCCTTATCGCGCACCTGATCAACAAGCTGAGCAAAGGTCGGGTTACCCGCCACATCGACACGCAACACCCACGTATTGACGAAAAACCCGACCAACGCATCCAACGCCGCATCGGTACGCCCAGCGATCGGCCCCCCAATGCTGAGGTCATCACCGGCACCCAACTTATGCAGCACCACCGCCAACGCGGCCTGCAACACCATCGACGCGGTAGCACCGCTGCGCCGCGCATACCCCTCAACATCAGCACGCAGCGCGGGGTCGATGCTGAACGCCACCGTGTCACCGGCAAACGACTGCCGCGCCGGGCGAGGCCGATCCCACGGCAACACCATCTGCTCGGGCGCCCCCGCCAACGCCTCCCGCCAATAACCAACCTGCTGGGATAGCACACTGTCGGGGTCATCCTCATCACCGAGCAGCTCCTGCTGCCACAACGCGTAATCGGCGTACTGCACCGCCAGCGCAGACCACTCCGGGGCGTGGCCGGCACACCGCGCCCCATACGCGCGCGCCAGATCCCCCAGCAACGGCGCCATCGACGCCCCATCGGTGGCGATGTGATGAATCACCACCACCAACACCTGCTCACTAGCGCTGCGGCGCAGCAGCTCCACCCGCACCGGGACCTCCCCGGCCAAATCAAACCGATACCCCACCGCATCAGCCACCGCGGCGTCGAGCGCCGCGCCATCGGATACCGCACGCACCACCAGTGGCGCATCAACATCCGCACACGCCACAATCTGTTGATACGGCACCCCATCGACCTCGGGAAACACCGTGCGCAGGCTCTCATGACGAGCGATCACATCACCCACAGCCGCCCGCAACGCCGCCACATCCACATCCCCCACCAACCGCAACACCAACGGAATGTTGTACGTCGCCGAGGGACCCTCAAACTTGTGCAAAAACCACAACCGCCGCTGCGCATACGACAACGCCACCCGCACCGGACGCACCCGCGACCCCAACACCGGACGCACCGACCCCCCACCATGAGCCCCGATCCAAGCAGCCAACCCGGCCACCGTGGGGGCGTCGAAGACCACCCGCACGCCGACCTCCACCCCGATACTGGCCCGGATCCGGGCCACCAGCCGCGTCGCGGTCAGGGAATGCCCACCCAACTGGAAAAAGTTGTCGTCGATACCGACTTGGGTCAGCCCCAACACCTCGGCGAACAACCCCACCAGCTGACCCTCGCGCTCATCACGCGGCTCCCGATAGGCCGCCGTAGACACGAACTGCGGGGCGGGCAGTGCTCGACGATCCAGTTTCCCGTTCGGCGTCAACGGCAACCCATCAACCACCATCACCACCGCCGGCACCATGTAGGACGGCAACCCCTCACCAACCCACCGCCGCAACTGCGCACCCAGGTCCCCCTCGCCAGCGTGATCGGCTGGCGCGCTGTCGCTGGCCACCACATAGCCCACCAGCTGGTGATCGCCACTGACCGCACCCGCACTATCGGTGCTGGTTGCAGTGCTGTGGACAGTCACCACCGCCTGGGCAACACCCGGGTGGGAGGCCAATACTGCTTCGACTTCGCCGGGTTCGATACGGAAACCGCGGATCTTGACTTGCTCATCAGCACGACCAACGAACTCCAATACCCCGGCGCGGTTCCAGCGCACCAGATCACCACTGCGATACATCCGCGAGCCCCGGGGCCCGAACGGGCAGGCCACAAACCGCTCCGCGGTCAACGCCGACCGGCCCCGATACCCCCGCCCCACCTGCGCACCACCGATATACAACTCCCCGACCACCCCCGCCGGCACCGCAGACAACCCCGCATCAAGCACGAACACATCGACAGTGCCCAACGGCCCACCGATAGGCGAAGCACCGGGAGCGGGGTATGGGCCAGTCAGCTCGAGATGGGTGGCATGCACCGTTTCGGTGGGCCCGTACATGTTGATCAACCGCGGTGCATGCCTACGCTGCCCGGGATACCAGCCCTGCAGCCGGGAGGTATCCAACGCCTCCCCAGCGAACACCACCATCCGCAAAGCACTGTCGGCGTCGCCGGGCCGTTGGGACTCGGCGCCCATCAACTCATAAAACGCTGACGGGGTCTGACCCAGCACGGTGATGCTCTTGTCGACAACGAATTGCCAGAGTTCTCGCGGTGATCGTGCCGTCGCCGTCGGCACGGCCACCACCCGAGCACCACACAGCAACGCGCCCCACAATTCCCAGCCCGAGACATCGAACGCCGGGGAATGGCACCAGGCCCACACATCCCGCTCGGCACCGCCATAGCAGCCATCCAGACCGGCGAACAACGCCACCACATTGCGGTGCGTGATGGCCACCGGTTTGGGTGTGCCCGTGGACCCGGAGGTGTAGATGACATAGGCCAGGTTGTCCGGGCTGGGCCGGCGCCGGGGCACAAAACGCCCACCGCCGGTCGGGTCGGCGGACTCAGTGTCAGCGCTCGACGTCAGAGTCGCGTCAGAATTGACCACCAGGACCGCGGTGCCGGTGTCAGGCAGGGTCGCGGCGGTGGCGGTGTCGGTGATCAGCACCCGCGCACCAGCATCGGCGAGGATGGTGGTGTTACGGCTGCTGGGATAGCTCGGATCGATCGGCAGATACGCCGCACCGGTCTTCAGGATCGCCAGCAACGCGGTAGCCAGTGCCGCCCCCCGCGGCAACACCACCGCCACCACGGTTTCCGGGCCGACGCCATACCCGCCAGCCAACTCATCTGCCAGCCGGTCAGCGCGGGCATCAAGCTGGCCATAAGTCAGCGCGAGCTGCTCGTCTTCGACGGCGATGGCCTGCGGGCTACGGCGCACCTGCGCAGCGACCAACTCCTCCAGGGTGGCCTCGCCCACCGGCTCAGCTGAGCCCCGGCCCTGGCTGACCAACACCTCACGCTGAGCCGCGGTGGTGATCTCAACCGCCGAGACCACCCGCCCCGGATCAGCAATGACCGCCCGCAACGTCGTCAGGTACTGCTCGATGAAGGCCGCGATCGTGTCAGGATCGAACAAATCGGTGGCGTACTCGATCGACCCAGACCAGGGCTGCGGTTGCTCGGGAGTGCTGGGCACATCAACCAGTTCGATGAACAAGTCGAACTTCGCGGTGCCGGTATGCGCAGGCAACAACTCGGTATCGAGTCCGGGCAGATCCAAACTCGGCCAGGGATTGTTCTGCAACGCAAACAACACCTGAAACAGCGGGTGATGCGCCGCCGAGCGGGCCGGGCTAAGCGACTCCACCAACCGCTCGAACGGGGCGTCCTGGTGCTCATAGGCCCCCAACGCCTTATCGCGCACCTGATCAACAAGCTGAGCAAAGGTCGGGTTACCCGCCACATCGACACGCAACACCCACGTATTGACGAAAAACCCGACCAACGCATCCAACGCCGCATCCGTACGCCCAGCGATCGGCCCCCCAATGCTGAGGTCATCACCGGCACCCAACTTATGCAGCACCACCGCCAACGCGGCCTGCAACACCATCGACGCGGTAGCACCGCTGCGCCGCGCATACCCCTCAACATCAGCGCGCAGCGCGGGGTCGATGCTGAACGCCACCGTGTCACCGGCAAACGACTGCCGCGCCGGGCGAGGCCGATCCCACGGCAACACCATCTGCTCGGGCGCCCCCGCCAACGCCTCCCGCCAATAACCAACCTGCTGGGATAGCACACTGTCGGGGTCATCCTCATCACCGAGCAGCTCCTGCTGCCACAACGCGTAATCGGCGTACTGCACCGCCAGCGCAGACCACTCCGGGGCGTGGCCGGCACACCGCGCCCCATACGCGCGCGCCAGATCCCCCAGCAACGGCGCCATCGACGCCCCATCGGTGGCGATGTGATGAATCACCACCACCAACACCTGCTCACTAGCGCTGCGGCGCAGCAGCTCCACCCGCACCGGGACCTCCCCGGCCAAATCAAACCGATACCCCACCGCATCAGCCACCGCGGCGTCGAGCGCCGCGCCATCGGATACCGCACGCACCACCAGTGGCGCATCAACATCCGCACACGCCACAATCTGTTGATACGGCACCCCATCGACCTCGGGAAACACCGTGCGCAGGCTCTCATGACGAGCGATCACATCACCCACAGCCGCCCGCAACGCCGCCACATCCACATCCCCCACCAACCGCAACACCAACGGAATGTTGTACGTCGCCGAGGGACCCTCAAACTTGTGCAAAAACCACAACCGCCGCTGCGCATACGACAACGCCACCCGCACCGGACGCACCCGCGACCCCAACACCGGACGCACCGACCCCCCACCATGAGCCCCGATCCAAGCAGCCAACCCGGCCACCGTGGGGGCGTCGAAGACCACCCGCACGCCGACCTCCACCCCGACACTGGCCCGGATCCGGGCCACCAGCCGCGTCGCGGTCAGGGAATGCCCACCCAACTGGAAAAAGTTGTCGTCGATACCGACTTGGGTCAGCCCCAACACCTCGGCGAACAACCCCACCAGCTGACCCTCGCGCTCATCACGCGGCTCCCGATAGGCCGCCGTAGACACGAACTGCGGGGCGGGCAGTGCTCGACGATCCAGTTTCCCGTTCGGCGTCAACGGCAACCCATCAACCACCATCACCACCGCCGGCACCATGTAGGACGGCAACCCCTCACCAACCCACCGCCGCAACTGCGCACCCAGGTCCCCCTCGCCAGCGTGATCGGCTGGCGCGCTGTCGCTGGCCACCACATAGCCCACCAGCTGGTGATCGCCACTGACCGCACCCGCACTATCGGTGCTGGTTGCAGTGCTGTGGACAGTCACCACCGCCTGGGCAACACCCGGGTGGGAGGCCAATACTGCTTCGACTTCGCCGGGTTCGATACGGAAACCGCGGATCTTGACTTGCTCATCAGCACGACCAACGAACTCCAATACCCCGGCGCGGTTCCAGCGCACCAGATCACCACTGCGATACATCCGCGAGCCCCGGGGCCCGAACGGGCAGGCCACAAACCGCTCCGCGGTCAACGCCGACCGGCCCCGATACCCCCGCCCCACCTGCGCACCACCGATATACAACTCCCCGACCACCCCCGCCGGCACCGCAGACAACCCCGCATCAAGCACGAACACATCGACAGTGCCCAACGGCCCACCGATAGGCGAAGCACCGGGAGCGGGGTGTGTACTTGTCAGCTCGAGATGGGTGGCATACACCGTGGTTTCGGTGGGCCCATACATATTGACCAACCGCGGTGCATGCCTACGCTGCCCGGGATACCAGCCCTGCAGCCGGGAGGTATCCAACGCCTCCCCAACGAATACCACCATCCGCAAAGCACTGTCGGCGGCGTTCGTCGAGCATTCGCGCTCGGCGCGCATCAACTCATAAAACGCTGACGGGGTCTGGCCTAGCACGGTGATGCCCTTATCCACCACGAACTGCCACAGCTCGCGCGGTGCGCGCACCGTCTCCGCCGGCACCGCCACCACCCGAGCACCACACAGCAACGCCCCCCACAATTCCCACACCGACAAATCGAACGCCGCGGAATGGCACCACGCCCACACATCCCGCTCGGCACCGTCGTAGCAGCCATCCAGACCGGCGAACAACGCCACCACATTGCGGTGCGTGACGGCCACCGGTTTGGGTGTGCCCGTGGACCCGGAGGTGTAGATGACATAGGCCAGGTTGTCCGGGCTGGGCCGGCGCCGGGGCACAAAACGCCCACCGCCGGTCGGGTCGGCGGACTCAGTGTCAGCGCTCGACGTCAGAGTCGCGTCAGAATTGACCACCAGGACCGCGGTGCCGGTGTCAGGCAGGGTCGCGGCGGTGGCGGTGTCGGTGATCAGCACCCGCGCACCAGCATCGGCGAGGATGGTGGTGTTACGGCTGCTGGGATAGCTCGGATCGATCGGCAGATACGCCGCACCGGTCTTCAGGATCGCCAGCAACGCGGTAGCCAGTGCCGCCCCCCGCGGCAACACCACCGCCACCACGGTTTCCGGGCCGACGCCATACCCGCCAGCCAACTCATCTGCCAGCCGGTCAGCGCGGGCATCAAGCTGGCCATAAGTCAGCGCGAGCTGCTCGTCTTCGACGGCGATGGCCTGCGGGCTACGGCGCACCTGCGCAGCGACCAACTCCTCCAGGGTGGCCTCGCCCACCGGCTCAGCTGAGCCCCGGCCCTGGCTGACCAACACCTCACGCTGAGCCGCGGTGGTGATCTCAACCGCCGAGACCACCCGCCCCGGATCAGCAATGACCGCCCGCAACGTCGTCAGGTACTGCTCGATGAAGGCCGCGATCGTGTCAGGATCGAACAAATCGGTGGCGTACTCGATCGACCCAGACCAGGGCTGCGGTTGCTCGGGAGTGCTGGGCACATCAACCAGTTCGATGAACAAGTCGAACTTCGCGGTGCCGGTATGCGCAGGCAACAACTCGGTATCGAGTCCGGGCAGATCCAAACTCGGCCAGGGATTGTTCTGCAACGCAAACAACACCTGAAACAGCGGGTGATGCGCCGCCGAGCGGGCCGGGCTAAGCGACTCCACCAACCGCTCGAACGGGGCGTCCTGGTGCTCATAGGCCCCCAACGCCTTATCGCGCACCTGATCAACAAGCTGAGCAAAGGTCGGGTTACCCGCCACATCGACACGCAACACCCACGTATTGACGAAAAACCCGACCAACGCATCCAACGCCGCATCCGTACGCCCAGCGATCGGCCCCCCAATGCTGAGGTCATCACCGGCACCCAACTTATGCAGCACCACCGCCAACGCGGCCTGCAACACCATCGACGCGGTAGCACCGCTGCGCCGCGCATACCCCTCAACATCAGCACGCAGCGCGGGGTCGATGCTGAACGCCACCGTGTCACCGGCAAACGACTGCCGCGCCGGGCGAGGCCGATCCCACGGCAACACCATCTGCTCGGGCGCCCCCGCCAACGCCTCCCGCCAATAACCAACCTGCTGGGATAGCACACTGTCGGGGTCATCCTCATCACCGAGCAGCTCCTGCTGCCACAACGCGTAATCGGCGTACTGCACCGCCAGCGCAGACCACTCCGGGGCGTGGCCGGCACACCGCGCCCCATACGCGCGCGCCAGATCCCCCAGCAACGGCGCCATCGACGCCCCATCGGTGGCGATGTGATGAATCACCACCACCAACACCTGCTCACTAGCGCTGCGGCGCAGCAGCTCCACCCGCACCGGGACCTCCCCGGCCAAATCAAACCGATACCCCACCGCATCAGCCACCGCGGCGTCGAGCGCCGCGCCATCGGATACCGCACGCACCACCAGTGGCGCATCAACATCCGCACACGCCACAATCTGTTGATACGGCACCCCATCGACCTCGGGAAACACCGTGCGCAGGCTCTCATGACGAGCGATCACATCACCCACAGCCGCCCGCAACGCCGCCACATCCACATCCCCCACCAACCGCAACACCAACGGAATGTTGTACGTCGCCGAGGGACCCTCAAACTTGTGCAAAAACCACAACCGCCGCTGCGCATACGACAACGCCACCCGCACCGGACGCACCCGCGACCCCAACACCGGACGCACCGACCCCCTCTGTGCGGACGCCAACGCCGCGGCAAGCCGACCGACGCTGGGATTGCTCAACACCTCGACGAAGTCGAGCGTGACGTCGACACGTTCTTGGAGCAGATGCGTGATCAGAACGGCCTTGGCCGAGTCCCCGCCCAGCGCGAAGAAATTGTCATCGTCGCTGATCTCGGTCGTTGCCAACACATCTCGATAAACTGACCGCAGCGCATCCCGCAAACCATCCGCAAGCGTCATGTCTCTCTCACACGATCAGTTCCACCGCACGTTGCGGCGGCCGGTCGCTCCTCGGCCAGGAATATCGTCTGGGCCATCATTCGGTAGCCGGACATGTTCTCGCGCAGCACTTCGATCGATTCCTCCGGATGAACGGAGTCGATGACGGCGTTGGGGCCGATAGCGTTGAACTGATGAGATGTGCCGCTGGGAATCTGGAGGTCGATCCACGAGTTCGGCGGAACGATCAGGTTGTAGCGCGTCCGGTCGGTGTGCTCGTCGCCGCCGGGCAACACGTCGACAAACTCGTCCGGCACGAACGGGGCTAAGCCGGAAACGACGCGAAGTTCGAACGGTGCGAAACTCGATACCCGAATAATCGTCTCGGGTCCGGTCATCATGCGCACGAAGCGAAGCCCGGTGTGCAAATGCATCCGTGAGCAGATGCCGCGCTCGGTCACATCGTAGAAATCCATTAGGTACCGATCGGCATGAAAACCCTCGAAGGGCGCTTCCAACATATAGACGTCACCCTCTTCGAATGTCTGCGCGCGGGTGATGCCCTGCCGATCGGCGGTCGTTGTTGCTGTCAGCTGGTGTGCCCGTCGCACTACGCCCGCAAGGGCCTGGACGATACTCGCGGCAGTAGCAGGTTCGAATTGGACGACCGGGGTTACCACGCAGCTTCCGCTGTCGCGGAAATCGTCAGCCGGGCACACTTCGTTGAGGTCATCTGCGATGCGCTTCATGTGCCCCCCGACGGCCCCCGGAACACCGGGACTGCCCACGCACGACCCATCTCGGATCGACGTCGCTGCGGTCCGTCGCGACGGCCTCGTTATCGACGGAGACATAGCGATACTCCTTTTGTCGCGAAATCCGCGTACTTCGCGGCTGGCTCTACGTTTGACCACCCACGTGAATGCCCGGCGAGACCACAATGAGAGGGCTCTCATCGGCACTCAGACCGACCCCGCCATCACATTGACCGCCAACTGCGGTAGAAAGCTCGCGAACGTGCACAACCTGATCGCCGAGCTGCCCGTTCAACGGCGGCGTCCGCAACAGATCGCCCGGCAGCTGCGGGGCGATACTCCCGAGACCAATTGATGTGGTTACGGCACGAAAGCATCTGTCAGGCTGCGAACCAACCCGACTCGCGCTAGATCCGGCCGCCGCAGCGTAGGTCGCCACACCGGCGCAACGCTGCGCAGCGCCAGCACTCATAGCCGCAGGCAGCAGCGGCCAACCCAGTCAGGCTTGGCGCGCAGGCAAACTCGACCAATACCAGACGGCTAGGAACGATGTGCGCCTGCCGGCATGTGACTCAATCCAGCGCTGTCCGCCGTGGAGACCTAGCGGCGATGGCGTGATTCCAAGCCAGTCCGAGCCACGGCATCATGACTGCCACAACCAGTGCTGCGCCCGCGTGCGCTAGGTTTCCGGCCGCCAACAAAATCAGGCCAGCCAGCAGAGCGACCGCCCAGCCTGCCGCAGCAACCAGGCCCGGAACGCTGACACCATTCTCGGTTGACTCGTGAGCGCCGTGCTGCGCAACGCGTGCCTGGCTGCCCACGCTACTTCCGACGTAATACATGCTCACACTCCCAGCGAGAAGGATGTCGGGTCACCTCAGCGGTATGGTGACCACCCTGCGGCGACCGGGATGCGGGACACGGGCGCCGACCGACTCTGCTACTGTATCCTACGGATACTGTTTCTTCATTATTTAATTTGCTCTCGCCGTAGGTCCCAACGACTACGCGGGTCGCCACGATCTCACCACCGCTTCACTTCCGCCGGCATCGACCCGATCGAACAATACGCCCTAGGCATGCTCGACTGCGGTTTCGCCACGCGTGCCGCGCTCGTGCGGCGATTCATTCTCAGTGATCTACGTCCGTCGCCGTGCTCGTCACGCCGGACGGGTCGGGTAACCTGTTTTGCTGAGCGACTGGCCGGTCAGCTCCCACCGGCCTCAGCTGACCTCCTCATGGCCGCGGGTGTGGCGCTGATCGGCAACGGCGGTAGCGGCGGATCTGGCGCAACCTTGGGCAGTACCGGAGTCGGCGGTCCTCGCGCACTTGTTGTCGGCCAGAACGGGAGAAACCGGTTGGCGTGGCCGGGCGAACAGCGTGCAGCGCTCGGCATCTGGGAACGGCGCGACCAGGTTGGCTGCATCGCGACTCGGCGAGCGACCGGTCAGCAGTGATCGGCCCACCGTTCGGCCGAAAAACCTCGGGCGCACAGAATCTTTGGAGATTGCCGGCACCGGCCCCTGATCTAGGCCCAGTCGAGTCGTACTGACCCGGCACCTGCGCGTCCGAGGGAAAGCGGGCTTGTGGCAGGACTAGAGCCGCTCTTTGACAGCCGTGGACAGCCGTGCTCCGTCCGCTTTTCCGGCCGCAATCACGGTGGCCGCCTTCATAACCAGACCCATCTGCTTCATGTTGGGCCGATGCCCGAGTTGTTCGGCGACCTCGGCGATGGCGGTGTCGGCGACGTCGGCCAGCTCTGCCTCGGTGAGGGGCGTCGGCAGATACTCGTCGATGATCCGTGCCTCGGCATGCTCGTTCGCGGCTAGCTCACCGCGCCCGTTTTGAGTGTAGATCTCTGCCGCCTCACCACGCTTCCGCGATTCCCTGGCCAGCACCTTGATCACAGCGTCGTCGGAAAGCTCTCGTGCCTCCTTGCCGGAGACTTCCTCGGTCTGGATCGCTGCGAGCACCATGCGAAGGGTCGCAGTGCGCAACTTGTCCTGTGTCTTCATCGCCTGAGTCAGATCCGACCGAAGCCGGGATTTGAGTTCCGCCATGACTGAGACGCTACGCGTGGGACCCACAAACGCTGACGAGCAGTCAGGACACGCCGAGACCCAACCCGGATGCCCGCGCGGAGCATCCGGATTGTGAAATGGCCCGACCGTCGACAGGATGGAGGCCATGACGAATGACGACGGCCGCCCCCCACGGTGAGCCCGCAGCCGCCCGGTTCTCCGGCTGACCCACCGCCGAGGCCGCACGGGTATTCGCCGCAGCGATATCACCCACTTGGTTTTAATGCGCCGCCCGGTAGCGGCCCGCCGCAGGGGTATGAAGCCCCGCCCGGCCACGTTCCCCCGCCCGGTTACGCGGCACCGCCGGGTCACGTTCCGCCGCCCGGTTACGCAGTGCCGCCGGGCTACGTTTCGCAACCGAATTATCGTCCCCAGGGTTATGGGCCGCCGGGCTACGGGCCGCAGCGGACCCCCCAGTACGGTCCACCTCTAGACCCGGGAGCGGTTAAACCCGGGATAATCCCACTGCGCCCCCTGACCCTAAGCGACATCTTCAACGGCGCCGTCGGCTACATCCGAGCCAACCCGAAACCGACTCTGGGATTGACCGCGGCAGTGGTCATCATCATGCAGATCGTCACGTTGTTTGCCGCGCTCGGACCGTTGGCTGCCTACGGCAATATGGCCGCCGACCCGCCCGAGGAGTTGACTGAGGGTGTCGTAGGCGCGTGGGCGGCGACTGCCGGCGTCGGCCTGCTCGTCACCTGGCTGGGCGGCGTGCTGCTCAGCGGAATGCTCACCGTCGTTATTGGCCGCGCGGTGTTTGGCGCGCCGATCACCATCGGCGAAGCGTGGGCCAAGGTCCGCGGTCGCCTGCTGGCGTTGCTCGGCTTGGCGCTGCTGGAAGTCACCGGGATGGTGGCGCTTGTCGGGCTGGTGGTGGTGATCCTGGCCGCGGTCGCGACAGCGATCAACGGTGCGGCGGCGATCCTCGTGGCATTTCCGCTGGTGCTCGTGGTGATGGTGGTGTTGGCGTACCTCTACACCGTGCTGTTATTCGCGCCCGTGCTGATCGTGCTGGAGAAGCTATCGATCGTCGATGCGATCGCTAGATCGTTTGCGCTGGTTCGCAACGGATTCTGGCGGGTCTTTGGCATCCGGCTGCTGACCGCAATCGTGGTGGGCTTCATCGGCACAGCCATCTCGGCGCCATTCAGCATCGTCGGCCAGGCTCTCATGGCCGCCGCGGGTTCCACGACGATGTTGCTGGTCGGCACCACACTTGCGGCCGTCGGCGGCGGGATCAGCGAGATCATCACGGCACCGTTCAGCGCTGGGGTTGTGGTGCTGCTGTATACAGACCGACGCATTCGCGCGGAGGCTTTCGACCTGGTATTGCAAACAGGAGCCGCTGGCAGCCCCGCCGCAGTGGAATCCACCGACAACCTCTGGCTCACACGGCCGTTCTAAGGGACTAGCGAGGACCAACACAGCGTGCCAGCCATAGACATCGACCGCGATGCCGCGCACCAAGCCGCACAGCGTGAGCTCGAAAAGCCAATCTACCCAAAGGATTCCTTGACGACGCAATTCGTTGATTGGCTCAACGAGCTGATGTACCGGCTGTTGGAGAAAAGCTCGACGGTACCGGGCGGATGGTTCACCATTACCGTCCTGGCCATCCTCCTGGCGATCGCGGTGGCAGTTGCTATCCACATCGCTCGTCGCACCATCCGCACCAATCGCCGCAGCGACTACCGGCTGTTCGACGCCGGGCAACTAACCGCAGCGCAATATCGAGCAACGGCTGAAAGGTATGCAGCCGAGGGTAATTGGAGTGCGGCGATCCGGCACCGACTACGCGCGGTCGCCCGCGAACTAGAAGAGTCTGGCGTG
Source organism: Mycobacterium spongiae (assembly GCF_018278905.1). NCBI lineage: Bacteria > Bacillati > Actinomycetota > Actinomycetes > Mycobacteriales > Mycobacteriaceae > Mycobacterium > Mycobacterium spongiae. The sequence goes on from NZ_CP046600.1 coordinate 5,253,380, forward strand.
CTCAACCCCACTCCCGGCCGCACAGCCAATGAATTGGCTAGCGACGCGAGCGTGCCCCTTCCGCACCTGGCGGGGGAATTGACTCAGGCAGCAACGGCATTCAACGACGTCACCTATGGGGAGCTGCCGGGAACCCAAGGCGCCTACCGGTTGATCGCCGACCTCGATGATCACCTGCGATCACGGTCATCGACTCCCGCGTCCGCAACGCAGCCGCAGGCCGCGTTCGTCCCGTGGGCGGCGGTCCGGTGAATGCCCCGCGTTCCGGAACCGACCCTCAGTCGCGGAGGACTATCTCCCGGCGACGAACGTCGTGGCGCGCGGTCTTGCTCACGCTCGGCGCACTGACTGTCGTTGCCGCGATTGGCGCCTACCTGACCGCACCGCGGCCGGGCGGCACCATGGACCCCGAGTCCACGAGTTCGTCGGGCGGACACGCGCTGGCGACACTGCTTCGCGAACAAGGCGTCGAGGTTGTGGTCGCCGATAGCACCTCCGATGTCGAGACCGCGGCACGTCCCGACTCGCTGTTGCTGGTGGCGCAGACTGAATATCTGGTCGATAGCGCACAACTGGATCGTCTGGCGGCAGCTCCCGGTGACCTCTTGCTGGTGGAACCTACATCGCGCACCCGGGCGGCGTTGGCGCCGCAGTTGCATGTCGGGGCAGCCAGCCCATTCAACAGCGAACCGAATTGCCCTTTGCGGGAGGCGAATCGAGCCGGTTCGGTGCAGTTCGGCCCAAGCAATAGCTACGTGGCCCGCGGCGATCTGGTGATCACCAGCTGTTACGACGGGGCGCTAGTTCGTTTTCGGAGCGGCGGCCGGACCATCACCGTGGTCGGCAGTGGCAGCTTCATGACCAACGGAAGCCTGCTTCGAGCCGGCAACGCCGCGCTGGCAATGAACCTTGCCGGTGACCGGCCTCGGCTCGTCTGGTACGCACCAGACCACATTGAGGGCGAAAAGTCCTCTCCGACATCTATTTCCGATCTGGTTCCCGACAACGTGAACTGGGTCTTCTGGCAGCTGTGGCTGGTGGTGCTCCTAGTCGCGCTATGGAAGGGCCGCCGGCTCGGGCCACTGGTGGCCGAGGAGTTGCCCGTCGTAGTCCGCGCATCGGAGACCGTAGAGGGCCGGGGCCGACTGTACCGATCCCGACGTGCCCGCGATCGCGCCGCGGCAGCCTTGCGCACGGCGACGCTACAGCGCTTAGCGCCGCGGCTCGGCCTTGGCCCCAACCCGCCGTCGGCGGGGGTAGTGACGACTGTGTCCGAGCGCAGCGGGGCCGACCCGGAATTTGTTTCCTACCACCTATTCGGCCCCCCACCGGCTAGTGACACTGAGCTGCTACAACTTGCTCGTGTGCTCGACGACATCGAAAGGCAGGCCACGCACCCGTGACGCAGTCCCCTACCAACCCGCAAGCCCCGCCGGCCCAAACCCCGACCGCAGAATCAGCACGTGATGCATTGCTGGCGTTACGCGCCGAGATCGCCAAGGCCGTCGTTGGGCAGGACGGGGTCGTCAGCGGCCTGGTAATCGCGCTGCTGTGTCGCGGCCACGTACTCCTGGAAGGTGTTCCCGGAGTGGCGAAAACATTGATGGTCCGTGCCATGGCCGCTGCCTTGCAGCTGGAGTTCAAGAGGGTGCAGTTCACTCCCGATCTGATGCCGGGCGACGTCACCGGGTCGCTGGTCTACGACGCGCGTACCGCGGCATTTGTGTTCCGCCCGGGTCCGGTCTTCACCAACCTTCTTCTGGCCGACGAGATCAACCGGACCCCACCCAAGACCCAGGCTGCATTGTTAGAGGCCATGGAGGAACGCCAAGTAAGCGTGGAAGGCGAACCCAAGGCGCTCCCCGACCCGTTCATCGTGGCTGCTACTCAGAACCCGATCGAATACGAGGGCACTTATCAGTTGCCGGAAGCGCAACTCGACCGTTTCCTGCTCAAATTGAACGTGACCCTGCCAGCGCGCGACGCCGAGATCGCGATACTTGGCAGACACGCGCACGGCTTCGATCCCCGCGATCTATCCACAATTGACCGCGTGGCCGGACCCGCCGACCTTGCGGCCGGCCGCGAGGCGGTGCGACAGGTGTTGATCGCCGACGAGGTGCTCGGTTACATCGTCGACGTCGTCGGGGCCACCCGCGCCTCTCCCGCGCTGCAGCTGGGCGTATCACCACGGGGGGCAACGGCCCTGCTGGGTACTGCTCGGTCTTGGGCGTGGCTGTCCGGGCGCAATTACGTCACTCCGGACGATGTGAAGGCCATGGCGCGCCCGACACTGCGCCACCGGGTGCTGCTGCGCCCAGAAGCCGAGCTCGAAGGCGCAACCCCCGACGGAATTCTCGACGGGATCTTGGCCTCGGTTCCGGTGCCCCGCTAGTGATCTGCGCCGACGACAATGCGGTAGGCGCACCAGCCGGCTGGCGGAGACGACGCGATGGCCGGGTACCGCGCACGGGCGCGACAGTGGGGATACCACCCGCGGGCGGCAGCGAGCGACGCCGATGACTCTCACCGGCCGCGCGGGCTTGCTGGCGTTGATCTGCGTTGTCCCGATCGCGCTGTCGCCCTGGCCAGCAAAGTCATTCGGCATGCTGATGGTGACGCTGACCGTCGCGGTGGTCGTTGACGTGGTGCTAGCGGCTAGCCCCAACCGGTTGCGCTACAACCGCCTACCAGACTGCTCGGCCCGGCTTGGCCAGCAAGTGGAGGCCGTCTTGCTGATCCACAACGATGGTCGCCGCCGGTTCCGCGGCCAAATACGCGATGCCTGGCCACCCAGCGCGCGTGCCGAGCCCCGCACACACGCGGTTAGCCTCCCGGCCGGGCAACCGCATCAAGTGTCTACGGCGCTGCGCCCAATCCGCCGCGGCGATCAGCGCTCTGCCGCCGTGACCGCTCGATCGACCGGGCCGCTGGGATTGGCGGGGCGACAACGTTCCACGTTGGTGCCCGCCCAGGTTCGGGTGCTGCCGCCATTTCTGTCCCGTAAGCACCTGCCCTCGCGGCTGGCGAAACTACGCGAGATCGACGGGCTATTGCCCACCCTGATACGCGGGCAAGGCACTGAATTCGATTCGCTGCGCGAGTACGTCGTGGGCGACGACGTCCGCTCAATCGACTGGCGGGCAACTGCGCGGCGCGCCGACGTCGTGGTCCGCACATGGCGACCTGAACGCGACCGCCGAGTCGTCATCGTGCTCGACACTGGGCGCATGGCCGCAGGTCGCGTCGGTGTCGACCCGACTGCGGCCGACCCCGCCGGGTGGCCTCGGCTGGATTGGGCGATGGACGCCGCGCTGCTGTTGGCGGCACTGGCCTCGCGGGCTGGCGATCATGTCGACTTTCTCGCCCACGACCGGGTTAGCCGGGCTGCCGTATTCGGCGCGTCGCGCACCGAACTGCTCGCTCAGCTCGTGGACGCGATGGCACCGCTACAGCCAGCACTTGTCGAGTCCGACTGGCGGGCGATGGTCGCAACGATTGCTCGTCGCACCCGCAGGCGGTCATTGGTGGTCCTGCTCACTGACCTGAACGCGACCGCGCTGGACGAGGGCCTGCTCCCGGTGCTACCGCAGTTGTCGGTCAAACACCATGTGTTGATCGCCGCAGTCGCCGACCCCCGCGTTGACCAGCTGGCCGCCGGGCGTTCCGACGCGGCCGCGGTGTACGACGCAGCGGCTGCCGAACGCGCTCGCAATGATCGGGGCGCGATCGCGTCGCGCCTGCGCCGCAGTGGGGTCGAGGTCGTCGATGCGCCTCCTACCGAAGTAGCGCCGGCGCTTGCGGATAGCTACCTGGCAATGAAAGCGACGGGCCGGCTCTAGCTCAGCGACGATGCAGGCCGCGCAGCGGCCTGAGAAGGAGCGAGCAATCCAACACAAGCTCAGCGACGATGCAGGCCGCGCAGCGGCCTGAGAAGGAGCGAGCAATCCAACACAAGCTCGGCGACGATGCAGGCCGCGCAGCGGCCTGAGAAGGAGCGAGCAATCCAACACAAGCTCAGCGACGATGCAGGCCGCGCAGCGGCCTGAGAAGGAGCGAGCAATCCAACACAAGCTCGGCGACGATGCAGGCCGCGCAGCGGCCTGAGAAGGAGCGAGCAATCCAACACAAGCTCGGCGACGATGCAGGTGCGGGGAGGTTCAGCCGGTCGGTATCACGTCGGGCGCGTCCTCGATATCGCCGGTCTCCCCGGCTTTCGCCGCGCGACGCCCGAAGTACGCGACGTAGGACAAGAACACCAACTCGGCAATGACGCCGATGGCGATCCGAACGAACGTCGGCAACGGTGACGGCGTCACCAGCGCTTCGAGCAAGCCCGATACGAGCAAGACGCCCACGAGGCCCACGGCCACCGCCACAACGCCACGACCTTGCTCTGCAAGAACCTGCCCACGCGGCCGGTCTCCCGGCGCTATCACCGACCACCCCAGGCGCATCCCAACCGCGCCGGCCAAAAAAACCGCCGTGAGCTCCAACAGCCCGTGCGGAATCAGCAGGCCCAGCAGCAGCCCGCCCTTGCCAGCCGGGAACATCAGACCGGCGATCAGCCCCAGGTTGGCCGCATTTTGAAGCAGCAGAAACGGGATGGGCAGACCCAGTAAGACGGCGAACGCGATGCACCTGGCGGCCAACCAGGAATTGTTCAGCCATACATGGAGGGCGAACGCCGCAGCCGGGTGCTCGCTGTAATACGACTCGACGTCGTGATTCACCAGTTCGTCTATTTCACTTGGCGTCCCGACCGCGTACTGCACCTCCGGATTGCCGGCAACCCAAAAGGCTAGGACTGCAACGACGACTAAGAACGCCACACCGGTCGCCAGCCACCACCGCCAGGTGCGGTAGGCAACCACGGGGAAGGAAACTGTCCAGAAACGAATGAAGGTGCTGGTCATCGGGGCATGCGCACCCGTGACCGCGGAACGGGCGCGCGCGACCAGACTCGAAAGCCGCCCAGTCACCAGTGAATCCGACGACGCCGATCGCAGCATCGACAAATGGGTAGACGCGCGCTGGTAGAGCTCAACGAGTTCATCCACTTCGGCACCGGTCAGGGAACGGCGCTTCTTGATCAATTGGTCAAGCCGATCCCACGTGCCACGGTGGGTCAGCAAGAACGCGTCGACGTCCACCCGCGCAGCCTAATGCCGATCGCAAGCTCGGCGAAGCCGAGTGCAGCGGGTCGGCATCATCAACGCCCGCCGATCGCAAGCTCAGCCAAGCCGAGCGCAGCGGGTCGGCATCATCAACGCCCGCCGATCGCAAGCTCGGCAAGCCGAGGCGCCCGCCGCAAAGCAGGTACCGTTCCGTGGTATGTCGGAGGTGGTGACCGGCGACGCCGTCGTTCTCGATGTACAGATCGCTCAGTTGCCGGTTCGCGCAGTAAGCGCGGTGATCGACATCATCGTCATACTCATTGCCTACATGCTCGGGTTGATGCTGTGGGCGGCCACGCTGACCGAGTTCGACGAGGCATGGACCACCGCGTTCCTGATCATCTTCACGGTGCTGGCGATGGTCGGCTATCCCTTGGCTTTCGAAACGGCCACGCGGGGAAGGTCGGTAGGCAAGATCGTGATGGGCCTACGCGTGGTGTCCGACGACGGCGGCCCAGAGCGCTTCCGGCAAGCTCTGTTTCGAGCACTGACATCGGTCGTAGAGATCTGGATGCTGCTGGGGAGCCCCGCCGTGATCTGCAGCATGTTCTCACCGAAGGCCAAACGCGTCGGCGATATCTTTGCTGGCACTGTGGTCGTGAGCGAAAGGGGTCCGCGGCTAGGTCCACCGCCTGCAATGCCGCCGTCACTGGCCTGGTGGGCGTCATCGCTGCAATTGTCCGGGCTTACCCCAGGCCAGGCCGAGGTAGCCCGTCAATTCCTCTCCCGGGCAACGCAACTCGATCACCAACTACGAGACCAGATGGCTTATCGAATCGCCAACGACGTGCTGTCGCACATCGCCCCGCCCCCGCCGCCCGGCGTCCCGCCGCAGCTGGTCCTTGCCGCAGTCCTCGCCGAACGACACCGACGCGAACTGGCACGATTACTCCCCACGATGCCCCAGCCTGGCCAAGCGGTGGGACCAGCGCCATGGCCTGCACCAGGGCCAGGGGCGCCCCCCGGACCGGTTCCGTGGCCCTCACCGCATCCGCATCCGCATCCGCAGGGATGGTGGCCAGGGCCGTGGCCACCCTCGCAGCCGGCGATCCCGTGGCCGGAGCCCGATTCGCCCGCTGCACAGCAGGCTCCCCGGCGGCAACAGCGGCCGGACGCCGGTGGGTTCGCACCGCCTCGCTAACTACCGCGCAACCGTAACCGCCAGAAGGGCAACATCGGCGACCAACAGCGCCCACCCGAAGAGTGGAACAGCGATACCGCCTCGGCGTTTCGCGCTAAAAACCGACACCAACATGACCACCAACGCGACCGCGGGCGCACCGTAGAACAGCACCCCGAAATCAATCCCCCCCACGCCCAGGTTTGAGCATTGGCGGCCACTACAGGCCTCTGTGCTCATCAACGCGCCAAGGGCAAAGAGCATCACGATGGCGGCACCCGGCACCGTCGACAGCGCGAGCACCCAATTGACGCGTGAACGACCCTTCCGGCCGCTAACCCTTCCGAAGGGCGTCGGCTCAGTCGCGCCAGCGGAACCGGTTTCGATCGTCAGATTGCGATTCCTTCCGTTCATCACTCCCGTGCTACCTGGTCGCAACTGGCTGCGCAAACTGGCGGTGCCTTTCAGGCGCAAAGCCGCCGGTAGACGGTTTGGTCACGGATCGATCTCACCGTTGCATCGCGTTAGTTTCCGATATATCGTGATATTCAACGATACTCTGAGACGAGCGCCTGAGTGACCCTCTGGCGCCTCGCTACCGACACAAGGAGAGGGACATGAGCAACTCATTCATACCCCCTACCGGTACATTTGCCGCGCGGCCAGGGTTCGGCTTCGGGCCGGGCTCCGCACTGGGGGGACCACTTGCTCGCCGGGGACGGCGCGCCCTGCACGGCGTGAAGCACGACGCTGGGCGGGAGTTCTTCGACAACGTCCGCGACCACGCAGCCGACCAGAACGGACACTGGGGTCTCGGCCCGGGATTCACATTCGGATTCGGCGGCCCCGGTTTCGGCGGCGGCCCGCGCGCCGGCTCACGCCGGGGTGGTCGTGGTCGGCGCGGTGATGTTCGCGCGGCCATTCTGGTGCTGCTGGCCGAGCACCCGATGCATGGCTACGAGATGATCCAGCAGATCGCCGAACGCAGCAACGGAATCTGGCGGCCCAGCCCCGGGTCGGTGTACCCAACGCTACAGCTGCTCGATGATGAGGGTCTCATTGCCGCCAGCGAAACCGACGGCAGCAAAAAGCTTTTCGAGCTGACCGACGACGGTCGCACCGCAGCGGAAAAGATCGGAACCCCACCGTGGGAGGAGATCGCCCGAGGCGTCGAACCCGGCCACATCAACCTGCGGACAGCTATGCGCCAACTCGTCGGCGCAGTGGCGCAATCTGCGCACGCCGCCAGCGCCGAACAGCAGCAACGCATCGTTGACATCATCAATACCGCGCGCCGGGAGATCTACGGCATCCTCGGCGAGGACTAAGCGCCGTTCCGCGAGCGTGCGCAAACGCGCAGCGTTAGCCGGTGTCGATCACGCGGTTCGTCTGGTGGGCCTCGGCGAGCCCTGGGCAGAACCATGATTCTCGTCCCTGGCTGAAGCGGTGGGCACGCCAAATAGCCGTTTGAGTTCGTCGCCATAACTACGAACGGATTCCGGAGTCAACATCTCTCCATGCAGGCAGTCAACCGAGTGCACTGTAAGACCGCCATCGACATACGGTTGCCAACTCCGCACCAGCGATGAACAGTGATCATCGCCCTCTCCAGCAGCCAGAAATATCACCGCGTTGCCGTCGTACACGCTCGGCTCGTGTTCCAACATCGACGAACAGTTAGAATCTACGTTTTCAATAGCGAGCTCCAGAATTTGCTCGACTAGATGACGAAACTCTGCTGCTCCTTCTTGCTGCAGAATTAGTTCGAGTGCCTGCTGGCGGGTAAGGAGACCGGACTGTTCTGGCAGATCGGGTCGGATAAATCGTAAGGCGATTTTCAAGAATACGCTCGTACGTTCGGCCTCGGTGTAAGATTCAACTCCTGCGGCGCCATCATTGTCAGTGGGGAAAGCGTCCAACAGCACCAGGTTTTGGACTACGCCTCCGCGTCGACCGAGCTCAATGGCGATCTCGTGGGCAACGGGGCCTCCAAAAGACCAGCCGAGTAGGTTGTATGGCCCGCTTGGATAGGCCGCTTCGATTCTGTCCGCATAGCTTTTCGCCAAGCCACGAATTGATTGATCTTCGACTTCCTCTCCATCCGAGACTTGTTGGATGCCAATGATCGGGCAGTCCAAGTATTTGCCCAGCTCCCTATATGGCCAGCTAATCCCACTAGCCGGATGGATGCAGAATAGCGGGACGCCGGTTCCTTGCTTGAGCGTCTCGATGGGAACTAGTTCGCCCGAACTGCTGTCTTCGCCCAACTGCTCACTCAAGCTCTTTACAGATGATGCATCGAACATTGCCCGTACCGAAAGCTCGGCACCAAAGGCGGTGTTGACCGCGGCGACCAGGCGCATCGCCGACAGCGAGTCCCCACCCAAATCGAAGAACGAATCATCGACCCCCACCCGGTCGACACCGAGGACTTGGGCAAAAATACCGGCCAAGATCTCCTCGGTGGGCGTACCCGGAGCCTGATACCGATCGGCATCACCGAACTCGGGTGCCGGCAAGGCCCGTTTGTCGAGTTTGCCGTTGACCGTCAACGGCAACGCGTCCAACACCAGCACCGCCGCAGGCACCATATACGCCGGCAACCGCTCGCCCAGCGCGGCACGGACCTGGGCCGCATCCACCGTCCCGGTCTCCAACTCGGTCACATAACCCACCAACCGCTTGTCACCGGGGCGGTCCTCGCGGGCGATCACCGCCGCCTGCGCCACCCCGTCCAACCCGGCCAGCGCAGCCTGGATTTCACCCAGCTCAATGCGATACCCACGGATCTTGACCTGCTCATCAGCGCGCCCCAGATACTGCAACTGCCCATCAGCGTCCCACCGCACCAAATCCCCAGTGCGATACATACGTTCGCCCGACGCTCCGAACGGGCACGCCACAAACCGCGACGCGGTCAAACCCGACCGGCCCACATAGCCATACCCCACCCCGGCGCCGGCCACATACAACTCACCGACCACCCCCACCGGCACCGGACGCAACCACCCATCCAAGACAAAGAACCCAAGATGGTCCAACGGCACCCCAACGGGACTGGCAGTGCTGTCCACATCGGCCTCGACGATCTCGCGGAACGACGCATGCACCGTCGTCTCGGTGATGCCGTACATGTTGATCAACCGCGGTGATCCCGGGTGGTGGTCCAACCACGTCCGCAGACGCTGCGGTTCCAACGCGTCACCGCCGAACACCACCGCCTCCAGCGTGAGCTGGTGTCCCAGCTCGCGCCGGAGAGCATCAACGGCTTGCAGCGCATAAAACGCCGACGGAGTTTGGCTCAACACCGTGACCTGTTCCGCGACCAGCAGGGCGTGGAAGTCCTCCGGTGAGCGGCTCGTCTCCTCGGGCACCACCACCACCCGGCCGCCATACAGCAGCGCACCGAAAATCTCCCACACCGAGAAGTCGAAGGCCAACGAATGCGCCTGCGACCACACCTGCCCGGTCAGCTCCAGCTCGGTGTCGGTTGCCTCCAACAACCGGGTCACATTGCGGTGGGCGATCGCCACTCCCTTGGGCACACCGGTGGTGCCCGAGGTGTAGATCAGATACGCGATGTCATCGGGGGCCGGCACCGGCAACCCGGTGCCGGGGTGGCTGTCCACCGTGGGGTCATCGATGTCGATAACCGGCACATCATGCCCATCCAACCGGTCGGCCAACCCGGCGGTGGTGATCGCCGCGATCGGCGCGGCGTCGGTCAACACGAACTCGATCCGCGCATCCGGAACCGCCGGGTCGATCGGCAGATACGCCGCCCCCGATTTGAGCACCGCCAGCATCGCCACGATCGCCTCCGGCGACCGGGAAAACAGCAGCGCCACACGCTGTCCCGGCCCCGCACCCCGGGTCACCAACAGCTGCGCCAACCGATTCGCGGCGTCATCAAGCTCCCGATACGTCAGCGACCGGCCCTGGAAGGTCACCGCCACCGCCTCCGGGGCACGCGCCACCTGCGCGGCAAACAAACCCGGAATCGACACCGGGTTCGTCGACTCGGTCAACGCCGTCCGATTGCTCCACTTATCCAGCCGGGAATGCTCACCAGCGTCAAGCGCATCCACCGACGAGAGCCGCCGCGCCGGATCAGCACACATCGCCACCAGCACCCGCCGCCACCGCTCGATCAACACCTCCATGCCGGCCGCGTCGAACACATCGGTGCGAAATTCCAGCGCCCCGGAAATCCCCGCCAGCTCACCGGTCTCGCTGAAGCGTTCGGACAGCGAGAACGACAGATCCATCTGCGCGGTGTGGGTGTCCGCCGACAGCGGCGTGACCTGCAGATCACCCAACGCCAACCCGGCGGGATCGGTGGTGTCGCGCCCGGGAAGGTTCTGCCAGGCCAACATCACCTGGACCAGCGGGTGATGACTCAACGACCGGGTGGGGTTGACGCGCTCGACCAGCACCTCAAACGGCACATCCTGATTGTCGTAGGCGGCCAGGCTGCGCTGCCGCACCTGAGCCAGCACCTCAGCGAAACTGGGATCGTCGCCCACCTGCACCCGCAACACCAACGTGTTGACAAAAAACCCGACCAACTCATCCAGCGCCGGGTCACGGCGTCCGGCGATCGGAAATCCGATAGCCACCTCACTGCTGGCACTGAGCTTGCACAGCAGCACCGCCAAAGCTGCCTGGATCACCATGAAACTGGTCGCGTTGCACTCTCCGGCGACAGCGCGCACCGCCTCCTGAACCTCGGCCGGCCAGTCCACGGCCACCGTGGCGCCGCGGTGATCGGCCACCGCCGGATACGGACGATCGGTGGGCAACGCCAGGTGCTCAGGCATCCCGGCCAGCGCGTCTTGCCAGTAGGCCACCTGCGCGGCAATAGCACTGTCGGGGTCGTCCAGATCACCGAGCTGGGTGCGCTGCCACAAGGTGTAGTCGATGTACTGCACCGCCAAATCCGCCCAGCCCGGGGCGTGGCCCGCACACCGGCTGGCATACGCCGCCCCCAGGTCAGCCACCAGCGGAGTGACCGACCAGCCATCGGCAGCGATATGGTGCACCACCGCCACCAGCACATGCTCCTCGGCGCCGACGCGAAACAGCCGCGCCCGCAACGGAATCTCCGTCGCCAGGTCAAAACTGTGAGCGGCGGTTTCCCCGATAGCCTGCTGCAGTTGCGCCGCCGACCACCCGGCGGCATCAACAACGTCCCAACCGAGATCGGCCCGCTCGGCGGTTATCACCTGCTGCCGCGGTATGCCATCCACGGCAGGGAACACGGTGCGCAGGCTCTCATGGCGGCCTACCACATCGGTCAAGGCCGCACCCAACGCCGTGGCATCCAGGCGCCCACTCAGGTGCAACGCCACCGCGAGGTTGTACACCGGTGAGTGCCCGTGCAACTGGTCGAGGAACCACAATCGGTTTTGGGTCGGCGACAACGGAACTACGTCGGGCCTTGGTCCGGCCACCAACGGCTCACGGCGACCGTCCTCCCCACCGAGACGGGACACCAACTGGGCCACCGTGGGGGTGTCGAATACCGCGCGCACTGAAAGCCCGGTATCCAGGCTGTTGTTGACCGCGGCGACCAGGCGCATCGCCGACAGCGAGTCCCCACCCAAATCGAAGAACGAATCATCGACCCCCACCCGGTCGACACCGAGGACTTGGGCAAAAATACCGGCCAAGATCTCCTCGGTGGGCGTACCCGGAGCCTGATACCGATCGGCATCACCGAACTCGGGTGCCGGCAAGGCCCGTTTGTCGAGTTTGCCGTTGACCGTCAACGGCAACGCGTCCAACACCAGCACCGCCGCAGGCACCATATACGCCGGCAACCGCTCGCCCAGCGCGGCACGGACCTGGGCCGCATCCACCGTCCCGGTCTCCAACTCGGTCACATAACCCACCAACCGCTTGTCACCGGGGCGGTCCTCGCGGGCGATCACCGCCGCCTGCGCCACCCCGTCCAACCCGGCCAGCGCAGCCTGGATTTCACCCAGCTCAATGCGATACCCACGGATCTTGACCTGCTCATCAGCGCGCCCCAGATACTGCAACTGCCCATCAGCGTCCCACCGCACCAAATCCCCAGTGCGATACATACGTTCGCCCGACGCTCCGAACGGGCACGCCACAAACCGCGACGCGGTCAAACCCGACCGGCCCACATAGCCATACCCCACCCCGGCGCCGGCCACATACAACTCACCGACCACCCCCACCGGCACCGGACGCAACCACCCATCCAAGACAAAGAACCCAAGATGGTCCAACGGCACCCCAACGGGACTGGCAGTGCTGTCCACATCGGCCTCGACGATCTCGCGGAACGACGCATGCACCGTCGTCTCGGTGGTGCCGTACATGTTGATCAACCGCGGTGATCCCGGGTGGTGGTCCAACCACGTCCGCAGACGCTGCGGTTCCAACGCCTCGCCGGCGAACACTACCGCCTCCAGCGTGAGCTGGTGTCCCAGCTCGCGCTGGAGAGCATCAACGGCTTGCAGCGCATAAAACGCCGACGGAGTTTGGCTCAACACCGTGACCTGTTCCGCGACCAGCAGGGCGTGGAAGTCCTCCGGTGAGCGGCTCGTCTCCTCGGGCACCACCACCACCCGGCCGCCATACAGCAGCGCACCGAAAATCTCCCACACCGAGACGTCGAAGGCCAACGAATGCCACTGCGACCACACCTGCCCGGTCAGCTCCAGCTCGGTGTCGGTTGCCTCCAACAACCGGGTCACATTGCGGTGGGCGATCGCCACTCCCTTGGGCACACCGGTGGTGCCCGAGGTGTAGATCAGATACGCGATGTCATCGGGGGCCGGCACCGGCAACCCGGTGCCGGGGTGGCTGTCCACCGTGGGGTCATCGATGTCGATAACCGGCACATCATGCCCATCCAACCGGTCGGCCAACCCGGCGGTGGTGATCGCCGCGATCGGCGCGGCGTCGGTCAACACGAACTCGATCCGCGCATCCGGAACCGCCGGGTCGATCGGCAGATACGCCGCCCCCGATTTGAGCACCGCCAGCATCGCCACGATCGCCTCCGGCGACCGGGAAAACAGCAGCGCCACACGCTGTCCCGGCCCCGCACCCCGGGTCACCAACAGCTGCGCCAACCGATTCGCGGCGTCATCAAGCTCCCGATACGTCAGCGACCGGCCCTGGAAGGTCACCGCCACCGCCTCCGGGGCACGCGCCACCTGCGCGGCAAACAAACCCGGAATCGACAGCGGCTCTGGCTTGGTGGTGGTCAGCGCACTGCGGTTACTGAAGGCATCGAGGAGGCCTTGTTCTGATATTGGTTCTGATGTTGCGGACTCGCCAGAGGCATGTTCGTCCAGGGTGGCGATGTCGCGGAGGGGGCGGCTCCACATCGGCAAGAGTTGCTCAAGGATGGCCAGCATGCGCTGCCCCAGGTGCTGGGCATTGACAACACCAAGCAGGTTTCTGGTGGTCTGGATAGTCAGGGTCAACCTGTCATCGGCCAGGCTGACCCAAATGGTCACAGAGAAGTGGGTATGGGCCGTCGCACTCGATATCGCGAAGCTTGGCGGGCCCGTGGTGAGATCGTCGCCAAGTAGACCTGTAGGTAACGGGGGCTCAAAAACTAGCAGGGTGTCGAACAGTTCGTCGAAGCCAGCTAAGGCGCGGAATCGTGCGTGGTTGAGGTAGCCGTGCTCGCGCATTTGTCCACCACTGCGCTGAATCTGCGCGCATTCATCGCCCACCGTGGTGGCGGGGTCAAGTCGAGTCCGCAGCGGTATGGCGTTGATGAGTAGGCCGACGATCGATTCGATACCGGTTTGTTGTAGCTCGACGGGCCGGTCAGCGATCGAGCTGCCGAAGACGACGTCGGGGGAGCCGGTGAGCGTGGACAATGTCAACGCCCAGGCGAGTTGGGTCAACGTGCTGACCGTGATCCCGCGGCTGCGGGCGGTGTCGAGCAGCCACGCGGTGTCAGCGCTGTTCATGCTGAGCTGCGCTCGCTGGGGTTGGTTGCTTGGTCCTGGTGGATTTTGGTCGGCCAGTATTGTCGGTGCTGGCAAGCCGGCCAGGTACTCACGCCATAGTTGTTCACCGTGCTGTTGGTCACGCTGAGCGTGCCAGGCGATGTAGTTGCGATACGGCCGCGGCTGCGGTAGCGAAGTCGTGTCGCCGCCATTCTTGTACAGGGTGAGTAGCTCATGGCACAACAGGCCAAGCGACCATCCATCGATGACGATGTGATGCGCGGTAATGAGAAACCGCCAACGCCCGCCCGACAATTCGATCAGCAGAAACCGGATCGGCGGCCCCTGTTCGAGGTTGAATCCGCGAGCTTGTTCGTCGGCTTCCAAACCGGCGAGCGTTTCCTGGGTGGCGCTGACATGCCGCCAGTCCAGGTCCACATCAGACATCACGACCTGCACTGGGTGCGGTAGTTCGCGACCGATGAAACGCGCCCGCAAATTTGGGTGGCGCTCGAGCTCCGCCAACGCACACATGCGCAGTAGCTCGCTGTCCAACGGCCCGGATACGTCGATACCTACCGCGACCGTATAGGGATCATCTGCCGGCGTTTCGCTCAGTATTGCGAGCGCGAAGAGCCCCTGCTGTAGCGGGCTAAGCGCCATGACGTCGTCGATATCGGAAACGTGATCGCCTAGCTGGGCCAACATATTCGGAACCGCAGCTAGCTCCCTGGGCGACAATCCCGATAACTCCATCGGCTGGGATGCAACAACCTCGACGGCCGCAGCGCCGTCGTTTTCGCCGGTTTTGGCGCCGTGGTCGATCGCGTGGTCGAGCGCGACGCCTAGGTGTTTGATCGTGGTGTGCTCGAAGATCAGCTGCGGCGTCAGCGGCAGACCCGCCTCCCGGACCTGGGCGGCCAGTTTCATAGCGGAGATACTGTCGCCGCCGAGTTCCACGAAGTCGTCGTCGCGCCCTGGCTGGGCGACGCCGAGAATTTCTTCGATCGTTGCGGCCAGCACGCGCTCGGTGTCGGTGCTTGGCGGCTCGGTCGACGTGCTGACGCCGACCTTCGGCGTGGGCGGTTGGGCGGTGTCCAATCCGGTGGACCAGCCGCTGCCGCTTGCCGCGGAGTCCAGCCATAGCCGCTTGCGCTGGAATGCATAGGTGGGCAGGCTCACGCGTCGTGCGTCTGTACCTGCGTATCCGCGGGTCCAATCGATCGGGGTCCCGTGGGCATACACGGTGGCCAGTCCGTTGACAAACGACACCTTCTCGTCGCTCGAGGGTCGCAGCAGCGGTGCGACAACCACCGCGTCGGAGTCGCGATCATCGGCGGTGACGACGTCTTGCGTCACGCTGGTCACGGAGTTGCCAGTTCCGATTTCCAAGAAATTGTTCACGCCCCCGTGGCGACGGGTCCAGCGCATCGCCTCCATGAATCGGACCGGGTTGTTGATTTGGTCAATCCAATATTGCGGCGAATTCAACAGATCCGGCTCTGCAATCTCCCCCGTGCACGCGGAGACAACCGGAATATCGGTAGCGCGGTAACCCAGGCTCCGGCAAACCCGAGCAAACTCCGAATACATCTCACTTTCAGCCGTCGCGATCGCCAACATGCCCGTAGCACCGGCCAGGGATTGCATGACCCGTCCGCGCGCGGCAACGACAAGGCAGGCATCGTCCAACGACCACAATCCCGCCACGTAAGCCGCGGTGAGCTCACCAACGCCATGACCCACCACAAAGTCCGGCCGCAGCCCCCAGGACCGAGCAAGGTCGAACAGCGCTACCCCGACAGCAAACGACGCCGGTTGAGCATATGCCACCTGGTCCAGTAATGTGGCCGCCTCCGATCCAGCTTCGGCGAATACCACATCGCGCAACGACGCGTCCAACTGTCCGTCGAAGCGGCGGCACACTTCGTCGAACGTTTCGGCGTATACCGGAAAACAGGCATACAGTTGTTTCCCCAGGCCGATCCATTGCGTATTTTCTCCCGCAAACAGCGCCGCCGTCCTCGTCGATTCGCGGGCTATTCCGCTCACCACCGCGGATGAATCTTCCTCAGCCGCCAACGATCTCAGCCCGTCGAGCAATTCTTCGCGATCGCGCCCAACGATCACCGCCCGATGCGCAAATTGTGCCCGTGAACTAGCCAACGAGAACCCGATATCGGTCAACCCGAAATCCGGATTCTGTTCGAGATGGGCCGCTAGCCGGGCACCCTGCATCGGCAGCGCCTCCGCGGACTTTGCGGTCAGCACCCACGCGTTGACAGGCAGACCATGAGCAGCTGGCGAGTCAGTAGCCTCACCCACCGGCAAACGCGGTTGCGGGGCTTCCTCGACTATCACATGCGAGTTGACGCCGCTGTTACCGAACGCAGACACCCCCGCCCTGCGGACGCCATCGTGACGCGGCCACGGCACCAACGTCGTCGCCAAGTCGACACCCCCCGACGACCAATCCACATACGGCGTCGGCTGCGCCGCGTGCAGGGTTGGCGGGATATATCCATGGCGCATCGCCTCGACCATCTTGATCACCCCGCCGACCCCGGCCGCAGCCACGGTGTGGCCGATGTTGGATTTCAGCGACCCCAACCACAACGACTGATCCGCCGGCCGCTGCTGGCCATACGTCGCCATCAACGCCTCAACCTCGATGAGATCGCCCACCGAAGTCCCAGTAGCGTGCGCCTCCACCGCATCGACTTGGGCCGCTTGTAGGCCAGCGTTGGCCAGCGCCCGCCGGATCAGCCGCTGTTGCGCCTTACCGTTGGGAGCCACCTGGGTCCCGGTCGATGTCCCTTGCCCCCCATCGTGATTGACCGCCGAGCCCGGTATCACGGCCAACACCGGATGTCCGTTGTCTTGCGCATCGCGCAGGCGCTCCAGCAGGAGGATGCCGGCGCCTTCACCCCACCCGGTGCCGTCGGCGTTGGCCGCGAATGATTTGCAGCGCCCATCGGGTGCAGACACCATTCCTAGCCGCAATCCGATGTAGGACTGTGGTGTGGCCATCACTGTCACACCACCAGCCAAGGCCAACGAACAATCCCCGGCCCGCAGTGATTGGCCAGCTTGATGAATCGCGACCAACGACGAGGAACACGCCGTATCGACCGTGATGGCGGGGCCCTCGAAGCCAAAAAAGTAGGAGAGTCGTCCGGTGGCCATACTCGACGCGTGGCCGGCCACCAAAGACGGCAAGGAACTGTCCGGGGTTTCGCTTTCGGTGGCGCCGAGACCCACACCGCCGCTCACCGACGACAGGCCCATGAAGACCCCTATCTCGTCGCCGCGAACAGTTGATGGATCAATGCCTGCGTCCTCAAACGCTTCCCACGCACACTCGAGTGCTAGTCGATGCTGGGGATCCATCGCCGCGGCCTCGCCCGAGCCGATTCCGAAGAAGTCAGCGTCGAACCCCGTCACATCGGACAGGAACCCTCCGGCCCACTCACCAAACCGGTTGTCTGAGGGGGAATTTGAGTCGGACACGATATCGGTGGCCCAGCCACGGTCTGTCGGCAACTCCGATATGAGGTCGCGGCCCGCTGACACCGCCGACCACAACTCCGCAGGAGAATTCAGCCCACCCGGATAACGACACGCCATGCCCACGATCGCGATCGGTTCGCTAACCCACGCCCCCGCATCCGGCGCGCGTCGACCCGTCTGTTCCAGCTCGGACAACTCCTCCTCATCCGATCCACCGGGCTGCCGCGCCCCATCGCCGGACCCGAGGTGATCGTTGTTGCTGAGCGAGGTGGTGAGGTGGTCGGCGAGTGTGTTGGGGGTTGGGTGGTCGAAGGCGAGGGTGGCTGGCAGGGTCAGCCCGGTTTGTGTCGAGAGCGTGTTGCGCAGTTCGAGGGCGCTGAGGGAGTCGATGCCGAGGTCTTTAAACGGCCGGTCGGGGTCGAGGGCCTGGGGATCGGGGTGGGCCAACACCTGCGCGGTGGTGGTGATGACCAGGCTGGTCAGGGTGGCGCGTTGTTGTTCGGGGGTCAGGTTGGCCAGCTGCGTGGTCAACGCGCGTGAGTCAGCTGCTGCGGCGTGGGGGCGGCTGGTGATCAGTGCCGACAGCATCGGGGGCAGGCTGTGGCGCTCGGCCAATGCTGCCAGCGCTGTGGGGTTGAGCGGGGCGGGGACCAGATTGGGGTGTTGGTAGCTCAGCGCGGTATCGAACAGGGCCAGGCCGTGGTCGATGCTGATCGGGGTCATCCCGATGCGGGTAAAACGGGTCTGATCGCGGGTGTCGAGATGCGCGGTCATCCCGGAGGGGGTTTGCCAGTAACCCCAGGCCAGGCTGGTGGCGGGTTGCTGGTGGTGGTGGCGGTGGTGGGCCAGCGCGTCGAGGACGGCGTTGGCGGCGGCGTAGTTGCCTTGGCCGGGGGCACCGAGGGTGGCCGCGACGGAGGAGAACAGCACAAACGCGGCCAGGTCGTGGTGTTGGGTGAGGTGGTGCAGATGCCATGCGGCATCGGCTTTGGCGGCCAACACGGTGTCGAGTTGGGTGGGGGTCAGTTCGGTGACAACCGCGTCATCGAGCACTGCGGCGGTGTGTACCACCGCGGTCAATCGATGTTCGGTGGGGATGGACTCGAGCAGAGCGGCCAGTTCGGTGGGGTTGGCGCTGTCGCACGCGGCGATCCTGACGTCAGCGCCGAGTTCGGTGAGGCGCTGGGCAAGCTCGTCGGCGTGGGGGGCGCTGGCGCCGCGGCGTGAGGTCAGCAGCAGATGACGCACACCATGGGTGGTGACGAGGTGTTCGGCGAACACCGCGCCCAGGGTCCCGGTGCCCCCGGTGATCAACACCGTGCCCTGCGGGTCCAAAACAGGGGGAGGTAGCAACACGATCTTGCCGCTGTGGCGGCCTTGGCTCATGTCCCGGAAAGCGTGGGCAGCGCGCAGCAGACCGTAACTGGTGGTGGGCAGCGCGGTGAGCACCCCACGGTTGAGCATGTCGACCAGCGCGGGCCAGGTTTGATGTAGCTGTGGGGCCGGGATGGTAGCCAGGTCATACACGTGGTAGCCGACGTTGGGATGGGCCGCGGTGATGTCATCGGCCCCGCGGACGTCGGTCTTACCGATCTCGATGAAACACCCCTGAGAGCCCAGGAGCTGCAGCGAAGCGTCCACGAACTCGCCGCGCAGACTGTTTAACACCACATCCATCCCGCGCTCACCGGTGAGCGCGGAAAACTTCTCAACGAAGTCCAGATCACGCGACGACGCGATGTGGTCATCACCGATTCCCAGGTGTCGCAGCAGGTGATGCTTGCTGGGGTGCGCGGTGGCAAACACCTCCGCACCGAGGTGGCTCGCGAGTTGGATAGCGGCTTGACCAACACCACCAGCGCCAGCGTGGATGAGTACCCGCTGGCCCGCGCACAGCTGCGCGATATCGACCAAGGTGGTGTAGGCGGTCAAGAACGCCACCGGTATCGACGCCGCCTGCGGATAAGACCACCCCGACGGGACGGCCACCACCATGCGGTGATCGGTGATAGCGGTCGGGGCAAACGCGTTGTTGGGGAATAGCCCCATCACCGCATCCCCGGGCTGAACACCCACCACATCATCGGCGGTGTCGATCACCACCCCAGCGGCTTCCACACCGAGGCCTTCATCGGTGATCGCGCCCAACGCGACCACCACATCATGGAAATTCAATCCGGCAGCGCGGATCTGCACCCGGATCTGCCCTGAGGCCAACGTGGTGGCCGGCTGCACCGGGGTTAACTCCAGATTGGCCAAGTCCCCCTTACCGGTGGTCATTAACTGCCAATCCGGTGTCGGCGGCGCAGTCAACGCCCGAGCTGGGGATAGCCGCGGAAGGAAAACCACACCATCACGCACCGCCAGGTGGGGTTCGGCCGAAGAACACCCCACCGCGGCGATCAGCGCGGTCACCCGGTCCGCAGTGGCCGCGCTGGTATCGGTATCGATCAATGTGATGCGGCCCGGATGCTCGTTTCGAGCGACGTGCAGCAACGCCCACACCGCCGCATGAGCCAGATCCGGCGCCCGGTCATACACACCGACACTGACGGCATGACGGGTGACCACCACCAAATGCGTGCTGGTGGTTTCCGCACGAGCCAGCCAGTCCTGCAACCTGGCCAAAGTGTCTTGGGTCACACCATGGACCCGCTCCAACACCACAGCATCTACCGCATCTGCCGCATCTGCCGCATCTGCCGCGGCCGCATCGGTGGCAGGGATACCCCAGACCATCAACTCCGGAAACGACGTCACCGCATCAAGATCGGGATAACTCACCACGTCACTGACACCAGCGAGCAACCCGTCACACCCATCACCGAGCACCGCCCACGACACCGTGTCGGACATATCAGCGCTCAACCCATCGGGCGCAGCCACCCAACCCAGCTCCAACGGGCCAGCACCCGACGTCGATGCCGCGACCCCCGCCGACACGGTGTCCGGCACAGCCCGCAAAGTGATGGTGTCGATCTTGATCACCGGCGCGCCCATGGGATCAGCGCCATACAACGTGAACGTGTCGGTGCCCGTACGGGTCAACCACACCTGTAACCGAGTGGCCGCGCTGGCATAAAGACACACCCCGGTAAAAGCGAACGGAAGCCGCGCCGACGGCCGGTCGGACTCATCGTCGGTCCCGGCGCCGAGCATGACCGCTAAGGGCTGTAACGCAGCATCCAGCAACGCCGGGTGAAGACCATAACCGGTGATATCGGTATCCGCCGGCAACGCCACTTCGGCGTAAACATGGTCAGGATCAGCCGGATCATGAGCAATACCGCGCAGCGAACGAAACAGGGAACCGTATTCCAAACCATGGGTCGCCAACTGCTGATAGAAACTGTCGACATCAACAGCGTCAACAGGCACCGCCGCGCCCGGAGAGCCACCCGCAAGACCCTGATCGGGACCCAACACACCGCTGGCATGACGCACCCACCCCGTACCACGGTCATGATCACCACGGCGGGCATGCACCGTAAACGAACGCCGCCCACCCTCACCGGCGGCAGCCACCACGATCTGCACATCGGTCGGGGCGTCGTCGGTAAGCACCAGCGGGGCATGCAAAACCAACTCATCAATCACCGGACAATGCACATAATCACCGGCCTGCAACACCACATCGATCAACGCGGCCCCCGCCAACACCACCGCACCACCCACCCGATGACCGGCCAACCACCCCTGCGACCCGATCGACAACCGACCACTGGCCACAACCTGATCTTGATCAGCCAACGCGGTAATCGCCCCCAACAACGGATGCTGCGCACGGTCCAACCCGGCCGCGCTGACATCACC
Organism: Mycobacterium spongiae; assembly: GCF_018278905.1. NCBI lineage: Bacteria > Bacillati > Actinomycetota > Actinomycetes > Mycobacteriales > Mycobacteriaceae > Mycobacterium > Mycobacterium spongiae. The sequence goes on from NZ_CP046600.1 coordinate 5,274,946, forward strand.
ACCCAACCGCGGGGTCAGCCAATACCGACGACGCTGAAACGCATACGTCGGTAACTGCACTACCTGGGCCCCTGGATACAGCACCGGCCACGACAGGACATGACCGTGAACATGCAGCCGACCCACCGCAGTGCTCAAGGCATCCAGATCACCGCGATCCCGATGCAACGTGGGAACCACCACCGAGGCGCCGCGCCCACCCCCATCACTGCACGCATCAGCGATCGCAGCGGTCAGGACCGGATGCGACGACAACTCCACAAACACCTGATCGCCAGCGGCCAACAACCCCGCCACCACGTCATAAAACCCGACCCGCTCACGCAGGTTGGCATACCAGTAATCCGCGGTCATCACCGTGGTGTCCAACGGCTGACCCGACACCATAGAACCCACCGTGGAATACACCGGGACACGCGCCGGCGCCGGGGCCAGCCCCGCCAGATCCTCCACAAGACGCTGCCGCAACGGTTCCACCTGAGAGCAATGCGAGGCGTAATCCACCGCGATCGGCCGCACCTGGACGTTGTCAGCCTCACAATCAGCAACGAAGCGCTCCACCGCCGCGCACTGGCCACTAACCACGGTCTGCGTCGGACCGTTAACCGCAGCGATCTCAACCTCATCGCCATAACGCCCCAACCGCGGACCCAGCTCATCAACACCCAGCAACACCGACGCCATACCCCCGGCCCCGGACAGATCCCCAAGCGCCGCACTACGCAACGCCACGATCTTGGCGGCCTCACTCAACGAGAACACCCCAGCCACATAAGCCGCGGCGATCTCACCCTGGGAATGCCCCACCACCGCATCAGCGCTCACCCCGTAACTGATCAGTGTTCGAGCCAGCGACACCATCACCGCGAACAACACCGGCTGGACCACATCCACCCGATCCAGCGCCGGAGCCGCCGGATCACCACAAATCACCCCACGCACCGACCAACCCGTATACACACCCAACGCCTGATCACACTCATCAATCGCGGCCGCAAACACCGGATGCTCGGCATACAACGCCGCGGCCATACCCGCGTACTGCGCCCCTTGACCAGGAAAAACGAACACCGTCTTACCCGCCAACGCCCCCTGCTGATGATGCTGGATCAACCCCGGATGAGATTGACCACCACGCAACGCGTCCAACCCCGCCAACAACTCAGCACGAGGATCAGCACTATCAGCCGGGACCACAACCACCGCCCGATACGGATGATGCGTACGAGTCGTGGCCAAGCTATACGCCACATCACCCAAATCCAGACCAGGATGACCACCCACATACCGACCCAAACGATCAGCCTGAGCACACAAAGCCCCAGCACTACGCGCCGAAACCGGCCACACCCGCAACACCGGCGCCTCAACCGGCGCATCCTCGACCGAGCCACCAGCCGGCTCGGGAGCTTGTTGCAGAATCAGGTGCGCGTTGGTGCCGCTGATCCCGAACGAGGACACCGCCGCGGTGCGGGGATGATCGGTGACGGGCCAGTCAACGGCCTCGGTGAGTAGCCGCACGTTGCCCGCTGACCAGTCAATATGAGGGCTGGGTTGGTCCACGTGCAAGGTGGGCGGCACCTTGTCGTGGTTGAGAGCGGTGATCATTTTGACCATCCCGGCGACCCCGGCCGCGGCTTGGGTGTGGCCGATATTGGATTTGACCGATCCCACCCACAGCGGGTTCTCGGGGGTGCGGTGGGCACCGTAGGTGGCGATCAGCGTGCCGGCTTCGATCGGATCGCCCAAGGTGGTGCCGGTGCCATGGGCTTCGACCACATCAACTTGATCCAGCCCCACCCCAGCGTTGGCGAGAGCCTGGGTGATCACCTGTTGTTGAGCGGGCCCATTGGGGGCGGTCAACCCGTTGGAGGCACCGTCTTGGTTGACCGCCGAGCCCGCGATGACCGCGAGCACCGGATGATTGTTGGCCCGGGCATCGCTGAGCCGTTCCAACACCAACACCGCTGCGCCCTCGCCGAACCCGGTGCCATCGGCAGCCGCGGCGAACGCCTTGCACCGCCCGTCTGGGGCCAGCCCACGCTGGCGGGCGAACTCGGCAAAGATCGCGGGGGTGGTCATGATCGTGACCCCACCAGCCAGCGCCAGGCTCGATTCCCCACTTCGCAGTGATTGACATGCCAGATGGGCCGCCACCAGGGAGGATGAACACGCGGTATCGACCGTGATGGCCGGGCCCCGCAACCCCAGCAGATATGCGATACGCCCGGACGCCACACTCGTAGCATTACCCGTCATGGCGTATCCCTCTGCGCCGTCAGAACCCATGTCCCCGTAAAGCTGGGCATAGGTACCGGCGAACACCCCAGTACTGGACCCCGCCAACGAACTCGGATCAATGCCGGCGGTTTCTAAAGCCTCCCAACACACCTCCAACAACAACCGCTGCTGAGGATCCATGGCCTGGGCCTCGCGCGGCGAAATCCCGAAAAACTCCGCGTCAAACCCATCAGCATCGGCCAAAAAGGCGCCGTGGCGGGTGTAGGTCTTGCCCACCGCATCCGGATCCGGATCAAACAACCCCGCCAAGTCCCAACCCCGATCCTCCGGGAACTCACCCACCACATCGACACCGCCGCTGACCACGTCCCACAAACCCACCGCCGAATCAATACCCCCCGAGAATCGGCAGCCCATCCCCACCACCGCCACCGGCTCGGAGGATCGGGAGATAAGAGCGTGATTTTGCTGCTTCAGTCGTTCTACTTTGTTGAGCGCCTTTTTGAGGGCTTTGGTTGCGGTTATAAGTTGAGTGTCCATCAGTTTTTCCTAAATACCGTCGTCGGCCATTGCCAGGTTTACTAAGTGACCGAGATCCATTTCTGAGATAGTGAGGCGGCTGTGATCTTGATGGGACGAGAACCCATCGCCAACCATTCCGAGAAGAATGTCCAGTACTCCTTCGTCTCTCAGGGTTTGCACCGGAATTGATGCAATGAGACGACGGATCTCGGCGTCATGTGCATCGTCATCTCGGCTTTCGCTGTTGTCGCTGAGCGAGGTGGTGAGGTGGTCGGCGAGTGTGTTGGGGGTTGGGTGGTCGAAGGCGAGGGTGGCTGGCAGGGTCAGCCCGGTTTGTGTCGAGAGCGTGTTGCGCAGTTCGAGGGCGCTGAGGGAGTCGATGCCGAGGTCTTTAAACGGCCGGTCGGGGTCGAGGGCCTGGGGATCGGGGTGGGCCAACACCTGCGCGGTGGTGGTGATGACCAGGCTGGTCAGGGTGGCGCGTTGTTGTTCGGGGGTCAGGTTGGCCAGCTGCGTGGTCAGCGCGCGTGAGTCAGCTGCTGCGGCGTGGGGGCGGCTGGTGATCAGTGCCGACAGCATCGGGGGCAGGCTGTGGCGCTCGGCCAATGCTGCCAGCGCTGTGGGGTTGAGCGGGGCGGGGACCAGATTGGGGTGTTGGTAGCTCAGCGCGGTATCGAACAGGGCCAGGCCGTGGTCGATGCTGATCGGGGTCATCCCGATGCGGGTAAAACGGGTCTGATCGCGGGTGTCGAGATGCGCGGTCATCCCGGAGGGGGTTTGCCAGTAACCCCAGGCCAGGCTGGTGGCGGGTTGCTGGTGGTGGTGGCGGTGGTGGGCCAGCGCGTCGAGGACGGCGTTGGCGGCGGCGTAGTTGGCAAGGCCGGGGGCACCGAGGGTGGCCGCGACGGAGGAGAACAGCACAAACGCGGCCAGGTCGTGGTGTTGGGTGAGGTGGTGCAGATGCCATGCGGCATCGGCTTTGGCGGCCAACACGGTGTCGAGTTGGGTGGGGGTCAGTTCGGTGACAACCGCGTCATCGAGCACGACGGCGGTGTGTACCACCGCGGTCAATCGATGTTCGGTGGGGATGGACTCGAGCAGAGCGGCCAGTTCGGTGGGGTTGGCGCTGTCGCACGCGGCGATCCTGACGTCAGCGCCGAGTTCGGTGAGGCGCTGGGCAAGCTCGTCGGCGTGGGGGGCGCTGGCGCCGCGGCGTGAGGTCAGCAGCAGATGACGCACACCATGGGTGGTGACGAGGTGTTCGGCGAACACCGCGCCCAGGGTCCCGGTGCCCCCGGTGATCAACACCGTGCCCTGCGGGTCCAAAACAGGGGGAGGTAGCAACACGATCTTGCCGCTGTGGCGGCCTTGGCTCATATCCCGGAAAGCGTGGGCAGCGCGCAGCAGACCGTAACTGGTGGTGGGCAGCGCGGTGAGCACCCCACGGTTGAGCATGTCGACCAACGCGGGCCAGGTTTGATGCAGCTGTGGGGCCGGGATGGTAGCCAGGTCATACACGTGGTAGCCGACATTGGGATGGGCCGCGGTGATGTCATCGGCCCCGCGGACGTCGGTCTTACCGATCTCGATGAAACACCCCTGAGAGCCCAGGAGCTGCAGCGAAGCGTCCACGAACTCGCCGCGCAGACTGTTTAACACCACATCCATCCCGCGCTCACCGGTGAGCGCGGAAAACTTCTCAACGAAGTCCAGATCACGCGACGACGCGATGTGGTCATCACCGATTCCCAGGTGTCGCAGCAGGTGATGCTTGCTGGGGTGCGCGGTGGCAAACACCTCCGCACCGAGGTGGCTCGCGAGTTGGATAGCGGCTTGACCAACACCACCAGCGCCAGCGTGGATGAGTACCCGCTGGCCCGCGCACAGCTGCGCGATATCGACCAAGGTGGTGTAGGCGGTCAAAAACGCCACCGGTATCGACGCCGCCTGCGAATAAGACCACCCCGACGGGACGGCCACCACCATGCGGTGATCGGTGATAGCGGTCGGGGCAAACGCGTTGTTGGGGAATAGCCCCATCACCGCATCCCCGGGCTGAACACCCACCACATCATCGGCGGTGTCGATCACCACCCCAGCGGCTTCCACACCGAGGCCTTCATCGGTGATCGCGCCCAACGCGACCACCACATCATGGAAATTCAATCCGGCAGCGCGGATCTGCACCCGGATCTGCCCTGAGGCCAACGTGGTGGCCGGCTGCACCGGGGTTAACTCCAGATTGGCCAAGTCCCCCTTACCGGTGGTCATTAACTGCCAATCCGGTGTTGGCGGCGCAGTCAACGCCCGAGCTGGGGATAGCCGCGGAAGGAAAACCACACCATCACGCACCGCCAGGTGGGGTTCGGCCGAAGAACACCCCACCGCGGCGATCAGCGCGGTCACCCGGTCCGCAGTGGCCGCGCTGGTATCGGTATCGATCAATGTGATGCGGCCCGGATGCTCGTTTTGAGCGACGTGCAGCAACGCCCACACCGCCGCATGAGCCAGATCCGGCGCCCGGTCATACACACCGACACTGACGGCATGGCGGGTGACCACCACCAAATGCGTGCTGGTGGTTTCCGCACGAGCCAGCCAGTCCTGCAACCTGGCCAAAGTGTCTTGGGTCACACCATGGACCCGCTCCAACACCACAGCATCTACCGCATCTGCCGCATCTGCCGCGGCCGCATCGGTGGCAGGGATACCCCAGACCATCAACTCCGGAAACGACGTCACCGCATCAAGATCGGGATAACTCACCACGTCACCCACACCAGCGAGCAACCCGTCACACCCATCACCGAGCACCGCCCACGACACCGTGTCGGACACATCAGCGCTCAACCCATCGGGCGCAGCCACCCAACCCAGCTCCAACGGGCCAGCACCCGACGTCGATGCCGCGACCCCCGCCGACACGGTGTCCGGCACAGCCCGCAAAGTGATGGTGTCGATCTTGATCACCGGCGCGCCCATGGGATCAGCGCCATACAACGTGAAAGTGTCGGTGCCCGTACGGGTCAACCACACCTGTAACCGAGTGGCCGCGCTGGCATAAAGACACACCCCGGTAAAAGCGAACGGAAGCCGCGCCGACGGCCGGTCGGACTCATCGTCGGTCCCGGCGCCGAGCATGACCGCTAAGGGCTGTAACGCAGCATCCAGCAACGCCGGGTGAAGACCATAACCGGTGATATCGGTATCCGCCGGCAACGCCACTTCGGCGTAAACATGGTCAGGATCAGCCGGATCATGAGCAATACCGCGCAACGAACGAAACAGGGAACCGTATTCCAAACCATGGGTCGCCAACTGCTGATAGAAACTGTCGACATCAACAGCGTCAACAGGCACCGCCGCGCCCGGAGAGCCACCCGCAAGACCCTGATCGGGACCCAACACACCGCTGGCATGACGCACCCACCCCGTACCACGGTCATGATCACCACGGCGGGCATGCACCGTAAACGAACGCCGCCCACCCTCACCGGCGGCAGCCACCACGATCTGCACATCGGTCGGGGCGTCGTCGGTAAGCACCAGCGGGGCATGCAAAACCAACTCATCAATCACCGGACAATGCACATAATCACCGGCCTGCAACACCACATCGACCAACGCGGCCCCCGCCAACACCACCGCACCACCCACCCGATGACCGGCCAACCACCCCTGCGACCCGATCGACAACCGACCACTGGCCACAACCTGATCTTGATCAGCCAACGCGGTAATCGCCCCCAACAACGGATGCTGCGCACGGTCCAACCCGGCCCCGCTGACATCACCACCCAACCGCGGGGTCAGCCAATACCGACGACGCTGAAACGCATACGTCGGTAACTGCACCACCTGGGCCCCTGGATACAGCACCGGCCACGACAGGACATGACCGTGAACATGCAGCCGACCCACCGCAGTGCTCAAGGCATCCAGATCACCGCGATCCCGATGCAACGTGGGAACCACCACCGAGGCGCCGCGCCCACCCCCATCACTGCACGCATCAGCGATCGCAGCGGTCAGGACCGGATGCGACGACAACTCCACAAACACCTGATCGCCAGCGGCCAACAACCCCGCCACCACGTCATAAAACCCGACCCGCTCACGCAGGTTGGCATACCAGTAATCCGCGGTCATCACCGTGGTGTCCAACGGCTGACCCGACACCATAGAACCCACCGTGGAATACACCGGGACACGCGCCGGCGCCGGGGCCAGCCCCGCCAGATCCTCCACAAGACGCTGCCGCAACGGTTCCACCTGAGAGCAATGCGAGGCGTAATCCACCGCGATCGGCCGCACCTGGACGTTGTCAGCCTCACAATCAGCAACGAAGCGCTCCACCGCCGCGCACTGGCCACTAACCACGGTCTGCGTCGGACCGTTAACCGCAGCGATCTCAACCTCATCGCCATAACGCCCCAACCGCGGACCCAGCTCATCAACACCCAGCAACACCGACGCCATACCCCCGGCCCCGGACAGATCCCCAAGCGCCGCACTACGCAACGCCACGATCTTGGCGGCCTCACTCAACGAGAACACCCCAGCCACATAAGCCGCGGCGATCTCACCCTGGGAATGCCCCACCACCGCATCAGCGCTCACCCCGTAACTGATCAGTGTTCGAGCCAGCGACACCATCACCGCGAACAACACCGGCTGGACCACATCCACCCGATCCAGCGCCGGAGCCGCCGGATCACCACAAATCACCCCACGCACCGACCAACCCGTATACACACCCAACGCCTGATCACACTCATCAATCGCGGCCGCAAACACCGGATGCTCGGCATACAACCCCGCGGCCATACCCGCGTACTGCGCCCCTTGACCAGGAAAAACGAACACCGTCTTACCCGCCAACGCCCCCTGCTGATGATGCTGGATCAACCCCGGATGAGATTGACCATCACCCAACGCGTCCAACCCCGCCAACAACTCAGCACGAGGATCAGCACTATCAGCCGGGACCACAACCACCGCCCGATACGGATGATGCGTACGAGTCGTGGCCAAGCTATACGCCACATCACCCAAATCCAGACCAGGATGACCACCCACATACCGACCCAAACGATCAGCCTGAGCACACAAAGCCCCAGCACTACGCGCCGAAACCGGCCACACCCGCAACACCGGCGTGCCCGCCGCGGGTGGCTCTGTGGTCACGAGCTCGGGTTCAACGGCAGGGGCGCACGCTTCTTCGAGCACCATGTGCACGTTGGTGCCCGAAATGCCGAAACTAGATACTCCGGCACGGCGCACCCGCGCGTGGGTATGGGGCCAGAGTCGAGACTGTTGGAGAAGGGCGAGTCCGCTGTCTTCCCAGACGATTTGTTCGTTGGGCGTCTGGGCATGCAGAGTTTTCGGCAAGCGCTCGTGTTGGAGGGCCAACACGATTTTCATCACACCCAGGACACCGGCGGCCGCTTGCGAGTGGCCAATGTTGGATTTCGACGAGCCCAACCACAACGGGTGTTGCGCGTCGCGGGTGGGCCCGAACACCTTCATCAGTGCGTCGGCTTCGATCGAATCCCCTAGCGGGGTGCCAGTGCCATGAGCCTCGATGACATCAACCTGATCCGGGCCGATCCCGGCGTTGGCGAGGGCCTGGGTGATCACCTGTTGTTGAGCGGGCCCATTGGGGGCGGTCAACCCCATGCTGCGCCCGTCCTGGTTGACCGCCGAGCCGCGAATCAGGGCCAATACCTGATCGCCGGCGCGTTGAGCGTCCGAGAGCCGTTTGAGCACCAAGATCCCGGCGCCCTCCGACCAACCGGCACCGTCGGCCGTATTCGAAAACGCTTTACACCGGCCATCTGGGGCCAATCCACGAAGGCGGCTGAACTCCACAAACGTCGACGGTGTGCTCATGACCTGGACACCACCGGCCAAAGCCATGGTGCACTCGCCCGAGCGCAAGGCCGAAGCCGCCAAGTGCAGTGCCGTCAACGACGACGAACACGCGGTATCGACCGTTATCGCCGGACCATGCAAATCCCACAGATACGACACCCGCCCCGACAGCACACTCGAAGTCCGTCCGGTCAGGCGGTAACCGTCCAACTCCTCCAACGAAATCGCATCGAGTCCGTAGTCCGAGCACTGGGCACCTAGATACACCCCGGTAGCCGACCCACCAAGAGAATCCGGAGGCAGGCCCGCGCGCTCCAGGGCTTCCCATGCCACTTCGAGCACCAGTCGTTGTTGCGGGTCCATGGATATTGCTTCGCGCGGTGAGATTCCGAAGAATTCGGCATCAAAGGACTCCACATCAGATACGAATCCGCCTTCACGGGAATAGGTCTTGCCCACCGCATCCGGATCCGGATCGAAAAGGGTTTGCGCATCCCAACGGTCGGAAAATGCTCCGATGGCATCGCGACCGTCATCAAGCAACGACCAGTAGCCCTCGGGGTCGGCGACACCTCCAGGCGTGCGACAAGCCATCGCGATAATCGCAATGGGCTCGTCAGCATCAATCGTCGCTGCACCCTGGTTGATCGGTTGCGCCACCGCCGCAACCCCTGCACGTCCAGCCCCGATCACCGCGCCGCACCCCTGGCTTCCTGCGGCTGTCGCCCGTGCGAGCCACGCCGGCTCAGCATCGTCGCCAAATCCCCGACCGTGGGGTGGTTGATGACATCCACCGCACGGACTTCGGTGTCCAACTCCTGGCTTAGACGCGAGGAGAGCTCGGCGACCCCGAGCGAGTTGATGCCAAGGCCACCCAGGGGTTGATCAACGTCGATATCGGCAACGGCGATCCCCAAGACCGCAGCCAGCTGGGAACGCACCGTGGAGCGCAGCTCATCTGCCGACGGCGTGTCGCTTCCCGGGATGGTCGAGACCGGCCTACCGGAAGGTCTTCGTTTCTCCGGTGCGGCCGGGGGCGCGGCGCCACTATGTCGGTCCTCGGAGTAGCCCTCAACCAACAGCGCCTGGGCTTGCAGGCTGCCGTCGAGCAAGCGAGCGCGGCATCGGGAACGCTGCAACTTGCCGCTGGTGGTCTTGTTCGCGCTACCTGGCGGCCCCACCACCACCACCGAGCACTGCAGCTGGTGGCTTCGCAAGACGGTCGCCCGCACGGCATCAACCACACTGGACAACACCTGTTGCGAAGTGTCGGCATGTACCTCCACGAGCACCGCAAGGGCCTCGGCGTTGCTGTCATCGATCGAAAAGGCCGCGATACCGCCAGCTCTGATCGCTTCGTGGCAATCGCGCAGGGCGTCCTCGATATCTTGGGGGTGGATGTTGCGACCGCCCAAGATGAGCAGATCCTTGATGCGGCCGCACACGTATAGCTCGCCATCGTGGATAAAACCCAGATCCCCGGTTCGCAGGTAGCCGCGGTCCCCGTCAGTCCCGGCCAGCCGGGCCTGGAAGATGGCCCGGCTCTGCTCCGCCATCCCCCAATAGCCCGCGGCTTTGCTCGGCGAGTCGACCCAAATCTCCCCGACCCGCCCTTCGGCCAGCGGAACACATAGCTCCGGGTCAACGATGCGGATATCCACGTCATCGGTCGGCACGCCGCAGCCCAGCAAGACCTGACTGTCCGAGCCTTCTCCCCGAACCGCCCGCCGCTGCGTTGCCAGCAGATCCTGCTGCACCCGCACGCTCGAGCGCCCGAACAGGCTCACAGCCACAGTGTGTTCGGCAAGACCATAGGACGGGCAAAACGCCTCCGGACGCAGCCCGGACACCGAGAAGGCCTCCAAAAAGCGTCGGGTGGTGTCTGCACGCACCGGCTCAGCACCGCTGAGCACCATCTGCAGCGAGCTCAAGTCCCAGCCGGCGCGCTGTTCAGCGGTGGTTTTCCGCACCGCCAACTCGTAGCCGAAGTTGGGGCCCGCGGTGTGAGTAGCACGCACACGGTCCATGAGCTCAAACCACAATGCGGGTCGCTGGATGAAGCTCAACGGCGACATCATGGTGAGCTCGCTACCGCCGGCCACCGCGCCCAAGATCACGCCGATGAGGCCCAAGTCGTGATAGGGGGGCACCCAAGCGACCGACCGACTACCCAGACCCATCCCCAGCCGGTCCCGGAGCAGATCGAGCTGATGCGCCAGGTTGCCGTGGGTGAGTATCACACCCTTGGGCGCTCCGGTGGAACCCGACGTGTATTGCAGCAAGGCCACCGTATCCGCGGTGGGGGTCCAGTCCGAAACCACCGAGGGGACGAAGCCTGACATGCGTGTCCCGCCGAAACGGCTTGCCCGCGGCGTCACATACCAAGGAGGATCTGCGGGCCAGGCGACCTCGTTCAGCTGACGGGCCGCGGCATAGGTGCGGTCTGTGAGTACCGCCTTCGCGCCGCAGTCGGCCGCGATCCGAAGGAATTCGTCGACGGTTTTTTGGGGGTTGAGCGGGTCCGGTGGATAGACCGGGACGGGCACCACCCCGGCAGCAAGGCAACCGATGAGACCCCGCACGAAATCAAGACCCGGCGGATACGCCAACAGCACCCGATCACCAGGCGCCAGAGCGCAACGCCGCCGCAAGAAAACGGCCACTTCGCCAATATCAGCCACCACGTCAGCGCGACTCATTGACTCAGTGACTTGCCCCTGCTCATTCACAAAGGAAGCAGCAGTGGCGTGGGGAAATCTCGCTCCAAGGTCCCAAACCCGATCAAGTAGTAGCCCATTGCCTATCCTCCAAGGCCGGGAGTGACTGCCACGGTGTCTGCTGACTCCGTAGCAATTTTTTGTTGTCTCTTCCGCCCACGTTGTTGATAACACACTCGACTCCTGAATTTGGTTTAGCCGGATTTACGGATGGTTGTTTTATCCGTTGGCTTCGATGGCCCAAGATTAGCAGTTACATCGAGAATGTTGGGTGAGAATTTTCTCACGACGATTTAATATTGGAGTGCAAATTAGGGCCTAATCTAGGCAAACTTTGAATTTAGAAATCTAGGTGAACTGTTAATTTAGAATATAGCCGGATTTTCCGGATGGCCATGGGGTTGCGCCGCTATTTGCGAAGGTTTCAGTGGCAGCGACCAGACAATATCCCGTCAAACTGGATGAAAGCGTCGTGCGGCGATCCTTCGCGGCCGTGTCCACCGCGACCGAACGCGGCACCGCACCCCCACCAAGCGGGTGCTAGGACACGTCGACCCAATCGAGAGTCCGCTGTACCGCCTTGCGCCAACCCGCATATCCAGCGGCACGCTCGTCGGCGGTCCACGTCGGCGTCCACCGCTTGTCTTCTTGCCAGTTGGCCCGCAGATCAGAGGGATCGGCCCAGAACCCGACCGCCAAACCCGCCGCGTAGGCCGCACCCAGCGCTGTCGTCTCGGCGACGACCGGCCGCACCACGTCTACGCCGAGCACATCAGCCTGGATCTGCATGCACAGGTCGTTGCCGGTGATGCCACCATCGACTTTCAGGACCTCCAGCCGCACGCCGGAGTCCGCTTCCATCGCGTCGACCACGTCGCGGCTCTGGTAACAAATCGCCTCCAGCGTCGCACGGGCCACGTGCGCGTTGGTATTGAACCGTGACAATCCCACGATTGCTCCGCGGGCATCGGAACGCCAGTACGGGGCGAACAGCCCCGAGAACGCCGGCACGAAGTACACCCCGCCGTTGTCGGCGACCTGACGGGCCAGCGACTCGCTCTGCGCGGCGCCGCTGATGATACCCAGCTGGTCGCGGAGCCACTGCACCGCCGAGCCGGTCACCGCGATCGAACCCTCAAGAGCGTAGACGGGTTTGGCGTTTCCAAACTGGTAGCAGACCGTTGTCAACAGGCCGTTGTTGGATCGCACGATCGTTTCGCCGGTGTTCAGGAGCAGGAAATTGCCGGTCCCGTAGGTGTTTTTGGCTTCCCCCGCCGCCAGGCAGACCTGACCGACCATCGCTGCATGCTGGTCGCCGAGCACACCAGTCAGCGGAATCTCGCCTCCGACGGGCCCGGTTTCGGCGGTGACGCCATACGGCTCCAGGGGAGACGACGGCGCGATAGCCGGCAGCATCGCCCGCGGTATGGAGAACAACGACAGCAGCTCGTCGTCCCAGTCCAACGTCTCGAGATCCATCAGCATGGTCCTGCTGGCGTTGGTGACATCCGTGACGTGCACTCCCCCGCGGGGACCGCCGGTCAGATTCCACAACAACCAGGTATCTGGGGTGCCGAACAAGGCATCGCCGGTTTCCGCGGCCGCGCGCACCCCGTCGACATTGTCCAAGATCCACTGCAGCTTTCCGCCGGAGAAGTAGGTGGCCGGCGGCAGGCCCGCCTTGCGGCGGATCACCTCGCCATGACCGTCTCGCTGCAGTGCCGATGCAATGCGGTCGGTGCGGGTGTCCTGCCAGACAATCGCATTGTAGTAAGGCCTGCCGGTGCGCTTGTTCCAGACCAGCGTCGTCTCGCGTTGATTGGTAATCCCCAGCGCTGCAATATCTTTCGACGAAAGATTAGCGGAGTTGAGCACGGAGATCAGCACCGACGCGGTGCGCTCCCAGATCTCGACGGGGTTGTGCTCTACCCAACCGGCCCGGGGCAGGATCTGCTCGTGCTCAAGCTGGTGGCGGGCCACCTCGGCACCGTCGTGATCGAAGATCATGCAGCGGGTACTGGTGGTGCCCTGGTCGATGGCGGCTATGAAATCAGGGAACTCGGCCAACTGCGCTCCTCGGGTGACTTCAGACACTGCATGTAATCGTCCATGATGGTCTACCCCCTCGAACGGTCCGCGGCTACCCTCGCGACCACTTGCGTTGTGGCCAGTAAACCTGTTGCATCGGCGATGTGGGGGAAGAGGTCGGGCGCACCACGTATAACCGCGAACAGCGCCGGGAATACCGGCGCAAGGTGCAGCTGTGTTTGGACGTCTTCGAGACGATGCTTGCGCGGTCCAACTTCGATTGCGACCGCCGGCTCACCGGCATGGAGATCGAATGCAACCTTGTCGACGCTGACTACCAGCCAGCCATGTCGAATCGCTTGGTGCTCGACGCCATCGCCGATCCGGCCTATCAGACCGAATTGGGCGCCTACAACATCGAATTCAACGTGCCACCCCGCCCCTTGCCAGGACATACCGGCCTGGCGCTAGAAGCAGAAGTTCGTGCCAGCCTCAACCATGCCGAAACCAAAGCTAATTCCGGCGGGGCGCACATCGTCATGATCGGCATACTGCCCACCCTGATGCCGGAACACCTGACCGATGGCTGGATGAGCGAGTCGACGCGGTATGCAGCCCTTAACGCGTCCATCTTCCGCGCCCGCGGCGAAGACATTCCCATTAACATCGCCGGCCCGGAGCCGCTGACCTGGCACGCCGCATCCATCGCACCCGAATCCGCCTGCACCAGCATGCAATTGCACTTGCAGGTTTCCCCGGCGGATTTTCCGGCCAATTGGAACGCGGCGCAGATACTGGCCGGACCGCAGCTGGCTCTGGCCGCGAACTCGCCGTTCTTCTTCGGCCACCAACTGTGGTCGGAAACCCGCATCGAGCTGTTCACCCAGTCCACCGACACCCGCCCCGAGGAGTTGATATCGCAAGGGGTGCGGCCTCGAGTGTGGTTCGGCGAACGTTGGATCACCTCGATAGTCGACCTTTTCAGAGAGAATCTCCGCTACTTCCCCAGCCTGCTGCCCGAAGTGTCCGCCGAGGATCCCGTCGCCGAACTCGCGGCTGGACGCAGCCCGCAGCTCTCGGAACTGCGGCTGCACAACGGCACGGTGTACCGATGGAATCGGCCGGTGTACGACGTTGTCAATGGGCGGCCGCATTTGCGATTGGAGAACCGGGTGCTGCCCGCCGGGCCGACGGTTGTTGACATGCTGGCGAATTCGGCCTTCTATTACGGCGCGCTGCGCAGCATGTCCGAAGCGGACCGCCCCCTGTGGACGCAGATGAGCTTTGCCGCCGCGCACGAAAATTTCCTGGCAGCCGCCCGATACGGCATGGATGCTCGGCTGCACTGGCCGGGCCTTGGCGAGGTCACGACGCAGGAATTGGTGTTGGACACGTTGCTACCGATGGCACAGGAGGGCCTGCGTCGGTGGGGTGTCGACGCGGAGGTCCGAGACCGGTTTCTGGGTGTCATCCAGGGTCGCGCGGAAACCGGCTGCAACGGTGCGCGTTGGCAAGTGTCCACCGTGCGCTCCCTGCAAGACCGCGGGCTGGCCAGGCCGGCGGCGCTAGCCGAGATGCTGCAACGGTACTGCGAGTACATGCACGCTAACGAGCCTGTGCATACCTGGCCCACCTAGCGGCGCGTAGGTTGAAATCATGACGGACGAGGTGATGGATTGGGACAGCGCCTACCGCGAGCAAGGGGGTTTCGAGGGACCGCCGCCATGGAATATTGGTGAGCCCCAGCCAGAACTGGCTGCCTTGATCGCGGCCGGGAAGATCCGCAGTGATGTGCTCGACGCCGGGTGTGGATTCGCCGAGTTGTCGTTGGCTCTGGCCGCTGACGGCTATACGGTGGTCGGCCTCGACATCACGCCGACAGCGATAGCCGCTGCCACCAAAGCCGCCGACGAACGCGGGCTGAGTACGGCCAGCTTCGCGCAGGCCGACATCACCTCATTTGCCGACTATCCCGCCGGCTCGAAAGACCGATTCGCCACGGTGATCGACAGCACGCTGTTTCACTCGCTGCCGGTCGATGGCCGCGACGGCTATCTCGCATCGGTGTACCGCGCGGCCGCGCCGGGCGCCACGTTGTACGTGCTGGTCTTTGCCAAAGGGGCCTTCCCCGCCGAGCTGGACATCAAGCCGAATGAAGTCGATGAGGACGAGTTGCGGGCCGCAGTGAGCAAGTATTGGCAGATCGACGAGATTCGGCCTGCTTTCATCCATGCCAATGTGCCGATGATGCCCGGGACACCGTTTGAGTCCCCGCCGCACGATCGCGACGAGAAGGGCAGGTTGAAGTTTCCCGCCTACCTGCTGACCGCACACAAGCCAGGCTGACACGGTCGAGCGATGGCACCGTCGCACCGCTCTACCAGGACCACTTTCGCGGTTGCGATTTTCTCCCAGCCCGATACCGCACTGTCCCGCCTACCGCACGAACGCATGGGGTTCTGATGCTGATGAGTTCGACCCGGACCGTTTCCTGCCCGAAAACTTGCGCAAATTCGCGCCACGTATAAGCCATTTAGGACCGACCCCCGGGCGTGCATTGGCCGGCAGTTCGCGTTTCACGAGATTCCTTCGACATTGGCGGCGGTACTGCGCGCCACTTCGATTGAGAACCTTTTACCCGAGCCCCTAGTCCATGGCGGCAGCTGCGGGCAGTGGCGGTGGCACGGCGGTACCGGCAACAACGGGATTCTCGGCTCGCCCGGCGCCGAAGTCACGCGTGAAGCGAAGGAGAGGCCGGCGACTCCAACCGCACCCGCGGCATCGGCGGCATAGGCGGCACCGCACCGCGTGCCGGCGGTGAGGGTTTCCACCGACCGACACTGCGCATACTCGCGCACCTGTGCATGTTGCACAGTTTTTGGGCAATTGATGGGCCGTTTGTCGTCGCGCCTGTCGTCACATGTTGCACAAAATTGACGCGCGTCCAACGTTGCTCGTCAGGTGTCTACCTGGGTGCGTTCAGAAGTATCAATCGGTCTATTCGTTGCAGGTCCAGCCGTGCGCTGGGCGGCTAAGGGGTGCGAGATGTCGTTCGTGAGTGTGTCGCCGGAGTTGGTAGCGGGTGCGGCTTCGGATATGACCAGAATTGGTGCCTCCCTGAGGGCAGCAAACGCGGCGGCGGCGGCCTCGACGACGGAGGTGTTGGCCGCTGGTGCCGATGAGGTGTCGGCGGCGATCGCGGCGTTGTTCGACACGCACGCCCAGCAGTATCAAGCGATCAGTACGCAGGTGGCGGTCTTTCAGGAGCAGTTCGTGCAGACGCTCGGTGCGGGTGCGGGTGCCTATGTGGCTGCCGAGGCTGCCAACGCGCAGCAGACGGTACTGGACGCGGTGAATGCGCCCACGCAGGCGTTCTTGGGCCGCCCGCTGATCGGCGACGGTGCACACGGGGCGCCCGGTACCGGTCAGGCCGGCCGGGCCGGCGGACTGCTGTTCGGTAACGGCGGAAATGGTGGTTCCGGTGGGGCTGGGCAGGCCGGTGGTGCTGGCGGGGAAGCGGGGCTGTTCGGCAACGGCGGCGCCGGCGGCATCGGCGGTGCAGCCGGTGCGTCAGGCAACGGCGCAGCCGGCGGGGCCGGCGGTCGTGGCGGTTGGTTGTACGGCAACGGCGGCGCCGGGGGCGCCGGCGGCCAGGGAATGTTGAGTGGAGGTGCCGGCGGGGCCGGCGGGTTTGCCCGGTTCATCGGTGCCGGCGGTGCCGGCGGGGACGGCGGGGACGGGGCCGGTCTCGGTGGGGGTGTCGGCGGGACCGGCGGAAACGCCGGCATGCTGTACGGCCACGGCGGCATTGGAGGTGTCGGGGGCGCATCGGCGATGGGACCTGGGGGCGTCGGCGGCAATGGCGGTGCGGCCGGGCTGATCGGCAATGGTGCTGTCGGCGGTGCGGGCGGTGTCGGGGGGCAAGGAAGCGGCGCCGGCGGCGATGGCGGCAATGCCCGGCTGTTTGGTAGTGGTGGCGCCGGTGGTAACGGCGGCATCATGGCGGGCATCGGCACCGCTGGTGCCGGTGGCGACGGCGGTATCGGCGGCCTGGTGTACGGCGACGGCGGTGCCGGCGGCGCCG
Organism: Mycobacterium spongiae; assembly: GCF_018278905.1. Classification (NCBI taxonomy): domain Bacteria; kingdom Bacillati; phylum Actinomycetota; class Actinomycetes; order Mycobacteriales; family Mycobacteriaceae; genus Mycobacterium; species Mycobacterium spongiae. The sequence goes on from NZ_CP046600.1 coordinate 5,292,412, forward strand.
GTGGGACCGGGCCGGTCGGCGGTGTCGGGGGCGATGGCGGTACCGGTGGTGCAGCTGGGATGTGGGGTGCCGGAGGGCATGGCGGCGTTGGAGGCCACGGTGGCGACGGTGTGTCAGGTGTGGTCGGCCATTCCGGCGGTGACGGCGGTGACGCCGGCAATGGCGGCGACGGCGGTCGCGGCGGCTGGTTGATTGGCCCAGGTGGGGCTGGCGGCCTCGGCGGTCTGGGCGGGGCCGGTGGTTCGGGTGGTTCCGGTGCGAACGCGGTCGCCGCGGGCAGTGTGGGCGGCAGCGGCGGCGATGGCGGCAATGGCGGGGCGGGTGGCGTCGGTGGCGCTGGCGGCAAGGGCGGTCTGATCAGCTTCCTGGGCGGTGAGGGTGCCGGCGGTGCCGGCGGTGACGGTGGCGCCGGCGGTGCTGCTGGTGATGGAGGTGATGGCGCGGCCGGCACGTTTAGTGGCGGCGGCGATGGCGGTGGCGGCAACGGCGGGCGTGGCGGCGACACGGGTATGGGTGGTGTCGGTGGGGCCGGCGGTAGCGGCCTGACCACCGGCGCTCAGGGCATCGACGGCGTGGATTCCACCAGCGGTGGTGACGGCGGCGCGGGTGGCCGGGGTGCTGACGCCACCGAGTTCGGCGGCGACGGCGGCAAGGGCGGTGACGGCGGCGAGGGCGGGCGCTTCGGCGCTGGTGGTAGTGGTGGTGCCGGCGGCCACGGCAAGGCCGCGGTGTTTAACCCCTTTGGAGGTACCGACGGCGGCTCCGGTGGTGACGGCGGCAAGGGCGGCGACGGTGGCTTGTACGGCAACGGTGGTGACGGCGGCGCCGGAGGCGAAGGCCGCGACGGCAGTCTTGGGCTATTTAACAGATTCCCGGCTGGCGGCGCCGGCGGTCACGGTGGCGATGGCGGTAAGGGCGGGGCCGGCGGCATGGGCGGGGCCGAAGCCGGCCATGGCGGCAGCGGTGGCGATGGCGGGTCTGCTGGAGACGGTGGCGATGGCGGTCGCGGTGTACAAGGCGCTGCCGGCCAGAGCCGGAACCAGCCCCACGGCGGCGACGGTGGTTCCGGCGGCGCTGGTGGTGGCGGGGGTGTCGGCGGTGATGGTGGGGCGGCCGGTGCCGCGCAGGCGGCTGGGTTCAGCGACGGTCAGCAGGGTGACGGCGGTGCCGGCGGCGACGGTGGTGCCGGCGGGGCGGCCGGTGACGGCGGTAGGGGGTTCGATGCGATCGCGGGCTCCGGCGCTGACGGCGGCAACGGCGGTAACGGCGGTAACCCCGGTGCCGGTGGGACCGGCGGGACCGGTGGTAGCGGTCTCACCCCAGGTAGGGACGGCGCGAACGGCTTTAACCCCACCAGTGGCGGCAACGGTGGTGACGGCGGTGACGGCGGTGACGCCGTTGCCAATACTGGCGGTACAGGTGGGAAGGGTGGCAACGGCGGGTCGCACGGCAATGGCGGAGATGGCGGCGACGGTGGTAAAGGCGGACGCGGTGACAACGGCATTACGATCAACGCGCCGGGACAACCCGGTGGGGACGGAATCACCGGCTGGTCTGGCGGGAACGGCGGTACGGGCGGCATGGGTGGAGCTATCGCTGGTGACGGTGGCGACGGCGGCACCGGCGGGGCCGGCGGTACGGGAGGGAACGGCGGCAATGGCCGTGATGGGTTCGCTGGCGACCCTGCCGGCAACCTGAACGGCGGTCCCGGTGGTGACGGTGGAAAGGGCGGAACCGGCGGTGGCGGCGGAACCGGCGGCAAGGGCGGCATAGCTCAGGCACCCACGTTCTCCGATGGGATCCAAGGCGCCGGCGGGGACGGCGGCGAGGGCGGGACCGGTGGAGTCGCCGGTAACGGCGGAGCTGGCGCCGACGGCGACCCGACTTTCGCGGTGAACGGTGGCGCTGGCGGTAACGGCGGCATCGGCGGTGACGCTGGTCTCGGCGGTGCTGGCGGAGCCGGTGGTAAGGGTTCGACCCCGGGTGAGACCGGCGGGATCGGCGGCCACGGCAGCGGCGGGGACGGCGGACGCGGCGGCGACGGCGCCCACGGGGCTGACAGCTCCGAGATCGGTGGGAAGGGCGGAACCGGCGGTGCCGGGGGACACGGCGGGTGGGGCGGATCGCGGGGTAACGGCGGTGCTGGCGGAGTTGGCGGCAACGGCGGGGCCGGCGGCGACGACACCCAGATCGGCGGGAAGGGCGGAACTGGCGGGACCGGCGGTGAAGGCGGAAAAGGCGGCAACGGCGGACGGCTTGCCGGCGACGGCGCTGACGGCGGGGCCGGTGGCAAGGGGGGCAAGGGTGGCGCCAGCGGTGCCGGCACCACCGGCTCAGCTGGCAACAACAATACGCAGCCCGGCGGGCAAGGCGGCCACGGGCACACCGGCGGCACTGGTATTGCCGGTGGGACGGGCGGGGCAGGCGGTAACGGCGGCTTCGGTGGGGCAACGTCGGCGACGGGCTACAGTCCCGGTAGTCAGGGCGTTGGCGGCGATGGCGGCACCGGCGGGACCGGCGGCGATGGCGGCGTCGGCGGGCGCGGCGGGAACGGCGGGAACGGCGCCGACCGCGCCTCCGCCGCTCCCGGCGGCACCGGCGGCACCGGCGGCAACGGCGGGAACGGCGGCCCGGCCGGCGCGGGCGGTGACGGTGGCGCTGGCGGAAAGGGCTCCACCCCCGGCGCGACCGGCGACGGCGGCACCGGCGGCGCCGTCGGCGCCGGGGGTGACGGCGGCACTGGCGGCACCGGCGGGCGCGGCCTCGACAGGCCCGGCACCGGGGAAGGCGTGGGAGGCGGTCGCGGCGGGACCGGCGGTGTTGGCGGCACCGGTAGCTCGGGCGGCGACGGCGGGCGCGGCGGGAACGGCGGAAACGGCTCCGACGCTGACGCGGGCAGGGCCGCTGGCAATGGCGGCACGGGCGGCACCGGCGGTGTTGGCGGCACCGGCACCGACGGCCGCGGCGGCAACGGCGGCACGGGCGGGGCCGGTGGCACCGGCGGCCAGGGCCTGCCTGGAAGCATCGTCTCCGGCTCTCGGCCAGGCGGCACCGGCGGTACCGGCGGAACCGGTGGCAACGGCGGCCCCGGGAGCGGGGCTATTAGCATCGTTGACAGCGGGCAGCCCGGTACCGGCGGCAACGGCCCGACCGGTGCGCCGGCCCTCACCACGGGCGGCACGGGCGGCGCCGGCGGCGCCGGCGGAGCAGGCGGCAACCCCTGAACCTGGTGCAACCACGTCGGCGGGTCCGGTGCGCCTGCCGATGTCAATAGCACCCGCATTGTCGACGCGTCCGGCGCTGGCTTCTAGTCACCTTCGGCGAACCATGCGACCGATCGAGCGTTTGCAGCTACGCGTGACGCTCGCCGTGCCGGGTTCCGCGGTGGCGCCCGCGTGCCGGCCGGCTAGATAGTGGTGCCCTGGAGGAACAAGCCGGAGAGGTAGAACCCGATGTTCTCCCAGCCCGACACCACACTGTTCACGTTGAAGGGCAACGTGCCGATGTTGTTGTAGCCCGAAACGCCGCTGCCCAAGTTCGATAGTCCAGAGGAACCTTCGCCGAAGACGTTGAAGCCGGAGCTAGAGATGAGTCCCAACGGATTGCCGGTCAAGAAGCCAGAAACGGCGTTCCCGTTGTTGAAGAAGCCCGAGCTATTTCCGACGCCGGTGTTGAAGAAGCCCGACGAGGTGGGGGTGTCGGTGGTGTTGAAGAAGCCGGGTGCTGGTGGGATCTGGAATTGCATGATGGTGGTGCCGGGCAGGTTGATGCTCGGGACATTGAGGGCGGGCAGGCTAAAGGGGCCGATGCCGACCGGCGGAATGGTCAAGGGCGCCGTGGCGAACCCAGGCACACTCACCTGCGGCAACATGAACTGGTCAATCCCGATCGGCGGAATCGTCAACGGTGCGGTCGCAAACCCAGGCACACTCACCTGCGGCAACGTGAACTGCGCAATCCCGATCGGCGGAATCGTCAACGGTGCGGTCGCAAACCCAGGCACACTCACCTGCGGCAACGTGAACTGGTCAATGCCTATCGACGGGATCGTCAACGGCGCCGTCGCAAACCCCGGCACGCTGACCTGCGGCACCGTGAATGTGTCGATGCTGATCGACGGAATCGTCAACGCCGGCGTGGAAAACGCCGGCACGGCTAGCTCGGGCAACGTGAACGTGTCGATGCCGATCGACGGAATCGTCAATGCCGGCGTGGAAAACGCCGGCACGCTGGCCTCGGGCAAGGTGAACGCGTCAAGGCTGATGGCCGGAATGGTGAGAGACGGGATGCTGAAGGCGCCCAGCCCGACGGACGGGATCGTGTAGTCGCCACCATTGTTGCTGATGCTGAGGGTCGGCAGGGTCAGTGCGCCGATACTGATGCTGGGGAAGCTGAACGCTCCGATAAAGCCTTGGGTGCTGAAGCCGAATGAAATCGCGTTGATATTGAACGTTTCAAGATCAATGCGATAGGTGGGCGCAACAATGTTACTGGTGTCCAGCGTAATTAATGTTTGACCGCCGCCGGGAACGCTGATATTCGGCAGTTGTATCTGAGGAATATTTATCTGCGGAATCGTGACTGACGGCAGGCTCCAGCCAGTGACCACTATGTCGGGCGTCTCGAACGGCGGTATGGTTATCTCGGGTAGACTTATCGCAGGCACCGATATAGTGGGGGTCGTTATCTCGGGCAGGCTAAAACCACCCACACCGATGGCTGGCGTAGTGAAGGCCGGAACACTAATCGACGGAATCGTTAACTCCGGCAAGCCAAACCCACCCACATCAACGGCAGGCGTGGTGAAGGCCGGCACACCGATCGACGGAATAGCCAACTCCGGCAAGCTAAACCCACCCACATCGATCGCCGGCGTCTGTCCCGCCGGAATACTGATCGACGGAATCGTCAACTGCGGCAAACCAAACCCACCCACAACAATATTCGCCGGCGTCTCCCCGCCCGGAATAGTTATCGACGGAATAGTCAACTGCGGCAAACCAAACCCACCCACATCGATCGCCGGCGTCTGTCCCGCCGGAATATTGATAGACGGAATCGTCAACTGCGGTAGACTAAACCCACCCACGACAATATTCGCTGGCGTCTCCCCAGCTGGAATATTGATAGACGGAATATCTATCTCGGGCAAGCTGAAACCAGAAATGGGGATCGCGGGGACGTTTACCGGCGGCAATGTAATATCGGGCGTGCTGATTCTGACGGTAATGCCACCCTGTCCATTCCCAGTGAAGAAGAAGCCGTTATTGCTGTTCCCCACGTTGAAAGCGCCGGTGTTGGTGTTGCCCCAATTGTGAAACCCAGTGTTGGTGCTGCCAATGTTAAAGCTACCCGTGTTCACCGAGCCCGGGTTGACATCGCCCGTGTTGAAATTGCCCACATTGTAGCTGCCCGTGTTGGAGGTACCCACGTTAACGTTGCCCGTATTGAAAAGACCGGCGTTGAACCACCCCGTGTTAGCCGTTCCCGAATTGCCGATGCCCGTGTTGTAGCTGCCGGAGTTGAACAGGCCAAAATTTCCAGTGCCAGAGTTAAAGAAGCCTACATTTCCATTGCCGGAGTTAAACAAGCCGATGTTATTCGTAAAGAGGCCCAGCGGGATCCCGATTTGGTTACTCCCCGTGATACCGATCCCGATATTATTGTTGCCCGTGTTCGCAAAGCCCCAATTGCCGCTGCCCGCGTTGGCGGACCCAATGTTCGAGCTACCTAGATTTCCAAAACCAACGTTGTAATTGCCGAAGTTCCCGGAACCCAAGTTGGATATACCCGAGTTTGCGTTACCGATGTTGCCAAAACCAACGTTTCCCATACCCAGGTTGTTAGAGCCAACGTTGGCCAAGCCCACGGCAAAGTCAAACGTCCTTACCGTGGCAGCAGGCAGGGCCGCGCTGGCCGCCGGCGCAGCGGCCACCACGCCCGCCAGATTCTTGAGCGGTTGTACAAACGGCGTCAAGGCCGAGGTCACAGCCGACGCCCCGCTGTGGTAGCCAACCATCGCGGCCACATCCTGTGCCCACATCGCCTCGTACTCGGCCTCCAGCGCGGCAATCGCCGGCGCGTTCTGCCCTAACAGGTTCGACACCACCAGTCGCACGAAGCCAGACCTATTCGCGGCCACCACTACTGGATGCACAGTTGCAGCCACCGCCGACTCAAACACGCTGACCACCGCTTTGGCCTGCGTCGCAGCCCCTGAAGCCTGCGATGCCGCCGCGGCCAACCAACCCAGGTAAGGCGCCGCCGCCGTCACCATCGCCAACGACGCCGGACCCTGCCACGCCTGACCGGCCAACCCAGAGGTCACCGAGCCGAAAGACTCTGCCGCCGAGCTTAATTCGGAGGCCAGCCCGTCCCAGGCCGACGCAGCCGCCAACATCGGACCGGGACCTGCCCCGGCGAATAACCGCATGGAGTTGATCTCTGGAGGCAACACCGAGAAGTTCATGGGCACACCTTCCTCGCCAAGCCCAAACGGGCGGCTGATTGCGCGGGACACGGCGACCGTCCCCGTACACAAAACCTACGTGAGCGTCAAATTACTCTGCACTCCCGCTACAGGTAGCGAAATCGTGCAGCGAGTCCAAGAAAGGCCGGAGCCCAACGCGACGAGCCCTACGCCCGCCCAGGCGCCTCAGCCAGCGCCGCTGCAAACGCCTCCAGATCCTGTTCCGTGGTGTCGATGTGCGGCGAGATCCGCAACACCGGTGCGGTCATCTCCAACGGTGCCCGCTGCACCCCGGCACACGTGGTCACGATGCGGCGTTCGGCAAGCAACCAGTTCCGAACCGCTTCTGGGTCGGCGCCGTCGACCGGGGCCAGTGTCGTGATAGCGCTCGGCTCACCGACCTCTTCGACCACCTGCCAGCCGCCAACGTCGGCAAGCATCGTCCGGCTGTGGCCACCCAGCTCAGCCAAGCGTGCGCGCACTACTCCGGGGCCACACGCCAAGAACTCACCCAGTGCCACCGAAAACCCCACGCGTGCAGCAACATTTGCTTCTCCGAGCTCGAGTTGCCGGGCTGTGCTCAGTGCGGACGCCCACTCGGGAAGCGCAAGCCTCGGACGCAGCCGCTGCATCATTGCGGCGCCCACCGCGAGAAAGCCGACACCACGTGGGCCCGCCATCCACTTCCGCGACGACGAGTAGACAACGTCGGCACCGACCGCGCAGTCCACCTGTCCCAATGCCTGAGCGGCGTCAACGATCAACGGCAACTCCAGCTCACGACACAGACGCGCCACTAGCGACAGTGGTTGCACAACACCGCGGTGGCTGGCTACCGGAGTCAAGTGGACCAGATCGGGTGGGTCGTTGGCGAGCACGAGGGCCGCGTCGTCGAGTGCCAACCGGCCGTCGTCGAGGGTTGGCAGTGGCCGAACGTCGAATCCGTGGGCGGCCATCACCGCGAGGTTGGGGCCGTATTCGCCAGGCAGGCACGCCAGGGTCCGGCTCTCGGCGGGCCAACTGCCGAGCAGTAGATCCAGCGCGTGCAACGAGCCGGTGGTGAACACCACCTGCGCCTCCGCAACCCCACTCAGCGCGGCGATCGCGGCGCGTCCCGCGTCGAGGACCGGCGTGGCAAGTTCAGCCGCGACATACCCGCCCAACTCTGCTTCGTTGCGAGCGTGCTGGGCAGCGGCGTCGAGTGCTGCAAAGCTCTGGCGCGAGCACGCCGCGCTATCCAAATGCAACCCGGCAGCCGGTGGGCGAGCCGCCCGCCATCGGTCGGCCAGCTCGTCGCTGTCGCTCACTTAGCGGCCAGCGACAACCCGAAGTCGCCGGCGTCGTCGGTCCACCAGCGAACGCGACGCAGTCCTACCCCCGCCAGCTCCGCGCCGACGGCATCCGGCCAGAACTTGCATGAAACCTCGGTCAGCATCTCTTCACCGGCCGCGAAATCGACGGTCAGCTCCAACGCACCCACACGAACGCGCTGGCGACGGTCGGATCGCAGCCACATCTCGATCCGCTCTTCTTCGATGTTCCACCGGGCGACATGCTGGTAGGCATCGACATCGAAATCGGCATTGAGCTCCCGATTAACCACCGCCAGCACATTGCGATTGAACTGCGCGGTTACCCCGGCGGCATCGTCATAGGCGCTAATCAGCCGGTCGGTGTCTTTGACCAGGTCGGTGCCCAGCAGCAGGCTATCCCCTGGCCGCATTACCGCCGCCAGTGCCGCGAGGAACTCCGCACGAGGCACCGGCGCGAGGTTGCCGATCGTTGACCCCAAGAACGCGAACAGGCGTCGTCCGCCACGGGGTATTTCGGTCAGATGCTCTTCGAAATCACCACAGACCGCGTTGATTTCGACGCCTGGATATTCCCGCTGGATGGCAAGGGCACTCGCCGACAACACGCTGGCGTCGACGTCGAACGGAACGAACCTGCACAGCGATCCGCGATCGCGCAGCGCATCCAGCAGCATCCGGGTCTTCTCGGACGTCCCGCTGCCCAGTTCGACCAAGGTATCGGCCTCGCTGGCAGACGCCACCTCGGCCGAGCGAGCACGCAGGATCGCCGCCTCGGCACGGGTTGGGTAGTACTCCGGCAACCGGGTGATCCGATCGAACAGATCGGATCCGACGGAGTCGTAGAACCATTTCGGCGGCAATGATTTCGGCGTTTTCTGCAGGCCCTCGTACACGTCGCGCCGCAACGCGTGATACGCCGAATCCTCGGCAAGATGGTTGGCAACAGAGAGGGTCATCGGGGTCCTTTCGGTGGCACCGGGCGGTCCAAAGAGGTCTCCAAAGAAGTCACCGTGACGCGGTCCCCAACGACCTCCACCAGGTGGCGGTCCGGTAGGTCTTCCCAATCCGGGCTGTCGTCGTAGGGTTCACTGGCCAGGACAATTCCGTCGTCGCGGCGCAGGATGGACAACGTGTCTCCCCAGGCCGTGGCAACCAGCCGAGAACCGTTCGCCGCCAACATATTGAGCCGGGCGAACCGATCCGCGTTCCCGATTTCGATGATGGTGTCACCCAACGCATCGAGACCACGGGCGAAGATGTTCGCAGCGAGCAGTGCACTGTCACAGACCGATTCAGCCGACGCGCGCAGCGGCAACACCGCGCGGTCCACCACGCCGTTGTGCGACAGCAGCCACTCGCCGTCGGTGAACGGCGCGGTCGCGCTGCTGTCGATGGGCATGCCCACGGTGGCTGAGCGCACCGCGGCGACCACGCAATGACTACGCAAGGCCGGCGCGACCGAGGCGAATGACGCGTCCCCCCACAGCGGCGCCGGGCTGCGCCAACGCCGCGGAGTTACGCCGTCGAAAAAACCGACACCCCAACCGTCAGCGTTCATCAGCCCGTTCTTTTGCCGGCGCGGGGCATAGGACTGCACCCGTAGGCCTTGCGGCGGGTCGAGGACCAGCGAGGAAACCGCAACCTCGCGTCCGAGCCATCCGAGATGACGGCACATCAGGCGGGCCTGCCGTCATCGGCGACATCCCATGCCAGGCGGACGCCGGAGAAGATCTGCCGGCGGTACGGGTGATCCCAGTTGCGGAAGCTAGGCCTCAGGATCGCGGGCTCCACCGCCCACGATCCGCCCCGCAGCACCCGATAGTCGCCGTCGAAAAAGGGCTGTGAGTAGCGCTCGTAGATCATCGGGACAAAGCCCGGCCAGGGTCGCAAGGGTGAAGTGGTCCACTCCCAGACATCGCCCAGCATCTGCTCGGCTCCGTATGCCGAAGCGCCGGCTGGGTAAGCACCGACCGGCGCCGGACGCAGCGATGAACCACCGAGATTTGCTCGGGCCGCAACGTTTGCCGCGGGCTCCTCTGAGGGCACCTCGGAACCCCAGGGGAAGCGACGCCGAGTATTCGTCGCCGGATCCCACGCGCAGGCCTTCTCCCATTCGATCTCGGTGGGCAGCCGCGCGCCGGCCCACGCTGCATATGCTTCGGCCTCGAAGTAGGTGACATGCTGCACTGGCTCGTCGTCGGGAATGTCCTCAACGTGGCCGAACCTGGTCCGCGTTCGGCCGCCGGAATTCCAGAACTGCGGGGCGGTGAGGCCGGCGTGTTGGCGGTGCTTCCAGCCGCGCGTGGACCACCACTGTGGCTGGGCGTAGCCGCCATCGTCGATGAATTGCTGCCATTCGCCGTTGGTGACCGGGACCCGACCAATCCGGAATGCCGGCACGTCAACGGTGTGCGCGGGGCGTTCATTGTCCAATGAGTAGGGTTCGGTCCCCACATCCACGCCCAGCACGAACGATCCGCCCGGAACCGCTACCGATGTTCCGGCCACGCCCGGCCGACCCGCGGGCAGGGTGGACGATTCGGTCAACAATGGCGGCCCACTGCGCAGGTTCAGTGCCTGCAGCATGGTCTCGTCGTGCTGGTTTTCGTGGCTGATTACCAGGCCGAACGCAAAGTCACCGGCAGAACCGGGAGGGCTGTCCGGAAGGGCGTCCAGAGCATCCAGCGCGGCCGACCGGACCGTACGGCAATATGACCGCGCTCGCTGGGGCGACAACAACGGCAGATCCACCCGGCTGGCGCGGGAGTGCTCGAACGCATCGTAGAGACCTTCGACTGCCGCCGGCAGAATCCCGGGCCGATCCCGGTCGCCATGGCGCAAAAGCCAATATTCTTCCTGCTGACCGATATGCGCCAAGTCCCAAACCAGGGGGCTCATCAAGGGGTCGTACTGACGACAGAGCTCGGCGTCGTCGAAATCGACCAGACGCAGCGTGCGGGTCCGCGCCCGCTCTAGATCGCGGGCCAGTTTTTCCGACGAGGTCACAGCCCCCCTTGTGCCAACCGCGAGACCGTCGGCGCGATGCCGTGCTCGATCACCCGATCGGAAAAGTCATCCGCCGCGCAGCGGCCCCGGTCAACGTCGTGCATCAGCCGCTCCATCGCGGCGGTCAACTCAGCAGGCGCCCGCTCAGCGGCCACGGACAGACACCGGTTGGCTGCTAGGTATAGCTGTCGGTCGCGCAGACCGATACGGGCCGCGGTATCCCAGGCAGTCGTGACCGGTTCGACGGCCTCCGCCGCCAGATCGGCTGCAACCGGGTCGTCGAGCAGCGTTACCAGGGTGAACAACACGGCAGGCCAGACTTCATCGGGCAGGGTGTCTAGATACCGGATTTCCAGCCACTGCCGCGGGCGCACCGGCGGGAACAGGGTGGTCAGGTGATAGTCGAGGTCGGCGACGGTCGGGCGGCGACCACCGAGCAGGACTCGGCCGTCTGCCCAGTGGGCGAAGGGCACATAGTGCGTGACGGCCATGGCGTCGGGACTGTGCACCAGCATCACGGGCGCCTTCAAGGCGTAGCGAGCCCAGTCGGTGCGCGGGTCATCGCCGCTCGCACCCAAGATCGGCCCACACCGCGCAGAGTCCATCTGGCCCCACACCCGCTGGCGGGTGGAAACCCAGCCCGAGAACTCGCCGCCCAGAAGCGGCGAGTTGGCGGCAATCGCGATCATGGTCGGCCCGAGGGCGTGGGCCAGCCGCACTCGCGCCGCCCAGCCGGCTTGTGGACCGGCATCGACGTTGACCTGGATCGAGGCTGTCGACGTCATCATCGCCGCACCGGCGACACCAGACTGACTAGCGGCAAAGAACTGTTCCATCGCGCGGTACCGCGCTCCCGGGTTGACGCGTTTCGCTGGCCGTAGCGGATCCGCACCGAGAAAGACCAATCCCAGTCCGGCTCCGGAGAAGGCCGCCCGCAGCACCGCTTGGTCGCGAGCCATGGCCTCGATCGCTGACGCAATGCCATCGCTGGGTGGTCCCGACAGCTCGACCGCGCCGCCGGGTTCCACACTGACCACGCTGCCGCCAGGCAGGGGGCGCAGCCACCCGAGCACATCGGTGATTTCGTCCCAGCTCGGCCGGCGCTGCGGGTCCGCGGGGTCATAGCAGTGCGCCTCGATTTCCAGGCCCACGGATTGCACCGGACCATCGACGAGACAGCCGTCAGTGATGTACTCGGCGGCGTCGGACGAGCTGGTGATCTCGACGCCAGCTGGGCCGGCGCCGTCCAGCTGAGAGGCCGCGGCGGTGATGGCGGCGAGCGTCATATCACGATCCCTCCGAGCACCGAGCATGCCCGGGCATGCCCTGTGGACAGTTGGCTGCGCGGCTCCCAGAACTCTCCCAGAACCATAGCCGCCACCACTTCATCCTCCGGACCACCCCGACATATTCCCGCTGCAGACGGCGTAGCTCACCCCTGGCACCCAAGTTTCCGCTCGCTACTGGCCCAGGGTGTTCTGCATTGCCCCAGCTAGGACGTTGACCGCAGGACCGGCGTTGCCCGATTGGCAAACCTTGGCCTGCAGCAACACATTCTCAAGCAGCCGGGTTTGATCGAAACACCGTCGATCGGTGCCCGCTTCCTGCTTGACCCACGCCGCCGACGATATCGGGGTGCCGGTCGGTGGCCCACCGGCGAACGACCACACCTGGGTGCTCCCGTCGTCCAAGTGCATTGCGGTGGTCTGTCCGGAACAGCCCGCGGTTCGATCGACGACGCGATGGAATGCGCGTTCTGCAGACTCGTTGGTCGCGAACACCCCGACCGCCTGCTTCGCGTAGTGGGTTTGGTCGGTAGCGGAGGTTTGCGTGGTGGCCCCATTGAACGACGCGAGATCGGGGTCGTCGTACACCTCCGACAGCCCGATGTCCGCCCAGTTGTTGCACGCCGGCAGATCAACCCAATACGCCTGGAATGGCCGGGTGAACACCGACTCCCACCGCATCGGTGCCCCGATGATATTGCCGACTGAACCCTTACCGAGAACGGCGTAGGACACAACTCCCGGTTCGGAAGGGTTGGCCCAAACCCGAGCCACCGGGAGCGCTGCCCCAACGGCCAGCCCGAGCAACACCGCAGCAGCGCTGATCCGAGTCCAGTGCATCGCCCGTCGCAAAATTCCGCTAGACCGTCGCCACCATGTCGACGTCGACCTTGCCGCGGGCGGACCCGGAATGGCCGTCACGACTGCCGCCAGTCGCGGCGGCTTCCGTGACGCGACCGCCTTCAAACGCCATGGACTCGATCATGCCAGGGCAAGGTTGCGGCACGCGAGCTCCGACTAGTCGAGCGCGACAAGGCGAAGTCGCGCCACTTTCAGTGCCCGCCGCCTGGCCGTGCGCCGCAACGCTAAGCGCACGACGCGCTACGGACGGGTCGGGGGGGTGTTGGGACTCGGAGTCTGCGGCACTGGTGGCGGCGGACCGGTCGGAACTGCGACGGGACCACCCGGGAAACCGGGGCCGCCCATGCCCGGTGCCCACGGTCCAGGGAGTCGGTACTGCCACCCGGCCCCTGGACCCGGGCCGCCGGGCCCGGGCGGCATATACATGCCTGGGTGGTAGTTGCGGTGGTGAAAGCAACGCCCGTGCCCGAGGACGACGGCACCAGAGACGAATATGACCGAGACGATAAACAAGACACCGGCGACGATCACCACCCACGCCGCGGTCTGGTAGAGCCGGCCCGGCTTCGCCGCTTGCGGGGGCGCCGCGGGTGTGGGTGGCGCTGGGGCGGCGGACGTCGGTTGGGCGGCGGGTTCAGATGCTTCACTCATGCCTCGAATATCGCCTAGACCTGCAACGACAGTAAAGGGTTCTAGCCAGAAAGTTATGAGGAATTGAGGTGAAGTGGCTAGCCCGGTGCTCGGATGAGCACCGGGCTAGCCGGGGTGGAGGTAGCGGGGCGGCTCAGGGAGTCGGCGCCGCGGAGGGAGAGACCGCGGATGGCAGCTGACCAGGCCCGGCGGGGCCGGTGCCGGGACGCATGGCCGGGGCTCCGCCATGGGGCATTCCCGGGCGCAACATCATCGCAGGATGTTTGTGGTTGCGGTGGTGACGGAAGCCGTCGTGACCGGAGTGCATGCCCAGTCGGAATCCGGTGAAGAAGATGACCGCGACGATAAACACGATCCCGGCGACGGTGACGACCCATGCCGCGGCCTTGAACACCTTGGGGGTTTGGTGGACGGCCGGTGCCGCCGGCGGTGGTGCGGGAGATGTCTGCGCTATTGAGCTTTCAGGGATTTCGTTCATGTGTCGAATGATGCCTGGGTAAACAGTGGTACTGGCTTTGCTATGGCTATGTAGCGGCTGTGAGCTTCAGTCCCCCTCGAAAAGACAAGAACAGCCCGTAGTTGGCGAACCGGCGAGCTGGGCGGCTAACGGGGCTTGAACAGATGGTGAACCGTTTCTGGGCGGCGGCCGGCCGGCATCACCAGTTCGGCACCCGCACAGACACATTGGACCTGGCGATCCCCAAAATGCGTCTTGGCTAAGACTTCCCACGTGGTCAACATCCATGCGCTAGTCGCGGTCGGGTCAACGCCCGTCGAGTAGCCTGTCTCCATGGCTGGTTCCTACCGGAGGCTCTTGCCGGAGGATCGTCGGGCCGAGTTGCTCGTGTTGGGCTCTGAAGTGTTCGGGTCCCGCCCGTATGACGAGGTGCGCCTCGATGAGATCGCGGCGCAGGCTGGCATATCGCGGGCTCTGATGTATCACTACTTTCGCGACAAGAAGGCGTTCTTCGCGGCGGTGATGTTCGCCGAGGGACAGCGGCTGTTCGATCTGGTCAACGCTATGAGCGCGGAAGTCAAAGAGGTCAGTATCGATGGAGGCCGGTCGCTGTTTGAATGGCTACGGGACGCAATATTGGTCTACCTGCGCCACGACGAGGCTCACCCACATAGCGCGTGGGTGAGCTATGTCGAGTGGGGTCGTTCGGAGTCGTTTTTAAGAGCCACCGAGGACATCGATTTCCGACGGTCGGTGGACATGGTCATGACCGTCCTCGATCGGATAACGAATTCGGCGATGACCACAGATTCGCGAGGAGCGGTCCAAGCGACGGTATCCAGTTGGATGGGCCTGGCAGTCGAGTCCTGCAACCAACGGGTCATCGATCCTTCGCTCGACGCCGCTTTGTTGGCCGACACGTGCGCAGACATGCTGCTCGACGCGCTGGGTCGGCTGCCCGGGCTACCAGCCGACTTCGTGAACGCAATCACGCAACGCTCCAAAACGGACGTGTGATCCGTCCTTGTAACCAGACGCGATGCACCCCAACCGCAGGGCTGTCGCCGGCGTGTCCGAGCAGACTGTTCGATCTACTGCCGACGCTCGGCGGACGGAGGACTGAAATGTGGCCTTTGATCAAGGCTTGAAGGGATTGACCGCGAACTGAATCACCCGGTACGGCGCGTTACCCCACTCCCTGGCCGGCGAAGCTGTCCCCGCATACCTGAAGCAGTTCGCTGGGGAATTCCACAAACTCGCAGAGTTCCGTGGCACCGATGCCATAGTCCCCGGTGGGCGTTCCAGTGCCCGCTGTCGGGCCGATTCGGAGCACTTGCCCCGGTACCAGGGGTGGCAGAATCGGGCCCGGCGCCGGTGCGGGAGGATCAGCGCGTGCCGATCCGAGCGTATCGGAAAAATACTGGGGTATAACCAAACACATCACCAAAGCGACCAGAGGCAGGCAGACCGCGGCCGGCCAGGTGCGTGCAACCTTCGCCCGCGGTTCCAATACGGGTCACAATTCGGCGGTCAGCAGCTCGGCAATCTGGATGGTGTTTAGCGCCGCCCCTTTGCGCAGGTTGTCACCCGAAACGAACATCGCCAACCCCCGCCCGTCCGGTACCCCCGGGTCGCGCCGGATACGTCCTACCAGTGATTCGTCGACACCGGCCGCCGCCAACGGCGTCGGCACATCGACCAGCTTGACCCCGGGCGCCCCATCGAGCAGCCTTCGGGCGCGCTCCGGCGTGAGCGGCTGGGAGAACTCGGCGTTGATCGACAACGAGTGGCCGGTGAACACTGGCACCCGCACGCAGGTGCCGCTGACCGCTAGATCCGGGATTCCGAGAATCTTGCGGCTCTCGTGACGTAACTTCTGGTCCTCGTCGGTCTCTCCGGACCCGTCATCAGCCAACGATCCCGCCAGTGGCACAACGTTGAATGCGATCGGCGCAACGTAGGTCTGCGGCGCCGGGAAGCGCACTGCACCACCGTCATGAACCAGCTGCTCGGCGTCGCCCAGGACTGCTCTCGTCTGACCAGCGAGTTCGGCCACCCCGGCCAGCCCGCTGCCGGATACCGCTTGATAGCTCGAAACCACCAAACGAAGCAGCCCAGCCTCGTCGTGCAGCACTTTGAGCACCGGCATCGCCGCCATGGTGGTGCAGTTCGGGTTGGCGATGATGCCCTTCTTGAGAGACCCGGCCCGACGCACGTCCCTGGAAAAGTTCACCTCGGAAACCACCAACGGCACCTCGGGGTCCTTGCGCCACGCCGATGAGTTGTCGATGACCGTCACCCCGGCGGCGGCGAACCGCGGCGCCTGGACCCGCGACATCGCCGAGCCCGCCGAAAACAGCGCGATGTCGAGACCGCCTGGGTCAGCGGTCTCGGCGTCTTCGACTTCGATTTCCTGACCGCGGAAGGCGATCTTGCGACCCTGCGATCGCGCGGAAGCGAAGAGCCGCACGGTACTGGCGGGGAAATCACGCCCCTCGAGCAGGTCGCGCATCACCTGACCCACCTGACCGGTGGCGCCGACGACCCCGATGGCGACCATCTATCGCCCCGTCCCCGCGTAGACCGTCGCGGCCTCCTCGCCACCGAGGCCGAACGCCTCGTGCAGGGCGACCACCGCTTTGTCCAGTTCGGTGTCTCGACACAGCACCGAAATGCGGATCTCCGAGGTCGAGATCAGCTCGATGTTGACTCCAACAGCGGCCAACGCCTCACAGAAGGTCGCCGTGACTCCGGGGTGGCTGCGCATGCCCGCACCGATCAACGACACCTTGCCGATGTGATCGTCGTAGAGCAATTGGGTGAAGCCGATCTCGCCTTTGAGGGAATCCAGCTTGGCCACGGCGACCGGCCCCGCGTCGCGGGAGCAGGTGAAAGTGATGTCGGTCTTGCCATCCTCGACCTTGGAGACGTTCTGCAGCACCATGTCGATGTTGACGTCGGCCTCGGCGACGGCCCGGAACACCTTGGCCGCGTATCCCGGGGTGTCAGGCAGCCCGACAACGGTCACTTTGGCTTCGCTGCGGTCGTGCGCGACGCCGGTCAGGATGGGGTCTTCCATGGGTATGTCCTTGATCGATCCGACAACGAAGGTGCCTGGCTTGTCCGAGTACGACGACCGGACATGCACTGGAATGTTGTGGCGGCGTGCGTATTCCACGCATCGAAGCATGAGCACTTTGGCGCCGCAGGCCGCCATTTCGAGCATTTCCTCGAACGTTACTGTGTCCAGCTTGCGGGCGTTGTGCACGATGCGCGGGTCCGCGCTGAAGATGCCGTCCACGTCGGTGTAGATCTCGCACACGTCAGCGCCCAACGCCGCGGCCAGCGCGACCGCAGTCGTGTCCGAGCCGCCGCGGCCCAGGGTCGTCACATCCTTGCTGTCTTGGCTGACCCCTTGGAAGCCGGCAACGAGCACGATCGAACCTTGCTCGAGAGCGGACTGTAGCCGCCCGGGGGTGACGTCGATGATCTTTGCGTTGCCGTGCGTGCCGGTGGTGATGACCCCAGCTTGGGAGCCCGTGAACGATCGGGCCTGGGCACCCTGCGATTCGATTGCCATCGCCACCAGCGCGTTGGAGATCCGTTCACCGGCGGTCAGCAGCATGTCAAGTTCGCGAGGCGGCGGGACCGGGCATACCTGCTGAGCCAGGTCCATGAGGTCATCGGTGGTGTCGCCCATCGCCGAGACGACCACGACGGTGTCGTTGCCGTGCTTTTTGGTATCGACGATGCGTTCGGCGACGCGGCGAATCCGCTCGGCGTCAGCCACCGATGATCCGCCGTACTTCTGCACGACGAGCGCCACTGTTTTTCTTCCTTGTTTCGGATTTGCTGCACTGGATCGGGTTTAGTCCACAACAGGATACGTGTCGGCGCATCGTGAATTTCGTCGTGATGCTCGGCTTTGCAGCCTGCGGCTTCGGCGCGGTTTTCGCCAAGGCACCGATCGGGTAGAGTTCTACAACGTGACGTGGGTGCTCCTCCTCCGACGCCGCGACGGGGTCTGATTCCAGACCGGCTTCCCGTCGCGGGGGTCGCGACGCGCCGGTCTGAGGTTCCTTTCACCACCCCCGTCACAACCCCCGGGAGCAACTACCGTGACTAACTTCTCACCATCTTCTTCTCCTGATTCGGCGGACAGCCCCGACGCGTACCAGTCGGTACGAGCTATCCGCAAACCCGACGGACCACCCCAACCCGGCCAACGTGTCTGGAATCCCCAGCGCGGCACATCGATGCCGATCAACCGGTACCGGCCGTTCGCCGACGAGGTCGAGCCGACCCGGCTAGTCGATCGCACCTGGCCCGACCGAGTGATTGGTCGTGCACCGCTGTGGTGCGCGGTGGACCTGCGTGACGGCAACCAGGCACTGATCGACCCCATGAGCCCGGCCCGCAAACGCCGCATGTTCGACCTACTGGTTCGTATGGGCTACAAGGAGATCGAGGTCGGGTTCCCGGCGGCCAGCCAGACCGACTTCGACTTCGTCCGGGAGATCATCACTGACGGCGCGGTTCCTGACGATGTCACCATCCAGGTACTGACTCAGTGTCGGCCCGAGCTGATCGAACGCACCTTCGAGGCGTGCGCCGGTGCGTCACGTGCCATCGTGCACTTCTACAATTCGACGTCAATCTTGCAGCGCCGCGTCGTCTTTCACGCCGACCGGGCCGCCGTGCAAGCCATCGCGACCGACGGGGCACGCAAGTGCGTCGAGGAAGCCGCCAAGTATCCGGGCACCCAGTGGCGCTTCGAGTACTCACCGGAGTCCTACACCGGCACCGAGCTGGAATACGCCAAACAGGTCTGCGACGCCGTTGGCGAGGTCATCAGACCGACGCCAGACAACCCGATCATCTTCAACCTGCCGGCCACCGTGGAGATGGCGACACCCAACGTTTACGCCGACTCGATCGAGTGGATGAGCCGCAATCTGGCCAACCGCGAGTCCGTGATCCTGAGCTTGCACCCGCACAACGACCGCGGAACCGCGGTCGCCGCAGCCGAATTGGGTTATCAGGCCGGCGCAGACCGGATCGAGGGCTGCTTGTTCGGCAACGGCGAGCGCACCGGCAACGTATGCCTGGTGACGCTGGGCCTGAACTTGTTTTCCCGTGGTGTGGACCCGCAGATCGATTTCTCCAACATCGACGAGATCCGGCGCACGGTGGAGTACTGCAACCAGTTGCCGGTACACGAGCGGCACCCTTACGGCGGGGACCTGGTCTACACCGCGTTCTCCGGTAGCCACCAAGATGCGATCAACAAGGGCCTGGATGCGATGAAGTTCGACGCGGACGCGGCGGACACCGACGTCGACGACATGCTCTGGCAGGTGCCGTACCTGCCGATCGACCCTAAGGACGTCGGGCGTACCTACGAGGCGGTGATCCGGGTCAACTCGCAGTCCGGCAAGGGTGGGGTGGCCTACGTCATGAAGGCAGACCATGGCCTGGCCCTGCCACGGCGGCTGCAGATCGAATTTTCCCAGGTCATCCAGCGGATCGCGGAGGGCGAAGGGGGCGAGATCTCGCCTAAGGAGATGTGGGACGCGTTCACCGAGGAGTACCTCGCCCCGGTGTTGCCGTTGGAACGCATGAAACAGCACCTGGATGCCGCCGACGAAGACGGTGGCACAACCACCATCACCGCGACCGTGAAGATCAACGGAACCGAGACCGAGATCACCGGCGCGGGGAACGGCCCGCTTGCCGCGTTCGTCTACGCGCTGGGAACCGTCGGATTCGACGTGGCCGTGCTCGATTACTCCGAGCATGCGATGAGCGCCGGTGATGACGCCCAGGCCGCGGCGTATGTCGAGGCTTCGGTAGCAGGCAAGACGGTGTGGGGCGTAGGCATCGCGCCATCGATCACGACGGCGTCGCTGCGGGCGGTGGTGTCGGCCGTGAACCGGGCTTCTGGCTAAACCTCGAAGTAGGCCCGCAGCAGCCGGTCGACCAACGCGGCCGGATCGTCTGTTCCCGGAAGGGTGATGTGGCTGAACACGTAGCCATTGAGAACGCGGCTCAGCTGGTCCATGTGGTCGGCCGTAGGTTCAAATCCCGCCGCCTCGAAGATCAGGGTTGCCGACTTCACCGCGGCACGTTGCAACTCCACCAGGAACGGCTGCAGCTCGGGTCGTCGGGTGCCTTCCAGGAACAGCTCGAACCGAGCCAAGGTGTAGCGACGCGCCTGGTCATCGAGGTCCGAGAGCATCCGCGTCAGAAGCGTCTTGACGGCGTCTGGGGCGAGGTGCCCGATCGCGGTGCGCAAGGCCCCGACGCGCTGCCAGTGCAGATCGACGGTCCGGGCCGCCGTGGCTTCGAGCAAGGCCTGACGTGTCCGGAAGTAGTTCGAGGTCGTGCCCGCCGGTAGACCCGCTTGGTCGTCGACGTGGCGATGCGTCAGCCCTCCTACACCGACGTCGGCGAGTATGTCGATCGCGGTGTCGAGGATCTGCGTGCGGCGTGCGGGGTTGGGTGGCATCAGTATGTGTAGCGCAGCCGCCAGAACATCGTGAGGAACGCCGGATAGACCACGATCAGCAACAGATAGCTGGACCACATCGGAAACCACGTGAGCAACGCAACGTCTCTGATCACGTAAGACATGTACACGTGGAGCGGCACGCTGCCGGCGATGTAGCCGATAGACGCGGTGAACGCTGCCCGATGCCGATTGTTGGCGAACCGGACCCGGTGCCACACCAGGATGCCGGTGATGGCCGCGTACGTCATCGGGACCAGGAGGATTCGGTCGGTTGTCACGGTCACCGCGTACTTCAGGGCGAGGTCGTCTGCGAAGATCACGCGGTACAGGTGCATCACGAACCCGAGCGAGATGGTCAGCATCGCCGCTTCCCGGAAGAAGTAGCCGTGCTCGCGGTAGCTGTGCCACCAGAATTCCCGATCCACTACATTCGTAGTACCACTCATGACCGCGACGCTACCACTACGGATGTAGTGAAACACGCGTCCTCAGAAGAGGGTGAACTGCTCGTCAACCCCGGTGGTGTCGGTGAATTGCTCCATTTTGCTGCCTCCGGCGACGGCACGGATGCAGTCGATGAATTGCGCCTCAGTCACCATCGGCACCCCCAGTTGCCGGGCGTGATAGCCCTTGCCGTGGCCCGGGTCGGCTTCGTTGCAGATGACCAGCGAGGTCTCACCGTCGACCACGTCGCTGTAGGCCAACCCGGCGCTGAGGATCCGCTCGACGAGCTCCTCATGAGTCCGTCCCAACTCGGCGGCCAGCGCCACCCGCATACCCTGGACCAGCGGCCTGCCCATGACATAGCGGCCTGGGTTGAGGTACGGACAGGGCATCCGCGAGGCGAGAACCTTCAGCGGCCGCAGCTCGTCGTGAGTGACCCGGCCATTCGGCCACCGGCGCCGAGTAACCGGATGTACCGGCAGCCAAATGTCGAGTTTGCGCGCCCGTTCCAGCGAGGGCACCAAAATCCCGGTCAACACGCGGGCGTCGTCGAACGCGTCGTGCGGCCGTTCCTGAGTCACGCTCCAGTACGCGGCGAGCGTCTCCAGCCGCAGGTTGTCGATGCCCAGTTCTAGCCGCCGGGCCAACTCGACAGTGCACATGACAGTGTCGACGGGCAGTTCGGCTTCGGTGATCTCGGCTTCTGCGGCAAGGAAGGAATAGTCGAACGCAACATTGTGCGCAACGAGGGTGCGGCCGCGCAGCACCTCGACCAGATCGCCAACGATATCGGCGAACTGCGGTTGATCTTCCAGCATCGCGGCTGTCAAACCGTGCACATGAGTAGGACCCGGATCCACGCCAGGATTGAGCAAGCTGACCACCGATTGCTCGACCCGGCCGTCGGCGTCCAAGCCAAGAGCCGCAAGGCTGATGATCCGCGCCTGACCCGGCCGAAAGCCCGACGTCTCTACGTCGATAACGGCCCAACCCCCATTCGGATCGTTGGCCGGCCGACCCCAGGTTTGCCTCACAAGCTGAGGATGGCATGGCCGAACGACATCACCAGGTCGCCGGGCGACGTGTCGTGAATTTAGACCAAAAGGTTATTGGCCGCCGCACTCGGCACACAGCGCCGAACTTGCGATCGCACTTAACCCGACGAGGCCGACCCGCTGCACTCGGCACACAGCGCCGAGCTTGCGATCGCCCTTAACCCGACGAGGCCGACCCGCTGCACTCGGCACACAGCGCCGAACTTGCGATCGCCCTTAACCCGACGAGGCCGACCCGCTGCACTCGGCACACAGCGCCGAACTTGCGATCGCCCTTAACCCGACGAGGCCGACCCGCTGCACTCGGCACACAGCGCCGAACTTGCGATCGCCCTTAAACTGCCTGGGTGCTTACCCCCCGCGCGCGGCTGGCCCTCGCCGCCGGAGCAAGCGCGCGGTGGGCGTCGCGGGTCACCGGACGCGGGGCCGGTGCGATGATCGGCGGCCTCGTCGCGATGACACTGGACCGATCGGTACTGCGGCAGCTCGCGGAGGGCCGGCGCACTGTCGTCGTCACCGGTACCAACGGCAAGTCGACCACCACCCGGATGACTGCGGCCGCGCTGAGCACGCTGGGGTCGGTCGCGACCAATGCGGAGGGCGCCAATATGGACGCTGGGCTGGTGGCGGCGCTGGCCGCTCACCTCCACGCCCCGCTGGCAGCCCTCGAGGTCGACGAGATGCACGTCCCACACGTGCTAGATGCGGTAGACGCCGCCGTGGTCGTTTTGCTCAATCTGTCGCGCGACCAGCTGGATCGCGTCGGCGAGATCAACGTGATCGAACGCACGCTGCGGGCCGGCCTGGCCCGGCATCCGGCCGCAGTCGTCATTGCTAACTGTGACGATGTGCTGATGACATCGGCCGCCTACGAGTGCCCGAATGTGGTGTGGGTGTCCGCGGGCGGCTCATGGTCGAGCGACTCGGTCAGCTGCCCTCGCAGTGGCGAGGTCATCGTCCGCGAGCAGGGTCACTGGTATTCCACTGGGGCCGACTTCATGCGCCCAACCCCGCACTGGTGGTTCGACAACACCACCGTCTATGGGCCACACGGGCTGGCGCTTCCGATGAAGCTGGCGCTGCCCGGATCGGTGAATCGCGGCAACGCCGCCCAAGCCGTGTCGGCTGCCGCCGCGTTGGGCGCCGACCCAGAGGCAGCGGTGGCTGCTGTCGCCCAGGTCGACGAGGTCGCGGGGCGCTACCGAACCACCGTCATCGGTTCACACCAGGCTCGGATCCTGCTGGCCAAGAACCCGGCCGGCTGGCAGGAAGCGCTGTCGATGGTGGACAAAGATGCCGCCGGGGTGGTCATTTCGGTCAACGGGCAGGTGCCCGACGGTGAGGACCTGTCGTGGCTGTGGGATGTGCGGTTCGAGTACTTCGCCCAGACCTTCAAGGAGACCCCAGTCGTGGCCGCCGGCGAGCGCGGCACCGACCTGGCCGTGCGGCTGGGCTACGCGGATGTTGAACACACCCTGGTGCACGACACCGTGGCGGCCATCGCGACGTGCCCGCCGGGCCGGGTGGAGGTCGTCGCCAACTACACCGCGTTTCTACAGCTGCAGCGGGC
The DNA here is from genome assembly GCF_018278905.1 of Mycobacterium spongiae. Classification (NCBI taxonomy): domain Bacteria; kingdom Bacillati; phylum Actinomycetota; class Actinomycetes; order Mycobacteriales; family Mycobacteriaceae; genus Mycobacterium; species Mycobacterium spongiae. The sequence continues at coordinate 5,316,035 of NZ_CP046600.1, forward strand.
ATTGGCGACAAGATGAGCGGGGCACCAGCGTCGGCTTCACGAATGCGCATCGGACTGGTATTACCCGACGTGATGGGCACCTACGGGGACGGCGGCAACGCCGTGGTGCTGCGCCAACGCCTGCTCTTGCGGGGCATCGCCGCAGAAATAGTTGAGATCACACTGGCCGACCCAGTTCCGGAGTCGCTGGACCTGTACACCCTCGGCGGCGCCGAGGACTACGCGCAACGGCTGGCGACCCGGCACCTAATTCGGTATCCAGGCCTGCAACGCGCAGCCGACCGGGGCGCACCAGTGTTAGCGATCTGCGCGGCGGTCCAGGTCCTGGGGCATTGGTACGAGACATCGTCGGGGGAACGCGTTGACGGCGTCGGCCTCCTCGACGCAACCACCACGCCACAGGCTTCCCGTACCATCGGCGAGTTGGCCAGCAAACCATTGCTGGCGGGCTTGACACAACGTCTCACCGGTTTCGAAAACCACCGGGGCGGTACTGTTCTCGGCCCCGACGCGTTACCGCTTGGGACGGTGGTCAAGGGCGCCGGCAACCGGCTCGGCGACGGCTTTGACGGCGCGATTCAGGACAACGTCGTCGCGACCTACATGCACGGACCGTGCCTGGCCCGCAACCCAGAGCTCGCCGACCTGCTGCTCAGCAAGGTAGTGGGTGCGCTGGCGCCGCTCGAGTTGCCCGAGGTGGATTTGTTGCGCCGGGAGCGGCTCGCGGCTCGTTGAACGGGGCTTTTAGACCATGGCGCGGCGACCGGCCAGCGCGCGACCAAGTGTCAGCTCGTCGGCGAACTCAAGGTCGCCGCCCATCGGCAGACCGGACGCGATCCGGGTGACGGTCAGGCCGGGGATGTCACGGAGCATCCGCACCAGGTACGTGGCGGTCGCCTCACCCTCGGTGTTGGGATCGGTGGCAATGATCACCTCGGTGATGTCGACGTCATCGACCCGCTCACCGATGCGGCTCAACAGCTCGCGAATCCGCAACTGATCCGGGCCTATTCCAGACAACGGATCGAGGGCGCCACCCAGAACGTGATAGCGACCGCGGAATTCGCGAGTGCGTTCGACAGCCTGAACGTCCTTCGGCTCCTCGACCACGCATACCAGCGAGGCGTCCCGGCGCGGATCGGCACAGATCCGGCACCGTTCGGCGTCGGACACGTTGCCGCACACCGCGCAGAACCGCACACCGTCGCGAACCTTGGCGAGCACGGCGTTCAGCCGGTCGATGTCAGAAGGTTCGACCGACAGCAGGTGAAACGCAATGCGCTGCGCGCTCTTTGGACCGATACCCGGCAGCTTGCCGAGTTCGTCGATGAGGTCCTGGACGGGTCCCTCAAACATGGTGGTGCAAGTCAGACGCCCGGCGCGGGCGGCACCCCCGGCCCGGGCGGCGCGGGCGGCTTGCCCGGAGCCGGCGGACCGGGCGGCATTCCCGGCGCCGGCGGACCGGGCGGCATTCCGGCAGCCGGCGGACCGGGCGGCATTCCCGGCGCCGGCGGACCGGGCGGCACCCCGGGCGGCCGCGGCGCGGGCTGACCAGGCGGCACCCCCGGTCCGGGCGATGCGGCCGCCGGGCGCATGGCCCCGGCCAGGGCACCCAGCCGCTCCTGCGCCATCTTTGTGACTTGCTTGGATGCATCCGCCATGGCGCCGACGATCAGATCCTGCAAGGTCTCAATATCGTCAGGGTTGACGACCTGGGGGTCGATCGCGACCGCGATCAACTCGCCGCTACCTTTGACGACGACCTTGACGAGGCCCCCACCGGCCTGGCCGTTAATCTCGGAATTCGCCAATTGCTGCTGGGCCTCGAGTAGCTTTTGCTGCATCTGCTGCGCCTGGGCGAGCAGCGCGGACATATCGCCTCCGGGTTGCATGACAGTCCCCTCGCGTCTTGGTCTCGAATTGGTTTCGCCTGCGGTTGTCGGCGATTTGAAACATCCAGCGTAGACCGCGCCACGCTACCTTTGCGCGGTGGATCTAGGAGTTAGCCTGCGTGTCGGAATCGCGATGGTCGTCGGGGCGCTCATCACGGCATGGATGCCGCTCATCCCAACCGCCGCCGCAGCCCCTTCCAATGTCGCCGGCATGATCGTGTTCATCGACCCCGGCCACAACGGGTCGAATGACGCATCCATCGGCCGCCAGGTTCCCACTGGCCGCGGGGGCACCAAGGATTGCCAAGCCAGCGGAACATCGACGAACAGCGGTTACGCGGAACACACGTTCAACTGGGAAACCGCGCTGCGCCTGCGGGCCGCACTCAACGCCCTTGGGGTGCGGACCGCCCTGTCACGGGGCAACGACGATGCGCTGGGTCCCTGCATCGATCAGCGCGCCGCCGCAGCCAATGCGTTGCACCCCAACGCTGTGATCAGCTTGCACGCCGACGGCGGCCCAGCGTCCGGCCGGGGATTCCATGTCAACTACTCGGCTCCGCCGCTCAACGCCGCGCAGGCAGGGCCCTCTGTACAGTTCGCCAGGATCATGCGCGACCAGCTCAAAGCTTCGGGCATTCCGGCGGCCAACTACATCGGCAAGGATGGGCTCTACGGACGCTCCGATCTGGCCGGCCTGAATCTGGCCCAGTATCCGTCGATCCTGGTCGAGTTGGGCAACATGAAGAACCCGGCAGATTCGGCTCTGATGGAGTCACCTCAGGGCAGGCAGAAATACGCGGACGCAATGGTCAAAGGGGTCGCCGGCTTCCTGGCCACCCAGGCCCGGGCGCGCTAGTTCGATCGCGGCGGCCTGTCTGCATCCGTCTGCATCCGTCCCGCGCACCGCACCCGGCTAGCACCCGCTGGCACTCTGTGGGGCGTCGGCGGCTAACTCTCCAGTTCGCTTTTTAAGTTGTCGAGCACCTCGGATTGGATCTTCCTCAACCCCAGCGGTGCAAAGGTCTTTTCGAAAAAGCCCTTGACGCCACCCGCGCCATTCCACGAGGTCTTCACGGTGACGCTGGACCCCGGTCCCGCCGGCGCCACCGTCCAGTTGATGAGCATCGACGAATTCGTGTCCTTCTCGATAACGGTGTGACCAGCGACGTCAACATTGACCTGGACGTCGCGAACGCGTGATTTGGTCGCCTGCAACCGCCACTTGGCTACCGTGCCCTTGCCCTGGCCACCTTCGGACACCTGGTACTCGCTGTAGTGCGGGGACAGGATCTTCGGGCGGATGTTCTCATAGTCGGCCACTGCGTCGAGTACGGCCGCGGGCTCAGCATTGATCAAGATCGTGCTGGATGCGCTCACCTGTCCCATCGGGCGCAAACTCCTTGTCGTGATTGGGGTGCTGCCCGCGCACGGATGCACGGGCGGTTGTCGACGACTAGGGTATATGTGGTGCCTGTGCCTGGATCCGCACTATCGGCTTATGCGTCGGGGGTCGAGCGATTGCTGGCGAGTTATCGCGCCATCCCCCCGGGCGCGACCGTCCGGTTGGCCAAGCCCACCTCAAACCTCTTCCGCGCCCGCGTAAAACGCGATGCTCCCGGCCTGGACATATCAGGACTGACCGGCGTCATCAGTATCGATCCCGAGGTACGCACCGCCGATGTTGCGGGCATGTGCACATACGAGGACCTGGTCACGGCGACACTGCAGTATGGCCTGTCCCCCTTGGTGGTTCCGCAACTGAAGACCATCACGCTGGGCGGTGCCGTCACCGGGCTTGGTATCGAGTCGGCGTCATTTCGTAACGGCCTGCCGCACGAATCGGTTCTGGAGATGGATATCCTCACCGGCGCCGGCGAATTGCTCACCGCATCCCCCGACCAGCACTCCGACCTCTATCGGGCATTCCCAAATTCGTATGGGACCCTGGGATACTCGACCCGACTTCGGATCCAACTTGAGCCAGTCGCACCGTTTGTGGCTCTGCGACACATCAGATTTCACTCGTTGACCACCATGGTCGAGGCCATGGAACGCATCATCGATACCGGCGGACTCGACGGTGTCCGAGTGGACTACCTTGACGGCGTCGTGTTCAGCGCCGAAGAAAGCTACCTGTGCGTCGGACTGCGGACCACAACGCCGGGACCGGTGAGCGACTACACCGGGCAAGACATTTACTACCGGTCAATCCAACACGACACCGAGATCAAAGAAGACCGGTTGACCATCCACGATTACTTCTGGCGTTGGGACACCGATTGGTTCTGGTGCTCACGCGCGTTCGGCGCGCAGAACCCACGACTGCGGCGCTGGTGGCCACGGCGCTACCGGCGCAGCAGCGTTTTCTGGAAGCTGGTGGCCCTCGATCAGCGATTCAGCGTCGCCGACCGGATCGAAAAACGTCATGGTCGTCCCGCCCGAGAGCGGGTCGTGCAGGACATCGAGGTGCCCATCGAACGCACACGCGCATTCCTGGAGTGGTTCGCCGACACCGTGCCAATCGCACCAATCTGGTTGTGCCCGTTACGGCTACGCGACCACCCTGAAGTGTCCCCGGCCTGGCCACTGTATCCGATCCGCCCCGACCGCAGTTACGTCAACGTCGGGTTCTGGTCATCCGTGCCGGCCGGCACCACCGCGGGTGCGACCAATCGGCTGATCGAGGACAAGGTCAGTGAACTCGACGGGCACAAGTCGCTGTACTCCGACTCCTTCTACACCCGAGAGAAGTTCGACGAGCTCTATGGCGGCGAGGCTTACAACATTGTGAAGAAGGCCTACGATCCCGACTCACGTCTTCTGGACCTTTACGAAAAGGCGGTGCAACGACGATGACTTTGACCAGCGAATCCGTGCGTACCGGCACGGGGAAACTGAGCATGGCGCAGATCCTGGAAATCTTCACCGCGACCGGTCGACAGCCGCTGAGGTTCACGGCGTACGACGGCAGCGTTGCCGGACCCGACGACGCGAAACTGGGCCTAGACCTTCGGACGCCCCGCGGCGCAACCTACCTGGCCACCGCTCCCGGTGAACTCGGTCTCGCCCGCGCCTACGTGGCCGGCGACCTACAGCTGCACGGTGTGCCTCCAGGTGATCCCTATGAGCTGCTCATGGCACTGACCGAACGGGTCAAGTTCAAGAGGCCGTCGGCGCGAGTGCTGGCCAATGTGGTGCGCTCACTAGGCGTCGAGCACTTGCTGCCGGTCGCCCCGCCACCACAAGAGGTGTCACCGCGATGGCGCCGGATCGCCGCCGGTTTGCTACACAGCAAGACCCGCGACGCCGAGGCCATCCACCACCACTACGACGTCTCCAACACCTTCTATCAGTGGGTTCTGGGGCCATCGATGACCTACACCTGCGCGGTCTATCCCAACTCCGCAGCGACGCTCGAAGAGGCTCAGGAAAACAAGTACCGGCTCATTTTTGAGAAGCTGCGACTACAACCAGGTGACCGGCTACTCGACGTCGGCTGCGGCTGGGGTGGCATGGTGCGCTACGCCGCCCGACGCGGCGTCCGGGTGATCGGTGCCACCCTGTCAGCCGAGCAGGCCAAGTGGGGCCAACAGGCGCTTGAAGATGAACAGCTGACTAGCCTCGCCGAGGTACGACACTCCGACTATCGCGACGTGGCCGAGGCCGGCTTCGACGCTGTTTCTTCGATCGGGCTCACCGAGCACATCGGGGTCAAGAACTACCCGTCGTACTTCGAGTTCCTCAAGTCCAAGTTGCGAACCGGCGGCCTACTGCTCAATCACTGCATCACCCGCCACGACAACAGCTCACGATCCCTGGCGGGCACCTTCACCGACCGTTACGTCTTCCCTGACGGCGAGCTGACGGGCTCGGGACGCATTATCACCGAGATCCAGAACGTTGGTTTGGAGGTGCTGCACGAGGAGAACTTCCGGCACCACTATGCGATGACGCTCCGCGACTGGTGTCGCAACCTCGTCGAGCACTGGGAGGAATCGGTCGCGGAAGTTGGACTGCCGACCGCCAAGGTGTGGGGTCTGTACATGGCGGCTTCGCGAGTCGCTTTCGAGCGAAACAACCTTCAGCTGCATCACGTACTAGCCACCAAGGCCGCCGCCTGCGGCGACGACAATCTGCCGCTGCGTCCCTGGTGGCAGCCATAGCACCGACGGCTAGCCAACGTTAGACCCCGTCGATGCGGCGGGCGCCCAATTCGGTTTGCAGCAGCTCGAGCGCAACCTCTTCTGGGTCGCGCGGCGGCTGGGACGGATCGCTGCGGCCCGCCTCGGCAAGCATGCGCTCTTCTTCGTCACGATGAGCGGAATCGACGACCGGAGCCGGCGCCTCCCCCGCGGAGACTTGCGAGTTGACGCCTGCACCTGCTGTAGCTACCCGCGCAGCGGGCTCCGAGGCATCAGCCTCACAGCGGACCCGCCAATTGACGCCGAGCGCGTCTTTCAGCGCCTCGGCGATGACATCGGCGTTGCGCTGTTCGGACAGCCGCCGCGCCAGCGGCGCTGAATCGTGGATGAGGATCAGCGTGTTGTCCTCCACCGCGCGCACGGTGGCGCCCGCCAGCATCACCTCGGTGGTCCGGCTGCGCTGACGCACTTTTTCCCGCACCGTCGACCACATGGTCCGTACCGCGGCCGCGTTCGGCTCGCCCGGTGGCGGGGGCGCCGGCTGTGCTGGCTCGGGCGGTGGCGTGGGCTCCGGTTCGCGACGGGGCGGCCGGGGTGGCGCGCTGGTTTGGACCGGCATGGGTGCCGCGGTCTGACTGGCCGCGGGCACGGGTTTTTCGGCTGGTATCGACATGTCCAGTCGAGTTTCGATCCGCTCGACACGCTGCAGCAGCGCGGATTCGGCGTCGCTGGCCGAGGGCAACAGCAGGCGCGCACACACCACTTCGAGAAGCAGGCGTGGCGCCGTCGCGCCCCGCATCTCGCCGAGCCCGGCTTGCACCACCTCGGCGTACCGCGTCAGGGTCGCTGCCCCGATACGGGCCGCTTGATCCCGCATCCGGTCGAGCACGTCTTCGGGGGCGTCGACTACCCCGCGGGCTGCCGCATCCGGAATCGCCTGAAGCACGATCAGATCGCGGAATCGCTCCAACAGGTCGGTAGAGAATCGCCGTGGGTCGTGGCCAGCGTCGATCACCGCTTCGACCGCGCCGAACAACGCCTCCGCGTCGCCGGCGCCTAGCGCGTCGACGGCGTCATCGATCAGCGCAACATCGGTTGCACCCAACAGACCCAACGCCCGCTGATAACTCACCCGGCTGCCATCGGGAGCGTCTTCCGAGCCAGCTACCAACTGGTCCAGCACGGAAAGCGTGTCGCGCGGCGACCCCCCGCCAGCGCGGATTACCAACGGATACACCGCGTCGTCGATAACGACACCTTCCTGGTCACAGATCCGCGCGAGCAGTGCCCGCATCGTACGAGGCGGCAACAGGCGGAAGGGGTAGTGATGGGTGCGGGACCGAATCGTGGGCAGCACCTTCTCTGGTTCGGTGGTGGCGAAGACGAAAATGAGGTGCTCGGGCGGTTCTTCGACGATCTTGAGGAGCGCGTTGAATCCCGCCGTGGTCACCATGTGGGCTTCATCGACAATGAACACCCGGTACCGCGACTGTGCCGGCGCATAGAACGCGCGGTCCCGCAGCTCCCGGGTGTCGTCCACCCCGCCGTGGCTGGCAGCGTCGAGCTCAACCACGTCGATGCTGCCCGGCGCATTGGGTGCCAACGAGGCACAGGACTCACAGACCCCGCACGGGCTGGCCGTGGGTCCCTGCACACAGTTCAACGACCGCGCAAGGATGCGCGCTGACGAGGTCTTTCCGCAGCCGCGTGGCCCGGAGAACAAGTACGCGTGATTGATCCGGCCAGCGTTCAGCGCGATGGACAGCGGCTCGGTGACATGCTCTTGGCCCACCACCTCAGCGAAGGTTGCCGGTCGATACTTGCGGTAGAGGGCCACCTCAGCAGGCTACCGGCGCGGGGCACCTGGGACCGGCGCTGGGCATCGAGTGTGCGTTGACGCATTCGTGTGTGAACACCGGGCGATGTTTTCTCGGTTATCGCGCCATCACCGCACAATCAAAGCCGTCCGCGCACACTCGACATTGCTGAAGCCCCCACCGCGCGCTGACGGCAGCTAGCTCCGTGCCAGCAGTGCCTCAGTTGCGGCCAGCAGCGCGCACGTCGCCAATCCGTCAACGGCGTTGCGCAGGTCCGGTAGCGACGGGAAGGTGGGAGCGATCCGGATGTTCTTGTCGTCCGGATCTCTTCGGTAGGGGAAGGTCGCGCCGGCCTCGGTCACCGCGATGCCGGCCTCTTTCGCCAGGGCCACGGTCCGTCGCGCGGTGCCGGGCATCACGTCGAGGCTGATGAAGTACCCGCCCTTGGGCTCAGTCCACGACGCGATCTTCGACTCGCTCAGACGCTGGTTCAAGATTTCGAGCACCAACGCGAACTTGGGCGCCAGTATCTGCTGATGGCGCAGCATATGGAGGCGTACCCCGTCGGCATCGCCGAAGAAACGCAGGTGTCGCAGCTGGTTGACCTTATCCGGGCCGATCGACTTCTTTCCCGCGTACTGCAGATACCAGGCGACGTTTCCCAGGGACCCCGCAAAGAAGCTGACTCCCCCGCCGGCAAATGTGATCTTCGAGGTGGACGCGAAGACATAGGGGCGGTTGGGATTGCCCGCCTTGGCGGCCAGGCCGAGCACATCAACCTGGCGGATGAAGTCGAAGGTCAAAGTGTGCACCGCGTAGGCGTTGTCCCAAAACAACCGAAAGTCGGGTGCCGCCGTCTGCATCTGGACGAGCCGGCGAACCGTTTCCCAGGAGTAGGTGACGCCGGTGGGGTTGCCGAACACCGGAACCGTCCACATCCCCTTGATCGCGGGGTCTACGGCGACCAACTCCTCGATCATGTCGACGTCGGGGCCGTCTTCGAGCATCGGAATCGGGATCATCTCGACGCCCAGTGCCTCGGTGATGGCGAAGTGGCGGTCATAGCCGGGGACGGGACAGAGGAATCTGATTCCGTCCCGCTCCTGACTCCACGGCCGCGGGGAGTCCATACCGCCGTAGAGCATCGAGAAGACGATCACATCGTGCATCAGCTCGAGGCTGGAGTTGTTCCCCGCGATCAGGTTCTGCACCGGAATGCCCAAGAGCTGCCCGAATATCGCCCGTAATCCGGGCAACCCGTGCTGGCCGCCGTAGTTTCGAGTATCGATTCCCTCCGGGTCGCGGTAGTCGTCCCCGGGCAAGCTCAGCAGCTGGTTAGACAAGTCGAGTTGCTCAGCGGCGGGCTTACCGCGAGTGAGATCCAGAGTCAGTTTCATCGCTCGCAACCGCGCATAATCCTGCTGATGGCGGGAATGCAGAGTAGCTAGCTCTTCTGGGCTTAGGGAATCGAACGACACCAAGTGCCCTTTCGCCGTCGCGCACCACGGAGCTGACCAGCACTGACTGAAGGGGACCCCGCGCACCCGACAGAGCCCATTGACCCTTGCTGCCTTCCGGCCCTGGGGGAGTTCACAGGATAGACGCCGCGCGGGGTCCATGGCGAGTCTAATACCTGAGTCGAAACACGTGACGGCGACCGCGGGACACCTCGACCGGATTAGCGGCTACCATTGCGGCGGAGGATTCGCCTAGTGGCCTATGGCGCTCGCCTGGAACGCGGGTTGGGTTAACAGCCCTCGCGGGTTCAAATCCCGCATCCTCCGCAGTTGGTCGCACTCATTTCGAGGCGCGGACAGGACTGTGACCTGGTCAGATTTGACTGGCTGGGGCTCATCAGCATGAGGAGGAGCATGGGGCGCAAGGTCGCCGTGCTGTGGCACGCGTCGTTTTCGATTGGCGCCGGCTTCCTTTACTTCTTTTTCATACTGCCCCGCTCGCGTGAGTTGATGGGCACCACTTCGCACTCGCTGGGGACGTCGCTCCGGATTGCGACGGGCGCACTGATCGGCCTCGCGGCGCTGCCGGTGGTGTTTACCCTGCTGCGCACCCGAAAGCCGGAGCTTGGCACCCCGCAGCTGGCTCTTTCCATCAGGACCTGGTCGATCGTGGCCCATGTCCTGGCCGGTGTACTCATCATTGGCACCGCGGTCAGCGAAGTCTGGCTCAGCCTGGATACTGCCGGACAGTGGTTGTTCGGGATTTATGGGGCGGCGGCCGCGATCGCGGTGCTGGGGTTCTTCGGGTTCTATCTGTCGTTTGTCGCGGAGCTACCGCCACCGCCGCCTAAACCGCTCAAGTCGAAGGAGCCCAAGCAGCGGCGACGCCGCCGCAAGAAGGACGCTAAGCGCGGCGCGACCGACACCGAAGACACGGACGAAGACTCCGCAGCCGCCGAAGAAGACACCGAAGTCAGCAAAGATGCCGACGACGATGCCGACGACGATGGTGAAGCTCAGACCACGGCGACCGTCGAAGCCGAGACCACCGAAGAGGCCCCCGAAGCCCAACACGAAGCTCAAGAACCTGAAAAAGGAACCGACGCCGAAGATGAGCCGGCCGAGCCGACCAGGGCGGCCGCCGAGACCGCACCCACGTCGACGGACGAAGACGCTCCCGTCGAACCCGCCGCCGAGGAAACCACCGACACCGCAGTCGATGAGGACGCGCGCGGGCTACGCAATCGCCGCCCGACGGGCAAGACCTCGCATCGGCGCAGGCGCACGCGACGCCGTGGCGTCGCGGTCGAGGAATAACCCGTCGCTACCGCTGCCGGAGGCGCTCCAGGAAGGCGGCAATTCGCTCCCGGGTCCGGTCTGTCCCCCACATCTGGCGAACCTTGGTGTCGATATCGCCGGAGTTACGCATGCGTGCCAGCGTGGGACCACGTAGCTGCGCTTTGGTCTGCTGGTAGGCGTCGGGCGGGATCTCGCCGAGGCTCGATGCTTCCGCAACTGCCGCCTCGCTCAGGCCCCGGTCCACGACGCGGTGGGCGAGCCTACTGGCGACAGCCTCAGCTCCCCGGTAGACGCGGCCACCGAGCAGCACCTCCTCGGCGTGATCTCCGCAGGCGTAGCGCATGACCTCCAACGCGGCCACCGGAAACCACACCCCGACGTGCACTTCGGTCGCCCCAATTTGGGCTTCGGGGCTGATCAACCGCCGGTCGCAAGCGCAGGCCAGCACACACCCGCCCGCGATCGCGCCACCATTGATCGCGGCCACCGTCGGCCCCGGATAACTGAACATTGCATCAAACGCATCCGACAAAGCCGGGACCAACCGATCGGTGTAGTCAGCCCCGCCCTGCAGCACCCGGTTGAGGTCGACTCCGGCGCAGAACACCTGTTCGGCACCGGTGACCACTAACGCTTCGCCGCCTGACCGCTCCAGCTCACGCAGGGCTTCGGTCAGCTCGTTCAACAACTCGACATCGAGGGCGTTAACGCGTCCCGACGACAGGGTCAAGACACGTACCGCGGCCGGCCGTGTCTTCACGGTTTGAATATCGATCACAGTGTCACTGAACCACTCCAAGCCCCCAAGCGTGTACCTTGCGACGGCACCCCGGCGCGTCGCGTCGTGAGGTTCTACAGTCGGCGGGACACATCGATAAGGGTTGATTATGAGGCGACACGGTGGAATTGGGATGTACGCCAAGCGGGCGAGCTGGATAACGATAACCGCAGCCGCAACAACAATGGTCGCAACGTCCGCGCTGGGGAGCCTAGCGACGCCAGCAGCGGCTGCCGAACCGTGTCCGGACGTCGAGGTGGTGTTCGCCCGCGGCACCGGCGAGCCACCCGGCGTCGGCAGCGTAGGCCAGGGCTTTGTGGACGCATTGCGCCCGCGGATCGGCCCCCGGTCACTCGGGGTGTACCCCGTCAACTACCCCGCCAGCACTGACTTCTACAACACCGATTTCCCACGAACGGTCATCGACGGCATTCGCGACGCAAGTGCTCACATCGAATCCATGGCGGCCAACTGTCCGAACACCAAAGAGGTCCTCGGCGGTTACTCGCAAGGCGCAGCCGTAGCCGGTTATGTCACCTCGGCCGCGGTACCGCCCGAGGTACCTGCTTCCGCGGTGCCCGCGCCGATGCCGTCGGAAATCGCAGATCACGTTGCGGCGGTGACCCTGTTCGGAACGCCGTCCGATCAATTCCTGGGACAGCACGGCGCACCCGCGATCGTGATCGGACCTCTGTATGAGCCCAAGACTCTGAAGTTGTGCGCACCAGGTGACGCGATTTGCGGCGACGGAAGCCTCCCCCTCGCGCACGCCTTGTACGTCTTCAACGGCATGGAGAACCAGGCGGCCGATTTCGCCGCCGCTCACCTGTAGCCGACCGCGCCGACGACAGCCCCAACCGGCCCCAGGCAGCCCCAACAGTGACCCGCGCGGCTCGCCGTTGCAGAATGCCACCATGCGTGTTCTGGTCACAGGCGGTACGGGGTTCGTGGGCGGCTGGACCGCCAAGGCCATAGCCGACGCGGGTCACTCGGTTCGGTTTCTGGTGAGAAGCCCCGCTCGGCTGGAAACGTCAGTCGCGAAACTCGGCGTCGACGTGTCGGACTTCGCCGTGGCCGACATCGCCGACCGCCACTCGGTACGAGAAGCGTTGACTGGTTGCGACGCCGTCGTGCACAGTGCCGCGCTGGTAGCAACGGACCCACGCGAGAACGCCAAAATGTTGAGCACCAACATGGCGGGCGCCCAAAATGTCCTCGGTCAAGCGATCGAGCTCGGAATAGACCCCATAGTTCACGTATCGAGCTTCACGGCGCTGTTTCATCCCGGGTTGGAAATGTTGGAGGCTGATCTGCCCGTCGTCGGTGGAACAGACGGCTACGGGCAATCCAAGGCTCAGGTTGAAATCTATGCTCGCGGCTTGCAGGACGCCGGCGCGCCGGTGAGCATCACCTATCCCGGGATGGTGCTGGGTCCGCCGGTCGGCAACCAATTCGGTGAGGCCGGCGAGGGCGTCAAAGCCGCACTCGGGTTGCATTTCCTTCCCGGGCGTAGCGCCGCGTGGCTGATCGTCGATGTCCGAGACTTGGCCGAACTGCACGCCGCGCTATTGGAGCCCGGCCGTGGGCCACGCCGCTACATGGCAGGCGGGCGGCGGGTTCCGGTGGCCGAACTGGCAACGATGCTCGGCGGGATCGCGGACACCACCATGCTCGCCGTTCCGGTGCCCGACACTGCGTTGCGTGTCGTTGGAACCGTGCTGGATCAGGCGGGGCCGTATCTGCCCTTCGAGAATCCGTTCACCGCGGCCGGAATGCAGTACTACACCCAGATGCCGGAGGCCGACGATTCACCGAGCGAGCGCGACCTCGGCATCACCTACCGTGACCCGCGCGACACGGTCGCCGACACCATTGCCGCCCTGCGCGACCTCACGGGCTAGGTCTCGTCAGGAGACTGTCCGTCTTCGTGTTCGGGGGGTGAACTCTTCAGCCACTTCTTTAGCCGAAGAAGTTCGTTGACGACGATGCCAATCCCGAGGAGAACCAGCACGGTCACCACAATCGCGGTGGTCACGCTGTCCATCGTGACAGGCCGAAGCCTGAGGCGCCGGATGGCCTCGCCAGGGCGATTTTCCAGGCGTAAACAAAGTGTGCTGGTCCTATCCGGGATAGGGTGGTAGCGCCAAGCAGCAATGATGGTGATCCGACCCTGGCCGGATTTGCACCCGTTTGGGAGGTGCCATGTCCTTGGTGATTGCGGTGCCGGACGTTTTGGGGACAGCCGCTGCGGATTTGGCTGGTGTTGGCTCGACACTAGGTGCCGCCAATGCGGCAGCCGCTCCCGAGACGACGGGGATCGTCGCCGCGGCCGAGGATGAGGTGTCCGCGGCAATTGCGGCGCTGTTTTCGGCCCACGGCCGCGGCTATCAGCTGATCAGTGCACAGGCGGAGGCGTTTCATGCCCAGTTTGTGCAGGCGTTGACAGCGGGCGCGGGGGCCTACGCCACGGCGGAGGCCGCCAGCGCGGCCTCGATTACCGACCCCATCCTGACCGCAATCAATGCCCCGTTCCTGGCGCTGACCGGGCGCCCGCTGATCGGCAACGGCGCACCCGGGGCTCCGGGTACCGGTGCCAATGGGGCACCGGGTGGCTGGTTGCTCGGTGACGGCGGGGCCGGCGGCTCGGGTGCCGCGGGTATGACCGGCGGTAGCGGCGGGGCCGCCGGGCTGATCGGCAACGGCGGCGCCGGTGGGAGCGGCGGGAGCACAACCGGTGGCGCTGCCGCCGGATCCGGTGGCGCCGGCGGGGCCGGCGGATGGTTGTTCGGTACCGGCGGACTCGGCGGGGCCGGCGGGAGCGCGGAAGCCGCCGCCGCCGGCGCCGGGGGGATCGGTGGGGCCGGCGGGCTGTTCGGTGCTGGCGGGCTCGGCGGGAACGGTGGAACCACCTCGCTCTCCGGCGCTGGCGGAGCCGGCGGTTCTGGTGGCGCCGGCGGCCTGCTCGGCGGGCTGTTCGGTGCCGGGGGTGGTGACGGCGGCAGCGGCGGGAGCGGCGCCGCCGCCGCTCCCGGGGGCGCCGGTGGGACCGGCGGCAGCGCCGGACTTTTCGGCGGCCCAGGTGGGGCCGGCGGGGCCGGCGGAGCAAGCCCAGGCGCCGTGGCCGGCGGGGCCGGCGGGGCCGGCGGCAACGCCGGGCTGCTGTTCGGCAACGGCGGCGCCGGCGGGGGCGGCGGACTTAGCGGTGGTGCCGCTGGCGGGGACGGCGGGGCCGGCGGCAACGCCGGACTGCTGTTTTCCACCGGCGGTGGCGGCGGTGGCGGCGGTGGCGGCGCGACCGGCGGGGACGGCGGGGCCGGCGGAAACTCCGGGCTGCTGTTCTCCAATGGCGGGACCGGGGGCGCAGGCGGGCGCGGCGGAGCCGGCGACGGCGGGGCCGGCGGGGCCGGCGGCGACGCCGGTTGGATCGGCGACGGCGGAACCGGCGGAACCGGCGGAGAAGGCGATGGGGTTGGCGCCGGGGGCGCCGGCGGAACGGGCGGCAAGGCCGGACTATTAAGCGGAACCGGCGGAACCGGAGGTGCCGGCGGGAGTGGCGAGACCGGCGGCGGGGCCGGCGCCTCCGGCGGCGCCGCGGGCCTACTTGGCCGCGGCGGGACCGGGGGCACCGGCGGAGACGGCTTTATCGGCGACGGGGGCGCCGGCGGGGCCGGCGGCAACGGCGGCCAATTGGTAGGCAATGGCGGCGCTGGCGGCGCAGGTGGAGACGGCGCCATCGCCCCGGTCGGACAATCTGGCGGCGATGGCGGAGCCGGCGGCAACGCCGGGCTCTTCGGCAACGGTGGCAATGGCGGCAACGGCGGCATCGGCGTCTTCTCAGGCACCAACGGCGCCGGCGGCACCGGTGGCGCCAGCGGGCTGCTGTTTGGCCTCGACGGGTTCAACGGGTTGTCCTAGGCCAATCGCACGCGCGGACCCACGCTGTCGGCTCCCAGAACGCCTATGATTGAAGTCCAGTGGTCCACCACGAAGAGGTGGCCGCTGAAGAGGCGTGAACCACACATTGGGCGCCAGACAGAGGGTACGCAGTGGCGATAGCGGGTCGTTACCCAAGGTTGGAGCGGAAGCTGCGCAGCGCGGTCCTCGATGCCCCGGCCACTACCGATGCGGCCCTGCGCCGCGCCGCCTATAGCGGGGAAGGCCTGCCGGCGCCGCTGAGCGGGTACGTCGAGAAGCTCCACCGACACGCTTACCGCGTGCAGGACGACGACGTCGAGCAGATGCGCGCCGCCGGCTATTCCGATGATCAGATATTCGAGGTCACCATCGCTGCCGCGCTCGGTGCGGGTGATGATCGTATGCGCGCCGGTTTGTCGGCCCTCAACGAGGCTCTGCGATGAGGCTGCCACGGATCGCACGCGGCCGGCCTGCCGGACGAGTCGTGTTCGCGCTGCTGCACTTGGTGACCCGGCGCGACGTACCCGACATCGTCAAGGTGCGTTTCTACCGTCGGCGCTTCTTCGGTACGCCTTTCTTCAACCTGGGCCAGCGAATGTTGCGCGGACCCTCTCCGTGGACGGTCGGTGAGCGGGAGCTCATCGGGGCGTTTGTGTCAGCGAAGAACCGCTGCCAGTTCTGCGCCACTACCCACGAGGCCGTCGCGTCGGCGGTGCTAGATCCCTCGATCACCGCCGCGGTGATTGCCGATTGGCGCACCGCCGAGGTCGACGATGGGTTGAAGGCGACCCTCGGCTTCTTGGAAAAGCTGACCCTCACGCCCGACGAGGTACAGCCACGAGACGCCCGTGCGGTGCTCGACGCCGGAGTCAGCCCGGAAGCGTTACGCGACGCGATCAGCATCTGCGCTGCGTTCAACACAATCAACCGGGTAGCCGATGGGCTGGATTTCACTCTGCCCACCAACGCCGATCGCGCAATGAGCACTCGGGTGCTCCTCACAGTTGGGTATCGCTGAGCAACCCCGGTCGGGACTCCACGCGACGTCGGATTCACGAGAGGGCCTCCATGATGAAGGCAGTGACCTGCCACAACGCGACCCTCGAGCTAGCTGACGTGCCGAGCCCGACGCCAGCGAAGGGTCAGTTGGTGCTCAACGTCCTCCGGTGTGGCATCTGTGGGTCGGACCTGCATGCCCGCCACCATTGCGACGAACTCGCTGACGTGATGGCCGAAGCGGGATATCCCGCCTTCATGCGCTCGAATCAGCGCGTGGTATTCGGACACGAGTTCTGTGGCGAGGTGGTCGATTACGGTCCCCGCACCCGCAAGACACCCCGACCCGGGACACCGGTAGTTGCCATGCCATTGCTGCGCCGTGGCGACGATGTCCATGGGATCGGGCTATCCACGATGGCGCCGGGTGCGTACGCGGAGCAGATCGTCACTGAGCAGTCACTGGCATTTCGGGTCCCGAACGGGCTGGCACCCGAGATCGCCGCGTTGACCGAGCCGATGGCCGTCGGATGGCACGCCGTCCGACGGGGCGAGGTGGGCAAAGGCGACGTCGCGATAGTGATCGGGTGCGGGCCGATCGGGCTCGCGGTGATCTGCATGCTGAAGGCGGGCGGGGTGCGCACCGTGATCGCGAGCGACTTTTCCGCGGGTCGCCGTAGACTCGCGACGGCGTGCGGCGCCGACATCGTGGTCGATCCCCTTCAGGACTCGCCCTACACGGCGGGGGCGGACCGTGGACGGGCAAAGGGGCATCTCAATAGCATCGTCGAGGCGTTCGACCTTGCGGTCGGCACGCTCGAAAAGCTGCAACGGCTGCGGCTGCCGTGGTGGCACGTGTGGCGGGCCGCCGATGCGGCCGGTGCCGCCACCCCCAAGCACCCGGTGATCTTCGAATGTGTTGGCGTCCCAGGCATCATCGAGGACATCATCACGAGCGCGCCGATATTTTCGCGAGTCGTCGTGGTCGGCGTCTGCATGGGCTCGGACCAAATCCGGCCGTCGATGGCGATCAACAAAGAGATCGACCTGCGGTTCGTGCTCGGCTACACACCGCTCGAGTTCCGCGACACCCTGCACATGCTCGCCGACGGCAAGGTCAACGCTGAGCCACTCATCACCGGGACTGTCGGTCTGCCCGGCGTCGAGGCCGCGTTCGACGCGCTCGCCGACCCCGAGACGCATGCGAAGATCCTGATCGACCCCAAGAGCGACGCCGCCAGCCCCTAGCCTGTCTGCCCCGGCATCACACCATCGCCGCGGCCCACGCGATGTGCCCGGCGAAGCCCAGTGATGTCGCCATGTCGCGGTAGCGATCCCGCGACTGCGCATAGCCCGCGTCATCGCCGTGCGCGTGCGCCAGCAAGGCACGCAGCCGCAACAGCTGGACCTTGCGCACGGCAAAACCATCATCGGCCGGCGCCGCGGCCAACCGCTCGATCACCGCCGCGGCTTCGATCACGTCGCCTTCATCCCCACGTTCCAGCAGCGTCTCGACCAGCACACCGGTCGAGGGCGTGCTCCACCCCACCAGCCGTCCGTCCCGCAAGAGGTGGTCAACGGCCCCACGCACGAGCGCGATGGCGCCGTCGCGATCACCACACCGACTCATTTCCCGCCCCAGATACGCCTCGACCAACGGTAGATCGGCCAAGAAGTAGGCGCGGCGGTGGAATATGTCCCTGACGTGCGCTAGCACCTGCTGTCCCCGGTCGCGGTCCGCGTTCTCGCTCCGGTGCACCAGCGCGACGCCCAGCGTCATCCTCGCGATGGCCAGCGCAACATCATCGCCGCTTCGTTCGGCGATGTGAAGGGCGTCCTCGATCTCGCGCAGCGCGCGGTCGTCGGACATGAGCACGCCAGTCGATATTCCCGCGCTGTATACGTAGGTGACCACCGTGGCGTAGGACATCGGATCGGCGCTGCGCGCCATGGCGAGTCCGCGCTCGAGGTCGTCCGACCATCCTGGGCGTCCCAAGCAATAGCGTGCGTTCGCCCGGGTCACAAACGCCACCGCCAACGGACATCCGATAATCAAGTCGCCTCTTGTTGGATCACCGTCGGCCAACTCGATAACCCGCTGTGACCATTGCAGCGCGTCGGACCATTCGGCGCACTCACCCTTGGCGTAGATCAGCCCAATAGCTAGCCCGACCGTCAAGCTCGGATCGCCAATCGACTCAATAAGGGCCATGGCTTCCGACGCCAGCTGCGAGGCTTCGCGCATCCGGGCATGCTGCAGGTGATCGATCACCAGCCCGGCCATCCCGACAGCCAGGGACGCCTTGTCCCCTGCTGCGGCACACAATTCCCGCAATTCCTCGAAGCGGGCACCGGCAACGTTCATGCGGATTCGAAAGGCGATGCCGCACAACATCGTACGTGGGGCGATCCGCATGGCGGTTCGGTGCGGAGCATCTGCTGGTAACGCGTCGGCGATCTTTCGGGCACGCTCCCAACTCACGCTGGCCGCGGCGATGTCCCGGTTGGTCGCCCAGGCCGCGGCGCGCATGTGCCAGCCGTATGCGACATGCAGTTCTCCGGCGGCTTCCAAGTGTTCGGCAATCAGCGCGGCGTTCTGTTCGACCGATTCCGGGTCTCGGTCTTCGATCGCCGCCGCTACGCGCTGGTGCATGTGCGCCCGATCGGATTTCAGTTGCGATTCGTAAGCCACGGTGTGGATCAGCGGATGCCGAAACGCATACTCGGCCGGAGCGGTGAACCGCACTTGGTCAACGAGCTCCGCACGGATCAGCTCCTCAATCGCCGGATCGATCCCGAGGCCGATCAGCAGATCAGCACCAAAGCGAGACCCGATCACCGCCGCGGCGCCGAGCGTGTGCTTGGCCGCCGGGCCGAGCCGGTCGATGCGCGCGCCAATGGTTGCTTGCAGCGTTGCCGGCACAACTGCCTCGTCGACATTCGCGCCACACGAGTAGCGGCCACGTTCGCCCACCAACACCGAGCTTTCGGCGAGTTCGCGGATGATCTCCTCAGCGAAGAACGGGTTTCCGGCTGCGCGCTGAGCGATGATCTCGGCGATCTCACTCACGGATTGATCGGGGCCCAGGAGTTCAGCGATGAGCGTTGACGCTTCCGTGTCGCTCAGTGGCGCCAACGCGATGGTCTGCGCGCCGCGGACGCTCCGCAGCGCTCCGTGGTAGTCCGGCCGATAGCTCACCAGCACCAGGGAGTGGGTCTGCGGGATGACCGCGAGAAAGTCCGCGACCATGGATTCGCTGATCTCATCCATCCAGTGCACGTCCTCCAAGACGTACACGGCCGGTTGCCTGCGGGCCAGCTGCACCGCGTTTATCAGCGCGGTGAGCCGTCGGCGCCGGGCTTCCGGGGCGATATTCGGCAGCGCAATCCCGGGATCGGCGATGCCCAGCAGGTCGTAGAGCAGCAAGAGATCGTGTGGATCGGCATCGGGGACTTGTGCATGCACCCGCACCCGCGCGGTCTCCACGTCCAGCTGGTCGACCTGCGCGCCGGCGCGCAGCAACCGAGTGACCGCGTGGAACGGGACATCGCTGGCATGTGATTCGCAGAAGGTGGAAAACACCCGAACGCCACGCGCTTTGGCAAGCTGCGCGGCTTCGCGCGCCAGGCGAGTCTTGCCGATGCCCGCGCGGCCAACCACTTCAACGACTGCCCCACGTCCGGCGATGGACCGATCCAGCATCGTGGTCAATGTGGCTAATTCCCACTCGCGGCCCACCAACACCGAGTGCGCGGGACCGCTCTGCCAGCGCCGGTCGACCACTCTCACCAGTCGCCGAGCCGGCACCGCATCCTCGGCACCTTTGATGCGCACCATCTCCAGCTCGCCGAGCATGGCGGCACCGCCGACCAGCCGGGCGGTGGCCTCGCTGAGCAGCACGGTGTTGGGCAACGCCGCCGCCTCCATCCGCTGGGCCATCCCGACTTGCGCACCGACCGCGGTGTAACCCAAAGCGCCAGAACCGATCTCACCGGCAACGACTTCGCCAGAATTGAGACCCACCCGAACCCGCAAGGAGACACCGTCGCCGCGCTCTACGTCGACTGATAGGCGCTGGGCCTCATCCTGAAGACCGAGCGCGGCGAGACACGCGCGTAGCGCATGATCCTCCAAAGCGGCCGGTGCCCCAAACACCGCCATAATCCCGTCACCGGTGAACTTGTCGACCGTGCCGCCGTAGCGCCGCACCACCGCTGCCGAACGGCTGACCAGCTCGGTCATGATCTCGCGCAACCGCTCTGGACCGACGGTGGCCGCGATATCCATCGATCCCACTACGTCGGCGAACAGCACTGTCACCTGCTTGTACTCGGCGTGGGCGTCGGCCGCGACAACCGGTGCGCCGCAGCCGTGGCAGAACCGCGCGTGCTCAACAGGCTCGGTGCCACAGCTACGGCACACCAGTCCGGCCGTCATCCGACCCTCCGTCACTCCCCGGCCCGCAGAGTTTCCGCCTTTCCAGGATAGGGCGCTGGCGGGCTAGCGACGTCCGACAGACCCAGATGCCGGCGGGCCGGCTCCACGGCGGCCTAGCAAGCCACTGTCGGTCAAACCCGAGCGGATCGCGAATCGCTACGTCGGCGGGCGCTCGATTCGCCAGGGACCAACCTCCCCCTTGCGCTGCAACTTGACCTCGTCGGTGCCTGCGTCGTGCGTTCCATCGATCTCGATCTCGATGGCGACGCGCACAGTCGCCCTGCGCGTGCCGCGCGGCCGAATTGACCGCACCTCCAGCCTGTGAATCGTCCAGCTGCGCAACATCTCGAGCTTGCTCGCGATGATGTCGTCGTCGGGACACAGCACGTGGCCGTCCACGTCGTCATCGCCGCGCATCAGTGCCGCGTAGAACCCGACGACCGCCGCCGCCGGATTGGCGTCACCCGGCGACATGTCGGCGGCCTCCTCGGGCGTCAACACTATGGGCTCCGTGTAATCGGCCCAACCGTCGTCGTCACGCTCGGTGGTCGGCGGAATCTTCAGCACCATGGGCGGATGCTATCGGGACGAGGAGCACTATCCGGGTGGCGCGCGCAGCTATTGGGCGCTCTTGTCCTTCTTCCGATCGGTGTCGCGGCTCGGCTGCACCCGCTTGGGCTCGCCCGGCATCTTCGGATAGTTCGGCGGATACGGCAGATCGCCCAGCCCGCGCTCCGCGTCGGCGTCGGCCATGTTCAGCAAGGGAACAATCGATTGCGCGACCTCGTCCATGCCGGCCCACGGGTCTTCTCGACGCGTGAGCAAATCGGGCACCGTGGCCATGGTGTAGTCGTCGGGATCGGCGCCGGCAAGCTCGTCCCAGGTCAGTGGTGTCGACACCGTCGCGATCGGGGTACGCCGCACCGAATACGCCGCCGCCATGGTGCGGTCCCGGGCGTTCTGGTTGAAGTCAACGAAAATGCGCTGCCCCCGCTCTTCCTTCCACCACGATGTGGTCACGACGTCCGGGGCGCGACGCTCAAGCGCACGGGCCAACGCGATGCCCGCCCGGCGCACTTGAATGAAGTCCCAGTCGGTGGCGATCGGCAGGAATACGTGGATCCCGCGCCCCCCGGACGTTTTCGGGTAGCCCACCAGACCGAGTTCGTCGAGCACCGGCCGCAACACATCGACCGCGACCGCACGCGCATCCTCGAATCCGGTGCCGGGCTGTGGATCTAGATCAATGCGCAACTCATCCGGGTGCTCGGCGTCGGGGCAGCGCACCTGCCACGGGTGCAGCGTAATCGTGCCCATTTGCGCGGCCCACACGATCGCGGCCGGGTGGGTCACCTTCAGCGCGTCGGCGGTGCGGCCCGACGGGAACGTCACTCGGCAGGTCTCCAGGTAGTCGGGATGGTGCTTCGGGATCCGCTTCTGATAGATCTCTTCCGCGTCGATGCCGTCGGGAAATCGCTGCAGATGAGTCGGCCGGTCGCGCAGCGCGGCCAACATCGGCCCTCCCGCCACGGCGCGGTAGTAGTCGACGAGTCGTCCCTTGGTGCCGTTGGATCCCAGCTTCGGGAAAAGCACCTTGCCGAGATTGGTGAGCCGGACGGCGACACCGTCCACGTCGACTTCCCTTGCTGAGTTGGCCACACCAGGATTCCAACACGCCGACGGGGTGAGCTGCCGCCGAGACGCAAGAATGTACCCATGGAGTTACCCGTCATGCCGCCGGTGTCGCCGATGCTGGCCAAGTCGGTTCGGACAATCCCGCCCGTGGCGTCTTATGAGCCCAAGTGGGATGGATTCCGGTCCATCTGCTTCCGCGACAACGCTGAGGTCGTCTTGGGTAGCCGCAATGAGCGGCCGATGACGCGCTACTTCCCCGAGTTGGTCGCGGCCATCACAGCGGAGCTACCCCAGCGCTGCGTGATCGACGGTGAAATCGTCGTCGCCACCGAACACGGCCTGGACTTCGAGGCGCTGCAACAGCGCATCCACCCAGCCGACTCGCGGGTGCGGATGCTTGCCGAGCACACCCCCGCTTCCCTGATTGCCTTCGACGTGCTGGCATTGGGCGACGACGACTACACCGGGCGTCCCTTCAGCGAGCGGCGAGCCGCCCTCGTTGACGCGATGGCCGGATCGGGCGCAGGGTCGCATCGATCGATCCACGTCACCCCGGCGACCACGGACGTGGCGACCGCGCGTCGATGGTTCTCCGAATTCGAGGGAGCCGGCTTGGATGGGCTTATCGCCAAACCGCTCACGCTCACCTATCAACCCGACAAGCGCGTCATGTTCAAAATCAAGCACGAACGCACTGCCGACTGCGTGGTCGCCGGCTATCGGGTGCACAAGTCCGGCGGCAGCAAAGGCGGGGTGGTCGGCTCGCTTCTACTCGGGCTCTATCAGGAAGACGGTCAACTGGCGTCCGTGGGCGTCATCGGGGCCTTCCCCATGGCCGAACGCCGGCGCTTGTTCACCGAGCTGCAGCCGCTAGTCACCGGCTTCGATGAGCATCCTTGGAACTGGGCCGCGCACGCCGCCGGCCAACGCACCCCGCGCAAGAACGAAACGTCCCGCTGGAACGCGGGCAAGGACCTTTCCTTCGTACCGCTGCGACCCGAGCGGGTGGTCGAGGTCCGCTACGACCACATGGAAGGCACCCGGTTCCGCCACACCGCCCAGTTCAACCGGTGGCGCTCCGACCGCGATCCCCGCTCCTGCACCTACGCACAGCTCGAGCAGCCGATCACGTTCAACCTCGACGACATAGTGCCCGGACTCGGCTCCGGCAGGGCCTGACGTCGCTGATGCCGGCGGACGACGTCGGCGGGCTTCGATGTGCGCTGGCCGGCTACTCGCTCGCCCGTGCTAGCGGAGTTGTCGGAGCCCACTAAGCTGTCGTGATGCTCCACGTATCCTCACTGTTCGTTGCAGGCACCGCCACCGTGGACGAACACGGCGCGATCAGTGCCACGCGCATACCGACGACCTGGTTTCAGGTCGACCGAGTCCCCCTGCGAGGTGAGGTTCCGGTCGTCATCGTGGTGCACGCGCCCGCCGGAGGGGATTACGACCCGGAACTCCATGTCGTATGCAAAGACCCTTCCGGGGTGCCCCAGGGTTTCCTCCGCGCGGCCTGGCATTGGCCGGACGATGACCACAAATCATCCAAGTACCGATGCTTTACGCAACAGCTCGCCTTCCCGATCGAGTGCGAGGGCGAGTACACAATCGGCGCGTACTACGACGCCGAGGGCAAATTCGAGCTGGCCACACCCATACCGATTTCGATCATCTTGGCGCCGCCGAGTCCGGAGGCCGGCGGCGACGGTACCCAGCCGGTCGCCGGAAGCTCCCCGGAGGCCACCGCCTAGACCGCGACCGACAGCGCCGACAACCCGCGCAGTGTGACGTTCCTCTTGTAGTGGGGCTCACCGTCGAGCCGGGCGTTCGGGAAGCGGGCAGTGAGCGCCGCCAGGGCCACACTGGATTCCAGACGAGCCAGCGGGGCACCCAGGCAAAAATGCAGCCCGCGACCAAATGCCAAGTGCCGGAAGGCTCCCCGGTCCGGATCGAAGACATCCGGTCGCTCGAACTCGCGCGCGTCGCGGTGGGCGGCCGCGACCAACAGCAGCATGCTGTCGCCCTGGACCACGTGGGTATCCCTAATAGTCATGTCGGCGCCGGCAATCCGGCCGACCAGCTGCACCGGCGGATCGTAGCGCAGGGTTTCCTCGACGACAGCTGCTGCCCGGCCGGCGCTGGCGCCCAGTGCCGCCCACTGCGACGGCTCGCGCAACATCGCCAGGATGGCATTGCCGATCACGTTGACCGTCGTCTCATGTCCCGCGATCAGCAACAAATTGCACGTTGAGACGATCTCCTCCTCGGTCAGCTGATCACCGGACTCCTCCACCGCGATCAGACCGGACATCAGGTCATCGCCAGGCCGTAGCCGGCGGCGTTCGATCAACGCATGCAGGTATTCGCGCAGCCACCGATGGGCCTGCCGCGTCTCCTCCGCTGCATCCGATGACTCACCAGAGACCTCGACCAATGGATCCAGCGACTGGCCCAGCACTGCCGACGCCCAGCTGAACTGCGGCTCGTCTTCAAGCGGCACGCCCAGCAATCGGCAGATGACCGCCACCGGCAGCGGGTACGCGAAGTCTTCGACGACATCAAACCGGCCCTTCTCGGCGATCCGATGAAGCAACCGGGCCACCGTTGCGCTGATGTCAGGTTGCAGCTGGTTCACGACTTTCGGCAGGAACGCTTTGCTGACCAACTTTCGCAGCCGGGTGTGATCGGGGGGATCGAGGAACAAGAAACTCGGCGGACCGATGCGGCGCGGCGCCGGATCTTGTTCACGAAGCCGCTGCGCAGTCGTCGAACTGCTAGTGTCGCTGCTCGACGAGGGATGCCGCAGCACTTCGTCACAGTCCTGGTATTGCGCGAAGACCGTGAGGTTGGCCTCGGGCACCTGGAAGGCTCCTCCGTCGCGCAACTCGGCGTAGAGCGGGTATGGATTGGCCCGGTTGGCCGGGTCGAGCAGCTGCACCAGTAGCGCTTGGTATTCCTCCTGCGCATTAGGAGCAACCGTCATCTCTTTATTGTGCCCGCGGCGCGGCGGGCGGTGGCGTTCAGTGGCGTTCAGTGGCGTTCAGTGGCGTTCAGCCGCGTAGAAACTCGACGATGTGACCGGCCAGTTCTTCCCCGGCGTCCTCTTGGAGGAAGTGTCCGGCGTCGCGCACCACGGGGTGATCAATGCCCTGAGCTCCCCGCATCTCGCGCTGAAAGATCGCGCCCATCGGCCCGGTGATCGGGTCGCTGTCACTGAACGCGACCAGCATGGGGGTCGGGCTTGCACTCAACGTTGCCCATGCCGTCTTGTTGGCCGCGGCAGCCGGATCGTCCGGTGAGGTCGGCACCAGCCCGGGCATCGCACGCGGCCCGGCGCAGTATTGGTCGTCGGGAAATGGCGCGTCGTAGCCCGCGCGTACCTCATCGCTCATCTGCTGGCGGCAGCCGCCCTGCACAAACCAGCCGATATTCAGGGTGGGTGCGTTCTGGATCGTCTCGCGAAAGCGCCACCAGACTTCGGCCATCGGCTGCTCCCCGTTCGGCAGCCCGGTATTGGCGACGACCAACCGCGAGAATCGTTCGGGATGCTCTGCGGCCAGCCGCAACCCGATCAGCCCGCCCCAGTCTTGGCCGACCAGAGTGACATTGCGCAGATCGAGAGCATCGAACGCCAGGGCTCGCATCCACTCGACATGACGTGCGTAGCTGTGGTCCTCGCGGCGGGTCGGTTTGTCCGACCGTCCGAACCCGACCAGATCGGGGCAGATGACCCGGTGCCCGGCGGCGACCAGAATCGGGATCATCGTCCGGTACAGATACGACCAAGATGGCTCGCCATGCAGCATGAGGACCGGGTCGGCATCGGCCGGACCGTCTTCGACCCAGGCAACCCGCAATACCCCACCCTCGCCGTCCGCCACGTCGCAATAGCTTGGTGCGTAGGAAAATTCGGGCAGGTTGTCGAACCGGTCGTCGGGTGTTCGCAATGTCTCCATGACCGCGAACTTACCGCGGTCACTGATCTTCCGGTGAGCCCGCAATCCCCGGATGGGTCATCAATCGATCGAGAAAGCCGCGCTGCCCGACCACCAGCTTGGTGCGAGCCTGCGCTACCGGGAACCAGCCGACCCGGTCGACCTCGGGGAACTCTTGCACTCTGCCGGAGCGCTTAGGCCACTCCAACGCGAAGGTGTTGCTGCGTGCGTGGGTGATGTCGAGGTCGCCGTGTACGGCGAACGCCGTGACCAGCTTGCCGCTGGGTTGTTTGAGCGCACCGATGTCGATTCGCGGCCCGGCAGGCGCCGGCAGGCCAATCTCCTCAACGAACTCACGCTGGGCGGCCACCCACGGATCTTCACCGTCGGTGTACTCCCCTTTCGGGATGGACCACGCACCGTCGTCCTTGCGCGCCCAGTAGGGGCCGCCGGGGTGCGCGATCAAGACATCGACCACGCCCGCGCGTGCCCGGTACAACAGCAGACCCGCGCTGAGCTTGGGCATGACTACAGATATTCGGAGGTAGGTGGGCGGGCTCTTCTAGACGCCGATGGCCTGCTCCAGGTCCTTCAGCGACGACTCCAAGTGTGCGAGCAGCCGCTGCAGACTCGGCACGCTGCGACGACACCCCACCAACCCGAAGTCGAGATTCCCGGCGTTGTTCACCAGGGTGATGTTCAACGCTTGCCCATCCGGGATATTCGACAACGGGTAACTGCCATCGAGCCGGGCACCGCCGTAATACAGCGGGTCCGGCGATCCCGGCACATTCGAGATGACGATGTTGAACGGTGGCGGGAATGCCGACAGAAAACCCGGCACGCCCGACAGCGTCAACGGGGCCATGTTCAACGCCGACAACGCGAGCACGTGCAGCTGGGGTAGTTCGGCGAGCACCTTCTTATTGCGGCGCATCGAGTCGCTGATCACCTGCAACCGTTCGGCCGGGTCCGCGACGTTGGTGGCGAGGTTGCACAGGATGCTGCCAACCTTGTTGCCGCCGGAATCAGCTTCCTCAGCCGAGCGCAGGCTCACCGGAACCATCGCAACCAGCGGCCTATCAGGCAGTGCGTTCTGCTCGATCAAGTAATAGCGGAGGGCGCCGGCGCACATCGCGAGAACGGTGTCGTTGACCGTCGCACCGGCCGCCTGTTTGACGTTTCTGACCCGGTCCAGCGACCAGGACTGCGCGGCACACCGCCGGGCGCCGCCCACCTTGACATTGAACATCGAGTGGGGTGCCGCGAACGGCAGCGTCAATTGCTGCTCGAACAGCGCCGCGCGGGCCAACCGCAGGGTTGAGGGCGCTAGTCCCAAGACAGATCCGGCCATCTTGCCCAGCGAATCCAACGGGGAAGAGCCGCCGGATTGCTTGCGCTGTTTGCGCGGCAAATTCCACATCGCCCGAATCCCGGTGTCCTCCGGGTCAACCGACAGGGTGCGCTGCATCAGTTTCATCGCGGACACACCGTCGATGAGGGCGTGGTGCATTTTCGTGTACATGGCGAACCGGCCGTCCTTGAGGCCCTCCACCACGTGCAATTCCCACAACGGGCGATGGCGATCGAGCAGGCTGGTGTGCAGCCGAGAGCTCAGCTCCAACAGATCGCGAACCCGTCCCGGCGACGGCAACGCGGATCGACGGACGTGATAGTCGACGTCGATGTCGTCGTCGTAGGCCCATGCCACCCTCGCGATTCCGCCACCGATCCGCACCGGGTGCTTACGGAATAGCGGCTGGAATGTGTCATTGGCAACCAGGCCGTCGTAGAACTCCCGGATAAACTCCGGACCAGCCCCGTCCGGCGGTTCGAACAACGACAAGCCGCCCACATGCATGGGATGCTCCCGTGATTCGGAGAACAGAAACATCGAGTCGGTGGGCATCATGAGCTCCATCCACCTATTAGACCGCGCTGCCCGAGATATGTCGCTAGGTAGGTGCCAGAACCGAAGCGCGCTCACGGCTGCCGCCATCAATCGAGATCAACCCGGATCGACCGGTGCCGTGACTGAGCGCGCCACGATCACCCCACAGCCTCAACCCACATCACACGGGCAGCGTCAGGTAAAGAGGCTTTCGATATCTCTGATGTTGTTGGCGATGGTTGACGCGAGGACCAGGAAGCCAACCCCGCCCGCTATCGTCGTCATGCCCACGTCAGCCGCGATGGGGAATCCAACGGCGTTGATGAGGTTGCCCTGGGCAAGCTGGTCGACGAACAAAGTGGCGTTGTACAGCGGCAACGTGGTTGCGTAGGCAAGTGCGATATCGGCCGCGGGAAGCAGCACGGCATAGTCGTCGGAGACGATCTTGGTGAATGTGTTGACGACCTCGGTCGGCGTCGGGGCGGACAACAGCGCCGCCCCTGGGTTCAGCGTTGGAAACGTCAGCTCCGGCAACGTGGGCGGTTGGGACAGGATTTCACTCATGTCGGCCGAGAAGTCCCCGATGCCCTCGTGGGTGCCCGCTACGAGCGCATCGAAAATCACCTGCGGCGGCACATCCGGCCACAAACCGAACGGCGTCGTCACGTCGGCGGGGCCCGTCGAATAGCCAAAGTTGGGGTCGCCGTAGCCCAAGTTAACGATCACTTTCAAGTTCGGTTGAACAAGGTTGGCAATCGGGTCCCCAATAACCGGAATCGCCCGTATCGGCTCCAGGAGTGGCAGATTCTCCGTCGGCAGCATGTAGTAACTGGTGACGCCCGAGTAGCCCGGCGACGTCGGTAGCTCAATAGCGGCATCAACCTGCGCGGGAGTCAGGTCGAAATACGTGGGGTGCACATAGATGATTCCCATGACCGCGTTCAGAGAGGAAATGAAATTCAGCGGGTATTGCGGGAAGCTGGCGAAGCCGTCGTATTCGAGCGAATAGATGGCCGTTGGATAAATCGTATCCGAAGGCGTCCCACCGTAGAATGTCAGCCCCAGGCTCGGGATGCTCAGATTCGGAAAACGCGCCAGCATGCCCCCGTTGGGGTTCATCTCGTTCCCGGTCAGGACGAAGTTGAGCTGATCCGCGGTCGGAGCGGCCGCCCCCATTGCGGCGAGCCTTTGCATTTCCAGCGAGGCGATCACGGCGCTTTGCGAAACCCCGAAGACAGTTACGGTGTTTCCGGGAATCGCGAGTTGTGCCTGGATCTGGTTGTCGAGGATGGTCAACCCCTCGGCCACCGACGCGTCCAGGGTCATGCTCTTGACCCCGGTCAGTGGGTACAACTCCTCGGGTGTGTCGAGCCCTTGCACAGTGTTCATCGACCGGACATAGAGCTCATTGGCGAGGTTGATGAATTGTGGTCCGGGTATGGGAATTCCGGTGCCACCCATGACCAGGGTCGTCAGGTTGGCCGGGAACGGCGGAATCATTGCGGCAGCGGGCGCGGCAGCGGGCGCGGCCGTGGGCAGGATGGGCGCCAGCGCCCCCTGCAACGCCGGCGCGACCGGCGCCAGCGCTGACTGCACGGCTGCGGCACCGGCGGCCTCGGCTTGCGTATACGCGCTTGCGGCGACGGCCAACGTTCGTTGGAATTCGCCGTGGAACGCGGCCACCTGCGCGGCGGCAGCCTGGTATTCCTGGCCATATGCGGCGAACAAGTTCGCGATATTGGCGGACACCTCGTCGCCGGCGGCCGCCAACAATCCCGAAATCGGCGCTGCCGCAGTGGCATTGGCCGCGCTGATCGCCGAGCCAATCCCCTCGATATCGGCAGCAACCGCTGCCATGATCTGCGGCTCCGCAACCAGAAACGCCATCGTCGCCGTCCTTTCACGTCCACCGGGGTCCACCGGGTTCCTTGTTCGAGCCCAAGACCCTGGGAGGTCGAGCCCGAGATCCTGGAACCGCAAAACCGATACGCGTCGTTGTCAACTTAGCCGGACGCGTCGGGTTCGTGGCAAGAAAATCGCGAAATTGCTACATATCATTTCGCGACGGGTCGGCCGCTCGCGACCGACCGGCACCGAAAGATTGCTCTCAAGTCTTGACAGAACGCGATTGTCCGCTCAGGGTCGTCGACGTGTCCCTGGTACGCGGCACGGCGCTCGCCAACTACCCAAGCCTGGTGACCGAATTAGGCGGCGACCCGGCCACGTTGTTATGCGCCGCGGGGATCCGAGAGCAGGACGTCGGCAATTACGACACCTTTGTTCCGTTCCAGGCCGCAATACACGCAACCGAATCCGCCGCCGAGGCCACGGCCACAAAGGATTTCGGACGGCGATTAGCACAAAGGCAGGGAATCGAGATTCTGGGGCCGGTCGGCGCAGCGGCGCGCACCGCCGCCACCGTGGCCGACGCGCTGGCGATCTTCAACACGTTCATGGGCGCCTACAGCCCGGTGATCTCCATCAATGTCACACCGCTACCAAACGGGACGCAATCGTTTCTCGCGATCGAGTTCCTGATCGACGAGACGACGCGATGTCCGCAAACAACCGAACTGGCGCTGGGCGTCTCGCTGGGCGTGTTTCACCTTCTGCTGGGTGCGGATTACCGGGCATTGGCAGTGCACCTGCCGCACGACCCGCTCACCCCGAAGGCCGACTACGTGCGCTACTTCGGCGCCAGACCGCACTTCGCCGCACGCGTAGCGGGCTACACCGTTCGCACGGCGGACCTGGGTCGTGCGTTGCACCATGATGACGTTGCCCACCGCGCCATCGTCGACTACCTGAGCAAGATCACGCCGGTCGACGCCGGGGTCGTGGAATCAGTGCGCACCATTGTCCGACAGCTGTTGCCCACCGGCGCGGCAACGCTCGATGTGGTCGCCGAGCAGTTCCACCTGCATCCGAAGACACTGCAGCGCCGACTCGCCGATGCAGAGACTACCTTCGCCGCGCTGGTCGATCAGGTCCGCAAGGAGGCCGCCGATCGCTACCTTCGCAACACCGGCATCAGCTTGACGCACCTGGCCCGCGAATTGGGCTACGCCGAGCAGAGCGTGCTGACTCGTTCGTGTAAACGCTGGTTCGGAACTGGGCCGGCCGCCTATCGCAACAAGACCGGCGTACCGGCGTCGCACGGGCGACTCACAGTCCGACGGCTAGCTCAAGTTCCTTCAGTGCCGTCTCCAAGTGGCTGAGCAGTCGCTGCAGGTGCGGGACACTGCTGCGGCAGCCCACGAGCCCGAAGTCAAGGCTATCCGCCGTGTTGGTCAACGTGATGTTGAGCGCTTGCCCGTTGAGCGCCAGCGACATCGGGTAGTTGCCGACTAGACGGGCACCGTTGAGATACCGTGGTTCGCGCACGCCCGGCACATTCGAGATGCACACGTTGAACGGTGGCGGAGCGACCTTGCCGACACCGGGAAGGGCGCTGAGCGCGGCCGGGCTCACCAGCAGCACAGACAACGCCACCACCTGCGTCCGGGTCAGTTGCGAGAGCACCTTCTTGTTGTCGCGCATCGAGGCGTGGATGGCGTTGAGGCGGTCCGCCGGATCGGCGAGGTGGGTGGCCAGGTTGCACAACACCGCCCCAACCATGTTGCCGCCGACGGAATCGCGCTCATTGCGCAGACTCACGGGGACCATCGCTACCAGCGGTCGCTGCGGCAGCGCGTCGGATTCGTGCAGATACGCACGCAGCGCGCCCGCGCACATCGCCAGCACAACGTCGTTGAGGCTGACCCCGGCAGCGTCCTTGACCGCCTTGACCCGGTCCAGCTGCCACGACTGCGCAGCGCAGCGCCGCGCTCCCCCGATGGCAACATTGAACATCGTGCGCGGCGTGCGGAAAGGCAGCGTCAACTGCTGTTCCAGCAGCGCGGACCGGGCCAGGCGGAGTGTCGACGGAGCCAGACCGGCTGCCGAGCCCGCAACGGATCCCAGGATGCCCCCAAGCTGTCGCAAGCCGGCGCGCTGCGGCTCGGTGTCCCGGCGTTTCGGCGCCGGCGACCAGGTCGCGCGAACCTCGCTGTCGGTCGGGTCGGCCGGTAGCGACCGCCTCATCAGGGAAAGTCCGGATACCCCGTCGACCAATGCGTGATGCATCTTCGAGTACATCGCGAAGCGCCCATCTTTCAGGCCCTCGATCACGTGTGTCTCCCACAGCGGACGGTGGCGATCGAGCAGATTGGCGTGCAGCCTCGATGTCAGCTCCAGCAGCTCACGCACGCGCCCCGGCGTCGGCAAGGCAGAGCTCCGTACGTGGTAGCCGAGGTCGACGTCATCGTCGATCGACCACCCGAGGTTGGTCATGGCACCACCAAACATCTTGGGGCGCTTGCGAAATAACGGCGCAACCTCGGTGCAGTCCAACATCGCGCGATGGGTGTCGCGCACGAATTCGGGTCCCGCGCCCGCCGGCGGCTCGAACACCTGCAGCGCGCCGACATGCAGCGGGAGTTCACGTGACTCGGCTGACAAGTACAGCGCGTCGATCGGTGACATCAACTCCATGGTGTGCTCCTTGTGATGGTTGCGTGTGATGGTTGCGCCGGGCCAGCGTTTTGGGGCTAGCTCACGCGGTTCGACCGCAGCCGACACAGTGAAGCGCAGATGATCGGGATCGACTCCGCCGTGCCCATCGACCTCGATGTCGGGTCGGCGGTGGATTGACCACGGAACACTGTGCAGCAGCACACGCCCGCGGGTCTTGACATTACAGGACAGATTTTTGACATTCAAAGACACCGGGAGGTTTCGCACTTTGTTGCGCCGAAGCTCTGCGCCACGGCCTCACCGGCACACCCGGGCGCCGCCGGGTCGAGTTTGTCACCACACAGCCGTGGCGACAATCCCCAAGCCCCTGGCGTGAGTAGGGTTCCTAGAGTGGCGATCCCCGCGCACTATCTGTTGTCGGCCGACGCGCCCGATCCGCGCACCCTGATCGACATCATCCATCACACCGCCGCGCGCTACCCGGATGCCGCGGCACTCGACGACGGCGCTGTGCAACTCACCTACAGCGAACTCGTCGGCGATATCGAAGCCAGCGTGACCTGGTTGGCGGCCCGGGGAATCGGCCGGGGGGACCGGATCGGCATCCGCATGCCCTCGGGCAGTTACTCACTGTATGTGGCGATCCTGTCCGCGCTCGCCGCCGGCGCGGCATACGTGCCCGTCGACGCCGACGATCCCGACGAGCGTGCGGAATTGGTGTTCAGCGAGGCCAACGTCGCCGCCGTCATCACCGAGTCC
This sequence comes from Mycobacterium spongiae, assembly GCF_018278905.1. Lineage (NCBI taxonomy): Bacteria > Bacillati > Actinomycetota > Actinomycetes > Mycobacteriales > Mycobacteriaceae > Mycobacterium > Mycobacterium spongiae. The sequence continues at coordinate 5,349,510 of NZ_CP046600.1, forward strand.
GGCCTGCAACGAGGCCCGGGCTCGTCGCGTGGCTGGCAGGCCGGTGCCCCGTTGCCGCGGGACGACGCGTGGATCATCTTCACCTCCGGATCGACTGGCAAGCCCAAAGGGGTAGCGGTAACACACCGCAACGCGGCCGCGTTCGTTGACGCCGAGGCGCGGATGTTCTTGAGAGACAACCCGATCGGCCCCACCGACCGGGTGCTGGCCGGGTTATCGGTGGCGTTCGACGCGTCGTGTGAGGAAATGTGGCTGGCGTGGCGACACGGCGCCTGCCTGGTTCCGGCGCCGAGATCGCTGGTACGCAGCGGGATGGACCTGGGTCCGTGGCTCGTCACACGGGACATCACAGTGGTCTCGACGGTGCCGGCGCTGGCCGCACTGTGGCCCGCCGAGGCCCTTGAAGCCGTGCGGCTATTGATCTTTGGCGGCGAGGCTTGCCCCGCGGAGCTGGCCGAGCGACTTGCGGTCGACGGTCGGGAGGTGTGGAACACCTACGGCCCGACAGAAGCCACCGTGGTCGCGTGCGCAGCCTTGCTCGACGGCGTCGGACCCATCAGCATCGGGCTGCCGCTGCCGGGCTGGGACCTGGCCGTTGTCGACGCGGACGGCCAGCAAGTCGGCTACGGCGACGTGGGTGAACTGGTGATTGGCGGCGTAGGACTGGCCCGCTACCTGGACCAGGACAAGGACGCCGAGAAGTACGCCCCGATGCCGGCCCTGGGCTGGGGTCGCGCCTACCGCAGTGGCGACCTGGTGCGACTGGAACACAACGGGTTGTATTTCTGCGGTCGCAGCGATGATCAGGTCAAGGTCGGCGGCCGCCGCATCGAGCTGGGCGAGGTCGATTCCGCGCTGGTGCACCTGCCCGGTGTCAGTGGTGCGGCGTGCGCGGTTCGCCATACCGCCACCGGTACCCCGCTGCTGGTCGGGTATGTGGTCAGCGCCGATCCATCGTTCGACATCAACGAGGCACGCAAGCGGCTCGGCGAACAGCTGCCGGCCGCGCTCGTGCCGCGCCTGGTCCACGTCGACGAGCTGCCCACCCGCACATCGGGCAAGGTCGACCGCGACGCGCTGCCATGGCCACCGCCGGGCGGCGCCGACACCGAAGACGCCGCCAGCCTGGGCGGCACCGCGGGCCGACTGGCCGAGTTGTGGCGTGATTTGCTCGGGGCCACCCTGGAAGGTCCGGACAGTCCGGAGGCTGACTTCTTTGCGCTCGGCGGCGGTTCGCTGGCGGCCGCCCAGCTCGTCGCCACGCTACGCCGCCAATATCCTCAGGTCACCGTCGCCGACCTCTACGATCACCCCAGGCTCGGCTCCTTTGCCGGGTTTCTCGACGAACTCGAACCCCCGCCGCAGGTCACCGAGCGTGCGGTGCGGCCAACGTCTTTGCTGACCCAGGTAGCACAGACCGCCCTCGCGGTGCCCCTGGCGACGCTCGCCGCGCTGCAGTGGGTCACGTGGCTGGCGCTGGGAAACAATGTGGCCCGCGCCCTGCACCTGGTGCCGTGGACCGTCGCCGTGAACTGGTGGATCGTTGCCGCGGCATTCGTCTTGTTCATCACGCCGCTGGGGCGGATGGGTATCGCGGTGTTGTTCGCGCGCATCTTGCTGGTGAACGTGAAGCCGGGCACCTACCGCCGTGGTGGGTTGGTGCACCTGCGGGTGTGGTTCGTCGAACGACTGGCCGAGGCGAGCGGCGCCGAGAATCTGGCCGGGGCGCCGTGGCTGGTGTACTACGCCCGCGCACTCGGCGCCGACGTCGGCAAGGGCGTGGATCTGCATTCCATTCCGCCGGTTACCGGGTTGCTGACGCTGGGAAACCGCAGTGCCGTCGAACCCGAAGTCGACCTGCGCGGGCACTGGATCGACGGGGACGCGTTCCACGTCGGCGAAATCAAGATCGGCGACGACGCGACGATCGCGGCACGAACGACGCTGCTGCCCGGCGCGGTCGTCGGCAAGAACGCCGACGTGGCACCCGGGTCGGGCGTGCTCGGCAAGATCAAGAACGGGCAGTACTGGAAGGGTTCGCCCGCGGTGAAGTCGGGCAAAGCAAACCACCCCTGGCCCGACGAGCGGCCGCCCCGCGCCAGCCATTGGGTCCCGGTATACGGGCTGACGTCGCTGCTGCTGGGCGCGTTACCGCTGATCGCGGCCGCGGCAGGCCTCGCAGTGATCGCAGGAGCCGTCCGGCACACCCAACGACTGTCGCAGGCCGTGCTGCCCGCGCTGCTGTGGACGCCGATCGCGACACTGGTCGCGGTCATCGTGTACGCAATGCTGACGGTGCTCGCCGTGCGGACACTGTCCCTTGGACTTCGGGAGGGCTACCACCCGGTGCGCAGCCGCTCCGGCTGGCAGCTGTGGGCGACCGAACGACTCATGGATGCCGCGCGCAACTACTTGTTTCCGCTCTATGCCGGCATGCTGACGCCGATGTGGTTGCGGATGCTCGGCGCTACGGTGGGGCGCGGCACCGAGATATCCACGGTATTGCTGACTCCGAAGTTCGCCGTGATCGAGGACGGCGCGTTCCTGGCCGACGACACGATGGTCGCGTCCTACGAGCTCGGGGGCGGCTGGATCTACGCGGCGGCAACGACAGTCGGTAACCGCGCGTTCCTCGGGAACTCCGGTATCACCCAGCCCGGGCGGCGCGTCCCGGACAATGGGCTGGTTGCGGTGCTGTCGGCGACACCCCCCAAAGCCAAGCGCGGGTCCTCCTGGCTGGGCAGCCCGCCGATGCGGCTGCGCCGCCGCCCCGCAGAAGCCGACGCACAGACAACCTATGACCCGCCGCGGCGATTGCAAGCGATGCGCGCAATGGTGGAGACCCTGCGACTGCTCCCGGTGATCGTCACTGTCGCAATCGGACTGGCGGTGCTGGGGGTGCTGCAGGCATTGGCACGAATGTTCGGCATGTGGTGGGCGGCCCTCTGCGGCGGCCTCGTGCTGCTGGCGGCCGGTGCGATCGCCGGAGCGGTCACGGTCGCCGCAAAATGGCTGCTGGTAGGCAGGATTAGGGCCGGCGAGTTTCCTTTGTGGTCATCGTTTGTGTGGCGCAACGAGGTCGCCGACACGTTCGTCGAAACGGTCGCGGCACCGTGGTTCGCGCGCGCGGCCAGCGGGACCGCCGTCATGAACCTCTGGCTACGGGCGCTCGGCGCTCAGGTCGGCCGGGGTAGCTGGTGCGAAACCTATTGGCTGCCCGAGGCGGATCTCGTCACCCTCGGCAAGGGAAGCACTGTCAACCGTGGCTGTGTGGTGCAGACCCACCTCTTCCACGACCGCATCATGCGGATGGACGCCGTTGTGCTCGAACCCGGCGCGACCCTGGGGCCGCATTGCGTTGCGCTGCCCGCGGCCCGGGTCGGCGCGGGAGCCACGGTCGGTCCCGCGTCACTGGTCGTGCGTGGTGACGAGGTACCGCGGTCAAGTCGCTGGCAGGGCAATCCGATCAGGCCGTGGAATCTTGCCCGCAAGAAGGGGAGAAGCAAGAAGACCGCAGACACCGGCGTCATGCAGGGCAGCGCGGCGTGAAAGCCTCACCGAACCCGCCTGCGCGCCGAGCAGTCAAGGCGGCGAAGGCTCCAGCGGCGGTTATCGACGAGTACCTGCCCCAAAACGGCAACTCGGGCTACCGGGTGTCGCGCTATGAGTTGGATCTGAACTACAAGGTCGCCATCAACCGGCTCTCGGGATCGGCGACGATCACCGCGGTGGCGCTCACCGAATTGCAGCAGTTCACCCTCGACCTGTCGGCCGCGCTGACGGTGTCCAAGGTGTCGGTGAACGGCCAGCGCCCCACCCAATTCTCCTGTCGTGGAGGCAAACTGCGCATTCGGCTGCCCGCGAGGCTTGCGCCCGGCGCGGCGCTGGTGGTCGTCGTGCGCTACGGCGGATCGCCAAAACCGCTGAAGTCACTGTGGGGTGACGTCGGTTTCGAGGAATTGACCGACGGCGCGTTGGTCGCCGGACAACCCAACGGCGCCGCGTCGTGGTTCCCGTGCGACGACCACCCCAGTGCCAAGGCGGCCTATCGCATCCAGATCAGCACCGAAAGCGCATATCGGGTAATTGCCAACGGAAAGTTAGTGGCGAAGCGGTCGCGCGCCTCGCAGACCGTGTGGACCTATGAACAATCCGAGCCCACGTCGACATACCTCGTCACGGTGCAGATCGGGGTGTACACCATGGCCCGGCTGTCGAAGACGCCGGTGCCAATTCAGGCCGCGCTGCCTGCGCGGCTGCGACGCTCGTTCGACTGCGACTTCGCCCGCCAGCCCGAGATGATGGCGCTGTTCGTGGACCTGTTCGGGCCATACCCGCTCGCGAACGGTTACACGGTCGTGGTAGCCGACGACCCGCTGGAGATACCGCTTGAAGCCCAAGGGATCTCGATCTTCGGCGCTAATCACTGTGACGGGTCGCAAGCTAGCGAGCGGCTCATCGCGCACGAACTGGCGCATCAATGGTTCGGCAATTCAGTAACCGCGCGGCGCTGGCGTGACATCTGGTTGCACGAGGGATTCGCCTGCTATGCCGAATGGTTGTGGTCCGAAAACAGTGGCGGTCCCACCGCTGACAACCTCGCCCGCCAGCACCACGGCCTGCTGCGCGCGCAGCCCCAAGACCTGCTGTTGGCCGATCCGGGACCGCAACACATGTTCGACGATCGTGTCTATAAACGGGGCGCGCTGACCCTGCACGCGCTGCGCGATCGGTTGGGTGACGAGAAATTCTTCGCGCTGCTCAAAGATTGGACCAGCCGGTACCGTCACGGCACCGTCATTACCGATGACTTCATCGGGCTGGCTGCCCAGTACTCCTATGAATCGCTGACCCCGCTGTGGGATGCGTGGCTGTACTCGAAGCAAGCTCCCTAGGCATCCGTAAGCCAGCAGATCTACAAGTCGCCCAGGTCGTCGGGTACGTCGACGGCGTGTTCCTGCAGAGCCTCGAGGGGCACCACCTCCAGGGTCCGCTCGTGAGTGGACGCCAGCACCACCGGTGCGGCGCAGCCGTCACGGTGTGCCCGAAGCCAGTTCACCGCGGTGACGCACCAACGGTCTCCGGGCACGAGGCCGGGAAAGCGGTACTCGGGCACCGGTGTGAGCAGGTTGTTACCGATAGATCGTTGGTGCTCGAGGAACTCGCTGGTCATCACCGCGCAGATGGTGTGCAGGCCGCGGTCCTCCGGACCGGTGGAGCAGCAGCCGTCACGGTAGAACCCGGTGAGGGGGTCGGTGCCGCATGGTTCCAGGGGGCCACCTAGCGCGTTGCGATCAAGCATTCGCCCAGTATCCCGCTTCCCGACTTTCGGACCTGATCCAGTGGCTCGACCTGCGACTACTCTCGCACCCAGCCGGCGCCCGTCGAACAGCCCGGAACCGTGCAGGTGCGGCTAATCTGGCCCCCTCCAGCATGCGAGCTGCCGGCGTCGCGGTAGGTTCAGCGGCGTGATACTTACGGGCGCCTTCCTGGCTGACGCCGCTGCCGCGGTAGAAAACAAACTCAACGTATCGGGCGGCGTGTTGTCGCGGTTTGCGGTCGGACCGGACCGGTTGGCCCGATTTGTCCTGGTGGTGCTGACGCAGTCCGAGCCTGGCAGCACGGACCGGAAGGTTGAGGTCGAAATGCGACCTCCGACCGAGGATGACGACCCCATACGCCTGGAGTTCGAGGTGCCGGAGGTCTCGGTCGCCGAGTTTCCGGGCTTCGCCTTCTTCGAGATTCAGGTGCGACTGCCTGCCGACGGACGGTGGGTGCTGGTGGTGTCCGGTGGCACCGGGGCGATCTCGCTGCCGGTGGTCGTCAGTCCGATGCCCACCCCAGCAGGGTTCTAGCGACTGCGTTTCCGCCGAACACGCGGCGCAGTCCGGCACGGCCGGCAAAGCGCCACCGCTGCGGCACGCCGCGGGGCGTTCATCGTCCAATCGTGCTGTGGCTGGGCATTTCATCGCCGAAGTTGATCCCCATGTCCCGCGCGGTGAGCAGCGAGTCGCAGTCCAGCGGGACCGTCTTCTGTCGGTGGGTGGCCTCGACCAGCGGCACATAGTCCACCGTTGGCGGGTTGAGAGCCACCATGACGCCGTTGTGTCCCTCGTCGAGGGCTCGCACGGCAGCGGCGCCGAATCTCAGGCCGAGCAACCTGTCGAACGAGGTAGGCGAACCGCCGCGCAAGAGGTGACCGAGCACGACCGTGCGCGCCTCTCGACCGGTCATCCGTTCGAGCTCGGCGGCAACCTTGGCGCCAATGCCACCAAGGCGCTCGGCCTGGCCCGGCGATTTACCCACGATCGATACTTCTCCTCCGACGGGGATGGCGCCTTCAGCGACGCAAACGATCGAGAACTTCGCTCCGCGCTGCTCACGCTCCACGATCAGCGCCGCCACCGGATCGAGGCTGAACGGGATCTCGGGAATCAGGATCGCGTGCACCCCCGATGCCATACCGGCGTTGAGGGCGATCCAGCCCGCGTAGCGGCCCATCACCTCGACCACGATGATGCGGCCATGCGACGTCGCGGTGGCGAACAGCCGATCGATGCACTCCGAGGCGAAGTCGACAGCACTGTCGAAGCCAAAGGTCGACGTCGTTTTCTCCAGGTCGTTGTCGATCGTCTTGGGTACACCCACCAGCCGCAACCCGGCCTCGTACAGGTGTTGACCGATCGCCATCGATCCGTCGCCGCCGATCATGATCAACGCGTCGATCCGCTGCTCTTCGATCCGGCCCAACAGCTCGTCGGTGCGGTCCACCTCGACCCAGCTGCCATCGCTTTGCCGCACGGGGTATGCCGTCGGGTTGCCACGATTAGTGGTGCCGATGATCGTGCCGCCGTGGTGGATGATGCCGCGGACCCGGTCGCGCGTCAGCTCGATGAGCCCACCATCGGGATAATCGTCGGGCAACAGCAGTCCGTTGAGCCCGTCGCGGATTCCGAGGACTTCCCAGCCACGGTTTCGCGCAGCCAGCGTGGCCGCGTGGATGACCGCATTGAGTCCCGGTGCGTCACCACCACCGGTGCTCAACGCAATTCGTTTAATGGGCGCCGTCACGTAGCGAACCATACGCCGGCCACCCGAGGGCTCTCGAAGTTGGCTTGCCACGCCACAACTGGACGAACGTCGGGCCAGCGCGCCCCGCGAGCGCGGCAGCCGCGCAAACCGGGCGATACCCGGCGCCCGGTGGGACGGTACCCTGCGTGCGGGAACGACCCGTCCCCCGTGTGCATAGAAAGGCTGTCCGGTGCTCGTCGTCACTACCAATGACATTCCCGGTTGGGAGATCCAACGCGTGTGCGGCGAAGTCTTCGGACTCACCGTCCGATCCCGAAATGCCTTCGCCCAGGTCGGCGCCGGGCTCAAATCCATGTTCGGCGGCGAGCTGCAGGGCATGACCAAGAATCTCGCCGAGAGCCGCAACGAGGCGATGTCGCGGCTGATGGCTGAGGCACTCGCCAAGGGCGGCAATGCGATCATCGGGATGCGCTTCGACACGACCGAGCTCGGCGATGTGTGGACCGAAATCTGCGCCTACGGGACCGCGGTGCAAGCCGTCCCCGTCACTGACGCGGCGCGCTACACCGCTTCCCAATTGGGCTACGGCGGTGCTTCGCAGCCGCAGCACCAGCAGCCCCAGGGCGCGGTCTGAGGCCCGGTGGAACCATCCACTCCCCCGCTGCTGTCCTCGCGACAGGTCGATCGGTAGGTTCGGCCCCGTGATAGTGGGCGCTTTCCTGGCTGAAGCCGCGTCGGCGGTGGATAACAAGCTCAATGTGTCGGGCGGCGTGCTGTACCGGTTTGCGGTGGGCAGCGACCGATCGGCCGAATTTCTGCTGGTGACGTTGACGCAGGCGGAAACAGACGATCCAGACCCCCGCGTGCAGGTCGAGATCAGACCGCCGACGGACGACGAACCGCTGCTCCTGGAGTACGAGCTGCCTGAAGCCACCACCACCGCCGAAGTCGGGTTCGCCATCTTCGCTATCGAGGTAAAACTGCCTGTCGACGGCCGATGGGTGATCGTCGTGAGCGGTGGCGCTGGAGCGATTTCGCTTCCACTGATCGTGCGTGGCGATGCGCGTAGCTGAACACCATCGGCCACCGCTGGTTGTTTGAAGATACGCGCTCATATCCGCCTCGCTACGCGTTCTAGCTGATGTTCTAGGGTTCCTCAGCCCCGCATGCTGTGTTCAGCGGCGATCGATGAAGTACTTGACTCCGCGCCGTTGAATGCCAACTGAACGGGAGATCGGCGAGATGAATTGGACGATGCGTTGACCAACAGAGCCTGCGCTGTGCCACTGACCGGCACGGCCTACCGACAGCCCACCACAGGGGCACCAACCCGATGGAGGCGGTACGCAACAACGCACACGCAGCCTTCACCACATCGAAGCGCGTTGTGATGTTTCCCAAGAGGAAAGCTACCCACTACCTCCACCCCGCAATGCGCGAGTTCATCTCCCGTCGGCATATGGTCTTTATCGCGACCGCGGACGCGCGAGGTCACGCCGATTCTTCGGTGCGCTTCGGTCCGCTCGGCTTCGTACAGACACTGGACGAGAACACTATCCTGTACCCGGAATACCGCGGCGGTGAATCCTTGGCGAGCGCCGACAACATTCTCGAAAATCCCTATGTTGGAATGCTTTTCATCGACTCTTTCCAACATGGCCTGGAGCTGCACGTCAACGGCAGAGCCAAGGTCGTCGAGAATGCTGAGCTCCTTAACAGCCTTGCTGATGGCACCGCCCATGAAATTCTGGAGACACCGCTGTCCGCCCAGAATTATTCCGCCGAAATGCTGGAGCCATTGGTCCAGGCGACGCTCACCATCAATAAACCCCGCGTCGAGCGATGGATCGTCGTCAAGGTAACCGGCGCCTACATTCACCGCGCAAAACACGTACCGCTATTCCGGAAAGGAAAACGCAAAGACATTCCTCGGGGCACGGTCGAGCAAAACTTCACGGGCAGCGGCCGGTTAACGGCAAGTGCCCTGCCTACGACCCTGGGGTAGCGGCAGCAGACCGGGAATCCCGCGGTGACCTGCGCCGACTTAGGAGAGTTATGGCGGTGGCGGAGGGATTTGAACCCTCGGACGGGGTTTAGCCGTCACACGCTTTCGAGGCGTGCTCCTTAGGCCGCTCGGACACGCCACCGCCCAGCAGCTTACCCAACTGGGCGCTCGCCGCGCTTCGGTCACCCCAATCGCTGGCGGGCGAAGAACCTCTCGAGTGGCGCGGCGCACTCGTGCGCCAAGACACCGCCACGCACCTCAGGCCGATGGTTGAGCCGCCGGTCGCGGACTACGTCCCACAGCGAGCCGACCGCGCCGGTCTTGGGCTCCCACGCGCCGAATACCAGCCGTGCAATGCGGGCCAGCACCAGAGCACCGGCGCACATGGTGCACGGTTCGACGGTGACTGCCACCGTGGTCCCCTCCAGCCGCCACCCGTCTCCCAGCACGTCAGCGGCCGCCCGCAGGGCCAAGATCTCCGCGTGCGCGGTCGGATCTCCCAAGGCCTCCCGGGCATTGACGGCCCGGGCGAGTTCGGTTCCGTCGGAAGCGACGACGACCGCTCCGATGGGCACGTCGCGGGGGCCTGCCGTCGCGGCAACCGCCAACGCGGCGCGAATCAGGTCTTCGTCGGTGGTCACCGCCCCATTCTGACGGCGGCGACCCGCCGCGCCCGGCGTCGCCGCGCTTGCGGTCACCGACCCAAGCGGTCGATCACCGCGGAAAGTTGGTCCGCGAAGCCCATCTCGCGGGCGATGCGGCCAAGCTGTTCGTCGGCGTAGAGGTCGGTCTCATCGAGGATGACACCGAGCACCGCTTCAGGCAGCCCGACGTCGGAGAGCAACCCAAGATCGCCCTCCTCGAATGGGTCGGCGTCCTCGAGGTCTTCGGGATCGATCTCGGCGTCCAGGTTGTCCAGGACTTCAGCGGCGATGTCGTAGTCGAGTGCGGCGGTGGCGTCCGACAGCAGCAGCCGGGTGCCCGACGGCGCGGGTCGCACGATGACGAAGAATTCGTCGTCAATGTCGAGCAGCCCGAAGACCGCTCCGGCGCTGCGGAGCTCGCGTAGGTCGGTCTCGGCGGCCTGGAGACTGGTCAGCGCCTTGGAACGCATCGCCGAGCATCGCCACTGCCCCTCTTCGCGCACAACCGCGACGCCGAAGCCGTCCGGCGCGTCCACCGACGGGCCTTTCGCGGCAGCGCGTTGTGCTCCCATGGGCGCTTACGCTAGTCGCTGACGAGGCCCCGTGACCAGATGAGCCATGACCGGCGCGGCTTGGCGACCGCCCCTCACAGCACCACACGCGCGGCACTATGCCAACCTTGGACTGTGGCGATACGCGTGCGTGGACAGGGCTGAGACGATGGCGGGGCCACCGGTATGCGTGCTCGGTCTTGGCCTGATCGGTGGCTCGATAGTGCGGGCGACCGCCGCCGCGGGCCGCGAGGTGTTCGGCTACAACCGCTCGGTCCAGGGCGCCCAGGGAGCCCAGTCCGAAGGCTTTGACGCCTCCACAGATCTCGCCGAAACCCTGACCCGTGCCGCCCACACCGGCGCGTTGATCGTGCTGGCCGTTCCGATGCCGGCGTTGCCGAACATGCTCGCCCACATCGGCGACTTGGCCGCTGACTGCGCGCTGACCGACGTCACCAGCGTCAAGCGCGCGGTGCTTGACGAAGTCGAAGCGGCGGGTCTGCAGACCCGCTACGTCGGCGGCCACCCGATGACCGGCACCGCGCATTCGGGCTGGTCGGCCGGTCACGGCGGATTGTTCGCCCGAGCCCCGTGGGTGGTCAGCGTGGACAACCACGTCGATGCCGCTGTGTGGTCCATCGTGACGGCGCTGGCGCTGGACTGCGGCGCCGTGGTGGTACCGGCCAAATCCGACGAGCACGACGCCGCCGCGGCCGCGATCTCACACCTGCCCCACTTGCTCGCCGAGGCTTTGGCGGTCACAGCCGCCGAAGTGCCGCTCGCGTTCGCATTGGCCGCGGGGTCTTTCCGCGACGCCACCCGGGTCGCCGGCACGGCACCGGACCTGGTGCGGGCGATGTGCGAAGCCAACACCAGCCAACTGGTGCCGACCACGGACCGGGTGATCGAACTCCTCGGCCGCGCCCGCGAATCGTTGGCCGGCAACGCCTCGGTGGCCGATCTCGCTGACGCGGGCCACGCCGCCCGTACCCGCTACGAGAGTTTCCCGCGCTACGACATCGACTCCATCGTCGTCGGCGCGGAGAACTGGCGTGAGCAGCTGGCCGCCGCCGGCCGGGCGGGCGGGGTGATCAGATCCGCTCTGCCAACCCTGGATAGTCGACAATGAATCCGTCCGCGTCGACGGTCACCGTCGTCTCGGCGATCGGTGACCGCAGTTTGATCGCGTCCAGCCGCCCTTCGCCCGCATAGCTCACGGTGGCTGCATCGACGGTCATTTCTGGCACGTTGACATAGACCATCGGCAAGCTGATCGAGTCGGCCCGCTCGTGAATGCCGATGCGGCGGATCGCCAGCGCATTGAAGAACGGGCTGAACGCTAAGTCGACGTCCAGGGCTCCGTTGTATCCCGCACGTCGCTCGCCGCGGTGGTCGGTCACCAACCACATGTTTTCTTCGTCGCGGGAAATGGCCAGCTGCCGTTCCCGCTCGGCGAGCGTGACGGTCAGCCCGAACCGCTTGGTGGCACCGGACTCATCGGTCTGGAGGTCGTAGTGAGCGCCGAACGCCGGATTGGTTGCGGTCGCCGCCGCGACAATGCGGCCATGGGCCTTGATTCGCTTGCCGGACAACTGGATTCGTACCGACTCCATGCGGGAGATGTCCGGTGCGCGCCAGGTCAACATCGTAGGCCAGGGGCGCGGGGTCGCATCAACGGGAGTGCTCACTCTTCTACCGTAAGACGTGTTCATCGGTGGCGCCGGGATTGTCTGCAACTGCGTCCTTGTGCGAGTCCCCGCGCCCCGTCGCAGCCCGCCGCAGCCGGCCGGTGCCGGGGACCGACGCCCACACCACCAGCGCGAGCAGGCAGTCCAGAATCAGCGCCAATGCCGCCACCATCAACGCTCCTACGAGTGCGAGGTGGAACTGGCGTTCCTTGATCCCGTCGATCAGGTAGCGACCCAGCCCGCCGAGGCTGGCATACGCGGCCACCGTGGTAGTGGCGACGACCTGGAGCGTCGCGCTACGCAGGCCGCCGAGTAGCAAGGGCAGCGCGTTGGGTAGCTCGACACGCAGCAACACCTGCGACTCGGTCATGCCCATCGCCCGAGCCGCGTCGACCACCAGCGGGTCGACATTGGCGATGCCCGCATAGGTGCCGGCCAGCAGTGCCGGAATCCCCAGGAGCATCAGCGCCACGATCGGCGGCCCGAGACCCAGCCCGAACACCAGGACTCCCAGCAACAACACCCCCAGCGTCGGCAGCGCGCGCAACCCGTTGACCGCGCAGACCACCACCACGGTGCCGCGGCCGGTGTGCCCGATCAGCAGCCCCATCGGCACCGCGATCAGCGCCGACGCAACCAGCGCCAACCCGGTGTACCCCAGGTGTTCGGCGGTGCGGACGAGTAAGCCGACCGGGCCGGTCCAGTGGGCTGCGGTGAACAGATAGCTCAGCGCTTGGTGCAGGAAATTCATCGCGTGCCGCCGGCGATCGGGGCCGCGACCTGACGGCGCCGACGGGTCTTGCGTTGCTGGCGCTCCCAGGGCGTGGCCAGCCGCCCGGCCAGGTTGATCAGCATGTCGATAACGACCGCCAGCAGAAGCATCGCGATGATAGCGGCGATGATTTGATCGCTCTTGTTGGTCTGGTACCCGGTAGTGAACCAGGTACCCAGGCCCCCAATGCCGATCACCGAACCTACCGACACCATCGCGATATTGGTCACGACGACCACGCGCAACCCGGCGGTCAAGACCGGGATAGATAGTGGCAGTTCGACCTTCATCATCCGGGTGAGCGCCGAGTAGCCGACCGCGGTGGCCGCGTCGCGTACCTGCGCCGGCACCGCGTCGAGCGCCTCCAGCACCGCGCGCACCAGCAACGCCGTGGTGTAGGCGCTCAACGCCACGATGACGTTGGCCTCGTCGAGGATCCGGGTTCCGATGATCAGGGGCAATACCACGAACAGCGCCAGTGAGGGGATGGTGAACACCAGGCTGGCCGCCGTCGTCGTCAGCCAGCGGGGTATCCGCGCGCGCCGCACCAGCAGGCCCCAGGGCACCGCTATCGCCAACCCGATCAGTACCGGCACTAGGGACAGCCGTAGATGGACGACAGTCAGCGCCCAGGCGGCGTCGCGATGCGTGATCAGGTAGTGCACGGGTCAGCGCTGCCGTTGGACTTCTTGCCTTCTTCAGCTGCGGCGAGTACGTCAGCAGCCCGTACCCCGCCGACGACCTTGCCGTCGCCGTCGACGGCAACACCCACATCCGTGGGCGAGGACAGCGCCGCGTCCAACGCCTGGCTCAGGTTCCCGTTCGGGCCGAACACCGATCCGACGACGGTCATGCACTCCGACAGCGCTGCGCCGCCTCGGTGCCGCCGCAGGCCGTCGGCGTCGATCCAACCCACGGGCGCACCGTCGTCGGCGACGACCAGTGCCCAGGCGCCGGTGAAGTGCGCCGCCTCGATCGTGGTCCGGGCGATCCGTTCGATGTCGTGGATGGGCAGCCTTCGGCTGTCGAAGAACTGTAGCCAGCGATAGCCGCGGCCGAGACCGATGAAGTTCGACACGAACTCGTTCGCGGGACGCGACAGTAACCGGGTGGGCTCACCGTACTGCTGCAGCGACCCGCCCGGCGCGAACACCGCGATGAGGTCGGCGAGCTTGAACGCCTCGTCGATGTCGTGGGTGACGAACACGATGGTCTTGTGCAATTCGCTTTGCAGACGCAATATTTCGTTTTGCAAATCGTGGCGCACCACCGGGTCGACCGCAGAGAACGGCTCGTCCATCAGCAGGATCGGCGGGTCGGCCGCGAGCGCCCGGGCCACGCCGACGCGTTGCTGTTCGCCGCCGGACAGCTGAGCCGGGTAGCGGGTGGCGACCTTGGGGTCCAGGCCGACGCGCTCGAGCACTTCGTAGGCGGCTTTGCGGGCGGCACGTCGCGACTGCCCCTTCAGCACCGGCACGGTCGCAACATTGTCGATGGCGCGTTGATGGGGCATCAATCCCGCATTCTGGATGACGTAGCCAATTCCCAGACGCAGCCGCACCGGGTTGACGCCTGCGACGTCCGTGCCGTTGACGGTGACCGTGCCAGACGTTGGATCGATCATCCGGTTGATCATTCGCAGTGCCGTCGTCTTGCCACATCCGGACGGGCCGACGAACACGGTCAGCATGCCGTCGGGGACCCGCAAGCTCAATCGGTCGACGACGGTGGTGCCGTCGGCCCATACCTTGGCGGCCTTGTCGAAGCTGATCAAAATGGGTTCCTACCGCTGGATTGGGTGATTGAAACCGTTGTCCTGCAACCATTTCCGCGCCGCCTCGTCGGGATCGATTCCCGTGTTACCCGATACCGCGGCATTGAGTTCGGCCACATCTTCGGTGGTGAGCTTCGCCGATACCGCGTCGAGTACATCTTTGAGGCGATCCGACTTCTTTTGTGAATTCACCAGGGGCACGATGTTGCCGGCCAGGAAATTGTTCGCTGGATCCTCCAGCACCACCAGGTCGTACTGAAGGATCGCCGCAGACGTGCTGAAGATGTTTGCGGCCGTGACTGTTCCGTCCACCAGCGCCCGCACTGTCACCGCCCCGCCGCCGTCATTGATGGCCATGAAGTTGCCCGGTCGGATGTCGAGTCCATACTTCTGGCGCAGTCCGGGCAATCCCTCCGTCCTCATCTGGAACGCTGAGGGCGCGGCAAACTTCACATCCGCAGAGTGCGCTGCCAAGTCCGCGATCGTTGTCAGATTCCACGCGCTGGCGGTGGCGCGGGTGACGGCGACCGTGTCGGTATCGCTGGCCGGCGAGGGCATCAAGATGGACAAGTCACCGGGCAATCGCTGGTAGAGCTCTAATTCCACAGCGTCAAGGGTGGTCGCGATGGAATCGGGTTCAAAGTACAACAACAGATTGCCGATGTACTCCGGAACCAAATCGATGGAGTGGTCCTTCAGTGCTGGAATGTATGTTTCGCGGCTACCAATGCCTATCCTGCGACCGACATCAAAGTCGTTGGCCCGCAATACTTGTGCGTAGATCTCGCCGATTATCTCAGATTCCGGGAAGTCCGCCGATCCGACCACGATCGAACGCGTGCTTCCCGCAGCGCCCCCCAGCGGGTCGCACGTTGCACAGGCCGCAACAAGGTACACCGTGACGAGGACCAACGCGGCGCATAGTGTCCCGCGACGCGTGCGCCGCAGCATCCTCATGCAGCCGACACTATCGTCAGCCGCGGCGCCAACGTGGCGCGACGCCGATGCGAAGTTTCCGCGTGGCTTAGTTTCATTCTGTGAAAGATAGGGGAAGGATGGTTTTATGAGCAGCAATCCTTCTGCCTCGCCCGATCAACCACGGACCGGAAAGCCGACACCGCGCCCCGCAACTGGACCGGCACACGCGGAACCACCGGTCAAATTCACCCGCGCCGGCGCCCTGTGGGGAGCATTGATCGCTGGCTTCCTGATTCTGATCGTACTGCTGATCTTCATTGCCCAGAACACCACGTCAACACTGTTCACATT
Source organism: Mycobacterium spongiae (assembly GCF_018278905.1). Lineage (NCBI taxonomy): Bacteria > Bacillati > Actinomycetota > Actinomycetes > Mycobacteriales > Mycobacteriaceae > Mycobacterium > Mycobacterium spongiae. Next base: position 5,365,245 of record NZ_CP046600.1, read on the forward strand.
CCTGGGTTGGCACTGGCACCTGCCGCTCGGGGTGGCCATCTTGCTGGCGGCCGTGGGCGGCGGGCTGCTCACCGTCGCGGTTGGTACGGCCCGAATCCTCCAGTTGCGCCGGGAGGCCAAGAAGAACCGCGCGGCAGCTCTGCGCACGAGCTAAGCGCCCGTCGATCCGAGTCTCGCGACGATAGATCGAGACGGTCTCCGCAGCGCGTGCCGCGGCGCTGGCGACATCCCCGGCCTAAGGGACCGGCTTGGCGATCTCGGTGAGTCCGCGGGCGATCAACGGCGCCACTACTTCGGGCGCCCCCTCCGGTGTTTCGCCTTTGCCTTCAGCCTCCTCCGACATGCGTCTGCGGAAGTCGATACCGGCGGCGATAATGGCGAGCTTGAAGTACGCCAGCGCCAGGTAAAACTCCCAATGCCCCAGCGACAGCCCAGATACCAATGAGTAGCGGTCGGCCAGCTCGTCGGCCGTCGGCAGTAGCGGCGACGTCCAGGCCGCCTGCGCGTTGACGATCAGGTCGAGCGCGGGGTCGCGGTACACGCACATCAGGGCCGCGTCGCTGAGCGGGTCCCCCAGCGTCGAAAGCTCCCAGTCAACGACCGCGCACACCCGCGTCGGGTCGTCGGCGTCCAGGATGGTGTTGTCGATCCGGTAGTCACCATGCACGATCGAGGTACGGCTCTGCTGCGGAATGGCTTGCTGCAGAGCCGAATGCAATCGCCCGACGTCAGCGTCGCGGCGGTCCTCGGGCAGGCGTACCAGGTCCCACTGCGAGCCCCAGCGCCGCACCTGGCGTTCCAGGTAGCCATGGGGCTTGCCAAAATCACCGAGCCCCACGGCGTTCGGGTCGACGCTGTGCAAATCGACGAGGACCCGGATCAGCGCGTCAACGCAGCCGTCGATGACCGACGGGCCGCCAAGCGCTTCCAGTTCGGCGCGGCGGCGCACCACCCGGCCGGAAACGAACTCCACGACCTGAAACGGCGCGCCCAGCACCGAGTTGTCTTCACACAGGGCAATTGTGCGCGCTACGGGGACCGGCGTGTCCTGCAGCGCGGCAACAACTTTGTATTCGCGGGCCATGTCATGGGCCGACGGCGTCAATCCGTGCAGTGGCGGGCGGCGTACCAGCCAATCCGTCGCGTTGTCGCAAACCCGGTATGTCAGGTTGGAGCGGCCGCCGGAGATCAGTTCACCTCGCAGCTCGCCGTCGCGAGGGAGGCCTTGCGAGCGCAGATACCCGTCCAGGGCAATCAGGTCGAGCCCGTCGAGTCGATCAGCCGAAGTCACCGAACTTGTCTACCACCGCCGATTGCCCCGCTTGTCACCGCCACGCCCCCCGCGCAAGCTACCCACCCCACCTCAGGGCTCACGGCCCGCACGCAGCGGTGGGTCGCCGAGCGGTCGCTGGTTTCGCGGCAACAGGTCCCACACATGTTCAACGGAGTTGACCGTTGCGACCGTCGCCTGACCAGACCGAGAGAACAACAGGCGGGTTACCGAGGCATAGTCGACCGGAAAAGACAACAGTCGTGCCGTGCCCAGAATCTCGTGCAAGACCGCGTTGATCACGCCGCCGTGGCTAAAGGCCGCGACGGTGTCCTCGGGGCCGGCGGCTGCGACCACGTCGTCGACCGCGGCACGCACCCGGGCGCGAAATCTGTTTTCGTCGACGGCGCTGGGTAGATGCCCCTGGGCCATGCGCGCCCAGTCCTGCGGGAATTCGTCACGGATCTGCTCGACCGGGATGTACCGGGGAAGGTCGCGATCATATTCGGCGAACCGATCGTCGACGTCCACGGCCAGCTTGCGCGCCGCCGCGACCGGTTCGGCCGTCTGCAGGGCGCGACGCTGCGGGCTGCTGACCACCCGGGAAATGGGAAACCTGGCAAGCGCCTCGGGGAGTCGCGTGACCTGCGCCACACCGGCATCCGACAGGTCCGGATCGGACCCCTCACCGTGTTCGCTGCGCAGCGGTAACGCGTGCCGTATCAGAAGCAGTTGCATGTATTTCTTCCCATCAACTGGTGGTTGTTCGCACTCGGGTGCAGCGTCAAGCCTCGCATGTAGGCTCGATGAGAATGTTATTCTCCACACGGAGAGCGGGGTGTTCGGGCGGCAGTGGCTACCAACGTAACCCAACCGGACGCGGCCATCCTCGGTCGCTGGCTCGACAGCAACCACGCGCCGGGCATCGGCGAATTTCCGACATTGGAGCGGCTGAGCGGCGGCTCACAGAACACGCTGTACCTGATTCGCCGCGGCGGAGAACAAGACGCGGACGAAGACCGCGCGCACATGGTGCTGCGCATGCCCGGCCCACGCGCCGACTCCGCCCGGATGGACGGCTTGCTTCGGGAGATCCGGCTGGTGCGGGCGCTGTCCGGCACCGACGTGCCGCACGCGGAGCTGATCGCGGCCGACGAGACGGGATCGGTGCTCGGCATGCCGTGCTATGTGATGCGGGCAATAGACGGGTGGAGCCCGATGGATGGTGGTTGGCCTGCGCCTTTCGATATCGATCTCGACGCCCGGCGCGGGCTGGCATTCGAGCTCGTTGAGGGTGCCGCCAAGCTGGGCCGGGTGGATTGGCGCGGGCGGGGTCTGGTCGGGTTTGGTCGCCCGGATGGATTTCACGCGCGCCAGGTCGATCGCTGGCTGACTTTTCTCGAGGCCTATCGAGTGCGCGAACTCCCCGGCTTGAACGACGCCGCGGACTGGCTGCGTCGCAACCAACCCAAGCACTACATTCCGGGCATCATGCACGGCGACTACCAATTCGCCAACGTGATGTTCCAACACGGAAAGCCGGCTCGATTGGCCGCGATAGTGGACTGGGAGATGACGACGATCGGCGACCCGCTGTTGGACCTTGCCTGGGCGCTGTTGGGCTACGACGGCGAATATCCCCGCACCGCAGGGTTTTATCTGGACTTGCGGGGCATGCCACGGCGCAGCGAATTGCTCGACCACTATGAGAGTGTCAGTGGAGTTAGCACCGAACACATCGACTACTACCTCGTGCTGGCCAATTGGAAGTTGGGGATCGTGCTCGAGAAGACCTACGCGGCCGGGGTACGCAGCGGCCCCCAAGATAGGGGGATTGATCCCAAGATCACCGAAGCGTTCGGGCCGATGATTCTGCGGCTCATCGCTACCGCCGCCGAACTCGCCCGAACACTGCCGACCAAGGAACGCTGAGATGGGTTATGCCGATGCGCTTTTCGATCTCACCGACCGGGTGGTGCTGATCACCGGCGGCAGCCGCGGGCTGGGCCGGGAGATGGCGTTCGGCGCCGCCCGCTGTGGCGCCGACGTGGTGATCGCCAGCCGCAACATCGACACTTGCCAAGCCACGGCGACTCAAATCCAGGACGAGACCGGCCGCGCGGCCATGGCCTATCAAGTCCACGTGGGACGCTGGGATCAACTTGACGGACTGGTGGCGGCCACTTACAAGCGGTTCGGCACGGTCGACACGCTGATCAACAACGCGGGCATGTCACCGCTCTACGACACGCTGACCGACGTCACCGAGAAGCTGTTCGACGCGGTGATCAACCTCAATCTCAAGGGTCCCTTCCGGCTGTCGGCGTTGGTGGGCGAGCGGATGGTGGCGGCCGGCGGGGGGTCAATCATCAATGTGAGTTCTACCGGTTCACTGCGCCCCGGGGCCGACATCATTCCCTACGCCGCCGCCAAGGCCGGTCTTAACGCCATGACCGAGGGTCTGGCGCGGGCATTCGCCCCCACCGTGCGAGTCAACACCCTGATGGCGGGACCGTTCCTGACCGACGTCAGCAAGTCCTGGAGTCTTGAGGCGGCCGCCGAGAACCCGTTCGCGCACCTCTCGTTGCAGCGGGCCGGGGACCCGCCCGAAATCGTCGGAGCTGCGCTGTTTCTGGCATCCGACGCATCCAGTTTCACCACCGGTTCGATCGTGCGAGCCGATGGCGGCATCGCCTGAATGGGCGCAGAGAAAGTAGGAGTGTTCGAATGCCGTGGGATTTCTCGACCGAACCGGAGTTTGAGAAGAAGCTCGATTGGATCCGCGAGTTCGTTCGCGAGGAAGTGGAACCTCTTGAAGTGCTGTTCGCCGGCTGCGAATTCTTGCCGCTGAACGACGAACGCCGCCGGATCGTCGATCCGCTCAAGCAGCAGGTTCGCGACAACGGCTTGTGGGCACCGCACCTGGGACCGGAACTCGGCGGGCAGGGTTTCGGCGCGGTCAAGCTGACGTTGATCAATGAGATTCTGGGCCGCAGCCCATGGGCGCCGATCATCTTCGGTACTCAGGCGCCCGATACCGGCAACGCGGAGGTCCTCGCCCGCTTTGGCACCCAAGATCAGAAGGACCGGTACCTGGCCGGACTGCTGTCCGGAGAAATCTTCTCCTGCTTCTCGATGACGGAGCCCCAAGGGGGCGCCGATCCCCGGGTCTTCACCACCCGCGCCGTTCGCGACGGTGACGATTGGCTGATCACCGGTCGAAAGTTCTTTTCCTCCAACGCGGCTGTCGCCTCCTTCTTCATCGTTGTCGCGATCACGGATCCCGACGTGGCCGTCCATCGCGGCGCCTCCACGTTCCTGGTACCGGCAGGGACCGATGGCCTGACCATCGAAGCCAACTACCACGTGGTCGGTGCGGCACCACACGAACCGGGACATTCCTTGGTGCGCTATGACGGGGTGCGGGTTCCCTCGGACGCGCTGCTGGGCGAACCCGGTCAGGGCTTTCTGATCTTGCAGGCGCGGCTTGCCGGTGGGCGGCTGCATCATGCAATGCGGTCCATCGGGCTGGCGCAGCGTGCGGTCGAAATGATGTCTCGGCGCGCGAAAAGCCGATTCACACAGGGCAGCTCGCTGGCCGACAAACAGTTGGTTCAGCAGTTCATCGCGGACTCCTACACCGAGCTGATGCCGTTCCGGTTGGCGGTGCTGCATGCCGCTTGGCTGATCGACACGGCCGGCGAACACGCGGCTCGCCCAGAGATCGGCGCCTGCAAGATCCTGGCGTCGCAGGTGCTCAAGTCGATTGGCCTGCGCGCCATCCAGGTACACGGCGCCTTGGGTACCACCGATCAGCTGCCATTGGTGAATGTCTTGTTGGGCGGAGTGGCACTGGGCTTGGCCGACGGTCCCACCGAAGCCCACAAAGTCAACCTGGCCAAGCTGCTGCTGAAGAACTACGAGGCCGAAGATCCGGAATGGCCCAGCGAGTTATTGGACCTCCGCCGCGAAGCCGCCCGCGCCAAGTACGGCGACGCGATCGACCACGGTGCCGCGCACTGATCCTCGACCAGACTGCCGCCATGGTCGTGGAATCGGGCGTGCCAACGACCGCCACGGCAATCTCGGTGCGCGACCGTGCAGACGTCAGGGCGTGACGATGTTGAAAGCCGGATTCCCGTGATCGAGCACGCCCAGCATTGACTGCATTGCCGTCTCGTCGCCGGACATCTCGAGCCCGGGCGAAGTGAAGTCGCCCAACGCCGCCAACAGCAGCCGGGGCTTGCTGTCGAGCTTGATTGTGACGATTGCCGTCGTCGGATCGGCAGCCACGTTGCGATGAACAAGCACTCCGTTGCGCAACGTGAGTCGATAGTTGGTGTTGAGATCAGCAAAAAAGATATCGATGGCGAGATCGAGATCCCAGCTACGCGGCCCGTCAACCCGAAGAGCAAGGCTGTCGAAGATCTGCTCGGGCGTCAGCTGGGCAAGCAATGTCGGCGAGGTGGCCTGAACCGCCGTGCCCAAGTTGCCGTCCAGCAATTCGACGGCGCCGCACAGGAAAAAGTTGCGCCACGTTGCGTTTTCGGCCCCATAGGCGAGCTGCTCGAAGGTCTCGGCCAAGAGCTGACGGGCAGCGGCATGGTCGCTGTCGGTGAAGATCACATGGTCGAGCAACGTCGCCGCCCAACGGAAGTCACCCTCGTCGAAGGCTGTCTTGGCGAGTTCGACAACCCGGTCGACCCCGCCCAGGGCTTCGACGTAGCGGGGACCGAGGGCCTCCGGCGGATGGGGCCACAGCCGGGCCGGGTTGCCGTCGAACCATCCCATGTAGCGCTGGTAGACCGCCTTGACGTTGTGGTTCACCGACCCGTAGTAGCCGTGGGTGTGCCACGCCCGCTCCAGCGCCGGTGGCATCTGGAACATCTCGGCAATCTCGACACCCGTGTAACCCTCATTGAGCAGCCGCACCGTCTGGTCATGCAAGTACGCGTACAGGTCTCGTTGCAATGACAGGAATTCGACGATTCGCTCGCGCCCCCAGGTCGGCCAGTGGTGGGAGGCGAACACCACGTCGGTGCGGTCGGCGAACGTGTCGATGGCTTCGGTGAGGTAGCCCGCCCACGCATGCGGGTCGCGCACCAACGCGCCCCGCAACGTGAGCAGGTTGTGCAAGTTATGGGTGGCGTTCTCGGCCATGCACAACGCCCGGAATTGCGGAAAGTAGAAGTGCATCTCGGCGGGGGCCTCGGTGCCCGGCGCCATCTGAAACTCCATCTCGATGCCGTCGATGGTGTGCGTCTCCCCGGTTTCCCGGATATCGAGAGTCGGGTTGATGATCGCTACCTCGCCCGTCGACGGAGTCTGGCCGAGACCACAGCCGACCTGTTCCTGAGGTCCGCGCGCCAGCTGAGTGCCGTACATGTAGGTCGCGCGCCGTGTCATCGCCGGACCCGCGTAGACGTTTTCTTGCACGGCGTGTTCGGTGAAGCCTTCCGGTGCGAGCACCACTACCTTGCCGGCATCCACGTCCGCCTGAGTGGTAACGCCCAGCACGCCGCCGAAATGATCGACGTGGCTGTGGGTGTAGATCACCGCGACAACGGGCCGATCACCGTCACGGTGCGCCCGATAGAGCTTCAGGGCGGCCGCGGCCACCTCGGTGGACACCAAGGGATCGATGACGATGATTCCGGTGTCGCCCTCAATGAAACTGATGTTCGATATGTCGAAGCCACGGACCTGATAGATGCCCGGCACAACTTCGTACAGTCCTTGCTTGGCGGTCAGCGTCGACTGCCGCCACAGGCTGGGGTGTACGGATGTCGGCGCCGGGCCGCCCAAGAACGAGTACACGTCGTTGTCCCACACCACGCGGCCATCGGCCGCCTTGATGACGCAGGGGGACAGCGCGCCGATGAATCCGCGATCGGCATCGTCGAAATCGGTTGTGTCGTCCAGCGGAAGCGAGTGCTGGCTGTGCGCCGACTCGATGACGGCGGTAGGGGGTTTGTGGTCCACCGTCCTTACATTGCCATCAACCCGGCCGCCCCCGAAAGGCCTCGCGGGATCGCGCCGGACCCATGTCAAAGGCCCAAGAGCTAGCGAACTCGAAAAATAATTTCTCGCAGACCCTAGATCTTCGGTCCAGTTAACCCGCATACTCCGAACGGTCCTCAACGACGATGGGCCGCTACAACTGCAAAGGAGCACAGGTGAAGCGTGGACTTAAGGTCGCGGTAGCCGGGGCAGCAATTTTTGTCGCGGGTCTTTCCGGCTGTTCGAGTGACAAATCGGCGACGAGCGGTGAAGAGACCGGGGGTGCAACCACCACGGCGGAAGGCGGCGGAGGCGGTGGCGCTTCCGGACCGAAGGTCATCATCGACGGCCAGGACCAGAACGTAACCGGCACGGTCGTCTGCACGACCGCCGGCGGCAACGTCAACATCGCGATCGGTGGTGCAGCGACCGGAATCGCGGCCGTCCTGACCGACGCCGACCCACCCGAGGTGAAGTCGGTCGGACTTGGCAACGTCAACGGGGTAACTCTCGGCTTCACGTCGGGCACCGGTCAAGGCGAGGCGAAAGCCACCAAGGACGGCAGCACCTACACGATCACCGGTACCGCGACCGGGGTGGACATGGCCAACCCGATGCAACCGGTGAACAAGCCGTTCGAAATTGACGTGACCTGTTCCTAGCGGCCTAAGCGGGGACTTAGCGGCCGTAAAACGGCCCGCTGAGGAGCCGGGGATATTAGGCGAAGTACGACGCAGGCGGTTGCCACCCATCGAGTGGCAACCGCACTGCGAACTCGGTATGACCGGGCGAGCTCTTGACGGTGATCGTTCCGTCGTGCGCCTTGACCACCGCGGAAACGATTGCCAGACCGAGTCCGGTACTGCCCGCCTTGCGAGAGCGTGAGGTATCGCCGCGCACAAACCGCTCGAATACCTCCGATTGTCGCGCCGGAGGGATTCCCGGGCCGTTATCGGTGACCTGGAGCACCGCGTGAGTCGGCTCGGTAGTCAGCTGGGTCGTCACCAGGGTGCCCGCGCCGGTGTGGATGCGGGCGTTGGCAAGAAGATTTGTCACCACTTGGTGCAACCGCGCCGCGTCGCCCGGGACCACCACCGGCTCGTCCGGCAATTCGAGGGCCCATTGGTGCTCGGGGCCAGCGACGTGCGCGTCGTTGACCGCGTCGACGGCAAGCCGTGACAGGTCCACCGGTTCCCGTTGCAGTGGTCTGCCCGAGTCCAAGCGCGCAAGCAGCAACAGATCCTCGACGAGATGAGTAATTCGAGCGGTCTCCGATTCCACCCGGCTCATGGCGTGCGCGAGCGCCTCGCGATCTCCACCGCCGAGGCCCATGCGCTGCGCCAATTCGGTGTATCCGCGAATCGCCGCGAGCGGGGTTCGCAGTTCGTGACTGGCGTCGGCGACGAACTGGCGAACCCGGGTCTCGCTGGCCTGCCGGGTGGACAGCGCCGCCGCGATATGGTCGAGCATTCGATTCACCGCTGAGCCGAGTTGGCCCACTTCGGTGTAGGGATTCGCGTCCCGCTCAGGCACCCGAACCGGCAGTTCGACCTCGCCGCGGTGCAACGGCAGGTCGGCAACCGCACTCGCGGCTTGCGCGACGCGCCGCAGCGGCGCCAGTGCACGCCTGATGATGACGATCCCGGCTGTGGTTGCGGCCACAAGCGCAACCGCGGTGACGATCGCGAAGATGATCAGCATCTGGAACATGGTCGCGTCGATGTCCTCCATCGACAGGCCAGTGACAATCACGTCGTCGCCGCGCCGGCTCGGAGCGGCGACGGCGCGGTAGCGGCCGAGACCGTCGAGGTTCACGGTCACCGGGGTGCGGCTGCTGGCGATAGCAACCAGCTGGGCCTGTGCGGCGCGGCTCACCTCGGCCCGGCGTCCGCTGCTGGTCAGGTAGCCGGCATCAACCGTCCGGCCGTCGCTGACCACGGCGCCGACCATGCCCGCGGGCTGGCCGGGGGCATCGAGGAAACCCGGTCCGGGGCCTGGCCTCATATGATCGCGCCTTACGTGTCGCCACCATCGCGGCTCGGGGCTCATCAGCGACGACCGGAACGAGGTCCCGCCGAGCTGGCTGTCGAGCTGTTCCACGAGGTGGTGGCGCAGCGCTAGTTCGGTTGCCGCGGTGATCCCGACACAGACCAGCGCGAGAACGACAACCTGGCCAATCACCAACCGCAGGCGAAGCGACCAAAACCGTGGGCTGCTAGCGGGCAGGCTTGAGGACATAGCCCGCGCCGCGCAGCGTGTGGATCATGGGCTCGCGACCATGGTCGATCTTCTTGCGCAGGTATGAGATGTAAAGCTCGACGATGTTGGACCGTCCGCCGAAGTCGTAGCTCCAGACGCGGTCCAGAATCTGGGCCTTGCTCAGCACTCGCTTTGAGTTGCGCATCATGAACCTCAGCAGCTCGAACTCAGTGGACGTCAAGGAGACCGGTTCGCCAGCGCGCATCACCTCATGGCTGTCCTCGTCCAGCACCAAGTCGCCGACCACGAGTTGGGCGCCGCTGTCGATCGTGGTCACCCCGGTGCGCCGCAGCAGCGCCCGCAGCCGCAGCACCACCTCCTCGATGCTGAACGGCTTGGTGACGTAGTCGTCGCCGCCCGCGGTCAACCCAGCAATGCGATCCTCAACCGCATCCTTGGCCGTCAGCAGGAGCACCGGCAGGTGTGGGTGTTCTCTGCGTAGTTTGTGGAGCACCTCGAGCCCACTGACATCGGGCAGCATCACGTCAAGCACAACCACGTCCGGGCGCTGCGCGCGCGCCGCCGCGATCGCCGATTCCCCGTCGCCCGCGGTCGCGATGTTCCAGCCCTCGTAGCGCAAGGCCATCGAGACCATCTCGGCCAGAACGGGCTCGTCGTCGACGACCAACACCGTGACCGGTTGACCATCAGCGCGGCACATGACAACGCGCTCAACCGCGGTTCGGGGCTGCGTCATACTTTCAAGTATGCGCGCATGGCTGGATCGAGGCTATGTGGTTTCTGTATGTGGCCTGTGAACTGTTGGCTTCGGTGCCCGCCAAGCCCGCACACAAACCGAGGATGGGTAACACGGCGCCACTGGGGCCAGCAAAATCCGCTACAACGCGGATTGACGCTCAGACAATTTTGTTGAACTGGGCTCCGGCAAACGGCAATCCGTGACCTTCGGATTGACCCCCAGATAATTTACGGGCCCCGCGACCACGGTCAGTGCGATGGTTCCCAGCGTTGCGCAATTCGTTTCCCCACCTTCGAAGTAGTCACGCTGCCATGCCGCGAAGACGCCGATCAGCAACCACACCACAGCAATCGCGCTGAACCCCCTGCCACCTCGCATAGTGATCTCCTTCGCGTCCGAGAAATGCCCGCACCACCAATACCGGACCAAAACCTCCGCGGTGACTCGTGCCTGAGGCTACCGCCTGCGCACCGGAGTTGTCGCCCCCTGACCGGCCGCCCCGCCGGCACCGCAGCAAATACCGCTCGATCAGTTCGGCTGCGAGGCTAGTCGGGAAATCGAGCGGCAAGCCACGCGGCGGCTCGCGTCTTGGATGCGCGCGACAACCAAGCGTCCTGAATCAGCTCAGCTAATTCCGCGGCGGTGATTTCCGCCAACCGACTTGCCCGCACCAATACGGAAAGGTGTCCGTCGAAATGGGCTGTGGTGAAGAACGGTGATGCGGGATCCTGCACCAAGGCCAGCTTGTCGCTCTCTGACTCCACCCAGAGCATGATGACGTCGGGATAGCGTTCCCCGGTGGCTGGGTCGGTCGCATCTGGCCGCGGTGTTCGAAAGAACACGAACGACTTTCCGCCGACCTGATAGATGGGGTTACCCTTGGGTCCCTCCAGCCGTTTGACGTGGGGCATCGACGCCGCGACGCGGTGCACGTCGTCCACTCCGGCTGGTCGATCGGCCATAGCGGTGACCATACCTAGCGAGCACGGAGTCCCTTGGATAATTCGTTCCCTACCGGTCCTATCGATCGGCGTTCACGACGGCGTTTGTCACACGCACGATGTCGCGCGTGACGCCTAGGACCCCGGGCACCTTAGCGCCGGGCGGATACAAATTGGGTTGGCATCGATGCGCTTTCGCTGTCATAGGAGACCTCCCGCCCATAGCGGGTGAGCAGCTCGGTGAACGTTGTTGCCGAGACCTCCCAACCACGTTCATCGAGCCATTCGGCGAGGGCCGTGCGCTCCTCGGCATACCAAAGATCCTCGAACTCCGGGACGTCGGTATCGATCAGTTTGGCGGCCGCGTCGCGCACACCTTGCATCTCTTCGCGCATCCGTCGCACACCTTCGGGGTCGAAGGAGCCGCTGGCAGGCACGTTGGAAGCCACCCAGCTGCCCGGGGCGCTGAGTGCATGTACGCGCTCGAACAAGAGGTCCTGAGCCCGCGCGGGCAGGTAGCGCACCAGCCCCTCGGCCGACCAGGCGCAGGGTTGGGATGGGTCGAATCCAGCCTGCTGCAGCGCCATTGGCCAATCTTGACGCAGATCAACCGGTATGTTCTCCACGCGTGCGATCGGATGCGCACCGTGCTCGCGCAACGTGGTGGACTTGAATTCCAGCACCTTGGGCTGGTCCAGCTCGTAGACAACGGTCCCGTCCGGCCACGGTAGCCGCCACGCGCGCGAGTCCAGACCCGACGCCAGAATCACCACCTGCCGAACGCCGCTGGCGGCGGCGCCGAGGAAGAAGTCGTCGAAGAACGCCGTCCGCATGGCCATGAAGTCGATCATCAGCCGGACGCGATCGCGCACACTCGGCTCGATGTCCGTGTTGTCGGCGAGCAGTGCGGTATTGGAGTAGACGTTCCAGATCCCGACGCCCGCCGCATCCACAAAGACCCGCGCGAATGGGTCGTTGATCACCGCGTTGTCGCTCTCGGTCTCGGCAGCACGCGCGGCCGCCACGCCTAGCGCGGTCACTCCGACACTCTCGGTGATAGCCCAGGAATCGTTGTCAGTTCGCGTCATAGCCCGTACCTCCCCACGCCAGAAAGTGAGTTTCGGTAACTATTCTTCCAGCCGCCGCGGGCTCCGACCTGGCCTCAAGAATGCCCTACGCTTTTTCCCAGACGGTCGACAGGTTGCAGCAGAGGAGTGTCATGGGGCCTGCCTGGGGAGCTGCGCCGCCACGGACGCCGCAGGAAGTATTCGCCCACCACGTCCAGGCTCTCGCCGCTGGCGAGCTCGATGAGATCGTCGCCGACTACACCGACGAATCCTTTGTGGTCACCGCGGACGGCGTCGCGCGCGGCGCGGATGGCGTCCGGGAGGTGTTCGTCAGGTTGCTGACCGACGTGCCGAACGCGACGTGGAACGTGAAGACTCAAATCTTCGAAGGTGACGTGCTGTTCCTCGAGTGGACCGCGGATTCAGCCGGCAGCAGGGTGGACGATGGTGTCGACACTTTCGTGTTTCGGGACGGCATGATCTGGGCGCAGACCGTCCGGTATACGGCGCGCGCCAAGGGCTGACGGTCGCGCGGCGAAGGAGGTTCGGGCACATGGACGCGCAGCGCCTCGACGTAAATCTGGAAGCGGTCGCGGACTGGATGTCCGAACGGGGCCTGGGCGAGGGTCCCGTGGACGAGGCTGTCCCGGTCACTGGTGGAACCCAGAACGTGATGGTTCGGTTCAGCAGGTCCGGACGTTCCTATGTGCTGCGTCGCGGACCGCGTCACCTTCGGTCGCGCAGCAACACCGTGATCCTGCGGGAGACGCGGGTGCTCGCCGCGCTGGCCGCAACCGATGTTCCGCACCCACGGCTGATCGCGACATGTGACGATCCCGATGTCCTCGGTGACGCCGTCTTCTACCTGATGGATCCCGTCGACGGATTCAACGCAGGCGAGGGCCTGCCTCCGCTGCACGCGGGCGATGCCGAGGTGCGGTTCCAGATGGGGTTGTCGATGGCCGACGCGCTGGCCCAACTTGGCGCCGTAGACCACGTCGACGTCGGTCTCGCCGACTTCGGCAAACCCGAGGGATTCCTGCAACGACAGGTGCCGCGCTGGATCGCCGAGCTGGAGTCCTACCAGCAGTACGACGGCTACCCGGGTCCGCAGATCCCAGGCGTCGAGCAGGTAGCCGCTTGGCTGGAGAGCCATCGACCGGCAACGTGGAAGCCCGGCATCATGCATGGCGACTACCACGCGGCCAACGTGATGTTCTCCCGCACCGGGCCGGACGTGGTCGCGATCGTCGACTGGGAGATGTGCACGATCGGTGACCCGTTGTTGGATCTGGGCTGGCTGTTGGCCACGTGGCGCCAGTCGGACGGTTCCAGCGTGTTCAGCCACTCCCTCGGCGGACACAGCGGCCTGGCCAGCACTGACGATCTGCTGCACCGGTATGCCGCCAACACCACCCGCGACCTGTCCCACATCACCTGGTACACCGTGCTGGCCTGCTTCAAGTTGGGGATCGTGATCGAAGGGACGCTGGCCCGCGCCTGTGCGGGCCAGGCCGAAAAAGAGGTCGGCGACCAACTTCATGCGGCCACGGTGCACCTATTCGAACGTGCCGTGAACCTGATCGACGCCCCGCACTGACCGGCTCCGGTCCGGGTGGCACCGCGTGCTCCCAGATGCCAACCCCGGTCCGTCGACCTGCAATCACCTGGGTCATTCTGGGATCATGGGCACCCCGGTAGAGAATGCACGGACGAAGCGGGTGCACCCCGTCGATGAGGTGCTGCCGATCCCCAAGCTCGCGATCTATGGATTCCAGCACGTGGTCGCGTTTTACGCGGCCGCCGTCCTGGTGCCCATTCTCATCGCCAGCGCGCTCAAGCTGCCGCCGGAAGACCTGATCAAGCTGATCACTGCCGGCCTATTCACCTGCGGTATCGCGTCGATCATTCAGGCGGTCGGGATCTGGCGCATCGGCGTGCGGTTGCCGATGATCCAAGGAGTGACGTTCACCAGCGTCTCCCCCATCATTGCGATCGGGCTCGCCCACGGTGGCGGCGCTCTCAGCCTGCTGCACGTCTATGGCGCGGTGATCGTCGCCGGCATCTTCACCTTCGCCATCGCGCCGATCTTCATCAAGCTGCTGCGATTCTTCCCGCCCGTGGTCACGGGCACCCTCATCATGATCATTGGAATGACCCTGCTGCCAGTCGGAGCCGGTGAGGCCGTCACCAATCCGCTGACCGGTCAACCCGAGCCCGCCAACATCCGGTGGCTGCTCTACGCGGCAGGCACGATCGCGATCATCGTCGGGATCCAGCGGCTCTTCCGCGGGTTCATGGCCACCATCGCGGTGCTGGTTGGCCTTGTTGTCGGTTGCGCAGTCGCCTACGTGTTGGGTGACATGAACGTCGGCAAGGCTGCGGAGGCCGATCTCATCGGCTTCACCACGCCGTTCCTGTTCGGGCTGCCGAAGTTCGACGTCGCGGCCTGCGTCACCATGATCATCGTCATGTTGATCACCGCCGTGGAGTCCACCGGTTCCACGATGGCCACCGCCGAGATCGTCGACAAGCGGTTCCGCACCGCCGACCTCGGCAACGTGCTTCGCGCGGACGGGCTGGCCACCACGATCGGCGGCGTATTCAACTCGTTTCCCTACACGGCGTTCTCGCAGAACATCGGGTTGGTGCGACTCACTGGCGTCAAGAGCCGCTGGGTGGTGGCAGCCGCCGGGGTCATCATGATCATCCTCGGGTTCTTACCCAAGGTTGCCGCGGTAGTGGCATCGATGCCCAATCCGGTACTGGGAGGGGCGGCACTCACCCTGTTCGCGACGGTGGCCGTCGTCGGTATCCAGGCCCTCGGAAAGGTGGACTTCACTGACCATCGCAACCTCATCATCGTGACCACCAGTCTGGGCCTGGCACTGTGGGTGACCAGCTACCCGGACATCGCCAAAGCGATGCCCTCGGGGTTGAACCTGGTGTTCGGCAGCGGCATCACCGTCGGCGCAATCACCGCGGTCCTGCTCAACATCGTGTTCTTCCACGTCGGCAATCGCGGGCCGCGGGTCGCCGGCAGAGGCTCGATCAGGCTCGACGAGGTCAACGCGATGACCCGACAGCGGTTCACCGAGGTATTCGGTCACGTCGTTCAGGATGTGCCGTGGGCCGTCGAGCGAGCCTTCGAGCAACGACCGTTCGCCGACACCGCGGCCTTGCGGGAGGCGTTTCAGGATGGGGTGCTCACCGGATCGTCAGAACAGCTACTCGAGCTGATCCGGGCGTTTCCCGACCTGGGTGCCGAGGACGACGCCGGCCACGCGCTGGCGGTCGACCACGTGGCATTGTTCAAGCTCGATGAGGACGAACACAACGAGCTCGTGGAGCTGGCGACCACCTACCGCCAGCGTTTCGGGTTCCCCCTGGTGATCTGCGCTCGCGAGACCGAGCAATTCGACCAGGTGCTGCGCAACGGCTGGTCGCGCGTGGACAACCCACCGACCACGGAGAAGGCTTTCGCGTTGATCGAGATCGCCAAGATCGCCAACTACCGGTTCTCCGATCTGGTGGCCGACGCGAATCCCATCGCTGCCGCCCGGTTCTCGCCCCTCAACCAGCTGCGCTAGCTATATCAACCCTGGCCATGACGCACCTTTCTACACACGTCCTCGACGCCACATCAGGGCGTCCCGCCCCCGGGGTCGCGGTGACTCTGACCGATTCTCGCGGCGCGGTTCTGGCGACGGCCACGACTGACGACGAGGGTCGCATTGGCGCACTGGCACCCGGGGAACTGTCGGGGGTGTATCGACTGACCTTCGACACCGGCTCCTACTTCGCCGCACACGGTGTCGCGAGCTTCTATCCCGAAGTGGTGGTCACCTTCGAAATCTCCAATCCCGCAACCAGATACCACGTGCCGCTCCTGCTATCCCCCTACGCCTACTCCACCTATCGAGGGAGCTGACGAATGTCCAACATCGTGCTTGGACCCGTTCAATACGGCAAGGCCGAGAACCGCGTCGTCCGCGTCTACCGAGAAACCCCGCGACACGAGATCCGGGATATCACGGTATCCACCTGTTTACGAGGGGATTTCAGCGCCGCTCATCTGACCGGCGATCAGTCCAATATTCTCCCGACCGACACCCAGAAGCAGACGGTGTATGCCTACGCCAAGGAACCCGGGCTGCAGTCGATTGAGGACTATGGGCTGGCGCTGGCGCGACACTTCGTGAACGACGTGGCCCCAGTGCACGCTGCACGCATCGAGATCGACGAACATGCCTGGGAGCGAGCGGTTGTCGACGGTGCCGGGCACGACCACACCTGGGTACGCAATGGCCAGGAGATTCGCACAGCCGCGATAACCGTTGATGCCGAGGGTGAATGGGTGATCGGTGGGCTCAAGGACCTGATCATGTTGAAGTCGACCGGATCGGAGTTCGCGGGGTTCCTCGAGGACGAATACACGATCCTCGAGCCAACGCATGACCGGGTGATGGCCACGTCTTTGGTAGCCCAATGGCGGTATGCCGTCGTCACCGCGGACTGGGAAGCGATGTATGTCGGGATCAAATCCGAACTGGTTAAGCAGTTTTCGCTGGTCCACTCGCTGGCACTGCAGCAGACCCTCTACCAGATGGGCAAGGCCGTCATGGAGCAATACCCGGTTGTCGCCGAGGTGCGGTTATCCGCACCCAACAAACACCACTTCGTCTACGAGCTATCGCCATTCGGACTGGAGAACAACAACGAGGTCTTCCACGCCGACGATCGGCCTTATGGGCTGATTCAAGCAACGGTCACGCGCGACGATGCACCGACGGCCGGGCCCGCATGGCAACCGGGAACGACTTGGCTCACTTAGCGCCGCCCAGTGTAGGCACGGCCGCCCCGGTTTTCTTACCGGGGCGGCCGTCGCGGCACGGTCAGAACGCCTGGCGCAGCTCCGGGTGCGGCACCTGCGGTAGCTGCGGCACCTGCGCCACCCCCGGGTGCGACACCTGAGGCACCCTCGGCACATCGGGAACCCTCGGCACATCGGGAACCCTCGGCACATCCGGCACCCGCGGCACCTCTGGCACCCGCGGTACCTCTGGCACCCGTGGCACCTCTGGCACCCGTGGCACCTCTGGCACCCGTGGTACATCCGGCACCCGCGGTACATCCGGAATCTGGGGAAGTGGGTCGGCGTTCGCCATGCCTGCGCCCAAGCCGACAGCTGCAAGGCTCAGGGCGCCCATAATGCTTGCAGTGCCCGCGATCTTCGAGAGATTCATCGTGCAACTCCTTCCGCCCCCGGTCCCTGCGGCTCCCTGGATCAGGCAACCGACTCCCGTCAACTTTAGGCAACGAGGCTAAGAACTGACCTTGCGCCGACTGACAGGTTGCTGAGTGCGCGGTTGGGCCCTGTCCCGCGTCGATGGCCAGGAATCGTCGCGTTCCGCGAACGATCGCCCTACTTATGCTTCGGCCCTTGCCTTCATCGCCTCGATGATTCGCTGCATGTTCGGGCGTATCTCGGCGATGCGGCGGTGCAGGATTCGCGGTGTCTTCTCGGGCATCGAGGTGAGGGCCGGCGTCAGGCCAGACGGACCGGGGCCGATCGTCACCGTGTGCCGAAGCCGGGTCCCGCCGGCAATCGGCTCGAGCTCGAAACGCCAACGGGCGCCGGGGTTGTCCGGATCGCTGGTGCACCAGCCGAAGACCCGGTTCGGCTCGTACACGTCGACGAAGCACTCGACTTCCCACTCACCGATCGCTTCGTGAGCGTTCTTGCCAATGAACCGGGCGCCGAGCCCTGGTTCGTCGGTGTCCACCCATTCGGCCCCGCGGAATTCGCTGGAAAAATCCGCACCGAAGCTGATGTCGGTCACGAGGGGCCAGAGTTTTTCGGGCGGAGCATCGACATCGATTTCGACCTCGCCGCCGGCACCGTCGGTGAACGCGGCTGGCTGAGTCGGCCCGTGCTCGAAGGTATGTCCGTAGGTGTTGAAGTAGGTGATCGCTCGCGCCGGGCGCCGCGGCGCCCGGTTGAAATCCATTCCGATGGTGTGGGCAACGGGAAGCATCACGATCTCGGTCAGGTGATCCGGAATTCCGAGAATTTCCTTCAGTTCCTGCTCACGGGCGAACACCGCGGTAACCCAGGCGGTCCCCAACCCCCGGGCACGCAATGCCAGGCAGAAGCTCCACGCCGCCTGGATGACCGAGTCGAACAGCCCCGGACGACCGCTATCGTCGTGACGCCCCAAGATTGTGGGGATCACGATCGCGGGCACCTCGGCGAGATGATCGACCAAGTAGGCAGCCGACTCCAGCACCTTGGCCTGGGGGTGGCCAGTGCCGGCAAGCTGGTCGCGCGCTCCCAGGATGAAGTCGCCAGCCGCGGCGCGGTAGAGGTCGGCGAGTTGCCGTTTGCGGCGTGCGTCGTCGATGACGATCCAGCGCCGGCTGGCTTGGTTGCCGCCACTAGGGGCCTGTTCGGCGACGTCGATGCACTCGAGGATGGTGTTCGGGTCCACCGGTCGGCTGAGGTCGAGTCGCTTCCGCACTGACCGCGTGGTGGTGAGCACATAGTCCACCGCCGCAGGATCGAGGGCGTTGCTGGGAATCGTCATCGCTGTCTCCTGAACACGGCGGCACCCCTATTGTGCGGGAGCACTCGGCCGGGTGCGCAGCCCGATTATGACGTACCGCGCCGCGGCTCATCCGCGTGGTTACGACGGCTTACGCGGACCCGCCCGTCCCGCCATCTCCGCCGCGACCCCCGTCAGCGCCCGTGTTGGGGTTACCGGTTGCCCCGGGGTCGCCCACACCACCAGTGCCGTTACCGCCTTGACCGCCGTTACCGCCGGTACCGCCGCTACCGGCGGTGGCGTTAGTGGCGTTGATAGCGGCGGAACCGTTGCCGCCGGTGCTGTTTCCGCCGTCACCGCCGGAACCCCCGCTACCGCCCGTGCCGGCACCAACGCCGGTTGCGCCGTTGCCGCCCTGAGCGCCGGTGCCGCCGTTCCCGCCGTCGCCGTTGGTGCTGTCACCGCCGTCACCGCCGCTACCACCTCGACCGCCGCCGCCGAAGCCGGGCCCGATGCCCTGGCCACCGCTGCCGGCGTTCCCGCCGGCAGCGCCGTTGCCGCCGGTCCCGCCGGTCCCGTTGATGCTGGCACCGCCCTTCCCGCCGGAACCGCCTGAACCACCGCTACTTCTGGCGGAGGGGTCGTTGCCGCCGCTACCGGCTGCCCCGCCGGTGCCGCCAGTCCCGCCATTGCCGTTGATGCTGGCACCGCCGTCACCACCGGAACCGCCCTCCCCACCGCGACTATTGCCGCCGAGGGGTCCGGCGCCGCCGGCGGCGCCGGCCCCGCCGGTGCCACCAGTGCCGCCGGCGCCATTGACGCTGGCACCGCCGTTACCCCCCTTGCCGCCACTACCACCGGAACTGCTGCCGGCGGAGTCGTTGCCGCCGCGGCCGCCATTGCCGCCGTCGCCGCCCGTCCCGCCGGTCCCGTTGGTGCTGGTTCCGCCGTCTCCACCGAAACCGCCGCCACCGCCGACCGTGCTAGCGCCGGAGCCGTCGGAGGAGGCCGCGCCGCCGCCGCCGTTGCCACCTTGGCCACCGTCACCGACCAACCCGCCGGCCCCGCCGGTCCCGCCGTCGCCGCCCCTGCCGGAGTTGATGCTGATGTCGCCGTTGGTCGCGCCTTGGCCGCCGTTCCCGCCGTCGCCTCCGCTGGTGGGAATGCCACCTGCCTGCCCGAATGCGCCAGTGCTGGAGCCGGTGCCGCCGACCCCGCCGGCGCCGCCGATCCCAGGGTTGCCCCCGGTCCCACCATCGCCGCCGCGGCCCGCGTTGACGTTGAACAGTGGGTCGCCCTCGGCGCCTTGGCCGCCGGTGCCGCCGAACCCACCGGCCCCCCCGCGACCACCGTCACCACCGGCGCCCAGGACACCGTCAGCGCCGAACAGACCACCCGAACCACCGGCACCGCCGTTCCCGCCGGCGCCTCCATCTCCGCCCAGGCCGCCGTCACCGCCGTCACCACCGAGACCAGCGTTGAGCATCAGGTCGCCGGGGGCGCCCATGGCTCCGGTGCCACCGGTTCCTCCTGTGCCCCCAGTGCCACCGGCGCCGCCGGCCCCGCCGGCGCCGAACAACCCGCCGGCGCCACCGTTACCGCCGTTGCCTCCCGTCCCACCGACGCCCCCGATGCCCCCCTGACCATTGAGTTCGCCGGTCACACCGGTGTCTCCGGTGCCACCGGCGACACCGATACCACCGGCACCACCGGCCCCGCCGTCGCCGAACAGGGCCCGGGCGTTCCCGCCGTCGCCGCCGGTCGCGCCCGCCCCGCCGACGCCGCCGTTGCCGCCGTTACCGAACAACCATCCGCCCTGTCCGCCGGCCCCACCGACACCACCGGTAGCGCCGGCTCCACCGACCCCGCCTAGGCCGATCAGACCGGCATTGCCGCCGTTGCCGCCATTGGGGGCCGCCACCGTGGTGCCGGCCGCACCTGCTCCGCCGCTGCCGCCGTTACCGAACAACCATCCGCCCTGTCCGCCGGCCCCACCGACACCACCGGCAGCGCCGGCTCCACCGACCCCGCCGCGGCCGATCAGGCCGGCGTTCCCGCCGCTACCGCCGTTGGGGTTCGCGACAGTGCCAGAACCACCGGCCCCACCGTTGCCGTAGAGCAGCCCACCGGCCCCGCCGTTTTGCCCCGGCGCCCCGTTAGCGCCATCACCGATCAGCGGGCGCCCCAACAATGCTTGGGTCGGCGCGTTGATCACCCCGAGTACCTGCTCCTCAACAACCTGCAGGGGCGAGGCGTTGGTCGCCTCCGCGGCGGCATACCAGCCTCCGCTCGCGGACAAAGCCACCACGAACTGCTCATGAAAGCCCGCCATCTGGGCACCCAGCGCCTGATAGTCGGCGGCGTAGGCGGAAAACGCCGCGGCGATCGCCTCCGAGACTTCATCGGCCCCGGCGGCCAACAGTTGTGTGGTCGAAGTGGCGGCGACGGCGTTGGCCGCACCGATCGCCGAGCCGATGCCCGCCAGACTTGTTGCCGCGGCCACCAGCTCTTGAGGTGCCGCCATCACGTACGACATCGTCACTCTCCTTCAAAAGCCCCACGCCCGTCGCCATTCCGCAAGGGTTGTGTTCCCGATCCCGCACCAGGTCACGGTGTGCCGGATGCCCCCCAATGACCGTTCACCTTGCCGTATTCGAACCAGGCTGTCCCGGTTTGGGGGGCGATTCTCGATGAGAGTTCACTCACGCAAGTCCACCCGCTCCGCGAGGGCTGCTGCCGGCGATCGTCGTGTCGTCACAGGGCTATCGGGGCACCGGTTGGGAGCCGAGTCTGTCAGCGCCGTGGAACCCGACGTCAGGGAAATTCCGCTCCGCAGAACAGCGTTGAGCTACCTGCGCCAAACACGCGTCGCCCACGTCCGTGGGTATCGCGTCGTGTTGTCACATACGCTCTGAGCGCGCCCGAAGAGATTCGAACTCCCAACCTTCTGATCCGTAGTCAGATGCTCTATCCGTTGAGCTACGGGCGCCGGTATTTGATTGTGTTCGCTAAAGAACTGCGCGGAGGCGAGAGGATTTGAACCTCCGGTCCCCTTTGAGAGGGACAACTCATTAGCAGTGAGCCCCATTCGGCCGCTCTGGCACGCCTCCATGGACTTCCCGAGGGTACCGAACCCCGCGCGGAGTCCCGCAACCGCCGAGGGCATAGCGTACACAGCCGCAACATATGCTGTCGACGTGACCGCCCGCCTGCGGCCCGAGCTGGCCGGGCTGCCAGTTTATGTCCCCGGCAAAACGGTGCCCGGCGCCATCAAGCTGGCTAGCAATGAAACCGTGCTCGGCCCGCTACCCAGCGTCCGCGCAGCCATCGAGCACGCCACCAACACCGTTAACCGCTATCCCGACAACGGCTGCGTGCAGCTCAAGGCGGCGCTCGCGCGACACCTGAGCTCAGCCGGCCCCGCGGACTTCGCTTCCGAGCACGTCGCCGTCGGCTGCGGTTCGGTCAGCCTGTGCCAGCAGCTCGTTCAGATCACCGCCTCGGTAGGCGACGAAGTGATCTTCGGGTGGCGCAGCTTCGAACTCTATCTACCCCAGGTCCAGGTCGCCGGTGCCAACCCGATTCCGGTGCCGCTGACCGACCACACCTACGACCTCGAAGCTATGCTCGCGGCGATCACCGAACGCACTCGGCTGATTTTCGTCTGCAATCCGAACAATCCGACCTCCACCGTCGTCGACCCGGATGCGCTGACCCGGTTCGTCCAGACGGTTCCGCCCCACATCTTGGTCGCGATCGACGAGGCCTATGTCGAGTACATCCGCGACGGCATGCTGCCCGACAGCCCTCAGCTGGTCCGCACCCACAGCAACGTCGTGGTGCTGCGGACCTTTTCGAAGGCGTACGGGTTGGCAGGGTTGCGGGTCGGCTATGCGATCGGCCAGCCCGACGTGATCACGGCGCTGGACAAGGCCTATGTGCCATTCACGGTGTCCAGCGTTGCGCAGGCCGCGGCTATCGCATCGCTGGACGCGGCCGACGAGCTACTGGCCCGCACCGACGCAGTGGTAGTTGAGCGCACGCGAGTCGCCACCGAGTTGCGGGCCGCAGGGTTCACGGTGTCGCCGACCCAATCCAATTTCGTCTGGCTGCCGCTGGAAGGGCGCACCCGGGACTTTGTTGAGCAGGCCGCCGAGGCTCGCATCGTGCTCCGCCCATACGGCACGGATGGTGTCCGGGTCACTATCGGTGCGCCCGACGAAAACGACGCCCTGCTGGAGTTCGCCCGTAGCTGGGTGACCCGCATCGAGTAAGGAGGACGCGATGAGCCTGGCCCGCGCGAAGTTCGTCGAGTTCAAGGAACATGACGGACCCATTCCAGACGCGCAGCTCGACGACTTCTGGGCCACACTGTCGCCCGCGACCATCGACGACATGATCGGGCAGTGGCGCGGCGGCGAGTTCCGCACCGGCCACAGGATGAACGGCGCGCTGGAGAAGGCCGGCTGGTTTGGCAAGACGTTCACGTCCGCTACCGACGTACAGCCGCTGGTGTGCCTGGACGCCCAGGGAAACAAGTTCTCCAACGTGGCGATGGGCAAGGGGGAGGCAAGCCTCTGGCTTGAGGCCTTCCGCGGCGAAGTCACCGCAACGATGGTGTATGACGGCCAGCCGGTCCACGACCACTTCAAGAAGATTGACGACGACACCGTGCTGGGCATCATGAACGGCAAAGGTGTCCGCGACAATGGCCGATACTTCTACTTCTACCTAGAACGGGTCTAAGTATTGTGCCGTCGAGTGTGCGGTGACGGCGCCGAGTGTGCGTCCAAGGCGCGAATAAGTCGAAAACCGCGCCGTCAGCGCACCCTCACGGCCCACAGCGCACACTCGAGGCCCTCACTGCACACTCGGCGCGAGCAGGCCCTACGTAGCCGGGTTGCGGCCGGTGAACGCAACGAGCCGATCCAGGGCGCTGGCATCCTCGGACACGTCCACCGGGTCATCGAAACCGGCATGCACCCGTTCTTCGGGCTTGATGAGCTGCTGCGCCAACCCCAGCACATAGTCGGTCAGCGAATCCGGTGCCGTGATGTCGTGTCCCAGCGCCACCGCGTAGTCCCACGCGTGGACGAGAAACTCGATCGACAGAACAGAAGCGGCAACCCGGGCCGGCATCGAGCCGTGGGCCAGTGGCACCTCACCGTGCAGGCCGTGCCTGTGCCAGGCATCCAAGGCCGGGCGGGCCGCGGCCATGATCTGCCGCTCGACCGAGGCGGTCTGGTCACGCACCGAAAAATCAGAAAAATCCGCATCCACCATGCGCCCGATGACCATGACGGAGTTCAACAGATGTCCGGTCAGCTGCGACACGTCGTACTCCGAGCACGGCGTCGGCCGGGACAAGTCATCAGCAGCGACGGTGTGCAGGGCTTGCTGCAACACGACCAGCGTGGCCTCGGCGCTGGCTAACTCGTCGGTGGGGGCGGCATCTGGTCCAGGTTGCGATTCAGGAACCACGTCGCCCACGCTACGGTCTGGATATGGGCGAAACATACGAATCGGTCACCGTGGAAACCAAAGATCAGGTCGCGCAGGTGACACTGATCGGGCCGGGCAAAGGCAACGCGATGGGCCCGGCCTTCTGGTCGGAGCTGCCGGAGGTGTTCGCCAAGCTCGACGCAGACCGCGATGTGCGTGCCATCGTCCTTACCGGCTCGGGCAAGAACTTCAGCTACGGCCTGGACTTACCGGCAATGGGGGGGCTCTTGGCACCGGTGCTGGCCGAGGGCGCGCTGGCCCGCCCCCGCACCGACTTCCATACCGAGGTGATGCGGATGCAGCACACGATCACCGCTGTCGCCAACTGTCGCACTCCCACCATTGCGTCCGTACACGGTTGGTGCATCGGTGGCGGCGTCGACCTGATCTCCGCGGTCGACATTCGCTATGCCAGCGCGGACGCGAAGTTCTCGGTCCGCGAGGTCAAGCTGGCCATGGTGGCCGACGTGGGCAGCCTGGCGCGGCTTCCGCTGATCTTGAACGACGGGCATCTGCGGGAACTGGCATTGACGGGCAAGGACATCGACGCCGCCCGGGCAGAGAAGATCGGACTGGTCAACGACGTCTACGCGGACGCCGAGGCGGCCTTGGACGCCGCCCATACGACCGCGGCCGAGATCGCCGCCAATCCACCGCTGGCGGTCTATGGCGTCAAAGACGTCCTCGACCAGCAGCGCACGTCAGCCGTCTCCGAGAGCCTGCGCTACGTCGCCGCCTGGAACGCGGCATTCCTGCCGTCGAAGGATCTGAGCGAAGGCATCTCGGCGACCTTCGCCAAACGCCCCCCGCAATTCACGGGCGAATAGCTTCTACTGCATACGGCTCTCTGCGACGCTGGACCGCAAAGCGGCCGCGAGCAGCACCGTGGATATCGCCAATCCGGCGAATTCGAGCAGCCCCACTCCGGTTCCCGCGCCGTGGTGGGTGTCGACAATGTGGCTGAGCGCGTGCAGCGCCCAGTGCGCGGTGGCGAAGGCCAACGCCGGCACCCGCCACGTCGGCCAGCGCAATGCGGCCAGAAACAGCAGGCCCAGCGGCAACTCGAACGATGCGTTGTCGAAGATGTAGTGGTTGTTGCGGGGCCCGAACGCGCCGAGGGTGTCAAAAAAGACGCCCGGCGACACCAGCATGAAGGTCCCCAGCGCGACGGAATAGACGCCGTAGACGATCAGAATCGCATCGACATAGCGGGAGCGCTTGGCCATCCCAACCCGCTACGAGTTCGCAGTGGCCGAAGACTCGTGCTCACGCGGCCCCATGTCGAGGCGAAACGGTGGGTACTCGTCACGCATCAGCGAGACATACGCGTGCACTCGGACCGCCCACCGGTTGATACCGATCACGAAGTTGTACAAGCCCTTCGGGTAGCGCGCGGTGAACAGCAGGGCCACCACCGCTATCAGCAGCAGGACACAGATGAGCGGCGGCGGTCCGTAGCCTCCGCCGACCTGGTCTTCGCCCCACTCGTGGACGCCACGGGCCACGCGCCCCAGTCCGCCGTAGAAGGCGACGAGCACGAGGTAGTGCGGGACGGCAAGCAGCCACTTAACCAGCACGAGCCCGCGATGGAGCTTTTCGGGGTAGTCGACCTCCAGGTCGGCGGGATACTCGGAGTTGGGCTGCAGGCTGAACGGCGGGTACTTGTCGGTCCCCAATGCGTAGAGGGCGTAGAAGGCGACCCGCCACCGCCACCGCAGGACACCGACATTGAAGTCGAACAGCGCGCGGGGGTAGCGGCCAGTGAACAGGATCGCGAAGAACGCAATGACCGTCACCACAAAGTAGGCGATGTGCAGGAACACCAGGACGACGTAGTGGGGGATGGCGAGGATCCACTTGACCAGCCACTGCCAGCGTGACAGGCCGGGGTCGAGGTCACCACGAACCCGAACAGAAGAAAGGGTAGTTTCCGGTTGCATGATGCACGCTCCTCATGGCGCTCCGGCTCGTTTGATTAGCCGCGGATCCCTCAATTGTCCTGCATCCCGGCAGCCGAACCCATCATTTTCTGACACAGTGACCTAGGGGGGCCGGCCCACCAACCGCCCACCTCACGCCGGCTGCCGATGCGGTGGGGCACCACGTGCTGCCGGGACCAATCGACACCGAGGAGCGGCGCCCCATGACACCAGACGGCAGGATCCGCGTTCCGGCCGACCTTGACGCCGTCACCGCGACCGGCCCCGAGGACCACTCCGGAATCGACAGTGCCGCGGTCGAGCGGATCTGGCAGGCCGCACGCCACTGGTATCGGGCCGGTATGCACCCAGCAATCCAGTTGTGCATCCGACATAACGGGCGGGTGGTGCTCAATCGCGCGATCGGGCATGGCTGGGGCAACGCTCCCACCGACGAACCCGACGCCGACAAGGTCCCCGTCTCGACCGACACACCGTTTTGTGTGTACTCGGCGGCCAAGGCCATCACCGCGACCGTCGTGCACATGCTTGTCGAGCGTGGACAGTTCTCGCTCGACGATCGCGTTTGTGACTACCTGCCCACTTACACCAGCCACGGCAAGCATCGCACCACCATTCGGCATGTACTCACCCACAGCGCTGGCGTCCCGTTTCCCACCGGACCCAAGCCGGACGTCAGGCGCGCCGACGACCACGAGTACGCACAACGAAAGCTCGGCGAGCTCAAGCCGCTCTACCGGCCGGGATTGGTGCATATTTACCACGCGCTGACGTGGGGTCCGCTGATGCGCGAGATCGTCTACGCGGCCGCTGGCAAGGACATCCGGGAGATCCTGGCCACCGAGATCCTGGACCCGCTGGGTTTTCGCTGGACCAACTACGGCGTGGCCACCCGCGATGTGCCACTCGTCGCGCCGAGTCACGCCACCGGAAGGCCGCTCCCGCCGCTGATCGCGGCAATCTTCCGCAAGGCCATCAGTGGAACGGTGCACGAGATCATCCCGTATACGAATACGCCGGCTTTCCTGACCACCGTGGTCCCGTCGTCCAACACCGTGTCCACCGCCAACGAGCTATCCCGCTTCGCTGAAATCCTGCGCCGCGGCGGCGAGCTCGACGGTGTGCGCGTACTGAGCCCGGAAACACTGCACGGCGCCGTGGCGGAATGCCGGCGGCTGCGACCCGATTTTGCGACCGGGCTGGTGCCCCTTCGCTGGGGCACCGGATTCATGCTGGGGTCGACCAAATACGGACCATTCGGGCGCAACGCACCGTCGGCCTTCGGCCATCTTGGATTGGTCAACGTCGCGGTGTGGGCCGATCCCGAGCGGGGCCTTGCCGCTGGACTGATCTCCAGTGGCAAACCCGGCAGGGACCCGGATGCCGGGCGCCACAGCGCGTTAATGAACACCATTGCGGCTGCGATCCCGGCTGTGGACGTGTCACACGGCGGTGGCGGAGGGATTTGAACCCCCGGACGGTTTCAGCCGTCTCTCGCTTTCAAGGCGAGTGCATTAGGCCGCTCTGCCACGCCACCGCTGACAAGGGTAGCGGGGCTGCGACCGCGGGCCGGCGCTCGACTCCGAGCTGACCACCGCGTTGTAGCGTGGCGGGATGCGCGCCATCGTCGCCGAAACCGCCGATCGACTCGTATGGCGGGACGTGCCCGACATAGCCGCTGGACCTGGCGAGGTGCTCATCAAGGTGACCGCGGCCGGCGTCAACCGCGCCGACGTACTGCAGGCTGCGGGCAAGTATCCGCCCCCGCCCGGAGCGAGCGAGATCATCGGCATGGAAGTAGCCGGGGTCGTCGCGGACGTCGGTGCCCAGGCCGGCTCCGAGATCACCCCCTGGTCCGTCGGACAACCAGTCTGCGCATTGCTGGCCGGCGGCGGATACGCCGAATACGTCGCCGCGCCCGCCAGCCACGTCATGCCGATTCCGACCGGTGTCGACACTGTCGACGCCGCCGGGTTGCCCGAAGTCGCGTGCACCGTCTGGTCCAACCTGATCATGACCGCACACCTGAGCGCGGGCCAGCTAGTGCTGATTCACGGCGGGGCCAGCGGTGTCGGCAGCCATGCGGTCCAGGTGGCACGGGCGGTGGACGCCCGGGTGGCGGTGACTGCGGGATCGCCAGAAAAACTGGAGCTCTGCCGCGACCTCGGCGCCCAGATCACGATCAACTACCGCGATGAAGACTTCGTCGCGCGGGTGACGGAAGAATCCGGCGGCGGGGGTGCCGACGTGATCCTCGACATCATGGGCGCGGCCTATCTGCAGCGCAACATCGATGCGCTAGCCACCGACGGCCAGCTGGTCGTCATCGGGATGCAGGGCGGGGTGAAGGCCGAACTCAACCTGGGCAAGCTGCTGACCAAACGAGCGCGGGTGATCGGCACGACGCTGCGCGCGCGGCCGGAAACCGGCCCGAACAGCAAGGGAGCCATCGTCGAAGCGGTGACGGCCAGGGTCTGGCCGATGATCGCCGACGGGAAGATCCGGCCGGTTATCGGCGCACGCTTGCCTATCCAGGAAGCGGCCGACGCGCATCGGCTGATGCTGTCGGGCCAGCTGGCGGGCAAGATCGTTCTGACTGTGTAGGACCCGCGAGGCTGACCTCAGCCCAGTGATGCCAGCGCCCGCACCAGCTGGTCGACTTCCGACATGGTCGAGT
The DNA here is from genome assembly GCF_018278905.1 of Mycobacterium spongiae. Classification (NCBI taxonomy): domain Bacteria; kingdom Bacillati; phylum Actinomycetota; class Actinomycetes; order Mycobacteriales; family Mycobacteriaceae; genus Mycobacterium; species Mycobacterium spongiae. Next base: position 5,394,146 of record NZ_CP046600.1, read on the forward strand.
AGTGTGCCAGGCCGACGGTGACCGCGCCGCCCACGTCGTTGACACCCAGCACGTCGAGCGCGCGGGAACTCGGGTTGGCGATCGCCAGAATTCCGTTGTCCGCCAACCGCTGCACGACCCGATCGGCTGGCACTTCCTGGACAGCGAAGCTGACAACCGGCACCCGCGCACCCTCCGGCGGTGCAGACATACCGCCAGCCGGGGCAACCCCCACCCGCTCGCGGTGCAGCATCGCTTGAGAGACCCCGATCAGCATCACCAGCGGCAGCGACCGCAGCGACACCATCAGATAGTCGAACAGCCGACTGAGATAGGCACTCGCGGATTGCATCGATACCGACAATCGCTCGCGCCTACTTCCGTGAGCCGACTCGTCTAGCGACGCGAGGTACTCGATGCTGGCCACCACGCCCGCCAGCAGGCCGAACTGGTGTACGCCGACCTCCAGGCGCGCTGGCCCGGTGGCATACGGGTCGGTCGACACCGAACCGAAGGAGTTCATCAGCGAAGGGTCGCGAAAAACCATCGCTCCGATTGGCGGACCACCCCAGCAGACCGCGTTGACGACCACGACGTCGGCATCGGTTTCCTGAAGGTCGATCAACCGGTACGGGGCGGCGGCCGAATGGTCGACCACCACGAGGCCGCCGACGTCATGCACCAGCTTGGTCATCGCTGACAGATCGGTCACCGCCCCCAGCGTTCCGGATGCGGAGGTGACAGCGACCAGCCGAGTCGACTTGCCGATCAGACCCTCCCACTGCCACGAGGGCAGCTCACCGGTTTCGATGTCGACCTCGGCCCACTTGACTTTGGCGCCATAGCGGTGCGCCGCGCGCAACCACGGGGCGATGTTGGCTTCGTCGTCAAGGCGGCTGACCACCAGCTCGTATCCCAAGCCCGCACGCGAGGACGACGCCTCAGCCAGCGACGACAAGAGCGCAGCGCGATCGGCCCCCAGCACGACACCACCGGGGTCCCCATTGACGAGATCGGCCACCGCTTCCCGCGCCGCATCCAGCACCGCAGCGCTACGGCGGGCCGACGGGTGAACCCCGGCCGTGCTGGGGCCGGATCTGCGGAACGCCGTCGACACGGTCGTTGCGACGGAATCGGGAATCAGCATCCCGGCGGGCGCGTCGAAATGCACCCACCCGTCACCCAGCGACGGATGCAGTCCGCGCACCCGGGCGACGTCGTATGCCATGCCAGCCACCTTAGAGCTTTCGACAATTCCGCAAACTGGTGACGGTAGCGGCCGGCACGGATGTTTCCAGACGTGCAAGCCGCTCCGGCGGCCGAAGCCAGCCCCCCGGGCAGACATACTAGTCCAGTGGGCCTGTGGTTCGGAACGCTGATCGCTTTGATTTTGCTGATCACGCCCGGAGCAATCATCGCGCGGATCGCCCAATTGCGGTGGCCCATCGCCATCGCGGTCGGCCCACCGCTGACGTATGGCGTGGTGGCCCTGGCGATCGTTCCCTACGGCGCACTCGGCATCGGATGGAATGGGTGGACGGCACTGCTCGCTCTTGCCGTCATTTGCCTGGTGGCAGTGGGTTTGCAGCTGCTGCTTGCTCGGTTCCGGGACACCGCGGCCGAGGCGAGGGCGATCGGTGGCGGGCCGGCGATAACGGTCGGTGCCGGCGTGCTGCTGGGAGTGCTGCTGATCGGCTGGGCGGCGCACCGCGGCCTGCCCGACTGGCAATCCATACCCAGTACGTGGGACGCCGTCTGGCATGCCAATACCGTGCGCTTCATCCTGGACACCGGCCAGGCGTCACCTACCCATATGGGCGAGCTCCGTAACGTCGAGACTCACGCACTCCTGTACTACCCGTCGGGGTTCCACGCCCTGGTGGCGGTGTTCTGCCAGCTGACCGGCGCGGCCCCCACCACGGGTTACACGCTGAGCTCGGTGGCCGCAGCGGTGTGGCTGTTTCCGGTCAGCGCGGCCGTTCTCACCTGGCGGATATTGCGTACCCGTGTTTGCGAATGGCGCGCCGCCGGCGCTGCGGCCACGGCCGCAGCACTCTCAGCATCGTTCACCGCGGTGCCCTACGTCGAGTTCGGCACCGCCGCGATGCCCAACCTCACCGCCTATGGGATCGCGGTGCCGACGATGGCGCTTATCTGCTCGACCTTGCGGCACCGCGACCGGATACCGCTGTCCGTGCTCGCGCTGGTGGGTGTCTTCTCGGTGCACATCACCGGCGGCATCATCGTCGTGCTGCTGGTGTCGGGCTGGTGGCTTTTTGAGACGCTGTGGCGTCCCGTGCGGAGCCGGCTTGCCGACGTATCAACGCTGGCCGGCGTGGCGGCAATCTCGGGGTTGATCCTGTTGCCGCAGTTCCTCAGCGTCACAAAACAGGAAGACATCATCGCCGGGCACACCTTCCCTACTCACTACAGCAAGAGGCACGGCCTATTCGACGCCGTTTTCCAGCACTCCCGGCATCTCAACGATTTCCCCGTCCAATACGCACTGATCGCGCTGGCCGCTGTCGGCGGGTTCATTTTGCTGTTCACGAAGATCTGGTGGCCAGTGGCGGTGTGGCTGCTGCTGATCGTGATGAATGTCGACGCCGGGACCCCCTTGGGCGGCCCCATCGGCGCTGCGGCCGGCGCCATCGGCGAGTTCTTCTACAACGATCCGCGCCGCATTGCGGCGGCCACTACCCTGCTGTTGACGCCGATGGCGGCCGTGGGGCTGGGTGCGCTGGTTGCGCTGTTGGTGGGCGGCGCGAAACGACTCACTGACCGTTTCAGACCCTCCCCGGCAAGCGGGAGGAATCCCCTGCCGGCGCCCGTCTGGGCGTCGGCGGCCGCGGCGCTACTGATCGCAGCCAGCCTCGTCGGCGCCTGGCATTACTTTCCGCGACACCGGTTTCTGTTCGGCGACAAGTACGACTCGGTGATGATCGACCAGCGAGACCTCGACGCGATGGCCTACCTGGCGACGCTGCCCGGCGCGCGCGACACGGTGATCGGCAATGCCAATACCGACGGCACCGCGTGGATGTACGCAGTGGCCGGCCTGCACCCGCTGTGGACCCACTACGACTTCCCGGTGCAACAGGGCCCGGGCTACCAGCGGTTCATCTTCTGGGCCCACGCCCGCAACGCCGACACCGATCCACGCGTACTCGAGTCCATCAAGGTCCTCAATATTCGCTACATCCTGACGAGCACGCCCACCGTTCGAGGGTTTGTCCTCCCCGACGGACTAGTGTCACTGGAGAAGTCGCCGTCGTGGACCAAGATTTACGACAACGGCGAGGCCCGAATCTACGAATGGCGCGGACACGCCGCCGCGACACACTCCTAGAAGGTGCGCAAGAGGATGGTGACGGGATTGGCTACCAGCGACGATCACGAGGACGTCGAGGGCGTGGAGGTTATTGGCGGCGTCGACCCGCGGCTCATGGCGGTACACGACAACGACGCCGACGAACAGTCCCTCACAGACCTGGTGGAACAGCCCGCCAAGGTGATGCGCATCGGCACCATGATCAAGCAACTACTCGAGGAGGTGCGCGCCGCGCCCCTCGACGAGGCCAGCCGCAACCGGCTGCGTGACATCCACGCCACCAGCATCCGTGAGCTCGAGGAGGGTCTGGCGCCGGAACTACGCGAGGAACTCGACCGACTCACCCTGCCGTTCGGCGAGGACGCCGCGCCGTCGGACGCCGAGTTGCGCATCGCCCAGGCGCAGCTGGTCGGCTGGTTGGAAGGGCTTTTCCACGGCATCCAAACCGCACTGTTCGCCCAACAGATGGCGGCTCGCGCGCAGCTAGAGTCGATGCGCCAGGGCGCACTCCCGCCCGGCGTCTCCATGCCGGGCCACCACGGTCACGGCACCGGACAGTACTTGTAAGCCGTGCCAACTGTTCCGCACATCGAGACACGTAGCGCGTGGGTGGAGTTTCCCATCTTCGATGCGAAATCGCGTTCGCTGAAGAAGGCCGTGCTGGGCAAGGCGGGCGGGACCATCGGGCGCAACGCCTCCAACGTGGTCGTCATCGAGGCGTTGCGGGACATAACAATGCAGCTGAAGCTGGGCGACCGGGTCGGCTTGGTGGGACACAACGGGGCCGGGAAATCGACCTTGCTGCGCCTGCTTTCCGGTATCTACGAGCCCACCCGCGGGTCCGCGACGGTCACCGGCCGGGTGGCGCCGGTGTTCGATCTGGGAATCGGCATGGACCCCGAGATCTCCGGCTACGAAAACATCATCATCCGCGGCCTGTTCTTGGGCCAGACCCGCAAGCAGATGCAGGCCAAGGTGGACGAGATCGCCGAGTTCACCGAGCTGGGTGACTACCTGTCGATGCCGCTGCGCACCTACTCCACCGGGATGCGCGTCCGGCTGGCGATGGGTGTGGTCACGAGCATCGATCCCGAGATCCTGCTGCTTGACGAAGGCATCGGCGCCGTGGACGCGGAATTTCTGAAGAAGGCCCAAACGCGGCTGGAGAAGCTGGTCGACCGCTCCGGAATCCTGGTTTTCGCAAGCCATTCCAACGAGTTCCTGGCTCGGCTGTGCAACACGGCGATGTGGATCGACCACGGTGTCATCCGACTCACGGGCGGCATCGAAGAGGTAGTGCGGGCCTACGAGGGTGAAGACGCTGCCCGCCACGTGCACGACGTCTTGGCAGAGACCCGACACCAAAAAGCGGCCAATACGCAGCTGGCACACAAAGCCACCGGGGATGAGTGAATCCGTCTTCGCCGTGGTCGTGACCCATCGGCGTCCTGACGAGCTGGCCAAATCTCTTGGTGTGCTGACCACGCAAACACGGTTGCCGGATCACCTGATCGTGGTAGACAATGATCCTCCAGAGGACAGCCGGGTCCGCGATCTTGTTGCCGGACAACCGATCTCCACAACCTACCTAAAGTCGCGCCGAAACCTCGGGGGCGCAGGAGGTTTCGCGCTCGGCATGTTGCACGCGCTGGCCCAAGGCGCCGACTGGGTGTGGCTGGCCGACGACGACGGACGCGCCCAGGACAGCCGGGTGCTCGCCACCCTGCTGGAGTGCGCCACCAAGCACAACCTGGCTGAGGTGTCGCCGATGGTGTGCAACATCGACGATCCGGATCGGCTGGCGTTTCCGCTGCGCCGCGGCTTGGTGTGGCGCCGGCGCGCAGCGCAACTGCGTACCGAAGCAGGGCAAGACCTGCTGCGCGGGATCGCGTCGCTGTTCAATGGCGCGCTGTTCCGGGCAACGACCCTGGAGGCAGTCGGTGTCCCGGACCTGCGGCTATTCATCCGCGGCGACGAGGTGGAATTGCACCGTCGTCTGGTCCGCTCCGGCTTGCCGTTTGGAACCTGCCTGGACGCGGTCTACCTGCACCCGTGTGGGTCAGACGAGTTCCGGCCCATCCTGGGCGGCCGAATGCACACCCAATATCCCGACGATCCCGCCAAGCGCTTCTTCACCTACCGCAACCGCGGCTACCTGCTCTCACAACCAGGTCTGCGCAAGCTCCTGCCCCAGGAATGGCTTCGGTTTGGCTGGTTCTTTCTGATCAAACGGCGCGACCCCAAGGGCCTATTGGAGTGGCGTCGGTTGCGCCGCTTGGGACGTCGTGAGCAGTTCGGCAAGCCAGGAGGATCCGCATGACGTTCATGGACGCCGCGGCACAGTCGCGGACGTTCGCCCGCGCCTGGGGCGATCTGGCCGACGGGTTCCGTCGCCACGAGCTGTGGCTGCATCTGGGTTGGCAGGACATCAAACAGCGGTACCGCCGCTCGGTGCTGGGACCGTTCTGGATCACCATCGCGACCGGAACCTCCGCCGTCGCGATGGGCGGCTTATATTCCAAGCTGTTTCATCTCGAGTTGTCGGAGCATCTTCCGTACGTCACGCTCGGATTGATCGTCTGGAATCTCATCAACGCCGCCATCCTGGACGGCGCCGACGTGTTCGTCTCCAACGAGGGCTTGATCAAGCAACTGCCGGCACCGTTGAGCGTGCACGTCTATCGGCTGGTGTGGCGGCAGATGATTTTCTTTGCTCACAACATCGTGATCTATGTCGTCATCGCGATGATTTTTCCCAAACCGTGGTCCTGGGCGGATCTGTCGGTGATTCCCGCGCTGGCGCTGATCGTCGGAAACTGCGTTTGGGTATCACTATGTTTCGGCATCCTGGCGACCCGCTACCGCGACATCGGGCCGCTGCTGTACTCCGTTGTGCAGCTGCTGTTCTTCATGACACCGATCATCTGGAATGCCGATACGCTGAACCGCCAGGGAGCTGGGCGCTGGGCGAGCATCGTCGAAATCAACCCGCTACTGCACTACCTCGACATCGTGCGTGCCCCGCTGCTGGGCGCCCATCAGGAGCTGCGGCACTGGGCGGTGGTGCTGGCGCTGACCGGCGTCGGCTGGATATTGGCGGCGATCGCGATGCGCCAGTACCGGGCGCGGGTGCCCTACTGGGTATAGCTACTACGCTTATGGCCGCTCGCCCGGGCCTCACAACAGGGGCCGGCGGGCTGTTCGACGGACGTGACCCCTCGGTCCGGACCAGTTCCTGTGAGGGAGCAAACCTGTTGAGCTCCAACCGTCGACGGCGAGCGGTGGCGGTACTCGTCGAGCGGTTCACGGCTTCGCTCCGGCGTTCCTGCCGGGTGGTCGGCCAACACCGTTCGGCGCAACAGGATGAGCCGCAACGAGCCGGTGACGACGAGCCCGGTTTCGCGCGCGACGAGGTCAGATCGCCCTCGGGCATCCGCGGTGAGGCTGGCGAAACGCACACGCCATCGCCAGGCCCGAAGGCCTGGCATCAATCTCAAACGCACCGATTGCGGAAAGACGAACGGCTGCACCGTCGGTCAAAGACCCGCAAGCGTGTGCGCCAGGGCCAGGTCACTCACTCGCGAAGCGTCGGCAACACCGCCACGTAACCGAGGACTAGCGCACCGAATACAACGCCTACCGACCCCATAGCGAAGCCACCCAACAACAACTCTTACACAACTTGGCCCGGAAGCTGGGGGCCCCTGTCAGCGCAGCTACACGGTGAACCATCGACAGAAATCGGGCTAGAAATCCGTTGCAGCCCAAGGTTTTTACGTCGTGTCCGCGGCGACCGCGCCATCGCTCCCCTAGCGATACTTACCAAAGCTAACTTCTGGATCTGACATACTTGCGGCGTGCCGAACAGACCGAACGTTGTGTTGATCAACATGGACAACTTGGGCTACGGGGAGCTCGGCTGCTACGGAGGCGGGGAGATCCGAGGCGCCGCAACACCACGGCTCGACGAACTGGCCGCGCAAGGATTGCGGCTCACCAACTTCAACGTCGAGGCTCAATGCACGCCGTCACGTGCCGCGCTGATGACCGGACGGCACGCCATACGCACCGGAAACGCCACCGTTCCCATCGACAGCCCCGTCTACGGCCTGGTGCAGTGGGAGTACACCATGGCGGAGATGTTTGCCGACATCGGTTACCGCACAGCATTGTTCGGCAAATGGCATCTCGGGCACACCGAAGGTCGATTCCCCACCGACCAGGGCTTCGACGAATGGTACGGCATCCCGAACTCCAGCGACGAGTCATTCTGGCCCGATAGCTCGGTGTTCCGAGAGGGCGTCACCCCCTTCGTCCGGCCCGAACACGTGATGGCCGGCGTCAAAGGTCAGCAGCCCGAGAACGTCAAGATCTACAACCTCGAAGCCCGCCGGATGATCGACCGGGAGATCACCGACAAGACAATCGAATTCATCGACCGCCAAGTCGCCGCTGACACCCCGTTCTTCGTCTATGTGCCGTACACGATGGTGCACGCTCCGATGCTGCTCGACCCCGAGTTTGACGGGGCAAGTGGCAACGGCCAATGGGGTGACATCCTCACGCAGGTCGACACCTACACCGGTCGAATCCTGGACAAGCTCGACGAGCTCGGCATCGCCGACGACACGATCGTCATCTTCACCTCGGATAACGGCCCCGAGGGCAAAGCCCCCTATGAGGGGTTCGGAGGACCCTGGCGCGGACCGTATTTCACTGCGCTGGAGGGGTCGCTGCGGGTGCCGTTCATCATGCGCTGGCGAGACCGCATTCCGGCCGGACGGGTCAGCAACGAGATCGTGCATCAAGTCGATCTGATTACCACGCTGGCATCCATGCTGGGTGGCGAAATGCCGACTGACCGGGTGATCGACGGGGTGGATCACGCCGACTTCTTCGAGGGCAGAACGAGTTCCTCGGCACGCGAAGGCTTCGTGGTCTATGTCGGTGCAGAGATCTACGGGATCAAGTGGCGCAACTGGAAGGCAATGTACAAAGAGCTCGACGCCGGGCGGTCAGCAGTAAAGACGTTCGCGACTCCGGTCTTGTACAACTTGCACGAAGATCCCCGTGAGGAACGCCCGGAGCGTCATCTCGTTGAGGCCGCATGGGTCAGATTCCCGGCGTTCGAAGTCTTGAAAGAACACCTCGCGAGCTTCGCGCATGAGCCACCGGTTCCCAAGGGTGCCCCGGACCCGTACGTGCCCGCGAACGCCAGGCCGAAGTAGCCTCTCGTGGCCGCAATGCTCCTGACGCCCCATGGCGCAGCTCACCGCCACCGCCCGCTGACCTCGGTTGCATGACCGTGGAAACCTCGCCCCTGGACCGTGAATCCGGCGATTCCGACTACACCGCGCAGAGCACGTATTTCGACTATCCGCCATATGCCACGGCAGCCGAGAGCGATAAGGCCTTCGGCGAGGTGGTTTCCACCTTCGAAGCATCACTGATCAGCTCTCTACCCCTCAACGTTCACTACGGGAGACGCGACAACGCCCGGGTGCAAGACGCCTACACCGGTCGGTGGTACTGGGACTGTCACCGGGAGGGCTCGAAGTACAACCTCGGGCACCGCAATCCCGCTGTCGTCGACGCTTTGCACGAGGCGATTGACCACATCGACGCTGGCAACTTTTCGCATCTCTCCGGCTACCGGGCGATGATCGTCGAGAAGCTGGTCGCTAGCACGGGCGGTGCATTACCCAGGGGCAGGCTTGGCCTGAGCGGCTCGGACGCGGTGGAGATCGCGGTGCATGCGGCCCGAGCATTCACCCAGCGGAAGGGACTGGTGGCGATCGCCGACACCTCCTACCACGGATCCGGGGAGCTGGGCACGGCCATCAGCGCAATCCGCGCCGCCCAGATGAAGGCGTGCCTGGTCGACGGCGGCCACACCACCTATGTGCCGTACAACGACCTCGCCGCCATGAAATCCGCGATCACCACCGACACGGCCGCTGTCATCATGGAGCCCACTCCTGCTCAGGCCGGCTTCCCCGAGCCATCTCCCGGCTATCTCGCCGGGGTCAAGGCGGCGTGCGAAGCCAAGGGTGCGCTGATGATTCTCGACGAGATCCAGACCGGTTTCGGCAGCACGGGCACCCTGTGGGCCTACGAACAGTTCGACTTCGTCCCCGATCTGATGGCGATCGGTAAGGGCATGGGTGGTGGGATGTATCCGATCTCGGCGACGCTGATGGCCGACGGGCCCTGGCGCGCCTATACCGATGGTCAACTCTTCCCCCACGATTCGACCTACGCCGGCTCGGAGATCGGTTGTGTCATCGCATCCGTCGTCCTCGACCTGACCAACAACCCCGGTTTTCTGGGGCGGGTCGGCGAGCTGGCCGACCGATTCAAACGCGGCTTCGCCGGCGCGCCGTTCGAGTTCAGCCAGGTGGGCTTGTGTATGGGTATTCAGACCGGGGATTCCATAGGAACCGCGACCAAGCTCGCTGAGCACGGTATCCTCACGATTCCGTCCGACTCCGCGCCAGTCGTCCCGTTCCGCCCGTTCCTGACGCTGCGTGACGAGGATGCCGACGACATCATCGAACGGGTCCGACGCGCGCTCGGGTAGGGGGCCACGGACCTAGGCACCCTCAGCTGCTCGAACGAGAAACTTCTCACGATCGACGATGACCCGATCGATTTCGCCGACCGCGACAACATGGCCTGATTCGTCAATAGCCTTCACCACAAAGCTGAGGCGTCGACCGGAGGTCGTCGGCGGGTCCGCCATAGCCTCGATGGTGCCGCCCACTTTGGTAGCGCGTTGATGCTCAATCCGAACTGCGATCCCGACACTAGTCTGACCCGGGCCTACCAACCCGGCGGCGGCTTGCACGGTCGCAGCCTCTAGCCACGCGATCAGCCGAGGGGTCGCGAGCACAGGCACATCGCCGCTGCCCATCTGCTCCGCAGTGTCCGCGGTTGTCACTTCGTGCTGCATCGCACCACCCTAACGAGCGAGGAGTGCCATCCTGAATACGGACAGGCGGGGCTTGACGTGGCGACGTCGTCGGGGCCTCAGCCCGCCGGCTGGCATGCCGCAGTGCCGTGCCGCTCCGGAACGGACACACGCGGTGCGATCTCGATTTTCTCGCGGTCGCGCCACGAATTCTCTGACGTTCGCGTAAAATCTTGTCTCGCGGCGTCCGGCGCTGGACCCCCAGCCCCACGACACGCGCGTGAGCTGTGAATACGGCGCACATTTTTGTTGAAGACAAGCTGTTGAAGACGAGCATTGTGAGGAAGATGCGAACCGCGGACTCTGTGCCCGAAAGGCTGCTCAACGCCGGGCTATCGCTATTCCACGAACGCGGGTACAACGGCACCGGTGTGCAGCAGATTACATTGGCTGCCGGTGTCCCGAAGGGCTCGTTCTACAACTACTACAGCGGCAAGGAATCGCTGGCCATTGCCGCCTTGCATCGATACAACTCGGGCATTCCCATTCCAACCTTGTTCGACACGTCGGTCGGCGGCCCGGCGGCGCGGATCCGAGCCCACTTCGAAGCCCTCCGCGAAACGTTCGCCGCTTCGGGCTACCGAAACGGCTGTCTGATGGGGAAATTCGCTATGGAGCTGGCCGATGCGAGCGAGCGAACCCGCACCACGTTGGAAGAGATGTTCCACACTTGGCAGTCCTCGATCGCGTCGGTGCTTGCCGAGGCGCAATACGCGGGCGAGATAGCCAATCGGTGCGAGCCGGCCATCCTCGCCGAGTATCTCCTGCAAGGCTGGCAAGGTGCGGTCCTGGCCACCCTGGTCACCAAGCGCCAGGAGACTCTCGATGCCTACTTCAACACCACCTTCGATGTGGTGTTGGCTGCGCGCGACGTCGCGCCGGCCGCCAACACGTAGCGGACACCACCGTCGGATCTCCCAGAATCAGCCCCCGGAGGTGCCCGCGTTGGGCGCCACCGCCGCTGGACGGTCGTTGGTGGTCGTGAGAATACGAAAGATGTTGTTTGACAGCGTGACTCATGAGGCGGCCCGGTGATCCGCGGGTCGACGGCGCCCGCGCCCCGAATGACAGCTGGCAAACGCTTGTCGAATATCGGTGACTATTGACGCATAGTGGTGTAACACTGAAACGCCACCAATCCCGATTCACGGCACGTGAGTGATCGGAAAATGGCACCCACGGCATGGATAGCTAGTCCATTGCAGCACAGCAAGCAGGGCGCTGGGCATCGCAGCAACAGCGCCGCGAAAGGTCGGCCGACGTGAACGAGGAAGTCGAATCGACGGGCCTCGCGGAAGCAGGGCGCGAGCATCTCGCCGCGGAACTGGACCGCTTGCGCCAACGCCGCGATCGGCTCGAGGCAGAGGTTAAGAATGACCGCGGCATGGTCGCCGATCACGGTGATGCAGCCGAAGCGATTCAGCGCGCCGATGAACTCGCCGTACTCGCAGATCGGATCAACGAACTCGACCGGCGGTTACGATCCGGACCACCCCGCTCCAACGGGAAGGAGACACTACCCGGAGGCACGGAGGTGACCTTGCGATTCTCCGACGGGGAAGTGGTCACCATGCACGTGATCTCGATCGTCGAGGAGACTCCGGTAGGCCGCGAAGCCGAGACACTAACCGCTCACAGTCCGCTGGGAGAGGCGCTGGCCGGCCGTCAGCCAGGCGACACCGTCACCTACTCCACGCCGCAGGGGCCGAGTCAGGTCCAGCTCATCGCCGTGAAGTTGCCCTCCTAGCCGCATCCGACCCGGCCCGAGCAGGCGATAGACACCCAGGGGTGTCTATCAGCACCATTAGACTCCCCGGATGGCCCAACAATGGTCGCCGACGACGAGGCCCGACGCACCCCATCCACCCCTGAACCTGACGACCCAGGTGTGGCGTTTCGTCATCACCGGCGGTCTGGCAGGAATTGTCGACTTCGGCCTGTACGTGACGCTCTACAAAGCGGTCGGGCTGCAGGTGGACTTGGCGAAAGCCACCAGTTTCGTTGTCGGGACCATCACCGCATACCTGATCAATCGCCGCTGGACATTTCGGGCGTCACCGAGCACAGCCCGGTTCGTCGCGGTCATGGCTCTGTACGCGATCACCTTCACGGTCCAGGTCGGACTCAACCATCTATGCCTCGCGCTGTTGCACTACCAGGCATGGGCGGTACCGGTAGCCTTCGTCATCGCTCAGGGCACCGCCACGGTAATCAACTTCATCGTGCAGCGAACGGTAATCTTTCGAGTCCGCTGAGACGGGAGCGAGCTCCCGCATCATCAACCGAGGGGCGGGTACCCTCTGTGACGATGTCGAGCACCCCCGAGCCCCCCGCGGCTGCCACCAACGCCACCCGGCTGACCGGCTGGGGACGCACCGCTCCGTCGGTGGCGCACGTGCTCAGCACACCCGATCCAGAGGCGATCGCCAAGGCGGTAGCCCGGGTTGCCGACTCGGGCGGACTCCCCCATGGTCGCGGCGTGATTGCCCGCGGATTGGGCCGGTCCTACGGCGATAACGCGCAAAACGGCGGCGGCCTGGTAATCGACATGACCCGCCTGTCGACCATCCACTCGATCAACGCGGACACCAAGCTTGCCGACGTCGACGCGGGGGTGAACCTCGACCAACTAATGAAAGCGGCCTTACCGTTCGGGCTCTGGGTTCCGGTGCTGCCCGGAACCCGGCAGGTCACTGTCGGTGGCGCGATCGCGTGTGACATCCACGGCAAGAACCATCACAGCGCCGGCAGTTTCGGCTGCCACGTACGCAGCATGGACCTGCTGACTGCGGACGGCGAAATCCGCCACCTCACTCCCGGCGGCGAGGATTCCGAACTGTTCTGGGCCACCGTCGGTGGCAACGGTCTCACCGGCATCATCCTGCGGGCAACCATCGAGATGACGCCCACCGAGACTGCCTACTTCATCGCCGACGGCGACGTCACCGCCGACCTCGACGAGACCATCGCACTACATAGCGATGGCAGCGAAGCTGGGTACGCCTACTCCAGCGCCTGGTTCGACGCGATCAGCGCACCTCCGAAACTCGGCCGTGCGGCGGTATCGCGCGGCTGCCTGGCCACCATCGACCAATTGCCGGCGAAGCTGCGGCGTGAACCGCTGAAATTCGATGCACCACAACTGCTTACATTCCCTGACATATTTCCCAACGGGCTGGCCAACAAATACACCTTCGGACCGATCGGTGAGCTCTGGTACCGCAAATCGGGCACGTATCGGGGCAAGGTCCAGAACCTGACGCAGTTCTACCACCCGCTGGACATGTTCGGCGAATGGAACCGCGCCTACGGCTCGGCGGGCTTCCTGCAGTATCAATTCGTGATTCCCACCGAAGCCGTCGATGAGTTCAAGCGCATCATCGCCGACATCCAGTCCTCGGGCCACTACTCGTTTCTCAACGTGTTCAAGTTGTTCGGGCCCGGCAACCAAGCGCCGCTGAGCTTCCCGATACCGGGCTGGAACATCTGCGTCGACTTCCCCATCAAAGCGGGACTGAGCGAATTCGTCACCGAACTCGACCGCAGGGTATTGGAATTCGGGGGCCGGCTCTACACCGCCAAAGACTCCCGCACCACCGCCGAAACCTTTCACGCCATGTATCCCCGCATCGACGAATGGATCGCCGTACGCCGCAAGGTCGACCCCTTGCGGGTATTCGCCTCCGACATGGCCCGACGTTTGGAGCTGCTCTAGATGGTGCGCAATGGTTCTTGATGCCGTAGGAAATCCTCAGACCGTGCTGCTGCTCGGCGGTACCTCCGAGATCGGGCTGGCCATCTGCGAGCGCTACCTGCGCAATGCGCCCGCACGCATCGTGTTGGCCGCACTGGCCGACGACCCCGGCCGCGACGACGCAGTGACCCAGATGAAAGCCGCTGGCGCTCGGTCGGTGGAGCTGATCGACTTCGACGCCCTAGACACCGACAGCCACCCGAAGATGATCGAGGCGGCCTTCGCCGGTGGCGATGTCGACGCGGCAATTGTGGCGTTCGGTTTGCTCGGCGACGCCGAAGAGCTATGGCAGAACCAGCGCAAGGCGGTGCAGATCGCTCAAATCAACTACACGGCGGCAGTGTCGATCGGCGTGCTGCTGGGAGAGAAGATGCGCGCTCAGGGCTTCGGCCAGATCATTGCCATGAGCTCGGCCGCCGGCGAGCGGGTACGCCGGGCCAACTTCGTCTACGGCTCCACGAAGGCGGGTCTGGACGGTTTCTATCTGGGCCTGTCAGAAGCGCTGCGCGAGTTCGGCGTTCGAGTACTGGTGATCCGGCCCGGCCAGGTACGCACCCGGATGAGCGCGCATCTCAAGGAGGCCCCGCTGACCGTCGACAAGGAGTACGTCGCAAACCTCGCGGTGGCCGCGTCCGCAAAGGGTAAGGAATTGGTTTGGGCGCCAGCGACGTTTCGCTACGTGATGATGGTGTTGCGGCATATCCCGCGGAGCATCTTCCGCAAGCTGCCAATCTAGCCATGCGCAACGTCCTGGCCACCCTGGGCCAGATGATCCTCGCCAGTTGCGTGGCCATTCTGATCGCGGTGATTTCGTTGATCGCCATCGCGCGCGTCCAGTGGCCGGCCTTCCCGTCGTCCAACCAACTGCATGCGCTGACCACGGTCGGCCAGGTCGCGTGCCTGGCCGGGCTGGTCGCCTCCGGTTGGGCGTGGCGGCTTTCGGGCACGCGCGGTGGTCGGCTGCGCTTTGTTGCGCAGCTGGGTGGGCTGGCGTCGGTGTCCGCGTTCACCGTGGTGACCCTCGGCATGCCGCTGGGAGCGACCAAGCTGTATCTGTTCGGCATTTCCGTGGATCAGCAGTTCCGCACCGAATATCTCACCCGCCTCACCGACAGCGCCGCGTTGCACGACATGACCTACTTTGGGCTGCCGCCGTTCTACCCGCCGGGCTGGTTCTGGATCGGGGGGCGGGTGGCGGGGCTCACTGGAATACCCGCCTGGGAAATCTTCAAGCCCTGGGCGATCACCTCGATCACGATCGCGGTCGCGATCGCGCTCGTGTTGTGGTGGCGGATGGTCCGCTTCGAGTACGCGCTGTTGGTCACCACCGCGACCGCAGCAGTCACACTCGCCTACGGCTCGCCGGAGCCGTACGCCGCGATGATCACGGTATTGCTGCCGCCGATGTTTGTGCTCACCTGGTCGGGCCTACGCGCCGGAGTCGGCGAGCGTGACGCCACCGTCACGGCCGAGCTCGGGGGTGACGATGGCGTCACAGTCGATCGAGGGGCCGGCTGGGCGGCGGTGGTCGGCGCTGGCCTGTTCCTCGGCTTCGCGGCGACCTGGTACACCCTGCTACTGGCCTATAGCGCGTTCACGGTCGTGTTGATGGCGCTGCTGCTGGCCGGCGTGCGATGGCGGCAGGCCGGGTTCACAGCCGCACGTCGACCGCTGTATCGGTTGGCCGTCATCACCGCCATCGCGGTGGCCATCGCAGCGACGACCTGGCTGCCCTACCTCTTGCGGGCGGCTCGCGGCCCGGTCAGCGACACTGGCAGCGCCCAGCACTACCTGCCGGCCGACGGCGCCGAATTGGCCTTCCCCATGCTGCAGTTCTCGCTGCTGGGGGCGATTTGCATGCTGGGAACCCTGTGGCTGGTGGTGCGAGCGCGGCAGTCCGTCCGGGCGGGCGCGCTGGCCATCGGCGTCGTGGCCGTCTACCTGTGGTCCTTGTTGTCGATGCTCACCACGCTGGCGCGCACCACGCTGCTGTCGTTTCGGCTGCAGCCAACGCTGACAGCACTGCTCGTGGCCGCCGGGGTGTTCGGCTTTGCCGAGATTACGGTCGCGTTGGCGGCGCGGGGAGCTGACCGGGGCTGGGGACCCGGCGTCCTGCCGGTGGCCGGAGCGATCGGGCTGGCCGGAGCGATCGCGTTCAGTCAGGACATTCCCGACGTGCTGCGGCCCGATCTCACCATCGCGTACACCGACACCGACGGAAACGGCAAGCGTGGCGACCTTCGACCACCGGGCTCGGAGAAGTACTACGCGGCGATCGACGCCGCCATCCTGCGCGTCACCGGCAAGCCGCGCGATCAGATCGTGGTCTTGACCGCCGACTACAGCTTCCTGTCGTTTCATCCCTACTGGGGCTTTCAGGGGTTGACGTCGCACTACGCCAACCCACTAGCAGAGTTCGACCGCCGCGCGGCGCACATCGAGAGCTGGTCGAAGCTCAAGACGGCCGACGAGTTGATTCATGCACTGGACACGCTGCCCTGGGCGCCGCCGACGGTCTTTCTCATGCGCCGCGGCTCAGGTTCCGGATCGAGCCGCACCTACACCCTTCGCCTGGCCGAGGACGTCTACCCGAACCAACCCAACGTCCGGCGCTACACCGTGGTCCTGCGGGCCTCCCTGTTCGCCGACCCACGGTTCGCCGTCAAGAGCATCGGCCCATTCGTGTTGGCGATCCGCAAGCCGGGCGCGCGGGCCTGATGGCCACCGAAACCACGCCGGACGCGGTCGAAGGGCTAGCATCTACGTCCGTGCGCTTCGCCGGAGCAAACCACCGGATCGCTCGCTACATCGCTGCCGTGGCTGGTCTGCTGGGGGCAGTTTTAGCGATCGCCACTCCCTTGCTTCCGGTCAAACAGACAACGGCGCAGTTGAACTGGCCGCAGAACGCGACGTTCGGCAGTGTCGAGGCGCCGTTGATCGGCTACGTCGCCACCGATCTGAGCATCACCGTTCCCTGCCAAGCCGCCGCGGGACTGGCCGGACAAGACAATCGCGGCAAGACGGTGCTGCTGTCGACGGTGCCCAAGCAGGCCCCCAAGGCCGTCGATCGCGGGCTGCTGCTAGAGCGCATCAACGATGACCTCGTGCTGATCGTGCGCAACGTCCCGGTAGTGGTCGCGCCGATGAGCGAGGTGCTCAGCCCCGCCTGCCAGCGCCTGACGTTTACCGCGCACGCCGACAAAGTCGTCGGCGAGTTCGTCGGGCTCAAGCAAGGACCTACGGCCGAGCACCCGGGCGCACCGCTGCGCGGCACAAAAAGCGGCTACGACTTCCGGCCGCAAATCGTGGGTGTCTTCACCGATCTGTCTGGCCCGGCGACACCGGGTCTGAGCTTTTCCGCAACGGTCGACACCCGCTACAGCAGCGACCCCACCCTGCTGAAACTGGTCGCGATGATTCTCGGGTTGGTGCTGACCGCGACCGCCTTGGTCGCCCTCCACATCCTTGACACCGCTGACGGGACCCGGCACCGGCGTTTCCTGCCCGCAAGGTGGTGGTCGATCAGCACGCTGGACGCGCTGGTCGTCACGGTGTTGCTGTGGTGGCATTTCGTCGGGGCGAATACCTCCGACGACGGCTACATCCTGACCATGGCCCGGGTGTCCGAGCATGCGGGCTACATGGCGAACTATTACCGCTGGTTCGGCACCCCCGAGGCGCCCTTCGGCTGGTATTACGACCTACTGGCTATTTGGGCGCATGTCAGCACCGCCAGCATCTGGATGCGGCTTCCGACTCTGGCCATGGCGTTGACCTGCTGGTGGGTGATTAGCCGAGAGGTCATTCCCCGGCTGGGTCATGCCGTCAAAGCCAACAAGGCCGCGGCGTGGACCGCTGCGGGCATGTTCCTGGCGGTCTGGTTGCCACTCGACAACGGCCTGCGACCTGAGCCCATCATTGCCCTGGGCATCCTGCTGACCTGGTGTTCGGTGGAGCGTGCGGTGGCCACCAGCCGGTTGTTGCCGGTCGCGGTCGCCTGCATCATCGGAGCCCTGACCTTGTTCTCCGGCCCTACCGGGATCGCGTCCATCGGCGCCCTGCTAGTCGCGATCGGGCCGCTGCGCACCATTCTGCACCGCCGCTGGAAACAGTTCGGCGCGCTGCCGCTCCTGGCGCCCCTCTTGGCTGCGGTCACCGTCACGACCATCTTGATCTTCCGCGACCAAACCCTGGCCGGCGAAGCGCAGGCCACCGTGCTCAAGCGTGCCGTCGGGCCCAGCCTGAGCTGGTTCGACGAACACATCCGCTACGAGCGATTGTTCATGGCCAGCCCCGACGGGTCGGTGGCCCGCCGCTTCGCCGTGCTGGCAGTAGTCCTGGCCCTTGCGGTGTCGGTAGCAATGTCCTTGCGTAAGGGTCGGATTCCCGGCACTGCCGCGGGGCCGAGCCGACGCATCATCGGCATCACCATCATTTCCTTCCTCGCAATGATGTTCACACCCACGAAGTGGACTCACCATTTCGGAGTGTTCGCCGGACTAGCCGGATCGTTGGGGGCGTTGGCCGCGGTCGCCGTGACGGGTGCGGCCATGGGATCCCGACGCAACCGCACGGTGTTCGCTGCGACGGTGCTGTTCTTGATGGCACTATCATTCGCCAGCGTCAACGGCTGGTGGTATGTGTCCAATTTCGGTGTCCCGTGGTCAAATTCGTTTCCGGAATGGGGGTATGGCTTTGCCACCATGCTGCTGGGGCTGACGGTGCTGGTCCTGCTGCTGGCGGCGTGGTTTCACTTCGTGGCCACCGACAACGGGCCACCGAAGACCCACTACGGGGCAAGGCTAGTGGGAATCGTCCAGTCCCCGTTGGCCATCGCGTCGTGGACGTTGGTTCTCTTCGAGGTCGTGTCGCTCACCGCGGCGATGATCGCTCAGTACCCCGCATGGTCGGTGGGCCGGTCCAACCTCGAGGCGCTCACGGGTGAGACCTGCGGGCTGGCCGAAGACGTGCTGGTGGAGCAGGATCCCAACGCGGGAATGCTGCCACCGGTCTCCGCGCCGGTGGCCGCTGCCCTGGGGGCGGGGATATCGGAAGCCTTTACACCCAACGGCATTCCCGCTGATGTCCGTGCCGACCCGGTGCTGGAAAGCCCTCGAGATCGCAGCTTCCTCAGCGACGATGGGCTGGTCACAGGCAGCGAAGCCGGCACCGAAGGCGGCACCACGGCCGCCCCCGGAATCAACGGCTCGCGGGCAAGGCTGCCCTACAACCTGGATCCGGCCCGCACCCCCGTCTTGGGCAGCTGGCATGCCGGCGTGCAGGTGCCCGCCATCTTGCGGTCGGCCTGGTACCGGCTGCCGCCTCAGGAGCAGCGGGAACAGATGCCGCTGCTGGTGGTGTCTGCGGCCGGCCGGTTCGACACCCGCGAGGTCAAGTTGCAATGGGCCACCGACGACCAAGTGAACGTCGAAAACACGGACCAATCAATGGAATTCGCCGACGTCGGTGCGATGCCAGCCTGGCGCAACCTGCGCGCCCCGCTGTCGTCCATCCCGGCCGCGGCCACCCGGGTTCGCCTGATCGCCACCGACAACGACTTGGCACCGCAGCATTGGATCGCCCTGACACCGCCGCGGATTCCGCAGGTGCGCACGCTCCAGGAAGTCGTAGGCTCCCAGGATCCGGTGTTCCTTGACTGGCTGGTGGGTCTGGCATTCCCGTGCCAGCGACCCTTCGGCCATCAAAACGGCGTTGACGAAACGCCCAAATGGCGGATTTTGCCTGACCGTTTCGGCGCCGAGGCCAACTCCCCGGTGATGGACCACAACGGCGGCGGCCCGCTGGGCGTCACCGAGTTGTTGGTGCGCGCGACGACCGTGGCGACCTACCTCAAGGACGATTGGTTCCGCGACTGGGGGGCCTTGCAGCGGCTGACGCCCTACTACCCCGACGCCCAGCCCGCCGACCTGGAGCTGGGCACCGCGACTCGTAGCGGCCTGTGGAACCCGGCGCCACTGCGCAAAGGGTAGCCGTCAAGAGTCCGGGCAATCCCGCTGACCGAGCGGCTTGCTCACCGCCGGCTTACGCTGTTCCGGCTAGCCCAGCCGACGGTGTGCCCTTCCGAGCGTACGCACACGCTGTCCGAAGTCCGCCAGCGCCATTTCGAGGCGTTCGCGCGTGAAGTCGGGCCACAGTTCATCGTCGAAAACCAGTTCGGAATACGCCGATTGCCAGAGATAGCCGTTGGACAGGCGCTGCTCCCCGCCGGTGCGGATGACCAGATCGAGCTCGCGCATCTCAGGGGCGCACAGCAGCCGCCGAAATACCTCCTCCCCGCCACCGTTGTAGCGCTGCGCGGCCTCTAGCAGCTCCTGACGGCCCCCGTAGTTCAGCGCGACGAACAGCTGCATTCGGCTATGGTGCGCCGTGGCCGCTTCGATACGGTCCACTGCATCGAGCATCAACTGCGGCAGCCCACTACGAGATCCCACTACCTGCAGGCGGATGCCCGAGCGGTCCAGCAGTTCGACACCGCGATCGAACTGGGTCGCGACGATCTGCATGACCGAGGCCACCTCGGCAGAAGAACGCTTCATGTTGTCGGAGGAGAAGCCGAATAGCGAGAGCTGCTCGATGCCGAGTTCGCACGCATCCAGCACGCGCTGGATTGCGACTTCACTTCCAGCCAGATGGCCTTCCATCGCGGAGAGGCCATGCCGAGCGGCCCAGCGGACATTGCCGTCGGGGTAGAGGGCCACGCAACGCGGCGATCGCGTGGTGATCGAACCCGACAGCCTATCGTTGGGCTGGTGGACGGACGCCACTGGCGACGCTGGAGCATTCAACGGCCGTAAACTCCGTTCTCGCAACCTGTTTCCGCGGGTCATTCCGGCAGGTCGTCCGAGGGTGTATCGCAGGACCCTACGTCAACCGCCGCCACTGCTGTAATGCCTTTTTGGTACTGCTGGGTGCGAAATAACGCTATCAATGACCACGGCTATTGATCTCTGCCATTACGTAAGCGCTTCGTCGTATCTTTCCGGCGTTGCTCTGTGTTGAACCTATCCACGACAACCGCTGTACCCGAACAACATCCCCCCGTCGGGGAAATGCACGGTGGACCTATGACCGGGACACCCGGACGACGATAATCGTCGCTGCGGCCATTGCAGTTCCTGCGCACACCAGGCAGCTCACCCACATACCGCTGAGGAACGCGTCCGCAACTGCCTGGCCGATGCCGGGGGTCTGTGCGGTGGGAAGTTGGTCAATCACGCGCTGGGCTGCTGCCATGGACTGCCGCATCGCGCCGCGCGCCTCGGGATCCATGTCGCCAAGCGACGCGCTGCGGTCCAGGGTCCTGGTATAGACCGATGCGAATATGCTGCCGACGATCGCCACGCCGAGGCTGCCCGCAAGTTGACGGCTTGCGCTGGCAACTGCCGCCCCGACGCCCGAATGCGCCAGGCTCAGCGAGCCCATGATCGACTCGGTCGCGGATGCGATGGTGAACCCGAGTCCACTACCGAATAGCGCCATTGCCACCGCGATGGCCACGTACGACGTGTCGGCGCGAAACGTTCCCGACCATGCGATCGCGACCGCGAAGATGCCGAGTCCCGCGACGACAACCGTGGTGGTACCGAGTCGCTCAACGAATCTGGGGGCCAGGACACTGGCCACTACCGCCGCCAGCGCGACCGGCAACAACCGCTCGCCGGTTTCAAACGGTGTGTACGCGGCGACGAATTGCAGATACTGCGTCATAACGAAGATGAACCCGAATAGAGCCAGGTGGGCCGACGACACCGCCAGGATTCCACTGCCGAATCGTCGATTGGCGAAAATGGATAGGTCGAGCATCGGGTGGGGTATTCGTCGTTCGTGCCACGCGAACGCAGCGAGACCAATGGCTGCCGCCGTGAAACCGATTGCGGTTCGGCTACTGATCCACCCCGCATGGGGTGCCTCGATGATCGTGTAGGTAAGTGCGGTCACGCCCATCGCGGACAGGACGAGTCCGGCCACATCGAGCGG
Source organism: Mycobacterium spongiae (assembly GCF_018278905.1). Taxonomy (NCBI): domain Bacteria; kingdom Bacillati; phylum Actinomycetota; class Actinomycetes; order Mycobacteriales; family Mycobacteriaceae; genus Mycobacterium; species Mycobacterium spongiae. Next base: position 5,416,178 of record NZ_CP046600.1, read on the forward strand.
TGCCGGAGCGGGGTCGCGTGAGGTTGGCACGAATAGGCTCGCGCCTACCATCGCCACGGCGGCCACGGGTACGTTGACCAAGAAAATCGATCCCAGCCAGAAGTTTTGAAGAAGCCACCCTCCCGCAATCGGCCCGATCGCCACTCCCATCGCCGCCATCGCCGACCACAGCCCAATTGCCTTGGCGCGCTGAATGGGATCGATGAAGATGTTGGTGATCAATGCGAGTGTCGTCGGAACGATGAAGGCCGCGCCGAGCCCCATGACGGCGCGGGCGGCGATCAATGCCTCAGCTGACGTGACCCACGCGGCAACCGCGGACATGGTGGCAAAAATCGCCAGACCGAGGTGCAATGACCCGCGCCTCCCGTAGCGGTCACCAACCGTGCCCGCAAAGAGCAACAGTCCGGCGGCTGTCAACGTGTACGCATCGACAGTCCACTGCAGTTGGGCGTTGTTGGCCTTCACATCGCGGGCCAACGTCGGTAGGGCCACATTGACGATGGTCATGTCGATGCCGGCGATGAAGACCCCGAGACAGACGACGGCCAGGACTATGGTTGGGCGCACGCGCCCGGCGGCGCGTCTCGAGGCAAGACTCATCGGTCTGCCAAACTAGAGGCGCGCGGCACAACCGGCAAGTAGCCCAAAACGCGACGTGGACCACTGACCGATCGGGGTGTGCTTGCTTTGATCGCTTCGGCGACCGCCGAAAACCTCTTGGGCATCAGCGAATTGGCGGCGCGCGGCTAGCCGGGTTCGTCCGCGGGAACGTCGTTCGGTCCCAGCGGCCCGCCCGGGTCCGGGCGCACTTCCGGTGGCTGTGGGAGCGGGGTCGGCTGCAGTGGACTGCCCAGTGACCATTGGCGCACGCCCACGACCAGCGTGAGTACGAATGTCGGCGGAGTTTCGGGCGGAAAACCCAGCACTTTCACGTCTTCCGGGATTGGGTCAGGACGTAGGCAGATCGTCGCCAGCCCCCGTCCCGCCCAATAGTCGTCGGGGTCTTCGGTATCGAGTCGATAGTCGAAGACCGTGACGGTCGAACTGCCCAACACCCGGTCTTCGAAGGGGACGATAACCCCGGGGAATTCGTTGGGATTAGCCGATTCCCGGTAGCGCTCCTCGTTTTCGACGTCGTACTGGAGAAGCAGTTCCGCCGGCACATGATGGTGCCTGTTGGGGTCGCTGATATGCGCCCAATACCATCCTGGGCTGGGTAGGCAGTCCGGCTCGCTATAAGGTATCCAGCGAATCGGATCGCCGGGGAGCTGCACTTGGATCAGGGCTCCTTTGGGCACGAGCTGGGGAAGCCAGGTCCTGTTCCACCAACTGAGATTGTCCCGGTGCTGTTGGTTGAAAACGTAGAAGCCCTGGTTGTGCAGCGGCAGCTGGGCGGGATCTGCAGTGGCCGGCCCCGTGGCCAACAGGACAACCGCCACCAGCGCGATCAGCAGTGCACGACGCTGCGTCATGGCTCTGGCTTCGGCGAGATGAGAAGGTTGCCCATCATCCCCCGGTCTTCATGCGGCAGGATATGGCAGTGGTAGACGGTCTTGCCGGTCACATCCGGGCGGAAATAGGTGCGTAACGTGTACCGGCCAAACGGGGGTATGCGGAAGGTGTCCCACCAGATGTCCGACTCCCGTGCCGCTACCCAACTCGTGTCGCCCGGCGGGATGCCGTGGATGTCCACGATTTGGAACGGGTTGACGTGGATGTGGACGGGGTGCTGGAAGATGTCGTCGTTGACGATCGTCCACTCCTCGACCGTGCCGGCCTCGACCTCCTGATCGATGCGCTCGTGGTTGTACTCCTGGCCGTCGATCAAGAATTGCACCCCGAGGCCGGTCCGCCCGGTGACGTCGCCGGAGAACACCAGGGTGCGCCGCCGCGCCACCGGAAGGTCGGGCATCCGCAGCGGTTCCACCAGCGTCGTTGGCATCGGGGTGTTAACGCGGTCGCCGCGAACCACCAACGTGGCCAACGGCAGGTAAGGGCGCGGGCCGCCGGGGTGGCCCTGGTCGTAGGCTTCGGCGTAGATCCGGTACCGGCCGGGTTCCTTGGCTTTGATGATGAATTCGGCCCGGTTGGCCGAGGCCAACAGGATGTGCGGTCGGGTTCTCGGCTCGTAGTAGGGAACTCCGTCCGTGCCGATCTGCGCCATGGTGTGGCCCTCGATGTGCAGCCAGATCGACCGATGTGGACAGGCGTTGAGCACCCGCCAGCGCTGCGCCTCGCCTGGCTGCATGGTGATGTTCGGGATCAACTGGCCGTTGACCGGAAAATACATGCTCCCCGGCACTGCCGGCATGGACGTGAACGGCACCGGGCCGACCGTAGGGATCACCGAAGTGAACGGCACCTCCCCGCTGTCATCGGCGATCCAGAGTTCGTTGATCACGATGGTTCGCTCGCGCATTTCGGCAAGCTCGGGCACGGCGTCGATGTCGCCCTCGACGATGATCGGGCCAGAGAGCCCGTTCCACGCCTGATGCGCGGTTGAGGTGTGGAAATGCGGGTGATACCAATACAGCCCGGCCGGCTGGTCGGTGGGGATGTTGTAGGAGTACTGGTGCTCCGATAGCGGACCCAACCGAAGGAAGACGTTGTCACCCGGGTCCTTCGGGGACACCGCCAACCCGTGGGTGTGCAGGTTCGTGTCCACGAACTCCTGCAGCAGAGTTTGGCCTCGCTCCCATTTGTTCCATAGATCGTGCAGGCATGCGCGCCGGGTGTCATAGCGCGTGTCGTCGGACTTGGAGGCGCAGTACGGCAGGAGAAACACGTTGTTCTCGGGGATCCCCACCGGAACCATGAGGTTCTTGAGGAGGATTCGCAGGTTGTCCCCCGGCCGCACCCGCAGGGCAGGTCCGGGCAGCTGGCCGTTGTAGGTCTCCAGGGTCAACGTTCGACCCCCCAGCGGAATCGGCACGGTGACCATGTCCAGCTGCGTGTCCAAGACACCGTTCACGCTGGACACCTCGGGCAGGTCGCGCAGCTCTTCACCGCTGGACTTCGCTGGAGCCGACGCGGTCCCGGCCATGCCTGCGGCAGTCGTGGCCCCCATCATGGCCAGGAATGTCCTGCGGTTCACGAGGTGTTCCCGCCAGCGGCGCCGGCCCGGCTCACCATGAGGGCGCTCGTCGGCGGCCTGACAGACCCCATGCGCGCTCGACTGAAAGCCCAATCGAAAGCCCAACGTGCTTTGCGGTGCTTCGAACCCAACGAGAGCCCAACCCAGTTAGCAGGAACAGGGGGTACGACACGGTTGATCCTGCCGCATTGGCCGGGAGTGAGCAATGGCTGAAATCCGTTGTTTGGCTTGCCGAGGCGCTCCCGATGACGCGATGCCCCCGCGAAAAAGTGCTGGTCGTCCCAGGTGGTAGTGCGTAGTGTTTGTCGTGATGAGTTCGGCCAGGCGCAGATGGACGGCAATCGCTGCCCTGACGTGTGCCGCGATCGGCGTGCTGTTGGCTCCGGCGACGGCACTGGCAGAACCCCACAACGTCACCTACATCGCGAAGATCAACGGGATCGGCGTGCCCGGGCGAGCGACCTTCATGGTCAACGAGAAATACACCAGCGCCGCGCCGTTGAGCGCCACCGGCCGCGAATTCATGACCACGACCATGCTGGCCGATGCCAGCAAAGCGGGTCTGCAAGTGCGGATCCCGCCGCCTTATTCGGCGAACCTGCACTGTGAGATCAGCGTAGACGGCCAGGTCGCCGAGTTGGTCGATCAATTCGTTACCGCGGTGCCATACAGTCCCGACCCGATGAACGGCATTCTGTCTTGCGGCGCCTCGCCATTGCCGCAACCTGAGTACTACGCGAAGATCTGCGCGTGGTGGTGGTGTTGCGATCTCTCTTGTCCGCCAAGGGAGAGCGGATAGCGCTGTCCCTAGCTGTCCCTGGCCCTCGGGTCTGCGGTGCGCCTTCGCGGCCCCGCATCGTCACCGGAGGTAGCCGCGTCGCCTACGATCGAGCCTCGTGCCCCACGACGGAAATGAGCGGTCTCCGCGGATCGCCCGCCTCCTAGCCGTCGTCTCCGGAATCGTGGGGCTGCTGGCATGCGCCGTCGTTCCGCTGCTTCCGGTCACCCAGACCACGGCGACGATCCTGTGGCCCCAGGGCGCGACCGCGAACGGCAACATCACCCAAGTCACCGCCCCCTTGGTGTCCGGCGCGCCGCGAGCGCTGGACATCTCCATCCCCTGCTCGGCGATGGCTACCCTGCCCGCCAAGGGCGGTCTGGTGTTGTCGACGCTCCCGGCCGACGGTGTCGATACCGGCAAGAGCGGGCTCTTCGTGCGCGCCAACAAGAACACCGTCGTCGTCGCATTCCGCGACTCGGTGGCCGCGGTGGCGCCCCGCTCGGAGATCGCGGCGGGCCGCTGCAGCGTGCTGCACATCTGGGCCGACATTGGCCAAGCCGGCGCAGACTTCGTCGGCATCCCGGGCGCGGCCGGCACACTGCCCGCCGAAAAGAAACCCCAGGTGGGCGGGATCTTCACCGACATGAAAGTCGCCGCCCAGCCCGGCTTGTCGGCGCGCGTGGACATCGACACCCGCTTCATCACGAGACCGACGGCCCTCAAGACGATCGTGATGGTCCTGGGTTCGCTGGCAGTCCTCGGCGCCATCCTTGCCATGGCCGCCCTGGATCGGCTCAGCCGAGGCGGCGACACTCTGCGCAACTGGCGCTCGCCGATCTCCTGGCTGTCGCGACATCGGCCGCGGGTGCGCCGACCCTCCTGCTGGCGCGTCGGCGTGGCGACGTGGCTCACCGATGCCGGCGTGATCGCCACCCTGCTGCTCTGGCACCTCATCGGCGCGATCTCATCCGATGACGGCTACAACCTGACCATCGCCCGCGTCGCACCGGCGGCCGGCTATGTGGCCAACTACTACCGATACTTCGGGACAACCGAGGCACCCTTCGACTGGTATCTCGGTGTGCTGTCCGACATGGCCTCGGTGAGCACGGCCAGCGTGTGGATGCGCCTGCCGGCCACGCTGGCCGGTATCGCCTGCTGGCTGATCATCAGCCGCTTCGTTCTTCGGCGGCTGGGACCGGGAACCGGCGGGCTGGCAGCCAATCCGGTGGCGGTCTTCACCGCTGGCGCGGTGTTCTTGGCCGCCTGGCTGCCGTTCAACAATGGACTGCGGCCCGAGCCGTTGATCGCGCTGGGAACGCTCGTGACCTGGATGCTGGTCGAACGCGCGATCGGGCTGCAGCGACTCGCTCCGGCCGCGGTCGCCGTCATCGTGGCCATGCTCACCGCGATGCTGGCGCCGCAAGGACTGGTCGCGGTGGCCGCGCTGCTGACCGGTGCGCGCGCGGTCGCCCAGCCGATCCGGCGGCGCCGGGCCTCCGATGGGCTGTTGGCGCCCCTGGCGGTGCTTGCGGCATCACTGTCGCTGATCACTGTGGTGGTGTTCCGCAACCAGACGCTGGCCACGGTGGCCGAGTCCGCGCGCATCAAGTACAAGGTCGGGCCGACGATCGCTTGGTACCAAGACCTGCTGCGGTACTACTTCCTCACCGTCGAGACCAACATCGAGGGATCGATGTCGCGGCGATTCGCGGTCCTGGTCATGCTGCTGTGCCTGTTCGGTGCGCTGGTGGTGCTGCTGCGCCGCGGCCGGGTGCCCGGTTTGGCCACGGGCCCGGCCTGGCGGTTGATCGGCACCACCGCCGTGGGTCTGCTGCTGCTGACGTTCACGCCCACCAAGTGGGCCGTACAGTTCGGCGCGTTCGCCGGGCTGGCCGGCGCCCTCGGGGCCGTCACCGCGTTCACGTTCGCCCGTATCGGCCTGCATAGCCGCCGCAATCTGACGCTGTATGTCACCGCGTTGCTGTTCCTGTCGGCGTGGGCCACCTCGGGCATCAACGGGTGGTTCTATGTCGGCAACTACGGGGTGCCGTGGTACGACATCCAGCCAGTCATCGCCGGTCGCCCCGTGACAACGATGCTCTTGGTGTTGTCGATCCTCACCGGCCTCGTGGGCGCCTGGCAGCACTTCCGGATGGACTACGCCGGGCACACCGAAGTCAAAGACAACCGCCGCAACCGCATTCTGGCGTCCACGCCGCTGCTGGTGGTCGCGGTGATCATGGTCCTGGGCGAAGTCGGCTCGATGGCCAAGGCCGCGGTGTTCCGCTACCCGCTCTACACCACCGCCAAGGCCAACCTGGCCGCGACGCTGTCGGCGACCTCCTCCTCGTCGCAAAGTTGCGCGATGGCCGACGCCGTGTTGGCCGAACCCGACCCCAATACCTCCTTGCTGCCACCCGTTCCGGGTCAGACCTTCGGTCCGGACGGCCCGCTCGGTGGCAGCAATCCCGTCGGCTTCACACCCAAAGGCGTGGGCGAGGACCTCAAGTCCGACCCGGTGGTGACCAAACCGGGGCTGGTCAACTCCGACGCGTCACCCAACAAGCCCAACGCCGCCATCAGTGACTCAGCCGGCACCGCCGGCGGAAAGGGACCGGTCGGGATCAATGGGTCGCACGCGGCGCTGCCGTTCGGGCTGGATCCGGCGCGTACCCCGGTCATGGGCAGCTACGGCGCCGACGACCTGGCCGCCACGGCCACCTCGGCGTGGTATCAGTTGCCGCCGCGCGCTCCGGACCGGCCACTTGTGGTAGTCACCGCGGCCGGCGAAATCTGGTCATACAAAGAAGACGGCGACTTCATCTACGGGCAGTCGTTAAGAATCCAGTGGGGCGTCACCGGCCCCGACGGCACCACCGCCCCCCTCGGTCTGGAATTCCCGATCGACATCGGGCCACCCCCCGCATGGCGCAACCTGCGCTTCCCGCTCGCGTCGGCCCCGCCGGAGGCCAACGCGGCGCGCATCGTCGCCAACGACCCCAACCTGAGCCCCGAACAGTGGTTCGCGTTTACGCCGCCCCGAGTGCCCGTCCTTGAAACGCTGCAACAGTTGATCGGGTCGCGGACTCCGGTGCTGATGGACATCGCCACCGCGGCCAATTTTCCTTGCCAGCGGCCGTTCTCCGAGCATCTGGGGATCGCCGAACTCCCGCAGTACCGCATCCTGCCCGACCACAAGCAAACGGCGGCGTCGTCGAATCTGTGGCAGTCCGGCGAGACCGGCGGTCCGTTCCTGTTCACCCAGGCGCTGCTGCGAACATCGACGATTGCCACCTATCTGCAAGGCGACTGGTATCGGGACTGGGGATCGGTGGAGCAGTACTACCGCCTGGTGCCGGCCGAGAAAGCACCGGAAGCCGCCGTCGATGTAGGCGCGATCACCGTACCCGGCTGGAGCCGGCAAGGACCGATTAGGGCCCTCCCATGAGTGTCACGAACGACCACCAGCAGGCCAACGCCGCGGCTCCCGAACACGCCCGGAGCAATGTGCGACTGCTGCGCTGGGTGGCGACGGTCGCTGGCTTGATCGGCTTCGCGCTGTCGGTCGCCACGCCGCTGCTGCCCGTCGTTCAGACCACCGCGATGCTCAACTGGCCGCAAAACGGGCAACTCGACAGCGTGACGGCGCCGTTGATCTCACTCACGCCGGTCGACCTGAAGGCCAGCGTGCCGTGCAGTGTGGTGCGAGACATGCCGGCCAAGGGCGGAGTGGTGCTGGGCACCGCGCCGAAGCAAGGCAAGGACGCCAACCTTCAGGCGCTATTCCTCGTGGTGAGCCGCGACCGCGTGGACGTCACCGACCGCAATGTGGTGATCCTTTCCGTGCCGCGCGACCGGGTGGTGTCGCAACAATGCGAGCGCATCGAGATCACCTCCACACGCGCCGGTACTTTCGCCACCTTTGTCGGGCTCAAGGATCCAGCGGGTCAGCCGTTGCGCAGCGGTTACCCCGATCCGAACCTGCGACCGCAGATCGTCGGAGTATTCACCGACTTGGCCGGTCCCGCTCCGCCGGGTCTGCAGCTTTCGGCGACGATCGACACCCGGTTCTCCACCGCACCGACGAACCTGAAGCTACTGGCCATCATCGGTGCAATTGTGGCCACCGTCGTCGCGCTCGTCGCGTTGTGGCGCCTCGACCAGCTGGACGGCCGCCGGATGCGCCGGCTGATCCCGGCGAGCTGGCGCAACTTCACCATGGCCGACGCGACGGTGATCTTCGGGTTCCTCCTCTGGCACTTCATTGGGGCCAACTCGTCCGACGACGGTTACATCCTGGGCATGGCGCGGGTCGCCGAACGCGCCGGCTACATGTCCAATTACTTCCGCTGGTTCGGCAGCCCCGAGGACCCGTTCGGCTGGTACTACAACCTGCTGGCGTTGATGACCCACGTCAGCGACGCCAGCCTGTGGATGCGGCTACCGGACCTGTTCGCCGGTCTGGTGTGCTGGCTGCTGCTGTCGCGTGAGGTGCTGCCCCGGTTGGGGCCGGCGGTCGCGGCCAGCAGGCCTGCCGCCTGGGCAGCCGGCATGGTGTTGCTGACGGCGTGGATGCCGTTCAACAACGGTCTTCGCCCGGAACCGATCATCGCGCTCGGCTCGCTGGTCACCTACGTGCTGATCGAGCGGTCCATGCGGTATAGCCGCCTGACCCCGGCGGCCCTGGCAATCGTCACCGCGGCGTTCACGCTGGGTGTGCAACCCACCGGTCTGATTGCGGTGGCCGCCTTGGTAGCCGGCGGCCGGCCGATCCTGCGGATCTTGGTGCGCCGCCATCGCCTGGTCGGCACGCTACCGTTGGTGGCGCCGATGCTGGCCGCCGGCACCATCATCCTCACCGTGGTGTTTGCCGACCAGTCCCTGTCAACGGTGTTGGAAGCCACCAGGATTCGCACCCAGATCGGACCTAGCCAGGCCTGGTACACCGAGAACCTGCGCTACTACTATTTGATCCTGCCCACCGTCGACGGCTCGCTGTCGCGCCGATTCGGCTTCCTCATCACCGCGCTGTGCCTCTTCACGGCCGTGTTCATCATGTTGCGGCGCAAGCGGATTCCCGGTGTGGCGCGGGGGCCGGCGTGGCGGCTGATGGGCGTCATCTTCGGCACCATGTTCTTCCTGATGTTCACCCCTACCAAGTGGGTGCACCACTTCGGCCTTTTCGCCGCGGTGGGTGCGGCGATGGCGGCGCTCGCGACCGTATTGGTATCTCCATCGGTGCTGCGATGGTCACGCAACCGGATGGCATTCCTGGCGGCGTTGTTGTTCCTGCTGGCGTTGTGTTTCGCCACCACCAACGGCTGGTGGTATGTCTCCAGCTATGGCGTGCCGTTCAACAGCACGATGCCGAAGATCGCCGGAATTACAGTCAGCACAATATTTTTCGCGCTCTTCGCAATCGCCGTGCTGTATGCGGCATGGCTGCATTTTGCTCCCCGCGGCAGTGGCGAGGGCCGGTTGGCCCGCGCATTGACCTCAGCCCCGGTGCCCATCGCCGCTGGGTTCATGGCGCTGGTCTTTGTTGCATCGATGGTGGCCGGGATCGTGCGCCAGTACCCCACCTACTCCAATGGTTGGTCCAACCTGCGGGCCTTTGTGGGCGGCTGCGGCCTGGCCGACGACGTGCTCGTCGAACCGGACGCAAACGCCGGCTACATGCAGGCGTTGCCCGACCATTCGGGTTCTTGGGGTCCGTTGGGTCCACTGGGCGGCACCGACCCGGTGGGATTCTCGCCCAACGGAGTACCGAAACACACTGTGGCCGAGGCGATCGTGATGAAGCCGAACCAGCCCGGCACGGACTACGATTGGGACGCTCCGACCACATTGAAGACACCAGGTATCAATGGGTCGACGGTGCCGCTGCCCTACCAACTCGATCCCGGACGGGTTCCGCTGGCCGGCACGTACACCACCGGACCGCAGCAACAGAGCAAGCTCGCATCGGCCTGGTACCCGCTGCCGAAACCAGACGACGGGCACCCACTGGTCGTGGTCACCGCCGCCGGCAAGATCGCCGGAAACAGCGTCTTGCACGGGTACACGCCCGGGCAGACGGTGGTCCTGGAGTACGCCAGACCCGGTCGGGGTCCGCTGGTGCCCGCCGGGCGGCTGGTCCCCGACGATCTGTTCGGAGAGCAACCCAAGGCCTGGCGTAATCTGCGCTTTGCCCGCGACAAGATGCCCGCCGACGCCGTCGCGGTCCGGGTAGTGGCCGAGGACCTGTCGTTGACGCCGGAGGACTGGATCGCGGTGACCCCGCCGCGAGTGCCGGAGCTGCGCTCGCTGCAGGAATACGTCGGCTCGACGCAGCCAGTTCTGCTGGATTGGGCTGTCGGACTGGCATTTCCGTGTCAGCAACCGATGTTGCACGTCAACGGCGTCACCGAGATCCCGAAGTTCCGGATCACGCCCGACTATCTGGCCAAGAAGCTGGACACCGACACCTGGGAAGACGGCGTCAACGGCGGCCTGCTCGGTATCACCGACCTGCTGTTGCGCGCCCATGTCATGGCCACGTACCTGTCCCGCGACTGGGCGCGCGACTGGGGGTCGCTGCGCAAGTTCGACACCCTCGTGGATGCCCCGCCGGCGCGGCTCGACCTGGGCACCGCCACCCGCAGCGGCCTGTGGTCACCTGGGAAGATCCGCATCGCCCCGTAACCGTGCGGCGTGCGCGATTCTCCCTCGAGCTAGCCGCTACGAGGATGGTGACCAAGTTCGGCCTGCATCGAGGCGACTCGCTGCCGGGCGCGGGCGTCCGCGTGTTGCTGTTGTGCCGCCGTGACGACGAGGGCATCTGGGCCGGGAAACACCGTTGCCACATGGCCGTCGCCAAGCCAGCGCACCACATACGGCGGCGCGCCGTCGGTGCCGCGGACCTCGGTGATCAGGCCGCGCTGATCCGCTTGATCCGTGATCGTGCCCTTGATCACGAGCCAGTCGCCCACGTCGGCCTTCACTGTCGACCCCCTGTCGGCTGCCGCAATCCTCAACTGCCGAAACGAGTGTGCGGCAGTACCGGTACGCCCGACCAGGGCCATAGGTGATCGATGTCGCAATAGAGGACTTCCGCCTCTATCACTCACGCTGAATCACATGGTCCGATAGAAGTTGTCTGGGATGGCTCGTCAGATGGAGGTACGGTCATGAGCACTTCTCAGTTACAACCAAGGACGCAGATGTTGGCTCGGGTCCTCGGTCCTTTTACTGTCATTGTCTGCATCACCGCCGTGGCGCGCGCCTCGGACATGTCGGCGCTGCTCTCGCAATTTGAGGCGAATTCGCTGTGGACCTGGGTGGCCGGCGCCTTCGTTCTGGTGTTCGGCCTGATTATGGTCGCCGCGCATCAGTACTGGCGGGGCGCCGCGGCGATCATTGTGTCGCTTTTCGGCTGGCTTATCACGCTGCGCGGGCTCATGCTGCTGGCGTTTCCCAAGGCGTTCGTTTCCCTGGCCAACGCCATGATGGACGCGCAAGGGCTGTGGGTCGCGCTCTGCATCGCCTTCGCCGTGGTGGGGCTATATCTGACCTACGTCGGCTGGATGTCGGCGCCCGACCAACCGGCGCCACAAACGGAAAGGTCCGCCAAGGATCTTCCGCGCGCCGCCTGAGGTTGCGTTCAGGACGCACGAGAACTTGTAGGTCTGCCTCATTGCGCGCTGAATCGGCAATACTCGCGACATGAGCGAGTACGACCCAGAGCCCGTCGACCGGTTGCCCTACTCGACGCCGGAGAAGTCACGGCGGTACCAAACCGACCGCTATCGCGGTGCCGCAGGACTCAATTGGTACCACACCGATCCCACTCTGCAAGCCACGATGGCGTACTACCTGCAGCCCAACGAGCTGACGGTGGTGGAACCGCACTTGACGCGCATCGGTCAGTTAATGGGCGGGCCGGTCGCACGGTGGGCTGACGAGACCGACCGCAATCCGCCCCGGCTGGAGCGCTACGACCGCTGGGGACACGACATCAGCCAGGTCGTGATGCCCGCCTCATTCATCGAGTCCAAACGCGCGGTGCTGGATGCCCAGAGCGCGCTGCGGACCGAAGCCCGCCGGGCCTCGCTGAGTTCGTCGTTGGCGATGTTTGCCTCCAACTACCTGCTCAACCAGGCAGACATTGGAATGGGCTGCGCGCTCGGCACCGGCGGTGGCATGGTGCAGTCGCTGGTAGCTGCGTACGCGCCGGCCGACGTGCGGGAGCACGTGCTGGCCAAGTTCGATTCCGGTGAATGGGCCGGTGAAACAGCGCAGCTGCTGACCGAACGAACCGGGGGCTCCGACCTGGGAGCTCTCGAGACGACGGCTCGACGGACCGGCGCCGGGGACGGCGCCTGGCTGCTCAACGGCTTCAAGTGGTTTGCATCGAACTGCGCCGGCGAGGCATTCGTCGTCCTCGCCAAACCCGAAGGCGCCCCGGATTCGACCCGTGGCGTCGCCAATTTCCTGGTGTTGCGGACCCGCCGCGACGGCTCCCGTAACGGGATACGGGTCCGTCGCCTCAAAGACAAGCTCGGCACCCGATCGGTCGCGTCCGGTGAGGTCGAATTCGTCGACGCCGAAGCGTTCTTGCTGTCCGGCGAGCCCACCGGCCCAGAGGCCGCAGCCGGCCCGTCCGACGGCAAGGGCCTTGGCCGCATGATGGAGTTGACCAACGCCGCGCGGCTAGGCATCGCGCTCTTCGCGCTCGGCAACGCACGCCGCGCCTTGGTGGAGTCGCTGTGCTACGCACGGCAGCGCCAGGCGTTCGGCGGGGCGCTGATCGACAAACCGCTGATGCGCCGCAAGCTGGCCGAGCTGATCGTCGACGTTGAAGCCGCCCAAGCCCTGGTGTTCGACGGCACTGGCGCCACCAACCACCGCCAGCCCCGGAGGATGCGACAACGTATCGCCGTGCCGGTCACCAAGCTGAAGGTCTGCCGCCTGGGCATCACCGCGGCATCAGACGCGATCGAGATCCACGGCGGCAACGGGTATATCGAAAGCTGGCCGGTGGCGCGGTTGCTGCGCGACGCACAGGTCAACACCATCTGGGAGGGCCCCGACAACATCCTGTGTCTCGATGTGCGTCGGGGTATCGAGCAGAACCAGGCCCACGAGACCCTGTTGGCGCGGCTGCGTGATGCGGTGTCGGTGTCCAACGACGACGAGACGACGCGCCTGGTCACCGGCCGCATCGAGGATCTCGATGCGACAATCACCGCATGGGCCAAACTCGACAGGCAGGTGGCCGAGGCACGGCTGTTCCCGCTAGCCCAATTCATGGGCGACGTCTACGCGGCTGCGTTGCTCACCGAGCAGACCGCGTGGGAACGAGAAGCCCGCGGCACCGACCGAAAAGCGCTCGTCGCCCGGCTGTACGCGGGCCGGTATCTAGCCGACCGTGGGCCGCTGCGCGGCATCGACGCTGACACGGACGAGGCCCTGGATCGATTCGACGAACTCGCAGACGGTGCTTTCACGGACCATCCGTAGCTTCAGGAGATCTGTTTCGGACCCGACGGCTAAGCGGCGTGCTCGGTTCAGGCTCTGGTGTCGAACCGGTAGGAGTCAGCGTCGCGGGCGATGGTGCCAGCGACGGGTTCCGGGAAGTGGCTGCCAATGAAGAGCGTCTCGGAATCGGCGAGTTCGTGAAGAACCATGCGCCTCGTGCCGGTGCTGGCCGCGGGGTTCTCATCGGCCGCGTTGGCCCATTCGGGATGAGCGATCTGACATGGGTGGTGGAAGCTGTCACCGGAGAGGAACGCTTTCTCGCCGCCGGAGGTGATTTCGACTGCCACATGGCCCGGCGTGTGCCCGGGTGTGGGGACAAGCCGCAATCCTGGTACCAATACGTGGTCCATGTCGACGAGCAGCGCAAGACCGGCATCGACAATGGGCTGCACCGATTCCTGGTAGACAGCAACCTGGGTCTTACTCACTCGCTGCGCCCACGGCTCCAGGTCGCCGCCGACATCGCTCGGATCAGTGGGCGACGACTGACTTTGCGCCCTCCAATGGTCATGCTCCCGGCGAGCGAAGAGATATCGCGAGTTGGGAAACGTCGGCTTCCAGCGGTCGCCGTCGAGGAAGGTGTTCCAGCCGACGTGATCCATGTGCAGATGGGTGCACACCACGGCGTCGACATCGGCAGGGTTGAAGCCAGCTTTCAGGAAGCGTTCGAGGAACCCGGTCCGCCGGTGCGCCCATTCGGGAACCACCACGTTTTCCTTGTTATCGCCGACACAGGTGTCGACCACGACAAGCTTGCCGCCGTGCTCAACAACGAATGCCTGCACGACCCCAAGCAGTTCACCGGTTGCATCGACGAAACGATCGTCCAGCCACGCTAGTTCGGCAAGGGCGTCGGGCGCTGCGCTCGGGATGGTGTTCGACAACCCGATGACGTCCTGCTCATAGACCGAGGTAACTGTCGTCGAGCCGATCTGAATCTTCATGCCGCGCGGCCAGTCTCCTCACCCCCCGCGCCCACCCTACTGATCGTTTGGCGACACGAGGGCAAAGGTCTCGCAGGCGTCGGTGGCCAGGTCTAGACGGGGATCAGGCCGTGCTTGCGCCCGACCCGCCACCACAGTTGCTTGTCCCGTAACAAGTGCATTGACTTGCGCAGCAACAGCCGGGTTTCGTGCGGATTGATGACCGCGTCGATGAACCCGCGCTCGGCGGCAATCCAGGGAATCGCCATATTGAGGTTGTAGTTCTCCACGAAGGTCTTCTTGATCGCTTGGGCCTCCGGCGCGTTCGGATCGGGGAAGCGCTTCATCAGCAGCTGCGCGGCACCATCGGCACCAATCACCGCGATCCGCGCGGTCGGCCACGCGAAGTTCAGGTCCGCGGTCAGCTGCTTGGATCCCATGACCGCGTACGCGCCGCCATAGGACTTGCGGATCGTGATCGTCACCTTCGGCACGTCAGCTTCCACCACCGCGTAGAGGAACCGGCCGCCGCGCTTGATGATCCCGTTCTTCTCCTGCTCGACCCCGGGCATGAATCCGGGCGTATCCACCACGAAGACCAGCGGCGTGCTGAACGCGTCGCAGAACCGGATGAAGCGTGCGGCCTTGTCGGAGGCTTCGTTGTCGATCGACCCCGACATGTGCATGGGCTGGTTGGCCACCACACCCACCGGGCGGCCGTCGATCCGCGCGTAGCCGGTGATAATCGCCTGTCCGGCTTGGGCCGCGACATCGAGGAAGTCGCCGTCGTCAAAGATCCGCAGCAGGATCTCGTGCATGTCATAGGCCATGTTGTCCGAGTCCGGCACGATGGAATCGAGCTCCAGGTCGTGGGCGGTGACCTCGGGCTCCAGGCCGGGGTTCACGATCGGCGCGGTGTCGAAGCAGTTGGACGGCAGAAACGACAGGAAATCGCGCACGTACTGGTACGCCGCGGTCTCGGACTCCACCACCTGGTGGATGTTTCCGTAACTGGCCTGGTAGTCGGCGCCGCCCAGTTCATCGAGGGAGACGTCCTCGCCGGTGACGTCCTTGATCACATCCGGCCCCGTGACGAACATGTAGCCCTGGTCGCGCACCGCCACCACGAGATCCGTCTGGATCGGCGAATACACCGCTCCGCCAGCGCACTTACCGAGGATGATCGAGATCTGCGGCACCAACCCGGAAAGTAGCTCGTGGCGGCGACCCAGCTCGGCGTACCACGCCAGGGAGGTGACCGCGTCCTGGATGCGGGCACCTCCGGAGTCGTTGATGCCGATGATCGGGCAGCCGACCATCGCACACCACTCCATCAGCCGTGCCACCTTGCGGCCGAACATCTCACCGACCGTCCCACCAAACACCGTCTGGTCATGGGAGAAAACTCCCACCGGCCGGCCGTTGATCATCCCGTGCCCGGTGACCACACCATCGCCGTAGAGCGCGTTGGGGTCGCCCGGGGTGCGACACAGCGCCCCAGTCTCCATGAAGCTGCCCGGGTCCACCAGTTCGTAGATGCGCGCGCGGGCACTCGGGATGCCCTTCTTATCGCGTTTGGCGGCGGCCTTCTCACCGCCAGGCTCTTTGGCCAACTCCTGACGAGCGAGCAGCTCAGCTAGTTTTTCCGCGGTGGTGTGCTGGATGGGAGCTGGCGCCATCTCCGTCACTAGTTGCCTACCTCACCTGGTTCTGGACCTGTTCTGACGTATCCGGCTGCCGTTCAGCCCGCAATCGTTTCCAGCGCGCGGGTCATGTGTTCGCCTACCTTGGCGATGATCGGCTCATCGATGGCCTGGATGTGCTCGCCACCGATCGGCACGACCTCGAGGTCGGAGACGTACTCGCCCCAGCCACCGTCCGGCTGGCGAACGGCATACCGCGGCTCGAACATGATCGCGTCGTCATGGTAGCGATCGGCCATGTAGAGCGTGACATGCCCTTCGTAGGACTGGATCTGGGCGGTGTCGATCGCCCTGTTGTCCAGGTACGACGTGCGCTGGTGTTCGATGATCCCGGCCGGAATCTCCACACCGCTCTGCTTGACCGCCTCGAGCACAAACCGGACCTGCCCCTCGTCGTCGAGCTCTTCGAGCTGCTCGTACGGGATTTCCGGGACGGTGACATTGAAGGTCTTCTCCGCGAACCGGGCATAGCGGTCCCAGCGCTTACGGATCTCCTCCTTGGTCTGCGGGATCTCCTCGCCGGCACGCACCGCGTCGATCAGCCCTACGAACCTGACGTCCTTGCCCAGGCGGCGCAATCCGATCGCGCATGCGTAGGCGAGCACGCCACCCAGCGACCAGCCGGCCAGAATGTAGGGTCCGTCACCCTGCAGCTCGATCAGCTTGGGCACATAGGCGGCAGCACGTTCTTCGATCGACCCTTCCACTCGCTCAAAGCCGTACATCGGGGTATCCGCAGGCAACCGGTTCAGCAGCGGCTCGTACACGACCGTGGAGCCGCCGGCCGGGTGGAACACGAACACCGGCGGCTTGGAGGCGTCCCCGGCGCTGCCCTCAGGCCGCGCCCGCAAAGTACGGACGAACCCATCGACCTGGCCGGCCTCAAGGAAACCCCGCACCTTGTCGGCGAGCGCTTCAATGTTCGACGACGCCAGCACGTCCTCGGTGGTAATCGACCCTTCGGCACGCTCGGCAAGGCGCTGCGCCATCTTTGCGGCGGTGTCCGCGTCCAGCTTTGGCAGCGTGTTGAAGATCCCTCCCGGCGACTTCCCGGTGACGATCGCCCACGTCGCGAACGTCACCCGCTCCGCGGCATCTCGTGGCGGCACGTCGGAGTTCAGCGCCGCAGCCACAGCCTCCTGGTTGAGGGCACCGGCCGCCGCGGCCAGGTTCGGCTGCTCACCGTTGCCCGACACACCTGCGGGACCCGACGGATCCGTCGGCGGCGGCGGAATCGGCTGGTCCGATGCCGGCGGTGGCGCCGTGACCTCGGGCGCCGCAGCGGGCGCCGCTGGTTCGGAGGTGCCGCCGCCCTTCCCGTACAGCAATTCCGCCTGCTCCCGGGCAATGTCCTCGGCGGTCTGCGTCTTCTGGTGCTCAGCCAGTTGCTCGACTTCGTCGCGGTGCTCGACCGCGTACTCGATCAGCTTCTCGACGTTGTAGAGGTTGGCGTCCCGCACGGCCTGCAACTGAATGGGCGGCAGGTCGAAGTCGTACTCGACGCGGTTCTTGATCCGCACCGCCATCAGCGAGTCCAGACCCAGCTCGATCAGCGGCACCTCCCAGGGCAGGTCCTCGGGTTCGTAGCCCATGGCCGACCCGACGATCAGGCCCAGCCGCTCAGCGATGGTCTCGCCGGAATCCGGTGTCCACCTGGTCATGCCGGACGGCATGTACCGGTTGGTCAGGCTGTCTGCCAGCGTCTCGGCGTCGTCGTCTTCGGCGGAAGATTCCGCGGGCGCCGTCGCCTCGGTTGGGGCTGCGATCACCGAACCGGCACCCACCGCCGTCGGCAACACGCCCTCGTGGCCCGCACGGGCGACCAGCGCGTCGTAGACGAGGGTGAAGGACTCGTCGATGCGGGCGTGCACCTGAACCGCCGCGCCGCCGGGGTGGCGCGTCATCGTCGTCACCAGCCGTGCGCCCTCGCCGGGCACGGCACGCGGCTCCGCCGCCGTCAACTGGGCGTCCGGCAGCACCTCGGCCGTGGCGGCTCGCACCAACGACGCCAGATCGGTAGCGCCGCCGGGTGCGTACTCCCAGACGTGGCGGCCATCCGGCAGCGCGACGTGGGTCCCCGGCATGATCGCCGCGCTGGCGGCCGCCGAGAAGTTCACATCCAGCCAGTGTTCTTTCCGCTTGAATCGAGTGGGCGGGATATTGGCGTAGTCCTCGGGTCCAATTGGCCCCGAGGATGGCCGGGGAAACAGTGTCCGGACGTCCAGGTCGTGGCCGTACACGAAGAGCTGAGCCATCGTCGAGACGATCGACTCGACTTCGTCCTGCTTGCGAGCCAGGGTTGGGATCAATTGGGCGTCGTGCAAACCGGCCGACGCGGTCGTGAGACCCACCTGCATCAGTGCCACTGGGTTGGGTGCAAGTTCCAGGAAGGTGGTGTGCCCGCTGTCGACCGCATTGCGGATCCCGTGGGTGAAGTAGACGCTGTGCCGCAGGCCCTTCTTCCAGTACTCGACATCGTGAATCGGCTCGCTGCCCGGCTTGACGTAGCTGCCCTCGTGGACCGTCGAGTAGATCCCGGCCGTGGGGCTCATTGGTTTGATCCCCTGCAACTCGGCGGTGAGCTCGCCGAGCAGCGGATCCATCTGCGAGGTGTGGCTGGCGCCCTTGGTCTGGAATTTGCGGGCGAACTTGCCCTCGGATTCCGCGCGGGCGATGATCGCGTCCACCTGCTCTGGCGGGCCGCCGATGACCGTCTGGTTCGGCGCGGCGTAGACGCACACTTCGAGATCGGGAAAGTCGGAGAACACCGTCTTGATCTCGTCAGCGGAGTATTCCACCAGCGCCATCAACCGGATGTACTCGCCGAACAGCATCGCCTCGCCCTCGCCCATCAGATGCGAGCGCGAGCAGATGGCGCGGGTGGCGTCGCGTAGCGACAGGCCGCCGGCGAAGTAGGCCGACGCGGCCTCACCGAGCGACTGCCCGACCACCGCGCCGGGTACCGCACCGTGGTGCTTGAGCAGCTCACCGAGCGCGATCTGAATCGCGAAGATGGTGACCTGTGTGGTTTCGATGCCGTAGTCCTGTGCGTCGTCAAGGATCAGCTCCAGCACCGAGTAGCCCAGCTCGTCCTGAACCAGCGCGTCGACCTTCTCGATCCACTCGGCGAAGACGTCGTTGCGCAGGTACAGGCTCTTGCCCATCTTGCGGTGCTGCGCACCGAACCCGGCGAGCACCCACACCGGGCCGTTGGTGACCGGCCCGTCGACGCTGAATACGTTGGGTGCCTGCTTGCCCGCGGCGACCGCCTGCAAACCCTTGATCGCTTCGTCGTGGTCATGGGCCAGCACCACCGCCCGGGACCGGCCGTGGTTGCGCCGCGATAGCGACCGGCCGATCGATTCCAGCGATGACGCCTGGCCTTCCGGTGTCTGCATCCAGTCGGCCAACTCGGCCGCGGCAGCCTTCTTGCGGGACGTGAGAAACGCCGAGACGGCAAGCGGAACCAGCGGCGGCTTGACGCCCTCTTCGGCTTCCTGTGCCGCGAGCTCCTGCAGTGCGACTTCTTTGAGCCGTAGCGCCTCGTCGGTGAGCCCCGGCAGTTCGGGCTCGGACTCCTCGGTCGTGGCGGCGTCGGTGATGATCTCGCCGTATTCGTCGAAGCGCAGCGCGTGACTTTCCAACGCACCCGCCTCGGCCGCAGCCGCTTGCGCGGAGTCGGCGGCTACCGGCTCCGGTTCCTGTGACGCCTTTTCCATCACGTCGCGTGGCAAGACCTCGCGGACCACCATGTGAGCGTTGGCGCCGCCGAAACCGAAGCTCGACACCCCGGCGAGCGCGTAGCCGCCATAGCGTGGCCAGTCCGTCGCCTCGTCGATCATCTTCAGGCGCATCGCGTCGAAGTCGATGTAGGGGCTGGGTCCGGCGAAATTGATCGATGGGGGCAGTTTGTCGTGCTGCAAGGCCAGCACCACCTTGGCCATGCTGGCCGCCCCGGCGGCCGACTCCAGGTGCCCCACGTTGGTCTTGACCGCACCCAGCAGCGCCGGCCGATCGGCGGGACGCCCTCGGCCGACGATGCGGCCCAACGCCTCGGCCTCGATCGGGTCGCCGAGAATGGTGCCCGTACCGTGCGCCTCGACGTAGTCGACCTGACGCGGATCGATCCCCGCATCCTTGTAGGCCCGACGCAGCACGTCGGCTTGCGCATCCTGGTTGGGTGCGATCAGACCGTTGGACCGGCCATCGTGATTGACCGCGCTGCCGGCGATTACCGCCAGGATCTGGTCGCCGTCGCGGCGGGCGTCGTCGACTCGCTTGAGCACGAGCATGCCGCCGCCCTCGGAACGGGTGTAGCCGTCAGCGTCGGAGGAGAACGACTTGATCCGGCCATCGGGCGCTAGCACCGCCCCAATCTCGTCGAAGCCAAGAGTCACCATGGGCGTGATCAGCGCGTTGACACCGCCGGCCACCGCCACATCGCATTCCCCGTTGCGCAGCGCCTGGACTCCTTGGTGCATGGCCACCAGCGAACTCGAACACGCGGTGTCGATGGTGACCGACGGCCCCCGGAAGTCATAGAAGTACGACACCCGGTTGGCGATGATCGAGCTGCTGGTGCCAGTGATCGCATACGGGTGTGCGACCGTGGGGTCGGAGACGGCCAAGAAGCTGTAGTCATTGGTGGAGCTGCCGACATACACGCCGACGGCCCCGCCGCGCAGGCTGGACGCCGGGATGCGGGCGTGCTCGAGAGCTTCCCAGGTCAGCTCCAGCGCCATTCGCTGCTGCGGATCGATGTTGTCGGCTTCGGTCTTGGCGACCGCGAAGAACTCGGAATCGAAGCCCTTGATGTCCTTGAGGTAGCCCCCACGGGTGCGGGCATTGCCCACGCGCTCGGCCAACCGTGGCTCCTGGAGGAATTCCGCCCAGCGGCCTTCGGGTAAGTCGGTGATCGCGTCGCGGCCTTCGAGCAGCGCCTCCCAGGTCTGGGCCGGACTGTCCATCTCGCCAGGAAAACGGGTGGACAAGCCCACGATTGCGATGTCGACCCGCTCGGCGGGGCCGGGGCGGGACCAATCCTCGTCCTGGGTGCCGTCGTCGGCTCGTTCGGGCTCGCCTTCGATGATCCGCGTCGCGAGCGATTCGATGGTCGGGTGCTGGAATGCCACGGCAACAGACAGAGTGACACCGGTCAGGTCTTCAATGTCGGCGGCCATCGCGACCGCATCCCGTGACGCCAAACCAAGCTCGACCATCGGCACCGATTCATCGATCTGATCCGACGGCTTGCCCACGGCCCTGCCCACCCAGTCGCGCAGCCATTGGCGCATCTGGGGAACGGTCATCTCGGCGTTGGTGGCCGGTGCGTCCGCCCCCTCGGAGCCGGCGGCGGTACCGTCTAGCTGCTGGTTCTGGGCGTCTGAGTTGTCCTGGATATCGTCTGTGTCAGCCATGGTCACCCGGCTCAGTCCGACGTGGCGAAGGTCGTTGGGGAACCGACGCCGCTGCGCAGGCTGTCGTCGAGGTATGCCGCACGGCACGCGCGGCGGCCGATCTTCCCGCTGGAGGTTCGCGGAATCGTGCCGGCCGACACCAGCAGCACGTCGCGCACGGTCACCGCGTGGCCGACGGCGATGGCCGCTCGGATGTCGTCAACGATGGGCTGATGCTCGAGCTTGTGCGTACCAGCCGCGCGCTCCCCGACGATCACGAGCTGCTCGGAGGTGTCCTCGGGGTCGAATTTCAGGCCGACGTGCGGGTCGTCGAACACCGACTCGGGCAACTGGTTGGCCGGCACGGAGAAAGCGGCGACATAGCCGACACGCAAGGCCTTGGTCGACTCCTGCGCGGTGTACTCCAGGTCCTGCGGGTAGTGGTTGCGCCCGTCGATAATGACCAGGTCCTTGATCCGGCCCGCGATATAGAGGTGCCCCCTGAAGTACGTGCCGTAATCGCCGGTGCGTACCCATAGCCCGTCGTCGGCGGCCCCCTCAGCGTGCGACTCGCTGATTCGCGACTTGAGAATGTTCTTGAAGGTCTTGGTGGTCTCTTCTTCCTTGTTCCAGTAGCCGCTACCCAGGTTGTTGCCGTGCAACCAGATCTCCCCGATCTGCCCGTCCGGCAGCTCGCTGGCAGTGTCCGCGTCGACAATGACCGCCCATTCGTCCACCCCGATTCGGCCGGCCGAGACCTGCGCAACAGCATTCGGCGCGTCGGCGGGCACCTCGACAAACCGCTGCTTGTTCAGCTCGTCGCGGTCGACATGAATGACCGTCGGTGCCTCATCCATGGGCGTAGTCGAGACGAACAACGTCGCCTCGGCGAGACCGTACGACGGCTTGATCGCGGTCTCCTTCAATCCGTACGGGGCGAACGCGGCGTAGAACTTGCGCATCGAGGCCGGCGACACCGGCTCGCTGCCGTTGAGGATCCCCTTGACGTTGCTCAGGTCCAGTGGCGGCTCATCGTCGCGGGGCAGCCCACGCACCGCGGCATGTTCGAACGCGAAGTTCGGCGAGGCCGAGAACGTGCCGCCGGTCTCGCCGGGTTTGCGAGCGAGCTCGCGGAGAAAACGGCCGGGCCGGCGCACAAACGCCGCGGGCGTCATGAAGGTGAAGGAGTGCCCCAGCACCGATGCGAGCAGCACCGTGATCAGGCCCATGTCGTGGAAGAACGGGAGCCAGCTGACGCCGCGGTCACCCTCTTGTCCCTCTAGGGCATTAAGCACCTGCACCACATTCGTAGGCAAGTTCAGATGGGTGATCTGCACGCCCGTCGGCGTTCGGGTCGAGCCCGACGTGTACTGGAGGTAAGCGGTGGTGTCCGCGTCGGCCTCGGGCTCCTGCCAGGTGGCGGCGACCTCGGTGGGCACCGCATCGACTGCGATGACGCGGGGCCGCTCCTTGGCCGCACGACTACGGATGAACTTGCGGACACCCTCGGCGGACTCGGTGGTGGTCAGGATGGTCGACGGCGTGCAGTCGTCGAGCACCGCGTGCAACCGGCCCACATGCCCAGGTTCAGCCGGGTCGAACAACGGCACCGCGATCCGGCCGGAGTAGAGCGCGCCGAAGAAGGAAATGAGGTACTCGAGGTTCTGCGGGCACAGGATGGCGATACGGTCGCCCGGCTGAGTGACTTGCTGCAGACGTGCTCCCACCGCGCGGTTGCGCGCGCTGAATTCCGACCACAGGATGTCGCGCGCAACGCCGTCGCGTTCAGTCGAGAAGTCCAGGAACCGGTAGGCCAGCTTGTCGCCACGAACCTTCGCCCACTTCTCCACGTGACGAACCAGGTTGGTGTTTTCCGGAAACCGGATCTTCCCATTCACGATGAACGGGTTGTGGTACGCCATCCCACTCTCTCCTGTCACAACGCATCTCGGTGCCGGCTCCGCCGACAATTACAGCTCCGCGCACCGACACCAGCGGAACTCGCTACTGCGGGCACCATCCGTTGCCAGTTTGGACCCGAACGGGTCATCACCATGCTCTTAAATTCCTCTTAATGTTACGGGGAGGGGCGCGGCAGACCAAATCACACGTTACCGCTGATCGAGCCAGTATCGGTGCACTGAAAGCTGTGTCCGGTGCTCGATAAAACCCTCAAGTCACCCTTGAGTGGGCGCCGCCGAAGCACTCACCCGTGCTTAGGGTGCGGTGCGTTCTTGATCAGCTTTTCTGCCCAGTTCAATGTCCATTGGGTCGCCGTCTCTCCGTCCGAATTCCAGAACTCGGGCGTGGCGTACATCGCATGGACTGGCCCCGCGGCACCGCCAGCGAGGGTGTTCAGCGTGGTCGGTAAATTGGCGGGGCTAAACGCCTCCGCCGGGGCCGCGCAGATCAGGTCACCCGCGGCGCAGATTTCGTTGGTCCGATCGTCGAGCGCACCGAAACCGCCCGGGCGCGCGCCAGTCATGGTCAAGCCAAGACCCGCCAACACCGGCACTTCATGCAAAGTGATCTCGGCGCCCTCGCCTGGAGGGTCGGGAGGGATCTGGTTGCCCACTCCTTGCTGGCGACGGCCGTCGGCAATCAGGGTCACGCCGAGCACCAGGTCCTCATCGACGGGTCCGCGTCCATTGCCGATATCGCTGGCAAGGTCGCCGGCGATCACCGCTCCCTGTGAGAAGCCGATCAGCACGTAGCTGGTCAATGGGCATTTGTTGTTCATGGCGGTCATCTCCTTGACCGCCACCCGGGTGCCTTCTGCCCGGCTGTCGTTGTAGGACATCTGACCGTCAGCGCTCAGCGGATTGTGAAACTGCGCGGTGTAGGGCACGGTGTACGTCTCCACCCGGGATTCGGGAAACTGTTCGGCGATCGGCTCAGTCACCGTGAGCAGCAACGCTTTCGGAAACTGTATCGGATGAAGGGGGTCGTCCTGCGGCGACGACTCCCAGGTGCCCGGAATGGAGATGAGCTGCACATCAGGGCAGGACGCGTCCTGAAAAGCCGGTCGCGGCTTGCGGGGGTGGGACGTCGTGGGACCCGGCGTCAGGACGCCTGGCGGCACGGCACTCGGCGGGGACTGCTGACTCCGAAGCATGATCACCACCGCGACGATGACCAGCGCCACGACTGACGCCATCGCGACGGCTGCGGTCCAGGCGAGGATTCGGTGGCGTTTGCGCCGGGCGTTGCTGGCCATGTTCTCCTGCTAGCAGATTCGGTGGGTCCCAGGATTGGGCTGGGTAGGGCTCTGGGTAGGGCTCAGCACGAAGACCCTAGGCGGCGGCAAATGCGCACCGTCGCGCCCTCACTCACCTGAGCCGCGTGGTGGCGCGGCCCCGCCCGTCTGTTGCTCTCTCTTATACGGTACCGGCCGCTCGAGCGACGCCGTCAGTACCGACGGCCCGGCTAGCGCCGTCGTGCTCGTTCGCTGCGGACCGCCTGGCTAGCCGATCGCCGCGACGATATCGCCCGACATCGCGCCCAGTTGGCCTGACCAGCTTCCCCAGCCATTGTCGCCGCCGCCGGGAAAGTCGAAGTGACCGTTGTGCCCGCCCACCCTGCGGTATTGCGTGTAGAACATCTTGCTGTTGCCCATCGCCTCGGCCGCCTGGCCGATCATGGCGGCGGGATCACTCGAGCCGATGTTGGTCGGGCTGAAGACCCAAACCCGGGTGTTGTTCTGTGCCAGCAGTGCGGCATGCACGTACGGGTCGTGCCACTTCCACCTGCCCAATTGTGGGGCTCCCCACATCCCATTGGTGTCCACGCCGCCGAATTGCCGCATCCCCGCCGCGATCGCACCGTTGGTGGCGGTGTTTGACGGGTACAAGAAGCCCGACAACGATCCGGCGTAGCCAAAACGGTCGGGATGGAAGGCCGCCAGCGCCATCGCCCCGTAGCCCCCTTGGGAGGCCCCCACCGCGGCATGACCACCGGGCGCCAGACCCTTGTTCGCTGCCAGCCAATCGGGCAACTCAGCGGACAGGAAGGTCTCCCATTGCTTGCTGCCGTCCTGCTCCCAGTTGGTGTACATGCTGAAGGCACCGCCGGCGGGTGCGACGACCGAGAGCCCCTTACCAGCCATGGTGTTCATCGCGTTACCCACGGTGACCCAGTTGCTGACATCCGGGCCGGCATTGAAGGGATCCAGGAGGTACACCGCGTGCGGCCCGCCGGCCAGAAAAGCCACCGGGATATCGCGGCCCATCGCTCCCGACGGCACCATGAGTGTCTCGTACGGTGCGGCAGTCGCCGTCGATCCCGCCGTCACCGTGGTCACGCCGAGGCCAACCGCCAGTACGACAACCCCCAGCATCCGTAGCAGCGCCGACAAGCCCTTCATGTCCACCTCCATCGTCCGCCGCCGTGTGCGCACACAGCGGTTAGCCCTCGTGGCAAACTCCGGCCCGCAGGTAGCTAACCACAACCGGACGGCGGGAGATAGAGACAGGATCTCGAGACTAGAGATAGACCAGACAGGGAAAGCCTCACGGCGGCGACCCGAAGGGCCGCCGCCGTGAGACGTGTTGGTGCGTTGCTGCCTAGACGCCCTGGGCAGTCTCCGTGTTGGGTGTCGCACCGAGGACTCGCTGCAGGTCGGGCTTCATAGCGTTGAGCTGCGCGCCCCAGTACTCCCAGCTGTGGGTGCCGGTGTCCGGGAAGTTGAACACCGCGTTGTGGCCACCACCGGCGTTGTAGGCCTCCTGGAACTTGATGTTGCTCGTCCGCACGAAGCCTTCGAGGAACTTGGCCGGCAGGTTGTTGCCACCGAGATCCGACGGCTTGCCGTTGCCGCAGTAAACCCACAAGCGGGTGTTGTTGGCGATCAGCTTCCCAACGTTCAGCAACGGGTCGTTACGCTGCCACGCGCCTTCTTCCGAGGAACCCCACATGTCGGAGGCCTTGTAACCGCCCGCGTCACCCATCGCCAGACCGATCAGCGTCGGACCCATCGCCTGAGAGGGGTCCAGCAGGCCCGACATCGCGCCAGCGTAGACGAACTGGCCCGGGTGGTAGGTCGCCAACGTCAGTGCCGAAGAGGCCGCCATCGAAAGACCAACGGCCGCACTGCCGGTGGGCTTGACCTGCTTGTTGGCCTGCAGCCACTGTGGCAGCTCGCTGGTCAGGAAGGTCTCCCACTTGTAGGTCTGGCAGCCGGAATTGCCGCAGGCCGGCTTGTACCAGTCGGTGTAGAAGCTGGACTGCCCGCCGACCGGCATCACCACCGAAATCCCCGACTGGTA
Organism: Mycobacterium spongiae; assembly: GCF_018278905.1. Lineage (NCBI taxonomy): Bacteria > Bacillati > Actinomycetota > Actinomycetes > Mycobacteriales > Mycobacteriaceae > Mycobacterium > Mycobacterium spongiae. Next base: position 5,442,864 of record NZ_CP046600.1, read on the forward strand.
GTACCACTCGAAGGCGGGGGTGTTGATGTCCCAGCCGTTGAAGTCGTCCTGCGCACGCAGACCGTCGAGCAGGTACAGGGCCGGCGAATCGGCACCTCCGCTCTGGAACTGGATCTTGATGTCGCGGCCCATGGAGGCTGACGGAACTTGCAGGTACTCAACCGGCAGGCCGGGCCGGGAGAACGCCCCCGCGGTCGCCGTGCCGCCGACCACGCCGAGACCCGACAGCAGGGCCGCACCGACGGCCCCGACCACGAGCCGGCGCGGCATGCCCGCTAGGGCACCGCGAACTCTGTCAACAAGCTTCATCCTTGGCTTCCCTCATTCTCATTCTGTAAGCGCATCCAGATAGGTTTGGGCGCATCCTGAATTAGGTCATGCTGCAAGCGCGCGGCGCTGCAGCGCCCGTGTAGTCAACCACAACTTTCGGCGTCCACCGTCATCGAACGCGGCGCCGCATCCGCGATCCGGTGGCCACTGATACTGCCTGTGATACTGCCTGGCAGGGAGTTTCGGATGAGAAAAGACGGTCTGAAGTGGCTTTTCCGCGCGCGCACGGGATCGAATATCCGCCGCCGAAGAACCAAGTGTGATCTTGCTGTCAGTTGGCGAGGCGATATGTGGATCCCCGAAATCGAGCCAGCCAAACGGTCGGGCTCAAGCAGGCTCACGGTGGCTCGGAATCGGCGAATTGCCGTCGCCGGTCACGCCGGAGGCGGCGAGCCAGGCACATCAGGGATGTCGAGCCCGCACCTGACGAGCTCGTAGAGCGGAACACGGTCGATTCGATACCGGGTGAACTCGTAGGAGTGCAAGACGTTAGAGATGAATCGGTGCAGGCTCATCGGGGCGCGCACCGAGTTCAGCACCGCCCGGGTCGCGGGGCATTCCAGGGCCGCTTCGGCCTGTGCAACCCACTGCTGGTCGATATAGCCAGGAATGCCCGGATACCACTTCACCCAGGGACCGTCGGCGATCACCCAGTCCGGAAACAGGTTCTTGTCGTGGCCGATGCGCCCGTGCTGGAGCCGGTCGGTGTGTTGCGCCAGCGTGTTTGCCAGCCCTATTTGGTCGAGAACCCTGACATCGAGTCCGACATTCATACCCAGCATGCCCAGGTTGGTGAAGAACACCGTGTGCTGTGGCTCTCGGGCCGCCTTAGGGCTCGCGCTGGGTCCGGGCGCGGGCGCACCCGGTGGAGGTGCCGGCTGCATCATGGGCACGATGTCCCACTGGTTGTAGTTGCCGGAGGGCAGCAACAGCGCCCCGTCCGGAGTGTCTTCCAGTGCTCTCAAGACTGCCGCCATCCTCGGGTAATCGAGGTAGTCGGCGGCGGTCAAGGGGTGCGCGTGTCCGGTGGCCTGCGCGTAGAAACGACGCTCGTCGACGATCCCCGAGTAGGTGACCCGGGTAGCGTCGTCACCCATTCCGGGCGAGTTGGCGGCCCACAGCGACCAGGCGGCAACCCCAAGCCAAAGCAAGCTGACCGCCCCACCCAGCCAGTAGCCGGTTTCCTTGGAGAAGTCCTTTCCGTCGGGCACGACGACGGGAATGACCGCAACCGGAGCCAGCAGACAGAACAGCGGCACCAGCAAAACCCGGCCGTGCATGAAATCGCCGCCCTGGCGAATCCAGTACAGCGCCTGCACCAGGCCACTGACGAGGATGAAAGCCACCACGGCCGGTGGGCTTTGCACAGCCCGGGCCACCCGACCGTAATCAGGCGCCAGGGCCGGACGCAGAAACGACGGCCGCCGACGAGCCGCCATCAGAAGCAAACCCAGCGGAACGAGGATCACGACCGGCACCCAGATCGCATACGGCCGATTGAAATTGGCAAGATAGATCATGCCCTGCGACCACTTGTCGCCGGCAGCGTCCTTGGCCAGTGCAGTGCCCGGCACCAGCAGCCCGTAGTAGCCCATCCGGAATATCTCGTAGGCCACCGGCAGCAATCCTCCGGCCGCCACGATCAGCGCGCGGTGGCGCCAGTTGCGGGCCGCGATCAGCATCATGATCAGCGCCAGCCCGCCAATCAACGCCAGCTCGGGCCGAACCAGGACGCTGCATCCCGCGAGGAAGGCCAGCGCACTGATGAACGCTCGGCCGTCCGGACGCGCTCGCAGGGCCTGCGACCAGCAGACCATCATCCACCACAACAGCCCCAGATAGGCGAGCACCAGCCCGGTCTCCAGCCCCGAGGTGGCGAAGTCGCGTGCCGGTGGCACCGCGATGTAGACCAGCGCCCCCGCCGGCAGCATGATCGCCCGGCGGCCCCGCAGGCTCGGCGCGTACAACCGGCCGGCCCCCAGCATCAGCAGCACCACACCAGCCAGGGAGAGCGTCAGAGCCAGCGCCAGCGCCACGTACTCCAGTCGCATTGGACCGCCGACCCAGCCGCCCGCGTACAACAGATACGTCCATATCGTTGACGTGTTCGCTTCGACCCGCTCACCCTCGTTGAATACGGGCCCGTTGCCGGCCAACAAATTGCGGACCGTGCGCAACACGATGAGTCCGTCGTCGGCGATCCAGCGTCGTTGCCACGTCCCCCAGCCGAACAGCACGACAACCGCTGCCACGCTGAGCCACAGGCTGACCCGGACGACGGGCTCGTAGGGGAACACCGGCCATCTGGGCCGTCTGACCATCGGCCGACGCGGCAGCGGCCCGGCGCGGCGAACCGTGAGATTGGGGCTAGCCGAAGGCAACAGCGGCCCCTACGGTTGCGATCCAGGCCAACGCCAGTAGCTGCAACACGCGGTCACGCAGCGCGATGTCTTCGGGCTCTCCCGCCAGCCCGCCGTCGACGTCTACCGCGTAGCGCAGGATCGCGATAGTGAACGGAATCATGGAAACCGCGAACCACGACCCGGAATAACCGTCGCGTTCGAAAGCCCACAGCCCATAGCACAGCACCACCGCAGTGGCCGACATCGTCCAGACGAACCGAAGGTAGGTGCTGGTGTAGCTCTCCAGCGACTTGCGGATCGCCGCGCCGGTGCGCTCGGCCAGTTGCAGCTCGGCATAGCGTTTGCCGGCGACCATGAACAGCGACCCGAACGCCATCGTCAGGAGGAACCATTTGGACAACGGTATGTCGGCAGCCGCCCCCCCGGCGATGGCACGGATCAGGTATGCCGACGACACGATGCAGACGTCGATTACGGCTTGGTGCTTGAGACCAAAGCAGTACGCCAACTGCATAGCGAGGTAGACCGCAATCACTAGGGCCAGGTTCGGAGTGAGCAACCAGGCGCCGGCCAAAGACGTTGCGCCCAGCACGGCCGCGAGGGTGTAGGCCAACCACTCGGGGACCACCCCGGCCGCGATCGGACGGAATCTCTTGGTGGGATGCTCTCGGTCAGCCTCGATGTCACGCACGTCGTTGATGAGGTATATCGCCGAGGCGGCAAGGCTGAACACCACGAACGCCACGCCAGCCTTGCTCAGCACCTCGGCGTAGTCGTACTTGACACCACCGCCCAACGCGGCCAGCGGCGCGGCCAGCACCAGCACGTTCTTCACCCACTGGCGCGGGCGAATCGCCTTGACCAACCCGGCGACCAGATTGCCCGGAGGTCTGACTACCACGTCTTCACTCATACCCGCTCATCTCTCTGGCGCCCCATCAGCTCGGATCGCGATCGCCGCGACGGCGGCGCCGAGGGCGACGCCGGCCGCGACATCGCTGGGATAGTGCACCCCGAGCAGCACCCGCGATACCGCCATCGGAGGCACCACCGTGGCGGCGCACACTCGTTTGGACAGTCCCGCGGCCCTTCCCATGAGGATGGCCGCGGCCGTCGTCGAGGTGGCATGCGCCGACGGGAAACTCAACCGGCTGGGTGTGGAGACGTTGACCACAACCGCCGGATGGTGCGGCCGTGGGCGGCGTACCAACCGCTTGATCAGTACGGCGGCAGCGTGGGCGGCGAACACGCCCGCCCCGGCCACGAGCCAAACCCGCCGCCGGCGGGGGACCAGAACCGCGCCCAGGAGCGACCCAGCCAGCCAGCCGATGCTGTGTTCACCGAAGTGCGATAGTCCGCGCGCGGTGGCCAGCACCTGTGGCCGGTCAGCCAGCGCCGACTGCACGGCCACCATGGCGGCGACTTCGCCGTGCGGCGCGGCCGGTTCAGCCATGCCCTGACTCTTGGTTGACCGCAGCGCCCGCCGCTGGCAGCAGTGCAGTTTCCCACTTCTGCTTGCTGGACAGCACCGGGAGCGCGGCGCGGTACATCGTGCGCATTTCGTTGCATCGTCTCGACAACTGCCGCTGGCGGCGCAGTGATTGCAACAACAACCAGGCCATCTTGGCCCGATCCCGCTGCCGATAGACCACGCCGCACCCGTCGGCGGTGGTGACGGTAACCCCGTCGACGGTGCACAGCAGGAACCAACGTGCGTCCTGGGTCGGCACGTTGAACTCCGGCCGGCGGTGGTGTTCGGGGTTGGCGACCCGCAGATTGTGCAGTATCCCCCGCGCCAGCCGGTAGGCGATGGTCACGGGGTTCGTTGGTGGTTTCATGACTTTGTTCTTGTGCAACGGCGGCGGCAGCTCGCTGGCCGCCGGCAGGACGACCGCGTCCGGATAGTCCTTGCGCATCCGATGCACTTCCGGCAGTGCCGATTCCAGGATCGAGAAGATGTGCTCGGGACCAGCGAGGAAGTCGTCGATGGCCTTGTTCTGAATCGCCACCGTCGAATATTCAAGGCAAGCGAGGTGTTTCAGGGTTGCTTTGAGGTGGCTGCGGACCAAGCCGGTGAAATCACCGTCCCAGTGCAGCGCCGCGACGACCAGCCGGTTTCGCAGGTGGAAATAGGCCTGCCAGTCGATCGCGTCGTCCTTGTCACTCCAGGCCATGTGCCACACCGCGGCGCCGGGCAGTGTGACGGTCGGGTACCCGTGCTCGGCGGCGCGCAGACCATAGTCGGCGTCGTCCCATTTGATGAACAGCGGCAGCGGCTGACCCAGCTCCTCGGCAACCTGCCGCGGGATCATGCATGTCCACCAGCCGTTGTAGTCGACATCGATGCGTCGATGCAGCAGCTTGCTTTTGTCCTCTTTGTCTTTCTTGTCTTTATTGTCTTTGTCGTTCAACGGATATTCGGCGAAGTCGTGGTCATACTCCGTATGCGGTGCGGCAGTCCACATGAAGTTTCCCCGGTTGACGACCTCACCCATGATGTGCAAGTGCGATGGCTCCTGCAGGTTGAGCATCTGCCCACCCACCAGCATCGGGGCTTTGGCGAAGCGGTGCATGGCCAACACCCGAAGGATCGAGTCGGGCTCGATTCGGATGTCGTCATCCATGAACAGGATCTGTTGGCAATCGGTGTTTTTCAGCGCCTCGTACATCACCCGGCTATAGCCGCCGGAACCACCCAGATTGGGCTGGTCGTGGATCGACAGCCGATTGCCCAGTCGGGCCGAAGCGGCGGCGAATTCAGGGTGATCGCGCACCTTGCGCACACCCTGATCGGGCACGATCACTGCCCCGATCACCTCGTCGACGAGCGGGTCCGCAGTGAGCTCGGCCAGTGCATTGACGCAGTCGCCGGGGCGATTGAACGTGGGAATGCCGACCGCGATGTTGGCCTTCACCGGAGGGGGACCAGTGGCGTACCAACCACCGTTGTGCACGGTGACCGCGGTGTCTGTGGTGATGTCGAACCAGATCCAGCCGCCGTCCTCGAAGGGTTGCAACCCGACCTCGACCTCGACCGCCTGAGGCTGATCCTCGCTGCCGGCGAACGCGCGACCTTCGATGAAGATGCGCGCTCCCGTGGCTTTGCTCCGGTAGACATCGACACGTCCGGCTCCGGCCAGCTCGACCCGCAACACCACCGACGTGCACGTCGTCCAGCGTCGCCAGTAGCTGGCCGGGAACGCATTGAAGTACGTCGCGAACGACACACCCGACTCCGCACCGATCTGCAGCGAGGTGCGGGTTTCGGCATGTGCGCGCCGCGCATTGGTCGGCGACTCCTCGAGATACAACTTGCGCACGTCGAGGGGTTCGCCGGGACGCGGCAGGATGATTCGCGAAAGCAGGCTCACCGCTGTCATCGAGCGCCGCTCTCCTGCGCACACGGGTGGGGGTACCGCCCACACACAGGGGCGAACCCCCATCTCATCGCTTCGCCTGCTTCGCCGGCGCGCATGCGCGCTCACCTTCTTCCTGCAGCGGGGCGCCGTCGCGCAGATGCGGCGCTAAGACGTTGTTGTACATGTTCAATGCGCTCGCGATGGCCATGTGCATATCCAGATATTGGTAGGTGCCCAACCGGCCGCCAAACAGCACCTTCGATGACGCGGTCTCGGACTTCGCCCTGGACCGATACGCAGCGACCAGGGCGCGGTCGGCCTCGGTATTGATCGGATAGTAGGGCTCATCGTCGTCCTCGGCGAACCGAGAGTATTCCCGCATGATCACCGTTTTGTCTGTCGGATAGTCGCGCTCGGGGTGGAAGTGGCGGAATTCATGGATGCGGGTGTAGCGGACATCGAGGTCGTTGTAGTTCATGACCGCCGTGCCCTGAAAGTCCCCGATGGGCAGCACGTCCACCTCGAAATCCAGGGTGCGCCAGCCGAGGCGACCTTCGGCGTAGTCAAAGTAGCGGTCCAAGGGGCCGGTATAGACAACCGGCGCCGAGGGGGATTCTTGGCGCAGCTCGTCGCAAACATCGAACCAGTCGGTGTTGAGCCTGACCTCGATCCGGTCGTCGGCCGCCATGTTGGTCAACCAAGCGGTGTAACCGTTGACCGGCAGGCCCTCGTAGGTGTCGCTGAAATACCGGTTGTCAAAGGTGTAGCGCACTGGAAGCCGACTGATGATGGAAGCCGGCAACTCGGCGGGGTCGGTCTGCCACTGCTTGGCGGTGTAACCCTTGACAAACGCTTCGTAGAGCGGCCGGCCGATCAGTGAGATGGCCTTCTCTTCGAGATTCTGCGCGTCCGCGGTGGCAATTTCGGCAGCCTGCTCAGCGATGAGCTGCCGCGCTTGCGCGGGGGTGAAGTACTTGCCGAAGAACTGCGACACCAACCCAAGTCCCATCGGGAACTGATAGGCCTGGCCGTTGTGCATGGCGAACACCCGGTGCCGGTAGTCGGTGAACTCGGTGAACTGCCGCACATAGTCCCAGACCCTCTTGTTGGAGGTATGGAAGAGGTGAGCGCCGTACTTGTGGACCTCGATGCTGGTGCTCGGCTCGGGCTCGGAATAGGCGTTGCCACCGATGTGAGGGCGCCGCTCGACGACGAGCACACGTTTTCCGAGTTGGGTAGCAACGCGCTCGGCAACCGTCAGACCGAAGAATCCGGAGCCGACGACGAAGAGGTCAAAGCGAGCGGTCATCGGTTGCCTAGGGTATCTGACCGCGCTGGCAAAACCCCATTTTGCCGGCTCCCCGGAGTGGGAACCGGCCACGCCCTGCTGACGGCGAGATCCGTCGAGGTCGAGTAACCGAAGACCGCAGCTTTGGTCGCGATTGCCTCACGATTCGATATAACCACTCTAGTCACAAAAGCCACACTCGTACCATCGAGCGTGTGGGGTTCGCGCCAGGCACCCGGGACTTCGGGGCCGAGCGGACCCAACGAAACGAATAGTCCACATTGAGGAGACTTCCGTGCCGAACCGACGCCGACGCAAGCTCTCGACAGCCATGAGCGCGGTCGCCGCCCTGGCAGTCGCGAGTCCTTGTGCGTATTTCCTAGTTTACGAGTCAACGAACGGCACCAAACCGCCCGAGCATCATGAGTTCACGCAGGCAGCGTCACTGACCGACCTGCCGGGTGAACTCATGTCGGCCCTATCGCAGGGACTCTCGCAGTTTGGGATCAACCTGCCCCCAGTGCCTTCCCTCACCGGCACGAGTTCGCTCAGCCCAGGCCTGGGAAGCCCGGGGTTGTACGGGCCCGGCCTGGACAGTCCGGACCTGTATAGCCCGGGCCTGACCAGCCCAGGCTTGACCAGCCCGGGGCTAACCAGTCCAGGGTTGACCAGCCCGGACCTGACCAGCCCTGGCCTGACCAGTCCGGACCTGACTAGCCCAAGTCTGGCGTCGCCCGGGCTGACACCGATTACCCCCGCGGAACCCGGGACTCCCCTGATTCCGACCCCGGGCGCCGGGGTCGACCCGGCACTGACCAGCCCGACAGGCGTCGCACCGGGCCTGACCAGCCCGACGGGTCTGGATCCCGCGCTCATCTCACCCATGGGACCCAATGAGGTGCCCATCACCACGCCAGTCGGATTGGATCCCGGTATGGACGGCACCTACCCGATCCTTGGTGATCCAACCTTGGGGAGCATGCCGGTGACCGGCGCAGCGGCTGCTCCCAGTGGCGGTGGCGGGCTCGTCAGCGATGTCATGGACATCGCCAATCAGTTGGGCGCCGGACAGGCCATGGACCTGCTCAAGGGCGTGCTGATGCCATCGATCATGCAGGCCGTCCAGAACGGCGGCGCCGCAGCCGCGCCGGCCGCCCTTCCGCCGGCCGGCCCCGCCGCGGTGCTTCCGCCCGTCGCCCCCGGCGCCGGTGCAGCGGTCCCGCCCGTCGTGCCCGTCCCCGATGGGGCGCTGCCGCCAATAGACCCGATCAACGTGCCGGTCACCTAAACGGAGACCGCGCCCCGAGCCTGTCACCTGACGGCACCGCAGAGTCGCGTTGGACCAGGACCCAGCATCCCGTCCAACAAATCATCCTCTGCGGTGTCGTCGACAGGTTTCGCATACCCATACCGTGTCGCCTCACAAATAACAAAAGAAACACACGTAACATCACGTGGTGCCCTCTCGCAGCCGTGCACCGACGATGCTGCTTACTGCGATCGCAACGACCGTCGTGATCGTTGCGTGGATGTACAACCGTCCGCAGCCCCGCACCCACGAGCCACCCCGGCCGCCCGACACCAAGATCGCCGAGCAGCCCCTGGTCGGCCTTGGCGGTGGTGTCACCGTGCGCGAACTCACTCAGCAGACACCGTTTTCACTGGTGGCGCTCGCCGGCGACCTGGCCGGCACATCAACCCGGGTGCGCGCCAAGCTCCCCGACGGCTCCTGGGGGCCCTGGTACCAGACAGAGTATGAAACGGCAGCACCGTATCCCTCCGGCATCGACGACGAGACCGCGCCAAGTAGCCCCGATCAGACGCCCCGCAGCACCGACCCGGTGTTCGTCGGCACCACCAACACCGTTCAGATCGCGGTGACCCGGCCGATCGACGCGCCCGTGACCCAGCCGCCGGCAGGCGCACCACCGGGCGATTCGCCGGACGGGCACGCTCTGGGATACCTACCGGCGACCAAGGAACGGCCTTTCGGCCAGAACATCTCCGCGATTCTCATCTCGCCGCCGCTGGCACCCACCGGAACGCAGTGGACACCGCCGACGGGCGTGCTCATGCCGGGCCAGCCGCCGACCATCATCAGCCGCGCGGAATGGGGCGCCGACGAGTCCCTGCGATGCGGTATGCCGCAGTACGACCGCAGCGTGCGCGCAGCGGTCATCCACCACACTGCGGGCAGCAACGACTACTCGCCGCTGGAGTCCGCGGGGATCGTCAAAGCCATCTACACGTATCACAGCAAGACGCTGGGCTGGTGCGATATCGCCTACAACGCACTCGTCGACAAATACGGCCAGGTGTTCGAGGGCAGTTCCGGTGGCCTCACTAGACCGGTCGAAGGATTTCACACCGGCGGATTCAACCGCGACACTTGGGGAGTAGCCATGATCGGCAACTTCGATGACGAGCCCCCGACGCCGATCCAGATCCGCACGGTTGGCCGCTTGCTTGGCTGGCGGCTAGGTATGGACGACGTCAACCCCGAGAGCAAGGTGGATCTGGAATCAACGGGTAGCACCTACACCACCGTTCCGGGGGGCGCGATAGCGGAATTGCCGACCATCTTTACCCACCGCGATGTCGGCAACACCGACTGTCCAGGCAATGCCGCCTATGCGCTGATGGACGAAATACGCGACATCGCCGCGCATTTCAACGATCCTCCGGAGGAGCTGATCAAGGCGCTCGAGGGTGGCGCAATCTATGAGCGATGGCAGGAGCTGGGCGGGATGAACAGCGTACTGGGCGCGCCAACCTCGCCGGAGGCGGATGCGATGGACGGGGCGCGCTACGCAACTTTCGCCAAAGGGGCCATGTACTGGTCGCCGATCACCGGCGCTCAGCCAGTCACCGGCGCGATCTACGACGCCTGGGCATCCCTGAGCTACGAACGCGGTCCGCTTGGACTGCCAACCAGCGCGGAAATACAAGAGCCGCTGCGGATCACGCAGAACTTCCAACACGGGACGTTGAACTTCACGCGAATTAACACCAACGTCAGCATGGTGATCAACGGGATCACGACACCCGTTGCTACACAGACTCCGCGCGGGCCCGAAGTGCCCCTCGAACACTTCTCCCTGCCCACGCATCCCGAAACTTAGCGCACCATACGCCCAGCGCCTCTGTTGTCGAAATTGTGCAATTGGCACGCAAATACGCGCAATTCCGTGCGATTTTCACACCAATTTTGTGCAACTTTCACACTAATTATCTGAAGACATGCAACTTCCGACGCGGTACGCCGGGTCACACTACCCTTGGTACAGGCCAACCCAGAGTCGCAGAACGTTCGTCGAGAGGAAAAGTTCGTGTCGTTCGTGGTCGCAGCGCCGGAGACAGTGGCTTCTGCGGCCGGGAATCTGGCGGGCATCGGTGCGACTCTAGAGCAGGCAACCGCGGCGGCGGCAGCCCCGACGACCGGCGTCGCAGCCGCCGCCGCTGACGAGGTGTCGATCGCCATCTCGCGGCTGTTCGCCACCCACGGCCAGGAATTTCAAGCCATCAGCACCCGGGTGGCAACGTTTCATTCCGATTTCGTGCGCCTGCTCAACGGCGGCGCGTCGGCATACATTGAGACCGAGATCGCCAACGCCGGAAAGAATTTGGTGAACGCGGTGAATGCGCCGGCCCGGGCGCCGCTCGAGCTCGCACTGCGCAGCGGCGTGTCCGCTGTCACCAATGGTGAAGCAGCGGCCCTCGTGTCCGACCAGATCGGAGCGGGAGCGAAGGCCGTGTCCAGGATCGTGGCCGACGTCCCCCGCCTGCAGGCGCTCGAGACCGCTCTGTCCCCAGGGTTGTTGGGCCCCGCCGCAGCCGCCGGCGTTCCCGGCGGCGCCTACGGGCAACTCTTTTCCAACACGGCCACCAACCTGCAAGCCCTCTACAATGCCTGGTCGGCGAACCCGTTCCCGTTCCTGAGCCAGATCATCGCCAACCAGCAGGTGTACTGGCAGGAGATCGCCGCAGCGCTCGCTAATGCCATCCAGAACTTCCCTGCCCTCTTGGCCAATTTGCCGGCCGCCATCGAGGCGGCCATCCAGCAGCTCTTGGCCTTCAATGCGGCGTTCTACATCCAACAGATCGTCAGCACGCAGATCGGCTTCGCCGAACTGTTCGCCACAACGGTCCAAAGCGCGGTCGGCGACCTCGTTGCCGGGTGGCCCAATTTTGAGACGGGGCTTCAGCTGGCCTTTCAGCAGGCCCTAGCAGGCAACTACCAAAACGCGGTGGCTGATTTCGGACAAGCGCTCAGCGATCTCTTGATCACCGGGTTCGACACCAGCGACGTAACGGTTGATGTGGTGGGCACCACCGTCAACGTCACAGCCAACCCCAAGCTGCTCGGGCCCCTGGGAGACCTGTTCACCATCATGAACATCCCCGGACAGCAGGCGCAATTCTTCACCGACTTGATTCCGCCCTCCATCCTGCGGGACATGGCGCAGAACCTCACCAACGTACTCAATACGCTCACGCTCCCAACCATTTCCGCAACTCTTTCGATACCGCTGCTCGACCCCGCATCCGGAACGCTCAGCGCCTTCTTCGGGGTGCCCTTGGTACTCACCTATGCCTTCTTTGGTGGGCCGTTCAACGCGCTGAACGCGATCGCGGCGAGTGCGGAAACGATCCAGGAGGCCCTGTCGGCCGGGAATTTCGCGGGCGCGGCGGGTGCACTCATTGATGCTCCGGCCTACGCGTTAGACGGCTACCTCAATACCGCGGCCACGTTGGATACGAACATCCCGGTGCCAACGGGTCTCAACCCACCATTCCCCACCCAGGTGCTGATCATCCTGCATTTGCCCTTCGACGGGATTCTTGTTCCGCCCCATCCGGTTACGGCAACGATAGATACCGGCATCATCGCCCCATTTGACGTAACCGTCTTCGGCACGCCCTTTGCGGGAATGGTTCCGCTGCTGGTCAACTACATCCCCCAGCAGCTCGCCAACGCGATAACACCGTGACGCTGTGTGGTTGAACCACCAACTGCCTGAAGACGCGTAATTTCCAACGCGGGTACGCCGGGTCCCACTACCATTAGGTCGTCAGGCCAACCCAGGGTCACCGGGCGTTCGTCGAGAGGAAAAGCTCGTGTCTTTCGTGGTCGCAGCGCCGGAGGCAGTCGCGTCTGCGGCCGGGAATCTGGCAGGTATCGGTGCGACCGTCGAGGAGGCAACCGCTGCGGCGGCAGCCCCTACCACCAGCGTCGCGGCCGCCGCCGCTGACGAGGTGTCGATCGCCATCTCACAGCTGTTCGCCACCCACGGCCGGGAATTTCAAGCCATCAGCACCCGGGTAGCAACGTTTCAAGCCGATTTCGTACGCCTGCTCCACGGCGGCGCGTCGGCATACGTCGAGGCCGAGATCACCAACGCCCGACAGAATTTGGTCGCCGCGGTGAATGCGCCTGCCCGCGCGCCGCTCGGGCAGCTGCTGCAAGGCGGCGTGTCCGCTCTCACCAATGGTCGAGCAGCTTCGGTCGTGTCGGATCAGATCGGAGCGGGAGCGAAGGCCGTGTCCAGGATCGTGGCCGACGGGCCCCGCCTGCAGGCGCTCGAGACCGCTCTGTCTCCAGGGCTGTTGAGCCCCGCCGCCGCCAGCGTTCCCGGCGGCGCCTACGCGCGACTCTTTTCCAACACGGCCACCAACCTGGCGGCCCTCAACAACGCGTGGGCCGCCAACCCATTCCCGTTCCTGCGGCAAGTTCTCGCCAACCAACAGGTCTATTGGCAGGAGATAGCTGCGACGATCGGCAGCGCCATCCAGAACTTCCCCGCCAATCTGGTGAACTTGCCGGCGGCTATCGAAGCTGCGGTCCAACAGCTCTTGACCTTCGACGCGGCGTTCTACGCAGCGCAGTTCATCCATACCCAGATTGGCTTTGCCCAGACGTTCGCCACGACGCTGAACAGCGCGGTCACCGGCATCGAAGCCGGGCTGCCCGCTTTTGAGGTGGGCGTTGAGACGGCCTTTCAAACGGCGCTGGCGGGTGATTACAACGCCGCGGTAGCCATTTTCGGGCAAGCCACAGCAGACCTCTTGGTCACCGGGTTCGACACCAGCGACGTGACGATTAGCACACCAGGCAATAACTCGATAGTCGCTACGGCGAATCCCAAGCTGCTTGGCCCGCTGGGAGATCTATTCACCCTCATGGCGATCCCTGGACAAGAGGCACAGTACTTCACCGACCTGATGCCACCCTCGATCCTTCGGCAGATGTCGCAGAACCTTACCGATGTTCTCAATGTGCTCACGAACCCCAGCATTTCGGCAACCCTGTTTATACCGCCGCCGCTTAACTTCCCAGCGGGAACGCTCAGCGCCTTCTTCGGGTTGCCCTTGATGCTCACCTATTCGGCAGCGGGTGCGCCTTTCGCGACGCTGAATGCGCTCGCAGACAGTGCGACAGCCATTCAGGAGCCGCTGATTGCCGGCAACGGCATGGCGGCGCTGAGTGCTCTCATCGATGCTCCGGCGGTGGTGGCAGACGGCTTCCTCAACGGCCAAGCCGCCATAGATATGCCCATCCAGGTGCCAACGGGTCTCCCAGGACCACTCTTGCCCACTGAGATACTGATTGTGCTGAACCTGCGCTTCGACGGGATTCTCGTTCCGCCGCATCCCGTTACGGGAACGGTCAGCTTCCCGGGTTACATCATTTTTCCGGGTCCAATTGAGGTAACCGTGTTTGGCACACCCTTCATGGGACTCGTTCCCCTGCTGGTCAATTACCTACCCCAGCAACTCGCCACGACAATCACACCCGCACCGTAGCGGGTTGTCAGGACCACCAACGCTCCAACACCCGCGCGACACCGTCGTTGGTATTCGGCGCGGTGATCTCGTCAGCCGCATCGAGCGCGTCGGGATGCGCGTTTCCCATCGCAACGCCCCGACCAGCCCGCAGCAACATCGGCACGTCGTTAGGCATGTCGCCGAAAGCCAGCACCTCAGATTCGGAAATCCCCACTGGTCTTGCGACTTCGTCAACACCGGTGGCCTTGCTGATACCCACCGGCACAATCTCCACCAGTCCGTTGTTAGTGGAGTAGGTGATATCGCCCTCGAAGCCGATATGCTTGGCCAGTTCCGCGGCCATGTCGGCACTGGAAGCGCCAGACTTGCGGATGAGAAGTTTGATCGCTGGTGCGCTCAGCAGATCTTCGACCGACACCTCCGTGTTGTCCGGGTTCAGCCACGCGTGTTCGTAGCCCGGCGAACTAACAAACTGGGGCGTGGCCGTGTCGTGCGCGCTGTCGCCGATTCGCTCTACCGCCAACCCGGCACCGGGGATGACACGCGTAGCAATTTCCGCCAACGCTGCCAGGATGTCGACGGACAGGGTACGTACCGACACCACCCGGTCCGTGGCGGGGTCGTAGACGACAGCGCCGTTCGCGCACACCGCGATCGGTGCAAAGCCGAGTGCCTCCACTACGGGCCACACCCAGCGCGGCGGTCGGCCCGTTGCCAGGATGAAGCGCGCACCATCGTCGACCGCGGCCCGTACCGCGGCGCGAGTACGTGCGGTGACGGTTTCCGCGTCGTCGAGCAAGGTGCCGTCAACGTCGCACGCAATAAGCGCCGGGCGAGTCGGAATTGTCACTGGCGGGATCAACCTTGGCGGCCGGGCGACCCGGTCAACGTAGCCCCCCTGATCGTCGCTGCGGCGATGAGACGCCGTCATACCCGCGCTTCTGCGTCCGCTCAGCCAATTCGGCAACCCGCATCATCCTGGCCTCTTCCTGGCTCGGCGCACCGCCACCCAGACGACGCGGCACCCAGTACGCACCCTGAGGATGTGGGTACTGCTCTTGCACCCGGTGCAGCAGGGTCGTCATCGTTTGCCGCAACTCGACGTTGAGCTGGTCAACATCGCCGTGCGGCTGCAACGACTGACCTACGGACACGGTAATCGGAATCTTGTTGCGGAACAGGTTCCTTGGGTGATCCTTCGGCCAAATCCGGTGTGCTCCCCAGACAATCATGGGAACTATCGGCACCCGCGCCTCTAACGCCATCCGGGCCGCCCCGGTCTTGAACTGCTTGAGTTCAAGGCTGCGGCTGATGGTGGCCTCCGGGTGTATCCCGACGAGTTGGCCGTCCCGTAGTCGTCGTACGGCGACGGCGTACGCGTTAGCGCCCTCGCTGCGATCCACCGGGATGAGCTGGGCGTGCTTGATCACATAGTTGACCGCTCGCACGTCCTGCATTTCGGCCTTGATCATGAACCGCAACCGCCGGCCACACTCATACGCGGCGATCGACGCGGGAATCCAGTCCACGTAGCTCGTGTGATTGAGGGCGATCAACGCGCCGCCACTGTCGGGAACATTGTCGAGGCCATCAAAGGTGATCTTGTTTCCGTTCGCCGCGACGATCGACGGGACGAGGAACTCCATCATTCGGAAGAATGGCTCCGACACGTGATTCTCCTTCATCCGTCCCGCGGTTCCCGCGGAGTTCGGCTGGCGGCTTTCGCCGCTGCCTCGTCAGCGTCGAGTCGTGCCGCCTCGGCCAAGGTCGGGGCACCGCCGCCTAGCCGACGAGGCACCCAGTACGCCCCGGCCGGATGAGAATAGTCCTGCTGAACCTGGTACAGCAGCGAATTCATCGATTCTCGCAGTACCGCCTCCGTCGCTGCGATGTCTTCGCCGACGCGCAACGGTGTACCCACCGCCACGCTGACCGGCACTTTGTTGCGGCCCACATGCTTTGGGTGGTCCTTGGTCCAGATCCGCTGAGCGCCCCAGACAATGACCGGAACAATCGGGACATCCGCTTCCCTGGCCATCCGGGCGGCGCCCGTCTTGAACTCTTTGAGCTCGAAACTGCGGCTGATCGTGGCCTCCGGATACACCCCGACCAGCTCTCCCTCGCGAAGCCGCTGCACCGCAAGGGAGTAGGCGGCCGCACCGGCTCGGCGGTCAACCGGAATTGTCCGGGTGTGCCTGATCAGGAAGTTGACCACCTTCACTCGTTGCATCTCGGCCTTGATCATGAATCGCATCCGACGGCGCCGGCGATGCATCGCCAGCGCGGCCGGCAGCCAGTCGACGTAGCTGGTGTGATTGATTGCGACGACCGCGCCTCCGCGATCGGGCACGTTCTCCTCACCGACATAGGTCACCCGGGTTCCCGAGGTCACCACGAGCAAGTGGGCCAGGATCTCAAGTATGCGGTAGGTGGGCTCCGCCATCGGTCACTGCTCCGGCGCCCCGGCGGGATGGGCGCGCTGGGCGCGGCGAGCGGCCCGTAGCGCTGCCTCCTCGGCGTCCCGGCGGGCGGCCTCGGCGAGCGAGGGCGCGCCGCCCCCGAAGCGGTGCGGTACCCAGAACTCGCCGGCCGGATGGGGTCCGTACTGTTCTTGGGCTCGCTCCAGCAAATGCTGCATCCGGGAATGCAGCAGGCTGGTGAGTTCGGCGGTCGGCAGTGTCGGGTCAATCGGATCACCAACCAGCACCGCGACCGGCACTTTCGGACGAAACAGCTTCTTGGGGTGGTCCTTGGTCCAGATGCGCTGGGCACCCCAGACGATGTGCGGAATGATCGGCACGCCGGCGTCAATCGCCATTCGCGCGGCTCCCGACTTGAATTCCTTTATTTCGAAGCTGCGGCTGATTGTCGCTTCGGGGTAGACGCCGACCAGCTCGCCGGCCTTGAGCATCGTGACCGCGGCTTCATAGGAGGCAGCCCCGTCTCTCCGGTCCACCGGGATATGCCGAAGCCTGCGCATGATCGGCCCGGTGATCTTGTGGTCGAACACCTCCTGCTTGGCCATGAACCGCACCTTGCGCGCGAGGCCCTGCTTGTAGGCGGGCAAACCCGCGAAGGTGAAGTCGAGATAACCGGTATGGTTGATCGCGATGACCGCACCGCCGCTGGCGGGTAGGTGCTCTTCACCCGCGACACTGATGCGCAGGCCCTGGATGCGCCAGGTCAAGCGGGCAAGCTGAATGATAGTCCCGTAATACGGTTCCACAGCTGCTTAGCCTAGTGCTCCCGGCTGTGCGCTGCCCAGAGTGCCGAAAAGAGGCGCGCTTGTCCTTTCCATCGTTGCCGCCGGCGGTGCCGGCCCTGGTCAACCGGTTGGCCGCCGGCAGACCCGTGCATGCGGTCTGGGTCAACGAGCTGGGGGGCATCACCTTTCGGATCGGCTCCGGCGCCGAATTCGTCAAGGTTGCCAAGCCGGGCTCCGTCGACTTCACCAATGAAGCCCACCGGTTACGTTGGGCTGCCCGGTACCTCGCGGTACCGCGGGTCCTGGGCCTTGGCGTGGACCACGGCCCAGACGGGGACTTGGCGTGGCTGCGCACTGGCGGGCTACCGGGTGTGTCCGCGGTGCACCCGCGCTGGCGCACGTCCCCGGACGTGGCGGTGCGAGCGATCGCAGTGGGGTTGCGCGCGTTGCATGACCGACTACCGGCGCCGTCGTGCCCGTTCAGCTGGTCGGCGCAAGACCGGCTGGCCACGCTGGAGCCGCTACGACGGGCCGACCTGGGCCAGCCACCTCCGATCGATCAGTTGGTGGTGTGTCATGGAGACGCGTGTTCGCCCAACACGCTGATCGACGACATGGGCCGGTGCTGCGGTCACGTCGACTTCGGCGATCTCGGTGTGGCCGATCGGTGGGCCGACCTCGCAGTGGCCACATTGTCGCTGCAATGGAACTATCCCGAGTACCCGGGCCGGTGCTGGGAGGACGAGTTCTTCGCCGCCTACGGTGTCACGCCGGACCCGCTGCGCATCGACTACTACCGCCGGCTGTGGCAGTCCGAGCCGAACGGGTCAGGCTAAGCTCGAAGCGCGTTTCACGCACGATGGTGCACGCGGAGACGAGCCCCCCAGAAAGGTATTTATGCAGGTCACAAGCGTCGGTCACGCCGGCTTTCTGATCCGGACCCACGCCGGCAGCATCTTGTGTGATCCCTGGGTCAATCCAGCGTATTTTGCGTCCTGGTTCCCGTTCCCAGACAACAGCACGCTGGATTGGGAATCCCTGGGTCAGTGCGACTATCTGTACATCTCGCACCTGCACAAGGATCACTTCGATGCCGAGAACCTGCGTGCGCACGTGAACAAGAACGCGCTGGTGCTGCTCCCGGACTTTCCGGTGCCCGACCTGAGAAATGAGCTACAGAAGTTGGGATTTCACCGGTTTCTCGAGACCACGGATTCGGTCAAGCACCGGATCAGTGGTCCATCGGGGGACCTCGACGTGATGATCATCGCCTTGCGGGCACCGGCAGACGGCCCGATTGGCGACTCGGCGCTGGTCGTTTCGGATGGCGAAACCACTGCCTTCAACATGAACGACGCGCGCCCGATCGATCTGGAGGTCCTGGCAACCGAGTTCGGCCACGTCGACGTGCACATGCTGCAGTATTCGGGGGCGATCTGGTACCCAATGGTCTACGACATGCCCGCGCGCGCCAAGGAGGCCTTCGGTACCCAGAAACGGCAGCGCGGGATGGACCGCGCGCGCCAATACGTCGCTCAAGTGGGGGCGACCTGGGTGGTGCCGTCGGCCGGACCACCCTGCTTCTTGGACCCTGAGCTCCGCCACCTCAACGACGACGGCACCGATCCGGCCAACATCTTCCCCGATCAGATGGTGTTCTTGGACCAGATGCGGGCGCACGGCCACGATCGCGGCCTGCTGATGATTCCCGGCTCGATCGCGAACTTCACCGGTCCCACGCTCGATTCGCTGAGCCATCCACTGCCCACCGACCAAGTCGAGGCCATCTTCACCACCGACAAGTCGACCTATATCGCCGACTATGCAGACCGGATGGCGCCCGTCCTTGCCGCCGAGCGATCCCGATGGGCCCCTGCGGACGGCGAGTCCCTGTTGGAGCCGCTGCGCGCCCTGTTCGAACCAATCATGTTGCAAAGCAACGAGGTCTGCGACGGCATCGGGTATCCCGTCCAACTGGTGATCGGATCCGGCGACCTCACCGAAACCATAGTCTTGGACTTTCCGAAAAGGGCTGTGCGAGAGCAGATTCCCGATGAGAAATTCCGCTATGGCTTCGCGATCGCAGCGGAGCTGGTGCGGACCGTGCTACGTGATGAAGAACCCGACTGGGTCAACACCATATTCTTGTCCACCCGGTTTCAGGCCTGGCGGGTCGGCGGCTACAACGAATACTTGTACACGTTCTTCAAGTGTCTGACCGATGAACGGATCGCCTACGCCGACGGCTGGTTCGCCGAGACCCATGACGACTCTGCGTCGATCACTTTGGACGGCTGGGAGATCCAACGCCGTTGCCCGCACCTGAAAGCCGACTTGTCGAAATTCGGTGTAGTGGAAGGCGATACACTAACCTGCAACTTGCACGGGTGGCAGTGGCGGCTCGACGATGGTCGATGCCTAACCGCCAGGGGTCACCAGCTACGGAGTTCGCGGCCATGATGCACTTCTACGACGACGGAGTGATCCAGCTGGACCGCGCCGCAATTACACTGCGCCGCTACCATTTCCCGTCTGGCACGGCCAAGGTGATCTCGCTGGACCAGATCCGGGGATTCACGACCGAATCGCTGGGCCTGCTCGTGGCTCGATTCAACATCTGGGGTAGCCCCGATCTTCGCCGCTGGCTGCCGCTCGACGTATACCGGCCGCTCAAGTCCACCCTGGTCACCCTCGACGTAGCTGGAACATACCCAAAGCCCGCCTGCACACCAGCGCGCCCCGACGAGTTCATTGCCTTACTCGATGAGCTACTCGCACTCAACCGGGCATGAGCCTGGCGCGAAGAGGAGTGCGGTTTCTGCTCTGATAGCGCCCTTCGGCGCGGCGCTAGCGATCCGCGAGCGCCGCACGAGCGGCGTTGTAGCCGGGTATGAAGGTGATTCCTGGCCCACCGTGACAACCTGCGCTGCCCAGGTACAGCCCCCCGATCGGAATTGGTTGGCCACGAAACCCTTTCGGACCAGGACGATTCGGACCAATTTGCTCCGGATGCAATAACCCGTGGCAGTAGTCGCCGCCCGGAGCACCGAACATCACTCCCATATGCCTGGGGGTAAACGTGGTGTGCCGAATGATGCTGCGCTCAAAGTTGGGTGCCAACCGAGTGATCTTGTCGATCACTCGCTGACCCATTTCGAGCTTCGCCTGGCCGTAGCCCCGATGATTCGGGCCGCCCTCGATCGGAAACCACATCGCAAATGCCGACGCGGCGTACTTTCCCTCGGGCGCCAACCCGGGATCGTGGAGCGATGGGATCTGCAGTACAACGGTGGGGTCGGCAGGCACGATCCCGCGGCGAGCATTCTCCCACTGCTGCTGCACCTCCTCCGGGGTGCAGAAAATGCCCATCGAGGCCTGCAGGGTTGGGTCGCTGAGGGCCTCATAGGGCGCCGCGAACGTGGGGGGCTCGTCCAGCGCGAAGTGCATCTGCAGGTAGCTGCCGCGGTGGTCGATGCCCGAGTAGCGGTCCCGGATGTCTGCTGACAGCACCGAGTGGTCGATGAGGCCATTGATCGTGACGTCGGGTGCGATGGCCGAGACGACGATCGGGGCCTCGAAGGTGTCCCCTGCCTGGGTGCGCACTCCGCGTACGCGGCACCCGGACTGCGGCTGCGGATCCTGGTCGACGAGGATCTCGGCGACTTGGGACCGCAGCCGAACCTCGCCGCCGTTGCTCTCGAAGAGCTGGCGCAAGTGCTCAGTGAGCGCACCGACGCCGCCGCGTAGCTTTTTCATCTGCACGAATTGGCCTTCTGGGACGCCGAGGCCGAATGCGAGCGCAGCGGCGCTTCCCGGGGTCGCTGGACCACGATAGATCGTGTTGACAGCGAGCACGGTCATCGATCCGCGTAGCGCGGCGTGCTTATCGCGGTCGGGGAAATAGCGGTCCAGCACATCGGTGACGGAGCCGAACAGCATGTCATCGATGCACGAGCGCTCGAATTCGTTGGTCGCACAGGCATACATTTCATCGAACGTCTTGGGCTCAGTGGCGGCCTCAAACCGTCCCAGCGCCCGGGTGGGTGCCTGGCTCCACGCCAGCAGACCTGCCATTCCATCGACGGCATCTGCCCCATGCACGTCTGCCAGATGGTTCAACATCGTGATCGGGTCGGCGTACTGGACCAGCGGGTCATCGCCGACGCCACGCAAGGCGACCGACATCACCTCGAGGTCAACGGTCGGTAGGTCATCCAGGCCGAGTTCGGCGCTGACCGCCGCCGATGTCGGGAACTGCACCGAACCGGCGATCTCAAACCGGTACCCGTCGAAGAGCTCAACCGTCGAGGCCATTCCGCCCGCATACAGCTTCCCCTCTAGGCACAGGGTCCGCAGTCCGGCCTGCTGCAACAGCACCGCCGCAGTCAGCCCGTTGTGGCCGGCACCCACGACGATCGCGTCATAAGCCATGTCACGACCTCCCGGATTGCAGGCTGACACGACGGGTAAGTTTTGTCAATTATGACGAAACTCTGCTGAACGTCATCGGGGGCCGGAGACCCAGTCGTCGGCGAAGCCGACTCGCAACGATTCCAACGCCACGTGGCTCATGCGCGCCAACTCTCCCAATGATCGATTCTCGCCGAGCATCCAGACCTCCATGGCCCCGAACACCGCAGCCGCGATACAACGAGCCGCCACCGCAATGCGCAACCGAGCATCGGGCTTGCTACCCACCGCACAGCTACGTTGTTGCAGCTGTGCGGCGATAGCGTCGGCGAAGTCGGCCGACACGTCCTGGACATGGCGGACGATCCGGCCCGGATCGAGCTCGGAACCCCGGAGCGCGGCGATTTTCGCCACGGCCTCAACGTCATAGGGGAACGCGAATATGGCCGACTGTACGGAATCAATGATCGATTCATCGGAAGGTCTGGCCTGTAACGCCGCGCGAAACCAGTGCAGTCCGGTGTAGTCGGCAAACAACAAGTCGTGCTTGGACCGGAAATGGCGGTAAAACGTGCGCAGCGATACCCCGGCATCCGCAGCGATTTGCTCGGCTGATGTCTCTTCGACGCCCTGGGCAAGGAACCGCACCACCGCGGCCTGTCGCAATGCCTCGCGGGTGCGTTCGCTACGCGCGGTCTGTGCCGGCCTGACCATGGCAGTAAAGTACCCCACGCCTGCGCATTAGCACCCAGTAGTTATGTCAATATTGACAAAACTTGGTACTGGGGGTGAGACTGCGCCCATGGTGTCGCTCATCGTCCACGCCGTTCTCGGGCTTGCCGTCATCGCCTCGATCGTCGCGTCGAACCCTAGGGTTTATGCCCGGCCGGCCAACCGAGCCTGGTTCTCCCCGCTGGAATGTGTGTATTACGGCGTCGGCATCGCGTCGATCGGGTTGGGTTGGTATTTCAACATCCGCTTCGTGCAGGAGTACTCACACGGGTCCGCGAACCCCTTATGGGGTCCCGGCAGCTGGACGGACTTCATCCGCCTCATGTACACCAACCCCGCTGCGGGCTCCGCCAGTCAGGACTACACGATCGCCAACGTGATCCTGCTGCCACTGTTTTCCATCACCGACGGCTATCGGCGTGGCTTGCGGCGCCCGTGGCTCTACTTCGTGAGCAGTTTGTTCACCAGCTTCGCCTTCGCGTTCGCCTTCTACTTCGCCACCATCGAAAGGCAGCACCGGCACCGGAAAGCGCGCGAGCAAGCAGGCGCTTGAGTTACGACTCCGGCTCCAACACCTCGGTACCCACCATCGGCACCAGAGCCTCGGGCACCCGCACACTTCCGTCGGGCTGCTGGTGGTTCTCCAGGATCGACACCAGCCACCGGGTAGTGCCCAGAGTGCCATTGAGCGTGGCCGCGATCTGGGGCTTGCCGTCGTCGCCTCGGTAGCGAGTCGCCAGCCGCCGCGCCTGGAATGTTGTGCAGTTCGATGTCGACGTCAACTCCCGGTAGGTCCCCTGGGTCGGTAGCCACGCCTCACAATCGAACTTGCGGGCGGCTGACGAACCGAGATCACCCGCGGCCACGTCGATTACCCGGTAGGGCACCTCGATGAGGGCCAACATCTGGCGCTGCCATCCCAGCAGTCGTTCATGCTCGGCCTCGGCATCGTCTGGTGGGCAGTAGACGAATCCCTCCACCTTGTCGAATTGATGCACTCGGATGATGCCGCGGGTGTCCTTGCCGTAGCTACCGGCCTCGCGGCGGAAACACGACGACCAGCCCACGTAGCGCAATGGGCCCGCTGACAGATCCAGGATCTCGTCGGCGTGGTAGCCGGCCAGTGGCACTTCGGAGGTGCCGACGAGGTAGAGGTCATCGGCTTGGACCCGATACACCTCGTCGGCGTGGGAGCCCAGAAATCCGGTCCCCGCCATCACCTCCGGGCGCACCAGCACCGGCGGGATCATCGGGATAAAGCCATTGTCGACGGCCAGCCGCAGCGCCAGCTGCAGTAGACCCAATTGCAGCAAAGCCCCCCGCCCGGTAAGGAAGTAGAACCGCGAGCCGGACACCTTGGCGCCGCGTCCCATGTCGATGAGGCCCAAAGACTCGCCGAGCTCGAGATGGTCCTTGGGTTTTTCCATCGTGGCGGGCTCGCCGACGACATCGAGAACGGCAAAGTCATCTTCCCCACCGGCCGGCACCGGCGCCAGAACGACGTTCGAGATCGCCATGTGGGCCGCGGTCAAGGTCGCCTCGGTCTCCGACTGGCTGGCTTCGGCAGCTTTGACCTGCTCGGCGAGTTCCTTGGCGCGCCCCAACAGCGCCGGGCGCTCGTCGGGCGACGCGGCACCGACGTTCTTGCTGGCGGTTTTCAATTCTGCACGCAGCGAATCGGCAGCCGAAATCGCCGCCCGGCGCTTCGCGTCGGCCGCGAGCAGGGCGTCCACCAGGGCTGGATCTTCTCCCCGACTCCGCTGGGAGCGGCGCACGGCGTCGGGATTGTCGCGGAGCAGCTTGAGGTCGATCACGGCCGCAAGACTACTTTCGACGCCGAGTGGCAGTGACATCAGCTGACCGAGCTACCCCGACAAGACAAGACAATCCCGCGAGGCTCCACATGCAACATTGGTCACATGGCTCGGCCGGCCCTGTCAGAATGGACCGGATGGTCGACGCCGACGACAACGACAACGACAACCCGGACACCCCGGACACCGCGGACAACCCGCACACCGTGCCTCCCGGCGAACCCGCCGGCGAGTCGGTTCGCCTGTGGACTGCGGAGGCGGATGAACCGTCGGCTGGGTCCGGGTGGCCACGCGCCTTGCAGGCAACAGCCACTCGGCGGGTACTTCTGCTCACCGCTCTGGGCGCCTTGCTGATCGCTGGACTGGCGACCGCGATTCCCACCGTTGGCACCGCACCCGGGCGGTTGACCGGCTACATCGAGGGCAACCCCGTGCCCAGCACCGGCGCCAAGAGCAACGCCGCCTTCAACCACGCCACCGGCGGTGACTGCCTGATGTGGCCGGACGGAGCGTTGGAGTCCGCCACGATTGTCGCGTGTCCCGAAGACCACCGGTTCGAAGTCGCCGAGTCCATCGATATGCGGACCTTCCCCGGCATGGAGTACGGGCCCGACGCTGCTCCCCCGTCACCCGCCCGTATCCAGCAGATTAGCCAGGAGCAATGCGAAGCCGCTGTGCGCCGCTACCTAGGCACCAAGTTCGATCCCAATAGCAAGTTCACGATCAGCATGCTGTGGTCGGGAGATCGAGCGTGGCGGCACGCCGGCGAGCGCCGCATGCTGTGCGGTTTGCAACTGCCCGGGCCGAACAACCAGCAGGTTGTCTTCCAGGGCAAAGTCGCCGACCTCGATCAGTCGAAGGTCTGGCCGGCTGGCACGTGCCTGGGCATCGACTCGACCACGAACCAACCGACCGACATACCGGTCGACTGCGCTGCGCCGCACGCGATGGAAGTCACCGGCACCATCAACCTAGCCGCGAGGTTTCCCAACGAGCTGCCCGACGAGACCGAGCAGGACGACTACATCAAGGACGTGTGCACCAAGCTGACCGAGGCCTATCTCGCTCCCACCAAGTTGCGTACCACCACATTGACGCTGATCTATCCCACGCTGTCGCTACCCAGTTGGTCGGCGGGTAGTCGTGAGGTCGCATGCAGCATCGGCGCCACCCTGGGAAACG
Organism: Mycobacterium spongiae; assembly: GCF_018278905.1. NCBI lineage: Bacteria > Bacillati > Actinomycetota > Actinomycetes > Mycobacteriales > Mycobacteriaceae > Mycobacterium > Mycobacterium spongiae. Next base: position 5,468,333 of record NZ_CP046600.1, read on the forward strand.
GGGGCTGGGCCACGTTGGTCAACAGCGCCAGGGGCGCGCTGCTGATCAATGGTCAACCCCCGATACCGCCGCCCGACATTCCCGAGGAACGGCTCAACCCGCCGCCGATTCAGCTTCAGCTACCCACCCGCCAGCCCAGCGCGCCGGCGCAGACGGCGCCCAGCCGGCCGCGCAATCAGCACCTACCCCAGCAGCAACCCGCGAACACACCAGCCCAGGCACCGCCACCGGCGCCCCCGGTAGTGCCGGAGAACCAGCCGCCCGTCGCCGGTGGCGAGGCGCCACCCCTGCCCCCGCCACCGGAGCCACCCCTGCCCCCACCTCTGGCACCGCCACCCGCACCCGCCGAACCCGCACCGCCGGGCTAGCCGGGTGCCAGTCCCGATGGACCGGCAACGGTTCGACGAAGTGGTCTCCGAAGCGCTTGACCTCATACCACCCGAACTAGCGGCTGCGATGGACAACGTCGTGGTGCTGGTCGCCGACCGCCATCCGCAAGACGGCGACCTGCTCGGACTGTACGAGGGAGTGGCGTTGACCGAACGGGACTCCGACTACTCCGGGTCATTGCCCGACGCGATCACGATCTATCGCGACCCGTTGCTGGAAACGTGCGATTCCACCGAAGAGGTTGTCGACCAGGTCGCCATTACCGTGATCCATGAAGTCGCCCACCATTTCGGCATCGACGATGACCGCTTGGACCAGTTGGGTTGGGCGTGAGCAGCCCAGCTGGGCGCGTCATCCCTGATTAATCCGCATCCGGTGCTATGAACGGCTCATGAGCACGAGCTGCCGCTACTGCCAAGCAGGCTTGGATCACTGCCACGGCACCATCATTCGTCACGTGGAAGGCCCGGCGCAGGGGCGAATGGAATGCACCGAACGAGACTGCGTCAGTCCCGAGCTGTTAGCGCACACATTCGCCGTGGACTGCGATGCTCTGGGCTGCGGATGCGCTGAACGGGACCCAGAATGCGAGGCCCGCCAGTCACCCCATCGGATCGGTGCTTGACATCGCCTCATCGCCGGCCGGAGCACCGCCCCGATCGGGACCAAACGGCGGTGTCAGAGCTCCCCACCGCACACAACTCCACCGCCCGTCGGTGGTCGGCGCCAATTCCACCGACTCCGCGTTGTCCAAATGGTTGTCCACAACAAAGGTGCGGTCCACGCCGGCCAGTACCGCGGAGGCCAGCCGGATCGCCGCACCATGGCTTACCACGATGATGTCGCCGTCCCATTCGTCATCGTCGAGATAGCGCATCCGCAAGTCGGTGAGTACCGGCAGATAGCGATCCAAGACGTCGGTGCCGGTTTCGCCGCCGGGTAGTGGTACATCCAGCTCGCCACCATGCCATCGGTTGTAGATGGCGTTGAATTCGGCGACGGCCTCGTCGTCGTTGCGCTTTTCCAAGTGCCCCACCTGCACCTCGTGAATGCCGGCGAACTCGTGTGCCACCACGTCGAGCTCCGCTGCGATCACCGCGGCGGTCTGCGACGCCCGGGTGGCTATCGAATGCGCAAGCAGGGCCGGCCGGCCGCAACGGCTGCGGGCGAAAGCCCGGGCCTGATCTCGTCCTAACGACGTGAGTGCCGCTCCCGGTGGAACTGTGTCCAACCTGCGCTCAACGTTGCTGTAGGACTGGCCATGCCGCAGCAGCACCAAACTCCCGCTCACTAGCTACACTCCCCCGGCCGAACATTCTGGACCAGCTCTGGTTTGCCTGCCCGCACGGACGCCAGCCAGTTGGCCGCCTCGTCCGGCTGCCACGGCACGAGCTCGTCCGAGCCGGCGACCGGCCCGGTCGGCCAGGAACCCAGGTATCGCACATCAACACAACGACGGCGCAGCGCCTTGAGTGCCTCGGCGACGCCATCGTCATCGATGTGGCCTACGCAGTCCACGAAGAACATATAGGTACCCAACTCGGTGCGGGTGGGCCGCGACTCGATCCGGGTGAGGTCGATGCCCCGAAGCGAGAATTCGGCCAGCATGGTCACCAGGGCACCAGGTTGGTTTTCGATCCGCAGCACCACCGACGTGCGATCAGCTCCGGTGCGAGGCGGCGGCGGCCCGGGCCGGCCGGCCAGCACGAAGCGGGTGCGAGCGTTCGCCTCATCGACGACCCCGTCTGCCAACCGCGCCAATCCCCAGCGAGTTGCGGCCAGCGACGATGTCACCGCGGCGTCGACCTCGCCTTCGGCCACCTGGCGCGCTGCGTCGGCATTGGAATAGGCCGGTCGAAGCTCGGCATTGGGCAGGTGCGCCGCGAGCCACTGCCGCACTTGCGCGGCCGCCACCGGGAAGGCCGCCACCGTCCGCACTCGGGTTCCGCTCGCGCCGGTTTGCGGCCCAGTCTCGAAGTCGGGTCTGACGACGATGCTGAACGTCACCTCGAGCGTTGTCTCGGCGAACACTTGCAACGGCGATCCGACGGCGAGGCTGTCCAGCGTCGGCATTACCGAGCCATCGATCGAGTTCTCGATCGGCACGCAGGCATAGTCGGCGGCACCGTCGCGCACTGCCGCCAGTGCGGCTGGCGTGCTCTCGACCGACAGCAATTTCGGGGCGCCAGGACCGCTCTCCGGGATGCGGCCCGCGGCGGTGAGCCCAGCCAGCGCCGCTTCGGTGAATGTCCCCTCCGGACCGAGGTAAGCGATGCGGGCCACGCTGACAACACTAACGGCGGACACGCGGCTATCACCTCTTGCCACATCCCCCCAACCTAGTTAAGTTAGGCTTGCCTAATTCGAGGAGGCCTTGTCTATGCCCCACCTGACCAGTCCGGCGCCGACGACTGCCGAACGTATTCGCAGCGCATGTGCGCGGGCCGGCGGCGCCCTCCTGGCCGTCGAGGGCGACGACCCGGTAGCCGTACCCGTACACCACCTATTGTCCGACGGATCCTTTGCCGTGGCGGTTCCGCTCGACCGCGTCAGCACCGCCAGTCACGGGATGGCCGGATCACAAGCGCTCCTCGAGCTCACCGACTACGCACCGCTGCCGGTGCGCGAACCCGTCCGCTCGCTGGTGTGGGTGCGCGGCGTGCTTCATTCGATCCCACCGAGCGAACTGACGGAAACGCTCGATGCGATCGCGACGGAGAATCCGAATCCGGCGCTGCTGCAAGTCGAGACCCCCAGATCCACGCCGACCAACGACGACGAGACCCGGTACACCTTGCTGCGACTCGACATCGCTTCCGTAGTGGTGACCGACTCGACCGGCGCGGAGCCCGTGCCGGCTGCCGATCTGCTCGCGGCCCGCCCGGACCCGTTCTGTGACGTCGAAGCAACCTTGCTGTGGCACTTGACGACCGCTCACAACGACATCGTCGCGCGGCTCGTATCCAGGCTGCCGGCATCGCTGCGACGAGGACAGGTCCACCCCCTTGGCCTCGACCGCTACGGGTTGAGGTTCCGCGTCGAAGGCAACGACGGCGACCACGACGTCCGGCTGCCTTTTCACAAGCCCGTCGATGACATGATCGCCCTACGCCAGGCGATCCGGGTGCTGATGGGTTGCCCATTCCTCAACGGCCTTCGCGCCCGACGTTAAGCAGCCCGACAGCACGCCGCGGCGTCGCAGGCGCACCAGCCAACTCGGCGTGGTGCACCAGAACGCCGAGCCGCGTAGGTTGTCCGGGTGCACGGCGATCGATCATCGGGACCGCCCGGCCCTCGAAAGCCCCGCGGAACTCTGCCAGGCACGCGACCGTCGCACGAGCCCTCGCCGGTGATTCGTCGCGACACAGGACCCCCGCACCCAGCAATCGAGCAGACCGCACCACTGGAGCGCAGCCCGTCGCCCCCCACTCCCGAGGTCACCTCGCGCCAGCGCCATGCCCCGGCGCCGCCGAGGCGACCTGCGCCGTCGACTGGATCGCCACCGCCGCGCCCGCGTACCCGCACAGCGCGTCGTAAGCGCTCTAAACGGCGCTGGGGCCGACGCGTGGCGTTCAGCATCCTGGTTGTACTGCTGCTGGCCGGCACCGGAATCATCGGGGTGGCGGGGTGGCTCGATACCTCGTTGCACCGCGAGCCGATACTCACCGACTATCCCGGTCGACCTGGACCGGGCCGCGGCACGAACTGGTTGCTCGTCGGTTCGGATAGTCGCCAAGGCCTCACCGACGACCAGCAGCAACGCCTGGCCACGGGCGGCGACACCGGTGCCGGGCGCACCGACACCATCTTGTTGGTCCACGTACCGGGCTTCACCTCGGACACCCCGACCACGTTGGTGTCGATACCGCGCGACTCGTATGTACCAATCCCGGGCCATGGCCGGGACAAGGTCAACGCCGCGTTCGCATTGGGCGGACCCCAATTGCTAACCCGCACGATCGAACAAACCACCGGGCTGCGCCTCGACCATTACGCCGAGATCGGCTTCGGCGGATTCGCTGTTGTGGTTGACGCGCTCGGCGGGGTCACCGTGTGTCCGGACGCACCGATCACCGACCCGTTGGCCGGCGTCGACCTGCCGAGCGGCTGCCAGCGGCTCGATGGCCGCAATGCGCTGGGCTACGTGAGGACTCGAGCCACGCCGCGCGCCGATCTCGACCGGATGGTCAACCAGCGCGAGTTCATGTCAGCACTGTTGCACCGCGCAGCGAGCCCCGCTGTGTGGCTCTCTCCGTGGCGGTGGTATTCGGTGTCGCGTGCGGCGGCCCACGCTCTCAACGTTGACCAGAATGACCATGTTTGGGATCTCGCCCTCCTCGGCTGGGCGCTGCATGGCTCAACGACCACGATGACCGTCCCTATCGGTGAGTTCGCCTATAGCGATGCCGGCGCGGTCGTGGTGTGGAACCACGAGGCCGCCGGCGAGTTGTTCGACGCGCTCGCCGCCGATGCGCCGGTACCGAGCGGGTCACTCACTGACCGGCCCTAAAGCCACTGAATCGGCCCCCGAACCCACACCGAAACCACACCGAACCCCGACCGGCCCCAGCTTCGAATACATCAACACCGCTATGAATAACGCTCCGGCTTACAACATAGGCTCGCTTTAGTTAGGCAACCCTGGCCTCTATACAAATGGCTTCCGGAGCCAACAAAATCACTTAGGAAAACCTTTCCTGACTAAGCGATACCTTCGTTGCAGTCGGCGTCCTACCTGCGATAACCTGCCGTTATGAGCGATTACGACGGACCCAAGACCAAATTTCACGGACTTCTGCAAGATCAGATCTACAACGAATTCACGGCCGCACAACAGTACATAGCGATCGCCGTTTATTTCGATGGCGAAGACCTGCCGCAATTGGCAAAACACTTTTATAGCCAAGCCGTCGAAGAACGAAATCACGCGATGATGTTGGTGCAATACCTGCTCGACCGCGATGTCCACGTCGAAATCCCTGGAGCGGGCGCGGTGCGCAACCGATTCGACCAACCCCGTGACGCGTTGGCGCTCGCGCTGGAGCAGGAACGCGCAGTCACCGACCAGGTCAGCCAGCTAGCTGGGGTGGCCCGCGACGAGAGCGACTTCCTTGGCGAGCAGTTCGTGCAGTGGTTCCTCAGTGAACAGGTAGAAGAGGTGGCGCTGATGACTACCTTGCTGCGGGTCGCCGAGCGAGCTGGGGCTAACCTGTTCGAGCTCGAGAACTTCGTTGCTCGCGAGGTGGGTCCGGCACCGGCCGGAGCGGGAGCGCCCCAAGCTGCCGGTGGCCGCCTATAGACCGCATCGCGCCGGTCTATCCACTGCTATCGCCAGCGCGCCCATTCTCTAACCACGCTTTCGTGCGGGCGGGGTGATGGGTGGCCATCCAGGCCACCCCTACCTTGCGACAGAAGTCAATATCCGCGTACTCGTCGACATTCCAGCAGTAGACAGCTCGCCCCTGAGCGGCGGCGCGGTCGACGAGTTGCGGATATTCCTTCAACGCCTGCAGCGATGGCCCCACGGCGGTGGCTCCAACGGCCGTGGCCGCGCCGCTACCCAAGTAGCGGGCAGTCTTGCCGAGCAGCACCGTCGGCAACAGCGGTGCGGAACGCCGGATCCGCCACACCGCCGCCGCCGAGAATGACATCACCACCGCACGCGACAGGTCCGCCGAGGCCGGCGCTGCGATTCCGAATCGATGAAGCAGTGCCAGCAACTTGCTTTCCACAAGCGCCCCGTACCTGACGGGGTGCTTGGTCTCGACGAAGATCTTCACCGGCCGCTGCCAGTCGAGAACCAGCGACACGAGCGCATCCAGGGTTAGCAGACCGGTGTCGCCGTGCGTTCCGTCCGCGCGCCAGCTATCGTGCCAGGCGCCGTACTCAAACTCACGGAGCTGAGCCAGGGTCATCGTGCTCACCGGACCATCCCCGGTAGATGTGCGGTCCAGGCGACGGTCGTGAACACAAACGAGATGCCCGTCGCGGGTCAGCCGGACATCGCATTCGACGCCGTCGGCCCCTTCTTTGAGTGCCAGGTCGTAGGCGGCCAGGGTGTGCTCGGGCCGCGATGCCGAGGCACCGCGGTGGGCAACCACATGGGGGTGGCGCGCGAGCACCTCGTCCGCCGCCGTCATACGACTATGCTGCCGGTTTCTGCCCATCCAGCTCAACTGCCATTTCAGCGGCGGGTCCGGCCGCAGGTTCCGACTCCACCATCATCCAGCGATGCGCCGGCCTTTCCACGGGTTTGCGCTCGAAGCCCTCGAAAACGCGCGCTACGGCAGCCACGGCCATTGCCGCACCCAGATACCCCAGCACCATCATGACGGTGTTGTTGGCGATCCCCTGTGCGTCCGAGACCCCGCTGGTGGCGATCGCAAAGATCGATACCGCGCTGCTCAACACCCACACGCCCCACCACAACATGATCGGCTTGCGCAACCGAGCATAGTTCTGTTCAACGAGCGCCAATTCGATAACGTACACCGGCGCCCACAGCAGATTTACCAGGGGCAAGAGACAGCCGGCCCACAACGACCGGGCCGAACGCGGTTCGGGTAGACCTCGATGCCTAAACGCCGCAGCCCGCCGGGCGATCAGCCACCGGACAAGCAGAATCACACTGATGCCCACCGCCACCATCGCGCCCAAACTCACCAGCACACCCAACAACACCGAGCCCGTGGCGACTGCCGAGTTCAACAATGTGTTGCGGTTGATGACCAGCAGCACATAGCGAACCACAAAGACCAGTGCCGCGACGCCGAGCACCAGCGTGCTGACGAACATCGCGGTACGCACTGCCGCGGCAGACGGCCCAACGGGCGGCGGCGCCTCGAAACGAACTGGGACCTCGTCAACACGGTCTAACAGACCCCACCGGGGTATTGCGGCGTAGCGCGGCGTCGGCCCGCGCGACCGTTGCCCGGGCCGGCGCGGCGGAGCAGCGCCGGGGCGCACCGCGATCCATCGAAAGCCCGGCGGCAACCGTGGCATGGTGCGCCGCACACCGGACGCCATCGACGACTGCTGGCCCGTGGGCGTACGCCAAAGAGGATCCGGCCGTGGCGCCTCTGCCAGCGGCGGCAGCAACGCGCCGCGACAGCGCGGACACCACGTTCGTTGCCGCTCGCGGACATTCCACCGCGTGCTGCACACGGAGCACACCTGGATCACCGGACCAGCCTAATGGGATCGCATCGCGATCGCGTTAAGCGGTTGCTCCCGTGTTTGCGATCGGCAACGGAGTGTGAGGTGAAACGCGCCGCCCGAGGGGAAGGGTTGCGGCGATCCGCGAAGGTCTGCCGCAGGACGCAGCTACTTGTGAGTATCCACAATTTCCACAGCTTTATCCACAAGAGCGGGACGAGACCACGAGCGGTGAAGGGGCCTTGAAGGCGCTTCTATCGGCCAGCAAGAGCCATAACTGTGGATAACAGCGCGCCGACATGGCCGTTCAATGGACAGCCTGAGCGAAATGGATTGCCACGCTAAGCACTGGTTCCGGTCGGGGCAATCCGCCACCCTTCGACCCGGCCGGCTCCGGCCATGATCGGTGAATTCGCAGCTCAGTGGCCCGCCGGGGCCGTTTTCGGGGCAGCGCTTTCGCTGCCGTGCCGACGTAAATTTTCCAAGCCGTTATCAGAGAGCTATGATCGCGAGCAGAACATCTCCTTGTGACTCACGTCACGCTGTGGGTGAAGGTGCAGGTGAAAGGCGTTTCATGGCGGCAACTTCGTTCAGTCCAGGGTCGACGACACCGTCGAGCACGTGCTCTGGCTCGCCAGCGTGGAACCATGCCTATGCCGTCGCCGCACTACGGGCCAGCCTGATCGCTCTGGCGTTGCTGGCGGTTCTCGCGGTCATCGTTTGGTATTGAATCCCCAACAACGGCGCCTTTTGCGGTTGAGGACCTATGCGTTCTTGCGGCGTGAGCCGTGATGGAGCAAAGTTGGCTAAGCCAGGCCGCCACCGCGGCGAGACCCTGCAGCCCGCACATCAGACGACCACGTCATCAACGGAAGGAATGCCGTGGCTGAATACAGCCTGCCCGACTTGGATTGGGACTACGGAGCGCTCGAACCGCATATCTCCGGTCAGATCAACGAGCTTCACCACAGTAAGCACCACGCGACCTATGTCAACGGCGCCAATGCTGCGGTCGCCAAGCTCGAAGACGCCCGCGCCAAAGACGACCACTCGGCAATCTTGCTGAACGAGAAGAATTTGGCGTTCAATCTGAGTGGTCACGTCAACCACACCATTTGGTGGAAGAACCTATCGCCCAACGGTGGTGACAAACCAACCGGCGAGCTCGCGGCAGCCATCGACGATGCATTCGGATCGTTCGACAAATTCCGCGCTCAGTTCCACGCAGCCGCCACCACGGTCCAGGGGTCGGGATGGGCTGCGCTGGGCTGGGACACCCTCGGCGACAAACTGCTCATATTTCAGGTGTACGACCACCAGACCAACTTTCCGCTCGGGATCGTTCCGCTGCTGCTGCTCGACATGTGGGAGCATGCGTTCTACCTGCAGTACAAGAACGTCAAGGTCGACTTCGCGAAAGCGTTCTGGAATGTCGTGAACTGGGCGGATGTGCAGACCAGGTATGCGGCCGCGACCTCGAAGACAAAGGGCCTGATATTCGGCTGACTCCCCCGCTGGGTTCGTCACAGCCCGTTGAGGGCGCATAATTGGCGCGGCCAACCGTAGCCGTGTCGAGTTGCACTGCGGCCGATCCACGCGCATGCTGCTTCTAATCGAGTTGCCAGTGTGGTTATTTGGATGGAGGCGTCGCGGAGGGCGAGATGGCAGACGGCTCAGGTCAGCCAATAGGGGTTGCCCCCTTCCACTCTCGTGGCGCGCTCAAAGGGTTTGTGATCTCCGGGCGCTGGCCTGATTCGACGAAGGAGTGGGCCCAGCTGCTGATGATTGCTGTCCGGGTAGCGTCCCTGCCCGGATTGCTCTCCACCACGACGGTGTTCGGTGCCCGCGAGGAGCTGCCCGACGATCCCGAGCCCGGAACCGTGGGATTGGTCCTGGCCGAAGGCACCGTCTTTGGCGAATCAGCAATCCAGCCAGGGTATTTCGCCGATCATCAGCCCCCCGCATTGCTGATGCTGCATCCCCCCTCGGAAACAATGCCGTCGTTGCCCGAATGCACGGGCGCGGCATCGGGTTGTGTGCTTCTGCCGGGATTGCCGTACCTGGGTTTGGAGCACCGGGCGGCCTGGGTGGAGGCTGAATCCGACGGCACCATCACCTCGATGGTCAGCCGTGTCGGCGTCGACCCGATCAGCCATCCCGATACGGCAGTTTTGGCGATGCTGCTTGCCGCATAAGGAAATTCGAACCAATTAGTTTGGGGGGCGAATCGAAGAATTCGGGCGCCCGAATTTCGCCCGCAACCTGGCGCACGCTGAATCGGGCCGCTAACCTTGGGGCCGTTAGCGAAGGGGAGTAGCCCCGAATCGTCGAGTCGACATACTGGCAACGAGCCCGGCCGGCGAACCGTCTAATCAGGCGGTGGGCGAGACCTTCGACCGATGTTCGATGACCGAATGGTCGTCGACCGCGTGTCGAAAGGTCGCGCACTATGCTCACTGCCACACTGGTTAGTCTCGGCGTGGTTTTCCTCGCCGAGCTCGGCGACAGGTCCCAGCTCATCGCGATGGCATACGCGCTGCGCTATCGCTGGTGGATAGTGCTGACGGGAGTTGCCATCGCCGCTTGCACGGCGCATGGGGTGTCGGTAGCGATCGGACACTTCCTCGGCGCCACGGTGCCCACTCGTCCAATGGCACTTGCGTCCGGGTTTGCGTTCCTGATCTTTGCCGTGTGGACCTGGCGGGAAAGCGCAACCGGCGAAGACAGCGAAGACCAGGGTATCTCAACCCCGACCGCATCTCGGTTCGCGTTACTCACCGTGGTTTCCCCGTTCTTGCTGGCCGAGCTCGGCGATAAGACGACAGTGGCGACAGTGAGTCTGGCCAGTGATCACAACTGGTTGGGTGTGTGGATTGGCACCACCCTGGGCATGATTCTCGCCGACGGCGCAGCGATCGGCGTCGGAATGCTGCTGCACCAACGGCTTCCGAAACGTCTGCTGCAGATCGTGGCCAGCCTGCTGTTTCTGCTGTTCGGCTTGTGGATGCTGCTCGACGGCGCGCTGGGCTGGCGCCCCGTTGCCGTCGGCGTTGTCGCCACCGTGGTGCTGACCGCGGTCGCGGCGGGGACGGCGCAAACTCTTCGGCGGCGAGGTGCGACGCCGGTAATCGCCGAGAGGTCCAAGCAGGAAGCCTGACCCAGCCCGGCGGCACCCCCGTCTCCGGACCACGCGCGGCGGCCCACCGAGACGCCCCGAGCGGCTCCGACCTAGGGCTCCGAAGATGCCCGGGCGGCGGTTCGCGCCAGCTCACCGGCGGCAGACAGCAAAGGATTGCCACACCGAGCCGCCGCAATGATCTGGTTGCCCGTAGTCCAGCGTGCGCGCCCCACCAAGCCTGGCTGGCCTCTTCGTTGGCCCTGCAAGCGACGGCCCGACACGCGCGTGCTGACGCCGCATTCTGCGGATAACCTGTGAAATCCGTTCGGTTTGTGGACACCTCCCGGAATCAGTTGGACGCTCGTCAGGGGCGTCCCGGGCCATCGCACCACGGGCCGGCACCCAATCTGCTCAGGTTTGCACTTGGTTGTGGACACAACTCTCGCTACCATGAGCAGCAAATAAACAAGATAATCGTTCGTTCTCAAAGTCCGGTGGAGGTCATATCGATGAGCACGACGTTCGCTGCCCGCCTGAACCGCCTGTTTGACACGGTATATCCACCCGGACGGGGGCCTCACACCTCCGCGGAGGTGATCGCGGCGCTTAAGGCAGAGGGCATCACGATGTCGGCTCCGTACCTATCACAGCTACGCTCGGGCAACCGCACGAACCCGTCGTCAGCCACCATGGCCGCGCTCGCCAACTTCTTCCGTATCAAGGCGGCTTACTTCACCGACGACGAATACTACGAAAAGCTCGACAAGGAATTGCAATGGCTGGCCGCGATGCAGGAAGACGGCGTGCGCCGGATCGCAACGCGTGCCCACGGGCTGTCGAGCCAGGCGCAGCAGGAGATCGCCGAGCGGATCGACGAGCTGCGCCGCGCGGAGCGTCTCGACGCGTGAGACGGGTTGGTAGGCCCAACCGGACCTGATGGGCTGTTGACGTCCCGTTCGGATTAGGGTTGGCCCTGCGATCGCGCAACGCAACGCGCTCGTCGACGAGATACCGGGAGGCAGCCGGGAATGGGCCTGTTCCGCAAGCGAAAGAGCCGCGCGACCCGCCGCGCCGAAGCCCGCGCGATGAGATCCCGCGCCAGGCTAGAGGCCCGCCTGTCGGCCAAGAATGAGGCGCGTCGCATCAAAGCGGCACGACAGGCCGAGGAGAATGCCCTCAAGGCGCAGCTCAAGGCCCAGCGCGACAGCGACCGGGCGGCACTGAAAACCGCCGAAACCGAACTCAAGGCAGCGCGTGAAGGCAGGTTGCTTTCACCGACGCGAATCCGCAGGACGCTGACGGTGTCTCGGCTGCTCGCCCCGATTCTGACACCCGTAATTTACCGAGCAGCGATGGCTGCTCGCGGTGCGATCGATCAGCGGCGCGCAGATCAGCTCGGAATTCCGCTGGCTCAGCTCGGCCAGTTTTCCGGGCATGGCGCCCGGCTATCGGCGCGGGTTTCCGGGGCAGAGCAATCGCTGCGGATGGTCTCAGACAAGAAGCCGAAAGACGCCGAGACCAAGGCCTTTGTCTCGGCTATTACCGACCGGCTCACCGATCTGTCGGCGGCCATCGCTGCGGCAGAGAATATGCCTGCGCAGCAGCGCCGCGCGGCCCATTCGGCGATCTCGACGCAACTCGACGGCATCGAGGCGGACCTGATGGCCCGCCTCGGCTTGACCTGAACCCGGATCACGCTGGAGAAGGGGATGCACCGGACATGACCCCGCACGACAGGTGGATGTTGCGCATCCTGACCACGGTCGCCTTGGCCGGACTGTATCTGGGTTCCGCCGCGGCTACCGCGTCGGCTTCCGTGCTTGGCCATGGCGGCGCCGATGGCGACGGGGACATCCCCGTTTGGCCATTTGCACTCGGAGCCATCGCGGCGGTCGCCGTGGGTGCACTATGGGCACTGCGACGCGGACCCTAGCCGGGATCCAGTCGCCCTGACTAGCCGACGACCCCAGCCGACGAACCAACAGGTCCTGGCATGATGGGACCCGACCATTTCGCGACCGAGCGAGCGACGAGCAAGCTGCAAAGGAGCGGCCGCATGGCAGACCCGCAGGATCAACCCGACAGCGAACCCGACGGCGCATCGAATCCGCCGGCCAAGAAGCAGCCTGTCAAGAAGCAGCCTGTCAAGAAGGCCGCAAAAGCACCCGCCAAGAAGGCAGCCGCGAAGAAGTCGCCAGCCAAGAAAGCAGCCGCGAAGAAGACTCCGGCAAAAAAGCCTCCGGCCAAGAAGACACCCACCAAGAGCTCGCAAACGTCGCCACCTAAGAAGACCGGAGAACCCGTCGACCCGCAGCAGCGGATCGAAACCAACGGTCAGCTTGCTGCCGGCGCTAAAGATGTCGCAGCACAAGCGAAGTCGATCATTGATCGCGCCAATGACCCGCTGCCGCAAGGCGAGTCGACGGAGCCAGTGAGTCATTCGCCAGTGCCCCTGGTTGTGGCTGTCGCGCTGAGCCTGTTGGCGATTCTGCTGATCCGGCAGCTGCGACGCCGTTGAACGCGCAGGCACCACATTGACCATGTCATTCCGGCCAACCGCCGACCTCGTCGACGATATTGGGCCTGACGTACGCAGCTGTGACCTTCAGTTCAGGCAGTTTGGCGGTCGATGCGAGTTCGCCGGACCGATCAGCACCGTGCGGTGTTTCCAGGACAATGCACTGCTGAAATCGATCCTCGCGCAGCCAGGTGCGGGCGGGGTATTGGTGATCGACGGTGCTGGGTCGCTACACGCGGCGCTGGTCGGCGACGTCATCGCGGAGTTGGCCCGTTCCAACGGTTGGGCCGGGCTCATCATCCACGGCGCGGTGCGCGACGCGGCGGCGCTGCGTCGTCTCGACATCGGCATCAAGGCGCTGGGCACCAATCCCCGAAAGAGCACCAAGACCGGCGCCGGTGAGCGCGACGTCGAGATCGCCTTGGGTGGGGTGACGTTTGTACCCGGCGAGAGCGCCTACTGCGACGATGACGGCATCGTCGTCGTAGCCCCGGCTAGTCTCTAAACGGCGACGGGGGCAGGTTTTCTTGCGAACCGCAGACCCTCGTCCGCGACCCTGCCACGCCGGATGAGGCGGATGTCGCGCAGATAGTTCTGGTTCAGTCGCCACGGTGTGCGCGATCCCTGTTTGGGTAGACCATCCAGAGCGCGGAGCACATAACCGGGAGTGAACTCCATGAACGGGCGCTCGTCGACATCGGCACCCGGGTGTTCGACCACGACTGTGTCAAAAGCGTTGTCGTCCATGTAATTCAACAGACGGCAGACGAACTCCGACACGAGGTCGGCCTTCAGCGTCCACGAGGCATTGGTATAGCCAACCGTGTACGCCATGTTGGGGATCCCGGACAGCATCATGCCCTTGTAGGCCATGGTCTTGGTCAAGTCCACCGGTTGTCCGTCGACGGTAGCCGTTGCTCCGCCGAAGAGCTGCAGGTTCAAACCCGTCGCGGTGACGATGATGTCAGCGGGCAATTCACGGCCGGAGTTGAGTCGGATGCCGGTGGCCGTGAACCGATCAATCGTGTCTGTCACCACCTCGACCTTCCCGTGGCGGATCGCCCGGAACAGATCGCCGTTGGGGACCAGGCACAGCCGCTGCTCCCACGGGTTGTAGTGCGGTCCGAAGTGCTTGCGCACGTCGTAGCCCTCGGGTAGCTGGCGTTGGGCTGCGCCCATGAACATCTTCCGCATCCGGCGCGGCCACTTCTGGCAGGCCCCGTAGACCGCCGACTGCTGCAGAACGTTCTTCCACCGAACCGCGGTATAGGCCATATTCTCCGGCAGCCAGCGGTTGAGCTTCTCGGCGATCGCGTCCCGGTCAGGCTGAGAGACGATGTAGGTCGGCGACCGCTGCAGCATCGTGACGTGCTGTGCACCCGAATTCGCCAGCGCGGGAACGAGAGTGACAGCCGTTGCGCCACTGCCGATCACGACGATGTTCTTGCCTTCGTAGTCGAGGTCCTCGGGCCAGTGCTGGGGATGAATGATCGGGCCGGTGAAGTCCTCCGAGCCGGCGAACGCAGGCGCATATCCCTGCTCGTAGTTGTAGTAGCCGCTGCACAACAACAGGAACTCGCAGGTGAGCTCACTTTGCGTGCCGTTGCTCTCGATCTGCACCGTCCAGCGGTTTTCCGCACTTGACCAATCGGCGCTGAGAACTTTGTGGTTGAAGCGAATGTGCTTGTCGATGCCATACATGGCCGCGGTGCCCTTGACGTAGTCGAGGATCGGCCCGCCATCGGCGATGGCTTGGCGATCGGTCCAGGGACGAAACCGAAAGCCCAGGGTGTACATGTCGGAGTCGGAGCGAATCCCGGGGTAGCGAAACAAATCCCACGTACCGCCCATGGCTTCGCGCTTTTCCAGGATTGCGTAGCGCTTGGACGGGCAGCGGTCCTGCAGGTGCCAGGCCGCACTAACCCCCGAAATACCCGCGCCCACGACGATCACATCAAGGTGCTCAGTCATGGAGCCACGCTATCAACACTGTGTTGACTTCGTCAACGAGGTGTCGAAACTGTCGACAGGGAGTAAGCTACCCACGATGACCACCTCCGCCGCCAGTCACACGTCGCTACACAGGAGTCGGCGCACCCCGCGTCCATCCGGCGACGAGCGGGAACTGGCGATACTGACCACCGCGGAAAACCTCCTCGCCGACCGTCCGCTGGCCGATATCTCGGTCGACGACCTCGCGAAGGGTGCGGGGATCTCCCGTCCAACGTTCTACTTCTATTTTTCGTCCAAGGAAGCGGTGCTGTTGACCCTGCTCGACAGGGTGGTCAACGAGGCCGACGCCGCACTGCAAACGCTCGCCGAGAATCCGGAAGGCGCCGACCAGGAAACCATGTGGCGCGACGGCATCAATGTGTTCTTCGAGACGTTCGGGGCGCACAAGGCGGTGACCCGGGCCTGTCAGGCCGTCAGGGCAACCAGTGCCGAGGTGTCCGACCTGTGGTCGACGTTCATGCAGAAGTGGATCAGTTACACGGCCACCGTCATCGACGCCGAACGAGAGCGCGGTGCCGCGCCCCCCACGCTGCCCAGCCACGAGCTGGCCACGGCGCTCAATCAGATGAATGAACGCACACTGTTCGCCTCGTTCGCCTCCGAGCAGCCTTCTGTTCCGGAGGGGCGGGTGCTCGACACGCTCGTGCACATCTGGGTCACCAGCATCTACGGCGAGGCCGCTGGCTCTCGCTGACACCCGCTTGTCGGAGCTGCGTGGGAACATCGGTTCGTGCAGCGCGAGGCGTCCATCCTGCACGCGGACCTGGATTCGTTCTATGCGTCCGTCGAACAGCGCGACGACCCGACGCTGCGAGGCCGGCCAGTGATTGTCGGCGGCGGTGTAGTGCTGGCGGCCAGCTACGAAGCCAAGGCCTACGGTGTGCGTACTGCGATGGGCGGGGCGCAGGCACGGCGCCTGTGCCCACGTGCTGTGGTGGTCTCGCCCCGCATGAGCGCCTACGTGCAAGCTAGCGACGCTGTGTTCGAGGTCTTTCGCAATTGCACTCCGCTGGTGGAGCCGGTCTCGATCGACGAGGCATTTCTCGACGTCGGAGGGCTGAGTCGGGTGTCTGGCACCCCCGCCCAGATCGGGGCGCAACTGCGTGCCGACGTGCGTGGCCACGTCGACCTGCCCATCACCGTCGGAATCGCCAGAACGAAATTCCTTGCGAAGGTCGCCAGCCAGGAAGCCAAGCCCGATGGATTGCTTCTGGTCCCGCCCGAGGCGGAACTGGCCTTTCTGCATCCGCTGCCGGTGCGTCGCCTGTGGGGCGTCGGCGCAGTGACAGCCGACAAGCTGCAGGAACACGGTATCCGCACTGTCGCCGACATCGCCGTGCTCAGCGAATCGACGCTGGGCTCGCTGGTCGGCGCCGCAATGGGAAAGCGGCTGCATGCACTGGCCCACAACATCGATCGCCGCCGGGTAAGCGGCGGGGCGCGGCGCCGCTCGGTGGGCGCTCAGCGAGCGCTGGGACGAGCGGGCAACGCGATGTCGGCGGCAGAGATCGACAGGGTGGTGGTTACTCTGATCGATCGAATCACAGCCAGGATGCGCAAGGCCGGCCAGACGGGTCGAACGGTGGTGCTGCGGCTGCGCTTCGACGACTTCACCCGGGCAACCAGGTCACGCACGCTGTCTTCGGCGACTTCCTCGACGCAGCCGGTTCTTGCCGCCGCCCGGGAGTTGGTCGCAATGGCCGCACCTGCAATCGACGAGCGGGGACTGACACTGGTCGGTTTCGCGGTGTCGGGTATTGACCGCTCCGGAGCGCAGCAACTGATGTTGCCGTTCGACCAGGCCAGGGAAGCGACCCCGGACGCCCTTGACTCAGCCATTGACTCAGCCATCGACCGGGTCCGCCGCCGCTATGGCAATTCTGCGCTCACTCGGGCGGTGTTGATCGGCCGTGACGACGATCGAGGGATGCCCCCCGCACCTACGGATGACTAACACCTCTGACAGCACTGCTTGTGACAGTCATCGATGAACCCCGGAAACCGGAACTCCAAGCGCCACATCGATCGATTGGGCGGAACCAGCACCGGGGCACCGGCATCCCCCGGGACAGCAGCGACAGGCAACCCAAATCCAGTCGGTAAGGTTTAGGTGTCGCAGCGATCAGGCGCGGGCTCCATCGCTGGCGGCTGCTGGCCCGCCCGTACGCGTGGGACGTATCGGTGAGAGCTGGGTGCCGCATCCGGCTTGTCCATCCCGCCGAAACTGCCTAGGAGGGACCCGTGGCTGAGCCAACCTACCGCGCTATGGAGATCATGGCTCAGACATTCTTCCTGGCCACGAGGACCCGCATCACCTACCTCGGCGAGGAAAACATTCCCGATGATGGCGGGGCGGTGGTCGCCATCAACCACACAAGCTATGTCGACTGGTTGGCCGCCGGATTGGCCGCACGGCGGCGGCACCGTCGATTGCGATACCTGGTCAAAGCCGAGCTGCAAAAGGTGAAGCTGATCAACTTCGCGATCAAGCGCACCAAAACCATTCCGGTCGATCGCAGTGCTGGGGCCGACGCCTACGCAATAGCGGTGCAGCGACTACGCGAAGGGGAACTCGTCGGGGTCTATCCGGAAGCCACGATCAGTCGCAGCTTCGAACTCAAAGAGTTCAAGTCTGGGGCGGTGCGAATGGCCGCCGAAGCAGGTGTCCCCATCATCCCGGTCATTGTCTGGGGCACTCAGCGGATCTGGACCAAGGGCCATCCCAAGAATCTCGTTCGCAATCGGGTGCCGGTGACCGTAATGGCGGGTGCGCCCCTGGATAGCACCCATGACGTCATCGCTGCTGATGCCGCCCTGCGAGAGTCGATGACCACGCTGCTGCACGAGACACAGCGGGACTATTCACACCCGGCCGGCCAGTATTGGGTGCCCCGCCGTCTCGGTGGCACGGCACCGACCGTGGAGGAAGCGGCTCGGATGGACGCCGAGGAGGCTGCGGCTAGAGCGCTGAGCAGAACCACGCGGCGGTAACCAAGCCGACGGCACCACCTGACACGCGCGCTCCGCCTACGCACGAATCGATTCCGACGATCGGCGCGAACCGAATGATCAAGCGGCTACGGGTGTATCGACCTGAGTGGTGAACGCCAGCCACCAATCCCTAGGCGTCTGGGCCTCGCCGCCACGCGCGACGCGAGCACGGCCGATGCCGTCGGCCATGTCGCGCACGATGTCGAGCGGCCACACTGCGGGTTCCGTCTCGGGTGCGAAAGTTCTTGAACCCGAATACTTTTGCTACCTTGTGCTGCTCGGGCAGCGTCTTGGGAGACCAGCGCCCCAACCAAAACGCTCACACCACCATCGCCGGCCTCGCCGCCAATACCAGTGCTATTCGCCGCCAGTGCTAGTCCCGGCGAAGCCGTGGAAGCCGTTTCAGCCGCTCCCCCCGTCGCCACCATCGTCACCCGCGACGCCGTCCTTGCCTGTTTCTATTGGGGTGACCCCTACCGTAGTGGCCCACACCTTATGCAACTTTCTTGGCCCGCCGGTAACCATCAGCGGTGGTGTCGAATTGGCGGTCCGTCGCCCAGACACGGCGCGGGATGCCCGCAGGGCTGGAAAAGATCACCCCACTCGGGCGCACCCTGTGGCACCGCCGCCACGACATCTCGACCGTTTTCGACCACCACACCTCCGACCAACCAACGGAGGCCACCAACGGGCAGCAGTAGTGGCGACTCCCGCGAAAAAGTAATCGGGCTGGCCGGACTCCCCCGGGGTTCACGCCAACGGCACGTTCAAGGTCGTCGATCCAATCGGTGGAGTCAGATCAGGCTGCACCTTTCGGGTTGCCGCGCATCGATCACGATGCTGGCAGGGCTATGCCCAAAAACATTGAGACGCAGCGATTCCGCATGTCGACGGCACAATTCAGCTCCGCCGGGCTGTCCCGGCCCCTTTACCCGCCTGCAGCCCAGTTCAGCAGAGTGTCAGTGGGCCACGTGTTGATGACGCGGTCGACGGGCACGCCTGCGTCCAGCGCGCGCTGCGCCCCGTAGCCGAGGAAGTCAAGCTGGCCGGGAGCGTGCGCGTCGGTATCGATGCTGAAGACGCAGCCGATGTCCAGGGCCAAGTTCAGCAATCTTGTTGGCGGGTCGCGACGCTCGGGACGCGAATTGATCTCCACCGCGGTGCCGTGGTCACGACAGGCGGTGAACACCGCCTCGGCGTCAAACGTCGACTCCGCTCGGATCCCGCGGCCACCGGAGACCAGCCGGCCCGTGCAGTGGCCCAGCACATCGGCATGTTCGTTCGAGACAGCGCGCACCATTCGTCGGGTCATCGAGGCCGAATCCATCGATAGCTTCGAGTGCACACTGGCCACCACAATGTCGAGACGGTCTAGCAGTTCGGGTTCCTGATCCAGGCTGCCGTCGTCGAGAATGTCAACCTCGATTCCGGTGAGCAGCCGCATCGGCGCGAATTTCTCGCGCAGCCCATCGATCACGTCGAGCTGTTTGCGCAACCGTTCCGCCGACAGACCGTTGGCGATCGTTAGCCGCGGGGAGTGGTCGGTTAACGCGCAGTACTCATGACCCAACGCGGCCGCGGTGGCCATCATCTCTTCGATTGGGGCTGAGCCGTCCGACCAGTTCGAATGCAGGTGGAGGTCGCCCCGCAGTGCGGCGCGCACCTCGCCTCCCCCGAGATCTTCAGCAGCGGAGCGTAATTCGGCGAGCACGTCCGGCACGCGTCCAGACCAGGCCTGTGCGATGACCTTGGCGGTTTTGGGTCCAATTCCGGGCAGCGACTGCCAGTTGTTGGCTTGACCGTGTCGCTGCCTCGCGGCGTCGTCGAGGCCCTCGACAACGTCAGCGGCCTTGCGATACGCCATCACGCGTCTGGGATCGTGGCGGCTGCGGTCCTTGTAGTAGGCGATCTGCCGTAACGCGGTCACCGGATCCATGGCTGCTGGCCTACAACAGTTGGCCGACGATGAATCCGGCGAAAATCACCGAGAAACCGCCAATCTCGCCAATGATGAGCAAGACCATCGCCAGCTCTAGTGCGCGCGTGGGATGTTCGAACTGGTTGACGGTGTCACGCCGAGCCCCGTGGAACATATAGCCCGCGATAGCGGCGACGAAAAAGAACACCACCACCATTGCCGCCAACAGGTTCACCCACACCGGCCATGCACTGAGGTGAACGAAGACCGCGATCAGCAGTGTCGCGAAGGCGTACAACAGCGCTGCACGATGTGCGATGTCGACGTAGGGGTGCGCACGGTGCTCATCGCTCGTCATGATCTGCCGGTACTTCCACACCCCGAGACCAAGCGCCAGCAGAAAGATCACTCCGGCGGCCAGCAGGGTGATTTTCGCATCTAATCCGATTGAGCAGCCCATCGTTGCTTGAAGTCTAGTTTCGCCATCCGGCGAGGTCGGGTGGTGGGGGTTCGGCGGCGGTCAGGATGTGGTTGCCGGCTTGGATGGTGACGGTGCGGTAGCGGCGGGCCGCGTGGTTGCCACCCAGGCATCCTGCGAGCCGCCGGCTAGTGCACAAATCCGCACCGGCACAGAACCGAACGCGCAGGTCACAGCCCGACATGTGCACTCGCCGACGGCGAAAAGAGTCGGGCTTCCGTGGCGTCCGGGCATGCTCACGTGGTTGACGCCGTCGATCACACCGCCGCCGTGGGGGCAGGTTATGCGGGCGGAATCGCCCCATTGCAGCCGCCTGGCGGTGGCGTGCCCGCGAAAATTCCGTCGCCGCTGAGGCAGTCGGTGAAAAAGCGTATGCCGGTGTTTTGGGTTATCCCCTGGCGCCAAAACGACCCGTCAGGGTATTTCACGCCGTCGCAGTTGATCCAGCCGCCTGAAGCGGTGACACCACCGATACCTTGGGAATCAGTTCGACCTCCGGGGCAGAAGCCCCTCACCAGGTCCGGCATGTGTGGGTCTGGCGGAGCGGCGGAGGCAACTCCGGTGGTGAACAGCAACGCCGCAGCACAACCTACTAACGCGGCGCCAACGTAAGTACGCTTCACTTTCATTCCACTCCTTTACACATGGAATCAATGCCGTCGATTCCACGTCAGAACGTGTACGCGCCCTCGTATCTAATCCGATTGAGCGGCCCATCGTTGTCTGAAGTCTAGTTTCGCCATCCGGGCAGGCCTACCGTCGAGGTCATGCGATTTGCGTTCAAGACTTCACCCCAAAACACGACCTGGCCCCAGATGCTGGCAGTCTGGCAGCAAGCAGACGACATCGACGTCTTTGAGTCCGGATGGACGTTCGACCACTTCTATCCGATTCTCACCGACACTACCGGCCCGTGCTTAGAGGGTTGGACGACATTGACCGCCCTGGCACAAGCCACCACGCGGTTACGTGTGGGGACACTCGTCACCGGTATTCACTACCGCCATCCGGCGGTACTGGCCAACATGGCCGCCGCGGTCGACATCATTTCCAACGGCCGGCTCGAACTCGGGATCGGCGCCGGATGGAACGAACAGGAATCCGGCGACTACGGCATCGCATTGGGCAGCATCAAGCAGCGCTTCGACCGATTCGAAGAGGCGTGCCAAGTGCTCATCAGCCTGCTCAGCAAGGAGACCACCGACTACTCCGGCACGTACTACCAGCTCAGCGGTGCCCGCAACGAGCCGAAGGGCCCCCAGCGCCCACACCCTCCGATATGTATCGGCGGCAGCGGAGAGAAGCGGACGCTTCGGATTACCGCGCGCTACGCCCAGCACTGGAATTTCGTCGGCGGCACGCCGGAGGAATTTGCCCGCAAGCGCGGCGTGCTCGCAGCGCATTGCACCGACATCGGGCGTGACCCCAAAGAGATCACCCTCTCGGCCCACCTATGGCTATCACCCGAACGCAACTACCGACAAGTCCTCGACAACGCGGCAGGGCTGGCGGCCGAAGGCCTGGACTTGGGCATCGTCTACATCGCCCCGCCGCACGACCCCGCCGTGCTGGAGCCGCTGGCCGAGGCGATCCGGGAATCGGGGTTACTTTCCGATTCCGCCGGTAGCTAGAGAGGTCCGCCGTGGTTCGAAGTCGGCGCTCCAGAGGGCGCTTAGGCTCATTCTCGACCAGATAACAACTCGATAAAGCTGAGCAAACTTGTTGCCCACTCTTGATTAGACGTGGCGACCAGTCACACCCCGAAGCGCAGCAGTTCTTCGGCAGTTACCAGGCGCTCGTGTTTGGCAGGGAACTCGTGGCTCTTCACGGGATAACGAAACCATGACCAGGCGATTCGCCCCATCCGTGACCGGGGTACTGGGTTACTACGCACAGTGACACTCCTGCGATCGGACAACTCAACCGGGCTAGCACACGCAGCGGCTTTGTGATCCAGCCCACACTGGCTTATTAGACACCCCTTTGCTGGCAAACCATAAACGACGCGCCGAGCAACGATAAGGATGTTTCTGGTGTTACTCCTGTTATTTCTGTGATTATCGAAGCGGTGCGGCTGTCGGCGTGATCGGAGCCGGCAATGCGCTTGCACCCATAAGATACCGGTCCACGCCCGCTGCCGCTGCCCGGCCCTCCGCGATCGCCCACACGATCAAGGACTGGCCCCGGCCCATATCCCCGGCAACGAACACACCGGGAACGCTGGTGTCGAAATCGTCGCCGCGGGCGACGTTACCGCGGTCGGTGAACTCCACGCCGAGGTCAGTGAGTAGGCCCGGCTTTTCCGGGCCTACGAATCCCATCGCCAGCAACACCAGATCGGCCTCAAGCTCGAAATCAGATCCCTCGACCTTGACGAACGTGCCGTCTTGCATCGTCACTTCGTGCACCTTGAGCGAGCGCACGCGGCCATCCTGACCGACGAACTCCTCGGTGTTGACCGAGAAGACCCGCTCGCCGCCTTCCTCGTGCGCCGCCGAGATGCGGTACATCAACGGATAGGTTGGCCACGGGGTCGAGGCCGCACGACTGTCCGGTGGGCGGGGCATGATTTCGAATTGGTGGATGTTCGCCGCGCCTTGGCGATGCGCGGTGCCCAAGCAGTCGGCCCCGGTGTCGCCGCCGCCGATGATCACGACCTTCTTGTCTTTCGCGGTGATCGGCGGCTCACCGTTGGCATCGAGAACGTCGTCGCCCTCCTGCGCCCGGTTCGCCCACGGCAGGTACTCCATGGCCTGGTGGATACCGTCGAGATCCCGGCCGGGTATGGGTAGGTCGCGCCACGCGGTGGCACCGCCGGCTAGCACCACCGCATCGAAATTCGCACGCAGCTCTTCGGCACCGATGTCGACACCGACGTTGACGCTGGCCCGGAATTCGGTGCCCTCGGCGCGCATCTGCTCCAGCCGCCGGTCCAGAACGCTCTTTTCCATCTTGAACTCTGGGATGCCGTATCGCAGCAGCCCGCCAATGCGATCGTCGCGCTCGAAGACCGTCACGGCGTGACCGGCGCGTGTCAGCTGTTGGGCGGCAGCCAGACCCGCCGGACCCGAACCGACCACGGCGACCGTCTTTCCTGTCAGCTGTTGCGGCGGCAGCGGCTGCACCCAGCCTTCGGCAACGGCCCGGTCGATGATCTCCAGCTCGATTTGCTTGATCGTCACTGGATCTTGGTTGATACCGAGTACACATGCCGGCTCGCACGGCGCCGGGCAGAGTCGACCGGTGAAGTCGGGAAAATTGTTGGTGGCGTGCAGCCGTTCGATCGCATCGCGCCAGCGGTCCCTACGCACCAAGTCGTTCCACTCAGGAATCAAATTGCCCAGCGGGCATCCATGGTGGCAGAAAGGAACTCCACAGTCCATGCATCGCGTCGCCTGCTCACGCAAGGTCTCGTTGTCAAACTCCTCATACACTTCGTTCCAGTCGCGTAACCGCAGCGGAACGGGACGCCGCTTGGGCAATTCCCGGTGTGTGTACTTGAGGAAGCCGGTCGGGTCAGCCATGCGCGGCCGCCATGATCGCCTTATCGACATCCACGCCGTCACGTTCGGCCTCGGCGATCGCCTGTAGCACCCGCTTGTAATCGCGCGGCATCACCTTGATGAAGTGCCGTTGCTGCGTCGTCCAGTCAGCCAGGACCCGTTGCCCGACAGCTGAATCCGTCGCATCGACATGTGCCTGAATAAAGCCGTGCAAGAAGTCCGCATCGTCGTCGTCGAGGGTTTCTACATCAACCATCTCGGTGTTGAGGTTCTCCGGTAGTTCGCCATCAGGGTCGTACACATAGGCCACTCCGCCCGACATTCCGGCCGCGAAGTTCCGGCCCGTACGGCCCAGGATGACAACGCGACCGCCCGTCATGTACTCGCAACCGTGATCACCCACCCCTTCGACCACAGCATGGGCACCGGAGTTGCGGACCGCGAACCTCTCGCCGACCACACCGCGCAAGAAAACTTCACCACTGGTGGCGCCGAACAAGATAACGTTACCGCCGATAATGTTGTCCTCGGCGACATAATCCTGCGGTGCATTATCCGACGGCCGCACCACAATTCGGCCACCGGACAGCCCCTTGCCGACATAGTCGTTCGCATCGCCGTAGATACGCAGCGTAATCCCTTTGGGCACAAAGGCACCGAAGCTGTTGCCCGCCGACCCATCGAAGGTGATATCGATCGTGCCGTCCGGCAGCCCCTGGCCGCCATAGGCTTTCGTTAGCTCGTGACCGAGCATGGTGCCCACTGTTCGGTTGACGTTACTGATGTTCGTCGAAAAACGTACGGGCCTAGCGGAATCCAGCGCCTCGCGACTCATGACGATCAACTGCTGATCGAGTGCCTTGTCGAGGCCGTGATCTTGTCGCGAGCTGCAGTACAAGTCCTGGTTCATAAAGGCCGACTCCGGCTCATGCAGTACCGGTGCGAGATCCAGCCTGTGCGCTTTCCAGTGCGCTCGCGCCAGCGTGGTGTCTAACGATCCAGCCTGGCCAACGACCTCGTTGAACGTGCGGAAGCCGAGCTGTGCCATGTATTCCCGGACTTCTTCGGCGATATACATGAAGAAGTTCTCCACGAATTCGGGCTTGCCCGTGAACCGCTCCCGCAGCACTGGATTCTGGGTCGCCACCCCGACCGGGCAGGTGTCGAGGTGACAGACCCGCATCATGATGCAGCCAGCCACCACCAGCGGTGCGGTCGCGAAACCGAACTCCTCGGCACCGAGCAGCGCGGCGACCATCACGTCGCGGCCAGTCTTGAGCTGGCCGTCGACCTGGACCACAATCCGATCGCGCAAACCGTTGAGCAGCAGTGTCTGCTGTGTCTCGGCCAGCCCCAACTCCCACGGCGCACCGGCATGCTTCATCGACGTCAGCGGAGTCGCGCCGGTACCACCGTCATGCCCTGAGATCAGCACCACATCAGCGTGTGCCTTGGACACTCCGGCGGCTACCGTCCCCACTCCGTTCTCGGAAACCAGCTTGACATGGACCCGGGCCGACGGGTTGGCGTTCTTCAGATCGTGGATCAGCTGCGCCAAATCCTCGATGGAATAGATGTCATGGTGCGGTGGCGGCGAGATCAGTCCGACACCGGGTGTGGAGTGCCGGACTTTGGCGACCCACGGGTACACCTTGTGCCCTGGAAGTTGGCCTCCTTCGCCGGGTTTCGCACCCTGAGCCATCTTGATCTGGATGTCGGTGCAGTTGGTCAGGTAGTGCGAGGTGACACCGAACCGCGCGGAGGCAACCTGCTTGATGGCGCTGCGGCGCCAGTCGCCGTTGGGATCGTGGTCAAATCGCTTGACGTCCTCGCCGCCTTCACCACTGTTCGACCGCCCGCCGAGGCGGTTCATCGCGATGGCGAGGGCCTCGTGGGCTTCGGCGGAGATCGACCCGTAGCTCATCGCCCCGGTCGAGAAGCGTTTGACGATTTCGCTGGCGGGCTCGACCTCGTCCAATGGCACCGGCGGACGCACGTCGGCGCGGAACTTGAGCAGTCCGCGCAGCGACGCCATGCGTTCGCTCTGGTCGTCGACCAGCCGGGTGTACTCCTTGAAGATCTTGTACTGGCCCGTTCGGGTGGAGTGCTGCAGCTTGAAAACCGTCTCGGGGTTGAACAGGTGGTACTCGCCCTCCCGGCGCCACTGGTATTCCCCGCCCACCTCGAGTTCGCGGTGCGCGCGTTCGCCGGGCTCGTCCAGGTATGCCAGCCGGTGCCGGGCGGCGACATCGGCGGCGATGTCCTCCAGAGTGATCCCGCCGGTTGCGCAGACAAGTCCGGTGAAGTATTCGTCGAGCACCTCCTGGGAAATGCCCACGGCTTGGAACAGTTGCGCACCGGTGTAGGACGCCAGCGTCGAAATTCCCATCTTCGACATGACTTTCAACACGCCCTTACCGGCGGCTTTGACGTAGTTGGTCAGTGCGGTTTCGCGGTCGATACCGGCCCCGAAGCCTTCGAAGACACCCCGGTCGAGCATGTCGTCGATCGACTGGATTGCCAGATAGGGATTGATCGCCGCCGCCCCGAAGCCGAGCAGCATTGCCATGTGGTGGACCTCGCGGGCGTCACCGGATTCGACTACCAGACCCACGTGCGTGCGAGTCCGCTCCCGCACCAAGTGGTGGTGCACTCCCGCCACCGCCAGCAACGACGGTATGGGCGCCATCTTTTTATCGGACTCACGATCGGACAAGACGATTATCCGGGCGCCGTCGGCGATCGCCGCCGATGCCGCCGCTCGGACTTCGTCCAGCGCTACAGCCAAACCGGCGCCACCTTCAGCAACCGGGTACAGGCAGCGAATCACCTTGGACCGCATACCGTGCGGGCGGCCATTGACCTCGTCATCGGGGTTGAGGTTGACCAGCTTGGCGAGCTCGAAATTGCGCAGGATCGGTTGGGGCAACCGGATCTGGTGACAGGAGTTCGCGTCCGGGTTCAGCAAGTCACGCTCGCCGCCGGTGGTGCCCTGCAGGCTAGTCACCACCTCCTCCCGGATGGCGTCCAGCGGCGGGTTCGTTACTTGCGCGAACAGCTGCTGAAAGTAGTCATAGAGCATCCGCGCACGCTGCGACAGCACCGCCACGGGGGTGTCCGTGCCCATCGACCCGATCGGCTCGGCACCGGCGCGGACCATGGGCGTCACCAGTAGGTTGAGCTCCTCGTACGTATAGCCGAAAGTCAACTGGCGCAGGACAAGTCGATCGCGGCTCATCGGTATCTGCTTGCCTGCGGGCAATGCTTCGATCGGAACGAGTCCCTTGTCGAGCCAGTCGCGATAGGGTTGCTCGGCGGCTAGCTCCGCCTTGATCTCCTCATCATCGACGATGCGTCCCTGCGCCATGTCCACGAGGAACATCCGACCCGGCTGCAGCCGCATCCGGCGGACCACTGTTGACGGATCCAGGTCGAGTACACCGGCCTCGGATGCCATCACCACAAGACCATCGTCGGTGACCCAGATTCGCGACGGGCGCAGGCCATTGCGGTCGAGCACGGCGCCCACGACCACACCGTCGGTGAACGTCATCGATGCCGGGCCGTCCCAGGGCTCCATCAACGAGGCGTGGTACTGATAAAACGCCCGCCGGCGCTCATCCATCGACTCGTGCCGCTCCCAGGCCTCGGGAATCATCATCAACACCGAGTGAGGGAGGCTTCGACCGCCGAGGTGGAGGAATTCGAGCACTTCATCGAAGCGAGCGGTGTCCGAAGCGCCGGGGGTACAAACCGGGAACAACTTCTCCACGTCAGCTCTGGACCCGAAGATATCGGTGTCGATCAACGCTTCCCGGGCTCGCATCCAGTTCTCGTTGCCGGTAACGGTGTTGATCTCCCCGTTGTGCGCAATCCGCCGGAAAGGATGTGCAAGCGGCCAGGAAGGAAAGGTGTTGGTCGAAAACCGGGAGTGCACGATACCCAGTGCACTGGTCAACCGATCGTCTTGCAGATCAAGGTAGAACGCTTTCAGCTGCGGGGTCGTCAGCATGCCTTTGTAGACGAAGGTCTGACCCGACAGGCTCGGAAAGTACACCGTCTCACGGCCAGGGCCATCCTGACCGGGACCCCTGGTACCAAGTTCGTGTTCGGCACGCTTGCGGACCACATAGGCGCGGCGTTCCAACACCATGCCGGACGCCCCCGCCATGAATACCTGGCGGAAGGTGGGCATCGCATCGCGCGACAGTGCGCCCAACGACGAATCGTCCGTGGGAACGTTACGCCAGCCCAGCACCCGCAGGCCCTCGGCTTCGGCGATTTTTTCCACGGCCGCGCAGGCGGCTGCGGCGTCTCTGGACGACTGCGGCAGAAACGCAATACCGGTGGCGTAGCTGCCGAGAGCGGGCAGCTCGAAATCCACGACTTCCCGCAGGAACTGGTCGGGGACCTGAATCAGGATGCCGGCACCGTCACCACTGCGCGGTTCGGCGCCCTGGGCGCCGCGATGTTCAAGGTTGAGCAGCGCAGTGATCGCCTTGTCCACAATGTCGCGGCTACGCCGGCCGTGCATATCCACGACCATGGCGACCCCGCAGGAATCGTGTTCAAATGCGGGGTTGTACAGCCCGACGCGCTTGGGCGCCATTCCCACCTAACCCTTCAACAGCTTCAGTTCGGTCCCGTCAGCGGCTCCAACGGGACCGCACCCCGGAGGTCGCGGGCGTGACCCCCTCGGTCTTGTCCCTAGGCTGTCCGCCAAGCGGAGATGACCCGGCCAGGGATTCGTCCGTGCAGCGCTGAACGGTGCCCTGTAATTGGTCTCGACAAGTCGTAAAACGATATGACAGAACCCGCCTGACATGCCAACTTCCTTATAGTAACCCGCTGGTGAACACGCCCGCCTGTGCTGCGCCGCGCGATTGCCGGTCCGCTGCTACTTGCTGATTTGCGCCCGAAACCTACCCGTGCAGGTGGCGGCCAAGCCCAGCGGCAAACCACACCAATTACTTAGGCGGGTTTGCTGGACTGGCGACCAAGCATTTCTGACGGCCGCCTGCAGCGATACGGGTGATCGTTATCCCGGAAGACCCAACCAGCGATGAACCGAGGCAACGGCAATCGAACACCAACTATGGCCGCCGTAATGTCTTGACGGCGATGGCGAGTCAGCACTCGGACAACAGCTCATCGAGTTTGCACAAAACTAATAAAAGCCTAAGACTAGCGTGGACCATGCCGGACTCGGCACACGGCTTCCGGAGGGGAAGCACGGTGGTCAATACTGGACGGGATGCTGTTCGGCGGTCGGCGCCGGCGGTCACACCGTGGCACTCCAACGCCGGGGAGCCCACCAGGGTCGGCCGGGGTCGGCTCTGACGCGACAATCGGTCGCTTCACCTGAGGAGCTCATGAACCAACGCGATGAATTCCTGCGGGATCGTATGAGACCAGCGCAGCTCGAGCCCCCTGACGCACGCCCGCCGGATCCGCAGTCCGGTATCCCTCCGACGGTCGCGCATCAGCCCGGTCCGCCGCCGAAGCCACCCACGCCGCCACCTCCGCCTGCGACCGCTTTCGCGCCCCGACCGACGCCG
This sequence comes from Mycobacterium spongiae, assembly GCF_018278905.1. Taxonomy (NCBI): domain Bacteria; kingdom Bacillati; phylum Actinomycetota; class Actinomycetes; order Mycobacteriales; family Mycobacteriaceae; genus Mycobacterium; species Mycobacterium spongiae. The sequence goes on from NZ_CP046600.1 coordinate 5,497,975, forward strand.
GCGCCGGAACCGCCGCACCCACCACATCCCTCTTATCCACCCGGGCCGCCGCGCCCACCCGAAGCCCCACCCGCACCACCACCGGGCGTTCTTGAAACCTCATCCCCGCCACTACCGCGCGTTCCCGAAGCTCCATCCGCGCCACCACCGCCCGTTCCCGAAGCTCCATCCGCGCCACCACCGCCCGTTCCCGAAACACCACCCGGTGAGACGCCGTTAGAGGCGCCATCCCCGCGGTCGACCGATGCCGCAATCACCCCGGCACGCAAGGGAGCGCACTCCGGCGAACGCGGTTGGCGCCCGATCGTCCAGGCATTGACATTTGGCCTTATCAACCCGCGCCCCTCGAGTGCACAACGCCAGAGGGCACAATTCGAAGCCACCATCCGCACCGCTCTGCACGGCATCCACAAGGTTGGGGTGCTCGGCAAGGGTGGCGTCGGAAAGACGTCGGTCGCCGCGAGCATCGGGTCGATCCTCGCCCAACTGCGCCTGCAGGACCGCGTCGTTGCGATCGACGCCGACACCGCCTTTGGACGACTGAGCAGCAGAATCGATCCTCGGGCAACTGGCTCGTTCTGGGAGCTGATCGCCGACAAGAACGCACAGTCGTTCGCCGATCTGACCGCGCGGATGGGCCGAAATTCCGCCGGACTGTACGCCTTGGCAGGCGAGCCGGCATCCGGGCCACGCCGGGTCCTCGATCCGGCGATCTACCGGGAATCGGCGCTGCGCCTGGATCGCCACTTCGCGATCTCGATCATTGACTGCGGCTCCGCAATGGACACGGCGGTCACTCAGGAAGTCCTGCGCGACGTGGACGCGCTCATCGTGGTGTCGTCACCGTGGGCCGATGGCGCCTCGGCTGCCGCCAAGACGATGGAGTGGCTTACCGATCATGACCACACCGAATTGCTGCAACGCAGCATCGTGGTGCTCAACGATTCTGATGGGCACGCCGACAAGCGCACGAAGTCGCTATTGGCTCGGGAGTTCGCCGATCAGGGACAGCCGGTCATCGAGGTCCCCTTCGACCCCCATCTGCGACCCGGCGGCGTCATTGATGTGGTGCACGAGATGGATACGGCGACGCGCGGAAAGCTCATGCAAATCGCGGCGACGATCATCGGATACTTCGAATCCCGGCCTGCGAGTGTGCGTGACCAACCAAACCGGTAGGGCACCATCCGTTTTCCGATGCGAATAGACGATCGTGGGTGGCAGCGGGCTATGCCGATCGGGCCGTAATCCGGTGTTCGCGGACCGGGTAGCCGTTACGCTCCGCCAACGACCGCAATTGGCCCAAGGCGAATGCGCGTGCCCGGCCCGCTTCGGGGATCACCACTCCCGCCCAGAGCCCCTCAGCACCTGCTGACTCGACTGCGTCGCGAGCACACAGCCATCGGCGCGGGCAGGCCCGGCACAGCGTCTTGGCCTCTGCATCGGGCGTCGTCGTCCAACGATCGGGGTCTTGCGTGCAAACGCCTAGCGGGATCTCGTACAGAGCTGCAGTGGTCATTTCTCTTCGTTCCTCCAGAAAGCGTTGCAGGTTGTAGCCTCCCGCTTCGGAATCGTATAGAACAAACCATTGCACTGCAACAGTTCGTGCTACGCACTGCCGACGCATGCTACGGCTGGTGGCACCCGGCCGGCGCTGCCGTGCTGGTCACATGGCGAATGGCCGGCAAAACTGACAATAAGCTGTGTATTCACTGCCGTCCACGCCGGGGTTGGGCGACCTCCGCTAACCAGATGCCCAAGAAAGTGCTTCTGTTTACCCGGCTTCCACGTATAGTTAACCGTAGCACTAGTTCGGTTTTAGAACGTGGCTGGAAGTGATGGCGTCGCTGCAGAAACAGGGTCAGAAAGCGTAGCGGAGCTGTAGCGCTAGCTAGGTGCAACGGTTAAGATGACGGGCAGCGGAAGGCCTGTCCCAACGCTCGCGAACAAGGAATGACACGCAGATGCACAACGCAGAGCAGACTGTCGGACAAACTCCGACAGCATCGCCCAGCGGCGATGCGGCGCCCATGCTCAAGCCACTACGCAGCGTGATGACCATGGGCCGCGCGTCCCACTACGCCGTGCCGGTCGGTGATCGGCGCACCTCAAAGCCGGCCGTACGAGCGCCATTCGACGACGGACGCTGGTCGGCTGTCAATCGCAGCCCGAGCGGTATGTTCGTCGGCGGGCGACATGGGCGCTCTCTGATCGTCAGCGACAAGACCATCGTCCGGTTCGGCTATCCCACGGGAGGCAAGGCGTTGACGTTCGAATTCGTCGGGACGTCCGATTCTGCTGAACAGCGCGCTAGGAAGCCGCGGGTCAAGCATCCAACGGCGGACGAATCGCCCGATCTGCCGACGAACACCCCAACGAGCGCGGCGGATCCCGGTTTGGTTCGGGCTGGTGCAGCCGCCGCCGCGCGCCGTCGCGAACTCGACATCAGCCAGCGCAGCCTCGCTGCCGACGGGATCATCAATGCGGGTGCACTCATTGCCTTCGAGAAGGGCCGCAGCTGGCCCCGAGAACGCACCCGGGCCAAGCTCGAAGAGGTACTGCAGTGGCCCCCCGGGACCATCGTGCGCATCCGCCAAGGTGAGTCCGCTACCAACGAAGCGATCCCCGCAACTCCGCAAGGACCTCCCCCGGACAACCCAGCATCGTTGATCGCACAAGCAGTCGCCGCGGCCGTCGACACATGCAGCTTGGCGATCGCGGCGCTGCCGGTGCCAGCGGATCCGGAATTTACCGAGCGCGCCGCGCCGATCCTTGCCGATTTGCGCCAGCTCGAGGCGATTGCCGTTCAAGCGACCCGCATCAGTCGGATTACCCCGGAACTGATCAAGGCACTGGGTGCGGTTCGCCGCCACCACGACGAATTAATGATGCTCGGAGCGACCGCTCCCGGAGCCACGCTGGCACAGCGTTTATATGCTGCCCGCAGACGAGCCAACCTTTCTACTCTGGAGACCGCACAAGCAGCCGGCGTCGCCGAAGAAATGATCGTGCGCGCGGAAGCCGAAGAGCCTTTACCGACCAACGTTGCCGAAGCGATCGAAGCGCTCATCAGTCAAATCAATTGACGTCGACTGCGGGCGCATCCATGCGGAAGCGCGCGGGTCCAACGGTCCGGGGAACGTGAACGTTCCCCCCGAAGTCGTGCGGTGCTGGCCACCGCGCTGGCACTCGAAAACGCCCGTCTCGCTGAAAAATTCGTGCATCGACCCCTACCGAGGCGCTGCTAAGCTCAATGTGCAGCGCAAGACGCGGATAAAGGCAGCACATTAGAACAGCGAGGGTAAGGAACCAGGTAAATGAAGGGCAGCGATCTTTGCAAGTCGACGAGTAATTTCATTTGGGGCCAGTTACTCTTGCTGGGCGAGGGCATCCCCGACCCAGGCGACATCTTCAATACGGGTTCGTCGCTGTTCAAGCAAATCGGTGACCGGATGGGGTTGGCCATTCCGGGAACCAACTGGATCGGCGATGCGGCCGAGGCTTACTTAAACCAAAACATCGCCCAGCAGCTTCGCGCGCAGGTGATGGGTGATCTCGACAAATTAACCGGCAACATGATCTCGAATCAGGCCGAGTACATCTCCAACACGCGCGACGTCTTGCGGGCAATGAAGAAGATGGTCGATGGCGTCTACAAAGCCTGCAAGGCCCTCGAGAAAGTTTGGCTCGTTGGCCACGGCCTGTCGTGGGCACTCGCAGTCCCCTCCTGCGGTTTGGCAATGGCTGTCGTTGGTGGCGCACTTCTTTATCTGACGATTATGACGGCGAGCAACGTAGCCAACCTGAAGGGAATTCTCGGCAGGCTGATCGAAATGTTGACGACGCTGCCGTCGTTCCCGGGCCTACCGAACATTCCGATCCCGGGTCTGCCCGACATCCCCTGGCCGCCCCAGCTTCCCGACCTTCCCATTCCGGGGCTACCCGACATCCCCGGCCTACCCGGGTTCGAGTGGCCTCCCACCACCGGACCTGGCCTGCCGGCCATCCCAGGACTTCCGGGCTTCCCCGAGCTCCCCGGCTTCCCCTCGCTTCCCGGCTTGCCCGGCATCCCCGGGTTCCCCGGCTTACCCGGGCTGCCCAGCGTGCCCGATATGTTCCCCGGCCTGCCGGGCCTGGGTGACCTGTTGCCGGGCGTGGGCAACTTGGGCGGTCTTCCCACCTGGACCGACTTGGCCGCCTTGCCCGACTTCTTGGGCGGCTTCGCCGGCTTGCCCGGCCTCAGCTTCGGCAACCTGCTCGGTTTCGCGGCGTTGCCCACCGTGGGTCAGGTGTCGGCGACCATGGGGCAGCTGCAACACCTCGTGGCAGCCGGCGGCGGGCCAGGCCAATTGGGCAGCATGGCCGGCCAACAGGCGCAGATGATTTCCTCGCAGGCTCAGCAGGGAGGCCAGCAGCAGGCCACTCTCGTCGACGATGTCCAGCGGGATGACCAAGAGGGCCAGGCGGGCGCAGCGGCGGGTGCGGCCGATGCCGGGCGCGCACCTATCGATACCGGCACCGGCGGCGACCAACAAACCCAGGAAGGACGCGTCCTTTAGGCCCGCTAGTTGCTCGGAAACCGGAAACCGACCGTTAGCGAATCAAAGCCATAGCGCGCCAAAGCCATAGCGAGTAGAAAGTTAAACGTAGAGGAGGGTCCACCCCATGACAGGAGTTCTCGGCGTCGTACCTTCGTTTTTGAAGGTGCTGGCCGGCATCCACAACGAAATTGCGGGCGATATCAATAAGGCGACCCAATCGGTCGCTGGAATCAGCGGGCGGGTCGCACTCACCCACGGCTCGTTTACGTCGGACTTCAACGAGACTCTGCAAGAGTTTGAGACCAGCCGAAACAGCACCGGCGTAGGTCTGCAAGGCGTGACCAACGGGCTGGCGTCAAATCTCATTGCGGCCGCTGGGGCCTACCTCAACGCCGACGATGGCCTGGCCGGCATCATCGATAAGATCTTCGGCTGATCATGTCCGGTCCGCTCGCTGCCGGTCGTGCGGGCCCCGCCGACGATGTCGTCGGCGTCGAGGTGACCATCGATGGCATGCTGGTGGTCGCCGATCGACTGCACCTCGTCGATTTTCCTGTCGCACTTGGGATCCGGCCGAATATCCCGCAGGAGGATCTGCGTGACATCGTCTGGGACCAGGTCCAGCGTGACCTCACCGAGCAAGGCGTACTCGATCACGACGGCCAACCCCACCCGGCTGTCACGGCGATGGTCGACACGCTCAGTCGGGCGGATCGGACCCTAGAGGCGCGGTGGTGGCGGCGTGATATCGGCGGCGTCATGATCCGCTTTGTGGTGTGCCGCAAGGGGGATCGCCATGTTGTCGCGGCGCGCGACGGCGACATGCTGGTGCTGCAGCTGGTGGCTCCGCAGATCAGTCTGGCGGACATGGTGACCGTCGTGCTCGGGCCCGCCGAACCGGCCAAGGTCGAACCGCTGACGGGAGTCGCCTCCGAACTGGCCGAGTGCACCACGGCGGCGCAACTAAGCCAACACGGCATAGCGCCAGCCACGGCCCGCGCATACTCCCAGATCGTGAGCAATCCGACCAGCTGGGTTGAGATCGTCGCGGGCCAACGCCACCCCGGCGGCACGACGAGCCAAACCCAGGCGGCCGCCGGAGTCCTCGACTCGGCACACGGCCGATTGGTATCCCTGCCGCGACAGATCAGCGGCGAACTGTACGGAAGCTTCCTTGCCGGCACTCAGCAAAATCTGCAGCGCGCACTGGACAGCCTGCTCGAGCTTCTCCCCGCGGGCGGCTGGTGGGATCACGCAATCGATAGCACTGAAGCCTCCTCGCGAGGCTGACTTTTCAATATTCTTGATGACGAGTTCAGAAAGGGACGCCATAGTGGACCTGCCCGGGACCGACCACGACAGCGATGATCTCGCCGCCCTGGATTTCTCCGGCGGCACCGCGGGCGAGTCGTCTCTCGATGCGTTGGACGATTATGCACCCCCCGCATCCGGCGAGACTGACGAAACCGGATCCGACCTAGACGCACTTCATGGGCTCACCGAGAAGGAAGAAGAGCCCGAGCTCGAGTTGTTCACGGTGACCAACCCCCAGGGGTCGGTGTCGGTAACGGCGCTCATGGACGGCAGGATCCAGCAGGTCACCGTGTCTGACAAAGCTTCCAGCATGTCGGAGTCGTCGCTCGCCGAGGAAATATTCGTGATTGCCGATCTCGCACGGCAAAAGGCGCGGTCTGCCCAATACACCTTCATGCTCGAGAATATGGGCGAACTGACCGGTGAAGACGCGGCAGAAAGTGCATCGCTGCGCGAATTCGTGGGGATGACCCTGAACCTGCCGACCCCGGAGGAAGCAGCCGCTGCCGAGGCAGAGGTGTTCGCGACCCGCTACGACATCGACTACTCCGGGACTACTCCGACCGGTTACCACGGTGATAAATGATTGATCGTTTGGCCAGTTTGTTCGAAAGCGCCGTCGGCATGCTGCCGCTGTCGGAGGCGCGCTCGATGGACCTCTTCACCGAGATCACCAACTATGACGAGTCCGCGTGCGACGGTTGGATAGGAAGGATCCGGTGCGGCGACACCGACCGAGTCACCCTGTTCCGGGCCTGGTACTCGCGTCGGAATTTCGGGCAGTTGGCGGGATCCGCTCAAATCTCGATGACCGCTGTGGGCGCCAGAGTCCCTATCGGCGGCATGTACGGTGACATCACCTACCCGGTCACATCGCCGCTAGCCATCACCATGGGTTTCGCGGCAAGTGAAGCGGCGCAAGGCAACTACGCCGACGCCATGGAAGCCATCGAAGCCAGCGCGGTCAGCGGCTCCGAGCATTTGGTGGCCTGGGTCAAGGCGGTGATCTACGGGGCGGCCCAGCGCTGGACCGACGCGATCGACGAAGTCAAGGGCGCCGGGAAGTGGCCAGACAAGTTCCTCGCTGGCGCCGCCGGCGTCGCGCACGGCGTGGCCGCGGCCAACCTCGGCTTGTTCACTGAAGCCGAACGCCGACTCACCGAAGCCAATGACTCGCCGGCTGGCGAAGCGTGCGCGCGGGCGATCGCATGGTATCTGGCGATGGCACGGCGTAGCCAAGGCAACGAAGAAGCGGCGGTGGCGCTTCTGGAATGGTTACAAACTACTCACCCGGAATCGAAAGTTGCTGCGGCGCTGAAAGATCCGTCGTATCGCCTAGCGACAACCACCGCCGAACAGATCGCGGCCCGCGCCGACCCCTGGGATCCGGGCAGTGTCGTGGCCGACAACTCGGGTCGAGAGAAGCTGCTCGCCGAGGCGCAGGCAGAACTGGACCGCCAGATCGGACTCACCCGGGTCAAGACACAGATCGAGAGGTACCGCGCGGCCACCCTGATGGCCCGGGTTCGTGAAGCCAAGGGAATGAAGGTCGCGCAACCAAGCAAGCACATGATCTTTACCGGCCCACCCGGTACCGGAAAGACCACGATCGCGCGCGTGGTGGCCAACATTCTGGCCGGGCTCGGCGTCATCTCGGAACCGAAACTCGTGGAGACATCGCGCAAAGACTTCGTCGCCGAGTACGAGGGGCAGTCGGCGGTCAAGACGGCCAAAGCCGTCGATCACGCACTCGGCGGCGTGTTGTTCATCGACGAGGCCTACGCGCTGGTGCAGGAACGCGATGGCCGCACGGATCCGTTCGGGCAGGAGGCGCTGGACACGCTACTGGCGCGCATGGAGAACGATCGTGACCGGCTGGTCGTGATTATCGCCGGCTACAGCTCTGACATCGATCGGCTGCTGGAAACCAACGAAGGGCTACGGTCACGATTCGCCACTCGCATCGAATTCGACACGTACTCCCCCGAGGAGCTCCTCGACATCGCCAAGGTCCTTGCAACTGCCAACGACTCGACGCTGAGCACGGAAGCAGCCGAGAACTTCGTGGAAGCGGCCAAGCTGCTCGAGCAGCGGACATTGCGGGGCAGACCCGCGCTCGATGTGGCGGGTAATGGCCGCTACGCACGACAACTAGTCGAAGCCGCCGAGCAGTGCCGCGACATGCGCTTGGCGCAATGCCTCGACATCGAGAACCTGGACGTGGACCGGCTCCGCGAAATCAACGGCGCAGACATGAGCGACGCGATCACGGCGGTGCACGAACACCTCAACATGAGAGAGTGAGACATGGGGCTTCGCCTGACCACGAAGGTTCAGGTTAGCGGCTGGCGCTTCCTGCTTCGCCGAGTCGAACACGCCATCGTGCGCCGAGATACCCGGATGTTCGACGATCCGCTGCAGTTCTACAGCCGGTCGGTCTCGCTCGGCATCGTCATCGCAGTATTGATCCTCGCCGGCGCAGCGCTGCTGGCGTACTTCAAACCTCAGGGAAAACTCGGCGGCAGCAGCCTGCTCACGGACCGCGCGACCAATCAGCTCTATGTGATCCTGTCGGGGCAGTTGCATCCCGTTTACAACCTGACCTCGGCGCGGCTGGTATTGGGCAGCCCATCGACGCCCGCGACAGTGAAGTCTTCCGAATTGAGCAAGATGCCCATGGGCCAGACCATCGGGATCCCCGGCGCCCCCTACGCCACGCCGGTCTCGGGGGATAGCTCCTCGGTGTGGACCCTCTGCGACACCGTAGTCAGAGCCGAGACGTCTTCTCCCGCAGTTCAAACTGCGGTCATCGCGATGCCGCTGAGTATCGATCCCGCTATCGATCCGATCCAGTCCAATGAGGCACTGCTGGCGTCGTATCAAGGCCGGCAGTGGATCATCACGACCAAGGGACGGCACTTGATCGACCTGGCCGATCGTGCGCTCACCTCGGCCATGGGAATACCGGTCACCGCCAAGCCGACTCCCATCTCGACGGGCATGTTCAACGCTCTGCCGGACATGGGGACCTGGAAGCTACCGCCCATACCCGACGAGGGCACACCTAATTCTCTTGGACTACCCGAAGCCCTCGTTGTCGGTTCGGTGTTCCACATCCGCACAGACAAAGGGCGCCAGTACTACGTGGTGCTGCCCGATGGCATCGCCCAGGTGAACGCCACGACGGCTGCTGCATTGCGCGCCACCCAGTCACATGGGCTCGTAGAACCACCCGCCGTGGTGCCGAGCCTGGTCGTGCGAATACCTGAACGGGTATACGGCTCACCTCTGCCCGACGACCGGCTCAGCATCCTGTCCAGGGCGGAGGAGCCCACCTTGTGCTGGACCTGGGAACGCAGCGCCGGCGACCAGTCGGCAAAGGCAACGGTGCTGGCCGGCCGTCACCTACCGATTCAGCCATCAGCGATGCGTACCGGCATCAAACAAATCCATGGCACAGCAACCGTTTACATCGATGGCGGTAAATTCGTGGCACTACAATCGCCCGATCCTCGATACGGCGAATCCATGTACTACGTCGACCACCAGGGCGTGCGCTACGGCGTGCCGGACGCGGACGCGGCAAAAGCGCTGGGCCTCAGCGCGCCGAAGACCGCACCCTGGCAGATCGTCCGTCTCCTCGTCGACGGTCCAGTGCTGTCCAAAGATGCCGCCCTGCTCGAGCACGACACGCTGCCCGCTGACCCAAGCCCCCGGAAACTTCCAGCCGGCGCCCTCGGAAAGCCCGGATGAGGACTGCAAAACCCTGATGACGATGAGAGCACCCACATGACGACAAGAAAGTTCACCCCGACCATCACCCGTGGCCCACGATTGACACCGGGCGAGATCAGTCTCACACCTCCGGAAGACCTCGGTATCGACATTCCACCGTCGGGTGTCCAGAAGGTCCTTCCCTATGTCATGGGTGGCGTCATGTTGGGCATGATCGTGATCTTTGTCGCCGGCGGAACCCGGCAGCTATCGCCCTACATGCTGATGTTTCCCCTGATGATGATCATGATGATGGTCAGCGGACTGGCCGCAGGCACCGGCGGCGGCAAAAAGGTGCCCGAGATCAACGCCGATCGCAAGGAGTACTTGCGCTACCTGGCGGGACTACGCGCCAGGGTGACATCGTCGGCCACCTCCCAGGTGGCGTTCTTCAGCTACCACGCACCCCATCCCGACGACCTGCTGTCCATCGTGGGAACTCAGCGGCAGTGGTCGCGACCGGCCAACAGCGACTTCTATGCCGCCACCCGGATCGGAATCGGCGACCAACCGGCGGTAGACCGATTGTTGAAGCCGGCCGTCGGCGGTGAACTGGCAGCGGCGAGCGCGGCGCCGCAGCCATACCTGGAGCCGGTCAGCCACATGTGGGTGGTCAAGTTTCTGCGTACCCACGGGCTGATCCACGACTGCCCAAAACTCTTGCAAATGCGCACATTTCCGACGATCGCGCTCGGCGGCGACGCGGCCGGGGCCGCTGGGTTATTGACCGCGATGATCTGCCACCTAGCGGTGTTTCATCCGCCCGACCTACTGGAGATCCGGGTACTCACCGAGAACCCCGACGATCCCGATTGGGCGTGGCTGAAATGGCTCCCCCATGTTCAGCATCAGACCGAAACCGATGCTGCCGGAGCGGCCCGGATGATACTTACCCGCCCGGACGGCCTGGCCGACCTGGCCGCCCGCGGTCCGCACGCGCCTGACTCCCTTCCCACCGGCCCCTACGTGGTCGTGGTCGATCTCACCGGCGGCAAGGCGGGATTCCCACCCGATGGCCGGGCGGGTGTCACCGTGCTCACGCTTGGCAACCACCGCGGTTCCGCGTATCGCATCCGAGTCGCCGAGAACGCGACAGCGGATGACCGGCTACCAGGCCAACCGTTTCGGTTGGTGACGTCCGTCACCGACTGCATATCGCCGCAAGAAGCTACTCGCGTCGCGCGCAAGCTAGCCGGCTGGTCCATCACCGGCAGCATTCTCGACAAGACGTCGCGCGTTCAGAAGAAGGTCGCGACGGAATGGCACCAACTGGTCGGTGCCCCCAGCGTCGAGGAAGTGACACCCGCTCGCTGGCGGATGTACACCGACACCGACCGCGACCGCCTCAAGATCCCCTTCGGCCACGAACTGAAGACCGGCAATGTCATGTATCTGGACATCAAGGAGGGCGCGGAGTTCGGCGGCGGACCGCACGGCATGCTCATCGGCACGACAGGGTCGGGTAAGTCGGAATTTCTGCGGACGCTGATCCTGTCGCTGGTAGCCATGACCCACCCGGATCAGGTGAATCTGCTGCTCACCGACTTCAAAGGCGGCTCGACATTCCTGGGAATGGAACGACTTCCGCACACCGCGGCGGTCGTCACCAACATGGCCGAAGAAGCCGAGCTCGTCAGCCGGATGGGTGAAGTGTTGACCGGCGAACTCGATCGGCGCCAGAACATTCTTCGCCAGGCCGGAATGAAGGTCGGTGCTGCCGGCGCCCTCTCCGGCGTGGCCGAGTACGAGAAGTATCGGGAGCGCGGCGCCGAGCTACCACCACTGCCAACGCTCTTCGTCGTGGTCGACGAATTCGCCGAGCTGCTACAAAGCCACCCGGATTTCATTGGACTGTTCGACCGGATCTGCCGTGTGGGCCGGTCGTTGCGCGTCCACCTGTTGCTGGCAACCCAGTCGTTGCAAACCGGCGGAGTGCGGATCGACAAACTCGAGCCCAACCTCACCTATCGCATTGCGCTGCGCACCACGAGCTCTCACGAGTCGAAGGCAGTGATAGGTACCCCGGAAGCGCAGTACATCACCAACAAGGAAAGCGGTGTCGGGTTTCTCCGCGTCGGCATGGAGGATCCAGTCAAGTTCAGCACCTTCTACATCGGTGCCCCCTATATCCCAACGACGCACGCCGCGACCAACGGCGAAGGCGGCAAGCCCGGATCTGCGAACGCCAAGCAGGCGGTGCGGATCCACAAATTCACAGCCGCCCCGGTTCTCGAGGACGTGCCGACACCATGACCCGCGCCGGTGACGATGCAGAGCGTTAGCGATGAGGAGGAGAGGCGCCAATGACACGCGCCGGTGACGATGCAGAGCGTTAGCGATGAGGAGGAGCGGCGCCAATGACACGCGCCGGTGACGATGCAGAGCGTTAGCGATGAGGAGGAGCGGCGCCAATGACACGCGCCGGTGACGATGCAGAGCGTTAGCGATGAGGAGGAGCGGCGCTAATGACCACCGACCAGGATGTAAAGGCGTTGCGCGAGGTAGTGCTGGATCAGCTCGGCACCGGTGAGTCGCGCGCGTACAAGATGTGGCTACCCCCACTGGCCGATCCGACGCCGGTCAACGAACTCGTTGCACGCGACAATGCGCAACCACTCCGCTTTGCGTTGGGAATCATGGATGAACCCCGTCGGCACCGCCAGGAAGTGTGGGGTGTCGACGTTTCCGGCGCCGGTGGCAACATCGGCATCGGAGGCGCGCCACAGACCGGGAAGTCGACCCTGCTGCAGACGCTGGTGATGTCAGCCGCCGCCACGCATTCGCCACGAAACGTCCAGTTCTACTGCGTCGATCTCGGCGGCGGCGGTCTCATCTATCTCGAAAACCTGCCGCACGTCGGCGGCGTGGCCAACCGGTCCGAACCCGACAAAGTCAACCGAGTGGTCGCCGAGATGCAAGCCGTGATGCGCCAACGCGAAACCAGCTTCAAGGAACACCGAGTGGGTTCGATCGGGATGTACCGGCAGCTGCGCGCGGATCCGAACCAACCGGTAGCGGCCGATCCCTACGGCGACGTGTTTCTCATCATCGACGGGTGGCCGGCGTTTGTCGGTGAGTTTCCCGATCTCGAAGGTCAGGTCCAGGATTTGGCAGCGCAGGGGTTGTCGTTCGGGGTACACACCATCCTTTCCACACCACGCTGGACCGAGCTGAAGTCCCGCATTCGCGACTACCTCGGCACCAAGATCGAGTTCCGCCTCGGCGATGTCAACGAAACCCAGATCGACCGCATCGCCCGAGAGATCCCCGCCAATCGTCCGGGTCGAGCGGTGTCGATAGAGAAACACCATCTGATGATGGGTGTGCCCCGGCTGGACGGCGTTCACGGCACCGCTGACTTAGTGGAGGCGATCACGGCCGGTGTCGGGCAGATCGCTGCCGAGCACACCGAGCAAGCGCCTCCCGTGAGGATCCTGCCGGAGCGCATCCACCTCCACGAACTCGATCCGAACCCGCCGGGGCCGGAATCCGACTACCGGACTCGCTGGGAGATTCCGATCGGGTTGCGCGAGACGGACCTGTCGGTGGCCCACAGCCACATGCACTCGAATCCACACCTGCTGGTCTTCGGTGCGGCCAAGTCGGGCAAGACGACTATCGCGCACGCGATCGCCCAAGCGATCTGCGCGAGGAACAGTCCCGAGCAGGTGCGATTCATGCTCGCTGACTACCGCTCCGGTTTGTTGGATGCCGTGCCGGACAGCCACTTGCTCGGAGCGGGAGCGATCAACCGCAATAGTGCGAGTCTGGATGAAGCCGTCCAAGCCCTGGCAGTCAATTTGCGGAAGCGGCTGCCGCCGACCGATCTGACAACAGCGCAGCTGCGCGCACGTTCGTGGTGGAGCGGGTTCGACGTCGTACTCCTGGTAGACGATTGGCACATGATCGTCGGTGCTGCCGGTGGGATGCCGCCAATGGCGCCGTTGGCCCCCCTATTGCCCGCCGCGTCGGATATTGGACTACACATCATTGTCACCTGCCAGATGAGCCAGGCGTACAAGGCAACCATGGACAAGTTCGTCGGCGCCGCATTCGGCTCCGGCGCTCCCACAATGTTCCTTTCCGGCGAGAAGCAGGAATTCCCGTCCAGCGAGTTCAAGGTCAAGCGGCGCCCTCCAGGCCAGGCATTTCTGGTCTCACCGGACGGCAAAGAGGTCATCCAGGCCCCCTACATCGAGCCTCCAGAAGAAGTGTTCTCAGCACCCCCAAACCCCGGTTAGGATTATTTCATCGCCGACGAAGCAGTGCCCGAGCTCACCGTGTAATCGAGCCCGGGATGCTGCTAACCGTCGACTTTGTCTCCGGCCATAGGCGAACGGTTTGTGCCCGGGAGACAAATAGGAGAGAAGAAGTAGGCAAATGGAACATAAGTCCCACAATTCCGCAGCCGTCGACATTGGTCCTCACGTGAGCAAAAACACGAGCCGCGGTGTATCGGCTGATGCGGCAGTGCTGACGCCTTCGGCGCTTTCGGACGCTCGGGGCGACCTCCAACTGGCAGGTGCAGCGGTCCGCGACGCCGCCCACGCAATTTCGGAAGTCGATGGTGGCGCCGCCGCCGGCGCCTAAAGGTCCAAACCAAAAGCACATTCGCAACCAGAGGAATGATCACCATGTTGTGGCACGCAATGCCCCCGGAGCTGAACACCGCGCGGCTGATGGCCGGCGCGGGTCCGGCCCCGATGCTGGCAGCGGCTGCTGGGTGGGAGGCGTTCGCGCTGGCTCTGGATGGTCAGGCCGTCGAGTTGGCCGCGCGACTGAACTCACTTGGCGAGGCGTGGACTGGCGGCGGCAGCGACAAGGCGATTGCCGCTGCCCTGCCCATGGTCACCTGGCTGCAAACCGCATCAGCGCAAGCGAAGATGCGCGGGATGCAGGCGATCGCACAAGCCGGCGCTTACTCGCAGGCGATGGCAACGACACCGTCGCTGCCGGAGATCGCCGCTAACCACATCACACATGCGGTCCTTACCGCCACCAACTTTTTCGGCATCAACACCGTGCCGATTGCCTTCAACGAAATCGACTATTTCGTCCGTATGTGGACCCAGGCCGCCTTGGCCATGGACGTCTACCAGGCCGAGACCACTATCAACACCATGTTCGACAAGCTCGAGCCGATGACGGCCATCCTTGACCCCGGGTCAGCCCAGGCGATGCCATCGAACTCGATGCTGGGGGTGGCGTCCCGAGTCACCGGCGTGCCCGCTGAACAACTCCAGCAGACGGCAAGGCAGGTCGTGGAGATGGGCGGCCCCATGCAGCAGCTGACCCAGCCGATGCAACAGGCCTCGTCGCTGCTAGGCCAGACCGGCGGCGCCGGCGGCCCCGGCCAAGCCCTCGCCGACGAGGAGGCCGCCCAGATGGGCCTGGTCGGGACCAGCCCGCTCTCGAACCACCCGTTGGCGGGCGGCTCGGGCCCGGGGTTGGGCTCGGGTCTGCTACGCGCCGAGTCGCTGCCCGGTGCAGGCGGTTCGTTGGCCCGCACGCCGATGATGACCCAGCTGATCGAAAAGCCGGCCGGCCCCTCGATGGTGCCCGCGGGAGCCAGCGCCGGATCGTCGGTGGCAGGAGGCGCCGCCCCGGTCGGTGGCGCCATGGGCCAGGGCGCACAATCCGGCGGCTCGTCCCGGCCTGGCCTGGCGGCACCGGCGCCCTTAAGCCAGGAACGAGACGAGAACGACTCGGACCTCGGGGACCACTGGGACGACGAGGACGACTGGTGATCCCCCACCGTGACAACAGACTTCCCGGCCAGCCGGGCCGGAAGACTTGCCAGCATCTTGGCGAGGAACGGAAAGAGAGAGAAAGTAGTCCAGCATGGCAGAGATGAGGACCGATGCCGCTACCCTCGCGCAGGAGGCAGGTAATTTCGAGCGGATTTCCGGTGATCTGAAGACCCAGATCGACCAGGTGCAGTCGCTGGCAGACCAGACATCGACCCAGTGGCGCGGCGGCGCGGGCGATGCCGCGCGGGCGGCAGTGCTGCGTTTCCAGGAAGCGGCCAATAAGCAAAAGACGGAACTCGACGAAATCTCGGCGAGTATCCGGCAGGCCGGCGTCCAATACTCAAGGGCCGATGACGAGCAGCAGCAGGCGCTGTCGTCGCAAATGGGCTTCTAGAACCCAAATACTAGAAAGAAACGGAGCAAAACATGACAGAGATGCAGTATAACTTCGCGGCCATTGAGGCCACAGCGAGCGCAATCCAGGGAAATTCCACCACCATTGGCAGTCTTCTTGATGAGGGCAAGCAGTCCCTGACTAAACTCGCGGCAGCTTGGGGCGGTAGCGGTTCCGAGTCCTACCAGGGCATCCAGCGGAAATGGGATGCCACCGCCCAGGAGCTAAACAACTCCCTGGTGAACTTGGCGCGCGCAATTGGTGAAGCGGGTCAGTCGATGGCCGCAACGGAAGGCAACGTCACCGGACTGTTCTCCGGGTAGATCACCGCTGCGCGTAGAATAATCAAGCACGAGATCGGGCGAGTTCAACCACACGGGGGATCTCGCTCTTTCTCGTGCCTAGTTCTATGCACGAACTTCTGAGAGGTTCTGATGGCGGCCGATTATGACAAGCTCTTTCGGTCAGCCGAGGGTATGGAGCCTCCCGACGATGAGCTTGCATTGACGGACTACGACGCCGATCCCTCGTATCCGCCACCGCCGCCACCGGCTGACACAACTGAGCCAAACGGCCAGAATCCGCCCCCGGGGCCGATCGAGCCGACCAACTGGCCGCAGCAGTTTCCGGAACTCTCAACCGAACCCGCACCCCCATCGCCAGAATCTCCACCGGCGCCACCGGAACCACCACCATTCCCCGAGGAGTCCGCCGGACCCGCGTCGGCTCCGATGCCGGCGAGCGGCGCTTCCGCCGCGCCAACAAAACCACCCGGCCCACCCATGCCCATCGGCGGACCGCCGCCGGCACCACCCACACCGCCCCCACCGCCCCCACCGCCCATGCCCATCGATGAACCGCCAGCGGCGCCTCCCGCACCGCCTCCGCCCCAGGCGTCCACCGAACCGCCGCCGGCACCGCCCACACCACCCCCACCGCTCATGCCCATCGACGCGCGCCGAACCTCGACCGAACCAGCATCGGCGCCAATGCCGGCCAGCGGCGCTTCCGCCGCGCCAACAAGACCGACCGGCCCACCCATGCCTATCGGCGGACCGCCGCCGGCACCCCCCACACCGCCCACACCGCCCCCACCGCCCATGCCCATTGCCGGACTCCCAACGGCTCCGCCCGAACCGCCGGCGCCCCCCACGACCAACCGACCCCCCTCACCGCCGGTCAACCCGCCGACAGGGCGGATCCCCGTCGAGTCCCCGCCCGAAGGGCCGCCGACGGCGATACCGACCAACGGACCCGCTTCGGGGCCAACCAAACCACCGCCACCCCCAGGCGTGGCCGGCGCACCGGGACCACGACCGCAGACGCCACCCGATCCACGCCGTCGCCGCGCGCGGCCCGACGGGTCCCAGCGACCGACACCACCATCGCCCGAACCACCAACTCAGCCTCCGGCACACCCTCGACGCGCGCGCCGAGCTCATCGCTATCGCGAGGGCGCCGAAGATGCCAACGATGCACTCGGATGGTCCGTCCCATCGCGTCCGCGCACTGATGAAACACGGCCGGCCCCCAACGTCCCCAATCCCACGGCCAGGGCGCCGGTAGTGCCGTCGCCATCCAGTGAATCCGACCTGGCTTCGCCCGCCGAACCCAGAACAGTGGCAATCGCAGCGCCGGCCGAAACTCGCCCCGATCGCAGCAGCGGACGCAAGCGACGCGCAGGAAAGGCGGCCCCTGCTCAGCGACCCGCCACCGGCGACGAACCCGACACTCGCCGCGCCCAGGGCAGCGCACCTTCCGCCGGCGAGCGGCGAAAGGCGAAGAAGCCGGCCAAACCGGTGTCGAAACGCGGTTGGCGACGTTGGGTCCGTACGTTCACCCGGATCAACCTTGGCCTCTCGCCCGACGAGCGATACGAGCTCGACCTACGCATGCGAATAAGCCGCAGCCCCCGCGGGTCGTATCAGATTGCCGTGCTGGGTCTCAAAGGTGGCGCGGGCAAGACCACCACGACGGTCACCTTGGGCACCACGTTGGCGCAGGTGCGGGGTGACCGAATTCTGGTCCTCGATGCGGATCCGGGCTGCGGAAATCTCGCTGATCGGGCGGGCCGTTCTTCGGCGTCCTCGATCGCAGATCTGCTGGCGGACAGACACCTGACGCACTACAACGATGTCCGCGCACACACCAGCGTCAACGCCGCGAATCTCGAAGTACTGCCGGCAGCCGAATACAGCGTGGCCCAGCGCGGGCTCAACGGCGACGACATGCGCGTCGCCGCCGATACGGTGTCAAAGTTCTACAACCTCGTCTTGGCCGACTGCGGAGCGGGTCTCTTCGACCCGGTAACAGGCAGCGTGCTCGCATCCGCGTCTGCGCTCGTGATCGTCACCAACGTGTCGGTCGATAGCGGGCGGCAAACGGCGATCGCGCTGGATTGGCTGCGCAACAACGGACGCCAGGATCTGCTCCGCCGCGCCTGCGTGGTGATCAACCATGTGACACCGACCGAAACCAACATCTCGGCAAAACAATTGATGCGGCAGTTCGAACAGCACGTGCAGCCAGGCCGCCTTGTGGTCCTGCCTTGGGACAGCCACATCGCGGCCGCAACTGAGATTGAATTCGACCTGCTCGACGCCGTCTACCAGCGGCGGATTCTCGAGCTGGCCGCGGCTCTATCCGACGATTTTGAAAGGGCTGGACGCCGTTGAGCGCACCTGTTGCCGTTGCTGGCTCGACCGCTGCGGGGACCAGTCCCGCACGACCCGCGACCACCCGCGTGACAATCCTTACCGGAAAGCGGATGACCGATTTGGTGCTGCCGGCCGCGGCGCCCATGGAAACGTATATCGACGAGACCGTCGCTGTCCTCGCCGATCTGCTCGAAGATACCCCGCCAGATGTCCTCGCCGGCTTCGACTTTTCCGCGCAGGGCGTGTGGACCTTCGCCCGGCCCGGATCTCCACCGCTGAAGCTTGACCAGTCACTAGACGATGCCGGGATTGTCGACGGATCCTTGCTCACGCTGGTGTCGGCAAGCCGGACAGAGCGCTATCGGCCACTCGTCGAGGACGTCATCGACGCGGTCGCAGTACTCGACGAATCGCCGGAGTTCGACCGCCCCGCACTGGAGCGCTTTATCGAAGTGGCAATCCCGGTGTTGGCTATACCGGTCCTGCTGGTAGCGATTCGCGCGTGGTGGGAGACCGGGCGCAGCTTGTTCTGGCCACTGGCGATCGGCATCGTGGGCATCACTTTCCTGGCTGGCAGTTACGCAGCAAACAGGTTCTACAAGAGGGAGACCCTTGCCGCGTCCCTGCTGATCACGGCCTACACCGTGATCGTGGCCGCAACAGCGATAACCATCCCGCTGCCGCGTGGGGTTAACTCGTGGGGCCCGCCGCAACTTGCCGGTGCCGCCACCGCGATCCTGTTCTTGGCGCTGATGACGCGCGGGGGCCCCCTGAGACGTCATGAGTTGGCTTCGTTCGTCAGGGTTACCGCGATCGCGGTGATCGCGGCAGCGATCGCCTTCGGCTACGGTTACCAGGAGTGGGTGCCCGCAGGAGCGATTGCGTTTGGGCTGTTCATCGTGACGAATGCGGCCAAGCTGACCGTCGCGGTGGCGCGGATCGCGCTGCCGCCGATTCCCGTTCCCGGCGAGACCGTCGACAACGAGGAACTGCTCGATCCCGTCGCGACCGACCAGGCCACTGGCGATGAAACGCCGACCTGGCAGGCCATTATTGCTTCGGTGCCCGAGTCCGCGGTTCGGCTTACCGAGCGCAGCAGACTGGCCAAGCAACTGCTGATCGGGTATGTCTCCGCAGGCACCCTGATTCTTGCTATGGGGGCGATCGCAGTCTTGGTCCAAGGCCACTTCTTCGTGCACAGCCTGGTGGTGGCGTTGCTGATCGCGGTGATATGCGGTTTTCGATCGCGGCTTTACGCAGAGCGTTGGTGCGCGTGGGCTTTGCTGACAGCGACCGTCGCCATACCCACAGGTGTCGTTGTCAGGCTCAGCCTTTGGTTCCCGAATTACGCGTGGATAATGCTGACTATCCACCTCGTGGCAGCTGTAGTGGCACTGGTGATAATCGGATCAATGGCTGGGGTTCGCCGGATCTCTCCAGTGGCGAAACGGATGCTCGAGCTCGTCGACGGCGCGATGGTCGCGTCGATCATTCCGCTGCTGCTGTGGATCACCGGCATCTACGACACGGTGCGAAATATCCGATTCTGAGATATCGCTGTTCGGGGCTCATCCAGCGGGCCATTGGCAGTCTGCCAAATTGACGCAGTTCGGGCTCGCGAGGTCGGGTAAAATTTGCTGAATGGGAATCGTCGAGACGGGATCCAGTCATGGTTGAGCCACTCGCCGTCGATCCTGCTCGTCTTGGTGCCGCAGGGTCCCAGCTTGCCGGACTCGTATTCCCGGCGCCTCCGCCACCCCTCGCGGCCGGCGGAGGTGATGTGGTGTCGGCGGCGATCAACGAGACCATGCCGGACATCGAATCGCTGGTGTCCGACGGCCTGCCGGGCGTGAAAGCCGCGTTGACGCGAACGGCGTCGAGCATGACCAACGCGGCGGACATCTACGCGAAGGCCGACCAGTCGCTCGGCGAAGCCTTGACGCAGTTCCAGTTCGGCTCCGGAGACCAAGCATCGGCCGCGGCAGCCGGGGCGGGACAATCCGCCGCGCGCCATTTAAGCGCGCCTGCGGGGGCAGCCGCCCAGCTCGGTGAGGCGGTTGCCCCACAGGTTGCCGAGCTGACACCACGGGTCGCTGCGACGGTGCCGCAACTGGTTCAGCTCGCCCCGCATGCCGGTCAATTCGCTCAACAGGCGTCTCCGATCGTCCAGACGATTAGCCAGACAGCGCAGCAAGCTGGCTCACAGGGCGGCGGCGCCATGCCCGCACAGCTGGCCGCCGACACCACGATGGATCAGCCGGCTCAGAGCGCGCGGTTGGTCGACGACACAACGCCGGTCGACGAGGGCTCGACCGATGATGAAGGCGGGGTCGCGGACGAAGCCGCCGCCGGCGACGGCGCCTTGGGGAGCGCACCCATTGACGATGCGGCCGGTGGTAGCGCACCGGCGGGTCCGCTCACTGTTCCAATCGTCTAGGCCGATCATCGTCTAGGCCGATCTAGGTCGGCGATTCTCGCGGTAAGCGGCGCGGCTGCTATTCGACTCACGACGCTTCGGACAGGGCGCTGTCGAGCAGCCCGGCGACGTATCGCCAGTACAGCCAGTCGGCGACGGCCGCACGCTGCGCCTCCGGTTCGGTCGCAAGATGCGCCTGATGCAGGGCGATTTCTTGGGAGTGGAGAGCGTAGGCACGGAATGCCCGCAGGTGTGCGGCTTCGCGACCGGTCGCGGTGCTGGTCATCGGCTTCATCAGCTCGAACCACAGCATGTGACGTTCGTCGTCGGGGGCGTTGGCATCCGCCGGCGCGGGCGGGAGCAACTCGATCAAACGCGAATCGCTAGTGTCCGCCAACTGAGCCGCCGCCGAAGGATCCACCACCTCCAGCCGGGAACGGCCGGTCATCTTGCCGCTTTCCGGGATGTCGTCGGGTTCCAGCACGATCTTGGCCGCGCCGGGATCGGATTGCGCCAACTGTTCCGCCGTACCGATCACCGCCCGCAGCTTGAGGTCGTGGAAAGCGGCCCAGCCCTGCACGGCCAGCAACGGATAGGTGGCGCAGCGCGCCATTTCGTCGGCCGGAATCGCGTGATCGGCACTAGCCATATAGACCTTGTCCGGCAACTGCACCCCGTCGGGCAGATAGGCCAGACCATAGCTATTGGCGACGACGATCGAGCCGTCGGTGGTGACCGCGGTGATCCAGCAGAATCCGTAGTCGCCCTCGTCACCAATATCGGGCGCGTTCAACGCCGCGGCGATGCGGCGCGCCAACCGCAGCGGATCAGCCTTGCCGCCTCGGCGGGTGGCGGCGGCAGCGGCGTCACGCGAGGCACGTGATGCCGACACCGGGACCACCGGCGTTGGCGTGACGGGATCCCCCGCCTCGGTTTGTTCGGGGCGATCGGTTGGTTCGGGCGAGCGAGGACTCGCCGGAGGCGCGGAGCGCACAGACGCCGCCCGCGTGGTCGGTGTCGATCCCTCGCTGCCGGATGACCCCAGCGGCGCACGCCCCGACGCCGCCCGCAACCCTGCGCCAGAGCCCGCGGCCGGTTGTGCACTTGGCTTCGCGCCCGTTGCCCCGGCCGCGGCGCCCGACGGTACCGCGGTCACCCCTCGCCCGGCGGCCGGCATCCCGGTCGCAGCGGCGGGCGCTGCCCCGGCTGGTGGCGAGTCGTCTCCAGACGAGGCCCCCGATGACGGACCACTCGCAGCCGGCGCCTGCGTCGCAGCCGCCGGCTTCACCTGAGCTGCCGGTTGATCCGCCGGGGCGGCCGGTGCGCCCGGATCCGCGGGCGTGGATGGCGTCCCAGGATGCACCGGCGTGGCCGGCTGGTGGGGGGCTGGGGATGGTGCCGGACTGGGTTGCGGGGTCGAACCGGGTGGCGGGGCAGGGCCTGGCGCAGGGGCGGGCGGTGGGACGGGGCCTGGCGCAGGAGCAGGCGCCGGACCGGGCGTAACGGGAATCGCAGGTTCGCTTGGGGTTGGTTTGCCCGGTTTGCCGGGTTTGCTGGGTCTGACCGGACCGCCCGGTCTTCCGGGGGTGATCGGGCCACCCGGGTGTCCGGGGGTAACCGGAGGAATCACCGGTTGGCCCGGAGCTGGCGTGCCCGGAGTACCTGGAGCACCAGGCGTAAGCGGGGGAACCGGCATCGGGTTCACCGGAGTCACGGGTGCACCCGGACTCGGCTCAGCCGGAGTTCCCGGATGCGCCGGCGTCGGCGGGGGTACCGGCGGCGTCGGGGTTGGCGTACCCGGGGCAGGACTACCGGGGGCCGGCACTACCAGAGTCGGTATCTCCGGCAGCGGCGGTGTTTTCTGGTGGAGCAAGTCTTCGAGGGCATTCTTCGGCGGCTTCCAATTCCTCGATGCGCGGACCTGCTCAGCGGTTTCGGCTACCACGCTGGCGTTGGCCTCGTGTGCAGCGCTAATCAGTGACTTAATCGCCGCATTGCGCTCATCAGCATCCAACTCGGGGTCGTTTTCCAGGATCATTATCTCCCGGTGAGTGCCATCGACATTGTTGCCAATGTCCGCCTTCGCTTGCGCAACTAGCCCACCGATATGCCGATGCCAGGTGATGACAGTCGCAAGATAATCCTGCAGCGTCATCATTTGATTGATATTTGCGCCAAGCGCGCCATTGGCGGCACTGGCCGCCCCACCGGACCAAATACCGCCTTCGAAGACTTCGCCACGCTGACGCTGGCAGGTCTCCATCACGTCGGTAACATTCCGCAGGACCTGGATGTACTCCTGTGCCCGGTCGTAGAAGGTGTCTTCATTGGCTTCCGGCCACCCGCCCGGCTCTAGCATCGGCACGGCGTAGGCACCTGCCGGCCTGGTAATCCCCATGCCTAACCGCCCCCCAGCGACGGCCGGGCGGCATCGATCGCGGCGGTCGAGCAGAAGACCGCAGCGGACCGCTGAAATGGCGTGCCCGCCGCGGCCCTGGAGCAATTGGCGATGGCGTTGCGTCGCGTGCGCTGACCCTGGTACCGCGTCGGCCACTCGATGGTGCCGGACGTCATGGTTAACTAGCGTAACCGACGTAAAGACCAGCTAAACGCACTAATTTGGTTCGGCCGACGGTCGCCGGATCCGGCGAAACGACGCGTTAGGGCGTGGTCCGCCAGGAGGCCGCCGGCGGGTGATTCTGCCAAGGATCGAACGCTCCTACGACTCGCGGGGGCTAAACCATCCGCGAATGATCACCCTCCAAGGGCGCCGTGGCCGACACGGACACCGTCATCGAGTCCGACGCCGGAACCAAGCTCCCTCTCGAGGAGGCGTTTGATCTCTGCGGTGGTCTGTTCAATCGAGTGGGCGCGTTCGTTGGTGTCGAGCGCCAAGGCGGAGACCGATCGGAGGGTGGATTCGAGGGATGCGACGTATTCCCGCATGGCATCAGCGAACACTTGCTGCGTTTCACCAATGACTTTGAGCGCGGCATGGATATCGGCTTGCGCCTTCTCCAGTGCTGCGACATGTGCTTTTTCCGATTGCTCGGAATGCATTGTGACGACTCCATTCCCCAGCCCCGAGAGACCCTAGAGTGCAATCCTGGGCCTCTCCGGTGAGAACGCTGCTAGCAAGCTGTGAGCGCCTGGGTGTCCCATGTCCGTTGTACCAGGGCTTATGCGGGACCTTGCTCCATCGCTTGATTCATCGCGGCCAGGGCCGCGGCCAGTTGCTCGCCCGCGGCGTCGTTGTAGGCGTTCGCCAGCGATTGGGCATTCTGCAGCGCCTCGTTGACTCGCGCCCCGACTGCCTCGGCGCCCACCTCCTTCAGCAGACCATCGTCAATACGGACACCGGTGAGCCATTGGTGTCCGTTGATCGTGACCTCGACGGACTCCGCGTCGTCGGTGCCACGAAAGGAGCCCTGGTTCATCTGATCGAGCGTCCCGCCCACGGCCGACTGAAACCGTGCCGTCAGGGTCAACGCTCGGGCGGCCTGCGGGTTCATCTCCATGTTCACTTCGCCTCCTTGCTGTCTTGGCGACGGCGGTTGCCGATGACCGCCTCGGTCCACTCCCGGTCCTCGGTGTAAAGCGCCTCGTCGTCCTGCTGCGCGCCTTTGGTTTTCGCACCGCCCTTACCCTGGGCGCCGGCACCCATGGGCATCCCCATGCCGCCGCCGCCCATCATGCCGCCGCCGGGTCCCCTCCCCTGGCCGACGCCGGCGATGTCACCTGCTGCAGCGGGTCGCACAGATTCGGCGTTCCCGATCGCCGGGCCCAACGGCATCGACGGCGCCCCGCCGCCTCCGCCACCGCCGAGCGATGCCGCCTTAACCGCCAGGTCACCGGGCATGTTGGCAGCTGCCTCTCGTCCAGCTGAGGTGAGCTCTGCCGCCGTCCCGGCGGGGAGGCCGCCGCCCGCCCCGGTCGCGGGCATCATCGGAGCGGCGGGCATTCCGGCGCCGGGGGCACTACCGTCGGCCGGCGGCATGAACACCCCGGGTATCAAACCCTGCTCCGCCGGGGGCGGAGGCGCATCGATCTTGATGGCGGCGGGAGGCTTCGGCGGATGAACCGGCTCGAGGGAAGCCTTGTCGTTGTATTCCATCAGCACTTCTTCTGACTTTTGCTGATACTCCGCATAGAGCTTGATGGCTTCGTTCTTGTAGGCCGGATCTTTCGATAGCTCTTCGAGTTTGACGATGTCCGCGAGGGTCGGATGTGACTGCCGTGCCCAGTAATGCAATTTCACGACGAATGTCGCCTGTTCGGCCAGCGCGGCACTCAATTTCGCCATGTGGATCACCCACTGTCGTTGTTGCTCGAGTGATTCCTCGCAAGCTTCGGCCGCGTCGCCTTCCCAGGCTTGGAAATGCCGGAATCGCTGGAGGGATCCCTGCAACGTGCGATTGAAACTGTCCCAGAAATTCGCGAAGTCGGCGAACGTCGAGCCCTGATCTCCGGTCTCGAGTTTCGTGGCTGCCGATTTCAGGTCCGTGAAGTCGGGTTCCCCGGACGCGGGCGCGGTCTGTGTGTCGGCGAGCCTCGCGCTCGGATCGTCGCCCCCGGTTCCAGCCGTCTCGGGCGCGACCTCCCCCTCGCCGTCGTTGTCCAAGGCTTCCGCGGCTTCCTCGTCCACGTCCCCGTAGGCCTTCGCCGCGTTCCGCAGCGACTGCGCCAACCGTTCCCGCTCCCGTTGACCCGCGTCGAGGTAGGCCCGCATGTTGTCGGCGGACAGCACCAGCTGTTCGGCCGCATTGCTGGCAGCCTGGAGGGCGCAGGGTGCGGCGGGGACGTCGGTTGGTGGGTCTGCCATGGGTTCTTCCACCTCGTTGGCCCTGGCCAACAGTTCGTCCTGCTCCACCGTCATCGACTGCGTCATGTCGGATCATCCTCCTTAGTGCTACAGCCATTATCGTCGCTAAATCCGGACGTTGATGCACCAAAATCAGAAGCCGCCGCGACGCCGGTTGTGTCGCGCTTGCCCCCAAAATCAAGGGTCGGCGAGGCAGCCGGTAGCCGCTATCCGTCCGCATATTTTGGGAGGGCCATCTGATAGCGGCTTTCCTCCGGCGGGGAAACCCGCCTTAAGAGTCTGCGCAGCCTGGCGTTGTAGCGGCTGTGGGCGGGCTGGCTCCCGGCCGCGCCGCACGTTGTGAGCAGATGGCGGCCGATCTTTGCCAGACTTCCGTATGCCATCGCGGACCGGCAACACGGCAGGTCCTTTGCACCGACCTTGTCCACCGCCGCGGCGCCAGAGTGGAATACGCCGCGGCAACGAGGTCAACCGCGATCGCCAAGACTCAACAACCGCCGCCGCAGCCGCCGGCCCCGGCGAAGCTGTCGCCTCGGCCTCTTACTTTTTGCCGCGGCTACCCACATGTAGGCAGACCAGCCGGGACAGCCCATCAACCCAGTAGCGAACATCGAAACTCTTGATCTTTCCACCGAGCCCGAGGATCTCGTCACGGTTCGCGAACCATTTCGCGAAGAAGAACTCTTCGCAATGGCCGCAGACAATGCCGTCGATAATCTTTTGGCGACAATCCTTTGCGTCGGGATGTTTGAGCCACTCGATATCGACAAAACCTTTGTCCACCGCATAGGCGAACACCCCGCTCGTGTAGTCGTGCTCGTCGATCTCACGGCGCCACGTCGTGGTCAGATTGCCAATCCGGCCCATGTATTGAGCGAGAATAGCGGCGGCCCGCACTGCCCCAAGATCGGTCGTCTCGAACCGAGAAGAGCACATCAGCTGCAGGTCGGTATACATCACCATGCCCATGTTGTACGGCATGACGAGATCGTGCTCGACCATGCTCATCATATCGGGGTGATCGTTAAAAAGATGAGAGAGCCGGTACATGTTGGCCCAGACCCTACAATCGTAGGCAAAGATGTCGGCAAACTCGGCGTACCGGGGATAGGTTCTTGTCCGCTGCATCAAAGTCGAGTAATAAAACCACAACGCTTCTAACGTCTCCGCCTCCAACGGGGTCGAAGCTTTTTGTAACAACGCCGGATCGATCGCGTTCACGCCACCGCGGCCCTCGATGATGTCGAGAAGGGCATCGAGAAATTCTTGACGGCCATGGTGATCTGCAACGTCATCGATCACGGCATTGATGATGACCATCAGGATCACCGAGTCGATGACATGGTCGTACAGCTCGGCGTCGATACTCGGCAGCGAGGCCATCTCGGCTGCGGCTCTGCACCAGATCCACAGATAGGGATCGCGGTGATTCACGCGACTAAACCGCTCAACCCAACCGTTGACATCCTTCGACAGGGTGATTTCCGTCATCACGACCCGCTGCAACTCTCGCACGAGCGGCTCATCGCCACTAAGCTGCGCCAGATAGCTGCCCGAAGCACCCTCAGGCATCGCTCGCGGGGAGAAGGCTTGGCTTTGACCCCGCAGCCCGAGGCTAGCGGAAGGGTTGTGCCCGCGTCGCTCCTCCGCGGCAGCAGAACTGCCCACACCAAGGCCTAGTACATCAGCTTCACCGAGGATCGCCATCGAGGATTCCCCGCCTTCCCTCGTCAATAACTGACTCACACACGGACAGCATTGGAACGTGAGAATGCCCCGGCGTCGCCATCAATGCTCCCGGCGGCAAACCAGGTGCGATAACGCCATGAGATCCTCCGACTTCACCGCATCGGGCAGTGCAGCCACAGCGGCTTGGATCCGTTCATCGGCAAACCGTTGCGCAGCGCGCCGGCCTCCGGCGAGCTCGACAAGCGCAGCAGCCCGATCAACGTCGCTCTGGGTCATATCGGCGCCGTCCGCATAAAGCGCCGCCAATTCGATTGCTGCCTCAGATCCCGAATTCAGGGCAGCAACAACCGGCAGCGTTGCCTTGCGCCGGGCAAGATCGCTGCCGACCGGTTTTCCCGTCACACCGGGGTCACCCCAGATGCCAATCAGGTCGTCCACGAATTGAAAAGCGAGGCCCAATTCATGGCCAAACCGCCCCAGCGCCGCGACGGTCGCGTCATCCGCTTTTGCGCTCAAAGCCCCCAAAGCGCAACAACAACCGATGAGGCATGCGGTCTTGCCCGCCGCCATCCGTATGTAGTCATCGACCGTCACCCCCAAGCGCCCTTCAAATGAGCAATCCTCATTTTGACCGACGCACAACTCCACACACGTCGCCTCCAACCGCATAATCGCCTTGACCGCAATGGACTGGTCGCGCAGGTCGGCCAGTATCTGAACTGCCGCAGCGTGTAACGCATCGCCCAACACGATCGCGTCGCTCGTTCCCCAGACGCTCCATACCGTCGGTCTTCCCCTGCGGGTTCGATCGCCGTCCATCACATCGTCATGCAACAACGTAAAGTTGTGCATCAACTCGACAGCCGCCGCAATCTGGGCAGTATCACCAACGTCACCACCGGTGCACGCCGCTGCCGCTGCAAAAACAAGAGCGCCACGAAGCGCCTTGCCTGCAGAACCTTCCACCGCAAGTGACCTATCGGCGTCCCACCAACCAAGGTGATAGCCCGCCATCGTCGCCAACGGCTCGCGCATAGACCCGACGGCGCTGCGCAACACCGGCTCACAATCACTTCGAGCGCGTCGCAACAACGCCAGCCCCACATCAGCAGCAGCATTGCGACAAGTCGTGCTCAGACCCACGACGCCTCCCAGGCTTGACTACAGCGGCTCTACGACGTGTCCTTGACCGTGGCCGCCAACCGGTCAACGGATCCAGCCCCGATGCGTGGCGTCTAGCCGGGTCCGCCGTCCCCGCCCGCACCGCCGAGACCACCCGCGCTGCCGACCGCGCGGTCGCGGCCCATGCCCGGGTCGCCACGCCGCCGCCACCAATACCGCCGCCACCGCCGTCACCGCCGCCAGCGCCGAAACTCAAAAAGCCGGCGTTGTCGCCGCCGTCACCGCCGTCGCCGCTCCTCGCGCCGTTGCCACCTGCCCCGGTGGTGCTGGAGCCGCCGTCCCCACCGGCGGTGCAACCCGCCACCACCGCATTGGCCGCACTGATCATCGACTCGATACCGGCCGAATCACCCGCCGCTGCTGCCACCATCTCCGGGCGACCACCACAAACGACATCCGACCAACCTCCAACAATCGGCGGGTGACCCACGACGGACACGACCCGATTCCTGACAAATATAGGACATGTCTGTTCTTTATGTGTTGAGATTCATCAATGCCGGGGATTCAGGCCCGCAGGTGGACCGGTTGATCGGGTGCGACCGGTTGGTCCGAGGCATTACAGCGCATCGCCCATCGGACCAGCGCGTCGAGCGTTGCGCGAACTTACCCGTCCGAAAAATACGCATGTATGCCTACCGGATGAGCCGGATGAGTCTGTTCACGCGCCCGGTAAGTGTCTGGGTGGGCGAGTTGATCGCGATGAGCGCCTGTTGTTGCAGGGTGCGCAATGGCGAGGTGCTGGCCGGAGGGTTGGAGCCGTGTGCGCCCAATAGCTGCCCGCCGATGCCACCGGTACCGGTCGTGCCCGGGGGAGCTCCAGTCCCACCGCTTCCGCTATTACCGCCATTGCCGCCGGCCCCGCCGGCGCCGCCCGCCGCTGCACTGGCGCCGCCATTGCCGCCGTTACCGCCGTTGCCGATCAGGCCGGGCGTGCCGCCGGTGCCGCCGGTGCCGCCGGTGCC
This sequence comes from Mycobacterium spongiae, assembly GCF_018278905.1. Lineage (NCBI taxonomy): Bacteria > Bacillati > Actinomycetota > Actinomycetes > Mycobacteriales > Mycobacteriaceae > Mycobacterium > Mycobacterium spongiae. The sequence continues at coordinate 5,527,479 of NZ_CP046600.1, forward strand.
ACCGGTGCCGCCGGTGGTGGTGGTACCAGCACCACCGGTGCCGCCCGAGCCGTTGAGCAGGCCGGCGTTGCCGCCGGCACCCCCTTTCCCGCCGGTGTCGTCGCCGAACCCGCCGATGCCGATCAACCAGCCGCCGGGCGCGCCATTGGCCCCGGTCCCAGGGGCGCCGTTAGCGCCGTTGCCTGGTCAGCGGGCGCCCGGTAAGGGCCAGGACTTGTGCGCGGGTCGAGTAGCGGTGAGACGACGGCGGCGTCGGCAGCCGCATACGCGGCTGCACCGGTGGACAAGGCTTGGACGAACTGGGCATGACACGTCGCCGCCTGCGCAGACACCGCCTGATAGGCCTGACCATGAGCACCAAACAACGCCGCGATCCCCGCCGACACCTCATCACCAGCCGCGGCCACCACCTCGCCCGTCGGACCCGCCGCCGCCACATTGGCTGCACTGATTATCGACTCGATACCGGCCAAATCACCCGCCGCTGCTGCCACCATCTCCGCGGCGACAACCACAAGTGACATCCGACCAACCTCCCAAAACCGGCCGGTGACCCAAGACGAACACGACCCGATTCCTAAGAAATATCGGACAAGTCTGTTCTTTTGTGTTGAGATACATCACTGTGGGGGATTCAGGCCCGCAGGTGGACCGGTTGATCGGGTGGGCGACCGGTTTGTCCGAGGCAAGCCGTGGTCGTCGAAAAAGGGGGTCGAGAGGGGATGTCTGTGATGACGTATCTGGTCGCTGATCCACAGATCATGACGGCTGTTGCCGCCGACGTCGAAGCGATTGGCTCGGCGGTCGGCGCGGCTAGTGCCGCCGCGGCGGGCCCGACTACGGTCCTGTTGGCCGCGGCCGGCGATGAGGTGTCGGCGGCCATCGCGAACCTATTTGGCGCGTATGGCCAGCAGTACCAAGCCGCCGCCACGCAGGTGTCGGCGGTTCACCGCGAATTCCACCAGGCGCTGGCCGCCGCCGGGCGCACCTATAGCCAAGCAGAAGCCGCCAGCATCGCTGCCCTGCAAGGCGCGGCTGCCGCGCCGGCCCAGGCGCCGACTGCTGCCATGATTCCGCCGTTCCCGGCAAACGATACGACCTTAGTCATCGGCGGCACCGGAGTCCCGATACCGTCGCAGCAATATATCGACTCCGCCAATACGCTCTACGTACGTTCGGCCAACGTGGTGCAGGGGCTGTTTACGCCCTCGGAATTGTACCCGCTGACCGGTGTCAGGAGTTTGACTCTGGACTCGTCGGTGAGCGAGGGCGTAACCATTCTCGACGACACGCTCTACGATCAAATCAACAACTCGGGCAATTCGGTGACAGTTTTCGGCATTTCCCAAGGCGCCATCATCGCTTCGCTGGAAATGGAGAACCTCGCCGCAGGCACATCCGCCTTTGGCGCAACCCCGCCGGCCGCAGACCAACTCAACTTCGTACTGGCTGGCAACGAAATGAACCCCAATGGTGGCTTGCTCGCGCGGTTCCCGGATCTGTCTCTGCCGAGTCTTGGGCTGACGTTCTACGGTGGAACACCTTCAGACACGATCTACCCGACGGCCATCTACACGCAAGAATACGATGGCTTCGCCGACTTCCCGCGGTATCCGCTCAATTTCGTTTCGGTCCTCAACGCGGTAATGGGCATTGTCTACGTGCACCCCACCTATTTTGACCTCACCGTCGAAGAGATTAATAACGCAACAGAATTGTCGACGTCTCCGGGCTACTCCGGCAACACCACCTACTACATCATTGAGACGGAGAATCTTCCGCTTTTGGAACCGCTGCGTGCACTTCCCGTTATTGGAAATCCGCTAGCCAACCTGGTCCAACCAAACCTGGAAGTGCTCGTCAATCTGGGTTACGGTGACCCGGAATTCGGCTACTCGACGGCCCCCGCGGACGTGACAACACCGTTCGGGTTGTTCCCCAATGTCAGCCCCATCACCGTCGCCAACGCTCTGGCCGTCGGCACCCAGGAAGGTATCCAAGACTTCACCCTCGACATCCAAGCCCTGCAAGCCGAGCCGCCGCCGCTACCGTCGTTCGAATTGCCTGCACCGATCGACTTCACGGCAACGGTGACCGCCGCTCCGACGCCGCTACAAGTAGTGAACACACTGACCAAGATCGTCGCCGACGACTACGCCCTTCTCCTTCCGACCGCGGACATCGGAGTTGCCCTCCTCACGACTTTGCCCGCCTACAACGTGAGCCTGTTTGTGGACCAGCTCGCCCACGGGAACCTCACCAACGCGATCGGATACCCAGTCGCTGCCACCGTCGGATTGGTCACGCTTGCGGGCGGAATTGAGTTGTTCACCACTGCGGTAATTGTGGCCACGAACATCAGCGATCTCCAGAGCCTCTTTGCCTAACGCGCCCAGGTGAATTCTGTCCGTCCACGCCCAGTTCAAAGTCGAGACCGGTATCCCGATGTTCTTCGCCGACCCACACTCACCCTGGCAACGCGGCACGAACGAGAACACCAACGGCCTCCTGCGCCAGTACTTCCCGAAGGGCACAGACCTCACCCGGTGGACCGCTGAACACATCGAAGCAGTCGCTCACGCCCTCAACACCAGACCCCGCATGACACTCAGCTGGAAGACCCCAGCCGAGGCCTTCAACGACCATCTACTGTTGCTCCAACAAACCGGTGTTGCTTCCACCGATTGAATCCGCCCAATTGACGTCATGGAGCTTCGGGGAGAACATGCGCCGCTGCGGCCTGCGCTGCACGCCTACGCCCGCGATCATCCGCGCCGCGGGTTTCCGCCCGCCTATCACGATGCCCGCCACGATCCGCTATTTCGTGAAAAGGCTACCCTCGACGGCCGCCACCAAAATGTTCGTCGCAGCCTCGACGTTGCTGCCAGGGAGGCCCTGGCTGAGCACGGCGATGCCCACGGCGCTGCCCAGGAACGCGACGACAAGGTCCAGATCGTTTATCTCTGCTGATATCTCTCCGCGCAGGCGGGCTGTGGCGAACATGTCGACCATTGCGGCCAGCAGTTCGGTGCCCTCCTGCTCAGCGGGCAGCAAGTCGGGTTGTCGGCTCAGTTCTAGTGGGACAGCGGCCAGGAACCGAGCGGTCGCTCTGTTGTTTTGGTATGCGCCCGCTAATGCGCGTAAGAACAACCCGAGCTTTTCGCGCAGCAAACCATCAGTGGTAATCGCTTGAGTGACGTCGGGCAGCAGTGTGGACAGGGCGGCCCCGAACGTGGCTTGATAGAGCTGGCGTTTGGAAGAAAAATACCGGTAGATCGACGAGTGCGTGATACTGGCGGCGGTAGCGATCCGAGTCATCCGGGCACCCGAATAGCCAGCTTCGGCGAAGTCGGCCAGAGCAGCTTCGAGAAGCCGGGACACCGTTTGTTCGGCGCTGCTTCCAGGTGGGCGTCCGAGCTGTTTGGGCGGCCCCAAACGCAGCGCCGTTGGCAAGTGGTGCGCCGACGATCTACTCATCACTAGCACCGGCAGTCATTGGACGAAACTAGCCGACAGACGTCGAAGTGTGACTGCGCCCCGCCCGTGGCTGGCGGTTGTCAACTCCGACGCCCGCTGGGCCTCGGGGTTTGGCCGAGGAGATTCGTAGTCGTCGATTGGCGCCAAGCACGCCTCGAGCTGAAGAACCCCGACTGGTCATCACCTGTATTGTAGGCACCTGAGCTGCCCAGGCCCGAGTTCGCCACATCCGAAACGTTGCCGCCCGAGTTTGCGATGCCCACATTGTCAAGGCCTGTGTTGAGGATGCCCGCGGCTAAGCCGCCCGCAGACGAGCACACAACAGCCGACCTGGGCGCTCAACCCACTGTCGGGGCGACGAATCTATGGGGCTCCATCGCCCACTACGACATAACCCGCCTCGTGCCCACCTGAAACGGGGTCTCTAACTCCTCTGTCATCCCTGAAGGGCGGGCCCTGTCATCCCTGAAGGGTCACAAGATCTGAAGAGCACGAGCAAGTCCGGCCTGACGACGGCGCGCTGGCAGCGCGATTTTCCCACTACAACACACTTGCAGGCACCGTAGCCCGGTTGCTGCGCCACAACGCGGCTTCCAGACTGCTGGCCGCGTCGGTCCCGCTGCCGACGATATCGGCAGTGCTCGGCCACGCCAGCGAAGAATCGACGAACCTATCGTCGCTAGATCCGGACGTGGATACAGCAAAATCAGAAGCCGCCGCGACGCCGGTTGGATCGCGCTTGCCCCTATATCAAGGGTCGGCGACGCAGCCGGTAGCCGCTATCCGTCCGCTTATTTCGGGAGGGCCATCTGATAGCGGCTTTCCTCAGGTGGGGAAACCCGCCTGATCGGTAGCCGGCGGTGGCGCGGGGTCCCGATCACGTTATGCCGCAGTATCACGCGGTCGACGCCGGCGTGTGCGCCGAGATATGTGGTCGCGTTGGGCCACGCCATCTTGGTCTCCGGTCCGACGTGGGCGCCGATCAGCGCGGCGAATTCCTGAAACTGTGGTCCGACGGTGACCACGGCGCCCGCGGCCGCGGCCCGCACCGTGAATTGTGTGAATGTCTGGGCGTCGCCCACATTGATAGACGCGTCGACGTCGTCGAAAGGCATGTAGACATGGCACCGATTTACCGTCTCGCCGATCAGGACACCTGCTGACCCGATTGGCAGCTGGTAGTGCGGGTTGGCGACCAGGTTCTGGCCCTGCAGTGCGGGCTGCTGCCCGCCGAACAGGCGCGCAAATCCCCGTGGCGTCTTGGGTTTGCGCGCCGTGGTCAGCAACACTGTGGACTGCGGCGACATCCCTGGCGCGATCCGGACTCTGGTGATGGTGTGGTCGGCGCGCGCCGACCACCATTCGTCTGGTCCACCAAGTGCGGTGTAGGCAGCGGTATAGCCGTCGCGTCCCTGGATCATTGACCACTTCTCCCGGGCATAGCCGATGTCGATGGCCTGGTCGTAATCATCAAAGCTGCGTCCACACGCCGCGTCGACTCCATGGCTGGCAAGATCATCGGCGATCCGACTCGCAGACGCGACCAGATACCGGGCCAGACCCGCCACGCCAACATCACGCCGCTGGGCAGACCTGCGCGTGGCTTCCGGGTGGGCTCGCAACATGATCCAGGTCCGACGGTTGGAGGGAGCCGGGTCGGCACCGATCACTTGCTGGTAGAGGCCCGTTACGTCCGTCGATGCGGTTCGCCCTACGCGGTAGCCAGCCGATACGACATCGGCCTCCAGGTCGGGACAGTGCACCCAGAGGAGCTTCTCTAGCAGCTCGGTGTCCAGCACATCATCGGTATGTGCATGTCCGTCAACGATGACGGTCGGGGTGAACGGCCGGGGAATGAGTTCGATCACCGCAACCAGGTAATCGCCCTTCCAGCGCACCGCGACGTGATCCCCCGGCTTCACCGTGGCACCGACGACGGGTTCCGACGGTATATCCGGTGGCTTGCGGCGGCGCCGCAACCACGCGTAGAGCGTCGCGACCCAGCCGGTGAGCCGACGACCGTAGAAGGTGACAAACGCCAGCATGGCGCCTAGCGCCGCCAACGCGATACCCGCCCACCAATAGCGCGTGGACAAGAAGAGCATCACTGCCGGTGGGGCCAGCCCGGCGACAACCGCGGTGTGCCCGGTGGCGAACCGTAGCCCTAGAGGATTCCTCATCGCCGTCTCAACGCCCGCCGCGTCAACGCGCCCAATCCCAGGACCAACACGAGGCCGGCGGCGACCAGCGCGACCGCCGTGATCGGTCCATAATCTGGTCCCGGGTCCACCACTGGCGGCGGAATCCGTCTGACATCGAACGGCGCCGACTCTGGGCCCGGTGGAACGTCCCACGTCAGTGCGGCCAGGTCGTCCACGACACCGGCACCCACAAGGTCGTCGACCCCGCCTCCAGGGTGTCTGGCCGTGGCAATGATCCGGTTGATGATCTGCGCCGGGGTCAAATCGGGAAACCGCTGCCGCAGTAGTGCCGCCAAACCCGAGACATACGCTGCGGCGAATGACGTTCCGGCGATCGGGACCGGCCCCTCCCGGCCTTCCAGGGCGTTTACCGGCTCGCCGCCGTAGCCGAGCGCGACAATATCTTCTGCTGGGGCCGCGACGCCCAGCCACGGCCCGTGCATGGAGAACGGGCTGGGCATGCCGTTTCGCGCGATCCCTCCCACGGTCAGCACCAGCGGTGCATACCACGCGGGTGTCACGACCGTCTGCACCGTGTTCCAGCCGCGTGGGTCGGCCGGCGTCGCCGGGTCAGGCAGCGGATTCTGCGCACAATCGCCGCCGGTGTTGCCGGCTGCCACGACAATCACCGCGTCCTTCTCGGTGACCGCATAGTGGATGGCGGCACCCAGGCTGGACTCGTCGATTGGCCTACTCACCTTGTAGCAGGCGGCCTCACTGATGTTGATCACACCCGCGCCGAGATTGGCGGCGTGCACCACTGCACGGGCAAGGCTACGGATCGAGCCAGCGGCCGGCGTGGCATTGGGGTCGTTTGAATTAGCTTGCGAGCCAACCGGTTCGAAAGCCTCAGATGTTTGGCGTAGTGACAGTAGCCGCGCGTCGGGCGCGACGCCGATGAACCCGTCCGTGGGGGCGGGCCGGCCGGCGATGATCGAAGCGGTGAGCGTGCCATGGGCATCGCAATCAGACAGTCCGTCACCTGCCTGATCGACGAAGTCACCCCCGGGCTCGGCTGGGACCCGAGGGGAGGCGTTGACTCCGGTGTCGATGACGGCCACCGTGACTCCAGCCCCGGTCGCGAATTTGTGGGCCTCGTTGACGCCCAAGTAGGCGTTGCTCCACGGCGGATCGTCGAAGCTGGAATCCGGCAACGTCGCAGGCTCCGAACACAACACGCGTTGCTCGGTGGGTTGGTCCGGTCCGGTCACATCCGGCGGCAACGCCCCAGGATCGATGGGAGGCGGCGTGATCGCCAACGCCGGAGGCGCGGCCAGCAAAGCTAGTGCCACCGGTATCACCAAGAAACGGTGCACGCCCGAATCACTCCATTCGTTGAGCTAGCCGCGCTGCTGCCTTCGACGCCGAGACGCTGTGGGCGCCGGGCCTGCCTGCATTTTAGACTTGGCGGCCTCGCAAGCGACGCTTTTCACCCTGACCACACCGGCCGGGTAGCGGGAGCTTCCCGGCACCGCAAACCCAGCGCCACGAAGCTCACCAAACGATGGCTGCCATGTCGCGGTTGTCCGAGCACACGCTGCGAACGGCGGCCTCGATGTCGGCGCGCGTGATGATCTGCAGATCCTCAACCGACACCGATTGACCCGCACGTTTTTGGGCAACCACTCGCGTGTCACGAAGCCCCTCCGCACGTTCGATGACGTTGCGGGCGAACCGGCCGTTCTGCATCGCGTCGATCCCGTGCTGACCCCCAGGTGTGGTGTAGTTGCGGATGGTCGCCGCCGAGTCCAGAAATGTCGCACGGGCGGCCTCGTCGAGCAGGCTGGCACGTGGCGTGGCGTAGCGGTGCCCGATTTCCACGATCTCTGCTGGTGAATAAGACTCAAACCGCAGTTTGCGGTTGAACCGACCGGCCAAACCTGGATTCACGGTGAGGAATTCGTCCACCTGATCCTCATAGCCTGCCCCGATGAAGCAGAAGTCGAATCGGTGGGTCTCCAATTGAACGAGGAGCTGGGTGACGGCTTCCATGCCGATCATGTCCGGCGTGCCGTCCTGGTGCCTCTCGATCAGAGAGTAGAACTCGTCCATGAAAATGATTCGTCCAAGCGACTTCTCGATCAGGTCGTTTGTCTTGGGTCCCGATTCACCGATGTAGTGGCCGCAGAAGTCCGACCGCCGGACCTCCCGAATCTCCGGGTGGCGGACGATCCCCATCCCCGCATAGATCTTGCCCAGAGCTTCCGCGGTCGTTGTCTTACCCGTTCCCGGCGGCCCCACCAGAAGCATGTGGTTGGTCTGTCCCTCGACAGGCAGGCCGTGCTCCAGACGCATCATGCGTACTTCGAGCTGGTCCTCGAGGGCCGATACCGCCTGCTTGACCGCGGCCAAGCCCACCTGTTTGGCCAACAGCTCTCGGCCTTGGGCCAAGAGTTCGGCGCGCCGCTCCAGCGCATCGTCATCGTCAAGTTGGTCGCGAGTCTTTGCCGTCGCGGCGTCCCAGCGGTCGGTGCGGCTGGCGATGGTTTGTTCGTCGGTGACGACCAACCGCAAATTCGGGTCTGCCAGGGCTTCTTTGGCCGCTTCGGTCAGAACTCCATTGATGGTGGCCTTCGACAGCCAGATCTGGGCCTTGTCTTCCTCCTGCAGCTGCCGGTGCACCATCCCCCGTACATACGCCAAATCGGCGACTAGCAGTGGAATATCCGCGGGGCCGATCGAGGCGGTGAGCACGTCGGCGTCGAACCGGGCTGATGACCTGTTGTGCCCAATGACGTCGACGCGGTCCAGCCAGTCCAAGGCCACCCGACCCTGTCCGAGGTGGGCCGCGGCGTGGGCTGCCAACGCGCAGATCGATGCCGTCACAGCAGACATGATGATCGCCTGTGGCGGCAGCTCTTCCGCGGCTGCCAACAACACGTCGGGCCAACGCTGCGTCGTGTACATCAGGAAGGCTCGGGCCAGCTGATGCCACTGATGGTTGGCCCAGGAATCCAACAGTTCGCGGTTAGCCAGAAGCGCCTCGGCTTCAGCGTATTCGCCGGCAATCGTCAACGCCGACGAAAGAGCCAGACCAACCTGAGATGCATCGGTCACGGTGATGCCGATATACGGACCCAGCTGGATCTCAGCCGCTAGCGTCTGGCCTATTCGGGTAGTTTCGCGGTGCAGCCATTCACTGTTGGCGTTGAGTTGTTTCAGCGCAGCTAAATCACTATCGCCACAAGCGATACGGCCCAGCCATGCGTCCGCCATCGCGGGCTCAGCGTCGGTGGCGGCCACGAACTCGGGCAACGCCGCCGCGCGTCCCTGCCGCATCATGATCGCCATGGCCCGGTCGAAATACTTGCGCGCAGTTTGCAAGTCACCCATCGTGTCCCCCATCCTCGACGCCGTGGCTGCGATGGTCATGGCTGCGCGCAATCGTGCCCGTGTCGGCTAGCGGACGGCGCCCAGCCGATCGGTGTTTACGAAAGCTGAAGCCGCTCTTGCCAGTCATGCTCACCACACTGCGTCCCAAACTCTTCGTCTCGGAGTTCCTCGGAGTTCCTCGGAGTTCCTAGGTAGCGGTAGACATCGTGACCGGCTCAACGCTGACGTAACGGTTCTCCGCGCGGAACAGTTCCATCTCGACCAGCCAGTCTTGTCCTGCCGCATTGACTTTCACCATCGCGCGGTCGACTTGTTCGATAATCACCTCAAAGCCGTGCTTGTGTGCCTCGGGCAGTTTCGTGCCAGATGGGGCGATCGTGATCACGCTAGCAGGACGCGGCGTGGGCGCGATCGCTACATCAATGCCGCCACCCTCGACAGTTCCGTCGCGATCTTTCTTTCGGCGCCCGGAGTACTCCACCACGCTCACGGTAGTGCGCGGCGCAGGCCGGGCGGAGCTGACGATATTCACTTCGGGCATGCGCACGCTGGCCCAGCGTTCCTTGTTCCGGGTGTGCACACAGACCCGCTCTCCGGCGCCGACCGTGCGGATCACGATCCGTTTGGCGATCGGGTCATCGGCAGCCACAAACACCCGCGACAGTTCACCGACATCGGTCACCGGGATCAGCAGGCGGTCACCGTTGCTCAACTTGCCCACCAACACACCCGACGGGCCGATCTCGGTGATCAACTGCGCCGGCAGCGGGCTGCGCCGCAGGCCACGGAGGTGCGGGCGGGGGCCACACATGTTGGCCGCCGCAGCGGCGGCTTGCTCGCCGTTGAGGCGGCGCAAGATCACACTGGGCGGAGTCGGGGCCGGCGTAGGAGTGCGCACCGTGAGTGTTGCCGTGCACGTCGCGTCCCCAAAAACTGTCACGTTCTGGATGACCTCATCCGCACGCAGGGTCCATGCCTGGGCGAGGATCCGCGATGTTATCGCCTCCGCCGGGTAGGCGTAGGTGGTCATCCATCCCGACTCCCCGCGAATGGCCTTCCACCGCTGCGCATTCCCCGCAACCGCGTCGGAACCCAGTCGGCGATCGAGTTCAACCATATCGGTGGCGGTAGCCACCTTGGCGCGCAACCCCTGGCACCGCAACGAGCTGGCAATCCGCTGAGCTACCGAAATCGCAGTCGCCCCAACGCTGATGCGCCACTGCACCGCTCGCGTGTTGTCAATGACCCGTAACCGCATGATCAGCCACGTTTCCCGCCGACCCGCATAGGGCGGGGTGCCGATCTCTGCGTCGTAGACCCGTGGGTAGTCACCGACTGTGCTGTGCCGCGAACCAAACGTGACGGCCGAGATCGAATCGAGCTCCAAGCCAAGCGCGTGGTGCAGCATCGGCACCAGTTCCGCCAGATCAACAACGTTGTCGCTGTCGACGGCGACCGAGCCGATCACTGTAGTTGCCCGGTGTGCCCTGCCGAGCAGTTGGACCGCCACCACCGCGGTGCCGTCGTGCACGCGCACACCGCCCCCGGAGCGGTTGTTGGCCGCGGTAATCGGCGCGTTCCAGCAGATCGGACGCCGGCCGCGCAGCATCAACACCGCCCACGACCAAGCCGGCTGACCGCGCCACGGGACGAACACCAGCGCGATGCCCACCACGACGGCGATGCCCGCGCCGAGGTAGCCGCCGAGACCCCAACTCACCAAGACGAGGACGAACACTACCCAGACCCCGACGACCCGCCGATTGCTGCCCGAGCTAAACCCGGTCAGCGTGGATCTCATCGCGACCTCCGTAGCCGGGCCGCGATCGTCGTCACCAGGATTCCGGCGGCCACGGCGCCGACGAAGCCGATAGCGATGTTGCGCGCGCGATGGTCCGCCGGCGGGGGCGGCGGGGCGGGGGTGATCACTCGGCTTTGGGCGCCTGGGGGCAGACGGTCGCCGGGGGGGATGTTGAATGTCAGTGCGGCAACCGGATCTACGAGACCGTAGCCCACTCTGTTGTTCACCCCCGATGGCGGATTGTGCGCCGACTGCACGATGCGGTTGATCACCTGATGCGCGCTCAGGTCCGGGAATTTGGCCCTTACCAGTGCCGCGACGCCGCTGACGTAGGCCGCCGAGAAGCTGGTGCCCCAAAAGGGCATGTTCTTCTCGCCGGGCCGAGAGGGCGGATAAGCATTGACCGGTCCACCGCCTTGCGGCGACAACCCCATGATGTGAGTGCCGGGCCCCGCAGCAGCAACCCAGGGACCCGCCATGCTCTTTGCGAGTGCAGCGCCGGTGGCATCGACGGCTCCGACCGACAAGACGTAGTCGGAAAACCACGATGGCGCGGAGACAAACTTGACCTGATGCCAGTCCCGTGGATCCGCGGGATCCAACGGGTCATACATCGGGTTGTTGTCGCAGCCGGCTTCCCCGTCATTGCCCGCGGCGGCCACGATCACCGCGTCCTTGACGGTGGCCGCGTACCACACGGCCGCGCCTAGCGCCCGCTGGTCGCCTGCGGCCGCCGCTGGAAGGCATGCGGTCACCGAGATGTTGATGACCTTCGCCCCCATATCGGCCGCATGCACCACCGCGCGCGCCACCGTGTTGAGAGTGCCGGCTTTGACTCGGTCCTCGGCGTTGGCCGCCGGTCGCGGGTGTACCGGTTCGAACGCGCGAGAGGACTGCCGAATCGAGATGATGGTCGCGTGGGGAGCGACGCCGACCACGCCATCGGGCGCTCCCGGCGGGGGCGGCGGCACCGCGGGCTCGTCCTCAGTCTGCGGATCCGGCGGTCCCTGCGACGGTGCCATGGCACCCGCCTCTCCCGGTGGCGGGGGTGGTGGGACGGTCTGGGTGATCGTTACCGGCGATGGCGGCGGCGGGGGCGGTACCGGGGGCGGAACCTCTACTGGTGGGGCCGGCGCTTCGGTAGCCGGCGCTGGCCCCGCAAGCGGGGGGAACGCGGGCGTCGCCGGCAAGGGCCGTGGCATGGGCAAGATCCCGAGCGGTGCAGCCGCGATAATGGAACTCACGATCGTGCCGTGCGCGTCGCAATCTTGGAGCCCGTCGTCCCCCATGATGTAGTCGCCACCGGCAACGACCGGCAACCGCGGGTTGGGAGTGACCCCGGTGTCGATGACTGCGACTGACACCCCGTTGCCGGTGCTGTACTTCCACGCCTGGCTGATGTTGAGCAGGTTGAATCCGGGCGCAATCTCGGACACATCGGGGTTTCTCACGGTGATTGGCGAAGAGCAACTGTTGGAGCGGCGCATGGCTTCCTCGGGGCCCGGCCGCCCGTCGGGGGGCACCATGGCCGGATCCACCGATGGTGGCGGGATGGCTTGTGCGGCAGGAATATTAGCTGACAGGGCAACCAGGGTGAGCGTGGCGATCACTGCCCCGGCCCATGAGCACGCCCGTTTCAATGGCGAAGCCACGTGAACAGTCCACCGAGCGCTGCCGCCGCCGGTAGCAACGCGATCATGGCCAGCACTTCGACCCATTCCACAGTCAACCGGATGAGCGGCCTAAATCTCACCGCCGGCACCAATAGTGCAGCCGCCAAACCCAACGCGGCGAACGCGGCCACTGCCACGGCGGGCCATAGCAACCCTCCTGGGACACTTTGTGGTGCATAGAGGGCGTACTTGACAATGCCGGCGCACACCGCAGCCGCGGCCCCACATACCAGCGCCACCGCTTGGTACTTTGCCGCAAATCCACGGCCCTGGGTGATGAAGAGACCGACTACCAACCCGGCAACCACCAACGCCAACCACGCCCACGGTTGTCCCGGCGTAAGAACGCCCCATACCGCCGCCGGCAAGATGATCGACACCCCGACGCACACGCCGATCTGCACCGCGTTGACGAGCCGTGCCGAGGCCGCTATCGCCGCGCCGCGGGCGGTGATGTCTGTCAATTCGTTGTCTTCGTCGTCGGTCTCGTCCTCGCTGACCGGAGATACCGTGTCCACGGGCATTCCCTCGCGACGCGCGAACAAGTCCCGGCCAGTGATCGATCCGAAGTGCGGGGGTCGCACTTGCGCGACCCAGAGTGCGATCAACGCGGTCATCCTGACCAGGACGAGCAGCCCGACCAGCACACAAATCGCCAACACCTGCAGCGAGGCCGGTCGAAACATCCGGACGGCGGCCACAGCGGCAAGGATTCCGCACACTGTGACGACTGCGGCGACCACTGCGGTCTGCCACCGCTTTTGCGTCACGACACCGATAGCAATAGCACCCAGGATCACCACCGCAAGACCGATCAGTCCGTGCGGCGCGCCAAGTCGACCCGGCGGCGCGGTGGCACCAGCGACGGCGAGCAACACCACCGCCAGCCACCCGAACCCGCTGAACAGGTCCCGGCGTTCCCGCCACCCCCACCACACCACCCAGGCCGCGACCACGAGCAGCACGCCGATCGCTCCGGCGACGACCGACGGAATCGGGCTGTCGAGCAATGCACGCATCCGTAAGGTCAGCGCCACCACTACCGCGACCGCCATTGCGATGATCGCGATTGCGGTGTGCGCGGCCGTCAGCGGCGTCACCGGCGCAAACATTCGGTCCCCACCGTCGCGGCCGAGCCACTTGCCCATGGCCGCCAATCCGGTCGATAGCGACTCGTACTGCGGTTCAAACGAGTCGCCGGCGACCCGGGGCACCAGCACCAACGTGTCGCCGTCTTGAACACCCAACTCATCGAGGCTCTTGTTGATATCCAGCCGGACACCGTTGATCTTGTGCAGCTCATAGCTACCCGCTGGCAGCGCGACTCCGTCGAAGCCCTTACGTTTCAGGTCGGCGTCGAACAGCTCTACCATTCCCTCGAAAAACCCCTCCACCGGAATTCCGGCCGGGAACACCTGGGAGCACAGATGCTTGTCGTAGGAAATGTTGACGGCACAGCGTGCCGGAAAAGCAACCTTATGTGGCGCCGTCATGGCGCCATGCGTTCAGCATCGGGAATGTATTTGTCGGCGAGTCCCGCGGTGATTTCGAAAAGCCGCAACCTAGACTTTTTCTTTAATTCATGGGCAGTGTCGATGATCCCACCTTTGGCCAGGTGCGGATCAAAGGGCAACACTTCCACAATTGCACCGACTTTGGTGAAGCGTTCCGTCAGATAAGCCAGCGCATCTTTGTCTGCCATGGCATCGGTGTGGTTGATTATCACGGTGCTGCGCGAGACCAGCTCGTGGTAGCCCTGGGATCGCAGATAGTCCACCGCGCGCAGCACTGGTCTCGACCGATCCGCGGTGATTCCCGAGACGAAAACGAGAGTGTCGGTGCTCTGCAACACCGGCTTCATCACGTCGTGTTCGAGGTCCGCGGACGTGTCGACGACGATCACGGTGTGGGTTCGCCGCAAGCGGGAGAGCACCCCGGAGAACATCGCCGGCACCAGCGGCCGCGGCTGGTCTGATGTGCGATTTCCGGCCAGCACGTCGAGTCCCACCGTATTCTGCCCCAGGTGTTCGCGGATATCCGCGTAGCCTTGCACGTCGGTGTCGTTGATGATCGCGGAGTAGTCGCCTGGTGGCGACTCGTCGATGCGGTCGGCCAGCGTACCGAAACCTGGAACGGCATCGATGGCAATCACGTTCTCCGGCCGGCACTCCCGAAACACGCCACCAATACAGGCGGCCACCGTCGTGACACCTACCCCACCTTTGCCGGAGACCACCGTGACGACGTATTGCCGCCGGATATGGCGCCGGATACGGTTCTGCAAATCGCGGTAGTGCCGTTCACTCGGCGATTCACCAGGGTTTATTTTGTGAAATGAAGCACGATAGACGAATTTTCGCCAACCCGACCCGGGCGGAATCTTTCGCGGGGCGGCCAGATCGGTAATGCGCATTGTGTCCGATACCGAATCATGGAAGTCGCGCCCAGCCGACGGATCCCCCCTTCCGGGCGCACCTTCGTCCGACATATTCGGGTCATTCCAAGGGCTCGTCACGGTCGCGATGCTAACACGATTTGCGATACCACGTTTACCTCTGACTAACCCTTCAAGTACGGTCGGTTTTACCATTCCCAGACATTGTTATTCAGACCACACGGCGGTACGAGTGCCACTCCTCGCCGGCCGGCAACCGGCGGATAAGCCGCTGCACGGCCCCACCAATATCGCTGCGTGACCCCGGCGACAGGACCTGGTAGCGCTGTTGTCCCGACATCACACCCTCTACGCAGATACGGCCAGCAGGGGTGTCGACAATGGCGACCGTCGAATCGCCAACGACGAGGCGTGCCGTTTTTTCGGGTCCGATGCCCGCTTGTAGCGCCACGATGGCCGCGTGCGCAGAGCGGGCCGGATCGGCCGCCATCGTTGCGATCTGCAGCTGGTCGACGTCGAGACGCTGGCTGAGCAGGAACGAGCGCAAGCTCGCGCCGTCACGCACCGATTGCTGCAACTCGTCGGAATCAAGCGTGACCGGCTTGAGCGGCGCGGCTTCGGCGACCCCGCACAGCCGCTCGACCTGACCAACCACGAGTTCACTCGCCGCGGCCTCGTCACTGGCAGTTCCGGCCGGATATAGGCGAACTAGTTCGCCGTGGCGCTCCAACACCACCCACCAAGTAGCGAAACGGCAGATCGCGGCACGCGTCGGCTCATGGCCCGGCACGTTCATCGTGACGAGTAGCCCCAAGTCGCGCCGCACCAGCACGGTGAGCCATTCACGGATCATCGGATCGGCAGCACCAGACTCGTCGAGCGCACCGGCCGCCATCAGTTCAGCGGCGATCGGATGAGCCAAGGCCCGGTCGGGGGTGTCGAGGCGCGGCAGCAGGGGGCGCAGCCCAAGCTCGGGGCAGGTCTGTTCCACCCCCGTTACCGCCTGGAGCACCCAAAGCCCATCGACCGTCGTCGTCAGCATGCCGATGTCACCTCTCGTGGCTAGCTAGTGGCTGGGAAACAACAGAAGGTGGGGCATACCCGCGCCTCCCGCGCCGCTGCCCCACCTTCACCTGGGCATCAAGTGCCCGCGGACTCGACCCGCTAGAACAAGCCAGCGATGTGCTGGTCGGTTCCGATCGCATTGCCCAGCACATGGCTCGTCGTGGTTCCGTGCTGACTGACGGTCTCGATCAGGCCCCGCAACCCCGACAGCATTTGCGCTTGAGCGTCGAAGAAACCTGAGGCTCCATGGCCTGCAAAGAACTCCTGTAGCGCATGTGTCTTGGCCGCGGTGTCATCGTGAATCTGGTGGAGCTGGCCGGCGCGTGCCCCAACGTCCGAGGCGAAGTCGGACACTGCTCCAGGGTTGTAGGTGATCTGGTCGCCCATGGTGAATTCCTTTCCGAAGCGTGAAGTGTGGTGGGAGTGCGTCAGGATCCGTGGCCGGCGCCGAACAGCGACTGGAACGCGGTCTGGGAGTCCGCTTCGTGGGCCTCCATGAGCGCCGCAGCCTGAACAAGGCCCTCGGCGAGCCGGGTGCCACCCACCAGGACCTTGTTGAGGTCACTGGTGATCTCGGTGGCCGTCATATGCGAGGCAACGACGCCGGCGCCGGACCAGGTCGCGGGGTTCATCACGTTCTCCTGGTTAGCCAGGTAGCCCTTGGCGATCCCGAGGGCGTGTTCCATATTCGCCTGGATATCGCGGGCAGTGCTACGCAGCATCTGCGGTGTTACTTGGATTGTGCTGTTTGCCACGGGGGTGTCTCCTTACTGCGATTGGCCGGTCAGCCCGCTGAAAACGGGGCGTGATCCGAAGTGTATGGCTGCCTTTCGAAGCTGTCGATTCACCTTTGCTCTGGTCGGTGTTACAGCCGCTCGTCGACCACCCGCACGGTTGCGGGCTGCTCGGTTTTTCCCTGCGAACCCCGGTGTGCGCCCGCCGCTGGGGCAACCGGCATTCCGCCGACGGGGGTGCCGCCGGCCGTCGTGGTGGGTCCGCGTGGGGTGTCCGCGCCCAACGCCCCGCTAGGCCGCAACCCCACGGGTCGGCCACTGGCGCCGGACTCAAACGCGCTCACGGGACGGGTAAAGCTGGTCGCGGGTACGCCCGCACCGGCCATTGAAACGCCGCCGCCGCCTACTCCGCCTGGCCCGCCGGCCGCCGCGGCCGAGATCCCGCCGGCCGCCGATGCGGCCGACGCGCCGGACGAAGCACCGCCCATCCCGAGCGCACCGGGATTGGCGAACATGCCCATCAGCGACTGCAGTGGCTGCATCGCGCTCATGGGCGCCTGCATGAGTCCGGAGGGAGCCTGCAGCGCCTGCGGGATCGCTCCCATCATTGATTGGACCGGCTGCATGAACGAACCGACCTGACTGCCCACGTCTTGGCCAGCAGAGGCGGACTGGTTGGCACCGGATGTGCCCGTTGAAACGCCCTGATAGGCGGCGCGCATGGCGTCGCCGGCCCCGGTAACCGCGGCCGCCTGGCCGGCCGCCGCCGCTGCTTCGGCCGGGGCTGCCGGTGATGCGCCCATCGTGGCCACCGGTGGAGCGATCGCCAGGCTCTCCGCCAGCCCCGCGAGGACCGCGCCGTACGTGGCGCCGACCGCGGAGTTGTTCGGCCACATAACCCCGAAGTACTCGACATCCAGCGAAACGATTCGCGGAGTCAATGTGTAGAACACAATCGGGTTGACGAAGTTGTCGACTCCCCACTCGTCACGGTTTTCGATGCACTCGGGCGCCGGACGCATCGCGGCATTGGCGGTCTCGAACGCGGCCACAGCCGTCGACACAACAGCTGGCTTCACGTCAACCCAGCCAGCCAGCCCGTGCAACGAGGCATTGAGCATGGTGACATTGATGGCCGAGGCCGCCGACCCACCACCCAACCAGCTCGTCGAGGTCGCAGCGGTATTGATGGCCGAGGCCACGCCGGAGGCATGGTGGCTGGCACCCAAGGTCGTCCATGCCGCTTGATTGGCTACGTGGGTGGCCACGCCCGTACCCGCCTTGAGGAGCAGATCGTTTTCCTCAGGCGTTCGCGCAGCCCACCCAGGATCAGGCATGCGGACGTCCTACCTCAGAGTTGAGCCGCGACCGCGAGCGCGCGGGCACCCTCCGTCACGCCATACAACGCCGACGCCATGCCCTGAGTCCCCGCGAACAATCCGCGCTGCGCCGCATGCTCGGACACCACCCCCAGGTAGCTGGCGCCGCAGGCATTGAGGGCGGCAGAGAACATCGCGGAGTCCGGGTCAGCGCCCATGGGCGTTGTTCCCAGCAGGACCGGCGCCGCGGCCGCCGCCGCAGCCTCAGTTTCTGCGCTGATCGCCGACTCGGCGCCTGCGGACGCCAAAACGTCTTCTGGCTGTATAGACCACATTTTCCCCTCCGGTTCCCGTCGCAATGGGACGTGTTGACGCAACAGTGTAGTGCGGTCTGGCCAATCGTGTATTCAGAATGCGGACGGTTCGAACACAGCTGGCTGGCGAGCCCTTGCTTAGATCGGCGGACAGGGCTTGATTGGCCCTTCGCCTGGCCCTCGACCTCGACCCGCGCAGACGGGATCGGATGAACTGCAAGTGCCGATTCCTGGGTTACCGAAGCCACACTGAACCTTGGGCGTGCGGTGATCCCGCGGCGCACTGCGATTTTCTGTCGCTCATCGTTGCAGAAGACCGCGGTCGAGATCGGTGCTATCGCCAGCGCTCTCGACGCCACCGCCGCCGATCCTCGGGAGTAAATCCCAGGGCAGCGCCAACACCACACCGGGGAAGCTGGGCGGCAGCCCCATAGAGGGCTGGAGCACATATGGCGCTGATTGCACGTACAACGCTGACTACCTATAGTGGCTGGTGAAGCTGATGCATTGCGGTGTCATCAGAAGTGGACCCCAGGAGTTCCTGCCGGAAGACAGGGCCTGGGGTTTCGCGTTTCTCAAGCCCGGATCTCCAGCATTGTCACTTTGGATTCAATCAGGGTGTAGTGCTCTGAATCGCCGCAGCGAAGCTGTGTAACCGCACCACAGCAGGCGTCAGGAATCCACAGCATGGGTTCGACGGGGCCGCCAACGTGGTCAAGGTGCAGATGCCCGCCGAGAGCGTGCTTTCTGCGAAGGTTGTCGAGCGTCGCGTGGTCTTTTTGGTCGTCCTTGGTACCGCGTGACTCTGCGATTGCCCGACCAACCCCCATTGCGACGAGTTCGGGCAACAACCGCTCCATACAGAGCCGCCGCTGACGCTCGGCGTGCTCGGTGGTGGTGGGGTGCGAGCGCACGACGACAAGGTGCTCGACTCCGGTACTCGCAATGGCCGAAGTGATCGCGAACTGGCGGCCGCAGTCCTCGTTCCGCCAATGGAGCTTGCGGTGACGTTTTCCGACCAGCAAACCCCGCATAACCTCGCGGATCGTCTCAGCTTGGCGGCGTTCGCAAATCGCAGCACTGAGAACATAGGTGCCGGGGTCGGCCCTCCGGTTGGAACCGGACTCATCAATCCAAGCATCGAACAAACTCATGGACGGGACGCTAGCGACGCGGGGTGCAGCGCCCGTCCCTGGAGCTTGCTCAGAACGAAATGCAGGCCGGGGCGTAGATGCTGGCTGGGATGGGCAGCACTGGTTATGTCCAGAAGAAGTACCGGGTGCCCCTCGCAGAGCTGCGATGGGCCGAGGATCAAGGCCGCGGCCCCGAGTGTGACGAGGAGGATGGCTGTAAAGGCCACCCAGAGATGAACCGGCGTCGTTGCCGCAACACCAGCAGCAACCCCAAGCCAGGTGAGATAGGCCGCTGAAGGCCCGGTCGCCACACTTAGAGCCTGTTGCCCACGTTCCCTGGCCATATCTTCGTTCTTCCGCAAGGGTCCGACCTGGGTAGCTCGAACCCAACCGACCCGCAAGGGTCGAACAGGAACGGAAGCCAATGTCAAGACGTGCTCATACCTGCGATAGCCGAGCAGAGTTGAGTGCCGTGTCGGGACTCGGCGCGACATTGCCGCACTACTCGCCTGAATCAAACTGACCCACCGCCAAGCGGGTCATGGCACTACTTGTCAAACCACGCTCGCCAGTGCTCAACAAAGCTCACAAGGTTCGATCCTGCGAGCGACTCGGACGCTGCGCTGTTGGTTTGGATCACAGCGCTGCGGCTCAACGCCCTTCGGCCCAACACCTTTGGGCTACTGCGCTGGGGCGCCAGAAGGCAGGCCAACCAAGACCCCTTCGACATCACCGTCGGCGCCGACGAGCAAACCGCGGCCCGGCGGCAGCGTCTGCGCGCGAACTAATCGATTGATTCTGTTTTGTGGATCGTTGTCCATGTACAGCTGGGCTACCTTCGCCGAAGTCTGGAACCTCATCCACGGATCCATCGGCATCGTGGCCCAGTTCGCGCTGTTGCGTGTCGCGAACACGTGCAAACCTATCTGCCGGGCACGTTCCATCAGTTTCCACAGCGCGGCACCCACGGGCGGCTTGGGCGGGTAGCTCTGCTCGGGCCGTAGGTCCTGGACGTCGTCGATGAGCACGAAATGCCGCGAACCCT
Source organism: Mycobacterium spongiae (assembly GCF_018278905.1). Taxonomy (NCBI): domain Bacteria; kingdom Bacillati; phylum Actinomycetota; class Actinomycetes; order Mycobacteriales; family Mycobacteriaceae; genus Mycobacterium; species Mycobacterium spongiae. Next base: position 5,547,969 of record NZ_CP046600.1, read on the forward strand.
CCCACGGCTTGAGCGCGCGCAACTCCTCCTGGCTCAACCCTTTGGGAGGCAGCCGCGGCAGCAGGACCTGCTGCGCCAGTTCCGTTATCACCTCGTCGATCTCGTCTTGGTCATAGGCGTAGGCACGCACGTAGCCCGGACCGTGGAGATCCCGCAGCCCATGTGCGGCGGTTTTCGGGTCAATGAGCGTCAACTGCGCCTCCTCCGGGCTGAACCGACTCATCACCGCCTCACCGATGGCCACCAACGCCGAGGTCTTGCCGCAACCTTGCCGGCCCAAGACCATCAATCCGGGGCTCTCATCCAGCCGCAGTGGAACCGGCCCCAGCTCGTGACGTTCCCCAATCGCAAACGCAATCGACAGATCGTCGGCGCTCGGGCGTGCGGCCTCCTGATCAAGAATCGCCGTCAACTCCACGCGCTGGGGCAGGCGTTGCAGACTCGCATGTTTGGTCACCCCGGCGACCTCAACGACTCGAGCACCAACGTCGACGGTGTTGACGACGGCGCCAGTCGCGGGATCCGTCAGCGCGGGCATTCCGACCCGCAACTCGTGCAAAGAATCCGTCAAGCCGAACCCGGGCAGATTCAAGGTGCGCCGCGCTGCCTCCCGCGATTCGATTGACGAGTGCCCCATCTGACTTTCACCGGGGTCAGCCAGGCGCAACTGGATTCGAGCCGTCACGTTCTGCAGCAGACTCTGGCGTTGCCCATGAATCCAGCCCCCGGCGCTGCACATTACGTGGACCCCGTACTCCGGGCCGCGGCTACTCAACGAAATAATGCGGTCCCCCAACAGATTGTCCTTGGAGTACAAGCCGTCGTAGTCATCGAGCACGACGAACACATCACCGAACGGATCGTTGGCATCGGTGCCCCCGAGTCCATCGCTACCCGGCCCGAAACGGCGCTCTCGGAACCCGTCGAGGTCAATGTTGGCTCGCCGGAACGCATCCTCGCGCGCATCGATCAAGGCGTCCATGGTGCTCAGGATTCGCTCGATACCTTCAGAATCCTTGGGTGACACGATGTCCGTCACATGCGGCAGCGACCCGATCTGGGCGAGCGTAGCCCCGCCGACACAGAAGAACGTCACCCGCGAGGGACTGTACATCGCCGCCGCCGAGCACATCAACGTCATCAATGTCGTTGTCTTACCGCGCTGTTTAGCGCCCACCACAATAATGTTGCTGCGCAGTGCGTCCACCGCATACACGACTTGTTTGGATTCCTCTGGAATATCCATGATCCCCACCGGGAACATCAACCCCACGTTGTGGCCATAGTCGACGTCCCACGGTTTTCCTCGGTAGCCGGCAACCAGAACATCAATCGGCTGGGGGTCTTCCAGTGGTGGCAACCAGGGCCGGCGCGGTGATCGGTTCGGCACATTTTCCAACGACTCCCGCAACACGTCGACAATCTTTTTCCGCTTGAAACCGTCATCGTGATAAAGGAATTCATCGGGCTCCGCGTCGACGGCAGCTGCGGCTTCCAAGGCCGCAGCGTCAGCAGAGTCCAGCGGTTGGTATTGCCAGTTGTACAGCCGCGGCTTCGTCAAGGTCATGTCGACGGTCCTGTCCACCTCCCGTTTCTTGGGTACGACAAAGGGCGCGGATAGGTAGAAGCAGCGAAACGGCTCCAAGTCACGCGGTCCGACCTTCAACAGAGCAAAACCATTCTCCTTCGACGGCAGATGGTATGCAGCGTCTGAGCCGATCACCTCGCGGCTGTCATCGCCCGATTCGGCGCGCAGGGCGATCCGAAAGGCGATGTTGGACTTCACTTTTTGTAGCGATGACAGATCCAGCCGTTGCCCGCCCAGCATAAAGAACACATTGGCGCCGCGACCTTCCTGACCGATATGGATGATCAGGTTGATCCACTTTTCGTGGTTGGCGAACAGCTCCAGGTACTCATCGACGACGACCAGGAGAACGGGCACCGGCGGTAGATCGCGCCCGGCTAGCCGGATCTCTTCGTAGTCGTTCGCGTCGCGTGCGCCGACCGATTTGAACAGCTCGTAACGCTGTTTGATCTCCCCGTCGATCACCCTGCGCATCCGTTCTGCGAGATGCCGCTCATCCTTGCCGAGGTTGGACAGCGCAGCCACCACGTGAGGGATTCCCAGAATGTCTTGCGCGGCCGATTCGAACTTCATATCCACGAAGATGACATTGAACGTCTCCGGTGAGTGCGTCAGCGCCATTCCATAGACCAGCGACAAGAAGAACTCCGACTTGCCCGAACCGCTCGTACCGATGACCACCGAGTGAAACCCGAACCCGCCGAAGTCCTTGGCACGGATGATGATGTTTTGCAGCTCGCCGTTCGGCTTGGCGCCCACGGGGATCTCCGACCAACGCTCGTCGCCGCGGCCGCGGCGCTGCGCCCACAGACGGTCGACGTCCAGCTCACGCGGGTCGGCGACCCCCAACGATCGCAACAATTCAGCTGCACCGCTGGTTGAATCGGTGACTTCGCTTCGGCTTGTCGGTGACCACCGCGCCATCGCCCGCGCGTACCGGTAGGCCCGATGGATTGACAGCTGATCGGCATGTGCGAAAAACTTGCCCCGCGCGCGGAGCAACGGCGCAGGGCGCTGATCGTCGTCCTCGACGTCCTCGATCTCGGGGCCAGTGTTGATCGCAGCTGCACCGCCAGGCTCCCCGTTGCATTCGGCTGCCTCGAAGACCTGGTCTGGTGCGAACCCGACGCCGGTTCCTACTCGTGATGCTATGCGCAGCAGGGTAATCCCTGCCTTGCCGACCTGGCCGACTACGCTCTCCCACGCTTCGGGGCTGCCAGTGTTGTCGTCGACGATCACTAGGTGTGGACCCAAATCTATGGCGTCAGCGCCGTGCCCAGTCTCTAGTGTGGAGCCCATCGCGGTCGGGCTGGTCGCCGCCATAGGCGTCCAGGCGCCGCGCTTTCCCTTCATGTGCAACTCGCCGCCGAGCGCCTCCTCCAGCTCTTCGGGTGTGGCAAACACCAGGCGCCGCCACCCACAGGCATCGAACAGCTCGTCGTGCAGGTTGTGGGGCAGCCACACAATCCACGACCACACCTCCGGGTTTCGGGTTACCAGCAGCACTTTCACGTCGTGTGGGTTGTGAAATACCGCCAGCGAGCACAAGACCGAACGCATCAAGGAGCGGACTTGGTTCAAGTCTTCGCTCACGAAACTGAACCCAGGAGCCGATCGCAGGTTCACTACCTTGGCGATATCGCGAATCTTGCGCTGTTCCAAAATGAAATCGCGCAAGGCTTGCCCGGTAACGGGTTCTAGTTCCTCGTCGGAGGAAATGTCGGGCCAGGTGACCGACAGCACCGAATCGGGTGCGTGCTGCACACCCATGCCCACCCGGACCTCGAGAAAGTCCGGGTCAGCGCGGCCCCGTTCCCACATACGCGGACCGCCGATGATGGCGCCCAATCCCCTTGGATCGGAGTGCACCGCGTGCTGCCACTCGCGCTGCGCACACACCGCCGTCTGGATTTCATCGCGGGTGGTATCCAGGTCGCGCAGATAGCGCCGGCGACCCCGTTCCATCTCGCCCCACGTGATCTTCCGCGCCCTGCCGAATCTCCCGGAAAACGCCAACATGCTGAACGCGCCGATGCCCATCAGCGGGAAGAAGCCGGTCGACAGACTGCGCACGCCAGAGACGTAGAGCATGACGATCGTGCCAATCAACGCCACGATCAACGCGGGCACACCGATCATCACCCAGATGTTGCGTGGTTCGCGTTCCGGTAGAGCTATCGGCGCATTCGGGGCTACCCGGACCGGTTTCGGCGACGCGATCTTGACGCGGTTGATAGGAAAAGCTCTCTTGGACATGCTTCAGCCTCCGGCCTTTGCCGTTGTCACTACAGCCACCTGGCCCCGCGTCGGCACGGTGTCGCGGGCCAGCAGTGCAGCCTCCCGCGACAACGCCGGACCTGCGGCAAAAGTCCGTAGCAGCGGCCACGGCGCTTGTACCGCCATGGCTGGATCGAGTCCAAGGGCACGCAGTGTCGCCTCGTCGGACGCGATCCCGAATCGCACCCCGTTGTCTGATATCCAGAACAACGACTCGCGCGACTCCGCAGTGATAACACCGCTGGTTGACGTGACGAAGTTCGCCGCTCCTGGCAGTACCAGGACGTGGTTGGCGACCACCGACTCCGGGGCACGATCGTCTCGCACCAAATGCACGATCCGCCTGTCCATCGACGCCGGAACCGGAAGCCCTCTTCCGTTGAGAACGGCGATGCGGGCCTGGCGATCCGTGGACCCCTTCTCCCACGCCACGCATGTTGTTGGATTCGCCACGGTGTCAACGAAACTCAGTCGCTTGGTCGGGTAGTACTCCACCGGCAGCGACGTCAGTTCCGGGGTGTTGACCAACACGTCGGGACTCACTACCCGCGGCGCGGTGGAGCCATAGGAGTTCGCGCTGCGCAGTAAGTCGGCGACGAAGCTGTTGATCCGCTGCACTCCATCTGCCAGCACGACGTAGTATCGGCTTCCGCCACCGGCGGTTTGGGCCTGTAGCACCGCGCCCACCTGGGAGCCGGGTACCCATTTCGAGGGGGTGCCCGCTTCGGGTATCTCGGGCACACGCAGCGGCTCCGTCGCAGGAAGTCCATCGAACAACGCCCGCGAAATCCCTATTGGTGCCGTGACTCCGGGGTCCAAGCCCAGGCTCAACGTGATTGCTCTGTTGGTCGGATCGATCTGTGAGCGCTTGCCATCCCAGATGACGTAGGTTCGGCCACCGAATGTGACAAGCAGCCCCGCATCATCGCGCAACGGTGCGGCGCGACCACCGCCGGTGAGCTGGCCCGCAATTGAAGTCACCATCGGTGCGTCTCCGCTGCGCGGACGTCCCGCCGTATCGCAAACTGCCCACGCCGACACCGAACCCGCATTCACCGGCATCGCCGCCGGTGCGCCGGGAATGCCAACCAACGGCCCGGTCGGATACTTGGCAATCTCCGAGGGTTTCACCCACGTCGGCCGACCGGCAGTCCCGGTGGCCAGGCGGGCGGAGATCAAGTTCAGCGCCGGGTAGAGCCGGCCATCAATCCGTGCGTAAAGCGCCCCGGAATCGCGGTCACCGATGATTGCCGAGTCCCCCACAACCCCTCTGGGCTTAAGGACGTTCAGCAAGATCATCCAACCCGCAACAATGGCGACCAACACCAAGGACAGTGCTAGTGCGGCTGCCTGTTTGCGGTCGTCGTGTTTCATCCGCACCGAAAAGCGGGTCGTCGCTGCCCGCAGCCGCCGGTTATAGAAGAGGTGGCCCGAATTTTGGTCCCGGTTCGACAAACTCAACGGCATGATTCAGTACCCCCTGGGGGAACGACGCGGATCGGCCTGCTGAATCCGATCGGCCAGATTCGACGCATCAGCGACCACCCCGTAGTGGCCCCGCGCATAGTTGATGAACGCGCACGCTTGCGACACCAAGTCGTGGATATCGGGCGACGTTCCCGGCTGGTGGTACTTGGCAAACGTCGGGGCGATGAACTGCCAAGCGCCCTTGCTGGGCGTGCCCTTCGCGGCGTTCGAATCCCAACGGTTTACCGCGTAGGCATCGTAGTTCGATTCGCGGCGAGCGACCAGATCCATCCCGCGTTCCCAGCGGGCGCGTGCAGCAGGATCGTGAATACCTTTGATATCTAGGGCCTTTCGAATAGCCGCCAACACCGCTCCTCGCCCGCTGCGAGCAGTCGGCGGCACGCTGCGACGGGCTCTGCGTCGCGCAGCTGATCGCGCCCGCAGGTAGCGCAACCGCCGCAGTCGCAGCGCCAATTTCCGCGCGCGCGAGCTGGTCCGAACGATGTGCCCATGCTGAGCCCGCAATCGAGCCAGCATCCTCGCTACCAGCTCGCGCCGTCCCAGCGGCGTGTCGGCGGCCGGCATCGCATCGCTTTTCGCGGCGTCGAGGATCGCGCGCGTCGCCACACTCGCATGGGCGTGGTCGGCGCGGGCTGACCAGAGGATCTGCGCCAGTGCCCTGTCGGTATCGGCGAATCGCCGAAGTTCCCGCGCTAGGCCTTCCGCTCGGGCGGCGGCACCCGCGGGCAGACCTCGAGCTCCTGCGGTGTGCGATATCCGGCCGGCCTGGGGGTCGAACTGCGCTGGCGAATGATCGCCAGGTGGGGCCACGGCGCGTCCTGCGAACAGGCGATGGCCGCGTGATAGCGCCGCCACGGTTTGCGCGATCAGTGGATCGGTCAACGCTCCTCCCGCCGTGGTTCGCGCCGAAATCCGTGCGCGGCTGCGGGGCGCGCCGGCCGAGCCAACCAAAGCCCGCTGCGGTTGCCAGGCCTATGCGACAAAGAGGTCGGCGACACACTAGACCTGCCACTTTGGAGCCAGCAGGCCGCGCTGACGAGAGAGCCTCACGGCACGACATTACTGCTGTCGGCATTGCCCGACCACTCACTATCACCGTCGGACTACGAGGAGGCCCAACAGGGCAACACTCCCTGAGCCATTCGGCTGTGGATAGCTGCTTCCTGGGCAGCACTTCGCCGACTACTGGAACGAGTTTGGTGGGGCTCCGGTGTGCTTGCCGAACATGGCTGAAAAGGCTGCGGGAGTTCCATAGCCGAGCCTGGTGGCTGTCTGGGTAACGCTATTTCCCCTGGACAGCAGCCTGATGGCGTGCAGGATGCAAGCGCGCTGACGCCACTGCTGGAAAGTCAGGCCAGTTTCTGCGCGGAATGTTCTATTGAACGTGCGGGTACTCAGGCCCAAGCGGGATGACCACTGCTGCGGCGTCTCACGAATGCTCGGGGCTGTGGCAAACATTCGACAGTGCTCAAGGAGGGTGCCCTGGCTCGGCATCGGCAAATCGAAGGGCAGCGGGGTCACGGCCTGGAGTTCGTAAAGGATGAGGTCGACCAAAGCGCCATCGCGGCCGCGCGGCCGATAGTCGGCGGGTAGATCGACGGCAGCAAGCAGCAATTCGCGCAGCAGTGCACTGACGTCGACCACCTGGCAACGGATCGGAAACCATGGTGCCGCGGAGGGCTCGAGGAAAAGGCTGCGTGTGCTGACGTCCTCCATCGCGACCTGATGGTCAGTGTTCGGTGGGATCAACACCGCTCGATGTGTTGGCACGGTCCAGCTGCCGTCGATCGTATCGACCTGCATGACCCCTGTTGCGCTATAGAGCAGCTGCGCACGACGGTGCTGATGCATCGGCAATAGATGGCGCGGTGGGTAATCGGTCCGTATTGCCACTACTGCGCAACCGGGCCTGTCCACGTCATCGACCGCGACGTTACGCATGCGATAGACCTACTTAGCTTGTGGCGTAAAATCGATTTTATCTGACTTAATATCGATTGTACGCCAGCAGTCAAAACTCTAGCGTTGGTGCGGTGTCCGAGTTCTTCTTGCTACTGCTGGCTGTTGGTGTTGCGACCGGGGTGACCACCGTGTTGTTCGGCTTCGGTGGCGGATTTGTCACTGTGCCTGCCGTCTACGCAGCCGTTAGCGCAGCCGACGCTATGCACACCGCGGTGGCGACCTCGACGCTGGTGATGATCGTCAACGCAAGCTGGGCAACCATCGCCAGCGCCAGGCATGGCCTATTGCACAAGGCATATCTGTGGCCCATCGGGGCGTTCATCGCACTGGGAGCGGCCATGGGTGCTCTGGCCGCGAACTGGGCGCCTGAAGGTGTGCTCCACGTGTTGTTCGTCGCCTTCGTTGCCGCGACATTGATCGACGGCATCGCACGCAACAGCGTCCTGGGCCGTTCGCCTGATGGCCAGCCCGCAACACCGCTTAGCGCTACCGAATCAACTATCGGTGGACTCGGGATCGGCGCGATTGCCAGCTTCATCGGCGTCGGCGGAAGTGTGCTGACCGTGCCATTGCTACGCCGCAAAGGCATCGCGATGGTCGGCGCCGCCGCTCTGGCCAACCCGTTGAGTCTCCCCGTCGCCGCCGCAGGAAGCATGGTCTACGCACTTGCCACACCAGGGGCGAGCCACCCCGGCGAAGTCGGCCACATCAACCTCGCCGCTGTAGCGATCTTGTTGGGCGGATCATTGCCCACCATCGCGGTCACCAAGCGCATTCTGTCCAAGAAAACGATTTCCGAACGGGTTCACGCCAGCAGTTACCTGATCCTGCTCGGCGTCGTCCTGATCGCGATGACCGCGACCATAGCGTGGTGAATGGAAGATTGACCAATAACTGCGGCGCGACTAGCTTCACCAGCAGCCCATCCGGGGCATAGCGCTGGGTTGACGCTGGGTGGTTCGGGTATGCGCACGCAAAGATCCGCCGAATGAATCGCACGATCGCGCTCACAACCGGCATCCTGGCAGCGCTGCTTGGGGCGTATCAGTGTTGGCGCGCCGTCCGGCTCCTGCATATCGCATCGATCTACTCGGAGGTCCTCAGGCTTCTCGGGCGCCTCCTAGAGAACTACACCACGCCGTTTCACCGCTTCGTCGTGTGGCTGAACGCCGAGGCCGCGTTGGCGGTCGGCGGCGCACTCGCGCTATTGCTCGGCGCCGCGATGATGTTCGCACGCAGGCCTATCGCTCCGACACTGATCGTCAGCGGGAGTGCAATCGTCATCGCCCACACCGGCATTGGCTGGGTCGTGGCCACGAGGATGATCCACCGGTTTTACGCAGTAGGGGCACATGATGCTGGCTTGTATTGGTTCGACACACCCAACAGACCTGCAGTCGTGATGCTCTCATTCATACTGCCCGTCATCGGCGCGGTGCTTGCGTTGCTGCCCGCCACCCGACGATCGCTCCGCGGGGATCCAGCTGGCGGTTCTCCGCCTGGGGTCGTCGAAGCCGACTAACGCCGTTGCGGACCAGCGTCTTACGGGGATGTTGGGGAATGTCGCGGCTGCGGCCGAGCACCTGACGCTACGGAATGCGTGCGGGTGCTATTGGCTCACGACCACATATTCAGATTCGTGGTCATCGCGCCGGTGTAGTTGGCGTGCGCATTCTGGCCCGCGGCCCGCAATAGACCCAGTGCGTCGCGCATCATCGCCTCACCCTGGGTCCAATGCCAGTGGGCCTCGGCATGGGCCGCCGCTGCATCCCCGGTCCAGGTTGTGTGCAGACGTGCGACCAAGCTATCGATTTCGGCCAACATGCCGTGGGTATGCCGGCCGAACTCGGCCATCCGCTCTACCGCGTCGGCCAACGCCTCGGGATCCACCCGAAACGCCTCAGCCATCGCGCACGCTCCTGAGCGCTTCCGCAGCGCCGGCTTCGTTCTCCTGATAGCCCGCGCTGGCCTCGGCGGTCAACGTCGCCAGCATCGACAGTCCGCGCTGGACTTCGGAAGCCCCCAGATGCCACAACTCCCATGCAGAGCTGTACGCGCCCCCCGAGGCACCCTGCCACCCGCCGAGCATGTCGGTGACCTGCGCATTCAGCTCGTCTAACTGCGTTCGAAGATGCTCCGCCGCACCACTAAGCGAGTGGGCGAAGCCCTGCATCACTTGCGGATCCACGCGCAATTCGTTCTCGGCAGCCACGGGCGCAACCTAACGCCGCCCGCAGGCACCCGCAATTCACCCGACGCCGCTAACCCCTATCGGTCTACTCCCCCACGCCCATCATCTTCGTGGGGGTCTGAGGTATCTATTCGGGTTCGGGCGTTTCGCCAAGATCCCGCCCGAGGGCGCGGTCGCGGCGAGCGGGTGACCACCGACTTGCGGCAAAGTACGCGCCCAGGTACGCGATCAGGGGCAATGCAAACACCATCAACGAGGCCAGACTGGCGATCGCGAATTGAACTCTTTGGCCCCGCGCGATCGGAAGCCTGCGGCCCGCATCGTCCCAGCCGGACAGCGCCGCCCCCACGATGGCAGCGCCGACCAACATCGATATTTTCCACGTCCAACCGACGATGTATGGCCCGGTGCCGATGACGCAGGCACTGACCGCGACCAGCCACCAATGGTTCCTCGCCGACACCACGCCGAGATAGCTGTCCGGGGGCGGCTGATACGGCTCTTCTCCGTCAGAGCTCGGGCTTTGCTGGCCGGGGGGCCTCATCGTATACGAGAAATAGCGATTGCCGATTTTCAAGAGGGAATCGTCGTAAAAGAACGCGAAGCCCGCAGCGATCATTGCGCCCGCAATGCAAATCGCCAGGCTCGCATGCCATCCGCGCGGTGACACCGCGATCGACATAAGAATCGTGCCAACCAGGAATCCAAACCAGTAGATCCTCCGATGCAGCCGTTCGGGGAGATCGACAAAGAACGGTACGGCCGCGATCGCCAAAACACCTATTGCCACCCAAAGCACGACAGTCGACCAGGCAGGGTTGTCGACCCGGCCGGACTCTACAGCTGCAACGACTACAGCACTTCCGTCAATGGTCGAGCTGGGATCCAACTGCTCCACCGAACTCTCCTAGTCCAAATCCACCGAGCGTCGCGCCGAGGACGCCCCCGACGAACGCGCCTCCGGGACCCAATGCCATGCCCCCAAGCGCTCCGCCCGCCCATCCCAAGCCCATTCCGCCCAAGAACCCTCCGACAGCCTTGCCGGCAGTCTCACCAGCGGGAGCGCCCTGGGTGATTTCCACACCTGCGAGAGCCATGTCTGCGAGCGAACCAGCTATTCCAAGGCGCTTGCCGAGGCGCTTGACTACTTCGGCGTCTTCAGCAGACAACACCCCGATGCTGCCCGGCAGGTTGTGCGCGCCAGTCGAAACGGCACCCGCAGACGCCTGGATCCCGGCGCCACCGGCGCCAACCAACCCGGCATCGTAACGAGCGATTTCGGACAGCGGTATGCCTTGAGACATGCTGCTGATCACCTGTGACGCAGCGGATGCCGAGAGGCCTTCGCGCTCCAACACCTTGGCGGCTTGTTGAGTTACCAGCACCCGCGCTTGTTGTTCGGAATTGTCGAGCAGTTGGGTTACCTGGTCAGGTGCCATCGGCGGTTGCCCAGCGAACCCTTTTTCAAGTTTCCTTTGCCAGTCCAACCGCATCTGGGCGCGACTGCGTGCATCGGTACCCAGGAGCGGATCGACCGGCAAGGGCCCGGTGAAGTGTGCCATCGCGAAATCGTCGAGACGCTCGCTGGCTAGCCGCCGTGCGTCGGCGTCGGCAGCGGGGTCCGTCGCGACGGCGTAGTCGCGCAATCGCGCTGCAGCATCGGCTTTCTCGGGCGTCATCCCGCCCGGGCTGTTGACCAGCGCTTCGTCTTTGGCGCGCTGAGCCGCGTCATAAGCGCGGACCGCAGTCTCGTCTCGCTCGCCGTGGGGGGTTAGGCCATCGCCGTCGAGGCCCTCGATGGAAGTGGGATCGTACCCGTCTTCGACACGCAAGCTCGCCAGTGACTGCTGTAGGTAGTCCGAATAGCCGCCGCGTACCGACTCCAGTTGGCCCAGAGCGGATTTGGTGTCGCTGATGGCCTGGTTTTCCAGCTCGGTGATGTATCCGTCTATCACAGCTCGTTCAGCGGCAGTCAGCTCGCCGCTTTGTTCCAGCCGGAGGGCCTCGCCCAGCTGGCTGTCGATGTCGTGCAGCTGCGTCTCCAGGACCGAGATCAACACTCCACCGTCGCGTTGCGCCTCGGCCAGGGCGGCCGCGATGTCTTCCAAATCCGTCCCAATCTTGGGCAGTTGCGCGGCCTGTACACCCAAAGAATGGGTCGCACGCCGCACTTCGGCTGAGTCGTTGATCGGGTGCTCGCCATTCTCGCGATTCCAAGCCGCCTCAAAGCGGCGGCGCGCCTCGGCAAAAGCTTCGCCCGACTCGGTAGTACAGCGGCCCGCATCATGGAATGCCTGCGCCAGGTCAGCGATCTGTGCGGGGCGCCCAGCTTGCAGGCTCCGGTTGACTGCCCAGGGATCACCCCCGGCCTCAGCGATCAAATGCGGGACGCTTATGTGCCGGAGCTCCACCGCACCGCCAGTAGCGCCGCGGCGTTGCGGTCATCCATGTCGGTGAACCCCGCGGCAGCCAGATACGCCTTGCTACCTAAACCCGCGAGCGCCTCCCGGTGTGCCTGCAAACTCCGTACATGCTGGGAATGTGCGGAGTTCACCGCGTCGTGGAACGCATCAGCGGCCGCAAAGGCGCCGAACATCTCCGACATCAACGGCCCCCGCGAAAGTCGATCGGCGCCGTCTTGCGCGTAGTCACCGGCCCGGTGAGATTCGCCGCCCCCGGAATGGAGCAAGTCAGCGTCAACGAACATCGCTACCCCTTTCGGGCGATCGAGGACTCGAAACCGACCCCCGCCAGTTCCCGGTCAGGCTAGCGACGGCGTACTTGCCGGTCAATTCATCGGCTTCGCGACGCCGACGAGTCGTCGCCATGGCGTCATAGCGTGCTGGCACCGTCGGCACTACCGTCGCCGTCGGCATCGGTGAGCCGCACATCCCAATGCCCATCGCCGTCGGTATCGACGTATGCCGTCTTGCCGTCTTCGTCGGAGCAGAGCACCCGATCGGCCAGCCCGTTGCCGTCGGTATCGACGAGGCGGTCGTCGGGACGGCCGTCACCATCGAAGTCCGTCAGCGGACCGCTGGAGTGCTCGACGCCATCCAACCCGAACCATCGCACGTGTCCGGCCCGATCCACGGCTACCGCCCAGGTCCCGGATCCGTCATCGGTGAAGTAGCTTTCGGCGATGCCGTCATCGTCCAGGTCGAGCACGGCGTGATCGGCTATTCCGTCGCCGTCAAAGTCCGCTAGTGCATCGTCGCGCGCGCCGTCACCGTCGAAATCCAAGCCGATCGCATCGAACCGACCGTCCCCATCGAGGTCGAGATCGGGCGGATGATTCCAGATGGCAGCCGTACCGTCGTCGCCAGCCAGGCAGTAGTCCACGATTGGTCTGACGCGGCCTCGCCGCTAAGGGTTCCCCGTTACTTGGCGAGTTCGCCACCAGCTCAGCAGCTCTGCCGTCGCTTCCTCACGAGTCAGCGGCCCACGGTCCAACCGCAGTTCCTTCAGGTAGCGCCACGCCTCGCCTACCTGCGGGCCAGCCGGAATATCAAGCAACTGCATAATCTCGTTGCCGTCCAAATCGGGCCGCACCCTGTCCAGATCCTCTCGCGCGGCCAGTTCGGCGATGCGCTGTTCGAGGCGGTCATAACTAGCCTGCAACCGAGCGGCCCGGCGCTGGTTGCGGGTCGTACAGTCGGCGCGCACCAGCTTGTGCAGCCGCGGCAGCAGCGGCCCGGCGTCAGTGACGTAGCGCCGCACCGCGGAATCGGTCCACTTCCCGTCGCCGTAGCCGTGGAATCGCAAATGCAGGTACACCAGCTGAGAGACGTCGTCGACCATCTGCTTGGAGTACTTCAGGGCACGCATCCGTTTGCGGACCATCTTGGCTCCGACCACCTCGTGGTGATGAAAGCTCACGCCACCGTTGGGCTCGTGCCGCCGCGTGGCGGGCTTACCGATGTCATGGAGCAGCGCAGCCCACCGCAACACCAGATCCGGGCCGGCGTCTTCGAGGCCTATGGCTTGGCGCAGCACGGTCAACGAGTGCTGATAGACGTCCTTGTGCTGGTGGTGTTCATCGATAGCCATCCGCATGCCACCGACCTCGGGCAGCACCACCTCCCCCATTCCGGCGTCCACCAGCAGGTCGATGCCGGCGACCGGGTCGTCGCCGAGAACCAGCTTGTCCAGCTCGGCGGCGACCCTTTCGGCACTGATGCGGGCCAGCTGCGGGGCCATTTCTTCGATCGCCTGGTGTACCCGCGGGGCGACGGCAAAGCCGAGCTGCGAAACGAAGCGAGCCGCCCGAAGCATCCGCAACGGATCATCTCCGAAAGACACCGATGGCGCCGCCGGAGTGTCCAGCATTCGCGCACTCAACGCCGCCAATCCACCGAGCGGATCAAGGAAATCACCCGGCCCCCTCGGCGTGATCGCTACGGCCATCGCGTTGACGGTGAAATCCCGGCGCACCAGATCGTCCTCGAGTCGGTGACCGAACCGCACCTCTGGGTTACGGGATACCTGGTCGTACGTGTCGGCGCGGAACGTGGTGATCTCTACGCGATAGTCCCCCTTGCCGACGCCAACGGTGCCGAAGTCGATGCCGGTATCCCATACTGAATCGGCCCAGGGACGCACGATTTTCTGAACCTGTTCAGGACGGGCGTCGGTGGTGAAGTCCAGGTCTGGACTCAGGCGGCCCAGCAGGGCGTCGCGCACGGAACCACCAACGAGGTACAGCTCGTGGCCCGCGTCGGCGAACGCCGATCCGAGTTCGCCAAGCGCGGCGGCGTGCCGATGCAGGGCGACCGCGGCGGCGGTCAGCAGTTCGGCATCCTGGACGGTTTCTGGCACGTTCGATCAGCCTAGTCGTGCGACGATCCGGGCCGCTTGCGCCCGGCGAGGAGCCCGACAATCAGGCCTAAGTCGGGTCGGTCCGGCGACGATGCGGGCCGGCACGGGCCGCGCGAGCAGCCGGACAATCACACCCACGATCCGGGCCGCTTGCGCCCGGCGAGGAGCCCGACAATCAGGCCTAAGTCGGGTCGGTCCGGCGACGATGCGGGCCGGCACGGGCCGCGTGAGGAGCCGGACAATCACACCCACGATCCGGGCCGCTTGCTCCCAGGCACATGCCCGCCGATCGCGGCGAAACGGGTGCTCGCTGGTACCGTCGCAGCGGCGCCCAATCCGCAGCCGGCAACCGGACCATCAACTGGCGATGCAGGCCCGGACGGCGAGTACATCCAGTAGACGTGCTCGTGCCAGCTAATATCGCTTGGGTGTCGGACGGCGAACAAGCCAAACCACGCCGGCGCCGCGGGCGGCGCCGGCGTCGTGGCGCCGCGGCTTCCGCCGAGAAAGCCGTGAACGGCCACTTGGCCGGCGACACGACCGCGAACCCACCGAAGGCTAAGCCTTCCCGGTCGCCGCGACGAGCGACGGACCGGCTGCGAACCGTGCACGAGACATCCGCTGGCGGATTGGTCATCGACGGCATCGACGGGCCGCGGGACGCGCAGGTCGCGGCATTGATCGGTCGCGTCGACCGACGCGGACGGATGCTGTGGTCGCTGCCCAAGGGCCACATCGAGCTTGGCGAGACGGCCGAGCAGACTGCCATTCGAGAGGTTGCCGAGGAGACCGGTATTCGCGGCAGCGTGCTCGCCGCGCTGGGCCGTATCGACTACTGGTTCGTCACTGATGGCCGGCGCGTGCACAAGACGGTGCACCACTATTTGATGCGATTTCTGGGCGGCGAGCTCTCCGATGACGATCTCGAAGTCGCCGAAGTAGCGTGGGTGCCCATTGAGGAGCTGCCGTCACGGTTGGCATACGCCGACGAACGTCGACTGGCTGAAGTTGCCGACGAACTGATCGACAAGCTGCAAAACGACGGCCCCGCGGCGCTGCCGCCACTTCCGCCAAGTTCGCCTCGGCGCCGGCCGCAGACTCATTCCCATGCCCGACATGTCGACAAGCCCGGGCCGGGCCGGAAGAACGGTCACGGGCCGGGGCCGTGACCGCGTTGCGTGTGCGGCGGACGGGGTTGGTGCGCTTCGCCGCAGGGATCGGCATCGTCGCTGCTTTGGTGATGGCGCTCACCGCACCCTTGGCCGCGCCACGCGCGATTGCAGGCGAGCCCGGCGGAACGCCCTTTGTTCAGGTGCGCATCGATCAGGTCACCCCGGACGTGGTCACCACCAGCAGCGACTCCGTCATCACCGTCAGCGGGATGGTGACAAATGTCGGTGACCGCCCCGTCCACGAAGTCATGGTCCGGCTCGAACACGCAGCGGCCATCGAATCCTCGGCCGCGCTGCGCACCTCGCTGGATGGCGACACCGACCAGTACCAGCCGGCCGCGGAGTTCCTCACCGTCGCCCCAGACCTGGATCGTGGGCAGCAAGTTGCCTTCAGTCTCTCCGCGCCGCTGCGCTCGTTCACTAAGCCCTCTTTGGCCGTCGACCGCCCCGGTATCTTCCCGGTCTTGGTCAACGTCAACGGGACTCCCGACTACGGCGCACCCGCTCGGCTCGATGACGCTCGGTTTCTGCTGCCCGTGGTGGGCGTGCCACCAGACGAGGTCGACGACTTCGAGTCCGCAGTCGTCCCTGAAACCAACAAACCCGTATGGATCACCATGCTTTGGCCGCTGGCCGACCGACCGCGGTTAGCGCCCGGGGTACCCGGCGGCACGATACCGGTTCGCCTGGTCGACGACGACCTAGCGAACTCGCTAGCCACCGGCGGCAGACTGGACATCCTTCTTTCCGCCGCCGAGCTGGCCACAAGCCGGGAGGTCGACCCTGGCGGCACTGTCAGCCAAGCGATGTGCCTGGCCGTCGATCCGGATCTCCTGGTCACCGTCAACGCGATGACCGGAGGTTACGTCGTATCCGACGGCCCCGCCGGCGCCGCGCAACTACCCGGCACCCCGACGCACCCGGGCACCGGCCAAGCCGCTGCGACCATGTGGCTAAACCGGCTACGAGCGCTGGCCCACCGCATGTGCGTGACGCCGCTGCCTTATGCCCAGGCCGATCTGGAGGCATTACAACGCGTCAACGACCCAGGTCTGAGTTCGAGCGCAACCCACGGCACCGCGGACATCGTCGACCGCATTTTGGACGTTGCCTCCGTTCGAGGTGCCACCTTGTTTCCCGACGGCCCGTTAACCAGCCGCGCGGTCAGCCTGCTGAGCGCAACCGAGGACACCGTCGCGATCGCCGCCGCCGACTTCGACTACCACGACGCGCGGATTTCTTCGGAGCCCGACGCCTCAGGGGTCGCAGATACGGCACCCCGGCGGTTGTCCCCACAGGTGGTAGCCGCGCCGTTCGAACCAGCAGTCGGTGCCGCATTGGCGGCAGCAGGAAACCGTCCGATCGTCCCCACCTATCTGGACTCAAAGTTGTCGGTTCCCATCGCACACGACTCTGCCACCGCGCGTCGCCAGGATGCCTTGGGGGCCATGCTCTGGCGCAGCCTGGAGCCAGACGCCGCGCCACGCACCCAGATCCTGGCCCCGCCGGGTTCATGGGATCTGCAAAGCGACGACGCGCAGCTCATCCTGACCGCACTCGCCACCACCATCCGGTCCGGCTTGGCCATTCCCCGGCCGCTACCAGCGGTGATTGCGGATGCCGCGACCCGAAGCGAACCGGCGGAGCCACTGGGAGCCGACACCTCGACCCGCGGCCGTTTCGACGACGAGATCACCGAAGAGATCGCCGGCCAAGTCGGGCGCCTCTGGGAACTCACCTCAGCGTTGACTACCGATGAACGCACCGGGTTAACCGGCGCACAGTACACCGCACCGCTTCGCGAGGACATGTTGCGCGCATTGAGCCAATCGGTGCCGCCCGGTACCCGCAACGGGCTGGCCGAGCAGCGACTGACGGTCGTCGGTAAGACCATCAACGACCTCTTCGGTGCGGTGACGATCGTCAACCCCGGCGGTTCCTACACCCTGGCCACCGAACACAGTCCCCTGCCGCTGGCGCTGCACAACGGTTTGGCCGTTCCGATAAGAGTCCGATTGCAGGTCGACGCCCCACCCGGGATGACGGTGACCGATGTCGGCTTGATCGTGCTGCCGCCGGGATACCTGCCACTACGCGTGCCAATCGAGGTGAACTTCACCCAGCGAGTCGCCATCGACGTGTCGCTGCGAACCCCGGACGGCATGGAGCTGGGCGAGCCAGCACGGCTGTCGGTGCACTCGAACGCCTACGGCAAGGTGTTGTTCGCGATCACGCTGACCGCAGCGGCAGTGCTGGTGGCGCTGGCTGGGCGGCGGCTCTGGCACCGGTTCCGCGGCCAGCCCGATCGCGCGGACCTGGATCGCCCCGAGCCACCCCATACGAGCCGACACGCCCTACAGCGCCGCCGCGGTCAGCCTGATCGCGAAGAACACCGCGTATGAAGCCGGCTCCGCGCCGCATCCCGGCGCCATCCCAGCGACAGCCACAACCACAACCACAACCGTCCCAGCCGCCGAGCCCCCCGCGCGCGCCGGGCCAGCAGCTACCGCGACAGGTGCCGCCCCAGCGCGCACCGACAAGCCCGTCTCGAGGTCGCCTGTCGCACCGCACGTCGTCCCGAGCGCCGGAGCTCTCCGACGCCGCGCTGGTATCGCGGTCATGGGCCATGGCATTCGCAACGTTGATCAGCCGGATCACTGGCTTTGCCCGGATTGTGCTGCTGGCCGCCATCCTGGGTGCTGCCCTGGCCAGCTCCTTCACCGTGGCCAATCAGCTGCCCAACTTGGTCGCTGCGCTCGTCTTGGAGGCGACCTTCACGGCGATCTTCGTGCCGGTCCTGGCACGCGCGGAACAAGACGATCCAGACGGCGGCGCGGCGTTCGTGCGTCGGTTGGTCACGCTGGCGACGGCGCTACTACTGACGGCTACGGCGCTGTCAGTGCTCGCCGCGCCGCTACTGGTACGCCTGATGCTAGGCCGTACTCCTCAGGTCAACGAACCGCTGACCATCGCATTCGCCTATCTGCTGCTTCCTCAGGTGCTGGCCTACGGCCTGTCGTCGGTGTTCATGGCAATCCTGAACACCCGCAACATATTCGGGCCACCGGCATGGGCACCGGTGGTGAACAACGTCGTCGCGATCGCCACATTGGCGGTGTATCTCGCCGTCCCCGGCGAACTTTCGGTCGATCCAGTTCGCATGGGTAACGCCAAGTTACTGGTGCTCGGGATCGGCACCACCGCGGGCGTCTTCGCGCAGACGGCGGTGCTGCTGGTGGCCATTGGGCGCCAGCGCATCAGCCTACGCCCCCTCTGGGGAATTGATGAGCGGCTCAAACGTTTTGGCGCGATGGCCGCCGCCATGGTGCTCTACGTGCTGATCAGTCAGCTCGGGCTCGTGGTCGGCAATCAAATCGCCAGCACCGCGGCGGCGTCGGGCCCCGCGATCTACACCTACACGTGGCTGGTCCTCATGCTGCCGTTCGGCATAATCGGCGTGACGGTGCTGACCGTGGTGATGCCTCGGCTGAGCCGAAACGCCGCCGCCGACGACACCCCGGCTGTCCTCGCTGATCTGTCGCTGGCGACGCGACTGACCATGATCACGCTGATCCCCACGGTCGCGTTCATGACCGTCGCAGGCCCAGCAATTGGCAGCGCACTGTTCGCTTACGGCAATTTCGGCGATGTCGACGCGGGATACTTGGGCGCGGCGATCGCGTTGTCGGCGTTCACGTTGATCCCCTACGCGGTGGTACTCCTGCAGCTCCGCGTGTTCTACGCGCGCGAGCAACCGTGGACGCCGATCGCAATCATTCTGGTTATTACCAGCGTCAAGATCATCGCGTCGCTGCTAGCGCCCCATGTCACTAGTGATCGCGAACTGGTAGCCGGCTATCTCGGGCTCGCCAATGGGCTCGGATTTCTCTCCGGCGCGCTCGTCGGCTATTACTTGCTGCGCCGCACCCTGCGGCCCGACGGCGGCCAGCTCGTCGGTGTCCGTGAAGTGCGAACCATCCTGGTGACGATCGCCGCGTCGTTGCTCGCCGGGTTGCTGGCCCACGTCGTCGATCAGCTGCTGGGACCCAGCCAGTTGACGACCCACGGCGGCGGCGCCGGCTCGCTGCTCCGGCTGCTGCTGCTCGCGATGATCATGCTGCCCGTCCTGGCCGCAGTCATGATCCGAGCGCAGGTTCCTGAAGCACTAGCGGCGCGAGACGCCATCCGATCCCGGAACCGGGGCTGGATGAGAGGGCGATCCGGATCCGCGGGACCTCGCAAGACAACTGCGCAAGATCAATCGTCTCGTGGTAGCCCGGTCACGTACGCTGAGCGGAGGAAATCAGCCCCGCCGGCAGGACAAGTGGTGCAAGAGCCGGTCGGGCGCAGGCCTCCGGAGCACCCTCCGGAGCACTTAGCCAGAGCCGCGACATCGAAAGGACCGGAGGTGACCGACCGTCCATCGGACAGCGCCTCGTCTAGTTCTGCGTCGGGCGCCGAATTACCGCGGCCGGGTGGTGGCGATTTTCCGCCCGATATTTCGGCGGGCCGTGCACCTGTCCCCGGTCCGACACACCCGCCCGACCAGCCGAACGGTGACTTCTCAGTCCCCCACGAACGCGACCCCGACCCGTCGATGCCCCCCGACGACGTCCACCTTGTTCCCGGCGCCCGCATCGCCAATGGTCGCTACCGTCTGCTGATCTCCCACGGGGGTGCCCCGCCGTTGCAGTTCTGGCAGGCGCTGGACACGGCACTGGACCGGCAGGTAGCGCTGACCTTCGTAGACCCCCATGGCGTGCTACCCGATGATGTGCTTCAGGAGATACTGTCGCGCACTTTGCGGCTCAGCCGGATCAACAATCCGGGGATCGCCCGCGTGCTCGATGTGCTGCACACCGCAGGCGGCGGGCTGGTTGTCGCGGAATGGATCCGCGGCGGTTCCCTGCAGGAAGTTGCCGAGACCTCGCCGTCGCCCGTCGGTGCTGTCCGGGCGATGCAGTCGCTGGCTGCAGCGGCTCACGCCGCCCACCGAGCCGGCGTCGCTCTTTCTATCGACAATCCCGGCCGGGTGCGGGTCAGTATCGACGGCGAGGTCGTTCTCGCCTACCCGGCGACCATGCCCGAGGCGAATCCCCAGGATGATATCCGCGGGATCGGCGCCTCGCTGTACGCGTTGCTCGTCAACCGGTGGCCGCTACCGGAGTCGAACACCGGCAGCGGATTGGCACCAGCGCAGCGAGATGCCGCCGGCCAGCCGATCGAGCCCACTGTGGTCGACCATGACATCCCCTTCCAGATCTCCGCGGTCGCGGTGCGGTCAGTTCAAGAGGACGGCGGAATACGCAGTGCATCAACCCTTTTGAACCTGCTACAACAGGCGACCGCGGTGGCCGACCACACCGAGGTGCTCGGTCCCATCGAAGAGCCCCCGCGACCTGCCAGCACCCGACGTCCAGCCACCCGCGACGAGGAGACCTACCAGCGCCGTCGGCGCAATTTGATAATCGGCATCAGCGCCGGCGCTGCCATCCTGCTGGTGGCCCTGCTGGTATTTGCTGCGGTGCTCAACCGGATTTTCGGCGATGTCGGCAGCGGGCTCAACGGGGAAGAGCTCGGCCTCAACGCGCCGACCTCGTCGACAACGCCGGACACTCCGGTGGCGGCCGGCAGTATCGTCACACCCACTAAGGCCACCGTGTTCTCCCCCGACGGCGGGCCCGACAACCCTGGCGACGCCGATTTGGCGATCGACGGTGATCCGGCAACCTCCTGGCAAACCGATATCTATACCGACCCGGTGCCGTTCCCCAGCTTCAAGAACGGGGTGGGTTTGATGTTGCAGCTGCCCCAGCCGACCGTCGTCGGCGCCGTCACCATCGATGTGTCCAGCACCGGCACCAAGGTGGAGATTCGCTCCTCCAGGACGCCGACACCGGCGACGCTCGAGGACACCACCGTGCTGACGTCGGCCACCGCCCTCAAGCCTGGTGACAACACCATTCAGGTCAAGGCCGCCCCACCGACCTCGAATTTGCTGGTGTGGATTTCCACGCTGGGGACCGTGGATGACGACAGTCGCGCGGCCATTTCGGAGATCACCATTCGGGCCGCTTCCTGAACCGAAGCGCTAACAGCCCCCGCGCCGGGTGAAGTGCTGCGCGACAACCAATTCGTTACTGTCCGGCCGTGGGATTCGGGGGCCGCAAAGAGCGCAGTGACGCTGAGCTCCTCGCCGCCCACGTGGCCGGTGAGCGCTATGCCTTCGAGGAGCTGTTCCGTCGCCATCACCGCCAGCTCCACCGACTGGCTCGGCTCACCAGCCGAACACCCGAGGATGCCGACGACGCGCTTCAAGAGGCCATGCTGTCGGCGCACCGGAACGCTGGATCCTTCCGCTACGACGCAGCTGTCAGCAGTTGGCTGCACCGAATCGTGGTCAACGCCTGCCTCGACCGAGTGCGTCGCACCAAAGCGCAGCCCACCGCCCCGCTCGCGGATGTCTATCCGGTCCCTGATCGGACGGCTCAGGTCGAAACGGCGATCGTTGTCCATCGGGCACTCATGCGGCTGCCGGTCGAGCAACGCGCTGCCGTCGTCGCCGTCGACATGCAGGGCTATTCGATTGCCGACACCGCCCACATGCTCGGGGTGGCCGAGGGAACCGTCAAGAGCAGATGCGCCCGCGCCCGGGCGCGCCTTGCCCGGCTGCTCGGCTACCTCAATGCCACACCCGACCTGGCTGCACGCTGAGACGACCGGTTTCGCCCGTCGTAGCCGCATTCCGGGTAGCTCCCGTAGCACACTGGTCCCGATGAGTGCAGCCGACGACGATCCGGCGGGGCGCGGTGCCTCCGGCGCGGACCCGCCGCTGACCGTGGAGCTCCTCGCTGACTTACAGGCCGGCCTGTTGGACGAGGAAACCGCCGCTCGCGTTCGCAGCCGAGTCCGATCCGATCCGCAGGCACAACGAATCCTCGACGCGTTGAATCAGGCGCGCAGCGATGTCGCCGCCGTCGCCGACCCCACGAATGCGCCGCCGGCACCCGAAACCGTCGTCTCCAGGATTTCGGAGGCGCTGCGGTCGGAGAGTTCACGCCGGACACGTGGACCCGCTCACGCCGCCCGTCCGCACACCAGGCCCGCCAGGCTACTCGCTGCTCTAGCCGGATTGTGCGCGGTCGCTGTCGCGATCGGCCTCGGTACCGCAGCCTTGGTCAAAGCACCAGGTCCAACTCCACGCAGAGCGCCCACCGCGCAGCACATCACGGTATCGACCCCGGTCCCGGCAATACCGCTATCGCAGCCAGAGATCCTTGAGCTGCTGCGGCGCCCCGCGAACTACGACTCGTCAGGAAGCACATTGGGCGACCCGTCGCGCCGTGCATCGTGCTTGAGCGGCTTGGGTTACCCGGCGTCCACCCAAGTCCTGGGCGCGCAGCCGATCGAAATCAATGGCCGTCCGATGATGCTTCTGGTGGTGCCCGCAGACGCCCCCGACCAGCTGGTCGGGCTTGCGGTGGCGCTGAACTGCAGCGCTGCCGATACTGGGCTGTTGGCCAGCACTGTTGTCCCCCGCGCCTGACTGGTTTGGTGTCGCGGCTCGGTTGCGGGAACAGCAGTGTCTACGCTGGCGTTCGTAGTCATTGGGAGACCTGCATTCGCACCTGAAAGGCCCGCATGACCGACTCTGCTCAAGACACAGTTCACGACATCATCGTTATCGGTTCCGGTCCCGCCGGGTACACCGCTGCTCTCTACACCGCGCGTGCTCAATTGGCACCGCTGGTCTTCGAGGGCACTTCGTTCGGCGGCGCACTCATGACCACCACCGAAGTGGAGAACTATCCGGGTTTTCGCGAAGGCATCATGGGTCCGGAGCTGATGGATGAAATGCGTGAACAGGCGTTGCGGTTCGGAGCGGATTTGCGGATGGAGGACGTCGACGAGGTGTCCCTCGATGGGCCCGTCAAATCAGTCGTCACCGCCGACGGAGAGACCCATCGCGCCCGTGCCGTGATCCTCGCGATGGGAGCGGCGGCGCGCTATCTGCACGTGCCCGGCGAGCAGGAGTTGCTCGGTCGCGGAGTGAGTTCGTGCGCCACCTGCGACGGGTTCTTTTTCCGCGACCAAGACATCGCCGTCATCGGCGGCGGTGACTCGGCGATGGAAGAAGCAACTTTCCTGACCCGGTTCGCGCGCAGTGTCACGATCGTGCATCGCCGCGACGAGTTCCGAGCCTCCAAGATCATGCTCGATCGTGCCCGCAGCAACGAGAAGATCCGATTCCTTACCAACCACACTGTGGTCGCGGTGGATGGGGACGCGACGGTGACCGGATTGCGTTTGCGGGACACCGTCACCGGGGCCGAAACGGCCCTCTCCGTGACCGGGGTGTTTGTCGCGATCGGGCACGAGCCTCGGTCGGGTTTAGTGCGCGACGCACTCGACACCGACCCGGAAGGCTACGTGCTCGTGCAGGCGGGCACCACTCACACCTCACTGCCGGGTGTGTTCGCTGCCGGCGACCTGGTGGATCGCACCTATCGGCAGGCGGTCACCGCCGCCGGCACTGGCTGCGCGGCAGCCATTGACGCCGAGAGGTGGCTGGCAGAGCACACCGAAACTGGCGCGACCCCGCCGAGCGCGGCCGCGTCAACACCCCGAGACACGGACAGTACCGACACGTTGATTGGAGCACAGCGATGACCGATTCCGAGAAGTCCGGCGCCACGATCGAGGTTTCCGATGCCTCTTTCTCCTCCGCAGTACTGTCCAGCAATAAGCCTGTGCTGGTTGACTTTTGGGCGACCTGGTGTGGACCGTGCAAGATGGTAGCGCCGGTTCTCGAAGAGATCGCCACGGAACGGGCAGACCACCTCACCGTCGCCAAGCTGGATGTCGACGCCAATCCCGACACGGCGCGGGACTTTCAGGTTGTTTCCATTCCCACTTTGATTCTGTTCAAGGACGGCCAGGCCGTGAAACGGATCGTCGGCGCGAAGGGCAAGGCCGCGTTGCTGCGCGAACTCTCCGACGAGGTTCCCAACCTCGCCTAGTAGATGGTGGCGATCCGCCGCAGCCGGTGACACCGGCCTTGCGATCGCCAGGAGGCCCTACTAATTGGCAGGATAGAGCCCCACAACTGGCCTGGGGTTTTCATGATATCGGCCGGGATCTGCGACAATACCGGGTGAACTGTCCTATATTTATCCACGCTGTCAATTATCCCGGAGGGCCCTTGGTATGCCGAGTCCGCGCCGCGAAAACGGCGATGTGCTGCGCTGTGGCGACCGCAGCGCGGCGGTCACCGAGATCCGGGCCGCGCTGGCCGCGCTGGGAATGCTGGAGAATCCCGACGAAGATCTGACCACGGGCCGTCAAGTCGCACTCGAATTGTTCGACTCAGAACTTGACCATGCGGTTCGCGCCTTCCAGCAGCACCGCGGTCTGCTGGTGGATGGCGTCGTCGGCGAGGCTACTTACCGTGCGTTGAAAGAGGCCTCCTACCGGCTGGGTGCCCGCACGCTGTATCACCAATTCGGAGCACCGCTCTACGGTGACGACGTCGCTACGCTACAAGCCCGCCTGCAGGACCTCGGTTTCTACACCGGGTTGGTGGACGGCCATTTCGGTTTGCAGACGCACAACGCGCTGATGTCGTACCAGCGCGAATACGGACTTGCCGCGGACGGTATCTGCGGCCCAGAAACATTGCGCTCCTTGTACTTTCTGAGTTCGCGAGTCAGTGGCGGCTCGCCACACGCGATTCGCGAGGAAGAGCTCGTCCGAAGCTCCGGGCCCAAGCTATCGGGCAAGCGGATCATCATTGATCCTGGCCGCGGCGGTGCCGACCATGGGCTGATCACGCACAGCCCGGACGGGCCGATGAGTGAAGCGGACGTGTTGTGGGACTTAGCAAGTCGGCTCGAGGGCCGCATGACTGCTATTGGCATGGAGACGTTTCTCTCCCGACCGACAAATCACAGCCCGTCGGACGCGGAGCGCGCCGCGACCGCCAACGCCGTTGGTGCCGACCTGATGATCAGCCTTCGTTGCGAAACTCAAGCCACGCCGGCGGCTAGCGGCGTGGCTTCATTTCACTTCGGCAATTCACACGGTTCGGTTTCCACCATTGGCCGCAATCTGGCGGATTTCATTCAGCGAGAAGTGGTGGCCCGCACCGGGTTGCGGGATTGCCGGACGCATGGCCGGACATGGGACCTGCTGCGACTGACCAGGATGCCGACCGTTCAGGTTGACATCGGATACATCACCAACCCCGGTGACCGTGCGGTGCTGGTATCAACACAGACTCGTGACGCTATCGCCGAAGGTATTCTCGCCGCGGTCAAGCGACTCTACCTGTTGGGCAAAAACGACCGTCCCACAGGCACATTCACCTTCGCCGAGTTGCTCGCCCACGAGCTATCGGTCGAGCGAACCAGCAGACTCAGCGGTTCTTGATCGCCGCACCCTGGGTGCGCGATTGCAGACTGGTCCCGACGGTAGACCCCGCCGCCACCGGCTGTTGCAACTGAGCGTTCTCCAGTAGACGTTCCAGGGCCGATTCAACTTCGGCTTTCCAGCCAAACCCTTTATCCAACTCCAGTCGCAACCTCGGGAAGTACGGATGTGGTGCCACCACAACAAAACCGACGTCCATCAAGAATTCCGCGTCAATGATGCAGTGCTCGACCGAGCAGTCACCAAGAGCCTCCAACACGGGCTGAACGTCGGGCGTTACCAGCTCAGGATTCTGCAATTCCGCGGCGGCCGAGGTTCGACCGAACGCCTCCAACGCCCGGACACCCCGCCGGACCAGCTCGTCAATCACCCGCGCGATCAATCCGTGCGGCAGGTCGTCGGCTGCTTGGCCGCGCTCGATACCCATCGTCGTGAGCAACACCGCATCGGCCGATACCGGTGCCGTGGGAAACCGATGGGCTCGAGGCACCGCACTCGGCGGGGCGTACAGCACATAACCCAAACACGGTGGTTCGGTGTTGCTGCGATCATCGGGGATCGCGGTCGCGATCTGACCGCATGAGCCCCACTCCAACATCACCATCGACAGCCAGGCTTCTTTTTCGAATTCCGGGTCGGCAAGATGGTCCTCGGTGCCCAGTGTCGCGGGGTCGACCTCCCAAAAAACGCAGCGGCGCGCATGCTTGGGCAGATGCTCGAAAGCTTCGAGTCGCAGCCCTGTTATCCGAGCAGACACTTGTCTCCTGGCCTCTATGCCGTGCTGTTGCCCATTGCCCCGTTCCGCCGCGGGCCACTACCTGGCCCGCCCCGTCGCGCGGCGATGCCGACAACCCCGTTCCGCGGCGAGCTACCACTTAGCCCGCATCGTCGCGAGGCGATGCCAACAGCCCAGTTCCGTCTCGGCTGCTGTGCAACGGCAACCCCTCCAGGATAGGAGAGTTCGTCCCGATCGGGCCAGTATTCAACCGGACCCCCGGGTTCGGGCGCTCGGATCCGTCCGGCCGGCGACAATCGTCGGGAAACCCTCGAATCCACTTGTCGCACAACACCTCTCCGTTGGTCATGGGTGCCAACGACGGTTCGCTCACCCATCGAGCCGTCTTGGTGTCACAGTGACGTAATTACATCGTGTCCCTGTTCAGACTTTTTCAAGGCTGGTCGGGGCTCATCAAGGCGACGAGCCGCTGGAGATCGTCCACCGAGGCGAACTCGACCACAATCTTGCCTTTGCGTTTGCCGAGGCTGACCGTCACCCGAGTATCGAAGGCATTCGACAGGCGCTCAGCAACATCTTGAAGCCCCGGCATTTGAATCGGCTTTCGCCGCGGAGCTGAAGGCGTGCTGCCGCGACCCCGGTGTGCCTCGTGGTTGGCCACCGTGACCGCCTCCTCGGTCGCCCGCACCGAAAGGCCCTCGGCGACGATCCGGCTTGCCAATTCCTCTTGCTCGTCCGGCCCGGCTTCGAGCGACAACAGTGCGCGAGCGTGGCCGGCGGACAGCACGCCAGCCGCTACCCGACGCTGGACCGGAATCGGGAGCTTGAGCAGTCTGATCATGTTGGTGATCAACGGTCTGGAGCGGCCGATGCGGGTGGCTAGCTCGTCGTGGGTGACCCCGAACTCGTCGAGCAGTTGTTGGTAGGCGGCGGCCTCTTCCAACGGGTTCAGTTGTACCCGATGAATGTTCTCGAGCAGCGCGTCACGCAATAGGTTGTCGTCGCCGGTCTCACGCACGATGGCGGGAATGGTGGCGAGACCCGCCTCCTGGGCGGCGCGCCACCGTCGCTCCCCCATCACAATTTGGTAGCGCGGTCCGCTATGGGACGCGGCCCCGGATCCCGCAAGAGCCCGCACCACGATCGGCTGCAGAAGGCCGAACTCGCGGATGGAGTACACGAGCTCGGCTAGTGCCTCCTCGTCGAACACTTGTCGTGGCTGACGCGGATTGGGCTCGATGTCGGCCGGCCCGATCTCCCGGTACACCGCCCCCATGGAGACGTCCGGTGCCGGGCCGCCGATCACGACGTCGGCTGCCGCGGCTCCCATCCGCGGGCCCAGCGCCGATGGACCGGAGTCATCGTCTGCGGGCCCGGTTGGGATGAGCGAAGCCAGTCCCCGGCCAAGACCGCCCTTTTTGCGCGACGGCTGCATTATGGTTGTCCCTTCGCCGAAGGTGGCTGGTCGTGTTCGGCAAGTTCGCGACTGGCGTCGAGGTAACTCATCGCACCTCGCGAACCAGGGTCGTAGTCGATGATCGTCATACTGTAGCCGGGCGCCTCGGAAACCTTTACGCTCCTCGGGATGACCGTGCGGAGCACCTTTCCGCCAAAGTAACGACGTACCTCTTCGGCCACCTGGTCGGCCAGCTTGGTTCGGCCGTCATACATGGTGAGAATGACGGTACTGACCTCGAGTTGGGGGTTGAGGTGCGACTTCACCATCTCGATGTTGCGCATCAGCTGCGACACACCTTCAAGGGCGTAGTACTCACACTGGATCGGAATCATCACCTCTGGTGCGGCCACGAGAGCGTTGATGGTCAACAATCCGAGCGAGGGCGGGCAGTCGACGAACACGTAGTCGAAGTCGAAGTTGTCGAGTTCAGCCAGCGCACTACGGAGTCGGTTTTCGCGAGCGACCATGCTGACCAATTCGATTTCAGCGCCGGCCAGATCGATGGTCGCCGGCACGCAAAATAGCCGGTCGCTGTGCGGGCTGCGCTGCAACGCCGCATGCAAGGGAACCTCACCCAAGAGCAATTCGTAGGAGGATGGCGTACCCGATTGCCGGTCGGTAATGCCGAGCGCAGTGCTGGCATTCCCTTGCGGGTCCAGGTCAATCACGAGGGTTTTTAGTCCCTGAACAGCCAGCGCGGCCGCGAGGTTAACAGCGGTGGTGGTTTTGCCGACTCCACCCTTCTGATTCGCGACGGTGAACAGCCGACGCTGACGTGGGCGGCGCAACGGCTCATGGGCAGTGTGCAAGACCTTCATCGCCCTTTCCGCGGCCGCACCTATCGGGGTGTCGAGATCGTGCGATGTTTCACGTGAAACATCCGGGTTGGGATCGGGCACCCGGCCCGCACTGGATGCTGCTCCGCTGCGGTGGGCGGCTTGGCGCGACACCGCCGGCTGGCTATCCATCACCTGCGGCTCCGGCGTTGCCCGCGCTGGGGCGATTCGCGAATGACTCACGCTGTCCTCCCCTTCGCCGCCCGCCCCGGCTTGTGGGGCCGCCCGCGACGATCGGGCGTTCCTGGCTTGCTGCGTTGCGCTAGCACCACGGTTGCGGGCGGACGCAAATAGTTCGCGCCACATGTCACCACCCTGGCATCTGCCGCACCTGTTGTGGCCATCACACGCCGGTGCTGCCGGAGTTCCTCCGCCGCGCGCTCTCCCTTGATTGCGATCATCCACCCGTTCGGCCGTAGCAACGGCATGCTCCATTTCGTCACCTTGTCCAACGCCGCCACCGCACGAGACACCGCCGCGTCGCTGGCGCCGAGTTGGTCGCGCACCCCCGGGTCTTCCGCACGTCCGCGCACGACCTCTACTGCTAGTCCGAGTTCGGCCACAGCCTCGCGCAGAAACTCGGTCCGCCTCAGCAATGGTTCCAGAAGGACCACCCGGAGGTCGGGCCGCGCTATCGCCAACGGTAACCCGGGCAGGCCCGCTCCGCTCCCGATGTCCACCACCCGGGCGCCAGGGTCTAGAAGCTCGCCGACCACAGCGCAGTTGAGCAGATGCCGGTCCCAGACCCGGCCCGCTTCCTGAGGCCCCACGAGGCCGCGCTTCACGGCCTCGCCCGCCAGGACCTGAGCGTACCGTTCAGCCAGATCTAGCCGCGCCCCGAAGATTATCGCGGCGGATTCGGGCGGCGCCGGAACGGCCGGAGCCGATGGAGGTACCGACCTCCCACCAGGACCACCATGTTTCACGTGAAACATTCTCCTGATCTTCGCGTGCCTGTCCCGGCCGGCTGAACTCAGTCAATCCGCAGAACGAACTACAAGGGTGTAACTCGGTGGCGGATTATGGACCTAGTCTCGCAGGACGACGACCCGGCGCGACGGTTCGACGCCCTCGCTCTCACTGTGTACGCCCGGCACCGCCGCGACCGCATCGTGGACGATCTTGCGTTCGAACGGCGTCATCGGAGCCAGTGCCTCCCGCTCACCGGTCTCGACCACTTGCCGCGCCACCTTGTCACCCAGGGCCGCCAACTCTTCACGGCGCCGACGTCGCCAGCTCGCGATGTCCAGCATCAACCGGCTCCGAACGCCCGTCTTTTGATGCACCGCCAGCCGCGTGAGTTCCTGAAGGGCGTCGAGCACCTCGCCGCCGCGGCCCACCAACTTGTTCAAGTCCTGGCTGCCGTCGATGCTCACCACGGCCCGACTGCCCTCGACGTCCAAGTCGATGTCGCCATCAAAATCCAGCAGATCCAGGAGCTCCTCGAGGTAATCGCCCGCGATCTCACCTTCTGCAACCAATCGTTCTTCCAGGTCGTCCGGCTCCTCGCCACCGGCAAGCCCTGCGGCCGTATCGCCCTCGTCGCTGTCCGTCTCTATTCGTCCATCAACGTCGACCTCGGTGGTCTCCGCATCGGTCATGGCTTTCTCTCCCCTCATCCACGGCTCGGTCTTTCGCGGGTCCTCAGGCGGCTCACCCGCCGCGCCCCGCAATAGTCAGCGTTTGCGCTTCTTTGGTCGCGCCCCCGGGCGCGGTGCGCGGTTGTTGGGACTGGTGTCGCGTCGGGGCGGATTTCGCTTCGCTGCCTGGGTCTTGTTATCCGTCGCCTCGGCATCGGAACCTGGTTTCTTGACGTCCGGCTCACCGCCGCCGTTACCGCTTTCGGTTCCCGACCCTCCGGATCCCGATGATGCCTTCGGATTGCGCTTGGGCTTGGCTCCCGGCGCCGGCGCGTTAGCCGCCCGGCGCTCGATGGCCTCCTGTTTTTTCGCCTCTTCCTCTTTTTCGATCTTCCCGAACACGTAGTGCTGCTGACCGAACGTCCAAATGTTGTTGGAAAACCAGTACAAGATGATCGCCAAGGGAAGGAATGGACCGCCGACCACAACGCCGAGCGGAAACACGTACAGCGCCAGTTTGTTCATCATTGCGGTCTGGGGATTCGCGGACGCCTCCGGGCTCTGGCGCGCGATTGACGCGCGACTATTGAAGTACGTCGCGATGCCGGCGAAGATCATCACCGGCACCCCTACCGCGATCACGGCTGGCCGACTGAAATCGACAAACGCATCCAACCCGGACCGTTGCGTCATCGATGCACCGATCGGAGCGCCGAACAGGTTGGCATCAAGAAAATGCCCGACGTCGACCGGACTGAAGAAGTAGTTGCCCGTGAGTCGGTTTTCCACCA
The DNA here is from genome assembly GCF_018278905.1 of Mycobacterium spongiae. Lineage (NCBI taxonomy): Bacteria > Bacillati > Actinomycetota > Actinomycetes > Mycobacteriales > Mycobacteriaceae > Mycobacterium > Mycobacterium spongiae. Next base: position 5,579,295 of record NZ_CP046600.1, read on the forward strand.
CCGATAGATGCGGTTGCCCGAAGCCCCCGGTCGTGCGGTTGAACGACCGCAACACGTGGTACAGCCCAAGGAACACGGGAAGCTGGGCCAGCATCGGCAAGCACCCCAGGATCGGATTGAAGCCGTGTTCGCGTTGCAGCTTTTGCATCTCGAGCGCCATCCGCTGGCGATCCTTGCCGTACTTTTTTTGTAGTGCCTTGATCTGTGGCTGCAACTCCTGCATCTGCCTCGTGGTGCGAATCTGGCGCACGAACGGCTTGTAGAGCAGAGCTCGCAAGGTAAAAACCAAGAACATCACCGAGAGCGACCAGGCGAAGAAGTTTGACGGGCCCAGCACAAACGCGAACAGCTTGTACCAAACCCACATGATCCACGACACCGGGTAGTACACGAAGTCGAGGCTGAAGAAATCAAACAAGAAGCTCACTCTCCCCTGAGGTCGCCGGCGTCTCGCCGCCAGTACCGTCCTCATCGAAGTCTGCCTGTCGGTGAGGTCGCTCCGGTATCGGATCCCAACCTCCCCGGTGCCATGGTCCGCACTTCGCCAACCTCGCCACCGTCAGCCAGCCACCCCGAATCACGCCGTACTCAGTCAACGCATCCACCGCATACTGACTGCAGGTAGGAACAAAGCGACACGACGCCGGTCGCAGCGGAGACACCATGTGCCGATAATTCTGAACAAGGAAAATCAGTACGCGGGCTATCACCGCTCCGGTCCCCCGGATCAAGCCAGCGCACCTCCGACCCACCGAAGTCACCGGCCGGTGCCTGCCGATTCCAGCCGACCACGCAGGCCGGCTCGCAACTGTTGCTCTAGACGGGGCGACGAAACGCCCCGACTGCTCGGCCGCGCTCGGATCACAACCCGATCCGATTCGTGCAGCTCGCTCACTATCGACCTGGCCACGTGACGCAGCCGACGCGCGACTCGGTGACGTTCAACAGCCGAACCGACCGATTTGGCGACGATCAGACCGATACGTGGGCCGGTTCGCACGTCGCAGTCACTCCCCGGCAGGGCATGGACTATCAGGTTGGGCTGTACCGTTCGTCGCCCCCGCTTCACCGTCATATCGAAGTCCGTTGACCGCCTCATACGGTTGCGCGCAGAAAGCACCGCCATGAACCTGCCATCAGATCAGGCAGTTAGCGCGCGGCGGCCCTTGCGGCGCCGGTTCGACACGATGGACCGCCCCGCTCGGGTGCGCATCCGAAGTCGGAAACCGTGAACGCGGGCTCGTCGCCGGTTGTTCGGCTGGAAGGTCCGCTTGCCCTTGGCCACGGCGTTCTCCTCGCTGTGTCTGAAGCACCGTCCGGCCGCTCATGCTTTCCAACGGGTTGGTCCGCGGATCGATCGAAGGTGGTCGTACTCCTGGCCGGCGCGGTCCCCGGAAGTCCGATCCAGGTCGCAGCCGCATCGCCGACTTTCGGGCGACTGTTCGAGGGTACTGACCACCCTTCGCCTGGTCAAACCTCACTCGTCCCAACAGACCCACTCCACCCGCTTTCGGAGCTCGTCCGCTTCAGCGACTACATCCACGATCTGCCACAATCACAAAGAACCTCAGCTGAATTCGAAAGAACTGTTGGCAGCCGCACGGAAAACTGTTAGCTTCGGGCAATGCTGTTTCGGCCTGAAACGGCGGTCCACAACGAAGCGAGGATGGCGGGTCGACAAGCCGTTTAGACAAGCGCTGGCTGGTTGTCTACGGCCTGTAGGTCGTGAGCCGTTGTTGGTAGGCTGCGGCACGGTATTGATGGTCCTGTCCACACCTGTGGATAACCATGTGGACAGTTTCCGCGTCGCCAACATCGGTGGTACCTCGACCCGGAATCAATGAGAGCCAGGGAGTTGCGTCG